>NZ_CP196525.1:0-5456115 GCF_051789535.1 Telluria sp. B2
ATGGAAAACTTTTGGCAGACCGCTTCCGCGCAGCTGGAGCTCGAGCTGACGCCGCAACAATACAGCGCGTGGATCAAACCGCTCGTCGTGCTCGATTACGAGGACGGCAAGCTGCGCATTGCGGCGCCCAACCGTTTCAAGCTCGACTGGGTGAAGACGCAGTTCGCCAACCGCATCACCGCCCTCGCCTGCCAGTACTGGGAAGCCCCGGTCGAGGTGCAGTTCGTGCTCGACCCGAAGAATGCGCCGAAAAAGCCCGAGGTGCGCCCTGCCCCGGCGCCGGACCACGCGCCTGGCGAGCTGCGCCCGACCTCGGCGGCGCCGGAACCCCAGCCGAACCTGAACATCGCCAACTCGCCCAAGCGCGAGCAGAGCCGCATCAACCCAGACCTCACCTTCGACAGTTTCGTGACCGGTAAGGCCAACCAGCTGGCGCGCGCCGCCGCTATTCAAGTGGCCAACAACCCGGGCGTCTCGTACAACCCGCTGTTCTTCTACGGCGGCGTCGGCCTGGGTAAAACCCACCTGATCCACGCGATCGGCAACCAGGTCATGGCCGACCAGCCGGGCGCGCGCATCCGCTACATCCACGCCGAGCAGTACGTGCGCGACGTCGTCACCGCCTACCAACGCAAGGGCTTCGACGACTTCAAGCATTACTACCACTCGCTCGACATGCTGCTCATCGACGATATTCAATTCTTCGGTGGCAAGAGCCGTACCCAGGAAGAGTTCTTCTATGCCTTCGAGGCGCTGATCGCGGCGAAGAAGCAGATCATCATCACCTCGGATACCTATCCGAAAGAGATCACCGGCATGGATGACCGCCTGATCTCGCGCTTCGACTCCGGCCTGACGGTGGCGATCGAGCCGCCGGAGCTGGAAATGCGCGTGGCGATCCTGCTGAAAAAGGCGCAGTCCGAGGGCGTGACCCTGTCCGACGACGTCGCCTTCTTCGTAGCGAAACACCTGCGCTCGAACGTGCGCGAGCTGGAAGGCGCGCTGCGCAAGATCCTGGCCTACTCGCGCTTCCACGGCAAGGACATCACGATCGACATCGTGAAGGAAGCCCTGAAAGACCTGCTGTCGGTGCAGAACCGGCAGATCTCGGTGGAGAACATCCAAAAGACGGTCGCCGACTTCTTCAACATCAAGGTCGCCGACATGTACTCGAAGCGCCGCCCGGCGAACATCGCCCGCCCGCGCCAGATCGCCATGTACCTGGCAAAGGAGCTCACGCAAAAGAGTCTGCCGGAGATCGGCGAGCTGTTCGGCGGACGCGACCACACCACCGTGCTGCACGCGGTGCGCAAGATTGCCCAGGACCGCCAGAAGAATGCCGAGTGCAACCATGAACTGCACGTATTGGAGCAAACGCTGAAGGGATAAAGGGTTGGCCGGCTGTGTTCACGCTCGTTAAACGCGTGGGCACAGGGCGCCCACCCTACGGCCCGTCAAATGTAGGATGGGCGCCCCGTGCCCACGCGTTGCACGAGGACCGATGGCCATGAAGCCACTGAATTTGTGTTTGGTTCACACAAACGGCAAAATAGTGCTGTAGCAACAATTTCACTGTATTAACTCATCTGAGGATAACTATGCAACTGGTCAAAACCACCCGAGACACGCTTCTCCGGCCACTGCAGATCGTGAGCGGTATTGTCGAGCGTCGGCACACCATGCCGATTCTGGCCAATATCCTCATCCGCAAGGACGGCGAAAGCGTCTCCTTCCTGTCGACCGACACCGAAGTGCAGATCACCACGCACGCCAACATCGGTTCGGGCCCGGACGTGACCGGCACCACCGTGGCAGCCCGCAAGCTGCTGGACATCCTGCGCGCCCTGCCGGAATCGGGCGACGTGACGATGACGCTGCAGAACAAGCGCCTGGCCGTCCAGAGCGGCAAGTCGCGCTTCGCGCTGCAGACCCTGGCCGCCGAGGAATTCCCGACCGTCTCGGTCGCGGAAAGCCACAACGCGTCCGTCACCCTGCCGCAAAAAACCCTGAAGCACCTGTTCAACATGGTGCACTTCGCGATGGCCCAGCAGGACATCCGTTACTACCTGAACGGCCTGCTGCTGGTGCTGGACGGTAACAAGGTGATTGCAGTGGCCACCGACGGCCACCGCCTGGCGTTCTGCCAAGTGGAGGCTGAGCAGGCATTCGAGCGCCAGGAAGTCATCATCCCGCGCAAGACCATCATCGAACTGCAGCGCCTGCTGGAAGAAAGCGACGACACCGTCCAGCTGGACATCGCCGCCTCGCAGGTAAAACTGACCTTCGCCGACATCGAACTGGTGTCGAAGCTGGTTGAGGGCAAGTTCCCGGACTACACCCGCGTGATCCCGAAGGGCTACAAGAACGACTTCACGATCAGCCGCGAAGAACTGCTGCGCTCGCTGCAGCGCGCCGCGATCATGACCAGCGATAAGTTCAAGGGCGTGCGCTGCATCATCACCCCGGGCAGCATGAAGATCAGCTCGACCAACGCCGACCAGGAAGAGGCGGTGGAAGAACTCGAAATCGACTACGGCGGCGATTCCATCGACATCGGTTTCAACGTGACTTACCTGCTCGACGTGCTGAACAACCTGAAGTGCGACCAGGTGAACATCGCCCTGGGCGACTCGAATTCGTCGGCCCTGATCTCGATTCCCGACAATGGCGACTTCAAGTACGTCGTCATGCCGATGCGTATCTAAAACGCGTCCCGGGCTGCCTCTTGTTTAATCAGGAAGCGGCCCGAACTGAGCAGTCTGAATACACAGTTTTTTGAGAAAGCAGTCCATGTCCGAGAACACTCAACCAATGCCTTCCTCGCCGGCCACGCCGGACGAATACGGCGCCGCCTCGATTCAAATTCTGGAAGGCCTGGAAGCAGTCCGCAAGCGTCCGGGCATGTACATCGGCGATACCTCGGACGGGACCGGCCTGCACCACCTGGTGTTCGAAGTGCTGGACAACTCGATCGACGAGGCGCTGGCCGGCTATTGCACGGAAATCCACGTCACCATCCATTCGGACAACTCGGTCTCGATCACCGACAACGGACGCGGCATCCCGACCGGCGTCAAGATGGACGACAAGCACGAGCCGAAGCGCTCGGCAACCGAGATCGCCCTGACCGAACTGCACGCCGGCGGCAAGTTCAACCAGAACGCCTATAAAGTCTCGGGCGGCCTGCACGGCGTCGGCGTCTCGTGCGTGAACGCGCTGTCGAAGCTGCTGCGCGTGACCGTGCGCCAGAACGGCAAGGTACACCAGATGGAATTCGAGCGCGGCGTCCCGCTGAACCGCGAAATCGAAATCCGCGACGGCGTCGAAGTCTCGCCAATCAAGGTCATCGGCGAAACCGACAAGCGCGGCACCGAAGTCCACTTCTGGGCCGACGAAGAAATCTTCACCACCGTCGAATTCCACTACGAGATCCTGTCGAAGCGGATTCGCGAGCTGTCCTTCCTGAACAACGGCGTCAACATCAAGCTGAGCGACCAGCGCACCGGCAAGGAAGAAGTGTTCGCCTTCGAGGGCGGCACCCGCGGCTTCGTCGAGTACATCAACAAGGCCAAGGCCGTGCTGCACCCGACCGTGTTCCAGGCAACCGGCGACCGCATGTCGGACAACGGCACGAACATCTCGGTGGACGTGTCGATGCAGTGGAACGACTCCTACAACGAGCAGGTGCTGTGCTTCACCAACAACATCCCGCAGCGCGACGGCGGCACCCACCTGACCGGTTTGCGTGCGGCGATGACGCGCGTGATCAACAAGTACATCGACGAGAACGAACTGGCGAAGAAGGCCAAGGTCGAGATCTCGGGCGACGACATGCGCGAAGGTCTCACCTGCGTGCTGTCGGTGAAGGTGCCGGAGCCGAAGTTCTCGTCGCAGACCAAGGACAAACTGGTGTCGTCGGAAGTGCGCGGCCCGGTCGAAGAGATCGTAGCGAAGACGCTCACCGACTTCCTGAACGAAAAGCCGAACGACGCCAAGATCATCTGCGGCAAGATCGTGGAAGCCGCGCGTGCGCGCGAAGCCGCCCGCAAGGCGCGCGACCTGACCCGCCGCAAGGGCGTGATGGACGGGCTGGGCCTGTCCTCGAAACTGGCCGACTGCCAGGAACGCGACCCGGCCCTGGCCGAACTCTACATCGTCGAGGGTGACTCGGCAGGCGGTTCCGCAAAACAGGGCCGCGACCGCAAGTTCCAGGCCATCCTGCCGCTGCGCGGCAAGGTGCTGAACGTGGAAAAGGCGCGCTTCGAGAAGATGCTGTCGTCGGAACAGATCACGACCCTGATCGCGACCCTCGGCACCTCGATCGGCCCGGACGAATTCAACGTCGACAAACTGCGCTACCACCGCATCATCATCATGACCGATGCGGACGTCGACGGCGCCCACATCCGCACCCTGCTGCTGACGCTGTTCTACCGCCAGATGCCGCAGCTGGTCGAGCGCGGCCACGTGTACATCGCGCAGCCGCCGCTGTACAAGGTCAAGGCCGGCCGCGACGAGCGCTACCTGAAGGACGACGTCGAGGAAGCGAGCTACATGATGACGGTGGCGCTGAACACCGCCTCCCTGATTCCGCGCGAAGGCGCCGACCCGATCACCGGCGAAGCGCTGGCCGAGCTGGTACGCCAGTACAACCTGGCCAACGCCATCATGATGCGCCTGACCCGCGTGATCGACCGCGCGGCGCTGACCGCGATCGTCGCCGGCGGCGTGACCCTGGACCTGACCACGCTGGACAACGCGCAAGCCTCGGCCGCGGCAATGGCGGCGGCCATCGCCGACCCGACCGTGACGGTGAGCGTGCGTTCGGACGAGCTGAGCGAAAAGCACGCCCTGCGCATCGAACGCATCCGCCACGGCAACGTGCAGGTGACCCAGATCGACGCCGACTTCGTGGCGAGCGCCGACTACGGCGTGCTGGCCGGCTCGGCCGCCACCTTCAAGGGCCTGATGGGCGAAGGCGCGATCATCCGCCGCGGCGAAGGCGAAAAGATGAAGGAATTCGCCGTCACCGACTTCCACACCGCCATGCAGTGGCTGCGCGAGGAAGCCGAACGCGGCGTGACCAAGCAGCGCTATAAAGGTCTGGGCGAGATGAATCCGGAACAGCTGTGGGAAACCACGATGGACCCGACCGTGCGCCGCCTGCTGAAGGTGCAGATCGAGGACGCGATTGCGGCGGACCAGATCTTTACTACGCTGATGGGCGACGAAGTCGAGCCGCGCAGGAACTTCATTGAGACGAATGCGTTGCAGGCGGGGAATATTGACGTTTGATCGATCACCGCTTCAGGACAAAAACGCCGGCCTTTGGTCTAATGCCAGTCACTTAAGCGCTTGACCGGCTGGCTGCAGCAACTAAAACGGATTCACGATCAACGTGAATCCGTTTTTTATTATGGCTCTCCAACTTGACCTGGACTATGCGGCTGAGCTGGCGCCGCATGAGTTCGAGCGCTTTGCCAGCCTGATTGAGCCGGAGTGGATCGATGAGGCCCTGCGCCAGACCGGGACGGTTTCGCTGCGGCGCCGGCGGCTTCCCGCCGAGCGCATGGTGTGGCTGGTCATCGGACTGGCCCTGTTTCGTAATGAACCGATCTGGCACATCGTGCAGCAACTCGATCTTGCCGACGGCCCGGCGCTGTGCGCCCCGGTTCCGAGCGCGTCGGTCGCCGGTCGTGAGCGTCTGGGCGAAGCGCCGATGGCGTGGCTGTTCGAGCGCCTGGCCAGTTGCTGGGGAAGTTGCCCCGTGCCCGAGCAGGAGCGGTTTCATGGCCTGCGCACTTACGCCGTCGATGGCGTCGTCTGGTCAGTGCCCGACACGCAAGCCAACCTGGCGCAATTTGGCCGGCCCTCGAACGCCCATGGCTGTGGTGCATGGCCGCAGTTGCGCGCTGTCTGCCTGATGGACACCTATACGCATCTGATTCGCGCGGCCAATTTCGGCGATTATCGTACCGGCGAACTCAGTTTTGCCGCGCCGCTCATGCAGGCGGTGCCGGACGATTCCCTGACGATCTTCGACCGCGCCTATTTCTCGGCCGCTTTCCTGCTCGACTGGCAAAAGGCCGGAACACAAAGACACTGGCTCATGCGCGCCAAAACGCCGCTGCGCCACGAAATCGTGCACCGGTTTGCTCCTGGCGACTATCTGGTGCACCTGCCGGTTTCTCCGCGGGCGCAGAGGCTGCATCCTGGGTTGCCGACGCATTGGCAAGCCCGTCTGATCGAATGCAAGGTCGGCGGACAGGCACGCCAGTTTCTTACTTCGCTGTGCGACGCGCAGCGTTTTCCCGCACGCGACATCGCCGCGCACTACGTGCAGCGCTGGGAGATCGAACTGGGCTTCAGGGAGATCAAGCAGAGCATGCTGAAAAAGGCGACGACCTTGCGCAGCAAACTGCCCGAACTGGTACGTCAGGAAGTGTGGGGAATGCTCATCGCTTATAACCTGCTGCGCCATGAAATGGCCCAGATGGCCGACGAGTTGCATGTGACGCCTCAGTACCTGAGCTTCCAATGGCTGGCCCTGGCCATCACCACTGCGCTTTACCACTGGCCCTTGCAGACACCAGGCACCTTCCCCAGGCGCCTGGCATTGCTACGCGAGCAGGCCCGCGCCTATCTCTTGCCCGAACGTCGAACGCGCTCCTATCCAAGAGTCGTCAAACAGCCCAGATCCAAATTTCCAATGAAAAATGCCAGTCAGCTTAACTGACTGGCATTAGCCTTTGGTCGGCGTTTTTTTTGGCGATTACAACGGCATGGTCACGTAACCGCCTTGCCTTTTATTTTGTTGAAAAGATATTGAACAAAAAGTAGACTCAGCTGGTGTTGACTGGTCTACTTCGCATGCCCAACTTTCAAGAAACCACTCAGGGCTCCCAAGCTTGGAACGACGCTGAACTGACGAGCGCCGTCCAGGCCTACCTGCAAATGCTGCGTTTCGAGCTGAACGGAGAGCCATACAGCAAAGCAGAAATTAATCGACAGTTAAGAGAAGGCCCTCTTGCAACACGGACCAAGGCCTCCGTCGAGTTCCGTATGCAAAACATCTCCGCCGCGCTGTATGAACTGAAGATGCCGTGGATCGCTGGCTACCTGCCTGCTCGGAACATCGGCAGCGCGGTAAAAGAAAAAATGATTGCTCTGCTCAGGACGAGCGGCATTGATTTTCTTAACGCCTACGTGCCTACATCCCATTTGGCGGCCCTTGACGCAAAGGTTGCCGAACTTCGTCGGCGACAAATTGGCAAGAAGCCGCTCGGATCGATTAGGCCGGTAACTGAGACACGATCTATCACTACTTACGTTCGCGATCCAGCGGTAAAGGCATGGGTTCTGCAGTTGGCGAATGGCGTGTGCGAAGGTTGCAATTGCAAGGCTCCGTTTTTAGGACAGGACGGCTTACCATATCTGGAGGTCCATCATGTCATGCCCTTGGCCAGTCACGGCTCCGATACGCCATCGAACGCCGTAGCGCTCTGCCCCAATTGTCACCGGCGCTGCCATTACGCGTACGAACGGGACCAGTTCAAACTAGAGCTATACGAGAAAATCCCACGCTTGGTCCTAGAAGTACCGGAACCAATACAATCGGAAACAGATGTGTTTATCGGCCTAGATGTTTCGTAACTATCGATAAACTGCCCAGCTAGCCGTTTATTGGCACTATATCGTTCAACCTACCTTCGCTGCCAAGGCTCGCGTTTTGGCAGTTCCCGGTCTCTGGGCAAACATACGGCCCAACGGCGCCTCCACCCAACGATGGAACACAGCGCCAGCAATCAAGCTGGCCGCCCATCCGAGCACCACACCGATGAACTGAAGATGCGGCGCCTCCGGCGCAAAGCGCATGAAAGCCGCATTCACAACAAGGCAAACCGGAAAATGCACCAGGAAGACCGAATACGAGGTCTTCGCAAGTATCTGCACAAGCCAGGACGCACGTGCACCCAGCATGGCCGGCTTCTCACGACCGAACAGGAGCAGCAGGCAAGCAACGGTGAAGGCCAGCGCGATTCGGCTACGGAAATCGACCGCCAGGGCCAACTGCGTCGGCACGACGATCAGGAGCAGCAAGGCCAGGATCGCCGCGGGTCGCCGCTTCGGATCGCTCGCCCACCAGGCCAGGGCGCCCAGGCCATAACTCCCAAAGAAGTACGGCGCCCAGATATCCCAATCCGAATCGCGGTTGAACATGAAGAGCGAAGCGCTGACAACGGCGGCCACCACGGCTGGCATGACCCAGCGCCACTTGCGGACCTGCCCCACCCCGCCGAATACCCAAAGCAGCAGGCACATCAACCCATACAACTGGAAGTCGATCGCGACATACCAGGCGCCGGCGGACAGGGCTTCGTAGCCGAGCACGTCATGCAGCAGCAGCGCGTGCGCACTGAATTGAGAAAGGGTCGGCGGCGCCGAGATCGAATCATGCGTCATCCACGCGCCCGCGATATACGAGGCAAGCACCGCCAACAGCATCGCAACAATGAAAGGCGGCGCTAGCTTGAGGTAGCGCCGGCCGATCGCGCGCAGGGGATGATCGAGCCCGGGCAGGCCATGCGGAGAAAGGGATTTCGCGGCCAGGAAGCCGCCGATGACGAGGAAGACCTGCACCGCAATTCGGGCATCGCCGGCAAGCCAGCTAAACAGATCGGGCGCCAACGGCCAGGCATGATCGGCCATCGGGCCATAGAAGGCCAGGTGATGCAGCACGATCAGCTGCGCCGCCACCGCCTTCAGCACATTAATCAGTACATACTGTTTATCACTTGCGCCATTTGAAACGGGCACTGCACCTGCTGCACTCATCGCGACTCCACCTGCACACTTCAACAATTCGCTCGACGTTACCCAAGCAAGACTGCTGTTGAAACTGCCGGCCGGCCGCAATCATAGCCGAGCTTGCAACTTCCCGTGCGCGCAATAGACGAGTTGGCACGACCGCGCTGTGTCGGCACAGGGAGCAATTGCTCTGTGTTACTCTGGCCGAATGCACGCGCGCAGACTTCATACATCTGTATTCCCGTGCACAATGTCCCGTCACTAAGGCCGTTGGGTTGCCGTTGGATTGCCAATGAAATTCGAAACAAAGATCAAGGTCGCCGCCGGCGCGATCATCCTCGTCATGTCCACCGTGGCGGCCCTCCCGATGATCGTGAACCGCCAGGTCCACGTCGTCGTGGCCGAGCTGAAGAGCGCGTCGGAAGCCGAGCGCCTGAACCTCACCCTGCTCGAGATGCTGCTCAACGCCGAGACGGCCCAGCGCGGCTTCGTGGTCACCGGCAACCAGCGCTTCCTGGAGCCCTATTACGCCGCCGTCAACGCGATTCCCGCCACCCAGGCCGCGCTGCGCAGGGAAATGACGAGCCCTGCCGAGACCGCCCGCGTCGAGGCGATCGAGCATGCCACGGCGGCCAAGCTGCACACCGTCGAGGAAGCGATCAACCTGCGCCAAGAAGCCGGCTTCGCTGCATCTGCCGCGCTCATCGCCACCGGCACCGGCAAGACGCAAATGGACCTGCTGCGCAAGCTGATCGGCGACGAGCTCGCCATCTACGCCAAGCGCCGCAACGAGCTCGGCGAACAGCTGCTGGTCACGTCCAACTCGGCAGCGAACGCCAGCCTGTTCGCCACGATCACCAACATCCTGTTCCTTGCCGCGATGCTGGTGGCCGGCCAGCGCGTGCTGCGCCAGCGTAACGCGGCCGAACTGAAGGCCAAGCAGGCCGCCGGGCAGGCGGAAGTGACGGCCGAACGCCTGTCCTCGCAAAACGACCTGCTGTTCCGCAGCGCCGAGCTGATGCACTCGCTGGAACTGGCGGAATCGGTCGACGAGTCGGCCGGCATCATCGCCAGCTACCTGCCGCGTTTGCTGCCGGGGCTGTCCGGCAGCCTCTACCTGTACAACAACTCGCGCGACCTGCTCGAGCGCAAGGCCGGCTGGGGGGATTTCGCAGCCGAGCCGGAAACCATCGAGGCCCTCGACTGCTGGGCGCTGCGGCGCGGCAGCCCGCACCTGTTCGTCGATGGCGACGGCCTCGCCTGCCGGCACGCCGTCGATACCCGAGTTGATCGCCTGTGCCTGCCGCTGGTCACGCAGGGCGACGTCATCGGCTGCCTGACCGTCACCGGCGACGAACTGGCCAGGGGCGAGCAGGTCCAGCGCGTCTGGATCGGCCAGGTGGCCGAACAGCTCGGCCTGGCGCTGAGCAACGTCAAGCTGCGCGTGTCGCTGCGCCAGCAGTCGATCATCGATCCGCTCACCCAGCTCTACAACCGCCGCTACCTCGATGAAATCATGAAGCGCGAGCTGGCGCGGTCCAGCCGCAGCGGCGCGCCGCTGAGCGTGCTGGTGCTCGACCTCGACCACTTCAAGCGCATCAACGACACCTATGGCCACGAAGGCGGCGACGCCATCCTGCGCAAGGTGGCGCTGACGCTGCGCGAGAACATCCGCTCGGCCGACGTGGCCTGCCGCATGGGCGGCGAGGAAATGGTGGTGCTGCTGCCCGAATGCGATATCGAGGACGCCATCAAGCGCGCCGATGCGCTGCGCCTGCTCATCGCGGCCGGCGAGGTGCTGCACGACGGCCAGCGCATCGGCGCCACGGCATCGATTGGCGTCGCCTCGTATCCGGCGCATGGCCACCATGCACAGACGCTGGTGCATGCGGCCGACCTGGCGCTGTATGAGGCGAAGCATGAGGGGCGCAACTGCGTGCGCGCGGCGAAGGCCGAGGCGAGTCTCTCCGTCGAGCGCAACACGGCGGACAGCCGATAAGTAAGCCGGACTGCCGACAGGCGGCCCAGCGCCGCCGTCCTCCCCCATCGCGCCAACGTCGACAGCGCGCGCCGCCCAGCCCGGCTATTGAGCCTGCATAAGCCTGCACAGCCGCTTGCATCCCACAATCTCCCTTGGCCATCGCATGAATCCGCACGCTCTATGCGAAATGGCAAGAATTTCCCTAAGAAATTTCTATGGAGTCATGATGGCAATCGACGCATACCTGCAAATTGAAGGGATCAAGGGTGAGTCCCAGGACGACGGACACAAGGGCTGGATCGAGTGCCTGGACGTCGACTTCGGCGTCACGCAGCCGCGCAGTGCCACCGCCTCCACTGGCGGCGGCCACACCGCGGAGCGCGCCGAGTTCGACGACATCCTGGTTTCCAAGGTGACGGACCTGTCGACGCCGCTGCTGCTGCAGTACTGCGCGATGGGCAAGACCATCCCCCGGGCGAAGTTCGAGTTCATGCGCGCGGACGGCGACGGCAAGCCGATCAAGTACTTCGAGATCGACCTCGAGAACGTGCTGATCGGGATGTGCAAGCCGGGTGTCCAGCCGGGTGTCGGGATGACGGAAAACTTGTGCCTGAAGTTCTCGAAGGTGAAATGGAAGTACACGCAGCAGAAGATCGGCGGCGGCGTGAACGGCAGCACGCTGGGCGGATGGGATCTGGCGGTGAACCGGGTGGCGGCATAGGTTGAATCATGCGGCTGGATATCGACAAATTCGCGAAGCATTTGCGCAAGAAGGCTGAGCCGCATAGCTTGGGCAAGTGTGCGCTCTACGTCCGCCTTGCACTTCAGGCCGGTGGAATGCGCCTGGGCGCCCATCCAGAACATGCCAAAGATTACGGCCCGACCTTAAGGCGAATCGGATTCAGCGAAATCACGGTCGAGAATCCGGCCACATACAAGTTCATGAAGGGAGACATCGTCGTCATTCAGCCTCATGCCGGCAGAGGAAAATCTGGTCACATTGCCGGCTTCGACGGCACGCATTGGATCTCCGATTTCATCCAGAGGGACTTCTGGTCCGGTCCTCAATACCGAAAGCACAAGCCAAGCCATGCCTTCTACCGTCCTTAACCGGTTCGTTGCCGCAAGCGTTCTATCCTTTGCCAGCTGCGGCGCGCTTGCCGAACTGCCTTCACCGCGTATCCTGAGCGAACCGGTGCTGGGTCTGCGTTATGAAGCAGCCAAGGTCAAGTTCGATCCTTTACCCGGACAAGCAATCGCCAACTGCGAATACATGGTCGATAACGAAGACTGGCGAAATGTCTGGTTTATCTACGCGCAGGCCCAGGACCCATCGGGCAGGATGTATTACGCCACGAGCGGGTACGCCATCTCCAAAAACACACAAGGCAAGCCCGGATTCACAACTGGTGGTGCTGGCCTCATCTTTTTCACGGACCGGGGCGCATGCACTACCCTTGAACAGATACGCGACACCTTCGATGCGAGGCTGTTCGACGAGTACATAACCGAACCCATCCTGAAGCTGCTCGCGGCGGATTACGCAAAAAGACTGGAACGCGCCTTCGGTGGGGCGGCCAAGCTGCGCACCGAACTGCGCAATCAATATATCGACAAGAACGAACTCCCACCCGAACTACTGGACGCTCTCCAGCCTCACTTCACCAGGTAATCGCCACACCCGTGATCAAAGCCGCATCTCCTCGCTGCGATCGAGCATCTGTAACGCGGCCCGGTCACTCATCACCAGCACCAGCTTCAATCGCGCCCGCGTCATGCCGACGAACAGCTTGCGCAGCACCAGGTCATCCATCTGCTCGAAATCGATCTCGGTGAAGATCAGGCAAGGCGCGCTCTGCCCTTTGAAACGGTAGACCGACTCGGCGAGCAGCCCGCCCTCGCGGAACACCGGGTTGCCGAACAAGTCGTATTCGCCCGTGAACGAGCGCAGCGTGTGGGCGTCGCTCAGCTTATCCAGGTTCAGGATGGCGGATTTCTCCCGGCCGCGGTAGGAGCAGATCGCGATGTCCTGGCGCTGGAAGCCGGCTTGCAGGCACAGCGTGACGGCACGCCGGGTCTGGGCCAGCATGGCTTCGACGTCGCCTTCCGGGTAGGTCAGCTCCTCGATGTCGGCGCCCTTGAAGGGGCTGCCCGCCTCCACCGGCTGGCGCGCCGCGCCGAGCGACTGCAGCATGCTGACGATCTGGCGCGGGCTGCGGAAGTTGGTGTTCGAATGCAGCACCACCCAGCCGGGCAGCGGCACCATGGCGCGGCCGTACAGGTTCTGGTCGGGATCTTCCAGCCAGATCGCGCGCCCGTTTTCCTTCAGCATCCCCAGCACGATGTCGCGCCAGGCGACCGAGAAATCCTGGCCCTCGTCGACGATCAGCACGTCGAACTGCCAGGTTTCCGGCAGCGCGGCCTGCGCCAGCGCGCCTTCGATCTTGTCCCACACATCGGGCGAGGAGTAATCGGGCGTGACGTCCTGGGCGCGCATGTAGGCGTCGCTGAGCATGTGGAAGGTGGCGACGCGTCCGCCGGCCGGCACCAGGCGCTCGATGTGGTCGGCCAGCGGGCGGTTGAAGCAGACGTAGAGCGGGCGCAGGCCGGCGTCGAGCGCGGCGGTGTACTCGGCCAGCGCCAGTTGCGTCTTGCCGCTGCCGGCGGTGCCGACCACGCGCAGGCGAAACGGAGAGAACTCCAGTCGCCGCGCCCAGGTGGCAAGGCCTCCCGACAGGCGCGTCACCATCTGCACCGCCGAGCCGATCATCGCGCTGGGATCGGGGCGCAGGCTGAGGGTGTCGCCGAGGAAGCGGGTGACCTTGTCGAAGTCCTCGGTCTTCTCCGTGATCGGCAGCGCCTCGCGGATCACCTGGGCCAGGCGGCGCTTGCGGGTGGAGTCGATGATGTGGGCAGGGTCGATCCCGGCCAGCTGCGGGTCGCGCACGATGTAGTCGGGGCAGTACAGCAAATAGTCGATCGACAGCTCGCCCTGGTAGCGCCGGGTCAGCCCTTCGATGGTGTGCAGGATCTGGTTGCGGATCTTTCTCGGCTTGCCCTGGTAGTTCTTGACCATGCCGTCGCGCGTCTCGTTGAGGAAGCCCGCGACCTGCTCGATCAGCAGCATGCGCCCGTTCGGCGCGAGGATGATGAAGTCGACGTCGCCGTACACCGAGAAGCCCTGCTCGACATTCGTCCAGTGCACGCCGTGGTAGATGACATAGGGCGTATCGGACAGGCGCTGCTCGAGGAAGGCCAGCGTTTCGATTTCGCGCGCGGCGCTGCCGGTCACGGACATTTCGCGCCAGCCGGCAGGGTGGATGTGGGCCATGGTGGATTCGAGCATCTGCCATTAAGGGGATGACAAGATTGTAAAGCTGTTCACGTCAAGCAAACACACTATTGGACATCCCGTTGCGCGAGCGGGCGAGCCTTGGCGGACGGGCCCCAGGGAGTTGTCCTGCGTTACAATCGGCCTGGCAATCACGCACTGACAGGACATCACATGAAGCCGGATGAAGCAGGCTTGGATTTCAATGGATTGAAGAACGTCCTGTCGCTGGCGGTGCGTGGCGCGCCCTATCAGGTCACCCTGGAAAGCCTGCTGGGCGAAGCGCGCCGCCTGACCGGCGGCCAGGCCTGGGCTGCGAACTACCTGCTCGACGAGAGCGCCGGCCGGCTGCGCCTGGCGGCCGCCAGCGGCCTGCCGCCGGACTTCGCCGCCGCGCTGGCGGTGCTGGCGGTCGGTCCGGACGAGGCGGCCTGCGGACGGGCGGTGCACACGGGCCAGGTCGTCGTCGTCGAGGATGTGCTCACCGATCCCCTGCTGCAAGCCTATCGTCCGCTGGCGCAGGCGCACGGCGTGCGCGCCTGCTGGTCCTATCCGCTGCACTCGCCGAGCGGACGCGTGCTCGGCACCCTGGCCTTCTATCTTCCTGCCCCTGGCGTTCCAGGCGCCGCGCTGGGCGGCGAGATCGCTTACTTTGCCGACCTGATCGCGCTGCTGACCGAACGCCACCTGCGCGAACAGGAAAACGCGGCGCGCCATGAGCAGTCGCAGCGCGAGCTGGCGGCGATGGCGGCCGCATCCGAGCGCGAGCGCAGGCTGTACGAGACCGTGCTGTCGAATACGCCCGACCTGGTCTACGTGTTCGACCTCGAGCACCGCTTCACCTATGCCAACGCCGTGCTGCTGCAGATGTGGGGCAGAACCCGCGAGGAAGCGCTCGGCAAGAACTGCCTGGAGCTGGGCTACCCGGACTGGCACGCCGCCATGCACGACCGCGAGATCGAACAGGTGAAGGCGACGAAAGCGCCGATCCGCGGCGAAGTGCCCTTCAACGGTACCTTCGGGCGCCGCATCTACGATTACATTTTCGTGCCGATCCTGAATCCGCAAGGCGAGGTCGAAGCCGTGGCCGGCACCACGCGCGACGTCACCGAGCGCAAGCGTTTCGAAGAGGAGCTGCGCGACAGCGAACAGCGCTTCCGCACGATCACCAACGCGATGCCGCAGATGGTCTGGACCGCGCAGCCGGACGGGACGATCGACTACCACAACGCCCAGTTCCATGACTTCGTCGGCCTGGAGAAGGGGGCGGGCGAAGGCGACACATGGGCCGAGAACCTGCTGCACCCGGAGGACCAGGAACCCGGCCGCGCCAAATGGATGCACAGCGTCGCCACCGGTGAACCTTACGAAATGACCTACCGCGTGCGCCACCGCTCGGGCGAATACCGCTGGATCCTGGCGCGCGGCCTGCCCCTGCGCAACGAGGCCGGCGACATCATCAAGTGGCTGGGCACCGACACCGACATCCACGAGAAAAAGCTGGTCGAGGAAGCCCTGCAGGAAGCGAACCACCGCAAGGACGAGTTCCTCGCGATGCTGGCGCACGAGCTGCGCAATCCGCTGGCGCCGATCAGCGCGGCGGCCCAGGTGCTGCGCCTGGCGCCCGGCCAGCCGGACAAGGTGCGCCAGTACAGCGAGGTGATCTCGCGCCAGGTGAACCACATGACGACGCTGGTGAACGACCTGCTCGACGTGTCGCGCGTGACGCGCGGCATGGTGCAGCTGGAGATGGCCGAGGTGGACGTGAAGGCGGTCGTCACCCAGGCGGCCGAGCAGGTCCATCCGCTGATCGAGGCCGGACGCCATTCGCTGGTGGTGCAGCTGGGCGCGGCGCGCGCCTGCGTGCTGGGCGACCGCGCGCGCCTGATCCAGGTCACGGCCAACCTGCTGGCGAATGCGGCGAAGTACACGCCGGCCGGCGGCAGGATCATGCTCTCGGTCGAGCCGGTGGACGGCAAGGTGAGGATCGAAGTGACCGACAACGGCAGCGGCATCGATGCGGACCTGCTGCCGCATGTGTTCGACCTGTTCGTGCAGGGCAAGCGCACGCCGGACCGGGCCCAGGGCGGCCTCGGCCTGGGACTGGCGCTGGTGAAGAACATCGTCGGCATGCACGGCGGGCAGGTCGCGGCCCGCAGCGCGGGCGCGGGCCGCGGCAGCACCTTCACGGTCGAACTGCCGATGCTCACGAAACAGGCGCCAGTGCACCCGGCACAGCCGCCGGCGCTGGCGCCCGCTCCTGAAACAATGCGCGCGCGGCGCCGCATCATGCTGGTGGACGACAACGTCGACGCCGCCCAGACCCTGGCCGCCCTGCTCGAAACGGCGGGTCACATGGTCCACACCGTCAACGACCCGCGCGCCGCGCTGGCCGCCGCGGTGACCCAGCTGCCGGACGCGTTCATCCTCGACATCGGCATGCCCGGCATCGACGGCCACGCCCTTGCCCGCCAGCTGCGCGCCCAGCCGGCGCTATCGGAGGCCGTCTATATCGCGCTGACCGGCTACGGCCAGGCCAGCGACCGGGCGTCCTCGCACGATGCCGGGTTCGACCATCACCTGGTCAAGCCGGTCGATCCGGCGCAGCTGCTGGCGGCGCTGGACCGCCAGGATGAGCAGCCGGTGAGGTGACCTGTAGGGTGGGCACGCCGTGCCCACGCGAAACGGTAGGCATTGTTGGCGTCGATTACCGGCACGGCGGCGGCATACCGGCAACGCATCGGATGATCATCCGGAGACGCCGGGTTTGAGCGACATGTTCAGTACAAACACGGCCAACATGACGCACACGTTCGCGTGGGCACAGCGTGCCCACCCTACGAATCGCGGGCTTTTCCTGTCGGGTTGCCATTGGTGCTAGACTGCTCGCGCCGATGGCATGTGCCGCGGCCACCATTGCCAACGCCGATTCCCGACGCCCCTCGATGCGCGATTCATCCCTGTTCAAACACCTTACTTCCGGCACCATCGTCACCGCCACCTGCATCCTCGGCCTGCTCTATTTCGGGCGCGACGTGCTCGAACCGCTGGCGCTGGCATCGATCCTGAGCCTGGTGCTCGCCCCGCTGATCCGCACCCTGCGCCGCGTCGGCCTGCCGCAGCTGCCGGCGACCCTGCTGTCGGTGGTCCTGGCAGGCACCTGCGTGGTCGGCATCAGCACCATTCTCGCCTTCCAGCTGGTGGCCGTCACGCGCGACCTGCCGCAGTACCGCGCGGCGATCAAGTCGAAGGTGGAAAAGGTGCGCGAGATGACCGAGCGGCCGTTCGCGCGCCTCGAGGCCGAACTGAGCGCAGTCGCGCCGCAGATGGCGCCGCCGCCGGCGCCGCCGGTCACGGTGCGCCGCGGGACGCTGACCACGGCCGCGAACCAGCCCCTGCCGGTCGAAGTCCGCGCCCCGCGCCCGACTACCCGCGACACCCTGGCGCGCCTGTTTTCGCTGGCCTGGGGGCCGATCGGCGAAGCCGGCCTGGTGCTGGTGCTGCTGGTGTTCATCCTGCTCGAACACGAGTCCCTGCGCGACCGCGTGATCCGGCTCGCCGGCCAGGCCGAGATCAGCCGCACCGTCCGCGCGCTGGCCGACGCCACCCGCGGCGTGTCGCGCTTCTTCCTGTCGCAGTTCATCGTGAACCTCACCTTCGGCTCCCTGATCGGCCTGGTGCTGTGGGCCTTCGGCGTGCCGCATGCGCTGCTGTGGGGCGCGCTGAGCGGCCTGATGCGCTTCGTGCCCTACCTCGGCATCATGGCCGCCGGCGCCATGATCGCGGTGTTCGTGGCGGCGATCGACCCCGGCTGGACGATGGCGCTGTCCTGCCTGGCCGTGTTCGTGGCGCTCGAGCTGCTGGTGGCGAACGTGGTCGAACCCAAGGTCTATGGCCACAGCTCGGGCCTGTCGCCGCTGGCGGTGATCGTCTCGGCCCTGTTCTGGGGCGTGATGTGGGGGCCGGTCGGGCTGCTGCTCTCGACCCCGCTGACGCTGTGCCTGGTCGTGGCCGGGCGCCACGTGCGTGCGCTGGAGCCGGTCACCATCCTGCTCGGCGACGTGCCGAACGTGACCAACTCGCAGCGCTTCTACCAGCGCGTGCTGAGCGGCGACCGCCACGCCATCATCGAGGACGCGAAAGCCTACCTCGAGCGCCACAGCTTCGCCCGCTACTGCGACCAGGTGCTGCTGCCGGGCGCGGCGCTGGCCGCCGCCGAGCAGCGCGGCAGCCAGATCGACACCGCCCAGGCCGAGCACATCCGCGCCACCATCGCCGACGTCGCCGCCACCCTCACGCCGGTCTCGGACGCACCTGGCAAGAACCGCAAGCGCCAGCGCGTTTCGCTGCTGGACGCGAACGTCGGCGCCCATTTGCGCCAGATGCGCGAGGAACGCCTCGGGCGCTGGCAGGGCTCGCTCGACGTGCCGGCGCGCTCGATCGTGCTGTGCGCCGGCCTGGGCAGCGAGCGCGACGACCTGCTCAGCGAACTGCTGGTGCGCGCCCTGCGCGAAGCCGACATCGACGCGCGCAGCACCGTCATCGGCGCCGAGCAGGAAAGCCCGGGACCGGACGCGGCCGACCTGATCTCGACCGTGTTCATCACCTACCCGGTCGAAGCCACGCTGGAGCAGTGGCGCGAAGCAACCCGGGACCTGCACGCGCGCCTGCCGAACGTGCTGCTGGTAACGATCCGCCTGCCGTTTGCGGAAACCACGGTCAGCCAGACCCTGGTGCAGGAACACGTCGACCTGGTGCTGCGCTCCTTCGAGGAAAGCCTGGCCTTCGTGGCGCCGGAGCGCACCGCGCAGCAGGCTGCCGCCTGAGCCTGCCGGGGTAGCACGGCTGGCAGCCGTCATGGGGGCCGGCGGCGCCATTGTGTATCATGCAATCGCACCCATCGCTCCCTGCCCAGATGACTTACCGCCTCGCCATTTTCGACTTCGACGGCACGCTCGCCGACTCGTTCCCCTTCTTCCTGAGCGTGTTCAACCAGATCGCCGACCAGCACGGTTTCGGGCGCATCGACGTCACGCAGGTCGAGCGCCTGCGCCACTTCGAACCGCGCGAGATGATGCGCCAGGTCGGCATGCCGACCTGGAAGCTGCCGCTGGCGGCCGCCAGCTTCAAGTCCCTGATGAGCCAGCATGCCGGACAGGTGCGCCTGTTTCCCCAGGTCGACCATGCGCTGCGCGAACTGGCGCGCGGCGATATCGGACTGACCATCGTCTCGTCCAATTCCGAAGAGAACGTGCGCCAGGTGCTGGGGCCGGAACTGGCCTCCCTGATCAGCCAGTACGAGTGCGGCATGTCGATCTTCGGCAAGACCTCGCGCATCCGCAAGGTGGTCAAGCGCGCTGCGGTCGCTCCCAGCGCGGCGCTCTACATCGGCGACCAGGCCACCGACGCGCAAGCGGCGCGCAAGGCCGGCGTCGCATTTGCCGCGGTGCACTGGGGCTATGCGCCGATCGAGGTGCTGCGCAAGGTGGCGCCGGAGCATGAATTCGACCTGCCGGCCTCGCTGGCGGCGATCGCAACCCTCCAAGCCAACGCCAGCGCGCGTTCATGACCTAGGGTGGGCGCCCCGTGCCCACGCGTAAACGGTGAGCATTGTTGGCCTGCTTTTCGCGCCAACACGACGCAAAGGTCACGCGTGGGCACGGGCATCCACCCACGTTCTGATTAACTTATCCAGTGATAGTTAGCGGCCAGACCATTGCGTCCGTCGATGGAACCGACAACGACCGCCGCGTGGACGGCGAAGCCGTCCACCCTACGCCCCGTTCAGAATCATCGCCCTCCCTGCAAGAAATTACTTCGTATGCTAAACTTTAGCACTCAAACGAATATCCCTCCAGCATGGACTCCTTCGACCAAACCCTGATGCAATTGACCGCGACGCTGACGCAAGCCTCGCGCGCCTACAAATCGATGGCGGACAAGGTCGCCTCGCAATACAGCCTGTCGCAGGCGACCGCGCTGCCGGTGCTGATCCTTGGCCGCCTCGGCCAGGACGGCGTGCGCCCCGGCGTGCTGGCCGAGGCCCTGGGCCTGGAAGCCTCGTCGCTGGTGCGTGTGGTCGATTTGCTCATCGAGAACGGCCTGATCGAGCGCCACGAGGACCCGCAGGACCGCCGCGCCAAGCTGTTGCAGCTCACCGGCGACGGCAAGACCCGCGCACAACAGATGGAAGACGCGCTGATCCCCTTCCGCCGCAATGTCTTCGCAAGTTTCAGCGAGGCCGAGATCGCAACCTGCCTGCGCGTGCTGAGCGGTATCCAGGCCCAGATCGGCAAGCCCTGCGACCAGTCCGGCGGAGAGAAGCAGGCGTGAAGTTTCCCAGCAAGACCGAGGTCCTGTTTTCGGTAAAAAGTTTCGCGGCAGCGATGCTCGCGCTCTACATTGCGATGAGCATCGGCCTGCCGCGTCCATTCTGGGCGCTGATGACGGCCTATATCGTCAGCGCGCCCTTTGCCGGCCCCACCCGCTCGAAAGCCGTGTACCGCTTCGGCGGCACCTTCCTGGGCGCCTTCGCGACCGTCCTGATCGTGCCGGCCTTCGCCAACTCGCCCGAGCTGCTGTCGCTGTCGCTGGCGCTGTGGGTTGGCGGCTGCCTCTACGTGTCGCTGCTCGACCGCACGCCGCGTTCCTATGTGCTGATGCTGGCGGGTTATACCGCCGGCCTGATCGCCTTCCCGGCCGTCGACAACCCGGGCACGATCTTCGATATCGCGGTAGCCCGGGTCGAGGAAATCCTGCTCGGCATTACCTGCGCAACCGTGGTGCATTCCCTGGTGCTGCCGCAAAGCTTCGGCCCGGTGATGCTGGCGCGCCTCGACCACGCCCTGCGCGACGCCCGCAACTGGATCGCCGACGCGCTGGCGCCGAACGGCGACACCAAGAGCGCGGGCGACCGCCGCAAGCTGGCCGGCGACATCACCGAGCTGCGCATGATGGCCGTGCACCTGCCCTTCGACACCTCGCACCTGCGCTGGACCTCGAACGCCATCCACGCGCTGCAGGAACGCCTGGCGGCGATGGTGCCGCTGCTCTCCGCCGTCGAGGACCGCCTGCTGGCGCTGCGCCAGCTCGGGGCGCTGGACGCATCCTCGCGCTGGCGCACGCTGCTGGCCGACATCACGGCCTGGGCCGGCACGCCGAAGGGCGAAACGCCCGGCGACCCGGGCCGCCTGCGCGCCGCCATCGACGAGCTGGCACCCCAGCCGACGCGCCACATGGGCTGGCTGGAGCTGGTGCAGATGAACCTGGCGGCGCGCCTGCGCGCCCTGATCGACGTCGGCGTCGAGGCGCAGACGCTGCGCCGCCACATCGGACTGGGCGCGGCCGGCGCCCTGCCGCCCGAGGCGCGCCACCTGCCCGGGGTGCCCGCGCACGCGCTGCACCTGGACCGCGGCATGGCCCTGGTCTCGGCGCTGGCGGCGATCATCGCCACCCTGGCCGGCTGCGCATTCTGGATCGTTACCGGCTGGCCCTCGGGCGCGGCGGTGCCGATGATGGCCGCGGTGATGTCCTGCTTCTTCGCGACCCAGGACGACCCGGTGCCCTTCATCAAAAGCTTCCTGGTGTGGACCATTTATTCCGTGCCGCTGTCGGCCTTCTACCTGCTGGCCGTGCTGCCGGCGATCCACAGCTTCGAGATGCTGGTGCTGGCCTGCGCGCCCGTGTTCCTGCTGCTGGGCGTGCTGATCGCGCGTCCCGCCACCTTCGGCAAGGCCATGCCCTTCATGTTTGGCATCGCCGGTACGCTGGCACTGCAGGACACGAATACGGCGGACGCCGCCTCCTTCATCAACAGCACGCTGGCCCAGCTGGCCGGCCTGGCGCTGGCGGTGCTGGTGATCGGCCTGTTCCGCAGCGTCGGCGCCGGCTGGACCGCGCGGCGCCTGCTGCGCGCCGGCTGGAAGGAACTGGCGCACATGGGCGACGGCAGGCTGGCGCCCTCGGTGCCGGAATTCTCGGCGCGCATGGTCGACCGCATCGCCCTGCTGACCCCGCGCCTGGCGATGGCCGGTGCCCAGCAGGACCTGCAGGCAGCCGACGCCCTGGTCGACCTGCGCATCGGCCTGAACATGAGCCAGTTGCTGGCCGCACGCCATGAACTCGGCCGCAGCCAGGCCGCGCTGTGGGCCCTGCTGGAACACCTGTCGCAGCATTTCGAGGCGCGTCCGCGCCACGATGCGGCCGAAGAGGCGCGCCTGCTGGCCTCGCTCGACAACGCCCTGCGTTCGGTCAGCGCCGCGCAAGGCTCGAACGCGCAGCGCGACGCCCTGTCGGCGCTGGCCGGCATCCGCCGCGACCTGTTCCCACAGGCCCTGCCCTATCAACCCTCGCCCGTTTTAGAGAAGGAGATCCGATGATCGGCGAAGTCAGCCTCTACGGCATCTATGTTCCACCGCTGCTGCTGCTGGCCCTGCTCGCGCTCGTGGTCTCGCGCCTGTTCAACTGGGTGCTGGCGCGCACCGGCTTTTATCGCCACGTCTGGCATCCGGCGCTGTTCGATTTTTCGCTGTTCATCATCGTGCTGGGCAGCCTGGCTTTTATTGGTTCCAAACTATCCTGAGTATGGTCATGAAATTCTCTCTTCCGGCAGTGGGCCGGGTCGGTATCACCCTGATCGCCGTCGCCGGCGCCGTGGTCGCGGGCTGGCAGCTGTGGCGGCACTATGAAGTCGAACCCTGGACGCGCGACGGCCGCGTCAAGGCCTATGTGGTGCAGGTCGCGCCCGATGTCACCGGCCAGGTGACGAAGGTGTACGTGCACGACAACCAACAGGTCAATGCTGGCGACCTGCTGTTCGAGGTCGACCGCGCGCGCTTCGAGCTGGCCCTGCGCCAGGCCGAGGCGGCCGAGCAGGCGGCCCAGGCCGCGCTGAACCAGGCCCAGCGCGAAGCGCGCCGCAACGTCCAGCTCGACGAACTGGTGGCCGCTGAAACCCGAGAGCAGGGCCAGTCGCGCGTCGAGACGGCGCGCGCGGCGCTGGCCCAGGCCGTGGTGAACCGCGACACGGCAAAGCTCAACCTCGAACGCACCCAGGTCAAGTCGGTGGTGAATGGTTTCGTCACCAACCTCGACCTGCGTCCGGGCGCGTACGTGAGCGCCAGCCATCCGGTGATGGCCCTGGTCGATCGCACCTCGTTCTACGTCGAAGGCTATTTCGAGGAAACCAAGCTGCCGGCGATCCACCTGGGCGACCCGGTCGCGGTGACCCTGATGGGTGCGCCGCAAAAGCTGCGCGGTCACGTGGAAAGCTTCGCCGAAGGCATCTCGGACCGCGACCGCACGACCGGCACCAACCTGCTCCCGAACATCAACCCGACCTTCAACTGGGTCCGCTTGGCCCAGCGCATTCCGGTGCGCGTGGCGCTCGATCCGGTGCCGGCCAACGTGCGCCTGGTCGCCGGCCAGACCGCGACCGTGCAGGTGCTGCCGGGCGAAGCCCAGCCGGCCCCGCGCGCCCAGGCCCATGCCATGGCCGCGCCCAGCTCGCTGAAGAACTGATTCACTCACCATGAAGCATCCCCTATTCTTTCCCCTGAAAGCGGCGGCCGCGCTGGCCCTGCTGACCGTGAGCGCCTGCACCACGGTCGGCCCGAACTACCGCGTACCCGACGAGGCCGTGATCAAGCGCTCCGACGCGGCGGCGCCTTTTGCCGGCGCCGCCGAAAAACCGTTCAGCCAGGCCCCGCTGCCGGCCCAGTGGTGGCGCCTGTATCGGGACAGCACCCTGGACGGCCTGATCGACAAGGCATTCAAGACCAACACCGACCTGCGCGTGGCCGCCGCCAATCTGGCGCGCGCCCGCGCCGTGCTGTCCGAAGCGGAAGAACTGCGCCGGCCGGAAGCGGCCGTGTCGGCCTCGCCCGGCTTCGGCCGCCAATCCGGTGCCGCCATGGGCCTGCCGGAATCGCTGCCAAGCCAGGCGACCTACGACACCGGCCTGCATGTCTCTTACCAGCTCGATTTGTTCGGCAAGATCAAGCGCGCCGTCGAAGCGGCCGGCGCCGACACCGAAGCGGCCCAGGCCGCGCTCGACCTGACCCACGTGACGGTGGCGGCCGACACCGCGCGCGCCTATGCCGAGGCCTGCTCGGCCGGGCAACAGATCGCGATCGCCCAGCAGTCGGTGGATCTGCAGCGCAAGTTCGTCGCATCGACCGCCCAGCGCGTGAAACTCGGTCGCGGCACGGCGCTCGACAACAGCCGCGCCCAGGGCCAGCTCGAGCAATTGCGCTCCGCCCTGCCGCCACTGGAGGCGCAACGCCGTACCGCGCTGTACCGGCTGGCCGTGCTGACTGGCGAGGTGCCAGGCAAGTTTCCGCAGGCGGTGGCGCAGTGCTCCAGGGTTCCGCAGCTGGCCTCCGCCATTCCCGTCGGCGATGGCGCAGCCCTGCTCAAGCGCCGTCCGGACATCCGCCAGGCCGAACGTGTGCTGGCCAGCGCCACCGCGCGCATCGGCGTGGCCACCGCCGAGCTCTACCCGTCGATCAACCTGGGCCTGTCGGTGGGCAGCACCGGGACCCTGTCGGGCTTTGGCGAAGGGAACACCTTCCGCTACAGCCTCGGTCCCTTGATCTCCTGGACCCTGCCCTCGACCGGCAATGCGCGCGCACACATCGAGCAGGCCGAGGCCGGCACTGCCGCCGCGCTGGCGCGCTTCGACGGCGTGGTGCTGAACGCCCTGCGCGAGACCGAGACCGCGCTCACGGCCTATGCCCGCGAGCTCGACCGCAACGCCGCGCTCAGAGCCGCACGCGACCAGAGCGCGCTGGCCTCCCAACAAGCCGCCAAGCTCTACCGCTTCGGCCGCACCGACTTCCTCACCACGCTCGACGCCGAACGCACCCTGGCCTCGGCCCAGGCGGCGGTGGCGGCATCGGATGCGAAGCTGGCCAGCGACCAGGTGGCGCTGTTCCTGGCGCTGGGTGGGGGTTGGGAGAAGGTAGGCGAGTAAAACCACGCCGGCAGTCAAAACGTTGATCTGACGTTCCGCTTGCTACATCGCGAACGCAGATCGTAGGGTGGGCACCCCGTGCCCACGCGTTACGTGCGCATCCTTTTTGCGACTGCGGCGAATCATCGCCCGCGAAAGATGAAAACAAAGGTCGCGCTTACGACTGCGGACGCTGTGCGAGCGAGGAGTCACGGCTGGCGGCATACCGGATACGTGCGTAACGCGTGGGCACGGAGTGCCCACCCTACGAGAGAGGTCCGCAGCTTCGGCAGACGACTGCGTTACAACAGCTTGTCCAGCGTGATCGGCAAGTCTCTTATCCTCTTCCCGGTCGCGTGATATACGGCATTCGCCACCGCCGCCGCCACACCGGTGATGCCGATCTCACCAATGCCCTTCGCCCCCAGCGGGTTGACGTGCGGATCGTCCTCGTCGACCACCTCGACCTCGATGCTGCCGATGTCGGCGTTCACCGGCACGTGGTATTCGGCCAGGTTGCCGTTCACGGCGCGACCATTGCGCAGGTCGAACACGGTTTCCTCGAACAGCGCCATGCCGATCCCGCCGACGATGCCGCCCATCAGCTGGCTGTGGCCGGTCTTGGCGTTCATCAGCTTGCCGACGCCATACACGCCGACCACGCGCGGCACGCGCACCGTGCCTAGGGCCTCGTCCACATGCACCTCGACGAAGACGGCGCCGAAGGCGTGCATCGAGAACTTCTTGCTGGCGTCGCCGGGGTCGGCATCGGCCTGGGCCTCGATCGGGGCGCCGCCGTAACGCACGACGATGTCGGTCATCGATTCGCCTTTTGAGGGATCGCCACGCAGGAACAGCATGCCGCCGTCCATCTCGACCTCGTCCGCCAGCGCGCCATGCAGCGGCGAGCGCTCGTCCGCCACCGCGATGCCGACCAGTTTCAACCTGAGCGCCCTGGCCGCGGCCTGCACCGCCGGCGCCACGCTGGCGACCGTGGTGGAACCGCCCGACACCGGCGCCTCCGGCAGGCGCGAGTCGCCCAGCTCGAAGCGCACGCGCTCGACCGGCAGGCCGAGGGCATCGGCCGCGACCTGCGTCATCACGGTGTAGGTGCCGGTGCCGAGGTCCTGGGTGCTGGAGCGCACCACGACTGTCCCGTCCACATGGATCGTGGCCGAGGCCGCGCCCTTCGAACGGTTGGTCGGGTAGGTGGCGGTGGCCATGCCCCAGCCGACCAGCTTGTCCCCCTCGCGCATCGAGCGCGGCTGCGGGTTGCGCCGGCTCCAGCCGAAGCGCTCGGCGCCGATGTCATAACATTGGCGCAGCGATTTGCTCGAGAAGGGCAGGTCCTTGCCCGGATCGCGTTCGGTGTAGTTCTGCAGACGTAGCTGCAGCGGATCGATGCCGAGTTCATACGCCAGCTCGTCCATCGAGGACTCCAGCGCGAACGAACCCGATGCCTCGCCAGGCGCGCGCATGAAGGTCGGCGTGCCCAGGTTCATGCGCGCCAGCCGGTGCGTGGTTTCCTCGTTCGGCGCCCCGTACATCATGCGCGTCATCAGGCCGCAGGGCTCGATCCAGTCCTCGATCATCGAGGTGTAGGCGACGGTGTCGTGAGCGGTGGCGGTCAATCGGCCGTCGAACATCGCAGCATGGCGCAGGCGCTGCTCGGTGACCGGGCGCGCCCCGACCGGGCCGAACATCTGGTTGCGGTCGAGCACCAGCTTCACCGGGCGTCCCGCACCCTTCGCGGCCATCGCCGCCAGCACCACATGCGACCACACCGAGCCCTTGCAGCCGAAGGCGCCGCCCACATACGGGCACAGCACCGTGACCTTGTCTTCCCCGATCCCGAGCGTGCCGGCGACGGTGCGCTGCACGCCCTTCATGTACTGGGTCGAATCGTAGAGCAGCAGGTTGTCGCCGTCCCAGGCGGCAATGGTCGCATGCGGCTCGATCGGGTTGTGGTTCTCGACCGGCGTACGGTAGGTGACGTCGATCCGCGCGCTGCCCGACAGCAGGCCGGCCTGCAAATCGCCCCGTTTGGTGTCGGTGGATTGGGTCAGCACCTTTTCCGGCGGATGGGTGTGCTCTTTGGCTTCCTCGAAGTCGAGCAGCGCCGGCTCGGTGTCGTACTCGATGCGCAGGCGCGCCGCCGCCTCGCGCGCCTGCTCGAAGGTCTCGGCCACGACCACGGCGATCGGCTGGTTGTTGTAGTGGACCGCATCGTCCTGCAGCAGGGACAGTACCCGGCCGATCGGCGGCGACACCTTGCCGGCCTTGGTTTCCTGCGGCAGGCGCAGCGCGTTCTCGTGCGTCATGATGTGAACCACGCCGGGTAGCGACTCGGCTTCGCTCGTGTCGATACGCCTGATGCGTCCGTTCGGGACAGTGCTGGTGACCAGCACGGCCTGCGCCAGGTGTTCGACGGGATGTTCGGCCGCATAGCGGGCCGCGCCGCTGACCTTGGCCCAGGCGTCAGTACGGTTGATGGGTGCGCCGACAATGCTCATGCGACTCCTCCTACGATCCGCAGCGCCCGCACGATCGCGCGCTGCGCCAGTTCGATCTTGAATCCGTTATGCGACTGCGGCTGGGCGCCGGCGACGGCCGCCGCGGCGGCGCGTTCCATCGCTTCCTCGCTCAGCGCCTGCCCGCGCAGGATGTTTTCCGCCTCCTCGGCGCGCCAGGGCTTATGGGCGACGCCACCCAGCACCAGGCGCAGGTCGCGCACGACCCCATCCTGCAGGTCGAGCGCGGCGGCCACCGAGACCAGGGCAAAGGCATAGCTGGCACGGTCCCTCACCTTCAGGTAATGCGAGTGCACGCCGAAGGGCGAGGCCGGCAGGTCGACCGCCGTGATCAGCTCGCCCTGTTGAATGACCGTGTCGAACTGCGGCGTGTCGCCCGGCAGGCGATGGAACTCGGCGATCGGCACGCTGCGTTCGCCGGCAGGGCCGCTAAGCCGCACCGTGGCATCCAGCGCCGCCAGCGCCACCGCCATGTCGGAAGGATTGGTGGCGATGCAGTGCGGGCTGGCGCCGAGGATGGCGTGGATGCGATTGAAGCCGTCGATGGCGGCGCAGCCCGAACCGGGTTCGCGCTTGTTGCAGCTTTTGAAGGTCGGGTCGGTGAAGTAATAGCAGCGGGTGCGCTGCAGCAGGTTGCCGCCGACGGTTGCCATGTTGCGCAGCTGGGCCGAGGCGCCGTTCAGGATGGCCTCCGACAGCACACGGTAGCGCTGGCGCACCAGCGGGTGATTCGCCGCCACCGTGTTGCTCGCCATCGCGCCGATGCGCACGCCGCCATCGGGCAGTTCCTCGACGGTGTTCAGGGTCAGGCGGCTGACGTCCACCAGCCGGGTCGGCCGCTCGATGCCGCTCTTGTACAGGTCGAGCAGATTGGTGCCGCCGCCGATGAATTTGCTGCCCGGAGAACTGCCCAGCTCGACGGCATGGGCGACGTCGCGCGCCCGTTCATACGAGATCGAATGCATGCGGCCTCCTTATCCTTGGGCGGCGGCCGCGGTACGGATCGCGGCCACGATGTTCTGGTAGGCGCCGCAGCGGCACAGGTTGCCGCTCATGCGTTCGCGGATCTCGTCCTCGCTCAGGCCTTGCGGGCATTCGCCCTGGGTGACGGCGCTGGCCTGGCCCTCGGCGATTTCCCGGAGCAGGGCCACGGTCGAACAGACCTGGCCCGGCGTGCAATAGCCGCACTGGAAGCCGTCATGGTCCATGAAAGCCTGCTGCACCGGATGCGGCTGGCCATCCTGGGCCAGGCCCTCGACGGTGGTGATCTCGCGTCCGTCGTGCATGACGGCCAGGGTCAGGCAGGAATTGATGCGCTGGCCATCGACCAGCACGGTGCAGGCGCCGCACTGGCCGCGGTCGCAGCCCTTTTTGGTGCCGGTCAGGTGCAGGGTTTCGCGCAGGGCGTCGAGCAGGCTCACGCGCGGCTCGATGTTCAGCTGGTGTTCGGTTCCGTTGATGCGCAGCGTCAGCGGCTGCGGCGGAACGTAAGGCGGCGCATCGCTGCGCGCCAACAGGGTCTGGTCGTCGTCTGGCATGGTTCACTCTTCAAAAGTTGTCGGGAGGCGGTCGAGAGCGTCTGACAAAGCCTTCAGGGCAAGATGCGGCGTCGAAGACAGTACGATCAGTACGGCGAGACGATGCAACGCTGCCATGGAGGTTTTGTCAGGCGCTCTCAGCCCTTCACGCAGACGATCTGCTTCAGGGTGTGTACGACCTCCACCAATTCGTCCTGGGCCCGCATGACGGCGTCGATGTCCTTGTACGCCATCGGGATTTCGTCGATCACGCCCTCGTCCTTGCGCGACTCGACGCCTTGTGTCGCGCGCTCGACATCGGCGCGGGTGAAACGGCGCTTGGCCTCGGTGCGGCTCATGGTGCGGCCGGCGCCGTGGCTGCAGCTATTGAAACTTTCCGGGTTGCCCTTGCCGCGCACGATAAAACTCTTCGCGCCCATCGAACCGGGGATGATGCCCAGTTCTCCCTCGCGCGCCGAAACCGCGCCTTTGCGCGTGATCAGGACGTCGCGGCCGAAATGGCGCTCCTGCTGCACGTAGTTGTGATGGCAATTCACCGCTTCCACGTGGGTCTCGAAAGGTTTTACGATCACGCTGCGCACGGCGTGGATCAGGTTCTGCATCATCACTTCGCGGTTGATGCGGGCGAATTTCTGGGCCCAGCCGACGGCCTCGATGTAGTCCTGGTAGTGCTGGGTGCCTTCCTCGAGGTAGGCCAGGTCCTGGTCGGGCAGGTTGACCATGTGGCGGCGCATGTCCTGCTTGGCCAGCTCGATGAAATGGGTGCCGATGGCATTGCCCACGCCACGCGAGCCGGAGTGCAGCATCAGCCAGACGAAGTTGTCCTCGTCCAGGCAGATCTCGACGAAGTGGTTGCCGCTGCCCAAGGTGCCCAGGTGCTTGTAGTTGTTGGTGCCGCGCAGCTTGGGCCACTTGCGGCACAGGGCGTCGAACTCGTCCTTCAGCTTGGCCCAGCCGGCGTCCACCGGCGGCGGCGGACGGTCCCAGGAGCCGACGTCGCGCCCCTTGGCGTTCCTCGTCTTCGGTGACATGCCGTGCGGAATGGCCTGTTCGATGGCGCTGCGCAGTTTTCCCAGGCTGTCCGGCAGGTCGCTCGCGCGCAGCGTGGTCTTCGCCGCCATCATGCCGCAGCCGATGTCCACGCCGACCGCCGCCGGGATCACCGCCCCGAGCGTGGGAATCACGCTGCCGATGGTCGAGCCCTTGCCGAGATGCACGTCGGGCATTACCGCGACGTGGCGGTAGATGAAGGGCAGCTGGGCCAGCTTCGTCAGTTGTTCCTTGGCCGCTTCCTCGACGGGCACGCCGTGCGTCCACATCTTGACCGGTTTGGCCCCTTTCGCTTCGAGGGTTTCGTAGTCCGCCTGTTTCGTTTCCATGATGGGTGGTGAAGACGACAACGGCTTCATGATCGCCCAAATCGAAAAATTGGGGAGTCCGGGAGAGAGAACGGAAGCGTTCGGACCCGCAGTTGCGGTACGAGAACGACGCGTTCTATACTGGCTGAGGCGCTCTGGCGCGCCCTCCACGGAACCCTTGCATGCGAAAACTTCTTTTACTGGCTCCCCTGCTGCTGGCCGGCTGCGTCGACGACTCGGCCACCTACTACATCGACGGCAACCACCACGCGCTGACCGTGCGCGCGGTGCAGGAGCATTTCTGGAAGAAGGAAGTCACGCTGGAGCTGGTCGCGGCGCGCATGCCGGACTGCCAGCGCAGGTTCGGGCTGGCCACGCTGCCGGTGGCGGACGTGGAACTGGAACTGTTTGCTTCGAGCGAGAACGTCTACACGCTGCGCGCCGGGGACCTGGTGTGGCGGGTGGAAACGCAGAACTGCAGCGAGATGGAAGAACCCGAGCAGGTCACCGGGCAGCCGCTCGGCCTGTTCCACCTCGACGAGAACGACAAGCTGGTGTTCGAGGAGGCGGAAACGCCAGCACAGTAAGAGCGCCTAAAACCTTTAGGGCAAGGCGCAGCGTCGAAGACAGTACGCCTGTACGGCGAGACGATGCAACGCAGCCATAAAGGTTTTTAGGCGCTCTTAAGGGCGTAGCCAGCCGCGCGCGATCGGAGCCGCCAGCACGCGCCGGTAGACGGTCTGCATCAGCGGCACCAGCGCTGCGGCCAGCGCCCGGCCAGGGCGGGTATTGATCAGCACCGCGGCAAACGTCGACACCAGCAGCGCTCCGACCATGTCGAGCGGCCAGTGCACTCCCAGGAACACCCGCGCCCAGGCCACCGGCAGCGCCAGCACGAGCAGCGCGAGGCCGAAGCGGCGCGCCTCGCGCAGCGGGCCGAACACGAGGGCCAGGGCTACCGAGAACATGCTGGTGCCGTGGTCGCTCGGGAAGGAACTGTCCGGCGCGTGAACCATGAAGGTATGGCCGATCTCGGCCACGAAAGGGCGTGGATGCGACCAGGCCAGCCCGATGAGCTTGTTGATCGTCAAGGCGATCACGGCGGCCAGGAAAGCACGCACGGCCGCCTCGCGCTGCTCGACGCCGCCGTTCGTCCACATCAGCACCAGGCCCAAGGGCACGATCATGATCAGCCATTCGGCGGCGAAGATCGCGGCATGCAGGCGCCAGCCTTCGAGGCCAGGTGAGGAATTGAAGATCGCGAACAGGTACTGGTTCAGTTGGTCGAACATTGGCGCCGGGATGAAAGAAAAACAATATCCCAGCTTAGCTCAGCCGCCAGGTGTGCACGATTTGAAATCGCAACAGAATGTGACAAAGCTGGCCAGAGCGCTGTCACCAATGCAGCAAATCCGTTTATATCAAGGTTGACGTTGCGCCGATTCCACGCAGCGTCTTGACACCAACTCGTCAACGCGGCCGCATCAGGCGGTGCAATTGCGCCAGCTCGACATCGCGTCCGAGCGTCTCGAGCGTCTGCTCGAGCAGGGAACGGTCGCCGTTGCGCAGCATCGACCATTGGGTGAAATATTCATGCACGGTGCGCCAGGGCGGAAACTCGCGCGGCAGGCTGCGCCACGCGGCGCCCGTATGCAGGAAGTACAGCACCGCGCAGTAGACGTCGTAGAGGTCGTGCTTGCGGGGGCGCGTCTTGCGGCGCGCCGCTTCGAGCATGCCGCGCACGCGCTCGAACTGCTCGCGCGGAATATCGCTGGGGAATTCTGACCGAGCCATCGTTCGCCCCCTAAAACTTCTTTGAGGGCGAAGTTAATGAACAGGTTCCCGGTGCGCCGCAATGGCCGGCCGGGAAGCTGTGGCTCGGTTATTTACTGCATCAGTCGCGCGCCAGCGCGAGGAACTCGGTGCGCAGCGCCAGGTTCGGCTGCAGTTCGCCCAGCATGCACGAGGTGATGGTCTCCTCGCCCTGGGTGCGGATGCCGCGGCTTTCCATGCACATGTGGCGGCACTTGACGACCACGCCCACTGCCTTCGGTTCGAGCACTTCCATCAGCGCATTCGCGATCTGCATGGTCATGCGTTCCTGCACCTGCAGGCGCTTCGAGAAGATGTCGACCAGGCGGGTCAGCTTCGACAGGCCGACAATTTTCCCGTTCGGCAAATACCCGACGGTCGCTTTGCCAAAGAACGGGGCCAGGTGGTGCTCGCAATGGCTGTAGACCGGGATGCCGCGCACCACGATCAGCTCGTTGTACTGCTCGGCGCCATCTTCGAAGGCCTTGAGGACTTCCACCGGATCCTGGTCGTAGCCGGAGGTCCAGTGTTTCCAGGCTTTCGCAACGCGCGCCGGCGTTTCGTGCAGGCCTGGACGGTTCGGATCTTCACCGAGGCTGGCCAGCAGACGGCGCCAGTCGTGTTCGGTGAATGCTTCTTTGTCAGACATGGTAAACCCTAAAAATACGATTGCCGCCAGTATATAGAAAATGCGCCGAGGCTTCCGAAGCCTGCCGATTTCTTGAGCAAACCGGACTCATCTGTTGCGCCTGTGCGCTAGCGTGGACAGGTTCTCATGCGACAGGAGGCGGCCTATGTTCGGAAGCTCGGTACTTGAAGTGGCAATCGGATTGACGTTCTGTTACGGCACGGTGGCGCTGATCGTCGCCACCCTGCAGGAGGCGCTGGCGGCGGCGTTCCGGCTGCGCGCCAATACCCTGCTGGCGGGTATCAAGAGCATGCTCAACGACCCGCGCTTCGACGCGCTGGCCCAGATGGTCTATGCGCACCCGCTGGTCAATCCGCACAGCGACGGTAGCCCGGTCGACGAGCGCCATCTCGCGGCCCGTCCATCCTACATCGAACCGGCGCACTTCGCGATCGCGCTGATCGACAGCATCCAGAAGACACCCGGCGACTTCGCGCGCCTCGGCGCCGACATCGACGCGGTGTCCGACCCGCAGGTGCGGCGCGCCCTGCACGCGCTGCATGCGCGCGCGGCGGGCGACCTGGAACGCTTCCAGCTGCTGGTGGCCGGCTGGTTCGACAATGCGATGGAGCGGGTGTCGGGCGCCTATAAACGGCGCCAGCTCCTGATTTCGCTGCTGCTCTCGCTGCTGCTGGCGATCCTGTTCAACATCGACAGCATCAATTTGTTCCGCACGCTCTGGCAGCAGCCGCAACTGGCGGCGCACATCGGCGGGGCGCCAGGTGCGCTCGACGCCGAGACCCTGCGCCAGCTGTGGGCATTGCCGATCGGCTGGGAAAGCTTCCCGCCGGTGCTGGACGCCGCCTTTGCCCTGCAGGCGGCCGGCTGGCTGATCACGGCGTCCACCACGCTGTTCGGCGCGCCTTTCTGGTTCGACCTGCTGCAACGCGCGGTACAGCTGCGCGGCACCGGGGCGCGGCCGCAGGAAACGCCGGTCGCACTGGCGGCGTCTGCGGCGCCCGCCGTGGTGTCCCCGGCCGTGGCGGCGGTGCGCGCGACGCCGACCGAGGCCTAGCCTACGCTCCCGGCGGCCGGTGCGCGTCGACCAGCACGCTCGACACCGAGATGTGCGGCACGCGCTCCGGCCACTCGTCGCCGGGACCGAACCAGCGCGCCTCGGCAATCTCCGTCGGGTCGACGCGGATCTCGCCGCCGGCATAGTCGGCGGTGAAGGCAATCATCAGCGAATGCGGGAAAGGCCATGACTGGCTGGCGAAATAGCGCAGGTTCGTCACCCGCAAACCCACCTCCTCGAATACCTCGCGGTGGATCGCTTCCTCGATCGATTCGCCCGCTTCCAGGAAACCGGCCAGCGGCGTGAAACGCTTGGCCGCCGAGGCGTGGTGCAGCGCCAGCAGCACCTTGTCGCCGTTCTTGATCAGGACCATCATCGCCGGCGAAATGCGCGGATAGGCCAGGTGGCCGCAATTGGTGCATTTGAAGCTGCGCTCGTGCAGCAGGCGCTCCATCGGATGGGCGCAGGCGCCGCAGTAGCGGTGGGTACGCGCCCATTCGGCGATCTGGGCCGCGCGGCCGGCCACGCCGCTCATCGCTTCGTCCATCTCGCCGAAGAAGAGCGAACGCAGGCCGCGCCAGGCATAGCCCGGCGGTGCGTCGTCGCGGTCGCGCCATCCTGCCTGGCAATAGCGTTCTCCCAGCAGGCCCACCGGCTGCAGGTGGGCCGGGTCGTGGTCGAGCGCGCCCAATGCGGCGGCGTCGGGCAGCGCGAGGTCGTGTTCGCGCACCAGCAGGCGGCCGTTGTGGAAGAGGAATGTGAGCGGGTCGGGATGGGCTTGCGGCGCCATCAGCGGCGTGAAGGTCGGGGGCGTTTGCAGCATACGTTCTATCACGGATGAGAGGGGGTGCCCCATCATACCGCGAGCGGCGCGGGCGCGCCCTGTCCGCCTTCAGAGCCTATCCCAGCAGGCGGGGGGAAGCGCATGGCGACGTGCGCGTAGGCGATGCATGGCAACCGTGGGCAAGGCGCGAGGAGGCCGCGTGGCGAGCCACGCAACGACGAGCAACGCCGTCCACGCTTGCCAGGCGCGTCAGGAGCGACTCCTGACTACTGGGATAGGCGCTTAGGGCTGGGCCAGTTTCCTGCCGAGTTCATGCGCCATCTTGAGGTGTTCGGCCAGGGTCTCGCCCATGGTCGCGGCCAGCGTGCGGATGTCGGGATCGGGTTCCTCGCCGGCGTAATGGCGGAAGACCTTGATGTCGCGCTCGTGCGCATCGATGTTGTACTGGATCCAGCGCTGCTCGAAATCGCGCCCCGACAGGCTGGACAGCTCCTCGACCGTCATTTCCTGCTCGGGCCGCAGGTCCTGGGGCACACCCAGGCCCTTGCGCCTGGCGAGTTGCTCGATGTCGCGGCCCATGCGGCCATGCTCGTCGACCATGGCCTGGGCAAACATCTTGACCTCGTCGTTGCCGGATTTTTCGATTGCCAGCTCGCAGACCTGGATTTCCGCCATCGCGTCCTGCATGGCCTGCAGCAGGAAGGCCTTGTTGCCGGTCTCGCCGGCCGGCGGCTGGCCGGCCGGGGCCGGATTCACGTGCGCCATGATGTCCTCGCTTACCAGTGTCATCAACTTGCTAAGACCGCGCCGGCGCGCCCAGGTTTCACGCATCAGGCGCACACGCGCCCGTAAAAACCGTGCCGAACTAATCGCAGCTCATCGTGCTCCAAGTAGGGCTGGATCGCCCCATCGCTACATAAAAGAATGTTCCAAGAACGAAGGAGATGACGATGAACGATGCCTCCGCCGCCGGCCCGGACGTGCCCGGCCCGGTCGTGCTCGGTATTAACCGCACCCAGGACGCCAGCATCTGCCTGATGCATGGCTCCGAACTCGCATGGGCGATCCAGAAGGAGCGGCTCACCCGCCACAAGCACCACTGGGGCAAGCCAGGCGACCTGCGCCAGCATTACCGCCCCGCCCTGCCCGGCCTCGACCGTCCAATCGACGTGCTGGTCGAATGCTATTCGTCGGATGCGGAGATCGCGTCCCTGGCCAGCTACGAAGCCGAGCTGGCGGACACCCTCGTGCTCGCGCCAGGCTGCCGCCGCGCGCGCATCTCGCACCACCTGGCCCACCTGTACAGCGTGTTCCACCCGTCGCCGTTTCGCGAAGCGGCCGTCATGGTCGTCGACGGCCAGGGCAGTCCGGTGGCGGACTTCACCGAGCAATGGATCGGTGCGGCGGACGTGCCGGGCGACTGGCGCGAGGTGTCCTCGTTCTACGTCGCCAACCGTGAACGCGTCGCCTGCATCGGCAAGCAGCTGTGGGACCGCGACGACACCCGGCTCGTCGGCCTCGGCATGTTCTATTTCCTGCTGACGCAGGCGCTCTTCCCCGGCGAAGGCAACGAGGGCAAGGTGATGGGCCTGGCGCCGCATGGCGACGCGCGCACGCTGGCGCTGCCGCCGCTCGAGGTCGACGGCTGTCGCGTCGCGATCCCGCCAGCCTGGCGCGCGCTGCTGGCCGAGCGCGGACGCTTCCGCTACGGCGCGCCCGAGGTGCGCTTTTCCGACTGCGCCAACCTGGCCGCGGCCGGCCAGCGCGCCTTCGAGGACGCGCTGCTGGCGGTGGCGCGCTGGCTGCACGAGGCCACCGGCCTCACCGACCTGTGCTTCGCCGGCGGCACCGCGCTGAACTGTTCGGCCAACGAGCGCCTGCTGCGCGAGACGCCGTTCCGGCGCGTCTTCATCCCGCCGGCGCCGAGCGACGCCGGCACCGCGCTCGGCTGCGCCATCTACGGCCTGACCGAACTGGCGGGCCAGGCCTGCGACTACCGCTGGAGCCACGACTACCTCGGACCGCTTCCGTCCTCCGCCGCCATCGACGAGGCGCTGGCCCAGGCCACGGCCGACAGCGCCGACCTGGTGGTCGAACGCCTGAACGGCCGCGACGCCCTGTCCGCGCGCGTGCTCGACCTGCTGTGCGCGCGCAAGGTGGTCGCGCTGTACCAGGGCCGCAGCGAATTCGGCCCGCGCGCGCTCGGCCACCGCAGCATCCTCGGCGACCCGCGGCGCGGCTACGTGCGCGACTGGATCAATGCGCGCGTCAAGCAAAGGGAATGGTTCCGCCCGCTTGCGCCGGTGGTGCTGGAAGAACACGCCCATGAGTACTTCGACGTGCCCGGCGCTTCGCCCTTCATGCAGTTCGCGGCGCCCGTGCGGCCCGAGCGCGCCCGCACCGTGCCCGCGATCACCCATGTGGACGGCACCGCCCGCCTGCAGACGGTGGGCCCGGGCGATGACCCGCTGCTGCGCGCGCTCCTGGCCGGCTTCGCCGAGCGCACCGGCGTGCCGGTGCTGCTGAACACCTCCTTCAACGGCAAGGACGAGCCGATCGTCGAGACCCCGGCCCAGGCGCTTGCCACCTTCCGGCGCATGCCGCTGCATGCGCTGGCGATGCCGCCCTACCTGGTGCGCAAGCGCGTCGAGCCGGAGCTGCCGGAATGATCCGCGCCTACCCGGGGCGCGCCAGCGTGAAGCCGGGCGAGCGGCTGGTGCTGCATGTGGCCACCGACAGCCGCCGCTTCCGCGTGCATTTCTACCTCTGGCGCGACGGCCTGCAGGCCATGCACAGTTCGGCCTGGCTGCCGGGCGAGCGCGCGCCCGAGCGCGGCGCCGGCGAAGACTGGCGCTGGCCCGCCTATGAATTCCCGGTGCCGCCGCACTGGCCCTCGGCGGTCTACATCGCCCACCTCGAGGAAGCGCAAGGCAGGCAGGCGCCCTCGCTCGCGCTCGATGCGGGTGCGGCGCTGTTCGTGGTGCGTGGCGAACGCAAGGCAGCCGGTCACGGGCGCCCGCTCGGCATGCTCTACAAGCTGCCGCTCGCCACCTACCACGCCTACAACCACAGCGGCGGCGGCTGCTATTACGACAAGCCGCCGCGCTCGCTTGAACCGCCCGGCGCCCGCGTGTCGCTGCAACGCCCCGGCGGCGGCATCGGCGGCCCGACCTGGGGCGCTCCCGACCATTACGATGCCGCCTCGGCGCGCCAGACCTTCGCGCACTGGGACGCGCGCTTCATCCGCTGGCTGGCGCGCCAGGGCTATGCGCCCGACTTCTGCACCGACCTCGACATCCACCACGACCCGGAGCTGCCGCTGCGCTACCGGCTGCTGGTGTCGGTCGGCCACGACGAGTACTGGACCGAACCCACGCGCGACGCCGTCGAGGATTTCGTCGCAGGCGGCGGCAACGTTGCCTTCTTCGCCGCCAACCTGTGCTGGTGGCGCGTGCACCTGGTCGAGCACGGCACGGCCCTGGTCTGCCACCAGGGCAGCAAGCGCGGTGCTTTCGACCACTGGTGGCCCGCCAGCGGTGCCGGGCGCCCCGAGGACCGCCTGAGCGGGGGCAGCTATCGTCACGGCGGCGGCTGGTGGGACGGCGCGCGCCACACGGCCGGCTTCATCGTCCAGCAACCCGAGCACTGGGTATTCGCCGGCACCGGCTTGCGGCGCGGCGACGCGCTCGGGGCGGACACCTGGCCGCCGCTGGCCGGCTACGAATGCGACGGCGCGCTGCTCGACACCTTCGACCGCGAAAGCGGCCGCGCCACGCTGTCGGCCTGGGCCGACGAGTGCGGCACGCCGGAGAACTACCAGCTGCTGGCGGCCTGTCCGCTCGACCGGCGCTGGCAGGAACTGCCGCCGCGCGAGCGCCACGCCGCCGGCGAGGGCGTACACGCGGCCACCATGGGCGTATTCGAACGCGGCGGTACCGTGTTCTCGGCCGGCACCACCGACTGGGCGCAAGTGCTGGCGGACGGGCGCGACCGCCGGGTCGAGCGCATCACGCGCAACGTGCTCGACCGGCTGTTGCGTTACTGAGAGCCTCTGACACAACTTTCAGGGCCAGCCCCTGAGGGCGAGACGCATCGTCGAAGACAGTACGAGTCTAGGGCGAGACGATGCAACGCTGCCGTGGAAGTTCTGTCAGGCGCGCTGGAGCGCCGTCAGCTTGCCCAGGCCCGGCGCCATGCCGCCGCCTGCCGATCCTGTAGCGAAGCACTTCGATCCTGATGGAGGAAACCGTGTACCACCGTCCGCTTCTACACCGGCTCGACATCGATTCCGTGGTCGTCTTCCGCGCCCTGCAGCTGGGCGACATGCTGTGCGCGGTGCCGGCCCTGCGCGCCCTGCGCACGGCGCTGCCCAAGGCCCGCATCACCCTGGTCGGCCTGCCCTGGGCAAGCCAGTTCGCCACGCGCTTTCGCAGCTACATCGACGACTTCGTCCCCTTCCCCGGCCATCCGCTGCTGCCGGAACAGCCGGTGCGGCAGGCGGAGCTCACGCCCTTCTACGCCAGCATGTGCGCACGCAAGTTCACGCTGGCGCTGCAACTGCACGGCAACGGCGGGATCACCAACGAGATCGTCGCCGGTTTCGGCGCCCACGCGATGGCCGGGCACTGCGTGGGAGAGCCGGTCTCGACCGAGCGCACGGTGCTGTTTCCCTACCCCGAGATCGGGGCCGAATCGGGGCGGCTGCTGAGCCTGGTCGAGCGGCTCGGCGCCAGCGCCGTGGGCGACTATCTCGAGTTCCCGCTCGCTCAGGAAGACCGGCAGGAGCTGGAGGCAAGCGGCGTCGCAGCCGGCCTGAAGCCCGGCAGCTACATCTGCGTGCATCCCGGCGCCAGCAAGCGCGACAAGTGCTGGCCGGCGCGCAAATTCGCGGAAGTGGCGGACCATCTGGCGGCCGAGTTCGGCGTCGACGTGGCGCTCACCGGTTCGGCCGAGGAAGCGGGCCTGGCCGCCGACGTGGCGCGCCACATGCAGGCGCGCGCGGTGAATGCGGCGGCGCCGATCTCGATCGGGGCGATGGCCGCCCTCATGAAGCATGCCCGGCTGCTGGTCTGCAACGACACCGGCGTGTCGCACATCGCCGCCGGCCTGCGCCTGAAGAGCGTGGTCATCTTCAGCAAGGCCGATATCGCGCGCTGGGCGCCACTCGACCGCGACAACCACCGCTGCATCTGGGACCCGGACGCGCAGCGCTCGGCCGCCGTGCTCCAGCACGCACGCGCCCTGCTGGCCGGCACCGACCCCAGCCGGCAACGCACGGCGGGCATGTGGCCCTACTGGTAGCACGCCACGCCGCGCCCGACAGGCAGGACGCCGGCCCTGCCGGCTTTTTCGACGCCTGTGCATTCGGACCGTGGTCCAGGCCGCGAACGCCTTTCGTAGGGTGGGCACGGAGTGCCCACCCTACAGAACTCGACGTCCCGAGGGTCCTGGGTGTCGCGGGTGTCCTGAACGCCCGCGACACCCGGCGGACCTGGGTGTCTCGCGTGCCCTAGCTGTCCTGGGCGTCGCGCAGTGCCGCCACGGCCAGTGCGGTCACCTGCTCCACCGGCACATCAACGACGAAACTGGCGTCGTGCGCGCAGCGGCTGTCCAGGTTCGGCATGCCGCAGACCGGGCAGGCGACCCGCACCGCCAGCGCCGCATGCAGCAGGCCCTGGCGCAGCGGCGTGCCGTCGATCAGGTTGGTAAGCCAGAACACGCCGACGCAGGGCCGGCCCAGCGCCAGCGCCAGGTGCAGCGGTCCGGTATCGTTCGACACCACGAGCGCGGCGCGCGCCAGCAAGCCGCACAGGCCGCCCAGGTCCAGCTTGCCGGCCAAGTCCAGCGCCGGCGCCCGCATCGCATCGCACACCGCGCGCACCAGCGGCGCCTCGCCCGCGCTGCCGTTCACCAGGATGCGTGCACCCGTACGCGCCAGCGCGTCCCCCACCATCGCAAAACTGCGCGCCGGCCAGCAACGGCGTGGATCGGTGGCGCCCGGCTGCAGCACGACGAGGCGCTCGCCCGGCTCGAACGGCAGCACCTGCGCGGCCGCCCGGCGGTCGGCCTCGGTCAACGCCAGTTCGGCGCCGGTCGCATCGGCGAGCGAGAAGGTGCCGGCGCCGGCCAGGGCCGCCACTTCGAGCAGCGCGAGGCGGCGGTTGGCCGGTTCCGCATGGCGCACCCAGCGTTCGAGCGCAGGCGCTCCTTCGGCCCGCGCGCCCACCGTCAGGCGCGCGCCGAAGGCCGCAACCAGCGGATTCGAATGCCTGCCGCCGCCGTACATCTGGCAGGCGATGTCGAAGCCTTCGCCGCGCATCGCGCCCACAAAACTGTCCACTTCGCCATGGTCCGGCGCATCGGGCGGCAAGCCGATGCCGGGCAGCGGCGGCACCACCACGACCCGGTCGACCGGTCCGGGGCGATTGGCGAGAAACCCGGCATGCCAGTCGCGCCCCAGCAGCACCAGCTCGGCCTCGGGATAGGCGCCGCGCAGCGCGTGCAGCGCCGGCAGGACAAAGACGAAGTCGCCCACCGCATTCGGCCGCAGGACGGCGATCTTGCGCACCCCGGGCAGTGCGGCGTAGCGCCCTGGTCTCATCGCCGGTCCTGACCGGCATCGCAGCCGGCGTGCTCGTCCTGGCCCAGCAGGAAGTGCGGCGCATCCACCTCGCGCGTGCTGACCGTCGTCGGCAGCTCCATGTGATAGGCGCCGGAGGGCAGGATGCCGCAGCCGCCGTAGCGCTCCATCACGCGCAGCTGGGCCAGCACGTCTTCGCCGCAGTGCGCGGCCGGGAGCCGGGGCCAGAAATCGAAGCCGCCCGCTTCGCGCAACCTGGCGGTATCGAAGAGCACGCAGCCGCCGATCCAGGCCACGCGGTACAGGCGCGTGCGCCCGTCTCGAAGGCGCGACTGGACGTGGAACAGGTTGGCGGCGCTATGCAGGTGGTGCCGCGCCCACGCCGGCGTGCCGGGACGGACCGCTTCCGGCTCGACCCGCCCTTCCCAGAATTCGACCGCTTCCTGGGCGGGGCGCACCTGTCCCAGGTAGCTCAGCCCGTGCACGGCGCTGCCGACGAAGCCGCAGGCCTGCTCGACGATCGCCGCATGCAGGCGCGCGACGAGATCCGGTTCGACGATCACGTCGTCGTCGAGGAATAGGCAGTAGGGTGCGCGCGCCTGGGCCAGCAGGAAGGCGCGCTGCTCGGCCATGCCGCGCCGCGGCAGGTGGCGGCAGGCGGCGACGGCGATGCCGCGTGCACGCAGGTAGCGCAGCACCGCAGCGACCTCCGGCGTCTCGACACTTGGCGCCGCTTCGGACTGGTCGGAGACGACGATGCGGATGCGCGGTCCGCTCGAGGCGCCGAGCGCGGCCAGCGTGACGGCCAGCGCCGCGGGACGGTCGCAGGTAGGCACGAGTACATCGACGAGTACGTCAGCAAGTACATCAACGGCCAGGCCCGCGGATGCGCCAGCGAAGCCGGCAGCGGGCACATGAGCGGACGCACCGTCCGCCGCACTCATGGCGCAGCCCGGCCGGCGCCCTGGGTTTGCCCGTACAGCCAGGGATTGAGCATCGGATCGTTGTACATCTTGTACTGGCGGTAGACCTTGAAGTAGGCGCGGCCGGCGCGCGCTTCCACCAGCAGGCGCTCGAGGCAGCCGGCCAGATCGCCGCGCTGCTGCTGCAGGCGCTGCAGCCGGGCGGCGCAGGCCTGGACGTGGGCGCTGCCGGCATCCTCGCGCAGGGTCTGGGCGTGCATGTGGTGGATCTTCAGCGAAAGGATGGACAGGCGGTCGATCATCGCACCCGCGGTCTCGCTCGACAGCCAGGCGTCGGCGTTCGGCGTCACGGCGGCGAGCGATGCCAGGATGGCTTCGTCGATGGCTTCGACCGCGTCGTTGCGCTGCTGGTTGTAGCGGTCGATGTGGCGCTTGTTGGCGGCGATCTCGCTGGCCGCCACGTCGCGCCGACGCGCCTTGTCTTCTTCACGCCACAGCATCAAATTAAATTCGTGGTTCGCCGCGATGGCGGGCCAGGCGCCGTCGGCCGCGACGGGGATTCCGCGTCCCCCCGGCAGGCGCAAGATAGCGTCATGATATTGGATGATAGAGGGTACATCGAGCCTGTGTGCCATCGCCGCCTCCTTGTCGCGAGCCCCTTGCTCGGCTCATCCTTGGAGGCGCTGGGGGGCTTGAAAGTTCTGCGGCCTTGGAGTGTACTTAAGCGAGCGCAAAACAAATACGCAGTCCCTTCCCCCCCACCATGGTTGTACCCACATCATGCGCACTTTCGAAGACCCCCGCGCCCATCATCCGCGTCCGCAGATGGTGCGCCCACAATGGGCCAGTCTCGACGGCTGGTGGGAGTTCGCCTTCGACGATACCAACGCCGGCATCCACGAGCGCTGGTTCGACGGACGCGAGCTGCCCCAGCGGATCCTGACGCCCTTCCCCTACCAATCCGAGACTTCCGGCATCGGCAGCCGCGACATCCACGAAGTCATGTGGTACAGCCGCAGCTTCGACGTGCCCGCCGGCTGGGACTACGGCGCCCTGCTGCTGCACTTCGGTGCGGTGGACTACCGCGCCGACGTCTGGATCAACGGCCGCGTCGCCGGACGCAACCGTGGCGGCCACGTGCCCTTCTCGTTCGACATCGCGCCCTACCTGAAGCCGGGTGCGAACCGCGTCACCGTGCGCGTCGAGGACCGCCAGGATCCCTACCAGCCGCGCGGCAAGCAGTCCTCCTCCGGCACCCCGGTGCGGATCTACTACTACTGCACCAGCGGCATCTGGCAGAACGTCTGGCTCGAGCCGGTGCCGGCGCTGCGCATCGACCACCTGCGCATCACGGAATCGCACCCGGACGGCACGCTGGCCTTGACGGTGCACCTGCACGGCCCGGCCAGCGACTGGGAAGCCGAGCTCGACGTGCTCGACGGGCTGGACTCGGAGACGGTCTGCGCCCAGGCGCGTACGAGCAGCCGCAGCGCCAGCCTGAACCTGCGCACCCGGGTGCCCGATCCGCAGGCCTGGTCGCCCGCCTCGCCGCACCTGTACAAGCTGCGCGTGCGCCTGCTGCACCGCGGCCAGCCGGTCGACAGCGTCGAGGCCTATACCGGCCTGCGCTCGATCGAGCTGAAGGACGGCTTCTTCCACCTGAACGGCAAGCGCACATTCCTCCTGATGGCGCTCGACCAGGGCTACTGGCCCGACACCCTGCTCGCCGCGCCCTCGGACGAGGCGCTGCGCGCCGACGTCGAATGGGCCAGGCGCTTCGGCTTCAACGGCGTGCGCAAGCACCAGAAGATCGAGCACGAGCGCTGGCTCTACTGGTGCGACGTGCTGGGCCTGATGGTGTGGGAAGAGATGCCGAACGCGCGCTCCTGGTCCGAGGAGTCGGAAGAGCGGCTCGAGCTCGAGTGGCTGCGCGCCGTCGTGCGCGACGCCAATCACCCCTCGATCGTGGCCTGGGTGCCGGTGGTCGAGAGCTTCGGTTTCCCCGAGCTCACGCGCCATCCGCACCAGCACGACTTCCTCGAGCGGATGGTGGCGCGCACCCGGCTGGCCGACCCGACCCGTCCGGTGATCGACAACGACGGCTGGCAGCACACCGACATCACGGACGTCTGCACCATCCACGACTATTCCCATCCGGTCGAGAAACTGCTGGAACGCTACGCCAGCACCCTGCTCACCGGCCTGCCGCCGGAAACGGGCTGGCACAAGGCGCGCGAACTGTTCCTGGCCGGCGCCCGGTACCGCGGCCAGCCGATCGTGTTTTCCGAGGTCGGCGGTTACCTGCTGGTCCCGGAAGGACCCGAGCGCCGCCGCGACCGCCTGTACGACCACTACGGCAACGTCGGCAACGTGGACGAGCTGGGGCAGCGCTACCAGACGCTGATGCAGGGCCTGGCCTCGCTGCCCTTCCTGGCCGGGCTGTGCTACACCCAGCTGACCGACGTCGAACACGAGCAGAACGGCCTGCTCACGACGGCGCGCGAACCGCGCCTGCCGCCGGAGCAGGTGGCCAGCCTGCACCGCACGCTGTGGCCAGAGGCCTAGCGGGAATCGTCAAAAAACGCGAAAAATACCTGCTGCCGCAGCCCAATCTGCCGCGGCAGCGCACGAAACACACGATTCGCTTCTCAAAACTTTGCAGTTCGTCCAGAATAGACAAGCAAAATCGTCAAATCTGGAGCTTATGGACAAGATCTCCTCGCTGGTCGGCCGCTATTCCTTTCGCGCACAGGTATTCTTCAACGGCGTCTTCTGCGACGCCAACGCTTTCCCCCAGGACGACACCGCGGGACAACTGCACCTGGTGCGCTCGGGCCCGGTGATCTTCCGGCGCGAGGGCGCCGCGCCGCTGCACGTGGACCAGCCCGCCATGGTGTTCTACCCGCGCGGCGCGGCCCACACGCTGGAAGTCCCGGACGGCGGCAAGGCCACCCTGCTGTGCGCCCACATCCGCTTCGAGGATGGCGGCGCCAATCCGCTGGCGCGCGCCCTGCCCGCCTGCCTGTACCAGCCGCTGGCCGGGATGCCGGCCCTGCGCCAGACGCTCGAACTGCTGTTCACGGAAGCGTCCAGCCCGAACCAGGGCCGCGACGTGATCCTCGACCGCCTGTGCGATGTGCTGATGATCCAGATGCTGCGCCGCGAATTCGAGCAGGGAGAGTTGTCGGTAGGCCTGCTGGCCGGCCTGGCCGACCGCCAGCTGTCGCTGGCCCTGGCCGCGATCCACGAGCGGCCGCAGGAACCCTGGCAGCTCGAGTCGCTGGCGCGCCTGGCCTGCATGTCGCGCGCCCGCTTCACCGAACACTTCCGCAACGTGGTCGGCATGCCGCCCGGCGAATACCTGACGCGCTGGCGCATCGGGCTGGCGCAGAACCTGCTGCGCAAGGGCTTGCCGATAAAGGTGGTGAGCGGCCAGGCCGGCTATACGAGTGCGCCCGCATTCACGCGGGCGTTCACGATGATGGTGGGGGTGTCGCCACGGCAGTGGCTGAAAGACGCGGCGCCGGTCTGAGAAAGCTCTCTCAGCCGGCGCCACGCTAATTAAAGAGCGTCCAACAGGGGTCTCAGGGCAAGGCGCAGCGTCGAAGACAGTACGCTAGTACGGCGAGACGATGCAACGCTGCCATGAGGCCCCTGTTGGGCGCGAGATTATTTCAGCAGCTTGGTGCGGCTGGCAACCAGGGCGATCACGATCGACAGGATGCCGACGTAGCCGATGGCCATCTGCATGCCGACGTGGCTGGCGATGGCGCCGATCACCGGCGGACCCATCAGGGTGCCGCTGTAGGCCATGCTGGCCACGCCTGCCAGGGCGATCGGGCCCTGGGCGCCGGCGGCGCTGAACACGAACGGGAACAGCAGCGACAGACCCAGGCCGGCGACGGCGAAGCCACCCAGTGCGGCGTGGGCGCTCGGCGCCAGCACCGCGAAGAACAGGCCCATGGCCGAGACACACGCGCCGATGGTCACCAGGCGCTGGGCGCCGAAGCGGGTCTTCAGCTTGTCGCCGACCAGGCGCGACAGCAGCATCATGACCGAGAAGCAGGACAGGGCCAGCGGCGCCAGGCCGTCGGTGGCGTTGAAGTGCTCTTTCAGGAACACGCCGCTCCAGTCGGCGATCGAGCCTTCCGACATCGAACCCAGGAAACCCAGCAGGCCCAGCAGTGCCAGCGGACCACGCGGCAGGGCAAACTTCTTCTTCTCGACCTTCTCGGCTTCGTCCGAGATGTTCAGGACCTGCGAAGCAGCCCACAGGATGGCGGCCATCGGACCGGCAACCATCATGAAGTGAATCGCCGGGGCGACCTTCATGCCGGCCATCACGCTGCCCAGGGTGGCGCCGGCCAGGCCGCCGGCGCAGGCCAGGCCGTGCAGCAGCGACATTTCCGACTTGCCGGTGGCCTTCTCGCGCTTGCTGGCGGCGGCGTTCATGGCGACGTCATAGGTGCTGGCGGTCACGCCCAGCATCAGCACGGCGCCCATCACGGCCGCCACGGTCGGGGCGATGCCGATCGAGACCAGCACGGCCAGCAGGGCCAGGCCCGAGTACAGCATGGTCTTGCGGGCGCCGAAGCGGCCCATCATGAAGGACGACACCGGGAACGAGAGCAGGGCGCCGATACCGCCGCACAGCAGCACCATCGACAGGGCCGAATGCGAAATGTTCAGGCGCGCGGCCATGGCCGGGATACGGCCGGCCCACGAGCCCATGATCACGCCGAACACGGTGAACATCACCGGCAGCGAGAGTTGTTGTACTTGCGCGAAAACTTTGCTGCGGCGCGAAACGCCGGCAGTTGCGGTGATCGAAGCGTTGACAGCTGGAACAGTAGTTTGCATTTGGTATGAATCTATTTGTAAGTGCCTGTCTCGACAGGTGTTTCCTAAGAGTTCGTTCTCGTTAGAAAAGTTTCCGACCGGAAGAAATATTTTTTACTGCTCTGCCGTTCGTAACTGACTGCTAACAGGGGTAGAAAAAACAAACGCCAACCGAAAAATAAGTTGGCGTCAGGAAGCTGATGGGAGGCAATTCTACGCACTTCCGCGCATTTTTGCTTTTCCACGCGGAAAAAATTTATGCACGTTGCGTCGTGTTCACAGTCGAAGATTTAACTGTTGGCAGCGCGGCATGAGACATTGATTCTCTTGCATGCAGACAATCTATTTTTCAGGGGAGAGGTGTAAAAGACTGTTACTGAGGCTTGCGAAGCGCGTGACACAATGCTTGTTTTTACAGGCAAAAAAAAGCCGGACGAGCGTCCGGCCGGCAGGGTTTGCTGCAGAGCAGCAGATGAGTTCGACGTCGGGATCAGCCGGGATGGGCTTCGCGCATGCGCGCCTTGAACTGCGTGATGTAATCGCGGTAGGCCGCAGCGATCGGCGCGAACAGCGGATCGTCGCGGTGCGCCAGCATCACTTCGCTGAACAGCTTCATGCCCAGCGCCAGCGCGGCGGCCTCGTCCTCGCCGAACAGGCGGGCGCTGCGCACCCGTTCGATGATCTCGAAGATGTCGTCGTGGTTGCCCGCCTCGAAGGACAGGGGACCGGGCGGCTGGGCTTCCTTCTTGCCGCCCGCGTATTCCAGGGTGATCCGGTAATTGTGCGCACTCATCAAAGCCTCCTTCCTGTCGTTGGGTCGAAGGAGCATGATGCCCGATCCGGCGCGCGCAGGTCTCACCGTTCCCCCGCCGGGTTCGCTTGCGCCACGTCACCACCTTCCGCCCTCCCTCGCGGTAGCGTTGAAGCTTCCCAACGGAAACTTTTTAGGAGAACGCGGTGACCCATGCGATCCGGCCATTGCTGCTGGCGCTGCTCCTGGCGGCGGACGCCGCCGCTGTTGCTGCTGCCGCGCCCTATCCCAACGTTTATGGCGCGCCGCCCGAGGTGTTGCGCTCGACCGACTGGTACCGCCAGTGCCTGCGCGTGCGCAATGTCAAGCCGCCGCTCCAGCACCAAACGGCGGGAAAAGAATCCGGGCGCTGCGACGCCTCCACGCTCTACTACGACACGCTCAACATGGGCAGTGCGAGCGATGCGCAGTGGCGCCGCGTGCACGCGTGCGCCGTGCGCACGAATGCGCACGGGGTGTTGATGATGCTGTATGCGAACGGCGCCGGCATGACGCCGAATTTCGACCTGGCGACGAAATACGCCTGCAGCATCCAGAGCCCGGTCAACGAAATGAAGAGCCGCGTGCAGCACGTGCGACGCCGCGCCAGCGGCGAGGACCGCGCCCAGCTCGACGTCTGCGACGACGTCGTCAGCGCCGAGATGCGCGGCCAGTGCGGCGCGGTGCGCGAACGCCAGCGCGACAAGTCGCGCGCCGGCCAGCTGGCGGCGCTCACGCGCGGCTGGAACGCCAAGGAGCAGCTGGGCCTGGAGATGGCGAGCAAGGCCGCGCACTACTTTGCCCAGCACCGCGTCGACTACGAAACCGATACCGGCAGCCCGGCCGCACGCTCGCTGCAGCTCGACTCCCAGGCTGCCGAGCTCGACAGTTTTGTCGCCGACGTGCTCGACTTCGAGGCGGGACGGGTGCCGCGCCACACGGAAGCGGAATTCGCCAGCCTGGAAGAGAAGATGAACGCCGTCTACCGCCAGTTCATGCTGACCCGCCCGGCCAGCAATTCCTATCTTGGCTCGATCCGCAAGACCGGCGTCGAGAAATCCCAGCGCGCCTGGCTGGCCTACCGCGACGCGATGGAGCTGTTCGGCTCGATCCGCTACCCCCAGGTGCCCGGTTCCGGCTGGCGCGCCCTGCTCACCGCGCGCCGCATCAAGCAGCTGACGGAACTCGACAACGCCGCGGCCGGGCGCTGACCACTTATTCTCCGCGCCGGAACAAGGTTTCGGCGTCGGGCGGCAACTCACCGGTAGCCAGCATCACCAGCCGGTGACTGGCGCGCGTCATCGCCATGTACAGCTTGCGCGCGTCGGCCTCGCGTTCCGGGCCGCCTTCGAACAGGAGACCGTCGATCCCCAGCAGGAACACCACCGCGCCTTCCAGTCCGGTTGCCGTTTCCAGGTTCGCCAGGCGCAGGTAGTCGGGGCCATAGCCGTCCGGCGGTGTTTTTTTATCCTTGTTCAGCCACCAGACGCGGCGCGCGCCCAGCGCGCGGCACAGGCGCCGGTACAGCAGCTGTTTCGGCATGTCGCCGCCATAAATGACGAGAAAGCTCGACAGCGGCAGCGCGTAACGTCCGGCCAGCGCCACGATCTCGTTGACCGCGCGGTCGACCGCGTCCTGGGGCGAAGCCACGCGCAGCAGGATCGGCGCGGCGCCCTCTTCCATGCCGGCGAAATCCGGCTCCAGGTAATGCTCGGGATCGGCCTGCACCGTGCGCGCCAGCAGCGTGCCGGCGCTGTGCAGGATCGCCTGCGTGGTGCGGTAGGAGCGGCGCAGCTTCTTGGTGCGCCCGGCCACGTCCAGCCCCGCGTTGCGCCAGCTGAGGCGGCTCTTCATGAAACCCTGGTTCGGATCGGCGCACAGGAACAGTTTTCCCTGCGGGCGCAGGGCCAGCTTGACCGTGTGGAACCAGGAAGGCGCGAAGAACTGGGCTTCGTCGACCAGGATGTGCTCGTAACGCTCCAGCAGCGCGTGTCCGGGCGCGCGGCAGATCTCGGCCGCGACCGCGCTCCACATGCGCAGGCCCTCGCCCTGCAATGCGGCCGTCACCGCCTCGAATAGCTGCCAGACCTCGCGCCGCTCCTTCGCCCGCAAGGCAAAGCCGCGGCCGGCGCGGCTGGTGTCCATGTACTCGCGTTCGCTGGCGACCAGCATCTCGTTGAGGAAGTCGAACTCCTCGATCAGCTGGGCCTCGCTCGGCTTCAGCTCCGGCCAGCGCACGCGCAGGGTCCGCACCAGCGCCGGCAGCCAGGCTGGGTCGTCCGGCATCGCCAGCGGCATGCGGTACAGGCGGCGCCACTGGCGATGCGCCCAGCTCGCATAGGTCGTGATCTCGAGATTGGTTGGCAGGCTGCCGCGCACCCGGTGCAGGCGCTCGCGGATGTCGGCCACGATCGGCGTGTTGTGGATCAGGATCAGCACGCGTTCGCGCGGATGCAGTTCGGCCAGCAGCAGCGCGCGGCTCAGTGCGATCAGGGTCTTGCCGCTGCCCGCTACGCCGTTCACCAGGCGCACCGCGAAGTCGTTCGCGGCCTGCGCCTGCTCGTCGGGAAGCGCATTGTCCACGTCGAGATCGAGCTTGCTGGCCCACTCCTGCTGGGCGTCGAGGAAGAGCCCCGGCAGCCTGGCCGTGTTGTCGCGTCGGAAGCGGCGGCGCGCCACCGCCAGCGGAATGGCGGACTCGGGAAAGAAGCGCGTGCGCAGCGCATCGGCCTCGTGCGCCGCGATGGGACGCTGCAGCGCCGCCAGGCCGGGCGCGCCGCGTTCGAGGAAGCGCTCGCGCGAGAGCAGGCGCAGCGCCGGCTGCTCGCCGAGCTGGCGCGCCAGCGCCTGCGCCTCGTCCTCGCGGCAGGCCCAGAGCAGCACCAGCAAGGGCAGGCCAGGCGGCAGCAGCGCGCGCCAGGCCCCCAACTGCGCCTCGAAGGCGGCGCGCGCCTCGCTGGCGAACAGTTGGCCCGCATCGAGGGCGTCGAACGGCGTCTCGACCAGGGCCAGCGCCAGCCAGCCGCGCTCGACATGTTCCAGGAAGAGTTCGGGCGCATCCTCATGTTGGCCCGGGACCTTGCGCAAGGGTTGACGCACCACGCTTGCCTCGTCCAGTTCGTTCAGCACGCGCTTGAGCTGCAGCTGGCGGCCGCTGGCGCGCGTCCATTCGGGGATGAACAGGGCCATGGCTACAACTCGAAGCGGTGCGCCTGGGCCAGCAGGCTGCGGTACAGCGCCAGCCAGCCGGCCAGCACCGGGTCCGTGGCCTGGAAGGACGGCGGCAATTCGGGGCCGAGGATCACGAGTTTGGTCATCGCGCGCGTGACCGACACGTTCAGGCGCTCGGGCTGGAAGAAGAAGCCGGCAACCGCCGCGAGAAAGCGCAGGTTGCCGGTGGCGAGCGAGAGAATGATCAGCTCGCGCTCCTGGCCCTGCATGCGCTCGACGGTGTCGGCGACGATCTCGCGGGCCGTGTGCCAGCCCATGCGTTCGGCCAGGGCGTTACGCACCGTCCTGCCGTGCGCGCGAAACGGCGTGACGATGCCGATCTCGCGCGGCGCCAGGCCGCCTTCGAGCGCCGCTTCGCACAGCTCGGCCACCAGTTGCGCTTCCTGCGGGTTGCGGCTGCGCGCCGTCGCGTCCCGGGTAGGGATATAGACCGCGCTGGCCGCGTCGTGCAACACCGCGTCGACGCGGCCGGCATCCGGGCGTTCCTTCAGCACCAGCCTGCGCTCGCGGTTCGGCCCGGCCGGACGCAGGCGGCCGCCATAGAAGGCCTTGCTCGGCCAGGCGGCCAATTCCCGGTTCAGGCGGTAGGTATCGGTCAGCATCACGCTGTCGACGTTGTGCGCGGTGAGCTTGGCGAAGATCGAGCCCGGCAGGTCCTCCAGGATCGAGCGCGCCAGCAGCACCGGCGGCAACTGCTTCTGGTCGCCGATGAAGACGAAGCGTGCGCCGCGCCGCATCGCCATCAGGGCCAGCGGCAGGGTCACCTGGCTGGCCTCATCAAAAACGATGGTGTCGAACTCGCAATTCTCCAGCCGGTAGGTGCAGGTGGCGAAAGGCGTGGCGCCGACCACGTAGCCGCCTTCTGGGCGGCCATGCCATTCGCCGAAGCTGTCTGCCACCGTCACGCCTTCCAGCCCGAGCGCCTGGGTGGCGCGGCCGATCTTCGCCACCTTCACGCCCTGCGCGGCGATCTTGTTCAGCGCATTGTTGATCGCCATGTGGGTGTGCGAGGTCACCAGCACGCGCTCGCCGCGCTCGACCAGCAGGCGCGCCGCCAGCGCCAGCACGCGCGTTTTACCGGTGCCGGGCGGGCCCTGGATGCAGGCCACCTGCTCGGCCGCGAGGATCTTCCCGACGGCCTCGGCCTGGGCCGCATTCAGGCCTTCGGCCAGGGCCAGGCTTTCCGCTTCCTCGAAGTCGCGCGGATCGAAGCCGTCGCGGATGCGCCCGTCCAGCAACGGCATCAGGTTGCGGTGGGCGCGCGAGGGCGGGATGGTCTGGCCAATGTCTTCCAGCACCTCGTCGTAGTATTTCGAGAGGTCGTAGTCGTCGGGGTCGGCATAGCAGGGCGCACCCTCGGCCGCCTTGGCCACGGCGGCGGCGTGGCGCACGCGCAGCAGCCAGCGTTCCTCGTCCTCGGCCTCGAAGGCCGCCTCGCGCGCCAGCATCGATGTGAGCGGCGAGCCGCCGTGCAGGCAGACCAGGTCGCCCTCGCGAAAGCGCGATTCGCCGCCATCCGTATAGGCCCAGAGCGTGCCCTGCTCCGGGCCGGGCTCGAGCCTGAGGAAACGCTGGCTCAGGCCTTTGTTCAGGCGGTCGGCCAGTGGCTGGCGCCAGACCTCGAACAGCTTCTCCTGGGCCGCCTCGCGCTCGGCCTGGACGAACGCACGCAGGCCGTCGAGCAGGCGCGCATAACGGCGCGTGCGCTCCTGTGCTGCGGTGGCTTTGTCGGCGGGCTGGTTCATGGTCGGCTGTTCGAAACAAGCCAAGGCTTATAAGTCGCCCGTCCCCGCGCCGTCAAGCACGGCCGGCGCGGCACGCACGAAACGGCAACGCCAGCGTGGTTTTTCGGCACGATGTAGGATGTCGTTTTGCCACTTCGGGATCCAGAGACATGAGCGCCAACCTGTACGACATTCCCCTGCGCCGCCTCGAAGGCGAACAGGCCTCGCTGAACGACTACCGCGGCAAGGTCATGCTGATCGTCAACGTTGCCTCGCAGTGCGGGCTGACGCCGCAATACGCCGGCCTGGAAAAGCTGTTCGAGCAATACGAGGAGCGCGGCCTGGTCGTGCTGGGCTTCCCCTGCAACGACTTTGGCGCCCAGGAGCCGGGCAGCGAGGCCGAGATTGCGGATTTCTGCCAGCGCAACTACGGCGTGCGCTTCCCGATGTTCGAGAAGGTCGAGGTCAACCGCGAGGACCGCCATCCACTCTATCGCGCGCTGATCGCTGAACAGCCGCAGGCGCGCCAGCTTGATGGCAGCCAGTTCGCCGACAAGCTGGCCCAGCACGGCTTGACGCCGAAAAACCCGTCCGACGTGATGTGGAACTTCGAGAAGTTCCTGGTCGACCGCGCAGGCAAGGTCATCGCCCGCTTTGCGCCCGACGTGAAGCCGGACGACCCGGCGCTGGTCCAGGCGATCGAGGCGGCGCTGGGCTGAGCCCCACGCCGGGCGACGCCCCGAGGCAGTGCGCTAACGGAACCGGTTGCTCAGGACCGGATAACGCGTCGTCGTGGCCGTGTCGACGCGTGCGAACCAGACGGCGGTGACATTGCCGGCCGCATCGATGACGCCGGCCGGCGTGTTCGCACTCATGGCGGTCCCGTTTTCCGGCTGGCCGAGGGCGACAGGCGTTTCCCATTTGCCCTCCGTTGCCGAATAGCGCAACGCCAGGGCTTTCCCCGATTCCGAATACAGCAGCGTGAGGTTGCCGGCAAGGTCAGCGGTCAGGACGAACGCGTCCGTGCCCGGATTGGCCGTGCCTATCCGCTCGGCGCCGGACCATGCCGGTGCCGCCCGGCCTGCGCGCGCGGCGTGGATGGCGTTCGATTGTTCCCACACCAGCGTCGTCACGCCGGCGGCATCGACCACCAGCGCCGGGTGGCGGGCGCCAATCGCATCGCCATCGCCACTCACCTGTCCCGGCTCGCTCCAGGTTCCCGCCGCGGGGTCGAAGCGCGTGGCCGAAATGGATGGGGTATCCATGATCATCATGCCGTGCGTCCAGGCCAGCGTGGCACCGCCGTCCGGAGTCGCGGCCAGCGCCAGCGGCTGGGCGACGACGTTCTTGTCGAGTGCACGCGGCGCGCTCCATCGACCAGTCTTCGCGTCGTAGCGCGCAACATTGACACCGTTGTTGATGTCGCCGCGCTGCACCCATCCCAAGGTCAGGTTACCGGCAGCGTCGGCCACCAGCCCTTCGTTGAAGATATAGCTGCCGCTATAGGAAGGCTGGATCTCGACCGGCGCGCTCCAGCCGCCACCGGCAGGATCGAAACGCGTACTGTAGAGCCCAGGATTCCAGTCCGAACGCGTCACCACGGTCAGGATGCCCTTGCCGTCGACGGCGATCGTGGCCGCTTGCGGGTTCATGCCGGCGGGCAGGCCGGGTACGGGCACCGGAGACGCCCAGCTTGCCGTCGCGGCAACGTAGCGCGCCATCAGGATGCTGCGCGTCGAGCTGGCGTAGTCGGTCCAGAATGCGTAGGCGTTGCCTTTCGCATCGGACACGAGACCCAAGCCGCCGGCGCCGCCAGCCGATTTTACGTCGTACACCTCGATAGGCGTGCTCCAGTTACCGCTGGCGCCGTCCATGCGAGCGGCAAACAGGACAGGGATGAACTTGATCTCCTCGAACCAGGCCGCCATCACGTTACCCGAAGCGTCCACCGCAAGCCGGGCCCCGCTGCCGCCCGTGAGATAGTTCAGTTCCGCGACCTGCCTGTTCACGGGAGCCCAGCTTTGGGCAGCCGTCACGAAGCTGCGGGAATAAGACGTATTGAGCAGGCGTGCTTGCCCATCCTTGATCGTGGAAGCAAGATTGACCGTGAACCTGGTCCCGCCGGGCAGTGCGGGCACCTGGGGCGCAAGCCTGAGTTCCTGTCCATTGACCGTCAGCGCAGCCGGCACCGGATTGCCCAGGGGGCCGAGCAGCTGGACCATGTCGGCGCCGATCGAGGACGCGTCCGGTGCAACGCTGAACGTGGCCAGGAAGCCGGTATCGCGGGCGACGTCGCGGGCGCCATCGGCAGGGCTGCTCGACAGGAGCGCAAATGGCGGCGGCGGGGGTGGCGCTGGAGGGACCGTCGGTGTCGCAGAATGGCCGCCTCCTCCACAGGCCATGAGCATCGATACGGCGACACAGGAAAGCGTTGCAGCAAAGCGGTGCGGAAGCATCTGAAGTTTCCGAAAAGAGCAAAGACTTCAAGTATATCAATTGTTTTTTGGCAAAAAGGCGTGCTTTGTCACACACTATTCATCGCCTCCGCGGATTTTTTTATTGCTGACGAGGTCTCAGCAATCTTCCCCAACAACGAGGAGAACGTCATGGCGTATGTGGATGGTTTCGTGATTCCAGTTCCAAAAAACAAGCTCGATGCCTACCTGGACATGGCGCGGACTGCCGCCGCCGTCTGGCGCGAGCATGGCGCGACCGAGTTCCGCGAATGTGTGGCGGACGACGTCAAGCCGGGCAAGCTCACTTCCTTCCCGCAGAGCGTGAACCTGGAGGATGGCGAAGTCGTCGTCTTCTCGTGGATCGTCTACCCCTCGAAAGAGGTGCGCGATGCGGCCAACGACAAGGTCATGAAAGACCCGCGCCTGGCCGAATTCATGAAGCCGGAAAACATGCCGTTCGACGGTAAGCGCATGATCTTTGGCGGCTTCGAGATGCTCGTCGACATGTAAGGCGGCGGGCTTCCCCCGTCCGTCTCCCCTGATGACGCAAGGCCGCCGGCATGCCGGCGGCCTCCGTTCGCGCCGCGCATCCCAACAATTGTTTTATTCTATTAACAATTGTTATTACGGATACCCCCTGTCGTCCGACACTTCCGGCCCCCACCCTGGCAAGCGTTTCACAGCCCTAACGCGTTGCTGCAATCCATGCAAAAACAGTACAGTGGCGCTGGTTTTCGTCCAGTCCTGTCCGGAGGTTTGCGTGAACGACAGTATCGATGCGTCCCTGCCACGAAAGTTGCTGCTTGCCACCGATTTGAGTGCGCGTTGCGACCGTCCGCTCGAGCGCGCCAGGCAGCTCGCGGCGCAGTGGCAGGCGTCGCTCGACCTGCTGACCGTGCGCGAAGGCCCGCAGGTACCGGCCGAGGTAGTGAACTGGCTGGCCGGGCCGGACGCCAGCACCGAAGCCGAGTTCGATGCGCGGCGCGACATCGCCCGCGAATTCGAAGGCTGCGGCTTTCCCGTCAGCCTGCATTTCGCCGACGGCGACGTCGCCGACGCGATTGGGCAGGCAGCCGCGCGCCTGGACAGCGCCCTGGTCATCGCCGGCGCGGCCCGCATCAACACTCTCGGAGAAATGTTCCTCGGCTCGACCGTGGAACGGCTCGCGCGCAACCTCGGCCGTCCGCTGCTGGTGGTGCGTCAACGCGCCCGCATGCCCTACCGGCGTATCCTGGTGCCCCTCGATTTCTCCGCCGCCGCGCGCCTCGCGCTCGAGACCGCAGCCCGCCTCTTCCCCGACGCGCAACTGATCGTCTTCCATGCCCACGAGCCCGGACTGGAAGCCCTGGCCGACGCCACGTCCGCGGCAGGCGGCGGCGGTGGCGGCCTGCGCCTGCGCTGCGAGCGCTTCCTCGACAGCTGCGCGCTGGCGCCGCCGGTACGCGCGCGCATCGTGGCCGACAGCGCACCGGGCGCGCCGGAGACCGTGATCGGCCGCTACGTGCGAGAACACGCGGTCGACCTGGCCGTGCTGGGACTGCACAGCCAGGCCGGCATGTTACGATTGTTCATTGGTAGCAAGGGCGAGCAACTGTTGCGTAGCCTGGACTGCGACACCCTACTGGTCTGCACAGGAGCTTCCGATGAGAACACTTAACGCCACCACCTTCAGCAGCATGCGCCCGCCGCGCCAGGCCGGGTGACGCCGATGCTCGAACTTCTCGTCCTCCTCCCCTTCATTGGCGCCTTCGTCGCCGGCTGCATGCCGGACGGATCGCGCAACCGTCCGTTCGGCGCCGCCGGCGTGGCAACCGCGCTGGCGCTGGCCCTGGCCGTCTCCCGCTTCGACAACATCGCCGCCGGCGAGGTGCTGCGGGCACACTACGAATGGCTGCCCGCCTTCGGCCTGGACCTGGTGCTGCGCATGGACGGGCTGGCCTGGCTGTTCACCGTCATGGTGCTCGGGATCGGCCTGCTGGTGCTGCTCTACGCGCGCTACTACATGTCGCCGCGCGACCCGGTGGCGCGCTTCGTCGCCTACATGCTCGCCTTCATGGGCTCGATGCTGGGCGTGGTCCTGTCGGGCAACCTGATCCAGCTGGTGGTGTTCTGGGAACTGACCAGCCTCACGTCCTTCCTCCTGATCGGCTACTGGCAAAGCCGCAACGACGCCCGGCGCGGCGCGCGCATGGCCTTCACCGTCACCACCACCGGCGGCCTGTGCCTGCTGGCCGGCGCCCTGGTGCTCGGCCACATCGTCGGCAGCTACGACCTCGACGCGGTGCTGTCCGCGGGCGAGCGCATCCGCGCCCACGACCTCTACCTGACGGCACTGGTGCTGGTGGTGCTCGGCGCCCTGACCAAGAGCGCGCAATTCCCCTTCCACTTCTGGCTGCCGCACGCGATGGCCGCACCGACCCCGGTCTCCGCCTACCTGCACTCGGCCACCATGGTGAAAGCCGGCGTGTTCCTGCTGATCCGCCTGTGGCCGGCCCTGTCCGGCACCGAGGCCTGGACCTGGCTGGTCGGCGGCGCCGGCGTGTGCACCCTGCTGATCGGCTCCTTCTTCGCCATCTTCCAGCACGACATGAAGGGCCTGCTGGCCTACTCGACCATCAGCCACCTCGGCCTGATCACGGTATTGATGAGCATTGGCACGCCCTTGTCGGTGGTGGCTGCGGTGTTCCACACCATGAACCACGCGATCTTCAAGGCCTCGCTGTTCATGGCGGTCGGCATCGTCGACCACGAGACCGGCACGCGCGACATGCGCCTCTTGCGCGGGCTGCGCCGGGCCATGCCGTTTACCGCCGCGCTGGCGATCGTCGCCAGCGCCGCGATGGCCGGCGTGCCGCTGCTGAACGGCTTCCTGTCCAAGGAGATGTTCTTCGCCGAAACCACCCACGTAGGCGGCACCGAGGACTGGTCGATGTCGTATGCCGCGGTGGCGATGGGCATCTTCAGCGTGGCCTATTCGCTGCGCTTCATCAGCGTCTTCTTCGGGCGCTTGGCCGAGGACCTGCCGCACCGTCCGCACGAACCGCCGCGCTGGATGCGCTTCCCGGTCGAATGCCTGGTGGTGCTGTGCATCGCGGTCGGCGTCATGCCCGAGCGCGTGGTCGGCGACGTGCTGGCCGTTGCCGCGCACTCGGTGCTGGGGCCGAACATGCCGGAGTATGACCTCGGCATCTGGCACGGTTTCAATTTGCCGCTGGTGATGAGCATCGTTGCCCTGCTTGGCGGCCTCGTCTTCTACGTCGTATTGCGGCGCCGCTTCGCCCTGGCCGAACGCGACAAGGTGCCGGTGCTGCACCGCTTCAAGGGCGCCCAGGCCTACGAAAACACCCTGCTGGCGGTCTACGGCGCCTCGGCCTGGCTGCTGCGCCGCACCGGCACCCGGCGCCTGCAGCCGCAACTGCTGGTCCTGATGGCGGCGATGGTGGCCGTGCCCCTGCTGCTGGTGCGTCCGCTGCCAGGCCTGCCGATGCCGGGCGTGGAGGACATCGACATCCTGTTCGCCCTGCTGTGGCTGATCGGCGCAGCCTGTGCGCTGGGTGCGGCCTGGCAAGCCAAGTACCACCGGCTGGTGGCGCTGATCCTGGCCGGCGGCGTCGGCGTCGTGGTCAGCCTGACTTTCCTGTGGCTGTCCGCGCCGGATTTGGCGCTCACGCAATTGATGGTCGAGACGGTGACGACCGTGCTGATCCTGCTCGGCCTGCGCTGGCTGCCGCCGCGCCTGCCGCCGCCGGGCCTGGCGCCGCGCATTCCGCGCAGCGCCTGGTTCCGCCGCGCACGCGACGGCTTCATCGCGGCCGCCGGCGGCCTGGGGCTGGCCGCGGCCACCTATGCGCTGCTGTCGAGCGCCCCACCCAAGACCATCAGCGATTTTTATCTGCTGCGCGCCCTGCCAGAAGGCGGCGGCGCCAACGTCGTGAACGTGCTGCTGGTCGACTTCCGCGGCTTCGACACCCTGGGCGAGATCACCGTGCTGTCGGCGGTGGCCTTGACGGTGTATGCGCTGCTGCGGCGCTTCCGCCCGGCGCCCGAGAGCGTGGCCATTCCCGTGCAGCAGGCCAGCGACGTCGACCCGGCCGTCACCCAGGCGCCGGCGGTGCAGGCGCGCAGCGGCTACCTGATGGTGCCGGCGGTGTACCTGCGCTTCCTGCTGCCCTTCATGGGCATGATCGCGGTCTACTTCTTCATGCGCGGCCACAACCTGCCCGGCGGCGGTTTCGTCGCCGGCCTGATCTTCGCCACCGCCCTGATCGTGCAGTACATGGTGGCCGGCACCGACTGGGTCGAATCGCACCTGCGCCTGCGTCCGCACCGCTGGATCGGCTTCGGGCTGCTCACCGCCTGCCTCACGGGCCTTGGCGCCTGGCTGTTCGGCTACCCCTTCCTGACCAGCCATACCGCCCACCTCGACCTGCCGCTGGTGGGAGAAATCCACGTGCCGAGCGCCTTCGTGTTCGACCTGGGCGTGTTCCTGGTCGTGGTCGGCACCACCATGCTGATCCTGGTGGCGCTGGCCCACCAGTCGCTGCGCAGCCACCGCATGCCACCGGGCGCGACCCGCCACGCCATGCCACCGACCAAGGAGATTGCCTGATGGAACTCGTCATCGCCCTGGCCATCGGCATCGTCTTCGGCTCCGGCATCTGGCTGCTGCTGCGTCCGCGCAGCTTCCAGGTGCTCACCGGCCTGATGCTGATGTCCTATGCCGTCAACCTGTTCATCTTCATCATGGGCCGCGTCTGGCTCGACCAGCCGCCCTTCACCCCGGCCGGCACCAGGACGGACCCGTCCACCCTGGCCGATCCGCTGCCGCAGGCGCTGGTACTGACCGCCATCGTGATCGGCTTCGCCACCACGGCCCTGTACCTGGTGGTGATGATCGGCGCGCGCGGCCTGACCGGCACCGACCACGTCGACGGCGAGGAGCCGGAAGTATGAGTTTGCCGCAGCACCTCGTCATCGTCCCCATCCTGCTGCCGCTGATCTGCGGCGCGGTGCTGGCGCCCTTCACCCAGGGTGCGCACCGCTTCAAGTTCGCGCTCGGCTATGCCTCGGTGCTGGGCCAGCTCGTTTGCGCCCTGCTCCTGATGCAGCAGACCGACAGCCAGGCCTGGTCGGGCGGCATCGGCGTCTACCTTGCCGCCAACTGGGCCGCGCCTTTCGGCATCGCCCTGATGGCCGACCGCCTGTCGGCGCTGATGTTATTGCTGTGTTCCGTGCTGGCCCTGGCCGCCCTGCACTACGCGATGCAGCGCTGGAGCCGCATCGGCGTGCACTTCCACCCGCTGTTCCAGTTCCTGCTGATGGGCATCAACGGCGCCTTCCTGACGCACGACCTGTTCAACCTGTTCGTGTTCTTCGAAGTCATGCTGGCCGCCTCCTATGGCCTGGTCCTGCACGGCTACAACGCCGAGCGCCTGCGCGCAAGCATGCAGTACATCGCCGTGAACCTGGCCGCCGCCCTGCTGTTCCTGCTCGGCACCGCCCTGATCTACGCCACCACCGGCACCCTGAACATGGCCGATCTCGCCGCCCGCATCGGCGCCATGCCGGCGGAGCACAGCGGCCTGCTGAAGCTGGGCGTGACGGTGCTGGTGCTGGCTTTCCTGGCCAAGGCCGCGATGTGGCCGCTGGGCTTCTGGCTGCCCACCACCTATGCCGCCGCCTCCCCGCCGGTGGCCGCGATGCTGGTCCTGATGACCAAGGTCGGCGCCTACGTCATCCTGCGCCTGTGGCTGCTGCTGTTCTCCGAAGGGTCCAATGCCGGTTTCGGCTTCGACGCCCTGATGTGGGGCGGCATGGCCACCATCGTGTTCGGCGCGGCCGGCATGCTCTCGACCGACAGCGCCGGGCGCATGGCCGGCTACAGCGCCGTCATCTCCTCGGGCACCCTGCTGGCGGTGATCGGCTATGGCCAGGCCTCGCTGGTCACGGCGGGCCTGTACTACCTGGTCGGCTCGACCCTGGCCGTGGCCGCCTTCCTGCTGCTGATCGAACTGGTCGACCGCATCCGCACCCCGGCTGCGGCGGTACTGGCGCTGACGATGGAAGCCTGGGCCGTGGACGAAGCGGAGGCCGACGACACGCCGGGCGAGCCGCGCGGCAAGGGCGTGCCGGCAGCCATGGCTTTCCTGTCGGTCGGATTTGCCGCCTGCGCCCTGATGATCGCCGGCCTGCCGCCGCTGTCGGGCTTTGTCGCCAAGTTCGGCATGTTCCACGCGCTGCTCAATCCGGAAAGCGGCAGCATCGGGACCGCCGGCTGGACCCTGATGGCCCTGATCATCGGCTCCGGCCTGATCGCGGCCATCTCGATGCTGCGCTTCGGCGTGCGCACCTTCTGGGCCACGCCCGTGGCGACGCCGCCGCGCCTGCACCTCTCTGAGGTGGCGCCGGTCACGGCCCTGCTGCTGCTATCGCTGGCAATGACGGTGCAGGCGCGCCCGCTGTTCGACTTCCTGGGCCGCGCCAGCGCCGACATCCACCGCCCGGCCAACTACATCGAACGGGTGCTGACCGAACCGGCCGTGCCCGGCCCCGGCACCAGTCCGGTCACAGGCTCAGGCGCAAGCGCGGGCAAGGAGGCGCCATGACCCGCTGGCTTCCCTATCCCTTCGTGTCGCTGATCCTGTGCGTACTGTGGCTGCTGCTGAACCAGACCGCCGACGCCGCCAACATCCTGCTCGGCGCCCTGCTGGGGATCGTGGTGCCGCTGCTGGTGCGCAACCTGCAGCCGCTCGGCTATCCGCGCCTGCGCGCGCCGCTCACCTTCATCCGCCTGATGGGCATGGCCGGCGTCGAGATCGTGCGCTCCTGCTTCAACGTGTCGCGCATCATCCTGTTCGCCGACTACAAACAGGTCAATGCGCAGTTCATCCGCATCCCGCTGACGATCACCGATCCCTACGGGCTGGCGATGCTGTCCTGCCTGATCAACATGACCCCCGGCACGGTCTGGGTCGAGATCCTGCCCGAGCGCTACGAACTGTCGCTGCACGTGTTCGACCTGCACGACGAGCAATGGTGGATCGACACCATCAAGACGCGCTATGAACAACCCTTGATCGAGATTTTTGAAACGGAGGCGGCCCGTGGCGACCCTGCTTGAGTACTCTGTTGCCTATGCCCTGGTGTGCGTGCTGGTGGCGATGGTGTTTTGCGCCTTGCGCCTGCTGCGCGGCCCTTCGGCCCACGACCGCGTGCTCGCGCTCGACACGCTGTGGATGACCGGCATGCTGCTGGCCCTGGTGCTGGGCATCCGCTTCGGCACGCAGGTGTATTTCGAGGTCGCGGTGCTGATCGCGCTGGTCGGCTTCGTGTCGACGATTGCCATGGCCAAGTTCCTGATGCGCGGGGAGATCATCGAATGAGCGGCGTCGAAGACTTGCCCGGCTGGGCGGCGCTGGTCGTGGCGCTGCTCCTGATCCTCGGTTCGAGCATCGTCCTGATCGGCGCCCTGGGCCTGGCGCGCCTGCCGACCTTCTACCAGCGCATGCACGGGCCGGCGATCACGATCACCCTGGGCGCCGGCTGCCTCCTGATCGCGTCGATGGTGTTCTTCACGGTCGGCCAGGCACGCCTCGTGATCCACGAGGTGATCATTTCCCTCTTCCTCCTGATGACGGCGCCGGTGGTGTCGATGCTGATCATGCGCGCGGCCGTCTACCGCGACCTGCGGGCGCGCAAGGGAGAAAGCGGCGCGACCGCCGGCGGGGTCTACACGATCAGGGAAGAGAAATAAGGTCTTGCCGCCTTAGTGGATGACTGGCGGTTTCTCCTCCGTCGGCGGGGGCGGCGGCGGGACCGCGGGAGGCGGCGTCACGTCCGTATTCGCCGGGGGCGCCGGTTGCGTCTCGGGGATGGGCTGCTCGACTGGAGGGGGCACAGGCGGAAGCTCGCGCGTTGGTGTCGTGTCCGTATTGGCCGGCGGTGCCGTCCGCGGTGTCGACTGCACGGGCGGCGGCAGGTCCGGTGGTGATTCCGGCGGTGGCGGCAGGTCCGGCGGTGATTCCGGCGGTGGCGGTGGCGGCGGTTCCGGCGGTCGTCCGGGCGGTGCCGGCGGTAATGGCTCGGGCTGCGGTATGGGAGGCGGCTCGGGCTGCGCTTGCGGCAGCGTCTCCAGGCGCGGCGGCGGTTCCTGCTGCTCAGGCCTGTCCCTGTCGTGGCGCAGGATCTCCAGGAGTCCCCCGATGGCGCCGCCAACCGCGGCAGCGCCCATGGGAGAAAGGCCACCGGACGGTTGCGCGGCGGGTTGGTGGAAGTAATTCCGGGTCCACGCAATCCTGGCCATGGTCTCTTCCGGCGTCAACTGCGACACCTGGACCGCCCCCTCGCGCGTGGCGGCATACTCCATGTCCGCACCCAGGATCGCCGGGCTGGGACTGCGCATCTCGACCTCGCCCGCGATGACGGTCACGCGAGACTCCTCTTCCGCGCTCATGATGTGGACGAGACTGCGCGCCACACCGGCCATTTTCAGCCCATCTTCGAACTCCTGGCATCTGATGTTGTGGAACACCACCCGGCCGCGGAAGATCTTCATCAGCAGGCAGGCGCCCTGCTTGAACAGCGGATCGGTGTTCTCGTCGAGCTGGATGGTGCCGCCATCGTTCAACACCAGCATCGCACTGGTGCGCGGTCCGGTGGAAACGGTGTCGCCATCGGCCACGTAACTGCCGCTGCGCGCCGGCTGGCCGTTGAGATAGGCGTTCGGACCGTCGACCTTCAGCCGCGCAATCGTCCCCGCACGGATCGGCGGCAGTTCGGCCTCGGCGGAGGGCGGACTGGTCGAGGCGCAACCGCCCAGGGCGAGCGTGCAGAATGCAAGCCCGGATAACAGCAGACGAAGGGATCTCATTTTCTCTCTCCATGTTGTTCAGCGGGATAGCGTGGCGCGCCGAACAGGTCGTAGGTGCCATCCAGCTCCGCCCGCCTGACGGCGCCAGCCGGGATCCAGAACACCTTGCGCACGGCGGCATCCCAAACGATGAAGTCGCGCGTCGTCTGGTTCAGCAGGAACAAGGGTCCGGCCCCGGGAAACGCCAGCTTCTCGTCCAGGGTCAGCGTGATGCGGGGATAGGTGATGGACCGTTGCAGGACGCCGTAATCCATCGGCAGCAGGACGAGGTAGAGGACCGCCGCGATGAAGGAAGGCGCGACCAGCCAGGCGCGCCCTCGCCAGGGCAGCGTGGTGCGCCAGGTGAGATAAGCGAGTACGACAGCAAGCGCGAAGCCGAACACCAGTTCCTCGAAGGCATTGTTCAGCAGGTGCTCGTCGCGTGCCAGCAGGGCCTGCTTCAGCTTACCTGCACCGTGCTCCATCATCGCGGCGGGACAGGGCGCGCTGCCGGATTCGGCATACAACAGGTTGCCGATGCAGAGCGGATGCTGGAACTTCAGGAGGTAGGTCTCGGCATGCCAGAGAAACGCGAAGAACAGGAAGACGAAGGCCAGCAAGCGCATCCATCCCCCTGCTCCGAAACCGGGCAGGCGGCTGCGCAGAAGCGCGTGCCAGCGCTGTGCGCGGCTGCCCAGCAGATGCCGTACCACCATCGCCGCGATGACCGCCGGCCCCAGCACGGCAAGCAGGGGCAAGGCCACGTTGCTCACCGTCGAATACCCGACGACGAGAAAAAATTTCCCGCCTTCCTGGACGATATAGTGGTTATCGAAGTCGAGCACGCCTTGCAGGCCGAGCATGCTCAGGTGGGCGCGCGTGATCAGGTAACCGGTGGCGAAGAACATCGCCGTGATACTCGCCAGCGAACCGCCCAGCCACACGAGGAAGCCCTTGACCCCGGCAACGAGGCTCGCCGGCCCTTCCCTCGGAACGGAAGAGGACAACTCGGAAGGATTGTCGGCCATCACGTTCCCTGTTGATCCATCACACACAGTGCGCGATCGGGACCTGACGATGATACGGCGGCGCCGCACGCGGTCACTTTGACCTTGAGCAGACGTCGCGGAGGATGGCTGCCCGCAGGGGCGGAACAGGCATGGCTGTTTTTAGAAAGAAAAAGTTCGCCAGATCGAGGGCATGGAGGGCTGTGACCCAATGGCGCTGGGCGCAGGAATTCTCGTGTTGTTCAGTTTTAATCGCTGTTCACGATACGTGAACACATGGATTCATTTGAACACCCAGGACATTTCGTTCATAATTCAAGCCTGTTCACGTTTCGTGAAAACCTGAAAACCATGAACAACACCGCTCCGATCTCGCCAGCCAGGATGGAACTCGATCTCATCAATCGCGCCTTGTCCGAGCTACGCCAATCCCTCGACGTCCATGGCAAAGTCCTGCCTGCGAAGAACTCTCCCTGGGACGCAGTTGTCCTCCTTGAAATAGGCGGACAGCAGCTGCAGTACCAATGCGAAGTAAAGCAACGAATCGATCGGCGCGCGATTCTGCTGGACCTGAAAGCACGAGGTCTGGCCACATCGGAAGGCCTGTTGGTCACGACGCTCCTGAGCCAGGAGCTGGCAACGGCATGCCGCGAGCTGGGGCTGCAATTTATCGACACCGCAGGCAACGCGTACCTCGAAAACGGCGCTGGCTTGTATGTCTACATCAGCGGGCGCCGAGGCAAGGACCCAGGCCTTGGCAACATGGAAGGGGCAAGCATTACCCCAGCCGCCCTGCGAATGATGTTTGCATTCCTCGCTGCCCCATCCATGTTGAATGCTCCCTATCGTGAGATTGCGCCGGCGGTCCGCGTCTCCACCGGTGCTATCGGCAAGGTATTCGACGTCCTGGAAGCACGCGGCTTCATCGCAAGGGCGTCCAACGGCGACCGTGTCATCGCAGCGCCAGAACTGCTGCTGGGCGAGTGGGCCACGGGCTACCTGAGCCGCCTGAAACCGAAGCTCAAGACCTTTCGGCTCAGCGGCGTGAGCCCGAAAGAGTTCAGTGAACGGTGGAGTCCGGGTTTGCATATTTCTGCCTGGGGGGGCGAAACCGGCGCAGCGATCCATACCAGGCATCTGACGCCTGGCACCTGCACTGTGTATATCGACATGGATGAACCGAACGCCTTGCGCGACCTGGTCAGGGAGTTCAGGCTGAAGGCAGATGCGAACGGCCCCATCGAAGTCGTCGAAGCTTTCTGGAACATGAACTGCTTCACGAATACCTTCCCATCCGTGCCACTTCCCCTGATATATGCTGACCTGCTGGGCACGCACGACTCCAGGAATCTCGCCGTCGCTAAACATATCGCATCGGAGGTTCTGAACTATGTACGCAGTTAGAACGGATCGCCCGCTCAATCCCAACATCCTGGCCATCGTCAGCGCTTTGCACGCTGTCACAGCAAAACTCGGCTTCAGTTATTTCCTGGCCGGTGCTACCGCCCGTGACGTTCTGATGACCCATGTATTCGGTCTCGAAGTGCAACGAGCAACCCACGATGTGGATTTCGCGGTCGCGTTGGAAGACTGGCGTTCTTTCGATGCACTGAAGGGCGAGCTCTTGGGTACTGGCGATTTCGAACCTGCCGATGGCCGCATGCATCTGCTCCGATACAAGCCCCAGGAATTCAATAACGCTTACCCATTGGACCTGATTCCTTTTGGAGGCATTGAACAAAAACCTCACGAGATTGCCTGGCCACCCGACATGGATGTGGTCATGAACGTGACCGCCTACTCAGAAGCCTTGAAGTCGGCGCTGCAAGTTGATGTCGGCAATGGGCTTGTCGTGCCAGTGATTTCGATACCTGGACTGGCTGTGCTCAAACTGTTTGCGTGGAGCGACAGGGGGCTGGCCGAGAACAAGGATGCAAGGGACCTGTTCTTCTTACTCAGCCGTTATGCCGATGCCGGAAATGCCGGCCGCCTTTATGACGAAGCCTTTCCCATCCTTGAGGCATGCGGATTTGATCCCAGCCTGGCTGGAGCAAGGCTGCTCGGACAGGACGCGCGCCTGATACTGGAAGAGCACTCGCGCCAAGCCATCCTGGCCGTGTTGAAAGAGCCAAGAAAGCGCGACAGACTGATCATCCAGATGGTTCCGGATCGATTGGTCAACTCGGAAACAGCCTTGGCCTTGATCGAGCAATTCGAGCAAGGAATCGAGTCCGAAACGCTGTAAAACAAAAAGCCCCGCAAGCGGTGCTTGCAGAGCTTTCATGAATCAGGCTGCCTGGGTAGCGGATCAGAACGGTTATACCCACTAAAAAGTGTTGGTAGCGAACTCCGTGTGAGTGAGTGAGCCCGGATTCAAGCCCAAGGCAGGCACCAGAATGTTGGTAGCCCGCCTGAAAACACGCTTTTCATTGCAAGACAGACCTCGGAACCTCGTTTTGTGGGTGGCACTTTAGGCCCAACTTTATGCCAGGCGATCAGTTCTGCCCCGTCGCGCCACGTACGTAGGCCTCCCGCTGAAGTGGGACCGGCAACAACGACCCGAAGCCTGACTTCGCGCTCGTGTACCCGCCGTTTATCACGTCCTCGACGATCCCGCACTTGAGCTTGAGCCACGTGCGGCGGCGTCCTGGCACGTAGACCGCGCGCATGCGAGGCGAAGCGAACCGCGCAACGGCTGCATGCGCGTTGAAACCTGTCGACCGTCAATCCTCGGCATTGGATTACGACAATCATGCTTAAAGTAAAAAAGTCCTTGCGGGAAATGGACAATTAATGTAGCGTTACCCCGGCTGGCGTCATCGAGCGCACAGCATCTACAAACCAAGCTGCATCGTCAGCATTGAAAAAGGAGTACTTCTGTGGGCGAATCCGTCTATCGCGTCTGTGCGCATGAGATGCGCAAAATTTCCCATCCTGTTTTTCCTCATATCGAAAAATATTGGCTAACTGTTGCCGCAAAAGAGTTTCCGGCTGGCATCAGCACCTCGGCCAACGCGCGTGATCCAGTCGGGCTGAATCGCAGAGTGTATAAAGACGTTCGCGCGAGTCTGGACGGCAGAACATCTGAGTTAGGCACGTTTGACCTTATGAACAAGGGCATAACGATACTTGCCCTCAACGTTAAGTTGGTTGATAAAGCCAAGGGAATCATTGACATTACCATTGATAACGAAAATGGGGGCATTGTCGATGGCGCACACACGGCAGAGATCATCAAAGAAGCCAACCGCGACAAAACGACGCCTGACGAACAGTATGTCGAAGTATATGTCCGAACCGGTGTCACTCAACAACAAATTGCGGATATTGCACGCGGTCTAAATACAGGAATCCAGGTCGCGCCTCAATCAATTTACAATATCGGTGGCGTCTTTGATTGGCTTAAAGAAGAAATTGAGGACCAGCCGTATTTCAACGAGATCGCGTGGAGTGAAAGTGACGATCGCGATTACGATGTCCGCGACCTGATAAGTGTTCTTGAGGTTTTCAACATCTTTGATTTTCCAAATGATGTCAGCGTAAGCAAGCACCCCATTGCAGCCTACGAAAAATGGAGCGCACCCCTCAAGAAATTTGCTGATGACTATAAAGAACATGAAGACGATATCCGGAATAGTAAGTATTATCGTCTCCGACCGCTTTTAATTGGCGGGCTAGCTCTTTATGACCGTATCCGTCACGATTTTCATGCCTTTCACAACCGGACGGGCGGGCGTGCCGGTTTAATGAAAATTTTGGAGGAAGCTTCCGATCGACGCGGCGCCTTTGATTTTCCATTTGCACAGCTACCCGACAGCAAATACCGTCTTACCAAGGGTGCAGCCATCCCCATCCTTGCCGCGTTTCGTAATTTTGTTTACGAGACTTCTACAGGGGAAGCTGCATGGCTTGGCGGATTTGAAGCCGTCATGAAGGCTTGGGAAGAGGCTGGACCTGATTTGGTCGCCGAAACCTATCAACTCACGCAAGACGGTATCCGAAACCCGGACCAACTCGGTAAAAATCGTAAACATTGGGCGACGCTGTATATGCGGATGCAACTTCGTTTGCTGCAGGCTAAGCTTCACGAAAAGAGCGTCAAAGCACCGACTCGCCGCCGAACCAAAAAATAAGTTTATATCGCAACATTTCCCGCGTCCCTGGCTCTGCAGCTAGGGACAATTGCGGAGGTACAAAGGCCCGCCTACCGCAGACATCCCCATCCTTGAAGACATCGAAGCCTCTTGCTGATCTTGAGTCGCCACAGTTCCAAACTAGCGGTTCGGACGACTAACCTGGGCGTTCGTGTCTATCATGGCTCATCCATGTTAAAGTAAATCTTTTAGTATAGAAGGCGAAAATGCTGAGGCAGACGGAAATCTACAAAGGGCACACTATTAATGTCAACGTGAGTGATGCGCGCGGTGGCCAATATACTTGGAGCTACACTATTGACGGTGGAAACCTTGGTCGATGCGAGGATAGGCCTCTGGGTTCGGAAGAAATGCTGCTCAGTGAAGCACTAAATCACGCCAAGTATCGAATTGACACGGGCCAGATTCGCACTTCCACGGGCGAATGAGCTTCAGCAGAAATTCAGTCAGCATTCGACTGTTGAGTGAGTTCCGATGGGATGACCAATATAGCTTTCCCTGCTTCATCGCCGCACGCAATCTATACGCTCTGAGTCACGGCCGATAACTACGCTTGCGCATCGCTCACGGATTGCAGCCAACTTTGCTGGCCCTACCCCTTTAATGGCTAGGAGGACCTCGTCCGAAGCAGAAGCAATACGGTTTGGCGTGTTCAATCGGGGACCGAGCTTCATAAAGTATGGGAAAAATTTGTCGACAAGTCCCGTCTTCCCACCATGCTTACGTAAGAACCCTTTCCATTCAGGCGGCACCTCCATATCACGTAACGCTACGATTCGGTTCTCAATTGAGTCGTTAGCTTCGACAATCTTCCGAACAGCTACAAGGAACGGTAGATAGCTGTCCGCGAGCACAGGTCCAACATCTGAAGCCACCGTCGACGGTCGGGCCATCGCGGAGTCAAGCCGCCTAAAAAACTGAGCATCTTCATCAGCCCGGCCGTGGCCACCGACGAGTTCTTCAAAACTCTTAGTAATCGGAAGCCATGCTCCTTCCCATTGTTCTTGCGCGATTTTTGGCGGTGCGCCATATAAAGAGTGTGTTTGTCCGTGTCGCGACAAGACCCGTAGAGGCGTCCGAAGTTGCAGAGTTGCGTGAAATCGATACCCTTTTACCACGTCATCCATAACTTCTGCCCTCTTCATAAAATAGTATTAGGAATTGTTAGTGTAACTACTTTTTTAAGCAAAAATCGTCTTTATGGCGCGAGCACTGTCGCATATGTTCAAAGTCCTCAGCCGCAGACGAGGCAAGCGCACTGCGGGCGGGCTGGTCTATATGGGCCCTGCGGCCCATACCCCGCTAAACTGAACCTATCCGTGCCCAAAACGTGGACTGCGCTACCGTCGCAAGACAACCCTGATGCAAGTTGGCGAGGTCATCACGCAGAAGGTCTCCTAACGCAACCAGACGTGCGGTTGCCCGTGGCGGTGACACCACAGCTACGCGAGCTGCCTCCACATCGCCGATGATTATGACTTGGCTCTGAGCCCGGGTTATCGCGGTGTAAATCAACGTACGGTCGAGCAGGCGGCTACCGCTAAGGGCGACGATAACCTTGGGCCACTGCGAACCTTGGGCTTTGTGAATGGTGATGGCGTAGCCGAGCTCGAGGTGCTCCAGCATCGACTCTAGAACCGGGCGGCGCTCACCGTCGTCCCACCGCACCCAAGCCAACGCGTATCCCATTTCGCTGCCGTCCGGCTTCGTCAGACGGCGGGGCTGACGCTCAATCTCCTCCAGGGTCCCAAGGGAGCCGTTTTGTAGGCCCCAGTCCCACAAGTTCCTGGTGCAAAGAATTGGATCCCCAAGATAAAAGCCGGTGCTCGCATTGGATTGCAGTTCCTCGCTGTACACGAGCAGGGGCGCGGCGCTTATTGAGAACCGACGCTGGCAGAGCGAATTCAAGTATTTGGTGCCGTCGGCGTTACCCTTCCGCGCACTCAGGATTTGCGTTCCTTCTCTTTCCTGCTCGTATAACGAGACGACGATTTCCGCGATGGAGCTGGCCGGGCAGTGTACAAACGATATCGGCGTCTCCCCGTCCGCCGGCAGCTCAGGCCAGCGCCCGTTTCGGATGTCCAGAGCCGCGGCGGCGATGGCCCCGCCATGACGTTTCACTTGCGTGAGCTCGACCTTCGGCATGAACTCCAGGCTAACAAGCGCGTGCAGTACCAGACCCGGACCGACCGGCATCAGCTGGCTGGTGTCGCCGACGAGAAGCAGCCGGGTATGGGGCGGGAGCAGTTCACACAAGCGGTGCATTGCAATGATGTCGACCATTGATGCCTCGTCGACTACGACAACTGAAGCCCCGGCCAGGTCTTCATCACGAAAATTGACGAAGAAAGAAGCAAGGGTAGTCGCGGGTTTGCCGGTAGCTTCTGCCATGCGTTTCGCAGCCCGGCCGGACAGCGCTGCCTGGAAGATGCGAACGCCGGCGTCGTCATAAGCCGTATAAATGGCTTTCAACACGGTCGTCTTGCCGACGCCGGCGCCGCCGAGGATAAGCGCGAAACCATGGGCGATCGCGCAGTGCACTGCCTGGCGTTGCTCGACGTTCAGCGTGATCCCCTCAGCTTGTTCGTAGCTGTTCAAAAGTTCGTCGATGCGCCCACTTTTCAGAGTAGCGTCGGTTACGAGTCGAGCGGCAATGGCCTTGGCCACTGTCCTCTCCATGACCAGCGCACCCAGCGGGTGGACGTTTCCATTTTGCCCGATAACATAGCTGCCATTAGTTAGCCCGCTCTCTAGAGCTGCCATTGTCAGGGCCCGGGGTGCAGAAGCGTCTAAAACGGCCCGTGCGCGCGTTAGAAGGGCGGAGATAGGGGTGACAGTGTCTCCGCCGTCAAAAACCTGATACAGCGCCTCTTCGACGGCTGCTTGCAACCGCCGTGGATCGTCCTCTGCGACTCCGAAATGCGAGCGCGCGAACGCATCGACATGCTTCCAACCGGCTGAGAACGATAGAAGCCGGTATGGATCCTCCCTCAGCTTCTCGCCGACCTCTTTCCCGAAGTAAGCCAGGAGCTTCCGACCTGTTTTCACATCGATGCCGCTGCTGTGGAGCCACTGCAGGGTGCACGCATGCTCCTGGAGCGACCAGGCCGAGATGACTTGGCGCGCACTATCTTCGGTAAGTACACTGGTCAGCGCCTCTACGTCTGCATTGTCCAGAATCTGGTACAGCCGTTCGCCAAATGTGTCCCAAAGCTTGCGTGCTTTCACCATACCTATGCCGTGAAAATCGTTGGATTCGGCGATGAAGGTAATGATGTGCTCGCCTGACAGCCTCATGAGCGATACCTCGTCCGCCCTGATTTTCCGCTCGCGGACGAGGTACCCGTTTATCGTGCGCTCATATGACTCCGATTTGCCGCTCACCCGCCACCACTGGCCAGGCTGCACGCGAAGTTCGCCGAGCTGGGAGCCCGTAGCCATGATCACGAGGTAGCTTTTGGCATCGACGACATCGCCCGCATCATTGATTTCCGTGCTCACGAATATACATCCGCCGCGACCGTAGGGATTCTGGCTGCGGACAGACTGGACTCGAACGAGGACGGAGGGTTTCATCGTGGTAGCCGCCCGGTAGTGGAAAGGACTTCTCGGATTACCGCGTAGCGCTCCAGCTCCCGCTTTAGCTCGCTGTTCTCGGCCCGCAGGCTCGCATTTTCTTGCTCGAGGCGTCGCTGGCGTTCGGCATCGCGCGACCGACGGGCGGAACCGGGTTCGGGTAGCACTGGTGGGGTCTCGTTGGCGTCGACAGTCGTACTGGCGATCGCAGGCAATACGCCCGCTTCGCGCAAGAGTGCTTCCTTTGCCAATAGCGCGGACTTGATGCGGGGATTCTGATTCAAGGCGCTAACCGCAAATCCACACTGCACCGCGATTTCTTTCCTCGACAAGCTGCCGCGGGTCACCAGCTGCCTGAAGTCCCCGTCCGTACGGCTGGACAGCCAGACGGTGAACGCTTGAAAATTTTGCTCCGCAAGTTGCTGACCACTGGCCATTACTTCACCTCTTTGCTTCGGTCGCGTGGGGGCTTGGGCAGCGGAGCGTTCAATACGTCCAAAGTGACGCCCTTGCGCTCGGCGTTAATCGCCCACGTCACGAACTGCTCGGTCAGTAGCCGGTTCTCTGCTTCCAGCCGGTGGATTTTGGCTTGGTAGCGTTCTACCTGGGCAAGTGCGGCACGAAGTCGTTCGTCGCGAGGCTCGCCCCGAGCCCGCGGCAGCGTGCCGCGCAACGCGTCCTTCCTTAGAGAGAACGCATTGGCAATTTCGGGGTACTCGGCGAACGTGAACCTCGAATAGCGGTGGCCGGTAGCTTTCTCGACCACGCCGAGCAAAAGCTCCCAGGTGAGCTTACCCTTCCACTCATCCAACATCTCGATGACATTGGTAATGCGTTCATCGGTCAAATCGGGCGCGCGGTTCTTTTTCATGGCACCGCCTTTCCTCGCATATTCTTGACCACCTTCACAGGATGAACCTCGTCGACGCTGATGAGTGGAGCGTTTGCTACGTCTAACCTGATCCGCGCGCCATCTGGAACTTCGGGATCGTCCAAAATCGACAGCAGGGCGTTGACCCGCTCCAGTGTGTCGCTCTGGTGTTTGACCCAGGTGTCGGCGTTGTACTCTTCGTCCCCCAGGGCTTCCCGCGCCTGCTTTAACAGGTACTCGGTCTCGCCCTTGAGCATCCGGAGATTCGCTTCCTTCTGCTCCTCACCCTTGATGCATTCCTGCTCCTCGCAGTTAATGCAGTCGCGGTAGATCTGACAGGGCTCGCATGCGAAGTCGTGAGTGCACCAGCCGTACTCGGTCGTATGTGCCGCCGTCAGGCCCAACCCTTTGAACTCGCTACGCGTAACCAGGTTGCGCCGCGCGCCAGAAACTGGTTCCAGCTCGGACGTGAACCCATTCTTCAAGGCTTGGCTGATAGGCGCCTGGACTTCGTCCGAGGTCATGTGGTCGTAGGCGCGGTTCTGCTTCACGTCCTTCCGACCGGAGAATATGGCGATCTCGGCACTGCTCAACCCGCCGGTCTGCGCGAGCATATTCAGGTAGTGGCGCAGGCTATGGCTCTTGAGCTTGATTAGTGAGCCATCGTCTTCGACGTGGCCGAAACGCTCGAAGATAGACTTCCTGTCCTTGCACCTCCCTAAATGACTAGTGATAGCTGTGTAGTCGGCGCAAGTGAACATGCACAAACATGTCGCTTTCGCGGCATGCAGTTCGTTCGTTCGCATGACCGCCATCGAGTCCTTGCACAAAAGCTCGGGAGCACCGGGCACGAACGGGAACGTCGCTGGCAACATCGCAATGACAGCGAGCTCTACGTCCTTGAAAAAAAATCCAATACGGCGCCTACCTAAGTCGGTTTTGGTCAGCTTGTTGGTGCACTGGGCCCAGTTACATGCCTGGATCATGGCCGTCTCATCACCCCAAAGTACCAGTGCGATTTCAGCCGGCGTTAAGACCTCTCGGTCTCCCAGATGCTGGGCCCCCTCATGCAGATACAACTTCGTCGGATTCGCGGTGTACCACGATGCCAACCTTTGGGCGGGGGCCGTCACCTGAATGATGTTTGCGACGGCCTGCCGTGCAATGGGTGCCATTTCCGTGGGAAGCCACTTCGTGCTGTTCTCGAAGCCCTTTGATCCGGACCACCGTAGTCCGAGCTTCCCGCGATATTCGCCGTCCCCCTCGACAAGGCAGTTCCGCCGAAGCCGCAACAGTTCATTAATGCGCTCTGGAGCGCACAGCATCAGTGCGGCGTTGCTCGAAACCAGAACGTCAACGGGCTCGGCAGCCTCATAGAAAATGGCCCCGAGCGCACGAAGTGTGGCGGCAGACGGCAGCTTTGCCTGGCGCGCGGTCAGCGCCTCCTTCGAGATACGGGATCCCAGCTCCTGAGGCCCTTTCATGCCGTGTGTCCAGCGCTGGCGGAGGGTGATGAATCCATTGACGCGCATGAAATCGGCAATATACTCAAGCTGCCCGGCAATTCGGTGGGCAACCTGTGGTGATACCTGCCTCTTTGCAAGCTCGACCGCGCTGTCCAGCACTGATTCATCGACGGCCGTCGGCCGCGAGCCTTTGCTAGACGCCTGCAAGGCTGCTTCCATGCATCGAAGTGCAGCGACGCGCACACTTTGAGATGTGACAGGTCGCTTGTCCTGGAGATAGACGAGGGTCGCTTTCGCGAAGTCCAAGAATGGATGCGGCAGGCTCGGTTCGGGCTTGTGGCTGTCAGCCGCCTCCAAAGTACTGAACACCACCCGGTGGACCTTGTTCTGTCCTTTCAAGTAGCCGATATCCCAAATGTTCTTATCGAACTCCCTCTTGGCGCCGAGGACCTCCGAGTGCCTGCAGAGTTCCACGAAGGCAGCAAGATTAGCCGAGGGCTGTAGTTCGGCCCGGGACATGAAGTTGAGGACTGGCGCGCTCAAGACTCGGCTCCTGATGCCGGTTCGACCCGCTGCTGCCAAACCTGAGTACAAAGCGCGATAACCTCCTGGACCGCCCGAATGGGCTCATCGTTCACGGCTGCCATCCGATCGTCTGCAGACCATTTCTCCCGCTCGGCCAGCAACCGCGTAAGAACCTTCGCGTGCGGAGCGTCCAGCCATGGCTCGAACCGGAAGCACGTGTAGCAAGCCACTGGTTTGTTGAATGCGCAATTGCGTCCATGGCCCCCGCAGCTACCTACCGGATCTTTCGAGACTCGGAAGTCAATAATGCGGCTGCCAATAGCACCTTTGTGGGTGCTGTGCGCCTCGTCCTCGACGACTTGGCCCGTGAAGGCCCTCGCAAGCGGGGCGAGTAGTGCCCCCATGGCCTTGTCGATGTTCTCGACAATCTTCGGCGAAGCCGCCACATACACATCAACATGCTGCAGGTCCGCATGGCCCAGACGATTCGCAATGACCACTTTGCTTGCGCCTTCCTCGGCTAGCCGCGTGCCAAAGGTGTACCTGAACCTCCTGGATGTGAGGGGCATCGGCGCGAAGTCGAGTCGGGATGTCGGCGGGGCGATTTCGGTCATAAGAATGCTAAACCGCTTTGACAAGGTGCTTGGAGAGCAGTGCCCGTAAAACAAGTGCTCACTGCCCCGCAGCTGCTTGCGTGGTCCTCGAGGCATGATCAAATCTTGGGGGAAAAAGGCGCAGTTGCCGTCGTATCCCTCAGCCCTTAAACCATCGACATAGTCCGTGATGAGCCGACCCGTTTGAGGACTAATGTCGAAGAGAAGAAAGCGGCTTCGCGTGTGTTCTTCCCCGGTTTTGGCCTGCGGAAGACTCAGCTCCAACTTGTCGCCATCGAAGTCGCAAAGCTTGAGCGAGGCGTATTGAGAGATGCGCCCGCCGCAAGCTAAGAGCAACCGAGCGAGCAGAAGCACCCATAACGGAAGCTCGCCGCGGCCATACGCAGTATTGACCGCCGAATACAGCGAACTGTACTCCTCTTCGCTCAGAGGTCCTTCGACCGGATCTCGCGTCCTGACTGCCTCGCCCTTCTTGTGCCCGGGTTTCCGTCTCTCCAGCAAATATGTCGCGCACTCCGGCTCCACACCGGGCAGACCGAGGGCAACCCACTTCTGCAGCAGGCCGTTGAGTGTTCCAAGTCGGCCGACTTCATGTGCGCCCAACTTCGCTGCGTAGTTGGAGATATGCTGGGCACTGATTGCCCCTTCCGGACATGTCTGTGTTACGTCTGCAAAATGGGAGAAGGCCCCCAGCAAATTCGAGACATGTGCAGACGAGTGCCCCTTGACGAAGTGGAGCAGTGCCTGCTTGAGCGAGGGAACGAATGCGTCGAACCCGCGGTTGTACCGGCGAAAGTCGATCCGTGCATTGAACGGGCCATCGGCCCACTCCCAAAGGTCTTCCCTTGGGTCGAAGCTGCTCCCGCTGCGGGTAAACACACGCTCAGGCAAAGCGATGACAAGAGCAGTGGACCAGCCAGGTTCAGTGCTCTGCGACATCGAGTTGCTCCTGTAGTTTCAGGGAGAGTTCCCGCCCCTTGCGGCTAACGTAACGACGAGTATAAGTTGCTGCAGACTTGGAGCTATCGGTCCACCCTTGTTGTTCGTTCCGCGCCTTCTCTTCGACGGCATCCGTCAGTCCCATCATTTCAGCTTGGTCCGAGAAGCGGTCGTTCCAGGTATGGCGCAACACATGGCTCGTCAGGGTATCGGGCAAGCCCGGGCAGGCATCGCGAAGCTGCACGAAAATCTTGTCGATACTCTTCAAGGACAACGGCCGGCCGTCATCCGCCACGATGAGCTGTGGATACTTGCGGGCAGCCTTGATTTTCTTTCTCTGCTGATTGATGTAGTCCCAAACGGTCCGCATGATGGCGGGCCGCAACTCGATCTCGCGGTCGTAGGTCTTGGTACCTGGCTGAATATCACGAGGATCCTCGCTTGCGTCTGCCCGGCGGAGGATACGCAGCTTCGGGAGCCGTTGGTCAAGGTCTCGAATCTGCAGGCCGAGCAACTCGCCGCGACGCATGCCGGTTGCGAGCAAGAGCACGACAATCAGCCAGTTCCGCTGACGTACGAAGCGCCGCTTCCACGGATTTTCGGGCGAATCCGGGTGAATTACCTTCAGGAGCCGCTCCTGATCCTCCCTCGATAGTCCCTCTCGGGCTCCTAACTTGGCTCGCTTGGAAATTCGGGGCACCTCGGCACGAAATTCCTTCAGTACGCGGGCGGTTTCTATCGCCAGCCCCGCTCCCAAGGCTGGCGATAGCGTCGCGCTCACATACGTCGCCAAAAAGTCCAGATAGTCCGCCATGTACCGAAGCCGGGAAGCCTGAGTCGCCATATCGACCGCCATGATGTCCTCCCCGACCGCCGCCTTGCGACGCATCCGGATTCGTTTGATATCAATGACGTTCGATCCACGTGGTTCGTCCACGTCTTCGCAGGACAGGTCATCAAGCCGATATTGAGCAGCATCGGCCAATCGGTTGAGCTCGGGTGCCGTCAAGAACGCGCCCTGCCGTAACCGGGCGAGCAAGTCAATGCCGGCCTTGGCTAGCTCTCGGTACAGCAACGCCAACACACCGCACACGCCATGAATCGTGTTGGCGGCTCGGCCGCGCTTGCGGTACCTCGCCAAATACAGGGTAGCCTCGTGGACCGGTAGGCCGCCTGGCCGGCTCAGAACTGAGCAGCGCTCCCCGTTCCGGAACTTGACGCGCTTTGCAATGAATGTAGTCATCTACCCACCTTTTTTGTGAAGTAGGAGCTGAACGACAGCCCTACTACATCACAAAACGAAGTGTGGGTGAATAAAAAGGCCCGCATCCTTTGGGGGATGCGGGCCTTCTCAACAAAAACGCAACGAAGTAGGTTCTAGAACGGAATGTCGTCGTCCATGTCCGAGAAGTTCGGCGCCGGACGCTGCGGCTGCGGACGGGCGGCCGGGGCCGGTGGCGCCTGGCGCGGTGCCTGGCGCTGCGGTGGGGCGTCGTAGCCGCCGTCGTCCATGCCCATGTCGTTGCCGCCGCCCATGCCCTGGCGGCCGCCGAGCATTTGCATGTTCTCGGCGATGATGTCGGTGGCGTAGCGCTCGATGCCGTCCTTGTCCGTGTACTTGCGGGTCTGCAGGCGGCCTTCGACGTAGACCGAGGAACCTTTCTTCAGGTACTGGCCGACGATTTCAGCGAGACGGCCGAAGAAGGAGATGCGGTGCCATTCGGTCAGCTCTTTCTGTTCGCCGGTGTTGCGGTCTTTCGACTTGAACGAGGTCGCAACCGCGATGTTCGCGATCGCATCGCCGCTCGGCATGTAGCGGATTTCGGGATCGCGGCCCAGGTTGCCGACGATGATGACCTTGTTGACTGATGCCATGGTGTTACTCCTTCAAATTGATGTGAGCCCTGACTCTGCACATGACTAAGCGTCAGGGAACTAGGTGATGCAGCACGCTATTATGGGGCCGTTGCCGCCTGAGTTAAAGAGGATTTTTTGCGGTTCGACAAACGGTTTTGAGGGGTGGAATCAGGTCGGGGTTCCGCGACATGTGGTTGAACGCGTGGAGTGATGCGGGCTAGATGCCCGCGTCACGAGCCGTCCACCCTACGGGTATGCCGGACGCGCCAAGGCTGAGCAAAAACCAGCAAATCGCGAATTTATTTTCGGATTCTGAACGGTTTGTCATTGAAGCGGAGCGGAAACGGCACACATAAGACGGGCCAGGGGGCGAACGCGTTAGCCAAGCTTGCCAAGGTGGCATATCAGCTTGCCAGCGCTGATACACCCACCACTGGATAAACGTACAGCCGAAGCAAAAAACGGCTAAACTAGCAGATTCCCCTCGATTGGCCCGCTCACCGCGACAGTATCGTGCGCGGCCCGCACAAACTTATTGAAAGCCTGCCAAAAATTAATGGAAGAAATTCGTATTCGTGGTGCCCGCACGCACAATCTGAAGAACATCAACCTCGACCTGCCGCGTAACAAGCTGATCGTCATCACCGGCCTGTCGGGTTCGGGCAAGTCCTCGCTCGCCTTCGACACCCTGTACGCCGAGGGTCAACGCCGCTACGTCGAGTCGCTGTCGGCCTACGCGCGCCAGTTCCTGCAATTGATGGAAAAGCCGGACGTCGACCTGATCGAAGGCCTGTCGCCGGCGATCTCGATCGAGCAGAAGGCCACTTCGCACAATCCGCGCTCGACGGTGGGCACCGTGACCGAAATCCACGACTACCTGCGTCTGCTGTACGCGCGCGTCGGCACGCCCTACTGCCCGGACCACCCGCACGAGCCGCTGGCCGCGCAAACCGTCTCGCAGATGGTCGATGCCGTGCTGGCGATGCCTGAAGGCACGAAGCTGATGATCCTGGCGCCGGTCGTGGCCGGCCGCAAGGGCGAGCACAGCGATTTGTTTGCGACCATGCAGGCGCAGGGCTTCGTGCGTTTCCGCATCCAGAGCGGAGTCAATCCCGCCAGGATTTACGAGATCGACGACCTGCCGAAGCTCAAAAAAACGGAAAAGCACTCGATCGACGTCGTCATCGACCGCGTCAAGGTCAATCCCGAGATCAAGCAGCGCGTGGCCGAGAGCTTCGAGACCGCGCTGCGCCTGGCCGACGGCCGCGCCGTCGCCTACGAAATGGACACGGAAAAAGAGACCGTGTTCTCGAACAAGTTCGCCTGTAACGTCTGCGGCTATTCGCTGCAGGAGCTCGAGCCGCGCCTGTTCTCGTTCAACAACCCGATGGGCGCCTGCTCGGAGTGCGACGGCCTCGGCCACATCGAGTTCTTCGATCCGAAGCGCATTGTCGCCTTCCCGAACCTGTCGCTGGCCTCCGGCGCGGTGAAGGGCTGGGACCGCCGCAACCAGTTCTATTTCCAGATGCTGTCGAACCTGGCGGCCTACTACGACTTCGACCTGGATACGCCTTTCGAGAAACTGCCGAAGAACGCCCAGGACGCCGTGCTGTTCGGTTCCGGCAAGACCGCGATCCCCTTCACCTATGTGAACGAGCGCGGCCGGACCGTGATCCGCGAGCACACCTTCGAAGGCGTGGTCAACAACCTGCAGCGGCGCTACCGCGAGACCGACTCGATGGCGGTCAAGGAAGAGCTGGCCAAGTTCATCAACGAAAAGAAGTGCCCGGTCTGCGAAGGCGCGCGCCTGCGCACCGAAGCGCGCTTCGTCAAGATCGGACAAGGAGCGCAACAGCGCGCGATCTATGAAGTGTCGGACCGTCCGCTGCGCGAGACCCTCGACTACTTCGAGTCGCTCGAGCTGACCGGCGCGAAACGGGATATCGCCGAGCGCGTGATCAAGGAAATCACCGCGCGCCTGAAGTTCCTGAACAACGTGGGCCTGGACTACCTGTCGCTCGACCGCAGCGCCGATACGCTCTCGGGCGGCGAGGCGCAGCGCATCCGCCTGGCCTCGCAGATCGGCTCCGGTCTCACCGGCGTGATGTACGTGCTGGACGAACCCTCGATCGGCCTGCACCAGCGCGACAACGACCGCCTGATCGCGACCCTGAAGCACCTGCGCGACATCGGCAACAGCGTGCTGGTGGTCGAGCACGACGAGGACGCGATCCGCACCGCCGACTACATCGTCGACATGGGTCCGGGCGCGGGCGTGCACGGCGGCGCCGTGATCGCCGAGGGTTCGCTCGAAGAGATCATGAAGAACGAGCACTCGCTGACCGCGCAGTACCTGGACGGCCGCCGCAAGATCGAGGTGCCGAAGAAGCGCACCCCGGCCAACCCGGAGCGCCAGCTCGTGATCACGAACGCGACCGGCAACAACCTGAAAAAGGCGACGCTCACGCTGCCGGTCGGACTGATGACCTGCGTAACTGGGGTCTCGGGTTCGGGTAAGTCGACGCTGATCAACGACACCCTGTACCCGGCCCTGTCGCGCCACCTGTACGGCTCGCAGACGGAACCGGCGCCGCACGACGCGATCCACGGCCTCGAGCACTTCGACAAGGTGATCTCGGTCGACCAGGCGCCGATCGGCCGCACCCCGCGTTCGAACCCGGCGACCTACACCGGCGTGTTCACCCCGATCCGCGATTTGTTCGCGACCGTGCCGACCGCGAAGGAACGCGGCTACTCGGCGGGCCGCTTCTCGTTCAACGTGAAGGGCGGACGCTGCGAAGCCTGCCAGGGCGACGGCGTGATCAAGGTCGAGATGCATTTCCTGCCGGACGTGTACGTGCCTTGCGACGTCTGCCACGGCAAGCGCTATAACCGCGAGACGCTGGAAGTGCAGTACAAGGGCAAGAACATCACCGAAGTGCTGGAGATGACGGTTGAAGATGCGCACGAGTTCTTCAAGCCGGTGCCGGTGATTGCGCGCAAGCTGCAAACGCTGCTGGACGTGGGCCTCGGCTACATCAAGCTGGGCCAGAGCGCGACCACCCTGTCGGGCGGCGAGGCCCAGCGCGTGAAATTGTCGCTGGAACTGTCCAAGCGCGATACGGGACGCACCCTGTACATCCTGGACGAGCCAACCACTGGCCTGCACTTTGCCGACATCGACCTGCTGCTGAAGGTGATCCATCGCCTGCGCGACCAGGGCAACACGCTCGCGATCATCGAGCACAATTTAGATGTGATCAAGACCGCGGACTGGATCGTCGACCTCGGTCCCGAAGGCGGCGCCGGCGGCGGCACCATCGTCGCGACCGGCACGCCGGAAGAGGTGGCCGAGAACCCGGCCAGCGTCACCGGCAAGTACCTCAAGCCGTTGTTGAAGGCTTGATGCGCCGCTAAGAAAGAGTAAGCACTGGAGTAAGCCCGGAACCGCGCATGCGGATCCGGGCTTTTTTCATGGGCGAGCCGCGGATACGCAGGCCGACGCGGCGCATACGGTCGCGTAGCCTGCTTACGTGCTGCAACCAAGGTGGGTTCGAGAACCCACCCTACGTGTTTGTGATCGACCAGCGTGCCTAACGGCTGCGCTCGTCTTCCTTGGTGCTCTTGTCGCCTGACTTGGTGCCGGCGGTCCCGCTGCTGCCCATGCTGGACGCGCCCTTGCCGCTGGAGGCGCTCGCCAGGGCCTGGCGCAGCTCGGCGGCATGGGGATTGTTGACCTTCCCGCCCAGGACGTCGCGCGCCGCCACCTGGCGGCCGTAGTAGCCCGAGGTTTCGTCCTCGTCGTAGTCGACGTCGTCGACGCCAATGGCCGCACCGCCGAACAGCCCCTCGGTGTTCGACCAGGCGGTGATGTTGCCCCAGCCGGCCGCGCCGGTCCCCTTCTTCGACCAGTCCACCACCGTCAGGCCGGCATCGGCATTCAACGAGAACTTGTTGTTCTGCATGAAGCTGTTCATGGCCTTCTGGTCGTTCAGCACGAAGGCAATCGCGCCGGCTTCCGCACCGGCCTGGGCGCCGATGCTGACGCCGCCGAAGTTGTAGAAGGCCGGATTGCTCCAGGAGTCTCCTTTGCGCATCAGCAGCACGCCGGCGCCGCCGCGCGCGCCGATGCCCAGGGCCGCGGTGCCGTAATCGGGCACCACGAACACGCCTTTCGAACGCTGCAGCAGCGCGCGCATTTCCGGCGTCGCCTGCATCTGCTGTACCACCCGCACCGCCTTGTCGACGTGCTCGATGCCTTTTTTCATCTCCTTCTGCTGGCGCGTGGTGCCCGGGGTGCCAGCTTCCTTCGCCGCCCCGACCTGCGCGCTGGCCTCCCCGGCCACTCCTGCCAATAGCACGGCAAAAGAAGTCGCAGCGAGTTGCTTCATGGTCGTTTTCATGACTCGGCCCTCCTCAGGTGACATGGGAACATGAAGAGCCTAAACCCCACGTCGAAGGAGGAGCGCCAGTTTGAAAGCGGGAAACCAGGCATCCGCGGCCGCGCGGCAGGACGTGATCGACGCACGTCGGTCTTGACACTGCAGAGATACGAGAAGACATTGGCATATCTTCATCGTCCAGGATATTGACCATGAGCGACCTCCTGCTTGCCATCGTCCACCACCTGATCGTCTTCGGCATCGCGGCCGTGCTGGCAGCCGAACTGGCGCTGATGCGCCCGGCCGCCATGTCGGCGCAGACGGTGCGGCTGCTGGGACGCTTCGATGCCGCCTACGGCATGCTGGCGCTGGCGATCCTCGCCGCCGGCTTCGTGCGCGTCTGGTACGGCGCCAAGGGACCGGATTTCTACCTGCACAATCCCATGTTCTGGGCCAAGATCGCCGCCTTCGGCGTGGTCGGATTGCTGTCGATCCAGCCGACGCTGCGGATCGCGGCCTGGCAAAAGGCGGCCAAAGCCGACGCCGGCTTCCTGCCCTCGCTGCAGGAAGTGGGCAAGCTGCGCCGGGTGCTGCTGGCGGAGATCCACGTATTCGCGCTGATTCCGATCTTTGCCGCCGCCATGGCGCGCGGCATCGGTCTTGGCTGAACAGGGCATGCGCATGCATTACCATGTCGCCTGATCGGTTTCTCTCGGCCGGACAAAGGAGAATGCATGCGAGTACTCATCATGGGCAATTCCGGGTCGGGCAAGTCGCATCGTGCGCAGGCCCTGGCGGCACGGCACGGGCTGGTGCATCTGGACCTGGACACCATCGTCTGGGAGCCGGGACAGATTGCGGTGCCGCGCGCGCCCGAACAGGTGCGCGCCGACCTGCTGGCCTTTGTCGACAGGCATGAGAGCTGGATCGCGGAAGGCTGCTACGGCGACTTGATCGAAGCGGCGCTGCCCCACTGCTCGGAACTGGTGTTCATGAATCCCGGGCTGGAAACCTGCCTGGAGAACAACCGCAAGCGGCCGTAGGAGCCGCACAAGTATGCGTCGATGGAGGCGCAGCAGAGCAAACTGAGCTTCCTGCTCGACTGGGTAGCGGGATATTACACGCGGGACGATGCGATGTCGTATGCAAGGCACCGGCGGCTGTTCGATGCGTATGGCGGACACAAGACCGAAGTAACAGCGCTGTCATAACGTAGGGTGGGTTCTTGAACCCACGCGGTACGCTAGATGCTCAGCTGCAATATTTCCACAGGTTTGCGGCGGCGCATACGGTGGGTTCAAGAACCCACCCTACAAAAAAAGGGCAGGACCACACGGTCCTGCCCTTTTTCACGTGACGGCGCTCAACACGCGCCGCCCCTCCTCAGAAACTTACTGGGCCAGCTGCTTTTCCAGCTTGGCCTTGGTCTCCACCAGCTCCTGCGGCAGGTGGTAGGCCAGCTTCTCGAACAGCTCGCTGTGCAATTTCAGTTCTTCACGCCAGGCGTCCTTGTCGATCGAGGTGATCTGCGTGAACTGTTCCTGGGTGAACTCCAGGCCGTCCCAGTTCAGGTCGCCGTAGTTCGGCGAGGTGCCGAACAGGTGCTCGCTGCCGCCGGCCTGGCCTTCGGTACGTTCCAGGATCCACTTCAGTACGCGCATGTTGTCGCCGTAGCCCGGCCACACGAAGTTACCTTGCTCGTCGGTACGGAACCAGTTGACGCAGAAGATCTTCGGCAGCGCGGCCGCGTTCTTCTCGGCCACTTTTTTGCCGAGATCCAGCCAGTGCTGGAAGTAGTCGCTCATGTTGTAGCCGATGAAAGGCAGCATCGCGAGCGGATCGCGGCGCACCACGCCCATCTGGCCGGCGGCGGCGGCGGTCGTTTCCGAGCCCATGGTCGCGGCCATGTAGACGCCTTCGACCCAGTCGCGCGCCTCGGTCACCAGCGGCACCGTGGTCGAGCGGCGGCCGCCGAAGATGAAGGCCGAGATCGGCACGCCGGCCGGATCGTCCCAAGCCGGGTCGATCACCGGGTTCTGGGTGGCGGCCACCGTGAAGCGGGCGTTCGGGTGCGCAGCCTTGGTGCCGGACGCCGGGGTCCAGTCCTTCCCCTGCCAGTCGATCAGGTGGGCCGGGGCTTCCTTGGTCATGCCTTCCCACCAGACGTCGCCGTCGTCGGTCAGCGCGACGTTGGTGAAGATCACGTTCTCGCGCAGCGAGGCCATGCAGTTCGAGTTGGTCTTGTCGTTGGTGCCCGGGGCCACGCCGAAGTAGCCGGCTTCCGGGTTGATCGCGTACAGCTTGCCGTCCGCGCCCGGCTTGATCCAGGCGATGTCGTCGCCGATGGTCGTGACCTTCCAGCCGTTGAACGAGGTCGGCGGGATCAGCATGGCGAAGTTGGTCTTGCCGCAGGCCGATGGGAAGGCGGCAGCGACGTATTTCTTGTCACCTTGCGGCGACTCAACGCCCAGGATCAGCATGTGCTCGGCCAGCCAGCCGGTGCCGCCCTGTTGCGCTTCCTGGTAACCCATGTTCGAGGCGATGCGCAGCGCGAAGCACTTCTTGCCCAGCAGCGCGTTGCCGCCGTAGCCGGAGCCGAAGGACCAGATTTCGCGGGTTTCCGGATAGTGGACGATGTACTTGGTGCTGTTGCACGGCCAGCGCACGTCCTGCTGGCCAGCGGCCAGCGGCATGCCGACGCTGTGCACGCAAGGCACGAACTCGCCGCTCTCGCCCAGCACGTCGTAGACGGCCTTGCCCATGCGCGTCATGATGCGCATGTTGACGGCGACATAAGGGGAGTCGGACAGTTCGACGCCGATGTGGGCGATCGGCGAACCCAGCGGGCCCATCGAGAACGGCACCACGTACATCGTGCGGCCGGCCATGCAGCCGTCGAACAGGCCGTTGAGCGTCGTGCGCATTTCGGCCGGGTCCATCCAGTTGTTGGTCGGGCCTGCCTGTTCCTTCGTTGCCGAGCAGATGAAGGTGCGGTCTTCCACGCGCGCCACGTCCGAGGGATCGGAATGGGCCAGGTAGGAATTCGGACGCTTCTCCGGGTTCAGGCGCTTCATCGTACCGGCTTCGACCATCTGCGCGCACAGGCGGTCGTACTCTTCCTCGGAACCGTCGCACCAGTAGATGGCGTCAGGCTTCGTCAGGGCGGCGATGTCCGCGACCCAATTGATGAGCTTTTGGTGTTTGATGTAAGCTGGAACGTTCAGTGCGGCGACGCCGCCCATCACGGGCTGGTTCATAGTACCTCCAATGCCAATAAAGAATTCTGGTCTGGTCCCGGCACGGCAGATCGTCGTGTGCCCGGGACTACGCTTTGAATCCCTTCGCTCGGGTCGAGCGCGGCGGTACGGCGGTCATGTCGACAACCCCGGTGACGAGGCTGGGTGGAACGGTGCAGCCGGGTCTGATATAAGAAACAGTGGTGTCAAACCCTTAATATTCGGGCGATTGTACACCCCTGAAACCGATGCACAAGCTCTTCGGCCGGAAAAATGTAGGAAATATAGTTGACTAAAGTAGTAGGCTACATACATTCTTCCGGATCGTGTTATTTCTTTACGTACTCATCAATAACTTCGGCCAACTCCGATGAAAATTGCCATTCTTGACGATTACCAGAATGCCGTACCGGGTCTCGACTGTTACAAAATTTTGGACGGCCACGAGGTCAAAGTGTTCAACAATTCGACGCGCGGCCTGGGCCAGCTCGCGGTCCGGCTGGCGCCCTACGACGCCCTGGTCCTGATCCGCGAGCGCACGCCCTTCCCTGCCGCCCTGCTGAACAGGCTGCCGAACCTGAAGCTGATCTCGCAGACGGGCAAGGTCAGCGGGCACGTCGACGTGGCCGCCGCGACCGCGCGCGGCATCGCGATTGCCGAAGGGGTCGGCTCGCCGGTAGCGCCGGCCGAGCTGGCCTGGGCGCTGATCATGGCGGCCAGCCGCAAGATCCTGCCGTATGCGAACAACCTGAAGGAAGGGCTCTGGCAGACGGCCTCGCTCAACCTGCAACTGAACGGCCTGGGCCGGGTGCTGCACGGGCGCACGCTCGGCATCTGGGGCTACGGCAAGATCGGCCGCCTGCTGGCGGGCTACGGCAAGGTGTTCGGGATGCAGGTGATGGTGTGGGGTAGCGAAGCGAGCCGGGCCGCAGCCATCAGCGACGGTTATAGCGCCGCAGCCTCGCGCGCGGCTTTCTTTGCCGAGGCCGATGTGCTCAGTGTGCACCTGCGGCTGGCGGAGGGGACGCGCGGCATCGTCAAGGCCGAGGATTTCGCGCGCATGAAGCCGGATGCCCTGTTCGTGAACACGAGCCGCGCGGAACTGGTGGAAGAAGGCGCGCTCGAGGAAGCGCTGCGCCGCGGCTGTCCGGGCGGCGCGGCCGTGGACGTGTTCACCAGCGAACCGCTGGCGCCGGACGCGCCCCTGCTGCGCATCCCGACGGTGCTGGCCACGCCGCACCTGGGCTACGTCGAGCAGGATAGCTACGAGATGTATTTCCGGGCGGCGTTCGAGAACATCGTGAATTTTGCCGCAGGCAAGCCGACGAATATCCTGAATCCGGAAGCGTTAGCACCCTGAAGGGCCCTTAACCGTAGGGTGGGCACCCCGTGCCCACGCGAAAGCCTGCACGGTGTTAGCACAACACGCTTCGGAACAGCCGCGCTGTCGAAAGGTATCGAATGATCATCTGGAAGCGCTTCGATTTGTCCGCGGCCGCTCGTACAAATGCTGACAACGCGGCGCGAACTTCCGCGTGGGCACGGGGTGCCCACCCTACGAGTGAGGTTAACCCAGCTCCGGCTCGCCCGTTAGCCTGATGCGCCGCGCCGGCATCACGTGGGTACCCGTCCACAAGCCCGCCCAACCCGGCGGCCAGCCGATGTCGGGACCGGCATACGGTTTCACGCCCGCGCGCACCGGCACCACGGGCACCGGCGGCGCCTCGACCAGGCCGCCGCCGGCGGGACGCTCCATGTTCAGGCTGTACATGTAGCCCGGCAGCAGCAGCTCGCAGACATCGGCAAACCAGGCGGTGTGGTCTTCGTCGCGGCCCAGGGCCTGGGCCAGGCCCTGCGGGTCGAATTTCGCCAGTGCGTGGATCAGTTCATCGGTGCTGGCGCCCGGGGAATCTCCCCATCCCATCACCGGATTGTTGTTGTACTCGGCGCCCGAGCCATACCAGCCTTCGCGCCAGGAGCGCTGCATCCAGTTGCGCTGGCCGGTGAACAGATGCCAGCGCCAGTGCAGGCCGGAAGGCTTGGGCCAGGAATACAAATACAGTTTCTGGTAGCCGGCCTTGTGCAGTTCGCGCACCACGGCCATCAGGCGCGCATGCGGCATGCGGTCGGGCGGGGTACGGCGGAACAGGATCGGTTCGCCATCGGCATGCTGCACTTCGTCGCTCGACAGATTCAGGTCGAGCGTACGCGATTCGTTGCCGAACCGCGCCGAGATCCACCCGGTCAACAGGTTGACGTGGGTGATCACGCCATACCCGCGATGACGGTGGAAAATAACGGTTCCTGGAGCAACGGCTTTCATGTTCTATCGCAGGCAAATGCCTATAAAAAAGGGGAGTCTACTCATCCGATCCAATTGATTCTAGCGCAGTCACATGTGGATACACTACCGTTTGCGGCTATCATTACCCACCTTTTTTCACTGCCTTTACAAACCGATATGACTCTGCGACTCATCGCCACCGGCGGCACCTTCGACAAACACTACAATGAGCTGAACGGCGTGCTCGGCTTTGCTGAAAGCCACCTGCCAGCCGTCATCGCGCGTGCCCGCATGACCATTCCCGTCGCGCTCGAAGTGCTGCCGCTGCTCGATTCGCTCGACATGCAGGACCCCGACCGCCAGCGCGTACTGGCCTCCTGCCAGGCCGCATCCGAGAAGGCGATCGTCATTGTGCACGGCACCGATACCATGCGTGAAACCGCGGGCGTGCTCGGCGGCGCGCAGCTCGACAAGACCATCGTGCTGACCGGCGCCATGATCCCCTACGAGATCGCGAACTCGGACGCGCTGTTCAATCTCGGCTTTGCCTGCGGCGTGGCGCAGACCCTGCCGGCCGGCGTCTACGTGGCGATGAACGGCCAGGTGTTCAGCTGGGACAACGTCACCAAGAACCGCGCCGCTGGCGTGTTCCAGCCATTGTAGGCAGCGCCGGATACAAGCCCTTTCCCAAGGGCAGCAGAGCGCTGCCCTTGGGAAGAACTTCCTATACTTTTCTCTCCCGTGACCAGAGAGGAGAGTTTCCCATGTCAGACCGTCCCATCCTGACCACCCGCCAGGGTCACCCCGTGCGCGACAACCAGTCGCTGCGATCCGTCGGCGAACGCGGTCCGGCTACTCTCGAGAACTACCAGTTCATCGAAAAGATTACCCACTTCGACCGCGAACGCATCCCCGAGCGCGTGGTGCATGCGCGCGGCACCGGCGCCCACGGCTACTTCGAAGCCTACGGCAAGATCGGCGACGAACCGGCCAGCAAGTACACCCGCGCCAGGGTGCTCAACGAGGTCGGCGTGCAGACGCCCGTGTTCGTGCGCTTCTCGACCGTGATCGGCGCCAAGGAGTCGCCGGAAACGGCGCGCGACCCCCGCGGCTTCGCCGTGAAACTAAAGACCGTCGAAGGCAACTGGGACCTGGTCGGCAACAACCTGAAGGTCTTCTTCATCCGCGACGCCATCAAGTTCCCGGACATGATCCACGCCTTCAAGCCGGACCCGGTCACCAACCAGCAAGAGCCCTGGCGCTTCTACGACTTCATCGCGAACCACCCTGAGTCGCTGCACATGGTTACCTGGGTCAAGAGTCCATGGGGCATCCCGGCCAACTACCGCGAGATGGAAGGCTCGGGCGTGAACACCTATAAACTGGTGAACGACGAAGGCGTGGCCCACCTCGTGAAATTCCACTGGCAGCCGCGCCAGGGCGTGCGCAACCTCACCAGCCAACAGGCGGCCGAGATCCAGGCCCACGACACCAGCCATGCCACGCGCGACCTGTACAACGCCATCGAGCGCGGCGACTATCCGGAGTGGGAATTCTGCGTGCAGATCATGGCCGACGGCGAGCATCCCGAGCTCGACTTCGATCCGCTGGACGACACCAAGCGCTGGCCGGAAGACCAGTTCCCGCTGCTGCCGGTGGGACGCATGGTGCTCGACCGCAATCCGGACAACGTGTTCGCCGAGACCGAGCAGTCGGCCTTCGGCACCGGCGTGCTGGTCGACGGCATCGATTTCTCGGACGACAAGATGCTGCAGGGCCGCACCCTGTCCTATTCCGACACCCAGCGCTACCGCGTCGGCCCGAACTACCTGCAATTGCCGATCAACGCGCCACAGGAAAAGGCCCGCGCGAAAACCAACCAGCGCGACGGCCAGATGACGTATTACGTCGACGATGGCGGCGAAAACAAGCACATCAACTACGAACCGAGCCTGATGGGCGGCATGCAGGAAGCGCCGCAGCCGCAGCGCGACTACCACCAGTATGTGGAAGGCCACCTGGGGCGCTACCAGACGACCAGTACCGCGGCCGACTACAAGCAGGCGGGCGACCGCTACCGGACCTTCGAGGACTGGGAGCGCGACGACCTGGTCAACAATGTCGGCGGCGATTTGAAGCAGTGCCCGGAACCGATCCAGCTGCGCATGGTCTGGCACCTGTGGCATTGCGACGAGGACTATGGCCGCCGCGTGGCGGAAATTGCCGGCATCGACCTCGAGAAGGCCAAGGCCCTGCCGCCGCTGCCGGGCAAGCCGGCGCCGCACGAGAACCGCCAGGGAGCGACCTATACCGATGGCAAGAGTGCGGAGCCGGCGACCAGCGAGGAGGTGGCGAGCGCGAAGTAAGGTGCTTGCTGCGTCGGCAAAACAAAACGGACCCGCGCGGGTCCGTTTTGTTTGTGGCTTTTCGTAGGGTGGGCGCGGCCGGCGTAGGCACCTGTGTCCACGCGGTACGACGTATGATCCGCCGATACGTCAATCATATGGCATCTGCCAACGATCTCCGGAAGCGCCAGGGTATGCGTGAGCACGACCGCGTGGGCACAGGTGCCCACCCTACGCCTTCGGCAAACGCGACGGCGTTCTCAGGCCTTCGCTTCGCCGCCCAGCGCCTCGACCACATCGGTCAGCATCTTGGCCAGCTCGCCGGTCATCAGCATGATGTCGTTGTCGAAACGCTCGTCGTCGCTGTAGGTGACGGTTTCGCCTTCCTTGATGACGTCCAGCGGCTTGACGCCCTTGATCGCCAGCGCTTCGGTCAGCACGAACGAGATGCGGCTGTTCCAGGTCATCGCCAGGCGGGTGCACTGCTTGCCCGAGGCGATGTGGCGGCGGATGTCTTCCGGATCGAGCGAATGCTTCACGTAACGCACGGCCGCGCGGCTCTCGCCGGTGGCGCGCAGTTCGGTGTCCTGGTCGATCGTGAAGTTGTACGGCGCTTCATCCGATTCGAGCCAGCCGGTCATCACGGCCACCGGCGAGCGCTGCACGCGCAGCGATTCCAGCGGCAGGCGGTCCACCGCCTTCAGCAGCAACTTGATGACGTCGTCGGCCTTCGACGGGCTGGCGGCATCGATCACCAGCCAGCCGTTCACCGGGTCGATCCAGGTCCAGACATTGCTGCGGATCGAGAATGCGCGCGGCAGCAGTTCGTCGGCCACGCGTTCCTTCAGTTCCTTCATCGCCTTCTTGCCCGGTGGGAAACCCTGCTGCTCTTCCAGCTCGGCCGCCTTGGCCTTGGCCACCTGGTTGATCACCGAGCTCGGCAGCAGTTTCTTTTCCGTGCCCAGCATCATCAGCATCTGCTTGTTGACCACGTGGACCAGCTTGCCGTTGCCGCGCGGCGAATCCCAGCCCTGGCGCAGCAGTTCATTGCTGCTGGCCGGCGTGAAGGCCTGCGACTGCAGCGCGTCTTCCATCTGTTCAGGGGTGAACGCCCAGTTCTGGGGCAGGCGGTAAATCTGAAGATTCTTGAACCACATAGTTGCTTTCTGTTGTCTCAGTATTTCAGGGGAACGACATTCTACACGTTGATGTCGAAGTATTTTCGGGCGGAAACGGCAACAATTTAATGTGTTGCGTGTTCGTCAAACAGGCTGAGCTGCTCGACGTTTTCGGTTTCGCCCAGGCGCACACCGACGCCCAGCAGGCGCACCGGGCGGCTGGCGCGCTGCCAGCCGATTTCCATCAGGCGGGCGTAGCTCGGCAGGTGTGGCGCGTAACCGACACACTCCACCGTGGTCTGCTGGAAGTCCGCGAATTTGATCTTCACGAACAGTTTATTGATGAATTTTTCCGCGCCGGCGCGCTTGATGCGCCCGAGCAGGTGTTCATACAGATCCGGCAATAGTGCCAGGCAGCCCGGCAGGTCCGGGATGTCCGGCGTATAGGTTTCCTCGGTGCTCACCGACTTGCGTTCGCGCTCGGGGCTGACCTCACGGTAATCGATGCCGCGGCATAAATCGTGCAGGCGCGCGCCGAAACTGCCGAAGTGCTCCTGCAGCTTCTGCAGGCTCCAGCCGCGCAGGTCGGCACAGGTCTTCAGCCCCAAATTGTTCATCTTGGCGGCCGTGACCTTGCCGACGCCATGCAGTTTCTTGACCGGCAGTGCGGCAACGAAGGCATCGACTTCTTCCGGGCGCACCAGGAACAGGCCGTCGGGCTTGTTCCAGTCGCTGGCGATCTTGGCCACGAATTTATTGGGCGCCACCCCGGCCGAGGCCGTGATGCCGACGGTCTCGAAAATGCGGCGCCGGATCTCCTGCGCGATCAGGGTCGCGCTGCCCCTGCAGTGTGGCGAGTTCGAGACATCGAGGTAGGCCTCGTCCAGCGACAACGGTTCGACCAGGTCCGTGTAGTCGCGGTAGATGTCCATGATCTGGCGCGAGGCGACCCGGTATTTTTCCATCGCCGGCGGAATCACCAGCAGGTCCGGGCACAATTTCATTGCCTGTGCTGTGGCCATGGCCGAGTGGATGCCGTAGCGGCGCGCCTCGTAGTTGCAGGTCGCGATCACCCCGCGCTGGTCCGGACGCCCACCGACGGCCAGCGGCCGGCCGCGCAAGGACGGATCGTCGCGCATCTCGACCGACGCATAGAAGCAGTCGCAATCGCAATGGATGATTTTACGTGCGGGGGCGTTCACTCGGGCGGCGGCGGGAGCCGACTACTGTCATTCTATACAGTATCTCGTCAATTGGGATTTGGTGCAAGAGCAGTCGTAACGCCGACTGTGGCCCATGGCGTTGGCCGATCCGTAGGGTGGGCACTCCGTACCCACGCGGAAGGTCGCACTGTGTTGATTGCTGTGCTGGCCCAACAGGATAATGATTGTTGACGTCTCCCAGAGAGTAGTAGCTAACGTCTCTCCCTTGGATACTCATCGGCATGCACTTGGCACCGATTACTGTTACCGCGCCGATGACGCGTCGTTCCGCGTGGGCACGGGGTGCCCACCCTACGGTCGAGGCCGCAGTCTTCAATGACGCAGTCGGTATATCAAAACGAAAAAAGACGCGCGGCAAGCCGCGCGTCTTCACCCTTGGTAAGCGACTGTTTTACTGCAATTACCAGCTCAGCTTCAGCGTGTACTTGCCGTTGGTCGAACCGGTGCCGCCGCTGTAGTACTTCACGCGCACGTAGCGTGCCGCGGTAGCGGTGGTCGTGTTCGTCACGGAAGCGCTGTCGACGGCGCCGGCGCTCTTCTCGCTGTAGGCCAGCTGGGTGCCGGCGCTGTTGTAGATGTACAGGTCGTAGTCGGCGGTCGACGAACCTGGGGTCATGGTCGCCGTGAGCGTCTTGCCGGCCGGCAGCTGGACCACGAAGTAGTCGTTGTCGGTGCTGGCGCTCATGGTGCCGTTGACCGTGGTGCCGCTGGTGCTGACGGCGTCGGCCGTCGAGATCGTGTTATTCGATTCCGATTCCGAGATCGTCGGGCCAGGCGCCGGGGTGGCGCCGCTGGCCGCTGCCACCGCTGCTGTCGCGTCGACGATGCCGCTGCCGCAGCCCGAGCAGGTCGCCGGGAAGGCGCGTGCCGTGCTCTTGAGCGTGGACTCGATCTGGTCGGGCGTCAGCGCCGCGTTCTTCGCCAGCATCAGGGCCGCCACGCCGGCGACGTGCGGGGTCGCCATCGAGGTGCCCTGGTAGGCGGCATAGCTGTCGGAACCCGGCGAACTGGTGCCGCTGTTCAGGGTCGACAGGACACCGCCGCCGGTGCCGCCGCCCGGGGCCGCCACGTCGACCACGGTGCCGTAGTTCGAGTAGGAAGCGCGGCCGCCGGCGCGGGTGGTCGCGGCCACGGTCACGACGCCCGAGCAGTTGGCCGGGTTCGAGTTCGAGGCGTTCTGGTTCTCGTTGCCTGCTGCCACGATCACGACGGTGCCGCGCGAACGGGCACTGTTGATCGCGTTCTGGGTGGTGCTGTCGCAGGCGCCGCTGCCGCCCAGCGACATGTTGATCACATGGGCGCGGGCCGCGATGGCCGGCACGCCGCTGACGCTGCCGCCCGAGGACCAGACGATCGCGTCGGCGATGTCCGAGGTATAGCCGCCGCACTTGCCGAGCACGCGCACCGGCACGATCTTGGCGCCATAGGCAACGCCGGCGACGCCGACGCCGTTGTTGGTCGCGGCGGCGATGGTGCCGGCCACGTGGGTGCCGTGCCAGCTCGAGTTCGATGCCGGCGAGCCGGCGTAGCAGGCGCCCGCGGCAACGGCGTCGCCCGGATCGGATGCGTCGCTATCGCGGCCGTTGCCGTCGTTGGAGATGGCGGTGTCGGAAATGAAGTCATAGCCGGCCAGGACCTGGCCGGAGAGGTCGGCGTGTGGACGATAGCCGGTGTCGATGACGGCGACGCGGATGCCGCTGCCGGTCGAGCTGTCCCAGGCTGCCGGCAGGCGCAGGCCGCCGGTCGCCTCGTAGTAGTGCCACTGTTCAGTGTAGCGCGGGTCGTTCGGCGTCATCATCCTGGTCATGATGCGGTCCGGCTCGGCGTATTCGATCGACGGGTCGCGCGCCATCATTTCCTTGGCCAGCGCGCCGGCTTCGGTCAGCGACAGCTTGCGGTTCATCTTCATCACATGCGCGCCGGTGGCGGTGGTGCGCACCGGTTCGAGCTTGGCCCCGAAGTCCTGGCCGGCACGGTCGACAACCGACTGGCGCGCCGCGGTCACGGCCGGCACGAAAGCGCGGCCGTTGACGACCTTGGCATCCTTGTACTTCACGATCATGCGATCGGTGTGCAGGATGTATTGCGATTCCTTGGCGGCGCCGGGAACGGCGTCGGGAACCGCCGCCGAGGCGTGGAGCGGCCCCACGACGATGGCCAGTGCTGCGGTGACCTTCAACAAGCTCGGATAAATCGAAAGCGTCGACTTCATGTTTCGTCCTTTGTTGTGTAGTTTTCCGTCAAGGCAAGAATTTGCCTTGTTGTGTAGTTGCTCCGGTTCTCTCCTACCGGAGTGCCCTCTCTTGGCGGCTCCAAAAGACTACTCCTGAGTAAATATGCGCGCAGGGAATTTCCAACGGTATGAGGCGCCGACGCAACGGATTTTACGGCCCAGTTAACAAAAACATCGTTTATTTGCAACAAATGTATGTACACCAAATAATATTAGGCCAAAGTTCATTATCATGTCTGCAACATCAATTACTTTACGTATATAGCAAGATATTTGTTTATTCAACAAGCATAAAAAAAGGCCGCGATTGCTCGCGGCCTTGTGTCCTGTCAGGTTCCTGTAATTAGAAGTTACCCTTGAATTGCACACCCCAGGTACGTGGCTCGTTCGTGAAACCGGTCAGGTTGTTGAAGTCGATTGCGCCCGTGATACGGCGCTCGTCCAGGATGTTGCGGCCGAAGACGGCGGCTTCATACTTGCCGTTGGCCCAGGTGTAGCCCACGCGCAGGCCGCCCTCGGTCAGCGGCTTGCCGGTGAACTCGGCCGCTTCGTACAGGAAGAAGTTGATCTTGCTGCGGTAGGACCAGTCGGTGAAGACGAAGAACTCGCCGTCGGCGACCGGCACGCTGTAGCGGGCGGTGGCGTTGACGATCCAGCGCGGCGCCTGCGGCAACATGTTGCCGTCGATGACGACGCGGCCGGCTTCATTGACCGGGTCGGTGATGGTGCAGGCGGCGCAGCGGTTCACCGACAGGCTGGCATCGCGGATCTCGGTGAAGTTGTAGCTGGTGCTGGCCGTCAGGCGCAGCGACGGGCTGACCGCCGCTTCGACGTCGAGCTCGACGCCGCGGCCCTTGGTTTTATCCGCATTGATCAGGCGGTTCACGTTCGAATTGCCGCCCACGACCGTCAGCTGCTGGTCCTTCACCGCGTAGTCGTAGACCGAGAACGCGACGCGGCCGCGGCGCTCGAACAGGTCGGCCTTCACGCCGGCCTCGACCGAGGTGATGGTCTCGGCGTCGGCCACCGTGATCGGCACCGATGCCGAGGCGGCGGCGATGCTCGGGGCGCGGAAGCCGGTGGCCACGCGGCCATACACGTTCACTTCCGGGGTCAGCTTGTAGCTGCCGCTCAGGTCCCAGCTGACCTTGTTCTTGCTGGTGCTGACCGCGGTGTCGCCGATCTGCACCACGTTTTCCGCGCGCACCGTGCGGAAGTCCTTCTCGTCCTTCGTGTAGCGCACGCCGGCGCGCAGGTCGAAGCTTGGGGACACCTTGTAGGTCGCCGAACCGAACACGGCCCAGGCGGTATTGCCCTGGCGGCTCGCCAGCACCGAGGTGCGCGCGCCGGTGCTGCTGTTGAAGTTGTCGCTGCCGCCGGTGGCGCTCTCGTCGAACCAGTAGACGCCGGTCTGCCAGTTCAGCGGGCCCGCGTATTCGGACTCGAGGCGGAATTCCTGGCTGTATTGCTTCAGGTCGTCGATGTAACCCGCGGTCTCGACCTGGAAGGGGATGCGGCCCGGGCCGGCCGGGATGCCGCCGTCGATGTCGCCGCGGCTCAGGTAGTCGGCCACATTCTCGTAGCCGGTGACCGAGTACAGGCGGTAGTCGCCAAGGTCCCAGTTCAGGCGCAGGTTGGCGCCGCGCGTGGTCAGCTGCTGGTAGTTCTGGGCGTTGGTGACGATGCGATCCAGGTCGAGGCCGGCGGCAATGTCGTTGCTGCCCGGACGGATCAGGTTGGCGCGGAACAGGCGGGCGCTGCCGCTGGTGGTGCGCTGGTGCACGTTGAACAGCGCGTTGAAGGCGCCGCTCGGCTTGTACAGGAACTGCACGCGCTCGGCATGCTCGTTGTAGCCGTCGAGCTCGCCGCGGCGTTCGGTCATCGCCAGGTCGGCGTAGTTGTCGACGTAGTCATCGCGGTGCTGGCGCAGGGTCGAGGCGCGCATGGCCCAGGTGTCCGACAGCGGCACGTTGACCGCGCCTTCGAGATTGATGGTGTTGTGGGTGGCGACCGAGGCGTTGTAATAGCCCTCGATCTTGCCGAGGCGCGGCTTCTCGGATTCGAACTTCACGACGCCGGCCGGGGTATTGCGGCCGAACAGGGTGCCTTGCGGACCGCGCAGCACTTCGACGTTGGCCACGTCGAAGATCGGGAAGCCCTTCAGGATCGGATTTTCCTGCACCACTTCGTCGTAGATCAGCGAGACCGGCTGCGAGGCGAAGGTGTTGAAATCGGTATTGCCGTAGCCGCGGATGTAAAAGCGCGGGAAGGTGCGGCCGTTCGACGACTCCACGTTCAGGCTCGGGAGTTTGCCGGCCAGCAGGCGGATGTCCTCGCCACCCGAGGTCAGCACGTCGAGCTTTTCGCCGCGCAGGGCGCTGACGGCCACCGGCACGTCGCGGATGTTCTCGCTGCGGCGCTGCGCGGTCACGGTCACGGTCTGCAGCTCGGCCGCCGGCTGGGCAGCGCTCTGGGCCAGGGCCGGAACGGCCGGCAGGGCGGCCAGCGCCAGCATGGCGGCGTGCGCGCGCACGACGCGTTTGTGCATCTTGGACATCTTGATCATGAGTCTCTTCCTTGAAGTTAAAAAAACCGCGATGTCCACCATTCCTCCATGCGCCATCCAGGCGCGGCGGTTTGCCCGCCACGGCACCGCATCTTCTGATGTCTCGAGGTTGCCGTCTTACAAGGGCGCCATTGTTTGCTATACGAATTCGAATATCAAGTAAATATTCATATACAGATGTCGATTAGCAACAAATGTGCTAGACGGATTCCTAATGAGCTCGGAAGTCGTTGACAGGCCTGCCAGCGGCGGCCGATCGGTCCGGTCAGGCACGTGGCCATCTTGCCGGTGCCGATGGCGGGTATGTCCATTGACCTTGCATAAAACATCCACTTGGAACGGCCGGGTCGAAAAACCGTGTTTTGCATATTTTTCAGAAAAACCCTTGCACATTCTCGAAGCCATACGCTATGATTCGGGCCTCTTCGGACGTGATGACAAACGTCAGACGAAACGAATTCAGTGAGTGGGGCGCTTAGCTCAGTTGGTAGAGCGGATCCCTTACAAGGATTAGGTCGGGAGTTCGAGCCTCTCAGCGCCCACCAGATTCAGTTTCGATCGAAGAACCGATCAGTAAAAACGGAGCGGTAGTTCAGTTGGTTAGAATACCGGCCTGTCACGCCGGGGGTCGCGGGTTCGAGCCCCGTCCGCTCCGCCAGCATCGAGGGAAAAAGGTCCGGATCCCGGACCTTTTTTCTTGCCGTAGTACCGGTCCTGGCAAGACCACGAAAACTGGAGCGGTAGTTCAGTTGGTTAGAATACCGGCCTGTCACGCCGGGGGTCGCGGGTTCGAGCCCCGTCCGCTCCGCCAGCTTCAAGAAAAAAGGTCCGATTCGTCGGGCCTTTTTTCGTTTACGCGCAGGAGCGCTCCCCCTGCGGGGTGATTCCGACCAATGGGAGGAGTCACGGGTTTGGGGCGAGAAGGGATTCCCTTGCAAGGGAATCCGCGGCCCGCGGCACGTGGGCGAGCCCCGTCCGCTCCGCCAGCTTCAAGAAAAAAGGTCCGATTCGTCGGGCCTTTTTTCGTTTACGCTTTATTTTCCATTGCCCCGCATGATGGATGTTCACCCATCATGCCGCCTGCCGCACCGCCCCGCCGATCTCGATCCGGTTGCGCCCGTTGCGCTTGGCCGCATACAGTCCGCGGTCGGCGCGCGCCAGCGCCGCCGCCAGGTCTTCGTTGGGCTCGATCACCACCAGACCGGTACTCACCGTCATCGTGTAGTGGTTGCCGCAGGTGAGCAGGCGGATCCCCATCGTCGCTTTGCGCAAGCGCTCGGCCGCCTGCATCGCGCCGGCCAGGTCGGTGCCGGGCAGGGCCAGGGCGAATTCCTCGCCGCCCATGCGGCCCAGGATGTCGTGCTCGCGCAGGATGGCGCCCGTGGTGCGTGCGAACAGCAACAGTGCCTCGTCCCCTGTGGCGTGGCCGAAGCGGTCGTTCAATTGCTTGAAATGGTCGATGTCGAGCATCAGGAGCGCGATCGGCTGGCGCTGGCGCAGCGCCAGCATGCGCGCGGCCTCGGCGCGGGCGAAGAACTCGCGCCGGTTCAGCAGGCCCGTCAGGTCGTCGGTGCTGGCCAGCCGCTTCATGGTGGCATCGTTGCGCTGCTTGCACATCAACAGGAAGCCGAATCCGTTCACGATCATCAGCATGTAGCCTGAGACGTACGCCGCCACCTGGCTGATGTCGGCGCCGCCCAGGTCCAGCTCCCCGCGCGTGACGGCGCCCAACGCCCAGGCCGCGATCGCCAGCCCGAATACGGCATCGTTCACGCCGATCATACGCTGCAGCAGCGAGGGATTCTTCAGCTTCGGGTGGAGCAGCAGGCAGGCGGTGGTGATTGCGCACAGCGAGAACATGCAGGCGATCAAGCCCATCAGCTCGCCATATCCCGCTCCCATCAGCGGCGCGGTGCAGGCCAGCAGTAGCGCCAGCCCGGCCAGCGGATAGACGATGCGCCGCCAGTGGCGCAATTCGAAGAAGGTGCAATATGCCGCGACCTCGAGCGCGAGCCCGGCGATCCAGCCCATGGGCTCGAGCAGGGCCAGGGCCGGTACGCCCAGCTGGGGACGCGCAAAGGCGAGCAGCTGGGTGGCACCCGCGACCAGGCGCGCCCAGGTCCAGATGCGCAGGCCAGGGCTGGGCGCGGTGTCATGTATGTAGGCGACCATCAGCAGGGCAAACGAAATGTTGCCGATACCGAGCGCCAGCATGAAGGTTTGAATATCGATCACTGCGCGTTCCTTACGGGAGAGTTGATGCCGTCAAAGCGCAACCGACCGATGCGCGGCGCCGCAGCCTGACAGAGGAATTACTAATAAAATTACAACAACTATTTCCCAAAGGAACTATATTACAGACTTTCCCTCGTTTCCGTACGCACGATTGAAAGATTTAGCCAGGTCCGCCCTCCCTGGCGCCGCGCATCATGCAATGTATCTCCATGCATGTCGTCAACAGACAACAACCACAGCAGCCATGAAAAAGGCCAGCACACGCTTGGGGCGTGGCTGGCCTGATTGGCTTGCGGGTGCTTGGCTGCTCTTACTTGCGTCCCGCCTTCGGCTTGGCCTTGATGGTCGACAGGATCGACGGCCGGGTCTTCTCCGCGGCGGGCGCCGCGCGTCCGCCTGCCTGGGCACGTTCCGGCTGGCGCCGCGCATTGGCCGCGATCTGCGCATTGACCATCTGATGCGCAGGCGCGGAGATGCCGTTGCCACGCTTGCCCGGCGCCGCCGCCACCGGCCGTGCGCCGGTCTGGCGGTTGCCGCCCTGGCGCGCCCCGGTCTCGCGCACCGCGGGCATGGCGCCCTCTTCCGACGGATGCCAGGCCGGCACCAGGTGGCGCTCGCCATTGCCGATCAGGTCGCCACGGCCCATCTTGACCAGGGTCTCGCGCAGGATCGGCCAGTTCTCCGGATGGTGGTAGCGCAGGAAGGCCTTATGGGCCTTGCGCATCTTGCCGCTGCGCGCGGTCTCCACGGTTTCCGAATCTTCCGTCACCTTGTGCAGCGGATTCTTGCGGCTGTGGTACATGGTCGTGGCCATCGCCATCGGCGTGGGCGTGAAGGTCTGCACCTGGTCGAGCTTGAAGTTGTTCTTCTTCAGCCACAGGGCCAGGTTCAGCATGTCCTCGTCGGTCGAACCCGGGTGGGCGGCGATGAAGTAGGGGATCAGGTACTGCTTCTTGCCCGCTTCCAGCGAATACTTGTCGAACAGGCGCTTGAACTCGTCATAGGCGCCGATGCCCGGCTTCATCATCTTCGACAGCGTGCCCTGCTCGGTGTGCTCCGGCGCGATCTTGAGCAGGCCGCCCACGTGGTGGGTGACCAGTTCCTTCACGTACTCCGGCGAACGCACGGCCAGGTCGTAGCGCAGGCCCGAGCCGATCAGGATCTTCTTGATCCCAGGAATGGCGCGCGCCTTGCGGTACAGCGAGATCAGCTTGCTGTGGTCGGTGCCCAGGTTGCTGCAAATCGTTGGATACACGCAGGACAGGCGGCGGCAGGATTCCTCGATCCTCTTGTCCTTGCAGGCCAGGCGGTACATGTTCGCGGTCGGGCCGCCGAGGTCGGTGATCGTGCCGGCGAAATTCTTCGTCGTGTCGCGGATCAGCTCGATCTCGCGCAGGATCGACGGTTCCGAGCGGCTCTGGATGATGCGGCCCTCGTGCTCCGTGATCGAGCAGAAGGTGCAGCCCCCAAAACACCCGCGCATGATGTTCACCGAATACCGGATCATTTCCCAGGCCGGGATATGGGCCTTGCCATAGCTCGGGTGCGGCGCGCGCGCGTAGGGCAGGTCGTAGACGTTGTCCATCTCGTCCATGGCCAGCGGCAGCGGCGGCGGATTGAGCCAGACGTCGCGGTCGCCGTGCGCCTGCACCAGGGCGCGCGCATTGCCCGGGTTCGATTCCAGGTGGAACACGCGCGAGGCGTGCGCATACATCACCGGATCTTCGCTGACGGTCTCGAAGGACGGCAGGCGCACCACGGTCTTTCTCGCCTGCTCGCGCTTGGCGGCCTGGCGCTCTTCGCGCGTCATGATGACGACCGGTTTCACTTCCGGCTCCGGCGCGGCATTGTCGAGCGCGCAAGCTTTTGGATCTTCCAGCGCCATCGCGTAGGGGTTCGGCTGCTTGTCGATGCGGCCCGGCACGTCCACGCGCGTGGAATTGTGCACCGACCACTCCTCGTCCGGCAGCCAGCCCTGGGGTACCAGGAAGGCGGTGCCGCGCAGGTCGCGGATATTCTTGATGTTCTCCCCGGCCGCGATGCGGCGCGTGACGTCCACCAGGGCGCGCTCGGCGTTACCGAAGATCAGCAGGTCGGCCTTCGACTCGAACAGCACCGAGCGGCGCACTTTATCGGACCAGTAATCGTAGTGGGCGATGCGGCGCAGCGAGGCCTCGATCGAGCCGATGATGACCGGCACGCCGGGATAGGCTTCGCGCACGCGCTGCGCGTACACCGTCACCGCCCGGTCCGGGCGCTTGTTCGGCTCGGCGTTCGGCGTATACGCGTCGTCCGAGCGGATTTTACGATCGGCCGTGTAGCGGTTGACCATCGAGTCCATGTTGCCGGCGGTGATGCCCCAGTACAGATTGGGTTTGCCGAGCGCACGGAAGGGCTCGGCCGAGGTCCAGTCTGGCTGGCTGATGATGCCCACGCGGTAGCCTTGTGCCTCGAGCAGGCGCCCGACCAGCGCCATGCCGAAGCTCGGATGGTCGATATAGGCGTCGCCGGTCACCAGGATGATGTCGCACGAATCCCAGCCCAATGCGTCCATTTCGGCGCGGGTCATCGGGAGGAAAGGCGCGGCAGGTGCGCGGCTGGAGCGCTTGGGGACGCTCGCGAAGAGATTGGTTGGGGAGTTCATTGGCCGGCATTGTACCGGAAAACCATTTTTCCGGCTGCTCCCCCGGCCGGAAAATGGCTTGAATATCAATGACTTGTGGCTGAGAAGCCTATTTTATATGCCCATGCTCGACAGGATGTTGCCGAGTTCGCGCAGCGTAGTCGCCATGTTCGGGTGGCGCGCGGTGAAGCGGGCGCTCAGTTCCTGGGTGCGCGAACCCAGGCCATAGGTGTTGGCGTCGAGGTCCTGGTTGGCGCGGCGCTCCAGCACCTGCTTGATGTCGCCGTCGAGCTGGCGCAGCAGCATCTGCAGCTCCTCGTCGACCTCGTCGGTCTCGGACAGGCTGCGGTGCAGGGTTTTCAGGTGCGCCTTCAGGTTCGATTCGTTCTCGTTCAGCATGTCGTTCTCGCTCTAGTTGGGGAAGCGGGTCTCGAGATACAGCTTCTCGACCTGCTCGCGCGCCCAGGGCGTGCGGCGCAGGAACTTCAGGCTCGACTTGATGCTCGGATCCTTTTGGAAACAGTTGATGTCGATCCGGCGGCCGAGTCCGTCCCAGCCGTAGTGCTCGACCAGGCGGGTTAACAGCGATTCTAAGGTAATACCGTGGAGGGGTTGAGCACTCATCGCTTGGGGGGATTGTTGTGGTGGGAATCGGGTGATTTATACACCGGATTCATGGCAGGCGGTGGGGTATTCATGAACACGAAAAAACCGCGTGGACACAGGTGTCCACCCTACGTTACGCATCGGTCCGGTGTTATCAGTCGCGTTACGGTTTTCGTAGGGTGGACTCCCGAGTCCACGCGGTGATCGCTACTAGGCGGTCAATCGCGACCGCGCTGGCATCAATTAACTTACTCGCCCGTCAAACCACGGCGCTCCAGCAGCGGCTGCACCTGCGCGTCACGCCCGCTGAAGTTGCGGTACATCTGCATCGCGTCCAGCGTGCCGCCGCGCGAGAGCAGGGTCTTGCGGAAGTGGTCGCCGTTCTTGCGGGTCAGGCCGCCGTGTTCCTTGAACCAGTTCACGGTATCGGCATCGAGCTTCTCGGCCCACAGGTAGCCGTAGTAGCCGGCCGAGTAGCCGCCCGAGAAGGTGTGCGAGAAGTAGGTCGTGCGGTAGCGCGGCGGCACCAGCGCGAAGTCCACGCCCGCCTTCTTCAGCGCCTGCGCCTCGAAGGCCAGCACGTCAGTCGGAATCTGCGACGGCGACAGCTGGTGCCAGGCCTGGTCCAGCAGCGAGGCGGCCAGGTACTCGGTGGTGCGGAAGCCTTCGTTGAACTGCGCGGAAGCCTGCACCTTGTCGAGCAGTTCCTTCGGCATCGGCTCGCCGGTCTGGTAGTGCTTGGCGTAGTTGGCCAGCACTTCCGGCCAGGCCATCCACATCTCGTTCACCTGCGACGGGAACTCGACGTAGTCGCGCGGTACGCGCGCCAGGCGCGGGTATTTCACTTCCGAGAACATGCTGTGCAGCGCGTGGCCGAACTCGTGGAAGGTCGTGCGCACTTCGTCGTAGGTGAGCAGGGTCGGCTCGCCCGCGGCCGGCTTGGCGATGTTCAGGTTGTTCGCGATGACCGGCTTCGTGCCCAGCAACTTGCTCTGCGCGACCAGGGCATTGGCCCAGGCGCCGCCGCGCTTGTTCGCGCGCGCGTACGGGTCGAAGGTGAAGATCGCCAGGTGCGAACCGTCGGCGTCAAATACGTCGAAGGTGCGCACGTCCTCGACATAGGTCGGCAGGTCCTTGCGTTCCTTGAAGGTGAGGCCGAATTCCTTGTTGGCGGCGAAGAACACGCCGTCCTGCAGCACGCGGTTCAGCTCGAAGTACGGACGCAGCTGGCCGGCGTCGAAGGCGTAGCGCTGCTGGCGCACCTTGTCGCTGTAGAAGGCCCAGTCGTGGGCGGCGGCCTGGAAGCCGCCCTTCTCCGCATCGATCGCTTTCTGGATCTCGGCCGCTTCCTTCCTGGCGTTGTTCACGGCCGGCTTGGCGAATTCGGCCAGCAGCTTGTTGACGGCGCCGGTGGTCTTCGCGGTCTGGTCTTCCAGGTTGTAGGCGGCGTAGTTCGGGTAGCCCAGCAGCACGGCGCGTTCGGCGCGCAGCTTGGCGATCTGCAGCACGACGTTCCTGTTGTCGAACTCGCCGCCGCGCGAACCGCGCGCCAGCGATGCGGCCAGCAGTTTTTCGCGCGTGGCGCGGTTGGTCAGCACCGACAGGCCTGCCTGCTGGGTGGTGTTCACGACCGGGATCACGAACTTGCCGTCCAGGCCGCGCTTTTTGCCTTCGGCGGCGGCGGCGTCGATCTGCTTGTCGGTCAGGCCGGCCAGTTCGGCGCGGGTGTCGACCACCAGCGCCGAGGCGTTGGCTTCCTTCAGCACGTTCTGGGCGAACTGGGTCGACAGCGCGGCCAGCTGGGCGTTCATCGCCTTCAGCTTCTGCTTGTCGGCATCCGAGAGCTTGGCGCCGGCGCGCACGAAGTCGGTGTGATAGCGCTCGAGCAGGTATGTCGACTCGGCGTCCAGGTTCAGCTTGTCGCGCTTGTCGTACAGCGCCTTGATGCGCGCGTACAGTTTCGGGTTTAGGCGAATGGCGTCGTTGTGCGCGGCCAGCTTCGGCGACAGTTCCTTGGCCAGTGCCTGCAGGGTGTCGTTGGTGTACGAGCCCTGCAGGGTGCCGAAGACCGAGCTGACGCGGTCGAGCAGGCGGCCCGAACGTTCCATCGCGACGATGGTGTTGTCAAACGTCGGCGCCGCCTTGTTGTTGGCAATTGCCTCCATCTCGGCCGCTTCCTGGCGCATGCCTTCGGCGAACGCGGGCGCGAAGTGCTCGTTCTTGATCTTGTCGAAGGCCGGGTACTGGTACTGCAGGGTGCTCGGCTTGGCGAACGGGTTCGACGCTTCCAGCAGGGACGCCGGTTGGGCATAAGCCAGGTTCGCGACGGCGACGCTGGCGGCAATCAACAACATTTGAGGACGATTCATGAATACTCTTCCAGATAAAAAACCGGCGGCCAAACCGAAGCCGCCGTAGGGTGGGCACTCCGTGCCCACGCGAAACGATGATCATTGTTGGCAGAGCAAACGATGAGCCCGAGGCCCAACCGCCAGTCCGCCACGCCAGATCAGTTAGCCGTCAACCCACGACGCTCCAGCAGCGGTCCAATCTCCGGATCACGGCCACGGAAGGAACGGTACATCTCGACCGCATCCATGGTGCCGCCCTTCGACAGCACCATCTGGCGGAAGCGTTCGCCGTTCTTGCGCAGCAGACCGCCGTTTTCCTTGAACCACTCGCCGGCGTCGGCGTCGAGGCGCTCGGCCCACAGGTAGCTGTAGTAGCCGGCCGAGTAGCCGCCCGAGAAGGCGTGCGAGAAGTAGGTCGAGCTGTAGCGCGGCGGAACCGGACCGAAGTCGAGGCCGGCCTCTTTCAGGGCCTGCGCCTCGAAGCTCTTCACATCCGACGGAATCGCCTTCGAGCCCAGCTGGTGCCATTTCTGGTCCAGCACGGCAGCGGCCAGGTACTCGGTGGTGCGATAACCCTCGTTGAAGCGCTGCGATGCGCGCAGTTTATCGAGCAGTTCCTTCGGCATCGGCGCGCCGGTCTGGTAGTGCCTGGCGTAGTTCGCGAGAACCTCAGGCCAGGCCATCCACATCTCGTAGACCTGCGACGGCAGTTCGACGTAGTCGCGCGGCACGCTGGTGCCCGAAAAGCGCGGGTACTTCACGTTCGAGAACCAGCCGTGGGTGCCGTGGCCGAACTCGTGGAAGGTGGTGCGCACTTCGTCCCAGGACAGCAGGGTCGGTTCGCCGGCGGCCGGCTTGACCAGGTTCAGGTTGTTGGTGATGACCGGCTTGTTACCCAGCAGCTTGCTCTGGGTGACCAGGGCGCTCATCCAGGCGCCGCCGCGCTTGTTCGGGCGCGCATACGGGTCGACGACAAAGATCGCCAGGTGGGTGCCGTTTTCTTCGAAGATGTCGTACACGCGCACGTCCGGATCGTAGACCGGCAGGTCCTTGCGCTCCTTGAAGGTGATGCCCCACAGTTGATTGGCAGCGAAGAAGGCGCCGTTCAGGACGTTGTTGAACTCGAAATAAGGCTTCAGTTCGTTCGCATCGAAGGCATACTTGGCGGCGCGCACCTTGTCGCTGTAGTAGTTCCAGTCGTAGGCCGCGACCTGGAAATTACCCTTCTCGGCATTGATTACCTGCTGGATCTCGGCCGCTTCCTTGCCGGCGTTGCGCACGGCCGGCACGGTCAGGTCGGACAGCAGCTTGTTGACGGCTGCGGTGGTCTTGGCGGTCTGGTCTTCCAGCGAATAGGCGGCGTGGCTTTCGTAGCCGAGCAGCTCGGCGCGTTCGGCGCGCAGCTTGGCCAGCTTCAGCACGACCTCGCGGTTGTCGAACTCGCCGCCGCGCGAACCGCGCGCCATCGACAGAGTCAACAGCTTCTCGCGGGTGCCGCGATTGCTCAGGCTCGACATCAGGGGCTGCTGGGTCGTGTTCACGACCGGGAACACGAACTTGCCTTCCAGGCCGCGCTTCTTCGCCTCCGCCGCTGCGGCAACGATCGCCTTTTCCGGCAGGCCGGCCAGTTCCTCGCGGGTGTCGACCACGAAGGCCGAGGCGTTCACTTCCTTCAGCACGTTCTGGCTGAACTGGGTCTGCAGGGCGGCGAGCTGGCTGTTCATGGCCTTCAGCTTGGCTTTATCCGCTTCCGACAGCTGAGCGCCGGCGCGCACGAAGTCCTTGTGGTAGCGCTCGATCAGGTAGGTCGATTCGGCGTCCAGCTTGAGGCTGTTACGCTTGTCGTACAGGGCCTTGATGCGGGCGTACAGCTTCGGGTTCAGGCGGATCGCGTCGCCGTGCGCGGCCAGCTTCGGCGCCAGCTCCTTGTCCAGCGCCTGCAGCTGGTCGTTGGTGTAGGAACCGATCAGCGCCTGGAATACCGACTGCACGCGGGTCAGCAGCTGGCCCGAACGCTCCATCGCGACGATGGTGTTGTCAAACGTCGGCGCGGCCTTGTTGTTGGCGATCGCCTCGACTTCGGCGGCCTGCTGGCGCATGCCTTCGGCGAACGCCGGCGCGAAGTGTTCGTTCTTGATCTTGTCGAAGGCCGGGTAGCCGTACTGCAGGGTGCTCGGCTTGGCGAAGGGGTTGGCGGCGTCGAGCGAAGCGCTCGGCGCGGCCCAGGCGAGGTTGGCCATGGCGACGCTGGCGGCGATCAGGAGCATGCGGGGACGGTTCATAGGGTCTCTAGTTGTTGTGTTGCGATGAAAATGGGGTTGGCAGGTAGTGGATGCGCGTGTCCGCCTACATCCGGTGGGCACGGGGGCGCCCACCCTACGGTTGAAGCTGCGAGCAAGGATGGACTCGGGAATTTACGCGCCCTGGCCCGTAGGGTGGGCGCCCCGTGCCCACGCGTGAACGATGATCAGCGTTAGCTCACTGCGCGGTGAGGCCGCGGCGCTCGAGCAGCGGCTCGATGACCGGATCGCGGCCGCGGAAGTTGCGGAACAGGTCCATCGCCTCGGCCGTGCCGCCGCGCGACAGCAGGGTCTTGCGGAAATGGTCGCCGTTCTTGCGCGACAGGCCGCCGTTCTCGGTGAACCACTGCACGGTGTCGGCGTCGAGCTTTTCGCTCCACAGGTAGGCGTAGTAGCCGGCCGAGTAGCCGCCGTTCATCGAGTGCGAGAAGTAGGTCGTGCGGTAGCGCGGCGGCACCGGCGCGAAGTCGACGCCGGCGTCCTTCAGCGCCTTCGCTTCGAACGCGAGCACGTCGGTCGGCACCTGGGCCGGGGTCAGCTGGTGCCATTTCTGGTCGAGCAGCGAAGCGGCCAGGTACTCGGTCGTCATGAAGCCCTGGTTGAATTTTTTAGAGGCGACCACCTTGTCCAGCAACTCCTTCGGCATCGGCGCGCCGGTCTTGTAGTGCTTGGCATAATTGGACAGGACCTCGGGCCAGATCGCCCACATCTCGTTGACCTGGGACGGATACTCGACGAAGTCGCGCGGCACGTTGGTGCCCGAGAAGTGCGGGTACTTCACGTCCGAGAACATGCCGTGCAGGGCGTGGCCGAACTCGTGGAAGGCCGTGCGCACCTCGTCGTAGGTCATCAGCGTCGGCTCGCCCTTGGGTGGCTTCGGGATGTTCAGGTGGTTGCCCACGACCGGGTGCTTGCCCAGCAGGTGGGACTGCGAGACGTACTCGTTCATCCAGGCGCCGCCCTGCTTGTTGCCGCGTGCATAGGGGTCGAAGATGAAGATGGCGAGCGGCTTGCCGTTGGCGTCGATGACATCAAAAGTGCGTACGTCCGGATCGTAGACCGGCAGGTCGCGGCGCTCCTTGAAGGTGATGCCGTATTCCTTGGTGGCGGCGAAGAACACGCCGTTGACCAGGACGTTGTTCAGTTCAAAGTAGGGGCGCAGCTGGTTCTCGTCGAAGTTGTATTGGGCGGCGCGCACCTTGTCCGTGTAGAAGGCCCAGTCGTGCGCGGCGACCTTGAAGCCCCCTTTTTCCGCATCGATGATCTTCTGGATCTCGCCTGCTTCCTTTTTCGCGTTGTCGACGGCCGGCTTGGCCAGTTCGGCCAGCAGCTTGTTGACGGCGGCCGGGTTCTTCGCCGTTTCCAGTTCCTGCGAGTAGGCGGCGTAGTTCGGGTAGCCCAGCAGGGTGGCGCGTTCGGCGCGCAGTTTAGCGAGTTTCAGCACCAGCTCGCGGGTATCGAATTCGCCGCCGCGGCTGCCGCGGCTCATCGAGGCCGCCTGCAGGCGCTCGCGTACCGAGCGGTTGGTCAGGCTCGCCAGCGGCGGCTGGATCGTGGTGTTGACGAGGGCGATGGCGTACTTGCCGTCCAGGCCGCGCTTCTTCGCTTCCGCGGCGGCAGCGTTGATTTCGGCGTCGGACAGGCCGGCCAGCTCTTCGCGGGTGGTCACCACCAGCGCCGACGCGTTCGCTTCCTTCAGCACACGCTGCGAGAACTCGGACTGCAGCGAGGCGATCTGGCCGTTGTAGGCCTTCAGTTTTTCCTTGTCGGCGGCGGACAGCTTGGCGCCGGCGCGCACGAATTCCTTGTAGTAGCGCTCGAGCAGGAAGGCCGCTTCGGCGTCCAGGCCCAGGCTGTCGCGCTTGTTGTACAGGGTCTCGACACGCTTGAACAGCTTCGGGTTCAGGTGGATGGCGTCGCTGTGCGCCGCCAGCTTGGGCGACATCTCGCGGTCGATCGCATCCAGGCGGTCGTTGGTATTGGCGGTCTGCAGGTTCGAGAACACGGCGGCGACGCGCGCGAGCATCTGGCCCGAGCGCTCCAGCGCGACGATGGTGTTATCAAAAGTCGGCGCCGCCTTGTTGTTGGCGATGCTTGCCACTTCGCGCAGCTGTTCGCGCATGCCGGCAGCGTAGGCCGGCAGGTAGTGCTCGTCCTTGATCTTGTCGAAGGCCGGGTAGTTGAACGGCAGCGCGCTCGGCTTGGCGAAGGGGTTGGAGGCATCCAGGACCGTGCCGGAGCCGGGGGGAGCAGCGAAGGCCGCGCCGGCGAATGCCAGGCTGGCCGCAATGATGAGCATTGGTGGACGTTTCATGGTCTCTCTCACGAACTCGAAGGGACTGCCCGCGGGATCGCCGCCGACAGCTGCGCGCCAGATCATAGCAGGCTTTATTGCCCTATCGTCATAGTGAAACAAAAGCATACAAACATGTATAGACAAGCATGGTGGTTAGCGTGCGCTGGCGTAGAGGCTGCTTGTTGGTTGCTTGTCGATAATTTTTACACTCTGGTAACAGCACATTTTATTGCACCAACGTAAACATATGATTTCCTGAAACATTTTCTAATGGCATGTTTCTTGCGAGTATCGAGGGCACTGCCACATGCAATCACCGAGCAGAACATACGCGCTGCTGGCAGCGGACATACCAAAACTTCCAGGGAAATCAAATGAACAAGAATATCCTCGCACGCGCCGCTTTCGCCGGCGTCACACTGATGGCGGCAGTCCTGCCGGCCCAGGCAGCGCCGATCACCTTCACGCTGCAAGACCTGAGCTTCACCGACGGCGCGACCGGCAGCGGCCACTTCACCTACGACGCCGATACCGGCGCCGGCTACGACTTCAGCATTTCGACGACGGACGGCGTACTGCCGGCCTTTACCTTCGACGCCACGAACAGCCGGTTCTACTCGGGCTTCGGTTTCGGCCCGAACAATCTCATCATCACGACCGGTGACCGGTATATCAACTTTTCGTTCCTGGAAGCGCTGTCCCGGCCAGGCGTGTATGCGATCAATACCGAGTCCAGCTGGGAGTGCAACAACTGCGGCATCTATCGCTATGTCGCCAGCGGCAGCGTCGCCTCGCTCATTGCCGAGGTTCCGGAACCGGCCACCGCGCTGCTGATCCTGCCAGCGCTGGGCTTCCTCGCCGCCCGTCGCCGCAGCCGCTGATTGGAGGCGTGGTAGCATCGGCGTCTTCCGACAGCCCTTGCCACCATGCCTTCCACCCTGCTCCCCTCGTATGATGCCGTCGTCGTGGGCAGCGGCCCCGGCGGCGCGAGCACCGCGCGCGAACTGGCCAGATCAGGCCTGCGCGTGCTGGTGCTGGAACAGGGCGGCGCCGAACCATTAAAAGGCACGGTGACGCAGATGGCGGCCATCGCCGCCGTTCCCGGCAAGGGCGCCTACCTGCACCGCGACGCCTCGCTGCTGGTGGCCGGCATCACGGCAGGCGGCAGCTCGGCGATCAACTTCGCCACCGCCGCCCCGCCGCCCCAAGGCATGTTCGAGCGCCACGGCATCGACCTGGCGCCGGCCCTGGAGCAACTGCGCGCCGAACTGCCGATGGCGCCCCTGCCCGATACCCTCGTCGGCCCGATGGCCGCGCGCATGATGGACGCCGCGCGCGCCCTGTCGCTCGACTGGCATAAGCTCGACAAGATGATCCGTCCCGCGGCCTGCCGCAGCGGCTGCTGGCGCTGCGTCTACGGCTGTCCCTTCGGCGCCAAGTGGACGGCGCGCGATTTTCTCGACGAAGCGTGTCATCACGGCGCGCAGCTGGTCGAGCGCGCCCGCGTGCTGCGGGTGGTGCTTGAAAACGGCCGCACCGCCGGGGTCGAAGTGGAAACCGGTGGCAAGACGGTGACGGTCAACGCGCCCATCGTGGTGCTCGCCGCCGGCGGCCTGGGCAGCCCGCGCCTGCTGCACGCCTCAAGCCTGGGGCCGCGTCATGTGCCCTTCTTCAGCGATCCGGTGATCGCGGTGATGGGCAGTGTCGACGACATCGAGGGCGGCGCCGAGGTGCCGATGGCGGGCGGTCTCTCGCTGCATGACGAGGGCATCGCGCTGGCCGATCTGACCTTGCCGCAGCCGATGTACGCAGCCTTTGCGGCCCAGGTCGGCCGGGTCGACCGCCTGTTCGCGCACAAGCGGACCCTGACGATGATGGTCAAGATCCGCGACGAGATCGGCGGCAAGGTGAGTTCGCGCTGGGCCGACAAGCGGCTCACGGAGAGCGATCGCCAGAAACTGGACAAAGGTGTGGAAATGGCACGGGCGATCCTGCGCCAGGCCGGCGCACATCACATTTTCCAGTCCTGGCATTTCGCTGCGCATCCGGGCGGGAGCGTGCGCATCGGCGAGGGTGTCGACGCGAATCTGCAGACGTCGACGCCAGGGCTGTACGTCTGCGATGCTTCCGTCATTCCCGAACCGTGGGGGCTGCCGCCGACCTTGACCCTGCTCTGCCTGGGCAAGCGGCTGGGTGGGCAGCTGGGAGACAGCCGGGGGGCGTAGGGTGGACACCTGTGTCCACGCGGTCGTACCTTGATAAACCGTACCATCATTCGAATCCGGAATGCAGGCATGCAGATTTCTCATGCGTTTCGACTCCGCAAACGCTCTACAGCGTGGACACAGGTGTCCACCCTACGAACAACAACAGCAGTTCAATAATGCGGCGGCCGCTCGTTGATCGGGCTCTGCCCCGCTTCCTGCAGCGTGCGCACATGCTCGGCCAGCTTGGTGACCATGGCCTCCAGTTGATCGATCCTGCGCGCCTGCTGGTAGACGGTCTGGTTCAGGGTGTCAACCAGATCTTCCTGCTGCGCGAGCTTGATTTCGATGTCGACAAAACGGTCTTCGTGGTCCACGGTGCTTCCCTGGTTTAAACGGGCATTATGACATCAGCTTGGCGGCGTCCGGCTTCGGCGTATTCAGCAGCGCCTTCAGGCTGGCCAGGCGCTCCTTCGGGCTGAGCACTTCGGATTCCTTCGGCGGCGCGTCGCCTTCATCCAGCGCCATCTCCTTGATGAAGCGGGAAGGATCGCAGTGCACCAGCTCGCCGGCGCGCTTGCGCTTCTTGCACCAGGTGATCTGCAGCGTGCGCTGGGCGCGTGTGATGCCGACGTACATCAGGCGCCGCTCTTCCTGGATGCGCGCGGCGATCTTCTCGATCGGGTCGTCGGGATCGCCCTTGTGCGGCAGGATGCCCTCTTCGACGCCGACCAGGAACACGTGCGGGTACTCCAGGCCTTTCGAGGCGTGCAGGGTCGACATGCGCACTGCGTCCAGCTCTTCGTCCTGGCCTTCCAGCATCGACATCAACGCCACCATCTGCGTCAGCTCCAGCAGGTTCTTTTCTTCACCGGTGCCGTCGCGTCCGCCGTTGCCGCGCTCCTTCAGCCAGTTGATGAATTCCATGACGTTCTGCCACTTGGCCTGCGCCGCGCGGTCGTCGAAGTTCTCGTACAGGTAGTGCTCGTAATTCATCTCCTTCATCATGTCGTCCAGCACCTCAGCGGCATTCTCTCCGCTGCCGGACGGTCCGGGGCGCGTGGCGCGGCTTTCCAGCTCGTCGATGAAGCGGCAGAAGTCGCGCAGCGGATGCAGCTGGCGGTCCTGCAGTTTGGCCTCGATGCCGCCCTTGCCGGCGGCCTCGAACAGCGAGCAGTTCCACTGCTTCGAGAACTCGCCCAGCACCTCGAGCGTCGCCATGCCGACGCCGCGCTTGGGCGTCGTCACGGCACGGATGAAGGCCGGGTCGTCGTCCTGGTTCGCGATCAGGCGCAGGTAGGCGATGATGTCCTTGATCTCGGCTTTATCGAAGAAACTCTGCCCGCCCGACATCGTGTACGGAATGCGTTCCTTGCGCAGCGCCTGCTCGATGATGCGCGCCTGGTGATTGCCGCGGTACAGGATCGCGTAGTCGGTCCACTTGTTCTTGCGCTGGAAGTGGTCGGCCGAGATCATGATCGCGACCTGGTCGGCTTCCTGCTCGTCGCTCTGCATGCCGAGCACCTTGATCGGCTCGCCCAGGCCGTGTTCGGACCACAGCGACTTCTCGAACAGTTTCGGGTTGTTGCCGATGACGGCGTTGGCCGCCTGCAGGATGCGCGTGGTCGAGCGGTAGTTCTGCTCGAGCTTGATCACGCGCAGGTCGGGGAAGTCGGTCTGCAGGGTCTTGAGGTTTTCGACCGAGGCGCCGCGCCAGGCGTAGATCGCCTGGTCGTCGTCGCCCACGGCCGTGAACATCGGCTTCTTGCCCAGGCCCGTGACCAGCAGTTTCACCAGTTCGTACTGGCAGGTGTTGGTGTCCTGGTACTCGTCCATCAAGAGGTAGCGCAGGCGGCGCTGCCAGCGGTCGCGGATCGGCTCGTTGTTGCGGAACAGCTCCACCGGCAGGCGGATCAGGTCGTCGAAGTCGACCGCCTGGTAGGCCTGCAGGGTGGCGACATAGCTGCGGTAGATGCGGCCGGCCTGGGCCTCGTCCTCGTCCTTGGCATTATTGATGGCGTCGTCGGGATCGACCAGGCCGTTCTTCCACAGCGAGATCATGTTCTGGATGCGCCGCACTTCCTGTTTATCGGTGGTGACGGCCAGGCTGGAGACGATCGTGTAGCAGTCGTCGCTGTCCATGATCGAGAATTTGTCTTTCAGGCCGACGCCGGCCGCCTCCTGGCGCAGGATTTTGACGCCCAGCGAGTGGAAGGTCGAGACTGTGATCTGCTTGGCCTGCTTCGGCTGCTTGAGGAGCTTGCCGATGCGCTCCTGCATCTCGAGCGCGGCCTTGTTGGTGAAGGTCAGCGCCGCGATCGTGCGCGGATCGTAGCCGCGGTCCTCGATCATGTATGCGATCTTCTGGGTGATGACCCGCGTCTTGCCCGAGCCGGCGCCCGCCAGCACCAGGCAGGGGCCGTCGAGGTAGAGCACGGCTTCGCTTTGCGGCCCGTTCAGGCCGAACTTTGGTGCATTAGACATGGGAAATATTCTTGAGGACAGCCGAGCATTGTAGCGAAGCCTCGATGGCTGCGCGCTACAATGTTCAGCATGAAAAAATTCTTTGTACTGTTGCTGGCAAGCGTATTGGCAAGCACCCTGACGCTGCCGGCGCTGGCGCGTCCGCTGCTGGTCGCTGCCGCCAGCGATCTCGGCTATTGTATCGATGAACTCGCTGCCGCGTACCGGAAAACCGCACCCGACGTCGAACTGAAAGTCTCGCTTGGTGCGTCTGGCAACTTTTTTGCACAAATCCGCAACGGCGCGCCTTTCGAGGTCTTCCTGTCGGCCGACATGGATTACCCGCGCCAGCTCGCCAGGCTCGGGGTGGCCGACGGCGCCACCCTCGCCCCCTATGCGGTCGGGCGCATCGCCCTGTGGACGCTCAACGCCCAACTCGACCCCAATCAAGGCCTGGCCGCGCTGCTGAACGACAAGCGCGTGCGCCGCTTCGCCATCGCCAATCCGGTCACCGCCCCCTACGGCCGCGCGGCCAAGGCGGCGCTCGAGCGCGCCGGCCTGTGGCAGGCGGCCCAACCCAAAATCGTGGTGGGCGAAAACATCGCCCAGACCGCGCAGTTCGTCCAGAGCGGCAACGCCCAGGCCGGCATCATCTCGTTTGCGACCCTGCACTCGACCAGGCTGAAGGGTACTGGCCGCTACTTCCTGATTCCCCAGGACGGGCTGGCGCCAATCGAACAGGGCGCCATCGTCACCCGCGCCGGCGCGAACAATCCGCATGCGGCCGGCTTCCTGCGCTTCCTGGCCTCCCCTGAAGCACGCGCCATCCTGGCGCGCAACGGTTTCAGCCTGCCGGCGGGCGCCGCTCAATGACGGATTGGCAGTTTCCGCCCGAATTGTGGGATGCGATCGGCCTGACCCTGCGCCTGGCCTTCGTCACCTCGGCGGTGCTGCTGGTGATCGGCATTCCGCTGGCCAACTGGCTCAACAACAGCCGGATGCGCGGCGTGATTTTCGTGGAAACCCTGGTCAGCCTGCCGATCGTGCTGCCGCCGACCGTGATCGGCTTTTACCTGCTGATGCTGATGGCGCCGCAGCAGCCGCTGGGTGCGGCCTGGATGAGCGTACTCGGCCATCCCCTGCCCTTCTCCTTCGCCGGCCTGGTGGCCGGTTCCGTCGTCTACAGCCTGCCCTTCGCGGTGCAGCCCTTCCAGGCGGCTTTCCGCAGCGTCGGACGCGAGATGGTGCAATCGGCGCTGGCCCTGGGGCTGACCCGCCGCCAGGTCTTCTGGTCCATCGTGCTGCCGCTGTCGAAGCACGGCATCCTGACCGGCGTGTCGCTCAGCTTTGCCCACACGATGGGCGAATTCGGCGTCGTGCTGATGCTGGGCGGGAATATCCCGGGCCAGACCCGGGTGGCCTCGATTGCGCTCTACGATGAAGCGCAGAAGTTGAATTATGGCGCGGCGCACGCATATGCCCTGGTGTTGCTGGCCATTTCCTTTGCCATCCTGATCGGGATCGCTTTCCTGCAACGCAGGCAGAACGCGATCCTGCTGTCCAATTGACCTAGGTGCGCCTTTCGCACGATCGGTTACCATCGCCCCTTTGGCGCACCGCGCGCCACCCGACGACGAGCACGAGAACGATGAAATTTGAACACCTGATTGAAATTAACGACCCGCTCAACCCGCTGATCGACACGATCACCCGCGAACAGCTGTGGCGCGGCCTGGTCATCCGCGCCGAATCCCCGAAAATGTTCGTGCCGCACCTGGACGAATGCGAGATCGGCGAGCGCAGCAGCGGCAGCTTCACCCGCCGCCTGCGCTACGGCGACCTGGTCATCGAAGACACCGTCATCCTCACGCCCCTGCAGCAGGTGCGCTACGACGTGCCGGCCCAGGGCGAGATCCAGGCTTCGAGCCTGACCATGACGATCGAGGCCCCGGACGAGGTCCGTCTTTTCGTACGTTTCCACTACGACGACGGCACCGGCGAGCATGTCGACGAGGCCAACAAGATGTACGACGAATTCAAGAAGTCGGCCTACCAGGAAGCGGACCTCGATACGATCCGCATCCTGCGCCAGCTGGCGGCGCAGGGCAAACTCGACGCGAGTTATCTGAATTAACGTGGAAAACGATTATCCGGTCACGCCCGGGTAATCGTGCTGTCTCCCGTAGGGTGGGCACCCCGTGCCCACGCGAAACGTCGCATACCGGCTGCTCAACCTGAACTGATACAGCCGCGTTCCGTTGACGTGTCTCATTGATCACACGCGACGTCGTTTGGACCACCGCATGCGTGCCCTACAATCCGCGGCACCATGCCCTACTACCGCCGCGCCCGCGATGGCCGCACCTACTTCTTCACCTTGGTCTCGTACCGGCGCCGGCCTATCCTCTGCTATTCACCCATCCGCAATGCCCTGCGCTCGGCCTTGATCGAAGTGCGGCAGCGCCGGCCATTCGATATCGATGCCTGGGTGCTGATGCCGGATCACCTGCATTGCATCTGGACGCTGCCAACGGACGATAATGATTACTCGACGCGCTGGGCGCTGATCAAGCGCCTGGTGTCGCGTTCGTGTGCGCGTGAGCTCGATGACGGCTGGCGGCCGAGTACGTCACGCATCAAGCACCGCGATTCCATCATCTGGCAACGGCGCTTTCACGAGCACATGATTCGCGACGAGTGGGATTTCGAAAGGCACGTGGATTACATCCATTTCAATCCGGTGCGGCACGGACATGCCGATAACGCTGCGGCGTGGCCGTTTTCGACCTTCCATCGGTATGTGCGCGAGGGCATGTATCCGGCGGATTGGGGCGGCACGACGCACGCGGCGAGGATCGAATGGGGATAGCGCAGGCACGTGACCGTAGTCGGAGTCGCGGAGCGACAAGTTGCGGCAGCGGACCATGGTCACGCACGTAACGCGTGGGCACAGGGTGCCCACCCTACGGTTGATTGCCCGATTAACGAACCGTCATCAATGCATCACGTCCCCGGCTCCGAATCAGCGGGGTCGGTATGGTTCGCCCCTTTCGCCAGGTTCGCCGCCAGGTCGCGCAGCGCGGTGCGCACGCCCTCTTCGATCACGGGATGGTAAAACGGCATGTCGAGCATCTGCGGCACGGTCAGGCGGGCCTGCACGGCCCAGGCCAGCAAATGACCGATGTTCTCGCCGCGCGGGGCAATCATTTCGGCGCCCAGGAAGCGACAAGTGCCGTACTCGGCATACACGCGCAGCATGCCCTTGTTCTGCAACATCACCCGGCTGCGGCCCTGGTTCTCGAACGAGACCTTGCCGATGGCGAACTTCGGCCGGCCGCCCTCGCACAGCGTCTTGTAGTTCTTGCCCAGCGTGGCGATGTTCGGTTCGGTGAAGGCGATCGCCAGCGGGGTACGGCGCAGGCCCGGGCGCACGTCGGGGAAACGGCCCGCGTTTTCGCCGGCGATCTTGCCGTGGTCGGCCGCCTCGGCCAGCAGCGGCAGCTCGTTGTTGGCGTCGCCTGCGATGAAGATGTGACTGTTCCCGCACTGCATGGTGCGGCTGTCGAATACGGGAATGCCGTTGGCCTGGAGTTCGATCCCGGTTTCCTCCAGCCCCATCCCCTGCACGTTCGGCGTGCGGCCGGTGGCCAGCAGCACGTACTGGAAGCGTTCGCCGGTTTCCTTGCCGAGCGCGTCGCGCGTGGTCAAGAGCACCTCGTCGCCCTGCTGTTCTGCGCGCACGACCTCGGTCTGGAAGCGCAGGTCGAGTTCCTGGGCAAGCGTGCGCGTGGCCGCGTGCAGCACCTCGGGGTCGCTCAAGTGGGCCACGCTGCCGCCGCGCGCGAACAGGCTGACCCGCACGCCGAGCCGGCTCAAGGCCTGGCCCAGTTCGAGGCCGATGACGCCGGTGCCGATCACCGCGACCGAGTTGGGCAGATCGTCCCAATAAAACACGTCGTCGCTGGTGACGACGTTCGGGCCGACATTCTTCAACTGCGGCAGCACCACCGGCGTGGAACCGGTGGCGATGACGACCGTCTTCGCCTCGATCTCGGTGTGCTCGTCCACGCGCAACGTGTGCGGCCCGATGAAGCGGGCGCGGCCCTGGATCTTGTCCTGGGCCGGAAAACCCTCGACGCTTTCCAGCACGAAGCCGACGAAGCGGTCGCGCTCGCGGCGCACGCGCGCCATCACCGCGCGCCCGTCGATGCGCTTTTCTCCTGGATGCACGCCGAAGCCCGGCGCCAGGTCCAGCATGTGGGCCGCGTCGGCGGCGGCGATCAGGAGTTTACTGGGCATGCAGCCGACCCGTGCGCAGGTGGTGCCGTAGGGCCCGCTTTCGATCGCAATCGTGCGCGCGCCTTCCGCCCGCGCGGCGCGGTAGGCCGACATGCCGGCCGTGCCGGTGCCGATGACGGCGACATCCACATTCAGTTTGTTCATCTTGTTCCCCGTTTGCTGTGCCGCCATGACGATACGCTTTTTCGGGCTCAGATGTCGAGCGGATCGACCTCGAGCGACCAGCGCACCCGCGTCTTCATCGCGCGCAGCAGACCCATCCACTCCTTCAGGAAGGCCTGCAGCGCCGGGCGCGAGTTCGACTCCACCAGCAACTGGGCGCGGTCGACATTGTGTACCCGCGTCATGGTCATCGGGATCGGGTCGTTCAGCATCACCGCCTCGGTCGGCAGGATGTCGCGTGCTTCCTCGAGGAAGGCGATGGCGTTCGCCAGCTCGGGCGCCTCGGCACGCAGCAGCGCCTGATACATGTAGGGCGGTAGCGCGGCCTGGCGGCGCTCTTCGAGCAGGCTGCCCGCGTAGCGGTCGTAGTCATGGCGCACCACCGCCGAGTACAGCGGATGCTGGGCGTAACGAGTCTGGATCAGCACCTCGGAGGCAAGGCCGGCGCGGCCGGCGCGGCCCGCCACCTGCATCAGCTGGGCGAACAGGCGCTCGCTGGCGCGGTAGTCCTGCGAGAACAGGGCCGTGTCCGGGTTCAGGATGCCGACCAGGGTCAGCTTTTTGAAGTCGTGGCCCTTGGCGACCATCTGCGTGCCGATCAGGATGTCGACCTCGCCGCGGTGCACGGTGTCGAAGGCTTCCTGGGCGCTGCCCTTCTTGCGGGTCGAGTCGGCATCGATGCGCAGGATGCGCGCCTGCGGGAACATCGCCGCCAGCCCTTCCTCGAAGCGCTGGGTGCCGCGTCCCAAAGGCTGCAGGTCGACGTTGCCGCAGGTCGGGCAGTGACGCGGGATGCGCAGCTCCAGGCTGCAATGGTGGCAGCGCAAGCGGTGTTCCGGCTTGTGCAGCACCATGAAGGAAGTGCAGCGGGTACAGTTGCTGATCCAGCCACAGGACTCGCAGGTGATCACGGGCGCATAGCCGCGCCGGTTCAGGAACAGCAGCGACTGTTCGCCGCGTTCGAGGCGCCCGCGCAGCGCAGCCAGCAGGCCAGAAGTGAGGCCTTCCTTCGGCTTGTCCCGTTCCATGTCGAGCAGGCGCACGGTCGGCAGCACGGCGTCGCGCACGGCGCGCTCGCGCAGTTCCAGCTTGCGGTAGCGGCCGGTCTGGGCGTGGTGCCAGCTCTCCAGCGAGGGCGTGGCCGAGCCGAGCACGATCGGGATCGCCAGCTGCCAGGCGCGCCACACGGCCAGGTCGCGCGCCGAATAGCGCAGCCCTTCCTGCTGCTTGTACGAGGGGTCGTGCTCCTCGTCGATGATGATCAGTTTCAGGTGCGGCAGCGAGGCCAGGATCGCCAAGCGCGTGCCCAGGACAATACGGGCCTGTCCCCCGTGCGCCGCCAGCCAGTGCAGCATGCGCTCGCCTTCGGACAGGCTGCTGTGCAGGGTGGCCAGCATCAGGCCGGGGAAGCGCGCGCGGATGTTCGCTTCCAGTTGCGGCGTCAGGTTGATCTCGGGGACCAGGATCAGGATCTGCGCCTGCGGGTCGCGCGCCAGCACCTGGGCGCAGGCCTGCAGATACACCTCGGTCTTGCCGCTGCCGGTGACGCCGTACAGCAGGAGCGGCGCGAAGCCGCGCGCGCCGCCGATGGCATCGGCCGCCTCGCGCTGGGCCGGGTTCAGGGGCGGCATGCCGGAAGGCGTCGCGTCGTTCGCCGCCTCGACCTTGGCCAGCTTCTTCAATGCGCGGTCGAGCGCGACCGTCTTCGGCACCCGCAGATTCTTCGGCAGGCCGGGCAAGGCCACCTCGCCCAGCGGACGCTGGTAATAGTCGGCCGCGAAACCGGCCAGCGCCAGCCATTCGGGCGACAGCGGAGCGAGCTGGCTGCGCACCGCCAGCGCGTTCTTCAGCTTGTCCGGCGGGACGTCGGTCTCGTCCTTGATCGCCACGATGATCCCCATCACCTCGCGCCGCCCGAAGCTCACCAGCGCCAGCTGGCCGACCTGGGGCGCACCGTCCTCGTAGGGCCAGCCGTAGTCGAACACGCTGTTGAGCGGGGTATCGAGGGCGATTTGTAGGATGCAGTAGGGCACGTCGACCTTGGTTTGAAAAGCTGTGGAAAACTTTGTGGAGAATGAACTGCTTGACCGGTGGAGAAGTTTACGTTAAGTCAAACCATGCATAGACGCGCGGAAATACAAGAAAAATAAAACGCTAAAAATCAACTACTTACATATATCAAAGTAGTCCACAGCAACTTGCTTCCCGCTCTGCAATGATTGTGTATAACCCGTGTGCCGCTTGTTTTGGCTGCACCAAGGTAATGAAGATTTAAACAATTATCTGCGAAGCTTTTGCTAAGTATCGGTAAACACGAGAATTTTTATTGCTGAGCTATTCGTGCTGTTGATAACTTTGTGAACAAGGGAGAGAAAAAGGCTGATTTTCTTGGGAAAACTAGCTTTCGGAACAGCAAGCACAAGAAGTAAACGAGAAAAAATCTTTTGTATTCAATGGCTTGCTGTCTTTGTCCACCCATCCAATTGTCCACAGGCGGACAGCTTGTTCTTTTGAAACTTGTGAACAAGTGCGATTTTGCTGCGCCGCCACCTGCCCCTTGTCCCTGCCTGTTGAGCTGGCTGCAGGGCAAAATACGGTGCGGCGCAGCGCGGGACGCCGCACCGCCCGGCACGCGCCTTCAGGCGGCGCGCTGGCGGCGGCTGAAGCTGTGGACAGCTTCCACCATGGCGCTCACGGATTCCGGCGGCGTGAACTGCGAGATGCCGTGGCCGAGGTTGAACACATGGCCGGAGCCGGCCGATGGTACGCCATAGGCGGTGAGCGAACGCTCGACTTCGGCGCGGATCTGCTCCGGCGAAGCGAACAGGATCGCCGGATCGAGGTTGCCCTGCAGGGCCACGCGCTCGCCGACCAGGGCGCGTGCGCGGCCCAGGTTGACGGTCCAGTCCAGGCCCAGCGCGTCGGCGCCGATATTCGCCATCTCGTCGAGCCAGATGCCGCCGCCCTTGGTGAACACGATCGCGGGAATGCGCACGCCGTCCTTTTCGCGCTGCAGCTGGCCCACCACCTTCTCCATGTACTTCAGCGAGAACTCCTGGTAGGCGCCGTCGGCCAGGGCGCCGCCCCAGGAATCGAAGATCATGACGGCCTGGGCGCCGGCGTCGATCTGGGCGTTCAGGTACTGGGCCACCGCCGTGGCGTTGATCTCCAGGATGCGGTGCATCAGGTCCGGACGCGCGTACAGCATCTTCTTGATCGTGTGGAATTCACGCGAGCCCTGGCCTTCGACCATGTAGCAGGCCAGCGTCCACGGGCTGCCCGAAAAGCCGATCAGCGGCACGCGGCCGTTCAGGGCGGTGCGGATCTGGGTCACGGCCTTGAACACGTAGTCGAGCGACTCCATGTCCGGCACGCGCAGGGCCAGCACGTCGGCTTCGGTCTGCAGCGGACGCTCGAACTTCGGGCCTTCGCCGTCGGCAAAGTACAGGCCCAGGCCCATGGCGTCGGGCACGGTCAGGATGTCCGAGAACAGGATCGAGGCGTCCAGCGGATAGCGGTCGATCGGCTGCAGCGTGACTTCGGTGGCGTAGTCCGGGTTTTTCGCCAGCCCCAGGAACGAGCCGGCGCGCGCGCGCGTGGCGCGGTATTCCGGCAGGTAGCGCCCCGCCTGCCGCATCAGCCACACGGGCGTGTACTCGGTCGGTTGGCGCAGCAGGGCGCGCAGGAAGGTGTCGTTCTTGAGCGGGGCAAATTGTGGCATGGCTGGCAATATTTGTCGTCGTAAGAGGGTTATTATCGCATCCCCGGAGCCCGCTGAGAGCACCGGCCGCGACGCGTGCCGGCCGGGATAGGCTCTTATAATGCGGTTCCATCCTTTTTTCGACGCCATCGCCATGACCGACCCGCACCGCCCACAGGCCGCGCCCTGCGGCACCTGGACTTCCCCGATCAGCGCCGCCGTGGTTGCGGCCGGCGCCACGCCGCTGTCGCAGCTCGCGCTCGACGGCGATGACGTGCTGTGGCTGGCCGGCCGCGCCAGCGAAGCCGGCCGCACCACCCTGCTGCGCCAGCGCGCAAGCAGCCAGGCCGAGCTCACCCCGGCGCCCTTCAACGTGCGCAGCCGCGTGCACGAGTACGGCGGCGGCGCCTATGCGGTGGACGGGGGCACGGTCTGGTTCTCGCATCACACCGACAACCGCCTGTACCGGGCCGAGGAAGGCCGGGAACCGGTCATGATGACGCGCGAAGAAGCCGTGCGCTACGCCGACTTCGTGCCCGACCGTGCAAGGAACCGCCTGATCGCGGTGCGCGAAGACCACCTGGCGGGCGAGGCCTACCCGGTCAACACGATCTGCGCGGTCGGCTTCGACGGAACCGAGACCATCCTCGTCGACGGCAACGACTTCTATGCCGCGCCGCGCCTCTCGCCGGATGGACGCCACCTCGCCTGGCTGTGCTGGGACCATCCGCGCATGCCCTGGCAGGGCACCGAGCTGTGGGTGGCCGATGTCGCCCCGGATGGTAGCCTGGTCGACGGGCGCCTGATCGCCGGCGGCATGGATGAATCCATTTGCCAGCCCGAGTGGTCGCCCGATGGCCTGCTGCACTTCGTATCGGACCGCAGCGGCTGGTGGAACCTGTACCGCTTCGAGCACGGCGTGGTGCACGCGCTGTGCCCGCGCGAAGCCGAGTTCGGCGGCCCGCACTGGGTCTTCGGCGGCTCGATGTACGGCTTCCGCTCGGCCGACGAGATCGTCTGCACCTATATCGAGGAGGGCGTCAGCCGCCTGGCGCGCCTGTCCACGCACGGCTGCACCCTCACCCCGATCGACACGCCCTACCAGGAAATCCGCGAGCTGCGCGTCACGCCGCAGCACGTCGCCGTGCTGGCCGGCTCGCCCACGATCGCGCTGGAGCTGGCCCTGATCGACGCCGGGACCGGCGCACGCGAGGTACTGGCGCGCTCGATCGAACAGTTGCCGGACGAGGGTTATCTGTCCGTCCCGCGCAGCATCCGCTATCCAAGTGCGAACGGACGCACCGCCTACGCCTTCCACTATGCCCCGACGAACAGGGATTTCGTGCCGAACGATGGCGAACTTCCTCCCCTGATCGTGATCGGCCACGGCGGCCCGACCGGCATGGCGACCAGCACCCTCAAATTGGCCACCCAGTTCTGGACCAGCCGCGGCTTTGCCGTGCTCGACGTGAACTATGGCGGCAGCACCGGCTTCGGGCGCCACTACCGCGACCTGCTGCGCGGCCAGTGGGGCGTCATCGACGTCGAGGACTGCGTGGCCGGCGCGCGCCACCTGGCCGAACAAGGCCTGGCCGACCCGGAGCGCCTGCTGATCCGCGGCAGCAGCGCCGGCGGCCTCACCACCCTCTCCGCCCTCGCCTTCCACGACGTGTTCAAGGCCGGCGCCAGCTACTACGGCGTGTCCGACCTGGCCGGGCTGGACGCCGACTCGCACAAGTTCGAATCGCACTACAATGAGTACCTGATCGCCCCGAAAGCACAGGCGGATGCCGTCTACCGCCAGCGCTCGCCGATCCACCACACCGCCTCGCTCACGCGCCCGATGATCTTCTTCCAGGGCCTGGACGACAAGGTGGTGCCGCCGCAGCAATCCGAATCGATGGTCGAGGCGTTACGCGCGCGGGGCGTGCCGGTCGCCTACATCACACTCGAGGGCGAGGGCCACGGCTTCCGCAAGGCCGACAGCGTGGTGCGCACGCTCGAGGCCGAGCTGGTGTTCTACCTGCGCGTGTTCGGCATTGCGGTGCCGGGCGAGCTGCCCCCGGTGGAAATCGAGAATTTATCTGCATGACATTGACAAGCCCACGCAAACGCATTGACGGCCTTTCCGACGAATTCAAGCGCGCCCTCGGCCTGCTCGCGATAGCTGGCGAGCCGGTCGGCCGCAAACGCGTCTACGAATGCCTGAAACTCATCTACGACGCCGAATTCACCGAAAAGGCTTCGAACGAAGACCTGAGCACCCTGCGCGACAATGGCCTGATCAGGGAAGTAACGGGCCGCGGCTTCGTGATCGAGCCCGAGCTGGCTTGGCCAATGTTGCACGTCATGCTCGATGCCGACGAACTGGATACGCTGGCAGGCGCCTATCTGCACGAGATGCCCTTGCGGATCGACTGGCAGGGCCGTCCGGTGCTGCGCAGCTACCGCCAGGGCGTTGCCCTGCTGCGTTTGGCGCTGGTTGAAGGCAAGGACGCGGCCCATGTCACACCGCTGCTGACGGCTTGCCTCGCCTGCCATGAAGCGGCATATTCGCATCCGCTGGTCGACATCTGCGCGCGCCCCTTCGAGCCGGAACTGGTCGACTGCATCCACCCGAAACTGCGCGACGACGTGCTGGCGGTGTTGATCGCCAATGTCCAGCGCGAACCGGCCGCCGCATCCGACATCCGCGCCTACGTCGAGCGCCACGTCGCCCATGGCGGCGCCTCGATGGCCCTGCGCGTGGCCCTGGCCGAACACCTGATCCTGTGCGGGCGCCTGATTGATGCCGGCGCCCTGCTCGCGGAGCTGGACGACTCGGCCGCCCTGTTCTACCGCAGCGTGATCCTGCTGCTGCGCGACCAGCTCGACGAGGCGCTGACCGGCTTCGAGGCGGCCCTGAAACTGCTGCGCCGCGAGACCGGCAAGCGCAAGGCGATCTTTACCGGCATCGGTGGACACCTGTACGTGGCTGCCCTGCTGCGCCGTGGCGACGCAAAACATCAAAAAGCCGTCGAAAGCTACCTCGACAGCGCCACGCGCGCCGTGCAGAGCCACGACACCGCCGTCTACCAGCAACTGAGCATGCTGCGCCAGATCCGCGGCGGCACGGTCGACGCCGAGGTGCTGCCTTCGCGCAGCTGGGAAAGCGCGCTGCAGCCGGTGATGTTCCGCGCGCTGCTGCACTGGTGGCTGGGCATGCCGCAGTTGGCGAGCCGGCGTGCGCAGCTGGAAGAATGCCTGGCGCTGTCGGAAGCGGCCGGCTTCGACTTCATCAGCGCGCAATTGGCCGGCCTGCTGGGTCAGCTGGGAGCCGTTGGCCATGAGCAGCGCGCAATCGCCCTGCGCCAGCAGCACCGCCTGAGCGACATGACGCTCTGGTTCGAGCGCGAGCAGCCCTGGGAACGCCAGCTGAACGCCCTGATCAACCTGCAGCCAGCCGTGAACGTCGAGGTGGTGAAGGAATCGCGCCTGGTCTGGCTGCTGCGCTACGACCCGCACCTGGGCGGCGTTCAAGAAATCGAGCCGCGCGAACAGAAGCGCGATGCGCAGGGCGGCTGGAGCCGCGGCCGCCCCGTCGGCCTGAAGCGCCTGCTCGACGAGGCGGCCAAGCTCGACTTCCTGACGGCCCAGGACCTGCAGGTGGTGGCCAGCATCGGCGCCCAGCGCCAGCATTACGGCAGCGGCCTGCGCTACGACTTCGACCTCGACAAGGCAGTGGCCGCGCTGATCGGCCATCCGCTGCTGTTCTGGTTCGATTCGCCGGGCACGCGGGTCGAACTGCTGCCGGGCGAACCGGAACTGCTGGTGAAAGCCGACCGCGAGCAGGTGAGGATCTCGCTGCGCCCGCCCGTGCGGCTTGGCGACGGCGACGTGGTCGTCACGCGCGAATCGCCGACCCGGCTGCGCGTGGTGCGCATCCGCGAGGAGCACCACCGCATCGGCGCCATCGTCGGCGACGGCCTGGTGGTGCCGCTGGAGGCCGAGGTGCGGGTGCTGCAGGCGATCAGTGCGATCTCCTCGATCGTTACGGTGCAGTCGGACATCGGCGGCAGCGCCGTCGACCTGGAGCGCATCGACGCCGACCCGCGCCTGCACGTACATCTGCTGCCCTACGGACAGGGCCTGCGCATCCGCATCCTGGTGCGTCCGCTCCCGGACACCGGCGCCTATTACGCACCGGGCAGCGGCGCCGAGCGCGTCATCGCCGACGTCAACGGCGTGCGCACCGAAGCGAAGCGCGACCTGAACGCCGAACGCGACAGCCTGCGCCAGCTGCTGGCGGACTGCCGCGCACTGGAAAGCGCCGAGGAAGAGCACGACGAATGGCTGCTCGGCCAGCCGCTGGCCTGCCTGGAGCTGGTGAGCGAGCTGCAGGGGCTCGATGCCACGAAGGTCGTGATTGCCTGGCCCGAGGGCGAGCCTTTCAGGGTCAGCAAGAAGGTCTCGTCCAAGTCCGTGCGCTTGACCATCAAGCGCGACAAGGATTGGTTCGCCGCCAACGGCGAAGTCGTGGTCGACGAGAACCGCGTGCTCGACCTGGTCTCGCTGCTGGAAAAACTGCGCGGCAGCGAAGGCCGCTTCGTGGCGCTGGGCGACAACCAGTTCCTGGCGCTGACCAACGAACTGCACCGGCGATTGATGGACCTGGCCGCCTATACCGATGCCGACGCGGAGGCGCTGCGCGTGCATCCGCTGGCCAGCTTCGCGCTGGAGGAACTGGCGCTGGACGCCGGCGGCGTGGAAAGCGATAAAGCCTGGCGTGCGCACCTGCAGAAGATGGCGGCGAATGCCGAATACCTGCCGCAGCTGCCGAGCACCCTGCAGGCCGAGCTGCGCGACTACCAGCGCGAAGGTTTCGAGTGGCTGGCGCGCCTGGCGCACTGGGGCGTGGGCGCCTGCCTGGCCGACGACATGGGTCTCGGCAAGACCCTGCAGGCGCTGGCCCTGATCCTGCTGCGCGCGCCGAACGGTCCGACCCTGGTGGTGGCGCCGACCTCGGTCTGCACCAACTGGATCGCCGAGGCCGCGCGCTTCGCGCCGACCCTGAACGTCACATTGTTCGGCCCCGGCGAGCGCGCCGAGATGGTCGAGAATGCCGGCGCCTTTGATGTGATCGTGGCCAGCTACGGCCTGCTGCAACTGGAAGCGCCGCTGTTCGCGAAGAAGACCTGGCATACCATCGTGCTCGACGAGGCCCAGGCCTTCAAGAACGCGGCCACGCGCCGCTCGCAGGCGGTGATGGCGCTGCGCGGCGACTTCCGCATGATCGCCACCGGCACGCCGCTGGAGAACCACCTGGGCGAATTGTGGAACCTGTTCCGCTTCATCAATCCGGGTTTGCTTGGCACCGCCGACCAGTTTCAATTGCGCTTTGCCGGCCCGATCGAAAAGGCCCAGGACAAACGTGCCGAAGCGGGTGCGCGGGCGCGCCTGCGGCGCCTGACGCAACCCTTCATCCTGCGCCGCACCAAGAGCCAGGTGCTGACCGAGCTGCCGCCGCGCACCGAGATCGTGATCCCGGTCGAACTGACCCAGGAAGAGACGGCGCTGTATGAGTCGCTGCGGCGCGAGGCGCTGGATAAACTGGCCGCGCTGGAAGCGCCCGAGAGCCAGAAGTCGATCGCGATCCTGGCCGAGATGATGCGCCTGCGCCGCGCGGTCTGCAATCCGGAGCTGGTGGCGCCGGGCATCGGCATCGCCAGCAGCAAGCTGTCGACCTTCGCGCACCTGATCGACGACCTGCTGGAGAACCGCCACAAGGTGCTGGTGTTCAGCCAGTTCGTCGACCACTTGAGCCTGATCCGCAAGCACCTCGATGCGCGCGGCATCATGTACCAGTACCTGGACGGGTCGACGCCGATGCAGGAGCGGAAGAAACGGGTCGACGCCTTCCAGGCCGGCGAGGGCGATCTGTTCCTCATCAGCCTGAAGGCGGGCGGCGTCGGCATCAACCTGACCGCGGCCGACTACGTGATCCACATGGACCCGTGGTGGAACCCGGCGGTCGAAGACCAGGCCTCGGACCGCGCTCACCGCATGGGCCAGCAGCGGCCGGTGACGATCTACCGGCTGGTGGCGCGCCACACCATCGAGGAAGGCATCGTCGAACTGCACCACCACAAGCGCGACCTGGCCGAAAGCCTGCTCGAAGGCGGCGACATGGCCGCGCGCATGTCCCCCGGCGACATGCTGGCGATGCTGCAGCAGGGACTGGCGCGCTGAATCCCGATTTGCCGTTCGCGTGCCATCCGTGTGATCATTGACGCTTTTGCAAGCGGACCCGATGGCAGATAGATAAGAGCGCAAGCGCTCTCTTGAGCGCCTAACAGAACCTTCAGGGCAAGGGATGCGGCCACCCGACGCAGCGTCGAAGACAGTACGTGAGTACGGCGAGACGATGCAACGCAGCCATGGAGGTTCTGTTAGGCGCTCACTTGCGCGAAACGTGACGTAATGTTTCAGCAGCCCGCAAGCGGGCTGAATGGTGCTACTCTGGCGCGCTGGCCGGCATTCGCCGCGGCCGGCGCCCCGATCTACACTCCACAGGGCAGATGACGATGATGAAAACGAAACTCGCGCTGGCAGCCATTGTCGCCAGCCTCGTGCTGGCGCCCGCCAGCGCCAAGCCGACCAAGACCGCCAAAGCGAAGGCGGCAAAGATAGTCAAATCGAAGGCCTCGTCGAAGGCCAAGGCGCCTGCCGCCAAGGGCAAATCGAAACGCAAGGGCAAGGCCGTCGCCGCTGCGGCCGCCACCGGCGCCGCGGTCGCCGCTGCCGCACCGCGCCAGGCCGCATCCGAAAAGCGCCTCGACCGCCGCGCCGACTCCTACAGCATGCAGTACCTGACCGCGCTGTGGCGCATCGATCCGGAAGGCGGCATCGCGGTCGGCAAGTTCGACGCCGCCGCCAACCTGACGATCCCCGACGACGCCACCCGCGCCAAAAAGCTGGCCTTCGCCAACGAGTGGCTCGAGAAGTTCCGCAAGCTCGACGCGCGCCAGATGTCGCCGCGCCAGCGCACCGACGTCGCGCTCCTGATCAACAAGCTCGAAACCGACATCTGGCGTTTGACCACCTTCCGCGAATTCGAGTGGAATCCTTCGCTGTACAACGTGGCCCAGCCGCTCGACCTGATCCTGAATACCGAGTACGCGGCCAAGGCCCAGCGCCTGCGCACCATCCTCAAGCGCCTGGCCGAGGTGCCGGCCTACTACCAGGCGGCGCAGGCGACGATCAGGAACCCGACGCGCGAACACACCCAGCTGGCGATCGCACAGGCGCCGGGCACGCTGGCCGTGCTGGCCGACCTCGGCCAGGCGGCCCAGGACTCGATCCTCAATGTCCAGGAAAAGGCGATCTTCGCGCAGCGCATCGCGAACGCCGGCAGCGCGGTGCTGGGCTATGTCGACTACCTGACGAACCTGGAAAAGACGCTGGCGCAGAGCGGCCAGGCGCGTTCCTTCAGGATCGGCAAGGCGCTGTACGAACAGAAGTTCGCGCTCGAGATCCAGTCGGCCAGCAGTGCCGAGCAGACCTACCGCAAGGCACTCAGCGCGCGCGAGGAACTGCTGGCGCGCATGGACGCGATCTCGGACGAGCTGTGGCCGCGCTACATGACTGGCGTCGCCAAGCCGAACGACCGCTTCCGCAAGATCGGCATGCTGATCGATAAGCTGTCGAGCCGCCATGTCGCGCGCGAGAACTTCCTGCCCGAGATCCGGCGCCAGATTCCGGAGCTGCAGGACTGGGTCATCAAGCACGACCTGCTCACGCTCGACCCGAACAAGCCACTGGAAGTGCGCGAGACGCCGATGTACCAGCGCGGCGTGGCCGGCGCCAGCATCGACGCGCCGGGCCCTTACCGTCCGAAGGACCGCACCTACTACAACGTGACGCCGCTGGATGGCTTATCGAACGAGCAGGCCGAGAGCAGCCTGCGCGAGTACAACGAGTGGATCCTGCAGATCCTGAACATCCACGAAGCCATCCCCGGCCACTACGCCCAGCTGATCCACGCGAACCGCTCGCCGTCCCTGGTCAAGTCCCTGTTCGGGAACGGCGCGATGGTCGAGGGCTGGGCCGTGTACGGCGAACGCATGATGCTCGAATCCGGCTATGGCGGCAACGCGCCCGAGATGTGGCTGATGTACTCGAAGTGGAACCTGCGCAGCGTGACCAACACCATCCTCGACTACTCGGTCCACGTGCTGGGCATGAAGCAGGACGAAGCGATGGACCTGCTGGTGCGCCAGGCCTTCCAGACGCGCCAGGAAGCAACGGAGAAGTGGCGCCGCGTGCAGCTGTCGTCGGTGCAGCTGACCAGCTACTTCAGCGGCTACGCCGAGATCATGGAGCTGCGCGAGCAGCGCAGGCAGGCCCTGGGCGAACGCTTCAACCAGAAGGCCTTCCACGACCAGTTCCTCAGCTACGGCAATGCGCCGGTGAAGATGATCGCGGAGCTGATGCGCGACTGATCGCCTTTGCAGCGAACCACGAGAACCGGGACCAGTGTCCCGGTTTTTTTTTGCCTTGGGCGGTCCGCGCTTTGCCTGTTTGCCGCAAGCCAGCCTGCCCGACTACCCCGCTTGACCGTCCACAAATCCCCCGCAAGGACGCCCCTTACGATTTGATGCTGCCGTTTTGTCATCCTCAAACTCAACCGGGACCCTGCATGAAGACCACTTACCTCCTGCCCCTGCTCCTGCCGCTGGCGCTGGCCGGCTGCGCCACCACGCCCAGCATCGGCGCCTCCGGCGCCAAGACCGTGGCCACCGGATCGGCCGGCGGCGCCATCGCCATCAATGCCAACGAACAGCTCGAAAAATGCGACAGGACGCTCGGCACGCTGTCGATCGTCGAGGAAGCGAACCAACCCTGGATCCAGCAATTCACCGCCGAATACAAGATGCAGAGCACGGTGCCGCTGCTGCGCATGATCGTCCAGCAGTCGAACTGCTTCGCCATCGTCGAACGCGGCCAGGCCCTGCGCAGCATGCAGACCGAACGCGCCCTGATGGAGTCGGGCGAGCTGCGCAGGACCAGCAATCTCGGCAAGGGACAGATGGTGGCGGCCGACTACACGATCACGCCTTCGGTGACCTTCAGCGCCAAGGGCACCAGCGGCATCGGCGGGCTCATCGGCGGACGCGCCGGCGTCGTCGCCTCGCTGATCGGCAGCTCGGTGAAATCGAACGAGGCGTCGACCATGCTGCTCCTGACCGACAACCGCTCGGGCCTGCAACTGGCCGCCGCCGAGGGCAGCGCGCAGAATTGGGACATCGGTATGATGGCCGGCTTCTTCCACCACGGCCTGGCCGGCGCCAGGGGCTTCAGCAACACGCCGCAGGGCAAGGTGCTGGCCGCTTCCTTCATGGACTCGTACAACCAGCTGGTCAAGGCGGTGCGCAGCTACAAGGCGCAGTCGGTCGACGGCGGCCTGGGCAATGGCGGTCAGCTGAAGACCAACTGATTCTCTTCAGGGCGTGCCGCTGCTTGGCACGCCCATCTCTTTTCCCGTTCTCTCCGCGTCGACTCGCCGCCAAAGCTGTGCAAAGCCGCACAAACGGCGTGCTTGCGCTCCACTTGTGTGCAATTTCTCGCTGGCTACAATAAGTTGGCGACTTCCCGTCGCGACTACAACAACAGCCGGAGACACGCCATGCAATTCCTTTCATTGCCGTCCTCCTAGCACCCGCCGCCGGCGGCCTGCTTTCCCTCGTGTCATCGATCCCGGCCGCCGAGAGGCGTCGTCACGTCCTCGCGCGCCCGGGCCCATCGCAGTGCATCACGCAACGGAGGCTTCAATGGCATTTTCCTTCCACAGGGCAGCGCGCTACGCCGCCCTGGCCGCAGCGCTCGTCACCTGCGCCGCAAGCCAGGCGCAGACGCAGGTCCAGGCCGGCCCCGGCACCTGGAGCGCCAACCAGACCTGGGCCAGCGACACCGTCAACGGCGGCGCCCTCACCGGCTACTATTACTGGCCCGCCACCGCCCCTGCGCTTGCCGGCAAGCGCGCCCTGGTGCTGGTGCTGCACGGCTGCTCGCAAACTGCCGCCGGCGACGTCATCGACAGCAGCAGCGACAAGGGCTACAACTGGAAAACAGTGGCCGACCAGTACGGCGCCGTGATCCTGGCGCCCAACGCCACCGGCAACGTCTATGGTGTGCACTGCTGGGACTGGGCCAGGACCACGCACAGCCGCAGCACCGGCCACTCCGGCATCCTGCTCGACCTGATCAACCGCTTCCTCAGCAACCCGCAGTACGCGATCGACCCGAAGCAGGTCTACGTCACCGGCCTGTCCTCGGGCGGCGCCCAGACCATGGTGATGGGCTGCCTGGCGCCCGACATCTTCGCCGGCATCGGCATCAATGCCGGCCCGGCGCTGGGCGTGTCGACCACGCAGATCGGCATGGTCCCATCCGGCTTCACCGCGACCACGGCCGGCAACAACTGCAAGAACCTGGCCGGGACCCAAGCGGCGCAATTCGCGACCCAGATCGCCGGCGTCATCTGGGGCACCAACGACTACACGGTGGCGCAGGGCTATGGTCCGCTCGACGCGGCGGCGATGCGCATCGCCTACGGCGGCAGCTTCACCAAGGGCGCGGCAGTGAGCGTGCCGACCGGCGGCAGCAACATCCCGTACACGGACGCCAACGGCAAGCTGCGCACCTCCGAGATCACGGTCACCGGCATGGGGCACGCCTGGCCGGCCGGCACCGGCGGGCAGAACAGCAATTACGTGGACGCGACCAAGGTCAACTACCCGTCCTTCGTGATGGACTTCTGGTTCAAGAACAACCTGCGCGTGGCGCGCGCGGCGGCGCCGACCATGAACTCCTGCAGCGCGACCGTCTCGGGCTCGACCGTCACCGTGAACGGCGCGGCCAGCGGCGGCACGATAGCCAGCTACCAGGTGACGCTGAACGGCCCGACGCCGGTAAGTGACGCCGCGGCCGGCAGCGGCGCCAGCTTCAGCAAGGCCTACAGCGGCCGCGCCGACGGCTACTACACTGGCAGCGTCACCGCCACCGACAGCAGCACCGGCCTGACCTCGAACGCCTGCGCCATCCCGCAATTCCTGGTGGGAACGGCGCCGGCGCTGCAGCCGCCGGCGGGCCTGGCGGTCTCCGGCAGCACGGCCAGCAGCATCACGCTGGGCTGGAACGCCGCGAACGGCGCCACCGGCTACAACGTCTACCGCAACGGCAGCAAGGTCAACGGCACGGCGCTCACGGCGACCGGCTACACCGACACCGGCCTTGCTGCTGCCACCAGCTACAGCTACCAGGTTTCGGCCGTCGGCAACGGCGGCGTGGAAAGCGCACGCTCGGCGACGGTCACCGGCAGCACGGGCTCCGGCTTCGTTTGCACGACGAGCTCGGCCAGCAACTACAGCCATGTCCAGGCGGGACGCGCCCACGACAGCGGAGGGTATGCGCTGGCCAACGGCTCGAACCAGAACATGGGGCTGAACAACACTTTCTATACGAGCACCCTGGCGCAGACCTCGCCCGGCTACTACATCATCGGCAACTGCCCACCGGCAGACTGATACAACAGGTCAGACGCAGCGCTTGCCGGGGCCTTGGTCCCGGCTTTTTTATGCGTGAACGCGGCACTTCGGCGCCCACGTTCTCGACAAGACTAAAATTGATGAGTATTCGCCGCCACTTCGGCGCCTAGAATACAGGCAGTTTCAGGCACAGTGCCGATTCGACAAACACCGGCGTACGTTGCCGGATAAACGGGGAAGACATGGCAGGCACCACAACCGTTCGATTACGAAACCTCGCGCTTCTACTGTGCGCACTTGTCGTCCAGGACGCCTGGGCTTGCCGGGTCGCTCCCGCCATGCAACTGATGAGCGTGGACGAACAGGTGACGCTAGCCAGCGACGTTTCCGTCGCCCGGGTCACGCGTGCGACGCCACTCAATGGCAAGGAAGTCGAGTACCAGTTCTTCGTGCTGCAACGCCTGGCTGGGCAGGACCGCGACGCCTTCACGATCCGGGGCCGTCCTGCCGCCACCGGCGAGGACAAGACCGGCACGTTCGGCAATCACACCGATCCGGTGTTCTGGAAGCGCGGCGGCGGGCGCGTGATGAACGGATCCGACTGCCGGATCCGGCCGAGCTTCGCCGTCGGCGCGACCTACCTCGTGTTCCTGGATTCGCCTTGGACCTGGCGCAGTTTCGAGCGCATCGACGTCGTGGATGGAAACATCAACGAGCGCGACGAATGGCTGGCCTATGTGAAGGCCGGACTGCACAAGAGAACGACACCGGCACCGCCGGATCCTGCAAGCCCGCCACCGGGCTGACGGCGTTTCAGCGCCGCCTTGGGCAGGAAGGTATGATGACGCATCGGCACTGCTGCCTTTCATCTTCGATCACCAGACCATGAGCAAGGACGAACAACTCTCCCCCGATGCAATGACCGCGCTGCGCGAGCGCTTCGCAGCCCAGTCGCGCAAGGCGCAAGCCTATTACGCGGTCATGCACGAGATCAAAGCCATCGTCGGCAATGACGACGCGGCCAATGCCTGGATGAACGCGCCACTGGCGGCCTTCGACAGCCAGGCGCCGGCCCAGCTGGTCGCCGCCGGCCGCGAGCACGAGGTGCTCGATTACATCCGCACGCTGAAAACGAAGCCGGCGAAATAAGGCACGCCCATTTTGCAGGCATAAAAAAACCGGAGCCAGGCTCCGGTTTTTTTCGATCCGTTCCGACCGCTTACGCCGGCTCTTCCGGCGCCTGCGTCATGCGCACGAACATCGGCGCCACCAGCAGGCCCAGCTCGAACAGCAGGCACATCGGAATGGCCAGGGCCAGCTGGCTGACCACGTCCGGCGGCGTCACGATGGCAGCGATGACGAAGGCGCCGACGATGATGTAGGGCCGTACCGACTTCAGTTTCTCGATGCTGACGATGCCCATGCGCACCAGGATCACGACCACCACCGGCACCTCGAAGGTGGCGCCGAAGGCCAGGCACATCGACATCACGAAGTCGAGGTAGTTCTCGATGTCCGGCATCACGGCAATCGACGAGGGCGCGAATTCCGCAATGAAGTGGAATACGCGGCCGAACACGAGGAAGTAGCAGAACGCGACGCCGCCGATGAACAGCAGCGAGGACGAGATCACCAGCGGCAGCACCAGGCGCTTTTCGTGCGCATACAGGCCGGGCGCCACGAAGGCCCAGATCTGGTAGAACACCCAGGGCAGCGCGATGATCAGCGCCACCATCAGCGTGACCTTCATCGGCACCAGGAAGGGCGAGACGACGCCGGTGGCGATCATCTTCGCGCCCGTCGGCAGCGACTGCAGCATCGGGAAGGCGAGGAAATCGTACACCTCCTTCGGCCCCGGCCAGATCATCAGCGCGATACAGACCACCGCCACGCCGATGATGGCCTTGACCAGGCGGTCGCGCAGTTCGACGAGGTGGGAGATGAAGGTTTCTTCGACTGGCGCTTCTTCGGTCATCTAAAAGAATGAAGTATTAGAGGATTTCACGCCCGGCCGGAACTTGCGCACGCGCGCGGCGCCCGACAAGACCCGGGTCTTGCCGCCGTGGCGATGCTTGTACCAGGCGGGAACGGCGGAGGAACGCACCAGCTTCTTGCGCCGGAAGTCGCGCGCCTTGCGCTCGATGTCGTCGACGCTCGCGCTGGGCGCGGGAGCACTCGGCTGGATGTCGCCCTGCCAGGCCGATTGCACTTCCTGGGCCGCGCTCGAGAAATGATGCTCGATGTCGGACTGGAATTCGGCGGCGCTGTCGGCCACGTCCTTCTGCAGGTTGCGCAGCTCGTCGAGCTGGATTTCGCGGCTGACCTCGGACTTGACGTCGTGCAGGTAGCGCTGGGCGCGGCCATACAGGGTGCCGGCCATGCGCGCCACCTTCGGCAGCTTTTCGGGGCCGATCACGATCAGCGCCACCACACCGATGATGGCGAGCTTGGACAGTCCCAGGTCGATCATGACGCGACGACGGGATTAAGAACGGTGCTTTTCGCGGGTTTCGACGTCGATCGTCGACTTGTCCGCCACCTGCTGGGTCGGCTGTGCAGGATTGGCCGGATTGCTTGCCGACTTCTCTTCCTCACCGCGCACGCCATCCTTGAAGCCCTTGACGGCCTTGCCGATGTCGGAACCGACGTTGCCCAGTTTTTTGGTGCCGAACAGCAACACCACCACGACCAGCACGATTACCCAGTGCCAAATGCTCATCGAACCCATCATTTTCTCCTTCATGGGCACGCGTGCCCAAAATCAATGCAACTTTATGCGCCAGTATACGCCAAGCGGTGCCTGCGTAACCGTCGCTGGGGAATATTGTCAGGTGCCAAGACCACGCCAGGGGCGCGGGCCGCCGTACATGTGCAGGTGCAGGTGATACACCTCCTGGCCGCCGTTCGGACCGCTGTTGATCAGGGTCTTGTAACCGCCGCTGCGCTTGCCTTCGGCATCGACGGTCACACCGACGCCATGTTCGGCCGCCAGCTTCGGCGCCAGGGCCAGCATCTTGCCCAGTAGCGCGGTATGGCTTTCCGTCACGTCCGACAGCGTGCTGATGTGTTCCTTCGGGATCACCAGCAGGTGTACGGGTGCAGCCGGGTTGATGTCCTTGAACGCCAGCAGTTCCTCGTCCTCGTAGACGACGTTTGCCGGAATCTGCTTGGCCACGATCTTGCAGAAAATGCAGTTATCCATGTTGTCTCCAGTGTGCTTGCCGCAACGGCGCACCGCCGGGCAATCCCATCCATCGTAACCGAGAACCATGACGGTGCCATGACGCGCCGCGCAAGAACGGTTGAACGACGCGGTTTTACGCGTCCTTGCGCGCGGCTTTTTCTTCCAGGCCGGACACGCCTTCGCGGCGCGCCAGCTCGTCGATCACCTGCTGCGGGGTGAGGTCGAATTTCGCCAGCAGCACCATCGAATGGAACCACAGGTCGGCCACTTCGTACAGCAACTTCGCGCTGTCGCCTGCCGCGCGCGCATCCTTGGCAGCCATCACGGTCTCGGTGGCTTCCTCGCCGATCTTCTTCAGGATGGCGTCGTCGCCCTTGGCGAACAGCTTCGCCACGTAGGAGCTTGCGGGGTCGCCGCCGTTTTCCGGCTTGCGCGATTCGATCACGGCCGCCAGGCGGGCCAGGGTGTCACTCATGGGTTTTCTTCGTATTCGTGTAAATCGTTTCCGGATCGCGCAGCACGGGGTCGACCGCCTGCCAGTCCTCGCCGTCGAACTTCTGGAAGAAGCAGGAATGGCGCCCGGTATGGCAGGCGATGCCGCCGGCCTGCTCGATTTTCAGGAGCACCACGTCTTCGTCGCAGTCGAGGCGGATTTCCAGCACCTTCTGGGTGTGGCCCGACTCTTCTCCCTTGTGCCAGAGCTTCTTGCGCGAGCGGCTCCAGTAGACGGCTTCGCCCAGCTCCACCGTGCGCGCCAGGGCGTCGCGGTTCATCCAGGCGAACATCAGGATCTCGCCGCTGGCCGCTTCCTGGGCAATCACCGGTACCAGGCCGTTCTCGTCCCAGCGCACCTTTTTCAGCCACTTGGCGTTCGAGGCCGGATTCGTTGCGATCGTGTTCGGCATGTTCAGTCCATCCGCACCGGAATGCCACGCTCGGCCATGAAGCGCTTGGCTTCGCCGACTGTGTGCTGGCCATAGTGGAAGATCGAGGCCGCCAGCACCGCGTCGGCATGCCCTTCGAGCACGCCGTCGGCCAGGTCCTGCAGGCCGCCGACGCCGCCCGAGGCGATCACCGGGATGCCGACCGCGTCCGACACTGCGCGCGTCAGGCCCAGGTCGAAACCGGACTTGGTGCCGTCGCGGTCCATGCTGGTCAGCAGCAATTCGCCGGCGCCCAGTTCCTGCAGCTTCTTCGCCCATTCGACGGCATCCATGCCGGTGGCATTCCGGCCGCCGTGGGTGAACACCTCCCACTTGCCGGGAGCGACCTGCTTGGCGTCGATCGCCACCACGATGCACTGGGCGCCGTGCTTCTGCGAAGCTTGGTACACCAGTTGCGGGTTCTGCACGGCCGAGGTGTTCATGCTGACCTTGTCGGCCCCGGCGTTGAGCAGGCGCCGCACGTCTTCGACCTTGCGCACGCCACCGCCGACGGTCAATGGAATGAATACGGTGGAGGCCACCGCCTCGATGATCGGCAGGATCAGGTCGCGCCCGTCGCTCGATGCGGTGATGTCGAGGAAGGTGATCTCGTCGGCGCCCTGCCCGTCATAACGGCGCGCGATCTCGACCGGATCGCCGGCGTCGCGCAGCTCGGTGAAGTTGACGCCCTTGACGACGCGGCCACCGGTCACGTCCAGGCAGGGAATGATGCGTTTTGCCAGCATAAATATTCTAGTTGGTGCCTCAGGCCTGTTCGCCTTCGGTCAGTTCGTCCGCGCGGGCTTGCGCGGCTTCCAGATCGAGCGTGCCTTCGTAGATCGAGCGGCCGCAGATGACGCCTTCGATGCCCTCGTCCTGCACCGCGCACAGCGCTTCGACGTCGGCCAGGTTGTGCAGGCCGCCGGAGGCGATGATCGGGATCTTGACGGCTTGCGCCAGGCGCACGGTCGCCTCGATGTTCACGCCGCCCAGCATGCCGTCGCGGCCGATGTCGGTGTAGATGATCGATTCGACGCCGTAGCCCTCGAACTTCTGGGCCAGGTCGATGACTTCGTGGCCGGACATCTTGCTCCAGCCGTCGGTGGCCACCTTGCCGTCCTTGGCATCCAGGCCGACGATGATGGAGCCGGGGAAGGCGCCACAGGCGTCGTGCAGGAAGCCGGGGTTTTTCACGGCGGCGGTGCCGACGATGATGTAGCTGATGCCGTCATCGAGATAGCGCTCGATGGTGTCGAGGTCGCGGATGCCGCCACCCAGCTGGACAGGGATCTCCTCGATGTCGTTCTGTTCCGCATACTCCTGGACGACTTGCAGGATCGACTTGATCGCCGACTCGTTTTTCGGCTTGCCGGCGAAGGCGCCGTTCAGGTCGACCAGGTGCAGGCGGCGCGCGCCCTTCTTCAGCCAATGCAGGGCCATTTCGGCGGGGTCTTCGGAAAAGACGGTGGCGAGGTCCATATCGCCCTGTTTCAGGCGAACGCAGTGACCGTCTTTCAGGTCGATGGCGGGAATCAGCAGCATGGTCGTGGTTGGTAAGTGAGCGGAAAGGTCAAGGATTCCAGTGGATGAAATTGCGATACAGGCGCAGGCCGGCGGCCGCGCTTTTCTCGGGGTGGAACTGGGTGGCGACGATGTTCTCGCGCGCGACAGCGCAGGTGTAGTAACCGCCGTAGTCGGTTTCGCCGATGGTGTCGCTGGCGACCTCGGGCGCGACGTAATAGCTGTGCACGAAGTAGAAATAGCTGCCGTCGGCCACGCCATCCCACAGCGGGTGCGCGCGCGTCTGCCGCACGCGGTTCCAGCCCATCTGCGGGACCTTGAAGCGCGAACCGTCGGCCTGCGTTTTTCCATCCAGCTGGAAGCGCACGACCTTGCCCGGCAACAGGCCCAGGCCCGGCGTGCCGCCGTTTTCTTCGCTCTCGTCGAACAGCATCTGCTCGCCCACGCACACGCCCATCACGGGGCGGGTCCTGAATGCGCGCAGCACGGCTTCCTCGGCGCCGGAGGCGCGCAGGCTGTCCATGCAGTCGCGCATCGCGCCCTGGCCCGGCAGCACGATGCGGTCCGCCGCATCGATATCCTCGGCCTTGTTCGACACCAGGATGTCGGCTTCGGGCGCCGCGGCGCGCAGGGCCTGCGCCACCGAACGCAGGTTGCCCAGGCCGTCGACCACTACGATCTTGTTCGTCATGGCTCAGTCGACCCTGTTAAAGGCTGCCTTTGGTCGAGGGAATGATGCCGGCGGCGCGCTCGTCGAGCTGGGTCGCCATGCGCAGCGCGCGGCCGAAAGCCTTGAACACGGTTTCGCACTGGTGGTGGGCGTTCACGCCGCGCAGGTTGTCGATGTGCAGCGTCACCGCCGCGTGGTTGACGAAGCCGCGGAAGAATTCGCCGGTGAGATCGACATCGAAGCTGCCGATCATGGCGCGCGTCCAGGGAATGTGCATTTCCAGGCCCGGACGGCCGGAAAAGTCGATCACCACGCGCGACAGCGCTTCGTCCAGCGGCACGTAGGCGTGGCCGTAGCGGGTCATGCCCTTCTTGTCGCCGACCGCCTTGGCGATCGCCATGCCGAGCGTGATGCCGGTGTCCTCGACCGTATGGTGAGCATCGATATGCAAGTCACCCACGGCCTCGACTTCCAGGTCGATCATCCCGTGACGGGCGATCTGGTCGAGCATGTGGTCGAGGAAGGGCACGCCGGTGTTCAGTTTCTGGCGGCCGGTACCGTCGAGGTTGATCGCGACGCGGATCTGCGTCTCGTTGGTGTTGCGGGTGATTTCTGCGGTACGGGTCATGAAAAGGTGCTCGGTGGGGTCAGGTCGCGGCTTGCGTCGATGCGAGCGCGGCCTTCAGTCCGTTCAGGAATGCGGAGTTTTCTTCCGGCGTGCTGACCGTCACACGAATGCAATTGGCCAGCGATGGGTGCATTTTACTCAAATTTTTGATCAGCACCTTCCCGGATAGCAGTTTTGCGCAGACCCCGGCCGCGTCCGGCACCCGCAGCGAGATGAAATTCGCGGCCGACGGAAATACTTCGACTCCCGGCAGGGCCGCCAGTTCGGCGGCCAGGCGCTCGCGCTCGGCATTGAGCGAGGCGGCCTGGGCGTCCAGTACCTCGACGTGGTCGAGCACGAACTCGGCCGCCACCTGGGTCAGCACGTTGACGTTGTAGGGCGGGCGCACCTTCTCGAATTCGGCCAGCAGCTTGGGCGCGGCCGTCATGTAGCCGAGGCGGATGCCGGCCAGGCCCAGCTTCGATACCGTGCGCATCACGACCAGGTTCTCGAATTCGCCGAGGCGGTCCATGAAGGTCTGGCGCGCGAAGGGTTGATAGGCTTCGTCCAGCACGGCAATCCCGGTGTCGCCCAGGGCGCGCAGGATGGCTTCGATGTCGCTCGTCGCGAACAAATTGCCGGTCGGGTTGTTCGGGTAGGCCAGGAAGACCACGGCCGGCTTGTGCTCTTCGATTGCCGCCAGCATGGCCGGCAGGTCGAGCGTGAAGTCGGCCTTCAGGGGCACGCCGACGAAGTCCGCCCCCGCGAACTGGGCCGAACGCGAGTACATCACGAAGGCCGGGACCGGCGCCAGCACGACGGCGCGGCGCTCCTGGCTGGCCACCGTGGTGGTGACGATCTGGATCAACTCATCCGAGCCATTGCCGAGCAGGACGCCATAGCCTGCCGGGATGCCGAGCCTGGCGCTGACCTTCTCCTTGAGCGTGGCGTAGGACGCGACCGGATAGCGGTTCAGCACCGCGTCGGCCAGGCGCGTGGCCAGTTCCTGGCGCAGCGCGTCCGGCAGCGCGTACGGGTTTTCCATCGCGTCGAGCTTGATGTAGCCGCTCGCGTCGGGCACGACATAGGCGCTGTTGGCGCGGATATCGGCGCGGATGACGTTGGCAATCAGGTTATCGATGTTCATGCTCACTCCTCGGTGGCGGCGCGGGCGGCGCGCGCGATGCTCTTGCGTTTCTTGATGGTGGGTAGCGGGTCGGGGGCGGCAAGACGCGCCTCGATGATCTCGCAATACGCCGGATTGAGTTCAAATCCGGCAAACTGCCGGCCCAGGCGCTTGGCCGCGATCGCCGTGGTGCCGCTGCCCATGAAGGGGTCGAGCACCACGCCGCCCGGCGGGCAGGACGCCTTGATCATGCGCTCGATGATCTCGAGCGGTTTTTGCGTGGGATGGTCGGCGCGCTCCGGATGCTCGCGGTGCAGGCGCGACACGCTCCACAGGTCTTTCGGGTTGTAGCCGACTTCCAGCCACTTGGCGCCGACGAAGATCGAACGCGTGCGCGCCTTCTTGGTCGCCTCGTCGTAGGGCACGCGCACCGCGTCGAGATCGAAGTAGTAATCCTTGCGGTTCACGAAAAAGCCGATGGTGTCGTGCACCGACGAGAAGCTGCGCACGCTGCCGCCCATCGAGGGCACGCGGCGGTCCCAGATGATCTCGTTCATCATCGTCATGCGTTTTTTCAGCATGACAAAGATCTCGGGCGCAAAACGCCAGGTGAGGAAGATATACAGGCTGCCATTGGCCTTCAGCTTGGGCAGCGCCGCGTCGATCCACTGCTCGGTCCAGGCCAGGTAAGCCTCGACGCTCTGCTGGTCCGAGGCGTTGCCGTAGTCCTTGCCGAGGTTATAAGGCGGGTCGGTCAGGATCAGGTCAACGGATCCATCCGGAATGCGCGCCAGACCTTCGAGCGCATCCTCGCAGAAGACCTGGTTGACCCAGTCCGTCATGACTGCTGTTTTTTCAAACGCAGTTCCGCGCTGCGCGCGTGCGCCTGCAGTCCTTCGCCATAGGCCAGTTCGGCAGCAACCTTGCCGAGCGTCTGGGCGCCCGCTTCGCTCACCTGGATCACCGAGGAGCGCTTCTGGAAGTCGTACACGCCCAGCGGCGACGAGAAGCGCGCCGTGCGCGAGGTCGGCAGCACGTGGTTCGGGCCGCAGCAATAATCTCCCAGCGACTCCGACGAAAAGCGGCCCAGGAACATGGCGCCGGCGTGGCGGATCTGCTCGGCCCACTGCTGCGGGTTCTCGGCCGAGATCTCGAGGTGCTCGGCGGCGATGTCGTTGGCGATCGCGCAGGCCTCCGCCATGTCGCGCACTTTTACCAGGGCGCCGCGGTCGGTGAGCGAGGTCGTGATGGTTTCATGACGCGGCATGGTCGGCAGCAGCTTGTGGATGCTCGCCTCGACCTGCGCGATGTAGTCCGCGTCCGGGCACAGCAGGATGGCCTGGGCCAATTCGTCGTGCTCGGCCTGCGAGAACAGGTCCATGGCCACCCAATCCGGGTCGGTCGTGCCGTCGCACAGCACCAGGATCTCCGAGGGACCGGCGATCATGTCGATGCCGACCGTGCCGAACACGCGGCGCTTGGCGGCGGCGACATAGGCGTTGCCCGGGCCGACGATTTTATCGACTGCCGGAATCGTCGCGGTGCCGTAGGCCAGCGCGCCCACTGCCTGGGCGCCGCCGATGGTGATCACGCGCGTCACGCCTGCGATCGCCGCGGCGGCCAGCACCATCTGGTTCTTGACGCCGTCCGGGGTCGGCACCACCATGACGATTTCCTTCACGCCCGCCACCTGCGCAGGAATGGCGTTCATCAGCACCGACGAAGGATAGGCGGCCTTGCCGCCCGGGACGTAGATGCCGACACGGTCCAGCGGCGTCACGCGCTGGCCCAGCACGGTGCCGTCAGGCTCGGTGTAGGTAAAGCCGTTCAGCTCGCCCTTCTGGCGCTCGTGGAAGACGCGGATGCGCTCGGCCGCCACCTGCAGCGCGGCGCGTTGCGCTTCCGGCAGCGCCGCCAGGGCGGCCTGCAGTTCTTCCTGCGTCAGGTCGAAGTCGGCGATGCTCGCCGCATTCACGCGGTCAAAACGGTTGGTGTACTCCAGCACGGCAGCATCGCCGCGCAACTTGACGTCGGCGAGGATCTTCGCCACCGCGGTTTCGATCGCATCGTCGGTGGCGGCTTCGAAAGCGAGCAGCGTATGCAGCTGCTGCCTGAAATTCGCGTCGGTGGAATCGAGTTTGCGGATTTGAACTGCCATGATGTTTTACCTTGTTACTTCGTGTTGATGCCGGACGCGCCACGTGAGGCGCGCTCGAACGCTTCGATGATGGGTTGCAGGCGCTCGCGCTTGAGTTTCAATGCGGCCTGGTTGACGACGAGACGCGAGGAGATGTCCATGATCTTCTCGACTTCGACCAGGTTGTTGGCGCGCAGGGTGCCGCCGGTCGAGACCACGTCGACGATGGCATCCGACAGCCCGACCAGGGGCGCCAGCTCCATCGAGCCGTACAGCTTGATCAGGTCGACGTGCACGCCCTTGCTGGCGAAGTGCTCGCGCGCGGTGTGCACGAACTTGGTGGCCACGCGCAGGCGCGCGCCCTGGCGCACGGCGGTTTCGTAGTCGAAGCCGGCGTTCACCGCCACCGACATGCGGCAGCAGGCGATGTTCAGGTCGACCGGCTGGTACAGGCCTTCGCCGCCATGCTCGAGCAGCACGTCCTTGCCGGCCACGCCGAAGTCGGCCGCGCCGTATTGCACATAGGTCGGCACGTCGGTGGCGCGCACGATCAGCACGCGCACCAGCGGGTCGTTGGTGGCCAGGATCAGCTTGCGCGAGGTTTCCGGGTTTTCGGTGACGGTGATGCCGGCGCTTTCCAGCAGCGGCAGCGTGTCCTCGAAAATGCGGCCCTTGGACAGGGCCAGGATCAGGCCCGGTTCCGTCATCGATTGGGTTGCGATGGTCATACAGGCCTTATTTGATGCGCACGATGTCGGCGCCGACCGCGGACAACTTGACTTCCATGCGGTCGTAGCCACGGTCGAGGTGATAGATGCGGTCGACGATCGTCGTGCCTTCGGCCGCCATGCCGGCAATGACCAGCGAAGCCGATGCGCGCAGGTCGGTCGCCATCACCGGCGCGCCGATCAGGCGGTCCACGCCCTTGATGAAGGCGGTGTTGCCTTCGGTCGAAATGAAGGCGCCGAGGCGATTCATCTCCTGCACGTGCATGAAGCGGTTCTCGAAGATGGTCTCGGTCACGCGGCTCGGGCCGGCGGCGATGGTGTTCACCGCCATGAACTGGGCCTGCATGTCGGTCGGGAAGCCCGGATACTCCGTGGTGCGGAAGGACACCGGTTGCGGACGGCCATCCATGCGCGCGCGGATCGTGTCGCTGCCGACTTCCATCTGCAGGCCGACTTCGCGCAGCTTGTCGAGCGCGACATCAAAAATGTCGGTGCGGGTCTTGGTCAGCACGATGTCGCCGCCGGTGGCAGCCACCGCGCACAGGAAGGTGGCGGCTTCGATGCGGTCCGAGATCACGGCGTGCTTCGCGCCATGCAGGCTTTCCACGCCCTGGATCACCAGGCGGTCGGTGCCGATGCCTTCGATCTTCGCGCCCATCGCCACCAGCAGGTTGGCCAGATCGGTCACTTCCGGTTCGCGCGCGGCGTTTTCGAGAATCGTCTCGCCTTCGGCCAGGGTCGCGGCCATCAGGAGGTTCTCGGTGCCGGTCACGGTGATCATGTCGGTCAGGATGCGCGCGCCCTTGAGCTTTTTCGCCCTGGCATGGATGTAGCCGCCTTCGATCGTGATCTCGGCGCCCATCTGGCGCAGGCCCTTGATGTGCTGGTCGACCGGGCGCGAACCGATGGCGCAGCCGCCCGGCAGCGAGACCTTGGCTTCGCCGAAGCGCGCCAGCAGCGGGCCCAGCACCAGGATCGAGGCGCGCATGGTCTTCACCAGCTCGTACGGCGCTTCCAGGCTGGTGATGCTGGCGCCGTTCAGGGTGACGTTCTCGTCGTCCTGGCTCACCTTCAGGCCGGTCTGCTCGAGCAGCTTGAGGATGGTCTTCACGTCGTGCAGGCGCGGCACGTTGGTCAGTTCGACATCACCGGCGGTGAGCAGGCCCGCGCACAGGATCGGCAGCGCCGCGTTCTTGGCGCCCGACACCGGGATCTCGCCGTGCAGGCGCTTGCCGCCGACAATCTGGAGCTTGTCCATGCTTATCCTTGGTACTCTTCAGGGGTGAGGGTCTTCATCGACAGCGCGTGGATCTCTTCGCGCATGCGGTCGCCCAGCGCGGCGTACACCAGCTGGTGGCGCTGGATCGGGCGCTTGCCGGCAAAGGCCGGCGAGACGATCAGGGCCGTGAAGTGCTGGCCGTCGCCTTCCACCTGCAGGTGGGTGCATTCGAGGCCGTTGCTGATGTAGCTGTGGATCAGTTCGGGGGTGGTCGCCACGATAATTCCTAGTTAAATAGCTTTGATAAGTAAGCTTTGATGCGTTGCTTGGTGCGGTTCAGTGGCGCAGCTTGTAGCCGTGCCGGAGCAGGTTGATCGCCACCGCCGCCAGCACCGCGAAGAACGCGGACACGATGGCGAGGCTGGTCCACGGCGAGATGTCGGACTGGCCGAAGAAGCCGTGGCGGAACCCGTCAATCATATAAAAGAACGGGTTGAAATGCGAGACTGCCTGCCAGAATGCGGGCAGCGAGTGGATCGAATAGAACACTCCCGCCAGGAAGGTTGCCGGCATGATCAGGAAATTCTGGAACGCGGCCAGCTGGTCGAATTTATCGGCCCAGATACCCGCGATCACGCCCAGCGTGCCGAGAATGGCCGCGCCCAGCACCGCGAACACGACGATCCACAGCGGCGCGGCAAAGCTCAGGTGGGCGAACCAGGCGGTAATCGCGAACACGCCGGCGCCGACCACCAGGCCGCGCACCACCGAGGCCGACACATAGGCCAGCAGGATTTCCCAGTGCGACAGCGGCGGCAGCAGGATGAACACCAGGTTGCCGGTAATCTTGGACTGGATCAGCGATGAGGACGAGTTGGCAAACGCGTTCTGCAGCACGCTCATCATCACCAGGCCGGGAATCAGGAAGGCGGTGTAGCTTACGCCCGGATAGACCTCGACCCGGCCCTCGAGCACGTGGCCGAAGATCAGCAAATAGAGCATGGCGGTCAGGATCGGCGCGGCAATGGTTTGCGTGGCGACTTTCCAGAAACGCAGCATCTCCTTGTAGAACAGGGTACGGAAACCGACAGAAACGAAATTCACAGTGCACCCTTTCCGGCTTTGGCATCGCCCATGATTTGCAGGAAGATGTCTTCCAGGTCGGCTTGCTGCAACTGCATCTCGTCGACCACGGCGCCGCTTTCGCGCAGGCGCGCCAGGATAGCTTCGACCTCGCCCGGCGCATTGATGCGCAGGCTGTAGCGGTTGCCCTTGCCGCCGTCGTGACCATCGTGTTCGTCGTGCGACACGAGGTGGCGCAGGCCCTCCGGCAATGTTCCCTGCTTCAGGTGCACGATCAGCTGCGAGCCGGACACGCGGCGCAGCAGGCCCTGCATGGTGTCGAGCGCGACCACCTGGCCGAGTTTCAGCATGGCCACGCGCTGGCACATGGCCTCGGCTTCTTCCAGGTAGTGGGTGGTGAGGACGACCGTATGGCCTTCGCGGTTCAGGCGCGAGATGAACTTCCACAGCGTCTGGCGCAGTTCGACGTCGACGCCGGCGGTCGGCTCGTCGAGCACGATGACCGGCGGCTTGTGCACCAGCGCCTGGGCCACCAGCACGCGCCGCTTCATGCCGCCCGACAGGGCGCGCATGTTGACGTCGGCCTTGTTCGTGAGGTCGAGGTTCTCCATGACCTCGTCGATCCACTTGTCGTTGTTCTTGATGCCGAAGTAGCCCGACTGCAGGCGCAGGGTCTCGCGCACGGTGAAGAACGGGTCGAACACCAGTTCCTGCGGCACCACGCCGAGTTTCTTGCGCGCCTCGCGGAAGTCGGACACCACGTCATGGCCGTGGATCCTGACGCTGCCGACGTCCGGCCGGATCAGGCCGGCGATGGTGGAAATCAGGGTGGTCTTGCCGGCGCCATTCGGGCCCAGCAGGCCGAAGAACTCGCCTTGTTCGATGTTCAGGGAAACGCCCTTGAGGGCCTTGAAGCCCTTGTAGCTTTTCTCGACGCTGTCTATCTGGATCGCTGTCATTCTTGTTCGGAGTGGGCCGCAACGCGGGCGCGTGCGTGCCGGGCGGGGAAACGACCCATTATAGGGGAAATCGTCAATGCAAGAGCTTGGGGGAATGAGACGGCGGCGGTGACCGTAGGGTGGGCACGCTGTGCCCACCGGGACGGCGCGTCATTGGCGACGGTTGTGCCAAAGATAAAGTTTAACAACCGATCAGGTTCTGAGGGCAAATCGATAACGCATCAGGCCAAAACAAGCGTTATCGACGGCGGACCCATTTGACGCGCCGCGGGTAGGCGAAGTTTACGCGTGGGCACGGCGTGCCCACCCTACGAAACGCCGCAGGGCGCTCAGCTCCGTTCCAGCACCCCGTCCAGGCCATACAGATTGATCAGCGAATCGATATTCGCCGGCACATTGATGAATGTAAGCTTCTGCCCTGCATCGCGCGCCTGGCGCTGCCAGGCGAGCAGCAGGGCGACGCCGGACGAATCGACGGCGCGCACGCCGCCCAGGTCGAACACGGTTTCGCCGGCCCGGATCGCCGCAATGCCCTGCTCCAGCGCCGCGTTGGCGTTCTGGAAAGTCAGGGCGTCGAGCGAGAGCATGGGATTTGCTTCTGCCATCGATTACTTCGGCGCCTTCAGCGGCTTGTTGGCCAGCTGGCGGTTACGCTCGGCCAGGCGGTTGATCAGGCCATCGATGCCGGATTTGTTGATCTCGGCGGTGAAGGTGCCCTTGTAGGTCTCGACCAGCCAGGCGCCCAGCACGTTGATGTCGTAGATCTTCCAGCCCTGGTTGCCCTTGGCCAGGCGGTAGTTCAGGGTGATCGGCTCGCCGCGGGCGACGTTCACCTGCGAACGCACTTCGACGTCGGTGTCTTCCGGGCTCGAACGCATCGGCTTGAACTCGACGGTTTCGTTCTTGATCTGCGACAGCGCGCCCGAGTAGGTGTACACCAGCAGCGTGCGGAATTCTTCCGACAGGCGCTTTTGCTGTTCCGGGGTGGCCTGGCGCCAGAAGCGGCCGGCTGCCTGCGCGGTCATTTTTTCGGCATCGACGTGCGGCAGGATCTTCGAATTGACCAGCTCCATGATCTTGGCGCGGTTGCCGGCCTGGATGTCCTTGTCGGCCTTGACGGTCTCGATGACGTCGGCGCTGATGCGCTTGACCAGCACGTCAGGGGCTTCGGCGGTGGCCGGCGCCGGAGCGGCGATCACGCTGGTGGCAAAGGCAACGGAGGCAACGGTGGCGATGAGGTGGGCGATTGGTTTCATTGGGCTCTCTTTTCTGTTCGTTGGCATCTCCGGCCGGGCGCCGCGTCAGGCGGGGCTCCTTGCCGGAATCTTTTTGACCATTACTGCTGCGTCTTCTCGGGCGACGCCGGTTCCGGCACGGCCTGGGTGTTCGAGGTCGGCTCGTCCCCGGCATCGTCCTGTGCGCGCTCGCTTTCGCCGTCGCGCACCTGGCTCTGGCGGCGCTGCAGGAAGCCGTCACGGATGAATTCGTAACGGTCCAGCGCCGCTTCCTCCATCAGGTTCGATGCATCGAGGACCGCAGCGCGCGTGTCGACGACGCGCACGCCGGTACCGATGTTGCGCCAGTTGGCGGGATTCTTGTGGTTCCAGGGATCTCCCCACAGGTCTGCCGGCAACGCGGTGGTGTCACGTACCGTAGATGGGCCGAAAATCGGCAACATCAAGTAGGGACCGGAAGGAACACCCCAGTAACCCAGCGTCTGGCCGAAATCTTCGTCGTGCTTCTGCAGGCCGGCCTCCGAGGCGATGTCGAGCAGGCCGACGATGCCGAAGGTCGAGTTCAGCGCAAAGCGCGTGAAGTCGGTCATGCCGGCTTCGCCCTTGCCCTGCAGGATGTTGTTGACGGCGCTCCAGGCATCCGACAGGTTGCCGAAAAAGTTGCCGACACCGGTCTGGACGAAGCCAGGGGTGACATTCTTGTAGGCGGTCGCGGCCGGCTTCAGGGCGACACGGTCGACCGTGTCGTTGAAGGCGAAGCTGGCCCGGTTGAATTTCTCGAGCGGGTCCTGCGGATTGCTGGGCGCCGCGCAGCCGGACAGCACGGCGCAGGCGGCTATCGCCAGGGCCAGGCCGCGGGACCGCGGCAGGGTCATCATGTTCTTGCTTTTCATTCGCTGCCATCCTTTCCTTCGGCAGCCTTGCTGTAGATGAACTGGTTGATCAGGTCTTCCAGCACGGTCGCCGATTGCGTACGGTTGATTCGATCGCCGTCGACGAGGTTGTTGGTGTCGCCGCCCGGTTCGATGCCAATGTATTGCTCGCCCAACAAGCCTGCAGTCAGGATCTTGAGCGACGAATCTTTCGGGAAATGGTAGCTTTGGTCCAGATCGAGGCGCACCTGCGCCTGATAGGTCTTGTCGTCGAAAGTAATGTCGCCTACGCGACCCACCACGACACCGGCGCTCTTGACCGGCGCCTGTGGCTTCAATCCACCAATGTTATCGAACTTACCAGTAACGGCATACGTGTCAGTGAAGGAGAGCGAGCTCATGTTTCCTGCCTGGAGGGCCAGGAACAGAACGGCGGCAGCGCCCAACAGGACAAACAGGCCGACCCAGACGTCGATGATTTTGCGATGCATAGTATTTCCTAGTCTTCAGGCCGTCTGTGCGCGGCCAAACGAAACGATTTTTATTGTGGGGTGAACATCAGGGCGGTCATGACGAAGTCCAGGCCCAGGACCAGCAGCGAAGCGATGACGACGGTACGGGTCGTCGCGCGCGCCACGTCGGCCGGGGTCGGCTTCACGTGGTAGCCCTGGAACAGTGCAGTGAACGTCACGGCAACACCGAAGACGAAACTCTTGATGATGCTGCTGATCACGTCACGCTGGACATCCACGCCGGCCTGCATCTGCGACCAGAACGCGCCTTCATCCAGGCTGAGCAGTTTGACGGCGACCAGGTAGCTGCCCATGATGCCGACAGCCGAGAACACGGCGGCCAGCACCGGCATGGCGATGACGCCGCCCCAGAAACGGGGCGCCAGGACGCGCTGCACCGGGTTCACCGCCATCATTTCCATGGCCGACAGCTCGTCGTTCGACTTCATCAGGCCGATCTCCGCGGTCAGCGAGGTGCCGGCACGGCCCGCGAACAGCAGCGCCGTCACGACCGGACCGAGTTCGCGGATCAGCGACAGGGCCGTCAGGGAACCGAGCTTTTCCTCGGCGCCGAACTGGATCAGGTTGACGTAGAACTGCAGGCCCAGCACCAGGCCGACGAACAGGCCGGACACGATCGTGATGACCAGCGAGTAATTGCCGATGAAGTGGATCTGCTCGGAAATCAGGGTTGGACGACGGAAGGCCCCCAGCGAGAAACGCAGCAGGGTGAAGAAGGCGCGCGTGGCGAAGCCCAGGCTTTCGATCGACTCGCGCACGGTGCGGCCGGCCGCCTCGAAGAAATTCAGGATCATCGCTGCGCTCCCAGGCCCAGGTCGTCGGCAAGCGGCTTGCCCGGATAATGGAAGGGCACGGGTCCGTCGGGCTCGGCGTTCACGAACTGCTTCACGTAAGGGTCGGTCGACACGCGCAGCTCGGCCGGCGTGCCTTCGGCGACGATTTTGCCCGCTGACATGAAGTAGACATAGTCGGCAATCGCAAAGGTCTCGTTGACGTCGTGCGAGACCAGGATCGAGGTCGAGCCGAGTGCGTCGTTCAGGTTGCGGATCAGGTTGGCGGTAACGCCCATCGAAATCGGGTCGAGGCCGGCGAACGGCTCGTCGTACATGATCAGTTCCGGGTCGAGCGCAATCGCGCGCGCCACGCCGACGCGGCGTGCCATGCCGCCGGAAATCTCGCGCGGCTTGAGCTTGTGCGCATTGCGCAGGCCAACGGCGTTCAGCTTCATCAGCACGAGGTCGCGGATCATTTCTTCGGACAGGTCGGTATGCTCGCGCAGCGGAAAAGCGACGTTGTCGAAGATCGTCAAGTCATTGAACAGGGCGCCGAACTGGAACAGCATGCCCATGCGGCGGCGCAGCCGGTACAGGCCTTTGGTGTTGAGCTGATGCACGACCTCGCCGCCGACCCGCACTTCGCCGCGCTGCGGACGAATCTGTCCGCCAATCAGGCGCAGCACCGTGGTCTTGCCGCAGCCGGATCCGCCCATGACGGCAATCAGCTTGCCGCGCGGGAAGTCCATGCGCAGGTTCGACAGGATCTTCCGATCACCGTAGCCGAACTCGAGATCGCGTATTTCTACTAGGTTAGACACAGAGGGTTATTCGGTTTTGGGGAATCCCGTATTGTAGTGCAGAAACGGCAACCGCTGCTTGAGGCACCTCGGTTTCGACAGGGCCGCCGACGTGAGATTACAACACAAATAACCCGTGAGTCAGCTATTTAAAGTTGCAAGTAATTGTTTTTTCGAAGATATGCATATATGGCAACATTTCGATTTATTGTCTTGAGTCAACATTTGTAATCCTGCTGAACAATTCGCCCACACGCGTCGACGCTGGCTTGGCGCTCCCTTCTGCGGCGATTTCGCTCCGTCCATATGGACCGAGAACGACATCCTGATGACAAAAAGGGCGCACCCGGTGCGCCCTTTTCCAACCATCAGCTCATCGCTCAGCGCGGCAGCACCGACGATCCCATCAGGAACTCGTCGACCGCCCGCGCGCACTGGCGTCCTTCGCGGATCGCCCATACGACCAGGGACTGGCCGCGGCGCATGTCGCCGGCGACGAAGACTTTCGGCACCGAGGTCTGGTAGGCGTTTTCCCCCTCGACCGTGGCGCGGGCGTTGCCGCGGCCATCCTTCTGCACGCCGAAGGCGTCCAGCACCTGCTGCACCGGCGATACAAAACCCATCGCCAGGAACACGAGGTCGGCCTTGATCTCGAATTCCGAGTCCGGCACTTCGCTCATCTTGCCGTCCTTCCACTCGACATGGCAGGCAACCAGCTTTTCCAGCTTGCCGTTCTTGCCCTCGAAGCGCTTGGTGGCGACGGCGAAGTCGCGCTGGCAGCCCTCTTCGTGCGAGGACGAGGTGCGCAGCTTGGTCGGCCAGTAGGGCCAGACCAGGGGCTTGTTTTCCTGCTCGGGCGGCATCGGCATCAGCTCGAACTGGGTGATCGACGCGGCGCCGTGGCGGTTCGAGGTGCCGACGCAGTCGGAACCGGTGTCGCCGCCGCCGATCACGACCACGTGCTTAGCCGTAGCCTTGATCTGGTCCTTCAGCTTGTCGCCGGCATTCACGCGGTTTTGCTGGGGCAGGAAGTCCATCGCGAAATGCACACCCTTCAGGTCGCGGCCCGGCACGGGTAAATCGCGCGGCTGCTCGGCGCCACCGGCCATGACGACGGCGTCGAACTGCGCGGCCAGGTCTTCCGGGAAGATGGTGTCGCGCGCCATGTTGCTGACCGTGGTCGGGAAGTCCTTGCCGATCAGGACGCCGGTGCGGAAGCTCACGCCCTCGGCCTGCATCTGTTCGATGCGACGGTCGATCAGGCCCTTCTCCATCTTGAAGTCAGGAATGCCGTAGCGCAGCAGGCCGCCGATGCGGTCGCTCTTCTCGAAGACGGTCACGTCGTGGCCGGCGCGCGCCAGCTGCTGGGCGGCGGCCAGGCCCGCGGGACCGGAGCCGACCACGGCGACCTTCTTGCCGGTTTTCACACTTGGCGGCTGCGGCACGACCCAGCCGTGTTCCCAGGCCGTATCCGCGATCTTGCGCTCGATCGACTTGATGCCGACCGGGTCATTGTTGATGTTCAGGGTGCACGAGGCTTCGCAAGGCGCCGGGCAGATGCGGCCGGTGACCTCGGGGAAGTTATTCGTCGAGTGCAGGTTGTCGATCGCGCCGCGGTAGTTGCCGTGGTAGACCAGGTCGTTCCAGTCCGGGATCATGTTATTGACCGGACAGCCGGTGTTGCAGAACGGGATGCCGCAATCCATGCAGCGTGCGCCCTGCACTTTGGCCTGGCTATCGCTCAGGGTGAGGACGAATTCCTTGTAGTTCTTGACGCGTGCGGCAGGTTCCAGGTGGTCTTCTTCCTGCCGTTGAAATTCCATGAAGCCGGTGATTTTGCCCATGCTGTTTTTTCCTTGTATTCGTGCCAAAGATCGGCGCCGTATTCTGCGCGGCTGCGCTCATGCTGGTTGGACGCGTGGACGGCGGAGCCGTCCACCCTACGGGTCGGTGCGAACGCATCGACGGAAGATGCGTTCGCGCACTTACGCCGCGAGTTCGATCTTGTCGTTGGCTTCTTCCATGCTGCTGTTGTGCATCTCTTCCAGCGCGCGCTTGTATTCGGTCGGGAAGACCTTCACGAACTTGCCGCGGCTGTTGGCCCAGTCGTCGAGCAGGTTGCGTGCGCGGGTCGAACCCGTGTGCTTGAAGTGGCGCTCGATCAGGCGGCGCAGGATGACCTCATCCGACTCGCGCTCGCCGTTGCGGGTCTGGCTGTGCCAGCCCGAAACGTCGCCCTGCTCTTTCGTCGACACCACGCGCTCGAGGTTGACCATGGTCGTGTTGCAGCGCGCCTCGAATTCGTTCTTCGGATCGTAGACATAGGCCACGCCGCCCGACATGCCCGCCGCGAAGTTGCGGCCGGTCTCGCCCAGCACCACGACCGTGCCGCCGGTCATGTATTCGCAGCCGTGGTCGCCCAGGCCCTCCACCACTGCCGTCGCGCCGGAGTTACGCACCGCGAAGCGTTCGCCGGCCACGCCGTTGAAGAAGGCTTCGCCCGAAATCGCGCCATACAGCACGGTGTTGCCGACGATGATGTTGTCGACCGCCCAGCCGCGGAATTCGGTGTTCGGACGCACGATGATGCGGCCGCCCGAGAGGCCCTTGCCGACGTAGTCGTTACCTTCACCCACCAGGTCCATCGTGATGCCGGCTGCCAGGAAGGCGCCGGCGGACTGGCCGGCCGTTCCCTGCAGCTGGATGTGGATGGTGTCGTCCGGCAGGCCGGCGTGACCATAGCGCTTGGCGACCTCACCCGACAGCATGGCGCCGACCGTGCGGTTGACATTCTTCACCGGCGAGATGAAGGAGACGCGTTCGCCCCGGTCCAGCGCCGGCCGCGCCTGCGCGATCAGCTTGTGGTCGAGCGCGCGGTCCAGACCGTGGTCCTGTACGTCGGTGTGGAACAGGTTACGTGGCGACTCAAGCTTCGGTTGGTAGAAGATCTTCGAGAAGTCCAGGCCCTGCGCCTTCCAGTGCGTGATCGCCTTCGATTTATCGAGCAGGTCCGAGCGGCCGATCAGTTCGTCGTAGGTACGGATACCCAGTTGCGCCATCAGCTGGCGCGCTTCTTCGGCGACGAAGAAGAAGTAATTCACGACGTGTTCCGGCTTGCCCTGGAACTTGGCGCGCAGCACCGGGTCCTGCGTGGCGACGCCGACCGGGCAGGTGTTCAGGTGGCACTTGCGCATCATGATGCAGCCTTCGACCACCAGCGGCGCGGTCGCGAAACCGATCTCGTCGGCGCCGAGCATGGCGGCGATCACGACGTCGCGGCCGGTCTTCATCTGGCCGTCGGCCTGGACGCGGATGCGGCTGCGCAGGCCGTTCAGGACCAGGGTCTGCTGCGTTTCCGCCAGGCCCAGTTCCCATGGGGTGCCGGCATGCTTGACCGAAGACAGCGGCGAAGCGCCGGTACCGCCGTCGTGGCCGGCAACGACCACATGGTCGGCCTTGGCCTTCGAGACGCCCGCGGCGACGGTGCCGATGCCCACTTCCGACACCAGCTTCACCGAGATCGAGGCGTTCGGGTTGGCGTTCTTGAGGTCGTGGATCAGCTGCGCCAGGTCTTCGATCGAATAGATGTCGTGGTGCGGCGGCGGAGAAATCAGGCCCACGCCCGGCACCGAGAAGCGCAGCGAGGCGATGTACTCGGAGACCTTGTGGCCCGGCAGCTGACCGCCCTCGCCCGGCTTCGCGCCCTGCGCCATCTTGATCTGGATCTGGTCGGCCGAGTTCAGGTACTCGGCGGTGACACCGAAGCGGCCCGAGGCCACCTGCTTGATCTTCGAGCGCAGCGAGTCGCCCTCTTCGAGCGGGATGTCGGCCGCGACGCGGTCGGCGCCCAGCACCGAGGCCAGGGTCTCGCCCTTGCTGATCTTGATGCCCTTGAACTCGTTCATGTAGCGGCGCGGATCTTCGCCGCCTTCACCGGTATTGCTCTTGCCGCCGATGCGGTTCATGGCGATCGCCAGGGTCGCATGGGCTTCGGTCGAGATCGAGCCGAGCGACATCGCGCCGGTAGCGAAACGCTTGACGATTTCCTTGGCCGGCTCGACTTCGTCGATCGGGATGGCCTTGCTTGGGTCGATCTTGAACTCGAACAGGCCGCGCAGGGTCAGGTGACGGCGGGTCTGCTCGTTGATCAGTTGCGCGTACTCTTTATAGGTGCTGAAGTTGTTGGCGCGGGTCGAATGCTGCAGCTTGGCGATCGCGTCCGGCGTCCACATGTGGTCTTCGCCACGCACGCGGAAGGCGTATTCGCCACCGGTGTCGAGTGCGTTGGCCAGCAGCGGATCGTTGCCGAAGGCCAGGTTGTGCAGGCGCAGCGCCTCTTCGGCCACTTCGAACAGGCCGATGCCTTCCACGGTCGACGAGGTGCCGCGGAAGTATTTGTCGACCAGCGACTTGTTCAGGCCGACCGCTTCGAAGATCTGCGCGCCGCAGTAGGACATGTAGGTCGAGATGCCCATCTTCGACATCACCTTCAGCAGGCCCTTGCCGATTGCCTTGGTGTAGTTGTACATGGCAGTCTCGGGCGCCATTTCGTGCGGCAGGTGCTGGGCCAGGTCGCTCAGGGTTTCCAGGGCGAGATACGGGTGCACGGCTTCGGCGCCATAGCCGGCCAGCAGGGCGAAGTGGTGGGTTTCACGGGCCGAGCCGGTTTCGACCACCAGGCCGGTCGAGGCGCGCAGGCCGCGGCCCACCAGGTGCTGGTGGATGGTGGAAGTGGCCAGCAGGGCGGGAATCGCGACCATGTCGCCAGAGACGGCGCGGTCCGAGACGACCAGGATGTTGTGGCCGGATTTCACCGCGTCCACCGCTTCCGCACACAGCGAGGCCAGCGAGGCTTCGATGCCCTCTTTCCCCCAGGCGACCGGATAGCAGATGTTCAGTTCATACGACTTGAACTTGCCGCCGGTGTGCAGGCTGATGTTGCGCAGGCGCGCCATGTCGTCGAAGCCCAGCACCGGCTGCGACACTTCGAGGCGCATCGGCGGGTTGACGTTGTTGGTGTCGAGCAGGTTCGGCTTCGGGCCGATGAAGGACACCAGCGACATGACCATGCTCTCGCGGATCGGGTCAATCGGCGGGTTCGTCACCTGAGCAAACAATTGTTTGAAGTAATTGTACAAAGGTTTGAGCTTGTTCGACATCACCGCCAGCGGCGAGTCGTTGCCCATGGAACCGGTCGCTTCTTCGGCCAGCACCGCCATCGGCGCCATCAGGAACTTCAGGTCTTCCTGGGTGTAGCCGAAGGCCTGCTGGCGGTCGAGCAGCGTGATCGCCGCTTTTTCGCCCTGCGCCGGGGTATCCTTGGTGCGGCTTTGCGCCAGCTGCGATTCGCTCACCTTGATTTCGTTGAGCTTGATGCGCACCGACTTGATCCAGGCTTTATAGGGCTTGGCGTTGGAATAGGTGTCTTTCAGTTCCTTGTCGTCGATGATGCGCCCTGCTTCCAGGTCGATCAGGAACATTTTCCCAGGCTGCAGGCGCCATTTCTTGACGATGCGCGATTCCGGAATCGGCAGCACGCCGGATTCGGAGGCCATGATGACCAGGTCGTCTTCGGTGACAACGTAGCGCGCCGGACGCAGGCCGTTGCGGTCCAGGGTGCCGCCGATGTGGCGGCCGTCGGTGAACGCCATCGCCGCCGGGCCGTCCCAGGGCTCCATCATCGCCGCGTGGTATTCGTAGAAAGCCTTGCGGTTGTCATCCATGGCGCTGTGGTTTTCCCAGGCTTCGGGAATCATCATCATCATGGCCTGGGCGATCGGGTAACCGGCCATCACCAGCAGCTCGAGCGCATTGTCGAAGCAGGCGGTATCGGACTGGCCCTCGTAAATCAGCGGGAACAGCTTGTTCAGGTCTTCGCCCAGCACGGCCGACTTCATCACGCCTTCACGGGCGCGGGTCCAGTTGAAGTTGCCCTTGACGGTGTTGATCTCGCCGTTGTGCGCGATCAGGCGGTACGGGTGGGCCAGCGGCCATTCCGGGAAGGTATTCGTCGAGAAGCGCTGGTGCACCAGGGCCAGGGCCGAGACGCAGCGCGGGTCCTGCAAGTCCTTGAAGTAGACGCCGACCTGGTCGGCCAGCAGCAGGCCTTTGTAGACGATGGTGCGCGCCGACATCGACGGCACGAAGAATTCCTTGCCGTGCAGGAGTTTCAGCGCCTGGATCGCGTGACCGGACGATTTACGAATGACGTAGAGCTTACGCTCGAGCGCGTCGGTGACCATGATGTCCGGGCCGCGGCCGATGAAGATCTGGCGGATCACCGGCTCCTTGGCTCTCACCGTGGGCGACATCGGCATCGTCTCGTCGACCGGCACATTGCGCCAGCCGAGCACGACCTGGCCTTCGATGCGCACGGCGCGCTCGATTTCCTGTTCGCAGGCGATGCGCGAGGCGTGCTCCTTCGGCAGGAACACCATGCCGACGCCGTATTCGCCGGGCGGCGGCAGTTCGACGCCCTGCTTGGCCATCTCGTCGCGGAAATACTGGTCGGGAATCTGGATCAGGATACCGGCGCCGTCGCCCATCAGCGGATCGGCGCCGACGGCGCCCCGGTGGTCCAGGTTCTTGAGGATCATCAGCCCCTGGTCAATGATGGAATGACTTTTGTTGCCCTTGATATGGGCGATGAATCCAACGCCGCAGGCGTCGTGTTCATTGGCGGGATCGTATAAACCTTGGGCAATCATGAAGGGCTCCACAGCTTTTTCAGGGGTTGAAGGGCGAGAATAGTGCAATGCAGCAGAGGCATCAAGCAGAACAATTAGGGTCGGAGTCGAATTAACGGATGACTTACCGCTCTTTCTTTTAATTGGGGACAGATTCAAAGCCCGTTCCAAAGCCCTTTTCCTGGCAAAATTTATTCGTGCGAGTGAAGGTGGAAAGGCAGAAGATTGCGAACAGCCCGGAATGGGCCGATGCGCCTGAATGCGTGTGTGCGGCTGTGCGGTGGGTTGAAGCCGGCGCGGCAGTGCGCCGCCCCGGCATGGGTCAAGCCGGCTCGGAGGCTGGCTTCTTGAACGGACGGCCGCGCTTGGCCGGCAGAATGCGGCGCTGGGTCTTGCGTTCGAGTTCGCGTTTGAAGGCCTCGGTGCCCAGCGGCTGGCCTTTCTGGACGGACGACGCGATCAGCGCCAGCTCGTCGGCGCCGATGCCCTGCTGGACCAGGTCGGTATAGGCGGCCTCGCGCTGGAAAGGCGTATTGCCCAGTTCCCAGAACAGCGCGTGGTCGGTGATCACAGGATCGGGGCGCAGGCCGGCATGGTGCGCGTAGCTCGACCAGGCGTAGTCGCCCGGGTCCGCCGCCTGGCCTTCGCGCGTGGGCGCGAGCTCGATGAACCGGCTGCACATCAGGAAGTGTTTGTCGGTATCGACCACCGCCGTGCGGAAGCGTCCCTCGAACAGCCCGCCCGAGCGGCCATACTTGGCGTTGTACCAGGGAACGTAGAAGCGGCCGAGCTTTTGCATCATCGCGGCCAGGCTGTCCTCGTCTGGCGGCGTGGCCAGCAAGTGCACATGGGTCGGCAGCAGGGCGTAGGCGTGGATCGCCACCTTGTAAAAGCGCCCTGCTTCCTTCAGCCAGCCGAGGAAACGGGTGTAGTCCTCGTCGTCGCGGAACACCAGTTGCGGATCGTTGGCGCGCTGGAGGATGTGATGCGGTTGCTTGGGGAGGATGAGGCGGGGTTGGCGGGCCATTGGAGCGAGACAAAGCGGTTCAGATGCGTATTCTAGCGCTACCGACTGTCTCTGTCCCCGATTATTATTTCAGGAGACGAAATTCGGCATCACTCTGTCCCGATTTTCGTAGGGTGGACACCTGTGTCCACGCGGCCTCATCGTTTGCAGGCTGTAACCGCGTTTCGACCGCGGAGCTGGCGTACCTCGTGGACTCGGGAGTCCACCCTACGAAACCCGCATTACGCCAGCGTGAACCCGGCGGACAGGCTATATCCCTCGCCATACGCGCTGCGCAGCGGCAAATCCTGCCCCAAGCCATTTCGCGCCTTCTTGCGCAGGCGATACACCAGCATGTCGACACGCCGGCTGGCGTCCGGATCGTCGCCGCCCATGCCGGCGACGATGGTCGCGCGCGGCACCGGACGGGTGTTGATCGTCAAGAGATGCAAGAAATTGAATTCCTTCTCGGTCAGATCGATCACCTTGCCGCCGAGCTCGAGCTGGCGGGCGCTGACGCGCAGGGTCCACTTGGTCGGCAGCGGCGCCGGTTCGCTCGGGCGCACGCGCCGGCCCAGCGCCTCGATGTGGGCGGCCAGTTCGGGGAACTTGATCGGCTTGGTGAGATAGTGGTCGGCGCCGAGCTGCAGGCCGAGGATGCGGTTGTCGAACGCGACGCGCCCGGTCAGCACCAGGAGCCCGATCTCGGGATACAACTGGCGCATGCGCGGAATCACGGTGAAACCGTCTTCGTCGGGCAAGCCCAGGTCCAGCACCACCACCGCCGCGGGCGTGCGCGTCAGGGCTGCCCACATTTCGCTGGCGGAGGTGGCGATCGCGACGTCATGGTCGAGTTCCCGCAGGAAGTCGGCCATGTCGCCGGCGTAGTCGCCGTTGTCTTCAACAATCAATATCTGCGTCATGGGTGGGCCACGTTCTTCGTTTTACTTGTGCCTGTCGTACCGGCAGGGGCCGTTCCCGGAATATGCGGGGGATTATCACTGCTGGGATCAAGCTGCGCAAGCGCTTTGCCCGCGCCCGCCACCGGCAGCCAGATGCGAAATTCCGCGCCGCCGCCGGCCGGTGTCACCAAATTGATCAGCCCGCCATGGTGCTCGACGATGGAGCGCGCCATGTACAGTCCCAGGCCGCTTCCCGGCAGGCCCGCGGCATGGCGGCCGCGGTAGAACTTGTCGAAGATGCGCGCCTGCTCGTCTTCGGGCACGCCGGGACCATGGTCGCGCACCGCCAGCTCGATGCCGCTGGCGGCCAGCCGGCCGCGCAGGACGATCGCGGTGGTGGCCGGCGAGAAGGTGATCGCATTGTCGACCAGGATTTTCAGCGCCAGCCGCATGCCGTCCGGTTCGCAGCGCAGCGCGGCCGGCAATTCGCCCACCTCGACGCTGGCGACGCGTCCGGCATTGCGCACCTGGCTTGCCGCTTCGTCGAGCAGGTCGCGCGGGGCGACCGAGGTCGGCTTGCGCTCGCCGCCGATCTCGGCCATGCGTTCCGGCGACAAGTAGTCGTCGAGCATCGCGATCAGGCGGTCGGTGGCCAAGGCGATCTTGCGGTAACGCTGGCGGGTCGGCTCGTCGGCGTCCTGGCAGGTCGCCTCCAGGCGCTGGATGGCGCCGTCGATGGTGGACAAGGGCGTACGGAACTCGTGATTGAGCATGCTGGCGAAGCGCTTGCGCTCGGCTTCGCGCAGGCGCCGCGGCGACAGGTCGCGCACTTGGCCGACCAGGCTGACCGGCTCGCCAGCCGCGTCGCAGATCAGTGCGGAAATGACTTCGACCGGCACCAGGTAGCCATGCGCGCCGGGCAGTTCGGTTTCGCGAACCAGGCGCAGGCGGCTGCGGTCGCCGGCGCGCAGCCGCCGCACGCGCTCCTGCATCCCCGCGCATAGGGCGGACAGGGCGCTGCCGGGCTGGTCCAGCTGGGCGGCCACCTCGACTGGGCTGTAGCCGAGCAATTGTTCGATGGAAGGGCTGACGTAACGCAGGGCGCCGCTGGCGCAATCGATACTGAACCCAATGTCGCCGCCGATTTCGGCGATGACACGGAACTGCTCGGCCAGTTCCGGGACGGCCACGCCGGAACAGTCAACGCTGGCGCTACAGTTCATCACATCCCATCCAGAAAATAAGGTGTCAGGCAGGGGCGGCAGGGCACCCTAGCCAGCGAGTATATCGTTGGCAACGCCTTTTTGTATAGATAAGCGTTGATAAGGGGTGCTGCGATGTTCAATATCTAAAATTTAACCTTTATCAGTACACGATAAACGATGTTAGAAGAATTAGCAAAAGAACCAAATCCTATTCATTCCGCATGGACGTAGGGTGGGGTCATTGATGCCGGGGTATCGATGACCCCACCCTACTGGATAAAATAAAAACGCCCGCAGCATTGCAGGCGTTCCGTTTGGCGTCTTGACCGCTTACTGCTCGTCCAGCGGCGCGAAGATCGCCTGCAGGTCTTCCTGCGTCAGCGCCATCTTCTGCGATTCGCCTTCGGCCAGGATCGACTGCGCCAGTTCCGACTTCTTCTGCTGCAGCTGCTGGATCTTTTCTTCCAGCGTGCCTTTCGCAATCAGCTTGTAGACGAACACCGGCTTGTCCTGTCCGATGCGCCAGGCGCGGTCGGTCGCCTGGGCTTCGGCCGCCGGATTCCACCACGGGTCGTAGTGGATCACGGTGTCGGCCGCGGTCAGGTTCAGGCCGACGCCGCCGGCTTTCAGGCTGATCAGGAAGATCGGCACCGCGCCCTGCTGGAAGGCGGCGACTTGCGCCGAGCGGTCGCGCGTCTCGCCGGTGAGAATGGCGTAGCGGATGCCGCGCGCCTCGAGTTCTTCCTCGATCAGGCCGAGCATGCTGGTGAATTGCGAGAACACCAGGATCTTGCGGCCTTCCTGCAACAGATCTTCGACCATCTGCATCAGGTCGGTCAGCTTGGCGGAGACGGCGGCCGTGTTCTTCCTGGACGGCATCGACTTCACCAGGCGCGGGTCGCAGCAGACCTGGCGCAGCTTCAGCAGCGCTTCCAGGATGACGATCTGGCTGCGCGCCACGCCCTTGCGGTCGATCTCCTCGCGCACCTTCTTGTCCATCGCCAGGCGCACGGTCTCGTACAGGTCGCGCTGCGGGCCGCTGATCTCGATGCGGCGCACCACTTCCGTCTTCTCCGGCAGTTCCTTTGCCACATTGTCTTTCGTACGACGCAGCAGGAAAGGACGAATGCGGCGGTTCAGCAGCGTGCGGCGCACCGGGTCGTCCTGGCGCTCGATCGGGTGGCGGAACTGGGTATTGAAGGTTTTTTCCTCGCCCAGCAGGCCAGGCAGCAGGAAGTGGAACTGCGACCACAGTTCGCCCAGGTGGTTTTCCAGCGGCGTGCCGGTCAGGCACAGACGGTGGCGCGCGTTGAGCGAGCCGGCCGTCTGCGCCGCCTTCGAGCGGGTGTTCTTGATGTAGTGCGATTCGTCCAGGATCACCAGGTGGTACTCGTGCTCGCGCAGCTTTTCCTCGTCGCGCGGCAGCAGGGCGTAGGTGGTCAGCACCAGGTCGGCTTGCTCGATCTGGTCGAACATGTCCATGCGTTCCTTGCCCTGCAACAGCAGCACCTTCAAATCGGGCGCAAAGCGCGCGGCTTCTTCCTGCCAGTTGGTCATCAGGCTGGTCGGCGCAATCACCAGGGCCGGACGGGTCAAGCGGCCCGCTTCCTTCTCGGTCAGGATGTGGGCCAGCGTCTGCACGGTTTTACCAAGGCCCATGTCGTCGGCCAGGATGCCGCCGAGATCGTATTCGCGCAGGAACTGCATCCACGACAGACCGTCGAGCTGGTAGTCGCGCAGGGTGGCCTGCAGGCCTTTCGGCGCCGCCACCTTCTTCACCGCGCCGAACTGGCTCAGCTTGCGGCCAGTCTCGCGCAATTGCTCGCCGCCGAACCAGCGCATCTCGACGTTGCGCGCCAGTTCCTCCAGGCGGCTGGCGTCGAGTGTCGACAGGCGCACGCGGTTCTTGATCTTGTCGTTGAAGTACAGCTCGCCGAGCGTGGCCAGGATCGGTTTCACACGGTTCCATGGCAGGGCGACGCGCACGCCTTCCGGCAGGGTCGCCAGCATCTGGTCGGTTTCACCGTGGGCGGCCAGCACGGCCGGATCGAAGTCGGTCGGCGCATTGCGGATGAGTTGCACCAGTACCGGCAAGAGCGGCACGCGCTTGCGGTTGACCACGATGCCCAGCTCCAGCTCGAACCAGGCTTTACCCGCTTCCTCGGGCTCGTCGATCTCGGCATACCAGTCCTCGACCGGCACCACGTCGTAGCGGTACTTGTTCGACTTCTGCAGGTGCCAGCCGGCATCGAGCAGGGCGTCGATGTCGTTCTCGGCGAAGCGCAGCCAGTGCGCCTGGCTTTCCAGTTGCAGGGCGCCGGCCACGCCCGACAATGGGGTGGTCGCGGGCTTGCGGAAACCGAGTTCGCTCAATTTATCCAGGGCCGCCGCTTCCGCGTCGGCATCGCGCTCGATGATCTCGGTGACGTCGCCGATCTGGCGCACCACGCGCTGGGCCGGATCGAAGGACACGCGCTGGCCGTCGTAATCGAAGGACAGCACGGCGAAATCGTGCCAGCGCTGGGTGCCGGTATCGGCCAGCGCCACGGAATCGAGCAGCAGGAAGGGTTGCGGCTTGACGTCGGTGCGCAGGCGCTGGGTCAGCGGCTGCGGCAGCGGCATCAGTTGCTGCAGGCCGTGGGCCAGCAGCAGTTGCGACACGCGCTTCTTGTCGTTGCCGGTCAGGATAGGGGCCTGGGCGACCAGGGCCTGCAACTCGGCCAGCGAAATATCCACGCCGCCACGGTTCAGTTCCAGCGGGCCGCAGGACAGGTTATCGATGTACCACGGCGGATCCGTCGGCAGCATGTAGTCGATCAGGTCAGCGCCGGGGTGATTGGCGCCGTTGGCCGGTTCCACCGACCAGCCGAGCTTGGCAGCGCGGCCCTCGTCGCGCCAGGCAAGATTGGCCTGGCGGGTCGGGCCGGCCTGCAGCGGATAGACGAGACCGTTGGCCATGTCCTGCCAGGAGTTCGCCCACAGCAGCTTGCCCTGTTTCAGCAGCATCTCAAGCAGGATGGCGCCCACTTTGCCCTTCGGCTCGGTGGCGCTGGTGCTCTGCGAGGACCCGCTGCGCATGGCGATGAAGAAGCGCACCAGGTCTTCGTCCTCGCCCTCGAGGTAGGCGGGCGGGGCGGACAGCAGGGAAAACACTTCGTTGACCGGGCTGGCGGCGGCGACGTCGCCGTTCGGGCGCAGGCGCGCCTTGCACAGGCAGACAGCGACATGGCGGCCACCGCTGGTCGGGGCCATCACATAAACAAACTTGTACTGGATCGCCTTCGGATCGGCGATGTCGGCGGTCAGCTTCGGTTGCGGATGCGCTGCCGCTTCGACCCGTTGCAGCCAGGTCGCCACCGGTGCGGGCAGTGCGGGCGCGCGTGCCGGCGTCGCGCGCGGCGCCGGGGCGTCGCTCGCGTGTTCGCGTGGATAATCAACTGTGTGCATGGGTCTCTGGAGTCTGTAAAAAAAGAACAACAAACGCCATTATCTCTCATACGGACGCTTCAGTTTTGTTCGGAATCGCACGTTGCTGAGAAATCTTTACGGGGTGAAATTTTACGAATCGTTAAACCAACACTCTGCTGCAAGCCAAACAGCTGGGGTCAGGTCTGACATTCGGACACGAGCTCTGCCTTCACTGCAAATGCCGCTTCGTCTGCCGAGCTGCTGGCGAATCAAGGATGAGACCGTGTCCAAATGTCAGACCTGACCCCGGCTGTGATGTCAAGACTGGCGTATCTGTCACGATTGCGTATCATTGCCCGCCTGACTCACGGATTTCTGCCCCATGCTGCCCTCTATCGAACAACGCCTTGCCACTGAACTTGCCGCCAAGCCGGCCCAGGTTGCCGCCGCCATCGCCCTGCTCGACGAGGGCGCGACCGTCCCCTTCATCGCGCGCTACCGCAAGGAAGCCACCGGCGGCCTCGACGACACCCAGCTGCGCCTGCTGGAAGAACGCCTGCGCTACCTGCGCGAGCTGGAAGACCGGCGCGCGGCGATCATCGAATCGATCACCGAGCAGAACAAGATGACGCCGGAGCTGCTGCAGGCGATCGCGCTGGCGGAAGACAAGACCCGCCTCGAAGACCTCTACCTGCCCTATAAACAGAAGCGCCGCACCAAGGCGCAGATCGCGGTCGAAGCCGGCCTGGCGCCGCTGGCCGATTCGCTGCTGGCCGATCCGTCGCTCAATCCCGAGGAAGTCGCTGCGCAATACCTGCGCGAAGCGTTTACCAATGCCGACGGCGTGAACAACCCGGGCGTGCCCGACACCAAGGCGGCCCTGGATGGCGCGCGCCAGATCCTGATGGAGCGTTTCGCGGAAGACGCAACGCTGCTGCAGTCGCTTCGCGAATACGTGCAGGAGCACGGCGTGGTCGAATCCAAGGTGGTCGAGGGCAAGCAGGACGAGGGCGAGAAGTTCGCCGACTATTTCGATTACTCCGAGCCGCTCGCCACCGTCCCTTCGCACCGGGCGCTGGCCCTGATGCGCGGACGCCGCGAGGGCATCCTCGACGTCACCCTGCGCCTCGACACCGAACCCGAGAAGCCGAAGTGGGACGCGCCGCACAATCCCTGCGAAAGCCGCATCGCGGCGCGCTTCGGCATCAAGGCGCAAGGCCGTCCGGCCGACAAGTGGCTGCTCGACACCGCGCGCTGGACCTGGCGTGTAAAAAGCTTCATGTACATCGAGACGGAACTGATGGGCGCGTTGCGCGAGAAGGCGGAGCTGGACGCGATCCAGGTCTTCGCGCGCAATTTGAAATCGCTGCTGCTGGCGGCGCCGGCCGGCCAGCGCGCCACCATGGGCCTGGACCCGGGCCTGCGCACCGGCGTGAAGGTGGCCGTGGTCGACGCCACCGGCAAGGTGGTCGATACCGCCACCATCTACCCGCACCAGCCGAGGAACGACTGGGACGGCGCGCTGCACGTGCTGGGCCAGCTCGCGGCCAAGCACAACGTGTCGCTGATCTCGATCGGCAACGGCACCGCGTCGCGCGAGACCGACAAGCTGGCCCAGGATTTGATCAAGCAGCGCCCTGAATTGAAACTGACCAAGATCGTCGTCTCGGAAGCGGGCGCCTCGGTCTATTCAGCTTCGGAATTTGCCTCGCGCGAACTGCCGGAGCTGGACGTGTCGCTGCGCGGCGCGGTGTCGATCGCGCGCCGCCTGCAGGACCCGCTGGCGGAACTCGTCAAAATCGATCCGAAGTCGATCGGCGTCGGCCAGTATCAGCACGACGTGTCGCAGACCCAGCTCGCACGCTCGCTCGACGCGGTGGTCGAGGACTGCGTGAACGCGGTCGGCGTGGACGTGAACACGGCCTCGGCGCCGCTGCTGGCGCGCGTGTCCGGTTTGTCTTCCAGTGTGGCGCAGAGCATCGTCAACTACCGCGACATGCAGGGTGCTTTCCCTTCACGCGCTGCACTGAAGAAAGTGCCGCGCCTGGGCGAGAAGACCTTCGAGCAGGCGGCCGGCTTCCTGCGCGTGATCGGCGGCGACAATCCGCTCGACGCTTCGGCGGTGCACCCGGAATCCTACCCGGTGGTGCAAAAAATCCTCGCTGACATCCAGCGCGACATGAAGGCGGTGATCGGCGACACCTCGCTGATCAAGACCCTGAATCCCGCGAAGTACGCGGACGAGAAATTCGGCGTGCCGACGGTGTCCGACATTTTGAAAGAGCTGGAAAAGCCGGGGCGCGATCCGCGTCCGGAATTCACGACGGCCACCTTCAAGGAAGGTGTCGAGGAGATTTCGGACCTGCGTCCGGACATGATCCTGGAAGGCGTGGTCACCAACGTGGCGGCCTTCGGCGCGTTCGTCGACATCGGCGTGCACCAGGACGGCCTGGTCCACATCTCGGCGCTGTCGAACACCTTCGTGAAGGACCCGCACACGGTGGTGAAAGCCGGGCAGGTGGTCAAAGTGAAGGTGCTGGAAGTGGACGTGAAGAGGAAGCGCATCGCGCTGACCATGCGCCTGTCGGACAGCGCGCCGGCAGCAGGCTCGAAGCCGGAACAGCGCGGCGACCGCCAGGATGCCAAGCGCCTCGGCCAGCACCAGCGCCAGGAACGTTCGGCGCCGGCGACTGGCGGCGGCGCGATGGCGGCGGCGTTCGCCAAGCTGCGCAAGTAAGCACCGCGCCATGATCGCCTGCGCCAGCGCCGACCCGGACTGCGATGAGGCGCGTGACCTGATCGCCAAGCTGGATACGGCGCTGGCGGCGATCTGCGGCGACAGTGGCTCGAAGTCTTTCGATGCGGATGACGTGCGCGGGCCGCGGGCGGTGTTCCTGCTGGCGCGCGATGCGCTTGGGACCGCAGTCGGCTGCGGCGCCTTGCGGCCTTTGAAGGCCGATGTGGCGGAAGTGAAGCGAATGTATGCGCGGCCCGGGAGCGGGGCGGGTATGGTCCTGCTGAGCGCGCTGGAAGGGCGGGCGCGGGCGTTTGGCTATCGCGCGATCTGGCTCGAGACCCGGCGCGTGAATGCGCGGGCGGTGGCGTTCTACGAACGGCAGGGATATCGGGTGATCCCGAATTACGGCCGGTACGTGGGCCGCGACGATGCGGTTTGCCTCGGCAAGGTGTTGTAGGGTGGGCACCTGTGCCCACGCGGATTCACGAGCCGCGATCCTGCGACGTTGTTTCGACCGATCAGATGACGTACCGCGTGGACACAGGTGTCCACCCTACAAAACCCCGTTCTTCAGCCAAAAAACTGCGCCAGCTCCGGCACGCGCTTGACCAGGATGCCGAAGAAATACAGCGCCAGGCAGCCCAGGCCGATAGTATTCATGCGTTTGCGTGTAAATGCCGGGGTGCCTGTCTTCTTGATGTGCAGGGCGTCGCGCAGCAGGGTGACGGCGTAGATCGTCAGGGCCAGGCCGGTGATGAAGACCCCAAGACCGTCGCCGCGGGCGCCGAGGACGAGGTCGAAGACGCCGATGAAGCCGAGCACCGCGGCCAGCACGAAATTGAAGCCTGCCGAGGGTCCGGCGTTGGGACGTTGTTGTTGCATGAGCATGAAGCGACGGTTGAAATGTGGGCGATCATACCCGACCTGTCGTCCTGCCGGAACAACCGCGGGCCCAAGCCGGCTCGGGGCCGTACCGACGCCGCCGAATTCTTATAAAATGTCGGCATCCAACCCATTTCCACCGAAGGCAAAATCACATGAGCGACGTACAAACCTGGATCAAAGACACCGTGACCAACACCCCGGTCGTGCTGTTCATGAAGGGCACTGCGCAGTTCCCGCAATGCGGCTTCTCGGGCCGCGCCATCCAGATCCTGAAGGCCTGCGGTGTCGACAACATCGCCACCGTCAATGTGCTGGAAGATCCGGAAGTCCGCCAGGGCATCAAGGACTACTCGAACTGGCCGACCATCCCTCAGCTGTACGTGAACGGCGAGTTCATCGGCGGCTCCGACATCATGAACGAGATGTTCGAGTCGGGTGAACTGCAAGCGATGTTCAAGAAGTAATCAATGACCGCAACGCGGCCGCGCCGGATCGTTGTCGCCATCACCGGCGCGACCGGCGCGATCTACGGCGTGCGCCTGCTCGGGCGTCTGAGCGCCGTGCCCGGCGTCGAGACCCACCTCGTGCTGTCCGACGCCGCCTCCCTTACCCTGCACCAGGAAGTCGGCCTGCAAAGGCGCGACGTCGAGGCGCTCGCCCATGTCGTGCACAAGAACCGCGAAATCGGCGCATCGATCGCCAGCGGTTCGTTCCAGACCGACGGCATGGTGATCGCTCCCTGTTCGATGAAGACCCTGGCTGCCGTGGCCCATGGCCTGGCGGACAACCTGGTCGCGCGCGCGGCCGACGTGATCTTGAAGGAACGCCGGCGCCTGATCCTGATGGTGCGCGAAACGCCGTTCAACCTGGCGCACCTGCGCAATATGACGGCCGTGACGGAAATGGGCGGGATCGTGTTCCCGCCGCTGCCGAGCTTTTACCACCGGCCGGCGAGCATCGAGGAGATGGTCGACCACACCCTGGACCGGGTGCTGGATTTGCTCGGCATCGAGAATCCTCAGGCCCCACGCTGGCCTGGCATGCGCGGCTCGGCGGAGACGCCGGGCGACGCCCAGGCTGAACCGGGCTGAAGCGCAGCGCTAGCGCTTGTTCGAATACCCGCTATCGCCGGCTTTCTTCAACTCCCTGGCTTCCTCCAGCATCCTGCGCTGGGCGATGCGCTTGCGCATCACCTCGGCGTGACGCTCCGCGCTCATCGGCGGCGCCGTCATCAGTTCCTTCAGCTGGGCGGTGTTCACATAGTTGCTTTTCATGGGCGGCACGATCCTCGGCTGTGACGAGTCCGATTATGCGCCAGTCGCAGCGGTTTGTAACTGCCTTATTCGGAAGAAAATTTGTAAGCGGAAAAGCAGGCGTGAGGAAGGACTTTGCTTACTTGGATGGGGGTTGGTGGTTGATCCTTACCAGCATGCGGATGAATTCGCGAGCGAGCTGGCGATGATGCTCATCGAGGCGCTGCAGGTCGGCGATCAGCTTGACGTCGGCCGATTCGAAGCGTGCGCCACCGGCGTTCTCGCCTGCCTCGCCCGGGTTTTCCGGACCGCCAAAGCGCAGCCAGTCCGCCGGCACACCCAGCCATTGCGCGATCATGCGCAATTTTTCCTGCGTGGGAATGGCTTCGCCGACCAGCCACTTGCGGGCGGCGTGCACGGTGATCGGGCGTCCTTCGAAGCGAATGTTAAATTCGCGGGCCAGTCGGGTCGGGCTGTCCGGTGAGTAATGAGCGTTCTTGAGCGCTTGCTGGAGACGCTCACTGAAGCTCTCCCGTTCGTTCGTGGAATTCATGATGGCACTATTTCATGCTCGACTATAAATGTCAGTCTCTTGTCCATACAGACCGCTTGTGACATTTTTCGAGAAAATACGTAACAAAGATGTGAGAATTGGCGATACTCTGCATTGTGACATCATGCCACAAAATTTCCGCACAGCATCGCCCTATTCGATATGAATAAACATTCGTGCAAATGTTTGTCGCGTGAGGACCACGCGCGTCCGGCCGATTGCCGTCAAGTCGGGGCCGGGCGGGCTGGGGAAGCCCGCAAGAACCGGCTCTGGCTCATCAGATCAGTTGGAAACGAATGATCCCGTCGATGCCAGTTACTCGCTTTAACATACCATCATTCCAAAGTTTATGCAGGTGCGCGAGCGCCTCGCCGAGCGCAAAACTGAGCTGGTGCGCGTCGAGCTGGCGGCGGAACATGATCGGCACGATGTCGACCGCGCTTTGCGGTGCGCGGCAGGCTTCCAGCACCTCGGCCAGGCGCGCAATGTGGTGCTGGCGCAGCTGCTCGATGCGGGTGTGCAGGCCGCGGAAGGGCTTGCCGTGGGAAGGCAGCACCAGCACGTCCTCGGGCAAGCCGGCGAACTTGCCGAGCGAATCGAGATAATGCTGCAAGGGGTTGCCTTCCGGCTCGACGGCGAACACCGAGACATTGGTCGAGATGCGCGGCAGCACCATGTCGCCCGAGACAAGCACGTTCAGCGCTTCCGAATACAGCGAGGCGTGTTCCGGCGAATGGCCGAAACCGGTGATCACGCGCCAGCGGTGGTCGCCGATGGCGAACTGCTGGCCATCCTGGAGACGGGTATAGGCGTCCGGCACGCTCGGTACCAGCGAGGGATAGTAATTGCGGCGGCTGCGCATCTGTTCCAGCATGCCCTGGTCGACCAGGCCGTGGCGTTCGAAGTGGGGAATGGCCGAAGGGCCGTCCACGCCGGGCAGGGCGGCCGCCATCATGCGTGCGAAGCCGAATTCGCCGGCAGTCAGCCAGAAGGGCGCCTCGAAGCGTTCGCACAGCCAGCCCGACAGGCCGACGTGGTCCGGATGGCAGTGGGTGGCAATCACGCGCAGGATCGGCTCGCCGTCGAGCGGTCCGCTGAACACCTGCTCCCAGGCGGCCCGGGTAGCGTCGGTGGCCACGCCGCAATCGATCACGCTCCAGCCGGTGCGGCCTTCGCGCTCGTCCCTCAGCACCCACAAGTTGATGTGGTCGAGGGCGAAAGGCAGCGGCATGCGCAGCCAGCCGAGGCCTGGCGCCACCTCCTTGACCGTTCCTGGCGCGGGCAGTTCGTCGGCGAAGGGATAGGTCAGCTGGGACTCGAGCGGATTCATGGTTCAAATCTTTCGTATTCTGGAATGGGCGGGCGCGCTACAATGTGCTTGACGTTGACGTAAACGGCAAACGTCGAAGTTAGATTCTAAGCGATTGTCGCAAGCTGTACTTTCACCCCGCTTTTTTCATGGCTACCACCTACACCATCGCCGAACTGGCGCGCGAATTCGACATCACCGCGCGCGCCATCCGTTTCTATGAAGACCAAGGCCTCTTGAGCCCGAAGCGCGAGGGCGTGGGCGGACGTAACCGCGTCTATACCCCGCGCGATCGCACCCGCCTGAAACTGACGCTGCGCGGCAAGCGCCTCGGCCTGACCTTGTCGGAAATCAAGAGCATTGTCGACATGTACGAGTCGCCGAAGGACACGGTGGCCCAGATCAACCGTTTCCTCGGCGTGCTGGCCCACCAGCGCGAAACGCTGGAACAACAGCGTGCCGACATCGAGATGGCGCTCGAAGAAATTTCCGCCCACGAGGAGGAATGCCGCCGCCTGCTGGCGGAAAACACCTCGCCCGACACCACGCCCGGCGCCAGCAAGGCCGCCTGAGCCACACGAGTGCCTGACGGCGCTCACGCGTGCGCTACTTGACGTTTACGTTAACGTCACACGCGAGTATGATGCCGAATGCTCAGTTGCTAACGTAATTGCTAACCCGCTCACCGAGAGGACGACATGCTCCATCTTCCAGGCTTGACCTTTGACCACGGCGAAGACATCGCCGCGCTGCGCGAAGCAGTGCAACAATTTGCGGCAGCGGAAATCGCCCCGCGCGCAGCCGAAATCGACCGCACCGACCAGTTCCCGATGGATCTGTGGAAGAAGATGGGCGAACTGGGCCTGCTCGGCATCACCGTCAGCGAGGAATACGGCGGCAGCAACATGGGCTACCTGGCCCACATCGTCGCGATGGAAGAAATCTCGCGCGCCTCGGCTTCGGTCGGCCTGTCCTACGGCGCCCACTCGAACCTGTGCGTCAACCAGATCAAGCGCAACGGCAACGAAGAGCAGAAGCGCAAATACCTGCCGAAACTGATCTCGGGCGAGCACGTGGGCGCGCTGGCCATGTCCGAGCCGAACGCCGGCTCCGACGTCGTCAGCATGAAGCTGCGCGCCGACCTGAAGGGCGATCGTTACGTCCTGAACGGCACCAAGATGTGGATCACCAACGGTCCGGACGCCGACACCCTGGTGGTGTACGCCAAGACCGATCTGGAGGCCGGTCCGCGCGGCATGACCGCCTTCCTGATCGAAAAGGGTTTCAAAGGCTTCTCGATCGCGCAAAAACTCGACAAGCTGGGCATGCGCGGCTCGCACACGGGAGAATTGGTGTTCGAGGATTGCGAAGTGCCGGTCGAGAACGTGCTGGGCGGCGTGGGTAAAGGTGTGAACGTGCTGATGTCGGGCCTGGACTTCGAGCGCACCGTACTGTCGGGCGGCCCGTTGGGCATCATGTCGGCCTGCATGGACGTGGTGGTTCCCTACATCCACGAGCGCAAGCAGTTCGGCCAGGCGATCGGCGAATTCCAGCTGATGCAGGGCAAGATCGCCGACATGTATTCGACCATGATGGCTTGCCGCGCCTACGTGTATGCGGTCGGCCAGGCCTGCGACCGCGCCGACAACCCGGCCGCGGTGCGCGCCTTGCGCAAGGACGCGGCCGGCGCCATCCTGTACAGCGCCGAGAAGGCGACCTGGATGGCGGGTGAGGCGATCCAGACCCTGGGCGGCAACGGGTATATCAACGAGTATCCGGTCGGCCGCCTCTGGCGCGATGCGAAGCTCTACGAAATCGGTGCGGGCACCAGCGAGATCCGCCGCATGCTGATCGGGCGCGAACTGTTTGGCGAGACGGCCTAGTTCGTAGGGTGGGCACTCCGTGCCCACGCGAACGGTGATGGTTTGTTGGCCTCGTTTGGATGTTGTGGTTTGCACGGGCACGCGGTATCAAAATGAATATGACGCGGCCCGAATATGACCAACACGATGCGCCGTTCCGCGTGGGCACGGGGCGCCCACCCTACGGACCATCCAACGCCAACACCGCCACGCTGCAATGCAATAAAATGGCCGCTCAACCGGACAACGCGCGAGACGAACGATGACCGAAGTGACGTTCCCCAGACTGCTGTCTTCGCAGATCGCATTCGACATCGCGCGCACCATCCTCGACGGCTTCGACAAGCATTACCGCCTGTTCCGCGAAGCCAGCAAGAACGCCAAGCGCCATTTCGAGGCCGCCGACTGGGCCACCGCCCAGCAGGCCGCGCGCGAACGCATCGATTTCTACGACAAGCGCGTCCAGGAAGCCGTGCACATCCTCGAAGAGAATTACGTACGCGAGGAATTGACCGACCGCGTCTGGCGCGAGACCAAGCTGCACTACATCGGCCTGCTCTCGGGCTATAAACGGCCGGAACTGGCCGAAACCTTCTTCAACTCGGTCAGCTGCCACATCCTGCACCGCAGCTACTATCACAACGACTATATTTTCGTGCGCCCGGTGATCTCCACCGAGTACATCGAGACCGAGGAACCGCTGCCGACCTACCGCGTCTACTACCCGGCGGCCGACGGCCTGCGCTTCGCGCTGAACCGCATCGTGTCGAATTTCCAGCTCGAGCGTCCCTTCGCCGCGCTCGACCGCGACACCGGCCTGGTCGAAGCGCGCATGGTGGAGCAGTTCGGCCTGGACAAGCCCGAGTCGAACCTGCAGTTCCATGTGCTGTCCAGCCTGTTCTTTCGCAACAAGGGCGCCTACATCGTCGGCCGCGCCATCAACGGCGCGCGCGAGTACCCCTTCGTGATCCCGATCCTGCACAACCGCCGCGGCCAGCTGGTGCTCGACACGGTGATCACCGACCCGGAACAGATCACCCTGCTGTTCTCGTTCACCCGCGCCTACTTTTTGGTGGACATGGAAGTGCCCTCGGCCTATGTGCAGTTCCTGCGCAGCCTGATGCCGCGGAAACCGCGCAGCGAGATCTACACCGTGCTCGGCCTGCAGAAGCAGGGCAAGACGCTGTTCTACCGCGACTACCTGCAGCACCTGAAGCACAGTTCGGACCGTTTCCAGATCTCGCCCGGCATCCGCGGCCTGGTGATGCTGGTGTTCGAGCTGCCGTCCTTTCCCTACGTGTTCAAGGTCATCAAGGATTTCTATCCGCCGCCGAAAGAGACCACGCGCGCCCAGATCAAGCAGAAATACCTGCTGGTCAAGCACCACGACCGCGTCGGGCGCATGGCCGACACCCTGGAATATTCGGACGTCGCCTTTCCGCTAGCGCGCTTTTCCGAGGAACTGCTGGCCGAGCTGCAGCAGCACTGCCCCTCGCTGGTCGAGATCGAGGGCGAGCGCATCATCATCAAGCACCTGTATATCGAGCGCCGCATGGTGCCGCTGAATATTTTCCTGGCCAATGCGGAGCGCGCCGGCGACGAGGGCCTGCTCGAGCATGGCGTCTTCGAATACGGCAATGCGATCCGCGACCTGGTCGCCGCCAACATTTTTCCCGGCGACATGCTCTACAAGAATTTCGGCGTCACCCGCCAGGGCCGCGTCGTGTTCTACGACTACGACGAGATCGAGTACCTCACCGACTGCAACTTCCGCGACATTCCGGAAGCGCGCAACGAGGAGGACGAGATGTCGGCCGAACCGTGGTATCCGATCGGCAAGCACGACGTTTTTCCGGAACAGTTCGGCCGTTTCCTGCTGGGGAACCCGAAGATCCGGCAGTATTTCATGAAGCACCACGCGGAGCTCTTGAGCCGTGCCTACTGGCAGGCGCGCAAGGACCGCATCCTGGGAGGCGAAGTGGAAGACGTCTTCCCTTACCCGCAGCACATCCGCTTCCACAACCAGACCACCACACCACCGGCGCTGCATGCATCGCCACCCTATTTGGAGAACCTACACAATGAATGATCCAGTCGTTATCGTTGGCGCCGCCCGTACCCCAATGGGCGCGTTCCAGGGCGATTTTTCCTCGAAAACGGCGAGCGACCTCGGCGCGGTGGCCATCAAGGCGGCGGTCGAGCGCGCCGGCGTCGATCCGCAGACCGTGGAGCACGTCTACTTCGGCAACTGCCTGATGGCGGGTCAAGGCCAGGCCCCGGCGCGCCAGGCGCTTATTAAAGCCGGCCTGCCGCTGTCGACCGGCGCCGTGACCCTGTCGAAGATGTGCGGCTCGGCGATGCAGGCCGCGATCTTCGCCCACGACCAGCTCGTTGCCGGCAGCGCCGACATCGTCGTCGCCGGCGGCATGGAATCGATGACCAACGCGCCCTACCTGATCCCGAAGGCGCGCGGCGGCTACCGCATCGGCCATGCCCCGATGTTCGACCACATGATGTACGACGGCCTGGAAGACGCCTATTCGCGCAACGAAAAGACGGGTGAGGGCCGCTCGATGGGCACCTTCGCCGAGGAATGCGTCGCGACTTACCAGTTCTCGCGCGAAGACCAGGACAACTTCGCCATCACCTCCGTCAAACGCGCGCAGGCCGCCAACAGCGACGGCAGCTTCGATTGGGAAATCGCCCCGGTCAGCGTTGCCACCCGCACCGGCGAACTGCTGGTCGAAAAGGATGAAGGCCCGATGAAGGCCAAGATCGACAAGATCCCGTCCCTGAAGCCGGCATTCAAGAAGGAAGGCACCGTCACCGCCGCTTCGTCCTCGTCGATCAACGACGGCGCCGCCGCCCTGGTCATGATGCGCGAATCGAAGGCCAAGGAACTGGGCCTGACCCCGCTCGCCCGCGTGATCGGCCACGCCACCCACGCCCAGGAACCGAACCTGTTCACGACCGCCCCGATCGGCGCGATGCAGAAGCTGTTCAAGAAGACCGGCTGGATGCCGAACGATGTCGACCTGTTCGAGATCAACGAGGCGTTTGCCGCCGTGCCGATGGCCGCCATGCGCGACCTCGAGATCCCGCACGAGAAGGTCAACATCCACGGCGGCGCCTGCGCCCTGGGCCACCCGATCGGCGCCTCGGGCGCGCGCATCATCGTCACCCTGCTGGGCGCTTTGAGGAAGACCGGCGGCAAGCGCGGCGTGGCTTCGCTGTGCATCGGCGGCGGCGAAGCGACCGCGATGGCGATCGAGATGGTGTGATGTCGTGGACCGGAGATCGAATCGTTGATGGTGTCGATCTCCGGTTACGATATGTGTTTGGATACGTTGTACCGCGTGGACACAGGTGTCCACCCTACGAAACCCGCCTTTGTAGGGTGGACTCCCGAGTCCACGCGTTCGTACTCGTAAACACCGCAACGCCACTCGAAGGAACAAACACATGCCCACCGCTCTGATCATCGGCGCCTCGCGCGGCATCGGCCACGAACTGGCGCGCCAGTACCGCGCCGACGGCTGGCGTGTGATCGCCACCGCCCGCAAGGGGCAAGACCTCGACGAACTGGCCCGCCTGGGCGCCGAGCCGCACGCGCTCGACGTCAACGACCCCGAGGCCATCGCCGGTCTCGGCTGGAAGCTGGACGACGAGAAGATCGACACCGCCTGGCTGGTCGCCGGCCTCTACGGCCCGCGCCACGACGGCTTCCCGACCCAGCAGGACTTCGACGCCGTGATGCACACCAACGTGCTGGCTGCGATGCGCCTGCTGCCCATCGTCGCGCCGCTGGTGGCCAGCACTCGCGGCAAGCTGGGCGTGCTGTCCTCGCGCATGGGCTCGATCGGGTCGCGCACGGGTGCCGGCGGCTCGCTCTACCGCGCCAGCAAGGCCGCGCTGAACTCGGTGCTGACCGATACCGCCCTGACCTATGGCCCGCAAGGCGCCACCTGCATCGCCTTCCACCCTGGCTGGGTCCAGACCGACATGGGCGGCAGCGGCGCGGCGATCAGCGTCGAGCACAGCGTGCGCGACCTGCGCGCCACCCTGGCCAGGGTGACGAACGCCGACAACGGCAGCTTCCTGAACCACGACGGCAAGCCGATTCCCTGGTAAGCCGCTCACCACACGACAAGAACGTACACGAGACACCATGATCCTGACCGAAGAACACCAGATGATCCGCGACGCCCTGCGCAGCTACGCGCAGGAGCGCCTGGCCCCGAACGCAGCGCGCTGGGACAAGGAACATTATTTCCCGAAAGCCGAACTGAAGGAACTGGCGCAACTGGGCGCCTTCGGCGTCGCCGTGCCCGAAGCTTACGGCGGCGCGGGCCTCGACTACGTGTCGCTGGCGCTGGTGCTGGAAGAGATCGCGGCCGGCGACGGCGGCACCTCGACCATCATCTCGGTCAACAACTGCCCGGTCTGCTCGATCGCGATGATGTACGCGAACGAAGCGCAGAAAGAACGCTGGCTGCGTCCGCTGGCCCAGGGAGAACTGCTCGGCGCCTTCGCCCTGACCGAGCCGCACACCGGCAGCGACGCCTCGGCCCTGCGCACCACGGCGGTCCGCGACGGCGACGAGTACGTGATCAACGGTTCGAAACAGTTCATCACCAGCGGCAAGTACGGCGACGTCGCGATCGTCATGGCGGTAACAAGCAAGGCTGCGGGCAAGAAGGGCATCAGCGCCTTCTGGGTGCCGACCAATACCCCCGGCTACATCGTCGCCGGCCTGGAACAGAAGATGGGCCAGCACTCGTCCGACACCGCGCAGATCGTGTTCGACAACTGCCGCATCCCGGCAGAGAACCTGATCGGAGAGGAGGGCATGGGCTACAAGATCGCCCTGTCGGGCCTGGAAGGCGGCCGCATCGGCATCGCCTCGCAATCGGTCGGCATGGCGCGCGCGGCCTTCGAGGCGGCGCTCGGCTACGCCAGGGAGCGCGAGAGCTTCGGCAAGCCCATTTTCGAACACCAGTCGGTGCAGTTCAAACTGTCGGAAATGGCGATGAAGATCGAAGCGGCGCGCCAGCTGATCCTGCACGCGGCCTCGATGAAGGATGCAGGATTGCCCTGCCTGAAGGAAGCCGCGATGGCCAAGCTGTTCGCCTCCGAGATGGCCGAGCGCGTCGTGTCCGACGCGATGCAGATCTTCGGCGGCTACGGCTATGTGGCCGATTTCCCGATCGAGCGCATCTACCGCGACGTGCGCGTGTGCCAGATCTACGAAGGCACCAGTGACATCCAGAAGATCCTGATTGCGCGGGCGCTGTGATGGACGACGTTCGCAAGCAGGAAGTGCGCGCGCTGCTCGCGGCAACGGCCGGCGTGTTCACGGACGGCGCGGCGATGGCCCTGGTGCTCCGGCTGGCGCGCTGAGATGACCGGCGCCAGCGCACGCCAGCCGCGCATCCGCGCGGTCGAACAAAGCGAGCTGCCGGCGCTGTTCGTCTACCTCGACGACCACCTGCTCGACAACGGCAAGGACGGCGCCCCGCTGTTCCAGCCGATGCCGCGCGCCGAGTCCTTCTTCCCGGTCGACAAGCGCGCCGGCTTCGCGCTCGGCCTGGGCACCGCCGTCGGCGCGCCCGGCTGGCGGCGCGGCTGGATCGCGCTCGACGAGGACGGCGCCATCTGCGGCCACATCGACCTGCGCGCCCGCCCCGAGCGGCCGGCCGCCCATCGCTGCCTGCTCGGCATGGGTGTGCACCGCGACTGGCGCCGCCACGGCCTGGGCGCCCGCCTGCTGGCCCATGCCCTGGATTGGGCGCGCGAACAGGGGCTGGCCTGGGTCGACCTCGAAGTCCTGTCCGACAACCTGCCGGCACGCCGGCTCTACGAACGCAGCGGCTTCGTGCAGACCGGCGAGATACCGGACCTGTTCCGGATCGACGGCGAACAGCACGGCTATGTGTTCATGACGCGCAAGACCTGAACGGCGGCGGCGGCACCTCGTCAAAGAAATAGTTTCTATTGTCAAAGCAATATGATAAATTATTGACAATTGGAAACTATTTTTGCCGCCGACAATGCGGTCCCGCATGAAGCCTGTTCTCTTCTCCTTCTTCATCGCCGCGGCGGCTTCCGGCGCCATTGCCGCTCCCGCCAACGCTCCCGCCCGCGCCAACCTGCCCGGCTATACCGGCTTCGACGACTGCCGCATTGCGCCGCTCGAACCGGCGCCGCGCGATGACGCGGTCGATTGGAGCGGCGCCTGCGAAGGCGGCTTTGCCGTCGGCAAAGGGGAGCTCGACTGGAAAGACGCGTCGGGCAAGCGCTACCGCATCAGGGCAATCCTTACGAAGGGAGAGATCCAGGACGAAGGCGAGCTGAGGACCGACGGCTACACCTACATCGGCAGCTTCCTGCGCGGCCGGCCCCACGGTGCGGGCTACCTCACGTTCAAGAGCGGCAATCAGTACGAAGGCGGCTTCGTGGAGGGCAAGCAGGAGGGCAAGGCGATCTTCCTGTGGACGGACGGCACCGAATATACCGGCGAATGGAAGAACGGCATGCGTCACGGCTGGGGCGAGATCAAGTATGCGGAAGGGGGCAGCTATACCGGCCAGTGGCAGGAAAGCAAAAGGCATGGCCGGGGCCGCATCGTCTACGTGGGCAGTGGCCGCGTTTTCGAAGGTGAATTCGAAAACGACCTTGTCGCAGGCACGACGCCACTCGTACAAGAAATTTCCCCGGAGTCACTGCAGCGCAAGAATAGGTCGCCCACACTGACCGGCTACCTGCCGCTCGATCTAACTTGGGACAAGATGACGGAACCACAGAAGAACGTGGTCCGACAACACTACCGCGCTTTGCGCCCCGGCGACGATCCACCCTATCCCGCCACAGGGACCCGCGCCATGTTCGAGGCGATCGTCAAGGCCAACGGCAGCGTCGGCGCGGAGGGGCTCTTGCGGATTGACGTGCTCGTCGGCGCCAATGGCAAGGCAAAGAAGGTCAAGGTGCATGAAAAGCCGCAGGCCGAGGACCAGAAACACGCGGACTGGCTGCTGCAACAAGTCGCCGACGCGCTGATGCGCACCACCTACAAATCCGCCGTTTGCGAAGGGCAGCCATGCGAGATGCTGTATCCCTTCGTGTTCAATTTTGAAGTGAGCATGAGCCGCGACGTTCCGGCGATGTTTCGCTGACACTCTTCATTCAAACCCATGCGCAATGCTCTTTGCTTCGTCGCTGCTTCGCTCCTGAGCCACACTGTGCTCGCCGCCGAACCCGCTATTTATTTCGGCAAGCACAACTGCCGGATTGCAGCCTTGGAACCTGCCCCGCGCTACGACACGGTCGACTGGAACGGCGCCTGCGAAGACGGCTTCGCCGTCGGCCAGGGCGAACTCAAATGGAACGATGGGAAGAAGAAGGACCGCTACCGCCTGAAAGCCACGCTGGTGCGCGGCGAAGTGCAGGGCGAAGGGGAGCTGAAGACCGCCGACTACACCTATATCGGCACCTTGCGCCGCGGCGTGCCCCACGGTAAAGGCTTCTTTACCTACAAGAGCGGCATGCAGTACGAAGGCGACGTGGTCGCCGGCCAGCGCGAAGGCAAGGGCATCGCCGTGGAAACCGACCGTTCGGAATACGCCGGCGAGTGGAAGGACGGCAGGCCGCACGGCTGGGGTGAAATGAAGTACGCGGAAGGCGGCAGCTACAGCGGCCAGTGGCAGCAGGGAAAGCGCCACGGCCGGGGAAAACTCGTCTATGCGGGCAGTGGCCGCACCTTCGAGGGCGAGTTCGCCAACGACCTGATTGTCGGGGCAGAGGCACAGGAATTCGACACCTTGCGGTATGCGTTTCTGCGCGAAGACAGAGATAACAGGACAACCAACGGAGGCATACCGCTTAACCAGCCGTGGGAAGCCCTGACGCAGGCCCAGAAGAATATTGTGCGCAGCCGTTATCCGGCGCTGGCGCGCGGCGACGACCCGCCTTATCCAAGCAAGGGGCCGTTCGAGTTCCTCAAGGCGATTGCGGCGCTCAATCGAGATGCCGGTGCTGCCGAGGGCACCTTGCGCATGGCCGTGCTGGTCGGCGCCGATGGCAAGGCCAAGCGCGCCGACGTGTTCGAGAAACCGTCCTTGGGCGATCCGAAGGACGATCAAAAGCTGGTCAAGCGCATCGCCAGCATCCTGATGCTGACGCCTTACAAACCGGCGATGTGCCAGGGCGAGCCATGCGAGATGGTGTACCCGGTGCTCAACGAGTTCATCGTCAAGGACGATGACTAGCCAAGCATTCCGCTGAGCGGCCGCCCGGATGCGGACGATTCCTGATCGCCAACCAACCAGCGCCCGCGAGGGCATGAACAATGAAGAACCTGCTCTGTTTCACCGTCGCCTCCCTGTTCGCCCACACCGCGCTCGCCGCCGATCCGGCCTACCTCGGTAAACCCGACTGCCGCATCGCCGCCCTCGACACCGTCCCCGCCGGCACCGAACTGCGCTGGAGCGGCGCCTGCGAAGGCGGCCATGCCCAGGGCAAGGGCGTGCTCAAGTGGAAGGATGCCGACAACAGGCCGGTGACGCTGTCGGCCACCCTGGTGCGCGGCGAGGTCAGCGGCGAGGCCGACCTGGTCACCCCGGCCTACGAATACGCGGGCACGCTGAAGAAGGGCGTGCCGCATGGCGAAGGCTTCTTCAAGTACGCCGACGGCGAAGGCATGTACGAAGGCGGGGTCGTCAACGGCAAGCGCGAAGGCAAGGGCATCTTCATTTCCCCGGACCGCTCGCGCTACACGGGCGAATGGAAGAACGGCGTGCGCGAAGGCTGGGGCGAAGAAACCTTCACCCTGGGCGGCAGCTATGCCGGCCGGTGGGAGGACAACCGTTTCCATGGCCAGGGCAAGATCGTCTACGCCGGCAGCGGGCGCGCCTATGAAGGCCGCTTCGTTTGGGGACGCCCGGCGCACCAGGCCCACACCAAGGTGGAATACGACACCACCGAACGCAAGCACGAAGGCAAGACGCGCTGGCACGGCTCCAGCACCACCTATGGCGGCCAGCACGACGCGGCCTGGGACGCGCTGACCGAGGCGCAGAAGAACAACGCACGCTGGCACTACAAGGCGATGGAAGCCGGCGACGAGCCGCCTTATCCGGCCAAGGGACCGCAGGAAGTCATGGAGGCGTTCCGGAAAGTGTCGCGCGACATCGGCGGCGCCGACGGCATGCTGCGCATTTATGTCCTGGTCGGCAAGGACGGCAAGGGCAAGAGCGCCACCGTCTACCAGATACCGACCGGGCAGACCGGCCATCCGAACAAGGCGCTGGCCGAAGCCTACTCGAGCCTGCTCATGCTCGACAACTACAAGCCGGCGCGCTGCCATGGCGAGCCCTGCGAGATGCTGTATCCGCTGGAAATCATGTTCGGCACCGTGCAGCGCGTGCCCTTCGACTTCCACAAGGATTAAAAGGCCGCTCTCAGCTGACTGCCGTCTCCAGCAGGGTCACCGTCTGGCGCTCGGTATCGAGCCTTGCACGGATCCCCATCGGGATCGTGAACTGGTTGCGGATGTGTCCGATCGAGTAGCCGGTGACGGCCGGCACCGACAGCGGCTGCAGGTGGATGTCGAGCGTCTCGTCCAGCGTCAGCGAGCTGTCCTCGTGCTCGGGCCCGCAATGGTCGCAGATGCCGACCATCACGGCCGCCGCCCGGTCGAAGCCGACGGACAGGTCGAGCTGGGTCATCCAGCGGTCGATGCGGTAGGGCGCTTCGTTGACTTCTTCGAGGAAGAGGATGCAGTCGCGGAAGTCGGCCGCGTAGGGCGTGCCGGCGAGCGCCGACACCAGGCTCAGGTTGCCGCCCATGAGCGGCCCGGTGGCGCAGCCGCGGTGCACGGTACGCATGCCGAAATGCGGTTCCACCAGGGCGCGGCGGCTGTTTTCCAGCGCCATTGGGATCGTGTATTCGGGCTGCGGATCGCTCAGCACGGCGAGCATGTGCTCGCGCGCATAGTCGGACAAGGTCGACGAGGCCACCGGGCCGTGGAAGCTCACCAGTCCCGTCTTTCTATAGATCGCCAGGTGCAGGGCGGTGATGTCGGAGTAGCCGAGCAGGATCTTCGGGTTCTTGCGGATCAGCTCGTAATCCAGGTGCGCCAGCAGCGAGATGCAGCCCGAGCCGCCGCGGATCGGCCACAGCATCGTCACTTCCGGATCGGCGAACATCGCGTGCAGGTCGTACAGGCGCTGCTGGACGGTGCCGGCGTAGTTCCCGTTCACTTCGCGCAGAAACGTCCCCTCGCGCACTTTGAGACCGAGGCTCTCGATGTTGGCGCGCGCCTTGGCGATCGATTTCTCGGTGGTGTAACCGCCGGGCGCGATCAGGCCGACGGTGTCGCCGCGGCGCAGGCGTGGAGGTTTGATCAAGGATTTCATGGGGCGGGAGGAAGGGTGCTTGCGGGCGTGCCTGCGTGGTGCCGCCTCGGCGGTAGGCAACACCGCGCAGGCGGCGAGCCAGGCGGCAAAGGCGCGCCTGCTGATCTTCATGCTGCTCGACATGCTGTTCGCATCATCAAATAAAAAAGCCCACGCGAGGAAAGCATTCGCTTTCCTCGCGCGGGCCTTGCCTTATTCACCAATACAAATCAGAAGAACTTGTAGGTGACGTTGAAGGTGAAGGCACGGCCACGCGGGTCGGCCACGCGTGGATCCCAGCCGGCGCCGACGACGTCGTCGACGTTGTGGGCGGTGAACGGCGGATCGCGGTCGAACAGGTTCTGCACGCCCACGGTCAGCTTGGTGTTCCTGAAGCCGCTGTAGGTGGTCGACAGGCCGAAGCGGGTATAGCTCGACACGTCCGGATCGAAGCCCGGCGGCGGCGTGCCCTTGCCAGCGTTCGGCAGTTGATCCTTGTAGCCCGAGGCGAAGTTGTTGCTCAGCAGGACGTTCCAGTCGCCGCGGCTCACGCTGAGGGTCGCCGAGTGCTTCCAGCGCAGGTAGAGGTCGCGGGTGAAGAACTCGCCGACATATTCCTTGTACGGCTGGCCTGCGACTTCGGCGAACTTGTAGCTGTCGGTCCAGGTGCCGTCCAGGGTGGCGCTCCATTTGTAGCCGTCGCCGAACTTGCCGTCGCCGCGCAGGCCGAGGTCGATGCCGCGGGTCTTGGCGCCCGATGCGTTGAACCAGCGCGCATCGACGAACTCGATCAGGCCTTCTGCGTTACGGTAGATGTTGTCCGCGTAGACCGTCGGGTTGCGCAGGACTTCGGTTGCGCTGCGGCGCAGGATACGGTCCTTGATATTGATGGCCCACCAGTCGAGCGATGCCGAGAAGCCCTTGAACGGTTCGATGACGATGCCCAGCGTACCCTGCTTGGAGGTTTCCGGCTTCAGGTCCTGGTTACCGCCCTGCACATAGTCGAAGCGTTCCGGCGCGCAGAAGCGCGGATCGCCCGGGTGGGCTGCGCAGCCGACCGTGTCGGTCACGCCGCTCGCCAGTTCCTGGCGCAGCAAACCGGTATAGAGCTGGGTAAAGCTCGGCGCCAGGAAGCCCTTGTTGGCCGAACCGCGGAAGAGCAGCCAGCTGGTCGGCTGGTAGCGGAAGGCGATCTTCGGATTGGTGGTGGCGCCGATCACGCTGTAGTCGTCGCGGCGCACGGCCAGCTGCACTTCCAGGTCCTTGGTGACCGGCACGATGAATTCCGCGAACAGCGCCTTCACGTCACGCGAGGCCTTCGGCATGTTGTCGTTGCCCGGCGACAGCAGGATCGGCTCGGCCGCCACGTCCTGGTTGTACATGTAGCTTTCGCGGCGGAAGTCGAAGCCCGCCGCCATCGCCAGCTTGCCGGCCGGCAGGTCGAACAGCTCACCCGAGATGGTGCCGTCGAGCTGGGTCATGGTGGTCTTGCCGGTCTGGAAGGCGCCGCGGTACTTGGTCGCCTCGATCGCGTCCATCGCCGCCTGGGTCTGGCTGCCGTCGACCGACCACGGGTTGACGATGCCGCTGCCCAGCACCTTGTAGAAGTCGGCGGTGTAGGCGTAGCCGTCGAGCAGGTCCATGTGGGTCGTGCTCTGCGCCTTCGACAGGCCCAGCTTGTAGTCCCAGTTGCGGACCATGCCCTCGAGGCCGACCAGCAGGCGGCCGCTTTCGGTGGTGTTTTCCTGGGTACGGTTACCCAGCGGATTCGCACGCCATTTATAAATGATCGGCAGGTTGCGGTTGAAGGTCGGGATGTAGGCCGACAGGTCCTGGTAATACGGGCCGTTCACCGGATAGGCATTGCCGTTGGCGAGCGAGGTCGAGATCTGGGCCGGGGTCAGGATCGAGATCACTTCCGAGCGCGAGCCGATCGCCTCGACGAACACCTTGTGATCCGGCGCCAGCTTATAGCTGCCACGCAGCAGCAGGTTGGTCTGCTCGGACGGCGACTGCATGACGTAGTCGCCACCGTAGTCGTAGGCGCAGGAATAGGTCGAGCGCAGCGGCGAGGTGACGTCCTTCCACAGCGCGGTCTGGTATTGCGACATGCCCTCGACCGTATCGCACTTGCCGTCGAAGCTCAGCGGATTGGCCTGCAGGTAGGTGTTCGGGTCGCCCGGGCGCTGGAAGCCGGTACCCAGCGCGGTACCGGCGCCGGTCAGCTGGTTCGCGTACGGGGTGCCGGTGGTGTCCGGCGACAGGCCGCGCCAGGGCTGGAAGCCGTTGGCGAAGTCGCGCTGGCGCGATTCGAGCTTCTCGTTCTTCGTGAACGACAGCGTGGCCATGACGTTGAAGCCATCTGCTTCCAGGTCGCCGGTACCGGCGATCAGCGAGCCGCGGTGGATGTTGCCGCCGCCTTCCTCGGTGACGTTGGTGTAGGCCGACACTTCCACGCCCTGGTAGTCGCTCCTCAGGATGATGTTCATCACGCCGCCGATCGCGTCGGTGCCGTAGATCGCCGATGCGCCATCCTTCAGGATCTCGATACGCGAGATTGCCGCCATCGGGATCGAGTTCAGGTCGACCGCCTTGCCGCTCTTGCCGTGGGTCGGCGCGCGGCGGCCGTTGATCAGGACCAGGGTGCTGTTCGGACCCAGGCCGCGGAAGGAGGCGAAGGAAGCGCCGCCGCTGACGCGGTCGGAATCGGCGCCGAACACGTTGTTGCCCGAGGTCGGGTTGTCGGCGCCGGTACCGTTGGCCGAAATCGTCGCCATCAGTTGTTCGGCCGAGGTGATGCCCTGCTTTTGCAGGGTGTCGGCGGTGATCACCTGCACCGGCAGTGCGCCTTCCTTGGCGACGCGTTTGATGCTGCTACCGGTGACCTCGACGCGGGCCATCGGGGTAGTCTGCTGCACTTCCTGCGCAACAGCCGAACCTGCTACGCCGATCAGGGCAATCAGTTGGGCTAGCTTCTTTAACTTCACGCATCTCTCCTAAGGTATGGGGCGATCCAGGCCGATGGCAAATCGATGTTGCCGTGTAGTAATGTCTTAGCATTACCTTATGTGTCATTTCGAGGGTAGGCCAAGCATTTAGCCCTATCCAATGAAATAACCGGCGGGAAGTATAACTTCCGGGAATGTTTATAACTGGAAAACTCACCAATACTAGCGAGGCTGCTTCGACAATCGTTCCCTTTCCGCAACATCGACGTCCAGGTAGCGCCAGGAAGTGAACTCCACGGGATGGCGCTTGTAGTTTTTTAGCCACGGATGACGAATGTCTGCCGACAAAACATGGGTCAGCGGCACCCAGGGGTTGTAGGCGTGAATCAGCTGGTTCATCTCGAAATACAGCTTCTGGCGCTGCGGCCCATCGGTCAATTGGCGCGCCTGCTCGTAGCGTTGGTTATAGGCAGGCAGGTCGAAGCGCGCATAGTTGGCGCGGCCCGCGTTCGGGCCATAGAGCAGCTGGTAAAAATTGTCGCCGTCGGGGAAATCGGCGATCCAGTTACTCTCGAACATGGTGACCTTGCCCAGGCGCGAAGCCTTGATGATCTCGGTCTTCTTGTCCGACTTGAACACCACGCGCAGGCCGATCGCGTTCAGGCACTTGCGCCACAGTTCGTCGCGCAGGCGTCCGCCCACGGTGGCTTCGCTGTGCATCGTCAGGGTCAGCGGCTTGCCGTCGGGCGCCAGGCGAAACCCTTCGGCATCGCGCTTGCCGTAGCCATGGCGGTCGAGCAGGGCATTGGCCAGCGCCGGGTCGTAGGGCACGGGGCTGCGGTAGTGCGGGTCATAGCCGAGCACGTTCGGCGGCAGCGGCGATTCCGCCTTGATCGCAAACCCCTTTTTCAACAGCGCGATGTCCTCGGCACTGTTATAGGCAAGCGAGATCGCGCGGCGCAGGGCGATCCGGTCGAGGCTATAGCCGCCCAGCACCGGATCGTGCATGTTCATCCACATGTAATAGGTCTGCAGCACCGGGAAGCGCGACAGGCGCATGCCGCGCGCCTGCAGTTCGGGTTTCAACTGGCCGTCACGGATGACCATGTCGGTCATCGATTCCGGCACCTGCTCGAGGTAGTCGTATTCGCCGTTCAGGAAACCCAGCATGCGGCCCTGGAATTCCTCGGCAATCTTGACCTCGACGCGGTCCACGCGCGGCAAGCGCTTGCCGGCCAGGGCCGCGGCGATCGCGCGGTCTTCCGGATCGTTGCCGGGCGTGCCCTGGAACACCGCGGTCGAGTAGGGGTTGGCCAGCAGGACGATACGGTCGCTGCGCTTCCACTCGCCAATCATGAAGGGGCCGGTGCCGACCGGGTGGTTGCCGGCCTGGCCAGGGTAGGCCTCGATGACTTCACGCGCCACCACGCCGGATGCCGGCGTCGCCATATAGAACAGGAAATTATTGTCCGGCTCTTTCAGCTGGATGCGCAGGGTGAACCGGTCGGGCGCCTGCAGGCCGGCGACCGGCGTGTCGACATTGAAATTCTTTTTCAATACCTCGTCGCCGACGATCTTACCGTCGAACATGTACGACCAGGGGGATTTCAGGGTCGGGTCATACAGGCGCTTGATGCTGTAGACGTAGTCCTGGGCCGTCATCTCGCGCTTGTTTCCCTTGAAGGCGGGGTCGTCGGTGAAATGGATGCCGGGGCGGATGCGGAAGGTGTAGGTGCGGCCATCCGCGCTCACTTCCGGCAGCGCGGTGGCGGTGTTCGGGCGCAGTTTCACGGGGCGCGCCAGGTAGTCGTAGCGCAGCAGGGGGTCAAAAACGTTTTCCAGCAAGGACAGGGTGGCGATGTCGGACGCCGCCGCCGGGTCGAGGCCGGTTTCGCTGGTGGACAGGAACATGCGCAGGACTTTCTGCTCCTTCGGCGCGACGGGTGCCTGCGCGGCGGAGGGGAAGGCCAGGCCGAGGGCGCTTGAGGTCAGCAACAGCGCGGAGAGGGCGGAGCGAAATTTCATGTGTGCATGTCCTGGTTGAGCGTTGCGTATCATAGGCGGGGTGTTTGGAAGAGGCAACGTCGATGATGTAGGGTGGGCGCCCCCGTGCCCACGCGTGAAGCCGGCGTCATGTTGACGTTTGAAAGGCCGCGTCTGCTCATCGTTTACGCGTGGGCACGGAGTGCCCACCCTACGTCCATATAACTTCCGGGCATGGCGCGGGTGCATTCTTTCATCCTTGCAGCTTGCTCTGCGCCTATACTGTCCGCTGCACAATCGTGCGCAGGCATGCCGGGGCAACGCGCCCCTGGCTAGTGAACGCGCGGCGGCTTCTCCCTGGCTGCCCTTTCGGACTGAACATGGCTTTAAATTACATCTGGACCGGTTTCTTCCTCGTCGGCTTCGTGGCGGCACTTGCGCAGTGGCTGTTCATGGGCGACGCCGAAATCTTCAAGCGCATTATCGACGGCACTTTCTCGTCCGCCAAGATGGCGGTGATGGACATCGCCCTGCCGCTGGCCGGCGTGATGACGCTGTGGCTGGGCATCATGAACGTCGGCGAACGGGCCGGCGCGATCAACCTGTTCGCGCGCATCATCGCGCCCTTTTTCTCGCGTATCTTTCCGGAAGTGCCGCGCGATCACCCGGCCAACGGCCACATGGTGATGAACTTTTCCGCGAACATCCTCGGCCTGGACAATGCCGCGACGCCTTTCGGCCTGAAGGCGATGGAAAGCCTGCAGACGCTCAACCCGCGCAAGGACGAGGCCAGCAACGCGCAGATCATGTTCCTGGTCATCCAGACCTCGGGCCTGACCGTCATTCCCCTGGCGATCATGGCCCAGCGCGCCATCCTGGGCGCCGCCAACCCGGCGGACATCTTCATCCCGACCCTGATCGCCACCTTCTGCTCGACCCTGACGGGCATCGTGGCGGTCAGCCTGCGCCAGGGCATCAACCTGCTGCACCCGGTCGTGTTCGGCTGGATCGGCGGCCTCTCCGCCATCATTGGCGGCATCGTCTTCTACATCACCAATTACCTGGACAAGGCCCAGATCGAACAGGTCTCGGTAGTCGCCGCCAACCTGATCCTGTTCTCGATCATCGCCGCCTTCATGGTGGCGGCGCTGTATCAACGCGTCAACGTGTTCGAGTCCTTCATCGAAGGCGCCAAGGGCGGCATCGAGACCTCGCTGAAGATCATTCCCTACCTGGTCGGCATGCTGGTGGCGATCAGCGTGGTGCGCAATTCCGGCATCCTGGGCATGATCGTGAACGCCTTCGCCTGGGTGTTTACCCAGCTCGGCCTGCCCACCGATTTCGTCGGCGCCCTGCCGACCGCGCTGATGAAGCCGCTGTCGGGCAGCGGCTCGCGCGCGATGATGATCGACGCCATGAACACCTATGGAGTCGATTCCTTCGTCGGCCGCCTCGCATCCATCCTGCAAGGCGCGGCCGATACCACCTTCTATATCGTGGCCCTGTACTTCGGCTCGGTGGGCATCCGCAAGACCCGCTATGCGATCGGCTACGGCCTGATCGCCGACCTGGCCGGCGTCATCGCCGCGATTTTCGTCGCCTACCTGTTCTTCGGTTAAGGATTGCCATGTTCCGTCGTCTCGCCCTCGCCGCCGCCATCGTCGCCTGCCTGCCAGCTTGTGCCCAACTGGAGCAGGCGCCGGCCGCTACCGTGCAGCCGCCAGCCGGTTTGCCGCAGCCACAGCCACAGACGCAGGCTCCGGCGCCGGCCGCCCAGGCGCAGCCGGCGGGCAACTTGCCGGCGCCGGTGACGCAATTGCTGGCCCAGCACGGCATCGCGCCGGAATCGCTCAGCGCGCTGGTGCTGCGCGGCGACCAGGTGGTGCTGGCGCACGGCGCCGAGCGCCCCATGCAGCCGGCCTCGACGATGAAGCTGGTGACGACCCTGGTCGGCCTGGAACAGCTGGGGCCGGTGTTCCGCGGCCGTACCGAACTGCTGAGCATTGGCGAGGTGAAGAACGGCGTACTGAAGGGCGACCTGGTGCTGCGCGGCGGCGCCGACGCCGACCTCTCCACCGAGGTCCTGGAAAACATGCTGCGCGCGCTGCACCTGTCCGGCATCGAGCGCATCGACGGCAACCTGGTGCTCGACCGCAGCGTGTTCAACCCGGCCCGCCTGGATGTCGGCCTGCCGCCCTTCGACGAGTCGCCGGAAGCGTATTACAACGTGATTCCCGACGCGCTGCTGATCAACAAGAACATGCTGCAGGTCGACATGCGCTCGAGCGACAAGCGCCTGAAGCTGGACATGCAGCCGGCGCTGGAAGGCGTGCGCGTCGAATCGGCCATGCGCCTGATCGATGCCGACTGCGCAAGGTGGGAAGATGGCTGGAAGCTGCCGGAAGCGGTCAAGCAGGAAAACGGCCGCATCAAGGTCGTGCTGCACGGGACCTTCCCGAAAAACTGCGCGAAGACCTACAGCATCAATGTGGTCGACCGCGATGACTACATCGACGGCCTGTTCCGCCTGAAGTGGAAACAGCTCGGCGGCAAGCTGGACGGCAAGACGGTCGAGGGCGTCGCGCCGCCGGATGCGCGCGTGCTGGCGGCCCACGTGTCGCGGGCGCTGCCGGAAATCGTACGCGACACCAACAAACCCTCGGACAATGCGCTGGCGCGCACCCTGTTCCTGAGCCTGGGCGCGCTGGAAGCCGACCCGCTGCTCGGCAGCCGCCCGCTGCCACAGCTGCCCGGCCAGACCACCTATACCCGCGCCGACCAGACGGTGCGCAACTGGATGCGCGCCCATGGCATCGACGACAGCGGCTTCGTGATCGAGAACGGCTCGGGCCTGTCGCGCATCGAGCGCATCAGTCCGCTGCAGATGGGCGGCCTGCTGCAAGCGGGCCTGCGCAGCAACTGGGCGCCGGAGTTCCAGGCCAGCATGCCGATCGCCGCCATGGACGGCACCATGCGCCGCCGCCTGCAAGGCACGCTTGCCGCCGGCCGCGCGCGCCTGAAGACCGGGACGCTGCGCAACGTGGTCGCGCTGGCCGGTTATGTACCGGACGCGGCCGGCACGCAACACGTGGTGGTGGCGATGGTGAACGACGAGCGCGCGGGCGATGGACGCGGACGCGCCGTGGTCGACGCACTGGTGGACTGGGTGGCACGCTCGGGCGCGACACCGGCCCCGGCCAGTGCAACAGCCCCTGCGGCAGCGGGACCGGCACTGCACTGATATTCCCTCCCGCACCGGTGGAGGGCTCGACTGCCGATGCAGCCGCCGCGGCAGGCAGGCCGGTATCGTCAAACGATACCGCTGCGTCAAGCAAACAATACTCCGCATGCCGTGATTGGCCTGCGCCCGCGAATTCGTGATGATGCCTGCACCTGATCAAAGGAGCATCTCATGAAACGCATCCTTCGCGCATCCCTGCTCAGCCTTGCCTGCGCCAGCGCGACGGCGGCCGGCCAGTCCACGGCGTCCCAGGCCAGCGCCAACCTGTCGGGCGTGATCGTGTTCGGATCGGCTCTCAGCGTGGCAGCCGCCGGCAGCGTGGTGGTGGCCAGCGTCCAGACCGTCGGCGAAGGACTGATCATCGTGATCGAAAGCCTGGCCGACGGGAGCCGGGCGACGCTGCGCCTGTCGGGCAAGGCGGCCGCCGGCTTGTCGATCACGGCCGGCGCCGCCGTCGAAGTGGTGGCGGCCTCGACCGGACACGTGCTCGTCATGTCGGGCAAGGCGCTTGCCTTCATTCCGAACGAGGCGGGCAAGGCCCTGCTGCATCACGCGCGGGTGAGCTGAGATGCGCCGCCTGCTGCCCGCTGTGTTGCCCAGGCTGTTGCCTGCGGCCCTGCTGGCCTGCGCCCTTCCTGCCCGCGCCGGCCAGGCCTGCGCCGAAAAGCCCCTGACGCCGAACGAGGTCATCATGTCGATGGACCTCGCCCAGCGCACCGTGCAGGCCCTGGAGGCCAGCGGCGCGAAGGTGGCGCTGGTGTCGCGCGCCGGCCAGGACCTGAGCCGCTACCGCCTGCGCTACTCGCACATGGGCGTGGCCGTGCGCGACCATCCGGCCGGCCGCTGGACCGTCGTGCACGAACTCAACGATTGCAACACGGCCGCTTCAGGCCTGTACAACGAAGGCATGGGCAACTTCTTCCTCACCGACTTGTACCGCCACGAGGCCCAGGTCGTGATTCCCGGCCCTGCCATGCAGGCGCGCCTGGCCAGCCTGTTCGCCACGCGCACTCCGCTGCGGCTGCACGAGCCGCACTACAACATGCTGGCCTACGTGTACTCGACCCGGTACCAGAACTCGAACCAGTGGGTGCTCGAAGCCCTGGCCGCGGCGGCCGCTCCCGCCGGACAGGTCGAAACCCGCGCCGAGGCCCAGGCCTGGCTGCGCGCGATCCGCTACCAGCCGCTGACGGTGGAGATTCCGGCAGCGGTGCGACTGGGCGCGCGCATGTTCCGGACCAATGTCGCCTTCGACGACCACCCTTTCGAACGTCGCATGGCCGGCCAGATCGACACCGTGACCACCGATTCGGTCGTGCGCTTCGTGCGCATGACGGATCCGGAAGCGAAGACCATGGTGATCGACCAGGCCATGGCGCGGGCCGGCGACGCCCCATGAAGCAGCCGTGACGCGTGCCTGCACGGCCGGCACCGCTCGGATGGATGAAATAATATTTCAGCAGTAGCGCCTTCTCGAAAGAATATTTCACCAGTCACGGCTTCGAGGTCTGGCTGGTGCGCGGCGCCGCGCCCGCGGGCTCGAGCCAGGGCGTGCCGGCCACCTCGGGCTTCGCTTCGACCAGCGCCACCTGGGCGTTCGTGGACTCGCGGATCGTGCGCACGATGTCGAGCATGGTCTTTTCCACGTACTTGTCCGGCGTGCCCAGCACATAGCCGTAGGCGCGCCGCGGCCACTCGAGCCAGCCGCCTTCCTTCTTGACGAAGGCCGCGTAGGTACCCAGATGGTAACCGCCCTTGTAGGGGAAGAGGCAGGCGACGATGTTCATGTCCTGGCTGCCGCGCACGTCGGGCGCAGCCTTGGCGGTCCAGCTCGCGCCTTCGCAGCTGGGGCCGCGCGCCGGCACCGAACCGGGCGGCGCGCCGGCCAGGTCGGGCATCTGGAAGCGGCCCGGCTGGTCCTGCACCTCGGCGGTGTCGGGCAGGGGCGTGGCCAGCGTGGCGTTGTTGACGTTGCGGCTGATGCCCTCGCTGGCGGCGCGCGCCACCGCCTGCCCGGCGGCGTCGGTCTTGATGTCGAAGACGCGGATGTATTCGACCGTGCGGTCGCGCGACGCGAACATGTTGCCGCTGCCGGTGCTGCAGCCCGCCAGCGTGGCGGCCACGGCGACAGCGATCATCGAAGCTTTCATTACGCACCTCTCTTGTCCGTTGGGGATGGAAGTTCACGCGCGGAAGAAGCGGCCTGGTCAGTCAAGCAGGGGCGTCAAGTCTTCCGTTGGTATTCACCGATTGTCCGGGCGCGATCAGGAGGAAGGCTGAGAAAACTCAAGTGTGTGCCGGCGCACGATAGCGCTGGGCAGAGGCGGCGCCGGAGTGTATGGGGTGGGACTGGCGGAGGCTTCGCCGTATGGCATATGGTGAGACAGCGTGGGCACAGGTGCCCACCCTACGAGAATCGAAATCGGACATTGAAGCGCAGAGGCGTAGGGTGGACGGCTTCGCCCTGGCGTATGCGGGCATGCGGCCGATGCGCCGCCCAAGCGTTCAACGACTGCCTGAAACCGCGCGGCCCGTACAGGATCGCCGACGATACGCCGGCTACAGCACGCGCCTGAACGTCGCGCGCACGAGGTCGCGGTCGCCGCAGTCGAAATGCCACCACTCGGTGCGAATGCCGAGGAAACCGGCCTGGAACATGGCGTCGCGCAGTAGGCGGCGGTTGGCGACCTGCTGCTCGGTCAGTTTGCCCGCGGCGAGAAAACCTTCTTCCAGCGCCGGGTGCGACAGATCGCTCATGTCGTCGAAACCGGTGCCCATGTCGAGCTCCCGCCCTTCGGGATCGAGGAGGGTGATGTCGAGCGCCATGCCGTAGGAGTGGATCGAGCCGCGCGCCGGGTTGGCCAGGTACATCTGCAGGCCGGTGCCCTCGAGCGCGTCCCACAACTGCTGCTGCACGCGCTGGGGGCGCAGGGCGTCGAGCACCAGCGCCGTGTGGCCTGGGGCGCGCTCGGCGAGATACGCCACCACCTTTTCCAGCGCTTCGGCGGCGTCGCGGTGCAGCCAGGCGCAGTCGAAAGGCGAATACAAATCGCGGCCGACGAAATTGTTGGCGCTGGCGTAGCGCAGGTCGACGCGGATGCCCGCGATCGACGACAGGTGGCGAAATTCCGGGCTGCCGGCGATCTCTTCGCTGGCGACCATGGCACCCGAACCAGCTACGTTCATGGACTTCCTCGTTCGAGACAGGCGCGGGCGGTCGCGCCGATACAGTTGGCCAGTTCGCGCGCGCCGTGCGACAGCGGCGCGTGGCTGGCGGTCAGCAAATAGAGTTGCACCGGCATGTTCGGCGCCCACAGGCGGCGCTGCACCTTGTCGGGCGCGGCCGAGGCGGCCGTGAACGGATCGAGCACGGCGGTGCCGGCGCCGGCTTCCACCAGCGAGCGTGCGATCTGGTAAGTCTGCACCACGGTGCGGAACACCGGCTGCACGTCCTGGGCCTCGCAGGCGGCGACCACGATTTCCCCCAGGGGATCGTTGTCGGCCAGGCCGATCAGTTCGCCGGTCAGGCCTTCCGGGCCGATGGGCTGGGCGCATTCAAGCTCGCTCCAGGTGCCTGCGGGCGCCATCACCGTCAGCATGCCCTGCGCGATCGGCTCGGCGACGATGCCGGGGTGGCGCGGGTCCTGCAGCGACAGGGCGAGGTCCGCTTCGCCCAGGCGCAGCGCGTTGACGATCTCGCTGGTGTGGAAGGTGGCCAGCTCGCAACGGGTTTCCGGGAAGTCGCTCCGCCACAGCGTCATCGCCTGCGGCAGCACGCTGATGGCCAGCGTCGGGGTCGAGACCAGGCGCACCGTCTCGTGGGCGCGGCCCTTCAGGCTGGCGGCCAGGCGGCGGATGCCCTGCAGGTCGCGATTGAGCTTTTCGGTCTCGGCGAACAGGCGATGCGCTTCCGGCTTCGGATAGAGCTTGCCGCGTACGCGCTCGAACAGCGGCATGCCCAATTGAAGCTCGGCATGCTGCAGCACTTTCGTCACTGCCGGCTGGGAGATGTGGAGAACCTGGGCGGCACCGCTGATGGTGCCGACCTGCATGATGGCGTGGAAAACTTCGATGTGACGCAGGCGCATTGCTTCAATCCTTCAATCAGACACCCGCGCCGGGCGCGGACCGGTCGAAGGATACAGGGAATACCCAGCCATGGCGAGGCATCACTGTGGGCTGGCCGCAACCGGCGCGGCCGGCGCGGGGGCTGGCGCGGCCGGCGTGGCCGGGGTGGTGGTCGCCGGCGGCACGGTCGGCACCGGCGGTGCGGGCTGGGCCGGCGCTGCCGGTGGAACGGCCGGGACCGGTGGCACGGCCGGGGTCGGCGGTACGGCCGGGGCCGGCGGTACGGCGGGCACCGGCGGCGGCACGGGCGCGGTCGGATTCACGGGCGGCACGCCCGGCACCGGCACCGGGACCACCGGCGCGGCAGGCGCCACCGGGACCGGCGGCAGCGGCGCGTTGGCCGGCGTGGTCAGCGCTTCGAGCAGGGCTGCGGTCTCGGCATCCGGCTCGCCGGCGATGTTGGCCGGGCGGTATTTCATCTGGAAGGCGGCGATCACCGTGCGGGTCGGCTGGTCGAACACGCCGGTCTGGGCCAGGGCGAAGCCGTGCTGCGCCAGCCTCTTCTGGAACCAGACGGCGTCCGGCGCCGCGATATTGAACACCTGGCGCACGGCGGCGACGCGGTTGGCGTCCGGCCACACGACCAGGCCGGCCTGGGCCAGCTGGTACCAGGGGAACAAGGGACCCGGGTCCTGCTTGCGCAGCGGCGCGATGTCGCTGTGGCCGACCACGTTTTCCGGCGCAATCTTGTGGCGCGCAACGATGTCCTTGATCAGCGGGACCAGCACGTCGATCTGCGACTGCGGGAAGGGCGCGAAGACACGGCCCTGCGGGGTGTCCTTCCAGCCGGCGTTGACGATCTCGATGCCGATCGAGCTGTTGTTCAGCTGGGTATAACCCTTCCAGCTCGAGATGCCGGCATGGTAGGCCGAGCGGGTCTCGTCCACCAGGCCATAGACGACCGGCTGGGGATCGTCGGTGACGAGATAGTGGGCGCTCACCTCCTTCTCGGTCAGGATCTTCAGCGAGGCCGGGCGGTCGGAGACGGTGTAGTGCAGCACCAGGAAGCGCACGCGGCTGGCCTGGCCTTTCGCCGTATAGCTCTTGTCGATGCGCGGCCCCGTGGCGCAACCGGCGAGCAGGGCAATGAGGAGGGTGGCAAACAGTTTTTTCATCGAAGATCCCGAAGGTAAGTATGCGTTAGCAGGCGCCATCCAGCGCCGCCAGGCGGGCGGCGGCATGGTGGGCGCGCATGGCGGTCTGGGTCAGATGCGTATCGGCCGGCAGCGCGGCGCGCATGGCGGCGACGATAGCCGGGTGCAGCTCGGCGGCGCGGCCGGCCAGCGCCACCGGACGCGGCCCGAAACGCGCGATCAGGGCGTTGGCCAGGCGCGCCAGTTCACGGCCGGCGTCGCACAGGATGCTGGCGGCCGCCGGGTCGTGTTCCGCGCTGGCGGCCACGGCCAGCGCCAGCTTGCCGACTTCTCCGCGTTCCTGGCCGTAGATGAACTGGCGCGAATACGACCAGTCCGCGCCGCCGACGTAGTCGAACACGGCATGGGCCATGGGCGAGCTTTGCCAGCGGCCCGGGCATTCGTCCTCGTTGCGCCAGATGTGGCGCAGCGCCTCCCTGGCGATCCAGAAGCCGCCGCCGCCATCGTCGAGCACGACGCCACGCCCGCCCGCGCGGTGGAATGCACCGTCCGCGTCGATGAAGGCGCCGATCGAGCCGGTGCCGGCATAGACCAGGTAGCCTTCACCCGGTGCGAAGCTGGCGCGGTAGGCGATCTCGATGTCGTTGCAGAGGGCAATGGCGCCTGGTGCAACGCCGAGCAGCCCGGCCAGCCAGCTTTGCAGTTGTTCGCCTTCGCCGCCGAAGCCGGTCAGGCCGGCGCGCACGCGGCCCGGGCGGGCACAAGCCAGCACCTGTCGGGCCAGTTCTTCGAAGGTGGCGCGCACGGCCTGGCGGCCATCGTTGGTTGCCATTTGCAGCGCCGACAGGCCGGCGACCGTGCCTTCGGCCAGGAGCGCGCCGTCTGCCGTCGATACGGCCCAGCGGGTTTGCGTGCCGCCGGCATCGATGCCGAGGCCGATGACGGGGTCTGGTGCATGTTGGTGGTTCGACATGGAGCGAAGTGTAAGTCTTGCGGGTGGCTGGGGCGAATGAATGCTGGCCGTCAGTGCATGAATGGAGGTGATGATGGGCGGTCAGGGTGTGCTGCTGTGCCATACAGCGTGGACTCGGGAGGCCACCCTACGAAAACCGGTTTTGTAGGGTGGACACCTGTGTCCACGCGGTCTCACCGTATGATGAACGTTAAGGCTTGCGATACACCTGCACCCGATCGCTCTCGTTCCCGAGCCGGTCGACCGCCCCCACGAACACCGCATCCGCCGCGCCGAGGCGGGCATCGTCGGCCAGTTTCCAGTCCACCGTCGACGCCGGCAACACCTGGAACTTCCACTCGTTGCCATGGCGCTCCCACACCGTGAACAGTGAGTTCGCCTTGCCGGCAGTGAATTTCAACGCCACGCCCTTCGCAGAACGCGTCGCCTTCGCCTGCGGCAGGCCCGGCTTGTCGCTGCCCAGCCAGGGCGTGGCCGGCACCAGCGCCGGGGTCGTGTACAGCTGGGTGCGCAGCTGGTCGGCGATCCCTTTGCGGTTCTGCATCAGCGCCACCATGCTGAAGTGTACGTGACCGCCCGCCTGCGGGCGCGCACGGGTCGCCTCGATCTGATCGAGGATTTCCTGAGGCTGGTAGTCCTTGGTCGGCGCGCCGATGCGGCTGGTGAACAGGCCCGGCCAGATATGGCGGCCCATGGTGTTCTGGCCGATCCAGTAGTCGAGCAGCACGTCGTAGGCCTGCGCGGTCTGCGCGCGCGCCCAGTACAGCTGGGGCGTGAAGTAGTCGAGCCAGCCGTTCTGCAGCCACAGTTCGGCGTCCGCATACAGCTTGTCGTACTGCGAGAAGCCGGCAATGCCCGGCGGGCGGCGGTCCGGGCGGCCCAGGCCGAAGGGGCTGATGCCGAAGCGCACCCAGCTCTTCTCGCGGTGGATGCCCTTGTACATGTCCTCGATCAGGTGGTTGACGTTCTGGCGGCGCCAGGACGCGCGGTCGAGCTTGCCGCCGCCGGCCAGGTAGCGCTCCCAGGCCGGGGTGTCGGGGAAGTCCAGCTCGGCCTTGCTGGCCGGCTTGCCGTCGAGCGCGGCCTGGTTGCCGGCCACGGCCGGGGTTGCTTCGATCGGGTAGGGATAGAAATAATCGTCGATGTGCACGCCGTCGATGTCGTAGCGGCGCACCACGTCGAGCACCACGTCGAGGGTCTGCTTCGACGCCGATTCCTCGCCCGGGTCCATCCACATGAACTTGCCATAGCGCTTCACCGCCGCCGGGTTCGCACGCGTGATGTGATTCGGCGCGGCTGGCGAACGGGAGCCGTCGTGGCGCGCGCGGTAGGGATTGAACCAGGCGTGCAGCTCCAGGCCGCGCGCATGCGCCTCGGTCACCCAGAATTTCAGCGGGTCGTACCAGGGTTGCGGCGCCTTGCCCTGGGCGCCGGTGAGGTATTCCGACCAGGGCTCGATCGTCGAGGCGTAGATGGCGTCGGCCGAGGGACGGACCTGCAGCACGATGGCGTTCAGGTGCATGGCCCTGGCGCGGTCCAGGATGGCGATGGCCTCGGCCTGCTGCTGGGCCGCAGTCAGGTTCTGCTTGCTCGGCCAGTCGATGTTCGCGACCGTCGAGACCCAGGCGGCGCGGAACTCGCGCGGCGCGGCCGGCGGCAGCTCGCCAGGCGCGATGATGGCGCCATCGGGCGTGGTTGCGTTCCGGGTTCCCGGCGTCGAGCAGGCGCCCAGGAATCCACTCATGGCCAGTACGCCGGCCACGCCAGCAAGCGCGAACGCCCGTCTTTTCTTATCAGCTTGCACTACCGCTCCCCTATTCTTATCGATGTTATCGATGATTACACTTTCACAAACCACTTCCGGCGCCACATGCACCAGGCGATGGCGAACATGCAGGCATTGAACAGCAGCGCATACAGCACCGAGCTGTTCACAGCCCCGATCGGCAACTCCCGGATCGGCGCATACAGGCTGCGGCCGAGCGAGACCGTGCTGCCGTCCGGCTGGGCCAGCTTGATGAAGCCGAGCATTTTCGCCACCAGTCCCGAGAACGCGAAGATGAACAAGGCATTCATGCCGTAGATCTTGAACGGATGGGTCCAGCGCGACGCCGCCTCGCGCAGCGCGCGGTAGGGATTAACGTCGAGCAACCAGAAGAAGGCCGAGAATATTAGCAAAGCCCAGCCCGTCATCAGGAAACAGTAGGACGGCGTCCACAGGCTTTTGTTGATCGGCATGAGGATGCTGTCGCAGATCACGCCCAGCCAGACGAACAGCAGGCCGGCCAGCAGCAGCCACACGGTCTGCTCCGTGCGGCTCAGCCCGGACAGCAAAAAGCGCCCCGCCAACACCCCGAACAGCTGGCTGCACAGGGCGGGTAGCGTACTGAACAGCCCTTCCGGATCCCAGGTCTTCGATTGCACCCACATGTGGCCATCGAGCAGCATGCGGTCGATCCACGCCCCGAAATCCTTGCCCGGTTCCAGTACGCCAGCGCCGATGCCGGGCACCGGATAGAACAGCATCAGTGCGCTGTACAGGCTCAGCAAGGCGGCGATGATCGCCAGCTGCATGCGCCAGCCGCAATAGACCACGACGGGTGCGGCCAGCAGGGTGCACAGGGCGATGCGCTGCAGCACGCCCGGGATGCGCACCTTTTCGAAGTTGAAATAGGGGATCAGGTTCAGCAGGAAGCCGATCAGGAAGATCAGCAGGGCGCGCTTGGCCAGTTTCAGCAACAGGCGCGGCCTGTCGGCGCCGGCCGCGGCCAGCCGGCCCAGCGACAGGGTCATCGACACGCCGCCGATGAAGAGGAAGAAGGGGAAGATGGTGTCGGTGAAGGTCCAGCCGTGCCAATGGGCGTGCGCCAGTTGGGAATACAGATTGCTCCAGTCGCCGGGATTGTTGACCAGCACCATGGCGGCGATGGTGAAGCCGCGGAAGGCGTCGAGCGAATCGAGGCGGCCGGTGGGGTCGCTCATTGGTGCATGATCTCCAATTACTTCTTCCCGAACTCCGGATCAATCTTCACCAGCGCCGCCATGATGAACGCCGGGATAGTCGCCAGGCAGGTCCAGATGAAGAAGTTTTTATAGCCCAGGTATTCCTGCAGCGCGCCGCTCCACATGCCTGGCACCATCATGCCCAGCGCCATGAAGCCGGTGCAGATCGCGTAGTGCGCCGTCTTGTGCTCGCCTTCGGAGACCATGATCATGTACAGCATCATGGCGGTGAAGCCAAAGCCGTAGCCGAACTGTTCAATAGCCAGGAAAGCCGAGATCAGATAAAAATTGGTCGGCTGCGCTTGCGACAGATAAACAAATACCAGGTCCGGCAGGTGCACGGCGAATACCATCAGCCACAGGCAGCGCTTCAGGCCCAGGCGCGAGATCAGGTAGCCGCCGGCCAGGCCGCCGATCGTCAGGAAGATGATGCCGATGGTGCCGTAGGCGATGCCGTACTGGGCGGTGCTCAGGCCCAGGCCGCCTTTTTCGAGCGGGTCCTTGAGGAAGGGCGCGACCAGTTTCAGCAGCTGCGATTCGCCCAGGCGGAAGGTCAAAATGAAACCGAGGATCAGCCAGATGTCGCGCTTGCCGAAAAACGCGCCGAAGGTGCCGAAGAATTCAGCCAGCGGATTGGCGCCGCGCGCTACCGCGTGATCATCCTTGGGCCGCGGCAGCATCATCTGGTGCCAGGCAAAGGCCAGGGCAAACAGGCCCGCCAGCACGAAGAACACGATCGACCAGGCCTGGTGCGCGTCATTCAGGCTGACGGCCAGGTAGCCAGCCAGCACCACCAGCGGACCTTGGCCAGCCAGGTTCGCGAGACGATAGAAGGTGCTGCGCACGCCCACAAAAGCGGCCTGGTCCTTCTGGCGCAGGCCCAGCATATAAAAGCCGTCGGCAGCAATGTCGTGGGTGGCGGAACTGAAGGCCATCAACCACATCACGGCCAGGCTGACGCTGAAGAACACCGGCAAGTGCAGCACCGCGCCGACCGCCACCAGCGAGGCGGCCACCACCAGTTGCAGCGCCACCGTCCAGCCGCGCTTGGTGCCGAACATGTCGACCACCGGAGACCACAGGGGCTTGATCACCCAGGGCAGGTAGAGCAGGCTGGTGTAGAAGGCGATGTCGGTATTCGAGATCCCCAGGTCCTTGTACATGATGACCGACAACTGCATCGCCACCACGTAGGGAATGGCCTGGGCAAAATAGAGCGACGGCACCCACAGCCACGGACTTTTCGCTTGCGAAGTTTGCATAACTCTTTCGTGATGGATCGAGAGCCGCTGCTCGCCTAAGCCGGAAGCGGCCCTGGCGGCTTGCTATTCAGCCAAAGCCTGGCGCACGCTGCCGCGCGCCGCTTCCAGCAAGGCCCGTGCTTGCTCGACACCGGTTTGTTTGGACAAGGCCACGATCGCGGTCTTGACGTGGAAATCGCACTGTTCCAGCACGGCGCGCGCGGCGTCCTCGCTCGCTCCGGTAGCGAACGAGGTCAGGCGGATGGCGCGGCGTACCAGCTTGGCGTTGGTGGCCTTCAAGTCTACCATCAGGTTCCCGTAAACCTTGTTCAAACGCACCATCAAGGCACTGGAAAAACTGTTCAGGGCAATCTTCTGCGAGGTGCCCGCTTTCAGGCGGGTGCTGCCGGAAATGACTTCCGGCCCCGTGTCGAGGGTAATGCCGATCTCGGCTTCGTTCGCAATCGGCGCGTCGACGTTGTTGGCGAAGCCGATGGTCAGCGCGCCCACTTCCCGCGCTTTGCGCAGCGCGCCCAGCACATACGGGGTGGCGCCGGAGGCGGCGATCAGCAGGACGACGTCGTCGGCCGTGAGGTTCACCGCATCCAGGTCGGCCGCGCCCTGCACGGCGTCGTCCTCGGCGCCTTCGACCGCGACGAACATGGCGTCGCTGCCGCCGGCCAGCAGGGCGACCGCGCGGCCATGCGGCCAGGAGAAGGTGGGATACAGTTCCACGCTGTCGAGCACGCCCAGGCGGCCCGAAGTGCCGGCGCCGACGTAGACCAGGCGCCCGCCCGCTTCCACGCGCGGCAGCGCGGCGGTCACGGCGGCGGCCAGGCGCGGCGCGGCGGCGCGCACCGCATTGACCGCGTTGAGCTGGTCATCCACCAGCGCATTCACCAGTTCCGTGGTCGGATACTGGTCGAGCTGGGCATGGTCCTGGGCAGGGGTTTCGGTCTTCAGCATGGTCGCGGCGGTCCAAACGGGATTATTGATAAAACCAGTGTAATACCAATTACGCAAGTCCTTCCATGAAAGGAAGGTCCGTAGTTATGCCGAAAAGTTATGTGGCATGTGCTACGAGCGGCTAACAAAGCCTCCAGGGCAAGGGATGCGGCCACCCGACGCATCGTTGAAGACAGTACGAACCTACGGCGAGACGATGCAACGCGGCCATGGAGGTTTTGTTAGACGCTCGTGCGGCGCAGCTCGGCGACGAAGTCGTAATAGTCGCTGCGGCAATACGAATGGGTCAGCTCGACGGCCACGCCCGACTCCAGGTAACCGACGCGGGTGATGAACAGCACCGCCTGGCCTTCCGGCACGCCGAGGCGCTCGGCCAGCTCCTTGGGGGCGTTCATGGCGCGGATGTGCTGCAGGGCACGCACCGGCACCTGGCCGCCGCGCTCGAGGTGGGCATACAGCGAATGCGCCACCTCCTGCGGATCCGGCAGCACGGTGGCCGGGATCACGCTGGTTTCATACGCCATCACCACCTCGTCGGCCAGGCGCAGGCGTTCCAGGCGCGCCACCCGGGCGCCGGGCGACAGGCCCAGCGCCAGCTGCTCGTCGGGGTCGGCCGCCACCACCTCGCGACGCAGCCAGTGGGAATGCGGCGTATAGCCGCGCTGCTGCAGCTGCTCGGAAAAGCTCGACAGGTTCGACAGCGGCTGTTCGATGCGCGGCGCGATGTAATTGCCCGAGCCGCGGCGGCGCACCACCAGGCCCTGCTCGACCAGCTGGTCGATCGCCTTGCGCGCCGTTACGCGCGAAACGTCGAGCTGCTCGGACAGGGTGCGCTCGGAGGGCAGGGCCTGGTCGGCCTGGTAGCGGCCCTCGTGCACGTCCTGCATCAGCTTGCGCGCCAGCTGCATGTAGAGCGGGGAATTGTCGTTCAGGTCGACCCTGAAGTCGGTGATGGGCTGGTTCATAAACGCCAAGTGTAAGGGCAGCGCCGCGCTCGCAAGCGAAAATTTGCGTGCGCAGGCTCTATCATGTGCGCGGCAGCATAGCAAAAAGTTATGCGGCGTTCACGGCATTTCATTGGCGAGCGCGGCAGGCAGTGCCTATGCTCGGGCAAAGCCAGACAGGAAAGGACAGGCATGAATCAGGGCAGGCGGACGGTACTGGGAATGGCATTGCTGGGTGCGGTCGAACCCTTGTGGGCGATGACGCCCGGCAGCGCACATGCGGCAAATGCGGCGGCACATGCCCGGCTCGAGCGCGCGCTGGCGGCGATCGTTCAGGATCCCGCCTGCGAACTGGCCAGCCTGTCGGTGCTCGCGATCCGCGGCGGCAAGCCCGCCTTCGCAGGCGCCTGGGGACGCCGCCGCATCGGCGCCACGCCGGCCCAGGACCTGCCGGCCACGCCCGACACCCTGTACCGCATCGCCTCGATCTCGAAGATGATGACCACGCTCGGCCTGATGCGCCTGCTGGAAGACGGCAAGGTCGCGCTCGACGCCGACGTGTCCGCCTACCTCGGTTTTCGCTTGCGCAATCCGCACTTCCCCGGGCAGGTCATCACCCTGCGGCATCTGCTGACCCACCGCTCCTCGCTGCGCGACGAGGCCGGCTATTCCTTCCCGGCCGGCGCCGCGCTGCGCGACTTCCTGGTCCCTGGCGGCGCCCTGCATGGCGCGGGTGCGATGTGGTCGTCCAAGGCCGGCCCCGGCGAGTACTTCACCTACTGCAACCTCGGCTGGGGCCTGATCGGCACGCTGATGGAGCGCGTCACGGACGAGCGCTTCGACCGCCTGATGCGGCGCCTGCTGCTGCAGCCGCTGGGCGTGGAAGGCGGCTACAACCCCTCCGAGCTGCCGCCGCAGGCAATCGGCAATCTCGCCACCCTCTACCGCAAGCGCACGGTCGACACCGAAGCCTGGAACGCGGCCGGTCCCTGGATCGCCCAGGCCGACGACTACAGCGTCCGCGCCCCGGCCGTGCCGCCCGGCCTGGACAACTACGTGATCGGCGACAACGCCACCCCGTTCAGCCCGACGGGCGGCCTGCGCATCTCGGCGCGCGGCCTGGGCACCATCATGCTGATGCTGATGAACGGCGGCGTGCACGAGGGGCAACGCATCCTGAAGGCGGAGACGCTCGAGCGCATGTTCGCACGCCAGTGGACCGCCGACGGCAAGGGCGGCAATGGCGACACCCTGAACGGCTTCTTCAACGCCTGGGGCCTGGGCAACGCGCAATTCCCGGACCAGCCCGGCATGCGCCTGGTGGAGGGCGGTTTCGACGCCGTCGGGCACCTGGGCGACGCCTATGGGCTGCGCTCGGTGTTCGCGCTGGACCGCAAGCGCGGCAACGGGATGATCGTGCTGGTCGGGGGCAGTGCGGTGAATCCGGACAGCTTGCCAGGCCGCTATTCGGCGCTCGCTAGTTTCGAAGAAAAAGTGCTCACCAGCATTTTTCGCCATGCCATTGTTGGCGAAGGCTGATGCAGACCGCATAAACGTGCATGACCGGCGGTTATGGCGTGACATGTCACTTTCATTGGCCCGAAAGGGGTGCCAACCCCTAAGCTCCTCCTTTATGTCAGCAAACAAAAGTGTGTCGGGATGCAGCAAATAATCGTCATCGGCGGCGGGGTCGTCGGACTCACTTCGGCCTGGTGGCTGCTCGAGGCCGGCTTCGAGGTGAGCCTGGTCGAGCGCGCTTCCGAGCTCGCCAGCGGCGCCAGCTACGGCAACGGCGGCCAGCTGAGCTACCGCTACGTTTCGCCGCTGGCCGATGCCGGTGTGCCGCTCAAGGCCATCCGGTGGCTGTTCCAGGAGCACGGACCGCTGCGTTTCAGGCCGGAAGCCGATCTGCGCCAGTGGACCTGGCTGGCCAGCTTCCTCGGCCAGTGCACGGCCGCGGCGAACCGCCGCACCACGGCCAAGCTGCTGGAGCTGGGAGAATGGTCGCGCGCCGGCATGCATGAACTCGGGTCCATCATCTCGCCCGACGATTTTTCCTGGCGCGACGCCGGCAAGCTCGTGGTCTACCGCTCTTCGAAGATCTTCGAGCAGGCCGCCGGCAAGGCCACGGCCGGCGATATCTGGACCGGCGCCGAATGCGCCGAGCGCGAACCTTCGCTGGCGGCGGCGCGCAGCCTGCTGGCCGGCGGCATCTACAATGCCGGCGAAGCGGTGGCCGACTGCCATGCCTTCTGCGTGGCCCTCGCCGAGCGGGTGCGTCTGCACCCGCGTTTCAAAGGTTTCATCCATGCCGAGGTCGAGCGCATCGTCGCCACCGGCGGACGCGTGGTCGGCCTCGACACCAGCATTGGCGCGCTCGGCGCCGACGCCTTCGTGCTGGCGGCCGGCATCCAGAGCCGCAAGCTGGCGGCCCATGTCGGCATCAAGCTGCCGCTGTATCCGCTCAAGGGCTACAGCCTGACCGCGCCGATCCGCCCGACCGACATCGGGCCGCAGATCAGCGTCACCGATTTCGAACGCAAGGTGCTGTACGCGCGCATCGGCGATAAATTGCGGGTGGCGGCCATGGTCGACATGGTCGGCGAAGACCTCACGCTCAATCCGAAACGCATCAGGAGCCTGACGCGGCAGGTGCGGGAAACCATGCCGTACGCGGCCGACTACAGCCAGGTGTCGAGCTGGGCCGGCCTGCGCCCGGCGACGCCGAACAGCGCCCCCATCATCGGCGCCACGCCGTTATCGAACCTGTGGCTGAACGTCGGCCACGGCCCGCTCGGCTTCACCTTTGCCGCCGGCACGGCGCGTATCCTGAGCGACCTGATGCAGGGCAAGGCGCCGCCGTTCGCGCTCGACATGCTGACCCTGAAGAACTGATTCAGCCGCCGATGGCGGCAATCACCCGTTCGAAATCCGGATCGCCGAAGTCCTGGTAGGCGCCGATCAGCTCCACCAGCACGCGCATGGCGCAGCGCTCGTCAGGCGTCAGGTGCGGGTTCCAGCAATCCATCAACAGCACGATGCGCGGCAACGCCGAGCGGTTCCAGGCCTCGTGCAGGAAGGTGTCGTCGAACATCACCGGTTCGCGCTCGCGCCAGGCATGCTCGCCGCCGCCGAACACGTGCAGCACGCAGTCTTCCGGCACCAGCAGCGGCAGGTGATACACCAGGCGCGTATTGGTCACGCCATGGTGGGGCATGATGTGGGTGCCCGGCTGCAGCACCGAGAAGCAGATTTCCGGGGCCTGGCCTGCGATCTCGCAGCGCTCGATGCTCTCGAGCAGGTTCGACGTGAGCGGGCAACGCGCGTGGTTGTCGTCGTAGCGCCGGCCGTGACGGTAGAAGAAGAAAGCGTCCCAGGCCGGCTTGGGCCCGTCGCCGTCGAGATAGCCCTTCGTGCTCTGGCCCGGCTTGAAGCTCAGGAAGGATTCGAGGCCACCATCGCCATGCAGCACCGACAGGGCCTCGGCGCGGATACCGTCCCAGGCCTCGACCAGGCGCGCGCTCCAGGCATGCAGATCCGGGGCGTGGAAGGGTCCTTCGGCAAGGCCGGGGAAGAACAGGAACTTGGGCGCTTGATGGGGGCTCCGTGGGCGGTCCTGGACGCGGCCCAGATAGGCGTCCATCGCGTGCACCACGCGCCGCATGGCCGCAACGCCGTGGGTCGCCAGCACCTGCTGCACGCCCTGGCCTACCGTGTCGTAGAGCTGGCGGTTGACGTCGGCGATCACGCCCTGGATCACCGGACGCCAGGGCTCCGGCGTGGTCGCCATGTTCTGGAAATAGCCGGCGCGGCGGCCATGCCGCAAGCCGTTGGCGCGGGCCCGGATCGCGTCGCGCTTCAGGCCCGCGCGCTCGAGTGTATCGCCCAGCACCATCCAGCCAAAGGTGCTGTGCGGCTCGGAGGCGAGCAGGGAACGCAGGGTGCTGGCCGCTGCCCCGAGTTGCCCGGAACGCAGACTGGCATGCGCCTGCTGGAGTTGATCGGCGGGTGAATTGACGGGTGAAACGGGCGAAGCAAAGGCGGTGGTGCTCATCTGCGGCGACGTCGTATGCACGTGTATGTACGGTATTTACACCATAGCATGAGTTTCTGAGGAATATCAATTCCTTCAGCGCAAATTTTTATTCGGCTGACATGGACGCCGCTGCCCCGGATGCTGTGCCGCCAGCGAAATCGCGGATAATCCGCGCATGCCTACCAAGAACGTCTCCCAAGGAAGCTGCCCCTGCGGCGGTCCCACGCTTGCCGCCTGCTGCGGCCCCTACATCTCTGGCGAAGCCCTGCCGCCCACGGCCGAAGCGCTGATGCGCTCGCGCTACACCGCCTACACCCAGCGCAACGAGGATTACCTGCGCGCCACCTGGCATCCGAGCACCCGCCCGCATGACGCGATCCTCGACCAGGACGAGAACCTGCGCTGGCTCGGCCTTGAGATAAAATCTGCTTTACGTTTACGTCAACGTAAAGCAGAATTGCCGGACAATCCAGATAGCGATCGAGACAGCGATCGGAATACAGTCGAATTCGTCGCCCGTTTCAAGGTCGGCGGACGCGCGCACCGGCTGCATGAAGTCAGCCGCTTCCTGCGCGAACCCGACCCGATGCTCGGCGGCATACCGCGCTGGTTCTACCTGGACGGCACTTTTCCAAAATAAGCGTGCCCGACAACGCCCCCGATGCGTGTCCTGAGGGGTTTGTCAGGCGCTACAGAGACCAGAGGACGGCAATGCCCCATATCGAGAGCAAACTCAACCCGCGCAGCGACGACTTCAAGGCCAACGCCGCGGCCATGCAAACCATCGTCGACGATTTACGCGCGAAAGTGGCGCTCATCGCCGAAGGCGGCGGCGAGGCGGCGCGCGCCAAGCACGTCGCCCGCGGCAAGCTGCTGCCGCGCGACCGCGTGCAGATGCTGCTCGATCCGGGCACGCCCTTCCTCGAGTTTTCCCAGCTTGCCGCCTACGACATGTACGACAATGCGGCGCCCAGCGCCGGCATCATCACCGGTATCGGCCGCGTCGCCGGCCAGGAGTGTGTCATCGTCTGCAACGACGCCACGGTAAAAGGCGGGACCTATTACCCGATGACGGTGAAAAAACACCTGCGCGCCCAGGAAATAGCCGAGCAGAACAATTTACCGTGCATTTACCTGGTCGATTCCGGCGGCGCGAATCTCCCGAACCAGGATGACGTCTTCCCCGACCGCGACCACTTCGGCCGCATTTTCTACAACCAGGCCAACCTGTCCGCCAAGGGCATTCCGCAGATCGCGGTCGTGATGGGTTCCTGCACCGCCGGCGGCGCCTACGTGCCTGCCATGAGCGACGAATCGATCATCGTCAAAGAGCAGGGCACCATCTTCCTGGGCGGCCCGCCACTGGTGAAGGCGGCAACCGGCGAAGTGGTCAGTGCCGAAGACCTGGGCGGCGGCGACGTCCACACCCGCCTGTCGGGCGTGGTCGACCACCTGGCCCAGAACGACCTGCATGCCTTGTCCCTCGCGCGCACCATCGTCTCGAACCTGAACCGTGTGAAACCGGTCCAGGGCGCAACGCGCGAGGTGGCCTCTCGTGGCCCGGTCGAGCCGAAATATGCGCCGCAAGAGCTGTACGGTGTCATCCCCGTGGACACCCGCAAACCCTTCGACGTGCGCGAAGTGATCGCGCGCGTGGTCGACGGCAGCGAATTCGACGAGTTCAAGGCGCGTTACGGCACCACCCTGGTGTGTGGCTTCGCCCACATCTACGGCGTGAAAGTCGGCATCATCGCCAACAACGGCATCCTGTTCTCGGAGTCGGCGCTGAAGGGCACCCACTTCATCGAGCTGTGCTGCCAGAGAAAAATCCCGCTGGTGTTCCTGCAGAACATCACCGGCTTCATGGTCGGCCGCAAGTACGAAAACGAGGGCATCGCCCGCAACGGCGCCAAGATGGTCACGGCAGTGGCCACCGCGTCGGTGCCGAAGTTCACCGTCATCATCGGCGGCTCGTTCGGCGCCGGCAACTACGGCATGTGCGGCCGGGCGTTTTCTCCACGTTTCCTGTGGATGTGGCCGAACGCGCGCATTTCCGTCATGGGCGGCGACCAGGCCGCCTCGGTGCTGGCGACAGTAAAACGCGACGGCATCGAAGCCAGGGGCGGCCAGTGGTCGCCGGAAGAAGAGGCCGCCTTCAAGCAGCCGATCAAGGAGCAGTACGAGCACCAGGGCCACCCGTATTACGCGTCGGCCCGCCTGTGGGACGACGGCGTCATCGATCCGGCCGACACCCGCATGGTGCTGGGCCTGGGACTGTCGGCGGCGCTGAACGCGCCGATCGAAGAGACGAAGTTCGGCGTATTCCGGATGTAACAGCGCGCCTGTAAAGGAATCGAAAAAATGAACATGGATTACCAGACCCTGAGCATCGCGATCACCGACAAGGTCGCCACTGTCACCCTGAACCGCCCCGAGCTGCGCAACGCCTTCAACGAGCAGGCGATCGCCGAGCTGGCGCTGGCCTTCGATGAACTCGGCCGCAACGAGCTGGTGCGCGCCATCGTGCTGGCCGCCAACGGTCCGGCCTTCTGCGCCGGCGCCGACCTGAACTGGATGAAGAAGATGGCCGGCTACTCGCATGACGAGAACCAGGCCGACGCGGCGCGCCTGGCGGACATGCTGCGCACGATTTACCTGTGCCCGAAGCCCACTGTCGCCAAGGTGCAGGGCGACTGCTATGCCGGCGGCATGGGCCTGGTTGCGGCCTGCGACATCGTGGTTGCCGCCGAAGGAGTAAACTTCTGCCTGTCCGAAGTGAAGCTGGGCCTGATCCCGGCGACGATTTCGCCCTACGTCATCAAGGCCATGGGCGAGCAGGCCGCGCGCCGCTACTTTATTACCGCCGAGCGTTTCGACGCCGCGACGGCGCTGCGCTTGGGCTTTGCCCACGAAGTCGTGCCCATGGAGGCGCTCGACACCACCGTGGCCGGCATCGTGAAGGCGCTTGTGTCGAACAGCCCGCATGCCGTTGCGCAAGCCAAGACGCTGGTGCGCGAGATCGTCGGCCAGCCGGTCAGCGATGCACTTCTGGACGACACGGCGCGGCGGATCGCGGAGATCCGCGCGTCAAGCGAGGGACGCGAAGGCGTTTCATCCTTCCTGGAGAAGCGCAAGCCCTCATGGCTGAACTAGAGAAGTATTGGGATTCATTTTGAAGCAACAAACATCGTCCGACTGGATCGCACGCAGCCTGCGCAGCGTGTGGCATCCCTGCACGCAGATGCAGCACCACGAGGAAGTGCCGCTGATCGCGGTCAGCCACGGCAAGGGCGCCTGGCTGTACGACCACGAAGGCCGGCGCTACCTCGACGGCATCAGCTCGTGGTGGGTCAACCTGTTCGGGCACGCGAACCCGCGCATCAACGCGGCGCTGAAAGACCAGCTCGATAAACTCGAGCACGCCATGCTGGCCGGCTTCACCCACGAGCCGGTGATCGAGCTGTCCGAACAACTGGCCGCGCTCACCAAGCACGCGCTCGGCCACGCCTTCTACGCCTCCGACGGCGCCTCGGCGGTCGAGATCGCGATGAAGATGAGTTTTCACACCTGGCGCAACGCCGGCTACCCGGACAAGCAGGAATTCGTCTGCCTGCAGGGCAGCTACCACGGCGAAACCATCGGCGCGCTCGCCGTCACCGACGTACCGCTGTTCAAGGACGCCTACGGCCCGCTGCTGCGCGCCGCCCACGTGGTGGCCTCGCCCGACGCGCGCAATGCGGCCGAAGGTGAATCCTCGCAGGACGTGGCGCGCCGCGCATTGAAGGACGTGGAAAAACTGTTCAATGATCGGGGCAACAAGATCGCCGCGATCATCGTGGAACCACTGGTGCAGTGCGCGACCGGCATGGCGATGTACGACCCGCTCTACCTGGAACTGCTGCGCGAGCTGTGCGACCGCTACCACGTGCACCTGATCGCCGACGAGATCGCGGTCGGCTGCGGCCGTACCGGCACCTTCTTCGCCTGCGAACAGGCGGCGATCTGGCCGGACTTCCTGTGCCTGTCGAAAGGCATCAGCGGCGGCTACCTGCCCTTGTCGCTGGTGCTGACCACCGACGAGATCTACCAGGCCTTCTACAGCGAAGACATCACGCGCGGCTTCCTGCACTCGCATTCCTACACCGGCAATCCGCTGGCCTGCCGGGCCGCCCTGGCGACGCTGCAGATCTTCCGCGACGACGACGTCCTGAACCGCAACCGCGAACTGGCCACCAGGATGACGGTGGCGCTCGCGCCGCTGGTCGAGCACGAACGCGCCCACCAGTTCCGCCAGCGCGGCATGATCTTCGCGTTCGACGCCATCGAGCCGGATCCGGCCAGGGCCTCGACTTTCGCGCGCCGCTTCTTCACGGCGGCCGTCGAGAACGAACTGCTGCTGCGCCCGATCGGCCGCACCGTCTACATGATGCCGCCCTATGTGCTGGGCGACGAGGAGATCGACATCCTCGCCGTGCGCACCAAGGCCGTGTTCGAATCCGTGATCGCAGGTTGACTATGGATTTGATCGCAAGCGTCCAACGCAAGCTCGCGGCGCTGGAAGGACAAAGCCTCACGCGCCGCCGCCGCATCGCCGACACGGCCTGCGCACCGCAGCAGACGGTCGACGGCCGGCCCATGCTGGCCTTCTGCAGCAACGATTACCTGGGCCTGGCGAACCATCCGCGCGTGATCGAGGCCCTGCGCGAAGGCGCGCGCAAGTACGGCGCCGGCAGCGGCGCCTCGCACCTGATCAGCGGCCACAGCCGGGCTCACGCGATCCTGGAAGAGCGCCTGGCGGACTTCGTCGCGCCCCACCTCATCGATGCGCGCGCGCTCTACTTCAGCACCGGCTACATGGCGAATCTCGCCGTGCTGACCGCGCTGGGCAGTGAGCCCGATGCGATGATCTTCTCGGAGGCGCTGAACCACGCCTCGCTGATCGACGGCGCCCGCCTCGCCCGCGCCGGCGTGACTGTCTATCCGCACGGCGACGTCGACGCACTGGCCGCGCAGCTGGAAGCGAGCAGCGCCAGCGTGAAAATCGTCGTCACCGACAGCGTCTTCAGCATGGACGGCGACATCGCGCCGCTGCCGGCATTGCTGGCCCTGTGCGAGCGCCACGGCGCCTGGCTGGTGGTCGACGACGCCCACGGCTTCGGCGTGCTCGGAGAGCATGGGCGTGGCGCGCTGGAACACTGCGCGCTGCGTTCGCCGAACCTGGTCTACGTCGGCACGCTGGGCAAGGCCGCCGGCGTGTCCGGCGCCTTCGTGGCCGCGCATGCCAGCGTGATCGAGTTGCTGGTCCAGCGCGCCCGGCCCTACATTTATACGACGGCCTCGCCGCCGGCTGTCGCCCACGCGCTGCTCACCAGCCTGGACATCATCGCAGGCGAGGAGGGCGCAAGGCTGCGCGCGCACCTGGCGGCGCTGATCGCCCGACTGGACGAAGCGCTGCAGTTGAAACGCTGGCAGCGCCCGGTCTCGCACACGCCGATCCAGCCGATCGTCATCGGTGCCAACGACGAGGCGCTGCGCGTGGCGGCCAGCCTGCACGCGCAAGGCCTGTGGGTGCCGGCGATCCGCCCGCCCACCGTGCCTGCCGATACCGCCCGCCTGCGCGTGACGCTGTCCGCTGCGCATACTTTTGACCAGGTCGCCCGGCTGGCCGGCGCCATCAACGAACTGGAGGCCATGTGAGCCGCAACCTCAACGAACCCCAGGAACCGGCGGTCGAAACCGCCGCTCCGCTGCCGCTGGCGCAAACGAAACCGGCAGACACCCCGGCCCCGGCGCCGGCCGTGTCCGAAGCGCTCGCCGCCGAAGGCATCCCTTCGCGCTTCGCCTGTTTCGTCACCGGCACCGACACCGAGATCGGCAAGACCCTGGTTTCCGCCGCAATCCTGCACAAGCTGGTCGAAGCCGGCCAGCGCGCCTGCGGCATGAAGCCGATCGCCGCCGGCGCCGAACTGGTCGACGGCGTCCTGCACAACGAGGACGCCGACATGCTGGCCGGCGCCGGCAACGTCCACCTGCCCCAGAACATCACCACGCCCTTCATGCTGCGCGAACCCTGCGCACCGCACGTCGCGGCAAGCCTCGAGGGCGTGACGATCGACCCGGTGCCGATCATCGCCGCCTATGCCGAGATCTCGGCCGCGTCCGACGCGGTCGTGGTCGAAGGCGTGGGCGGCTTCCGGGTCCCGTTCACCGATACGTTCGATAGCGCCGACCTGGCCGTCCAGCTGAACCTGCCGGTGATCCTGGTGGTCGGCATGCGCCTGGGCTGCATCAGCCACGCTTTGCTGACGGTGGAAGCCATCGTCGCGCGCGGCCTGGTGCTGGCCGGCTGGGTCGCCAACACGGCCGACCCGGACATGCGCTTCTTCGACGAAAACATCGAAGCGCTCGCAGCACGCATCCCGGCGCCCCTGCTGGGCGTCGTGCCGCGCCTGGAACAAGCCACTGCCGCGCATGCGGCCCCATTCATCGATCTCGCGGGACTGCCGGGCTGGCCGTCCGTGCGCATTTGAGATCATCAAGCACCACAATAAGGAAACACCCAATGAACGCCCCACAAACCGTCGCCCTCCACCGCCCGACCGCCGCCATCAAGGAACGCGCGGACGCTACCTGGCCGCTGGCCGACGTCCTGGCCCTGTTCGAACTGCCGTTCAACGAGCTGATGTTCCGCGCCCAGCAGGCGCACCGCACCCACTTCCCGGACGGCGACGTCGAACTGGCGACCCTGCTGTCGATCAAGACCGGCGGCTGCGAGGAAGACTGTGGCTACTGCCCGCAGGCCGCGCGCTACGATACCGGCGTCGAAGCGAAGAAAATCCTCGACATCGACACCGTGCTCGACGCCGCGCGCCAGGCGAAAGCCAACGGCGCTACCCGCTTCTGCATGGGCGCCGCCTGGCGCAGCCCGAAAGAGCGCGACATGGAAAAGGTCGAGCAGATGGTGCGCGAAGTGAAGGCGCTGGGCATGGAAACCTGCGCCACGCTGGGCATGCTCGAAGAAGGCCAGGCCGAACAGCTGAAAAACGCCGGCCTGGACTTCTACAACCACAACATCGACACCGCGCCCGACTTCTACAACAACGTGATCTCGACCCGCGAATACCAGGACCGCCTGGACACGCTGGGCCGCGTGCGCAACGCCGGCCTGAAGGTCTGCTGCGGCGGCATCGTCGGCATGGGCGAGACGCGCGAGCAGCGCGCCGGTTTGATCGCACAGCTGGCCAACCTGAACCCGTATCCGGAATCGGTGCCGGTGAACCACCTGGTGCAGGTCGAGGGCACGCCGCTGCACGGCCTCGATCCGCTCGACCCGCTGGAATTCGTGCGCACCATCGCCGTGGCCCGCATCACCATGCCGAAGGCGCGCGTGCGCCTGTCGGCCGGCCGGCGCCAGCTGGGTGAAGCGGTGCAGGCGATGTGCTTCATGGCCGGCGCCAATTCCATCTTCTACGGCGACAAGCTGCTCACCACCGGCAACCCGGAAGCGGAAGACGACCGCGCGCTGCTGGCCAAGCTGGGCCTGAAAACCCGCTCGGCCACGCTGGAGTCGGCGCCGAAGGAAGCCTGCGGCTGCTAAGCCGCATTGGCTTGCCAAACCGGAGCGCCTGACCAACCCGGGCGCTCCAACCGATCAACATTAATAAAATATAGCGAGACAAACGCATGTTCACCAAGATCCTCATCGCCAACCGTGGCGAAATCGCCTGCCGTGTCGCCGCCACTGCGCGCCGCATGGGCATCCGTACCGTCGCCGTGTATTCCGAAGCGGATGCCGGCGCCAAGCACGTGGCGGTCTGCGATGAGGCGGTGTTGATCGGGCCGGCCCCGGCCAAGGAAAGCTACCTGCGCGGCGAGAAGATCATCGAAGTCGCGCTGGCCACCGGCGCCCAGGCCATCCACCCGGGCTACGGCTTCCTGTCGGAGAACGCGGAATTCGCCGAGGCCGTCGAGAAGGCCGGCCTGGTCTTCATCGGCCCGCCGGGCTCCTCGATGCGCGCGATGGGCTCGAAGTCGGCCGCGAAGCAGCTGATGGAAGGCGCCCGCGTGCCGCTGGTGCCGGGCTACCACGGCGACAACCAGGACCCGGATTTCCTGCGCGACCAGGCCGACCGCATCGGTTACCCGGTGCTGCTCAAAGCCAGCGCCGGCGGCGGCGGCAAGGGCATGCGCGTGGTCGAGCGCAGCGAGGATTTCGTCGCCGCGCTGGCCTCGTGCAAGCGCGAAGCGATCAGTTCCTTCGGCGACGACAAGGTGCTGGTCGAGAAATACCTGCTGCGCCCGCGCCACATCGAGATCCAGGTGTTCGCCGATAAACTGGGCAACTGCGTCTACCTGCACGAGCGCGACTGCTCGGTGCAGCGCCGCCACCAGAAGGTGCTGGAAGAAGCGCCGGCCCCTGGCATGCCGGCGGACCGCCGCGCGGCCATGGGCGAGGCGGCCGTCGCCGCTGCCCGCGCCGTTGGCTACGTGGGCGCCGGCACGGTGGAATTCATCGCCAACCAGGACGGCTCGTTCTACTTCATGGAGATGAACACGCGCCTGCAAGTGGAACATCCGGTCACCGAGATGATCACCGGGACCGACCTGGTCGAATGGCAGCTGCGCGTGGCCGCAGGCCAGCCGCTGCCGAAGAAACAACACGAATTGGCCATCCACGGCCATGCGATCGAGGCGCGCATCTATGCCGAGAACCCGGAGAAGGGTTTCCTGCCGTCGATCGGCACGCTGCGCCACATGGATACGCCGGCGGCCGTCAGCTTCGAGCTGGGCGGCACCGCCGGTGTCGAGCCGGCCGCCGTGCGCATCGACTCGGGCGTGCGCGAGGGCGATGCGATCTCGCCGTTCTACGACCCGATGATCGCGAAGCTGATCGTCTGGGGCGTCGATCGCACCCAGGCGCTGGCGCGCCTGTCCCAGGCTTTATCCGAATTCCAGATCGTCGGCCTGGCCACCAACATCGCATTTTTGAAACGCCTGGTCGAGGGCGAAGCCTTCGCCACGGCCGATCTGGATACCGGGCTCATTGAACGCAACCAGGCTTCTCTGTTCCCGGCCTCGAAAGCGGCGCCGGCCGGCGCGCTGGCGCTGGCCGCGGTGGCGTTGATCGAAGCCGAGAAACAGCAGTCCAGCGGCGCCTCGCGCGTTGCTGCCGACCCCTGGGGCCAGGCACAGGGCTGGCGCCTGAACGGCGACTACCGCCGCGTACTCTCCTTTGCCGACGAGTACGCGGCCAGCCTGGAAGGCGGCGCCTACCAGGTCGGCGTCGTGTATCACCCGCAGGGCTGGGAGCTTGAGGTCAACGGCAGCAAACAGCCTTTGACCCTGCTGGCGTGCGAAGGCGCGGCCTATTCGATCCGCCTGGGCGAGCAGTCCATGCACGGCAAGGTGCGCCGCGACGGCGAGCTGTTCCATGTGTTCATCAATGGCGAACACCACACGCTGAGCTACAACGACCCGATGGCCCATGCCGGCGAGGCGGAAGCGGCCGGCGGGCGCCTGACCGCGCCGATGCCGGGCAAGGTTGTCGCCGTCATGATCGAGGCCGGCCAGGAGGTCAGGAAGGGCACGCCGCTGGTCATCATGGAAGCGATGAAGATGGAGCACACCATCGCCGCGCCGGGCGACGGCGTGGTGGAAGAGGTGCTGTACGCGGTCGGCGACCAGGTCGCGGACGGCGCGCCGCTGCTGGCCTTCAAGGCCGCCTGATGCGCATCCTCCTCTACCGCGGCGACGGCCAGATAGCGGACTGGTCGCAGGATTTCGCCAACGCCATGCCCGGTGTCGAGACCATCGGCTGGCAGGAGGGCGAGACGCTGGCCGACTGCGACTACGCAGTGCTGTGGAACCCCGCTCCCGGCCTGCTGCCCCAGCTGGCAAGCGTAAAAGCCATCTTCCTGATGGGCGCCGGCGCTGACGCGATCCTGAAATTCGGCGAGGCGCTCCCCGATGTGCCGATCGTGCGCCTGGGCGACGCCGGCATGGCGGTGCAGATGGCCGAATACGTGGCCTACGCCACGCTGCGCTACTTCCGCCGCTTCGACGAATACGAGGAACAGGCGCGTCACGGCCTGTGGTCGCCGCTGCCGGCGTACGCGAAGGAAGAATTCACGGTGGGCGTCATGGGGCTCGGCAAGCTCGGCCTGCGCGTGGCCGAGACCATGCGCCATTTCGGCTTTCCGGTGCGCGGCTGGAGCCGCACGCCCAAGGACATCCCGGGCGTGGCCTGCTTTGCCGGCATGGAAGCGCTCGACGACTTTTTGAAAGGCACGCGCGTGCTGGTGTCGCTGCTGCCGCTCACCGCCGAGACGAATAACCTGCTCGACCGCCGGCGCCTGGCCACGCTGCCGAAAGGCGCCTACCTGATCAACGTCGCGCGCGGCGCCCAGGTGGCCGAGCCGGACCTGCTGAACCTGATCCGCTCCGGGCACATCGCCGGCGCCACGCTCGACGTGTTCCGCAACGAACCGCTGCCGGCGCCGCACCCGTTCTGGGAAGAGCCGCGCATCACGATCACGCCCCACATCTCTGCACTGACCGTACGCAGCGAGGCGGTGCGCCAGATCATCGATAAAATCACCGCTATCGAAGCGGGCCACCCGGTCGATGACGTGGTCGACCGCAACCTGGGATACTGACATGAACAACGGAACCACCCTGCCGAAGAAGGTCAAGATCGTCGAAGTCGGTCCGCGCGACGGGCTGCAGAACGAGAAGGAAACCATCAGCGCGCAAGTCAAGATCGAGCTGGTCGACCGCCTGACGCGCGCCGGCTTTGCCAACGTCGAGGCGGCTTCCTTCGTGTCGCCGAAATGGGTGCCGCAGATGGCCACCAGCAGCGAAGTCATGGCCGGCATCACGCGCAAACCCGGCACCATCTACTCGGCGCTCACGCCGAACATGCAGGGCTTCGAGGCGGCGCTGGCCGCCAGGGCCGACGAGGTCGTGATCTTCGGCTCGGCTTCGGAAGCCTTTTCGCAGAAGAACATCAACTGCTCGATCGCCGAATCGATCGCGCGTTTCGAACCGGTGGCGAAGGCCGCCAAGGCCAACGGCATCCGCCTGCGCGGCAGCATCAGCACGGCCTTCGGCTGCCCCTACCAGGGCGAGGTGCCGCTCGAGGCCGTGGCCGACGTGGTGCGCCGCATGCGCGACCTGGGTTGCGACGAGATCGACATCGCCGACACCATCGGCGTCTCGACCCCGCGCAAGACCCAGGAAGTGATGCTGGCGGCCGCGCGCGAATTCCCGCTGCAGCAGTTGTCGGGCCACTTCCACGACACCTATGGCCAGGCGCTGGCGAACATCTACGCCAGCCTGGAAGTGGGCGTGCAGATTTTCCATTCTTCCATTGCGGGACTCGGCGGCTGCCCGTATGCGAAAGGCGCGACCGGGAACGTCGCGACCGAGGACGTGGTCTACATGCTGCACGGCCTGGGCATCGAGACCGGGATCGACCTCGACCAGGTGGTGGACGCGGGGCAGTTCATTTCGCAGCAGCTGGGACGCAAGGGTTCCAGCCGCGCGGGCAATGCGATCGCGGCGAAGCGGGCGGGGTAAGCGGCGCGAGCTGGTGCGCACGGGGCGCCCACCCTACGAGACATTTTCATCATTCGGCCGGAAATTCTTGTAGGGTGGGCGCCCCGTGCCCACCATCAATGATCCCATCTCAGGACAACATTCCTATCAAAACAACGACGTAAACGAAAAAAGCCGACAACTTTCGCTGTCGGCTTCTCTCTTAATACTGGTCGGAGTACAAGGATTCGAACCTTGGACCCTCTGGTCCCAAACCAGATGCGCTACCGGGCTGCGCTACACTCCGAAGACATCAATAATAGCCGCTGACAGGATGTCGGTCAAGGTTGCACAGGCAAATAGTTGATCTTTTTCGGTTTTTTGGCACAACGGGAACAGGTATTGTGGATTTGGCAGCAACAGGTTTCCAATCATTCGGCAACGAGGAGCGGCGCCGCACCGAGCGCGTGCTGCTGGGCGTCGCGCTGTCGATCCTCGTGCACGGTGCGCTGCTGACGGCTTGGCGCGGCGGCAAGCCCGTCGCGCTGCCGGAACCGCCGCGCCCGATCGTGGTGCGCATACAGCCGCCGCCAGCGCCGCCGCCCGTCGAGGCCCTGGAAGCGCCGCCGCCGGCGCCTGCGCCCGCGCGCAAGCCCGAACGTCCGGCGCGCCCGCTCAAGCCCAGGGCGCCGCCGGTGATTGCGGTTCCGCCTGAAGCCAGCGATGACAGCGAACCCGATCCCTTTGTTGTCGAGCAGCCGGAAACACTGCCGGCGCCAGCGGACACGCCGCGTTTCGATCCGGAAGCGGCAAAGCGCAGCGCACGCGCGCTGGCGAACATGCGCGATCCGGCGAAAGAGGGCACGGCGATCGGGCAGTTTCCCGAGAAGCCGCTCGAGACCGAGACTCGCGCCGCCCGCGCCATCGGCGCAGCCAAGCGGCGCGATTGCAAGGATGGGGTGCCGGGTGGATTGCTGGCGCCGCTGCTGCTTGCGCTGGACAAGAAGGACAGCGGGTGCAAGTGGTGAGGGTGTGCGCTGCGGGATGGCACGCGCTGGTTGAACGCGTGGACGGCGCAGGCGGCGCGGATGGGCAAACAGTAGGGTATAGCCGTCCACCCTACGTTTCTGTGCATGTCTTTCGGAATCGAATGCGGCGCCTGAACGCGTGGACGGCTACACCCGGCAATGTGCATTCACGGAACCCGTGCGCCGCCCACGCGTTCAACCAGCGGCCGCACTGCCGCAACGCGGCCAGGACGACGCTCACTTACGTTCACTCGCCCTTGATCTGCAGCGCCCGCTCATACAGCGCATTCTTCTTGCGCCCGGTAATCTGCGCCGCCAGGTTTGCCGCCTGCTTCACGGAGCATTCGCTCAGGAGGATGTTCAGGATGCGCTCGGCTTCCACGTCGCCGGCATCGGTCTCCAGGGTCGCGCCCTCGACCAGCACGACGAATTCGCCGCGCTCGCGGTGCTGGTCGGCTTTTACCCAGGCCAGGGCCTCGCTCAGGGGACAACGGTGCACTTCCTCGAACAGTTTGGTCAGCTCGCGCGCGAACACGACCTGGCGCGTGGGCTCGAACACGGCCATCAGCCCCTCGACGCAATCGACGATCCGGTGCGGCGCCTCGTAGATGACGAGGGTGGCCGGCTCGCGCACCAGTTCCGCCAACGCCGCCTCGCGCTGCTTGGCCTTCGCCGGCAGGAAGCCGACAAAGTTGAAACGGTCGTTGACCAGGCCGCTGGCAGACAAAGCCGCCACCGCCGCCGAGGCGCCCGGCAGCGGGATCACGCGCAGGCCGGCGTCGCGCACCGCGTCGACGATGCGCGCGCCGGGGTCTGAGACAGCGGGCGTGCCGGCATCCGACACCAGGGCCACGCGCTCGCCAGCCTGCAGGCGTGCGATCAATTTATCGGCGGCTTCGCGCTCGTTGTGCTGGTGCGCCGCCACCATCTGCTTGTTCAAACCGTAACGGGTGAGCAGGGCGCCGGTCTTGCGCGTATCCTCACAAGCGACCACGTCGGCCAGCGCCAGCAGGTGCAAGGCGCGCAGCGTGATGTCGGTGGCATTCCCGATCGGGGTGGCCACGACATACAACGTTGCGGTAGGATAGGACTGCTGAGCTGCCTCGGCCATTACTGGCAGCTTGGCAATATCGATGGACTGGTTGTCGGTCATGTTGGAGATACGATGCTCGTAAATAGTCTGAAGGGCCTGCTTGCCGCTGCTGCCATTGCCACTGTGGCCGGCTGCACCAGCACGCCCCTGCCACCGGATCTGGGATGCGGCGTACCGGGCGGATTGTGCGCGCCCGCAGAGCCAAACACAAGTGCGCAACGTCCTGCGCCCCCACCACCGCCCACGCCTGCGCCGCGTTCGGAGACCCGCACCATGCCGGTCGACCTCTACCCGCGTACCGACGGCAGCCAGGCCGCGACGCCTGGCGTGCAGGCCCGCGTGGCCCTGCTGCTGCCGCTGCAGTCGCCCTCCCTCGGCCAGGCCGCCGAGGCCGTGCGCGCCGGTTTCCTGGCCGGCCATGAGCGCGACAGCGCCGGCATCACGGTCGACGTCGTCGCCAGCGGCGATACCCCCGAATCCACCCTCGACGCCTATGCGCGCGCGGCCGAGCAGGCCGACGTCGTGGTCGGTCCGCTGGCCCGTTCCGCCGTCGCCGCGCTGGCCGCGAACCGCTCCCTGAGCAAGCCGACTGTTGCCCTGAACCACCCGCAGACCGACCGGCCGCTGCCCGCCAACATGCTCGTGGTCGGCCTGTCGCTGGAAGACGAAGCGCGGCAAGTCGCCGACTGGGCCGCGCAGGAACACCCGACCGGACGCGCCCTCGTGCTGACCGGCAGCGCCGCCTGGCAGCAGCGCGCCGTCGGCGCCTTCACTTCGCGCTGGGCGCAAATGCAGCGCAACAATGCCACCATCGAACTGCCGATCAACGACGGCTATGTCGACGGCAATGCGCTGGCCGAGCTGCGCGCCCGCCTGGAAGTCGACCGCCCCGACCTGGTCTTCGCAGCGCTGGGCGCCAGCCAGCTGCGCCAGGTGCGCAGCGCGCTCGGCACCTCGCTGCCGACCTATGCGGTGTCGGCGGCGAACCCTGGCCACACCCCGGGCGCCGCCTGGCCCGAGCTCGACGGCATCCGCCTGCTCGACCTGCCGTGGACGGTCCAGCCCGACCACCCGCAGGTGATGGTCTATCCGCGCCCGCTCGACGCCGACACCCTCGACATGCAGCGCCTGTATGCGCTGGGCATCGATGCCTTCCGTGTCGCCCGTGAAGTGGCCCAGCATCCGGGCACCTCGTTCGAACTGGACGGCGTCACCGGCCGCCTGTCGGTGCGCGCGAACAACGGCGCGTACTCGCTGCGCCGCCAGGAAGCGGCCGCCGTCTACCGCGACGGTATCGGTTTCGAAGCGGTGAACACGGTCCAATAGCCATGACCGGCCCACGACTGTCCGAGAAACAGTCGCAGGGCCGCGACTGGGAACAGGTGGCGCTGCGCCACCTGAAGCGCCAGGGCCTGCGCTTTGTCGAGGCCAATTTCAGCTGCAAGGGCGGAGAAATCGACCTCATCATGCGCGACGGCGAGTCGCTCGTCTTCGTCGAAGTGCGCCAGCGCGCCGACCGCCGCCACGGCGGCGCGGCCGCCAGCATCACCCCCGCCAAGGTCCGCCGCCTGGTGCGCGCCGCCCAGGTCTACCTGCTGCGTTTCCCGAAGATGCCGGCCTGCCGTTTCGATGTCGTCGCCATCGACGGCGACCAGCTCGAGTGGCTGCGGAATGTGATTCAGCCGTAAGCAATTTTAAGAACCATTTAAGAACCCTTTGCCGCCCGTGCTTGCCACTGCACTATAATCGTCGGCTATGAACACTCAACGCATCCTCGCTCACTTCCAGGAGAGCGCCGATCTCAAGCTGAAGTCGGCCGCGGCTCTGTCCTCCCCCATTTCGCAGGCGATCGAACTGATGTTCAGCGCCCTGTCCAACGGCAACAAGATCCTGGCTTGCGGCAATGGCGGTTCCGCCGCCGACTGCCAGCACTTCGCTGCCGAACTGGTCGGCCGATTCGAGCGCGAGCGCTTCCCGCTCCCCGCCATCGCGCTGACGACCGACACCTCGATCATGACCGCGGTCGGCAACGACTACAGCTTCCGCGAGATCTTCTCGAAACAGGTGCAAGCCTTCGGCCAGGCCGGCGACATCCTGCTGGCGATCTCGACCTCGGGCAACTCGGCCAACGTGCTGGCCGCCGTCGAAGCGGCGCTCGAGCGCGAGATGCGCGTGGTGGCCTTCACCGGCAAGGACGGCGGCGCGCTGGCCAAGCTGCTGACCGACGCCGACGTGCACATCAACGTGCCGCACAGCCGCACCGCGCGCATCCAGGAAGTCCACCTGGTCGCGATTCACTGCATTTGCGACGGTATCGACGTCGCGCTTTTCGGAGGAGACGTGAATGAGTAAGACTGGCCAGGCCCTCAAGGGGCCGTTGACCAAGGCAATCCTGTGCGCAGCCCTGCTGGGCTCGCTCCAGGGCTGCGTGCCGCTGGTGATGGGCGGCGCCGCCCTCGGCGCGGCCGCGACCATGGACCGCCGCACCCTGGGCGCGCAGACCGAAGATAAATCGATCACGGTGAAGGCCGAGATCGCGGTGCCGAAGATCGTCGGCGACGCCGGCCACGTCAACATCGCCAGCTACAACCGCAAGGTTCTGCTCACCGGTGAAGTGCGCGACGAGGCAATGAAGGCCGCCGTCGAGCGCGAAGTGCGCGGCATCGAGAACGTGGTGTCGGTCATCAACGAGCTGGCGATTGCCGGCCCGTCGAGCTACACCTCGCGCTCGTCCGATGCCCTGATCACCACCAACGTCAAGGCCAGCCTGGTCGAGATGAAGACCATCTCGGCCACCTCGTTCAAGGTCGTCACCGAGCGCGGCACCGTCTACCTGATGGGCCGTGTGACCCAGCGCGAAGGCGACCTGGGCGCGAAGATCGCCCAGAGCGTCTCGGGCGTCCAGCGCGTGGTCAAGATTTTCGAGTACATTACCGAAGAAGAACTGCGCACGCAGTATCCGCAGACCTCCTCGGTCCAGCTGTAATCCAGTTGTAATCGTGCCGTAACCATTCCGGCAGGGTCCGCCCTGCCGTTTTTCTCGCACCGCCATGACTGCTTCCGCTTCCCGTTCCTGGATCAAGCCCGCCGCCATCGGCGCGGTCGTGCTCGCGCTGGCCGGCGTCGGCTACGCCACCTTCAACAGCAGGGAAAAGGCGCCCGACGTCACCTTCATCAGCATTGCCGGCGACAAGATCAGCACCCAAGGCCTGCGCGGCAAGGTGGTGATGGTCAATTTCTGGGCAACCTCGTGCACCAGCTGCGTGCGCGAGATGCCGGCGATGGTCGACACCTACAACAAGTTCAAGGGGCAAGGCCTGGAATTCGTCGCGGTGGCCATGCAGTACGACCCGCCGAACTACGTCGTCAACTTCACCGAAACGCGTAAACTCCCCTTCATCGTCGCGCTCGACTCGGGCGGCGACCTGGCCAAGTCCTTCGGCGACGTCACGCTGACGCCGACCACCTTCGTCATCGGCAAGGATGGCAGCATCCTCAAGCGCTACGTCGGCGAGCCGGAGTTCTCCCAGCTGCATGCCCTGCTGCAGAAGGCGCTGGCGGCCGGCTGATTGCTGCCGTGCTCGCCTTGCCGCGCGCCTCCTCCCTTATTACACTGACGGGTGCTGAAGGCGACTTGCCTCAGTATTCCACGCAGGCGCAGCGCCAAGGCGGTGCGCCTATGCCACAGCACGCCTGACTTAGCTCAAGCCTGGGACGCCACAATCGGCCAAGCTTGATGCGTTCGCTGACCGCAAATCCGCGGTCATGCTCGCAAAGGAGATGTAATGGGTCACTTTATTCGCAGGACAGCCATCGCGGCCGCGATGCTGGCGCTCGCCGGGTGTGCAAGCCAGGCGCGCAAGGCCGATGCGGTCCTGCACTACCAGCACGTGGCCAATGCACACGAAATCCGCTTCACCAATCCGATCGCGCTGTCGGCGGCGCTGTACCGCGTCGGCTACCTGACGCCCGTCGACTCCAAGGGTTTCTGGGCCATTTTCCTGCTGTGCAATGTCGATGTCGCCAACCACGCTTCGCGTGGCTTTCATTACAGCGTCAACAATTTCCGCGTCAGCTATGCGGGGCGCGAGATCGGCGGCCTGCCGCCCTACAGCCTGCGCTACCAGGGCCAGGTCGACCTGAACAACGCAGGCGATACGCTGCCCATCCTCGACGCGATTGCCGCCGAGATCCAGGAAGGACCGCCCGAGCAGATCTTCCACAGCGGTTTCTATCCCGACCTGAACTACCGCTTCGCCGTCTTCGTGCCCAAGGAACTCGAGGGTTACGCCGGCGAGGAATTGCAGCTCAGCTACAAGGGCCAGCAAGCCATCCTGGTCGGCAACGGCAAGTCGCCGTCCGACCTCCCGGCCGTCGGCGGCACCGCGGCCGGCGTGGCGGCAGCCTGCCTGCCGCCGTCGCCTTGACCACTCCGAATCCGGATATTTTTATATCCAGTTTCGGACTCCTGTAAGACTTATTTCGGATACAGGATCATCTGGGTGCAGCGGAACAGGGCGATCGTCTTGCCGTTCGCCTCGTCCGTCACCGTCACATCCCACACCTGCGTGGTGCGGCCCAGATGGGCCGGCGTCGCCACCGCTGCGATCGCGCCTTCGCGCGCGGTGCCGAGGTGGTTCGATTTCAGCTCGATGGTCGTGAAACTCTGCGCGCCTTCCGGCAGGTGGGCGATGCAGGCATAGCCGGCGGCGGTGTCGGCCAGCGTCACCACGCTGCCCGCGTGCAGGTAGCCGTTCGGCGCCAGCAGGTGAGACTTGATCGGCAGGCGGGCGGCAATGCGGCCTTCGGCCACTTCCAGGATGTCGATGCCCAGGTAGGCGGGCAGGGTGCCGGCGCCGCGTTCGTTGAAGAGTTCAGGAGTCAGTTGCTTGTTCATGTTAACGAGTGACGGATGAGGAATACGTCATCGTACACGTCGTCGGCGTTGGCTGCTGAAGTGACAATATTGCGAACGTTGACAGTAGGGTGGGCACACTGTGCCCACGCGGAACGCGGCATGTTCGCGGCCGTATTTTTACGTTGCGGTTTGCCCTGAGATGCGGCGTCAAGAAGCAGGCCACGCGGCCTTGATGACACTAGCGCTGTGCCGGCTTTCGCGTGGGCACAGCGTGCCCACCCTACGGTCCCGGCCAACATTCAACCTAGCGTAAGCAAAGCACAAGGACTCGAGACCTGTTTTCTATGCCCGGCGCTTCTGCTTCCCTTTCTCTCCCGCATGGCGCCGGCGCGAGGCCGAATTCTGCTGCTGCAGGATAGCATCGACCCGCTCGGCTGCCTCGCGCGCCAGTTGCTGGGCTTGCTCGATGCTGGGGAAGAACTCCGGCTGGCGGTAGCCCAGCCAGGCGTAGGCCGAGTACATGCGGCAGGTGTCCTCGACTTCCTGCAGGTTCATCCAGAACAGTTCCTGGCTGTGCGGCTGCAGCTTGCAGATCTTTTTCTTGGCCAGCGACAGCGACCAGTGTTCCCAGGCGCTCTGCAGCATCGGCACCTTGGTCGAGATCGGCACCAGCGACAACATGAATTTCTCGGCCACCGACAGCGGCAGCGTGTCGAGCCACTCGGCGCGCTCGTTCTGCTCCTCGGTAATGCGCGGATAAAAGAATCCGTCCGGCACGTCGATGTTGTGGACGAAGCGCTTGAGCAGTTTCACCAGCGAGGTCTCGCCGGTCACGGCCGAGATGCGGTGCAACTGCTCGAGCGAGGGCGCCACCGCGAAGCCGCTGGTGGGTACCGGCGGGATCTTTTCTTTCATGAGCGCACGCATCACCTCGTGGGTATCGTCGTCGTAACCGGCGACAAAACCTTCCTCGTGCACGCCGTAGCGGCCGGCGCGGCCGGCGATCTGCTTGGCCAGCGCCGCCGAGATTTCCTCCTCCTCGTAGCCGTTGTATTTGACGGCCGTGGTCATCACGATGCGGGCGATCGGCATGTTCAGGCCCATGGCCAGGGCGTCGGTGCCGACCACGATGTCGGCCTGCCCCTCGCGGAAACGCTCGGCCTGGGCGCGCCGCACTTCCGGCGACAGGTTGCCGTACACGGTGGCGACCGATAAGCCCTTCTCGGTGATCATGTCGCGCCACATCAGCACGTCGCGCCGCGAGAAGGCGATCACGGCGTCGCCGCGGCGCAGATTGGTGAGCTTGCGCACCGGCGACGGCTCCATCGCCAGCGGCGCCATACGTTTTAAAACGTGCACTTCGAGCGGCACTTCCAGCCGGTCGGCCAGCGCCTCGATCGCGCGCCGCGCTTCCGGCGCGCCGACCAGGTAGACGGTGTTGGCGGGCGCACCGCAGACCGCGGCGGTCCAGGCCGCGCCGCGGTCGCGGTCGGCCAGCATCTGGATTTCGTCGATCACCGCCACCTCGACCGGGGTCCTGGTATCCAGCATCTCGACCGTGCTGGCGACGTGGGTGCTGCCTTCGGCGATGCGGCGTTCCTCGCCCGTGATCAGGCTGACCTTCAGTTCCTCGCCGTGCGGACGGGCCGCCTGCAGGCGCTCGTAGTTTTCCAGCGCCAGCAGGCGCAGCGGGGCGAGATAGACGCCGCTGGCGGCTTTTGCCAGCGCCTCCATCGCGCGGTGGGTCTTGCCGGAGTTGGTGGGGCCGAGCAGGGCGATGAATTTGCGCGGCATGCGGCTGGCCACCTCGAACGATTGCGGGTATTCGGCCAGGTTGATGCTTTCCTTGGTGCGCGCGGCGTGGCGCTCTTCCTGTTCGCGCTCGATGGCGTGGGTGACGCGCTGGCGGATGCGGTCGAACACGTACTCGGCCGGTTCCGAGGTTTCCAGCTCGTCGAGCACGCCCAGGAACACGCGCGGATCGAAGCCGGCATCATCCGCCTCTTCGGCGATCTCGCGCACGAATTCCTCGGTGTCGACCTGCAGCTCGGCCATGGCCTTGTCGCTCGTGCGTTCCTCGATCAGCTCGCGCCGCGCATGCAGGTCCATCTTGCGCCACTTGCTCGGCTTGGCCAGCACCCCGCGCGAAGGCACCAGGGCATAGCGCACGCGCAGGCCTTCGTACTTCACTTCGCCGGAAAAGCGCAGGAACACGCGGCCTTCCATCTTGACCAGCTCGATGCCGCGCTCGGCCAGGCCCATGTCCTGCGCGAGGAAGGCGTCGTCGTCGCCGGTGTCGTTGTCGGGATTGTCGTAACGGGAATTGCTCATGTGTCGTGATCAGGATGTCTGGTTGTTATCACTATATCGCGGAAGGAAGGCGAACACGGTTCAGGGCGAACCTGCATCGGTAGGCTGCAATGAAAAACGGCCTCCGTCTGGAGGCCGCCTTTTCTGAAAACCAGGAAACGGAACGCTTATGCCGCCACGCCCGCGTCGTGCGCCTGCTGGTCGGCGTGGTAGGAAGAACGCACCATCGCGCCGACGGCGGCGTGCACGAAGCCCATCTCGTAGGCCGCTTCCTCGAACTTCTTGAACTGGTCCGGGTGCACGTAGCGGCGCACCGGCAGGTGCGAGTTCGACGGCGCCAGGTACTGGCCGATGGTCAGCATGTCGACGTCGTGGGCGCGCAGGTCGCGCATCACTTCCAGGATTTCCTCGTCGGTCTCGCCGAGACCCACCATGATGCCGGACTTGGTGACCGCGCTCGGGTACTTGGCCTTGAAGTCGCGCAGCAGTTCCAGCGAGTGCTTGTAGTCGGCGCCCGGGCGCGCTTCCTTGTACAGGCGCGGCACGGTTTCCAGGTTGTGGTTCATCACGTCCGGCAGGCCGTCGGCGAAGATGTTCAGGGCCTTTTCCAGGCGGCCGCGGAAGTCCGGCACCAGCACTTCGATCTTGGTGTTCGGCGACAGGGCGCGGGTCTTCTGGATGCACTCGACGAAGTGGCCGGCGCCGCCGTCGCGCAGGTCGTCGCGGTCGACCGAGGTGATCACGACGTAGGACAGGCGCAGGTCGGCGATGGTCTTGGCCAGGTTGCCCGGCTCGTTGACGTCGAGCGGATCAGGACGGCCGTGGCCGACGTCGCAGAACGGGCAGCGGCGCGTGCACTTGTCGCCCATGATCATGAAGGTCGCGGTGCCCTTGCCGAAGCATTCGCCGATGTTCGGGCAGCTCGCCTCTTCGCACACGGTCACCAGGTTGTTGGCGCGCAGGATGTCCTTGATCTCGTAGAAACGCGAAGACGCCGTGGCGGCCTTCACGCGGATCCAGTCCGGCTTCTTCAGGCGCTCGCCGTCGGCGATCGGCACGATCTTGATCGGGATGCGCGACGTCTTGCTGGCGCCCTTCTGCTTTTCGCTGGCGTTGTAGGCGGCGTTGTTTGCGGGAGTCAGACCGGTGTCGGTTTCGGTAGTCATGTCGCTCATGCCCGGAGGGGCTCAGTTGGTTTGTTCGGGTTCGCGGTGGTTCTCGGCAAGCGCGGCGGTCTCGGGCTCGGGGGCCTGCGCCAGGTGGCGCACCAGTTCGCGCGCCAGCGCCTGCTGCACGTCGGCCAGCGGCGCCTCGATGCCCATGGTGCGCATGTCGACGGTGGCCAGGCCAGAATAACCGCAGGGATTGATCCACGAGAAAGGCGCCAGGTCCATCGCCACGTTCAGCGACACCCCGTGGTAGGTACAGCCGTTGCCGCGCACCTTGAGGCCGAGCGCGGCGATCTTCGCGCCGCGGCGCGGGCCGTCGGCGATATAGATGCCGGGAGCGCCGGCAACGCGTTCACCGCCGAGATTATACGCCGCCAGCACGTCGATGACCGCCTGTTCGATTTTTGCCACAAATTGCCGGGCATACAACTTGCCGCCCGGCTTGTTGCGGCGCAGGTCCATCAACAGGTAGATCACCACCTGGCCGGGACCGTGATAGGTCACCTCGCCGCCGCGGTCGGTCTGCACGACGGGAATGTCATGCGCGGGTACGCCCGGACCTGCCAGCAGGTGCGCGCGGTCGGCCCCCAGGCCCAGCGTGAACACCGGCGGATGCTCGACGATCCACAATTCGTCCGGCGTGTCGGGCGTGCGCGCGTCGGTAAAGGCGCGCATCGCGGCGAAGGTCGGTTCGTAGTCGGCGCGGCCCAGCTCGCGGATGATCGGGCTGGCGGGACGGATCGGGTGCATGGGGGTCTGGTCGGGAATGTGGAACAGCCCCGACATTATATGCCAGTGCCCACGGCCTTGCCGGGGCACCGACGGGTGTTGCTTGGGTTAAAGAACGATCTTGACCATCGGGTGCGACGACAGGGTGCGGTAGATGTCGTCGAGCTGCTCGCGGCTGGTAGCACGCACGATGCAGGTCAGGCCCGTGTAGTTACCCTTGCCGGAAGGACGCACTTCCATGCGGCCGTGGTGGAAGGTCGGGTCGAAGCCCGTCACCACCTCGACGATGGTGGCGGCGAAGGCCTCGTGCGTCGGGCCCATCACCTTGATCGGGAAGTCGCTCGGGTATTCGATGAGGGATTCTTTCGGGTCCATGTGCAATTCCAGTGCAAAAGCACATTGTAGCCAATGCGCGCGGGCGGCGTAGCGTCCGGGTCCGGATTGGCTTTGTTGCCGGCGAAAAAGCGCCGGCCAGCCTGGCCGGCTGGCGCTCAGCGCTCCATCTGGCGCGGCACGCCGCGCCGTGCGTTGTTCTCCGTATGCCTCGGCTGGGCCGGCGCCGCTTCGGTCCGGGCCGGGGCGGCGGCCGGGGCGGGCGCCGACACCGGGGGCGGGGGCGGCGATACCACCGGCATCGCGCGCGGCGGCGGCGGCGCAACCGCAACCGGGGCCGGCCGTGCCTGCTGCTGCGCCTGCAGTGCCTGCTGCTGGGCCCGCATCGCCGCGGCCGCCTCGATGGCGCCGCGGTCGACGCCGCGCGTGACCGGCGGTGGCATCGGCTGGGCCGTCATGGCCGGGCGCGGCGCCGGGCTGCCGATCACGGTGACCGCGCCGCCGCTCTCGACGCGCTGCTGGTAGCGCTGGCGCCGGCCATCCTCGAACACGGCGCGCGGCTCGATGCGTCCACGTTCGTCGCGCGTGCCGCCATTGAATACCGGCGGCGCCGTCGTGATCACGCCCGGCTGCGGGGCCGGCGCCGCGACGGTTGCGGCAGGCGCCGGCTGGGTGACCGGGCTGGGCGCCGGCTGCGCAGCGGCGCCGGGATCGCGCCCGGTTTCGTCCGCACGGGGAACGCGGCGATCGCCCCGGATCCAGTCGCGCCGGCCATCCTTGCCCTCGGCGCGGCGGTTCTCGCCTGCGCCGCTGTGCCACAGCACCGGCGGCGTCGGCGGCAGCGCCACCGGGGCGCGCTGCCAGTTCGCCGGCGGCGTCGCGCGCGGTTCGCGCGGCACCACGACCTGGTCGCGGCGGTGGAAGCGGTCCTGCGGCACCACGGTCAGGCCCTCGCGCCGGTAATCGCGCTTCCTGCCGTCGCGATCGCGCCAGCCGTGCCAGTTCAGGCGGCGCTGGTGGTCGTCCGACAGCCGGTAGCCCGGCACATAGCGCTCGTGCGGGGCCAGCGGATACCAGCCCTGGCCGGGAGCGGGCCGCGAATCGAAGTTCAGGTTCCAGCCGATGCCGCCGACCCAGCCGACCAGGGCCGGCGCCCACACCGGATGGCGCTCGTGGCGTCCCGGCGCCCAGGCCCAGCGCTTGTTCACGTGCACCCAGCGGCCATAGTGGAAGGGCGCGTAGCCCCAGGGGGCGTTGTCGACCCAGGTCCAGCCCCAGGGAGCGATCCAGGTCCAGCGGCCGTCGCGGTAGGGCACCCAATCCGATGCGACCGAAGGCATCCAGAGCGCGCCGTATTCGCTGTCGCTGCGCCAGGTGCCGTAGCGGTCGAGCTCTTCGTAGCCGGTCATCTCCGGCGGAACATAGCGGGTGGCGAGCACGGCGTCGGCTGCACGGTCGCGTTCCGCGGCCCAGTCGTCGAAGGCGGTGCGCATGGCCTGGGCGGTGCGGATGTCCGGCCCGGCCACGTCGGCGCGGCGGCCGGCGCGCACGGTCAGGAGCTCGCCGCCGCCCTCGACGATGGCGACGCCGTCGAACACGTTGACGCTGCTGGTGTCGGGCACGCGCTCGGCGTCCACGCGCAGGCGGCCCGGTTCCTGCAGCAGGATCCGGCCCTGGGGCGTGGACAATTCAAAACCGGGGAGCACGTCGGCATTCACGATGCGGATGCTGACGCTGCCGTAGTGCAGGTGCAGGCGCAGGTTGTCGTCGTCGAGCCGGTCCACGTCGAGGCGGGAGTCGCCGTCGAGGCGGATCGCGGTCGAGCCCACGCGCAGCTCGGTGCGCGCGCCCGGCGCGGTGGTGACGGTATTGCTGGAAGTGATGGGCCAGTTGACCAGCGCGTTGCTGGCGCTGTCCCCGGTACCGCTGCTGATGCTGACCTCGCCCTGGGTGAGGGCAATGCGGCCGACCCGTGCCGGCGGATCGTCCGCCAGCGCCACGGTCGAACTCAGAAGGGAACTGAGCGCAAACGCCAGGAGCGTTGCGGTCTTCAGAAAACGTGGTTTCATGATGGGCTCCGGCGGGGGGACGGACAGCGTCTACCTGATTACAACGCAGGACGGGGCGGTGCGACAATGCGGGTTACAGACGGTTGCAACTTGTGCATGAGCGAAACATACCACGCCCATGTGCCCTCCGGAGCCGCCGTATCAGGCAGCCGCGCCGCGCTTGACGAAGAACAGCATGGAACCGACCACGACCAGCACGGCGCCGAAGAAGCGGTTCTGGATGCGCACCGCGCGCGCATCGCGGAACAGGCGCTGCATCGAGGCCGCCAGCGCGGCGTAGCCGTGCATGACCAGGCTGTCGATGGTGACCATGGTCACGCCCAGGATCAGCAGTTGCGGCAGCAGCGGCGCATCCTTCGAGATGAACTGCGGCAGCACCGCGACCATGAAGATGATGCCCTTCGGATTGGTGGCGTTGGTCAGGAAACCGGTCAGCACGCGCTTGCCGAACGAGGGATGCGCGGCCAGGCCGGCGCTGCTCGCCATCGGGCCGGACTCGGCCTTCGAGCGCCACTGCGACACGCCCAGGTAAATCAGGTACAAGGCGCCGACCACCTTCACCACGGTAAAGGCGGTTTCCGACGCCAGCAGCAGGGAGCCGACGCCGGCGCCGGCGATCGCCAGCACCAGGATCAATCCGAACTGCAGGCCCAGCACGGTGGCGCTGGCCTTCCTGACGCCATAGGCCAGGCCATGGGACATCGACAGGACGGCGCCCGAGCCGGGCGAAATGGCAATCACGGTGCCGGCGATGACGAAGGCAATCCAGGTGGCGAAACTCATGCTGGGAACTCGAAGACGGGAAAGGAGGAAAAACGGGGGAGGAAACGGCAGGGCGCGCGGCGTCGAGCCGCTGCGCCCTCGGTGCAGGATTACTTCTTGCGCGGGTTGACAGCGGCCTTCAGGGTGGCGCCGGCAGCGAAACGCGGGGTCTTCGACGCGGCGATCTTGATGACGTCGCCGGTTGCCGGGTTGCGGCCTTTGCGGGCTGCGCGCTTGGTCACGGAGAAGGTGCCGAAGCCGGTAATGCCGACCGTGTCGCCTTTTTTCAGACGCTCGGTGATGATCTCGATGATCGTGTTGACCGCAGTGTTGGCCGCGGTACCCGACATGTCGGTACGCTTGGCAAATTCAGCGATCAGTTCGCCTTTTTTCATGGTGCCTCCGGGGTTGAAAGAGCGGAAAGATTAGCACAAAAAATTGCCGGTTGTAATCTTTCAGCGCGGCCGTCAGCCACGTCCGCCTTCCCGGGAAGGCCGGAAACACGGGCTTCCTGCGAAATCGCCTGAAAATCGGCGGCCTGCCAGATGCACAGGCCGCGCAAGGCGGCCATGCGGTCCACGCGGCGATGGCCGCGGCCCATCTGGCGCGCGCTCCCGCTTACAGCAGCCCCGCCTCCGGCCCGGCGTTCGCCAGGCGCGTGCGCAGCGCGGCGTTGATCAGGGTCTGGTAGCCGGTGCCGCAGCGCTCGGACAGGTTGCGGAACTCGGTCAGCACCTCGTCGTCGAGGTAGATCGTGATACGGGTCTTGCGTTTGGGCGGACGGGTGCGGCGCGCCGGCGCAGTGGCTTGGTTCGCGGCTTGGTTCGTGGTCGGGGTCATGGTGGTCTCCTTCGCTAGGCGAGGCTGCCGTACCGCGGCCTCGATGCTGGACTATACGTACGTCGGCCGGCCGCGTGGGACCGAAAGCGACGAGCTGCAGTTTTTCGCGCCTGAACTGCAATAAATCGCGCTGAACCGTGTGCCCGGAGCTGCTGCCCTCGGTTAAGATGCTGCCATATTGACATCTGAGGAGCAGGACCCATGGCTGCAGGCAGTTTGCTGGCATTACTCGACGACATCGCAAGCGTGCTCGACGACGTCACACTGATGAGCAAGGTGGCGGCGAAGAAGACCGCCGGCGTGCTCGGCGACGACCTGGCCCTCAATGCCCAGCAGGTCACGGGCGTGAAAGCCGACCGCGAGCTGCCGGTGGTGTGGGCGGTGGCCAAGGGGTCCCTGATGAACAAGGCGATCCTGGTGCCGGCGGCCCTGCTCATTTCCGCCTTCGTCCCGTGGCTGATCATTCCGCTCCTGATGATCGGCGGCGCCTTCCTCTGCTTCGAGGGTTTCGAGAAGCTCGCCCATAAATTCCTGCACAGCCCCGAGGAAGACGCGGCCAACGAGGAACGCCTGGCGGCCGCCCTGGCCGACAGCAATGTCGACATGCGTACGGTGGAAAAGGACAAGATCAAGGGCGCGATCCGCACCGACTTCATCCTGTCGGCCGAGATCATCGTCATTTCGCTGGGCACGGTGGCGGCGATGCCCTTCCTGCAGCAGCTCTCGGTGCTGGTCATCATCGCACTGGTGATGACGGTCGGCGTGTACGGCCTGGTGGCGGGCATCGTCAAGCTCGACGACGCCGGCCTGTACCTGAGCAAGAAAACGGGTGGCTTCGCGCGCGGCCTGGGCCGCATGCTGCTGGCCGCCGCGCCACGCCTGATGAAATTCCTGTCGATCGTCGGCACGGCCGCCATGTTCATGGTCGGCGGCGGCATCATCGGCCACAACTGGGAACCGCTGCACCACTTCGCCGTGAGCGCGGCGGAGACGATGGGGAACGTTCCTGTCGTCGGCGGCGTGCTGCATGCGATCACGCCGACCGTGATCGATGCGCTGGCAGGCGTGATCGTCGGCGGCCTGGTGCTGCTGGTGGTGACGATTGTTAACAAGCTGCGCGGGAAGAAGACCCACTAAGAACAGCGCATGCCGCGCCGCCGGTGCGGCATGCTCTCTCAATCGCAGGGATTGCCGCCTGGACGCCGCAGGACACTGCCGCTGAGGGCATGCGCATAGCGCTCATACGCAAGGACACGCTCCTTCGTGTTCATCGTCCTGGCCCTGATTGCGGTCACGATGTCCGGCGCCTCGCTGGCGCTGAACTGCCGCCAGATGCACCCGACTCCACGGGTGATGGCGCGTGCCGAGGAGGCGACCGCCTGCGGATCGCTCACCTCGGCCTCGAGCGCTCCCTGCAAGGCTTGCGCAAACTGGATCATTGCTTTCTGTTGCACATCGGAAGTCTTCTTGCTGGCGATGAATGCGGCAACATCGGGACGCACGTTGTCTCCTTGCGACACGGGACCGGCAGAGGACAAGGTCGTCCCGGGGCGAGGCGCAACGGCCCTGGCCTGCGATCCCGCCGCAAACAGCACGGCAAGGAGCGGCAGGCAGATGGCAATCCTCGCTGGGACACGACGCAAGCTCACCGGTAAGCTCAGCTGAAAAAAGGGCCATTCATGTCGAATGGCCCGATTCTACCGCTGCCGGCCCTGCGCGAGCCGGCACCCCGCCATCAGTTGGCGACCACCTTGAAGTTGCCGTCGGCATCCTTGGTCACGTTGATCGTGGCGGCCCGGATCGGGGACTCGTTACCGCTCGTACCGAGCTGCGGACCGACATCGAGCGTGCGGGTCAGGAGCTCGCCATCGTGCGACGAGGCCACCTGCACGGTTGCGCGCCGCCCGTCCGCGCCACGGAAATTGTTGATGCCGATCGTGTAGACCCCGGTCTGCACCTTCGCCGCATCGCAGGATGCATAGTAATGCTCGGGGCCCTCGCCGATGATATTGTCCAGGTCGAGGTAGCCGCTGTTGGCTATCCGGTTCGCATAATAGGAGTGGGAGCCATCCGGCTCGAAGGTGTGCAGGTCGACATCGCCCTCGCCGTCCCAGGTCAGCGTGACCGTGAAGAATCCCTGGTTGGCGACCGTATCGGGCGGCTCCAGCTCGCCCAGCGCCGTGGTCATCTGCCCGCCAACCCGGGCGCGCGAGGCGCGCGTCGCGTCCAGATAGGTGTTGATCAGTGTATGGCCGGACAAATCGGTCTTCGACACCGGCAAGTTGATGTTCACGGGTTGTACTGTGGACAGCCCCTGGATGCGCAAGGCGTTGATCACCAGGTCGATGTCCGCCAATCCATACTCGCCCTGGACGGTCGGCGACGCGGGTGCGACGTGGACGACCCGGACGCTGGCGGCGCCGATCTTGGGCCGGATGAAGTTCGCGGCGCGGTTGACGAACAGGTTGCCTTGCGAATGGGCCACCAGCAGCAGCATCTGCCCCTCGACCCGGGCCTTCTCGAGCATACTTTCATGCTTGCGGTAGTCGGCATCGCTCGGCGGGTTGCTGATCAAGGAAGACAGGGCGGCGGCGGTCTTGGTTGCGATCAGGCTATAGAAGGAACCGAGGGCATCCGCCGCCGCCGGGAACAGGGCGGTGATGCGGCCCCAGAAACCCAGGTCTTTCCCCTGGCCCGTCAGGGTCTCCCAGAACAGTTCGGTGTGCTTGGCGAGTTCGCCGCTCGCGTCGATCTCGCCGGCACGCTGGATGAACACCTCGAGCACATCCTGGAGGGCGCTGCTGCCAGCCGCGGAACCGGTCGTGTTATAGAAGGTATCGTAGGTGATCGGTTTGCCTTCGAAGGTGTCGCCCTGTAGCGCGGCCAGGGCCTCCATGCCGTTGGCGGCATCGTCCGGCATGTTCCACACGCCATTGAAGAAGCCGATGGTATAGCCCTTGCCGGTACAGAGCGACGCGACCTGCGCCAGTACGGCGGGCGCGGGCAGCATCAGCGAGAGCGCCAGGAAGGCGGCAAGCAGCTTGCCGCAGAACTTATTGGTTTTCACAGGTATCCCCCCCTCGGCCGCGAAATGATGGTGCCGTTCAAGGCGCCCGCAAGCCGGCCATAGGCCAGCACCCGGTCCTTCGTATTCATGGTGATCTTCTTGAATTCCATGACCGTATCCGCGGCGCTGTCCTTGCCCAGCCGCTGCCAGATGCAATGGACACCACGGGTGATTGCTTTCGACGACGCATTCACCGCACTCTCGTCCGCGAGATCGACCAACAGCGCGGCCTGCATTGCCCTGGCATGCTGGAAAAGCGCCTGTTTCTGTTCGGCCGGCAGGTTTTTGGCGTTGAGGTAGTTGTCCACATCGTCCCGGATGCCATTGTTGTTGGCGTCGGTGCCTGCCAATCCGCCATCGCGCTGAAGCCGCGGCAGTTCGCCCGAGGCTTCGAGCATCGCGATCGCCTCGGCCACCGACTTGGCGGTCTGCACCGGCGGCGGCGGCGGCGGCGGTGGCGGTACGTCGTCGTTGCTGCTTCCGCCGCAACCGGCAAGAAGCGCACCGGCAAACAGCAGCGCCATATAGTTTTCCTGTTTCATCAACTACCCTCGCTGGAAGGAATGCGACATATCGGTGGACGATTGGATATCGGCCTGGATGGGGTCCGAAATAGTTCGGTTAGACAACCTCTCGAAAACGATAGCGAGCCGATTCGGCCCGCATATTGAGCAGGCCGAACATTTAGTGAGAGATGTGGAATATAGGAAACGCGAAAAGCGGATCTCAACAGGGACGAATGCCCTGTCGTGGAGAAACGGAGATGCATCGGCGGCGCCCAGCCCCTACCGGACAGGACCGGCGCGCCGCCGCGCTAGCGAAAGAGGATGCGAACCGGGTGCCACCCGCCGGCTTACACGCCGGCCGCGACCTGCGGACGGCGCAAGGCCGCCACGCCATCGCGCACCGCCCAGACCAGCGAGCCGGCCGACATCGCGGTCAGCACCCAGCTCGCCCAGCCGTAATCGACCCGCACCAGCGCCGTCGGCGACGCGTGCCACCAGAGCAAAGCCTGCGTGACCAGGGTGATCAGGATTCCGAGATTGATGAACAGGAACAGGTGCAGCGCCCGTTCCGAGACCGGCAGCACGCGGATGTCGCCTTCGACGATCACGTCCCTGGTCGAGACCGCCACCTCGGCCAGCAGCAGCGCAGCGATCCACCAGACCAGCGCCCCCTCTCACGCGAACCAGGCGAGCGAGCCGAAGGTACAGGCGAAGATGCACTCGCGCGCCGCATGCAGGGCCTCTTCAGGCGCGCTGTCGCCGCGCCTGGGCAGCCTGGCCAGGAGCTCGTGGTTGACGACGATGTCGACGAAGCCGAGCACGCCGTGCAGCATGAGCGCATAGACAAAGAGCGGCACGTTTTTCCCGTCTGTTCTAGACTTTCACTGGTTGCGGCGCAATGCGATCGCGCCAAGCGCGAGACCGACGGCAAAGGCGGCGTAGACGCCGGCCAGCGATTTTTTCGACAGGCGTTTCTCGTAGCCCGGCTGCAGGCGCTTCGGCGTGAGCTTGTAGTCGGCGAAGCAGGCGATCGCCGAGGTGGCGGCGGAGGCGGCGAGCGTCACGCGCAGGTCCTTGCGATCGAGCTTTTCGCCGGCCAGGCGCTCGAACAGCACCGACCAGAAGGTGGCGCTGAGGTGGTGAATGGCATAGCCGGTGATCGTGTACTTCAGCGAGAAACCGTCGTGTTGCGCGGCCTCGTCGCCCCAGATCCAGTGGCTCACGGCGTTGGTCGGGGCGTAGGCGCTGCCTGCCTCGCCACGCCCGAGCAGGGCCAGGGCCACGGTCGAAACCACGCTGGAAGCGGCGCCCGATACCAGGCCGCGTTGCATCGATGTTGTCCAATCTGCCATTGTGTCGTCCTCATTCATCGGTAAAGGAGTGTGCATGCGGATCTTGCTGACGGGAGCCAGCGGTTTCATCGGACAACACCTGTTGCAGGCGCTGCTCGCCGAAGGCCACCACGTCGTGTGCGCGGTGCGCTCGCCGCCCAAAACCAGCCTCGATCCGCGCCTGAGCTACGTGCAAGCTGACTTCGCAAAAGATACCGATAAATCCGTCTGGCTGGCGCGCCTTAGCGGCATCGACGCCGTGGTGAACCTGGTGGGCATCTTCCGCGAATCGGGCAGCCAGACCTTCGAACGCCTGCACCTGGAGACCCCGCGCGCGCTGTTTGCCGCCTGCGCCGAGTCGCACGAGGTGCAGGTGGTGATCCAGCTCTCGGCGCTGGGCGCCGACCGCGAGGCCGAGACCCGCTACCACCTCACCAAGAAGGCCGCCGACGACTTTCTCGCCTCGCTCCCGCTGCGCGCGTACATCGTCCAGCCTTCCCTGGTCTACGGGAAGGAAGGGGCGAGCGCGCGCGTGTTCAAGGCGCTGGCCAGCCTGCCCTTCGCGGTGCGCTTCGGCAGCGCGCCGCAACTGGTGCAGCCGGTGCACATCGACGACGTGGTCGGCGCCATCATCGGACTGCTGCGCCACCGCCTGCCGCTTGCGCCCGGCGTCACGGCGCAGCGCGTGCCCCTGGTCGGGCCGCAGGCGCTGCCCTTTACCGACTACCTGGCGGCGCTGCGCACGGCGATGGGCATGGGGCGCCTGCGCGTGCTGCCCCTGCCGGGCTTTCTCGCGCGCGGCCTGGCCAAGCTTGGACGCTGGCTGCCCGGTGGCATCCTCGACGAGGACGCCCTGCGCATGCTCGACCGCGGCAATACGGGCGACCCGGCCATCACTGCCCAGCTGCTGGGGCGCCCGCCGACACCGATCGCTGAATTCGTCACCGACCCGCAGGCCGAACGCACCCAGGCCAAGCTGAGCTGGCTGCTGCCCATGCTGCGCTGGAGCATCGTCGCGGTGTGGATCATCACCGCCATCGTGTCCTTTGGCCTGTATCCGGCCGAGGCCAGCTACGACCTGCTGGCCCGCACCGGCATTCCCCCATTCCTGCAGCCGCTGATGCTGTACGGCGCGGCCACTTTTGATCTGCTGCTCGGCCTGGGCATCGCCTTCCTTTCTCGGCGGCGCTGGCTCTGGCTCGCACAATTGGCCCTGATCAGTTTTTACACGGTCGTGATAGCGTGGAAGCTGCCGGAATTCTTGCTGCATCCCTACGGGCCCCTGACCAAGAACCTGCCCATGCTGGCCGCCATCTGGCTGCTGTATGAACTCGAGGAGAAATAATGGAGTACGTCGTCGTGAAGTGGCTGCACATCCTGTCGTCGACCTTTCTGTTCGGCACGGGGATCGGTTCGGCCTGGTACATGCTGTTCGCCAACATCAGCCGCGACGTGCGGGCCATTGCCGTGGTCGCGCGCAATGTCGTGATCGCCGACTGGATCTTTACCGCCACCACCGCCGTCATCCAGCCGCTCACCGGCTTCTACATGATCCACCTGGCCGGTTACCCCTTCCACAGCAAGTGGATCATGTGGTCGGTTGCGCTCTACATCCTGGCCGGCGCCTGCTGGCTGCCGGTGGTGTGGATCCAGATGCGCCTGCGCGACTTGTCAAGCGAGGCGGTGCGCACCAACACCGAGCTGCCGCCCTTGTACTGGCGCTATTTCAAGACCTGGATCGCGCTGGGCGTGCCGGCGTTTATCGCCTTTGTCGTGATCTTCTGGCTGATGGTGGCGAAACCGATGTAACGAACGAAGCACGGGCGCGGGCCGCAGTAGAATGCCCGCCTTGATTGATCAACCAATGGAGGAAGCGATGCGGGCTTACCAGATACTACCTGGCGACAATATCGACGGACTGCAGTGCGTGGATTTTCCCCAGCGCGAACTGGCGCCGGGCGAAGTGCGGGTGCGGGTGCATGCGGTGTCGCTGAACTACCGCGACCTGATGGTTGCTAGCGGTAATTACCTGGTGAACGTGGACGACCCGATCATTCCCTGCTCGGACGGCGCCGGCGAAGTGCTGGCGGTCGGCAGCGGCGTGTCCCGCCTGCAGGTGGGCGACCGCGTGGCCGCTTCCTTCTTCCCCTACTGGCAGGACGGGCGCACCTCGCCCGAGAAGATCCGCCGCGCCCTGGGCGGCGACATCGACGGCATGCTGGCCGAGGAAGTCATCCTGCACGAAGAGGCACTCGTGAAGATTCCGCCGCAGCTGAGCTTTGTCGAAGCCTCGACCATGCCCTGCGCCGGCGTCACCGCCTGGAACGCGATCTTCGAGTCGAGCAACGACATCAAGCCGGGCGACACCGTGCTGCTGCTGGGTACCGGCGGCGTCTCGGTGCTGGGCCTGCAGCTGGCAAAGGCGGCCGGCCTGCGCACCATCATCACCTCCTCGAGCGACGAAAAGCTGCAGCGCGCGCGCGAGCTGGGCGCCCACCACACGATCAACTACCGCGCAACGCCGGAATGGCAGGAAGAAGTGCTGCGCGTGACCCACGGTCTAGGGGCCGACGTGGTGCTGGAAGTGGGCGGCCAGGGCACGGTGAACCGCTCGGTGGCCTCGGCGGCGATGGGCGGCAGCGTGGCCATCATCGGCGGCGTCAGCGGCTTCGGCGGCGAAGTCAATCCGGCGACCCTGCTCACCGGCGCCAAGCGCATGGTCGGCATTTTCGTCGGCAGCCGCAAGATGCTGGAAGACGTGATGCGCTTTGCCGCCACCACCGACCTGAAACCCGTGGTTGACCGCGTGTTCACCTTCGACCAGGCGAAAGAGGCTTACCGCTACATGGAATCGGGCTCGCACTTCGGCAAGGTCGTCATCGCGGTGACCGCCTAAGCCTTACCTTCCTTCGAAGCGGACCAGTTCGATCTCGAAGAGCTTCGGCCACAGCTTGCCGGTAACGTAGAGCCGGCGATGCTTGCCGTCCCAGGCGATGCCGTTCAGGACGGCGTCGACCGAGCTGGTGCCGCGTTTTTCGCGCGGCAGCAGGTTCGTCAGGTCGATCCAGCCGACCACGCGGCCGGATGCCGGGTCGATGCGCGCGATCACATCCGTTCCCCAGACGTTCGCATACAGTTCGCCCTCCACGACTTCCAGCTCGTTGAGAGAATCGATCGGCTTGCCCTCGGCCGTGACCGTCACGCGCCGCACTTCCTTCAGGGTCTTCGGGTCGAGCACGCGGATGTTCGCGCTGCCGTCGCTCATGTAGATATTGCGCGCGTCGCTGGCCAGGCCCCAGCCCTCTCCCTCGTACTGGAAGCGCCCCTTCATGCTGAAGGTCTTCGCGTCGAACACGTAGCCAGTCTTCGATTGCCAGGTCAGGCCCAGGATGTTGTCGCCATAGGCGGTCGAGCCTTCGCCGAACACGTCCGGCGGCAGCGCCGTCTTCTGCAGCACCTTGCCCGTCTTCAGCTCGACTTTGCGTAGCGTCGAGCGGCCGGTCAGGCCCGTGGTCTCGTACAGATGGCCGTCGCGGAAGAACAGGCCCTGGGTGAACGCCTGCGGATCGTGCGGGTAGGTGTTCTTGACGATGAAACCGTAGACGGGAACCGCGGCTTGCGCGGCGTGGCTGGCGCAGGCCGTCAGGACGAGCGCGGCGAGGGCAGAGTGTTTCAGCATGGGCTGGCTGGATGAGGCTGATCGAAGCGGTCACTGTAGCAGAAACGCGCAGCCGGCGACGGCGTCACAGATAGGCCAGCAGGCGGCCGCAGCTGATCACGCCCACCCACAGCAGGATCGACAGCAGGGCGTGCAGGCGCGCCGCCTTGGGCGCCGCCAGTTCGCGCTCCCAGCCGGCCACCGACCGGTAGGGAAAGACGTGGAAGGCGAGCGCATTGAAGCCGGCGGCGGCAATCAGGACGAGTTTCAGCTGGAAGGCCGGATTGCGCGCCAGTTCCCCCGGATGGGCGGAAAACAGCAGCAGGCCGGCCGGCACCACCAGCAGCAGGGAAGCGAGCGCCCAGCGCAGCAGGTGGCGCCCGAGCGCGGCAACCGGCAGCGTGCGCGCGAAGCCGAGCACGCGCAGGTCGAACAGCACCACGCTGCCGACCAGCACGGCAAAACCGAGAATGTGGACGATCTCGACGATGGGATACAGCCAGGCGTTCTCCCGCATTGCCCGGGACAGCGCAGTCGCCCCCAGCCAGGCCAGCGGCCCGTCGGTCATCAGCGCAGCTCCGTCGTCTTGCCCTCGATGGTGATGCGCTCGGCGCGCAGCTCGTTGCCCTTGCTGCGGTGTGGGTAACCGTGGACCGTTGCTTTCTGGCCCGGCACCAGTTTCTCGCGCGGCAGGCCGCGGCTTTCCATGCGGTAGGGTGGCGCCAGCACGACGAGCCAGGTCTTATCGGCCGTTTTCAGGCGCACGAAGCCATGCGGCTGCTCATAGCCGGCCTGTTCGATGGTGCCGGACAGGTCGAGCGGCGTGTCGGCCTTGTATTCGCTCCAGCCGTGATGGGCAAAGGCGCTGCCGGCGGCAAACGCAGCCAGCAGGATCAGACGACGTTTCATGACGGTCTCCCGGAACGCGACAGGAACCGATTGTACGTCGGCTTTTCGCGCTGCAGTGTGAACGGTCTCTATCGTGCGCCATTGCGCGCAACACCCGCACCCGCATGCGCATTCAGGCGTCCGACGACTTCCAGGCGCCCGCCGCGCAGCGCAGTCACGGCCATCTCGCCCGGCGCCAGCGACTGTCCCGTCAGCGCGCGGATGTTGACGTCGTGCGTGACCAGCACCAGCAGGCTCGTTTCGCTGCGTTCAACCAGCTTCGTGCGCAGCTCGCGCAGCTTGGCCGTGGATGTCGTGTCGTCGTCGTTGAACATCGAGTCGAGCGTGGGTTCGGGCTGGACCTGGCCAAAGGCCAGGCGGGCGGTTTCGAGGCAGCGGCACCAGCGGCTGGACCAGACGGCGCCGGGATTGACACCGCGGCTGCGAAAGGCGGCGCCGATGGCGCGCGCGTCGCGGCGGCCGGCGTCGGACAGCTTGCGCTGGGTGACGCACTTGCCGAGCTCGAAACCGGGCGGATCCCCGATGCCGGGCGTGGTGGCCGCATGGCGCATCAGCACGATCGCGCCGCCGGCGCGCAGGCGCTGCCACAGGGCCTCGCTGCCCAGCTCGGCCGCATGGGCGGTGGAAAGGAAGATCAGCAGGCAGGCAAGTGCGCATCGGAGCACGGCGGACTCCCGGGCGTGGACCGGCTCATTATGGTGCCTGCCGCAATGGAGGAGCGCACGGGCCGTGTCGCCCCTGGACGACTCCGGCCCACTCCCGAGACTGCTGTCTGGCGGAAAGGCGGGCCCAGGACGCGTTCAACCATGAAAACCGGCCCCGACCGTCACCTGCTCCGGACCCACCCAAAACAACGATATTACTGTTTATATCGTTTATTTTAAATAAACCGTATAAACAATATGATGGTTGATTTAGCGGTTTTCGGTCGTCCTGACGAGATCGTCAAGAAATCCCGGGAGACACCCGAAAACCGCCGTTGACTCAGTCGCCGAAGCCCTCGAGCACGACCTTGCCGCTGGCCGCGCCGCTCTCGATGAAGGCGTGGGCACGGCGCAGGTTGGCGGCGTTGATCGGTCCAAAGTTCTGCGACAGCGTGGTGCGGATGCGCCCCGCGTCCACCATCGCCGACACCTCGTTGAGCAGGTCATGCTGGGCCTGGATGTCCGGCGTGCCGAACAGCGAGCGGGTGAACATCAGTTCCCAGTGCAGCGAGATGCTCTTGCGCTTGAGCAGGCGCACGTCGATCGGCTCCGGGTCGTCGATCAGCGCCAGCTTGCCCTGCGGCTTGATGGCGTTGACCAGGGCGGTGAAATGCTTGTCGGTGTGGGTCAGGCTGATCGCGTAGTCGACTTCGCCCAGGCCGGCGTCCAGCAAGCCCTTGTCGAGCGGCTGGCTGTGGTCGACGACATGCTGGGCGCCGAGGTCGCGCACCCAGGCCTGGGTTTCGGGACGCGAGGCGGTGGCGATCACGGTGATGCCGGTCAGCTGGCGCGCCAGCTGGATCAGGATCGAGCCGACGCCGCCGGCTGCGCCCACCACCAGCAACGTTTCGCCGGCGTGGCCGCCCGGCTTAAGACCCAGGCGGTCGAACAGCAGTTCCCAGGCCGTGATGGCGGTGAGCGGCAGGGCGGCGGCTTCGGCAAAGCCGAGGGAGGCCGGCATGCGGCCGACGATGCGCTCGTCCACCAGCTGCAGCTCGCTGTTGCTGCCCGCGCGGTTGATGGCGCCGGCGTACCAGACGCGGTCGCCCGGCTTGAACAGGGTCACTTCCGGCCCGACGGCGCGCACGATCCCGCTGGCATCGAACCCCAGCACCCGCGGCTCGGCCTGGCCCTCGGCGGGCAGGCCGCGGCGCACCTTGGTGTCGACCGGATTGACCGAGATGGCGTGGACTTCGACCAGCAGGTCGTGGCCGCTGGCGACCGGGTCGGCCAGGGTGAGGTCCTGCAGGGCACTCGGGTGATCGGCGGGCAGGGCGGCGAATGCGGCAATGGCTTTCATGTCAGTTCCTGTAGATGGTTTGGATAGGTACAGTGTAACCACTCTGGATTGTATTGATTAGTCGCTATAATCCGAAAAGACTATCCAAAGGAACGGACAATGAAGCTCGACGCCATGGCGTTGTTCGTGCAGGTTGCCACCAGCGGCAGCTTTACCGCCGCCGCGCTGGCGACCGGGCTGCCGAAATCGACCGTCAGCCAGCGCGTGGCCGAACTCGAGGAAACCCTGGGGGTGCGCCTGCTGCACCGGACCACGCGCCGCCTCAGCCTGAGCGCCGCCGGCCAGGTGTATCTTGCACACTGCGAGACCATGCTCGACGCCGCCCATGCGGCCGACGCCGCCATTTCCCGCCTGCGCGACGAACCGGCCGGCAACCTGCGCCTCACTGCCCCCGAGGCCTCGGGCATCCTGTTGCTGCCGCCGCTGCTGGCGGCCTTCCATGCGCGCTATCCCGCTGTCACCGTCGAATGCGTGATCACCGACGCCCACCTCGACCTGGTGGCCGAACGCATCGACCTGGCGCTGCGCACCGGCCAGCTTGGCGACTCCTCCTTCGTGTCGCGCCGGGTCGGCACGGTGCGGCGCGTGCTGGTCGCCTCGCCACGCTACCTCGACCGGCACGGCGCGCCGCGCCAGCCGGCGGACCTGGCGCGCCACCAGTTGCTGCTGCACGAGGTGCTGCCGCAGTGGCCGCTGCGCAGCGAGGGCAAGATCATCCAGATCCCCGCCGCCGGCGCGCCCCTGCGCGCGAACAACCTGAACACCCTGCGCGGCCTGGCCGTGGCCGGCGCCGGCATCGCGCTGCTGCCCTGGTTCATGGTGCGCGACGCGCTCGAGAACGGCAGCGTCACGCTCGTGCTGCCCGAGCATCCTCCCACCGACAACAGCTATTACGCCGTCTATCCCGGCCGCAGCCACCGCCCAGCGGCGCTGAGCGCCTTGCTCGATTTTATCGACCAGTTCGGCTTGGCAAGCTACCTTTCCTGAGCGCTTATGGGCCGCTCTGCCGGCCGGGCGCACTGGGCCAAGCCGGCAGCAGGCGCAACAACGCAACGCCGCCATGGGCCTTTGTTCAGTGCGCTAATTGTGCGCCGGTTACACAAAAGTTAATACTAAGATGACCACGACGGTATGCCCCGCGCATCCGAAAGGCTGACTGTCGCCGCCGCAAGCGTCCGGCTGCACCGGGTCAGCACCTGCCATCATCCCGAAAGGACTCACCATGCCCGCTAACGAGCGCTATCCGCTCACCCTGCGCATCAACGGCCGCGACCACCAGATGGAACTGGAAGCCTGGGTCACGCTGCTGGACCTGCTGCGCGAGCGCCTGCACCTCACCGGTTCGAAAAAGGGCTGCGACCATGGCCAGTGCGGCGCCTGCACCGTGCTGGTCGACGGCCGCCGCATCAATTCCTGCATGACGCTGGCCGTGATGCAGAACGGCCGCGAGATCACCACCATCGAAGGCCTGGCCGAAGGCGGCCTGCTGCACCCGGTGCAGCAGGCCTTCGTCGACAACGACGCCTTCCAGTGCGGCTACTGCACGCCCGGCCAGATCTGTTCGGCCGTCGGCCTGATCAAGGAAGGCAATGCGAAGACGGCAGCCGACGTGCGCGAGCTCATGAGCGGGAACGTCTGCCGCTGCGGCGCCTATCCGCAGATCCGCAAGGCGGTTTGCGCGGCTGCCGGCATCGAGGACCGCGTCCAAGACGACAACAACGCGGTGCACGCGGTGGTGCCGGGGACGGTGCCGGCATGAACCCCTTCTCGTTTTCCCAACCCGAAGACGCCGGCGCAGCGATTGCCCAGGTAGCGGGCAACGCCAGTTTTGCCGGCGACGCCGTGCGCTTCATCGCCGGCGGCACCAACCTGCTCGATTTGATGAAGGAAGGCGTGATGGAATCGCGCCGCCTGGTCGACATCAACCGCCTGCCGCTCGACCGAATCGAGGAAGACAAGGAGGGTGGCCTGGTGCTGGGCGCGACCGCACGCAACGCCGATACGGCGTATCACCCGCTGGTGCGCGAGCGCTATCCGCTGCTGTCTGCCGCCATCCTGGCCGGCGCCTCTCCCCAGCTGCGCAATATGGCCAGCAACGGCGGCAACCTGCTGCAGCGCACCCGCTGCTATTATTTTTACGACCTCGCCACGCCCTGCAACAAGCGCGAACCGAACACCGGCTGCGGCGCGATCGGCGGCATCACGCGCCAGCATGCGATTCTCGGCGCCAGCGAGCAGTGCATCGCCACCCATCCCTCGGACATGTGCGTGGCGCTCGCCGCCCTGGAAGCGACGGTGCACGTCGAGTCGGCACGCGGCAAGCGCGCGATTCCCTTCGCCGAATTCCATCGCCTGCCTGGGGACGCGCCGCAGTACGACACCGTGCTCGAAGCCGACGAGCTGATCACCCACATCGCGCTGCCCGACGCGCGCCGCTACGCGAAGCACTCGGCCTACCTGAAGATCCGCGAGCGCCTGTCGTATGCGTTCGCGCTGGTGTCGGTGGCCGCCGCGCTCGACATCGGGCCCGATGGCGTCGTCAGGAGCGCGCGCATCGCCCTCGGCGGCGTCGCCCATAAACCCTGGCGCCGGCCGGAAGCCGAAGCGCTGCTGGAGGGCGCCCGGCCGGACGCCGAACAGTTCGGAAAAGTGGCCGACGTCCTGCTCGACGGCGCACGCGGCCAGGGCCACAACGACTTCAAGATCCGCCTCGCGCGCAACACCATCGTGCGTGCGCTGGAAACGGCGGTGCAGGGCACCGTCACCAATACCGGAGAGCGCCATGACTGACCTGATCCAGGATTTACGCGCGCCCGTCGCGGAACCGGGCACCGGCCAGGTGCGCACCGGCAGCGCCGTCTCGCGCATCGACGGCCGCGCCAAGGTGACCGGCGAAGCCCGCTACGCCGCCGAACACTTCGCGCCCGACCTGCTGTATGGCGTGGTCGTCAGCAGCACGGTGGCCAAGGGCCGCATCGTGACCATCGATGCCACCGAGGCCCTGGCCCTGGAAGGCGTGGTCGAGGTGATGAGCCACCTGAACCGCCCGAAGATGCGTTCCTTCGACATCCACTACAAGGACATGACGGCGCCGCCCGGCTCGCCCTTCAAGCCCTTTTACGACGACCAGGTGATCTATAACGGGCAGCCCGTGGCGCTGGTGCTGGCCGACAGCTTCGAGGCCGCGCGCCGCGGCGCCGCCCTGGTGCGCGTGTACTACCACGAGGCCGAAGAGGGCCACGACACGCGCATGACCGCAAACCTCGACCGCGCCCACAAACCGACGGGGCTGCGCGCCGGTTTCGAGCCACCGCCGCCGGAAAAGGGCAACGCCGAGAAGGCGTGGAAGGCCGCGCCCGTGAAAATCGAGTCCGAGTTCTACCACGGCGTCGAGCACCACAATCCGCTCGAACTGTTCGCCTCGACCGTGATCCGTGGCGAGGATGGTCACCTGACCATCTACGACAAGACGCAAAGCTCGCAGAACAGCCGCTGGTATGTCTCGCACGTGTTCGGGCTGCCGAAGCACAAGGTCACGGTGCGCAACCCGTATGTCGGCGGCGCCTTCGGTTCCGGCCTGCGCCCGCAATACCAGCTGACGCTGGCCGTGATGGCCTCGCTCAAGCTGAAGCGCTCGGTGCGCGTGATGCTGACGCGCCAGCAGATGTTCAGCTTCGGCCACCGCCCGGAAACCGTGCAGTACGTGAAGCTGGCCGCCGAGGAGGACGGCACCCTGACCTCGATCATGCACGAGGCGATCGGCGAAACCTCGAAGATCGAGGATTACGTCGAGGTCGTGGTGAACTGGTCTGGCCTCTTGTACGCCTGCGACAACATCAAGCTCGGCTACAAGCTGGTCAGCGTCGACCACTACACGCCGATGGACATGCGCGCACCGGGCGCGGCCCACGGCATGGTCGCGCTCGAAATCGCGATGGACGAGCTGGCGTATAAACTGAAGATGGACCCGCTGGCGCTGCGTTTGAAAAACTATGCCGAACGCACCCCGGTCGACGACAAACCGTATTCGAGCAAGGAACTGCGCGCCTGTTACGAGCAGGGTGCGGAAAAATTCGGCTGGGCCAAGCGCCCGCTCGAGCCGCGCTCGATGCGCGAAGGTTCCGAATTGGTCGGCTGGGGCATGGCCTCCGGCGTCTGGGATGCGATGCAGATGTTCGCGCGTGCCAGCGCCGTGATGCATGCCGACGGCAGGCTGGTGGTGTCGAGCGCGGCCAGCGACATCGGCACCGGCACCTATACCGTGATGGCGATGATCGCCGCCGAAGCCATGGGCCTGCCGCTCGAACGCGTGACTTTCCAGCTGGGCGACTCGACCCTGCCGGCGGCGCCGGTCGAGGGCGGCTCTTCGCACGTGACCACGGTCGGCTCGGCGGTGGCCGGCGCCTGCGACAAGCTGCGCCTGACCCTGCTGCGCTACGCCCAATCGGCCCCGGACTCTCCCTTCCGCGACAAGCGGTTAAAAGACGTGGAATTCGTCGGCGGCGCGCTGCGCCTGAAGCGCGATCCCGCGACCTGGGTGTCGCTGGCCACCATCGTCGAGCGCAGCGGGCACACCCAGCTCGAAGAGAAATACCTGATGCTGCCGCAGATGCTCAAGCAGCGCAAATACCGCCGCCTGGTCCACTCGGCCGTGTTCGTCGAGGTGCGCGTCGACGAGGAGCTCGGCGTCGTGCGCGTGACGCGCGCGGTCAGCGCGATCGCGGCCGGACGCATCATGAACACCAAGACGGCAGCGAGCCAGATCGTCGGCGGCGTGGTCTGGGGCATCAGCCAGGCCCTGCACGAGGAAAGCCATACCGACCACCGCTACGGACGCTTCATGAACCACAACCTGTCCGAGTACCACGTGGCCGTGAACGCCGACATCCACGACATCGACGTGATCTTCGTGGACGAGGACGACCGCATCGTCAGCCGCCTGGGCGCCAAGGGCGTAGGCGAGATCGGCATCATCGGCGTGGCGGCGGCGGTCAGCAACGCAATCTTCCACGCTACCGGCAAGCGCATCCGCAGCACGCCGATCACGCCGGACAAGGTGCTGGTCGGCGGGCCGTAAAGGCGCGGCCAGGCGTGCGCAGGGCGGCAGGGAGGCGGCGTATACTGTTCGCACGCATATTGTTCACATTCGCGGGAGCGTGACATGAAGAACGAAACGCAAGCAATGGATGCGGCGACGCTGTCTCGTTACGAGGATCTGGGCAAGCTGGTGCTGCGCCTGGCGCTGGGACTGATGATCCTGCTGCATGGCATCTCCAAACTGGTCGGCGGCATCGGTTTCGTCACCGGCGCGCTGCAGAAAATGGGGCTGCCGGGCGCGATCGGCTACCTGGTCTATATCGGCGAGGTGATCGCGCCGCTCCTGATTGTGTTCGGCCTCTGGACCCGGCTCGCGGCGCTCATCCTGGCCGGCAACATGATCGTCGCCGTGTTGCTGGTGCACACCGCGCAGTTCTTCGCCTTGTCCGCCACCGGCGGCTGGGAACTGGAGCTGCAGGGCATGTTCTTCTTCGCGGCAGTCGCACTGGTGCTGCTGGGCGCGGGCCGCTACAGCATCGGCGGACGCGCAGGGCGCTGGAACTGAACCAGGGAGAATGCGATGGCAGCAAACGGAAAAGCGGCAATCGTCACCGGCGCCTCGCGCGGCATCGGACGCGCGATCGCCCTGCGCCTGATGCTGAAGCGGTGGTGGCCGAGATCGAGGCTGCCGGCGGACGCGCGGTCGCGATCCAGGCCGACGTGGCGCAGGCAGCCGATGCGCAGCGCCTGTTCGACCAGGCCGAGGCCGCGCTCGGCGCGATCGATGTCCTGGTCAACAACGCCGGCGTGATCCAGCCCGGTACCACGCTGCTGGCCGACACCGACGATGCGCTGTACGAGCGTATCTTCTCGATCAACACGCGCGGCACCTTCCACATGATGCGCCTGGCCGCCACCCGCCTGCGCCACGGCGGGCGCATCGTCAACTTCTCGACCAGCGCCATCGGCCTGGCCATGCCGGGCTACGCCGTCTATGCGGGTGCGAAGGCGGCGATCGAGACGTTTACCAACATCTTTGCCAAGGAAATGCGCGGCAAGCGCATCTCGGTGAGCTGCGTGGCGCCGGGACCGACCGCCACCGAACTGTTCCTCGACGGGAAACCGGCCGAGCTGGTCGAGCGCCTGGCGAAGGCCGCGCCGCTCGAGCGCCTCGGCACACCGGAAGACATCGCCAACATGGTCGCCTTCCTGGTCGGGCCGGAGGGGGAATGGGTCAACGGGCAGACACTGCGGGTGAACGGCGGGATCGTTTGATTCGATTGCTCGTTCTTCAAACCGACGCCTCCAGAGCAAAGGTGCATGCAATCAAGCACTGTAAAAGAACGCTTTTCCTGCTGATTTGGCAATTATAAGAATGACTGATATCTCATGGTGACTGTTGGTTTCACTTGGTTTCACGTGAAACCGATGGGATATACGTTTGCCGAATTTGACGATTTTCAGTCCCACACGCATTTTCGAAACGGGCTGCCAGCGCCAGTCTGTCCGGGGCAGCGCTGCAATGGCCGTGTGTTGGCGCGGGCTCAACCGGCGAGAATGTCGTAGCGCACGTCGCGCCGGTCCTGTGCTTGCGGCCCCTCGACCAGGTAACTGTCCCAGCCCAGGCGGCCGAGCTGGCCGGCTTGCGCGATCGTCACCGGCCGCACGTCCGCCGCACGCAGCACCAGCTCGACTTCATATTCGAGCGAGACACCCGTCAGCATTGCCAGCAGGCTTTTCAGGGCGCGCGCCGCCATCCCGCCCGGCAGGAAAGCCGTAAAGCCGGCGTGGTCGAGCGGCCCGACGACCAGGCGCAGGCGCAAATCGCGCTGCCAGACACGTCCGCCGGCGATCGCATCCTTGCCGAGCACGCCGATGCCTCCGCCGAGCACGGTCTGCTGCGCCAGCGGCACCTCGTACCAGCGCCCGACGAACTGCTCGGCTTGCACCGGATGGCCGAAGTATTCGGACAGCACGCGCGCCAGCTGCACCGCCGAAGTGGGCCGGTGCCGGATCGCGGCGGCAAAGTAGCCGATCGATTCGTCCAGCACCGCACCATCGGCTTCGTGCGACAGGCGCCGCCGCAGCGAAGCGTTGCCCAGGCCGGCCAGGCCGAGCAGCAGCGGGAGGAAGGCATCCTGGCCGTCGAGCTGGTACTTGAACGGCATGCGGTACTTGCGCCAGGCTTCGTAGAACAGCGCCAGCGAGCGGTTCGAGAAGGTGTCGAGGAAGGCGCGCGCGCCCTCGTCCTTCTCGTTGAACAGGTGCTCGGCGATACGCTCGGTGTAGTGCGCCGGCAGCACGCCGCTGCCACCCAGGAGGCCCATGAAGGAGGGCGTCACACGCACGTATTTCAGCGCCTGCGAGGCCAGCGCCGCGCCGAGCGAGGCCGCATCGCGTTCGATGTCGCGCGGCTCGGTCTGGATGCTTTCCAGCTGGCTGGCCGGGAAACGCAGCGAGGTCGAATTCTGGAAGCGCAGGAAGTTCGCCACCATGCCGCGCTGCGGTACGCCGCTGCGCTTGAGCCAGAGCTCGATCACGCGCACCGCCTGGAAATACTCGAAGCGGTAGGGTTCGCGGAACAGCCGCTCGATTACAGCAGGCTCGAATCGCCGCTTCTTGGCGCGCATGTCAGCAGCTCCTCACCGTTCTTGTTGGAGACGACCACCAGCCGCGTAAAACTGTTGGCGTGCACGTACAACGCCAGGAAGCGCTCGACGATGTGGGCAAAGGCGTGGATGCCGCTGCCGACGAAGGCTTCCTCGTCGATCGACAGGCGCACCTCGACGCCGCGCACCAGGCAGGTGAAAGGGTTACCGGACAGCCAGGCGGTCGCGGCCTGCTGGGCGATGTCGGCGATGCCGCCGATCTGGCGCTGCGACGCGGGAGAGCGCGGCAGGTCATACAGCGCCAGCATCTCGCGGAAGGCATCGATGCCGCCGTCGGCCAGCGACAGGTGGTTCAGCGACAGGTGAGAAATGAGGCGCCAGTGTGCACTGTGCCCGCGCGCGAAGCGGTACGAGGGCGTCGGCTTGCGCAGGAAGGCGATCGCGCGCAGATTCGATCCGCCCTCGAGGAAGAGGTCGCCGCCGGCCTGGCCGTAGCCGAGCAGCGAGGGGAGGTCGCGGTTGGTGCAGGTCAGCTCGATATTCAGGGTATCGGTCTCGATCGCGGCCGGGTCGAAGTCGATATCGACGATGGAAATTTGCGCCTCGAATCCGGGGCTGCGCTCCATCAGTTCCTCGTCGCGCCGCATCGCCCAGTAATGGCCGTTCTGCTCGGGCGTCTGCGCGTGCTTCAGCGAATAAAAGGGACGAAACTCGACGACCGTCTCGCCCTGCGGGGTCTGGCGCACGAGGTTGACCGAATCGATCGAATACACCTCGTAGGCAAAGGCGCGGCGCGCATCGGCCAGCACCGGATAGCTGGCCGTGGTGTGGGTCAGGCGGATCGGCTCGCCGCGCTGGCGGAACAGGTTGATCACCGGCGTGCAGCCGAGCAGCACGTTATTGGTGGTCAGGGTGCCGAGCATGCGCGCCGTGTTCGAATCGGCACGAATCCCGTTCAAACCCAGGTGCAGGGTGATCGTACGCGCGCCCGGCGGCAGCACCGCCGCCAGTGCAGCGAGGTCGATATCGAAGAAATTGAATTTTTCGGGGAAGCAGAAGTATTCGGTCAGCAGGCGGTAGGCGGCGTGCGAGCGGGCCGGGAAATCGATCAGGGCGTCGTCCTCGTCGAAGCCGGCGACCTTGACGGGAATTGTCGGCAGCGCCACCCAGCGCCCGTTGTGGTCGGCCTCGGCCCAGGCGGCCACGCCGCGCATGAAGAGCGCATCGCGCAGCGCGGCGCAGAACGAGGGCTCGCCATCGATGAAGACGCGTAGCAGAGGCAGGGCAGGGCCGCTTGCGGCGCCTTCCTGGGTGTTGACCAGCGTCAGGTGCAGGCAGCTGCTCACCCCAGCGGGCAGGCGCACGGCCTCGGGCGGGCTGATGATGGCGTCGAACCCGGCATGGGAAAAGGCCAGCGGCGCCAGCGTCACCGGATACACGGTGCGGAAGGTGCAGGCGGCGCCGCGTACCGGGCGCGTCGTGAGCTGGGTGCCGCGCGGGATGGTGCTGGCGCCGCCTTGCGCGCCGGCGGCATCCATGCGCGCGATCGAGCACGAGGGAAAGGGGCGCAGGTAGTGCGGATACAGCACGTCGAACAGCGCCTCGGTGAATTCCGGGTAGTCGTCGTCGAGGCGCTTGGCGATGCGCGCGTTGAGCAGGGCGAAGGCCTCGATCATGCGCTCGGTGTGCGGGTCTTCGCAGACTTCGCCACTGATCAGGAGGCGGCCGGCGATCTTCGGATAGCGTTCGGCGAATTCGCGCAGGTTGCGGCGCAGATAGCCCAGCTCGCTTTCGTAATACGGCAGTAATTGTTCCAACTCAGGCTCCCGCGGGCGCGGCGCGGCCCGCCTTGCTGATGCTGTAGCTCAGGGTCGAGGGCTGCAGCACGGCGTCGAAGTTCACCGTCTCCTGCGCCGCATTGACGACGAGCAAGGCGTTGATCGAGAAATCGAGCCGGTTGACGCTGTTGGTGCGCAGCTCGAGCGAGGCCTTGACGTTTCTCAGGCGCGGCTCGTGGCGCGCAATGACACGCTCGATGCAGGCGCAGATATGGGCGCGGTCGGTCGGACTCGACAGAGATAAATCGGCGAAATCGATCAGGCCGTAGCTGACGATCGAATCGGCGCATTCCGGATAGGGTTTCAGGAATTCTTCGGGCAGGACCGAGCGCGTGTTGAGCAGGGCTTCGAGGTCGCGCGCCACCATGTCCTTCATGTCCTCGAGCAGCGCACGCGGATTGGCGGCGCGGACCGGCACGCCCAGCAGCCGGTCGAATAGTCCAGGCGTAAAACCTTTCATCGCATCCCCTTAGTGCTGCGGCCTCGGCCGTGGTCGGTTCGAAGCAAACCGCATGTTGCCACGTTGCGCAGCGCAAACGTTTGAGCAACTTCACATGGACAACTTCTGGCTGTTGTTATTGTTCCTTGAGAAAAGTTCGACCTATATCAACCAAGAGCACCCGATGGAAGGTTTGCCGGGTGCGCTCACTGAGGGATGCCAGAACATGAGCAGCAAGGTACTCTGGGGCGAAGGCCTCCTGCTACGCCCGCAACATTTCCAGCGCCAGGACGAATACCACGAACACTGCCTGCAAAAGGGCATCAAGGCAGTGCACCCCTACGCCTGGGGCGTCGAGCGCCTGCAGGTCGACCGCGAAGCCTTGGCCAGCAATGTCCTGCGTATCGTCGACCTGGCGGTGCGCTTCCAGGACGGCGAACTGGTCGACGCGCCCGGCGCCGACGAGCTGCCGGATTCAATCGACCTCAGCCTGGTGACGCAGGCGCAGCAGAGCGTGACCTATTATGTGGCGCTGCCCGGACTGAAACCCTTCAGCGGCAATTTCGCCCAGCCGGGCCAGGCCTCGAACACCGCGCGCTTCATCCAGGCCAACCAGGACACGCCCGACCTGTACACAGGCGCCGCGCCGGTGCAGCTGGCCTACCTGAAAAAATCGGTGCGCCTGGTGTCCGAATCCGAACCGCGCGACGCCTACATCCACTTTCCGCTGCTGCGCCTGCGCCGCGCCAGCACCGGCGGCTTCGAGCTCGACCCTGCCTTTGTTCCGCCGAGCCTGACGGTGGCCGCCGCACCGCCGCTGTTCCAGCAACTGCGGCGCCTGCTCGACGCCTTGCAGGCGAAAGTCAGCGCGCTGTATGGCCACCAGCGCGAGCCAAGCAAGAACGTGATCGAATTCCGCTCGGGCGACATGTCCTCGTTCTGGCTGCTGCACACGGCCAGCGCCGCCTATGCCGAACTGACCCACCATTTTCATCATCCAGCCCTGCACCCCGAGCGCCTTTATGAACAATTGCTGGGGGTAGCGGGACGCCTGATGACTTTCTCGAAAAGCTGGACCCTGGCCGATCTGCCCCCCTACCAGCACAACGATCCCGGCCCCGGCTTCACCAAGTTGCACCAGATCATCCGCGAGCTGCTCGACACCGTGATCTCGTCGAAATACTTCGCCATCGCGCTCAACGAAAACCGGCCCAGCTACCACATCGGCATGCTCGACTCGGGCAAGATCGACGAGAAGACCAGCTTCTACATCGCAGTGGGCGCGGACATTCCCGCGATCGAACTGGTCGACGTGGTGCCGCTGCGCTTCAAGGTCGGTGCCCCGGACGACGTCGAGAAATTCGTGCTCTCGGCCCTGCCCGGCGTGCGCCTGCAGTACACGCCGCAGCTGCCCGCAGCCGTGCCGGTGCGGCCCGACACCTGCTACTTCCTGCTGGAGGCGAAAGGGCAGATGTACGAGCGCATGATCAAGGCGCAGTCGATCTCGATCTATGTGCCGGCCGGGATGAAGGAGTTGCGGCTGGAGTTGCTGGCGGCGGCGGCATAAGGAGAGGCGCACATGTCCGGACCACTCATCACGCTCGGCGACAAGACTTCCCACGGCGGCGCCGTCATCGAGGCTTCGCCGAACAGCGACAGCGGCGGCAAGGGCATCGCCCGGGTCGGCGACAAGGCCACCTGTCCCAAGCACGGCCCGAACCCGATCGTCAGCGGCGACGCGACCCTGATCGTCGACGGCAAGCCGGCCGCAAGGCACGGCGACAAGACCGCCTGCGGCGCCACCCTGATCGCCGGCCAGCAGGCCACGATCGACAACATCTGACCGATTTACTGTCCCATGACGACTGCGATTACCCCGCCGGGCGGTCTGCCCGGCCCGCTCAAGGGCGGCCTCGTGGCCGCGACCCTGTTCGCCGCCTGCTGGGGCGGCGCGATCTGGTACTGGCGCGGCGCCGACGTCACACCCGGCACCGTCGAGCTGGCGCTGGCGCTGCTCGTGCTGCCGCTGGTCCTGGTCGGCTCCCTGTGGTTCGGCCGCAAGCTGATCGCGGCGCGGGCGGCGCCGCCGGCAGCGGTGGCCGGGAACAAGCCTGCCGCAGCCCAGCCGGTGAGCGTCGCCCTGCCGCCGCTGGCGATCGTCTCGAGCGCGCTGCGTTCGCCCCACGGCGGCTCGGCCGAGGAACTGGCCAGCGCCATCGCCGGCAACAAGGTGCGTCCCGATCTCGACCGTGAACTGGTCGACGACGACGGCTTTCCGGTCGCGGCGGCGCGCTGCGAGGAGGCCGAGGACGAAGCCCTGCAGGAAGAGATCGGCAACTGGCTGGTAGAAAACGCCATGCCGGAGGTCGGCTTCAGCGACGAACAGTGGCGCGCGCTGCTGCTGGGCAGCGCCGTCGTGGCCGAGCTGGCCAGCCGCGCCGGCGACCTGCTGCCTGCCGCGGGCACGCCGCCGACCCTGCAATTGCTGTCCCTGCTGCCGCACGACTGGCCGCAGGCGCAGCGCCACGCCGCCAGTAGCTGGTTCAGGCATCTCGCCAGCGGCTTCGGCTGGCCGGCTGCGCAGGTGGTGCTGCCGCCTGATGCGCCGGCGACACCGGTTTCGGTTTTCGGACAACTGGCGCGCGACGCCGCGCAGAATGCGGCGCCCGTCGTGGCGCTGGTCGTTGCCTGCGCCTCCCACATCGGCCAGGAAACGGTGGACGACTGGGCGAGCAAGGGCACCTTGTTCACGTCGAGCCGGCCGCAGGGACTGGTGCCGGGCGAGGGCGCCGCCGGCCTGCTGCTGACCGACTTGCAACTGGCGCAATCGATTGAGGGCACGCTGTTCGCCCTGCTCGACCCAAGCGAGCAGGCGCCAGGATCCCAGGACAGCCGGCGCGCCGATCCGAAACTCCTGGGCGAACTGGCAAGCCGCGCCGTCGCCCCTGCCGGCGCCGCGCTGGAAGAGCTGGCCATGGTCGTGGCCGATACCGGCCAGCGCCAGCAGCGCACGCTCGAGCTGATGGGCATGACCTCCAGCGCCATGCCCCAGCTCGACGACAGCGAGGACGTGCTGTGCGTCGGCACGGCCAGCGGCGCCTGCGCCGACGTGCCCTTTATTACCGCGCTGGCGCTGGCCCAGCACGGCGCGCTGGTGCGTGGCGCCCCGGTGCTGTGCATCAGCAACGAAGAAGCAGGCGGGCGCTGCGCCGCGCTGGTACGGCCAGCGGCTGCCTGAACGGCATCGTCCGATCCTTCCTACATCACGTCAGCGCTCGCGCCGATTGGAGCCAACGGCAGCGGCGCTACCATCGAGTCATCTGATAATCATGCTGGGAGAATCATGATGGCCGATAACAAAGACCTTTCCCCGAACGCAGGTGCGCAGGGCGGCGATGCAGGTAACCGCGGCGGCAATGTGGACAGTGGGTCCGGCAGCGGGCAAGGGCTGGACCGCCTGGCCGGTCCGGCTTCGGGAAGCGGCAACAGCCAGGATGCCGGCGCCGGCGGCTCGATGTCCGGGCAATACACGGGCGGACCGGGCGCGGGAACGACGCGCGAGAGCGGCATCGTCAGCGCTTCGCCTGAAAGCAATGTCAGGCCGGCGGGTGCGCCGCAGAGCAGCCGCGGCAGTGCGGGCGGACCGGTTCCCGGCGGCACCAGTGGCGCTGCGGGGCCGGGCGAAAGCACGGAGAATGGCATGGGCGCGGCCGCGGGCGGCGGCAATCCGGGCACGTCGGCGCAATCGGCGCCTGAGGGAGGCCAGCAGGGTGCAGCAGGCGGTGCGTCGGGCGAAAACGCCGTCAAGCGGCTGGCCGAGAAGGACGAGGGCGGCGTGGGTGGGGCGGATTCGCGCTGAGCCTTGCTCCAACTTCATCACTTTGCAAATTGGACATGAGGCGGTGTCTGCAACGGGCGCCGCTGCCTCAAGCGCCTGAAGGCCGGACCGGCAAGTGCTCGGGTGCCGGAGTACACACCAGGGCCCAGGCTGAGCATGTTGGCGCTGTTCCAATGCGAAGCGGCCAATACGACTGGGCATTGCCCTTCGTATTGGCCGCTTGCAGGTAGCGGCGGCTTTCCGCCAGCCAGGCTGCTTTACTCCACCGTCACCGACTTCGCCAGATTCCTCGGCTTGTCGACGTCGGTCCCACGCGCCAGCGCCGTGTGATACGCCAGCAGCTGCAGCGCCGCCACGTGCAGGATCGGCGACAGTTCGCCGTAGTGCTCCGGCAGGCGGATGACGTGCACGCCGTCGCTCGAGGTGATGCGCGAGTCGACGTCGGCGAACACGTACAGTTGGCCGCCGCGGGCGCGCACTTCCTGCATGTTCGACTTCAGCTTTTCCAGCAGCGCGTCGTTCGGGGCGATGGTCACGACCGGCATTTCTTCCGTCACCAGCGCCAGCGGGCCGTGCTTTAGTTCTCCCGCCGGGTAGGCTTCGGCGTGGATGTAGGAGATTTCCTTGAGCTTCAGGGCGCCTTCCAGGGCGATCGGGTAGTGCAGGCCGCGGCCCAGGAACAGGGCGTTTTCCTTGCGTGCGAATTCCTCGGCCCAGGCGATGATCTGCGGCTCCAGCGCCAGCACCGACGACAGCGCGACCGGCAGGTGGCGCATCTGTTTCAGGTGCTCGGCTTCCTGCTCGTCGCTCAGGCGGCCGTTGACTTGCGCCAGCGTCAGCGTCAGCAGGAAGAGGGCGGCCAGCTGCGTGGTGAACGCTTTGGTCGAGGCGACGCCGACTTCGACGCCGGCGCGGGTGATGTAGGCCAGTTCGCATTCGCGCACCATGGCGCTGGTCGCGACGTTGCAGATCGTCAGCGTATGCGGCATGCCGAGGCTGCGCGCATGTTTCAATGCCGCCAGGGTGTCGGCGGTTTCGCCGGACTGGGAAATGGTCACGACCAGGGTTTGCGGGTGCGGCACGCTGTCGCGGTAGCGGTATTCGCTGGCGATTTCCACGTTGACCGGGACCTTGGCGATGCATTCGATCCAGTACTTGGCGGTGAGACCGGCGTAGTAGCTGGTGCCGCAGGCCAGGATCAGCACGCGGTCGATTTCCTTGAACACCTTATACGCCTTGTCGCCGAACAGCTCCGGCATGATGCCGGTCACGCCCTCGAGGGTGTCGCCGATGACGCGCGGCTGTTCAAAAATTTCCTTCTGCATGTAGTGGCGGTAGGGACCCAGCTCGGCCGCGCCCGTGTGCGCGTGCACGGTTTTCACCTCGCGCTCGACCGGTTTGCCTTCGCTGTCGACGATCCAGTAGCGCGACAGTTGCAGGTCGACGACGTCGCCTTCTTCCAGGTAGATGATCTGGTTAGTCGTGCCGGCCAGCGCCATCGCGTCCGACGCGACGAAATTCTCGCCTTCGCCGACGCCGACGATCAGCGGCGAGCCCTGGCGTGCGGCAACCACGCGGTGCGGTTCTTCACGCGAGAACACGGCGATCGCGTAGGCGCCGTGCAGGCGTTTCACGGCCTGCTGGACGGTGTCGAACAGGTCGCCGTTGTACATGTGGTCGACCAGGTGGGCGATGACTTCGGTGTCGGTCTGGCTCTGGAACTGGTAGCCGATGTCGGTCAGTTCGCGGCGCAGTTCGTCGTGGTTCTCGATGATGCCGTTGTGGACCAGCGCGATGCGCGCGCTTTCTTCGTTCGGCGAGAAGTGCGGGTGGGCGTTGTGCGAGGCCGGGGCGCCGTGGGTGGCCCAGCGGGTGTGGGCGATGCCGGTATAGCCCTGCAGGCCGGTGCCTTGCACCTGGGTTTCGAGATCGGCCACGCGCGAGGTGCTGCGCGAACGCGCCAGGCGGCCATCCACGTGCAGCGCGACGCCGCAGGAATCGTAGCCGCGGTATTCGAGGCGCTTCAGGCCTTCGATCAGGATGGGGGTGATGTTGCGTTGCGCTACTGCTCCAACAATGCCGCACATGGGAGAACCTCGTTTAAAAAATTAACAATAAAGCATATCCTATGGCAATGCGCGTGAAATAAGCTTTCAGAATTCAGGCTGAAACGTTATAAAATTTCATATGTCTAAATAGATGAAATTTTATTTCATTTCTTGCTAAATATTTTTATTTAATTTCATGACCGAACTTACCCAGCCCCTGGACGATCTTGATCGTCGCATCCTCAAGGCCCTGCAGACTGATGCATCGCATACCAATGCCGAGTTGGCGGAACTGGTCCACGTCTCGCCGCCCACTTGTCTGCGCCGCGTCAAGCAACTCACCGATGCAGGTGTGATCGAAAGGCAAGTTGCGATCGTGGCGCCGGACAAGGTCGGCGCCCGCCTGACTGCCATCGTCGAGATCACGCTCGACGTCCAGGCTGCCGAGCGCATGGCCCAGTTCGAGCAACTGGTCGCCGCCGAAGAAGCGGTGCTGCAGTGCTACCGCGTCGCGCCGGGGCCGGATTTCGTGTTGATCGTGCAGGTGGTCGACATGCCGGCCTACCACGCGCTGGCGCACCGCCTGTTCGCGACCCACGCCAATGTGCGCAACGTGAAAGCCTATTTCTCCACCTTCCGCAGCAAGTTCGAGACCCGGATCGTCGTGTGAACCGATCCGGCGGAGGCGCACACGTCTGTGGATAAACCGGTGGATGAGTATGTGGAAGTGTTGCGGGTAACCCTTGGATAAGCCAGTGGATTACCCTGTGATTTAGCTGTGATCTAACTGTAAATAAGCTGTCCATATCCGGTGGATTGGCTGTGGACAGCAAGACCTCACTTCTTCACCTTGACCGGACGGCTCCAGCCGTCGATCGTCATCTGCTTGGGACGAGAAATCGTCAGCTTGCCTGCCGGCGCGTCCTTCGTCAGCGTGGTGCCGGCGCCGAGCGTCGCGCCCTTGCCGACGGTGACCGGGGCCACCAGCTGGCTGTCGCTGCCGATGAAGGCGTCATCCTCGATCACGGTGCGGAATTTGTTGGCGCCGTCGTAATTGCAGGTGATGGTGCCGGCGCCGATGTTCACGCGCGAGCCGACCGTGGCGTCGCCGACATAGGCCAGGTGGTTTGCCTTGCTGTGCGCGGCGACCTGGCTGTTCTTGATCTCGACGAAGTTACCCACATGGACGTCTTCGCCCAGCTCGGTGCCCGGGCGCAGGCGCGCGTAAGGGCCGATCTGCGATTTCGGGCCGACCACGGCGTCCTCGATGTGGCAGAAGGGCTTGATGTTGGCGCCTTGTTCCACTTTGGCGTTCACCAGCAAGCAATGCGGGCCGACCGTGACGCCGTCAGCCAGCTCGACGCGGCCTTCGAACACGCAGCCGACGTCGATCACGACATCGCGTCCGCAGATCAGCTCGCCGCGCACGTCGATGCGCGCCGGATCCATCAGCGTGACACCCTTTTCCAGCAGCGCGTTGGCAATGTTCAGCTGATGGCGGCGCTCGAGCTCGGCCAACTGGACCTTGCTGTTCACGCCCGCCACTTCCCATTCGGCCGAAGGCGAGGCCGACACCACCTCGACACCCTCGGCAACGGCCTGGGCGACGATGTCGGTCAGGTAGTACTCGCCCTGCGCGTTGTTGTTCGACAGCGCGGCCAGCCAGCGTTTCAGGTGGCGCGTCGGGATGCACATGATGCCGCTGTTGATCTCGCGGATCGCGCGTTCGGTGTCGCTGGCGTCCTTTTCCTCGACGATGCGCACGATGCGCCCGTTCTCGCGCACGATGCGGCCCAGGCCGAAGGGATTGGCTTGTTCGACGGTAAGAATGCCGAGCTTGTCATTGCCGGCGGCCTCGACCAGGCGGCGCAGCGAGGACTCGAGGGTGAGCGGCACGTCGCCGTACAGCACCAGGGTCGGCGCGTCCTCGTCAAGTTGCGGCACGGCCTGCATCACGGCGTGTCCCGTACCGAGCTGGGGCTGCTGCAGGGCGGTCTCGATTGGCGTCTGGCCATGCCCGGCCAGCTTGGCCACCATCTCCGGCACCGCTGCGCCGCCGTGCCCATAGATCACGCATAATTTACTCGACGACAGGCTACGCGCCGTATCGATGACATGCTGCAACAGCGGCTTTCCAGCCAGCGGGTGCAACACTTTTGGCAGAGCGGACTGCATCCGCTTCCCCATGCCGGCGGCAAGGATGACAACGTTCATAAGCCGTATTCAAAAAAGAGTTAATAAGATGAAAAAGTCTATCACGCAAGACCCCTTGTTCCAGCGCACGCGTGCGCTGTTCCTGATCGCGCTGATGACCGTGTTAGCCGCATGCAGCACCATCCGTTTCAGCTACAACCACGGCGACACCTTACTTTACTGGTGGTTGGATGCGTATGTGGATTTCGAGGGCGATCAGTCCGACTGGGTCAAACGTGATATCCGAGAACTGTTTCAATGGCATCGCAAGACCCAGTTGCAGGACTATGCGGCCCTGCTCGGCAAGTTCCAGCGCCAGCTGGCCGGCAATCCGACGCAAGCCGACCTGGTCAACGCCTACAAGGACATCCGCAGCCGTACCGAGGTGCTGGCCTACCGCGCCGTGCCCGACATGGCGGCCCTGGCGCTGTCGCTCACGCCCGACCAGATCCACCAGATGGAGCAGCGTTTCGAGAAGAAGAATAACGAATACCGCCGCAAGTTCGTCAGCGGCAGCGTCGAGAAGCGCAACGAGGCGCGTTTCGACAAGTCGATGGAGCAGTTCAAGCTCTGGTTCGGCAACTTCAGCCGCGAGCAGGAAGCGGCCCTGCGCCGCGCCTCGGATGCGCGCCCGCTCGACAACAACATCTGGCTCGAAGAACGGATGTACCGCCAGCGCAAGATCGTGGCCCTGGCGCGCAAGATTCAGGCGGAAAAGCCGAACAAGGAACAGGCGGCGAACATGATCACGGCCCTGATCCGCGAATTCTTCGGCCGCATGGACGCGCCCGACCGCAAGGCCTTCTATGACAGCTACACCAACGCGACGACCAATTACATCCTGAGCGCCATCCACATGGCCACGCCGCAGCAGAAGGCGCATGCCCAGAAACGCATGCAGGGCTGGATCGACGACCTGAATGCCCTCGCGCGCGAAGCCCCATAAGGGGTGAAATACGGGGGCTGAAATACCGGGAAAGGCACATGGTATAGTGCGCGCATGCAAAGAAAGCCAGCAAAACCCCAGGGCCGGCACGGCCCGCATGGACGTCCTCGCCTCGCACCCCAGCAGGTGCGCATCATCGGCGGCGAATGGAAACGGCGCCTGCTGCCGGTCCTCGACGCCCTCGGCCTGCGCCCCACGCCCGACCGCGTACGCGAGACCGTCTTCAACTGGATCAACCACCAGCTCAAGAGCGATTGGGACGAGGTCGATTGCCTCGACCTGTTCGCCGGCAGCGGCGCATTGGGCTTCGAGGCAGCCAGCCGCGGCGCCCGTTCCGTCCTCATGCTCGACTACCATGGCCCGGTGGTGCGCCAGCTCGAACTGAACAAGGAAACCCTGAAGGCGGGTAACGTGAGCGTCGTGCGCGGCGACGCCTTTGCCGTGGCGCGCGACATGGCCCTGCGCGGCCAGCGTTTCGATGTGATCTTCCTCGATCCGCCTTACCAGCAGGATTTTTTAGCCAGGGCGCTGCCGCTGTGCGTCGACCTGTTGAAAGAGGGCGGCATGGTCTATGCCGAGGCCGAACATGCGCTGCCGGCAGGCGATGCAGCGCCGGACTGGCTGGCGCCCTGGGAACAGATCCGTGCAGATAAAGCGGGCATGGTCTATTATCACCTGCTGAAATTGCACGAAAACAAGGCTTAAAGCGTTTAATTCTGCTCAATTTTCGGGCATGCCAGGCCCCGGGCTGGGGCAACTGCCGGATTTTCAGGCATAATGCGTCTTTAAACACAGGTGTTTCTCCCAGGGAGCCACAATGGTTGTAGCCGTTTATCCAGGTACCTTTGACCCGCTCACCCGCGGCCATGAAGATTTGGTGCGCCGCGCATCGGGCCTGTTCGATACGCTCGTGGTCGGTGTTGCCGACAGCAAGAACAAGAAGCCCTTCTTCACGCTCGAGGAACGCCTGGAAATCGCCAACGAGGTGCTCGGCCACTACCCGAACGTGAAGGTCGAAAGCTTTTCCGGCCTGCTCAAGGATTTCGTGCGCCAGCACGACGCCCGCGTGATCGTGCGCGGCCTGCGCGCCGTGTCCGACTTCGAGTACGAGTTCCAGATGGCGGGCATGAACCGCTATTTGCTCCCAGACGTCGAGACTTTGTTTTTGACGCCGTCCGACCAGTACCAGTTCATCTCGGGCACCATCGTGCGCGAGATCGCGATGCTCGGCGGCGACGTGTCGAAATTCGTGTTCCCTTCGGTGGACCGTTGGCTGCAGAAGAAGATCGCAGCGATGAACCTGCCGAAAGCCTGAAATCCAGGCAGTTTTTGAGAGCAGTATCATGGCCTTATTGATTACCGACGACTGCATCAACTGCGACGTGTGCGAGCCCGAGTGCCCGAACGACGCCATCTCGATGGGCGAGGAGATCTACGAGATCGATCCGCACAAGTGCACCGAATGCGTCGGCCACTTCGACGAACCGCAATGCGCCTCGCTGTGCCCGGTCGCCTGCATTCCGCTGAATCCGGCCTGGCGTGAAACACGCGAGGAATTGCAGGCGAAATACGAGCGCCTGACGGCGGCGAAAAACGCCGCCTGAGCGCTGCGCCGGCACACGCTTGCCGGCACTTTCTTTCTACCCTTCTTTCTCGGTGCGCACGCACGCCTGCCAACCGGCCGGTGAGCGATCAGGCGCCATGCTATGCTCTCCGCATGGCTCCCCAGGACGATATCGATGCGCGTGGAGCGTTGCCGCCCAGCGTCAGCGAAAACATCGGCACGATCGCTGAATATTGCGAACGCAGCGAGGAGCAGGTCACGACGGCCCAAAGAATCGTCGAAAAGGTGAGCCTGTTCCTGGGCAGCCCTGCCTATTTTGCGGTCAACGTCACCTTCATCATCGGCTGGATCGTCTGGAATGTCGCGGCGCCCGAACTCGACTTCGACCAGATCGACGAACCGCCCTTCTTCTGGCTGCAGGGCTTTGTCTCCCTGAACGCCTTCATCATCTCCACCACCGTGCTGATCCGCCAGAACCGCATGTCCAAGCTGGCCGAGCGCAACGCCCACCTCGACCTGCAGATCAGCCTGCTCTCCGACGAGAAGACCAGCAAGATCATTGCCATGCTCGAAGAACTGCGGCGCGACGATCCCCACCTGCCCGACAAGGCCGACCCCGAAGCCGACGAACTGGCCCACCCCACCGATACCCCGAGCGTGCTCGGCGCCATCGAACGCGAAACCAAGAGCACCTGATAAAACCTCCATGGCGGCCTTGCATCGTCTCGCCGTACGTTCGTACTGTCTTCCACGACGCGTCGGGTGGCCGCATCCCTTGCCCTGGAGGCTTTCCAAGGCGCTCTGAATCCCCGTTGTATTGTGCTCTTGCAGCATTGAAATAATTGTTGCTTCTTGATTTTCATCAAGAGTTCAATGCTATATTTATATTGCTGTTTTAGCATGATCATTCTTTTTCATCGGGACGGGGATCAATGGTGAACATCAATAACTTGCGTATCGGCCAGCGCCTGGCCATCGGGTTTGGCGTCGTGATTTCCCTGCTGGTCTTGCTGGCCGGCCTGTCGTATGGGCGCATGGCCAGCCTGGACGCGGAGATGAGCCATCTGGTGAAAGTACGCTACGCCAATACCGTCAGCGCCAACGCCATCCAGGCCGAGGTCAACGAAGCCACCCGCGGCATGCTCAGCGTGCTGGTGATGGCCGACCCGGACCAGATCAAGAAAGAGCTCGAGCACGCCAGCCGCAAGAGCGCCAGCGCCAGCGTCGCCGTGGCGCGCCTGGTGCAGAGCACGCGCGATGCGGAAGGAACGAAAATCCTGGAAGCAATCGCCCAGATCCAGGCCAAATTCCTGCCGGCCCAGGAAGCGTTCAGCAAACTCGTACTCGAAGACCGCAAGGACGAGGCAATGGTGAAATTCATGTTTTCGCTACGTCCGCAACAGGCCAAGTATTTCGAACAGCTCGACCGCTACATCGCCTACCAGAACGCGGCCATGAACCAGGCCGGGGAAGCCGCCGGCGCCGTCACCCGCCGCACCCAGCTGCTGGTGCTGGCGCTGGCCGGTGTGGCTGCTGCAATCTCGCTCGCGGTGGCCTTCCTCGCCACGCGCAGCATCACGCGTCCGCTGAACCAGGTGGTCGATATCGCCCGCCGCGTCGCCGACGGCGACCTGACCAGCGAGATCCGCGCCGACACGCGCGACGAGACCGGCCAGATGATGCGGGCGCTGCAGCACATGAACAGCAGCCTGGTGCGCATCGTCGCCGAGGTGCGCGGCAGCACCGAAGCGATGGCGGCGGCCTCGAACGAGATTGCCAGCGGCAACCTCGACCTGTCGAGCCGCACCGAACAGCAGGCCGCCGCCCTCGGCCATACCGCCGGCTCGATGCGCGAACTGACCGACACCGTCCAGCAGAACGCCGACAACGCGCGCCAGGCGAACCAGCTCGCGGCCAAGGCCTCCGACGTGGCCGAGCAGGGCGGTACCGTGGTCGCGCGCGTGATCGACACCATGGGTTCGATCACGGCGTCCTCGCGCAAGATCGTCGACATCATCGGCGTCATCGATGCGATCGCCTTCCAGACCAATATCCTGGCCCTGAACGCCGCGGTGGAAGCGGCGCGCGCCGGCGAGCAGGGACGCGGCTTTGCGGTGGTGGCGTCCGAAGTGCGCAACCTGGCCCAGCGCTCGGCCGCCGCCGCCAAGGAAATCAAGGTGCTGATCGGCGACTCGGTCGACAAGGTGCGCGAAGGCAGCACCCTGGTCGAGCAGGCCGGCGCCACCATGCAGGACGTGGTGGCGAGCGTGCGCCGCGTGACCGACATCATGGCCGAGATCACGGCCGCCAGCATGGAACAAAGCGCCGGCATCGCCCAAGTCAGCCGCAACGTGGTCGAGATGGACCAGACCACCCAGGAAAACGCCGCCCTGGTCGAGGAAGCGGCCGCCGCCGCCGCCTCGATGCAGACGCAGGCGGCGCAACTGGCGCACGCCGTCAGCGTCTTCAAGCTGGCCGAAGACACGGCCCGGCTGGCCGCGCCCGTCCCACACAAACGATTGACCGCCCACTAAAAATAGAAGGAGACACCATGAAAGCCCTGACAACCCTGGCCACCGGCGCCGCACTGGCGCTGGCCCTCGCACTGCCGGCCGCGGCCGCTGTCGATGTGAACGGCATCAAGTTCGACGACACCAACAAGGTCGGCGGCAAGGACCTGAAACTGAACGGCGCCGGCATGCGCACCAAGCTCGTGATCAAGGTCTATGCCGCCGGCCTCTACCTGACGGAGAAGAGCAAGAACGTCGCCGACATCCTCAAAATGGACGGCCCGCGCCGCGTCACCCTGGTGATGGCACGCGATATCTCGTCCGAAGACCTGGGCAAGGCCTTCATGGACGGCATCAACGAGAACCTGGACAAGACGGAAAAAGCGAAGATCGTCGGCCAGATCGGCAAGTTCGGCGAAATGTTCGCCAGCGTCGACCAGATCCGCAAGGGCGACGTGCTGCACATGGACTGGATCCCGGGCACGGGCACCGTGTGCGAGCTGAACGGCAAGCGCATCGGCGAGCCGGCCGCCGACATCACGTTCTATAACGCCGTGCTGCGTATCTGGCTGGGTGAAAAGCCGGCCGACCGCTCATTGAAACCGGCACTGCTGGGCGACGCCAAGTAATCTTCTCGAGTACAAAAAAAACGCGGCGCCGGGGTTCCGGTCGCCGCGTTTTTCTTTATGCGGGGGTGCTGGTTCTTCAGGCGCCCGAGCCGAGCGTACCGGTGCCGGGGCCCTTGGCCGAGTCGATTGCGCGCTGCAACACGGCGCCGGTCTTTTGCGCCAAACGGGCGGCGCGCTCTTCCTTCGTCATGCGCGGACGGATGGTCAGCACCAGGGCGCGCACGATGCCGCTCAGGAGGGGGCGGAAAAACATCAGGACACTGGCCAGCAGCGCCAGCAGCAGGGCGGCGCGCAGCAGCTCCGCCAGCGGGAGCACAGGGAAAGAGAATTGCGTCAGAGTGGATACGAACGACATGATCAGGCCGGTATGTTGTTTTTCCGAACTATAGTGCAACGCAACATATAAATCTAATTCCGTTCAATGATGTGGCTTATATTGATCATGAATGAAATGGGGTACACTGGCAGACAGACTTAGAACCGGCGTGAATTTGACGCCCATATCGAGACACATCATGAGTTTTCTGACGCTGGACCTGAACCTGCTGCGCGTATTCGACGCAGTCATGACCGAACAAAACCTGACGCGCGCCGCCGGCCATCTTGCGATGACCCAGCCGGCCGTATCGAACGCCATCAAGCGCCTGCGCGAGAGCCTGGGCGACGAATTGCTGATCCGTACCGCCTACGGGGTGAAACCGACGCCGCGCGCCGAGGCGCTGTGGCCGGCCGTACGCCAGGCGCTGGCGGCGCTGGAAGCGGCCGTGATGCCGGAAACCTTCGACGTCTCCAAGGCCCAGGCCACCTTCCGCATGGCGATGGCCGACGCCACCGCCGCCTACTGGCTGCCGTCGCTGATGCGTTCGATCGAGCGCGAGGCGCCCGGCGTGAACATCCGCATGGTGCCGCTGACCACGCGCGAACCGCGCCCGATGCTGCTGCGCGGCGACATCGACCTGGCAGTCGGCTTCTTCCCGGGCGTGGCGGCCCAACTGTCCTACGAGACCGGCTCGCCGATCCGCCATGAGCGCCTGTATTCCGGCCAATACGTGTGCGTGATGCGCAAGAAGCATCCACTGGCCGAGGGCAAGCTCGACCTGGATTCCTACTGCAAGGCGAACCACCTGCTGGTGAGTTTCTCGGGCCGGGCCCACGGCCTGGTCGACGAAGCCCTGGCCCAGATCGGCCGCGAGCGCCGCATCCTGCTGACGGTGAACCAGTTCTTCACCGCGGGCCGGGTGGTGGCCAATTCCGACCTGATCACGGTGCTGCCGAAGCATTTGATGGTGTCGACCGGCATGACCGATGCGCTGATCTGGCGCGAACTGCCTTTCCAGCTGCCGGCCGTGCACCTGGACATGCTCTGGCACGAGCGCGACGGCCGCAGCCCGGCGCACCGCTGGCTGAGAAGTAACCTGGAAACGACGGCGGCGACGGCAACCAAGCCGTTGATGGAGCGCCAGGCGGCGTAAGGCAAGATTGGTTTTCGTAGGGTGGGCACTCCGTGCCCACGCGGTGCGGCGCATGCGCTCACGGAACGCGTGCGAACATCTCGCGGCCGTGTTGGATTGATAACCGCACGAAAAAGCAAACCATTACATTGATTGCCGCGTGTCCGCATTCGGATACGCCGCGTCACCTCATCCGTCTCGACGAAACAGCGCCAACACGGCGCATCGTTCCGCGTGGGCACGGAGTGCCCACCCTACCGGATGCGTCAACAAATTCGTTCACAGCACGGCGTTTATCCGCCGAAAAAGTTCACCGGATCGGCAACTTCGTCGTATTTTTGACTTCTTCCATCACCGCATAGGTGTGCGTTTCACGCACGCCCTTCTGCAGCAAGGTTTTGCCGAGGAATTCACGGTATGCTGCCATGTCCTTCACGCGCGCCTTCACCAGGTAGTCGAAGCCGCCGGCTACCATGTGGCATTCGAGCACTTCCGGGATCAGTTGCACGCTCTGTTTGAACGCGTCGAAGACTTCCGGCGTGGTGCGGTCCAGCACCACCTCGATGAAGACCAGCAGCGACACGTCGAGCAGCTGGGGGTTGAGCTGGGCCGTGTAACCCGTGATATAGCCGGACTCGTGCAGCTTGCGCACGCGCTCGAGGCAGGCCGCCGGCGACAGGTTGACCCGCGCCGCCAGCTCGACGTTGCTGATGCGTCCATCGTTCTGCAACTCGGCCAGAATCTTTTTCGAAATCTTGTCCAGCATGGTGTCTCTCTCTTCACCGTAAATATTATTTGGCCGAATTCTCGCATCAAAAACTATCTATTGCTAGTACCCTTTAAAAACAGAATTAATCCAGAAGATTTCCTTCTACAATCAAACGATTGAGAGTGCCCAAAAAATCTCCGGGGCAAGGCGCATCGCACTACAGCCAGGGGGATTGTTGGGTACTCGGAAGCACGTACCAAAACGCGCGCCGACTGCCCTGCAGGACGGCGCGTTTTGCTGTGCGCAACCCGTTCACCTGATCCTTCTTTTTTTAAAGACACGCCATGCAGATCGCCGCCACCCCGGCCACCACCTTCGTTCCCTTCGACGCCTACCAGGCAGAAACCAGGCAGGAGCAGACGCCACTGCGCGCCGCCATCACGGCCGCCTACCGCCGCGACGAACTTGATGCCGTCCAGTGGCTGCTGGCCCAGGGCGCGCGTCCAAGTGCGGATGCCAAGCCGCTGGCGCATCGCCTGGTCTCGAGCGTACGCGCGAAACGCACCCGCGCCTCGGGTGTCGATGCGCTGATGCACGAGTTTTCGCTCTCGTCGGAAGAAGGCGTGGCGCTGATGTGCCTGGCCGAAGCGCTGCTGCGTATTCCCGACAGCGCCACCGCCGACCGCCTGATCGCCGACAAGATCAGCAAGGGAGACTGGCGCAGCCACCTGGGCGAATCGCCTTCGCTGTTCGTGAACGCCGCAACCTGGGGCCTGCTCGTCACCGGCAAGCTGGTCTCGACCACCAGCGAACGCGGTCTGGGCTCGGCGCTGACGCGCCTGATCGCCAAGGGCGGCGAACCGCTGATCCGCAAGGGCGTCGACATGGCCATGCGCATGCTGGGCAACCAGTTCGTCACCGGCCAGACGATCGAGGAAGCGCTGAAGAACAGCCAGGCCAACGAGACGCGCGGTTATCAATACTCTTACGACATGCTGGGCGAAGCAGCGCTGACCGAGCTTGATGCGCAGAACTACTACGCTTCCTACGAAGCGGCGATCCACGCGATCGGCAAGGCCTCGAACGGACGCGGCATCAAGAACGGCCCCGGCATCTCGATCAAGCTGTCGGCCCTGCACCCGCGCTACAGCCGTGCCCAGTATGCCCGCGTGATGGGAGAATTGCTGCCGCGCGTGCGTAATCTCGTGCTGCTGGCGAAAAGCTATAACATCGGCATCAACATCGATGCCGAGGAAGCGGACCGCCTGGAAATCTCGCTCGACATGCTCGAAGCCTTGGCTTTTGACGCGGAGCTTGCCGGCTTCGAGGGCATCGGCCTGGTGGTGCAGGGCTACCAGAAGCGTTGCCCCTTCGTGATCGACTACGTGGTCGACCTGGCCAGGCGCAGCGGCCGCAAGTTCATGGTGCGCCTGGTAAAAGGCGCCTATTGGGACGCCGAGATCAAGCGCGCCCAGGTCGACGGCATGCCGGGTTATCCGGTGTACACGAGAAAAGTCTACACCGATGTGTCCTACCTGACTTGCGCCCAGAAACTGCTGGCCGCAACCGACGTCATCTATGCCCAGTTCGCGACCCACAATGCGCATACCCTGTCCGTCATCTACACCTGGGCGAAAGAACGCGGTGTGGACAACTACGAATTCCAGTGCCTGCACGGCATGGGCGAAACCCTGTACGACCAGGTCGTCGGCAAGGACAACCTGAATAAAGCCTGCCGCATCTATGCGCCGGTCGGTTCGCACGAAACCCTGCTGGCCTACCTGGTGCGCCGCCTGCTGGAAAACGGCGCGAATTCCTCCTTCGTGAACCAGATCGTCGACGAAAAGATCCCGGTCGACACCCTGCTGAACGACCCGTTCGAGGTGGCGCGCGCCGCCGGCGGCCTGCCGCACCCGGGCATTTCCCTGCCGCGCGCCATGTTCGGCGCCGAGCGCAAGAACTCCGCCGGCCTCGATCTCACCAACGAGGATACGCTGCGCCTGCTCGGCACGGAACTGTCGCGCCAGCGCGAATACAAGGCGGCGCCGCTGGTCGCCGGCAGCGTGCAGGGCGCCGATGCGCTGGCGGTCGTCAACCCGGCGCAGTCGGCCGATATCGTGGGCAGCGTGCTCGAAGCGTCGCCGGCCAATGTCGACACCGCCCTGCAGGCGGCCGCCGGCTTTGCTGGCCAGTGGCAGGCCAGCGCCAGCGGCGAGCGCGCCGCGATCCTGATGCGCGTCGCCGACCTGTTCGAAGAAAACATGGCGGAATTGATGGCCCTGGCCGTGCGCGAAGCCGGTAAATCGCTGCCGAACGCGATTGCCGAGATCCGCGAAGCGGTCGACTTCCTGCGCTACTACGGCGCGCAAGCGAAAGACGCCGGCACCGTGCAGGCCCTCGGTCCCGTGACGTGCATCAGCCCGTGGAACTTCCCATTGGCGATTTTCACCGGCCAGGTTGCCGCGGCCCTGGCTGCCGGCAACGTCGTGCTGGCGAAACCGGCCGAGCAGACCCCGCTGATCGCTTACCGTGCGGTGCAGATGTTCCATGAAGCCGGCATCCCGGCCGCTGCGCTGCAACTGCTGCCGGGCCGCGGCGAAGTCGTGGGTGCAGCGCTCACCTCGGATGCGCGTGTAAAAGGCGTGATCTTCACCGGGTCGACCGAAGTGGCGCAATTGATCAACCGTACGCTGGCCCAGCGTGCCGACAAGGAGGGCGTCGACATCCCACTGGTGGCCGAAACCGGCGGCCAGAACGCCCTGATCGTCGACTCCTCGGCGCTGCCGGAACAGGTGGTGCAGGACGTGCTGACTTCCGCTTTCGATTCCGCCGGCCAGCGCTGCTCGGCCCTGCGCGTGCTGTTCCTGCAGGAAGATATTGCGGATAAAACCATCCGGATGCTGAAGGGCGCGTTGCAGGAACTGCGCGTGGGCAGCCCGGACCGCCTGTCGACCGACATCGGCCCGGTGATCGACGCCGAGGCCCAGCGCAACCTGCTGGCCCACATCGAGCGCATGAAGGCGACCGCGAAACAGCATTTCGCGCTCGAGCTGCCGGCGGCCATCGCCTCGCAGGGCACCTTCGTGCCGCCGACCGTGCTGGAAATCGGCTCGCTGTCGGAACTGAAGCAGGAAGTCTTCGGTCCAGTGCTGCACATCGTGCGCTACCGCCGCGCCGACCTGGGCAAGGTAATCGATTCGATCAACGCCACCGGCTACGGCCTGACCCTGGGCGTGCATTCGCGCATCGACGAAACCATCGATTTCATTGTCGCCCGTGCCCACGTTGGCAACATCTACGTGAACCGGAACATCGTCGGCGCCGTCGTCGGCGTGCAGCCTTTCGGCGGCGAGGGCAAATCCGGCACCGGCCCGAAAGCCGGCGGCCCGCTCTACCTGAAGCGCCTGCAGCGCGGGGCCGCGCCGCTGCTGGAGCACACCAATACGCCGAACCCGGCCCTGGTCTCGCTGCTGGTGTGGGCGCGCCATCACGGCCACGGAGACGTGGTCAAGCTGGGCGAGCAGTACATCCGCACCCACCTGAACGGCATCACGCTCGACTTGCCGGGCCCGACCGGCGAGCGCAACCGCCTGTCCTTCTGCCCGCGCGGCGCGGTGCTGTGCGCGGCCGGTTCGCAACAGGCGATGCTGAACCAGCTGGCCGCCGCGCTGGCCACCGGCAACCGCGCCTATGTGCTGGCCGGCGCCCATTCGGCGGTGCCGGACGACCTGCCGCTCGAGGTAAAGGACCGCATCCGTTTCGTCGGCGCGGCCGAGGTGGCCCAGTGCGAATTCCAGATCGCCCTGGTGGAGAGCGGCATGCAGGGCACGCTGCGCGCGCAACTGGCGGCGCGTCCGGGCGCCATCGTCGGCATCGTCGATACCGATGCGAACGCTCCGGTGGACCTGTGGCGCCTGGTGGCCGAACGCGCGGTATGCGTGAACACGACCGCGGCTGGCGGCAACGCAAGTCTCATGACGCTGGGGCTGTAATCATGTAGGGGTTTTTATTCTTAAAACTATTGGAGGAAGACATCATGCTAGTCGGCGTTCCGAAGGAGATAAAAAACCATGAGTACCGGGTCGGCCTGACCCCGCCTTCCGTGCACGAGCTGGTCGCACGAGGGCACCAGGTAATTGTCCAGACGAACGCCGGCAGCGAGATCGGGCTGTCCGACGATCAGTACCTGGCCGCCGGCGCCCGCATTGTCGGCACGGCGAAGGAGATCTTCGAGCGCGCCGACATGATCGTGAAGGTCAAGGAGCCGCAGCCGCTCGAATGCGCCATGCTGCGCGAAGGCCAGATCCTCTACACCTACCTGCACCTGGCGCCGGATCCCGAGCAGACCTCGGCCCTGGTCAACTCGGGCGCCGTCTGCATTGCCTATGAAACCATCACCGGCCCGGGAGGCGGCCTGCCGCTGCTCGCGCCGATGAGCGAGGTGGCGGGGCGCATGGCGATCCAGGCCGGCGCCGCCCACCTGGAAAAATCGAAAGGCGGCATGGGCCTGCTGCTGGGCGGCGTGCCGGGCGTGGCGCCAGGTCACGTGACGATCATCGGCGCCGGCGTGGTCGGCACCAATGCGCTGCAGATGGCGGTCGGCACCGGAGCCCGCGTCACCGTGCTGGACAAAAACATCGACCGCCTGCGCCAGCTCGACCTGGTCTACGGCAACCGCATCGCGACCCTGTATTCGAACGCGCATGCGATCGAAGAAGCCGTGGTCTCGAGCGATCTGGTCATCGGCGGCGTGCTGGTGCCGGGCGCGGCGGCGCCGAAACTGGTCACGCGCAGCATGATTTCACGCATGAAGAAGGGGGCCGTGGTGGTCGACGTGGCCATCGACCAGGGCGGCTGCTTCGAGACCTCGCACCCGACCACCCATGCCGATCCGACCTTCGTCGTCGACGGCGTGGTGCACTACTGTGTGGCGAACATGCCGGGTGCAGTGGCCCGCACCTCGACTTTCGCACTGAACAACGCGACGATAGGCCACGCCGTCGCGCTGGCGAGCAAAGGCTGGCGCCAGGCCCTGGAGGACGACGTCCACCTGCGCCAGGGCCTGAACGTCTGCCAGGGCAAGGTCACCTACCGGGCCGTGGCCGAAGCGCTGGGCTACGACTACACGCCGGCCGACTCGCTGCTCGCCTGAATGGGCGCTCCTTCCGTCTCCAGGCAAAAACGCCTGACGATGTGAAAGGCATAGCGCGCGGCCACCGACTTCACGAAACGCATGAAGTCGGTGGCTGCGTTTTCATTGGCGTTGTCCGAAATCGTCCGGATCACCGCGCAAGGCAGGCCGAGTTCGTAGCAGACCTGGGCTACCGCCGCCCCTTCCATCTCCACCGCAACCAGCCCGGGCAGGGCGGCGTTCAATCCATTGATGTGCTCGCGATCGTTGACGAACTGGTCGCCGCTGGCGATCAGGCCGCGGTGGATGCGCGGCTGCGCAAGGCGAAACGCCGCTTTCTCGAGCGGATCGATGGCGTCCACGAAGTCCCGGTCCAGGAAAGCCTGGGCTGCATCCATCAGGCGCGCACCCAGGCGATGGTCGGCCGGGAAGTGGGTCAGGCCGGTCAAGGGTACTTCGAAGCGGGGAAACAGGGGACTGGCATCCATGTCGTGCTGGACCAGCGATTCGGCGACCACGATGTCGCCCACCTGGACGGTTTTATCCCCTGCGCCGGCAACGCCGGTAAACAGGATGTGCGTAACTCCGAACTTTTCCACAAGCGTGGTGGCCGTCAACGCCGCTGCAACCTTGCCTATACGCGATAAAACGCACACAGCGTCGATTTCCCAGAGTTGTCCGAGCCAGTACTCGCGCTGACCATGGATGAGCTTGTAGGGCCCTTCCATGGCTTCCACGAGCCCCTGCTGTTCTTCGTACAGCGCGCTGATGATCCCGAGACGCATATTTTTGCTTGGTTTTATAGGTTGAGCGAGGGTGTTGAGCCGGCTGCAGGCCCGTTTTGGGGCACTTGTGCCCGCTGTTCGTGGTGTTTTTCTGTTTACAGTAGTAAACGTATATGTATACGGCTGGTAGTGATAGTAAACGATGATCTTGTTGTGGATAAGAAGAGATTTCTCCACAAGATCAGCGGTTTACGGCAGCGCGAACCGGCTGGACAAGGATTGTATCGGGCTTGCACGGATGTTGGAGAAAAAACGGCTTGTCTTCAGTAAACGTGTTTTTGCACATCCGATCCTGTGGATATGCAGCGGCTTGTCCACAGCCGCGCTGTTCGAAGGCCTGTTTTTGCCGGCAAAACCTGATTGAAAGGCCATTTTCCTGCCTGACCTGCGGGTAGTTGAGCAAACAGAGCATGCTGTGCGGATCCTGGCGCTGGCTGAACCAGGTCAGGAAAGCGGTCTCCGGCAGGTCCAGCACGTATGCGCATGCCGGCAGTGGGGTCAGCACGACCATGCCATGTCGGCTCCGCCAACATCTTCATCGCCCATTCCGGGTCTGCATGGCGCGAACCCTTTTTTGTGCCGTTGTCAAAGCGTTCAAACAACCTGCCGGCAGGCCGTTTGGCTTCCGTTGTCGGCAGCGTGTGCGCGATCGCGACTTCCTGCCAAACCTTTCTTCAGCCAGAAGATCGATAACGCAGGCATTGGCCAGAACGCGTGCGCGCGCTTGTACACCGTGCGCAGCACTCATCTTTTTAATAAATAGAGATAGATATAAAGCTGGTAGTAGTAGTAAACGCCGCCCGAACTGTGGATAAAGTCGCTTTTCTCCACAGCGTCAAGGGTTTACGCGTTTCCTGAAGTGCTGAACAAACCTTGCGTCTGGCTTGCACGGAATTTGTATAAATTTTCGGGAGCGCTGAAAGTCAGCCGTTCTGCACATTCCTTCCTGTGGATATGCATGGGCTTGTCCACAGCGGTCTGGCCTTCGGCAGGCAACGTCGTGCGGTTGGACCTGCGAGCAGGGCAGAGAAACCGGCCTGCAGGTCCTGGGACCGATGAATGGATGCCCGAGCGGATGCGTGAACGCGCGTTTGCGGCTTGGCGCCAACAGTCGGGCAGTCACGAAAAAAAAATTTTGTCGGGCGCGAGGCGCGAGGGTCCCCAGGTTTACAACCAAAATCTGTATACAACGATAGTAGTAGTGTTAACAACTGCCACTTTCTGTGGATAAGCCGGTTAACGGATGAGAAATCAGCGGTTTACGCGCGGTATAAGCCGGTGGCTTGCCGCTGTATGTTCCTGGTGGCAAATCTGGACAAAAATCGTGAGCGTGGAAAAAGCCGCGTTTTTGCACAAACCGTTCCTGTGGATATCAAGAAGCTTATCCACAGCAGGGGGTCTGGCGCATCGTTTACGATCTGGTAAGCTTGCTGCTGTGAACTGAAATGACGGGACCGGAGCGGCCCGGTGGGCGGTTTGCGCGCTGTATTGATCGTGCTGTTGGTCGTGCTGTGTTGATCGAATCGTTTAGCGGAGGAATTTCGAATGGACTTCAGTTCGCTGTTCAGGTTGCCCATCGTCCAGGGACCGATGGCGGGCGGCGCCACCACCTCGGAGCTGGTCGCTGCCGTGTCGAATGCCGGCGCCCTCGGTTCGTTCGCCGGTTCGTTGCTGTCGCCGGCGCTGATCCGCAGCCAGGTCGAGCGCATCCGCAGCCTGACCGGGCGCCCCTTCCTGTTGAATTTCTTCGTCCAGAAAACGCCCACGCCCGGGGAAGACGAAGTGGCGCGTGGCGTCGAACTGCTGCGCCCGGTCTGGGAAAGCGTGGGCTGGAGCGAGCTGCCGCGCCCGAAAAGCTGGTGCGAGGATTTCGACGCCCAGTTCGAGACGCTGCTCGAGCTGCGTCCGGCTGCCGCCAGCTTCACCTTCGGCATCCTGGACGCGGTCCAGGTCGAACGCCTGCACGCGGCCGGCATCCTGGCGATCGGCACCGTGACCACGGTCGAGGAGGCGCTGGCCTGGCAAGCCATCGGCGCCGACGCCGTCATCGCTTCCGGCATCGAGGCGGGCGGCCACCGCGGCACCTTCATCGGGCGCCAGGAAGACGCGACCTTGAGCGCCCGGGAACTCTGGCCGGCGGTGGCGCAAGCCGTCTCGATTCCGGTGATCGCCGCCGGCGGCATCATGAATGGCGCAGACATCAAGGCGGCGCTGGCGCTGGGCGCCAGCGCGGTGCAGATGGGCACGGCCTTCCTCGTCACCGACGAATCCGGCATCCATCCGGCCTATAAACAGCGCCTGATCGAGGCACAAGGACAGCCGACCCGGCTCACGCGCAGCTTTTCCGGCCGCTACGCGCGCGGTATCGAGAACCGCTTCATGCAGCAAATGGCGGCCATCGAGGACCAGGTACCGCCTTATCCGGTCCAGAACGCGCTGACCGGCAGCATCCGCGCCGCCGCGGCCAAGGCGGGCGACACCGAACTCATGTCGCTCTGGGCCGGTACTGGCGTGGCGCGGGCGCGGCCGATGCCGGCAAGCCGCCTGGTCGAATTATTAGCATCCGAATTGCAGTCCTAACTGGGAGAAACCTGGGTGGAATCGGCTGGAGAATACGACTACATCATCGTTGGAGCCGGTACCTCGGGGTGCGTGCTGGCCAATCGCCTGACCCGCGACAAGGACGTGAACGTCCTCGTCATCGAAGCCGGGGCGCGCGACGACTACCTCTGGATCCACATCCCGGTCGGCTACCTGCACTGCATCGGCAATCCGCGCACCGACTGGCTGTTCAACACCGAGCCCGATCCGGGGCTGGGTGGCCGCGCCTTGATTTATCCGCGCGGGAAAGTGCTGGGCGGGAGTTCGTCGATCAACGGCATGATCTACATGCGCGGGCAGAAGAGCGATTACGACCGCTGGGCCGAGGTGTGCGGCGATGCATCCTGGCGCTGGGAGCACGTGCTGCCCTTGTTCAAGAAGAGCGAAGACCATTACCGCGGCGCCAGCGAACTGCATGGCGCCGGCGGCGAGTGGCGCGTGGAAAAGCAGAGATTGTCCTGGCAGATCCTGGACGCCTTCCGCGACGCCGCCGCCGAAGTCGGCATCGCGAAAGTCGAGGATTTCAACACCGGCGACAACGCCGGTTCGTCCTATTTCGAGGTCAACCAGCGCCGCGGCATTCGCCTGAATACGGCGAAGGCTTTCCTGAAACCGGCGGCGCAGCGCCCGAATCTGACCATCATGACGGGCTGCCACGTGGAACGCCTGCTGATCGAGGAGGGCGAGGGGGGCCAGGTCTGCCGCGGCGTGCAGTTCAGCGGCGGCGGGCGCATGTTCACGGCGACCGCCCACCGCGAAACCCTGCTGGCGGCGGGCGCGATCGGCTCGCCGCACATCCTGCAACTGTCGGGCATCGGCCCGGCGGCCAGCCTGCAGCGCCACGGGATCACGCCGCGCGTGGATGCGCCCGGCGTTGGCGAAAACCTGCAGGACCACCTGCAACTGCGCATGGTCTACAAGGTCAGCGGCGTAAAAACCCTGAACGAGACGGCTTCGAACTGGTTCGGCAAGATGAAGATCGGCCTCGAATACGCGCTGTTCCGCAGCGGGCCGATGTCGATGGCGCCTTCGCAGCTGGGGGTGTTTGCGCGCTCGGGTCCGCACATAGCGACGCCGGACCTGCAATACCACGTGCAGCCGCTGTCGCTCGATAAATTCGGCGACCCGCTGCACGGTTTCCCGGCCTTTACGGCCAGCGTGTGCAACCTGCGCCCGACCGCGCGCGGCCACGTGCGCATCGCCTCGAACGACAGCTATGCGCCGCCGAAGATCACGCCGAACTACCTGAGCACGCTTGAAGACCGGCGCACGGCTGCCGCCGCGCTGGCGCTGACGCGCCGTATCGTGGCCGCGCCCTCGCTCGCCAAATACCAGCCGCAGGAATTCAAGCCCGGCCCCCTCTACCAGACCGAGGAAGAGCTGGCCGAAGCGGCGGGCCTGATCGGCACCACGATTTTCCACCCGGTCGGCACCTGCCGCATGGGCAAGAGGGACGATCCGCTGGCCGTGGTCGACAGCGAGCTGCGCGTGATCGGCGTCGCACGCCTGCGCGTGGTCGACGCCTCGATCATGCCCTTCATTACATCCGGGAATACGAATTCGCCGACCTTGATGATCGCCGAGAAGGCGGCCGAGATGATCGTCAGGCGCGCGGGTTCGTCATCGCACATCCAGTCCGCATTACTCGCGCGGTGATCGACGTAGGGTGGGCACGCTGTGCCCACGCGTTTCGCACGCTGGCGGTTGGTCATGTACGGTGAGGTGTCGCTCGCGCTGTAGCGCACTGAGTCGAAATCCGAAACGGCATGTTTTGGACTTGCGGTAACGATAGCGGGCGAATCCTCAACGCCGCAGGTGCAAGGATGTGCACGTAACGCGTGGGCACAGAGTGCCCACCCTACGGGGTAGCGCTGAAGTGTTATCTCGGCCGCACCGCGAAATACATAGACCTTGCGTGCATTTATGCACAATGAGTGGGCAAATCTACCCACCCTGTGCACCTGCGCACAGGGCTTGCGTTGTATTGTGGACCATAACTGTTGTGTGTAATATCTGTTAAGAGTCTACACAGATAGGCTGCAGTTCCCGAGTAGTACGTGAAAAACGTTCCGGAGACACAATGGCAGACGTCATTCTTGAAACAAAGCGCCTCACCAAGGAATTCAAGGGTTTCACTGCCGTCAGCGGCGTCGACCTGCGTGTGCAGCGCGGCCACATCCACGCGCTGATCGGCCCCAACGGCGCCGGCAAGACCACCTGCTTCAACCTGCTGACCAAGTTCCTCGTTCCCTCGTCCGGCCAGATTCTCTTCAACGGCCGCGACATCACGGATGCCAAGCCGGCGCAGATCGCGCGCATGGGCATCATTCGCTCGTTCCAGATTTCCGCCGTCTTTCCGCACCTGACCGTGCTGCAGAACGTGCGCATCGGCCTGCAGCGCGGGCTCGGCACCAGCTTCCACTTCTGGCGCAGCGAGCGTTCGCTCGACCAGTTGAACGAACGCGCGATGGCGCTGCTGTCCGAGGTCGACCTGGAAGGCTTCGCCGACACCGTCACCGCCGACCTGCCGTATGGCCGCAAGCGCGCGCTCGAGATCGCCACCACGCTGGCGATGGAGCCGGAACTGATGCTGCTCGACGAGCCGACGCAGGGCATGGGCCACGAGGACGTGCACCGCGTCACCGCGCTGATCAAGAAGGTCTCGAGCGGGCGCACCATCCTGATGGTCGAACACAATATGAACGTCGTGTCCGGCATCTGCGACCGCATCTCGGTATTGCAGCGCGGCGCGATGCTGGCCGAAGGCAGCTATGCCGAAGTATCGAAAAATCCCCAGGTGATGCAGGCCTACATGGGCAGCGCCGACGGCGAACTGGAAGGAGCCCACGCATGAATCCAACCTCCACCGCCGCACTCGAGATCCGCAACCTGCAGGCCTGGTACGGCGAATCGCACATCCTGCACGACATCGGCTTTTCGGTGGCCCAGGGCGAAGTCGTCACGCTGCTGGGACGTAACGGCGCCGGACGCACGACCACGCTGCGCGCCATCATGGGCCTGACCGGCCGCCGCACCGGCTCGATCAAGATCAACGGCGTCGAATCGATTTCGCTGCCCACGCACCGCATCGCCCACCTCGGCGTCGGCTATTGCCCGGAAGAGCGGGGCATTTTCTCCTCGCTGTCGGCCGAGGAAAACCTGCTGCTGCCGCCGGTGCTGCCGAAGGCAGGCACCGCGATGTCGCTGGACGAAATCTACGAGATGTTCCCGAACCTGTACGAGCGCCGCCACAGTCAGGGCACGCGCCTGTCGGGCGGCGAGCAGCAGATGCTGGCGGTGGCGCGCATCCTGCGCACCGGCGCGCGCTTGCTGCTGCTGGACGAAATCTCGGAAGGCCTGGCGCCCGTCATCGTGCAGAGCCTGGCGCGCATGATCACCACGCTCAAGGGCAAAGGCTACACGATCGTCATGGTCGAACAGAATTTCCGCTTCGCCGCGCCGCTGGCGGACCGGTTTCACGTGGTCGAGCACGGGCAGATCGTCGAGACGATCGCTGCCGCGGAGCTGGAAACCCGCATGCCGGTGCTGACCGAACTGCTCGGCGTCTAGACGCTTTTTCATGCGCTGTTTTTCCAGGCGCACCAGGTTCACGCTTTCACGCTTCACATACAACAACGGAGACAAGATGAAACGCACAACCCTCGCCCTCGCCACCGCCGCCGCATTCGCCGGCTTCGCCCTGCCTGCGCACGCCCAGATCAGCGGCGACACCATCAAGATCGGCATGATCACCGACCTGTCCGGCGTCTATTCCGACGTCGACGGCAACGGCGGCGCCGAAGCCGTGCGCATGGCGATCGCCGACCTGGGCGGCGCCGTCAACGGCAAGAAGATCCAGTTCATGGTCGCCGACCACCAGAACAAGCCGGACATCGCCGCCTCCAAGGCGCGCGAATGGTTCGACCAGCAGGGCGTCGACATGCTGATCGGCGGCACCAATTCCGGCGCCAGCCTGGCCATGGCGAAAGTCGCGGCCGAGAAGAAGAAGGTCTTCATCTCGATCGGCGCCGGCACCGCGCAACTGACCAACGAACAGTGCTCGCCCTACACCGTGCACTACGCCTACGACACCGTGGCGCTGGCGCGCGGCACCGGTTCGGCCGTGCTGAAGCAGGGCGGCAAGAGCTGGTATTTCCTGACCGCCGACTATGCCTTCGGCCAGTCGCTGGAAAAGGACACTTCGGACGTCATCAAGAAGAACGGCGGCACGGTGCTGGGCAGCGTCAAGCATCCGCTGTCGGCCTCGGACTTCTCGTCCTTCCTGCTGCAGGCGCAGTCCTCGAAGGCGCAGGTGCTGGGCCTGGCGAACGCCGGCGGCGACACCATCAACTCGATCAAGGCCGCCAACGAATTCGGCCTGACCAAGAAGATGAAGATCGCCGGCCTGCTGGTGTTCATCAACGACGTCCACACCCTCGGCCTGAACACCACCCAGGGCATGTACCTGACCGACGGTTGGTACTGGGACCAGAACGCCGACACCCGCGCCTGGTCGAAACGTTATTTCGCCAAGATGAAGAAGCAGCCGTCGATGCTGCAGGCGGCCGACTACTCGGCAACGACGAACTACCTGAACGCGGTGAAAGCTACCGGCACCGACGACGCGACCAAGATCATGGAGCACCTGAAGGCCACCAAGATCAACGACATGTTCGCCAAGAACGGCGTGATCCGCCCGGACGGCCGCATGGTCTACGACATGTACCTGATGCAGGTCAAAACGCCGAAGGAATCGAAGGGACCTTGGGACTACTACAAGGTCGTGGCCACGATCCCGGGCGAGCAGGCGTACACGACCAAGGCCGAGACGAAGTGCGCGGCGTGGAAGTGATTCAAGACGTTTGATTTAACCGCCGAAAATGCGGGCGTGATTTGAACGCGTGGACGGCGAAGCCGTCCACCCTACATCCCTCGCATACCAGTAGGGTGGACGGCTCTGCCGTCCACGCGTTCAACCAGTTTTCGCTTCATCGCGGCGCCATTTCTTCTCCGTCTCACCGGCGCCCGCATTACCGCCTTCCGACTTAACCCTGGTGCCTATGGAAATCTTCGGAGTCCCCCTGCAAGCCCTGATGAGCCAGCTCCTGCTGGGCCTGGTCAACGGTTCCTTCTACGCGATGCTTTCGCTCGGCCTGGCCGTCATCTTCGGCCTCCTGAACGTCATCAATTTTTCGCACGGCGCCCTGTACATGATGGGCGCCTTCATTGCCTTCATCGGCGTCAGCACATATGAACTGAACTACTGGATGATGCTGGTGCTCGCGCCGCTCGTGGTCGGCGCCTTCGGCATCGCGGTCGAGAAGACCATGCTGCGCTGGCTCTACAAGCTGGATCACCTGTACGGCCTGCTGCTGACCTTCGGCATCACGCTGCTGCTCGAAGGCGTGTTCCGCTCCTTCTTCGGCGTCTCCGGCCAGACCCTGGACGTGCCGGAACAACTGTCCGGCGCCACCGACCTCGGCTTCATGATCCTGCCGAACTACCGCGCCTGGGTCGTCGTCGCCTCGCTCATCGTCTGCCTCGGCACCTGGTTCGTCATCGAAAAGACCCGCCTCGGCGCCTACCTGCGCGCCGGCACCGAGAACCCGAAACTGGTCGAGGCCTTCGGCATCAACGTGCCGCGCATGGTCACGCTGACCTATGGTTTCGGCGTCGCGCTGGCGGGACTTGCCGGCGTGCTGGCGGCGCCCGTCATCAACGTCACGCCGCTGATGGGCTCGAACCTCATCATCGTCGTGTTCGCCGTGGTCGTGATCGGCGGCATGGGGTCGATCCTCGGTTCCATCGTCACCGGCCTGATGCTGGGCGTGATCGAAGGCCTGACGCGGGTCTACTACCCGGAAGGCTCGGAAGTCGTCGTGTTCGTGGTCATGGTCATCGTGCTGCTGCTGCGCCCGGCCGGCCTGTTCGGGAAGGAGAAGTAAGCATGAACAAGAAAATTGGTTACGGCATTGCACTCGCGCTGGCGCTGGCCGCGCCGTTCTTCGGCTATCCGGTGTTCCTGATGAAGCTGCTGTGCTTCGCCCTGTTCGCCTGCGCCTTCAACCTCCTGATCGGTTTTACGGGCCTGCTCTCGTTCGGCCATGCCGCCTTTTTCGGCAGCGCGGGTTACGTCACGGGCCACCTGCTGGCCAATATCGGGCTGCCGACCGAACTGGGGATCCTGGCCGGCGTCGCCGCCAGCGCCGTCCTCGGACTGGTGATCGGCGCGCTGGCGATCCGCCGCCAGGGCATCTATTTTTCGATGATCACCCTGGCCCTGGCCCAGATGGTGTACTTCGCCGCGCTGCGCAGCCCCTATACCCATGGCGAGGACGGCCTGCAGGGCGTGCCGCGTGGGCGCCTGTTCGGCGTGCTCGACCTGGGCAACGATCTGACCCTGTACTACGTCGTGCTGGCCATCGCCGTGCTCGGGTTTGCCCTGATCGTGCGCACCGTGCACTCGCCCTTCGGCCAGGTCCTGAAAGCCATCAAGGAAAACGAACCGCGTGCGATCTCGCTCGGCTACGACGCCGACCGCTACAAGCTGCTCGCCTTCGTCCTGTCGGCCGCGCTGACCGGGCTGGCCGGCGCCACCAAGACCGTCGTGCTCGGCTTCGAGACCCTGACCGACGTGCACTGGACCATGTCGGGCCTGGTGGTCCTGATGACGCTGGTTGGCGGCATGGGCACCATGGCCGGACCGATCATCGGCGCTTTCGTCATCGTGGCGCTGGAAAACAAGCTGGGCGACCTCGGCATGTGGCTGGCCGAGACCACCGGCATCAACTGGTTCTCGACCCTGGGCGAATCGGTCGGCATGGTGACCGGCCTGATCTTCATTGCCTGCGTGCTGCTGTTCCGCCGCGGCATCGTCGGCGAGATCGGCGCCTTGCTGGAGCGTCGCGCGCGCGCCCAGCCCGGCGCCGGCGCTAGAATGGCCGTGAACAAGGAGCGGGAGGCCGCGTGAAGGAAACATCGGCGATTCTGAGCGTCAATGGTTTGCGCATGCATGTGATGAGCGCGGGGGAGGGGCCGGCGGTCTTGCTGCTGCACGGCTTTCCCGACACCCACGTCGTCTGGCGCAAGCAGGTCGGGCCGCTGGTGCGCGCCGGCTATCGCGTGATCGCACCCGACCTGCGCGGCTATGGCCAGACCGACGCGCCGGAAGCCGTGGCGGCTTATCGCACCGAGCACCTGGTTGCCGACGTGCTGGCGCTGCTCGACGTGATGGGGATCCCGAAGGCGCGCGTCGTCGGCCACGATTGGGGCGCGCTGATCGGCTGGGTGCTGTGCATGGATGCGCCGCAGCGCGTCGAACAGTATGTCGCGCTCTCGGTCGGCCATCCTGCTGCGTTTGCCCGCGCCGGCATCATGCAGCGCCTGCGCAGCAGCTACATGCTGTGGTTCATGACGCCGGTGCTGGCCGAGAAATCCTTGATGGCTGCGGACTTCTACGCCATGCGCCACTTCACCACCGATCCGACCCAGCTGTCGCACTGGCGCCGCGACCTGCGCGAGCCCGGCCGCATGACTGCGGCCCTGAACTATTACCGCGCGAATGTGCCGCACGGCTTTCACCTGGGCGGCAAGACCGAGCCGGTGAAGGTGCCCGTAATGGGGGTGTGGAGCGAACGCGACCCGGCCCTGACGGAGGAGCAGATGCGCGCCTCTTCGCAATACGTGGCCGACACCTTCCGCTACGAGCGCATCAATGGCGCCGACCATTGGCTGCAATTGACCGCCGCCGATCAGGTCAATGCGCTGCTGCTCGATTTTTTCGCAAGCCAGCCCCAGGCCACTGCCGCAAGGGCAGAGCCGGCCTGAGCGTCTACTACAAAGCGGCGGCGTAGATCGCGCGGGCGTCCGCCCGCGTCACTTCCCTAGGATTGTTCCCGAGCAAGCGGGTCTGGAGCATGGCGTCGTCCGCCAGCCGGTCGAGATCGCTTTCCCTGATGCCGACCTGTTGCAGCGTGGTCTGGATGCCGGTGATCCGGGCCGTATGCTGCATGGCGGCGATGAGCGCCTCGGTGCGGGCCTCGGTGCTGCCGCTGGCCTGGGGCACCGCGATGGCCGCCAGTTCCGCATACAGCGGCGCGGCCTCGGGCGCATTGAAGCGCAGCACATGCGGCAGCACCAGCGAATTCGACAGCCCGTGGGCGACGTGGAAGATGCCGCCGACCGGATAGGCCAGCGCGTGCACCGCCGCCACCGGCGCGTTCGAAAAGGCCTGGCCGGCCAGGCAGGCGCCCAGCAGCATCGCCTGCCGCACCTCGAGACGGCTGCCGTTTTCGCAGGCAGGGATCAGATTGCGCGACAGCAGCTCGAGCGCCTGGCGCGCCAGCGTGTCCGAAACCGGGTTCTTTTTATGCTTGCTGGTATAGGCCTCGATCGCATGGACCATGGCGTCGATGCCCGTCGCGGCCGTCACCATTGGCGGCAGGCCGAGGGTGAGGGCGGCGTCGAGGATCGCCAGGTCGGCGTAGAGCTGGGGTGCGACCACGCCCATCTTGGTGGTCGCGCCGGTGGTGACGATCGCGATGTTGGTCACCTCGGAACCGGTGCCGGCCGTCGTCGGCACCTGTACCAGCGGCAGGCGCGTGCCCTTGACCTTGCCGATGCCGTAGATCTCGGCCAGCGGCTGTTCGCTCCCCGCCAGCACGGCGATCAGCTTGGCCACATCCATCGAGCTGCCGCCGCCCAGGCCGATGACCAGGTCGGCCTCGTTGTTGCGGGCAAAGCCCAGCGCGTCCAGCACCACGTCCTCGGGCGGATCGGCCACCACCCCGGAGTACACGCTGACGGTAAAACCGTGGCGCTTGAGGTCGAGGCAAGGCATCTCGGCCAGGCCGGTGCGGAGAAAGCCCGGGTCGGTGACGACGAGCGCGCGGCGGGAGGAGGGGAAGCGCTCGCGGATGATTTCCCCGAGGCGGCTGGCGGCGCCGGGTTCGGAAACGATGTGGGCGACGGTGCTGAAGGCAAAGGCGGTCATGTTTTTTTCCCGTGCGTTTGGACCGATAAAGAGTACACCAGAATGGCCGGGCTGCGGGAAAGTCAGCGGCTGCGTCATGGTCCGAACCTGCGTACAATTTCGTCTCTTCAATGTACCGAAAGCAGTAGATGATTGACTTCGTATGGCTCGGCGGCGCAGCCTTCCTCGCCGGCTTGGTGGACGCCGTGGTCGGCGGCGGCGGGCTGATCCAGGTTCCCGCGATTTTTTCCGTGTTACCGAAAGAAGTGCCGGCAACTCTGCTCGGCACGAACAAGCTGGCGAGCATCTTCGGCACCAGCGCGGCGGCGGTGAATTACAGCCGGCGCGTGCGGGTCGCCTGGAGCGCAGCCGCGCCGGCGGCGCTGGCGGCCTTTGCCCTGTCCTTCGTCGGCGCCTGGACCGTGACCCGGGTGCCGGGCGACTTCGTGCGCAGCCTGCTGCCGCTGATCCTGCTGGCGGTCGCCATCTATACCTTCCGCAAGAAGGACCTGGGTGCGGTCCACGCGCCGGTGCACAGCGGACTGGCCGAGCGCTGGTGGGCCATCGGCATGGGGGCGGCCATCGGTTTCTATGACGGCTTCTTCGGCCCGGGCACCGGCAGCTTCCTGATTTTCCTCTACGTGCGTTTCTTCGGTTTCGATTTTCTCAGCGCCTCGGCGGCAGCGAAGATCGTCAACGTCGCCTGCAACCTGTCGGCCCTGATGTGGTTCGGCTACAGCGGCCATCTGTTGTGGCAGCTCGGTCTGCTGATGGCCGGCTGCCAGATCGCCGGCTCGCTGGTCGGTACGCGCCTGGCGCTCAAGCATGGCAGTGCCTTTGTGCGCAAGTTGTTCCTGGTGGTGGTGTCGACCCTGATCATCAAGACGGGGTTTGATGTGATCGTCCGTTGGGCGAGTTAAGCGCGATGCGCTGTTTCACGTGAAACAAGAGCCGGGTCCGCCCGGCTTTTTTCATGCCTGCACAGTTGAGAATAGCGAAATTGTTCCACGTGGAACAGGGATAACGGCCTGATAAGGTCGCCGCGCTGCTGTGTTCCACGTGAAACAAAAACCGTCGCCTTTTCGGCTGATGGCGAGTCCACGCAGGAAAATGCTTCTATAATCGTGAATTAGTCTCCTCGCTCCACACTTCTATCATGCTATTTCCAACTGAATTCGACGTGATCGTCGTCGGTGGCGGCCATGCCGGCACCGAAGCCGCGCTCGCGTCCGCGCGCACGGGGCAGAAGACACTGCTCCTGACTCACAACATTGAAACCCTGGGCCAGATGTCGTGCAATCCGTCAATCGGCGGCATCGGCAAGGGTCACCTGGTCAAGGAAGTCGACGCCCTCGGCGGCGCGATGGCCATTGCCACCGATGAATCGGGCATCCAGTTCCGCATCCTGAACTCGTCCAAGGGCCCGGCCGTGCGCGCCACACGCGCCCAGGCCGACCGCATCCTGTACAAGCAGGCCATCCGCTCGCGCCTGGAAAACCAGCCGAATCTGTGGCTGTTCCAGCAGGCCGTCGACGACCTGATAGTGGAGGGCGACCGTGTGGTCGGTGCCGTCACCCAGATCGGCCTGCAATTCCGTGCCCGTGCCGTCGTACTGACGGCAGGCACTTTCCTGGACGGTAAGATCCACGTTGGCCTGCAGAATTACTCGGCCGGCCGCGCTGGCGACCCGCCGGCCCTGTCCCTGTCCGCGCGCCTGAAAGAACTGAAGCTGCCGCAGGGCCGCCTGAAAACCGGCACGCCGCCGCGCATCGATGGCCGCAGCATCGACTTCTCCGTGCTCACCGAGCAGCCGGGCGACCTCGATCCGGTCCCCGTGTTCTCGTACATGGGCAAGGCCAGCATGCACCCGCGCCAGGTGCCGTGCTGGGTCACGCACACCAATGCCCAGACCCACGACATCATCCGCAACGGCCTGGACCGCAGCCCGATGTACACCGGCGTCATCGAGGGTGTCGGTCCGCGCTACTGCCCCTCGATCGAAGACAAGATCCACCGTTTCGCGTCGAAAGAGTCGCACCAGATCTTCCTCGAGCCCGAAGGCCTGACGACCAACGAGTTCTACCCGAACGGGATCTCGACCAGCCTGCCGTTCGACGTGCAGCTGGCGCTGGTGCGCTCGATGAAGGGCATGGAAAACGCCTTCATCCTGCGCCCGGGCTACGCCATCGAATACGACTATTTCGACCCGCGCGGCCTGAAAGCCTCGCTGGAAACCAAGGCGATCCGCGGCCTGTTCTTTGCCGGCCAGATCAACGGCACCACCGGCTACGAGGAGGCGGCGGCCCAGGGCCTGCTCGCCGGCCTGAATGCGGCACTGCAGACCAGGGGGCAGGAAGCCTGGACCCCCGGCCGCTCGGAAGCCTATCTCGGCGTGCTGGTCGACGACCTCACCACCCAGGGCGTGGCCGAGCCCTATCGCATGTTCACCAGCCGCGCCGAATACCGCCTGTCGCTGCGCGAAGACAACGCCGACATGCGCCTGACCGAGATCGGCCGCAAGCTCGGCGTGGTCGGCGACGCGCAGTGGCAAGCGTTTGAACAGAAGCGCGAAGCCGTGGCGCGCGAGCTCGAGCGCCTGCGCTCGACCTGGGTCAATCCGCGCATCCTGGCAGCCGCCGAATCCGAGCGCGTGGTGGGCCAGGCGCTCGAACGCGAGTACAACCTGGCCGACCTGCTGCGCCGTCCGGGTGTCGACTACGACACCCTGGTGACCATGACCGGCGTCGAAGGCCAGCCCCTGGGCGGCCCCGGCGTGGAAGATCCTGCCGTGAAGGAACAGGTCGAGATCCAGCTGAAATATGCGGGTTACATCGACCGTCAGGCGCGCGAAGTGGAGCGCCATGACCACTACGAGAACCTGAAACTGCCGGAAAACCTGAACTACCTGGAGATCGCGGCGCTGTCGATCGAGGTGCGCCAGAAGCTGGATAAACAGCGTCCGGAGACCCTGGGCCAGGCCTCGCGCATCTCGGGCGTGACCCCGGCGGCCATTTCCCTGCTGCTGGTGCACCTGAAAAAACGCGGCGCCAAGGGCTTCACGTCGGCCCCGGCAGCGGACGCGGAGGCCGCGCAATGAGGGGTTTTGACCGCGAAAAACTGATGCAGGTGCTCAATGACGGCATCGACGCGCTGGACCTGCCGCTGTGGGCGGCGCAGCGCGAGCAGTTGATGGACTACCTGGCCCTGATGGCCAAGTGGAATGGGGTTTATAACCTCACCTCGCTGCGCGACCCGATGCAGATGGTGACCCACCACCTGCTCGATTCGCTGGCTGCGGTATCGGCGTTCGAGGGCGTGAAAAGCGTGCTCGACGTCGGGGCAGGAGGCGGCTTGCCGGGCCTGGTGCTGGCCATTGCCCGGCCGGACATGCAGGTGTCCCTGATCGATACCGTGCACAAGAAAACCGCCTTCCTGACCCAGGTGAAGGCGGAACTCGGCCTGGCCAACGTCACCGTGTACACGATGAAGGTGCAGGATTTGAAGGCCGGGCCGTTCGAGGTCATCACCTCGCGTGCGTTTGCCGACCTGTCGGATTTCGTCAACTGGTCCGGGCACCTGCTGGCCGAGGGCGGCAGGTTCATCGCCCTGAAAGGGACGGCGCCGGCCGAGGAGCAGCAAAGGCTGCCCCAAGAGTGGAAGGTGCAGGAATTGCGGCCTTTGCGGGTGCCCAAGCTGGAGGCGGAACGCCACCTGGTGTTCATCGAGAGGGCGGCGTAAAAAGACGCAAACGCCAGAGGCAAAATGAGAGAGGCAAAACAAAGCCGATCGAAAGCAGATGACAGGGGCCAGGAGCGCTCTTTCATCAGCTAACAATATAAACGGTTTATACTGTTTAAACTGAATAAACCGTTTATACGGTTTAAAAGGTATGAACGGTATAACCTAATGTAGTCGTGTCCGGATAAGATAGATGGCAAAGATTTTTTGCGTTGCAAACCAAAAGGGGGGAGTCGGCAAGACGACCACCAGCGTCAACCTGGCCGCGGGACTGGCCAAGCTGGACCAGCGCGTGCTGCTGGTCGACCTCGACCCGCAGGGCAATGCGACCATGGGAGCCGGCATCAACAAGGCCGAGCTGGAAAGCTCGACCTACGAGGTGTTGCTGGGCGAGGCCGAGGTAAGCGTCGCGCGCGTGCGTTCCGAAGCCGGGCGCTTCGATGTGCTGCCGGCCAACCGCGAGCTGGCCGGCGCCGAAGTCGAGATGGTCGAACTGGACAGCCGCGAGCGCCGCCTGAAGCACGCGCTGGCCAAGGTGGATGCCGACTACGACTTCATCCTGGTCGACTGTCCGCCGGCATTGTCGATGCTGACCCTGAACGGCCTGTGCGCCGCGCACGGCGTGATCATCCCGATGCAGTGCGAGTACTACGCACTGGAGGGCCTGTCCGACCTGGTCAACACGATCAAGAAGGTGCACGCCAACCTGAACACCGACCTGAAGATCATCGGCTTGCTGCGCGTAATGTTCGATCCGCGCATGACCCTGTCGCAGCAAGTCTCGAAACAGCTCGAGCAGCATTTCGGCGGCAAGGTTTTTAAAACCATCATTCCGCGCAACGTGCGCCTGGCCGAGGCGCCGTCGTATGGCGTGCCTGGCGTGACCTTCGACCCGTCCTCGAAAGGGGCGCAGGCCTACATCGCGTTCGGGGCCGAGATGGTCGAGCGCATCAAGACGATGTAATCAGGAGTTATCCACAATGGCGACGAAAAAACTCAAGGGCCTCGGCCGCGGTCTCGATGCATTGTTGGGCGGAGGTCTCGAGGATGCACCCGCTACCGCGGGCGCGCCCTCGGCCTTGCCGATCTCCCAACTGCAGGCGGGCAAATACCAGCCGCGCACCCGGATGGACGAGGGGGCACTGAATGAACTGGCCGCCTCGATCAAGAGCCAGGGGGTGATGCAGCCGGTGCTGGTGCGCCCGGTCGAGGGCGGGCGCTACGAGATCATCGCCGGCGAACGCCGCTTCCGCGCCGCCCAGCTGGCCGGACTGGACGAGATCCCGGTGCTGGTGCGCGAGGTCGACGACCAGGCCGCCGCCGCGATGGCGCTGATCGAGAACATGCAGCGCGAAGACCTGAACCCGCTGGAAGAGGCGCAGGGCATCGCGCGCCTGATCTCGGACTTCAACTTCACCCACGAGCAGGCGGCCAGTGCGGTCGGCCGTTCGAGGAGCGCGGTGTCGAACCTGCTGCGCCTGGTGAACCTGGCGCAACCCGTGCAGACCATGCTGATGGCCGGCGACATCGACATGGGCCACGCGCGCGCGCTGCTGTCCGTGGACAGCGCCAGCCAGATCGCCCTGGCCAACCAGGTGGTGGCGAAGCGCCTGTCGGTGCGCGAGACCGAGAAGCTGGTGGCGCGCGCGATCGAGGAACAGAACAGCCCGGCGGCGCAGGCGCGCCAGAAGGACAAGTCCGGCGACATCGTGCGCCTCGAAGAAGAGCTGTCGGACCGGCTGGCGACCCCGGTCGTGTTCAAGATGGGGCCGAAGGGCAGGGGACAGATGATCATCGACTTCCAGAACCTGGATGTGCTCGAGGGTGTCCTGGCCCGATTGCGCGCCTGACCGCTGACACGCAGGGATGGAGTGGGCCGGGTCGCGCAGGCCGTTTGCCGGCCGCGCGTTCAACCGGCGCCTGCGCACACGCTCCGTGCGTCTGCTTTCGCATGACGACGCACCCCCGACGCCGGTCCCGGACCAGACAACTGTCGTTATTTCCCAACAATAGTTTAGGAATGTTCTTTTTCTAACACCGGCGAGCCGGGCTCCGGCCAAATCGATTGCCCGGCGACCGGCCTTTTCTTGAACGCGTGGACGCGAACCCCGTCCACGCCGTCTCCCTGCGCCCACCTTCCGCGGCAATTCCTCATCAAAATCTTCTGCTACACATCTGCATTTCGACACGCGAACTGCATCGAAAACTGAGCTTACTGTCAATATTTATGTCACATTTCGACCCCTCCGGCCACGGTACGGAAGAGGCGGAATCGTTTGACTCAAATGCACTAACGAACTTATAATCCCGCTGATTCATGTAATTACCACACCGTAACTCGGTTCTCATGGCTAAGGCGAAAGAATAAAAATGTTGCGCCTGGTCTCCCTGCAATTGATCGCAACAGTAGTCGCTGGCCTCATCGCCGCACTGCTGGGGGGATGGCCTGCGATGTTGTCGGCGGTACTCGGTGGAATCTGTTGTGTCTTGCCCAACGGCATTATGGCGCTGCGCTTGTTCGCCGCCGCACAAAAACCGGGCGGGGCTAACCCGTTCTCGTTTTTCATTTGGGAATTTATAAAGATTGCATTAACGCTTGCCCTGCTGGGAGCAACTGCGTGGCTGTACCGCGATCTGAACTGGCTGGCGCTCCTCGCCGGGTTCATCGTGGCACTGAAGAGTTACATATTCTTATTATTTAGGCACTGAAAATGGCGACGACAACCGTAGAAGGCGCACACCACGCGCCCACCGCATCAGAGTACATCCGGCACCACCTGGGCCACCTGTCGAACACCCACCAGCAGGGTCCGGTCGACTTCAGCGTCCTCCACTACGACACCATCTTCTGGTCGATCGCAATGGGCGTCATCGGCTGCCTGATCATGTGGATGGCCGCGCGCAAGGCGACCTCGGGCGTGCCGGGCCGCTTCCAGGCTGCCGTCGAGATGCTGGTCGAGATGGTCGAGAACCAGTCGAAGACCATCGTCCACGGCGACCGCAGCTTCATCGCCCCTGCCGCGCTGACCGTGTTCGTCTGGGTCGCCCTGATGAACTCGCTGGACTTCCTGCCGGTCGACATCTTCTCCGAGGCCTTCAAGTGGTTCGGCGTCGAGCACCTGTTCCCTTACCACCGTGTGGTCCCGACCGCTGACCTGAACGGCACCATCGGCATTTCGCTGGGCGTGCTGATCCTGATGCTCTACTACGGCATCAAGATCAAGGGCTTCGGCGGCTGGCTCCACGAACTGTTCGCAGCACCGTTCGGCATCTACATGGCGCCGTTCAACCTGCTGCTGAACATCATCGAATACGCAGCAAAAATGGTGTCGCTCGGTATGCGACTGTTCGGCAACATGTTCGCCGGCGAGCTGCTGTTCCTATTGATCGCTTTGCTTGGCTCGACCGCTACCGTCTTCGGTTTCGCAGGCCAGGTGATTGCCGGCTCGATCTGGGCGATCTTCCACATCCTGATCGTGTTCCTGCAGGCATTCATCTTCATGATGCTGACGCTGGTGTACCTCGGTCAGGCTCACGAAGGCCACTGATCGGCGCCGCAAGCATCGAACAAGATAGTGGTTGTAACGAAGTTGTAGTTTTTAATCTGGTTTTTAAATTAACTTTTTGGAGTAATCATGACTGACGTTTCTTTTGTTGCACTGGCTTGCGGTTTGATCATCGGCCTCGGCGCTATCGGCGCATGTATCGGTATCGCTCTGATGGGCGGTAAGTACCTGGAAGCCTCGGCACGTCAGCCTGAACTGATGAACACCCTGCAAACCAAGATGTTCCTGCTGGCCGGTCTGATCGACGCGGCATTCCTGATCGGCGTCGGTATCGCCATGCTGTTCGCGTTCGCTAACCCGTTCACCGGCTAAGACGACGCATCTCGTTTTCAAGGGCCGAACCACTACGGTTCGGCATCCGTTTTTGTGAGAAGGGAAAAACCGTGAACCTTAACGCAACTCTGTTTGCACAGCTCGCCGTCTTCCTCGTCTTGGCGCTCTTCACGATGAAATTCGTGTGGCCGCCGCTGATGAAAGCGCTCGACGAGCGCGCCGAGAGGATCGCGAATGGTCTGGCAGCCGCCGACCGTGGCAAGGCCGACCTGGCAGCCGCCGAAAAGCGCGTGCAGGCCGAACTGGCCGGCGCCCGTGACGAAGGCCAGAAGCGCATCGCTGACGCCGAAAAGCGCGCCCAGCTGATCATCGATGAAGCCAAGAAGACCGCCGCTGAAGAAGCCGCCCGTATCGTCGCCGCCGCCAAGGCCGACGCCGAGCAGCAGGTAACGCGCGCGCGCGAAGAACTGCGTGGCCAGGTGGCCGCACTGGCAGTCCAGGGCGCCGAGCAGATCCTCAAGCGCGAAGTGAACGCAGAAGCGCACGCCGCGCTGCTGTCGCAACTGTCGACCGAGCTCTAATCATGGCTGAACTCGCAACCGTCGCCCGTCCCTACGCCGAAGCGCTGTTCCGTGTCGCCCAACAGGGCAACATGGCAGCCTGGTCCGAACTCGTGTCCGAACTGGCACAAGTCGGCGCCAACCCTGATGTGCAGGCGTTTGCCGCCAACCCGAACGTGTCCGCCGCCGATATCACCGGCGCCCTGGCCGCGCTCGTGAAGTCGCCGATGACCCCGGAAGCGTCGAACTTCCTGACGATGCTGGCCGAAAACGGCCGCGTCGCACTGCTGCCGGAAATCGGCGCGCAGTTCCAGGTGCTGAAGAACGCGCAGGCAGGTGCTGCCGACGCGACCATCTACAGCGCGTTCGACATGACCGACGCCCAGGTGGCGCAACTGGTCGCAACGCTGGAAAAGAAATTCGGCCGCAAGCTCAACCCCACGGTCACTGTGGACCCGTCGCTGATCGGTGGCGTGCGCGTGGTGGTCGGTGATGAAGTGCTCGATACCTCGGTACGCGCCAAGCTGCAACAGATGCATGTTGCGCTGGTCTCGTAAGCGAACTTCGCAGGAACTTAGCACTTCGGCCGGCATCTCACGTCCTTGCCCTACGCATCAAGAAACTATTAGGAGTTAGCACTCATGCAACTTAACCCATCTGAAATCAGCGAACTGATCAAGAGCCGGATCCAGGGCCTGGAAGGTTCGGCTGACGTTCGCAATCAAGGCACGGTGATCTCCGTCGCCGACGGTATCTGCCGCATCCATGGTCTGTCGGACGTGATGCAAGGCGAGATGCTGGAATTCCCTGGCAACACCTTCGGTCTGGCGATGAACCTCGAGCGCGACTCGGTCGGCGCCGTGATCCTGGGTGCTTACGAGCACATCTCCGAAGGCGACACCGTCAAGACCACCGGCCGCATCCTGGAAGTGCCGATCGGTCCGGAACTGCGTGGCCGCGTCGTCAACGCACTGGGTCAGCCGATCGACGGCAAGGGTCCGATCGCTACCTCCCTGACCGCGCCGATCGAAAAGATCGCGCCGGGCGTGATCGCCCGTGAATCGGTCTCGCAGCCGATGCAGACCGGTATCAAGTCGATCGACGCGATGGTGCCGATCGGCCGTGGCCAGCGTGAGCTGATCATTGGCGACCGCCAGACCGGCAAGTCGGCCGTGGCAGTCGATGCGATCATCAACCAGAAGGGCCAGGGCGTTACCTGCGTGTACGTCGCAATCGGCCAGAAGGCATCGACCATCAAGAACATCGTGCGTTCGCTGGAACAGCACGGCGCGATGGAGTACACCATCGTTGTCGCCGCTTCCGCTTCGGAATCGGCTGCGATGCAGTACATCTCGGCCTACTCGGGCTGCGCGATGGGCGAATACTTCCGCGACCGCGGCGAAGACGCGCTGATCGTGTACGACGACCTGTCGAAGCAGGCAGTTGCTTACCGCCAGATTTCGCTGCTGCTGCGCCGTCCGCCGGGCCGCGAAGCGTATCCGGGCGACGTGTTCTACCTGCACAGCCGTCTGCTCGAGCGCGCAGCACGCGTGAACGCCGACTACGTCGAGAAGTTCACCAACGGCGCCGTGACCGGCAAGACCGGCTCGCTGACCGCACTGCCGATCATCGAAACGCAAGCAGGCGACGTCTCGGCCTTCGTTCCGACCAACGTGATTTCGATTACCGACGGCCAGATCTTCCTGGAGACCTCGCTGTTCAACGCCGGTATCCGTCCTGCGATCAACGCCGGTATCTCGGTCTCGCGCGTCGGTGGCGCCGCCCAGACCAAGGTCATCAAGGGCCTGTCCGGCGGTATCCGTACCGACTTGGCGCAGTACCGTGAACTGGCTGCGTTCGCGCAGTTCGCATCGGACCTGGACGAATCGACCCGCAAGCAGCTGGACCGCGGTGCACGCGTGACCGAACTGCTGAAGCAGCCGCAGTTCTCGCCGCTGTCGACCTCGCTGATGGCCGCATCGCTGTTCGCCGTCAACAAGGGCTACCTGGACGACATCGAAGTCAAGCAAGTGCTGCCGTTCGAGCACGGCCTGCACAACTTCCTGAAGGCGAGCCACGCTTCCCTGCTGTCGAAGATCGACGAAACCAAGCAACTGGACAAGGACGGCGAAGCTGCGCTGGCCGCCGCCATTGCTGATTTCAAGAAATCCGGCGCATTCTAATAAATGAGGAAGAATCCAGCATCGCATGTGCAACATGGCGATGCTGGTGACCGGAAGGAGTAAGGACTCATGGCAGTAGGCAAAGAGATTCGTGGCAAGATCAAGAGCGTAGAAAATACGAAGAAGATCACCAAGGCGATGGAAATGGTCGCCGCATCGAAAATGCGCAAGGCGCAGGATCGCATGCGCGCCGCCCGTCCCTACAGTGAAAAGGTTCGTAACATCACCGCCAATCTTGCCGGCGCAAACCCGGAGTACACGCACGTCTTCATGGCGCAAGCCAAGCACGTGCAGGCAAAAGCTGTCGGCTTCATCGTCGTCACGACCGACAAGGGTCTGTGCGGCGGCATGAACACCAACATCCTGCGCCAGGTGACGCAGAAGTCGCGCGAACAGGAAGCGGCGGGCAACCGCATCGAGGCCGTTGCCATCGGCAACAAGGGCCTGGGCTTCCTGAACCGCATCGGCGTCAAGGTCGTGTCGCACGCCACGCAAATCGGCGACACCCCGCACCTGGAAAAGCTGATCGGCCCGATCAAGGTCATGCTCGACGCATACCAGGACGGCCAGCTGGACGCTGTGTACCTGTGCTACACCAAGTTCATCAACACGATGAAGCAGGAACCGGTCGTCGAGCAGCTGCTCCCGCTGCCGGCCAAGCACCTGGAACAGGAAACTGGCGGCATCTCGTGGGATTACATCTACGAGCCGGAAGCGCAAGTCGTGATTGACGAGCTGCTGGTGCGCTACGTCGAGGCCCTGGTGTACCAGGCCGTCGCCGAGAACCTGGCGTCCGAGCAGTCGGCGCGCATGGTGGCGATGAAGGCGGCAAGCGACAACGCAGGTAATGTCATCGGCGAACTGAAGCTGGTCTACAACAAGACCCGCCAGGCAGCGATTACCAAAGAACTCTCCGAGATCGTCGCCGGCGCGGCAGCGGTCTAAATAAAGAATTTAACTATATCTGAAGGAACGAACATGGCTGATGGCAAAATCGTTCAGTGTATCGGCGCAGTGGTTGACGTGGAATTCCCGCGTAACGCCATGCCGAAGGTTTTCGATGCACTGAAAATGGAAGGCTCCGAACTGACGCTGGAAGTGCAGCAGCAGCTCGGCGACGGCATCGTCCGTACCATTGCTCTGGGCAGCTCGGAAGGCCTGCGTCGCGGCATGACCATCCAGAACACCGGCGCACCGATCATGGTCCCGGTCGGCGTCGCGACCCTGGGTCGCATCATGGACGTGCTGGGAAACCCGATCGACGAGTGCGGTCCGGTCAGCCACGAGCGCATGGCCTCGATCCACCGCTCGGCTCCGGTGTACGACGAACTGTCGCCATCGACCGACCTGCTGGAAACCGGTATTAAAGTGATTGACCTGGTCTGCCCGTTCGCCAAAGGCGGTAAGGTCGGCCTGTTCGGCGGCGCCGGCGTCGGCAAGACCGTCAACATGATGGAACTGATCAACAACATCGCTAAAGCGCACTCGGGTCTGTCCGTGTTCGCCGGTGTTGGCGAGCGTACCCGTGAAGGCAACGACTTCTACCACGAAATGGCGGACGCCAAGGTCGTCGACCTGGAAAACCCGACCAACTCGAAAGTGGCGATGGTTTACGGCCAGATGAACGAACCGCCGGGCAACCGTCTGCGCGTCGCACTGACCGGCCTGACCATGGCCGAAGCCTTCCGTGATGAAGGCAAGGACGTTCTGTTCTTCGTCGACAACATCTACCGCTACACCCTGGCCGGTACCGAAGTGTCGGCACTGCTGGGCCGTATGCCGTCCGCGGTGGGCTACCAGCCGACCCTGGCCGAAGAAATGGGCCGCCTGCAAGAGCGTATTACCTCGACCAAGACCGGTTCGATCACCTCGATCCAGGCCGTGTACGTCCCTGCGGACGACTTGACCGACCCGTCGCCGGCAACCACCTTCGCCCACCTGGACTCGACCGTCGTTCTGTCGCGTGACATCGCTTCGCTGGGTATCTACCCGGCAGTGGACCCGCTGGACTCGACCTCGCGCCAGCTGGACCCGCTGGTCGTCGGCCAGGAACACTACGAGACCGCGCGCGCCGTGCAGGGCACCCTGCAGCGCTACAAGGAACTGCGCGACATCATCGCGATTCTGGGCATGGACGAACTGGCGCCGGAAGACAAGCTGACCGTGGCACGCGCTCGCAAGATGCAGCGTTTCCTGTCGCAGCCTTTCCACGTCGCTGAAGTGTTCACCGGTTCGCCAGGCAAGTACGTTTCGCTGAAAGACACGATCAAGGGCTTCAAGATGATCGCGTCGGGCGAACTGGACCACCTGCCGGAACAGGCGTTCTACATGGTCGGCACCATCGAAGAAGCGATCGAAAAAGCCAAGAAACTGGCTTCTTAATCGGTTTCTTCAACCTGAAGGACACACATGGCAAACACTATTCACGTTGACGTGGTATCGGCCGAAGAGCAGATCTTTTCGGGCGAAGCAACTTTCGTCGCGTTGCCGGGCGAAGCGGGTGAGCTGGGTATCTACCCGAAGCACACCCCGCTGATCACGCGGATCCGTCCGGGTGCCGTGCGCATCCAGACGACTAATGGTGGCGAGGAGTTCGTCTTCGTCGCCGGCGGTATCCTCGAGGTGCAGCCGAACGGCGTGACCGTGCTGGCCGACACCGCGATCCGTGGTGGCGACCTGGACGAAGCGAAAGCCCAGGAAGCCAAGCGCCAGGCGGAAGAGCTGATGCAGAACCAGGACTCGACGATCGACTACGCGAAAGCCCAGGCGGAACTCGCCGCGGCGATCGCGCAGCTGGCGGCGATCCAGAAGCTGCGTTCGAAGGGTCGCTGAGCCTTTCCTTCGGTAGCACACAAAAGGCAGAGCTGTGGCTCTGCCTTTTTTTATGGTTCATCACGGATTTCCGGGAAATGCGGCTTTGATCTTCAGGAAGAAGAAGTCGCTATCGCGGTAGCCGTAGGCCATCCGCTTCATGACCTTGATGCGGTTATTGATGCCTTCGAGCTGGCCGGTATGCATCGGCCAGCGCAGCCGTGCTGCAATGCCCCGCCAGTAAGGCTTGAGCTTGGCAGCGAATCTCCTGAGCGGCTCGATTCCGCTGTCGCGCGCCATCCTGAGCCAGTTCCGCCAGGCGAGAAGCCATTGCCATCCGCCTGATGTCTGCCAGAGTTCCTTAAGTGTCGTCTTCATCACGTACACCGTCATCAAAGCCTGGTTGGCGGCTAGCAGCTCATCCAGATTCGCCTGCTGCGTCGGCGGGACGTTTTCCCGGTTGCGCAGCAACAGCCAGCGGGAGCGCTTGACGACTTTACGCTGTGGACGATCGTCTCGCAGACGATTGGCCTCGTCGACGCGTACCCGGTCGATGACTTCACGGCCATACTTGGCGATGACGTGAAACAGGTCGTAGACCACGCGCGCTTTCGGACATTGCCGCCGCACTTCCAGGTCGAACGCGGTATTCATGTCCATCGCTACGGCTTCGATCCTGGCGCAGCGTTCAGGGCCGAGCCATTCGAAGAACGGCCGGATGGCCTCGCGGCTGCGGCCTTCGCCGACCCAGAGCACCTGCCGGCTGTCGGCATCGAGCACGACCGTGGCATAGCGATGGCCTTTGAACAGCGCAAACTCGTCCATGACAAGCCGGGTTGGCTGTGCTGCAGGCAAGGTAGCCAATTCACGTTCCAGCTTGGCACGCTCGATATTGCGCACCGTCTCCCAGTGCAGCTGCGCCAGCTTGCACACATGGGCTACCGGCAGCTTCTCGCACCACAAGCCTACAAATTCAGCCAAGGCGCGGGTCACTCGGGCGTGCCGGTCGAGCCAGCTCACGCGCTCAGTACGGGTGCCGCATTGACCACACCGAAGCCGTCTGAGAGGCACACGCAGCTGTAAGGGCAAAGTAGAAATGTCCGGTTTGGGCAAAGTAGAAATGTCTGCTTTTGCGCGATAGCTCATGCTGTCGACTCTGAACAGTTTGGAGTCCAGCGTGAGCAAAACCGGGAGCATGACGATGCAGGAGTGGAACCGTGCCGAGATCATCGGTGCATGCACACGCGGCGAGATAACGGTCGCCATTGCAGCTCAGCGGCTGCAGATTACGTCCCGCCAGGTACTGCGACTGCTGCGACGGTTTGCCGAGGGTGGCGCCAACGCGATGGCCGCCAGGAACAGGGGCAAGCCTAGCAATAACCAGCTCAAGGCAGACGTGGCAAAGAGAGCACTGCAGCTGATACGCGACCATTACATGGGCTTTGGCCCGACGCTGGCGTGTGAGCAATTGCAGGAGCGGCACGCGCTGACCTTGTCGAAGGAAACACTGCGCAAGCTGATGATCGGCGCGGGCCTTTGGTCCCCAAAGGGTGTGCAGCGCGCAGCGCTGCATCAGCCGCGGGAGCGACGTTCCTGCCGTGGTGAATTGGTGCAGATCGACGGCAGCCGCCACGACTGGTTTGAAGGACGCGGCGCCGTTTGTACGTTGCTGGTGTACGTCGACGACGCGACAGGAGAACTGCTGCAGCTGTATTTCGCCGACACCGAGTCAACCATCAGCTACTTTGAAGCGACCCGGCGCTACATTGCTCAGCACGGCAAACCACAGGCCTTTTACTCTGACCGTGCAGCCGTCTTTCGCTCGCCATCGGCCACCAGCGACACCTGTACCCAATTCCAGCGTGCGCTCGACCAGCTCGACATCGAACTCATCTGCGCCAAGACGCCCCAGGCCAAAGGCCGAGTGGAACGGGTCAACCGCGTTTTGCAGGACCGCCTGGTAAAGGAGCTGCGGTTGGACGGGATCGACAATATCGAGGCGGCCAACGCATGGTGCGAGCAGTATGTCCTGCGCTACAACGAACGGTTTGCCTGCGCCCCATCGAGCGAACTCGACAAGCACACGCAACTGCATGTCAGCGACGACTTGGACCTCATCCTCACTATCCGCGAGACCCGCAAGCTGAGCAAGCAACTGACGCTCAAGCACGGCAGTTGCCTGCTCGTGCTGAACGATACGCTCGATGCACGCAGCCAGGTTGGTCAACCCATCGCCATCCATACCTACGCCGATGGACGCGTCGAGCTACGGGCAAACAGACTGGTACTCGGACACACCAGCATGGCCGTATCGCGACCAAAAAACCGTATCGATACCGATGCAAAATCGCTCCATGCAACGCTCGACAAGAGGCAGCGTGCTCGTCATCATCGCGCCAACCTACCCGGCTCTGTCATTGCCCAGGGCACGACGGCAGCGAAGAAAGCGTCCGCGCAAAAACGAGTGTGACATCCAGATCGCGGACATTTTAACTTTGCCAAAAGCGGACATTTCTACTTTGCTGCTACACGCAGCCACACCGGCAAACCGAACATGGGCAGCTCGCGGATAGTGCGTAGGCCTGTTTCGTGTATCTGATGACAGTGATGGCCGCAGCCGCCGCATACCATCGGCGCCCCAGGATCGCGTCGCAGGTTGATCCACACTGCGTCAGGTCCGCGTTCCAATTTAGATGCAATGAACCCTTCCCAGAACGGGAGGTCAAGATTATGATTCGTCATGAAAGCGGTGAGTTGAGTCAGCTTTGTTGGTCGCACAACAAGTCTAGCTCTTCTTCACCGCTTTCTTGTTTTTAGCATTGCTTCCCGCTAATCCGTGAAGAACCTTTTTTATTGCATGTCCCGTCCCGATGCAGTCGACAGGGGCAGCATCGGCCAGCCGGCAGGCGCTCGTTTGCTAGTTGCCGGATGCCCCGTCCATGTCCGTCAGCTTCGCCGCGACCTGTTCGCGAAACCAGCCGCTCTGCACGTAGCGGTACAGGTTGGCGCCCGGGCAGACGGTCTTGTCGGAGTGGTCGCGGTGGCTGGCGATGCGATCGAGCGGCACATTGTATGTGTTGGCCAGCATCGCCATCAGGTCCACCACGGCGTCGAGCTGGGCCTGGTTCGGCTCGACTTCCTCGAAATTGCCGACCACTTCGATCAGGGCATGGCCCTTGGGGTCGTACTCGGTGTTGGTGTCGCCGGCAAAGGCGATGTCGCGCGCCGCGTAGATCTTCCCTTCGAGGTCGATCACGTAGTGGTAGGGGATGTCGAGCCAGCCTTTGGTCGCGCGCGACCAGGTCTGCAGATTGCGCAGGTACTGGCGCGCGTCGGTGCCGGGCCGGAAGGGCTCGCCCTGGTGGTGCAGGGTGATGTGGGTGATGTCGTGGCGCCGCGCACGGGTGGCGTCGGCCGGGGTGCCGCCCCAGTCGGCGACCGGCACGATCGCCGGCACGTTGGCTGCGGGTAGTTGCACGGCGCAGCTGGCACAGGCCAGGGCGACACAAAGGGCGGCAAGGGTGCGCGCGGCGCGGAGTCGGAAGCTCATGGATGGGTTCGCTGTGGAAAACACGCCATCTTTCCACAGGCGGACACATGGATGCAAACTGCGCGTGAACGCTTGTGCAAGCGTGCTCGCAGCACGCAATGCTTTCCTGTTAAGCTAAGTGCCACATCGTCAAATTCGGCCACCCATGAGAACCATTGCCCAGATCCTCAACGACAGCAAGACCATCGCCATCGTCGGCCTGTCGAACAAGCCGGACCGCGCCAGCTACGGCGTGGCCGAATACCTGCAGCAGCAGGGTTACCGCATCATCCCCGTGAACCCGGCCTATGACGGCCAGGAAATCCTGGGCGAACGCGTCCATCCCGACCTGCAGGCTGCCGCCGACGCGCTGGCGCCCAGCGGCACCCGCATCGACATCGTCGACTGCTTCCGCAAATCCGAGGACATTCCGCCGCTGGCGCGCGACGCGATCGCGATCCGCGCCGGCTGCCTGTGGATGCAGCTCGAGATCGAGAACCAGGCCGCCGCCGACCTCGCGCGCGCCGCCGGCCTGGACGTGGTGATGAACCACTGCCTGAAAATCGAACACCGCAAGCTCAACGCCTGACATCCCTCGCCATGCTGAAACCCGCCTTCCTGTTCTTCACCCTGGCCGCTGCCGCCGCTTCGTCCATGGCGCAAGGCCAGGCCACGCCGGCGCACGCCGCGGTCCCGGCGCCTGCCGCCGCGCCTGCTTCCTGCCCGGCCCTGCTCAACCAGAACTTCAAGCGCTTGCAGGACGAGGCGCCGCAGAACCTGTGCCAGTACGCCGGCAAGGTGGTGCTGGTGGTGAACACCGCCAGCTACTGCGGCTACACCAAGCAGTACGAGGGCCTGGAAAAGCTCTATTCGAAGTATGGCCCGCGCGGCCTGGTGGTGTTGGGTTTCCCCTCGAACGATTTCAAACAGGAAGCCGAGAACGCCAAGGAAATCGCCGACCTCTGCTACAACACCTACGGCGTGAAGTTCCCGATGTTCGCGAAAACCGTGGTGTCCGGCCCGAACGCCAATCCCCTGCACGCCAGCCTGGCGAAGCAGACCGGCAAGGAACCGAAATGGAATTTCACCAAGTACCTGATCGGGCGCGACGGCAAGGTCATCGAGCACTTCCCGAGCAAGGTGGCGCCCGAGGATCCGCAATTGGTGAGCAAGATCGAAGCGGCGCTGTAAAGCGGTATCGTCTGTCCCGATCGTTGGTGGGCGCTCCGTGCCCACCGGTCAAACGCTGCCGGCGCTTGTATCCAGCACCGCCAGCAGCGGTCCGCGCAGGGCATTGCAGACCATGATGCCCTCGGCCCGCTCCAGCATCGCGCGCGTGATGATGCGCTCGCTCGCCTTCCACGCCGGCGCGGCCAGGATCACGGCCCGCGTCACTCCCGGCAGCAGGCCGCAGGACAGGGGCGGCGTGTACCAGCGTCCGTCGATGTGCACGAACACATTGCTGCGTCCTCCCTCGGTCAATTCCCCGCGCTCGTTGAAGAACAGGGCGTCGAAGGCCCCTTGCGCCTCGGCTGCGCGCCAGGCTGCGTCGTAGCGCTGCCGCACCGAGGTCTTGTGGCGCAGGAAGATGTCGCTTGATTCGACCGGCGTGCCGGCCAATACCAAGCGTACCGGTTCGCGCAGGGGCGCGAGCGGCGCCGCCGTGATCGACAGGGCGCCATCCGCGCCGCTCGCCAGGCGCAGCCGGTGCAGGCCTGCCTGGGGCAGGGCCAGGCAGGTGTCCACCAGCAGCGCGTGCGCGGCCGCCATGTCGAAGGGGCGCCCGAAATACGCGCAGGAGGCGGCGATGCGCGCCAGGTGCGCGTCCAGGTGGCGCGGCCCGTCTTCCCACGAGGCCTTGATGGTCTCGAAGATCTCGACGTCGTTCTGCAGCCCGGTGAGAAAACGCGCCTTCAGCCGGCACTCGGCATATTCGGCCTGGGCGTCGCTGTCGAACACGATGCCTGCGCCCACGCCCAGTTCGCCGCGCCGCAGGTGCTCGCCGGGGCCCAGGGCCAGGGTGCGGATCGGCACGGACAGGCAGAAGTCGCCCACAGGTTGCCCGCCTGCGGGCGGATCGAACCAACCGATCGCGCCGGTATAGACGCCGCGCGCATCGGGCTCGAGTTCGTCGATGATTTCCATCGTGCGCCGCTTGGGCGCGCCCGTAATCGAGCCGCAGGGATACAGCGCACTAAACACCTCGGCCAGGCCGGCGTCCGGGCGCAGTTGGGCGCGCACGGTGGAGGTCATCTGCAGCACGGCGCCGAAGCGCGTCACCTCGAACAGTTTTGGCACCGCCACGCTGCCCGTCTGCGCCACGCGCCCCAGGTCGTTGCGCAGCAGGTCGACGATCATCAGGTTCTCGGCGCGGTTTTTCGGATCCTGCGCCAGCTCGGCCGCGCGCTGCGCGTCGGCCTGGGCATCGTCGCTGGCAGGCGCGGTGCCCTTCATGGGCCGCGCCAGCAGCGTACCGGCTTCATGACGCACGAACAGCTCGGGCGAGAACGAGAGCAGGGCACCGCCGTCCGGGAGCGTGATCAGGGCACCATATGGCACCGGCTGGCGTGCGCGCAGGCGTTGATAAAGCGCAAAGATCGAACCGTAGGCGTCGAAGCGCAGCCGGTAGGTGTAGTTGACCTGGTAGGTGTCGCCGGCGGCGATGTAGTCGCGGATGCGGCCGATGGCGTCCACGAACTGCGCCTCGTCGACGTTCGCCTGCACGCCGGCGATGCCGGCCGAAGAAGCATTAAGGCCGGTACCGGCGCGGGTGGCGACCCAGCGCGCGGCCTGCTCGGCCGTCATGCGCTCGCAGCGTTCGAACAGCAGCACCTGGGCCAGCGGGGCGTCCATGGGCCGGGCGTGGATGCCGAGCAGGTGGGCGCCGAGCTCGTAAGTGAGCACTGGCACCGCGTACAGGCCGCGCCTCAGCGCCGCTTCCATCTCCCGCAGCACCTCATCCCAGCCTGCAGCGTCGGTGCAGGCGAGGGTGCCGGCGTGGCCGCTGTACAGGCGCGACAAGGCCTGCGCATGACCGTCCGCGCTCGCGTCGTCGAGCAAGGCAAAGACTGCCGAGTGCATGATGAAAGCCTCAGGCTGCCAGCAGGAGCGACAATTGTACGCCCGTTCCATCCGACGGATGCTGGCGGAAACCGCTCTTGGCGTAGCGGTGCCAGCGGCCGGTGACGTAGCTCACCAGCAGGCTGGCGCGGGCGGCGACGTCGTCTTCCACGCCGTGGCCCTGGCTGACTGCCAGGCGCAGCGCGCCCTTGCAGGCCAGCTCGATGCGGTCATAAAACCCGTTCATGCGCAGTTGCAGGCGCTCGTCCTCGCCCACCAGGGCGTCGCCGATCAGCACGCGCGTCATGCCCGGGTTGTTCGCGGCAAAGGCGAGCAGCATCTGCAGGATCGCGTAGGCCTGGTCGACGCCGCGCTCTTCCTTTTCCACGATCTGGTTGATGACGCCGAACACGCTGGACTCGATGAACTCGATCAGGCCCTCGAACATTTGCGCCTTGCTGGCGAAATGCCGGTACAGCGCCGCTTCCGACACCGACAGGCGGGCCGCCAGCGCGGCGGTGGTGATCTTCTCGCCCTTGGGCTGCTCGAGCATCGAGGCCAAGGCCTGGAGGATTTGCAGCTTGCGCTGGCCTGGCTTGGTACTTGCCATTGGAGTTGTGTTTTCTAGTGATGGATGAGCTGGTGCAGCTGCTTCGGCAGTTGCCGCACGGATTTTACTTTGACATCGACATAGTTGGGGTGAATCAACATCTTCGGCCGGGCCGCGGCCAGGGTGCTGCGCTCGCCACGGCGCAGGTAGCCGGTCACCCAGACCGTGCGCAGGCCGAGCTGCTTGGCGCTTTTCAGGTTGGCCAGCGTGTCCTCGACCAGGATGCAGTCGCGCGCAGCCACGCCATGGCGGCGCAGCACGCGCTGCAGCATCAGCTTCGAGGGCTTGGGACGCAGCTGGCCGTGCACATGCATCTGCTCGATCGCGATGTGATGGGCGAAATGGCGGCCCAGGCCCAGGTGGCGCACCACTTGCGTCGAATAATCGGTGGGACCGTTGGTAAGCAGGATCTTGCGCCCCGGCAGGCGCAGCAGCAGGCGCCCGAGGCCGGTCTCGGCGCGCATCATCTGGCGCAGGTCGCCGATGTCGTGGGTCTCGCGCAGGAAGTCGGCGGCGCGCACGCCGTGGTGCCGCATCATGCCGAGCAGGGTGGCGCCGTAGCGCTTCCAGTAGCCGAGGCGCGCCGCATCGACCTGGGCCTGGCTGACCGTGCTGACACCGTCGCTGAGCACGCGCGCGATATAGGTGTTCATGTTGGCGCTGATCGCCGGAAAGATTGCGTGCGATGCGTCATGCAGCGTGTTGTCAAGATCAAACAGCCAGACGGGAGAGGAAGAGTTATGATTTGGCAAGATTTCTGACATGGAGAGAATAAATGCGACGTCCGATTATAGTGGTGTTCCTCAGCCTCTTCCTGATGGCCTTCCAGGCGTTTGCCGCCGAGCGCGGCGCGCTGTTCAAGGCAACGGGCAAGGGCAATACCTTGTACCTCTACGGCACCATCCATGCGGGCAAGCCCGATTTCTATCCGCTCGAGCCGCGCATCCGCGCGGCGATGGCGGCCGCGCCCACGCTGGCGCTGGAGGTCGACGCGGCGCGCGACCCGGGCGCCGTGATGGCGGCGTTCCAGCAACACGGCATGTTCCCGGCCGGCAGCCCCGGCATCGCGGGCCTGCCGGCCGAGCGCCGCCAGCGCATCGAGACCGCCCTCAAGAAGCAGGGCGTCGACCCTGCCGCCGTGGTCCAGATGAAGCCGTGGCTGGTGGCGACGATGCTGGCGATCGTCGATCTGGGCAAACTGGGCTACAACCCGGCCCTGGGGGTGGACGCCCACCTGGCGCACCTGGCGCGCGGCGGCAACACCCGCATCGCCGAGCTCGAATCGGCGCAGTACCAGGCGGCGCTGCTGAACCGCCTGCCCGAAGACGACCAGTGGCGCCTGCTGGAGGAAGCACTGGAGAACATGGCATCGGGCCGCCAGCTGCGCGAGGCGCGCGAGATCTTCGACGCCTATGAGCAGGCCGACCAGGCGGCGCAGGAACGGATCGCGCGCCGCATCGACGAGGACACCACGGTGACCGGCAAGTTCACGCGCGACGTGGTGCTGAACGAGCGTAACGGACCGATGGCGGACAAGGTGGCTTCACTGCTGGCGCAAGAGAACAATGCGGTGGTGGCGGTGGGCCTGCTGCATCTGCTGGGGAAAAACGGATTGCCCGAACTGCTGCGCCAGCGCGGCATCACGGTGGAGCGGGTGTATTGAGGATTTGCTGCGTGGAGGGTACTGCTGGGAAGTGGTGCCCTTGACGTGGATTGAACACGTGGCCTCTCCCTTACCAAGGGAGTGCTCTACCACTGAGCTACAAGGGCTGGTAGAAACATAAGATGACGGCGGGCGGGACCCGCCGTTACGGCAACTTCTGTCGCCGAAAATCTTAGTGCGACCGGATCATAGTGCCAAAAGCCTGTTCGGTCAAGACTTCCAGCAACAAAGAGTGCTCGATGCGGCCATCGATGATGTGCACGGTGTTCACGCCCGACTTGGCCGCGTCCAGCGCCGACGAGATCTTCGGCAGCATGCCGCCCGAGATCGTGCCGTCCGCGAACATCTCGTCGATCTCGCGCGCCGACAGGTCGGTGACCAGGTTGCCCGCCTTGTCCTGCACGCCGGCGATGTTGGTCATCATGATCAGCTTTTCGGCCTTCAGGATCTCGGCGATCTTGCCGGCGACGACGTCGGCATTGATGTTGTAGGCCTGGCCGTCCTGGCCGAAGCCGATCGGCGAGATGATCGGGATGAAGGCGTCGTCCTGCAGCGCCTTCACGACCGCCGGATTGATCGCTTCGATCTCGCCGACGAAACCGATGTCGAGGAATTCGCCCGGCTTGTCCTTGTCCGGCATGCTCATCTTGCGAGCGCGGATCAGGCCGCCGTCCTTGCCGGTGAGACCGACCGCCTGGCCGCCGTAGTGGTTGATCAGCATGACGATGTCCTGCTGCACTTCGCCGCCCAGCACCCACTCGACCACTTCCATGGTCTCTTCGTCGGTGATGCGCATGCCCTGCACGAAGGTGCCCTGCTTGCCGATTTTCTTGAGTGCGTTGTCGATCTGCGGACCGCCGCCGTGCACCACGACCGGATTCATGCCGACCAGTTTCAGCAGGATGACGTCGCGCGCGAAGCCGTGCTTCAGGCGCTCGTCGGTCATCGCATTGCCACCGTATTTGATGACGATGGTCTTGCCGTGGAAATTGCGGATGTAGGGAAGCGCCTCGGCCAGGATCTGTGCCTTGATCTGCGGCGAGACCGCAGTCAGGTCACTGGATTGGTCCTCGGTCTTCAGGCTGGTCAACTGAGCGTTCATGGAGAGTCCGAAATAAATGTGGCGGAGATTTTACAGGCAACACGCCCACCCCTGTGGGCATTATATGGCGGTCTTGTTGTATTTTACGGTGTGACCCGGCCGGGGATGGCCGCCGATGGATGCTTGGACGATATTACACATGACAAAAGAATCCTGTCGCGAGGCAGCACGATGAGTACCTGCAGCCGCTGCGGCGCCAGCTTCGGCTGCGCCATGGTCGACGGCAGCACAGGCCCTTGCTGGTGCACCGAATTGCCGCCGGCAGTGCCGGTGCCCGGAACCGACGCGAGCTGCTGGTGCCCGGCCTGCCTGCGTGCGCACATCGAAGAGCGTGCACGTACCGGCGGCCAGGCGCCTGGCGGCGGCGACCCGCTTACTTCTGGGTCCTGAAGAAGCGCATCATCTCGCGGCTCGCGTCCGGCCCCTTGCCGTCGGTATAGCTGCCTTGTGCGCTGCCGCCGGACCAGGCATGGCCGGCGCCGTGGATCAGCCAGTGCTCGGCATGCACGCGGCCATCGGCGCGCTTGTGCGTGGTGCGGGTGTAGGCGTGGCCGTTCGGCACGCGGCCCGGTTCCACCGCCATCGCCTCGGCGCTGTCGCGCGCGGGCGCCACCAGTTCGTCGCTATTGGCCGGGTGCACGGTCTTGTCCTGGTCGCCGTGGAACACGATGATCGGAATCGAACGGCCGGGCTGGTGCCGGCGCTTGAGGTCGCCCTTCATGGCCGCCAGCGCCGACGGCAAGTCGTGCGCCGAAGCGAAGGGCAGGCCCGAGTGCACGCCGACCGCCGCGTACAGGTCGGGGTAGAGCGTGCCCATGATGGTCGCCATCGCGCCGCCGGCCGACAGGCCCGCCACATACACCTGGGACGCGTCGACCGCGTACTCCTGCATGATGGAGCGGGTGATGCCGGCGATGATCGAGGGCTCGCCTTGGTCGCGCTGCTGGTCGACGTTGTTGAACCAGTTCCAGCAGCGCGAGGCGTTGGCCTGGCGCGACTGGGCCGGATACACGACCAGGCAACCCATTTCCTCGGCCAGCACGTTCATCTGCGTGCCTTTGGCGAAATCGTCCGGGTCCTGGGTGCAGCCGTGCAGCATCACGACCAGCGCCGCCGGCTTGCCGGCGCTATAGGTGCTGGGGACATACAGCTTGTAGGCGCGGGTGCCGGCTGCGTTGCTGAAGCTGCCGTCGCTGAAGCTGCCCGGCAGCAGTTGCGCCGGCTCGTTGGCGGCGACGCCGGTGCTGAAGCCGCTGCCCAAGCCCCGGCTGAGCTCGGCAAGCATGTCGTGCATGTCGGGGGCCTGCGCGCCGGGCTGGCCGCCGCTGCGCAGCTGCGACAGGTTGCGCATCTGTTCCTGGGCCGCCTGGGTCATGGCCGAGGCGTTTTTCAGCGCATCCTCGATGACTTTGCTGGTATCCACCGAAGGCCGGTGCAGCAGGTTGCGGGTCGCGGCACGCATTTGCGCCAGCAGTTTGTTGTTCAGTTTCATGTAGTTCCTTTCCGTTCGCCTTGCAGCGCTTGGCAGGCTCCTTAACGGATGCGCTCTGCCAGTGCGGCTTTCAGGGTATTGCTTGCGTGGAGCACCCCGAGCACCGTGATCGATTCGATGGTGGCCAGGGCCAGTTCGACGGACACGTCGCTGGCGATGCTGGCCATGCCGAGCACCTGGATCTGCAGGCGGTGCCCGGCCTGCTGCGCCGCTTCGAGGTCGGCGCGGGAATAGTGGTGCATCCCGAGCACGAGACTGCGGCGGGCCACGGTTTGCCGGACCACATCGGCATGTGCGTTGAGCTGGTTGCGGATTGCGGTGCGGATCAGGTCGGTGCGGTTGCTGTAAAAGCCTTCACTGACCAGGAGGTCGATCTGGCCCAGGTCGATCATGCCCAGGTTGATCGTGATTTTTTCCGTCTCCGCCACCTTCGACTTTGACTCATTGGTGCTGACAATTTGGCCGCCCATCCTTACACCATCCTTTCGTGCGATATCTATTTACCATCCCTCTACCATCCATCTGGATGGTGAGACAGGCGCCCAGTCTACGCCCCTGAGCCTGAGGGTCAAGCACAATTCGATTGAATCGGGTAATCTCTTCGCTCATGAGTCCAGAATTGCAACCCGGCCTGCGCTTCGAATGGCGCTATACCGTGCCGCCGCGCGCCACCGTGCCCGAGCTCTACCACGACACGCCTTTTTGCCGCGACATGCCCGATGTCCTCGCCACCGGCTACATGGTCGGCATGATGGAACTTGCCTGCCTGAACGGCATGCTGCCCTACCTCGACTGGCCGAACGAGCAGAGCCTGGGCACCATGGTGAGCTTCCGGCACCTGGCGCCGACGCCGCCCGGCATGACCCTTACCATCCGCGGCGAAGTGACAGAGGTGGAGGACCAGCGCGTGCGCTTCAAGGTCGAGGCCTGGGACGATCTCGAGCGCATCTGTGAGGGCACGCACGAACGTTGCGTGATCGATACGGAACGTTTCAATGCGCGGCTTGCACGCAAGCGCACGGGAGGTGCGGCATGAGCCTGGCGAACCCCGAGCTGCAGACGCCGGTGCCGTCTCCCTGCATCAACGTGTGCGAGATGGACAAGGCAAGTGGCCTGTGCCGTGGCTGCATGCGCACGATCGACGAGATCGTCGCTTGGGGCAGCGCGAGCGATGACTACAAACGCGCTGTCTGGAAGGAAATCCGCCGCCGTGAATCGGAACTGGATTTCGGCTCATGACGGTGCACCTGCCCGCCACCATGCAGGTTTTCGAGCGCGGCTGGCTGTCGTCGAACAACATACTTTTTACCGGACCCGACACCGCCCTGGTCGACAGCGGCTATGTCACGCATGCGCCACAGACGCTGGCGCTGGTCCGCCACGCCCTCGGCGGCCGTCCGCTCGATCGCCTTTTGAACACCCACCTGCATTCGGACCACTGCGGCGGCAACGCGGCCCTGCAGGCCGAATACGGCTGCCGGACGGCGATTCCGGCAGCCGAAGCGGCCAGGGTCGCGGCCTGGGATGAAGACCTGCTCAGCTACCGCGCCACCGGCCAGCAATGTCCGCGTTTCGGCGCCGATGGCGTGCTGGCGCCGGGCGATGCGCTGGAACTGGGGGGCATGCGCTGGGAGGTGCTGGGCGCGCCGGGACACGACCCGCATGCACTGCTGCTGTTCTGCCCGGACGAAGGCATCCTGATCTCGGGCGACGCCTTGTGGGAGAACGGCTTCGGGGTGATCTTCCCGGAGCTGGCGGGCGAACCGGGCTTCGACGAGGCGCGCGCGACCCTGGACCTGATCGGGACGCTCGATGCGCGGCTCGTCGTGCCGGGACACGGGCGCATGTTCACCGATGTGCCCGAGGCGCTTGCGCGGGCCTATTCGCGGCTCGACTATTTGTCGGCCGATCCGCGGCGCAATGCGGAGAACGCGGTCAAGGTGCTGGTGAAGTTTTTACTATTGGAGCGGCAGCGGATTGCATTAGCGGAGTTACCGGGCTTGCTGGCGTCGATACCCGTTGTCGCGGCTGCGCTGGAGCTGCTTGGACGCGTGGGCGGGGAACCCGCTCACCCTACGGGTCTACGCCCGCATATCGACGGCGATACCTGGACCGGTTCGCATGCATTGCAGCGTAGGGTGGACGGGTCTCCCGTCCACGCGTTCAATGCACATCTGCATACCGATACACCAACGAACGACGCCTGGCACGAGCTCGCCACCTGGGCCACCCACTCCCTGGTCCGCGCCAGGGCCGCCCGTATCGACGGCACATTCCTGGTCGACGCCTGAATTAGAGCGCAAAATCTAGCACGACCGTGCTTTTTTAACACTATAATCGACCAGCTTGTCCAATCAACCTAGCCGAGAGCCGCCCATGACGCTGCCCACCGTACTGCAAAACCTGTCCCTTCCCGTCATCGCTTCGCCGATGTTCATCGCCAGCGGTCCGGCCCTCGTCGCCGCCCAGTGCAAGGCCGGCATCGTCGGTTCCTTCCCGGCGCTCAACGCGCGCCCGGCCGAGCTGCTCGACACCTGGCTGACCGACCTGCAGCGCGAGCTGGCCGAGTACAAGGAAGCCAACCCGGACGCCATCGTCGGTCCGATCGCGGTCAACCAGATCGTCCACGCCTCCAATGTGCGCCTCGAGCAGGACGTTGCGGTCTGCGTCAAGCACCAGGTGCCGATCATCATCTCCTCGCTGCGTGCGCCGCCGAAAGAGATGCTGGACGCCGTGCACGGCTATGGCGGCATCGTGCTGCACGACGTAGTCTCGATCCGCCACGCGCAAAAGGCGCTGGAAGCGGGCGTCGACGGCCTGATCCTGGTGGCGGCCGGCGCGGGCGGCCACGCCGGCGCCCTGTCGCCATTCGCGCTGGTCGGCGAGGTCCGCAAATTCTTCAAGGGCCCGATCGCGCTGTCCGGTTCGATCGCCACCGGCGACGCCATTCTTGCCGCCCAGGCCATGGGCGCCGACTTCGCCTACATCGGCTCGCGCTGGCTGGCGACCAAGGAATCGAACGTCAGCGAGGACTATCGCAATGCCATCGTCGAGTCGAGCGCGGCCGATATCGTGTACACCAACCTGTTCACCGGCGTGCACGGCAACTACCTGAAGAAATCGATCGTCAACGCCGGCCTCGATCCGGACGCGCTGCCGGAATCGGACAAGAGCAAGATGAGCTTCGGCGACGGCAGCTCGAAAGCCAAGGCATGGCGCGACATCTGGGGCGCCGGCCAGGGCGTGGGCCTGATGGACGACGTGCCGAGCGTCGCCGAGATGGTCGAGCGCCTCAAGGCCGAGTACGGGGCGGCGCGCGCGCGCCTGGGGATTGCTGGCTGAGAAACGCAGGCGAATAGCGGGCGTCACGCGTGGGCACGGGCGCCCACCCTACGTCACGCGTCGGGCTTGGCGTCCGGCACCGGGTAGGGCGGGGCCGGTTCCACGCTCAGGTCTTGCGGACGGATCGACCACAGGCCCGGCAGGTTGCGCCAGTAGCCATAGACGTCCATGCCGAAGCCGACCACGAATTCGTTCGGCAGGGTCAGACCCGTGATGTCGGCCTGGATCGGCTTGGCGCGGCCGATATTCTTGTCGGCGAACACGACGACGATGACTTCGGCCGCGCCCATGTCGAGCAGGCGCTGCTTCACGTGGGCCAGGGTTTCGCCCTCGTCGAGGATGTCGTCGACCACGACGATGGTCTTGCCGGCTACATCCTTGCGTGGAATGACTTTCCACTGCACCTCGCCGCCGCGGTCGTCGTCGCCGTAGCGGCTCACGTGGATGTAGTCGAATTCGAGCGGGAAGCGCAGCTGCGGCAGCAGGGTGCCGGTGAAGACGACGGCGCCGCCCATCACGCCCAGCACCAGCGGGAAGCTGGGGTGGTCCGGATTGCCGAAGCGCTCGTTGAGCACATCGGCCACTTGCCGCACGGCGGCTTGCACTTCTTCGGGACTGACGATCTGGCGCGCATTGGCAAGCAGGGCGCGGGCACGGGCGTGGTGATAGTCTTGCATGGTCGTTCCGGTCAAAAAAATTTCTTGATGATTATGCGATAAAGGCAGGGGCGATGCGGTTTCAGTTGGAAACGGTTTCGCCTGCAATCTCGCGCTGCAGCTTTTTCGTGAGTTTCGCGAACACCAGCTCCCAGGAGCGGCGCAGCAATTGCGCGGCTTCCTCGTCGGAGAGGTCGGCGCTGGCGTCGACCTGCACCCATCTGGCGCGCGCGAGGTAGGGCGCCGGGATGATGCCGGGGCGGTCCGTCAATTCCAGGAAGCGCTCGTCGTCGACCTTGAAACTCATGGCCTGCGCGGGCACCGCGTTGCCGGTCACCGCGAACATTTTTTCTCCCACCGAAAACACGAGGTCGGCGCCCCATTTGATGTCTTCAGTACAGCCGGGGAAGCTGCGGCACAATGCCTTGGCGGCCTCGAAATCCATGTTGTCGTCTCCCTCGCGCCGTGTCCTTGCACGGCTTGTTCGTTGTTCGTTCCTCCGAGTTTACCGCGCCCGGGACAGGGCGGACGACTTTTGATGTTTTAACGCAAGATTCGTCTGCGCCATTGTCTCGGTTTGCGGCGTATCATACGTGGCTTGTCTAACATCCAAGCACGCCATGTCCATCAATGACTTCACGCTCCAGCGCGCCGCCCGCCTGGAACAGCTGCGCGCCGCCATGGCGCGCCACGGTATCGACGCCTTCATCGTGCCGTCGAGCGATCCGCACCTGTCCGAATACCTGCCGCGCCGCTGGCAGGGCCGCGAATGGATGTCGGGCTTCACCGGCTCGGTCGGCACCTTCATCGCCACCGCCAGCTTCGCCGGCGTCTGGACCGATGGCCGCTACTGGACCCAGGCCGAAACCGAACTGGCCGGCAGCGGGATCGCGCTGATGAAGATTCCGTCGGGCGCCAGCCTGCTGCACATCGACTGGCTGGCGGCCAACATGCAGCCGGGCCAGACGGTCGCGGTCGACGCGCGCGTGCTGGGCCTGGCCGTGGCGCGCCTGCTGGGCGATGCGCTGGGAGCGCGCGGCGTCACCCTGCGTACCGACATCGACCTGCTCGACGAGATCTGGCTTGATCGTCCCGGACTGCCGCTCGACCCGCTGTACGAGCACGAAGCGCCGTATGCGACCTTGTCGCGCGCGGATAAACTGGCCGCGACCCGCGCCGAGATGGAGAAACTGGGCGCCGAGCGCCATTTCATCTCGACCCTGGACGACATCGGCTACCTGTTCAACCTGCGCGGCTCGGACGTGAGTTTCAATCCGGTGTTCGTGGCCCATGCGCTCATCGAACGCGAGGGCGCGACCGTGTTCGTGGCCGAGGGCAAGGCATCCGATGCACTGCGCGCGCGCCTGGCTGCCGACGGCGTGCGCCTGGCCCCGTACGCCCAGGCCGCCGAAGCGCTGGCGGCCCTGCCGGCAGGCAGCACCCTGCTGGTCGACCCGCGCCGCGTCACCGCCGGCATGCGCGGCGCCGTGCCGGACACGGTGCGCGTGGTGGAAGCGATCAATCCGACGACCTTCGCCAAGTCGCGCAAGAGCGAGGCGGAAGCCGCGCACGTGCGCGCCACGATGGAACAGGACGGCGCAGCGCTGTGCGAATTCTTCGCCTGGCTGGAAGCGACGCTGGCGGACCCGAACCGTACCCCGATCACCGAGCTGACCATCGACGAGCAGATCACCGCGGCGCGTGCGCGCCGGCCCGGTTTCGTCAGCCCCAGCTTCAACACGATCGCCGGCTTCAACGCCAACGGCGCGATCATGCACTACCGCGCCAGCCAGGCTTCGCATGCGGTCATCGAGGGCGACGGCCTGCTGCTGATCGACTCGGGCGGCCAGTACCTGGGCGGCACCACCGACATCACGCGCGTGGTCCCGGTGGGGCACATCACGGCTGACCACAAGCGCGACTTCACCCTGGTGCTGAAAGGGATGATGGCGCTGTCGATGGCCCACTTCCCGCGCGGCACCCGCGGACCGATGCTGGATGCGATCGCGCGTGCCCCGATCTGGGCCGCCGGCGTGGACTACGGCCATGGTACCGGCCACGGCGTCGGCTACTTCATGAACGTGCACGAGGGCCCGCAGGTGATCTCGCCTTCGGCCTCGCCCGACCCGCACACGGCGATGGAGCCGGGCATGATCACTTCGAACGAGCCGGGCATTTATAAACCGGGCCGCTGGGGCATCCGCATCGAGAACCTGGTGCTCAACGTGCCCGCCGCCAGCGGAGAATTCGGCGAATTCCTGCGCTTCGAAACGCTGACCCTGTGCCCGATCGACACGCGTTGCCTGGACATGGCGCTGCTGCAGCCGCACGAAGTGCAGTGGCTGAACGACTACCACGCCACCGTGCGCGAGCGCCTGCTGCCGCATGTGCAGGGCGCGGCGCGCGCGTGGCTGGAATTGCGGACGAGGGCCGTCTGATGGCCTCCGCCCGTTCCACCCGCGCCAGCTCCGCCGTCGAGCGCCTCAAGAAACGCACCGGCAACACCGCCTACTCGATGGCGCGCACCGGCGACGGCCTGTTTTACCTAGCAGAGTCGCCGGGCGCGCTGCCGCTGTGTGCCCCGCTCGAGCTGGATGAATTCGTCGCCTTCGTGAACGGCCTCGGACCGCAGGAGGTCAAGCGCATCAGCAAGCATGACGCCGCCTTCGAGAAGCAGCTGGTCCGGAAGAACAAGCCCTGAGCTGCTCCGCGCAGTATTACGAAAGACTGTCATGACGACGTGGGAACTGCTGGCCCCGTACTGGTCGCCTTCCGAGATCGCCACCAACGGCGTGATCCTGCTGCACCTGGCGGGCGCGCTGTTGCTGGGCCTGCTGGTCGGCTACGAGCGCTCATACCACGGCCGCGCCGCCGGCATGCGCACCTATGGCCTGGTGTGCATGGCCTCGGCCGCGCTGACCATCGTCAGCGGCTATCCGGAGATGTGGTACGGCGGCAGTGTCGGCGCCATCGGACCGGTCGATCCGACCCGCGTCATGCAGGGCGTGGTGACCGGCATCGGCTTCCTCGGCGCCGGCGTCATCATGCGCGAAGGTTTCAATATCAGCGGATTGACCACGGCGGCCTCGATCTGGGGCTCGTCGGTGATCGGCATCCTGGTCGGCGTCGGCTTTTATCTGGCGGCGATGGGCCTGGCGTTTTTCGCGGCCATGATCATGATCTACCTGAACCGGGTGGAGGCGGTGCTGCCTTCGCGGCGCGCGGTGGCGGTCATGCTGCGCTTCAAGGAAGACTTCCTGCCGAAGGAAGACGCGCTGCGCGAAGCGGCGCTCGAGCGCGGCTACCAGATCGCCGGCAGCTCGCTGACCATCCTGGCAAGCAACGGGCGCCAGGAATGGCGTTTCGTGGCGCTGGCGCTGTCGCGCCACAACCGCGCCACGCTGACCGAACTGGCGGCCGAACTGGCCGCCTTCGAAGGCGTCGAGGGCTTCCAGCTCTCGCACGCGCGCAACTGAAAACAAACAATCAAAAAGAACCTGATGGGACACACCGATATGAAGGCGCAAGACGTACTCGATTTCTGGTTCCTGCCGCGCAATGACGCCGGCTACGGCAAGGCACGGCCCGAATGGTTCCGCAAGGACCCGGCATTTGACGCGCAGATCCGCGAGCGCTTCGGCGCGGCGATTTCGCAGGCGATCGCCGGCGGCCTGCGCGAATGGGACATCGACCACGGCGCCGAAGGCACGCTGGCGCGCATCCTCGTGCTCGACCAGTTCACCCGCAACGCCCACCGCGACACGCCCGGCGCCTTTGCCGGCGACACGCTGGCGCTGGCGGCGGCGCAGCAGCTGGTCGACAGCGGCGCCGACCGCACGCTCGATCCGCAGCAGCGTGCCTTTGCCTACATGCCCTTCGAGCACGCCGAGGACGCGCGCATGCAGCAGTGCGCGGTCGACCTGTTCACGCAACTGGCCAGCGAACACGAAGGCTTTGCCGAGATGCTCGACTATGCGCATCGCCACCGCGGCGTGATCGCGCGCTTCGGCCGTTTCCCGCACCGTAACCCGATCCTGGGCCGTGCTTCCACCCCTGACGAGCTGCAATACCTGGGCCAGCCCGGCGCCGGCTTCTGATGACGGCCACGCTGAACATCGTCGGCGCGGGGCACGTCGGCCGCACGCTGGGCCGGCTGTTCGCGGCGCACGGCGTGTTCGCCGTGCAGGACGTGCTGACGCGCTCGATCAGGAGTGCCGAGGCGGCGGTCGCCTTCATCGGCGCCGGCCGGGCGGTGGCGCAGGCAGCAAGCCTGCGCCCGGCTGCTGTCTGGATGCTCGCCGTGAGCGACGACCAGATCGCGCCGGCCTGCGCGGCGCTGGCCGCTGCCGGCCTGCTGGACGGCGCCATCGTCTTTCACTGCAGCGGCGCCAAGGCCTCCGGCGAACTGCAGGCGGCCACCCAGGCCGGTGCAAAGGTGGCGAGCGTGCACCCGGTGCGCAGCTTCGCCGATCCGGCAGCGGTGGCGGCTGCCTTTGCCGGCACCTGGTGCGGCGTCGAAGGCGACGCGCACGCGCTGGCGCGGCTGGCGCCGGCCTTCGAAGCGATCGGCGCGCAGCTGGTGACAATCGACGCCACGGCGAAAACGCTCTACCACGCCGCTTCGGTGTTCGCCTCGAACTACCTTGTCACGGTGCTCGACGCCGCGCTGCGCGCCTATACTGCCGCCGGCGTGCCGGTGGAGGTGGCGCGCGAACTGGCGCGGCCCCTGGCCGGCGAGACGCTGGCGAATGTGTTCCGGCTCGGTCCGGCGGCCGCGCTCAGCGGCCCGGTGGCGCGGGGCGACCTTGCCACCGTCGCGCGCCAGCAGGCGGCGGTGTCAAGCTGGGATGCGCCGACCGGAGGCCTGTACGAGGCCCTGGTCGAGGCCACGACCTTGCTGGCCGAACGCAAGCGGCGCGGCGAGCGCTGAACTTTTCCCCTGCGCCCGTGCGCGCATTTGCATTTACCAATTGAACGATTGAGGAGTACCGATGTACCTGAGCGCCTGGGCCACGCTGGCTGTCCTTGGAGTGTATTTCTGGACCGGCGTGGTCGCCGGCATGGCGCGCGTGCGCTATAAAGTGCCGGCGCCGTCGATGGAGGGGCCGGAAGCCTTCCAGAGCCGCCAGCGGGTGCAGGCCAACACGCTCGAGCAGTTGCCGCTGGTGCTGGCGCCGCTGTGGCTATGCGCCTGGTACCTGGGCGACACCTGGGCGGCCGCCGGCGGCCTGCTGTGGTGTGTGGCGCGGGTGCTGTATGCGCTGGGTTACTACCGCGATCCAGCCAAACGCGAACTCGGCTTTATTATTGGCATGATTGCATGCGGCGCCCTGGTGGCCGGTGCCAGCATCGGTTTATTGATGCATTGGTGATGCATTAGAGCAAGTTATCTGCATCAATACGTCGACAAAGTTCCCGAACGGCAATAAGCTTTCCTGCGGAATCCCTCATATCCCGGCGCCTGGCGCGCGTCGCGCCCGGGCCGGTTCGACGCAGGAGGCAGCATGTTGTTTTTGAAGAGTACAGCAGCGACCAAGGCCCCGGGCATCTACGAAGTCGATATCGCCGCCAAGCCGCCCGGCAAGACCTTTGCCGTGTATCTGGCGACCGACCCCGACAACCCGCCCCACTCGGTGCTGGCGGCGCTGGCCGAGCTGGGCTTCAAGGGTTCTTACCAGAAGAGTTATACGCACCGCGACGGCGGCCGCGTGCTCGACCTGCACTTCGAGAAGGACGGCACCGACCTGTTCAAGGGTTGGAAGGCCGAGGAGCGCAGCGCCAACCTGGCGGCCATCGACACGCTGTTCGGCCATGTCGGCATCGGCGTCACCCCGCGTGTGATGACGATGGCGGAAGCCTACGCCTGAGTTTCAGGCATTTATTTCGATGTGGTAGAGCGCCCAGGGGCAGGCGCCGAAGCGCTGGTTCAGCGGTAGCGCCGCCATGTCCGGCACCCGGTCGGCATCGTAGACGGCCCACAAGGGGCCCAGGCCGCCGAGCGCCATCGGCTGGCCGTCCAGGTGGGTCGCGACGATGAAACGCTGGGCCCGCGCCTGCTTCAGGGGAATCACCGCCGCGTAGCCGTCGACCGCGCGCAGCGCCAGGCGCGTGTCCGGGGCGGTGCGCGCGCCGGCCAGCGCCAGCACGTCCAGCAGCAGCGGCCCACGCAGGGCGTGCGGCTTGCCGTCGTATTCCAGCGTCGGCCGGATGGTCTGCGCCGGCAGGCGCGTGAGCGCCGCAAAGTCGAGCGCGCAGGCGCTGCTGAACGCCAGCTTGTGCTTGGCCATCATCTGGTCAAGCGCGGGGTCGAGCGCGCCGCGGTTCGGCCGCGTGATCGCTCCCGTGATGGTCAATAGCGCCGGGCCCTTGCCTGGCTGGGCCCTGGGTGCCGCCGTGGCGGGCAGGGCGGCCGTTGCCAGCGCCGCGCCGAAGAACTCGCGTTTGTTCATGCGTATTGTCCGCGTGTCGTGGATGTAGGGGAAACCGCATGATAAGCGGTAAAGTTGCTGAATGGACCTGTTTGACGCTCCCGGCACGCTGCTGCCGATTCCCATCGAAGATGGTGCGCTGGCCTTGATGGCGCGCCTGCCGCTGCCGTATTCCACCGAGGAAGTGTTCGCGCGCCTGCGCGCCGAAACGCCCTGGCGCCAGGACAGCATCGTCATGTTCGGCAAACGCCACCTGCAGCCGCGCCTGACCGCCTGGTACGGCGACGCCAGCTATACCTATTCGGGCCTGCGCCTGGATCCCTTGCCGTGGACGCCGCTGCTGGCGGAGCTGCGCACGGCGGTGGAGCAAGCCTGCGGCCGGCGCTTCAATAGCGTTCTGCTGAACTATTACCGCAATGAACGGGACAGCATGGGCATGCACAGCGACGACGAACCCGAACTGGGGCCGGAACCGGCGATCGCTTCCCTGAGTTTCGGAGCGACACGCGGCTTCGTACTGCGGCATAAACGCAACAAACGTACGGTCAAGCTCCTGCTGAACGATGGCAGCCTGTTATTGATGAGTGGAACACTGCAGAGTCACTGGCTTCATGGCATCAATAAAGCCACGCGCGCCCTAGGAGAACGCATTAATTTAACCTTCAGGTACATCGCTTAATGTGACGTCTTCACACGTCAATTTGATGGAAAAAATAACTGAACCATAAGTCATTTATGTTACGTTTGCTTACAGTTCTTACGGAATCGGCACTGCCTTATCCTTTTGACCAGTGCTATCTTGGACTCATCGCGATTCACTAAGGAATGGCGAGCCAGTCTAAAAACGTTGAAAAAGGATTCCGCAATGAAAAAGCTCATTTTTGCACTGATCGCAGGTAGCGCCCTCATGACCGCCGCCCAGGCCCAGACCACCATCACCCCGCGTGCCTATGTCGGCGTTGGTGCTTCCGGTGCCGATCGCGAGTACAACGTCCCGGGCGCCACCATGGTCGATAACGACGGCTACAAGTTTTCGGGAAAAATCTTCGGCGGCGCCGAACTGACCGACAACTTCGGCATCGAGGCCGGCTACACCGACTTCCGCAAGGCTGGCGGCACCTACAACCTGAACGGCACCACCGCCTCCACCGAGTCGGATGGCTATGGCGCCTACATCGCCGGCAAGGCACGCGCCTCGCTGAACGACAAGACCTCGGTCTACGGCAAGCTGGGCGTGACCCACACCAAGGCTGAAATGGATTCGGCTACCGCCGGCCTGAGCCGCAGCGAAAGCGACAACGGCGTCTACGGCGCGGTCGGCATGCAGTACAACGTGAACGAGCAAGTCGCCCTGATCGCCGAGTACGAGCGCTACGGCAAGAAAAAAGACTTCGGTCCGAAGCCGGACGTCTTCACCATCGGCGCGAAGTACCAGTTCTGATCGACGCGTCGCGAATGACAAAGGGCCCTGCGGGGCCTTTTGTTTTGGTATTGCACGGTGGATGCGACCGGTAGCGTAGGCGGGGTGTCCCTTGCCCACCGACCCTATGCCACCGTGGGCCACGGCTGAGGTATCAGGGGTACGCCCCCAGATGCAGCGGCGCCGCAGACGCCAGGTGCGGGCGCCGCCAGGGCGGCAGCACCAGGGCCTCGGGCGCGCCGAAGCCGGACGCGATGAAACGGTGCAGCGAGGACCAGGGCCACTCGCAGGCGCCCTGGCACAAGCCGTGGCGTACCGGATCGGTGTGCATGTAGTCGATCAGGGTCGCATATTCCTGTTCGTCCTGGATGCGGTATTGCTGGTACTGGCGCTCCCAGACGGCGCCGTCGGGCGCACCCGTCACGAGCGACTTGCGCAGGGCTTTCGAGAAGGCGATCTTCACCGCGCGCCAGCGGCTCGAGCAGTCGTGGTCGCCCGGCGGCAGCGTCCACATCGCGTGGGCATGGTCGGGCAGGACGACCCAGCCGTCGACATGGAAGGGCCGGCGCACGCGCGCCTGGCGGATCGCGTCGCCGAAGGCCGAGATATGGTCCGTCAACAGGGAACTGCCACGGTCGAGCAGCCGAACCGTGAAGAAGAAGGTCCCACCGGGGACCCGGTTGTCGCGGTAGTCTGTCATGGGCAAAGTGTGCCGATCGAGGATGGAGGCCATGTCGATTGGCGCAAATGGGAGGCGGGAACTCTCAGCCTCATCAACCGGCGATTCTACACACGCTCTGCCGTCGACCACGATCCATTTCCGCGAATAAAAAAACGCCCGGCACTGCAAGCACAGTACCAGGCGTTTCTTGTCTCTGCTCAAGCTCCCGCAGGAGCATGACAGCCGATCAGGTCGTCAGCGGCTTGTAGCGAATCCGCTTCGGCTTCGCGCCTTCCTCGCCCAGGCGCTTCTTCTTGTCGGCTTCGTATTCCTGATAGTTACCGTTGAAGAAGGTCACCTGCGAGTTGCCCTCGAAGGCCAGGATGTGGGTTGCGATACGGTCGAGGAACCAGCGGTCGTGCGAAATGACCATCACGCTGCCGGCGAATTCCAGCAGGGCGTCTTCCAGCGCGCGCAGGGTTTCCACGTCGAGGTCGTTCGACGGTTCGTCCAGCAGCAGGACGTTGCCGCCTTGCAGCAGGGTTTTCGCCAGGTGCAGGCGGCCGCGTTCGCCGCCCGACAGGTTGCCGACCACCTTCTGCTGGTCCGAACCCTTGAAGTTGAAGCGGCCGAGGTAGGCGCGCGACGGCATCTCGAAGCGGCCGACGCTGAGCATGTCGGCGCCGCCGGTAACGTCCTCGAACACGGTCTTGTTGTTCGACAGCTCGTCGCGGCTCTGGTCGACCAGCGAGATTTTTGCGGTCTGGCCGATGATGACTTCGCCGCTGTCCGGCTGTTCCTTGCCGGCGATCATCTTGAACAGGGTCGACTTACCGGCGCCGTTCGGGCCGATGATGCCGACGATCGCGCCCGGCGGAATCGTGAACGACAGGTTGTCGATCAAGAGGCGGTCGCCGAAGGCCTTGCTGACGTTCTTGAACTCGATGACGTCGTTGCCCAGGCGCTCGGCCACGGGGATGAAGATCTCCTGGGTCTCGTTGCGCTTCTGGTATTCGTATTCGGACAGTTCGTTGAAGCGGGCCAGGCGCGCCTTCGACTTGGCCTGGCGTGCCTTCGGATTCTGGCGCGCCCACTCGAGTTCCTTGGCCAGCGCCTTCTGGCGTGCCGATTCGGTCGCTTCTTCCTGCTTCAGGCGCGCTTCCTTCTGCTCCAGCCAAGACGAGTAGTTGCCCTTCCAGGGGATGCCGTGGCCGCGGTCCAGTTCCAGGATCCACTCGGCGGCGTTATCGAGGAAGTAGCGGTCGTGGGTGATGCCCACCACGGTGCCCGGGAAGCGCAGCAGGAACTGCTCCAGCCACTCGACCGATTCGGCGTCCAGGTGGTTGGTGGGTTCGTCCAGCAGCAGCATGTCCGGCTTGCTCAGCAGCAGCTTGCACAGCGCCACGCGGCGCTTTTCGCCGCCCGACAGCACGCCGATCTTCTGGTCCCAGGGCGGCAGGCGCAGCGCGTCGGCGGCCATTTCCATCTGCAGGTTCAGGTTGCCGCCATCGGCCGCGGCGATGATCGATTCCAGGCGCTCCTGCTCTTTGGCGAGGGCGTCGAAGTCCGCGTCTTCTTCCGCGTAGGCGGCGTACACGGCTTCCAGCTTGGCCTGCGCCTCGAAGGCTTCGCCCAGGCCCGATTCGACTTCCTGGCGGACCGTCTTTTCCGGGTCGAGCTGCGGTTCCTGCGGCAGGTAGCCGATGTTCAGTCCCGGCATCGGGCGCGCTTCGCCCTGGATGTCGGTGTCGATGCCCGCCATGATCTTCAGCAGGGTCGATTTACCGGAGCCGTTCAGGCCCAGCACGCCGATCTTCGCGCCCGGGAAGAACGACAGCGAGATATCCTTCAGGATCTGGCGTTTCGGCGGGACGATTTTGCCCACGCGGTTCATGGTATAGACGTAATTTGCCATCTTAAGTAACTGTTATGTAAATCAAGGTGCACAGGATACGATAGAAGGGCGCCAAAGACACCCTTTATCGCGAAATGTTCAGGCCTGGTTGCGCGTCTGCCGCGACCGGATCAACCCTTCGCCCGCAAACAGGATCAGCGCCGCCCAGATCAGCGCGAAACCGACCAGGCGGTCTGCAGTGAAGGCTTCCTTGAACAGCAGCACGCCGAGCAGGAACTGGATGGTCGGCGCCAGGTACTGCAGCAGGCCGAGGATCGACAGCGGAATCTGGCGCGCGCCGCTGGCGAACAGCAGCAGCGGGATCGCCGTGATCGGACCCGCCGCGATCAGGAGCCAGCGCGTGGCACTTGACGCGGTATTCACGAAGGCATTTTCGCCATGCAGCGTGAGCCAGCCGACATAGACGGCCGCGATCGGGAACAGGACCATGGTCTCGAAGGACAGCCCCTCGAGGGCGCCGAGCGCGGCGGTCTTGCGCAGCAGGCCGTAGGCGCCGAAAGAGGCGGCCAGGCACAGGGCGATCCAGGGCACCGAACCGGACTGCCAGGTCAGCCAGGCCACGCCCAGGGCGGCGATCCCGATCGCGATCCACTGCACGCGGCGCAGGCGTTCCTTCAGCAGCAGGTAACCGAACATGATGTTGACCAGCGGATTGATGAAATAGCCGAGGCTGGCCTCGATCACGTGGCCGTTGTTGACCGCCCAGATATACAGCAGCCAGTTCGCGCTGAGCAGCAGGGCCGAGGCGACGAAACTCCAGAACACGCGCGGCTGGCGCACCTGGTTCAGCCAGCGCCACTGGCGGCGCAGGGCGAGCACGATCAGCAGGAAGGCGAGCGACCACAGCATGCGGTGCGCCAGGATCTGCATGGCAGGTACTTCCTTGACGGCGTGAAAATATAGAGGAAACAAGCCCCAGCACAGGAAGGCCAGGGCGGCGGAAATGATGCCGGTACGCATGGGAAATGGGATGAGGAGAGTTGCCAGTGCAGCATTATCGGCGAAGTGGCGAGCTCTTGCCGGAGGCGCCCCGTTTTGGCGCAGGAAGACAAGCCCGCAGGGCTAACGCGCGACCTTCCGCGGCCTCTTCGGGCAAACTTGCAACACTTTCTGCCATGGTGCGCCGGGCCGCCGAATACTGCTTGCAATTTTCTTGTCGTTATTTTATGGTGCGCCGCACCAGAACAACAATATGGTGCAATCTTGACGTCGCAAAATAACAAAAGCAGCCTGGCGGCCATGACGCTGGCTGCCGTTGGCATCGTCTACGGCGATATCGGTACCAGCCCGCTGTACACGCTCAAGACCATCTTCGACCCCACCCACGGCCTCGCCCTCAATACTCCCAACCTGCTCGGCATCGTGTCCCTGATCTTCTGGGGGCTGACGCTGATCGTCTCGCTCAAGTACGTCACCCTGGTGCTGCGCGCCGACAACCGCGGCGAGGGCGGCATCATGGCGCTGATGGCGCTCACCCTGAATTCGGTCACGCGCACCTCGCGCTGGCACTACCCGCTGATGGTGGTGGGCGTGTTCGGCGCCACCATGTTCTACGGCGACAGCGTGATCACGCCGGCCATTTCGGTGCTCGGCGCGATCGAGGGCCTGGAAGTGGCCACGCCGGCGCTGTCGCATTACGTGGTGCCGATGGCGGTGGTCGTGCTGGTCGGCCTGTACAGCCTGCAGCGCCACGGCACGGCCGGCATCGGACGCTGGTTCGGGCCGGTCATGATCGTCTGGTTCGCAGCGCTGGCGATCATGGGCGTGATCAATATCGCCAAGGCGCCGGTGATCCTGCAGGCGCTCAACCCGCTGCACGCGGCGCGCTTCATCATGGAAAACCAGTTCGTCGCCTTCGTCGCGCTGGGCGCGGTGGTGCTGGCGCTGACCGGCGCCGAGGCGCTCTACGCCGACATGGGCCACTTCGGCAAGAAGCCGATCCGCGTGGCCTGGTTCATGATCGTGTTTCCGGCCCTCGCCCTGAACTACCTGGGCCAGGGCGGCCTGCTCATTACCGATCCGACGGCGGTGGAAAATCCCTTCTTCCACCAGCTCGGCACCTGGAGCGTGTATCCGCTGGTGGTCCTGTCGACCATGGCGGCGGTGATCGCCTCGCAAGCCACGATTTCCGGCACCTATTCGATGACCAAGCAGGCGATCATGCTGGGCCTGCTGCCGCGCATGCGCATCCTGCACACCTCGGAAAGCGAGATCGGCCAGATCTACATCCCGGCGGTGAACTGGTTGCAGCTGGTCGTGGTCCTGATCGCCGTGATCGGCTTCGGCTCCTCGGACCGCCTGGCCGGCGCCTACGGTATCGCCGTCACCGCGACCATGCTCGCCACTACGCTGCTGACCTTCTTCGTCACCCGCTACCGCTGGCACCTGCCGCTGGCGGTATGCCTGGGCGCCACCGGCTTCTTCATGCTGATGGACATTGCGCTGTTCTCGGCCAGCACCCTGAAGCTGCTGCACGGAGGCTGGTTCCCGCTGTTGCTGGGCGCGGTGCTGCTGACCGCGATGCTGACCTGGAAGCGCGGCCGCGAACTGGTGTTCGAGAACCTGGAAAAGCACGCCATCCCGCTCGACGCCTTCCTCGCGTCCCTGTTCGTGGCGCCGCCGGCGCGGGTGCCCGGCACCGCGATTTTCCTGCGCGGAGAGAGCGACGGCGTGCCGCATGCGCTGCTGCACAACCTGTCGCACAACAAGGTGCTGCACGAGCGCGTGGTGTTCCTGACCGTGCACATCCGCGAAGAGCCCTGGGTGTCCCTGCCCGAGCAGGTGCAGGTGGTCGAGCTTGGCCACAACTGCTTCCAATTGAACATCCACTACGGCTTCAAGGACGAACCGGACATCCCGGCCGTGATGGGCTACTGCGCCACGCTCGGCCTGCCTTTCGAGATGATGGAGACCTCGTTCTTCATCGCGCGCCAGACCGTGATCTCGACCCCGGGCCGCGGCATGGCGCCCTGGCGCGAGCACGTGTTCGCGACCATGTCGCGCAACGCGCGCGCTGCCGCCGACTATTACCAGATCCCGCCGAACCGCGTCATCGAGCTCGGCACGCAAGTCGAAATTTAAGTACTCGCCCGGCCAAGTACTTATACAAAAACGCTACAAAAAGCGGACAAACTCCGTTCAGCCCTCGGGGTAAGGTGCAATGTTTCCTCACATACATATGCATCTATCTGGGAGAAGAGCATGCGATTCACGTTTCCGCTGATGGCTGCCGCCTGCGCGGCCGTACTGAGCCTGACAGCCTGCGGAGGGGGCGGCGCTGACGAGCCGGAAGTCATCAGCATTCCGGCAGCCCTGAAGACCATCGACAACGTGGTCGGCACCGGCGCCGAGGCGGCCAACGGCAGGAAGCTGACCGTCAACTACACCGGCTGGCTGTACAGCACCACCGCCGCCGACAACAAGGGCGCCCAGTTCGAGACCGGCACCTATACGTTCACGCTGGGTGTCGACTCGGTGATTGCCGGCTGGACCCAGGGCCTGCCCGGCATGAAGGTCGGCGGCAAGCGCACCCTGCACATTCCGGCCAACCTCGCTTACGGCGCGAGAGGCCGCGGCCCGATTCCGCCGAACAGCGGCCTGGTGTTCGACGTCGAGCTGCTGAAGGTCGAGTAAGCCCCGGGGTCCGCCGGGCACGGGCGCCGCACGGCGTCCCGTCCTACGACGTGCCGTGCGCACCTTTCCCTTGTGTAGGATGTAATCGCGGCGCCAGCGGCGCACGCGTTCGTCGAACCAAGGAGCACAAGAGCATGTCGCAACACGTCACCCCGCATGAAATCGAAGAACTGACCCCCAGCCAACGCATCTACGCCATCGTCGGCGCATCGTCGGGCAACCTGGTCGAATGGTTCGATTTCTACATCTATTCCTTCTGCGCGCTGTACTTTTCCGCCGCCTTCTTCCCGTCGGGGAACCCGACCACCCAGCTGCTCAACACCGCCGGCATCTTCGCGGCCGGCTTCCTGATGCGTCCGATCGGCGGCTGGATGTTCGGCCGCATCGCCGACCGCTACGGCCGCAAGAACTCGATGCTGATCTCGGTGCTGATGATGTGCGGCGGCTCGCTGATGATCGCGGTGCTGCCGACCTATGCCCAGATCGGCACCGCGGCGCCGGCCCTGCTGCTGCTGGCGCGCCTGTTCCAGGGCCTGTCGGTGGGCGGCGAGTACGGCACCAGCGCCACCTACATGAGCGAAGTGGCCCAACGGGGCCGGCGCGGCTTCTTCGCGTCCTTCCAGTATGTGACCCTGATCGGCGGCCAGTTGCTGGCGCTGCTGGTGCTGGTGGTGCTGCAACAGCTGCTGACCGAGGCCGAACTGAAGGCCTGGGGCTGGCGCATCCCCTTCGTGCTGGGCGCCTGCGCGGCCCTGGTCTCGCTCTACCTGCGCCGCTCGCTGACCGAGACCACGAATGCTGCCGAGCGCAAGCGCAAGGAAGCCGGCAGCGTCGCCGCGCTGCTGAAGGACCATCGCCGCGCCTTCATCACCGTGCTCGGTTTCACCGCCGGCGGCTCGCTGATCTTCTACACCTTCACCACCTACATGCAGAAATACCTGGTCAACACGGTCGGCATGGATACCAAGACCGCCAGCGCGATCATGACCGTGGTGCTGGTGGTCTACATGTGCCTGCAGCCGGTGTTCGGCGCGCTGTCCGACCGCATCGGCCGCAAGACCTCGATGATGTGGTTCGGCGGCCTGGCCGCGATCGCCACGGTGCCGATCATGACGGCCCTGCGCGGTGTCGCCAGCCCGATCATGGCCGGCGTGTTGATCGTTTGCGCGCTGGCCATCGTCAGCCTGTACACCTCGATCAGTGGCCTGATCAAGGCCGAGATGTTCCCGGTGGAGGTGCGCGCCCTCGGCGTCGGCCTGTCGTACGCGGTGGCCAACGCCATCTTCGGCGGCTCGGCCGAATATGTGGCGCTGTGGTTCAAGCAGGCCGGGGTGGAATCGAATTTCTACTGGTACGTCAGCGCGATGTGCGCGATTTCCTTCATCGTGTCGCTGAGGATGCCCGACCCGACCAAGTCGGGCATGCTCAAATAAGGCGCTCCGGAAGCCGAAGGATGCTGCGCCTCAGCGCAGCATATCGATGTGCATGATGCCGTCTTCGTCGTAGGGGGCGGAGACGGTCTCGAAGCCGAAGCCCTGGTAGAACTTCTCCAGGCGCTGTTGGGCGCCAATACGGATGCGGTGCCCCGGGTGCAGCTGCTCGGCGTACTGGATGCCGTGCGCCACCAGCTCGCGTCCCACGCCCGAGCCGCGCACGTCATTCGTCGTGAGGATGCGCCCAAGGCTCATCTCGTCGTACTTCGCGCCCGGCGCCAGGCAGCGCAGGTAGGCGACCAGCACGCGCCGTCCGCCGATGTCGCGCCAGCCCAGCAGGTGGTGGGCGTCGAGGTCGTAGCCGTCGATGTCCGGATACAGGCAAGTCTGCTCCAGGACGAAAACCTGCTGGCGCTGGGCCAGCACTTCGTACAGCTGCGCGTTGGTCAAATCGGCGAAGCTGCACCACTGCCATTCGATCATGTGTGTTCCAATCAGGTGAAAAAGAATCAGGCCGCCGTCTCGAAACCTTCGAGCACGTTGACCGTGTTGATGCCGATATCCGGCCCCAGCCCGCCTTCGAGCACGAAGGCGGTCGGCAGGCCGAGCCAGGCGATGCGTTCGCCGATGCGCAGGAAATCCCCGCCCTGCAGGCCGAAGCCGGCATCGAAGGCGGCGCCGACGCCCAGCGAGACCACCAGCGCCTCGGGCGCGAACATGCCCAGCCTGATGCAGGCCGTCTCCAGCGCCGCCATCCACTGCTGTGCGTGCGCCGCGCGCGGCAGCGGCAGGTTCATGTTGTAGCCGAGTCCTTCGCCGCTGCCGGTTTCGTCGGCGTGGCCGAGGTAGAAGGGGTAGTCGCTGCGCGGGTCGGCGTGGAGCGAGACGAACAGCACGTCGCTGCGGCCATAGAAGATGCCCTGGGTGCCGTGGCCGTGCTGGTAGTCGATATCGAGGATCGCCACGCGTTTCAAGCCATCGTCGAGCAGGTGCTGGGCCGCCAGCGCCGCGTTATTCAGGAAGCAGCCGCCGCCGAAGAAATCGGCCCCGGCGTGGTGTCCCGGCGGGCGGGTCAGCGCAAAGCTGCCGCGCTCGCCCAGGCGCAGGGCATGGGCCGCGTTGATGGCGCAGTCGGCGCCGGTTTTCGCGGCGTTCCAGGTGCCGCTGGTGAGCGGCGTGCCGCTGTCCATCGAGTACAGGCCGAGCCGGCCGTGAAAACTGTCCGGCTCGAGGTCGGAGCGCATGCCGCGGATCGGCCAGCTCGCGGGCAGGGCGTCGGTGTCCGTATTCGCCGGATCGAGGGCCAGCCATTCGCTCCAGGCGTTACGCAGAAAGTGCAGGTAGCGCGGGCTGTGGATGCGTTCGAGCGAGACCAGCGGCACCCGGTGCGGGGTGACGATCTCGCCTAGTCCGCGCCGCTGCAGTTCGGCCAGCACCAGGTCGATGCGCTCGGGCTCTTCACGACAGGGCACCACGTCGCCGCGCCGGCTTGCGCGCCGCGCGCGGTGCTGGCCGTGGTGTTCGTTGTAAAAAGTGAGCAAGGCATCCCCTGAGGTTCCTAGTGATTACCGCACAGTGTACTGCTGTTATAGGCGGCGACGAAATCGTCGAAGCTGCCCGTGTCCGACTGTTCGATGATCGCCTGCTCGGCCAGCGAAGCGGCGGCCTGCTCGGCGAACGCGGCTTCCTCGGCCGGCATCAGCGGGCTTTCGCGGAAGTAAGCCGCGTGCAGCTGGCTCTGGCGCAAACCGAAGGCGGCGGCCGAACCGAGCGCACGCACTTCCTCGAGCACGCGCGCCGACGGCGTCTTGTCCGGGTCGGCGATCTTCGCCTTCTGCAGCGCCAGCGAGGCTTGGTGCACGCCCGGTTCGTTGTGCTCCGCATCGAGCAGCTGCGCCACCGGGCGGATGCGCTCGATGAGTTCGTCGGCCCAGGCCTGCAGCGTCACTTCCGCGCCGTCGCGCGTCAGGGTCAGGCCCGGCTTGCGGCCTTCTTTCACAGTGCGGGCGAAGTTGCGCGCATGGATCTCGCCTTCCGCGGCGCTGATCAGGGGGCTCTCGTCGAGCGCGCAGAACAGCAGGAAGGCGTCCAGGAAGCGGCCGGTCTCGATGCCGACGCCGACCGGCTCGAACGGGTCGACGTCGAGGCAGCGCACCTCGATGTACTGGACGCCGCGGTTGCACAGCGCTTGCACCGGACGCTCGCCGGTACGGATCACGCGTTTCGGGCGGATCGTCGAGTAGTACTCGTTCTCGATCTGCAGCACATTGGTCGAGAGCTGGATCCACTCGCCGTCCTTCTTGGTGCCGATCGCCTCGTACGGGGCATACGGACGGTTGACGGCGTCCATCAGGCTCGTCACATAGCTTTCCAGGCTGTTCTCGTGTGGACGCAGGCCGGACTGGGCATCGTTCTGGTAGCCCAGGTCGCTCATGCGCAGGCTGGTGGCCCAAGGCAGGTAGAGCGTGTCGGGCGACAGCTCTTCGAGCCCGTGCGCGCGGCCGCGCAGGAAGCTCTTGGTCAACGCCGGCGAGGCGCCGAACAGGTACATCAGGAGCCAGCTGTAGCGGCGGAAGTTGCGGATGGTGGCGATGTAGCTTTCGGACTGGAAGTCGCGCAGGGCGTTGCGGCGCTCTTCCTGCACGCCCTCGTTGGCCAGGATCAGCTGCCACAGTTGTTCCGGCAGCGAGTAGTTGTAGTGGATGCCGGCGATGCACTGCATGGCTTTGCCGTAGCGCAGCGCCAGGCCGCGGCGGTAGACGTGCTTGAGCATGCCGATGTGCGACTTGCCGTACCAGGCGATCTCGATCTCTTCTTCCGGCGGCAGTTCGCCCGGCATCGATTCGCTCCACAGCATCTCGTCGCCCAGCTTCGAGTAGGCGAAGCGGTGGATCGCGTCGAGGCGGTGCAGGGTCAGGCCGATGTCGTGCTCGGCCGGCGTGATGAACTCGAGCAGCGCTTCGGCGTAGTCGGTGGTGATCTGCGGGTGGGTGAGCGCCGAGCCGAGCTGGACCGGGTGGGGCGTGCGCGCGAGCTGGCCTTGGCTGTCGATGCGCAGGGTCTCGCGTTCGATGCCGCGCAGACCCTGGCCGAGCAGGCCGCGGTGCGCGTCGTCGTCCAGCAGGGCCAGGCGGCGGGTCAGTTGGTTCGACACAGTGTTTCCTTTCTTATACTGCCTATTCGATTGGTGCAGAGAGTAACCGAAAAACGGACTGCGCGTCGGCGGCCGGTCCATTTCCGGCCGGCGACATTGGCCTGCGGGGCAAACGGCCCTGGCTACCGGGACGGGCTCTTAGCCTGTGGTGCTTTCCGGCGCCGCACCGGCGCCTGCGGCCGGCCTGGCGGGCGGCGCGGCAGCAGGTGTCGAAGCGGGTTTTTTGGCGGGTGCGGCAGCTGGAGGCGTGCCGGGCGCGGCGCCTGGTTCGGCGGCCGGCTTGGCGGCTGGCTCAGTGGCTGGCTTCGTGTCCGGCTTGGTGTCCAATTCGGGCGCTGGCTGCGCCGGCGCCGGTGTGGCGGACGCGGGCGGCTGGGCTGGCGGGGCAGGCAGGAGGATGGGACCTGGCCCGGCAGGCGTGGGTGGGGTCAGCGGGAAGGGACCCGGTCCAGGAGCCGCCGGCGCCAGCTGGGCGGCCAGCCAGCGGCCCATTTCGCGCTCGAGCAGCGGCAGCGGCAGCGAACCCTTGCCCAGCAGGGCGTCATGGAAGCGGCGCAGGTCCATGCGCGGCCCGAGCGCGGTTTGCGCCTTCTCGCGCAGGGCGCGGATGCGCAACTGGCCGATCTTGTAGCTCAATGCCTGGGCCGGCTGGGCAATGTAGCGGTCGACCTCGACCTCGTTGTCGGCGCTGGCATTGGCGGTCTGCGCATTCAGGTAGTCGATCGCCTGGCGGCGCGACCAGCCCTGGGCGTGGATGCCGGTGTCGACCACCAGGCGGGCGGCGCGGAACATCTCGTCGTTCAGGTAGCCGAAGCTGGAGAACGGATCCTTGAAGAAGCCCAGTTCCGGTCCCAGGCTTTCGGCATAGGTGGCCCAGCCTTCGCCGAAGGCCTCGTCCCAGCGGTGGCGGCGAAAGGCGGGCAGGTCCGCCAGTTCGTGGGCGCGCGCCACCTGCAGGTGGTGCCCGGGCAGGGCTTCGTGCAGGGTCAGCGTCTCGACTTCCCACAGCGGCTGGGTGTCCAGGCGTGCCGTGTTGACCACCAGCGCCGCGCTGCGGCTTGGGGTGCCGGCTTCGTAATAGGCGGCGACCTGGCCGGCCGCGCCCTGCTGGCCCAGCGGCTTGACGCCGATGCTTTCCTCCGGAATGGTGCCGAACAGCGCGGGCAGGCGCGCTTCGGCGCGCGCGATGGTGCGCCGGTAGCGCGCCAGCAGGCTGTCCGCGCTGGTGGCAAACAAACGCTTGTCGCTGCGCGCGAAGACCAGGAACTGCGCCAGCGTGCCGCGAAAACCGGTGCGCTTGACCGCAGCTTCCATCGCGCTGCGGATGCGCGCCACTTCCTTCAGGCCGATCGCGTGCACCTCGGCCGGCGTCAGGTCGGTACCGGTGGCGTTCCGGACCAGGAAGGCGTAGTAGCCGGGCCCGCCCGGCAGGCTGCTGGCGGCCAGGGACTCGCGCGCGGCCGGCAGGTACTCGAGGCGGATGAAGTCTTCCAGCCTGCGCAGGGCGGGGGCAGCGCTGGACTCCAGGGCGGTATTCCCGGCGTTGAGAAGTTCCTCGCGCAGCGCGGCATCGATGGTGGCGGGAATGCGCCGCAAGGGCGCCGACAGCGGCCCGTCGGCCAGGCGTTCGCGCATGGCGCGCAGCAGGTCCGGCAGCGCGCGCACGCTGGCTTTCGGCGCGGTCCAGCCGGTGCGCATGCCTTCGCGCATCTGGGCGATCAGGCCGTCGACGTGGGCAGGCAGCGCAGTCAGGCGCGCGATGTAGTTGCGGTAGTCTTCCTCGGTCGCGAAAGGCATCTGCGCGACCAGGCGCGGCAGGCGCACGTGCAGGCCGTCCCAGGCGCTGATCGGCTGTGGATCGAAGGGGTGGAAGGCGTAGCGGGCGAGCTGGCGCTCCTTGTCGAAGACGAACAGGTCGAGCGAGAGGCGTTCCTCCGGGCTCAGGCTGGCGCGGTCGAGGGCGCGGGCGTCTTCGAGCGCCTGGCGGACGTATTCGATGTTGACCCGGCTGGCGGCCAGGCTGGTGTCGGTCAGGCGCGCATTGAAGCGACTGTCGCCGACCGTGGTGGCGTATTCGGGATAGGTCTGCAGCTGCCACTCCCAGTCGCGCTCGAACAGCGCTTTGGCTTCCTCGGACGCGCCGCGCGCCACGCCGTGGAAGAGCGCGGTGAGCAGGACGAGGAGGGAGAACAGGCGGCGCATGGGGTCAGGGTGGTGGCGGTGTGAGCATTGTAGCAATGCGTGGAAGAAGGGCGGCGCACCATGGCTTCGCGGAACATTGCGGTTTGCATGCGTTGTACCGCGTGGACACAGGTGTCCACCCTACGAAACCCTCGCCGTTGTAGGGTGGACTCCCGAGTCCACGCGGTACGACGTGTCGGAAGCCGGCGGCTGGATTCGAGCCCGCGCTCAAGAGATCGCGACCGAACCCGTTATCCGCGCCGCCCGCCGCTGACCCGCTCGATCCCCGCCAGGTCGCGCCAGCTCTGCGCTTCCAGGTACCCGGCTTCGGCCAGCAGAGCGCGCACCGCCGCCGCCTGGTCGTAGCCATGCTCGAGCAGCAGCCAGCCGCCCGGGGCCAGGTGCCGGGCCGCGCTCGCGATGATGGTGCGCAGGTCCGACAGGCCATCGGCGTGATCGGTCAGCGCGTCGACCGGTTCGAAGCGCAGGTCGCCCTGCGCCAGGTGTTCGTCGCCCGAGGCGATGTAGGGCGGGTTCGATGCGACGACGTCGAATACTTCCTCGTCTCCCAGCGCGGCGAACCAGTCGCTGCGCAGGAAGCGCACCCTGGCGCCGTTGGCGCCGGCGTTCGCGCGCGCCACCGCGAGCGCGTCCTCGCTGACGTCGAGCGCGGTGACCTGGGCGTCGGGCCGCGTATGGGCCACCGCCACGGCGATCGCGCCGCTGCCGGTGCCCATGTCGAGCAGGCGCGCGCGCGGCGCCAGGCGTTCGAGCGCCAGTTCGACGATCAGTTCGGTGTCGGGACGGGGAATGAGCACCGCCGGGCCGACCTGGAAGGGCAGGCCGAAGAATTCGCGCTGGCCGACGATGTAGGCGATCGGCTCGCCATCGAGCCGGCGCTGCACCAGGCCCGCCAGGCGCTCTGCCTCGTCGGCGCTCAGCTCGCGTTCGGACTGCGTGATCAGGCCCACGCGCGAGATGCCCAGCGCGTGGCACAGCAGGATGCGGTTTTCCAGCGGATCGAGCGGCAGGCTGGCCTGCAGCGACCCGATGCTGGCGCCGGCGGAGATAGTCATCGCGCGCGGCGCGCCAGCACCCAGACCAGGGTCAGCGTCAGCAGCACGAACCACACCGCCGACCACTGCGGGATCGACAGGCCGAACAGGCCGTCGGTGGCGTTCTCGCACAGGCCGTCGGCCTGGAACAGCCAGGGCATCAGGGTCGCCGTGGGAATTTTGTTGAGCATGGTCTCCATCGGGTCGATCCCGCAGGAGAAGCCAGGATTCGCCAGCACATATAAATGCTTGCCGACCACGCCCAGGCCGCCGAGCGCCGCCAGCAGGGCCACGCCGGCGCCCGCCTTGATCTTGCCGGCGAAGGCGCCGGCCAGGCTCGCGATGCCGACCGCCAGGAACAGGTAGCGCTGGATCACGCACAGCGGGCAGGGCAGCATGTCGTGGGCGTGCTGCAGGTACAGGGCGACCCCGATCAGCGCGAAGCTGATCGCGGCAACGATCAGGAGAACGGTACGGGAAGCGGGCATGCGGTTGGGCTCTCGTTAGTCAGGAAAAACACGGGCGATTCTCGCACGAAGGCCAGGACCGCGCACCCGTATTTTCACATTGGCAACTTAATGCAGACTTAGCCTGCTCTTAATCCCCCAGTGCCGCGAGCAGCTCGGCCTGATGCTCGGCGGCCAGCGCATTGGTCAGCTCCGTCAGGTCGCCATCCATGATGAAGTCCAGTTTATACAGCGTCAGGTTGATGCGGTGGTCGGTCAGGCGCCCCTGCGGGAAGTTGTAGGTGCGAATGCGCTCGCTGCGGTCGCCCGAGCCGATCAGGCTCTTGCGGGTGGCCGCTTCCTTCGATTGCTGTTCGCGCAGTTGCACGTCCTTGATGCGCGCGGCCAGCACCTTCATCGCCTGCGCCTTGTTCTTGTGCTGGCTGCGGTCGTCCTGGCACTCGACCACGATCCCGGTCGGCAGGTGGGTGATGCGCACCGCCGAATCGGTCTTGTTGATGTGCTGGCCGCCGGCGCCCGAGGCGCGATACGTGTCGATGCGCAGGTCGGCCGGGCTGATGTTCACGTCCTCGACCTCGTCCGCCTCCGGCATCACGGCGACAGTGCAGGCCGAGGTGTGGATGCGGCCCTGCGTCTCGGTGGCCGGCACGCGCTGCACGCGGTGGCCGCCCGACTCGAATTTCAGTTTCGAATAGGCGCCATTCCCGACCACGCGCACGATCACCTCGCGATAGCCGCCCAGGTCCGAGGGCGATTCCGACACCATCTCGACCTGCCAGCGGTTGCGCTCGGCGAAGCGGGTGTACATGCGCAGCAAATCTCCGGCGAACAGGGCCGACTCGTCGCCGCCGGTGCCGGCGCGGATCTCGAGGAAGATGTTGCGCTCGTCGTTCTCGTCCTTCGGCAGCAGCATCTTCTGCAATTCGAGATCGAGGCCGGCCAGGCGCGCCTTGGCCGATTCGATTTCATCCTGGGCGAATTCCTTCATTTCCGGGTCGGCCAGCATCTCCTGCGCCGCGGCGATGTCGCCGTTCGCTTCCTGGTACTGCTTGTACAGGGCGACCAGCGGCGAGAGCTCGGCGTGCTCGCGCGTCATCTTGCGGTAGGTGTCCATGTTGGCGGTGGCGCCTTCATGCATCAGGAGTTCGTCGAGTTCGACCAGGCGGTTCGCCAGTTGGTCGAGCTTGGCCAGCATCGATGGTTTCATGGGCTTATGCGTAAAAGAGGTGACAGGTGGCGCGAACAAGCGCCCGGAAGCGCCCATGGAGGGGCGCGCAGCGGGGACGCGCCGCTAACGGCGGCCGCGGAACAGCTGGGGCAGGAGATTGGCCAGGCGCGCGCGTTCGTCGCCCTCGGCGCGGTGCAGGGCCTGCTGCGGGCCATGCAGGAATTTCGCGGTCAGGCCTTTCGACAGCGCTTCCAGCACGGCGTCGACATCCTCGCCCTTGGCAAGCAGGCGCCGCGCGCGTTCGAGTTCGGCCAGGCGCAGGGCCTCGCTGGCTTCGTGCAGGTCCTGGATGACGGGCACCATGGCGCGGTCGCCGATCCAGTGCATGAAGGACTGGACGCGGTTCTCGATGATGGCTTCGGCCTGGGCCACGGCGGCTTGCCGGCTTTCCATCCCGGTCTGCACGACCTGCGCCAGGTCGTCGACGGTGTACAGGTACACGTCGTCCAGGCGCGCGACTTCCGGTTCGATATCGCGCGGCACGGCCAGATCCGCCATGAAGATCGGACGGTGGCGGCGCGCCTTGATGGCGCGCTCGACCAGGCCGAGGCCGATCAGCGGCAGGGTGGACGCGGTGCAGGAAACCACGATGTCGAACCGCGACAGCTGCTCAGGCAAATCGGCCAGGCGGATCGCGCGGCCGTTCAGGCGCGTGGCGAGCGATTCGCCGCGCTCCATGGTGCGGTTCGCGATCGTGATCGACTTCGGGTTCTGCGCCGCGAAGTGGGCCGCGCACAGTTCGATCATCTCGCCGGCGCCGATGAACAGCACGTGCTGGTCGGCGATGCGGTCGAAAATGCGCTGCGACAGACGCACCGCGGCGGCGGCCATGGAGACACTGTGGGCGCCGATTTCCGTGGTAGTGCGTACTTCCTTCGCCACCGCGAAGCTGCGCTGGAACAGCTGGTGCAGGTAGGTGCCGAGACCGCCGGCTTCCTCGGCGGTGCGCACGGCGTCCTTCATCTGGCCGAGGATCTGCGGTTCGCCCAGCACCATCGAGTCGAGCCCGGAGGCGACGCGGAAGGCGTGGCGCACGGCGTCGTCCTGGGGCAGCATGTACAGGTGCGGACGCAGCTCGGCGTAGTTCAGCGCGTGGTAGTGCGCCAGGAACTGGGCCGAGGCGTCGAGCGGGTCGGGCACGCCGCTGGCGGCGTACAGCTCGGTGCGGTTGCAGGTGGAGAGGATTGCGGCTTCGTCGCTGGCGCGGCGCCCGGCCTGGCCGAAGCGGCCGAACCATTCGCGCGCCGACTGCACCGCGCGGCCGAGCTGCTCCGGACCGAGCGCGAGCTGTTCGCGCAGCGCGACCGGTGCAGTCGTATGGTTCAGGCCAACGGCGAGCAGTTGCATTCTGGGAAAAGACGGTGGGAATCGTATGGGGGAATTATACCCTCATGCGCGCAGGGTTTCAGGGGACCGGCAGATCGTTAACGATGCTTCAAGGTAGGGTGGGCACTCTGTGCCCACGCGGAACGGTGAGCAGTGTTGGCAATATTTGCATCGCGCTTGACGCTCCTAGCAAGCGTGTGTGGATGATCATCAGGACACAATTGCCATGATTTGCTGTCGTGTCATCGTCCCGCGATGACGTTGTGCCGGCGTGCGCGTGGGCACAGTGTGCCCACCCTACGAGCGCCTGAAAAAATCGCCCTACCTCAAGCGCCGAGCTTTTCCAAGCGATAACCGTAGCTATACACCGGCACCAGACGGAAACCGTTCTCCGGACGCAGGCTCAGCTTGTTGCGCACGCGCGAAACGTGGGTGTCCATGGTGCGCGAGGGCACGGCGGTATCGCGTACCCAGACCGACTCGTGGATGTAGGCACGCGACAGGGGACGGCCGATATTCCGGAAGAACAGCAGGGCCAGGTAAAACTCTTTCTGGGTGACGTCGATGACGTTGCCATCCTTCAGCAGGCGGCCCGGACGCGTTTCGAACACGTAGGGACCGAACTGCAGCTGCTCGGTGCCGGTCTGCGCCGGATAGGCGCGGCGCAGCAGGGCCGAGACGCGCGCCACCAGCTCGCCGCGGCGCAGGGGCTTGACCAGGTAGTCGTCGGCGCCGGCTTCCATGCCGGCCACGATGTCGTCCTCGGCGCCGCTGCCGACCAGGAACATGACGGGCGCGTCGGGCCCCATCTTTTCCTTGGCGCGGCGCAGGATGTCGGCGGCGTCGCCGTCGCCTGCCGGCCAGTCCATGATCAGGAGATCGGCGCTGTCCTTGCGCATCTGGGTCAACAGCTCCTTGCCGCCCTCGAAGGATTGGCAGCTATGTCCGGCGGAGCTGAGCACCTGGCAAATCAGGTCTGCCTGACTACGTTCATTATCAAGGACAGCTATTCTCATGGCGGCACGCTATTGTCAAAAATAACCTGTAGGATCAATCCTACAACGTTAAACTGACTATAGCAGACTTTGACAAAATAATGCTACTCGTAAACTTCCGATTTTTTATCGAAAGGAATAGCCGGGCAAGAACGGGGACAATGTTTCACTCCTTCCTCACTCGGTAAACCCTCAATTTCGACAGTTTTACGTGTTGGCGCGAAAAAACCACAACATGCGGCGGAAACGCAACATCTTGATGCAGCGAGCACGCTGTCTGGCCGTTTTTTGGTAGCAAAAACACGCATTGGCGTGAGACCGGCGCGACAGCTGGCCAGCGTCGAACAGGCGTCGGTCTGGTTGTGCTTGGACGGCGGGAACACGCGTCCGGTTCCGGAAAGGGAGGAAAGGCGGCACGCCAGGCGTGCGGGAGAAGGAGGGGAAGCAGCCCGCCGCGCGTGCGGACGGGCTGCGCTGGCCGCTCAGGCGTCCGGCAGCACCACGTTGACGTCGAGCACTTCCAGGTTGCCCTGGCGGTCGAGCGAGATCTTGATGTCGTCGGCGTTGACCTTGGTGTACTTCGAGATCACCTCGATCAGCTCGCGGTGCAGGGCCGGCAGGAAATCCGGGCCGGTACGGTTGGTCCGCTCACGGGCGATGATGATTTGCAGCCGTTCCTTGGCCGCGTTCGCGCTCTTCTTCTTTTCGGGGAACAGGAATGAGAGCAATGCCATGTCACTTGGTCCCAAAGATGCGTTGCAACAGACCCGGCTTTTCGTAGGTCGTGAAGCGCAGCGGGCGGTCTTCGCCCAGGAAACGCGCGACCACGTCCTCGTAGGCCTCGGCCACGTCGGTGCCCTTGAAGTGGATCGCCGGATTGCCCTGGTTCGAAGCGTGCAGCACCGATTCCGATTCCGGGATGATGCCCAGCAGCGGAATGCGCAGGATTTCCTGCACGTCCTGGTAGGACAGCATTTCGTCGTTCTCGACGCGGCGCGGCGAGTAGCGGGTGATCAGGAGGTGTTCCTTGACCGGTTCGCCGCCGCTCTGGGCGCGGCGCGACTTGGCCTGCAGGATGCCCAGGATGCGGTCCGAGTCGCGCACCGACGACACTTCCGGGTTGGTCACGATCAGCGCTTCGTCGGCGAAGGTCAGCGCCATCAACGCGCCATGCTCGATGCCGGCCGGCGAATCGCAGACGATGTATTCGAAGCCCATCTTGACCAGTTCGTTGAGCACGCGCTCGACGCCTTCTTCGGTCAGGGCGTCCTTGTCGCGCGTCTGCGAGGCCGGCAGGATGAACAGGTTGTCGCAGTGCTTGTCCTTGATCAGGGCCTGGTTCAGCGTCGCTTCGCCGTTGATCACATTGACCAGGTCGTACACCACGCGGCGTTCGCAGCCCATGATCAGGTCGAGGTTACGCAGGCCGACGTCGAAGTCCAGCACCGCGGTCTTGTGGCCGCGCAGGGCAAGGCCAGTGGAGAAACTCGCGCTCGAGGTGGTTTTGCCCACGCCGCCCTTGCCGGACGTCACAACAATAATTCTTGCCACAAAAAGGTCCTTTACAGTATCTGGTCAGAGTCTGATTACGCGCGGGCCGGAGCCGGACTCAGTGATGATATATCGATCCGGTCGCCGACCAGGCGAATTTGGGCCGGCTGGCGCGCCAGCTCGGCCGGGAAACCTTCGTCGAATGTGCGGTAGACGCCGGCGATCGACACCAGCTCGGGCTGCAGCGACAGCCCGAAGATGCGCGAACTGGCATTGCCCGACGCGCCGGCCAGGGCACGCCCGTGCATCGGTGCATAGACGTGGATGCTGCCGTCGGCAATGATCTCGGCGCCGTTGTTGACGACCGCGGTGATGATCAGGTCGCAGCCGCGCGCGTAGACGCGCTGGCCGGCGCGCACCGGGGTGTCGACGATCATGGCGGGCAGCGGCGCGGCCGGGACCGGTGCGGGCGCAGGGGCCGGCGCGGGTGCCGGTGCGGGAGCGGCGGTCGCGGCCGTGGCGGCGGCGACATCCTCGCGTGCGCGGTCGGCGCCGGCGCCGTCGTCGAGCGCCAGGCCGAGCGCCTTGACGGCCTCGGCCATCTCGGGCGTGGCGCCGCGCACGGCGACCGCGTTCAGGCGGTATTTCTTCAGCAGGTCGACCAGTGCGCGCCAGTCGATATAGGCGGTCCCGGCGGCAATCGCGCCGACGTCGATGACGGCGAATTCATCCTCGAAAAAGTCCGACACCCCGCCGGTCATCTGCTTCAGCGCCGCATCGATGGCGATCGGATCGGACGAATGCAGGATCGCCGAGATCGCGACAACCGTGGAGATCTTGATTTCGATGGGCAGGCTGGACGGACTTTTCGACATAAACAGTTCTGGTTGGCTATAGCCCGTGCATTCTACTGTGAAATTTGCTGAAAAGGGCAGCGTTTCCAGCATCATTCCGAACGGCAATTTTTGATGCTTGTCTGTTCCAAAATTTGCCTTCCTTCATGGGAAAAAACTGACTTTGTACCTACTGGTCAATACAGGTTGTTTTCCGTGAATAAGCTGATAAGATTGATCTCGATCAAACGCAAACCCGGGTGCGAAATTAACATGCGAGGTTTCCGCCGGACCGTACCGGCGGCGATGCGAAGGCGCGGCCCTCTTTTTTTGCGGCCGGGTCTGCCACCGACCCGCACGCGCCCATCAACCCTGGCCCAGCCAGTTACCGGAGACAAGCATGGAAGACGTCGTCATCGTAGCAGCCGGCCGTACCCCGGTCGGCAAATTCGGCGGCTCGCTCGCCAAGATTCCCGCCGCCGAGCTCGGCGCCCACGTGATCCGCCAGTTGCTGGCGAAAACCGGCATCGATCCGGCCAGCGTCAGCGAAGTGATCATGGGGCAGGTGCTCACCGCCGGCGCCGGCCAGAACCCGGCGCGCCAGGCCGCGCTCAAGGGCGGCCTTCCCGACATGGTGCCCGCGCAAACCATCAACATGGTCTGCGGCAGCGGCTTGAAGGCCACCCACCTGGCGGCCCAGGCCATCAAGTGCGGCGACGCCCAGGTCGTCATCGCCGGCGGCCAGGAAAACATGAGCGCTTCGCCGCACGTGCTCCCGAATTCGCGCGACGGCTTCCGCATGGGCGACACCAAGCTGGTCGACACCATGATCGTTGACGGCCTGTGGGACGTGTACAACCAGTACCACATGGGCGTGACCGCCGAGAACGTGGCGCGCAAGTACGAGATCTCGCGCGCCGAGCAGGACGAATTCGCGCTGCAGTCGCAGCTCAAGGCCGAGGCCGCCGTGAAGGAAGGCCGCTTCAAGGACGAGATCCTCCCGGTGGACATCCCCTCCAAAAAGGGCGTCACCGTGTTCGACACCGACGAATACCCGAAGCACGGCAGCACCATCGAAGCGCTGGCCAGCCTGCGCCCGGCCTTCAACAAGGAAGGGACCGTGACCGCCGGCAACGCGTCCGGCATCAACGACGGCGCCGCCGCCGTCATCATGATGAGCGCCTCGAAGGCGCGCGAACTGGGCTTGCAGCCGCTGGCGCGCATCAAGGCCTATTCGTCGGCTGGCCTGGACCCGAGCATCATGGGCATGGGCCCGGTGTCGGCCTCGCGCCTGTGCCTGCAGAAGGCCGGCTGGACGCACGAGGACGTCGACCTGATGGAAATCAACGAGGCGTTTGCCGCACAGGCGATCGCCGTCAACAAGGAAATGGGCTGGGATACGTCGAAGATCAACGTCAACGGCGGTGCGATTGCGCTGGGGCACCCGATCGGCGCCTCGGGAGCACGCGTCCTGGTCACCCTGCTGCATGAAATGGTGCGCCGCGACGCCAAGCGTGGCTTGGCCAGCCTGTGCATCGGTGGGGGGATGGGGGTGGCGCTGGCGGTCGAACGCGACTGAGCGCGGCCGGGCAGCAGCTGTAGGTTCTGAAAAGTGACGGACAAAAACTAGGAGAAGACGATGGCTAGAGTAGCATTAGTGACCGGCGGCATGGGCGGCCTGGGCGAAGCGGTCTGCATCAAGCTGGCCGCTCTGGGATACACGGTCGTCACGACTCACTCGCCGGGCAACACCAAGGCCGAAAGCTGGCTGGCGGCGATGCGCGAGCAGGGTTACAACTTCAAGGCCTATCCGTGCGACGTGGCCGACTACGATTCGGCGCAAGCCTGCGTCAAGCAGGTCGAGCAGGAAGTCGGCCCGGTCGACGTGCTGGTCAACAACGCCGGCATTACGCGCGACATGACCTTCAAGAAGATGGACAAGGTCAACTGGGATGCGGTCATCAAGACCAACCTGGACTCGGTGTTCAACATGACGAAGCCCGTCTGCGACGGCATGGTCGAGCGCGGCTGGGGACGCATCATCAACATCTCCTCGGTCAACGGCCAGAAGGGCGCCTTCGGCCAGACCAATTACTCGGCCGCGAAAGCCGGCATGCACGGCTTCACGAAGGCCCTGGCCCTGGAAGTGGCGCGCAAGGGCGTGACCGTCAACACCATCTCGCCGGGCTACATCGGCACCAAGATGGTGATGGACATCCCGAGCGAAGTGCTGGAAACCAAGATCATCCCGCAGATCCCGATGGGCCGCCTGGGCAAGCCGGAAGAAGTGGCCGGCCTGGTCGCCTACCTGGCGTCGGATGAAGCCGCTTTCGTCACCGGCGCGAATATCGCGATCAATGGCGGGCAGCATATGTACTGATTGATGGTCGAGCGCCCAAGCAAAGGCGCTTGAGCTGCAACAACAGGCCCGGACGAGCAATCGTTCGGGCCTTTTTTCTGAATGCTACCGTTATCAAGCCGCCTGCTTGTCTTCAGGTTCCGGTTTAGTGAGATCCTGGCCAACCTGACCGTTGTGCAAGACAATTACCCGCTCCGCCATCTGGATCGTTTCCGGACGGTGCGCGACGATGATGCGGGTCAGTGGAATTTTTTGGATGGCCTGGTTGACGGCCTGTTCATTCCATACATCGAGGTGGCTGGTCGCTTCGTCCAGGACCAGGATTTTCGGATTCTTGTACAGTGCCCGCGCCAGCAGGATGCGCTGTTTCTGTCCACCCGACAGGCCGGTCCCGATATCGCCGATCAGCGTGTTGAAGGCCATCGGCATGGCGGCGATCTCGGGCGCGATGGCGGCGAGCTCTGCGCAGCCATAGACCCGCTGCATATCAACCATCGGATCGAAGAAACTGATGTTGTCCGCGATCGATCCGGCAAACAGGGTGTCGTCCTGCATTACCGTACCCAGCATATGGCGATAGTTCGCCAGGCCGAGCGTACCCAGGGGCATCCCACCGATACGAATTTCGCCTCCGGTTGGCGTGAGCAGGCCAAGCAGCAGCTTCATTAGGGTCGTCTTGCCACAGCCCGAAGGTCCGGTGATCGCCACGCATTGCCCGGCAGGAATGCTGAGGTTGAGCTCGCGGATGACCTCGGGCTCGCTGTCGGAATAGCGGAAACTCAGGTTGTTGATCTCGATGGAGGGCGTGATATGGCTCGCGTCGATCTCGGCTGCATCATCATCCCGTTCCGGTTCGGCCAGCACGATGTCGGCCACGCGCTCCCCATGTAGGCGCATCATCCGAAATTCGAATAGCTTGTCGATCAGGCTGGCCATGCGCTGGCTGAACTGGTCCTTGTAGCTGATGAAGGCGAACATCATCCCGACCGAGAACTCATTGCTGAGCACAGCGAGGGCTGCGAGCCAGATCACGATCACGCGCTCGCCGCCGAACAGCAGGGTGTTGGCGGTCTGGTAGGAAACCGCTAGCCTGGCGATGCGCAGCTGGGCATTGAATTCGTCGGTCAACGAGTTCATCCAGCCCGAACGGCGTTCTTCGCTGCGCCCGAACAGGCGAATACTTTGCATGCCGCGTACCGTCTCCATGAAGTGGCTCTGCTGTTTCGCGGCGTGGATGATTTCCTCGGAGTTCGCATCGCGCAGGGGACGGAATATCGCCCAGCGCAGCAGCGCGTAAAGCAACACGGCGACGCAGGCCACGGCTGCCAGCGTAGTGCTATACAGAAGCATCATGACCAAAGTGCCCAGTACCAGTACACCGTCGATAATTCCTTCGACGAATTGGGTCGTCAGGCTGGTCTGGATCTGCTGGATCGAACCGAAGCGCGACACGATGTCGCCGGTATGGCGCTTCTCGAAGTAGGGTAGCGGCAATTTCAGAAGATGAACGAAGGCATTGCCCAGCCATTGCAGGTTCAGGCTGGTGGACAGCACCGTAGTGACCCAGGAACGCACGGCGCCGATCGCAGTCTGGAGCAGTACCAGCAGCAGGAAGCCGCAACCGAGCACCGTGATCAGGTCGCGGTCCGACGCCAGCAGTGCTTCGTCCACGATCCACTGCATGTAAAAGGGAGCGATCAGGGCGCAGACCTGCAGGGCCAGGCCGAGCGCGAGCAGCTGGAACAGACCGCGGCGCAGGCCGATCACATGTCCCATGAGGGACACCAGGGAAAACTGCTGGCGTTCTTCCTTGGGCCTGAATTGCGCGGTTGGCGTCAGCTCGAGCGCAATGCCGGTAAAGTGCTTGCCGAACTCGGCCAGTGTCGTACGACGTTCGCCGACGGCAGGATCGTGTACGACGACATGGGTGGCCGAGATCGACTTGAGCACCACGAAGTGGTTCAGGTCCCAGTGCAGGATACAGGGTAGCTTCAGTTCGGGCAAATGTTGGATGTCCAGCTTGAGCGGGCGTGTTTGCAAGGACAGACCGCCTGCCATCGCCATCAGGCCCTTCAGATTTACGCCTTTCATCGACACGGAGAAGCGGCGGCGTATGCTCGGGATATCGGTCCGATGACCCCAGTAGCTGGCGATCATCGCCATGCATGCCAAGCCACATTCGGCCCCTTCAGTTTGCAGCAGGACGGGCAGCCGGCGGTTGTTCCAGAAAGCTAGCTGGGAAAGAACAGAAAGTTGCATAATTCAGTCGCCATCACAGGGTTGGGATAGCCACACGAACTAACTGCGGCCGGCGGAATGGTGAGAATCAACCCGTCTCTGCTTAGAGGCGGCCCGAGATACTGAACAGGGGTTCCAGTATCCACTCGTAGAGCTTGCGGCGCTCGAGCATGACGCTAGCGTCGACCAGCATGCCGGAGCGCAATGGCATTGCCGCGCCGTAGGCCCGGACCGTTTGCTGGTCGAGCTCTAGCCGGATACGATAGACTGGCTCTGACTGGGCCGCGCCCGGCATTGCCGCCGCTGAAGTAGGCAGCTCTTCGGGACGCACCGAAGTCGTGGCGACCTCGCGCACGCGCGCTGGGTGCTGGCCGAACTTCTGGTACGGGAAAGCCCGGTAGCGCAGCATGGCCGTCATGCCCGGCTTAATGAAGCCGACGGCATGCGACGGCACATACATTTCCGCTTCCAATTTGTGCCCTTCCGGCAGGATCGATGCCAGTGAAGTCGCGGTGCCCACGGTCTGACCGAGATTCGCGGCAATCGCCGTGATCGTCCCGCTTTGCCGTGCTCGAACAGGAATTTCACGCCGCGCCTCGTTCTCGGTCAGGTCCTGCTCGAGCGTTGACGCATTGCGGCGCAAGGCATTTTCGTCGCGCAGCGCCTGCACCGCAATATCCTGCTCCTCTGCCCGGGTACTTGCCAGCTCGCGCCGGGTCGCGGATCGGATACGTTCGATCTCGAGCAGTCGCTGGCGTTGATCGAGCAGCTCGGCTTCGCGCTCCTGCAGTTGTGCGGCCGAGATGTAATTCGTTGCTTTCAACTGCGCGAAGCGTGCCACGGTGTGCTCAGACAGGGTAATGCGCTGCTGTTGCATGAGCGCCTGATTGTCGAGTCGCCTGATTTCACTCTGTAGATCCTGCGCACGCTGCTGCAGTGCTGCCCGGCGCTGTCCGGCCTGTGCCTTTGCCTGCTGTAGCTCGGTATGAAAGCTGTCGCGACGCTGTGCCAGCAGTTCGGAAATCAGCGCTTCCGTGGAGCGCGGATCAGAAGTGCTCCGCTCGCTGGACACGACAAACAGGACTTCGCCTTCGCGCACGAATTGGCCTTCTTTGACGCGAATGTCCCTGATGACACCGACTTGGTTGGAAAAAACCCGGATCACCCCGGTCGTAGGAACTAGCATACCTTGGATCGGCGCCTTGCGGATCGTCTCGAAAAAGGCGAAGAACGCGATGAGCAACGATACCAACGTCACGAATACGCAAGTGAGAACAACATGACTGACAGGACGGGTCAGGATCACAGTCCCGTACTGGCGGACCGTTACATGGTTGATAGCCTCCTGACGAAACAAGGTTTTTGGTCTCGGATCGGAAGACTGCTTGGGAAGCATCTTTTCCGCATTCTTGTCCGATGCTGTAACGTCGTCGCGCAAGTTAATGTCTCCCAAAATCGCGTAAGAATCCTTCAATGCTACATTGTGTAGAGGAAAGGCCCCAAGGATAGGCGTAGTTATCGAAAAAAAATTGAGGTATGTTAACAATGAATCTAATAAGCGATTAGACGTTAATAACGTCGTTAGGGGGCCTTGCTTGCCGCATCAGCAATATTTGCTAAGGTATGAGCATTGGTAGTCTTGTTATAAGCCTAAAACAAATATGACCTTAGACTATCGATATGCCGCGCAGCGGCCGTTTTCGTAACATCAATTCACAATTGAGATTTCTCACATTGACAGGGGGCAAGGAGGAAATATTTCCTTGTGGACGCATGAATTTCCATCTCATATAGTGGCTACATCGGCGCTGGCCAGCAAGTCGATGAACCCAACTATATGGAAAAGGAGAAAATCATGTATGAACTCAGTCTTAATGAAATTGATCAAGTCGCGGGTGGGGAGAAAAAGTCTAAGGAAAAGACGCCCCCGAAAAGTGGGACTCTACCACGTCCTACGCGCGGCGAATCCGAAGCAGGTAGAGAGTTTAATGATTTGATGGGCATGTTAGATGCCCTTGGATCGTGGATTGGGATTAGCATCTATGATGCAGTCCACAAACAACAAAAATAAGTGAGGCGAATCTGCCATCATTGTAATGATGGCAGATTCGATTATCAATGTTAAAACCAATACGCACTTTGCTCATTGTGCTTATCTTCGCATTTGGAATGCGAAGTCTATACTCTACTTTAATTAATTTTTTTGTTCCGCTCTCGGTGCTGAGAGAAAGTGAGCTTTTATTTCGTTTTATAGGAAAGGTAATACTTTATTCTATTTTAATAATTGTTCCTATATGTCTATACCGCATAAAAAAACCCGAAGCAACCAAAATATTGGGGGGGAAGCCAAAATCATTACACGTCATAATTGCAAGCCTTTTGGGCCTATCTTTGCTTGCATTTGCATATGGTGAAGATGGAATCGAAACCTTCCTTCTGGCTCAAGTCGATGTAGACTTAGCCTATTCGTTTTGGGCGTATCCGCCAAATCTTACTAGACCGGAGTATAACTTTGCCGAGTGGCTTTTGCTGTGCTTGGGCTCCGTTATAATTGCGCCATTTGCAGAAGAATTTTTTTTTAGAGGACTTTTGCTTTCAGAGTTAAGCCGACGATTCGATAAGCGCAGCGCAGCGTTTTATAGTAGCTGTCTTTTCACTTTGCTACATTATTCGAATTTACATGTAATTAGCACAATGGTTTTCTCTCTCGCACTCTGTAGGATATACATAACAACAAGTTCTCTATGGCTCTGTGCAGTTGTCCATGGTATATTTAATTTCGGCGCTTTGTTAATTGAGAATTTTGCTTTAAACAATATTGTTCAGTCTTACGAAGAACTTCCGATTTTTTCCAATTGGAAGCTGATGTTTATTTTATTTTTGACAAGTAGCTGTATTTTAATATATGCTCGGTGCTGGGTTAAGGAGGGAGTGAAATTATTGCCTGAAGAAGACTTTCACGAATCATGAGCCGGGTTTTATGCCTATTGATAATAACTACTACCTACACGCAGGTGAGCTCCTACGCTGTTATTTATTTGCGGTCATCGACCGAGTTATATATTCTCCTCATATGGTAGGGGTTCATACATATTTATGACGACATGACCGACGAGCAGCGCCGATTCGTGCGTTGGCTTGAACCTGCATCACCTATTAAGCTTGCTAATCGCTTACTCGAAAATTGTGATGTCTCAATAGGATGCGCAAGAGCGCGTCCCATCAGCCCCGTTTTTTGTATCCTGCACCTGTCCCCACAGCCAGGCCACAAACAATGGATGCCAGCGACACCTCTTCCGTCATCGTTCTCCCCAAGCAGCTGCGCTACGAACACTTCGTACGCCGCGTCGCCGCCACCGGCGAAGTCTGGGGCCTGTACTGCGATGGCTGGGCAATCGGCAAGACCGACGACGGCGCCCTGGTCTTCCCGCTCTGGCCTTCGAGCGAGCTGGCGCAGCAGTGCGCCGTGCTCGAGTGGGAAGGCTACGAGCCGCATGCCTTTGCCTTGCAGGAGCTGCTCGATGAGTTGTTGCCCCAGCTCGAGCACGATGGCGTGCTGCCTGGTATCACGTACACGCCGGACGAATACGGCCTGACTCCGAGCCACGAGGGACTGCGCGCCGACCTCGAATGGCGGCTGAGCCAGCATCGCGCGCAAGCCGGCCATAGCGAATAACACCGACGAGACCTCCATGCATCCACTGCCGCAAGATGGGCTGGCCCTGGCCTGCCTCGATGAACAATTGTTGGTTCCGGGCGTCAAAGGTTTGCCGATTGCCGAGCCGCTGCGCCAGGGGGCGATCGCCGTGCAGGGCTGGAACGTGCTCCATGCCGACACCAGCTTCCCGGTGGCGGTACTGAAGACTTCCGCCCTGAAGCACAACCTCGACTGGATGCGCCGCTTCTGCGAGCGTCACGGCGTGGCGCTGGCGCCGCACGGCAAGACGACGATGAGTCCGCAGCTCTTCGGCGCCCAGCTCGCCAACGGTGCCTGGGGTATCACGCTCGCCAATGCGACCCAGGTGCAGGTGGCCCACCGTTTCAATGTGCGGCGCGTGTTAATGGCGAATCAGCTGGTGGCCCCGGCCGACATCAAGGCCATCCTCGCGCTGCTGCACGGCGATCCCGACTTCGAGTGCATCGTGCTGGCGGACTCCCTGGCCGGCGTCGCTCGCCTGGCCGAGGCCGTCGCCGCCCATCCTCTACGGCGCCCACTGCCGGTGCTGGTCGAGCTGGGGCTGGCGGGAAAACGCGCCGGCTGCCGCACGCCCGAGGAAGCATTGACGGTGGCGCGTGCGGTCGAGGGCGCGCCGGGCCTGCTGCTGGCCGGTTTCGAAGGCTACGAAGGCCTGCTGGTGACGGATGACCGCGAGGCCGACCTGCGCGCGGTCGACGCTTTCCTCGCCCAGCTGGTTCTACTCGTGCAGAGCGCCGACGACGAAGGCCTGTTCACGGGGCAGGAAATCCTGCTGTCGGCCGGCGGCTCGTCCTACTTCGACCTGGTCGCGCGCGGCTTCGCGAACGTTGGTGGTCTGTCGCGCCCCGTGCGCGCGGTGCTGCGCAGCGGCTGCTACCTGACGAGCGACCATGGCCTGTACCAGCGCCATCTCCGCGAGCTGAATGCGCGCGAAGACGAGGCTGACGGGCTGCTTCCGGCGCTGGAAGTGTGGTCCATGGTGCAGTCGCGTCCGGAGCCGGATCTCGCCATCCTCACCATGGGCAAGCGCGACGCATCCTACGACGCCGACCTGCCCGCGCCGCTCTGGCACCACCGTCCCGGCCCCGGGGCCCCGGGCGCGCTGCCGCCCGGCTCGACGATCGTCAAGATGAACGACCAGCACGCTTATTTGCGCCTGCCCGAGGCGCATCCGCTGTGCAGGGAACTGGCGGTGGGCGACTTGGTCGGCTGTGGCATTTCGCACCCGTGCACGACCTTCGACAAGTGGCAGCTGCTGCTGGCGGTGGACGACCATTACGTCGTGCGCGGCGCCTTCAATACCTTCTTCTGAAAGGAGGGGGCGGTAGGCTACAATTCTTGCTCGACCTTCAAGAGAGCCGCCATGCCTGCCACCCCGCCGTCGCTGTTCCCCCCGATCCAGCCCATCCGCCAGGGCATGCTTGCCGTCGATGAGCTGCACACGATCTACTGGGAGGAGGTCGGCAACCCGAACGGCATCCCGGTCCTGTTCCTGCACGGCGGCCCGGGCGCCGGCCTGTCGCCCCAGCACCGCCGCTTCTTCGACCCGCACGCCTACCGCGTGATCCTGTTCGACCAGCGCGGCGCCGGCAAGTCGACGCCGCTGGGCGAGTGGCGCAACAACACGACGCAACTGCTGATCGAGGACATCGAGCGCCTGCGCGTCATGTTCGGCATCTCGCAGTGGCTGGTGTTCGGCGGCTCCTGGGGTTCGACGCTGGCGCTGGCCTATGGCCAGGCGCACCCGGAACGCTGCCTCGGCTTCGTCCTGCGCGGGATCTTCCTGTGCACGCAAGCCGAAGTCGACTGGTTCCTGCACGGCGTGCAGTGGTTCTATCCCGAGCTGTACGAGGAATTCATCGCGCCGATTCCGCCCGCCGAGCGCGGCGAGCTGCTGCAGGCCTATGCCCGCCGCCTGCTGTGCGACGACCCGGCCGTCTACTGGCCGGCGGCGCGTGCCTGGAGCCGCTTCGAAGGCCGCCGCGTGTTCCTGCTGCCGCAGGAAGAAGAGCAGTCCTCCGATACGCTCGACCTGGGCGTGGGCCGGCTGGAGGCGCACTACATGGCCAACGGCGCCTTCCTCTCGGAAGACCAGCTGGTGCGCAATATCGGACGCATCGCCCACCTGCCGGCCGTGATCGTGCAGGGCCGCTACGACGTCATCTGTCCGCCACTGTCGGCGCACCGCCTGCACGCGTCATGGCCGGGCGCGAAGCTGCGCATGATCCCGGATGCCGGGCATGGCGCGCTGGAGACCGGCATTGCGCGCGCGCTGGTCGGCGCCACCGAACAGTTCAAGCGCCACAGGCGTTTCGATTGACGCCGGCGCGCTTTCTGCGCCGCGCGTGCGGCTGCTACACTACGCCTGACACACCCACAAAGCCAAGAAACGTGTTCTCATGAATATCCAGATTAGCGACATCGGCCACATGATCCAGCTGGCGATCGCGCCCGTGTTCCTGCTGACCGGCGTGGCGACCAAGCTGACGGTGCTGACCAATCGGCTGGCGCGCATCATCGACCGTACCCGCGTGCTGGAAGACCGGCTGCACATCGCCGCCAACGAAGAGTACACCGAGGAACTCGAAGTGCTGTACCGCCGTTCGCACCTGATCAACTACGCGATCACCTCGAGCACGGGTTGCGGCTTCCTGGTCTGCCTGGTCATTGCCATGCTGTTCCTGGGCGACTCCACCAACATCAAGCTCGACAAGTACATCGCCGCCTCCTTCGTGCTGGCGATGCTCGGCCTGATCTTCAGTTTCGTCTTTTTCCTGCGCGAGATCTTCATCTCCTCGCGCTTCATGCGCATGCGCCACGACGTCAGCCTGGCGCCGCCGGCGCGCCGCACCTAACCCAAGAATCGAGTACCCCATGCACGACTACCAGCGCCCTCCCACCCTGCACCGCTACGGCATGCGCAGCGACCTCGAGCAGGCGCTCACGGCCGGACAATTCCGGCTCGTCCCGACCGGCGGCTTCCTCACCGTCTCGTTCTCGCGCGCCTGGAACAAGACCCTGTTCGACGTGCTCGCGCCGGCCGACTGCTGCCTGGTGATCCACAACACCGAGGAATTCGGCGAGCGCTTGCACCGCGCGGTGCAGCGCGCGCTGCCCAACTGGGCCGGCATCGACGGCGCCGTCGAATACGGCAGCCGTTCGCCGCTGGGCGCTGCCTTCACCAAGAGCGCGGCCCAGGCGCGCGAACAGGAATGGCAGTTCGCCTGGCGCTCGCTGTCGCCGAACGCGAGCCTGAATCCAGTGGTGGTGCGGATCGGCAGCATCGAGCAGTTCGCGGAGTTGCGGGCGCCGGAGAGTCATCTCGTTTGATTGGTTTTTTGCGTACCGTGGTGGTTTGCCACGGTACGACCGCGTGGGCACAGGTGCCCACCCTACAAAGGCGGTTTTCGTAGGGTGGACACCTGTGTCCACGCTGTAGAGCGCCTGCATGTCGAAACGTTTGCGATCGCGGCGACCCCCACGTTTAGAACCCCCGCTCCACGATTTCACGGTTTAATGCCGTGATGACAAACACCGCCTACCCCCATCTCCTCGCACCGCTCGACCTGGGCTTCACCACGCTGAAGAACCGCGTGATCATGGGCTCGATGCACACCGGGCTCGAAGACCGCTTCTACCACTACGGCCAGCTGGCCGCCTTCTACCGCGAACGCGCGGCCGGCGGCGTCGGGCTGATCGTCACCGGCGGCATCTCGCCGAACCGCCAGGGCTGGCTGCTCCCGATGGGCGGCACCCTGAATTTTCTCGGCGACGTGCCGAACCACCGCCGCGTCACCCGCGCCGTGCACGAGGAGGGCGGCAAGATCCTGCTGCAGATCCTGCACGCCGGCCGCTACGGCTATCAGCCCTTCGTGGTTTCGGCGACCGCCACCAAGTCGCCGATCTCCCCTTTTAAACCGCGCGCGCTGACCGAGCGCGGCATCGAGGCCACCATCCGCGCCTATGCGCGCTGCGCGAAGCTGGCGAAGCTGGCCGGTTACGACGGCGTCGAGGTGATGGGCAGCGAGGGTTATCTGCTGAACCAGTTCCTGTGCGCGCGCGTGAACACGCGTACCGACCAATGGGGCGGCCCGATCGGGAACCGCATGCGCCTGGCGCTGGAAGTGGTGCGCCGCATCCGCCAGAGCGTCGGTCCCGACTTCATCATCATGTACCGCCACTCGGTGCTCGACCTGGTCGAGGGCGGCAACACCTGGGACGAAGTGGTCACCGTCGCCCGTGCACTGGAAGACGCCGGCGTGAGCATCCTGAACACCGGCTACGGCTGGCACGAGGCGCGCGTACCGACCATTGTCACCTCGGTGCCGCGCGCGGCCTTTGCCAGCGTGGCGGGGCGCCTGCGCAAGGAAGTGGGCATTCCCGTGGTGGCCTCGAACCGCATCAACATGCCGCAGGAAGCCGAGAGCCTGATCGCGCGCGGCGATGCCGACATGGTCTCGATGGCGCGGCCCTTCCTGGCCGACGCCGCTTTTGTCGCGAAAGCGGCGAGCGGACGCGTGGACGAGATCAACACCTGCATCGGCTGCAACCAGGCCTGCCTCGACCACACCTTCTCGAACAAGCGCGCCAGCTGCCTGGTCAACCCGCGCGCCTGCCACGAGACCGAACTGGTGTACGCGAAGACGAACACGCCGCGCCGCATCGCGGTCGTTGGCGCCGGCCCGGCCGGCCTGTCGGCGGCGACCGTGGCGGCCGAGCGCGGCCATCAGGTGACGCTGTTCGAAGCCTCGAGCCGCATCGGCGGCCAGTTCAACGTGGCCATGCAAATCCCGGGCAAGGAGGAATTCGCCGAGACCATCCGCTACTTCGGCCGCAAGCTGCAAACGAGCGGCGTACGGGTCGAACTGAACCGGCGCGTCACGCGCGAGGAACTGCTGGCGGCCGGCTATGACGAGGTCATCGTCGCCACCGGCGTGCGCACGAGGAAGCCTGCGATTCCCGGCATCGATCACCCGAAGGTGCTGTCCTACCTCGAGGTCCTGCGCGACAAGGCGCCGGTGGGCAAACGCGTAGCCATCATCGGCGCCGGCGGCATCGGTTTCGACACCGGCGAATTCCTGCTGCACGATCCCAAGCACCCGCTGCCCCAGCCGGTGTCCACCTGGACCGGGGAATGGGGCGTCGACCTGGAGGTCAAGACGCCTGGCGGACTGGTGCAACCCGTGCCGGCCCACCCCTACCGCCAGTTGTGGCTCCTGCAGCGCAAGACCACGCGTCCGGGCGCGGGACTGGGTAAAACCTCGGGCTGGGTGCACCGCGCGGCGCTCTCCCGTGGTGGCGTCAGGATGATGGCGGGCGTGCAGTACGACCGCATCGACGACGCCGGCCTGCACATCACGGTGGGCGGCAAGCAGCAGCTGCTGGAAGTGGACAACGTGGTGATCTGCGCAGGGCAGGAGAGCCTGGACGAGCTGACGATCGCGTCGGCAAGCGCTGCGGCTGGCGGCCCGCGCTTCCACAAGATCGGCGGCGCCGCGCTGGCGTCCGAACTCGATGCGAAACGCGCGATCCGGGAGGGCGCGGAACTGGCGGCGCGCTTGTAACGCGGTCGATGCATCAACCCGTAGGGTGGACGGGTCTCCCGTCCACGCGTTCAAATCACGTTAGAACGTGAGCGCGACACTTTCAAGCGCTGGTTGAACGCGTGGACGGCGAAGCCGTCCACCCTACGTTCCTCCGGCGCGCGTCCCGAGTACCTCAGTAGCTCAGGCGCAGGTACAAACCGCGGTGATACTCGTTGATATAACGGAGCACGAAGTACTGGAAGTAGAGGATCGAGAAGATTTCCATCGTCTCTTCCGCCGTCACCATCAGCATGAAGGCGACGTCGCGCACGCCGCCGGTCTGCGCGACATGGTGGCCCTCGATGGTTTCGAAGCCGATGGCCGCGAACACGAAGGCCGCGCCGGCCAGCGCGAAGTTGAACATGTAGACCTTCTTCAGGCGCAGCAGGAAGGGGATCATGTACAGCGCTACCGCCACCACGATTGCCGCCACCGGTATCGTCCACGCCACCGACAGCACCGGCACCGCTTCGAAGTGGGCGCCGGCCACGGACTTGACGATCTTGCTCAGGATGATGCGCAGGTCGGCGAATTCGTCGACCGACATGAACAGGAAGCCGGCCGCCAGGATGCGCCAGGCCAACACGTCCTTGTGGCCGGCCTCGCGCGCCAAGTGGGCGGTTGCGAACAGCAGGCAGGACGTGAGCAGCAGGTTCAGGGAAGAGAAGTAGGTCGGGACGTTGTGCTCCTCGTAGAAGTCGAAGAGCGGCACCAGGCCGAGCGCCATGTCGTTGCCGGCGTAGTACTTGAGCGCCATCGCCGCGCCGTGGGCCAGCACCAGCAGCAGCGCAACGAAGAGAAGCTTGCGGTGCAGGCTGTACAGGTCAGGTGGGCCGATGACGAGTTGACGCGCTTCCGCGCGTAATACCTGCGAATCGCTGATCTCTGCCATGACATTCACCTTTTATTATTGATGGAAATTTAATTTTCAGGCGGATATTAGCAGAAATAATATAAATTATTTAATGTTTCGATACCGCGGCGCAGCAGAAGTTGCGCTGTAACGACAGAGTAGACAAAAAAGAAGGGTCCGCCGAAACGGACCCCTTGTCTTGCTGCCCGATGGGCGGAAATACTTATTTTTTGCGCACCACGACGCAGCCGATCGAGTAGCCGGCGCCGAAGGAGCAGATGACGCCGTTCGCGCCTGCGGGCAGGTCGTCCTGGTACTTGTGGAAGGCGATGATCGAACCGGCCGACGAGGTGTTGGCGTAGGTGTCGAGGATCACCGGCGCCTCGTTCGGCTCGGCGTCGCGCCCGAGCAGGGTGCGTGCGATCAGGAGGTTCATGTTCAGGTTCGCCTGGTGCAGCCAGTAGCGCGACACCTGCGGGATCTCCAGGCCGGCGGCTTGCACCGTGTCGCGGATCATCTCGGCGGCCATCGGGCACACTTCCTTGAACACCTTGCGGCCCTGCTGGCGGAACAGTTTGTCCGCCTTGCCCACGCCCGACTCGTCGAAGCGGTTCATGAAGCCAAAATTGTTGCGGATGTTGTTCGAGAACTTGGTCTTCAGTTTCGAATCGAGGATCTCGAACTGGTGCTCGCTGACGGCGGTGTCGGCCGCTTCGATGACCATCGCGGTGCAGGCGTCGCCGAAGATGAAGTGGCTGTCGCGGTCGCGGAAGTTCAGGTGGGCGCTGGTGATTTCCGGGTTCAGCACCAGCACGGCGCGCGCCTGGCCGGTCTGGACGGCGGCCATCGCGGTCTGGATACCGAAGGTGGCCGAGGAGCAGGCCACGTTCATGTCGAAGCCGAAGCCTTCGATACCCAGCGCTTCCTGCACCTCGACCGCCATGGCCGGGTAGGCGCGCTGCATGTTGGAAGCGGCGACCAGCACCATGTCGATGTCGGCAGCAACGCGCCCGGCGCGCTTCAGCGCGTCGGTCGCGGCAGCGACACAAATTTCCGCCTGCAGCGACAGCTCCTCGTCGGCGCGCTCGGGAATGCGCGAGGTCATGCGCGTCGGATCGAGGATGCCTTCCTTTTCCATCACGTAGCGCGACTTGATGCCGGATGCTTTTTCGATGAAGGCGCTGCTCGACGGCTCGAGCGCGGTGACGCTGCCCTCGGCGATGGCGGCGGCGTTTTCAAGGTTGAACTGCTCGACGTAGGCATTGAACGCCGTCACCAGCTCGTCGTTGGAGATGGAATACGGAGGCGTAAACAGGCCGGTGCCGCTGATGACGACAGTTTTCATATCAGGACTTTCAAAGGAGATAAGGGGGAGCTTCCCCCGAGACTGAAGGCGATTCTACACAAACGACGAGGGCCTGGGAATTGTCGGGCTGTCTATTTTGTAGGCAGTTTCTTCGGTTCAGCGTGGCGCTTTGCCATAGCGATATTGCGTCCGTAGGGTGGGCACCCGTGCCCACGCGAAACGATGCGTCGTGTTGGCTCCTTTTCGAGCTGCGTGGTGCGCATTGAGACGCACGGTCCCGGAGCAAACCTTGACATGCAAACGAAGCCAACATGCGCTGGCGTCCGCGTGGGCGCGGGGCGCCCACCCTACGGGCGTGCAGCGACTAAACTAGCGCGCGTGCCTGGCCAGCTTCGCGCCTTCCTGCCGTTTCGACAGCTGCATCGGTTCGCCCTTCAGGTGCCTGACCGCCTGGGCCAGCTGGAAGTCGGTGGCGCTGCCGTAGGCGAGCGGCTTGCGCTGGCGTAGCGCTTCGAGCAGGGCCATCTGTTCCTCGATGTCGTCCTGGCGCGTGGCTTCCTCGGCGTCGCCCGACAGGTGGTGTTCGAGGTCGGCTTCGCGCATGCGCAGCGCGTTCAGGCCGTCGTCCTCGGCGGTTTCGTCGACGGCGAAGTCGGGCACGATGCCGCGCGCCTGGATCGAGCGCCCGGCCGGGGTGTAGTAGCGCGCCGTGGTCAGCTTGACCGCGGCGTCGCCGCCGATCGGGCGGATGGTCTGCACCGAGCCCTTGCCGAAGGTCTGGGTGCCGACGATGACGGCGCGCTTGTGGTCCTGCAGCGCGCCGGCGACGATTTCCGAGGCCGAGGCCGAGCCGGTGTTGACCAGTACCACCAGCGGCAGGGTCTTGAACTGGTGCGGCACCAGCGACAGCGGATCGCGCCCGCTGCGCAGCATGTAGTACTCGGGCCGGCCGTAGAAGCGCTGGCGCATTTCGGCCAGCTGCCCGTTGGTCGAGACGATTTCCGCACCCTCGGGCAGGAAGGCTGCCGCCACCCCGATCGCGCCCTGCAGCAGGCCTCCCGGGTCGTTGCGCAGGTCGAGCACCAGGCCCTTCAGTTGCGGCTCCGTGCGCGCCAGTTCCGCCAGCTTGGCCGCCATGTCGTCCACCGTCGGCTCCTGGAACTGGGAGATGCGCAGCCAGGCATAGCCCGGCTCGACGATCTTCGCCTTCACGCTTTTCTGCACGATTTCCTGGCGCTCGACGGTCACCACCAGCGGCTGCGGCGCGCTTGCCCGCGCAATGGTGAGCGTGACGCGGGTGCCGGGCGTGCCGCGCATGCGCTTGACCGCTTCCTCCAGGCCCAGGCCGCGCACATCAAGGCCGTCGATGCGGGTGATCAGGTCGCCGGCCTGGATGCCGGCGCGCTCGGCCGGCGAATCCTCCATCGGCGCGACGATCTCGACATAGCCCTCGTCGCTCTGGCCGATCTCGATGCCCAGGCCGACGAAGCGGCCCTCGGTGCCTTCACGCAGCTCGCGGTAGGCAGCCGGGTCGAGGTAGCCGGAATGCGGGTCGAGCGAGCCGACCATGCCGTTGATGGCCTCGGTCAGCAGCTTGCCGCCTTCCACCGGCTCGACGTAGTCGGACTGGATGACGCCGACCACCTGCGCGAGCTGGCGCAGTCCGTCGAGCGGCAGGCTCGGCTCGACCGGCTTGTAGGCGAGCGCGGAAAACTGCATCGTGACCGCGACGCCGGCGGCGACGCCGACAGCCAGCAGGCCGGTGTTCTTCAGAGTGGAGCCCATAGATCGTCGTTTGCTGCGCGTTATTTGCTGCGCGTTGTTTGCTGCGGCACGGCCGCGTAGTCACGCATGAGGTAGCGCGTGACCAGTATAAACCCGATTCGCCCGGGGACGCCGTGGCGCCGGCGCAAATGCGGTGCATCGCCTCGAAGTCCGATGTTTGTAAAGCCGTTTGGCCTTCCAGTAAGCAATTGTAAGAATCGGCGCGGCGTGCGTAGCGTGGTCTTATAGTCAATTGCAGTTTTTCTCTCTCTCCACTTTCCCCAGTGGACTTTTGCCCACGGCCCTGTCGTGGGCTTTTTTACGTCCGGCGCGTGCAGGCATGGCGGCGGGGCGCGCGACGGCGGAGCGGTTTCTGACGATGTGGCGGGCTGTTGTATCGAAAAGTAAAAAAACGGTCCCGACCGTAACGGTTTTCCCGGCAGCCGCTAGAATGGCCCGACAAGAAATGATCACGGCCGCGCCGCCAAGACGCGCGGTCCTATAAAAAATACAAGAGATGAAGACGCTGAACCCGCGCCTGCGTCGCCCTGACGGGCGCGGCGTGCAATCCTGCCCTGGCATTCGCCGGGCGCCGCCGCTTCCCTGGACACGTTTTTCTCCCCCGGCTCCCCGCGCCGGCGCCACTGCCATGCGCCGGGGATCCGTCGCCGCGCCCACGCCGCATCGGAGAAGCACATTGAACCCTGGGACGGGGCTTACCCGCCGCGTCCCGTTTTTTCGTGGCCATGCGCCGCTTTTTCCGCAACCAAGGACTTTCCTGTGAAACGCACCCTTCTGAGCACCCTGACCCTGTCCGTGCTGGCGGCTTTCGCCCATGCCGGCGACACCCCAAGCGCTACCGCCCCATCGGGCGCGCCGATCTCCGGGATCGACGTCCAGTACATCGACACCTCGGTGCGTCCGCAGGACGACTTCTTCACTTACCTGAACGGCAAGTGGCTGAAGTCGACCGAGATCCCGGCCGACAAGGCCAGCTGGGGCACCTTCATGCAGTTGCGCGACGACGCCCAGGCTCACCTGCGCGAGATCATCGAGGCGGCGCAAAAGGACACGGGCAAGAAGGCCGGCAGCGACGAGCAGAAGATCGGCGACCTGTACGCCAGCTTCATGGATGAAGCGAAGCTCGAAACCCTGGGCGTGAAGCCGCTGGCGAGCGAACTGCAGCGCATCCGCACCCTGAAGGACAAGAAGGGCGTGCCGAACCTGGTCGCCCACCTGTCGAAGATCGGCGTGGCGACCCCGTACGGCATCCGCGTCGGCCAGGATGCGCGCGCTTCCACCAAGTACGCGACCTACATCGGCCAGAGCGGCCTGGGCATGCCGGACCGTGACTACTATCTGAAGCTCGACGACAAGCGCATGGCGGAAACGCGCGCCAAGTACGAAGCGCACGTGGCCCGGATCCTGAGCCTGGCCGGCGAAAAGAACGCCGCCGAGCAGGCCAAGGCCATCGTCGCCTTCGAAACCGAACTGGCGAAGGTGCAGTGGACCAAGGTCGAGAACCGCGACCCGGTCAAGCGCTACAACAAGATGAGCGTGGCCGAGCTGGCCAAGCTGACCCCGGGCTACGACTGGAACGCGGCGCTGGCCGCTGCCGGCGTGGGCAACAAGCTGGACTACGTCATCGTCGCCCAGCCGAGCTACCTGACCGGCTTCAACGAGGTACTGGCCAAGACCGACCTGGCGACCCTGAAGTCCTACTTCGAATGGCAGCTGCTGCGCGAATACTCGCCTTACCTGTCGAAAGCCTTTGTCGACGCCAACTTCGCCTTCTACGGCACGACCCTGACTGGCGTGACCGAGAACCGTCCGCGCTGGAAGTCGGGCGTGTCGCTGGTCGAAGGCGCGCTGGGCGAAGCCGCCGGCAAGCTGTACGTGGCCAAGTACTTCCCGGCCGAGCGCAAGGCGCGCATGGAAGAGCTGGTGAAGAACGTGACCGCCGCCTACAAGGAAAGCATCGACCAGCTCGACTGGATGACCCCGGCCACCAAGGTCGAAGCCCAGGCCAAGCTGGCGAAATTCGTGCCGAAGGTCGGCTACCCGAACAAGTGGCGCGACTACTCGAAGCTGGCGATCCGCTCCGACGACCTGGTCGGCAACGTGAAGCGCGCTTCCGAGTTCGCCTACGACCGCAACATCACCAAACTGGGTAAACCGATCGACCGCGAAGAGTGGGGCATGACGCCGCAGACGGTGAACGCCTACTACAGCAGCTCGATGAACGAGATCGTGTTCCCGGCCGCGATCCTGCAGCCGCCATTCTTCGACATGCGCGCCGACGACGCCGTGAACTACGGCGCGATCGGCGCCGTGATCGGCCACGAGATCGGCCACGGCTTCGACGACAAGGGCAGCCAGTCCGACGGCGAAGGCAACCTGCGCAACTGGTGGACCAAAGAGGATCGTGATGCCTTCCAGAAGCGCACCGACATGCTGGTCAAGCAGTACAACGGCTACAGCCCGATCCCCGGCTACAACGTCAACGGCGAACTGACCCTGGGCGAGAACATCGGCGACAACTCGGGCCTGGCCATCGCCTATAAAGCCTACAAGATCTCGCTGAAGGGCAAGCCTGCTCCGGTGATCGACGGCCTGACCGGCGACCAGCGCTTCTTCATGGGCTTCGGCCAGGTGTGGCGCTCGAAGATGCGCGAAGCGCAACAGATCGTGCAGGTGAAAACCGACCCGCACTCGCCGGGCCAGTTCCGCGCCAACGGCACCGTGATGAACCATCCGGCCTTCTATGAAGCCTTCGGCGTGAAAGAAGGCGACAAAATGTACCTGGCGCCGAAAGATCGCGTCTCGATCTGGTAAAGTCGTCAGTCTGGTCATGCATAACGCCCGTACCTAAAGGACGTATGCATATGTGACCGCGTTGACAGATACGGGCCGGCGTCCTTGTGCGCCGGCCTCTTTCATTCCCACAACATCCAAGACAGTGGAGAGACAGATGAAGAAACACATGCTGAGCGCCCTGACGCTGGCCCTGATCGCCGGCTTCGCCCAGGCCGAAGGCGCTGCCGGTGCGGCTGCCAAGAACGCGAAAGCGCCGGTGCTGTCGGCCGGTATCGCAACCGAATACATCGAACCGTCGGTGCGTCCGCAGGACGACTTCTTCGAATACCTGAACGGCAAGTGGCTCAAGACCGTCGAGATTCCGGCCGATAAGTCGAGCTGGGGCTCGTTCATGAAGCTGCGCGACGACACCCTGCCGCAGCTGCGCGCGATCATCGAGCGCTCGGCCGCCGACAAGAACGCCGCCGCCGGCAGCGAAACCCGCAAGATCGGCGACTTCTACGCCAGCTTCATGGACGAAGCAAAGCTCGAGCAGCTGGGCATCACCCCCTTGAACGACGAACTGGCGAAGATCGCCGCGATCAAGGACAAGTCGGAACTGCCGGCGGTGCTGGCGCGCATGGTCAAGCTGGGCCTGGAAGTGCCGGTGGTGTTCTACATCCACCAGGACGCCAAGGACTCGACCAAGTACGTGGCCGACCTGTACCAGGCCGGCCTGGGCATGCCGGACCGCGACTACTACCTGAAGGCGGACGACGCCAAACTGGCCGACGCGCGCGCCAAGTACCAGCAGCACATGGAGAAGATGCTGGCGATGGCAGGCGACAAGAACGCCGCGGCCAACGCGAAAGCCATCCTCGATTTCGAGACCGAGATCGCACGCGTGCAGTGGACCAAGGTCGAGAACCGCAACCCGGTCAAGACCTACAACAAGGTCGAGCTGGCCAAACTCGCCGAAGTCGCGCCCGGCTTCGACTGGAAAGCCTGGCTGGAAGGCGCCGGCATCGCCGGCAAGACCTCCTACGTCATCGTCAGCCAGCCGACCTACCTGAAGGGCTTCGCCGAGGTCGCGAACAAGACCTCGCTCGAGACCTGGAAGGCCTACCTGCAGATGCACCTGATCGACGCCTACGGCAGCTACCTGTCGAAGAACTTCGCCGACCAGCGCTTCGCCTTCTACGGCACCACCCTGTCGGGCGCGCCGCAGCAGGAACCGCGCTGGAAGCGCGGCGTCGGCGCGGTCGAGCGCAGCCTGGGCGAGGCAGTCGGCAAGCTGTACGTGGCCGAACACTTCCCGGCCGAACGCAAGGCGCGCATGGAAAAGCTGGTGGCGAACCTGCTGGCCGCGTACAAGGAGTCGATCAACACCCTCGACTGGATGAGCCCGGCGACCAAGAAGGAAGCGCAGGCCAAGCTGGCCAAGTTCACCCCGAAGATCGGCTACCCGAACAAGTGGAAAGACTACACGGCGCTCACCGTCTTGCGTGACGACCTGGTCGGCAACGTGATGCGTTCGCGCGTGGTCGAAGCCGACCGCGAGCTGAACAAGCTGGGTAAGCCAATCGACCGCGAAGAGTGGGGCATGACGCCGCAGACCATCAACGCGTACTACAACCCGGAGATGAACGAAATCGTGTTCCCGGCCGCGATCCTGCAGCCGCCGTTCTTCGACGCCAACGCCGACGACGCGGTCAACTACGGCGGCATCGGCGCCGTGATCGGCCACGAGATCAGCCACGGCTTCGACGACCAGGGCGCCCAGTACGACGGCGACGGCAACCTGCGCGACTGGTGGAGCCCGTCGGACCACAAGAACTTCAAGGCCAAGACCAAGATGCTGGTCGACCAGTACAGCGCCTACGAGCCGCTGCCGGGTTACCACGTCAACGGCGAGCTGACCCTGGGCGAGAACATCGCCGACAACTCGGGTCTCGCCATCGCTGCGAAAGCCTACAAGATCTCGCTGAAGGGCAAGAAGGCGCCGGTGATCGACGGCCTGACCGGCGAACAGCGCCTGTACATGGGCTGGGCCCAGGTGTGGCGTTCGAAGATGCGCGAGCCGGCGCAGATCGCCCAGGTGAAGACCGACCCGCACTCGCCGGGGCAGTTCCGCGCCAACGGCACCCTGAAGAACCAGCCGGGCTTCTACGAAGCCTTCAAGGTGAAGCAGGGCGACAAGATGTACCTGGCGCCGAAGGACCGCGTGATTATCTGGTAAGCACCGGCTTTCCGCTGCAAAAACTGCCCCGCGCAAGCTGGGCGGTTTTTTTTCGTCCGGCGGGTCGGGGCAATAAAAAAAGGTTCATCACGGATTTCCGGGAAATGCGGCTTTGATCTTCAGGAAGAAGAAGTCGCTATCGCGGTAGCCGTAGGCCATCCGCTTCATGACCTTGATGCGGTTATTGATGCCTTCGAGCTGGCCGGTATGCATCGGCCAGCGCAGCCGTGCTGCAATGCCCCGCCAGTAAGGCTTGAGCTTGGCAGCGAATCTCCTGAGCGGCTCGATTCCGCTGTCGCGCGCCATCCTGAGCCAGTTCCGCCAGGCGAGAAGCCATTGCCATCCGCCTGATGTCTGCCAGAGTTCCTTAAGTGTCGTCTTCATCACGTACACCGTCATCAAAGCCTGGTTGGCGGCTAGCAGCTCATCCAGATTCGCCTGCTGCGTCGGCGGGACGTTTTCCCGGTTGCGCAGCAACAGCCAGCGGGAGCGCTTGACGACTTTACGCTGTGGACGATCGTCTCGCAGACGATTGGCCTCGTCGACGCGTACCCGGTCGATGACTTCACGGCCATACTTGGCGATGACGTGAAACAGGTCGTAGACCACGCGCGCTTTCGGACATTGCCGCCGCACTTCCAGGTCGAACGCGGTATTCATGTCCATCGCTACGGCTTCGATCCTGGCGCAGCGTTCAGGGCCGAGCCATTCGAAGAACGGCCGGATGGCCTCGCGGCTGCGGCCTTCGCCGACCCAGAGCACCTGCCGGCTGTCGGCATCGAGCACGACCGTGGCATAGCGATGGCCTTTGAACAGCGCAAACTCGTCCATGACAAGCCGGGTTGGCTGTGCTGCAGGCAAGGTAGCCAATTCACGTTCCAGCTTGGCACGCTCGATATTGCGCACCGTCTCCCAGTGCAGCTGCGCCAGCTTGCACACATGGGCTACCGGCAGCTTCTCGCACCACAAGCCTACAAATTCAGCCAAGGCGCGGGTCACTCGGGCGTGCCGGTCGAGCCAGCTCACGCGCTCAGTACGGGTGCCGCATTGACCACACCGAAGCCGTCTGAGAGGCACACGCAGCCACACCGGCAAACCGAACATGGGCAGCTCGCGGATAGTGCGTAGGCCTGTTTCGTGTATCTGATGACAGTGATGGCCGCAGCCGCCGCATACCATCGGCGCCCCAGGATCGCGTCGCAGGTTGATCCACACTGCGTCAGGTCCGCGTTCCAATTTAGATGCAATGAACCCTTCCCAGAACGGGAGGTCAAGATTATGATTCGTCATGAAAGCGGTGAGTTGAGTCAGCTTTGTTGGTCGCACAACAAGTCTAGCTCTTCTTCACCGCTTTCTTGTTTTTAGCATTGCTTCCCGCTAATCCGTGAAGAACCTAAAAAAACCCCGGTCACCTTGCGGTGCCGGGGGCGGGTCTGCCTGCCGCCGCTTAGCGCGGGACGATGGCGAATTGCGGGCCGGTGCCGTAGTTCGGCTTGACGCTGCGGGCCATGAACTTGGCCCAGGCGGCGGCGCCGTTGCTCAGGCGGGCATCCACGGCATACGCCAAGGCTGGCTGCATGTTCGATGGGTAGCCGATCACGGTCGACGAATAACCGGTCATCTCTCCCACCTTCAGTTTCAGGAAGGAAGCCATCTCGGCGCTGCCGCAGCTCAGCGAGCGGAAAGTGGCCGTCTCGCTGGCGTCCGCCGCCTGTGCCATGCTGGTGTAGAACGGGCTGGTGGCCGAGTCACGGATGCTCATCGAGTACAGCGCGCCGTCGATCCAGCAGATGCCGGGGTCGGTCATGCGCATTGCCGGCGACTTGGCTTTCCAGGCCAGCAGGCCGCGCGCCTGTTCGAAGCCGAGTTCCACCGCGTGGCCGATGGCCGAAGTGAAGAAGTCGTCCTGCCACGGCGCCACGCCGCGCTTGCTGTTGTAGATAACAGCGCTATTCATGTCGAGCACACCGAAGAAGTTGGCGTTCGGATTGCTCGTGTACCTCGCGTTGTACCAGTTCAGGTTGCTTGCCATGATGCGCTGGAAGTGATCCTTCAGGCGGTCGCTGTCCGGCGTGATGTAAGCCGCTTCAGCCAGCGTACGCATGCTCCATGCCTGGCCGCGCACTTGGTCGTCGGCCACCAGGCCCTGAACGTTCTTGCGCCAGCCCGGGTTCGACTGGAACACGTTGTACGAAGCCCAGAACTGCAGCTCTTCCAGGTAGTAGTAGTCACCCGTCACCAGGTAAGGCAGGTAGGCGAAGGCCGGCTGGTGCGAGGTGTCGTGCTTGTTCGGCGTCGCGCAGCTCGTGCTCGGGCAGGCCGGGAAGGCTTCGTACTGCTTTGTCACAGGATTCTTGGTGTCGCCCTTGGTGCCGAGGATGGTCATGTACGGATAGTCGATCAGGCTGATCGGACGGTCCGTGTTCTTGTCGCGGTAGTGCGCCGACCAGCTACCGGCCAGGTCGGCCGTGCCCAGCGTGACAGCCTTGGCACGCGGGTCCATGGTCAGCAGGTAGGTCGCGGCCCAGCCCGGTAACAGGCCGATGTCGTTACGGCCACCGGTGCTCGGCATGTACGGATTGGCCAAGCCCACGCCCATCGGCTCGATGGCGCTGCCGGTCCATTTCGCCTTCAGGCCGTTCAGGGTCGCTTCCGAGGTGACGATGCTCTGGTCGTAGTTCGGCACCGCGCGGCTGGCGATCAGGTAGGCGCTGTTGTGGCGTACGTGGACTTGCGGCTCGTCGCCCCACCAGAACATCTTGCGCCAGCGGCTGTGGTGCAGGTGGGTCAGGGCCGGCTTCACATACACTTCCTGGCCGCGCACCACGACCTTGGCGTCATAGGTGATGTTGCTGGGGTTCAGTTCGTAGGCCCAGTTGTTTTCCAGGGTGACGTCGACGCGCGCCTTCTTGATGCTGTCGTACCAGCGGATCGCGAAGCGCGCCGTCAGGTGCGGGTGTTCCTGGCCGCCCTCGGTGCGCAGCGGCGCCGATACCTGCCATTCGTTGGCGACAGCGCCCGACAGCCAGGTGTTGTATTTCCAGCCGCTCTTGATCATGTCGTCGGCCGACGCCTTATACTCGACGCCGTTGATGGTGGCGTGCACCGAGGAGCTGAAGCCGTTCGACAGCAGCACTGTCGGCGACAGGGTGCCCGGGGTGATCGGCGCATTGGTCTTCATCAGCGACATGGCGCGAGTCTGCGAGGCGGCCAGGCCCGGCAGGATGCCTGACACGATGGCGTGGCGTACCGAGCCGTCGGGGTGCAGCGCCTTGACGTCGAGCTGCAGCGGCACCTTGGTGCCGTCGTCGAGGCGGCCGACCAGCGAATAGCCTTGCGGCAGGTCGCCCACGGCGAATACCTGGCCGAAGGTTACTGGCGTATTGACCTGGGCCACGCTGCTGGTGTTCTGGATGCGCACATCGGTTACGACGCCGTATACGGCGTATTCGCCCACTGGCGCGATGACCTCGGGCAGGGGCACGTTCGTGGTGCCCGAGATCGGCGCGGTCGACGGACCGGCAGGGGCAGCGCTGTCCGGCGTGACGGCAACGGCAGGGCCGCCGTCAGCCGGCGGGGTGGTGCCGGGGATAGCGGGGGCCGGCGCAGAGGCGCTGCTGCTGGCCAGGTTGTTGTTCGAACCCGCGCCGCCGCCGCCGCCGCAGGCGGCCAGGGTACTGCCGAATACCGCGATTGCGGCGATTCGCATTGCATGAGTGTGGAATGGGAGAGTCATGGCCGTCTTCAAGGAAGTTACTGAGAGGCACAAATTATTGCCCCTGGGAATTCCCTGAAGGTTACGCCAAAGCAAAACTCAGGAACAGCAAAATCAAGCTGTCTGTTCAAAATTTCGCCCAAATACAACACAAAATTAGTGCTTTTTCCACGAAGATTATTCAGCTTGAAAGCTTTTCCGGCTGTATTTATATTGCTGTTGTCGAAAGCACGGCAATAAAAAAACCGCCCCATGGGGCGGTTCGGAAGCGCATCGCCTGATTTCGCTCAGGTGCTCTGGCAGCAAACTTTGCGGCCTTGTTTGTAACTGGATGTCACCTTTATAACGGCATAGCCTGCTTAGCGGGCGGCTGCGACCATGAAGTCGACCGCTGCCTTCACGTCCGCGTCCGGAGCACTGGCGCCGCCCTTCGGCGGCATCACGCCGGCCTTGCCCTGGAAGCCCTTGATAGCGTGCTCGTACAGCACGGCGTTGCCTTGCTGGATGCGTGGCGCCCAGGCTGCCTTGTCGCCCACCTTCGGTGCGCCGGCAATGCCGGCCCCATGGCAGGCAACGCAGGCGCTGTTGTAGAGGGCCTTGCCGGTGTCGGCGCTGGCCACTGCCGGGGCAGCCGCGGCAGGGGCGGCCGGCGCCGCGGCAGGGGCCGCTGCAGCCGGTGCCGGGGTCGACGGGGTGCCGGCGATCGGCGAGGCGGTCGCGGCGTTCTGCGCCGCCGGGGCGGCAGCCACTTCGGTCTGCGCACCTGCGGCCGGTGCGGCTGCCGGCGCTGCGGGCGCGGCCGGCTCCTTGAACTTGGCGCCGCTCTGGTTGGCCATGTAGACGACGGCGCGTTCCACTTCCAGGTTATCCAGGTCCGGGTTGCCACCCTTGGCCGGCATCGCGCGGATGCCTTCGATGGCGTGTTTCACCAGGGTGTCGTAGCCCTGGGCCAGGCGTGCGGTCCAGTCGCCCGCGGCGCCGACTTTCGGCGCGCCGGCGGCGCCGCTGCTGTGGCAGGCCGCGCACACGGCGGTGTAGACGGCGTCGCCCGCCTGCAGCACCTTCGGTGCGTTGGCGTCGACCAGGGTAAAACCTTCCTCGGCCACCGGGCGTAGGCGCGCCGCGACCGCCTCATCGCTCAGGCTCTGGCTACCGGCGCCTTCGAGTTTGTCGGTCGTGACGAAGGCAACCAGCAGGATGATGCCGATGACGATTACCAGGAAGAAACCAGCGACCACCGCGATGAGCTGCTTGGGCGTCCGGATAAACGATTGTTCATTGTGTGCGTCGCTCATGATTTCCTTAATACGATTAAAAAAACCTGCCATCCGGCGCTTGCGCTTGCCCATCTTGCATGCATTTTTGCAAAGGCCGCCAATCGGCGATTATAGTCCCAAAAAATGCCCTATGGCACATCGTCCGCAAGCGCACCCACACTTTCCGTGGACGGCAGGCGCGAAAGAATGTATCCTTCGCATCGCTCAGGAGTTTCCCGTGCGGCTGTAGCTCAGTGGATAGAGTATTGGCCTCCGAAGCCAAGGGTCGCTGGTTCGATCCCAGCCAGCCGCACCACCTGACGCGTCTAACTCTTCATTTTCTCTGGTGAGCTTTACGCCAACGTTACCTTCTGCCTATAGGCGCAAGGTCTAGCTGTGTCAGCGCCCGTCATACAGCAACTCTCCAGTACGCTCTTACGCGTTTCGAGGGTTCTGCTCAAGTAGACGTCGTCGGACTAGATAACCACCTCCTTTGTGTCGGCGCGCATGTCTACGGCGTAACTTAGCAGGACGGCGATAGACAAACGCTGATCCCGACATTCGAGCGAATCCTTAACGTACTCAGATGGCTGGCTGGACGCAGAAAAATTGCATTTTTAACACTTGCGTCCCGGTATCTGTTGTGCTGGTTCGATCATATGGCGCTGTTAGATCACCCATGAAAAATTTGAGTTCACAGCGAAAGATTTTCGCTGACAGCGAAAATTTTGTTGACCGATACAGCTAAGCATCGCTATAGTATTACAGTGGTTTGGTAAACAGAGATGCCTCGGATGTAGTGTTGAGCGAAAGCTCGCGGTCGGCTGCAGTACGCTGACCAACATAATGCTTCGGTCTAGTCCCGCTCGTCTCGACGATGACTGTGCATACCTGCACGCGCGAGGGTGCGCGTGCAGTCACTAATGGATGAAGGGGAGTTTGGTTGTTTTCTCTGTCCTATGGAGGACGAGGGGGGTGAAAACCCACGTTGACTAATTCTGGTCAACGTCTCCATAAGGAAAATGCAATGGAAACACAAACTACAAATCAACCAACGTGTGACAAAGAACAGACCAAGAGACCTTGGTCGCAGAAGATTAAAACCGGTTGCGTATGGGTCGTGAAAGCGGCCTTGCGTCACCTTCTCATGCGACCTGCTACCTGGCGTTGGCTTCAGGTGCACTTGCCTGAAGCATTTGCCAAGTTGGAATTTTGGGTCAAAGAGTTCATCGAATTCTGTGCAAATCTGTTCTAAGTAAACACCCCCTTCCATTTTTGAGGACTTATCATGATTAACAATGCGTTAAGGCTTATTCGCCAGTACCATAATATTAATCAAACACAGCTAGCTGCTAAACTTTCAATTTCGAGCTCATACTTATCCGAGCTCGAATCGGGTAAGAAAGAGCCCACGCTGGATATATTGCATCGCTATGCAGATTGCTTTGATGTTCCACTTTCATCCTTAGTCGTGTTTTCTGAAACATTAGATGGTTCTCAAAGTAAGAGTAAGGCACGCTCCTTTATTTCCAAGAAAATGCTAAAGATACTTGAGTGGATTGCTGACAAAGATGAAGCCACCCCTGCAGTTAGAAAAGCGGTATGAGCTAGAGCAATCGCCACTATTCAAATTATCGAGCAAGCGTAAATTAGCTGAACTTTTAAGGATTGATCTCGCTGAGCTTGGTTCTGCGAAACTGCCAAATCTTATTTCGCAATACCGGATTTTTATTGAGCCTAACTCAGCGCGATTTATTACAGAACCGGTTCGTGATCTGCTGGCGGTTCATAAACGGTTGATGAAGTTGTTGATCCGTATTGCACCGAGGGATTACGTGCATTCCGCAACAAAAAAACGGTCGTATAGAACTAACGCTGAGCAGCACCGGGAATGTAAAAACGTAGTAAAAATTGATATAAAAAAATTTTTTCCTTCGGTAAAATTTTGCTACGTACATAATTTCTTTGCTAATGTTATGTGCTGTTCCAAGGACATTGCAACAATTTTGGCAAAGCTTTGTACCGTGAAGACCCACAAACATGGGGTCCACCTTCCCACCGGAAGTTGCATTAGTCCAATTCTGTCATTCTTAGTGAATCGCGATCTCTTCGATCGAATACATAATATGTGTTCAGAACAAGGTTGTGTTTTTACCTTGTATGTCGACGATGTTACTGTGTCAGGTGATAATGCGACTCGAGCACTGCTTTCTAAGATCGCCGCAGAAATTTTCAAATCAGGCTACGGGTATCACAAAATCAAGACTTTTTATGGTAGGCCTGCTGAAGTGACCGGGATTGTTGTGCATGGGGGAAAGCTCGCCCTCCCGTATGTACGACAAAAGAAAATCCGTGACGTTTCAGAGGCGCTTGCCCTCGCAACTGGTCCGCTGAGAGAAAAGCTCTTAGCAAGTTTGGTAGGAAGATTGTCTGAAGCTGAACAAATTGACCCTTCATATCGTAAACAGCGAACAGAAGTATTAAGGCGTTACTCTAGTGAGTGGAAAGGCGTGGTGGAGCAGCGAATAGCGAAAGCAAAATCCCTAGCGTTTAAGCGACAGCGTAAGCGGATATGATAAAAAGGGTTCCAGTAGAGAATTTATTGCCACGGATTATTGATCTTGGCAGTACTGTGAGCAGTAATTTGAAGCGAATATAAACCTCGGCATGTTTTCGCATCCTTCGCCGCAGGTGGAACGGCTGAAGTCGAACTGGCGCACGTTGTTCTCGCACAGATGCGATTGGATCGCCCAATACAGCAGCATATTTGAAGCCCGTGGGTTGTAGTTGGCCAGGGTTGAGGCCCCAGAGGATCACCGCCAGCAGCGTCCAGCCGGCTTACCTTAGTGGCGTACAATGACGATGAACATGTTCCTGTAGTGGCGATGGACCGCGTCAACCCAGCGCGGCTGTGCGGCGGTCACAAGCAGCGGACGTTACGAATTTAGACGTCATAGAACTCGGCCACCGCCGCTAGCTGTGCATCAAGGCCGCTGCACTACCGGGCAGGCCGAGCAGCATGTACCTTGCGGCCTTCCAGCACCGCCTCGTCGAGCGTTTCCTATGCCGAGCAGCGCAGTTCCAATCTGGTTGCGCTGCTGGCGCTCACATCCTTGTACGCACGTGTCGTCAGCGCTTACGCGACTTTGTTAGCAGCCAAATCCCAACCTCCAACAGTGGAACCACCAGAGCCGCCACCAATCTTCTGCTGGGTGTAGCGCCACCTAATCTTGCTGTACTTCAGGCTTACGTGCTCGTCGAGGATCGTCCCGGGTTCGATACTCGGCTCGACACCGCCGATGAGTACATTTTCCAGTTCGATTTCGAAGTACTTGATCGGATTGCCTTGGCCATCTGCCCGCATGAATTCGAACTTGGCTTTTGGGATGGTTTTTCCCATCGCGCAAGTCTGCATGAGGATGGGACTCGCCAAGTCAGCAATCTTCATGAACGTTACTTCCCTGAGTTCCGCACGTTCTGCAGTATGGCCGCCGCCTGTCGACGCGGTAGCACTACGTGGCTGACGAATTCCCCAGTTAACGGATTGGCACTCAATCCAGTCCTTGTGACCGGCATCCTGGGACTCGCCTTTGATGCCTTCGATTTGCAGATACACGTCGCTAGCCATTGATTTCTCCCGCGTAAAAGGTTGAGGTAACGCTGCCGCCATCATCTCCACATGACGGCTGTGCCTGCTTGCGTGCACTCAACAGTGCGCCAACTCAGCGGAGTAAATTGATGATTTGTGTGGATTCGCAGGGAGCGACCGATGTCGGGAAAAGGACAGGCAGCTAATCAAGCGGCGGCAGGGGCCAACGACCAACTGAGCATGACCCCAGAAGCGCGAGCCAGGATGCGCAAACACGAGAAGGATGTGTTCCGCTACTACGACGACATGGGGCCGGGTAAGGGGCATTGCACTTGGGGCGCAGGGATTCTGGCGCACCGTGGACCGTGCACGAAGGAAGAGCTGGCGAAGGAGGTCAGCCAAGCCGAGGTCGACGCCGAGTTTGCTCGACGCGTCTCTGTCGCTGAGAGGGGCGTGCGGCGAAACGTTAAAAAAACAGCGCTGACTCAGGATCAGTTCGACGCGCTGGTGAGCCTCGCATACAACGCAGGTGTAGGCGGCTCAGTTCACGTGTTCAGAAAAATAGAAAAAGGCGAATTGGCTCAGGCTGCCGACAGTATCAGTCGGATGACGTCAACCACAATCAAGGGGAAAAGAGTGCTTGCTCGTGGACTTATCACACGTCGTGCCGAGGAAAGTGCGCCGTTTCGCTCGGCCGAGGCCGTGGCCAAGAAGTGACCAGGGAGAATCTATGTTTCCACATATTGCTTCAGTATTGGCTCTCGTGGTGGCGGCACACACGCCGCTTGCAGACGCCGCCCAACCGAAGAACGCTGATGTTTTAGGGACCTGGACACTGAAAAAAGTACTCGATTCGGCCGAAATCACGTCGATGGATGACCAGGAAGCTGCGCAACTCGTCGGGAAAACGGTAGTCATCCAGCCTGATAAAGTTGTCGTGGCAGGTGAAGACTGCGACAAGGCAGATTTCGAGCGACATCACGAGCCAGCTCCAGAATATGTGCGCGAAAATTATCATGCGCCGATCGGTCGCCTCGGGTTGCCAGATCCGGTCACGGTCGTGAACCTCGGCTGCACGGAGGCTTTGCTGAAGGCCAGCAACCGGATGGTCATTTTCTGGAATGGTTTTTTTTACGAAGCGACCAGGCGGCCTGTCGTGCAGCCGCGCCAGGTCAAGCATTAATCAGACATACTTCAGCAGGCCGACGGTTACATTGTCGGCCAGATCGAAAGCAGTCGATCAACTTCTAGTCTGTTGTTAGCGGGCCGATGTGCAAATGCGGCCAATGTGCCACCCTGTACGCTATTTAGCAGTCACAGCGTGATGTAGCGCCGCAACCTCGGCCCCAAGCTGTTGGTCACCGCCAGCGGCAACTTCTGCCACGCACTCTCGACCAACGGCCGCAGGCTAGCTTTCGCTCCGCCCGACGTGGCCGGCGCCACAATCGGCTCCACCCCTTGCGCATCCCACTCTTTCCAGTCGAGCGCAACCGGCACCGCCCCCCACTGCTTCTTGAATTTATATGTGCCTTCGCCGTAGGTGGAACGGCCGAAGTCGAACTGGCGCACGCCGTTCTCGCACAAGTATGATTGGATCGCCCAGTACAGCAGCATGTTCGGCGCCAGCGGGTTGTAGTCGGCCAGGGTCGAGGCCCAGGGGATGACGGCCTTGTCGCCGCACAGCAGCACCCAACCCGCGCCGACCGGTTTACCTTCATGGCGCACGATGACGATGAACATATCGCCCACCGCGCTGTAGTGGCGGTGGATCGCCTCGAACCAGCTGCGGCTGTGCGGTGGGCTGCCCAGGCGGCGCATGTTGCGGCTGTAGACCTCGTAGAACTCGGCCACTGCCGCCGCGCTGGTGACCACTTCCGAAGTGAGGCCGTTCTTTTCCGCCTTGCGTACCTGGCTGCGCAGCTTGGGCGGGTAGCTCTGCATCAGGGCCGCCGCACTGTCGGGCAGGCCGAGCAGCATGCGCACCTTGCGCCCTTCGAGCGCCGCCTCTTCTATTGTTTCCTGTGCCGAGCAGCGCAGTTCCAGTCCGGTTGCCCCATGGGCGCCGACATCCTTGCGCGCACGCGCCGCCAGCGCCTCGGCCACCTCAAGCGACACCGCCAGCGGACCGCCCAGGTCGCAGAAGGGCAGCGAAATCCAGCGCGGTTTGCCGAGTGGCCTGGCCACCGCGGACAGCGGCAGCAGGCCCGCGACCTGGCCGGCCTGGCGCGCCACCAGTACCTGGCCGGGATAGCCATAGGCGCTCGCGACGGCGCGGCGCCAGGCGGCCAGGTGGTAGGCGCTGCCGCCCGGCTGGGCGCGGACAAAGGCGTCGAGCTCGTCGTTGGCGGGGGAATCGTTGTTCAGGTAGGCGAATTCGAGGTGGTTCAAGCGCTGCTCCTGCGGTGCACACCGGCATTTGCCACCGATGCATGATTGATCGCGCCAAATTGTAAACGATTGACAACATCCTCCGTGTCGCATCCATCCAAAAGTGTGAGGCGCGCACGATTCATTTTCTGGCGGAACTTGTATTTCAGAAAATGCTAATATTGCACGGTGCCATGCAGGAAGCGTGACGGCAAGACCGCTGTCCACGCCCCATGGGAGCACGATATGAGCGTGATGTGAGCGCGGGTCATGGGCCTGTCATCATCGCGTGGCAAAAAGCAAGCAGGCCCTTCGCACATGTTGGCGGGGTCATCCGAAGCTTGCATGGAACCGAAGGCATCGGAAGCGCTCCGATGCAAATACAACATTAAATTTCTAAGCTTGTTGTTGGCGTTTCACAAACGGAGTAGCGAGATTGAGCCGCCTCCTGTTTCCATGCTATATTAAAAATTAGCATAATAGCAAAACTTTATTCGATAACGGAAGCTGATAATGAAAGCAGATCAGGTCGTCGCGGTAGTTGGACTGGGTTACGTCGGGCTGCCGCTGGCAGTGGAATTTGGCAAGAAGGTAAGGACGATCGGTTTCGATTTGTCGACCGCCAAAATCGAGAACTACAAGAAATTCATTGATCCGACCGGCGAAGTCTCCACCGAGCAGCTGCAGGCCGCGCGCCAGCTGGAAGTGACGACTGATCCAGCCATGCTGGCCCAGGCCGACTACGTCGTGGTCGCCGTGCCGACCCCGGTCGACATCGCCCACAATCCGGACTTCACCCCGCTGGCCGGCGCCAGCACCACGGTCGGCAAGCACATGAAGAAGGGCGCCATCGTCGTCTTCGAATCGACCGTGTACCCGGGCGCCACGGAGGAAGTCTGCATCCCGCTGCTGGAGCAGCACTCGGGCATGAAGTGGAAGGAAGACTTCCACGTCGGCTTCTCGCCGGAGCGCATCAATCCGGGCGACAAGGAACACACCCTGACCACGATCCTGAAGGTCGTGTCGGGCGACGACGCCGAGACCCTGGAAAGCATCGCCCAGCTGTACGAATCGGTGGTCACCGCCGGCGTGCACCGCGCCTCGAGCATCAAGGTTGCCGAAGCGGCGAAGGTCATCGAGAACACCCAGCGCGACCTGAACATTGCGCTGATGAACGAACTGGCGATCATTTTCGACAAGATCGGCATCGACACGCTGGAAGTGCTGAAAGCAGCCGGCACCAAGTGGAACTTCCTGCCCTTCCGTCCGGGCCTGGTCGGCGGCCACTGCATCGGCGTCGATCCCTATTACCTGACCCACAAGGCCGAGATGGTCGGCTACCACCCGCAGGTGATCCTGGCGGGCCGCCGCATCAACGACGGCATGGCCAAGTTTGTCGCGGAAAAGACCGTCAAATCGATGATCTCGTCGGGCTTCCAGGTGAAGGGCGCGAAGGTCAACGTCATTGGCCTGACCTTCAAGGAAAACTGCCCCGACCTGCGCAACTCGAAGGTCGCCGATATCGTCCACGAGCTGGAAAGCTACGGCGTCGATGTCCACGTCTGGGATCCGCTGGCGGAAGCCGACGAAGCCCAGCACGAGTACGGCATCAAGCTGGAATCCTGGGACAGCCTGCCGAAGGCCGACGCCCTGATCGCCGCCGTGCCGCACAAGGAAGTGCTGGCGCTGTCGCTGACCGATTTCCAGTCCAAGCTCAACGACGGCGGTTGCTTCATCGACGTCAAATCGCAATTCGATCCGGAAGCGTTGAAAGAAGCCGGCTACTGCGTCTGGCGCCTGTAAGGCGTCGACGGTCCGGGGCCGCCGCTTGCGGCGGCTTTGCCGTCCCTGGACCCACTGGTTTTTTGCATCGCGCAATCGAGAAAGTGTCCCGAAACTGTGAATAAGATTCAAGACGTAAGGCAGCATCTGGGCCAGCACAGTCATCATTGGCTGGTCACCGGCGCCGCCGGCTTCATTGGCTCGAACCTGGTCGAAGCGCTGCTCAAGCTCGGCCAGCGTGTGACTGGCCTCGACAATTTCGCGACCGGGCATCGCCGTAACCTCGAGCAGGTGAAAGAATCTGTCACGAACGATGCCTGGATGAAATTTAATTTCATCGAAGGCGATATCCGCAACGAGGCCGACTGTGCGCGTGCCTGCGCGGGTGTCGACTTCGTGCTGCACCAGGCCGCGCTCGGCTCGGTGTCGCGCTCGATCGACGATCCGATCACGACCAACGCCACCAACGTCACCGGCTTCCTGAACATGCTGGTGGCCGCGCGCGATGCGAAAGTGCGCCGCTTCGTCTACGCCGCCTCGAGCTCGACCTACGGCGACCATCCCGACCTGCCGAAGGTGGAAGCGGTGATCGGCAATCCGCTCTCGCCGTATGCGGTGACGAAGTACGTCAACGAACTGTACGCGAACGTGTTTGGCCGTACCTACGGCATGGAAACGATCGGCCTGCGCTACTTCAACGTGTTCGGCCCGCGCCAGGATCCGAACGGCGCCTATGCCGCCGTGATCCCGCAGTGGGTGGCCGCGCTGATCCGCAATGCGCCGCTGCGCATCAACGGCGACGGCGAGACCAGCCGCGACTTCTGCTACATCGACAACGTGGTCCAGGCCAACCTGCTGGCGGCGATGGCGCCGCAGGAGGCGGTGAACCAGGTCTACAACGTGGCGCTCAACGAGCGCACCAGCCTGAACCAGCTGTACGGCATGATGCGCGATCTGCTGCGCGAACGCTTCCCGCACGTGGAGGCGCACCAGCCGCAGTATGTCGATTTCCGCCGTGGCGACGTGCGCCACTCGCAGGCGGATATCGGAAAGGCCGCGACGCTGCTGGGCTATGCGCCCACGCACCGGATCGGCGAAGGCCTGCGCCAGGCCATGGACTGGTATGTCCATGACCTGCAGGGCCAGGGTTCGCATGTGGTATCCGAGTAAGAAAAAGTAAGAAGAATTCAGGAGGACTGACGTGTTTAGAATCTCTAACCACTACGTGTCGAAGATCGTTTCCGTGCTGCTGGTCGTCGAGGTGCTGGTGCTGCTCGGCGCCGCCTATGCCGGCGTGGCCCTGCGCTACATGGAGGTCGGCAATGGCGTGAGTCTCCCTCCGCTTGACCATTTCTTCACCTCGGCGATCGCGTTCGCGCTGGCCATCGTGTTCAGCATGAGCGCGATGGGCATGTACCAGCTCGATTTCGAAGATGGCCTGCGCCACCCCTTCCTGATGAAGCTTCTCCCCTCGTTCGTGATGGGCTTCCTGATCCTGACGCTGGTGTTCTACATCGCGCCGGAACTGTCCCTGGGCCGCAGCATCCTGCTGTTGGTGTTCGGGCTGTCGGCGGTCGGCATCTACGTGGCGCGCATGGTCTTCTTCAAGACGTCGGAGGCGCGCTTCCTGCAGTCGCGCATCATGTTCCTCGGCGGCGGTCCGCTGGCCAAGGAATGCAGTGACCTGGCCGAACGCGCCGCCCGTTATCACCGCTACGACGTCGCCGGCTTCATTCCGGCCGACGGCGAGGAACTGTGCGTGCCGCAGAACAGCCTGCTGAAGGTGCGCGACGGCGATTCGCTGGTCAAGCTGGCGCGCCAGTACAACGTCCAGGAAATCGTGGTGTCGGTGCAGAACCGCCGCGGCGGCTTCCCGATCAAGGAACTGCTGGACTGCAAACTGCAGGGCGTGAAGGTCACCGACGCCGCCACCTTCTTCGAGCGCGAGACCTGCCAGATCCGGGTCGACTCGATCCAGCCGAGCTGGCTGGTGTTCGGCGGCGGCTTCGACCAGAGTTTTGTCCGCACTTTCATGAAGCGCAGCTTCGACCTGGTGTGCAGCACCGCGATCCTGGTGTTCACCTTCCCGCTGATGCTGCTGGCGGCGCTGGCCATCTGGCTGGAAGACCGCGGTCCGATCTTCTATTCGCAGGAGCGCGTGGGCAAGGACGGCAAGAGCTTCTTCGTCCATAAATTCCGCAGCATGCGCACCGACGCCGAGAAGGCTGGCAAGCCGCAGTGGGCGGCGCAGAACGACCCGCGCGTCACCCGCTTCGGCAACTTCATGCGCAAGACCCGGATCGACGAACTGCCCCAGATCCTGAACGTGTTCAAGGGCGAGATGTCCTTCGTCGGCCCGCGCCCGGAGCGCCCGTATTTCGTCGAGCAGTTGATCGAGGTGGTCCCGTACTACAATGTCCGCCACAGCATCAAGCCGGGCATCACCGGCTGGGCCCAGGTGCGCTACGGCTACGGTTCCTCGGCCGAGGACGCGCTGCAGAAGCTGCAGTACGACCTGTACTACGTGAAGAACAACAGCCTGTTCCTCGACTTCCTGATCCTGATCGACACGCTCAAGGTGGTGTTGTTCCGCAGCGGCCGCTAAACGTCTTCACCGAATTGTCTTAACCGTCATTACATTGCCTGATCCTGGCCGCGGCCGGGATCAGACATTTCCCGGGCCGGCGCGCCCGGTTCAAGATCCATGGATAGTGTTCCCCTGACCAGTATCGCCGCCTACAGCTATGGGCTTGCCGCCCTCGGCTTCGTGGTGCTGGGCGTGCCCCTGCTGGCAGGCTGGCGCGGCCGCGCCTATGGGCCGGTGCTGATCCTGGCCTGCCTGGCCTCGGCGCTGTGGGCCGGCGCGCTGGCCTCGGCCGCGCTCGACCGCATGCTGTGGACCGATTTGAGCGACGCGATGGAGGTGGCGCGCAACGCCGCCTGGTCGCTGTTCCTGGTCGTGCTGCTGGGCGACTACCACAAGCCGGGCAGCCGCCTGCCGTTCGGCCTGCGCCCGGTGCTGTTCGTGGCCGCCGTGTGCTATCTGCTGTCCCTGGCCGCCGCCTTTGCCGGCCACTGGGACCTGGCCCTGCTCGACTCGGTCCTGCCGGTGACGGCGCGCGTGGCGCAGGCGGTGGGCGGCATGCTGCTGGTCGAGCAGGCTTACCGCAACAAGACCGCGCAGGAGCGCTGGGCCATCAAGTTCGTCTGCCTGGCCATCGGCGGCATGTTCGCCTACGATTTTTATCTGTACAGCCACGCGATGCTGTTCCGCGAGGTCGATCCCGACATCTGGGCCGCGCGCGGCGTCGTCAATGTGCTGACCGTGCCCCTGATCGCGGTGTCGATGACGCGCGCCAAATCCTGGAGCTCGCCGCTGGCGGTGTCGCGCCGCGTGATGTTCCATTCGGCGGCGCTGTTCGGCTCGGCCATCTACCTGCTGGCGATGGGCTCGGCCGGCTACTACCTGCGCTACTTCGGCGGCAACTGGGGCACCGTGATGCAGGTAACTTTCCTGTTCGGCGCGCTGCTGCTGCTGGCCGGGATCCTGTTCTCGGGCACCTTCCGCGCCTGGCTGAAGGTCTTCATCAGCAAGCATTTCTACAGCTACGGCTACGACTACCGCGAGGAATGGATGCGTTTTACGCGCACCCTGTCCGAAGGCGGCGACAACCTGGGCGAGCGCGCCATCCAGGCGGTGGCGGCGCTGGTCGAAAGTCCGGGCGGCGCGCTGTGGCAGCGCCGCGAGTCCGGCGTCTTCGAGCCGCTGGCCGCCTGGCAGGTGCCCGCGATCGACACCGTCGAGCCGGGCGACTCGGCCCTGTGCCGCTTCCTGGAGAGCACGCAGTGGGTGATCGACCTGGGCGAGGTCGTCACCGAGCCGGAAAAATACGACGGATTGGCGCTGCCGCAGTGGCTGCGCGAGTACCCGCGCGGCTGGCTGGTGGTGCCGCTGATGATGGGAAGCAGGCTGTTCGGCTTCGTGGTGCTGCAGACCGCGCGCAGCCCGATCAAGCTGAACTGGGAAGTGATCGACCTGCTCGACATCGCCGGCAGCCAGGCCGCCAGCTACCTGGCCCAGCAGGAGGCGGCGAATGCGCTGATGGTGGCGCGCCAGTTCGAGTCCTTCAACCGCATGTCGACCTTTGTCGTGCATGACCTGAAGAACCTGGTCTCGCAGCTGTCGCTGATGAACGCCAACGCCGAGAAGCACAAGCACAATCCCGAGTTCCAGGCCGACATGCTGGAAACGGTGTCGCTGTCGGTGCAGAAGATGAAGCTGATGCTGCAAAAGCTCAGCCGCATCGACATCGAGGAAAAGCCGGCGCCGCTGGCGGTGGACGCCGTGGTGCGCCAGGCGATGGCGCAAAAGGCCGCGTTCGAACCGCGTCCGCAGCTCGACGTACGCGACAATGGCCTGCGGGTGCTGGCCGACCGCGAGCGCCTCGAGCGCGTGGTGGGCCACCTGATCCAGAACGCGATCGAAGCCACGCCGAAGGACGGCAGCGTGAAGATCACCCTGGCGCGTGCCGGCGAAGCGGTGCGGATCGAGATCGCCGACACCGGCGAGGGCATGAGCGAGGAGTTCATCCGCGAGCGCCTGTTCAAGCCCTTCGAGTCGACCAAGTCGGCCGGCATGGGCATCGGCGTGTTCGAAAGCCGCGAATACATCAACGAGCTGGGCGGGCGCCTGGAAGTATCCAGCAGGCCCTCGCACGGCACCACTTTCAACGTCATCCTGCCCCTGTACCGGCAGGATGCGCTGCTCGTCGAACGGGCAGCCTGACGCGAGGAACACCGTGACACAGAACAAACCGAAACTCCTGATCATCGAAGACGACCCGGGCCTGCAAAAGCAGCTCAAGTGGAGCCTGGACGCCTATGAAGTCGTGGTCGCCGGCGACCGCGAAGCCGCGCTGGCGCAGATCCGTCGCCACGAGCCGGCCGTCGTCACCATGGACCTGGGCCTGCCGCCCGACCCGGACGGCTCGACCGAGGGCCTGGCGACCCTGCAGCAGATCCTGGCCCTGGCCCCGGACACGCGCGTGATCGTCCTGACCGGCAACCAGGACCATGCGAACGCCGTGAAGGCGATCGGCCTGGGCGCCTACGACTTCCACCAGAAGCCCTGCGACCCCGAGGTGCTGAACCTGGTGATCCAGCGCGCCTTCTTCCTGCACAACCTGCAGCAGGAAAACCGCCGCATGCAGAGAGAACAGGCCGACTCGCCGATGTCGGGCGTGATCTCGCGCGCGCCCTCCATGCTCAAGGTCTGCCGCAGCATCGAGAAAGTGGCGCCGACCTCGGCCTCCGTGATGCTGCTGGGCGAATCGGGCACCGGCAAGGAGGTGCTGGCGCGCGCGGTGCACGCATTGAGCCCGCGCGCCAAGGAACGCTTCATGGCGATCAACTGCGCGGCCATTCCGGAAAACCTGCTCGAATCCGAACTCTTCGGCTACGAGAAGGGCGCGTTTACCGGCGCGGCCAAGCAGACCAAGGGCAAGGTCGAACTGGCCCACGGCGGCACCTTCTTCCTCGACGAGGTGGGCGACCTGCCGATGCCGCTGCAGGCCAAGCTGCTGCGCTTCCTGCAGGAGCGCGTGATCGAGCGCATCGGCGGGCACGAGGAGATCCCGGTCGACGTGCGCATCGTCTGCGCGACCCACCAGAAGCTGAAGGAACTGTGCGCGACCGGCCGCTTCCGCGAGGACTTGTACTACCGCCTGTCCGAGATCGTGGTGACAATCCCGCCGCTGCGCGACCGCGAGGGCGACGCCGCCCTGCTGGCGCACCACTTCAAGAATAAATTCTGCGCCCAGGAGTCGCGCGGCACGCTGCACTTCGCGCCGGACGCGATCGCCGCGATCGAAGGCTACAACTGGCCGGGCAATGTGCGCGAGATGGAAAACTGCATCAAGCGCGCCGTCATCATGGCCGACGGGAACACGATTGTCGCCGACGACCTCGGCCTGCCGGGCGAGGGCCTGGAAGAAGAGCCGATCAACCTGCGCCAGGTGCGCGACGAGGCCGAGTACAAGGCCATCATCAAGGCCCTGGCCCGGGTCGATGGCAACATCGTCAAGGCCTCCGAGATCCTCGGCATCAGCCGCCCGACCATGTACGACCTGATGAGCCGCCACAACATCAAGACCGGTACGTGAGGCGTGCCGTCGGCGCGCTGGCCCTGCTGGCGCTGCTCGGGCTGGGCGCCGCCGCCGGCGGCCTCGCGTACCTGCAGTCGCAGGGAGCGACGCCGCGCGCGCTGGCGCCTTACCTCCTGCACCGCACCAGCGGGCACAACGGCCTGATCACGGGCGCGGGCCGGATCGCGGCCGACATCCTGCTGCGGCTCGACCGCCCCGAAGGCGAAGCCTACGCGCTGCCGCCGCTGGTGGTCGGCGCCCAGCCGGCGGCGGCCACCAGCGCCGGCGGCAAGGAGCGCCTGGTCGCCAGCGTTGAGGAGGCGCGCCGCGCCCTGGCCACGGCCTTGCCTGGCGACCTGATCACCTTCCTGCCCGGCAGCTATGCGGTGAAGGGCACGCTGTTCGCGAGCCGTCCCGGCCTGGAAGGCGCGCCCATCGTGGTGCGCGCCGCGCATCCGGGCACGGTGACGATTGCCTTCAACAGCGCCGAGGGCTTTACGGTGTCGGCGCCTTACTGGCGTTTCGAAAACCTCGACCTGCGCGGCGCCTGCCGCTACGACGACAGCTGCCAGCACGCCTTCCACGTGGTCGGCCGGGCACATCACTTCGTCGCCCGCAACAACACGCTCCGCGACTTCAACGCCCACTTCAAGATCAATGGCCAGAAGGGCATCTTCCCGGACCACGGCCTGATCGAAGCGAATACCCTATCCAACGGCGGCGCGCGCCGCACCGCGCGGCCGGTGACGCCGATCGACCTCGTTGGCGCCAGCGACTGGCTGATCCGCGCCAACCTGATCCGCGACTTCGTCAAGAAGGGCGGAGACGGGATCAGCTACGGCGCCTACGCCAAGGGCGGCGCCCGGCGCACCGTTTTTGAACGCAACGTGGTGCTGTGCGAGCAGGCCCTGGTCGGCGCCAGGGGCAAGCGCGTGGGCCTGTCCTTCGGCGGCGGTGGCACCGGCAAGCGCTATTGCCGCGACCGGCAATGCATCACCGAGCACGACGAGGGCGTCATGCGCGCCAACCTGATCGCCGGCTGCTCGGACGTCGGGATTTACCTGAACAGCGCGGCCGGCACGCGCATCGTGGAGAACACCATTCTCGACACCGCCGGGGTGCAGGTGCGCTTTCCCGAAAGCGGGGCGACCATCGAGGGCAACCTGATCGACGGTCCGATCCGCAGCGATGAAGGCGGCGTCCTGCGCCTGGGCGACAACCTCGCCACGCCGATCTGGCAGCTCTACCTGGGACACCATCCGCATCGCACGCTGTTTGCCGATCCGGCGCGACTGGACCTGCGCTGGCGCGACGAAGCGCCGCGCCGTGGCGGCGCCGGCATGGGGCCGGACCTGTGCGGTGCGGCGCGCGGCGCCCATGCAGCCTATGGCGCGTTCGAGGATTTTGCGGCTTGCCGGCGCGGCGGTAACGGAATCGGCGCAGGCTGACGACGCTCGCGGCGCCCGGCCCGGGCTGCAGTTGCCAGCCCGGCTCAAGATCGCTTTATGCCAGCGGCCTGGCCGCGAGCTGTTCGGGCGTCGAATAGATCGTGATGTCGTCGGCGGCCAGGCGCCGCAGGTGCTCGAAGAAGCCCTGGGCCGGGATGAACCAGGCCTGGGCCTCGCCGACCTTGCCGTTCACGCGTAGCCCGGTGCGCTCGAACTCCTCGCGAAAGTATTCGCGCAAGTCCTCGCGCGCCGCGTAGTCGATCCGGCGCGCCGCCACTTCGCGCGCGAAGGGGCGGACCGGCACGTCCCAGCGCCGGCCTTCGCGGTCCAGGCAGGGCAGGTGGTAGGTGCGCTCTTCCCAGACCGGTACCGGGAAGGCGTCGCCGAGCGCGTCTTCGAGTACGTGGTAGAAGGTCACCGGTCCCATCGACACGCCCAGTCCCAGCACCTTGGCGCCCTCGATGCCGACGAAGCGTTGCCAGGGCGAGCCTTCGCCGAAGATCGAGGGCGCCTGGTGGTGGCCCTCGGTGAGGTGGTGCGCATGACGGCCCCAGGCCGAGACCGAATGCGTCGGATGCACGCTGCGGTGGGTCGCCGCCTGGGTCAGGAAGGCTTCCGGGAGCCGGCCCATGTTGGTGCCGTGGCGGTTCGGATCGAACACATAACCCTGCATCTCGCAGGTGGCCTTGACGGTGCCGGCCGGCAGGTAATAGGTCGGCACCAGCAAGGTGCCTTCCGGCCCGACGGCATCCTGCAGCGCCCCGACCACCGCCGCCGCGCCGCCGTCCACATAGCCCAGGCTCTTGAGCGAAGAGTGAACGAAGACCGTGTCCCCGCGCACGATGCCCATCCGCGCCAGGTCACGCGCCAGCTCGGCGCGCGTGACGTGGCGGCCCGAGCGGCGGATCTGCTGCTCGTTACGGCGCCGGCGCGTGCTTTCCAGCACGGCCTTGACCATGCGCTTGAGCGGCTTAAGCATGGCCGTTGCTGCCGGCCAGATCGACGTCCATCAGGTCGGCCTCCGCCAGTTCGGCTTTGGCCAGCTGGACTTTCGGGCGCTCGACTTTCGCCAGACCGGCTGGCGCCACGTCGGCGTCCTCCAGCCCGGCTGCCGCCAGCTCGACTTCGAGCAGGTTGGCGTCGATGCAGAATTTCGCGGCCCAGTTCAGGTACTGCCACTGGCCATAGGCGCCATTGACCGGGAACGAGCCCTTGACGCCGCCGACCCTGTCGTCGTGGCCGTCGAGGCGCACGGTGCGGCGCACGAACGCGTTCAGCTTCTGGCCGGCGGCCAGGTAGCGCGCCTCGCCGGTCAGGCGGTACAACAGGAACAGGCAATGCGCGATCTGCACCGAACCGGTGAGACAGGCGTAGTCCGCGGCGGGGCCGAACTGGCGGTCCAGGCGGCCGGCCATGTAGCCGCCCGGCCCGATTGCGCCGATGAGGCCGTTGGCGGTACGGATCGCCGCCTGCAGCAGGTCGGCGCGGCCGGACAACAGGTGACCCTCGAGCACGCCGCGCAGCACATAACCGATGGTGTGGGTCAGGGGATGCTCCGCGTCGGTCAGGCAATTCGACGCGAACCAGCCGTTCGGCTGCTGCTTGGTCAGCGCCCAATCGACCTGGCGCAGGCCGGCAGCTCCGTAGCCGTGGCCGGGAGCGATGCGCTCGGCCTCGAACAGGCCCCAGGACACATGGGTTTCATAGGCCTTCTCGCCCGGTTTGGCGAAGGGCGTCGCGAACTTGCGCCAGCAGCCGTCGTCGTCCAGGCTGTCGCGCAGCCAGGAGGCGGCGCGGTGCATGGCATCCAGGTAACGCGGGTCACTGTATTCGGCGGCGCCGGCCGCGAGCCCGATCAGGATCTGGCCCGTGTTGAAGGTCACCGGCACGCGCGGCATCGCGTCGATCTTGCCGCCCTGGAAGCCACCTTCGGCGAACTGGATCGCGACGCACCAGTCCAGCATGCGCCGTGCGCGCTCGTGCAGACGGGCGTCGCCGTTGCGGTGCGCCATGGCAATCATGGTCGGGATGATGTAGCCAGTCGTTTCCGGATAGGAAGTAGCCCAGCCGTGCAGCAGGGAGAAGTCGCGCGCCACGCCGCCATCGTTCGAGGCCGACTTGTCCTGCGCCAGGCATAGCCACGTCGTACAGCTGGCGATCACGGCTTCGGGACCGGGATCGTGGGCCGGGAGGCCCCGCATGTCCGCCTTCAGCTCGTTCTTGGCGGTGCCGTTCAGCAGCCGCTGCGGAGAAAACTGGTTCTTGACCGATTTCAGTAAACGTAACACTGGCGTCCTCGCATGCAAGTTAGTGCCGTTCAGCCGGCACGGGCATCCCGAGGTCTATTTTGCCATGAATGGATTACTAAAAATCAATGCGATGGGGATATTTTTAGTTAGGGAAATAATGATTATTTGAATTGCTAAGTGTCTTTACGCGCGACGGCGCACGGGTCCGTCCGCAGCGTTGCGGCCGTGCCCGTTCCTGGTACAGGCTTACCAAGAACGCAGCCAGTCGCGCGTCCAGTGCGATACCTGGTCCTGCCAGGGACGGCGCGAGAAGGTGTGGTCGGCCTTGTCAATCTTCTGCCGGGTGAAGCGCGGCGCTCCCAGCAGGCGCTGCCAGGCGCCGGGGCGCGCGGACAGGTCGGCAAATTCCTGGGCCGTCAGGTCGGCGCCGCTGAGCACCACCAGCACGCGGCCGCCGAAACGGGTCAGCGCCGCCTGCATGCGTTCGGGCAGGGGCGCATCGCTGCCGATGGGCTCGCCAGCGCCGCCGGATGCGGGGCGCGGCCTGAAAGCCTTGCCCAGGTCCTGCCACAGCGAACGCACCGAAGCTTTCACGTCGAACTGGCCGCCGGCGATCTTCTTCCACAGGCGCGCGTCGAACAGGCGCGCGCGGTAGTAATGCTTGATGGTGGCGCGCGCCGCGCCTTCCTCGGTGCGCACCCAGGGGTTGAGCAGCACCAGTCCGGCCACGCGCGGGTCCTTCGGCGCGTACATCGCGGCCGCCGAAGCGCCGTCGCACAGGCCCCAGAGCACGACTTCGCGCAGGCCCGGGCATTCCAGGAAAAAGCGGTCGATCGCGGCGCGCAGGTCCTCGTCGACGTTCTCGAAACTGCGCAATTCTCCTTCGCTGTCGCCCATGCCGCGGTAGTCGAAGCGCATCGCGGGAATCCCGGCGGCGGCGAGGTCGCGCGCGAGCAGGGTGAACTGGCGATGGCTGCCGGCGCGGTATTGCGGGCCGCCGACGACGATCAGGACGCCGCGCGGATGGGGCGCGGCGGGCAGGCTGAGGATGCCGTACAGCCAGGCGCCGCGGCAGGCGAAGGATAAGGCGCGTTCTTCAGGCATGGGCAGGATGGGTCAGGGCGGCGGCGGTGGCCGCAAGCAGGTTGGGGCAGTCGATCGTCTCGGGAGCGGTCCAGAACTGCGGGCCTTCGGCCAGGTGCACCTCGACCCGGCTGCCCTGCAGTTTCCAGGTGTCGACCACGCGCGCGGCGGCCGGCGGCAGCGGGCGACCGGGGGCGGCGACCACTTCGCACCAGTGGATGGGGCAGCGCGGCGCCAGCGCGCGCGCATCGGCCGCGTCGATGCCCTCGGCCAGCGCCGGCGAAAGCGTATAGCCGGCGATCTCCAGAGGCTCGCCGGCTTTCAGCGCCGCGCGCAGCGCCTCGGTGCCGCCGGTGTCGCTGCCGCCGGCAAGCAGTTCGCCCGCCAGGCGCAGGCGCAGGAACTGGTTCAGGTAGCCCGAGCCCAGGGTGACGGGTTGCCACAGCAGCAGGCGTTCCGGCGGCGTGGGCGCGCGCTGGGCGTGCGCGACCGCCAGCAGGGCGCCCAGGCGCAGGCCCCACAGGCCGGCGGTGCGTCCGAGCTTTGCTTCGATCCAGGCGCGCGCTGCCGCGATGTCGCGCAGCCAGCCGTCCCACGAGGCGTCGCCGAAGTCGCCGGCGCTGTCGCCGCAGCCGTGCAGGTCGAGCAGCAGCACGCCGATGCCCTGGGCCGCGAGCGCGCGCGCCTGCAGCGCGGCCATGCGGCGCGAACGGTTCATTTCCTCGGCAAACGGATGGATGTAGACCAGCGCACCGCGGCATTCGCCGCTGGGGGCATGGAACAGGCAAAAGCGCGGGCCGTCCGCGGTATCCAGGAAAAAAGCGTCGGCGGGAGCGTGGCTGGGCGGCGTCATGGCGGCGTCGCGGCAGCCTTACTCGGCGCGCTCGGCCACGAACTGGGCCAGGCTGCCGAGCGTCGCGAAGGTACTGGCGCTGATGTCGTCGTCGTCGATGGCGATGCCGAAATGCTCGTCGAGCGCGCCGATCAGGGTGACCACGGCCATCGAGTCGAGCTCGGGCAGGCTGCCCAGCAGCGGCGAATCGGCAGTCAGGGCCTGGCCGGCCGGACCCAGGTTGAGCACATCGATCAGGAGGGTTTTGACTTCTTCAAGGTACTTCATAAGCTCGTCGTCGGTGTTGGTGCCGGGCGGGAGCGCGCATCCAGCAGCGCGTGCAGGCGGCGCAGTCCCGGCCAGCGGTAATAGTTGACATGGTACATAGTGCGTACCTCGTCCGTCCAGCGCAGGTGCCATTCCATCACGCGGCCGTAGAACTCCAGCCGCGCGAAGCGCCCCTCGTCGAACAGGCGGCGGCAGGCTTCCTCGCGCATCAGGAGCGTGGGCGACAGGTTGCCGGGCACGCTCTCGTCGTAGCTGGTCTTCAGGACCACGATGCTCTCGTTATCCTCGACGCACAGGTCCATCGCGACCAGCTGCTCGCCGAAATAATAGCGGTAAACGCTGGCGGCGTTGCGGCTTGCCAGCGCTTCGAGCATGGCGCGGTAGTAGCGGCCCTGGGCGTTCTCGGCGTGCACCGCCGTGCCTTTATTCGCTTTCCAGCCCGAGCTTTCCAGGCGGCCGTAGTCGACCACCGCCTGCGCCATCGCTTCCGGGGCGCGGTCGACCTGCAGGCGCGTCGCCACGCCTTCGCGCTCCAGGCGCGCGCGCTGCTTCTTGAGGTTGCCGCGCAAATTCTTGCCGCGTTCAGCCCAGTAATCCTCGAAGGAACCCGACAGCGTCACGCGGGCCGTGTCGATGTAGTCGAGGGTGCGGGTGCAGGGGCCGTCGGGCGGGCGCGGCATCAGCATCGGGTCCATTTGCGTCAGCGCGAAGATCAGCGGGAAGCCCGGCAGGGCGCCCAGCAGGCTGCGCGCCAGCGCTTCGGTGTCGAGGCCGGGCTGCTGCAGCCACAGGCCGAGCGGCGCCTGCGCCGGCTGGAAGGTGGCCCAGGCGCCGCGCCGGGTCGGGCGCACGATCGCCATCGCGCGCAGCGTCGCGCCTTTTGTTTCGATGGCGAGCAGGTCGCCGGCGCGTCCGAACTGTTCGACCAGGGGCGCGACGAAATCGAAGGCCAGCAGGCTCGACGCGGGCCCGTCCGCATGCAGCCGGGTCCAGGCCTCGGCGTGGCGCGGGAGTTCGCGCGCGGGAACGACGGTCCAGCTCATGCCAGCACCTCCTTGCGCACGGCTTCGACCATCCAGTCGAGTTCGTCCTCGCGCAGCTCCTGGTGGCAGGGCAGAGACAGCACCCGGCGCGACAGCATCGCCGCGTTGGGGCAGGTTCCCGCGTCCATGCCCTGCCACAGCGGATAAGCGAAGCGCGTCAGCGGCACCCCGCGCGCTTTCAGGCGCGCGAACAGGGCTTCGGGTTCGTCCGCCAGCAGCGGGAATACCCAGGGGCAGGCGCCGTCCGGCAGGCGCGGATGCAGGGCGCGCACGCCGGGCAGGCCGCGCAGGGCTTCGTCCAGGCGCTGGTAATGGCGGCGCCGCAGCGCCTGGATGCGCGCCGGCGACGCGGCTTTCAGGAGCACGCGCGAAAACAGGGACGAGCGCTTGTCGAGCCAGCGCGGGTCGAAATCGAAGCTGCTGTCGGACGAAGCGGGCGCCAGCGCCGGCTGCGGCGTCTTGCTGCCGCGCTTGAGCAGGCCCTGCTTGAGCATGCCCCACAGGGCGCTCTTGGCGCGCAGCGGCAGCCACAGGGCGGCGCGCACCGCGGGCAGGCGGCCATAGGCGAAACCCCGTTCCAGGGAATTGAGTGCAACCTTGGCCTCGAAGCCGGAACCGGCCGAGCGCAGGGTCACGTTCCTTAAATCGTGGCGGCTGGACACCAGGGCCCCGCCTTCGTAGATCGGTAAGAATTTCATGCTGCTGGCAATTGCATAATCTCCCCAGCTGCCCAGCGGGCGACCGGCGTGCTCGCCGATGAAGGCGTGGGCGCAGTCTTCGATCAGGGCCACGCCGCGCGCGTCGCACAGGGCGCGGATCGGCGCCAGGTCCTGGGCGAAGCCGAAGTAGTGGGTCACCATCACGGCGCGCGTATGCGGGCCGATGTTTGCAGCGAGGTCCTCGAGGTCGACGCGGGCGTCCGGGTCCACGCGGTAGAACACCGGCGCCGCGCCGCGCCACAGCACCGGCGGGATCATCGAGGGGCTGTGGTAAGCGGGCACCAGCACCGTGTCGCCGGCCTGGACGCCGAGCTCGCGCAGGGCCAGGGCGATGGCGACGCGTCCGCTCGTCACCAGCCGGTATGCTCCGGCGTCGAGCACGGTGCGCGCAGGCGCGGCGGCTGCGCGGCGGAACGAGGAAGCGGACAGGACCGGTGCCAGGGGAATCGCGGGACCGGCGCGAGGCGCGGTGGTCGGCGCGGTGGACGCGGTGTTGGACGAAGATGCAAGCATTGGGCCAGTATAAACCTTGTGTTGAAAAATTTGCCACGAGACATGTCGAAAACAAAATTGCGTGCTGCGGTCAAAAGCTGCAAGCTGTTAAGATTGCGGGCTGCGCCATCCACGAACCCCTTTTGCCATGGCTGACCTGATCCACGATTTTCTGTTCGATTCCGCGCGCCGCACGCCCGGCGCCGAGGCGCTCGCCTATGGCCCGGCGCGGCTCGACTACGCGGCCCTGGCCCGCGCCGTCGAGCACGCCGCCGGCGCCTTGCTCGAGGCCGGCGTGCAGCCGCGCGAGCGCGTCGCCGTGTTCCTGGAAAAGCGCATCGAGAACGTGGCCGCGATGTTCGGCGCTGCGCTGGCGGGCGCCGTGTTCGTGCCGGTGAATCCGCAACTGAAACCCGAGCAGGTCGCCCACATCCTGGCCGACTGCAACGTGCGCGTGCTGGTGACCTCCACCGAGCGCCTGGCCCAGCTGGGCGAGGCGCTGGCGGCCTGTCCCGACCTGAACACCGTGTTCGTTACCGGCGCCGCTGCGCCACAGGCGCAGTCGCCGCTGCACTACGAGGTTCGCGCCTGGGAGCCGGCGCAGGCAGCACCGGAGGCCGCCGTGCTGGCCGCGCGCCGCCCGATCGACGCCGACATGGCGGCCATCCTCTACACTTCGGGCAGCACCGGCAAGCCGAAGGGCGTGGTGCTGTCGCACCGGAACATGGTGGCCGGCGCGCGCAGCGTCGCCAGTTATCTGAACATCACGCCGCACGACCGCATCCTGTCGGTGCTGCCGCTCAGTTTCGACTATGGCCTGAGCCAGTTGACCTGCGCCTTCCTCGCCGGCGCGACCGCCGTGCTGCTGAACCACCTGTTCGCGAAAGACATCCTGAAGGCGGTGGTCGAGGAGCGCATCACGGGCCTGGCCGCGGTGCCGCCGCTGTGGTTCCAGCTGTGCACCTTGCCCTGGCCGCAGGACTGCACGCTGCGCTACCTGACCAATTCCGGCGGCGCCATGCCGAAGACGACGGTGGCCGCCCTGCGCGCGGCCCTCCCCAAAGCCGAGCTGTTCCTGATGTACGGCCTCACCGAGGCCTTCCGCTCCACTTATCTGCCGCCGGCGGAGCTGGATCGCCGTCCCGACTCGATGGGCCGTGCGATTCCGAACGCCCAGGTGATGGTGGTACGCCCGGACGGCACGCCCTGCGAACCGAACGAACCGGGCGAACTGGTGCACCGCGGCGCGCTCGTTTCCCTTGGCTACTGGAACGACCCGGCCAAGACCGCCGAGCGCTTCAGGCCGGCGCCCGGCCAGGACCCGGCCCTGCCCCTGGTCGAGATGGCCGTCTGGTCCGGCGACACCGTGCGCATGGACGAGGAGGGCTATTTGTACTTCATCGGCCGCAGCGACGACATGATCAAGGTGTCGGGCTACCGCGTCAGCCCGAACGAGGTCGAGGAAGCGGTCCACGCGACCGGGCTGGTGAGCGAAGCGGTGGCCTTCGGGGTGCCGCATCCGCAGCTGGGCCAGGCCATCGTGCTGCTGGCGCTGCCGAAGGATGGCGAGCTCGCTACCGCCGCCCTGCTAAAAGAATGCCAGCGCCGCCTGCCGGCCTGGATGGTGCCGGCCCATGTGGCGCTGAGCCGCGAACCCTTCCCACGCAACCCGAACGGCAAGATCGACCGCAAGACGCTGCGCCTTGATTACCTGACGATGTTCGAAACGATCTCCGAGAACAAGCAATGAACGCCAAGCCCGTCCACGCCGCCCAGACCCTGTTCCCGACCGTCGACGACTGCCTGCAAGTCGGCGGCATTCCGCTCACCCGCCTGGCCCAGCGCGTCGGCAGCACGCCCTTCTATGCCTACGACCGCCGCCTCCTGACTGAACGCGTGGCCCACGTGCGCGCCCACCTGCCGCGGGCGGTCGAACTGCACTTCTCGATGAAGGCCAACCCGATGCCGGCCCTGGTGCAGCACATGGCGGGGCTGGTCGACGGCATCGATGTGGCGTCAAGCGGCGAACTGAAGGTGGCCCTGGACACCGGCATGGAACCCGGCCGCATCAGCTTTGCCGGCCCCGGCAAATCGGACGCCGAGCTGACCCGTGCGGTGGCCGCCGGCGCCGTCGTGCATGCCGAGTCCGAGCGAGAAATTCGCGCGCTGGCGCGCATCGCTGAGGAACTGGGTATTGCGCCGCTGCTGGTCCTGCGCATCAACCCGGACTTCGAACTGAAGGGTTCGGGCATGCGCATGGGCGGCGGCGCCAAGCAGTTCGGCATCGACGCCGAGGAAGCGCCGCGCATGCTGGCGCTGGCCTTTGAACTCGGCCTGACGGTGCTGGGTTTCCACATCTTCAGCGGCTCGCAAAGCCTGAAGGCCGAGGCCATCGTCGAGACCCAGGCCCAGACCCTGCTGCTGGCCGAGCGCCTGGCGCAAGACGCGCGCGACCCGGTGCGCATCCTGAACATCGGCGGCGGCTTCGGCATTCCTTATTTCCCGGGCGAGGCGGCGCTCGACCTGGCGCCGATCGGCGCCGCACTCGAGGCAGCCCTGCCGCGCGTGAAGGCGAGTCTCCCCGACGCGCAGTTGTCGATCGAGCTGGGCCGCTACCTGGTCGGCGAAGCCGGCGTGTACGTGGCGCGCGTGGTCGACCGCAAGGTCTCGCGCGGCCAGGTCTTCCTCGTCACCGACGGCGGCCTGCACCACCACCTGGCCGCTTCCGGCAACTTCGGCCAGGTGATCCGCAAGAACTACCCGGTCGCCATCGGCAACCGCATGAGCGCGACCGGCGCAATGGAGACCGCCTCGGTGGTCGGCCCGCTGTGCACCCCGCTCGACCTGCTGGCCGATCGCATCGAGCTGCCGCAGGCCCAGGTGGGCGACCTGGTGGTCGTGTTCCAGTCGGGCGCCTATGGCCGCTCGGCCAGCCCGCAGGGCTTCCTCAGCCATCCGGACGCGCCCGAAGTGCTGGTCTGAACAGCTCTGGCACCCCCTCTACGGTGCTGGCCGTGCCTTGTCCCGGGGGTGTGAGGGCGCATCAGGGTTGTCGCGGTGGCGTCACAGCGGTGCCGCAAGTGTTCAATCGTGCGAGCAGGTTTATTGGATTTGCGATAAATTAATTGTTGCAGGAAAATAAACGGAGCAACATACTCCCTGCGGCGGCTCAAGGCGTTCTCGTACTGCGTGCGCCCGCCCGGAACAGCCCCGGCTGCGGCCACCCAGGACCAACACCATGCTAGCGCAACACACTTCCAGCCTTGAATCCCGCTTGTCCGACCAGTTGCAGCGCGCTCTCGCGCTGTGTGCGGTCCACTTGCCCGACGCGGGCCAGCGCGTGCATGCCTTTCTTGCGCAATTCGCCGCCCCTCCGCCGTATCGCGGCTTCAAGTCCATTCCGCCGGCTGCGCGCGCCATCTACCAGGGCGTGCTGGAGTGCGGCGAACAGGCCGGCGCCTGTTTTCTGCTTGCGGCGGTCCTGATGGGCGTACGCCAATCACTGGACAGCACGCTGCTGGCGCGCCTGCCGGCGCGGGTACGTGCGCATCAGCTGCGCCAATTTGCGCGCATCGCGAGCCATGACGAGGCTTTCTTGCCTTACTGCAGGCTCGATGCCGACGTGTATCTGAAAGAGTTTGGGCTGGCCACGCTGCGCCTGTATGCAGGTGCTTCAAGCGTGATCGATCCGCGCTCGGGCGTGGGCCGCTCGATGTTGTGGCAGGGCGGCCTGATGCAGCTGCCCGGGCGGGCGCTGCTGTTTGCGCGCGCCGGCGGTTTCAAGCCATATTTCGAGATCCACGTTAACCGGCTGTACCAGGACGAATTCAATGAAGAAGGACGCGACGAGTGCTATCGCTGCTGCGTCGATTTGTACGAGCTGCACCCGGAAGCCTTGGGCATGATTGCCGGCAGCTGGTTCTACGATCCCGTGGTCGAGATCATCAGCCCGCACCTGGCCTACCTGCGCAAGGTGCCAGAAGAGGGCGGCGCGCGCGCGCTGTTCGTTTCGCACGACGAACAGGCCGTCAGGAACGCCACGGCGACCTCGGAAAAGCGGCGCGCGCTGCATGCCGCCGGCCAGTACCGGCCGGCGTCGTGGGCGCTGGTGTGGCCGCGACGTGCGCAGATCGCATGGGCGCGGCGGCACGAGGCTCAGAATAGGGAATGATATGGGTTTGAAACACACCGTCCTGCGCGCCGCCAAGGCCGCTGGCCTGTTCGCACTGATGCGCACGCTCACGCGCAAGTATCCGCGCATCCTGTGCTACCACGGGGGCAATCTCGGCGACGAACGCCTGTACAACCCAAAGCTGTTCTGTACGCCGGGTCAATTGCGCGAACGGCTGGACTGGCTGCGCAGCAAGGGTTTCGTACCCGTGACGCTCGACCAGGTCGTCGATCCGGCCAGCCTGCCGGCGCGCGGCATCCCGGTCGCGATCACGCTCGACGACGGCTGGTATTCGTCCTGGCACGACCTGCTGCCGCTGCTGGCCGAATACGGCCACCGACCGGCGCTCTACCTGCACACCGAAGCCTATCAGGCTGGCGCGCCGATCATCGCGGTCAGCCTGCGCTACCTGTTGTGGAAGGCAGGAGCGCGCCGGGTCACCGTGTCCGGCATCGACCCCGCCGTCGACGGCAGCTTCGACCTCGCCAACGCCGCCCAGCGGGCGGGCTTGTGCGCCAGGGCCGAGAACTGGCTGGCGCGCCAGCCACGCGCCGAGGTCGCCGCCAACCTCGAGCGCCTCGGCAATGCCGTGGGTGTTCCGCCGGCGCAGCTCGACCTGGCCTCGCGCCGCTTCAGCTACATGACGACCGAGGAACTGCATGCCGCCGCCGCGGGCGGCTGCAGCATCGAACTGCATGGCCACCTGCACGAATACCTGCCGGGCGAGGACGGACGCAATCGCGCCAACATCGAACAATGCCGCGCGGTGATCGAAGCGGCCGGCCTGCCGCGCCCGACGCACTATTGTTATCCGAGCGGAGCCTTCGATGCGCGCGCGCCGGGCGTCATGCGCGCCGCCGGTGTCGCCACCGCGACCACCTGCCTGCCCGGACTGGTCGGCTGGGGCGACGAGGACGCCCGCTTCTTCCTGCCGCGCTTCCTCGATGGCGGCAACGTTTCGATGCTCGAGTTCGAAGCGGAAATGAGCGGCGTAACGCAGCTGCTGCGCTCGCTGCTACGCCCGAGCAGCCTGATGGACCATGCTTTGAAACCGCACGCGGCCTAATGTACGAAAACGACGCGGCAGGGTGCGCACAATTGTTGTAATTATTGACACATCCAGTGTGTTCAACTACGCTGCATTGCTAATTTTTCTACTAGCCAAAAATCCATGATACAAGTTCAAGAACGGATATTGGTTAGTCCCGGCCGGCGCCCAGGCGCCGCGCGCGAGCCCCGATTTCACTCGCACCGGCAGGCCTGTCTGCCGTCGCCTTAAGGTAGTTGTAGAATGTTCCATAAAAAGAATCACAGTCTCACCAGCGGCGCGGTCATCATGATCGCGATGCGTTGGATCGACCGGTTGATCGGCATCACAAGCACGTTCATCCTCGCCCGCATCCTCGTCCCGGACGACTTCGGCATTGTCGCAATGTCTTCGGTGGTGGTGGCATTTGCCGACATCATCTTCGACCTCGGCATCAATATTGCTCTCATCCAGCGCAAGAATCCGAGCCAGGCCTACTACAACACGGCCTGGACGCTGCGCATCATCCAGGTTGGTTGCGTCGCCAGCTTCCTGATGATCCTGGCGCCTTTTGCCGCCGACTACTACAAGGATCCCCGCGTCACCTCCGCCGTGCAGATTATGGCGTTGTCGCTGATGGTGTCCTCGTTCGAGAACGTCGGCATCGTCAACTTCCAGAAAGAACTGCGTTTCATCGACGACGCCAAGTATGTGTTGTTCAAGCGTCTAGTGATGTTCATGATGACGATTACCTTGACCTTGATCCTGCAGAGCTACTGGGGCATGCTGCTCGGCGCCCTGTGCGGCCGGCTGACGGCAACAATCCGGAGCTACATGGTGCATCCGATGCGCCCGCGCTTCGCGTTGTCGGAATTCCGCTCGATCTTCGGCATCTCGCAGTGGGTGATGGTCAAGAACATCAGCTCCTTCCTTGACCGTAAGCTGCACATTTTCCTGGTCGGCGGCCTGGCCAAGACCAGCGTGACCGGCGGTTATACGTTGGCCAGCGAAATTTCCGACGTGCCCGGCAGCGACCTGCTGGCGCCGATCAACCGAGTGCTGTTCCCGGCCTTCGCGCGCGCCAAGGATAACCTGCGCGAGCTGACCAACCTGCTGCTGCGTGCGCAGTCGATCCAGGTAATGGTGACGTTTCCGGCCTGCGTCGGCTTCGTGCTGACCGCGCACGAGTTCGTCCCGGTGGCGCTCGGCGAGAAGTGGAGTTTCATCGTGCCCTTCATCCAGGTGCTGGCGCTGTCGAACATCATCCAGTCGATCAACAGCAGCGCCAACTACGTGCTGACCGTGATCGGCAAGATCCGCCTGCTGGCGCTGACGAGCTGGATCCAGATCGGCGTTTTCAGTATCGGCGCCATGCTGTTGCGCACCGATCTGACGCCGGAGCGCATCGCCCAGCTGCGCTTCGGCTCGATCGTGCTGACCTTTGGCGTGTCCTACAGCCTCTTGATGCGCAATATCCCCGGGTTGTCGGTGCGCATGCTGGCGCGCGGCACCGGCCGTCCGGTGCTGGGCTGCCTGGCGATGGTGGTGGCGCTGATGCTGCTGGAGGCCGAGCTGGCGGTGCCGAACTGGCTCATGCTCGCGCTCAAGGTCGTTACCGGTGTGTTCGTTTACTGCGCGGTCGTGCTCGGCCTGTGGCACCTGGTCGGGCGTCCGGATGGCGCCGAGTCCTATTTCCTTAACAAGCTCAAACGGTCGACGCCTCCGGTCGTTGCCGCACCTAGCGAGGTCAAATGAAGATCGACCTGAACCTGATGTCGCGCCAGTTCGCCGACGTCGAGTTTTTCCTGGCCTGCGTATTCCCCGACAGCGCCCCCGAATTCAGCGGCGCCCCGACCAGCCTGGCCGTCGTCAACACGCCGCAGTTCTGGGCCGTAAGCTCGCGCTCGCCATCCAATGGTCTCGGCCTGCTGCATGAGGTGGCTGGCAGCCAGCTGGTGTTTCGCGGCTACGAGGCAGTCCTCGGCGTGCACTCGTATTCGAAGCCGGATGCGCTCGAGTGCATCGCCGGCCCGGAAGTGCTGGAAAACGGCGCCTTTGCCTACCTGAAATTCGACCCGCAACTGCAGCAGGCCACCGTCAGGAACGATGCTTTCGGCTTCGGTCCCCTGTACTACCGGCGTCACGGCGGCGCCTGGCTGTTCGCCTCGCATCCAGTGCTGATCCATTTCGCCGACGACGCACCCGACCTGCTCTCCTGGATCACCCTGATGCAGAGCGGCCATCCGATGGCCAACCGTAGCTTTTACTGCGACATCGAGCGCTTCCGATCCGGCGCCCAGATGACGATCCGGCGCGACCACGCCCAGACCGTGCAGTGGTTCGACTTCGCGCAGCTACCGCCGGGCGAAGAGATGATCGGCGACGAAGCCTTCCGCATCGTCGAGGATGCCTACCTGGCGGCGATGGAGCGCTGCCTGAAGCTCGACGCGGGCGACGTCACGCTGCCGTTCTCGAGTGGCTTCGACTCGCGCCGCTTCTTCGCCACGCTGTTCAGGAAAAAAGTGCCGTTCAAGGCCGTGACCTGCCAGACCTTCCATCGCAAGAATGGGCGCGACTACGACATCGACGCGTTCTTCGCGCCGAAAATCGCCGCCGCGTTCGGCGTCGATTGCGAACTGGTGCGCGCATCCACGCCCGCTGCGCTGGAGGCCGACACCGCGCGCCGCCAGGCCTTGATCGGGACCGAGTCCTTCATGCACGGCTGGGCGCTGCCGTTCATGCGCTGGCTGGCCAAACGGCCGCCCTCGCTGGTGCTGGACGGCCTGGCCGGCGACACCTTCGGCAACTCCGGCTACGAGATCGACGGCCTGCACGAAACCCCGGAAAAGGATACCGAACTGGTGCTCAAGCGTACATCGAATCCGAAGGCGCTGCGCTGCCTGTCGGGACTGTTTCCGCGCGTGGAGACGTTGCGCCAGCACTATCGCGACTACCTCGGGAAGTTCGCGGCGAACATGAACCGCGCCGAGATGGCTTTTCTGCAGTCGCGCACGCGGCGCTGCATCAGCCCATGGCTGACGATGATGCATCCGCCCGGCCATGTAGTCGTGTTCCCGTACTGCGACCTCGAGTTCGCGCTGGCGACGCTGCGCTACCACCCGGCCGAGAAATACCGCTACTTCTTCCAGAAGGAGTGCCTGCGCCGCTTCTATCCCGAGTTCTACGATTTCCCGGGCTCGCGCAACCTGCCGGCCGACCATCAGCCGATCGACGAGCAGACCAGCCGCGCCTACGAAGAGGTCGAACAGCGCTACGCCTACGACAACCCGGCCGCGACGCGCGCCGCGCTGACATACCTGAATTGGCCGAACCGCCTGCTGCTGCTGGCCTCGCGCATCGCGCCGAGCCTGCGCCAGCGCCGCGACTGGCTGTTCCGGCCCCTCCTGTTGCTGGTACGTACGCAGAGGGAGGCGCCGGTGTTTATCGATGCCGGTCCGGTTGCGCGCAACACGCAGCGCGCTGGCGTTACTGAATTGACCGAGGTGAAAACTGCAAAAAGGGGGATGGCATGAAAACAGTCGGATTGATGATCAGCACCAAGGAGAACGAAAAGCGCAGGGCGATGCTGCCGAAGCACATTGCACGCATCCGCAACCGCGACCAGTTGTACTTCGAAACCGGTTACGGTGCCTCGTTCGGCCACAAGGACGAGGAATACATTGCCGCCGGTGCGAACGTCGTGTCGCGCGAAGAAGCACTGAGCAAGGACGTGATCGTGGACCCGAAGATCGGCGACGCCACCTACCTGTCCGAGCTGCGCAGCGGCCAGACTGTGTTCGGCTGGGTGCACGCGGTGCAGAATCGGCCGATCACCGACAAGATCGTGGCCAAGGAAGTCACCGCGATCGCCTGGGAAGACATGTTCGAGGGCGGCCGCCACGTGTTCTGGCGTAGTAACGAACTGGCCGGCGAGGCGGCGATCATGCACGCCTTCACCCTGTACGGCAAGCTGGTCTACGAATGCAAGGTCGCGCTGATCGGGCGCGGCAACGTCGCGCGCGGCGCGCACCGCGTGCTCTCCTGCATGGGCGCGCACATCAACGTCTACGAGCGCAGGACCGAGAAGCTGCTGCGCCAGGAACTGGACAAGTACGATGTTGTCGTCAACGGCCTGCTGTGGGACGTCTACCGCAAGGACCACATCATCTACCGCGAGGACCTGCCGAAGCTGAGGAACCCGGCGATGATCATCGACATCAGCTGCGACCGCGCCGGCGCGATCGAGACCAGCCGCCCAACCACGATCGAGGACCCGGTTTACATGGTCGATGGCGTGCTGCACTATGCAGTGGACCACACGCCGGCCCTGATCGGCTATTCGGTGACCGACTGCCTGGGCGAGGAAATGGTGAAGTACCTCGACATCATCATCGAGGACCGCGCGGAAGAAGATCCGGTGCTGGCCCCGGCCATCTGCATCCGTAACGGTAACATTGTCGACCAGCGCATCATCGACTTCCAGAAGCGTTGAGCGCAGGAGCGGCCTGACCATCGGCCGCACCGCCAGGAAAGCGAAAGGATGTAAAAAACGGCGTGCATGGCACGCCGTTTTCCTATTCTGCGATCCGGCTTCAGCCGCCGGTCACGCTGTCGAATACCGTCGCCAGTTCGCTGGCGCGGTGCGCGCGCGAAGAGGCCGCCACCAGCGCTTCGCTGGCGATGTGCGCCTGCCCGCTGCGGATACGCGTGGTGAAGCCGTCGAGCACGCGCGCGACGTCGGCGCTGTCGTCCATCTGCGCCAGGTCGTGGAAGCCGCCGGCGCGCAGCACGCGCGCGGTCTCGCCGGCCGTGTCAACCAGGCCGAGGATCGGCTTGCGTGCGCGGAAGTACTCGTAGATCTTGGCCGGGATCTGGTTATTGAAAGGCGTGCCCTGGAAAATCATCAGGCCGTCGGCGCCCAGCATTTCCTTGAGCGCCTCGCTGTAGGGTACTGGCGGCGCCACCTCGACCAGGTCCTCGACGCCGTAGCGCGTCACCAGCTTGCGCGTGCCGTCCATGCTGCCGGGTGCACGCAGCACGACGCGCACCTTGCTGCTGTCGATGCGGCCGGCTTCGCGCAGCTGCGCCAGCGCCTGCAGGAAGGCCGAGGGATCTCGCCCGTTCTGGTAGAGGACGCCGCTGTGCAGCAGCGTCAGGCGCTGAGGCGCCGCGGCGGGCGCCGGCAGCGCTTCGCCGCGGAAGCCATCCTCATCGTAGCCGTTCTCGATCACGACGAATTTTTTCTGCGGCAGCTCGGGATAGCGTTCGCGGTACACCTGCATCGCGCTGTGGGTCGTGAATACGGCGCGGCTGCAGCGCTGGATCGTCTGGCGCTCGATCCAGGCGAATATTTTCCGCTGCAGTTTCTGGGTTGGGTAAGACGGCTGCAGCATCGGATCGCGGAAGTCGGCGACCCAGGGCAGGCCGGTCAGGCGGTGCAAGGTCAGTCCGATCAGGTGCGCAGTGCCGATCGGGAAGGTCGACCAGATCAGGCGCGGTTTGTGGCGGCGGATCAGCCCCAGGCCTGAAGGAACGGCAGCGAACCACCACGAGACCCAACGGTCGGGCAGCGCCAGTGCGTCCGGATAGCGGCCCTTGTAACCCATGTGCGTCTTGGCGTCGAGCGCGAAGGCGCGCTTGACCACCAGGCTGGGTGGCACGCTTGCCAGCTGTGAGGGGTTTTGTGCGGAATAGGCGCGCGGGTGGGCCGACAGGACCAGCGGCTCCCAGCCGTGCTTGCCGAGATTGCGCGAAAAACTCAGGGTGCGCTGGATGCCGCTGCTGGCCGCCTGAGGTGGAAAATGAAATGCGATCATCAGTGCACGTTTGTGCATGGTGTGTTCCTTGTTACTCATCGTGGTTGCCGGTTGCCGAGCGCCATCCAGCTCAGGAGGCGCAGGCCGAAGCGGAAGGGGATACGGTCCCAGGGCCGGCTGCGCGGCAGCTGGAACCGGTCCTGGTCGCCCGTGATTGCGCCCACGGCGGTGGTGAAAGCGGCGAAGAAGCCGGCCTGCCGCACCATATCGACATGGCGAGCGTCGAAGTCCTTGCCGACCTTCCCGTTGGGGTAGGCGAACAGACGCACTGGCTTGCCGATGAGTTTTTCCAGCTGGGCCTTGCCGGCGGAGATCTCGAAGCGTGCGCTGTCATCGTCCAGGCTGGTGAGAATCGGATGCGATACTGTATGCGCGCCGATCTCGACGCCGTTGGCATCGAGATTGGCCAGCATGTCGGGCGTGAGCATGAGCGCGTTGTGGTCGATCCCGCTCATGCGGTCGAGGCGTTCGACCAGCGCTTCGCGCGCATCGGGAGGCAGGTACTTGCCGGTCTCGATCAGGCGCGCGGTGGTCTGCTTGCGCAACTGTGGCGAGCTCAGTGGATAACGCTCCAGGCCGAGCTCCGTCAGGTCCAGCGTCCCGGCCGGTAGCGCTTGCACCGCGTGGATGATGCGGTCGTTCCACATGTTGCCGGCATCGGCGCCGACGTAGCCACTGGTGACGAACACCGTCGCCGGCAGGTTGAATTCGCGCAGGATCGGCAGCGCCAGGTCGTGCACCGAGCGGTAGCCGTCGTCGAAAGTGATGCAGACGGTGCGCGGCGGCAGCCGCCCCTCGTCGAGCGCGCGCAGCGCGTCATACAGGGGCATGACGTTGAAGCAGTCGGCCAGCAGCGCCATCTGCCAATGAAAGGTCGCGACGTCGGGCTCGCTCTCGAGCACGGGGTCGGGACGGGCCAGCACGCGGTGATAATTGACGACCGCAAGGCTGCGGTGCTTCGAGAGGCCGGCGATGACGCTGCCGGTGGCGCGCAGCAACGCCGCGCTGAGCCAGTTATGTTGTTTTGGTCGCTTCATCAGAACTGCCGCGCTCCTTCTGGGTACGGGGCCAGTGCGTCGCTCGGCCGAACAGTGCGCACCGCGGTGGGCGCTGCGGCGCGTACGGCTTGCGGCACGAAGACGGGTAGCAGGCGCGTTTCCATCACCACTATCAGGCCGAACAGCGCGAACAGCAGGTCGAAGTAGGCCAGGCTGAGCGCGGCGCCACCGACGGCGAACGCGAAAAGGCTCAGCTGCAGCATGGTGGCCGCGGTTGGCAACCAGTCCGGCGCGCCGATCTTGCGGGCACGGCGGGCAACCGATCCAGCTTTCAGGAAGCCGCCGACCAGGCAGCTCAGGTATAGCGCCAGGCCGCCGAACCCGTGGTCGCCGAGCACCTGGAAGTAGATGCTATGGGCGGCGCGGCCGACCGTGCCGTTCGGCAGCGCGTGACCGGTATAGAACCAGGGATAGGAGAAGAAATCCTTCGACAGCTGCGACCAGACCGGGAAGTACTCGAGCGACTTGAAGCCGCCCCCGAAGAATGGATGCTGCATGGCCATGATGAAGCTGAGCTTCCACGCCACCACCCGGGTCATGAAGGAGTTGTCCTCGTCGGCTGATTGGATCGTTTCCATACGAGCGGTCCAGTTGTCGGAAACCATGTACGACATGCCGATGGCGAGCAGGATGATCAGGACCGTCAGCAGCACCTTGCGGTCGCTCTTCAAGTACATGTAGCCTCCGAGCACCAGCAAGGCAATGAAGCCGCCGCGCGACTGTGTGCCGATGACACCGATGACCAGCATCGCCATGGTGCCGAGCAGACCCAGGCTGAGGATGCGGGACTGCTTGCCATACTCGGTCCAGAGGTAGTAGCAGATCGGCAGGGTCATGACAAAGGCCAGCGACAGTTCGTTGCGGTCGCCCAGGACATGACCGGGCAGTCCGACGATGTTATGGCCGCCGCCGCTGACTAGGAACTTCAGCGCTTCCAGGTCGGCATAAAAACCGACCGAGAACACGACACACCAGAGAACGAAGTCCAAGTGCAGCTTGTCCTTGATGACCATGACGATGATGACGAACAGCGCGATCATTTTCCAGAAACGTTGCCAGATCATCCACGACCAGTCGGGGTTGCCGATCGAGGTCGTGGTACTGATGGTCGCCCAGGCGAAGAACAGCAGGATGGCGGCGCCCAACCTGGTCAGTTTGATCTTCGGCTTTTCCTTCCAAGCGAGGTAGCCGAGGATGGCCACGGCTGCGAACAGCAGGTTATAGCGCGGCACTTTGGCGATGCTGTAGACCCAGGCGTTGGGAAAGAACAGCGCGGTCCAGAGCCACATGCCGACTGCGATAAAGGGCCGCTGCACCATCGCATACAGCATCGGGACCAGCACCAGGAGCATAAACACGTCACGCATGGTCGCGTTCTCCTTCCCGTTTTTCCTTCGCTTTCAATTTGTCTTTCCGGACGGCCCAGAAGCAGAGATAGACCACCGCCATCAAGTTAAGCGCCCACAGTAAGGATTCCATTGTGTTGAACCTGTCAAGTTAAGCGAGCGACGGGTGCCCGCAGGGTACGCTCAGCAGCGACTCGAACAGGCGGATCTGGCCTTCGGTCGTGTCATCCCAGCTGAAGCGCTCGGCATAGCGGCGCGTCGCCGCGCGGTCCGGGTAGTTGGCGCGGAGAAGCGTGACGGCGTCCGCCACGCCCTGGTAGCTGCGTTCGCGCATCAGCACGCCTGCTTCCGGCGCGGCCACCACTTCCGGCGTGCCGTAGACGCGGCTGGCGACCACCGGGGTGCCGCAGGCCATGGCCTCGAGCAGCACGTTGGCCCAGCCTTCGCGGCTGGACGAGAGCACCAGCGCGTCGGCGGCGCCGTAGTGGCCGCGCAGCTGGGCCTGCGGCACCGCGCCCAGGAAGGTCACGCGGTCCGTCACCTTCAGTTCGCGCGCCAGGTTTTCCAGCTTGGCGCGGTCCGGGCCGTCGCCGGCCAGCACCAGGCGCACGCCGGGCAGCAGCGGCAGGGCGCCGATGATCAGGTCCTGGGCCTTGACCGGCACCAGGTGGCCCACCGCCAGCAGCGTGAACATCGGGTTCGGGCTGCGCTCGATCGGGCGGAACAGTTGCAGGTCGACGCCGTTGCGCAGCGAGACCACGCGCTCGGCGGCTATCCCCATCGTCACCACTTCGTCGCGCAACGCATTGCAGACCGTGATGATGGCGTCGGCACGGCGCGCCGCCCACAGGATCTGGCGGCGCGGCAGGGCGTAGCTCGGGAACAGGGTGATGTCCGAGCCGCGCGCGGTGATCACCAGCGGCTTGTTGAAGTGGCGCGCCAGCATGGCGGCGGCCACGCCGTCGGGGTAGAAGTAATGGGCGTCGATCAGGTCGAAGTCGTAGCCCTCGTCGATCAGGCGCCCGATCGCCGGCTTCACGGCCTGGGCCAGCAGGAAGGGCGCGATGCTCATGCCGACCTTGGGCAGCACCGGATAGCGCGGATGGTCCACGGCGATCCCGTGGCGCACTTCATGGCGCGGCGCTTTCGCGAAGCGCGCGTAGTTGCCGAAGCGCGGATTGGTCGAGGGGAACCAGGGAATCGGCGCCACTACGCGCGATTGCACCCGGCCGCTGGCGACCAGGTGGCGCAGGCGCGTTTCGACGAAAATGCCGTGTCCGGGCTTTTCGCTGTTCGGGAACAGGGTACTGAAGGTCAGGATCTTCATGCAGCCTTCAATCCGGTGACCTGGCCGTAGATGTTCTTGTAGCGCGACACGCTTACCGGCCAGTTGCGTTCGGTTTCCACGTAGGCGCGTCCGGCCGAGCGCAGCGCCGGCCACAGCATCTGCGCGTCGAGCAGGTCGCCGACCTTGGCAGCCAGGGAGGCCGGGTCGTCCGGTGCGAACAGCACACCGGTCTTGCCATCGACGATCAGCTCACGGTGGCCGCCCACGCTCGAGGCCGCCAAAATACGGCCCTGGGCCATCGCTTCCAGGGGTTTCAGTGGGGTGACCAGGTCGGTCAGGCGCATCGACAGGCGCGGATAAACCAGCACGTCGAGCAGGTCGTAGTACCTTTGAACCTGGTCGTGCGGCACGCGGCCGGTGAACACGACCTTGTCGGCGATGCCCAGGTCTTTCGCCTGCTGGCGCAGGTTGGTGTCCTGCGGACCGCCGCCGACCAGCAGCACGCGCAGGTCGGGGTGGCGCTGGGAGAGCGCCGGCACCGCGCGCAGCAGCACGTCCAGCCCCTCGTAGGCGTAGAAGGAACCGATGAAGCCGATCAGGCGGTTCTGTTCCAGGCCGAGCTTGCGTTTGAGGTCCATGTCGGCCTGGCCGCCGACGGCAAACTTGTCGATGTCGACCGCGTTCGGGATCACCGTTACTTTTGAAGCCGGGATGCCGCGCGCGACGATGTCGCCGCGCAGGCCTTCGCAGATCGTGGTGACGGCATCGGCGCGCTTGAGGGCATAGGTTTCCAGGCCGCGCGTGAGCTTGTAGCGCAGGCCGTTCTCGGTGCTGGTGCCGTGGTCGACCGCGGCGTCTTCCCAGAAGGCGCGCACCTCGTAGACCACCGGGATGCCGAACTTGCGGCCGGCGCGCAGGGCGGCGATCGCGTTCAGGCAGGGCGAGTGAGCGTGCAGGACATCGGGCTTGATCTTGGGGATGATCTCGAGCAGGCGCTTTTCCAGGCCGCGGATGACCTCCAATTGGTTCAGCACCGGCATCTTCGCCAGCGCGCTGTTGGACCTTGGCGTGCGGTAGAAGTGCAGGCCATCGGCGGTTTCTTCGAGCAGGTCGTTGCCGCCCTGGTGCTTGGCGCCGGTGACGTGGAAGGTTTCCCAGCCCAGCGCGCGCTGCTCGCGCAGGATCGAGGCGGTACGGAAGGTATAGCCGCTGTGCAGCGGGATCGAATGGTCGAGGACGTGAAGGACACGCATGTATTGCTCCGTTATGCTGCGCTGGCGATCAGGGGGCTGGCCGCGCCGATGCTGCTGTTGGTACTGGTGGCGCCGGTGGCGCCGTTCTTGCGCAGGAAGGCTTCGAACATCAGCACGGCCCACAGCGCGGTGCTGTGGTCCTTGGTGCCGGCCAGGTGTTCGTCGACCATGCGCTGCAGGTAGTGGCGGTTGAAGATGCCGGTGTCGAGCAGCATCGGGTTCAGCACCGCGGCCTTCATGGCGTCGCGCAGCGGACCGCGCAGCCAGGAGGCAAGCGGGATCGAGAAGCCCATTTTCTTGCGGTACAGGATGTCGTGCGACAGGTAGGGCTCGAGCGCCTTCTTGAAGATGTGCTTGCCTTCGCCGTTGCGCAGCTTGGAGGACGACGGCAGGCCCGAGACCCACTCGACGAACTTGTGGTCCAGCAGCGGCACGCGCACTTCGAGCGCATGCGCCATGCTGGCGCGGTCGACCTTGGTCAGGATGTCGCCCGGCAGGTAGGTCTTCATGTCCACGTACTGGGTGATCGAGAGCGGATCGTCGGTCGGCGCATTGGCGGCGTGGCCGCGCATTACCTCGACCGCGCGATAGCCCTGCAGCTGGCTGCGGAAGGATTCCGAGAATAACTGATCCCGCACACGGTCGACCAGGATCGACACGCCGTGGAAGTAGCCGTCGACCAGGTCGCGCGCCAGCGCTTCGAATGTCGTCTTGGCGCGGAAGATGCGCGGCGCCCAGTCGGCCTTGGGATAGGCTTTGCCGAGGAAGCCGAATACGGGTTTGCGCAGCGCGAGCGGCAGCATCGAGCGTACCTGCTGCTCGCCCATCGCCATGCGGTAGCGGCGGTAGCCCGCAAAATTCTCGTCGCCGCCGTCGCCCGACAGGGCCACGGTCACGCGTTTTCTCGCCAGCTCGCACACCCGGTAGGTCGGGATCGCCGAGCTGTCGGCATAGGGTTCGTCGTACAGGCCGGCCAGCAGGTCGACCAGGCCGTAGTCGTCCTTGTCGACGGTCTCGCACTGGTGGCGGGTCTTGTACTGCTCGGCCACCTGGCGCGCATAGGTCGATTCGTCGAAGGCGGGGTCGTTGAAGGCGATCGAGCAGGTGTTCACCGGCTCTTTCGACAGGCCGGCCATCATCGCCACGATCGCGCTCGAGTCGACGCCGCCGGACAGGAAGGCGCCCAGCGGCACTTCGGCTTCCATCTGGCTCTCGACCGATTCGCGCAGGCGCACGATGAGTTCTTCTTCCATCTGCTGTTCGCTCATCGCGCCGTGCGGCGTGAACGGCACGTCCCACCAGCGCCGCGGCTTCGCGTTGGCGGCGTTGGAACCGACCTTCAGCGTCAGCGAGTAACCCGGCTCGAGTTTGAAAGCGTCCTTGAAGATGGTGCGCGGTTCCGGCACATAGCCGTAGGCAAAATATTCCTCGACAGCGCGCGGCTCGATCACGCGCGGCAGTTCCGGGAAGGACAGCAGGGCTTTCAGTTCCGAGCCGAAGATAAAGGTGCCGTCCGGCAGGAAGGCGTAGTGCAGCGGCTTGACGCCGATGTGGTCGCGCGCCACAAAAAAGACCTTCTTGTTGCGGTCCCAGATCGCAAAGGCGAACATGCCGCGCAGGTGCTTGACGCAGTCTTCTCCCCACTGCTCCCAGGCGTGCACGATGGTCTCGGTGTCCGAGTGCGTGCGGAAGGTGTGGCCCAGCGCCGTGAGCTCTTTTGTGAGTTCGCGGAAGTTGTAGATCTCGCCGTTGAACACGACGACGACCGTGTGGTCTTCGTTGAACAGCGGCTGCTGGCCGGCCGCCAGGTCGATGATCGACAGGCGGCGGTGGCCGAAGCCCACGCCCGGTTCCAAATAGACGTCGCCCTCGACCGGACCGCGGTGGAACTGGGTCTGGTTCATCCGTTCGAGGACGCCGCGGTCGAATGCGCGCGTGCCGCGCGGGTCAAAAATGCCAACTATTCCGCACATGGTTCAGTAATTCCTCTGGGGGTTGTCTTGGTGTTGCTCAGGCGGTCGTACAGCGCCGTGTAGGCACCGACCATCGCGGCAACGCTGTAATGGCGTTCGATGTTGAGACGGGCCGCCGCGCCATGCGCGCCGACGCGGGCAGGATCTGCTGCGTACAGGTCCAGCGCCTCGGCCAGCGCCTGCGGATTGCTGGCCGGGACCAGGGCGCCGTTGACGCCGTCCTGCACCACTTCCGGGATGCCGCCGACTTTCGTCGCCACCACCGGCAGGCCGCAGGCCATGGCCTCCAGCAGCGTGACCGGCGTACCCTCGGCGATCGAGGACAGGGCGAACACGTCGAAGGAGCGCATGAGTTCGGGGATGTCGTTGCGCGCGCCGGGGAACCAGGTCAGCTCAAGCACCCCGGCGTCCTGCGCTTTCTGCGCCAGCTTGTCGCGTAGCGGACCGTCGCCGACGATCGCCAGGCGCAGGCGCGCACGCTGTTCGGGACGGCGCGCGCACAGCAGCGCGAACGCTTCGATCAGCGAGGCCTGGTCCTTCACGTCCTGCAGGCGGCCGACGGTGCCGATGACGAACACATCCTCGCCGGCCCACGGCGTTGCCGCCGCCGGCAGCTGCGGTGCGAAGCGCACCGTGTCGACGCCGTTCATGATCAGTTCGGCCTTTGGCGCCGGGATTCCGACCACGTCCTTCAGCCAGCGGTGCAGGTCGTGCGAGACCGGCACGTAGCGGTCGATGAAGGGGACCAGGGCGCGGCGCAGGAAGTTGTGCTTGCGGTTGAGGCCCTGCGGGTCGCTGGCGTCGCGTCCGTGCTCGGCGTGCACGCGCACCGGCACGCCGGCCAGCCAGGCCGGCGCGGCATACTCGGCGCAGGCGAAGTTATAGGTGTGCAGCACGGCCGGGCGCAACTGGCGCAGCAGCTTGAACAGTTTGACGTGGATGCCCAGCCCCAGGCCCGGCTGCTTGTCGAGCGCATACAGTGCGACGCCCGGCCGCGTGATCTTGTCGGCAAAGTCCGTGTAGCCGGTCAGGCAGACGATGGCGTGGCGGTAGCGCTCGGGCGGCATGTGGTTGATGCAGTCGACCAGCAGGGTTTCCAGCCCGCCGAAGTCGAGCCGGTAGATCAGGTGCACGACCAGCGGAATGTCCGCCGGCCGGTTCTTCGTTACTGCCATCTTACTTACCCCGTGCCGCCTCGAGCGTTGCTTCCAGCGGCGCCAGGTTGGCGCCGAGGAAGGCGCGCAGCGCGGCGCGCGCGGTGTCCGGATGTTCGCCGACCGGGGTGGCCACCATCAGGGCCGCGCCGTCGTCGCCGTGCATCATCAGTTTGGCCTGGGCCTGCCACAGCTTGCCGATGTAGTCGTTGGCCGTGAAGCGGCCGTCGACCCAGTTCCAGTGCCAGACCAGGTAGTTGCCCTGCGGGCCCTTGACGCGGGTCTCGCGCAGTTTCAGCTGGCGGCCGCCGATCTCCTCGGTGCGCACGCTCGAAGCCACGTGCTGGAAGCCCTCCTTGCGGTTGTCGACGCGGTTCACGGAGCTGATCAGGCGCTTGTCCGGACCCTGGTTGCGGTAGTACAGCACGTTCAGCTCCACGGGGGCGCCGGCGGCCGTGTAGGCGCCCTTCAGGGTGGCGTCCGGGGCCATGTAGTTCGGGCTCCAGGTCGGCATGCCGGTCGGGCGCGACACCAGGCCCTTGCCGTCCAGTTCGACCGGCGCCGGGTTGTGGGCCGCCTTGTCGCTGAGGATGGCCAGTGCCGGCCAGGCCGCGCAGACCAGCACGGCGGCGATGGCGGCGCCCAGGACCGGGCGGGAAGGCGTGGGCGAAGTGGAAACCGCGCTGGCAGCCGCGGAGGCCGGGACCGCCGGCACTTCGTCCTCTCTCCAGTAGCTGCCGATCCAGAACATGATGAACATGACCAGGCCGAAGAACAGCCAGCCGTAGATCAGGTGGTCGACGCCGGTGGCCAGGGCCATGTCGCTGGTGTGGCCGATCATCACGATCATGTAGGCGCGCAGGCCGTTGGCGATGATCGGCACCACGATCGACAGGCCGATGAACAGGGCGCGGCGCCAGAAGGAGCGGTAGCTCAGGTAGGCGTACAGGCAGCCCAGGGTGATCGAGGAAATCAGGTAGCGCACGCCGCTGCAGGCTTCGACCACCGACCAGTTCCCGGTCGGCAGCTCGAACATGGTGCCATTGCGCAGTACCGGGATGCCGGTCGCGCGCACCGCGGCGACCGTGAAGTCGGCGGTGAAGTTGATCAGGGGCTGGACGAAGACTTCACCGAAGGGCACGGCGAACAGCAGGAACAGCAGCGGGAAGGTCAATGCGCCGGCCAGCCGGCGTCCCAGCAGGGCCAGGGCCAGCACCGGGAACATCGCGACAAAGGCATACTGCATCACGACCTGGACTTCGCCCGCGCGCGCCACCAGCCAGCCGGCGCCGCACAGGGCCAGCAGGACCAGGGCCGGCCACCAGGGCGCGACCGGGATGCGCGAGAAGACGTCGCGCCGGCGCCAGATCAGCCACAGGCTGATCGGTGCGATCGCGTAGCCGTGGGCGAAGGTTTCCGAGCTGTTCCACACCGAGACGATCGAGGCGGCAGTGCTCCAGTACAGCAGGAGCGGGGCCAGCAGGGCCGCGACGATGATGGCCACGGTCGGAACCGACATGCGCTCGCGCGCAGCGCCAGAGAGCGCCTGGGTATCGTTCATCAGCATTCGAACCTCGTTTCGATCTGGGACAAATGGGCCGGCCAGCTGTAGCGGCGCTCGACGCTGGCGCGCGCGGCGCGGCCCATGGCCGGGTGGGGCGAACGCAGCAAGCCAATCACGCTGTCGGCGTAGTCGTTCGGGGCGTCGGCCACCAGCAGCTCGCGGCCTTCGACGGCGTCGATGCCCTCGAAAGCCTGGGGAGATGCGACTACCGGCCTGGCCATCGCCATCGCTTCCAGCACCTTGTTCTGGATGCCGCGCGCGATGCGCAGCGGCGCCACCGCGACCTTGCAATGCGCGAGGTAGGGCCGCACGTCGGGCACGGTGCCGGTGACGACGATGGCGTCGCTCGCCAGCGCCTGCACTTCCGGCGCGGGACGGGCGCCGACGATGTAGAAGCGCGCCTGCGGCACGGCCTCGAGTACGCGCGGCAGCACGTTGGCGGCGAACCACTTGACGGCGTCGACGTTCGGCCAGTAATCCATCGCGCCGGTAAACACCAGCGCCTGCTCGCCTTCTTCGAAGGGGTTGTCGTAGGCGCGGTCCGGGCTGAAGTAATCGGTGTCGACGCCGTTGTTGAAGAAGCCGATCTTGGCGCGGCTTTCCGGCGCCAGGGTGCGGAACAGCTCGGCTTCCGGGTCGGACACGAACAGCGAGGCGTCGAACTGGTCGGCCACGCGGCGCTCGTAGTCGAGCAGGTGGCGCGCCTCATGGCGGTAGACCCAGCTCATCGGCCACTTCTTCTTTTCGGCGTACTGGCGCCATTTGTCCGAGTCGACGTCGCAGAAGTCGATCACGCGGCGCGCCGCCGGATAGTCTTCGGCGTATTGCGCCATCACCGACGAGAACATCATGATACGGGCGATGCCGTGCTCGCGCATGGTCTTCGCCACCCAGGCCTTCATGTCGGCGTCGCGGTAGTAGCCCAGCGACAGCGACTTGCCGCTGGCAAGCGCCTTGGCGCTGCGGATCTTGCCCTGGGTCGGATTCAGGCGCACGAAATGGCTGCTGGCGCACAGGGCCTCTACCGTCGGCACGTACTGCCAGTCGTCCTCGTCGTCCACAAAAGTGGCCAAGTGCACGCGGTACTTGCCGGCCAGGTGCTTCAGCAGGTGATACGAGCGGATCTTGTCGCCCTTGTTCGGCGGGTAGGGGATGCGGTGCACCAGCAGCAGCAGGTCCGGCTTGGCTGCCTCGGCAATCGCCGCCGCCTTCTTTTGCAGTACGCCCTCGATGATCGAATTCATGGCCGTTCCAGGAAAATGCGGTCCATGCGGTCCCACGCGAAATCGCGGGCGAGGGCGGCAATGCGCCCTTCCATGCGCTCGATGTTGATGTAGTGGCGGAAGCGCGCCTTGGCGCCGAGTCCCTCCGGACGCGGCTGGCCGGGATCGACTTCCCACGGGTGGAAGTAGAACAGGGCCGGCTCCTTATCCATCTCGTTGACGCGCTTGACCATCCAGCGCGACAGCGCGTAGGGCAGCAGGCGGAAGTAGCCGCCGCCGCCGGCCGGCAGCTTCCTGCCTTTCAGTTCCACGGTCGTGATCGGGATTTCCAGCAGGCCGTCCGGACCGTTCGGATAGAACGCGAAGCGCGGCGCGTCGGGCATGCCGTAGTGGTCGTGGCGGATCGGGTAGATGCTCGAGCTGTAGCGGTAGCCCGCTTCGGTCAGCGCTTCCAGCGCCCACAGGTTGCCGTGGCCGATCGAGAAGCTCGGCGCGCGGTAGCCGATCACTTGCTGGCCGCCGATGTCTTCCAGCAGGGCTTTCGAGGAACGGATGTCGTTGTCGAACTCGGCGCGGCTCTGGTCCGAGGCGCGCAGGTGGCCGTAGCCGTGGCTGGCCAGTTCGTGGCCGGCGGCGACGATGCGGCGCACCATCGCCGGATAACGCTCGGCGATCCAGCCGAGGGTGAAGAACGTCCCTTTTACGTCGTGCCGCTCGAACAGCGCCAGGATGCGCTCAATGTTGGCTTCGACGCGGCACTCGCGTTTCGGCCAGCTGTCGCGGCTGATGTAGGGCGCAAAGGCCGAGACCTGGAAGTAGTCCTCGACGTCGCAGGTCATGGCGTTGCGGATGCGCTCGCCCGGCTGGCGCTGCGGCCGGGCTGCGGGAGTCTGCATTCTCATTCCTGGGTATCCACGTGTTGGGCCGCCTGCGCTCCTTGCGGAGTGGCGACGATTTTTTTCAGGATCGACAGTACCGAAACGATCGATTTTTCGAGGCGCATCATGCGTTCGTCCAGCATCTCGGCGCTGTCGCGGCGCCCGGGCAGTTGGCCCAGGCCGTCGTCGCCCAAGGATCCACCCAATGAGCCCCCCAGCGTGTCGGCAGCCGGCGTGCCGACCGCGGTCGGCAGCTGGAATTCCTCGCTGATGTCGCTGATGACGGTCTTGATGTGGGCCTCGTTGAACTCGTGCAGCTCTTCCAGGTAGCCCATCAGCAGAACGCGGTCGAGCAGGGTGTTGGTCTTGCGCGGGATGCCGCCGGTGTGGGCGAAGATCGCCGCATGGGCGCCGTCGTCGAAGGCCGGGTCACCGTTCCAGCCCACCGTGTGCAGGCGGTGCTCGATGTAGGCGCGGGTTTCCTGGGCGTCCATCGGGCCCAGGTGGTAGCTGGCGATCACGCGCTGGCGCAGCTGCTGCATGGTCGGGCTATGCAGGGTGGCGCGGAACTCCGGCTGGCCGAGCAGGAAGGTCTGCAGCAGCGACTTGTCGTCGGTCTGGAAGTTCGACAGCATGCGCAGTTCCTCGACCGTCTGCGGCTTCAGGTTCTGGGCCTCGTCGATGACCAGCAGGGCGCGCTTGCCCTGGCGGTCGACCGCGCGCAGGAACTGCTCGAGACGGGTCAGGAGGTCGGTCTTGCTCGCGCCTTCGTACGGCAGGCCGAAGCCCGAGACCACCATGCGCAGGGTGTCGTCCGGATCGAGGTGGGTGTTGACGATGTGGGCGGCGACGATCTGGTCCGATGGCAGCTTGTTGAACAGGTTGCGCACCAGCGTGGTCTTGCCGGCGCCGACTTCGCCGGTGATGACGATGAAGCCTTCACCCTGCGACAGGCCGTATTCCAGGTAGGCCATGGCCCGCTTGTGGCCCTTGCTGCCGAAGAAAAAATGGGGATCGGGGCGCAGCTGGAAGGGCTTGGCCGAGAGTCCGTAATAGCTTTCGTACATCGTGTCACTCCGTATTTAGAGCTGCACCGTCAGGGTGGCTGCGACGGCGTTCTCGGTGTAGTCGCGGCGCCGCACTTCGCTGTTGCCGTCCGTGCGGCGCAGTTCGAGGGTGCCGCGCACCGAGCGGCCAAAGCTGTGCGTCAGTCCGAGTCGCAGCGAGTTCTGTTTGCTTTCGAGGTCGGTATCGATCGAGCGCGCCCGGGTCGCCGACAGCGAAACGAGCGCGTTAGAGCGCGCGCTCAGGCGGTAGGTATAGGCCGCAGTCAGGCCGTACTGGCGCACGTTGTCGTTCAGTGCGCTGAGCTGGCTGCCGAGTAGTTCGCTGTCGCTTTCCGCCGACGACAGGGCGGTACGCCCGCTGGCGTAGGCCGACAGCACGGCGTTGCTGTGACGCCAGTTGAACGCGGCCGAACCCTGCAGCAACTTCTGGCGCATGTAGCGGTTGGTCAGGTAATTGATGGTATCGGCCAGCGTCGGCGGCAGTCCGGCGGCGCGTATATAGCCCTCGATCGCCTGGCGTCGCAATACCGGATCGGGGATCGACGACGCGAACAGCGAGTCGAGCATCGATGCGGTGTCGATCGCCGCCGGCAGCGAGAACTGCGAGCGGGTAGTGGTAACGGCGTCCGAGTAGCCGAGCCGCCAGGTGCTGTGGCGGCTGCGGTGCAGGGCCATGAGCGAGCCTGTATTGCCGAGATAGTGGCGCCCGACCGACATCTGCACGCTGGTGCGCGCCGATGGCGCCCAGGCGAAGCCAGTCGACCAGCTAACGCCCGAGGTGCGTCCGCCCAGCGCCTGGTAGTCGTACTTGTCGTGGCCGACGTTGGCTGTCAAGCCCAGCGTCGGAGCCACGCGGTAGTTCAGGCCCAGCATCGCATTCTGCATCGAGGAGTCGCCGAAGCCTTCGTTGTCGATTTCCTGGCGCGCGTAATGCAGGGTCCAGCCGACATTGCGAAAGCCTGGGCCGCTGATCAGGTCGAAGGCGACGCCATCGGACGTGCTGTCGCCAAAGATGCTGCGCGAACCGGTGTCGACGCTGTCGTGGCTGTAGCGCAGCGTGCCGGAGGCGAAGCTGCCGAAACGGTGAGTCAGGTAAGGGCTGATGCGCCAGGTCTTGACGTCGGTGGTGTTGTCTTCGCTGTAGCGGTTGCCGTTGGCGTCCTCGATCAGCGGACCGAAGGCCGAGATGCTGCGTGCGCTGGCGCCCGCGCTGGCGTCCACATAGAACAATTCGTCGATCACGTTGACGCGGCCGTTCGCATCGTAGCGCTTCTCGCTGGTGCGCAGGCCGGGCACGTTTTTCTCGCTATAGTCGTAGTAGAACAGGCGCGCCTTGGCGGTGAAGTCCACCCGTGCGCTTTTCGCCTTCACGTCGATTCCCGGCACCGCTTCGGTCACCCAGGACGAGCGCTTGTTGCCGTCGTCACGCAGGTTGACGTTGTCGGTATAGGATTCGCTCAGGCTGAACGTCGGGGTGACGGTCAGTTCCGCGTGGGCGGGAAGCGCCGCCAGTAGCGCCGCCGCCATCGGTGCCAGGCACAGCGGGCGCGGCAGGCGCGAGCGCTTAGCCGTAGTGATAGTCATACGTCTCTTCGATGCCGGGGATGTCCCGGGCCTTGTTGTAGATGAGGTTGACGTTGCTGCAGCCTTCCAGCTGGCGCAACGATTCCTTGACCGCGTGCTGGGTCGTGGTCTGGGCCTCGACCACCACCACGATCTGGCCCATGTGGCCGGCCAGCACGCGCGATTCGCTGGTCAGCAGCAGCGGCGGCGAATCGAAGATGATGACGCGGTCCGGATAGCGGTGCGCGATCTCGGTGACCAGGTTGCTCATCGTCGAGCTGGCCAGCAGCTCGGTGGCGCGCGGCGTGCTGGTGCCGGCCGGCAGGATGCTGAGGGTGTCGACGTTGGTGCGCAGCATGACGTCGGCCAGGTCGAGCTTGTCGTCGAGCAGGATGTCCATCAGGCCGCGCTGGGCCGGCAGGCCGAGCGTGCGCAGCACCGAGGGACGGGCGACGTCGGCGTCGACCAGCAGCACGGTGTGGTCCAGTTCCATGGCGATGCTCATCGCCAGGTTGATCGCGCAATAGGTCTTGCCTTCGCCCGGCAGCGAACTGGTGATCATGATCAGGTTGTTCGGACGGTCCGGCGCCGAGGTTTCCCCAAAAGCACGCTTGAGCAGCGGACGCTTGATGACGCGGAAGTCCTCGAGCAGGCTGGTGCGGCCGCTGGCGGCGGTCACCATGCCGGCTTCGCGCATGCGCACCAGGTCGAGGTCGACCTTGCGCGCGTTCGGCTTCGGCGCCGCGCCGCGGGTGGCGCGTGCCTGGGCCGCAGCCTGCGTCGAGGCGGCAGGCGCGGCGGAAGCCATCGTGGGGGCTGCCGCGCCGGACGAAGTACCCGACGCAAGGGCCGCAGCCGCGGCTTCGGCCGGGGTCGGCGCGAAGGTCTCGATCGGCGCCGGACGCGGCGCTGGCGCCGGGCTGGCGTGCGGCGCAGCCTGCGGGCTCAGGGCGAGGATCTCGGCTTCGAGGTCGGCCGGGAGCTGCGCCGGGATGTTGGCCGGGGCATGCTCCGGGGTGGCCGGCGCGGTGTTGCGGGTGTGGTCAATGCGGCTTGCCGCTTTTTCGATAATGCTCACATTCGCTCCTAGAATTCTTACAGGCCCGGGCGGGCCACCATCGTCGCCACGCCGACGCCATACACGCCGATCAAGAGCAGCACGGTGGCGGCCAGGCCGTACAGGCGCTTCTTGCGGCGCACCTTCTGGTCATCGGTCCAGTGCATGTTGATGGTGCCGAGGATCGGCACGCCGGTCACTTCACGCAGGGCCGCCTGGCTCAGGAAGGTCGGGCGGAACTGGCTCATCAGGAAGGCGCTGGCCAGGCCGGCCAGCAGCGCAACGATGAAGGCGGCGGTGAACAGCACCGGACGGTTCGGACCGGTCGGCACCAGCGGCGCCGTCGGCGGCTCGATCACGCGGAAGCTCAGGATGTCGGTGGCCGAGGACAGGTCGCCCGACAGGCGCGCCTGCTCGCGGCGCTCGACCAGGCGCTGGTAGTTCTCGCGGTTGACCTGGTAGTCGCGGTTGAGCTGGGCCAGCTGGGCTTCGACTTCCGGCGCGGTGGTGCTCTGGTTGCGCAGGGTGTTGACGCGCTGCTGGTATTCGTTGACGCGGGCACGCAGCGAGGCAACACGCGATTCGGCGTCCGACAGCGACACGTTCAGCTGCTGCATCATCGGGCTGGCGGCAAGGTTCGGGTCAGGGCGGCCCTTCTTCGCGTCTTCCTTCTTGCGCTCCTCCAGCTGCTCGAGCAGGCGCTTGGTGGCGATGATGTCGGGATGCTGCTCGGTGTACTGCAGGCGCAGGGTGTCGAGGTTCTTCTGCGTGGTAGCGATGCGTTCCGCGAGTTCCGGGTCGACCGGGCCCGCGCCGTCCTTGCCGCCACCGGTCATGCGGCGGCGGATCGCATTGCGCGCCTGCTCGGCCTCGGCCAGCTCCAGGCGGGCCTGGCTCAGGGCGTCGTTGGCGCTCGCCACCTTGCTGCCGAAGTCTGCGCCTTCGCGCGGCAGCAGGCCCATGTTCTTGATCTTGAACTCTTTCAGCGTGTTCTCGGCGGCGGCCAGCTTCTCTTCATAGCTGCGGATCTGGTCGTCGATGAACTGGACAGCTTTGTCCGATTCCTGCTTCTTGCCGCCGAAGCTGCCTTCCATGAAGATGCTCAGCAGCGACTGCACCACATCCTTGCCCAGCTTGGGATCGGTCGCCTTGTAGCTGATGGTGTAGATGTCGTCGCGCTCGGTGCCGGCCAGGGTGATCTTCGACATCAGGTTGTCGATCATCTTTTCCTTTTCGTCGGCGGTGCGCGCCTTGACGTCGAGGTCGGTCATGCGCATGACCTTCTCGATGTTCGGCCGGCTGATCAGGGTCTGGCGCATGAACATCACCTGCTGGTCCAGGTTCGGCAGCGAGGTCATGCCCGACAGCAGGGGCTTGAGCATGCTCTGGGTATCGACGTAGACACGGGCGGTCGTCTCGTACTGGTTGGGCATCCTGAGCACGATTGCCCAGCCGATCAGCGCCACCACCCAGGTGATGATCACTGCGTGCCAACGGTATTTACCGATGGCCTTGAGGAAATTCAGGATAAGGGCTGTTATTTCTGCCATCTCGTCAGTCTCGCCATGAATACCCGACGCAAGCGCGCCAGGCACAACAATCAAAACAAAGAACCCGCATCATCGCTTGTTGTTTGTGCAATTGCAATTGCGTGTCGGAAAAGCGTGCTAATAAACGCGCCAAGTGGCATCGCTTACAACACAAATTCCTATCTGCAACGCATAAAAAACCGGTTTAGGGGTGCCTGACACTGTATTATTGTCGTCAAGCAAACTTCAGCGGGCTGCAAATGTTGCACTAGTTCAACCGTGAAAGTTCCGGGAAAAGTCCTATGGGTCGCTTTGCTCAACATCAAGCTGATGTATTGTAATGTTTAAAATACAAAAGGGTCTGCACGATTGATTCCTATTCGAAATAATGAAATTGCAAGCCCGGCAAGGGCTGTACGGACGCGCCGCCGCATGCTCGGCACCATGTTGCTGGGCCTGGCCGGCACGCTGGTCCTGCCATTCGCGCCGGCGCGTGCCGACGGCCTGGTGCGCACGATCGCCGCGGTCAAGCCTTCGGTAGTCGGGGTCGGCACCTTCCTCAAGACACGCAGTCCTGCGGTGATGTTTACGGGCACTGGCTTCGCCGTCGGCGACGGTCTGAGCATCGTCACGAATGCCCATGTGGTGCCGGACCGGCTCGACGGCGCCAAGATGGAGCAGCTCGGTGTAGTGGTCGGCAGCGGCCAGGAATTCAGTTTCCGCCCGGCCCAGTTGGTCGCGCTGGACCGCGAGCACGACCTGGCTCACCTGCGCCTGGAGGGCGGCCCGCCGCTGCCGGTGCTGGCGCTGGGTGACTCGCGCGCCGCCGCCGAAGGGCAGGCGCTGGCGTTCACCGGCTTCCCGCTTGGCATGGTGCTGGGCCTGAACCATGTGACCCACCGCGCCACGCTGTCGGCCATCACGCCGATCGTCATGCCCTCGCTGAGTTCGCGACGAATCGACGCGCGTGCCATTGCCCAGCTGCGCCGTGCGCCTTTCAGCATCTTCCAGCTCGACGGCACGGCCTACCCGGGCAACAGCGGCAGCCCGGTCTACAACCCTGATACAGGCGAGGTGCTGGCTGTTATTAATATGGTGTTCGTCAAGGGACTGAAGGAAACAGCGATCTCCGCCCCCAGCGGCATCACCTACGCGGTACCGGCGCAGTACGTACACGAACTCCTGCAACGGAAGTAAAAAAAGAAAAGTATTTCAATCGTGCACGCCTTTTTCAAAAGCACGATTACGATACAATACGCCGGTTTGATGGCTAAATAACAATTTTGTGGCATTCATAACAGCGGGGCGCTGTCGGTCGCTGCATGCCGGGAAAGGAATTGACGTGAGCAAGATCATGACGAATCTGACGAAACTGGCGCTGGTCGCCGCCTGTGGCCTGGCCCTGGCCGGCTGCGCAAGCAAGCCGCCGGCGCCTTCGGCCGCCGCGATGGCCCAGGCCGCACCGGCCGACTACCTGATCGGACCGGGCGATGCCGTCAACATCATCGTCTGGCGTAACCCGGAGGTGTCGATGTCGGTGCCGGTGCGCCCGGACGGCAAGATCACGACCCCGCTCGTCGAAGACCTGCCCGCTGCCGGCAAGACCTCGACCGAACTGGCGCGCGACATCGAAAAGGCGCTGGCCAAGTTCATCCAGCAGCCGGTCGTGACCGTCGTGGTCACCGGCTTCGTGGGCAATTACGGCGAGCAGATCCGCGTGATCGGCCAGGCCGCCAAGCCGCAAGCGCTGGCCTACCGCCGCGACATGTCGCTGATGGATGTGCTGATCGCCGTCGGTGGCGTCACCGAATTCGCATCGGGTAACAAAGCCAGCATCATCCGCACCATCGACGGCCGCCAGGAAAAGCTGAACGTGCGCCTGGATGACCTGATCAAGGAAGGCGATATCTCGGCCAACATGCCGATGCGCCCGGGCGACATCCTGGTGATCCCGGAAAGCTTCTTCTGATTCGCTTCTGTTGACCTGATTGATTGTCGGGTTTTCTTACAACGACGCCCTGCTGGCGTCGTTGTGTTTTGGTCCTTGCCGTTGCCTCGTCAGGCTAAGTACTTGATTCATTGTTGCATTTGGTCAATTTCACTCCGCTGGTATGGGGCTTGCTTCAACGGTAAACGAGGCGCGTCACCGGACGCGGCTATGGCATACTTTCGATGAATCAGGAAAACGTCGATATGGAACATCAAGCAGACCACAGTGTGAATCCGCCCCAGGCACATGGGCCCCACGATGTGCCGCAGCTCGACGCCCGCGGCGCGGCGCGGCGCCGCTTCACGCGTGCCGGCGTTGGTGCGGCCGGTGTCATCCTGACCCTGCACAGCCAGCCCGGCATGGCAGCGGAGCAAGTTCTCACCTGCGCGACGCCGTCCGGTTTCATGTCGATCAAGACCGCCAGCCATAATCCGCAGAATTCGTGCACCAACAACCGCTCGCACGGCTATTGGAAGAACCATGAAAGCGCCTGGATAGCGAGTGCCGGCACCAGTCCGGATACCAAGTTCGGGGATGTGCTGGCGGCGCGCGGCGATTATGTTGGCCTGGCAAGCTACACCCTGATGCAGGTCATTGCCCGTCCGAAGGAGGCGAAGGAGGTCAAGGAGATCGATCGCAACAATGTGGCGATGCAGATCGTCACTGCGCTGCTCAATGCGCGCTCCTCGGCCCGCGCCGGCATCCCGAGCGTGCTGCCGGAAGACAAGGTCGTCGCCATGTGGGACGAGTTCACCCTGACCGGCGGCTACAAGCCGACCGGCAGCGCCACCCCCTGGACCGGCGCCGAGATCGCCGGCTACCTCGAGACCACCTTCCGCTAGGATGGGCGGCCCTTCGTGACGCATGCGTAGTTCGCCAATCTGGCGCCTGGCCCCCGGGCAGCGCCTGGTGCACCGCTGCCACGGCGGCGAATGCGTGCTCTTCAATGACCTCTCGGGCGACACCCACCTGCTGGACGAGCTCACCCTCGGCCTGCTGCAGACGCTCGGCGAGGCGCCTCAGTCCGCCAGTTCCCTGGCGGGCGGCGGCGCCGATTCGCTCGACCCCGACCCCGACACCCTCGCTGAGCTCGACGAGCTGCTGGCCAGCCTCGCTGCCCTGAACCTGATCGAGGCGGTGCCATGCTGACCGTTGCCAGTCTCGGCCGCCGTGAACTCGGCGCGCGCCTGCGCGGACCTGGCCTGCGCCTGCAGACCGGTCCTTTCGTGACCTGCGTGAAAAGCGCGCTGGCGCCGCTGGCCGATGCCCTTGCCGCCATGTACGCCGACTATCCGGTGCTGGAAGAGGGCACGCTGGCCGACTTCCACGTGCGCCTGTCCGGTTCGCGCGGCCTGCGCCGCCTGGTCCGGCCCCAGGTCCACTTCCACTACGACGGCATGATGCCGTTCCAGCCGCTGCCCCTGGACCAGACTTTCCCCATGTTCGAATGGGCGATGAACTGGTGCGTGTCGAGCCAGGCCCATTCCTGGCTGGTGATCCACGCGGCCGTGATCGAGAAGGGCGGGTGCGCGGCGATCCTGCCCGCGCCGCCCGGTTCCGGCAAGAGCACCCTGTGTGCGGCCCTGGTCAACCGCGGCTGGCGCCTGCTGTCCGACGAACTGACCCTGGTGCGGCTCGACGACGGGCGGATCGATCCGCTGCCGCGCCCGGTGAGCCTGAAGAACGCTTCGATCGGCATCATCCGCGACTTTGCTCCCGCGGCCGCGTTCACGCGCCCGGTGGCCGACACCATCAAGGGCACCGTGGCCCACATGCGCGCGTCCGGCGAGAGCGTCGCGCGCGCGCTGGATCCGGCGATCCCGGCCTGGATCGTGTTTCCGCAGTGGCGCGCCGGCGCGCCGGCCACGCTGTGCGAGGTGCCGCGCGCACGCGCCCACCTGCGCCTGGCCGAGAACGCCTTTAACTATAGCCTGCTCGGCGAGGCCGGTTTCCAGGCCGTGGCGCGCCTGGTGGAACAGGTGCGCACCTTCGACTTCAGCTATGGCGTGCTGGACGACGCCGTCGCCGTCTTCGAGCGCCTGCTGGAGCAGGGCGCGTGAAGGCGCCGCTGCTGTTGCGCGCGCTGCGCGAACCGGCCGCGATGGCCGCTTTCAGCGAGCGCGACTGGGATCTGCTGCTGCGCCAGGCCAGCGCCGCCAATCTCGGCGCCACCCTTGGCCTGCTGGCCGAGGAGCACGGGGTGCTGGCGGCCTTGCCGGCGCGCGCACGGCGCCGCCTGGGTTGGGAGCGCACGGTATGGGAACGCCACCTGCGCGCGGTGCGCTTCGAGCTGCGGCAGGTGCGGCGCGCGCTGGCCACGACTGGCCTGCCGCTGATCCTGCTCAAGGGCACGGCCTACGCGGCCGCCGGTCTTCCCGCCGCCGCCGGCCGCCTGTTCTCCGACATCGACATCCTGGTGCCGAAGGAGCGCCTGGCCGATGTCGAAAGCGTCCTGATGCTGCACGGCTGGGCCGGCACCCACCACGACGAGTACGACCAGCGCTACTACCGCGAATGGATGCACGAGCTGCCGCCGCTGCAGCACATGCGGCGCAGCAGCGTGATCGACGTCCACCACGCGATCCTGCCGGAAACGGCGGCGGTGCGCCCTGACCCGGCGCGCCTGCGCGCGAGTGCGCGTCCGATTCCCGGCGCGGACGGCCTGTATACACTGGCGCCCTGCGACATGGTGCTGCACAGTGCGGCTCACCTGTTTTCCGAAGGCGAGTACCATCATGGCCTGCGCGACCTGTTTGACCTGCACCGCCTGCTGCGTCATTTCGGCGCTCAACCCGGCTTCTGGGCGACGCTGCCGGCGCGCGCCCGGGAACTGCAGCTGGCGCGTCCGCTCTTTTATGCGCTGCGCTACTGCACCGGCCTGCTCGGCACCCCGGTGCCGCAGGCGGTGCTGGAGGAAGCAAGAAGCACCAGCAATGGGGCGCCGAGCGCGCCTTTGCTGATGCTGATGGACGCGCTGTTCGGGCGCGCGCTGCTGCCGCCGCACCCAAGCTGCGCCGATGCGTTCGACGGCGCCGCCCGCGGTGCGCTCTACATCCGCGGCAACTGGCTGCGCATGCCGCCGCTGATGCTGTCGCGGCATCTGTTTCACAAGGCATTCCTGTCCCCGAAGGCCGAGCCGGCACGCTAGCGGCGCCGCCGTCGGGACGCAACCGTCGACGACGAGGTGACACATGAAAGCGGACCACGGCCTGATGCGCCTGCACGACCTGCAGCATTTCCTGTCCAGCGGTAGCCTGGAAGACAGTTTACAAGGCCAGGCCCAGCAATGCGCCCACATGCTGGAAGCGGACAGCTGCTCGATCATGCTGCTCAGCGGCGGCAGCGGCGAAGACCTGCGCCTGCGCGTGCACGCGCGCACCGGCGACCTGCCCGAGGCCGTGCTGGCGGCCGACATCGGTCGCGGCGAAGGCATCAGCGGCCAGGTATTGGCCAGCGGCGAGGCGCTGCTGGTCGAGGACATCGGCAACTCGGCCTATGCCCTGCTGGCGCGCCGGCCGCGCATGGCCGGCCGCAGCCTGATGTCGGCCCCGATCCGCATCGAAGGACGCATCGTCGGTATCGTGAATGTTGCCGGCAGCACGTTTGTGCGGGACGACCTGGTGTTGCTCGAGGTGATCTGCCTGTTCATCGGCAAGAGCATCCAGGTGGTGCAGTTGCAGAAGCTGCTCGATTCGCGCTTTGCCCAGCTAGCCCTGGCCCACGAGACCGAGGAGGCAGGGCGTACCGCCTACCGCAATCCGGAAGAGGTGGCGCGCATTTTGGCGCGATCCTTCTTCAAGGAACTAGTCAAGGCAGGTTTCGAGGCGCCCCAGATCGTCGGTGCGGCCAGCGAAATCATCGACCAGCTCAACAACAAATTGCATCAAAAAAAGTAACAATGCCTATTGACATTTTCTAAAAAGAAATGTATGTCGATATACTTTACACAATTGTTGGGGGAAGTTTAACACCTTGTGCTAAGTGGTTGATTTCAAAAGAAACACAAGAGCTGGCACGACCATTGCTAATAGATGGGTGTGTTTGCCAAAAACCGATCAACCACAGAACGAGGATACCAATCATGAAATTTCTGAAGAAACTGACCTGCGCAGCAGCTGTAGCAATGTCGATGGCTGGTGCCGCTCACGCCGGCCCGGTCCTGAATGACTGGGTGTTCAACCCGACCGGCGGTGGCTACGAAAGCGGTCAGGTCATCAACGAATACCTGGACGTCAACGGCAACGCGTTCATCGAGCTGACCCCGACCGGCGGCACCAGCTTCTCGTTCCGTGAGCACGCTGTGTTCAACATCGTCCAAGCCGACTCGAACGGCATGCTGTTCCCGCAAAACTTCGCTGGCGGCAACATCACCGCGACCTTCGAAGCTTTCGGTACCGGTAACTTCAGCGGCGCCTTCTCGTTCACCGGCGGCACCATCCGCATGTACCAGAACCCGACCGACGGCCAGTACGCCGGCACCGAAGGCTACTACGGCGCCAACCTGGGCAACCTGATCGCCGAGTTCAACGTGCTGGCTGGCGGCGGTGGCCTCGTCGATGCAAGCGGCTCGCCGGTCAACAACGGCCAGGTGACCGTCAACGCCAAGGCAATGCCGGGCATGCTGGAAGCTGGCTACTTCTTCAACGCCAACGGTGAAGACCTGTCGATGGAATCGATCCTGTCGTTCGCCTTCACCAACGCCAACACCGTCGGCGAGCCGACCAACCGCCTGGTGAGCGAAGTGGCCTGCCAGTTCGCCGGCTTCGGCGGCGCCGGCTGCAACGGCGAAGCTTACGCCAACGCTCCAGGCCAGTACTTCTTCGTCTCGAACAACGGTCAGTTCAAGCTGGCTGAAGTTCCAGAGCCGGGCTCGCTGGCACTGTTCGGCATCGCCATGCTGGGCGCCGGCGTCGCTGCACGCAAGCGCGCCAAGAAGGCCTGATTCGGGCTTTAGCGCATGAGAAAGAGCGGGCTTGCCCGCTCTTTTTCTTTTCCGCTTCCCTTTTCGCTTCTTCGCTGGTGCGGCATTGCACAAGCTGGGATCAGTGGCAGGGATAAAAAAACGGCAAGCATTGCTTGCCGTTTCTTTTGCGACTGAACTGATCGGTTCAACGCTTCATGAGTTCCGCCACCGGACGGCGCACCGAGCGCGAGGTCGGGCGCGGCCCATAGCCCATTCGTCCCATGTAGACCGGATGCCCGGCGCCGTCGAAGATCAAGGCCTCGGTCTGGCGCTGGAGGTCGCGCGCGGCCTGTTCCAGGCGCGCGTTGGACGTGAAGCGCGTGCGCTCGCGCGCATACTTGGAGAAGATCAGCGGCGTCATTTCCGGCTGCATGTACAAGCCGAGCGTCGTCATCGTCAGCCAGAAGCGCTGCAGGCTGCGGCCGGCGGCCACGTAGTCGTCGATCGATTCCGGTTGGCGTTTCGCTTTCAATACGAAGTGGGCGGCGCAGGCCATGCCGGGCGCCAGGTCCATCTGCAGTCGCGGCGCCCAGGTGCCCATCAGCGTGTTTACGGTCGACATGCGGCGCCAGCTGACCATTGCCCATTTCATGAGATGCAAGGTCATGGCGTCGACCCCGAGCGCGTTGGCCGGCACTTTGTCCGGGCTTTCGACGCGGTTCTCCCAGTCGATGATGCTGCGGTGGGTTTCAAAAGCTTCCGGCATCGTCAGGCGCAGCTTGGCGTTGTTGTACATCAGCCGGGCCGCCTGCCACTTCTGTTCGCGGCTCTCGAGCCAGGACAGGGTGTAGTCGGGCGCCACCGTCGCTTCCAGCAGGCGCTTGTGCTCGGCGCTGAGCGGCGTGGTCTTCATCGGGCGGCGTTGCACACGGCGTTCCTCGATCGCCGCCAGCAGCGGACTCGGTTTCAGTGCCGGGTCCGCATGGAAGCGCACGTCGAATTCCGGATGGGTCTCGCGTCCGGCCGGACGGCGCGTGATCTCGGCGCGCAGGCCGTGGGCGCTGGCGGCGATCGCGATGGTTTCGAGCAGCGTTCCGAAGGCGATCTGGCTCGGATGGCCGTCGAGGTCGTAGACGCAGTGGTCGCGCGTATCGTAGGCGTGCACCACCAGGTGGTCGGGCGCCGCGATCTCGAAGCGCCAGGTCTGCATGTTGTCGCCGCTGGGCGCCCAGCGCGCCAGGTCGAGGATTTTTTCAACGGTCGTGCTCATTGCTTTACTCCGGCGGCTGCCAGGTCCTTGGCCAGCTGCTTCTTGCCGATCGAGATCATCAGGCGGTGCAGGGGATTTTTGTTGCCGCCCGGGCGCCAGGTGCGCACCAGCTTGTTGCGGTAGGCGTCGAACTGCACGCCCCAGGGCGCGGCCAGCACCTTGCCGCGCCCGAGCAGGATCTTGAGCGCCTCGGTGCCCATCACGCCGGCGCACAGCTGGCAGGCCATGATGGTCGAGGGACCGCGCCGCTCGACGAAATTGACCGCTTCCGGCACTACCAGGTAGGGCCGGTGCAGGCCGGCCGGCGCCAGGCCGACCACGAAATGCACCGCCTTGTCGGTTTCCGGCAGGTCTCCCCACTGGAAGTATTCCTCGAAAGTCATTCTCCCCGGCATGAAGTTCAGCAGGGCCGCGCCCATGCCCAGCGGCGCCACCGTGCTGGCGGGAATGCCGAGCCTGGCGCACAGGGCGAAGGTCTGCTGGCGGATGTCGAAGGCGAAGAAATCGAGGGCGTCGACGTACATGTCGACGCCCTGCAGGAAGGCGTCCAGGTTGCCGGCATTGATGCCTTCGCCGAAGACCACGACCTCGCACTCGGGATTCACGTCGAGCAGCATGCGGCGGATCACCTCGGCCTTCGGCTGGCCCAGGGTCGAGACCATGGCGCCGACCTGGCGGTTGAAGTTGGGGACGTCGAAAATGTCGAAGTCGGCGATGTGGAATTTCGTCACGCCCAGGCGCGCCAGGGTCATTGCGTGCACGCCGCCGACCCCGCCGCCGCCTGCGATCGCGACACGCTTTTGCCGCAATCTTGCCTGCTCCTCCTTCGTGACCCAGCCAATATTTCGGGAAAACGCCTGCTCGTAGGGGAAAGGAGTGCTCATGTGCGGAAAAAGAATACGGCGGGAGGAAGAATGGGCGCCCATGGCGCCCGAATGGATGGAATTACGCGACCTGCTGTTCGTCGATACGGCGCAAACGGTTGATAATGCCCTGTTCCTCGCGTGGCGAGAAGAAATACGGATAGAAGGAACGCTCGTTGGTATTCGTGCTCCAGGTGCCGCCGAGATTCTTGATCTGCTCCGTTACATATTCGAGGCTGATACGCAGGAGGTAAGCCGGCGCATTCACGCGCGGATTGGTCTTCAGGTCGCCGACGCGTTCGAAACCGAGCATGTGCTCGTAAAAGCGCCGGTGGCGCGGATTGACTTCGATGACGATATCGGTGCAGTCGTGGATATCGCGCGCATAAATCACGGCCAGGTGAAACAGGTTGGCCAGCGAGGTTTTCGAGCGTACCGTCGGATCGAATGCCAGCTTGGTGAATTCACACAGCTTGGCGCCCCGGCCACGGTACACGTCGAGTTCTTCCTTGAAAATCTGGTCGGCCATCAGGCCGATCGGCGAGTCGATCCCCAGCGTCAGCGTGCCCACCACATCGCCCTTGTCGGTGGCGGTGAGGGTGATGCGGTTGGGATCGTCCGTGAACTGGTGCGTCCCCGCGTAGCCGCGCCAGGCGTACATTTTGTTGACCAGCATGCTGGCCGAATTGCGTCCTTTCGCCGTATCGGTAAGCCGGATTCCATATGAATCTTGGTTCACGATAACATCCTCTAATCCTGAGTTCGCCATATTATCGCGATCCTCGGAAACATGAGCGTTCGATAGAATTTCGACGGAAACTTCCCCGTTTTCCTTCACATCTTCGGAATTTGTCATCGCGGACACCTTCGTTTTACGGCGCCGCCGCTGCTGCGGCGAGGCCCCGTTCTGGCCCAATGCCGCGCTCCATCCGGTGCCGGAAAAAGCGCGGTCCTCTCGGTTTTTATTCGCTCAAATAGTAGAGCGTTATAGGGTTTTTAGCAACGAACGCGCTTCGTCCAGCTGGGCGAATGGCTTGTTCTGGGCGAGCAGGGTTTCCAGTTCCTTGCGTGCTCCTTTCTTGTCGCCCGATTTATGCAGGCCGACCGCCAGGTGATAACGGATTTCCGGCGCATTCGGATTGGTGCCGACCGCTTTTTGCAGCAAAGGCAGGCCGCGTTCGACATTGCCCTGTTCAATCAGCATCCAGCCCAGCGTGTCCATGACCGACGCATTGTTCGCCGCGATCTTGTAGGCCTGTTCGGCGGTCGCCAGTGCGCGCGGATCCTTTTCCTGCTGGTAGGCCCAGGCCAGGTTGTTCAGCGCCGCGCCGTTGTTCGGGTTGCGCTTGACCAGGGCCTCGAGGATGGCGATGGCCGGCTTGTACTGCTTCTCGGCCATGTGCGACTCGGCCAGGTACATCTGGACCGTCGCGTCTTCCGGGTTCTGCTTGGCCCAGGCCGCGATGCGCTGCTGCGCTTCCCTGGTCTTGCCCATCTTGCGCAGCGTCTCGGCGCTGCGCATCAGGATCGCGCCCGACTTGGTGATTGCGAGCGCCTTGTCGTAGGCGGCCACGGCCAGTTCCGGTTTCTTCAGCGCCTGCTGCAGGTCGCCCTCGAGCAGGAAGCCGACCGGCGAACCCGGGGTCTTCTGCTGCAGGTCGCGCGCCATCGCCAGCGCCTCGTCATGGCGGCCGCGGCGCATCGCCAGTTCGACCTGGGCCACGCGCGCCTGCAGCAGGTCAGGCTGCAGTGAGACCGCGCGCTTGAGCGCATCGGCGGCGGCGCTGTCGTTCTTCAGCTTGACGTGGGCGCTGGCCAGGCGCATTTGCGCCAGCGCCGATTTCGGCAGCACGTTGACCAGCTTGCTGTAGCTGTCGAGGGCGCCTTGCGCATCGTCATTGGCCAGCTGGGCCTGGCCGAGCAGGTCGAGCAGGTCGGGGTTGCTCGGGTTCGAGGCCTGGAACTTGCGCGCCAGCGTCAGCGCCTTCTGCTCCTGCTTCGTGCCGAGGTAGTGGCTGCCCAGTTTCAACACGGCCGGGATCGCATCCGGGTTCTCGGCCTGGGCCTTTTCCAGCCAGGTCGTCGCTTCGTCCGGCTTCTGCTGCAGCATGGCCAGGTCGGCCAGCGCGGCCATTGCGCCGAAGTTCTTCTTGTCCTTTTCCAGCAGCGCTTCGAAACGCTTGCGGGCGGCGTCGGGCTTCTGTTCGCGCAGGTCGAGCTGGGCCAGGTTGGCGGCGGCCGGGAAGAAGGTCGGCTGCAGCTGCAGCGCCTTCTCGAAGGCGGCGCGCGCGGCCGGCACGTCGCCCTTGGCCAGGTGCACCGAAGCCTTCAGGTTCTGGGTCTGCGGATTGTCCGGCTGCGCCTGTTCGAGCTTGGCGACGGCGGCCAGGGCCTTGTCGTAGTGCTTCAGGCCGAGTTCGGCCTGCACCAGCGCGGTCAGCGCGCGCGGGGATTTCGGATCGAGTTCGGCGGCGCGTTCGAGTTCGTCGATGGCCCTGGCGTTGTCGCCCTGGCTCAGGCGCGACAGGCCGAGCGAGGTGTGTACTACGGCGGCGTCCGGCGCCAGCTTGGCGGCCTTCTCGAACAGCGCCGTGGCCTTGCCGAAGTCGCGCGCCTGCATGTAGGACTCACCGGCCAGCGCCAGCAGCTGCGGGTCGTTCGTGTTGTCCAGGGCCGGGGCCAGCGCGGCGACCGCGTCGCCCGGCTGCGAGCCCTTGAGCAGGGCCTGGGCCAGCAGCTTGCGCGCATACAGATTGTTCGGGTCGGCCGCCAGGTATTTGCGCAGGTAGGCTTCGGCCTGGCCGTTCGCACCCAGGTTCAGTTCGACCGCGCCCGACAGCAGGATGCTCGGCAGGTGTTCCGGCGCGCTCTTGAGGATCTTCTGCAGCGATTCGCGCGCTTCCGGATACTTGCCCTCGGTGTAGTCGACCAGCGCCTGCGCGTGGAGCACGCTCAGGCTGTTCGGCGCGGCCTTGCGGCCGGCTTCGATCTCGGCACGCGCTTCGGCGTACTTGCCCTGCTCGATGCGGATATACGCCTTCTCGACGTTGGCATTGCGGTCCTGCGGACGCAGCGCCAGCACCTTGTCGAAGGCTTGCACGGCCTCGTCCGCCTTGCCGGTGGCGCGCAGCATGCCGCCGCGGAACATCCAGACTTCGGGGTTGTTCGCATCCTTGGTGGTCGCCTCGACGGCGTAGCGCTCGGCGGCTTCGCCGTCGCGGTTCACCAGCGCGTGGCGCGCCAGGCCGGTCAGTGCCGCGCCGCTGTTCGGCTGCAGCGCCAGCGCTGCCTCATACGCTTTCTTGGCGTCGGCCTGCTGGTTCTGCGCCAGCAGGGCGTCGCCGCGCAAGGCCAGCAGCGGCGCCGACTTGGCGACCAGCTCGGGCTTGAGTTCGTCGAGCGCTTCCTTGAACTTGCCTTGCATCTGCAGGGCGCGCGCCAGCTCCGGCAGCACGCGCTCGGCGGCGCCGCCCAGGCTGGCGGCCTTGCGCAATTCCTTTTCGGCCGACACCGGGTCGCCGGTCTCGACATACAGGGTGCCGAGCGCCATGCGCGCTTCGACATCTTCGGGGCTCTTCGCGACCGCGTTCTTCAGCTGGATGAGGGCGGCCTTCTGGTCGCCTTTCTGCTGGTACTGCTTGGCTTCGGCGAGCAGGGTGGCGGTCGATTCGTCGCGGCTGCAGCCACCCAGACCGGCGAGCAGCAACGCGCTCGTCACGACGGCGGTGGTGAGTTTGATCTTGGAGACTTTACGGGACATGGGTTCCTCAAGGTGTGTGCTGACGCCGTCCGGAAGCCGGTCGACGAGTTTCCTAACTATTAATAATACCTCAAGGAATGGCTTGTATCCCGCACAATGGGAATCGTGTTGCGTAAGCGCGATTTCTCCTCGGAACGAAGCGGCGTACGGCCGCGCACGCTCGGCCAGGCCAGGCGGCGCGTGCGTATGGACGGCAGAACGGGAAAAAAAGAGGCTTATTCGGACTCGCCCTTGCGCAGGCGGCTCAGCAGGGCCTCGACGTTGTCGCCGACCGGCAGGCCATGACGGCGCAGCAATTGCACATGCAGCACCAGGTTCTCCAGCACCAGCTTGGCCGACACCGCGAGCAGCGTCATCAGGCGGTCTTCGGTGCTGAAGTTTTCCATCGCCGCGGCCATCTCGCACAGATGGCTCGCCACCAGCTGGCGCAGGTCGTCCTCGGCAAAGGGCAGGTCGGCAAAGTCGATCGGGTCATCCTGTTCGACTTCGCGCATCAGTTCCGCAAGGTGTTCGGGCTTGATCGGCATGCGTGGCTCCGCAGGTGGTGGTGAGGCCATTGTAGGGGAGGCGGCGCGTCCGTGGCCACGGGACTGGTATGAATGCGCCGCGCATGCAGTGCGTGCGCAGCCGGGACGCGGGGGCGGCCGAGCATTGCGGGCGACGCAGGCAAAAAAAATCCCTCCGGACGCGCTGGCGTTGCGGAGGGATTTGAGCTGCCGGCGCGTGGCCGGCCGCACAGGTCTTCTTACATATTGCGGCGATACTGCCCGCCGACCTCGAACAGGGCAGTGGTGATCTGCCCCAGCGAGCAGACGCGCACGGCGTCCATCAGCTTCTCGAACACGTTCTGGTTATCGATCGCGGCCTGCTGCAGGGCGGCCAGGGCGGCCGGGGCCTCATTGGCGTGGCGCTGGTGGAAGTCTGCCAGGCGCTTGAGCTGCGACTGCTTTTCGTCGTCGGTCGAACGGGCCAGCTCGATCGTGGCCGGGGCGCCGGCGCCCTTCGGGTTGCGGAAGGTGTTCACGCCGATGATCGGCAGCGAGCCGTCGTGCTTCTTGTGCTCGTACAGCATCGACTCTTCCTGGATCTTGCCGCGCTGGTAGCCGGTCTCCATTGCGCCCAGCACGCCGCCGCGTTCGGCGATGCGTTCGAATTCCTGCAGCACCGCTTCCTCGACCAGGTCGGTCAATTCGTCGATGATGAAGGCGCCCTGGTTCGGGTTCTCGTTCTTGGCGAGGCCCCATTCGCGGTTGATGATCAGCTGGATCGCCAGCGCGCGGCGGACCGATTCATCGGTTGGCGTGGTGATTGCCTCGTCGTAGGCATTGGTGTGCAGCGAGTTGCAGTTGTCGTAGATCGCGATCAGCGCCTGCAGCGTGGTGCGGATGTCGTTGAAGTCGATCTCCTGCGCGTGCAGCGAGCGGCCCGAGGTCTGGACGTGGTATTTCAGTTTCTGCGAGCGGTCGTTGGCGCCGTACTTGTCGCGCATGGCCACGGCCCAGATGCGGCGCGCCACGCGGCCCAGCACCGTGTATTCCGGGTCCATGCCGTTCGAGAAGAAGAACGACAGGTTTGGCGCGAAGTCGTCGATGTGCATGCCGCGCGCCAGGTAGGCTTCGACGAACGTGAAACCGTTCGACAGCGTAAAGGCGAGCTGCGAGATCGGGTTCGCGCCGGCCTCGGCGATGTGGTAACCCGAGATCGACACGGAATAGAAGTTGCGCACCTGGTGGTGGACAAAATATTCCTGGATGTCGCCCATCACCTTCAGCGAGAACTCGGTCGAGAAGATGCAGGTATTCTGGCCCTGGTCTTCCTTCAGGATGTCGGCCTGCACCGTGCCGCGCACGTTGGCCAGCACCCATTCCTTGATTTTTGCCGCTTCGTCGGCGGTCGGCTGGCGGTGGTTATCGGCCACGAACTTGTCGATCTGCTGGTCGATCGCCGTGTTCATGAACATGGCGAGGATGGTCGGCGCCGGGCCGTTGATGGTCATCGAGACGGAGGTACTCGGGCTGCACAAATCAAAACCGTCGTACAGCACCTTCATGTCGTCCAGCGTCGCGATCGAGACGCCCGAGTTGCCCACTTTGCCGTAGATGTCCGGACGCAGCGCCGGGTCGGCGCCGTACAGGGTCACGGAGTCGAAGGCGGTCGACAGGCGCTTGGCGTCCATGCCTTGGGAGACCAGCTTGAAGCGGCGGTTGGTGCGGAAGGCGTCGCCTTCGCCGGCGAACATGCGGGTCGGGTCTTCACCCTCGCGCTTGAACGCGAACACGCCGGCCGTGAACGGGAAGGAGCCCGGCACGTTTTCCAGCATCAGGAAGCGCAGGATCTCGCCGTGGTCTTCGTACTTCGGCAGGGCGACCTTGCGGATGGTGGTGCCGGACAGGGTTTTTTGCACCAATTTGGTGCGAACTTCCTTGTCACGGATTTTGACCACGTAGTCGTCGCCGGCGTAGGCTGCCTGCATGTCCGGCCACATGGCCAACAGTTTTTTCGCGCCGCCGTCCATGGCGTTTTCGCGCTCGGTGATCAGGTCGTCCAGGATCACTTCGCGGTTGGCAGCCGCCAGCATGCGTTTCGTTTCGCTGAGCTGCTGGCGCTCGCGCGCCAGTTTGACCTGTTTCGCGGTGTTCTTGTGGTAGCCGCGCACGGTGTCGGCAATCTCGGCGAGGTAGCGTGCACGGGCCGGGGGAACGATCACGTTCTTGCCGCTCGAGTGTTTCTGCGATGGGGCAGCCAGCTTCGAGGGCTCGACTCGCAGGCCCAGCTCCGCCAGCTTCGGCAGCAGGCCGTGGTAGAGGGCGGTCACGCCGTCGTCGTTGAAGCGCGAGGCCTGGGTGCCGAACACCGGCATCTCGTCGGGCGACTTGCTCCACAGTTCGCGGTTGCGCTGGTACTGCTTCGCCACGTCGCGCAGCGCGTCCTGGGCGCCCTTGCGGTCGAACTTGTTGATCGCGATGAAGTCGGCGAAATCGAGCATGTCGATCTTTTCCAGCTGCGAGGCGGCGCCGAATTCCGGGGTCATCACGTACATCGAGGCATCGACATGCGGGACGATCGCCGCGTCACCCTGGCCGATGCCCGAGGTTTCGACGATCACGAGGTCGAAACCGGCGACTTTACACGCGGCGATCACGCTGGGAAGCGCGGCCGAGATTTCCGAGCCGGCTTCGCGGGTAGCGAGCGAGCGCATGAAGACGCGCGCCTGGCCGTTCCACGGATTGATCGCGTTCATGCGGATGCGGTCGCCCAGCAGGGCGCCGCCCGACTTGCGGCGTGACGGGTCGATCGAGATCACCGCGATGTTCAGGCGGTCGTTCTGGTCGAGGCGGATGCGGCGGATCAGTTCATCGGTCAGCGAGGACTTGCCGGCGCCGCCGGTGCCGGTAATGCCCAGCGTTGGCACCTTCATGGTGTCGGCCGCTTCCAGCACCTGCTTGCGCAGGCCTTCGTCGGCCTTGCCGTTCTCCAGCGCGGTGATGAGCTGGGCCAGCGGGCGGTGGCGTTGTTCGATGCTGCCAGCCTGCAGGACATCCAGCGAGGTGGGGGCATAGGTCGACAGGTCGATGTCGCAGGCTTCGATCATCGAGCGGATCATGCCCACCAGGCCCATGCGCTGGCCGTCTTCCGGGCTGAAGATGCGCGCCACGCCATAGGCATGCAGTTCCTCGATCTCGTGCGGGACGATGACGCCGCCGCCGCCGCCGAAGACCTTGATGTGGGCGCCGCCGCGCTGCCTCAAGAGGTCGATCATGTACTTGAAGTACTCGACGTGGCCGCCCTGGTAGCTGGAGATGGCGATGCCTTGGACGTCTTCTGCCAGCGCCGCGGTGACGACTTCGTCGACCGAGCGGTTGTGGCCAAGGTGGATGACCTCGACGCCGTTGGACTGCAGGATGCGGCGCATGATGTTGATCGAGGCGTCGTGGCCATCGAACAGGGAGGCGGCGGTGACGAAGCGCACCTTGTTGGCCAGCTTGGGCTGTTCAGGCAGATCGAGCTTGGCGGCGGGGGTGATGTCGTTCATGGTGTTCCTTCTGGAATCGGAAGCGGACAGGTTCGATTTGTACGGTATATGACGTTAACGTTAACGTCAAGCTTGAGCTGTGGGGATGCTCAACGGGACCGGTGGGCACGGGGGCGCCCACCCTACGAATTCGACCGATAACAATGGACGGATGCGTACGTAGGGTGGGCGCCCTGTGCCCACCGGTCCGTCATCAATGATCAGGCAGCGCGTTTCTTGATGTTGCCGCTGAGCAGCTCCGCTTTGCGCAGACGGAAGTTCTCGACCGCCTTCTCCTTCACGTGGCCGAAGCCGCGGATCTGCTCCGGCAGGCTGGCCAGCGCGACGGCGTCGGCGTAGGAGGCGCCGCTCAGGGTCGGCAGCAGCGCTTCGATCATCTGGCGGTACTCGACGATCAGGGCGCGCTCCATCTTGCGCTCGGCGGTGTAGCCGAACACGTCGAAGGCGCCACCGCGCAGGCCTTTCAATTTCGCCAGCAGCTTGAAGGCGCCCATCATCCACGAGCCGAACTCGGCCTTCACCAGTTCTCCCTTGGCGTTCTTCTTCGCGAACAGCGGCGGCGCCAGGTTGTACTTCAGCTTGAAGTCGCCTTCGAACTGCGATTTGACCTGCTCGAGGAAGCGGCCGTCGGTGTACAGGCGCGCCACTTCGTATTCGTCCTTGTAGGCCATCAGCTTGAAGTAGTACTTGGCTACGGCCGTCGACAGCTTGTTGCCGAGACCAGCGGCGGTTTCGGCCGCGCGCACTTTCTCGACCAGTTCGGCGTACACGCCGGCATAGGCCGCGTCCTGGTAGCCGGTCAGGAACTCGATGCGCTTCTTGATGATCGTCTCCAGGCTCTGCGGCATCTGCACCAGCACGGCCTGGGTTGGCGCAGCAAGCTTCTCGACGCGCTTGAAGTCGACGGCGGCACGGCGGCCCCACAGGAAGCTCTTCTTGTTCGATGCGACCGCAACGCCGTTCAGCTCGATGGCGCGCAGCAGGGCGGCTTCGGTCAGCGGAATGCGGCCCTTCTGCCAGGCATAGCCCATCAGGAACAGGTTGGTCGCGATCGAGTCGCCCATCAGCGCGGTGGCCAGCCTGGTGGCGTCGATGAAATCGGCGCCATCCGCGCCGCCCACGGCTTCCACGATCAGGCCGCGCACGTCCTCGGCCGGGAACTGCCAGTCGGCGTCCTGGGCAAAGGTGCCGGTCGGCTGCTCGTGCAGGTTGACGATGGCCAGCGTGCGGCCCGGACGCATTTTCGACACCGCGTCGGCAGCGCCCGTGGTCAGCATGTCGCAGCCGAGGATCAGGTCGGCCTCGCCGGTGGCGATGCGCTGCGCGCGCAGGCGCTGCGGCGACATCGCGATCTTCACGTGCGAGGTGACGGAACCGTTCTTCTGGCTCATGCCGGTCATGTCCAGCACCGAGGCGCCCTTGCCTTCGAGGTGGGCGGCCATGCCCATCAGCGCGCCGACGGTGATGACGCCGGTGCCGCCGATGCCGTTGATGAGGATGTTGTACGGGTGTTCCACGGACGGCAGCACCGGTTCGGGCAACGCGCCCCAGCCGTCGTCATCGCCCTTGCTGACGCCGGCCTTGCTCTTCTTCAGGGTGCCGCCTTCGACGGTAACAAAACTCGGGCAGAAGCCCTTGGCGCACGAGTAGTCCTTGTTGCAGGAGGACTGGTCGATCTGGCGCTTGCGGCCGAACTCGGTTTCCTTCGGCAGGATCGAGACGCAGTTCGACTGGATGCCGCAGTCGCCGCAGCCTTCGCAGACGGCTTCGTTGATCACCATGCGCTTGGGCAGGTCGGGGAACTCGCCTTTCTTCCTGCGGCGGCGCTTCTCGGCGGCGCAGGTCTGGTCGTAGATGATGACGGTCACGCCCGGCAGCTCGCGCAGTTCGCGCTGGACGTCGTCCATGTGCTTGCGGTCGTGCAGGGTGACGATGGCCGGCAGCAGCGAACGGTCTTCGTAGCGCGACAGGTCCTCGGTGACAAGCGCGATGCGTTTGACTCCCTCGGCCGCCATCTGCTGGGCGATCATCGGCACGGACGTCGTGCCGTCGACCGGCTGGCCGCCGGTCATCGCGACCGCGTCGTTGTACAGAATCTTGTAGGTGATGTTGACCTTGGCCGAGACGGCGGCGCGCACGGCCAGGTAACCCGAGTGGAAGTAGGTGCCGTCGCCCAGGTTCTGGAACACGTGCGGCACTTTCGAGAACGCGGCCTGGCCGATCCAGGGCGCGCCTTCGCCGCCCATGTGGGTGGTCAGCTTGTTCATCTCCGGGTAGATCGAGGTCGCCATCACGTGGCAGCCAATGCCGGCCAGCGCGAAGGAACCTTCCGGCACCTTGGTCGAGGTGTTGTGCGGGCAGCCGGAACAGTAGAAGGCCGGGCGGAACGGCGTGGTGATCGCCTTTTGCAGCACGGCGTCCTTCGCGTCGAGGAAGGCCAGGCGGGCCTTGATCAGGTCGCGCGTGGTGTCGTCGGTGACGAGGCGTGCAATCCGACCGGCGATCACGCGTGCGACCTGCGCAACTGAAAAATCGGCCTTGGGGGGCAGCAGCCAGTCGCCGCGCGGGGCAACCCATTCGCCCTTGTCGTCGAACTTGCCGATGATGTGGGGACGCACGTCGTCGCGCCAGTTGTAGAGCTGTTCCTTCAGCTGGTATTCGACGACCTGGCGCTTTTCCTCGACCACCAGGATTTCGTCCAGTCCCTGGGCGAATTCGCGCACGCCTTCCGGCTCCAGCGGCCAGATCATCGCGACCTTGAACAGGCGCAGGCCGACCTTCGCGGCCATGGCTTCGTCAATGCCCAGTTCTTCCAGCGCCTCCAGAACGTCGAGGTAGGATTTGCCGGACGCGATGATGCCGAGTTTCGCGTTCGGGCTGTCGATCGTGGTGTGATTCAGCTTGTTTTCACGGGCATAGGCCAGGGCTGCGTAGATTTTATAGTCCTGCATCAGCGCTTCCTGGGCGCGTGCCTGCTGACCCAGCGGGACCGAGGACAGTTTCGTGTTCAGGCCGCCTTCGGGCATGACGAAGTCCTGCGGGATCTTCACCTGCACGCGATGCGGGTTGGCGTCGACCGAGGCGCTCGATTCGACCGTGTCGGCCAGCGCTTTAAAAGCGACCGCGCAGCCCGAGAAGCGCGACATGGCCCAGCCGTGCACGCCGAGGTCCAGGTATTCCTGCACGTTGCAGGGGTAGAGCACCGGGATCATGCAAGCCGAAAAGATGTGATCCGACTGGTGCGGCAGGGTCGAGGAATACGCGCCGTGGTCGTCCCCGGCGACCAGCAGCACGCCGCCGTTCTTCGACGTGCCGGCATGGTTCATGTGTTTAAAAACGTCGCCGCAGCGGTCCACACCAGGGCCCTTGCCGTACCACATGGCGAACACGCCGTCATATTTCGTCGGGCCGATCAGGTCGACCGTCTGCGTGCCCCAGACGGCGGTCGCGGCCAGGTCCTCGTTCACGCCCGGCACGAACTGCACGTGGTTCGCTTCCAGGTGGTGCTTCGCCTTCCACAAGGTCTCGTCGAGGCCGCCCAGCGGCGAGCCGCGGTAGCCCGAGACGAAGCCGGCCGTGTTCAGGCCGGCGGCGGCGTCGCGCTCGCGCTGCATCATCGGCAGGCGCACCAGGGCCTGGATGCCGGACAGGAAGATGTTGCCGGTCTTGGCGGTGTATTTGTCGTCGAGGGTGACCGCAGTTAAAGCTGCGTTATTCAGGCGGGAAGGAAGATCCTGCGCGGGCTCGCGCGGCGCGACGGTATCGGGCATACGTGTCTCCAAGCTGGTAGTTGGTGGTTCCCGCCATCCGGACGCCGGGTAGGCGCTTGTCGTGGCGGGTTGGCGTCGCGGTGGCGACTTGGAGCGCCTAACAAAAGCTTCATGGCTGCGTTGCACCGTCTCGCCGTACAGCCGTACTGTCTTCGACGCTGCGCCTTGCCCTGAAGCTTTGTTAGACGCTCCTTATTTTTTGCTGAACAACCGCAGGGTTGTTCGGTCGCGTGGAGTGTATGGCCTTACCGGCGGAAGGGGGAAATACGGAATCGGGATGGGGGTATAAGAAAAACTGATAGCAGTTATTCAATAAGCTGAGCGCCGGGCCACTGCCCATTCGAGCACAGCATTTCGGTAACCTGGCGCACCAGGCGGCTGATCGCGGCGGCCGCGTTCGTCAGCGGGATATTGCGCGAGGCGCAGAGGGTGACGTTGCGCCGGATCGCCGGGCTGTGCACCGGCCGGGCGATCAGGGCGTTGCTGTCGATCTCGGCGCGCAGCGGCGCCAGCGGCAGCAGGGTCGCGCCCATGTCGGCCAGCAGGGCCGATTTCAGGATGGCGATCGAATTGATCTCGATGATGTTGGCGAGCGCCAGGCCCGCGCTGCCGGCGGCCTGCTCGATCAGCGGGCGCACGCCATGCTGCCGGGCCGGCAGGATCAGGGTGGTGGCCAGCGCCGCGCCCAGGGTGATGGCCGGGCCCGGCGGCACCCAGATGGAGCCGGCGCGGCAGATGTACATCAGGTCTTCCTCGACCAGTGGCGTGGTCTCGAAACCTGTCAGCTGGCCGTCGTCGAACAGCACGGCGAGATTCAGGCGCCCGGACTTGAGCTGCTCGATCAGGTTGCCCGAAATTTCCTCGGTCAGCTGCAGCGTGATCTCGGGATAGGTCGCGCGCGCAGCCGTCAACAGGGGCAGGGCGAGGGCGCCGGAAATACTGTGCGGCAGGCCGAGCGTGACGCTGCCCGAGGGCCGCGTGGTCGACTGCGTGACGGCCGATCGGGCGTCGGCCACCTGTTTCAGGATAGCCTGAGCGTGCTCATAAAAAATCTTGCCGGCGTCGGTGCTGAGCACCCCATGCGCCGAGCGGTGCAGCAACTGCGCACCGAGTTCCTCCTCCAGCTGGCGCAGCTGTTGCGTAAGCGCCGGCTGCGCCACGTGCAGCACCAGGGCGGCACGCGAGAGCGATCCATGGTCGACGATGGCCACAAAATAGCGGAGCTGGCGCAGTTCCATAAGGAATTATTTTGTGTTTAGTTGCAACATTTAATGGATGGAAAGTTTATTCGAGGAAAGTACGTTGTTATACTGCATGCTCCGTCACGGTGGCGGAGATTAACACATCGTCAGGCCCTAGCATGCTCAAGAAAATCGATTCGTCCCAGCTGCGCGTGGGCATGGCCATCCATGATCTGGACTGCGGCTGGATGGAACATCCTTTCATCCGCGCCAGGTTTGTCCTTACCAGCGGCGACGATATCCGCAAAATCCGGCATGCCGGTATTCGCAGCGTGATCATCGACTGCTCCAAGGGACTCGACGTGGCCGAGGCGCCGACTCTGGCCGAGGTCCAGGCCCAGACCGAAAAAGAGCTCGTGGAGATCGCGGCCAGGCCGGTCAGGCCAGTACGTACCTCGCTTGCAGACGAGATGCAGCGTGCGGTCAGCATCCGGCGCCAGGCCGTCGGCCTGGTGCGCACGGTGATGCAGGATGCGCGCCTGGGCAAGGCGGTCGAGCTCGAAAATGTGTCGCCGGTGGTGCAGAACATCACCGAATCGATCCTGCGCAATTCCGGCGCGCTGCTAGGGCTATTGCGCATCAAGACCAAGGACGACTACACCTTCCTGCATTCGGTGAGCGTGTGCACGCTGCTGGTGGCGTTCTGCCGCTCGCGCGGCATGGACGACGAGACGATCTACCAGGCCGGCATCGGCGGCCTGCTGCACGACACCGGCAAGGCGCTGGTGCCGGATCACATCCTGAACAAGGCCGGACGCCTCACCGACGAGGAGTTCGCACTCATCAGGAAGCACCCGCGCGACGGTTACGACATCCTGCGCCAGACGCCGGAAATAGGCCAGATCCCGCTCGACATCACGCTGCACCACCACGAGCGGCGCGACGGCAGCGGCTACCCGGACAGGCAGGCCGAAAACCAGATCAGCGACCTGGCGCAGATGGCGGCGATCGTCGATGTTTACGACGCCATCACCTCGGACCGCTGCTACCACAAGGGCATGCCGGCGGCTGATGCGCTGCGCAAGATCTACGAGTGGAGCAAATTCCACTTCAATCCTTCGCTGACCCAGGAATTCATGCGCTGCGTCGGCATCTACCCGGTCGGCACCATGGTGATGCTCGAGTCGGGCCGCCTGGGCGTGGTGGTCGAGCCGCACGAGACCAACCTCCTGACGCCCAAGGTCAACGTATTCTTCAATACCCGCACCCAGACCTATATCCGGCCGGAGCTGCTCGACCTGTCGCGCGCGCTGGGCTTCGGCGGCGGCGACAAGATCGTGCGTCACGAGTCGCCCGAGAAGTGGCGGGTCGACCCGAGCCGTTTTCTTTTGGTAACTTAAAAGAACTCGGCGGTGTCGTTCGAGGCGACGGCCTGGAGCAGGCCGCGCTCGATCAGTTCGCCGTAGTGGCAGACCTGGTTACGGCCATGGGTCTTGGCGTAGTACAGGGCCTGGTCGGCATGGCCGAGCGTGACCACCGGTGAATCGAAGGCGCTGATGCTGACGAAGCCGATGCTTACCGTCACCCGGCCCACCTGCGGGAAATCATATGCTTCAACGTTCGTGCGGAAGCGGTCGATGATACGGCGCGCATTGTCCAGCGTGCTCGAACGCAGCAGCACCACGAATTCCTCGCCGCCGAAGCGGAACACGCGATCCTGGGCCCGGAACGAGGCCTGCAGCTGGTTGGCGATCAGGATCAGCACCTCGTCGCCGTACAGGTGGCCAAAGGTGTCGTTCACCAGCTTGAAGTGGTCGACGTCGACCACGGCCAGCCATTGTTTTTCCTGTGCATGAGACTGACGCCGCTCGGGCTGGCCCGGCAGCGGCGGCTCGTGCTCGCCCGGGCACTGGAGCATGCGCGCGAGCTGGTCCTCGAAGGTCTTGCGGTTCAGCAGGCCGGTGAGCGAGTCGCGTTCGCTGTAGTCGAGCAGGTTCTGGAAATTGCGGTAGACACCGACGATGCCGGCGATCATGTGGATGGTCTGGTCCGGGAAGGGCGCGCCGCGCACGATCTCCAGGCAGGTATCGGCCTTGTCGCCAAACCAGATTGGCAGCCATAGAGTGCGCTGGCCGTCGGGAGCGATGGCTTCGGCGCTGGTCTCGCGCGCCGCCAGGCAGGCCGCCAGTTCCGGCATGCTGGATAAGGGCTGGCCTGGCGTGGCGCTGTCGAGTGCTTCGTGGACCTGGGCGCGGCCGCCGGCGTCGATGCTGGCCCGTGGGCGTACGTAATGCTGGCCGCCGAAAGTAGAGATGGATAACACCCGCGTCTGTGCGGCGGCGGCCAGTTCCTGCACTGCCGCGATCACCGAGATGTCGAGCATCGCGTGGTCGCGGTGGCCGGTCATGTCCACCATGTGTTTCAGAAGGGAATCCATGTCATTCTCAGAATGTAATCAACCCACTTGTCGCTTCTCGGCCTTTCATTGCTTCCATGGGAAGCCGAAATTTCCGAAAAGCAAGCGAAACAGCATAATCTGTTTTTGCATTTACAGCAATAATCTCGCCCAGCTTTTTAGGACTATGCGTGGCGGGTTAGCCTCACCTTTGCGCCTTCTCAAAAGTTTCACTAAGCAAATAATTCCCATGGGAAAACTTGCGTACAGTCAACTTGCCGTGCGGCATCAAAACGTATGATGAACTTACTGAAACGGAAACGACAAAGCAGAGGCAGCCGAGTCAGGGAACTCCCACCGTTTCGGGGTTGTTCTTATAAACCACCATATGGAGTTTGTCATGAAAACGATCTTTACCGCTATCCAAGCTTTCGTTGCTGACGAAGACGGTGTGACTGCCATCGAGTATGGCCTGATCGCTGCGCTGATCGGTGTCGCGATGGCAACCGCGGCAGTGACCGTGGGCCAGGAGGTGAAGGATGCTTTCACCAGGGTTGCAACGGCGCTGACCACCGCTCTGCCGGATTAACCCCAGTAATCGCGTGACCTCACCCTCTGGACTCCGGTCCGGAGGGTTTTTTTTGGGGACTACCACCATGCCTATCGCTACCTGGCTGGATTTGTTACTGCTCGTTCTCGTCGTTTCCGCCGCGGTCATCGACCTGGCGATACGAAAAATCCCGAATCGCTTGCTGCTGGGCGGGTGGTGCGCCGCGCTTGTCCTGCATTGTTACGCTGCCGCGCCGGCCACCGCTATCGGCCAGGCATTGGGCGGCGCTGCCGTCGGCTTCGCCATGTTCCTGCCCTTGTATGCACTGCGCGGCATGGCCGCCGGCGACGTCAAACTGATGGCTACCGTCGGCCTCTTCCTTGGCCCATCCGAGACTTTCCACGCCTGCATCCTGGCCTGGTGTGCCGGCGGCCTGATGGCGCTCGTCGTCTTGCTGGCAACCGGGCGCTGGCGCATCGCCTATACGAATATGCGCAACCTGTTGCTGCCCTTGTTGCTGCGCATGGCACCGATCTCGCCGGACGACGCGTCGGCACGGCCGAGTGCGGGATCCATGCCTTATGGTCTGGCCATTGCCCTCAGTACGCTCTGGCTACTGGTACAGCGCCATCACGCTTGAGCCGCCGGCTTGCTTCATCTCAAGGGTGTCCGGAGGGGCCATCGCTAGAATCAATTCAATGTCGTCAGGAAATATTTTTACTGTCTGCAAGGAGGATGCCATGATCGAAACGCTGTCGTTTGGCTCGGGCGGGCATGGCGCCGCGACGCCGGCCGGCATGGCCGGACGGATGCCGCCGCCGGGCGAGCTGGAGGTGGCGGCACTCCTGCCACGCCAGGCCAGGTCCATCGGTGACACCGGGCTCGATGCGCGTCTGCTGGTCGCGCTGACGCTCAAGACGCTGCACGCGACCGGCCGCGCGCCGTTGCCGCTGCTTGCAGGCAAACTCAAGCTGTCATTGAGCGTGCTGCGCGAAGTACTGGCCAGCCTGATGGCCGAGCAGCAGGTCGAAGTGGCCTGGTGTGGCGACTCCGACATCGACGTGCAGTACCAGCTGACCGCGATTGGCCAGCGCGCCGCGCTCGACTGCCTGGCCGAGTGCCGCTACGTCGGGCCGGCACCGGTGACGCTCGCCGCCTGGCGCGCGATGGTCGAGCGCCAGGCGCTGCGCCAACCCGGGGCCAGCCGCCCGACTGCCGCCGAGGTCGCGGCTGTGCTGGCTGACGATGGTCTGGATCCGGGCCAGCGTGCGCTGCTCGGCGCGGCCCTGCAGGCGCAGCGTGCGCTGCTCTTGCACGGTCCCAGCGGCAGCGGCAAGACCACGCTCGCGCGCAAGCTGGCACGCCTGTTGTCCGGTGCCGTCGCGGTGCCATACGCCATCCTGATCGAAGGAGGCACCATGCGCTTCTACGATCCGCTGCGCCATCCGGCGCCGCTGCCGCTGGCACGCCAGCAGGAGGAGCGGCGCAGCTGCGATACGCGCTGGGTCATCTGCCAGCGCCCGCTGGTGCATGTCGGCGCCGAGCTCGAGCCGGAAGCCCTCGAGCTGCGCTACGACGCGGACAAGGGCGTATACCAGGCGCCGCCGCAGCTGCAGGCAAATAACGGGATATTCGTCATCGACGACCTTGGCCGTCAGCGCACGCCCGTGTCCGAGCTGCTCAGGCGCTGGGCCGATATCCTCGACGGTGGCGTCGCTCGCGTCATGCTCGGCGGCCAGGCCGAGACCCTGCCTTTCGAGGCCATGCTGGTCTTCGTCACCGACCAGGCGCCGAGCAGCGTGTTCGATCCGGCCCTGCTGCGCCGCATCGGCTACCGCATCGCGCTCGGGCCCCTGGCCGAGCCGGCCTACCGCGCGCTCTGGCGGCGCCAGTGCCGGCTGCGCCGCCTCGACTGCGACGAGACCTTGCTCGATCACCTCATCGGGAGCCTGCACCGCGCCAGTGGCACGCCACTTCTGGCCTTCCACCCCCAGGAACTGCTGGGTCGCCTGCATGACTTCGCCAGCTTCGCCGGCACCGAGCCACAGTTGACGGCTGCCGCGCTGGAGCAGGCGTGGAACAGCATGGCCGCCGGCACCGGCACCTCGAACCCTGTCCCAGGAATCGCATCATGAAGAACAAGCGCGCCCTCGTCGTGATGGCCGTGGCCATCCTGTTCGGCCTGACGGCCGTGATCCTGGCTTCGCGCTGGCTGCTGCAGCAGCCGGGAGCCAGCACCGGACACATCGTGGTTGCCGCGACCGATATCAATCTCGGGCAGCGGCTCACGCCGGAAATGTTCAAGCTGGCCGAGTGGCCGGCCGACAGCGTGCCCAAGGGTTCATTCACCGATCCCCAAAAACTGGCCGGACGGGTGCTCAAGAGCAGCGTGCTGGCCGGCGAACCGGTCAGCGAAGCCAAGCTGGCCCCGAACGGGACGCTGGGCGGCCTGTCGGCCCTGATCGCCGAAGGCAAGCGCGCCATCACGGTGCGTGTCAACGATGTCATCGGGGTGGCCGGGTTCACCCTGCCGGGCAACTACGTCGACATCATCGTCAGCACCCAGAAGGAGCCGGTGCCGGGGTCGGGTGGACGCGACCAGGACATCTCGAAGATCGTGCTCGAGCGGATTCTGGTGCTGGCCGTGGCCCAGGAGGTCAACCGCGACGAAACCAAGCCGCGCGTGGTCAACGCCGTCACGCTCGAGGTCACGCCAGAGCAGGCCGAAAAGCTCGACCTGGCGCGCAGCGTCGGCACGCTGTCGCTGGCCCTGCGCAACCAGGTCGATCCGCAATCGGCCCAGACCGACGGCGCCACCAAGCTCACGCTGCTGCCGGGCACGGCGCCGCTGCCGGTGAAACCGTCGCCGGCCAAGCCGGCCGCCACGGCACGCCGTCCCGACAAGCCGGCTGTGCACCGTGTCGCCACGCCGCCGGTACGGCGCAACTGTGTCAGCGTCATCAACGGCCTGCAATCCTCGCAGGAATGCTTCTGATCCCTTTTGCGTGCCAGGTGAAACCATGAACACGAGTTCCAACAAACCCCGCCTCGCTTGCCGCGTCGCATTTGGCGGTCTGGCGCTGGCATTGGCGGGCGCCGCCCAGGCGGCCCGTCCGGCGGCGCAGTCCGAGACACCTGTCACCGCCGGCGATCGCGCCGAAGTCGGTCCGCGCTGCAAGGGCGAGGCTGCACGCCCGGCCCAGGTTGCGCTCCAGATGGGCAAGTCGACCCTGATGCGCCTGCCCGAGCCGGTGCAGAACCGCAGCGTCGGCAACCCTTCCGTGGTGCAGGCCATGCTGGTGGCGCCCGACACGATGTACATCGCCGGCGTCGACGTCGGCACCACCAACATGATCATCCAGGGCCGCAGCGGTATGTGCAGCGTGCTCGACATCACCGTGGCCATGGATCCCACCGCGTTGCAGGCCATGCTGGCGGCGGTCATGCCGGAAGAGAAGGAGATCCGCGTGCTGGCCGCGGCCGACTCGCTGGTGCTCACCGGGAGCGTTTCCGACGCCGCCGCCGCCGCCCGTGCCGCCGAGCTGGCGCTGGCCTATGTGCGCAAGCCCTTGCGGCCAATGAGCGCGGTGCCGAAAGAGCTGGCTCCCGAGCAGTCCGCAGGCGGCGCCAGCGCGGCCGCCAATGCCGCCAACCTGCGCGTTGTCAATCTGCTGAGCGTCAGCGCGCCGCAGCAGGTGCAGCTCGAGGTGAAGGTCGCGGAGGTGTCGAAGAGCCTGATCGAGCGGCTCGAGGCCGGCGCAAGCTGGACCTTCAGTCCCGGCAGCTGGGCCGCCGCCCTGGGCTCGGACTTCCTGTCCGGGAAAGCTGGCGCCCGGCTCCTTGCCGGCCGCAGCAACGACAAGGGTTTCGCCTTGGACGCCGAGACCAAGGACAGCCTGGTACGCGTGCTGGCCGAGCCGAACGTGATGGCGATCAGCGGCCAGGAGGGCAGCTTCCTGGCCGGCGGCAAATTCTATATCCCGGTTTCGCAGGACAGGGACAAGGTCACGCTCGAGGAAAAGGAATTCGGCGTCGGCCTGCGCTTTACCCCGACGGTGCTCAGCGGCGGGCGCATCAACCTGCGCGTTGCGCCCGAGGTGTCGGAACTGTCGCGCGAAGGCATCGGCATCAGTGCGACCGGTTTGACCGGCAACGCCATCCTGCCGGTGGTGACGACGCGGCGCGCCAGCACCACCGTCCAGCTATACGACGGCCAGAGCTTTGCCATTGGCGGCCTGATCAAGAACAACCTGGTCACCAACCTGAAGGGCCTGCCGTTGCTGGGTGAGGTGCCGGTGCTCGGCGCGCTGTTTCGCAGCACGGACTTCCAGCAGGACCGCACCGAGCTGGTGTTCGTGATTACCGCGCGTCTGGTGAAGCCGCTCACGGCCACCGGTTATGCGCTGCCGACCGACGGCGTCGATGCACCTTCGCGCGCTGCCCTGATGCTCGGCGGGCGGCTCGAGGCCGGCCCCAAACTGCCCAAACGTAGTGCGCCGCCGGCCCAGAGCGTCGACGGTTTCGAACTCAAATAGGAGAAAGTCATGGTTACCCACAAGACGAGCGCATGTGTCGTGCTGCTGCTGCTGGTGCAGGGATGTGCGACCACTCCGCGGTTCGACCGCCAGTTCGGCGCGTCGGTGCGCGCCAACGTGGCGGCGCAGACGATCGATCCGCGCGGTGCTGCCAATGCCAACCCGGCCACTGGCATCGACGGTCCAGCCGCGCGCGCCGCGCATGCCCGTTACGAGCGCTCGTTCGCCCAGCCGCAGACCGAGGTCTCGCCACTGATCAAGACGCTCGGCAACGGGCAGTGAGCACCGTTGTCCCGCGACCGCATCCTGCCCGCCGCGCCCTGCGCGCCCATCTTCAACAACGATAACCTGAGCCTCGACGAGGAGCGTCATGAAAGCCCTTTTGATCAGCCGCGACAGCTTGCTGTATGCCGAAATCGCCTCGCAGGGCGCGGCACGCGTGCCGCCGCTGAACGTCGCCGCCAGCCGCGTGTCGATGCGAGAAGCACTCGACCGCCCGGTGGCCGATGCGCCGGGCCTGGTGATCGTCGACGCCGCCGCCGGCGCCCCCGAAGACGGCGACCTGATCGAGCGCCTGGCCCGCCAGTATCCGGAAGCGCATTTCATGCTGCTCACGGGCGAGCACTGTCCGGAGCTCCTGATCCGCGCGATGCGCGCCGGCGTGCGTGAAGTGTTGCAGCTGCCGCTGGTGCACCGTGCCTTCCACGAGGCGATGGACCGCATCGCCACCGCCGCCGGCGTTGCCCAGCTGCGCGACGGCAAAGTGCTGGCCTTCATCGCCTGCAAAGGCGGCAGCGGCGCGACCTTCATCTCGACCAACTTCGGCTATGCGCTGGCGACGCTGGCCGAAAAGAAGGTCCTGCTGATCGATCTGCACGGCCAGTTCGGCGATGCCGCGCTGTACGTCTCGGACCAGAAGCCGACCATGACCCTGTCCGACGTGTGCGAGCAGATCGCACGCATCGACGGTCCTTTCCTCGACTCCTGCCTGGTGCACGTCACGCGCGGCTTCGGGGTGCTGGCCGCGGCCGACGATCCCTCCCAGGCGAAGGAAGCCAAGCCCGAGCACATCGATGCGATCCTGCGCGTGGCGCGCCAGCACTACGACTTCATCCTGCTCGACGTCGGACGCCAGATCGACGCGGTGTCGCTGCGCGCGCTCGACAGCACCGACACCATTTATCCGGTATTGCAGCTGGCGCTGCCCGACATCCGCGACGCCCGGCGCCTGCTCGACATCTTCCGCTCGCTCGGCTACCCGAACGAGAGCATCCGCCTGATCGTCAACCGCTACGAGAAAGGCGGGCGCCTGCGCCTGCCCGACCTGCACGCGGCGCTCGGCTGCGAAGTCGTGCACACCGTACCCAACGATTACATCGCCGTCACCGACTCGGTGAACCAGGGCGTGCCGGTGATCGAGCTGTCGCGTGCGAGCGCGGCGGCGCGCAGCCTGGCCGACCTGGTCGAGCTTGTCACTGCGCGGCGCGCGCCGGAAAGCCGCGGACTGTTCAACCGCCTGTTCGGCCGCGGCGAAAACGATTACTGAAAGGAGAAGCCATGTCGCTGCGTGAACGCCTGTCCGTATCCGATGACCAGCGCCGTTCGAGCGTGATTCCTGCCGAGGCCAGCAACAGTGCCTACCAGGAGCTCAAGAAGACGATGCACCAGATGATCCTCGACCGGATCGATCTGGAGCGCCTCAAGCGCCTGACCGCCGAACAGTTCAAGCACGAGCTGGCGCTGCTGATCCAGCGCATCATCGAGGAAGAGCGCATCGTTCTCAACCAGCACGAGCGCCACAACCTGGTGCTCGACATCCAGCACGAGATGCTCGGTTTCGGCCCGCTCGAGCCGCTCCTGAACGACCCGACCGTTTCCGACATCCTGGTCAATACCGCCAACCGTGTGTATGTCGAGCGGCGCGGCAAGCTGGAGCTGACCGAGGTGTCCTTCCACGACAACGCGCACCTGATGAAGATCATCGAGAAGATCGTCTCACGCGTGGGCCGCCGCGTCGACGAATCGAGCCCGATGGTCGACGCGCGCCTGCCGGACGGCTCGCGCGTGAACGCGATCATTCCGCCGTTGGCGGTCGACGGCCCGCTGCTGTCGATCCGCCGCTTCGGCGCGACCCCGCTGACGGTACAGAACCTGCTCGACTACAAGAGCATGACACCGCCCATGATCAAGGTGCTGGAGGGTCTGGGCATCGCCAAGATCAACATCCTGATCTCGGGCGGCACCGGCAGCGGCAAGACCACGCTGCTGAACCTGCTGTCGGGCTTCATCCCGGCCAGCGAGCGCATCGTCACCATCGAGGACGCGGCCGAGCTGCAGCTGCGCCAGCCGCACGTGGTGCGTCTGGAAACGCGCCCACCGAACATCGAGGGCAAGGGCGAAGTCACCCAGCGCGCGCTGGTGAAGAACTCGCTGCGCATGCGGCCCGACCGCATCATCCTGGGCGAAGTGCGCGGCGCGGAAGCGCTCGACATGCTGCAGGCGATGAATACCGGTCACGAAGGCTCGCTCGCCACGATTCACTCGAACACCCCGCGCGACGCGCTGGCCCGGCTCGAGAACATGGTCGGCATGGCCGGCGTGAACCTGACGCCGCGTGCGATCCGCCAGCAGATCTGCTCGGCCGTGACCGTGGTGGTGCAGGCGTCGCGCCTGATCGACGGCTGCCGCAAGGTGGTCAGCATCCAGGAAATCACCGGAATGGAAGGCGACATCATCTCGATGCAGGAAATCTTCCGCTTCGAGCAGACCGGCGTCGACCGCGACGGCAAGGTGCTCGGTCATTTCAGCGCCACCGGGGTGCGCCCGCGCTTCGCCGACCGCCTCAAGATGTACGGCGCCGACATCCCCGACAACACCTTCGACCCCGACCGTATCTACCAATGAACCCACAGGCTACGCCTGCAGTGGAGCCGCGCAATGGATGTCCTTTTCTACAGCTTCGTCGTGTTCCTGTTCGCCGCCGTGATCCTGCTGATCGAAGGCGTCTGGCTGTGGTGGTCCAGCACCTATGGCAAGGCCGCGCAGCGCGTGGCGCGCCGGCTGCAGGTGATGTCGGATGGGACCGGGCGCTCGGGCGAACGCATCTCGATCCTGAAACAGCGCCGCTTCAGCAGCCATGACGGCCTGGACCGCCTGCTGCATCGTGTTTCGGTCCTGCGGCGACTCGACACGCTGCTGGTGCAGGCCGGCAGCGTGCTATCGGTCGACCGCTTCATTGGCTGCTCGCTGGCAGCGATGCTGCTGGCCCTGCTTGCGTCGGCGCGCTGGCCCATGCCCTTGCCGGTCCGGCTGGCGATCGCGCTGCTGGCGCTGGCGTCTCCCTGGATGCTGATGCGGCGCGCCCGCACGCGGCGCCTGCGCCGCATCGAACATCAGCTGCCCGACGCCGCCGACTTCATCGCGCGCGCCCTGCGCGCCGGCCACTCGTTTACCAACGTACTGCAGATCGTCGGCAATGAGCTGCCCGAGCCGCTCAGCGGGGAATTCCGTATCGCGCGCGAGGAAATCAACTACGGCGTGCCGATGGGCGAAGCGTTGCACAACATGGCTGCCCGCATTCCGCTGACCGACCTGCGCTACCTCATCATCGCGGTGCTGATCCAGCGCGAGTCCGGCGGCAACCTGGCCGAGATCCTCGGCAATATCAGTATGATCATCCGCGGTCGCCTGAAGCTTGCGGCCCAGGTCAGGGTGCTGTCGGCCGAAGGACGCATGTCGGCCTGGATCCTCGGGCTGCTGCCGCTTGCCGTCACCCTGATACTGATGGCGGTGAATCCGACATACGTAAGCATGCTGTGGACCGATCCGGCCGGCGTGCGCCTGCTCTGGTATGCGGCCGGGATGATCCTGTTCGGGGTGGTCTGGCTGCGCAAAATCATCCGCATCCGGATTTGAGGTACCGCCATGAATGCCGCCCAACTGTCCTTTCTCCTGATCGTCTTCGGGATCGTCTGCGCCCTGGCCTGGCTGGCAATGGCCTTGTTCGCCCCGGAGACCTTGCGCACCCGGCTACGCCGCTTCATCGGCAAATCGGAAGCCAGCCAACTCGAACCGAACGGTTGGGTCGAGAAGGTGGCCAAGGTCAGCCAGCCCCTGACCAAGCTGTCGATCCCGGAAGAAGGCTGGGAAAAATCGGCGCTGCGCACCCGCTTCATGAATGCCGGCTGGCGCAATCCCGTGGCGCCGACCCTGTTCTTCGCCTCGAAGACAGTGCTGGCCCTGCTCGGGCCGGCCATCGTGGGCGTGCTGACAGCGAGCTCCGTGATCGTGCTCTCGGGGGGCAAGCTGATGTTCCTGCTGCTGCTTACCGCAACGGTCGGCTACTACATGCCGAACATGATCCTCAGTCGCATTGCGGCGCGACGCAAGCGCGAAATCTTCGAGACGATGCCCGATGCCCTGGACCTCTTGACCGTATGCGTCGAGGCCGGTCTGAGCCTCGAGCGTGCCTTCGTCAAGGTGGCCGCCGAGATTCACATCAAGAGCCTGACACTGGCGCAGGAATTGCAGATCGTGCTGATGGAGATGCGAGCCGGCTTCAGCAAGGAAAAGGCGTTGCGTAACTTCGCCCTGCGCAGCGGCGTTGACGACGTCGACACGCTCGTGGCGATGCTGATCCAGTCAGAACGTTTTGGCACCAGCGTCGGCGACTCGCTACGGGTGTATTCAGAGAACCTGCGGACCAAGCGCCGCATGCTGGCAGAAGAATGTGCCGCCAAGATCGGTCTCAAGCTGCTGTTTCCCCTCATCTTTTGCATTTTTCCGACGCTGTTGATGGTGCTGCTGGGACCGGCAGTAATGCAGATCAGCCGTACGCTGGCCGCCGTCGCCGCGCGTTGACATCACGGGAGCATGACCATGAAACCACGCATACTTCTCAAGAAAATGTCGGTACTGTGCGCCGGTGCCCTGCTGCTGGCCTGCGCCGACATCACCCGTCAGCCGGACATGCCCCCGGGACCGGATGCCGAAGCCGCCTATGGCCAGGGCCGTACGCATCACCTTGCGGGCCGCTACGACGAAGCGGTCCAGGCCTATCGCGTCGCCCTGGCGGCCGATCCGCGTCATGTGCGCGCCCGCAATGCCTTGGCCGCCGCCTTCGCGCGCCAGGGTGACTTCGTCCAGGCCATCCCGATCTGGCGTGAACTGACCAAGGACGCGACACTGGCCTCCGGTCCCGGCAGCGCCTACCTGTTCGCCAATCTCGGCTATGCCTACTTGCTGGGTGGCGACTATGTACAGGCCATCGTCGCGCTGGAAAAGGCCTGCCTGCTCGACCCCCTGAACCATCGCGCCTGGCAAAACCTGGGTGAAACGCTGCGCCGGATGGGCCAGGACGATCGCGCCGAACTGATGTTCCGCCAGGCCAGCGCGCTGCGCGAACACGATTTCCGCAGCGACTACGCGGCCGCCGGCGGCAGCGCCGTGGCGGCGATCCAGGCCGCGGTCGAAGCGCCGCGGCCCGACCCCGAATGGGCCGAGACCCAGGTGCTCACTGGCGCCGACGGCAGCCTGACGCTGCGCCGCATTCCTTCTGCGCGCGCGCTGGCCCAGCAACTGCCGGCCGGCTTGCCGCCGTCGCCGCTGCCGCCGGTGCGGCGCGGCAGCCCGGAGCCGGTGCTGCTCGAAATTCGTAATGGAAATGGAGTGACGGGCATGGCACGCGCCCTGTCGCGCCAGGTCGGCGGCAATGGATTGCGCGTCACGCGGCTGAGCAACGAACAGGGTTTCAGTGTGCGCCGCACCCGTATCGAGCATGGTGCCGACTACCGCGGCGCGGCCGAGCGCCTGGCGGCGCGTTTCGACAGTGTGGCCTTGGTGCAGGTTGCCAGCACGCGGCCTGCCGACCTGCGCCTCGTCATCGGCCAGGATTTTGCGCGCGGCAAGATTGCATTGCGTCCGGCGCCGGCTGCCGAGGCGCCGGGTGTTGCGATTGCGTCACTCGCAAAGGCGCCCTGAGGCCGCGTACGCACAGACACCTTTGTTCCGTATCAAACGCGGTCGACAACCTCACCTGAAAATGTGACGATATCGTCTCATCTCAAGGGAGCGTTGCCATGAAAATTGCACAGCGTTTCACCGCCAGTTTCACTGCCATCCTCATTGCCGCCACCACATTGTCGCTGACCGCCTGCGGATCGACCGCTCAGCACCGGGGCACCGGCGAATATGTCGACGACGCCGTCATCACCAGCAAGGTCAAGGCCGCGTTCGCAGCCGATCCCGCCGTCAAGGCCACGGAGGTACAGGTCGAGACCTACAAGGGGACGGTTCAGCTGAGCGGTTTCGTTGAATCGCGTGAAAGCGCCCAGAAGGCCGTACAGCTCGCGCGTGAAGTCAAGGGCGTGAAGGAAGTGCGCAACAACACCATCATCAGGTAAGCGCGCCCATACCCGTCTCGGCAGAAGTAACGCAGTTCTACCGAGACAGGCTTTTATCGCCAGCTGACCTTGCCGAGTCCCTCGGTCGTGGCGCTGCGCTGCGCCGGCTTGCCGTACACCGTGGCCGAACCCATGCCGCTCAGGTTCAGGTTCGCCGCCGAGCTGGCATACACGGTGGCGCCGCCGAGGCCGCTCATGTCGAGGTTCACGACGTCGGCGCGCAGCTTCTCCGCGTCGAGATTGCCCACGCCCGCCAGCGTGGCGCGCAAGGTCTTCGTTTGGCCAGACACCGCCAGCCGGCCGGCGCCGCGCAGCGCCAGGTCCATGCGCTCGGCGCGGCCGGCATCGATCGTCATGCTGCCGACGCCACCCAGGCGCGCGTCGACGTGTCGGTAATTCCCGTTGAGGGTGACCGCCCCGGCGCCGTCGAGCGCAAGCACGATGCGCTCGCCGCCGAACCCGCTGACCGTGCTCGCACCCACGCCTTCGGACACGAATTCGGCCAGGTTCGGCACGGTCAGTTCGGCGCGCAATTTCGGTTCGTTGCGCCCACGAGTGACATTGCTGCGCTTTTCGGTATCGATTTCCAGCGTCTCGCCATGCTGGCGCGTGGTCACGCGCGCCACTTCCATGCGGTCGCCGGAAATCACGAGCGAAGGCTTGGCGCCCTGGCGCAGGACCAGGTCGACCACGCCATCGAGTTTGACGCGCGTTACGCGGGCGTCGACGGTACGCGCCTCGCGGATCACGTCGGCGGCAAAGGCCGGGCTTGCGCCAAGCATCAGGATGGATGCCGCGAGGGTAGTGCCGAGCAGTCTGGTCATGGTGGTCTCCGTGCTTGTTCGAATGGCTGCACTATATGCCGCGAGAGGCGGCAGGGAGCTGCCAATGCGACAGGCTGCGCAATACGAGGACCGAAGCGTCCGAAACGCCCGCAGACCAGCTTGGGAGAGCAGTCCCGGGACTCACGGGATTGGTGCGCAAGCCTTGACTACGTCTGCCGCGTAAAATGGTGCGTCCCGATGTTGATTCACTTATCCGATTCGAGCAGTGATCTGGGCAGCTCGAGCGCGCTCAGTTGCCAGCTCCAGAAGCCCGTTCGCTTGAGGATGAATCGGCCTGCATCCTGGCCCGGCTGGGAAACGGCCACCTTGCTCCAGCTCTGGTAATTCACCGAGTAATCGAGCTTGTCTTGTGGAGTGGCTGGATCCGCCTTCGGCGTCTGCTGAGGCGCGGGCTGCACCTTGCCCGACTCCATCATGGCCAGCACACCAGCAGGCGAGACGGCTGCATCGATCAGCGGATTGATGAGCGCGACGGCCATCATTTTCCCCACGCCGGAAAACGGATTATTCGCCATCTCGGTCGAGGACATCCGCTTGTTCATCATCGTCATCATCTGGCCCTTGAAGCTTTCGCGGAGGGCCGGGAAATCGATATGCTCGGACAGCTTGTCGGCATCCTTGTCCGCGATCGCCGTTTTCATCTGGTTCAGCGTCCAGTACGGACTTGCATAGCTGGTCAGGACCAGAGTGGCGGCGACAGCGGCTGCTGCGGCAACGGCGTGGGTTTTTTTCATGGACTCAGGAATCCGGATAAGGAGATAGACCAAGTATATCCATCAAGAAACGCCAAATGCTCACAGAAAATTGCATTAGTTGATATCGGCAAAAGCGGAAAACAAAAAGCCCAGCCATGGAGGCTGGGCTTTTTGCACTGACTGCTTTTTACGGATGTTTGGTGCCGGCTGCCGGTTTCGAACTGGCCACCTGATGATTACAAATCAACTGCTCTACCAAATGAGCTAAGCCGGCGTAATCTGTACGGCTGGGATTATACCGCTATTTAATCCGCGTCAGCGTTGGGCGGCCGCCTTTTTTCGGCGGTTCGTTGTCGCCATCGTCGGGGGAATGCGACACCTGCGCCGGCTCGGTTTCGCTGGCGCTGGCGGGCACGGCGGACAGGGTCGGAGCGGCGGTTTCCTCGCTCGGCGCCGGCATGTCGGCGGCGGTCACGCTCACGTCGAAGGCCATGCCTTGGCCGTTCTCGTTGGCGTAAATCGCCAGCACGTTCTGCACCGGGACGTAGATTTCGCGCGAGACGCCGGCGAAGCGGGCGCGGAAATGGATCGCGTCGTTGTCCATCTTCAGCCCCGAGGTGGCGCCGTAGCTGATGTTAAGGATGATCTCGCCCTTCTTGACGTATTCCATCGGAACCGTCGTGGCCGAGTCGACCTTCACCGCGAGGTAGGGCGTGTAACCGCTGTCGGTGCACCATTCATAGATAGCGCGCAGCAAATAGGGCTTGGTTGAAATCTCAGGCATGTGCAAATGAATTCTGGTTTGTCCGGCAAGGCGCGTCGCATGACGCCGATTCGGGCGCCGCTTGCGGCGCAGGCAGGCACGGGCGGCGGGCGCCTTACCCGGCGTGCATGCGCGAAGCGCCAGTTTACTGCGATTCGCCAAAAGGCGGCGCAAACTGGCGTGGGGAGGGTAGAGACCGCGGGACCCGCAGGGCACACGCATGCGCCCCGCTGCAACCGTTTAACGGCGCATCACCTTTTCCGACGGGGTCAGTGCTTCGATGTAGGCAGGACGCGAGAAGATGCGCTCGGCGTACTTCATCAGCGGCGCGGCGGTCTTCGACAGCTCGATGCCGTAGTGGTCCAGGCGCCACAGCAGCGGTGCGATCGCCACGTCGAGCATCGAGAACTCGTCGCCCAGCATGTACTTGTTCTTCAGGAACAACGGCGCCAGCGTGGTGAGACGGTCGCGGATTTCGGCGCGCGCCTTGTCGTGGGCCTTCTCGTTCGTCTTGTTGCGGTCGCTTTCCAGGACGTGCACGTGGACGAACAGCTCTTTCTCGAAGTTGAACAGCATCAGGCGGGCACGCGCGCGCATCAGCGGATCGGCCGGCATCAGCTGCGGGTGTGGGAAGCGCTCGTCGATGTACTCGTTGATGATGTTCGATTCGTACAGGATCAGTTCGCGCTCGACCAGGATCGGCACCTGGCCATACGGGTTCATCGTCGAAATGTCTTCCGGCTTGTTGAACAGGTCGACGTCACGCACCTCGAAATCCATGCCCTTTTCGAACAGGACCAGGCGGCAGCGTTGGGAGAACGGGCACGTGGTGCCGGAGTAGAGAACCATCATGGTTTATAGTTCCTTAAGAAACAAAGGGGTGAAGCGCCGAGCGACTCACCCCGAAAAATGATTGCCCGTATTATAGCCAAGCGGGCAATGAAAACGAATTACTTCACATCTTTCCAGTACGAAGCGTTCAAACGCCAGGCCAGGAAGGCGAAAATCGACAGGAAAATCAGGACGATAACACCGAGTTTCTTGCGGGTTCCTTGCGCTGGCTCAGCCATCCAGCTCAGGTAGGCCACCAGGTCAGCGGTCGCGGTGTCGAACTCTTGCGGACTCATCGTGCCCGGCGTCACCTGCTCGAAGCCGGCGAACTTGTGGATCGTCTTGCCGGCTTCGTGCGGATCCGGCGCATCGACCATTTTGGCCGTACGGATGCCCTGCAGCTGCCACATTGCATGCGGCATCGCCACGTTCGGCATGACCATGTTGTTCCAGCCGGTCGGGCGGGTGTCGTCCTTGTAGAAGGTGCGCAGGTAGGTGTACAGGTAGTCCGCCCCGGTGCCGGCCGGCGATGATTTCGCGCGGGCGATCACCGACAAGTCCGGCGGCACCGCGCCGAACCAGGCTTTCGCGTCGGCCGGGCGCATCGCCGTGGTCATCATCTCGCCCACCTTGTCGGCCGAGAACAACAGGTTGTTCTTGATCTGGTCATCCGACAGGCCCAGGTCGCGCAGGCGGTTGTAGCGCATGGCGTTGGCCGAGTGGCAGTTCAGGCAGTAGTTGACGAACAGCTTGGCGCCGTTCTGCAGCGAGGCCATGTCGTGGCGTTCCGGTGCGCGGTCAAGCGGGAAGCCGCCTTCGGCCGCGAATGCCAGTCCCGGCACCAGCGCCAGGACCGCGAGCAGTTTCTTCGTGAAGTTCATGGTTGTCCTTGGCTTGTCCGTTGATCAATGCGGATGGAAGGTCACGCGCTTGGGCACCGGCTTGAACCGGCCGGCGGCGCTCCACCATGGCATCAGGAGGAAGAAGCTGAAGTACAACAGCGTGCACACCTGGGAGATGATGCCGGCCGCCGGGGTCGGCAACTGGGTGCCGAGGTAGCCCAGCGTCACGAAGGCCAGGCCGAACACGGCGTACACCCACTTGTGCCAGTTCGGACGGTAGCGGATCGACTTCACCGGCGAGTGGTCCAGCCAGGGCAGGAAGGCGAGGATCACCACCGACGAGCCGAACAGCACCACGCCCCAGAATTTCGCGTCCAGCACCTGCGGCAGCATGCCGATGATCAGGAGCAGGGCGATGACCGCGATCGCGACCTTGGCCTTGAACGACAGGCGCGACTTCATCCAGATGAACACGACGTACAGGGCGATCGCCGCCATCAGCACGTACATGAAGTCGGCGGTGGTGGCGCGCAGCACCGAGTAGAACGGCGTGAAGTACCAGGTCGGCGCGATGTGCGGCGGGGTCTTCATCGAGTCGGCCGGGATGAAGTTGTTGTACTCGAGGAAGTAGCCGCCCATCTCAGGCGCGAAGAACACGACCGCCGAGAAGATCAGCAGGAACACCGAGACGCCGAAGAAGTCCTTGGTCGTGTAGTAGGGGTGCGAGGGAATCGCGTCGAGCGGATGGCCGTCCGGGCCGATGCTGTCCTTGACTTCGATGCCGTCCGGGTTCGAGGAGCCCACTTCATGCAGGGCGATCAGGTGCGCCGCGACCAGGCCCAGCAGCACCAGCGGCAGGGCGATGACGTGGAAGGCGAAGAAGCGGTTCAGGGTCGCATCCGAGACCACGTAGTCGCCGCGGATCCACAGCGACAGGTCCGGTCCGATGACGGGGATCGCGCCGAACAGATTGACGATCACCTGGGCGCCCCAGTACGACATTTGCCCCCAGGGCAGCAGGTAGCCGAAGAAGGCCTCGGCCATCAGGCACAGGAAGATCGCGAAGCCGAACAGCCAGATCAGCTCGCGCGGCTTGCGGTAGGAGCCGTAGAGCAGGCCGCGGGTCATGTGCAGGTAGACGATGATGAAGAAGGCCGAGGCGCCGGTCGAGTGCATGTAGCGCACCAGCCAGCCCCAGGGCACTTCGCGCATGATGTACTCGACCGAGCCGAAGGCGAGATTCGCGTCCGGCTTGTAGTGCATCGTCAGGAAGATGCCGGTGACGATCTGCAGCACCAGCACCAGCATCGCCAGCGAGCCGAAGATGTACCAGACGTTGAAGTTCTTCGGGGCGTAGTAGCGGCCCCACTGTTCGTACCAGAGTTTCGACAGCGGAAAGCGGTCGTCGATCCAGGCCAGCGCGCGGTGGCCGGCCGGCGCGGTGGCCGGCAGCTTCGTTTCCTTGAATGGGCCGCCCATGTTATGCCTCCCCTTTTTCGTCTTTGCCGATCACGATCTTGTTATCGGACAGGTACATGTACGGCGGGATATCCATGTTCGTCGGCGCCGGCTTGTTCTGGAACACGCGGCCGGCCAGGTCGAAGGTGGAACCGTGGCAGGGGCAGAGGAAGCCGCCATGCCAGTTGTCCGGCAGGTTCGGCTGCGGACCTTCGGCGAAACGGGAAGAGGGCGAGCAGCCCAGGTGCGAGCAGATGCCCACGGTGACCAGGACTTCCTTGTGCTCGGGACGGGCGCGGAATTCGTTCTTCGCGTACTCCGGCATCTCGAGCTGGTAGATCTTCTCGGAGTTCGGGTCGGCAAGCAGCGGATCGTTCTTGGGGAGGCTGGCCATCATTTCCGGCGTGCGGCGCAGGATCCAGACCGGCTTGCCGCGCCATTCGACGACCTTCATTTCGCCCGGCTTGACGTCGGAAATGTCCACTTCGACCGGAGCGCCGGCCGCCTTCGCCCGCTCGGATGGCTGGAACGTGCTGACCAGGACGCCTGCCGTGGCTACACCGACGACCCCGCCCGCCGCGCATGTAGCGACGAGCAAGCCGCGCCGGCCTGTATCGACCTGCTTTTCATTACTCATACCAACCCCACTCCGTGAAATTACGAAACTTTAGAATCAATAAAGAGCTTGCAGCAACACAAAATTATATGTGAATGGCAATCTTTATTGGAGAAAAAATATTACGTGCGCGGCAATAAACGGACGGGCGTCCCGTTGGCAGCCGATGCTGCAGTGCAGTTCAGCCATCCTGCATGACGCCATGGGTGCGGAACCCGGGCGTGCGTACGGCATCCAAGGCCTTGCGGTATCATCGCATTAGCTATTTCAACAAGAACCTTAATCAAAACTGGAGGAAACGCAATGTCGATGATGGAAGAGTTTAAAAAATTTGCCATGCGCGGCAATGTGGTCGATCTGGCGGTCGGCGTGATCATCGGTGGCGCCTTCGGCCGCATCGTCGATTCGCTGGTGCAGGACGTCATCATGCCGCCTATCGGCCGCATCTTCGGCGGTCTCGATTTCGCCAGCTACTATATTCCCCTGAATGGCCAGGCATATGGGCTGGCGCTGGTGGAAGCGAAAAAAGGTGGCGCCGTCATCGCCTACGGCAACTTCATCACCATCCTCCTGAATTTCATCATCCTGGCCTTCATCATTTTCCAGATGGTGCGCCTGATGAACCGCCTGCGCCAGCGCATGGTGCCCGAGGAAGCGGCCAAGGCGCCGGCCACCCCGGAAGACATCCTCCTGCTGCGGGACATCCGCGATTCCTTGCGTAGCACACCGAAGCAGTGAAAGACATCGCCAACACATCGACCCCGAGCACGGCACGCCGGCTGTGGCTGCTGTTTGCCCAGGCGGTCACGATCGTGCTGGCGATTTATTTTGTCCTGATGGTATTCCGCCCCGACTGGCTGGGGGGCACACCGGTCCAGGTGCCGGTTGGACCCAAGGCGAGCACGGTGCCGGTGCTGCAGGCGCAGTCGGTGCCGGCCGCCGGCAGCTACCGCGAGGCGGCCGGGCGCGCCATGCCGGCGGTCGTCAACATCCTCACGAGTAAAGCGTCGCGCGAAGCGCACCCGATCCTGAAGGACCCGTTCTTCCGCCGCTTCTTCGGCGACCGCATGCCGCCCCAGGAGCAGCTCGCCAGCCTCGGCTCGGGGGTGATCGTCAGCGCCGAGGGCTACATCATCACCAACAACCACGTGGTCGAAGGCGCCGACGCGATCGAGGTGGGGCTCGCCGACGGCCGCAAGGCCGCCGCGAAGATCGTCGGCACCGATCCCGAGACCGATCTGGCCGTGATCCGCATCAAGGAGGACAAGCTGCCGGTAATGGTGCTGGGCCAGCCGGACGAAGCGCGCGTCGGCGACGTCGTGCTGGCGATCGGCAATCCCTTCGGCGTCGGCCAGACCGTCACCATGGGCATTATCTCGGCGGTGGGGCGCAACAACCTGCACATCAACCACTTCGAGAATTTCATCCAGACCGACGCCGCCATCAACTTCGGCAACTCGGGCGGCGCCCTGGTCGACACCCATGGCAACCTGCTCGGCATCAATTCGGCGATCTACTCGCAGACCGGCGGCTCGATCGGCATCGGCTTCGCCATCCCTGTTTCGACGGCGCGCACGGTGCTCGAATCGATCATCAAGCACGGCCAGGTGGTGCGCGGCTGGATCGGCATCGAATCGCAGGACATCACCCCCGAATTGGCCGACAGCTTCGGCCTGGCGCGCCAGAGCGGCGCCATCATTGCCGGCGTGGTGCGCAACGGCCCGGCCGACCGCGCCGGTGTGCGCCCGGGTGACATCCTGCTCGCGGTCGAAGGCAAGCCGGTATCCAGTACCGGCGACATGCTGAACCTGGTCGCCCAGCTCGAACCGGGCGCCAAGGCGCGCCTCACGCTGATGCGCCAGAACCGCGAGGCGACGGTAGACGTCCTTGTGGGCAAACGGCCGCGCCAGAGCGAATAAAATCCTTACACTTTTCCGGACCCTCCATGCACCTGCGTGACCTGACGCAATATCTGACCGAGCTCAAAGAGAACAACACCCGTCCCTGGTTCATCATGAACAAACCGCGCTACGACATCCTGCGCGAGGAGTTCCATGCCGTCGTCAGCGACCTGATCCGCGAACTGGCCAGGTTCGACAAACAGGTCGCCGCCTGCGACCCGAAGAAGGCGATGTTCCGCATCAATCGCGACATCCGCTTTTCCAACGACAAGACGCCTTATAAAACGCGCTTCTCGGCCGGCATCGCGCCGAACGACAAGCGCCGCCCGAGCGCAGGCGCGGGCCCGACCTATTACTTCCAGATCGAAGGCGACGGCACCCTGGGCTTCGGTGCGGGCGAATACCTGCCCCCGCCGAAGCGCCTGAAGGCGATTCGCGAGCACATCGTCAACGATGCGACAGGATTCGCGAAAATATTAAAGAATAAACACCTGCGCGCGACCTACCGCAGCCTGCTCGAAGAAGACCGCTTGCAGCGGCCGCCGAAAGGCTTCGATGTGGACCATCCGCACATCGAATACATCAAGCTGAAGAGCTTTTTTGCCTGGAACGAGGTACCGCTGGCCCTGAACAAGCCGGAGGAGCTGGTGCCGCGGCTGGCGCGCGGATTCGAGGATGCGTTTGCGCTGGTGACCTGGCTGCGCAGCGTGCCCTATACCAACGAAGAGTAGAAAGGAGGCGACATGGCCTTGCAACACGCAGCATCGGGCGAACGGATCGCCTTGCACCGCGGCGAAGATGACATCGCCAATTTCACGTCGATTGCCCTGGCCAAGACCGAGCACATGGAATTGATCCGGCTGGTCGTGCCCAAGGACAAGCCGATGCCCGAGCACCGGGTCGAAGGAGAGATGACGCTGCTGTGCCTGGAAGGAGAAATCGCTTTCGACGCCCACGGCCGCACCATCGTCCTGCGTCCGAACGAGATGGTGTATCTCGCCGGCGGCGAACCGCACGCGATCCGCGCCAACGTCGACGCGGTGGCCCTGATGACCATCCTGCTGGGTCCAGTCCGCACCGGTGGCCCGACCAGGGACCCGCGCGGGCAGGGCGGCTGAACCGGTAGTGTGTACCGAAGGGACGTAGGATGGACCGGGCCGCGCAAGGCGGCTATGCCGTCCACGCGTTCAACCCACGCTGGAGCACCCGCCAGCAATCGTTTGACGCGACGTCGACAGTAGGGTGGGCACGCTGTGCCCACGCGAAACGTCGAGCCGCGTTAGCTCAACTTTTGTTGCCGCCTTCGGTATGTCGAAACGCCTCCGAATGATCATTCGGAAGCGCTGACTTTAAACATGTAGCGCGGCGCGAATCGTGCCAACACCGCTCACGCTTTCGCGCGGGCACGGTGTGCCCACCCTACAGGTCGCCGCTGCGTCATTGAACGCGCAGCGACTGAACAATCGGCTTTACGCCAGCTCATTCCTCGGATCACGCGCCAGCAACTGCGCCACCATTTCTTTCGCGTCGTAGCCGTCGAACAGCACCGCCGCCACCGCATTGGTGATCGGCATGTCCACGCCCAACCTGGCCGCCAGGTCGCGCACCGCCTTCGAGCACGGTACGCCTTCGGCCACGTGGCCGAGCTCGGCGACGATGGTGGCTAGCGGCTTGCCCTCGGCCAGCGCCAGGCCGACACGGCGGTTGCGCGAAAGGTCGCCGGTGCAGGTCAGGATCAAGTCTCCCATGCCGGTCAGTCCCATGAAGGTGCTGGCCTGTGCGCCCAGTGCCTCGCCCAGGCGGGTGATCTCGGCCAGGCCGCGCGTGATCAACGCCGCGCGCGCATTCAGGCCCAGGCCGAGCCCGTCGGCGGCGCCGGTCGCGATCGCCAGCACATTCTTCACCGCACCGCCCACTTCCACGCCGATCAGGTCGTCGCAGGCGTAGACGCGCAGGTTGCCGCCATGGACGGCGCCGACGACACGCTCGCGCAGCGCGCCCGAGGTCGAGGCCACGGTCAGGGCGCAGGGCAGGCCGCGCGCCACTTCCTGGGCGAACGAGGGGCCCGACAGCGCCGCGCCCGGCACGGCGTCGCCCAGCACCTCGCGCACCACCTGGTGCGGCAACAGGCCGCTGCCGTACTCGAAACCCTTGCACAGCCAGACCACGTTCGGGATGGTGCGGCCTTTCAGGCTCTCGAGCAGGGGGCGCAGGCCCGCCACCGGACAGGCCGCGATCAGGAGCGGCGCCTCGTCTTCACACGCATCCGTGACGTGCGCCAGCGCCGCCTCGAAGTCCGCGGTCACGCGCAGCGATGCCGGCAGCGGCTGGCCCGGCAGGTAGGTCGTGTTCTCGCGCGCGGCTTCGGTGGCGGCCATCTGCTCGGGATTGCGGCCCCACAGCAGCACATCGTGGCGCGCGGCCACGGCGATCGCAACCGCGGTGCCCCAGGCGCCTGCGCCCAGGACGGTAATCTTGTTCATCTTCTTCATTTCTTGCATGGGATAGCCTCAGAAACCCCAGACCTCGGCGGCGCGCACATAGCCGACGATGCCGTCGCGGTGGCGTACCTGTGCCCAGCCGTTGGGGGAGGGAGCGACCAGTTCCAGCAGCACGCCCTTGTCGGCGGTCATCACGACCGTCGCGTTGTCGTCGGGCGCGGCGCGTACCCGCGCCAGGGCGGTCTTGACGACGACATTCCGGCTCGCCGCCAGGCCCTTCGCTTCGGTCCAGGCCAGCGCCCCGTCGGCATCGCGCACCTTGACCCAGTCGCCGTAGCGCGCCACGACTTCGACCAGCATGCCGCGTGGCGCGACAAACAGCTTGGTGCCGCGCGCGGACGGCGCGTCGTAGAGCACCACCGAAGGCGCACCGACGGAGCGGAAATCGAAGGCGGAAACACTGCCGCATGCCAGCATCAGCAGCAGGCTTGCGCTCAGTCGGGAACAGGTCATCGCGGGCCCCGGGTTGGTAAAACCAGACGCCAATATGGCAGGAAGGGCAGGCGCCGCGCACAGTGCGTGACGTCTGCCCGTCGAGATATTGCTTGGCAGGACAGGAACCCGCATGGGTGCCTGCCCTTGCAGCCACCCATGCGGGCGGCGCACGAACTGCTTAGTTGGCCGGTGCGGCAGCGGCGGCTTCGGCCATTGCCTGGCGGCGCTGCTGGTAGAACACCTCGAAGTTGATCTCGGCCAGGTGCACAGGCGGGAAGCCGGCACGGGTGATCACGTCGGCGATGTTGCTGCGCAGGTAAGGGTAAACGATGTTCGGGCAGCCGATGCCCAGCAGCGGATCCATCTGCTCGGCCGGGATGTTGCGGGCTTCGAAGATGCCTGCCTGCTTGCCTTCGACCAGGAAGGCAACCTTGTCCTTGACCTTGGCGGTCACGGTGATGGTGACGGTCGACTCGTAGATGCCATCGGCAATTGCTTCGGCGCCGACGTCCAGCGAGACCTCGATGGTCGGGGCTTCCTGCTCGAGGAAGATTGCCGGGGAGTTCGGTTGTTCCAGCGACATGTCTTTCAGATAGACGCGTTGGATTTGGAATACTGGTTGCAGGTTTTCGTCAGACATGGAACGCTTTCGTTATGAAGTAGAAGGGACGGCAAGCGCCGCCCCCGATGGGCTTGGAGTCAAACGCACCGGCAATTGTATCAAAATCAATTTGGATGCAATAGCTCCGGCGAGGGCCTCCGCCCGGACCCGTCAATCCGCCTTATTCGCCCTTGAGCAGCGGATCCAGGCGGCCTGCCTGGTCCAGCGCATACAGGTCGTCGAAGCCGCCGACGTGGGTTTCGCCCACGTAGATTTGCGGCACGGTGCGGCGGCCGGTCTTTTGCATCATGATCTGGCGCTGTTCCGGGTCGAGGTCGACGCGGATGCGCTCGATGTCGGTCACGCCCTTGGCTTCGAGCAGGCGCTCGGCGCGCACGCAGTAGGGGCAGCTGGCGGTGTGGTACAGGACAACATGGGCAGTCATCATTCTTCCTTCCGATTCTGGGTTACTTGGTCACCGGCAAGCCGGCTGCGGTCCAGGCGTTGATGCCGCCTTCGAGGCTGAGCACGTCTTCGAAGCCGGCCGCTTTCAGCTGGCGCACGGCCTTGTCCGAGCGGGCGCCGCTCTGGCAGACGACGACGACGGTGCGGGTTTTCGATTTTTCCAGCTCGCCGATCCGATTGCCCAAGTCTGCCAGCGGAATGTTTTTCGCGTCGCGCAGATGGCTTGCCGCGAATTCGTCGGCGCTGCGCACGTCGAGGACCAGGGTCTTGCCGCGATTGATGAGCTGGGTTACCTGCAGCGCGGTGGCGCGGCGGCCCTTCGGCGCCAGGGCTGGCCACAGCAGCGCACCACCGGAAATGGCAGCAATTGCAACAATGAAGATATTATCGAGGATGAATTTCACAAGGCTTCCAATGGTTGAAGTCAATCCGAGCATTATAAAATAGAAGCTGGACCGGATATCTCTGGGGCTTCGAGAAACCCTTTCGCAGACTTTTTCAAAGAGTAAAGAAGAGCTTATGTACAAAATCGTATTCATGCGCCACGGCGAATCCACCTGGAACCTCGAGAACCGCTTCACCGGCTGGACCGATGTCGACCTGACCGAGAAAGGCATCAACGAAGCGCGCACCGCCGGCCGCGTGCTGCGCGAAGCCGGTTTCAGGTTCGACGTGGCCTACACCTCGGTCCTGAAGCGCGCCATCCGCACCCTGTGGCTGGCATTGGACGAGATGGACCAGATGTACCTGCCGATCAAGAACGACTGGCGCCTGAACGAGCGCCACTACGGCGCCCTGCAGGGCCTGGACAAGGCAGAGACCGCCGCCAAGTTCGGCGACGAGCAGGTCCTGGTCTGGCGCCGCAGCTACGACACGCCCCCGCCCGCCCTGGACGCGTCGGACGACCGCGTCTCCTTCGACGACCCGCGCTACGCCGGCCTGGACAAGTCGCAGATCCCGCTGACCGAATGCCTGAAGGACACCGTGGCGCGCGTGATGCCGGCCTGGAACGAAGAGATCGCCCCGGCCATCCACGCCGGCAAGAACATCCTGATCTCGGCCCACGGCAACAGCCTGCGCGCCATCATCAAGATGCTCGACAACATCAGCGACACCGACATCGTCGGCCTGAACATCCCGAACGGCCAGCCGCTGGTCTATGAACTGGACGAGAACCTGAAGCCGATCCGCCACTACTACCTGGGCGACCAGGAAGCGATCAATGCCGCCATGGCAGCTGTCGCCAACCAAGGGAAGGCGAAGTAAGTCTTGCGTTTTCCAGTCAAGAAGTCGGCCGGCAGCGCCCTGCTGTGCGGCCTGCTGGCCTGCGTGCTGGCAAGCACCGCCCTGGCCGCCAAGCCCACCGAGCGCAGCCGCCAGAAAGCGGCTGCCGAGGCCAAGCGCGCCGGCATCCAGCAAAAGCTCTCCGAGCTGAAGAAAGAGATCAGCCGTACCGAGGACCAGAAGGAGGACGTCGCCGACGACCTGGCCGAGTCGGAAGCGGCGATCTCGAACGCGAACCGCGCGCTGCGCGACCTCGCTAACGAGCAGCAGGAAACCAATGCGCGCCTGCAGGACCTGGCAACCGAGCACGAGCGTCTCGAAAAAACAATTGTTGGACAGAAAAAACAATTGTCCGGCCTGCTGCGTGAGCACTATGTCGCCGGCAACGAGGACCGCATCAAGCTGCTGCTCTCGGGCGACAACCCGAACCGCATCAACCGCGACCTGCAAATGATGGCCTATGTATCGCAGGCCCAGGCGCGCCTGATCGCCTCGCTGAACGCGAACCTGGCGCAGGTGCAGGAAAACCGTGACAAGGTCGAGAACGCCAAGACCGAACTGGAAGAAATTGCACAGGAACAGCGCGATCAAAAGGCTGTCCTGGAGAAGGAAAAAGTGCGCCGTGCCGCACTCTTGAACAGCCTGTCGAGCAAGCTGGTGGCCCAGCGCAAGCAGGCGGACACCCTGCAGCGCGACGAGCAGCGCATGAGCGGCCTGGTCGATCGCCTGACGCGCCTGATCCGCGAGCAGGCCGAGGCCGAGCGCAAGCGCCAGGAAGCGCTGGCCGCCGCCCGCGCAAAGGCAGCGGCGGAAGCGAAGGCCCGGGCCGAGGCGCGCGCCGCGGCGAAAGCCGAACGCGAACGCCTGGCGCGCGAAGCGGCGAAAGCCGGCAAGCCGGCGCCGAAACCCCTGCCCGAGCCGGAAGAGCCGAAGGTGGCCGAGCAGCCGGCGCAGGAAGAACGCACGCCGGACATCTCGCTGGCGCCGGCCGCGCCACCGGGCGCCTTCGCCAAGATGAAGGGACGCCTCACGGCGCCGGTCAACGGCACCATCGCGGCGCGCTTCGGTGCCAAGCGCGGCGGCGACGGCCCAAGCTGGAAAGGCATGTTCATCAAGGCGCCGGAAGGCACCGAGGTGCGCTCGGTCGCGGTCGGCCGCGTCGTGCATTCGGGCTGGATGCGCGGCTTCGGCAACCTGATCATCATCGACCACGGCGGCGATTACCTGTCGATCTACGCGAACAACCAGACGCTGCTGAAACGCCTGGGCGACGCGGTGCGCGCTGGCGAGCCGATCGCGAGCGCGGGCAATACCGGCGGTAACGAGGAATCGGGTCTATACTTCGAGCTCAGGCATCTAGGCAAGGCTTTCGATCCGGCGAGCTGGATCAACTTCTAGGGGTAGCAATGGGCAACAAAGCAAAGAACGCGGGACTGGTCGGCCTCGGCCTGGTGGCCGGGGTGGCCTTGGCGGTGCAGGTCTCGGCCTGGGCGCAGAAGGGGGCGGACAGCCCGCTGCCGCTCGAGGAGCTGCGCCAGCTGGCCGACGTGTTCGGCCTGATCAAGAGCGACTACGTGGTGCCGGTCGAGGACAAGAAACTGCTGTCCGAAGCCATTTCCGGCATGGTCGCCTCGCTCGACCCGCACTCGGTCTACCTCGACCAGAAGGCCTACCGCGAGATGCGCGAAAGCGTGCAGGGCAAGTTCGTCGGCGTCGGCATCGAGGTCGCCAGCGAAGACGGCTACGTCAAGATCGTCTCGCCGATCGAGGATTCGCCGGCCTACCGCGCCGGCATCAAGGCGGGAGACTTGATCACCCGCATCGACAACGTCCCGGTCAAGGGCCTGTCGATCGACGACGCGGTGAAAAAAATGCGCGGCAAGCCCGGCACCAAGGTCACCCTGACCATTGCTCGCCGCGGCGACGACCGCCCCTGGGTCGTGCCCGTGATGCGCGAGGAAATCCGGGTCCAGAGCGTCAAGGCGAAAATGGTCGAACCGGATTACGCCTGGGTGCGCATCAGCCAGTTCCAGGAAGCGACCCTGGACGAACTGGCGAGCAAGACCGCCGCCCTGTACAAGGACAATCCGAACATCAAGGGCCTGGTGCTCGACCTGCGCAACGACCCGGGCGGCCTGCTGCCGGGCGCGATCGGCGTCTCGACCGCCTTCCTGCCGAAGGAAGAGCTGATCGTCTCGACCAAGGGGCAGATCGCGGACTCGAACCAGGCGTATTATGGCCGGCGCGAATTCTACGCGCCGCGCGGCGCGGACCCGCTGGCGAAGATGCCGGCGCAACTGAAGACCGTGCCGATGGTGGTGCTGGTCAACGGCGGCTCGGCCTCGGCCTCGGAAATCGTCGCCGGCGCCTTGCAGGACTACAAGCGCGCGATCATCATGGGCAGCCAGACCTTCGGCAAGGGCTCGGTCCAGACCCTGCGCCCCCTGTCCGCCGATACCGCCATCAAGCTGACCACGGCGCGCTACTACACGCCGAAGGGCCGGCCGATCCAGGCCACCGGCATCGCGCCGGACATCGCGGTGGAAGAAACCGCCGAGGGCGACGGCCTGAACGCGCTGCGCGTGCGCGAAGCCGACCTGCAGCGCCACCTCACCGGCGAGAACGAACAGCCGAACGCGGCCAAGGCGCGCGACGAAGCCGAGCAGCGCCAGAAGGCCGTGGCCGCGCTGAAGAACCGCCAGCCGCTGGAACTGGGCGGCAAGGACGATTTCCAGTTGGCGCAAGCGCTGAACCACTTCAAGGGCTTGCCCGTGAAGACGGCCAAGGCGGAAGCGGTGGAAGTCCAGGTCTCGCCCGAGGCCAAGGCCTTGCCGGGCGCGGAAACGAAACCGCCGGAGTTGAAGGGCTCGAAGAAATAAACGGCCGCTATTCCGGCCTGCTGCGTGAACCGTAGGGTGGGCACTCCGTGCCCACGCGAAAGCATATGTGGCGTTGGCTGACTTAGTACTGCAGAGCCGCCTGGCGGTAGCGCCTCCAAATGATCATCTCGGACACGTTTCGATGTGCTCCGAGATAGCGATAAAGACTGTGCCAACGCTGCTCGACATGTCGCGTGGACACAGAGTGCCCACCCTACGGTCACTGCTGATGCTACTCGGCGGCAGCGTGTAGGATATCCCCATGAACGACACCCAACTCCTGCGCTACTCGCGCCACATCCTGCTCGACGAGATCGGCATCGAAGGCCAGGAACGCCTCCTGAACGCGCACGCCCTCGTCATCGGCGCCGGCGGCCTCGGCTCGCCCGCCGCGCTCTACCTGGCCGCCAGCGGCGTCGGCCGCATCACCCTGGTCGACGACGACGAGGTCGATCTGACCAATCTGCAGCGCCAGGTCATGCACACGACCGAACGCATCGGCAGCCCGAAGGTCGAGTCCGGCCGCACGGCGCTGCAAGCGATCAATCCTGAAGTCGAGGTTCTTGCCCTGCGTGAACGCGCCGGACCCGAAAGACTACGGGAACTTGTGCGCTCGGCCACGGTCGTATTAGATTGCAGCGATAACTTTGCCACCCGTCATACCCTCAACCGCGCCTGCGTCGCAGCCGGGGTGCCCCTGGTGGCGGGCGCGGCGATCCGCTTCGACGGGCAATTGTCGGTGTTTGACATGCGTCAAGAAAATTGCCCATGCTACGCCTGCCTCTTCCCCGAAGACAGTGGTTTTGAGGACGTTGCCTGCAGTACCATGGGTGTGTTCGCCCCGCTGGTCGGCATTGTCGGCGCCATGCAGGCAGCCGAGGCGCTCAAGCTGGTCATGCATGTCGGGCAAACGCTGGCCGGGCGCCTGCTGCTGCTCGACGGCCGCGCAATGGAATGGACCAGCATCGCCGCAGCGCGCAACCCGGCCTGTCCCGTCTGCGCAGAAAGAGGCGCGCACGCTTGAGCAGCGTTTTGGCCAGCTCTGCCATACAATGCTCCACCTTGGTGTCGCACCCATGGCAAGTGGCCGCTGTCACAATTCGGCCTTATACTAAGTCGATTGTTCCGATCCACCTATCAAGATTGACTATGCAGAACGTATCGCACCGTGCAGTTGGCCGCCGTTTCGCGCGCGGCTTCACCCTCGTTGAAATCATGGTTGTCGTGGTCATCATCGGCATCCTCGGCGCGCTTGTGCTGCCGAAAGTGCTGGGCCGTACCGGCGAATCGCGCGTGGTGGCCGCCAAGACCGACATCGCCACCCTGATGCAGGCCTTGAAACTCTACAAGCTGGACAACCAGCGCTACCCGACCACCGAGCAGGGCCTGCAGGCCCTGACCACGCGCCCGACCTCGGGCCCGGCCGCCAACGGCTGGAAGGAAGGCGGCTACGTCGAACGCCTGCCGAAGGACCCGTGGGGCAACTCCTACCAGTACCTGTCGCCGGGCCTGCACGGCGAGGTCGACGTGTTCTCGTTCGGCGGCGACGGCCAGGCCGGCGGCGAGGGCGAAGACGCCGACGTCGGTTCCTGGCAGCAGTAACGTCCTGTCATGGCTGCCGTCGCGGCGCCGCGTAGAACCACCGGCTTTACGCTGGTGGAAATCCTGGTCGTGATGGTCATCATCGGCATCACGCTGGGCATGGCCTCGCTCAATGCGATCCCGAGCCCGCGCCAGGACCTGGAAAACGAAGCCAAGCGCCTGACCCTGCTCCTGCAGCTGGCGCGCGACGAGGCCATCGTGCGCAACCGCGAGGTCGCCTTCGAGGCCACGCCGGAGCGCTACCGCTTCATGGTGCGCAATGAAACTGGCTGGACCGCCATGAACCAGGACGACCTGCTGCGCGAGCGTCCTTTCCGCAATGCGCCGCTGCGCCTGCTGCTCGATCCGCCGCTCGCCGGCAGCAGCGGCAGCAGCGGTGACCTGCTGCGCGTGACCTTCGGGCGCGAGCCGGTGCATAAACCCTTCCGCCTGACGCTGGCCAGCGGCAACGTCAGCGTGGCGATCAGCGCCGACGGCGTCGGCCACTTCGTCGTCGTCGATCCATCCACGGAAAACGTCCAATGACACCCCGCCTGTCCCGCTCCCGCGGCTTTACCCTGCTCGAGGTGCTGGTGGCCCTGGTCATCGTCGGCACCGCGCTCGGCGCCGGCCTGCGCGCCGTCGGCAGCCTGGCCTCGAACAGCGCCGGCCTGCGCGCTTCGATGATGGCGACCTGGTCGGCCGAGAACCGGCTGGTACAGATCCGCCTGGGTCGCGAATTTCCCGAGATCGGCAAGCGCAGCTTCGCTTGCGGCCAGGGCGACCTGCGCCTGATGTGCCAGGAAGAAGTGCTGGTCAGCCCGAACCCCCAGCTGCGCCGGGTCGAGGTCTCGGTGTTCGACATGGACAATCCCGACCGCCGCATCCTGAAGCTGGTGCAGCTGGTATTAAGGCCGCGATGAGGAGGCCGCGATGAGAACGGTCAAGACAAGCGCGCGCGGCTTCACGCTGATCGAGCTGCTGGTGGCGATCGGCATCCTGGCGATGGTGGCCGTGCTCGGCTGGCGCGGCCTGGACGGCATCGTACGCGCCCGCACCGCCCTGACCGACCAGATGGAAGCCACGCGCGGCATGCAGCTCGCTTTTGCCCAGTTGCAAAGCGACTGCGAACACGCGGCCAACGCCAGCATCCTTGGACGCCGGCCCTTCCTGCAGCAGGAAGATGGCCGCATCACCCTGGTACGCACCGTCTTCAACGAGAACGAACCGGCGCGCCTGCAAGTGATCGCTTACCGGCTGGTCAATGGACAATTGCTGCGGCGCGAATCGATCGCCACGCGCGACCTGGCCCAGCTCGACGCGCTGTGGCAGGCCGCCATTTCCGACATGGACAGCACGCCGCCGGTGGTGCTGCAGGGCGGCATCCAGGCGATGGGCGTGCTGGTCTGGCAGAACGGCGCCTGGCGTCCCCAGGTCGAGTCGAATCCGCAGGCGCCGGTCACTACCGCGTCGGCGCTGTCCGTCACCGGCCTGCAGGTGGTGCTGCGCGCGCGCAACTATCCGCAGCCGCTGACCAAATCCTTCCTGCTGGGGAGCATCTGATGCGCCCACGCCAACCCCGTCCACCGCGCCGGCAGCGCCAGCGCGGCGTCGCCGTGATCACCGCGCTGCTCCTGACCACGCTTGCGATCTCGATCGTGGCCAGCCTGTTCTGGCAGCAGCAGGTCGAGGTGCGCTCGATGGAGAACCAGCGCCTGAACCTGCAGACGCGCTGGATCCTGCGCGGCGCGCTCGACTGGGCCTCGCTGGTGCTGCGCCAGGACGCCATCGACAACCGCGATTACACGGCGCTGAACCACGTCTGGGCCACGCCGCTGGCCGAGACCCGCCTCGACCAGTACATCGAGCGCGAACGGGTCGAGGGCGAAGTCTTCGATGCGACCCTGTCGGGCACCATCTCGGACGCCACCTCGCGTTACAATCTCAGCAACCTGGCAAGCGGAGGACAGCTCGACCTGGCGCAGGTGGACATTTTCGCGCGCCTGCTGAGCAACCTGCAGCTCAACCCGGCTCTGGCAAAGACGGCGGCGAACATGGTTGCCGCCGGCGCGCCGCCGGTGGCGACCGGGGCGGTCGATCCGGTCACCGGGCAGGAAATCGACGGGGCAGGCGGCAAGCAGGACGACCCCGGCGCCGTGCCCGGCGGCAGCAGCGTGCCGATCCAGGAAGGCGCGGACGAGGGCGGCGGCAGCGACGCTGGCGGCGTGCGCTTGCAGGCAGTGTCGCGCGAAGGCATCGGTACGCCGATCAAGTTCCTTGAAGTCGATGATTTGCTTGCCGTAAAAGGATTTACGCCAGAGATCGTGAACAAGCTGCGCCCCTTCGTAACGGTGCTGCCGGATCCGACGCCGGTGAACGTCAACACCGCGCCGCCCGAGGTGCTGGCCGCGGTGGTCCCGAATTTCTCGCTGTCGGAGGCCAATGCGCTGGTGCAGCGGCGCCGCAATGTACCCTGGCGCGGCATGCAGTACTTTATTGCCGATATCGGCGGACGCACGTTGACGGGCAATTCGCTGGACGTGCACAGCAATTATTTCATCGTGTCCAGCCGTATCCGGCTGGACCGGGCCGCCCTGAACGCCGAAGCGCTGATCAAGCGCGCCGCCACCATGGGGCCCGGCAGCATCACGGTGGTCTGGGTTCGTCAAAACTAGAAGAAAGCGAGACGGTTTGACTACACTTTATATCCGGCATCCCGCACGCGCCGAAGGCGAGGGCGCCCCATGCCGCTTTGCCGCGGTCAGCGACGCCGGCTCAATCGAGCAGCAGGGCGAAGGCGCGCTGCGCAACCTGACCGACCTGGTCGCCGCCAGCCGCCGCGTGGTGCTGCTGCTGGCTGGCGCCGACGTCAACCTGATTGCCGTGCAGGCGCCTCCGCTGGTCGGCAACAAGCTGCGCGCCGCGCTGCCGGGCCTGGTCGAGGAACATATTTTGGGCGACCCGCTCGATTGCGTGCTGGTGGCCGGCCCGCAAGGCGCTGACGGCATCCGTCCGGTGGCCGTGGTCCAGCGCGACTGGCTCGAGCCGCTGGTGCGCACCCTGCTGGCGCAAGGCGCGCGCGCCGTGGTGGCGCTGCCCTCGCAGCTGTGCCTGCCTCTGCAGCCGGGGGGCGTGTCGGCCGCGATCGGCGGCGCCGAACTGCTGCTGCGCCAGAGCCAGTACAGCGGCCTGGGCCTGGCGCTCGACGCCAATCCGGCCACCGCCCTGCAGACCGCGCGCGCGCTGGCCGGCGACGCCCCATTGACCCTCTACGTGCCGCGTGAGCAGCTTGGCGAATACCAGGTGCTGCTGGCCGAGGCCGGTCCCGGAACAGGGCTCGAAGCCGATGACTGGGCGCACTGGATCAACGGCGCCAAAAGCACGACCCTCGACCTGGTCCCGGGCCTGGGCGCGGCCGGCGCCCGCCAGCGCGACTGGCGCCGCTGGCGCGTGCCGATCGCGCTGGCCTTCCTGGCCGTGGTGGTCAACCTGGCCGGCCTGAACATCGAATGGCTGCGCCTGCGCGGCGAATCGACGGCGGTGCGCCAGCAGATGGAGCAGACCTACCGCTCGGTATATCCGAACGAGCCGGTGTCCGATCCGGTGGCGCAGATGCGCATGCACATCCAGCGCGCCCAGGCCGGCAGCGGCCAGATCGCGCCGGACGAATTCCTGTATCTGGCCGGCGCGCTCGGCGACGCAACACGAGAACTGCCGCGTCCGCCCGGGATTACATCAATGGAGTACAAGGAACGCTCGTTGCGAGTACGCGTCCAACCGGAGACGGTAGACCCCGCCGCGCTGCGGCAGCTGCAGGCGTCCTTGTCCGCACGTAACTTGAGTCTGGAAGAAACCGCGCCCGCCAACTGGACGGTGCGCAGCACGGGAGCCAAGCCATGAGTCTGGGCAGCACAATCGGGCAGGTGCGCGAGCGCGCAATAGCCTACTGGATCGCGCGGTCCGACCAGGAGCGGCGCTACCTGACGGTCGGCTTCGGCGTCGTGGTCGTGGCGCTGGTCTACATGGCGCTGGTCGAACCGGCGGTCGAGGGCCGTGCACGCCTGGAGCGTTCGCTGCCGGCCCTGCGCCAGCAGGCCGCCGAACTGTCGGGTCTCGCCGAGCAGGCGCGCGGCCTGGTGGGCCAGGCGCCGGTGCCGGTCACGCCCATGACCCAGGAAAGCCTCAGCGCTAGCCTCAACGCGCGCGGCATCAAGCCGGCCTCGCTCACGCTCACCGGCGAATATGCGCGCATGCAGGTCAACGGCACCTCGTTCGCCAACCTGCTGGTCTGGCTCGACGCCCAGCGCCGCGAGAACCGTATCGCAGTGCAGGAAGCCACGTTCACGGCCCAGGACCCGGTGGGCCAGGTCGACGCCAGCCTGACGCTGCGCCAGGACACCGGGACTGGTGCCCGATGAGGCGTGCGTTGTTGTGGGTGGGCGTCGTCGCGCTCGCGGTGGCACTGACGGTGCTCGCTTTCCTGCCGGCCAGCTGGCTCGGCAACTTCGTGGAACGCCAGACGGGCGGCCGTTTGACTCTGGGGGATGCGCAGGGTACGCTCTGGAACGGCTCAGCTTTCGTGGGTGGTGCGCCAGGCGAAGGCGGGGCGGTCACCCCGCTGCTGCCGGGACGTTTTAAATGGCGTCTGTCGCCGCTGGTGCTGTTCGGCCAGGTGAACATGACGCTGGAAAACCAGCAGGCCTTGTCGCAGCCGGTGTTGATCGAAGGCAGCTGGTCGCAGTGGCAGGTCAGCGCCGGGCAGTTGCTGCTGCCGGCCGAAGGACTGGCCGGCCTGGGCGCGCCGCTCAACACGCTGGCGCCGTCGGGAGTGATTCGCCTGAGCTGGAACCGGCTCGATCTCGTGCGCCAGGCGAACAACGTCGCGGTCACCGGACGCACGGTCCTGAGCCTGGCCGACATGGGTTCGCGCATGGCGCCGATCCGGCCGCTGGGCAGCTACGAGATGGCGATGGACTGGCGCGGCCAGCAGGCCGACCTGGTCCTTTCCACGGTGCGCGGCGCGCTGCTGTTGTCGGGAACAGGGAAATTGCAGAACGGACGCCTGCGCTTTTCGGGGCAGGCGGCGGCCGCGGACGGCTACGAAGACACGCTGGGCAACATGCTGAACCTGCTGGGGCAGCGCCGCATGGTGAACGGTAAAAACATAATCGCACTTGAGTTCAGATAATGAAAACATCCTTCCGTAGCACCCCCGAATTCCCGGCGCTGCGCCGGATCGCCGCCGGCGTCATGCTGTGCTGCGCATTCGCCACGGCGCTGCCGCCGGCGCCGGCCTTTGCCCAGGAAAATGCCGCCGCGCTGAGCTTCGTGAATGCCGACATCGAATCGGTCATCAAGGCGGTCGGCCACTATACCGGGATGACCTTCATCGTCGACCCCCGCGTCAAGGGCACGCTGACGCTGCAGTCGGAAAAGGCGCTGACCAAGTCCCAGGCCTTCGGACTGCTCACCTCGGCGCTGCGCCTGCAAGGTTATGCGGTGGTCACCACCGGCGAAGGCTATGCGAAAGTGGTGCCGGAAGCCGAGGCCAAGCTGCAATCTTCGCCAACCCAGGTCGGCACGCGCGGTTCGCGCGCCCAGGGCGACCAGATCGCCACCCAGATTTATCATTTGCAATACGAATCGGCTGCCAACCTGACGGCCGTGCTGCGCCCGCTGATCTCGCCAAATAACTCCATCATGGCGAACCCGGGCAACAACAGCCTGGTCATCACCGACTACGCCGACAACCTGCGCCGCCTGTCGCGCATCATCGCCGCGCTCGACGCGCCGGTGGCGGCCGACCTCGACGTGGTGCCGATCCGTAACGGCATTGCCAGCGACATCGCTACCCTGGTCGGGCGCCTGATGGAGCCTGCCGCCGGCGGCGACTCGGGCCGCGTCACGGTGCTGGCCGATGCCCGCACCAACTCCATCGTCGTGCGCGCGCCCTCGCAGGCACGGGCGAATCTCGCCAAGTCGCTGATCGCCAAGCTCGACCAGCCGACCTCGGAAAAAGGCAACATCCACGTCGTCTACCTGAAGAACGCCGACGCCACCCGCGTCGCGCAAACCCTGCGCGCCGTGGTGTCGCAGGACGCCTCGGCGGTGCCGGTGCAGCAGCAGGGCACCTCGGGCGGCGCGATCCAGGCCGGTACGACCGGCGGCGCCGGCGGCACCGCCGGCAACATCGGCGGCCAGCAGGGCCAGCAGAGCAGCATCGGCATGGGCGGCACCGGTAACACCTTCGCCCAGCAGGGCCAGGCGACCTCCGCCGGCGGTGGCGGCGGCCAGGGCTCCGGCTTCATCCAGGCCGACGCCTCGACCAACAGCCTGATCATCACCGCGCCGGACGCGATCTACCGCAACCTGCGCGGCGTCATCGACCAGCTCGACGTGCGCCGCGCCCAGGTCTATATCGAGGCCATGGTGGTGGAAATGAATGCGCAAAAGGCGTCGGAATTCGGCGTCCAGTGGCTCGGCCTGTCGGGCGACGATGCCAGCCGCTACCGCATCGGCGGCGTGCAATCTTTCAATTCGGGCAGTGCCAACAACCTGATCAACCTGGCCGCCGCCGCGCGCTCGGGGATAGGCGGCACGAACGGGACGGTGCCCTCACTGCCGGGCTTGACGCTGGGTATCTTCCGCCAGGTCAATGGCGAGCTGGGCCTGGGCGCGGTCGCCAGCGCCCTTGAAAACGACGGTGCCGCCAACATCTTGTCTACTCCAAACATGATCACCCTCGACAACGAGTTGGCGACGATCAAGGTGGGCCAGAACATTCCGATCATCACAGGTTCGTTCACGACCGGCACCAGCGGTGCGAACAACCCCTTCCAGACGGTGGACCGCAAGGACATCGGCCTGCTGCTGAAGGTGCGTCCGCAAATTTCCGAGGGTGGCGTGATCAAGCTGTCGGTCTACCACGAGAATTCCGGCATCGATAACTCCGTGGTCCGGAGCGAGGGCATCGTGACCACCGTGCGCGCGATCGAAAGCAATATCCTGGCCGACGATGGCCAGATCATCGTGCTTGGCGGCCTGATCCAGGATAACGAAGACCATGGAGAAGAAAAAGTCCGTGGTCTGGGCGATATCCCGGTGCTGGGCAACCTGTTCAAGTACCGCTCGCGCACGCGCAACAAGACCAACCTGATGGTGTTCCTGCGCCCGGTCGTGGTGCGCAGCAAGGAACAGAACAACAGCATTTCGCTGGACCGCTACGAATACATGCGCGCGCTTGGCGAGGTGAACCGCGCGAAGGACGACACCATCCTGCTGCGTGATCTCGGCGCGCCAGAACTGCCAGCCCTGAGCAATGGCCAGCCGGCCCCGGGCGGCACGCTGGCGACGTTGCCCCCGCCAGCGCCGGCGCCGGCGCGTCCAGGCGCCGCCACCGGTCCCGGCACCCAGCCGTCGCCATCCGCACAGCCCAACGCGGCGCCCGTGCCCGAATACCGCCCGGTGCAGCCGCAGAATCGGAATTGATGAACCATGAATAATTTGTTGCCTTACGCCTTCGCCCGCGACCACGGCGTGCTGGCGCGCGCCGGCGACGATCCGGCGCAAAGCGTCGAGGTGCTCATTTCCGGCAGCACGTCGCCGGCGGCGATTGCCGAGGTGTCGCGCCGTTTCGGCCGCATTGCACTGCGCCGCATCGACCGGGGCGAACTCGACGATGCGATCGCCAAGGCCTATGCCGGCGCCGGCGGCGACGCCTCGCAGGTGGCCGACGAGTTCGACGCCGACCTCGACCTGACCAAGCTGCTGCAGGACGTGCCGGCCATCGAAGACCTGCTCGAGTCCTCCGACGACGCCCCGGTGATCCGCATGATCAACGCGCTCCTGACGCAGTCGCTGCGCGAAGGCGCGTCCGATATCCACATCGAGCCTTTCGAGCAGACCTCGGTCGTGCGTTTCCGCATCGACGGCGCGCTGCGCGACATCGTGCGTCCCCGCAAGGGCATCCATGCCTCCCTGATCTCGCGTATCAAGATCATGTCGCAGCTCGACATCGCGGAAAAACGCCTGCCCCAGGATGGCCGCATCACGCTGCGCATCGGCGGCAAACCAGTCGACGTGCGCGTGTCCACGCTCCCGACCGGCCACGGCGAACGCGCCGTGCTGCGTCTGCTCGACAAGGAAGCCGGCCGCCTCGACCTGTCGCACCTGGGCATGAGCCCGGAGATGCTGCCGCAGTTCGACAAGCTGATCAACCAGCCGCACGGCATCGTGCTGGTCACCGGCCCGACCGGTTCGGGTAAAACCACCACGCTGTACGCCGCCCTGTCGCGCCTGAACGCCTCGACCACCAACATCATGACGGTGGAAGACCCGATCGAGTACGACCTGAACGGCGTCGGTCAGACCCAGGTCAATGCCCGTATCGACATGACCTTCGCCAAGGCCCTGCGCGCGATCCTGCGCCAGGACCCGGACGTGATCATGATCGGCGAGATCCGTGACCTGGAAACGGCGCAGATCGCCGTGCAGGCTTCGCTCACCGGCCACCTGGTGCTGGCGACCCTGCACACCAATGACGCGGCCTCGGCCGTGACCCGCCTGCTCGACATGGGCATCGAACCGTTCCTGCTGTCCTCGTCGCTGCTGGGCGTGATGGCGCAGCGCCTGGTCCGTAAACTCTGTCCGCACTGCAAGAAGAGCGATGGCGTGCAATGGCACGCGGTCGGCTGCGAACGCTGCGGCCACACTGGCTATCACGGCCGGGTCGGCGTCTACGAGCTGCTGGAAACGGACGAGCGTATCCGCGCCCAGATCCACAACCAGGCCTCGGAAGCCGAGATCCGCGACACGGCGCAGAAGAGCGGCATGAAGACGATGCGCGAAGACGGCGAGCGCTGGCTGCGCGAGGGTGTCACCACGCAGGCCGAACTGCTGCGTGTGACCAAGGACTAAACCATGCCGGCATTCCGTTACGAGGCCGTCGATGCGGGCGGCGCCACGCGCAAGGGCGTGGTCAATGCCGACAGTCCGCGCGCCGCGCGTGCCGACCTGCGCGTCCAGGGGCTGACCCCGCTCAACGTCGAGGCCATCGCGGCCCAGGTCGACGCTTCCGGCGCGACCCGTGCGCGCGGCATCGGCGAGCGCCTGTCCCAGGTCGAGCTGGCGCTGTTCACGCGCCAGCTGGCCAGCCTGCTGGAAGCCGGCCTGCCGCTGGAGCAGGCGTTTACGGCGCTGCTGGAACAGGCGGAAAAACCGTATCTGCGCGACCTGATCGCCTCGATCCGTTCCGAGGTGATGGGCGGCATGCCATTCTCGGAAGCACTGTCGCGCCACCCGCGCGATTTCGCCGAGATTTATCGGGCGCTGGTGGCCTCGGGCGAACAGATCGGCCAGCTCTCGCGCGTGCTGTCGCGCCTGGCCGACTACATCGAGCGCCGCAATGCGCTGGTGCAAAAGGTGCGCCTGGCCTTCACCTATCCGGCGATCGTCACCGTGGTCGCGTTCGCCATTGTGATCTTCCTGCTCACCTACGTGGTGCCGCAGATCGTCTCGGTGTTCGCCAACACCAAGCAGCAATTGCCTTTCCTCACCGTGGTGATGCTGGCAGTGTCGGATTTCACGCGCGCCTGGGGTATTCTCGTGGCGATCGTGCTGGTGGCGGCCTGGTTCGCCTGGCGCCGCGCGCTGCAGAATCCCGTGCTGAAACGGCGCTGGCACACCTGGCTGCTGACCGCGCCCATTTACGGCAAGTTCGAGCGCAGCCTGAACACGGCGCGCTTTGCCAGCACGCTGGCGATCACGACCGGTTCCGGCGTGCCGATCCTGCGCGCGCTCGACACCAGCCGCGAAACTTTATCGAACGTTGCGATGCGCGAGCTGGTCGAACAGGCGACGGGCAGCGTGCGCGAAGGCGTCAGCCTGGCGCGGGCCTTGTCGGCGCAAAAGCATTTCCCACCGATGCTGGTACACATGATCCGCGCCGGCGAGATCACCGGCGAACTGCCAGCAATGCTGGAGCGCGCCGCCAACTCGCAGCAGGCCGACCTCGAGCGCCGCACCCTGACCATTGCCGGCCTGCTCGAGCCGGTGCTGATCCTGGCCATGGGCCTGGTCGTGCTGCTGATCGTGCTGGCCGTCCTGATGCCGATCATTGAAATCAACCAGCTGGTGCGCTAACAAGGACATCATGAAGCGTTTGCCTCTTCTTCTCACCCTGCTTGCCCTGGTCTTCCTGGCGGTATCCGTCACCTACTGGGGCATGCAGCTGTACAAGCCGCAGCAGCGCCCGATTGCCGCTGCGCCGCCGGCCGGCATTCCCGAGCCGACAGCCGAGGCCGCCGCGACCCTGTTCGGCGGCCAGGCCGCCACCGCCGTCGTCACCAACTACCAGTTGACCGGCATCGTCGCGGCCGGCCGCGACAGCGTGGCCATCCTCGTCGCCGATGGCCAGCCGCCCAAGGCCCTGAAAGTAGGCAAGGAACTCTCCCCCGGCGTGACGATCAGCGAAGTGCATCCGCGTTATGTGATGCTGTCCGATGGCGGCGTCATGAAGCGCATCGAGCTGGCCGCCGACACCAAGCCAGCCGTGCCGCTGTCCGGCGCCGCCATGCCGCCGGCGCCGCCGCCGATGCAGGCCGCTCCGGTGGCCGAGATGCCGGCCACAGAGCCGCAAACCGCCCCAGGCGCCGTGCGCCCGCCGCCGCCGCCGGGCGAAGTCGATCCCGTGGTCGGCCCGAACGAGGAGCCGCCCCAGGAAACCCCGCCGTCGCCGGCCGCCGCCAACTATAACGGCGCCGTGCAGGGCACGCCACAGGGCAATCAGGCCCCGCCCCCGCCGGCCCAGCCGCAGATGCCGCCGCCGACCCGCGTGATGGGTGGCCCGGCCGCCGGCCAGCCGGCGACGCAATAAACACCGTACACTTCACACCGCACACGTCGCGTCATGCCTTTGCATGGCGCTATTTTTTTACCGCCGCAGCGCGGTGAACGCCGCGAACTCCCAGGACCGGAACCCCACCACCAGGCTCATCCCGTCGCGCTCTTCGGGCGGCAGGCGGCGGTCGTGCTTGTGGAGGCGCGCCAGATCGGCCGCAAGCTGGGCGATCTTCTGCGCCATTTCCGCGGCGCTGGCCGCGGACAGGCGGGCCGGCAGGCACATCAGGGTTTCGCCCGGCCCGTCGAAGCGGCCTGAAAAATAATCCGGCACCATGTGCTCGCGAAAGAAACGCTGCACCGGGCCGTCCGGCAGCCAGTGGAAGGCATGCGACACCCGCAGGCCGTAGCGGTTCAGCGGCCGCAATTCGATCAGCCCCAGCCGGTCGAGCTCGGCCAGGTAGCCGATGCATTCGGCCGTCGTGAGGCGGTAGTTCTCGACGATCTGCTCCAGGCTCCAGTGCCCCAGGCAGGAGATCGCCACCAGCAACAGGCGCGGCTTGGCGACCAGTGCGGTTTCCTGCGTCAGGGTAAGGGCGTCGGCCTGGGGCCGGGCGTCCGCCGCGCGCCGCAGCACGTCCTCGAAGGCGATCCCGGCCGCCTGGCAGATCTGCGCCAGGCGCGATAGCGGCATGTCCTTCTGGCCGAACAGGCGCTTGACGCTCGACTCGCTCATGTCGATGCGCTCGGCCAGGGTTTTATAGGTGAGATTCGCCGCGCGCAGCTCGGCGCGCAGCACGTCGACGATCAGCTCGGGTGAGCTCATGGGGCTCCTGTCAGTGGCGGTTGGCGCCGCACAATGTACAGGTGAACGGGGGAGGGGGCAAGACGGGGAACGTCGGCGAAGAAGCCTTGGGGATCAAAGGCCCGGTGCGCCGCTGCTCAAGCGATGAAACCGCGTGGGCTCGAGAGCCCACCCTACGTGAATCGGTTTTCGCAGGGTGGGCACTTGTGCCCACGCGGTCTTTCGTGTCGATGCGCACCCGACGCTAGGCAAAGAAAGTTCGGGGGCGGCCGAAACATGAAAAAGGGAGCCGCAGCTCCCTTGCTTCACTCGTCCTCGTCGGCCGTCAGCTTGGCCTTCTTGAGCAAACGCTTGGCGGCCTGGCGCTCGCTCGACAGCGGCTTGGCGTGCGGCCCGGCCGAGCGGGCCTTGGCCAATGCCGCGAACGGGTTGCGCGGCTTGCCGAAGTTTTGCGAAGGCTCGACGCGCAGGCGCATTTTCTGCCGGGTTGCGAGTGCCTTGTTCGCCATCGTTTTTCTCCTTACTCCTTACAGGACGTAGCGCGACAGGTCTTCGTTGGCCGACAATACGTCCAGGCGCGCGTTGACGTAGGCCGCGTCGATCGTCACCAGCTTGTCCTGCCTGTCGCTGGCGTCGAACGAAACTTCCTCGAGCAGCTTTTCCATCACCGTGTACAGGCGGCGCGCGCCGATGTTCTCGGTGCGCTCGTTGACGGAGAAGGCGATCTCGGCCAGGCGGTGGATGCCGTCATCAAGGAAATCGACCTTGATGCCTTCGGTCGCCAGCAGCGCTTCGTACTGGGTGGTCAGACAGGCGTCGGTGCTGGTCAGGATCCGCTTGAAGTCGTCGATCGACAGCGATTCCAGTTCGACGCGGATCGGGAAGCGGCCCTGCAGCTCGGGGATCAGGTCCGAAGGCTTCGACAGGTGGAAGGCGCCCGAGGCGATGAACAGGATGTGGTCGGTACGGATCATGCCGTATTTCGTGTTCACTGTCGTGCCCTCCACCAGCGGCAGCAGGTCGCGTTGCACGCCGGCGCGCGAGACGTCGGCGCCGCCGTGTTCGGAGCGGGTCGCGATCTTGTCGATCTCGTCGAGGAACACGATGCCGTTGTTCTCGACGTTGTGGATCGCCTTCTGCTTCATCTCGTCTTCGTTGATCAGGCGCGCCGCTTCTTCCTCGGCCAGCACCTTCATCGCGTCCTTGATCTTCATCTTGCGCGGCTTCTTGCGCGCGCCGCCGACGCCGGCGAACATCGACTTGATCTGTTCGGTCATTTCTTCCATGCCCGGCGGCGCCATGATTTCCATCTGTGGCGGGGCGTCGGCCACTTCGATCTCGATCTCGCGCTCGTCGAGCGAGCCTTCGCGCAGGCGCTTGCGGAAGGTCTGGCGCGTGCTGTCGCCTTCCTTGGCTTCGGCCGATGCGCTGACGTTGAAGCCGAAGTCGCGTGCCGGCGGCACCAGGATGTCGATGATGCGGTCTTCGGCCGCGTCCTCGGCGCGCTGGCGCACCTTCTTCATTTCGCTGGCTCTCGTCTGTTTGACGCCGATGTCGATCAAATCGCGGATGATGGTGTCGACGTCGCGGCCGACATAGCCGACCTCGGTGAACTTGGTCGCCTCGATCTTGATGAAGGGCGCGTCGGCCAGTTTCGCCAGGCGGCGCGCGATCTCGGTCTTGCCGACGCCGGTCGGGCCGATCATCAGGATGTTCTTCGGGGTGATCTCGTGGCGCAGCGGCTCGGCCACCTGCTGGCGGCGCCAGCGGTTACGCAGGGCGATGGCGACGGCGCGCTTGGCCTTGCCCTGGCCGACGACGTGCTTGTCCAGTTCCGAGACGATTTCAAGGGGTGTCATGTTCATGGTGTGCGCGCCGGATCAGTCCAGCGTTTCGATGATGTGGGACAAATTGGTGTAGATGCACAGCTCGCCGGCAATCGTCAGCGCTTTCTTGACGACCTCGGCGGGCGGCAGCTCGGTGTTTTCCTGCAGCGCCTTGGCGGCGGACTGGGCGTAGATGCCGCCCGAACCGATCGCGCCGATGCCGTCTTCCGGTTCGAGCACGTCGCCATTGCCGGTGATGATGAGGGTCGTTTCCCTGTCGGCCACCAGCAGCATTGCTTCGAGCTTGCGCAGCATGCGGTCGGTGCGCCAGTCCTTGGCCAATTCGACCGAGGAACGCAGCAAATTGCCCTGGTGCTTTTCCAGTTTCGCTTCGAAGCGGTCGAGCAGGGTGAAGGCGTCGGCGGTGGCGCCGGCGAAGCCGCACAGGACCTTGCCCTGGTAAAGCTTGCGCACCTTGCGGGCCGAGCCCTTCATGACGACGTTCCCCAGGGTGACCTGGCCATCGCCGCCCAATGCGACTTGCGAGCCGCGACGCACACTCACAATGGTGGTGCCGTGAAATTGTTCCATATCTGCCTCATGGTTAACTAGCCCTCCGCAAGTGGGGCTGTTGCACAGAATTGCAAGACAAGGCGACGCGAAAGCTCAGCAGGAAATGCAGAGCGCCTGACGATACCCATGGCGGCGTTGCGTCGTCTCGCCGTGCATGTGTACTGTCGTCGGCGACGCGCCGGGTGGCCGTATCCCTTGTCCTGCGTGTTCCTGGACGTTCTGACTAAACAGTTCAGTATTTATGTGCGTACAGGCGTGCGCAGTCGCCGTAGTTCAGCAAACGCAGCAGGGCTGCAACCATGTGGTTCAGTTCGCGCAGTTCGACCTGGCGCCCGCCCGCGGCCAGCGCGCGCAGGCGCCCGTGCAGGGCGTTGGCAGCAGCGAAGCCGATGCGCGCCAGGCGCGAGCAGTCGAGCACGATGCCCGGCGCAGCGGCTCCGGCCGTTCCAGTATCGGACGGCGTGCCCCCTACCTGGGTGGCGGTGGCATAGGCTTCGATCGCGGCCAGCAGCGGGGCGATGTCGCCGTCCACCACCGGCGGCAACAGAAAACGCTGGCCGGCGGCCCCCGGCGGGGAGGGGGGGGCGATGGCGGCTGTTGCGGCGGGAACGCTGCGCAGCGGCGCCTCGAACGAGGGTGGCGACACCTCGAAGGTGACGCAGTAGTCCATCGCGGTTTCCTCGAAATCCTTCTCGCGGTCGAGCAGTTGCAACAGTTCGAGCAGGAGCAGCCAGGGTGCTTCGCCGCTGCCGCGGTCGCCGATCGCGAGCATGGGGCGCAATACCGCCAGCAAGGCGTCGGCGCCGGCCAGGTCGACTTCGCGCTTGTCGGCGCGCAAGGCCTGCAGGCCGGCCAGCAGGGAGGCGCAGCCTTCGATGCTGGCGCTGCCCACCGCGCCGAAGTCCAGGCGTACCGGCTTGCCGGCGCTCGCCGGTGCGCGCAGGGCCTGCAGCTGGGCGGTGACGCCCGCGTCGAGCATGGCGCCGATGCGCACGGCCGGCGCCACGCCGCTAAAAGCCGGTTGCGGCGCGGCGCGCGGCAGGCGTTCGGTGTAGGCGGGTGGGGAAGCTTCGAAATGGCTGGCGTAGTCGATCGCGATGCTCTCGAAGTCCCCTTCGCGGCCCTGCGCCTGGTAGAGGTCAAACAGCATCCACCAGGGCAGGCGTTCGGTGCGGCCGAGCTCGCCCAGCGAATCGCGCAGCATCTGCTCGGCCAGGTCGGCCTGGCCATTGGCGTACAGGATCGCGCTTTCCTCGACCACCGGGGAGCTGGCCGGCGCAGCGGCCGCGTCGGGCTGGTCGGTGAGCGGGCCGATGAGCGGGCCGAGTTCGGTGTCGCCGCCGGACGCCAGCGGCATGGCGGCCGCGGCCGGGGGACGGTGGCCGCTGCCCCAGCCGCTTTCCGGGTCCTCGAACAGGTCGGTGGTCATGGCCAGTTCGATGGCATCGATCTTGGCGGCGGTGGCGCGCGCAATGTCGCGCTGGCGCTCGCGTTCGGCTTCGCTTGCCAGGCGTGACGGTTCGCCCGCGCGCAAGCGCGTCGCCGGCGCCTCGGGTGGCACTTCATTCTTTTTCTTCAAGAAAGAAAATAAGCCCACGTCGTTTCCGTCTGTCGTTTGTCCACTGTTATTGCCAGCTGCGCCGCTACGCCTGGCGGCGCTCATCCATGACGGTAGCACGGACGCCCGCTCCGCACCCTGCGCGCACATGCGCATGCGCAAACACATCGCGGGCGAGCGCTAGTGTATCTGATGGGAAAGATTTTGACGGTACGCCAGAATGGGCTGGACGTGTAAAAAAGAAAAAAGCATGCGGGAATGCATGCTTTTTTCGTTAGGGGCAGGCTGGGGATCAGTCGCCGTAGAGTTTCTGCTTCAGTTCGCGGCGCTGCTGGGCTTCCAGCGACAGGGTCGCGGTCGGGCGGGCGATCAGGCGCGGGATGCCGATCGGCTCGCCGGTTTCCTCGCACCAGCCGTATTCTCCGGCTTCGATGGCGGCCAGCGATTGCTGGACCTTCTTGAGCAGCTTGCGTTCGCGGTCGCGGGTACGCAGTTCGAGCGCGTGCTCTTCCTCGATGGTTGCACGGTCGGCCGGGTCCGGAACCAGGACGGTCTCGCGCAGGTGCTCTGTGGTCTCACCGGCGTTTTTCAGCAGCTCTTTTTCGAGCTGTTGCAGGCGGTCCTTGAAGAACGCGAGCTGGGCCGGGTTCATGTAGTCCTCGTCGCCCATCGCCCGAATTTCTTCTTCCGTCAAGAGTCGGTCTTCGGCCTGCGCGGCGGTATTCGGTTTCGTTGTTTTAGTCATGACTTCACTTACCTTCGATACGACAGAGGTTTTCATTTTATCAGCTGGCTCAGCAGCAACCCCGGATGCACCAGGGTGTGCGCTTCGCTTCGCTGCCATGACGGCCATTGCCGCTGCCGTCTTCGCTGCCGCCGGGCGGGCCGGCAGCGCTTACTCAGGTGCCTGTCACGCCGCAGGGAAGGGCGCGACGGGTACCGCAAAACCGGGATAGTTTATACCAAACACTGTTCCAATCCGCGGATAAATACGTCTTTTGGTAAATTTTTACCAATAAACACCATTTTGCTGCCGCGCGTCTCGCCGTCTTCCCACTTTGCGCCCAGGTCGCTGCCCATGATTTGATGCACGCCTTGGAATACGACTTTCCGGTCGGCGCCTTGCATGGACAGCACACCCTTGTAGCGCAGCATGTTCGGACCGAACACCTGCACCAGGCTGCCGAGGAACTGGTCAAGGCGCTCCGGGTCGAATGCGCGCTCGCTCTTGAACACGAAGGCGGCGATGTCGTCGCTGTGGTGTGCATGGTGGTGGTCGTGGGTGCAGGCTTCGCCGTGCGCATGGTCGTGACCGCAATGCGCGTGATCGTGGTCGTGATCGTGGTGTTCGTGCTCGTCGGTGCGCAGGAAGTCGGGGTCGAGCTCGAGCTTGTCGTTCAGGTTGAAGCCGCGCAGGTCGAGCACGTCGGTCAAGGGCGCGCGGCCGAAGTCCGAGGTCGAGATGGGTGCGCGCGGGTTGATGCGCGCCAGGCGCGCTTTCAGGGTCTCGACGGCGGCGGCGTCGACCAGATCCGTCTTCGAGAGCAGGATCTTGTCGGCAAAGCCGACCTGGCGCTGGGCTTCCTCGTGGCGGTCCAGCTGGTCCATCGCGTGGCGGGCGTCAACCACGGTCACCACGGCGTCGAGCAGGTAGTGAATGCCTACTTCCTCGTCCACGAAGAAGGTCTGCGCCACCGGGCCCGGATTGGCAAGGCCCGTGGTTTCGATGACGACGCGATCGAAAGCGATCTCGCCGGCCTCGCGCTTTTGCGCCAGGTTGGTCAGGGCAACGATCAGGTCGCCGCGCACGGTGCAGCAGATGCAGCCGTTGTTCATTTCGACGATCTGTTCGCCGCTGTCCTGCACCAGGATTTCGTTGTCGATATTTTCCTGGCCAAATTCGTTCTCGATAACGGCAATGCGCAGGCCGTGCTCCTCGCGCAGGATGCGGTTGAGGAGGGTGGTCTTGCCGGCGCCGAGGAAGCCGGTCAGGATGGTGGTGGGGATCAGTGACATGGTCTTTGCTGGTTCTGGTCTGCCCGGATCGGGCCCGGGGAATCGAAAGATTATGCCGTAATTTGCAATCTGCCACCATCAACCGTACGCGCCTTTGCGCCAGCTCAGGCGAAGCCTTGCTCAAGAGCCTTCCCGGCGGGAAGAAGTCGTTCTCCGGAACCCGAAGGCGCCTACTTCGCTTTCGCCCGCGGATGGGCCTTGTCGTACACCGCGGCCAGGTGCTGGAAGTCGAGCGCAGTGTAGACCTGGGTCGAGGTGATGCTGGCGTGGCCGAGCAGTTCCTGCACGGCGCGCAGGTCGCCCGAGGATTGCAGCAGGTGCGAGGCAAACGAATGGCGCAGCACGTGCGGGTGCACGTGCACCGGGGCGCCGGCCTTGATCGCATGCTGCTTGAGGCGCTGCTGGACCACGCGCGGGGTGATGCGGGCGCCGCGGCTGGACAGGAACAGGGCCGGGCTGCCGTCGGCGGCCGGCGGACGCACCGCGAGCCAGGCCGCCAGGGCCTCGCGCGCCGGGCCGCCGACCGGCACGCGGCGCCTCTTGCCGCCCTTGCCGGTGACCACGACTTCGCCCGCCTCCAGGTCGAGCCAGCCGAGCGAGTTGCCGTTCTTGCCGTCGGTATAGGCCAGGTCGAGACCGGCCAGCTCCGACACCCGCAGCCCGCTCGAATACAGCAGTTCGAACATCGCGCGGTTGCACAGTTCGGCCGGCTCCGGATGGCCGTGGCGGTTCGCTTCCAGCAGCTGGACGGCGTCGTCGACGGCCAGCGCCTTGGGTAGACTCTTGGCGCGGCGCGGCGCGCGGACACCGTCGACCGGATTGGCCGGCAGGGACATTTGCAGAGACAGCCACTGGTAGAAGCCGCGCCAGCCCGAGAGTTTGCGTGCGATCGAGCGGGGATTCTGTCCGGCCGCGTGCAGGCGCGCGGCGAAGCGGCGCATGTCGGCGTGCGACAGGCGCGCCCAGTCGCCGTGGCCGGCCAGTTCGGCCAGCTCGGCGAGGTCGCGCCTGTAGGCCGCGACCGTGTGCGGCGACAACTGGCGCTGGGTAACGAGCTCGCCCAGGTAGCGGCTGGCCCAGTCCTGCGCCGTGTTCATGTTCAGGCCCGCAGCGGCGCCAGCGCGGTGCTGGCGGACTGGCCCAGCTGGACCAGGAAATCGGTCGCCATCGCCGGGCTGAAGCGCTCATTGTCCGGCGAGCCCAGCACCAGCAGGCCGAAGGTCCTGCCCTCGGCAACCAGCGGCAGCAGCACGATCGAACGCACGGCGTCGGCATTGTCGAGCCAGCGCACGGCCTCGAACTCCTTGTTCGGACCGCAGTAGGGCGCGCGCAGGCTGGCAGCGAACAGCCGTGCATCCTCGGCGACGCCGGCGGCGAACCAGCTGTCGGCATATTCCGGCGCCACGTTCCACAGGCGCAGCGTGGCCTGCGGCACGCCGAAGTGTTGCACCAGGCCGTCGACCAGGTCGCGCGCCATCGCCGCGCCGCCTTGCGAACGCAGCAGCGCCAGATGCCAGGCGTGGAAATTGTTCAGAATCGTCGTGTTCTCGCTGGCGGTACGCAGCAGCTCGGCCATGCGCAGCTCGAGCGCCTTGTATTTGGCGCGCATCACTTCCATTTGCCGTTCCTGGAGCGAGACCGCTTTGCCGGTCAGTGGGCTGGACAGCTTGACTTCGCCCAGCAGGCCAGCGTGTTCTTCGAAAAAGCGCGGGTGGTCGGCCAGGTATTGGGCGACAGCGGCGGAGTCCAGGGTGACGGTCATTGGCTGAGCTTGCAGAAATGTGGTGTGCGCAATTTTACCCGAGCAGGGGAAGTGGGCGGACAGAAAAAAGGGCGCCCGCAGGCGCCCTTGCCGGGAAGCTCTGGCCAGTCGGACGCGCGCATCCGGCCAGCCAGCCTCTCCTCTTGCTTCAGAAACGGTGACGCACGCCGATCTGGAAGGCGCGGCCGTCTTCGCCCGGCGCGCGGGTGAAGCCGCCCGGCGAACCGGCGGTGCCCGGCGCGTACTGGCCGTCGTTCTGGTTCTTGATGAAGCCGGCGACGGTGTACAGGTCGGTGCGCTTGGACAGGAAGTAGTTGTAGCCGATCGCGAACAGGTCGGCATCGCTGTCCGAGCTGGCGATGCGGTCGTCCTGGTGCGCGTAGGAGGCCATGATGCGGCCGCTGCCGATCTTGTAGTGCAGGCCGATCTGGTAGCTGCGCGCGTCCTGCTCGGTGTTGGCGGTGATGGCGTTGACGAACACGGTGCGCAGCGCCGCCTGCTGTGCGGCAGGTACGCCCAGGCCGGTCAGGGCGGCCGGCACGGCGCCGTCCCAGCCGCCGATGTAGTCGCGCAGCAGGGCCGAGTTCTTGTTGCGTTGCGCGTGGTAACCGGCGAAGAACTTGAAGTCGTCGATCGCGTAGGAGCCACCGAGGGTGATGGTGCGCAGGCTCGGACGGCCTTCCTGGTTATAGCCGTGGTTGTAGCCGATACCGACGTCGAAGCCGTTCGCCTTGTAGGTCACGGCGCCGGCACGGAACTTGTTGTAGCGGCCGAGGTAGCCCGAACCGCGCGAGCCGTACATCAGCGAGCCGCCCCAGCCCGAGGGCAGGGCGATGCGGTACTGGATCGACTTTTGCGAGCGGATGTCCGCGCCCAGCGCGGTGAAGCCGGCGGTGCCGCCGGTGATGCCGCCCCAGGTGCCGGCAGTACCCGATTCGAACACGTCGGCCGCATTGAACACCTCGTAGCCCGGGGTGTACATGCGGCCCAGCAGGATGGCGCCGACCGGGGTCACCAGGCCGACCATCGAGGTACGGTCGAACAGGGCGCGTTCCTGGTTGACGGCCGGGGCGCCCGGCGGCTGGATCAGGCTGCGCAGGCGCGCCACGATCGGCGCCGGAATCGCTTCCATGCCGCGCGTCAGGTAGAGTCCGGGATTGTCGTTGATCAGGGTCGGCTGCTGGGTGCCGGTGTCGAGCTCGACGCGCGCTTCCAGGTTGAAGATCGCCTTGTAGCCGTTACCGATGTCTTCGGTGCCCTTGAAGCCGATGCGTGAACCGTCGGCGCCGCCGCTGATGATGCGGGTCGGGCCGCCTTTTTGCCACATGATGCCGGCATCGGCGATGCCGTAGATCTGGACACTGGATTCGGCCAGGGCCGGGGCGGCGAAGCAGGCGCCGAGCACGCCGGCGATCAAACATTTGTTCATTGTATCTCCACTATTGTTTAGGTTCGAAAGCGCATGCGTTTCGCTCTGCGAATATGCCATTGCTGCAACACGCTGTATATACGGTGAACAATTGAACCGTTAACAATGTTGAGTAAATACAACGATAGAAAGTAAAAGGCGGACACCGTTGCCGGTGCCCGCCTTCTGGCTTGCTGACGGGCCAAGGCCCGCGTCAACTTAGAACGAGTGGTTGATGCCCAGGTCGTAGTAGTTGACCGAACGCTCGTTGCGCAGGGTGTTCAGGTTCTGCGGACCCTTCTTGCGCGATGCGTCGACGTACAGGTAGGTGCGCTTCGACAGGCTGTACTCGTAGCCCAGCGACAGCTGCTTGGTCTTGACCCAGTTGTCCGGATCCTTCTGGCCGTAGCCGACCAGGAACTTGCCCGGGCCCATGGTGTAGTTGGCACCCAGCACCCATGCGTTGGTCTTCGCGCCCGGCAGCAGCAGGGCGGCGGCGGTGTTGTCCTGGTCTTGACGGGTGAACAGGGCCGTCAGCTTCAGTTCCGGGGTTGCCATGAACGAACCGGCGAGCGACCAGACCTTGGTTTCGACAGCGTTACGCTCGTAACCAGCCATCAGGGCCGCAGGGCCGTTGTTGTAGGTTGCCGAGATCGAGAACGGGTTGGCCGAAGCTTCGGCACCGGCCGCGTACTGGCCGACAGCCTGGCCGTTGGCGCCTGCACCTTCCTTGGTGGCGATAGCGGCGTTCACCTGGAAACCACCGGTGACCGGCGAGTTGTACCAGAAGGCGTTCGACCAGCGGTTGTTCGACGAACGTGCCGGCTCCAGCGGTGCCGAGTTGTAGCCAGCCACTGCCAGGTCGGTGTAGAAGCCGCCAGCGAACGGCAGTGCGTGGAACGGCTCGAAGGCGCCGATGGTTTCCTGGTACGGGGTCAGGCCGCGACCGATGCGGACCATACCGAAGTCACCCTGCAGGCCGACGCGGCTCTGGCCCTGGAACAGCGGACGCGAGCCGTTTTCGACGGTGCCGGTGTCCGGCTCGTAGCGGATTTCCAGTTGGAACAGGGCTTTCAGGCCGTTGCCCAGGTCTTCGGTGCCCTTGAAGCCCAGGGTGTTGGCGGCGCGCTTGCCGATGCTCAGGGTGTTACCGCTTTGCTTGACCAGACCGGCGTCGAGGGTGCCGTAGATCTGAACGGAGGTTTGTGCGTGGGCAACGCCGGCGAAAGCGCCAACAAGAGCGACTGCCATCAGTGACTTTTTCATTTATTCGTATCCTTCTTATGAGGTGAATCGGGATCCAGAGAGCATTGAGACTTTATTGGTTTGCTGAACACTCGGACGAGTGAACCTTAATTGCTTAATGCGTCAAGATTGCCGGATTGGTTAATTATGCGTGCTCGACTTGGTGGAAAGCCAATTTAAGCAATCGTGCTGTTGTATTTTCGAAACGTCGAGACCGCCTTTTCGCACCAACGGTGTGCTTGTTGCACTGCAATGTGGCTGAGTTCCGTTCCGTTTCGGTGCCCTTGTTCGATGTCAATCATCAGGCTGTTCGGCACGTGAGCCCTGCGGGGCTGGCTTAGACTTTCCCCGAACCGCAGCGGTGTGGGCGTGATCTTCGCAGTTCTTGTATATTGGCAACTTTGGCCGCGGCAACGTGCTGCCATCCTCCTGCCGATTCCATCGCGCCACGCTGCCCACCCCCACTAGTAAAAGATTCGACCGATGGCTAATCGTGAAGAACTGGCGATCATCCGCGGCGCCCGTGCCGGCCGCGCCGACGCCCAGCTCGCCCTGGGCAAGCGCTACCTGTTCGGCAGTGCCGGCCTGCCGCAGAGCCTGCCGACCGCGCTGCACTGGCTCGACCGCGCCGCGCACCAGGGGTGCCTGGAATCCTGCCAGCTGATCGGCAATCACGTGCCGCTCGAGCTGGCGCGCCAGCATCCGGGGCCGCTGGCGCCCTGGTACGAACGTGCCTACGATGCCGGCAACACGCGTGCCGGACTGGTGCTGGCCCAGCTGCTGCTTGCGGACGCGGGCGCGGCGCCGGCGCCGGCCCTGCGTGCGAAAGCGCTGCGCGCCCTCGAAGACGCGGCCCGGGCCGGCTTTGCCGAGGCCCAGTGGCTGCTCGCGCGCCAGCCTGAAGCGGCCGCATCCGCGTCCAGCCCGGCAGGCGCCGCCGCCGCGAGCCGCGCCGCGCCGCGCCCGGCTATCCACGGCGCCGAGGGCGCCACGACGACCCCAGGCCAGCCCTGGCTGCGCCGCGCCGCCGACAACGGCCTGCCCGAAGCGCAGTTTGCCCTGCTCGAACAGAGCTGGGAAGGCGGCCAGTGGGACGACTACCTCGAGCGCGCGCTGCCGCTCGCGCGGGCGCTCGCCGAGGACGCCGCCGCCAAGCACACCCAGCGTCTGACGCCGGGCGAAGTCGGTTTGCTGTCGCGGGTTGCGCGCCTGCTCGAACGCGGCGCCGCCGATGTCGATCCTGTCGAACTGCACACTTTCTGGGAACTGGCTGCGGCCGAGAACGACCGCCATGCCCAGCTTGCCATGGGCCTGTGGTATGCGCGCATGCAGGTCGACGGCACCCGGGTTGCGGGCGGCGCCGGCGCGGCGAATTTCAAGAAGGCGATCCGCTGGCTGCTGCTGGCCGGCGAGCAGGGCCTGGCCGAGGCCTGGTACGCGCTGTCGCGCATCTATGTGAAGCCCGAGTTCTCCCAGCGTAACGTGGCCGATGCCCAGCGCTACCTCGAACGGGCGGCGGACATGGGTTACCGGGTGGCGCAGCTCGAATGCGGCAACAATGCCTGGCGCGCCCGCCGCGAGAACGAAAACAACGACGTACGCGCGGTGTACTGGCTGCAACAGGCGGCGGCAGGCGGCTGCCCCGACGCCGCTGCGGCGCTGCACAAAATTGCGCCGCGCCTGCTTGACGCGCTGCACACCGAAACCGGGGCGCTGCTGGGTTGCGGCATCGACCTGTCGGCCCATCCGCTGCTGGCGGCCAGGCTCGAGCTGGCGGCCCTGTTCGGGCTCAGCCGCGCGGAGGCCCTGCTGCTCGACGTGCACGCGGCCGACCAGGGCCACTGCCTGGTGATCGACATTCGCGCCAGCTATGGGCGCAGCAAGCGGCGCCTGGTCATGATCGAGACCGCGCACGAGCGCCAGGCGCTCGACCGCATCGTGCAATTGTTCGAGAACGTGGATTGCGGCCCGGGTGGACCGGAAGGAAATTACCGCCAGCGTCTGTACCGCCTGCGCACGGTGGTGGCCGATATCGCCCAGCCCATCAAGCCGGCTGGGCCGCCGTCGCCGCCGCGCGGCCGCGCCTCCTACGGCCTGGCAGCCTGAGGGACGCGGGCCGTAGCCTGGCGGCGCAGGTTCACCGCATTACAGCTCGATCTCGCCTTCGAACACGGTGACGGCCGGGCCGCTCAGGTAGACCGGTTCGCCTTCGCCAGCCCAGGCAATCGACAATTCTCCGCCGCGCGCCGAGACCCGCACCGGCGAGTCGAGCAGGCCGCGCCGGATGCCGGCCACGACCGCGGCGCAGGCGCCGGTGCCGCAAGCCAGGGTTTCGCCGGCGCCGCGTTCGTACACGCGCAGCTTTACGTGCTGGCGATTCACCACCTGCATAAAGCCGGCATTCACCCGCTTCGGGAAACGCGGATGGTGTTCGACTTGCGGACCGAGTTCGGCCACCGGCGCCTTGTCGACATCCTCGACCGTCTGCACCGCATGCGGGTTGCCCATCGAAACCACCGACACCAATACAGTGTGTTCGGCGCCTGCCAGGTTCAGCGACAGCGGCCACAGCGTGTCGCGTCCCTCGGGCTGGCCAGGCAGGCCCGCGCTGTCGAAGGACACGGCGGCCGGCTCGAGCACCGGCGCCCCCATGTCGACCGTCACGCTGCCATCTTCCTCCAGGCGCGGCTCGATGATGCCGGCCATGGTCTGGACGCGGATGCTGCGTTGATCGGTCAAACCTTTCTCGCTGACGAAACGGACGAAAGCGCGCGAACCGTTGCCGCACTGCTCGACCTCGCCGCCGTCGCTATTGAAGATGCGGTAGCGGAAGTCGCAACCGGGTTCGGTCGGGCGCTCGACGACCAGGATCTGGTCGGCGCCGACGCCGAAGCGGCGGTCGCCCAGGTGGCGCCACTGCTGCGTATTGAAGTCGATCTGCTGGTTGATGGCGTCGATCACGACGAAGTCGTTGCCCGCGCCGTGCATCTTGGTGAACTTGAGTTTCATTTTATAAATCAGTCGTACAGGGAAGGCTCGCCCGGGGGACGGGTCTTGAAGCGTTTATGCGTCCAGAAGTATTCGGCCGGCGCCTCGCGCACGCGCTCCTCGATGAAGGCGTTCATGCGGCGCGTGGCCTCGACCATGTCGGTACCCGGATAATTTTCCCAGGCGGGGTAGAAGCGCACGCGCCAGCCCTGGTAGTTCGGCAGGAAGGTGGCCACCACCGGGATGACTTTCGCACCGGTCGTCGCGGCGATGCGGCCCAGGGCCGTCAACGTCGCCGCCGGCACACCGAAGAAGGGCACGAATTCGGCATCCTTCTCGCCGAAGTCCATGTCCGGCAACATGAAATAGGGCAGGCCGTCACGCAGGGCGCGCAGGATGGGCTTGATGCCTTCCTTGCGCGTGACCAGGCGCACCGGGCCATATCGCTCGCGGCCGTGGCGCAGCAGCTTGTCGAAGGCTTCGTTCTTTTGCGGCACGTACATGCTGCACACCGGAATCACGCGCGAAGCGACACCGGCCACGTCCAGGCACACGAAGTGCGGACACAGCAGGATGGTGGGGCCGGATTCCATCTCGGCTTGCGGCACCGCCGGCTCGACCTGGATCAGGCTGCGCACCCGTTCTTCCGGCGCCCACCACAGGATGGAACGCTCGAAGATGCTGCGCGAATAGCCCTGGAAATGACGGTAGGCGATGTCGCGCCTTTCCTTTTCCGACAGTTCCGGCATGCACAGGCGCAGGTTGGTGAGGGCGATCTTGCGGCGCTTGCCGAGGATCAGGAACATCAGGCTGCCGACGGCTTCGCCGAAACGCCCGAGCACGGGCAGTGGCAGCCAGTGCAGCAGCCACATGAATGCAATGGCGATCCTCATGCGACGGCCTCGGTTTGCGGCGCGTCCACGCCCTGCGGTTGCTTGTAGCGGTTGTAACTCCAGAAATACTGGGCCGGACAACGCGCAATCAATTGCTCCATCGCGCGGTTGATGCTGGCAGCCTGTTCGGCCGGGCTGCCCGCCAGTTCGCCTTCGAAAGGCACGAAACGCACGACATAGCCGCGGCCCTGCGGCAGGCGCTCGGCATAGACCAGCAGGATGTCGGCCTTGCCAAGTTGGGCCAGCTTGGCCGGCAGCGTCATGGTGTAGGCGTTGCGTCCGAACCACGGCGCCCAGACGCCTTCGCCTTCCTGCGGCACCTGGTCGGGCAGCAGGCCGATCGGCTGGCCGCTTTTCAGGGTCTTGGCCAGGATGCGCACGCCCGACAGATTGGCCGGCGCCAGGTGCAGATTGTGGCGGGCGCGAGCGCCTTCGACCAGCGGTTTGAGCGCGCTCTTGCGCGGCGGACGGTACATGACGGTGAGCGCCGTGTGCAGTGCAATCTGCTGGGCGGTCATCTCGAAACAGCCCAGGTGTGGCGTCAGGAACACAATGCCGCGTCCCGCATCGAGGACGCGTTGCACCATCTCCCAGTTCTCGACGGTGGCGTGGCGCGCCACGCGTTCTGGTTTGCCGCACCAGACGAAGGCCAGTTCGACGATGGCCTTGCCGGCCTCGGCGACGGCGGCGCGGCGGTAGGCGCTATAGCCGGCCTGGGCCAGGTTGGCGTCGAGGCGCCGGCGGTAGGAAGGGGACAGCAGGTAGACCAGCCAGCCCAGCGCGCCGCCGAGGGCGTGCAGCAGGCGCAGGGGAAATACGGAGAGAACTCTGAATAAAATAACTAGCATGCGATTGATCGGGTTCAGGAAGAGCTGGCCTGCTCTGCCAAAAATTTCTTAAAGGAGCGTAAAATACCACTTTACGCAGGATCCGCCGAGTTAATAGACAACTTGCGAAGCGGAATATAAATGTCGCTAAAGCGTCGCAGGCACATGTTGCTGCGGCAGTTTTTTGAACAGTAACAGGAGCCTTCATGTCTAACGACTACCTCTTCACTTCCGAATCCGTCTCGGAAGGCCATCCCGACAAAGTTGCCGACCAGATCTCGGACGCGATCCTCGACGCGATCCTCGAGCAGGATCCGCGCGCCCGCGTCGCCGCTGAAACCTTGTGCAACACCGGTCTGGTGGTGCTGGCCGGCGAGATCACGACCCACGCGAACGTCGATTATATCGGCGTCGCACGCAATACCATCAAGCGCATCGGCTACGACAACACCGACTTCGGCATCGACTACAAGGGTTGCGCCGTCATGGTCTGCTACGACAAGCAGTCGCCGGACATCGCCCAGGGCGTCGACGAAGGCGCCGGCCTCGACCTCGACCAGGGCGCGGGCGACCAGGGCCTGATGTTCGGCTACGCCTGCGACGAGACCGCCGAGCTGATGCCGGCCGCGATCCACTACGCGCACCGCCTGGTCGAGCGCCAGTCGCAGCTGCGCAAGGACGGCCGCCTGCCATGGCTGCGCCCGGATGCGAAATCGCAGGTCACGCTGCGCTACGTCGACGGCCGCCCGGTCGCGGTCGACACCGTGGTGCTCTCGACCCAGCACCATCCGGACGTCACCCACTCGCAGATCGAGGAAGCGGTCATCGAGGAAATCATCAAGCCGATCCTGCCGCGCGAATGGCTGCAGGGCACGAAGTACCTGGTCAACCCGACCGGCCGCTTCGTCATCGGCGGTCCACAGGGCGACTGCGGCCTGACCGGCCGCAAGATCATCGTCGACACCTACGGCGGCGCAGCCCCGCACGGCGGCGGCGCGTTCTCGGGCAAGGATCCGTCGAAAGTCGACCGTTCGGCCGCCTACGCCGCGCGTTACGTGGCCAAGAACATCGTCGCCGCGGGCCTGGCGCGCCAGTGCCAGGTGCAGGTCAGCTACGCGATCGGCGTGGCGCGCCCGATCAACATCACCGTCTACACCGAAGGCACGGGCGTGATCCCGGACGAGAAGATCGCCCAGCTGGTGATGGAACACTTCGACCTGCGCCCGAAAGGCATCGTCCAGATGCTCGACCTGCTGCGCCCGATCTACCAGAAGAGCGCTGCCTACGGCCACTTCGGCCGCGAAGAGCCGGAGTTCACCTGGGAGCGCACCGACAAGGCCGCGCTGCTGCGCGCCGAAGCGGGCCTGGCGTAAGAGGATGAAAAGCGGCCATCAGCCTGAAGGCGGATGGCCGTTCGTAGGGTGGACACCTGTGTCCACGCTGTATGGTGCTGCTGCGTATTACTAGCGTTGGCGAAAGCCGATACGTTGGACTTTCAGCTTAGAAGGCTGATGCTCCGACGACTTCGGTCATGTCCGAACGTTCAACCGTCCTATACCGCGTGGACACAGGTGTCCACCCTACGAAACCCGACGTCCATGTTGCAGGTGCAGCAAATCCAGCACCTGCGAAGCCATTCGCACCTTCAGTCGTGCTAAACTACCCCGTTCCGAGGAGCGTTGCGACGAAAAGATTCCTTTTCGCCAGGCTCGGATATCAAGCAACCGCGCTCACGTTACTTTTTTCTATTGAAAGGAGGGCGTGATGAGCGCCGTACTGAAAGAAACCCAAGACTTCCACATTGCCGACATCTCCCTGGCTGCCTGGGGCGAGAAGGAAATCCGCATCGCCGAAACCGAGATGCCGGGCCTGATGGCAATCCGCGAAGAATACGCCGCAGCGCAGCCCCTGAAGGGCGCGCGCATCGCCGGCTCGCTGCACATGACCATCCAGACCGCCGTGCTGATCCGCACGCTGGAAGCCCTCGGCGCACAGGTGCGCTGGGCGTCGTGCAACATCTACTCGACCCAGGACCACGCCGCCGCGGCCATCGCTTCGGTCGGCACCCCGGTGTTCGCCGTCAAGGGCGAGACCCTGGACGAGTACTGGGAATACACCCACCGCATCTTCGAGTGGCCGGGTGACAACCACGCCAACATGATCCTCGACGACGGCGGCGATGCGACCCTGCTGCTGCACCTGGGCACCCGCGCCGAGAAGGACATCTCGGTGCTGGCCAATCCGGGTTCGGACGAAGAAATCTGCCTGTTCAACGCCATCAAGGGCCGCCTCGCGCGCGATCCGCAGTGGTATTCGAAGCGCCTGCCGTGCATCCTCGGCGTGACCGAGGAAACCACCACCGGCGTGCACCGCCTGTACCAGATGCACCAGGAAGGCAAGCTGGCCTTCCCGGCGATCAACGTCAACGATTCCGTCACCAAGTCGAAGTTCGACAACCTGTACGGCTGCCGCGAGTCGCTGGTCGACGGCATCAAGCGCGCCACCGACGTGATGGTCGCCGGCAAGATCGCCGTCATCGCCGGTTACGGTGACGTCGGCAAGGGTTCCGCCCAAGCCATGCGCGCCCTGTCGGCGCAAGTCTGGGTGACCGAGATCGACCCGATCTGCGCACTGCAGGCGGCGATGGAAGGCTACCGCGTCGTGACCATGGACTACGCTGCCGAACACGGCGACATTTTTGTCACCTGCACCGGCAACTACCACGTCATCACCGAAGAGCACATGCTCAAGATGAAGGACCAGGCGATCGTCTGCAACATCGGCCACTTCGACAACGAGATCGAAGTCGCTGCACTCAAGAAGTACGAGTGGGAAAACATCAAGCCGCAGGTCGACCACGTGATCTTCCCGTCGGGCCGCCGCATCATCCTGCTGGCCGAAGGCCGCCTGGTGAACCTGGGCTGCGGCACCGGTCACCCGTCGTACGTGATGAGCTCGTCGTTCGCGAACCAGACCATCGCCCAGATCGAGCTGTTCGCCAACACCGACAAGTATCCGGTCGGCGTCTACACGCTGCCGAAGCACCTGGACGAGAAGGTCGCACGCCTGCAACTGAAGAAGCTCAACGCCCAGCTGACCACGCTGACCGATGAGCAGGCCGCCTACATCTCGGTGCAGAAGGAAGGCCCGTACAAGCCTGACCACTACCGCTATTAACAGGCGGTAAGCGGGCACCCAGGTGCCCACAGGCATGGGCGCTGATCGGCGTCCGTGCCGGCTCCGGCTGCGTGCGGCAATGCGCCGCAAGAGACACGCGGCCTTGCATGAACGGAGCCTTGGGAAGTACTGACTTACAGTGCTTCCCCAGCTGCGATCCAACAACAAGAAACGCACCACGAAAGAAGCTGAACATGCGCCTGCTCCTGACCTGGCTGATCAACGCCGCCGCGCTGATGGCCCTGCCTTACCTGATGCATTCCGTCGCCGTCAGCAATGTCGGCACCGCCCTGATCGCCGCGCTGGTGCTGGGCCTGGTCAACACCCTGATCCGCCCCGTGCTGGTCCTGCTGACCTTGCCTGTCACGCTGCTGTCGATGGGGCTGTTCATCCTGGTGATCAACGCCTTTCTGTTCTGGCTGGTGTCGCACTGGGTGGAGGGCTTCGAGGTGGCGGGATTCTGGTCGGCCTTCCTGGCGGCGATCCTGTACAGCGTGATTTCGTGGGCGCTTTCTACCTTGCTCCTGAAAGACGATGGAAACTCCTAATTTCAGCATCGAGTTCTTCCCGCCCAAGACGCCCGAGGGCGCGGAAAAACTGCGCGCCACGCGCCGCCAGCTGGCTGAACTTTCGCCGACGTATTTCTCGGTGACCTTCGGCGCCGGCGGCTCCACCCAGCAGGGCACGCTCGACACCGTGCTCGACATCATGGCCGACGGCCACCCGGCCGCGCCGCACCTGTCGTGCATTGGCGCCACGCGCGAGTCGATCCGCGCCCTGCTCAAGCAGTTCCAGCAGCACGGCATCCGCCGCCTGGTGGCCTTGCGCGGCGACTTGCCGAGCGGTTATGGCGGCGCCGGCGAGCTGCGCTACGCCAACGAACTGGTCGAGTTCATCCGCGCCGAAACCGGCGACTGGTTCCACATCGAAGTGGCGGCCTATCCGGAAATGCATCCGCAGGCCCGTTCGCCCCAGGACGACCTGCAGAACTTCGCGCGCAAGATCCACGCGGGCGCGAACGGTGCGATCACCCAGTACTTCTACAATGCCGACGCCTATTTCCAGTTCGTCGACAACGTGCGCAAGATGGGGATCGAGGTGCCGATCGTGGCTGGCATCATGCCGATCACGAACTACACGCAACTGATGCGTTTTTCCGACATGTGCGGCGCCGAGATTCCGCGTTGGGTACGCCTCAAACTCGCCAGCTTCGGCGACGACAGCGCCTCGATCAAGGCCTTCGGGCTGGATGTGGTGACTGGCCTGTGCGAACGCCTGCTGGCGGGCGGCGCGCCAGGGCTGCACTTCTACAGCATGAACCAGGCGGCGGCCACCACCGCCATCTGGAAACGCCTGACTGGCCAATAAGCAGTCAAAAAGCCAGCGGCGGCAACAAGAGTAAACATCCCGGCAGCGCAGGCGCGTTGCCGGGATGTTTTTTATTCCACTGTCGTTTCCTCGGTAACGATGAGGTCGAGCGGCACGTCGTGCGCATCGGCATCGAAAGCGGCTGCCTGGCAGGCGTAGGCGATGCCCAGCGTTGCCGGCCGCACGCCGCCGGCCAGGGTGCGGTCGTAGAAACCGCCGCCATAGCCGAGCCGGTAGCCGTGCTCGTTGAAGCCCAGGCAGGGAACCAGCAGGGCCGGCGGACGATCGACCGTGCGCAGGACGGCCGGTACCGCCACGCCCATCGGATCGCTCACCATGGCTTCGCCCGGCGACCAGGCGGCGAAGGCCAGCGGCGCGTGGCGCTCGAGCACCACCGGCAGCGCCAGCGCGGCGCCTTCCTGGACCAGGGCGCGGTAAGTCTCGCTCAGGTCCGGTTCGCCGCTCAGAGGCCAGTACACGGCCAGCAGCGGTGGGCGGGTGCGGCGCCACCAGGCCAGCACTTGCGCGCCGATGCGGCGGTCGCGCTCCGGTTTGCTGCCGTCGTCGAGGGCGGCGCGCTGGGCCTTGAGGTGTTTGCGCAACGCCGCCTTTGCCGCCGCGCTCACTCCTGCACCAGAGCCTGTTACGCTTGAGACGTTCTCTGGCGGCACGATTGATGCGCATGGTATTCTTGATTCGCCGGTCATGATATCGAATGAAGGGTAGAAAAGCTGTGTTGTTGTTTCCGTGGAAATTGATAGCCGGCGCAATCCTTGCCGCCACCAGCATCTCCGTCATGGCCGAGGCCCCGCAGGCGCCACCGCCCGTGCCCGGAGCCTCGTCGGTGCCAGCCGCCCCGGGCGCCACCCCGGCCGTGGACGCCGCCAGCGCCGAGGATGACACCTTTCTCCTGCTGCGCGAAGCGGCGCGCCAGAACGATGCCGCCCGCGCCAATGCGCTGGCCTCGCGCCTGCCGAACTACGCGCTGCCTGGCTACGTCGACTATTATCGTCTCAAACCGCGCCTGCGCGACGCCACGCCGGACGAGATCCGCGCCGTGCTCGGCCGTTACGAGGGCAGCGCCATCGCCGAACGCCTGCGCGCCGACTGGCTGCTCGAACTCGGGCGCCAGCGCGACTGGAACAGTTTTGAACATGAAATGCGCCTGCTGGCCGGCACCCCCGAGCTGCAGCTGCGCTGCTATGCCCTGCAGGCGCGCGCGCTGCGCGGCGAACGCGTCGCGCCCGAGGCGCGCGTCCTGCTGACCAACCCGCCGGCCTACGGCGAAGGCTGCGCCGCGCTGATGACCCAGCTCGTGCAGCTGGGCCAGCTCGGCCAGGACGACCTGCTGGTGCAGTTGCGCCTGGCCGGCGAGATGGGCGCCACCGGTCCCTCGCGCCGCATCGCCCAGCTGCTCGGGGCCTCCGATACCCGCGCGGCCCAGGCCGTGGACGTGCCGGCGGTGGCGATGGCGCGCGGCATCGGCGTGAACCGCGCCGAACACGAGATCTACCTGGTCGCGCTGGGCCGCATGGCGCGCACCAGCCTGAAGCTGGCCGTGGTCGCGCTCGAAAAGAACAGCGGCAAGCTGAACCAGGAAGAACGCGCGATCGGCTGGGCGAATATCGCCCTGGCCGCCTCGATCGCGCTGGCGCCGGAAGCCCACGACTACTGGAAGCGGGCCGAGGGCGCGCCGCTGACGAATTTCCAGCTCGAATGGAAGACCCGCATGGCGCTGCGCCGCGGCGACTGGAAGACGGTGGCCGCCACCATCGACGCGATGCCCCCCGGCCTGGCCGCCGAGTCCGGCTGGATCTACTGGCGCGGCCGCGCCTATGCGGCGCAAGGGCGCAAGGAAGACGGCGAAGCGCTGTTCCGTCGCATTGCCACCCAGAACAATTTCTACGGCCAGCTGGCGATGGAAGAGCTGGGCGAGCTGGTGACGATCCCGCCGGCGGCCGCCGCGCCCACGCCGGGCGAAGTAGCCTATGTAGCGGCGCTGCCGGCGATGCGCCAGGCGATGAAGTTCTATGCCTTGCGCCTGCGCGCCGAAGGCAATCGCGAATGGGGCTGGGCGCTGCGCGGCCTGTCGGATCGCCAGCTGATCGCCGCCGCCGAATACGCGCGCCGTAACGACCTGCTCGACCGCATGGTCGAGACCTCGCTGCGCACCCGCAACGAGCTCGATTTCAACCAGCGCTTCCCGGCCCCGCACAACGACATCCTGCATCCCACGGCGAAAGACCTGTCGCTCGACACCGCCTGGGTCTATGGCCTGATCCGCCAGGAATCGCGCTTCATTTCCGACGCCCGCTCGGGCGTGGGCGCTTCCGGCCTGATGCAGGTGATGCCGGCCACCGGCAAGTGGGTGGCGGCCAAGATCGGCCTGACCGACTTCGTCCACGAGATGCTCAATGACCTGCGCACCAACATCACGCTCGGCGCCAACTACATGAACATGGTGCTGGAAAATAATGGCGGCTCGCAGGTGCTGGCCACCGCCGCCTACAACGCCGGCCCGGCGCGCTCGCGTACCTGGCGCGGCCGGCTCGAAGCGCCGATGGAAGGGGCGGTGTTCGTCGAGTCGATCCCGTTCTCCGAGACCCGAACCTACGTGCGCAATGTGATGTCGAACGCAACGAACTACGCCGCGCTGTTCGAAAAGCGGCCGCAGTCGCTCAAGGCGCGCCTGGGCACGATCGACCCGCGCGGCGCATCGAGCGGACTCCCCTGACACCCTGTATCGAGGACCCCATGCGCGACCTGTCGGTGGTGGTATTTGGCGGTTCCGGTTTCATCGGCAGTCATTTGCTGGCGCTGCTGGCCCAGGAAAGCATTCCGGCGCTGGTGCCGACGCGCCACGCGGCGCGCGTGCGCCACCTGACGACCCTGCCCGGGGTCGACGTGGTCGAGGCCGACATTCACGATGACGCCACCCTGCGCACCTTGTTGAAAGGCCATACGGCGGCGATCAACCTGGTCGGCATCCTGCACGGCAGCCGCGCCCAGCCCTACGGTCCGGAGTTCCGGCGCGCCCATGTCGACCTGCCGCGCCGCATCGTCGAGGCCTGCGCCGTCATGGACGTCGAGCGCTACCTGCACATGAGCGCGCTCGGCGCGGACATCGAGGGGCCGTCGATGTACCAGCGCTCGAAGGCCGACGGCGAACTGGCCGCGCGCAGCCGGCCCGAGGTGGCGGCGACGATCTTCCGGCCCTCGGTCGTGTTCGGCCCGGGCGACCATTTCCTCACCGTGTTCGCGCGTTTGCAGCGGCGCTTTCCCGTCATCCCGCTGGCCTGCGCCTCGGCGGTGTTCCAGCCGGTGTATGTCGGCGACGTCGCCCAGGCCTTCGTCAATGCCTTGCACAACCCGGCATCGCGCCACCAGGTCTACCAGCTCGGCGGGCCCAACGTCTACACCCTGGCCGAACTGGTGCGCCTGGCCGGACGCTACGCCGGCTGCGAGCGGCCCATCGTCGAACTGCCGCCGCGCCTGGCCCGGCTGCAGGCGCGCCTGTTCGAGTCGCTGCCGGGCGAGCCCATCATCACCCGCGACAACCTCGACTCGATGAAGGTCGATAACGTGATCGACCCGGCCATCCAGGACTTGACAGCCGCCTCGCTGGGAATCAAGCTCACTGCGCTCGAAGCGGTGGCGCCGCACTACCTGGCGCCCGACGAGCCGCTCGACCGCCTGCGCGCCCGCGCCGGCCGCTAACCCCTCGACAGGAAGCTTATGCAGACCACGGAACTCGACCCGACCCTCTCGAATACCCTAGAGCAGGCACGCAAGCCCGGCCTTACCCTCGTCATCGGCAACAAGAACATCTCCTCGTGGTCGATGCGGCCCTGGGTGGCGGCGGTCGCGTTCAACATCCCGTTCACCGAAGTGCGCCTGCTGCTCGACCAGCCCGATACCGCCGCCAACATCGCGCGCTACTCGCACGCGGGCCGGGTGCCGGTGCTGCTGGCCGGCGAGATGACGATCTGGGACAGCCTCGCCATCTGCGAATACCTGGCCGAGCAGTTCCCCGACAAGCACATGTGGCCGCAGGACGTGGCCGCGCGCGCGCTGGCGCGCTCCATCGTGGCCGAGATGCACTCGGGCTTCCAGGCGCTGCGCAACGACATGTCGATGAATATCCAGGCCAGCCTGCCGGGCCGCGGCCGCACGCCGGGCGCCCAGGCCGACATCGGCCGCATCTGCGAGATCTGGGAAGAGTGCCTGGCGCGCTTCGGCCACCGCGAATTCCTGTTCGGCGATTTTTCCATTGCCGACGCCTTCTACGCGCCGGTGGTCACCCGCTTCAAGACCTATGGCGTGGCGCTGGCGCCGGCGCTGCAGGCCTATTGCGACCGTGTGCTGGCCCATCCGGCGGTGGCGCGCTGGGTGCAGGAAGCGATGCGCGAAACCGACCCGACCCCCTTGCACGACGCGGACCTGCCGCAGGGTTGATACTGGCGATGAGCATGAAGACCTATGTTGTCGGCGGCGCCGTGCGCGACGAGCTGCTCGGCCTGCCGGTGCAGGACCGCGACCACGTCGTGGTCGGCGCCACCCCGGACGAGATGGTCGCCGCGGGCTTCCGCGCGGTCGGCAAGGATTTCCCCGTTTTCCTGCATCCCGAGACGCAGGAGGAATACGCGCTGGCGCGCACCGAGCGCAAGACCGCGCCCGGCTACCACGGCTTCGTGTTCCATACCGCGCCCGACGTCACCCTGGAAGACGACCTGGTGCGGCGGGATTTGACCATCAATGCGATGGCGCGCGCCGACGACGGCAGCATCGTCGATCCCTACGGCGGCAGGCGCGACCTGGAAGCGCGCCTGTTCCGCCACGTGTCCGAGGCCTTCGCCGAGGACCCGGTACGCATCCTGCGCGTGGCGCGCTTTGCCGCGCGCTTTGCCGAGTTCCGCGTGGCCGAGGACACGAATGCGCTGATGCGCAAGATGGTCGAGGCCGGCGAGGTCGACGCGTTGGTGCCCGAGCGCGTCTGGCAGGAACTCTCGCGCGGCCTGATGGAACGCCGTCCCTCGCGCATGTTCGCCGTGCTGCGCGACTGCGGGGCACTGGCGCGCATCATGCCCGAGCTCGACGCCTTGTGGGGCGTGCCCCAGCCACCGCTGCACCATCCGGAAGTGGACACCGGTGTCCACATGATGCTGGTGATCGACTATGCCGCCGAACGCAATCACACGCTGGCGGTGCGCTTCGCCGCGCTGATGCACGACCTCGGCAAGGGCATCACGCCGGAAGACAAATGGCCGTCGCACCATGGCCACGAAGGCATGGGCGTGAAGCTCATCGCCAATCTGTGCAAGCGCCTGAAGGTGCCGAACGACTGCCGCGACCTGGCCATCATGACGGCGCGCGAACATGGCAACGTCAGCCGCGCCGAGATCCTGCGCGCCGCCACCATCGTCACCCTGTTCGAGCGCTGCGACGCCTTTCGCAAGCCCGAGCGTTTCGCCGACATGCTGCTGGCGGCCGAGTGCGATGCGCGCGGCCGCGGCCATGCAACCCACGAGATGCGCAGCCGCGCCTATCCCCAGGGCCCTTATCTGCTGGGCGCCCTGGCGGCGGCGCGTGCCGTCAACGCGGGCGAAGTCGCGGCCCGCTTTGCCGAGGACAAGGCGAAGATACCGGAGGCGGTGCACGCCGCCCGGGTTGGCGCTGTCCAGCGCTGGATGGCGCAGCCGCGGGCGCCGGCCTAGTCCAGTCGTTGTCGTAAATACCACGTGCGCGATCGCAGCCGCCGTTTTGATATGCTCCTGCAACTATGAGTAGATTGTTACGTTGGTCGGACAGCGTGTTTGCGGGATGGATGCGTCGTATCGAAGCCTTGCACCCGCGGCGGCGGCTGCAGTATGTCGGCGCTGCGGCGCTGCTCCTGATTGCCTTGCTGGCGGTCCTGTATACGCGCACCACCGGGGTCGATGTCGATAACCAGAACCGGGTGATGTTCGACCTGCACGAGCTGCAGCAGCTCGACGCCGAATGGGACGCGAACCTGCTGCGTGCCCACATCGGCAACGGCACGGCCGATGCGCGCCTGGCGGCGCCCGTCACCCAGATGCGCCAGCTGATGGACAGGCTGGAGGCCGCACTGCCGATGACGCGCGAGCGCGGCGCGCGCCAAGCGCATACCGAGCTGGCCGGCGCACTGCGCATGAAGACCGAGCTGGTCGCCGAGTTCCGTACCCTGAATCCTCCGCTGCGCGCGGCGCTGCAGTCGCTGCCGCCGGCGCTGGCCGACCTCAAGACCGAGCTGGGCGGCATCGAAGGGGCGCTGGCGCCGGGGCGCGTGGTGGTGCGCCTGGATGCCTTGCTGAACGACTTGTTGGCCGATACGCTGCGCTACAATCTCGCCCCGGCGCCGGCGCTGGCACGCCGTATCGAGAGCAACCTGGCCCAGATCGAAGACCAGAAATCGCGCTTCTCGCAGGCCGTGGTCGATCAGATCGACGCGCTGGCGCGCGATACCCGCATCATCCTGGCCAACCGCCCGCGCGAGAACGAGGTCGAGACCCAGATCGCCGCGCTCGGCACGGGAGAAATGATGGCGCGCCTGGGCCGCGAGTTCGACCGCTCCTTCCAGGCCGAGGTCCTCGAGCGCCAGCGCTACCGCGGCTTCCTGTTCGCCTACTCGATCCTGCTGCTGGCGCTGCTGGCCTATGCCGGCTGGCGCCTGCGCCGCAGCTACCGCATCATCAACGACGTCAACCACCGCCTGCAGGCGGCCAACGACACGCTCGAGCAGCGCGTGGCCGAGCGCACCGCCGAACTGGAAGAGCAGTCGAAGAAGCTGGCGCGCCTGGCCCAGCACGACAGCCTGACCGGGCTGGTCAACTACGGCCAGCTGACCCGCCTGCTGGAGCTGGCGCTGGTGCGCGCGGCGCGCCGCGACAGCGTGGTCGCCGCCATGTTCATCGACCTGGACGGCTTCAAGGGCGTGAACGACACCTGGGGCCATGCCACCGGCGACCTGGTGCTGCAACTGGTCGCGCGCCGCGTGCAGAAGGTACTGCGCGCCGAGGACGTGCTGGCGCGCCTGGGCGGCGACGAATTCGTCGTCATGCTCGAAGGCGTGGGCGCGCCGGAAGGGGCGCTGCGCGTGGCCAGGCTGGTCCTCGAACAGATCGAAGGCATCGTGGAAGCGGACGGCAATCCGGTGACGATCTCGGCCAGCATCGGCATCGCCAGCGCGCGCGGCCGCGCCGGCGCCGAATGGGGCGCGGCCGCCTTGCTGGCCGACGCCGACAAGGCGATGTATGCCGCCAAGCAGGCCGGCAAGGGCACCTTCATCATCAGTCCGAACGCGCAGTGGGGCAGTCCGGGGACGGAGGTGCCTGGTGCCGTGCCGGCCGGCACGGCGCCGCGCGCCCAGGACGATCCGGCCTGAGGCGTATCCACCACAGCCGGCCGCGCACGGGAGAGCAGCCCCGGCAGCCAGCGCGCGCGATCCGCTACAATATACCCATGGTGCAGTGCACAAAAACGAACAGCGAGCCCGAATCCGTATGCGCGACAATCCGCTAACCCACTGGCTTGCCAGCCTGGCCGGGAAGACCGACCGCCCGGCAGTGCTGGTCAAGGAACTGGGCAAGCGCGACCGCCGCCGCATGCTCAAGCACTTCCTGGCGCTCGACGACGGCGACCGCCTGCTGCGCTTCGGCACCGTGCTGCCGGACGAGCAGGTCCACGCCTACGTGAACAAGATCGATTTTTCGCGCGACATCGTGTTCGGCGTGTTCAGCCATGTGTTCCAGCTGGTCGGCGTCGGCCACCTGGCCTTCGCTCCCGCCGAGCCGGGGCGCGCGGCCAACACGACCAAGGAAAGAGTGGCCGAGTTCGGCGTTTCGGTCTCGAAGTCGGCGCGCGGGCAGGGTGTCGGCACCCGCCTGTTCCAGCGCGCGGCCATCCACTGCCGCAATTCCGACATCGACACCCTGTACATGCAGTGCCTGTCGACCAACCGGACCATGATGCACATCGCCAAAAAGGCCGGGATGGAGATCAAGCGCGAATACGGGGAAGCCGACGCCTACCTGCACCTGCCGCCGCCAAGCCCGGGCAGCGTGATGCGCGAAGCGCTGGAAGAACAGTTTGCCGTGATCGACTACACGGTGAAGGCGAATGCGCGCGCGGCGGTGAAGTGGTTTACGCCGCGCAAGCGGGCAAAATAAGGTCGCGCCGGATCGGGTTTCGTAGGGTGGACACCTGTGTCCACGCGGTACAACAGGTGCACATCGAAAGGTATCCCGGCAAGACAACGGAGATGCTGCTTCGCCACGCTTTTCGGCAAATCACGCGCTCTACCGCGTGGAGTCATTGAAGCTGGGGGCTTCAATGACGTGTCCACCCTACAAAACCCAAGACTACCGCGCCGCCGGCGCCTCGATCGGCAGCGCCGTGGTCTCCTTGATCCGCTGCAGTGCAAAGCTCGACTTCACGTCCAGCACGGAAGGATGGCGCAGCAGCGTGGCCATCATGAAGCGCGAGAAGTGATCCATGTCTTCCACGTGCACGCGCAGGAGGAAATCCATCTCCCCCGTCATCGCATAGCAGGCCACCACTTCCGGCCAGCCCGCCACCGCCTGCGCGAACTCGAAGCGCGGGGAAGTCGCCGGCACGCGCGAGTTGGCCGGGCCTTCGCTGTGCTTTTCCAGACGCACGTTCACATAGGCCAGCAGGCCCAGCCCGATCTTGTCGGGGTCGACCAGGGCCACGTACTGGCGGATCACGCCGGCTTCCTCCAGCCGCTTGATGCGGCGCAGGCAGGGCGAAGGCGAGAGATTCACCCGCTCGGCCACGTCCTGGTTCGACAGGCGCCCGTCGGCCTGCAGGATTTCCAGGATTTTGCGGTCGGTTTTATCCAGCTCAATCTTTGACATAAATTTCCTTACTACGGTTTGAGGCCGCAATTTTATTGCGCAATTGCCTCGGTGTGGGGAATTGATTGGTATTTAATGCCGGGTGCACAAGACTATACTGTCGCAAATCACGGAGGAGACATCTCCGTCGCGGCGTAATCAATAAAAACAAGGCGCCAACACCCTGGGACGACAAGAAATATCTGTATAGATAGTGCGGAAACGCCGCCTCACAAGGGCTGGGCTGTCCGCTGTCTTGCGTCCGGCTCAACACAACGGAGACGACAATGAACGCACCCTTGGACCGTTCCCAACTGCAACCATCGCAGCCGGAGCACGAGATCACGCTCGACGACAAATGGACGCTCGAACGTGGCCGCGCCTTCATGACCGGCACCCAGGCGCTGATCCGCCTGCCGATGCTGCAGCGCGAGCGCGACCTGAAAGCCGGCCTGAACACCGCCGGCTACATCACCGGTTACCGGGGTTCGCCCGTCACTGCCGTCGACCAGACCGCGATGAAGGCGAGGAAGCACCTCGAGGCCCACCACGTCAAATTCCACCCGGGCATGAACGAGGACCTGGCGGCGACCGCGGTCTGGGGCACCCAGCAGACGAACCTGTACAAGGATGCGAAGTACGACGGCGTGTTTGCCATGTGGTACGGCAAGGGCCCGGGCGTGGACCGCTGCGGCGACGTTTTTAAACACGGCAATAATGCCGGCTCCGCGAAACACGGCGGCGTGCTGGTGCTGGCGGGCGACGACCATGCGGCGAAATCCTCGTCCACCGCACACCAGTCCGACCACATCCTGACCCACTGCGGCATCCCGGTCCTGTACCCGTCGTCGGTGCAGGAATACATCGACTTCGGCCTGCACGCCTGGGCCATGAGCCGCTATACCGGCCTGTGGGTGTCGATGAAGTGCGTCACCGACATCATCGAGTCCGGCGCCGTGGTCGACCTCGACCCGGACCGCGTGCAGATCGTGACCCCGACCGACTTCGAGCTGCCCGAGGGCGGCCTGAACATCCGCTGGCCGGACGCCGTGCTGGACCAGGAAGTGCGGATGAGCAACTACAAGTGGTACGCCGCGCTGGCCTATGCCCGTGCCAATAAACTCAACAAGATCATCTGGGACAGCCCGCAGCCAAAGATCGGCATCATCACCGCCGGCAAGAGCTATGTCGACACGCGCCAGGCGCTGGCCGACCTCGGCATCGACGAGCAGGCGGCGCGCGACATCGGCCTGCGCCTGTACAAGGTCGGCATGACCTGGCCGCTCGAGTCCGAAGGCGTGCACGAATTCGCGCGCGGCCTGGACGAGATCCTCGTCGTGGAAGAAAAGCGCCAGGTGATGGAATACGCGCTGAAGGAAGAACTCTACAACCTGCCGGACGCGGAACGTCCGCGCGTGGTCGGCAAGTTCGACGACACCGGCGAGTGGCACAACAAGAACCGCACCGGCCACGGCGACTGGCTGCTGCCGGCCACCTACGAGCTGAACCCGGCCCAGATCGCGCGCGCGATCGCTTCGCGCATCTCGCACTACTGCTCTGGTCCTTCGGTCGATCAGCGCATCATTGAGAAAATACGGGAACGCATCGCCTTCCTCGAAGCGAAAGAGCTGGTGCTCAAGAACATCCCGGCCAAGGGCAATCCGGAAACCGACCGCATCCCCTATTTCTGCTCGGGCTGCCCGCACAACAGCTCGACCAAGGTGCCGGAAGGCTCGCGTGCGATGGCCGGCATCGGCTGCCATTACATGGTGCTGTGGATGGACCGCGAGACCTCGACCTTCACCCACATGGGCGCCGAGGGCACGACCTGGATCGGCCAGGCGCCGTTCACGAACGAAAAGCACGTGTTCGTGAACCTGGGCGACGGTACCTACTTCCACTCGGGCATCCTGGCGATCCGCGCGGCGGTGGCCGCCAAGGTGAACATCACCTATAAAATCCTCTACAACGACGCGGTCGCCATGACCGGCGGCCAGAACGTCGACGGTCCGCTCGATCCGGGCATGATCACGCGCCAGATCGCCGCCGAAGGCGTGAAACCCATCATCGTCGTCACCGACGAACCGGATAAATATCCGAGCGACTACGCATGGGCCGAAGGCGTCACCGTGCGTCACCGCTCCGAGCTGATGGACGTGCAAAAAGAGCTGCGCGAAATGCCGGGCGTGTCGGCCGTGATCTACGACCAGACCTGCGCCTCCGAGAAGCGCCGCCGTCGGAAAAAGGGCGAGTTCCCCGACCCGGCGAAACGCGCCGTCATCAACGAAGCAGTCTGCGAAGGCTGCGGCGACTGCTCGGTGCAGTCGAACTGCCTGTCGGTCGAGCCGCTGGAAACGGAACTGGGCCGCAAGCGCCAGATCAACCAGTCCTCGTGCAACAAGGATTTCTCGTGCGTCTCCGGCTTCTGCCCGAGCTTCGTCACGGTGGAGGGCGGCGGTTTGAAGAAGCCGAAGAAAGCGGCGAGCACGGAGAACGTTCCCCCGAGCCTGCCGGCGCCCGCGATTCCGGCGATCGATGCGCCCTTCGGCATCCTGGTGGCCGGCATCGGCGGTACCGGCGTCGTCACCGTTGGCCAGATCCTGGCGATGGCGGCCCACGTCGAAGGCAAGGGTGCGATCGTGCTCGACCAGTCCGGCCTGGCCCAGAAGGGCGGCCCGGTGATGTCGCACGTGCGCCTGGCCCAGCACCAATCGGACCTGCACTCGACCCGTGTCGGCACCGGCAGCGCGGATCTCGTGATCGGTTGCGACCAGATCGTCACCGCCAGCCGCGACGCCTTGAGCCGCATGGGCGAAGGACGCACCTGGGCCGCGGTGAACGGCACCGGCGCCACTACGGCGGCCTTCGTGAAAAACCCGGACTGGCAATTCCCGGCCGAAGGTTCGCGCGGCGCCATCGTGCAGGCCTGCGGCGAGGGCAAGGTCGATTTCATCGATGCCGGCCGCATCGCCACCGCCCTGATGGGCGACGCGATTGCCACCAACATGTTCATGCTCGGCTACGCCTTCCAGAAAGGCCATGTGCCTTTGCTTGAGGCGTCACTGATGAAGGCGATCGAACTCAATGGCGTCTCGGTTCCGTTCAACAAGGCGGCCTTCAACTGGGGCCGCACCGCCGCGCACGACCTGGCGTCGGTGACGAAGCTGGCCACGCCCGCCAAGGTAGTCGAGTTCAAGCGCACCCAGACGCTCGACGAGTTGATCAACCGCCGTGTCGAGCTGCTCACCGCCTATCAGAACGCCGACTACGCCGCGCAGTACAAGCGCTTCGTCGACCAGGTGCGCGCCGAGGAATCCAAGCTGGGCAAGGGTACGCGCCTGACGGAAGCCGTCGCGCGTTACTACTACAAGCTGATGGCCTACAAGGACGAGTACGAGGTCGCGCGCCTGCATACGGATCCGGCCTTCCGCGAGAAGATTGCCAACATGTTCGAAGGCGACATCAAGCTGAAATTCCACCTGGCGCCGCCGCTCCTGGCCAAGCACGACAAGGAAGGCCGCGCGCTCAAGCAGGAATACGGTCCGTGGATGCTGAAAGCCTTCGGCGTGCTGGCCAGGCTGAAGGGCCTGCGCGGCACTCCGTTCGACGTGTTCGGCTATACCGAGGAGCGCAAGATCGAGCGTGCGCTGATCCAGCAGTACCGCGACACGGTGGCCGGCCTGCTGCCGAAGCTCACGGACGAGAACCTGGCGCAGGCGGTGGCGATCGCCAGCATCCCGGAAGACATCCGCGGTTACGGTCACGTGAAGGCGCGCCACCTGAAGGCGGCGAAGGAAAAAGAGGCGAACCTGTTGTCTGCTTTCCACACCCCGGGAGGCGTCACGCGCGCCGCCTGAAGACCCTTTGTGCGGTATCTCCCGCGCCGGGACTGGCTTTGCGCCGGCCCGGCGCTTTTTTTCGCCCACAGAAGAAAACTTATCAAAAAAAAATTTAATAAATGCAATCGTGCGGGGCTTCTCAAAGTGACGAGCTTGGCATACTCTTTCCTGACAAACTTGTCCTTTATTTAACGAATGCCATGAAGACGCCAACTACTTCCAAGGGTCAGATGACCACTTCGCTCCGCTTGATCTGCGCCGCCGTCGTGGCCGCATCCGCGCTTGCCGCCTGCGGCGGTGGTGGCGGTGGCGGTGGTGGCAGCGGCCCGGTTGCAACGACGCCGCCGCCGGCGACGACGCCACCAACGACGACGCCGCCGACCGATCCGAACGCGGCGCCGGACCCTGACGTCAATACCCTGGGCGATGCCTTCGCCACTTACTGGAACCGCTGCGAAACCCCGCGCACCGGCATTGATCCCTACACCGGCAAGGCCTACCCGGACAAGCAGGGTACCCTGCGCGACGAGCTGACCTTCCTGCGCGCCTGGTCGAACCAGTACTACCTCTGGTACAACGAGATCCCGACCGATTTCAAGATGGCCGACTTCACCGATCCGGTGGCCTACTTCGAGAAACTCAAGACCAACCAGGAAATCGCCCCGGGTGTGCCGAAGGACCGTTTCCACTTCACGTATGACACGGCGGAGTGGGACAAGCTGAGCACCGAAGGCATCGAGATGGGCTATGGCGTCACCTGGTCGAGCAGCGGCCCGACCGCGCCGCGCACCTGGTATGCGACGACCGTCGAGCCCGGCTCGCCGGCCGCGCTGCAGGGACTGCGCCGTGGCGACCGTCTGACCATGGTCGATGGCGTCGACTTCGTGAACGCCACCGACGAGGCTTCGGTTGCCAAGATCAATGCCGGCCTGTTCCCGGCCGCGGCTGGCGAGCAGCACAGCTTCACCGTTACCCGCGCCGGCATTGCGGTGCCCGTGACCCTGACCGCGCAGGACGTGAAAGCGACCCCGGTCAAGAACGTGAAGACCTTCGACATCGCCGGCGGCCGCCGCGTCGGTTACCTGACCTTCGACAACCACACCGCGGTTGCCGAGCGCCAGCTGATCGATGCCTTCAGCACGCTGAAGAGCCAGAACGTCAACGACCTCGTGATCGACATGCGCTACAACGGCGGCGGCCTGCTGTACATGGCGGCCGAACTGGCCTACATGGTCGCGGGCCCGAATTCGAAGGGCAAGGTCTTCGAGCGCCTGCAATACAACGGCAAGGTCCAGCCGCCGGCGCCGGTCCTGTTCGAGTCGACCGCCTACGGCTTCGATGCGCCGAACAAGGTCCCGTCGGGCACCGCGCTGCCGACCCTGAGCCTGCCGCGCGTGACGATCCTGACCACCGAAGGCACCTGCTCGGCGAGCGAAGCGGTGATCAACGCGCTGCGTGGCGTCGACGTCCAGGTCGACATCGTCGGCAGCCAGACCTGCGGCAAGCCGTATGGCTTCACCCCGGTACCGAACTGCGGCACGACCTACTTCTCGATCGAGTTTGCAGGCGTGAACGCGAAGGGTGTGGGCGACTACGCACAAGGCTTCGCGCCGACCTGCCCCGTGGCCGACGACCTGACCCGCGAGCTGGGCGACCGCAATGAAGCCCTGCTGGCCACCGCGCTGAAGCACCGCGAAACCGGCGCCTGCCCGACCCAGCCTTCGTCGATGGCCATGTCGCTGGCGCAGCCGAAGGTCCTGGTGCGCAAGCACGTGTCGGAACTGAAGATCTACGGCCGTCCGCGCTGAGCGCCGACCGGTCGATAGATAAAGACGCCACCTTCGGGTGGCGTTTTTTTTGATGGGCTGCCGGCACGCAAACCCGACTATAATTTTCCGCTTTGCCTCTTTCCCACTGCCGGAGCTTCATCGATGATTCGTTCTGCGTTACTGCTTGCGCTGCTTGCCGCCTTGCCGCTGTCCCATGCCGCCCCTGATCTCACGACCGTGTCCGAGCGCTCGGGCTTCCAGGCCACCGGCCGCTACGACGAAGTCATCAAGCTGTGCGGCGAATTCCAGAAGGCGTACCCGAAGGACGTCAAATGCATCGAATTCGGCCGCACGCCGGAAGACCGCCCGATGCTGGCGCTGGTCGTCACCCGCGCTGGCGCTTTCACGCCGCAGGCGGCCGCGAAGAAAGGCCTGCCGGTCACGCTGATCCAGGGCGGCATCCACGCCGGCGAGATCGACGGCAAGGACGCCGGCTTCCTGGCGCTGCGCGAAATGCTGGATGGCCGCCTGGCCAAGGGCGCGCTGGACAAGCAGGTGCTGCTGTTCGTCCCGGTCTTCAACGTCGACGGCCACGAGCGCTTCCAGAAGTGGAACCGCCCGAACCAGCGCGGTCCGGTCGAGATGGGCTGGCGCACCACCGCCCAGAACTTCAACCTGAACCGCGACTACGTGAAGGCCGACGCGCCCGAGATGCAGGCCATGCTGGCGCTGGTGAACGCCTGGGACCCGCTGACCTACGTCGACCTGCACGTGACCGACGGCGCCAAGTTCCAGCACGACGTCTCGATCCAGGTCGAGCCGGTCTATTCCGCCGACCCGGACTTCCGCAAGGCCGGCCTGCAATTGCGCGACAACGTGATCGCCGACATCAGCAAACAGGGCTCGAGCCCGCAGTCCTACTACATGTCCTTCGCCAGGACCGACGACCCGATGTCGGGTTTCGTCGACGGCGTGTCGGACCCGCGCTTCTCGACCGGCTACTTCCCGCTGCGTAACCGCATGGCGATGCTGGTCGAGACCCACTCGTGGAAGGACTATCCGACCCGCGTGCGCATCACCCACAACAGCTTCGTCTCGGTGCTGGAACAGGTCGCGAAACACGGCAAGCAGTGGCAGCAGGCAGCAGCCGCCGCCGACGCGCGTGCAGCAAAGCTCGCGGGCACGCCGGTGGCGTTGACGTATAAAACCACCGAGAAGTCGAAGATGGTCGACTTCAACGGCTACGCGTACACGCGTACGCCGTCGGATGTCTCGGGCATCCTGATGACGCGCTACGACGAGACCAAGCCCCAGGTATGGCGCGTGCCGCTGCGTGACGAGGTAGTGGCCGACCTCGAGGTGGCGGCGCCGCGCGCCGGCTACATCGTGCCCGCCGCGCACGCGGCGATGGTGGCCGCCAAGCTGACCCAGCACGGCATCGCTTTCCGCAAGCTGGACAAGGCCCTGGACCGCTTCGACACCGAGACCTTCCGCGCCGACAAGGTGACGTTCGGCGCCAAGTCCTTCGAATCGCACCAGCGCCTGACGGTCGAGGGCGGCTGGAAGAGCGAGCCGCGCAGCATCGGCCGTGGCGCGCTGTTCGTGCCGATCGCACAGCCGAAGGCACGCCTGGTGATGGCGATCCTGGAACCGCAGGCGCCGGACTCGCTGCTGGCCTGGGGCATGTTCAACAATGCCTTCGAAGCCAAGGAATACATGGAGGAGTACGTCGCCGAAGACGTGGCGCGCGAGCAGATGGCCGCCGATCCGGCGATCGCCGCCGAATTCCAGCGCCGCATCGACACCGACCCGGCTTTCGCGAAGAGCGCCCACGCCCGCCTGGAATTCTTCGCGCGCCGCCACGCGTCCTGGGACGAACGCCTGAACCTGTATCCGGTACTGCGCACGAACGTGGCGCCGTAAGCCGGGTCACCGCATGTGAGAACGGCCGGGACTTCCCGGCCGTTTTTCGTAGGGTGGACACCTGTGTCCACGCTGTATGGTACCGATGTTATTCGCGGCGCGTCTCCAGACTCATCCGAAAAAATCTCCTGACTAAACGTTTCGATTACTCAACCGTGCCATACCGCGTGGGCACAGGTGCCCACCCTACAACACCAACACCGACGCACATCACGGCGCTGCACCCGTCTCCGGCAGCGACGTGAACACCACCGTCGTCACGCTCCCATTCGCCCCCGGAATCAGCTGGTACACCCGATCGAACTCGTTATCGGTAATCTCCTCCCCGGCCTGTCCGCCAAACAGGCGCACCAGCTCCGGCAGCGTGTTCGAATGCCCGACCACGAGCACCGGCCCGCTCAAGCCCTTCACCTTCGCCACCAGCGTCTGCGGCGTGCGCGGATCGTAGAGTTCGACCTTCAGCCCGCTACGATCGGCCAGCGGCTGCGCGGTCTGGCGCGCGCGCGTGGTCGGCGTGGCAAAGATGTACTGGATGCCGGCCTTGCCCAGCATCGTCGCGATGTTACGGGCGCGCTGCAAACCCTGCGCGGTCAAGGCCGGATCCTTGCCGATCGATTCTTTCTCTCCGTGGCGCACGAGGTAGATCATGGCGGGATCAGCGAGGGCGGCGCAGGGCGCCAGCATGGCAAGCACCAGGGCGCAGGCAGCGGACAGGCGGGGCAGCAGGGGCATCATGGTCTTTCATGGCGGTGGCAAGGATGGCTTCGGAAGGCCCGGATGCAAAAGTATCACAATGTTAAGGCTTGACGTAAACTACACGCACCATGTCATCGCCAGGAAGCATTGTGATCGCCCATCCTCCCGCCAGCGCACCAAGAATCGTCCTCCAGACCGAGCGGCTGCTCATCCGCCACATGACGCTTGACGATGCGGCGTTCATGCTGGAGCTACTGAACGGCGATGCCTGGCTGCGCTTCATCGGCGACCGCGGCGTCAGGACCTTGACTGACGCGCGCCGCTACATCCTCGACGGCCCGGTCGCGATGGTGGACCGGCTCGGCTTCGGCTTTTATGTCGTCGCATTGAAGGAGAACGGCTGCCCGATCGGCGTGGCCGGCCTGGCCAAGCGCGACTTCCTGGACGACGTCGATATCGGCTACGCTTTCCTGCCCGCGTATTGGGGGAAGGGCTACGCCTTCGAGGCGGCCAGCGCGGTACTGGCGCATGCGGTGGAAGAACTGGGGCTCAGGCGCATCGTCGCCACCGTGCGCGCGGAGAATGCCTCGTCGATCGGCCTGCTGAACAAGCTGGGACTGCGCTTCGAGCGTGCGATCGCGCCTCCGGACGGCACGCGCGACCTGCAGCTGTTTTCCGTCGCGTTCCCGTAAGCGGCGGAGCGGGAATGGACAGTCATTCGAAAGCCGTACTGGGTACACTGCCGGGCCCGCGCTCCCTGGCCGCGCGGCGCCCGTTTCTCACTGCATGCGCCCTGGCGCTGGGGGCCGCCATTTCGCTGGGACTGACGCGCTTTTCCTATGCGCTGCTGCTGCCGCCCATGCGCGCCGACCTGGGCTGGTCCTACCTCCTGTCCGGCGCGATGAATACGGGAAATGCCCTGGGCTATTTTCTGGGCGCCCTGGCGACACCTGCCCTGATGCGCCGCTACGGCGCACATGCGGCCCTGGTCGGCGGGGCCATTCTCGCTGGCCTGTTCATGATGCTGTCCGGCTTCGTGATCGATGCCGACCTGCTGATCGGCCAGCGTGTGCTGGCGGGAATCGCAAGCGCCTTCATCTTCATTTCCGGGGGCCTGCTGGCGGCCCGGCTGGGTCTGCTGCACCCGGAGCGCTCCGGCCTGCTGCTCGGCATTTATTACGGCGGCACCGGCCTGGGGATTGTTGCCTCCGCCCTGCTGGTGCCCCTGGCCCTGGACGCCGCCCATGCCCACGACGTGGCGCATGGCTGGCAATGGGCCTGGATCGCGCTCGGTGCGCTCTGCCTGCTGGCGACGCTGGCGATGGCCGGGCCGGCGCGCCAGGTCGATGGCGCCGCGTCAAGCGCGAACGGGCAGGGAGGCTTCCGGCCGCGGGACTTCGCCTTCGGCTTGCTGGGCTACCTGATGTTCGGCGTCGGCTATATCGGTTACATGACCTTCGTGATCGCTTTGCTCCGCGAGCAGGGGATGAGCGGCGCCACCGTTACCCTGTTCTATGCGGCGCTGGGCCTGGCCGTAATGGCCTCGTCGCGGATCTGGGCGCGCATGCTGGACCGCTACAAGGGCGGCCAGTCGATGGCCATCCTGAACGCCCTGCTGGGCGTGGCGACGATCCTGCCGGCCCTGACAGCCGCACCGCTCCTGATGTTCGTCTCGGGCCTGCTGTTCGGCGGGATTTTCCTGTCGGTCGTGGCCTCGACCACGGCCCTGGTGCGCCACAACCTGCCCCAGCACGCCTGGTCGTCCGGCATCAGCGCTTTTACCACGGTGTTCGCGCTGGGCCAGATCGTCGGGCCGTCGGTGATCGGCTGGATCGCCGACGGGCCCGGCGGCCTGCAGCGCGGGCTGGTGTATTCCGCGCTGGCGCTGTTCATCGGGGCGCTGCTCGCATCGCGCCAGCGTGCGCTGGCCCGCGCTCCGGTTTGATCAAAGCTGGGTCAACGAAATCGTGCCCGTCGCCGGCGTCGAGCACGGCTCTTCGTCGAAGGCGATGTCGCCGTTCGGATTCGGCACGCCGTCCGTCTTGAGGTCCGTAAAACCGAACAGGTCGCGGTCCATCAGGTGCGAAGGTACGACGGTCGTGAGCGACGAGAAGATGTTTTCCACGCGGCCCGGGTGTTTCTTTTCCCATTCGCGCAGCATGGCCTTGATCTGTTTCCTCTGCAGGTTTTCCTGCGAGCCGCACAGGTCGCAGGGGATGATCGGGAAACCCTTCACCTCGGCATAGCGCTCGGTATCGGCTTCCTTCACGTAGGCCAGCGGGCGGATCACCATGTGCTTGCCGTCGTCCGACACCAGTTTCGCCGGCATGCCCTTGATCTTCGCGCCGAAGAACATGTTCAGGAAGAAGGTCTCGAGGATGTCGTCGCGGTGGTGGCCGAGGGCAATCTTGTTGCAGCCGAGTTCGTCGGCAACGCGGTACAGGATGCCGCGGCGCAGGCGCGAGCACAGCGAGCAGGTGGTCTTGCCTTCCGGGATCAGGCGCTTGACGATGCTGTAGGTGTCCTGGTTCTCGATGTGGTAGGGCACGCCCAGCTTATCCAGGTAGGCCGGCAGCACCTCGGCCGGGAAGTTCGGCTGCTTCTGGTCGAGATTCACCGCGACGATGTCGAAGTGGATCGGCGCGCGCTCGCGCAGGGTCATCAAGATGTCGAGCAGGGCGTAGCTGTCCTTGCCGCCGGACAGGCAGACCATCACCTTGTCGCCGTCTTCGATCATGTTGAAGTCGCCGATCGCCTGGCCTACCAGGCGGCACAAGCGCTTGTGCAGCTTGTTGTTCTCGTGCGCGATCTTTTCAAGTTTCTTGGTGTCCGTTGCTTCTGCGGAGACCTCATTCATTACTGCACTCATGCTTCATCCTTGATCTGGAATACTTCCACGCCGACGCCTTCGCAGTCGGGATACACGTCCGGCTTCATGGTCGACACGCAGGCCGCGCGCACGCGCGGGTGCGCCAGCATGGCGCGCACGACGTCGTCGCACAGGGTTTCCTGCAGGTGCACGTGGCCTTGCGCCATGCGGCGCGCGATGGTCTCGCGCATGAAATCGTAGTCGACCACTTCATCGAGCTGGTCGGCCTTCGGGGTCGATTCGGCCAGCGGGATGTAGAGGTCGACGTTGATCAGCACGCGCTGCTCGCCCTTCTTCTCGAAGTCGTGGACGCCGATGTTGATCATCACTTCGTAATTGCGCAGGAACAGCCGGCGGCAATCGCGCAAGCTCGGGTGGGACAGGGCGGACAGCATAACAAGCCTTAATAAGTTATTTGGTAAGGAACATCACGTCGCGCGCCAGCGGCACCAGGTGCTGGCCGCCATCGACCACCAGCGTGGTGCCGGTGAGCGCGCGCGCCGAGGCCGCATATACGACGGCGTCGGCAATATCCTGCGGGGTCGAGGAGCGTCCCAGCGGCGTCACCGTGTGCGCCTGCCTGAAACCTTCCTCGCTCTGGTCGCCCGACACCATGGTGATGCCGGGCGCCACGCCAACGATGCGTAGCGTCGGCGCCAGCGCCTGGGCCAGCATCCTGGTGGCGGTATCCAGCGCCGCTTTCGACAGCGTGTACGACAAAAAATCCGGGTTGAGATTGTACAGTTTCTGGTCCAGCAGGTTGATCACCACCGCCTGGCTGTTTTCCGGCGTCGCCGCATGCAGGGCCTGGGCCAGCAGCAGGGGCGCGGCCAGGTTGGCGCTCATGTGGGCAGAAAGCAAGGCCGGCGAAAACGTGGTCGCGCTGTCGTATTCGAACAACGAAGCGTTGTTGACGATGCAAGTCACACGGCCCAGGGCCTCGGCTGCGCGGCCGGGGAGGGCGCGCACCGCCGCTTCGTCGCCCAGGTCGCAGGCGAGCAGGGCAGCGCGCCGGCCCAGCGCGCGGATGGCATCAAAGGTCTCGATCGCCTCGCGTTCCGAGTTGCGGTAGTGGACCGCGACGTCCCAGCCGGCTTGCGCCAGGCCAAGCGCGATCGCGCGGCCGAGACGGCGTCCGGCGCCGGTGACGAGCGCGACGTTTGGCTTGTCATGCGGCGGTGTGTCTTGCGTCATAACAGAATGTGAGTTGCCTGAAATTGTTGATCCCTGCCGTTCTGGCTACAATGCCGGGATGTCCCTACCCCTTCCCGACAGCGACGCGCTGGCCGCGTCCCAAGCCTTGCAGCAATTGATTGCCGCCGAAATCGAACAGCAGGGCGGCGCGATCGCGTTTTCGCGTTTCATGGAGCTGGCGCTGTATGCGCCCCGGCTCGGCTACTACAGCGGCGGCGCGGCCAAGCTGGGCAGCGACGGCGACTTCACCACCGCGCCCGAGATCACCTCCCTGTTCGGGGCGGCGCTGGCGCGTGCGGCAGCCGCTATTATCGCCCAAAGCGCGCCCAACATCATCGAATTCGGCGCCGGCACCGGCAAGCTGGCGCGCGACGTGCTGACCGCGCTGGCCGAGGAAGGCGTGCAGGTCGACAGCTATACCATCATTGAACTGTCGGGAGAATTGCGCGCCCGGCAGCAGGAAGCGCTGAAGGATTTCCCCCAGGTGCGCTGGCTCGACGGTTTTCCGGAAGCATACAGTGGCGTGGTGCTGGCCAACGAGGTGCTCGACGCCATGCCGGTCGAGCTGGTGCTCAAGACGCCGGCCGGCTGGCGGCGCCAGATGGTGACCGTCGAGGACGGCCGTTTTACTTACGTGCAGCAGGAGCTCGACGCGGCGCTGTCCGAACAGCTGGCGCGCCAGGTTCCCGCTGCCGACACGCTGCCCGAAGCTTACCTGACCGAGATCCACCCGGTCGCCTGCGGCTTCATGGCTTCGCTGGCGCGCATGTTCGAGGGGGGCAAGGGCGCGGCGCTGCTGTTCGACTACGGCTTCCCGGCCCACGAATACTATGTCGACCAGCGCACGGGCGGCACCTTGATGTGCCACTACCGCCACCATGCCCATCCCGAACCCTTCTATCTGCCGGGCCTGCAGGACATCACCGCCCACGTCGACTTCACGGCGATGGCCCTGGCCGCCCAGGATGCCGGCCTGGAAGTGCTGGGCTACATGAGCCAGGCCGGGTTCCTGCTCGGTTGCGGCATCGGCGAACTGCTGCTCAGGACCAGCCCGGAAGACGCGGTGCGCTACCTGCCGCAGTCGAAGGCGGTGCAGAAACTGGTGTCCCCCGCCGAGATGGGCGAGCTGTTCAAGGTGCTGGTGGTGGGGCGGGAGGTCGAGCTGCCGGATGCAATCGTGCGCGCGGATCGCAGTCATCGATTGTAAGATTGAAATCTTGCGCTGTGGATACAAACCCGGCTATGCTGTACCGATTGCACCGCCCGTATGGCCTGCGGGATCGGCTATTATCCAGAACAGAACAGGCGCCAGAATGAGCGATCCTCGCTGACACAGACCATGGCCAAGATCCACACCCATTATGACAACCTGAAAGTGGCGCGCGGTGCGCCGCAGGAAGTCATTCGTGCGGCCTACAAGGCTCTGAGCCAGAAGTACCACCCCGACAAGAATCCGGGCGACGAAAAGGCCGCCCGCATCATGGCGATCGTTAACACCGCCTACAACACCCTGTCCGACCCGGTGCGCCGCAAGGAGCACGACGAATGGATCGCGGCCGAGGAGTGGGAAGTCGAGTGGCTGGAAAGCAGCGGCGACGAGGGCGGGCGCACCCGCAGCGACAGCGGCTGGGAAGCGCCGCCGGCGCCGGCCCTGCCACGTCCGAGCCTGCTGCGCGATCCGAAATGGTGGCTGGGCGTCCTTGGCGGCGTGACCGCGGGCGCGGTGGCCGTGGTATTGCTGATCCAGCCGCCACGCCTGCTGCCGGCGGCCCTGGCCTTCAACGGCAAGCCGCCCGCCGCCAGGACCGAAACCCCGACGCCGGTGCGCGATGGCGAACCCGACGTCTGGGCCGGCCTGGACGGCGCGCGCATGCCGGCCAGCCAGGTCAAGGCGCTGGCCGTCACCCAGTTGGTGGTGCCGCCGCGCAAGCCCGACTGCGCTACCGACATGGCGACCCCGGCCGCGCCGAACGGCGAACCCTGGCCGGCCGACTCCGGCTACATTGCCGGCTACCCGGTCGGCAATCTGGGCAAGGAGATGTCGGTCGTGGTGGACAACGGCGCCAACGAAGCGCCGGTATTCGTCAAGATCCACGACCTCGACCGCCGCTCGAACGTGCGCCACGCCTATGTCGAGGCGCACGCCACCCTGACGATCGACCAGCTCGCCGCCGGCCGCTACGAGGTGCGCTATCAGAACATCGTCACCGACGCGGCGCGCGCCGCATGCGCGAATGTGACACCGCTGCGCCAGGCCGCCAGCTTCTAAACATCCCTCTGTCGTTTTTCCCCATCGGCGCGCCGTTTTTGCGCAAAGCCGCTATTCAATTTAAGTAATTTTTTTTCCTCGCCGTAATATACTCAAAGTGCAGCGGCCAACGTAGCCGCGCCGGTTTGCCGGCATGCGGACAGGTCACCCCGGGGCCAAAGGAAAAAAATCGCCATGAACGAATTAGACGGCCTCAGCGCATTGCTCATCGAGCCCCATTCAGGGATGCGGGCGAGCATCCACGGCATGCTCACCATGTGCGGCCTGACCCGGATCGACCATGCCAGCAGTGCCAACCAGGCCGTCAAGCAGCTCGGCCTCAAGCCTTTCGACCTGGTGCTGTGCGAGTACGACCTGGAAGGCGGGCAGGATGGCCAGCAACTGCTGGAAGACCTGCGCCACCACAAGCTCATCACGCTCTCGACCATGTTCTTCATGGTGACCGCCGAGGGCGACTACGGCAAGGTGGTCAGCGCCGCCGAGCTGGCCCCGACCGACTACATCCTCAAACCCTTCACCGCCGATCGCCTGCTCGAGCGCATCGCCCGCGCGCTGGAGCGGCGCAACGTATTGCTGCCGGTGTACCGGCTGATGGAGGCCGGCGCCCAGCACGAGGCGGTTCAGCTCTGCATCGAGGGCGAGGTGGCGCATCCGCGCTACGTCGTCGACTTCCTGCGCCTGCGTGCGGAACTGCACCTGTTCCTGGGCGAAGCCGAACGAGCCGAGCCGATCTACCGGCGCCTGTCCGAGACCCGCGCGATCGCCTGGGCGCGCCTGGGCCTGGCGAAGACGCTCTACCTGCGCGAGCAGTACGACCAGGCCGAATCCCTCCTGACCGAACTGGTGCAGACCAACACCAACTTCGTCGACGCCTACGACTGGCTGGCGCGCACCCATACGGCGATGGGCGAACTGGACAAGTCGCAGGACGTGCTGGCGAAGGCGGTGGCGGTGTCGCCGCATGCCGTACGGCGCCTGCGCACGCTGGGCGAAGTGGCGTTCGAGACCGGCGACCACGACACCGCCGAAAAAGTGTTCAAGCAGGTGGTGGCGAAGGCCAAGTATTCGGAATTTCGCGACCCCGAGGATTATGTGAAACTGGTGCGCACCCTGGTGCGCAAGGGCGACCCGGTGGCTGCCGCCGCCGTGATCCGCGAGCTGGAGCGCTCGATGGGCGGACGCCAGCACGCCGACGCCTGCAGCGCGATCTCATCGGCCCTGCTGCACGAATACACCGGCAACGAAGAGCGCCTGGCCGAAGCCTTGACCACGGCGGTGGCTGCCAGCCGGGACATCCCGGCGATGTCCGCGGATGTGAAGCTCGAACTGGCGCGCAGCTGCCTCGCGCACGACATGGCCGAGGGCGCCGTCAGCATCGTGCGCGAGGTGATGCGCAACGCCAGCGACGCCTCGAGCATGGACCGCGCCATCAGCGTGATGGCGCAGGCGGGTCACGCCGAACTGGGCGCCAGCCTGGCCCAGGAAGCGCGCCAGCACGTGGTCGACCTGGTCGCCGGCGGCGCCGAGCGCGCCAGGAGCGGCGACTACCACGGCGCCGTCACCCTGATGCAGGAAGCGGCGCAGCGCATGCCGGGCAACCCGCAGGTCGCCTTCAACGCCGCGCTGGCGCTGCTGCGCTGCCTCGAGCACACCGGCTGGGACGAGAAGCTGGGCCAGCAGGCCCTGGTCCAGCTGGCCGCGGTGCGCCGGCTCGATCCACGCAACCCCAAGCTGCCGGCGCTCACCGCGCTGCACCAGGCGGTCCTGAAAAAATACGACAAGGGCGCGCGTGCCAGGAAAGCCGGATAAGCGATGGCAGAAGCAGGAAACTCCTCTTTGACTTCGTCATCGACAAGCTCGCAGTCCGACGAGCAGGCGACGCGCCGCGTGCGCGCGGCCCTGATGCAGAAGGTGAACGGCGACGAGGAGATGTTCGCCCTCGGCAGCGCTGTCGCGCGCGTGGTCGAACTGGCCTCGTCGGACGACCAGGGCACCCACGAGCTTGCCTACTTCGTGCTGTCCGACGTCGCGCTCACCCAGCGCATCCTGCGCCTGTCGAACACGGTGCAATACCGCACCGCGGCCGGGGTCGCGGTCACCACCGTGTCGCGCGCCATCGCGCTGCTCGGCTTCGACAACGTCAGGACCACGGCCCTGGCGATGCTGCTGGTCGACACCCTGGACAACGGCACCCACGCCGGCAGCGTGCGCGTCGAGCTCGAGGCGGCCCTGTGCGCCAGCCTGGTCGGGCGCGAGATGGCGCGCCTGTCGTTCTACCAGGGCGCCGAGGAAGCGGCGATCGGGGCGCTGTTCAAGAACCTGGGCGCGCTGCTGGTGGCTTCGCACGAGCACGCACGCTACCGCGAGATCAGGCAGCTCGCCGCCGGCGGCAGGCATTCCGTCGCCCAGGCTTCGCAGATGATCCTCGGCTGCAGCTACGACACCCTGTCGGCGGCGGTGCTGGCCGAATGGAAGATCCCGGACCTGATCGTGCGCGCCCAGGTCCCGCTGCCGCCGGGCGCCCTGAAGGCCGCGGCCAACCGCGGCGAATGGATGCGCCAGGTGGCCTCGTTCAGCCTGGAGGTGGCGCGTCTGCTGGTGCGCATGCCCGAGCCCGGCGGCTCGCCTGAAGCGCGCGCGCTGCTGGCGCGCTACGGCGCCGCCTTCGAGCTCGATGCGGCGAAGCTCGACACCCTGTTCGCGAACGTCGCCGGGGGCATGCAGGCCCTGATGGAAAGCATGAAGCTGCAGCCGCTGGCGCCGCCCGAACCGGAGGATGGCGACGGCCTGCCCAACGTGCTGCTGCTGGCCACGCTCGACGCCGGCCAGGAGGACGGAGGGACCCACCCGAGCGGCAAGCCGAAGAACGCGCGCGACCTGCTGCTGGCCGGGGTGCAGGACGTGACCCAGTTGCGCGCAGGTGGCGCGCGCCTGAACGACGTGATCCTGGCGATGCTCGAGACGCTCTACCGCGCGCTCGGCTTTCGCTTCGCCACCGTGTGCCTGAAGGACGCGCGCCGGAACCAGTACCGCGCCCGCGTCTCGTTCGGCGAGGAGCACGCGCGCGTGCAGGCCGGTTTCAGCTTCCCCGTGGCGGCACACGGTCCGGGCCGCGATGTGTTCCTGCTGGCGCTGGAGAACGACGCCGACCTGATGATTTCCGATGCCGCCACCCCGAAGATCCGCGAGCTGCTGCCCGCCTGGCACCGCACGCTGCTGCCGGATGCCAGGAGTTTCATCGTCCTGCCGCTGGTCGTCGGCAAGGCCCGGCTGGGCTTCTTCTACGCCGACCGCAAGGTCACTGCGCCGGAAGGCGTGCCGCCCGACGAGACCGCGCTGATCCGCACCCTCAAGCGTCAGGTACTGTCTGCGCTTGCCGCCGGATGAACTCGCGGAACTCGGCGGCCGGCATCGGCCGCGCGAACAGGTAACCCTGGGCCTCGTCGCCGCGCTTGTCGCGCAGAAAGCCCCACTGGGCCTGGGTTTCCACGCCTTCGGCCACCACCGTCAGGCCCAGCGAGTGCGCCAGGCCGATGGTGGCGGCAACGATCACCGCGTCGTTCGGGTTGTGCTCGATGTCCTTCACGAAGCCGCGGTCGATCTTGATGCGGTCGATCGCGAACAGCTTCAGGTAAGCCAGGGATGAGTAGCCGGTACCGAAGTCGTCGATCGCCAGCTTGAAGCCGCGCGTGCGCAGCTGGCGCAGCAGCTGGCGCGTGTTTTCCGGGTCGCGCATCGCGGCCGATTCGGTGATCTCCAGTTCCAGCAGCGCCGGATCGATGCCGTAGTGCGCCACCAGCTCGTCCAGGCGTTCGATCAGGGAGCCGCCCGAGAACTGGCGCGCCGACAGGTTCACCGCCAGGCGCAGGTGGTCCAGCCCCTCGCGCTGCCATTCGGCCAGCAGGGCCATGGTGCGCGCCAGCACCCAGTCGCCCAGCGGCACGATCATCCCGCTTTCCTCGGCCACCGGAATGAAGCGGCTCGGCTCGACCGACCCCAGTTCGCTGTCGTGCCAGCGCAGCAGCACCTCGGCGCCGATCACGCGCCCGGTCTGCAGCGAGACCTGGGCCTGCAGGTGCAGCTCGAAGTCCTCGGCGCTGAGGGCGCTCCACATGCGGTTCTCCAGCAGCAGGTGCTCGTGGGTGGCCGCGTTCATCGCCGGCGAGAAGAACTGGAAATTGTTGCGCCCCTCGCGCTTGGCCGCGTACATCGCCATGTCGGCATGGCGCAGCAGGGTGCCGGCATCCTCGCCGTCGTCGGGGAACAGGGCCACGCCGATGCTGGCGCCGCTGTGCGCCGTGTGCCCGCCGAGCTGGTAGGGTTGCGACAGCGACTCGACCAGGCGCACCGCCACGCCGCTGACGCTGTCGGGCGTGAGCGGGCCGGCCAGTACGATGATGAATTCGTCGCCGCCCAGGCGCGCCAAGGTGTCGACGTCGCGCAGCAGGTCCTTCATGCGCGCGGCCGCGCCGATGAGCAGCTTGTCGCCGGCCGCATGGCCGAGCGAATCATTGATCTTCTTGAAGTGGTCGAGGTCGATGAACAGCACGGCCGCCGGCTCGTTGTGGCGGCGCGCGCTGGCCAGCTGCTGCTCGAGCCTGGCGTTCAGCGCGACCCGGTTCTCCAGCCCGGTGAGCACGTCGTGGTGGGCCAGGCGGTAGATGTGCTCCTGCGAGCGCTGCTGCTCGGTCAGGTCGCGCAGGATGCAGACGAACAGCGCCTCCTTCCCGATCTGCACCGGCGCCACCGAGACCGACAGCGGGAAGATCTCGTTGCGCGCGTTGCGGCCCTCGAGCACGCATTCGTCGGGTGCGGACTGGGACAGGCGGGTCAGCTGGGCCCTGGCGTCGCCGTCGACCCCGGCCGGCACCAGGGAGCCGAAGGGCAGGCCGACCAGGTGCTGGGCCGGGTAGCCGAACAGGCGCGCGGTGGCGGCGTTCGCGGACACCACCATGCCGTCCGCGTCGATCGTGAGGATGGCGTCGGCCGCATTGTCGAGGATGGCTTCGAGGCGCGCCTCGCGGTCGCGCAGGCGCGCGGTGCGGTCGCGCACCTGGGCTTCGATGGCGGCGCGTTCGCCGCTGACCAGGAGCAGCAGGGCGCCCAGCAGGCCAGTGAGCAGCAGGCCGGCCGAGAGCACGGTCCAGCTGGCCACGCCGCGCTCGGCGGCGGCATACGCGGCGGTGGGCTGGAAGGCGACCAGGTAGCTGCGTCCGGCGAAGGACAGGCCGATGCGGTGCTCGTCGGGATGGCGCGGGCCGAACGTGCCCACCACCGGCAGCGCGGCGCCGTCGGTGACGTCGACCAGGGCCGCCTGGAAGCCGTCGAAGCCGGCGCGCGCGATCGTCTGCTCGAGCAGGATATCGGCATCGAGCACGAACACGACCACGCCGGCGGTCGGCAGGTTCGGGTCGCCCACCGAGCGGAACAGGCTGATCCCCATGTCGCCGCTCGTCATCAGGCGAAACGGCTCGGTGGCCAGCGGCGTGCGTACGGTGAGCGAGCGGGCGGCAACCGCCGCGCGTCCGGGCGCGGTGAGGAAGTCGACTCCGCGCAGCTCGCTGTTCGAGGGCGGCCAGGTGTAGAGCACCGGCAGGTAGCGTTCGCGCATGCCGGCCGGCGCCAGGCGCAGGCTGGCGTCGATGTCCTGGATGCCGGCGAAGGGCGCGTCGAGCGTGCGCCGCACCCAGTCTTCGAAGCCGGCGCGCTCGCCGTCCAGCACCGGGACCGCCCAGTTCACGCCCTGGATCTCGGGCCGGCCGTCGACATAGCCGCTGGCGACCAGCAGGAACTTGTCGCGCGCCAGGATGTGCTCGGTGTCCGCGAGGGTACGGGCAAAGGTGCCGACGAAGCGCACGTGTTCGTTGAATTCGGCTTGCAGCATGTCGGCGGTCTGCTGCGCCTTCAGCCGGTAGGGCTGCAGGTGCTGCTCGTGCTCCCAGCCGACGGTGAACCGGTAGATGGTCAGCACTGCCGCACTGGCCAGCAGCAGGGGCAGCCCGACGATAGGGGCGCGCTGGCGCCACAGGCGACGCGGTTCGCCGCAGACGATCCAGCACAGGGGCGCGGCCAGCAACACGCCGATGGTATCGCCGGCCCACCAGGCCAGCCAGCTGCGCACAGGATCGGGATAATGCGCTGCTCCCAGGCCGTGCAGGGCCGGCACCGAGATGCTGGCGCTCATCAGGCAGACGAGCGGCGAAAGTACGAGGAAGGCGACGACGTCGCGGCCGGAATCGATGGCCGGGCGCAGCCAGCGCCGGAACTGGCGCGCGCCGAGCCAGGCCTGGAGCAGGGCGCCGAGCGCGACCGCCGCGGTCGCCAACACCGCAAGGCCGGGCGCCATCTCCGTGTTGCGCAGGTACCAGGGCAGGTTGACCACCACCACGCCGATCACGACGCCGGGCAGGACCCGCACGCCACCCACGGTTGCCAGCGCGAGCGCCACGCCGGCCGGCGGGAACAGCGGCAAGACGTAGTTTTCTCCGCGCGACAGGGCGTCCGCCGCCAGCCGCGTGCCCAGCTGGACCGCGATGATCGCCAGGTTGGCCAGCAGCAGCGACTGCCAACCCCAGCTGGGATATCCTGGCTTCCTGATCTCCATCTGCCCCGTATTTACATACACTCGAGGCGTACAGTAACCCACTACGCATGGGCGCAGCGCACCGCTTGCAAAACAACCCTTGCAGGTTTGTACGAGGTACGGTTACAATCACGCCCCGAAGCAACGCTGCTATTGAGCCAGGTTCGTAGTGATGGCAAAAATAGTTGACAGCATGTTGAGCTTGCTTCATACTCTGCGGTTCTTCGCGGTGGGGTGGCCGAGTGGTTAAAGGCAGCAGACTGTAAATCTGCCCTCTCTGAGTACGCTGGTTCGAATCCAGCCCCCACCACCAAAAGAAGAAGTCGTGAAGTCGAATTGAAGTTGTACCTCGCGGGTGTAGCTCAATGGTAGAGCTGAAGCCTTCCAAGCTTACGACGAGGGTTCGATTCCCTTCACCCGCTCCAGTTATTGTGATGCAGTCTGTGCATCGCAAACAAATAAGCCCTTGTAGCTCAGTGGTAGAGCACTCCCTTGGTAAGGGAGAGGCCACGTGTTCAATCCACGTCAAGGGCACCAGAATTTAGCACGGCAGTCCGCAGTACTCGTCCGTCAGGTGTGCCTGGTAATTCTCAAAAAATCGTTAGGATCGTTAGGAGTCTCAAATGGCAAAGGAAAAATTCGAACGGACCAAGCCGCACGTGAACGTCGGCACCATTGGTCACGTTGACCACGGCAAAACCACCCTGACGGCTGCGATCGCAACCGTTCTGTCGAAGAAGTTCGGCGGTGAAGCCAAGGCGTACGACCAGATCGACGCGGCTCCGGAAGAGAAGGCACGCGGCATTACCATCAACACCGCGCACGTCGAGTACGAAACCGCTACCCGTCACTACGCACACGTTGACTGCCCAGGCCACGCCGACTACATCAAGAACATGATTACCGGTGCTGCGCAGATGGACGGCGCGATCCTGGTGTGCTCGGCCGCTGACGGCCCGATGCCACAGACCCGCGAGCACATCCTGCTGGCGCGTCAGGTTGGCGTTCCGTACATCATCGTGTTCCTGAACAAGTGCGACCTGGTCGATGACGCTGAACTGCTGGAACTGGTCGAAATGGAAGTCCGCGAACTGCTGTCGAAGTACGAGTTCCCAGGCGACGACCTGCCAATCATCAAGGGTTCGGCACGTATGGCCCTGGAAGGCCAGCCGGGCGAGCTGGGCGAAGACTGCATCATCCGTCTGGCTGACGCACTCGATTCGTACATCCCGACCCCGGAACGCGCTGTTGACGGCACCTTCCTGATGCCAGTCGAAGACGTGTTCTCGATCTCGGGCCGTGGTACCGTCGTGACCGGTCGTGTCGAGCGTGGCGTGATCAAAGTCGGCGAAGAAATCGAAATCGTCGGTATCGTTGACACCGTGAAGACCACCTGCACCGGCGTGGAAATGTTCCGCAAGCTGCTGGACCAGGGTCAAGCTGGCGACAACGTCGGCCTGCTGCTGCGCGGCACCAAGCGTGAAGACGTCCAGCGTGGCCAGGTTCTGGCCAAGCCGGGCTCGATCAAGCCGCACAACCACTTCACCGGCGAGATCTACGTGCTGTCGAAAGACGAAGGTGGCCGTCACACCCCGTTCTTCAACAACTACCGTCCGCAGTTCTACTTCCGTACCACCGACGTGACCGGCTCGATCGAGCTGCCAGCGGACAAGGAAATGGTCATGCCAGGCGATAACGTGTCGATCACCGTCAAGCTGATCAACCCGATCGCGATGGAAGAAGGTCTGCGCTTCGCAATCCGCGAAGGCGGCCGTACCGTCGGCGCCGGCGTGGTTGCCAAGATCATCGCCTAAGCAATAAGTAGTTTGTAGTACCGAAGAGGCGAAAATGTTTCGCCTCTTCAAAAAACATTCCCCGCCATGCGCGCGCATGGTGTAGAATGTGTGATTCAGCTGAAGTCTTCGTAGGGGTGTAGCTCAATTGGCAGAGCGTCGGTCTCCAAAACCGAAGGTCGCGGGTTCGATTCCCTCCGCCCCTGCCACCGAATTCTGGTGCGCAGCACCGAAAGTAAAGAAGAATGTCTAATCAATCCGTGCAAACCGTTAGCACCTCGAATGACAAGTTCAAGGTAGCCCTGGCGGTGGTTGCTGCGATTGCAGGCGTAGTCGGGTTCTTTTACCTGAAAGGCCAGAACAAACCAGCCTTGGTCGCCGCCGGCGCCCTCGTGGCTGGTTTAGTTTTTGCTGTCCTGCTTTTGTGGACGTCCACCACCGGCCGTGAGTTCCTGAACTTCGCCAAAGAGTCCGTTCGCGAAACCAAGAAGGTTGTTTGGCCGAGCCATAAGGAAGCACGCATGATCACCATGATCGTGTTTGCCTTCGTCGTCGTGATGGCGATCTTCCTCTGGGGCACGGATAAGATTCTGGAATTCCTGTTGTACGACCTGATCCTGGGGTGGAAACAATAATGAGCGAAAACGTACAAGACAACGTGCCGGGCGATGCTCCGGCACAAGACGCTGGTGCGCCGCTGAGTGTCCCGGTCAGCAACAAGCGCTGGTACGTCGTACACGTCTACTCCGGCATGGAAAAGAGCGTCATGCGCGCTCTCACCGAGCGCATCGAGCGCGCGGGCATGCAGGAACAGTTCGGCCGCATCCTGGTCCCGACCGAAGAAGTCGTGGAAGTCAAGAATGGCAGCAAATCGGTTTCCGAGCGCCGCTTCTTCCCTGGCTACGTGCTGGTCGAGATGGAAATGACCGACGAGACCTGGCACCTGGTGAAGAACACCAGCAAGGTCACCGGCTTCATCGGCGGCAAATCGAACAAGCCGACCCCGATTCCGGCGCGCGAGATCGACAAGATCATGCAGCAGGTTCAGGAAGGCGTCGAAAAGCCAAGGCCGAAAGTGCTGTACGAAGTGGGCGAGCAAGTCCGCATCAAGGAAGGCCCGTTCACCGACTTCAACGGCAACGTCGAGGAAGTCAACTACGAAAAATCGAAGGTGCGTGTCACTGTCACCATCTTCGGCCGCGCAACTCCGGTGGAGCTGGAGTTCGGGCAGGTAGAGAAAGTCTAAAACGCTTACATCGGAGCGTCGCAGCAGCAAGGCGGAATCCGGTAAGAGGAGCCCCGCCGAGCCGCAGGTACCAGAGCGTAGCGGTGGGGCGCTACTACTCAATGCCAATCTAGGAGCCATTCATGGCAAAGAAAATTATTGGCTTTATCAAGCTGCAAGTCCCGGCTGGTAAGGCAAACCCATCCCCACCGATCGGTCCTGCACTCGGTCAGCGCGGCCTGAACATCATGGAATTCTGCAAGGCGTTCAACGCCCAGACCCAAGGTTTCGAGCCAGGCATGCCGATCCCGGTCGTGATCACCGCGTTCGCCGACAAGTCCTTCACCTTCGTGATGAAGACCCCGCCGGCAACCTACCTGATCAAGAAAGCCGCTGGCATCACCAAGGGTTCCGCCAAGCCGCACACCGACAAGGTGGGCTCGCTGACCCGTGCTCAGGCTGAAGAAATCGCAAAAACCAAGCAGCCGGACCTGACCGCCGCCGACATGGACGCCGCAGTGCGTATCATCGCTGGCTCGGCACGTTCGATGGGCATCACGGTGGAGGGTGTGTAATGGCTAAGCTGTCCAAGCGCGTCAAAGAAATGAAAGCGAAAGTCGACCGTAACAAGGTCTACGCCTTCGACAACGCAGTGTCGATCGTCAAGGAATTCGCAACCGCCAAGTTCAACGAGTCGATCGATGTCGCCGTTCAACTGGGCGTGGATCCGAAGAAGTCGGACCAGGTCGTTCGTGGTTCGGTCGTCCTGCCAGCAGGCACCGGCAAGACCGTGCGCGTCGCCGTGTTCGCTTCGGGCGACAAGGCTGAAGCTGCCCGTGCAGCAGGCGCCGACATCGTCGGTATGGAAGACCTGGCAGAGCGCGTCAAGGCCGGCGACATGCCGTTCGACGTCGTCATCGCTTCGCCGGACACCATGCGTATCGTCGGTACCCTGGGCCAGATCCTGGGCCCGCGCGGCCTGATGCCGAACCCGAAGGTTGGCACCGTGACCCCGGACGTGGCTGGCGCCGTGCGCAACGCCAAGGCCGGTCAGGTCCAGTACCGTACCGACAAGGCAGGTATCATCCACGCGACCATCGGCCGCAAGTCGTTCTCGGACGCAGATCTGAAGGCCAACCTGGCCGCTCTGATCGACGCCCTGAACAAGGCCAAGCCGGCTACCTCGAAGGGTGTGTACCTGCGCAAGGTCGCGATCTCGTCGACCATGGGCGCTGGCGTCCGTGTCGACCACGCTTCGGTCGCTGCTGCTTAATTAAGCAAAGAATCAAGTCCCCGCAGAACAGCGCGGGGCGCATCTTTGGGCTGTCGGGGCAAGAACACCGCTCCGGCAGGCAATCAAAGACCGTTGGGCCGAATGCAGAGGTTGGGCAGGAGGTTAAAAGCAAACCCAACGCAGATGGTGTACCCGAACAAGTTTTGTAGTCCACGCTGCGTGAATTCATCCGCGTTAGATTGACTTCTTAACTTCGGACGCCGTGTTCGAACCGATGTGAACATGTTGTTCGCATCATTTAAGGAGATTGACCGTGGGTCTTAATCTGAATGACAAAAAGGCCGTCGTCGAAGAGGTAAGCGCTAAAGTTGCAACCGCGCAAACCATCGTCGTGGCTGAGTACCGTGGCATCCAGGTTGCTCACTTGACCAAACTCCGTGCAGCCGCACGTGCCCAGGGCGTCTACCTGCGTGTTCTGAAGAACACGCTGGCTCGTCGCTCGGTTGAGGGCACGCAGTTTGCCTCGCTGGCTGATTCCATGACCGGTCCGCTGATCTACTCGATCTCGGACGACGCCGTTGCAGCAGCGAAAGTCATCAACGACTTCGCCAAAACCAACGACAAGCTGGTCGTGAAAGCCGGTAACTACGCTGGTAAGGCACTGGATGTCGCCGGCGTGACCGCGCTGGCAAGCATCCCGAGCCGTGAAGTCCTCATCGCCCAGCTGCTGGGCGTCATGCAGGCACCGGTGTCGGGCTTTGCACGAGTTCTGGCTGCAGTCGCAGCACAAAAAGGCGAAGGCGCCGCTGCTCCGGCAGCGGAAGCCACCGAAGCGTAATCGCTTCGCGACTTTCTGTTCAAGTAGAACCAAACCTGTACTACACACACACAATATTTGGAGTTTCAAATGGCAATTAGCAAAGAAGAGTTCCTGGACGCAGTTGGCGCAATGTCGGTCATGGAACTGAACGACCTGGTCAAGGCTTTCGAAGAGAAGTTCGGCGTGTCGGCAGCTGCAATGGCAGCACCGGCAGCTGGCGGTGCCGCTGGCGGCGCAGCTGCTGCTGAAGAGCAGACCGAGTTCAACGTTGTTCTGGCCGAAGTCGGCGCGAACAAGGTCGGCGTCATCAAGGCCGTCCGCGAAATCACCGGCCTGGGCCTGAAGGAAGCCAAGGACCTGGTCGACGGCGCACCGAAGACCGTCAAGGAAGCCCTGCCGAAAGCTGACGCTGAAGCCGCTAAGAAGAAGCTGGAAGAAGCTGGCGCCAAGGCCGAGCTCAAGTAATAAAAACGCAAAGGGCGTCAACCTGGCGCCCCGAGCCGGAGTCAAAGCTTGCACACCCCTGCCGGAAGGCGGGGGCTGCGGCTTTGGCTCTTTTGTCGTCCCTGCGGCAAACGCAATACCCCTGCAGTACCGGCGTCACGCAATACAGAATAAATCGTAACACAGCAGTACGGTTGTCCTTTTCATCTTGCAGAACAAGAAGAGACTTGAGGCCTTGTATGTGGTGACCGCCACTGGCAATCCCTGAATTCTCATCCTTTCTGTCACTCACGGAGTGTCCATGCACTACTCATTTACTGAGAAGAAACGCATTCGCAAGTCGTTCGCGAAGCGCGCCAACGTTCACAACGTTCCATATCTTCTGGCTACCCAGCTTGAATCCTACGAGAATTTCCTGCAAGCGGATGCCGTCCCCTCCGTGCGCAAGAACGAAGGCCTGCAATCGGCTTTCACCTCGATTTTCCCGATCGTGTCGCACAACGGTTTTGCGCGCCTCGAGTTCCTGTCCTACGTGCTGGGCGACCCCGCATTTGACGTCAAGGAATGCCAGCAGCGCGGCCTGACCTTCGCCTCGCCGCTGCGCGCCAAGGTGCGCCTGGTGATCCTGGACAAGGAATCGCCGACCAAGCCGGTCGTCAAGGAAATGAAAGAGCAGGAAGTGTACATGGGCGAACTGCCGCTCATGACCGCCAACGGTTCGTTCGTCATCAACGGCACCGAGCGTGTGATCGTCTCCCAGCTGCACCGTTCGCCGGGCGTGTTCTTCGAACACGACCGCGGCAAGACGCACTCGTCCGGTAAACTGCTGTTCTCGGCCCGTATCATTCCTTACCGCGGCTCGTGGCTGGACTTCGAGTTCGACCCGAAGGACATCCTGTTCTTCCGCGTCGACCGCCGCCGCAAGATGCCGGTGACGATCCTGCTGAAGGCCATCGGCATGACGCCGGAACAGATCCTGGCGAACTTCTTCGTCTTCGACAATTTCACGCTGCGCTCGGAAGGCGCCGAGCTGGAGTTCGTGTCCGAACGCCTGCGCGGCGAAGTCGCGCGCTTCGACATCGTCGATCCGAAGACCGGCAAGACCATCGTGACGAAGGATAAGCGCATCAACGCCAAGCACGTGCGCGACATCGAGGCGGCTGGCATCAAGGCCATCTCGGTACCGGAAGACTACCTGGTCGGCCGCGTGCTGGCGACCAACGTCGTCGACGGCGACACCGGCGAGATCATCGCGTCGGCCAACGACGAGCTGACCGACGAACTGCTGGGCAAGCTGCGCGACGCGAATATCGAGTCGATCCAGACCCTGTACACCAACGACCTGGACCAGGGCGCCTACATCTCGCAGACCCTGCGCACCGACGACACCGCCGACCAGATGGCCGCGCGCGTGGCGATCTACCGCATGATGCGTCCTGGCGAACCGCCGACCGAAGAATCGGTCGAAGCCCTGTTCAACGGCCTGTTCTACAGCGCCGAGCGCTACGACCTGTCGGCTGTCGGCCGCATGAAGTTCAACCGCCGTATCGGCCGTGACGAACTGACCGGCGACATGACCCTGTCGAACGACGACATCCTGGCCGTGATCAAGATCCTGGTCGAGCTGCGCAATGGCCGCGGCGAAGTCGACGACATCGACCACCTGGGTAACCGCCGCGTGCGTTGCGTCGGCGAACTGGCCGAAAACCAGTTCCGCGCCGGCCTGGTGCGCGTCGAGCGTGCAGTGAAAGAACGCCTCGGCCAGGCCGAAGCGGACAACCTGATGCCGCACGATCTGATCAACAGCAAGCCGATCTCGGCCGCGATCCGTGAATTCTTCGGTTCGTCGCAGCTGTCGCAGTTCATGGACCAGACCAACCCGCTGTCGGAAATCACGCACAAGCGTCGTGTTTCCGCCCTGGGCCCGGGCGGCCTGACCCGCGAACGCGCCGGCTTCGAGGTGCGCGACGTGCACCCGACCCACTACGGCCGCGTCTGCCCGATCGAAACGCCTGAAGGCCCGAACATTGGCCTGATCAACTCGCTGGCTCTGTACGCCCGCCTGAACGAATACGGTTTCCTGGAAACCCCGTACCGCAAGGTCGAAGGTTCGAAGGTCACCGACAAGATCGATTACCTGTCGGCAATCGAAGAGGGCCGTTACATCATCGCCCAGGCAAACGCGAAGATCAACGAAGAAGGCCAGCTGATCGACGAACTGGTGTCGGCGCGTGAAGCCGGCGAAACCATCCTGGTCTCGCCAGAGCGCATCCAGTACATGGACGTGGCCCCGGGCCAGATCGTGTCGGTCGCAGCCTCGCTGATTCCGTTCCTCGAGCACGATGACGCGAACCGTGCACTGATGGGCGCGAACATGCAGCGTCAGGCGGTTCCTTGCCTGCGTCCTGAAAAGGCCGTGGTCGGCACCGGTATCGAGCGCACCGTCGCGGTCGACTCGGGTACCACCGTGCAGGCAGTCCGTGGCGGCGTGGTGGACTACATCGATGCGGGCCGTGTGGTTATCCGTGTCAACGACGACGAGGCGCAAGCCGGTGAAGTCGGTGTGGACATCTACAACCTGATCAAGTACACCCGTTCGAACCAGAACACCAACATCAACCAGCGTCCGATCGTGCAGGTGGGTGACCGTGTCGCCCGTGGCGACGTGATCGCCGACGGCGCATCGACCGACCTGGGCGAACTGGCACTGGGCCAGAACATGCTGGTGGCCTTCATGCCGTGGAACGGCCTGAACTTCGAGGACTCGATCCTGATCTCGGAAAACGTGGTCAAGGACGATCGCTACACCTCGATCCACATCGAAGAGCTGTCGGTCGTCGCTCGCGACACCAAGCTCGGTGCGGAAGAGATCACCCGCGACATCTCGAACCTGGCAGAGAACCAGCTGGCTCGCCTGGACGAGTCGGGCATCGTCTACATCGGCGCGGAAGTGACCGCCGGCGACGTGCTGGTCGGTAAGGTGACCCCGAAGGGCGAAACCCAGCTGACGCCGGAAGAGAAGCTGCTGCGCGCAATTTTCGGTGAGAAAGCATCGGATGTAAAAGATACCTCGCTGCGCGTGCCCTCGGGCATGGTCGGCACCGTCATCGACGTGCAAGTGTTCACCCGCGAAGGCATCCAGCGCGACAAGCGCGCCCAGCAGATCATCGACGACGAGCTGAAGCGTTTCCGCCTGGACCTGAACGACCAGATGCGTATCGTGGAAGGCGACGCCTTCCAGCGTCTGGAGCGTATGCTGGTCGGTAAAGTCGTCAACGGCGGTCCGAAGAAGCTGTCGAAAGGCGCTGTCATCACCGCCGAATACCTGGCCGACCTGGACAAGTTCCACTGGTTCGACATCCGTCCGGCCGACGACGAGACCGCCAACGCACTGGAAGCGATCAAGGAGTCGATCAACGAGAAGCGTCACCAGTACGACCTGGCCTTCGAAGAGAAGCGCAAGAAGCTGACGCAAGGCGACGAGCTGCAGCCTGGCGTGCAGAAGATGGTCAAGGTCTACCTGGCCGTCAAGCGCCGCCTGCAGTCGGGCGACAAGATGGCGGGCCGCCACGGTAACAAGGGTGTGGTCTCGCGTATCGTGCCGGTGGAAGACATGCCGTTCATGGCGGACGGCCGTCCGGCAGACGTCGTGCTGAACCCGCTGGGCGTTCCGTCGCGTATGAACGTCGGTCAGATCTTGGAAACCCACCTCGGTTGGGCGGCCAAGGGCCTGGGCTGGCGCATCGGCGAAATGCTGGCGGCGCAAGCGAAGGCAGCGGATCTGCGTACCTTCCTGGGCAAGATCTACAACGAAACCGGCCGCAAGGAAGACCTGGACAGCTTCAGCGATGAAGAAATCCTGAGCCTGGCGCACAACCTCAAGAACGGCGTGCCGTTTGCGACCCCGGTGTTCGACGGCGCCCACGAAGAGGATATCCGCCGCATGCTGGACCTGGCCTTCCCGGACGACATCGCCGCCAATCTCGGCATGACCCCGTCGAAGAACCAGGTCACGATGTACGACGGCCGCACCGGCGAAGCATTCGAGCGCAAGGTCACCGTCGGCTTCATGCACATGCTGAAGCTGCACCACCTGGTCGACGACAAGATGCACGCCCGTTCGACCGGTCCGTACTCGCTGGTGACGCAGCAGCCGCTGGGCGGTAAAGCCCAGTTCGGTGGCCAGCGCTTCGGTGAGATGGAGGTGTGGGCACTGGAAGCGTACGGCGCATCGTACGTGCTGCAGGAAATGCTGACTGTCAAGTCGGACGACGTGAATGGCCGTACCAAGGTGTACGAGAACCTGGTCAAGGGTGACCACGTGATCGACGCTGGCATGCCTGAATCGTTCAACGTGCTGGTCAAGGAAATCCGCTCGCTGGGTATCGACATCGACCTCGAGCGTAACTAAGAAGCAGGACGGAGCGGCAGGGCAAAGAGCCCTTGCCATCCGGGCGGGAGCCCCAAAGTACTCCTGTCCGACTCCTGAATTGCCGCTTGGTTTGAGGCGCTTCGCAAGGAGCGCCTCGCAATGAAATTTAGTCACCTCTGGAGTGATACATGAAAGCACTGCTCGATCTATTCAAGCAAGTACAGCAAAATGAAAGTTTCGACGCCATCAAGATTGGCCTGGCGTCGCCCGAGAAAATTCGTTCGTGGTCGTTCGGTGAAGTCAAGAAGCCCGAGACCATCAACTACCGTACCTTCAAGCCGGAGCGTGACGGCCTGTTCTGCGCCAAGATCTTTGGACCGATCAAGGACTACGAGTGCCTGTGCGGCAAGTACAAGCGCCTGAAGCACCGTGGTGTCATCTGCGAAAAGTGCGGCGTCGAAGTGACGCTCGCCAAAGTGCGTCGTGAGCGCATGGGCCACATCGAGCTGGCCTCGCCGACCGCGCACATCTGGTTCTTGAAGTCGCTGCCGTCGCGTCTGGGCATGGTCCTGGACATGACCCTGCGCGACATCGAACGCGTTCTGTACTTCGAAGCATACGTCGTGACCGATCCTGGCATGACCCCGCTGAAGAAGTGCCAGATCATGTCGGAAGACGATTACGCCGCCAAGTACGAAGAGTACGGCGACGACTTCACCGCCTACATGGGCGCCGAAGGCATCCGTGAACTGCTGCGCTCGATCGACATCCACCGCGATGCCGAAGCCCTGCGCGTCGAGCTGAAGGAATCGAAGTCCGAAGCGAAGATCAAGAAATACGCCAAGCGCCTGAAAGTGCTCGAGGCGTTCCAGCGTTCGGGCATCAAGCCTGAGTGGATGATCATGGAAGTGCTCCCGGTCCTGCCGCCGGAGCTGCGTCCGCTCGTCCCGCTGGATGGTGGCCGTTTCGCCACCTCGGACCTGAACGACCTGTACCGCCGCGTCATCAACCGTAACAACCGTCTGAAGCGCCTGATGGAACTGCGCGCTCCGGAAATCATTACGCGTAACGAAAAGCGCATGCTGCAGGAAGCAGTGGACTCGCTGCTGGACAACGGCCGTCGCGGCAAGGCGATGACCGGCGCCAACAAGCGTCCGCTGAAGTCGCTGGCTGAAATGATCAAGGGTAAGGGCGGCCGTTTCCGTCAGAACCTGCTGGGCAAGCGCGTCGACTACTCGGGCCGTTCGGTCATCGTGGTCGGTCCGCAGCTGAAACTGCACCAGTGCGGCCTGCCGAAGCTGATGGCCCTGGAACTGTTCAAGCCGTTCATCTTCAACAAGCTGGAACTGATGGGTCTCGCGACCACCATCAAGGCCGCCAAGAAGCTGGTCGAAGTGCAAGAGCCGGTCGTCTGGGACATCCTGGAAGACGTCATCAAAGAACACCCGGTCATGCTGAACCGTGCACCAACCCTGCACCGTCTCGGTATCCAGGCGTTCGAGCCGGTCCTGATCGAAGGCAAGGCGATCCAGCTGCACCCGCTGGTCTGCGCGGCGTTCAACGCCGACTTCGACGGTGACCAGATGGCAGTCCACGTCCCGCTGTCGATCGAAGCGCAGATGGAAGCGCGCACCCTGATGCTGGCGTCGAACAACATCCTGTTCCCGTCGAACGGCGAACCGTCGATCGTGCCGTCGCAGGATATCGTGCTGGGTCTGTACTACGCGACCCGCGAGGCGATCAACGCCAAGGGCGAAGGCATGATGTTCCCGGACGTGTCGGAAGTCATCCGCGCGTACGACAACAAGGAAGTCGAACTCGCGACCCGCATCACCGTGCGTATCGTCGAGTACCCACGCGTTGCCGGCAGCGATGAATTCGAGCGCACCGTCACCCGCTACGAGACCACCGTCGGCCGCGCCATCCTGTCCGAGATCCTGCCGAAAGGCCTGCCGTTCTCGGTGCTGAACCGCGCGCTGAAGAAGAAGGAAATCTCGAAGCTGATCAACACGTCGTTCCGCAAGTGCGGCCTGCGTGCGACCGTCGTCTTCGCGGACAAGCTGATGCAGTCGGGCTTCCGCCTGGCGACCCGCGCCGGCATCTCGATCGCTGTCGACGACATGCTGATCCCGGACGTCAAGAAGGGCATGATCGCGACCGCCGAAGCGGAAGTGAAGCAGATCGAGCAGCAGTACGCTTCGGGTCTGGTCACCGCCGGCGAGCGTTACAACAAGGTCGTCGACATCTGGGGCAAGACCTCGGACGAAGTCGGCAAGGCGATGATGGACCAGCTGAAAGTGGAGCCGGTCACCAAGCGTGACGGCACCGAAAGCACCCAGGAATCGTTCAACGCGATTTACATGATGGCCGACTCGGGCGCCCGTGGTTCGGCAGCCCAGATCCGCCAGCTGGCCGGTATGCGCGGCCTGATGGCGAAACCGGACGGCTCGATTATCGAGACGCCGATTACCGCGAACTTCCGCGAAGGCCTGAACGTTCTGCAGTACTTCATCTCGACGCACGGCGCCCGTAAGGGTCTGGCGGATACGGCACTGAAGACCGCGAACTCGGGTTACCTGACCCGCCGTCTGGTCGACGTGACCCAGGATCTGGTCGTCACCGAAGACGATTGCGGCACCACCAACGGCACGCACATGAAGGCGATGGTCGAAGGCGGTGAAGTGATCGAGCCGCTGCGCGACCGTATCCTCGGCCGCGTTGCCGGTACCGACATCGTCAATCCGGAAACCCAGGAAACCCTGTACGAAGCCGGCACGCTGCTGGACGAAGACATGGTCGAAGAGATCGAACGCGTCGGCATCGACGAAGTCAAGGTCCGCACTCCGCTGAACTGCGACACGCGCTACGGCCTGTGCGCCAAGTGCTACGGCCGTGACCTCGGCCGCGGCATGCTGGTCAACAGCGGCGAAGCAGTCGGCGTCGTGGCAGCACAGTCGATCGGTGAGCCGGGTACCCAGCTGACCATGCGTACCTTCCACATCGGTGGTGCGGCATCGCGTGCAGCAGTGGCCTCGTCGGTGGAAGCCAAGTCGAACGGCACCATCCGCTTCACGGCAACCATGCGTTACGTGACCAACGGCAAGGGCGCCCAGATCGTCATTTCGCGTTCGGGCGAAGTGCTGATCACGGACGACCACGGCCGCGAGCGCGGGCGTCACAAGGTGCCGTACGGCGCGACCCTGATCGTCAAGGACGGCATGGCTGTGAAGGCCGGTACCGCCCTGGCAACCTGGGACCCGCTGACCCGTCCGATCATTACCGAGTACGCAGGTACCATCAAGTTCGAAAACGTGGAAGAGGGCGTCACCGTCGCTCGCCAGGTGGACGAAGTGACCGGCCTGTCGACCCTGGTGGCAATCGATCCGAAGCGCCGTGGTTCGGGCAAGGTCCTGCGTCCGCAGGTCAAGCTGCTCAACGAGCAAGGCCAGGAAGTCAAGATCGCCGGCACCGAGCACGCCGTGACGATCGGTTTCCAGGTCGGCGCGCTGATCATGGTCAAGGACGGCCAGGCAGTGTCGGTGGGTGAAGTGCTTGCACGTATCCCGACCGAATCGCAGAAGACCCGCGACATTACCGGTGGTCTGCCGCGCGTTGCCGAGCTGTTCGAAGCACGTTCGCCGAAAGACGCGGGCATGCTGGCGGAAGTCACCGGTACGGTGGCCTTCGGTAAGGAAACCAAGGGCAAGCAGCGTCTGGAAATCACGGACATGGACGGCAACAAGCACGAGTTCCTGATCACCAAGGACAAGCAAGTGCTGGTGCACGATGGCCAGGTGGTGAACAAGGGCGAGATGATTGTCGATGGTCCGGCCGATCCGCAGGACATCCTGCGCCTGCTGGGTATCGAAGCGCTGGCCCGCTACATCGTCGACGAAGTGCAGGACGTCTACCGTCTGCAGGGCGTGAAGATCAACGACAAGCACATCGAGGTGATCGTTCGCCAGATGCTGCGCCGCGTGCAGATCACCGACGCCGGCGACACCGACTACATCGTCGGCGAGCAGGTGGAGCGTTCGGAGCTGCTGGAAGAGAACGACCGCATGGCCGCTGCGAACAAGCTGCCGGCACAGTACGAAAACGTGCTGCTGGGTATTACCAAGGCATCGCTGTCGACCGACTCGTTCATCTCGGCCGCATCGTTCCAGGAAACCACCCGCGTCCTCACCGAAGCGGCGATCATGGGCAAGCGCGACGGTCTGCGCGGCCTGAAGGAAAACGTCATCGTCGGCCGCCTGATCCCTGGCGGTACCGGTCTGGCATTCCACCGCGCCCGCAAGGAAAAGGAAGTGTGGGAAGCGGAAGAGCGTCAGGCACTGCTGCAGCAGGAGAAGGCCAACATGGCTGCCGAGCTGCAGGCGATGGAAGATCAGGCGCAGGCGCAAACCACGGAGCACCACGGCGACGCCGAGTAAATCGGTTAGTTGCTAAGCTTTGCTAGCGAAAACGGCACCCCTCGGGGTGCCGTTTTTTTTTGCTGTACCAGCTCAACAACTTCCGCCAGCAATGCTTTCCCCGGTTCGGAGATTGAAACCGACGAAGCAACGATAACCCCCACTCGGCGAGTACGCGCACCACACTCGCCCCTTCCTCCGCAGGCGCTCGCCCTTCTCATCGCTGCAACTGACGCCTTGCACGTCCGGGTACAGCGACTCGAAGATATCCTTCGCTGCCTCACCAGTAATTTCGATGGCAAGTTTGCGGTCGGTTTCGGTCGGCGCCCGTTCGTCGCCGAGGCTGCCCGAATAAATCGTGTATTCGGCAGTAAGCGGCTTCGCAGGAGCAGGGTAGACCGTTTTAGCCTGACCGCTGGCACTGGAGCAGAAGACAAGCGCCGTCACAAACAGGGGAACGAAGCGTTTGCTCATTTGGTCGCCGCCCGAATGCTGACATGGAAATGATCATCGTGGCCTTCCCACGGTATCACTCCAGGTATGCCCGTGTCATTGAAGAGAATCGAGCGTACCGATGGATGAGTGCGGAAGATGGCGACCAATCTCGCTGTCGCATCCTTATCGTAGAGGTCGCGCTGGAAGATCGTGACCCCGGCCTGTGCCCCGTCACGCCGCAGGGCACGAACGTCCACCTGGAGACCATCCTTGTGGCTCTGGTGTTTTGGATACGGCGTGCCGCCAGCCAGACTGATGTTGCCGATCCCGATCTTGCGGTGGTCGATGGCTTGCCACTCCCTTTCGACAAAGAAGAGCAGCGAGAGCATCGCCGGATGCGAATAATGTCCGGCTCCTTCGCCCGGTGTGCCGTAGACGTAATAGCCCGCGCCTTCGGGCCGCTGGGGCAGCATGAAATAGCCGCGCGAGTCCTTGGGTTGAAATCCAGCCATGGGCGACCCTCTCATGCGCAACGATTGGTTGCGAGATCCCAGCCGCCCGATGTATTACCCCCGGCGCCGCCGCCGATCTTTTGCTGCGTGTACTTCCACTTCACTTTCGAGAATCGGAGTCCGATGGCGTCGTGCAGGATGGTCCCGTCGTGCACAGCCTGATCCATGCTGGCGATCAGGACGTTTTCCAGTTCGACTTCATAGTACCTCACCGGCTTGCCGTCGCTATCGGCGCGCATGAACTCGAGCTTTGCCCTAGGAATCGTCTTGCCCATGGAGCAGGTCTGCATCAGGATCGGCGAGGACAGGTCGGCGAGTTTTGTCAGTGCCAAGGTGCGATGTTCGCAGCGTTCCGCCGTATGGCCGCCGGCAGTGGAAGCGGTCGCGCTTCTTGGCTGGGTGACGCCCCAGTTTGCCGACGTGAGTTCGATCCAGCCTTGATGATTCGAGTCGGCTGATTCGCCTTTGATGCCGTCGATCTGAAGATAGACATCGATTGCCATGGTCTTGCTCTCCTTGGTAACAAAGCACAAATGCCGATTCTGGCTCGCCGCAGCCAGGACCGATTTGGCGAGGCGCAAGAAGCTGCCCGCAAGCATCGCCATTGGATCGATGTCGGCGTTGGCCGTTCACACTGAATTAATCGCGCTGCAGAGCGCGGTTCGATGCCGGACCGAATCCTGCGTCATGGACGTCGGGAAGCCCCTACAATGCCTTTCAGACTCGGGGGGAGGGCAGCATGAACGAACGTGGTCACCTCAACGTCCGGCCGCCCGCATCGGGCACGGCGGCCACATCGAATGCCCCTACCGGCCTGCAAAAGCTCGACGTCGGCAGCCGGCGCGACAGCTATATTTACGTGCCCGATCAGTACAACGCAAGCCAGCCCATGCCGCTGGTCGTGCTGCTGCACGGCGCCGGCGGCCACGCCCACGACGGGCTGCGCATCCTGCTGCACCTGGCCGACCGCGCCGGACTGATCCTGCTCGCACCAGCCTCCCACGCATCCACCTGGGACATCATCGCCCGGCGCGGCTATGGCCAGGACCTGGCCCTGGTCGACCGCGCACTCGAGCACGCGTTCGGGCAGTACGCGGTCGACACCGGCCACCTGGGGATCGGCGGCTTTTCGGACGGCGCCTCGTATGCGCTGACGCTCGGGCTGGCCAATGGCGAACTGTTCACCCATGTGCTGGGCTTCTCTCCCGGCTTCATCGGCCCGATGGAACAGCAGGGTGCGCCCGAGGTGTTCATCTCCCATGGCGATGAGGACCGGGTGCTGCCGATCGAACCCTGCGGCCGCACCATCGTCCGCCAGTTACGCGCCGCCGGATACCCGCTCACATACCAGGAATTCCACGGCGAGCATGTGATTCCGCCCGATGTCGCGGAGGCGGCCGTCAGCTGGTTCACCGGCAAACCGTAGCCGCTGTCGGGCTACGTTTACTGTCGGGGAACTTTACACATGAGCATATGCAATAAGGATTGCTGGTTGTAACTTATTGACTCACATAACTATTTACTATTAGGCATAACTATTGCTTTCTGTCCGTTGTCCAAAACAGAAAGCAATCAAATGAAAACCAAACTCATCGCAGCAGCCGCTTTCGCACTCTTCGCCAATACCGCTTCCGCCGGCGTGATCGTCAACGGCGATTTCGGCACCGGTGACTTCACCGGCTGGGAAACCGAAGGCGACGTCATGGTCACCGGCACGGTCGAGACCAAGGTCGCGGCCCTGTTCGCCGGCCGCGGCACGGGTCTCTACACGACGATTTCGCAGGCGATCGAACTCGATGCCGGTGAGGTGCTGACCGGCTATGCCGAGTTCTACGCCGTGGACTATCTGCCCTACAACGACACCAGTTTCGTGTCGATCGGCGGCGTCACGCTGTTCGCACGCGATGTGGCGAACACCGGGCAGTCGAACAGCACGGGCCCGGTGAAATTCAGCTATACCGCCGCCACCGCCGGCGTGTACCAGCTCGTGGCCGGCGTCGCCAACATCGGCGACAACGTGAACAACAGCCGCCTGAACGTGTGGGATTTCGCGATCGCCAATGCCAACCAGGTGCCGGAGCCGGGCAGCGTCGCCCTGTTCGGCCTGGGCCTGTTCGGCGCCGCCGCCGCACGCCGCAAGCTCGCCTCCAGGCGCGGCTGAGCCGCCGCTAGCGGGACGCCGCTTGCGCGTCCCGTTCGCTCTTCCGCGCCGCCTCGCGCAAGCCGCGCAGCGCCGACTGGACGGCTGCGCGCGCCCCGCCGTAGTCTGGCCGCGCCAGTTCCTGCATGGCGTGGCGCTTTCCCGCTTCCTTCGCCACCAGATAACCCAGGTAGTAATGCGCAGTCGACCGGGGACGAGCCGAACGGCCCTGTTCGGACGGATGTTCTACACTGATGCGCGTTGTCTCGTTCAATAACTTCCAAAGAAAGGGATAGGCGATGAAAGCTCAATGGATCTGCGCGGCGCTGCTGTGCTCCACCTACGCGGGGGCGGCCGTGCATGCCGCCGAGATGCGCGCGACGATGCATGCGGTGTCGGATGCCGGCGTCGGCAAGTCGACGGGCACCGTCACCATCAGCGAAACGAAATACGGCCTGGTGTTCACGCCCGCCCTGACCGGCCTGCCGCCGGGTGTGCACGGCTTCCATGTCCACGAGAACAATAGCTGCGCAACGAACCAGAAGGATGGCAAACCGGTGCCGGCCGGCGCCGCGGGTGGTCACCTGGACACGACCGGCAGCAAGAAGCACGGACTGCCCTGGGGCGACGGCCATATCGGCGATTTACCGGCGCTGTACGTCGAGAGCTCGGGGGCGGCGAACAATCCGGTGCTGGCGCCGCGCCTGAAGCTGTCCGATGTGAAGGGCAAGGCCTTGATGGTGCATGCGGGTGGGGATAATCACTCGGATCATCCGGCGCCGCTGGGTGGCGGCGGGGCGCGGATCGTGTGCGGGATTATTGAGTGAAATAAAATTTCATCGAATTGAGGTGCGTGAAATAGTATTTCATGGTGCGTAATTCCAGTCAGACGTGCGCCATCTGCATGGGCCGTACCGCGTGGGCACAGGTCCTGCGCGGCCCGGCCCACCCTACGCCAGCGCATTGGCTGTCGATCATAACGGCGCCGATAATCCACAAACAAAAAACGCCCGGCCATTCCTGACCGGGCGTTTTGTATTCAGCGCTAATTACTTACTTGGCGGCGGTACGCGCTTTGCCGAAAGGATCACCAGCCTTCCAGGCCGGCATCTTCGGCGAGTCGGCGACCATGCGGCCCAGGTTCAGCGTGAACTGCGCCTGCTGCACCATGCCCGACAGGTCCCAGCTCGGATCGTATTCGTCGTTCGCCTGGTGGTACTTGGCGCGGTAGGTCTTGGCTTTCGCGCTGTTCGCTTCGGCATCCTTGGCCCAGGTGCTGCCGGCGCCGACCGAGAAGGCCGGAACGCCGGCTTTCGCGAAGCTGAAGTGGTCGCTGCGGAAGTAGCCGCCGGCCAGGTCCGGCTTGGACGGCGCAATGGCCAGTCCCATGGACTTGGCGGTGGCGGCGGCCATGGCGCCCAGTTCGGTGCGCTCGCTGCCCGGCACGCTGACGTCCTTGACCAGGCCCACCCAGTTCAGGCTGTCCAGGTTCAGGTTGGCGGCGGTCTTCTCGATCGGCCACAGCGGTTTCGCCGCATAGGCCGCGCTGCCCAGCAGGCCTTGTTCTTCGGCCGCGACCCACAGGAACATCTGGCTGCGCTTGCTTGGCGCGCGCGCCGCTTCCTGGGCCATGGCCAGCAGGCCGGCGGTGCCCGAGGCGTTGTCGACCGCGCCGTTGAAGATGGTGTCGCCCTGGGTGCCCTGCTTGCCCATGTGGTCCCAGTGGGCCGTGTAGATGACGACTTCGTCCTTCAGCTTCGGGTCGGTGCCCGGGACGACGCCGGCCACGTTGTATTCGTTCAGGGTGCGCACGCTAGCGCGGGTTTCGCCCTTCACGCGCGCGTTCAGCGCGACCGGCTTGAAGTTTTTATCCTCGGCGGCGGCGCGCAGCTTGTCGAGGTCCTGGCCGGCGGCGGCGAACAGCTTGCGCGCCGTGCCTTCGGTGATCCAGCCCTGCATGCCGGTACCGAGGTCGGCGTCGGCCAGCTGGAAGCGTTCCGCGGCGGCCCAGCTGTTCTGCACCACGCTCCAGCCGTAGGAGGCCGAGGCGTCGGTGTGGATCAGCAGCACGCCGGCCGCGCCCTGGCGCGCCGCTTCGGCCAGTTTATAGGTCCAGCGGCCATAATAGGTCAGGCCGGCGCCGTTGAAGCGCTTCGGCTCGGCGGCGGTCGGCGCAGGGTCGTTCACCATCATGACCAGCACCTTGCCCTTGGCGTCCAGGCCCTTGAAGTCGTCCCAGCCTTCTTCCGGCGCGCTGATGCCGTAGCCCACGAAGACCAGCTCCGCGTCCATGCTGTGGTCCGGCCTGGCGTCGCCCGGACCCCAGACCCAGTCGGCGCCGAACTGCAGCGGCAGCGCCTGGCCGCCGGCGATGATGCCGACATTGCTCTGCTCGGGCAGCGCGCGCACGCCCGCGATCTTGACCTCCTGGCGGTAGCTGTTGCCGTTGGCCGGCTGCAGGCCGGCGGCCATGGCCTGGGTCTCGAGATAGGTGACGGTCAGCTCGCCGCCGCGCTGGCCGGTGCCGCGGCCCTCCAAAGCGTCGGAGGCGAGGAAAGCCAGGTGACCGCGCAGCGGCGCTTCCTTGACGGTGGCGGCTTGCGCCTTGCCGGCGGCGTGGGCGGGATAGGCCAGTGCGAGGCTGCTGGCGAGGGCGGTAACGACAACGGAGGAGACGATCTTGTGCATGGAATCCTGCTGCGATGGTTAGTGGAAACGCACTGCTGAGTGCGCGCCACATTGTAGGGCATCCCTGTCTCTAGTAGAACCACAGCGTGTCCGCAGCGATCGATGTTCCGCTCAGCGGAATCAGCGGCGTGCCATCCCCCGGCCGCGGCGGCAGCAGGTGCTCGGGCAGGCCCGGCACGACCTCCTCGACCCGCACGCCGAAGATCGGATCGCCCAATACGTCGATCCGGAAGTGCAGCAGCTCGTCCTCCATCCCGTAGGCGATGATCTTCAGGGTCTTGGCTTCGGTATCGAGCAGCACGCGGCCGTTCACCGTGGCGCGCAGCGCACGCGCGCCGATCACGTCCAGGCGGATCTCGGGCGCGCGGTTCTTCGAGACCAGCGTAAAGTCGGCATGGCGGTCGGGCGCCTTGCCGTTCTTGAGCACGCGAATGAAGGGGAACTCCAGGCCGGTGCGCGGCGCCCAGGCATACCACTGCGCGGGCCGCTCCCAGCCGAACACGCTCACGAAATGGTAGGGCCGCGTCAGGTTGGCGAACAGCCGGCGCTCCCATTCGTCGAGCGGCCCGGCGGGTTTCAGCCAGTAGGCGTCCCAGGTCGGCATGTCCTTGTAGTAGACCAGCCGGTTCACGCGCGCGCCCGGCGCCCCTGCGGTTTCCTCGGCCGCTTCTTCCGCAGTCCCGGCCAGCGCCAGCGAGCCCAGTCCCAGCAGCAGCAGGGCGCGCGCCACATAGCGCCGCGCGTGCAGGGCCAGCAGCGCCGTCGATACGCCGAGCAGCAGCGCCAGCATCGCCACCGGCAGGTTCATGCGCTGGGGCGAGAGTACCAGGAAGCTGTCGCGCAGCGCCGGCAGCACCAGCACGATGGCGGGCGCGCTGCCGGCCAGCAGCAGGGCCAGCCGCGCACCCGCAGGCCAGGCCGCCACGCGGCGCGCATGCAGGGCGGCGAAGCAGGCCAGCGCCGCCACCAGCGGCCAGGCCACCAGGTAGCTCGCGCCCGGCGCCAGCCAGCTCGCCAGCAGCAGCACGAAGCACAAGGCCACCAGCGCGGCCAGGGCCGCCGCCGTGGTGCCGGTCAGGCGCTGCACCTGGCGCTGGGCGACGATGAAGACGGCCGCCGCCAGCGCGCACACGCCGAACAGGTAGGCCAGGGCCGGGCGCGCATGCGGCGCGGCCGGGTTCCAGGCGCGGTGCAGCTCGGGCACGTGCATCCACAACTGCCAGGCGCCGATGCCCAGCGCCACCGCGAGCGCGGGCACGATGAAGGCCGCCTGCAGGAAGGGGCCGTAGCGCAGCCCGGCCCGTTGATAAGCAAGGCAGGCCGCGCCGAACAGCAGCAGGCAGGTCAGGCGCGCGACCGGCCACACCACTTCGCCGTTGTAGTGCGCCATCGCCCCGAAGGGCAGCTCGAAATGGACCTGCGCGCTGGCCAGGCGCGGGTCCAGCACCTGCATGCCGAAGTGGCGCACCAGGCGCAGCATGGCCTCGCCCGTGTGCTGGACGGTGGAGCGGTCCAGGCGCGCGACCGTGTCGAGTTCTCCCTCGCGGTCCAGCGGCAAGCCCCTGTTCGCGAAGTGCAGGACCGGCGCGTCGAGCCTATCAAGCGCGCCGATGCGCAGCGCACCCGGGGCCAGCTGGTAAATCTCGTGCATCAGCGAGGAGCCGCGCACATCGGGCGCCGCCCGGCGCCAGCCGTCAATGGCGGCGACGCCTGCGCCGCGCGTGTTGTACAGCACCAGCGGACCGCCGCTGCCACCGGCATCGAAGCGCAGCGCCAGGCCGACATCGCGCGCCCACGGATGCTGCTCGACGAAGGCCTGCATGCCCAGGCTGCCCACGCGTTCACCGTCGGCGAACAGCAGCACCACGTCGTTCGCCAGCGGCGGCCCGCTGCGCAGCGCGCGCAGCATCTCCAGCGCCGCCGCGACCGGCGCGCCGCCGCGCGCCGCGCCGAAGGTGGCGGGACCGCTGTCGTAATGCACCGCGACCAGCAGGGCGGGGCGGCGCAGCCGCTCGCCGCCGGCGCCCGGCACCCGCACCAGCACGTTGTGCACCACGCCGACGATGGCTTCGTAGTTGGCGTTGTAGTCGACGTAGTTCTTCTGCACGGTTGCACGCTGCACTTGCGGCGCCAGGCCGAGCGCCTGCAATTGCGCCACGAGGTAGCCGCGCGCGGCGCGGTTCGCCTCGCTGGCAATGGGCCGCGGCGTCTTCGCCAGCACCGCCAGGTGATCGAAGGCGCGCCCGGCCGAGAACTGCGAAGCAGGCGCATCGCGTGGCGCCGGCGGCGGTCGGGGAGAATCCTGCTGGCGCAGCGCCAGCCAGGCGAGCAGCACGACGAACACGAGGGCGGCGGCAATGCCGGCCGGCTTGCACGGCGCGGGCCGGTCTGGATCGGGAATCATGGGGTGGACCTCCTGTTCTTGTCGCGTTCTTGTCGTTATGGTGGGCGCAAAAAACCCGCCAGGCTTCAGGGTGGCGGGCAAAACGGGGGAGAAATTTTTGCTAGTCCTGGAGCTTCCAGACATAGGCGATCTGCCCCCAGCCGGCTTCCGGCACGCCGTTGTTCATGCCGGGCTTGAACTGGCACATGCTCAGGGCGTTCAGGGCAGCCTTGTCGAGGTCGCGCGAGCCGCTCGACTTCTGCACGCGGGCGTTGGCGACGCGCCCGTCGGTGCCGATCAGCAGGGCGAGCGTGACGGTGCCGCTTTCGTTGTTGCGGGCGGCGCGGGCCGGGTACTCGGGCGTCGCGCAGCCGCTCGCTTCGGCCAGGGCGATGCTGCGCATCGCGCCGCTGTTCGAAGATGTGTTCGAGGACTGAACCGGCGCCTCGGCTTGCGCCGGCTGGGCCGGCTGCGGCGCCGGGGCGACCTCGGTGGTGGTCTGCACCGGATTCTCGATCGGGGGTGGCGGCACCTCGACTTCGACTTTCGGCACCACGATCTCGGGCGGCGCGACCTGCGGCAGCGGCCGGGGCGGCTCGGGCGGAGGAAGAGGGGGCGCGGGCGGCTCGGGCGTCATGAAGACGGTGAGGTCCTCGGGCAGCCTGGGCAGCGAGATGACTTTCGCATTCATCATGTTGACGACGCCAATCGCGATCACGGCGTGCAGCCCGGCGACCAGCGCGAACTTGCCGGCCTTGCTGCCGCTGTCATGGTGCAGATGAGAGAAATGCATGGCTATCTCCTTTCTTGGTGCCCTGGAAGCCCAGCGGCCGAACGGGACTTTGACTGCGGAAAGAACAGCATGTTTCTAACTTGTAGAATCAATATATGCCAACAGATAGCAACTCGTAAAGCGTTTTCTTGGTAATCGTGCATGCCGCATCGCGCCGGCATGCGCCCTGCATCATGGAAAGTACTGGCCGCTCGCCACCCGTGCCTTTGTATGAAATAATCAAGCCCCGGAGCATGGTTATTCTGCTTATTGGTACACATCGCTTCCACCGGCAGGTAAGCGAATGCAAGAAATTCAAGGAGACCTAGCGTGCAGACAAAAGCAATCCGCGTGATGCTGGCCGACGACCATCCGATCGTCATGACCGGCTTTGCCATGTCGCTGGCGGCCGAGGGCATGGACGTGGCGGGCCAGGCGCGCACCCCGAGCGAGGCGGTGGCGCTGTATGCCGAATGCAAGCCGGATGTCGTCATCCTCGATATCCGCTTCGGCACCGAGCTGACCGGCCTGGACGCGGCCCAGAACATCCTCAAAAGCGACCCGCGCGCGAAAGTCGTCTTCCTCAGCCAGTTCGACCAGGACAGCCTGATCAAGGAGACCTACCGCATCGGCGCCCACGCCTTCGTGACCAAGGACTGCGATCCGGCGGACCTCGCCACCGCGGTGCGCCAGGCGCATGCGGGCAAGCTGTACTTCCCGCCGCAGATCGCCGAACGCCTGGCCAGCATCGCGGTGCGCGGCGACGTCTCGCCGCAGTCGCAGCTCGACGAGCGTGGACTCGAGATCTTCAAGCTGATGGCCGAAGGATTGACCAACGCCGAGATCGCCGAACGCCTGAACCTCTCGACCAAGACCATCAGCAATACCAGCCAGTCGATCAAGGAAAAGCTGGGCGTGGAGCGCCAGGCCCACATCACGCGCCTGGCCGTGAAATACGGTCTGATCGAGCCGTAAGGCCCGATGCGCTGCGCCGCGCAAGCAATGCGCCGCCTGGCAGCCGGCCTGGCCTTGTGCCTGGGCCTGGGCGCCTTCGGGGCACAGGCAGCCCCACGGGACAAGGCGCAGGGCTACCGCTTCGAGATCGTCACCGGCGACGATGGCAGCGCCGTCACCGCGCGCATCGCGGACGACCTGTACAAGCGCCTGGTGCCGACCTTCGCCGCCTTCCGCACCGAGCTGGCCCAGCGCCGTCGCATGGTCACGATCGCGGTCGGCCCGGACGCGCTGCGCAAGGTCGCCGCGCGGCGCTGCGACTGCGTGGTGATCGCGGCCTTCACTTCCAGCCAGGTGTGGCGCTCGGTGCTCAAGAAACTGCCGCCGGCGCGCGCTAGCGCGATGACGGCGGTGTATGCCGAGCCGGCGCCGCTGGACCAGCTTCAACTGGCCAGCCTGTTGTACCGGCGCCCGGTGCGGGTCGCGGCGATTCTCGGCCAGCACGGCGACTTCTTCGCGCCCGGCCTGCAGGGGCGGGTCGAGGTGGTGCAGGCCGGGCCGGAGGATGACATCAACTACCTGCTGGGGCGTCTCGGCCGCAGCGAGGTGCTGCTGGCGCTGCCCGACAGTTCGGTCTACACGCCGGAGAACGTGCGCAGCATCCTGCTCTCGACCTACCGGAGAAAACAGGCGGTGATCGGCTTCTCCGCCGACATGGTGAAGGTCGGCGCGCTCGCTTCCACCTATTCCGAGGTCGAGGACATCAATGCCCAGGTGGCGGAGATCGCGGCCAGCTTTGTCGCCACCGGCGAGCTGCCGGCGCCGCAGTTCCCGCATTACTTCCGCACCGCGATCAACGAGGGCGTGGCCTCCTCGCTCGACATCGTCGTGAGCGAGGACGCGCGCCGCTTCGCGCGGCCGCGGCCATGAACCTGCGGCGCATCCTGCAGCCCTGGCGCAGCTGGAGCATCGGCCTGCGCATGGCCTTCATCACCATGCTGCCGGTGGTGTTCCTGTTCACCTCTTTTGTGTGGTACTCGTGGTACGCGCACCGCGCCCAGGTGGCCGAGGAGCTGGCCGAGCGCGGCCGCATCCTGGCGCGGGCGCTGGCCGAGACGAGCGAATACAACGTCATCTCCGGCAACCTGACGGACCTGCGCCTGACCATCAACGGCCTGGTCCAGTCCGACAAGAGCATCTTCCGCGTCGACGTGGTGGACGCCAGCGGCAAGCGCGCAGTGCGCGTGACCTCCGAGACGGCGCAAGACGCCGAGCCGCACTACTACGAGGCGCCGATCCGCAAGCAGGTGGTGTGGATCAACCTGTTTTCCGACAACGGCATCCCCCACGTCTCGGCCTCGAGCGACACGCGTCCGCCAACGCTCACCACCGAAGTGGTGGGCGCGGTGCGCGTGACCATGTCGCCGGCGCACATGCTGGCCAAGCAGACCCGCCGCTTCCAGGTCGAGGTGGCGATCGCCGCGCTGGCGCTGGCGGCCAGCGGCGTGCTGGCCTGGGTGCTGGCGCGCTCGCTGACCCTGCCGCTGCGCGACGCGATTGGCGCCCTGCGCCAGATCCGCGGCGGGAACTACCGGGTTGAACTGCCGGTGACGACCGGCGGCGAAGTCGGGGAACTGCAGGCGTCGATCGGCGAGATGTCGGTGGCGCTCGACCAGTCCAAGCAGGACCTGGAAAACAAGGTGGCCGAGCGCACGCGCGAACTGCTCGCATCGCGCAACGAGGCGCTGCGCGCCGACGCCGACAAGCGCAAGCTGATCCAGAAGGTGAACAGCATCATCGAGGACGAGCGCAAGAGCATCGCGGTCGAGATCCACGACGAGCTGAACGCCTCGCTGATCGCGGTGCGGCTGGAAGCGCAGAGCATCGGCACGCTCACCGCGAAAGCCGGGTCCAGCCCCGAGGTGGAAGAAATCCGCGTCAAGGCGCAAGCGATCACGCGCCTGGCGCTCGATTTGTACGCCAACGGCCGCCGCCTGGTGCGCCGCCTGCGTCCCGAGGTGCTGGACATGCTCGGCCTGCACGGGGCAGTGGAGGAGATGCTGCGCCACTACGACAGCGGCTCGGGCTGCCGCTTCGCCTTCCATTCCGAGGGCGATTTTTCACGCCTCGGCAACGAGCTCGCCATCTCCGCCTACCGCATCGTGCAGGAAGCGCTGTCGAACGTGATGAAGCATGCGGGCGCCTCGAATGCCCAGGTGACCCTCGTGCTGGACGACGAACACGATGTGCTGCGCATCGCGGTCGAGGACGACGGCCAGGGCTTCGATCCGGCCGTCAGCTCGGAAGGCATCGGCATCATCGGCATGCGCGAACGCGTGTATGCGCTGCACGGCACGATGGCGGTGCGATCAAAGCCGCAGCGCGGTACCACGGTCGAGATCACGCTGCCACTCTCCGCCGCAAGTACTGTATCGTAACGTTTTGGCTCAACCTCCCTGTCGAAATCCCATGTCGAACGAATTGAAGACCCCCTACGAGCTGGGCAACCAGAACCAGACCACCACCTGGAGCGACTGCGTCGCCTGGTACGAAGAGCTGGCGCGCCGCTACCCGAGCGTGCTGCGCTTCGGCGTAATCGGCACCTCCGACGCCGGCGTGCCGATCCACGCGGGCGTGGTCAGCAGCGACGGCGTGTTCAGCCGCGAGGCGATCAAGCAGAGCGGCCGTCCGGTCTTCTTCAACAACAACGGCATCCACCCGGGCGAGCCGGAAGGCGTGGATGGCTGCATGGCGCTGGTGCGCGACTTCTGCACGCAACCATCGCGCCTGGCCGCGCTGGGCGAGACCGTGTTCATCTTCATCCCGCTCTACAACGTCGACGGCAGCCTGAACCGCGCCAACACCTCGCGCGTGAACCAGGACGGACCCGAGCAGTTCGGCTTCCGTGGCAACAGCCGCCACCTCGACCTGAACCGCGACTTCGTCAAGTGCGACACCCTGACGGCCCAGGTCTTCAACAAGTTCTTCACGTTCTGGGATCCGGACGTGATGGTCGACACCCACACCTCGAACGGCGCCGACTACAGCTACACCATGACCCTGATCCACACCCAGCCCGACAAGCTGGGCGCGGAGCTGGGCGGCTTCCTGCGCGACACCATGCTGCCGGCGATGTACGCGCAGATGGAAGCGCGCGGCTGGCCGACCTGCCCCTACGTGAATCCGGTCAAGGACAGCCCGGACCATGGCATCGCCGACTTCCTGGAGACGGCCCGCTTCTCGACCGGCTACGCGGCCCTGCACCACACCATCGGTTTCATGCCCGAGACGCACATGTTGAAACCGTTTGCGGACCGCTACGAGTCGATGCGAGCCCTGGTCGAGACCGCGCTCGATTTCACGGTGAAGCACGCCGCGCAGATCCAGTCGCTGCGCCGCGCCGCCAGGGAAGCGGGCCGCACCCGCGCCGAGTGGCCGATCCACTGGACCATGGACGAGGAAAACACGGGCAGCTTCCGCTTCAAGGGCTACGAGGCCGGCTACAAGCCGAGCGTGCTGGGCGATTATTCCCGCCTGTACTACGACCGTTCGAAACCCTGGGAACGCGACATCACCTGGTACAACCGCTTCAACGCCGACATCACCGTGCCGGCGCCGAAGGCTTACCTCATCCCGCAAGCCTGGCGCGAAGCCATCGAGCGCCTGCAACTGAACGGCGTGAAGATGGAGCGCGTGGCCGAGGACCGCATGGAGGAGGTGGGCTACTACCACATCGTGTCGGTCGCCTCGCGCCCGAACGCCTACGAAGGCCACATGTTCCACGACGACGTGCAACTGGAAAAACGCCGCGGCCAGGTGCTGCTGCGTGCCGGCGACTACATCGTCCCGCTCGACCAGGACAAGGCGCGGTACATCGTCGAGACCCTCGAGCCCCTGGCCCACGACAGCTTCTTCCGCTGGGGCTTCTTCAACAGCGTGCTGGAAAAGAAGGAAGCGTATTCCGACTACGTGTTCGAGGACGAAGCCGAGCGCCTGCTGAACGAGGAACCCGAGCTGGCCGCGAAGTTCGCCACCTGGAAGGCCGCGAATGCGTCGCTGCTGGCCAACCAGGAAGCCGTCCTCGACTTCATCTTCGCCAACTGCGCCAGGTACCGCGAACCCGAATGGCGCCGCTACCCGGTCTTCATGCTGGGCTGACCAAAAACGCCTGAACCGCCGCGTTCCAGACACGCGGCGCTTCCTTATGGAACGCGGCTTGCCATTTGATACGCGGCGCTTCCCGTAGGGTGGGCACCCCCGTGCCCACGCGGATCGAGCGCACCACGAACAGAGCAGGCAACAGCCCCGCTAGCCCCTGCACACCGAACAACACCAACACAGAACAAGATCAATGAGACACACCACCCACGCCGCCATCGCCGCCGCCTGCCTGACCCTGACCGGCCTCGCACAAGCCGCCCCAGCGACCGCAAGCGCCGGCCAAACCTACTTCAACCAGAACTGCGCCAGCTGCCACACCGTCGACAACAAACTGTCCTCGCGCGCCGGCCCCGGCCTGTTCAACGTCATCGGCCGCAAGGCCGGCGCCGTCCCCGGCTACAACTACACCGACGCGCTGAGCAAGGCCGGCGCCGCCGGCAAAACCTGGACCCGCGAAGAACTCGACGTCTTCCTGCGCGACCCGAACAAGGACGTCCCCGGCACTTCGATGCCGATCGGGATCGCCGACGCCAGGCAGCGCGCCGCCGTGATCGACTACCTGGCCACGCAAAGCGGCAAGGCCGCCGCTCCGGCCGCAGCCGCCATCACGAAAGCGGGCACCGACAAATCCGGCGCCTGGCTTGATGACAAACCCGGCGACCTGCACCACATCAAGCCGACCGAACTGGTCAAACCTTACGCCAGCGAGAGCGCCGGCAACGGTCCCAAGCTCGCGCCGCGTCCGGACGGCGTCATGCCGGCCGTCCCGCCAGGCTTCAAGGTCGGCATCTACGCCGACGGCCTGGGCAAATCGCGCCTGCCGCTGCGCGCACCAAACGGCGACATCATCCTGTCGGAAGCCGCCAAGGGCCAGATCACGGTCCTGCGTTCCAGGGATGGCGAGAAGGCCGAAACGGTCAGCGTCTACGCCACCGGTCTGTCGCGCCCCTACGGCCTGGCCCTGTGGCCGGCCGACAAGCCGCAATACCTGTACGTCGCCAACGTCAACTCGGTGGTGCGCTTCCCCTACAGCGTGGGCGACCTGAAGGCCAAGGGCGAACCGGAAGTCGTGATCGAGAAGATCAGCGACACCAGCGGCGGCCACGTCACGCGCACCATTGCCTTCTCGAAGGACGGCAAGACGATGTTCCTGTCGGTCGGCTCGGCCACCAACGTCGCCGCCAGCATCGGCTTGAGGCCGCCGCAGCCGCTGGCGCAGTGGGAAGCGAAGTACGGCGTGGGCGCCGCCTGGGGCGAAGAGACCGAACGCGCCGCCGTGCTGGCTTTCGATGCGGACGGCAAGAACCGCCGCGCCTACGCGAATGGCCTGCGCAACTGCGTCGGCATGATCGTGCACCCGACTACCGGCGACCTGTTCTGCAGCGTGAACGAGCGCGACGAACTGGGCGACAACCTGCCGCCCGACTACATCACGCGCGTGCAGCAGGGCGGCTTCTACGGCTGGCCGTGGTACTACATCGGCGCCAACGAAGACCCGCGCCTGAAGGGCATCCGCCCGGACCTGAAGGACAAGACCATCGTCCCCGACACCCTGATCCAGTCGCACTCCGCGCCGCTGGGCATGGTCGTGTACCAGGCGCCGCAAGGCGCGAAACATGCCTTCCCGAAGGAGTACGAGGGCGACATCTTCCTCGCGCTGCACGGCTCCTGGAACCGGGGCATCCGCACGGGTTACAAGGTCGTGCGCGTGTTCATGAAGAACGGCGTGCCGACCGGTCAGTACCAGGACTTCATGACCGGCATGGTGCTCAGCGACCGCGATGTGTGGGGGCGTCCGGCTGCCGTGGAGGTGGCGGCGGATGGGGCGCTGCTGGTCGTTGATGACGGCGGCGGCGTGGTGTGGCGGATCGTGCCGGCCCGCTGAGGTTCCGGGCGCAGCGCGCGGCGCCCTTGCCTGAAATTGTCCAAGTGATAATGCGTGAGTTTTCCGGGCAGTATCTCAAGGCATAATGCGCGCTCAAACGCTTGCCGGACTGCGGGAGAGGGCGAGCCGGTCCCGGCTGCCGCACTTCCGCGCTTACCTCTTTCGGAGAACATCATCGTGTGCCCACTTCGTGTCGATCGCCCGCGTACCCGCCACCGGCAGCCGTGGACGCAGCGCCTGCCGCGCATGCTGGTACTGGCCGGCGCGCTGCTTGCCGCCGGTTGCGCGGTACAACCGAACAACCGCGGTGGCCTGATGATCGGCGTCGATACGGCCGAACTCTTCGGCCGGCAGATCGGCGGCTTCCGCCTGGCCGACGGCACGCCGGGATCGCTGCGCCACGACCCTTCCACCGGCGCCTTCTCGGTCAAGATCGGCAGCTACCGGGTGGTTCCGATTCCGAATGCGGTCTCGGCGCGCATCGCCATGGTGGCCCAGGTGGAATCACGCCTGGTCGTGATTGTCGAAACCCAGGAGCGCAACTGCAACTATAAATATACGCTGATGGCCATCGAAGGCACCGACGTGCTGCAGTGGGACTTCGGGAATTGCCGCGACCGGCCCCAAGCCAGGTTGGACGAAGACGGCCGAGCGATCTATATCGACTTCCCTGAGCACAATAGCCTGAAGCGCTACAGCTACATGGACCAGCGCCTGTACTCGGGGCGTGCGCCGGCGCCGGCCGGCGTCAACCTGGCGGCACGTCCCTTCGCTGACGAGAATTTGCGCCCGGCCTTTCCAATGCCGCCGGCGCGGGGCGATGGCCGCCCCCATTCAGGCATGGCCGGGCCTGGCCGCCCGAACGTGGCCGGTAGCGGCGGGCGCGTGATTCCGGCGCCGCCGCAGCGCGCCGCTGCCCTGACCACCACCCCCCCGGCCACGCCGCGCGAAACCCCGGCTGCGCGTGAAACAGTCGCCGCGCGCGACAACCCGGCGACGCGCAAACGCAATGACGAGCTTCCGCGCGCGCGCCTGACCATTCCGGACGAGGAAATCAAGCCGGTCCGCATCGACCTGCGGAAGTAAATGACGATGCGCGCCCTCCAACTCAAGCAACTGGTCTTCCTGATCCTGCTGACGCTGATCTACCTCTGTTTCGAGCTGGGCTTCAATGCCCGCCTGCTCGACGTGGTAGGCGGGAACGCGAGCCCGGCGGATGTCGAGCACCTGGAAGTGTATGGCCGTACCCTGTCCGGCGTGGCTGCCGCGCTGGTGCTGCTGCAGGTGCTGCTGCGCCGGCGCCTGCGCAGTCAGGCCCGGCGCCCGTCGCTGCTGCGGATCGCCTTCGGCTGCCTGCTCGTGGCGGCCGCGGTGTTCGGGGCGATCAAGATCTTCGTCGACGTGCTGGTGGCCACGCGCGACGCCGAATTCCGGCGCGTCGCCTACAACACCATCCTGCTGCAGCGCTCCCTGGTCAACGGCCAGGCCGAACTCGACGGCCTGGTGGACGACAAGCTGCTGTTCGCCCAGCCCGAGGGCAAGGCTTTCCTGGCGCTGTTCCCTTTCCTGGCCTTGTCCAACGAGACCCTGGACGAGCGCATGAAAGGCATCAAGGACCAGGTCATCGGCAACATCGTGCGCAGCTCGAAGAGCGGCCAGCAGTACTACGAAGACTATCTCGAGGCGATCAAGCGTACCCACACCAGTTGGCAGAAGTATGCGCGCATCCCTTCGGCCTCGAACGACGACCTGCAGCGTGAGCAGGACAAGGCGTGGGACGACTACCTCGCTTCGCTGCGCAAGCATGGCTGGACGCCGTACACGGTGCCAGGTTACCGCCGCGCGGCCGTGGTGAAAAAGGTGCGCCAGAAGGTACCGGTGAGTTCGCGCTGGGACCCGTCCGACGAAGTCGCCTTCCGCGAAGCCGTCGAGCAGCGCTACCGCAAGTCGGTCAGCGGCATCGTCGTGGGGCGCGACCGCATTCCGCCCGGCCTGTCGTTCGCGCAGTTCGTGCTGCGTCCCGGCGTGCAGGCCCAGCTGCGCGAGGCACTGGCGCTGCCCTCCGGCGTGACGGTGGCGCACGCCTACGGCAGCGCAGCCGAATTCAAGCGCCTGTACGAGGCGATGGTCGGCAAGGCGGTGCGCGACAAGCGCGCCAGCTATGATTCGGAAGCGGCGCAGTTCGAGCACGGCGCGCGCCTGTTCGAGGACGGCAACGAGGCCGCGCGCGCCGCCATCGTGCCGCCGGTGGCGCTGGCCTTCTCCCTGCTAGGGGCGATCGGCCACTTCTCCAAGCTGCTCTACCTGGTCGCCACGCTGGTGCTGCTGCTGCGTGCGCCCGGCCAGGACACGCTCGGCCGCCGCTCCGCCTGGATCGCCACCTCGGTGCTGCTGGCCGCGTTTGCCGGCGTCTGGGCGGTCCTGACGTTCGCCGACAACCGCGTCACGCGCAGCGAGCTGTTCGCCCAGATGCTGGATCAGGTACGGGCGGTGGAAGAGGGCGACACGGGCTGGACCCGAGTCCGCAAGGCCATGATCGGCAACCTGACCCATGTCGTGGCGGTGGGGCAGGGCTACAGCTATCCCGTCAACGAAGCGATCCGCGTCAATCTTTTGCAGGACCTGAAATATGGCTATGAGAATGGCAATGAAGCACAACCGTAAATCCGCGCTCGGCGTGGGGCCGTCGCTTGTGCTGCTCGGCGCGCTGCTTGCCGGCGAGCCGGCGCTTGCGGCCTGCCTTGGCATGCAGATCCATTCGCACCGCGGCAATGGCCTGGCGCCGGAGAATTCGCTGCAGGCCTTGGGCGCAGCCTACCAGGGCGGCTTCGACGGTGTGGAAACCGACCTGCAGATGCTGGGCGACCGCGAATGGGTGGTGCACCACGACCAGGCCACCGGCCGCGTGGTGCGCACGGCAGCGCCGGTGCCGGTGAACAGCCTGCGCAGCGCCGACTGGCGCGCGGCGCGCATGACGCTGCGCGGCGCCGTCATCGACGATGCGCCGCCTTTCGCGAGCGACCTCGCCAGCCTGGCGTCGACTTACCCGCAGGCTACCCTGAACGCCGAGATCAAGACCGTGGCGGCTTGCCAGGACATCGGTGCACTGGTGCGCCAGCTGCAGGGCGAAGTCGCGCACGGCAATTGGTTCCTTACCTCGCCGCTGGAAGCCAACCTGCGCTGCGCGCGTCAGGCCGACCGCGAAGGCTACCTGGGACTGGTCGTGCTCGATCCGCGCAATGCGCAGGCGCTGGGCAATTCGCGTGCGACGCGCTTCATTGCCAGCCGCGCCCGGGCGCCGCGCCTGGACCGCAACTGGCTGAACGGGCTGCAGCAGCGTATCGGCGCGCCGGTGGGCGTACACGTCGATGCGCGTACGCTCGACGCCAACGCCAAGCTGCTCGTCGATGCGACGGCGCTGTCCATGCCGGTGTTCGTGTATGCGGTGGATGGGGACAGCGCGCTGGCGGCAGCCTTGCAACGCGCGCGCCGTGCCACCGGACTGTGGCCGAGCGGCGCCATCGTGGACGGCAGCGCCGAGGCCTTCTGTTCGAAGCTGAGATAAGGATGTGGAGTGGGCGGCAATGCCTCCCACTCCAGGCTTACATCTCGGCCAGCACGTTGCCGCGCGCATCGAGCAGCCGGACCTTCATTACCTGCAGCTTGATGCGGCGCTTGCTCGGATCGGCATCCTGGGCGAAAGCATAGGTTTCCAGGCGCAGCGGCTTGTAGGAACTCAGATAGGACTCGATTTCGCGTGCCTTTGCTTCGTCGGTCACCTTGAACGCGGCAAAATCAGCCGCGTTGGTGGTGGCCAGCGTGTATTGGCTGTTGTCGTTGAAGAAAGTGTAGCGGTCGTCCGAGAAGTCGTTGATCGCGAACGCCTTCTTGTCGAAGTCATAGCGCTGCAGAAGGCGGCTGTCCTGCTGGTCCACCACGATGTAGCGGCCGTTCCTGGCCCCGAGGATTTCCTGGTCGATGCGCGGCTGCAGCGCCTTGAGGATGTCGCGCTGCTTGAAGCTGTCGTTGGTGCGCCGGTACTCGTCCGAGTAGGTCTGGGCGATCTCTTCATAGGGCGCCGGCATGTTCGACAGCGCGTAGTACATGAACATGACCTGGTGGCCGCTGTCGACCTTGCGGTAGGCATTCAGGGGCGTGGCCGGGTCGCCTTTCGGCAGCGTGGCGGCCACTGCCTTGTTGACGGCTTCCGGATTCTGCAGGTCGGCAAGGCTGGGCGCGGCGATTGCTGCGGCAGGGACGGCGGCGGCGGGCGCGTCGTCCGGCTTTTTCGAGCAGGCGGCGAGGTTGCATGCGAGGGCGATCTGGACGGCGAGGAGAGTGGTCTTTTTCATGGGAGTGCTCACAATGGTGGAGGTAAATCAGGATTGACGGACAGCGCGCAGGCCGATCCAGGCCAGGTAGAGGGCGGCAATCAGCGAGACGTAGGCGCCGAAGCCAACGGAGACGGCTTGCATCACCTGCTTCATCATGGCGCCGATGACGTCGCCCATCTGGCTGCCGCCGAAGCTGCGCATCTGCTCGCTGGCGGCGCTGGCCATGGCATTCATCTTGACGTAGATACCAAGGGCGACTGCGGCGAGGAAGGCCAGCGGGGCGAAGTAGCCAAGCGGCGCCAGGCGGTGTTTCCACAGCGCCGGCAGGGCTGGAGCGGCCATGGCCAGAATGCACAGCAGGCCGTAGATGCCGGCGCTGCCGTCGCGGCCGAAGTCCTGCAGGCTGGCGCCCGCGTTCACCATGCGCAGCACGTCGAACATGGTGGCGCTTTGCGCCATGCCGGCCATGATCTGGACCGTTACCGCAGGAAGCCAGATCCAGCCGATCGCGATGATCGCCATGGCGACCAGCACCGGCGTGCCGATCTTCTGCACGGATGCGCGCAGCACTGGCGCGCCTTTGCCGAGGGCCTGGCGCGCAAGCTCGCCGGCAATCTCGAGTTCTTCCTTGCCGACGCCGACCGGGTTCACCGTGCGCAGCTGGCCGAGCTCGTCGAAGCCGATGTCGACCGCGCCGCCGGTCTGCGGTGGCGTGTTGCCGGTCCAATGCTCTTCGAGCGTGAAGGGGATCTTGCTCCCGTCGACCGCGAGCAGGCCGGGGCCGGCCTGGGTGTCGCGCAGGATTTTTCCGCGCACGGTGCGGGAGGAAGTCGTCAGGGTATTCATGGGTAGCTCCTTGGGTGAGAGTAGGTCGGTGTCAGCATGTCTGCCCCCGTGTATCGCCGCCGAGTTCGAAACGGTTCAATCTTTTTGAAAAATTTTCTGGAACAAAATGCGAAACCTTCCCCGCCATGAAGTGCGGATGCTGTTGAACCAGATCGCGCGTGGCGACGATACAGCGTCGGCCAGGCTGTATGCGGCCTACCAGTCCGGCTTGTATGGTTTCGTGCGTTCGCAGATATGGGACGACCCTCACGCGGTCGAGGAAATCGTCAGCGACACGCTGCTGGTGGCGTTCACGAAGACCGATGCCTACACCGGCCTGTCGGAGTTTTCGACCTGGTTGTGCGGCATCGCGCGTAACAAGGTAGCCGAATGGCGGCGCCGCAAAGGACGGCGCGAGGACGTGATCGTCGAGGACCCTGACGCCGTCGACGGCGCCGCCGCACCGGGTTGGGGCGTGCTGGAATTGGTCGAGGAGCGCGAGCGCGGCGCGGCGCTGGTCGAATGCATCGACCGGCTGCCGGACAGCCAACGGGAAGCCCTGTACTGGAGCGCGGTGGAGGAGTGCGGCCTGGACGAGGTCAGCGCGCTGGCCGGGGTGCCGGAAGGGACGGTGAAATCGCGGCTGTTCCATGCGCGGCGCCGCGTGCGCGAGTGCCTGGAGCGGGCCTTCGGTGGCGACTTCAGAGGAGGACGAAATGGATGACAAGGAACAGGCACGCGCCAGCTTCCGGGCGGCGCTGCCCTTTTATATCAACGGTACCCTGCCGCCAGGCGAGTGCGCCGAGGTCGAGGCATTCCTGGAGAGGGAGCCCGAGGCGCGGGCCGAACTGGCGTTTGCGGGGGAGCTCGCCCGCGCGGCGCGCAAGCATGTGGAAGAGCGCGAGCCGATGGCCGGTTTTGAACAGTTCCGGAAGCGCCTGGCTGGCGCGCGCGCCGAGCGGCAGAAGCCGCAGAAGCGCGGCTGGCGCGAATGGGCATCACGCTGGGGCTTCTCGCCGGCGCTGGGCTTCGTCATCGCCTTGCTGGGTCTGCAGACGGTGATGAATCTCGGAGTCATGAGGCATTCCGTCGACCAACCGGTGACCCGGTCGCTGTCGGCTTCGCAGCGCGCGGCTAACCTGAAGATCGTAGTGAGCCCCTCGGCCGAACTGGCGCAGCTGGTCGAGCTGCTGCAGCAGCAGCGCTGTCAGATCGTCTGGGGTCCGGGCAGCGGCGGCGAATTCTGGCTCGTCGTCGACGACCGCAAGCGCATCGAGGCGGTGCGCGCCGCGCTGCTGCGCTCGAAGCTGGTCGACGACGTCCTGGTACTGGAGCCGCAATGAGGCCGCGTCTCGTCGGCATGTTCCTACTGCTGCTGATGCTGAGCTGGACGCCGGCGTGGGCGCAGCTGAAGACGCAGCCACCGGCAAGCATGACGAACCGCTACGCACTGGTGATCGGCAACGGCGACTACGGCGCGAACAGCCTGCCGAACACGCGGCCCGACGCCCGGCTGATCGCCTCCAGCCTGCGCCAGGCCGGATTCGAGGTCACGCTCAAGACGGACCTCACGCGCAGTGCCATGTTCGAGGTCACGCGCAGCTTCGCCGAGCGGCTTCCGCCCGGTGCTGCGTCGGTGGTCTACTACGCCGGCCACGGCATGCAGATCAGGGGCGAAAACTATCTGCTGCCGGTCGACATGGTCGTCACCGGCGAAGAGGGAGTCCGGCAACGCGCCTTTCCGCTGCAGGCCTTGCACGAAAGGCTGGCGCTGTCGAAATCCTCGGTCAACGTCATGATCCTCGACGCCTGCCGCAACAATCCCTTCCAGCCGGTGAAGGCGGTCAGGCTGCGCAGCTTCGAGAACCTGGGCCTGGCTCCGTCCAGCGCGGCGCGCGGCACCCTGGTGGCCTATTCCACGGCGCCGGGCCAGCTGGCCGATGACGGCACGGGGCGTCGCCACAGCATCTATACGGAAACCCTGGCCAGATTGCTGACCCAGCGCGGGCTGGCTGCGGAGACGCTGTTCCGGACGCTATCTGACCAGGTGCGGCGCCAGACCCGCGAAGACCAGCAGCCCTGGTTCGAATCTTCGCTGGCCGGCGATTTCTATTTCCTGCCGCCGCCGGGCTGGCGTCCCGGCGCGGCGCCGTTGACTGCCCGTCCAGGCATCGGCAGCGGCCGTTCACGCGGCATCGGTTCGATCGGCAGTACCGGCAGCGACGCCTGGTACCGCGACATGGACGAGTCGGACTGGACCCAGTTGGATCAGGAGCTGGCGGCGCGCGCCACGGCTGCGGACGGCAAGGAGTTGGTGGCCTTGCGCCGCCAGGCCGGCAAGGGCAATGTGGTGGCGATGACCACCCTGGGCCTGGCTGCGCTGCAGGATGCGGACAGAAGCGGCCCTGAACGCCGGCAGGCCATGGCAGAGGCCAGGCAGTGGTTCCTGAAGGCCGCGCGCCTGGGCTTCCCGGTGGCGCAGACCGAACTCGGAGAGATGCTCTACGCGGACCGCACGGCACGGTCGCGCGACGAGGCGATCGGCTGGCTGGAGAAGGCCGCGCAGGCGCGCTACCCGCGTGCCCGCATCGACTTGGCCCAGCTACGCATGCAGCAAAACCCGACAACGGAGTCGGCCAAGGCACTGTGGGACACGATCATGGACAGCAACGCGACGATGATGAAGCAGGGCAAGATGGTGCCGGGGCGGTGAACCAGTCCAAAGGCGGAAGCTGGGGTCATTAGCAAGAAGCCGGGGTCAAGTCTGGCATTCGGACACGAGCTCTGCCTTAGCGCCCAATACGCGATCGGTGACATGGCTGAGGCCGTGTCCGAATGTCAGACCTGACCCCAGCTTTTCAGCTTTTGAGCTGCATGGGCAGATGATTACTTACTCGCCGCAATCCACCGATCCACCTTCGCCTCCAGCAGCGACAGCGGCAGCGTCCCTTCACCCAGCACGATGTCGTGGAACTTGCGGATGTCGAACCTGTCACCGAGCGCGCTTTCGGCGCGGCGGCGCAGTTCCATGATCTTCAGCGAACCGATCTTGTAACCCAGTGCCTGGCCCGGCCACACCATGTAGCGCTCGATCTGCGCGCGGGAATCGGCTTCGCTGTAGCCCAGCGTCTCCGAGAAGTACTTGATGCCCTGTTCGCGCGACCAGCCCTTGGTGTGCATGCCGGTGTCGACCACCAGGCGCGCAGCGCGCAGCATTTCGTCGTTCAGGTGTCCAAAGTAATCTTCAGGCTTGTCGAACAGCCCCATGTCCTTGCCCAGGGTCTCGGCGTACAGCGCCCAGCCTTCGGTGAAGGCGTTGTTGCCGCCGAACTTGCGGAAGTTCGGCAGGCCCAGTTCCTGCACCAGGGCGATGTGGAAGTGGTGGCCCGGCTGGCCTTCGTGCAGGAAGAGGGTGACCATGCCGGTGCTGCCGTATTGGCGCGGATCGTTCACGACCGACCAGAACACGCCCGGACGCGAACCATCCACCGCCGGCGGGGTGTAGTGGTCCGATGCCGTGGCGCGGCTCAGTTCGGGCTCGAGGCGCAGGTCGAGCGGGGACTTCGGCATCAGGTTGAACATCGAAGGCAGCTTGGTGCGCAGCTCGGCGTCGAGCTTGCGGTAGACGTCGATGACTTCCTGCTCGGTCTTGAACGGCTTGTATTTCGCCTGCTGAGAGACCCAGGCCGGCAGGCCGGCGGCCGGGCCGTTGTAGCCCATCTTCGGGCCGATGCGGCCGTATTCGCCCTGGATGCGCGCCACTTCCTTCAGGCCGATCTCGTGGATCTGCTCGGGCGTGAGCTTGGTCGTGGTCTGGCTCGCCACGCGCACCTTGTACCACTCGGCGCCGTTCGGCAGGGCATTCCAGCCGGTGCTGGTGCGGGCGGCCGGCAGGTATTCCTTCTCGAGGAAGGTCGACAGGCGCGCCAGCGCCGGGTTCAGCTTGCCGGCAATGGTGTCGCCATACAGCTTGGTGAGACTGCGCTTGTCGGCGTCCGAGAAAGCGGCCGGGAAGTTCTTCACCGGCGTGTAATAGATGCTTTCCTCGGTCGAGGTGGCGACCAGCTGCCTGAACTGGGGCAGGGCGGAGCTCATGACCGACTTAGGATGCACGATGCCGCGCTTGATCCCTTCGCGCATGTTGGCGATCGCCTGGTCGATCCAGGGGCCGAGCTGGGCCAGGCGGCTGGCGTAGGCGCGGTAATCCTTCACGCTGGAGAGCGGCTGGGCGCCCTGGCCGCTGGCGTAGTTCGCCAGCGTCACCGGCAGGCTGTCCATCTGGTTGATCGGCAGCAGGTGCTCGGGGAAGGGCTCGAAGCGCAGCGCCGTGCTCAGCTCGTAGTCGAGGATGTCGTAGCTGGTCTGGTCGCGGCTGTTGAGCTGATCGCGCTTGATCGCGTGCAGGCGCTTCTGGAACGATTTATACCGTGCAAACTGTTTAGCCCGTTCGCTCGGCGCGATCGACATGCCGATCTGGTCGACGAAGCGATTGTCGCCGCTTTCGCTGGCGGACACCGGGTCGAAGCGCGCCAGCGCGTCGTAGTATTCGTCGGCGAGCTTGTTGAGGGCCTTGCCGGCCTGCGGGTTCACGGCGGCCTGCTTGGCCGGCGTGCTGGCCGGCTGATCGGCGGCGAGCGCCGGGGCGCAGGCGATGAGGGTCGCTGCGGCGAGGGCGCCGAGCTTGAAAAGCGGGGTCATGTCGGTGTTTCCTTAATACTCAATAACTAGCCAGTGGCGCCAGTGCGCCGTTCTTGAAGGTGTAGACGGTGACGGTGGTCTTCTTGAGGTTGCCCTTGTCGTCGTAGCCGTAGGTGCCGACCACGCCCTGGTAGCTCTGCGTGCGCAGTTGCTGCGCCACCGCGGCCGGATCGAGGCTGTTCGCGCCCTTGATCGCCTGGGCGATGAACATGGTCTGGTCGTAGAAGGACGGGGCGTAGACGTCCGGGTCGCGCTTGAAGCGCGCCTTGTACTTGCTCAGGAAGGCCGGGCCGTTCGGCTGCCTGGCGATGATGGCGCCGGCCTGGGCGCAGCGCACGTTCTCGCCGACCGCCGGGCCGCCGAGCTTGGCCATCTCCGGGCTGCACAGGGTGTCGCCGCCGAGCAGCGGCACGTTCAGGCCGAGCGCCTTCATCTGGCGTGCCATCGGGGCGCCTTGCGGCGCATAACCGCCGAAGAAGATGGCGTCGACCTTCTTCGCGCGCAGCGAAGTCAGGATGGCGGCGAAGTCGCTAGCCTTGTCGTTGGTGAACTCGTGGCCGGCGACCTTGATGCCGGCGGCCTGCGCCTGGCGCTTGAATTCGGTGGCGATGCCGGTGCCGAAGGCGGTGCGGTCGTCGATCACGCCGACGTTCTTCAGTTTCAGTTCCTTGGCCGCGTAGTTGGCCATCGAGCCGCCCACCTGCGAGTCGCTGGCGACGATGCGGAACACCGTCTTGTAGCCGCTTTGGGTGATCTTCGGATTGGTGCCGACGGTGGACATCAGCGCGCCGGCGTCGTTGTAGACGCGCGAAGCGGGAATCGCGACGCCCGAGTTGTACGGGCCGAGCACGAACTTCACGCCGCCGTCGACCAGTTTTTGCGCCACCGTCACGCCCTGTTTCGGGTCGCCGGCGTCGTCTTCGGACTGCAGCTCGAAGCGCAGGGTTTTACCGGCCACCTTGATCTTCTGGACGTTCAGGTCTTCGACGGCGAGACGCACGCCGTTTTCGTTGTCCTTGCCGGCAAAGGCGTTGGCGCCCGACAGCGGGCCGGTCACGCCAATTTTGACGACCTGTTCCTGCGCGAGCGCAGTGCTTGAAACGCACAGCAGCGCGGCCAGCGCCAGCGGCGCCATGTTCATTTTCGATGGCATCAGCCTGTCTCCGTTAATTGCGAACGGCCGTCATCATCGCATAAATCGGCGCGCTGGTAGCCGGCAGATCAGGCTGCAGCTCAGGCCGCCAAGCCGTGCGCGATCAGCTCCAGCGGCAGGGCGGTGGTGCACTTGATCTGTTCCATCGAGAAGGCCGAGGACACGCCGGTCAGTTGCGCGGTCTTGATCAGCTTCTTGTAGAAGCGGTCGTAGCCCTCGATGTCGGTGGTGGCCACTTTCAGCAGGTAGTCGACGTCGCCGCTCATGCGGTGGAACTCGAGCACTTCGGGCAGGGCGGTGACGGCGGCCGCGAAGCGCTCGAGCCACTTTTCGTCGTGTTCCCGGGTGCGCACGCTGACGAAGACCGTGACCGGCAGGCCGACCTTGTGGCGGTTGACGATGGTGACGCGGCTTTCGATATAGCCCTCTTCCTCCAGGCGCTTGACGCGCTTCCAGCATGGGGTGCTGGACAGGCCGACCTTCTCGCTCAGGCCCGAGATCGACAGCGTCGCGTCTGCCTGCAACGCGGCGAGAATGGCGCAATCAAATTTGTCTAGTGAATTCATTCTATTTATAGCTCACTATTAGAACAAACATGCTTTGTTTTGGATTTAATAAAACGAATTTAGAACGTGTGCTTCGATGCAAATTCGTAACATATTGCTGAACAATAACACGATCCGTGCCGCATTTTTCAGTTTTCTTATGGACGAAGAAATCTACCTCGACGCCAACGCCACTTCTCCGGTCCTGCCGGCCGCCATCGAAGCGGCGCAGGCCGCATTGCAGGTCGATTTCGGCAATCCAAGCAGCAGCCACGGCGCCGGCCTGCGCGCCCGCGCCATCCTCGACGCTGCCCGGGCCAGTGCGCGCCGCGTGCTGGGCGCGGCCACGGGACGGGTGATATTCACCAGCGGCGCCACCGAGGGCATCCAGACCGCCGTGCTGTCGGCCCTGTGCGCGCTGCGCGAACGGCGCGCGGCGGGCCAGGCCTGCGGCGAGCTGCTGCTGTACGGCGCGACCGAGCACAAGGCCGTGCCGGAAAGCCTGGCGCACTGGAACCGCATCCTCGGCACCGGCTTCACCCTGCAGGCCTTGCCGGTCGACGCCACGGGACGCCACCGGCTCGACCTGCTGCGCGAACTGGCGCCGCGCGCCGCCTTCCTGTGCACGATGGCGGCCAACAACGAAAGCGGCGTGGTGTCCGACCTGGATGGCATTGCGGCCGTGCTCGAACAGACCGGCAGCCCCGCGCTGTGGATGGTCGACTGCGTGCAGGCGCTCGGCAAGCTGCCCCTGGCGCTGGAGCGCACGCGCATCGACTACGCACCCTTCTCGGGCCACAAGCTGTATGCGCCGAAGGGCATCGGTCTGCTCTACGTACGCGCGGGCGCGCCTTTCACGCCGCTGATCTGCGGCGGCGGACAGGAGGCAGGGCAGCGCTCGGGCACCGAGAACATGGCGGGCATCGCCGCGTTCGGTGCGGTGCTGCGGGCGCTGGAAGAGGGGAACGCCTTCCGTTCGCACAGTCAGTTGGCGCAAATGCGCGAACGGCTGGCGGCGGCGCTGCGCGCGGCCTTCCCGGACATCGCATTCAACACGCCCTTCGGGCACGCGCTGCCGACCACGCTCAACTTCGCCGTACCCGGCCTGTCGGGCAAGGAGCTGCTCGACCTGTTCGATGCCGCCGGCGTGCGCGTCAGCGCGGGTTCGGCCTGTTCGGCGGCGAAGTCCGCGCCCAGCCATGTGCTGCAGGCGATGGGACTGCCCGACTGGCGCTGCGCCAACGCGGTGCGCCTGTCCTTCGGGCCGCTGGCCGACGAGGGCTTCATCATCGAGGCCTGCCGGCGCATCGCAGGCTGCGCCGAAGCCCTGCGCAGGCTGCCCCTGTCGGCTTCGCGCTGCGGCGCCGGGCGTGCCGGCGTCTACCAGTTCGTCGGCGAGGGCGGCTGGCTGGTGTTCGATCCGGACCGGCGCGAATGCGTGGCGATCGACGTGGCGCCGGCCCAGGCCGGGCGCGTGAGGGCATTGATGCGCCAGCACGGCTACCGCCTGCGTGCAGCGCTCTCCACGGGGCATGACGAGGAGGGTTGCACGGCCTTGCGCGAACGCCTCGACGCCGGCGGCTGGCCGGCCTGCTGCGATGCGGTGCGCATGGACGACGGCGCGGTTGCCGAGGCGATCCGGGTGGGAGGCGAAATGCTGGTGCGCCGTGCAGGTCATCCCGGCTATCTGCTCGGCAGCCTGGAAGACGGCGTGCTGCGGCAGGTGCGGCTGGTGTTCGGCGACGTGCCCGCGCAGGCGGACGCGGTCCTGTGCCGGGCGGTGGGCATCGACGCCGGCGCCAGTGAACATCAGGAAGCGGCCGGGCTGCGCGGCGCGGAGCTGGCGGCGTTCTTCGGCCGGCATCCGGACGCGCTCCTGATCGACGTGCGCGAAGCCTGCGAGCACGAGGCGGGTACGCCGCTGCTGCACGGTCGCGCGGCCTACAGCCTGCCGCTGTCGCGCCTGGCCGATCATGCGTCCTGGCTACGCGACGAGGCGCGGCCGCTGCTGTTCTTCTGCCGCAGCGGGAACCGCAGCCTGAAGGCGGTCCAGACCCTGCAGGGGCTGGGACGCGCGCAGGTGTGGCACCTGGCCGGCGGCCTGGCGCTGTACGAGCGCTGATCAGTCGCCAGGCAACGACGGTCCACCCCCACGTCTGCGCAGCGCCGCTGCAACACCTGCGTTCGTTAGCGCACGGTCTCTCATCCGATGAGGTCTTAGCATGGCGCGAGTCGTGCATCATGCTGCGTTCCAGGCCGGGAAGGCTGCGCAGGAGCGGCATGCACGCTCATCGTCGAGGCCCTGTTGAACGAAGAACCGCATCTTTCGCCCGGCGCACGGCGTGTGGGGCACCAGCCTGTCCGCGCACCTGGCGCCGCGGACGAGGCGCCGCTGCGCGCTGAACCGTTCAGCGCCGCGCAGATGGCGGTGCATGGACGCCAGCTCGCCGCCCGCCACGAGCTGGTGCGGGACGCGCTCCCCGAACGCCTGCTGGCGCGCCTGGCCGTCAATACCGAGCTCATCCATCATGCCTGCGCTTCGCTGATGCGCGCGGCCGGGGCCGGACAGCAGCTCACGCCCGCTGCCGAATGCCTGCTCGACCATTTCCGCCTGATCGACGAGCATATCCGCATCGCGCGCCATGACCTGTCCCCGGGCGAGAGCCGCGCGCTGCCGCGCCTGGCCAACGGGACCGCGCGCATCTACCAGCTTGCGCTCGAAGCCGTGTCCCACGGCGACGGCCGCATCGAGCGGGAGAGCCTGGCGCGCTTCCTTGCCGGCTACCAGGAGGGCGCGCCTTTGACGCTGGCCGAACTCCGGGCCATCCCGGTCATGCTGCGCCTGGCGCTGGTCGAGAACCTGCGCCGCCTCGGCGCGCGCCTGGACCGGCAGCAGGTACAGCGCGCGCTGGCCAGGGACTGGGCCGGCCGCATGATCGAGACGGCCGAACAGCGTCCCGGCGACCTGGTGCTCCTGATGGCCGACGTGGCGCGCGCCGTGCAGCCGATGGACGCCTGTTTTGTCGCCGAACTGGCGCGCACCCTGGAGGGCCAGGGCGGCGCCCTGACCCAGGTGCTGCAGTGGCTGGGCACGCGCCTGGCCGACGAGGAGTCCAGCGTCGAGGCCGCCGTGCAGTCCGACAGTGCCGGCCGCGCCGCCGACCAGGTCTCGATCGGCAACAGCATCGCCAGCCTGCGCCTGCTCGCCGCGATCGACTGGCGCGACTTCCTGGAAACCATGAGCGCAGTCGAGCAGGCGCTGCGCCTCGATCCCTGCGGCGCCTACGGCCGCATGGACGCCGCCACGCGCGCGCACTACCGCCGCGCGGTCGAGCGGCTGGCGCGCCAGTCCGGCCACGGAGAGAACGAAGTAGCCGCCGAGGCGCTGGCGCTGGCCGGGGCACACGGAGCGCCGGCCGCGGCGGATGGCGACGCGCGCATGCGCCACGTCGGCCATTACCTGGTCGGCGCAGGGCTGCCGATCTTGCGCGACAAGCTGGGCACGCGCGTGTCGCCGCCCGGCGCGCTGCGCCGGGCGGCGCGGCGCAGGCCGCTGCTGTCCTGGCTGGGCGCGACCGGCGGCTTCACGCTGCTGTTCACGGCGGCGCTGCTGGTGCACGCCTGCCTGGTCGGCGCCGGCGCCCCGCTCCTGATCATCCTCGGCTTCCTGGCCGCATTCGGCGCCAGCCAGCTCGCGCAGGCGCTGGTGGCCCTGATGGCCGGGCGCCTGGTGGCGCCGCGGCCCTTGCCGCGCATGGACTTCAGCGCCGGCATTCCGGACGACGCGCGCACGCTGGTCGTGGTGTCCGCGTTGCTCGACGGCCAGGAGCAGGCCGCGGCCTTGTGCAAGACCCTGGAGGGGCACTACCTCGCCAACCGCGATCCCCAACTGCGCTTTTGCCTGCTGACCGACTTCGCCGACGCGCCCCACGAAACCATGTTCGGCGACGCCGAGCTGCTGGCCTGCGCACGCGCGGAGGTCAAGGCCCTGAACGCGCGTTATGGTCAGGAACATGGCGCCGGGCCCTTCCTGCTGCTGCATCGTCCGCGCACCTGGAGCGAGGGCGAAGGCGTGTGGATGGGGCGCGAACGCCAGCGCGGCAAGCTGGCCGACCTGAACGCTTTCCTGCGCGGCGGCGCGCGCGAGCGCTTCTCCCTGGTCGAGGGTAGCCTCGACGGCCTGGCGCCGGTCCGCTACGTGATCGCGCTCGACGCCGGCGCCCGGCTGCCGCGCGACGGCGCGCGCGCGCTGGTGGCGGCGCTGGCTCATCCGCTGAACCGTCCCGTGCTCGATGCCGCGGGCAGCCGCGTGGTTGCCGGCCACGGCCTGCTGCAGCCACGCCTGCGCGCCGCGCTGCCCCGTGAGGAGGCCTCGCGCTACCAACGCCTGTGCAGCGCCGGCCCATCCGGACGTATCGCGCCCGAACTGGAACAGGACCTGTTCGGCGACAGCGTCTTCGCAGGGCAGGGCATCTACGAGGTCGATACCTGCATGCGCGTGCTGGACCAGCGCCTGCCGGAGGGGCAGGTGCTGTCGCACGCCCTGCTGGCGGGCTGCTACCTGCGCGCCGGGCTGCTGGACGATGCGCAACTGGTGGTGGACGTCCCGGCGCGCTACAGCGACGCGGTCGCGCGCCGCCACCGCTGGATCCGCGGCGACTGGCAGCTGGCCGGCTGGCTGCGGTCGCGCATCCCGGGTATGGGCGAACAGCGCGAACCGCACCCGCTGCCGCCGCTGGCGCGCTGGCGGCTGTTCGACCGCCTGCGCCGCAGCCTGGTCGCGCCGGCCCTGCTCGGGGCGCTGCTGCTGTGCTGGGCGCTGCTGCCCGAGCCGGCCTTCTGGAGCGGCGCCGCGCTGGCGGTGTTCTTCCTGCCGGCCTTCCTCGGCATGTTCGTCCGCCTGGGCGACAAGCCGCACGACATGCTGTGGCGCCAGCACCTGGCCAACTGGTCGCGCGATGCCCGCATCGCACTCGGCCACGCGGTGCTGGACACCGCCTTCCTGCCGCACCAGGCCTGGTACAGCCTCGACGCCATCCTGCGCGCCGGCTGGCGCATGCTGGTCTCGCGCCGCAAGCTGCTGCAATGGCGCTCCACCAGGCTGGTGCGCTCGAGCACCGACGTGGAATCGAACTGGCGCAGCATGTGGTTCGCGCCCGCGCTGGCGGTGGGCACGGCGGTGCTGCTGACTTTCCTGCATCCCTTCGCCCTGTTCGCGGCGGCGCCCCTGTTGCTGCTGTGGTTCCTGTCGCCGCTGCTGGCCTGGTGGATCAGCCTGCCGCAGCCGCGCAAGGCGCCCCAACTGTCCAGCGAGCAGACACTGTTCCTCACGGCGCTGGCGCGGCGCACCTGGCGCTTTTTCGAGACCTTCGCCGGCCCGCAGGACAACTGGTTGGCGCCGGACAACCTGCAGGAGCATCCGCGCGAAGCGCTGGCCCACCGCACCTCGCCGGCCGGCATCGGCATCGGGCTCTTGAGCACCTTGAGCGCCTGGGACTTCGGCTTCATTGCGCAGTCGGCGCTGCTGGCGCGCCTGCGGGCCGCTTTCGACAGCATGGCCCTGCTCGAACGTCACCGCGGCCACTTCTACCTGGGCTACGACACGCGCACGCTCGCGCCCCTGGCGCCGCTGCGGATCGCGACGGGCGACAGCGGCAACCTGGCCGGCCACCTGCTGACCCTGGCCGCCGGCCTGGAGCAATTGGCGGACCAGCCGATCGCCGACACCCGGCCGCTGGCGGGCATACGCGCCACGCTGCACCTGGTCGAGGAACATGCGGCGCAGGCGCCGCCGGCAGTGCGCGCGGCGCTGGCGGCATGTGCCCAGGCGCTCGGCCCCGACAGCTTGCGCAACGCCGCCACGCTGCCGGGCCTGGTCGACTGCCTGCAGGCGGCCAGCACCGCCGCCACGGCGCTGCTGGAAGTCCTGCCCGAGAACGGCGATCCGGAGCTGCGCGACTGGTGCGCGCGCCTGGAAGAGGGCTGCCGTGCGGCGCATGCCGACCTGCTGGCGCTCGCGCCGTGGATGCGCGCCGTGCACGAGTACGTGCTGGACGCGAGCCTGACGCGCATCCCGACGCTGCGCGAGCTAGCCGCGTTCGCGCCGCCGGCCGGCGACGACGAATCGGCGCGCTCGCTGGCGGCGCTGGTGGAAGAGGGCGCCGCCAGCGCCCGTGCGCGCCTGGACGAGATCGCCCGGCTGGCGCAGCAGGCGCGCGCATTCGCGGAGATGGACTTCGGCCTGCTCTACAACCGCGATACGCAGCTGCTGGCAACGGGCTACGACGTTGCCGGGCACCGCCTGGACGCCGGCGCCTGCGACCAGCTCGCCTCGGAAGCGCGCCTGGCGAGTTTCATCGGGATCGCCCAGGGCCAGCTGCCGCTGGAGCACTGGTCCGCCCTGGGGCGCCAGCTGGGCATTGTCGGCGGCGAGCAGTTGCTGCTGTCGCGCGGCGGGGCCATGCATGAATACCTGATGCCGCTGCTGGTGATGCCGACCTGGCGCGGCACCCTGCTCGACCAAACGTATGCAGCGTTCATCCGGGTGCAGATGGACCATGCGCGCCGGCACGGCATTCCCTGGGGCTTCTCCGACTGCGCCTGCAATACGGTCGACGCGGACCTGCGTTACCAGACCCGCACCTTCGGTATGCCGGGCGCGGGCTTGCAACGCGGCCTGGGCGACGAGCTGGTGGTGGCTCCCTATGCAGCGATGCTCGGCCTGATGGTGGCGCCGGAAGCGGCGTGCGCCAACCTGCAGCGCATGGCGCAGATGGGCGCCGTCGGCCGCTACGGCATGTACGAGGCCATCGACTTTACCGGCGCGCGCCTGCCGCGCGGCGAGAAGCATGCCGTGGTGCGCGCCTTCATGGCCCGGCACCAGGGAATGGGCCTGCTGGCGCTGTCCGACCTGCTGAACGGGCGCCCGATGCAGCGGCGCTTCGAAGCCGACCCGCACCTGCAGGCCGCGCTCCTGCTGCTGCAGGAGCGGGTGCCGCGCGCGGGCGCGTTCGAGGTGGCCGCCATCGAGGCCGGGGCGGGGCGCGCCGCGCCGCCCGAGGCGCAGCCGGCAGCACGCGCGGCGGCACGGCCGGGCAGGTCGCAGCCTGACGTGCAGCTGCTGTCGAACGGCCGCTACCACGTGATGGTGAGCAGCGACGGCGGCGGCTACAGCCGCTGGAACGATCTCGCCCTCACGCGCTGGCGCGAGGACCCGACCAGCGGCGACGCCGGCCTGTCCTGCTACCTGCGCGACCTCGACAGCGGCGCCGTCTGGTCCGGCGCCTGGCAGCCGACCCTGGCCGAGCCCGAGCAGTACGAGGTCGCGTTCATGGAAGGACGCGTTGAGTTCCGCCGCCGTGACCACGGCATCGCGCTCGCCACCGACATCGTCGTGTCGCCCGAGGATGACATCGAGCTGCGCCGCATGCGCATCAGGAACCTGTCCGGCCGCCCGCGCACGATCGAGCTGACCAGCCATGCCGACCTGGTGCTGGCCCCGACCGCCTGCGACGCTGCTTGCGACGACACGCACCCGGCCGCGCGCAGGCAGGCGCTGCACACCGAGTTCCTGGCCGAACACGGCGCCATCCTGTGCACGCGCCGTTCGCGCGCCCAGGGCGGGTCCGCGCCTGTCCTGCTGCACCTGATGACGGTCCACGGCGGCAAGGCCGATGCCCTTTCCTTCGAGACCAGCCGCGCGCGCTTCCTCGGCCGCGGCAACGGCGCGGCGCTGCCGGCGGCGCTGCGCACCCCGGGGCCGCTGGGCGGCACGCAGGGGGAGGCGCCCGATCCGGTGGCCGCGATCCGCCGCGTGCTCACCCTCGCGCCCGACGAGGAGGCGGTGGTCGACCTGGTGCTGGGTGTGGCGGGCGAGCGCGAAGACGCCTTGGCGCTGGCCGCGACCTACCATGACCGCCTGGCCGCCGACCGCGTGTTCGAGCTGGCCTGGACCCATGGCCAGGCGCTCCTGAGCCAATTGGACGCCGCCGAGGCCGACGCCCGGCTCTACGGCCGCCTGGCCGCTCACGTGCTCTACCCGCAGCGCGGGCTGCGCGCCGACCCGGACCTGATTGCGCGCAACCGGCGCGGCCAGTCGGGCCTGTGGCCCTACGCGATCTCGGGCGACCATCCGATCGTCCTGCTGCAGCTGCGCGCCGCCGCGCATCTCGCGCTGGCGCGCCAGCTGGTGCAGGCGCATGCCTGGTGGCGCCTGAAGGGGCTGGTCGTTGACCTGGTGATCTGGTGCGAGGAGGGCGGCGAAGGCCAGGCGCTGTACGACCGGGCCGTGGAGCTGGTCGCGTCCAGCACCCGGGCGCAGGCGGTCGACCGTCCGGGCGCCGTCTACGTGCTCGCCCTGGACGAGGTGTCTTTTGATGACCGGGTGCTGATGCAGGCGGTGGCGCGCGTGATGCTGCTGGACGAACGTGGCAGCCTGTGCGAGCAGCTGCGCCGTGCGGCGGTCTCGACCCCGGCGCCGCCGGTCCCGTATCCGGATGAGCTGTCCGAGACCTGGGAGCTGGCCGCGCCCGCGTCCGCATCTGCGCCGCGCCCGCTAGTACTGGAAAACGGCATCGGCGGCTTCAGCGAGGATGGCCGCGAATACCTTATCCGCACCGGCCCCGGGCAAGCCACGCCGGCGCCCTGGTCCAACGTGCTGGCCAGCCCGGTCTTCGGTTCGGTAGTGTCGGAAAGCGGCCAGGCCGCGACCTGGAGCGAAGATGCGCAGGAAGGCCGCCTGACGCCCCCGTGCGAGGACCCGGCGGGCGACCTGGGGGGCGAAGCCTTTTACCTGCGCGACGAGCACAGCGGCCTGTTCTGGTCGCCGACGGCTCTTCCGGCGCCCTCCGGTGGCAATTACACCACGCGCCACGGCTTCGGCTACAGCGTGTTCGAGCACACGGCGCACGGCATCCAGTCCGAACTGACCAGCTTTGTCTCGCTCGACGCGCCCGTGAAATACACGGTCCTGCGGGTGCGCAACGACAGTACCGGGCCGCGGCGCCTGTCGGGCACCGGCTACGTCGAGTGGGTATTCGGCGCGTCGCGCGCCGGCGCCGCCATGCACGTGGTGACCGGGCGCGACCCGGCCAGCGGCGCGCTGTGCGCGCGCAGCGCCTGGAATGCCGGCTTCTCGGACCGCGTCGGCTTCTTCCACGTCGATGCCGAATCCGCCGCCTTCACCTGCGACCGCCTGGAATTCCTCGGCCGCGGCCGCACCCCCGCGAATCCGGCGGCGCTAGGCCGGTCCTTCCTGTCGGGTGCGCTCGGGGCAGCGCTCGACCCGTGCGCGGCGCTGCAGGTGGCGTTCGAGCTGCAGCCGGGCGAGCAGAAGGAACTGGTCTTCATGCTCGGCGTCGGGGAAGGGGAACACGGCGCCGCCGACGTGGTGCAGCGCTGCGGTGGCCTGGCTGGCGCCGGCGCCGCCCTGGAGCGGGTGCGCCAGTACTGGAACGAGACGCTGGGCGCGGTGCGCGTGACGACGCCCGATCCGGCGCTCGATGCGCTGGTCAACGGCTGGCTGCTGTACCAGGCCATCGCCTGCCGCATGTGGGCGCGCAGCAGCCATGGCCGCTCGGGCGGCGCCATGGTGTTCCGCGACGGCTTGCAGGATGCGATGGCGCTCGTGCACACCTGTCCGTCGTTGCTGCGCGAGCAGTTGCTGCTGTGCGCGGCGCGCCAGTTCGTCGAGGGCGACGTGCAGCGGTGGTGGCATCCGCCGTCCGGGCGCGGCCTGCGCACGCGCAGCGGCAGCGACATGCTGTGGCTGCCGTTCGCGGCCTGCCGCTACATCGCGGCGACCGGCGACCTGGGCGTGCTGGGCGAGCCCCTGCCTTACCTGGAAGGGCGCGTCCTTGAGCCCGGCGAGGAGTGCTGCGTCGACCAGCCGGCCGTATCGACCCGGCGTGGCGACCTGTACGAACACTGCGTGCGCGCGCTGCGCCATGGCATGCGCTTCGGGGCGCACGGCCTGCCCCTGGCCGGCGGCGAAACCGGCCGCGAGAGCGTGTGGCTGGGCTTTTTCATGGCCGACGTGCTGGGATGCTTCGCCGACCTGGCCGAGCGCCGCGCCGACTACGGCTTCGCCACCACTTGCCGCGCGACGGCCCAGGTGCTTGCCGCCCAGCTCGAAGAACACGCCTGGGACGGCGAGCGGTATCGCCACGCCTTGCCTGGCGCCGCCGCGCCCGGACCGACCGGGAACGACGCCGACCTAGCCGGCGCCACCGTGCAGAGCTGGAGCGTGCTGTCCGGCGTGGCCGGCCCCGAACGCGCGGCCGCGGCGATGGCGGCCGTGGATGTATCCGAGGATGAGGGACTGGACGTCCAGGCCGCGATCTGGGCCGCCATGGCGTATGCGCGCCTGGGGCAGGGCGAACGCGCCTGGGAACTGGCGGACCTGGTCAATCCGGTGCGCCGCGCCCTCACGCCGAAGGCCTGCGCGCGCTACGGGGCCGAGCCCTACGTGATGGCGGAACAGCTACATGCAGCTCATCCGCACGTTGGTCGCGGCGGCGGGAGCTGGTACACTGGCTCGGCTGGCTGGATGTACCGGCTGATCGTCGAAACGCTGCTCGGGATCGAGCGGCAGGGCGAGCGCCTGGTGCTGTCGCCGCAGCTGCCCTGCGGGTGGCCGGGCTTTCGCCTGGAATACCGCTACCGCAATACCCTGTACGAGATCGAGGTGCGCTTCGCCGAGGCGGGCGCGCTGCTGGTCGACGGCCGGGCTGCGGAGGGCAACCGGGTGGAACTGGTCGACGACGGCCAGCGCCACCGGGTCGAGCTGCTGGTCGCGCGCCGGCATGGGACCGCCATTGCGGCGGCGAGCGAAGAACCTCAGTCGAAGTCCATTACATGAAGAAAATCACGCTGGCGGCCAGTGCCGCCTTGTTGCTGTCCTGCGGCGCCGCACAAGCCGCCGACTGGAGCGATACCTCGGTCAGCTGGCGCTACGGCACCCGCTTCGCCGAGCCCTACAATCCGGAACACATCAAGAAGCACATCTTTGCCCTGACCCACGCCAGCGGCTACAAATACGGCAGCAACTTCTTCAACGTCGACCTGCTGCAGTCGGACAAGAACGATCCGGCCTCGCTCACCCAGTCCGAGGGCGCCCAGGAAGCCTACATCGTCTACCGCCACACGCTCGACATCGGCGCGCTGCGCGGCACCGAGATGCGCTATGGCCCGGTCAAGGGCGTGGGCGTGACCTTCGGCTTCGACTGGAACACCAAGAACGACGTCGGCTACAACTCGCGCAAGCGCATGCTGGTCGCCGGTCCCACCCTGATGTGGGACGTGCCGGGCTTCCTGAACACCAGCATCCTGCTGCTGCGCGAATCGAACGCCCCGAGCGGCGCCTTCCCGCCGATCTCGACCGTCAACGGCCGCTACACCTATGACACCCACGCCATGCTGTCGGCGACCTGGGGCATCCCGGTGGCCGAGCGCCTGTCCTTCGAGGGCTACCTGAACTTCATCGCCGCCAAGGGCCGCGACGAGGTCGGCAACGGCACCGGCGCCGAGACCAACCTCGACATGGCGCTGATGTACGACATCGGTTCCCACTTCGGCCAGCCGAAGAACCGCTTCCGCCTCGGCGTCGAGTACCAGTTCTGGAACAACAAGTTCGGCAACACGCGCAAGACCACGGGTGGGCAGGGCCAGCGCGCCAGCACGCCGATGGTGCGCGCCGAATACCACTTCTGATCCACTTCTGATCCCGCCGCTGATCCGCTGTTGATCCGTAGCCAGGATGAGGAACACGCTGCAGGGGCTTGCCGGCCCCGGCAGCGTGTTTTTTTCCGGCTATGCGAACCGTACGCTACTTGCACGCCGGAATCGAATAATATATTGGCAATTTTGCGGCCGCGCATAGGCGAGCGATGCGGCCAGCTCCTGACGCCGACGTAGACGAACACTGGATTGTGAATGCAAGTCATCAAAGACATACAGCGCGCCTGGGCGCAACTGCGCGCCGGTAAGGCGGACCAGCCTTACCTGCCGTTCTGGCGCCAGCTCGCCGAGATGAGTGCCCTGTTCCTGGTGCGCCGCATCGGCCCCGGCTACTACCTGCAGGCGCGCTGGTGGCGCACCTCGGTCCCCTTCGCCGACAAGTGGGCGCACGTCAACAAGAAGGAATACAACGAATTCATCGACCGCTGGAACCGCCGTCCCTACCAGAAGAGTTCCCAGCACAAGGTCATCGAAAAGGCGATCCTGCAACTGGTCGGCGTGCCGACCCCGGAGTTCATCGGCTTCATCCATCCCCAGCGCGGCGCGCGCGCCGACGGCCGCGCCTTGCGCAGCCTGGCCGACCTCGAGGCGCTGTGCCGCGAGCTGGCCGGTAAAAAGATCTGCTTCAAGCTGGTGGAGGGTTACGGCGGCGCCGGCTTCTTCGCGTTCCAGGTCGAGGAAAGAGAAGGGCGGCCAGTCTTCGTCCATCCCTTCAGCGGCGAAGTGACGACGCTGGCCGCATGGTGGGACAAGGCCGGCAACAACCGCGACGGCTACATCGTCGAGCACTACCTGCCGCAGCATCCGGTGCTGGCGGCGATCCACCCGAATTCGCTCAACACCCTGCGCATCTGGCTCTACCAGGCGCGCGGCGAGTGCCGCATCGCCGGCGCTTTCCTGCGCGTGGGGCGCAAGGGCAGCCTGGTCGACAACACCAGCAGCGGCGGCATCTTCTGCCCGGTCGATCTGGCGACCGGCACCCTGACGCATGCGGCCAACGCCAAGAATCCGCTCGACACGATGGACGCGCATCCGGACACCGGCGGGCGCATCAGCGGCGTGCAGTTGCCTTACTGGCGCGAATGCCAGGAAGTCGCCATGCGCGCGCTGCAGGCATTCCCGCACGTGAACGTGGCCGGGGTGGACGTGGCGATCGGCGTCGACGGCCCACGCATGATCGAGCTGAACGTGCGCCCGGACCAGATCGGCTGCGCGCGGATCAACCTGCCGCTCAAGAAAGTGGATCGGTGGATGAGTGCGGCCTGAACATTGCCCGATTGCTAAGATTGTATTTTTGTCAAATATAGTGCAATAAGTAGCGCCGGTTGTTATTGCTGGCGCAAGGGGCAGAAGTGATGCAATTGCAAAAATTGCATCATGAAAACCTCATTCCTTCCCCCATCCCTGCTCGCACTGCTCCTCCTGTCGGGTTGCGCTTCGGCGCCGGCCGCGGTCGACGAACACAGCGAGTTCGAAGCCACCCTGCACGCGCCTTACCGGGCGCCGGATCCCGCGCGCCCCGATGCGCGTACCTTCACCCTGACCTTCGACTATCCGAACGCGCGCCGCGCCCAGCTCGTCGACTGGCAGCTGGAACTCATCCACCCGGGCGGACGCGTCGTGCGGCGCTGGCAGGGTAGCACGCGCATGGACCGTGGCCCGGTCTCGGTGCCGGTCGCCTGGTCGGGCCAGGACGCCGGCCCGCTGGCGGCCGGCGTCTACCAGGTGCGCCTGCGCGCCGGCAGCCGCGACGCCGAGGCGCTGGCGCCCTCGGCCGATGTACACGAGCAAAGCTGGCAGATCGAGGTCGGTCCGGCGCAAAGCCCGGCGACGCCGCGTTTTGCACCGCTGCCCGTGGGGCGTGGAACCCTGCAGGCCGCACCGGCGACCGGGGCGCTGCCCTACACGGTTTACCTCGGCAACCTGCACAGCCAGACCAACCACAGCGACGGCGGCGCCGAGCTCGACAACTGCAAGGGCGCGCAGGATCCCTTGACGGCGAAATACGGTCCGGACGCCGCCTTCGCCTACGCCCACAAACACGGGCTGGACATCCTGGTCGCCTCGGAGCACAACCACATGTACGACGGCTCGGACGGCACCAACGCCAATGCGGACCCGGCCACGCCCAGCGCGCTCTACCGCAAGGGCCTGGAGACCGCGGCCGCCTACAATGCCGCCAATCCGGGCTTCCTCGCGCTGTACGGGATGGAGTGGGGCGTCATCAACAAGGGCGGGCACGTCAACATCTTCAACAGCGACCAGCTGCTGGGCTGGGAAAAGAACGGCAAGGGCGAGCTGCTGGCCGACATCGCCACGCCGCGCAGCGACTACGCGGCCCTCTACACCCTGATGCGCGAGCGCGGCTGGATCGGCCAGTTCAACCACCCGTCCACCAGCGGCCAGTTCGCCATCGATGGCCAGGCGCTCGGCTATACGGCCGACGGCGACGAGGCGATGGCGCTGTGCGAGGTGGCCAACAGCACCGCCTTCTCGACCAACGACCGCGAGGGCGAGACCAGGCGCAGCAACTACGAGGCGGCCTGCAACATGCTGCTGGAGGCGGGTTTTCACGTGGCCTTCAGCACCAACCAGGACAACCACTGCGCCAACTGGGGCACGGCCTATACCAACCGCACCGGCATGCTGATCCCGAACGGCGTGCCCCTGAGCCGCGGCAGCTTTGTCGAGGCATTGAGGGCGCGGCGCGTGTTCGCGACCATGGACAAGGGCTCGCAACTGGTCCTGACCGCCAACGGGCGCCTGATGGGCGAGCGCTTCACCAACAGCGGGCCCTTGACCCTGGTGGCGAATTTCGCCAGCACGGCCGGCAAGCAGGTGGCGGCGGTGGCGATCATGGAAGGCGTGCCGGGGCGGGGCGGCACGGTGACACAGTTGTCGGGCGAGGCGACGACGACTTTTACGCCGGCGCCGGGGGCGCACTTCTATTATGCGAAGGTGACGCAGTCGGACGGCAACGTGGTGTGGTCGGCGCCGGTGTGGGTGAACCAGGTAGAGGCACCGTAGTCGGTGGCCGAGACAGTAGGGTGGGCACCCCGTGCCCACGCGAATGCGTGCGCGGTGTTGACTGAAGCCGCGGTGTTAGCGGAAGCGGACCGCGACAGTACGAAATGATCGGCTGCGCATTTGCCGAAGCCGCGTTTGTGCCTGTTGTCGAGTTGGCGGCATGGCCGCTGGCCTGCATGCTTTCGCGTGGGCACGGGGTGCCCACCCTACGGTCCTTGCCGACGAGTCAGGGAGCAGACGTGAGCGCCCAAACAAAAACGGCGGGCTCATCGCCCGCCGCTTTGGCAAAACAGCAGGAGGCTTATTCGCCCATCTGGCTCTGCAGGTAATTCTGGATGCCGACCTTGACGATCAGGTCGAGCTGGGTCTCGAGCCACTCGATGTGCTCTTCGGTGTCTTCGAGGATTTCCAGCAGCAGGTCGCGCGAGACGTAGTCGGCGGCGGTTTCGCAGGCGGCGATGCCTTCCTTGACGGTCAGCTGGGCGGCGCGCTCGAGCTTCAGGTCGCATTCGAGCATTTCCTGGGTCGATTCGCCGATCAGGATCTTGTGCAGGGCCTGCAGGTTCGGCAGGCCGTCGAGCATCAGGATGCGGTCGATCAGCTTGTCGGCGTGCTTCATCTCGCCGATCGATTCGTCGTATTCCTTCTTGCCGAGCTTCTCGAAGCCCCAGTGGCGGTACATGCGCGCGTGCAGGAAGTACTGGTTGATCGCGGTGAGTTCGTTGGTCAGCTGTGCGTTGAGCAGCCGGATGACGTTGGGATCGCCCTTCATGATTGTTTACCTTGTTGTGGTGGGGTTGACGCAATCATAGCAAAGGGCGCGTCAAGACGTGCCGGAAAGCCGGCGAGTGCCGGCCCGGCAGCGGAGAGGTCCAGCTCAGGCGAGCTGGGCCGGACGGAAACTCAGTTCGGTAACGGTCGTCTTGCTGTCGATGGCTTCATGGAGCACCTCGCGGGCGTAGCTGACGCATTTGCCGCAGCAGGTGCCCAGGCCCAGTTCCTTGCGCAGCTCGGCTACCGAGGTAATGCCGAGGTCGACCGCCTGGCGGATTTCACGGTCGGAGATGTTGTTGCAGACACAGACGATCATCGAAGTTCCTTGGTACCGTATTAAGCTTGCTTGTCTAATAATGAGAATCGTTCTCATTCGTGTTCTATTTTGATGAAACTCGGCGGCGAAAGCAAGCAGATTTGTTGTGTATCGGCCCTGCAAATAGAAATAATTCGCATTTAGGTTTATGATGCTAGTATCTGTCTCATCAGCGCTACATATGGTGCGCTACATCAACGGACCCGCCATGACTCTTGCTCCCACTCTGATCACACTCGATGCCCTGAAGGTCGGGCAGAGTGCCACCGTGATCCACCTCGCGCCGACCGCGCAGGGCGGCGCCGACGTGCCGCGTCGCCTGATGGAACTGGGCTTCGTGCCGGGCGAACGCATCCGCATGCTCAAGCGCGGCCTGCCGGGCGGCCCGGTGGCGGTCAAGGTCGGCGAGTCGACCTTCGCCCTGCGCAAATTCGAGGCCGCACTCGTATCAATTCAGCCGGAATAATCGATGGGTGTCATGGAACAACAGGTGGCGACACGCGCGCCCCTGATCGCATTGCTGGGTAATCCGAACTGCGGCAAGACCGCATTGTTCAACCGTCTCACCGGCTCGCGCCAGAAGGTCGCGAACTACGCCGGCGTCACCATCGAACGCAAGGAAGGCAGCTTCACTTCGCCTGGCGGGCGGGCGCTGCGCGTGCTCGACCTCCCGGGCGCCTACAGCCTGTCGGCCCAGACGCCGGACGAAGCGATCACGCGCGACGTGGTGGCCGGCCTGCGCAAGGGCGAAAGCGCGCCCGACGCCATCGTCTGCGTGGTCAACGCCACCAACCTGCGCCTGAACCTGCGCCTGGTGCTGGAGATCCAGCGCCTCGGCCTGCCGATGGTGCTGGCCCTGAACATGGTCGACGTCGCCAGGAAGCGCGGCATCGAGATCGATACCGCGCGCTTATCAACAGAACTCGGCATGCCGGTGGTGGAAACCGTCGCCATCCAGGCCGGCGGCGAACGCGCGCTGCTCGAGGTGCTCGACCGCATCGACCTCGACGCCGGCGTCAAGCCGCAGCCGCTGGCCGCCATCGACGCGGTCCCGGTCGAACAGACCCAGCGCGAAGTGCGCCGCATCGTCGACGCCTGCGCCAGCCATGCCCACGACAAGGGCAACCTGTCCGAGCAGATCGACAACGTGGTGCTGCACCCGGTGGCCGGCCCGGTGATCCTGGCGGCGATGATGTTCGTGATCTTCCAGGCCGTGTTCAGCTGGGCCGAAGCGCCGATGGACTTCATCACCGGCACGGTCGAGGGCATCGGCCAGTGGATCGGCGCCGGCATGGCCGAAGGCCCGCTGCGCAGCCTGCTCGTGGACGGCATCATCGCCGGCGTCGGCGGGGTGCTGGTGTTCCTGCCGCAGATCCTGATCCTGTTCTTCTTCATCCTCATTTTGGAGGACATCGGCTACCTGCCGCGTGCGGCCTTCCTGCTCGACCGCATGATGGGCGGCGTTGGCCTGTCGGGGCGCGCCTTCATTCCGCTGCTGTCCTCGTTCGCCTGCGCCATTCCCGGCGTGATGGCCGCGCGCACCATCCAGAATCCGCGCGACCGCCTGGTGACGATCATGATCGCGCCCCTGATGACCTGCTCGGCGCGCCTGCCGGTGTATGCGCTGATCATCGCCGCCTTCATTCCCGACCGCGCCGTCGGCATCTTCAACCTGCAGGGCCTGGTGCTGTTCGCGCTGTACGCGCTGGGCATCGTCAGCGCGATGGGCGTGGCCTGGTACATGAAGCGCCGCAGCGGCAGCGGCCAGCATCCGCTGATGATGGAACTGCCCGCTTACCACTGGCCCCAGCTGCAGACGCTGGCGATCGGCCTGTGGGAGCGCGCCGTGATCTTCCTGCGCCGCGTCGGCACGCTGATCCTCACGCTGATGGTGCTGGTCTGGTTCCTGTCGAGCTTCCCGGGCGCGCCGGAAGGCGCAACCCAGCCGCCAATCTACTACAGCGTGGCCGGCATGCTGGGCCGCGCCCTGTCGGTGATCTTCGAGCCGATCGGCTTCGGCTGGCAGATCTGCATCGCGCTGGTGCCGGGCATGGCGGCGCGCGAAGTCGCCGTCGGCGCCCTGGGCACCGTGTACGCCCTGGCCGGCTCGGGCGACGACGTCGCCAACACCCTGGGCCCCTTGATCGCCGGTTCCTGGTCGATGGCGACCGCGCTGTCGCTGCTGGCCTGGTACGTGTACGCGCCGCAGTGCCTGTCGACCCTGTCCGTGGTGCGCCGCGAAACCGGCAGCGCCAAATATGCCTGGATGATGGCGGGCTACATGTTCGCGCTGGCCTACGTGGCGTCGTTCATCACCTACCGCGTCGCGCTGGCGCTGGGCGGGGGCTGATCATGTGGCAGGAGCTGGTCGTCGGCCTGTTCGTCCTGGTGGCGGCGGTGTACGTCGGCGCCAAGTACCTGCCGGCCGCCTGGCGCATCCGGATCGTCAACCGCCTCTCGCGCGGCGGCGCCGACTCGAAGCTGGTGCGCTGGCTCGATACCGGCGGCAGTTGCGGGAGCGGGTGCAATAGCTGCAATACCTGCGAGACCCCCGGTCCGTCGCCACGGGCCGAGCCGACGCCGCCGGCGGGCAGCAAGCATCGCGTCATCAAACTCCATAAAAAGTAGGGTGGACACCTGTGTCCACGCGGTCTCACCTGTGGCATATGTCAACATATCCGGCACGGCCCGCGCCCGTCGCATACGATTGACCCAACACCTACAACGGACACGACTGGCGGCCTACGATGCCGCACCATGTCCCGCTACCGCCGCCTCCTGACCGGTCCCACCTACTTCTTCACGGTCGTCGCTTACCGCCGCCGTCCCATCTTCTGCGACCACGCGCTACGTACAGCCTTGCGTGACGCCATCCACACGGTACGCCAAACGCGTCCGTTCTCCATCGACGCCTGGGTGCTGCTACCGGACCACATGCATTGCATCTGGACCCTGCCGGAAGACGATCATGCTTATTCGATACGTTGGGCCGAAATCAAGCGCTATGTCTCGAGCTGGTGCCGGCCGGCGCTGCGCGATCCGACGTTGTTGACGCAGGCCGCGCTACTGCGGCGGGAGTCGAGCATCTGGCAGCGCAGGTTCTGGGAGCACCAGATTCGTGATGAGCGTGATTTCGAGAAGCACATGGATTACATCCATTTCAATCCGGTCAAGCACGGGTATGTGAAACAAGTAAAGGAATGGCCGCATTCGACTTTTCATCGGCACGTACTGGATGGGATTTATCCACGGGATTGGGGCGGGTCATTGGAGATCGAGGGCCTCGACTTTGAGTAGCGGTCGGGTGTGCATGGGCATGACCGCGTGGACACAGGTGTCCACCCTACGAAAGGCCATTGCCAGGTTGATCCAAGCCCAAGGCCTCGATCAGGCGCTTCGCATCGTACGGCGCATGCACCTTGATATCGTTATCGAAGTAGCAGTACACATCCCGGCTCGCCCGTTTCGGCGGCGGTGTCGGAGACACGTTCCGGCATTCGTCCGGTTCCCCGCCCGTGCTCCAGGCCCGGATCCGTTCGGCCCAGCGTTCGATCGCATCGTCATCGTAGCCGCTGGCGTACAGTTCCTTGTCGCCGTGCAGGCGCAGGTACATGAAGTCGGCGGTCACGTCCTCGATATACGGCCACCTGCCGGCCGTGTCGGCCACCACCAGGGCGATGTTGTACTTGCGCAGCAGGGCGATGAAGCGTTCGTCGCGAAAGCTCTCGTGGCGCACTTCGACCGCGTGGCGCATCGGGCGTTTCGCATCGAGCGCCAGCGACACCTTGCCCTCCATGCGCGGCTGGTGCTGGCGCGCGCGTTCCAATGCCGCCTCCGTGTCGTGCGGCAGCAGGCTGAAGAAGTGCTCGAAGCGTTCGTGGTCGAACTTCACCATCTCGGGGAACTGCCACAGGAAGGGGCCGAGCTTCTCGCGCAGCTCGAACACGCCCGAGGCCAGCACGTTGGCCAGCGGCCCCTCGATGTCCTTCAGTTTCAGCATGTGGGTCAGGAAGCGGTTGCCCTTGACCGCGAACAGGAAGCCCGGCGGCGTGGCCGCATACCAGGCGGCGTAGCTTTCCGGACGCTGCAGCGAGTAGAAGGAGCCGTTGATCTCGATCGTCGGCAGCTGGCGCGACGCGTAGTCGAGCTCGCGCGCCTGCACCAGCCCCTTCGGATAGAACACGCCGCGCCAGGGCACGTAGCGCCAGCCGGAAATGCCAATGTAGATCGCCATGCAGCGATCATAGATGGCTTGCCTGGCCGCGCTCGGTGCGGTGCCGAACGCGGCGGGCCAGCCTGGGGCGCGGCGCGGCCGCGGCAAAAGGGGCCGATGTCTTTTTGTACTGGCGCAACAGTGCTAAGCTAGCGGTCCCTTCACACCCGGCCATCGCCATGATCACCGTCCATCACCTGAACAATTCGCGCTCGCAGCGCATCCTCTGGCTGCTGGAGGAACTGGGCCTGGAATACGAGATCAAAAAATACCAGCGCGATCCAAAGACAATGCTGGCGCCGCCGGAGCTGAAGGCCGTGCACCCGCTGGGCAAGTCGCCGGTGATCAGCGACGGCGACACCGTGGTGGCCGAATCCGGCGCCATCATCGAGTACCTTGTCGAGCGCTACGGCAATGGACGCCTGGTGCCGGCAGCCGGCACGCCGGAGAAGCTGAAGTACACCTATTTCCTGCACTTCGCGGAAGGCTCGGCCATGTCGCCGCTGTTGATGAAGCTCGTGTTCGACCGTGTCGAGAACGGCCCCATGCCTTTCTTCGTCAAGCCGGTTGCGCGCGCCATCGCGCGCAAGGTAAAGGACGGTTTCGTCAACCCGAACATCCAGGCCCAGCTCGACTACCTGGAAGCGGAGTTGGCGCAGCGTCCCTGGTTCGCGGGGCAGGAATTTTCCGCTGCCGACATCCAGATGAGTTTTCCGCTGGAGGCAGCCACCGCGCGCGGCGGCCTCGGCGCGCAGTACCCGAAGCTGCTCGGCTTCGTGCAGCGCATCCACGCGCGCCCGGCCTACCAGCGCGCCCTGGCGCGCGGCGGCAAGTACGACTACGCAAGGTAAATCGATGGGAAAGCTGCTCGCGATCGACGGACTGAACATCGTGCGCCGGGTCTACGAAGCCAGCCCGGAGCCGGACTCCGACCTGAAGGCCAGCATCGCGCTGCGCCACGCGTTTTCGTCGTTTCGCAACGTGCTCGAGGCGCACGCGCCGACCCACGTGCTGGCCGCCTTCGACTACGGCGGCCAGACCTGGCGCCATGCCTTGTACCCGCGCTACCGCGAGCACCGCGCGCCGATGCCCTCGGTGCTGCGCGAGGCGCTGCCGGAATTCCAGGAACGCCTGGTCAAGGCCGGCGTGCACGTCGCGATGCTGCCCGAGGTCGAGGCCGACGACGTGGTCGCGACCTGCGTGATGCGCTGGCTGCAGGAAAACCGGGGCGAAGCCATCGTCGCCACCACCGACAAGGACCTGCACGCCCTGATCGCGCACGGCGCCCTGGTGTGGGACCATTTCAAGAACGAGTGGCATGACGACGCCTGGGTGCGCAACAAGTTCGGCGTCGCGCCCGAGCTGCTGCACGATCTGCTGGCGCTGATGGGCGACGCCACCGACGGCGTGCCGGGCGTGTCGAAGATCGGCATGAAGACCGCGGCGCGCCTGCTCACCGCCTACGGCAGCCTGGATGCGGTGATGGCCGGCGCCGGCATCCTCAAGACACCGCTGGGCGAGCGCCTGCGCGCCGAACGCGAGATACTTTATTTGTCGCGCCAGCTGGTCGAGCTCAAGACCGACGTGCGCCTGGGCGTCACATGGAAGATGCTGGCCTACGACGCGACCTGAACGGACAAGGACAAGGAATGCTCAAGGCAGTACTGGTGGATTCGAACGCGATCTCGCGTGGACTGTTGAATACGGTGCTGACCGACGGCAGCTACGAAGTCGTCGGCCAGACCCACACCGCCCACGGCGCGCTGCTGTTGGCGACGAAGTTCCGTCCGCAACTGATCTGCATCGCGCGCGAGCAAGCCGAGGAGGGCGACGTCGTCGAGCAACTGCGCGCCGCACTGCCCAAGACCTTCATCTTCATGGTCTCCGGCACCCTCGACGCGCCAACCATCCAGGCCGCCCTGGCGCGCGGCGTGCACGGCTTCATCGTCAAGCCCTTCAAGGCCGACGCCGTCCTGAAAACCATCCGCAACACCGTCATCGCCGCCGTCAGGAAGCAGCAGGCAGGCGGCGGCGCCTGATTTCCTCCATCGCAATCTCGGCCAGCTCGCACAGGGCGCGCAGCTCGCGGTCGCGCAGCCGGCGCGGCTCGCGGTCGAGCACGCACAGTGTTCCGAGCCGGTAACCCTGGGCATCGACCAGCGGCACGCCCGCGTAGAAGCGGATGTGCGGTGCCTCCGTCACCAGCGGGTTGTCCTGGAAGCGCGGGTCCTGGCGGGCGTCGAAGACCAGCATCGGTTCGTCGCACAGGATCGCGTGGCTGCAGAAGGCCAGCTCGCGCGGGGTTTCCTCCAGAACCAGGCCGACGCGCGACTTGAACCACTGGCGGCGCTCGTCCACCAGCGTGAGCAGGGCCATCGGGCTGTCGGTGACCTGGGCCGCCAGCCAGGTCAGGCGGTCGAACACGGCCTCCGCTGCGCTGTCGAGCAGGCCCGTGGCGTCGAGCGCTGCCAGGCGCGCCGCTTCGCCTTCCGGCAGCATGCAGGGGCTGCCCTCGCCCGCGAAGGCGCCGATCGCGCTGCCCGGGAGTGCGGCCGGCGGCAGCCCGGCGCGCTCGCGCAGCAGCGCGCTCACCGCGCTCAGGCGCACGCGGCGGTGTCCGCCCGGCGTCTTCCACGCGGGCAGCAGGCCGTTTTCGATCCACTGCTGGGCCGTGCTGACCGCGATGCCGAGCAGCCCGGCCGCTTCTCGGGTGGTCAGGATCGGATCGTCCGAGGCGTCGTAGGAGGGCGCAGACATGGCAGGGATTCTTTCACGGATGAATGACGGAACGGCACTATTTTACTTTAGGAAATACAGAATATATCGGATTTGATGACTCGAGTTGCCATAAAACATCACGCATCGTCTTCGCTTCCCCACTTTCGTTAGATGTTCACGAAATTTTTGTTGACGTCTAGAAATTTGACGACCAGAATGTCTCTCATCGTCATTTTCGTCATTTGAGCTGTTGTCCGGCCCAGTTGTCAAGGAATCCACATGTCCCACCACGCCCCGTCCGCGCAGCAGGAAGCCGAACGCCTCGATGCCCTGCGCAAGCTGGAGCTGCTCGACACGCCGCCCAGCGAGGCGTTCGACCGCATCACGCGCATGGCGGCGCAGCTGTTCGACCTGCCGGTGGCAGCGGTGTCGCTGACCGATGCCGATCGCCAGTGGTTCAAGTCGCGCGTGGGCATCGAGCACAGGACGATTCCGCGCGACCGCGCGCCCTGCGCCCAGGTGGCTGAGAGCGGCGAACTGCTGGTGGTGCCGGACATGCAGGGCGACGCCTGCTTCCATGACAGCCACCTGGCCAATACCGGCGTACGCTTCTATGCCGGCGCGCCCCTGATGACGCGCGACGGCTACTGCCTGGGAGCGATGTGCGTGCTGGGACCGGAGCCGCGCCAGATTACCGACGCCGAGCGCGCCGGGCTGGCCGACCTGGCCTCGATGGTGATGGCCCAGATCGAGCTGCAGCACGCGATCGGCCGCATCGATCCGACCAGCGGGCTGCCGAACCGCAGCCAGTTCATCGAAGACCTGGCCGACCTGGCCAACGACCGTGCGCCCGGCGAAGCGCGCCTGGCAGCGCTGGTGAACCTGGCCACGCCCGAGCAGCTGAGCGACGCGGTGCGCGCGCTGGGCGCCGGTTATCTCGACGAAATCGTCGGCGAAGCGGTACGCATGCTGCGCGCCGCCATCGGGCCCTCGCGCAAGCTGTACCACGTGGCGACGACCCAGTTCGTGTTCCTGGCCGAGCCGGACGCCGACGTCCAGCGTTTCTGTGACTGGCTCGGTCGCTGGCTCGACCTGCGCGCCGACGCCATGGCGGCGCGCTTCATGACCACTACCACGATCGGCGTCGCGCCGTTCACGGTGGGCCGCAGCGGCCCGCTCGACGTGCTGCGCGACATGCACAGCGCCGCCCACGACGCGCTCGAAGGGGCGCGCCGCGTGCGCGTGTTCTCGGCCGAGCAGAACGCGGTGTTCCTGCGCCGCTTCTACCTGGTCAACGAATTCGGCGCGGCGCTCGAGAGCGACAGCCAGCTGCGCCTGGTGTTCCAGCCGAAGGTCGAGCTGGCGACCGGCCGCTGCATCGGCGCCGAGGCCCTGCTGCGCTGGAACCATCCGGTGCTGGGCGAGGTGTCGCCGGGTGAATTCTTCCCGATCATCGAGCAGACCTCGCAGGCGCGCGCGACCACGCGCTGGGTGCTGGCGCGCGCGCTGCGCCAGCTGGCGGCATGGCGCGCCGCGGGCCTGGCGCTGCAGATGGCGGTCAACGTGTCGGCCGTGAACCTGCTGGAGGCCGACTTCTGCGCCCACGTGGTCGAGCAGCTACGCCTGTACGGCCTGCCGCCCGAGGCGCTGGCGCTGGAGATCACGGAAAGCGCGCTGATGAAGAACCGCGCGCTGGCGATGAGGACGCTGCGGGACCTGGCCGGCGCCGGCGTGCACCTGGCGATCGATGACTTCGGCACCGGCTACAGCAGCCTGGCCTACCTGCAGAGCCTGCCGGCGCAGGTGGTCAAGATCGACCAGAGCTTCGTGCGCGACCTCGACGCCGACAGCCACAAGCGCTCGCTGGTGAGCACCATGATCAAGCTGTCGCACGACCTCGGGCACAAGGTGGTGGCCGAGGGTGTCGAGACCGCGGCGGTGGCGGGCTACCTGCGCGCCGCGGGCTGCGACCAGGTGCAGGGCTACCTGTATGCGCGTCCGCTGGCGGCCGAGGATTTCGAGCGCTGGATCTGTGCCGAGTGGACGCTGCCGCGGCTGCGCGCGGTCCGGCCGGCGCAGGAGATGGCGGAGCTGAGCTGCGCGTGATCGAAGGGCGTAGGGTGGCACTTGTGCCCACGCGGTGGGAACCAAGATCAGCCCCGTCAACAATCAATATGGTCGATCATGCGCACCGGGTGGATTTTTAAGGCGCATGTTGGCAAGCGATGAGACCGCGTGGGCACGAGTGCCCACCCTACGAAAAACGGCGCACCGGATTTCCCGGGGCGCCGTTTTTTTCACGTAAGGCGAAAACTCAGGCCTTGATCGCGCCGTCGATGATGCCGCCGCCCAGGCAGATGTCGCCGTCGTACAGCACGGCCGACTGGCCGGGAGTGACCGCCCATTGCGGGTCGTTGAAGTGCAGGGCGAAACGCTCCATGCCGTCGGCGATGACTTCGCAGGCGACGTCCTGCTGGCGGTAGCGCGTCTTGGCCGACAGCATGCCCGCCGGCGGTTCGCCCGCGATCCAGCTGGCCTGACCCGCTTCGAGACGGGCCGACAGCAGCCACGGATGGTCGTGGCCTTGCACGATATACAAGGTGTTGGTCGCGATGTCCTTGCGCGCGACGAACCACGGCTCGCTGGTGCCGTCGGCGTTCTTGTGCGACTTCAGGCCGCCGATGCCGATGCCCTTCCTCTGGCCCAGGGTGTAGAACGACAGGCCGATGTGTTCGCCCACCGTCTGGCCGTTGTCGAGCTTGATCGGGCCCGGCTTGTGCGAGAGGTAACGGTTCAGGAATTCGCGGAACGGGCGCTCGCCGATGAAGCAGATGCCGGTCGAGTCCTTCTTCGCCGCGTTCGGCAACTGCAGCTTCTCGGCGATCTTGCGCACTTCGGTTTTCGGGATCTCGCCCAGCGGGAACAGCGACTTCGACAGCTGCGCCTGGTTCAGGCGGTGCAGGAAGTAGCTCTGGTCCTTGGTGTGGTCGAACGCCTTCAGCAGTTCGAACTTGCCGGCTGCGTTCTCGCGTACGCGCGCGTAGTGGCCGGTCGCGATCAGGTCGGCGCCCAGCTTCATGGCGTGGTCGAGGAAGGCCTTGAACTTGATCTCGGCATTGCACAGCACGTCCGGGTTCGGCGTGCGGCCGGCCTGGTATTCGCGCAGGAACTCGGCGAACACGCGGTCCTTGTATTCGGCGGCAAAGTTCACCGCTTCGATGTCGACGCCGACCACGTCGGCCACGCTGGCCGCGTCGATCCAGTCCTGGCGCGACGAGCAGTATTCGGAGTCGTCGTCGTCTTCCCAGTTCTTCATGAACAGGCCGACCACGTCGTAGCCCTGTTCCTTCAGCATCCATGCCGCGACCGAGGAGTCGACTCCGCCCGACATCCCGATCACGACTTTTTTCTTGCTCATGTTACGTCCGTTGTTGATAGCCCGCCCTCGAACACCGAAGGGTGGGTGTGCAGCAGCGCCAGTTCGGTGCGCTTGCCCGCCAGGTAATCGTCCACGCATTGCAGCACGATCGGGCTGCGGTGGCGTTCCGGACAGGCGGCGATTTCGTCGCGCGTCATCCACAGTGTGCGCAGGATGCCGTCGTCGAGCGGCTGGTCGTACTGCCTGCCGGCCTTGCCGCAGAAGGTGAAGCGCAGATACGTGACGTCGGCATTGCGCGACTTCGAGTGGTAGCGCGACATGTACATGCCGACCAGCGCCTCGGGAATGAATTCGTGCGCCGTTTCTTCCAGGGCTTCGCGCACCACCGCCTGTTCGAGCGACTCGTGCGGGTCGAGGTGACCCGCCGGCTGGTTCAGCCTGATCCCTTCGCTTGTTTCCTCTTCGATCAGCAGGAAACGGCCATCGCGTTCGATGATTGCGGCAACGGTGACTGACGGTCTGAAGGTATGGGTCATGCGCGTCCTCGGAAATGAGCCGGTATTTTACAGTGCTGCGCAAACCGTTGCTCGCCGGTACGTGTGCAGTGCAGCAAAAAAGCGCCAATTGCGTTGATTTGATACAAAAAACCTGTGCATCGTGCCCCAGCTGTATCGTATTTACCTCGAAAATGACCGGTCGGCGGGGATTGCCATTTTTAGTAGAAAAAATCCAATGTTTACGTGTTAGATTTCATATAGAAAACAAACAACCAGGGAGGCATGCATGAGAATCGGCATACCGGCCGAGACAAGGCCCGGAGAAACCCGCGTAGCAGCAACTCCGGAAACAGTGAAGAAACTGGCGGCCCGGCACCAGGTGGTGGTGCAGGCCGGCGCCGGCATCCATGCCGCCGCCCTCGATGACGCCTACGTCGCCGCCGGCGCCATGATCGGCAGCGCGGAGGACGCCTTCGGCGCCGACATGGTGCTGAAGGTGCGCGCGCCCAGCGAAGCTGAACGCGCCCGCATGAAGCCGGGCACGGTCCTGGTCGGCATGCTCAATCCTTTCGATAGCGAGAACCTGGCCGCCATGGCCGGCGCGCGCCTGACCGCCTTTGCGCTGGAAGCGGCGCCGCGCATCACGCGCGCGCAGTCGATGGACGTGCTGTCCTCGCAGGCCAACATCGCCGGCTACAAGGCGGTCATGCTGGCGGCGAACACCTACCAGCGCTTCATGCCCATGCTGATGACCGCCGCCGGCACCGTCAAGGCCGCGCGCGTGCTGATCATGGGTGTCGGCGTGGCCGGCCTGCAGGCGATCGCCACCGCCAAGCGCCTGGGCGCCGTGATCGAGGCCTCGGACGTGCGCCCGCCGGTGAAGGAACAGGTCGAGTCGCTCGGCGCGAAGTTCATCGACGTTCCCTTCCTCACCGACGAAGAGCGAGAAATTGCGCAGGGCGTGGGGGGCTATGCGCGGCCAATGCCGGCCGACTGGATGCGGCGCCAGGCCGAACTCGTGCACGAGCGCGCGAAACTGGCAGACATCATCATCACCACCGCCCTGATCCCGGGCCGCGCGGCGCCGGTGCTGATCAGGGAAGAAACGGTGCAGGCCATGAAGCCCGGCTCGGTGATCGTCGACATGGCGATCGAGCAGGGCGGCAACTGCCCGCTGACGGAACTCGGCAGGACAGTGGTGAAACACGGCGTCCACATCATCGGCGAGCCGAACCTGGCGGCGCTGGTCGCGGCCGATGCCTCGGCCCTGTATGCGCGCAACGTGCTCGACTTCCTCAAGCTCGTGTTCGACAAGGAAGACAAATTCGTCATCGACCGCGAAGACGAGATCGTGCGCGCCACGCTGCTGTGCGCCGATGGCGAAACGCTACGCAAATGACAAGGAGAGGGCCATGGACATCAGCCACACCATCATCAACCTGATCATCTTCGTGCTGGCGATCTACGTCGGCTACCACGTCGTCTGGACCGTCACGCCGGCGCTGCACACGCCGCTGATGGCGGTGACCAACGCGATCTCCGCCATCATCATCGTCGGCGCCATGCTGGCCGCCGCCCTCACCGAAGGGGCGCTGGGCCAGGTCATGGGCACGGTCGCGGTGGCGCTCGCCGCCGTGAACGTGTTCGGCGGCTTCCTCGTCACCCAGCGCATGCTGGAGATGTTCAAGAAGAAGGAACCGAAAGCCGCAGCGAAAGCCGCGCCGGAAGCGTCAAGCACCAAGGAGGCCGCATGAACCTCATCAGCATGAACATGGTGACGCTGCTCTACCTGGTGGCGTCGGTCTGCTTCATCCAGGCCCTGAAGGGCCTGTCCTCGCCAAGCTCGGCGCGCGCCGGCAACGCCTTCGGCATGACCGGGATGGCGATCGCGGTGGTCACTACCATCGCCCTGATCTTCAAGCTGCAGGCCGAATTCGCCGAGCGTACCGGCGGCGGCATGGGTTTTACGCTGGTGCTGCTGGGTGTGGTAGTGGGCGGCGCGATCGGCGCCTACGCCGCGAAAAAGGTCGAGATGACCAAGATGCCGGAACTGGTGGCGGCCATGCACTCGCTGATCGGTCTCGCCGCGGTGTGCATCGCGATCGCCGCCGTATCCGAACCCTGGGCGTTCAATATTGCCGAACGCGGCGGCGCGCTGCCCTTCGGCAACCGGCTCGAACTCTTCCTCGGCACTTTCGTCGGCGCCGTCACCTTCTCCGGTTCGGTGATCGCCTTCGGCAAGCTGTCGGGCAAGTATAAATTCCGCCTGTTCCAGGGCGCGCCGGTGCGCTTTGGCGGCCAGCACATCCTGAACCTGGTGCTGGCGCTGGCCATCATCGCGCTCGGCCTGGTGTTCTGCTTTTCCGATGCGGTGGAGCCGGCCTGGACGCCCTTCGTCATCATGGCCGTGCTCTCGTTCGTGCTGGGCGTCCTGATCATCATCCCGATCGGCGGCGCCGACATGCCGGTGGTGGTGTCGATGCTGAACTCGTACTCGGGGTGGGCCGCGGCCGGCATCGGCTTTTCGCTGAACAACTCGATGCTGATCATCGCCGGTTCGCTGGTGGGCTCGTCGGGCGCGATCCTCTCCTACATCATGTGCAAGGCGATGAACCGCTCCTTCTTCAACGTGATCCTGGGCGGCTTCGGCGGCGAGGCAGCAGCCACCGGCGGCGCCGCGCAGGAACAGCGCCCGGTGAAGTCCGGCTCGGCCGAGGACGCGGCCTTCATCCTGCAGAATGCGGAATCGGTGATCATCGTGCCGGGCTACGGCCTGGCCGTGGCGCGCGCCCAGCACTCGGTGAAGGAACTGGTCGACAAGCTGACGGAACACGGCGTCACCGTGCGCTACGCGATCCACCCGGTGGCCGGCCGGATGCCGGGCCACATGAACGTGCTGCTGGCCGAAGCCGAGGTGCCCTACGACCAGGTGGTCGAGATGGAAGACATCAACGGCGAATTCGGCCAGACCGACGTGGTGCTGGTGCTGGGCGCGAACGACGTGGTGAACCCGGCGGCCAAGGACCCGAAGTCGCCGATCGCCGGCATGCCGATCCTCGAAGCCTATAAAGCCAAGAGCATCATCGTCAACAAGCGCTCGATGGCCTCCGGTTACGCGGGCCTGGACAACGACCTGTTCTACCAGCCGAACACGATGATGGTGTTCGGCGACGCCAAGAAGGTGATCGAGTCGATGGTCAAGGCCGTCGAATAGACCTGTAGGGTGGACGGCTTTGCCGTCCACGGTTCAAATCACATCGGCGCCAGGACTGCATTGACGTTGTGGCGAACTACACGCCGCTTTCACCAGCAACCACAGGAAACCCGTGCTCGCCATCAGCCCCATCCAGTTCCGTGTCCTCGTCATCGTCTCCGCGGTCCTGCCTTTCGTCGGCCTGCTGCTTAACGCTTTGTTCCTGCCCCAATTGCCGGTGCCGCGCAGTACGTTGCTGCCGCTCATGGGGCAGAGCATGTTCGACTTTCTGGCGGGAGCCAACCTGGTTACAGGCATTGTTGCGACGATCGGCTTATGCCTGTTCCGGCCCTGGTCGCGCTCCCTTTCCTTGCTGAGCATCGCAGTGAGCGTGCTGCTGTATGCGATGGCTGCCTATTTCGTCGATTCCGGCCCCAAGGTCGCCATCGACTGGCTGGCGACCCTGCTCGGTGGCGCCGTGCTGGCCCTCGCTTACTGCTCGCCCATCGCGCTGCGCTTCGCGCCGGCACCGGTCGCATCGCCCGCGCTTTGAAGAGAGGGCCTCAGAACACCTCGCCGCCGACCTGCTTGCCGTTGACGACGATCTTCACGCTGACCGAGAACAGGGCATAGGCAAACACCTCGACCAGGAAGGGCTTGCCGGAGGCCGGTGTGCAGGTCGCCGACAGCAGCGGCTTGTTCTTGTCGAGCGAGAACAGCGTGCGGTTTTCCGCTATCTGCTGCTCGTCGACGAAGAGCCGGATGCCGCCGTTCCAGGAATTGCGCACCAGGATCTCGTGACCCTCGTGGGCGGCCACCCATTCCTGCACGAACCACTCCTTCGATGCCGATGGCGCGAAGCGCTGCTGCGCCGCCTGCCGGGTGATCCCCATCAGTGCACCGAGCTCGGCCCAGGAACGGCCGGCGCGGCGCGCGTTCTGCACGGCTTCCTTCTGCAAGGCTTCGCAAATCTGCACGCCGGCGCTGCTCGCCGCAGCCAGGCGCAGGGCGTTGTCGGGGGCGGCGTCGGGCGTCTCGCTCAGCCCGGCGTGGGCGATGATGGCCGATTCGATCGCCTGCTGCAGGCTGGTGCGGTGTTCGGGCGAGAGCGGGCCGGGCTGGGTGGGCGTTGCGGTGTGCATGGGCTTCTCCATGGTGAGTGATATGTCAAGATTAATTGACGCTCGGGAGTGATGTCAAGAAAAATTGACGCTCATGGGAGAAGGGGTGGTGCAGGGTCAGCGTCTGTGTTCATGTGCCCAGCTCTTGCATGGAACGGTAGGGTGGGCGCCCCGAGCCCACCGAAAGCATGTTCGCCATGATCCATGCTCAGCGCGTGGGCACGGGGCGCCCACCCGACGTCAATGCCTCCGCCGCGGGCGCCTGCTGGTACGGCAACTCACGCCTGCCGGTGCGGCAGGAACGACGAGCCGCCGCGGCGGCCGTACATCATGACTTCGGCCAGCAGCGTGCGCGCCGGTTTCACGGCGTCGAGCGTGGCCAGGCCCAGGCCGAGGACCGTCTGCAGCGGACCGCTGCCGACAAAAGCGCGCGCCATGGCGTCGGTCAGGGCGATGGTGAGCTTGCGGTCCTGGGCGCGTTCGTCGAGGAAGCGGCCGATGCCTTCCGGTCCCGGGCAGCGCGCCAGCAGCCGCGCCAGCACGGCGGCGTCGCGCAGGCCGAGGTTCAGGCCCTGGCCGGCCACCGGATGCAGGGTCTGGGCCGCGTTGCCGATGGCCACCGTGCGCGTGCTGGCATGGGCCTCGGCGTTCAGGCCGAGCGGGTAGCTGGCGCGCGGCGACACTTTCGTGAAGCGTCCCAGCCGGCCGCCGAAGGCCTCGTTCAGCTCGAGCAGGAAGCGCTCTTCCTCCATCGCCTGCAGTGCCGAGGCGCGCTCCGGTTTCACGCACCAGACCAGCGCATACTGGTGCCCGTCGGCGCCTTCCTGCGGCAGCAGCGCCAGCGGTCCCTCGTCGGTGAAGCGCTCGAAGGCGCGGTGCGGGATCGGGTTGCTGCACGAGACGCGCGCGATCACGGCGCTCTGGCCATAGTCGCGCGTCTTCGCTTTGTCTTCCTGCTGGCCGAACACGCCGCCCTCGGCGCCAACCGCGACCTGGGCCGTGAGCGTGCGGCCGTCGTCGAGCGTGAGGGTGACGTGGTCGCTGCTTTCGTCCAGGCTGGCCACGCGCGCCGGGCGGATCACCTCGACGCCCGCGCGGTCCACCGCGCGCGCCAGCGCGTCGACCACCTCGCCATAGCGCGTGACGTAACCGAGCGCGTCCAGGCCGTGTTCGTCGCGGTCCATCAGGCTGCGCCCGAGGTGGCCGCGGCGCGAGACGTGGATGCTGTGGATGGGTGTGGCGGGGAAGTGTCCGGAGGCGGGCCAGGCGCCCACTTCCTCGAGCAGCATGCGGCTGCCCCAGGCCAGGGCGATCGAGCGCGGGTCGGAAATCGACTGGCCGAGCGCGCGCGCGTCGATCAGGGCGATGCGGCGGCCCTCGATGCCGCGCCGCGTCAGCAGGGCGGCCAGCGCCAGGCCGACCGGGCCGGCGCCGCAGATCGCCACGTCATAGGTGTCGTGATGCTGTTCCATCTTCAAGCTCTCATCAGGGCCTCGATCTCGGCCACCGTCTTCGGCGCCGCGCCCGTGAGCACGCGCGCGCCGCCGTTGTCACCATGGCCGACGATCACGTCGTCCTCGATGCGGATGCCGATGTTCCAGAATTGTTCGGGCACGCCCGGCGCCGGGCGCACGTAGATGCCCGGTTCCACCGTCAGCGCCATGCCGGCCAGCAGCGGCCGCGAAGGCTTGTCTTCCAGTGTCAGGTCGCGGTAGGCGCCGGCGTCGTGCACGTCCAGGCCCAGCCAGTGGCCGGTGCCGTGCATGTAGAACTGGGTGTGGGCGCGCTCGGCCAGCACGTTCTCGACGCTGCCGAATTTTGCCTTGTCGAGCAGGCCGAGTTCCAGCATGCCTTCGGCCAGCACCCTGACGGCGGCGTCATGGAAATCGCTGTAGGGGCGGCCAGGAACGATGGCGGCCAGCGCCGCGTCCTGGGCGCGCAGCACCAGTTCGTACAGGGTCTTCTGCGGCGCGCTGAAGCGGCCGTTCACCGGGAAGGTGCGGGTGATGTCGGAGGCGTAGCTGTCGAATTCGCAGCCGGCGTCGATCAGGACCAGGTCGCCGTCCTTCGTCTGCGCGTTGTTGGCGTTGTAGTGCAGGATGCAGGCGTTGGCGCCGCTCGCCACGATCGGCGTGTAGGCCGGGAACTGGGCGCCGTTACGCCGGAATTCGTAGAGCAGCTCGGCCTCGATCTCGTACTCGAACATGCCGGGTTTGGCCGCGCGCATGGCGCGCAGGTGGGCCGCGCCGGCGATGTCGGCGGACTTCGCCATCAGCGCCTGTTCGACGTCGTCCTTCAGCAGGCGCATCTCGTCGAGCAGGGGCAGCAGGTGCTCGATGCGCGCCGGCGCCACGATGCCGCTGCGCGACTGCCCCCGCACTGCCTTGATCCAGCCGGCGACCTGGGCATCGAGCGCCGCGCTGTGCGCGTTGGCGTAGTACAGGGCGGGGACGTCGGCCAGCAGGCGCGCCATCTGCGCGTCGAGTTCGCCGATCGGATAGCCCTCGTCGAAGCCGAAGGCCTCGCGCGCCGCGGCCGGGCCATGCCGGAAGCCTTCCCAGGTTTCGCGCTCGACGTTCTTCTCGCGGCAAAACAGGATCGAACGGGCAGGTGCGTCACCTTTCGCGGCAACCAGTACCAGCACGCTTTCCGGTTCGGCAAAGCCGGTCAGGTAATAAAAATAGCTGTCGTGGCGGTAGGGGTACTCGCTGTCGCCGTTGCGCAGCGTTTCCGGCGCGGTGGCCAGCACCGCCACCGCGCCCGGCGCCATGCCTGCTGCCAGGCGTGCGCGGCGGGCACAATAGGGGCTCACGCGCCGGCCCTCTTGGCCAGCGGCGCGTTCAGTTCTTCGAGCTGGCGCACGGTGCCGACGTTGACCCAGGGGCCGTTGTAGATTTCGCCGCCCACGCGTCCTTGCGCGATGAACTTGCGCATCAGCGGCCCGAACTTGACGAACTCGCCAGGAGCGATGCCGTCGAACATTTCAGGACGGTAGACGCCGATGTTCCCGAAATTCCATTTTGGATCGCCGTCGTTGGTAAGCGAGTACATGTTCATGCCGAAGTCGCCCTCCGGGTTGTGCCAGGGGTTGGGCGTCAGGTACAGCCAGGCGATGTCGCGCTTGTCCTGCGGGATCGGCTGGCCCAGCATATCCCTGTCCGGCAAGGCCTCGAATACCTGGGTGAAGTCGAAATAGGGCGCATAGATGTCGCCCGACAGCGCGACGAAAGGCTCGTCGCCCAGCAGGTGCAGCGCGTTGGCGATGCCGCCCGCCGTTTCCAGCGGGGCCGGTTCGTGCGAATAGGCGATGCGCGCGCCATACTTGCTGCCGTCGCCCAGTTCGTCCTCGATCATGTGGCCGAGGTAGGAGTGGTTGATGACGATCTCGGTAATTCCCGCACGCACCAGGTTCAGGATGTGCCAGACGATGAGCGGACGGCCGCGCACCTTGAGCAGGGGTTTCGGGCAGCTGTCCGTCAGCGGACGCATGCGCTCGCCGCGGCCGGCGGCCAGGATCATGGCTTTCATGGGCTTCTCGACAATCGGCTCAGAAGGTATAGCCGACCTGCGGCGCCTTGTCCTCGAAGGAGTCGAGCAGGCGCGCCAGGGGCTTCAGTTCGGTGTAGCGGTTGGCGGTCTTGCGCACGTAGTCCATCACGGTCGGCAGGTCGCCCATGTAGATCGGCTTGCCGTCGCGGTAGTTCAGGCGGCAGAAGATGCCCAGGATCTTCAGGTGGCGCTGCAGCGCCATGAATTCGACGTCGCGGTAGAAGCTGTCGATGTCGGGGTTGACCGGCAGGCCGACCTGCTTGGCGCTCTGCCAGTAGCGCACGACCCAGTCGAGCACGATCTCCTCGTCCCACTGGATGTAGGCGTCGCGCAGGAGCGAAGCCAGGTCGTAGGTGACCGGGCCGTAGACGGCGTCCTGGAAATCGAGCACGCCCGGGTTGCCCTGGTCGAGGAACATCAGGTTGCGCGAATGGAAATCGCGGTGCATGAACACCTGCTGCTGCGCCAGCACGTTATTGGTGATGGTCTCGAATACCTTGTCGAGCTGGGCCTGCTGGGCATCGGTCATGGTGACGCCGAGGTGGCGGCCGAGGAACCATTCCGGGAACAGGTTCATCTCGCGCAGGACGAAGGCGCGGTCGAACTCGGGCAGCACGCCGGGCTGGCTGTGCAGCTGGAACTTGATCAGGGCATCGACCGCGTCCGAATACATGAAGGCGGCGTTGTCGGAGTCCAGGCGCTGCAAATAAGTCGTGGTGCCCAGGTCCGACAGCAGCAGGAAACCGCGCTCGACGTCGCGCGCGACGATCGCCGGCACGGTGACGCCGGCTTCCTGCAGCAGGCCCTGGACGTGGATGAAGGCGGGGACGTTCTCGCGCTCGGGCGGCGCGTCCATGGCGATCAGGGTGTCACCCAGCTTCTCGCGTAGCGCCGGCACCACATCCAGGCGGAAATAGCGGCGGAAGCTGGCATCCGACGAGGCCGGGCGGCTTGACGCGACTTCCACCAGGTCGAGCGAGCCCAGCCATTCGGTGAGCAGCGCCAGGCGTGCATCCTGCTCGGCGGAAGTGGGGGTGTTTTGATACAAAGAAGACATGAAACGTCCAGGGGAAACCGGTTGAGAGAGACAATTCCCATATAATAAGGGATTCAATCCAAAAAATCGCCCTTTATGGTGCAGCCCAAGATTCCATGAGCTGGTTTACGGCCCTACCATTCCCGCAGCGGCGGGCAGTTGCCCTGTCCGCCCTCGTCACCGTGGCCTCGGGGCCTTTGCACGCGCAAGTTGCGCCAGCGCCGTCCCACGCCGACGAACAGGATCTTCCCGTTACCGTGCGCGCCGAGGAAATCGGCGGCCGACCGGACCGTGAGATCAACCTCAACCGCAACGTCGAAATCACCCGCGGCCAGACGAAAATGACGGCCGACACGGCCTGCTACCGCCTGGTCGAGGACGAGGTCACGGCCAGCGGCAATGTCAACATGTGGCGCTTCGGCGACCGCTACCAGGGCGATTCGCTGCAGCTGAACCTCGAAACCGGCCGCGGCTGGGTGCTCAACCCGCAGTACCGCCTGCAGGTGAACAATGCCCAGGGCCGCGCCGACCGCATCGACTTCCTCGGCGAGGACCAGGCCCTGGTGGTCGACGGCACCTACAGCACCTGCGAGGGGCCCGATCCCGACTGGTACCTGAAGTCGAGCACCCTGCGCCTGGATTCCGGACGCGACGTCGGCACCGCCGGCAAGACCGTCATCTATTTCAAGGACGTGCCCATCCTCGGCACACCTGCCATGTCGTTCTCGCTCTCGGGCGCGCGTCGCTCGGGCTGGCTGCCGCCCTCGATCGGCTTCGGCTCGAAGGGCAAGTCCGAGATCATGGTGCCGTACTACTTCAACATCGCCCCCAACCGCGATCTGACGGTGTTCCCGCGCATGATGTTCGACCGCGGCCTGCAGCTGGGCGCGACCGGCCGCTACATCGGCGCGACCGGGCGCGGCACCTATGGCGGCGAAACCCACTTCGAGGGACTGCGCAACGACCGCATCACCAAGACCGACCGCTGGCTGGTCGACTCGCTGCACAACCAGCAGCTGAGCCCGAACTGGTCCTACGGCTGGAACCTGCACGCGGCCTCGGACGACCAGTACCTGAGCGACTTCTCGCGTTCGGTGTCGACCAGCGCCGAGCGCCAGCTGGTGCGCGAGCTGTACACCAGCTACGGCACCCAGTACTGGAACCTGACCGCGCGCGCCCAGAACTTCCAGGTGCTGCAGGAGCCGGCGGCGGCGGCCAATCCGGCGCTGACGATCCCGAAACCGTATGCGCGCCTGCCGCAGATTAACTTCCATACGGGCCGCTTCGACGTCAACGGCTTCGACTGGGCCATCGACGCCGAGGCGACCCGCTTCTCGCACTCGACCTGGGACAGCGGCAACCGCGCGGTGATGATCTCGCAGGTGAGCTACCCGTGGGTGCGCCCGGGCTATTACATCACGCCCAAGGTGATGCTCCATGCGAGCAAGTACGACATGGACAGCAATGCCGGGCGCCGCACCAGCCTGTCGCGCACGCTGCCGATCTTCTCGCTCGACGCCGGCATGGTGTTCGAGCGCGAGACGAGCCTGTTCGGCACCGCCGCCACCCAGACGCTCGAGCCGCGCCTGTTCTACGTGCGCACGCCCTACAAGAACCAGGACGACTTCCCGATCTTCGATACCGGCGAGGCCGGCTTCAGCTACGCCCAGCTGTTCAGCGAAAACCGTTTCGTGGGCAATGACCGCGTTTCCGACGCCAACCAGCTGACCGCGGCCGTGACCTCGCGCTACATCGAGGGCAGCGGCGCCGAGCGCCTGCGCCTGGCCTTCGGCCAACGCTTCTACTTCACCGAGCCGCGCGTGCAGCTGCCGGGCCGTCCGATCCTGGACCGCAAGAACCGCTCCGACCTGCTGCTGGCGGCGTCGGGCCGCATCGTCGAGAACTGGAACATCGACGCCAGCGTACAATACGACGCGACGAGTTCGAGCGTGTACAGCCGCAACTATGGCGTGCGCTGGACCCCCGGCCTGCTGAAAGTGTTCAACGCCGAGTACCGTTACGTGCGCGACAGCTTCCGCAACGCCGACATCTCGGGCCAGTGGCCGCTGTCGAAGCGCTGGTTCGGCGTGGGCCGGGTCAGCTATTCGCTGCAGGACCACAAGGTGCTCGAGAGCCTGGTCGGGCTCGAGTACAAGGCCGACTGCTGGGTGTTCCGGATGGGCGCGCAGCGCTTCGTGACGGCGGCCCAGTCGACCTCGACGCCGGTGTTCTTCCAGCTCGAGCTCAACGGCCTGTCGCGCTTCGGCATGGGCAACCCGCTGGATTCGTTTTACAAGAGTATTCCCGGCTATACGCGGTTAAATACCAACGTTGGCCGCCCCTAGCCGGGCGCCCTTGACCAGAACCATGGATGTTTTTTGACCTGAATGAGTGCTTCCCAGATTATGCGTACTACCCGTTTGCATCACCTTAAGCTCGCAGCGGCGCTGCTGTGTGCGCTCACGGCCGGCGCCGCGTTCGGCCAGGCCACCCCGGCAAGCTCCACGCCAGCGGCCGGCACCGCCCCTGCCAATCCGGGCAGCGGCTTCCTGCCGCCCGCCTCGAGCAACGCCAACGTCGTCGACGCCATCCGTGTCGTCGTCAACGACGAGGTCATCACCCGTAACGAAGTGCGCAACCGCGTCGAACAGATCGTCCAGCGCCTGCGCGCCCAGAATACCCAGCTGCCGCCGCGGGAAGACCTCGAGCGCCAGGTGATCGAGTCGATGATCGTCGAGCGCGCCCAGGTGCAGCTGGCCAAGGAGATGGGCGTGCGCGTCGACGACCGCATGCTCGACGCCGCCATCGGCCGCATCGCCCAGGATCAGAAGATGTCGGTCCAGGAAATGCGCAACCAGATGGAAAAGGAAGGCATGGCCTTCGCCGCCTTCCGCGAAGAGATCCGCAACGAGATCATGATGCAGCGCCTGCGCGAGCATGAGGTCGACAGCAAGATCCAGGTCTCGGACGCCGAGGTCGACACCTATCTCGCCGCCGAAAAGGCGGCCGCCGCCGACCGCATCGAGGTCGACATCGCCCAGATCCTGGTCGGCATCCCGGCCAACGCCACGCCCGAGCAGATCGCTGCGCGCCGCGCCCGCGCCGACGAGGTGATGCGCCAGCTGCGCACCGGCGCCGACTTCGCCAAGATCGCCGCCACCTATTCCGACGCATCCGACGCCCTGAAGGGCGGCGCGATCGGCTGGCGCGAGGCCGACCGCCTGCCGCCGGTGTTCGCGAACGAACTGCGCAAGCTGAACCCGGGCCAGGTCACCCCTGTCATCAGGAGCAGTACCGGCTTCCACATCCTGAAGCTGAACGACAAGCGCAGCCTGGCGAAAAACACGCCGGAGCAGACCGTCATCGAGCAGACCCACGCGCGCCACATCCTCATGAAGCCGACGCCGGCCATGTCGGTCGACGAGGTCAAGCGCCGCCTGGAAGAGATGAGGGCCAAGATCGAGAGCAAGACCGCTACCTTCGAGGACCTGGCGCGCCAGAACTCGCAGGACAACAGCTCGGCCGTCAAGGGCGGCGACCTGGGCTGGCTGTATCCGGGCGACGTGATGCCGGAATTCGAGACCGCGATGGCGACCCTGAAGCCGGGCGAGGTATCGGGCGTGGTGCAGACGCCATTTGGCTTCCACCTGATCCAGGTGCTGGAGCGCAAGAGCGAAGACGTCACCCTGCAGAAGGAGCGCAACCGTGCGCGTGCCATCATCCGCGAGCGCAAGCTGGTCGAGGCCTTCGAGGACTGGGCGCGCCAGGTGCGCGACCGCGCCTACGTCGAATACCGCGAGGAGCAGTAAGGCCGTGGCCGCGCCACAGGCAGTGCGCCCGACCCTGGCGCTCACGGTCGGTGAGCCGGCCGGCATCGGCCCCGAGATCTCGATCCGCGCGGCCTGGGCGCTGCGCGAGGTCGCCAACTGCGTCCTGGTCGGCGACGCGGCCTTCCTGGCGCTCACCGCCAGCCTGGTCGATCCAAGCATCCGGCTGTCCGCCCTGTCGGTCCAGGCGCTGAAGAATGGCGGCCTGCCGCATTTCGGCAGGGACCGCATCGCGGTGGTCGACGTGCCGCTCGCCGCTCACGTCGTGCCCGGCACGCTCGACCCGGAAAACGGGCGCGCGGTGCTGGCCACGCTCGACCTGGCGGTCGCGGGCGTGCAGGCCGGCTGGTTCGACGCCATCGTCACCGCGCCATTGCAAAAGAGCACCATCAACCAGGCCGGGGTCGCGTTTTCCGGCCATACCGAATACCTCGCCGAGAAGACCGGCACGCCCCGGGTGGTCATGATGCTGGCCGGCCAGCCAAGCGGTGGCCAGCCCTACCTGCGGGTGGCGCTGGCGACCACCCACCTGCCGCTCAGGGATGTGCCCGGAGCGATCACGCAGGAAGGCCTGGGCCAGGTGCTCGACATCCTCTACCATGACCTGCGCGCGAAGTTCGGCATCGCCGCGCCGCGCATCCTGGTCACCGGCCTGAACCCGCACGCGGGCGAGAACGGCTACCTGGGACGCGAGGAAATCGAGGTCATCGAGCCGGCCCTGGCGGCAGCGCGCGCACGCGGCATCGACGCGCGTGGCCCTTACCCGGCCGATACCCTGTTCCAGCCGAAGTACCTGCAGGATGCCGACTGCGTGCTGGCGATGTACCACGACCAGGGCCTGCCGGTCCTCAAGCACGCCACCTTCGGGCGCGGCATCAATGTCACGCTCGGCCTGCCGTTGATCCGCACCTCGGTCGACCACGGCACCGCGCTCGACCTGGCGGCGCAGGGCCTCGGCCACGCCGACTGCGGCAGCATGGAAGAGGCGATCCGCGCCGCCATGCACATGGTAACGGCCAGCAAGGGCGTCAACGGCGCCAACCCCATCTAACGAAAGCACCAATGAAACACGTAGCACGCAAGCGCTTCGGCCAGAACTTCCTGACCGACGACCATGTCCTGAACAACATCATCGATGCGATCGGTCCGCGCCGCGGCCAGGCGATGGTCGAGATCGGCCCGGGCCTGGCGGCGATGACGGCGCTGCTGTTGAAGGGGCTGGACCACATGCACGTGGTTGAACTCGACCGCGACCTGGTGGCGCGCCTCGAAAAAGCCTATCCGCGTGAAAAACTCACGGTCCATTCCGGCGACGCCCTGAAGTTCGACTTCGCTTCGATTCCTGTGCCGGAAGGGCAGAAGCTGCGCGTGGTTGGCAACCTGCCATATAACATCTCGAGCCCGCTGCTGTTCCACCTGGCCGAATTCGCCCACCTGGTCGAGGACCAGCACTTCATGCTGCAGAAGGAAGTGGTCGAGCGCATGGTGGCCGAGCCCGGCACCAAGGCCTACAGCCGCCTGTCGGTGATGCTGCAGTGGCGCTACGACATGGCGATGCTGTTCATCGTGCCGCCCACCGCCTTCGATCCGCCGCCGCAGGTCGATTCGGCGATCGTGCGCATGGTGCCGACGCGCAGGAAACTCCCGGCCGACGGCCCGACCCTGGAAGCGGTGGTGCAGAAAGCCTTCTCCCAGCGCCGCAAGGTGATCCGCAACTGCGTGGCCGGCATGTTCACCGAACAGCAGCTCATCGATGCCGGCATCGATCCGGGCGCCCGTCCGGAAGCGGTCGGCCTCGAGCAGTACGTGGCGCTGGCCAACATCCTGAAACCCGTCTGATTCACCCCGGCGGCCGCCTGTGCCGCCGCCTTTGCCGTTCCCCCGGGCCGCCAGCCGCGCGGCCCCTCATCCCGCCCCGCATCTCCCTTCATCAGTCCGCTTGCGGCACCGCACAAACGCGGTATGTCGCCGCCAGGCGCGCTTCGGCGCCCACTTATTGCAGTTCGTCGCAGGCCGATGGAAGGGGGGAAGGGGGCTTGCTAAAGTACTCCCATCGAAAGCCGCAACGCAGTACGAAACGGCCCACCACTCAACCGAAGGGAGTATCAAAATGAACGTCCTCAAGCACATGGAAGCCATCTTCGTCGTCGCCGCTCTGCTCGTCGGTGTCAGCACCTACGCCAGCGCCGAGAGCTACAAGGCCGAGGTTCGCGCCGCATCGATGGTGACGGTGGGCACGGAGAAAATGGCGGTCGTGAAGGTCGTCGGCAAGCGCCTGGCCCCGGTCACCAAGCTCGGCTGAGCCGCGGCAAAAAAAAAGCCCACCGTTGCGGGTGGGCTTAAATCCAATTCTTTTCTGAGGAGAGTTGGAGGAGACAGGTAGGATTATGCTGCGCTACAACATATAAAGCCAATTTTCTTTTGGAATGATCGTCATAAGCGCAGCATATGTCTCCATCAGGTCGGATTGGCGGCGCAGTTGATTTCGATGTTGGTCACGTTGTTGTCGCCCATGGTGCCGGTACCGTTGCTGACGGTGCAGCTCACCTTGTCGGCGCTCAGGACCGTGACGCCATAGGTCTGGCCCCAGGTGACCGGCGTGCTGAAGACGAAGTTGACGTCGCCAGCGGTTTCCGGAGCGGAAATCGTGACAGAGCCGCCGGTGCTGCCGTTGATCAGCGTGACGCTGCCGACCGTCAGGCCCTTGACGACGCCGCCGATGCTCGGTGCGACCAGCGAGCAGCTGTAGTCGGCGCGGATTTCCGACAGGCGCCCGGCCGTGTCGTTGGTGCGGCCCGAGGCCACGCAGGTCTGGTGCTCCGGCATCTGGTAGATCGGGCTGTCGTCGGCATTCTTGCCGATCTGCTTCGGCAGCACGTTATAGACTTCGCCGTACTCGAGCTGCTGCGGGAAGGAATAGGACACGTCGGGGATCTGGCCGTTGACCAGCGGCTTGCCCTCGACGGTCGTTTCCATGCCGTTGGTGGTCAGGACCAGCTTGGTGCCCGGCTGCAGGCCGCTGACGACGCCGCCGATGGTGTAGTTCGAGGAACCGCCGCAGGAGGCGAGCGTCGCCACCAGGGCCAGTGCCGCGGCCGGGCGGATCAGTTTCGTTTTCTTCAAGGTGTTCTCCAGGGTACGTCGGCTCAAGGCGTGGTCGGGGTGCAGTTCACCTGCACGTTACCGATATCGGTCTTGAGCATGGTGCCCGTGCCGTTGGTAATGGTGCAGTTGCGCTCGTCCGGCTGCTTCAGGACAGTGATGCCGTAGGGCGAGTCCTCGGGAACGTCGGCCATGGCGAAGGTGGTGGCGCCGGCCGGCACTTCGACGCGATTGTTGCCGTTGACCAGCACCAGCCCCGACTTGTCGTCCAGCCCGGTGATGTTGCCCGTCAGCTTGTGGGTGTTGATCGTGCAGACCACCACGATGGTGTTGATGTTGAACGTGGCCTTGCCCTTGCCTTTGGTAACCGTGCATGCTTCTTTGCCGGCGATGTTGTCAGGCACGGAGTCGACCACGACGTTGTAGTCGGAATCGGCCTCGACGAGGTCCGGGAAGAAGAAGCTGCCTGGCTGGGTGAGCGTCACCGTGGCGCCATTGCTTTCATTCTTCAGCACCAGGTTGCCCTTGTTGATGCCGTAAACATTACCGCCCAAATAGAACTCGCCGTCGCCGCCGCCGCAGGCGGACAGGCTCAGCGCGCATGCCAGCGCGATGCCGGCACGCAGGGGGGAACGAATCATAATTTCTCCAAATAAAAGGGAACTGGACAAGACGCGCTACGGCGTCCGTGCCGCGTCGACGCTAAGAGCGCCTGAGAAAATTCCTATGGCAAGGGATGCGGCCGTCCGACGCGTCGTCGAAGACAGTACGAGCATACGGCGATACGATGCAACGCCGCCATGGGTTTTTGTCAGGTGCGTCAAGTTTGCCCATCATTTTAGAGCATTTGACAAGGCCCAGGCTCATCGCCGTTTGTATCACGGTGTAACGGCAGCGCTGCATGCCGGCGTGCGTTTGCATTTCGCCGCTGGCCTCGCTATGCTTGGCTCGCCCTCTCACCCATGCGACCCAGATGACGACCACGCCCCGCCGCCCCTGGCCCCGAGCCGTCCTGTTCGATCTCGACGACACGCTGTGGCCGATCGCCCCCGTGATCCTGCAGGCCGAACAGACCCTGTTCGCCTGGCTTGCCGACCACGCGCCGCGTGTGGCGGAACGCTTCACCATCGACAGCCTGCGCCAGGCCCGCCTGGAGCTGCTGGCCCAGCGCCCCGAATTCCAGCTCGACCTTGGTGCGCTGCGCCGCGCCGGGCTGGAGGCCGCCTTCGCGCAGGCCGGCGAAGATCTTTCCAAGGTGGAGCTGGCGATGGTCGAATTCTTCGCCGCGCGCAATGCCGTGATTCCCTACGACGACGTGCTGCCGGGCCTGTTGCGCCTGAAAGGCAAGGTGCTGATCGGTTCGATCACGAATGGCAATGCCGACCTGCAGACGATCGGCCTGGCCCACCATTTCAAGGCCTCGGTGGCGGCGCCGCAGTTCGGCCGCGCCAAGCCCGATCCGGCGATCTTCCATGCGGGCTGCGATGCCCTGGGCGTGGCGCCGCAGGAAGCCGTCTACGTCGGCGACGACCTGATCCTCGACGTGCAGGGCGCCCAGCGCGCCGGGATGCGCGCCGTCTGGATGAACCGCACCGCCAGCCGGCGCCACCTGGAAGTGGGTGTGCAGCCCGACGCCATCGTTGCCGATTTCGACGAACTGCTGGCCTGGCTCAGGCAAGAGCACGGCTGACTGCACAGCCTTCAGCCGAAGGTGCATAATAGGAGCGGAACCATTTTCCGCTTCTCCCCATGCAACTTGATACCCGTGCCCAAACCCTGCTGAAAGCCCTGGTCGAGCGCTACATCGCCGATGGCCAGCCGGTCGGGTCGCGCGCGCTGTCGAAGATTTCGGGCCTGGACCTGTCGCCGGCCACGATCCGCAACATCATGGCCGACCTCGAGGAAATGGGTTACGTCGCCAGTCCCCACACCTCGGCCGGCCGCGTGCCCACGCCGCGCGGCTACCGCCTGTTCGTCGATACCCTGCTCACCGTGCAGCACCTCGACGAGCAGGGCGTCGACGCCGAGCGCATGCGCCTGGCCGCCCAGCAGCCGCAGAAGATCATCGCCAACGCGGCGCAGATGCTGTCCTCGCTCACCCAGTTCGCCGGCGTGGTGCAAAGCCCGCGGCGCGAATCGGTATTCCAGCAGATCGAATTCCTGCGCCTGTCCGAGCGCCGCATCCTGCTCGTCATCGTCGACCCGCGCGGGGACGTGCAGAATCGCCTGCTGCTCACCGAGGTCGACTACACGCCGGCCCAGCTGGTGCAGTCGGCCAACTACCTGAACCAGAACTACGCCGGCCTGACTTTCGACGAGGTGCGCGCGCGCCTGACCGGCGAGCTGCGCCAGCTGCGCGAGGACATCGGCGGCCTGATGCAGGTTGCGGTGGAGGCCGGCAGCGAAGCGATGTCCGAAGGCGAAGACATGGTCATTGCCGGCGAGCGCAATCTGCTGTCGGTGTCGGACCTGTCGTCGAACATGAGTTCGCTGCGCCAGCTGTTCGAGATGTTCGAGCAGAAGACCGGACTGATGCAATTGCTCGACGTCTCCAGCCGCGCCGGCGGCGTGCAGATCTTCATCGGCGGCGAATCGAACCTGGTGCCGATGGACGAAATGAGCGTCGTCACCGCACCTTACGAAGTGAACGGCAAGATCGTCGGCACCCTGGGCGTGATCGGCCCCACACGCATGGCCTACGAGCGCGTGATCCCGATCGTCGACATCACGGCCAAGCTGCTGTCGAATGCGCTGAGCCATTCCTGACGGGGTGGCGGACCTTCTGCCGATGCGCTTGCATCGATATCCGTAGGGCGGGCGCCCCGTGCCCACGCGTAAACGATGAGCAGACGCAGCGCTTTATGAACGCCAACGCGACGCAGACTTCACGCGTGGGCACAGGGCGCCCACCCTACAGGTAACAACAAAAAACGGCGCCGCGGCGCCGTTCTTCATTGCAGCGGAAAATCCCGCTTCAGTTATTGCCGCGATGCGGACACGCCGTCTTGATGCAGTTGCCGTAGATTGCCAGCGCGTGCTCGGCGATCTTGAAACCGCGTTCGACGGCGATCCTGTTCTGGCGCGATTCGATCTCCTCATCGAAGAACTCTTCGACGTGGCCGCAGTCCAGACAGACGAGGTGGTCGTGGTGCGAGCCCGCGTTGAGCTCGTAGATAGCCTTGCCGGTTTCGAAGTGGTTGCGGTTCAGCAGGCCCGCCTGTTCGAACTGGGTCAGCACACGATAGACCGTCGCCAGGCCGACGTCCATGTTGTCGGCCAGGAGGATTTTGTAGACGTCTTCCGCCGTCAGGTGCCGCACTTCGCTGTTCTGGAAGATTTCCAGGATCTTGAGGCGTGGCAGGGTGGCCTTCAGGCCGCTCGCCTTCAGGTCGGTGGGTTTGTTACTCATGTTTGTTACTCGTAGATGGGCGGAGTGCTTTATGATATAGCGTTTTGGAAGCTCCCGCTAAACGTTTTGAGGTTACATATGCGCGTCACCCATGCCGTAGTTCACCGTCCCTATGCCCGGGCTGCACTCGCCGCGGGCCTCGCATGCACGCTGCTGCTGTCCGGTTGCGCATCCTGGCGCAACCAGACCAAGCCGGCCGCGCCGGCGAGCACCGACGCGGCGGCGGTGGCAGCCGATGCCGACAAGGCGGCCGCGCTGGCCAATTCGGGTGCGCAGACGACCAAGGTGACCAAGCTGCAGAAATTCCTGTGGATCTTCTCGCCCTACCGTCCGGACATCCAGCAGGGCAACTTCGTGTCGCAGGAAATGCTGAACCAGCTGAAGGTCGGCCAGACCCGCGACCAGGTCCGCTTCATCCTCGGCACGCCGATGCTGGCCGACATGTTCCATGCCGACCGCTGGGACTACCCGTTCTACCTGGCGCGCGGCAACGGCGAACTGACCACCAGCCGCGTTACCGTCTACTTCAAGGACAATGTCGTCGAACGCTTTGACGGCGGCAACCTGCCGACCGAGCGCGAGTACATCGACCGCATCGCCGGTCCGACCCAGTTCCCGTCGAAGAATGCACCGACCCGGCCGGTCGCCCCGGTGACCAACGCCGCCCCGGCCAATACCAATATCCAGTAAGACTGTCATGACGCAACTGAAAATCGCGGTCGCCGGCGCCAGCGGGCGCATGGGCCGCATGCTGATCGAGGCGATCGCCGCCTCGCCCGATACCATCCTGTCCGGCGCGCTCGACGTCGCCGGTTCGCCCTTCATCGGCACCGATGCCGGCGCCTTCTCGGGCCAGCTGACCGGTGTGATCATCCAGTCGGACCTCGACCGCGCGCTCGCGGGCGCCGACTGCCTGATCGACTTCACCCGTCCGGAAGGCACGCTCGGGCACCTGGCCTACTGCGCCGACCACGGCATCAAGATCGTGATTGGCACCACTGGCTTCGACGAAGCGGGCAAGGAGGCGATCCGCGCCGCCGCCGGGAAGATCGCGGTGGTCTTCGCTCCCAACATGAGCGTGGGCGTGAACGTCACCCTCAAGCTGCTGGAGATGGCGGCCAAGAGCTTTGCCGAAGGCTACGACATCGAGATCATCGAAGCCCACCACCGCCACAAGGTCGACGCGCCCTCCGGCACCGCCCTCAAGATGGGCGAAGTCATTGCCGACGCCCTGGGCCGCGACCTGAAGGAATGCGCCGTCTACGGCCGCGAAGGCGTGACCGGCGAACGCGATCCGTCGACCATCGGCTTTGCCACCGTGCGCGGCGGCGACATCGTCGGCGACCACACCGTGCTGTTCGCGGGCACCGGCGAGCGCATCGAGATCACGCACAAATCGAGCAGCCGCGTGACCTACGCCCACGGCGCGCTGCGCGGCGCCCGCTTCATTGCCGACAAGGCGAACGGCCTGTACGACATGCAGGACGTGCTGGGCCTGAAGGACTGACATGGCCAGCGTTCAATTGAACGGCGCCGCCATCGTCGACGAGGCGGCCTTCCACGCCGAGAGCCGCCGTGCTTTCGGCTTCCCGGATACCTACGCCAACACCATCGACGCCTGGGTCGACTGCCTCAGTTACCTGCGCGACGACGAGAACATGACCAAATTCCGCCTCAAGCCGAACGAGGTCCTGGAAATCGTCATCACGGACGGTGAAGCGCTGCAGCAGCGCCTGCCGGACCTGGTCGAGGAAATCGCCTACTGCGTCGGCGGCATCAACGAGCGCTACGAGGACTACGGCGAAAAGCCGGCCCTGAAGCTGGTGCTGCGCTAGAAAAGCGGCACCGCCTCGGGCCTTTTGCCGGCAAACGGCCCGGAACGTCACGCTTTTTGCTTGCAAACGGCCCGGAACCTCACCCGTAGGGTGGGCTCTCGAGCCAGTCCTTTAAAGGTGGGCTTCCCTGAAGCAATCGCAATAGCGTGGCACTATTATCTGCAGATTCCGTCCAAGTGGTACAGGAGGAATGTGCCATGTTGATGAACGAGGTGATAGCGCACTGCGCCAAGGGAAGTCCAGTCACGGTGATGACACGACTGGCGCTCCAGCATGCATTGGAGCCGGCTTGGCTCGACAAATTATTTAACGGCAAGCGCGGCAAGCAATATGAAAGGGAGTTGCTGTTCTCGACGACAGTAGACCTGATGTCGCTGGTAGCAGTTGGGTTACGTCCATCGCTGCATGCTGCTGCGCGAGAGTGCCCAGACTTAGGCGTGTCGGTGCAGGCACTGTACGACAAGATCAACCATACCGAGCCAAATCTGGTGCGTGCCCTGGTCACCGAAAGCGCAACGCGCCTGGACGCGGTGCTGGCGCCGATGATCATAGACGAGCCGCTCACAGTGCCGGGATACCGAGTACGGATCGTCGACGGCAGCCACCTGGCAGCGACCGAGAAGCGGCTCAAGCCATTGCGGGGTTTTGGCGGCGCACCTCTGCCGGGCCACTCCTTGGTCGTCTACGATCCGGACCGGAAACTGGTCATCGATATCGAGCCGTGCGAAGACGCTTATACACAGGAACGGGCGGTGATGACGTCGTTGCTCAAACGCGCCATGCCGGGCGAGCTATGGATCGCCGATCGCGCTTTTAGCACACGTGCCATCCTGGGCGAATGGAGCCGCCGCGGCTGCCATTTCATCGTGCGTGAGCACAGCAGCACGCCGAATCCAGCTACGCTCGGCGATCTGTCTTCTCAAGGGATTGTGGAAACGGGAGTCGTGTTCGAGCAGACAGTCGAGTTTGAGGGGGAAGCCGGGGAAACGATCGCGCTGCGGCGTATTGAACTGCGCCTGAACGGGGAGACCGACAGTGGAGAGAAAGTCATCCGGATCCTGACGAATCTGCCCAGCCAGGAATTCGAGGCTCCTGCAATAGCGCGTCTCTATCGGCAGCGCTGGAAAATCGAGACGCTGTTCCAACGCCTCGAATCTGTTTTGCACAGCGAAGTGAAGACGCTTGGTCATCCGCGCGCGGCCTTGCTCGCTTTCGGCATCGCCGTCATGGCCTACAACATCCTCAGCGTCATCCAGGCAGCCGTCTCGGCGGCGCATCATTTACGTGACAGCGGCATCGAGCTGTCGCCATTTTATGTCGCGCTCGAAGTGAGAAGCTGCTATGCAGGCATGATGCTGGCGACAACGGCAGACGCCTGGGCGCCTTACGATGCCATCGACGCCCCGCAGCTAAGCTGCCTCCTGCTGGAAATCGCCGTCCATGCACGGCTCAAGGCGCTGCGCAAGAACCCCAGTGCCCCCAAAAAACCGAAGGAGAAAACTACTGTGTCAGCTGCAGAAAAGCGCCGTCACGTATCGACGGCGCGTGTGCTCAAGGCAGGGTCCGTCAGCTGACACCTTTAAAGGACTGGCTCTCGAGCCCACGCGGATCGCGCCCACCAATAACAGGGCAGCCGCAGCTCCACATGCTACCGCATCCCCGACGAGGTAGCGCAACAACGCACACGACCATGACCGCCGACGACCTCCTGCGCATCTCCCGCTACGTCATGCCGGCCGTGCCGGCGCAGCCATCTAGCCTCGGCTTCCTGTTCGGCACCCGCCACGGCGTCGAGGAGTTCTGCCAGGAGACCTGCGCCCTCTGGCAAGCCGGCATGTTCCGCAAGCTGCTGGTCTCGGGCGGCGCCACCGCCGGCAATCCCCAGCCTGAAGCGCTCGCGATCGCCGAACGCCTGATCCAGTTGGGCGTGCCCGAATCCATCCTCATCCTCGAAACCGAAACCACCAACACCGGCGAAAACGTCATCCTTGGCCGCCGCCGCGTGGCCGACGCCATGGACGTGAACCAGGTCGACAGCGTGCTCGCGATCGGCAAGGTCTGCGCGATGCGGCGCTACCTGATGACCCTGGCGCGCCACTGGCCGGAAGTGACGGTGTCGGCCTGCGCGGTCAATTATTTCGGCCTGCCGGTCGAGCGCTGGCACGAGCACGAGGAATTCCGCGCTCGCGTGCTGGCCGAATTCGGCAAGATCCCGGACTACCTGGAGCGGGGTTTTCTTCGCGAACTCGACGGACATGCGCCTTGCCCGGTGCTTGGCGCCAGAGACTGAGGCGGCCGACTCACGCCAATTTCGTCGCGGTTCGTATTTCTTGTACACGCCGGGGACGACACATCGCCGCCTCTGACTACCGGCGAAGTGCGCAAAGCGTGGGCACGGAGTGCCCACCCTACGTGGCCGCCCATCGCTCCCGTCCCGCTTCGCCGCAGTGCAAGATGAACCAGTATAATGTCCCGTTCCACCTCCAAATTTCGTCCGCAGAACATCATGCAAGATAAATATAGTCCAGCCGAAGTTGAACAGGCCGCCCAGGCATACTGGAAGTCGATCGACGCCTATAAAGCCGTCGAGAACGACCCACGTTTCCCGAAGGGCAAGTACTACGCCTGCTCGATGCTGCCTTACCCGTCCGGCAAGCTGCACATGGGCCATGTGCGCAACTATACGATCAACGACGTGATGTACCGCTACCTGCGGATGAACGGCTACAACGTACTGATGCCGATGGGCTGGGACGCCTTCGGCATGCCCGCCGAGAACGCGGCGATGGCGAACAACGTGCCGCCGGCCGAATGGACCTATTCGAACATCGCCCACATGCGCGGCCAGATGGAGTCGATGGGCCTCGCCATCGACTGGTCGCGCGAGATGACCGCCTGCAAGCCGGAATACTACAAGTGGAACCAGTGGATGTTCCTGAAGATGCTCGAGAAGGGCATCATCTACCAGAAGACCGGCACCGTGAACTGGGACCCGGTCGACCAGACCGTGCTGGCCAACGAGCAGGTCGTGGATGGCCGCGGCTGGCGTTCGGGCGCGCTGATCGAAAAGCGCGAGATCCCGATGTACTACGTGCGCATCACCGAGTATGCCGACGAGCTGCTGGACTTCGTCGACAACAAACTGCCGGGCTGGCCCGAGCGCGTGCGCATCATGCAGTCGAACTGGATCGGCAAGTCGACCGGCGTGCGCTTCGCCTTCCCGCACGTAGTCATGGACGACGCGGGCGAACTGATCAACGACGGCAAGCTCTACGTCTTCACCACCCGCGCCGACACCATCATGGGCGTGACCTTCTGCGCCGTGGCGCCGGAACACGCGCTGGCCCAGCACGCGGCCAAGAACAATCCTGAACTCGCCGAGTTCATCGCCGAGTGCAAGAAGGGCTCGGTCATCGAAGCCGACATGGCGACGATGGAGAAGAAGGGCATGCCGACCGGCCTGACCGTGACGCACCCGGTGTCGGGCGAGCAGATCCCGGTCTGGGTCGGCAACTATGTCCTGATCACCTATGGCGACGGCGCCGTGATGGGCGTGCCTGGGCATGATGAACGCGATTTCCAATTCGCGAAGAAGTACGACCTGCCGATCAAGCAGGTGGTCGACGTGCCGGGCCAGGAATTCTCGCTCGAGGCCTGGCAGGAGTGGTACGGCGACAAGGAAAACGGCAAGGTTATCAATTCGGGCAAGTACGACGGGCTGGACTACATCGCCGCGGTGAATGCCGTCTCGGGCGACCTGGCCGCGCAAGGCCTGGGCGACAAGAAGGTCACCTTCCGCCTGCGCGACTGGGGCATCTCGCGCCAGCGCTACTGGGGCACCCCGATCCCGATGATCCACTGCGGCGACTGCGGCGCGGTGCCGGTGCCGGAAGCCGACCTGCCGGTCGTGCTGCCCGAGCACCTGGTCCCGGACGGCACCGGCAACCCGCTGAACAAGGACGAAACGTTCCTGGCCTGCTCCTGCCCGAAGTGCGGTAAACCAGCGCGCCGCGAGACCGACACCATGGACACCTTCATCGACTCGTCCTGGTACTACATGCGCTACACCTCGCCGGGCTCGAACGACAGGATGGTCGACGAGCGCAACGACTACTGGATGCCGATGGACCAGTACATCGGCGGCATCGAGCACGCTGTCATGCACCTGCTGTACGCGCGCTTCTGGACGAAAGTCATGCGCGACTTCGGCCTGGTCAAGTTCGACGAACCCTTCGTCAACCTGCTCACGCAAGGCATGGTCCTGAACGAGACCTACTACCGCGAGGACGAAGCGGGCAAGAAGACCTGGTTCAATCCGGCCGACGTGGAACTCGTCTTCGACGACAAGGGCCGTCCGCAGAGCGCGACCCTGAAGGTCGACGGCCAGCCGGTCCACATCGGCGGCACCGAGAAGATGTCGAAGTCGAAGAACAACGGCATCGACCCGCAGGCCCAGATCGAGCAGTACGGCGCCGACACCGCGCGCCTGTTCACCATGTTCGCCTCGCCGCCGGAACAGACCCTGGAGTGGTCGGACAGCGGCGTCGAGGGCGCGAGCCGCTTCCTGCGCCGCGTGTGGGCCTATGGCTACGCGCAGTCGGGCCGCATCGCCGCCGCGCTGGCCAACCAGGACGGCGCCGCGACCCTGGACGAAGCACACAAGACCCTGCGCCGCGAAGTACATAAACTGCTGCAGCAGGCCGACTACGACCTGAAGCGCATCCAGTACAACACGGTTGTCTCGGCCTGCATGAAGATGCTCAACACGCTGGAATCGAGCAAGCTGGCCGAAGGCGCGGCGGGCGACGCGGTCATCGCCGAAGGCCTGTCGATCTTCCTGCGCATGCTCAACCCGGTGGCGCCGCACATCACCCACGTGCTGTGGCAGGAACTCGGCTATGCCAAGGCCTACGGCGACATCCTCGACGTGCAGTGGCCGCAGGTGGACCCGGCCGCGCTGGAGCAGGCCGAGATCGAGATGATGATCCAGGTGAACGGCAAGCTGCGCGGATCGGTGAAAGTGCCGAAGGAAGCCGATAAGGCGGCAATCGAGGCGGCCGCGCTGGCCTCCGAGTCGGCGCAGAAGTTCATCGAAGGCACGCCGAAGAAGATCATCGTCGTGCCCGGCAAACTCATCAACATCGTGGTGTAACCCATGCGCGCCTCTTACCCCCTCATGACGCGCTTCTTCAGCGCGCTGCTGCTGGCGACCATCCTGGCCGCCTGCGGCTTCCAGCTGCGCGGATCGAACGGCTCGTACAACTTGCCGTTCAAGAGCATCTACCTGGCCTTCGGCGAGACTTCGCCGCTGGGCAATGAGCTCAAGCGCAACCTGCGCGCGATCGATAACGTCAATGTCGTGAACAAGCCGGAAGGCGCCCAGGCGCGTTTCGAGGTGGTTTCCGAGGCGCGCAACAAGGCGATCCTGTCGCTGAACAACCTGGGCCGGGTGCGCGAGTACCTGCTCAGCTACACCCTGGTGTTCCAGGTGCGCGACGCCAGCGGCAACCTGCTGCTGGGGCCGACCGAGATCACGCTGCGCCGCAACCTGACCTTCAGCGAGGAAGCGGTGCTGGCGAAAGAGGGCGAGGAAGCGCTGCTGTACCGCGACATGCAGTCCGACCTGGTGCAGCAGATCATCCGCCGCCTGGCGGCGATCAAGGCCTGATTGGCAGAGCAGGATTGAACGATGCAATTGCGGCCTGAGGCGCTCGAAGGCCACCTGGCGAAAGGCCTGGCGCCGCTGTACGTCATCACCAGCGACGAGCACCTGCTGGCGCTGGAAGCGGCCGACAGGATCCGGCGCGCCGCGCGCGCCGCTGGGCACACCGAGCGCGACGTGCTCACCGTCGAACGCAGCTTCAAGTGGGGCGAGCTGCTGGCCGCGAACCAGGCGCTGTCCCTGTTCGGCGACAAGAAGCTGATCGAGCTGCGCATCCCGAGCGGCAAGCCCGGCAAGGACGGCAGCGCCGCCCTGCAGGCCTACGCCAAGGACCTCAGTCCCGACAATCTCACCCTGATCACGCTGCCCAAGCTCGACTGGCAGACGGCCAAGGCCTCCTGGGTCGCCACGCTGCAGCAGGCGGCGGTCTACATCGAGATCCCGAACGTCGAACGCGCCCAGCTGCCGGGCTGGATCGGCATGCGGCTTGGCGCCCAGAACCAGAGCGCCGACCGCCAGAGCCTGGACTTCATCGCGGACCGCGTGGAGGGCAACCTGCTGGCGGCGCACCAGGAGATCCAGAAGCTGGGCCTGCTGTACGAGCCGGGCAAGCTCAGTTTCGAGCAGGTGCACGACGCCGTGCTGAACGTGGCGCGCTACGACGTGTTCAAGCTCTCGGAAGCCATGCTGTCCGGGGATTGCTCCCGCCTGGCGCGCATGCTCGACGGCCTGAAAGGCGAGGGCGAGGCGCTGCCGCTGGTGCTGTGGGCTGTCGGTGAAGAAATCCGCACGCTGCTAAAATTGAAGTCGGGGATGGCGCAGGGACGCCCGCTCGGCGCGCTCATGAAGGAATACCGGATCTGGGGGCCGCGCGAGCGGATGATGGAACCGGCGCTGCGGCGCGTCTCGCTGGCCACGCTGGAAGCCGCGCTGCAGGATGCGGCGCAGGTCGACAGGATGGTCAAGGGCCTGCGCGCGAAGCAGTTCGCGGGGGATGCGTGGGATGCGATGCTGCAGCTGGCGTTGAAGGTGGCGCGGTAAATCGTTCGTCGCGCGTTGGCGGTGATATTACGTAGGGTGGGCGCCCCCGTGCCCACGCGTGAACGATGAGCAGACGCGACGCCCGATAAGCGTCAACACGGCGCATGCTTTACGCGTGGGCACGGGGCGCCCACCCTACGATCCTGCCTCATCCCCTACTGTTTGAACGCAACTGGAACCAACACGATGGACATCACCGACTACATGCACACGCTGGGCCGCAATGCCCGGGCCGCGTCGCGGGCGATGGCGCGCGCCGATGGCGCGACGCGCAATCGCGCGCTGCTCCTGATCGCCGACGCCATCGAACGCGATGCCGCCGAACTCTCGGCCGCCAACGGACGCGACCTCGAGGCAGCGCGCGCCGCCGGCCTGGCGCCGGCGCTGCTCGACCGCCTGGCCTTGTCGCCCGCCGCGATCGTCACCATGGTCGACGGCCTGCGCCAGATCGCGACCCTGCCGGACCCGATCGGCGAAATCTCGAACATGAAATCGCGCCCGAGCGGCATCCAGGTCGGCCAGATGCGCGTGCCGCTGGGCGTGATCGGCATCATCTACGAGGCTCGTCCGAACGTGACGGTGGACGCCGCCGGCCTGTGCATCAAGAGCGGCAACGCGGCCATCCTGCGCGGCGGCTCGGAAGCGATCCACTGCAACCGCGCGCTGGCCAGGCTCGTCACCGAAGGCCTGACCAAGGCCGGGCTGCCGGTCGACGCCGTGCAGGTGGTGGACACGACCGACCGCGCCGCCGTCGGGACGCTCATCACGATGCCGCAATACGTCGACGTGATCGTGCCGCGCGGCGGCAAGGGCCTGATCGCGCGGCTGATCGAGGAAGCCACGGTCCCGATGATCAAGCACCTGGACGGCATCTGCCACGTCTACATCGACGGCAAGGCCGACATCGAGAAAGCATTGCGGATCGCCTTCAACGCCAAGTGCCACCGCTACGGCACCTGCAACACCATGGAGACGCTGCTGGTCGCGCGTTCGATCGCGCCGGCCGTGCTGCCGCAACTGGCGGCGCTCTACCAGGAAAAGCAGGTCGAGCTGCGCGCCGACGAGGAAGCGCGCGCGATCCTGGCCGGCTACCCGCACCTGGCGCAAGCAACGGACGAAGACTGGAGCACCGAATACCTGGCGCCCATCCTGGCCGTGAAGGTCGTGGCAGGCATCGACGAGGCCATGGACCACATCGAGCGCTATTCGTCGAAGCACACCGAGGCCATCGTCACCGAGGACTACAGCGCCGCGCTGCGCTTCCTGCGCGAGGTCGACTCGGCCTCGGTGATGGTGAACGCCTCGACGCGCTTTGCCGACGGTTTCGAATATGGCCTGGGCGCCGAGATCGGCATCTCGAACGACAAGCTGCATGCGCGCGGCCCGGTCGGACTCGAGGGGTTGACCTCGCTGAAATACGTGGTCTTCGGCCACGGCGAAGTGCGTACCTGATAACAAAGCTGACGGAACAGCAACCACAAGGACCCGCATGCTCTACCTCTGGATCAAAGCCTTCCACATCGTCTTCATCGCCTCCTGGTTCGCCGGCCTGTTCTACCTGCCGCGCATCTATGTGAACCTGGCCCAGGAAACCAACAACGTCGCCACCGCGCGCCTCCTGCTGATGGCGCGCCGCCTGTATCGCTTCACCTCGATGCTGGCGGTGCCGGCGCTGCTGCTGGGTATCTGGCTGTGGCTGGGCTTCGGGATCAAGGGCGGCTGGCTGCACGCCAAGCTGGCGCTGGTGGTGCTGACGATCGGCTACCATCATGCATGCGGTTCGCTGCTGAAGAAATTCGAGGCGGGCGTGAACAAGCGCAGCCATACCTGGTATCGCTGGTTCAACGAAGTGCCGGTGATCCTGCTGCTGCTGATCGTGATCCTGGTGGTGGTGAAGCCGTTCTGATTTTTGGCCGGCAGGTCATCCGTGGGACGCGGTCGCGCGTTGAACAGCCTGCGCGGTAGTGCGGACGGCGGTTGAACGCGTGGACGGCAGAGCCGCCTTTCGTGGCCCGGTCCACCCTACGGGTCTGCCGTTGTAGGGTGGGCACCTGTGCCCACGCGGTCTCACCGGCTGACCAGCGTTAGCCTCAAAAGAAACACCGAATCAACACGTGGCTGCAAGCGATCGGCGCTTCCAGCCACATTATTTTTTATTAACGGACAAAGGGTACCCCCATGACGTCATACTTTTGCCCATGCCCGCGCGGCATGGAAGCGGCGCTTGCCGAAGAACTCCTTGAGATCGCCCAGGCCCACAGCCCCACGCTGAAGGTGCACAACCAGGTGCCGGGCGGCGTGCACTGCTCGGGCACGCTGCTCGACTCCTACCGCATCAACCTGCACTCGCGCATTGCCTCGCGCGTGCTCATGCGCATGGGCCAGCGCAGCTACAACAACGAGAACGACATCTACGACCTGGTGCTCGAGCAGCCCTGGGAAGACTGGTTCGGCTATCACCACACGATCCGCGTCGACGTCACCGCCGTCAAGTCGCCGCTGAAGAGCCTGGAATTCACGACCCTGAAGATCAAGGATGCCGTCTGCGATCGCTTCCGCGACCAGTTCGGCAAGCGTCCGTCGGTCGATACCCGCGAGCCGGACATGCGCATCGTTGGCTTCCTCGACCAGCGCAACTTCATCATCTACCTCGACACCTCGGGCGAGGCCCTGTTCAAGCGCGGCTGGCGCGAAGAGACGGGCGACGCGCCGCTGCGCGAGAACCTGGCCGCCGGCATGCTGCGCGTGTCGGGCTGGAAGCCGGGCGTGCCGCTGTTCGACCCGATGTGCGGCTCGGGCACGATCCTGATCGAGGCGGCCCAGATGGTGCAGGGCATTCCGCCGGGCGCGCGCCGCCGCTTCGCTTTCGAGAAATTCGCCGACTTCGACCGCGAGGCCTGGCAGGAGATGAAGGCCGCGATCAAGGCCAATCCGCTGCCGAGCGAACCGACCATCTTCGGTTCCGACATCTCGGGCGACATGGTGGCCATGACCCGCCACAACCTGAAAATCGCCGGCGTCCTGTTCGAGGTGCCGCTGAAGCAGATCGAGGCCCAGCACGTCTCGCCGCCGACCACCCAGCCCGGCATCCTGCTGACCAACCCGCCCTACGGCGAGCGCATCGGCGTGCGCGGCGATTCCACCATGCCGCAGGACGAGATGGCCGTCTCCTTCTACGCGGCGCTGGGCACCACGCTCAAGCAGCGCTTCGCCGGCTGGACCGTGTTCCTGTTCACCGCCGACCTGTCGCTGCCCAAGCTGCTGCGCCTGAAGGAGGCGCGCAAGACCCCGTTCTTCAATGGCGCCCTCGAGTGCCGCCTGTTCCGCTTCGACATGGTAGCCGGCTACAACCGCCGCGAGGAAGCCAAGCCCAAGAGCGTATGAAAAAAACCTCCATGGCTGCGTTGCATCGTCTTGCCGTACATTCGTACTGTCTTCGACGACACGTCGGTGGGCCGCATCCCTTGCCCTGGAGGTTTTTTCAAACGCTCGAAACCCGACACGAAACCGGACACAGACGCTAACTGACCCATGCTGCCGCCCACAGAACCCGACGAACTTCCCAAGGACCCGGTGATCCCGGTTCCGCTCCCGGAACCGCACAAGATCACGATGCTGTCGGCCGGCGGCCTGGCCACCCTGCTGGCCGGGCTGTCGATGCTGGGGCCGTTCTCGATCGACGCCTACCTGCCGGCCTTCCCGCAGATCCAGGCGACCCTGCATGCGTCAAGCCTGGAGGTGCAGCAGACCCTGACTGCCTACATGCTGGCCTTTGCCGGCATGGTGCTGTGGCACGGCGCGCTGTCGGATGCCTTCGGGCGCCGCAACGTGATCCTGGTGGCGCTGGTGGTGTTCGCCATCGGCACCTTCGGCTGCGCCGCCGCGTCCTCGGTCCATTACCTGTGGGTGTTCCGCATCATGCAGGGCGTCTCGGCCGGCGCCGGCGTCGTGGTCGGGCGCGCGATCATCCGCGACCTGTATTCCGATACGGCGGCCGCGCGCCTGCTGTCGATGGTGACGATGATCTTCTCGATCGCGCCAGCCATCGCGCCGGTGCTGGGCGGCTGGATCGTGATCTTCTTCGGCTGGCGCGCCATCTTCCTGGCGCTGTGCCTGTTCACGCTGGTGCTGGGCTGGGTGTGCTGGCAGCACCTGCCCGAGACCGTGCCGCGCGAGCGGCGCCAGCCCTTCAATCCGCGCTTCCTGGCGGGCAGCTATGGCGCGATCTTCAGCTCCTTCCTGTTCCACATGAAGGCCGGGATCACGGCGCTGAACTTCGCCGGGCTGTTCCTCTACATCACGGCCTCGCCGGTGATGCTGCCGCAGCACCTGCACCTCGGCCCGTCGGGCTTCGCCTGGCTGTTCGTGCCGACCGTGAGCGGGATCTTCCTCGGCTCGATGGCGGCCAACCGCATGGCCGGCAAGCGGAGCTTCGTCAACCAGATCTGGATCGGCTTCGGCTTCATGCTCAGCGCGGTGGCGTTCAACGTCGGCTACCACCTGTTCCTGCCGCCGGCGCTGCCCTGGACCGTGCTGCCGATGTTCTTCTTCACCTTCGGCAGCTCGATCATCGCACCGGGCGCGACCCTGCTCGCGCTCGACCTGTTCCCGCATATCCGCGGCACCGTGGCATCCTGCCAGTCCTTCGTGTCGACCCTGCTGGGCGCGATCGTGGCGGGCCTGATCGCGCCGGCGCTGTCGCATTCGGTACTGGCGTTGGCGCTGGGGCAGGCGGGGTTTGCGCTGGCGGCGCTGGCTTGCTGGGTGATCTCGCGCCAGTATCGGCGCAGGTTGGCGCGCAACGGGGTGTAAGCCATCGGCAGCCCTCGGGCGGATACGTTCCGGGGGCTGTTGCCTGCTTCTTTCGTGGTCTTCATCATCCGCGTGGGCACAGGTGCCCACCCTACGGGATACGTTCCGGACTGCGGTCGCGGAACCCTGACCATTCCAGGAACAGCGCATAGCTCATGCGTTCAATTGCAACACGGCAATAAATAGCCGTGGAATTCAACATTCAGCCTGGAAAAACTCACACTTTTAACAGAAAGTATTGTTCCCGATCAGAAATGTATATATGCTAAGACCCTTGATCTAGCGTTGGAACAACAGTGGAAATGCTGTCCTGCTCCGACGATGCATAAATACCATGTTGTGGTAGCTCAGGAATGGAGCAGCCACCCCGCAACCCTAGTGGCGTCCTCGATCGAGAAATGCACCAACCAGACCAGGATATTCGCAATCGCCTGCTCGTTGCCCGGCTGCCGGCGATGCCACAGATTCTCGTCAAGCTGCTCGGGCACCTGCAGGCCGATGACCTGGGGATGGAGGAGCTGGCCGACCTGATCGCCAAGGACGCGGGCATGACCGGCAAGCTGCTGGCTGTCGCCAACAGCTCGGCCTACCACCGCGGCAGCCGTACGGCCAACCTGAGGCAGTCGCTGGTGTCGCTTGGCACCGACATGATCAAGACCCTGGTCATCAGCGACTCGGTATTCCAGACCTTTAACAATTTCCCCCATTCCGGCAGCACCGACCTGCGCGCGTTCTGGAAGAACTCGCTCGTCGCGGCCGTGATCGCGCGCGACGTCGCGCGCCGCATCGAGTACCCGCACCTGGAAGAGGCCTACCTCGCCGGGCTGCTGCACAACGTCGGCCGCCTGGCGCTGCTGGCGACCGCGCCCAAGGAATACGGTTTCAACTTCACCGCGCTCGACGACGAGGACCTGTGCGCGGTCGAGCAGCGCACGCTGCAGATCACCCATGCGGAAGCGGGCGCCTGGCTGATCGAGCGCTGGCAGCTCGACTCCTTCCTGGCCGACGCCGTGCTCTACCACCACGAGTCGAGCGGCCGCCTGGAGGCGGCCCATCCCCTGATCCGCATCGTGCGCCTGGCGCACCTGATGTCCGGCCACCCGGACGATACGGACGCGCTGGCCGAAGGCGCGGCGCTGTGCGGCCTGGCCCCGGGCGAGATCGGCGAGATGCTGGACGCCGCCGCGCGCCAGGTCGACAAGGCCGCCGTCCACCTGGGCATCGACCTGACGGGAGCGGAGGATATCCCGGCTCCGCCGGCCTATGCTCCGCAGGCCTACGCTCCCCCTGGCGTCGACCCGGTCCAGCAGCGACTGTCGGAAGAAGTGCGCAACCTGGTGCTGGTGTCCGAGGTCGGCCAGACCTTCGCGCGCCAACAGGGCGAGGGCGCGCTGCTCGAATCGATGACGCGCAGCGCGCGCATCCTGTTCGACTTCGACAACACCGTGGTCCTGCTCGAGAACCCGACCGGCCAGATGCTGGTTGGTGCGCCGGGCGTGGCCACGGCCCGCATCGCCGAATTCGCGATCCCGCTGTCCAAGGGCGGACCGATCGCCACCGCCGCACTGGAGCGCAAGCCGGCCTACCTGCAGCACGGCAGCGAAGCGCTGGGCCTGCCGGAAGAACAGCTGCTGCGCATGCTCGGCACCGACAGCCTGGTCTGCCTGCCGCTGGTGGCCGGCGCGCGCTGCCTGGGCGTGCTGGTGGGCGGCGTGGCGTCCTGGCAGCTGCCGGCCTGCCAGAAGCGCGAACGCTTCCTGCAGTCCTTCGGCACCCAGGCCGCGACCGCACTGGAGACCGCGCTGCTCGAGCGCGGCCAGGCGCGGCGCCAGATCGCCAGCGTCGCCGAGGAATACCGCGAGGCCTCGCGCCGCGTGCTGCACGAGGTGAACAACCCGCTGTCGATCATCAAGAACTACCTGAGTGTCCTCGACGGCAAGCTGGCGCGCCAGGAACCGGTGGCCAGCGAGATGTCGGTGCTGAACGAAGAAATCGACCGCGTCGGCCAGCTGATCGGAACGCTCGCCGACATCAAGCCGCCCGAGACCGGCCCGCGCCCGCTGGACGCCGTGAAGGTGGTCGAGGACGTGGTGCGCCTGTTCCGCGCCGGCCACTTCGTGCCGGCCAACGTACAGATCGCCACCGCCCTGCACGACGAAGCGCGCCTGGTCGCGGGCGACGCCGACGTGCTCAAGCAGATCCTGGTCAACCTGGTCAAGAACGCGGTCGAGGCCCTGGGCGGCAGCGGCGGCGGACGCATCGAGATCGCCACCCGCGGCCACGTGCACCGCGAGCGCAAGCTCTACCTGGAGCTGACGGTCTCCGACACCGGCCCCGGCCTGGCGCCCGAGGTGATGGCGAACCTGTTCTCGGCGGTGAAGAGCACCAAGGATGGCGCGCACCGCGGCCTCGGCCTGTCGATCGTGCATGGCCTGGTCAAGCAACTGAACGGCCAGATCGCCTGCCGCAGCGGCAAGGGCGGCACCGCATTTGAAATTCTGCTGCCGGCATGGTCCGGCGCCAGCGCCGCGCCGGCCCTGCCTGCGCGCGCCCTGGGTTCTGTATAAGGTATGACGAACGTGTACTCAGCCAGCGCTACTTCAGCCATGTCCCAGGGTGCGGACGCTCCGGCCGGAATGCCTGACACTCCGGCGGGGCTGCCCGGCATCGCCGACCAGCCCCGCCTGCTGCTCGTGGACGACGAGCCGCGCCTGCTGGCCTCGCTCTACGAACTGCTGCGCGACCGCGGCTACCACTTGACCACGGCCGGCTCGGGGAGCGAGGCGATCGCCCACCTGTCGACGCTGCGCTTCGACCTGGTGCTGCTCGACCTGCGCCTGCCGGACATCGGCGGCCACGAGATCATGGACTTCATCAATGCCAAGGGCATCGATGCCGACGTGATCGTGATGAGCGGCGAAGTCGGCATTGACGCTGCGATCGGCGCCCTGAAGCGCGGCGCCTACGACTACCTGCGCAAGCCCTATGCGCGCGAGGAACTCCTGACCACCGTCGGCAACGCGCTCGAACAGCGCCGCCTGGCCACGGCCAATGCGCGCATCGCCAACCAGCTGGAAAACTCGGAGAAGATGTACCGCTACCTGGTCGACAGCTCGCCGGACATCATCTACACGCTGAACCACGAAGGCCGTTTCACTTTCGTGAACGACCGCGCCTACCAGTTGCTGGGCTTCTCGCGCGACGAACTGATCGGCAAGCATTACTCGATCCTGGTGCACGACGAGGACCTGGAGCGCGCCCGCTACGTGTTCAACGAGCGCCGCGTCGACGAACGCGCCTCGCGCAACGTAGAGCTGCGCCTGAAGTGCCGCGGCGCGCGCAACAACAGCGGCGACCGCACCTTCAACAACACCCTGATGACGATCTCGCTGAACTCGATCGGCATGCACGTGCCCGACCAGGAGGTCAAGAAGCTCGAGTTCTTCGGCACCTATGGCGTGGCGCGCGACATCACCGACAGGAAGCGCGCCGAGGAAGTCATCTCCTACCAAGCCTACCACGACATCCTGACCGACCTGCCGAACCGCATCCTGTTCAAGGACAGGCTGGGACTGGCGGTGATCCAGGCCAAGCGCAAGCAGACCGAGCTGGCCGTGATGTTCATCGACCTGGACCGTTTCAAACTGGTCAACGACACGCTCGGCCATGTGAAGGGCGACGAGCTGCTGCAGCAGGTCGCGGTGCGCCTGAAGGAATGCCTGCGCAAGGGCGATACGCTGGCGCGCCAGGGCGGCGACGAATTCACCATCGTGCTGCCGGAACTGCGCGACCGCGACGACGCGCGCATGGTGGCCGACAAGTTCCTCGAATGCCTGCACAAGCCTTTTGACCTCGACGGCCACGAAGTGCATATCTCGGCCTCGATCGGCATCGCGATCTACCCGGGCGACGGCGAATCGATCGACGAGCTGCTGCGCCATGCCGACATCGCGATGTACCAGGTAAAAGCCCTGGGCAAGAACGGCCACAGCTTCTACCACGACTCGATGCTGGACGTGTCGCACCAGAAGATCGCGCTCGAGCAGGCGCTACGCCGCGCGCTCGAGCACAACGAGCTGGAGATGTACTACCAGCCGCAGATCGACGCCGCCACCGGCCGCATCGTCGGCGCCGAGGCGCTGATGCGCTGGAACCACCCGACGCGCGGCCTGCTGTCGGCCGGCGAATTCCTGCCCTTCGCGGAAGAGAACGGCCTGATGCTGCCGATCTCGGACTGGATGATCGGCGCCCTGTGCCGCGACATGCTGCAGTGGAACCTGGCCAGCGGCCAGGCGGTGCGGCTGTCGCTGAACCTGTCGCCGCAATACCTGGACCGCGGCGACTTTTTCGAGAAGATGCGCGGCGCCCTGGTGCGCTACGGGATCTCGCCCGGCCAGATCGAGGTCGAGATCACCGAGAACATCTGCATCCGCAACCCGCAGTACGCGATCGAGCAGCTGAACAAGCTGTGCCAGCTCGGCGTGTCGGTCGCGATCGACGACTTCGGCACCGGCTATTCGTCGCTCTCCTATCTGCACCGCTTCCCGATCCACACGATGAAGATCGACCAGTCCTTCGTCAAGGAGATCCACGACGAGAACGGTCACTACCCGGTGATCCTGGCGATCATCTCGATCGCGCGCGGGCTCGGGCTGCACCTGATCGCCGAAGGCGTCGAGACCGAGGTCCAGGCCAACTACCTGAAGGCCAACGGCTGCGAGACCATGCAGGGCTACCTCTACTACCGCCCGATCTCGCTGTCGAACTTCATCGGCGTGCTGCGCGCGCAGGCGCTGGCCGCCCCCCAGGGGGCGCCTGGTTCCACGGCCCAGGTGCGCGCGATCCGCGCCTGATCCCGGCGCCTCCTTCCCATGGATACCGCGACGACCGCGCCCGCAGCAGGGGAACGCCACACGGCCGAGTTCCTGCGCGTGAAGGGCCTGGCCGAGCGCGGCGTCGCCAGCGCCCAGCACAGCCTGGGCTTCATGTACGTGAACGGCCAGGGCGTGCCGCAGAACTACGAGCTGGCGGTCGCCTGGTACCGCATGGCCGCCGCCGCCGGCCTGGAGCAGGCCCAGTACAACCTCGGTGTGATGTACCAGAAGGGCCAGGGCGTGGCCCAGGACCACGAACAGGCGCTGTACTGGTACGGCTGCGCGGCCGAGCAGGGTTACGCGCCGGCCCAGTACAACCTGGGCTGGCTGTATGCCAAAGGGCAGGGCGTAGCAAGCGACGTGCACAAGGCGCTGCACTGGTTCCGGCGTGCCGCCGACCAGGGCGACGCCGGCGCCCAGCACAACCTGGGCATGATGTACGAGGGCGGCAAGGGCATCGCCCAGGACCAGGAAGAAGCCTTGGCCTGGTACCGCCGCGCCGCCGGCCAGGGCTATGCGCGCTCCCAGTTCGCTCTCGCGCTGCGCTACGACAGCGGCCAGGGCGTGGCGCGCGACCCGTCCCAGGCGCTGGACTGGCTGCGCCGCGCCGCCGAGCAGGGGCATGCGCCGGCCCAGTTCAACCTCGGCCTGCGCTACGACAAGGGCCAGGACGTCGAGCAGGACAGTGCCCAGGCGATTGCCTGGTACGAGCGCGCCGCGCGCCAGGACCACCTCAGTTCCCAGTTCAACCTCGCGCTGATCTACGACAGCGGCCATGGCGTGGCGCGCGACGAGGCGCGGGCGCTCGAATGGTACCGCCGCGCGGCCGAACAGGGCCATGCGGGCGCCCAGGACAACCTCGGCCTGCGCTACGAGCACGGCCAGGGCGTGGCGCGCGACGCCGGCCTGGCCGCGCACTGGTACCGCAAGGCCGGCGAGCAGGGCCTGCCGGCCGCGCAATACCACCTGGGCCAGCTCTACGACGCGGGGCAGGGCGTCGAGCACGACCCGGCCCAGGCGGCGGCCTGGTACCGCAAGGCGGCCGAGCAGGGCCACCTGCGCGCCCAGTTCGACCTCGGCCTGCGCCATGAGAGCGGCAACGGCGTGGCGCAGGATGCCGCGCTCGCGCTCGACTGGTACCGGCGCGCGGCGGCCCAGGAATATGCGCCGGCCCAGTACATGGTCGGCGTCCTGATCGACCGCGAGGACATGGGCGACCCGCGCGAGGCGACCGACTGGTACCGCAAGGCGGCCGAGCAGGGCCACGCGCTGGCCCAGTTCGCCCTCGGCCTGCGCTACGACAGCGCACATGGCGTCGAACGCGACTACGAGGCGGCCCACTTCTGGTACCTGTGCGCGGCGCGCCAGGGCCATGCGCGGGCCCAGTTCAACCTCGGCGTGATGTATGCGACCGGGCAGGGAACGCAGCGCGACCCGGTCGAGGCCTATGGCTGGCTGCACCGGGCGGCGGCGGGCGGGATCGCGGCTGCTGGACCCTACCTGAAGCGGCTCGCGGCGCGGATGGCGCCGGTGCAGCTGGCGCAGGCGCAGGTGTATACCGAAAACGCGTAGTGCCCGACAGCTCAGGGGGTGGTTGAACGCGTGGGGCGATTGTGACTCGCGGCGGTGTTTGCGGGCGATGCGTCGCCGCCGCAGGTTAATGCATGAACACGTAACGCGTGGGCACGGGATGTGCCCACCCTACGGTCGGCGTTCTGGCCACAATAGCGATAACACTGCATGGCTTCCTGTAGGGTGGGCACCCCGTGCCCACGCGAAACGCCGCGTTGTGACACCGTTTTTTGAAACCGACCGTACGCCATTCGCCGACGCATCGAACGGCAAACCCGCGCCTTTTCAACAACCTGTTGTCCCCCAACCTCACCCGCGCGCCGTGCAGCAAGCGACTGGTATATACTGTATGCCCATACAGCTCCACCTTTCGCGATGGAACTCACCGACAAGCTCGAAATCCTGGCGGACGCCGCCAAATACGACGCCTCCTGCGCCAGCAGCGGCGCGCCCAAGCGCGCCTCCGACGGCAGCGACGGCGGCATCGGCGCCACCACCGGCATGGGCATCTGCCACAGCTACACGCCGGACGGGCGCTGCGTGTCGCTGCTGAAGATCCTGCTCACCAACTTTTGCATCTACGACTGCCAGTACTGCGTCAACCGGCGCAGCTCGAACGTGCCGCGCGCCCGTTTTGCGGTCGAGGAAGTGGTCAAGCTCACGCACGACTTTTACCTGCGCAACTACATCGACGGTCTGTTCCTCAGCTCCGGCATCATCCGCTCGAGCGACTACACGATGGAGCAGCTGGTGGAAGTGGCGCGCCGCCTGCGCGAAGAACACAACTTCCGCGGCTACATCCACCTGAAGACCATTCCCGACGCCGACCCGGCCCTGATCGCGCAGGCCGGCCGCTATGCCGACCGCCTGTCGGTAAACATCGAGCTACCCACCCACGACAGCGTCACGCGCCTGGCGCCGGAAAAGAACGTCCACACCATCAAGCTGGCGATGGGCTCGATCCGCCGCAAGCTCGACGAAAAGGCCGAGGAACCGAAGGCGCCGAGCTTCGCGCCGGCCGGCCAGAGCACGCAGATGATCGTCGGCGCCGATGCCAGCGACGATCACACCATCCTGAACACCGCCGAAACCCTGTACGGCAGTTATAAACTCAAGCGCGTGTACTACTCGGCCTTCAGTCCGATCCCGCAAAGCCCGAAGAGCGTGCCGCTGGCCCCGCCGCCGCTGCTGCGCGAGCACCGCCTGTACCAGGCAGACTTTCTCCTGCGCGGCTATGGCTTCACGGCAGGGGAGTTGATGCCGAAGGCCGGCAATCTCGCCCTCGACGTCGACCCCAAGCTGGCCTGGGCGCTGGCCAACCGCGAACACTTCCCGATGGACCTGAACCGGGTAGACGCCGAGATGATCGCGCGCATACCCGGCATCGGCCTGCGCAACGCCAAGCGCATCGTCGAGCTGCGCCGGGTGCGGCGGGTGCGCTGGGAAGACTTGTCTCGCCTGCGCTGCAGCATGAAAAAGATCGCGCCTTTCGTCGTCACGGCCGACTACAAGCCGGCCCAGGGGCAATCCAGTTCCGACCTGCTGCGGCGCCACCTGGCCGACGCGCCCCAGCAGATGAACCTCTGGCCGGAATTGCAGGCGGCATGAGCGCGGCCGCAGCGGTTGCCGCCGGCCAGCCGCTGGCGGTCTTCAGCTTCGCCGAATGGCGCGACGCCGCGCGCGACCTCCTGATCCACGCTGTCCCGCCCGAGCTCGTTACCTGGAACCAGCCCGACGCTCCGGACCTGCTCTCGGCCGATCTGTTCTCGGGTGCGCCGGCGCCAGCCGAGCCCACGCATAATGCCTCCATCCGATTCAATGACTTGAGACCGGCGCCGCATTTGCCGCGCTCGCTGATGGACATGCTGCAGACGGCGGCCTGCTGTCGCATGCCGGACCGCTGGGCCTTCCTGTACCGCGTCATCTGGCGCTGGACCCAGGGCGAGCACGACGTGCAATCCGCCGCCGACGCCGACGGCGCGCGATTGCATGCGATGGTGAAGGCGGTGCACCGCGAGGAGCACGACATGCATGCCTACATCCGATTCCGCGAGCGTCCCGAGGCTGCCGGCCCGCCGCGTTTCGTCGCCTGGTTCGAGCCGCGTCACGACGTGCTGCCCCGGGTCGCCGAGCATTTCGTCAACCGCATGGGTAATGTGAGCTGGATGATCGCCACGCCCGAGGCCAGCGTGCTCTGGGACGGCCACACCCTGCACAACACCGGCCCCCTGATGTCCAGCGCGGCCGAACTCGACGACGCCGGCGAAGCGCTCTGGCTGACCTATTACCGCAGCATCTTCAATCCGGCGCGCCTGAACACCCAGGTCATGCAAAGCCACATCCCTTCGCGCTTCTGGAAGAACCTGCCGGAAGGGGCGATCGTGCCCGACATGGTGACCAACGCCGCGCTGGGCGCGCGCCGCACCGGCCAGGCCCAGGCGGTCGGGCGCAAGAGTGGCGCCACGATCCCGATCGCCCCGGCCGACGCCCAGCCCGAACGCCAGCAGCCCTCGAAACTCGACGAGTGCCGGCGCTGCGACCTGTGGCAGTACGCGACCCAGGCCGTGGGCGGAGAAGGCTCGAAAAAAGCGCCCATCATGCTGGTGGGCGAGCAGCCGGGCGACCAGGAAGACCTCGCCGGCCATCCCTTCGTCGGCCCGGCCGGCAAGCTGCTCGACAAAGTCTTCGACGCCGCCGGCGTCGAGCGCCGCGAGGTCTATCTCACCAACGCCGTGAAGCATTTCAAGTGGGAGCCGCGCGGCAAGCGCCGCCTGCACAAGACCCCGGCCCAGCGCGAGATCGAGGCTTGCAGCTACTGGCTGGAAAAGGAGCTGGCCGCGATCAAGCCGAAGGTCATCGTGGCGCTGGGCGCCACGGCGCTCAAATCGGTGCTGGGCAGCGGTAGCGTGACGCTGAAGGACAAGCTCGGCAAGCCGATCCGGCACGATGGGCGCTGGGTGGTGACGGTCTACCACCCCTCGTATATCTTGCGCGTGCCCGACGAAGAGGCCAAGCGGCAGGCGTTCAAGGTCATGGTCGACGGCCTGAAGCTGGCGCACGCGCTGCTGGACAGGCCGCCGGAAGAGCCGCCGGCGTGACATGGTGTTGGCTTTTGTAGGTTGGACACCTGTGTCCACGCGGTACAGCAGTGGCAAATGTACGAAGGCGATCCCGCATGCGGCGTCAGGCGTAGGGTGGGTTCTCGAACCCACCGGATACGGCATCGGCAAGCGTTTGCGGATGGTCTTGCCGATGGCTGCGCATCGCCGCGTGCCGATAAAAATGAATGTTCGACTCGGAGCCGGTGCACCGCGTGGACACAGGTGTCCACCCTACGACATCAGCGCTCCGCCCCCTTCTCCGCCGGCGCCAGCGCCACATCGAAGCGCACCAGGTCCCCCGCGCTGACCTGCTTCGCCGCGGCCGGCGGATCGATCTTCCCGATCGCGAAGCCCGGTTGCACCTGCACGATCGACACCGTGCCGAGCGGCGCTTCGACGGTGCCGAGCGGCGTCAGCGGATCGCTGCCGTAGACCTGCTGGCGCGGGTCGGCCCGGTAGACCACGAGCTGGTCGCCGGGCGCCACCGAGGAGGTGCTGCCGGCGTCGATGAAGATGCGTTCGCCCTGCACCTGCACGACTTTCGCCATGAAGGGCAGCGGCCCCAGGTCCTGGGCAATCTGGGCGGCGCCCTCGTCGAGCGCGCGCAGGATCGCGCCGCCGAACGGCGTGGCGGCGAAGCTGGCGCTGCCGAAAGGCTTGTCGCGCCCGACGCGCTGCTCGCCCACCCCTTCGGCCATAGCCGTGCGGCGCGCGATCAGGGCGCCGGACAGGCCGTCGTAGACGTAGAAGGCGATCTCGATGCGGCGCGCATCCTTCCTGATCAAACCGTAGTACGCCGGCTTGCCGAACTTGCCGGCGTCGACGATCTCGCCGGCGATGACGAACTGGGCGTCGTGCATGGAGGCGATGCGGCGCACTGCGGCAAGGTCGGTGGCCGGACCGCTGGCGCCCGGGGCGATCACGTAGGGGCTGTCCTTGCCGAGGAATTTGCCGCTGCCGGTCATGCGGCGCAGCAGTTCCTGCGGCAGGCGGGTGGCGATGTCGTCGACGTCGTCGAGTTGGGGCGAGCTGCGCACGTGGAAGGGGGTGACGACGATCTTCTTGCGGTAGGCGAGGTTGACGTTGCCGCGCGGGCGGGCCTCTTCTTCCTTGACCTGGACGCGCACGTGCAGCAGCTGGCCGGTCTGCCATTCGCGCACGATGCGGTAGCGGTCGAATTCGGCGGCCGGCTGGACGCGGCTGCTCTCGAGAAGCTTGCCGCGCGTGCTGGCGCCCGCGGCGACATCGACGCGGGCCGCGCTGCGCAGGCCGAGCTGATCGAGCGCGTCGCGAATTGCCACCTGGCGCGCGCGTTCGACGCCGCCTTCGGCCACCAGGGCCACGCCTTCGGCTTCGGCCGGCGCGGCGTGGACGCCGGCGCCGGTCAGCGCGAACAACAGCGCCAGGGCGGCGCCGCGCAGGAACCGTGCTGCCTTATTGCGCATGGTAGAACGACGCGCCATAGGCAGCGCCGGGACCGGCGTTGCCCAGCATGGTGCGGGCGTTCTTCGCCGCTGCCGGCGGTGCGCTGCTCTGGGCCTGGTACTGCGCTGCATGCGGGTCGAAATCCATCTCCACGGTCGTCTCGTAGGTGCCGTCCTCGCGCTGGGCGGTATTCGTCACGCGCGCGCCACGGATGAAGGCGTCAATATACACCTTGAAACTGTCGTCCTTGAGGGCAAGCGAGCCAACCGTGCTGCCGCCTTCGACGCGCACGCCGTACACCTGCTCGGCCATGGCGCGGTAGGCATCCAGGCGCGAGGCGCGCATTGCCAGCAGCTTGCGCTGGGCCGGCGAGACGCGGTCGCATTCGCCCTGGCAGGCGGCGGTGTTGACGGCGCCGTAGCCGGTGGCGGTGAGGGTGATGACGGCGCTCTGCGCATGCGCCGGCTGGGCGGCGGAGGTGGGCATGCGCACGGTGCCGCATGCGGTCAGCAGCGTGGAAGCGGCAAGGGCGAGGACAGCGACGAGTTTCATAACGGATCCGGTAGTGGGTACTGTGCGCAAACGGGCGCGGTATCAGACTGGATAACGGACGCTGACGCCGGATCTTGATGGATTTGGGAAATATTTGTACCGAAATGGCGCAAAAAAGCGTTGTACTTGACGGTTCGGCAAGAAAGCCCGGCGGGTCGGTGCAGGACTGGCCGGGCCGGGAATCGGGCCGAAGAAGGCTCTACCGATCAGGACGAGGACAGCACGAACTGGTTGCCGTCCGGGTCCTTCATGATGGCGAACGTGCCCCAGGGCTGCTTCTGCGGTTCGGAAATATCCACGCCGCGCGCCGACAACTGGCGATAAGTCGCCTCCACGTCGTCGCAGGCGAGCGAACCGTTGAAGGCGCTGCCGATGCGTTCTTCCTGGCCTTGCGGCGTGAACAGCACGAAGCGGGTCTCCGAGCTGCCCACGCGCAGTTCGATCCAGCGCTGCTTGCCGTCGAAAGGCTGGTCGGTGATCACGCGAAAGCCGAGCTTTTCGGTATAGAAGGCGAGGGCCGCGTCCTGGTCGCGGGTCGGGATGCTGACGAATTTGATGTGGGTGATCATGCTGTCTCCTGCGTGGTGGGTCCGGCATTCTCCCATGAGGACGGCCCCGGCTATAATCACCATGACTATATTCTTGGTGAGTACAGTGACCGCCTTCGATCCCTATGTGCTGGATGTGCTGATGCCCGACCTCGTCGGCCATGAGCGCTCGCCCGCCGCCTTCCTCATCTATGCCTACCTGTGGCACCGCATCGAGGCGAACGCCGGCCGCGCCGTGCAACTGAGCTATACGGCAATCGCGCTCGATACCGGCCTGTCGCGCGTAACCGCACAGCGCGCCATCGCCTTGCTGTTGCGCCGCCAGTTGATCAGCGCCAGCAGTGAATCGCGTACCGCCGTGCCAAAATATCTGGTGCTGCGCCCTTGGGCGGCGCGCAAGCGGCAGGAGTAAAAGCGGGCAGAGATATCAGGCATGCATATGCCTCTTGTAACAACTTGTTTCTTGCTTATATTGCTTGACGCTATGACAATGCTCCCATCAACGAAAAGAAAAGGGATGTCACGATGTTGCAACGCGCCTTGCCCGCACTGACCCTGTGTTTCCTGACCCTGCCGGCCCTGGCGCAGACCGCGCCCGCCGAGCCGGCGCAGCCCGTGGCCGACACGGCGCCGCTGGCGGCGGATGGAGAACCGCTCCCGCAGACCATCCTCGTCTCGGGCCAGCGTCCTGGCCCTGGCTTGTGGAAGGTGTCGAAGGGCGAGCACGTGATGTGGGTGTTCGGGATCCATGAACCGCTGCCGAAGGACATGGAATGGCGCTCGAAGGCCGTCGAACGCAAGATCGCGCAATCGCAGGAATACCTGGGCGCGCCGACGGCCAGCGTCAGTGTCGGCTGGGGCGGCGTGACCGCCTTGCCTTTCCTGGTCGGCATCAAGAAGAATCCGGATGGCGCCACCTTGAAGGAGGTGCTGCCGCCCGAGCTGTACGCGCGCTGGGTGCCGCTGAAGCAGAAGTATTTCGGCAAGGACGACGATATCGAGCGCGAACGTCCGGTGTTCGTGGCGCAGGAACTGTACCGCCGTGCCCTGGCCGAGGCCGGCTTGCACAAGGGCCCGGACTTGCGCCAGGTCCTCGGCAAGATGGCGAACAAGCACAAGGTCAAGTACACCTCGAACACGGTCGAGGTCGACCTCAAGGAACCGGGCAAGGCGGCGCGCGAGTTCAAGAAAGGCGCGATGGAAGACATCCCTTGCCTGGCCGCGACGATCGATCGCCTGGAAACGGACATCGAAGCGATGCGCGTGCGCGCCAACGCCTGGGCTGTCGGCGAGCTCGACGCCATCGAAAAGCTCAGTTTTGCCGACCGCGAAACGGCCTGCAACAACGCCTTCCTCAGCAGCGCCCTCACCAGGCTGCAGCCGGAGCTGCTGACCATGAAGCAGCGCGCCCTCGACGGCTGGCTCGCGGCCGCCGAGAAAGCGCTGGAAAACAACACCAGCACCTTCGCCGTCCTGGGCATGAAGGAAGTCCTGTCGCCGCAAGGTGCGCTGGCGAAGCTGAAGGCGAAAGGCTACACGGTTGAAAAGCCGAACTGAGCGGCACGGATCGGGCAAACCCGTAGGGTGGACGGCTTCGCCGTCCACGCGTTCAACAATCTTATGATTAGCAGCACCGCGCAACGGAAGCACGAAGCGACCACGATTCCGAAACCGTCCCCATCCCACCACACTTTCCCCCGCTAGCGCCCCGCAGGCCTACCGTGCACCTGAAATACTTGCCATTGCGCTATCATTGCTGACGAGGCGACATGGATTCCCGACATTGCACGCATGTCCGGGACCGCCTCGCGTCATCAGAACAACCAGTGGAAAAGGGTAGAGCATGAAGTTATCCCGTGTCGCCGAGGTCCTCTCGGATTACGCACGCGCCGAAATGTACGCGCTGTCGTCGATCCGCAAACTGTCGGACGTGCACCTGATCTGGGGACCGATCTACGCCCGCTCGGCCTATGGGATCGGCGCCAAGGACTTTTCCCTCTACCGCCTGGCCAGCACGCCGAAGAAGAGCTGGTCCGACTACCTGATCAACGAACCGCTGAAGGCGAAATACGCGGCCATCACCTCGAAGGAAGCACGCCAGATCGCCGACGACAAGTCGCGCTTTTTCGAACACTGCCATGCCCACGGCATCCGCACCATCCCGATCCTGGCGCTGGTGACGAAGCAGCCGTCGAACGGCGGCATCATTCCCCACCTGCATTCGCCCGGGGAGCTGGCGCGCGTGCTGGTGCCAGGCCAGTATTTCTTCAAGCCGAGCAATGGCTCGCACGGCAAGGGCACCTTCTCGCTGCGCGTGGACGATTTTGGCCTGCACTGGGCCGGCAACAGCGGCACCTACGCGGAATTCTTCGACTACTGCCAATCGGCCCTCGAGTACACCCGGGCGTTGATCGTGCAGCCGAAGATGTTCAACCACCAGGTGATCCGCAACATCACCCAGGCCAAGGGCCTGTCGACGGTGCGCATCTGCACGGTGAGGAAGGGCGGCGACATCAAGGTCATCGGTTCCTGCCTGCGCATCATCGTGGGCGACAGCGAAACCGACAACTTCACCCATGGCTCGAGCGGCAACCTGGTCGGCGCCATCGATTCCGACACGGGCGAATTGATCGGCGTGCGCGGCTCCCGCTCGCGCACCTGGCCGAAGATGACCGACGTGCTGGCCCATCCGCGCACGGGTAAAACCATCGTCGGCGTGCAGTTGCCCTACTGGCGGGAAGTGGTCGAACTGGTGACCAAGGCGCATCACTCGATCGAGAGCCTGCACACGGTCGGCTGGGATGTGGCGATTACCGACGACGGCCCGGTCATCGTCGAAGCGAATTGGCGCTACGACATCGACATCCTGCAGGTCGCCTACAAGAAGGGGTATCGCCAGGTCATCGCCGACAACCTCGTGGTCTGAGCGGCGTCAGCCTGAACATTTGTCAACGCGGCGCAAGCTCGCGTAGAATGCAAGGCGATGCGGGTGTAGTTCAATGGTAGAACGGAAGCTTCCCAAGCTTCATACGAGGGTTCGATTCCCTTCACCCGCTCCAGTACTCTTCCTTCCGCTGTCTTCCCCGCATTTCCACTTCTATCCAAACCGCGCCTGCCTGTCGGCGAGCACCACGCGTATCTGTTCGACCAGCTCGGCAACCAGGCCCGCGCTCTCCCAGGCATAGATGGACACGGCAATCGCCGGCTCTTCGGGAAAATGGGCATACTGCCGCACGCGGTAGCCGCCAGCCGCAGCCCTGGGCAGGAGCGACAGGCCGAGCCCGGCCTCTACTGCCACCAGGACGTTGTGCAGGCTGCTGCCCGAGAAGGCGATGTACCAGCGCAGCCTTTCATGCTCGATGCGTTCGAACATGGCTTCGCGATACAGGCCGCCCGGCGGGAAGGCGACCAGGGGTACCGGATTCGGCCAGGCCTGCGGGGCATCGGCGCTTTCGAACCAGGCCAGGGCCTCGGGGAACGTGGCGCGGCAGTCGGGACTGGCTGTCGGCTCCTTGGCGACCAGGATATCGAATTCGCCGGCGCGGTAGCTGCGCGTCAGCTCGCGGCTCAGGCCGGCCGTCACGTCGAGGTGGACTTCGCGGTGGCGCCGGGTAAAGTCATGGAAGACCTGCGCCATCGCGCTGCTGACGACGTCCTCGGGCACGCCGATGCGGATCGAGGCAGTGCCGGCCGGATCGCCCAGCGCCGCCTGCGCTTCCTCCTGCAAGGCGAGGATTCTGCGGGCATAGCCCAGCAGCCGCTCGCCCGCCGGCGTAGACCTGATCGGCCGCGCGGTGCGGTCGACCAGCACCGCGCCCAGGCTCTCTTCGAGCCGGGCAAGCTGCTGGCTGATGGTCGACTGCGTCATCGCCAGGCGCTCTGCCGCGAGCGTAAAACTGCCTGTCTCGACGATGGCGGCAAAGGAGCGGAGCAGGCGTGGGTCGAGCATGGGATCTCGCTGGGATAGACGGTAATCATGCGGGAAATGAATGAATTCTATCTGAATATTTAATTTTCAAATATCGGGCAGGCTGGCTATAGTCGACGGCATGCAGCAAGAGGAAAGGAAGAGATCATGAGCGACGAACAAACCTATCTGGGTGAAGCCATCGCCCTGGCCCGCGCGAACGTCGGCAGGGGCGGACGTCCCTTCGGCGCCCTGGTGGTGCGCGACGGCGCGGTCATCGCCACCGGCGTCAACGAGATCCATGCCACCGGCGACCCGACCGCCCACGCCGAGATGAGCGCCCTCCGCGCCGCCAGCCGCGCACTCGGCTCGCCCGACCTGGGCGGCTGCGCGGTCTACGCCAGCGGTCATCCCTGCCCGATGTGCATGGCGGCCATGCGCCTGGCCGGCGTCAGCACGGTTGCCTACGCCTATTCGAACGACGACGGCGCCCCCTTCGGCCTGTCCACGGCGGCGCTCTACGAGGAACTTGCCAGGCCGTTTGCCGAGCAAACCATGGACATCCGCTACCTGCCGGTGCGACCCGAGGGCGAGCCCGACCTGTATGCCGAGTGGGCACAGGCGCGGGCCCGGCAGGCCTGATCCGTGCAGCCGCCACGCCGCGCACCGACCCCGCTGTTGCTGGCGGCCGTCGCCCTGATCGCACTCAACCTGCGGCCCTTCATTACCGGCATCGGACCGCTGGCAGCCGATATCGGCCTGCACACCGGGCTCGATCTGCAGGGGATGGCGCTCCTGACCCTGGTGCCCATGCTGCTGATGGGGGCGGTCGCCTTTGCCGGTCCCTTCCTGCAGGCGCGCTTCGGGGCGCGGCGCTGCGTGATCGGGGCGCTGTTCCTGCTCGCCACGGGTTCCTTCCTGCGCCTGTTCAGCACCAGCGGCTGGCAACTGGTGGGCACCGCCGCCTTGCTGGGGCTGGGGGCCGCGGTGGTGCAGGCCATGCTCCCGGGCGTCATCAAGCGCCAGTTCCCGCGCCATGTGGGCGTCGTCATGGGCCTGTATTCGGCGATGCTGATGGCGGGCGGCGCGCTCGGCGCCCAGGTGGCGCCGCTGGCCGCGGCAGCCGGCGGCAATTGGCATGCCGGCCTGGCCTGGATGGTCCTGCCGGCGGCGCTGGCCCTGGCGCTGGCCGCATCCAGCCTGCCGCGCGACCCGCTCACGCAACAGAACGGGATGGCGCTGGCGGCCTGGTTGCGCCGGCCGCGCGTCTGGCTGCTGATGGCCTGTTTTGGCCTGATCAACGGCGGCTATTCGACCGTAGTGGCCTGGCTGGCGCCGTTCTACCGCGAGCACGGCTGGAGCGCCGCCGCCAGCGGCAGCCTGCTGGCGCTCCTGGCGGTGAGCCAGGCGGCGTCGGCCCTGCTGCTGCCTGCGCTGGCGGGCAACAGCAGGGACAGGCGGCCCTGGCTCTGGTTCACCCTGGCCATGCAGGCCGCCGGTTTCGGCGCACTGGCCCTGCGGCCCGACGCGGCGCCGTTCGCCTCGGCGATGCTGCTGGGCGCAGGCCTGGGCGGCTGCTTTGCATTGACGCTGATCGTCGCACTCGACCACTTGCCCGATCCGGCGCAGGCAGGCACCCTGTCCGCCCTGATGCAGGGCGGCGGCTTCCTGATCGCCGCGCTGCCGCCCTGGATCGTCGCCCTGCTGCGCGAGTCGCTGGGCGGGTTCACGGCGGGCTGGCTGCTGCACCTCGGCTGTGTGGCGGCCGTCGCGATGCTGTTCTGGCGCCTTGCCCCGGCAGGCTACGCCGGCGCGATGCGAGCGGCAACGCCGCAGCCCCGCGCCCGGATGGCGGAGCAGGAACCCTAGTACGGCAGCAACCGGCAAGGACACGGCACAGCCGGCGTGCGCTGCTTGAAGACCTGGGCAAACTGTGTTGACATGCAGGCTAGACCGGTCCACCCCTTGCTGGAGCAACGTATGCCGATGCTGTCCCCGGAACGCAGGTTCGTTTTGCAGGCCATGCTGGCGGCCGGCGGCTGCACGCTCGTCACTCCGCTCGCCGCCGCCCAGCAGCCGCTGCTCACCCGCCCGGTTCCCTCGTCCGGCGAACAGCTTCCCGTCGTCGGCCTGGGCAGCTGGATCACCTTCAACGTCGGCAAGGACCCGCAGGAACGCGCCGCCTGCACCGAAGTCGTGCGCGCCTTCTTTGCCAATGGCGGGCGCCTGATCGATTCCTCGCCCATGTACGGCTCGGCGCAATCCGTCATCGGCGAGGCGCTGGCGCGCATGAAGCATCCGACAAGCGTGTTCTCGGCCGATAAGGTCTGGACCGGCAGCCGTGGCGCGGAACAGATCGAAACCTCGCGCACATTGTGGCGCATCCCGCGCTTCGACCTGCTGCAAGTGCATAACCTGCTGGCCTGGGAAGACCATTTGCCTCTCTTGCTGCGCATGAAGGCGGAGAAACGCCTGCGCTACGTCGGCATCACCACGTCGGAAGGCCGGCGCCATGGCGAGATCGTGAAGATCATGGCAAGCCAGCCGATCGACTTCGTGCAGGTCAGCTACAACGCACTCGACCGCGAGGTGGAGAACCGCATCCTGCCGCTGGCGCGCGAGCGCCGCATCGGCGTCATCGTCAACCGGCCCTTCCGCCAGGGAGAATTGACCCAGGCGCTGGCCGGCAAAGCGCTGCCGGGATGGGCGCGTGACATCGGGTGCAGCAGCTGGGCCCAGGTGCTGTTGAAATTCATCGTGTCGCATCCGGATGTCACCTGCGCGATTCCCGCCACCTCGAAGCCGGCGCACGCGCGCGAGAACATGCTGGCCGCGCGCGGACCCTTGCCCGACGCGGCCCTGCGCAGGCGCATCGTGGCGGAAGTCCAAAAGCTGACCTGAGTGGCTGACATGAGCGAATGGTGGACCTACACCCTGTCCGACCTGCTGATGTTCTCGGCGCGGACCTATTTTCGCCAGTTCGCCCTGCTCAACGAAGCCCTCTGGCCGGCCCACATCCTGGCTGCCGCGGCGGGGCTGGTGCTGGTCGGCTGCATCGTGCGCGGTGCGGGCAAGGTGGGCCGGCTGGCGGCGGCGCTGCTGGCCGCAAGCTGGCTGTGGGTGGCCTGGGCCTACCACGCCCGGCGCTATGCGGACATCAACCTGGCGGCGCCGTATTTCGCGATCGGCTTCGCGCTGCAGGCCGTACTGCTGGCCTGGCTCGCCAGCCGGCACCGGGCGCCGTCCATTGTGTCCTACCGCAGTCTGCTGGGCGCGCTCGCATTCGCGCTCGTGCTGCTGTCGCTGCTGCTGTATCCGCTGTTCGCCCTGTTCGAGGAGCACGGCTGGAGCCAGGCCGAAGTATTCGGCATCGCGCCGGACCCGACGGTGGCGGCCACGCTGGGCATGCTGCTGCTCTGGCGCGCGTCCTGGTTCCTGTGGCCGTTGCCGCTGCTGTGGTGCGCGATCAGCGGCGCCACGCTCATGGAGCTGGGCGTGGCCCAGGCCTGGGTGCTGCCGCTGGCCGGGGTGCTGGCGCTGGCGGCAGGCATCGTTTCGCGCCTGGGCTTGCGCGACACAAGGGCCGCGCCTGCGTGAGCCGTTTTACTGGCTCAGCAGGTTACCCTTGCGGTAACCGGTCTCGCCGGCGATCTTGCAGACGTGCATGCCGCGCAGCAGGTGGCGGTGGGCCGTGCTGGCGAAGAAGATGCCGGGGCGCTTGGGCTTGACAGGCGTCACCTGGCCCGTCACCGGATTGACGATCTCGGCCACCGTTTCCTCGGCCTCGACCCGGTCGCCCAGCTTTTTCAGGAACACCAGCACGCCCGAGTGGGGCGCGGCCAGGGGCTCGACCGCGTCGAGCGGCGTCGGCTTGCAGCGCGCCGCGGGCAGCGGCTCGACCGGAATGTCGACCACGCCGGCGCGCGCCAGGTATTGCAGCAGCGCCTGGGCGTCGGGCTGGGCCAGTTCGTAGCGCACGTCGTTCTCGCCGCGCAGCTCGACGGTGACGGCGACGCAGGCCGGCGGGATCGCGACCTGCGGGCCGAAGTGCTCGGCCAGGTCCCACCACAGGCGGCTGCAGGCCTCGTCGAACGGTTCGCCGCCGGACTCGCGCGCCAGCAGCAGCACGTGGGCGTCCATCAGCGCGGCCAGCGGCTGCACCGCCTCGGCCAGCGGTTCGCCCGCATACATGTGCAGCACCGACTCGTTGTCGCAATGCAGGTCGAGCATGATGTCGGCGTCGATCGCCATCGACAGCAGGGTCTTCTTCAGCAGGCCGCCGGCGGTGGGCGGCGACCACTGCTCGAGCGAGCGGCGTGCATGTTCGCGGATCAGGGCGACGTTCGCCTCGGCGTCCTGGCCGAGCTTGCCTGCCAGCGATTCCTTCAGGTCCTCGGCCACGTGTTTATACGCGCGGTTGAAATTCACCCCGGTCGACAGGTCGTAGCGGCCGAAAGGCGTGCCGTGGATGGTCTGGGACAGGCCGATCGGATTGGCCGCCGGCACCAGGATGATCTCGCCCCGGATTTTCCCCTCGGCGTCGAGGCGGTCCAGTTCCTGGCGCAGGAAGTGGGCGACCAGCATGGCCGGCACCTCGTCGGCATGCAGCGAGGCCTGGATATAGACCTTTTTTCCGCTGCCGGGCTGGCCGTAGTGGTAGGAGGTGAGCTGGAAAGTGGCGACATTGTCTTCGATCGCAATCGGGTGTTTGGTCGCATGCATCGGTGGGCCTCGGCGATATTTGGAAAGTGAGAGTCAGGAGATTTATTATCGCGTAGATTGCCTTTCTGATCACACATTAATTCGGCGTAGCAACAGCGTTTCTGCCATGCCATGGCCAGATTGCCGCGGTAATGACGGCGGGGCGGTGAGCTATAATGGCGGCCGTTCTTTCCTCATTACCCGATTCCCATGTCCGAAGAAAAGCCAAGCAACGGCCCGGCCCGTCCGATGCTGTACGACCCTACCGAACACCGCATCCGCAGTTTCGTCACGCGCGCCGGCAGGCTGTCGACCGGCCAGGCACGCGCGCTCGAGGAACTGGGCCCCAAGTTCCTGATCGAGTACAAGAAGGAGATGCTCGACTACGAGGCCGCTTTTGGGCGCAAGGCGCCGGTCATCCTCGAGATCGGCTTCGGCATGGGCGACACCACGGCCCACATCGCGCGCCTGATGCCCGAGAAGGATTTCATCGGCGTCGAAGTGCACACGCCGGGCGTGGGTAGCCTGCTCAAGCAGATCGGCGAGCAGGAGATCCAGAATTTGCGCCTGGTCCAGCATGACGTCTTCGAAGTGCTGAACCACATGATCCCGGACGGCTCGCTGGCCGGCGTGCATGTGTTCTTCCCCGATCCCTGGCACAAGGCGCGCCACAACAAGCGCCGCCTGATCCAGGCGCCGTTCGTGAAGCTGCTGTGCCAGAAGCTGGAGACGGGCGGCTATATCCACCTCGCGACCGATTGGGAAGACTACGCGGTGCAGATGCTGGAAGTGCTGGGCGCGGAAGAGATGCTCGCGAATACCGCCGAGGGCTATGCGCCGCAGCCGGCTTATCGGCCGCTGACCAAGTTCGAGAACCGTGGCCTAAAACTCGGCCATGGGGTCTGGGACCTGGTATTTACGAAAAAATAACCGACACCGGCTTTTCGTAGGGTGGGCACTCGGTGCCCACGCGGAACGATGCCAGGTGTGGGCCTGTTGTGACCGGCCGCACGCAAAAGGAAACGCCTCCAAATGATCGTTTGGAGGCGTTTGTTTTTTTCGAATGGCCTGTCAGGAATCGGGGCAACATGACGCCGATTTCCGCGTGGGCACGGAGTGCCCACCCTACCGGAGACGTTACCTGGCCCGCGGGCGCCGCGCAAACACCCCGAAGCACAGGATGATGGCATAGCAGATGGCCGGCACGATCAGCGCCATCTTGAGGCCCATCGCATCGGCCGCGTGCCCGGTAATCAGGGGCACGATCGCGCCGCCGACGATCGCCACGCAGATCAGGCCGGAACCTTCCGCCGCGCGCTCCTTCAGGCCTTCGCAGGCCAGCGAGAAGATGGTGGGGAACATGATCGAGTTGAACAGGCCCACCGCCAGCAGCGACCAGCCCGACACCAGGCCGGTGCTGTTCGCCGACACCAGCAGCAGCGCGATCGTCATGCCGGCCGCGCAGGCCAGCACTTTACCCGGCGAGAACATGCGCAGCAGGGCCGCGCCGATGAAGCGGCCGACCATTGCGCCGCCCCAGTACAGCGGCACGTGCTTGCCGGCGTCTTCCGCGTTCAGGCCCAGCACGTTCGCTTCCATCAGGTAGTTCACGATCACCGAGCCGACCGCCACTTCCGCGCCCACGTAGAGGAAGATGCAGGCCGCGCCGAAGGCGAAGCGCGGCTGGCGCAGCAGTTCGAAGGCTTTCATCATGCTGACCTTCGGGGCCGGCGTCTCCACCAGTTTCTTGCGGTTGTGCCAGACCAGCGCCGCCACGATCACCAGCGCGATCGCCAGGCCGATATAGGTCTGCACCACCACGCGCGTCTCCTCGGCGCGGAAGGCGTCGAGCGCGGCGCCCGACAGCGTGGCCGGGTCGACGGTGGCGAGCGAACCGAGGATCAGGATCGCGCCGACATAGGGGAAGACCGTGGTGCCCAGCGAATTGAAGGCCTGGGCGAAGGTCAGGCGGCTGTGCGCCGTCTGCGGCGCGCCCAGCAGGGAAATGAGCGGGTTGGCCACCACCTGCACGATGGTGATGCCGGAAGCCAGCACGAACAGCGCGACCAGGAAAGTGGCGAACACGCCCGAGGACGAGGCCGGAATGAACAGCAGGCAGCCCGCCGTCATGGTCAAGAGGCCGACCACGGCGGTGCGCATGTAGCCGATGCGGCGCACGATGGCGGCCGCCGGAATCGAGACGATGAAGTAGGCGGCGAAGAAGGCCGACTGCACCAGCATCGCCTGCGCATAGCTGAGCGTGAACAGGTCCTTCAGCTTGGGGATGATGACGTCGTTCAGGCTGGTGATGCCGCCGAAGATGAAGAACAGCGCGAACACGAAGGTCTGCAAACTGGCGGCGTTGGCAGGCACCTGATGGGCGCTGGAGGTGGCGGTAGAGGATTCGATCTGCATGATGTAAAGCTCTTGGTGAATCGTGCCGCGGCAGGGTGCTACAGCATCTCGTTGATGATACCGACGATGTCCTCGCCGTAGGAAACCAGTTTCTTTTCGCCGACGCCGGACACGCCGCGCAGCGCGTCGAGCGAGGTCGGCTTGGTCTTGGCGATCTCGCGCAGGGTCGCGTCCTGGAACACGACATAGGCCGGCACGCCGTGCTCGCGCGCGGCGCCCATGCGCCAGGAGCGCAGGCGCTCGAAAATCGCCTGTTCGGATTTCGACAGTTCCAGCTCCTCGTAGCCCTTCGACGAAGCAAAGCTGCGCTTGGGCTTGACCGGCTTCTGGTACTGGCGCAGCTGCACCTTCTGGCCGCCCTTGAGCACGGGGCGCGCCGCTTCGGTGAGCTTGAGCGAGCTGAAGGCGTCATGGTCGACCGCGACCAGTCCCAGGGCGATCACCTGGCGCACGATCGCGCGCCATTCCTGCTCGCTGCGGTCGCTGCCGATGCCGAACACGGACAGGCTGTCGTGGTGCCACTGGCTGATGCGCTCGGTCTGCACGCCGCGCAGCACGTCGATCACGTGGCCGGCGGCGAAACGCTGGTCGACCCGGTAGATCGCCGACAGCAGCTTTTGCACCGGCACGGTGGCGTCAAACGACACCGGCGGGATCAGGCAGGTGTCGCAGTTGCCGCAGGGGCCGGAGCGCTCGCCGAAATAGTCGAGCAGGCGCATGCGCCGGCAGGACAGGGTCTCGCACAGGCCGAGCATGGCGTCGAGCTTGATCGACAGCACGCGCTTGAAGGTCTCGTCGGCTTCCGACTCGTCGATCATCCGGCGCTGCAGCACCACGTCTTGCAGGCCATAGGCCATCCAGGCGCTGGCCGGCATGCCGTCGCGCCCGGCGCGGCCGGTCTCCTGGTAATAGCCCTCGATGCTCTTCGGCAGGTCGAGGTGGCAGACGAAGCGCACGTCCGGCTTGTCGATGCCCATGCCGAAAGCGATGGTGGCGACCATCACGATGTTCTCTTCGCGCAGGAAACGCGCCTGGTTCCCCGCGCGCAGGCTGTGTTCCATGCCGGCGTGGTAGGGCAGGGCGCGGATGCCGTGCTCGTTCAGGAAGTCGGCGGTCTCCTCGACCTTTTTCCTCGACAGGCAGTAGACGATGCCCGAGTCGCCCGGGTGCTCGGTGGTGATGAAGTCGAGCAGCTGCTTGCGGCCGTTGGTCTTCTCGACGATCGCATAGCGGATGTTCGGGCGGTCGAAGGACGAGACGAACTGGCGCGCTTCTTCCAGCTGCAGGCGCTGGGCGATCTCGGCGCGGGTCTGCTGGTCGGCCGTCGCGGTCAGCGCGATGCGCGGCACGTCCGGGAAACGCTCGTGCAGGATCGACAGGCGGATGTACTCGGGGCGGAAATCATGGCCCCATTGCGACACGCAGTGCGCTTCGTCGATCGCGAACAGCGAGATGCGCGAGGACTCGAACAGGTCGAGGCAGCGCTGGGTCATCAGGCGCTCGGGCGCGACGTAGACCAGGTCGATCTCGCCGGTGCGCACCAGGCGCTCGATGCGCAGCGTCTCTTCGAAGGTCTGGGTCGAGTTCAGGAAAGCGGCACGCACGCCGACTTCTTCCAGCGCGTCGACCTGGTCCTGCATCAGCGCGATCAGCGGCGAGACGACCACGCCGACGCCCTCGCGCAGCAGCGCCGGGATCTGGTAGCACAGCGACTTGCCGCCGCCGGTCGGCATCAGGACCAGGGCGTCGCCGCCATTGGCGACGTGCTGGACGATGTCGGCCTGGTTTCCGCGGAATGCGGGATAGCCGAAGACGGTCTGCAGCACGTGCAGCGCGCGCGCTTCGGTATCCTGGCCTTCGATCTCGGTATACATGGGAGTTTCCTGGCTTATTCCGCCCACTGCACCAGGTCGTAATGTGCGGTGACGAGGACGATCACGCCGAACACGATACGGTACCAGGCGAAGATCGTGAAGTCGTGCGAACTGATATAACGCAGCAGCCAGCGCACGCAGAGGAAGGCGGAAACGAAGGCGGCCAGGCCGCCGAGGCCGAACATCGGCAGGTCGGCCATCGACAGCAGCGCGCGCTCCTTGTACACCGAATACACCGTGGCCGACAGCAGGGTCGGGATCGCGAGGAAGAAGGAGAATTCGGTCGCCGCCTTGCGCGACAGGCCGAACAGCATGCCGCCGATGATGGTCGCGCCCGAGCGGCTGGTGCCCGGGATCAGGGCAAAGGCCTGGGCGCAGCCGACCTTCAGCGCGTCGAGCAGGGTCATCTCGTCCACGGTCTCGATGCGCGAGGCGTGCGGCAGGCCCTTGGGGCGGCGCTCGACCCACAGGATCACCAGGCCGCCGACGATGAAGGCGAGCGCTACCGGCACCGGCTTGAACAGCTCGGCCTTGATGGCGTTGGCGAAGATCAGGCCCAGCAGGGCCGCAGGCAGGAAGGCGACGACCAGGTTGGCAACGAATTTCTGCTGGCGCCGTTCGGTGAACAGGCCGCCCAGTACGCGTCCGATGCGCTCGCGGTATTCCCAGATCACGGCCAGCATGGCGCCGGCCTGGATCGCGATTTCAAAGACTTTGACTTTCTCGCCGGTAAAGTTGAGCAGGCTGCCTGCAAGGATCAGGTGACCGGTGGAGGAGATCGGCAGGAATTCGGTGAAGCCCTCGACCAGGCCCATGATGATCGCCTTGATGGCGAGAAGGATATCCATGAACGTTGCTATCTATTAAAGGGGAATACGGCGCGGAGGAACTGCGCGGGCATGCCGTAGGGGGCGAAGCTTACCACGAGCAGGGCGAATACCGTTGAGTCAGCCACAACGGCGAGGAAATTTTATGCGCCGCATATTGCAGTTCTGTTACGTAAATTTGTACGAACGGCAAGGCGCGCACGATATGGTCGCGTTGTGCCCCACGGCGCATGCAACGTGCTAGACTGGTTTGCATGAGTAACGCTGTCGTCTACCCATGAGCATCCTTGTGATCCTCGCCCTGCTGGCTATTGGCTGGGCAGTGCTGACATCAGGACAATTGCCCAACCTCTTCCGCACGCGCAGCTGCCAGGGCCGCCAGTGGCGCCGCACCTTCCCCAGTGCTTCGAAGAAGCAGATCCGCGAATTCCTTTCCGTGTTCATGTCGGCCTTTGCCTTCCGCGAGACTGACATGTTCAAACTCCGTCCCGACGATCAATTGCTCAGCATTTATCGTGCCCTGTATCCGTCGAAGTGGCTGGCCGATGCCATGGAATTCGAAACCCTTGCCGACGATCTGCGCACCAGGTTCGGCGTCGTGCTCGAAGACATCTGGGACGAGCGCATGACGCTCGGTGCGCTGTTCTCTTACGTGCAGCAGGCAGGGCGCCAGGCCGCCGCGCACTGAGGCGTTCTTGGGCGGCTAGCGCTTTTACCCGCACAGGATATTTACGCGCCGCCTCTTGAATCATCGTCGCCAAAGCTCATCTATTGGCAATGATGAAACAAAAGCTCAACTGGAAGCGTCCGCTCTTCTACCTGCTGCTGCCGGTCTTTTTCATCATGGTCTTCCTCGGCTTCCCGATCCCCGTGGCGCCGCCGCCGGCCACCAAGCCTGGCCAGGAAATTTCTACCACTGTCAAGAAGAAGAAAAAGGTGAGCTTGCTGGCGCCGGGCCAGGCCGAAGCGGACGACGAGGACGAATAGGCCTTGTTGCTTACGGCGCGGTGGCCCGCTCCAGTTCGTCCAGCCAGCGGATCGCCTCTTCGCGGCTGCTCCCGCACATTTCCAGCGACGGCTGCAGGCCGGCGCAGAAGGCCGGCCGGTCCGGATGCCCGAAAATGCGGCAGCGGTTGTCGTCGGCAAGCTGCACGCAGCGCATGCCCGCCGGCTTGCCGTTGGGCATGCCAGGAATCGGACTGGTGATCGAGGGCGCGGTGCAGCAGGCACCGCAATGGTCGCGGCAGTTCATCGTGTTCCTGGGGAGGGCGGGCCGGTAATCAACACGGCCGGGGCAGCCAGTATACCCGCCTGACGGCGGCCGGCAATGGCGTCTGCTCGCGGGCGCTGCACAGTTGGCATTCCTGCTATCGTGGACACAACAGATTACGCCAACCAGGGAGCGCAGTGCATGGCAAGTTCGCTCAAACCACTCGACCAGCAAGTCATGGTCATCACCGGGGCCTCGAGCGGCATCGGCCTGGCCACCGCCCAGGACGCGGCGCGGCGCGGCGCAAAATTGGTGCTGGTTGCGCGCAGCGGCGATGTGCTGGAAGCCATCGTCGGCGGCTTGCGCGCCAGCGGTCATGAGGCCATGCACGTGGTGGCCGACGTCTCGGACCGGGCCCAGGTCGAGAACGTGGCCGCGCAGGCGATCGCGCGCTTCGGGCGCATCGATACCTGGGTCAACGACGCCGGCTGCACCATCTACGGCCGGCTCGACGAAGTCAGCGAGGCCGACAGCCGGCGCCTGTTCGACATCAATTTCTGGGGCATGGTCAACGGTTCATTGACGGCGCTGCCGCACCTGCGCATGACGGGCGGCGCCCTGATCAACGTCGGCAGCGAGGCGTCCGAGGTGGCGATCCCGCTGCAGGGCATGTATTCGGCCAGCAAGCATGCGGTAAAGGGCTTTACCGACGCGCTGCGCATCGAGATCGAACAGGTCGACGGCGCGCCGGTGTCGATCACCCTGATCGAGCCGACCGCCGTCGACACGCCCTTGCCCCAGCACGCACGCAACTACCTGCGGCGCGAACCGAAGCTGCCCGGGCCGCAGCTCGACCCGCACCAGGTGGCTGCCGCCATCCTGCAGGCGGCAACCAGGCCGACCCGCAACCTGAAGGTCGGCGCCATCGCCAGCCTCGACGTGGCGGTGGGCAAATTATTGCCGGGTGTGGCGGACGTGCTCTCGGTCTTCCAGGTGCCGCGCCAGCAGACCGACCAGCCGGCGCAGCACCGCGAGGGTTCTCTTTATCAGCCCTGTAGCGAAGGGCGGATCTACGGTTGCGGTAACGGCAAGGCAAGCTAGCTTCACGGCTATGTTGCCAGTGTTGCAGCGGCGCGTAATGACGGTAAACACGGGGCTGGTTCCTTGTGGCGGCGGGCGCGTGTGTGCTTGACTGCCCTCGGACCGGGGTCTATATTCGATGACTCTTTGAAAGTTGTCGGACAGAAGCATGGAATGCCCATTTGACACCAAGCCGCGCTGGGAGCGCCGCAAGGATGCTCGTCCGCAGGAGCTGCTGGCGGCAGCCATCGACCTGTTCGTCGAACGGGGGTTTGCCGCTACCCGGCTGGAAGACGTCGCGCGCCGCGCGGGCGTCTCGAAGGGGACGCTGTACCTCTACTTCGAAAACAAGGAGGAACTGTTCAAGGCCGTGGTGCGCACCAGTATCGTGCCGGTAATCGGCGAGGCCGAGTCCTCGGTCGCCGAGTTCGACGGCCACAGCGCCGAGCTGCTGCGCAACGTCCTGCTGGCCTGGTGGGAACGGGTCGGTGGCACCAAGGTGTCGGGCATCGCCAAGCTCGTTACCGCCGAGGCGAACAATTTCCCCGAGCTGGCCAAGTTTTACCAGGAAGAAGTGATCAACCGTGGCACGCGCATGATTTCCAGCATGCTCGAGCGCGGCATCGCGCGCGGCGAGTTCCGCACCATCGACGTCACCCAGATGACCCAGGTCCTGATCGCGCCAATGCTCATGCTCGTCACCTGGAAGCATTCGGTCGGGCCCTGCGAGCGCGGCGCCCTCGAGCCGAAAGCCTTCCTCGACACCTTCCTCGACATGGCGCTGCACGGCCTGCTGCCTGCGGCCGCCGCCGTCAGCGGCGTGTGAACGGCGGCGTGAGCGGCCGTGAATGGCCGACCTCTTCAGGACGCCTTTTTCAGGCGTTCATTCCCTCCAAACTGCAGACTGTCGCAATTTCACGCGATCTCGATGCCATCCCGATAAGATGTGCGTCCTGAGGCAGTTCAACGATAAAATATCAGATTATTTCTTTTTCCACCGAGTATTAAGATGAATATCGAACAAGCCCGCTTCAACATGATTGAACAGCAGATCCGCCCCTGGAACGTGCTGGACCAGGATGTTCTCGACCTGTTGCACGTGGTCAAGCGCGAACAGTTCGTGCCGGAGGCCTACCAGAACCTGGCATTCGCCGATGTCGAGATCCCGCTGCCGGGCGGCGAAACGATGTTCAATCCGAAAGTCGAAGCGCGCATTCTGCAGGAACTGAACCTCAAGAAGCATGAGAAGGTGCTGGAAATCGGCGCCGGCTCGGGCTACATGGCGGCGCTGATGGCGCACAAGGCCCAGCACGTGACCACGGTCGAGATCTCGCCGGAACTCAAGGCGCTGGCCGAGCAGAACCTCAGGAAGGCCGGCATCGACAACGTCACCGTGGTCGAGGGCAATGGCGCAGCAGGCTGGCAGCAGGGCGCACCTTACGACGTGATCGTCATCTCGGGCGGCCTGGACAGCCTGCCGGAAGCCTTTCTCCAGCAGGTGAAGGTGGGCGGGCGCATCGCCGCCATCGTCGGTCAGTCGCCGGCGATGACCTGCGAGATCGTGACCCGTGTCTCGGAAAACGGCATTGATACGGTCAAGCTGTTCGAGACCAACGCCAAGCCGCTGGCAGGCGCGCCGGCCAAGTCGCACTTCGTCTTCTGATCGGACGCGCGATGCAACACATTACCGCTCCCGAGTTGGCCGCCTGGCTGGCCGACCCGGCGCGCCCGCGCCCGCTGCTGCTCGACGTGCGCGAGAACTGGGAATTCGAGACCTGCCACATCGCAGGCTCGACCCAGATCCCGATGCACCTGATCCCGATCCGCGCCGGCGAGCTCGGCGACGACCAGGAGATCGTCTGCATCTGCCACCACGGTGCGCGCAGCATGCAGGTCGCCGCTTTCCTCGAACGCAACGGGTTCGAGAACGTAACGAATTTGACGGGCGGAATACACGCCTGGGCCATGCAGGTCGATCCGGCGATGCCGAAGTATTGACCTGTTTTCCTAACTTTTGATGACTCCGACGGAGACCGCAATGCAGAAACCCCTCATCGCCATGCTGCTGGCCAGCGCTTTCGTGTCCTTCGACGCGAGCGCGATCGACCTGATCCAGGTGTACCAGCAGGCACTGGCCAACGACGCCACTTACGCCAGCGCGCGCGCATCGCTCGCCGCCGGCCGTGAACGGGTGACGCAGGGGCGTGCGGGTTTGCTGCCGACCGTCGGCCTGTCGGGGTCCTATTCCAGGAGCGACAGCGACTTCACCCCATTCAACGCAGGCCAGACCGGCGCCATCGCCGGCAACGGCCCGGCGCTGCGCACCAATGAGTACGGCCTGTCGCTGACCCAGCCGCTGTTCCGCTGGGACCGCTGGCAGACCTATGAGCAGAGCAAGCTGGCCCAGGCGATCGCCGAAGCCCAGTTCGCCCAGGCCCAGCAGGACCTGATCACGCGCGTGGCCCAGGCCTATTTCGACGTGCTGGCGGCCCAGGACACGCTGGAATCGACCCGCGCCCAGAAGAGCGCCGTGACCGAACAGCTGGCCTCGGCCAAGCGCAACTTCGAGGTCGGTACCCAGACCATCACGGACACGCACGAAGCGCAGGCCGCCTACGACCTGGTGGTGGCGCAGGAGTTCGCCGCTGTCAACGACCTGGAAAACAAGCGCAGCGCGCTGCAGGCGATCATCGGCACCGAGCCGGGCACCCTCGCTCCGCTGCAGTCGGGCATCTCGCTGGCGCCGCCGCAGCCGGCCAGCGTCGACCCGTGGGTGACGTCGGCCGAAACCCAGAACTATGGCGTGACCGTGCAGCAGCTGTCCCTGGAGTCGGCCAAGCGCGACATCTCGAAGAACCGCGCCGGCCACCTGCCGACCCTGGACCTGGTTGCCAGCACCGGCCGCAGCGACGTCAGCGGACGCACCGCCAGCTCGGGCGACGGGCGCAGCAATTCCATCGGTGTGCAGTGGTCGGTGCCGATCTTCAGCGGCTTCGCCGTGACCAGCCGCGTGCGCGAAGCGATCGCGCTGGAAGACCGCGCCCGCAACGACCTCGAAGCGACCCGCCGCAATGCCGCCCTGCAGGCGCGCCAGGCCTTCCTCGGCGTGAACAGCGGCCTGGCCCAGGTCAAGGCCCTGGAAGCGGCCGAAGTGTCGAGCCAGTCGGCGCTCGAATCGAACAAGCTGGGCTACCAGGTTGGCGTGCGCATCAACATCGACGTGCTGAACGCCCAGCGCCAGCTGTACTCGACCCGCACCGACCTGGCCCGTGCGCGCTACAACACGATCCTGAACGGCCTGCGCCTGAAGGCGGCCTCGGGCTCGCTGCGCGAGGCGGACCTGGTGCCGGTGAACAACCTGCTGCAGAAGTAAGCAGGTCGTTTCGGAGCAGGTCGTCCCGGCAATATGAAAAACGGCGCCGTGGCGGATGCCGTTCAGTTAGCCGTAGTCGTAGGGTGGGCACGGAGTGCCCACCCTACATTCACTTGCGCGGCCGCAGCAGCCCCAGCCCCTGGCTGTTGGTACGCACGACGATCGCACCGTCGTCGGCCACGGCCAGCGCCGCAACCAGCGCGACATCCTGGGGCAGGTCCTTGACCCGCTCGTTCAGGTCGACCAGGCCATAGCTGCTGGCCCAGGCGATCGCTCGCTCGGCAACGAGGTTCGGGTCGAACGACGAGCCCACCACCAGTCCGGAGGCATTGACCGCGACCGCACGCGAGTCGCGGCCGCCACCCAGGGTGCCGAGTTCGTGCAGGGTGGTGCCGTCGTGCAGGAAGGCGACCGTGCGGCCGTCGGGGTAGCCGACCGAGCCGACCACGTGGCCGGCGGCATTGATCGCAGTCGCTTCCGTATGCCGGGCGCCGGGCGGCAGGCCGAGATCGAGCAAGGTGCCGCCGCCATAGCGGTAGGCGCGCAAGCTGGTCGCGTCGCGCGACAAGATGGCGACCTGGCCGGCTTCGTTGATGTCGACCGCCCGCGAGTCCCGGTCCGGCGGGCCGATGTCCAGGAGCGGCGCGCCGGTGCGCGCGTCGTACAGGAAGGCGTGATACGTGGTGTTGTCCGGATAGAAGGCGTAGCCGACGACCTGCCCCACCGAGTTGAGTGCTTCCGCGGCCGAGGTCGTGCCACCGAAGGTGCCGAGGTCGCGCATGGTCCTGCCGTCATGATAGAAGGCATGCCACGGACCGCCGGTGCTGCCGGCCCAGCCGGCCACCTTGCCGCAAGTGCTGATCGCGTTGCCGTAGGAGTCGGCGCCGCCGAGCGTGCCGAGGTCGCGCATGGTGCCGCTGCTGTAGTGGAAGGCATGCGGCTGACCGGTCGCCGTGCTGGCCCAGCCGGCGACCTGGCCACAGCGGTTGATCGAGAAGGCGCGGGCGCTGCCGCCGCCGAGGGTGCCGAGGTCGATGCTCTTCTTGCCGTCGAACAGGAAGGCCCTGGCCTCGCTCCCGACCCAGGCGGTGCCCGCCACCAGGCCGCCATTGGCGATACCCTGGCGCACGACGGCGCCCAGACTCATGCCTGGCAGGCCGATCGGCGTGAAGTCGTAGAGCGGGCCGCGTGCCACCGGGGGCGGCGGAGGGGGTGGCGAAACCACAGGCGGCGCCGGCTGGCGGTCGGGGCCGTTGCCGCCGCCGCCGCCGCAAGCGGTCAGCAGGGACGCGAGTGCAAGCGATGCCGCCAGCGCCGCGCGTCGGCCCGGGTGGACTGTGACTGGAAGGGATGTGAACATGGCTGCCTCCATAGACGAGTTCACTTCCAGTCTAGGATCAGCTTGCCTGAGTGTTCAGTAAAAGAGCGGTTTGCTTAAGCGGGGTCAAAGCACTGGCTTGAGTTGCTGCAATAAGGAAATTTAGTTCCAGAATGAAAGAATGAAGTATAAAAGACGGCGCCGTAGCGCTGATGCCGTTCAGTTAAGCCGTAGTCGTAGGGTGGGCACCCCGTGCCCACGCGTTATGCACGTGGCCGTCAGTCACATGCGGCGACATTTCGCCCGCAACGTGTGCAATGGAAGCGGGCCAGGATTGACCTTAGCGGGCGAGAAGTTCCTGGCGGCAGACGAAGGAGGCGCACGTAACGCGTGGGCACGGAGTGCCCGCCCTACGATGCCTGCCCGAACCAAGCTATTTCCAGCTTAACTGAACGGCATTAGCGCCGTAGCGCCGTCCTTTATAGTTCCGCGCTTATTTGCCTTCGCGCGCCTTGCGCCATGCGATCATCTCGGCGATGGTCAGGATGGGAAAACCGCGTTCCTCGGCGAAGCGTTCGATGTCTTCGCCGCGCATCATGGTGCCGTCCGGATTCATCAGTTCGCACAGCACCGCGGCCGGCTGCAGGCCGGCCATGGTCGCCAGGTCGACCGAGCCTTCGGTGTGGCCGGCGCGGGCCAGCACGCCGCCCGGGGTGGCGCGCAGCGGGAACACGTGGCCCGGACGCACCAGGTCTTCCGGTCTGGCATCGGCCGCGATCGCGGTACGGATCGTGGTCACCCGGTCGGCGGCCGAGACGCCGGTGGTGACGCCGTGGCGCGCCTCGATCGAGACCGTGAACGGGGTGCCGTAGCGGCTGCCGTTCTCGATCGCCATCGGCGGCAGCTCGAGCGCGCGCACCTTATCGGCGGACAGGCAGAGGCAGACGATGCCGCTGCACTCGCGGATCATCAGGGCCATCGTTTCGACCGTGAGCTTGTCGGCGGCGACGATCAGGTCGGCCTCGTTTTCGCGGTCGAAATCGTCGAGCAGGATGACGGGGACGCCGGCCTTGGTCGCGGCCAGTGCTGCTTCGATACGGCCGTCCAGGTCGGTGCTGTGAAGGGAGTAAGTGTTGACTAACATGTGAAACGCTCCTCGCGTGAAGTTGGCGAAAAACGCATCAGGGCAAGCGAATGGACGCGAATGCCTGCAGGCCGTACGGGCGAGCGGAAGCAAACGCATTGCAGCGCACATCTTCTTTCATCCGGACTATGACCGTCGGCCCTGGATTCGCACCAGATCTGCTGACCCTGCTAAACACAGCAGGCGCTCGCGGGCTTGACCTCGGGAGGTTTTACCGCCGGTGGGGAATTCCACCCCGCCCCGAAGACGTATTGATTGCCTGCTTAGCAGACCTCTCAATTTTACTGGCGAAATTGGGTTTTTGCTTGCGGAAGGAGAGTTTGTTGGCCGGCAGCGCATGCATGTTCTTGCATACGCTGCCCGTATGTAGAGCAGGCAGCGCACTTTCCAGTATAGTCACAATAATTTGCGTGCATGCTATTGGGGCGGCATTCAGTCCGGCTGTCTCACTGTTTCGAGTGTTCCCTGATACCTGCCGCTAAGCTGGTCAGCCATTTGACATTGTATTTTGCCTTGCTGCCGTCGGGTACGTCATCCAGTACCGTCAGCGTGTACATACTCTTATTGGTGACCCACATCAGTTCAGAGGACAACCATCCAGCGGGCGATCTCTTGACGGAAAAACGCGCCGGGGCATTATTTACTTTCGTGTTCATCAATTCTTTGATAATCATGACACCGCCGCCATCGCCGACATAATTCCACTCATGCAACATTACCGCGACATTATCATCACGTTTAAAAATTCGTGTGACACTGCTCCAAGGGCCCTTCTGTGATGGACCTTCCGGAACAACACCTTCAAGCGTATATTTTCCGAGTTCTCCACGAGATATATCCGCCAGCTTGAATGTCAAGTTGTTCTCTACGTCGCGCAGCGACTTAAGTTGAGTGTGATAATTTTTTCTGTAGATAATAGCGTCGTCAGATATTTCCCCAAGTTTGCGGTTGGTGCCGAACGGCTGTTCGGCTAAATCCTCCTCAACCATTTTTTTTACGGTTGGGGTTAATTTATGAATGCTGGTAACGGTAACTTTTCCAATTTGAACACCAGGCACTGGACTGCTTTGCGGTAATTTTTCGTTGGAATTGTTGGCGAAAGCTGGATGCGTAGCGAAGGCAATTAGCAGACCAACGGCTAGATATATTTTCATGGTGACCTCGTAATTCTGGTGTCAAAATTAGCGGCCCCAATTGGCCAAGTTGCAATCTACAGCTGTACTATTTCCTAAAAAACGGATGAACCCCCCGTCGCTTTTCCAATGGTATCCGACGACCCTGCCGTACCAAAACTCCGAACCGAGGTGGCCAGCATAGGAGCGCCAAGTGTTTTCCCAGCCGCTCGTGGTGCCATTGCGTGTCGTATTGATGGTGTGAAGGAAGGCTCCATTCCGGTAATGTTCCGAGGCAGTCCACAACATTGAACTTTTAAACGACCAGTCGACAGTGATACTTTCCTGTGCTCCAGCGGCCAAACATGAACGACTGACAATGCCCAATGCACTAGCATTGGTGGCTGGAAGAAGTAGCGCCATCAGCGATGCAATGATGGGTAAACGGGCAACTTTTCCTATTTCTTTCATTTTATATCCCTTAAAGTTCGGTTTTTCAAGGTGTGTAAATGAGGCAGCAAGAAATATATTCCTTCATCCGCTAGGGTCCATATACTAGGCGGTTCATTTGAGATTTCATGAATGTAGCGATGGGGATAATAAAGCAAGTTGATTAGAGAATTTTTGACGACCATTAAGCTTCTGAGGTCGATGGCTGCAGTTGTTCTATTAATCAATTTCCTTGACTCATGAATTAAGGGTTGCTGAAATGCCTTTATGCAAGCTATCGCAAAAAAAGGCCGAGCTCCTGATGGAACTCGGCCCTTTGCAGAATTTTGCTGTTAAGTGGATTTCTTATAGTTAAATCAAATTGGCGGCGCCAGTTTCAATCGCTCTTACGCACTCAGGCCGCCGCCGCCTTCGTTGTCCTTGCGCTGGATGAACTCGATCTTGTAGCCATCCGGGTCGGTAACGAAGGCGATCACGGTGCTGCCGCCCTTGACCGGGCCCGGTTCGCGGGTGATGTTGCCGCCGGCCGCGCGCACGGCGTCGCAGGTGGCGTAGATGTCTTCGGCCGAGATCGCGATGTGGCCGTAGGCGGTGCCCATGTCGTAGCTGTCGACGCCGTAGTTGTAGGTCAGCTCGAGTTCGGCGTGGTCCGGGTTGCTGCCGTAGCCGAGGAAGGCCAGCTTGTACTTGTACTCGGGGTTGTCGCTGGTGCGCAGCAGTTGCATGCCGAGGATCTTGGTGTAGAAGTCGATCGAGCGCTGCAGGTCGCCGACGCGGAGCATGGTGTGGAGGAAGCGCATGGTCTTGTCTTTCTTGATGGTTCAGAAAGGGACAATTTTATGCGTTTGAGGCGAAGCTTGCCGGAGACGGCTGTGTGGGGGACTGGCTTGTCCGGCAGGGCGAGCGGAAGTTGAATGCGGCGCCTGAGCCAGTCCGGTGGACCGGATCACGCGCCGCTCGCCCCGCCTGCTGCGGCTCAGCTTTCCAGGCGCGAGCTCAGGGTGATCTTCGCGTTCAGCAGCTTCGACACCGGGCAGTTTTCCTTGGCCGTATTCGCCGCCTTGTCGAAGGCTTCCTGGCTGGCGCCGGGGATCTTGGCGACCAGGTCGAGGTGGACGGCGGTGATGGCGAAGCCGCCTTCGACCTTCTCCATCGAGACGGTGGCGGTGGTGCGCAGTTCCTGGGCCGTCATGCCGGCCTGGCCGAGCTGGCCCGACAGCGCCATCGTGAAGCAGCCTGCATGCGCGGCGCCGATCAGTTCCTCGGGGTTGGTGCCGGGGCCGTCCTCGAAGCGGGTGTTGAAGCCGTACTGCGAATCCTTCAGCACGCCGCTGCCGGTCGAGACCGCGCCCTTGCCGTCCTTCAGGCCGCCGCTCCAGACGGCGCTGCCATTGCGTTTGATGGTCATGTGGTTTCCTTTCAGCGGTTCTTGCCCGGCAGGGGCTCGCTTGAGTCGTGATCGCGCATCGAGCGATGGCGGTCGGGTTGTGGATTGGCCTGGCCGGTGGCGCCAGGGGCAGGTTCGACGGCTTCGCTCACGCCGGGGGTGGCGCGGGCGTCGGTGTCGACCAGGCCCTGGGCCAGGTCTTCGGCCGCCTGCTTGATGACGCCGCGCGGTTCAAGGTCCTGGCCGTCGGGCGACTCGTCGCGCTCGTGCGGCTCGCGCTTGACGCCGTCGTTCTCGATCTTCGCATCGGTGTTGACGAAGCGATCTTTGGTTTCGGTAACCATTGCATTCTCCTTCTGCAGTCTCTTGCAGGAATCCTAACGCGTCGAGCCTGTGGCAGTCGCGCAATTGGATGATGCTTTTTTGCAATTAAATCGATAACATGATGCTTTTTATATTCTTGCCGGAAAGTCAGCGTGAAAAGCGAAGTCCAATTGCATCAAGCCGCCGCCCATTGCCCGAATTGCGCTACCCAACTCGGCGGCAAGTTTTGTCAGGGCTGCGGACAGCCGGCCCACCTGCACGTGCCGAGCGCACGCGAATTCCTGCACGAGTTCATCGCCCATTACGTCGCGCTTGAAGGCAAGCTGTGGAAATCGATGGCGCTGCTGCTGTTCAAGCCGGGCAAGCTGACGGTCGAATACATCCAGGGCCGCCGCGTGCGCTACGTCGAGCCGCTGCGGCTCTACCTGAGCTTCAGCATCATCTTCTTTGCGATTTTCAAGCTGAGCGGAATGACGGTCGCGAACCTCGGCGAACCCGACAAGCCGGCCATCGCCGCCGCGCAGCCGGCTGCGAACGCGGGCGGAAACGACGGCGCGATGCCTGCGCCCGAAGCGCGCGAGGAGGCGCCGGCGGCGGCCGGCGATGCATCCATTGCCGGCAAGCGGCAGCCGGCGGAAGCGCGCGGCCAGGATGGCGACGTCGATCTGAATTTCTCGCTGCGCGAAAAGCTCGCTGCCCTCCACCCCACGCTCGGCGAGAAGTATGCGCACTTCCGCGAGCAGCCCGGCGAGGTCCAGGCCACGGCCCTGCGCCGCGCCTTCTTCGCCAACGCCCCGTACGCGATCTTCGCGCTGATGCCGCTGTTCGCGTTCTTCCTGAAGGTGCTCTACCTGGGTTCGGGGCGGCGCTACGGCGAGCACGTGCTGTTCGCCCTGCACAGCAATGCCTTTGCCTTCCTGATGCTCAGCGTGATGCTGGTGACGCCCGACTTCATCCCCTTCGTCGGGCCGGCAATGTTCCTGTGGCTGGTGTTCTACCTGCCGACCGCCATGCGCCGGGTCTACGGGGGTAGCCGCACCGTGACCGCGCTGCGCTGGATCGTGCTGATGAACCTGCACATGCTGAGCATCGCGACCGCCATCGCGCTGGCGACGGCCCTGGCTCTGGCCGGCTGATCTTGCTCTTCCGGCCCCTGCGCATCTATACTGTGATTTTGTACAGTATTCGATGTGCGGCCGGGTAGCAGGCGCTGGGATTATCGGTTAATCTCGCAGCGTGTTTTCCTATCGATGCCGAGAAACCTATGCCCTCTACGCCCGCCCCGCAACAAATCATCGCGCTCGTCGTACGGCAGAACACGGCCGGGATCGAAGAGCCGGTCGCGCGCATCCTCGGCTTCCTGCAGGGCTCGGGCTACCGCGTCGTGTTCGAGGCCGACACGGCCGCCCATCTCGGTATGCCCGGCGTCGAGCCGATGAGCGTGGCCGACATCGGTGAACAGGCCGACCTCGCGGTCGTCATGGGCGGCGACGGCACCATGCTCGGCATCGCGCGCCAGCTCGCCAAGTACGACATCCCGCTGATCGGCATCAACCTCGGCCGCCTCGGCTTCATCACCGACATCCCGGTCGAGCGCATGCTGCCGGCGCTGGCCGAAATCCTGCAGGGCAAGGCCACGGCCGAGAAGCGCACCCTGCTCGAAGGCCGCGTCATGCGCGGCGGCGAGATGATCTATTGCGGCGTGGCCGTGAACGACGTGGTGGTGGCGCGCGGCAGCGGCGCCGGCATGGCGGAATTGCGCGTGGCCGTCGACGGCCAGTTCATGTACAACCAGCGCTCGGACGGCCTGATCGTCTCGACGCCGACCGGCTCCACGGCCTATGCGCTGTCGGCCGGCGGCCCGCTGCTGCACCCGAGCCTGCAGGGCATCGTGCTGGTGCCGATCGCGCCGCACGCGCTGTCGAACCGGCCGATCGCCGTGCCCGACACCAGCGAGATCGTGGTCGAAATCGTCTCGGGCCGCGACATCTCCGTGAACTTCGACATGCAGACCTTCGCCAGCCTGCAGCACGGCGACGAGATCGTCATCTCGCGCTCGCCCAACACCATCACCTTCCTGCACCCGGAAGGCTGGAGCTATTACCACACCCTGCGCGAAAAGCTGCACTGGCACGAATACCCGTCCTACGACGGCAAACTCAAATAAAGAACCGACAGGAGACCTGTTTCTTCATGCTGCGCACACTGACCATCCGCGACTTCGTCATCGTCGACGCCATCGAACTCGAATTCGCCAACGGCTTTTCGGTCTTCACCGGCGAGACCGGGGCGGGTAAATCGATCCTGATCGATGCGCTGCAGCTGGCCCTGGGCGGGCGCGGCGAGGCAAGCATGGTGCGCGAAGGCGCGGCCAAGGCCGACATCACGGCCGATTTCGCGGTGACCGAGCAGGCCGCATCCTGGCTCGAGCAGCACGAGTTCGCCCTGGATGAGGGCGGGGCGCTGCTGCGCCGCGTGATCGACAACGCCGGCCGCTCGAAAGCCTACATCAACGGCATCGCCGCCACCGCCGGCCAGCTGCGCGAGCTGGGCGAAATGCTGGTCGACATCCATGGCCAGCATGCGCACCAGAGCCTCTTGAAGGCCGACGCCCAGCGCGCCCTGCTCGATAACCAGATCGCCGTGCGCGATCCGCAGGCCGCCGCCGAGGCGCAGGAAGTGGCCGTCGCCTACCGCGCCTGGCGCGCGCTGTCGCGCCAGCGCGAGGAATACGAAACCAACGCCAAGAACGTGCTGATCGAGCGCGAGCGCCTGGAATGGCAGGTGAGCGAACTCGACAAGCTGGCGCCGAAACCGGGCGAGTGGGTCGAGATCTCGAACGAGCACAGCCGCCTGTCGCACGCCGCCAGCCTGATCGAAGGCGCGCAGGAAGCGCTGGCCGCCATCTCGGAATCGGACCACCCGATCCTGTCGCAACTGTCGTCGCTGAACACCAAGCTCGGTAAACTGGTCGACGTCGACGCCGAGCTGCAGGCCGTGCTCGACTGCATGGAACCGGCGCGCATCCAGCTGCAGGAAGCGGTGTACGCCCTGAACAACTACATCGACAAGGTCGAGCTCGACCCGGACCGCCTGCGCGAAGTCGACGCCCGCATGGACGCCCTGCACAGCGCCGCGCGCAAGTACCGCGTCACGCCGGAAGAGCTGCCCGAGGAGCACGCGGCCCTGGCCGCGAAACTGCGCCAGCTGGCCGACGCCACCGACATCGAGGGATTGAAACGCCAGGAAGAAAAAGCGGAAAGCACCTACCGCAAGGTGGCGAACCGACTCTCGGCGCGGCGCGTAGTGGCGGCGAAGGCCCTGAGCGAGCAGGTCACGCTCGCGATGCAGGAACTGAGCATGAGCGGCGGGCGTTTCGAGGTGTCGCTGAACCAGTCCGAGCCCGGAGCGCACGGTCTCGAGCAGGTCGAATTCCTGGTGGCCGGCCACGCCGGCGTGGCGCCGCGTCCGCTGGCGAAAGTCGCCTCGGGCGGCGAACTGGCGCGTATCTCACTCGCGATCTCCGTCATCACCTCGCATGCGACCACCACGCCGACCCTCATCTTCGACGAGGTCGACAGCGGCATCGGCGGCGGCGTGGCCGAAGTGGTCGGGCGCCTCCTGAAACGCCTGGGCCAGCAGCGGCAAGTGCTGTGCGTGACCCACCTGCCGCAGGTGGCGAGCCAGGCCAACCAGCACTTCCAGGTGGCCAAGGGCACGACCAGCGAAGGCCGCACCGTCTCGCGCATCGAGGTGCTGAACAACCGCGCGCGCGTCGAGGAAGTGGCGCGCATGCTGGGCGGGATCGAGATCACGGAGACGACGCGCAAGCATGCGCGGGAGTTGCTGGCTTCGTGACAGCCCCCGCGTCTGCCGGCTTATCTCTCTGCGGTGGCTGGCTTGCGACGTACGAATAACTGGGCGGTACCCGTGGTCTCGTTCAGCGAGACGGCCTTCGTTTCCAGATAGGGCTGCGCGCGCACGAGTTCGCCCAGTTTCTCGAAGCCATAGTTGCGCGCGTCAAAATCTGGATTGGTCTTCGAGATCAAGGAGCCGACGGTGGACAGGAGCGACCACCCGTCGTCGCGCATTGCCGCGCTGACCGCGCTCAATAGCACTCCCTTGATGGGCTTGGCTGCCACGGACTCGGCGGTCTTCGGCAGCGCGGATGCCGGGTCGTTGACGCGCAGGATCTCGGTATAGACGAACTTATCGCATGCTGCGACAAAAGGTTGTGGGGTCTTCTCTTCGCCAAAACCATATACCACGAGGCCGGATTCGCGGATGCGCGTGGCCAATCGGGTGAAATCGCTGTCCGACGATACCAGGCAGAAGCCGTCGACCCGCCCTGAATGAAGCAGGTCCATCGCGTCGATGATCAGGCAGGAATCGGTCGCATTCTTGCCGCTCGTATAGCTGAACTGCTGAATGGGTTGCAGCGCGTTGGCGTTCAGCGTTTCTTTCCAGCCTTTGAGATTCGGGGTGGTCCAATCGCCGTAGACGCGTTTAACGGTTGCAATTCCGTATCGGGAAATTTCCGCTAAAAGCTGCGGAACAATTGAGGACTGTGCATTGTCCGCATCCACCAGTACCGCCAGCTTCGCGTTTGCAGGGGTTGCCATGATTCTCCTTTGTCATTGCAAGCGAGCATAATCCTTGTCACTGTAGCTGCCAATCAAGTCGAATTGTTGACTTTAATCAACGGTGACATTGTTTCTTCATGATTATGCAGCTTGGCTGGCAGCGCGCGTTGTGCTCTCTGTGCTTGCTACCGCCGAGTCCTGCAGCGCTATCACGCTCGCTCCTCTGCCACAATCTCCTGCGAGCCAAAACAGGGACGTTCACATGAACATCGAAAAAGGCCTGTGCCGCGCCAGGGCCGCCTCGCAGGTCGGCCGCGAAGGCGCCTCGTGCAGCGATAACGGCGTGCTCGACGTGAAGCTGACCACGCCGAAGGAGCTGGGCGGAAGCGGCGCGACCGGCGCCAATCCTGAGTAACTGTTCGCGGCCGGCTACTCGGCCTGCTTCCTCGGCGCGCTGAAGTCGTAACGCAGCACCAGGCTTTGGATGACGCTGGCAAATGCCGACACTGCCCAATACAGGCCGACGCCGGCCGCCAGCTTCCACAGGATGAAGGCGGTCACCAGGATTTGCAGGGCCATCATCACCATCGCCGTGTCGGCCGCTGTGGACGGTGCGTAGCAGGCCGCGACGGCGGTCAGCACGAGCACGATGACGGTCAGCGCGGCGTCGGGCGAAGCCAGGTTCCTGATCCACAAAAAGCTTCCCGAACTGGCGTTGGTGATGGCCTTGTACAGCAGGCCGAACACCGGCAACTGAACCAGGGCGCCCAACAGGCTGGAGCGGTCGAGAATATGCGCACCGTTTTCCTTGTACAGCGCCGAGATCGCCGCGAACATCGCCTTCGGATCTGATGCAAGGCGCGCCTTGATGGCGTCGACCTGAGGCTGCAGGGCTTTGATTTTTTCCTGGTTCGACAGCATCCGGCGCGACAGGTGCAGGGTCAGCGGGAAAAGCGCCAGCCTGACCACGAGCGCCAGGGCCAGAATGGTCCAGCCCATATTTCCATTGAACAGGATGGAAAGCTGCGTCATGGCTGAGGCCAGAATGTCGTTCATTTTGCTCTTTCGTTAATTGTTTAGGAAATATCAAACCTCATTGTGGTTTAGAGTTTCCTTAAGAAAAACATGTATTTCCCGATGCTTTACTTCGGTTTTTTGGAAGAATTGAAGACCTTGCGCACCGGGAGGCACAGGGTATCTGTCCCCTCTCCCTAACCGAGCGCTGTCTGCTGCGACGCTCTGCCACAATCTCCCTCCAACCAAAACAAAGGAGGTTCGCATGAGCATCGAAAAAGTCCTGTACCGCGCCAAGGCCACTTCGCAGGGCGGCCGCGAAGGCACTTCGCGCAGCGATAACGGCGTGCTGGACGTCAAGCTGACGACGCCGAAGGAACTGGGCGGCAACGGCGCGACCGGCACCAACCCTGAACAACTGTTCGCGGCCGGCTACTCGGCCTGCTTCCTGGGCGCGCTGAAATTCGTCGCCGGCCAGCAGAAGGTCAGCCTGCCGCAAGACCTGACGGTGACGGGCGAGGTCGGCATCGGCCAGATCCCGACCGGCTTCGGCATCGAGGCCGACCTGACCATCCACGGTCCGGGCATGGACCAGCAGCAGTTGCAGGAACTGGTCGACAAGGCCCACATCGTCTGCCCCTACTCGAACGCGACGCGCAACAACATCGACGTACGCCTGCATGTGACGACCTGAAGCACCACGAGCGGGAGCGCGGCGCGATGGCCGCGGAGGGCTGTCAAAGCCCACGCGGTCTCGCGGTCGATCGCGGCGCCATGGCCCACGGACCGCCGCGCGTCAAGGGGCGGTGCACAACTGTTGGGCTATCGCCGCGATCAAGAATATCTTCTCGAAGGCTGGACGGCACGCACCTATAATGGAGCCCCACGCGATCCTGTCCTCTTTATGCCCTTTCGAAAAGAACCGCCCCACACCCACGGCAACGTTGCCCAAAGCGCCATCGTCCTCGTCAACCTCGGCACGCCGGATGCGCCGACCCGTGCCGCGGTCAAGCGCTACCTGAAGCAATTTCTTTCCGATCCGCGCGTGGTCGAGATCCCGCGCCTGGTGTGGTCGTTCATCCTGAAACTGGTCATCCTGCCTTTCCGTTCGGGCGCGTCGGCCAAGAAATACCAGACGATCTGGACGAAAGAGGGCTCGCCGCTGAAGGTGCATACCCAGAAGCAGGCGCAGCTGCTGCAGGCGGCGCTCGAGCAGCGCGGCCACGAAGGCGTGCAGGTGCGCATGGCGATGCGCTACGGCTCGCCCTCGCTGCCGGAAGTGCTGGACCAGCTCAAGCTAGACGGCTGCGACCGCATCGCGATCCTGCCCTCGTACCCCCAGTATTCCGGCACCACCACGGCCTCGATCTGGGACGCGGTGTTCGACCACTACAGGCAGATCCGCAACGTGCCCGAGCTGCGCCTGGTGAAGCATTACCACGACCATGAAGGCTATATCGACGCGCTGTGCGACACCGTGCAGGCGCACTGGGACGCGCACGGGCGCGGCCAGAAGCTGGTGATGAGTTTCCACGGCGTGCCCAAGCGTACGCTGCTGCTGGGCGATCCGTATTACTGCGAATGCCAGAAGACCGCGCGCCTGCTGGCTGCACGCCTGCGCCTGACGCCGGACGAGTATCTGGTGACCTTCCAGTCGCGCTTTGGCAAGGCCGAGTGGCTGCAGCCCTACACCGCGCCGACCGTAGCCGAACTGGCGCGCCAGGGCGTCGGGCGCGTGGATGTGATCTGCCCGGGTTTCACCGCCGACTGCCTGGAGACGCTGGAAGAGATCTCGATGGAAGTGAAGCACGACTTCGAAGCGGCCGGCGGCAGGGAATTCCACTACATCCCCTGCCTGAACGAATCGCCGACCTGGATCGTCGGCCTGGCCGAGATCGCCGAACAGCACCTGATCGGCTGGCCGACCATGATGAGCCCGTCGCAGCGGGAAGCGGAGCGGCGCGATGCGGAGATCGCGCGCGAGCATGCCTTGCGTCTTGGGGCGTGAAACAAGTTCGTAAGTTCGTTACCGCCGGCCCGGTCTCGGCAATTCTGAAGATAACTATCGACGCGTGGACGGCGGAGCCGTCCACCCTACGGGGCAGCGCATACGCGTAGGGTGGACGGGTTCCCCGTCCACGCGTTCAACCCAGGCCCGCACACCGCGGCCCAAAATCCTCACGCCGGGCTCCCCACGGCCCAACCTGCTAAAATGCTATGTTTTACGGCTTGGCTCACACCCCGGCGTAGCAGATGCACACCACCGCAAGGGCGGTGTACACCACGACGGCGCTGCTGATCAACGGCAATCTCATGAGTCTCTCCCACGACTGGTTCTTGTTCTGGTGACGCAGCTTTCCAGCTCGTCAGGACCCGATCTTAGAACCTGCGGTCAAGGAAAGAATCACCTCATCGGTAAATGTTGTAACAAATGTTGTCAGTTCTACTGCTAACAGATGCGCAATTCCCCTTGAAAATGTAGGAGATCGCCCCATATGCGGCGCTGTACGACAAGCAGTACTGTCCAACCATTCAGCCAAGTCCTTGATTTCAGGAGTATTTTCGATGCAAGACCAAGAAAATCCAGAGGTGATTAAACAGCCCGAAGGCGAAGCCGACACGGCAACCGCCCAGGCCGCGAACGAAGCATCGCGCGAGGCCAGCCTCGAAGAGCAACTGAGCGCGACCGAAGCCAAGCTGGCTGAAATGCATGACGCGTTCATGCGCGCCAAGGCCGAAGGCGAGAATATCCGCCGCCGCGCCCAGGAAGACGTCAGCAAGGCGCACAAGTTCGCCATCGAAAGCTTCGCCGAAGCCCTGGTGCCGGTGCGCGACAGCCTGGAAATGGCCCTGAAGGTCGAGACCCAGACCGTCGAAGCGATCCGCGAAGGCGTCGAGATGACCCTCAAGCAGCTCACTTCCGCTTTCGAGAAGAACCGCCTGGTCGAAGTGATGCCGGCGCAGGGCGAGAAGCTCGACCCGATGAAGCACCAGGCCGTCTCGATGGTGCCGGCCGACCAGGAAGCCAACACCGTGGTCAACGTATTGCAAAAAGGTTACATGATCGCCGATCGCCTGCTGCGTCCGGCCATCGTCACGGTAGCACAGCCGAAATAAGAAAAAGTAACGTGCTGCTTGGCAAAAGGCCTTGAAAGCAGTCAGGTTTTTCCCCATATCCGAAACATCAGAACATTTCAGCATTCAAAGGAAAATAAATCATGGGCAAAATTATCGGTATCGACCTGGGAACCACCAACTCCTGCGTCGCGATCATGGAAAACGGCCAGCCTAAGGTGATCGAGAACGCCGAAGGCGCGCGCACCACGCCGTCGATCATCGCTTACCAGGAAGACGGCGAGATCCTCGTCGGCGCACCTGCCAAGCGCCAGGCTGTCACCAACCCGAAGAACACCCTGTTCGCCGTCAAGCGCCTGATCGGCCGCAAGTTCGACGAGAAGGAAGTCCAGAAAGACATCTCGCTGATGCCGTACTCGATCGTCAAGGCCGACAACGGCGACGCCTGGGTCGGCGTGCGTGACAAGAAGCTGGCGCCGCCGCAGATCTCGGCTGAAGTCCTGCGCAAGATGAAGAAGACCGCCGAAGACTACCTCGGCGAAGAAGTGACCGAAGCCGTCATCACCGTGCCGGCCTACTTCAACGACTCGCAGCGCCAGGCGACCAAGGACGCCGGCCGCATCGCAGGCCTGGACGTCAAGCGCATCATCAACGAGCCGACCGCGGCCGCGCTGGCATTCGGCCTGGACAAGACCGACAAGGGCGACCGCAAGATCGCCGTGTATGACCTCGGCGGCGGCACCTTCGACGTCTCGATCATCGAGATCGCGGACGTGGACGGCGAGAAGCAGTTCGAAGTGCTGTCGACCAACGGCGACACCTTCCTGGGCGGCGAAGACTTCGACCAGCGCGTGATCGACTACATCATCGACGAGTTCAAGAAGATCAACGGCCTCGACCTGTCGAAGGACCCGATCGCCCTGCAGCGCATCAAGGCCTCGGCCGAGCGCGCGAAGATCGAACTGTCGTCGTCGCAGCAGACCGAAATCAACGAGCCGTACATCGCCATGGCGAACGGCGCGCCGGTCCACCTGAACCTGAAGATCACCCGCGCCAAGCTGGAATCGCTGGTCGAGGAACTGATCGCCAAGACCATCGAGCCGTGCCGCACCGCGATCAAGGATGCGGGCGTGAAGGTCTCGGACATCGACGACATCATCCTGGTCGGCGGCATGACCCGCATGCCGAAGGTACAAGAGAAGGTGAAGGAGTTCTTCGGCAAGGATCCGCGCAAGGACGTGAACCCGGACGAAGCCGTGGCAGTTGGCGCGGCGATCCAGGGCTCGGTGCTGGCCGGCGACCGCAAGGACCTGCTGCTGCTGGACGTGACCCCGCTGTCGCTGGGTATCGAAACCCTGGGCGGCGTGATGACCAAGATGATCCACAAGAACACCACGATCCCGACCAAGTTCTCGCAGGTGTTCTCGACCGCCGACGACAACCAGCCGGCCGTGACCATCAAGGTCTACCAGGGCGAGCGCGAGATCGCCGCTGGTAATAAAGGTCTGGGCGAGTTCAACCTGGAAGGCATCCCGCCGGCACCACGCGGCACCCCGCAGATCGAAGTGACCTTCGACATCGACGCCAACGGCATCCTGCACGTGGGCGCGAAGGACAAGGCCACCGGCAAGGAAAACAAGATCACCATCAAGGCCAACTCGGGTCTGACCGAGGAGGAAATCCAGAAGATGGTGAAGGACGCCGAACTGAACGCGGAAGAAGACAAGAAGGTCAAGGAACTGGCCGAGTCGCGCAACCAGGCCGACGCGCTGGTCCACTCGACCCGCAAGTCGCTGACCGAGTACGGCGACAAGCTGGAAGCCGGCGAGAAGGAAAAGATCGAAGCGGCGATCACCGACCTGGAAGGCTCGATCAAGTCGGGCGACAAGGCCGACATCGACGCCAAGGTCGCAGCCCTGTCGACCGCTGCCCAGAAGCTCGGCGAGAAGATGTACGCCGACATGCAGGCGCAGCAGGGCGGTGCTGATGCCGCCGCCGGTGCGCAGGCTGCTGGTGGCGCCGACGCTTCGGCCAAGGCCGACGATGTCGTCGATGCCGACTTCAAGGAAGTCAAAGACGCCAAGTAAGCAACGCGACAGGGAACTGGAGAATCCACATGCAGCAGGCCTATCCAGTTCCCCGAACCTGCCGAGCCGATGGGACCGAATGGTTCGCGGCTCGGTTTTTTTGCTCAGACAGTTTCGTTCAGTAGATAACAGCAAGGTGCCAAATGGCAAAGCGTGATTTTTACGAGATCCTCGGGGTCGCGAAGAATGCTTCGGAAGAAGAGATCAAGAAGGCCTATCGCAAGCTGGCGATGAAATACCACCCCGACCGCAACCCTGACAACAAGGAAGCGGAAGAGAAGTTCAAGGAGGTGAAGGAAGCCTACGAGATGCTGACCAACCCGGAGAAGCGCGAGGCCTACGACCGCTACGGTCATGCCGGCGTCGACCCGAACATGGGTGGCGGCGGCGGCTTTGGCGCCGGCGGTTTCGGCGACGCCTTCGGCGACATCTTCGGCGACATCTTCGGTGGCGGCCGTTCACGCAGCGCGGGCCCCCAGGTCTACCGCGGCGCCGACCTGCGCTACAACCTCGAGATCACGCTGGAACAGGCCGCCAACGGCTTCGACACCACGATCCGCGTGCCGAGCTGGGACAAGTGCGACACCTGCCACGGCAGCGGCGCCAAGCCGGGCACGCAGCCGGTCACCTGCACCACCTGCCACGGCCACGGCCAGGTGCGCATGCAGCAGGGCTTCTTCAGCATCCAGCAGACCTGCCCGAAGTGCCACGGCAGCGGCAAGATGATCCCGGAACCCTGCCCATCGTGCAGCGGCGCCGGTCGCATCAAGCGCAACAAGACGCTGGAAGTGAAGATCCCGGCCGGCATCGACAACGGCATGCGTATCCGCTCGACCGGCAACGGCGAGCCGGGCACGAATGGCGGTCCGTCGGGCGACCTGTATGTGGAAATCCACATCAAGCCGCATCCGGTGTTCCAGCGCGAAGGCGACGACCTGCATTGCGAAATGCCGATCTCGTTCTCGAAGGCGGCCCTGGGCGGCGAAATCGAGGTGCCTACGCTCACCGGCAAGGTCTCGTTCACGGTGCCGGAAGGCACCCAGACGGGCAAGACCTTCCGCCTGAAAGGCAAGGGCATCAAGGGCGTGCGTTCGGGCTACGCCGGCGACCTGTTCTGCCACGTGGTCGTCGAGACCCCGGTCAAGCTGACCGAGAAGCAGAAGGACCTGCTGCGCGAGTTCGAACGCATGACGAACGAAGGCGGCGCCAAGCACAGCCCGCAAAGCAAGGGCTGGATGGACAAGGTCAAGGACTTCTTCGAGTAAGAAGCATCCAACCGCCGGGAGCGCGAGTTCCCGGCGGTTTTTTTTCGTCTGTACGCGGCTAGGCTTACAATACGGAAAACTCACGAAAAATCACGGGCTGGCGCCGTTCGCCGCGCCGCCCGCAGCAAGGGAGAAAATCAAGATGGCAAAAACGCCAACCGGCCTGACGGCCTCCGACCTGTTCGCACGCAACCGCGAATGGGCGGCCGAGATGGTCAAGGAAGACCCGGACTTCTTCAACGACCTGGCTTCGCAACAGGCCCCGGAATACCTGTGGATCGGCTGCTCGGACAGCCGCGTGCCCGCGAATGAACTGCTGGGCATGGCGCCCGGCGAGCTCTTCGTCCACCGCAACATCGCCAACGTCGTCGTCCATTCGGACCTGAACAGCCTCTCCGTGCTGCAGTTCGCGATCGACGTGCTGAAGGTCAAGCACATCATCATCTGCGGCCACTACGGTTGCTCGGGCGTGCATGCCGCGCTCACGAATACCCGCGTCGGCCTGGCCGACAACTGGCTGGGCCACGTGCGCGACGTGCGCGACAAGCACGGCAAATACCTCGGCAACGTGGCCGGCAAGGCCGCCAGCGACCGCCTGGTCGAACTGAACGTGGCCGAGCAGGTCATCAACGTGGCGCAGACGACGATCGTGCGCGACGCCTGGGAACGCGGCCAGCCGCTGACCATCCACAGCTGGGTCTACGGCGTGCACGACGGCCTGCTGCGCGACCTGGGCATCACGGTCAGCAGCTTCGCGGAAATCGCGCCCAAGCTCGAAGTCGTGCTGCAGGGCTACCTCGAAGGACAGGCGAAGTGAACCCCGACGGCGAACTGGCCCGGCTGCGCGGGATCGTCCGCGCGTTCGTGATTGAACGCGACTGGGACCAGTTCCACACGCCGAAGAATTTGTCTTCGGCCTTGAGCGTCGAGGCGGCCGAGCTGCTGGAGCACTTCCAGTGGCTGCAGACCGGCCAGCCCGAGGAGCTCGGTCCCGAGAAGCTGGTGCAGGTGCGCCACGAGATGGCCGATGTGCTGGTCTATCTCGTGCGCCTGGCCGACAAGCTCGACGTCGACCTGATGGCGGCGGTCGAGGAGAAGATGGTGCTCAACCGGGCGAAATACCCGGCCGATAAAGTGCGCGGGGATGCGCGCAAATACTACGAGTACAAAAGCGACGAGTCCAGGGACGCCTGACGGCGGCGCCGAACTCGTAGGGTGGGCACTCCGTGCCCACGCGTTACGTGCGTATCCGTTTTCGTTGGCCGTTGCTTATCGCCACGCAGCGCCAAGCTTGCCCGGCGCGCGAGCGTGCTTTTCTGGTCAAGCCAGGGTGATTATCGCTTTGAGCGGTGATAGCATGCGTTTGCGGGCGAAGCGTCACCATTTCTGGCCAAAAATGACGCCCGTAACGCGTGGGCACGGGGTGCCCACCCTACGATCCAAGGTAGTGCTCGATGACGCCGGACCTGTCCTCCACGCCGAGAATACCCATCAGCTCGTCGAGCGCCACGCGGAAATGCTTGCGCGCGGCGCCATCCTCATCCTTCACCACCTCCAGCGAACGCTGGAACTGCTTCATCACCCAGAACTTGGTCGGATGACCTTCGATCCCTTCGAGCAGCCGACTGCGTAAGCGGTCGATCTCGGCCGACAGGCGGGCACGTTCTGCGTCCGGCAGGCCGTCAAACGTGGGGCTGAACGCCCGCAAGCCATCGAGCACCCGCGGCACGACGAACAGCGGCGCATCCGCCATCGTGTCCAGCGGGTCGCGTCCCATCAGATGCCGCCCATGCAGATGTACTTGATGACCAGGTAATCCTCGATACCGTAGGTGGAACCCTCGCGGCCCAGGCCCGACTGCTTGACGCCACCGAAGGGCGCGACCTCGGTCGAGATCAGGCCGGTGTTCACGCCGACCATGCCGGTTTCGATCTGCTCGGCCACGCGCCAGACGCGGCCGATGTCGCGCGAATAGAAATAGGACGCCAGGCCGAACTCGGTATTGTTGGCCATGGCGATCACCTCGTCCTCGGTCCGGAAGCGGAACAGCGGCGCCAGCGGGCCGAAGCTTTCTTCCCGCGCGAGCTTCATGTCGGCAGTGGCGTCGGCCACCACGGTGGGCTGGAAGAAACTGTGGCCGAGCGCGTGGCGCTGGCCGCCCAGCATCAGGCGCGCGCCTTTCGACAAGGCGTCGGCGATGTGTTCCTCGACCTTCTGCACCGCCTTTTCATCGATCAGCGGTCCCTGGTTCACGTCCGGTTCGACACCATTGCCGACCTTCAGCTTGCCGACCGCCGCCACCAGTTTTTTGGCGAACGCGTCGTAGACGCCGTCCTGCACGTAGATGCGGTTGGCGCAGACGCAGGTCTGGCCGGCGTTGCGGTATTTGGAGGCGATGGCGCCCTCGACGGCGGCGTCGATGTCGGCGTCGTCGAAGACGATGAAGGAGGCATTCCCGCCCAGCTCCAGCGACAGCTTCTTGACCGTTGGCGCGCATTGCTCCATCAGCAGGCGGCCAACTGCGGTCGAGCCGGTGAAGCTGAGTTTTCGCACGATGGGGTTGCTCGTCATTTCGCCGCCGATGGCTTTCGAGTCGCCGATGACGACGCTGAACACGCCTTTTGGCACGCCGGCGCGCTCGGCCAGCACCGCCAGCGCGAGCGCCGAATAAGGCGTCAGCTCGGCCGGTTTCAGGACGATGGGGCAGCCCGCGGCCAGGGCCGGCGCCACTTTTCTCGTGATCATCGCCGCCGGGAAGTTCCAGGGCGTGATCGCCGCGCAGACGCCAATCGGTTCCTTGGTGACCACGATGCGGCGGTCGGGCCAGGGCGACTGGATGGTGTCGCCGGCGACGCGCTTGGCTTCTTCGGCGAACCATTCGAAAAAGGAGGCGGCATAGGCCACTTCGCCTTTGGCTTCCGTCAGGGGCTTGCCCTGTTCGGCGGTCATCAGGAGCGCCAGGTCGTCGGCGTTCTCCAGCATCAGGTCGTTCCACTTGCGCAGGATGAGGCTGCGCTCGCGTGCCGTTTTTTTGCGCCATGCCGGCCAGGCGGCGTTGGCGGCCTCGATCGCGCGGCGGGTTTCCTGGGCGCCCATGTGCGGCACGCTGCCCAGCTTCTCGCCGGTGGCGGGGTTGATGACGTCGACCGTGGCGCCTTCCAGGGCGTCGCACCACGCGCCGTCGATGTAGGCCTGCTGGCGCAGCAGGGAAGGGTCTTTCAGGTTCAGCATGAGGGACCTCGTTCATGTTCGGTGAAAGCGATCCCTCATGGTAGACCTTTTGCGCTTGCCCCCTTTTTCAGTTGCCGCGGTAGGTCGAGTAGCCGAAGGGGCTCAGGAGCAGGGGGATGTGGTAGTGCTGCGCCGGATTGTCGACCTTGAACTCGACCGGGATGCGCGGGAAGAAGGTGGCCTGGCCCTGGCGCGCGAAGTGCTCGCCGGTCTTGAAGACGATGCGGTATTCGCCGGCCGCGATCGGCTTGTTCTCCGGATAGAGGGCGGCGATGCGGCCCTGCGCATTGGTGACGCCGGAAGCCAGCTCGCGCCAGCCTTCGCCGGCGCGCTGTTCCAGCGTCACCCCGATGCCGGCCGTGGGCTGGCCGCTCTGCAGGTCGAGCACGTGGACGCTGAGCGGATTGGGTGCGGCGGCGGCGATGCCCGTGGAAAGGGCGAGGGCGCCGGCCAGGATCAGGTGTTTGAAAGCTTGCATGGTGTTCTCTTTCGATTAAGGGGATGGTTGGTCGAGTTCCGGCACGGCGCTCAATGCCGCCAGTGCGCAGGCGTGATCGTTGACGGCGCCGCCGCCGCCGGCCACGCCGATGGCGCCGGCCGCCTGGCCGCGCACCGTCAGCGGCACGCCGCCGCCCAGCAGCAGCAATTCGGGCAGGCTGGCGAGGTTGCGTGCATCCAGGTCGGCAGCCGCCTTGCGCGCCAGCGCCAGCGTCGCTGTGCGCGTCGACAGGGCGGTATAGGCCTTGCGCCGGCTTGCCTCGGTGTTGTGGGGACCGACGCCGTCGGCACGCTGCAGCGCGACCAGGTTGCCGCCGCGGTCGAGGACGGACACCACGATGTCGCGTCCCTGGCGCCGGCAGGCATCGATGGCGCCGGCGGCCAGGCGGTTGGCGGCGGCGAGCGTCAGCTCCGGTGGCTGGCGCAGCTGGGCGGCGGCCGGCAGGACGGTGCAGCCTGCCAGCAGGGCGGCAATCAGTTTGTGCATGTTTGTATCGGACGGGTTGGACAAGACCCCAGCTTAGCGGGCGCAGGACGACGCCAGCCTGACCGCCAGATGACAATCCCGTCATCTTCGGCGCGGTGCGAACGGCATAGAAGGCGGTTTTGCTGACCGCAACTCCCGTGGCCATCCTGGTGATCGAAGACGAGCCGAAGACCAGCGACTACCTGCAGCGCGGCCTGGGCGAATCCGGCTTTGCCGTGCGCCTGGCGCGCAACGGGCGCGACGGCCTGTTCATCGCGCGCGAGGAAGAGATCGAGCTGGTCGTGCTCGACGTGATGCTGCCGCGCATGGATGGCTGGCAGGTGCTGGAAGCCTTGCGCGCCGATGCGGCGACCGAGCAGATCCCGGTGCTGTTCCTGACCGCGCGCGACGAGGTCGAGGACCGCGTGCGCGGCCTGGAGCTGGGCGCCGACGATTACCTGGTGAAACCCTTCGCCTTTGTCGAACTGGTGGCGCGCATCCGCACCCTGCTGCGGCGCGGTCCGGTGCGCGAGGACGATACGATCCGCATCGGCGACATGGAAATCGACGTGCTGCGCCGCCGCGTGCGCCGCGGCACCCAGGCCATTGCGCTGACGGCCCAGGAATTCGCCCTGCTGCACCTGCTGGCGCGGCGCCAGGGACAGGTGCTGTCGCGCTCGCTCATCGCCTCCCAGGTCTGGGACATGAATTTCGACAGCGACACCAACGTCATCGACGCGGCGGTGCGCCGGCTGCGGCGCAAGATCGACGACCCCTTCCCGCAAAAACTGATCCACACGCGGCGCGGCATGGGCTATGTGTGCGAGGCCGAGCCGGTGGCGGCGCCGTGAGGGCAGCGTTGCGCCACTCGCTGGCCCTGCGCGCGACCGCCATGTTCACGCTGATCGTGGCGCTGGCGGCCTCCAGCCTGGGCATCTACCTGTACCGCGCTTTCGTCGGCGAGATCGCGCGCCGCGGCGACATCCAGTTGCTGGGCAAGCTGCGCCAGGTGCAGATGCTGCTCGGGCGGCCCGGCGCGGCGGAACTGCTGCGCAGCCAGCCGGATTACTTCCGCGACACGATGAGCGGCCAGGAGAATTCGCTGGTGCGCATTGTCGCCCCAGGCGGCGCGGTGCTGGCCGACATCAACGCCCTCGGCGAACGCTACCCGCTGCCTCCTTCGGCGGGCCCCGCGCCGGCTGCGGCGGCGATCGCCGGCTGGACCACCAGCGGCGGCGCGCCGGGCCGCGTCGTGGCCGGCAGCGCGCGCCTGGGAAGGGATACGGTGACGGTGGTCGTGGCCCGCGCCTACGGCGAGCGCAGCGCCATGTTCGCCCGTTACCGGCGCCAGATCGCCGCGGCCGTGGCAGTCAGCGCGCTGGCCGCGGCCCTGCTGGCGGCCCTGATGCTGCGCCGCGGCCTGCGTCCCCTGCGCACGGTGGCGGAGCACGCCGCCCTGATGCGCCCCGGCACGCTGGCGCGGTGCCTCGACGTCGAGGATGCCCCTGCGGAGCTGCGTCCGCTGATCGACGCCTTCAACGCCATGCTGGCCAGGCTGCAGGACGGGTATGCGCGCCTGTCCGGCTTTTCCGCCGACCTGGCGCACGAATTCCGCACGCCGATCGCCAACCTGCTGGGGCAAAGCCAGGTAGTGCTGGCCCAGCCGCGCAGCGTGGCCGAATACGAGCAGGTGATCGCCTCGAATATCGAGGAACTGGAACGGCTGGCGCGCATGATCGAGAGCATGCTGTTTCTCGCCCGCGCCGGGCAGGAAGAGGTGGTGCTGGCGCGCCAGCCCCTGGCGGCGCTGGACGAGCTGCGCAAGGTGGCGGATTTCTACGAAGGGATGGCCGAGGAGCGCGGCCTGGCGCTGGAATGCACCGGCGAGGCGACCGTGCTGGCCGATGCCGCGCTGTTGCGGCGCGCGCTGGCCAATTTGCTGTCGAATGCCATGCGGCATGCCGATCCGGGCAGCTCCATCGTCCTGCATGCCGCCCAGCGCGACGGCGCCGTCGAACTCGGCGTGACCAATACCGGCGCCGCGATCGGGGCGGCGCACCTGGCCCACCTGTTCGAGCGTTTCTACCGCGCCGATCCGGCCCGCAGCGAGGCCGAGGGATCGACCGGGCTGGCCTGGCGATCGTGCGCGCCATCATGGACCTGCATGGCGGCCAGGCAAAGGTGGACACCGAAGGCGGCCGTACCACCTTCACCCTGGTGTTTCCCGCCGACTGAGCCGGGCGGCGCGTGCAATATTTCTCGACAGTATGAGAGATTGCGGAGCCGCATGCGCCAGGCTGGCGCTGCCTATTCGTGTTGGCATCGATTCGCGCTTGCCGTTAAGCTTTTGCTATGGAAATCGCGTTTTATTAGCAGATCGGCGCACGTTGCGCGCAACAATACGCACAGCGTTTGATCTGGATTAACGGCCACTCGCGCCCGGACCAGATTGCTCGTATGATGGTCCTTGTGCGCTCACGACAAGGTAGAGACCCATGCGCCCCATCGTCATCGTTCCAGCATGCACGCGTGATTTCGGCGAACACCCGTATCACGCGGCCCAGCACAAGTATTGCGACGCCGTCGTGCTCGGCGCCGATTGCGCGCCCATGATCCTGCCCTCGCTCGGGCCGGCGCTCGACCTGGAAACCATGCTGCAACTGTGCGACGGAATCATGCTCACCGGGTCCGCCTCGAATGTCCACCCCAGCTATTACTCGGAAGAAGTGCTCGACCCCTCGCTGCCGCAGGATCCCGCGCGCGACGAGACCACGCTGCCGCTGATCCGGGCGGCGGTGGGGCGCGGCATTCCGATCATCGCCATCTGCCGCGGTTTCCAGGAGATGAACGTGGCCCTGGGCGGCAGCCTGCACCAGGCGGTGCAGTCCGTGCCCGGCAAGTTCGACCACCGCGAGAACCCCGAGCTCGGCATGGACGAGCAATACGGCGATGCCCACAAGGTGTCCATCGTGCCGGGCGGCTTCCTGCACGGCATCCTGGGCGCCGACGAAATTCCCGTCAATTCGCTGCATGGCCAGGGCGTCAACGAACTGGCGCCGGGCCTGGTGGTCGAGGCGACCGCCGAGGACGGGCTGGTCGAAGCCTTCTCGGTCGGCGCCGCGCCCGGCTTCACGCTGGCGGTGCAGTGGCACCCCGAGTGGCGCATCACGCACAACCCGTATTCCATGAAGATGTTCGGCGCCTTCGGCCAGGCATGCCGCGACTACCGCGCCAGGAAACAGGGACGCTTATGACCGCCTACGAAAAATGGGCGGCCCGGGCCGTCCCATAGCTTGCCTCGCTTCTCTCCCGCACTGCACGTGCAGGCGTGAACGCACGCCTGCGTCGACTGAACAGACAAAGAGGCAATCATGGCAATCCGCGAAAATTTTTCCTACACCGACATGGACGACTGGCTCAATGCCAAGCGCGTCACCGAAATCGAATGCCTGGTCCCCGACCTGACCGGCGTTGCCCGCGGCAAGATCCTGCCGCGCGTGAAATTCACCGAAGAGCGCGGCATGCGCCTGCCCGAAGCCGTGCTGGGCATGACCGTGACCGGTAACTCTCCCACCCACGACGACGCCTACGACCGCGCCATCTCGTCCACCGACCGCGACATGATCCTGAAGGCCGACCCGACCACCATCACCATGGTGCCGTGGGCGGTCGACCCAACCGCGCAGGTGATCCACGACTGTTATTTCGCCGACGGCTCCCTGGTCGACTTCGCGCCGCGCTCGGTGCTGCGCCGTGTCCTGAAACTGTACGAGAAAAAAGGCTGGAAGCCGCTGGTCGCGCCCGAGCTCGAGTTCTATCTCACCGCCAAGAACATCGATCCCGACCTGCCGCTCACGGCCCCGATCGGGCGTAGCGGCCGCTCGGAAACCAGCCGCCAGGTCTACAGCATCGACGCGGTCAACGAATTCGACCCGCTGTTCGAGGACATCTACGACTATTGCGACCTGATGAACCTCGACGTCGACACCCTGATCCACGAGATCGGCGCCGGCCAGATGGAAATCAACTTCCAGCACGGCGATCCCCTGGGCCTGGCCGACAAGGTCTTCTACTTCAAGCGCACCCTGCGCGAGGCCGCCCTCAAGCACGACATGTACGCGACCTTCATGGCCAAGCCGATGGCTGGCGAGCCAGGCTCGGCCATGCACGTGCACCAGAGCGTGGTCGACGCCAGGACCGGCCGCAACATCTTCAGCGACGAGGACGGCTCCCCGTCGAAGCTGTTCCACCAATACATCGGTGGCCTGCAGCGCTACATGCCGTCGGCCATGGCGATCGTCGCCCCGTATGTGAATTCCTACCGCCGCATCGTGCGCCACACGGCCGCGCCCATCAACCTGCAATGGGGCGTCGACAACCGCACCGTGGGCTTCCGCGTGCCGGTCTCGGGCGCCCAGGACCGGCGCATCGAGAACCGCATCATCGGCGCCGACGCCAACCCCTATCTCGCGCTGGCGGTCACGCTGGCCTGCGGCTACCTCGGCATGGTCGAGGCGAGCGAGCCTTCGCCCATCGTCGAAGGCAGCGCCTACAACATGCCGGTCGAGCTGCCGCAAGGCCTGCCGGAAGCCCTGACCCTGCTGCGCGGCGAAGCGTCCCTGCGCGAGGTGCTGGGCGAACGCTTCATCGACGTGTATTCGGCGATCAAGGAACTCGAACACCAGGAGTTCATGACCGTCATCAGTCCGTGGGAACGCGAACACCTGCTGCTGCACGTGTAATGACTAGGGATTTCCAACCAGGAGCGCCTGGGAAAGCCTTCAGGGCAAGAAGCAGCGTCGAAGACAGTACGCGGGTACGGCGAGACGATGCGACGCAGCCATGGAGGATTTCCTAGGCGCTCCCAAAAAACGAGGTGCCATCATGGCAACCGACGAAACGGCGGTCCTTGCCGCCAGCATTGCATTTCCGCGCGTACCGGACGTGGAAGCGTTCGACACGCGCGCCCTCCAGCAACTCGACGCGGCGCACTACCTGCACCCGTTCACCGACCACGCGGCCCTGAGGGACAAGGGCGCGCGCGTGATCGTGCGCGGGCAGGGCGTGTACCTCTGGGATTCCGAGGGCCGCCAGATCATCGACGGCATGTCGGGCCTGTGGTGCGTGAACGCCGGCTACGGGCGCACGTCGATCTCGCAGGCCGTGTACCGGCAGATGGAAACCCTGCCGTTCTACAACAGCTTCTTCAACACGACCAATGTGCCCGCGGTGCGCCTGGCGGCCGAGCTGGTCGACCTGGCGCCGTCGCAGTTCAGCCACGTGTTCTTCACCGGTTCCGGCTCGGAAGCGAATGACACGGTCGTGCGCATGGTCCGCCGCTACTGGGACCTGATGGGCAAACCCGGGCGCAGCGTCATCATCAGCCGCCGCAACGCCTACCACGGCAGCACCATGGCCGGCGCCTCGCTGGGCGGCATGGCCGGCATGCATGCCCAGGGCGGACTGCCGATTCCCGACATCGTGCACATCGGCCAGCCGAACTATGCCGAGCACGGTCACGGCATGAGCGAGAACGAGTTCGGCCTGGTTGCCGCCGGCTGGCTCGAGGAACAGATCCTCGCGAGCGGCCCGGAGCGCGTGGCCGCCTTCATCGGCGAGCCGGTCCAGGGCGCCGGCGGGGTCATCATTCCGCCCCAGACCTATTGGCCGGAAGTACAGCGCATCTGCGACAAGTACGACATCCTGCTGATCGCCGACGAAGTCATTTGCGGCTTCGGTCGCCTGGGCACCTGGTTCGGTTCCGAGCTGATGGGCATGCGGCCGGACCTGATCAGCTTTGCCAAGGGCGTGACCTCGGGCTATGTGCCCCTGGGCGGCGTGCTGGTGGGCCAGCGCGTGGCCCATGCGCTGGTCGAGAAGGGCGGCGACTTCAACCACGGTTTTACCTACTCCGGCCACCCGGTGGCATGCGCGGCGGCGCTGGAAAACCTGCGCATCCTGCGCGAGGAGCGCCTGGTCGAGAAAGTGGCGCTGGAGACCGGTCCGCACCTGAAGACAGCCTTCGCGGAACTGGCAACGCACCCGCTGGTGGGGCACGCCGAGACCTGCGGCATGGTCGCGGGCCTGAACCTGGTGCGGCGCAAGGGCACGGGGGCGCACGACTGCGAGCACTTCGCGCGCGAGCTGCAGGTGGGCATGCTGTGCCGCGGTCACATGTTCGACAACGGGGTCATCATGCGCGCGGTGGGCGACCGCATGATCGTCGCGCCGCCGCTGGTCATGAGCACGAAGGAAATCGACGAGATGGCCGAGCGGATCTGGGATTGCCTGGACCTGACGCTGGCGGATGTGTACCAGCGCGGGTGGATCTAGCTGGGGCGATGGCATGCGTAGGGTGGGCGCCCCGTGCCCACGCGTGAAGCCTGAATAGTGTTGGCTCTGTATTGCACCTAAGCCAACAATGACCGTCTTCCACGCGTGGGCACAGGGGCGCCCACCCTACGCGTTCACTAAACGACATCGAGCGGTGCAATAAAAAACGGCCCCGCGGGGCCGTTTTCATCTCAACATTTGTTGGATTGACTGAACAATTGTTCAGACGCTGGCCACGATGGTCTTCGCCGGCTCGGTCCGGTTCTTGAGCACCTGCGGCGCCAGCGAACCCACGAACATGCCGGCAAACGCCGCCAGCAAACCAGCCAGCTGGCCCGGGAAGTGTTCGCCCAGGGTCGAGATCTGCGGGAAGAACACGATCCAGACGAACAGGCCGGCCGCGATCGAGACGATTGCGCCCTGGGTGGTGGCGCGCTTCCAGTACAGGCCCATGACCAGCGGAACAAAAGCCGCCACCAGGGTCACCTGGTAGGCCGAGGACACCAGCTCATAGATCGAAGTGCCTTCCATCGCGATCGCGTATACCAGCACCAGCGCCGCGAAGATCACGATGGTGATGCGCATCGCGAGCAGCTGCTGGCGGTCGTTCATGCCCGGCACCAGGTTCTTGAGGATGTTCTCGGTGAAGCTGGTCGACGGCGCCAGCAGGGTCGCCGAGGAGGTGCTCTTGATGGCCGAGAGCAGGGCGCCGAAGAACAGGATCTGCATGATCAGGGGCATCTTGGTCATGACGAAGGTCGGCAGCAGCTGCTGGTAATCGTTGCGCGCGATTTCCATGGCGTTGTTACCCATGACCACGACGGCGGCGGCGACGATGAACATCGGCACGAAGCCGAACAGGATGTAGCTGGCGCCGCCGATGACCGCGCCGTTGCGTGCGGTCGGCGCGTCCTTGGCCGACATCACGCGCTGGAACACGTCCTGCTGCGGGATGCTGCCGAACATCATGGTGATGGCCGCGCCGATGAAGAACATGATGTCGGTGAAGTTCGGTTCCGGCAGCAGGCGCCACAGGTTGGCCTGCTGGGCCATGTTCAGCACCTTGTCGGCGCCGCCGGCCAGGTCCGCCGCGAAGAAGGCGATGATCGACATGCCGACCACCAGCACGATCATCTGGATGAAGTCGGTGAGCGCGACGGCCAGGAAACCACCGACCACGACGTAGATCAGCACCGCCAGGGTGCCGATCACCATGCCCACCGCCGGCGACATGGCGCCGCCGGTCAGCACCGAGAACACCAGGCCGAGCGCGGTGATCTGGGCCGCGACCCAGCCGAGGTAGCTCAGGATGATGGCCACGGAGCAGAAAATCTCGATGCCCTTGCCGTAGCGCTGGCGGTAATAGTCGCCGATGGTCAGCAGGTTCAGTTTATATAACTTGCTCGCGAAGAAGAGGCCGACTAGGATCAGGCAGGTGCCGGCGCCGAACGGGTCCTCGATGATCGCATTCAGGCCGCCCTGCACGAAGCGCGCCGGTACGCCCATCACGGTTTCGGCGCCGAACCAGGTCGCAAAGGTCGTGGTGATGACCATGATCAAAGGCAGGCTGCGGCCGGCCACGGCAAAGTCACTGGTATTCTTGATGCGCGAGCCCGCCCAAACGCCCAGCGCCAGCGTGCCCAGCAGGTAGAGCACGACACAAGTAATCAAGGTGTAGTTCATAAGGTGTGGATGCCTTGGAGGGGCCAGAAATTATCGGGCGGAAAATCGGCGATTATAGCGGCAGAAGTTAGCCGCTGGATCAAGCTTATTCGGATTTTCGTGGAGTTTTCTTTCACTTTGGGAGGAACGCTGGCATGACAACAACACCATGGCATGAACGTGCTGCCGCACTGCGTATTGACGGCCGCGCCGTCGTCAACGGCGAGCGGGTCGATGCGGCATCAAGCGCGCGCTTCGACTGCATCTCGCCGGTGGACGGGCGCAAGCTGGCGGAAGTGGCGCGCTGCGGCGAAGCCGACGTCGACGTCGCCGTCGACAGCGCCCGCGCGGCCTTCGAGGACCGGCGCTGGGCCGGCAAGGCGCCCGCCGAGCGCAAGCGGATCCTGGTGCGCTTCGCCGACCTGATGCTGGAGCACCGCGACGAGCTGGCGCTGCTGGAAACCCTGGACATGGGTAAGCCGATCCGCTACAGCCGCAGCGTCGACGTGCAACTGGCCCAGAACTGCATCCGCTGGTACGGCGAGGCGGTCGACAAGCTCTACGACCAGGTCGCGCCTAGCCCCGAGGACAGCCTGGCCCTGATCACGCGCGAACCGGTGGGCGTGGTCGCCGCCATCATTCCCTGGAACTACCCGATGCTGATGGCGGCCTGGAAGATCGGCCCGGCCCTGGCAAGCGGCAACAGCCTGGTGCTGAAACCTTCGGAAAAGGCGCCCCTGAGCTCGCTGCGCCTGGCCGAGCTGGCGCTGGAGGCCGGCGTGCCGCCGGGCGTGTTCAACGTGCTGCCCGGCTTCGGCGATGAGGCCGGGCGCGCGCTCGGCCTGCACATGGACGTCGACTGCATCGCCTTCACCGGCTCGACCCGCACCGGCAGGCAGATCGTGCAGATGGCCGGCCAGTCGAACCTGAAGCGCGCCTGGACTGAACTGGGCGGCAAGTCGGCGAACATCGTCTGCGCCGACTGCCCGGACCTGGACGCCGCGGTCAGCGCCGCCATCGGCTCCATCTATTTCAACCAGGGTGAAAGCTGCAACGCGCCTTCGCGCCTGTTCGTCGAGGCCTCGATCAAGGATGCCTTCCTGGACAAGGCCCTGGCCATGGTGCCGCAATTTGCCCCGGGCGACCCTCTCGACGAAAGCACGGTCATGGGTGCCATCGTCGATGGAGTCCAGATGAAGACCGTGCTTGGCTACATCGCATCGGGCAAGGAAGAGGGCGCGCGCCTGCTGGCGGGCGGCGCCGCGGCGCGGGCGGAGTCGGGCGGCCTGTACGTCGAGCCGACCCTGTTCGACGGCGTCGACGCCAGCATGCGCATCGCACGCGAGGAAATCTTCGGTCCGGTCCTGTCGGTGCTGTCGTTTACCGACCTCGACGAGGCGGTGCGCCAGGCCAACGCCACGCCCTACGGCCTGGCGGCGGCGGTCTGGACGGCCGACATGAGCAAAGCGATCCGCACCGCACGCGCCCTGCGCGCCGGCACCGTGCACGTGAACCAGTACGACAACGACGACATCACGGTTCCCTTCGGCGGCTACAAACAGTCCGGCAACGGGCGCGACAAGTCGCTGCATGCGTTTGATAAATATACGGAGTTGAAGACGACTTGGATCCAGGTGTGAAGCCAGCGGCGCGCGGACGGCATGGCGGCGGTGCTATAGTGGCCGCCTTCCGGCTGCGCGGGGATGGCGATGAGCGAGGCGATGCGGGCGTTTCTGCAGGAACACCAGATTCACGAGGTGGAATGCGTCATCACGGACATGACCGGCATCGCGCGCGGCAAGATCCTGCCGAAGGACCTGTTCCTGAACGGCGAGCACATGCGCCTGCCGAAAAGCGTGCTCCTGAACACCGTCAACGGCGAGCAGCCGAACAATTTACCTTACGTCGGCGCCACCGACCCCGACATGGTCTGCGTGCCCGACGAGGCGACCTTGCGCGTCGTGCCCTGGGCGGCGGAATCGGTGGCGCTGGTGATCCACGACTGCCAGGAGTTCGACGGCAACCCGGTCGAGCTGGCCCCGCGCGCCGTGCTGCGGCGTGTGCTCGCCCAATACGCCGAGCGCGGCTGGAAGCCGGTGGTGGCGCCGGAAATGGAGTTCTACCTCGTCGCGCGCAATGTCGACCCGCACGTGCCCCTGATGCCGCCGATGGGCCGCAGCGGAATGACCGAACTCGGCCGCCAGTCCTATTCGATCGACGCGGTCAACGACTTCGATCCCTTCTTCCTGGAGTTGTCCAGCTTCTGCAAGACCCATGAGCTGGGCGTGGAAACCCTGATCCACGAGGCCGGGGCGGGCCAGATGGAAATCAATTTCGCCCACGGCGACGCGCTCGAGCTGGCCGACCGGGTCTTCCTGTTCAAGCGCGCCGTGCGCGAGACGGCGCTGCGCCACGGCATTTTTGCCACCTTCATGGCCAAGCCCATGGAAACCGAACCGGGCAGCGCCATGCACGTGCACCAGAGCGTGGTCGACGCGGCGACCGGGCGGAATATCTTCACCGCCGACGATGGCGGGCCAAGCGAACTGTTCTTCCACTTCATCGGCGGCCTGGAACGCTACGTGCCGCCGGCTTTATTGATGTTCGCCCCGCACGTGAATTCCTACCGCCGCCTGTCGCGCTTCCAGTCGGCGCCGACCAATGTGCGCTGGGGCTACGACAACCGCACCTGCGGCATCCGCGTGCCGAATTCCTCGCCCGAGAACCGTCGCGTCGAGAACCGCGTGCCGGGCGTGGACGTGAATCCCTACCTGGCCATGGCGGCCACGCTCAGCTGCGGCTTTCTCGGCATGGTCGAGGGTATCGACCCATCGGAGCCGACGCCCGACAGCGCGGAACACATCCACGACGATTTGCCGCGCAACCTCGAGGACGCGATCCTGCGCATGCGCGGCTGTGCGCCGCTATCTCGGATGCTGGGGGAATTGTTCGTGCAGGCCTACTGCGAAGTGAAGGAACTCGAATTCGCCACCTTCAGCCGCGTCATCAGTTCCTGGGAGCGCGAGCACCTGATGCTGCTCGTCTAGGAATAGGTTTCCAGCACCGTATAGCCGCCGCCATTGCCCGGCTTCGATTCGACCAGGGCATAGCCGTCGATCTTCCACACCAGCGGCTCCGCCTCGGGCGGCACGAGGGCGCCATTCGCGCGCCGGGCGAAGGTCACGTGCGGCCGGTACTTGCGCGCTTCCGGCTGCAGGCCGAGCGCGACCAGGGCGGCCGACAGGCGGGCATGCAGGTCCAGCAGCGCGGGCGGCTCGCTCGCAGGCTCCAGCACGGCAATGCCGTTGTGCCAGAGCTTTGGCGGACCGAAGGTGAGTTCGAAGGGAGTGAAGGGAAGGGCGAGGCCGCGCCGCAGCTCCGGCACGCGTTCGGTCGGCACGCCGCCGAGGAAGTGCAGGGTCACGTGCAGCTTGTCGGGATGGACGGGACTGGCGCCGCGCGGCCAGTCCCAGGCGTCGCGCCGTTCGCACAACGCGTGCCGGATGGCAGGGTCCGGCCAGAGGGCGACGAACAGGCGGGTGCTTGAAACGCTGTCCATCGCATTCTCCTTGAGCTTAGAAGCAGTGTTCCGGCGCCGGGAAGCTGCCGTCCCTGACCGCGGCGACGTAGGCGCGCACGGCGGCGTCGATGCTGGTCTGGCCTTCCATGAAGTTCTTCACGAAGCGCGCCTTGTGGCCGGGGAAGACGCCCAGCATGTCGTGCATGACCAGCACCTGGCCCGAGGTGTCGGGGCCGGCGCCGATGCCGATGGTCGGCACCTGCAGCAGCTCGGTGGTTTCCTTGCCCAGGGCCGCCGGCACGGCTTCCAGCAGCACGATCGCCGCGCCTGCCGCCTGCAGCGCCAGCGCGTCGTTCTTCAGGCGCTCGGCGCCCTCGCTGGTCTTGCCCTGGACCTTGAAGCCGCCCAGCTGGTGCACGAACTGCGGGGTCAGGCCGATGTGGGCGCAGACCGGGATGCCGCGCTCGGACAGGAAAGCGACGGTCTCGGCCAGCCAGGCGCCGCCTTCGATCTTGACCATCTGGGCGCCGGCGCGCATCAGCGCGGCCGAGCTCTCGAAGGCCATTTCCTTGGTGGCGTAGGTGCCGAACGGCAGGTCGGAGACCAGCAGCGCATTCTTGTTGCCGCGCGCGACCGACGCGGTGTGGTAGATCATGTCGTCCAGGGTCACCGGCAGCGTCGACGAGTGGCCGGCGCAGACCATGCCGAGCGAATCGCCGACCAGCAGCATGTCGACCTCGCAGCGGTCCATCAGGGACGCGAAGCTGGCGTCATAGCAGGTCAGCATGCCGATCTTGGTGCCGGCCGCGCGCATTGCGTGCAGCGCGGGAATGGTGATGGGCTTGCGCGCAGGCCTGGATGGTGGTGGGGTATCGCCGCCAGTCATTTCCTTGCCCTGCAGATAAGCGCTCATAGTCATCCTTTTGAAAAACAAATAATTCGACGGCGTAGTGTAATGCCGTCCTCAAAATCTTGCCGAAGTGGCCTTGGTCCGTCAGCTGCGGAAAATGAAATACACGGCCCCGACCAGGCACAGCGCCGCCCACACGTAGTCGAGCTTGAACGGCTGGTTCATGTAGAACATGGCAAAGGGCACGAACACGGTCAGGGTGATCGCTTCCTGCATGATCTTCAGCTGGGCCAGGCTGTACTGGGTGGCGCCGATGCGGTTCGCAGGCACCTGCAGCAGGTACTCGAACAGCGCAATGCCCCAGCTGACGAAGGCCGCGATGTACCAGGCGCGCGAGTTCAGGGTCTTCAGGTGCCCGTACCAGGCAAAGGTCATGAAGATGTTCGACAGGACCAGCAGGCCCGCGGTCTGGACGAAAACAGGAATCTGCATGTCAGTCGAGACGTTCGATGGCTTGGTCGGCCACATTGGGGAGGAAGCTCGCGGCGCGGCCGCGTCCGGGAATGTTGGCGTCGGGCGCGATTTCCAGCAGCGGCGCCAGCACGAAGGCGCGCTCGTGCATGCGCGGGTGCGGCACGATCAAGGTCGGCGTGTCGATCACGGCGTCACCGTAGAGCAGCAGGTCGAGGTCGAGCGTGCGCGGCGCGTTGCGGTAGGGGCGTTCGCGGCCGTGGGCCTGTTCGATGGCCATCAGGGCTCCGAGCAGGGCGTGGGCGTCGAGTTCGGTCTCGACGGCGGCCACGGCATTGATGTAGTCGTCGCCCGAGGAATCGATCGGCGCCGTGCGCCAGCAGCCCGAGCTTGCGGCCAGGCGGCAGCCGGGGTAGGCGGCCAGGCGCGCCAGGGCATCGGCCACGTTGGCGCGCGCGTCGCCCAGGTTGGCGCCGATGCCGACGAAAGCGATCATTCCTCGGCCGGGCCCGAGCCGGCGGCAGCCGCGGCGGCCGGAGCGTTCGCACCGGCATCGGTGTTTGCGCCTTCGCCGCTGTGCTTGCGCGGGCCGCGGCGTGGAGCGCGCTTTTTCTTCTCGCCGCCGGCAAACGGGCGCGCGTTCGCCTGCGTCACCAGGCGTTCGCGTTCGCCCGATTCGGCCTCGTAGAAGGCGCTCCACCATTCGCCGAGTTCGGCGTCGAGTTCGCCCGAGGCGCAGCGCAGCAGCAGGAAGTCGAAGCCGGCGCGGAAGCGCGGATTTTCCAGCAGCTTGTACGGCGCGCGGCCGGCGCGGCGCTCGAAGCGCGGCTGCATGGCCCAGATGTCGCGCATGTCGGTGGCGATGCGGCGCTGCAGGGCCAGGTTCTCGGTCTGCGTTTCCAGCACGTCGTCGGCGGCCAGGTGCAGCGCGGGGATCGGCGCCTCGCCGGCGGCGCGGTAGGCGGTCCACTTCTCCAGCACCTGGTGCCACAGGAGCGAGGCGAACAGGAAGCCCGGCGAGACGCCCTTGCCGGCTTTCACGCGCGCGTCGGTCGATTCCAGCGCCAGGGTCACGAACTTCATGCCGATCGGCTGCTCCAGCACGACGTCGAGCAGCGGCAGCAGGCCGTGGTGCAGGCCGGCCGAGCGCAGTTCCTTCAGGCAGGCCAGGGCGTGGCCCGACAGCAGCAGCTTGAGCATCTCGTCGAACACGCGCGCGGCCGGCACGTTGTCGATCAGCGGCGCCATCACGGGGATCGGGGCGCGCGTGGTCGGCTCGATCGTGAAGCCGAGTTTCGCCGCGAAGCGCACCACGCGCAGCATGCGCACCGGGTCTTCGCGGTAGCGCGCTTCCGGCACGCCGATGATGCGCAGGGTCTTGTCGCGGATGTCCTCGATTCCGCCGTGGTAGTCCAGCACGGTCTGGGTGGCCGGATCGTAGTACATCGCGTTGATGGTGAAGTCGCGGCGCGCTGCGTCCTCGTGCTGCGGGCCGAAGTTATTGTCGCGCAGGACGCGGCCATGCTCGTCCTTCGGCGCGTTGGCGCTGCCGGCGCCGCGGAAGGTCGTCACTTCCAGTAGTTCCTGGCCGAACATCACGTGCACGATCTGGAAGCGGCGGCCGATGATGAAGGCGCGGCGGAACAGTTTTTTCACTTGCTCCGGCGTGGCGTCGGTGGCGATGTCGAAGTCTTTCGGCTTCACGCCCAGCAGCAGGTCGCGCACGGCGCCGCCGACCACGAAGGCCTTGAAGCCGGCCTCCTGCAGGGTCTGGGTCAGCCGGATCGCGTTCGGCGAGACCAGCTTCGGGTCGATGCCGTGCTGTTCGAAGCCGAGGATGACCGGTTCGGTGGGATTGCGCCCGTCTTTCACGCCAAGGATTTTACGGATGAATTTTTTAATCATTGAAGAGATGGAGTAAAGGCCAGCCGTTGGCGTGTGCGTGTTGGGCGAGCGCCGTGCTTGGGTTGGTCGCGACCGGATCGGAAACGACCGACAGCAGCGGGATGTCGTTGTGCGAATCGCTGTAGAAGTGGCTGCGCTCGAAGGATGCGAACGGACGGCCCAGGCCTTCCAGCCAGGCGTGCATGTGCGTTATCTTGCCCGGCCCGGAAGTTGGCGTGCCGGCCAGTTTCCCGGTCAGGTTGCCGGCCGCATCATATTCCGGCATGGCGGCGATGTGGTGCTCGACGCCGAAAGCCTGGGCGATCGGGGCGGTGATGTAGTGGTTGGTGGCGGTGATGATCGCCACCAGGTCGCCCGCGTCCAGGTGGCGCTGCACCAGGTCGCGCGCGGCGGGGCGAATCGCCGGCTCGATCACTTCGGCCATGTACTGCGCGTACATGGCTTCGAGCTCGCGGCGCGGGAAACGCGCCAGCGTGCCGAGGGCAAATTCGAGGTACTCGACCGGGTCGAGCACGCCCGCCTGGTACTGGGCAAAAAAGTCGTCGTTGCGGCGTTTGTATTCGTCGGCGTCGACAGCCTTGATTCGTACCAGGAACTGGCCCCACTCGTAATCCGAGTCGATCGGCAGCAGGGTGTGGTCGAGGTCAAACAACGCAAGGTTTTTCATTCTTTGGATTCCGACTGCGGGTTTCCCTGAAGCAGCAGGTCGCGCAGCAGCGGCAGCGTGACGGGGCGCTGGGTCTCGAGCGAATACTGGTCGAGGGCGTCCAGCATCGTCGACAGGGAGCGCATGTCGCGCTTGAAATGGGACAGCAAATAGGGTAACACGCTCGCCGACAGCGTCAAACCGCGCGCCTCGGCGGCTTGCGTGAGCGCCGCGATCTTCTGGTCGTCGGACAGGCCGTGGATCAGGTAGATCAAGCCCCAGCCCATGCGCGTGCGCAGGTCTTCGCGCACCGGCAGCACGGCCGGCGGCACCGGACCGGTCGAGACCATGTAGGCGCCGTGCTCGCGGATTTGATTAAACAAGGCAAAGGCGTCGATCTGGGCCTGGGGCGACAGGCGGTCGCAGTCGTCCAGCAGGTAGAGCGTGACCTCGGGCGTGAACACGAAAGCTTCGGCGGGCGCGTCGGCGGCGATGTAGCGCGAGGCGGGCGTGGCCGCCAGGCCCTGCAGCAGGTGGGTCTTGCCGGCGCCGGTGTCGCCCCACAGGTAGGCAAAATGCTCGCGCGAAGCGCGCTGCGCGAACTGGTGCATCAGGTGCGCCAGCTCGGCATTCTCCCCGACCTGGAAGGTATCGAGGCTCTGCGCCGGATCGGCGCCTAAATCGAGCACCAGCTGTTTCATGGCGTTCGTCTCATACGGGAATAGTCATACGCATCCGCCATTATAAAAGCTGCTGCGCTGACAATGGAATTCTGGCAAGCCGTGTGGGGCTTCGGTTTTCGTAGGGTGGGCTCTCGAGCCCACGCGGCATCATGGCGTGCACCCACGCGGCCCGAGGTCTTGTAGGGTGGACACCTGTGTCCACGCGGGGTCACGGGCTGCGTCGACGCGGCATTGAACAAAATAGGCATCGCCCGCGTCCTACTGGAGCGCCAACCAGGCGTCGGCTTCTGTTCTCCAGTTGACGGAAAGAATGGCATGTTTTTGTTGTTATCTCGGTTTAGCGGGTTGGGGCCGGGCCGTTTTGCTAGAATAGCGAATTGACCAGAAACAGGTCTACGCCTTCTATTTTACCGCCTCCGCTGCTAAATACCATGAGCCAACCATCTAATGTTTCTCTGTCTTACCGCGACGCGGGTGTCGATATCGACGCCGGCGATGCCCTGGTCGAAGCGATCAAACCCTTTGCCAAGCGCACCATGCGCGAAGGCGTGCTCGGCGGTATCGGCGGTTTCGGCGGCCTGTTCGAGATCAGCAAGAAGTACAAGGAGCCTGTGCTGGTCTCGGGCACCGACGGCGTCGGCACCAAGCTCAAGCTGGCTTTCGAGCTGAACCGCCACGATACCGTCGGCATCGACCTGGTCGCCATGAGCGTCAACGACATCCTGGTGCAGGGCGCCGAACCCCTGTTCTTCCTCGATTACTTCGCCTGCGGCAAGCTCGACGTGCCGACCGCGACCGCCGTGGTCAAGGGCATCGCCCAGGGCTGCGAACAGTCCGGCTGCGCCCTGCTGGGCGGCGAAACCGCCGAGATGCCGGGCATGTACCCGGACGGCGAGTACGACCTGGCCGGCTTCGCCGTCGGCGCGGTGGAAAAGTCGCAGCTCATCGACGGCAGCAAGATCGCCCCCGGCGACGTGGTGCTGGGCCTGGCTTCGTCGGGCATCCATTCGAACGGCTACTCGCTGGTGCGCAAGATCATCTCGGTTGCCAAGCCGGACCTGGAGGCCGACTTCCACGGCCGCAAGCTGGCCGACGTCCTGATGGCGCCGACCCGCATCTATGTGAAACCGCTGCTGGCGCTGATGCAGTCCATGGAGCTGAAGGGCATGGTCCACATCACCGGCGGCGGCCTGGTCGAGAACATCCCGCGCGTGCTGGCCGACAACCTGACCGCCGTCCTCGATGCCAAGTCGTGGACCATGCCGCCGCTGTTCCAGTGGCTGCAGCAGCACGGCGGCGTCGCTGACGCCGAGATGCACCGCGTGTTCAACTGCGGCATCGGCATGACCGTCATCGTGGCCAAGGACAACGCCGACGCCGCCATGGCCCAGTTGCAGGCGGCCGGCGAGACCGTCTACCGCATCGGCGAGATCCGCGCCCGTGAGGAAGGCCAGGCGCAGACCGTGGTGGTGTAAGCAGGTCCTCAGCTCAGCAAAAGAGGCGCCCCAAGGGGCGCCTCTTTTATTGCCGGGAACGGAAACCGTAGGGGCGAAGTTAACGGCTTCCCATTCCGCTGCCGATGTTCTGGTCCAGGAATTTCTCCACCCGGGTCCAGAAATCGATGCGATTCGCTTCCCGCGTCAGGCCGTGCCCTTCGTCCGGGTATTCGACCCAATCGACCGCGCTGTTGTGCTTCTTGACGGCATCGCGGAACAGGGTGCCGTGGTAGAGCGGCACGCGATGGTCGACGCCGCCGTAGGCCAGCAGCAGCGGCGCCTTGATGCGCGCTGCCTGCTGGATGGGGGAGGTGGCCTGGAGCTGGGCCGCGTCGCGGGCCTGGTCGCCCACCAGCACTGGCAAGCCGTATTGCAGGTAGGCGTCCGAGGCGTCCGAGACCGCGCTCCAATGGCCGTCATGCAGCAAATTGATGTCGGTAACACCCATCCAGTCGATCGCGCAGCGGTACAGGCCAGGGTCATTGACTACGCCCATCAGTGCGGCATAGCCGCCATAGCTGCCGCCGGCAATGCAGATACGGCCGGCGTCGGCATAACCCTGCTGGATGGCCCAACGCGCGCCGTCGGCGATGTCGTCCTGCATGCTCAGTCCCCATTGTTTCCAGCCGGCGCGGAAGTGGGCGTGGCCGTAACCGGTGCTGCCGCGGTACTCGGGCTCAAGCACCGCATAGCCGCGCGAAGCCAGGAACTGGGCTTGCGCCTCCCAGCCCATTTCGGTGCCGCGCACGAAGGGCCCGCCATGCACCAGCAGCACCAGTGGCAGGTTCTTCGGGGCGGCGCTTGCCGGCAGCGTCAGCAGGGCCGGAATCGCACGACCGTCGCGCGCCTTGTAGCGCACGAATTGCTGACCACTCATCTCGGCCGGCTTGATCGCGGCGTGCGATTCGCCGACCTTGTTCAGCTTGCCAGTCTTGATGTCGGCCAGCCAGAACACCGGGGGCTGGACGTCGGAATACGATTCCACCAGCACGTGGGCAGCCTGCGGATTGCGCGCTACCGTGATCAGGTTGATGGTGTTCGGCAGTTGCTGGTCGATCTTTGCTTGCACGGCCTTCATGCCGGCATCGAACCAGACGTTTTCGCGAGCATCGGTGAGGAGGTTCACGCCCAGCAGCTTGTCCTTGTTCGCCACCAAACTACCTTGAAAGTCGTAACCGGGCGCGTTCAGGACCGGTGCCGGGCTGAGCTTGCCGGTGGCGGTGTCGACCGTGTAGAGCGCGCTGGTATCGTTGCCGTTGTTGGCCTCCACATACAGCAGGCCGTCCGGGCCAAAACCAAGCGGCGTAAACGCGGCGTCGTCGCGCTGGAAGGCCACGGCCTGGTAGAGCTGGCGCCAGGACTGGCTGCCCGGCGCGCGGTAGTACAGGATCAGCCTGTCGTCCCTGAGCACCGACGCCAGGCGTGGCTCGCCGTCCTGGCCAAGTCGCCACTTGCTGACCTTGCCGGGACGGTCGACTAGTTGCGAGAGCCCGGTCACGGTATTCAGGCGCAGCAGATTATTGTTCACCACACGTCCCGCGTTGTCGAATTCAGGCGCAACCACGTAGATGTATTCCGAGTCCTGGCTGCCGGGCTGGGGCAGCATGAAGGTGTTCCAGGGAAGCATGCGTTTCTGCGCCAGCGTGCTGCTCTTGGTCACGCCACGGGCCACTCGACGTGCGGCCAGCTGGAGGAAACCTTCGCCGTCCCGGTTCACCGCGAACAGGCCGGCCGCAAAGTACATGTCGCCGGGGCCGATGTTCCTGTCCATCACGTCGAAAACCAGGCGTTCGTCGTTTACCCACTGGAAATCGCGGACATCGGAGTCGGCAAAGGTGGCGGCGACTTTGACGCTGTTGTCCTGCAAGTCGACCACCATCAGACGCATGGGCTTGCCCGGTGCGCCGCTGCGCGCGGCAAGATAGCGTCCGCTCGGCGAAAGCGTGGCGCCGCCGAATTCGGCGTTACCGAAGAAGGCCTCGACTGGCGGCCTGGATGCCTTCGCCGCGGAAGCCGACGGCAGGGCGCATGCGCATGAGAGGAGGACGCCGAGTACCAGGCTCAGTGGCAGGGAGGAGGAAACACGCATGAGAATGATGTTTTCAGGAAAAAGAATGGCCCGGAGCATAACAGTGCGCGACAGGCAAAAAGCTCTCCAATTGTCACTCTGCAATAAGGCGCGCAGTCCCGCGCGCCCCAGGCAAAAAGGCGTCCCGCAGGACGCCTGTGGCCATCGGATCGACTGGCTCAGTTTGCTTTCGCCCGGCTGCCGATGTGCTTGTCGAGAAACTTCTCGACCCGGCTCCAGAAGTCGACCCGGTTCGCCGGCAGGCGCCAGCCGTGGCCCTCGTCCTGGTATTCGATCCATTCGACCTGCTGGTTGGTCGGCTTGATCGCGTCCATGAACTTGCGCCCGTGGTACATCGGCACGCGGCGGTCGACGGCGCCGTAGGCGAGCAGCAGCGGCGCCTTGATGCGCGCCGCCTGCTGGATCGGCGAGGTCGCCTTCAGCTGCTCTGCATCCTTGACCTGGTCGCCGATCATGTCGGGCATGCCGTACTGCTTCCACTGCTCGGTCATGTCGGAAGTGAAGCTCCAGTGCCCGTCGTAGAGCAGGTTGATGTCGGTGACGCCCACCCAGTTGATGCCGCACTTGTACAGGTCCGGATCGTTGACCAGGCCCATCAGGGTGGCGTAGCCGCCGTAGCTGGCGCCTGCAATGCAGATGCGCTGCGGATCGGCGTAGCCCTGGGCAATGGCCCAGCGCGCGCCGTCGGCGATGTCGTTCTGCATCGCCAGGCCCCATTGCTTCCAGCCGGCGCGGAAGTGCCTGCTGCCGTAGCCGGTGCTGCCGCGGAAGTCCGGCTCGAGCACGGCATAGCCGCGCGAGGCGAGGAACTGGGTTTCCGGATTCCAGCCCCACTCGTTGCCGCGCACATAGGGGCCGCCGTGGACCAGCACCACCATCGGCGCATTTTTTGCGCCGCCAGCCGGCAGTGTCAGCAGGGCAGGAATCTCCATGCCGTCGCGCGCCTTGTAGCGCACCGGATCCTGGCGGCCCATGCGCTTCGGATCGATGCCGGGATAGGCTTCGCCGACCGGGTTGATGGCCCCGGTCTTGATGTTGTACAGGGTGTAGCGCAGCGGCCTGGTGTCCGAGTACGACCTGACCAGCGCCCATTCGGTATGGTTCCCCGAGGGGAAGGACATCAGGTTGATCGTGCCGGGCAGGGCCGCGTCGAGCTTCTTCTGGACTTCCTGCATGGCCGGATCGAACCAGACGATCGTTTCGGCATCGGTTTGCAGTTGGATGCCCAGCAGCCTGTCGCCGCTGAGCACCAGGTCGCCCGAGAAATCGTAGCCGGGCGTGACCACCAGCGGCTCGGCACTGAGCTGGCCGGTCGCCAGGTCGACGGTGTACACGCTCTGGGTGTCCTGGCCGTTATTGGCGACCGCGTACAGGGTGCCGTCGCTGCCGAAGCCCAATGGCGTGAAGGCGCCCTTGCCGCCCTTGTAGGCGTTGAATTTCACCAGCGCGCGCCACTGGTCGTTGTTGCGCGGGTCGCGGTAATAGATCGTGACCTGGCCCTTCTCGGACGCCCTGGCCAGGCGCGGCTCGCCCTTGTGGTCGAGCATCCAGCTGCTCACCGCGGCGGGCCGCTGCACGACCTGGGAAGCGCCGGTCACGGTATTCAGGCGCAACAGGTTCACGTGGCGCAGCTCGCCGTTGCGGCTGTCGACATCGTACTCACGGCTCTCGACATAGATGGTGTCGGAATCCTGGGCGCCGCGCTGGTCGAGCATGAAGGTATGCCATGGCAGCATCCTGCTGGCGATGTGCGAGCCTGTCGTTTCCTCGGCCTCGCCGCGGCGGCTGGCCAACTGGCGCAGCTTGCCGCCGTCGCGATCGACGGCGTACAGGCCGGCAGCCAGGTACTGTCCGCCCGGGCCGACCTGGCTGTCGGTCACATTGAAGACCAGGCGGCCGTCATTGACCCATTCGAAGTCGAGGATGTCGACATTGTTATAGCCGGCAACCAGCTTGGCGGTATGCTCTTTCAGGTCGATCACGACCAGGTAGTCGCGGCGGCCGGCTGCGCCCGAGATCGCCGCCAGGTAGCGCGCACTGGGCGAGAGCTTGGCGTCGGCCAGCACCGGATTGATGAAGAAACGCTCGATCGGCGGCAAGGCGGGATCGGGTGCGGCGTGCAGGGGAGCGCAAGCGCACAGGGCCAGCGCCAGCGCGACGCCGAGCTGGCGGAGGAGGGGGGGTGAAAGCATGGTTTCCCGTTCAGGTTTGTTATCGTCGTCCGCGTCCGTGCTGCGAACACTTTTGCTCGGAAGAATATCAGCTGAGTCCCTGGAAAAGCTCTCCAATTCTCACGACTGTCCTGACCCGCTCCGCCGCCAGGAAACGCTAGCGCCCGCCTTCCCGGTGCAGCACCTTCGCCACCCTGGCCCCGCGCAGGCGGAAGGCATCCGGCATGCCCGAGCCCAGCAGGGGGCGCAGGTAGAGCCGGAAGGCATCGGTGACGTCGGTGCCGCTGGCGCTGATGAACTCGTCCTCCATCGTGCGCGTCTTGCCGGCAACGAAGTCCAGGGGCAGCAGTTCGTAGTCGACGGAATAGAAGCCGGTGCGGCGGATCGCCACCGAACCGTCGGCGTCGCCCCAGAACGCGAACTGCACCGCCTTCTCGCCGACTTCGCGCGCCTCGCGCTGGTCGACGTCCGAGACGCAGCCGATGAAGGAGCGCTGCAGGTAGCCGAAGGTGTCGCCGCGCACGCGCTTGATGCCGAGCTTTGTACGGATCTCGTCGCACAGCAGGTCGGCCAGCGCGCCGGTGCCCGAGAGCTGGACGTTGCCGTGGGCATCGCGTTCGACCTCCTTCGCCAGCAGGGTGGCAACCGGTTCGCCCGAGGCGTCGTGGATGCCTTCCGAGACCGCGATCACGCAGCGCCCGTGCCGTTCATGCATGGCTTTGACGTCGTCGAGGAAGCGCGCCAGCTCGAAGGTGCGCTCGGGCACGTAGATCAGGTGGGGGCCATCATCGGGGAACTTCTTGCCGAGTGCGGAGGCGGCGGTGAGGAAGCCCGCGTGACGCCCCATCACCACGCCGACGTAGACGCCGGGCAGCGCCGCGTTGTCGAGGTTGGCGCCGGCAAAGGCCTGGGCCACGAAGCGCGCCGCCGAAGGGAAACCGGGTGTGTGGTCGCTGCCGACCAGGTCGTTGTCGATGGTCTTCGGGATGTGGATGCTGCGCAGCGGATAGCCGGCCTGGCGCGCCTGCTCGCTGACGATGCGCACGGTGTCGGCCGAATCGTTGCCGCCGATGTAGAAGAAGTGTTCGATCTCGTGCGCGCGCAGCACCTCGAAGATGCGCCGGCAGTAGGCGATGTCGGGCTTGTCGCGGGTCGAGCCCAGGCAGGAGGAGGGCGTGGCGGCCACCAGCTCCAGGTTGTGGCTGGTTTCCTGGGTGAGGTCGAGGAACTCCTCGTCGACGATGCCGCGCACCCCGTGCAGGGCGCCGTAGACCCGGGTCACGCCCGGGAAGCGGCGTGCCTCGAGCGCCACCCCGACCATCGACTGGTTGATGACGGCGGTCGGCCCGCCTCCCTGTGCAACAAGAATTTTCCCTGACGACATACGCACTCCTTTCGTGGGACTGCAGAAAAAACCTGTGTGACGCTTGAGGCGCTCCTATTCGGGGGCCCGGATGTAGTCGACCAGTCCATTGCTCGCGCGGCTGGGCGGCGCGGTAAGCAGGCTGACCAGCACCACGGCCGCGATTCCCGCGGGTACCCCGAAGATGCCGGCAGACATGGACGCGATATCGAACCAGGCCGCATCCATCCGACCGCCCAGGGCCGGATTGGTGCGCAACATATAGTAGAGACAGGTCAGGAAGCCGGCGATCATGCCCGCGATCGCCCCGGCCTGGTTGGCGCGTTTCCAGAACACGCCCAGCACCAGCGCCGGGAACAGGGTCGAGGCCGCCAGCGAAAAGGCGGCGCCGACCAGCGACAGGATGTCGGCCGGTTTCTGCGAGGCGGCGTAGGCGGCGATGAAAGCCACGGCCAGCAGGAGCAGCTTCGAGATCGTCACCCGCTTCTGGGTCGAGGCGCCGGGATCGACCAGCTTGTAGTAGACGTCGTGCGAGAGCGCATTCGAGATCGCCAGCAGCAGGCCGTCGGCGGTGGACAGCGCCGCCGCCAGACCGCCGGCCGCGACCAGGCCGGAAATGACATAGGGCAGGCCGCCGATTTCAGGAGTCGCCAGCACCAGCACGTCGCCGTCGATGGCGATCTCGGCCAGTTGCACCAGGCCATCGCCATTGATGTCGCTCACGCTGATCAGGGGATTGACCTTGTCGACGTTGGCCCAGTAGGAAATCCAGGTCGGCAGCGAACGGAAGTCGCTCCCGACCAGGCTCGTGTAGATATCGTATTTCGCCAGCACCGCCAGCGCCGGGATGCTCAGGTAGATCAGCAGGATGAAGAACAGGGTCCAGAACACCGACACCCGCGCCTCGTGCACCGAGGGCGTGGTGTAGGAACGCATCAGGATGTGGGGCAGGGCGGCGGTGCCGAACATCAGGCAGAACACCAGGGCGAGGAAATTGTTGCGACGCGCGTTCGATTCGGCCTCGGTGGCGCCGGGGAAGGGCGCCGCGTGCGGCTGCGGCGGCCTGGCCCGCGCCAGCAGGCGGGCGCGCTGCTCGCGCCACAGGCCTTCCGCGTCTTCCGGCGTCTTCGGGTAGGCCGCCAGCGCCCGTTCGGCGTTGCGCACGTCGGCCAGCGAGGCGTTGCGCAGGCGCGCCGCGTCGAGCTGGCGCTGGGCTTCCAGGCGTCCCTGTTCCCAGGATGCCGGCAGCGCCGCCAGCCGGGCGCCGTACTCCCCGGCTTCGCGCCGGAAGCGCTCGCGCACTTCGGCTTCGCGCGGGTCGTGCGCCAGCTGGGCTTCACGCTGGGCCAGTTTCGGCAGCACCGAACCATAGGCAACCTGCGGCAGGGGATTGTCGGCGTGCTTGGCCGACAGCCACATGGTCGGGATCAGGAAGGCCACCAGGATGATGATGTACTGCGCCACCTGGGTCCAGGTGATGCCGCGCATGCCGCCCAGGAAGGAGCAGACCAGGATGCTGGCGAGGCCAAGGAAGATGCCGACCGAGAAATCGACGCCGGTGAAGCGCGAGGCGATCAGGCCCACCGCGTAGATCTGGGCCACCACGTAGATGAAGGAGGCCATGATGGTGGCGCCGACGGCGATCGCCCGCACCGGCCCGCCGCGCCCGCCCGCACCGCCGGCGTAGCGCGCCGCCAGGAAATCGGGAATCGTGTACTGGGCGAACTTGCGCAAATACGGGGCGATCAGCAGCGCGACCAGGCAATAGCCGCCGGTCCAGCCCATGATGTAGGCCAGCGCGTCGAAGCCATATAAATAGAGCCCGCCCGCCAGGCTGATGAAGCTGGCCGCCGAGATCCAGTCGGCGGCGGTGGCCATGCCGTTGAACAGGGCTGGCACGCGCCGTCCCGCGACATAGTATTCGGTGACGTTCGAGGTGCGGCTGACCACGCCGATGGTGGCGTACAGCGCGATGGTGGCGAACATGAACAGGTGGCCGATCCACAGGCGCGGCATGCCCTCTTTCTCGAGCATCGTCAGCGCCAGCAGGAAGCCGGCGAAGCAGGCGCAGAACCAGGCGTAGTAGCCGGACAGGCGGCGGAAATAGCGCTTGTTGCCGCTCACGCGGTTTCCTCCAGCGCCCGCGCATAGGCCGCGTCGAGGCGGCGCATGCGCCAGGCGTAGAAGCCGATCATGGCCAGGCAGACCAGGGCGGCTCCCTGCGCCGCCATGTAGAACGACAATGGCCAGCCGAACACGGTGATGCGCGCCAGCTCGCGTGCAAAGAACACCGTGCAAAAGCCGGTGGCGACCCACAGCACCAGCAGGACGGCGGTCAGGCGGCGCGTCCGGCGCCAGTGAAAGGCGCGGGCAGCCAGCAACTGGCGCTGGCGCCGGACGTCGGAGTCGGGCGTGGAGGTGGGGTCAGTCGGCATCGATGGGTTCGGTGTCAGGTGGCGGGAAGGTCAGGCGGAACAGGCTGCCCGGATATTTCTTCGAGTGGCTACGCGGATTGTTGAAGATGTCCACTTCGGCGCCGTGCTGCTGGGCGATCTCGCGCACGATCGCCAGGCCCAGGCCGCTGCCGGTGGCGCTCGAGCCGAGGATGCGGTAGAAGCGCTCGAACACGTGGGCGCGCTCGGCGGGTGCGATGCCCGGGCCGGTGTCCTCGACTTCGAGCAGGGCGTGTTCGCCGTCGCGCCGCACGCGCACCGTGACGCTGCCGCCGGCCGGCGTGTAGCGCAGGGCGTTGTCGATCAGGTTCGACAGCAGCTCGCGCAGCATCATGGCGTTGCCGGCGATGATGACCGGCTCGTCGTGCGGCTCGTAGCCGAGGTCGATGTCGTGGGTGAACGAGGCCTGCACCCAGTCCTGCACCACGGCGCGCGCCAGGGCCCCGAGTTCCAGTTCCTCGAAGGCCAGGCCGGCGTGCGGCTGGTTCTCCGCGCGCGCCAGGGCCAGCAACTGGTTCACCAGGCGCGTCGCCGATTCCGAGCTCTTGGCCAATTGTTCCAGCGAGCGGTGGATCTCGTCCGGATCGACCTGGCGCAGGGCGAGTTCGGACTGCATGCGCATGCCCGCGAGCGGCGTCTTCATCTGGTGCGCGGCGTCGGCAATGAAACGCTTCTGCATGTCGATGGTCTGGGCCAGGCGCCCAAGCATTTCGTTGAGCGAGCCGACCAGCGGCGAGATTTCTTCCGGCACCTGGCGCGAGTCGATGGGCGAGAGGTCGTCCGAGGAGCGCGCGCGGATTCTTTCCTGCAGCTCGGCCAGGGGCGAAAGGCCGCGCGAGAGCGCGAACCAGACCAGGGCCAGGATCACCGGCAGGATGATGAACTGGGGCAGGATCACGCCCTTGATGATTTCGTTGGCCAGCAGGGCGCGCTTTTCCAGGGTCTCGGCGACCTGCACCAGGACCTTGCGCGGAGGCGGCGGATCGGGCGGCGTCGCGGCGTCGGCGATATGCAGGGGATCGAGGTTGACGTAGAGGTAGGCCACGCGCACCGGCGTGCCGTGCACGGCGTCGTTACGAAAGTGCACGGCGCCATCCCTGTCGCTCTCCTCCTCGCGCGGGCGCGGCAGCTCGCGGTCGCCGTCGACGTGCAGGCCGCGCGCGTCGATCACCTGGAAATACACGCTGTCGACGTCGTCGGCACGCAGGATGTCGCGCGCGCTGCCGGGCAGGCGCGTGGCGATCGCGCCGTCGACTTCGCGCACCTGCTGGGCCAGCACCGTGACCCGGTCTTCCAGGGCATGGTCGAAAGGCTGGTTGGCGATCGATTTCGCCACCAGGTAAGTGATGGCGATGCTCATCGGCCACAGCAGCAGGAGCGGCGCCAGCATCCAGTCGAGGATTTCGCCGAACAGCGAATGCTGGATGCTTTCTTCGGGCTCGGGATTCGGCGGGACGTACAGCGGCTCGGGCACGGCAGCGGGCAGGTCGCTGTCGGGCGGCGCGAGGCCGGCGTCGCGGTCGTTCACTTGTGTTCGGAGGCCTGTTCGGAGCTTGCGCCGGCGCCGGCACGGGAAGCGTCGGAGAATTTTTCGAGGCAGTAGCCGAGCCCGCGCACGGTGGCGATGCGCACGCCGCCGACCTCGATCTTTTTGCGCAGCCTGTGCACGTAGACCTCGATGGCGTTGTTCGACACCTCTTCTCCCCATTCGCACAGGTGGTCGACCAGTTGCTCCTTCGACACCAGGCGTCCGGTGCGTGCCAGCAGGATCTCGAGCAGGCCCAGTTCACGCGCCGACAGGTCGAGCATCTGCTCGTTGATATAGGCGCTGCGCCCGACCTGGTCGTAGGACAGCGGGCCGTGGCGGATCACGGCCGGGCCGCCGCCGGCGCCGCGCCGGGTCAGCGCGCGCACCCGCGCTTCGAGCTCGGACAGCGCGAAGGGCTTGGCCATGTAGTCGTCGGCGCCGAGGTCCAGCCCTTCGACGCGCTGCTCGACGGAATCGGCTGCGGTCAGGATCAGCACCGGCAGCAGGGAAGAGCGCGCGCGCAGGCGGCGCAGCACTTCGAGACCGGACATCTTGGGCAAACCGAGGTCCAAGATCAGGAGGTCGAACTCCTGGGTGGAAAGGGCGGTATCGGCGTCGGCGCCGTTGCGCACGCAGTCGATCGCATAGCCGGACTGGCGCAGCGAGCGCGTCAGCCCGTCCGCGAGTACGCTATCATCTTCGGCTAGTAGAATTCGCATGTTTCACCCTGTTTTTCGATTAAACCTCGCTGCTGCCTTCATTGTGTTTGATTTAGCGCAACAATGCGAGCTTTCTCAAACCGCGGGGCCGGGAAGCACTGATTTATTCTGACGGATGGGATTGGCCATGGAAAAAAGCGGCCGGCAAGGCGCAAACCGCAGCCATACCGCGTGGTATGGCGAGGATTTGCAACGCAGCAGGACGTTTTTTCTCCAGGCCAAGGCCGCCGTCACGAATAAATCAGTACTTCCCTAGATTGCGCTTGCCAAAACCACTGGATTTTTATACAGTACTAGGTATTGAAACGCGCGATGGCGCCCACACCTTGGTTACCTCCAAGACTGAAAGAAAATTATGGACGACAAAAAATCCGCAGTAAATGCCTCCGAAAAAGGCAAGGCGCTGGCTGCCGCCCTCGCGCAAATCGAAAAGCAGTTCGGCAAGGGCTCCGTCATGCGCATGGACACCAGCGCACCGGTCGAGGAAGTGCAAACCGTGTCCACCGGCTCGCTGGGCCTGGACATCGCGCTCGGCGTCGGCGGCCTGCCGCGCGGCCGTATCGTGGAAATCTACGGTCCGGAATCGTCGGGCAAGACCACGCTGACCCTGCAGACCATCGCCCAGATGCAAAAGCTCGGCGGCACCTGCGCATTCATCGACGCCGAGCACGCACTCGACGTCACCTATGCGCAAAAGCTGGGCATCAAGCTCGACGAGCTGCTGATCTCGCAGCCCGATACCGGCGAGCAGGCACTGGAAATCACCGACGCCCTGGTGCGTTCGGGTTCGGTCGACCTCGTGGTCATCGACTCGGTGGCGGCACTGACCCCGCGCGCCGAGATCGAAGGCGACATGGGAGACTCGCTGCCGGGCCTGCAAGCCCGCCTGATGTCGCAGGCGCTGCGCAAGCTCACCGGCTCGATCAACCGTACCAACACGCTGGTCATCTTCATCAACCAGATCCGTATGAAGATCGGCGTGATGTTCGGCAGCCCGGAAACCACGACCGGCGGTAACGCGCTGAAGTTCTACGCCTCGGTGCGCATGGACATCCGCCGTACCGGCTCGATCAAGTCCGGCGACGAGGTGATCGGTAACGAAACCAAGGTCAAGGTCGTCAAGAACAAGATTGCGCCGCCGTTCAAGGAAGCCCACTTCGACATCCTGTACGGAGAAGGCACCTCGCGCGAAGGCGAAATCCTGGACCTGGGCGCCGACAACAAGATCGTCGAGAAGTCGGGTTCCTGGTACAGCTACAACGGCGAACGCATTGGCCAGGGCAAGGACAACGCCCGTCAGTTCCTGAAGGACCGTCCAGCACTGGCGCGCGAGATCGAGAACAAGGTCCGCGCGGCGCTGGGTGTGCGCGAACTGCCGCCGGTCGCCGCCGACGGCGACGACACGCCGAAGCTGAAGGCCGTTTCGGAATAAGCTTGAGCGTGCTTTGACTGCGCTTTGACTGTTCTGATAGCAGCACCATGCCCGCGCCACCCTTGAGCCTGAAGGCCCGGGCCCTGCGCTTCCTCTCCATGAGGGAGCACAGCCGGCTCGAGCTTTCGCGCAAGCTGGCGCGTCATGCCGAGGAGGGCGACGACGTCGAAGCCCTCCTCGATTTCCTCGAAAAGAACAACTGGCTGTCGCAGGAGCGTTTCGCCGAATCGCTGATTCACCGAAAAGCTTCCCGCTACGGCAACAGCCGCGTCGTGGCCGAACTGCAGAGCCACGGCGTGAACGGCGAGGCGCTCGCCGAGCTCAAGTCCGAACTGGCCGAGAGCGAAACAGCGCGCGCCGTCGAAGTCTGGCGCCGCAAGTTCGGCACCGTTGCGCAGGATGCGCACGAACGCGCGAAGCAGATGCGCTTCCTGATGGCGCGCGGCTTTTCCCAACGCGCCGTGCGCGAGGCGCTCAAGGGCGCTCCGGACGACGACGACTTTTGATGTAGGGCGTCTGCCCGAGCGTCAAAGCAAGCGCATTGTCGAAGCCCGTACACAGCGACGGCGAGACAATGCAAGGCTGCCATGCAGGTTTTGTCAGCCGCCCCAGGCGCCAGCGCGGAGCGCCATTCGCCGATATGCCTCGCATATTCCTCAACGACGAATGGCGCTGCGCGCTGGCGTTTGTACGTACAGCGACAGAAACGCCCTCCAGTCCGGGCGCCTGCCGCACCACCCCGAGCGATCGAGAAGGGACAACATGAAAGCGTTGCTCGCACTAGGACTGGCTTGCGGCCTCATCGGCTGCGCCCAGGCGCCCAGCACCCCCACCGGCGTCTATATTCTCAGCACCGCCGACATGTCCATCGTCCTCGACGTGCGTGCCGGCGGCGACTACGTCCTGCAAACCAGCGGCCCGGGCCGCAATACCGACGAGATCCGCGGCTCCTGGCGCGAGGCCAGTGGCCCGGCCTTGTCTGTTTCGTTTTCCGGCATCGTCTGGCGCGGCATCGAGCCCGAGGCGGGCGAGGGGACCTGGTCCGCGACCATCGACAGCGACGCCCAGATATGCCTCGACGGAGAAGGTCTCCACTGCTTCTTCAGGAACGACGTTTCCTGACTTCGCCCCTCGCGGCAGACCTCCCACGCCTGCCTGGACAATATTGATAGGCTTGCCATCTTTTTACGATTTCCCGCCTTCCAATATGATCAATGGGTCATGTTGCAGTGCAACCGCTATCGGCCTGTGCTAAACTTTCACGGTTTAAGCAGCGCCGCATGAGCGGTTGTTGCCGCAGAAGCTGCGGCAACGTGCATCAGCACACCGGCTGCATACATTTACCGCCGCCCTATCGGCACCGTTTTTATGCCTTTGTCTTCTCCCGCTCCGCGCCAGCTCCGGCACACGCGCGCCATTACCGTCGAAGCGTACGCGCGCGACGATGGCCTGTGGGACCTCGACGCGCGCATCCGCGACATCAAGGCACAGGACATCCCGCTCGCTTCCGGCACGCGTCCGGCCGGCACCCCGGTGCACGACCTGAGCCTGCGCATCACCATCAATCGCGACCTCGAGATCGTCGACGCCGAAGCGGCGTCCGACTCGGTGCCGTATCCCGGCTATTGCGACACCATCGGCCCGGCTTACAAGAAGCTGGTCGGGCTGTCGCTCGCCAAGCATTTCCGGCTGCACCTGAAAGACCGCCTCTCGGGCGTGCTCGGCTGCACCCATTTGACTGAACTGGCGCAGGTCCTGCCCACCGCGGCAATCCAGGCCTTCGCCGATGATGCGTTCGAGACGCGCAATGTTGCCCAAGGCGACGCTGAGCGTCCTTACGAGATCGACCGTTGCCACGCGCTGCGCGCCGACGGTCCTGCCGTGGCACGGTATTACCCTCGTTGGGCGATCAAGGCCGTACCGGGTTAAACTCCGATGTCGAAGTTTTCTAATTAACTATCCATATCAGTAACAGAAGAAGGGAAGCCAGCATGAAAATCCATGAGTATCAGGGCAAAGAAATCCTCCGAAAGTTCGGGGTGACGGTACCGCGCGGCATTCCGTGCATGTCGGTGGAAGAGGCCGTCAAGGCAGCTGAAGAGCTGGGCGGCCCGGTCTGGGTCGTCAAGGCCCAGATCCATGCTGGCGGCCGCGGCAAAGGCGGCGGCGTGAAGGTTGCCAAGTCGCTGGAACAGGTCAAGGAATACGCCGACCAGATCATGGGCATGCAGCTCGTGACCCACCAGACCGGTCCGGAAGGCCAGAAGGTGCGCCGCCTGCTGATCGAAGAAGGCGCCGACATCAAGAAAGAACTGTACGTTTCGCTGGTCACCGACCGCGTTACCCAGAAGGTCGTCCTGATGGCCTCGTCGGAAGGCGGCATGGACATCGAGGAAGTCGCGCACTCGAACCCGGAAAAGATCCACTCGATCGCCATCGATCCGGCCATCGGCCTGACCGACGCGCAAGCCGACGACATCGCCGCCAAGATCGGCGTACCGGAAGGCTCGATCGCCGACGCGCGCGCCAACCTGCAAGGCCTGTACAAGGCATACTGGGAAACCGACGCTTCGCTGGCTGAAATCAACCCGCTGATCCTGACCGGTTCGGGCAAGGTCATCGCCCTGGACGCGAAGTTCAACTTCGACTCGAACGCCCTGTTCCGTCACCCGGAAATCGTCGCCTACCGCGACCTGGACGAAGAAGATCCGGCCGAAGTCGAAGCATCGAAGTTCGACCTGGCCTACATCTCGCTGGACGGCAATATCGGCTGCCTGGTGAACGGCGCCGGCCTGGCCATGGCCACCATGGACACCATCAAGCTGTTCGGCGGCGAGCCTGCCAACTTCCTGGACGTCGGCGGCGGTGCAACCGCCGAGAAGGTCACCGAAGCCTTCAAGATCATGCTGAAGAACCCGGGCCTGAAAGCCATCCTGGTCAACATCTTCGGCGGCATCATGCGCTGCGACGTGATCGCCGAAGGCGTGATCACCGCGTCGAAGGCCGTGTCGCTGCAAGTGCCGCTGGTCGTGCGCATGAAGGGCACCAACGAAGACCTGGGCAAGAAGATGCTGGCCGACTCCGGCCTGCCGATCATCTCGGCCGATACGATGGAAGATGCAGCCAAGGCTGTTGTCGCCGCTGCCGCTGGTAAAGCCTAATTCGAAGGAATAAACAAATGTCGATCCTGATCAACAAAGATACAAAAGTTATCACCCAGGGTATCACCGGCAAGACCGGTCAGTTCCATACCCGTATGTGCCGCGACTACGCGAACGGCCGTGAAGCCTTCGTCGCAGGCGTGAACCCGAAGAAAGCCGGCGAAGACTTCGAAGGCATTCCGATCTACGCATCGGTCAAGGAAGCGAAATCCGAAACCGGCGCAACCGTCTCGGTCATCTACGTTCCGCCGGCAGGCGCAGCCGCCGCCATCTGGGAAGCTGTCGAAGCCGAACTGGAACTGGCGATCTGCATCACCGAAGGCATCCCGGTCCGTGACATGATGGAAATCAAGGACCGCATGGCCAAGGCCGGCTCCAAGACCCTGCTGCTGGGCCCGAACTGCCCAGGCCTGATCACCCCGGACGAAATCAAGATCGGCATCATGCCGGGCCACATCCACAAGAAGGGCCGCATCGGCGTCGTTTCGCGCTCGGGCACCCTGACCTATGAAGCAGTCGGTCAGCTGACCGCGCTGGGCCTGGGCCAGTCGTCGGCAGTCGGCATCGGCGGCGACCCGATCAACGGTTTGAAGCACATCGACGTGATGAAGATGTTCAACGACGATCCGGACACCGACGCAGTCATCATGATCGGCGAGATCGGCGGTCCTGACGAAGCCAACGCAGCGCGCTGGATCAAGGACAACATGAAGAAGCCGGTCGTCGGCTTCATCGCTGGCGTCACCGCGCCTCCGGGCAAGCGCATGGGCCACGCCGGCGCGCTGATCTCGGGCGGCGACGACACCGCACAAGCCAAGCTGGACATCATGGAAGAGTGCGGCATCAAGACCACCAAGAACCCGTCGGAAATGGCGCGCCTGCTGAAGGCCATGCTGTAATCCCGGACGATTCTGTCTTGAAGAGGGGAGCCTGCGGGCTCCCCTTTTTGTTTGCGCGAGCGCATGCGCTTGTCGAGGCTGGTACGGCATCATCCCGGCGGCCGGGCCGGCAGGAACGAGATGACAATTTTTGCGTCATGGTGCGTTGCTCGACAGAAATTGCGCATGTGCTGACAAAATTTGTCACTCATTAAGCAAGCTCTGCCGTAAAACGTCGCATTTATTTCAAAGAAAATAACGATTCCATTAGGAAATTAGCTGGCACGGCGTTTGCAATAGATGAAGCGTGGCACCAAACATTGCAGCACCAACCAAACGCAGTACCAACCAAACGCAGCACCAACCAACTACCTGACCTGGAGAGAACCACCATGAAATCGATGAAAATCGTCAAGAAAGCCCAAGCCGGCTTCACCCTGATCGAACTGATGATCGTCGTTGCGATCATCGGCATCCTGGCCGCTGTCGCCATCCCGGCCTACCAGGACTACATCGCCAAGTCGAAGGCAGCTGCTGCCTACGCCGATATCAGCGGCGGCAAGACCGGCTACGAAATGGCCGTTGTCGAAGGCAAGACCACCACGCCGGAAGCCTACACGACCGCTTCGGGCCTGGCTGAGAACACCGGTAACTGCGAGGAAATCGCAGTCGTCGCTCCGCCGGACGAAGGTGGCGCTGTAATGACCTGCACCATCCGCACCCCGGGCCGTCTGGGCGCCGGCGCGACCATCGCCCTGCACCGCTCGACCGCAGGCGCGTACAGCTGCGTCGCCACCGGTTTCACCGATGAAAAATTCCTGCCGACCGGCTGCTCGCAAGTTGGCCTTGGCGGCGATGCTGAAGGCGGCGCAGGTGGCGAAGGTGGCGAAGGCGGCGCAGGTGGCGAAGGCGGCGCAGGCGGCGAAGGCGGCGCAGGCTAATCCAGGCATCGCTAGTAACACGGGTTGGCCGCAGGACCAGCCCAACAAAAAAGACCGCCTCGGCGGTCTTTTTTTGTTTTCCGGCCCAGCTGAAACCGCAACACCGCCCGGCAGGTATCAAACCTCAGACGATCTTCTGCCGATCCGCCAACAACGCCTCATACGTCATGTTCTGCAGCAGCGTGTAATGCACCGGATCGAGCTCGAGGAACTGCACGCCATAGGTGAACACCTCGGCATCCCCCGTCTGCACCACGTTGACGTTGCGGATCGAGGCCCGCGCGCTGACCTGCACTTCCTGGTCATCCGGCGGCGCCTTCAGGACGAACTGCAGCGTGAGCGCGTCGTCGTCCTGCGGCAGGCGGCGTGTCGATTCGACCAGCGCACCCGTCACCGACAGGTTGACGATGTTGCAGGCCTGGCCAGCGTCACCGCCGGCGGCCAGCCGGGCCGGCAAATCCACCTTGACCCGCATCGCCGCGCGCAGGCTGGTGCCTTGCACCGACCTCGGGAAGGAAACGTGCACATAGAACAACGGCCGCGCGAACACCCGCTCGACGGTGCAGGCGAACGAGCACACCTTCACGCCCGAGAACACGCGGATCGTCAGGCGTTCGCCCTCGGTCAGCGCGATCGGCGCGCCGTTTTCCATCGGGACCTTGAGGATGATGTAGTCGTCCTTCACGTAACCGATCAGGCTCGAGAAATGCTGGACCGGCTTGACGCGGCGGTGCGTGATGAACTGCAGGCGGGTGCCGACCTGCAGGTTCATGGTCTCGAAATCGTATTCATCGGGTTTCAGTTCGTGTGCCTGGCCGACATGCATGGTGGTCTTCCGGATAACTGACCCTCTGGCCAGCAATGGTGGAAATGATGCCAGTCGTAGTGCTTAAAGATAAACCATCTATTGACACACGCAACAAAAAAGCCCGCTGGTCAGCGGGCTTTGCCGGAAGGCGGAGACAGGCTCAGCGCTTCAGGTAGTGGTCGAGCCAATCGATCACGGTGTGGTGCCAGAGCACCGAGTTCGCTGGCTTCAGCACCCAGTGGTTCTCGTCCGGGAATACCAGCAGCTTGCTCTCGATGCCGCGGCGCTGCAGCGCCGTGAAGGTCGACAGCGCCTGGGCTGTCGGGATGCGGAAGTCGAGGTCGCCCTGGACCGCCAGCATCGGGGTCTTCCACTTGTTCACATGGTGCACCGGGTTGAAGCGCTCGTGCTTCTCCGGCACCATGAAGTAGGGGCCGCCGTTTTCCCAGTCGGTGAACCACTGCTCCTCGGTCGAGTAGGCCATGCCGCGCGTGTCGAACACGCCGTCGTGGTTGACGATGCACTTGAAGCCGTCCGGCCAGTTACCCTCGATCCAGTTCATCATGTAGCCGCCGTAGGAGGCGCCCAGCGCGCAGCTGCGCTCGCGGTCGAGCCAGGGGAACTGCTGCACCGCTGCCGCCAGCCCTTTTTGAAGGTCCTCGAGCGGCTTGCCGCCCCAGTCGCCGCTGATGGAATCGGTGAACTTCTGGCCATAGCCGGTCGAGCCATGGAAATCGATGAACACGGTGGCGTAGCCGGCGCCGGCATACACCTGTGGATTCCAGCGGTAGCTCCAGGCATTGCCGAAGCTGCCCTGCGGACCGCCGTGCACCAGGAAGGCGATCGGATACTTTGCGCCCGGCGTGGCGTTCCAGGGCTTCATCACGTGGCCGTAGACGGTGTCGCCGTTCGCGCCCTTGAACGAGAATTGCTCGAATTCGCCGAAGCGCACGTCGGCCAGCTTGTCGGCGTTGTTGTTGGTCAGCTGTTGCGGCCTGGCATCGGTGAGCTTCATCGAATACAGCTGGGCCGGCGAGGTCAGCGAGGCCTGGGTGAAGGCGACGGTATCGCGGCGCACGTCGAAGCCGGCGATCGAACCCTTGCCGGTGAGCGCATCGACCTTGCCGCTGGCGACGTCGATACGGAACAGGCGATGCTGGCCAATGTCTTCGGCGTCGACGATCACGGCCTTGCCGTCCGCGGTCCATTGCAGGGCGCCGGCCGAGCGGTCCCAGCTTTCAGCCAGCTTGCGCTTCTGGCCGCTCGCCACGTCCATCAGCATGATCTGGTAGCGGTCGGCCTCGAAGCCCGGACGCGCCATCGCCAGGTAGGCCAGCGTCTTGCCGTCCGGCGAGAACACGGCCTTGGTGTCCCAGGCCGGATTGTCCGCGGTCAGGTTGCGCGGCGCGCCGCCCGCGGCCGGGACCGAATAGACGTCGAAGTTGGTCGACCAGGCTTCGGTCTTGCCGGCGATACGGACCGAGAACACCACGGTCTTGCCGTCCGGGCTGAAGCGGTATTCCTCGCGGTCGCCGAAAGGCTTCGAAGGCACATCGCCGTCGAGCGAGCCGGACAGGCTGACCGGCGTACCGGCGACCACGCCCTTGTCGTTCAGCGGCGCCGAGAACAGCACGGCGTTGCGGCCATCGGCCCAGGTGTCCCAGTGGCGCACGAACAGGCGGTCATAGACGCGTCCGCTCGCCTTGTTCCTGGCCTGCTCATCCATGCGTTTTTTGGTGCAGGCCAGGTCGGCGCAGTCGCGAAACACGGCCATGCTCAGGGCGATGCGGTCGCCCGTGGGCGAGACGCGGAAGTTGTCGACGTCCAGCGGCAGCTTCGTCACCTGCACCGGCGCGCCGCCGCCAACCGGCTGGCGCCAGACCTGGGCGCTGCCCGAGCGGCTGGACAGGAAGTAGACGGCGTCGCCCTTCGGCGACCATTCCGGATCGGTACTGCTGCTGTCGTGGGAAACGAAGACCTTGGGCGCCGCCTTGGCATCGCGCAGGTCGACCATCCACAGCTTGGTGTGGCCACGGTTCTTGTCCATGTCGGTGCTGCGCACCGTGTAGACGACGCGGCTGGCGTCCGGCGCCAGCGCCGGGCTGCCGACGCGTTCCAGGTTGACCAGGTCTTCCACCGTGAAACCGCGCGGCGCGGCCACGGCGCTGGAGGCGGCAACGGCCGCGCCCAGCATCAACAAGCGTAATTTCATTCGATCCTCTTCAAGCGTGTCTCGGGTGTGTTCTCGCCCGCACGGCAGAGCTCGGCCGTGGGCAAACCAGCAATTTAACACGTCAAAGAGTTTGCCGGGCTGCTGCCGGCTGTGCATCATTTATTGCCGCAGCATCTACCCGCCACCCATCTGGCGCGAGTTGGCATCGGTCCGGAACAGGAGTGGACGCGCCTGCTGCGGTTCCTCTTGCGTACGCCGCGCATGCATCACGATGGTCTGCACTTCGGCATGCCGGGGGGACTTCGCGCAGACCGGGTCGGCGTTGTCGGCGTCGCCCGTCATCGCATAGGCCTGGCAGCGGCAGCCGCCGAAATCCTTGTCCTTCTCGGCGCAACCGCTGCACGGCGCCTTCATCCATGCATCGCCACGGTAGCGATTGAATGCGCCGCTGGCATACCAGATGTCCTTCACGCTGAACTCGCGCACGTTGGGGAAGGCGATCCCCGGCAGGGAGCGGGCGGCATGGCAGGGCAGGGCGGTGCCGTTGGGTGCGATGCCGAGGAAGACCGAACCCCAGCCGTTCATGCAGGCCTTCGGCCGCTCCTCGAAATAATCGGGCACGACAAAGAGGATGCGCATCGCGTTGCCGATGCGGGCGCGGTAGTCATTGACGACCGCTTCGGCCTGCACCAGCTGCTCGCGCGTCGGCATCAGCTGCGCCCGGTTGACCAGGCCCCAGCCGTAATACTGGGTGTTCGCCAGTTCCAGGTACTCGACACCCATCTCGAGCGCCATCTCGATGATCCGGCCCACATGGTCGAGGTTAAAACGATGCAGCACGACGTTCAGCACCATCGGATAGTCGTGCTGCTTGATCAGCCGGGCGACGCGCAGCTTGAGGTCGAAGGTCTTGGTGCTCGACAGGAAATCGTTCATTTCCCGGGTCGAATCCTGGAACGACAATTGGATATGGTCCAGTCCCAGTTCCTTCATGCGGCCCAAGCGTGCCTCGGTGAGGCCGATCCCGGACGTGATCAGGTTCGTGTAGAAGCCCAGCCGGCGGCCTTCGCCGACCAGTTCCTCGAGATCGTCGCGCAGCAACGGCTCGCCACCCGAGAATCCGAGCTGGGCCGCACCGAGCTGGCGCGCCTGGCGCATCACGCCGAACCATTCCTCGGTCGTCAGTTCGACGCGGTGCTTGGTGTAGTCGACCGGGTTGTAGCAGAACGGGCAATGCAGCGGGCAGCGATAGGTCAGTTCGGCCAGCAGCCAGAGCGGCGCAGCAATCGCAGGGTGGGACAGGGCCGGGCCGGGAGTCGGAGCGTTCATGGCGACAGGCTCAGGCAATCCAGCCGCGTTCGCCGGCGGCGCGCAGGAAGTCGTCGACGTCGCCCTGCAGGCCGCTGCAGTTGAAGGCTTGCTCGAGTTCGCCCACGATGGCCTGCGCGGTATGCTGGCCGTCGCAACGCTTGAGGATCTCGGCCGCGCTCTGGTTCAGCTTGACCATCCCTTCCGGATACAGCAGCACGTAGTTGCCTTGCGCCTCTTCCCACTGCATGCGGAACAGGCGGGACAGGGCGGGTTTGTCGGGGATCGGGTTCATGGAGCACCTGTGGGTCAGGGATAGGCTTTTTCGATGGCGTCGAGCATGGACCACAGGACGTCGAGCTTGAACTGCAGGATCTCGAGCGCGCGCTGCTGCTGGTCGCGGGTCGTGAAATGGTCGAGCGTCACCTGCAGGCCGTGTTCGACATCGCGTTCGGCCAGCGAGATGCGGCTGCGGAAATACTGCAGGCCCTCCGGGTCGATCCAGCCGTAGTGGATCGGCCAGTTGGCCAGCCTGTCCTTGTGGATTTTTGGAGCGAACATCTCGGTCAGCGAGGAGCAGACGGCTTCCTGCCAGGGGACGCGGCGGGCAAAGTTGACGTAGGCATCGACGGCAAAGCGCACCCCCGGAACCACGTGACGTTGCGACCACAGGGCCTGACGATCGATGCCGACCGCCTCGCCCAGCCGCACCCAGGCTTCGATGCCGCCTTCGTTGTCTTCCCAGCCGTCGTGGTCGAGGATGCGGCGCACCCATTTGCGCCGCGTCTCGCGGTCCGGGCAATTAGCGATGATGGCGCCGTCCTTCTGGGGAATGTTGATCTGGTAGTAGAACCGGTTGGCGACCCAGCCGCGGATCTGGTCCTCGCGCAGCAGGCCTTCGTTCATCTTCACGTTGAAGGGATGGTGGATGTGGTAACCGGCTCCGCGCTCGCGCAATTGCGCTTCGAACTCGGTGCGGCTCCAGGGCGCGGCGACACTCATATTGTGATCTCCATGCCGTCGAACGCGACTTCGATGCCGTGGCGCGCCAGGATGGCGCGTTGCTCGGAGTCCTCGTCCAGGATCGGATTGGTGTTGTTGATGTGAATGAGCACCTTGCGCCGCTCGCCGATGCTGTCGAGAACGGCAATCATGCCGGCTTCGCCCGATTGCGGCAGGTGCCCCATGTCGGCCGCGCTTTTCTTCGAGAACCCGAGCGCGGTCATTTCGTCCGCGCTCCAGAAGGTGCCGTCGACCAGCACGCAATCCGCGTGGCGCAACGCGGCCGCTACCAGCGGGTCGATCGCACCGAGACCGGGCGCATAGAACACCGATTTGCCGCTGGCGACGTCCTCGATCAGCAGGCCGATGTTGTCCCCGAGCTCCGGACGTTCCCGGTGCGGAGAATACGGCGGCGCCTTGCTGCTGAGCGGCAGTGGCGTGAAGCGGATGCCCTCGATGCCGGGCACCTGCGTGGATGGCATGCGGGCGATGCCTGTCGCGTCGTCCTCCACGGGTAGTTCATGCCAGCGCACGCCGCAATAGTGGGACAGTACCGGCGCCAAAGGCAGCGCACTGTTGAGTTCGCTCCAGACCGGCGCCGTACAGTAGAGAGGCAACGGTTGTCCCTCCCGTAGCATCAGCAGGCCGGTCACGTGATCGATCTGCGCGTCCATCAGCATCACGGCGGCGATGCCGGAATCGCGCCTGGCCCGCCCTGGCTGCAGCGCCGGCGTGGCGCGGATTTGCGCGAGGATGTCCGGTGAGGCGTTGATCAGTACCCAGTCCTGGCCATCGGCGGATACCGCGATGGAGGACTGCGTGCGCGCCGTGGCGCGGATGGCGCCGCTGCGCAGCCCGCTACAGTTGCGGCAGTTGCAGTTCCACTGGGGGAAGCCGCCTCCGGCCGCCGAGCCCAATACGATGATTTTCATAGGCTGATCGGTAAGCCGGCGCCGGCGCCCGGGATAGCGGCGCCCTTGCCGGCATCAAGGCTGGGCTAGCGGTTTGCGATATACAGCGTGATTTCGAAACCAAAGCGCCAGTCGATGAATTCCGGTTTGCTCCAGGTCATGGTCGATCTCCTCACGAATATTGAATTGGCCATCTCGATGTGCGCTGGCCGGTTGGCCGGCCAGTCAAAACGAAATAGGCAATACCCATGCCACCTGCGAGCCTGTGCCGCCGTGGCGGTGTCGCTAGCGTGGAAGGAAGGGATGGCGCCTTGCTCAGGTGTGCCAAAGTTGAACAGTGGTATTGCAATACTGACACACTGTGACACAGGCGTGATCAGCCATTTCTGCTCTGTGTCGGTGCAGCAGCGGTCGATGGAGCGCTTCGGCGCGGCGAACGGGAAGGCGGTTGGGATGATGGGGCAGGCATACACGCAGGCGTGGATGGGAAGCGTGCTGCCGGCGAAATGAAGCCGGCAGTCATCCATCAGCCCGGCACGCCGTTCAGGTGCAAGGAATAATCCTGGCCGTCGGCGCCGTGCTCAAGGGCTTGAAGCCTGCCGCGGCAGCTGCCTCGGCCTGAGAAGGCGAAATTTCGAAGATGCCGATTCTGGTATCCGGAGCACCGCATACCGCCGGAGGGAACATGCCATCCGTGCCGCATGCGGCAGAGCGCACCTCGACGTTGGCCGCCGTTAGCTGTGCTTGCAGGGCGGATAACGACAGGCCCCCACCGCTACACTGCAGCGAGCCCATCGATTTAAAAACCTTGGTGCTGGCCTCTTCGTCCTCCCCTCCTCCGCAAGCGGTCAACGATGCCAAAGCTGCCAGTGTCAGAACAAGGATACGCATGGATGGACTCCCCGGTGGCTACGATTGTGCGCGACGGCGGTATTGACGTCGCCACCAGAGTATGGCTGTATAGTAACTTTTACTCAACAATTGTATTGTTACTAAATATGTGTACTTGTATGTAGCGAGTTGCCGCCCCGGAATCCGAAAGAATCAAGGGCTTATACCGCCGCCGTCCAGTCCCCGCTCTTGCCACCGTGCTTTTCCAGCACGCGCACATTGGTCATCACCATGCCGCGGTCGGCCGCCTTGCACATGTCATAAATGGTCAATAAACCCACCTGCACCGCGGTCAGCGCTTCCATCTCGACCCCGGTCTTGCCATGGGTTTCGACCTGGGCACGGCAGTGCACGCTGTTGGCTACTGCGTCGACTTCGAAATCGACCGCGACACGGGTAATGGCCAGCGGATGGCACAGGGGCACCAGGTCGCTCGTGCGCTTGGCGCCCATGATGGCGGCGATGCGGGCAATGCCGAGCACGTCGCCTTTTTTGGCGTTGCCCGATTGAATGAGCGCCAGGGTTTCCGGCTTCATGCGGATGGTGCCGGCGGCCACGGCGATGCGGTGGGTCTCGTTCTTGGCGCCGACGTCGACCATGTGGGCTTGCCCGCTGGCGTCGAAGTGGGTAAGCGGAGAGGCGGCGGTCGGGTTCTGGTCGGTCATTGTCGTGTCGGTATGCTTGGGTAATAAAGTGTTTCGGCCCGCGGCAAGGCGCGCGCGGATGGGGTTATCATAGCACCGTGAAACCGATGACCCATCCTGCGTTGCCGCCCGCATCCGCCCGCTGGCGCCGTTCGCTGGCCGCCCTGTTCGTGTCGGCCGCGACCGGTTTCGCCTGCGCCTCGGCGGCTGGACAATCCCTGAACGTCGCCTCCTCGTCACGCCTGCCCACCCTGGGCGATACCGCGCGCGAAGACTTGTCGCCGATCGTCGAGCGCAAGCTCGGCGAGGAGATCATGCGCCAGATCCGGCGCGACCGCGACTACCTCGACGACGACCAGATCCTCGATTACCTGAACCATTTCGGCGGCGCCCTGGTCGATGCCGTGCCCGGCGCGCGCGGCGAGACCGGCGCCGACTTCGGCTTTTTCGCCGTGCGCGATCCCGTGCTCAACGCCTTCGCGCTGCCCGGCGGCTTCATCGGCATCCACTCGGGACTGTTGATTGCGGCCCAGACCGAGTCGGAGCTGGCCTCGGTGATGTCGCACGAAATCGGTCACGTGTCGCAGCGCCACATCGCGCGCATGATCGGCCAGCAAAAGCAGGATGCGCTGCTGCCGATCGCCTCGATGATCCTGGCGGCGCTGGCCGCGAAAGCCAGTCCCGACGCGGCCATGGGCGTGCTGATGGGCGGGCAGGGCCTGATGGCGGACCGCCAGCTCAGCTTCAGCCGCGATGCCGAGCGCGAGGCCGACCGCATCGGCTTCCAGATCATGGGCGCGGGCGGCTACGACACCTCGGGCATGGTGGCCTTTTTCAAGCGCCTGCAAAGCGCGAACAAGGTGTATGGGGAAATGCCGGCCTTCCTCAGCAGCCACCCGCTGACGAGCGAGCGCATTGCCGACATCCAGTCGCGCATCCGCGAGACGCCTTACCGCCCGCGTGCCGACACGATCGAATTTCATCTTGCCAAGGCGCGTGCCCGCGTGCTGCAGGACGGCAGCACGACCGGCCTGCGCGACACCCGCACGATCTTCGAAACCCAGATGAAGCAGCCGCAACGCCAGCAGCAGGCGGCGGCCCAGTACGGCCTGTCCTTCCTGGCGCTCAAGCAGGGCGACCTGGCGGCCGCGCGCAGCTGGCTCGACAAGGCGCGCGCGTCGCTGCAGCCGAAGGAAGGCGTGTTCTCCGCCGCCCCGGCCAGCGATGGCGGCGCCATGTTCGCCGGGCTCGATCTCGAGATCAAGCTGGCGCCGGGCCAGCCCAGGGAGGTGGCGCAGCAGGCCTTGAAGGACGCCGAGCGCTACGTCAACCAGTATCCGCTGTCGCGCGCGCTGGCGCGCCAGTACGCGGATGCGATGATCGCGGCCGGCAAATATGACGACGCGACGCGCTACCTGCGCGACCAGGTGCGCCAGTACCGCGAGGATCCGAAACTCTACGACCTGATGGCGAAGGCCTATTCGCAGCAGGGCAAGATCGCGCTGCAGCACATGGCGCTGGCCGAATCCTATGTGCTGGCCGGCGCCCTGCCGGCGGCGGTGGACCAGCTCAACTTCGCGCGCAAGGCGGGCGACGCAAGCTTCTACGAGCAGTCCGTGATCGACGCGCGCGAACGCGAAATCAAGGAGCGCCAGCGCCAGGACAAGGAACTCGAAGAGAAGGTGAAGTAGCCTCGTGCGTCCGGTCGTTCTGCCCATGAAGATGAGAATCGACGTCTCCGGCGAGACCGTCGAGTACATCTTCGCCGGCAGCGGCGGCCCCGGCATCGTGCTGGTGAACGGCACGGGCGGCCCGGTCGAGGCCTGGTTCAAGATCTTCGCCGCGCTCGCCAGCGAACACGCTGCCTTCGGCTACAACCGCCCCGGCATCGGCGCCAGCAGCAAGCCCGTGCGCGCGCAGACGCTCGACGAGATGGTCGAGGCGCTGCGCGACGTGCTGGAGGCGCTCGACGTGCCGCGTCCCTACGTGCTGGTCGGCCATTCCTTCGGCGGGCTCATCGTCAACCTGTTCGCGCGCCTGTATCCGGAAGAAGTCGGCGCCGTCGTACTGCTGGAAGCGACCAGTCCAGAGGATGTGCGCGTGCTGCCGAAGTACGAGAATGCGCTGCAGCGCGGGGTCAGGTTCCTGGGCCAGCGCCTGGCGCCGCCACATCCCCTGGCCGAGACGCGCCACGTCGACGAGAGCCTGGCCCAGCTCGAGGCTGCGCCGCCATTTCCCCCGATTCCCCTGTACGTCGTCACCGGCGAACAGCATCCGCTACGCTGGGCCACGCCGGACGCGCAACGCGAGGCGCGGGCGCGCCACCAGCGCGATCTGGTCAAATTGTCTCCGCTGGGCAGGCAGGTGATGGCGAAGAAGAGCGGGCATTTTCCGCAGTTTTCCGAGCCGGAGCTGGTGCGGTCGGTGATCAGTGAGGCGGCGAAGATGGCTTGGCGGGATGATCGTACTGGGCAGGCATGACACTAAAGAAGCTGACCCTATCATCAACGGGCTGGGAACCGATGAAGCACTGGAACTGGGTGATGTCAGCCGACATGCGCGGATGATGGATGACGACAGGCGGTTATGCCGAGGTCGAACTCGACGACGCAGGCTTCCGGGCGACACTGCGCTATCACGCGGAAAGCGGCGGCATTTATCACTGGATCGAGGCGACCGTTAATGGCGATGATGACGTGGAAGCGGTAGTCCGTTCACCCAACCCTGAAACTGCCGCATTCCGGTTGGGTGGAACGATTTTCAAAGGCGCGCCGGACAACGGGGTCGACCCCATGATGATCCTGCTGACCGATGGCACGACAGTGCTCAGCCTGGCGCACGGGCCTTGTTCGCACGAGGGCAATTACACCTGAGTGGCCAGGCACGCGGTTTCGATCGAAAACGGGAAAATCGCGCCTGTCTAGACCTGCTGGGCCGGGACTGGCGTGCGCACGAAGCCGAAGCGCTGCGCCAGTTCCTCGCGCCGGATACGTTCGACCGGCACCTGCGCGCCGCGGTAGCGCAGCGTCATTGCTCCGCTTCCACCTTCGATCCAGGCCATCAAGGCCTCGTCCCCGGCCGGCTTGCCGTCCAGTTCCAGACCTTCAAACAACTGCGCCACATCGCGGTCGTCAACCTGCGCCACGATCTCGCCCGCCTGCACGATCGCCTCGCCGGCTTCGGTGAGATACAGGCGTTCGATGATTGACACCGCCGCACCGGTCTGCACCACCATGCCCTGCGCCGGATCGGTGCGCGCAATGAAAGGCGTCGCTTCGAGATTGACGTACACGCGCTGCGGCCCGTTCTGGAAATACCAGCGGCCCTGCTCGTCGTGCAGGTAGTTGCGGTTGATGAAGCCGACCAGCGCTGCATTGGTCAGCCGGTCGCCCGGAGCGTTCGCCTGTTGCGCCGCCTCGTCGCGCATGCGCCAGCCGCCGCGCGCGTCGAGGGCGAGCCAGCCGTAGCAGTGGGGCACGTTCGGCCACTTGGCCATTGCCTGAATTACGATGTCATCCATGATGGGCTCCAGCATTGCATAACTCGGGCTCTATCGGCGCGCGCGTCGTGTTTCCGTCGAAGAAGGACAGGATGCGCGCCGGCAACCAGTCGATGCGTCCGGGGAAGCGGCCGGCCGGGAAGCCGACATGGCCGCCTTCTTCCGGGTATTCCAGCGTCACCGCCTTCGATGCCCGGGATGGCAGGTGCACGCCCGGCAGGAAGGGATCGTTGCGGGCGTTCAGGACCAGGGTCGGCACGGTGATGTCGTGCAGGACATGGCGCGCGCTGGCGCGGTGCCAGTAGTCGTCGGTGTCGCGGTAGCCGTGCAGCGGCGCGGTGACGACGTTGTCGAAGGCGTAGAGGTCGCGCGCGGCGAGCAGGGCCTCGCGGTCGAACAGGCCGGGGAATTGTTCGAGTTTGGCCAGGCACTTCGGCTTCAGGGTCTGCAGGAACATGCGCGTGTAGAGCATGTTGAAGCCTGAGGACAGGGCTTCGCCGCCGCGCGCCAAATCGAGCGGGGCGGAAATGGCGGCAGTGGCGGTGACGAAGTCGGCGCCGTGGCCGGATTCGCCGAGCCAGCGCAGCAGGGCATTGCCGCCGAGCGAGACGCCGGCGGCGTACAGTGGACCCGGCGCGCGCTCGCGCAGGCGCGCCATGATCCAGGCGATCTCGGCGGCGTCGCCGGAGTGGTAGAAGCGGGCGGTGCGGTTCGGTTCGCCCGAGCAGCCGCGGAAATGCGGCACCGCGCCGGACCAGCCGCGGCTGGCCAGCGCCGCCATCAGGCCGCGTGCGTAATGGCTGTTCGACGAGCCTTCCAGCCCGTGGAACAGCACGACCAGCGGCTTGCCCGGCTCGCCGTCGACGAAATCGACGTCGACGAAATCGTCGCCCAGCAGGGGATCAGCTACCGTCCAGCGCTCGCGCCGGTACGCGACCGGCGGCTTGGCGATGCAGGTCGCCGGATAGATGGTCTGCAGGTGGCCGCCGGGCAGCCACCGGGGGGCGCGATAGTCCATGACAAGGGGCCGGGCAGCTCAGCCGGCTGGCGGCTTAGTGATGCTTGAACTCGACGCCAGGGGCCAGCCGGTAGTGGGTGCCGCAGTAGGGGCACTTGGCGGTGCCTTCATGGTCGAAATCCAGGAAGACGCGCGGGTGCGACGACCACAGCGGCATGGCCGGATTCGGGCAGTGCGCCGGCAGGTCCTTGGCCTCGAGTTCCACCACAGGCATCGTCTTTACGTTCATTGAAGTTCTCCGTCGAGCAAAGTTGGGCAAAGATGGGATTTTAACGGATTCGAGCGGGGTAACGGGATGATCGGTAGAATGGTGAATTGATCACATTGCCTGGGGCTGGCGGTTGCGTTGCGAGCGATATGCTTGCGCACGTAACCGGGGCTTGCGTGCGTACCGCGTGGGCACGAAGTGCCCACCCTACATTTCTCCGCTGGGTTTCATGCTTTTCATCTCCCGTTTTACCACCGTATTCCCTCGTTCAGGCTGTTGCAGGAAGGCGACATGAGCGCGCCGCCCGCCACGCACACGCCGCCGCAAGTCATCGAAGAGCACGATCCGGCACTCTGGCGCGAAGGCCTCAAGACCGGCATCCCGACCTTGTTCGGCATCGCCGCCTGGGGCATGGTGGTCGGCATCGCGATGGTCAAGACGGGGCTCACCGTCCTGCAGGCCAGCGGTATGACCTTGCTGGTGTTCGCAGGTTCCGCCCAGCTCGCGGCGCTGCCGCTGATCCTCGCGCATGCACCGATCTGGGTCATCTTCGCCACCGCCCTGGTGGTCAATCTGCGCTTCGTGATCTTCTCGGCCCTGCTGGCGCCGCACTTCTCGCATCTGCCCTGGAGGCAGCGCCTGTTCTACGGCTATATCTCCGGCGATTTGACGATTGCCCTGTTCCTGCAGCGCTTCCCGACCGCCGTGCCGGTCAAGGGCAAGCTGTCTTACCTGAAGGGCCTGATGTTCCCGAACTGGTGTGCCTGGCAGACCGGTTCGCTCATCGGCATCTTCCTCGGCAGCGCCATTCCTACCGAATGGGGCCTGGGCTTTGCCGGCACCCTGGCCATCCTCTGCATCACGGTGCCGCTCATCATCAACAGTGCCGCGCTGTGCGGCGTGCTGGTCGCGGGCGCCGTGGCGGTGCTGGCCAACGGCTTCCCCTACAAACTGGGCCTGCTGGTGGCGGTGCTCGCCGGCATGCTGACCGCGCTGGCGGCGGAAAACATTCTTCAAAAACGAAAGGGCCGTCATGGCTGAGTGGGAAATCTGGGCCGTGATCGTGGTGCTGGCGCTGGCGACTGCCATCACCCGCAGCGGCTTCTGGCTGGTCGGCCACAAGGTGAGCATCCCGCCGCGCATCCAGGACATGCTGCGCTATGCGCCGGCCTGCGCGCTGGCGGCGATCATCGGCCCCGACCTGCTGCTCGATGGCGGCGGCAAGGTGCACCTGGAGCTGGGCAATCCGAAGCTGCTGGCGGGCATCGCCGCGCTCGGCTTCTACCTCTGGCGCCGCAACATGCTGCAGACCATCGTGTTCGGCATGCTTGCCTTCACACTGTTGCGGGTCTTACACGTTTTCGGGGGCACCTCCTAGGGTAGAATAACGTTTTTTCACTATTTCACTGTTGAGTCGCCATGGACGCCGTTCTCAGTTTCACCCGCTTGCAAGACCTGATCGACCGCGATGCGCTGAAAAACAAGCGTGTCTTCATCCGCGCCGACCTGAACGTGCCGCAGGATGACGCCGGCAACATTACCGAAGACACGCGCATCCGCGCTTCGGTGCCGGCGATCCAGGCCGCGCTGAAGGCCGGCGCCGCCGTCATGGTGACCTCGCACCTGGGCCGTCCGACCGAAGGCGAGTTCAAGCAGGAAGACAGCCTGGCCCCGGTCGGCAAGCGCCTGTCCGAGCTGCTCGGCCAACCGGTCGAACTGAAGCAGGACTGGGTCGATGGCGTCGATGTCGCCCCGGGCCAGGTCGTGCTGCTGGAAAACTGCCGCGTCAACAAGGGCGAGAAGAAGAACTCGGACGAGCTGGCCCAGAAGATGGCCAAGCTGTGCGACGTCTACGTGAACGACGCCTTCGGCACCGCCCACCGCGCCGAAGCGACCACCCACGGCATCGCAAAGTTTGCCCCAGTCGTCGCGGCAGGTCCGCTGCTGGCCGCCGAACTCGACGCGCTGGGCAAGGCCCTTGGCCAGCCGCAGCGCCCGCTGCTGGCGATCGTCGCCGGCTCCAAGGTCTCGACCAAGCTGTCGATCCTGCAGAGCCTGGCCGGCAAGGTCGACAACCTGATCGTCGGCGGCGGCATCGCCAACACCTTCATGAAGGCCGTCGGCCTGAACATCGGCAAGTCGCTGGCCGAGAACGATCTCGTCAATGAGGCGAAGTCCATCATCGACATGATGAGCGCGCGCGGCGCCTCGGTGCCGATTCCGGTCGACGTGGTCTGTGCCAAGGAGTTCAGCCCGACCGCGGCTGCCACGGTGAAAGATGTGGCCGACGTGGCGGACGACGACATGATCCTCGACATCGGCCCGAAGACCGCCGCCATGCTGGCCGAGCAGGTGGCCAAGGCCGGCACCATCGTCTGGAACGGCCCGGTCGGCGTGTTCGAGTTCGACCAGTTTGCCGAAGGCACCAGGACGCTCGCCATGGCGATTGCCGACTCGAAGGGCTTCTCGATCGCCGGCGGTGGCGACACCCTGGCGGCGATTGCCAAGTACGACATCGGCGACAAGATCGGCTACATCTCCACCGGCGGCGGCGCCTTCCTCGAATTCCTCGAAGGGAAGACCCTGCCGGCAGTCGAGATCCTGCTCCAGCGTAACGTCAAGTAAGCAGTGCCAGCGCAGCCCCGGGGCTGCGCTTCTCTTTTCAGAACCAAGGATTCCAACTCATGCAAGCTGAGCGTCCCCTGCACAACGCCACCAAGATCGTTGCCACCATCGGCCCTGCCTCGACCGACTTCGACATCCTCGTCAGGATGATCCGCGCCGGCGTCGACGTCGTGCGCCTGAACTTCTCGCACGGTAAAGCCCAGGACCACATCGACCGCGCCGCGCTGGTGCGCCGCGCTGCCGCCGAATGCGGCGTCGAAGTGGCGATCATGGCCGACATGCAGGGGCCGAAGATCCGTGTCGGCAAGTTTGAAGAGGGTAAGATCTTCCTGAACAATGGCGACAAGTTCATCCTCGACGCCAAGTGGGGCGAGAACGGCGAGCTGGGCAACCAGGAACGCGTCGGCCTCGACTACAAGGCGCTGCCGCGCGACGTCAAGCCGGGCGACAAGCTGCTGCTCAACGACGGCCTGATCGTGCTGGTCGTCGACAAGGTCGTCGGCCACGAGATCTGCACCACGGTGAAGGTCGGCGGCGAACTGTCGAACAACAAGGGCATCAACCGCATGGGCGGCGGCCTGACCGCGCCGGCCCTGACCTCGAAGGACATGGAAGACATCAAGACCGCGATGAGCTTCCAGGCCGATTACCTGGCGATCTCCTTCCCGAAGAGCGCGACCGACATGGAAATGGCGCGCCAGCTGGCCAACATCGCCGGCGAGCCCTACCAGCACAAGCCGATGATGATCGCCAAGATCGAGCGCGCCGAAGCCATCCCGGTGCTGCAGGAAATCCTCGACGCTTCCGACGGCATCATGGTCGCGCGCGGCGACCTGGCGGTGGAAGTGGGCAACGCGGCCGTGCCGGCGCTGCAAAAACGCATGATCCGCATGGCGCGTGCCTCCAACAAGCTGGCCATCACCGCGACCCAGATGATGGAATCGATGATCGTCAACGCGGTCCCGACCCGCGCCGAAGTGTCGGACGTGGCCAACGCCGTGCTGGACGGCACCGACGCCGTCATGACCTCGGCCGAGACCGCATCGGGCAAGTACCCGGTCGAAACGGTCGAGATGATGGCCGCGATCTGCCTCGAGGCGGAACAATCCGAATACAACAAGCTCGACGCGGACTTCCTGAACGTGGAGTTCACCCGCATCGACCAGTCGATTGCCTACGGCACCCTGTTCACCGCCCACCACCTGGCTGTGAAGGCGATCGTGGCCCTGACCGAATCGGGCTCGACCGCGCTGTGGATGAGCCGACATAACATCGACACCCCGATCTTCGCCCTGACCCCGTCACAAACGACGCAGCGCAAGGCCTCGCTGTACCGGAACGTGCGAGCATTCCACCTGCTGCAGGAAGGCGGCAGCCACGCGGTGCTGCGCAAGGCGGAAGAGCTCCTGATCAAGGAGGGCATGGTCAGCCCCGGCGACACCATCGTCGTGACCTGGGGCTCGCCGATGGGCGAGGCCGGCGGCACCAACGCCCTCAAGATCGTGCGCGTGGGCGAGACCTATAAGGATTAAATGGCTGCTTCGCGTTGTCGAAGCCCTTGAACAGGTTTTTTTATTGTTTGGAGTACTACCATGGCACTCGTATCACTGCGTCAATTGCTGGACCACGCCGCCGAAAACGGCTACGGCCTGCCGGCGTTTAACGTCAACAACCTGGAGCAGGTGCAGGCCATCATGGCCGCGGCCGATGCCACCGGTTCCCCGGTGATCATGCAGGCCTCCGCAGGCGCGCGCAAGTACGCCGGCGAAGCCTTCCTGCGCCACCTGATCGACGCCGCCGTCGAAGCCTACCCGCACATCCCGGTCGTCATGCACCAGGACCACGGCCAGTCGCCGGCGGTCTGCATGGCCGCGATCCGTTCGGGCTTCTCGTCCGTGATGATGGACGGTTCGCTGGAAGCCGACGGCAAGTCGGTCGCTTCCTACGAATACAACGTCGAAGTGTCGAAAGAGGTCGTGAAGTTCGCGCACTCGATCGGCGTGACCGTCGAGGCTGAACTGGGCGTGCTCGGTTCGCTGGAAACGATGAAGGGCGACAAGGAAGACGGCCACGGCGCCGACGGCACCATGACCCGCGAGCAGCTGCTGACCGACGTCGACCAGGCTGCGGACTTTGTTGCGCGCACCCAGTGCGATGCGCTGGCCATCGCCATCGGCACCTCGCACGGCGCCTACAAGTTCACCCGCAAGCCGACCGGCGACATCCTGGCGATCGATCGCATCAAGGAAATCCACGCCCGCATCCCGAACACCCACCTGGTGATGCACGGCTCCTCGTCGGTGCCGCAGGAACTGCTGGCCATCATCCGCGAATTCGGCGGCGACATGAAGGAAACCTACGGCGTGCCGGTCGAAGAGATCCAGGAAGGCATCAAGCACGGTGTCCGCAAGATCAACATCGACACCGACATCCGCCTGGCCATGACCGCTGCGATCCGCAAGTACATGTTCCAGAACCCGTCGAAGTTCGACCCGCGCGACTACCTCAAGCCCGCGCGCGAAGCCGCCACCGAGATCTGCAAGGCGCGCTACCTGTCCTTCGGCTGCGAAGGCATGGCTGCGAAGATCAAGCCGATCCCGCTGGAAAAGATGGCCGAGCGTTATAAGGCCGGCGAACTGGCGCAAGTAGTCAAGTAATATAGCGTTTGGAACGGGCTGCTGCGGCAGCCCGCGTTTCTTTCCGGCGGGCCGGTTTTTCCCGGGCTGCCGGTTTCGTTTTCCTGATATCCCTTCTATGAACAGCCTCTACCAATCCACGATCCAGTCCCTGCCACTGCTCGGCCGCGGCAAAGTGCGCGACAACTACGCCGTCGGCGACGACAAGATCCTGATCGTCACCACCGACCGCCTGTCGGCCTTCGACGTCGTCATGAACGAACCGATTCCCGGCAAGGGCATGGTGCTGAACCAGATGAGCGACTTCTGGTTCGAAAAACTCGGCCACATCGTGCCGAACCACCTGACCGGCGTGGCGCCGGAAAGCGTCGTGGCCCCTGAGGAAGTCGAGCAGGTGCGCGGCCGCGCCGTCGTGGCCAAGCGCCTGAAACCCATCCTGGTCGAAGCCGTGGTGCGCGGCTACATCATCGGCTCCGGCTGGAAGGACTATCAGCAAAGCGGCAAGATCTGCGGCATCGAACTGCCCGCCGGCCTGCGCCAGGCGGACAAGCTGCCGGAACCGCTGTTCACCCCGGCCGCGAAAGCCGACATCGGCGAGCACGACGAGAACATCTCGTTCGCCGACATGGAGCAGCGCATCGGTTCGGAACTCGCGAATAAGATCCGCGACGTGTCGATTCAGCTCTACAAGACCGCCGCCGACTACGCGGCGACCCGGGGCATCATCATCGCCGACACCAAGTTCGAGTTCGGCCTGGACGACAACGGCGTGCTGCATCTGATGGACGAAGTCCTGACCGCCGACTCCTCGCGCTTCTGGCCGGCCGACTCGTACGCGCCGGGCATGTCGCCGCCGTCCTTCGACAAGCAGTTCGTGCGCGACTACCTGGAAACCCTGAGCGACTGGAACAAGACCGCACCCGCCCCGGCCCTGCCGCAGGACGTGATCGAGAAAACCCAGGCCAAGTATTTCGAAGCCATCGAACGCCTGACCGGCGAGAAGCTGAAGGCCTGAGATGACTGATCAAGCAGTGAACACGCCGCTGGTCGGCGTCATCATGGGTTCCTCGTCGGACTGGGACGTGATGAAGAACGCGGTCGACGTACTGAAGCAGTTCGGCGTACCGTTCGAGGCGCAGGTAATCTCGGCGCACCGCATGCCGGACGAGATGTTCGCGTATGCCGAAACGGCGCGCGCACGCGGCCTGCGCGCCATCATCGCCGGCGCCGGCGGCGCGGCCCACCTGCCGGGCATGGTGGCCGCGAAAACCATCGTGCCGGTGCTCGGCGTGCCGGTGCCGTCGAAGTACCTGCGCGGCGAGGATTCGCTGCTGTCGATCGTGCAGATGCCGAAAGGCGTGCCGGTCTCGACCTTCGCCATCGGCGAAGCCGGCGCTGCGAATGCCGCGCTGACGGCCGTCGCGATGATCGCCGCACAAGACGACGCCCTGGCCGCGAAGCTGGAACAGTTCCGCAAGGACCAGACCGCCGCCGCCCAGGCGATGACCCTGCCTGTCTGAAAGCTCAGTTCGAAATACTATGAGTAACACGCAGTACTCTCCCTTTCTCCCGCACGCCAATCCGCCGACCTGGCTGGGCGTGATGGGAGGCGGCCAGCTTGGCCGCATGTTCGCCCACGCCGCCCAGGCGATGGGCTACAAGGTCGCCGTGCTGGAGCCGGCCGCCGACTGTCCCGCGGGGCAGGTGGCCGAGCGCCTGATCGAGGCCGGCTACACCGACAACGTCGCACTCGGCCAGCTGGCCGCGCTGTGCAGCGCCGTCACCACCGAGTTCGAGAACGTGCCGGCCGACAGCATGAACCTGCTGGCCCAGGGCAGTTTCGTGGCGCCCGCCGGCGCCTGCGTCGCGATTGCCCAGGACCGCGTGCTGGAAAAGCGCTTCTTTGTCGACTGCGCCCCGCAGTCCGGCGTGATGCCGGCGCCGCACAAGGTGATCGCTTCGATGGAAGACATCGATGCCATCGGCGACGAGCTGCTGCCCGGTATCCTGAAGACCGTGCGCATGGGCTACGACGGCAAGGGCCAGGTGCGCGTGAAGAGCCGCGAGGATGTGCGCGCCGCCTTCGAGGCGATGGGCCAGGTGACCTGTCTGCTGGAAAAAATGCTGCCGCTGGCCTACGAGGTCTCGGTGCTGACCGCGCGCGGCGCGGATGGCGCATCGGTGGTCTATCCGATCGCCGAAAACGTGCACCGCGACGGCATCCTGTTCACCACGACCGTGCCGGGGCCGAACGTCTCCGAGGAATGCGCACGCCGCGCCCAGGATGCAGCGCGCGCCATCGTTGCCCAGCTCGGCTATGTGGGCGTCCTCTGCATCGAATTCTTCGTGCTGGAAGACGGCTCGCTGGTCGTCAACGAGATGGCGCCGCGTCCGCACAACAGCGGCCACTACACGATCGACGCCTGCGTCACCAGCCAGTTCGCCCAGCAGGTGCGGGCGATGGCGCGCCTGCCGCTGGGCGATGTGCGCCAGCATTCGCCGGCTGTCATGCTCAACATCCTGGGCGATGTCTGGTTCGACGGCGATACAGTGCGTGAACCGGCCTGGGACCGCGTGCTGGCGCTGCCGGGGGCCTTCCTGCACCTGTACGGCAAGGACGATCCGCGCCGCGGGCGCAAGATGGGCCACGTGACGTTTGTCGCGTCGACCCTGGCTGAAGCACAGCAGCAGTTGCAGGCGGCCTGCGCCATCCTGGGGATCGCGCCGTGAGCATGAACGAGCAAGCCATCGACCAGGCCGCCATTCTTGCCGCGGCGCGCGCGCTCGAAGCCGGCCAATTGGTCGGCTTCCCGACCGAGACCGTCTACGGCCTGGGAGCGGACGCCGAGAACCCGGCGGCGGTCGCCGCGATCTACGCCGCCAAGGGCCGTCCCCAGGATCACCCGGTGATCGTGCACCTGGCGCCGGAAGCGGACATCGCGCACTGGGCCTGCGAAATCCCGCCGCAGGCGCATGCGCTGGCCGAGGCCTTCTGGCCCGGTCCGCTGACCATGATCCTGAAACGCGCACCGAACATTCCCGATGCCGTCAGCGGCGGCCAGGACACCGTCGGCCTGCGCTGCCCCGCGCACCCGGTGGCCATTGCCCTGCTGCGCGCCTTCAGGGGCGGGCAGGGTGGGGTGGCTGCGCCTTCGGCCAACAAGTTCGGACACGTCAGCCCGACGCTGGCCCAGCACGTGCGCGATGAATTCGGCGCCGACGGCTCGGTGGCCATGGTGCTCGACGGCGGCGCCGCCCGGGTCGGGATCGAGTCGACCATCGTCGATTTGTCGCGCCTGGCCACCCACGGCCCGGTGCTGCTGCGTCCGGGCCATGTGAGCGCGGAAGCGATCGCGGCGGTCATCGATCAGCTCCCGAGCGCACCCGATGCCGCAGCGCCACGCGCCTCCGGCACGCTCGAATCGCACTATGCGCCGCACACACCGGTGGCGATGCAGGACACGGCCACGCTGGCGCAGACCCTGGCCCGCCTGCACGAGGCCGGGCGCAAGGTCGCGCTGATCCATTATTCGGACCTGCCGGCCAGCCACGCCAGCGAGCGCCTGCCGGGCACGCCCGAAGGCTTTGCCCATGCGCTGTACGCGGCGCTGCGCGCCATGGACGGCAAGGGCGCCGACCTCATCCTGGTCGAGGCCCCGCCGCAGGGTGGCGCCTGGCTGGGCGTGAACGACCGCCTGCGCCGCGCCGCACACGGCTCGACCGGGATCGTGCACGGCCTGCTCAACCGCGACGCGGGCGTCTGAGCATGGTGGGGTGGGTACGCGTACCCACCTGTGAAACCCCGGTATCGCCGTAGGGTGGGCACTCGTGCCCACGCGGTCTCACCATTCGCATTCCAGCACAGTCGTCAGGCCAGCGCCCGGATTTCCGTAGGGTGGACACCTGTGTCCACGCGGTCTCACCATTCGCGTTCCTGCGGCGGCTGTACGACTGTTCGAACGATGCACCGCGTGGGTGCAAGAACCCACCCTACGCACACCCATCCTCGGACCTGCTCACTCTTGCTCGAGAATAAATATTCTCGCCTCTCGACCGTCCTGGTCATTACCATCTACGCACCGTTACCTTTTGACATATAACAGGCATTAATGCTTGTTATAATCAGGAATGTTGCTAGTAGTTTATCGCTCGAGACTGTGGTCTGCGGCTGACGCCGCGACAATTCATTCATATACAAGCGTACGGAACACTGGCATATTAGTTAGGACACGAATAGCACGAGCGTTCGTTTCGTTTCAAAGAAAAAACATCCTTTCCCCTTAGGAGACACAATGCTTCAAAAGAATTTTGCGCTCGCGCTGCTGACCGCGGCTGCGCTCGCCGCATGCGGCGGCACCGGTAGCAGCGGTGGCGACCAGTCGCACCCGATCACTTTCAGCCAGCAAGTCACGTTCGGCGACAGCCTGTCGGACGTCGGTACCTACAACGTCGGCGCGGTCAAGGCTGCCGGCGGCGGCCGCTTCACCATCAATGGCTCCGAGACCGCGAAGGATCCGGCGCTGACCGGCCTGAACTGGACCGAGGTGCTGGCCGCCGAGCTCCGCCTGCCGGCCCCGTGCGCCGCGCAGACCGGCCTGGAGGGCACTGCCGAGGGCTTCAACGTCCCCATTACGAACAACGTCAACTGCTTCAACTACGCCCAGGGCGGCGCCCGCGTGACCAATCCTATCGGCCCGGGCAACAAGGCAGTCAAGCCGGACATGGGTGAAATGACCCTGCCGGTATCGGCCCAGGTCCAGAACCACCTGGCCAAGGTCGGCGGCAAGTTCAGCGGCACCGAACTGGTCACCATCATGGCTGGCGGCAACGATGTCCTGATGCAGCTGGGCGCGGTCAGCGCTGCGGGCACGGCCGCCGGCCAGCGCGCCTTCCCGAGCCTGCTCATCAGCGGCCTGGCGGCGACCACGCCGAATCCCGCAACCGCGGCGCCGATCATCACTGCGGCAGTCCAGAACAATGCCGCAGGTGGCCAGACCGCGATCACCAACGCCGCCGTGATGGCCGCCATCTCGCAAGGCGCCACCCAGGCCGCGGCAGTCGCGGCCGCGACCAAGGCCGGCGCCGATGCGCAAGCCGCCGGCGCCAAGGCAGCCGCCGAGTATGCTGCCGCCAATGCACAGACCCTGGTTGCGGAACTGGGCAAGGCCGGCGCCGAGAAAGCCGCCATCGTCAAGAACGAGATCGTCGCCAAGGGCGCCAAGTACGTCATCGTGAACAACCTGCCGGACGTGGCGAATACCCCGTCGGGCCGCGCACAGCCTGCGCTGCAGCCGCTGATCGACACCATGGTCAACGCCTTCAACAGCCAGCTGAAGGCCGGCCTGGGCAACGATCCGCGCATCCTGTACGTCGACCTGTACAGCGTCAGCAAGGACCAGATGACGAACCCGCGCACCACCGAGATCTATGGCCTGACCAACGTCACGACGCCGGCCTGCGACCTGCCGAAGGTCAAGGACACCTCGCTGCTGTGCACGACCCGCACCCTGGTCGCCGGCGGTGACACTGCCCGCTATATGTACGCCGACAGCATCCACCCGACTCCGTACGAGTACTGGCTGGTGGCGCGTTATATCTTGAAGGATATGGCCGTCAAGGGCTGGCTGTAATCCGGGAATAAAGACGAAAAAGCTTGCCTGCGCCCGCCTGTAGACAGGCGGGCCTTGCGGCTCTAATAAGAATCAGGAGAAATAATGAAAGTACGTTTCAATAGCGTCGTGAAAATGGCCGTGGCTGCCGTCGCGCTCGCATGCGCAGGCGGCGCCTCGGCCCAGTCGGCCGGCCAGTGGACCGCGAAGTTCGGCTTCAACCAGCTGACCCCGAAAGTCGAAAGTGGCGACCTCACCGGTCCGGCCCTGCCGTTCACCAAGGCATCGGTCGACCGCGACATCCAGCCCGTGCTGATCTTCGCCTACGGCTTCACCGACCATATCTCGGTCGAAGTCCCGCTGGGCACCCCGTACAAGCACAAGATCAGGGGCGCCGGCTCGATCCAGGGCACCGGCGAACTGGCGACCGTCGAGGCGCTGCCGGCGGCCACCTTCCTGCAGTACCGCTTCTTCGAACCGAGCGCGACCTTCCGTCCCTATGTGGGCCTGGGCGCGACCTACGCCTATTTCATGAAGGAACGCGGTTCGGGCAAGCTGACCGCGCTGACCAACCCGGGCGGCCCGGCAACGACCCTGAGCATCGACAACAAGTTCACCTACACCGCCCAGGTCGGGGTGGCGATGAACTTCAGCGAGCGCTGGTTCGTTGACGCGACCGTCAACAAGACCCGCCTGCGCACGGTCGCCAATTTCTCGACCGGCCAGACCCAGCGCATGAAGCTCGATCCGGTGGCGGTGGTGCTGGCTGTCGGCTACAAGTTCTAAGAGTATCGCGCGGCGTTCGCTGCGAACAGCCGGCACGGTTTTGGCCCTGCCGGCTTTTTTACATCTGTGCACCCAGGATCCGCGCACGCACCCTACGGTTGTGTGCCGGCTTCGGTGTCAATGCACGCCGGTCGCGTACTGCGCGAAGCGCTCGCCGCTCAGCGCGCGCTCGTAGAGGTAGCCCTGGAAGCCGTGGCAGCCGGCTTCGGACAGGAATTCGTGCTGGCCCGGGGTCTCGACGCCCTCTGCGATGACCTGCAGGCCGAGGCTGCCGCCCAGGGCGATGATCGAGCGCACGATCGAAGCGTCGTTGCCGTTGGTGAGGACGTCGCGCATGAAGGAGTAATCGATCTTCAGCTGGTCGAGCGGGAGCTTGCGCAGGTAGGCCAGCGAGGAGTAGCCGGTGCCGAAGTCGTCCAGCGAGAAAGTGATGCCGAGCCGGCGCAGGGTGTCCATGGTCTGCACCGTGTGCGCGAAATCGGTGACGACGAGGGTTTCGGTGAGCTCGAATTTGAGGCCGTGCGGATCGACGCCGGTCGCCGCCAGGATCTCCTGGGTCATCGCGACGAAGTCGGGTTCGACGAACTGGCGTGCGCTGACATTGACCGATAGCGACAGGTGTTTGGTGGCCGGGTTGCGCTGCCAGCTGGCCAGCTCGGCGCAGGCGGTGGCCAGCACCCAGCGCCCGATATCGACGATCAGGCTGGTTTCCTCGGCCGCCTTGATGAACTCGGTCGGATAGAGCATCTCGCCGCCGGGCAGGCGCCAGCGCAGCAGGGCCTCGGCGCCGATCACGCGGCTCTGGCCGTCGAGCTGGGGCTGGTAGTAGAGCATGAATTCATGGTTGCGCAGGGCGCGCCGCAGGCCGCTCTCGAGTTCCGAGCGCGCACTCCAGGCCGCCTGCATGTCGGGGTCGAAGAAGCGGAAGGTGTTGCGCCCGGCCGCCTTGGCCTGGTACATCGCGGTGTCGGCCTGCTTCAGCGCCGATTCGACCGTGTCGGTCATGCCGCTGATGATGGTCACGCCCACGCTGGTCGAGACCGAATACATGAAGTCGGCCAACTGGAAGGGCGTGCCCATGGCCGCGACGATCTTCGCCGCCACCGTCTCGGCCTGGTGCACGGCCGCTTCGACCGAGTCTTCCTCGGGCGGCACCAGGATCACGAATTCGTCGCCGCCCAGGCGCGCGACCATGTCGGCCTCGCGCACGCTGTGCTCGAGCCGGCGCGCCACCGCCTGCAGCAGCACGTCGCCGGCGGCGTGGCCGTGGGTGTCGTTCAGGGTCTTGAAGTTGTCGAGGTCGCAGAACATCAGCGCCCCGAACTTGCGCGTGCGCGCGCTGCCGATCAGGGCGCGGCGCAGGTGGTCGAGCAGGCTGGCGCGGTTCGGCAGTTCGGTCAGCGCGTCGTAATAGGCCAGCCGGTGGATGCGCGCCTCGTTGCTCTTGCGCTCGCTGATGTCGGTGCTGATGACCAGGATCTTCTGCGGCACGCCGGCGGCGGGATTGGCCGGCACCACGGTCCAGCGCGTGTCAGCCTGCATGAAGCAGCCGTCGCGCCGGTGCTGGGACAGTTCGCCCGACCATTCGCCTTCTTCCAGCGCGTGGCGCCAGGCCTCGCTGTAGGCGGCGTCGTCGTCGCACAGCAGGTCGGGCATGTGCTGGCCGCGCGCTTCCTCGGCGCTCCAGCCGTACAGCCGCTCGGCGCCCTTGTTCCAGTAGGTGATGCGGGCGCTCATGTCCATCACGAAGATGGCGTCGTGCGCCTTGTCCAGCAGCGACGCCTGTTCGAGGGCCAGCATGTCGGCGCGGCGCAGCACGGTGATGTCGGCAATAAAACCTTCGAGAGCCACTACGGCGCCGCGCTCATCGTAGACGGCAGCGCCTTGCTCCCAGGCCCAGCGTACCTGGCCGGCGGCGTTGGTGATGCGGTAGCTCAGCTGGTAGGAACGGCGGTCGCGGATCGCGGCATTGGTGTCGTCCGCCACCTGGCCGCGGTCGTCAGGATGGATCAGGCTCGCGAACGATACCGCATGCGCGCCGACGAAAGCCGCCGCCGGGTAGCCGGTCAGCTTCTCGACGCCGGCGCTGATGAACTCCATGGTCCACTCGGGATCGTTCAGGCAACGGTAGACCGCCCCGGGCAGGTTACTGAGCAAGAGATCCAGCGACAAGGCTGCCGCGCCGTGTGACCGAGAGTTTGTCGACGCCGAAGTGTCAGTGAGATGCATGTTCCGCGCGCTTGAGGTAGGTGGAACACTAGAAGAGGATTAATTGATTGTACACATGGTAACGCACAACCTTATGTGCTGCCTTATTGTGCGCAGATTTAGTTGACGCCGTTGTCAATACGATACGGAAAAAGTCGATCGGCAATGAAACTCGTACTATGCGTAAAGGCAGCGAAATGGCCAGCGCATTCCACGCTATTCCAGAATGCCGGTCTGAACCTGACGGCAAAGAAACGCCATTGCTGCGTCCCGTGACGAGGTGGTGTTCCATGCAGGGGGATCAGGCTGCAGGCCTCATCGGCGCTGGCTTCGCCGATATTGTGGGAAGCTCCAGTAAAAACTGGCATACGCTGCGGCGCACTTTTTATTCATCCCTATTCATTTATTTCAACATCGGGAAATAAATATTTTACGCCTGAGGTATTACGAGGAATAGGAGAATGGCGGCGTGCAGAGTTGGAGATGTCTTTCTCTTATTCGCCCGATCCCTGGTTCTCCGGGAATAATGCCGAAATACAGAAGGGGCGGCGATTATCGGGCGCATGCGCATACCTGGCGAATAAAGACCGCCATGGCAAGGCACTGATAAGTGCAGGGCGCATTCGCCCAGGGCGCGAAACGCGCGCGCGGCGAACCATGTCTGGAAAACCTGGTTGCCGCGTGCCGGTCAGAACGCGGCGATGCCGGTCTGTGCACGGCCCAGGATCAGGGCGTGGATGTCGTGCGTGCCCTCATAGGTGTTGACCACCTCGAGGTTGACCATGTGGCGGATGATGCCGAATTCGTCGGAGATGCCGTTCCCGCCCAGCATGTCGCGCGCGACGCGCGCCACGTCCAGCGCCTTGCCGCAGGAATTGCGCTTCATGATCGAGGTGATTTCCACGGCCGCCGTGCCTTCGTCCTTCATGCGGCCCAGGCGCAGGCAGCCCTGCAGGCCCAGTGTGATCTCGGTCTGCATGTCGGCCAGCTTCTTCTGCACCAGCTGGTTGGCCGCCAGCGGCTTGCCGAACTGGTTGCGGTCCATGGTGTACTGGCGCGCGGTATGCCAGCAGGCTTCGGCGGCGCCCAGTGCGCCCCAGGCGATGCCGTAGCGCGCCGAGTTCAGGCAGGTGAACGGACCCTTCAGGCCGCGCACTTCCGGGAAGGCGTTTTCTTCCGGGCAGAACACGTTGTCCATCACGATCTCGCCGGTGACCGACGAGCGCAGGCCGAACTTGCCGTGAATCGCCGGCGCGCTCAAGCCTTCCCAGCCCTTCTCCAGGACAAAACCGCGGATCGCGCCTTCGTCGTCCTTGGCCCAGACCACGAACACGTCCGCCACCGGGGAGTTCGTGATCCACATCTTCGAGCCGGTGAGCGCATAGCCGCCATCGACTTTACGGGCGCGGGTGACCATCGAGCCGGGGTCGGAACCGTGGTTCGGCTCGGTCAAACCGAAGCAGCCGATCCATTCGCCGGTGGCCAGCTTCGGCAGGTATTTCTGTTTGGTGGCTTCGTTGCCGAACTCGTAGATCGGGACCATGACCAGCGAGGACTGCACGCTCATCATCGAGCGGTAGCCCGAGTCGACGCGCTCGACTTCGCGCGCGATCAGGCCGTAGGCGACGTAGTTCATGCCCGGGCCGCCGTACTGCTCGGGAATGGTCGGGCCCAGCAGGCCGAGCTCTCCCATTTCGCGGAAGATCGAGGTGTCCATGGTCTCGTGGCGGAAGGCCTCGAGGATGCGCGGCTGCAGCTTGTCCTGGCAGTAGGCGGCGGCCGCGTCGCGCACCATGCGCTCTTCGTCGGTGAGCTGGCTGTTCAGCAACAGCGGATCATCCCAGTGGAAAGCGGTCTTGCGCGGCGAATCGGATGGCTTCATGGATCGGTCCTGGTCTCTTTAGGTCTTGTAGGCGAAAGGCGCGCTCGGCGCCTCCGGGGTCAAGGCATTATAGGAAGGGCGTACTGATGCATCTTTTCTAACTGCGACAGGCATTTTCATTTTCCCGCGTGTCGACTCGGAACGCGCGTCGCTACTGCAAGAACGAGACGTCGCCGGTCAGCCCGGCCTCGCGCAGGCGTGCCATGTCGCGCGTTGGAGCGCTGCCGAAGTGGCGTGCGTATTCGCGGCTGAACTGCGACGCGCTCACGTAACCGACGCGCTGGCAGGCCAGGCTTGCATCCATGCCGGTGGACAGCATCAGCCTGCGCGCCTCCTGTAGACGCAGGGTCTTCTGGAACTGTAGCGGGCTCATCGAGGTGAGCGACTTGAAATGCCCGTGCAGCGAGGAAGGACTCATGTGCGCAAGGTCCGCCATCTCATCGATGCGCATCGGCTGGTCGTAATTGGCGCGGATCCAGGCTACCACCTTGCCGACCCGGGTCGACTCGACGCATCCCAGTTGGGCCAGGCGCGCGCCGAACGGGCCGGCAGCAGGCGCAGTACGATTTCCAGGCGTCCCAACAGGCCATAGGCGGCGTTATTCACCAGCACGTCGATGCGGCCGAAGCGTTCGACGGCTGCGTCGATCGCCGGCGCCGCCTGCGCCTTACTTGCCACGTCGAGCTGGACCAGCGCCAGGCGTTGCGGATCGGCCGCGTGGAAGGTCTCCTGCAGTTGCGCCAGCTTGCGGCCCGTTGCGACCACCTTGTCGCCGGCGGCCAGGGCTGCGCGGGCAATGTCCGCGCCGATGCCGCGGCCGGTGCCCGTGATGAACCAGACTTTACTCATGATTTCTCTCCATGTTGTGCCACATGGCGTGGCGTTGAAGGTGGAGAGAATGGTAGGGCGCGGGTTCGGCTTCGACTTGCCTGAAACTCCAGGAAGCTGGCGCATTCCTGGCCAGGTGGCGGCAGCGGCCGCCCGGGCTCAGGGGGTGACGCCGAAGCGTCCGCCGTGGAACAGCAGCGCGGGCTGCGGATCGACTGCGCATTCCTCGACTTCGCCCACGAAGATCACGTGGTCGCCCTCGGGATAGCGGCTGCGGTTATGGCATTCGAACCAGGCGGCTGCGCCCTTGAGGATGGGCTGGCCGGTGCGCGACAGCATGTAGTCGACCCCGGCGAAAGGATCCTCGCTGCGGCGCGAAAAGCGCAGCGCCAGTTCTTCCTGGCCGGCCGCGAGCACGTTGATGACGTAGTGCGAGTTGCCGCTGAAGATGGGCAGGCTGTTGGCGCGCTCGCCCAGGCTCCACAGCACCAGCGGCGGATCGAGCGAGACGGAATTGAACGAACTGGCGGTCAGGCCGCGGAAGCTGCCGTCGGCCAGGCGCGTCGTGATGACGGTGACCCCGGTCGCGAACTGCGACAGCGCCTGGCGGAAATGCGCCGAGTCGAAACCGCGCTCGGTGGCGCGGGGAGAGCGTGTGTTCATCGGTACCTTGGAAAGTTGCATGCTCATTATGCCATTGGGAGGCCACCGACGCCGCCAAGCTCGGTGTTGCGGCTGCACGAAGCGCCGCTTTACGTTAGAGTTAGGTCATAACTAACAGTATCGAGGTATGCAATGAGCGAGCAAAGAGCGACCGAAGTGGCGATCCTCGGTGGCGGGTGCTTCTGGTGCGTCGAGGCCGTCTACCTGGAGGTGCGCGGCGTCACGCGCGTGGAATCGGGCTATATGGGCGGGCAGGTCGTCAACCCGAGCTATGAACAGGTGTGTGGCGGCGCCACCGGCCACGCCGAAGTGGTGTGGCTGGAGTTCGATCCCTCGGTCATCAGCTACCGCGACATCCTGCAGATCTTCTTCACGATCCACGATCCGACCACGCCTGACCGCCAGGGCAACGACGTCGGGCCGCAATACCGTTCGGTGATCTTTACCCAGGATGCGCAGCAGGAAGCGACCGCGCGCCAGGTGATGGCGGAAATGGCGGCCGTCTGGGACGCGCCGATCGTGACGCAGGTGCTGCCGGCCGAGACCTGGTACAAGGCCGAGGAATATCACCAGAACTATTACGCCCAGCATCCGATGCAGGGCTATTGCGCTTTCGTGGTGGCGCCGAAGGTGGCGAAGTTCAGGAAGACTTTCCAGCAGTTCATGAAGTAGCGGGGCCGTCCCGGTCTCTGTCGCCGTAGGGTGGGCGCCCCGTGCCCACCTGGACGCATGCATCGTGTTGCACCATCTGCGCCCGGGCATGATGCACGTGCCGCCAACGGTGTGCATGTTTTTGGTGGGCACGGGGCGCCCACCCTACATTCCCTCGTCACTCGTACATGTATTTCCTCGACCACGGGATCTGCGCCGGGTCTTCGCCCGCCTTGCCGCACACGATCTGGTACAGGCTGATCCAGTCCTGGGCAAACGCATAGGCGCAGCCGGCCAGGTAGACGTGCCAGATGCGAAAGCGCTTGCCGTCCGTGAGCTTGGCGATCTCGTCGGCCCGGTTCTCGAAATTCTCGGTCCAGGTGGCGCAGGTTTTGGCGTAATGGCGGCGCAGGTTTTCGACATCGCGCACTTCCAGCCCGCCTTGCTGCATGGTCTGGATAACGGTCGACAGATGGGCCAGCTCGCCGTGCGGGAACACGTACTGGTCGATGAATTCGCCGCCGCCATAGGGAGAGGAGCGGCCTTCGACGTCGGTGCTGGTAATGCCGTGGTTCATCACCACGCCGCCCGGGGCCAGCAGGGCGTTGATGCGCGTGAAGTACTCGGCCAGGTGCTGCACGCCAACGTGCTCGAACATGCCGACGCTGGTGATGCGGTCGAACTGGCCGCTGACGTCGCGGTAATCCTGCAGGCGGATCTCGACGCGTCCGTCGAGCCCGGCTGCCCGCACGCGTTCGCGCGCGAGCAGGGCCTGGTTTTCCGACAGCGTTACCCCGATCACGCGCGCGCCGAACTGCTGCGCCGCGCGGATCGCCAGCGCACCCCAGCCGCAGCCGATGTCGAGCAGGGTGTGCCCGGGGCGCACGCCGATCTTGGTGAGGATGTGGTCGATCTTGCGCACCTGGGCCGTGGCGAGGTCCTCGGTGCCGGTCTCGAAATAGGCGCAGGAATACACCATGTTCGGGTCGAGCCAGGCCTGGTAGAAGTCGTTGGAAACGTCGTAGTGGTAGCGGATCGCCTCGGCGTCCTTCTTGCGCGTGTGCGGTGAAAACAGGCGCAGCCGATGCATCAGGTGGCGCTCATGCTTGCCGGTCGAGGCGGCCAGTTCGCTGCCGATCCGGATCATGTCGGCGGCGCGGCCCTTGACGTCGATTGCGCCCTCGACATAGGCACGCCCGAGGTTGTACAGCGAGGGCGAGAGCAGGTAACGCAGCGACGAAGCCTGCGGGATGCGGATGGTCACGCGCGGCGTTTCGGACGACAGGTCGACATGTTCCCCGTTCCAGAGTTCCACCCGCAGGGGCAGGGACAGCTTGTTGCGCATGCCCGAGGTCCAGGCGGTCAGCTTCATTTCGTTGAACACGTATTCCTCCGGCTGTGAGCGAGCTGGCCAGTAACGCGCCGGCCTGAAGAACCTGGCCCGGCAGGGGACGCGCCCTGCTGGTCAGGTTTTAAGTAACCCTCGCCTGGCGCCGCAGGGCGCTATGTCGAGGCCTGTTTACGGTTGCAAACGCTGCCGAGTCCAGCTTCCGTCTTCCTGCCGCTCGTACACGATGCGGTCATGGAAACGCGAGCGGCGCCCCTGCCAGAACTCGATGCGCTCGGGCACCAGCCGGAAACCGCCCCAGTTGGCGGGGCGCGGCGGCGCGTCGCCGGCTTGCGCGGCGACCGCTTCGTAGTTCTGCTCCAGGGCCGCGCGGTTTGCGATCGGCGCGCTCTGCTGGGAGGCAATCGCCGACAGGCGGCTCTTTAACGGCCTGCTGTGGAAATACTTGTCGCTTTCTTCGGGTGAGGTCATCTCGACCTTACCTTCGATGCGAACCTGCCGTTCAAGTTCGCTCCAGAAGAATAGCAGGGCGCCATACGGGTTGGCGCACAGCTCCTGCGCCTTGCGGCTGTCGTAGTTGGTGTACCAGGTAAAGCCGCGTTCGTCGAACTGCTTGACCAGCACGATGCGCGAGCTCGGGCGCCCCCTGGCGTCGACCGTCGCCACGTTCATGGCGTTCGGCTCGTTGACCTCGGCTTTCAGGGCCTGCTCGAACCAGCGCGTGAACTGCCCGATCGGGTCGTCCAGCACATCGTCCTCGTTCAGGCTGGCCTGGCCGTAATCCTTGCGCAGGCCGGCCACGGCTTCGCCGATCGACGGCGCCGGCGCGTCGATGCCGCGGCGCTGCTGCATCGCCTTACCCAGGCGGGCCATCTGTTCGCCCGAGAACAGGCGCAGCGCCATCGGCGCCAGCGTGCTTTCTTCGCGCTCCATATGGGACAGGTAGCGCTGGCAGAAACGCTGCACGTTTGTCGTCGACAGCGTGCTGGCGCTGCCATCGGCAATGGCGCTGAGCTGCTCGTGCAGGTCTTGCCAAAGCGCATCCATGTCCTTGTGGTCCTGCAGGATCACCGGCGCCAGCGCCTGCAGGGTGGCGGCGTCTTCGCCTTGCGCCACGGCGCGCAGCATCGGGATCAGGTCTTGCTCCTCGTCGTCGTGGTGCAGGTGCGCCGCCTTCTCGAAATACTTCAGCATCGCGCCGGCCGCCTGGCGCGCCTGCTCGTCGGCGCCGTGTTCGGGCAGGTGCGAGAGCAGGCGTTCGAGGGTGCCGAGCTGCTTGCGGATGCGACCATGGCAGTGCTTGAGTACGGCGATCGGCTGGTCGAATCCGGGTGCAGTGTCGGGAAGGAAATCATTCATTTGCGTTTTTGCGACAAGGAAAATTTTTTTGATTGACTGACTTGCATTTTAGTGCAAGTTGAGGCAGCCGGGTCCGGTAAAATGCTGGGCTATGAATACGATCAACCACCCCATCCCGGCAGGAACTTTGGACGATGAAGTCGACTTCGCGCGCCGTTTCGGCGGCATTGCCCGCTTGTATGGCGAGCGTGCACTGGAACGCTTCCGTGCGGCGCACGTTTGCGTGATCGGCGTCGGCGGCGTTGGCTCCTGGGTGGTCGAGGCGCTGGCGCGCAGCGCGGTCGGCCACCTCACCCTGATCGACCTCGACAACGTGGCCGAGTCGAACATCAACCGCCAGATCCAGGCCTTGACCTCGACCGTCGGCATGCCGAAGATCGAGGCGCTGCGCGAGCGTATCGCGCAGATCAATCCCTTCTGCAAGGTCACCCTGGTCGAGGATTTCATCGAACCGGGCAACATCGAGCAGATGATCGCCGGCAAGGGTTTCGATTACGTGGTCGACGCCATCGACAGCGTCAAGGCCAAGGCCGCCCTGATCGCGTACTGCCGCGACCAGCAACTGCCGCTGGTCACCATTGGCGGCGCCGGCGGCCAGCTCGATCCGACGAAGATCGAGGTGCGCGACCTGGCCCGCACCGAGCAGGAGCCGCTCCTGAAAAAGGTGCGCAAGCTGCTGCGCGCCCAGTACGGTTTCTCGCGCGGCGAAAAGCAGAAGTACCACATCGACGCCGTGTTCTCGATGGAGCCGCTGCGCTATCCGGAAGAGGGCGATGCTTGCGAGCTTGGTTCGAGCGTCACCGGCCTGAACTGCGCGGGCTTCGGCTCGAGCATGGTGGTGACGGCCAGCTTCGGCATGATCGCCGCCGGCCACATCCTGCGCCGCATGGCGGAAGCGGCAAACGCCGCGCCTGCCGTGGCGCCGGCTGCAGCGGAGCCGGAAACGGCCGAGCTGCCCGAGGCCGCCTGAGGTTGCATAAGCGCGGCTGTCCATCCTCCGGAGGCCTTTGCTATCATAGGATTATCGAATGAAATCCTGTCATTGAAAGAGCCTCCATGATGCGTCGTACTTCCTTCCTCGCCCTGTTGCTCGCGGCCGCCGCCGCCCATGCCCAGCAGGGTACGCCGACCTCCACCCCGGCCACCCCGGCCAACGTGCCGCAGAATGCGCCGGCCGCCGACCAGGCAGCAAGCACCGTGCGCCAGCAGGGCGTGCAGAGCGCCGCCGAGCAGGCTGCCGTGGGTTCGCAGCAGGCTGCCGGCGCCGCCGGCCAGGCCGCGCAGAGCGGTGCCGAAGCCGCCAGCGGCGCAGCCCAGGATGCCGCCGCCGCGGCCCAGGCGCCGCAGCCGGTGGCGCCGGCACCGACCGGACCCCAGCTCGAGATCGTCGACCAGGTGGTCGGCAAGGGCAAGACGGCCGAGCTCGGCCACAAGGTCACCGTCAACTACACCGGCTGGTTCTACAAGCCGATGGCGCGCAACGGGCGCGGCCGCAAATTCGATTCCTCGCTCGATGCCGGCCGCACGCCGCTCGACTTCCAGCTTGGCGCGGGCCAGGTCATCAAGGGCTGGGAGCAGGGCGTGGCCGGCATGAAGGTGGGCGGCAAGCGCACCCTGATCATCCCGAGCCACCTGGCCTACGGCAAGCGCGGCGCGCCGGGCGGCAGCATTCCGCCCGATACGGACCTGATCTTCGATGTGGAACTGCTCGGCGTAAAATAACGTCAACGATTGTCAACTGATGCGGAGGGATGGAATGCGAGTCGCAAACGATGTCACTGAGCTGATCGGCAATACACCATTGGTCAGGATCCGCAGGCTGGGCAAGGGCCCCGGCCAGGGCGCCGAGATCCTCGCCAAGCTCGAGTTCCACAACCCCGCGCACAGCGTCAAGGACCGCATCGGCCTGGCGATGATCGAGGCGGCCGAGCAGGCCGGCAAGATCGGCCCGGACACTGTCATCGTCGAGCCGACCAGCGGCAACACCGGCATCGCGCTGGCCATGGTCTGCGCCGCGCGCGGCTACCGCTGCAAGCTGGTGATGCCCGAAACCATGAGCAACGAGCGGCGCATGCTGCTGCGCGCCTACGGCGCCGAGCTGGTGCTCACGCCGGGTGCCGAGGGCATGCTGGGCGCGATCCGCCGCGCCGAGGAAATCGTCGCCAGCGATCCGCGCGCCTTCATGCCCCAGCAGTTCAACAATCCGGCCAACCCGGAAGTGCACCGCCGCACCACGGCCGAGGAAATCTGGCGCGATACCGACGGCAAGGTCGATATCCTGGTCGCCGGCATCGGCACCGGCGGCACCATCACCGGCGTCGGCGAAGTGATCAAGGAACGCAAGCCCGGCTTCCAGGCCATCGCGGTCGAGCCGGAAGCCTCGCCCATGCTCTCGAAAGGCACCAAGGGGCCGCACCCGATCCAGGGCATCGGCGCCGGCTTCGTGCCGCAGGTTTTGAACACGCACATCTACGACGAAGTCATCGCAGTGCGCAACGAGGACGCCTTCGAGACCGCCCGCGCCGCCGCGCGCGAGGAGGGCCTGCTGGTTGGCATCTCGTCCGGCGCCGCGCTGTGGGCCGCGATCCAGGTCGCCCAGCGGCCGGAGAATGCGGGCAAGACGATCGTCGTCATCATCCCGTCGTTCGGCGAGCGTTACCTGAGTACGGCGCTGTTCGCCAATCTGGCTGGCTGACCGAGGTCGGCGGCCTTCGTCGTAGGGTGGGCACGCCGTGCCCACGCGTTACGCGCGTTGCCGCAGTCAGCGGCAGCCGGGTATTGCTCTTAAAACAAGCAACGCACGACAACGCATGATGGCATGACACTCCGCTCATTGTTGGCGGGCGGAGTTTCACGGCAAGCGCGAAAAGTGATGCACGCATCACGTTGGCGCAATCGGGCGCCGCGTCCGCTCAACGTTCACGCGTGGGCACGGGGCGCCCACCCTACTGTCAAAATTCACGGCAAGCGCATGGTGCGGCGGCCCTCACGCGCCGTGTACCCCGAGCGCGCAATTGTGCGCGGTCGTCCCTTCCTCCACCTGCAGCGTGCAATGGTGGATCCCGTGTTTCTCGCGCAGCTCGGCCACGATGGCGTCGATCGCACGGTCGCCCGGATAACCGCCGGGCATGACCAGGTGGGCGGTGAGCGCGGTCTCGGTCGTGCTCATGGCCCAGATGTGCAGGTCGTGCACTTCGGCCACGCCCGGACGCGCCGCCAGGAAGCGCTCGATCTCGCTGGCGTCGACGCTGTCCGGCACCGCCGCCATCACCATCTGCAGCGATTCGCGCAGCAGCGACCAGGTGCCCCACACGATCACCAGCACGATCACGAGACTCACCGCCGGGTCGAGCCAGGTCCAGCCGGTACCCATGATGACCAGGCCCGACACCACCACGCCCAGTGAGATCGCCGCGTCCGCCGCCATGTGCAGGTAGGCGCCGCGGATGTTCAGGTCGCCCTTGCTGCCGGCCATGAAGAGCCAGGCCGAGAAGCCGTTGATCGCCACCCCGATCGCCGCCACGATCGACACCGTCATGCCTGCCACCGGATGCGGGGCCGCGATCCGCTGCGCCGCTTCCAGGGCAATCGCCCCGCAGGCCAGCAGCAGCAGGATCGCATTGGCCAGCGCCGCCAGGATCGAGGAGCTGCGCAGTCCGTAGGTATAGCGCGCGCTCGGCGCCCGTTTGGCCAGCAGGGCCGCGCCCCAGGCGAGCACCAGGCCCAGCACATCGGACAGGTTGTGGCCGGCATCGGCCATCAGCGCCGTGGAGTTGGCCAGGAAGCCGTAGATGAATTCGATCGCCACAAAAGCCGTGTTCAGGCCGATCGCCAGCGCGAAGGCCCGGCCGTGCCCGGCCACCGGCGCATGATGGTGGTGATGACCATGCCCGTGCCCGTGCCCGTGATGATGGCCGTGGCGATGGTCGTGATCGTGGTGGTCGTGGCTCATGGGTCGGTTCCGTTGGCGGGTTCGGCGATGTGCTCGAACATGTTGGACAGCAGGGTGCTGATGTGGGCGTCGGCGGCGGCGTAGAACACCTGCTTGCCCTGGCGCTCGGCCTTGACGATGCGGGCCGCGCGCAGCAGGCGCAGGTGATGGCTGACCAGGGAACTGGACAGGTTCAGGGCCGTGGCGATGTCGCCCACCGCAGTCGGCTGCGCAAGGCAGGCCAGCACGATGCGCAGGCGGGTCGGGTCGCCGAGCAGGTGGAACAGGTCCGCCACCTGGTCGACGGCGTGGTCGAGTTCGTCGAGTGTAGTCATCATTAACATGTGAATAGGTGTTCACATGTTAGATGAAAACATTGGGCCCGGCAAGCGCGACGAGGTTGACTAGTCGCACACTCCGGGCTCGTGCAGGGCGGGGCCGAGCTTTTCCAGCCCCCCGCTGAGGGATGGCCTGGCGCAAACGCGCTCTATCGTGTCACGCGCCGTCTTGATCAGGGACAGGCCTGGCCTGCGCAGCGCGATACGGCGACCCCTGATGCCGCTGCTGTAGGCAAGCAGCCCGGTCTTCTCGAGTGGCCGCAAACGCCGCAAAAGGGCCGAGCATGACGTGCCGAGATCCGCGGCAATGCTTTCGAGCCCGGCCGTGTCGTCTTCCCTGCCTGCGAGCGAATGCAGCAACGCGAAATCGTCGAGATCGATGCCGTGGTAGGTCCCCAATTCTTCGTCGAGCTGGATGCGCAGCCTGGCATAGGCACGATAAAACGACAGGCACAGATGGGTGTGCGATTGGCTCACGACGGACTCCCGGAAAATTCGTAATTTCTTTCACCTTCACATGGCAGCTCCTGGCGCCACAAGGCAAGCAGCTCTTCCAGGTCGCGCGCCGTATCCGACGCGGTATCCGCGTGTGGCTCGACCATGCCGAGTACGTCGAAGGTGAAGCTCGATTCGCCGTGCAGGGACCAGTCCTGGCTCAGGAGCCGGTTGCGATGGGTGCCCTGGCGAAGTTCGAAGCGATGCCGGTTCAGCGCGCCCTGGACGTCGTTGCTGCTGGCCACAAGCACACGGCCTGTGACCAGATTGTTGATGGCGTAGACGCCAGCACGGGACGTCGTCGCAAGGTATTGCTGCTTCAGCATTCGTTTGTTGGTCATCTTTTATTCCCTTCCAATTCAGCCTCACCGTTTTACAAGGCAAGCATCCGGCAATCGCTGTGCTGAGCATCATTCAGGCGAGCGGCACATCGATGGCCCATGTACAGCCGTACACCGGCCGGTCGATGCAATTTACATCCGGGTAAAATCCAAATCAATAATACCCGGGTAAAAATATCGAGGGGCGGCAAAGATGAGACACCGGCGCACTAGGCTCCGTGCCGCGACAGTGGAATACTGGAAATGGAGTCGGCAAGTGCCGGGCGGGGAAGGCGGCACGCGGGGAGTGTGCCCGGAGGGGCGCCAGGCTGTGCAATGGATCGCCTGCGGCAGCGGCGGCGCGGTCTTTGGCGTCAGGTGATGCCGGCCAGGCTGGCGGCCCTCACTGCGGATGAAACTCCTCGGCCGAGGCGAACAAATCCCAGGCCGCGATGAACAAGGCTGCGATCACCGGGCCGATGACGAAGCCGTTCAGGCCGAACAGCGCCATGCCGCCCAGGGTCGACAGCAGCACCAGGTAGTCCGGCATCTTGGTGTCCTTGCCGACCAGGATCGGGCGCAGGATGTTGTCGACCAGGCCGATGACGAGCACGCCGAAGGCGATCAGGACCACGCCTTGCCAGATCGCGCCCGTCACCAGGAAGTAAATCGCGACCGGCGCCCAGACGATGGCCGCGCCGACCGCCGGCAGCAGCGACAGGAAGGCCATCACCACGCCCCACAGCAGGGCGGCCTGGACATCGAGGAACCAGAAGATCAGGCCGCCAAGCGTGCCCTGGACGATCGCCACCAGCACGTTGCCCTTGACGGTGGCGCGGATCACGGTGATGAAATTATCGAACAGGCGCTGCTTGTACATGCGGCTGAGCGGCACCGCGCGCTTGATCCGGTTGGCCAGGGACTGGCCGTCGCGCAGCAGGAAGAACAACAGGTACAGCATGATGGTCAGGCTGACCAGGAAATCGAAGGTATTGCGTCCGACGTTGATGGCATGGCGCGCGAAGAACTGGCTGACCTGGGCCGCGCCATCGGCCAGTTTCTGTTGGAGCGAATCCAGGTCGGTCAACTGGAAACGTTCCAGCAACCCGACCAGCCAGTCCGGCAGCACGTGGATGACCTGCTGGAAGTAGGCGCCGAAATTGATCTGGCCCGATCCGACGTTCGCGTAGATGCCCACCGCCTGCTGCACCAGCGAGGCGGTGATCAGCGACAGCGGCAGGATCACCATCACGACGATGGACAGCAGCGTCAGCAGGGCGGCGGCGGTGGGACGCTGCCCCGTTGCGCGCAGCAGGCGCCGGTACAGGGGCGCGAACAGGATGGCCAGCACCATGCCCCAGAACACCGCACCCGAATAGGGCAGCAGGATCCAGCCGAATCCGATGCTGACGACGGTGAGGAGGAGAAGGAAGAACTTCTGCTGAATCGTGAATTGGTTCATGGGCCGTTATGTGTACACAGTCGGTGAATACAGTCCGGCCCATGATAGACGATTCGACATCTTGTCGTCCGGGAAATGCGTGTACTCGTTCAGGGGCGCAATTGTCCCTCACTGTCGCGCACCTCGATCGGCCCCAGCTTGAGCTTTTCCAGTTGCGGCAGGATGCGCTTGCGGTCGCCCACCGCGACCACGATCAGGCGCTGCGGGTCGAGGTAGCGGCGCGCCGCTTCCTGTACCTGCTCGGCGCTGACCGTCGCCAGCTTGGCCGGCAGCTGGCGGTAGTAGTCGAGCGGGAGATCGAAGACGAAGGACTCGGCCAGGCTGGCGCCGATGTCGGCATTGGTGGCAAAGCCGTTCGGCAGCGACAGCAGTTCGGCGTTGCGCGCGTCCAGCAGTTCGGCCGGACGCAGCGGCTTGTCGAGCATCGCCTGGGCTTCGCGCAGCAGTTCGGCGACCGACGCGCCGGTGGCGTCGGCGCGCACGCTGCCGGCGATGCTGAAGGGGCCAGGCGTGCGGTTGTAGCGAAAGCCCGAGAACACGCCGTAACTGTAGCCCTTGTCCTCGCGCAGGTTCTGGTTGATGCGGCTGGTGAACAGGCCGCCGAAGGCGGCATTCATGACTTCCAGCGCCGGATACTGCGGGGTCTTGCGCTCGGCGCCGAGCGCGACCAGTCGCAGCGCCGTCTGCGGCGCGCCCGGCTTGTCGACCACCACGATGCGCGCGCGGGTCGGCGCCGGCGCGCCCAGCGCGAAGGGCGGCGCCTCGGCCTTCTGCCAGGCGCCGAAGCGCTCCTGCGCCAGCGTCGCCAGTTCGGCGCGCGAGATGTCGCCCGCAACCACCAGCGCCGCATTGCCCGGCACGTAGTGGCGGCGCCAGAAATCCTGCAGGTCCTCGCGCGTGACGGCGCGGATCGCCGGCTCGGTCCCCAGCTGGCCATAGCCGTAGGGGTGGCGCGGGCCGTACAGGGAAGCGACGGCCGCGACCGAGGCCACGGCCTCGGCTTCGTCGCGCTGCTGCATCAGTTCGCCCAGCCGGCTGGCGCGCTGGCGCTCGACTTCGGCGGTCGGGAAGGCGGGGTGCAAGGCCACGTCGGCCAGCACCTCGAAGGCCTGGGCGAAGGTCGAGCGCAGCGACAGCAGCGACACCGCCGAGGCGTTGGTGCCGCTGTCGGCTTCGAGGAAGGCGCCGAGCTGGGCGATCTCGTCGGCGATCTGCGGCGCGCTGCGTGTGCGCGTGCCTTCGGTCAGCATCTGCGCGGTGAAGCCGGCCAGGCCCGGCAGTTCGGGCGGGTTGCCGTCGGCGCCGCTCTTGATGACGAGTTCCGCCGAGACCAGCGGCAGCGCGGGATTATAGTGGTGGATTACCGTCAGGCCGTTGGGCAGCGTGAAGGCCTCGCCCTGCGGCAGTTTGAGTTCCGGCGTGGGGCCGGCTTTCGGCGCCCTGGCGCGCCAGGCTTCGGCTTCGTTGATGCCGGCCTTGTCCCCCTTGGCCGCTTTCGGCGGCTTGGGCGCCGGCGGGTCGTGCGGCAGCTTCGGTTCACCCGGCACGCCGGCCACGACGACCCGGTTCTTTGGCTGCAGCCAGGTGCGCACGGCGCGCTGCACGTCGGCCGGGGTGATGCGGCGCAGCTGGGCGATGTCCTTGGCCAGGTAGCCCGGGTCGCCGGTGAACTGGTTGTAGTGGTTCAGCTGGTCGGCCAGGCCGTCGCCGCCGAGCTGCTCGAGCGACGTGAGCATCGCGGTCTCGAGCTGGCGCCTGGCGCGTTCGACTTCCTGTTCCGAAGGACCATGCTCGCGCAGCGCGGCCAGTTCGGCGTCGATCGCCTTTTCCAGTTCCGCCGGGGTGTGGCCGGCGCGCGCCGTCACCTCGACCTGGAAGGTCGAGACCAGGGCGCGCGCGTCCTGGTCGGCGTCGACGTCCTGGGCGATCTGGCGTTCGTACACCAGCGATTTGTACAGCCGGCTCGACTTGCCGCCGGCGAGGATCTGGGCCGCCACCGCCAGCTCGGCGTCGCCGTCCTGGAAGGCCGGCGGCGTGAGCCAGCCCATGTAGACGCGCGCCAGCTCGACCCGGTCCGGCACCGTCAGGCGGCGCTCGGCCGTGATCGGCGGCGTCACCACTTTCGGCCGCGCGACCGCCGGGCCGCGCTTCAGGCTGCCGAAATACTTCGCCACCAGGGCGCGGGTTTTCACCTTGTCGATGTCGCCGGCGATCACGATGCTGGCGTTGTTCGGGCCGTAGTAGCGCGTGAAGAATTCGCGCACGTCGGCCAGCTTGGCGTTCTGGATGTCGGCGTGCGAGCCGATCACCGAGGCGTAGTAGGGATGCTCGGGCGGGAACAGCGCGTGGTTCAGCGCTTCCTCGACGATCCCGTAGGGTTCGTTCTCCACCGTTTCGCGGCGCTCGTTGCGCACCACGTCCTGCTGGTTGGTCAGGGCTTTCTGGTCCAGCACGTCGAGCAGGTAGCCCATGCGGTCGGCATGGACCCACAGGGCCAGTTCGAGCTGGTTCGAAGGCACGGTGTCGTAGTAGCTGGTGCTGTCGTAGCCGGTGCCGCCGTTGCTGTCGGTGGCGCCGGCGCCTTCGAGCAGGCGGTCGGCCAGGCCGCGCGGCAGGTGCTTGCTGCCGGCGAACATCATGTGTTCGAACAGGTGGGCGAAGCCCGCCAGCCCGGGCGCCTCGTTGGCCGGGCCGACGTGGTACCAGACGTTCACGGCCACCAGCGGCAGGCGCTTGTCTTCGACCAGGATCACCTGCAGGCCGTTCGGCAGCGTGTATTTGTCGAAGGCGATGTGCGGCACGTTGGCCGGAACGGCGGGAGACGCGGCGCCGCCGGTCTGCGCGCCAGCGCTATTCAAAGCGGCCAGCAGCAGCGATGCGGCGAACAGCGGTCGGGTTTTCATGCAGATACTCCAGGGGTGTGATGGTTCAGTGGCAGGCGGCGCTGCCATGGTCGGGCGGCGATGCGTTCGGCAGCGAAGGTGGGGTCGCTTCCAGGAATTCCCAGTCGTAGCCGTCCGCGCGCAGGCGCAGGCGCAGCACGCCGTTGCGGCTGGCGTCGCGCGCTTCGCTGTGTTTTACCGTGAGCAGGAAGGGCGTGGCGTAGGCGCCGCCGGTGCCGACCACGAACTGGCGCATGCCGTGCGCGCGGTCCAGGTTGCCGTCGGCGTCCTGCGGCGCGAAACGTTCGTAGTCGTGGTCATGCCCCGACAATACCAGCTCGGCGCCGGCCGCGTACAGCAGGGCCCAGGCATCCTTCATCTTCGCCACGCTGCCGTGCCCGCCCGAACTGTACAGCGGATGGTGCCAGAATGCGAGCGTGCAGCGGCTCGGATTGTCCTTCAGTTCCGCGCGCAGCCAGTCGAGCTGGGCCGCATGCGCGCTCGGGGCCAGGTTGCTGTCGAGGGAAATCAGGCGCCAGTGGCCAAGGGTGAGGCTGTAGTAGCCGCGTCCGGCGCGCGCGCCGAAGTAGGCGAAATACGGCACGGCGCCCCTGGTGTAGTACTCGTGGTTGCCCGGCGCGGGCCAGGTACGGTCCTTGAAGCGGCCCCAGGTCGGGCCGTAGCAGTCGGCGAACTCCCGCGCCGTGCCGCGCGGGTAGGTATGGTCGCCCAGGGTCAGCACCGCGGCGGCGGGATCGGCGGCCAGGCCGGCGGCCACCACGGCGGCGGTGTCGGCGGCGCCCGACCAGCGCGGGTCGGGATGGCGGCAGCGCGCGATGTCGCCGGCGGCATAGACGGTCTGCACCCCGGCCTGCGGCGGTGCCGGTGGAACCGGCTCGGAAGAAGCCAGCGTGCTGGCGAGCAGCAGCGCCACGCCAGCGAGAGCGCGGTAAGCGAGAAGACGCGCGGGGCGGGACCCCACTACACGCGCACTACTCAATGAAGCGCAGCAGTCCGCGCAGCGCGTGGATGACGGTCTGCTCGCGCACCGCGTGGCGGTCGCCCTGGAATACGAGACGCTCGGTAAGGGTGGTGCCGCCGCGCGACCAGCCGAAGCAGACCGTGCCGACCGGCTTGCCGGGCACCGCGCCGGTGGGGCCGGCGATGCCGGTGGTCGACAGGGCGACGTCGGCAACGCTGTTCGACAGCGCGCCTTCGGCCATGGCACCGGCAACTTCCTCGCTTACCGAGCCGAACTGCGCGATCAGCGCGGCCGGCACGTCGAGCAGTTCGGTCTTCGAGTTGTTCGAGTAGGTGACGAAGCCGCAGTCGAACCAGCCGGTGGAGCCGGCGATCTCGGTAACGGCTTGCGACACGCCGCCGCCGGTGCAGGATTCGGCGGTGGCCAGCACCAGGCCCTTGGCTTGCAGCGCTGCGCCGACTTTGCTTGCAAGTTCGATAATCTCGTTGCTCATGCGGCTCCTCCAGGTTAATAAGGATGCTGCCTTGCACGACGCACAGACGCCCCATGCACGGCAGCGCGACAGCGTTGGCCGCGCAGGAACCATTCTAGCGCGCGTCAGCCGCTATCGGTGTGGCAAACTTGCATGAAAATCACATCGCAGCTACCCAAACGCCGTGCAAGCGGTTAGAGTGGCAGCCGTCTAGGATTATGGAAATGTCCCGTGCGACACGTTGACATTCCCAACTGCTATCCTGCATCGCGGCGGTATCCGCCACGTTTCTCTTACTCAATAGAATTCCATGTTGCTTCATCAATACGCGTGCTGCCGGGCCAGGCCGGCGCGGTCGTGATGGTTTTCGCCATCCGGGCCGCGTGGTGCACGCGCGTCGGCGGCAGCTTCGCGTGTCCCGGCCGCCGGGCTGCACCGGAGGCGGCATGATTCGCCTGCCGTCGATCCGCAAGAAACTCGTCGCCGTGGTCATGGCCACCACGCTGGCGGCGCTCGTGGTGTCGGTCGGGCTGGTGATCGGCTACGACCTGCGCAGCTATCACCGCTCGCTGGTGAACGACCTGTCGACCCAGGCCGAGCTGGTCGGCCACATGAGCTCGGCCGCGCTGGCCTTCGACGACGCCCGTCTGGCCGGCGAGAACCTGGCCCTCCTGCGGACCCGCCCGATGGTCGCCGCCGCCGCCATTTTCGATGAACGCGGGCGCCTGTTCGCGTCCTACGCCGCCGCCGGCGCGCGGGCGGTGTTCCCGGCCAGGGCGGAAGCGGCCGCCACCCGCGTCGAGGGCGACTACCTGGTCGTGTTCCGGCCCATCGTCGAGAACGGCGAGAAGGTCGGCACGGTCTGGCTGCGCGCCGAGAACCGGCTGCTCGCGCGCACCCTCGACTACCTGGCGATCGCGCTGGCCGTGACCCTGCTGGCGATGGCGATCGCCTATCTCGTGATGCGGCGGCTGGGCCGCGTCATTACCGCGCCGATCGTGGCGATCACCGAGATCGCGCGCGACGTGGTCGCCAGGCGCGACTATTCGCGCCGCGCGCCGCGCATCAGCAACGACGAGGCGGCCGAGCTGGTCGATTCCTTCAACGCCATGCTGATCGAGATCGAGCAGCGCACGCGCGAGCTCGAGGATTCGAACGGGGAGATCGTGCGCGAGGCGCAGGAGCGTTCGCGCGCGCAGCAGGAAGTGATGCGCCTGAACGAGCAGCTCGAACACCGCGTCGATGAACGTACCCTGCAACTGGCGCTGGCCAACGCCGAACTGGCGAACGCGATCGACGAAGCGCGCAACGCCAACCAGGCGAAATCGGCCTTCCTGTCCTCGATGAGCCACGAGCTGCGCACCCCGCTCAACGCCATCCTCGGCTTCGCCCAGATCCTCACCTCGGAGGCCCTGCCGACGTCGGATGCGCAGAAGAAGGAATTCGCCAACCATATCCTGAAGTCGGGACGCCACCTGCTCACCCTGATCAACGAGATCCTCGACCTGGCCAAGGTGGAGTCGGGCACGATCGCGCTGTCGATGGAGCCGGTGCCGCTCGGCGAGGTGCTCGACGAGTGCCGCGCGATGGTCGCGCCGCTGGCGGCCGGACGCGGCATCCGCATGCTGTTTCCGCAGGCGGTCGATGCGGTGCTGCTGGCCGACCGCACGCGCCTGAAGCAGGTCCTGCTCAACCTGCTGTCGAACGCGATCAAGTACAACCGCGACGCCGGCGCCGTGGTGCTCGACTGCGTGCAGCTCACGCCCGAGCGCATGCGCATTGCCATCCAGGACACCGGCATGGGCCTGCGCGCCGACCAGCTCGAGAGCCTGTTCCAGCCCTTCAACCGCCTCGGCCAGGAGGCCGGCGCCCAGGAAGGCACCGGCATCGGCCTGGTGGTGACGCGCCGCCTCGTCGAGCTGATGGGGGGAGCGATCACCGTCAGCAGCAGTCCCGGCGTGGGCAGCGTGTTTGCGATCGAGCTCGGCACCACCACGCCGCTGGCGTCGATGGAGGACCGCGCGGCCCGCCCGCCGGAGGATCCCGCCGAATGGTCCGACAATGCGCCGCATCTCCTGCTCTACGTCGAAGACAACCCGGCCAACCTCAGGCTGGTCGAGGAAATCGTGCGCTTCCGGCCCGACCTGCGCCTGGTCGCCGCCGCTGACGGACCAGCCGGCCTGGCGCTGGCGCGCGAGCGGCGCCCCGACATCATCCTGGTGGACATCAACCTGCGCGGCATGAGCGGCTACGAGGTGCTTGCCGACCTGCGGCGCGATGCGCGCACGGCCGGCATCCCGGTGATCGCGCTCACGGCCAATGCGATGGCGAACGACATCGAGCGCGGCCTGGCTGCAGGATTTTTCCGCTACCTGACGAAACCGGTCGATATCGACAGGTTCAACGAAGCGATCGACGGCACGCTGGCTGAGCTGCGTGCCGGGAAAGGAATCGAAACATGATCACGCCCGCCGAAGTGCGGCGTGCACGCGTGCTGGTCGTCGACGACCAGCCGGTCAACGTGCAGCTGCTCGAATACCTGCTCAAGACGACAGGCTACGAGAACGTGCACAGCACCACAGACCCGCGCCAGGTGGTGGCGCTGCACCTGAAGTACCGGTTCGACCTGATCATCCTCGACCTGCACATGCCGGGCATGGATGGCTTCCAGGTGATGGAGGCCCTGAAGCCCCTGGAAAGCGAGTCCTGGCTGCCGGTGCTGGTGGTGACGGCCGAGCCGGACAAGAAGCTGGCCGCGCTGGAGGCGGGCGCGCGCGACTTCATCGGCAAGCCGCTCGACACGGTCGAGGTGATGACGCGCATCCGCAACCTGCTGGAAGTGCGCCTGATGCACAGTGCGTCGCGCGAGCATGGGACCAACCTGGAGCGCACCGTGCGCGAGCGCACCGCGGCGCTGGAGCGCTTCCGGCGCGCGATGGACGCCACCACCGACGGCATCTTCCTGATCGACGCCGCCAGCCTGGCCCTGGTCGACGTCAGCGACGGCGCCTGCCGCATGCTCGGCTTTTCGCGCGAGGCCCTGCTGCGCATCGACCCGGTGGCGCTCGGCCTGACCACCGCCGACCAGCTGCGGCGCCACCTCGCCACCAACGGCGCCGCGCACGAGTCCGACATCGCCGAGACCGAATTGCTGCGCGCCGGCGGGGAGGGCGCGGTGCCGGTCGAGATCAGCTGGCAGTGGCAGGAGGCCGGCAACAGCAAACTCCTGATCGCGGTCGCGCGCGACATCAGCGAGCGCCTCCAGGCGCAGCAGCGCCTGAAGCACCTGGCCAGCTACGACGGGCTCACCGGCCTGCCGAACCGCACGCTGTTCTTCCAGAACCTGCGCGAGGCGATCGAGCTGGCCCAGGACAAGGCCTGGCGCGTGGCGGTGCTGTTCATCACGCTCGACCGCTTCAAGATCGTCAACGATTCGCTCGGGCCGGCGCTGGGCGACGAACTGCTGCGCCAGTTCAGCAACCGCCTGGTGCGCGTGATCGGCCTGCGCGATTCGGTCGGGCGCCTGGGCGGCGACGAGTTCGCGCTGATCCTGAACATGACGCGCGAGCAGGAGCAGGAACCGGTGCGGGTGGCCAACGAGATCCGCGAGTCGCTGCGCACGCCGTTCGACCTGAACGGGCAGCAGGCGGTGCTCACGGCCAGCATCGGCATCGCCATGTACCCGAACGATGCGCTCGAGCCGAGCACCCTGGTCAAGTATGCCGACACCGCCATGGTGCGCGCGAAAGAGGCCGGACGCGACGGCTACCGCTTTTTCACGGCCGGCATGAACGTGCAGGTGCTGGCGCGCCTGGACCTGGAGCTGGCCCTGCGCGGCGCGCTCGAGGGCGGCCAGTTCGTGCTGCACTACCAGCCCAAGCTCGAGCTGAACACCGGGCGCGTGTCCGGCGTCGAGGCGCTGCTGCGCTGGAACCGTCCCGGCCACGGCCTGGTCTATCCGGCCGAATTCGTGCCGGTGCTGGAAGAGACCGGGATGGTGGTGCGCGTCGGCGACTGGATCGTCGACGAGGCCTGCCGCCAGATCGCCGAGTGGAACGAACAGGGCGTGCGCGAGCTGCGCGTGGCGGTGAACGTGTCGAGCCGCCAGTTCGTCGAGGGCGACCTGGAGGGCGTGGTGCGCGCCGCCATCGCGCGCCACGGCATCGAACCGGGCATGCTGGAGCTGGAGCTGACCGAAAGCGCCCTGATGAGCAACGCGGAGCGCACCATCGAGGTGCTGCAGCGGCTGAAGGCCCTGGGCATCCGCATCGCGATCGACGACTTCGGCACCGGCTACTCGAGCCTGGCCTACCTGAAGCGCTTTCCGATCGACAAGCTGAAGATCGACATCGCCTTTGTCCGGGACATCGTCAACAATCCGGACGACGCGGCGATCGCGCTGGCGATCATCAGCATGGCGCGCAGCCTGCACATGCAGGTGATCGCCGAGGGCGTGGAGACGCGCGCCCAGATGGCGTACTTGCGGCGCAATCACTGCGACGAGATCCAGGGCTTCCACTTCTCGCGCGCGCTCCCGGCGGCGCAACTGGCCCAGCTGGTGCGCAAGAACCACGCCGCGCCCGACCGTCCGGCGGCCGACGACAGCAGCGTGCAGACCATCCTGGTGGTGGACGACGACGTCGACACCCTCTCCGCGCTGCACCGCCTGTTCAGGCGCGACAACTACCGGGTGCTGACGGCGTCCTCGCCGATCGAAGCCTTCGAATTGCTGGCGCTGTACCGCGTGCAGGTGGTGATGTGCGACCAGCGCATGCCGGTGATGAGCGGCACCGAGTTCCTGAGCAAGGTGAAGGAAATGTATCCGGACACCATGCGGATCATTCTGTCCGGTTATACCGGCGTCAACATCGTGCTCGACTCGATCAACCGCGGCTCGATCTACAAGTTCTACACCAAGCCCTGGGACGACGCCGAACTGCGCGACAACGTGCGCCTGGCGTTCCGGCAGTACTGGATGGAGCACGGGCCATATGACGACCGCAAGGTGCCGCGCACGGGGTGAGTGTTTTGCGGTGCGGTGCGCACGGGTAGGACCGCGTGGACACAGGTGTCCACCCTACGGGAACGCGGGTGTCGTAGGGTGGACTCCCGAGTCCACGCGGTACGGCATTCGAGAACACGCGGCGTTTGGCAGTCACCCGCAGCTGTCATGATCCGGGTTTCGTAGGGTGGGTTCTTGAGCCCACGCCGTAGGGCATCAGATCATCAAGCGCCGCTGAAGTGATCCCACCCGCTGACCTGCAGGTCGAGCGGCGCACCCGAAGCATCTACAAAACGCAGCCCCGCCTGCGCATCGATGGTCCCGACCCGCGTGACCGGGGTAACGCTGGCCGCGCCGGCCGCCAGCACCGCTTCCCGGTCCGCGCGCCGCGCCGCGAAGCAAAGTTCGTAATCGTCGCCGCCGGCCGCCGTGAAGCGCCGCCGCAGGGACGCCGGCTGGCGCGCCAGCGCCGGCCCGGCCGGCAGCGTATCGACGTCCAGCGTGGCGCCGACCCGGGAGGCCGCCAGGATGTGCTTGATGTCGCCCACCAGCCCGTCCGAGATGTCGAGCGCGGCCGGCGGGGAGGCGAGCCGCGCCAGCGCCTGCCCGAGCGCGACGCGCGGCGTCGGCATGTGCATGCGGGTGGCCGCCAGCGCATGGGTTTCCTGGTCGAGCGTGACCTCGTTCCAGTAGCCGGCCAGCGCCAGGCGCGCGTCGCCCAGCGTGCCCGAGATCCAGATGTCGTCGCCGGCCCGCGCCGCGTCGCGCCGCAAGGCCTGGCCCGGAGCGATCTCGCCGAAGACCGTGATGCAGATGTTGAGCGGCCCGCGCGTGGTGTCGCCGCCGATCAGCTCGCAGTCATGCAGGTCGGCCAGCGCGAACAGGCCGCCGGAAAACCCCTCCAGCCAGGCCGGGTCGGCCTCGGGCAGCGACAGCGCCAGCGTGAAGCCGAGCGGCCGTGCGCCCATGGCCGCCAGGTCGGACAGATTCACGGCCAGGCACTTGTGGCCCAGCATGCGCGGGTCGGCGCCTGGGAAGAAGTGGCGGCCCTCGACCAGCATGTCGGACGAGATCGCCATCTGCATGCCCGGGGGCGGGGCCAGCAGGGCGCAGTCGTCGCCGATGCCGAGCACGGCGCGGCCCGGGCGCGTACGGCGGAAGTAGTGTTTGATGAGATCGAATTCGGAAAGCATGCGCGAATTCTACCGTTGCCGGCGGCGCAAGCGCAGCGCCACGCTGGCCGCGCATGCACTGGCGCTATCTAGAAGGCTGGGGCCGCGGCATTCCATAGGCTAGGCTTATGCAGCGAGGCCTTGCATAAGGTCGGCTTCTAAAAGAGTCCGGGCGTGGAAAATACGTAGCCGGTTGCAAGAGTCATTCTGATAAAATTGGAGGTTCCCCTCTAGTTCAGGAAGGCTGCATAGCATGGATTCATCGGATAAAAAAGAAGAATTGCGCCAACAACTGCGTGCTGCAGCGCTCGAATACCACCAGTTCCCTCGTCCGGGCAAGATCGCCGTCACCCCGACCAAGGGCCTGCTGAACCAGCGCGACCTGGCACTGGCCTATTCTCCCGGCGTGGCCGCGCCCTGCGAGGAAATCGTCAAGGATCCCGCAGCGTCGTACAAGTACACCGCACGCGGCAACCTGGTTGCCGTGATCTCGAACGGCACCGCCGTGCTCGGCCTGGGCAACATCGGTCCGCTGGCGTCCAAGCCTGTCATGGAAGGCAAGGGCGTGCTGTTCAAGAAGTTCGCCGCGATCGACGTCTTCGACATCGAGATCAACGAAAGCGATCCCGACAAGCTGGTCGACATCATCGCCTCGCTCGAACCGACCTTCGGCGGCGTGAACCTGGAAGACATCAAGGCGCCCGAGTGCTTCTACATCGAGCGCAAGCTGCGCGAGCGGATGAAGATCCCGGTCTTCCACGACGACCAGCACGGCACCGCCATCATCGTTGGCGCCGCCATCCTGAACGGCCTGAAGGTCGTGGGCAAGGACATCAAGCAGTGCAAGCTCGTCGTCTCCGGCGCGGGCGCGGCGGCGCTGGCCTGCCTCGACCTGATCGTCGACCTCGGCTTCCCTGTGGAGAACATCTATGTCACCGACCTGGCCGGCGTGGTCTACAAGGGCCGCACCGAACTGATGGACCCGGACAAGGAACGTTTCGCCCAGGACACGCCGCACCGCACCCTGTCCGACGTCATTCCCGACGCCGACATCTTCCTCGGCCTGTCGGCCGGCGGCGTACTGAAGCCGGAAATGGTCGCGAAGATGGCGCCGAACCCGCTGATCCTGGCGCTGGCCAACCCGAACCCGGAAATCCTGCCGGAAGACGCGAAGGCCGTGCGCAGCGACGCAATCATCGCGACCGGCCGTTCGGACTACCCGAACCAGGTCAACAACGTCCTGTGCTTCCCCTACATGTTCCGCGGCGCGCTCGACTGCGGAGCGACGACGATCACCCGCGACATGGAAATCGCAGTGGTGCACGCGATCGCCGACCTGGCCCACGCCGAGCAGTCGGACATCGTGGCCTCGGCCTACGGTATCGCCAACCTGTCCTTCGGCCCGGAATACCTGATCCCGATGCCGTTCGACCCGCGCCTGCTGACCCACATCGCCCCTGCCGTGGCCAAGGCCGCGCAGGATGGCGGCGTGGCCACGCGTCCGATCGAGGATCTCGCTGCCTACGCCGAGAGCCTGCAGCAGTTCGTCTACCGCAGCGGCACCTTCATGAAGCCGCTGTTCTCGGTGGCGAAAGCCGCCCAGGCCGACATCAAGCGCATCGTGTATGCCGAAGGCGAAGACGAGCGCGTGCTGCGCGCGGTGCAGGTGGTGGCCGACGAAGGGCTGGCGCGCCCGATCCTGGTCGGCCGCCCGGAGGTGCTGGAAAAACGCATCGAGAAATTCGGCCTGCGCCTGAAGCAGGGCGTGCATTTCGACGTGATCAACCCCGATTTCGACGAGCGCTACCGCGACTACTGGCAGACCTACCACCAGATGGTGATGCGCAAGGGCGTGACCGCGGACATGGCCAAGCTGGCGATGCGCCGCCGCCATACCCTGATCGGCGCCATGATGGTGCACAAGGGCGATGCCGACGGCATGATCTGCGGCACCTACGGCACCACCTGGACCCACCTGGAGTTCATCGACAAGGTGCTGGGCAAGCGCGAGGGCGCCAAGGTGTACGCGGCGATGAACATCATCATTACCCCCGAGCGCCAACTGGCGATGCTCGACACCCACGTCAACGACAACCCGAGCGCCGAGGAAGTCGCCGAAATGACGATCATGGCGGCCGAGGAGCTCGAGCGTTTCGGCATTACCCCGCGCGTGGCGCTGCTGTCGCATTCGAACTTCGGCTCGTCGAACAGCGAGTCGGCGCAAAAGATGCGCGCCGCGCTGGCGCTGGTGCAGCAGAAGGCGCCGAAACTGGAGATCGACGGCGAGATGCACGGCGACGCGGCGCTCGACGCCAAGCTGCGCGCCAAGATCATGCCGCAGTCGACGCTGAAGGGCGATGCCAACATGGTGGTGATGCCGAACATCGAGTCGGCCAACATCGCCTACAACCTGCTGAAGACGGCTGCCGGCAACGGCATCGCGGTCGGCCCGATCCTGCTCGGCTGCGCGCGTCCGGTGCACATCCTGACCCCGTCGGCGACGGTGCGCCGTATCGTCAACATGACGGCGCTGTGCGTGGTCGATGCGGTGGCAAATCGCTGATCGACCGGTATCGAGAGCGCCGGGTTTTGTGCCGGCTGAACCTTGAAAAGTTCGGTCCGCACAAACCAGGTTTGCGGTCACTCACAGGCGGGCGTGCCCGCCTGTTTTTTTTGGCTTGAACAAGTAACAATCCGTAAGCGGGGCCGTGCGGACTCCTGTTTCGGGCAATAATGCTTGCGGTTGTCGTCCTTGCCACAGTGTTACGGACCCAGCCGTGCCGGGATACAGCTCTGTTACAATATGGGGTTGTCATAAAAGTATTCGATTCACCGAGCACTCATCCGGAATTTCATGCCATGCAAAGAACAACCAAAAGGGCCGTCGTTACCGGCATCACCGGCCAGGACGGCGCCTACCTGGCGCAGCTGCTGCTGGAAAAGGGTTACCACGTCACCGGTACCTTCCGCCGCGCCAGCTCGACCAATTTCTGGCGCATCGAGGAACTGGGCATTTCCGCGCACCCGAACCTGTCGCTGGTCGAGTACGACCTGACCGACCTGGCATCGAGCCTGCGCCTGATCCAGAGTGCCGAACCGGATGAGGTGTACAACCTGGCGGCGCAGAGTTTCGTCGGCGTCTCCTTCGACCAGCCGCTGACCACCGCCTCGATCACCGGCTTGGGCGCGGTCAACCTGCTCGAAGCGATCCGCATGGTCAATCCGAAGATCCGCTTCTACCAGGCGTCGACCTCGGAAATGTTCGGCAAGGTGCAGGCCATCCCCCAGGTCGAGGACACCCCGTTCTATCCGCGCAGCCCCTATGGCGTGGCCAAGCTGTACGCGCACTGGATGACGATCAACTACCGCGAGAGCTACGACATCTTCGGCACCTCGGGCATCCTGTTCAACCACGAGTCGCCGCTGCGCGGCCGCGAATTCGTCACCCGCAAGATCACCGACTCGGTCGCCAAGATCGTCCTGGGCAAGCTCGACGTGCTCGAGCTGGGCAACCTCGACGCCAAGCGCGACTGGGGCTATGCCAAGGAATACGTCGAGGGCATGTGGCGCATGCTGCAGGCCGAGCGTCCGGACACCTATGTGCTGGCGACCAACCGCACCGAGACCGTGCGCGATTTCGTCACCATGGCCTTCAAGGGCGCCGGCGTGGCGCTCGAGTGGAGCGGCAGCGGCGAGACCGAAACCGGCCACTGCACCCGCAGCGGCAAGGCCCTGGTGCGCGTGTCGCCGGAGTTCTACCGTCCGGCCGAGGTCGATCTCCTGATCGGCAACCCGGAAAAGGCCAGGCGCGAGCTGGGTTGGGAACCGAAGACCACGCTCGAAGAGCTGTGCCAGATGATGGTCGACGCCGACCTGCGCCGCAACGAACAGGGCGCCTCGTTCTGACATGAGCACCTCAGGCACGCAGCAGCTGGCGACCGGCGCGCGCGAGGGCGAGGGCCGGCGCGCCCTCATCACCGGACTGCGCGGCTTCACCGGCCATTACATGGAACGCGAGCTGCTCGATGCCGGTTATCGCGTCTTCGGCACCGCCATGCCGGGCGAAGAAACCGCGCCAGACGTGTTCGCGGTCGACCTGTGCGACCGCGCGGCGGTGGCCTCGATGGTCGAGCAGGTCCAGCCCGACGTGGTCGTGCACCTGGCCGGCATCGCCTTCGTCGGCCACGGCGACGCCGAGCAGATCTACCGCGTCAACGTGGCCGGCACCCGCAACCTGCTCGAAGCGCTGGCGGCATCGCGCCACCAGCCCGGGGCCGTGCTGCTGGCCTCGTCGGCCAACATCTACGGCAATGCCAGCGTTCCCTTCATCGACGAGAACGTGGCGCCGGCGCCGGCCAACGACTACGCCGTCAGCAAGCTGGCGATGGAATACATGGCGCGCCTGTGGATGGACCGGCTACCGATCATCGTCGCGCGTCCGTTCAACTACACCGGCCGCGGCCAGAGCGAGAACTTCCTGCTGCCGAAGATCGTCTCGCATTTCCGCCGCCGGGCGCCGCAGATCGAACTGGGCAACCTGGCGATCGCGCGCGATTTTTCCGACGTGCGCATGGTCGCGCACAGCTACCGCCGCCTGCTGGCGGCCGCGCCGGCCGGCGAGGCCTTCAACATCTGCTCCGGCCGCAGCCATTCGCTCTCGGGCGTGATCGACATGATGTCCGAGATCGCCGGCTACCGCATCGAGGTCCGGGTCAATCCGGCCTTCGTGCGCGCCAACGACGTGCTGACGCTCACCGGCGACAATGCGAAGCTGGCACGTGTCATCGGCCCGGTCCAGACCCGGCCGCTGTCCGAGACGCTGCGCTGGATGTACGAGGATTGACCATGGAAAGGCGTAGCGCAGGGCCGGACATTGCCACCGCCGTGCGCTGCGTCGCCGTCCGCCCCAAGGGTTTCGCGCATTAAGTTTTTATTTTTCGTCACCATCATGCGCGTCCTTCATTTCTACAAGACTTATTACCCGGACAGCCTGGGCGGGATCGAACAGGTCATCCGCCAGATGTGCGTCGGGACCGGCCGCCTGGGCGTGACCAACACCGTGCTGTCGCTGTCGCGCGAAAAGAACCTGCAACCGATCGAGTTCCAGGGCCACACCGTGCACCGCGTGCCGCTCGACTTCGAGCTGGCCTCGAACGCCTGCTCGGTGGCTGCGCTCGGCGCGCTGGCGCGCCTGGCGCGCGAAGCCGACGTGGTGCACTACCACTTCCCCTGGCCCTTCATGGACATGGCGCACTTCATCTCGCGCGTGCGCAAGCCGACCGTCGTGAGCTACCACTCCGACATCGTCCGCCAGAAGAACCTGCTGCGCCTGTACCAGCCGCTGAAGCACCGCTTCCTGCGCAGCGTCGACGCCATCGTCGCGGCCTCGCCCAACTACCTGGCATCCTCGCCGGTGCTGGCGCGCTACCGCGACAAGACCCACGTCATTCCCTATGGCCTGGACCAGGGCAGCTATCCGCAGCCGGACCCGGCGCGGCTGGCCTACTGGCGCGAACGCGTCGGCCCGAAGTTCTTCCTGTTCGTGGGCGTGCTGCGCTACTACAAGGGCCTGCACGTGCTGCTCGACGCGGTGGCGGGGACCGATTATCCGGTGGTGATCGTCGGCGCCGGCCCGGAAGAGGCGGCGCTCAAGGCCCAGGCCGCGCGCCTGGGCCTGAAGCACGTGCAGTTCGTCGGCGCTGTCGACGACGAGGACAAGGTGGCGCTGCTGACGCTGGCCTATGCGCTGTCCTTCCCCTCGCATTTGCGCTCGGAAGCCTTCGGCGTATCGCTGCTGGAAGGGGCGATGTACGGCAAACCGATGATCTCCTGCGAGATCGGCACCGGCACCACCTTCATCAACATCGCCGGCGAGACCGGTCTCGTGGTGCCGCCGGAAGACGCTCCTGCGCTGCGCGCCGCGCTGCGCACGCTGTGGGACAACCCCGAACTGGCGCGCGCGATGGGCGCGCGAGCGGCGCGCCGTTTCGAGCAGGTGTTCACTTCGACGCAGATGGCGGCCGGCTATATGGCGCTGTACCGGGACGTACTGGCCCGGCGGGTGGGCGAACCGCAGGCAAGCGCCGCGGCGATCGTGCCGCCGGTGCGGTCCGGGACGCACGGCGAATAGCAAAAGGGGCGCAACAGCGCCCCTTTGGTTTTGCAGGGTGGGCTCGAGAGCCCACCCGACGAAGATCAGGCCGCCTTGGCCTCGGCCGCCTCGGCCCAGCGCAGGCCCACGGTGCGGATCGCCGGCAGCTGGGCGATGAACAGGTCGACCAGCGCCGGGTCGAAATGCCTGCCCTTCTGCTGCACCAGGTAATCCACCGCTTCCTCTTCGCTCCAGGCGCGCTTGTAGGGGCGTACCGAGGTCAGGGCGTCGAACACGTCGGCGATCGCGACGATGCGCCCGGTGAGCGGAATCTGCTCGCCGGAGAGTCCCTTCGGGTAGCCGCTGCCGTCGTATTTCTCGTGGTGGGTCAGGGCGATGTCGTGCGCCAGCCTGAGCATGCCGCCTTCGTGCTGGCCGATGATCTCGGCGCCGATGACGGCGTGGCTCTGCATGATCTTCCACTCGTCGGCGTCGAGCGGGCCGGCCTTCTGCAGGATGCGGTCGGGGATGCCGATCTTGCCGACGTCGTGCATCGGCGCCGCATGCAGCAGGTCTTCCGCTTCCTCTTCGGTCATGCCGGCCGCCAGGCCCAGGATGCGCGAGAAGTGGCTCATGCGGATCACGTGCAGGCCGGTCTCGTTGTCCTTGTACTCGGCCGCCAGGCCCAGGCGCTGGACGATCGCCAGGCGTGTCGCCTTCAGCTCTTCCGTGCGGACCAGGGACAGGTGGGTGCGCACGCGCGCGCGCACCAGCGGCGGGCTGACCGGCTTGGTGATGTAGTCGACCGCGCCGGCCTCGAAGCCTTCGAGTTCGTCGGCGGTGTCGGTCAGGGCGGTGACGAAGATGACGGGAATCGGCGCGGTCAGCGGGTTGGCCTTCAGCGCGGCGCAGACTTCGTAGCCGCTCATCCCCGGCATCATCACGTCGAGCAGCACCAGGTCGGGGCGTTCCCTGACCGCCAGTTCCAGCGCGCGCGCGCCGTCCTTGGCGAACAGCAGGCGGTAGTGGTCCTGCAGGATCTGGCGCAGCAACTGCAGGTTGCTCGCTTCGTCGTCGACCGCCAGGATCAGCGGGCGGTTGGTGGGGTTACTCATTGCATCGTTTCCTGTGGCGTTGGGTCGTCAAGCATGTCGAGCGCGGCCAGCACGGCGTCGAGCTGTTGCTGGGCGAGGTCGAAGTCGAAATCGGCAAGCGCGGCCTGGACCTGGGTGACGCGCGCGGCGGCCGGATGGTCCGCCAGGGCAGCCGCGAGGCCGGCCAGCGCCGCATCGTCGAGGGCGCCGCGGCCCAGGGCTTCGCGCAGCAGGCCGCCGGCACGGCGCGCGCGTTCCAGGTCGATGGCGTCGCCGGCGGCCCCCTGCGCTGCCGGCGCAGCGGCTCGCCGCTGGTCGCGGATCAGCGCCAGCGCGGTCTCGTGCGCCTCGGCCACGCCCACCAGGGCCTGCGGCAGCAGCGACACGCCCGCCAGGTGCTGGCCCTTGTCGCCATCGGCCAGCTGTTCCAGCTCGGCCAGCGCATCGGCCAGCAGTTCCAGGCCGAGGTTGGCGGCGATGCCGCGCGCCTTGTGCGCCAGCATGCGCAGCGAAGGATAGTCGGCGGCATCGGCGAAGCCGCGCAGGAACTGCGGCAGCATGGCGTGCTGGGTATGGAAGTGGGCCAGCGCTTCCAGGTAGGCGTCTTCCTTGCCGCCCCAGCGGTGCACGCCGCCGTGGCGGTTCCAGGCCTGGCGTTCGAGCGCCGGCGCATCGGGCGCCTGGCTCGAGCCGATGCCGAGCACGCGCGCGATCTCGTGCGACAGCGTGAACCAGTCGACCGGCTTGGAGGCGAAGCCGTCCATGCCGACCTCGAGGCTGGCGCGGCGGTGCTCGGCCAGCACGCTGGCCGTCATCGCGATCACCGGCACGCGCGGCCGGCCCTCGCTTGCCGCCTGTTCGCGGATCAGGCGGGTGGCGCGCAGGCCGTCGATGGTCGGCATCTGGAAGTCCATCAGGATCAGGTCGAAGTCCTGTCGCGCGGCCAGCTCGACCACCTGGGCGCCGTCCGCCACGCCGGTCATGGTGTGGCCGCGGCGCGCCATCAGCAGCTGCAGCAGCTCGAGGTTCTGCGGCACGTCGTCGGCAACCAGCACGCGCAGCGGCGGCAGCACGGCGGCAGTACGCACGCGCGCCTGCTGGGGCGCAAAGCGCGCCACCACCAGCGGCAGCAGCACGTGGAAGGTGGTGCCTTCGCCGACCGTGCTCTCGGCCCAGATCTTCCCGCCCATCAGCTCGACCAGCTGCTTGCTGATCGTGGTGCCGAGACCCGTGCCGCCGAAGCGCCGCGTCATCGAGGCGTCGGCCTGGGTGAACGGGTCGAAGATCGCCTGCAGGCGCTCGGGCGCGATGCCGATGCCGGTGTCTTTCACGGAGAAGTGCAACTGGTCGCCCCGTGGCTCGGCGCGCAGGGTGACGCTGCCGGCGGCGGTGAATTTGATCGCGTTGTCGAGCAGGTTAGTGAGGACTTGGCGGATGCGCAGCTCGTCGCCGCGCAAATTGGTAGGCAGCGCCGGGTCGTAGTGGATGTCGACGTGCAGGCCCTTGGCGCGCGCGTTGGCCGCCAGCGTCGAGGACAATTCGTCGATCAGCGAAAGCAGGTTGAAGTCGTTGATCTCCAGTTCGACCGCGCCCTTTTCCAGCTTGGCGGTGTCGAGGATCTCGTTGAGCAGGCGAAGGAGCGAGCGGCCGGCGCTGCGCACGGTGTCGAGGTGGCGGCGCTGGTCGGGCGCCAGTTCGCCGTCGAGCAGCACGTCGGTGAAGCCGAGGATGGAGTTCATCGGCGTGCGGATCTCGTGGCTCATGTTGGCGACAAAGGTGGCGCGCGCGGCGGCGGCCTGCTCGGCGTGTTCCTTGGCCTCGCGCAGCGCCTCTTCCATGCGGCGGCGCTCGCTGATGTCGAGGATCACGCCGTCGAGCCATACGAGCCTGCCTTCGTCGTCGCGCACGCCGGTGCCGTTCTCCCACAGCCAGCGGGTGCTGCCGTCGGCGTGCAGCAGGCGGTACTCGACCAGCCAGGGGCGGTCTTCGCGCAGCGCGGCCTCGATCGCCTGCGACACGCGCACGCGGTCGGCTGCGTGGATCAGGGCGCCGAAGCTGCGGCGCGGCGGGGTGTCCGGCAATGCGCCGGTGAAGTCGCGCGCCGGATAGCCGGCCACGCGCTCGACCGCGTCGCTGATGAACACCATCGGGTGCGCGCCCTCGATGCGGCTGCGGTAGGAGATGCCGGGGATGGTGCCGATCAGGCAGCGGAACTGCTGCTCGCTGGCGCGCAGCGCCTGCACCATCTCGCGCCGCTCGGTGATGTCGGTGACGAAGCAGACGAACAGTTCCTCGTCGCGCAGGCGCGCGTGGCCGACGGCGAAGCGGATCGGCACCAGGCTGCCGTCGCGGCGCAGCGCGTCGACCTCGGCATTGTTCGGCGCCGCATGGGCGCCGCTGTCGCGCAGGTAGCCAAGCAGGCCGGCTTCGTTGTTGCGGTCCTGTTCGGTCATCAGGAGGCGCACGTTGCCGCCGACGATTTCGTCGCGGCGCCAGCCGAAGATGTTCTCGGCCGAGGCATTGAATTCGAGGATGGTGCCGTCGCGGTCGACCGTGATGACGCCGTCGATGGTGGTGGTGAGCAGGGCGCGCATCCAGGCTTCGCTGCGCGACAGTTCGGCGTACAGGCGGCGGTAGCGCAGCAGGCCGTTGGCAGCCAGCACGACGACGGTGAACAGGACGGTGATCAGGGAGATCGCCAGCGCCAGGGTCGTGGTATCGGACGAAGCCGGGGCATTCGGATCGACCGTGCCTACGAAACGCGCCGCGGCCATGCCGGTGTAGTGCATGCCGGCGATCGCGCAGCCCATCACGACGGCCGCCAGCAGCAGGCGCTTGCCTTCGCTCATGCTGCGGAAGCGGGTCAGGCCGAAGCGCACCCACAGTGCCAGCGTCGCCAGCACCACGGCGACGACGATCGACAGCGCGAAGGTCAGTGGGTCGTAGCGCAGGTCCAGGCTCATGCGCATGCCGGCCATGCCGGCATAGTGCATCGCACCGATGCCGGCGCCGACCAGCAGGCCGCCCGCCAGCAGGCCAGCAGCGCCCAGGCGCTCGCGCGCGATCAAGCTCAGCGCGACGAAGGAAGCGCCGATGCTCGGCAGGCTCGAGCCGATGGTGGTCATCGGGTCGTAGCTGACGCGCGTGCAGAGGTTAAAGGCGAGCATGCCGACAAAATGCATGGCCCAGACGCCGGCGCCCAGCGCCAGGCTGCCGGTCAGCAGGAAGATCAGGCGCTGGCTGTCGCGCTGGCGTGCCTGGCCTGCGATCTGCAAGCCCATCCATGATGAGAAGATCGCCACGAGCAGCGACAGCAGCACGAGCCTGGAATCGTAGATGCCATAGCTGAGTAGCGATGGGTCATCTGGCAACATGAAAAGCGACATGGGGTTGTTCCGGAGTGGTCCATCGAGAGGACAAAAGCACCTGCGAGTATGACATTTTCCTATTGGAAAGTCTTGATTTTATTAGGGAAACGTAGCGACATGGCGTGGCAACTGTCGCGTTGCCGCTACCCTGCATTGCAATGTATTGACGACAATGGCAGGCCTTGGGGTATGCTGAATGGATAGATGCTGCGATCCATCTTTCTGGGAATGCGGGAGCCTCGATGTTGATAGACCGAATCACGATGGGCGCGGTATGCGCGGCCCTGGCCGTCCTGTCGAATGCGCTGTCCGTTTCTGCCCGGGCCGCCAGCCGGGACGCGGCAGCGGACACCGATGCGGCCTTGTACATCACGACCGAGACGGCGGCGCCGTCGAGCATGCTTGACGGGCGGGGCCGGGTGGTGGGGATCGCCACCGACAAGGTGCGCGCCGCCCTGGACCGCGCCAGGCTTGCGTACACGATCGAATTGCTGCCGTGGAAGCGCGCCTATGCCGCCGCACGCGGGCGCCCCGATGCCTGCGTCTACTCGACCACCCGCACGCCCGAGCGCGAGGCCCTGTTCAAGTGGGTCGGTCCGCTCGATACTGCGCACTGGGTGCTGATGGCGCGCGCCGACCGCCAGTTCGCGCTGCGCAACCTGGAAGACGCGCGGCCTTACCGGATCGGCACCTACAACGGCGATGCGCGCGACCATTACCTGCGCAGCCGCGGCTTCAAGGTCGACGCCGCGCCGCACGACCTGATCAATCCGCGCAAGTTGTTGCTCGGACGCATCGACCTGTGGGCAGCGGCGCTGCGTCCCGGCAGCCCCGTACTTGCACAGAATGGCTGGGCCGGCAAGATCGTCCCGGTGCTCGCGTTCAACCAGCGCGATGTCTTCCTTGCCTGCAACCGCGGTGTATCCGATGCCATCGTCAGCCGTCTCAACGACGCCTTTGCCGCGCTCGAACGCGACGGCTCGCTGCGGCGGATCGAGCGGGCGTATGATAACTGGGCGGAAGCGGAGGGCAGGTGACAAACAAAAAACCGCGTCCTTCAATGAAGAAACGCGGGTCTTGTCTGTATTCGTGTCGTGGTGCCGGGAACCGGAATCGAACCGGTACGCCTTGCGGCGCGGGATTTTGAGTCCCGTGCGTCTACCTATTCCGCCATCCCGGCAACGCGCTGTGCATTATCGCTGATTTGGATTGCACCGGCAACAGTTTACGAGCCCGGCCGCGGGCTGCGAACGCCGCCTGTGGCGGCCGCATGCCGGGTCGCAGCAACAGTGCAGCTAGCTCGCCAATGCCTTCTGCAGCGAGCGCAGGACCGGGATGGGGCCGACCACTTCCAGGGCATGCGCATGCACCCTGACGTTGACGGTCTGGGTCCGGGCGCGCCACGACGGGCGCGCGGTCCTGACGTAGCGCAGCAGGCCGGGGCCGGCCTCGCAGCGCGCATAGCCGAGCGAGGAGAGGGTGCTGTCCAGGGTCATGCTCATGTGGCTGGCGTCGAAGCGGGTGTTGACGTCGAGCCGGCCCGGTGTGCTGGCACACAGGGGCAGAGCCAGGCCGGCCAGCACCGGCAGGACGATCAGGGCCAGCGGGGCGGTGGGGTCGAACAGGTGCAGCGCCAGCACCAGCAAGGGCATGCCGATGGCCACCGTCAACCCGTAGGCGGCCAGCGGGGGCAGGCTGCGCAGCCAGCCGCCGCCCTGGTTCGAACGCACGACTTCCGAGAACATGACGCTTTTCATGTTGTTTCCTCCATGGGCAGACGTGGGACGGCGCTGTCTGCCATTGTGTTTCCTGTATATGCTCCCGGATTGAGCTGACTCAAGGAGGGAACGATCAGGAACAAACGTCTGCCAGCGCCGCCGGATCAAAGCATGAGGTGGCGGCGTGGCTGCGCGTATGGATATGCCGCGTGCGTAAAAGGCGCGCGGAGCTGGCACGTCCACTCTTGCCGATGCGGCGTCCATCCGGACAACGCCGGCATTGCCAACACCTTGCCATGGAGTTCACATGAAAAGCACATCCCTGGTCCTGGGCGCGCTGCTGGCGGGCGCTGTCTGCGCCGGCCCATATGCCAGCGCACAGGCAATCGAGCGCAGCGTACCGATTTCCACGATCGACGACGGGGTGGGCGGCTTCAATGCCCATTTCGGCGACGGCTTCAGCGCCCCCGAATCGGGCAGCACCTTCACCGATCTCTTCATCTTCGACGTCGGCGGCCTTCCTTTCGACGCGGCGGCCTCGGTCACCTCGTCCTACCTGAATTCGCCGCTGGAAAAAGACCTGAGTATCACCGCCCTGAGCCTGTACCGCTACGATCCCGCGACGATGAATGTCATCGGCCCCGTGATCGCCGGCATCGACCAAACCGGCTTTGGCAACAACCCGACCGACTCCTGGGCACTGACGGCCTTCGGCCTGCCGACCGGGGCGTATGCGGTGCGTGTCGATGGTGTGGTCACGGGTGCGGCCGGGGGCAGTTTCGGCGCCGACCTGACGGTGTCGCCAGTGCCGGAAGCGCCAGGATTTGCGCTGCTGCTGGGCGGGCTGGCCTTCGGCGCGCTCCTGCGGCGCAGCAGCCTGCCCGGCAAGCGCACGGCGCCGGCATAGAAAAACCGCCCTGCGGATGGTTCCGGCAGGGCGGTTCGGCAACGGGCGGCGGCGCGGGGCGGGCCTCAGGGCGCGCGGCGGTACAGGCGGAAGCGTTCGTCGCGGTCGGATGCGCGGCGGCCTTCCCACAGCAGCGTCGCGCCGCGCGTACTCCAGCGGCGCGCCAGGTTGCGGTCGTCGCGCGTCCTGACGCTGTCCTGAAGCAGAACATAATCGCACCGGCCTGCTCCCTGTACGCCGGCAAACGGCAGGCGGCCGAAGTAGGCGAACGAGGCGCGTTGCGCCGAGGTCACGTTCGTGTCGATGCAGTTCGCGTCCGGCGGCAGCTTGGCGGCGATCGCCTGGGCCACGCCGGCGTAGCTCTTGCTGTAGTTCAGGTCCGGCAGGAACAGCGTCATCAGGAGCACCCACAACAGGATCAGCCCGCTCGAGGACAGCACCACCGCGCGCCACAGCACCGCGGGCTGGCGCGACACGCGCCAGCGCACCAGCCAGATCCAGCCGATCGATACGCTCGCTGCCACGACGAAGGCGACGATGCCGAATTCCGGCTTGAAACCGGGCACCAGCTTGAGCGCATTGTGCGACAGCTTGGCGGGCCAGCCGGTCAGCTTGGCGATCCAGAACAGCCAGAGCAGGGCGGCCAGCGTGGTCAGCGCCATCACCGAGAACCAGTCGATGGCATTGATCGCGCCGCGCTTCATGGTCGGCAGGCCGAAGGCGGCCATCAGGGCCAGCAGCGGCAGGAGTTTCAGCAGATCGCCATTTTCCGGCGAGGGATCGCACAGGGTGAGCAGGGTCAAGGCGCCGAGGAAGGTCAGCGGCAGCACGATGTGCAGCATGTTCTGCTGGCGCCGCCAGGCCCAGATCGCCCAGCCGGCGAAAGGCCAGGCCGGCCAGAAGAACCAGACGCCGACGCGGAAGAAGGCCTTGATCGAGGTCCAGCTCGGCACGCTCAGCTGCTCGGCGTTCCAGGCCAGCCAGGCCGGCACCGGCGAGTCGCCATGCGGCTGGACGATGCTGGCGGGCAGGATCCAGATCAGGGTCAACAGCGCCGCCACAGCGCTGGCCAGCGCCAGGTGACGCAGGGAGTTGCCGGTCGGCATACGGAAGAAGCGCGTGCCCAGGAACAGCGCCACTACCAGCGCCAGCGGCGACAGCGGGCCGCGCGTCAGGGTCAGGGCGCCCAGCGCCAGGCCGACCAGGGCAGCATTGCGCAGGCTGGCGCTCTCGATGTAGCGCACCGCGCGGTAGAGGAAATAGGCGAGCAGCGAACCCTGCAGGGTCACGGCCAGGGTTTCGTGGCTGTACAACAGCAGGCCGAGCGAGCCGAGGTAGACCAACACCGCCGTGTCGGCCAGCGTGCGGCCGTAGTCGTCCGGCTCCGGCTGGCCACCGAAGGCCAGGCGCAGCGGCTGCGCTTCCGGCCGCCGTCCCAGGTGGAAGGCGGTGTACCAGAGCGACATGGTGCCGAGGACAAAAATGCCGATGTTGGAGACGCGCGCGGCCAGCACGTCGCCCAGCAGCCAGCCGAACAGCTTGATGCAGATGGCGCCCAGCCAGAAGGCAAGCGGGCCCTCGTCGGTGACGGCCAGGCCGGCGATGTTCGGGTAGAGCCAGTCGTGCAGGCCGCCACGGGCCATCGTCCACATGACGCCGAAGCTGCCGGCGTCATCCTTCCACGGGTCGCGGCCGATCAGTCCCGGCAGGATATACAGCATGCCGAGCGCGTACAGCGCCCAGCGCGGCAGGGCCAGCGTGGCGGCGGCGGGGAGGCGGACTGGTTTCATCGATAGGTCTTGATGAGAGGAATGAATGTCGCGCTAGTATAGCGGCGAATGAAAGATGAAAAAAAAGAAGCCGGAAACCGGCTTCTTCTTTGGCCCTGCATGGGCTGGGGAAGCCGCGTGGGCTCCCTTGAATTGCTTGCTTAGCCGTTGGCGACGGTGGTCTTCGAACCAACCGAACCGAACTTCTGGCGGAACTTCTCGACGCGGCCAGCGGTGTCGACGATCTTGTGCTTGCCGGTGTAGAACGGGTGCGATTCAGCCGAGACTTCGATCTTGATCAGCGGGTATTCTTTACCTTCGTAGGTACCGGTTTCGCGGGTGGCGATGGTCGAACGGGTGATGAATTTGAAGTCGCACGACACGTCGTGGAACAGCACTTCGCGGTAATCTGGATGGATATCGGTCTTCATGGTTTTGCCTTGGTTAGTTTGGTAGCCAAACAGCACTTCGTCGGTCTTGTTGCTTCTTGACCCGATTGCCGATCACTTGCCAGGGGTTGATGTACTGAACCCACGATTATAAAACGGCTTCAGAATCCAGGCAACTATGCCAGAGCCGATACGTAGGGTGGGCACCCCGTGCCCACGCGGAAGCATGCCTCGTGGCTGTTCATTTTGACACGGATCACATGATCATCCGTCAACGTTGTCCAGGCGTCGCGTTGACTCCACGTTTCGCGTGGGCACGGAGTGCCCACCCTGCGGTGCCACGTCCTGCTGCACGCAGCCGTGAATGAAAAAGGGCGGCACAGGCCGCCCTTGTCGATGCTTTTGGCGAGAATCAGCCGCCGCGGCGCATCATGTCGAAGAACTCCACGTTGTTCTTCGTTGCACGCATCTTGTCGAGGATGAACTCCATCGCCTCGATCTCGTCCATCGAGTACAGCAGCTTGCGCAGGATCCAGATCTTTTGCAGCTGGTCCGGCTTGATCAGCAGTTCCTCGCGGCGCGTGCCCGACTTGTTCAGGTTGATCGCCGGGTAGACGCGCTTCTCGGCCAGGCGGCGCTCGAGGTGCACTTCCATGTTGCCGGTGCCCTTGAATTCTTCGTAGATCACGTCGTCCATGCGCGAGCCGGTTTCGATCAGGGCGGTGGCGACGATGGTCAGCGAGCCGCCTTCTTCGACGTTACGGGCGGCGCCGAAGAAGCGCTTCGGACGCTGCAGCGCGTTGGCATCGACACCGCCGGTCAGGACCTTGCCCGAGGCCGGGATCACGGTGTTGTAGGCGCGTGCCAGGCGGGTGATCGAGTCGAGCAGGATCACGACGTCCTTCTTCATCTCGACCAGGCGCTTGGCCTTTTCCAGCACCATTTCGGCGACCTGCACGTGGCGGGTGGCCGGTTCGTCGAAGGTCGAAGCGACCACTTCGCCGCGCACCGAACGCTGCATCTCTGTCACTTCTTCCGGACGTTCGTCGATCAGGAGGACGATCAGGGTGACGTCCGGGTGGTTCGCGGTGATCGCGTGGGCGATGTGCTGCAGCATGACCGACTTGCCCGACTTCGGCGAGGCGACCAGCAGGCCGCGCTGGCCTTTGCCGATCGGCGAGATCAGGTCGACGATACGGCCGGTGATGTTCTCGGCGCCGTTCATGTCGCGCTCGAGGCGCAGCGGCTCGTTCGGGTGCAGCGGGGTCAGGTTTTCGAACAGGATGCGGTGCTTCGACGCTTCCGGCGACTCGCCGTTGACCTTGTCCACCTTGACCAGTGCGAAATAGCGCTCGCCGTCCTTCGGGGTGCGCACTTCGCCTTCGATCGAGTCACCCGTATGCAGGTTGAAGCGGCGGATCTGCGACGGCGAGATGTAGATGTCGTCGGTCGAGGCCATGTAGCTCGCATCGGGCGAACGCAGGAAGCCGAAGCCGTCCGGCAGCACCTCGAGCGCGCCGTCGCCGAAGATCTGTTCGCCCTGCTTTGCGCGCTTCTTCAGGATGGCGAACATCAGTTCTTGTTTGCGCAGGCGCGCTGCGTTGTCGATATCGAGGCTGATCGCCATCTCCAGAAGGGCGGAGACGTGCATTGCCTTCAGTTCAGATAAGTGCATGTTGTGTGGGTGTCCCGTGACGGGAAATCAAGGTAGGGGAGGGAACTGCGTGGGTTAGTCAATTGGGATGCGACCGGAATCGATCGGTCTCCCGTCCAGACAATGGCGGCAGTGCGGGCGCGCTGCCGCCGCTCAACGAACGCTCAGTGAACGCCCGATTATTAAATGTTGCTGTCGATGAAGGCGGTCAGCTGGCCCTTGGCCATGGCGCCGACTTTCTGCGCGGCCGGGACGCCGTCCTTGAACAGGATCAGGGTCGGGATGCCACGGATGCCGAACTTGGCCGGTACGGCCTGGTTGGCGTCGACGTCCATCTTCGCGATCGTGATCTTGCCATCGTATTCCTTGGCGACTTCTTCCAGGATCGGGGCGATCATCTTGCACGGACCGCACCACTCGGCCCAGAAATCGACCAGGACCGGACGCTCGGACTTGATCACGTCGGTTTCGAAAGAAGCATCGCTGATGTGTTTAATGTTTTCGCTCATGTTTTCCTCAAAGAGAGGTAAGGATCAATGTACGCCTGGAGACTGCACAGCAGCTCGTCCGGCTTCCGAATGTTAATGAAACTGGTTGCAACACAATGGTGGAGACAATGTGCGCAAACTCAATATTGGAAGGGCGTCAAGAGGACGTCAGGCGGGGGATTTAGGTCGAATAATACCTTATTTTCCCCAAAAGTGTTCGGACGTTTGTTCAAATTTTAACACGCCACGGCCGAGCGCAATTGGTCGAGCGCGATCGGCTTGCGAAAGGTCCCGGTCACGTGCAATCCGAGCACCCGCGCCAGCTCGCTGGCGGCGTCGCGCACCCCCGCATCCATGCCCGACAGCAGGATCACGCGGCCGCCGAAACCACGCGCCGCGGCGGCCTGCAGGAACTCGATGCCATCCATGTCGGGCAGAGCCAGGTCGCAGATCAGGGTGTCCGGCCCCTGTTCTTCCAGGGTCGAGAGGGCGTGGCGGGTCGTGGCCTCGGCAAAGACCTCGCGCACGCCCACCTGTTCCAGCATGTCGGTGAGCACTTCCAGCATGAAATGGTCGTCGTCGAGCACCAGCACGCGCGGCGGCTGGGCAGGCTTGGCGATGACGGGCTCATCCATACAAATGGTTCCGGCGAAGTTTTGACTGGAAGGGAATTATCGGCGAGAACAGGCATGCCGTACGCATGCCCGCCAAAAAAAAACTGCGCGGCACGTCTCATTCAATCCACGTTCAGCCCACGCTGCCGGTGAACTGGTACAGGCGGCCCGGGTGCCACATGGTCACGCTGGAGGCCACCCGGCCGCCGGAAGTGGTCTTGCGCTTGAGCACGAGACAGGGGGCGCGCGCATCGATGGCGAGCAGCTCGGCCACTTCGCGCGGTGCGCCCAGGGCCTCGATGGCGTAGGTCGCGCCCTGCAGCGGGGCGACGGCCATCAGGTGTTCGTTCGGGGTGATGGCATTGAAATCCTGGGCCAGGTAGTCCGGCGCGCAGGCCGGGTTGACCCAGCGGTCTTCGAGCTGGATCGGCACCTCGTTCTCGAAATGCACGATCAGCGAATGGAACAGCGGCGTCTCCGGCGCCAGCTCGAACTGCAGGGCCAGCGCTTCGCTCGCCGGCGCTGCTTCCAGCAGGTGCAACTGGCTGCGGTGGCGGTGGCCGCGCGCCCGCACTTCGTCGGCGATATTGCGGATCTCGACCAGGGTCGCCTGGTATTTCTGCGGCGCCACATAGGTGCCCGAACCCTGGCGCCGCGTGAGCACCTGTTCGGCCGTCAGTTCGCGCACTGCGCGGTTGACGGTCATGCGCGACACGCCGAACTGGCGCACCAGCGCCTGCTCGGAGGGCACGAGGTCGCCTTCCTTCCAACGGCCGGAGGCGATCTCGCCGACCAGGTAATCCTTGATACGCTGGAAGATAGGGGTGCTCGCTTGCGCGCTCTGTTCGTTCAAACTGCTCTCCGGTGGGGCGATAATGATGACTGTCGACAGTGCGGATTCTAGCATCGCCGATTCGAAAGCAAGACCCGGAGTGCGCACCCGGCGCACGCGTGCCACGATACGCGCCATCGACCTTGCAGGAGCCGCCATGAAAACCGAGACCATCCTTCATGCCTATGCCAGCGACGAGGCGCGCTGGGAAGCCGTGCAGCGGCGCGAGCGCGCCGCCGACGGCGTCTTCTATTACTCGGTGCGCACGACCGGCGTCTACTGCCGGCCCTCCTGTGGCGCCCGGCTGGCGCGGCGCGCGAACGTCGCCTTTCACGCCAGTTGCGATGCCGCGGAAAGCGCGGGTTTCCGGCCCTGCCTGCCCTGCCTGCGCTGCCGGCCGGACCTGCCGCCGCTGGCCGAGCGCCAGGCGCAAGCGGTGGCCGCGGCCTGCCGCCTGATCGAGACGAGCGAAGAGGAGCCGGACCTGGATGCGCTGGCGGCAGCCGCCGGCATGAGCCGCTTCCATTTCCACCGCCTGTTCAGGCAGCATGCCGGCGTCACCCCCAAGGCCTATGCGGCGGCGCTGCGCGCGGCGCGCGTGCGCGACGAGCTGGCGCAAGGCGCGCCGGTCACCGATGCGCTGTACGCCGCCGGCTTCAACTCCAGCTCGCGCTTCTATGCCGGCGCGGACGCGATGCTGGGCATGGCGCCGGCGCGCTTCCGGGCCGGCGGGGCGGGAGAGGAGATCCGGTTCGCGGTGGGCGCCTGTTCGCTGGGCGCGATTTTGGTGGCGGCAACCGGCCACGGCATCTGCGCGATCCTGATGGGCGACGACCCGGAGCAACTGGTGCGCGACCTGCAGGACCGCTTTCCGAAGGCGCAGCTGCTTGGCGGCGACGCGGACTTCGAACGCACCGTGGCGCAGGTGGTCGGCTTCGTCGAGGCGCCGCGCATCGGCCTGGACCTGCCGCTCGACGTGCGCGGCACCGCCTTCCAACAGCGCGTGTGGGAAGCGCTGCGCGCCATTCCGGCCGGCGCGACCGTCAGCTATACCGAGCTCGCGCAGCGCATCGGTTCGCCGGCCGCCGTGCGTGCGGTGGCGGGCGCCTGCGCGGCCAATCCGGTGGCGGTGGCGATTCCCTGCCACCGGGTGGTGCGCAGCGACGGCGGCCTGTCGGGCTACCGCTGGGGGATCGAACGCAAGCGGGCGCTGATCGAGCGCGAGAAAGCATAAGGAAAAAATGCAGGGCGGAAGAGGGGCGGCGGTGCCCAAGTTGCAAGGACTTCGCTACACTCATGTTTTGCATTTATTTAATAAAACGGAGAGTCCATGCGCCCCACCCTCAAGCAGTGTTCCATGTTCGTCCTTGCCGCGCTCGCCGGGCTGTCGGCCGCGCATGCCGACACGGTGATCGACAATGCCAATGGATACACGCTCAACAGCAAGGGTGATCTGGTGCAGTTCACGGCGCTGGCGTTCGATGACAAGGGCCGCGTCATCGCCGTCGGCAGCGCCGCCGAGGTGAACGCCAAAGCGCCGGGCGCGCGCCGTGTCGACGTGCAGGGCCGCACCGTGCTGCCGGGCCTGATCGATGCCCACGGCCACGTGTTCGGCCTGGGCCAGATGCTGACCCAGCTCGACCTGTCGCAGACCACCTCGCTGGAAGGCGCCCTGAAGGCCATCGCGGACTACGCCCGCGCCAATCCGGGCCAGGGCTGGCTGCGCGGACGTGGCTGGAACCAGGAAAACTGGAAGCTGGGGCGTTTCCCGACCGCGCTCGATGTCGACGCGGTCGTCAGCGACCGCCCGGTCTGGTTCGAGCGCGTCGACGGCCATGCCGGCTGGGCCAACAGCCGCGCGCTGGCGGCGGCCGGCATCACCGACAAGACCCCGGACCCGGCCGGCGGCAAGATCGTGCGCGACGCCAACGGCAAGGCGACCGGCGTGCTGGTCGACGCGGCGCAGGAATTGATCACCAAGGTATTGCCGGCCCAGACCGAAGCGGAAGGGCGCGTGGCGCTCGACCGCGCACTGGGCGCGCTGGCGAAGGTCGGCGTCACCAGCACCCACGATGCGGGCCTGGGCGTGTTCGAGGACCGTCTCTACCGCGTCTACGCGGATCAAGGAAAACTGACCGCGCGCATCTACGGCATGATCGGCGGCACCGAGGGCGACTTCGATGCGCTGTCGAAGAACGGTCCCCTGAAAACCTACGGCAACGACATGTATGCGCTGCGCGCGGTGAAGCTGTATTCGGACGGCGCACTGGGCAGCCGCGGCGCGGCCCTGATCAAGCCCTACAGCGACGAGCCGCATTCGCACGGCCTGCTGTTCTACAAGCTCGACCAGATGGACGCCATGATGAAGAAGGCGATGCTGCGCGGCTACCAGGTCAACGTGCACGCGATCGGCGACGCCGGCAACCACCAGATCCTCGACATCTACCAGAAGGAACTCCCGGCCACGAAGAGCGCGGCGCAGCGCCACCGCATCGAGCACGCCCAGGTGGTGGCGCCGGCCGACGTCAAGCGCTTCAAGACGCTGGGCATCATCCCGTCGATGCAGCCGACCCACGCAACCTCGGACAAGAACATGGCGGAAACCCGCGTCGGCCCGGAACGCATCAAGGGCGCCTACGCCTGGCGCAGCTTCCTGCACCAGGGTTCGCGCATCGCCTGCGGTTCGGATTTCCCGGTCGAGTCGCCGAATCCCTTCTTCGGCATCCACGCCGCGGTGACGCGCATGGACCACGCCGGCCAGCCGGTCGCCGGCTGGCATCCGGAGCAGGCGATGTCGCTGAAGGAAGCCTTCCGCTGCTTCACGCTTGACGCAGCCTACGCCGGCCACGCCGAAAACAGCTTAGGCTCGCTGGAACCGGGCAAGTGGGCCGACTTCATCGTGATCGACCAGGACCTGTTCAAGATGCCGACCTACGATATCCACAAGGTGGGCGTGCTGCAGACCTGGGTGGGAGGGAAGGCGGTGTACCAGAAACAATAAACCTGCCGGCGAAGGCAAGCGTAGGGTGGGGTTATTGAGGCCAATGGCCTCAATAACGAACGTGCCCACGCGGAAGCATGGTCAGTGGTAGCGCGTGCCAGGGCAATGCAAGTGGTCCAGTTGCGGCGCTTCCAAAGCGCATGGTTAGCTCCGCATCCATTGCATGCTCAGCGAGCGACACCTTGCCGCAGCGGAATACTGATCGGTACGTAACGCGTGGGCACGGAGTGCCCACCCTACGAGAAGCGACGCAGGTCATCGCAACAAACGGATTGACGGGCTTGTATAGACAACTTAGACTCTGAGCATTCCGGTGCGATCGGTTCCATCGTTCGCCCTTCCTCAACCCCAGGAGCTGCCATGACCCAAGAATCGCCCCGAGTTGATGTCGATCCGCGTTTCGATCCGACGCGCACCATCCGCGCCCCGCGCGGCACCGAACTTTCCTGCAAGAGCTGGCTGACCGAAGCGGCCTATCGCATGCTGCAGAACAACCTCGACGCCGAGGTGGCCGAGGACCCGCAGCGTCTCGTCGTCTATGGCGGCATCGGCCGCGCCGCCCGCAACTGGGAGTGCTTCGACCAGATCCTCGCTTCGCTGCGCGAGCTGGAAGACGACCAGACCCTCCTGATTCAATCCGGCAAGCCGGTCGGCGTCTTCCAGACCCACGAGAACGCGCCGCGCGTGCTGCTGGCCAACTCGAACCTGGTGCCGAAGTGGGCCAACTGGGAGCATTTCAACGAGCTCGACCGCAAAGGCCTGTTCATGTACGGCCAGATGACGGCCGGCAGCTGGATCTACATCGGCACCCAGGGCATCGTGCAGGGGACCTACGAAACCTTCGCCGAAGCCGGCCGCCAGCACTTCGGCGGCGACATGGCGGGGCGCTGGATCCTCACCGCGGGCCTGGGCGGCATGGGCGGCGCCCAGCCGCTGGCCGCCACCTTCGCCGGCGCGGTCTCGCTGACGGTCGAATGCCAGCAGAGCAGCATCGACTTCCGCCTGCGCACCCGCTACCTCGACAAGCAGGCGCGCGATATCGACGAAGCGCTGGCCCTGGTCAAGGAGTACACGGACAAGCGCGAAGCGGTCTCGATCGGCCTGCTCGGCAACGCCGCCGAGGTGCTGCCGGAACTGGTGCGCCGCGCCAAGCTTGGGAGCCTGGTGCCGGACCTGGTCACCGACCAGACCTCGGCCCATGACCTGATCAACGGCTACCTGCCGAGCGGCTGGAGCGTGGAGGAGTGGAAGGCCGCGCAGCGCGACCCATCGCAGCACGCGCGCCTGAAGGCGGCGGCCGCCGCATCGTGCGCGAAGCACGTCCAGGCCATCCTCGATTTCAAGGCGCTCGGCGCCTACGCGGTCGACTACGGCAACAACATCCGCCAGGTGGCCAAGGACGAAGGCGTCGCCAACGCCTTCGATTTCCCGGGCTTCGTGCCGGCCTACATCCGCCCGCAGTTCTGCGAAGGACGGGGACCGTTCCGCTGGGTGGCGCTGTCCGGCGACCCCGAGGACATCTATAAAACCGACGCCAAGATCAAGGAGCTGTTCCCGCAGCATAAGCAGGTGCACCGCTGGCTCGACATGGCGCGCGAGCGCATCGCCTTCCAGGGCCTGCCGGCGCGCATCTGCTGGCTGGGACTGGGCGAGCGCCACCTGGCCGGCCTGGCCTTCAACGAGATGGTGCGCACGGGCGAACTCAAGGCCCCGATCGTGATCGGCCGCGACCACCTCGACACCGGCTCGGTGGCCAGCCCGAACCGCGAGACCGAGGCGATGCGCGACGGCACCGACGCGGTGTCGGACTGGCCGCTCCTGAACGCGATGCTGAACACGGCCGGCGGCGCGACCTGGGTCTCGCTGCACCATGGCGGCGGCGTCGGCATGGGCTACTCGCAGCATTCCGGCGTGGTCATCGTTGCCGACGGCACCGACGCCGCCGCCAAGCGCCTGGCGCGCGTGCTGGTCAACGACAGCGGCTCGGGCGTGATGCGTCACGCCGACGCCGGCTATGAAAGCGCCATCGCCGCGGCCAAGCGCAATGGCCTGAACCTCCCGATGATCAAGTAAGCCTGAAAGCAAGACAGAACATGAAACACGAATCGCAACACGATGCTCACCAAGGCTGGACCCTGCAACCCGGCGCCCTGACCCTGGCAGACCTGCGCGCCGCCTGGGCCGCGCACCGCCCGATCGCCCTGTCGCCCGACGCCGCCGGCCCCATCGCGGCATCGAGCGCGCTGGTCGACACCATCGTCGCCAAGGGCGACCCCGCCTACGGCATCAACACCGGCTTCGGCATCCTGGCCAAGGCCCATATCCCGAACGACCAGCTGGCGCAATTGCAGCGCAACCTGATCCTGTCGCACGCGGTCGGCACCGGCGAGCTGCTGTCCGACGCGGTGGTGCGCCTGATCCTGCTGACCAAGATCGGCAGCCTGGCGCGCGGCTACTCGGGCGTGCGTCCCCTGATCATCGACACCCTGATCGCGCTCTACAACGCGGGCATCATGCCGGCCATTCCCTCGCAGGGTTCGGTCGGCGCCTCGGGCGACCTGGCGCCGCTGGCGCACATGACCCTGGCCATCCTCGGCGTCGGCCAGGTGCGCGTGGGCGGCCGCCTGATGGAGGCAAGCGAGGCCCTGCGTGATGCCGGCATCGCGCCGGTCACCCTGGCCGCGAAAGAGGGCCTGGCCCTGATCAACGGCACGCAAGTCTCGACCGCGCTGGCCCTGCACGGCCTGTTCATGGCCGAGCGACTGGTCGAAGCGGCGATGGTCACCGGCGCACTGTCGGTCGACGCCGCCCGCGGCAGCGACGCCCCGTTTGACCCGCGCATCCACGCCGTGCGCGGCCAGCCGGGCCAGATCGCCGCCGCCGCCATCTACCGCGAACTGGTGGCCGGCAGCGCGATCCGCGCCTCGCACCTGGTCGGCGACGAACGCGTGCAGGACCCCTACAGCCTGCGCTGCCAGCCGCAGGTGATGGGCGCCGTCATGGACCTGGTGGCGAATGCCGGCCGCACCTTGCTGATCGAAGCGAACGCGGTCACCGACAACCCGCTGCTGTTCCCCGACGATGGCGCGATCGTTTCGGGCGGTAACTTCCACGCCGAGCCGGTGGCCTTTGCCGCCGACACCCTGGCCCTCGCCATCGCCGAGATCGGTGCCCTGGCCGAGCGCCGCATCGCCCTGCTGATCGACGCCAATTTGTCCGGCCTGCCGGCCTTCCTGGTGCGCGAACCGGGCCTGAACTCGGGCTTCATGATTGCCCACGTGACGGCGGCTGCGCTGGCCTCGGAAAACAAGTCGCTGGCCCATCCGGCCAGCGTCGACAGCCTGCCGACTTCGGCCAACCAGGAAGACCACGTCAGCATGGCAACCTTCGCTGCGCGCCGTCTCGACCAGATGGCGCACAATACGTCGGTTATTGTCGGGATCGAACTGCTGGCGGCAGGGCAGGGCATCGAGTTCCACCGTCCGCTGACCAGTTCGGGCTACCTGGAGTATGTACATGCCCAGTTGCGCCAGCAGGTCCCGCCTTACGACGAGGACCGCTTCTTCGCGCCCGATATCGAAGCCGCACGGCGCATGGTGGTCGAGGGCGAGTTGTCAGCGTCGTGCAAGGACTTGTTCTCAGTATTACACTCGTAATTCAACCCCACAGGAGAGGTAATGGATTTCCGGTTCAAGGCAGGTGACGCACCGATGCTGCTGTCGATGCCCCACGTGGGTACCGATATTCCCGACGAAGTCGCGGCCACGATGGCGCCCTGCGCCCTCGCGAAAGCGGATACCGACTGGCACCTGGCCGAGCTCTACGAAGCCGCCGGCCGCCTCGGCATCTCGACCCTGGCGGCGCGCTGGTCGCGCTACGTCATCGACCTGAACCGGCCGCCGGAAAACACCAACCTGTATCCGGGGATGGACACGACCGGCCTGTGCCCGGTCGACACCTTCGGGCGCGAAAGCCTGTACCAGGAGGGTAAAGTTCCGGACGAGGCGGAAGTGAAGCGCCGCCTGGAGCGCTACTGGCAGCCCTACCACAACCAGCTGCGCGCGGAACTGGCGCGCCTGCTGGCGCTGCACGGCAAGGTGGTGCTGTGGGACGCGCACTCGATCGCTTCGCGCGTGCCGCGCTTCTTCGAGGGCCGCCTGCCGGACCTGAACTTCGGCACCGCCGAAGGAAAATCCTGCGATCCCGGCCTGGAAAACGCGGTGGTGGGCGTGGCGCGCGCCCAGGACCGCTTCAGCATCGCCGTCAACGGCCGCTTCAAGGGCGGCCATATCACCCGCTTCTACGGCCAGCCGAAGGAGGGCGTGCACACGATCCAGCTCGAAATGTGCCAGTGCCTGTACATGAACGAGGCGCCGCCTTTTGAATACCGTCCGGAGGTAGCGGCCGAGGTGCAGCCGCTCCTTGGCGACATGCTGCAGGCCGCGCTCGACTGGGTGCGAGCAAGGGGGAGCAGATGAACGCCCTGTTTGCCCGTCACGCCCTGCTGCCGGAAGGCTGGCGCGGCGACGTGCTGGTCGAGTGGGATGCGCGCGGCGCGCTGACCCGGGTCCAGCCCCAGGCCAAGGCGCCGATCGGCGTGCCGCGCGCCGATTACGTGGTGCCGGGCATGGTCAACCTGCATTCGCACGCCTTCCAGCGCGCGCTCGGCGGACTGACCGAGCGGGCCGGCGATGGGCCGGACAGTTTCTGGACCTGGCGCGACCTGATGTACCGCTTCGCGGCCAATATCACGCCCGAGCAGGTCGAGGCCATCGCGGCCCAGCTGTTCTCGGAATGCCTGCGCCACGGCTATACCTCGCTGTGCGAATTCCATTACATCCAGCGCGACCCGGCGGGCGAGCTGTACAAGCGGCCGGCCGAGATGGCCGAGCGCGTCGCGGCGGCCGGGCAGCAATCCGGCATCGGTCTGACCCTGCTGCCGGTGCTGTACAGCCACAGCGGTTTCGGCGAGCAGGACTTGAGGCCGGAACAGCGCCGCTTCCGCACCGATGCCGAGACCGTGCTGCGCATCGTCGAGGCGCTTGAACCGCTGCGTTCCGGCCAGCTCGAGGTCGGCGCGGCCCCGCATTCGCTGCGCGCGGCCGGCATCGAGCAGGTGCGCGAACTGGCGGCGGCGCTGCCGAAGGAGCGGCCGCTGCACATCCACATCGCCGAGCAGCAGGGCGAGGTGCAGCAGAGCCTGGATTTCAGCGGCCGGCGCCCGGTCGAATACCTGCTGGAGCACATCGGCGTCGACGCGCGCTGGTGCCTGGTGCATGCGACCCACCTGAACGACGAGGAGGTCAGGGCGCTGGCGGCATCGGGCGCGGTGGCCGGGCTGTGTCCGACGACCGAGGCCAACCTGGGCGACGGCGTGTTCCCGCTCGGGGACTACCTGGCGGCGGGCGGGCGCTGGGGCATCGGCAGCGACAGCCATGTCTCGCAGAGCCCGGTCGAAGAATTGCGCTGGCTCGAGTATGGCCAGCGCCTGGTGCACCAGCGCCGCAACGTCGCGGCCACGCCAGCGCGGCGCGACGTGGCGCTGAACTTGTGGCAGGATGCGCTGGCCGGCGGTGCGCTGGCGGCCGGACGCCCGGTCGGGCTGCTTGCGGCGGGGCGGCGCGCCGACCTGCTGGTGCTCGACAGTGCGCATCCGAACCTGGAAGGCGCGCTGGAGGCCGACGTGATGGGCCGCCTGGTCTTCTGCGGCAACGACAACCTGGTGCGCGACGTGCTGGCCGGCGGACGCTGGGTGGTGCAGGGCGGGCGCCACATGGCCCAGGAAACCATCGCGCGCCGCTACCGGCAGGCGATCAACCAGTTGCGCGAGGTGCGAGCATGAATATCCTGATTCCGTTTGCGGGGCTGTCGGCGGTGCCATGGAAGAATGGCGGCGGCAGCACCACCACCATCGCGGTCGGCCCGCCCGACGCGACTTTCGACAATTTCGACTGGCGCGTGAGCCTGGCCACCATTGCCGAGGATGGCCCGTTCTCGAGTTTTCCGGGTGTGGACCGCACGCTGGCGCTGGTCGACGGCCACGGCATGACGCTCGACATCGACGGCATCGAGCGCGTGATCCTGTGCGAGTCGGGGCCGGTGCTGGCCTTCGACGGCGAGTCCGCGGTCGTCGCCAAGCTCAACCGCGGGCCGACCACCGACTTCAACGTCATGACGCGCAGCGAGCGCTGCTATCACCAGTTCGGCCGCCGCCGCCTTTCCGGCAAGTCGACTTTCGTGGCGCGCGCCGACCTGACCATCCTGTTCCTGGCCGAGGGCGAAAGCCTGGAAATCGCCAACGATGCCGAACGCATCGGTCTGGTACGCTATGACGCGGTGATGTTCGATCCGGGCACCATGTGGTCGCTCGAGACCACCCAGGCGACGATCTTCATCGTCGACATTTTCTACTACAGCGAGGACGAAGATGAGTGAGCGCAGCGGGCCGCGTTATGACGCGGTGTTTGCGAACGTGAACCTGGCCACCATGGTCGACGGCTATGGCGAGGTGATGGACGGCGCGATCGCCGTGCACCATGGCCGCATCGCCTGGCTCGGGCCGCGCCGCGAAGCGCCGCGCGCGGCCGTCATCCACGACTGCGACGGCGCCTGGCTCACGCCCGGCCTGATCGACTGCCACACCCACGTCGTCCACGCGGGCAACCGCAGCGAGGAATGGGAAGCGCGCCTGGAAGGGGCGAGCTACGAGGACATCGCGCGCAAGGGCGGCGGCATCATGTCGACCGTGCGCGCCACCCGCGCCGCCTCGGTGGAAGACCTGATGCGCGTGAGCGCCCCGCGCATCTCGCAACTGCTGGCCGAGGGCGTGACCACGCTCGAGATCAAGTCCGGCTACGGCCTGAACCTGCAGGGCGAAGCGAACCTGCTGCGCGCCGCGCGCCGCCTGGGAGAATTGCTGCCGGTGTGTGTGAAGACCACCTTCCTGGGCGCACACGCGCTGCCGCCGGAATTCGCCGGCCGCGCCGACGACTACATCGCCGAAGTGGCCGAACGCATGCTGCCGCTCTTGGTCAAGGAAGGGCTGGTCGACGCGGTCGACGCCTTCTGCGAGCACATCGGCTTTACCTACGACCAGACCGAGCGCGTGTTCGCGGCGGCCAAACGCCTGGGCCTGCCGGTGAAACTGCATGCCGAGCAGCTGTCCGAACAGCGCGGCGCTGAACTGGTGGCGCGCTACCGCGGCCTGTCGGCCGACCACCTGGAACACCTGACCCCGGCCGGCATTGCCGCCATGGCGGCCGCCGGCACCGTGGCCGTGCTGCTGCCGGGCGCCTGGTACTTCCTGCGCGAGAGCAAAGCGCCGCCGATCGCGGAGCTGCGCGCGGCCGGCGTGCCGCTGGCGGTGGCGACCGACTGCAACCCCGGCACCTCGCCCCTGAGCTCGATCCTGCTGGCGATGAACATGGCCTGCACCCTGTGGCGCCTGACCCCGCGCGAAGCGCTGCAGGGCGCCACCGTGCACGCGGCGCGTGCGCTCGGCATGCAGGACCGCATCGGCACGCTCGAAGTCGGCAAGCGCGCCGATTTCGCGCTGTGGGACATTGCTCGCCCGGCGGAGCTGGCCTATGCGATCGGCTTCAATCCCTGCCAGGCCGTCGTCAACGGCGGTGTGATGCGCGAGCGCGACGCCGGGTTGCCCGCGGGGTTTTAAGCGGTTATCGAGCAGGAAGCGTGTAAATCGCAGCGGTGACCCGCGCGGTTTCGTATCAGGACGCTTCGGAATGGTGGGCGCCCCTGTGCCCACCAATTAAACGTCACCCACAAACCTCAAAGCGACTGCAACTTCGCCTTCGTCGCCGACACCGCCCGGTGCAGCATGCGCTCGGCGTGGAAATCGTTTTCGCGCTGCGCCGCGATGGCGTGCAGGCTGCGTGTGTAATTATCGAGACGGCTACGCAGCCATGCCTTGTATAGCCGCGTCTTGACCGGTTTGAGGCTCAATTTCATGGTGTGTGCTCTCCTGGGAAGAGCACATTGTCGGCGTCACCCATCAATTGCTTTTGTGATAACTCAATCGTGCCACACCACGGCATGAGGCTTGAGAATCCTCAAGTCCTCTGATTCCAGCTGGGTAATTATTAGCTTCAATGGAATCCGTAAGAGAGGTAAGCAATTGTAAGAACTACCACACTCAGCGACTTCACCCAGCTATATTGAAGTCGTTGATATCCACTCTCCCCTCCCCATCCTAAAAAATGGGTTCGCCCACGGCGCCAAACGGTCCCGTGGGTTTTTCTTTGTGGGCCTGGCGCCTTTACATCGCGCGGCGGGCAAGGTATTCGAGCGTTTCGCCGGTCACGCGGCAGATGCGCCAGTCCGGCAGGATCTCGGCGCCCATGGTCTTGTAGAAGTTGATCGCAGGCTCGTTCCAGTCGAGCACGGACCATTCGAAGCGGCCGCAGTTGCGTTCCATGGCCAGCTGGGCCAGGCGCGCCAGCAGCTGGGTGCCGTAGCCCTTGCCGCGGTGCGACTGGCGCACGTACAGGTCTTCCAGGTAGAGGCCCTTCTTGGTCAGGAAGGTCGAGAAGTTATGGAAGAACAGCGCAAAGGCGACCACTTCGCCGTTTTCCTCGCCGACGATGGCTTCGCACGAGGGCTTCGTGCCGAACAGGCCTTCGTGCAGCAGCTCCTCGGTGGCCACCACCATGTGCTCGAGTTTTTCGAACACGGCCAGCTCGACGATCATCGAGTGGATGTGGGTGATGTCGGACGGCTCGGCCGGGCGGATGGAAAAATGTGTGGCAGAAGTCATGGGGTTTCGATAGCGTTGTTCAAAAGATCATTTTGCACCGGTTTGGCTGCGGGTGCGCGCAGGGCCCAGGCCACGCTGGCCAGGCACAGCACCATGCCCAGGAACTCGACGGGACCCGGGCGGTAGTGTTCGAGCTTGACCGACAGCAGCACCGACAGCACCGGCGTGATGACGCCGATGTAGACCGCTTTCTGCGGCCCGATGCGGGCGATCAGCGTGAAATAGGCAAGGAAGGCGATCACCGAGCCGAACAGGGCGAGATACAGCAGGCCCAGCGTGTACGAGAGGGTCGGCGGCGCCACGAAGCGCTGGCCGGTCGCCAGCACGTAGAGCACCACCAGCAGGGTGCCCCAGAGCATCGACCAGGCCGTGGTCAGCATGACATTGCTCGACTCGGCGCGCACCTTGCCGACCACGATGCTGCCGGCCGAGCTGGCGATCGTCGCGGCCAGGGCCAGCACCACGCCCAGCAGGAAGTGGCCGCTGCCACCCATTTGCAGGTCGCGCCAGGCCTGGGCGATCGAATGGTAGAACAGCAGCGCCACGCCGGCAGTGGCCACCGCGCCGGCGCCCCAGGTGCGCGGCGCAATCGGCGTGCCATGGAAGATGCGCCCGAGAACCGGCGTCCAGAACACCATCAGCGCGAACAGCACGGCCACCAGGCCCGAGACCACGACTTCCTCGGCCTGGTAGGTGCAGATATAGGACAGGCCGAAAGTGGCGGCGCCTTGCAGCATCATCCATTTCTGGGTGCGCCAGGGCAGTTGCAGCTTGTGGCCGCGGAGCATGCAGATGAAGAACAGCGTGGCCGAGGCCAGTGCGAAACGGTAGACCACGGAGACTGCCGGGGGCACTTCGCCCAGCTGCAAGGTAATGGCCCAGAAAGTCGAACCCCAGATCAGGGATGCGATGACGAAGAGGACGGAAGAAGGCATCGCGAAAGTATACGTGCTTTCGCTATTGCCTGTCGTCTATAGATTGGAAATAAGAGCCCGCGCGGCGCAAGTTTTTCGGACCGCTACAACACGCCGCCGGGCCCGGCCGTTTACTTGAGCCCCTTCCACCAGGGCGCGAACGATTGTTCCGGATCGCCCAGGCGGATCGGCTCGCCGATGCGCGGCGTCAGCAGCCGGTAGCGCTTGCCTTCGCTGGCAGTCAGCGCGCGTTCGAAAGGTTCGTCCCAGGCATGGCGGGCCAGGGTGAAGCGGCCGGCATGGCCATTCAGCAGGGTGCGCGCGTCGAGCAGCTCGGCCGCACGGGATGCCTCTTCCGGCGTCATGTGGATGTCGGCCCACTTGACGTTGTACTGCCCGCCGTCGAGCGCGACGAAGTCGAAACGCTCGAAGCGCTTGCCGATGTCTGCGAAGTGGGGACCGAAACCCGTGTCGCCGCTGAAGTAGAGGCGCCGCTGCGGCGTCTCCAGCGCAAAGCTTGCCCACAAACTTTGGTTGCGCTTCATGAAACGTCCCGAGTAATGCTGGGCAGGCAGGACGTGCACCTGCAGGCCCGGCTCGAGCGCCACGCTGCTGTGCCAGTTCATCTCGCGGATCTTGGCGGGCGCATAGCCCCAGTGCCGCAGATGGGCGCCGTTGCCGAGGCCCGTGACGACCAGCCCGGTCCTGGGCTCGAGGGCTTTCATGGTCGCATGGTCGAGATGATCGTAATGGTCGTGCGTGATCAGGACGGCGTCGACCACAGGCAGATCCTCCAGCGTGTAGGGGCTGGACCCCTCGAAGGCGCGCACCATCCAGGGCAGGGGCGCCGCGTACTTGCTGAAGACCGGATCGATCAGCAGGCGCTTGCCGCCGAGCTGCACGAAATAGGAAGAGTGGCCGAGCCAGACCACGATGTCCTGTTCGCGCGGCAGGGCCGCCAGGTCCGTTTTCACCGAAGGCAGCGGTACGGGCGGCGCCGGCCGCTCGCGCGGTTCGGAGCGGCCGCGGATCATGGCGAGAATGAAGGCAAAGCCTTCCGGACGCGGCGGCGACGCGACTTCGTTGCGGAAGCCGCCATCGCGGTATTGCGGGGCTCCCTGTAACTGCTGGGGATCCGGCAGCTGTCCGACTGTCGGATAGATGTAGGCACAGGCGCTGACGCCTGCTGCACAGAGTACAACCAGGCTCGATACGAGAAATCGTTTCACGTTTGTTCCATTAGAAGTGCTGAGCGGATACTGCGCCCAGTACTTTACATGCGTATAAGAAAGTGCGTGCGCCGGCTGACTCAGGCGGCGTGCCGCGCTTGCGCATGGGCGGTCGCCCAGGCCGGAGTGTTGCGAGCAAGAGCAAGGCTGCGCTCGTCATGAAGGCCACGCAATCACCGCGCCGTCGACAGCATGCCGCTGGTGGTGGGGCCGGGCCGCTGCGGCCGCCGGCGCATGACCGCATCCGCTTCCAGGGCGAAGCGAATCAAGCCGGCAGGCAGGCGCTCAGTGCGTTACGCGTGTCTGGTAGCCATTGCTCAGCAGGCGCACCCGCTCGCCCGGGCGGAACATCTCGTCCGCCGCCTGGGTGACGGCGCGCAATTCTCCGCTGTCGAGCCGCACGGTGATCTCGAAGCCCGGGCGCTGGTTGGCATTGGCTTCGACCCGGTTGCCGAGCAGGCCGCCGGCGATGGCGCCGACGATGCCGGCGGCCGCCGAGCCGCTGCCATGCCCGACCTGCGAGCCGGCCAGGCCGCCGAGGGCCGCGCCGCCCATGGTGCCGACGCCCGATTCCGGGTTGACGATGGTGACGTTACGGACCGACTCGACCACGCCGGTGCGCACGACCTGTTCGTTCTGCGTCTGGTAGGCGGTGTAGACGCTGCCCGAGGGCGGCGTGGTGGCGCAGCCGGCCAGCAGGGCGGCGGCAAGGAGGGAAACGAGGGGCAGGGTGGTTTTCATGACGATCTCCGGTGCGTGTTGCTCTGTCCGAAAATCGTACTCCTCGTCGGAAAGCGGCGGCGCGCGCCGCTCCGCAGGCTGTTCAATAAGCCAGATTGAAACGGCGGTACAGGAAGCCCAGCACGAACAGGGGCCCGACCAGGAGAAAGCGCATATCGTCGAAGAACGAGGGTTTCTTGCCTTCGATCTTGTGGCCGATGAACTGGCCGATCCAGGCCACCACGAATACCGCGATCGACAGCGGCAGCACCGTCATCGGCGGCATCGCCGCGAGCAGGGCCAGCATCACGGCGGACATGACCAGCATGCCCCAGGCGAAGGGGCGAGAGAGCTGGAAGTAGTACCACATGGCGCCCAGCACGGCGAGCAGGGCCAGCACCGGATGGATCGCCCACAGGATGCCCAGCAGCGAGAACACGATCACCGGCACGCACACGAAATGGATCAGCTCGTTGGTCGGGTTGCGGTGGCTTTCGCTGTAGATCTCGAGCAGGGCGTGGATGTTGCGGGGTTGGCTCATGGGTGTCTCCCTTTGATGGTTTTATGGGCAGATTCTACACCCGAGCCGGCCCGGAATTTCATGCCGCCTGCGCATCCTGCACGAGCGCCGGGCGGGCGCCCAGGCGCATCTGCGGGTGGTTCGCGAACAGCTCGGACACCCATTCGACGAACACCCTCACCTTGGCCGACAGGTGGCGGTTCTGCGGATAGACCACATGGATGGGCAGCGGGTCGCTGCTCCAGTCGGGCAGCAGCTGCACCATGCGGCCCTCCTGCATGTGGCGCAGCAGCAGGTAATCCGTCATCTGGATGATGCCCAGGCCCGCCAGCCCCGCCTGCACATAGGCGTTCGAGTCGTTCAGGGCGATCACACCGGGCAGCGGCACCTCGATGCGCTCGCCGTCGCGATTGAAATCCCAGTCGTAGACCTTGCCGTTCTTGGCCGAGAAGTAATTCACGCAGCGGTGCTGCAGCAGGTCGTTCGGATGCCGCGGCGTGCCGAAGCGGGCCAGGTAGTCGGGCGAGGCCGCGGTGACGAAATTGATCACGCCGACCCGGCGCGCGATCAGGCTGGTGTCGAACAGCGGCCCGCCGCGCACCGCGCAGTCGACGCCTTCCTCGATCAGGTCGACCGGGCGGTCGGTGCTGCCCAGTTCCAGCTTGATGTCGGGATAGCGCTCGAAGAAGCCGGGCAGGGCCGGCACCAGGATCTCGCTCGAGAAACCGGTCGGCGTGTCCACCCGCAGGCGCCCGCTCGGGTTCAGGCGGGTGCGCGAGAGCGATTCCTCGGCGTCGCGCACGTCCGACAGGATGCGGATGCAGCGCTCGTAGTAGGCGGCGCCGTCGGAGGTCACGGTAACGAGCCGTGTGGTGCGGTGCAGCAGCTTGGCTGCCAGCGCCGTTTCGAGCGCCTGCACCATGGTCGAGACACTGGCCTTGGGCATGTTCAGCATCTCGGCCGCGCGCGTGAAGCTGCCCGTGTCGACAACCTGCACGAAGACTTCCATGGCCTGCAGCTTATTCATATTTTCCTCGCTCGATCAGGATTCTTCCTATTTTTATGCGTATTGTTCGCTTAATCCGAACAATCAATTCGACATTGCGATCTTTATCAGATTGTAGATGATGTCTATAGTGTGCGTACTGACAGCTGGAATAGCGATAACGGGAGCAAGACATGAAACGTAGGACACATCGAGACGACATCGTGGCAACGATTGCGTTGGTGCTGAGCACGCTGGCGATGGCAGTCGTGGTCGGCAGCGGTGCCTATGGACAGGCTGCCGGCCGCGAGGCGCATGGCATCCGGGCGCTTGCCGATACCGTGGCCCAGACCGCCAGCCTTGAAAATGCTGCGAGTGCACAATTGCTCGCCGCCGCATCGCGGGTGCAGCCATGAACGCGCCGCTCGACCTCGCCACGGCCAACGCCGCCGCCGACGACGTGCGTGTGCGCGAACTCGAGGTGGCCGGTGAACAGGGCCCGCTGAAGGCGCGCCTGTACGCCGCCGGTCCCGCGAGCAAGCGCGATACCCTGATCGTCTTCTTCCACGGCGGCGGTTTCGTCACCGGCGATGTCGAGGACGCGGACCTCTTCGCGCGCCACCTGGCCGATTCCAGCCGTGCGCAAGTGGTTCTGGCCTCGAACTACACCCTGGCGACCGTGCGTCCCTTCCCGGCGGCGGTCGAGGACGCGCACGCGGTGCTGCTGTGGGCAAAGAAGAACAAGACCAAACTGGGCTGGAACGGCAAGCGCATGCTGGTGGCCGGCATCGAGGCCGGCGCCAACCTGGCGGCGGTGTGCGCGCTGATGTCGCGCGACCGCGGCGCGCCCAAACTGGCCGGCCAGATCCTCCTGATGCCGATGCTCGATCCGGGCCTGTCGACCTGCTCGATGCGCGAAATGCCGCAATGCGTGGACAGGGAAAAACTGATGGACGAATGCGCTGCCGGTTACCGCGGCTACCTGCCGCATCCGGCCGACCGCACCCACCCCTACGCATCGCCCCTGCAGTCGAGCCGGCTGCGCAACCTGCCGCCGGCCCTGATCCTCTCCGCCGAGGACGACCCGCTGCGCGACGAGGCCGAGGCCTATGGCGCAAAGCTGGCCAGCTTCGGCGTGCAAGCCACGGTCCGGCGCCTGCTGCCGGCCCCGCTGCAAGCCGATGACCGCAACGTCTGTGCCTGCGAAAGGCACGCGCTGACCGAGATCGCCGACTTCATCGCCGGCCTGGACGGGGAGGCGCCGCCCGGATGATTTCCCCCACCTGATTTTTTCCACAACTAGCTGAATTGGGCCAACGCACCCGTGGGGTGCGGCGGGACCCGCTTTCCTTCGCGCTTTTCACGATGCGTCGCCGGGAGGGACAGGTGTCGCCTGATTATTTACATTTTCTCAAGAATAAGGGGCAATAAACATGAGAGCCACTCATCAATTGACCGCCGTCGTGCGCACTACCCTTCGTCCGGCCGTGCTGGCGCTGGCCGGTGCCGGCTTGGCCGCCATGCTGTCCGGCTGCGGCGACGCAACTGGCAAAACCGCTGGCAAGGCCGCCGAAACGCAGGCGCCCGCCGCGCCGCCGGTATCGGCCGCGCTGGTACTGGAACGCCCGGTGGCCGAGACCCAGGAATTCTCGGGCCGCCTGGAAGCGATCGAGTGCGTCGAGATCCGCTCGCGCGTCAGCGGCTTCATCACGGCCGTGAACTTCAAGCCGGGCAGCGAAGTGAAGAAGGGCGACGTGCTGTTCGTGATCGACCCGCGTCCCTACCAGGCGGAAGCGGCGCGCGCTGAAGCAAATGCCGCATCGAGCCGTGCGAAGCTGGAACTGGCCCGGCGCGAACTGGCCCGCGCCGAGAGCCTGCTGGCCGACAAGGCCATCGCGAAACGCGAATACGACGAAGCGGTGGCCGCGCAGAAGGAGCTGGAAGCGAATGCCGCCGCGGCCCAGGCCGCGTATGAAGCGGCGCGCCTGAACCTGGCCTATACCCGCGTGACCTCGCCGATCGACGGCCGTGTCTCGAAAGCCGAGATCACGCTCGGCAACCTGGTCGACGCCTCGGCGGTGCTCACGTCCGTGGTCTCGCTGGACCGCATCTACGCCAGTTTCGACGGCGACGAAGAGACCTACCTGCGCGTCGGCGCCCGGGCCCAGCAGGGCGCGCCGGTGGCGGTGCGCGTGGGCCTGGCCAACGAGGAAGGCTTCCCGCACGAGGGCAGGCTCGAATTCGTCGACAACCAGCTCGATGCGCGCACCGGCAGCGTGAGCATGCGCGCCGCGTTCGACAATGCCGACCGTACGCTTGCTCCCGGCCTGTTCGCACGCGTCCAACTGGGCGCGGCCGACAGCCGCAAGGCCGTCCTGATCAGCGATCGCGCCGTCGCCACCGACCAGAGCCGCAAGTACGTGTTCGTCGTTGGCGCCGACAACAAGGCCGAGTACCGTCCGGTGAAACTGGGCCCGACGGTCGACGGCCTGCGCGTGGTGCGCGAAGGCCTGAAGGGCGGCGAGAAGATCGTCGTCAACGGCCTGCAGCGTGTACGCCCGGGCGCGCCGATCGCGCCGCAGATGGTGGCGATGGACGCCGCTGCATCCGCGCCACTGGCCCTCGCGGCAAACAGCGCCAAGGAGTAAGACCATGAACTTCTCCCGCTTCTTTGTCGACAAGCCGATCTTCGCGGCCGTGCTGTCGGTGCTGGTCTTCGTGGGCGGCCTGATCGCGATCTTCCGGTTGCCCGTGTCCGAGTACCCGGACGTGGTGCCGCCCTCGGTCGTGGTGCGCGCCCAGTACCCGGGCGCGAATCCGAAGGTGATCGCCGAAACGTTGGCCGCGCCGCTGGAAGAGCAGATCAACGGCGTCGAGAACATGCTTTATATGTCCTCGCAAAACACCTCGGACGGCGCCCTGATGCTGACGATTACCTTCGCCATCGGCACCGACGTCGAGCAGGCCGAGACGCAAGTGCAGAACCGCGTCCAGCGCGCGCTGCCGCGCCTGCCCGAGGAGGTGCGCCAGATCGGCGTCACCACGGTGAAGAGTTCGCCCAATCTCACCATGGTGGTCCACCTGAAGTCACCAAGCGGCCGCTATGACGACCTCTACCTGCGCAACTACGCGACCCTGAACATCAAGGACCGCCTGGCGCGCATCCATGGCATGGGCGAAGTGCAGCTGTTCGGCTCGGGCGACTACGCGATGCGGGTCTGGCTCGATCCGCAGAAGGTGGCTGCGCGCAATCTCACCGCCGGCGACGTGGTCGACGCGATCCGCGAACAGAACGTGCAGGTGGCGGCCGGCGTCATCGGCCAAGGTCCCAGCAAGGATGCCGACTTCCAGCTGACCGTGAATACGCAGGGCCGCCTGTCGAGCGTCGAGGAGTTCGGCGACATCGTCGTCAAGACGAACAGCGACGGCGCGACGACCCTGCTGAAGGACGTGGCGCGCCTGGAGATGGGCTCGAACTCCTATGCCCTGCGCGCCCTGCTGGACAACAAGTCGGCGGTGGCGATCCCCATTTTCGAGGCGCCGAATGCCAACGCGCTGCAGCTGTCCACCGATGTGCGCGCCACCATGGCCGAGCTGTCGAAAGATTTCCCGGAAGGCGTCGAATACAGCATTGTGTACGACCCGACCCAATTCGTGCGCGAGTCGATCGACTCCGTCATCCACACCCTGCTGGAGGCCGTGGTGCTGGTCGCCCTGGTGGTGATCGTGTTCCTGCAAAGCTGGCGTGCGTCGATCATTCCGCTGCTGGCCGTACCCGTGTCGGTGGTCGGCACCTTCGCCGTGATGCTGATGTTCGGCTTCTCGATCAACACCCTGTCCCTGTTCGGCCTGGTGCTGGCGATCGGCATCGTGGTCGACGATGCCATCGTGGTCGTCGAGAACGTCGAGCGCAACATCACGAACGGCCTGTCGCCGCATGACGCGACGATCCAGGCGATGAAGGAAGTGAGCGGCCCGATCGTGGCGATCGCCCTGGTGCTGTGCGCGGTCTTCGTGCCGATCGCCTTTGTGGCGGGCCTGACCGGCCAGTTCTACCGCCAGTTCGCGCTGACGATTGCGATCTCCACCGTGATCTCGGCCTTCGTGTCGCTGACCCTGGCGCCCGCGCTCTCGGCCGCGCTCCTGCAGGCGCACGACGCGCCGAAGGACCGCCTGACGCGCATGATGGACAGCGTCTTCGGCCGCTTCTTCGCCGCCTTCAACCGCTTCTTCGGGCGCGCTTCGCACCGTTACGAGGGCGGCGTGAAGGGCGTCCTGCGCCGCAAGAGCGTGGCGCTCGGCGTGTACGCGGTGCTGGGCATCGCCGCCGCCTTCATGTTCAAGGTGGTGCCGCCGGGCTTCGTGCCGCAGCAGGACAAGGCCTACCTGATCGGCTTCGCCCAGCTGCCGGATGCAGCTTCGCTCGACCGCACCGACGCCGTGATCCGCAAGATGTCGGCCATCGCCGCCGAGATCCCGGGTGTCGAATCCTCGGTCGCCTTCCCCGGCCTGTCGATCAACGGCTTCACCAATGCGCCGAACTCGGGCATCGTGTTCACGACCCTGAAACCGTTCAGTGAACGCAAGGGCAAGGAACAGTCGGCCGAGGCCATCGCCGCGGAGATCAACAAGCGCATGGGCGCCGTGGAAGACGCCTTCGTGATGGTGCTGCCGCCGCCTCCGGTGAACGGCCTGGGCACCACCGGAGGCTTCAAGATGATGCTGGAAGACCGCGGCAACCTGGGCTACGACGCGCTGTACAAGGCGACCCAGGCGATGCAGGCGAAAGCCTGGGCCGATCCACGGTTGCAGGGCGTGTTCTCGAGCTACCAGATCAACGTGCCCCAGCTGTTCGCCGACGTCGACCGGGTAAAGGCCAAGCAGCTCGGCGTGCCGCTGCAGACCATTTACCAGACCTTGCAGGTGAACCTCGGCTCGCTGTACGTGAACGACTTCAACCAGTTCGGCAGGACTTACCAGGTGCGCGTGCAGGCCGACGCCCAGTTCCGCTCGCAGCCCGAGCAGATCGCCCAGCTCAAGGTGAGGAGCAACAGCGGCGAGATGATCCCGCTGTCCTCGCTGATGCAGGTAAAGGACAGCTATGGCCCGGACCGCGTGCAGCGCTATAACAACTACGTCTCGGCCGACATGAACGGCGGCCCGGCGCCGGGCGTGTCCTCGGGCCAGGCCCAGGCCATCTTCGAGCAGATCGCGAAAGAGACGCTGCCGAAGGGGATCGCGTATGAATGGACCGATCTCACCTACCAGGACATCCTGTCGGGGAACACCATGATCTACGTCTTCCCGCTGTGCGTGCTGCTGGTCTTCCTGGTGCTGGCCGCCCAGTACGAGAGCTGGACCCTGCCGCTGGCCGTGATCCTGATCGTGCCGATGTCGATCCTGTGCGCACTGCTGGGCGTGAAGCTGACCGGCGGCGACAACAACATCTTCACCCAGATCGCCCTGTTCGTGCTGGTCGGGCTGGCGTCGAAGAACGCAATCCTGATCGTGGAGTTCGCCCGCGAGCTCGAACACCACGGCCGCAGCGTGGTCGAGGCCGCGCTGGAAGCCAGCCGCCTGCGCCTGCGCCCGATCCTGATGACCTCGATCGCCTTCATCATGGGCGTGGTGCCCCTGGTGTTCTCCAGCGGCGCCGGCGCCGAGATGCGCCATGCGATGGGCGTCGCCGTGTTCGCCGGCATGCTGGGCGTGACCTTCTTCGGCCTGTTCCTGACGCCGCTGTTCTACGTCCTGCTGCGCACGCTGGCCAAACGTTTCGAAAAGCCTGCCGCGGTCCGTGCTCCGGCTGCGCAAGTGGAAGGAGTCGCACAATGAAGACCATGATCGCACGTGGCGTCGCACCGCTGCTGGCTGCCTTGCTGCTGAGCGCCTGCGCGGCGCCGACTTTCAAGCAGCCGGGAGTGACCGTGCCGGTCGCCTTCAAGGAAGCCGGCGTTATCCGGACTGCCGCCGATGGCAGCCGCTGGCAGCCGGCCCGCCCGGCCGAGCAGCAGCCGCGCGGCGAATGGTGGCTGGCCTTCCAGGATGCGCGCCTGACCGAACTGATGGATGAGGCGACGCGCAACAACCCCAGCCTGACGGTGGCCGCGGCGCGCGTGAAACAGGCGCGCGCCATTGCCGGCATCGCCGAGGCCGACCGCGTCCCGCAGGTAGGCGTCGGCGTCGGCGCCCAGCGCGGCCGGTTATCGCCGCTGGAGGCGAACCTGCCACAGGGCAGCCCGGTGGCGCCGCGCACGACCTACACGGCCAGCCTCTCGGCCAGCTACGAAGTCGATCTGTTCGGCCGCGTGGCGGCCAACGTCGAGGCGGCGCGCCAGGATGCCGGCGCGGTCGAAGCGAGCTACCGTTCGGTGCTGCTGTCGCTGCAGGCCGACGTGGCGCAAGCCTACTTCCGGCTGCGCGCCCTGGACGCCGAACTGGCAACCGTCGAGCGCGCCGTGCGCCTGCGCGAGGAAAGCGTGGCGGTGAACCAGCGCCGCTTCGACCTCGGCGACATCGGCGAATTCGACCTGACGCGTGCCAGAACCGAACTCTCGGCCACGCGCGCCGAGGCGATCGGCCTGCAGCGCCAGAGAACGAATGCCGAGCATGCGCTGGCGGTGCTACTGGGCCGTCCGGTGGCGAACTTCACGGCGGGGGCGAGCCCGCTGCCGGATGACGCCTCACTGCCGGTGATTCCCGCCGGGCTGCCTTCGACCCTGCTCGAGCGCCGCCCGGACATCGCCGCGGCCCAGCGCAGCATGGAAGCGGCCAATGCCCGCATCGGCGTCGCCCGTTCGGCCATGTTCCCGGCCCTGAACATCGATGCCACGGGCGGCGGCGTCGGCGGCACCATGGCCGAGGTGTTCAAGTGGAGCAGCCGCTCTTGGGTGCTGGGCGCGATGCTGGCGCTGCCGGTCATCGACGGCGGCCGCAACCGGGCCAACGTGACGCGCAGCGAAGCCGCGCTGGAAGAGGCGGTGGGCGCCTACCGCGAGCGCGTGCTGGTCGCCTTTGCCGAGGTCGAGGACAACCTGGCGGGCCTGCGCATCCTCGATGCGCAAGGAGAACAGATCCAGGACGCGGTGGTGTCGGCGCGCCGCTCGGTGGAACTGGCGCGCAAGCTCTACGATGCGGGACGTTCGAGCTACCTCGAGCTGCTCGACGCCCAGCGCAACCTGGCAGCGGTCGAGCGCAGCGCGGTGCAGTTGCGGGGCGATCGGGCGCTGACCACCGTGGCGCTGATCCGCGCACTGGGCGGCGGCTGGGATGCGCCGGCGGCGCAAGAGACGCAGGACACGCTGGCGCATCGTTGACAGACCCGTGAACCTCTCCTGAGTGCCCCTTGCGGCGGCCCGCGCATGCGGCCCGCCGCTTTTTTTTCGTGCACGGGCCGTGCGCATGCGCAGCCGGGCAGGGCGCTACAATCGGTGCATGCCGAACACCGTTTCCCAAGACAGCTCGCTACTGACTGGCCTCGCGCCCGTGATCGCGCCCGACACGCGCATCCTGCTGCTGGGCAGCTTCCCCGGCGCCGCCTCGCTCGCCGCCCAGCAGTACTACGCCCATCCGCGCAACCAGTTCTGGAAGCTCGTCGGCGCCCTGGTCGGTGAAGACCTGTATGGCTTGCCCTACGACGAACGCCTGCCGCGCCTGCTGGCGCACCGCTTCGGCCTGTGGGACGTGCTGGCTGCCTGCGAACGCGAAGGCAGCCTGGACTCAAGCATCCGCAAGCCGGCCGCGAACGACTTCGAGCGCTTGCACAAGCTCTGCCCGCAACTGGAAACGGTCGGCTTCAACGGCCAGGCCTCGGGCAAATTCGCGCCGCAGTTCGCCCAGGTCGGCTACCGCACCGTGGTGCTGCCTTCGAGCTCGCCGGCGCACATGGCGATGAGTTTTGAAGAGAAGCTGGCGGTGTGGCGCCAGCTCATCGACACGGGTGCGGCCGACAGTCCCGTGCCGGCACAGGCGCCCTTGTTCTAGTAGTGGGCATGCCGGCTCCGGGTCGTTGTCAAACCAGGATGTTACGGCAGGGCGCGGTTCGCGGCCATTCGCATCCTGATAGCTGACAGCGAAGCTGCGCTCATCCATACGCCGTTTCGCCATCCGTGCTACACTGCATGCAGTCGACGAAGTTCATGTGAGCTTCCCGGCCGCCTCGAGAGGCCCGCAGTGCGAGACGTGTAACGCCGCATGCGAGCGATGCCGGACGAGGTTGTCAATCGAGATACGTTGGTCGAGTTACACGATGGAGCACCATGCAGATAGCATGGGCGTCCGGAGCTCCGCACTGTGCAGATAGCATGGGCTGGAGCGCGATTCAATCTTCGGCGATACATTGAACGAAGCCCGCAGCAAGCGGGCTTTTTTTCCTTCTTGCGCAGCCGGCTTCATGGCGTGCGCCGCATCCCGACCCGCCGCGACGGCGGTTTATTCACCTCACCTCGGAACCGGTCCCTGCGAGCACTGGCTACCGACAGCATCGTTCATGGCGGCGTGGTATGCCGGCTCGTAGCTTATAAGGAAACCATCATGGCAAAAGAAGACCTCATCGAAATGCAAGGCCTCGTGACCGACGTCCTGCCCGAAATGCGCTTTCGCGTCGACCTCGAGAATGGCCACAAGCTCGTCGCCTATACCTCCGGACGCATGAAGAAGAACCACATCCGCATCCTGGCAGGCGACAAGGTGACGCTTGAAATGTCGCCGTATGACCTCAACAAGGCGCGCATCGTGTTCCGCCACATCGAGCAGCGCGGCGCGCCTGCTCCCCGCAGCGGCTACCAGCGCCGCCGCTGATCTCATCGTCCAGCCGGGCTGGCCACCGCCGAGCGCAGGTGGCCCAGCTTGGCTGCATACCTGTCGCGCATCTCGGCGCGGGTGCTGGTGTCGCGTGCCAGCGCCAATTCCTCCACCGCCGTATTCAGCTCCCCCAGCTGCAGGTGCGTGATCCCTAGCCAGAAATGAAACTCGTCGTTGTAGGGCGCACGCGCGACCTCGCGCGCGAACAGCGTCCTGGCGCGCCTGAAATCCCCGGCCCGGTAGGCGCTCATCGCCTGGTTGAAATAGTGGAAGGGCGGCGCCGGATGGCGGCGCTCGATGCGGCGCTGCAGCGCCTGCGCTTCCGCGAACTTGCCGTTGACGTTGAGGGCCTGCTCCAGGTTCTGCATCACCACCAGGCTGTCGGGCTGCCTGCGCAGGGCTGCGCGGTAGACCTGCTCGGCCAGCACCGGGCGCCCGCTGCGCGCGTAGATCACGGCCAGCGTGTTGTAGGCCTCGACCAGGGACGGGCGCTGGACGATCGCGGCGCGCGCCCACCAGTAGGCATCGGCGACGTGGCCCTGGACCAGTTCCTCGGCGGCGCGGTTGTTCATGTACAGCGCGACGATGTCCGCTTCCTGCAGCTCGGTCGTGGGCAGGCGCGCCGCGTCCGGCGGCGGCAGGAAATCGACCACCAATGGATCGGCCTGGGTGGCGAAGCCGTTCAGCGCCGCCGTGCGCGGCGCCAGGCTGATGTTGACGTGGGAGCTGACCAGGTAGAGCGAGCCGTTGCGGCTCCAGGTCTCCTCGGTCTCCACGTTCTGGAAGCGCACCTCCATCCCGAGTTCGCGCGCGAACGCCGCCGTCATGATGACCAGGGACAGGCAGTTGCCCGAGCGCTCCGCATAGGTCTGGGCCGCGGTGCGGGTTACGGTGGCGTCGTAGTCGAGCTGCAGGTCGCTCTTGCTGTAGAGGGCGGCGAGCAGCCCGCGTGCACTGCCCTTGTCGCGCAGGTTCTTCTTGAAGGCCGGACTGTGCAGGTGGGCGCGCATCGGTGCGCTGAGCGCGAACAGGTCGTTCGCGCCGATCGGCCTGGCCGGCGCCGGGAAGGCGGTGTCGTCGAACAGGGAGGCAAGTTCGGCCGGTGGCCGGGAGGGCGTGCCGGCGCAGCCGGACAGCAGGGCAGACAGCACGAGGAACAGGAACCAGGCTTTCATCGCGTCTCCGGTACGGTGCGGTAGTCGCACCAGTATCCGCCCGCCGCGCCAGGCTGTCAAAGCACGGCTGTTCAGTGATCGTCGTGCAGCGCTTCTTCGAGTTCGTCGAGCAGTTCGGCGGTTTCGTCCTCGTCCAGCGACAGGTAGGCGCAGGCGCGTTCGCCGCCCTTGTCCCATTCGACCGAACCGGCGTGGCCCTGGTAGCGGCGGATCGCGCGTTCGGCCAGCAGCGACAGCGCCACCAGCGAGCGGATCGCGTCGGCGGTGTTCTCGTCCTCCAGCACCGGGTAGTCGTGGTGGTGCAGGATGGCCCAGGCCACCTCGGACGACAGGCCCCAGTTGCGCGCCAGGAGCGAGCCGATCGCGGCGTGGCTGGTGCTGTGGCGCTCGTCCTCGACCGCGGTAAAGGGGCGTCCGGTTTCCGCGGCGGCGTCGAGCAAGGTCGCTTCATAGCCCGGGAAGCGCTCCATCAGCAGCGGCACGCCGGTGTCGCAGAACAGGCCGAAGGTATGGGCGATGTCAGGCGCGCCGATGCGCAGGCGGCGCGACAGGAACATCATCGCGTACGAGCGCTTGGTGGAGACGTCCCAGAAGCTGGCCAGGGCGCCGCTGTTGGCGGGAATCGCCTGGCGCGCCAGCAGCCCGGTCATCAGGGAAGCGACCTGGTTGATGCCGAGGAAGAGAATGGCCTGCTCGATCGACTTGGCGCGGCGTCCGCCGAACAGCGAGGAGTTGGCCAGCTTCAGCAGGGCGCCGGCCATGCCGACGTCGCGCGCGACGATGCGGCCGATCGCTTCCGGCGATGGATCGCTCGAGGCCAGTTCGGCCTGCATGTCGGCCAGCAAGCTGGGGCGGGGAGGAATACGGATCGACTTGATCAGCGCGTCGACGCGGTCGGCCGCCGCCGGGTCCGCGGGGGCTGGCGCCGCAGCGGCCGCAGCGCGCACCGGCATTGCTTTTGCTGCAACTGTGCTCATGGGGAGATGATGCTCTTGGGAAATACTGCAAAGCCTGTCACTATAAACCAGGTTGGGTTTCGTTGCAGCAACAGTATGCGCCTGGGACGCGTTGTGTGGCAAAACGGACAGATCGGTCTTGCAGCAAGGCCTAGAATCGGGGCATGAATCCATCGAATCTTGCCGGGATTGATTTTTATGCACCAGCAGAAGTGGTGGCGCGCCAGCTGATCGGCGTGACCGTGCTGGTGGACGGCGTCGGCGGCCGTATCGTCGAGACCGAAGCCTACGACCGCGAGGACCCGGCCTCGCACGCGTATTCCGGTCCCACCGCGCGCAACTTCGCGATGTTCGGGCCGCCCGCCCATGCCTATGTCTATCGCTCCTACGGCATCCATTGGTGCCTGAACTTCGTGTGCCGCGAGGAGGGCCATGGCGCGGGCGTCCTGATCCGTGCGATCGAGCCGCTCGCGGGCCTGGACATCATGCGCGCGCGGCGCGACGCCGAGGACGTGCAGTTGCTGTGCTCGGGGCCGGGCAAGCTGTGCCAGGCCCTGAACGTCACGCGCGACTTCAACGGCGCCTCGCTGGCCGTGCCACCCTTCCAGCTCGAGGCCGCGCCGCCAGGGCTGGAGGTGGTCACCGGTCCGCGCATCGGCATCTCGAAGGCGATGGACGTGCCTTGGCGCTTCGGTCTGGCCGGCTCGCGCTTCGTCAGCCGTCCGTTCCGCTGACCCGGGCGCCGCGCTCGCGCTGAGGCGCGCGGCTGGCGTCGGGCAGGGCCGGGTTGCGCAGACGTTGCGCGCGGCCGCGCATCGGACTGTCCGGTGAACGCCGGTCCAGCGGATCATGGAAGTCGCCGGGTTCTTCGCCGATCCCGGTCTCGGTCTCGGCCAGCGGCGCGATGCCCTCGATCTTGAAGATCGAGACTGCGCGCGCCAGGTTGACAGTCTGCTCGTGCAGGCTTTCGGCCGCTGCGGCTGCTTCCTCGACCAGGGCCGCGTTCTGCTGGGTCATGTCATCCATCTGCCCGACCGCGCGGTTGACCTCGGCGATGCCCTCGGCCTGCTCGGTGCTGGCCACGCTGATGCGTCCGATGATGTCGTTCACCTGCTGCACCGAGGCGACGATGTGGCCCATGCTGCTGCCGGCTTCGTTCACCGAGGCCGCGCCGCCGTCGATGATCGACACCGAGTCCGCGATCAGGGCCTTGATTTCCTTCGCTGCCGCGGCCGAGCGCTGCGCCAGCGTACGCACTTCCGACGCCACCACCGCGAAGCCGCGCCCCTGTTCGCCGGCGCGCGCCGCTTCCACCGCCGCGTTCAGGGCCAGGATATTCGTCTGGAAGGAAATGCCGTCGATGACGCCGATGATCTCGACGATCTTGCGCGAGCTGGCCTTGATCGATTCCATCGTCGTCACCGCGCGCTCTACGGCCTGGCCGCCGTCGCTGGCCAGGCGCGCCGCCTCGGCCGCGAGGTCGGTGGCCAGGCGCGCGTTGTTGGCGTTGTCCTTCACGGCCACTGTCAGGGTTTCCATCGCGCTGGCGGTCTGCTCGAGCGAGCCGGCCTGCATCTCGGTGCGGGTCGACAGGTCGAGGTTGCCGGTGGCGATTTCTTTTGATGCGGTGTCGATCGAACGGACCGAGGTCAGGATCGCGTGCAGGGTCGTGTTCAGGTTGGCGATGGTGTGGTCGAGGGCGCGCGAGGTGTCGGCGATCTCGTCGCGGCCAACGCTGCCGACCGGAGGCGCCAGGCGGCCTTCGGCCAGCTCGGCGACCACGTCGGAGATCTTGCGGATGTCGGCCAGCATGGCGCGCCGCACCAGCATGGTCACCATCAGCGACAGCGCGATCGAGAGCACCACCAGCACCGCCATGGTGATCCCGAGCGAGCGGAATTCGGCGCCGGCGGCGGCGTAGGCGCGCTCGCTCAGCGTCGTTTCCAGCGCCGCCAGCTGGGCCAGCTGGGAGTTGAGGACATTGAATTCCTTTTCCGCCTTCTGCATCGAGTTGGTGGCGATCGACTGGTCGACCTGGGCCATCTCGATCGTCTCCAGCACTGCCTTGCGGTAGGCCTTCAGGGCGGCGCTCGAGGTATCGATCAGCTTGCGCTCTTCGGGATCGGCGACTTTCGCCAGGGCCGTGAGCTGGGTGCCGATTGTCGCGTGTTTTTTATTGATCTCGCCGATCAGGGCGTCGAGCCGCTCCTTGGCGAAGCTGCCGCTGACCCAGGCCAGCAGCTGGTAGATGTTCGCGTGCGCGTACTTGGCTTCGCCGGCGACGTCGGCCGCCTCCTGCAGGCGCGCCGCGCGCACCTGCACCATGTTCTCGAGCGAAGCGTGCTGGCGCACCATACCGTAATAGGCAGCGCCCGAGAGCAGCGTCAGCAGCACCAGCACCAATCCCGGCGCCAGCAGCAGCTTCGGGCCGATCCGCAGTTTCTTCAACATGCTTCACCTCCTGGACAAAAGAAAAGGGCGGCCGCGGCCGCCCTGTCGTGCATGGTCTTACTTCTTGTAGATACCCGCCTCCAGCACCACGTCATCCACGCGCAGGATATAGGTGGTCTTCGGCTCGATCTTGCCCGAGGTTGGGTTCTTGTACTGGTAATCGACCCAACCCTTGCCCTTGGCGGCCGCCAGCTCGATGATCTCGCGGCGGTATTTCTTGCCGTTCGCATCCGGCACGTCGGTCAGGTCCTTGCCGACGATCGACGGGTTGTACGGGTGGGCCAGCACGATGCCGGTCTTGATGTCGCGCATGTCGACATACAGTTCACCCTGGACGAAGTCCGGATCCTTGGCGTTGATCTTTTTCATCATCTCGTCCTTGCCCTTGGCCTTGATCAGGGCAGCCCCGCGTTCGGCCATCGCGATCGCGTCTTTCTCGGTCGGTTCGAAAGCCAGAGCGCTGGAAGAAGCCAGGGCGAGGCACAGGGCAGTGGCGGTAGCGAGCAGCTTCATCTTGCAGTCCTTTCAGAGTAGTGCGATCGGTAAATCTTTCTTAAGTGCATTAAGAAATGTACGCGCCACGCTCAAAAATGGATTTGCGAATGCGCAAAGGGTGAAAGCGACTGTCGCGTTGCCATCAGTTGTGTTGCCTCATGGAATTTGTTCTTCAGAGAAATTTTCTTTTGCCGTAATTGATATCCGGCAATTCTTCTTGCATAGACGAATCCTAAGATAGTTTTCCGCCGGCAATTTCTTACTTCAAGAATTGACCGTCGTCCCCACCATCTTTCCTCTTCAGGAGCATGCCGTGACCATCACCGAATCGACGCCCGCCAAATTCAAGCCCTACACGCGCCAGACCATCGCGCTTGCGCGCCAGTGGCAATGGATGAGCCCTGACCTGCAGGAAGCCGTGCAGGTGGTCTCGCACGTGCTGCCGTTTCGCGTCAACGAATATGTGCTCGACCAGCTGATCGACTGGGACCGCATCCCGGACGACCCGATCTTCCGCCTGACCTTCCCGCACCGCGACATGCTGCCCGCGCGCGAGTACGAGCAGCTGCGCGACCTGGTGCTGTACAAGAAGGACGAGGCCGCGATCGCGAAGCTGGTGCACCAGATCCGCATGCGCATGAACCCGCACCCGGCCGGGCAGATGACCCACAACGTGCCGCGTGTGAACGACGCGCCGCTCAAGGGCCTGCAGCACAAGTACAAGGAAACCGTGCTGTTCTTCCCCAGCTCGGGCCAGACCTGCCACGCCTATTGCACCTTCTGCTTCCGCTGGCCGCAGTTCGTCGGCATGGACGACATGAAGTTCGATGCGCGCGAATGCACCGAGCTGGTGTCCTACCTGGCCACCCATCCGGACGTGACCGACGTATTGATCACCGGCGGCGACCCGATGATCATGAACACGCGCTCCCTGACCGAATTCCTGGAGCCGCTGCTGGCGCCCGAGCTGGCCCACATCCAGAACATCCGCATCGGCACCAAGTCGGTGGCCTACTGGCCGCAGCGCTATGTGTCGGACAAGGATTCGGACGACCTGATGCGCCTGTTCGAGCGCGTGGTCAAGGCCGGCAAGAACCTGGCCATCATGGGCCACTACAACCACGCGGTCGAACTGCGCCATCCGATTGCACAGGCCGCGGTCAAGCGCATCGTCGGCACCGGCGCCACGCTGCGCATGCAGGGCCCCCTGATCCGCCACATCAACGAAGACCCGAAGAGCTGGGCCGAGCTGTGGACCACCGGCGTGCGCCTGGGCGCGATTCCCTACTATATGTTCGTCGAGCGCGACACCGGCCCGCGCGACTACTTCTCGCTGCCGCTCGCGCGCGCCCACGAGATTTTCCAGTCGGCCTATTCGATGGTCTCGGGACTGTCGCGCACCGTGCGCGGTCCTTCGATGAGCGCCTTCCCGGGCAAGGTCGTGATCGACGGCGTGGTGACGATCAACGGCGAAAAGCTGTTTGCGCTGCAGTTCCTGCAGGCGCGCAATCCCGAGTGGGTAAGGAAGCCCTTCTTCGCCAAGTACGATCCGGACGCCACCTGGCTCGACCACCTGAAACCGGCCTTCGGACGCAAGAAGTTCTTCTTCGAAGACGAAGCCGGCGATGCCGGTTACCACGGCCCGGCCGGCCGCGTGATCCCGATCGCGCCAGCCCAGCACGACCGCCGCGCCAGCGACAGCCAGCCGAACGCCGCATAAATCCCTGCCGCCATGGGAGTCCATCCGAACTCGCCACGCCTGTCCGGCGTGGCGGTTTTTTTCTACGTGTTCCTGCCGTTCGCGCTCGGACACTACCTGTCCTCGCTGCTGCGCAACGTGAACGCGGTGCTGGCGCCGGACCTGCTCAAGGCGCTGGCCCTGTCGCCAGGCCAGCTCGGCCTGCTCACCAGCGCCTTCTTTTTCGCCTTCGCGCTGGTGCAGCTGCCGGTCGGGATAGCGCTCGACCGCTACGGGCCGCGCAAGGTGCAGCTGGCCCTGATGCTGTTCGCGGCCTTCGGGGCGCTGCTGTTCGCGCGCGGCCAGACCTTCGCCCAGCTGGTGCTGGCGCGCGCCATCCTCGGCTGCGGCCTGGGCGGCTGCTTCATGTCGGCGGTGAAGGCGATTTCGACCTGGATCGCGCCGACCAGGCTGCCTTCGGTGCACGGCTACCTGATCGCAGTCGGCGGCCTGGGCGCGGCGTCCTCCACCATGCCGGTGCGCATGGCGCTCGAGTACACGGACTGGCGCGGGCTCTTCCTCATCCTCGGCGCCCTGGTCGCCGTCAGCGGCGCGGCGATCTGGCTGCTGGCGCCGCCCAGCGGCAAGCCCGCCGGCGAGCGTCCGCCGGTGCTGGCGTCGCTGCGCGAGGTGGTGCGCACACCGACCTTCCGCACCACGATCTCGCTGGTGCTCATTCCCCACGCGGTGTTCTTCGGCATCCAGGGCCTGTGGATCGGGCGCTGGCTGTCGGACGTGGCGCAGTTCCCCGACGATGCCGTGGCCTACCTGCTGTACATGGGAATGGCGGCGGTGATCTTCGGGGCGATCGCGGTCGGCATGATCACCGAGTGGGCAGGGCGGCGCGGCATCACGCCACTCGACGTGGCCGGCGCCGGCATCGCGCTGTTCGTGCTGGTCCAGGCGGCCTTCGTGGTCAGCTACGCGCCCAGCTTCCAGCTGCTGTCCGTGCTGTTCACGCTGGTGGGCACGATCACCGGGATCGAATACGCGATCGTTGCCCAGAGCATGCCGCGCGAACTGACCGGGCGCGCAGCCACCTGCCTGAACCTCCTGATCTTTGTCGGCGCCTTCCTGGTGCAGGCCGGCTTCGGGTTGCTGATCGGCCTCTGGACGCCGGACGCGGCCGGCCACTATCCGGCGCTGGCCTACCGCGTCGCCTTCGGCACGCTGGTGCTGCTGCAGTTGCCGGGCCTGCTGGCCCACCTGCGGCGCTGGCGCACGCGCAGGGAGACGCAGGCCACGCTGGCGGTCGAGGAGGCGCGCGGTCCGGCCTGAGGCGGGCGGCGAGAATTTTTTCATGGTAAGGAGCGGAACGGTATTGTCTTTTTCGCTACAATCGGTCGCAGCCGTTCCGCTCGATTCCAGGAGAACTTCATGCGCCGCCCACCCTTCAGCCTTTTCGCCGCCGCCGCGTTGCTCGGACTTGCCGGCTGCGGCGACAAGTCCATCCTGCCGGTCAACGCCGACGTCGGTCCTTCGCCGCAACTGCCGGCGCCGAAGAAAAGCCTGATCCCGACTGTCGATATCGCGCCTGCCAGGGGCTGGCCGGAAGGCGGCAAGCCGCAGGCGGTGCAGGGACTGGAAGTGAGCGCCCTGGCCACTGGCCTGGACCACCCGCGCTGGCTCCACGTGCTGCCCAACGGCGACGTGCTGGTGGCGGAGTCGAACAAGCCGCAAACGCCGGAGACGAAGAAATCCGGCGTGCGCGCCTGGGTCATGGGCAAGGTGATGGAAAAGGCGGGGGCGGGCGTGCCGAGCGCCGACCGCATCACCCTGTTGCGCGACGGTGACGGCGACGGCGTGGCCGAAACCCGCAGCGTATTCCTGAAAGGCCTGCATTCGCCTTTCGGCATGGCGCTGGTGGGCGACACGCTGTACGTGGCGAACGCCGACAGCATCGTGCGCTTCCCCTACAAGGAGGGCGTCACCGAGATCACGGAGGCGCCGCAGAAGCTGGCCTCGCTGCCGGCCGGATTGAACCACCACTGGACCAAGAACATCATCGCCAGCCACGACGGCAGCAAGCTGTATGCGACCGTCGGCTCGAACAGCAATATCGGCGAGAACGGCATGGCGAACGAGGTCAACCGCGCCGCCATCCTCGAGGTGGACACCAGGACCGGCGCCACGCGCCTGTTCGCCTCGGGGCTGCGCAACCCGAACGGCATGGCCTGGGAGCCGCAGACCGGCGTGCTGTGGACCGTCGTGAACGAGCGCGACGAGATCGGCAGCGACCTGGTGCCAGACTATCTCACCTCGGTGAAGGACGGCGGCTTCTATGGCTGGCCCTACAGCTACTACGGCCAGCACGTCGACGAGCGCGTCAAGCCGCAGCGCCCGGAACTGGTGGCGAAAGCCATCGTGCCCGATTACGCGCTCGGCGCCCACGTCGCCGCGCTCGGCCTGACGTTTGCCGAAGGCGCGCAGCTGGGACCGATGTACGCCAGCGGCGCCTTCATCGGCCAGCACGGCTCCTGGAACCGCACCCCGCTGTCGGGCTACAACGTGGTCTACGTGCCTTTCGCGAACGGCAAGCCGAACGGCAAGCCGCTCGAGATCCTGGGCGGCTTCGTCGATCAGGACGGCAACGCCATGGGCCGCCCGGTGGGCGTGGCGATCGACAGGAAGGGCGCCTTGCTGGTGGCGGACGACGTCGGCAACGTGGTGTGGCGCGTGCGGCCAGCGGCTAAATAACTGTAGGGTGGGCACTCCGTGCCCACGCGAACGCGTGAGCGGTGTTGACCACATTGCTTGCCGCGCTGATCGAATATTGTTGGCGCTATCGAATGATCATTCGACACCGTTTGCAACGGTACGTGTGCTTCGACTGGAACACCGCTGACACTATGCTGGCTTCCGCGTGGGCACAGGGTGCCCACCCTACGGGTTCCGTTACCGACATCCTTGAATAAACCAGACCGGCACCGAGGTCCACACGATCACGACGAAGGCCAGGACGGCCGTCCCGGACGCCGCCCAGTCGAGCAGCGCGGTGCGCTCGTCGGCGTGGCGCAGGGTGCCGCGCCACTTCCACGCCAGCGCACCGCACACGGCCAGCGCCAGCGCCGTGATCAGCGCCAGCGGCAGCCGCTGCGGATAGCCCTGCACGTAGCCCGCCGGGCTGCACTGCATGGCGACGAACACGTAGCAGGCGCCGAAGTGCGCCGCCCAGACCAGCAGCGGCAGGGTGCCGCGCAACAGCTTGCGTAGGAATCGTTCGCGCATCGTCAATCCATCAGCAGGGGCACGATGTGCACGATCAGCGCCGCGGCGATGCCCTGCAGCGTGGTGTAGTGCCAGATCAGCGCCGAGTTGTCCAGGGTGGCGCGGCTATTGGCCGTGAGGCGTCCGCTCCAGCCGCGCGCGGCGAGATACAGGCCGACGATCGCCAGCAGCACCGCGTGCAGGCCCTGGTAGGTCAGCATCGCCGCGATGGTCGCGCTCCAGGCCAGCCGGCGCGGCGCCAGGCCGGCGAGTTGATAACCGTGGAAGTCTGCCAGGAAGCTCGCCACCACGCAGGCGAGGGCCGCCAGCGCCAGCCAGGGCAGGCGCCGCTTGCCGAGCGAGCGCGTGGCCCAGAACATCAGCGCCGACCCGGCGAGCAGCAGGCCGCCGGACAGCATCTGCCAGAGCGGATCGGGCAGCCCGGCCGTGGGCGGCGGGCACACCACCAGGCGCATCGAGATGTGGATGTAGGCAAAAGCCAGCGAGGCGAAGATGATGGCGTCGACCACCAGCATGATGACGGTCGCCCACCACGAGTGCGAGCGCACGCCCTTGGCGCCCACCGGCAGGACCAGGTCGTCCGCGACGCGTGCTTCGGTGATCGGCGGCTTGCGGTCCGATTCCCACAGCCAGGCAATCGTCGCGCCGACCGCCGTGATGCCGCAGGCCCAGGCCAGCCACATCAGCTTCACGGTCATGAGCAGGAAGAAGCCGGCGGTGCCGGCGGCGGCGATCACCGGCAGCCAGCCGTCGCCGGGCAGGATCATCAGATAGGTCGGGCGCCCGGCAATCGGGCTGGTGGCGATGGTCTCGCGCAGGCCGCTGACGGTGCCCGGCAGGTAGTGCTGGCCGGCCTCGACTTCCCTGGCCAGCGTCGGCTGGTCCCACAGCGGATCGGCCGAATGGACCCGCGGGATGCTGCGCGTCGCGTAGTCGTCCGAGGGCAGCCATTCGAGCGTCGAGGCGTTCCAGGGATTGCCCGGCGGGCGCGAGGGACGGCGCTGGGTGCGCACCAGGTCAAGGAAGAACACCAGCACCCCGGCCGCGAAGACGAAGGCGCCGGCCGTGGAGACCATGTTCAGGGCGCCCCATTCCATCTCGGCGGGATAGGTGTAGACCCGGCGCGGCATGCCGAACAGGCCGGTGATGTGCATCGGGAAGAAGGCGAGATTGAAGCCACCGAACATCAGCCAGAAGGCCCAGCGTGCCACGCGCTCGGACATCTGCTGGCCCTTGATCAGCGGGATCCAGTAATACATGCCGGCGAACACCGGGAACACCATGCCGCCGATCAGCACGTAATGGAAGTGGGCGACGATGAAATAGGTGTCGTGCACCTGCCAGTCGAAAGGCAGCAGGGCTACCATCACGCCGGTCAGGCCGCCCAGCACGAAGATGAACATGAAACCGCCCAGGAACAGCGCCGGCGCCGTCATGGTCACCTTGCCGCGCCAGAGCGTGGCGATCCAGGCGAAGACCTGGATCGCGGTCGGCACCGCGACCGCCATGCTGGCCGCCGACACGAAGCTCATCGTCATGATGCCGAGGCCCGCCGTGAACATGTGGTGGGCCCACAGGGCAAAACTGAAGAAGCAGACCGCCACCAGCGCGACGATGATGGCGCGCCGGCCCACCAGCGGGCTGCCGGCGATGGTCGGGATCATGGTCGAGACCATGCCGGCCGCAGGCAGGAAGATGATGTAGACCTCGGGGTGGCCGAAGAACCAGAACAGGTGCTGCCAGAGGATCGGGTCGCCGCCGCGCTCGGCGTTGAAGAAGGGCCAGTCGAAGGCGCGCTCCATTTCCAGCAGGGCGGTGCCGGCGATCACGGCCGGGAAGGCGAACACGATCATGATGCCCACCACCAGCATCGCCCAGGCATACACCGGCATGCGCGACAGCGACATGCCCGGCGCGCGGGTGAACAGGATGCCGACGATCAGTTCGATCGCGCCGGCGATCGCCGAGATCTCGATGAAGCCGATCCCGAGCAGCCAGAAGTCGGCATTCAGGCCGGGCGAATACTGCTTGCCGGTGAGGGGCGGGTACATGAACCAGCCGCCGTCCGGCGCCAGGCCGACGAACAGGGTGCAGAAGAAGGCCAGGCCGCCGATCGCATAGGCCCAGTAGGCGTAGGCGGACAGGCGGGGAAACGGCAGGTCGCGCGCGCCCAGCATGTTGGGCAGCAGGTAGACGGCCAGCGCCTCGACGATCGGGATCGCGAACAGGAACATCATCACGCTGCCGTGCATGGTGAAGACCTGGTTGTAGGTCGACGGCGAAAGCAGATCGTTGTCGGGCACTGCGAGCTGGGTGCGCATCAGGAGGCCCAGCACCCCGGCGAGCAGGAAGAACAGCAGGGCGGTGCCGATGTAGAGCAGGCCGATGTTGGTGTTGTTGACGGTGGTGATGAAGCGCCAGCCCTTGGGCGTGACCCAGGCCTTTTCCAGCCGCGGGAATTCCTCGGCCGGACGGGGCAATGAGCTGGGCAATGCGCTGGACGGGGGCGCTGCGGTGTCGGTCATTTCAGCTGTTCCAGGTAGGCGGCGAGGGCATGCAGGGTCTCGCCGTCGAGGTCGGCGGCGGCGGGCATGCGCGCGCCGGGCTTGATCGCCTGCGGGTCGGCGACCCAGCCGGCCAGCGTGCCGCGATGGTTGCGCAGGGTGCCGGCGGCGATGTGCAGGCGGCTGCCGACGTGGGTCAGGTCGGGGCCGAGTCGCGCATTGCCCGCCACGCCGCGGATCGTGTGGCAGGCCTGGCAGCGCTGTTCGAGGAAGGCGGTGCGCCCGCGCTCGACCAGCGCGCTATCCGGCGGTACGGCCGGCTGGGCCTCGCGCGCCAGCCAGCGTTCGAACTCGGCCGGTTCCATCGCCACCACGTGCAGCGCCATGCGCGCGTGCTGCTCGCCGCAGTACTCGGCGCACTGGCCGCGGTAGACGCCCGGCTTGTCCGCGCGCAGGGTCAGTCCGGTGACGCGGCCCGGAACGGTGTCCATCTTGCCGTTCAGGGCCGGCACCCACAGGCTGTGGATCACGTCGGTCGAGGACAGGCCCAGGTAGACCGGGCGCCCGACCGGGATACGGATCTCGTTGGCGCTGATGATGTCGCGCCCGCTCGCCGGGTCGTGGTAGCGCACTTCCCACCACCACATCTTGGCGGTGACGCCGATCGTCAATGCGCCTTTCGAGGTCTGCGGCGTCAGTTCGGCGCTGCGCCAGGTGCTCCAGATCAGCAGGGTGCTGAGCACCACGACCGGAAAGGCGAAGCCGGCGCCGAAGATCCACCAGCGCGGCGTGACCGGGCGTGCGCTGCGGCGCAGGCTCAGGACCATCAGCGCCATCACCGCGACGAAAATGACGGCGCCGCCGATGAACAGCACCCAGGAAAACTGCGCAATGATGCCCGCGTCGGGACCGGCCGGGTGCAGGACCGATTGCAGCGGCGTACTCATTGCAGCGTGTACAGGTAGGCGGCCATGTGGCGCGCTTCGGCGGACGACACGCCCAGGTCCGGCATCGGGCTGCCGGGCTTCACGGCCTGGGGGTTGTCGAGCCAGCGTATCAGCTCGTCCGGCAGGTTCGGGATGCCGCCGGCGATATAGCTGCGGCGCCCGAAACCCTCCAGTGGAGGACCGGCATTGCCGTGTGCGCCCGGCACCTCGGGTATCTCGTGGCAGGCCGCGCACTGGTACTGCGCCATCAGGCGCTGGCCCTGCTTCGGGTCGCCTCCGGACACCCTCGGCACCTGCTCCTCGGCCTTGCCGCAACCGGCCAGCACCAGCGCGCACAGCAGTGCAGCGCAGGGACGCAAGGGCAGGAAAAGTCGAGGTAAATACATGCGCACGGTTCAATCCGACGGAAAACTGGTCTCTCTTTATAATACAAGAAAGGCAATATTCAATTTTCAACAGTGTGCGACCCCGACCACGGAACCGATGCCCTCTAACCGCCAGCGCCTGATCCTGAAAACCATCGCCGCGACCCTGGTCGTGGCCGGGCTCGCGGGCGCGGCCGGCGGGGCGATCGTGCTGCGTGCGGGCTGGTACGACATCAGCGCCACTTCCCTGCACCTGCAGCCGGTCTACACCCTGCTCGAATCGGGCATGCACTATTCGGTACGGCGGCACGCGCGCGAGATCGCGGTGCCGAAGCTGGGCGATGCCCGCCAGCTGGCGCTTGGTGCGGCCCTGTACCGCGACAACTGCGCGCAATGCCACGGCGGTCCGGGATTCGCCCAGGGGCCGATCGGGCAGAGCATGCAGCCGCTGCCCGGCCCCCTGGTCGACGCCAGCAGGCGCTGGAAACCGCAGGAGCTGTACTGGATCACCCGCCATGGCATCAAGATGAGCGGCATGCCGGCCTGGGAATTTCACATGAACGAGGATGAGCTGTGGTCCGTGGTCGCCTTCGTGCAGGCATTGCCGCGCATGTCGGCGCGCGACTATGCGCAAGCCACGGCAGCGGCGCCGCCGACGGAGGCCGCGCAATGAGCCGTCCTTTGCTCTCCTGCGCGCCGCTGGTGCCGCTGGTGCTGGCAGCGCTGCTGACCGGCTGCAGCCGCGGCGAATCGGCCCCGGCCGGTGTCCAGGGCAACCCCGCGCGCGGGCGCATCGCCCTTGCCCAGCATGCCTGCCGCGCCTGCCATATCATTCCCGGTGTAACCGGCTCCGACGTCCACGTCGGGCGTTCGCTCGCGGACCTGGGCGACCGCCAGTACATCGGCGGCAAGCTGCCCAACAACCAGGCCAACCTGGTGCGCTGGATCCGCGACCCGCAGGCGATCGACCCCGGCACCGCGATGCCTGCGATGGGCGTGAGCGAGCGCGATGCGCTGGACATGAGTGCCTACCTGCTGACCCTCAAGAAATAACTCAGGTATCATGCGCCGCTTTGGCGCGCCGAGGTGGCGCGCGCACGAACCACAGGAGAGTGAATATGAGATTGGTGCGCTATGGCCGCCCGGGCAAGGAAAAGCCGGGCCTGTTCGACGAAGAAGGGCGCCTGCGCGACCTGTCCGGCGTGATTGCCGATATCGATGCCTCCGTCCTGGGCGACAAGGCGCTGCGCAAGCTGGCCAAGGTCGACTGGAAGACCCTGCCCCTGGTACGCGGCAACCCGCGCCTCGGCGTGCCGGTGGCCGGCGTCGGCAAGTTCATCGGCATCGGCATGAACTACGCCGACCACGCGGCGGAAACCGGTGCGCCGGTGCCGACCGAACCGATTTTCTTCACCAAGGCGACCAGCTGCCTGAACGGTCCGGACGACCCGATCCAGCTGCCGAAAGGCTCGAAGAAGACCGACTGGGAAGTCGAGCTGGGCGTGGTGATCGGCGCCCGCGCGCAGTACGTGAGCGAAGAGGACGCGCTGAAGTTCGTGGCCGGCTACTGCGTGGTGAACGACGTCTCCGAGCGCGCCTACCAGTTCGAGATGGGCTCGCAGTGGGACAAGGGCAAGGGCTGCGACACCTTCGGCCCGGTCGGCCCCTTCCTGGTCACGCGCGACGAGATCTTCGACGTGCAGGACCTGGACCTCTACCTGGAACTGAACGGCAAGCGCATGCAGACCGGGAACACCTCGAACATGGTGTTCACGGTGGCGCAGATCGTCAGCTACGTGTCGCGCTTCATGACGCTCGAACCCGGCGACATCATCACCACCGGCACCCCGCCGGGCGTGGGCATGGGCCGCAAGCCGCAGCGCTTCCTCAAGAAGGGCGACAAGCTGCGCCTGGGGATTGCGGGCCTGGGCGAGCAGCAGGCGGAAGTGGTGGCGTTTCCGAAGTAAGGCAGGCGCTGGCATAGCGCCTGTTGCGGCTCGCGGCATCGACCGTAGGGTGGGCACTCCGTGCCCACGCGAAACGTCGAGCTAACGATACGCTCGTGCAAGCGTTGGCGGATGCTCATGTGATCCGTCTCGAATGGCGCAGCCGCAGTGCATGCTTCCGCGTGGGCACGGGGTGCCCACCCTACGACCCCGGATTACGCCACCAACGCCGCATCCACCGCCTCGGCCAGCCGCGCCACGATCTCCGACAGATCCGACGCGCTGACGATGAAGGGCGGCGCCAGCAGGATGTGGTCGCCGCGCTGGCCGTCGATGGTGCCGCCCATCGGGTACACCATCAGCCCGCGCGCCATCGCCTCGGTCTTGATCGCCGCATGCAGCCGGCGCTGCGGCGCGAACGGCTCCTTGGTCGCGCGGTCGCGCACCAGCTCGATCCCCACGAACAGCCCGCGCCCGCGGATATCGCCCACGTGCTCGTGCTGGCCGAAGACGTCGCCCAGCATGCGCCTGAGCGTGGCGCCGCGCCGCTGCACCTGCTGCAGCAGGCCGTCGCGCTCGATCACTTCCTGCACCGCCAGCGCCGCGGCGGCGGCCACGGGGTGGCCGATGTAGGTGTGCCCGTGCAGGAAGCTGCCGCTGCCCTGGCGCAGGCGCTCGACAATCGCGCCCTGGGCCAGTACCGCGCCGATCGGCTGGTAGCCGGCGCCCAGGCCCTTGGCCACGGCGATGATGTCCGGCGCCACCCCATCCTGCTCGATCGCGAACATGGTGCCGGTGCGGCCCATCCCGCACATCACCTCGTCGGCGATGAACAGGATACCGTGGCGGTCGCAGATCTCGCGCACGCCCTTGAAGTAGCCTGGCGTGGGCGGGATCGCGCCGCCGGTGGCGCCGACCACCGGTTCGGCGACGAAGGCGATCACCTTCTCCGGCCCGGCCTTCATGATCGCGGTCTCCAGTTCGTCGAGCAGGCTGGCGGTGTACTCGTCGACCGACTGGCGCTCGGCGCGGTCGCGGTATTCGTAGCAGGGCGCCACGCGCGGCACCTCCATCAGGAGCGGCGCGAAGGGCTTGCGGCGCCACTCGTTGCCGCCGACCGCCAGCGCCCCCAGCGTGTTGCCGTGATAGCTCTGGCGACGCGCGATGAACAGGCTGCGTTCGTCTTCGCCACCCTCGACGAAGTACTGGCGCGCCAGCTTCAGCGCGGTTTCCATCGCTTCCGAACCGCCCGAGACGAGGTAGACCGAAGTGATCCCGGCCGGCGCCTGCGCCACCAGCTTCGCCGCCAGCTCCTCGGCGGCCTCGGTGGTAAAGAAGGCGGTATGCGCGTAGGCGCACTGGTCGATCTGGCGGTGCAGCGCCGCGATCACGTGCGGATGGCCGTGCCCGAGCGAGGACACGGCCGCGCCCCCGCTGGCGTCGATATAGATTCTGCCGCTGCTGTCGCGGATGGTCACGCCACTGGCGCCGACCGCCACCGGCGGTGTCTGGCGCAGGCTGCGATGGATGATATGACTCATGGCTGCCCCCTTCGAGGAAAGATTGACGTTTGACAATAAGCGCGAAGGGGGCGGATTCCTTTGATCTTTGCCGTAAGCTGTGCGAATATTTTTCCACCTAGACATGTTTGCCACGCGACCATGAGCGACCGACTCCGCCCGATTCCGCCCGACCAGCTGACCGAAGCCCAGCGCCGCGCCGCGCAGGCCGTGATCGCGGGCCCGCGCGGCGCACTCTACGGCCCCTTCGTGCCGCTTTTGCGCAGTCCGGAACTGCTGGAGAACGCCCAGCGCATGGGCGAGTACCTGCGCTACCGCAGCGCCATCGGGATCCGCCTGTCGGAACTGGCGATCCTGGTCACGGCGCGCCAGTGGAACCAGCAGGTCGAGTGGGCGATCCACGCGCCGATCGCCGCCCAGGTCGGCATCCCGCCGGCCGTGATCAATGCGATTGCCCAGCGACGCCGGCCGGAGAACATGCTGGTGGACGAATCGGTGGTGCACGACTTCTGCATCGAGCTGCACCAGAACAAGCAGGTCTCGGACCGCACCTATGCCGACGCGCTGGCGCTGTTCGGCGAGCAGGGCGTGGTCGATTTGATGGGACTGAACGGTTACTACACCTTCCTGGCGATGGTAATGAATACCGCGCAGACCGAGGTGCCGGTCTCGAGCGCTGCGCGGCTGCCGGACTAGGTGGGAATTACGCCGTCTGGTTGCGGCGGCGCAGGCGGGTCGCGCCGAAGGCCGCGCCAATGCCCAGCAGGGCGAGGCTGCCCGGCTCGGGCATGCGGGTCGGGACAATGTGGACCATGCCGTCGACCGGGCCGTTCGCCAGCAGGGCGGCGAGTTCGGGATCGAGTTCGCCGGCAATGGCGGTGCCGCCGATGATGCTGCGGTAGGTCGGCTTGATCTCCCACCAGTCCTCGGCATAGTCCACCGGAACGGTGCGCAGCGAGCCGTAGGCGGCGATGCCCCCTTCCTCGCCGTAGCGGAAGCCCAGGTGCAGCATGCCGATCCAGGCATCGGTCTTGTCCTGCTCCAGGCGGAAGCTGGTCGGGCCGCCCCAGTAGAAGTTCACCTGCGCCTTGGTGATATAGTCCATGTAGTCGGTCGGCTGGAACCATGCGCTCGGATTGCGGCCGCCTTCGGCGCCCAGCCAGTAGTAGACAATGGAATTGTCCTCGGTGTCCTGCACGAAGAAGCCTTCGAGCGTGCCGCCGTCGCTGAAACGGACGTCCGACAGCGTGTATTGCACCAGGCCGGCCGAGGCGGTGGAGCAGAGCAGGGCAGTGGCAACTCCTGCGATCAATTTCCTCACATAATTTCTCCCTAGTATGGTTATTGAATGTGCCCGCATCGCACAAAGCAATCCCCATACCAGTCAGAAAAAAGCATCGAGAATCAAATGCTTGAAGGTATTGATACCAACAGTAGATATCTGATTGTTAAAATTTCCGACATGCACAACGCATACGGCGCGGCTGACGCGCCTCAGGCCAGCGCTTCCTTCGCCGCCTCTTCCGGCGTCAAACCGTCGTAGAACAGGTCCGTGAACCACTCGACCTGCTCCTCGATGTGGTCCTGCGCCTGCTGCTGGGTGGCGCCGCCGGCCACCAGGTGTTTCTCGACCTCGATGCACCAGTTAATCAGCGCCATCGTTTCTTCGTCGAGCTGTTCTTTCTTGGCCATGTTGGACCTCCAAAATGAAACGGGAGCCGCGGCTCCCGTGGGTGTGAGGCTTAAGCCAGTACTTTCCTGAGCCAGGCCGAGATGTCCTGGACTTCCTCGAAACACAGCGAATGCTGCATCTGGTACTCGTGCCACTCGACCTGGTAGCCCAGGCCTTTCAACACGTCGCGCGACTGTTCGGCGCGCAGGAAAGGCACCACGTGATCCTGGCGGCCGTGGGCCATGAAGATCGGGGTGTCGATGCTTTCCTCGGTGCGCTCGTGCGCCACGTGGGTGTGCAGCGGCAGGTAGCCCGACAGGCAGAGCATGCCGGCCAGCTTTTCCGGGTGGCGCAGGCCGGTCTGCAGCGTCATCGCGCAGCCTTGCGAGAAGCCGGCCAGGATGATCTTCGAGGCCGGGATGCCGCGTGCCTTTTCGCGCGCGATCAGGGCCTCGACGTCGCGCTGCGAGTTGCGCAGGCCCACCTCGTCCTCGCGGCGGGTCAGTTCGGCGCCGGTGATGTCGTACCAGGCGCGCATGATGTAGCCGCCGTTGATGGTGACGGGAATCGTCTTCGCATGCGGGAACACGAAGCGGATGCCGGGCAGGCCCTGCAAATCGAGTTCGCGCACCAGCGGCACGAAGTCGTTGCCGTCGGCGCCCAGGCCGTGCAGCCAGATGATCGCGACGGTGGGATTCGGCGCGGTTTCGATTTCGATGTTTTGCAGAAGTTCGTTCATGCCTTGTCCTGGGGTTGGGCGGTAGCGGGGCGCTGGGCGTTCTTCGGACGCCAGGCCTTGGTGACGGCCGGATCGGTTTCCATGTACGGCCCGCCGATCAGGTCGATGCAGTAGGGGACGGCGGCGAAGATGCCGCCAACGAGCGTCTTGCCGTCCGCGTCCTTCAGGCCTTCCAGGGTTTCCTTGATCGCCTTCGGCTGGCCGGGCAGGTTCATGACCAGGGCGGCGTGGTCCGCGGTTTCGCGGATCACGGCGACCTGGCGCGACAGGATCGCGGTCGGCACGAACTGCAGGCTGATCTGGCGCATCTGTTCGCCGAAACCGGGCATTTCCTTGGTGCCGATGGCCAGCGTCGCCTCGGGCGTGACGTCGCGCCGTGCGGGACCGGTACCGCCGGTGGTGAGCACCAGGTGGCAGCGCTGCGCGTCGACCAGATCGACCAGGGTCTGCTCGATCTGCGCGCGCTCGTCGGGGATCAGGCGCGACTCGATCCGGTAAGGGGTGGTGATGGCGGATGCCAGCCAGTCCTGCAGGGCCGGGATGCCCTTGTCCTCGTAGACGCCGCCGCTGGCGCGGTCCGAGACCGACACCAGGCCGATCACCAGCTCTTCCGGCTTACTCGTCTGCGGGCTCGTCGTCATCGGATTCCTCGTCGTCGCCGGCCTTCTTGCCCTGCTTGCCCAGCTCCTTCAGGATCTGGAACAGTTCGCGGTAGGCCTTCGGCGGCTTGTTCTCGGCCTGTTCCTTGCGCGCGTTGCGGATCAGGGTGCGCAGCTGCTGCACGTCCAGTTCCGGGTGCTCGGAGAGCAGCTCGGTCAGGGCCTTGTCGTCGGTGAGCAGCTTCTCGCGGCGGCGCTCCAGGGCGTGCAGGGCGGCCGTCTCGGCCTTCGAGGCGCCTTTCCAGCTGTCGATGGTGCGCTGGATGACGGCCACTTCCTCGTCCGAGAGGGTGCGCATCATCTTGCCGACGTACTGCAGCTGGCGCCGGCGGCCCTCGTGGTTGGTGATGGTCTGGCACATCAGGATGGCGTCCTTCACCTCGTCCGGCATCGGCACGCGCTTGACGCGGTCGCGCGGCTCGGCAACGAGTTGGGCGCCCAGCTTCTGTAACTCTTCCATCTGGCGCTTGAGTTCAGACTTGGAGGGACGTTCGTATTCTTGCTCGAACTCGTTGGACTGGAAGCCCACCGAACCGCGATTTGCATTAGGCATGATATGGATGATCCGATTGGCGCTGGGCCGATCAGTGAAAACAGTAAACGGCTGCTATGATAACTGTTTTAGGGCTCGCTACGAAAAACACGACATGAACGACTCCGTTTTTACCCACACCCAGGACCAGTTGAAGGAGCTGGCGCGCAATGTGCTCGCTTTTGCCCGCGAACAGGGCGCCACCGATGCCTCGGTGGAGATCAGCGAGGGTAGCGGGTTGTCGGTGTCTGTACGTCGGGGCAAGATCGAGACCATCGAACAGAACCGGGACAAGGGCATCGGCGTCACGGTCTACAGCGGCCAGCGCCGCGGCAACGCCAGCACCTCGGACTTTTCCGAAGCCTCGCTGAAGGCGACCGTGGAAGCGGCCTGGAACATCGCCCGTTTCACCGCCGAGGACGACTGCGCCGGCCTGCCCGACGCCGACATGCTCGAGATGAACCCGCGTGATTTGCGCCTGTGCTACCCGTGGCAGATCTCGACCGAAGAAGCGGTCGAACTGGCCCAGCGCTGCGAGAATGCGGCCTTCGAGGTCGACCCGCGCATCACCAACAGCGAAGGCGCCAGCGTCTACGTGCAGCAGTCGCATTTTGTTGCGGCCAACACCCGCGGCTTCATCGGCGGCTACCCGTTCTCGCGCCACACGATGTCGGTGGCGCCGATCGCCGGCAAGGGCAACAAGATGCAACGCGACGACTGGTACACCTCGGCGCGCGATCCCAAAAAGCTGGCGAAACCCGAAGCGGTCGGCCGCTATGCCGCCGAGCGCGCCCTGGCGCGCCTGAACGCGCGCAAGCTCGACACCCGCACCTGCCCGGTGCTGTTCGAGGCGCCGCTGGCCGCCGGCCTGCTCGGCGCGTTTGTCCAGGCGGTCTCGGGCGGCTCGCTCTACCGCAAGTCGTCCTTCCTGCTCGACACCCTGGGCAAACCGGTCTTCCCGGACCACATCCAGATCGTCGAAGACCCGCACCTGATCGGCGAAGTCGGCTCCTCGCCTTTTGACGAAGAGGGTGTGCGCACGGTGCGCCGCAAGGTCGTCAAGGACGGCGTGCTGCAGGGCTACTTCCTGTCTTCGTACTCGGCGCGCAAGCTGGGCATGCAAACCACCGGCAACGCCGGCGGCTCGCACAATCTCACCATCACGTCCGATGAAACGAAGCTGGCCGACACCTTCGAAGGCATGCTGCGCAAGATGGGCACGGGCCTGCTGGTGACGGAGCTGATGGGCCAGGGCGTGAACTACGTCACCGGCGACTATTCGCGCGGCGCCTCGGGCTACTGGGTCGAGAACGGCGTCATCCAGTATCCGGTCGAGGAAATCACGATTGCCGGCAACATGCGCGAAATGTTCCAGCAGATCGTCGGCGTCGGCAACGACGTGCTGCAACGTGGCAATAAATCGACCGGGTCGATCCTGATCGAGAAGATGGTCGTGGCGGGTAACTGATTCACTCAACAAGGAAAGCCATGAGCAAATTCATCCGCATCGACAAGGAAAACAATCCCAAGAAAGCCCAGCTGCTGAACCTGGACCTGGTGGCGTGCGTCGAGCTCTCGCCCCAGTCCGACCTGCTCAGCTCTGCCGACGAGAAGCGCGTCTACGCCAGCTGCCTGGCGCACGACAAGACGGTGATCGCCACCGTGCACTTCGATACCGTCGACGATGCCCGCGCCTGGGTGAAGCAGCACCTCGGCGTGCAGCTCTGACCGGGGCGTGCATCGCGCCTGAAGCCGGGAACTGAAGCCGGCTAGCCCCTGGTCGCCCCGCCGGCCGCTTTCCCATTTTTTCCCAGCGCCCGCTCCACGCTCGCCGCCAGTTCGGCCAGCTGGAAGGGCTTGCGCAGCACCATGTCTTCCGCAATCACCTCTTCGATGGCGCGCATGTCGGCATAGCCGGTGGCGATCATCATCGGCACCTCCGGAAAGCTGCGCCGCGCCCGCTGCACCAGCTCGGCGCCAGTAATGCCCGGCATCAGGTAGTCGGTGATGATCAGGTCGGGGCGCGCCCGCTGCAGTTCGCGCAGGCCCGCCTCGCCGTCCGCCGCCTGCGCCACCGTGTGGCCGAGCGCCTCGAGCGATTCCACCATCGACTGGCGCACGAAATCATCGTCCTCGACCACCAGGATATGGCCGCTGCGGCGTGGCGGCGGCAACATCGTTGCGGGCGCCGCTGCCGCGTCGTCTTTCCCTCCGGCCGCGCGCAGCCAGATCTCGACCGTCGTGCTGACGCCGGCCTCGCTCAGGATGCGCGCCGCGCCGCCCGACTGCTGCGCCATGCCGTAGACCTGGCTCAGCCCCAGCCCCGTTCCCTTGCCCACGCCCTTGGTCGTGAAGAAGGGCTCGAAGACACGCGCCGCGATCTCGGGCGGCATGCCTTCGCCGCCGTCGGTCACGGCGATGCGCACATAGTCGCCTTCCGGCAGCAGGCCCGCGGGCGGCGTGGCCGGTCCCGCCGAAAAGCGCAGCTCGCCGCCACCCGGCATCGCGTCGCGCGCGTTGATCGCCAGGTTCAGGAGCGCCATCTCCATCTGATTGGTATCGGCCATCACGCTCGTACCGGGCGCTTCGACCTCGAAATGCAGGCGGATGCTTGAACCGAGCGAGGTGGCGACCAGCTCGCGCACGCCTTCGAACAGGGCGCCGACGTCGAGCCGGCGCAGGTCCAGGCTCTGGTTGCGCGAGAAGGCCAGCAGCTGGCTGGTGAGCTTGCCGCCGCGCTGGCAGGCGCGGCGCGTGATGTCGGCGCGCTGCTTCGCCGCCTCGTCCTTCGAGGTCAGCAGGATCAGGTCCATGCTGCCCTGGACCACGTTGAGCAGGTTGTTGAAGTCGTGGGCGATGCCGCCGGTGAGGCGGCCGATCGCTTCCATCTTCTGGAACTGGACCATCGCCTGCTGGACGCGCTCGCGCTCGATCACCTCGTTCATCAACCGGTCGTTGGCCTGGGCCAGGGCGCGCGTGCGCTCCTCGATGCGCACTTCCAGCGTTTCGTTCAGGTTGACCAGGGCCTGCTGGCTTTGCAGCAGGCTGGCGGCGGTGCGCTCGCGGTCGGCCAGCACGTCGCGCGCCTGGTACTGGCGGCGCCGCGCACGCAGGGCCGAAGCGACGGCGCTGCGCAGGGTCTGGGTATTGATCGGGCGCTCGAGCAGGATCACGTTGCCGAGTTCGTGGATGCGGGCGCGCGCGCCCTCCGGCGCCGGGCCGATGGCCTTGCCCAGCAGGACCACGAAGGGGAAGTCCGACCAGGGCGGCTGCTGCCCGAGCCAGGCGCGCAGGCGGGCGAGGTCGACGCCGGCCAGCGCTTCCTCGGCGATGATGGCCGCGCCGGCACCGGCCTCGATGCGTTCGACGAAGGCCTCGAAGCCGGCCGCGGTGTCGCAACCGAAACCGTCGGCAGCGAGGACCGAGCACATGACTTCGGCGTCGCGCCCGCGCGGCGCGAAAATCAGGACGCGTTCGTCGACAATGCTAGCGGACGGCATCGGAATCGGTCGCCATCATCGGCGTCTTGCCGCGATAGGTCGGCAGGCCGGTCAACACGCCCTCGAAACCCTCGAGCGGCTCGCCGATGCGGATGCCGTCGGCCCCGAGCTGCAGTTCGTGGATGGTGAGCGCGTGGGTCGCGGTGCGGCTCTTGATGACGGTGAGCGCGCGGCGCAGGCGCCCGTCCGATTCGAAGAAGCGCATCAGCACGGTGGTGTCGGACAGGTAGCTCAGGTCGACGTCGCTGCGCACTTCGCCGATCAGGCCATGCTGGCCCAGCACCAGCACCGTGGTCACGCCCTGCTGGTTCAGGTAGGACAGCAGCTCGTGCATCTGCAGCGTCAGGTACTGCTCGCCCGGCATCGCCTGCAGGTAGGCGTTCAGGCTGTCGATGACGATGAAGCGCACGCCGTGCAGCTCGACTGCGTCGCGCAGCATCTGGGCGAATTCACCGGGCGAGAGTTCGGCCGGGTCGATGTGGGAGATGCGCAGCTGGCCATTGTCGACGTAGGGGCGCAGGTTCATGCCGAGCGCCGCGCTGCGCGCGAAGAAGGTACCCAGGCCCTCGTCGAACAGGTAGAAGGATGCCTTTTCGCCGCGCTCGAGCGCCGCCAGCAGGCAGCGCACCGAGAGGGTGGTCTTGCCGATGCCCGATGGCCCCACCATCAGGGTATTCGTGCCGCGCACCAGGCCGCCGCCCAGCAGGCGGTCGAAGCCGACCGCGCCGCTGGAGCTGACGGCCGGCGCGAAGTCGCGAATGTGCTCGGCCGCCACCAGGCGCGGGTAGATGACGATGCCGCCGGTGTCCAGGTTGTAGTCGTGGAAGCCGCCGCGGAAGCGGATGCCGCGCATCTTGACGATGTTCACGCGGCGCCGCTCCTTGCCGAATTCCTTGGCGATCTGCTTCAGGCTGATGACGCCGTGGGCGATGCTGTGCAGGTGCTGGTCCGAGGCGCTGGATTTATCGTCGAGCAGCAGCACGGTGCAGGCGCGCGCCGCGAAGAACTGCTTGAGCGCGAGGATCTGGCGCCGGTAGCGCAAGGGATTCTGGGCCAGCAGGCGCATCTCGGACATGCTGTCGAACACCACGCGCACCGGCTTCAGGCCGTCGACCTCGTCCATCACCTTGCGCGTGGTCTCGCCCAGCTCGACCTCCGAGGGGTGGAACACCGACTGCTGGGAATCGAGGTCGAGCGCCTCGTCGCCGGCCAGCTCGTGGATCGCCAGCGCATCGAGCGACCAGCCATGGCTGGCAGCGACGGCGCGCAGTTCGTCCGCGGTCTCCGACAGGGTGATGTACAGGCCGCTCTCGCCGCGCGCCACGCCGTCGAGCAGGAATTGCAGGCCCAGCGTGGTCTTGCCCGTGCCCGGCGTGCCCTCGACCAGGTAGACCCGCTGCGGGGTCAGGCCGCCGCCAAGATGTCGTCGAGGCCGGGGATACCGGTGGACATGCGCGGGGATGCGCCAGGGAGTGCGCCGTGCGAGGGGGATGCGGTGTTCATGAACGGCCTATGGATGGGGCGGGATCAACTGCTGCGCCGCTGGCGGCATGGAGCCGTCGCATCCCGACCGGTTGTGATGGCCCCGCCGGCATCTGCCGGCATTGCCGATAATGCATTATAGAGTGCTTCGGCAAACGCAGGCTCCCGCGACGCGTTGCCTAACGGCCACAATATCTGCCGTTCAGGCGGCCTCGATACGGCTCAGGCGCTGGCCGTAGATACCCCAGGTAACGTCGACGCCGTCGACCTGGCCGCGCAGCGCCCAGCCGGTGCCGATTTTCTCGACCGTGATCTCGGTCTCGAGTTCCTTGGCGACCTTCTCGGCCCAGCCCCGGGCAGCGCCCTGGCCCTTGAAGAGCTCCTGGCCGTTATAGATGACGGTGGCGTCGAAGACGGGTGCGGCGAAAACGGACATGATGTGCTGGTCTTAAAAAGGGAAAAGAAAATGCCCCGGCAGGCGGGGCATCGTCGGATGAACTGCTTACTTGATCGCGCGGACCGACTGCAGCACCGGCTGCAGCACCGCGGCGCCGAGGCGGGCGCTGCGCGCGCCGTCCCAGCCGACCTGCGGGTCCGGATCGTTGGCGTTGTCCTTGAACGGCAGTTCCAGGGTCAGCGACAGGCAGCCGAAGGCGTGGGTGATGTGGGGCGAACCCATGGTCAGCGTCTCTTCGGTGTAGGGCGATTCGCCGTAGCCGTGCACGTCCTGGAAGTCCGGGCTGGCGATCTTGAAGTCGGCGATGAAGCGCTTCTGCGCCGCGGCCTGTTCAAGCGTGAAGTTCGGCAGGGATTCGCTGCCGGCCACGAAGACATACGGCAGGCCTTCGTCGCCGTGCACGTCCAGGCACAGGTCGACGCCGGTTTCATGCATCTTCTGCTTGACCAGGAATACTTCCGGGCTGCGTTCCATGGTCGGGTTCAGCCACTCGCGGTTCAGGTTGGCGCCGGCCGCGTTGGTGCGCAGGTTGCCGCGGACGGAGCCGTCCGGATTCATGTTCGGGACCACGTAGAACACGGTCTCGTTCAGCAGCTGGCGCCCGAACGGGTGGGCCGGGTCGAGCAGGGCGTCGAGCATGCCTTCGACGAACCACTCGGCCATGGTTTCGCCCGGGTGCTGGCGCGCGATGACCCAGACCTTCTTCTTTTCCGGCGACGGTTCGCCGATGACCAGCATGTTCAGGTCGCGGCCGTCGACGGTCGAACCCAGGTCGACCATGCGCACGTGCTCGCTCATCTGGGCGCGGTCGAGCAGCTCCAGGTGGCGCTCCCAGGAGTAGGGCTCGAAGTAGGCGTAGTAGACGCTGTCCATGCCCGGGGTGTGCTCGATCGTCATGACCTGGCCGTCATAGGAAGTCGGCACGCGGAACCAGTTGACGCGGTCGTAGCTCGCCATTGCCTGGTAGCCTTCCCAGCCGGCCGGATAGGCGGCCTGGCCGGCGTTCAGGAAGCGGATGGTGCAGGCCTGGCCTTGCGCGCCCTGGAGGCGGAAGTAGAACCACTGGATGATGTCGGCGTGCGAATCCTTGCGGATGTTCAGGTCGATGGCGTTCGCGCTCGTGGCGTTCACGACCTCGATGGCGCCAGCGTCGAACTGGCTGCTGATCTTGATAGACATGGTGTGTCCCGGGTGAATGGCGTAAAGCCGAGATGATACCCGGTTTCGTGCGGCATGAATCGGGTGGAATCAGGTTTCAGGGCGCGGATGACGCGACTGATGATACAGCGTGGACACCTGTGTCCACGCTGTATGGAACGCCTGATCAGCCGCGCAACCCGCCAAAGCGCTGATAGAACGCCTCGTCCGCCGCCGGCGCCGCCTCATCCTCGCGCCGCAGCACCGCATCGATATGCAGCTCGGCCTGCGCATACACCAGCAGGTACACCGCACGCGCCACCTCGTAGGCATCCGACCCCGGCCAGGGATCGAGCAGCAGCTCGACCGGCAGCAGCGGGTCGTGCAGCTGCAAGCGCCGGTAGGCGTGGATCAGCAGCGAGCGGATCGCAAACGCCGCCCGCGGCGCCACCTCGCCTTCGTCGCGCAGCAGGGCGAGGAGCGGGGTGAAGCGGGCAATGAAGTCGCGGTAGCTTTGCGCCACGGCGGTCAGGTCCCAGCCTTCGTCCACCAGTTCGCGCAGCGGCCGCGAACCGGCGTCCGGCAATTCGGCCGCCGTCAACACGAACACCTTGCCGCCGGCCCCGGTGCGCGCCAGGGCGTTGGCCAGGCCGTCGACGTCGGCCGCCGGATGCGCCAGCAGGCCCGGCCCCAGCATGGCAAAACCTTCCCACTGCAACTCTTTCCTCACCGCCGTGCGCAGTTCACCGTCGATGCTGCCGTTCGGCGCCAGGACCAGGGTCCAGCGGCCGTCCCAGTGCAGTCCGGGCGGGGCGTAGATGCGGCGGTCGGCGCGCTGGAAGCGCGGCAGCGACTTCGGATCGAAGGCGTAGCGGCTGCGCCGGCCCTCGCGACTGGCCGTGAGCCAGCCTTCCTGCACCAGGCGGAACACGCTGGTGCGCAGCAGGCGGTCGGTCACGCCGAGCGGGCCGAGCAGCTCGATCAGGCTGCCCAGCCAGGCCGCGCCGCCGTGCGGCGCGATGGCGTCCCCCATCACGGTCATGACCAGGGATTTCGAGCGTGGCGGATCGATGGCGAGGCAGTGGGCAATCCACTCGTGGCTGGTCATTTGCTTCATGGAATCCTGTCGCTGTTGCTTCTCAATATGATTCAAAATTTCGGTGTACATCTCGTTTTTTGTATCGTATTATCCTTTCACGATGTTTGCAATGGGAGACAGACCATGTACGCGCAGATGGTGGAAACGGGCCTGAAAAAGGTCCAGACGCAAGATGACATGAGTGCCGAGGAACAGGCATTCCAGGCCCGTATCGACGAGGGCATCAAGATCGAGCCGAAGGACTGGATGCCCGAGGCTTACCGCAAGACCCTGATCCGCCAGATTTCCCAGCACGCGCACTCCGAGATCGTCGGCCAACTGCCGGAAGGCAACTGGGTCACCCGCGCGCCTACGCTGAAGCGCAAGTCCGTTCTGCTGGCCAAGATCCAGGATGAAGCCGGGCACGGCCTCTACCTGTACAGCGCCGCAGAAACCCTGGGCGTCTCGCGCGACGAACTGCTCGCCGCCCTGCACTCGGGCAAGGCGAAGTACTCGAGCATCTTCAATTACCCGACCCTGAGCTGGGCCGACATGGGCGCGATCGGCTGGCTGGTCGACGGCTCGGCCATCATCAACCAGATCCCGCTCTGCCGCTGCTCCTACGGTCCCTATGCACGCGCCATGATCCGCGTCTGCAAGGAAGAGTCCTTCCACGCGCGCCAGGGCTACGACATCATGATGAGCCTGGCCAAGGGCACGCCCGAGCAGAAGGCGATGGCGCAGGATGCCCTGAACCGCTGGTGGTGGCCGTCCTTGATGATGTTCGGCCCGTCGGACGCCGAATCGGTGAACAGCGCGCAGTCGAGCAAGTGGCGCATCAAGCTGTTCTCGAACGACGAACTGCGCCAGCGCATGGTCGACCAGACCGTGCCGCAGGCCGAATACCTGGGCCTGACGATCCCCGACCCCGACCTGAAATGGAACGAGGAGACCGGCCACTACGACTTCGGCGAGATCGACTGGAGCGAGTTCCACAACGTCCTCAAGGGCAACGGCCCCTGCAACCGCGAGCGCCTGCGCACCCGCGTGAAGGCGTATGAAGACGGCGAATGGTTCCGCGACGCCCTGGTCGCCCACGCCGAAAAAAAAGCCGCCAAAAAAGCCGCAGCATAAATAGCTGCGGCGGCTAACCGTAGGGTGGGCACTCCGTGCCCACGCGTTACGCACGGCTCCTTGCACCGCCGGCGTTAAAACGTCGCCCGCAAAACGGGCAGCACCAGAACAAACACCAGCATCACTGGAGACAACCATGAGCAAAGAATGGCCCCTGTGGGAAGTTTTCATCCGCAGCCAGCACGGCCTCGCCCACAAGCACGTCGGCAGCCTGCACGCCCCTGACGCCGAGATGGCGATCAACAACGCACGCGACGTCTACACCCGCCGCAACGAAGGCGTGTCGATCTGGGTCGTGCGCGCCGCCGACATCGTCGCTTCCAGCCCGTCCGACAAGGAAGCGCTGTTCGAGCCGGCCAACAGCAAGGTCTACCGCCACCCGACCTTCTTCCCGATGCCGGAAGAAGTGAAAAACCTGTGAGCGCGGCCATGGATGCAAAGATCGAGTATCTGCTGCGCCAGGGCGACAACGCCCTGATCCTCTCGCAGCAGCTCTCCCAGCTCTGCGGCAAGGGCCCGGCCCTGGAAGAAGACATGGCCCTGACCAACGTCGCGCTCGACTTATTAGGTCAAACGCGCATGTGGCTGACCTACGCTGGCGAGCTCGAAGGCAAGGGGCGCGACGAAGACCGCCTCGCCTTCCACCGCGACGCCCACGAATACCGCAACGTCCTGCTGGTCGAGCAGCCGAACGGCAGCTATGCCGACACGATGATGCGCCAGTTCTTCTTCGATACCTGGCACTACTTCCTGATGCAGGGCCTGCTGAAGTCCAGCGACCGCCGCATCGCCGAAATCGCCGAGAAATCGGTGAAGGAAGTGACTTATCACCTGCGCCGCAGCGGAGATCTGGTGGTGCGCCTGGGCGACGGCACCGACATCAGCCACGCGAAGATGCAGACGGCGGCCGACGAACTCTGGATGTACACCGGCGAGGTGTTCATCTACGACGAGATCGACAACGCCATGGTCGAGCAGGGCATCGCCCCGCCGGTCGAGGGCCTGCGCGCCGCTTTCCTCGAGCACGTCGGCGAGATCTTCGCCGAGGCCACGCTTACCATGCCTGCCCCCGACGCCTGGATGCAGCGCGGCGGCAAGCAGGGCCGCCACAGTGAACACCTCGGCTACATCCTGGCCGAGATGCAGTTCCTGCAACGGGCCTACCCGGGAGCGGAGTGGTGATGATTGCCCAGGGCGTCAGCATCGAGCAGGTCTGGACCTGGCTCGGCGAGGTGCCCGACCCCGAGATCCCGGTGATCTCGGTGGTGGACCTGGGCATCGTACGCGACGTCGCGTTTGACGGCGACGAGTGCGTGGTAACGATCACACCGACCTACTCGGGTTGCCCGGCGATGCAGGTCATTTCGGACGCGGTGAGCGAAGCCCTGCATGCGCGCGGCATCGACAAGCTGCGCATCGTGACCCAGCTGTCGCCCGCCTGGACCACCGACTGGATGAGCGAATCCGGCAAGGCCGCCCTGAAGGGCTACGGCATCGCGCCACCGGTACAACAGGCAATCGACATCAGCGGCCTGCGCGGCGGTGTCAAACGGTCTGCTTTCGTCGAGCCCGAAGTCGCCTGCCCGCATTGCGGCTCGAAGCATACCCAGCTGACCAGCCAGTTCGGCTCGACCCCGTGCAAGGCCTTGTACAAATGCCTGGATTGCCGCGAGCCTTTCGATTACTTCAAGTGCCATTAAAGCAAGCGCATTAAAGCTTAAACTATGAGCAAATTCTATCCACTGACTGTCGCCAAGGTGAAGCACGAGACGCGCGACGCGGTCGCCGTCACCTTCGCCGTGCCGCCGGAACTGAAACAGACCTTCGCCTACCAGCAGGGCCAGCACCTGACCCTGCGCGCCATGATCGACGGCGAGGACGTGCGCCGCTCCTATTCGATCTGCTCGGCGGTGCAGGACGAGCAGCTGCGCGTGGCGATCAAGCGCACCCCGGGCGGCCTGTTCTCGAGCTGGGCCAACGAACACCTGCAGCCGGGCGCCACCCTGGAGGTGATGCCGCCGATGGGCCACTTCAACGTGCCGCTCGACCCGGATAGCGAACGCCATTACCTCGCCTTTGCCGCCGGCAGCGGCATCACGCCCATCCTGTCGATCATCAAAACGACGCTGCAGGCCGAGCCAAAGAGCCGCTTCACCCTGGTCTACGGCAACCGCGCCTCGTCTTCCGTCATCTTCCGCGACGAGCTGACCGACCTGAAGGACATGTACATGGGCCGCCTCAAGCTCGTCTACGTGATGAGCCGCGAGCAGCAGGACATCGAGCTGTTCAACGGCCGCATCACCGGCGAGAAGTGCAGCGCCTTCCTCAAGCACTGGATCGACATCAAGGACATCGACGTCGCCTTCATCTGCGGTCCGGAAGACATGATGCACGGCGTCTCCAGGTCGCTGCAGGAAGCGGGCATGGCGAAGGAGAAGATCCGCATCGAGCTCTTTGCCGCCAGCATTCCCAAGCACGAGCACAAACCGAGGAAAATCGAGGTGGGCGCCGCGCACCAGACCGAGGTCACCGTGATCATGGACGGCAGCGCCGCCAGCTTCACGATGGACAAGGACAAGGAATCGATCCTCGACGCCGGCCTGCGCGCGGGCATCGACATGCGCTACTCCTGCAAGGGGGGCGTCTGCTCGACCTGCCGCTGCAAGGTCGTCGAGGGCAATGTCGAGATGGACGTGAACTACGCGCTGGAAGACTACGAGGTGGCGCGCGGCTTCGTCTTGTCCTGCCAGGCTTTCCCGATCACGGACAAGGTCATCGTCGACTTTGACCAGCACGAGTAACCGGTGGCTCGATAAACCTACTGCGCGTCGGATTTTTGACCTGCGATGCTCGCTGTACTACGCGTACAGCTGCGCTTCTCGGCCAAAACTCCTTCCGCTCGCTACGGTTTCTCGAGTCACCTAACAAAAACTGGAGGAGACATCCATGAGCTACGAATCGATCATTTTTACGATCGAAGACGGCGTCGCCGTCCTGACCCTGAACCGCCCCGACCGCCTGAACAGTTTTACCCAGGTCATGCACCTCGAAGTGCGCGACGCGCTCGATAAACTCCAGGCCGACAAATCGGTGCGCGTGCTGGTGCTGACCGGCGCCGGCCGCGGTTTCTGCGCCGGCCAGGACCTGGCCGACCGCGCCGTGGCGCCGGGCGCGCCTGGCGTGGACCTGGGCGAATCGGTCGAAAAATTCTACGCACCGCTGGTGATGACGCTGCGTAGCCTGCCGATACCGGTCATCTGCGCCGTGAACGGCGTGGCCGCCGGCGCCGGCGCCAACCTGGCCCTGGCCTGCGACATCGTGCTGGCCGCCAAGTCCGCCAGCTTCATCGAAGCCTTCTGCAAGCTGGGCCTGATCCCGGACACCGGCGGCACCTGGCACCTGCCGCGCCTGATCGGCCACGCCCGCGCGACGGGCCTGGCCATGCTGGGCGAGAAGCTCACGGCCGAGAAGGCCGAGGAGTGGGGCCTGATCTGGCGCTGCGTGCCGGACGAGGCGTTGATGGACGAAGCCCTGGCCATGGCCGAGCACTTCGCCAGCGCACCCACCAAGGGCCTGGCCTTCACCAAGAAAGCGCTGCAGGCCAGCTATACCAACACCTTGCCTGAACAGCTGAAGCTCGAAGGCGAGATGATGCGCGAGCTGGGCTACAGCCACGACTACCGCGAAGGCGTCGCCGCCTTCATCGCCAAGCGCCCGGCCCAGTTCAAGGGGGAGTGAGCATGGAAGCACTCGCCAAGGGCAGCGTCGTGGCCGTGATCGGCAGCGGCGCGATGGGCTCCGGCATTGCCCAGATCGCCGCCGCCAGCGGCCATGAGGTGCGCCTGTTCGACACGCGGCCTGAAGCTGCCGCGAAAGCCATCGATGAGATCGGCAAGGTCTACGCCAAGCTGGTCGAGAAGGGCCGCATGGGCGCCACCGAGGCCGACCTGGCGCGCGAGCGCCTGCAGAAGGTCGATTCGCTGGCCCAGGTCGCCGATGCCGCCCTCGTTGTCGAAGCCATCGTCGAGAACCTGGATGCCAAGCGCCAGCTCTTCACCGAGCTGGAAGGCATCGTCGGCGAACGCTGCATCCTGGCGACGAATACCTCGTCGATCTCGGTCACGGCGATCGCCAAGCCGCTGCGCCGTCCCGAGCGCCTGGTCGGCATGCATTTCTTCAATCCGGTGCCGCTGATGGCCCTGGTCGAGGTGATCAGCGGCCTGGCCACCAGCAGGGAAGTGGCCGACATCGTCCATGCCACCGCCGAGGCCTGGGGCAAGGACCCGGTGCATGCGAAATCGACGCCCGGCTTCATCGTCAACCGCGTCGCGCGTCCCTACTATGCCGAGGCGCTGCGCCTGCTGCTGGAACGCGCCGCCGATCCGGCAACCCTGGATGCCATCCTGCGCGACTGCGGGGGCTTTCGCATGGGTCCCTTCGAACTGATGGACCTGATCGGCCACGACGTCAACTTCTCGGTCACGCAATCGGTGCACGCCGCCTACTATGGCGACCAGCGCTACACGCCCTCGATCCTGCAGCAGGAGCTGGTGAATGCCGGCTTCCTCGGCCGCAAGACGGGGCGCGGCTTCTACCGCTACGGGGACGATGCCGCGAAACCGGCGCCCCGGGTCGAGCCGCAACAGGAGCGCCCGAGCACGGTCGGCATCAGCGTGCGCCGCGAAATCACCAACAGCATCCTGAGCCCGATGGAAGCGCGCCTGAGCGCCGCCGGCTTCACGGTCACGCATCACGAACCGCTGGCCGGCGCCGAGAAGCACGAAGCCCCGGCCTTCCACTGCAACGGCGCGGCGATCTTTCTCACCGACGGCCGCAGCGCCACCGAGCGCGCCGCCGCCAACAACCACCCGAACACGGTGGTCTACGATTTGCTGCTGGATCACGCCAAGGCGACCCGCATCGCGCTGGCGCGCGCCGACCAGTGCAGCGATGAAGCCTACTACTCGGTGGTCGGCATGTTCCAGGCCGCCGGCTTCGACGTTTCGCGCATCGACGACGTGCCCGGCATGGCCGTGATGCGTACCGTCGCCATGCTGGCGAACGAGGCGGCGGACGCAGTCAACCAGGGTGTGTGCAGCGCCATCGCGGTCGACATCGCGATGCAGAAGGGCGTGAACTACCCGCGCGGGCCGCTGGCCTGGGCTGATGCTGTCGGCATCGGGCATGTCGTGACGGTGCTGGCGAACCTCGCCGCTACCTATGGCGAAGACCGCTACCGCGTTTCGCCGCTCTTGCGCCGCAAGCTGGCCGCCAACCCGACCGGAGCCCGATTCCATGCATAGAGAACACCAAGGCAATCAACTGCACGACCCGCAGGCACTGGCCGAACTGGCCGGCAAGACGATGTACGAACGCGATCCGGCCAGCCAGGCGCTGGGCATGACGCTCGATGCGATCCGGCCCGGCTATGCGCGCATGAGCATGCGCGTGCGCGCCGACATGCTCAACGGGCATGCGACCTGCCACGGCGGCTTCATCTTCATGCTGGCCGACAGCGCCTTTGCCTTCGCCTGCAACTCGCACAATTTCAACACGGTCGGCGCCGGCTGCACCATCGACTACCTGTCCCCGGGCCGCGAAGGCGACCTGTTGACGGCCGAGGCGGTGGAGCAGGCGCTGCTTGGTAAGACCGGCGTCTATGACGTCACCGTGACCAATGCCGAAGGAAAGACGATTGCGCTCTTCCGCGGCAAGTCGCACCGCGTGAGCGGAATGGTGGCCGAGATCACCGATTGACAAAAAGCTGAGAAGGAGACACAGATGGTCCAACGCATTCCCTCGCCAGGCGAGCTGGAACCGATCGAACGCGCCAGCCGCGACGAACTGCAGGCCCTGCAGCTCGAGCGCCTGAAATGGTCCCTGAAGCACGCCTACGAGAACGTGCCGCACTACCGCCAGGCCTTCGACGAAGCCGGCGTACATCCCGAGGACCTGAAAACCCTCGCCGACCTGGCGAAGTTTCCGTTCACCGAGAAGAAAACCCTGCGCGACAACTACCCCTTCGGCCTGTTCGCCGTGCCGCGCGAGCAGGTGGTGCGCGTGCACGCCTCGTCGGGCACCACGGGCCGTCCGACCGTCGTGGGTTATACCCAGCGTGACATCGACACCTGGGCCGGCGTGGTGGCGCGCTCGATCCGCGCGGCGGGCGGCCGTCCGGGCGACATGGTGCACGTGGCCTACGGCTATGGCCTGTTCACGGGCGGCCTGGGCGCGCACTACGGCGCCGAGCGCCTGGGCTGCACGGTGGTGCCGATGTCGGGCGGGCAGACCGAGAAGCAGGTGCAGCTGATCTGCGACTTCAAGCCCTCGATCATCATGGTCACGCCGTCCTACATGCTCAACATCGTCGAAGAGTTCAAGCGCCAGGGACTGGACCCGGCGCAGTCTTCGCTGAAGGTCGGCATCTTCGGCGCCGAGCCCTGGACCAACGAGATGCGCCGCACGATCGAAACCGAGGCCGGCATCGATGCGGTCGACATCTACGGCCTGTCCGAAGTGATGGGCCCGGGCGTGGCCAGCGAATGCATCGAGAGCAAGGACGGTCCGGTGATCTGGGAAGACCATTTCTACCCCGAGATCATCGACCCCGACACCGGCGAAGTCCTGCCCGACGGAGAGGAGGGCGAACTGGTGTTCACTTCGCTGTCCAAGGAAGCCCTGCCCATCATCCGCTACCGCACGCGCGACCTGACCCGTTTGCTGCCGCCGACTTCGCGCTCCATGCGCCGCATGGGTCGCATCACCGGCCGCTCGGACGACATGCTGATCATCCGCGGCGTGAACGTGTTCCCGAGCCAGATCGAGGAGCTCGTGCTGAAGATGCCGGCGCTGGCGCCGCAGTACCAGCTGGTCGTCGCCAAGGACGGCCACCTCGACACGCTCGAAGTGTTCGGCGAACTGCGCGAAGCCGGCCTGCCGCCGGACACCGTCGATGCGCTGTGCCGTGAACTGCAGCACTGCATCAAGACCTATGTGGGCGTGACCACGAAAGTGACCCTGATGCCGCCGATGGGCATCGAACGCACCATGACCGGCAAGGCCCGGCGCGTGGTCGACAAGCGCCCGAAGAACACCTGAAGAACACGAGGAGAGAATCATGCTTGACGCATTCATCTGCGACGCCATCCGCACCCCCTTCGGCCGCTACGGCGGCTCGCTCGCCTCGGTGCGCGCCGACGACCTGGCGGCATTGCCGATCGCCGCCCTCATCGACCGCAACAAGGGCGTGGACTGGACCATGGTCGACGACCTGTACTGGGGCTGCGCCAACCAGGCCGGCGAAGACAACCGCAACGTCGGCCACATGGCGGGCCTGCTGGCAGGGCTGCCGCCCGAGGTGCCGGGCAACACCATCAACCGCCTGTGCGGCTCCAGCCTGGACGCCATTGGCATCGGCGCGCGCGCCATCCTGTCGGGCCAGGCCAACCTGGTCATCGCCGGCGGCTCCGAGAGCATGACCCGTGCGCCCTTCGTGATGGGCAAGGCGGAGAGTGCTTTCTCGCGCGCGGCCAAGATCGAGGACACCACCATCGGCTGGCGCTTCGTCAACCCGCTGATGAAGGCGAAGTACGGCATCGACTCGATGCCGGAAACGGCCGAGAACGTGGCCAGGGATTTCAACATCAACCGTCTTGATCAGGACGCGTTCGCGATCCGCAGCCAGCAGCGCTGGGCGCGCGCCAACGCGGCCGGCCTGTTCAAGGACGAGATCGTGCCGGTGACGATCCACAGCAAGAAGGGCGACTCGCGCGTGTTCGACACCGACGAGCACCCGCGCCCGGACACCAGCATCGAAGCGCTGGCGAAACTCAAGGGCGTGGTGTCGCCGGACGGCACCGTCACCGCTGGTAACGCCTCGGGCGTGAACGACGGCGCCTGCGCCGTGCTGATCGCATCCGGCGCCGCCGCCGAGCGCTTCGGCCTGACCCCGCGCGCCCGCATCATCGGCATGGCCACCGCCGGCCTGCCGCCGCGCATTATGGGCTTCGGTCCGTCGCCGGCGACGAAGAAGGTGCTGGCGCAGACGGGACTCACCATCGGCCAGATGGACGTGGTCGAGCTGAACGAGGCCTTTGCCTCGCAGAGCCTGGCCGTGCTGCGCGACCTGGGCCTGCCCGACGACGGCGAGCACATCAACGCGAACGGCGGCGCGATCGCCCTCGGCCACCCGCTGGGCGCATCCGGCGCGCGCCTGGTGACGCATGCCGTCTACCAGCTGCAGCGCACGGGCGGGCGCTACGCGCTGTGCACGATGTGCATCGGCGTCGGCCAGGGCATCGCCCTGATCATCGAAAGGGTCTGAGCATGGTCAAGGTCTACGAGATCGACGGCGTGCGCCCGGTCGTGCACCCCACGGCCTACGTGCACCCGACCGCGGTGCTGATCGGCGATGTCATCGTCGGCCCGCGCTGCTACATCGGCCCGCTGGCATCCTTGCGCGGCGACTTCGGCCGCCTGGTCCTGGAAGAGGGCGCCAACGTGCAGGACACCTGCGTGATGCACGGTTTCGAGGACGGCGAGACCGTCATCGAGGTCGACGGCCACATCGGCCACGGCGCCGTGCTGCACGGCTGCCGCGTCGGGCGCAACGCCATGGTCGGCATGAACGCGGTGGTGATGGATGGCGCCGTGGTCGGCGAGGAAGCCATCGTCGCCGCGATGAGCTTCGTGAAGGCGAAGATGATCATCCCGCCGCGCAGCATGGTGATGGGCACGCCGGCGCGCGTGATGCGCGAGCTGAAGCCCGAGGAAATCGCCTGGAAGAGCTTCGGCACCCGCCAGTACCACCAGCTGACCGAGCGCTCGATGAAGACCATGCGCGAAGTCGAAGCTTTTACGGAGATCGAACCGAACCGCCCGGTCTTCGATTTTTCCAACAACGGCGGCCACGTACCAAAAGAATAACGAAGCCACCGCAGTGGCAACCGTAGGGTGGGCGCCCGTGCCCACGCGTGACCTCTGCACATTGGAGACATAAAATGCACCAACCAAGCACCCTGCAAAGCTGGATCGGCGGCCGCTGGATCGGCCAGGAAGCCGCCACCCCCCTGCACAGCGCCCTCGACGGCCAGCTGGTCTATCACACCCACGCCGAAAAGATCGACTTCGACGAAGCCGTCACCTACGCCCGCAAGACGGGCGTTCCCGGCCTGATGAAGCTCGACTTCCAGACCCGCGCCCAGCGCCTGAAAGCCCTGGCGCTCTACCTGATGGAGCGCAAGGAAGAGCTGTACGAGATCTCGCACCTGACCGGCGCCACGCGCCCGGACAGCTGGGTCGACGTCGAAGGGGGCATCGGCACCCTGTTCGCCTATGCCAGCATGGGCTCGCGCGAGCTGCCCTCATCGAACGTGCTGCACGAGGGCCCGGCGCTGAACCTCGGCAAGCGCGGCGGCTTCGCCGGCACCCACATCCTGGTTCCGAAGGGCGGCCTGGCGGTGCACATCAACGCCTTTAACTTCCCGATCTGGGGTCTGCTCGAAAAATTCGCACCCAGCTTCCTGGCCGCCATGCCTTGCATCGGCAAACCGGCCACCGCGACCAGCTACCTGACCCATGCGGTCGTCAAGATGATGCATGAATCCGGCCTGCTGCCGGACGGTGCGCTGCAGCTCGTGATCGGCTCGACCGGCGACCTGCTGGACCGCCTGACCGGCTTCGATGCCGTCACCTTCACCGGCTCGGCCGACACCGCCGCCAAGCTGCGCGCCAACGCGAATCTCATCAAGGAATCGGTCCCGTTCACTGCCGAAGCCGATTCGCTGAACGCCGCCATCCTGGCGCCGGACGTGACGCCGGACGACCCCGAGTTCGACCTCTTCGTGAAGGAAGTCGCGCGCGAGATGACCGGCAAGGCCGGCCAGAAGTGCACGGCGATCCGACGCATCATCGTCCCCGAGCAGCACGTCGATGCGCTGGGCGAGCGCCTGCGCGAGCGCCTGGCCAAGATCGTGGTCGGCAATCCGAAGCTGGAAGGCGTGCGCATGGGTGCGCTGGCTTCCATGGACCAGCACCGCGACGTGAGCGAGCGCGTCGAGATGCTCGCGCGCGGCAACGAGGTCATCTTCGGCGCCCACCATGGCTTCAACCCGGTGGGCGAAGGTGCTGCGTCCGGCGCCTTCTTCTCGCCGACCCTGCTCCTGTGCCGCAACGCGTCCATCAACGCCGCCGTGCACGACATCGAAGCTTTTGGGCCGGTCAGCACCATGATGACCTACCGCGACATCGACGAGGCGCTGGACCTGGCCGCGCGCGGCCGCGGCAGCCTGGTCACCACGCTGGCGACCAAGGACCCGGCCATCGCCGCGCATGCGGTGCCGATCGCAGCCGCCTCGCACGGCCGCGTGCTGATCCTCGACCGCGAAGCCGCCGTCGACAGCACCGGCCACGGCTCGCCGCTCCCGCAGCTGAAGCACGGCGGTCCGGGCCGCGCCGGCGGCGGCGAAGAGCTGGGCGGCATCCGCGCCGTCAAGCACTTCCTGCAGCGCGCGGCGGTACAGGGTTCGCCGACCATGCTCACGGCCGTGACGGGCGAGTATGTGCGCGGTGGCGCCGTGAAAGAGTCCGAGATCCATCCTTTCCGCCGCTGGTTCGAGGACCTGGAAATCGGCCACTCGCTGCTGACCCACCGCCGCACCGTGAGCGAGGCGGACATCGTCAACTTCGGCGGCATCTCGGGCGACTACTTCTACATGCACTTCGACGAGATCGCGGCCAAGGACACCCAGTTCGGCAAGCGCATCGCCCACGGCTACTTCGTGCTGTCGGCCGCGGCCGGTTTGTTCGTGTCGCCGGCGCCGGGCCCGGTGCTGGCCAACTACGGCCTGGACAACCTGCGCTTCGTTGCGCCGGTGGCGATCGGCGACACCATCCGCGCGCGCCTCACCTGCAAGCGCAAGGTCGACCGGAATCGCACCGACGAGCAGGGCCGTGGCCAGGGCGTGGTGGCCTGGGACGTGCAGGTCACCAACCAGAACGACGAACTGGTGGCAAGTTACGATATCCTGACGCTGGTGCAGAAGCGCGGCTGACGGGAGCTACCTACCGGTCACAGCCGCGGCCCAAACAATCCACAAGGAGCAAGTATGTCGCGGCTAGACCTGAGCGTTATCCCGGTGCTGACCGGCACCAAGTATCCCGATCCCTTCGCCGAGATCGTCAATGGCCGCAGCCGCCAGGCGCTGGGCGAGGCCGGCGGCCTGACCCAGTTCGGCGTCAACCTGGTCGAGCTGAAGCCCGGCGCGGCCTCGTCGCAGCGCCACTGGCATAGCCACGAGGACGAGTTCGTGATGGTGGTGTCGGGCGAACTGACCCTGGTCACCGACGAGGGCGAAACCCTGATGCGCGCGGGCGACTGCGCGGCCTTCCCGGCGGGCAAGCCGAACGGCCACCATCTGGTGAACCGCAGCTGGGGCAATGCGCTGTTCCTGGCGGTCGGCCCCAACATTCCCGCTGACCGCGCCACTTATCCCGATATCGACCTGATGTACGACGGCACGACCGACAGCTATACGCACAAGGACGGCACGCCGTATCCGAAGCGCGATGCGGCCGCGCAGTCCCTCGGCACCGTGGCGCCAGCCCCGCCGCTGGAAGAGCACACGCTCGAGCCGCGTACCTATCGGCACGAATAAGAGTCGTGCCGCAGCCCGACGCCTGATCGCGGCGTATGGGATCATCGGGTGCGGCCGGGCGAGCGCTCATTGCGTGCGCCTCTTCTGCGTGGCCGAGAAGCGATTGCCTACGTGACTGGGACTGCCGCGAGCCAGACTATTCCAGTACCTGATCGGTGCCAGGAACCGCGGCGACTTTATGAAGTTTCCGGGCAAGTGCGATCACGGTGGCCAGGCTTGCACCTGAAGTGTCCTTGCCTGGCACGATCTTCCATATCTCCCCTGTATTCGAAGAAGACGAGACATGCAAACCAAGCACGTCGCCCGCACGCCGCGTGCACCCGGCGATGTGGTCGATGCCGGCATCCGAAGCCAGGGTCGCCAGGACGGCGCCTGACCTGGCAACCTGGTCCAGCCGGCGAAACAAGTTCTCTTTGCCTGCCCTGTCGGTACACGCTGCGTCGACAATCAGGTCACAGTCTTTCAGATGATGAAAGTTTACCGTGCCTGCCAGCAGTGCCATGCGCCTGTCGCGCTGTTCCGGCCCAAGCTCGCCTTTCGCGACCGCGGTCCGGTAACCCGACCGGGCATGCTCGATTGCCTGGTCGAGCGACGCGCGCTCGCGTTCGAGGAGCGTCACCGGGACGTCGGCATCGAGCAGGCTCACCGCGAGGCCGAGGCTCATGGGATTGGCGCCGATGATGCCAACCCGGCCGACCGTTCGAGCACCGTGCGGCGGCAGGTCGGCAAGAAGATCGGCGCAGTAGGACGAGAAAGCGGCCGGTGTGCGGGCCGATGTGGAAACCGGCCGGTCATCGTCGGAGACCTGGTGGCATTGGTTCAGGTCGTGGCCGAACGCATGGACCGGGCAGTTCCACGGCGCCACGCCTGCGCTGGCAAGCGTGGCGCGGACCTCGTTTTGCATACTGTTCATGTGGATTCCTTGATAGGGAGAGTGCGATGCCCGATGTGCAGCCCTGCTGATCAGGCAGCACGGGCTCGCCGTGGCGAGCCCGTGCGTGCGCATTTCCTCAGAACTGGTTCATGGTGTTGAGTTTTCCGGAAGCCTTCAGCGCTGCTTCGCCGCTGAAGTATTCCTTGTGATCGTCGCCCAGGTCCGAGCCCGACATGTTCTGGTGCTTGACGCAGGCGATGCCCTGGCGGATCTCCTTGCGCTGCACGCCGGCCACGTAACCCAGCATGCCCTGCTCGCCGAAGTATTCCTTGGCCAGGTTATCCGTCGACAGTGCGGCGGTATGGTAGGTGGGCAGCGTGATCAGGTGATGGAAGATACCGGCTTCGCGCGATGCGTCGGCCTGGAAGGTGCGGATGCGTTCGTCGGCTTCGCGCGCCAGTTCCGAGTCGTCGTATTCGGCGCTCATCAGCTGCGAGCGCTCGTAGCGCGACACATCGGCGCCCTCGGCCTTCATGCTGTCGAAGACCTGCTGGCGGAAGTTCAGGGTCCAGTTGAATGACGGGCTGTTGTTGTAGACCAGCTTCGCATTCGGCATCACCTTGCGGATTTCCTTCACCATGCCGCCGATCTGGGCGATGTGCGGCTTTTCCGTTTCGATCCACAGCAGGTCGGCGCCGTTCTGGAGCGACGTGATGCAGTCGAGTACGCAACGCGCCTCGCCGGTGCCTTCGCGGAACTGGAACAGGTTGCTGGGCAGGCGCTTCGGACGCAGCAGCTTGCCGTCGCGCTTGATGAGCACGTCGCCATTCGTCATCGCATCGAGCGATACCTCTTCCACGTCCAGGAAGCTGTTGTACTGGTCGCCCAGGTCGCCCGGCTCGCGGGTGTAGGCGATCTGCTTGGTCAGGCCCGCACCCAGCGAATCGGTACGCGCCACGATGAGGCCATCGTCCACGCCGAGTTCGAGGAAGGCGTAGCGCACGGCACGGATCTTGGCGAGGAAGTCTTCGTGCGGCACGGTGACCTTGCCGTCCTGGTGCCCGCACTGCTTCTCGTCCGACACCTGGTTTTCGATCTGGATGCAGCAGGCGCCCGCTTCGATCATCTGCTTGGCCAGCAGGTAGGTAGCCTCGGCATTGCCGAAACCGGCATCGATGTCGGCGATGATCGGCACGACGTGGGTGACGAAATTGTCGATCTTGTCCTGGATCGCGGCGCGCGCTGCGCCTTCCGCGGCGTCGAGCTGGCGGAACAGGCCGCCGAGTTCGCGCGCATCGGCCTGGCGCAGGAAGGTGTACAGCTCCTTGATCAAAGCGGGCACCGCCGTCTTTTCATGCATCGACTGGTCGGGCAGTGGGCCGAATTCCGAACGCAGCGCGGCAATCATCCAGCCCGACAGGTACAGGTAGCGGCGCTCGGTATTGTTGAAGTGCTTTTTAATGGAGATCATCTTTTGCTGGCCGATGAAGCCATGCCAGCATCCCAGCGACTGGGTGTATTTGGACGGGTCGGCGTCGTAGTTCGCCATGTCGCGGCGCATGATCCCGGCGGTGTAGCGGGCGATGTCGAGGCCGGTCTGGAAACGGTTCTGTGCACGCATGCGGGCTGCGGATTCGGGGTTGATCGCATGCCAGCCATTGCCGTGCTGTTGCTTGAGACTGGTGATGGCCTGGATATCGTTCTGGTACTGGGACATGATGAACTCCATAAGAAAGAATCGAAATCTCCTGCGTTCGCCGCTGGCGGTGCTGCGCGGCGAATCGTGAGCGGATGAGTTCATCATAGACGCAATTCGGCGGTCGATCTTCTATCTTATATAAGAGTTCAGCAGATATTTTTACTTGGAGATTCAATGGCTTGCAGATTTTATTTCATGATGCGGAAAGTTATTTTGCAGAACGGGATTTTATGGCAGGGTTGAGCTGCATTAAACTTCACGATGTGAAATGGCATTTGGCCGTGTGAAAATGATTGCTCTACCGGAGTATTGAAAAGGCGGACCGCTGCGCAGCGATGACCACGCGTTCTTGAGCGCAGTCCGTCAGGCGTTCCTGAACTGGGCGCTTCTTGACGCCACGACGGAAAATCACTGTGCGTTCTTCTGCCTATGGAGAAACGCTTCGATTGCCTTGACCAGCGCCTCGGGCTGCTCCAATGGCAGCATGTGTCCCGACTGCTCAATGACCGTCAGCGCCGCACCAGGAATGGCTGCAGCCAGCGCTTCGGTTTCCTGCGCACTGCGTAGCGGGTCCTGCGCTGCCGCGATCACCAGCGTCGGACAGGTCAGCGACGCCGCCGCAATCCCATCCCGCTGCAGCCCGGACTGCACCACCATCGCCTCGTAACCGAGCCGCCTCCCCATCTCCCTGATCCGCGTCACCAGCTCCCTGTCGCCGCGCCGCTCCGGGTGCAGCGACTGCGCAATCGCCCCCATGCTCAGGCCGCGGAAAGTGGCAGGATCGAGCGCCCTGATGGCATCCTCTTTGGCCTTGGCGCGTTCGGGGCTGTCGACCTCGAGCGAGCTCGCCACCAGCACCAGCGCCGCCACGCGGTCCGGAAACAGCTCGGCCACTTTCCGGGCGATATAACCGCCCAGGGAAAAACCGACCAGCACGAAGCGTTCCGGCGCAGCCTGCGCCACGCTGCGCGCAATCTCTTCCGTCGTCACGCCAGGCGCCAGCGGCAGGCGATGAATCGGGGCGTCCCATTGCAGCCGGTCGACGGCCTCGTCCCACAGGGACTCGTCAAGCATGTAGCCCGGCAGCAGGACCAGGGGCAGGGATAGGGCGGGAATCTTCATCTCATCATCCAACTCAAACATGGTTTTCATGCTGCCGGCATGACCGGGCAGCGCTGTTTTCCGACATTCGAAAATTTCGATGCTATATCGGAAAATTCCCCGTTTTTCATTTCTATTTTAGCTACGCATAATGTCTACATCGCAGAAGACATGAGGCGATACAGAGCGTAAGGCAGCTGAACGGCGGTCGAGACCACCTCGGTCGCCGACCTGGCCGGCGTGCTGCCCGGCTGGCTGCGCTATGGGCTCAGCTTCGTGTACGTGGGCATCTACTGGGTCAACCACCATGCCCTGTTCGAGCGCGTGGCAAAGGTGGACGGCGCCGCCTTGTGGGCCAACCTGCACCTGCTGTTCTGGATGTCGCTGATTCCCTGGGTGACCGCCTGGGCCGGCGAGCATCCGATGGCGCCGGTGCCGGTGGCGCTGTACGGCGTGGTGCTGCTGCTGTGCTCGATCTCTTTCATGCTGCTGTCCTGGCGCCTGGACGTGGAAGCAGGCGAACACCCGATGTCTTGGGGCAGCCGCAAGAACCGGGTGTCGATCCTGCTGTATGCGGCGGCCATCCTGCTGTCGCTGTGGTACGCGCCGCTGGGCGCCGCGGTTCACGTGCTGCTGGCGCTGCTCTGGCTGATGCCGGAGGGGCCAAGGCAGGGCAGCGCGTAGGGTGGGTACTCCATGCCCACGCGTTTCGGTCGTATCTCCCGGACTCGTGCGGGGAAACGTCGCGCGCACGATATCACTGTGCCGGGCTTCCAAAATCTTCAATTGGTTTGTGACTGACGGATGCTTCACGGGCGACGTGCCTCGGTTACTGGCCACCGGAGAAGTCCGTAACGCGTGGGCACGGGGTGCCCACCCTACAATGTGCCGCTTCAACCACGCTTGCGCAGCACGCGCAGGCCATCCGGGCCGGCCTCGGCGCGCAGGTCGGCGTAGTCGAGCACGGCGGGGACGGTGATTTCCAGCGGATGCGTGTGGGTGACGGTGACGACGATGCTGTCCATGCCGGCTGCGGCTGCCGACTTCAGGCCGGTCAGCGTGTCTTCGAACACCAGGCAATCCGCCGGCGCCACGGCGAGCTTGCGCGCGCCCAGGAGAAAAGGATCGGGCGCCGGCTTGCCGTGCTCGACATCTTCGGCCGCCACCAGCAGGTTTTTCGACGGCAGGCCGGCGGCGGCGAGGCGCGCCTTGGCCAATGCGCGCGGCGCCGAGGTGACGATGCCCCAGCGCTCGGGCGGCAGGCTGGCGAGGAAGGCGGCGGCGCCGTTGATGGCCTCGATGTCGGCCACGTCCTCGATCTCGGCCGCCGTGATCCAGGCCGCTTCCGCGATCGGATCGACGCCGGGCAGGCCGAGCTGGCGGATGGTGTCGTGGGTGCGCTTGCCGTGCAGGGTCGGCAGGAAGGTCTCGACGTCGAGGCCGTGGCGCGTGGCCCAGGCGCTCCAGACGCGCTCGGCCGAGCGGATCGAGGTGAGCAGGGTGCCGTCCATGTCGAACAGGAAGGCGGCGTAGGCGCGGTCGGGGAGGGTGGTCTTGTTCACTTGCTGGGCTTTCTCGGTAGTGCGGATCAGCCGGCTAGTGTAGCCGTCCGGCGTGCACCATGGCGGACGCCTGGGTCCTAGTCCAGCTTGCGCGCATAGCGTTCGCGCACCACCTGGCTGATATAGGTCGACAGGCCGCTGCCCTGGGTGGCCAGGCGCTGCATTTCGGTAATGTTGTCCGCACCGGCGCTCTGGTCGGTGTAGAGGTAGCGGTCGCCGCCCCTGAACTCGACCGTGATCGAGCGCTTGCCGATGTCATAGGCAACGACGCCGGATTCGCCGCTGCGGTTCTTGTAGCGCTGCATGTGATTTCCCTGCGATATGGTTTGCAAGGAGTCTAGCGCCAATACCGGGAGGCCTTCTGTTGGCGGTTCAACTTACAGCGCCTGCGCCACGAAGACGATCAGCATGGCCGAGGGCACGAACAGGAGCTGCGCCAGCAGGGTCCCGGCCAGGCGGCTGCCGACCAGCCAGACGATGGCCCCGCGAAACTCGGCCTCGCTGAGCCGCCCTTCGACCACGTCATCGGTCATGCCCGACAGGTGCGGGTCGATGAACACCGCCATCATGATGGTCGCCCCGCCATTGATGATCGAGGACAGGGTGCTCGAGGTCACGCGCACCGCCGGGTCCAGCGCACCCGCGTACAGGGCGGCGAACACGCCCACGGTCCAGAGCGCGCTGGCGCCGACGTTGAGCAGGGTAATCGACCACGACACGCTGCGGGTGCTGCGCAGGCTGCCGACGTGCGAGGCCGCCGGCAGCGTGGCCGCGTCCTTCACGAAGGACAGGCCGCCCTTGAAGAAGCCGTGCAGGATCAGCTTCGGCACCGAGCGGTGGACCTGGAAGTGTTCGACCGCGCGGCAGAACACGCGCTGGAAAGTCGGGATCAGGAGGGCGCCGGCGACGGTGGCCAGCGAGGCCGAGACCAGCAGCCAGCGGAAGTCGGCCAGCAGGTCGGTCGTGAGCGTGCCGGCCAGGTTCGATTCGACCCGCTTCGCCAGAAAAGGCCCGAGGAAGGAATTCGAGGTGCGCGAGACCAGCACCAGGATGCTGAACAGGGCGAAGGAAACGGCGATGCGCCGCGTGCGCACCCCCGCGATGCGCACCGAATAGGCCAGGGTGCCGATCAGGTGGATGACAAAGGTGAGGAAGCAGATCAGCCAGAGCTGGGTGTCCATGCGTGGGCGGCGTCGTTGTCGAGCAAGCATGCTGACATCGAACGAGGCACGCGGCAATAAAAATTCCTCGACTGAGGAAAGACGGGTTAGCCCTTGACGCTCCGGCAATGCCCCGCCAGAATGGGAGCTCATTCACACCACCCGGGAGACGCAGCATGAACCAGCCTGATACCGTCCTCCGGTCGGCCGCCTGACCCGTTCCCGCACTGCTCGTTCATCACGACGATGTCGCGGGCGCGTTAGCGCCGACCTTCCATTTTTCGAATCCGCTGCGCCTTTGACGCGCAGCCGCCTGCGCACGCCTGTTGCGCTCATCGAACTGGAAAAACCTCGTCATGATCGACATCGATTTCCCGACCCTGCACGGGATCGGATTCAAGCAGCATTTCGTTTCACAACTCGCAGCAATCCCGCCGCAGCAGCGCCTGGCCCGCGTCACCGCCGTCCAGCGTGACTGGATGAGCCTGACCGATGGCAGCGCGGCGTTCAGCGCGCGCCACCTGCGCCACACCGGGCCTGCCGTCGTCGGCGACTGGGTGCTCGTCGCCGAAAGCGGCGGCGAGTACGGGATCGCCACCGTCCTCGAACCCTTCACCAGGCTGACGCGCCGCACCCCCTCGGGCCGGCAGGTCCTGGTCAGCAACGTCGACACGGCGCTGTTGCTGATGGGGCTAGACAACGATTTCAATCCACGCCGCATGGAGCGCTACATCGCGCTGGTGCGCGCCTGCGCGGTGGCGCCCGTGATGGTGCTGACCAAGGAGGACATCGGCGCCGACGCCGAAGAGAAGATTGCCCGGTTGCGCCAGCGGATCCCGGCCGACGTGCCGGTACTGGCGTTGCATCCGGCCGAACAGGACGACAGCGGCCTGCTGGCGCCCTGGCTGGGCGCAGGCCAGACGCTGGTGCTGCTGGGTTCCTCGGGTGTCGGCAAGTCCACGCTGACCAATGCGCTCACCGGCAGCGGGCAGGCGACGGGCGGCACCCGTCATGGCGACGACCGCGGCCGCCATACGACCACGGCGCGCTCGCTGCACCGCTGCCCGGGCGGCGCCTGCATCATCGACACGCCCGGATTGCGCGCATGGCAGCCGGATGCGGACGAGGAGGCGCTGGAGCTTTCCTTCGACGATATCGCCGCGCTGGCCAGGCGCTGCCAGTTCCGCGACTGCAGCCACGAGAGCGAACCGGGGTGTGCCGTGCGGGGAGAAGTCGATGCGGACCGCCTGCGCAACTACCGCAAGCTGCTGCGCGAGTCGCGCCGCGCCGAGCAGACGCCGCTGGAGCGCATTGCCGCGCGCGGGAAGTGGAAAACCTTGATGAAGGAAGCGAAGCAGCGCGGGCGGGACAAGCGCGGAGGGTAAAAAGAAAAAGCGGCATGGTGGAGCTGCCGCCCACCATGCCGCCGGCTTTTCAGCGCAACTTATTCTGCGAGCTGGCCGCGCACGCGCTCGATCGCCTTGCGCACCTGGTTCGGCGCGGTACCGCCCACGTGGTCGCGTGCGGCCACGGAACCTTCCAGGGTCAGCACGGCGAACACGTCTTCCTCGATCAGCGGCGAGAAGCCGCGCAGGGTCTCGAGCGACATGTCCGCGAGGTCGCATTTCGCGTCGTCGCAGGCACGCACGGCATGCGCCACGGCTTCGTGGGCGTCGCGGAAGGGCAGGCCCTTCTTGACCAGGTAGTCGGCCAGGTCGGTCGCGGTGGCGTAGCCCTGCAGGGCGGCGGCGCGCATGTTCTCGGCCTTGACCGTGATGCCGGCGGCCATGTCGGTGAAGATGCGCAGGGTGTCGAGCACGGTGTCGACGGTGTCGAACAGCGGTTCCTTGTCTTCCTGGTTGTCCTTGTTGTAGGCCAGCGGCTGGCCTTTCATCAGGGTCAGCAGGGACGCGAGGTGGCCGTACACGCGGCCGGTCTTGCCGCGCGCCAGTTCCGGCACGTCCGGGTTCTTTTTCTGCGGCATGATCGACGAGCCGGTGCAGAAGCGGTCGGCGATGTCGATGAAGCCGACGCGCGGGCTCATCCACATGACCAGCTCTTCCGACATGCGCGACACGTGCATCATGATCAGGGACGCGGCGGCCGTGAATTCGATCGCGAAGTCGCGGTCGGAAACGGCGTCCAGCGAGTTGTGGCAGACGTCCTCGAAGCCCAGGGTCTTGGCCACGCGCAGGCGGTCGATCGGGAAGGTGGTGCCGGCCAGCGCGGCGGCGCCCAGCGGCAGGCGGTTCACGCGGCGGCGCGCGTCGATCATGCGCTCGGCATCGCGGCCGAACATTTCCACGTAGGCCAGCATGTGGTGTCCAAACGTGATCGGCTGGGCCACCTGCAAATGGGTAAAGCCCGGCATGATGGTGTCGAAGTGGCGCTCGGCCAGGTCGGTCAGGGCGCTGCGCAGCCCGTTCAGCAGGGCGACGATGTCGTCGATGGCGGCGCGCACGTACAGGCGGATGTCGGTTGCGACCTGGTCGTTGCGCGAGCGGCCCGTGTGCAGGCGCTTGCCGGCGTCGCCGACCAGTTCGGTCAGGCGCTTCTCGATGTTCAGGTGCACGTCTTCCAGGTCGAGCAGCCATTCGAAGCTGCCGGCCTCGATTTCTCCCTTGATCTGCGCCATGCCGCGCTCGATCTCGGCGCGGTCCTCATTGCTGATGATGCCTTGCGCCGCCAGCATCTCGGCGTGGGCGAGCGAACCCTGGATGTCGAACAGGGCAAGGCGTTTATCGAAGAACACGGAGGCGGTGTAGCGCTTGACGAGGTCGGAAACGGGTTCGGAGAAACGGGCCGACCAGGCTTCGGCTTTCTTGGAGAGTTGTGCAGTCATGGGGGAGGTTCCGGTTGATTTATTCGATTATAAACCGCGGTGCAGGCCGCATGCCGGACCCGGGCGCGGATGACAAGGGGGCGAAAATCGCGGATTATTCGTTTGTTAACCGCATACGCAATGGAGAAACCATGATTCGACGCTGCATACCGCTCGCCCTTGCAGCCCTGCTTGCCAACGCCCAGGCCGCCCAGCCTCCGGTCCAGACGCTGCCGGAGCCGCAGGTTACGGCCGAGCCGCCGCACGTCCAGCCGCCGGCCCCGCCCGCCGCGCCCGCTGCCCGGCCCCACGCCCCGGCCGTCAGGGAAGCCGACGGCGCCTCGGTCAACTCCACCGTTGCGGCGCTGTATGAAGTCATTTCCGGCCCGGCCGGCGCGCCGCGCAACTGGAACCGCATGCGTGCCCTGTTCGCGCCCGACGCCAGGCTCTCGATGATCACGCCACAGCCGGGCGGCGGTTTCGCCCTGCGCGCGATGACGGTCGAGGATTACATCAGCCGCAACATGAGCGCCTTCAACACCTCCGGCTTCTACGAGCGCGAGATTGCGCGCACGACCGACGCCTATGGCCAGCTGGTACACGTGTTCAGCACCTATGAACTGCTGCGTGCGCCGCACGACACCAAGCCTTTCATGCGCGGCATCAACAGTATCCAGCTCTACCACGACGGCAGGCGCTGGTGGATCGCCAACCTCGTCTGGCGCGCCGAAGACGCCAGCCTGCCGCTGCCGGAACGCTACCTGCAGAGCCGCTGAGAGGGGGCACGCGCGCACACGCAATCGGAACTTGTCGATTGTGCAAACGGCGCTAGAATTGGTTTTTTCGCCAGATTTCCAGGCAGATGACTACCAACGACTCCAGTTTCCAGGTCAGTACCGACCAGTCGCGGCTCGACATCCCGATGATCTACCGCTTCCTCAGCGAACAGTCGAGCTGGGCCGTCGGCATCTCGCGCTCGCTGGTGGAACGCGCGATCGAGAATTCGCTCTGCTTTGGCGCCTACCTGGACGGGCGCCAGATCGGCTTCGCGCGCGTGGTCACCGACTTTGCCACCTTCGCCAACATGGTCGACGTGTTCGTGTTGCCCGAGTACCGCGGTCACGGCTACGGCAAGCAGCTGGTGGCGGCGGTATTGCGCCATCCGAGCCTGCAGCGCCTGCGCCGTTTCACGCTGGCCACGAGCGACGCCCACAGCCTCTACGAGCGTTTCGGCTTCACGTCTCCGAGCAAGCCGGAGACCTTGATGGAGCGCTATTTCCCGAACATTTACCTCTCCTGAGCGGTCTCAACATGGCGACATCCTTCTCGAATCAGGCTTACGCTTGTCCTGTCCGAGAAGGAGCGCCGCATGTTCCGCTTTGCTGTTCCTGTCGCGTTGACCTTGGCCTTGCTGGCGAGCATGCCCGTGCACGCCGCCGAGCCGCCACCGAAGGGTTCGCTGGTCATCATTGGCGGCGCGCTGCGCCCGGATAACAGCGCCGTCTGGGAACGCATTGTCCAGCTCGCCGGCGGAAAGGAGGCGCGCATCGCGGTCTTCGCTTCCGCCTCGGCCAACCCCGAAAAAGCCGGCGCCGGCCTGGTCGAACGCCTCAACAAGTACGGCGCCAAGGCCTTTTTCGTTCCGGTCGCCGTGCGCCTGACCGGCACCGACTACCAGGCCGCCGCCGACAATCCCGAACTGGCAGCCGCGGTACGCTCCGCCGGCGGCGCCTATTTCGCAGGCGGCGACCAGGCCCGCATCACCCGCGCCCTGCGCCGGCCGGACGGCTCCAACACCCTGGTGCTCGACGCGCTGTGGGACATGTACCGCCGCGGCGGCGTGATCGCCGGCACCAGCGCCGGCGCCGCCATCATGAGCAGCACCATGTTCGGCCACCCCAAGCCGGTGCTGGCCACCCTCAAGCTGGGCCTGACCGACGGCCAGGAAATCACGCCCGGCCTGGGCTTCATCGGCAACGACGTCTTTGTCGACCAGCACCTGCTGGTACGCGGCCGCTTCGCGCGCATGCTGCCGGCGATGCTGCAGAAAGGCTACAAACTGGGCCTGGGCATCGACGAGAACACGGCGATGGTGGTGAGCCCGAACCGCGACGTCGAGGTGCTGGGCTACAAGGGCGCGCTGGTGGTCGACCTGTCGGGGGCGAACGCGAAAAAGGGACCGTTCAACGTCAGCAACGTGCGCCTGAGCTACCTCGACAACGGCGACCGCTTCAACATCGCCAGCCACACTTTTACGCCCGCTCCGGACAAGGCCGACGGCCGCCTCGACCCGGCCCGGCCCTACTACCGCGAGCCCCTGTTCTCGGCCGACATCCTCGGCAACAGCACCGTGGTCGACCTGATGGGCAAGCTCATCGACAGCGACCAGCCGGAAGCCATCGGCCTCACCCTCGACAGCGCCAATTCGGTGCAGCCGGACCTGGGCTTCGAGTTCAAGTTCTCGCGCACCGGCGAGAGCGTGGGCTATATGTCGGCCGCGACCGAAGCCTATTCGGTCTACAACGTGCGGCTGGATATCCGGCCGATCGTGGTCAGAAGGCCGTTGTATCAGTACAAGTAGGCGGGTCATTCATCCTGTCCATGGACAGGATTACAATGCATGCCTTTCCCACCTCAACAGGAAAACCGCATGCTCCGCTTTCTTGCCGCAGCGCTGACGCTCGCCACGGGCGCCGCCTTTGCCCAGCAACCTGCCACGGTCCGCCTTGATTACACCCACAGCGGCAATGCCCTGTCCGACAGCTACGCCATCGAGCGCGTGCTGATCGAGCCGCTGCCCTGGCCGGGCGACATGGCGAAGAACTTCGACGAGACCAACCGCGGCCAGAACCGGGTCGAGGTAGTCGACGCGAAAACCGGCGACCTGCTGTATTCGCGCGGCTTCTCGACCGTCTTCGGCGAGTGGCGCACGACGGAGGAGGCGAACCGGCTCAGCCGCAGCTTCAGCGAGTCGGTGCGTTTCCCGAAATTCGAGCGCCCGGTGCGCGTGCGCATCCTCAAGCGCGACGAGCGCAATGCCTTCTCGGTGGTGTGGAGCGTCGACGTCGACGCCAATGCCCAGGACGTGGTAAGGCAGCAGCCGGCGGCCCCGGCGAAACCGATTCCCATCCGCGTCAGCGGTCCCTCGCCGCAAAAGGTCGACCTGCTGATCATGGGCGACGGCTACACCGCGCAGGACATGCAGAAATTCGAAGCGGACGCGCGCCGCCTCTCCGCCCACCTGTTCACCGTGTCGCCCTTCAGGGAGCGCGCGAACGACTTCAACGTATGGGCGCTGGCCTTGCCTACCCAGGAGTCGGGCATTACCCGTCCATCGACGGGCGTGCACCATGCGTCCCCGCTGGGCACGCGTTACGACATCTTCGGCAGCGAGCGTTATGTACTCACCCTGGATAACCGCGCGCTGCGCGACATCGCCCAGCACGCGCCCTACGAGTTCATCGAAATTTTGGTGAACAACGAGACCTATGGCGGCGGGGGCATCTTCGGCCAGTTCAGCACGGCGGCGGCAAGCAACGACTGGGCGAATTACCTCTTCGTGCACGAGTTCGGCCACCATTTCGCGGGCCTGGCGGACGAGTACTACACCTCGCCGGTCGCCTACCAGGCCGCAAGCACGCGCATGGAACCGTGGGAGCCGAACGTAACGGCCTTGCGCGATCCGGCCCACATCAAATGGAAACAACATGTAACGGCCGGCACGCCCTTGCCGACGCCCTGGCCCAAGCTGGAATACGAAAAAGAGTCGCGCGCCTACCAGAAAAAGCGCGCGGCGCTGCGTGAAAAGAATCGTCCGGAAAGCGAAATGAACGCGCTGTTCCGCGAAGACCTGGCGCGTACCAAAGCCCTGTTCGAGAAGCAGCCGTACCGCCACGCCATCGGCGCATTCGAGGGGGCGAACTACGAAGCGACGGGTTACTACCGGCCGGCGATGCAATGCATCATGTTCGACCGCAGCGAGCAGTTCTGCCCGGTATGCCGGGACGGCATCGGCGACATCATCGACCTGTATGCGGGGCCGGGTTCGGGGCTGGACCAGCGCTGAAACACCTTGTTTCAACTCAACAGGGGTCTGTGTGATGGCGAACAGACCCTGGTGTGACCGAGGCCTATTCTGGTGGCGTACTTAATAAAAAATTAAGCGAAAAACACAAACGCAGGCGCAGACCTGCAACCCCACCATAAAACCGAAAGGACACACCATGAACAAACTGCTCGCCACCCTGATCGCCGGTTTCGTCGCCACCAGCGCCTATGCCCAGACCACCGTCACCCCGGCCGCTACCGAAGCCGTGGTGAAAGCCGAAGCGAAGGCCGAGGCCGACATCGCCAAGGCCGAAGCGAAGGAAGCCAAGGCTGCTGCCAAGGCCGACGAAAAAGCCACCAGGGCCATCGCCGATGCCCAGGAGAAGAAAGCCAAGGCCCACGCCAAGGCCGTGAAGGCGCATGCCGACGCCGCCGAGAAAGTCACCAAGGCCGATCCGGAAGACCGCGCCGAGGCGCTCGCCAAGGCCCAGGAAAAGGTATCGGAAGCGAACCTGAAGGCCGAGAAGAAAATGATCAAGGCCGATGAGAAATCGCTGAAGACCCAGGTCGATGCTGCCGCCGACAAGGCGACCGCCGCCGCCAAGACCGAACAGGTGCGCGCCGAGGCGATGGCCGACGTGCACAAGGCTGCGGCCAAGAAGTAATCTTTTGGGCGGATGATGAAATGCCGGCGTGGTGCCGGCATTTTTTGTTGGTGCAGCGCTGTTGCGGCTTCGGATGAGCACCACCGCGTGGGTTCGAAAACCCACCCTACGGGTCGTGCGAGCAATGCGGGTCGTGTTCTGCTGATCGACTACGGAACTGCCGTATAGCGTGGACTCGGGAGTCCACCCTACAACAGCCTTGGTTTTCGTAGGGTGGGCTCTTGAGCCCACGCGGTGCAGCAGTTCCACAATCGAACAGTGTGAAATGATTCGTACCGTACGCAATACCGTAGGGTGGACTCCCGAGTCCACGCGGTACGGCGCTTCCGCAATCGACAAGCTGACAACGATCCCGCGACACCCGCACGCCCCAGAAACAACAAAGCCGGCTTTCGCCGGCTTTGTCACCTACACGCGACGATCAAGCGCGCTTACTCGCCCGTCGCCCGCATCGCCAGGTCGCTTGCCTTCAGCTTGGCCGACAGCGGCTTGCCCTTCTTGGCGCGCTTGCCGAAGTGCGGCTCCAGGCCTGAGGCGTAGAGCTCGACCACGCGCGGCTTGGAGCCGGCCCAGGTGCCGATCACGTTCACGCCTTTCTGGCTGATCGGTTGCGCGGCCAGCAGCTTTTCCTTCGGCTCCAGGTCCATCAGCGTCACGCCGCGCCCGCCATTGGTCAGCACCTTCATCTCGTCGATGCCGAACACCAGCACGCGGCCTTTTTCCGACAGGCAGGCCACGGCGCCGGCATTGTCCGCGATCACGCGCGGCGGCAGCGGCACGGCGCCTTCATCGAGGGTGATGAAGGACTTGCCGCCCTTCAGGCGGCTGACCATGTCGCCGGCCTTGGTGATGAAGCCGAAGCCGTTCGAAGTCGACAGCAGCAGCCGCGTCTCGCCATTGCCTGCGAAATAATGCAGGATGCGCACGCCGCCGGACAGGTCGACCAGGGTCGTGATCGGCACGCCATCGCCGCGCGCTCCAGGGAGCGCCGCCACCGGCACCGAGTACACCTTGCCGTTGTCGCCGATGCCCAGCAGGGTGTCGACCGTGCGGCATTCGAAGGCATTGCCCAGCGAGTCGCCCGGCTTGAAGGTGAACTGCGCCGGATCGTGTCCGATGCCGGTGCGCGCGCGCACCCAGCCCTTCTCGGAGATGATGACGGTGACCGGCTCGTCGACCACCTTCTGCTCGGCCACGGCCTTCTGCGCTTCCTCGATCAGCGTGCGCCGGGCGTCGCCGAACTGCTTCGCATCGGCCTCGATCTCGCGGATGATGGTGCGCTTCATGGTCGAGGGATTGGCCAGGATGTCTTCCAGCTTTTCCTTTTCGTTGCGCAGCTCGGCCAGCTCCTGCTGGATCTTGATCGCTTCCAGGCGCGCCAGCTGGCGCAGGCGGATCTCGAGGATGTCCTCGGCCTGGCGCTCGGACAGGCGGAAGCGCTCGATCAGGGCCGCCTTCGGCTCGTCCGAGTTACGGATGATGGCGATCACCTCGTCGATGTTCAGCAGGACGGTTTCGCGGCCTTCCAGGATGTGGATGCGGTCGTTGACCTTGCCCAGCTTGAACTCGGTGCGGCGCCTGACGGTTGTGAACCGATAATCGATCCACTCCTGCAGGATTTCGACCAGGCCCTTCTGGCGCGGACGGCCGTCGCCGCCGATCATCACCAGGTTGATCGGGCTCGAGGTTTCAAGCGAGGTATGCGCCAGCAGCAGGAGCATGAATTCGGTCTGGTCCTGGTTCTTCGACTTCGGCTCGAACACCAGGCGCACCGGCGCGTCGCGGCCGGATTCGTCGCGCATCGTGTCGAGCGCGCCGAGGATGGTCTGCTTCAGGGCCAGCTGCTCGGGCGTGAGGGTCTTCTTGCCCAGCTTGACCTTCGGGTTGGTCAGCTCTTCGATCTCCTGCTGCACTCTAGCAGCCGAGGTGCCCGGCGGGAGTTCCGTCACCACGGCTTGCCACTGACCGCGGGCCAGTTCCTCGATCTTCCAGCGTGCGCGCACCTTCATCGAACCGCGGCCGGTGGCGTACATGTCGGCGATCTGGGACGCCGGGGTGATGATCTGGCCGCCGCCCGGGAAGTCCGGGCCCGGGATGATGGTCATCAGTTCGGCGTTCGAGATCTTCGGGTTGCGGATCATGGCGACGGTGGCGTCGGCCACTTCGCGCAGGTTGTGCGAGGGGATCTCGGTGGCGAGACCCACGGCAATGCCGGAGGCGCCGTTGAGCAGCACCATCGGCAGGCGCGCCGGCAGGGTGCGCGGCTCGTTGGTGGTGCCGTCGTAGTTCGGCTGGAAGTCGACCGTGCCCATGTCGATCTCGTCGAGCAGCAGGCGCGAGATCGGGGTCAGGCGGGCTTCGGTGTAGCGCATCGCCGCGGCGCCGTCGCCGTCGCGCGAGCCGAAGTTGCCCTGGCCGTCGATCAGCGGGTAGCGCAGCGAAAAGTCCTGGGCCATGCGCACCAGCGCGTCATAGACTGACTGGTCGCCGTGCGGGTGCAGCTTGCCGAGCACGTCGCCGACCACGGCCGCGCACTTGCGCGGCTTGGCGGTGGCGCCCAGGCTCAGTTCGTTCATCGCGTACAGGATGCGGCGCTGGACCGGCTTCTGGCCGTCCGAGACGTCGGGCAGGGCACGGCCCTTGACGACCGAGACCGCGTAGTCGAGGTAGGCGCGCTCGGCGAAGGTGGACAGGGTCAGCGCTTCGACGTCGTCGGCCGGTTCGCTGGCTTGTTCAAAGAGGCTTGCTTGGGTAGACATATTCTGTGTGTTCGATTCTTGTTGAGCGGAGCGCGGAGCGATTCGATTGTTCTGGCGGTGTACCGCGTGGACTCGGGAGTCCACCCTACAAAAGCGGGGTTGCGTAGGGTGGACACCTGTGTCCACGCGGTCTTTCGTGCCTCAAAACACCCCGAAGGCCATCAAATATCCGCTTCCGTCTCGTTACCGTGTTCCTCGATCCATGCGCGGCGGGCGGCCGCTTCGCCCTTGCCCATCAGCATGTTGAAACGGGCCGAGGATTCGCCGTGGTCGAAGTCGCCCAGCGACACCGGCAGCAGGCGGCGCGTGTCCGGGTTCATGGTGGTTTCCCAGAGCTGCTCGGCATTCATCTCGCCCAGGCCCTTGAAGCGGGAGATGCTCCAGGAACCTTCCTTCAGGCCTTCCTTCTTGAGCTTGTCCTCGATCGCCAGCAGTTCGCCGTCGTCCAGCGCATACAGCTTCTGCAGCGGCTTCTTGCCGCGCGCCGGCACGTCGACGCGATACAGCGGCGGACGCGCCACGCAGATGTGGCCGTGCTTGAAGAGCGCCGGGAAGTGCTTGAAGAACAGGGTCAGCAGCAGGACCTGGATGTGCGAGCCGTCCACGTCCGCGTCGGACAGGATGCAGATCTTGCCGTAGCGCAGACCGGTGAGATCCGGCGAATCGCCGTGCGAGTGCGGATCGACGCCGATCGCCACGGAAATGTCGTGGATTTCGTTGTTCGCGAACAGGCGGTCGCGGTCGGTTTCCCAGGTGTTCAGGACCTTGCCGCGCAGCGGCAGGATGGCCTGGAATTCCTTGTCGCGGCCCATCTTGGCCGAACCGCCCGCCGAGTCGCCCTCGACCAGGAAGAGTTCGTTGCGGGTGATGTCCGAGGATTCGCAGTCGGTCAGCTTGCCCGGCAACACGGCCACGCCCGAGGACTTCTTCTTCTCGACCTTCTGCAGCGAACGCATGCGCGACTGCGCCTGCTTGATCACCAGGTCGGCCAGCTTCTTGCCGTATTCGACGTGCTGGTTCAGCCACAATTCCAGCGGCGGCTTGGTGAAGGTCGAGACGAGTTTCACGGCGTCGCGCGAGTTCAGGCGCTCCTTGGTCTGGCCCTGGAACTGCGGGTCCAGCACTTTTGCGGACAGCACGAACGAGACGCGCGCGAACACGTCTTCCGGCAGCAGCTTGACGCCCTTCGGCAGCAGGCCATGCAGTTCCACGAAGCCTTTCACGGCGCCGAACAGGCCGTCGCGCAGGCCGGACTCGTGGGTGCCGCCGCTCGGGGTCGGGATCAGGTTGACGTAGGACTCGCGCACGATCGCGCCTTCCTCGGTCCAGGCGACTACCCAGGCCGCGCCTTCGCCTTCGGCGAAACCTTCGTCGCCGGCGGCGGCGTACTGCGCGCCTTCGAACAGCGGGATCAGGGTTTCGCCATTCGAGCTCGAGGCCAGGGCTTCGGTGAGATAGCCGCGCAGGCCTTCGTCGTAGCGCCAGGTCTGGACGTCGCCGGTCTTGGCGTTGGTGAGGGTGACGGTCACGCCCGGCAGCAGCACGGCTTTTGAGCGCAGCAGGCGCTGCAGTTCCGTCATCGGGATGTTCGGCGAGTCAAAATATTTGCCGTCCGGCCAGGCGGTGACGCGGGTGCCGTTCTTCTTGCCGCCGCGCTCGAACGGCGCGGAGGTGAGGGGCTCGATGACTTCGCCGTCGGCGAACACCAGGTTGTGCACGCCGTTGCCGTCTTCGGTCTTGCGCCAGACGGTGATTTCGAGGCGCTTCGAGAGCGCGTTGGTGACCGAGACGCCGACCCCGTGCAGGCCGCCCGAGAAGGCATAGGCGCCGCCCGAACCCTTGTCGAACTTGCCGCCGGCGTGCAGGCGGGTGAACACGATCTCGACGGTGGAGACGCCTTCTTCCGGGTGCAGGCCGACCGGGATGCCGCGGCCGTCGTCCTCGACGGTGATCGAGCCGTCGGTATTGATCGTCACGCCGATGTTCTTGCAGTGGCCGCCCAGCGCCTCGTCGGAGGCATTGTCGATCACTTCCTGGATGATGTGCAGCGGGTTCTCCGTGCGGGTGTACATGCCCGGGCGCTGCTTCACGGGTTCGAGTCCTTTCAGGACCCGGATGGATGATTCGCTGTAATCGGTTGCGGTTTTCTTGGTGGCCATGCTGATCAGTGTTTTTTCGAATGCCTGCGCATTCTATATCTTGTCGGAAGGAAAAAGCAGGAATGGCGTGACCGATTGTTCTTGTCAACGCACTCGAACGTGACTAGATTGATACCCATGCTTGCTACGTCGGGGCGGCCCTGGAAACCGCCGAATGGGAGACATCGGCCAGACTGGTACTGTACATGCGTACAGTATTCAATGCAAGGTTTGGGATGCGCCACGTAGCTGAACGCACAACAATGGGAGCCCGGAAGTCGCGCGTCCCGGGTCGATCATCATGTCTGTACAGAAGATTCCAACTGCCGTACGCCTGCTCGGCTTCGACCAAGGCGAATCTGAACGCATTGCCGCCATGCTGGCTGCGGCGCCGCGGGCAGGGCCGTGCTACGTCCGCCTGCATGACGACAGCCTGCAGGAACCCGACCTCTACCTGGTCGACGGCGAGAATCCGGCCGCGCTGCTGCGCCTGGGCAGCATGCGCAGCATGCCGCTCGCGCTGCAGGTGGGCGGCGCCGACCATGGCCTGGCGCGGCTCGCCCGTCCCTTCGATGCCGCCACCTTCCATACGACGCTTGCCCACCTGGTCGCCGAGCGCCGCCGCGCGCTCGAATTGCTGTGCGCACGTGGCGAACCGCCCCTGCCGGAACGCCGGCGCCGCCAGCGCCTGGCCGACGACACGCTCGGCGTCGATGGCGAGGCGCTGCGCCAGCCGCCGCGGCCGGACAAGGTCCTGATCGTCGACAAGGAAGGCGCCTTCCGCGACCACATGGCGCGCCTGGTCGGCGAACGCCGGCTGGCCATTGCCTGGACCGACAGCGCAGCGACCGCGGTACGCCTGTGCGACGAAACCCAGGTCGGGGTGGCGATGATCAATACCTCGACTCCCGGCATCGATCCCTACGCGCTGTGCAGCGCAATCAAGGCCCAGGAAGGCGCGGGGCGCACGGCCGTCGTGTTCCTGGTCGGCCGGGCCTTCCCCTACGACACCGAGCGCGCGCATTCGGCCGGCGTGCGCGGCCTGCTCGACAAGCCGGTGGCGGACCGTAGCCTGGTGGCGATCCTCGCACGGCTGACCTCGATGCCCGCCTGAGGCGGTACGCGCACAGCTGTGTGATTTTGTTACAACTTCGAATCGTGCGCTGCCATGGCGCGGCTATATTGAAGTCATGGCAGACGATCATCAACAACAGGGTGGCGAGGCTCCCGGCCCACCGCTGGAAACCCGCGCCGACGCCCCCGAACGTGTTCCCGACCGCCGCTCCGCCGATGGCCCGCCGCGCTACCAGCGTCCGGGCGATACGCCATTTGCGCTGGCCGGACGGGTGCTGTCTTCGCGCTGGCGCAACCTGCGCGACCGCTTCAGCCGCGACTTCATGCGCCGTACCCTGCGCATCGGCGTGTCGGCCCGCATCTTCCACCCCGAACCGGGCGCAACCGGCCTGCGCAGCAAGAACCTGCAATACCTGGAAGAGTCGATCGCGCAGTGGGTGATGTCGCGCGACGTGCTGGTGTTCATGATCCCGACGGTGAACACCAATGGACTGCTCCACCCCAGCAACATCACGCTGCGCCACTATGCGCGCCACCTCGACGGCCTGGTGCTGCAGGGCGGGGCCGACGTGTCGCCGCAAACCTATTCCGAGACCCCGACCCGCCCCGAGTGGAGCGGCGACCGCGCACGCGACCTCTACGAGCTCGAACTGCTGCATGAATTCGTCGAGGCCGGCAAACCCGTGCTGGGCGTTTGCCGAGGCTGCCAGCTGATCAACGTCGCCTTCGGCGGCACGCTGTACCAGGACGTGGCGACCAACCTGCCGGAGGCGCTGGCCCACGTGCACACCGACTACGACGCCCACCGCCATGCGATCGAATTCCCGCCGGGCTCTTCGCTCGCGCGCATGTTCCCCAAGGCGCAGCGGCCGACCGTGAACTCGATCCACCACCAGGCGGTCAAGGAACTCGGGCGCGACATCCGCATCGAGGCGGTGTCCTACCCGGACGGCGTGGTCGAGGCGATCCGCTACGACCGCGCCGATTTCGTCATGGGGCTGCAGTGGCATCCGGAGTTCCACCGTGCGGGCGGGACGGATTTGCTCGATTGCACGCCGGTGCTGGACGAATTCTTGCGGGCGGCGCGCGAAACCAGGTTGTAGCAGCGGCGCCGGTATTCGAGCGGTGAGACAGCGTGGACTCGGGAGTCCACCCTACGACACCCCGCTCTTGTAGGTGGACACCTGTGTCCACGCTGTCTCACGCTACGCATCACGCCACCGTATCCGCCAAACCCATACGCACGCACGCTTGCGAAATCGCTTGCATCCCATCCATCCCTTGATTACCATTGAATGAGAATGATTCTCATTCAATTGAATCGACAATCACTGTCCAAGGAAAGGGCTGCCATGCAAGAAAAACCGAACGAGTACGCCATGCCGTCGGCGCAGGACATGCGCCACCAGGACGCGGTGATGATCGCGTCGCTGCTGCACCTGATGTCGCACTACACCGCACGCGACGACAACGACCGCCCCTGTGTGCGCCTGGCCTCGGTCATCGAGCGCCACCTGTGCGCGCTGGCGCGCCTGCCCGAACTCGATCCGGTGCTGCGCGCCACCTGCGAGCAATTGTGCGAGAAGTGGGCCGGCATGGTCGACGACGGCATGCCGCGCCCGACAGCGAAACCCGGCTTCCTGGAGCGCATCATGCGCGGCGGCCGCCTCGGCGCCAATCCGGCCTGAACCGCGGCGTAGGGTGGTCGGCTCCACCCGTGACCGATGATTATCCGCACCGCTTGCGCCGCCCACGCGTCGATCGTTGGCCGCAAGATCATCGCGCCCGATCACGAAACCGATCATCGAGGGAAGATCAGCGCCGCCAGAACCGCCGCTCGCCCCGGAACCAGTTGATCGCCGCATGCACGATCGCCTCGACGCTGCCTTCGCGTTCGTACTGCTGGCGCAGCAGGGTGGCGTCGCTGCCGCCGGCGGCCGCCGTGGCAAGGTGCTGCAGGGCGTCGATGCTGCCCAGCTTCTCGGCGTGCGGCTCCATCTTGCGCAGGGTGGTGAGGATGTCCTCGCGCAGCGACACCGTCTCGTAGGTCTTGGGGTGGGTGATCGCGCCGTCCAGGCCGAAGCGGCAGGCCTGGAAGCGGTTGTAGTTGTAGACGAGGTAGTCGTCCTCGACAGGCGGTTCCTCGGTCCGCTGCAGCAGGTAGCTGCACAGCGCCTGCAAGTAGGCCGCCAGGGCAGCTGCGCGCTGCACCGTCAGCGGGGTGTCGCAGACGCGCAGTTCGATGGTGCCGTATTCCGGTTTCGGCCTCAGGTCCCAGTAAAAATCCTTCATGCTCTTGATGATGCCGGTGCGTTCCATCTTGCCGAAATAAGCGGTCTCGAAATCGCTCCAGCTCAGGGTGAAGGGCGCGCGCCCGCTCATCGGGAAGGCGAACACGGAATTCAGCCGGGCCGAATCGAACAGGCTGTCGTGGCCCTGCACGAAAGGCGACGAAGCCGACAGCGCAATGAAGTGCGGGATGTAGCGGTTAAGGGCATGCAGCAAATACATGGCGTTGTCGCCGTTGCCGCAGCCGATGTGCACGTGCTGGCCGAACACGGTGAACTGCTTGGCCAGGTAGCCGTACAGCGAGGACAGGTGCTCGAAGCGCGGCTTGGCGAAGATCTTCTGTTCCGACCAGTGCTGGAACGGATGGGTGCCGCCGCCGGCGATGCCGATATTGAGCGTGTCGCCGGCGGCAACCAGGGTGTCGCGGATCTCCAGCAGTTCGGCCAGCAGCGGACCGTATTCCGAATGCACGCTCGAATTAATCTCGATCATGCTCTCGGTGATCTCCGGCGTGACGTTGCCGGGGAAGGGCTTTCGGGACAGCAGGTGCAGCAGGTCCGGGCTGGCCGCCGTCAGGTCGAAGTCGGACAGGCTGACGAGCTGCAATTCGAGCTCGACCCCGAAGGTGAGCGGCGTCGATTGGGCAAAGGGTTCAAGCGGCATGGCGGATCTCCGGCGCTTCGTGCGCCCAGACCAGGGCGCGCTGGATGATGATGGGGCCGAACACTTCGAGCAGCATCGTCACCGCCGCCACCGCGCGCAGTTCGTCCACGATGGCCACCCCGGCCAGGCGCGCGTGTTCCAGCAGCAGGATGACGAACACCGACAGCGGCGCCAGCGCCACCCCGGCGAGGAAGCCCTTGCGCCAGGAAATGCCCGACAGGTGGGCAAAGGCGGTGACGCCGGCGGTCTTGGTCAGCAGGCGCGCCAGCACCAGCACCACGGCCAGCGTGGCGCCGGCCACGACCTCCTGCCAGTCGAGGGTCGAGGCCGCGAACACGAACAGCAGGATGGTGAGCAGTTCGCCGAGCGCGCCGAAGTTGCGCTGGGCCTGGCTGAAGGCGACGCGGCGGTGGCGCGCGACCAGGCCGAAGGCCAGGGTGGCGACCACCGGAGACAGCCCGCCGGCATAGGAAATCGCCACCAGCAGGATCACCGCGATCGCAAAGGCGACGGTGGCGTCGTGGCGTGGATTGCCGATCGCACGCAGCAGCGCCGGCACGACCAGGCCGAACACGGCGCCGCTCAAGGCCGAGATCGCCAGCATGACCAGGCTGTTCAGGAGTGCGTCGCCCAGGTCCTCGAAGGTGCGGAAGATCCAGAAGCCGACCACGGCGTTAAAGGCGAACACCGCCAGCACGCAGTTCTGCGCCGACAGGTGCAGCACGCGCTCGGTCACCTGGCCGGAACTGCGCTGCTCGTTGATGACGCGCACCACGGTGGCGGGCGAGGTGGCCATGGCCAGCGAGGCCAGCATCAGCGCGGTCAGTTGCGGCGTGCCGAAGGCAAGCGCGATCAGGTAGACGGCGAGGAAGGTGGCGATCGATTCGACCAGGCCGGCAACGCCGATCCAGGGATTGGCGCGCAGCCAGCGCAGGTTGATGCGGTAGCCCAGTTCGAACAGGATCAGGCCGAAGGCGACATCGGCCAGCATCGGTATCGGGCCGGCGTCGGGCGCCGGCAGGACGCCGAGCTGGGGACCGGCCAGCGCGAAGCCGACCACTCCGTAGAAACTGATGCGTGGCAAGCCCGTGAAACGCTGGCCGAATTCCCCGGCTATCCAGGCGATGGCAATGGCGAAGGGCCATGCGAGGCTGGTCAGGATAGTCAGCAGGTCGGGCATGCAATCTCCTGGAAAGGGAAGGGTGGACGGTTTTGTAAATATTACAAGCAGGCGCCGCGCGCACGATTGGGGTCGCCAGGGTGCTGCGGCTTGTCTTGATATTAATGTTTGCAGCGATGGCGTCCGTGCTCGCACCAACAGACGCGACGGCGAGACGCAACGGCGAGACGCGACGGCGGCCGTGGGCGGCTGCCTTCGTTGTCATCGGCCCTGCTGCTGGCTAGAATGGCGGGCATTGTCTTCACCAGACTGTCATCCGGCCCGAGCGCCGCCTATTTCTCATCCGTCAACCACGCGTTGACTTCTCGCCCAACATGTCTTCCCAACCGCCCATCCAGTCCCAAGTCCGTCCGCCGATCCGCCTGACCGCCCAGCTTCTCACCTGCGTTGTTTTCTGCATTCTGGCCGCCCTGATTATCCTCGTGGCGCAGGACGAACCGCTGTCGGTCCTGACCGGCCCGATGAGTGCCGGCAACCAGTTCCTGTTCGGCCTCGCGTTGTCGGCGCTGGCGGCGATCGGCTCGTATGTGAGCTTTCGCCTGACCGCGAAATCGGATGCGACGCACAAGACGATCGCGGCCTATTCGCGGCTGGATTTGAGCGGCCTGAATCCGGTCTGGGTCAGCCTGGCGGCCGCGGTCGGCGAGGAGCTGCTGTTCCGCGCCGCGCTGCAGCCGCTGCTCGGCGTCTGGATCACCTCGATCGTCTTCCTGCTGACGCATACGCCGGTATACCAGTTCCGCAAGCTCGACCGCGCGACCCTGGTGCAGGCGGCCGGTGTGTTCGGCGCCAGCGTGGCGCTGGGCTTTATCTACCAGTACGTCGGCCTGCTGGCGGCGGTGCTGGTGCACGTGGTGATCGATGTGGTGGGGCTGTACGTGGTGCGCAATGCGCTGCGCGTGCGAGGATGAGTTAGCGGTGACAGTAGGGTGGGCACCCCGTGCCCACGCGGAAGCTTGCACGGTGTCGGCGCATGAACGCGGCCGAGACGGTGGCGATGTGGTCACGCGTTCGCGGTGCACCCGGGACGCCGCCGCAGGAGCGCGACGGTTCGGGTTTGAATAGCGCTGACGCTGTGCATGCTTCCGCGTGGGCACTCCGTGCCCACCCTACGTTCCGGCCACCGTGATTCAAGCGGCGGCTATCCTTGCCGAGGCTTGATAAAGCTTACTTGCTCAGCAGCCGCATCGCCCGCTCCAGCCCTTCGAGCGTGACCGGGAACATGCGGTTGTTCATGATCTGGCGGATGATCGTGATCGACTGGCGGTACTGCCACAGGCTTTCCGGCTCGGGATTGAGCCAGGCGAATTTGGGGAAGGCGTTGCAGAAGCGCGCCAGCCATTCGGCGCCGGCTTCTTCGTTGTTGTACTCGACCGAGCCGCCCGGGGCCATGATCTCGTAGGGGCTCATGGTGGCGTCGCCGACGAAAATGATGCGGGTGTCGGGCGGGTACTTGCGCAGCACGTCCCAGGTCGGGAAGCGCTCCGCGTGGCGGCGCCGGTTGTTCTTCCACAGGTAGTCGTAGACGCAGTTGTGGAAGTAGTAGAACTCCATGTTCTTGAATTCGCTCTTCGCCGCCGAGAACAGTTCCTCGGTGCGCTCGATGTGGTCGTCCATGGTGCCGCCCACATCCAGCAGCATCACCACCTTGATGCGGTTCTTGCGCTCGGGCTGCATGCGGATGTCGAGGTAGCCGGCGTTGCTGGCCGTGGCGCGGATGGTGTCGTCCAGTGCCAGTTCATCGAGCGCGCCATGGCGCGCGAAGCGGCGCAGGCGGCGCAGCGCGACCTTGATGTTGCGCGTGCCCAGTTCGCGCTCGTCGTCGTAGTCCTTGTACGAGCGCTGGTCCCAGACCTTCACCGCCGTGCGGTTGCGGCCCTGGCCGCCGATGCGCACGCCTTCCGGGTTGGTGCCGCCGTGGCCGAAGGGCGAGGTGCCGCCGGTGCCGATCCATTTATTCCCGCCTTCGTGGCGCTCCTTCTGCTCCTTCAGCAGTTCGTTGAGGCGGTCCATCAGCTTGTCGTAGCCGAATTTTTCCAGCGCCGCCTTCTGCTCGGGCGTGAGCTCGCGCTCCATGCGCTTGATCAGCCAGTCGAGCGGGATCTCGCCCTTGGTCGTGTCGAACACGGCCTCGATGCCCTTGAAGTAGGCGCCGAAGGCGCGGTCGAACTTGTCGAAGTGGGCTTCGTCCTTCACCAGGGTCAGGCGCGCCAGGTAATAAAACTCGTCGAGCGAGGGGGCGATGACGCTTTTTTCCAGGGCCTCGAGCAGGGTCAGGAATTCCTTGATCGAGACCGGGACCTTGGCGTTGCGCAGCGCGAAAAAGAAGTCGATCAGCATACGGTTATCCGGCGTGCCGGTTCAGTCGGTCGTGCAGGTGCGCCTTGATCTCCGGCCATTCGCCGCGCACGATGCTGTAGATGACGGTGTCGCGCACGGTGCCGTCGCGGCGCAGGCCGTGGTGGCGAATCACGCCATCCTTTTTCGCGCCCAGGCGTTCGATGGCGGCCTGCGAAGCATGGTTGAAGTTATCGGTGCGCAGGCCGACCACGGCGCAGCCGAGCGTGTCGAAGGCATGCGACAGGAGCAGCAGCTTGCAGCTGGTGTTCACGTGGCTGCGCTGGACGCTTCTCGCATACCAGGTGTAGCCGATCTCGACGCGGCCAATGTCCGGCACGATGTCGTGGTAGCTGGTGCTGCCGAGTATCCGGCCGGTCGAGGCGTCGCACACCGCGAAAGCGAGGCGGCTCGGCGTCTCGAGCGCGGCGTGGACATAGGCTTGCGTGCGGTGCGGTTCGGGCACCGAGGTCACGCGCAGCTTCCACAGTTCGCCATCGGCCGCAGCAAGCCGCAGGCCGTCGACGTGCTCCAGGCTCAAGGGTTCCAGCCGCACGCCGTTGAATTCGAGCGCGGTCGGCTCGGGACGGATCATCGGTTGGTCCTCGACATGTAGACCAGGCGCTCGAACAGGTGCACGTCCTGCTCGTTCTTGAGCAAGGCGCCGTGCAGCGGCGGCACCACGGTTTTCGCATCTTTACTATGCAGGGCTTCGGCCGGGATGTCCTCGGCCATCAGCAGTTTCAGCCAGTCGAGGAATTCCGAGGTCGACGGCTTCTTCTTGATGCCGGGGACGTCGCGCACTTCGTAGAAGCTTTGCAGCGCGGCGGCCAGCAGGTCCTGTTTCAGGCGCGGGAAGTGGACCTTGACGATGTCGGCCATCGTGTCGCGGTCCGGGAATTTGATGTAGTGGAAGAAGCAGCGGCGCAGGAAGGCGTCCGGCAGTTCCTTCTCGTTGTTCGAGGTGATGATCACCAGCGGGCGGTGCTTGGCCACCACCATCTCGCGCGTCTCGTAGACGTAGAACTCCATGCGGTCCAGCTCGCGCAGCAGGTCGTTCGGGAATTCGATGTCGGCCTTGTCGATCTCGTCGATCAGCAGCACCACCGGCTCGGGCGAGGTGAAGGCCTGCCACAGCACACCCTTGACGATGTAGTTGTGGATGTCGCGCACGCGCTCGTCGCCCAGTTGCGAGTCGCGCAGGCGCGAGACGGCGTCGTACTCGTACAGGCCCTGCTGGGCCTTGGTAGTGGATTTGACGTGCCATTGCAGCAGCGGCATGTTCAGGGCGGCCGCGACTTCCTCGGCCAGCATGGTCTTGCCGGTTCCCGGCTCGCCCTTGATCAGGAGCGGGCGCGCCAGCGTCAGGGCGGCGTTCACGGCCAGTTTCAGGTCATCGGTGGCGACGTAGCTGTCGGTTCCTTCGAAGCGGGCTTGGGCTTGCATGGGCGTCTTTGGTGAAAGAGGAAATCTTGAGTATATGCCAGAACCTGGCAGGCAGTGCGGGCGCGCCGGGAGGGCGCACGACGTTGGTAGACTGCAATCTTTTGTTGGGCTAGAATCGGACGGTTGGTACTTTTGCTAATGTTTTGCGGTAGCGGTTTTTGTGCGGTAGCGGTATTCGATTACAACTTTTGCGATTCCCACCATGAAAAAACTTTTAGCTGTACTCGCCCTGGGCGCTTGCGCCGGCGCTGCGTCGGCTGCGGACGTCGTCGGCAACCCGAAGGCCGCGCCAGCCAAGATCGAAATGTGCATCGGCTGTCACGGTATTCCCGGCTACAAGTCCGCCTTCCCCGAGGTCTACCAGGTGCCGATGATCGGTGGTCAGTCGGCCAAGTACATCGAAGCCGCGCTGCATGCGTACAAGAAGGGCGAGCGCAAGCATCCGTCGATGCGCGGCATCGCCGCCAGCCTGTCCGACCAGGACATCGCCGACGTTGCCGCCTACTATTCGCAGCAGACCGCCCAGAACCGCAAGTGAGGACAGCCGCCATGAAAAAACTGATCATCGCGCTGGCCCTCGGCGCCGTTTCCTTCAGCGCAGCCGCCGCGGACGTCAAGCGCGGCGAAGAGCTGGTCAAGAAATACAACTGCGCTTCCTGCCACGGCGCCGACTTCAACAAGCCGATCGACCCGAGCTATCCGAAGCTGGCCGGCCAGCACGCCGACTACATCGCGCACGCCCTGAACGCGTATAAACGCGGCGGCGACCAGACCAACGGCCGCAGCAACCCGATCATGGCGGGCTTCGCGAAGCCGCTGTCGAACCAGGACATGATCGACATCGGCGCCTATCTGGCGAGCCTGCCGTCGCAGCTGGTGGTGAGCAAGTAAGCTAGCGGCGGCTCTCGTAGGGTGGGCACAGGGTGCCCACCCTACGGGACGCTCCCGACATATAATTCGTTACCGAATCAATCGATCCCCCGAAGCCGGCCTGACGCCGCTTCGGGGGATTTCGTTTTTCAAGCGCTTGCGCCTTTTGCTGGAGTCTCATCTTGCAGTCCGCTTCACATTCCCACCTACCTGCCTACCTCAAAACCAACCTGCTCAGCGGCCTGACCGTCGCCCTGGCCCTGGTTCCCGAAGCGATCGCCTTTGCGCTGGTCGCCCATGTCTCGCCCCTCACCGGCCTGTACGCCGCGGTGCTGGTGTCCTTCATTACCTCGGCCTTCGGCGGCCGGCCCGGGATGATCTCGGGCGCCGCCGGCGCGCTGGCCGTGGTGATGGTGGCGCTGGTGGTCGAGCATGGCGTGCAGTACCTGTTCGCCGCGATCGTCCTGATGGGCATCCTGCAGATGCTGTTCGCCGCCGCGCGCCTCGGTAAATTCATCCGCATGGTGCCGTATCCGGTCATGCTCGGCTTCGTGAACGGCCTGGCGCTGGTGATCTTCATCGCCCAGTTCGGGCACTTCAAGGTCGGCGGGCAGTGGATGCAGGGCGCCCAGCTGTTCACCATGCTCGGCCTGGTGGCCGCGACCATGGCCGTCATCTACGTCACGCCGCGCATCACGAAGGCGGTGCCGGCGACCCTGGTCGGCATCCTGGTGGTTACGCTCGGCGCGGCGCTGCTGGGCATCGAATCGAAGACCGTCGGCGACCTGGGCTCGATCGGCGGCGGCCTGCCGGCGTTCGCCGTGCCCGACGTGCCGTTCAACCTCGAGACCCTGAAAATCGTGTTCCCGTATTCGCTGGTGCTGGCGGGCGTGGGCCTGATCGAGTCGCTGCTCACGCTCACCCTCGTCGACGAGATCACCGAGACGCGCGGCCAGCCGAACCGCGAGTGCATGGCGCAAGGCGCGGCCAACGTCGTCACCGCCTTCTTTGGCGGGATGGGCGGCTGCGCGATGATCGGCCAGAGCATGATCAACGTGAACAACGGCGCCTACGGCCGCCTGTCGGGCATTTCGGCCTCGCTGTTCCTGCTGTCCTTCATCCTGTTCGGTTCGAGCTGGATCGAGCAGATCCCGCTGGCGGCGCTGATCGGCGTGATGTTCGTGGTCTGCGAGAAGACCTTCGAGTGGGGCACCTTCCGCATGATCGGCAAGGTACCGCGCGCCGACACGGTCGTGGTGGTGCTGGTGGCGGCGATCACGCTGATTTTTGATTTGGCGGTGGCGGTGCTGGTGGGCGTGGTCGTCTCGGCGCTGGTGTTCGCCTGGCAGCATGCGAAGCAGATCGCGGTGAAGACGAGCGTCGACGCCCAGGGCTGGAAGGTCTACGAGCTGCAGGGCACGCTGTTCTTCGCCTCGATCGCCAACTTCAACGAGCTGTTCGCGCCCAAGGACGATCCGCAGGATGTGGTGGTCGAGTTCCGCAACGCGCGCGTGGTCGACCACTCGGCGATCCAGGCCATCGACGCGCTGGCCGAGAAATACCGCGCGCTGGGCAAGCGCCTGCACCTGCGCCACCTGAGCCCGGACTGCCGCGAGCTGCTGGACAAGGCGAAGGACATGATCGAGGTGAACGTGCTCGAAGATCCGCGTTACCGCGTGGCGGACGATAAACTAGGTTAAGTTGAAAATATGATACAAAAAAGGCGGCCTCGGCCGCCTTTTTTGTATCAGGTAGGGTGGGCACGGAGTGCCCACCCTACGGAAACGATATTTCTTAACGCGTCGCGCGCCGGCGCACGCACTCGATGTAGGCATCGGTGTCCGGCGGCACGCCATTCCTCTGCGACTTCCAGATCATCTCGCCCAGGCACTCCATGATCTCGTGGTGGGCGTCGTGCTCGCCGATCTTCTGCACCAGCAGGTCGTGGGCGGCCTTGATGCCGCGCGGCTGGTCGATCGAGACCTGTTCGGCGATCGACAGGTGCATCGACAGGTGCAGGAAGGGATTCGGCTTGCCGCCCTCGACCGAATAGTCGCGCGCGACCGCTTCCTCGGCATCGAACAGTTCGTCGTGGTATTCGGGATGCTGGACGATCCAGTCGGCGGCGATGGCGTCCATCGGCGTGAGCACTTCGCCGGCGCGTTGCTTGCGGAAGGCTTCACAGAAAAAGCGGCGCACGTCGTGCGAGGACGGAGTGAACATGGCTGGGAATCGAAAGCGGTGGGGAAGGGCGCCATTGTAGCGCGATGGCGCCGGGCTTGCCGGCCACCGGCCGGGCTGCTGCTTTCAGCGCGTCTCGTCTTCCGATTGCACCGCATGGCTGCCGGTAACGGATGCCGCAGGCCGGCATTCCTGCCTGCTTTGCGCAGCGATCGTTTCCGCGCGCTCGCCATTGTCGTGCGCGCGGTACCATTCCGTCATCGACACCAGCGCCTGGCAACGGCGTGTCGCCGCATGGACCCTGTCGCCGCTGGCCTGCTTCAGGAGGCCGTTCTCGTCGATCTTGCCGAGGTAGAAGGCGGCGATGGGCGCCGGCCACGCGTCGTCCTTGCTGCGCGCGAAGGCAGTGCCCAGCTCGGTCCTGGCGAGTTCCGGCTGCGCGCTGCGCACGCGGGCAAGGTAAAGCCACAACGCAGCCGGCCGGTTCGCGGGCAGCTTGTCAAGTCCGGCGCGCAGGCGGGCGGCCGCCTGCGCAGGCTCGCCCTGCAGCAACAGTTGACGACCGGTGGCGATGTTGGCATGCGCGTTGCCGCCGAGCGCAGCCTTTTCGAGCCAGCCAATGGCCAGGGCGGGATCGCGGGCGACCTTCTTGCCTGTCGCGTACATGCTCGACAACATCATCTGGGCATCCGTATTGCCTGCTTCGGCCTCGGCCTGGATCCACGGGGCGAGCCTGTTGCCCTGGTCGAAGGGTTCGCCCCCGACGTAGGAAAAATAGAGCTTGCGCTGACTCAAGGCAAATAGCACCCGGTGTGATCGCAGGAAGTCGGCGCCAAGCAGTACGTCAATGCTGTCAAGACCTTCCGTCACGCTCACATCAGCGTTCCGAATCGTTTCTTCTCCTATCTGGAACGTCTCGAGGACCGTATGCCAGCGCGTCATCCTGTTCTCGCCCACGCCGACGACGTCGGCAGCACGCTTGACGCCGGGTGCGTCCAGTTTCAGTCCTGCACGCCGCGCCGCCGCGAGCGAGATGGATGACACCTGCGCGCCGGTGTCGATGATGGCGCGCATCTTCTGGCCGTTGACGAGGACGGTAAAAGGCGGGTTCGGGCTGTGGTGGATATTGGCTTCAAGCGGGACGGCGAGCGCCGCAGGATCCCAGTAGCCGAGGTGGTCGTCGGCGCAGTTGATCGGCTGGAAAAACTTGAGTTCTTTGCTGGCCAGGGATATTTCGAGGTCGGCCTGCATCAGGAAGGGGGCGCCGAGGATGGCGTCGTAGGAGGGGGCAGCGCCAAAGTCCGACAGCACGCGCATGGTCCCGGGCTCGCTGCGCGCGGAGCCGGCCACGAACTCCTGGACCTGGGTCTGGTAAATCGACGAGAAGCCGCCAACGCCCTGGGCAACCCGGCCCGTGTTGCTCAATCTCATATTGCGACGCTCGGCGCCGCGGCGGGTCAGGAAACTATCGTAGGCGCCAGTGTCGACCAGCATGAGCGCCGGCGTGCCATTGATGACGCCCCTGGTCGTGATTTCCAGGTAGGGGCCTGTGTAATGTAAAGGCAACTTCGCGATTGCCACGTAACGGCAACGGGGCGCTTCGTCGCCAGCGGCGCGTGCCTGCTGGGCGGACAAGGCCAGCAGGAGCGAGGCGAGCATGCAGGTAAGGATCGGCTTCATGCCGATGATTCTACGGGGGAAGTTTCAAAGATCGCAATCTGCAATTGATTGCAAAAGAAAAAGGCAAGCCCCGCCGCGTGCGCGGCGTGCTTGCCCTTCGGCGCTACGATCGATGAGTTACCGTCGCAACTATTTTTCCGGCGTCAGCAGCAAGGATGGTTCCGCTGCCGCTTCGCGCGCCTTGGCGACTGCCTTGGCCGCCGCCGAGGAGGCGTTGCCCGGGCCGCGCGGCTGGCGCAGGTAGCGGGCGCTGTGGCGGCGCTCGCCGTTCGCGCTGTTCGCCGGCCAGGTGATGAAGCGCGACAACTCCTGCAGCGCCTTCTGGTAGACATCGCGCTTGAACTCGATGACCACGTCCAGCGGCACCCAGTAGTCGTGCCAGCGCCAGGCGTCGAACTCGGGATGGTCGGTCAGGCGCAGGTTGACGTCGTTGTCGCGCGCAACCATGCGCAACAGGAACCAGATCTGCTTCTGCCCGCGGTAATGGCCGCGGATCTCGCGCTTGATGAAGTGGTCCGGCACCTCGTAGCGCAGCCAGTCGCGGGTGCGGCCCACGATCCTGACGTGCTCCTGGCGCAAACCGATTTCCTCCTCGAGCTCGCGGTACATCGCCTGTTCCGGCGTCTCGCCGTATTTGATACCCCCTTGCGGAAACTGCCACGAGTGCTCGCGCACCCGCTTGCCCCACCACACCTCGTTGTTGGCGTTGAGCAGGATGATGCCGACGTTGGGGCGGAACCCTTCACGATCGAGCATAAGTGCACCTCGAAACTTTCTGCGGGCCTCTGGTCCTTTGCCTTTTTTTCTATAAATCCATGTGTCAGCCGTGCCTTCCGATAACGAAAACGGCGGCGGCTGCGTGTTCCGGACCCATTTGTACAAAGATTGGACGCATCAGCCAGCTAATCCTTTAAAATTAGGTCGATTATAACCCTCTCTTTTTAAAAAGAATTCATCGATATGCGCGCCTCACGATTTTTTATTTCAACTCTTAAAGAAGCGCCATCCGACGCCGAGATCGTCAGCCACAAACTGATGATGCGGGCGGGGATGATCAAGCGCCTCGGCTCGGGCATCTACACCTACATGCCGACCGGCCTGCGGGTGATCCGCAAGGTCGAAGCCATCATTCGCGAAGAGATGAACAAGTCGGGCGCCCTCGAACTCCTGATGCCGGTCGTGCAGCCTGCCGAACTGTGGCAGGAAACCGGCCGCTGGGACAAGATGGGGCCGGAGCTGATGCGCGTCAAGGATCGCCATGGGCGCGACTACGCGATCCAGCCGACCTCGGAAGAAGTCGTCACCGACGTGGTGCGCAGCGAGATCAAGTCCTACCGCCAGTTGCCGCTGAACTTCTACCACATCCAGACCAAGTTCCGCGACGAGCGTCGTCCGCGCTTCGGCCTGATGCGCGGCCGCGAGTTCACGATGAAGGACGCCTACTCCTTCGACCGCGACCTCGAAGGCATGCAGAAGTCCTATCAAGTGATGTTCGATGCCTACACTCGCATTTTTAATCGTTTTGGCCTGAAGTTCCGCGCGGTAGCGGCCGACAACGGCGCCATCGGCGGCACCGGCTCGCACGAGTTCCACGTGATCGCCTCGACCGGCGAAGACGCGCTGGTCTACTGCCCGACGTCCGACTACGCGGCCAATATGGAAGCGGCCGAGGCGCTGGCGATCGGCGAGCGCGGCGCGGCCACGCAGGAAATGAAGAAGGTCCCGACTCCGGGCAAGACCAAGTGCGAAAGCGTTGCCGAACTGCTCGGCCTGCCGCTGTCGCAGACCGTCAAGACCATCGCCCTCACCGTCGAGAAGGAAGAAGACGGCAAGGTCAGCAAGGAATACTGGATGCTGCTGCTGCGCGGCGACCACGAACTGAACGAAGTGAAGGTCAACAAGGTCCCGGGCCTGGGCGCCTACCGCTTCTCGACCGAAGCCGAGATCCAGGAAGTCTACGGCACCGTGCCGGGCTACCTCGGTCCGGTGAACCCGAAGCTGCCGGTGCAGATCGTTGCCGACCGCACCGTCGCCAACATGGCGGATTTTGTTTGCGGCGCCAACGAGCTCGACTTCCACATCACCGGTGTGAACTGGGGCCGCGACCTGCCGGAGCCGATGGTGGCCGACCTGCGCAACGTGGTCGAAGGCGACGCCTCGCCGGACGGCAAGGGCGTGCTGGCGATCGAGCGCGGTATCGAAGTCGGTCACGTGTTCCAGCTCGGCACTGCCTACTCGGCAGCCATGGAAGCGACCTTCCTGGATGAAGCCGGCAAGCCGGCGCCGCTGCAGATGGGCTGCTACGGCATCGGCGTGACCCGCATCCTGGGCGCGGCGATCGAGCAGAACTTCGACGACAAGGGCATCATCTGGCCGGACGCCATTGCGCCGTTCACGCTGGTGCTGTGCCCGATGGGCCTGGACCGCAGCGAGATGGTCAAGGAACAGACCGAGAAGCTGTACGCCGAACTGCTGGCGGCTGGCGTCGACGTGATCGTCGACGACCGCGGCCTGCGTCCGGGCGCCATGTTTGCCGACTGGGAACTGATCGGCGTGCCGCACCGCATCGTCATCGGCGAGCGCGGCCTGAAGGAAGGCAACCTGGAATACCAGGGCCGCCGCGACACCGAAGCCACTGCCGTACCGGTAGCGGACATCACCGGCTTCATCAAGGGCAAACTCGGCCAGTGAAGCTGAAGCAGGTCCACAGCCGGGCGCGCGTCCGGCTGGGCAGAGTCGCGTTCGCCATTGCGCTTGCGGCGGCACTCGTCGCGGGCGGCGCCGCGCATGCCGGCAACCAGAAGGAAGAGGCCCTGGCCGATTCCGTCCGCCTGGCGCTGTCGAACGCGATCAACGACGCGCGTCCCCCGAAACCGGTGTTCCGCGACGAAGCGGCGCGGCTGCGTTACCAGCAATGGTTCAACGAGATGTCGGGGCGGCTGAAAAAGCGCATTCCCGACGATTTCTCGCGCACCGAGTTCCTGGAAGCGGCCTGGTACGAGGCGACCCGCGCCGGGCTCGATCCGGGCCTTGTGCTGGGCCTGATCCAGGTCGAATCGGCCTACCGCAAGTACGCCGTGTCGATTGCAGGCGCGCGCGGCTACATGCAGGTGATGCCGTTCTGGACCAAGGTCATCGGCGACAGCGACCGCCGCAAGCTTTTTCACATGCAAACGAACCTGCGCTACGGCTGCTCGATCCTGCGCATGTACATCGACATGGAGCGCGGCAACCTTTATCTTGCGCTCGGCCGCTACAACGGCAGCCGCGGCAAGCCCCAGTATCCGAACGCGGTGCTGGCGGCGTGGAAGAAATGGGAATTCAATCCAACGGCGGTGGCGTCGCGCTAGGTAATCAGTTAGTCAGTTGGTTAGTTAGCTAGCTAGCTAGCACTACCTGTCTGCCTACCCGCGTTTCTTTGGTTGCGCTGGTTGCTTTGGTTGCTTCTTGGGTGTAGCATCGACTCACATCCCAGGAGGCCGTCATGAATGCAGCGATCGCAGTACGGATTCCGTCCGAAGCAGAAGCGCGCAGCCTCGACCCCGCCGGTCAGGAGCGTTCCTCTTTCATTCTCCAGGTGCATCGTCCGATGTCGCCTTCTCTCCTCGAACAGTTACATGAGGTCCTGGCGACGCTCGATTCCGAGACGAATCTCGTGCCGGTGGAGCCCGTGATGGAATTCATCGACCTCGACGAGCCGGCCGGGCGCGAGGACCCGGTGCCGGCGCATGTCCGCGCCAACCGTGCAGCAATGCGCGAGGCCTCGCTGCGCGGCGAGGCGCAACTGCGCAAATGGAGCGAGGATGGCACGCTGGTCGAGGGCAGGCGGATCCAGGATGCCTGGGGCATCACCCGCCAGGCCCTGGACAAGGCGCGCGAACGCGGCGAAATCTTTTCCTTCCGCATAGGCGGCCAGCATTTCTACCCGGCGGAAGCCCTGCACCTCACGCGCGAACACCTGGCCCGGATCATCGAGGCGCTCGGCCCGGCCAGTGCGGCAAGCAAGCTGATCTTCCTGAGGCGCCAGCATGGATCGCTTGGCGCTGCGACGCCGGCAGAGGCAATCGAGAAAGGAAGATTGGCCGACGTCCTGCGGCTGGCGCAAGCCTGGACCCAGAGTTGAGCGCGTCGCTCCCCGACTTTGCCGCGGCGCAGGCCAGGGGCGCACTCGACTTCGTGATGACCGATGTCGCCACCTTGCAAAGATTGACGCGTTTTCCCGCAACCGAACCCTGGTGGGGGGCCACCGTGCGTTACCGGTTCGACGATCCGCTCGGCCGTTTTGGCGTCAGCTATGCGGCGGAGTCCCTCGACGTCGCTTTCGCCGAGACCGTGATCCACGAAATCGCGTCCTTCGAAGACGGCGGCTGGCTGGTCCCGCTCGAGGACATTGCCGAGCGCTGGGTCGTGCGCTACCAGCGCCCCGATCCGATGTTGAAGCTGCTCGACCTGACCGGCGCCGCCCTGAAGCGCCTGGGACTGAACAACGACGTCTGCGCGGCCGGCGACTATGCCTACACCCAGCGCCTGAGCCGCGCGGTGCACGAACAGGTGCCGCAAGCCGACGGCATCAGCTACGTCAGCAGGCAGCTCAATACCCGCAAAGCAGTGGCGCTGTTCGAGCGCTCGGGCGTACGCTGCGTGCAGGCCGCCGAACCGCTCGAGAGCCATCCGGACTTGGCGCGCCTGATCAAGCTGTTCGGTGTCCAGCTCATTTAAGTAGCTACAAAACCGCAACATGACAAACGAACCACAAGGGCGCAGAGCGGTGTAGACTGCCCGCTTTCCATTCCAGGGTTCACTATGCGATTGACCACTCTCGCCGGCGCCAGCCCGCTGTTGCTGGTACTGCTCGCCGGCTGCGCGTCGACCGGCACGGCGCCGCAGCAGGCCGCCGTCGGCACCGTCCAGGCCGACCCCATTCCTCGCGCCAAAAACGTCATCTTCTTCCTCGGCGACGGCATGGGCATCAACACGCTCACCGCCGCCCGCATCTACGCCGTCGGCGAAGACGGCGAGCTGACCATCGACACCTTGCCGGAATCGGCTTTTGTTAAGACCTTCTCGAACGACGCCCAGGTTACCGACAGTGCGGCCTCGATGTCGGCCTATATGACGGGAGTGAAGCAGAACAATGGCGTGATCTCGATGTCCTCGGACACGCGTTCGATCTCGCCGGTGGCGGACGCCAACGGCAACAAGCAGGTGAGCCGCTGTGAGAACGGCCGTCCGGTGCCGACCCTGGCCGAACTGGCCAAGGCGCAGGGCATGGCCGCCGGCGTCGTCACCACTACCAGCGTCACCGATGCGACGCCGGCCGCCACCTACGCCCACGCCTGCCACCGCAAGATCGAATCCGACATCGCGGCAAGCCTGGTGCCGGGCGGCGCCGGCTACAACGCGGCCCTGGGCAGCAATGGCCTGGACCTCGTGTTCGGCGGCGGCGCCCAATTCTTCGCGCCGGTGGCCCAGGGCGGCAAGCGCGCCGACGGCCGCAACCTGGTCGAGGAGCTGAAGGCCAAAGGCTGGCGCTACGCCTCGACCACCGCGGAGATGCAAGCCCTGGCCGCGAGCTCGCAGCCGGCCCTCGGCCTGTTCGCCCAGAACCACTTCACCTATGAAGCAGCGCGCGACGCCGCAAAGCAGCCGGCGCTGGCCGACATGACCGCCAAGGCGATCGACATCCTGTCGCGCAACCCGAACGGCTTCTTCCTGGTGGTGGAGGGCGGCCTGATCGACCACGCGCTGCACGCCACCCTGGCCAAGCGCGCGCTGCAGGAAACGGTCAGCTACAACGCGGCCCTCAAGGTCGCCATCGACAGGATGCAGGCCATCGATCCGGGCCTGAAGAACACCCTGATCGTGGCCACCGCCGACCACGACCATACCTTGCTCATCAACGGCTATTCGCCGCGTACCGGCAAGACGACCCCGGCCAACCCGGGCGTGCTGGGCCTGGTGCGCAGCCTGCCGGACGGGAAGGTCCGCCTGGACAAGGACGGCGCGCCGTTCACGATCCTCGGCTTCGGCACCGGCGAACACCGGGTGCAGGGCAGCCGCAAGGGCGTGCAGCTGACCGACGAGATCGCGGCCGGCGACGACTACCACCAGGAAGCGGTGGTGCGCACGCGCACGGGCGCCGAGACCCATGGCGGCGCCGACGTGTACCTCGGCGCGATTGGCGCCAATGCCGAGCTGTTCCGCGGGACCATCGACAACACCCGCGTTTTCAGCCTGATCAAGACCGCGGCCGGTTTGTCGGCGCCAGAGGAGAACAAGTAATGAACAAGACCCGCATCACCGCGCTGCTGCTGGCGGCCTGCTGCAGCCTTGGCGCGCAGGCGCAGACTGGGCCCGCCGCCAGCACCCCTGCCAAGGCAACGGCGAAAAACATCATCTTCTTCCTCGGCGACGGCATGGGCGCGACCACGATCACCGCCGCGCGCATCTTCAAGGCGGGCGAGGACGGCCTGCTGAACTTCGAGCGGCTCGACCGCACCGCGCGTATCAAGACCTATTCGGCCGACGCCCAGGTCACCGACAGCGCGCCTTCGATGGGCGCCTACATGACCGGCGTGAAGATCAACAACGACGTGATCTCGATGAAGGACGCCAAGCCGGTGGCGCCAGGCAAGGACGCCAACGGCAACCCGACCATCGACCGCTGCGGCGCGAGCAACGGCAGCGCGCCCATGACCATCCTGGAGCTGGCCAAGGCCAACGGCAAGGCGGTCGGCGCGGTCACCACCACCGAGCTGACCCACGCCACCCCGGCCTCGACCTTCGCCCACGTGTGCGACCGTGACATGGGCCATACGATTGCCCAGCAGGTGGTGCCGGGCGGCGCCGGCTACAACACGCGCCTGGGCGACGGTGTCGACGTGCTGATGGGAGGCGGGAAGATTCACTTCACGCCTTTCGATGCGAAACGCAATCCGAAGGGCCGCGGCGACGGGCGCGACCTGCTGGCCGAACTGGGTGCGCGCGGCTATTTTGTCGCCAACACCCGCGCCGACATGGCGTCAAGCCGCGTCGGCCGCAAGTTCGTCGGCATCTACGCCGACAGCCACCTCGACTATGCATCGAAACGCCGTCCCGCGCAGCCGACGCTGGCCGAAATGACGGCCAAGGCGATCGAGCTGCTCTCCGCGAATCCGAAGGGTTTCTTCCTGATGGTCGAAGGCGGCAAGATCGACCACGCGCTGCACGAGACCAATGCGCGCAACGCATTGGTCGAGACCGTGGCCTTCGACGAGGCGATCCAGACCGCGGTGGAGCGCATGCGCGCCATCGATCCGGGCTTGGAGAACACGCTGATCGTCGTCACCGCCGACCACGACCACACCATGGTCCTGAACGGCTACCCGAAGCGCGGCAACCCGGTGCTCGACATCGTGCGCGGCTACGCCAACGGCGAGCCGACCCGCGACGCCGACGGCAAAACGTTTACGACCCTGGTCTTCGGCAACGGCCCGAACCGCCCGGACCTGCGCGCCGACGTCGACAGCGCCACCGCACTGGCCGAGGACTATCACCAGGAAGCCGGCGTGCGCTGGTCGAGCGAATCGCACGGCGGCGGCGACGTGAAGCTGTACGCGACCGGCGCCGGGTCCGCACCGTTCAAGGGCACGATGGAGAATACCCGCGTGTTCGATTTGATGAAGGCGGCGTTCGGGTTTTAAGCTCCCCGGCTGGGATGCTGTCGTTCGTAGGGTGGGCACTCCGTGCCCACGCGGACACATGCGTTTTGCCAGCAGCATTTCAGCTAAACAGGGTGCAGTTCGACAGCGTTACCAAATGATCGTTGCGAACGCTTTCACGCTTCTGCAAGCGGCGCAGCCATGCCGCGAAAGCGTGACTCGCCATGCAGTCCTCGCCGCCGCGGCTCCAGGCTAACGCGATGCATCCTTCCGCGTGGGCACGGAGTGCCCACCCTACGGGTTCCGCCGCGGTTATTATTCGCCAAAAACAAAAAGCCCCGATCACACGACCGGGGCTTTTTACGTTCAGGCTTTTGGACAGCCAGGCTTTTCTTATTTCAGGTGATTCGAAATGAGCTTGGTCATTTCGAACATCGACACTTGTTCCTTGCCACCGAAGACGGCTTTCAGCTTGTCGTCGGCGTTGATCATCTGGCGGTTGTCTGCAGCCTGCAGGTCCGCTTTCTTGATGTATTCCCAGACCTTCTTGGTCACTTCCGTGCGTGGCAGCGGCTTGTTGCCGACCACTGCAGCCAGCTCGGCCGACGGCGTCAGCTCTTTCATGAAAGCGGCGTTCGGCTTGCGTGCCGCAGCCGGCTTCTTTGCTGCCGCGGCCTTCGGCGCTGCTGCCTTGGCAGGAGCTGCTGCGGCCTTCTTCGCCGCAGGCTTGGCCGCCGGCTTCTCCGACGTCTTCGCAGACGTCGCCTTCTTTGCGGGCGCTGCTGGGGATTTCTTGGCTGTTGCCATCTTCGAGCCTCCTAAACGAACATATGTAAAAGTTGCGCAATTCATCGCACGGCTTATATTGGTGGCGTTTTAGCGTTCCTGCAAGTCTTTTTCACCATTTTTTCACTCTATTCGATTCAAAATTCCGGGTTTGGACGCCGGGCGTACCAATAGAGTGAAAATCCACGCAAAAACCGACGTAAAAACGCCGCGCCAGGCAGGTGCCGGGCGCGGCGTTCAAAGGGCAAAAGCGGGGAAAAACGCCTAGCGCATCCCGGGCATCATGCCCTTCATCCCGCGCATCATCTTCATCAGGCCGCCGCCCTTGAGCTTCTTCATCATGGTCTGCATCTGGTCGTACTGCGTCAGCATGCGGTTCACTTCCTGCACCTGAACGCCGGCGCCGGCGGCGATGCGGCGCTTGCGGTTGGCCTTGATCAGCTCCGGCTTGGCGCGCTCCTGCGGCGTCATCGAGTCGATGATGCCGACCATGCGCCGCACCTGCTTCTCGGCCTGGTCCATGTTGGCGCCGGCCGCCGCCTGCTGGAACTGCGCCGGCAGTTTGTCGAGCAGGCCCGACATGCCGCCCATCTTCTTCATCTGGGACAGCTGCGCCTTGAAGTCGTTCATGTCGAAACGGCCACCGGACTTGATCTTGTTGGCCATGTCCTGGGCGGCCTTCTCGTCGACGCCCTTGCGCGCTTCTTCGACCAGCGCCAGGATGTCGCCCATGCCCAGCACGCGGTTCGCCATGCGGGCCGGATCGAAGGCTTCCAGGCCGTCCAGCTTTTCCGACACGCCGGCGAACTTGATCGGCTTGCCGGTCACGTGGCGCACCGACAGCGCCGCACCGCCGCGCGAGTCGCCATCGAGCTTGGTCAGCACGATGCCGGTCAGGGGCAGGGCGTCGTTAAAGGCCTTCGCGGTGTTGATCGCATCCTGGCCGAGCATGGCGTCGACCACGAACAGGGTCTCGATCGGCTTCACGGCGCCGTGCACCGCGGCGATCTCCTGCATCATGGCTTCGTCGATGCCGAGGCGGCCGGCGGTGTCGATGATCAGGACGTCGTGGTAGTGCTTCTTCGCCCAGTCGAGGGCGTTCTTCGCGATGTCGACCGGCTTGTCCGACGCCGTGGTCGGGAAGAAGTCGGCGCCGACCTGCTTGGTGACCGATTCGAGCTGGGCGATAGCCGCAGGACGATACACGTCGGCCGAGACGGTCAGGACCTTCTTCTTCTTTTGCTCCTTGAGGTATTTCGCGAGCTTGCCGACGGTGGTCGTTTTACCGACACCCTGCAGGCCGGCCATCAGGATGATCGCCGGCGGCTGCTGGGCGAACGACAGCTGGGTCGCTTCCGGGCCAAGGTCGGCGCCCATCAGGGCGGCCAGCTCGCGCTGCACCACGCCGACCAGGGCCTGGCCCGGGCTGAGCGAGCCGATGACTTCTTCGCCCAGCGCTTTCTCTTTGACTTTGGCGATGAATTCGCGCACTGCCGGCAGCGCCACGTCGGCCTCGAGCAGCGCGAGGCGCACTTCGCGCAGCATCTCGGCGGTGTTCGCTTCGGTCAGACGCGCCTCGCCGCGCATGGTCTTGACGACCTTGGCAAGGCGTTGGGTAAGGTTATCTAGCATGTTCTACCTGACTCTATATATAAGACGGCATTCGGAAAACCGCCATTTTACCCTGCGCAAGACACCTTCGCCCGCCGCTGCCGCGCTGATTACGCCTTTTTTCAGGGCGTGTTATGTCTTGTGTCACAACTGTTCATTGTCACGTTTGACACATCTAACATTCCCATATAGCCTTTTCCCACCGGCATCATAACCAGACAATGATGGCGGCATTCCGGCACCACCGAAGCAGCCCACCGATTCTGACGAAGCGCATTAACGGAGACATGGCATGACTAAAGTGTTCGGCAAGACCCTGATCGCAATGACCCTGCTGGCCGCGGCTGGCGCCCAGGCCCAGGAAGTGGTCAGGCTGGGCAACCTCAAGTTCGCGCACTATGGCGCCGTCTCGTACATCAAGGAAATCGCGCCCAAGTGCGGCATCAAGGTCGAGGAGAAGATCTTCCCGAAGGGGCTGGACGTCATGCAGGCGATCATCGCGGGCGAGCTCGATGTCGGCACCACCGCCTCGGAGGCGGCGATCTCGGGCCGCGCCGGCGGCGCCCCGATCTATGTCGTGGCCGGTTTCGCCAAGGGCGGCGCGCGCCTGGTCGCAAGGCCCGACCTGAAGATCACCAGCGTGCCGCAACTGAAGGGCAAGCGCGTGGGGGTGACGCGCGGCGGCATCCAGGAAGTGCTGCTGCTGGCCGAACTGGCCAAGCACAACATGAAAGCCGACGCCGCCCCCGGCAAGGACGTGCAGCTGGTGTTCCTGCCCTACGCCGACCTGAACCAGGCGCTGCTGGGCAAGCAGATCGACGCCATGATGCAGTCCGAACCGCAGTCTTCGCAGGCCATCAACAAAGGCTTCGGCGCCGAGGTGCTGAAACCCTACGACACCCCGATCGGCGAACCGATCCGCACCATGGTCATGACCGAGAAGTTCTACAAGGAGCGCCGCCCGGTCGCCGAAAAATTCATGCGCTGCTTCGTGCAGGCCACCAAGACCTTCATCGACAACAAGGGCCTGGCCGAGAAATACGTGCGCGAAGTCGTGTTCAAGGGCCAGATCACGACCGACGATTTCAACGACGCGATCGGCAATTCCGAATACTCCTACGACATCACCCCCGAGCACATCCAGATCACGACCGACACCATGGTCAAGACCGGGGTCGGACGCATGAGCAAGCCGCCGGTAGCTGCGGACTGGGTCAAGACCGACCTGCTGGACGCGGCCAAGAAAAGCCTGAACATCAAGTAAGTCAACCCAGTCACCGGGGGCGACATGAAAAAGCGTAATTGGCGCGAAATCGGCATCGGCATGGTCGTGCCGGTGCTGGCGATCGGCGTCTGGCAGTGGGTGGCGAGCATGGGCTGGGTCAATCCCCAGGTGCTGCCCTCGCCGCTGGCGGTGTGGGAGCGGTGGGTGGCCTACCTGCTGCCGCTGACGCCGTACGAAAGCTATACCGACGGCGGCTGGTGGCACTGGGCCTTCTCGGGCGAGCTGATCGTCGATACCCTCACCAGCCTGTACCGGGTGGTGGTGGGCTTCCTGGTCGGCGCCGGCCTGGCGCTGCCGCTCGGGCTGGCGATGGGCGCGAGCCCGGCCGTCTACGCCTGGTTCAATCCGCTGGTGCAGATCCTGCGCCCGATTCCGCCGATCGCCTACATTCCGCTGGCCATCCTGTGGTTCGGGCTGGGCAATCCGCCGGCCGTGTTCCTGATCGCGCTCGGCGCCTTCTTCCCGGTGCTGATGAACACCATCGCCGGGGTGCGCCACGTGGACGGCATCTACCTGCGCGCGGCGCGCAACCTGGGGGCGGGCGGCGTCACCATGTTCGTGCGCGTGATCCTGCCGGCCGCCGTGCCCTACATCCTGTCGGGTGTACGGATCGGCATCGGCACCGCCTTCATCGTCGTCATCGTCTCCGAGATGATCGCGGTGAACAACGGCCTGGGCTACCGCATCCTGGAAGCGCGCGAGTACTTCTGGTCCGACAAGATCATCGCCGGCATGATCACGATCGGCATGCTGGGCCTGGCGATCGACATCGGCATGAACCGCCTGAACAACTATCTGCTGCGCTGGCACCGCGGCCTGGAGCATTGAAATGGACGCAGCGAAAGCAATCCATATCCAAGTCAACGGGGTGAGCAAAGTGTTCTCCAGCGAGGATCGCCAGGTAGTGGCGCTGCAGGACATCAACCTGGAGATCCCGCGCGGCCAGTTCACCTGCCTGCTCGGACCTTCCGGCTGCGGCAAGTCGACCCTGCTCAACGCCGTGGCGGGCTTCTCGCCGCCGACGGGCGGCACGATCCTGGTCGACGGCGCGCCGGTGGCCGCGCCCGGGCCGGACCGCGGCATGGTGTTCCAGGAGTATGCGCTGTTTCCCTGGATGACGGTCGAGCAGAACGTCGGCTTCGGGCTGGACATCAAGGGCATGCCGAAGGCCGAGATCCGCCGCACCGTGGGCGGGCTGCTGGGCATGCTGTCGCTGTCGGACTTCCGCCAGCGCTACCCGAAGGATTTGTCGGGCGGGATGCGCCAGCGCGTGGCGATCGCGCGCGTGCTGGCGCTCGATTCGCCGATCATGCTGATGGACGAGCCCTTCGGCGCCCTGGACGCGCTCACCCGGCGCAACCTGCAGGACGAGCTGCTGCGCATCTGGGCCGAGCTGAAGAAGACCATCCTGTTCGTCACCCACAGCATCGAGGAGGCGATCTACATGGCCGACCGCATCGTGGTGATGACCTACCGTCCCGGCACGGTCAAGCGCGACATCATCGTCGACCTGCCGCGCATGCGCGATCCGGCCGCGCCCGAGTTCAATGCCCTGAAGCGCGAACTCGGCCAGCTGGTGATGGAGGAGCAGCAGCGGCATCACAGCGACGAGCTGAGGATGGCGGCGGTGGATTGATCGGTAGGGTGGGCACCCCGTGCCCACGCGGTACGGGCTTGTCCTTGCACCCTTGGCCGTGACGATTCGCTCGGGAACGTGTGCGGTGGATGGGGACGCTGGCGGGATGTTTGCCGGGACGCCGCGTAATTGCCGAGAGCTCGACAGGAATGGAGCAAACAATGGTCGCCGTTCCGCGTGGGCACAGCGTGCCCACCCTACGCCGCTACAACCGGAAAGGCGGGGGAGGGGGCTGCCACCGCCATTTCCCGATGGTGTAGACTGCCGGTATGCAGAACACCCTCTTTTTTGCCGCGGCCTTCCTGTACGCGGCCTGCGCCCTGCTGCCGTCGCGCCGGGGCGCCGTCATCTCTGGTGTCACCGCGCTGGCCTGGCTGGTCCACGCCGCGGCGCTGGGCAGCGCCGCCTTCGGGCCGGGCAGTTTGCGCATCGGCTTTGCCATCATGCTGTCGGCGGCCCTGTGGGTCTCGGTGGCCGCCTACTGGATCGAGAACCGCAACTTCGCGCTCGACGGCCTGCGCCGCCTGGTAATGCCCTGCGCCTTCGGCGCGGCCCTGCTGCCGGCGCTGTTTCCCGGGGCGGTCATGGCGGTCGAAAGCCAGTCGAGCGCCTTCGGCTGGCACGTGGCGGTGGCCGTGCTTGCCTACAGCACGCTGACCATCGCCGCCTTCCATGCGGTGTTGATGGCGCTGCAGGAAACCCGGCTGCATGCGCGCACGGCAACGACCGGCGGCGGCGGCTGGTTCGCCGGCGCGATCGACCAGCTGCCGGCCTTGCTCACCATGGAAAAGCTGCTGTTTCGCCTGATCGGCATCGGCTTCGTCCTGCTCAGCCTGACCGTGCTGTCGGGCGTGGTGTTCTCGGAGCAGCTGTTCGGGCGCGCGATGCGCTGGGACCACAAGAACGTGTTCGCGCTGCTGTCCTGGATCCTGTTCGCGGCCCTGCTGGCCGGACGCCACTGGCGCGGCTGGCGCGGCAAGACCGCGCTGCGCTTCACGCTGGCGGGCTTCGCCACGCTGGCGCTGGCCTATGTCGGCAGCCGTTTCGTGCTCGAAGTCGTCCTGCACCGGGGGATCGCATGAGCCGCCTGCTGTTCTGGATCGCCCTGATCGTCCTGATCGGCTTCGCGGTGCGCGCCAAGCTGCGCGCCGCCGCGCGCCGCCACGACGAGCGCATGCCGCCACGTCCGAGCGCCCCGCCGCCGGGCACGCAGATCGAAAACATGACCCGCTGCGCCCACTGCGGCCTGCATTTCCCGGCTTCCGAGGCGGTACGCGCCGACGGCCTGGACTACTGCAGCCCCGGCCATGTGCGCCTGCCGCCGGCGAAGCCTTGAAGATCCGCTGGCCGGCGCTGTCCACGCAGTCGCGCACGACCTTCTGGCGCTCGCTGCAGGCGCTCAACGTCACCCGCATCGTCATCGGGGTGGTGCTGCTGCTCTACCTGGCCTTCGACGTGCGCGATGGCCGCGCCGGCGCCGACCCGGCCTATGCGCGCACCTGTTTCGCCTATTTCGGCGCGGCGGTCCTGTTCGCGCTGGTCACCACCTTCTGGAAGCGCCGCTTCCCGGCGCAGCTGGCCTGCCAGATCGCGGTCGACCTGGCCGCGATCTCGCTTTTGTACCTGGCGGCCGGCGGCGTGCGCAGCGGCCTGGGCATCCTCTACCTGTTCCCGCTGGCGGGCGCCGCCATCCTCGCGCCCCTGCTGCTGGCGCTGTTCTCGGCCTCAATCGCCTCGATCTTCATCCTGCTCGAAGCGTCCTGGCAGCTGTTCACGCGCGAGGGCGAGCCGCCCATGATGCAGGCCGGGATGTACGGCGTGGCCTTCTTTGCCGTGGTCCTGCTGGTCAACCGGCTGGCGGCGCGCCTGATCGGGCAGGAGGAGCTGGCGTCCCAGCGTGGCCTCGACCTGCAGGTGCAGCAGTCGATCAACGAAATCGTGATCGCCGACGTCGGCGACGGCGTGCTGGTGCTCGGCGCCGACGGCGCCATCCACACCGCCAACCCGGCCGCGCGGCGCATGCTGGGGCTGGAGACGCCCGCCGGGCTGCGCCTGGATGCGGTGCACGGGCTGGAGCCGGTGGCGGGCGCCTTTGCGCGCTGGATAGGCGCCACCGGCACGTCCCCGGTCCTGGCCGCGGTCGAGCCGGTCGAAGGCGAAGCCGGGCCGGACGAAGCCTGGGTCATCCTGAAACCCTTCCAGGAAGCGGCGAATGGCGCGGCGGCGGCGAGCGCGCGGCGCGACCAGCCGGCCCACCTCAAGCTGCGTTTCGCCCGCGTCGACGTGGGCGCCGGCGTGCCCGCGCGCAGCGTCGTCTTCATGCAGGACGTGAGCGCCATCGAAAACCAGGCGCAGCAACTGAAGCTCGCCTCGATGGGCCGGCTCACGGCCAGCATCGCGCACGAAGTGCGCAATCCCCTGTCGGCCATCGGCCACGCGACCGCGCTGCTGGCCGAGGACCTGCACGGCAAGGCCGAGGTGCGGCTCCTGAAGATCATCGGCGACAACGTGGCGCGCGTGAACCGCATGGTCGAGGACATCCTGCAGCTCTCGCGCAAGGCCCAGCCCTATGCCGAGCCGATTGGGCTGGGACGCTTCCTGGCCGAGCTGAAGGCGGAGTTCTGTGAAACCCAGGATCTTCCTGACGAGATGCTCTGGCTGGGTGGCGCCGGCGCGATCGAGGTGCGCTTCGACGGCCTGCACCTGCGCGAAGTGCTGGTCAATCTGCTCGGCAACGCGATCCGCTATGCCAGCCGCAAGCCGGCCAGCATCCGCATCTGGCCCGAGCTCGACCCCTTCGGCACGCTCGAGCTGCACGTGCAGGACGACGGCCCCGGCATCACGCCCGAGGTGCGCGCCCACCTGTTCGAACCCTTCTATACTACGTCGAGCAAGGGTACGGGCCTGGGCCTGTACCTGGCGCGCGAGCTGTGCCTGAACAATGGCGCCAAGCTCGACTACGAGTACCGCTACGATCCGGCCGCCAGCGGGCCGCACAAGGCCAGTGGCCGTTTTGTCATCACCTTCGCCCAGCCGGCGGCGGCTGGCGCAAATGGACAATAAAGGAAGGCAGTCATGAGTTCACCCCGCATCCTGGTCGTCGACGACGAAGCCGACCTGCGCGACCTGCTCGAGATCACGCTGGTCAAGATGGGGCTGGACGTCGACTGTGCGGCCACGCTGCGCGAGGCGCGCCGGCTTGTCGACGACAACAGCTATGCGCTGGTGCTGACCGACATGCGCCTGCCCGACGGGCTCGGGCTGGAGCTGGTGCGCGAGGTGTCGGCCAGCTCGAAGACGCCGATCGCCGTCATCACGGCCTTCGGCAGCGCCGAGAACGCGGTGGTGGCGCTGAAGGCCGGCGCTTTTGATTACGTGTCAAAACCGGTGGTGCTCGACGAGCTGCGCGTGATGGTGCGCTCGGCGCTGAAATTGTCCGAGACTCCGGCCAGCGCGGCGGCGGGGGAGGGCGGGACCGGTTCCCGCCTGATCGGCAACTCCCAGGCGATGCAGGCGCTGCGCGCCCAGATCGCGCGCCTGGCGCGCTCGATGGCGCCGATCGCGATTACCGGCGAGTCCGGCGCCGGCAAGGAGCTGGCCGCGCGCGAGATCCATGCGCAAAGTTCGCGCGCATCGAAGCCTTTCGTCGCCGTGAACTGCGGCGCGATCCCCGAGAACCTGATGGAAGCCGAGTTCTTCGGCTACCGCAAGGGCGCCTTCACCGGCGCGGCCGAGGAGCGCGACGGCTTCTTCCAGGCGGCCAACGGCGGCACCCTGATGCTCGACGAGGTGGCCGACCTGCCGCTGGCGATGCAGGTGAAACTCCTGCGCGCGATCCAGGAGCGGCGCGTGCGCAAGATCGGCGCCACCCTGGAAGAGCCGGTGGACGTGCGCATCATCAGCGCCACCCACAAGGATCTCGCCAAATGCGTGGAGAACGGCAGCTTCCGCCAGGACTTGTTCTACCGCCTGAACGTGATCGAGCTGGCGCTGCCGCCCCTGCGCGAGCGCCTCGACGACCTGCCGGTGCTGGCGAACGCGATTCTCGCGCGCCTGGCGGGACCGGGCGGCGCATCGCTCGGGCCCGGCGTACTCGACGCCCTGCGCGGCTATTCCTTCCCCGGCAATGTGCGCGAACTCGAGAACGTGCTGGAACGCGCGCTGGCCTTTGCCAACGATGGCGTGATCCAGGTCGAGGACCTGTCGCTGAAGGCGGCGCGGCCGGCGGAGGGCGCGCGTGCCTGGGAGGCGCCCGCGCCGGCCTTGCCGCCCACGCCGGCCGAAGCACCCGCGTCGCCGGCCGCGGCGCCGCTGCCGGAACCGGGCGTGCCGGTCGCGCTCGGCCCGGACAGCCTGCCGAGCAACCTGCCGGCCTACCTGGAGCAGGTCGAGCGCGACATCATCCAGCGCGCGCTGCAGCAGACCCAATTCAACCGCACCCGGACCGCCAGCCTGCTCGGTATCAGCGTGCGCCAGCTGCGCTACCAGATGCAGAAGCTGGATATCCAGGCACCGGAGAACTGACATGCCGAAACTCTTGCGCTATGCCGCCCTGGCGATCGCCCTCATCGCCGCGCTGATGTGGATGAGGCACGAAGCCGCAGTCGACAGTTGCCTGGACGCCGGCGGGCGTTGGGACAATGGTCTGGGCGAATGCGTGCAGGTTCCGTCCTCGTCCGGAGGCGCGGCCATGTAGCATGGAACGGCTTGCGGCTGCCGCGCGGCGACGCGTCGCCCGCCAATCGTGACACGTTCAGCAGTTGATAGTTATCAAAAAGTGTTGTCTTTTCGCCAGTGCAAAACGATGCACTGCGCACCGTTGTTGAGCACCAAACAAGACCGCTGAACAAGTCTTGAGCAGCATGTTAGTGCTCACTCACCCGCGATGGCGCATCTTTTGGCTGAGCCCCGATTGTCAAGAGGTGCGCGGCCAAAAAACGCCAGAAATTGAGAATTTATTCACTTGCACGGCTGCGCGCGCAGGTACTACAATTAGTCCCATCTCAATGTACAGTACTAGATATAGTGGTAGCGGAGTCAACAGTAACACCCGGTAGCCCAGCCTTGTGGGCTGTCAGCCGGTAGCCGCTGACCCAGCAGTATCGCACTTGCTTCGCATTTGCTTCACATGCAATAAATATCCGTAAGCAATAATATTGCCCGGCTTGGCTTTGCCCGGCTGGCAGGGACTTTTTTTCGCTTTTTTAAATAATGGTTGGCTGTTCGCACGCGCGGACGGCCGATTGGAACAACCGGCGGCAGCACGACTGCCCTTCCTGGAGGCTCAATGCAGACATCCCAAGACATTTCAATCCACCCGCAAGCGGCACCAGGAGCGGCAGCCGGCAGCGCTAACGCAGCCGAGATCGCCGCACGCGGCGACTACCGCATCATCCGCCGCAACGGCGCCGTCGTGCCCTTCGAGCCGAACAAGATCTCGGTCGCGATGACCAAGGCCTTCCTGGCGGTCGCCGGCGGCCAGGGCGCCGCGTCGGCCCGCATCCGCGAGCTGGTGGAAGAGCTGACCAATAACGTGGTCGCCGCCCTGATGCGCCGCCAGCCGAATGGCGGCACCTTCCACATCGAGGATGTGCAGGACCAGGTTGAACTGTCGCTGATGCGCTCGGGCGAGCACGATGTCGCGCGCGCCTACGTGCTGTACCGCGCCAAGCAGATGGAAGAGCGCCGTGCCGCCAAGGAAGCCGCCGGCGCCAGCGCCATCCAGGCGCCGCAGATCCACGTGGTCGATGGCGGCGAGCGCCGTCCGCTCGACGTCAACGACGTGCACGCCCTGGTGAACGCCGCCTGCGCCGGCCTGGAAAAGCACGTCGACGCCGACGCCATCGTCGCCGAAACCCTGCGCAACCTGTACGACGGCGTGCCGGTCGAGGAACTGCACAAGTCCGCCATCCTGGCCGCCCGCGCCCTGATGGAAACCGATCCGGCCTACAGCCAGGTCACCGCGCGCATCCTGCTGCACACGATCCGCAAGGAAGTCTTCGGCAAGGAAGTCCCGCAAGCCCAGGCTGCCGCCGAATACGTCACCTACTTCCCGCAATACATCGCCAAGGGCATCGCCAACGAGCTGCTCGACGAAGAGCTGGGCAAGTTCGACCTCGAGCGCCTGGCGAAAGCCATCGTCGCCGACCGCGACCTGCAGTTCGGCTACATCGGCCTGCAGACCCTGTACGACCGCTACTTCCTGCACGTGCGCGAAACCCGCATCGAGATGCCGCAGGCCTTCTACATGCGCGTTGCCATGGGCCTGGCCCTGCGCGAAGCGGAGCGCGAAGAGCGCGCCATCGAGTTCTACAACCTGCTGTCGTCGTTCGACTTCATGAGCTCGACCCCGACCCTGTTCAACTCGGGCACGCGCCGCTCGCAGCTCTCGTCGTGCTACCTGACCACCGTCGGCGACGACCTGGAAGGCATCTACGACGCCATCAAGGAAAACGCGCTGCTGTCGAAGTTCGCCGGCGGCCTGGGCAACGACTGGACCCCGGTCCGTGCGCTGGGTTCGCGCATCAAGGGCACCAACGGCAAGTCGCAAGGCGTGGTTCCCTTCCTGAAAGTGGTCAACGACACCGCCGTGGCGGTGAACCAGGGCGGCAAGCGCAAGGGCGCGGTCTGCGCCTACCTGGAAACCTGGCACATGGACATCGAGGAATTCCTCGACCTGCGCAAGAACACCGGCGACGACCGCCGCCGCACCCACGACATGAACACCGCGAACTGGATTCCGGACCTGTTCATGAAGCGCGTGATGGAAAAGGGCCACTGGAGCCTGTTCTCGCCGAGCGAGACGCCTGACCTGCACGACAAGGTCGGCCGTGCTTTCGAAGAGGCGTACGTCGCCTACGAAGCCAAGGCTGCACGCGGCGAAATGACCGTGTACAAGAAAGTCGAAGCGCTCGACCTGTGGCGCAAGATGCTGTCGATGCTGTTCGAAACCGGCCACCCATGGATCACCTTCAAGGATCCGTGCAACATCCGTTCGCCGCAGCAGCACATCGGCGTCGTGCACTCGTCGAACCTGTGCACCGAGATCACCCTGAACACCAGCGCCGACGAGATCGCCGTCTGCAACCTGGGCTCGGTGAACCTGCCGCAGCACATGAAGGGCGATGGCCTGGACCACGTCAAGCTGCAGAAGACCATCCGCACCGCGATGCGCATGCTCGACAACGTGATCGACATCAACTACTACGCCGTCGAGAAGGCGCGTAACTCGAACCTGCGCCACCGCCCGGTCGGCATGGGCATCATGGGCCACCAGGACTGCCTGCACATGATGCGCGTGCCGTTCGCGTCGGAGAAAGCAGTCGAGTTCGCCGACAAGTCGATGGAAGCCGTCTGCTACTACGCCTACCTGGCCTCGACCGAGCTGGCCGAAGAGCGCGGCCGCTACGAGACCTACGCCGGTTCGCTGTGGGACCGCGGCATCCTGCCGCAGGACTCGATCAAGCTGCTGGCAGAAGAGCGCGGCGGCTACCTCGAGCAGGACACCAGCGAATCGATGGACTGGACCGTGGTGCGCGAGCGCATCAAGCAGTTCGGCATGCGTAACTCGAACTGCGTGGCGATCGCTCCGACCGCGACCATCTCGAACATCATCGGCGTGTCGGCCTGCATCGAGCCGACCTTCCAGAACCTGTACGTGAAGTCGAACCTGTCGGGCGAATTCACCGAGATCAACTCCTACCTGGTGCGCGACCTGAAGGCACGCGACCTGTGGGACGAAGTGATGATCGCCGACCTGAAGTACTTCGACGGCTCGCTCTCGAAGATCGACCGTGTGCCGCAGGACCTGCGCGACATCTACGCCACCGCGTTCGAAGTCGAGCCGAAGTGGCTGGTGGAAGCGGCATCGCGCCGCCAGAAGTGGATCGACCAGGCCCAGTCGCTGAACATCTACATGGCCGGCGCTTCGGGCAAGAAGCTGGACGAGACCTACAAGCTGGCATGGCTGCGCGGCCTGAAGACCACCTACTACCTGCGCACCATCGCGGCGACGCACATGGAGAAGTCGACCACCCGCACCGGCGCGCTGAACGCGGTGCCGGTCTCGGGCGGCCTGTCGGCGGGTCATGCTGCGCCTGCAACGTCTGCGGCTCCTGTGGCGGCGGCTCCGGCTGCTGCAGCCGCAAGTGCGGAAGTGGTGGAAGGCACGGCCTGCTACCTGCGTCCGGGCGACGCTGGCTTCGACGAATGCGAAGCTTGCCAGTAAGTGAATAGAACCCTGTTCGGCGATGTGCCGGATAGGGTCTTTGTATGTTATTCGAAGGAGCCGCCTGATGGCTGAGTACAGGCGAGCCCGCTAGCTAGGTAGCGCGCGGGAACTCAATTTTGTGTTCCCCAAAAGGAAAAGCGCCCAACGAGTTGCAGCTCGATGGGCGCTTATAAAAGAGGCCAAATACAGCCATGGGTCTCTCTTGAACTACTTGCGATGGTGATCGCTAGGTGAAGGATAATAAACGTCGGAGCCTAGTAAAGCAAGGATCAAGTTGGTAGTGGCTGGACACTAAGTAAAGGAGCAACAGATGAAAATCTGCCCACACCCAAAGCCAGTGCATGTGAACCCATACACCCGTTTCCGCCTTGGTAAGTTGGAAACTGTATGCGAACACTGCCGATCAACCCCTAACAGCTAAGACCGTCGGAGGAGGGTGAGGTTTGCCCTTCTCCTAATGATCGAAGATCCAGTCAATATAAGGACATCAATGACGTTTAACTCCAAAAAATCTTCTGCGGCCCTCGCTTCTCAGGCCGCAGCTACACTGCGGGACAGCAGTGCCTCGGCCATCGCTAGGCAACTCGCAGGTTCAGTCTTGTCGCAAGCGCAGAGCGCCAATCAGACAGGCAAAGCGATGGAAACCAAAGCATCTCAAGTCCTGCAGAGCGCGAAATACAACGAGCAGACGAAGGCGTTTGCAGCTTCACTCGTGTCTCAGTCCAACAAGCCCCGATAGATCGGGTAGCGGCAGGTCAATGCACGATCTTGCCGCTTTTTGCATGGGGAGATTACGAGCTAGGGTCCAGCAGGGCTCGCGTAATACAATGAACGATTTGGTTGCATCACTCGATTAGGGGGTGCGGTTATAAACATTTAGAGGAAGAACATCATGGCTCTGTCATGGGACGATGAACCAACCAGCGCGCCTGCTCCACGCGCACCAATCGTCGGCGCCCCGGAAGGCGCCACCGCCGCCGACGTCGCCAAGCGCGTCAACGCCGACGACAAGCGCATCATCAACGGCCAGACCGACGTCAACCAGTTGGTGCCGTTCAAGTACAAGTGGGCATGGGACAAGTACCTGGCCGGCTGCGCCAACCACTGGATGCCGCAGGAAGTGAACATGCAGCGCGACATCGAGCTGTGGAAGAGCCCGAACGGCCTGACCGAAGACGAGCGCCGCATCGTCAAGCGCAACCTGGGCTTTTTTGTTACCGCCGACTCGCTGGCCGCGAACAACATCGTGCTGGGTACCTACCGCCACATCACCGCGCCGGAATGCCGCCAGTACCTGCTGCGCCAGGCCTTCGAAGAGGCGATCCACACCCACGCCTACCAGTACATCGTCGAGTCGCTCGGCCTGGACGAGCGCGAAATCTTCAACGCCTACAACGAGATCCCGTCGATCCACGACAAGGACCAGTTCCTGATCCCGTTCATCAACGTCCTGACCGATCCTGAATTCAAGACCGGCACCCTGGAAAACGACCAGAAGCTGCTGAAGTCGATCATCGTCTTCGCCTGCCTGATGGAAGGCCTGTTCTTCTACGTCGGCTTCACCCAGATCCTGGCGCTGGGCCGCCAGAACAAGATGACCGGCGCCGCCGAGCAGTACCAGTACATCCTGCGCGACGAATCGATGCACGTGAACTTCGGCATCGACCTGATCAACACGATCAAGATGGAAAACCCGCAGCTGTGGACCCCGGCCTTCCGCGAAGAGCTGAAGACCCTGTTCCTGCAGGCCGTCGACCTGGAGTACCGCTACGCCGAAGACACCATGCCGCGCGGCGTGCTGGGCCTGAACGCCCCGATGTTCAAGGGCTACCTGCGCTTCATCGCCAACCGCCGCGCCGTGCAGATCGGCCTCGATCCGCTGTTCCCGAACGAAGAGAACCCCTTCCCGTGGATGAGCGAGATGATCGACCTGAAGAAGGAGCGTAACTTCTTCGAGACCCGCGTGACCGAGTACCAGACCGGTGGTGCGCTGAGCTGGGACTGATCCTTTCTCAGGTACGATGACAAAAAGCCCGATGAGCGATCATCGGGCTTTTTTCTTTTTGGCCGTCGTCCGGCCGGGCGCTGCCACTTGCGGCAGGACTTCCGGGCCATGTCGGCACTCCGGCGGCAGGCGGACCTCGGCGCAAACACGCCTTTCCGCGCGCCGGAGTCGGTTCGTGACATATGCGACTTCATATGGTCAAAGACGATATCGAGCGATGCGCTGGTGAAGATCCGCATGCAGCTACCTTCCGCGCTGGACCAGGATCGTCGATGCGCGCGATCTTATATAAAGGACGAGCCGCCAGGTCCGGCTGGACGCTGGTTCGTGCAGCGGCTGAAGAATCGTGAAATGCAGGAGGCCTGATGGAATAAGGCGCGCTTTGAAACGACGATAGTGCGAAGCGCGCGGATATGCGTTGGAATGTTGACTGCTTCGGTGTTTATCGCTACGAATTTAATGTGCGCGGGTTGCGCACTGACAAGGTTTTCGTGTACTTTACGTGATTGAATTTGTCAAAGTGTGAACATGGATTTTTTTGCATGCTCACCGGCAAACAAAACCGATCGAAAATGGGACGCTAATTCATTTTAGTATGCACTTGAGCGCAGCGAAAAGAACAAGCCGCACTGCCTGATCGAGTTCAGGCAAGGCGGCTTTTTCTTTTCGCGCCCGCAAGGGTAGCGATGTGAAAAAAGCTGGAAGAGTGGGTGTCCCGCGACGTTGGCTGAAGCGCTGCAATTGTGAGGAGTTGCAGCAGTTCAGCTGGTGCCGTATTCATTGGCAGTAACCGACCGGTTTGTGCCGATGAATAATTCGCCCGACGCAACGTAACGGTCGGACGGGTTTAAACCTTGTAGCGTATTTCTCATCGCAGAGAAGGAGAATAAAAATGGCAACAGCCGCTAAGAAACCAGCAGCAAAATCGGCAGCGAAGACTGCCGCCAAACCGGCGGCAAAAGCTGCCGCAGCAGAGAAACCAGTCGCCGCCAAACCGGCAGCGAAAGCGTCGGCGAAGGCCGCCGCCAAACCGGCTGCAAAGCCGGCTGCAAAGAAAGCCGCGGCACCTGCAGCCAAACCGGCAGCAAAGAAAGCTGCAGCACCTGCAGCCAAACCGGCAGCAAAGAAAGCTGCAGCACCTGCAGCCAAACCAGCAGCAAAGAAAGCTGCAGCACCTGCAGCCAAACCAGCAGCCAAGAAAGCCGCAGCCAAGCCGGTAGCAAAAGCAGCGGCAACCAAGGCAGCCGCGAAACCGGCAGCCAAGAAAGTCGCAGCTCCGGCAAAGACCGCAGCGAAGGCTCCGGCCAAGTCGGCAGCCAAGACCGCAACCAAGGCTCCGGCCAAGGCAGCCGCAACCAAGTCCGCCGCTAAGGCTCCGGCCAAGGCAGCGACCAAGACCGCAGCTAAGGCTCCGGCCAAGGCAGCAGTGACCAAGACCGCAGCGAAGGCTCCGGCAAAGGCAGCCGCAACCAAGACCGCAGCGAAGGCTCCGGCGAAAGCCGCCGCAACCAAGACCGCAGCCAAGACTCCGGCCAAAACCGCAGCGACCAAGACCGCAACCAAGGCTCCGGCCAAAGCCGCAGCGACCAAGACCGCAGCCAAGACTCCGGCCAAAGCCGCAGCGACCAAGACCGCAGCCAAGGCTCCAGCGAAAGCCGCAGCGACCAAGACCGCAGCCAAGGCTCCAGCGAAAGCAGCAGCGACCAAGACCGCAGCGAAGGCTCCGGCGAAAGCCGCTGCAACCAAGACCGCAGCCAAGACTCCGGCCAAAGCCGCAGCGACCAAGACCGCAGCCAAGGCTCCGGCGAAGACCGCCGCAACCAAGACCGCAGCCAAGGCTCCGGCGAAGGCAGCCGCAACCAAGACCGCAGCAAAGGCTCCGGCCAAAGCCGCCGCAACCAAGACCGCAGCGCAAGCTCCGGCCAAGTCGGCAGCGACCAAGACCGCAGCCAAGGCTCCGGCGAAGACCGCCGCAACCAAGACCGCAGCCAAGGCTCCGGCGAAGGCAGCCGCAACCAAGACCGCAATGAAGGCCGAAGCCAAGCCGGAAGCTGCAACCGAAGCCAAGCCGGCAGCGCCGGCAGTCAAGGCCGAGGCAAAGCCTGAAGTGAAGGCCGAAGCGAAACCAGAAGCCAAGGCTGAAGCGAAGCCGGAAGCGAAGGCCGAAGCCAAGCCTGAAGCGAAGGCGGAAGCCAAGTCGGCCGCCAAGGCGGCAGCCAAGAAGCCTGCAGCTAAGAAGCCGGCTGCAAAGGAAGCCGAGGCAAAGCCGCAAGAAGCGAGCGGCGAAGCCAAGCCGGCTGCTCCGGCGCCGGCAGCGAAGACCGTGCTGGCGCCGGCCGCCGCATGGCCGTTCCCGACCAGCAGCCGTCCGTAACGGCAGGTCGCGCCCGCTTAGGGCAAAATGCCGCTGTGTGATATGTTCGCACAGCGGTTTTTTTTTCGAATCTATTTCAGTAGGCTGGGAGCTGATCGCTTGCCGCCAGCAGACCTTCCTACCGAAATAGGTTTTTATCTCAAGGAGTCCTCGTGCTGCCCATTCTTCAGTTGATCGTCGATACCGCTGCCAGCGTGCTGGGTGCGGTGCTGCTTCTGCGTTTCTGGATGCAGGCCATCCGGGTGCGTCCGCCTGCGTCCGTGGCACAGTTCACGTTCACACTGAGCGACTGGCTGGTCAAGCCGCTGCGCCGCGTGGTGCCGGGCGCCGGCGGCTACGACTGGGCGAGCCTGATCGGCGCCTTCCTGGTCGTGTTGCTGGCAACCTGCATCTACCTGCTGGTCGGCGCCAGCGGCCAGGAGGTCTTCCTGCTGGCGCTGGCGCGCTTCGTGAAGTGGATCATCTACGGCTTCGTCGCGCTCCTGATCATCGAGGCGATCTTCAGCTGGGTCAATCCGCATGCGCCGCTGGCGCCCTTCGTGCACGCGCTGAACGACCCGCTGCTGCGGCCGATCCGCCGCGTGGTGCCGCCGGTCGGCGGGCTGGACCTGTCGGTGCTGGTGGCGGTGCTGCTGCTGCAGATTGCGCTGTACGTGCTGCGGACGCTGATTCCGGGGCCGTATTGAGGCGATTGGTTCGGATGTGAAAATGGGCAGCTCAGGCTGCCCATTTTTTTGCTGTACGTTCGTTGGCTTGCGCCTGGCGGTGCGAGCGATGCCTCGCTGTACGTGGCGTCGGTGTGGACACGTAATGCGTGGGCACGGAGTGCCCACCCTACGGTCCGTGTACCGGTCTTACTTGAAACGGTAGCCGAAAGCGGCTTCGAACTTTTGCTCGATCTCGGCGGGGGTGAAGCTGTGGTTCTGGCCGCCCTGGTGGCCGATCTTGATCGAGCCCAGCAGGCTGGCGATGCGGCCGGTGGTCTTCCAGTCGTAGCCTTGCGCGATGCCGTACAGCAGGCCGGCGCGGTAGGCGTCGCCGCAGCCGGTCGGGTCGACCACGGCCGCCGCCGGCACTGCCGGGATGTCGTAGCGCTCGCCGCCGGCGTAGATCTCGGAACCCTTTTCGCCGCGCGTGACGATCAGCGCTTCGAGGCGCGAAGCGATCTCTTCGAGCTTGAGGCCGGTACGGTCCATGACCATCTCGAACTCGTAGTCGTTCGCGGCCAGGTAGGTGGCCTGGTCGATGAAGGTGAGCAGCTCTTCGCCGCTGAACATCGGCAGCTGCTGGCCCGGGTCGAACATGAAGGGGATGCCCTGCGCGGCGCAGTCGCGCGCGTGCTTGAGCATGCCGTCGCGGCCGTCCGGGGCGATGATGGCCACGCGCAGCGGACCGCAGTCGGCCACGTTGTTCTCGTGCGAGAACTGCATCGCGCCCGGGTGGAAGGCGTTGATCTGGTTGTTGTCCTGGTCGGCCGTCACGAAGCACTGGGCGGTGTAGGCGTCGCCGATGGTCTTGATGGCGCGGGTCTTGATGCCGAAGTTGCGCAGGCGCTCGAGGTAGTCGCCGCCGTCCTGGCCAATGGTCGCCATGATCAGCGGATCGCCGCCCAGCAGCTTCAGGTTGTAGGCGATGTTGGCCGAGCAGCCGCCGTATTCGGTGCGCAGGGTCGGCACCAGGAAAGAGACGTTCACGCGGTGCAGCTGGTCAGCCAGCAGGGTGTCGGCGAAGCGGCCGTGGTACTGCATGATCTTGTCGAATGCCAGCGATCCGCAGATCAGGGTAGGGTGAGTCATGTTCGGTCAGGGATAAAAGACGGCGATGTGGTAGCCGGATGGTTGAAGGTCGTCCACGCGGAAGTGGAGCTTGATCGCTTGTTCGGTGCGAGGAGCCAGGCCATTGGTCGCTGGCATGCCGGCTGTGAGATAGTCGCGCGGCGCGAACACGCGGCGCACCAGCGGCTTGTCGTTGGCGTCCGTCAGGGACAGTTCCAGGCTCGGCCAGGCCTGCGCCACCGCGCCCTGGTTGCGTAGCTGGGTGGTGAAGGCATAGGCGCCGCCGCCGAGCGTGGTCAGTTCGCCGGTCTCGATGACGAGGTTGTCGATCTGCGCCGGCAGCTCGACGCGGCAGCCCAGCACCGCGCAGCTGGAAACCAGCACCGGCTTGGCGGCCGGGAAGCGCGCGGCCAGGGCATTGCGGAAAGTGAAGGCGCCTTGCGCGACCAGGACCAGCAGAAGGACGAGCGAGCCGGCCAGCATTGCGATCTTGCGCGTGCGCCCGCTCTGCTCCTGCTGGCGGCCACGCCGGACGAATTCCGGCTCGTCGCTCTCGGGCACGCGGATCTTCGGGGGCGCGTCGATTTTCGTCGGCGTCAGGCGCGAGCGGCGAGCGGCGGCCTTTTCGGCGCGGCGCGCGGCCGGCGTGCGGGCGACCGGCGGCGCGCTCGGCACGCCTGGCGCATGGGTATTGATGACGCTGGCGGCGGCTTCGCGCATCGGCAGCGGCGGCGCATCGCTGGCGCGCGGCACCGCGGCGGCGGACACCGGTTCGGGTTCGTGGTCCGGCAAGGGCTGCGCGACCAGCTCTTCGTCCACGGGCAGGCCGAAGCTGGGCTCGATGCGTCCCGGCGCCGTGGCAGCAGGCGTACGGACGGGTTTCTGCGCGGCCGCGCGCAGGGGCGCGGCAGGAGCAGCTGGCGCCGGCTCGGCATGCACCGCTTCGGCGGCTGCCGGCTCGGCGGATACCGGTTCGGTTGCCGTTGCCGCGTGTGCCGCAACGCTGCTCTCCGTTGCGGTCTCGTCTTGTGCCGTCGCCGGCATTGCTTCGGCCTCGGCCGCTACCGGTGCGGCAGGCGGCTCCCCGGCCACAGGTTCGGGTTCGGATGCGGCAGGCGCCGGCGCTTCCGGCGCCGCTTCGGCCACCGGCGCGGCAACGGCCGCGATCTCCACGGCATCCGGTGCAGGCTGCAGCGGCTCGTTCTCTTCAGCGACCGGCGGCTCGGCAGCCGCCGCCGGCGCTTCGTGCGCAGAGGCCGCCGGGACAGCCTCGTCCTTCGCATCGACTTTCGGCAGGATGCCGAAGGGATCGAAGGTATGGTCGAAGTCGAGCGTGTAGACCGGCTGTTCGTCGAAATCTGTCGTGCCCGGTGCCGCGCCGTCGGGCGCCGCATCGGCGCTGTCCGCAGGACCGTCGACGATGGTGAAGGGCAGGGGATCGGGTTCCGGTTCGGCCACCGGAGGTTCAGCCACCGGAGCGGCGGGAACAGGGGACGGTTCGGAAGAAACTGCAGGTTCGGAGGGGAGGGCAGGGGCGGCCGGCGCACTGGAAGGCTGCGGCGCTACCGGCGCGCGCGCCGGCATTGCATCGAGGTCGACCAGGGTGGCGCTGCCGTCGAAGATCTCCTGGCAGGCGCCGCAACGCACGATGCCCCCACGTAGCTTGAGCTGGTCCGAGGCGACCCGGAACATCGTGCCGCAGTGAGGGCATTGTGTGGCGAGCGCCATGCCGGGCTCTCCTTAAGCGCTGGTTGCGGAGCGCGCGGCCGGTACCGTGTCCTGGCCGAGCGTGCCGTGAAGGGCGACCCAGCCGTCCTGCTCGGCCCAGACGCCCAGCTTGATGAAAGGTGCGTAGGCGGCGGCCACTTCCTCGGCCTGGCGCGCCAGCACGCCCGACAGGATCAGCGAACCGCCCGGCGCCACGCGGCCGGACAGCATCGGCGCCATCAGCTTCAATGGGCTCGAGAGGATGTTGGCCACCACGATGTCGAACTGGCCCTTGGCGTGGCGCTCGTTCGGCGCGACGGCGAAGGCGTCCGGCAGGTAGAAGTCGATCTCGCAATGATTGCGCTCGGCGTTCGACTTCGCCGACTCGATCGCCTGCGGGTCGATGTCCACGCCTGCCACGTCGGCGGCGCCGAGCTTCTTGGCGACCATCGCCAGGATGCCCGAGCCGCAGCCGTAGTCCAGCACCGATTTGCCGGGCGCCGGGTGTGCTTCCAGCCACTCCATGCACAGGCGGGTGGTCGGATGGCTGCCGGTGCCGAAGGCCAGGCCCGGATCGAGTTCGAGGATCAGGGCGTCGGGATTCGGCGCCTCGTGCCAGCTCGGCACGACCCAGATGTTCTTGCCGATGTGGATGGGCTCGAACTGCGACTGGGTCAGGCGCACCCAGTCGGCGTCCGCCACCGAACGGGTGGTGAATGCCGGGACCGTGGCCAGCTTGATGGCGGCCGCCGCTTCCGCGACGATGGCCGCCTGGTCCGCGTCGGTGTCGGTCAGGGCGACCACGCGGCTGTGGTCCCAGGCCGCTTCAAGCGGTTCCATGCCCGGCTCGCCGAACAGGGGGTTTTCCTGGTCCGTGCCTTCGTCGGCGTCTTCCACCGACACCGACAGCGCGCCCGCTTCCATCAGGGCGTCGGAGAGCGCCTCGGCGTGTTCGCGTGCGATTTCGATGACGACTTCAGTCCAGCTCATGCCTCAGCCTTGTTGTTGGTGCCCAGGGCGATCTTGGTGTCCGGGCGGTTGGCCAGCTTCTGCTCCAGGTAGTGGATGTTGGTGCCGCCTTCGATGAAGCGCGCGTCCACCATCAGCTCGCGGTGCAGCTGGATGTTGGTGAGGATACCCTCAACCACCATTTCCGAGAGCGCAATTTGCATGCGGCGGATGGCCTGCTCGCGCGTTGCACCGTAGGAAATTACCTTGCCGATCATCGAGTCGTAATGAGGTGGAACATAATATCCCGCATACGAGTGCGAATCGACACGGATGCCAGGGCCGCCCGGCGGGTGCCAGCCGGTGATCTTGCCTGGGGATGGCGTGAACTTGAACGGGTCTTCGGCGTTGATACGGCACTCGATCGCGTGGCCCGACAGCATGATGTCGCGCTGGCGGAAACGGAGTTTTTCGCCGCAGGCGATACGGATCTGTTCCTGCACGATGTCGATGCCGGTGATCATTTCAGTGACCGGGTGTTCGACCTGCACGCGGGTGTTCATCTCGATGAAGTAGAACTCGCCGTTCTCGTACAGGAATTCGAAGGTGCCGGCGCCGCGGTAGCCGATCTTGCGGCAGGCTTCGGCGCAGCGGTCGCCGATCTTCTCGATGAGTTTACGCGGGATGCCCGGCGCCGGCGCTTCTTCGATGACTTTCTGGTGGCGGCGCTGCATCGAGCAGTCGCGCTCGCCCAGCCAGACGGCGTTCTTGTGCTCGTCGGCCAGCACCTGGATCTCCACGTGGCGCGGATTTTCCAGGAACTTCTCCATATAGACTTCCGGATTGCCGAAAGCGGTGCCGGCTTCGGTCTTGGTCATCTGCACGGCGTTGAGCAGGGCAGCTTCGGTGTGGACCACGCGCATGCCACGGCCGCCACCGCCGCCGGCGGCCTTGATGATGACCGGATAGCCGACGCGGCGCGCGGTCTGGATGATTTCCTTCGGGTCGTCCGAGAGGGCGCCGTCCGAACCCGGCACGCAAGGCACGCCGGCGCGGATCATGGCCTGCTTGGCCGAGACCTTGTCGCCCATCAGGCGGATCGAATCGGAACGCGGGCCGATGAAGACGAAGCCCGACTTTTCCACGCGCTCGGCGAAGTCGGCGTTCTCGGACAGGAAGCCGTAGCCCGGGTGGATCGCTTCGGCGTCGGTCACTTCGGCGGCGCTGATGATGGCCGGCATGTTCAGGTAGCTCAGCGCGGACTGCGCCGGGCCGATGCAGACCGATTCGTCGGCCAGCTTCACGTACTTGGCGTCCTTGTCCGCCTCCGAGTGAACGACCACCGTCTTGATGCCCATTTCGCGGCAGGCGCGCTGGATACGCAGCGCGATTTCACCACGGTTGGCGATGAGGATTTTTTCAAACATGGTTAGCTTCGGTGTATGAGAGAAAGCCGGCGTCGGGCGCCGGCTGGGTTCGGATCATGGGCCGCGAAGAAATCACGGCCGGGGCAGGATGCTTAGCCGATCACGAACAGCGGCTGGCCGAATTCGACCGGCTGGCCATTTTCCACCAGGATCTTGGTCACTACGCCCGACACGTCGGCGTCGATCTCGTTCAGGAGCTTCATCGCTTCGATGATGCACAGGGTGTCGCCTTCCTTGATGTTGGCGCCGACTTCGACGAAGGCCGGAGCGCCTGGCGCCGACGAACGGTAGAAGGTGCCGACCATCGGCGACTTGACCACGTGGCCGGTCGGTTCGGCGGCAACGGCTGGAGCCGGAGCGGCCGCCGGGGCGGCAGGCGCTGCGGCTGGGGCGGCCGGCGCCGAGTATTGCTGCACGCCGCTCGGCGGCAGCATCACCATCTGGTTCTGGGGCATTGCGGACGACTTGACGATGCGAACCTTGCTCTCGCCTTCGGTCACTTCGAGTTCAGCGATGTCCGATTCGGCGACGAGGTCGATCAAAGTCTTGAGTTTACGAAGATCCATGTGAAACCCCTTGGAATTATTTGTGTTTTAAGAGTATGCGAAGCGCCAAACGGAGGGCGCATCCGCGCATGATGCGTGAAGTTGACGTAGATTAACGCTATTTAAGCGCAAAGTCGATGGCAAACCGATATCCGTCCACGCCCAATCCGCAGATCGTCCCGCGCGCGATCGCCGCCAGGTACGAGTGGTGCCGGAATTCTTCACGCTGGTAAATGTTTGAGATATGTACCTCAATAAACGGGATCGCCACCGCGGCCAGCGCATCGCGCAAGGCCACGCTCGTGTGGGTCAGCCCGCCAGGATTGATGACAATCGCGTCCACGCCTTCGTCACGGGCGGCGTGGATGCGGTCGATCAGCGCACCTTCGTGGTTGCTTTGAAAGCAGGAAAGCGATCCACCCGCTGCAGCAGCCTGAGCCGTTGCAGCGCTTTCGATGTCGGCCAGCGTTGCTGCGCCGTACACCGCAGGCTCGCGGGTTCCCAACAGATTCAGGTTGGGACCGTTGAGCAGCAGTAGCTTTTTCGCCATGTTTTTGTAGAGTCTATGCTCGAAAGTGACGCATTTTGCCGCCAACAATACGTATTGGCAAGCAATAAAATTCAGTGCGGATAAGCGCGACTTGGGCGGAGTTTGGAAAAGAACGACCGTTCGCGAGTCCTACAGCGCCGCCAGGTCCGTCTTCAGCTCGTCGAAGTTCAGCTTCCCCAGATAGGTCTTCCTGACCTGGCCATCGGCGCCGATGAGGACGGTGAAGGGCAGGCCGCCATTGGTATTGCCGAAGCCGCGCGACAGTTCGGTCCCGCCCATTCCGCCCACGTACAGCGGATACTTGATGTTGTGCCTGGTGGCGAACTCGCTCATCGCCGAGGGGGAATCGATGCCGATGCCGATCACGTTGAAACGCCGTTGTTCTCCCACCTTGGCTTCCTCGTTCGCCAGCGCCGACAGCTCGGGCATTTCCTGCACACAGGGACCGCACCAGGTCGCCCAGAAGTTCACCAGCAGCGCCTTGCCCTTCCATTTATCGAGGGATTCCGGCTTGCCGGCCAGGTCGTTGAGGGTCTGCGCATATAAATTAGTCGAGGCCGTGTGGGCCGGGCCACCGGTCGGGGCGATGGCGGTGCTTATCGGGCCCTGCGGGCCCTGCGCCTGGTTCCTGACCCCGAGATAAGCGCCGAGCGCGCCAAAGAGTACTGCCACGACCGCGAAGGCGGCCAGCTTCTTTTTATTCATTCGTCCTGTTCCAGAGATTCGTCCGTCGTCATCAAGGCGCGCAGGCCGGCGGCGTCGACGCGCTGCAGGCGGCCATCGGCGCGCGGCTTGAGGGCCCCACGCAAGTCATGAAAATCGTACAACTCAGCGTGCACGGCCTCCTTATGCCACAGGAAGCTCACCGTTTCAACCGGCTCGTGACGTGCACCCTTGAAATGCGGGGTTTCGGAAATCTCTATATTGACGTTGCGGTTCAGGAGGAAGATCTCGACTTCCTTGGCGCTGTCGGCGAACAATTGCAGGTGGATGTCGTCGTGCTCGCCGGCGGTGCCGTTCAGGACGGCGCCGGTAAGATAAGGACGGAAGTCGCCCAGCGCATCCATCACCTGCAGCGCGGTCTCGCGCAGCCGGCGCAGGCGTTCGCCATGGGCCGGCCCGCCGAACAGGGACTGGTACTTGCGCACCTCGTCCTCGATCTGCATGTTGTCGGGCATCAGGTTGGGGGCCGGCTGGTCCACGCCGAGCACCTGGCGGGCCGCTTTGCGGCGGGCGGTGGCGTAGTCGGCGCCATCCTGGGCGATCATGCGCGCGGCCGTTGCGGCAATCTCGGCGCGCAGCTGGAGTAGGTCATTATTCTGGCTTGGCATCATGAGGCAGATCATACTCTTGAAAGGAAAATGGCATCGCGTCGGGTAGAATCGCGTATTCGCTTTTTTCCCCACGACCATGCACATTCATATCCTCGGCATTTGCGGCACCTTTATGGGCGGCCTGGCGGTCCTGGCCAAGGAGGCCGGTCACCGCGTTACCGGTTGCGACGCCAACGTCTATCCTCCGATGAGCACCCAGCTCGAAGCCCAGGGCATCGAACTGATCCAGGGTTACGGTCCGGAGCAGGTGTCGCTGAACCCCGACCTGTATGTGGTCGGCAACGTCATGACCCGCGGCAATCCGCTGATCGAGGAGATCCTGAACCGCGGCCTGCCTTATGTGTCGGGCCCGCAGTGGATTGGGGAACATATTCTGCGTAATAAATGGGTGCTGGCCGTGGCCGGCACCCACGGCAAGACGACCACCTCGTCGATGCTGGCCTGGATCCTGGAAGACGCGGGCTATTCGCCGGGCTTCCTGATCGGCGGCGTGCCGATGAACTTTGGCATCTCGGCGCGCCTGCAAGGCGCGACCGATTCCGACTTCTTCGTGATCGAGGCCGACGAATACGACACCGCCTTCTTCGACAAGCGTTCCAAGTTCGTGCACTACCACGCCAAGACCGCCGTGCTGAACAACCTGGAATTCGACCACGCCGACATCTTCCCGGACATCGGCGCCATCGAGACCCAGTTCCACCACCTGGTGCGCACCGTGCCGGGCGTGGGCCGCCTGGTCGTGAACGGCGACGAAGCCTCGCTCGCGCGCGTGATCAAGCGCGGCTGCTGGAGCGAGAAGGAAAGCTTCGGCCTGTCCGAAGGCGTGAACTGGTCGCTGGTCGAGCATCCGGGCGGTTCCAGCTTCGACGTCGTGTTCAATGGCGAAGTTCAAGGTACTGTCCACTGGGAACTGACCGGCAAGCACAACCGCTCGAATGCGCTGGCCGCGATCGCCGCCGCCCGCCACGTCGGCGTGCCGGTGGCGCAGTCGGTGGAATCGCTGTCGCGCTTCCAGAGCGTCAAGCGCCGCATGGAAGTGCGCGGCGTCGTGAAGGAAGTGACCGTCTACGACGACTTCGCCCACCACCCGACCGCGATCGCCACCACGGTCGGCGGCCTGCGCCAGAAAATCGGGACGAAGGGCCGCATCCTGGCCGTGCTCGAGCCGCGCTCGAACACGATGAAGCTGGGCGCCATGAAGGATGCGCTGCCGGGCAGCCTGAAGGACGCGGACCTGGTGTTCGGCTTCGGCAGCCAGCAGGCGCTGGGCTGGTCGCTGGCCGACGCCCTGAAGCCGCTGGGCGCGATCGCCCACAGTTTCGACCAGATCGACTACATGGTGCAGGCCATCGTGCAGGCCGCCCAGCCGGGCGACCACATCCTCGTGATGAGCAATGGCGGCTTCGGCGGCGTGCACCAGAAACTGCTCGAGGCCCTGGCGAAATGATTCTCTACCTCCACGGCTTCCGTTCCTCGCCGCGCTCGTTCAAGGCGCGCGTGGTGCAGGAGAGGATGACGGCTGCCGGACGCGCGGGCGAGCTGATCTGTCCGCAGTTGCCGGCCTCGCCGAAGGCGGCGATGGAACTGGCCCTGCTGCTGGCCGAGCGCCATGCGCCGGACAAGCTGGCCATCGTCGGCTCCTCGCTGGGCGGCTTCTATGCCACCTGGCTGGCCGAGCGCCTGGACGTGCCGGCGGTGCTGCTGAACCCGGCCGTCGATCCCTTGAAAGACCTGGAGAAGCACGTCGGCGTGACCACGGCCTGGCACTCAAGCGAGCCGTTCGAGTTCCGCCGCGAATACATCGACGAACTGGCCGAACTGAAAGTGGCGCGCATCACCCGTCCCGAACGCTATTTCCTGTTGGCTGCGACCGGCGACGAAGTGCTGGACTACCGCGACATGGTGGCGCACTATGCGGGCGCACGCCAGCATGTGATTCCCGGCAGCGACCACGCGATCTCGGAATTCCCGCAGTACGTGGACGAGGTGCTGGCCTTCTGCCAGCCGGAGGTCGACTGGGCGGCAGCAGGCAAGGCGCAGTGAGGAGTGCTTCGCTGCGCCGGGCGCGATGGCATCGCCACGCCGGGGCCGTGGGCGCCCCGCAAGCCATGCGCGACTGGCTGACGACGAAGGGTTCGCTGACGGCGCGCCTGGTGGGGAGCAGCGCGGCCTTCCGCGTGAAGCGCCTGCACCAGCACGCGGCGCTGTGCGCGCTGGAAGAGGTGGGACCGATCGGGCTGCCGCGGCGCGAGCGGGTGTGGGAGCGCGAAGTGCTGCTGTGCTGCGACGGCAAGCCGGCGGTGTTCGGCCACACCGTGGTGCCGATGTCGGCCACGGCGACGGACTGGCCGCTGTTTTCGGCGCTGGGTGAACGTTCGCTCGGCACGACGCTGTTTTACGACCCGCTGGTCGAGCGCGGGCCACTGGAATTTGCGCGGCTGCGCCGCGGCCATCCGCTGGTCGACAGGCTCGATAGCGCGCTCGGCGGCGAGCTGCAAGGAAACGTATTTTATGCGCGGCGTTGTGTCTACCGCCGCCATCAAGGCCTGCTGATGGTCACCGAGGTATTCTTGCCGGCGGTACTCGATCTGGGCGCAACACATATAACGCGAAACGAAACATGAATGTATTTTTTGAAGAGTCGGGCGATTTCAAGGTCGGCTCGGTGCTGTCCCAGGCAGGCGAGGCCTATCAGGTGGAACTGGCGAGCGGCAAGCGCACCAAGGTGAAAGCCAAGGACGTGCTCCTGCAGTTCGAGAAACCCGACCCCGAGTCGCTGCTGGCAGCGGCCAAGGCCATTGCCGCCGACGTCGACCTCGACTTTCTGTGGGAAGTGGCCGGTCAGGAAGAGTTTGGTTTCGCCGAGCTGGGCGCCGAGTACTTCGGCCACGCGCCGCTGCCAAGCGAAGCGGCCGGCCTGGTGCTGGCCCTGCACTCGGCCCCGATCTATTTCTACAAGAAGGGACGCGGACGCTACAAGGCTGCCCCCGAGCAGTCGCTGCGCGCGGCCCAGGCCGGCATCGAGAAGAAGAAGCAGCAGGCGCTGATCCAGGCCGCCTACGTCGAGGAACTGAAGGCCGGCAAGCTGCCGGAAGCGATGGCGACTATCGTCCAGCAACTGCTGTTCAAGCCGGACAAGAACACCATCGAATACAAGGCGCTGGAAACGGCCGCCAGCGAACTGCAGACTTCGGCGCCGCGTCTGATGCTGGCGACGAAAGGCATTGCTTCGCCGAAAGAGCTGCACATGGGCCGCTTCCTGTTCGAGCACTTCCCGCGCGGCGCCGGCTTCCCGGCGCTGCCGGTGCCGAGCGCCCCGACCAATCTGCCGACGGCGAAAGTGGCCGCGTTCTCGATCGACGACGTGACCACCACCGAGATCGACGACGCCTTCTCGGTCGAGCACCTGGACGACGGCACCGTGCGCGTGGGCATCCACATCGCGGCGCCGGGCCTGGCGATCAAGCCGGACGACGAGATCGACAAGATCGCGCGTACCCGTATGTCCACTGTGTATATGCCGGGCGACAAGATCACCATGCTGCCGGACGAGGTGGTGAATGCCTTCACCCTGGCCGAAGGCAATACCTGCCCGGCGCTGTCGCTGTACGCGGTCCTGAACCCGGCCGACTGGTCGGTGGTGTCGACCACGACCCGCGCCGAACTGGTGCCGATCAAGAGCAACCTGCGTCACAACGACCTGGACGATGTGGTCAACGAAGAGACGCTGGAAAACGGCGAAGGCGACTATCCGCACAAGCTTGAATTGGCGCTGCTGTGGAAATGGGCTTTGAAGCTGGAAGCGGGCCGCATGGCCAAGCGTGAAGCTTTTGGCCTGAAGCCCGAGCAGGCGAACCGCGTCGACTTCAACTTCTACGTCGAGGACGACGTGGTCTCCATCGTGCGCAGGAAGCGCGGCGCGCCGCTGGACAAGATCGTCGCCGAGCTGATGATCTTCGCGAACAGCACCTGGGGCAAGCTGCTGCACGACTCGGGCGTGCCGGGCATCTACCGTTCGCAAGGCGCCGGCAGCGGCGCCGGCTGGGCCGCCAAGATGCAGGTGCGCATGGTCACGCACGCCGCGCCCCACCAGGGATTGGGCGTGGACCAGTACGCCTGGAGCACTTCGCCGCTGCGCCGCTACACCGACCTGGTCAACCAGTGGCAGATCATCGCCTGCGCCGAGCACGGCGTGACCGCGCCCCTGGTGGCGCCGTTCAAGCCGCGCGACGCGACCCTGTTCTCGATCGTCTCGGCCTTCGACGCCGCCTATTCGGCCTACAACGACTTCCAGCAGACCATGGAACGCTACTGGTGCCTGCGCTGGCTGGGCCAGGAAAACGCGAAGCAGGTCGATGCCGTGGTGCTGAAGGAAGACGTGCTGCGCCTGGTCGACATTCCGCTGGTGATCCGCCTGGCCGGCCTGCCGCAGGTGGCGCGCGGCGCCCAGGTCAAGCTCGACATCGTGCGCTGGGACGAAGTCGACCTCTCGCTCGAGGCGCGCCTGCTCGAAGTGGCCCAGGCCGCGCCGAGCGAGGAGCTGGCCTTCGAGGAGGAAGAGGGCGATACCGGCGAAGCCGCGGTCGAGGAAGTCGTGGAAGCCGAAGGCGCGGTCGCGGCCATCAGCACCGACGACGCCACCCCGACCGGCGCCCAGCAATAAGCCCAGGGGAGGGCGGCGTATCGTGAAGAGCAGGTCGGTCCGAACGGTCGTGATCGTCACGGCCGTGCTGGTGCTGGGTTACTGGGCGGTCTTCGCCTGGATGGTGGCGCGCTCGCCCTTGAGCTTCGATGCCATCGACTTCGACCACGACGGCTCGGTCAGCTTCGACGAGGCGGACTATGCATCCTCCTTCGGCATGCGCACGATCTACCGCGACGGCAGCAAGTGCATCGAGTATTTTGCCGAGAAAGACGGGGCGGCGCTCAAGCTCGTCTGCCCCGAGCAGCCGCGATAAAGCAGGCCGCCCCCGGCAGGCGGCCGCTTCCCACGTTCAACGCGCGTCCTGCTCCAGGTCCATCGTGTTCGTATCGACGTCCACCGCGGTGGGCGCGCCGAACAGCTTCAGCCACACGAAACCGAGCGTGCCCGCCACCAGCGAGGCCAGCAGGATCGCCATCTTCGAGGCATTGATCACGTCCGGGCTGCCGACGAAGGCGAGGTTGGTGATGAAGATCGACATCGTGAAGCCGATCCCGCCCAGCAGGCCCGCGCCCAGCACATGCTTCCAGTCGAGGTCGAGCGGCAGCTTGCACAGGCCCAGCGCGACCGCGCCCAGGCTGGCCAGCACGATACCGATCGGCTTGCCCAGCAGCAGGCCGCCGAGGATGCCGAGGCTGTTCGTGGACAGCAGTTCCCCGGTCCAGCCTGCGCCGATCACGATGCCCGTATTGGCCAGCGCAAAGATCGGCAGGATGCCGAAGGCGACCGGCGTGTGCAGGATGTGTTCGAGGCGGTGCGAGGGCGATTCTTCGTCGTCTTCGCGCGCGGAATAGGGGATCGCAAAGGCCAGCAGCACGCCGGCAATGGTCGCGTGCACGCCGGATTTCAGCATCAGGAACCACATCAGTGCGCCGCCGACCAGGTAGGGCGCGAGCGCCATGATGCGCAGGAAACGGTTCATGCACACCAGCAGCGCGAACACGGCCAGCGCGCCCAGTAAATACAGACCCGCCAGCTCCGCCGTGTAGAAGACGGCAATCACGATGATCGCGCCCAGGTCGTCCATCACGGCCAGGGCGGTGAGGAAGATCTTCAGCGAGGCCGGCACCCGGCTGCCGAGCAGGGCCAGCACGCCGAGGGCAAAGGCGATGTCGGTCGCCATCGGGATGCCGATGCCGGCCTGGGTCGGCGTGCCGCCGTTGAGCAGGAAGTGGATCAGGGCCGGCACCGCGATGCCGCCGGCGGCCGCCAGGATCGGCAGCATGGCATTGCGGATATCGGAGAGTTCGCCGTTGTACAGCTCGCGCTCGAGTTCCAGCCCGATGAGGAGGAAGAAGATCGCCATCAGGCCGTCGTTGACCCAGTGCTCGACGCTCATGCCGAGCACCTGCATGTGCCAGACGTGCAGGTAGTCGTCGCCAAGGGGCGAATTGGCCAGCAGCAGGGAAATGATGGTGCAGGCGATCAGGACGATGCCGCCTGCCTTCTTGGATTCGAAGAAGCGGGTGAAAGTGCGCGACAGGGCGCGTTGGATGATGGTCATCGGGTGCCTTTCGGGGACGAACGCGTACCGCGTGGCGGCCCGACCAACGCGCATCCTGCCCCACACCGATGTGTGTGCACCCAGGGACATTATACCGGGGATGGGGCGGCCTTCACGCGAGCCGGACTGGCCGACGCCCTCGCATTTCGGAACGCATCGATGGTCCGTTGCCACGCCGCCACCAATCTCCCGCAGTGCCTTGCGGCACGGTAGAATGCCTGGATTCCCTGATCCAAAGCCGTCCGGCGCGCCCGCGTGAAGTCTTCACTACACAACCGACCCCTGATGATCGCTCTTGCCGCCTCGGTGGCGGCGCATGCGCTGCTGCTGGCGGTCCGCTTCGCCGCGCCCGAGGTGTTCCGGATGCAGCCGGCCGACCCCGGACTGGAGGTCATCCTGGTCAACGCCAGGCACGCCAATGCGCCGGCCAAGGCCGAGGCCCTGGCCCAGGCCAACCTGGAAGGCGGCGGCGCCCAGGATGCCGGCCGCTCGAAGTCGCCGCTGCCTGACCTGCGCCGCAACGAGAACGGCGACAGCATCAAGGCCCTGCAGCGCCGCATCGCCGAACTCGAGCAGCTGCAGCAGAACGTGCTCACCCGCGTGCAGCAATCGACCTTCGCCGCTGCGCCGGTGCGCGACAAGGACAAGCCGGACCCGAGCCGAACCGGCCAGGACGAAGTCGACACCGCGCGCCAGATTGCGCGCATGACGGCCGAGATCACCCAGACCATCGAAGACCAGAACAAGCGCCCCAAGCGTACCCACATTTCGCCGAGCACGCGCCAGGTCGGCTATGCCCTGTACTACAAGGCGATGCAGAAGCGCGTGGAAGAGATGGGCACGCTGAACTTCCCACAGCAGAATGGGCGCAAGCTGTACGGCGAGCTGGTGGTGTCGATCCCGGTCTTCCAGGACGGCAGCCTGTACCAGAAAGAGGGCGGCCCGCGCGTCGAGCGCAGTTCCGGCAACCCGGCGCTGGACAAGGCCGCGCTCGAGATCGTACGCCGCGCCGCGCCCTTCGGCAGCTTTCCCCAGAACATGCGCACGGTCGGCAAGGATGACCTGTGGATCGTGATTACCCGTTTTACCTTCACCCGTGAGGAAAAAATGAAGGCCGAATTGCAGGAGGCATCGTGAGTTCCAGTACAACTGATCGATATTGTGTGATCGGCAATCCGGTCGCGCACAGCAAGTCGCCCCAGATCCACGCCGCCTTTGCCGCCCAGACCGGCCAGAGCATCGAATACGGCCGCCGCATGGCGCCGCTCGACGGCTTCGCCGACGTCGTGCGCGACCTCATCGCCAAGGGGTACAAGGGCGCCAACGTCACCGTGCCCTTCAAGCTGGAGGCGGCAGGCCTGGCCACCCGCCTGGAAGAACGGGCGCGCGCGGCCGGCGCGGTCAACACGCTGAGCTTTATCGACGGCGAGATCGTCGGCGACAACACCGACGGCCCCGGCCTGGTCGCCGACATCGTGCGCAACGCCGGCGTGGCGCTGGCCGGCAAACGCATCCTGCTGCTGGGCGCGGGCGGCGCGGCGCGCGGCGTCGTGCTGCCTTTCCTGCAGCAGGGGCCCAAGGCCATCCTGGTTGCCAACCGCACCCGCGCGACCGCCGATGCGCTGGTGGCCGACTTCCAGGACCAGGTCACCGAAGTGAAGGCCTGCGGCTTCGAAGACATTCGCGGCGCCTTCGACATCGTCGTCAACGCCACCTCGGCCAGCCTGAGCCAGGAAATGCCGCCGGTCCCGGCCTCGGCTTTTACGAAGGACACGCTGGCGCTGGACATGATGTATGGCGACCAGCCGACCCCCTTCATGCAGTTCGCGGCAAAGCAGGGCGCCCGGACGCGCGACGGCTTCGGCATGCTGGTCGAGCAGGCCGCCGAAGCGTTTGCGATCTGGCGCGGCGTGCGCCCGGATACCCATGATCTCCTGACGACTTTGCGAACAAAATAATAACGATGGCAAAAAAAGGCAATGCGGGCGGCGCCCCGAACAGGCGCCGCTGGATCAAGTGGATTTTCCTGGGGCCGATCCTGGCCGTGCTGCTGCTTCAGCTCTACTTCTTCGTGCAGGTCTGCTGGTTCGTGTACTTCAACCCGAGTTCGACCAGCTTCATGCGCCAGCAGCTCTCGGAACTGCGCGAAAAGAACCCGAACGCCCAGCTCAAGCACGAGTGGGTGCCCTACGAGCGCATCTCGAACAACCTCAAGCGCGCAGTGGTGGCTTCGGAAGACGCGAATTTCGCCGACCATCCGGGCGTGGACTTCGACGCGCTCGAACGGGCCTACGAGCGCAACAACCGCAAGCACAAGGTCGTCGGCGGCGGCTCGACCATCACCCAGCAGCTGGCCAAGAACCTGTTCCTGTCCGGTTCGCGCAGCTACCTGCGCAAGGGCCAGGAGATGATCATCGCCTTCATGCTCGAGTCGGTGATGAGCAAGCGCCGCATCCTCGAGGTGTATTTGAACGTGGTCGAGTTCGGCCGCGGCGTGTTCGGCGCGGAAGCGGCGGCGCGCTATTACTTCCGCACCTCGGCGGCCAAGCTGGCGCCGGCCCAGGCGGCGCGCCTGGCCGTGATGCTGCCCAATCCGCGCTATTACGACCGCAACCGCAGCACCAATTACCTCGTCAAGCGCACCAACCTCATCCAGCGCCGGATGAACGCGGCCGAGTTGCCGTAACGGGCACCCGGTCAAGCCCATGGGGGCCTTGCATCGTCGACAAGGCATGCCGCCCCGGGGCTTTTGCCGGGCGCTTCAAAATTCGCTGAAAAAACGCTGAAGGCGGGGCAAAACCGTTGTTTCGGGGTGGCCGGCCTCGGGGCTAACGGGTACACTTGCGTCAGTTTTGATTCCGGCCGAGAAAGCGCGCATGATCAATGTATTTGTCCTACAAAATGGCCGACTGAACCAGGTACCCATCGCTTCGCGCGCCGACCTGGAGAACGTCACGCCTGTCTGGGTCGATCTCACCGACCCGGACGATGACGAGCGCGCGTGGGTCAAGACGATCTATGGGGTCTCGCTGCCGGGCGAGGACGAAGTCTCGGACATCGAGGCCTCGGCCCGCTACTACGAAGCCGAGAACGGCGACCTGCACCTGCGCACCGACTTCCTGCGCGAGGAAGAGGACGGCCCTTCGCGCGTGATCACGGTCGCTTTCATCCTGTCGGGCAAGATGCTGTTCTCGGTACACTCGGACGACCTGCCGGTGTTCCGCCTGGTGCGCATGCGCGCGCGCTCGCGCCCGGGCTCGATCGCCGACTACATGGACGTGCTGCTCGACCTCTACGCCACCGACGCCGAGTACTCGGCGGACGCGCTCGAGGGCATCTACGAGAGCCTGGAAGAAGTCAGCCAGCGCGTGCTGCAGAAAGAATTCTCCGACCAGGACGCGGCCGCCGCGCTGAACGCGATCGCCCACGAGGAAGACCTGAACGGCCGCATCCGCCGCAACATGATGGACACACGCCGCGCGGTCAGCTTCCTGATGCGCGGCCGATTACTCAATTCGGAACAGTTCGACGAGGCGCGCCAGATCCTGCGCGACATCGAATCGCTCGATGGCCACACTTCCTTCCTGTTCGACAAGGTGAACTTCCTGATGGACGCCACCGTCGGCTTCATCAACATCAACCAGAACAAGATCATCAAGATGTTCTCGGTGGCCTCGGTGATCTTCCTGCCGCCGACCCTGATCGCCAGCATCTACGGCATGAACTTCAGCAAATGGTTCCCGGAGCTGAACTGGACCTATGGCTATCCGTTCGCGCTGGGCCTGATGGTGGCCAGCGCGATCGCGCCGCTGCTGTACTTCCGCCGCCGCGGCTGGCTGAAGCTGACCTGATCACTCCGGCAGCTGAGCTACCAGGATCAGCGAGACCGGCTTGCCGGTCTGCGGATGCAGAGGCTCGCGCATCTCGCGCACATGCAGTCCATTGGTTTCGAACAGCGCGATCCAGCTCGATAAAGTGCGGAAATACCAGGGCGGTGCGTCCTGGAAGCCGCTGTTGAACCCCGCCCAGCTGCCTTCGCGCCAGCCGTCGACATACGGCGCGTCGCCACAGGCGGCGACAGGATGGACGGTCTGCACGACCAGGTGGCCGCCGCGGCGCAGGTAGGAAGGCGCGGCCCGGAACAGGCCGCTCACGGACGCGTTCCCGATCAGCGAGAAATTGCAGACGGCGAGGTCAACCGACAGCGCCAGTTTTCCTTCGGCGATTTCTTCGTAGGACAGCAGCCGGAAGTCGCCGCCGCCGGCCGCGCGCGCCGCTTCGACCAGGCCGGGAATCGCATCGGTCCCGACCATCTGCACGTCCGGCAGCGCCCGCACCAGCCAGCCCTCGCCGCAACCCAGGTCGAGGCCGGTTTGCGGCGCATGGGCGCGCACCGTATCGACGATGGCGTCGTTGGTGACGAGCGTGCGGGTTGCGATTTCTCCGTTGCGCACGGCGGCGACCCAGGGATCGGTATTGCGGTTCCAGGAAGCGATGATCGAGGCGTCAAACTGGTCCATCGTGCGCTCCAGAGTCAAAAGCGCATTATGCGGCAGCTCGAGCGAGCGCGGCCGCTCTTCTAATAAAGATGGGGATCCACATCGCGGGGATCGGTCAGCTTGATCAGGCTCTTTGCGATGGTCAGCACAATAAGAATGCCCACGATATCGCCGGTGATCATCGCCGTCAGCGCAGTCCAGTCGACCAGCCCGGTCTGGACCCACATGAAGGCATGATGAAAAACAGGACTCATGAGGCCGCACAGCACCCCGGTAATCAGGAGCCGTTGCGCGGTCAGGTTCCCGAGGCGTGGCCCCAGATTGAACCAGTGTTTTGCGAAAAGATATGCGAGGTAAGGACCAGCCGCCCCGGCGACCGCGCCGCTGATCGCACGCACCTCATCCTGGAAGAAGAAGTGGTGGAAGTTGAGATAGAAGCTTGCCAAGAGCAGGCCGACAAAGCCGGCAAACCCGAAGAACAGCGTTGCCAGCAAGCGGATGCCGGCGGGGAGGAAGACCCAGTTGACCCCCTTGCTTCGCTCGAACTGAATGAACGCCAGCTCGTTGATCCAGTTCAGCCCGAGAAACGCGATGACGGTGATACCAACATAAGCGAGCTGGATTGCGCCTCTTTTTTTCAAGCTGGTCATCGTCGTGTGCAGGGGCTTATGATATTGCGTAATTGCAATATATTGTAACCTCCGCCAGGCGAATGGCGCTACTGTAAGCGCGCCTGATGAAACCTTCAGGTCAAGGAGTGCTGGCACCCAACGCGGCAATGGAGACAAGCGGCCTGTACGGCCAGGCGCCGCGACGGGAGACCGGACCGACCTTTACTGCAAACGCCAATGCAGGCCCGGCCGAAAAGTGCCCGGCCTGCATCAGCAGCAAATCAGCTTACCGGTTGACCAGGCTGCGCGGTTGCAACAAGGCGAGCAATGCGCCCACCATCAAGGCCGCCGACACGACATACATTCCCGCATCGGTGCTTTGTGTCACGTCCTTCATCCAGCCGATGATCGACGGGCTGACGAAGCCTGCCAGGTTGCCGACGGAGTTGATCATGGCGATGCCGGCAGCGGCCGCGGTGCCGCCGAGGATGGAGCTCGGATACGTCCAGAAGACCGGCATGGTGGCCAGCAGGCCGGCGGTACCGAGCGATAACGCGGCCATGGCCAGCGTGACATTGTCGCCGTAGATCGTGGCGAGCAGCAGACCTATGCCGCCCAGGCCGCTTGCGACCGTAAAGTGCCAACGGCGCTCACGGGTGCGATCTGCGCTTTTCGCAATCGCCAGCATGGCGATCACGGCGAAGCCGTAAGGGATGGCTGTCAGCAGGCCGACATCCAGCGCATCCTGGACCCCGGCCGCCTTGATCAGCGTCGGCAGGTAAAAGCCGACACCATACAGGCCCATCATGCAGCAGAAGTAGATCGCGGCCATCAGCCAGACGCGCGGATTGCCGAATACGCCGGACAGCGCGTGATCCGCTTTCCCAGTGTTCTCCTTCGCGATATTCTCTTCGAGGAGCTGTTTCTCTTCGTTGCTCAGCCACTTGGCATCACGGATCTTGTTAGGCAAATAGAAGATCGTCATGATGCCCAGCACCAGCGACGGCAGGGCTTCGATCAGGAACATCCATTTCCAGCCTGACATCCCATGGAAACCGTTCATGGAATTCAGGATCCAGCCCGACAACGGCCCACCGACCACGCCCGCAATCGGGATGCCGATCATGAACAGCGCATTCATGCGGCTGCGCCGCTGCGCGGGGAACCAGTACGTCAGATACAGCACGATGCCGGGGAAGAAGCCGGCCTCGGCAACGCCCAGGAAGAAACGCAGCACGTAGAACATGGTCGGGCTGGTCACGAACACCATCGCCCCGGACAGGAGGGCCCAGGTGATCATGATGCGGCCAATCCAGATGCGCGCGCCGACCTTGTGCATGATGATATTGCTGGGGACTTCGAACAGGAAGTAGCCGATGAAGAAAATGCCGGCACCGAGTCCGTAGATGGTTTCGCTGAATTGCAGGTCGTTCAGCATCTGCAACTTGGCGAAGCCCACATTGACGCGGTCCAGGTAAGCCGCGACGTAGGAGAGAAAAAGGAAGGGCAGCAGCCGCACAGTAACCTTGGCATAGGTACTGGCTTCCATCTGCTCGCGCTGCGCCACTCCGGCGCCCTTCGACAGGATAGGGGAACTCATGTATTAACCTTGCATGATGATATGTATAAAGCACTGACCGGCTGGCGAGCGCGGCTCATTATATGTGGTCAGGACGACATCCGGCTGCACGGATCCCTGAGCGGAAGCCATGAGGACCTGGTGCCGGTTTGCAGTTCGGTGTCGACCGTGCCGGTGAACGGTGTGTCCAGGGTGCCGAGGGTAATCGCAATGCGCTCGGGCGTTTCCTCGCTGCGCCAGAGCAGCGTGGAGCCGCAGCACTGGCAGAAGGCGCGCCGGCCGTGTTCGGAAGAGGCATGTTCGGTGATGAAAGCCTCGCCGCGTTCGATCCTCAGCCGTGTAGCATGGACGACTCCTCATGGTCAGGCGTCCAGACATGTGGAGGATGAACCGAATCCGTCTGGGGCCACCGCCACGTCCCAGGGGAAAAAGGAGCGGCTTGATCCGCCGCTACCCGATGAAATACAGCCAGGCTGCCTTCGCGCCGTGAACACGTTCACGGCGCGAAAGTCAGCGAAAGCAGCTTAGCAGGCCGCCAGCTTCACGCGCTCGACTTCCAGCCCGAACAGCGGACGCAGGCGCGTGCCGATGACGTTGCCGGCGAAGGCGAACACCAGCCACAGCCAGCCGTGCAGGCTGCCCGAGATGATGCCGCTGAAGTAGGCGCCGATGTTGCAGCCGTAGGCCAGGCGGGCGCCATAGCCGAGCAGCAGGCCACCGACGACGGCGGCGATGAAGGAGCGCAGCGGCAGCTTCCACACCGGGGCGTAGCGGCCGGCCAGGGCGGCGGCCAGCATGGCGCCGAGCACGATGCCGATGTCCATCACCGAGGTCACATCCTTCGAGATCGGCGCGGCCAGGGCGGCGGCATTGGCCTTGGTCGACCAGTAGGTCCAGCTCGCCACATCGATGCCGATTGCCGAGGCAGCCTTCGCACCCCACAGCGCAAAAGCCGAGGTCACGCCCCAGGGACGGCCGGCCAGGGCCAGGGTCGCAAAGTTCAGCACTACCAGGGCCAGGGCGCCGGCGACCAGCGGCCAGGGGCCGCGCAGCCAGCGCGGGCCGTGCACCGGTTTCGCGTCCGGGCTGACGAGGCGACCGTGGCGGCGCTTTTCGACCACCACCGTGATACCCGCGATCAGTGCGAACACGGCCAGGTTCAGCAGCAGCGCCGGCGCCAGGCCCAGGGTCTTCACGAGCGAGATCGGCGCCAGCTGCGGCAGCGAGGTCCAGTAGGGCATGTGCGCGGTGGCGATGACGGAACCGGCGATGAAGGCGATCAGCGTGACGATCATGCGGGTGCTGCCGCCGCCGACCGTGTAGAGCGTGCCGGAGGCGCAACCGCCGCCCAGCTGCATGCCGATGCCGAAGATGAAGGCGCCCACGACCACCGAGGTGCCGGCGGGCGAGACCAGGCCGCTGACGGGCGTGCCGAACAGGGTGCCGCTGGACAGGGCAGGGAAGAACAGCAGCACGCCGACGGCGAGCATGATCATCTGCGCGCGCAGGCCGGCGCCGCGGCCATCGGCGATGAACACGCGCCAGGCGGAAGTAAAGCCGAAGGCGGCGTGGTAGAGCGCGACGCCGAGCAAGGCGCCGATCAGGTAGAGCACGGACTGGCGCGCGTCGACGACCTGCGCCAGATACAGGGCGCCGAGCACGATGAAGAGCAGTGCCACGCCGAGCGGTTTCGCGTTGATGTCAACGCGGGGACGAATGGGCAAAGTAGCTGAATTGGACATGGGAAGTAGAAGATCGTAAACACGTAACCCGTTATTTTCGCGCGTTTTTTTCTTTTCTGCAGAAGGCCTCCTGCTGAGCATGTCATTGCCGGGCCGCCGAAACAGGATGGGCAGGGGCCGCGCATGCACGGGCAGCTGGCCGGAGCCCAGCCTTTTACGCTTCTTTACCTTGCGAAATGGTCTATGGATGCAACGGCGTTTTAAAATTGGAACTTTACGCCGCACACTGCGCCATTCAGTCGCGGATGGCGGTGCGAGCGGCGCCACCTCAACGTCAACAACAGCACATCGATGGTCCAACGAAACCGTTCCACCCAAGCCGGCGCCGCGCCGCGCCGGCGTGCCCTCCATCTCGCCGTGCTTCTGGCCGTCTGCGAGCTGGCCGCCATCCGTCCGGCCCTGGCGCAAAGCGCCGCCGCCGCACAAACCGGCGCCGCACAACCCGCATCAACCGCACCGGCCGCACCAACCGCGCCGGCCGCACCGGCCGCACCAACCGCGCCGGCCCCGATCCAGTCTGTCAACGTGGTCGGCGAACGCCAGAATAACCGCATCGACCGCCAGGTCTATGACGTCAAGCAGGACGTGAACGCATCGAACGGCAGCGCCGCCGACGCGCTCGGCAATGTACCGTCGGTCTCGGTCGATGCCGACGGCACAGTGTCGCTGCGCGGCAGCACGAATGTGCAGATCCTGGTCGACGGCAAGCCTTCGGCCATGCTGCAGGGCGAGAACCGCGGCAGCGCGCTGCAGGCCATGCCTTCCGAGGACATCGACTCGGTCGAGGTGATCAACAACCCCGGCGCCGAATTCGGCAACGAAGGCGGCGGCGGACCGATCCTAAACCTGGTCATGAAGCGCAACCGCCGCGCGGGCGGCTTCGGCGTGGCCAACGCCAACCTCGGCACGGGCGGGCGCTACAACTCGGCGCTGAACGGCGCCTACAACACCGGCCTGTGGGGCTTCCAGGGCGGTGTCCACGTGCGTCACGACGGACGCGATTCAACCTACGAGAACGAGCGCGAACGCATCGACCCGGTCACCGGCGCCACCCAGCGCAGCACCCAATCCACGACCAGCACCGGCCTGAACGACAGCGTCGGCCTGCGCGGCCAGGCCAGCTATAACATCGGCCAGGACGACACGCTGGAAGCGAGCCTGATGTACATGCAGCGCGATAACGACCAGCAGGTGCTGGACCATTACAACGTGGCCGACGGCACGGGTGCGGTCACCAGCGACTACGCGCGCGCCAGCCGCAGGAAGGGCGACAGCAGCAACGGCATGGCCAGCCTGCGCTGGGACCACAAGGGCGAGAAGCTGGGCGAACTGTTCAAGATGGACCTGCGCCTGTCCGGCAGCGAAAACGACAGCGAGACCGACTCCGTCAACACCTATACGGTGATGCCGCCGCGGGCGGCCGACGGTCGCAACCTGCAGGACGTCGACAACCGCACCCGGATCGTCGACTACACCGGCGACTACGAGCGCCCGCTCGACAACGGCGCGATCCTCAAGGTCGGCTACAAGCTGTCCGACACGAAGAGCGAGTTCGACACGCGCTACTACGACTTCGACCTGGCTTCCGGCGCGCAGAGCGTGAACGCGCGCCGTACCAACGCCTTCGAGATCGACGAGCGCAACACCGCGCTGTACGGCTCCTACCAGTGGAAGCTGAGCGAGCGCTGGGGCGCCCAGCTTGGCCTGCGCGCCGAGCACACCGACATGAAGCTCGACCAGGTGACCAGCCGCCTCGAGGCCAATAACAGCTACCTGAACTGGGTGCCGAGCGCCTTCGCCACGTATAAACTGGCCGACCGGACCAATCTGCGCTTTTCCTACGCGCACCGGATCCGCCGCCCGAACGCGGGCGAACTGAACCCCTTCGTGGTCTACCGCGACGAATTGAACGAGTCGAGCGGCAATCCGTATTTGAAGCCGGTGAAGACCGATTCCTTCGAGGTCGGCTACGAAACCAAGGCCGGGACGCTGGACGCCAACGTGCGCGCCTACTACCGCAACGACCGTGACATGATCCGCAGCCGCCAGCTGGCGGTGAGCGACACGGTGATCCTGACCACGCTGGAAAACGGCGGCAGCAACCGCTCCGGCGGCCTGGAATTCACGCTCAGCGGCAAGCTCACGCCGACCCTGTCGCTCAACACCAGCGGCAACGTCTTCCTCGTCGAGCAGCAGCAGATCGACCTGGCCGGTGTCGAGAGCAAGCGCAGCGCCACCTCGGTGAACGTGCGCGGACGCCTGAACTGGCAGATGACGGCGCAGGACCAGGTCCAGCTGATGTTCAACGCCCAGGGCAAGACCCTGACCGGCTACGGCTACCGCGAGCCGAGCGCCACCGCCAACCTGAGCTACCGGCGCAACCTGAGCCAGAGCCTGACGCTGGTGGTGAACGCGACCGACATCTTCGATTCGCAGAAGGCGGAAACCATTACCGATTCGGCCACGCTGCAGGAGCGCGGGATTCGCCGCTACGACGGGCGCATCGTGTTTGTCGGCCTGTCCTGGCGCTTCGGCGGCGTGCAGGCGAACCGCCGTCCGGACGGGCCGCCGGGCGAGGGCTGGCGCGGTGGCCCGCCGCCGGGCGGGTTCGGTGGCCCGGGTGGGCCCGGAATGTAATGAGGTGAAATAAAATTTCATCGAAGTGGCTTGTGTGAAATTTTATTTCGTAGGGTGGACGCCCCGTGCCCACCAGGATTGTTGCCGGTTCCAATTTCGGGTCAGACGTCTTGGCGCGAGCTGTTTTAGGTGGGCACGGGGCGCCCACCCTACGTGTTCCGACGGCGTTATTTGGCCGCTTGCCCCAGCGGCTCGCGAAATCCCGCGCCGCCGTCCTCGCAGCGCAGGTGCCGCAGCAGCTTGCCGCGCCGCTCGACAGTGATGCCGTCCTCGAATTCCGGCGTGGCGCCGTCCTCCGCGCGCCCCACGCGGCTGTAGACGGTGTAGGTGTAGCCGCCGCGCTGGAAGGCGACCCTGGTGATGCCGCCGCCGATGACCGGTTCGGTCTTGACGGTGAAGGCCGGGCGGGCGCGCTGGCCCGGCTGCGGGTAGCGCAGTTCGATGGCTGCCGGCCTGCCGAAGCGGTAGCTCAGTCCTTGTCCGGCACTGGCCGAGCGGCACAGCGAGACGATCTTGCCTTCCACGCTGCAGGCGAACACGACGGGCTCATCGGCCAGGCACAGCGATTCGGCCGGAGCCAGCGCCCAGGCGGACGACGCGGCCCAGCAGGCCAGCGCCACGATCGTCTCATATGCCCAGTGCTGTCTTGATGCTCGCAAGTCGCGCTCCGCGGTCTTCCAGTCCGTTCAGGCCGCCGTTGACGGCACGGGTGACACCCTCGAGGTCGTCCAGGTCGGCAAGCGCATTTACTTTACGCGCATCCCAGTACCAGAAGGCCGATTCGATGGCGTATTTGAGCTCGCTCAGAAGCAAGTCGGGCTCGGCCATGAAATCGCGCGGGTCGCTCGGATCGCGCGCGTTGTGCGCGGCGCTGAAGGCGGCGTAGTTGTCCTTGCCCGTCAACTGGACCAGGCCGCGTCCCCGGTAGCGGTAGCCTTCGCCCGAGGCCTCGCTGCCATTGCCCAGGCGGTCCGCATACACATAGCTGAGCAGGCGCTCGGCATTGCCGGCGTAAACATCCTGCTCGGTCCACAACTTGGGACGCAGGCGCGCCGGCCGGCCGTCGGGGCCCAGGCGGCACTCGTCGCTCGCGCGGTCGTACTGCGCGCGGCCGCCCTTGCAGCCGAAGATCTCGCGCATGCGCGTGGCGGAATAACGGCCGTTCTCCTCGGTGGCGCGCAGGCTGCTCTCGTGCCCGATCTGGGCCAGGAAGTGGGCCATGCGCAGGGCAGTGTCGAGCCCGTAGCGGCGCGCGCTGGCATTCAGGCCGTCGACGATGGCGGCGTAGTAGTCCTCGGGATTGGTGGGTTCGGCCACGCGCAACAGCGCGACGGTGACAAGGATGGGCGCGCTGGCGCTTTGCGGCAGCGGTTGCTGCGCACGCGGCACACGGGAACGGGCCGTGCCGGGAGGGGATCGTCGAAGGCGCGCCATGATCGAGTCCGATTGTTGGACTCATCATGGCACAAGGTAGCCGGCGCGCCGCGTATGCGGCGGCGCCGGATTTGTGCTGGCTTAAGCCAGGCGCGCGAAGACCTTGCGCGCGGCCGCGACCGTTTCTGCGATGACAGCGTCGTCGTGCGCCGCCGACACGAAGCCGGCTTCGAACATGGCCGGCGCAAAGTACACGCCTTCCTCGAGCATGCCGTGGAAGAAGGCGTTGAAGCGCGCCTTGTCGCCGGCCATCATCTGGCCGTAGGAGGCCGGGATGGTCTCGCTGAAGTACATGCCGAACATGCCGCCGACCGAATCGCCGCAGAAGGCGATGCCGGCTTCCTTGGCCGCCGCGGTCAGGCCGGCGATGAGCTTTTCGCCGGTGGCGCTGAGCTGCTCGTAGAAGCCCGGCTCCTGCACCAGTTTCAGGGTGGTCATGCCGGCGGCCACCGCCACCGGATTGCCCGACAGCGTGCCGGCCTGGTAGACCGGGCCGATCGGCGCCATCTTCTGCATCAGCTCGGCCTTGCCGCCGAAGGCCGCCACCGGCATGCCGCCGCCGATGACCTTGCCCAGCGCGGTGAGATCGGGCTTGATGCCGTACATTTCCTGGGCGCCGCCGAGGCCCACGCGGAAACCGCACATTACTTCGTCGAAGATCAGGATGGCGCCGTACTCGGTGCACAGCTCGCGCATGCGCTGCAGGAATTCAGGCATGGCGCGGATCAGGTTCATGTTGCCGGCGACCGGCTCGACGATCACGCAGGCGATCGTGTCGCCCATGGACTGGAAGGCGTCTTCCAGCTGGGCGATGTTGTTGTAGTCGAGCACCAGGGTGTGCTTGACGAAATCTTCCGGCACGCCGGCCGAGGTCGGGTTGCCGAAGGTCAGCAGGCCCGAGCCGGCCTTCACCAGCAGCGAGTCGGCGTGGCCGTGGTAGCAGCCTTCGAACTTGACGATCTTGTCGCGGCCGGTGGCGCCGCGCGCCAGGCGCAGGGCGCTCATGGTCGCTTCCGTGCCGCTCGATACCAGGCGCACCTGCTCGATCGAGGGCACGAGCTTGCAGATTTCCTCGGCGATCTCGATCTCGCCTTCGGTCGGCGCGCCGAAGGACAGGCCGTTGGCGGCGGCGTCCTGCACCGCCTTGATCACTTGCGGATGCGCGTGGCCGACGATGGCCGGGCCCCAGGAGCCGATGTAGTCGATGTAGCGCTTGCCGTCGGCATCCCAGAAATACGGGCCTTCGGCGCGGGTGATGAAGCGCGGCGTGCCGCCGACCGAGCGGAAGGCGCGCACCGGCGAATTCACGCCGCCGGGCGTGCTTTTCTGGGCGCGTTCGAACAGGATGTCGTTGCGGGAGCTGGTTTGTTCGGTAGTCATCTTGGCTTGCCTTTGATTTTATTGTCGGCCCACCAGGGGCAGGGTCCGATAGAAACGGTTGGGGACGAACTTGCCCATGCCGAAACGCTGGGCATGGCGCAGCGCGCCGTAGGTGTAGTCCTGGGCGGCCTGCAGGGCTTCGGTGGCGTCCATGCCCTGCGCCATCAGCGCGGCGAGCGCACCCGAGAGCGTGGTGCCGGCGCCGACGAAAGGCCCCGGCAGGTGCTGCCAGTCGATCGTGGTGACGGCGCCGTCGCGGTCGAACAGGGTGTTGGCGCGGTTGTTGCCGCTGCCCTGGGTGCAGGTGACGAGCACGTACTGGCAGCCGCGTGCGGTCAGTTCCGCCACATCGGCTTCCAGGCTGCCTTCAGCACCCGGTTCGCGCCAGGTTTCGGCCATGCGGCCCAATTCCGATTGCGAGAGCATCAACACGGTCGCCTGGGGCGCGAGGATCTGGCGGATCGCCACCACCGTGTCTTCGTCCGACATGCCGGCGTCGGGCAGGGAAGACAGGAAGGGATCGACGATCAGCGGCACCTCGGCGTAGTCGGACACGATTTCGGCGATCGCCGCGGCCTGCTCGATGCTGGCGATCGCGCCGATCTTGACGGCGGCGACCGGCATGTCCTCGAGCACGACGCGCGCCTGGTCGGCCATCCAGCCGACGTCGATTTCATGCAGGTCTTCGACGCGCGCGCTATCGGCCACCAGCAGGGCGGTGGTGACGGTCAGGGCGTGACAGCCGTGGGCGGCGAAGGTGGCGAGGTCTGCCTGCACACCCAGGGCGCCGACGGGATCGGACACGCCGAAAGTGAGAATCAGCGGAGACGGTTGGTTTTGCACGACGGGTAGATTAAGATACCTGATTCCCCATTTTACTAGATAGAAGGAACGACACCGTGAGTAACGAAACGACGGCGACCGTGTACCAGACCTGGATGTGCCTGATCTGCGGCTGGGTCTACGACGAAGAAGCCGGGGCGCCGGAAGACGGCATCGCGCCGGGCACGCGCTGGGCCGACGTGCCGATGAACTGGACTTGCCCGGAGTGCGGCGCGCGCAAGGACGATTTCGAGATGACGGCCATCTGAGTCGTGGTCGATGACGCTGCGGCGTTAAGTGTAGGACGTAGGGTGGACGGGTCTCCCGTCCACGCGTTCAACTGATGCGAGATCTGACGGCACAGCTACTCTACCGCCAACGATCACCGCGTGGACGGCAGAGCCGTCCACCCTACGGGTCAAAATCGCTGCCTTCCGATCAACTAAGTTATCAAATCCACCCCACCCGATAACTGAATTTCTAGCCCTTCCGACAAGCTCTTCTCTCCTGTATTTGCGCATAGTTGACTTCGAGCAACACATCGCGCACAAGCCGACAGCCCTATGCTATCGTTGCGGTCCATGCTGAAGTGAAACGAACATGACGACATCGCAGCAAGCAAGCGGCCCCACCATCATGGTGATCGACGACAGCAACACGATCCGTCGCTCCGCCGAAATCTTCCTGACCCAGGCCGGCTACCAGGTCGTGCTGGCCGAGGACGGCTTCGACGCGCTCGCCAAGATCAACGACCATCATCCGGCGCTGGTGTTCTGCGACATCCTCATGCCGCGCCTGGACGGCTACCAGACCTGCGCGCTGATCAAGAAGAGCGCGCGTTTCCATGCGACGCCGGTGGTCATGCTGTCGTCCAAGGACGGCCTGTTCGACCGTGCGCGCGGTGCGATGGTCGGCTCGAGCGCCTATCTCACCAAGCCATTTTCCAAAGACACCCTGCTCGCGGCTGTCCGCGAGCACACGGCCTCACCAGCCTGATTCAAGTACGGAGCCCACCGTGGCCATTCAAAAGATCCTGATCGTCGACGATTCCCCGACCGAACGTTTTTACCTGACCGACATCCTGGTAAAGAACGGTTTTTCCGTTTCCACCGCCGACAACGGCGAGGACGCGCTGCTGAAGATGCGCGCCGACCGCCCCGAGCTGATTCTCATGGACGTGGTCATGCCCGGCGCTAACGGTTTCCAGGTGACGCGCTCGATCGCCCGCGATCCCGAGCTGTCGTCGGTGCCGGTCATCATCTGCAGCAGCAAGAACCAGGAAACCGACCGCATCTGGGGCATGCGCCAGGGCGCCAAGGATTACTTCATCAAGCCGGTCGATCCGGCCCAGCTCCTGGCGCGCATTGCCGCCCTGAGCGCTTGATGAACGCCGTGGCGAACGGCGAGGAGCTGGCGCCGGCACCCGCGCGCCGCACCCGCCTGCGCGATTACCAGGCGCAGCTGCTGGCGCGCATGCAGGCGGCCCAGGAGGGCGCGCCCCAGGCCGTGCACCAGCTGGGCGTCTCGATCGGCGGCGAACGCTACCTGCTGGCGCTGGCCGAGGCCGGCGAAATCGTGCCGCCGGCGCCGCTGTCGCGCGTGCCGTTGACCCAGCCCTGGTATCTGGGCCTGGCCAACGTGCGCGGCAGCCTGCTCGGCGTGGTCGACCTGGCGCGCTATTTTGGGCAGGGCAGCGCCGCCGGTCCCGATGCGCGCTTCCTGTCGCTGGCGCCGCGCCTGGGCCTGAACTGCGCACTGCTGGTGACGCAAGTGCATGGCCTGCGCCGCCCCGAAACGATGACGCCTGAAGAGGGCAATCCGGCGCGCCTGCTGGACGCCGAGGGCAATGCCTGGACGCCGCTGTCGCTCGCGGCGCTGGTGCGGGAAGAGCGCTTCCTGCACGTTGGGATATCACAATAACAATCAACCCGCAGGATCAGGAGCCGGAATGGGAATCATGTCGTTGAATTTTTTGTCGAAGGGCAGGAGCGAAGACGAGACCATGCTGTCGTCGCCCGATACGGAGTTCGGTGCCGACATCGCCCTGGCCGGGGCAGCGGACGGCATGACCGGCGGCGCTGCGCTGGCGCCGCAGCACGGCTCGGCCGGTGAAGCGATGCTGCGCCTGGGCCACGCGATCCGGCGCCGCGCGCCTGCCGCCGACGAGGAAGAGGACAACCTGCGCCTGCCCCTGATCGGCCACCTGTCGCTGTCGCGCCAGTTGCGCATCCTGCTGGTCGCTTTCGGCGCCGGCATTCTCCTGACCATCCTGGCGATGTGGCAGAACGCCGCCGGCAACGCCCGCGTCGCGGCCCAGGTCCAGGTCACCAGCGACCTGCTGATGCACTCGCAGCGGGTCGGCAAGGCGGCGCCGAACGCGCTGGCCGGCAATCCCGCATCCTTCGACCAGTTGGCCGAAAGCCGCGCGGAGGTGAACCGCGACCTGCGCCTGCTGACCCAGGGCGGCGACGTGGGCAACGTCAGCGTGCCGGGCGCGAGCGGGCGCCAGAGCGCGCTGCTGGCGCGGGTGCGCGCGACCTGGACCGCGTCCGAACTGGGCGCGGCCAACATCCTGCAGATGAAGCCGGCGCTGATCGGTTTCGACAAGAGCGTGCGCCAGCTCGACGCGCTCGCCTCCGAGATGCTGGTGCTGACCGAAGACCTGATGGCCCAGAACGTCGAACGCGGCGCCAGCGCGCGCGAACTGGCCGCGATCGGCCGCATGATGATGCTGACCCAGCGCCTGGCGCGCGGCGCCAACAGCTTCTTTGCGATCGGCGTGCCGCGCGATGACGCGGCGGTGCGCATCGGCGCCGACAGCGCCGCCTTCGAGCACGCGCTCGAGACCCTGCTCGCTGGCGGCGCGGCCCAGCGCAATGACGACCTGCGCGACAAGCTGGTGCAGCTGCAGACGCGTTTCAACGCCTTCCGCAAGGACTTCACGCCCTTCCTCGACAACCCGACCGCCTACTCGAAGGCGCGTGCCGCCGCGCGCACCATCCACCGCGACAACGAAGAGATGAAGAAGCAGGTCGCCGCGCTGCAGGGCGGCTACCGCGAGCAGCAGTCGTCCTCGAGCGCCTGGTTCTGGCTGCTGGTGGCGGCCTCGATCTTCACGCTGGCCACGGCCGGCTCGATCAGCCGCGTGATGCTGCAGGACTCGCGCAACCGCACCCGCGGCGCCGAGACGCGCCGCCGCGAAGCCGAGGCGATGCGCCAGCTGGCCCAGGCCAAGGAAGAGGAAGCCAAGGCCACCAACGACCAGAACCAGGCCGCGATCCTGCGCCTGATGAACGAACTGCAGGACGTGGCGAACGGCGACCTGACCGTGCACGCCACCGTGTCCGAAGACATCACCGGCGCGATTGCCGACTCGGTCAACTTCACCGTCGAGGAACTGCGCGGCCTGGTGCTGCGCGTGACCGGCACCGCCGAGCAGGTGACCCAGGCCTCGAACGAGGCGCAGCAGATCTCGACCGAACTCCTGGGCGCGACCGAGCAGCAGTCGCGCGAGATCGAGGAAGCCTCGTCGACCGTCCTGCGCATGGCCGGCGAAATTACCGACGTGTCGAAGTCGGCCAACGAATCGGCCGAAGTGGCGCGCCAGTCGGTGGCCGCGGCGGAGCAGGGCGCGAACGCGGTGCAGAACGCGATTCTCGGCATGCACGAGATCCGCGAACAGATCCAGGAAACCTCGAAGCGCATCAAGCGCCTGGGCGAATCCTCGCAGGAGATCGGCGAGATCACCGAGCTCATTTCCGACATTACCGAGCAGACCAACGTGCTGGCGCTGAACGCGGCGATCCAGGCGGCGTCGGCCGGTGAAGCGGGACGCGGCTTCTCGGTCGTGGCGGAAGAGGTGCAGCGCCTGGCGGAACGCTCGGCCGAGGCGGCCAAGCAGATCGGCGCCCTGGTGCGCACGATCCAGACCGATACCCACGACGCCGCCGCCGCGATGGAAAAATCGACCCAGGGCGTGGTCGAAGGCGCGCGCCTGTCGGACGCGGCCGGCGCCGCGCTGGCCGACATCTCGCGCGTCTCGAACCGCCTGGCCGAACTGATCCAGGGCATCTCGTTCGCGACCGGCTTGCAGGCGACGTCCGCCAACGGCGTGGCGCACAATATGCAGCACATCCTGTCCGTGACCGAGCACACCCAGGCGGGCACGCGCCAGACCGCGCAATCGATCCGCCAGCTTGCCGTGCTGGCGCAGGAACTGAAAAACTCGGTGTCGCGCTTCCGCGTCGCCCAATGAGCCGTCCATCGACCATGACTTCTTCCCCGTCCGCGAGCCACTTCGATACAGGTCCCCTGTCCTGGGTGATCGGCGAGATCCGCGACGCGCTCGAGCGCTCCGGCAGCGCACTGCTCGATGCGGCCACGCGTTCGCCGGAGGCGCAGGCGACCCTGCTGCTGCACGCGAAGACCCACCTGCACCAGGCCCACGGTGCGCTGCAGATGGTGGACGTGGAAGGCGTCGGTCTCCTGACCGCCGCCGCCGAGCGCGCGCTCGACGCCTTCAAGGACCGTGCCATCGACTGCACGCCCGAACATGCGAAAGTGGTGCGCGAGGCCTACGGCGCGATCGGCGAATACCTTGACGAGCTGGTGGCGGGCGCCGCGCCGCAGCCGGTGCGCCTGTTCCCGTATTACCGCGCGCTGCAGGAATTGCTGGGCGTGGAACGCATCCACCCGTCCGACCTGATCGCGGTCGACACCGCGGTCACGCTCGACCTGCCGCCGCCCTCGATTGACGCCGCGCCCGACTACGCAGCCTGCCGCGCCCGTTTCGAGAAAGCGCTGCTGCCTTACCTGAAGAGCACGGATCCCGAGGCCCAGCGTCTCCACGCCCAGGCGCTGGCCGAGGCGATCGCGCCGCTGGCCGACGCCAGTGGCGACGCCCGGGCACGCACGTTCTGGAGCGCGCTGCGCAGCTTCGCCGCACTGGTGGCGCAAGGGCGCCTGGCGGGCGACCTCTATGTAAAACAGCTCTTTGGCCAGATCAACCTGCAGCTGCGCCGCCTGTCGCAAGGGCAGACCAGCCTGCCGGACGCGATGCTGCGCGACGCGCTGTTCTTCATCGCCGCCGTTCCCGAGCCCGGGCCCGAGAGCGAAGCGGCCCAGCTGCGGCGCGCCTTCCGCCTCGATGGCGCGGTGCCGCCGGATTATGCCGGGCGCCGCTACGGCAAGGTCGATCCGAACGCGCTGAAGCAAGCGAAGGAAGCGCTGGCCCGTTCGAAATCAGACTGGGACCAGCTGGCGGTGCACCCGGACGACACGCGCGAAGCGGACTTCAACCAGGCGCTGGCTACCCTGGCCGGCGCCAGCGAGAAACTCGGTGCGCCGGCCCTGGCCCAGCTGTTGCGGGAACTCGGCCAGGCGGCCAGCGATTCGATCGCCTCCGGCCGCAGCGACCAGTTCGGACTGGAGATGGCGACGGCGATGCTGTTCGTCGAACACGGCCTGGACCAGGTGCGCCAGCTGCCCCAGGACTTCGACCAGCACGCGGAAGTGGTCGGCCGGCGCCTGCTGGCGCTCGCCGCCGGCGAAACCCCGCCCGACGCCCCCCAGTGGCAGAGCGAACTGGCCGGCCGCATCCAGCAGGGCCAGACGGTGGCCGTGCTGGCCGGCGAAATCAGGAGCGGGCTGCGCCAGGTCGAAAAACTGCTCGACGAGTACTACGACGAGCCGCTGCACAAGCGCGGCGCGCTCGACCAGGCCGCGCCGCTGCTGCACCAGATCGAAGGCGCGCTGCGCATCCTCGACCAGGACGAGGCCGCACGCGCCACCGTCCACGTACGCGACGCCGTGCGCGCCCTGGCGCAGGGCGACGGCGATGTGCTCGCGCAGGCCGCGCCCCTGCACAACATCGCGCGCAACATCGGCGCGCTCGGCTTCTTCACCGACATGCTGGCCCAGAACAGCGAGAGCGCGAGGAGCCGCTTCGCCTTCGATCCCGACGCCGGCCTGTTGCGCGAGCTGGCGCTTGGCGAGACCATCGCGCCCGCCCAGGCAGCCGAGCCGGCCGCCGCGCCGCAGGCAGGCGCCGCCCCCGCGTCCGAGGTGCCCGCCATCGACGCCGAGCTGCTCGAGATCTTCGTGGCCGAAGCCGAGGAGGTGCTGGGCACGGTCGCTGCCGCGCTGCCGGACCTGCGGCGCGACCCAGCCGCGCAGGAGTCGCTGACCCTCGTGCGCCGCGCCTTCCACACGCTCAAGGGCAGCGCGCGCATGGTGAGCCTGGACGAATTCGCCGCCACCGCCGCCGCGCTGGAGCGCGTGATGAACATCTGGCTGGCCGACGGCCGCGCCGCCACGCCCGATCTGCTGGCGTTGGTCGAACACGCGCATGCCGTGCTCGCGCCCTGGGTGGCGGAGCTGGCGCAGGCTGGACAGTCCGCGCGCAGCGGCGCGCCGTTGATCGCGGCGGCGGAACGGGTGCAGGCCGGCGAGCCCTTCGCGCCGGACGGGGAGCCGGCAGCCGAGGCACCGCAGCCGGATGGCATCGCGATCGGGGGCGCAGCGGCCGCGCACGAAGCGCAGGCGCCGCACTCGAACGTCTTTGCCTTGCCGACCGTAACCCGGCCGGCGCCGCCGCCCGACGAAAACCTGCGCCGCGTCGGCACGCTGGAGATTCCTCTGGCGCTGTACAACATCTACATCGCAGAAACCGACGAGCTGCTGCGCACGCTCGAACGCGATTTCGGCGAATGGCGCCACGAACCGGGCCGACCAAGCACGCCCGAGGCGCTGAAGGCGGTGCATACGCTGGCCGGCACCTCGGCCACGGTCCGGTTCGACGCCTTGCGCGACCTGGCCCAGGTGCTGGAGAGCACGCTGGAGCGCCTCGGCGCGCCGGCGCCCACCCTGCAGCCCGCCCAGCATGATGTGCTCGACGTCGTCCTGGCTCGGGTGCGCGAGATGCTGCAGGCTTTCGGCCGTGACGAACTGGCGCCGGCCCAGCCGGACCTGATCGCGCAGCTGGCGGCGCTGCGCGGGCAGCTCGACGCCGCGCAGGCCAACGAAGTCTACGGCGACGTGCCGCAGGACCTGGGCCGCCACCTGGACAGCCTGTTTGCGCAGGCCTACGACAGCCTGCTGGCCGACCCGCCGCAATTCGTGCCATCCGCACCCCCGGCCTCGGCGCCGGCGGCGAGCGCAGCGGCGGCCGCCAGCGACGACATCGACGCGCTGTTCGGCCTCGATGTCGACGAGCTGTTCGACGCGCCGGCGCAGCAGCATGTGGGACCGGCCGAGGACATCGCGCCGCCCGAATCCGCGATGGACGCCGTGACGGAGGACGAGGCCATCGCTGCCGCCGAAGCCGATTTCGGCCCCGATCCTGCCGATGTGCCGGAACCGGAAGCCATCGAGCTGCCGATCAGCCTGGACATCGCCGCACCGGAACCGGAGGCGATCGTGCTGCCGCTGGCCGCCGAGCCGGTGCTGCACGACGAACTCGATCCCGACCTGCTGCCGGTCTTCCTGGAAGAGGCGGCCGACCTGCTGCCGCAGATCGGCAACGGCCTGCGCCAGTGGCAGCAGGACCCGCGCGACACCGCACCGGCGCAAGGCCTGCTGCGCACCCTGCACACGGTGAAGGGCAGCGCGCGCATGGCCGGCGCGATGCGCATCGGCCAGCACACCCACGAGCTGGAAACCCAGGTCGAGAACATGGTCCATGCCGGCACCACCGCGCCGGCCGCGTTCGAGGAGCTGATGGCGAGCTACGACCAGGCGCTGGTCCTGTTCGAGCAGCTGGTCAAGCCGGCCCAGGCCGAGGCCGCGGGCGAAGATGCGGGCGAGGCCCTCGAGCCGGCGCCAGGCAGCGTTGCCGCGCCGGTCCCGGTCGAGCCCCAGGCCGAGGCGCGCACGCCGCTGGTGCGCGTGCGCGCCGACATCCTCGACCGCCTGGTAACCCAGGCCGGCGAAGTCTCGATCACCCGCTCGCGCCTGGAAAACCAGGTGGGCGTGCTGAAGAGCGCATTGACAGATTTCTCGGACAACCTGGTGCGCCTGCGGCGCCAGTTGCGCGAAGTCGAGATGCAGGCCGAGTCGCAGATCGCCTCGCGCATGTCGATTGCCGGCGAGCGCGAATTCGATCCGCTCGAGTTCGACCGCTTCACGCGCCTGCAGGAATTGACGCGCATGATGGCCGAGAGCGTCAACGACGTCGCTTCCTTCCAGGAGTCGCTGGCGCGCACGGTCGACGGCGCCGGCGAGGAGCTGGCCGCGCAGTCGCGCATGACGCGCGACCTGCAGCGCGACCTGATGCGCGTGCGCATGGTGCCCTTCGCCAGCCTGTCCGAGCGCCTGTTCCGCGTGGCGCGCCAGACGGCCAAGGAAACCGACAAGCGCGTCAGCCTCGACATCCGCGGCGGCGGCGTCGAGATCGACCGCAGCGTGCTGGAGCAGATGGCCGCGCCCTTCGAGCACCTGCTGCGTAACGCCATTGTGCACGGCATCGAGCCGCGCGCGCAGCGCACCAGGGCCGGCAAGCCGGAAACGGGCGAAGTGCTGGTGCAGGTCAGCCAGCAGGGCAATGAAGTCGTGCTGCAGTTTTCCGACGACGGCGCCGGCCTGGACCTGGAACGCATCCGCGCCAAGGCGCGCGCGCTGGGCCTGGTCGGCCCGGATGCCGAGCTGTCGGACAAGGATGCAGCCGAACTGATCTTCGCGCCCGGCTTCTCGACCGCCGACAGCCTGACCGAATTGGCCGGGCGCGGCGTCGGCATGGACGTGGTGCGCTCGGAAGCGCAGGCGCTCGGCGGGCGCGTCGTCATCGATTCGAAAGCCGGGCAGGGCACGCGCTTCACCATCCACCTGCCGCTGACGCTGGCCGTGACCCAAGTGGTGCTGGTCGCCAGCGCCGGCAAGACCTATGCGCTGCCCTCGACCCTGGTCGAGCAGGTGCAGCCGGTGCGCGAGCCCGATCTCGCGGCCGCGGCCCAGGCCGGCGTGCTGGAGGTGCAGGGGCAGGTGCTGCCCTTCCACTACCTGCCGGCCCTGCTGGGCGAGGGCGAGACCTTCGAGCCCGGCCTGCGTTCGCGGCCCGTGATGGTGCTGCACAGTGCCGGCGAGCGCATCGCGCTGCAGGTCGACGAGGTGCTGGGCAACCGCGAAGTCGTCATCAAGAACCTGGGGCCGCAACTGGCGCGCGTGCCGGGCATTGCCGGCGCCACGGTGCTGGGCTCGGGCGACATCGTCCTGATCCTCAATCCCCTGGCGCTCGGCCGCAATGCCGGGACGGCCGCGCCGCTGGCCGACGTGGCGATCCAGCCGCCGCCGGCGCACCGCCCCACCGTGATGGTGGTCGACGATTCGCTCACCGTGCGCCGCGTGACCCAGCGCATGCTCGAGCGCGAGGGTTACCGGGTCGCACTGGCCAAGGACGGCGTCGATGCGCTCGAACAGCTGCCGGAAGTACGGCCGGACCTGATGCTGGTCGATATCGAGATGCCGCGCATGGACGGCTTCGACCTGGTGCGCCACGTGCGCAACGACGCGGCGACCCAGGCCATTCCGGTCATCATGATCACCTCGCGCACGGCGGACAAGCACCGCAATGTCGCGATGGGGCTGGGGGTGAACGCCTACTTCGGCAAGCCCTATCAGGAAGCGGTGCTGCTGGCGGCGATTGCGGGGCTACTGGGTGGGGAGATGCCTGAACCAGCAGACAACGCCGGCGCTTGACCCGTAGGGTGGGCGGGTCCCCCGCCCACGCGTTCAGCGGACCGTTGAAACGCCGCGAAAGCTCACCTGCTGGTTGAACGCGTGGGCGGCGAAGCCGCCCACGCTACGTCCCTTCGACTGGCGGCGTGGGTGCTTTGATGACCGCAAACCGCGCCAACGTTTTCTGGCGCGCTTCCTCATGCTTTACGATGGGCGCCGGATAATCGCGCCCCAGCACTACACCACACTCCGCCAGCTCATCGGCCGGCACCAGCCACGGCGCGTGGATATCGCGCGCAGCCAGTTTGCCCAGCTGCGGCAGATATTGCCGAATGAACTCCCCGCGCGCATCGAACTTCTGTGACTGCGTCACCGGGTTAAAAATCCTGAACCAGGGCTGGGCGTCGCAGCCGGTGGAGGCCGCCCACTGCCAGCCGCCCACGTTCGAGGCCAGGTCGTAATCGAGAAGATGGCGCGCGAAGTAACGCTCGCCCCAGCGCCAGTCGATGCCGAGGTCCTTCACGAGAAAGCTGGCCGTCACCATGCGCAGGCGGTTGTGCATGAAGCCGGTCCGGTTGAGCTGGGCCATCGCCGCGTCGACCAGCGGATAGCCGGTGCGGCCCGCGCACCAGGCCGCGAACAAGGCTTGCGCCTCCTCGCCCGCTTCCCATTCGACCGCATCGAAGGCCGGCTTGAAGGCACGCTCGGCCACGTGCGGATGGTGGAACAGGATCATCGCGTAGAACTCGCGCCAGACGAGTTCCGACAGCCACACCGGCGCGCCGCTGCCGCCGGCGCCCATGGCCATCATCTGCTGCAGGGTGCGCACCAGGTGGCGCACCGAGGTGGTGCCGAAGCGCAGGTGTACCGACAACTGCGAAGTGCCTGGTTGCGCCGGAAAGTCGCGCGCCTTTCCGTAGTCCGCCAGGCGCGGAAGGAAGGTTTCGAACTGCGTCGTGGCGCCCGACATGCCCGGCGCGACAGGCGAAGGACCGTCGTCGAAGCCGAGTTCGCCCAGGCTCGGCATGGCCGGCGCCGCCGGCTGCGCGAACGCGGCCGCATGGGGCTCGACCGGCCACGGCGCCAGCGCTTCCGGCTGCGCGGCCAGGCGCTTGAGCCAGGCATTCTTGTAGGGCGTGAACACGCCATAGGGCTGGCCGGCCAGTGTCAGGACCTCGCTTTTCTCGAACACCACCTGGTCCTTGTAGCTGAGCAGTGTGCGCCCGTCCGCCGCCAGCGCTTCGGCGACAAGCGCATCGCGCGCGATCGCATCCGGCTCGTAGTCGCCGTTGACGTGGACCGCGTCCACGTCCAGCTCGGCGGCAAGCGCCGGGATGATGCTGCGCGCCGCGCCCTGGCGCACGAGCAGGCCGCCGCCGAGCCGGCGCAGTTCGGCATCGAGTTCGACCAGGCTGGCGTGGATGAAACGCAGGCGCCCATCCTGGCGCGGCAGGCCGGCGAGGATGGCGGTGTCGAAGACGAACACGCAGTGCACGCTGTGCGATGCGCGCAGGGCGTGGTGCAGGGCGGCGTGGTCGAAAGCGCGCAGGTCGCGGCGGAACCAGACGAGAGACTTGCTTATCGGCATCATTGTGTGTTCAGTCAACACGGCCGGTCATTTTACTGGCTACGATCCCCAGGTAGCCCTTCATGTCAACCGTGTCGTCGCACGCGCAACCGCGCTGCCGGATGGCCGGTTGTGCGTTTCAGTGTAAACTAACGAAAAGCCTAATGTTGTAGTCTGGATACCAGTGGTCAATCAGAGAGTGAGCCAAGAGAGAGTCAGCGTATGAAGAAGAGCAAAATCGGCAACGCTCTACCCATGGCCGGCCTGCCGCAGCAAGGCGAAACCCTTGGAAACATCGGTCCGGCACCATCTGGGTTGAACTTAGCCAATCATTTCCTCATCGCCATGCCGTCCATGGAAGACCCGATCTTCGGCGGTGCGGTGGTCTACATCTGCGAGCACAACGAGAAGGGCGTGCTCGGCGTGGTCATCAACAAGCCGACCGACATGACGATGGAGGTGCTGTTCGACCGCATCGACCTGAAAGTGGCTGACGGCCTGCGCTCGGCCGTCGTGGACGAACCGATCATGTTCGGCGGCCCGGTCCAGGACGACCGCGGCTTCGTGCTGCACAGCCCTGGCGGACGCTATTCGTCCTCACTCAACGTTACCGACGAAGTGGCTTTCACCACCTCGATCGACGTGCTCGAGGCGGTCGCCAGCGGCGCCGGTCCTTCGCGCATGCTGGTCTCCATCGGCTATGCCGGCTGGAGCCCGGGCCAGCTCGAGGAAGAAATCTCGCGCAACGGCTGGCTCACCGTGGGCGCCGACGCCCACGTGCTGTTCGACTTGCCGATCGAGGAGCGCTACAACGCCGCCATCAAACTGCTGGGCATCGACCCGATGATGCTCGCCACCGAGGCCGGCCATGCGTGACAATGGTTGATATCGTTCTTGGGTTCGACTTCGGCGTGAAGCGCATCGGCATCGCGATGGGCAACACGCTCACCGGGCAGGCGCAACCACTGACCATCATCGATGCCATCGACAACGCCACGCGCTTCAAGCTGATCGGCGAGCTGATCGCGCAGTGGCGCCCGGCGCGCCTCGTCGTCGGCGAGCCGCGCCACCCCGACGGCGCCGAGCACGACATGACCCTGCGCTCGCGCCGCTTCGCCAACCAGCTCAATGGCCGCTTCAACCTGCCCGTCGAGCTGGTCGACGAACGTTATTCTTCGGCCGTCATCCCCTCCAAGCGTGGCGAGCGCATCGACGCCAAGGCGGCCGCCATCATTTTGCAACAGTACTTTGACGATCATGCCAACAACTAATCACGACTTCGACGCGGAGGCGCTGTACCGCGCCCTGCTCGAACAGGTACGCACGGGCCTGGCCGGTGTGCCGGATGCCGCCATCGTCGGCATCCATTCGGGCGGCGCCTGGCTGGCCGAGCGCCTCGCCTCGGACCTCGACCTGAAAGCGCGCCTGGGCTTCATCGACGTCTCGTTCTACCGTGACGACTACGCGAAGAAGGGCCTGCATCCGGACGTGAAGCCGACCCACATCGGCTTCAACGTCGACGGCGCGACTATCGTGCTGGTCGACGACGTGCTGTTCACCGGCCGCACCACGCGCGCCGCGATCAACGTGCTGTTCGACTACGGCCGCCCGGCCTGCATCAAGCTGGCGGCGCTGGCCGACCGCGGCGGACGCGAACTGCCGGTGGCGCCGGACTTCGTGGGCGTGCGCACCACCCTGGAAGGCCATCAGCTGCTGTCGCTGGCGCGCGACGCCGCCGGCCAACTCTCGCTCACCATCGAAGACGATAATGCCGATTCTGAACAATAACCCGCAACTGAACAAGAATGGCGAGCTGCAGCACCTGCTGACCATCGAGGGACTGCCGAAAGCCATCATCAATCACATCCTCGACACCGCATCGAGTTTCGTCGGCATCTCCGACCGCGAAGTGAAGAAGGTGCCGCTCATGCGCGGCAAGAGCGTGTTCAACCTGTTCTTCGAGAACTCCACGCGCACCCGCACCACCTTCGAGATCGCCTCCAAGCGCCTGTCGGCCGACGTCATCAACCTGAACATCCAGGCTTCGTCGACCTCCAAGGGCGAGTCGCTGCTCGACACCATCGACAACCTGGCGGCCATGCATGCCGACATGTTCGTGGTGCGCCACGCGCAGTCGGGCGCGCCCTACCTGATCGCCCAGCACCTGAACAAGACCGGCCAGAAGGACATCCACGTCGTCAACGCTGGCGACGGGCGCCACGCGCACCCGACCCAGGGCCTGCTCGACATGTACACGATCCGGCACTACAAAAAGGATTTCACGAACCTGCGCGTGGCCATCGTCGGCGACATCCTGCACAGCCGCGTGGCGCGTTCGGACATCCATGCGCTGACCACCCTGGGCGTGCCGGAAGTGCGCGCCATCGGCCCGCAGACCCTGCTGCCGGGCGGCCTGGAGCACATGGGCGTGCGCGTCTTCAACAACATGGACGAAGGCCTGAAGGACGTCGACGTGATCATCATGCTGCGCCTGCAGAACGAACGCATGTCGGGCGCGCTGCTGCCCTCGGCGCAGGAGTACTTCAAGAGCTACGGCCTGACGCCGGAGCGCCTGGCGCTGGCGAAACCGGACGCGATCGTGATGCACCCGGGTCCGATGAACCGCGGCGTGGAAATCGACTCGGCGGTGGCCGACGGCAAGCAGGCGGTGATCCTGCCGCAGGTGACCTTCGGTATCGCGGTGCGCATGGCAGTGATGAGTATTTTGGCGGGAGGCAGGGTTTGAACTTCGCACGGATGAAATTACATATCAAGAACGGGCGCCTGATCGACCCGGCAAACGGCATCGACCAGGTGACGGATCTCTTCATCGCGGACGGCAAGGTCGCCGCGATCGGCGATGCGCCGGAAGGCTTCACGGCCGATTCCACCATCGACGCGACCGGCCTCGTGGTCGCGCCGGGCCTGGTCGACCTCTCGGCGCGCCTGCGCGAGCCGGGCTACGAATACAAGGCGACCCTGGAATCGGAAATGCAGGCGGCGATCCAGGGCGGCGTGACCACGCTGGTCTGCCCGCCGGACACCGACCCGGTGCTGGACGAGCCGGGCCTGGTCGAGATGCTCAAGCATCGCGCGCGCAACCTGAACCAGGCCAACGTGCACCCGCTGGGTGCGCTGACCATGGGCCTGAAGGGGCAGGCGCTGACGGAAATGGCCGAGCTGACCGAGGCCGGCTGCATCGGCTTCGCCCAGGCCGAGGTGCCGATCCTCGACACCAACGTGCTGCTGCGCGCGCTGCAGTATGCGAAAACCTTCGGCTACACGGTCTGGCTGCGTCCCCAGGATGCGCACATCGGCCGCGGCGGCGTGGCCCACAGCGGCCCGCTGGCCTCGCGCCTGGGCCTGTCCGGCGTGCCGGTGATGGCCGAGACCATCGCCCTGCACACGATCTTCGAGCTGGTGCGCGCCACCGGCGCGCGCGTGCACCTGTGCCGCATGTCGTCCGCCGCCGGCCTGGAGCTGGTGCGCGCCGCCAAGGCCGAAGGCCTGCCGGTCACCTGCGACGTCGGCGTGCACCACCTGCACATGACCGACGCCGACATCGGCTTCTTCGATTCGAACGCGCGCCTGACGCCGCCGCTGCGCACCCAGCGTGACCGCGACGCCATCCGCGCCGGCCTCATCGACGGCACGGTCGACGCGATCTGCTCGGACCACACCCCGGTCGATGACGACGAAAAGCTGCTGCCCTTCGCCGAAGCCTCGCCCGGCGCGACCGGTCTCGAGCTGCTGCTCTCGCTTACCCTGAAATGGGCCGAGGAACTGCACGGCGACGCGGCGCTCCTGCGCGCGCTGGCGAAGATCACCTCGCAGGCGGCGCGTACCGCCGGCCTGGACGCTGGCCAGCTGGCGCCGGGCGCGGCGGCCGATGTCGTCGTCTTCGACCCGGCGAAGCGCTGGCTGGTAGAAGGCGCGGCGCTGGCGAGCCAGGGCAAGCACACGCCTTTCCTCGGCTACGAAGTGACCGGGCAGGTGCAAGCGACCGTCGTCGGCGGCCGTGTCGCCTACCAGCGTTAAAGCCCAGGCACGGCGCGCCAGCGCCGTGCCTGGACTTCGCGTCCCGTCGTCCGTTTTCCTTTCCCGTTCGATCCCATGCTCCGTTTGCGGCTAGCCTGGCGCCTTGCGCGCGTCGTCCTCCATCTGCTGGCTGGCCTGGCGACCTGCGCGCTGGTCTTCCCCTGGGCGCGCAGGAAGCTGCGCGACGCGCTCACGCGGCGCTGGTCGCGCCGCCTGCTGGCCATCTGCGGCGTGCGCGTCGAGGGGGAAGGCGGCGCGCCCGTGCTCGAACACGCGCTGTTCGTCTCCAACCACGTGTCCTGGCTGGACATCTTCGTCATCAATTCGCTGCACCCCTGCCGCTTCGTGGCCAAGGCCGAGATCCGCGCCTGGCCAGTGCTCGGCTGGCTGGTCGCGGCGGCCGGCACCGTCTTCATCGCGCGCGGCAACCGGCGCGAACTGCGCCACATCTTCAAGGGCATTGTGAGCGTGCTGGAGCAGGGCGAGCGGGTCGCCTTCTTCCCCGAGGGGACGGTCGCGCAGCAGGGCCAGGTGCTGCCATTTCACGCCAACCTGTTCGAGGCGGCGATCGACGCCGCCGTGCCGGTGCAGCCCTGTGCGCTGGCCTACCTGGATGAAGCCGGTGCCTGGCATCCGAACGTCGATTACGTCGGCGAGATCACCTTTGTCGACAGCATCCTGACCATCCTGCGCGGCGGGCCGATCCGCGCGCGGTTGCACTGCCTGGCGCCGCTCGATGCGGCCGGCGCCCACCGGCGCGAGCTGGCGGCGGCGGCGCACGATGCTGTGGCAAATGCTCTCGACAGGAGAGCCCCGGTGTCGTAGGGTGGGCACTTGTGCCCACGCGCTACGGCGATTGAAAAAAACGAGGCCGATGATCTCGCGGAAACGCGCTGATCATCGGCCTTTTTCGTTGGCATGCGTTTCGATCAGCACGCGAGGCACGGCGTGGGTTCGAGAACCCACCCTACGAAAAGCGATTGGCAAGATCTTCGCGCGCGGCGCGGCATACGGTAACCATCACCGCGTGGACTCGGGAGTCCACCCTACCGGCCGGTACTCCGGACAATCCACCTGCAACAACGTCCGGTCGTCCAGGCACACCGCGGTCAGCTTTCCGCCCCAGACGCAGCCGCTGTCGAGTCCCACCAGGTTGGGGCGCAGCACCAGCCCAAGCGCGGACCAGTGCCCGAACACCACGGTCACGTCGCTTGTCCGGCGGCCCGGCAGGTCGAACCAGGGCACCAGTCCCGAGCCCTCCGGCCCGTTCTCGCTTTCCTTGTGCGCGAAATCCATGGTGCCGTCGGGCAGGCACAGGCGCATGCGGGTGAGGGCGTTGACGATGCAGCGCAGGCGCGCGATGCCTTCCAGACTGTCGTCCCAGCGGTCGGGCTGGTTGCCGTACATCCGGCCCAGGAAATCGATCCAGCCGTCGCCGCGCAGCACGGCCTCGACTTCGCCCGCCAGCGCCATGGTCTTGGCCGCATCCCATTGCGGGGCCACGCCCGCATGCACCATCAGGTGGGCGTCGACGAACATCGCCAGCGGACGCGCGCGCAGCCAGGCGACCAGCTCGTCGAGGTCGGGGGCGGCCAGGATTTCGTCGAGGGTGTCGGACCTGCTCGCCTTCTGGGCGCCGACGGCGACCGCCAGCAGGTGCAGGTCGTGGTTGCCGAGCAGGGCTTCAACCCGTCCGCCGCTCGCTTCCGACAGCGCCTTCATGCGGCGCAGCGCCATCAGCGACTCCGGGCCGCGGTTGATCAGGTCGCCGACAAACAGGATGCGGGCGTCGCCAGCGGCATCCGCGGCGATCTTGTCGAGCAGGGCCTGGGCCTCGTGGGCGCAACCCTGCAGGTCGCCTATGACATAGGTTTTCATCGTGTGGTCATTTCCGGACGCGGCCGCGCGCCGCGCCCCTTGTTCTTGTTCGATCATACCGGCACAGGCGCGGCGCCGGCCGTGCTGGCATACTAAATGATTTTGGTGGTGGGCGGTATCAATGCCGCCGCCTTGCCCTGCCGGGCAAACCTCCGGACAATGGTCATGTACGACCATGTACGATTGACCCAGGACTGGTTCCAATGATCACTTCCCCGTGCACGCGCCTGTATCCGACGACGACAGCGGTATCGAAGCAGCTCATGCCGGTGTACGACAAGCCGATGATTTATTATCCGCTGACGACGCTGATGCAGGCCGGAATACGGAAGATCCTGATTATCTCGACCGAGCAGGACCAGCCGCGTTTTGCGCAATTGCTGGGCGACGGCGGTCAATGGGGCCTGTCCTTGCATTATGCGATGGAGGCCGCGCCCGAACAGATTGCCCAGGCTTATCTGATCGGGCGCGATTTCCTCGCAGGTGGATCCTCGGCCCTGACTCTGGGCGACAACATCTTTTATGGCCACGGTCTCGAACGCACCCTGCAGGCGGCAAATGCGCGGCACGATGGCGCGACCGTGTGCGCCTATCACGTCCAGAATCCGCAGCCTGATGGCGTGATCGAATTCGGCGCAGCCGGCCGGGCTTTGTCGATTGAAGAAAAACCGCGCGTCCCGCAATCGCATTACGCAGTTACCGGACTCTACTTTTATGAGCATCTGGCCTGTGATATCGTGGCAGGCCTGCGGCCGTCGGCGCGCGGTGAACTGGAAATTACCGATATCAACCGGGCTTATCTGGCAGCAGGATCATTGCCGGTCGAAGCGATGGAGCCCGGTATGGCCTGGCGCGATACCGGCACCCACGAATCCCTGCTCGACGCGGCGCAATTCATTGCGCCGATCGAAAAGCGCCAGGGACTGAAAGTCGCGATGCCCGGAGAAACCGCATTTCGTATGGGCTATATTGACGCGGCTGAACTGGAAAGCCTGGCTGGACCATTCCAGCACACCAGTGACAGCAAATACCTGCTCCAGTTGCTGGACAATTCGGTGCTGGAATGAAAGTGCATCCCACCGCCATTCCCGGCGTGCTGCTGATCGAGCCGCTGGTCCACGAGGACGAGCGCGGGGTATTCTTCGAAACCTTCAATGAGCGCGCATTCGAAAGCGCCACCGGCCTGCGCCTGCATTTTGTCCAGGATAACCAGTCGTTCTCGGTGGCGAATACCGTGCGCGGCCTGCATTACCAGGTGGGAAAGCAGCAGGGCAAACTGGTGCGCGTGATCCGGGGCACGATTTTCGATGTCGCGGTCGACATGCGCCGTGCGTCGCCCACCTTCGGGCAGGCGACGACGCTCGTGCTCAGTGCCGGGAACCGGCGCCAGTTATGGATTCCCCCGGGTTGCGCCCATGGTTTCCTGGCGCTTGGTGATGGCGCCGAATGCATCTACAAGATCACCGATTACTGGTCACCTGCGCACGAGCGCGTCCTGTTGTGGAACGATCCCGCATTGGCCATTGCCTGGCCGCTGGACGGGGCGCCGATATTGTCGGAAAAGGACAGGGCAGGCACGCCGTTGCGGGATGCCGAGGTCTGTGATTTCTCCTGATGCCGGCCTCGGCCGGTCTTGCTTTTCCTCCATTCCCTACGCAGGCGATTTTGATCAATCGTGCACATTCCCTGCACGATAAACTGCCGTGTTCGAGATTGACAGCGTTTATGCGGTTACAATGTAATTACTCTTTTTGCAAGGGTGACGGAGCCGCTGTCTCCGCCCCGCATCGGAGCGCCCGACTTCAGCTCAGGGCAAGGCGCTGAGGGCGAGACCTTGCAACGCCGTACGGGTGTGGCAGGCGCTCCAAGCCCCGCATGGCCTTGCCTGGCCGCATGCGCGTCGCAGGCCGTTGCCTGCCGAGTCGGTACCGCAGGAGCGTCATGTTTTCATTCCTGGTTAGCTTCGTCTGTTCCACCCTGCTGACCCTGCTCGTCATCAAGCAGGCGAAATTGCACGCGCCTGCGCTGGATTCCGATTTCCAGGGCGTGCAACGTGCGCATACCCATCTGGTAGCCCGCATCGGCGGCCTGCCGATCTATTTCGCGGTGCTTGTCAGCGCGGCCATTTCGATCTGGCGCGAACCGATCATGCTGCAATGGATGACGGCGCTGCTGGTCAGCGCTTTCGTCGCTTTTATTGGTGGAATTGTCGAGGATTACACCGGCACTGTGCGGCCGTCGCGACGGCTCCTGCTGACCATGGCCGGGGCAATGCTGGGTTATCTGCTGCTCGACGCCAAAATCTCACGCATCGACCTGCCATTCGGGCCTGTATTGCTCTCCTCGACCTGGATCGTGGTGCCGCTGACGATATTGGCCGTGGCCGGCATCGCGAATGCGGTGAATATCATCGACGGCTTCAATGGCCTGGCCAGCATGGTAACCATTTGTATGCTGCTTTCGCTTGCCTATGTGGCGTTGCAGGTGGGTGATGTGTTCGTGCTGGTTGCCGCCTTGATGGTGGCTGGCGCCACGGCTGGTTTCCTTGTCTGGAATTATCCGGTGGGACTGATATTCCTCGGCGATGGCGGGGCCTACTTTATCGGATTCATGCTCGGCGAGTTGGCATTGCTCCTGGTAATGCGAAATCCCGAGGTATCGACCTGGTATGCCGCCCTGTTGCTGATATATCCCGCATTCGAAACGATGTTTTCTGCTTATCGACGGATGTTTGTACGGGGAAAATCACCAGCGGTGCCGGACGGCATACATCTGCACAGCCTGATTTTCCGCCGGGTAGTGCGATGGACGGTGGGTAAAAAAGAAGCACGATCGCTGCTGAAGCGTAATGCGCGCACCTCGCCTTATTTGTGGCTTTTTTCGCTCATGGCCGTCATCCCGGCTACTTTATTCTGGCAAAATACAAGCGTGCTGATAGTTTTCTGTTTATTGTTCGTTATCAGCTACCTCTGGCTGTATGCGCGTATTGTTCGATTCAGGTCGCCACGGTGGCTGATTTGGCGCAAGAAGGACTGGCAATAAATTGCCGTTGTAGTATATTGCGACATTTGGTGAGATTTCACCGGAATTGGATTAACCCAACTCTCGAGGAACGATGATGGATCTGTCAAATATGTCCATAGGCGATTTGCGCAACCTGCAGGAGCAAATCAAACAGGAAATGAAAAAGCGTGAGGTACAAGAGGTGCAGAAGGCACGCGAGCAGATCCTGGCCATTGCCCAAAGCGTGGGCGTGCCGCTGAAAGACCTGATCGCCACCAATGCCCGCGGCGCGAAAACCGGTTCGGTTGCCGTGCGTTACCGTCATCCAGACAATTCGTCCCAGCAGTGGACCGGCCGCGGTCGCCAGCCGAAATGGGTCAAGGAATGGGTCGAGGGCGGCAAGTCGCTCGACAAGCTGCGCGTCTGATCCTGCGTCTGGTCTATTTCTTGCCGGCGCCCGCCGATAAGAAGCCAGCAAGCAGGAACGTAAACAAGCAAGCGCACCAATGGGTACCCCCCATTGGTGCGCTTGCCGCTACAATACTCCCTGTTTTGTCATCCCTCTAACTTTTGGCGAAGCCGCGTCCTCCTGCATGCGCAGGCCGGACGATGCCGGCTGCCGCCCGTTTTTCTAAGGTCGAACATGGTTGCTCTCTCCAAGACGATTTTCAAGGCATACGACATTCGCGGCGTGATCGACAGCACGCTCGACGTCGGCGTGGCGCGTGCGATTGGCGCGGCTTTTGGCCGCGCTGCGCTGGCCAAGGGAGAGCGCAAGGTGGTCATCGGCCGCGATGGCCGCCTGTCGGGACCGGCGCTGGCAGCCGCCCTGGCGGAAGGCCTGCAGGCCGCCGGCGTCGACGTGATCGACCTGGGGATGGTCGCCACGCCGATGGTGTATTTCGCGACCAATGTGTTGGAGGGTGCGCGCTCGGGCATCATGGTCACCGGCAGCCATAATCCGCCGGACTACAACGGCTTCAAGATGGTGCTGGCGGGCGAGGCGATCTACGGCGATGCGATTACCGGCCTGTACGACAGCATCGTGGCGGAAGAAAAGAAAACCGGTTCCGATGCCGACAAGGATGCCGCCACCGGAACCTACTCCACCCACGACATCCGCGCCGCCTACATCGAGCGCATCGTCGGCGACGTCAAGGTGGCGCGCCCGATCAAGATCGCGGTCGACTGCGGCAACGGAGTGGCCGGCGCCTTCGCGGGCGACTTGTACCGCGGCATGGGCTGCGAGGTGGTCGAGCTGTTCTGCGAAGTGGACGGCCACTTCCCGAACCACCACCCGGACCCGGCGCATCCGGAAAACCTGCAGGACCTGATCCGCGCGCTGCAGACCACCGATGCCGAAATCGGCCTGGCCTTCGACGGCGACGGCGACCGCCTCGGCATCGTCACCAAGGACGGCCAGATCATCTATCCGGACCGCCAGATGATGCTGTTCGCCGCCGATGTCCTGGAACGCAATCCGGGCGCCGAGATCCTGTACGACGTCAAGTGCACGCGCCACCTCGGCCCGTGGATCGAGCAGCACGGCGGCCGCCCCTTGATGTACAAGACCGGCCACTCGCTGGTGAAGGCCAAGCTGAAGGAAACCGGCGCTCCGCTGGGCGGCGAGATGAGCGGCCACATCTTCTTCAAGGACCGCTGGTACGGCTTCGACGACGGCCTGTATTCGGGCGCGCGCATGCTCGAACTCCTGACCCGCCATGACGATCCTTCGCGCGTCCTGAACGCGCTGCCGATCGCCACCAGCACGCCGGAGCTGCACCTGCACCTGAAGGAAGGCGAGAACTTCGCGCTGATCGACAAGCTGCGCAGCGACGCCACTTTCCCGACGTCGGAAAAGATCAACGACATCGACGGCCTGCGCGTCGAGTACGCGGACGGCTTCGGCCTGGCGCGCTCGTCGAACACGACGCCGGTGGTGGTGCTGCGTTTCGAAGGCGAGAATCCGGAAGCGCTGGCGCGCATCCAGGATGAGTTCCGCAGCGTGATCCTGGCCGCCAAACCGGATGCCCAACTGCCGTTCTGAAGCGAGAATGATTTGAAGATCCTGCTGGTGCGGGTGTCGTCGCTGGGCGACGTCCTGCACAATTTGCCAATGGTGGCCGACATCCTGCGTCACCATCCGAACGCCACGATCGACTGGGTGGTCGAGGAGGGCTATGTCAGCCTGGTGCGACTGAACCCGCACGTGCGCAAGATTATCCCGTTCGCGCTGCGGCGCTGGCGCAAGGGGCTGGGCAATGCCGCCAACCGCGCCGAAATCCGCGCTTTCTTCCGCACCCTGCGCGAGGAAGAGTACGACGTCGTGTTCGACACCCAGGGCCTGCTCAAGACCGGCATCATCATGGGCGCTGCGCGGCTCAAGCCGGGCGGGCGCAAGGTGGGCCTGGCCAACGGCAGCGAGGGCTCTGGCTACGAAGGCGTTTCGCGCTTCTTCCACACCGAGAGCATCCCGCTCGATCCGCGTACCCACGCGGTAGCGCGCGGCCGCCTGGTGGCGGGCGCCGCGCTTGGCTACCCTGTCGATATGCCGCCCGATTTCGGCTTGCCGGCGCCGCAGGCCTCGCAGCGTCCCGACTGGCTTCCCGCCGAGGGCTACGCCGTGTTCTTCCACGGGACCGCACGCGACGCCAAGAAGTGGGCGCCCGGGAACTGGATCGCGCTCGGTAAGGCCCTGGCGCCGATGCCGGTGCTGCTGCCCTGGGGTTCGGAAGGCGAGAAGCGCGAAGCGGAAAGCCTGGCCGGCGCGCTGCCGAACGCCCGCGTGCTGCCGAAGCTGTCGATGATGGATGCGGTCACGCTGGCCCAGCAGGCCGCGCTCGCGGTCGGTGTCGATACCGGGCTGACCCACATCGCCGCGGCCTTCTACCGGCCGACGGTGGAGATCTATTGCGACTCGCCGAAGTGGAAGACCGAGGGCAACTGGTCGCCGCGCATCGTCAACCTCGGCGACAAGGGCGCGCCGCCATCGAGCGACGAGGTCATCGCCGCCGCGCGGAGCCTGCTCGGCGCATCATGAACCGCACCCTGTACTCGCTGCTGTGGTGGCTGGCGCTGCCGCTGGTGCTGGCGCGCCTGTGGTGGCGCGGGCGCAAGGAGCCCGGCTACCGGACGCACTGGGGCGAGCGCCTGGGCTTCTACGGCGCGCCCGCGCACGAGCAGGGAACCGGGCGCCCGACCTTCATGGTGCATGCGGTGTCGGTGGGCGAAACGCGCGCCGCCGAGCCGCTGGTCGAGGCGCTGCTGGCGCGCTGGCCCGACTGCCGCATCCTGCTGACCCACATGACGCCGACCGGCCGCGCCACCGGCCGTGCGCTGTTCGGCAAGCACGGCGAGCGCGTCGTGCAGTCCTTTCTTCCCTACGACACCGGCTTCATGGTGCGGCGCTTCCTGCACCACTTCGCGCCGCGCGTGTGCATCCTGATGGAGACCGAGGTCTGGCCGAACCTGATCGCCGGCTGCGCCGCGGAAAACGTGCCGGTGGCCCTGGTGAATGCACGCCTGTCCGAGCGCTCGCTGCGCCGCGGCCAGCGCTTCGGCGGCATCATGATGGACGCGGCGCGCGCCATGACCGTGGTCGCGGCCCAGACCGAGGCGGACGCGGTCCGCATCCGCTCGCTGGGCGCGCCGCAGGTGGCCGTCACCGGCAGCATCAAGTTCGACGTCGTGCCGCCGCGGGCGGCGCTGGACACCGGCGCCTGGCTGCGCGCGCGCTTTCCCGATCGCCCCGTGTTCCTGTGCGCCAGCACGCGCGACGGCGAGGAAGCCCTGATCCTCGACGCCTGGCAGCGCCGGGCGGACAAGCCGGCCAACGCGCTGCTGGCGATCGTGCCGCGCCATCCGCAGCGCTTCGACGAGGTGGCGCAGATGGTGCGTGCGCGCGGCCTGAGCCTGCAGCGCCGCTCGCAGATCGGTGAGGAGCCGGTCGACGCGCAGGTGCTGCTCGGGGACTCGATGGGCGAGATGTTCGCCTATTACGCGGCCTGCGATTGCGCCTTCATCGGCGGCAGCCTGCTGCCCCTGGGCGGGCAGAACCTGATCGAGGCCTGCGCCCTGGGCAAGCCGGTGCTGGTTGGCGAACACACCTTCAACTTCCTGGATGCGACCGAAGAAGCGGTCGCGGCCGGCGGCGCATTGCGCGTACCGGATGCGGACGCCCTGGTGGCGCAGGCGCTGCGCCTGTTGCAGCATCCCGACGCGCGCGCCGCGATGGGCGCGCAGGCAGCAGGCTTCGCCGGCCGCCATCGTGGCGCGACCCTGCGCACTGTTGAACTCTTGCAACGGATTATCTCCTAGGTTTTGTTACCATTGCTTTTTGAGCTCGGTAGAAAAAGGGGATGCGCATGTTGTCGTCTAATCACCCCGGACCGGCGCGCAGCGCAAAGCCGATGGCCATGATGGCCCATCAGCCTGCCGATGGCAGGGAAGACGGTTTGTATGAGGCTGCAGCGGGGAGTCCGGCGTCGTCATCCAGCCCCGCCGGTTCGGTTCTATGCGACCTGCATTTCTTTGTCCGTTATTCGCTGCGCGAATACATCGGCTTCATGTGGCAGCACGGCGGCTTCCTGATCCGCCGCCGGCGCGTGCGCTGGCCTGCCAGCCTGTATTTGCGCGTCAAGAGCACCGCGAGCGCGGCGCTGCATTTCGTGCTGCTGCGGCGCGGCCAGCGCACCTATGAATTCACCATCGACCGCCACGGCATCGTGCGCACCAGTGGCGGCGTCACGCTGATCGACTGGGCCGACGTGACGGCGGTGCGCACCTATTCGCGCGGCTTCATGATGGTCCTCAAGCGCGGGACCCTGCCGATTCCCTACCGCTGCCTGAACGAGGCGCAGCAGGGGGCGATGCGTATGCTGGCGGCGACGCGGCGGGAGAATGCGCTGAGGTAGGGATGTGCGCGGCGTCGTTTTCTAGGCGCTGCCGATTCGCATATGTTCGTTGAACGCGTGGACGGGAGACCCGGCCACCCTACGTCCCTTCGATCAACCGCGACCCGGTTCAATCCGCAAACAACACCGGCATCTCATGCGACCTGCGCCGCAACTCCAGGCGCGCGCCGTCGTAATCCGCATACACCGACCCGACCACCGCCCAGAAGCGCGGGCTGTGGTTCATTTCGCGCAGGTGCGCCAGTTCGTGCACCACCACGTAGTCGATCAGCGCCAGCGGATAGTGGATCAGGCGCCAGCTCAGGCGGATGTTGCCGGCCACCGTGCACGAACCCCAGCGCGAACTCGCCGACGACAGCGTCATCGAGCGGTAATGCACGTCCAGGCGCGGCGCGTACAGGTCGAGGCGCTCGGTGAACAGGCGCTTGGCCTCGGCCTGGAACCACAGCTTGATGCGTTCCTTGAGCTGCCATTCCGACAGCCCCGCCACTATGCCGACCCGCAGCTCGCGCGTCTCGGGATCGAACACGCAGTGGCTGCGCGCCGCGGTCTCGAGGCGCAGCGTGATTTCGCCGCCCATGTAGGGCAGGCGCGCGCCGTCTTCCCAGCGCAGCGGCTCGCGCTGCGCGTGGCGCGCACGCCGTTCTCCGCGTTCATGCAGCTTGGTCAGGATCCAGCGCTGCTTGGCGCGGATCGCTTCCTCGATCGAAGGCTGGGTGGCGCGGCGCGGCGCCGTCACGTGCAGGCCGTCGTCGTCGATCATGAAGCCGATCGAGCGGCGCGAGGAGCGTTTCAGTTCATAGTCGACCGCGTACTGGCCCAGCACGATGCGCTTGAGGGGCGGATCGTCGGGCGTGCGCGGCGGCGAGGGCAGGGTGATGCGGGGCGGGGCGGGCGGCGCCTTGAACAGGGGTTGCGGCGGCGGCGGCACAGGCCTTCGGGCCGGCGCCACCGGTGCTGTTACCGACCCTTCCAATAAGGTTTGTGCGAACAGGTCTAGCTGGGGCCCGTTGATCTTGGGGGAGTTCATTCTGTGCTGCGGTGGGGAGGCTGGGATCAGGGCGCCAACTTCGTTCAGCCATCGGTGTAGACGTGGGGCGAAATGACGCGCATTTCTGATTCTATCCAATTTTCGACCTCTTGCATCAGGCTGTCGGGAGTGTGGTGTTGTGGCGATATCGGTTTGCCAATCGATACCGTCACCAGGCCCGGTCGTTTGATGAACGAATTCTTGGGCCAGCATTCTCCTGAATTATGCGCGATCGGGACGATCACAGCATTGGTTTCAATCGCCAAACGTGTGCCGCCGCTCTTGTATTTACCCTTTTTTCCAACAGGGATGCGCGTCCCTTCCGGGAACATGATGATCCACTGGCCGTCGGCCAGGCGGCGCTTGCCGTGCCTGACCACATGGGCGAAAGCGTTCTTGCCTTCCTTGCGGTCGATCGGGATCATGCGCAGGAGCGCCATCGCCCACCCGAAGAAGGGGATGTAGAGGATTTCCTTCTTGAAGACGAAGACCAGCGGACGCGTGAGATTCGGCAGCAGGAAGATGGTCTCCCAGGCCGACTGGTGCTTCGACAGGATCACGGCCGGTCCGTCCGGCAGGTTCTCGTAGCCCTTGAACTGGTAGCGGATGCCGCAGATGACTTTCGCGCACCAGATGATGAAGACGTTCCAGCGCGAGGTCACCCAGAAGCGCTTGTTGTAGGGCAGGGGCGCGGCCAGGAAGCAAACGCAGGCCCAGACCACGGTGGCGAGCACCATCACGATTGTAAACAGCAGGGAACGCAGGAACAGGACGGTGGTACGCAAGAACGTGGTCTCCTTGGGATCAGTTGGGAGTAGCGGGGGAAGGCGTTTTCAGGAAGGCCGTGACCATCGCGGCCAGGTCCGGGAACACCTGGGTGCCGGGCGGCAGGCCGCCCGTCTGGTGGGTCTTTTCGCCCTTCCCGGTCAGGACCAGGTAGGGCACGCAGCCGCTGATGAAGCCGGCCTGCAGGTCGCGCAGCGAATCGCCGACGGTCGGCACGCCCTTCAGGCTGACCTTGAAGCGCTTGCTGATCTCCTCGAACATGCCGGCCTTCGGCTTCCTGCAGTCGCAGTTGTCGCTGGCCGCGTGCGGGCAGAAGAATACCGCGTCGATGTCGGCGCCGACCTGCTGGGCGGCGTTGTGCATCTTCTGGTGGATCGCGTTCAGGGTCGTCATGTCGAACAGTTCGCGCGCGATGCCGGACTGGTTCGAGGCGATGATGACGCGGTAGCCCGCCTGGTTCAGGCGGGCAATCGCCTCGAGCGAGCCGGGGATCGGCACCCACTCGGCCGGGCTCTTGATGAAATCCGGCGAATCGTGGTTGATGACCCCGTCGCGGTCGAGGATGATCAGCTTCATGGCCAGCTCCTTACGCCGCCAGCTTCGAGATGTCGGCGACGCGGTTCATCATGCCGTGCAGGGAGGACAGCAGGGCCAGGCGGTTGTTGCGCAGCGCTAGGTCCTCGGCCATCACCATCACGTCGTTGAAGAAGGCGTCGACTTCGTCCTTCATCAGCGCCAGCGTCTTCAGGGCGCCGGTGAAGTCGCCCTGTGCGAACGCGCCGGCGACATCGGATTCGAGCGCCTTCATCTTGCCGGCCAGCGCGCTCTCCGCCGGCTCGACCAGCAGTTCGGCCTTGACGGCGGCGTCCTGCGGCATCGCTTCCTCGTTCTTCTTGAGGATGTTGGTGATGCGCTTGTTGGCGGCGGCCAGCGAGGCGGACTCCGGCAGGGCGGCAAAGGCCTGCACCGCTTCCAGGCGCTGGACGACATCGTCGACGCGGTCCGGATTCTGGGCCAGCACGGCTTCCACTTCGTTCGGCGTGAAGCCGCGCTCGCGCAGCATGCCGCGCAGGCGGTCGAGCATGAAGGCCTTCACTTCGGCGGTCGGGTCCTTGAAGGCGGCCTGGCCTTCGAACACGGCAACGGCGTCCACCAGCAGCTCGGAGATCGACAGCGGCAGGCGCTTCTCGACCAGCATGCGCATCACGCCCAGGGCGTGGCGGCGCAGCGCGAACGGATCCTTCTCGCCGGTCGGCTGCAGGCCGATGGCCCAGATGCCGACCAGGGTCTCGAGCTTGTCGGCCAGCGCGACGACGAGGCCGGTATTGGTGGAAGGCAGGGCGTCGCCGGCAAAGCGCGGCTGGTAGTGTTCGGAGGCAGCCAGGGCCACTTCTTCCGGCTCGCCGTCGTGGCGGGCGTAATAGGTGCCCATGATGCCCTGCAACTCGGGGAACTCGCCGACCATGTCGGTCAGCAGGTCGGCCTTGGCCAGGCGCGCGCCGCGTTCGGCCAGCGCCACGTCATAGCCCAGGCGCCTGGCGATGCTGGTGGCCAGCTTCGTTACGCGCTCCGAGCGCGCGGCCTGGGTGCCCAGCTTGTTGTGGTAGACCACGTTCGCCAGCTGCGGCAGGCGCGACTCCAGCGTCTTTTTCTTGTCCTGCTCGAAGAAGAACTTGGCGTCCGACAGGCGCGGGCGCACCACGCGCTCGTTGCCGCCGATGATGGCCGATGGGTCATCGGTTGCCAGGTTCGAGACGATCAGGAAGCGCGAGCGCAGTTTTCCGTTCGCATCGGTCAGCGCGAAGTATTTTTGATTGGTCTGCATCGTCAGGATCAGGCATTCCTGCGGCACGGCCAGGAATTCGTCCTCGAAGCGGCATTCGTAGACCACCGGCCATTCGACCAGGGCCGCCACTTCGTCCAGCAGCGATTCGGGCATCAGCACCTGGTCGGCGCCCGCTTTCTCCAGCAGCTGCGTGCGGATGCTTTCCTTGCGCGCTTCGGCGGAGGAGAGCACCTTGCCTTCGTTTTCCAGCACGGCCGCATACTGGTCGGCGTGCGGGACGGCGATTCTCTCGCCATGCGACAGGAAGCGGTGGCCCATGGTGGCGCGGCCGGCTTCGAGGCCCAGCAGGGTCAGCGGCAGCACCTGGTCGCCGTGCAGGGCCAGCAGCAGGTGCACCGGGCGCACGAACTGCACGGTCTCGCCGTCCGGGCGCTGGTAGCTCATGACCTTCGGGATCGGCAACTTGGCGACGGTCTCCTGCAGGACGTCCTGCAGGGCGCCGGCAAGCTGGCTGCCGCTTGCGGTGTAGGTGTAGAAGAAGGATTCGGCCTTGCCGTCCTGGGCGCGTTCGAGGTCGCTGATCTGCAGGTCGGGGAAGCCGAGGGCGGCCAGTTTCTTGGCCAGCGGTGCGCTCGGATTGCCTTCCTTATCGAGGGCGACCGAGACCGGCAGCACTTTTTCGCGGATCGACTTGTCCGGCGAGGTGGCGCGCACGTTCGTGATGGTGACCGCCAGGCGGCGCGGGGTGGCGTGGGTGGTGGCGACGCTGTCGGCTTCGAGGAAGTCGCGCGCCTTCAGGCCGTTGGCGATGCCGTTGGCGAAGGCAGCGCCCAGTTTGACGAGCGCCTTCGGCGGCAGTTCTTCGGTCTGGATTTCGACGAGGAGAGTTTGATTCATGGTTTGTTCTTGTCTGTTCCGTGGGCTCAGGCTGCGGCGTTGGCCGTGGCTTCGGCAGAAGCGGGCAGCATGGGGAAGCCGAGCTTCTCGCGCGAGTCGTAGTAAGCCTGGGCCACCAGGCGCGACAGGGTGCGCACGCGGCCGATGTAGGCGGCGCGCTCGGTCACGGAGATGGCACCGCGCGCGTCCAGCATGTTGAAGCTGTGCGAAGCCTTCATGATCTGCTCGTAGGCCGGCAAGGTCAGTTCCAGCTCGATCAGGCGCTTGGCTTCCGATTCGTGATTCGCAAACGCCTGGAACAACAGCTCGGTGTTGGCGTGCTCGAAGTTGTAGGTCGACTGCTCGACTTCGTTCTGGTGGAACACGTCGCCGTAGCTCAGCGTCTTCTTCACACCGTTCTCTTCCCACTCGGTCCAGACCAGGTCGTAGACGTTTTCCACGCCCTGCAGGTACATCGCCAGGCGTTCGATGCCGTAGGTGATCTCGCCCAGTACCGGCTTGCAGTCGAGGCCGCCGACCTGCTGGAAGTAGGTGAACTGGGTCACCTCCATGCCGTTCAGCCAGACTTCCCAGCCCAGGCCCCAGGCGCCCAGGGTCGGGCTTTCCCAATCGTCCTCGACGAAGCGCACGTCGTTCTTCTTGAGGTCCAGGCCCAGCGCCTCGAGCGAGCCGAGGTAGAGGTCGAGGATGTTTTCAGGCGCGGGTTTCAGCACGACCTGGTACTGGTAGTAGTGCTGCAGGCGGTTCGGGTTCTCGCCGTAGCGGCCATCTTTCGGACGGCGCGAAGGCTGGACGTAGGCGGCGCGCCAAGGTTCGGGGCCGATCGCGCGCAGGAAAGTGCCGGTGTGGAAGGTGCCGGCGCCCACTTCCATGTCATAGGGCTGGAGCAGGGCGCAACCTTGCTTGTCCCAATAGGTCTGCAAGGTCAGGATGATTTGTTGGAATGTGAGCATCTTGAATGGGCGACGCGGCGCTGGGCCGCGAACACGGTAAGTTTGCCAAATGACCAATTCTAGCGGGTTTTCCCGGCCCTCTGGGACCGGATTGGACTCAACTATGAGAGATTGGCCTTTTTCTTGCGGTAATTTCGGCCGGCCAGCCAGGCGCCGGCCAGCGCCAGTGCGCCGAGCAGCAGGAAGGCCAGGTTGCCGAAGCGGATGTAGGGCGTCATGCCGGTCGTGCCGCGCACGGTCGCCGTCAACATGCCTTCGGTGTAGAAGGGCAGCAGGTGGGTAACCTGGCCGCGGTGGTCGATCACCGCGGTGGCGCCGTCGTTGGTCGAGCGCAGCATCGGGCGGCCGGTCTCGAGCGTGCGCATGCGCGAGATCTGCAGGTGCTGGGGTACCGCGCTCGACTGGCCGTACCAGGACAGGTTCGACATATTCAGCAGCATGGTCGCCGGGCGTGGCGCCGCACGCAGTTGGTAGGCGATTTCTTCGCCGAACACGTCCTCGTAGCAGATGTTCGGCAGCACCAGCTGGTCCTTGACCGCGAACGGCGCCTGCAGGGCCTTGCCGCGCGTGGCGTCGTTCAGCGGAATGTCCATCATGTCGGTGAACCAGCGGAAGCCCGGCGGAATGAATTCGCCGAAGGGCACCAGGTGGGCCTTGTCATAGCGGTAGGGCTGCGCTTGCGGCGTCGGGGCGACCGTCACCACGCTGTTGGCGTACTGCGAGGGGCCGTCGAGCAGGGGCATGCCCAGGGCCAGGGTACTGCCGCTGGTGCTGGAAAAGCGCTGCAGGCTCTCCAGGTAGCTCGGGTCGATCTGGTGACGGAACACGGGAATCGCGGTTTCCGGCGTGGCGATCAGGTCGGCCGGGCTGGCCGTGATCATGCCGTGGTAGCGTTCCAGGATGTTCGAGAGGAAGGCGTAGTCGAACTTGCGGTCCTGCGGAATATTCCCCTGCAGCAGGCGCACGGTCAGCGGCGCGCCCGTCACCTGCGTCCACTCGATGCCGCGCAGGCCGGCGCCTGCCAGCAGCAGGGCGGCGAACAGGCCGATCGCGGGCCAGCGCGCGCGCTGGGTCAGCATCACCAGGCAGCCTGCGCCCACCGCCACGATCACGCCGATCCCGTAGACGCCGACCAGCGGCGCGTAGCCGGCCAGCGGCGAGGTGTCGTGGGCATAGCCCGACACCGCCCAGGGAAAGCCCGTGAACACCCAGCCGCGCATCCATTCCGACACGCCCCAGGCCACCGGCAGCACCAGCAGCAGGAAGGCGGCCACCGGCAGCGACCAGCGCCGGCGCAGCCAGGCGGAGACACCGGTGGCAAAGGCCCCGAACAAGCCCATGTACAAACCCAGCAGGACCACGCCGAGCACGCCGAAGACGGCGGGCAGGTGGGCGAAGCGGGTCATCATGGTGTACAGCCAGTACATGGCGCCGACCGACCAGCCGAAGCCGAAGGCCCAGCCGAGCAGGATGGCCCGTTTTACCGAACTGCCCAGGCCGACCTGGTAGAAGAGGTAGGCCAGCAGCAGGAACTGCAGCGGCCACCAGCCGAAGGGCTCGAAGGAGAACAGGGACGCGCCGCCGGCGAGCGCGGCGGCCACCAGGGCGGCCGCGGACGGCCGCGTGCCGCGTGCGGCGGCAGCTGCGGCCGGATCGATAGCGGCAGGGGTGGGACGGCGACGCAGCAGCATCAGTCGTCGTCGTTGTCGTTGTCGCGCGGCGTATGCGGCAGTTTTTCGACCAGCAGCACGTGGATCTGGCGCGCGTCGGCGCGCAGCACCTCGAATTGCAGGTTGCCGAGGGTGAATTCCTCACCCTTGTGCGGCATGCGCCCGAGGTGGCTGGCGACAAAGCCGCCGATGGTGTCGGCTTCGCCCTCGGGCAGGTCGACGCCGATCTCTTCGTTGAACTGGTCGATCTCGGTCAGCGCCTTGACGCGCCAGCGCGGGCCATGCTGGCCTTCCTTGATCGACAGGACGTTGTCCTCTTCCTCGTCGAAGTCGTACTCGTCCTCGATGTCGCCGACGATCTGCTCGAGCACGTCCTCGATGGTGATCAGGCCGGCCACGCCGCTGTACTCGTCGACGACGATGGCCATGTGGTTGTGGTTGGCGCGGAAGTCGCGCAGCAGCACGTTCAGCCGCTTCGATTCCGGGATGAAGATCGCCGGGCGCAACATGGCGCGCACGTCGAAGGTTTTCTCGGTGTAATAGCGCAGCAGGTCCTTGGCCAGCAGGATGCCGACTACCTTGTCGCGTTCGCCTTCGATGGCGGGAAAACGCGAGTGCTGGGTTTCCAGCACGATCGGCAGCCACTCCTCGATCGGGTCCGTGATGTCGATCACGTCCATTTGCGAACGCGGCACCATGATGTCGCGCGCCGACAGGTCGGAGACCTGGAACACGCCTTCGATCATCGACAGGGCGTCGGCGTCGATCAGGTTGCGCTCGTGTGCTTCGTGCAGCACTTCGAGCAGCTCGGTGCGATTTTCTGGCTCAGGGGAGATGAGTGCGGTCAGTCTTTCGAAAAGCGACCGGTGGGGTTTGGCGTCCGATCGGACGTCACTGGGATACTCGGGCATAGTTGGCGTGAAGCCGTTGTTACGATGGGCGTAAGCATACACCAAAAGCGGCCGTGACCGATCTTTACACGGGCGTGCGCAAGCAGCGCGTCCGGCATCAGCCTCATGGCGGCGTTGCATCGTCTTGCCGTACCAGGCGTACTGTCTGCGACGACGCGCCTTGCCCCGAGGCTGATGCCAAACGCTCCAGGCGCAATGCGACGCGGCGCATAAAAATGGCATATAGTAATTGTCTAGAACGCAAAAGGAGCGTCCAATGCCTGCCCTCACCATCAACGGCACCACCACCACCCTCGACGTCCCCGATGACATGCCCCTGCTGTGGGCGCTACGCGACGTCGCCGGCCTGACCGGCACCAAATTCGGCTGCGGCGTCGCCATGTGCGGCGCCTGCACCGTCCACCTCGACGGCCAGGCGATCCGCTCCTGCGTCACGCCGGTGTCCAGCGCCGTCGGCAAGAAGATCGTCACGATCGAGGCAATCGGCAACGACCCGGTCGGCGCCAAGGTGCAGGATGCCTGGCGCCAGATCGACGTGGTGCAGTGCGGTTACTGCCAGTCGGGCCAGATCATGTCGGCCACGGCCCTGCTGCAGGCCACGCCGAAGCCTTCCGACAGCGATATCGACAATGCCATGGCCGGCAATATCTGCCGCTGCGGCACCTATGGACGCATTCGCAAGGCGATCAAGATCGCCGCCAGCAAATAAGAAGGACGCACATGAGCCAAGTCAAAGAAGAACAACACGTGTCCCCGTCGCGCCGCCGTTTCATGCAGCTCGGCGCCACCGCTGGCGGCGGCCTGCTGTTCGGTTTCTCGCTGTTCGGCTGCAGCAAGGAAGACGACCGCAAGGAGCCGCCGCCCGAGAAGGCCGTCGGCCAGGCATCCACCGAGCACTCCGACACCGCCCCCGGGCTGGCGCGCGACGCCTTCATCCGCATCGACCGCACTGGCCTGGTAACCCTGGTCATCCACAAGGTGGAGATGGGCCAGGGCACCTTCACCTCGATGCCGATGCTGCTGGCCGAAGAACTGGGCGCCGACCTGTCGAAGGTGAAGCTCGAGCAGGCGCCGGCCAACAACGAACTCTATGCCGATCCCCTGCTGGGCGGCCAGGTGACCGGCGGCTCGACTTCCGTGCGCGGCGCCTGGAAGCCGCTGCGCGAAGCCGGCGCCATGGTGCGCAGCGTGCTGGTCTCGGCCGCGGCCCAGAACTGGAACGTCGATACCGCCGACCTGCAGGTGGTGGCGGGCACCGTGCGCCACCAGGCCTCGGGCCGCTCGGCCCATTTCGGCGAGCTGGTCGATGCGGCCTCGAAGATGGAGCTGCCGAAGAACGTCAAGCTGAAGGACCCGGAACAGTTCGTCCTGATCGGCAAGGCGATGAAACGACTGGATTCGCCGGCGAAGGTGAATGGCACGGCCCAGTTCGGCATCGACGCGCGCCTGCCGAACATGGGCATCGCGGCCGTGGCCGCCTCGCCTGTCACCGGCGGCAAGCTGGTCGCGCTGGACGAGCAGAAGGCGATGGCGGTCAAGGGCGTGCGCCAGGTACTGCGCCTGGAAGGCGCGGTGGCGGTGGTGGCCGACCACTTCTGGGCCGCGAAGCAGGGCCTGGCTGCTGCGGCCCCGCGTTTCGACGATGGCCCGAACGGCAAGGTGTCGCTCACTGGCATCGTCACCGACATGATGAAGGTCTCGCAGGGCGAGGGCGCGGTGGCGCGCAACGAGGGCGATGCGCTGAAGGCGCTGGAAGAGAAGGGCGGACGCCGTATCGACGCGGTCTACGAGCTGCCTTTCCTGGCGCACGCGACCATGGAGCCGATCAACTGCACGGTGGACCTGCGTCCCGACGGCTGCGACCTCTGGGTCGGCACCCAGGTGCCGGCGCTGGCGCAGGGCGCGGCGGCCAAGACGGCCGGTCTGCCGGTCGAGAAGGTCAAGGTCCACAATTACTATATCGGCGGCGGTTTCGGGCGCCGTCTCGAGGTCGACTACGTGATCCAGGCGGTGGCCTTCGCCAAGCTGGCCAAGGGACCGATCAAGTTCATCTGGACCCGCGAGGAAGACATCCAGCACGACATGTATCGTCCCTATTATGTCGACCGCCTGTCGGCGCGCCTGGACGACAAGGGCCGCCCGGCGGCCTGGTTCCACCGCGTGACCGGTTCCTCGATCATGGCGCGCTTCGCGCCGCCGGCGGTGAAGAACGGCGTCGACCCGGACGCGGTCGAGGGCGCGGCCGACCTGCAGTATGCGATCCCGGCCATGCGCGTCGAGTACGTGCGCCACGAACCGCCGGGCGTGCCGACCGCCTTCTGGCGCGGCGTGGGCCCGACCCACAACGTGTTCGTGGTCGAGAGCTTCATCGACGAGCTGGCCCAGGCGGCCAAGCAGGATCCGGTGGTGTTCCGCCGCACGCTGCTCGAGAAATCGCCGCGCACGCTGGGCGTGCTCAACCTGGCGGCCGAGAAGGCCGGCTGGGGCAAGCCACTGAAGCCGATCGCGGGCCGCAAGGTCGGGCGCGGCGTGTCGACCCAGTTCGCCTTCGGCAGCTACATGGCCCAGGTGGCGGAAGTATCGGTCGGGCCGGAAGGCGACGTGCAGGTGCATCGCGTGGTCTGCGCGGTCGATTGCGGCCAGGCGGTCAATCCGGACGGCATCATCGCGCAGATGGAAGGCGGCATCGTGTTCGGCGCCTCGGCGGCGCTGTGGAACGAGATCACGCTGGCCAACGGCCGCGTGCAGCAGTCGAACTTCGGCGACTACCGCATGATGCGCATCCACGAGGCGCCGGCGGTGGAGGTCCACATCGTCAACAGCCGCGACGAACCGGGCGGCATCGGCGAGCCGGGCACGGCCGGCATCGCGCCGGCGCTGACCAATGCGGTGTTCGCGGCGACCGGCAAGCGGATTCGCAAGCTGCCGATCGGGGAGCAGTTGAAGGCGTAAAAGAGGTGTTGTGCAGGCAAATTTGGCCACTCGGCCGAATTTGCCGCAGCGTTTTTTGTAGGGTGGACACCCGTGTCCACGCTGTTTCATCGCTTGCATTAGGGAGACGCCAGCGTTCACGACGCTGCCGCGTTGATGCGCTGAATGTCGAGCGGTGAGACAGCGTGGGCTCAGGAGCCCACCCTACGAAACCCAATGCGCTGGAGTGCTAATGGTGAGCCCGCGTGGGCTCAAGAGCCCACCCTACTTGCTATCAGCCGTTGTTGTCGGCATACGGATCCGGATACCCCAGCGCTTCCATGATGTCGCGCTCGAGCTGTTCCATCTCCTCGGCTTCCTCGTCGTGCTCGTGGTCGTAGCCCTGGGCGTGCAGCACGCCGTGCACCACCAGGTGGGCGGCATGTTCCTCGAGCGTCTTCTTCTGTTCCTCGGCTTCGCGCTGCAGGACGTCGGTGCACAGCACGATGTCGGCCTGGACCGGCTCGTCGGCGGCCAGTTCCTCGCCTTCGTTGTAGGCGAAGGTCAGTACATTGGTGGCGTAGTCCTTGCCGCGGTAGTCGCGGTTCAGGGTCTGGCCTTCGGCGGCGTCGACGAAGCGGATCGCCAGTTCGGCCGGGCCCAGCAGGGCAGGGCGCACCCAGCGTTCCACCATCTCCGGCGTGATGGTGGTTTCCAGGCGTGCGTCCGGGTACTGGACGTCGAGTTCGAGCTTATGATTTTTTTCTTGCATTTCGGGCAGTCGTGGTTTTCGGCAGTGCGCCCATTTCCTGGACGGCGCTGGCCTTGTCGTAGGCGTCGACGATGCGCGCCACCAGCGGATGGCGCACCACGTCGGCGCTGGAAAATTGCGTGAAGGCGATGCCGCGCACATCCTTCAGCACGTGCATCGCGTCGACCAGGCCGCTGCGCTGGGTCTTGTGCAGGTCGACCTGGGTGACGTCGCCGGTGACGACGGCCTTGCTGCCGAAACCGATACGCGTCAGGAACATCTTCATCTGCTCGACCGTCGTGTTCTGGGCTTCGTCCAGGATCACGAAGGCGTGGTTCAGCGTGCGCCCGCGCATGTAGGCCAGCGGGGCGATCTCGATTACCTGCTTCTCGAACAGCTTCTGGGTGCGATCAAAACCGAGCAGGTCATACAGCGCGTCGTAGAGCGGACGCAGGTAGGGGTCGACCTTCTGGCTCATGTCGCCGGGCAAAAAGCCCAGGCGCTCGCCGGCTTCCACCGCCGGGCGGGTCAGGATGATGCGCTTGACGGCGTCGCGTTCGAGGGCGTCGACCGCGCAGGCCACGGCCAGGTAGGTCTTGCCGGTACCGGCCGGACCGATGCCGAAGCTGATGTCGTGCTCGAGCACGGCGCGCAGGTACTGGATCTGGTGCGGGGTGCGTCCGCGCAGGTCGCTGCGGCGGGTCTTGAGCGTGGGGCTGACGAGTTCAGGGTTTTCTTCCCCTTCCTCCTCGTCCACCTCCTCGGCCTGGCCGGCGGGTTCGGCGCCCTCGATCTTCGGCTTCAGGCCGGCGCGCTGTTCCACCAGGGCCAGCTGCACTTCCTCGATCGGCACGACCTTGTTCGCCACCGCGTAGAAGCGCTCGAGCAGCTCGACCGCGCGGTCGGCATTGGCGCCGCTGACGATGAACTTCTCGCCGCGGCGGAAGATGGTCACGTCGAGCGCCGCGGAGATCTGGCGCAGGTTCTCGTCGAGCGGACCGCACAGGTGGGCGAGCCGCGTGTTATCGAGCGGCTCGGGGATGAAGTACGACGGCTGGGTAGGCGTATGTGTTTTCAACTGGCTTTGGCAATCGTATCGAGATTGGCGACGAGTTCGCCGCGCAGGGAATAATCCAGGCTCTCGGTGACGCGCACGTCGACCAGCTGGCCGATCAGCGCGTCGCCTGCAGTGCCCGGGGCGAAAATGACCACCCGGTTGCTTTCGGTGCGGCCCTGCAGTTCGTTCGGGTCTTTCTTGGACGGCCCCTCGACCAGGATGCGCTGGACCGTGCCGACCATCGCCGCGCTGAACTTGCGGGTGTTGGCATCGATCAGGGCCTGCAGGCGCTGCAGGCGCGCCAGCTTGACCTCGTGCGGGGTGTCGTCTTCCAGGTTGGCGGCCGGGGTGCCCGGACGCTTGCTGAAGATGAAGCTGAAACTGTTGTCGAAGCCGACGTCTTCCACCAGCTTCATCATGGCCTCGAAATCGGCGTCGGTTTCGCCGGGGAAGCCGACGATGAAGTCCGAGGAGATCGCGATGTCCGGGCGTACTGCGCGGATGCGGCGGATGATCGACTTGTATTCGAGGCCGGTGTAGCCGCGCTTCATGGCCTGCAGGATGCGGTCGGAACCGTGCTGCACCGGCAGGTAGAGGTGGTTCACCAGTTGCGGGATCTTGGCGTAGGCGTCGATCAGGCGCTGGGTGAATTCCTTCGGGTGGCTGGTGACGAAGCGCAGGCGCTCGATGCCGGGAATGTCGGCGATGTATTCGAGCAGGAGCGCAAAGTCGGCCACTTCCCCGCCTTCCATGACGCCGCGATAGGCGTTCACGTTCTGCCCCAGCAGCATGATTTCCTTGACGCCTTGCGCGGCCAGGCCGGCGACTTCGGTCAGCACGTCCTCGAAGCGGCGCGAGACTTCCTCGCCGCGGGTATAAGGCACGACGCAATAGCTGCAGTACTTGCTGCAGCCTTCCATGATCGAGACGTAGGCGACGGGGCCTTCGACCTTGGCCGGGGGCAGGTGGTCGAACTTCTCGATTTCCGGGAAGCTGATATCGACCTGGGCGGCGCCACTGCTGCGACGTTCGCGGATCATCTGCGGCAAGCGGTGCAGGGTCTGCGGGCCGAACACCATGTCGACGTGGGGCGCGCGCTTGACGATGGCTTCACCTTCCTGCGAGGCCACGCAGCCGCCCACGCCGATGATCAGGTCGGGACGCTCGCGCTTCAGTTCGCGCAGGCGGCCCAGGTCGGAAAATACTTTTTCCTGCGCTTTTTCGCGCACCGAGCAGGTGTTGAAGAGAATGACGTCCGCGTCTTCGGGTTTGTCGGTGCGAACCAGACCATCGGACGCGCCGAGCACGTCCGCCATCTTGTCCGAGTCGTACTCGTTCATCTGGCAGCCGAAGGTCTTGATGAATACTTTTTTCTGCATGGAATGCTTCGTTGTAAGGAATGCTCACGCTTTGACAAAGCGTCAAGCCAGTTTACCGTAAATCCCTGTTCGCGACCAAAAACCGGCGTACGGAACAGGCTGAATTAATGCTACTAAGAATTACTTATTGCTCACGCTAATTGCATTGCCAATTTATTCAGATTGTTAAATTACGAATTTTCATCAAACGGCTGGGCGCAAGGCAGCGTCTGACTTTGCTCAAGATATTTCCTGTTGTAAATCAATACCTTCGCTGCAAATTCTTTCACACAAATTAATGGGAGAAATCTCTTGCGTGCGCCACAAATAATCCCCATGTGTTGAAATGCTTATGTGACAAGCTTTCCACACGATAGCTTGATTTCCAACAATGAGTCATGTGCTCAGGACGGATGTCATGACACCGTATGAGTCTGATAATTTGTTTGAAAGACAAGTGCGTTTAGGGGAGTGTTAAGCAGAGCGCATGCACGCCGGCATGTTCTTAAGCGGGAATTCAGACTTGTTCTGCAGACTTGTCTAATCGATGGCTCAAGAGCGTGTTCGGGAACTTATGTTGACGAAAGGTAGTCTTTAACAAAGTTCGTAACGGAACTATTTTAAACCACACTCACGAGGTAAAAATCATGGCACATCATGCTTTGTCTTCACAGGAAAGCTACAACCCCAACCACCTGCTCGACATCCTGCTTGGCAAGATGCAGCTGAAGAACGACGCTGCGCTGTCGCGCATGCTCGAGGTGGCCCCGCCTGTCATCAGCAAGATTCGCCACCACCGCCTGCCGGTCGGCGCTTCGCTGCTGATCCGCATGCACGAAGTGACCGGCATGAGCATCCGCGACCTGCGTGACCTGATGGGCGACCGCCGCACCAAGTACCGCCTGTCCGACGCCCAGGGCCGTCCGAAGCCAGAAGAGAAGGCAGCCCAGGCCGCCGCGGCAGCAGCCCAGCAGCAACAGCAGCAACAGCAGCAAACCCAGCAGCAATCGCAGAACAACGAAGCTTCTTCGTCGTCTGGTAACTATGCGCACTGATGCCGGCGGCATGGCAGCCCTGACTGCCGTGCCATCGGCCATGCGGGGCAGCTGCGCGGCGTCCTGACACGCCGCGTACGCTGCCCTTTCCCTCCCGCATCCCCCCTGCCGCGCTGCGGCATTCCCTTCCTGTCGTACTTCCGGTGCCCGCCCGGGCAGGCCGGTTTTCGTCCATCGCTTCCCGATCCAGCTGACCGGGGCAAGTTGAGCGGCCCCAAGCAGGTACCAGCCGATTGCGGTATTCTCGCCGTGCTTGTTTTTCCCTCTACAAAGGACACTCCATGAAACTGTACTTCAGCCCCGGCGCCTGCTCGCTGTCTCCGCACATCGTCCTGCTCGAAGCAGGGCTGGCCTTCAGCGCCGAGCGCGTCGACCTCGGCAAGAAGCTCACGGCTGGCGGCGCGGACTTCCGCAGCATCAATCCGAATGGATACGTGCCGGCGCTCGAACTGGACAATGGCACCGTGCTGACCGAAGGCCCGGCAATCGTCCAGTACCTGGCCGATATCGCGCCACAAGCCGGCCTGCTGCCGCCCGTGGGCAGCGTCGAACGCTACCAGGCCCTGGGCTGGCTGAACTACATTTCGACCGAACTGCACAAGAACTTCAGCCCGCTGTTCAAGCCGGACTCGACCGACGACATGCGCGAGCGCGCACGCAAGATGCTGGCGCTGCGTTTCGACCACGTCGCGCGCCACCTGGAAGGCCGCGAATTCCTCGCAGGCAGCCAGTTCGGCGTGGCCGACGCCTACCTGTTCACCGTGCTGGGCTGGACCGACTTCCTGAAGTTCAGCCTGGCCGACTGGCCGCAGCTGCAGGCCTTCCGTGCGCGCGTCGCCCAGCGTCCGGCCGTGCAGCAGGCCATGCGCGAAGAGGGCCTAATTTAGAGCCTATCCCGGCAGTCAGGAGTCGCTCCTGCCGCGCCTGGCAAGCGTGGGCGGCGTTGCTCGTCGTTGCGTGGCTCGCCACGCGGCCTCCTCGCGCCTTGCCCACATTTGCCATGCATCGCCATGAGCTTCCTCCCGTCTACCGGGACAGGCTCCAAGTAAGACAGCCCCATCAAGTAAACAGGTCGCCGCCCACCCGCTTGGGCGGTAACATGGCCGCATGACGAACCAACGCTACATTGCCCTGCTGCGCGGCGTGAACGTGGGCCGCGCCAAGCGCGTGGCCATGGCCGACCTGTGCAAACTGATCGAAGACCTCGGCTATGCCGACGTGCGCAGCGTCCTCAACAGCGGCAACATCGTGTTCAGCGCCGACGGGATCGACCCCGGCATGGCCGCCGCGGCCATCGAGGAAGGGCTGGTGCTCAAGCTGGGCGTCGCGGCGCGCGTGATGGTGCTCGCGAGCGAAGACCTGGCGGCGGTGCTGGCGGAAAACTCCCTGTTGCCGGTCGGGACCGACCACGCGCGCCTGCTGGTATTCCTGCTGCCCGACGCCGCCGCGCGCGAGGCCCTGGCGCCGCTGTGCGAGCGCGACTGGGGAGATGGGGCGCTGGCGCTCGGCCAGCGCGCGGCCTATGTCTGGTGTCCTGATGGCGTGCTCGACAGCGCCGCGGCGGCGGCGCTCGGCAAGCAGCTGGGAGACGCGACGACGTCGCGCAACTGGAATACCTTGTGCAAACTGTATGCGCTGTGCAGCGAGCCTGCGCCGGCGCCCCGCGGCGCCTGAAGCGCAACGCCTGAACTGCGGCGTCTGCACTGCAGCACCCAAAGCGCGGCGTTCCGCCACATCGGTACATCCGCGCCGGCGGCGCGTTGCGGCGCCGGCCGACGTGAGCCGCGCTACTTGAATTTTTCGTTGCTGTCCCGACGTGCCCGGTAGCCGAGCAGGACCAGGCCGACCAGCATCATGGCAAACACTTCGGGTTCCGGCAGCTCCGACATGTGCACGGTAACCAGGTCGGGACTGGGCGCAACGGCAGGGACGACGATACGCGGCTGGGCTTGCACCGCGTCATCGGCTGTGGGGGGGGAGAGGTCGATCACGGCCGCTTGCGCCGCACCACCCACGACCAGACCAAGCGCTACTGCGAGTAAAAATCTGTTCACGATTGTTCCCTTCCTTGCAGATATTGCTGGGTACAAACGCCGTATCAACACGACACAGCCAGCGCCATCGACGCCATCCGGTCCACGAAAAGCATAGCAAAAAGCGCGGCGCGCTTCGCGTCATTTCGTACTTATTTCGCGTTGCGTGTACGCCAAGAACGGAAGCCGGGGCGGGGCTGTTGCGAGTTGGAAGCCCCGTTCGCAACCGTTCATGCCATGTTAAAGAAATGCGACAGGCATCGAGCAGGCGCATATCAAACGAGCAAGGATTGGACAGCACTTTGTTGAAACAGAATTAAGGTATTTCCTGTTTTGATAGACGGATTGCTGTTTTCTTTGACAGGCTTGCAACAGTTTTGATTGTCAGGTTTTCTAGCTATGACGCCGATCAAAATATTTTAAGCCAGGCGTATACATCTCTGTTTTTTTTAGGGGTATAGTCTTCCTATCCCATTGCCTTCGGGCATCAAATCGATGTCGAACAAGCACTTGTTCGACCCCTCGCGGACTTCCCAAGCCGCCGCCGTTCCGACAAGCGCGACCCGGAAGGCCACCTCCGTTTTTGCACTGTTGCATCACGCGCACCATACATTTGTAGAGTACCGATAATGCCCAACTTTGCCCGTCTCCAGATCGCCTTCAAGAACATCTATGTGCGCATTGCCGCCGCCGTGTTGCTTGGAGCGATAGCCGGTGTGGCGATCTGGTCGGCCGACAAGCCACAGGATCCGAGCCCGGTCGTTCATTCGCAGGACATCTCCGAAATCACGCGCCTGGCCGCGCAGAAGGACAAGCTCGACTTCCTGATGGTGGCCAAGCCGCTGTCCGAATCGCCGCGCTACGTGTTCAAGTTCAAGGGCGCGCCCGAACTGCACGTGGTCAAGGTGCCGAGCACCTCGCACCTGAGCCTGGAACGCGAAGTGCTGCTCAAGAACGCGATTCCGTATTCGATCGCCAAGGATGACTTCCTGGCCTCGCACAAGGCCGTGCTCGACGAAGGCGGCAGCTTCGGCTCGGACAGCCTCGACTTCGTCAAGCGTCACGCCTTCGAGATCGTCCTGATCCTGCTGATCGTCTACAGCCTGAAATTCGGCATCCCGGGCATGGGCGCGAGCTCGACCATGATCACCCCGGACAAGCTCAAGGGCAGCATGGACGACCTGATCGGCATGGAAGACATCAAGCAGGAAGTGCTGCACCTGGAAGACATGATCCGCAACCGCGAGGAATACCAGTCGCACAACATCGACAAGCCCTTCAACGTGATGCTGACCGGGCCTGCCGGCACCGGCAAGACCAAGCTGGTGGGTTACCTGGCCAAGCGCCTCGACATGCCGCTGATCTCGGCCTCGGGTTCGGCGCTGGAATCGGGCTACGTCGGCGGCGGCTCGAAGGCCCTGAACGCCCTGTACCGCAAGGCCTGCGCCAAGGGCAAGTGCATCATCTTTCTGGATGAAGCCCAGAGCCTGTTCATGCCGCGCGGCCGCAGCGAAAAGAAATGGGAAGACGACACCGCCAACACCCTGCTGGGCCTGCTGGACGGCGTGAAGAGCGACAAGGGCCAGGGCGTGATCTGGGTCGTCGCCTCGAACTTCGACGACGCCTCGACCGAGATGGACGAAGCGATGCTGCGCCGCTTCTCGGTGAAGATCAACTTCCGCCTGCCGAACAAGAACGAGCGCCGCGAACTGCTGAAGAGCTTCCTGTCGCGTAAAAAAGAAGGCCTGGTCGCTTGGGACGACCTCGACCTGGACCAGGTCGCGGAAATCACCCAGAACCTGAGCCCGGCGCTGCTGGAAACCGTGGTCGAGCGCGCATCGATGATCTCGATCCAGGAAAAGGCGATCATCAACACCGACCTGCTGTTCCGCGCCTACGAGCGCGCCACGATCGGCCTGACCGACCGCGCCACCACCGCCGAGAAGCACAAGCAGCGCGAGCGCATTGCCCTGCACGAGCTGGGTCACTTCTTCATGCAGATCGACCCTTGGCTGCGCGCCGGCCTGAGCCTGGACGAAGTGAAGGAAAAGTCGCACCTGCTGAAGATCAGCACCGAGGCCGTGTCGAAGATCGGCGCCCTGGGCTATGTGCTGCAGTCGGGTGACGACATGTCGCTGCGCACGCTGGAAGAGCTCGAGCGCGACGTCATCGGCCTGTACGGCGGCATGGCGGCAGAGGAGCTGTTCTACGGCGCGCGCGGCATCTCGGTCGGCGCCCAGAACGACATCGAAAAAGTCACGAAGATGCTCAACCTGATGGTCAACCGCCTGTCGATGTACTCGCGCTCGAAGATCGACTACAGCCAGTTGCAGAACGACGCCAGCGGCGAGCACACGCTGCGCCAGATGGAAGAGAAGGCCGATGAGCTCTACAGCTACACGCTGGGCGCGATGCGCGACTACCGCGCCATGATCGAGTCGATCAAGGACACGCTGCTCGACCAGTACGTGCTGTCGAAGGACGCCGTGTTCGCGCTGCTGGAAGAGCGCAAGGAACTGCTGCAGTTCGCCCCGCGCCACGCCAACCTGAAGCTGTGCGCGGAGACCGGCGAGATGGTTGCTGCCTGAGATCGGGCTTGACTGGCGCTGCGGCGCCGGATGAAAAATGCCCGCTGTGCGCGATGCGCCAGCGGGCATTCTTGTTTGGCGCCTGATTGATCCGCTACCCTGAACGATGAGGTCAGCGCGAACGTAGGGTGGGCACTCCGTGCCCACGTGTTACGCACGTATCCGGCAATCGATTGCAGCGACTTGTCGCCCGCGGTGTGTCCGACGACGGGAAGTCCGGTTGGCGTCTTCCGATAACTCCAGAGAAGCCGGCGGGCGACTTGTCAGCGCCGCTGGTGCAAGCTTGAACACGTAAACGCGTGGGCACGGAGTGCCCACCCTACTGGTAGCTGCGCGGCCGGATGTCTCCGTCAATTCGTCGCCGGCCGCGTTCCCGTTCAATGCGCGTGCTGCGCCTCCTTCAAGGTATCGAGCACGTAGCGCGTCATGCTGCCGGCCAGCTCGTGTTCCCCGAGGAAGACCTTGCCGCCGGTATCCTCGCGCAGCAGCTCGGCTTCCTGCTCGTTATGGGTGCGCACGACGCAGCGGATGCCCGGGTTGAGGGCCTTGGCCGTCTCGATCATGGTGCGCACATGGAAGGTGTCGGGAGTGGCGATCACCAGCACCGCGGCGCGCGCGATGTGCGCCTGGATCAGCACCGCCGGCTCGGATGCATCGCCGACCACGGCCGGCTGGTCGCGGCGGCGCAGCGCCTCGACGATCTCGCGGTTCTGCTCCGCGACCACGTAGTACACGCCCTGGGCCTTGAGGGCGTCGGCGATGCGCCGCCCCACGCGGCCGTAGCCGACCAGCACCACCTGGCCGGTGAGGCGCTCGTGCGGCACGCTCATCGGCAGCTCGGCCAGCGGATCGGGCGAGCTTTCGAGCTTGCGCACCAGGTCCGAGTTCTTGCGCAGCCAGCGCTGCAGCGGCTCGATGGCCGTGAACAGCAGCGGGTTGACGGCGATCGAGATGATCGCGCCGGCCAGGATCAGGCTCTGGCCCTCCGGCGGCATGAGTTCCAGCGAAATGCCGAGCGCCGCCAGGATGAAGGAGAATTCCCCGATCTGCGCCAGGCTGGCCGAGACCGTGATCGCGGTATTCAACGGATAGCGCAGCGCCAGCACCAGCGCCATCGCGGCGATCGACTTGCCGAAGATGATGACGGCGACCACGGCCAGCACGTGCAGCGGCTCTTCAATCAGCACCATCGGGTCGAACAGCATGCCGACCGAGACGAAGAACAGCACCGAGAATGCGTCGCGCAGCGGCAGCGACTCTTCGGCGGCGCGGTGCGAGAGTTCCGATTCGCGCAGCACCATGCCGGCGAAGAAGGCGCCCAGCGCAAAGGAAACGCCGAACAGGTGCGAGGAGCCGTAGGCGATGCCGACTGCCGCGGCGATCACGGACAACGTGAACAGTTCGCGCGAATTGGTCTTTGCCACGCGCCACAGGAACCAGGGGAAGAGCTTGCGTCCGACCAGCAGCATGAAGGCGACGAAGGCGCCCACCTGCAGCAGGGTCTTGCCCAGTGCCATCCACAGCGAGTCGTCACCGCCGGCGCCCTTGCCGCCGAGGGGGCCGGCCAATGCCGGCAGCAGCACCAGTACCAGGACGGTCACCAGGTCCTCGACCACCAGCCAGCCGACCGCGATGCGCCCGTTCATCGAATCGAGCACGCCGCGGCTTTCCAGTGCGCGCAGCAGCACCACGGTGCTGGCCACCGACAGCGCCAGGCCGAACACCAAGCCCGCGCCCAGGCTCCAGCCCCACAGGTGGGTCATCCCGATGCCCATCGCGGTAGCCACCGCGATCTGCAGGATGGCGCCGGGCAGGGCGATCCTGCGCACATCGAGCAGGTCCTTCAGCGAGAAGTGCAGGCCTACTCCGAACATCAGCAGCATCACACCGATCTCGGCCAATTGCGATGCCAGCGACACGTCGGCCACGAAACCAGGCGTGGCGGGGCCGATCAGGACGCCGGCGGCGAGATAGCCGACCAGCGCAGGCAGTTTCAGGCGAATGGCGATCATCCCGAAAATGAGGCCGAAGCCCAGCGCGGCGGCAATGGTGGTGATCAGACTGAGTTCATGATGCATGCAGTACAGCTCCTTATCAAAGTGAAATCGATCCAGTATAAGCGACGAAGCCGCAACGTTGTCGAAAAAATAGAGCAGGGCCTCGACCGCAGAGTTCATCCGGCGCGACCGACTCTGTCTATAATCGAATGAAAAAAGCGGTCATCAAGCCGCCAACTCACACAGGAGACAACATGAGCCGCAAGGTATTCGTTACCGGCGTCGGGATGATCCCGTTCGCCAAGCCCGGCGCGTCGGCGCCCTACCACGAGATGGGCGCGGACGCCGCCCGCTCCGCGCTGCAGGATGCAGGTGTCGCCTACGCCGACATCGAGCAGGCCTATGCCGGCTACGTCTACGGCGACTCGACCTGCGGCCAGAAAGCGCTGTACGGCGTCGGCATGACCGGTATCCCCATCGTCAACGTCAACAACAACTGCTCGACCGGCTCCACGGCCCTGTTCCTGGCGCGCCAGGCCATCGCCAGCGGCGCGGCCGAATGCGTACTGGTGCTCGGCTTCGAACAGATGAGCCCTGGCGCCCTCGGCTCGGTGTTCACCGACCGCCCCGCGCCCTTCGACGACTTCGACGCCGTGACCGACCGCCTGGTCGGCAAGCCCGAGATCCCGCTGGCGCTGCGCTACTTCGGCGGCGCGGGTCTGGCGCACATGGAAAAATACGGCACGCCGCTCGAAGCCTTTGCCCGCATCCGCGCCAAGGCCAGCCGCCACGCCGTGAACAATCCGCTGGCGCTGTTCCGCAAGGAAGTCTCGGCCCAGGACGTGCTGGACGCGCCGGCGATCTGGCCGGGCGTGATGACGCGCCTGATGGCCTGCCCTCCGACCTGCGGCGCGGCCGCCGCCGTGCTGGTGTCCGAGGAATTCGCCAGGAAGCGCGGCCTGCGCGCGGACGTGCACATCGCGGCCCAGGCGATGACCACCGACCGCCCCAGCACCTTCGATGCGAACGACATGATGCGCCTGGTCGGCTACGAGATGAGCCGCGAAGCCGCCGCCAAGGTCTACGAGCAGGCCGGCATCGGCCCGGAGGAACTCGACGTGGTCGAGCTGCACGACTGCTTCGCCCACAACGAACTCATCACCTATGAAGCCCTGGGCCTGTGCCCGGAAGGCGGCGCCGACAAGTTTATCCTCGATGGCGACAACACCTACAGCGGCAAGGTCGTCACCAATCCCTCCGGCGGCCTGCTCTCGAAAGGCCACCCGCTGGGCGCGACGGGCCTGGCACAATGCTTCGAGCTGACCCACCAGCTGCGCGGCACGGCCGGCGCGCGCCAGGTCGAGGGCGCACGCACGGCGCTGCAGCACAACCTGGGCCTCGGCGGTGCCTGCGTCGTCACCATGTACCGCGCAGGCTGAGGAGGCAGCGATGGAGTTGATGACCCCATCCTGGAGCAATCCGGAACTGGAATCCTTCCGCGACGCCGTACGCCGTTTCGTCGCCAGCGAGATCGCCCCGCACGGCGAGCGCTGGCGCGCGCAGCAGCACGTCGACCGCGACCTCTGGCACAAGGCTGGCGAGATGGGCCTGCTCGCCGCCGACATCCCCGAGGAATACGGCGGCGCGGGCGGCAGCTTCGCCCACATGGCCGTGGTGTTCGAGGAACTCGGCTATGCCGGCGACATGGCATTCGGCCTGCACGTGCACGCCATCGTCGCGCACTACCTGCTGAACCAGGGCACCGAGGAGCAGAAGCGCCATTACCTGCCGAAGCTCGCCAGCGGCGAGATGGTCGCGGCGATCGCCATGTCGGAACCGGGCGCAGGTTCCGACCTGAAGGGGATCCGCACCACGGCCGCGCGCAGCGAGGCCGGCTACCGCCTGAACGGCTCCAAGACCTTCATCTCGAACGGCTACCTGGCCGACCTGATCCTGGTGGTGGCCAAGACCGATCCCTCCGCCGGCGCCAAAGGCATTTCGCTGATGCTGCTGGAAACCCGGGATAACCCTGGCTTTCGCGTCGGCCGCATCCTCGAGAAGGTGGGGCAGAAGGGCCAGGACACCTGCGAGCTGTTCTTCGACGATGCCCACGTGTCGCTGGCGAACGTGCTGGGAGGCGAAGAGGGCAGGGGCTTCGCCCAATTGATGACCGAGCTGCCGTATGAACGCACCATCATCGGTGTGGCCGGCGTCGCCGCCATCGAGCGCGCCCTGCACCTGACGGTCGAGCATGCGAAGGAACGCAAGGCCTTCGGCCAGGCGCTGATCGAGATGCAGAACACCCGCTTCGTGCTGGCCGAGATCAAGACCGAGGCCACGGTGGCGCGCATCTTCATCGACCGCTGCATCGAAGACATGCTGGCTGGTCGCATGGATACCGTGCGCGCCTCGATGGCGAAGTACTGGATCTCGGACCTGCAGTGCAAGGTGGTCGACCAGTGCGTCCAGCTCTTCGGCGGCTACGGCTACATGCTCGAATACCCGATCGCCCAGATGTACGTCGACGCCCGCGTCCAGCGCATCTACGGCGGCGCCAACGAGATCATGAAAGAGATCGTCGCCCGCTCCTTGTAAAGGGTGTGGATTTTCGTAGGGTGGACTCCCGAGTCCACGCTGTGCAGCGCGTGATCAGCCGAAAATGATCGTAGGGTGGGTTCTCGAACCCACGCGGTCTCACCTTGCCTAAGCTGGAGGATTCATTAATGCCCGGTCCGCTCAAAGGAATCAAAGTCATCGAAATGGTCGGCATCGGCCCCTGTCCCTTCGCCGCCATGATGCTGGCCGACATGGGCGCCGAGGTGATCCGCATCGACCGCAAGACCAGACCCGGCGCCGACAACCCTTTCCCCATGCTCGGCACCAAATTCGACGTCATGGCGCGCGGCCGCCGCTCGCTGGCGCTCGACCTGAAGCACCCGCAGGCCAAGGCCGTGGTGCTGCAACTGGTCGAGCAGGCCGACATCCTGATCGAAGGCTTCCGCCCCGGCGTGATGGAACGCCTCGGCCTCGGCCCGGACGCCTGCCTGGAGCGCAACCCGAAACTCGTCTACGGCCGCATCACCGGCTGGGGCCAGACCGGTCCCCTGGCCCAAAGCGCCGGCCACGACCTGAACTACATCGCCCTGTCCGGCATGCTGCACGCCATGGGGCGCGCCGGCACCCCGCCGAGTCCGCCCCTGAACCTGGTCGGCGACTTCGGCGGCGGCGCCATGATGCTGGCCTTCGGCGTGGTCTGCGCGGCCCTGGAAGCGCGCAGCTCGGGCCGGGGCCAGGTCGTGGATGCGGCCATGACCGACGGCTCGGCGCTGCTGGGCGCGATGATGTATGGCCTGCGCGCCTTCGGTTCCTGGAGCGACCGGCGCGAAGCCAACATGCTCGACGGCGGCGCCCCGTTCTACGATACCTATGCCTGCCTGGACGGCAAATACCTGTCGGTGGGCGCGATCGAGCCGCAGTTCTACGCCCAGCTGCTGGACCTGAGCGGCGCCAGCGACCCCGAGTTCACGAAACAGTGGAGCCAGTCGCGCTGGCCGCAACTGAAGGAAAAATTCGCGGCCCTCTTCGCCACCCGCACACGCGACGACTGGTGCGCGCTGCTGGAAGGGACCGACGCCTGCGTCGCTCCCGTGCTCGACATGGCGGAAGCCCCGCAACACCCGCACAACCGCGCACGCTCGGCGTTTGTGGAGATCGACGGCGTGACCCAGCCGGCGCCGGCCCCGCGTTTCAGCCGTACGGCGTCCGAGGCAGGCGCAGCAGCCGCAAGGCCGGGCCAGCACAGCGCCGCGGTGCTGGCCGACTGGGGCTGGCGCCTGGACGCAATCGAAACGCTGCGAAGCGCCGGGGTCATATAGGATTACGGTAGAGATTTTCACCGTAGCCCGATGACGAAAGAACACGAACTCGAACAATCGAAACGGCTGGCCCTGTCGTTCTTCATCGGCGCGGCCGCCCTGTTCGTGCTGAGTTTTTTCCTGCCACAGAACTGGTGGACCGGCTTATTGAAGGCTTTTTCCGAGGCGGCGATGGTCGGCGCCCTGGCCGACTGGTTCGCCGTGGTGGCGCTGTTCAGGCGTATTCCGATCCCGATCGTCTCGCGCCATACCGAAATCATCCCGCAAAACAAGGTCAAGATCGCCGATAACCTCGCGCTCTTCGTGCGCGAAAAATTCCTCGATACCGAATCGATCGTCGGCCTGATCCGCAAGCACGATCCGGCGCAGAAAGTCGCCGATTGGCTGGTCAAGCCGGCCAATACCGGCCGCATGGGCGAATATCTGGTGAAACTCGCCTCCTGGATGCTCGACTTCACCGAAGACGCGGCGGTGCAGAATTTCCTGCGCAAGGCCGTGCATTCGATGGTGAAGAGTGTCGATTTGTCGAAGTCGGCCGGCACCATCCTGGAAAGCCTGACGCGGGGAGGGCGGCACCAGGAACTGCTGAACGAAGGCATCCACCAGCTCGCGAAGCTGCTGGATAACGAGGAAACACAATCGTATATCTCGCAGGGCATCGTCGACTGGCTGAAGGACGAATACGCCTTCATCGAGCGCATGCTGCCCTCGGAACTGATCGGGCGTAAAGGCGCCGATATCGCGGTGCGCCTCGCCTCGGGCATCCTGAACAAGGTGAGCGAAGACCCGGAGCACCCGCTGCGCCAACGGTTCGACGTATTCACGAAAGAATTCATCGAGCGCCTGAAAGCCGATCCGGCATTCGCCGCGCGTAGCGAAGAAATCAAGAACTATCTGCTGAACGATGAAGCCCTGAATACTTATCTGGCATCGCTCTGGAACGACTTGCGCGACTGGATGAAACAGGACTTGCAGGGCAAAGACTCGATGCTGCGCGGACGGATCGAAGCGACCGGCGCCTGGCTGGGGCAGACCCTGGCCGAGGACCCGCAACTGCGCCAGTCCCTGAACGAGAACCTGGAACTGGCCGCACGCGCAGCCGCGCCCGAATTCGCGGTCTTCCTGACCCGCCATATCGCCGACACCGTGAAAAACTGGGACAGCGGCGAGATGTCGGAACAGATCGAACTGAATATCGGCAAGGACCTGCAATTCATCCGCATCAACGGCACCGTGGTGGGCGGCCTGATCGGCGTCACCCTGTATCTGCTGTCCTCGCTGCCGGGTATGCTGCAATAAGCCCGAAATCTGTGGCCAATGCGGCGTCATGCCCGATGCGGCGGTAGTACTATTGGCTCATCCATCAACGGCAGGGGAAAGCAATGGAACAAGCGCTGGACGCGTGGCTTGCCGCGCACCCGGAAATCGAGGCGATACCCGGACGCGACCTGTTCATCGTCGCGCGTTATCTCGTTCCGATGGAAGCGGCCCTGATGCAGGGCTGCCTGGAAGCGTCCGGCATTCCGGCCGTGCTGGCCGATGCCCACCTGATGCAGACCGACCTGCTGCTGGCGCCGGCTTTGGGTGGCGTACGCATCCTGGTGCCGGCGACTTACCTGCAGCAGGCGCAGTCGGTGATCGAGGCGTTCGGTCGCGGCGAATTCGAACTCGACGAAAACGCGGACGTGTAAAGGAACGAACGCCGGAAACAAAAAAGCCCGCTGGTTCTTGCGAAGCAGCGGGCTTTTCGTACAACATGTTTTGGTGGTGATAGGTGGACTTGAACCACCGACCCCAGCATTATGAGTGCTGTGCTCTAACCAGCTGAGCTATATCACCGAAACGGGGTAAAACAAAATGGCTTGTCTCGCATGAGCCAAGCCATTCGTCTGAATTCCTGGTGGTGATAGGTGGACTTGAACCACCGACCCCAGCATTATGAGTGCTGTGCTCTAACCAGCTGAGCTATATCACCAAAGCGAACGACATTATCCAAGGCGGCGGCTGTGCTGTCAAGGCTACTGCCTTCAATCAAGCGGCTTTTTTGCTGCAGTGCTATTCAGGCAAGCCATCCAGGTGGCGCAGGATCTCGCCGGCCGGGTCGCGTCCGAGGAAATCGACGACGATCCGGTCCGGCATCGAACGCAGCCAGGTCAACTGGCGCTTGGCCAGCTGGCGCGTAGCGATGATGCCGGTTTCGCGCAGCCCCGCGCGGTCGATCCTGCCGTCCAGGTAGTCCCAGCTCTGGCGGTAGCCGACGCAGCGCATCGAGGGCAGGTTCGGCGACAGGTCGCCGCGCGCGCGCAAACGCGCCACCTCCGCCACGATGCCTGTGTCGTCGGACTCGCCCAGCATCTGGTCGAAGCGCAGCGCGATCCGCTTGTGCAGCACGCTGCGGTCCGGCGTCTCCAGCGCGAACGAGACCAGCTTGAACGGCAGCGCGGGCTTTTCGCGGCGCGCCAGCAGTTCCGACATCGGTTTGCCGGACAGTTCGATGATCTCGAGCGCGCGGTTGATGCGCTGGGCATCGTTCGGCGCCAGGCGATCGGCGGTCACCGGGTCGAGTTCGCGCAGCTTCGCGTGCATGCCTGGCCAGCCGATGCGCGCAGCTTCTTCGTCGATGCGAGCGCGCACGGCGGCATCGGCGGTGGGCAGGTCGTCCAGGCCGTCGGTCAGGCCCTTGAAGTACATCATCGTGCCGCCCACCAGCAGCGGCAGCTTGCCGCGCGCGCTGATCTCGGCAACCAGGCGCAGCGTATCGTTACGGAACTGCATCACCGAATAGGCGTCGAGCGGGTCGATGATGTCGATCAGGTGGTGCGGCACGGCGGCCAATTCCTCGGCGCTCGGTTTCGCGGTGCCAATGTCCATCTCGCGGTACACCAGGGCGGAGTCGACCGAGATGATCTCGACCGGACGCTCGCGCGCGATGGCGAGCGCCGCCGCGGTCTTGCCCGACGCGGTCGGGCCCATGATCGCCACGGCCAGCGGCCGGGCGCTATCGAATTTCTCTTGCATGTAATGTAAAACCTATTGCCCGCGCAGGAACAGTTTGTCGAGGGCCGAGATTTCGAGCTGCACCCAGGTGGGGCGGCCGTGGTTGCACTGGTCGGCGCGCTCGGTGCTCTCCATCTGGCGCAGCAGCGCGTTCATTTCGGGAATCGTGAGGATACGGTTGGCGCGCACCGCCGTGTGGCAAGCGAGCGTCCCCAGCAGTTCGTTGCGGCGCTCGATCAGCACGCGCGAGCCGCCGAATTCGCGCACGTCGCGCAGCACGTCGCGCGCCAGGGTCTGGGCGTCGGCGTTCTTCAGCAGGGTCGGCACGGCGCGCACGGCCAGCGTGGTCGGCGAGATCGCGGCGATGTCGAAGCCGAGCGCCTTCAGCGTCTCCTGGTTCTCGACGGCGGTGCCGACCTCGATGGCGTCGGCAAAGAAGGTCACCGGGATCAGGAGCTGCTGCACCTGCATGTCCTGGCCCTCGACCTGGGCGTCGAGCGCGTTCTTCAGCTGCTCGTACAGGATGCGCTCGTGCGCCGCATGCATGTCGACCAGCACCAGGCCACGGGTGTTCTGGGCCAGGATGTAGATGCCGTGCAGCTGGGCCAGCGCGAAGCCGAGCGGGAAGTCGTCGTTGGTCGGCGCGGGCGAGGTGGCGGGCATCGGCGCAATCGGGGCCGATGCGGCGCTGCCGTTGCTGCTGTTGCTACGATCGGGGGCGTCGGCGAACAGCGCGCCGTAGTTCGCGGTGCTCTGGGCCACGCCGCCCTGGCCGGCAGGGGCATCCCAGCGGCTGCCCGGCGGGTAGGGCGAAGGCGAGAAGGTCGGCGACAGTTGCGTGCCGAACGAGGTCTGCTCATGCGGACGGCGCCAGCTGGAAAGCGAAGGCGAGGGCGCGATCTCGGCGGCCGTCAGCGGCGCCGGCACGCTGCCGTGGGCGGTGGCCGAGGTCTGCGCCAGCGTGCGCTGCACCGCGTGGAAGACGAACTGGTGCACGGCGCGGCTGTCGCGGAAGCGCACTTCGATCTTGGACGGGTGCACGTTGACGTCGACCAGCGCCGGATCGAGCTCGAGCGCCAGCACATACGAGGGGAAGCGGTCGCCGTGCAGCACATCCTGGTAGGCCGCGCGCACCGCGTGCACCAGCAGCTTGTCGCGGACAAAGCGGCCGTTGACGTAGAAGAACTGGCCGTCGGCGCGGGCCTTCGATGCGGTCGGCAAGCCGACGTAGCCGTGCAGGCGCAGGGGGCCTGCCGATTCGTCGATCGGCAGACGGGCTTCGGCGAAATCGCTGCCCAGGATCTGGCTGCTTCGTCTCGCCATCTCGCACACGTTCCAGTGGTCGATGGTGCGGCCGTTGTGCGTCAGGCTGAAAGCCACGTCCGGACGCGCCAGCGCGATGCGTCGCACGACCTCGGCGCAGTGGCCGTATTCCGTCTGTTCGGACTTCAGGAACTTGCGGCGTGCCGGGGTGTTGAAATACAGGTCCTGCACGTCGATCGTGGTGCCGACCGGGCCGGAGGAGGGCACGACCTGGCCCAGGTGCGAGCCGACGATTTCCCAGGCGTGCGGGGCGTCCTTGGTGCGCGAGGTGATCGACACCGCCGCCACCGAGGCGATCGAGGCCAGCGCCTCGCCGCGAAAACCCAGGGTCGACACGTTTTCCAGGTCGGTCAGCGAGGCGATTTTCGAGGTCGCATGGCGCGCCAGGGCGAGCGGCATCTGGTCGGGCTCGATGCCGCGGCCGTTGTCGGTGATCGCGATGCGCTTGACGCCGCCTTCCTCGAGGCGGACCGTGATCTGGGTGGCGCCGGCGTCCAGCGCATTTTCCAGCAGTTCCTTCACGACGGCGGAAGGCCGTTCGACGACTTCGCCAGCGGCGATCTGCGAGATCAGCTGGTCGGGCAGTTGCTGGATGGGACGATGGGTGGGGACGGGCGCGTTCATCCTCCGGATTATACCCGCGACGAATTCGCCGAAGGCACCCGCCGTCCCGCCTTGTCTTATTTCTGCTCGCGCACCGGAATCGGCGCATTGCACAGGTCGACATGACCGGCCGCGAACACGTTCCACGGGCCGCCGCGGTTGCGCTGGGCCTCGACCACCTTCTGGTAAGTGGCGCTGTCGGTACGCATCACCTCGAAGTTGCTGCGCTCTTCCCTGGGTAGGTCGGCGGCGACGCGGAAGGCCTTGATCGGCACCCGCATCTCCGGCTTGTCATAAAAGCCCATCGGCGCCGGCCCGCGCGGCATGGAGGACAGCAGAGGCATGCCGGACACGACGCGCCCGACCACGGTGATGTTGCGGTCCAGCTGGCGCGGCGCCTGGCCGGTGACGACGTACAGGGCGGTGCCGCCGCCGCTGTCGGCCTCGTTGTCGCGGCCGACCCCGACCATCGCGTAACAGTGCGCCAGCCAGGTCTCGCCCTTCTTCGGATCGCGTCCGACCGGGAAGCCGTTCGAATGGCCGACCTGGGGCGCGTAGCCGTCCACGTCCTTCAGGCGCGTGAAATGCCTGTCGTTCTTCATCGGCACGGTGAACTCGGCCTTGAGCTTCATCTTCGCGTTCTTCACCGGGCGCGGGTTCGTTTCGTCCGGGTCGCCCCACTGGACCACGAAGTTGTCCTGCGAGCGCAGGATGACCAAGCCATCAAAATATTGTTCGCGCGCCAAGGCCTTGATGTTGGCGACATGATTCGGTGCGAAAGGCGGGGCCAGTTCGATCACCACGCGCCCGCCCGGCAAGTCCATGTAGATGGTGTTGTCGAGGTCGAGCGGCCGCCAGTCGGATGCTTTCGATTCCTTGACGATCTCGCCGACGCTCGGTTTCGGCGGGAGCGGCTTCGGCTCCGCCGCCTGGGCCAGGTTGGCTGCGAGCCCCAGCGCAACACCAGCCGCCATACTCTTGATCCCTGCCTTCATCTCCGCTCCCGCTTGTTGTTAGTGTGAAGTAATTGTAGACGTGAAACTCAGCGTGTCGACTAGCCATTTCAGAAACTTAACGCTCCCTTAAATATCGCACGCCTCCTTGCCGGCTCGAAGACGTTGGCTGGCTGACTGATGGTATGATGCGTCGTTACCGTTTAGGAAAATTATGGATCTGATGCAATTTTTCGACATGATTCTTCATGTCGATAAGACGTTGGGCGTCCTCCTGGCTCAATACGGCGTTTATGTCTACATCGTCCTGTTCGCGATCGTCTTCTGCGAAACCGGCCTCGTGGTCCTGTTTTTCTTCCCCGGCGACACCTTGCTGTTCATCGCCGGTGCCTTCTGCGCCACCGGCGAGATGAGCTATCCACTGCTGATGGCGCTCCTGATCGTCGCCGCCGTCACCGGCAACACACTCAATTACTACATCGGCGAAGCCGTCGGCCAGCGCATGTTCACCCACGATTACCGGTGGATCAACAAGGACGCGCTGCACCGCACCCACGACTTCTTCGAAAAGCACGGCGGCAAGACCATCATCCTGGCGCGCTTCGTGCCGGTGGTGCGCACCTTCGCCCCGTTTGTTGCCGGGGTGTCGGACATGACCCACTGGCGTTTCCAGCTCTACAACATCACCGGCGCCGTGCTGTGGGTGGCCAGCCTGGTGACCGCCGGCTACTTCTTCGGCAATATCCCGATCATCCGCGACCACCTGACCGAGATCGTGCTGGTGGGCGTGAGCGCGGCCATCGTTCCCCTCATGCTGGGCGGCCTGTACAAGTTCGGACGCCGCATGCTGAGCCGCTGATTGTTTCCTGTTTGACCAAAGCGCCGGAGTGATCCGGCGTTTTGACGTTTACGCGGGAAGTTTTTCTCAAGTTTCTAGGCAGAAGCGTCGTTAAAGCATGGTAAGCCACTTCCAAGAATCCCATGCGTAAGCTCATTGTCCTGTTCGCTTGCAGTATCGCCATGCTTCATGCAGGCGCCAACGAAGCGCCTGTCCCCGCCGCCAAGCCGGACGCGGACGCGGCCAGGAAGCTCGCGGCCGAGCTGTCGAAACCGGCCAGCGCCAAGCCGGTCGAGAAGGCGTCGATCGCAGCGCTCGCCGCCGCCGCCGACAAGGAAGTGAAGGCCGAGAAGCCGGCCGGCGCCAGCGCCGCCACGGCCGACCGGGTGGCGGCCAGCATGTCGGCGCAAAGCGAGGAGGATGCGCAGGTCGAGCTGTCGGTCAAGATCGCCGAGCGCCTGGCCGAGATGCGCGCCAAGCAGGCCGCGCGCATCGCCGCCGCCAACAGGGCGAAGCGGGCGGCCGAAGCGAAACGCAAGAAGGAAGCCGCGCTCGCGGCCGCGCCGAAGATCAGCAAGCACTGGGATTACGAAGGCGAGTTCGGCCCCGAGAACTGGGGCAAGGTCAACCCGGCCTGGTCGCAGTGCGGCAGCGGCAAGCGCCAGTCGCCGATCGATATCCGCGACGGCATCAAGGTCGACCTGGCCGAGATCGATTTCAATTACCGCCCTTCGCTGTTTACCGAGATCGACAACGGCAAGACCGTGCAGGTGAATGTCGCCAGCGGTAATTTCATGACCATCGGCAACCAGAGCTTCGAGCTGGTGCAGTTCCACTTCCACCGTCCGTCGGAAGAGAAAATCAACGGCAAGGGCACCGAGATGGTCGTGCACCTGGAGCACCGCGGTCCGGGCGGCAAACTGGCCATCGTCGCCGTGCTGCTCGAGCGCGGCAAGGCCAACGAGGCGATCCAGACCGTGTGGAACAACATCCCGCTCGAGAAGCAGCAGCAGGTCGCGCCAGGCATCGAGATCGACCCCCTGGAATTGCTGCCGGAGCGACGCGAGTACTACACCTACATGGGCTCGCAGACCACGCCGCCCTGCCAGGAAAACGTGTTGTGGCTGGTGATGAAGCAGCCGATGACGGCCTCGCCGGCGCAGATGGCGCTGTTCTCGCGCCTGTATCCGCTTAATGCGCGGCCCGTGCAGGCGGGCGAGGGGCGGATGATCAAGGAATCGAATTAAGAGGAAGCCGGCTCACGCCGGCTTTTTATCGTTGACGCGACAGAGGACCCGTAGGGTGGGCGCCCTGTGCCCACGCGTGAAGCCTGCGTCGTGTTGGCGTTGGTGAAGCGCCACGTCTGCTCATCGTTCACGCGTGGGCACGGGGGCGCCCACCCTACGAAACGTGGTACTCGCCCACCCAGCTCTCGCCCGGCTGCAGCGTCGGCCCGTCCAGCAGCGCCGGCTCGACGCAGACGAAACGCCGGTATTCCTCGTCCGCCATGTCCGCCAGCGCCGCCGCGTCGGCCGCGCCCGGATTCCACACCACCGCATCCTTGAAGCCTTCCTGCCGGATCGTCAGCATCAGGCCGCCGTCGACCAGGGCCAGCGGCGGGGCGATGTCTTCGTAGGCGCGATCGAACTTGTCCGTGATGACCAGCTCCTCGCGTTCGACGCCATTGATGCGCACCGTCGCGATGTCATCCATCAGGTGATAGGTGTGCAGGGCGGCCGCGAACGGGAAGGCATCGCCGCCCGTATTGCGCACCTCGAGGCGCATCTTCAGTTCGTTGGCGTGGATCGCCACGCGCAGCGCCAGCGCGAAACCGTGCGGCCAGGCCTGCGCGTGCCGCGGATCGAGGTCGGCTGCGTCGAGTGCGAACAGGGCGAAGGCCCAGCCGTTGTCGACGCCCGTTTCCAGCACGCGCCAGTTGTTCACACGCGCGAAGCCGTGGCGCATGCCGTTGCCGCGCTCGGCGAACTGGGGGAAGATCACGGGCACGCCGCCGCGGATCGCACGGCTGCCGTCGAACGCCGACCTGGCGCTGCAGAACAGGCGCTCGCGGCCATCGGCGCCGCGCCAGGACACCAGGTGGGCGCCGTACAGGGTGACGGTGGCCTGGGCGCCGTCGGGCGCGCTCAGCAGGAGGGCCGGGAGCTGGCCGTGGGTGGTCGAAATGGCGGCGTCCGGGTTCATCATGTCGGTAACAGGTCGCTAACGGATTATTGGACCGCGTAGTATGCCATGACCCTCGGCGCACCGACGTTCCCTCAGCCAGGACAGCAATACGCCACATGACGCTATCGGGCTCGCGAGCATCATGCTTTCTTTTACACTTGTCAGCGGTCGCCCGCATCGTGTTCGTGGCCAGACAAGGGGAAAACATGAAGACAGCAGTGTTCAGCGCACGCCGCTATGACAGGACGATGCTGGAACGCGCCAACGGCGACGCCCGCCACCAGTTGCGTTTTTTCGATGATCTCCTGACGGCCGAGACCGCGACGCTCGCCGAGGGCTGCGAAGCCGTCTGCGTGTTCGTCAACGACACGGTCGATGCGCAGGTGCTGGCCATCCTGGCTGCGCAGGGCACGCGGCTGGTGGCAACGCGCTCCACCGGTTATAACCACATCGATACCGCCGCGGCCGAGCGGCACGGGATCGCCGTGGTCCGCGTCACCGAGTACTCGCCGTATTCCGTTGCCGAGTTTGCTGTCGGGCTGCTGCTCGCCGTGAACAGGAAAATCGCCCGCGCCAGCTCCCGCACGCGCGACGGCAATTTCGACCTGGAGGGCTTGATGGGTGTAGACCTCCACGGAAAAACAGTCGGCGTCATCGGTACCGGCAAGATCGGCGTGATCTTTGCCAGGATCATGACGGGCTTTGGCTGCCATGTCGTCGGCGCCGACCCCTACGTCAATCCCGCATTCGAAGCGGCGGGCGGACGTTACGTGTCGGTCGACGAGCTGCTCTCGTCCAGCGACGTGGTGTCCCTGCATTGCCCCTTGACCGAGCAGACTGCGCACCTGGTCAATGCGCAAACCCTGGCGCGCGCCAAGCGCGGCTGCATCCTGGTCAATACCAGCCGGGGCGGCCTGGTCGATACGGACGCAGCCATCCGTGCGCTGAAGTCCGGGCAGCTGGGCGGCCTGGCGATCGACGTCTATGAACAGGAAGCCAACCTGTTTTTCCAGGACCTGTCTTCCACGATCATCGCCGACGACATCATCCAGCGGCTGGTGTCCTTTCCCAACGTGATCGTGACCGGCCACCAGGCGTTTTTCACGGAGGAGGCGATCGGGCAGATCATGCAGACCACCATCGACAGCATCACGGCCTTCGAGCGCGGCGAGGTGCTGGTCAACCGCGTGCCGTCGGGCGGCAGCGGACTGGCCGGGGAGTAGGCACGCGCACTGAGGGCGTACTTCAGGTCGTGCGGCTCTTCGCCATCGGCGGATTGGCCGAGAAGTAACGCTTGATGCCCTTGGTGATGGCGTTGGCCAGCTGTTCCTGGTAGCCCTCGTCCTTGAGCTTGGCTTCCTCTTCCGGATTCGAGATGAAGGCGGTCTCGACCAGGATCGAGGGAATGTCCGGCGCCTTCAGCACGGCGAAGCCGGCCTGCTCGACGGCGGCCTTGTGCAGCTTGTTGATGCCGCCGATCTCGCCCAGCACGGCCTTGCCGAGTTTCAGGCTGTCGTTGATCTGGGCCGTGGTCGAGAGGTCGAACAGGACGCTGGCAAGCTGCTTGTCGTGACGCCCAAGGTTGACGCCGCCGATCATGTCGGCCTTGTTCTGGTCGTTCGCCAGCCAGCGCGCGGCGGTCGAGGTCGCGCCTTTTTCCGACAGCACGAACACCGAGGAGCCGCGCGCGGTCGGCACCGTGAAGGCGTCGGCGTGGATCGAGACGAACAGGTCGGCCTGCACCTTGCGCGCCTTTTCCACGCGCTTGCCAAGCGGGACGAAATAGTCGCCGTCGCGGGTGAGCATGACGCGCGTGTTCGGCAGCGCTTCCAGCTTGGCCTTCAGGCGCTTGGCCACGGCCAGCACGATGTCCTTTTCGCGGGTGCCGGTGGCGCCGATGGCGCCCGGGTCCTCGCCGCCATGGCCGGGGTCGAGCGCGATCGTCACCATGCGCACCACGTTGTTGGCCGGCGGGGCTGCCGGTTTGGCGGCTGGCTTGCCCGGCGTCGGCGGCGGCTGCACCGGGCGCGGCGGTGGGCTGCCGTCCATCGCGGCGATCTCGGCTTCGATGCGCGCCACCGGATCGGGGACCGGCGGCTGGATCGGGGCCGGCGCGGCCGGCACCGCGGTCGGGGTGCCGTCGCCCGGCGACCATTCGCCCTTTTCGATCAGGGCCAGGATCGGGTCCGCCTCGCGCACCGGGTAGAGGTCGAAGATCAGGCGGTGTTTGTAGGTGCCGATCGGCGCCAGCGTGAACACCTGGGGCTTGATTTCTTCCTTCAGGTCGAACACCAGGCGTACCACGCGTGGGCGGTTCTGGCCGACGCGCACCTGCTTGATGTAGGGATCGTTCGGCTCGACCTTCGCGACCAGGCTTTTCAGGGTGTCGTTCAGGTCCAGGCCGTCGATGTCGACCACCAGGCGCGGCGGATCGGCGAGCAGGAAGTGCTCGGTCTTCAGGTCGCTGTCGTTTTCCAGCGTCACGCGGGTGTAGTCGTCGGCCGGCCAGACGCGCACGGCCATGATCTGGGCCGCGCGTGCGGGCAGCGGAGACAGGACCGACAACAGCAGCGTGCCGCCGGCCTTGAGCAGGGTGCGGCGCCGCGCGCCGGACGTCAGGGGGGAGGAGCGTAGGAGAGGCGGTCGAGGCATAGCAGGCCTAATTCGGACAACGCCTGCAATTCTACCTCACGGCCGAGGCCGCTGACCTTAAGCAACACTTTAACGTCGGGCAATGGCAACACTGGCTCACCCTTTTCCGGCCATTCGACGATGCAGATATTCTTGCCGTCGAAGTCTTCGCGAAAGCCCGCGTCGAGGAATTCTTCCGGGCTGGCCATGCGGTAGAGGTCGTAGTGGATCACGTTGACCGGCTGCCCGTCGATCTGCACGCGATAGGGTTCCGACAGGGTGTAGGTCGGGCTCTTGACCGTGCCCTGGTGGCCGGCCGCACGCAGCAGGGCGCGCGTGAGCGCGGTCTTGCCGGCGCCGAGGTCGCCGTGCAGATAGATGACCAGGCCGGGAAGGACGGCGCGGGCCAGTGCGGCGCCGAGGGCGGCGGTCGCCGTTTCGTCCGGCAGGTAGGCTGTGAAGTGCTGCATCAATTAGAATGTCATGTTTGGCGGCGCGCTCGCGCCGCGATTGTCTTCTTTGCCAAATGTCCCTCGCATCCCCCGACCTGCATCAACTGACGCGCGCCATCAAGGCATGGGGCGCGGAGCTCGGCTTCGCCGACGTGCGCATTGCCGACGTCGACCTGGCGCACGCCGAGGAGGGCCTGCGCGCCTGGCTGGCGGCGGGCCATCATGGCGAGATGGATTATATGGCAAGCCACGGCATGAAGCGCGCCCGGCCCGCCGAGCTGGTGCCCGGCACCGTGCGCGCGATCGTGGCGCGCATGGATTACCTGCCGAAGGATGCCGGCGACTGGCGCGCGCACGAGGCGCGGCGCGCGCTTGACCCGGGCGCGGCGGTGGTTTCGGTGTATGCGCGCGGACGCGACTACCACAAGGTGCTGCGCAACCGCCTGGCCCAGCTGGCCGAACGCGTGAAAGCCGAGATCGGCGAATACGGCTACCGGGTGTTTACCGATTCGGCCCCGGTGATGGAATTGCCGCTGGCGGAAAAAGCGGGTCTCGGCTGGCGCGGCAAGCACACCCTGCTGCTGTCGCGCGAAGCCGGCTCGACCTTCTTCATCGGCGAGATCCTGGTGGACCTGCCCTTGCCGGTCGACCAGGCAACCAGCGGTCACTGCGGCCAGTGCAGCAGCTGCATCGACAAGTGCCCGACCGGCGCCATCCTGGGCCCGGGGCGGCTGGACGCGCGGCGCTGCATTTCCTATCTCACCATCGAGCTGAAGGGCAGCATTCCGGTCGCGCTGCGCCCGCTGATCGGCAACCGCATCTACGGCTGCGACGACTGCCAGCTGGCCTGCCCCTGGAACAAGTTCGCGCAGCGCGCGGTCCTGCCCGATTTCGACGAGCGCAACGGCTTCGGCGAGGCGATGCTGGTGGAGTTGTTTGCGTGGGAAGAGGAAGAATTCAACCGCCGCACCGAAGGGAGCCCGATCCGGCGTATCGGTCACGAGCGCTGGCTGCGCAATCTGGCGGTGGGGCTGGGCAATGCGGCTGCGGGACGTGCAGGCGACCCGCTCATCGTGGCCGCCTTGCGCGCACGCGCCGATCACCCGTCCGAGCTGGTGCGTGAACACGTGGCGTGGGCGCTGGCGCGCCACTTATGCGCCTGACAAAATCCACTCAGGCGCTCCAGCTTCACAGCTCGATGCGCTTGGCGCGCAGCGCCGACCAGTCGCCGTCGATCGAGATCATCGCCACGGCCGTGATGCCGTGTTCCTTCAGGTAGGCGTTGATCGAGTCGCGGTTGATGTCGGTCGCTTTCGAGGCGGTCTGTTTCAGGTAGGCGATCCATAGCGAGCCCTTGTCACCCAGGCGTTCCTTGGCGACCGGCACATACTGCTCGAGGTCCTTGCGGTTCATGCAGAAGGCCATGATGACGTCGAAGGGACCATCGCCTTCCTTCATGAGCTCCTGCGGAAACTGCGACACGACCGACGGGTGGACCCCGCCATTGAGTACCTGCATGGACTTCGCATTGCGCAAAAACATCCTGTCTGCAACTGTCTTTTCGTTCATCTGCTTTCCCTAAAGAAGTTGGCGTCGCGCAGCGCGGGGCAGCGACGCGTTCAAATTGATTTTACAAGCGATCCCAAAATGGACGGCCTTTGGCACGTCCTGTGCGCGCCCTCCTGGAACCAACAGTCGTGGCTGAGCTGTCGCGGCTTGCGACGAGCGGAAAGGTCGGGGGGAGGGTGACAAGCGGGGACAGCTGTCAGGTAGGGGCGGATCGGGCGATCGCAAGGGGGCTTGCTGGTGTCGTGGGGCTGTTGCCTGTGGCGCTATCGGTGTGCACGATCCGCGTGGGCACAAGTGCCCACCCTACGGTCGCCGTCAGTAGCGAGCGCGGGCAAACCCGAGACCGTTAACGTGTCCCGTAGGGTGGGCACCTGTGCCCACGCGGATTCAAGGGACCAATAACAGAACACGCAACAGCGCCACGAACGCGAAAAACTACTTCAACAGCCCCGCCAGCTCCACCGCCGTCTTCACCTGCATCTTGTCGAAGATATGCGCCCGGTGCACCTCGACCGTGCGCATGCTGATGCCCAGTTCGTCGGCGACGACCTTGTTCATCTTGCCGGCCAAAATCAGGTCGAGCACTTCGCGCTCGCGCGCCGACAGCGTGGCCAGGCGCGCGCGCACCTGGTCCGAGGCCGCGGCCGCGCGCGAGGCGGCCAGGGCCTGGTCGACGCGGTCCATCAGCTGGTTGTCGTTGAAGGGTTTTTCGAAGAAATCGAAGGCGCCGCGCTTGAGCGAGTCGACCGCCATCGGCACGTCGCCGTGGCCGGTCAGGAAGATGACGGGCAGGCGCGGCAGCAGGCCGCGGCCGATGATCTGGTCGAACACGGCCACGCCGTTCATGTCGGGCATGCGCACGTCGAGCAGCACGCAGTCGCCGCTGGGGTCGGGTTCGCCGACGCTGTCGAGGAAGGCCTGGCCTCCGGCATAGCCGCGTGCGTTCAGCCCGCGTGACTGGGCCAGCCACGCGAGCGCATCACGGATGACTTCTTCGTCGTCGACGATATGCAGCATGTGGTTCTCCTTGGTGCGCTATTTTAGCTCAGGCGCGGCCGCCGCTGCATCCTGGCGCGGCAGGCTGAAGGTGAAGATCGTGCCGCCGGCCGGATTCGGCGCATGGGTCAGGGTGCCGCCATGGAATTCGATCGCGGTGCGGCAGATCGACAGGCCCATGCCCATGCCCTCGGCCTTGGTCGAGAAGAAGGGCGAGAACAGGCGCTCGGCGACATCGGGGGCGATGCCGTGGCCATGGTCGACCACCGACACCGATACCTGGGCCGCGTCGGCCGCGGCGGCGATGCGCAGGATGCGCCGCGCGGGCGGCGCCTGCTCCATCGCCTCGATGCCGTTGCGCGTGAGGTTGAGCAGCACCTGCTCGAGCATCACGCGGTCGGCCAGGACCGTGGGGAGGGTCGGCGGCAGGTCGAACTGCAGCGACACGTAAGACTTGCGGGCCTGCAGCTCGATCAGGGCGCGCACGCCGTCGACCACGCTCCTGATCGCCACCTCCTCGCGCTGCGGTTCGCTCTTCTTCACGAACTCGTGCACGCTCTTGATGATCTGGCCGGCGCGCTGGGCCTGCTGGCGCGCCTGCTCGAGCGCGCGGCGCAACAGGGTCGGCTCGACCGGCACGCCGCTGTCGGCGCGTTCGAGCACGTTCAGGGCGCCCGCCGTGTAACTGGAAATCGCAGCCAGCGGCTGGTTCAGTTCATGCGCCAGCATCGACGAGATCTCGCCCATGGTGGCCAGGCGCGCGCTCGCTTCGAGCTTCTCCTGCTGCTGGCGGTTGAGTTCCTCGGCTTTCTTGCGGTCGGTTATGTCGAGGATGGAGCTCATCCAGCCCGTCTGCCTGCCGCGGCTGTCCACCAGCGGCGCCTCGAACACCAGCACCGGCACCCGCAGCCCGTCCGAACGCTGGAACACGGTCTCGAACTGCGGCGTGATGGTCCCGGCCAGCACGCCGGCGAAGCGTTCCTCGTACTCGCCCATCGCTTCCGGCGCCCAGTAGGGCATCGGCGGCTTCTTGCCGACCAGGTCTTCGGGCGGCAGCCCGACCATCTGGCAGAAGGCCTTGTTGACGTAGGTGACGCGGCCCTCCAGGTCGCGCGCGCGCAGGCCGGTCAGCAGCGAATTTTCCATTGCGGTGCGAAAGGCCATCTGCTGGCGCAGCGCGGCTTCGGCCGCCAGGGTGCGCGAGATGTGGCGCCACAGGGTCATGAGGCTGAGCAGGAGGCCGAGCGCCAGCACGATCACCGAGCCGACCAGCAGGTTCGGCAACAGGCGCGGCGCGCCTTTCACGCTGTCGGTCTCCAGCACGATCGAGCTGCCCGGCAGGTCGAGCGCGCGCCGATGCGTGTAGACGCCGCGCCCCGGGCCGCCGTCGGCGCGCTCGGCGATCGGGCGGTCGTCGCGGTCGACCAGGGCGAGGGCATTGTCCTGGGCGAACCACCAGGGCACGGTCTCGTCCAGCAGGACCTTCAGGCTGTAGCTGGCGACCAGGCTGCCGGCATATTTGCCATCCTTGTACAGCGGCAGGTAGTAGTCGATCATGCCTGGCGTATGGGCGCTGGCGCCGTAGGCTTCGGTATAGCGCCCGGCACGGGTCAGGCGCGCCATCTCCTGGGTTTCCAGGCCCACCTTGGCCAGGCCGCCGGGCGGCAGTTCCAGGCCATGCCGGGCCAGCACGCTGCCGTCGGCGCCGAGCCAGAGCACGCGGCGCAGTTCGTGGCCGTTCTTGAACATCTGGACAAAGCGCGCCTGCAGCTGCTCGGGCGCGGGCGGCTTGGTGACCAGGTCCGCGCCCAGGCTTTCCAGGGCTTCCTCGCTGCGCGCCAGCTCGAAGCGCAGGGTCTGCTCGACCCAGAGCGTATCGGCGATCAGCTGTTCCTGGCGCTCGTTGGCCTCCATCTGGCGCGCCTGCCAGGGAAGCCAGATCAGCACCGCCAGGAACAGCAGCACGAGCAGCACCGGCACCAGCCAGCGCCAGGGGCGGGAGAGGCTGGCGCGACGCGGCAGCCGGAAAGGATTTTTCATGCGATACCGTGGAAGGTTTCTGATTCCGATGTTATTGTGGAAATGGGTAATTGCAAGGCAAAATGAAGCTGACGGATCGATTCACGCTGGTCAATACAAAAAAACGATACACCAAGGAGACATCATGCAGATCAAAACCCTGGTCGCGGCCTTTGCCGTCGCCCTTTCCATGAACGCTGCCTGGGCCCAGGCACCGATCGTCATCAAGTTCAGCCATGTGGTGGCGACCGATACGCCGAAGGGCCAGGCCGCAGAGCGCTTCAAGGAGCAGGCCGAAAAGCTGACGAAGGGACGCGTGAAGGTCGAAGTGTATCCGAACAGCCAGCTCTACAAGGACAAGGAAGAACTCGAAGCCCTGCAGCTGGGCGCGGTGCAGATGCTGGCGCCCTCGCTGGCCAAGTTCGGCCCGCTCGGCGTGAAGGAATTCGAAGCCTTCGACCTGCCTTACATCTTCCCCTCGAAGGCCGCGCTGTACGCGGTGACCGAAGGCCCGATCGGCAAGGGACTGCTGAAGAAGCTCGAACCGAAGGGCATCACCGGCCTGGCCTACTGGGATAATGGCTTCAAGATCATGTCGGCCAATAAGCCGCTGCACGTGCCGGCCGACTTCCGCGGCCAGAAGATGCGCATCCAGTCCTCGAAGGTGCTCGACGCCCAGATGCGCGCCCTCGGCGCCAACCCGCAGGTGCTGGCCTTCTCCGAGGTCTACCAGGCCCTGCAGACCGGCGTGGTGGACGGCACCGAGAATCCGCCGTCGAACATGTACACCCAGAAGATGCATGAGGTGCAGAAGCACCTGACGGTATCGAACCACGGCTACCTGGGCTACGCCGTCATCGTCAACAAGAAGTTCTGGGACGGCCTGCCGGCCGATATCCGCGGCCAGCTCGAACAGGCCATGCGCGACGCCACCACTTTCGAAAAAGCGATCGCCCAGCGCGACAACGACCTGGCGCTGGAAGCCATCCGCAAGGCCGGCAAGACCACCATCTATCACCTGACGCCGGCCGAGCAGGCGCAGTGGCGCCAGGTCCTGCTGCCGGTGCACAAGCAGATGGAAGGCCGGATCGGCAAGGACCTGATCCAGGCGATCGCCCGGGAAACCGCGAAGAAGTAAGCCGGCCAGGTAAGCCGGCCGTCATCGGCCGGCGACCCGGCGCCGGACAGGCGTCCTTCGCGGCACGCCCATAGCGCGCTGCGGGACGCGTGCGCGTCCTTTGGTACGCGCGCTCTCCCTGCCTCCTGAAAGACATCCATGAAATTCCTCGATCGACTCGAAGAATGGATCATCGCGACCCTGATGGCGGCGGCGACCGTCGTCATCTTCGTCGCGGTGGTGCATCGCTACCTGTCCGGGCTGCCGATTCCGGCGCTGCAGGACTACCTCATCCAGATCAACACCAGCTGGGCCCAGGAACTGTGCATCTACATGTTCGTGTGGATGGCCAAGTTCGGCGCGGCCTATGGCGTGCGCACCGGCATCCACGTCGGCGTCGACGTCCTCGTCAACCGCCTGAACCCGCGTTGGCGCGCCGGCTTCATCGTCTTCGGCCTGCTCGCCGGGGCGCTGTTCACCGGCATCGTCGGCACCCTGGGCGCCAACTTCGTCTGGCACATGTCGGAAACCGACCAGACCTCGGCCGACCTCGAATGGCCGATGTGGATCGTCTACCTGGCGGTGCCGCTCGGCTCGTACCTGATGTGCTTCCGCTTCCTGCAGGTGATGGTGAACTTCATCCGCACCGGCGAAGTGCCGCACCATGACCCGGCCCAGGTCGAGGGCCTGGACGACGCCGACCTGCCGATCTCGAAAGGCGCCGCATGAACGCCGCCATCATTTTCATCCTGCTGCTGCTCCTGATGCTGACCGGGATGCCGATCTCGATCTCGCTCGGCCTGACGGTGCTGGCCTTCCTGTTCACCATGACCACGGTGCCGATCGAGTCGGTCGCCCTGAAGCTGTTCACCGGCATCGAGAAGTTCGAGATCATGGCGATTCCCTTCTTCATCCTGGCCGGTAACTTCCTCACCCACGGCGGCGTGGCGCGGCGCATGATCCGCTTCGCCACCTCGATGGTCGGCCACTGGCACGGCGGGCTGGCGCTGGCCGGCGTGGTGGCCTGCGCCCTGTTCGCGGCAGTGTCGGGTTCGAGCCCGGCAACCGTGGTGGCGATCGGCTCGATCATCCTGCCGGCGATGGTCAAGCAAGGCTACCCGAAGCGCTTCGGCGCGGGCGTGATCACCACCTCGGGCGCGCTCGGCATCCTGATTCCGCCGTCGATCGTGATGGTGATGTATTCGGTGACCACCAACACCTCGGTCGGCGCGCTGTTCATGGCCGGCGTGGTGCCGGGCCTGATGCTGGCCTTCCTGCTCGGCCTGACCACCTGGGTGCTGGCGAAGAAGCGCGGCTACCCGCGCATGGCCAGGGCCAGCTGGGGCGAACGCTGGGACGCCTTCCGCAAGAGCGCCTGGGGCCTGTTCCTGATCGTGATCGTCATGGGCGGCATTTATTCGGGCATGTTCACGCCGACCGAGGCCGCCGCGATCGCCGCCGTGTACGCCTTCGTCATCTCGGTGTTCGTCTACAAGGACCTGCGCCTGGAACAGGTCGGCAGGGTGCTGCTGGACTCGGCCTCGCTGTCGGCGATGCTGCTCTACATCATCACGAATGCCGTGCTGTTCTCGTTCCTGATGACCAGCGAGAATATCCCGCAACAGATGGCGGCCTGGCTCACCGGCCAGGGCCTGGGCGTGGTCGGCTTCCTGCTGGTGGTGAACGTGCTGCTCCTGCTTGCCGGCAACGTGATGGAGCCTTCCTCGATCGTGCTGATCATGGCGCCGATCCTGTTCCCGGTCGCGGTGCAACTGGGGATCGATCCGATCCACTTCGGCATCCTCATCGTGGTCAACATGGAAGTGGGGATGTGCCATCCACCCGTCGGCCTGAACCTGTACGTCGCCTCGGGCATCACCAAGATGGGGATATCGGAGCTGACGGTGGCGGTCATGCCCTGGCTGCTGACCATGCTTGGCTTCCTGCTCCTGGTGACCTATGTGCCGGCGATTTCGTTGTGGCTGCCCAACCTCGTCTATGGATGATTCTCGATTATCGTATATAAAAAACTATTCTTTGCCGGCACAGTTGCGTTATGATGGAGCGCTGCCGGCACCAGAACAGGGCACCAGCGCGGTGCGGCATACCGGACACAAGTCTTGGGGAGTGAGAGAAAAGCACGGTAATCCATACCGGAGATCATGTGAGGAGACACACGTTCGACAGAAGCTGCGGGTACGCCTAGTAGCCGGGACGTGACCATGATTCAAAAGCGCACATTGTGCGCTTTTTTTTTGCGCGCGCCTGCCAAAGCCCCCATGGCGGCGTTGCATTGTCTCGCCGTACTAGCGTACTGTCTTCGACATTGCGTCGGGTGGCCGCATCCCTTGCCCTGGGAGCTTTGGCAGGCGCGCGTTATGTTGCAAACTCTCCCAATGTTCTCGCGTCCACTGACCGGCTGAACAGCTGCCGTAGGGTGGGCGCCCCGTGCCCACCATGACAACGCTTGCCAGGATCAGGCGGCGAGCTCCGCCTCGTCGACCTCGTTCATGAACACCTTGGGTGCGATGGCGTAGACGCCGACCTGCAACGCCGTAGGCGGCTGGGCGCCGGCCTGGGCCGGGCAACCTGGCAGTGAAACGAAAACCGGGAGGCGTCGTACGCGCGGCATATCGTTCGGTGTCGGTGTTTGATCGCAGGAGAGACGTTTTCGCAAGGATGGGCCGCCACGGACGAGCAATTGCTTCAGCGAAAAACAGTGGTGGACGGCCGGCGCGAGGAGTAAACTGCGCACCATGAATACACCACAAGGCAGCGAGCTGTTTTCCGCCATCGTGCCGGCGCCCTTCGGCGCGATCGGCATCCGCACCGAGGCCGAGCGCGTGCGCGAACTGGTCTACCTGCAGCCGCGTTTCGGCGACAAGGCGCCCGAAAATGCGACGGCCGAACTGGCCGCGCGCCAGGTCGAGCTTTACCTGGCGGACCCTGATTTCGCCTTCGATCTGCCGCTGCTGGACGCTGGCAGCCCCTTCCAGCGCCGCGTCTGGGAAGCCATTAGCGCGATCCCGCGCGGCACCGTGCGCACCTACGGCATCCTGGCCAAGGAGCTCGGCTCGGCGCCGCGCGCGGTCGGCCAGGCCTGCGGCGCCAACTGGTTCCCGCTCGTCATTCCCTGCCACCGCGTGACCGCCGCGCGCGGCCTGGGCGGCTTTGCCAGCAACGACGACGAGAACGGCTTCCACCTCTCGGTCAAGCGCTGGCTCCTGCGCCACGAGGGCGCCACCGCATCGCCATGGCAGCAGCAGTCGATCTGGGACTGATCGACGAGTTCTGCGACACGCTCTGGCTGGAACACGGCCTGGCGAAGAACTCGCTCGACGCCTACCGGCGCGACCTGCGCCTGTTCGCCGGCTGGCTGGAAAAGAAACGGCCGGGACGCGGCCTGCTCGCGGCCGGGCCCGAGGACCTGGCCGGCTATTTCGCCGAACGCCATGCCGACACCAAGCCGAGCACGGCGAACCGGCGCCTGTCGGTCCTGAAGCGCTTCTACCAGCTGGCGCTGCGCCGCAACCAGGTGGCGGACGACCCCTGCCTGAAGATGGCCACGGCGCGCCAGCCGCTGCGCTTCGTGCACACGCTTTCCGAAGAACAGGTCGAGGCCCTGCTGGCGGCACCCGACGTGTCGACCCCGCTCGGCCTGCGCGAGCGCACCATGCTCGAGCTGATGTATGCGAGCGGCCTGCGGGTGTCGGAACTGGTGGCCCTGAAACTGGTCGAACTGAGCCTGAACGATGGCGTGCTGCGCATCACCGGCAAGGGCAGTAAAACGCGTCTCGTACCCTTCGGGGCCGAGGCCCGGAACTGGATCGAGCGTTACCTGAAGGATGCGCGCGGCATCATCCTGAACGGACAGGTCGACGACGCCTTGTTCGTGACAAGCCGCGGTGGGCCGATGACGCGCCAGATGTTCTGGATCCTGATCAAGAAACACGCATTAAAAGCCGGCATCCGCGCACCGCTGTCGCCGCATACGCTGCGCCATGCCTTCGCCACCCACCTGCTGAACCATGGCGCCGACCTGCGCGTGGTGCAATTACTGCTGGGTCACGCGGACATTTCAACCACACAGATTTATACCCATGTTGCGCGCGAACGCCTCAAGCACCTGCATGCACGTCATCATCCACGTGGTTAATTCAAATCCTGAAAGCTTAACTGGCGCATAATAGTTCGAGTTTGCATCACCCTTTCATGTCAGCTTGCATACGAGGAAATCATGGCAAAGACCAACTTCCAATACGAGAAGCGGCAACGGGAACTGGAAAAGAAGCGCAAGGCAGAAGAAAAAGCCCGGCGCAAGCTGGAAGCGAAGAACAATCCGAAACCGGCCGAGGGGGAGCCGGGGGAGGCGGTAGAAGTTGAATCGGCCGAAACGCAGGAGCAGACCTAGCGTTTCCGTAGGGTGGGCACGCTGTGCCCACCCTACGGAAACGCGCCGCAATGTTGGCTTATTTTGAACGTTGCCGTCCGATCGGACGCGCAATATCTTGAGCATACCTGTTGCTCTACCTGGTCGATTGTCGACTCAAGCGGCAGAGCGATGCCGCAGCACTGTTCTCCAGGATACGCTGGTCGAATGCGTATCGTTGAGCTAGAACACCGCTAACACTGCGGCGCGTTCCGCGTGGGCACTTCGTGCCCACCCTACGAGACGCGCCGCAGGCTTTTACGCGCTTTCCTTGGCAATCACCGGCAGATCGTCCGCCACTTCCTCGTGCCCCTTGGCGAACCAGCGCTTGGCGCGCTTGCCGAGGTTGTCGAGGTAGCTGTAGGCCACCGGCACCACTACCAGGGTCAGGAGCGTCGAGGTGATCACGCCGCCGATCACCGCGCGGCCCATCGGCGCTTGCGTTTCGCCGCCGTCGCCGGCGCCGATCGCCATCGGCAGCATGCCGAAGATCATCGCCAGCGTCGTCATCAGGATCGGGCGCAGGCGCACCTGGCCGGCTTCGAGGATGGCCGCGAACTGGCCCTTGCCCTCGCGCTGGCCGTGGTTCGCGAAGTCCACCAGCAGGATCGCGTTCTTGGTCACCAGGCCCATCAGCATCACCACGCCGATCACCGAGAACACGTTCAGCGTACTACCCGTCACCAGCAGGGCCACCAGCACGCCGATCAGCGACATCGGCAGCGACATCATGATCGCGATCGGCTGCAGGAAGCTGCCGAACTGCGAGGCCAGCACCAGGTAGATAAAGATGATCGCGATCACGATCGCCGAGCCGAAGTTGGCCATGGTCTCGGCCATCTGCTGGGCGTCGCCGCCGACGTCGAAGCGCACGCCTTCCGGCAGCTCGATCGACTTCATCGCCTTGTCGATCTCGGCGTTCACGTCGCCCGTCGGGCGGCCTTCGACGCCGGCGTAGATCGCGACGCGGCGTTCCAGCGCCTGGCGCTTGAGCACCTGCGGGCTGAACGAGGGCACGAACTCGACCACCTGGCGCAGCGGCACCATGATCGGGTTGCCGGCGGCGTCCAGGCGCGAGGACGCCAGCGACAGGTCGGCCAGGTCGGCCACCTTCTGGCGGCCGCTCCGCGGCAGCTGGACGTTGACCTGGTAGTTCTGGCCGTCCGGCGCCAGCCACTGGCTGATCTCGTCGCCGGCGACAAACGGACGCAGCGCGGCGCCGACCTGCTGCACCGACAGGCCCAGGTCGCTGGCCAGCTCGTGGTTGATGCGGATCACGGTCGCCGGGTTGGCGCCTTCCTGGCTGTACTCGATGTCGGCCACGCCCTTAATCGTGCGCATCTTGTCCATCAGGCGGTGGGCCACCGCATCGAGCTTGGCCTCGTCGCGGCCGAGGATGGCGATGAAGATCGGCTTGTTCCCGACCGACATCGTGATCCCGGCGATCGAGGACAGGCGCTCGCGGATCACCGACTCCATCTCTTCCTGCGAGCGGCGTTTCGTCTTCTTCACGTCGGTGAGCTTCAGCACGACCTGGGCGCTGTTGTGGCCTTCGTACATGCCGATCGCACTGCTGATCGAGTCGATCTCCTTGTACCCGCGCAGGATGTCCTCGACCTGTTTTACTTTACCGTCGGTATAGGCCAGGCTCGAGCCGACCGGGGTCTTGAAGCGCATCTCGATGAAGCCGTTGTCGGTCTTGGGCGCGAATTCGCCGCCGATCATCGGCACCAGAGCCAGGCTGCCGACGAACACCGCCAGCGCCAGCGCCAGGGTCGACTTCCTCCAGCGCAGGGCCAGCGCCAGCACGTGGCCGTACCAGACGTGCACGCGCTCGATGCCATGCTCGATCTTTGCCATCGCGCGACCCAGCCAGGGCGCGTACTTGAAGCGGTCCTTCACCGGGTCCGGCCACACCGAGGAGAGCATCGGGTCGAGCGTGAAGCTCACAAACAGCGACACCAGCACCGCGACGGCCACCGTCACGCCGAACTGCAGGAAGAAGCGGCCGACGATGCCGTCCATGAAGGCGATCGGCACGAACACGGCGACGATGGCGAAAGTGGTGGCCATCACGGCCAGGCCGATCTCGTTGGTGCCGTCCTCGGCGGCGCGCATGTGGGACTTGCCCATGCCGAGGTGGCGCACGATGTTCTCGCGCACCACGATCGCGTCGTCGATCAGGAGGCCAATGCACAGCGACAGCGCCATCAGGGTCAGGAAGTTCAGCGTGAAGCCGAAGTAGCGCATCGCGATGAAGGAGGCCAGCACCGAGATCGGCAGCGTCAGTCCGGTGATCACCGTGCTGCGCCAGGAGTGCAGGAACAGGAACACGATGATCATGGTAAGGATGGCGCCCTCGATGATCGTGCGTTTCACGTTGTCGAGCTGGTGCTGCACCGTGGTCGACTGGTCGTCCATGATGCGGAAGTGCACGTCGGCGGGCAGGGTCTTGCGCATCTCCTCGACCATCTTGATCACGCCGGTGCCGACCTGCACCGTGTTCGCATCCTGCACCTTGGTGACGTCGAGCGAGATCGCGCGCTGGCCGTTGACGCGCGAGATCGAGGTCTCCTCGCGTTCGCCGTCGACCACGTCAGCCACCTGCGACAGGTAGACCGGGCCGCTGGCGCGGCGCGCCACGATGATGTTGTTGAACTCGCGCGCCTCGCGCATCTTGCCTTCCACCCGCACCAGGCGCTCGGCGGCGCCGTACTGCAGGTTGCCGGCCGGGAGGTTGGTGTTGGTGGCCTGGATCGCACGCAGCACCTCGTCGATGCCGATGTTCTGGCTGCGCAGCTGTTCGGGCTTCACGTGCACCAGGATCTGGCGCGTCGCCACGCCGCCGGTGCGCACTTCGCCGACGCCGGCCACGCTCTGCAGGCGCTTGACGATGACCTGCTCGGCCAGCGTCGACAGGGCGCGCATGTCGCGTTCGTTCGAGGTCACCGAGAGGCGCACCACCGGCTGCTGGTTCTCGCCGTCGGCGCGGATGACGAAGGGTTCCTTTACCTCCTTCGGGAAGCCGGGACGCACGCGCGCGATCTTGTCGCGCAAGTCCTGCATCGCCTTGTCCATGTTGGTGGCGAGGTGGAATTCGACCGAGACGCCGCTACGGCCTTCCCAGGAGTTACTGCGGATGGTCTTGACGCCGCTGACGGTGTTGATGACTTCTTCCATCGGCCGCGTGACGTCGTTCTCGACCTGTTCCGGCGAAGCGCCCGGATACTGGGTCTCGACCCAGGCGTAGGGAATGTCGACGTTCGGCATGCTCTCCACGCCCAGCGAGCGGTACGAGAACAGGCCGAGCACCATCAGGCCGACCATGACCATGGTCGCAAAGACGGGGTGGCGGATGCTGACTTTGGTGATCCACATGGCTCAGTCCTTCTTCGCGACGACGACAGCCTTGGTATCAGGCTTGGCGGCAGCGCCGGGCAGCTTCACCTGGGTGCCCGGCTTGACGCCGTCGAGCGGCACCGCCAGCAGCACCGCGCCGGCGTCCAGCCCGCCGGTCACTTCGGCCAGGCCTTCGTCCTCGTTGCGCATGCCGAGCTCGACCGGCTGGGCCACGACCTTGCCGCCGTCGATGCGGTAGACCACGTCGCGCTGGCCATCCTTGCGCAGGGCCGCCAGCGGCACGATCGGGCGCGCGCTGGACTTGTCGGTGGTGATCTGGCCTTTCGCGAACATGCCGGCGCGCAGAGCGCCATCGGTATTCGCGACGCTGATATACACCAGCATCGCGCGCGAGCCGGTCTCGGCCGCGGGATTGATGCGCGCCACCTTGCCGGTGAATTCACGCGCGTCAAAGCCGTCAACGCGGAAGCGCACGTCCTGGCCGACCTGCACGCGCGGGATGTCGGACGCCGGCACCTGGGCGTCGAGCGTCAGGTGGGCGAGGTCGACGATGGCCATCACCGGGCTGTCCGGCGAGAGCTTTTCGCCGGCCTGCACGAAGCGCTTGCTGACCACGCCCGACAGCGGCGCGCGGATGGTCGTGTCGTTGAGGGCGATGCGAGCCAGGTCGAGCTGGGCGCGCGCGGCGTCGACCGCGGCCTGGGCCAGTTCGACGCTATTCCTCGTGGTGTCGAAGGAATTCTGCGAGATGTAGTTCTGCGCCAGCAGGGCGCGGCTGTTCGCTTCGTTCTTGGTGGCCAACGCCAGGCGCGCGTTCGCTTCCTTCAGCGCCGCGCTCTGCTGCGCCACGCGGGCGCGCGCGTCGGCGTCGTCCAGGCGCGCAATGACTTGGCCGGCCTGCACGCTCATGCCTTCGCGCACGGTGGTCTCCAGCACCACGCCCGAGACCTTGGACTTGACGGTGGCCTGGGCCAGCGGTGCGAGCGAGCCCGACAGGGGCAGGCGCAGCGCCAGTTCGCGTGCCTCGACCGTGACCACGTCGTTCTGGGCCAGCTCGAAGACGGTGGCCTTCGGCGCCGCCTTGGCCGCGGGGGCGGGGGCTGGCTGGCCCTTGCCCGCGAACGCATACCAGCCGCCGGCGGCCAGGACGGCCAGCAGCAGCGCAATGGCGGGCTTGCGCCAGCGGCGCCGGGTTGAAAGGGGAGTCGCGGAAGAAAGCGGCAGGGTTTCGATTTTCATGGCGGCCGTTGTTTGTATTGTTGGAAAGCACGGAGGAACGGGCGCGCGTGCTCCGCCTTGTCTGGCGGAGCTCCGTGCGCATGGTGAGGACTATAGAAATCGACAACGCGATGCGCCATCGGAATGCGACAAGCAGGCGTTTATCGCCGCTGAAATGCAGAAAAAGCGGACCAAACGCTGCGCCGCCGGGCATGCCCGCAGGCCAACCGGGGATTTGCGTGCCCGCAAACGTTCCCGGCAGGGTATGGACAAGAATGGCTCGATGCAGGTGGCATGTCCGCCGCGTTTACCTATAGAAAGGTTCCTTGTGAAAGAGGACTCGCCCGCACCGTCGCCACTGGCCTTGCCCGATGGGCCGGGCCGGGAAGCGCTCGATGCACTGTACCGCTTCGTGGCGGCCATCGAGCTCACGCCCGCGGTGGCCGTGCACAGCCAGGATCGCGACGGCATCGTGCGTTTCTGGAACCGCGCCTGCGCCGAGCTGTTCGGCATACCGGCGCAGCAGGCGGTCGGCCAGCCTTTTTCCAGCCTGGTGTCGCACCTCGAACAGCAGGAGGAATTCGACCGCGCCATTGCCGCGATCTGGTCCACCCTGCAGGCCCCGCCCGCGCGCGAATGGCATGTGGAACGCCATGACGGGCGCCGCATGTGGCTGCATTCCAGCCATTTTCCGGTGATGGGGGAGGGCGGGACCCAGCAGGTGTTTTGCATGGAAATGGACATCACCGCGCGCAAGGAGATCGAAACCACGCTGCAGCAGGCCGCGCTGGTGTTCGACAATGCGCGCGACGCCATCCTGGTGATGGACCACGAGTACCGCGTGCTGGCGGTCAACCGCGGCTATACCACCCTGACGGGCTTTCATCCGCACGAAGTCATCGGCGCCAGCCTGCCCAGCCTGCGCCTGGGCGTGCAGGACCAGGCTTTCTACGACCGCATCCGCCGCCACATGGACACGCACGACCACTGGGAAGGCGAACTCTGGAGCGTGCGCAGCGACAACGCCACCTTCCCCATCCGCGCTTCGCTGTCGGCGATCCGCGATGCGCAGGGCATGGTTACCAGTTACATGGCGCTGCTGTCGGACATCACCGACCGCAAGCGCCTGGAAGAGGAGACCCGGCACCTGGCCCACCACGATCCGCTGACCAACCTGCCGAACCGGGTGCTGTTCATGGACCGGCTGGCCCAGGCGCTGGCGACCAACCGCCGCCAGCATGCCGAGTTCGCCCTGATGTTCCTCGACCTCGACCACTTCAAGAACATCAACGACACCAACGGCCACGAAGCCGGCGACGCCGTGCTGCAGGAGGTGGCGGGACGCCTGACGCGCTGCGTGCGCGGGGTCGACACCGTGAGCCGGCTCGGCGGCGACGAATTCGTGGTGCTGCTGACCGACATCGGCGGCGTCGACCAGGCCGCGCACGTCGCCGCCACCGTCATGCAGTCGGTGGCGCGTCCGGTGCAGGCGGGCGGGCGCGAAATCAGCCTGTCGGTCTCGATCGGCATCGCCATCTGTCCCAGCGATGGCCAGGATGCGAAAACCCTGCTGCGCCATGCCGACGTGGCGATGTACCACGCCAAGCAGAACGGGCGCAACGAGTTCTGCTTCTTCAGCCCGGCCATGAATGCCCATGTGCACGAGCGCGTGCAGGTGGAAAACCGCCTGCGCCGGGCCCTCGCCAACGACGAGTTCGCTCTCGAATACCTGCCCGAGATCGACATCGCCAGCGGGCGCACGGTCGGCGTCGAGGCCCTGATCCGCTGGCGCGACCCCGAGCGCGGCCTGCTCCTGCCCGAGCAGTTCATTCCGGCCGCCGAGGAATCCGGCCTGATCGTGCCGATCGGCCAGTGGGTATTGCGCGAAGCCTGCCGCCAGGCGCGCCAGTGGCGTGACCAGGGTTACCCGGTGGTGGTGGCGGTCAATCTCTCGAACGTGCAGTTCATCCACAATAACCTGGTGCACTACGTGGACGACGCATTGGCCGATTCCGGGCTGGCGCCCGAATGCCTCGACCTCGAGATCACCGAGGCGGTGGTGATGAACAGCGGCTCGGCCACGCGCGAGACCATCGAGGCGCTGCGCAAGCGCGGGGTGCAGCTCACCATCGACGACTTCGGCACCGGCTTTTCCAGCCTGACCGGGCTGCGCCGGCTGCCGCTATCGAAACTGAAGATCGACCGCAGCTTCGTCGACGAAATCACCCGCACGCCCGAGCAGGCCGCCATGATCCCGGCCATTATCGCCGTGGCGCGCAGCCTCAAGTTGCGGGTGGTCGCAGAAGGGGTGGAAACCGCCGAACAGCTGCTCTACCTGCAGCAGCACGGCTGCGACGAGTACCAGGGTTATTACGCGGTGATGGCGGGCAGTATGCCGCCCCACATGCCGCCCTTCATGCCGCGCCTCACATCCCCGCGTCCATGAGGCCGTGGCTTTCGTCGTAGAGGCGGATGCGCGCCAGCACCTGGCCATGGTCCGAGGCCTCCGGCAGTTCCAGGTCGAGGTGGTCGTTCAGGTAGAGCACATCCAGCACCTCGCCGATCGCGTTCGGTAGCGCCGCATTGAATTCTTCCGACACCAGGATGTGGTCGATGGTCGAGTAGTGGCCCTCGTGCACGCTCGAAAAGCCCAGGTGGCGCGCATGGTCGACGCGGCGCTGCACCTGGCTGGCGTCGTACAGCCGGTCGCCCATCGGCGTGCCTGCGCCGAGCACGATGCTGGTGGTGACCGAGTCGGCCACGTCGTTGAAGTCGCCCAGCACCACGCGCGGGCGCCGGTTGGCGCGGCCCATCTCGGTGAGCAGCACGCGCAGGGCCGCCGCCTCGGTGCCGCGCCGGATCAGCGAGCGCAGGCAGGCCAGCGCGTACAGCGCGGGATCCTCGCCGGTGTCGCCGGTACGGTAGTCGGGCCGGCGCGACTTCAGGTGCACCACCACCACGTCGACTGCCACGTCCGGCGAAACCTGGACCACGGCATGCAGCGGCGCGCGGGTGAAGCGGGCCGCGTCGCGGCTGCCCGGCGGCAGTTCTATGCCGCGTGGGAATTCAGTAAGGGGAGCGGGCGGGGCGGCCAGCGGCAGGCGCGAGACCAGCGCCACGCTCGGGGTCAGGCGCATCGCGGCCGGATCGGGGTCGAAGCCGGCGTGGAAGGCCTCGCGGTAGCGCCGGGTGCGCGCCAGCACTTCCTTGAGCGTGGCTTGCGAGAAGATTTCCTGGAAGCCGATCACGTCGGCATCGAGCAGGTCGATCTGGTGCGCAGTCCAGTTCAGCTTGGCTTCGTATTCCTCGGGTGTCGTGGGCAGCAGGTTGTCGTAGAGCTTCACCCCCGGCGGCGCCAGGTTGCAGACGTTGAAGGTCGCAAAACGTATTTCTTGCTGCATAATAGAAACCCCTTTATTCCAGTGTTTAGCGTATCACGCAATGGCCAAGAAAGAGCACGTTTCAGAGACGCCCGCGACCGGGTTCCTGCGCAAGCACGCGGTGACTTTTTCCGAGCATCCCTATGCCTACGAGGAGCATGGCGGCACCGCCGTTTCCTCGCGCGCGCTGGGCGTGCCCGAGCACGACGTCGTCAAGACCCTGGTGATGCAGGACGAGGCGGCGCGCCCGCTGATCGTGCTCATGCACGGCGACTGCAAGGTGTCGACCAAGAACCTGGCGCGCGCGATCGGTTGCAAGTCGGTCGAGCCGTGCAAGCCCGAAGTGGCGCAACGCCATTCGGGGTACCTGGTGGGCGGCACCTCTCCTTTCGGCACGCGCAAGGCGATGCCGGTGTATGTCGAGGAAAGCATCCTCGAACTCGGCAAGATCTACATCAACGGTGGACGGCGCGGCTACCTGGTCGGCATCGATCCGCGCGTGCTGGTCGACGTGCTGGGCGCCAAACCCGTCCAGTGTGCGCTGGCCGACTGACTACCGCCGCGCTGCGGGCTAGTGTATATTCACGAGCCCGTTCCACACGGGAAATAATAGAGAGATAACATGCATACCTTGATCGCCGTCGTTGCCGCCTATTTGCTCGGTTCGGTTTCCTTTGCCGTCGTGATGAGCCGCCTGTTCGGCCTGTCCGACCCCCGCACCTACGGGTCGAAGAACCCGGGCGCCACCAATGTGCTGCGCAGCGGCAGCAAGAAGGCGGCGATCGCCACCCTGATCGGCGACGCCGCCAAGGGCTGGCTGGCCGTCTGGCTGGCGGTGCAGTTCGGCGAGGCCTACGGCATCGAGCGCGGCGGCGTGGCGCTGGTGGCGATCGCGGTCTTCCTCGGCCACCTGTGGCCGGTGTTCTTCCGCTTCGTGGGCGGCAAGGGCGTCGCCACGGCGCTCGGCGTGCTGCTCGGCCTGAACGTCTGGCTGGGCCTGGCAACCCTGGTCACCTGGCTGGTGGTGGCCTATGCCTTCCGCTACTCCTCGCTGGCGGCGCTGATCGCCTCGGTCTTCGCGCCTTTCTACTATGGCCTGCTGTTCGGCGTGAACGAGATCCTGTTCGCCGTGGCCGCGATGAGCGCGCTGCTGATCTTCCGCCACGCCAAGAACATCGGCAACCTGATCGCCGGCAAGGAGTCGCGTATCGGCAGCAAGGCGGCGGGGGCGAAGAAGAAGTAAAACCTTGAGCGCCTGAGAAAGCCCTCAGGGCGAGGCGCGTCGTCGAAGACAGTACAAGCGTACGGCGAGACGATGCAACGCTGCCATGAGGGCTTTATCAGGTGCTCTACTTGATTCTTCCGCAAGCAGGCCCATATAGGGTGAAAGCCGGCGCATTCTGCGCCGGTATTCATTTCAGGAAGGCAGTGTAGCGTGAGCAAGCAATTGAGGATTGATTTCGTGTCGGACGTGTCGTGCCCGTGGTGCGCGATCGGCCTCAAGTCGCTGGAACAGGCGATCGAGCGCGTCGCGCCCGAGGTCACCGTCGACCTGCATTTCCAGCCTTTCGAGCTGAACCAGGACATGGGGCCGGAAGGACAGGACATCGTCGAGCACATCACCGAGAAATACGGCGCCACGCTCGAGCAGCAGGTCCAGTCGCGCGAAACCATCCGCCAGCGCGGCGAAGCGGTCGGTTTCACCTTCGACATGGCGCGCCGCGGCCGCATCTACAACACCTTCGACGCGCACCGCCTGCTGCACTGGGCCGAGTCCCAGGGCCGCCAGCACGCGCTCAAGCTGGCGCTGTTCGAAGCCTATTTCACCCACTGCGAAGACCCGAGCTCGCGCGAGCTGCTGGTGCGCGTGGCGGGGCAGGTCGGCCTCGACACCACCGAAGCGCAGCGCGTGCTGGAGTCGGGCGAATTCGCCGACGAAGTGCGCGAAGCCGAATTCTTCTTCCAGCGCGCGGGCATCCGCTCGGTACCGGCCATCGTCATCAACCAGCGTCACCTGATCTCGGGCGGCCAGCCGCCGGAAGTGTTCGAGCGCGCGCTGCGCGAGATCGCGGCGCAGGGCGAGGCGCAGCTGGGGTGAGCCCTGGAGGCGGCGTCTCTGCGCCGATTCCGCGGCAGTCGACCCGCAAACTCGACGCGGCGTTCCGCGTGGGCACGGAGTGCCCACCCTACGGTTTCCGCTAACGCAAAGAACAGTTGTACGCGTTTTCACCCGTATCGGCGACTGTAGGGTGGGCACCCCGTGCCCACTACGGTCGCCGTCGCGTGCGATGGACCACGGTAACCGTTCTTTGAGTCAGCAGATACCGTAGGGTGGGCACCCCGTGCCCACGCGAACGCCCGCGCTGCGCTAACGTCACACTTGGTCGAAACGCCGGCAGACTGCTAGCGGTTCAACAGATCCGCCGCGAACCTCACACCAGATCCAGCACGATCGGCTGGTGATCCGACGCCGAGGTCTCCGACTGCACCTCGACCTCCGCAATGCGCGGCACCAGGTCTTCGGTCACGAAGAAATAATCGTAGCAATCGGGCTTCTCGGGCCAGGCAAAGCCATGCAGCCCGGCCGTCGGCGCGCGTGCATGGTCGGGATGGCGCACGCGCCAGGCGTCGGCCAGCGCCAGCTCGCCCTGGGCCGGGGGCGCAAGCAGCTCCGCATATTCCGGTGCGTTTGGCTGCAGGTTGAAGTCGCCGCAATAGATCGCCGAGTCCGGCAGCAGCCCCAGCTGGTAGGGCGCGTCCATCTCGGGATTGGGCTGGAAAGTGCGGGCCCGTGCACAGGCCTGGGCATGCAGCTCGCGCAGGCGGCGCACCTGGGCGCTCCTTTGCAACTGCGAATAGTATTCGAGGTGGGTGGTCACCAGGCGCAGCTTCGAGCGTGGCGTGTCGAGCACGACTTCGATCGCCCCGCGCGGCATGCCCTGGGAATGCGCCGGGTCGGCCGGCCAGGGCAGCAGGTGGCGGTGGGCCTGGGTGATGCGGAATTTCGAGAGGATCAGGTTGCCGAACAGGCGGGGAACATTGCTGCGGTAGATTTCGCTGGGGGCGTACTCGACCGGGTGGTAGCCGCCGAAGGCGCCCGCCAGCTGCTTGAACTGGTTGGCGCTGGCGCTGCCTTCGAGTTCGGGGTGGTTCGCAGCCACTTCCTGCAGGCAGATCACGTCGGGATTGAGCCTGCGCAGCACGTCGATGATTGCGTGGATACGGATGCGCCCGTCCCTTCCACAGCCCCAATGAATGTTCCAACTTACAACGCGCATGTAGGACCTCCGAAAACTGAACCGCCAGATATTGCCACTCTTTGGCATGCTGCGGTCACACGGTAGGATCGATGTCAGCGTTGCAAGTTCATTAGGATCAGCCAGCACTGAGCGCCTGACAACCCAGCCATGGGAGCGTTGTCAGGCGCGCTGATCAGGCCGCTTCCAGCTCGTCCAGAGGCCAGCGCGGCCGCACATTGAAGGCGTAGTCGTGCGTCGCCAGCGCAGGATTGCGCTCCAGGCGCATGGCGCCGGCAAAGGCGATCATGGCGCCGTTGTCGGTGCAGAATTCCAGCTCCGGGTAGTAGACGCGGAACTTGCGCTTGGCCGCCGCCGCGTTCAGCGAGGCGCGCAGCTGCTTGTTGGCGCCGACGCCGCCGGCGATCACCAGGCGCTTCAGGCCGGTGTGGCGCAGCGCGTTCACGCACTTCGCGGTCAGCACGTCGACGATCGCGTCCACAAAACCGCGCGCGATGTTCGCCTTGTCCTGTTCGCAGATGTTGGCGATGACCTTTTCGTCGTGGTTCTTTACGACCGTCAGCACCGCCGTTTTGAGGCCCGAGAAGCTGAAGTTGAAATCCTTCGAATGCAGCATCGGGCGCGGCAGGGTGTAGGCGGCCGGGTCGCCGAACTCCGCCAGGCGCGAGATTGCCGGGCCGCCCGGATAACCGAGACCCAGCAGCTTGGCCGACTTGTCGAAGGCTTCGCCGGCGGCGTCGTCCAGGGTCTCGCCGAGCAGCGTATAGCGGCCGACGCCGTCCACCCGCATCAACTGGGTGTGGCCGCCCGAGACCAGCAGGGCGATGAAGGGGAACTCGGGACGCTCGCTCGCCAGCAGCGGCGAGAGCAGGTGGCCCTCGAGGTGGTGCACGCCGAGCACCGGCTTGTCCAGCGCCAGGCCCAGGCTGCAGGCGACCGAGGAGCCGACCAGCAGCGCGCCGGCCAGGCCCGGTCCCTGGGTGTAGGCGATGGCGTCGATGTCGGCCTTGGCGATACCGGCCTTCGCGATCGTCTGCTCCAGCAGCGGCAGGGCGCGGCGGATATGGTCGCGCGAAGCCAGTTCCGGCACCACGCCGCCATACTCCTCGTGCATGGCGACCTGCGAATGCAGGGCATGGGACAGCAGCCCGCGCTCGGTATCGTACAGAGCCAGGCCGGTTTCATCGCAGGAGGATTCGACGCCGAGAACAATCATGGGAACAAGCGGAAGGGGAAAGCGGAATTCGACATTGTAAAGCACCCGGGCGGGCGCTGCTGTGGCCGATGAGGGAATACCGGCGGCGGTGTTGTATGCGGGGGCGGTAGGGTGGGCAGTGGGGCTGGCTAAATGCCAGCACCACGAATGCCCACCCTAGGAAAACCTCACGGCCGCTGCAGCAGCTCCTTGTGCGCACTCTGCAGCATCGCCACCGTATCTTCCCAGCCGATGCAGCCGTCGGTCACCGAGCAGCCATACTTGAGCTGGGTCAGGTCTGCCGGGATCGGCTGGTTGCCGGCGACGATGTTTGATTCGATCATCACGCCGATCAGCGAGCGGTTGCCGTGCCGGATCTGCTGGATCACGTCCGACATCACCAGCGGCTGCAGCTCCGGCTTCTTGTAGCTGTTCGCGTGCGAGCAGTCGACCACCAGGTTGGCCGGCAGTCCGGCCTTCTTCAATGCCTGCTCGGCGATCGTCACCGATACCGAGTCGTAGTTCGGGCGGTCGCCGCCGCCGCGCAGTACCACGTGGCCATAGGCGTTGCCGCGGGTGCGCACGATCGATACCGTGCCCTTGTCGTTGATACCCAGGAAAGCGTGTGGGTTAGCCGAGGACAGCACCGCGTTGATCGCGATGCCCACATCCCCGTCGGTGCCGTTCTTGAAACCGACCGGGGTCGACAGGCCCGAGGACATCTCGCGGTGCGTCTGCGATTCGGTGGTCCTGGCGCCAATCGCGGTCCAGGCGATCAAATCGCCCAGGTACTGGGGCGAAATCGGGTCCAGCGCCTCGGTCGCGGTGGGCAGGCCCAGCTCGCACACGTCGAGCAGGAAGCGGCGCGCGCGCTCCATGCCGACGTCGACCTGGAACGAGTCGTCCATGAACGGATCGTTGATGTAGCCCTTCCAGCCGGTGGTGGTGCGCGGCTTCTCGAAATACACCCGCATCACCAGCAGCATCGTCTCCGCCACTTCTTCCTGCAGCTTCTTCAGGCGCCGCGCATAGTCCAGGCCCGCTTCCGGATCGTGGATCGAGCAGGGACCGACGACCACGAACAGGCGCTTGTCCTTGCGGTCCAGGATGTCGCGCAGGGCGGCGCGGCCCTGCATGACGGTGGTGAAGGCGCGCTCGGTCAGCGGCAGCTTGGCGTGCAGCTCGGTCGGGGTCGGCATGCGCCCGAACGAGGTAACGTTGGTATTTTCGATATCTGGTGTAATGAGCATGGTGCGTCCGTGGGGCAGAGTCGGATTAACGAGTGTAGCGCCAAAAATGCATATTTGCAGCAGACAGGGCAAAAGCGGCAAGCCGGAGCGGGACGGCGAGCGGCACGGCGGCGCAACGGTGTAAGCTAATGCCTATGCATACCGATCACGAATCATTCCCCGCCGCGCGCTTCATCAAGGAGATTGGCCGCGGCGTCAAAGGCGCGCGCAGCATGACGCGCGAAGACGCGGCCTTGCTGTATGCCGCCATGCTCGAAGGCCGCGTGTCCGACCTCGAACTGGGCGGCATCCTGCTGGCCATGCGTATCAAGGGCGAGTCCGTCGAGGAGCTGGCCGGCTTCATGGATGCCGCGGAAGCCTCGTTCGCGCCGCTGCCCACGCCGGCGGGCGAGTTCGCGCCCGTACTCATTCCGAGCTACAACGGCGCGCGCAAGCTTGCCAACCTGACGCCCCTGCTTGCCCTGCTGCTGGCGCGCGAGGGCGTGCCGACGCTGGTGCATGGCGTGCGCAGCGATCCGGGACGCGTCACCACTGCCGAGATCCTGCTTGAAATGGGCCTGGCCGAAGCGGGGTCGAGCGCCGACCTGCAGGACGCCTTCGCGGCGCGCCGCCCCGCCTTCATGCCGATCGAGACCCTGGCCCCAGGCTTGGCGCACCAGCTTTCGCTACGCCGCATCCTCGGCGTGCGCAACTCCACCCACACTCTGGTGAAGATCCTCCAGCCCTTCGAAGGCGCCGCCCTGCGCCTGGTTTCCTACACCCACCCGGAATACCTCGAAACGCTGGGCGAATACTTCAGTACGGCGGCACCGGCCGGCCGCGGCGATGCTTTCCTGATGCGCGGCACCGAGGGCGAGACGGTGGCCAATCCGCACCGCGCCCAGCGGATCGACTGGTTTCACGCCGGAACGCGCACGGTGCTGGTCGAGCGCGACGCGCCCACCGACGACCTGGCCGAGGTGCCCGGCGCCCGCGACGCGGCGGCCACCGCCGCCTGGATCGCGGCTGCGCTGCGCGGCGAGGTACCGGCACCGCGTCCGATCCTGGTCCAGGTGGCCGAGTGCGTGCGCGTGGCGCGCGGCTTGCGCCGCTGAACCGCCTTCGCGCCCCGACCTGCCTGCACCGTGCTCAACGGTCGCGACCTCTACGTGCAAGACGGCGACGAGGTGTGACATCGTCCTCCTCGTTTTCGCGGCCGGACTGTGCGCTGGCGGCGCGAACGTTTACAATGGCCGGTTTGGCGATTCACGGGGAACCTGCGAGGGCAGGGCGGCAGGCATGGCAAAACAATTCGATGTGGCGGTAATCGGCGCGGGCGCGGCCGGGATGATGTGCGCGGCCGTGGCCGGCCAGCGCGGCAAGCGCGTGGTGCTGATCGACCACGCCGGCAAGCTGGCGGAGAAGATCCGTATTTCCGGCGGCGGGCGCTGCAACTTCACTAACATCAACGCCACCCACCAGAACTACCTGTCCGAGAACCCGCACTTCTGCAAGAGCGCGCTGTCCCGTTATACGGCACAGGATTTCCTCGCGCTGGTCAAGCGCTACCGCATCGGCCACCACGAGAAGCACCGCGGCCAGCTGTTCTGCGACGACTCGGCCGAGCAGATCATCGACATGCTGAAATCCGAATGCCTGAAGGGCGAGGTCAGCTGGCGCATGCCGTGCAAGGTCGAATCGATCGATAAACGGGAAGAGGGTTTCGTCATCGCCACCGACCACGGCGACATCGCCGCCGCCAGCGTGGTCGTCGCCACCGGCGGCCTGTCGATCCCGAAGATTGGCGCGACCGACCTCGGTTACCGCATTGCCAGCCAGTTCGGCCTGAACGTGATCGAACCGCGCCCCGGCCTGGTGCCGCTGACCTTCGACGGCCCGAGCTGGGCGCCGTTCGCGCCGCTGGCCGGCATCGCACTGGAAGTCGACGTCACAACCGGTTCCGGCAAAGGCAAAGGCGCCAAAAAGGGCTATTTCCGTGAAGACCTGCTGTTCACCCACCGCGGCCTGTCGGGCCCGGCGATCCTGCAGATTTCCAGCTACTGGCAACCCGGCACGCCCATCGTGCTCGATTTGCTCCCGGAAATGGACGTGGCCGAGGAACTGATCGGCGCGAAGACGACGGTCAAGAAGCAGCTCGGCAACGTGCTGGCGCAATGGCTGCCGGCGCGCCTGGCCGAAGGCCTGCTGCTCGCCAACGGTTTCGCTCCCGACACCCGCCTGGCCGACATGCCGGACGCCAAGTTGCGCAAGCTGGGCGACGCCATCAACCGCTGGGCCATCGTGCCCACCGGCTCGGAAGGCTACCGCAAGGCCGAGGTGACCTTGGGCGGTGTGGACACCCGCGAGCTGTCCCAGCAAACCATGATGGCAAATAAAGTGCCGGGCCTGTATTTCATCGGCGAAACCGTCGACGTCACCGGCTGGCTCGGCGGCTACAACTTCCAGTGGGCCTGGGCCTCCGGCTTCGTCGCCGGCCAGAGTGTTTAAACAGGCGGCATCGTTTCGCTGCCCGTGTGGCGGCCCGCGGCGTTTCGGATTGTTCCGCGCCAGCGGCCCGCAGCGTTTCCCGTAGGGTGGGCACTCCGTGCCCACGCGGACTGGTCGCACCAATAGCAGAGCAGGCAACAGCCCCACTAACGTAAGCAATGGCAAGCTTTGTAGCAAATAGAGCACATCCCAGTAAACTCTTCCACTGCTTGTCAAAAGCTGCTAGAATTTCGTTCTTCCCTAAATCCAACGGTTTGATTTTTACATGACCACTATCCGCCTTAAAGAAAACGAGCCGTTCGAAGTCGCTATGCGTCGCTTCAAGCGCACTATCGAAAAAACCGGTCTGCTGACTGAACTGCGCGCTCGCGAGTTCTACGAAAAGCCAACTGCAGAGCGCAAGCGCAAGCTGGCCGCTGCCGTGAAGCGCCACTACAAGCGCATCCGCAGCCAGCAACTGCCGAAAAAACTGTACTAAGACTGTCCAGCCGGCCACAATCCGGTGATCGCGGGCCTCTGCCCGTTACCGGTAGCTGCTAGAAGTCTCTTGAACCCGCCCTGGTCGTGACCGCGGCGGGTTTTGTTGTTTGCACCCATCTATCCTCGAGGATGCCATGAGCCTGAAAGAACAAATCTCCAACGACATGAAAGCGGCTATGCGCGCCAAGGAAGCCGGCAAGCTGGCCACCATTCGCCTGCTGCTGGCCGAAATCAAGCGCAAGGAAGTCGACGAGCAGATCGAAGTCAACGACCAGCAGACCATCGCCATCGTCGAAAAGATGATCAAGCAGCGCAAGGACTCGATCACCCAGTTCGAAGCCGGCAACCGTCCCGACCTGGCCGAGATCGAAAAAGCCGAGCTCGAAGTGCTGGTCGCCTACATGCCGGCCGGCCTGTCGGACGAGGAAATCGCCGCCGAGGTCGCCGCTGCGGTCGCCGCATCGGGCGCCGCGGGTCCGCAGGACATGGGCAAGGTCATGGGCATCGTCAAGCCGAAGCTGGCTGGCCGCGCCGACATGACGGTCGTATCGAACCTCGTCAAGAAAGCGCTGTCGGGCGCCTGATGTACCACAAAAGGGCTCGATGCAGTCCTTGCTTGTTCCAAATCAATTTTGTAGCGAGCCCTGCGGTATAGTCTGACCTGAGACAAACACTGTGTAAGCCAAGTGATTCCGCAATCATTCATTACCGATCTGCTCAACCGTGTCGACATCGTCGATGTGGTTGGGCGCTATGTGCAGCTGAAAAAGGGCGGGGCCAATTACATGGGCCTGTGTCCTTTCCATAGCGAAAAGTCCCCCAGCTTCACCGTCAGCCCCACCAAACAGTTCTACCACTGCTTCGGCTGCGGCGCCCACGGCACCGCCATCGGTTTCCTGATCGAATACTCGGGCATGGGCTTCGTCGATGCCGTGAAGGACCTGGCCCAGAACGTCGGCATGATCGTGCCCGACGCCGACGACAAGATTCCCCCGCAGCAGCGCGCCGCCCAGCAGGCGCAATCGCTGGCGATGACCGACGCCCTATCCCAGGCCTGCGACTATTACCGGGCGCAATTGCGCCAGGCGCCGAACGCGATCGCCTACCTGAAGAACCGCGGCCTGACCGGCGAAATCGCTGCCCGCTTCGGCATGGGCTATGCACCCTCCGGCTGGGACAACCTGCGCTCGGTGTTCAAGGACTACGACGCGCTGGCCCTGGTCGAGTCCGGCCTGGTGATCGACAAGGTCGACGAGGACGGCGGCAACAAGAAGCGTTATGACCGCTTCCGCGAGCGCATCATGTTCCCGATCCGTAACACGAAAGGGCAGGTGATCGGCTTCGGCGGGCGCGTGCTCGACGGTGGCGAACCGAAATACCTGAACTCGCCGGAAACGCCGCTGTTCCAGAAGGGCCTGGAGCTCTACGGCCTGTTCGAGGCGCGCCAGGCGATCCGCGACGCCGGCTATGTGCTGGTGACGGAAGGCTACATGGACGTCGTCGCGCTGGCCCAGCTTGGCTTCCCGCAGGCCGTGGCCACCCTCGGCACCGCCTGCACGCCCACCCACGTGCAAAAGCTGCTGCGCCAGACCGACAACGTCATCTTCAGTTTCGACGGCGACAAGGCCGGCCGCCGCGCCGCCCGGCGCGCCCTGGATGCGTGTTTGCCGCTGGTGAGCGACAACAAGACCATCCAGTTCCTGTTCCTGCCGCAGGACCACGACCCGGACAGCTATGTGCGCGAATTCGGCGCCGACGCCTTTGCCCAGGAAATCGCCGAGGCCATGCCGCTGTCGCAATTCCTGATCCGCGAAGTAACGGGCGAACATGACCTGTCCACGCCGGAAGGCCGCGCCAAGACCCAGTTCGACGCCAAGCCCCTGCTGCAGGCCATGACCCCCTCAAGCCTGCGCCTGCAGATCGTGCGCATGCTGGCAAGTTTGACCGAATCGACACCGGCCGAGATCGAAAGCCTGTTTGAGTTGTCCAAGCCGGTATCGGTCGCGAAGAAGGCGCCGCCGCGCCAGGGGCGGCCGGAACCGGTCGGGCTGCAAGCGCAGATCGAGCAGATTTTGGTTGCGCATCCAGCGCTGTCGCTGACCCTCGATGAAGCGGCGCTGCAAGCTTTCGACTACTTTGGGCAGGAGTCGGCCGACAACTTGCGTTACCTCGTCGGGATGGCGCAAGCGCTTGGTGAATACGGCAATTTTGCTGCCCTGTCCGAACAGTTGAAAGAGGGAAGCGATGCCTACGACAACCTCATTGCCAAGATCGCATCCGAGTCTGAGTCTGACCCTGAGGCTGAACGTATCGTTTTGGCTAGTGCTGTGAGGCAAATCAAGATGGATGCCTTGAAACAGGAGTTGAACCAGTTGTTTTCTTCTGGACTGACCCCAGATCAGGTGAGTACTCGCTATCGCGAAATCACAGCACAGCAGGACCTCTTGGCCCGTGAAGCGGAGGCGGCGATGACGCCGCGCTGAGCGCGGAGGACTGTTGCCTCTATGGCACGGTTTGGTTCTGGAAAAAAGAGGGGTGCGTGCTATAATAAAACGCTAACTATTGCAACCTTTGAAACGATTTTCGTGTCAAAAGCGGCGTGGAGTTTCAGTTAGCGAGGCAGTGTTGTACGCTGTCTGCAGGGTGATGTAAGGTAACAAAACTTTATCTTTAACCATCGTAAAGTTAGTCGTTGTGACATCGAAAGCGCCTGTGCCAACCAAGAAACCCGAACCCAAAGTGGCTGCCAAATCCACCAGAGCGTCCGCCAAGGCGGACAATGCGCAAGACAAGGCGGAAGTTCGTACGAGCGCCGCCCCTGTCGTCAGCCAGACCACCGATGCCGCCGCCCTGGCCGCCATCGATACGTCGGGCTACGTGCTGCCGACCGTGAAGGTCCCGGGGCGCCGTGGGCGCAAGCCGAAGGAATTCACGCCCGAGAACGACGAGGTCGCCGCGCTGAACGCCGTCGAACGCGCCGAAATGAAGGCCGTCGACAAGGCCAAGGCCAAGGACCGCAAGGCGAAAGAAAAAGCCTTGCTGAAAGACGCGTTCTCGTCCGACACCGAAGCGAGCGAAGAAGAGCTCGAGATCCGGCGCCAGAAACTCAAGGCGCTGATCAAGTCGGGCAAGGAACGCGGCTTCCTGACCTACTCGGAAATCAACGACCACCTGCCCGACAACATCGTTGATCCGGAAGCGATCGAAGGCATCATCGGCACCTTCAACGACATGGGCATCGCCGTGTACGAACACGCGCCCGATGCCGAAACGCTGCTGCTGTCCGACAATGTTGCTACCGTTACGAGCGACGATGAAGCCGAGGCTGCCGCCGAGGCCGCGCTGTCGACCGTCGACTCCGACTTCGGCCGCACCACCGACCCGGTCCGCATGTACATGCGCGAAATGGGCTCGGTCGAGCTGCTGACCCGCGAAGGCGAGATCGAGATTGCCAAGCGCATCGAAGACGGCCTGCGCGACATGATCCAGGCGATCTCGGCCTGCCCGGTGACGATCGCCGAAATCATCTCGGCCGCCCAGCGCATCGAGAACGACGAGATCAAGATCGACGAGATCGTCGACGGCATGGTCGACCCGGAAGATCCGGAAGAAACCTCGCCGACCGCCGTCGGTCCATCCTCGGGCGAGAGCATTGATGACGAGGAAGAAGAAGCCGAGGACGAAGAAGAGGAAGAGGAAGAAGAGCCCGCCGCCAGCCCTGGCGCCGCCGGCTACTCCGCCGAACAGCTCGAAGCGCTGAAGGCTGCCGCCCTCGACAAGTTCCACCAGATCGAGCAGCAGTTCGACAAGATGCGCAAGGCCTACGAGAAGGATGGCTACAACTCGAAAGCCTACGTCAAGGCGCAGGAAGCCATCTCGAACGAGCTGCTGGGCATCCGCTTCACGGCGAAAGTCGTCGAAAAGCTGTGCGACACCCTGCGCGGCCAGGTCGACGAAGTGCGTCACATCGAAAAGCAGATCCTCGATGTCGCGGTGAACCGCTGCGGCATGCCGCGCGCCCACTTCATCAAGGTCTTCCCGGGCAACGAAACGAACCTGGACTGGGTCGACGGCGAAGTCAACGCCGGCCACGCCTACAGCGCCATCCTCGGCCGCAACATCCCGACGATCAAGGAGCTGCAGCAACGCCTGATCGACCTGCAGGCCCGCGTTGTGCTGCCGCTGCCGGACCTGCGCAACATCAACCGCCAGATGGCGGCCGGTGAAATGAAGGCGCGCAAGGCCAAGCGCGAAATGACGGAAGCCAACCTGCGTCTCGTGATCTCGATCGCCAAGAAGTACACGAACCGTGGCCTGCAGTTCCTCGACCTCATTCAGGAAGGCAACATCGGCCTGATGAAGGCGGTGGACAAGTTCGAATACCGCCGCGGCTACAAGTTCTCGACCTATGCGACGTGGTGGATTCGCCAGGCCATCACCCGCTCGATCGCGGACCAGGCGCGCACCATCCGTATTCCGGTGCACATGATCGAGACCATCAACAAGATGAACCGCATCTCGCGCCAGATCCTGCAGGAGACGGGCGCCGAGCCGGATCCGGCAACGCTTGCGATCAAGATGGAAATGCCGGAAGACAAAATCCGGAAGATCATGAAGATCGCGAAAGAGCCGATTTCGATGGAAACCCCGATCGGCGACGACGACGATTCGCACCTGGGCGACTTCATCGAGGACAACAACACGCTGGCCCCGTCCGACGCGGCCCTGCATGCCTCGATGCGCGGCGTGGTGAAGGACGTGCTGGACTCGCTGACCCCGCGCGAAGCTAAGGTGCTGCGCATGCGCTTCGGCATCGAGATGTCGACGGATCACACGCTGGAAGAGGTCGGCAAGCAGTTCGACGTGACCCGCGAGCGCATCCGCCAGATCGAAGCCAAGGCCCTGCGCAAGCTGCGCCACCCGTCGCGCTCCGACAAGTTGAAGAGCTTCCTCGAGGGCAGTAGCTGATTGTTTGGCTGCCGACCTATTGAAAGCTTGACGGCTCTAGTGTAAAAGCAATATCCTCTCGCCACTCTGCTTCACGGTACCGCGCCGATGGAGCGGGTGGCGAGATGTCTTTCTTGCCACTGTCCCGATTTCTGGGCCTCTAGCTCATGCCTGGTTAGAGCAGCGGACTCATAACGGGTTAGTTGGTTGGAGTTTTTTTAATAAAATCAAAGGCTTAAGTGGTTCTGGAAATGGCGAAAGAGGCCTAGGCTACAAATAGGCTACAAATTTGCTCTTTCTGAAAATCGCTTAGATGCAATAAAGATAGTTTCAGGGCCTCTAGCTCATGCTTGGTTAGAGCAGCGGACTTAACAAATTGTCACCTAAGACTCGGATGAGGACGGTGAAAATTGATTGGGTTGCCTTGGGGTAAGTTCACTCTGCCCTATGGTAGAACTGCTCAAATTCGGGGAAACCTCTGTTGTCTTGGCAACGTGGCAATCCCGAGCGAAACTCTCGTTAGGGAGGACGTGTAGAGACTGTACGGGCAGGTCGTAAAGACAAGAGACAGTCCAGACCACAAACCTGAAAAGGGTGGCGAAAGCCATAGTTGGTAAGCATAATCCGTTGGTGCCGTGTTCGACTCACGGGAGGCCCACCATACATTGAAAAGCCGCTGTGTAAATCACAGCGGCTTTTTTTATTGAACTTTCTTTGTTCGATTCTCTTTAGATTGATTTTTTTCAGCAAATGCTCTGCATGTTACATGCCTGGTCAAGTTGTCCAGTAGCGGTCGGCTACTTGCTATACGCCTAAGCAGCTGACGCAACTTTGAAAAACATTGTCTATCGAACACAAAACCGCTTATTTGATTTAATATGTAACCATAACTATCTATAAACTTATTCGACAGAACGGACAATTCCCAGTCCAGCCTCTGAGGCCATACGTTCCGCATATTGCGTGTCGACTTTCCCTAACGACAATGGATCCACATTCCAAGCTGCTGCTCGACATTTACCATTGCGCCGCAGGTGCAAGTGCCGCCGACCTAAACGACTATGTGCTGAGCAGCCTCAAGCGGGTGATTGCCTTCGATTCTGCGGCAATTAGTGACTTGGAGTACTCCGAAGAACACGGTTTTATGATTTCGGCGCTGTATTTGTACAAAGCGCCAATCGAAAGATTTCTCCAGCGACGGGAGGTGATGGGTGTGGAGAAACTCGATGCAGAAGGGCGGTTGCAAAGTCGCGATGTCGTGCTACAGGATGCCTGGGCGCACCGGGGCAGGAGCGTACGCGCCGATGTGAGCAAGCTGCAGCTCAAAGCCGACGTCGCAATGTACACAAAACGCTTTGATACGGCCCATTCACTGACTTACCTTTCGCCGCGGACGTCTACCCCGAAGGCGACGATGATCGCGTTATGGCGTGCCACGCAGAAGCATAGCTATAACGAGGGTCATACGATTGTCGCGGACAATCTGTTTCCGCATGTACTACAAGCACGCCAGATTAATCAACAGTTGGCGCTTGCGACAACACTCGCCGAACCAGCCAGCACAACGATCGCGCTGTCCGACTTTCACGGTTGCCTGCAATTCATAGAGCCTGCCGCCGTGCAGATGCTGCAGCGCGAGTGGCCCGACTGGAGGCCGCCTGTGTTGCCACAAACGTTGACGACCATACTAGCGACGAGCAATCCCGCTCTCTACGCGGGATCTGCCGTGCAAGTGAGGGCGGTGCGTCAAACAAATATGCTCTGTCTCCAGATCTCCCTCCGGCGAACTCTATTCGCCGCGCTCACGACCGCCGAGCTGCACGTAGCCGAGATGGCTGTGCAAGGCATGCAGAATAAGGAAATTGCGCGTTCCCTAGGTACATCGCCGGCGACGGTGCGCAATCAACTGCATGCTGTTTACCGCAAACTCGGCCTGGTCAATCGGCGTGGGCTGGTCCTTGCGATGCAGGCTATGGGATAGATGGCATAGAACACGTGTTCTATAGGCCAAACTGCGAGTTGTCTTTATGATCGGCACTACGCTGTTCATCAAACGATGCAGGCCCTTTGTAATGGGGTTACGCTCGGACGCTCGACGTATGCGTACGAGATTTTTTAGTTCGACTGTTCGGCCATGAAGTGATATGAGGGATGGAGCCTCGGGCGGGCGTTATCGTAGAAGCGATTTCGCAAGACAGGGGCGTGTTAGCCTAATTTCAAATCTCACCAGTAGCGACGATCGTGAATAATTTTTTAAGAGTGGCAATTCCCGCTTTGCCACAGTCATCGTACTGTCCGCTTACAGCAGAGGCAGCGACGGCGGAAGCGTTAGGAAACATTCTGTTTTCCAAATTTCCTGATTTTCGTTGATATGGCCATGCATCACTTTGGCGCTACGGTTTCTAAATTTTATGAAACATGTGAATGTGGAAATCTGCCGTTTTAAGGGAGTGGAAATGAAAAGCAGTTTTAAGAAAAAATATCAGGTGGTTCACAAAAAAGACGGATCTCTGGAGTTAAGATATTTTGCTAGACGGGTGAGCTCTAGAGTACAGGCTTTACTTGCGATTGTTACGTTGCCTGTTATTCTTGTTGGTAGCGTGCGGCTTGCATTAGGGCCTATGAATGGAAATGCGAGTTCTCAACATCCCTTACTTGCTATTATATTGGTTTTGGTATGGGTGTTTTTTTGTTTTTTCTGGCTAGATAAGAAAGAGCATATTATTTTTATGAGCAAAGAAGGTATTGAATTCCGAGGCGGAAAAAAACTTGCATTTAAAGATGTTAGGAGAACAATGTTGACGACATTATACCGTAGTGGCGGTCAGTCCTATATCGTTGAATTTGATGCCTTAGGTCAATCGATTCCGATTACACAAGAAACTCCAGATGAGGCACTAGCAAATTCTATCCTCGAAGAAATTCGTTCATATACGACAATTTAGAATAAAAATGAAAAAATCTCATAAAATAGTTGGCGGCATTTTTGCCGTGGCATTAAGTGCATGTGGCGGCGGCGGCGATGGTGGTAACAGCAGTATCGGAACTAGTCCACCTCCTGCAATCGGTCAGGGTAACGTTCTGACCGATGCACAGATTATTGCTGCTATTAAGGCTACAAATAGCAATTGGGAAGGCTCCAATGGCCACCTTTCTAACGGTCGCCCTCCTGGTACTTGGCGATGGCCTAATACTCCTGATCAGCACATCTTTGTGTATATTCCTGCTGCTAGCAATTCTGTTGAGCAAGACTTGGCGAGAAAAGTAAATACCGCTATCAGTACCTATAATAGCAAACTGGGCGCTTATTTTGCTCTTGAGGCTGTTAATGTTATCCCTGTTGGTGGAAATGTGATCCAGGTCGGTTACAATAATTCGTGGGTTCCGCCGGGTAGTACTGACTACAACAGTTATTGCGCCAATGTATCCAATGTGGCTGGGTCAGGTAGTATGATTAATCCAGATTCTAAAAACAACATTACAAATCCTGTGTATATAAATCTTGGAAACAATCACTGCAACGTTACCCAAGAGATCGTTAATCACGAGTTCGGTCACGCGCTCGGTTTTAACGTTCACTTTGATGTTTTTGGAAATGCGAAATCACCGGATAATTTCTGGGATATACTTGCTACTTTGTATGGCAATCCACAGTCTACGCTAGCAGAAAATCTTGTGATAAAACGTGCGGCCAAGTAATTTTGAATGAATTATTCAAAGCGCGGTAGCATGTAATGGAGGATGTATTGAGCGAAGTGCATGAATGACGTATCAGGAATAGTTATTTGACTAAGAATAACATTTGACGCTGTTCGGAAAGACAATTAAATCGACCGCGAAATGTAATTGAGTAGCCGCTTGACGAAGAATCCTTAACTTTCATTTCATGTCAATTTGATTAATGCATGCTCCATTAGAGTAAAGGACTTTTTATCCTCTGCTTTACGGCGTAATTTAGGCTACAATCTAGGCTACAATCGAGCAGCATAAGCAATTAAAATCAAAGACTTACGGCTGGTAGGAAATTTTTATGTCTTTGATTTTAAAGAGTGTTCCTTTAGGCGGTAGATCTCATAATCCGTTGGTGCCCGGTTCGACTCCGGGGAGGCCTACCAATTTTCCCTGTCACATCAACGCATCAGGCCGGCACTACTGCCAGCTCCCCCTGCCGGTCCAGCGCATAACGCTCCAAGTCGCGCGCCAGGAACAAGTTACCCTCGTACTCGGCGCGCGCTTCACGTTCGATCTCGCCCAGTTCGTGGTAGCGTGGGCTGAAGTGGGTCAGCACCAGGTTCGGCAGCCTCACTTCGCGGGCGAAGGCGGCGACCATCCTGGCCGAGCTGTGCTGCGGTCCGGGTCCGACTTTTTCCAGGATCGCCTGGGTGTAGGTGGCTTCGTGGACCAGCACGTCAGCGTCCAGGGCCTCTGCCGCCAGCAGGGCGGGGGTGTCGTTGTCGCCGGCGACGATGAGCTTGCGCGCCTTGCGCGGCCGCAGGAGATAGTCGGCGCTGCGCACCGGTCTGCCATCGGGCAGTTCGATGTCTTCGCCCGCCTGCAGGCGGCCCCAGCCTGGACCAGAGGCGATGCCGTCGCTGCGCAGCTTGTCGACGTCGAGCCGGCGCTCGAGCTGCTTTTCGGTGAAGCTGTAGGCGAAGGTCGGCACGCGGTGCGACAGCGCGGTGGTGCGTACCCGCAGGTCGGGCAACTGGTCGAGGTCCATCGCTTCCTCGACGTCGACGAATTCCAGCGGATAGGGCAGGGCCAGCTCGCTGGTTTCGCGCACCGCATTCACGAAACGCCGCACCGAAGGCGGCCCCACGATCAGCAGCGGCGCCGTGCGGCCCGCCAGGCCGGCGCTGGCGAGCAGGCCCGGCAGGCCGTAGCAGTGGTCGCCATGGATGTGGGTGACGAAGATCGCGCCGAGCGTCATCAGGGAGTAGCCGGTACGCAGGATGCGGTGCTGGGTCGCTTCGCCGCAGTCGACCAGGTACCATGCCCTGGCGCCGGGCGCGCGCAGCGCCAGGCCGGTGACGTTGCGGGCGCGGGTCGGTGTGCCCGCCGAGGTGCCGAGAAATTGGAATTCCATCGCTGTTCGCCGGTCGTGGATATCGCTTACGATTATCGAACAATGGCCGGGATGCGGCAGAACAGTACCGGGCGTCACTACCCAACTCAGCGAAAGAAACCATGCACCTGCTTACCCAAGAACTCGACGAGGCCTGCGCCGCCCTGGCGCGCATCCTGCTGGCCCGGCACCAGGGCGTATCCCGGGACATTCTCGAGACCGTCACCCACCGGCTGGCGCAGGAAGCCACCCAGCATGCCGAATACGTGGAACTGGTCGGGCGCGATCCCAACATGGTGACGCGCGCCGTGATCTATTTATCCGACATCCACGCCCATCCGGAGCTCGGCAGCGACACCGGCTGGTTCCGTCCGATGCTGGCCTGCCTGCTCGAGCTGGCGGCGCCGAGCCTGGCGCTGTCGGGGGCGGGGGCGCGCTTTCTGACCGATGTCGAGGAGGGTGTAGCGCAGTCGATTGCCGATAACGCGGGAGCGCGCTAGCTGCGGCGTCGTTTCAGCGCGCGACGCTGCGCAGCGTCGGCAGGTACCGCCACAGATAAAAACTGACGCTGCACCCGATCAGCACCAGCGCAATGCGCAGCCCAAGGTGCTCGAAACGGATCATCGCCACCACGAGCGAACACCACATCATGACCGAGGCGACGATCTTCGCACGCAACGGAATCCCGTTGCCCGCCTCGTAATTGCGCAGGTAGACGCCGAACACCCGGTGGTTCAGCAGCCAGCCGTGCAGGCGGCTTGATCCGCGTGCGAAGCAGGCCGAGGCCAGCAGCAGGAAGGGCGTGGTCGGCAGCAGCGGCAGGAACAGGCCGAGGATCGCGAGCAGCAGGGCCAGCACGCCGGCTATGTTGAGGAGGAGTTTCATTGGGTCGGGGGGCTTGAACCTGCATTATGCATGTCCAAGCGAGGATGAAAGAAAATTTCAGGAAATCCGACAAATGGAAATAATATTTCATGCCAGAGACACATTGATAGTGCCGTGAAACAACGTCCATGGTAGTTTTACTTGCTGTAAAGATACGGCCGCTATAGAATTGACATGTAATTTTCGTCAACAGTCCTTAAGCCGACCCTTTGCTGCCGGGTCGTTCCCGGCCATGCCCCATCAGATCGACACTTCGCTGCGTTTCGTCCGCGCCGCGCGCGCCTATTTTCGGCGCGCCGTGCTGCTGCGTCTTGCCGTCTTCCTGCTAGTCGCGCTGCCGGTAGTATGGCTGCTGATCGTCCGCGCCCGCGTCGAGCTCGAATCCACGGCGCGTGAGGAAAGCAGTCGCAACGTCCAGAACCTGTCGCATGCCTTTGCCGAAGAGGTGCGCTCGACCGTCACCTCGATCGACCTCTCGCTCAGCCAGTTGCGCCTGAGCTGGCTGCGCAACCCGGACCAGTTCCGCGCCATTGTCGCCGAGCTCAATACCCATCTGCAGGGCCATCTGCTGGTCAACATGATCGTCACCGACGCCAGGGGCATCGCGGTGTTTTCCAGCGTCGGCGACGTATCGCACCCCATCGACCTGGGCGACCGCGCGCATGTGCGCGCCCAGCTCGATGCCGGCGGGCGCGACCGGCTCGTCATCGGCCAGCCGCTCAAGGGCCGCATATCCGGGCTGTGGTCGGTCCAGTTCACGCGGCCGATCTACCGCGAGGACGGGACCCTGGCCGGCGTGATCATCGCCGCTGTCGCGCCTTCGTATTTCTCGCGCTTCTACGACACCATCGATCTCGGCGAGAACGCCTCGATCGCCCTGGTGCGCAGCGGCGGCATCGTCGTGGCGCGCACCACGCGCGGGGAAGTGACCCGCGACAGCGGCCGCACGCTGCCGGGCGCGCCCTACACCCCGGGCAGCGGCCCCTCGGGCACCTTCCACCGCGTCAGCCGCATGGACGGGATCGAGCGCTACTACGGCTGGCGCACCCTGCCCGAATACGGCCTGGTAGTGACGGTCGGCCAGGCCGTGGCGGATGCCCAGGCGCGCTACGCCGGCCAACGCTCGCTCCTGGTCGGCATCGGCGGCGCGATGACCCTGTTGCTGGTGTTCGGCGGCTGGGCCGCCTTCACCGCGGCCGACAGCCGGCGCCACGCCGTGGCAGCCCTGGCCGCGGCCGAGGCGCGCTGGAAGCTGGCCCTGAACGCCGCCGGCGAGGGCGTTTGGGACTACAGTTTTGCAACCGGCATGATCACGCTGTCGCCGAGCGCCCAGGGCATCGTGGATGCACCGGGCACCCTGCTGCGCTTCGACCGCACCGCCTTTCGCGCCATGTCCCATCCGGACGACGTCGAGGCCGTGCTGTCCGGGCTCGACGAGCACCTGGGCGGCGCCGCTTCGCATTACACGGGCCAGTACCGCACCCGGCTGGGCAACGGCAACTGGCGCTGGATCCTGGCGCGCGGCCGGGTGGTCGAGCGCGCGCCCGGTGGACGGCCGCTGAGGATCGTCGGCACCGTCGCCGACATCGACGCGCGCAAGCTGCAGGAAGACGAGATCCGCCACCAGGCCCACCACGACATACTGACCGGCCTGCCGAATCGCCTGCTGTTTGGCGACCGCCTGCGCCAGGCCCTGTTGTCGGCCCAGCGCGAAGGGCACAAGCTGGCCGTCATCTTCTTCGACCTCGACAAGTTCAAGCCGGTCAACGACACCTATGGTCACGCGGTCGGCGACCTGCTGCTGCAACAGGTGGCCACGCGGGTGCGCGGCGCCCTGCGCGCGTCCGACACCCTGGCGCGCATCGGCGGCGACGAATTCGTGGTGCTGCTGCCGCGCATCGTCGCGGCGCCCGACGCCCGCCGCGTCGCCGAAGAAATCCTGGCGGCGCTCAATCGTCCCTTCGCGCTCGAGACGGCGACCCTGCATATTTCCGGCAGCCTCGGGGTGGCGGTGTATCCGGACTCGGCGCTCGACGCCGAGGCGCTGCTGCATCACGCCGACCAGGCGATGTACGACGCCAAGCTGGGCGGACGCGGGTGCGTCGCCGAACGCCTGGCCGCCTGAGAGCGCCCGGCAAAAGCCTCATGGCGGCGTTGCATTGTCTCGCCGTACGTCCGTACTGTCTTCGACAATGCTCCTTGCCCTGAAGCTTTTGTCAGACGCTCTTGCGCCCTGCAGCCTCAGCGCAAGGGGCGCATCCCTTCCATGACAAAACCGCTGGCCGGCAAGGTCGGCATGCGCGACAGGCTGATCGCCAGGTCCTGGGGCGGCACCTCGTAGGCCACGTCGGACGCCAGCAGGCGCAGGGCGGACTTCGTCAGTTCCACTGTCAGCATTTCGCCGGGGCAGCGGTGGCCGCTCGCGTAGTCGCCGCCGCCCTGGGGGATGAGGTCGAAGCCGCTGCCCTCGCGGCCCTCGAAGCGCTCGGGACGGAAACGTTCGCCGTCGCCGCCCCAGCTGCCCGGGTGGCGGTTGGTGCCGTAGAGGTCGAGCAATACCCAGTCGTCCTTTGCAAAGCCCAGGCCCTGCCATTCGAACTCGTGCAGCGCCCGTCCGCCGACCGCCGGGAAGAAGGGGTAGAAGCGGCGCACTTCCTGTACGAACATCTCGAGCGCGGCGTCGTCGCCGGCGGCCAGGCGGGCGCGCCAGGCAGGGAACTCGTGCAGCGCCAGCGCGCCGAAGACGATGTAGCGCGCCACCGCCACCACCGGACGCAGGATGTTGATCAGCTCGACCGCCGCATGCTCGCCCGACAGCACCTCGCCGTCGGCGTCGACGTGGAAGGCGATCGTCGCGGCCGGGCTGTCAGGGTCCGTTGGACCTTCGGTGCGGATCGCGTTGATGCGCTCGCGCGCCCATTGCTCGGTATGGCGGCGCAGCGACTGGCCGAGCCAGTTGCGCGGTCCCATCGTGCCGGCGCCGTCGATCATGGCGGAGAATTCGGCGGTGCGCAGCACGGCCTCGTCGGCGTTGGCCAGCGGCACCCCGGCCCAGGCGCAGGCGGCGCGGCACAGCACCGCCTGCGCTTCCTGGATCAGCACCACCTGGCGCGTGCGCGCCCACAGCGCGAACTGCTTGCGCCACTCGGCCTCGGCCAGCGCCACCAGGCGTGCGCGTTGCTCGGGCGACTGCAGGTTCATCATCATCGCCTTGCGCACCCGGTGCATCTCGCCGTCCAGCACCTGGGTGCTGCCGTGGTCCTGCAGCAGCGCCAGCGTGGTCGGCGGGATCGCGCGGCGCCGCGTGAAGCGCCCCGGGTGGTAGAACATGCGGGCGGCGGCCTCGCCGCGCACGCAGACCACGCGCTTGAGCATCAGGCGCGTGCCGAAGATGTCCGAGTTCAGGGCGTCGCAGCGGTTGCCGATGAAGCGGTAGCCCTCGCTCAGCAGGGCATAGGTGTTGTCGAAACCCGGCGCCTCGGGAATGGCGCGGTGGACCGGCAGGACGGGCTGGCGAAGGTCGTTCATGGCATTCTCCATTCTCCTTTTAGGCCGAGTGTGCCAGAGGGCGCGTGCGCGCAATGTGCGCCAGCGCCCTTACGGCCGCGTGTGAGGGGTAGATGCAACGGTTTGGTGAGATGAAACGGTGACCTCGCGGCATATCGTTCGGGTAGGGTGGGCGCCCCGTACCCACCCTACGAGACCGTCTTGCGCAACGTCAGCCGTGCTGCACATCGCATCGGGAACCGCACAAGCGAAAGCGCATTCCAAGCATCCGACGCTCCCTTCTTTCAGGAGGCATGATGAGTCGCTACCGCAAGCGCCTGCCCCAGCTGGGCGGGCGGATGTTCCTGTCCGATGCCGGGCTGGAAACGATGCTGAGCTTCCAGCAAGGTTTCACCTTGCCTTCGTTCGCCTCCTTCGTGCTGCTGCGCGAGGAGCGTGGCCGGCAGGCCCTGAGCCAATATTTCGAGATGTTCGCGCGCATGGCCCACGAGCATGGCGCCGGCGCCGTGCTCGAAACGCCGACCTGGCGCGCCAGCCGCGACTGGGCGGGCCCTCTCGGCTACAACACGCTCGAGCTGGCCGAGGCGAACCGGGCGGCGGTGGCGCTGCTGGCCGAGGTGCGCGGGCGCTGGGACAGCGCCGCCACCCCGATTGTTATCAGCGGCAATATCGGCCCGCGCGGCGACGGCTATCGCGCCGGCCGCCGCATGAGCGCTTTCGAGGCGCGCGACTACCATCTGGCCCAGGTCGCCACCTTCGCCGGTACCGAGGCCGACATGGTCGCCGCCTTCACCATGACCTATCCGGACGAGGCGATCGGCGTGGTCGACGCCGCCGCCTCCTGCGACATGCCGGTCGCGATCTCGTTCACGCTCGAGACCGACGGCCGGCTGCCCTCGGGCGACGCGCTGTCCGAGGCGATCCTGCGCACCGACGCCGAGACCGGCAGCTATTGCGCCTACTACATGATCAACTGCGCGCACCCGAGCCACATCGAGCCGGCGCTGGAGGAGGACGGACCCTGGCGCGAGCGCATCCACGGCCTGCGCGCGAACGCCTCGCGCCGCAGTCATGCCGAGCTGGACGAATCGACCGAGCTCGACGACGGCGATCCGGAGGAGCTGGGCGAGGAGTACCTGATGCTGCGCACCTTGCTGCCCCGGATGAACGTGGTGGGCGGCTGCTGCGGCACCGACGAGCGCCATGTGGAGGCGATCGCGCGCAGCCTGGCGCGCGCCGCACCCTTCGATGCGCGCTGGCGGAATGCGCAGGCCGAAGGAATGCCTAGCGGCCGGAGTCCCCACTAGCCTGGCCCGCCTCGTTCCGGCAGCGCGGCAGGTAGATGCTGACCGTCGTGCCTTCGCCGGCCGTGCTTGCCAGGCGGATGTGGCCGCCGCTCTGCTTGACGAAGCCGTGCGCCATCGACAGCCCGAGTCCGGTGCCCTTGCCTTCGGGCTTGGTGGTGAAGAAGGGCTCGAAGGCGCGTTCCATCACGTCCGGCGGCATGCCCTGGCCGGTGTCGGCGACCGCGACCAGCACGTAGTCGCCGGGCAGGATCTCGGGATCGGCGCTGTCGACACTGGCGTTCTCGAGCCGGATCGTCACCTTGCCGCGGCCCTCCATCGCATCGCGCGCGTTGATGACCAGGTTGAGCAGCACGTTCTCGAGCTGGTTCGGGTCGACCAGGGTATCCCACAGCCCCTCGGGGGCGCTGCGCGCGATCTCGACCGATTCGCCGGCGGCACGGTGCAGCAGGCTGTCCATGCGGTCGAGCAATTGCACGACGTTGACCACGCTCGGGTGCAGCGGCTGGCGCCGCGCAAAGGCGAGCAGTTGCGAAGCCAGCTTCGAACCGCGTTCGACGGCGTCGAGGATGCCGTGCAGGCGCTTCTCGGTATTCTTCCCGGACTTGAGTATCAGCTGGACGTTGGCGCTGACGATGTGCAGGATGTTGTTGAAGTCATGGACCACGCCGCCGGTCAGCTTGCCGACCGCCTCCAGTTTCTGCGAGCGTGCCAGCGCTGTGCGCACCTCGTCGAGGCGCTGCTGGCGCAGGCGTTCGCGTTCCTCCAGCTGCTTGCGCGGGCGCAGGTCGCGGACGAAGGCGCTGGCGCCATGGCCGACCTCGGCCGGCAGCAGGGCCACCACGATCTCGACCGGCAGGGCCTGCCCGTCGCGCCCCACGACGCTCAGCTCGGCCGGCTGGCCCGGTACGATGGCTTCACCGTCCCGGGTGCGGAAGGCCGCGAAACCCTGGGCGCCCGGCAGCCGCTGCTCGGGCGCCAGCAGCAGCGTGCCGGCGTCGCGTCCCAGCGCTTCCTGCGCGCTCCAGCCGAACAGGCTGGCCGCCTGGGCGTTCCAGTCGGTGATGCGCCCGGCGGCGTCGACCGCGACGAAGGCATCGTGGGCGCTTTGCAGGATGACGTTCATGCGTGCGCGTTCGGCCGCGATGCGCTCGTAGGACTGGCGCAGCTCGAGCGTCATGGCGCCCGCCAGCTGCAGCGCGCGGCGCCGCTCGCTGGCCAGCAGCCACACCACCAGCGCCAGCAGGAAACCCAGGCCGATGCCGGTGCCGGCGATCACGCGCGGACGGCTGGCGTCGAGCTGGGCCTCGAAGGAGGGCGACGAGGCGATCTCGAGCGTCCATGGCCGCCCCGAGACTGTCGCTGCAAGCGTGCGCCGCAACAGCGGGCTGCGCCACGCCGCTGTTGGCTGCGAGCGGAACAGCAGGGCTTCGGGATCGGGGCGCGCGCCGTCGTAGATCGTCACCTCGAGGTCGGCGGCGTGGGCGCCGCCGACACCGCGCATCAGGTCGTTCATGCGGAAGGGGGCGTAGACCCAGCCGACGATGGCGGCGCGGCGCTGCTCGAGGGTCGCGGCCGGCATGCCCGCGTGGTAGACCGGCAGGTACATCAGGAAACCGGGCTGGGGGTTGCTGCCTTCCTGCACCAGCACCACCTTGCCCGACAGGGCCGCCGTGCCGCTGTCGCGGGCGGCGGCCATGGCGCTTTGCCGCACCGGCTCGCTGTACATGTCGTAGCCGAAGGCGCGCAGGTTGCGTCCCGTGAACGGCTCGATGTGGGTGATCGAGGTCACGATCGGACGCTCGCCCCTGGGATGCACGGCATAGCCCGGAAAGCCGCGGGCGCGTACCGCGGCCTCGTGGGCGGCGATCCGCTCGGGCGGGACGATGCTGGCGATGGCGAGCGCCTCGATGCCAGGAAAGTGTTCCTGCAGGTTCTGGATGCGGAAATACTCGGCGAACGCGCGGCGGTCGACGTCGACGCTGCCGCGTACGAAGCCGCGCAGGCCGCGCAGCACCTGCTCGTAGACGGCCATGCGGCGCACCGTGCTGGTGGCAAGTTCGCGCGCGCGATAGTCGAACTGGGCCGCGAGGGCGGCGGCTGCGTTTCGCTTCGCGCCGCTCCAGGCGGCCCAGGTGACCAGCAGCGAGATCCCGAGCACCAGGGCGGCCAGCATCAGGGGGCCCCATTCCCGCCGCGCCGTGGCGCGGGGAGTGGGACTGATCTGGTCTGGGTCTGAACGCTGCATGTAGTCGCTTGCCGTGCGTCCGCCTGGACGAAATGGAAAAAGGGTGGCCTCTCGATGCCGCAAGCATACGCATCTCATCGTCGCCGAGGCGCACAAGAGGGCGGCGAGCGTTTGCCCGCCAACACCGTGATTTTACAAGAATCAATACTCCCGTTATAAAATCGACCGCCCTGCCATCCTTACGCCGTTGGAAGAACCCATGCATCCCGCCTTTCGCCGCTACTCGCCGCTGTGGCTGATCGCCGCCGCCGCGCTGCTGGCGCTGCTGTGGGGAGCGCTTGCGCCGCTGCGCTATCCCAGCCACGAACGCGTGTTCGAGATTCCGCCGCATGCGCTCGATCCGGCGCCGGACGCGCGGCGCGTTCCGCTGCCGCGCGCGCTGCAACTGACGCTCGGCGTGCAGGACGTGCTGCTGCTGCGTAACCGCGACCGCGTCGGCCACGTGTTCGGGCCGCTGCAGTTGCGTCCGGGGCAGGAATTCCGGCTGCCGTTCGAGCATCCTGGCGACTACCGGTATGCCTGCCCGGCCGTTGCCGGCGGCGAACTGCTGGTGCGCGTGGTGCCCTTGCCCGATCCCGGCTGGGACCGCCTGCGCTGGCGCCTGGGCGCGCTGGTCGACAGGCTGCGTCACCTGCCGCTGGTCGCACCGCGGGATTGAGGGCGCCTGACAGACCTCCATGGCTGCGTTGCATCGTCTCGCCGTACAGTTGTACTGTCTTCGCGGTCCGCCGTCGCGGCGCTACGCCTTGCCCTGAAGGCTTGGTCAGGCGCCCTATGCCCGGTTAGACCGGCGCCGGCGTCGGCAATCGTGCTGCCGTCAGGCGGGTGATTCTGTCATGATGGGGCATGGCGACGATTTCCCTTCCATTGTTCCCGCTCAGCACCGTGCTGTTCCCGGATGGTGTGCTGCCGCTGCAGGTGTTCGAGGCGCGCTACCTCGACATGGTCAGCCGCTGCCTGACCGAGGACGCACCCTTCGGTGTCGTCCTGCTGACCCAGGGGCATGAAGTGCGCCAGCGCGGCGGCCGGCCTGAGCGTTTCGTCGAAGGCGGCACGCTTGCCACCGTGTGCGATACCGCCGCCACCACGCCGGGGCTGCTGCAGGTCGTCTGCCGCGGCGGCGCCCGCTTCGAAGTGAAGTCCTCGCAGCAAAAATTGAACGGATTGTGGATGGCGGAGGTCGAACTGGTAGAGGGCGACCATGCGGTGCGCATCCCGTCCGAGCTGCAGGGCGCGGCTGACGCGCTCGACCGGGTGCTGACTTCGCTGCACGACGTGCCGCAGGAACGCTGGCCGGTGCAGCCGCCGTTCCGGCTCGACGATTGCGGCTGGGTCGCGAACCGCTGGTGCGAGCTGCTGCCGCTGCCCAATTCGCAGAAGCAAAACATGCTCATGCTCGACAACCCGGTCATCCGCCTCGAGCTGCTGCACGACGTGCTGGACGAACATGGCCTGATTACTTCCTAGCGCTGCGATGAAATTCTCGGACGAACTCCTGATTGCATTCGTCAACGGCGAGCTGGCCGAGCCGGCACGCGCCGCCGTCGAACGCGCGATCCGGGCCGATCCGGCCATTGCCGCGCGTGTCGCCCAGCACCGGGCGCGGCGCAGCCGCGTCTACGGCGTCGTCGCCGGCGGGCGCGACAGCGGCAGCCATGCCCACGCCCAGGGTTGCCAGGGCAGCGCCAAGGTAGTCCAGCTCGACACCATCCGCGCCGCCCGCCTGGGCCCCCTGACCCCGCCGCCACCCCCTGCACCGCAATGGACGCGGCGCCACTGGGGCGCCGTTGCCGCTGCCTTGCTTGTCGGCGCGCTGGCAGGTGCCGGCGGCTGGCACGTGATGCAGGACGAAGCCGAGCTGGCCTCGCTGAGCGGGGCGGGCGGGGCGTTGGTGGCGCAAGGCAACCTGGCTGCGGCGCTGACCGGGCAACTGGCCAGTCCCGGCCCGTCGGGGCGCGTGCGCATCGGCATCAGCTTCCTGGCCAAGAACGGCGCCTATTGCCGTAGCTTCGTGATGGACACCACCGCCGGCCTGGCCTGCCGCGAGGGCGGGCAGTGGAAGATCCCGGTCCTGGCCCAGGGGCCGGCGGGCGCCGCCTGGATGGACGGGACGGTGCTGCCGCCGGCGGTGCTCGACGTCATCGACCAGCGCATCGAAGGCACCCCGCTCAGTTCCGCGGCCGAGCGCGCAGCGCAGGCGCGTGGCTGGCGCTGAAGGCGTGGACGGCGGCGAGGCCGGGTGCCAGTACATTCCAAAGCTAACCGTCGACCCTACAAAAAACCGTACAGTACCGTAGAGTGGGCGCCCCGTGCCCGCCGGGTTTGCAAACCTATGAACAGGTGGGCACGGGGGCGCCCACCCTACGGTTCATGCAATTCGACCATCGTGCGCGCGCCTGTCGCGTTGCATGCGTGGTTGAATGCGCGGGCGGCGCTCAGGCAGTAACGTCGAGGCCGGCCTGCGCCGCCTGCGGCGTCGTATACGCCTGCCGCACTTCCTGCTCCCGCGAGCGCTGCACCGGCTCGGCCTCCTGCGCTTCCTGCGTCGATTTCTCGGCCTGTTGCGCCTGCTTCTTCTCGTAGGCAATGCGTTCCTGCTCGCTCACCTTGCGGTCGTTATTCGTGTCCGCTTCGGCGATGTAGTCGGCCGATTCGCTCGCGCTGCTGCTTGCCGTGGCGCCGCCCATGCCCGCGCCGCCGGCCGCGCCGGCTGCCGCGCTCGACGCGGCTGCCGTATCGCCGGACGCTGCCGGCGCTGCGTTTGCCTCGGCCGATTCGGTCGCGTCGGCTTCGCCCGACACCGTCCCCATACGCGTCGCATCGGCCTGCGCATCGAGCTGCGCGCCCAGGCGATCGACCGCAGCCGACTGGGCGCTGCGGGTCACGGCCGCGTCGCTGCCCTCTGCCTGCTCGCTCGAAGTGAGCCCGGCTGTTCCGGCCTGGGCGCTTGCCTGCGTCGTACCGGTCGCCTGTTGCGCCTCCCCGGTCTTGCGGCCCTCGACACGTGCCAGCAGCGACAGCGCCGCGTTCGAGCCACCGATACCTGAAACCATGTTCTTTCCTTTACCGTGATGTAGTCAGGCTATTTACGGTTGGATCGAGCCGGAAATGCAGGGCGGCGGATGTAAAGCCGGGTAAAGCCGGATTTGCAAAAAGGGCAATCCGGACGGCCGGGCGCGCGCACGATTCCATATACACTCCCGTGGATTTGAGGTAACCTTGAGGGCGCTACATAGTGTCTCTACGTCCGCGCCTTCGTTTTACCGGCGCAACGTGCCTACCGAGCCGGCCCCGGGCCGCGCACCAGTCGGCGGCAAGCCCGCCCATCCAGAGTTCTGCGCGCCGACCCTGCGACCGAGGTGCCGAAGCGAAGCGGCCGTAGAGCGGAACGATTTAATGCCTGGAAAGAATAATGTCTGAAACACCGATGAACAACGAGGCCGGGGCAGTTGCCGCGACAGCAGCACCGGGCGTGCGCTTTGCCGACTTCGGCCTGGCGCCGGAGATCCAGCGGGCCCTCGCCGACCAGGGCTACGTCCATCCGACCCCGATCCAGGCCCAGGCCATCCCGGTCGTGCTGCAGGGCCGCGACGTCATGGGCGCCGCCCAGACCGGCACCGGCAAGACCGCCGGCTTCTCGCTGCCGATCATCCAGCTCCTGATGGCGCACGCCAACAGCAGCATGTCGCCGGCGCGCCATCCGGTACGTGCCCTGGTCCTGTGCCCGACCCGCGAACTGGCGGTGCAGGTGGCCGACAACGTCAAGGCCTACGCCCAGCACACCCACCTGCGTTCGACCGTCGTGTTCGGCGGCATGGACATGAAGCCGCAGACCGAGACCCTGCGTAAAGGCGTGGAGATCGTGATCGCCACCCCGGGCCGCCTGCTCGACCACGTCGAACAGAAGAACATCAGCCTGGCGCAGGTGCAGATGCTGGTCATGGACGAAGCCGACCGCATGCTCGACATGGGCTTCCTGCCCGACCTGCAGCGCATCATCAACTTGCTGCCGAAGAAGCGCCAGAACCTGATGTTCTCCGCCACCTTTTCGCCGGAGATCAAGAAGCTGGCCAACAGCTTCCTCGACCAGCCGGTGCTGATCGAAGTGGCGCGCAGCAACGCCACCGCCGAGAAGGTCACCCAGGTCGTCTACAAGGTCGACGAGGAACAGAAGCGCGACGTCGTCGAATACCTGATCCGCCAGCGCGAGCTGAAGCAGGTGATCGTGTTCTCGAACACCAAGATCGGCGCCTCGCGCCTGTCGCGCCACCTCGAACAGTGCGGCATCAAGGCCTCGGCCATCCACGGCGATAAAACCCAGCAGGAACGCATGGCCGCCCTCGACGCCTTCAAGAAGGGCGAGATCGAGGTGTTGGTCGCGACCGACGTCGCCGCGCGCGGCCTCGACATCTCCGACCTGCCGTGCGTGATCAACTTCGACCTGCCGTACAACGCCGAGGACTACGTGCACCGCATCGGCCGTACCGGCCGCGCCGGCGCCTCGGGCGACGCGCTCTCGGTGTATTCCGAGAAGGACGAGCGCCTGCTGGCCGACATCGAGAAGCTGATCAAGCAGACCATCACCCGCGGCGAACTGGCCGGCTTCACGCCGCGCGCACGCAGCCGCGAGCGCGACCGCGAAGGCGAACGTGCCGAGCGTGGCGAACGCCGCACCCGCCGCGAGGCCGAACCGGTGCGCAGCGAACGTCCCCCGCGCAGCTACGGCGCCGGCGCGCTGCCGCGCCGCGAAAAGGTCGATCCCTGGTTCCTGAAACCTTACGAACCGTCGAACGCGCCGAGCCGCGACAGCGCCCAGGCCGCGCCGAACGCGCCGGCCAAGCCCAAGCAGAAGGTGGCTTTCCTGCTCGGCGGCATGCCCAAGACCCAGGCGTAAGCCATCAAGCAAGGTGGGCACAGGGTCCTGCGCGGCCCGGCCCACCCTACGGGTATGAGTTGAAGCGCAGCCGCTCGTAGGGTGGCGCCCCGTGCCCACCATGACCCGCAGGTCGAGAACAACGCAGCCAAGCCGCATGCGCCGGCGCCAGGTCAGATTCACGACGCCGCCGGCAGGATCGCCCGCACGCGCGACAGCAGTTCTTCCTGCCGGTAAGGCTTGCTGAGCACATCGAGCGGCTGGGTGCGTCCCGTGGGCGAGGGCAGTTCTTCCATGTAGCCGGTGGTGATGAGGATGGGCGTCTCAGGGCGCCGCTCGCGTACCCGCTCCGCCAGCTGCAAGCCGTTCATACCGCCCGGCATGATCACATCGGTGAACAGCAGGTCGATCCTGTGTTCCCCGTCCAGCAGTTCCAGCGCCCGCTCGCCACTCGGCGCGGAGACCACGGCATAGCCGGCTGCCCCGAGCATGCTTTCCGCCAGTTCGCGCACGTCCTCGTTGTCCTCGACCACGAGAATACGCGGCTTGCCCGTTTCTTCGTCCAGCGTGGCTGCCGGTGCCTCGGCCGGGTCCGGTGTCTCGGCGGCGCCGTCGGCCACCGGGAAGAGCATGCGCACGGTCGTGCCCTTGCCGGGTGCGCTGTCGAGCTCGAGCCGGCCGCGCGACTGCTGGACGAAACCGTGCACCATCGCCAGGCCCAGGCCGGTACCCGGGCCCTTGGTAGTGAAGAAGGGCTCGGTCGCGCGCCGCATCACCTCCGGCGTCATGCCTTCGCCCTGGTCGATCACGCAGATGACCACGTGGCTGGCGGCATCGCCGCGCAGCAGCGAGGTGCCGACCTTGACCTGGCCGCCCTCGGGCATGGCGTCGCGCGCATTGATCAGGACGTTGAGCAACGCCATCTCCAGGTGGGTGGGATCGAGCGTGCAGTAGGGCAGGCCGGGCTTCAGGTCGAGGTGCAGCTCGACCCGGTCGCCCAGGGTACGCACCAGCAGTTCCGAGAACTCGACCAGCAGCGCGTTCAGGTTGACGCGGCGCGGCTCGAGGCGCTGCTTGCGCGCAAAGGTCAGCAGTTGCTGGGTGAGGCTGCCAGCCTTCATGGCGGCGCGCTGGGCGCGGCGGATCGGCTCGCTCGCACTGGCGTTGCCGCCGAGGCCGAGCAGGGCCAGTTCCAGGTTGCCGTTGATGACCTGCAGCAGGTTGTTGAAATCGTGCGCCATCCCCGCCGTCAACTGGCCGATCGCCTCCATCTTCTGCGCCTGCAGCGAGGACTGCTCGCTCGCGCGGCGCTCGGTCACGTCCATCTGCGAGGCGAAAAAGTACAGCAATTGGCCGTCGTGGTCGAAGATCGGCCCGACGTAGAGCGCATTCCAGAACGGCGTGCCGTCGGCCTTGTAGTTCAGGATGTCGAGGGCGATGGCGCGCTGTTCGGCGACGGCCTTGCGGATCTCGGCGACGGTGGCCGGATCGGTTTGCGGCCCCTGCAGGATGCGGCAGTTGCGGCCGATGATGTCCTGCTCGTCGTACAGGGTGAGGTCGAGGAAGGCGCGGTTGACGAAGACGATCGGGTTGTCGGGCTGGCGCGGATCGGTCACCAGCATCGGCATGCGCGTCATTTCGACGGCGGCGAAGAAAATGTTGCCGCGGTCCTCCAGCCCTTCCTTGCCGATGTAGCCGGCTTGCCAGTGACGCACGCCGGGATTGCCGAGCGGGTTGAAGGAGTTGCCTTCGAGCTCGCCCGAAGCAGGCACGCCGACGCTTTGCCCGTGGCCTTGGAGGTCGAGGGACTTGTCTGTGCTCTCTTCAGGGAATGAGCCAGTTGCCATGAGATTCCTTTTCCGCGCAGCTGCCGCGCAGGGAGGCGGGCAGCACGATGATGTTTCCATCTTCGCGCAAACGCACAGTCCGAACTGTGCGCGGCTTCACGCAAGCGGCCGTCGGGCAGGGGGATCATCAGACTCTGCAATCGGCTGTTTGATCTATAACATGCCGAGACTCCGCGCCTATCGAGCTCACTCAGGGGCAACGCTATCATTTTTGCAGGTTGCGGCTTTGTCCAGCGCAGGTTTATCTGTGGCAGCTCGGCTTGCCAAGCGGTCGGGTCCAGGTTTCATGTTGGGAGCGATAAAATTTTACCTCCTATCGTTGTCGACCTAGATGGCACGCTCATCCATACGGACATGCTGCATGAGTCCGCCCTGTCGATGTTGCGGGATAAACCCCTGAGCGTCCTGCGCATGCCAGGCTGGCTGATGAGTGGCAAGGCCGTTCTCAAGTGTAAACTTGCCGGCCATACGAGCTTCAATCCCGCGTGCCTGCCATACAACCAGGAACTTCTCGGCTGGCTGGAACAGCAGCGGCAGGCCGGACGCAGGCTGGTCTTATGTACCGCTTCGGATGCAACGATCGCCAATACCATCGCTGCACACCTCGGCGTGTTCGACGAAGTATTGGCGAGCAATGGCGAAGTCAACCTTGCCGGACGCCGCAAAGCAGCCGCACTCGAGCGTCGCTACGGTGAGCGCGGCTTCGACTACGCAGGCAATTCGAGCGCCGACCTTGAAGTATGGGAACGTGCACGGCGCGCTATCGTGGTCAATGCTTCCGATTCCGTCACACGCAAGGCAGGCGAGCTGTGTGAGGTGGAGCAGGTGTTCCCGGGCAAGAAGCCCGGCCTCAAGGCATTGGCGCGTACCTTGCGCATGCACCAGTGGATGAAGAACCTGCTGCTTTTCATTCCACTGGTAGCAGCCCATGCATTTTCCAGCATCGAGCCTTGGCTGACGATGGTGCTGGCGTTCATTTCGTTCAGTTTGTGCGCATCGGCGGTCTATATCGCCAATGACCTGCTCGACCTCGAGAGCGACCGCCTGCACCCGCGCAAGCGCGCCCGTCCTTTCGCTTCGGGCCTGGTGCCCACGTGGATGGGAGTGGTACTGGCGCCCGTGTTACTGCTCGTCAGCCTGCTGTTGGGTGCCCGCGTCGGCGGCGGTTTCCTGCCCTGGCTGCTCTTTTATTTCGCGGTGACCTGCACCTATTCCTGGTGGCTCAAGCGCCTGGTCCTGGTCGATTGCCTGACACTGGCAATGCTGTACACTTTGCGGATTGTCGCCGGCGCAGCCGCCGCAGGCATCGCGCTCTCGTTCTGGCTGCTGGCGTTCTCGGCCTTCCTGTTTCTATCTCTCGCGTTCGTGAAACGCTATGCGGAACTGCAGGTGCAGATCTTGAGCGGCAAGCATAAAGCCCATGGCCGCGCTTACCTGACCAGCGACGCCCCGCTTGTCCAGATCCTCGGCATTACGGCCGGCTATGCCGCGGTGGTCGTGTTGTCCCTGTACCTGAACAGCGCTGCCGTGCTGGCACTGTATCGCCAGCCCCAGATCGTCTGGGGCGCGGTTCCGGTCATCCTGTTCTGGGTGAGCTGGATCTGGATCCAGGCCCATCGCGGTCGCATGCACGACGACCCATTGGTGTTCGCGGTGAAGGACCGCGCCAGCCTGGGGGCGGGACTGGTATTCGGCGCCGTGCTGGCGGCCGGGGCGGTTGGCGCGCCATGGTAGCAGTATCGTCCTGGGGCCGGTTGAACTGGGAACAGCATGAGCTGCACATCCTCTCCGATTCTTCGCCCGTGGCCGTCCAGTTGCGCACAGGGCAACGCGGACTGCCGCGTGGCCTGGGCCGTAGCTACGGCGACGTGTGCCTGAACCCGGGCGGGGTGCTGTGGCAGTCCACGTCCCTGGACCGGTTTATCAGCTTCGACGCGGCAAGCGGCCGCCTGGTGTGCGACGTCGGGACGCGGCTGCGCGACATTCAGCGCATGGCAGTCCGGCGCGGCTGGATGCTGCCGGTAACGCCCGGCACCCAGATGGTGACCGTGGGCGGCGCCATCGCCAACGATGTGCACGGCAAGAACCACCATGCTGTCGGGTCGTTCGGCGACCATGTCCTGCGCCTGACCCTGGTGCGCACCGACGGCAGCGTGATCGAATGCGGACCTGGCGTGGCTCCGGAGTGGTTCGCGGCCACCGTGGGCGGGATTGGCCTGACTGGCGTCATCACCCGTGCCGAGCTCCAGTTGCGGCCAGTGGCCGGTGCATGGCTGGACACCGAAACAATTCCGTATGCGAACCTGGACGAGTTTTTCGACCTGGCCGATACCTCCGAGGCGGAGTGGGAATATACAGTCTCATGGGTCGACTGCCTCTCGGCCAGCAGCCGCGGCTTGTTTATGCGTGCCAATCCCGCGGCGGTAGATGCCCGACCGGTGCCGAAAGCACGCGAGCGCACCCTGCCTTTCACGCCTCCGGTTTCACTCGTCAACAGGCTGTCCCTGCGTCTGTTCAATTCCGCATACTTCCAGCTGCACAAACAGCGCGCGGGCAGGGCGCTTGCCCATTACGAAAGCTTTTTCTATCCGCTCGATAAGTTGCACGAGTGGAACCGCATGTACGGCCCGAAAGGTTTTTATCAGTACCAGAGCGTGGTGCCACGCGCCGTTGGCAGGGACGCCCTCCAGGCCATGCTGTCCGAGATCGCGCGTAGCGGTGACGGGTCCTTCCTGGCCGTGCTCAAGACCTTCGGCGACCGTGAAGCACCAGGCATGCTCAGCTTTGCCCAGCCAGGGGTCACGCTGGCGCTCGATTTTCCGAATCACGGTGCGCGCACCCACAGCCTGTTCAATCGGCTCGATGCAATCGTGCGCGAGGCCGGCGGACGGATCTACATGGCGAAGGATGCACGCATGCCGCGCGACCTGTTCGAGGCCGGCTATCCGCGCCTGCATGAGTTCAGTGCCTATCGCGACCCGGGTATCAGTTCGGCACTGTCCCGGAGGTTGATGGGTTCCTGACCAGGAACTCGCGGCGCTCCAGTTCAAGCTGATATGGAAACCAGGGGGGGAAATGCACATCGAGCGAAACCAGTGCCCGGCTGCCCTGTTGTTGGCATCCATATTCTTGTTGGAAGTCATGCGCACGGCATGGATCAGTGATGACGCGGCCATCACTCTCAGGACGGTGCTGAATTTCCTGAACGGATACGGGCCGGTCTTCAATGTGGACGAGCGGGTACAGGCCTACACGCATCCGTTGTGGTTCTTCCTCATATCGGGCGTGTCGCTGCTTGTGTCGAACGTGTTCGCTGCAACCTTCCTGCTGTCGATCTGCGTGTCGCTGTTCGCCTTCTGGTTGTTGCTGACGAAGGTAGCGACCAACGCAAGCGGCGCGCTGATTGCCGGCACCGTGCTGGTGCTGTCGAAGGCCTATGTCGACTTCGCCACGTCCGGCCTTGAAAACCCCCTGTCGCATTTGCTCATCCTTGTCTCGATATTGCTGGCCATCCAGGCGATCGAACGAGGAGCCTTCCGGGACCTCGTCCTGTTTTTCCTGTCGTGTTCATTGATTTACCTGAACCGGCCCGATCTGCTGGCGCTGATGTTTCCTGTCGCCGTGCTCGTTGCCCTGCGTGGCGGCAAAAAAAACATCGCGCTGCTCCTGCGCGCCGTCGCCCTCGGCGCGCTCCCGGTGGTCGGGTGGACACTGTTCTCTACGTATTACTATGGTTTTCCGTTTCCAAACACCGCCTACGCCAAGCTGGGCACCGGAATCGCCTTGGGCGAGCGTTTGTTGCAGGGGGCGCGCTACGTACTGCACAGTATCGGCCGCGATCCTGTCACCGTCGGCTTCGTCGTCGCCGGGGGCGTGATCGGCATGTTCGCCACGCCCCTGAGCAGGAGTATTGCGATCGGTATATGGCTGTATATCGGCTACATCCTGAGCATTGGCGGCGACTTCATGGAAGGGCGCTTTTTCACCGCGCCGTTGTTGGCTGCCGCGATCATCGTCAGCCGCTCCACGCTGCAGCGGGGGCAGGCACGGGCTCTCTGGACGGGTGTCCTCGTCATCGGCCTGGTCGGCATAAAAGGAACCTTGCTGAGCGATGCGAACTACGACGACGAGGTCATCCGTCCCAATGGTATCGCTGACGAGCGGGGATATTATTTCCAGCGTTTCGGCCTGCTGACGGCAGCGCGCGGCACCTTCGATCCACCCAGCTGGGTCATCGGAGAACGCAAGGCCGAAGTGACCTGTGGCGGCCTGGGTTATGCGGGGATTCGCAATGGCCCAAGCGTGCACTACATCGACAACTGCGCATTGGCCGATCCCTTGCTGGCACGGCTGCCAGCACGAGAGGATCCCGGCTGGCGCATTGGTCATTTCATCCGCCAGCTCCCGACCAACTACCAGGATAGCGTTGCTACCGGCAAGAACCTACTGCTGGACGCAGCCACACGTAATTATTACGAAGTGATCAGGACCATTACCCGCGGACCTCTGAATGAGCCGGAGCGCTTGCGGCAGATCCTGCGTTTCAACCTCGGAAAGGTGCCGCGTCCGGATTGGGACATGTATCGCCGCAACGTGGTTTACCCTTCCTCGGGCAAGGTGACCGCGAGCGCTGCGCGCCTGTCCAGGCCGGTCGATGGCGGCGCCTGGGATGCGCCGGGAAATGTGCAGTTCACGCACATCCTCGAAATACCGCTGGCCGGCCCGCAATCGTTCGAGCACATCGATCTCTCTGCCGATCACAACGATGTATACCGGATCGAGGCCCTGACCAGTTCCGGGTGGCAGGAAGTGGCCAGTGTCGGACCGGAGCCCGAGCCCGGCATGGCAAGATACCAGCTGACGCTGGACAAGCAGATTGTCGGCGCAAGCAAGATTCGCGTGACGGCGACGAGTGGCGACAATAAATTTTCAGTAGGCCATTTGCTGTTGAAGTAATTCATCGCTCCATCTGTCTGCAGGGCGATTCGCTGTTTCAATGCACGGCGGTCAAATGTTCATTTTGTTGAACACGAAGCCGGGCAGGTGGCGGATGACCAGCATAATCATGCGCCATTTTCCCGGAACGTAGATGACCTCCTTGCCGCGCGCGAGCGCATCCACGATATCGCGGGCAACGGCCTCCACCGATGCGAGCTTGGCACTCCCTTTCAGGTGCGCCGTCATCGGCGTGTCGGTCGGGCCCGGCTTGATCACGGCGATCTTCACGCCGCTACCGGCAAAACGGTGGCGCAGTCCCTGCAGGTAGCGATCGATCAGGCCCTTGGCGGCACCGTAGACGTAGTTCGATTTGCGGCCGCGGTCGCCCGCGACCGAACCGATCACGGCGACGGTGCCGCGATCTTGCATGTCCATGCGGCGAGCAAATGCTTCGGCGAACAGGACCGGCGAAATCGCGTTTACATCGAGCGCTGCACGGCATGCGTTCAGGTCCTGCTCGCACCCGGCCTGGTCCGGCAGCATGCCGTGCGCCACCAGCACCAGGTCGACGCCGCCGGCCCAGACCGCGCCTGACGTGTTCTCGATCTCGGCCGCGTCAAGGAAGCCGGAGGTGACCACCTCCACCCGTGCCTGCGGACCGCGTACCCGCAGGTCGGCGGCGACGCGTTCAGCCCGGATCCGGTCGCGTGCCACGAGGACCAGATCGACCGCACCTTCCTGCACCCACAGCCGTGCGCAGTGCTCGGCGATGGACGAAGTGGCGCCGATGATAACGATTCGCTTGTTGTTATCCATTGCTGTTCCTGTCTGTGGCGCTGACTACGTGCGCGAAGTTCATGCAGTATGCATGCGGAAGACGTAGTGCTTGTCGAGATTGTATTTGACGAGGTAGCCGATTCCCAGGCCGAGTACGCCGCCCAGGTGGCGCATCTGCTTGGTCGCAAAGAGGTAGTCGAATCCCAGTTCAAAACCCCAGAAAATGGCCGTTGTCGCCAATCCCATCACGGTGTAGAGGAAGAAGGTCTTGCCGTCGTGGGCGGCATCGCGCGCACGAAAGCGGAAAATGTAGCGTTTGTCGAGGTCGTACTTGATGATGAGCCCGACGCCGGTGCCGACGATCATCGACAGGGTGACGGCGCCGATGCCGTTATACAGCCGGATCACGACGTCCTGGGCGCCGATATTGGCGAGTGTCGCAATGGCTGCAAGGAGGGAATAGACGAGCGCGAGTTTCACACATTTCCAGTTCATGCATCGGCGGGCCCATTGTATCCCAGCCGTGCCGGAAGTCAGCCGGACGCTGCCGATGTCTCTTGGGGTAGCTCACAAAACTGCAGCATATGACAGCGCGCGGCGTCACGTAGAGTGGAACACCCAATCGCCGCTGCAGGCATTGACTTGCTACGCCTCACTACTTGGCGGCGCAACTGATTGCGACTACTATCGTATTCCTTCTCAACCATATATTGAGTAAAATCTGAGCATTCAACGAAAGACAAAATGGATCAACTTCCCGCTCCCACAACGTCACAAGTGCCGCTTCTGTCGGTCATCGTGCCCGCCTATAACGAGCACGAGGTCCTGCCAGAGTTCCACCGGCGCCTGGCCAGTGTTCTTGCGCCGCTAGGTATGCCTAGCGAAATCATCTATGTCAACGATGGCAGCACCGATAACACCCTGGAGGTGATCCGGGGACTGCGCGACACTTGGCCCGGGGTGACGGTAGTCGACCTGAGCCGCAATTTTGGCAAGGAAGCGGCTATGACGGCAGGTTTCGACCTGGCGCGAGGCGATGCCGTGGTCGTCATCGACGCCGACCTGCAGGATCCGCCGGAACTGATCCCGGCCATGGTAGAGAAGTGGAAGGCCGGTTTCGATATGGTGTATGCGCAGCGCACCGTGCGGGATGGCGAGTCGGGCATCAAGAAGACCACATCTTATCTGTTCTATCGCCTGATTCAGCGCGTGAGCCGGGTTAAAATTCCGAAGGATACGGGCGATTACCGCCTGCTCAGCCGCCGTGCCGTGCTGGCCCTCAATACGCTGCGTGAGCAGCACCGCTTCATGAAGGGTTTGTTTGCATTTATCGGCTTTCCGCAGACTGCCATTCCGTACCGTCGCGATCCTCGCTTCGCTGGCAAGACCAAATTCAACTACTGGAAGTTGTGGAATTTCGCGATCGAAGGGTTCACTTCGTTCACGATCGCACCGCTGAAATTGGCAACTTACCTTGGCATTTTTACCTCCCTGGTGTCCTTCTTCTACGGCATGTATGTCGTCTACAAGACACTGTTACACGGGGACCACGTGGCGGGTTATCCGTCCATGATGGTCGTGATCACCTTCCTGGGCGGTGCCCAGCTAGCTTTCATCGGAGTGCTGGGCGAATACATCGGTCGCATGTTCAATGAAACCAAACGCCGACCCTTGTATTTCCTGAACGCGTACGAACCCTCCCACTGCCCGGCCGCTGACGAACAGATGTCTGGCTCCGCCGGTATCGCCCATCCGGTGCCTGAGCGTAGGTGGCCGATGGCGGAGAGTGGAACACAGTCGCTCTGCGCCCCTAGCTGAACGCATACAGCGTCCTGTCACACTTCACGCCAGACGCGCTGGCGCACAGCTTGTGGAAACGGTGGGAATCGCTTCCGACTAGTGAGGCGTGCACTGTGCCTGCTCAATGAGGTCGCCCGTTTCGTCGAGCCAGCCTTTGATAACGGGCGAAGCACGCCCGCGCCAGCGCGAAGGGAGCGCAGACAGGTTCTTCCGGAATCCTCGAAGTTGGGCGCTGCATGTGGGGGGCTCCGGCTGAGTTGAGCCTGATGCGAATGAGTCGTCCGCCCGGTAAGGCGATAGAGGCGGCTTAGCACGCTCGGCTGGCTGGCTGTGCGCGGCTGTACGGACGGAGGGATTGCCTGCGATGAATGTCCGCCATGGCAGGGCGCCATGGCGGCAGGAATATCAGGTTGCGGCCGTCTTGCGCTGGCTCAGCCAGGCCGAGAATTCGGCGCCGAGTTCGGAGTGCGTTGTGCCGAGGTCGACGCTCGCCTGGAGCAGGCCAAGTTTGCTGCCGCAATCGTAGCGTCGCCCCTGATAGCAATAGGCGAGGACCTGCTCGGATTCGAGCAGCGCTGCAATGCCGTCGGTGAGCTGGATTTCGCCGCCGGCACCACGTGCCTGGCCGCGGATGCGGTCGAATACGGACGAGGTCAAAATGTAGCGGCCCGCGACCGCCAGCGTTCCTGGCGCATCGCGCGGGTCCGGTTTTTCGACCAGTCCCTCGACAGTGACGAGGTCGGCGGCAATGCGCTCGCCGCGCACGATGCCGTAGCGCCCGGTATGCTCGCGCGGAACGTCCTGAACAGCAAGGATGCTGCACTGGCGCCGCGCGAACAGGTCCACCATTTGCTTCATCACCGGCACCTCGCCGATCATGAGGTCGTCCGCCAGCAGTACCGCGAACGGTTCCCCGCGCACCAGGTGTTCGGCGCATAGGACCGCGTGGCCCAGGCCCAGCGCCTTCGGCTGGCGCACGTAGACGCATTGCATGTCTTCCGGTTTGATCGCCTCGACCGCCGCGATCAGGGCGTTCTTCCCGGCGGCGGCCAGTTCGGCTTCGAGTTCGTAGGCGGTGTCGAAATGGTCCTCGATAGCGCGCTTGTTACGGCCGGTCACGAAGATCATTTCGCGAATGCCCGCCGCATAGGCTTCTTCAACCGCGTACTGGATCAGGGGCTTGTCGACAACAGCAAGCATCTCTTTCGGTGAGGCTTTGGTGGCCGGTAAGAAACGCGTTCCCAGCCCTGCAACCGGGAACACGGCCTTGGTCACGCGTGTGGTAGCCGTCGTCATGCCGCACCTCCCATCCGGTCCATGCGCATGCCACGCATCCGGTCAGCTGTCCCGTCGTCGGAAGGGAGGAAGACTGGCAAAAATTGGCGCGCTGACCGTACTTCAATTGCAACATGCATTCGTAAACCTCATTGAGTTATTCCCAGGGTGCGTCCACACCCTCAGCCCGGATTGTTTTCAACATGACGATCTTTCGGCGAGGACGGAGCGAACCGTTGCTGACGCGTATCGCGGCGATGCCGGCTGCGGTGCGAGGATAGTTCGAATCCAGCGAAAGACGGCGCATTATAGTGTAGATCGAGCAACACGAACGGCCATCCGCTGCCGCTTCCGTGGTAGGCAGCGCGGATTATTAGTCGGACTGCCTTGCACAATTGTGCCAATGCAAAAACGACAGCCGCAGATACCAGCGGGCATAGCCGCATTGGGATTAGTTGTGCCAAGGGTAAGAATTGCGGCATAATCGCAGCGCGTTCGAAATTCGTCTGGATGGTTGGTGTCGGCTGGCGACCGCCTGTTTGTTTACCGGAAGTCGTGCTGCACGCAGCTCGGATTCGGGCCCCATCCCGCCACTCCGACCTCCGTTCATAGTCCCCGGGATCACCGTCAAGGTCGCCCATTAGGCTTGCGGCGTGAAGAAGACATTCTCAAGGGGCTGCAGTGCCGCTTGCGACGGCCAAGTCTCGATCATCCTCCCGCTCAGGTTGCGTTTCAGCCAATCAGACGCACGGACGCCATCGGTTTGCCTGCTGCACTGCAGCGGACCGATACGGACGAGCAGGCAGACGACTTGATAGTTCGATTAACTTTCTTCATGGAAAAACCGGTATGATTGGCAGGATTCACAGCATCGGCTGGGTCAGCAGAAACGAATCGTTAATACTCATTGCAGCCGCGTTCTTCATCGCCAATCAGATTTTCGAAGTCCTGGCCATTAACCTGTTTCGCCTCGGTTACGACTACCAGTGCAACTGGGATTGCGGATGGTACAAGGGGATTGTGGAGTGGGGCTATGATCTCGAGCCGCATGGCCACGAAAAAGGCGACGCGGCCAATTGGGCGTTTTTCCCGGTATTGCCCATGGTCGCGCGCGCCCTTGGATTCCTGCTCGGTTCGACCCCGGGGACCTCGCTCGTCATCACCTCCAAAGTGTTTTTCCTGCTGTCGATTTTTGCTTTCCTGAAGTTTGCGAAAGCGTATCGTCCAGGACTTGACCCGCTCATTCCGGCTAGTGTCATCGCATTCAATCCGTATTCCATCTACGGGAATGTAGGCTATACCGAGCCGCTGTTCCTGCTGCTCACCTGCGTATTTTTCTATTTGCTCAAGCACGGGAATGTGCTTGCCGCCGGTGTGGCCGGTGCGTTCCTGACGGCGTCGCGCGTCGTCGGTGTCGTCACTATCGCCTCCTATCTTTATACGCTCTGGCGCGAGCGGCCACGCGGCGCAAGGGAATATGAGCGTGCGCTGCTTGGCCTGCTGCTGATCCCGCTCGGGTTGGTGCTCTTCATGACCTTCCTGTACTACCACACTGGCGACGCACTCGCGTTTTCGCACATCCAACGGGCTTGGGGACGATCACCTGGCAATCCGTTTGTGTACTTGTATGCTGCTTTCAAGAGCAGCCCGGTAGAGAAGTACTTTGCCGTCATGTCGGCGCTGGCCTTGCTCGTTCCGGTGTATTTTGCCTGGAAGCGGAATATCGAGCTGGCGCTCTTTACCCTCGGCTGCACCCTGATACCTCTTTCGACCGCCATCTGGTCGATGCCCCGCTATATTTGGTGGCAGGCGCCGATCCTGCTCGCGGTCGCTCTTCTGCTTACCAGGCGAATCATGTGGATCATGTTCATCGCCACATCGACGCTTGGACTGACTTTCAGCTATTTTTCCTGGTTTTCGGGTAAGGGACTGCTCACATGACCATCATGATCAGGAGCGCGATCATTTCTCTGGTCGTGTTTTATCTTTTTGTCTTTTATCTCATGACGCATCCAAACGTCAGTGCGGATTACCGGGATTACTACATCCTCAAAAGCACCGATTTGACGGTCAAGGAGCGTGCGAGACTCTCGGCCATGCAACTCGGCCAGGAATATGCTCATAAAGATGCCGCCATCGGCTTTGACAAGTGGTCAGGGCCGGAGGAGGCGTATCGGTGGAACGACGGCAAGCGCGCCAGGCTTGTCTTCAGGCTGGATTCCGATACGGTGGCGCACGCACCAACGCGCCTTGTGCTGAGCCTGATGCCGCACGGTACGCAGCGCACGGGCTGGCGGCTGAATGGGAACGAGCTCGGCACGCGCCAAATCACCAGCGAAGGACTAGTGACGTTCCCCTTGAAGCCAGGCATGCTGCGCAGCGGAGAAAATGTCATCGAGATCGATTTGCCGGACGCACACCAGCCCAATGACAACGATGGCAGGGCGCTGGGAGTTGCATTCAAGTCGCTCCGGCTGGAATAAAAGCCGAAGCACCGTCAGGCCGCAAGCGGCATGCCGGTGGTTTGCCGATCCGGCCTGCCGCTTCAATGAAAAGCAGGCTGGACGATTCGAAGCACTACGGTCGGCTGGGGCATTGCTGGTTTGGCCGCTAGCGCCGACGCGTCATGAAAGTCGCTAAGGGCCCGTCTCCGGCGCCCTGCGGCGACAATTATTCCTTGTCCGACTTGGCGAGCTCGCGGCTTGCGTCCGCAATGGCGATGCTGCGCGCGAGCTCCGTCACCAAGTTCAGGTTTTGGCGCAGTTTCAAGTGGATATTGATTACTACAGCGAGCGAAATGATCATCCAAATGTAGTAAATCATGTCGGCACCGCGGCCGATGCCAAGGATGTTGGCAATATGCGTGGACTCGTCAGGGAGCCAGACGAAGAACATCCCCGCAAAGATCACCCCGTACAGTGCCAGCCTGACCGCCCCCGAGAGTCGGGTTTGCCCGTGGACATACAACCAGGCGCCTCCCAGCGCCAACGTGAACAGGAATTGAGCGATCATTTGCTGAGCCTTTGCAGTACGAGATCGATAACGATGTTAATAGCGTTCGACGCCTTTTGTCCTTTTGCGCGCGAATAGTCCGTGTAACGCACGGTATTGCCGAATTCGCGAAAAGCCAGCTTACGCTGGGCGATTTGTTCCAGGATTTCGGAGGCATGCGCCATCCGGTTATGAAAAAGACGGATTTTGCGTGCACCAGCACCGGAAAAGACGCGCAAACCATTATGCGCATCGGTCAATTGCAGGCCGGTGGTCAGACGGGTAAACAGGATCGCTGCGCCGAGCAGCATGCGCCGGCCAAAGGTCATGCCGGATACCTTACCGATAAACCGGCTTCCCAGCACCACATCCAGTTTTTCCTTCTGCAGAAGGTGAACCATGGGCAGGACATCCCGTATTTCGTGCTGGCCGTCGGCGTCGAAAGTCACGATGAATTTCGCACCCTGGCGCAAGGCAAATTCAATGCCGGTCTGCAAAGCCGCACCCTGGCCCAGATTGATCGGGTGGCGAACGACCACCGCCCCGGCCGTCCTGGCGCAGTTCGCAGTGTCGTCGGACGATCCGTCGTCGACCAGTGCTACATGGTCATAAAAGCGACGTACCTCCGCAATCACGTGCTGAATAACCGGACCTTCGTTATAAGCCGGAATCACCACCCACAACGAGTTGACAACTGCGGGATCAGGTTGCGTGTTGCTGTTGTTAGTCGACATAAATTTTGCTGACGTGAATAAGCTTACCATTATAAAGTGGTTCGATCAGCCTGTGATGTCGCTGTTGCCTTCGCGCCAACAGGAGTGCCAGCGTGATGAGATCCGAAACCCGTTGCGATATGCACTTGAGTGAGCGGTGTTGCTACCGCTGGCGACGGGCCTGGCGCGCGTGCATGAGCCTTGCCTTGAATGCGGGAACCAGCTGGGACAAGGCGGCAAGCAGTGCGAGCCCGATGGCCATTCGGGGCCAGGCGTGGTAGCGGCCCATGGCGGCGGTCGAAATGGCCGACATCAGGAAGGTATAGGAGAGCGCGCTGATGACAAGCAGTTGGGGCACGATGCGTTCCACGCGCGTGCCATGGGCGCGCAGCCAGCCTGCAGCAAAGCCAAACAGGACGAGAAGGCCCGTTACGAGCCACAGCCACGGCATGAACAAATATTTTCCGATGTCCGTTTCAGATAGCTGGTAGTAAAACTGTTGCAAGGGCGAATGGGTCTTGCGCCAGCCCAGGCTGCCGTCGCCCACCATCGACTCGTCGGCAAAAAAATGGCCGCGCAGGCGAGGGGCGTCGTTGCGCAGCCCGATGAATTTCGCCATGTATTCCGCGCGGAATTTCAGATACGACAGCGGATAGTTGCGGATCCCGCCAAGCCAAGCTGCTGCGAGTTCGGCATGGTTGGCACCAGGATGATAGACCAGATGATTCGCATCAGTACTCCAGATCAGCCCGTCGGCGATGGCCGGGTTGAAACGCGCACGCAGGACAGGCAAGGGATAACCGCCGCCGAGCCTGGACGCAGGCAGCAACATCATATCGGTATCGACAGACATGGCGCTCAGGTCGAACAGCATGGTGACCTGCTCAGCGTGATACGGCGAGACTTTGAACACGTAGGTGTTGGCAAAGCGGGATATGCCCATGAAACACAGGACGAGCATCGCCCCGGCCACAAGTGCTGCGGCGTTGATGGCGAATGAAGCGCGCCGCACGGCGGTCAACTCGCGCCAGGATAGATACACGAGCAAAGGAAAGAGGGCGAATATGGCATCAACCCGGATCAGGACGGCCAGCTGCATTGCCAATGCGGTCACTAGCAGGGTCTTGCGCTTGGCCTGACCAACGTGGTTCGCCAACGCGACGAATACAGCCAGCATTGCGGCAACGAAGAACAGGTCCTTGGTGACCAGGCCCAGGGTCACGAAGACCGGAGGCAGCGCAATCAGTACGAACAAGGCGATGGCACTTCCGGCGCGCGTCAGCGATATTTTCTTGAACAGGCAGAGGCTGAAGTACAGGACGGCAGCCAGGCCGATGGAATAAGGGAGCGCCGGTCCGGGGAAGATACGGCCGGTCAAGCTCCAGAAACGCACCATCAAGGGGGAATGCCCGTCATGGCGGGGGGCACCCATGGACTGGTTGAAAATGTCCAGCTCATCCTGGGTGAAGACACCCGGGAACCAAGTGAAGTACAGGAGTACAAAACACAGGAACACGAATACCAAGTGCAGTTCGCGGTCGCGCGAGGCTGGCGCCAGGATTGGATTATTCATGACCAGCCCCTTTAGCCGCCTGGATTTGCAGGGTGACGCCGTCGATCGACAGCTCGTCGTCACGATTGACCACGACGCGCAGCTCGACCTCGTTCAGGGGCATCGCCGTGTCGAATTCGACGCGCTGCAAGAGACCCGATACGACCGAGGCCGCGACGGGTGCGGTGCCGGAAGCGACCGTTCCATGTTTAGTCGAGAATATTTCGAACTTCGGTTTGGCCCCGACGCCTGCCGTGCCCGTCCATGACACGATATAGTGGCCGGGGGGCAGGGTGATGTAAGGCCCGTACACGAGTGCGCCCGGTGTGTTTGTCGTTTTGAAGGCATGCGCGTCCTTGTCGAGTGTTCCCACGGAGGTGATGATGTGCCCCCCTCCCGGAGAGTAGGCCAGGGTGACCGGCCGCGATGTGGCGCTGCGTGTAATGTCGAAAAACGGCCCGCCTGCTGCAAGTACTGCGATCAGGATGCTGGCTGCGCACGCAATGAACAGGGCCGGTTTGTTCGGCCTGGATTGAAACAATTCCATGTAATCAAGCCCGGACGGCAAGCACGATGCCGACAAAAATAAGCGTTACACCGAAAAAATACTGAGGCTGGAAGCGCTCGCCAAAGATGAAATAACTGGCCAGTGGAACCAGGATGAAGGCCAGCGCCATCAAGGGATAGACGCGGCCCAGCTCTGCTTTCTGCAAGACCCAGACCCAGCCGATCGTCGTGATGCCGTACAGGGCCAAGGCCGCGAACAGGATCATGGCGGTACGCGGATCGAAGAAGCTTCCGCTGCGATGCAGGGCGTTTGCGCTCAGCTTGAACAGAATTTGTCCGGCGGAAATGCCAAGTACGCAAATAAGGGCGATCAGGTAGGTCATCATGATGTACAGAACGAAGTCGGATGATGGATGCGCGAACGGACAAGCTCAGTCGATCGAGTACGCAAATGCTTCGTAGTCGACGTGAACGATGCCCCATAGATCGCGCTCGACCGGATAGTCGGGGAAGCGGACAGCGAAGCGGCAGGCGCCCGGGCAAAAATCGACCACCTGGTCGACCAGCGTCTGGCCATGATTCTGCGGATTGTTGTACAGCGTGGCGATGCCTGCGGTGACACCGTATTCACCCGGGCAAAGCGGATTCTTGAAGGTGAATTCGATCATCTGCAGCACGTTCGGCGTGGCGTCGGAGGCGTACAGGCCCGCGAACATCGGATTCAGGTGCAGGATCTGGCGGCCGGAATTGTCCGTGATGGATACGTTCAATACCGCTTTCGGCGGCGGCGCCGAATGTACCCGGTACAGTACGCGGATCTTGAGCTGCTCGTCGAGATCGACCGAGTCGGTATCAGTGCCGCGATGATCGATGACATTGATGTCCTCGATGAGGATTTCACCGCTGCCGCTGCGCAATGGTGCTACGCGCTCGGCAAAAGCCAGCCGGCGTGCTTCGTCGAGCATGGGGCGGTCGATGCTGCCGGTGGTCGCGGCTGTGCCGTCCTCGGCCTGGTTCGTTGCGGCCGGGGCCGTCACATCGGGGGACGTCAGGCCGCCCCTGACCATGCGCCCGAATATGTGGCTCTGGTAGGCTGCGCCAACTTGGCTGGCCGAGCCGGCAACGCGCACCTTTCCATTCTCCAGCCACAGGCCTTCGTTGCACAGTGAACGGATCGCGTCGGCGGCATGGGTCACATAAATGAACGAGGTCCCCTGGTCGAGCATGGACTTAATCTTGTGCAGGCACTTGTTCTGGAAATAGGCGTCGCCCACACTCAAGGCTTCGTCAACGATCAGGATGTCGGGCTGAACGTAGACGGCGCAGGCAAAGCCGAGCCGGACGGCCATCCCGCTGCTGTAGGTTTTGACGGGATGGTCGATTGCGTCGCGCAGTTCGCTGAACTGGATGATTTCTGGCAGCGCCATCTCGACTTCTTCCTTCTCCATGCCGTGCAGCATACAGAACTGGCGAATGTTCTCGCGGCCGGCGATTTCCGGATTGAAGCCCGCGCCCAGTTCGAGCAGCGCCGACACGCGGCCGTTGACGGCGACCTTACCCGAGGAGGGTGTCAGGACGCCGGCAAGCACTTTCAGCAACGTGCTTTTGCCGCTGCCGTTTTCGCCGACAATACCCAGGCGCGCGCCCGGCTCCATGGAAAACGAGACCTGGTTTAGGGCGCGCGTTTCACGCGCATATTGCTTGCGTCCGCCCGAAACGAGCTCGAGCAGGCGGTGCCTCGGCGATTCGTAGGTGTGATACACCTTGCTGACATTGTCTAGGCGAATGGCGAATTGTTTATCTAAATTACTCATGGAGCGTTCGATTTTCAGATGACGTCCGCGAATCCGGGCTGCAGTTTGCGGAACAGCGCGACCCCGGCTGCCAGGATAAGCAGCGCCACGAGCGTCACGCCCGCCAGGCTTTGCGCCTCCACGGGCGCACTGCCAAAGACCGCATGGCGGGACATGTCCACCACGTAGTAGAAGGGATTGAAATCCATGATGATGTTGCGCATCCAGAGCGCCCCTTTTTCCTGCACAAGGGTCGCGGGATACAGGATCGGGGTCAGCCAGAACAGGATGGTAATGCCGACAGGAACTGCCTGGGCCATGTCCGGCACATACACGGACAAACTTGCGACGGCGTAGGCGATTCCAAGCGTAATGATGACTGCGACGGCCCAGATCACGATGTACAGCCAGGCGCTCGATGCGATCGTCACGCCTAGGTGAACGGCCAGTCCGATGGTCAGCAGGAGAATGATCGCCTGGCTCAGTAGTGCCGAAGCAAGCGGTACCAAAGGAAGTACCCAGGCCGGGAATGCAATCTTGTTGATCAGGTAGGAATATTCGCGCAGGATTGTCGGTGCGCGTCCAACGACGTCGGCAAAGAGCGTCCACAGCGACAGCGGCACGAAATAAAACATGGCGAAGGGAATGTCGCCATATGCTTTCCCCATTTTCCCCGACATCAGGATCGAAAACACGAGGACGTTGATTCCCGAATACAGCAGGGGCACGCCGATATTCCAGGCGACGCCCGCGTACGAGCTGGCGTAGCGATTTTGCAGGTCGCGCTTGGCAAGCATCCATGCTAAGCGCAGCTGCGCCCACAGGTTCTGGTGATGACGATGGCGCATATTAACGGCTCCGCGGGATGGCCGGCATCAGGCGCCCGATTAGACGAAGAAACCGTTGTTTGGTTGAATGTGGATTGAATTGTGCTACGTAGGCCGCGGCCCGTCCGGCAAAAGTGGCGTAGCTGTCGCTGTCGCCGGCGCGCCAGGCCGACGCTGCACAGGTATCGGCGACCTCTCCCATCGCCGTCGCGAGCTGGTGCTTGTCGCCGGAAGGAACGAGCGTTGCCAGGCCGCCTGAAATATGGGGAATGTTCGAATTGTCGTAGGCGATGACGCGGCATCCCGACGCCAGCGCTTCGAGGATCGGCACGCAGAAACCTTCGTGGTAACTGGGGAGGACGAAGATATCGGCCTGCGCCAAGCAATCGGTCTTGAGCTGCTCGGGCGCGCTACCATGCAGGTTGACCTGCACGCGTGCCCCGAATTGTGTGTGCAGGCATTCGATGAGCGTGTTCATTTCCGCGAGCACTGTCTGGTCGGAAAACCTCAGGTTGCCGATCAGGTCGAGCTGGGCACGCAGGGCAGGGCGCGCTTCCAATACCTGTGTCAGGGCCTCGAGCAGTTCGGCCGGGCCTTTGGAACGCACGAACCGTCCCACGAAGACGAAACGCAGGATGCCGTCCTCGAAAGAGGGCTTGGCCTCCGGAAGCGCTGGCCTTGCATGCAGGGCCAGCGGCAGGACGGTGGCCGGGACGTGGACGCCCGCCTGGCGCAGCACGTCGAGATTGACTTGGCTGACGCACACGACATGGTCTGCGAACGTCATATTCGACATTTGCACGAAGGACTTGTCGATCAATGAATGGTCCGCTGACGCCACGAATTGCCTGGGTGTGATGTTATGAAACACCACCATGCGCAAGGCATTGCGTGGGACCACCGGCAGCAGGTCGAACAGCGGGTAAAACACGCCGAAATGGAAAACGACCAGGTCGCTGGACTGGAAATGGGGATCGAAAACGATGTCGCGCACATCAGTGACGATCCGCGCGGGCAGGGCCGGGTTGTCGCACGCATACGTGTAGAGCCGCACGTCATGGGCTTCGCTCAGCCAGATGACCTCGTCTCGTATCGAATTCGAAATCGCGTCATTGTTGAGGCAGATCCCGTTTACGTAAGAAATCTTCACGCGCCGCACTCATGGGTCGCTTTGGCAGCCGCATACACGTCGGCTGAAACATGTGCCATGTGCTGCGCGGTGAAACGCTCCAGGTACAGGCGCCGTCCGGCCGTTCCCATGGCGCTGCGTAACTTCGGCGATGCGACCAGCTTCAGCAAGGCATTTTCGAGCGCCTGCTGGTCACCTGGCGGCACGAGTATGCCATTCTCAGGAGAAACGACTTCGGGCATGCCACCGGCGTCGCACCCGATGACCGGACGGCCTGCGCGCATCGCCTCGACGAAGATCAGGCCGAAGGACTCGAATCGGCTCGGGGCCACGAGCAGGTCGCATCGGCGGTAAGCCTCGAGCAGGGTGGCCTGGTCGACCTTGCCTTCGAAGCGGATCCGGTCGGCGACCGCCTTGCTGGCGCGATTGTTCAGGAAATGTTCTTTGTAGGTGCGGCCATCGGCCGAGGGCAGGGTATCGTCACCGATGATGCGGAAATGCACCTCGGGATGGCGCGCCAGCACCGCCGGGATCGCAGCCAGCAATACATCGATTCCCTTGCGGTGTTCCAGCCTGCCGACAAACAGCACTTCCAGTGGCTTGCCGTCCGGAACTGGGACGGCGGTGCTGTCGGCAGGCGGCGTGTCCGGCATGCCGAGGGGCGCAATCACGACGCGTTCCGGCGCAAAACGGAATTGATAAGCCTGTTCAATATCGCGTGCGATGGCAACACTGATCGAGCGTACTGCATTACTTTCCTGCATTACCTTTTTTTCGAGCGCTAGCATCGGGTTGCCAAAGGATTTCATCCAGGCCTGATTGGCACGCGACTCCGGGTGCGATTCAAGCCAGAAGTGCAGGGTCGTCTGCAGGCTCGTTACCAGCGGCCAGGCACCGTTGAGCAGGAACGCGATCCCTTCGCAATCCCAGATTGGTGCTTCCACGACATCGATCGGGCGGTGCGTGGCGATGCGCGCGGCTTCTTCCAGCGCGATTGCCGACCAGTTCCAGACGTGCTGCGGCACCTTCAGCGCGCTGGCCTCGGGGGGCATGGGCATGTCGCGCATAGCCATGCGATGCACCCAGACACCGTTTTCTAGGTCGACCCGGTTGATGTCGGGACTTTGCGTGATGACGCAGACGATATGCCCTTGCTCGGCCAGTGCCTCGGCAAGGTCCTTGTTGAAGGTGGCGATCCCGCCGCCATGGTTGGGCGGGAAGTCACGCGAGACCAGCACGATCGACTGCGGCGCAGGATGCGAATTCAGGCATTTGAACGGCAGGAAGTTGCCATCCCACTTTGCCTGTTTTTCCGGGGTGATGTATTCGTAGGTGCCAGCCAGGCCGCGCGCCAAGCCGCGTTCCCATGCCCGTTCGTTCTGGTCGGCAAATACCGCACGCTCGCTGACAGGCAGCCTGCCGCCGGCGATATGGAACTCGAGGTCAGCGGCTTGCTGGTCGGAAAACGCCTTGTTGTCTGCAAGAATCTCGGGCAGGGACATGTAAGGGCGGCCGTGCTTGATGGAGAAGTACAGCTTGTTCTTGATGACTGGATAACGATAGCGCGTGATCTTGTGTTCGTCGCGAATATTGCTTGGGGCGAACTTATGGTGAACGTAAGCCTCGTCCAGCTGGCGGATGATGTAGCCGGCGTCGACCAGGCGGCAGCACAATTCGGTCTCGTCGAGGTAATACTCCAGTTCTTCATCGAAGCCCCCCACTTCCAGCAAGGCCGTGCGCCGGAAGGACGCATTGGTCCCTTGGAGATAAGGGAATTCGAAGGAGTGCGGAAAACTCAGGTGCTCCGCACTCGTCGTCAGCTTCCAGTTGGCGTTGGCCAGCCGGTTGGCGGTCGAGTATTCATACTGGTAGGTGTATCCGCTCTGGTCGAATACCAGGCCGCCGGCTCCGCCTACGCCCTCATCGGTATACGCTGCCGCAAGTTGCGTCAGCCATTCGGGTTCCGGAATGGCGTCGTCGTCGATAAACGCGACCACATCGCCGCGCGCCATGCAGATCCCGATATTGCGCGAAATGGACAGGTTGGCGACATCGCAGCGCGCAGCGCGAATATGCGGCAACCAGCTATCGATGACTTCCTGCGAATGATCGGTGGACGGGCCATTCACCACAATGACCTCGAACTCGCCGTCGTATTTCAGCCAACGAAAGCTTTCGAGGGTTTTTGCAAGGAGCGTGCCGCGGTTAAGCGTATTGATGACGATTGAAAAGGTAAGAGGCATGTGAATAGATCGTTAGTTCGATGCGGCTGCGGCAACCTGTTTTTCAGCAACAATTTCAAACTCGTAGCAGCGACCGTTCTTGCGTCCGCTCTCAATGATCTTCGGCGTCTTGAATCCCGCTTCGCGCAGCAGGGCGCTCATGGAATCCGGTGTGAACATATTGAAGTGGAAATCGCCGTCATAATCCTGTGCTCCATACAGGACTTCACGCAGGTCCTCATAGGGATAATCCCCTTGCGCGTAATGCGCGATCATTGCCTGTGCATCCGGAACCACTGCACGAAACACGCCACCCTCTTTCAGCAGCGAATTGTAATAAGGCAGTAATTCACGGCGCAGCTGTTCCTCGGGGAAGTGCTCCAGCAGGTGCGACGAGAAGATCTCGTCCGCTTCGCCCGGTTCCAGCGGCAGCGAATCGACTTCGGCGACGATGTCGACGCCGGGCAGCGCACGGCGGTCGACGTTGATGTAGCCGTCGAGCGTAATGTGGCCGCATCCGAGATTCAGGCGTAACTTGTCGCGGCGCGCGGCGTCGAGCTTTTCCCGGGACAGGATTTCGCTTGCTACGGTCAGCGCTTTGCCTTCGCCCTGTGCCCCGGCCCCGTACCGCAGCTCGAACATCAGCTCGCGGCGCACGAATTCGATACGCTGCACGGCGTAGGCAATCGATTCGCCGACGCTGTCGGCCTTGCTGCCGGCCCGCGCCGCGGTGCCGGCCAGCTCTTCCGTTCGGCTGCGCAGGTTGTCCAGGTCCCCAGGCAGCGGCGCCAGCCGTTGCGCGATCTGGCCGATCTGGTTACGCAAGTCCGCCACGTCGCGCACCAGTTTGCGCAAGGCGACTGGCGCCGATTTGCGCAGGTTGTCGTAGTCGTTTTCCGCAGCCAGTTGCCGATGATTGAGGTCGGAGATCGCCTGCAGCAAGGTCGGCAGTTGGGCTGTCTTGAATTGATCCAGTAAATCCCGATTCAAATGAGCGCCAGCGTTGGCCGGGCGCCACGGAGCGACCTCATTCTGGACCTGTTCACGAAACTCGGGAAGGCGGATGACAGCCACCATAATGCGGACCAGCCGGCCAATGAAGGGCCAGCGAGCGATCATGCGGACGACTTTTCGTAAGAATGCTTTCATTGAATCGACTTTGGAAAATAAAAGGTACTGCCAAGGCGGTCTCGCCTTCATAAATTCACTCAGGAACGAGTCGGCAAACGGCGTAAGCGCAGTACTGCAGACCAGCTGGTGATGCCGGAATATAACGGCAATCAAGACGTGAAGGAATACTGGCCGAGCGTGATCCAGACGGCTGGACTAACTGGTATGGACGCCGAACAAAACTGCTTAATTATAATATAGTCAGCCATTCGCGGGCGCAGAAAGGCGCGCGTACCAGGCGTTGCGGCAGGCAGCGCACGCAGTCGCTCAGTCGCCATAGCGAACGGATCATCGCGTCCGGACAACCCTCACGCAGCGGACGGGGCGGCTGCGTCCAACGCCGCTGCGACACTCGGCATCACAGGCCAGCCGTCGTCCTGCACGGCAGCCTTGTCGCCGTCGGCAATCGCTTCGACGGCGTCGATGTGTCGATGGCTGGCGATGCGGCGTAGCTCGTCGCGCACCGCGCCGACCCAATTCCGTCCATCTTGTGCCACGATCCTGTGCACCCATACTCCATCTTCGAGGTCGACGCGATTGACATCCGGGCTGCCGGTGATGACGCACACGATATGGCCCTGCGCAGCCAGCCTGCGCCCCAGCTGTTCTTGGGCGGCGGCCAGTTTGCGCGCGACGAACACGATGGCTTTCGGTGCCTGCGCCGAGATCACTCGGTCGAAAGGGAGGAAATCGCCGGCCCAGGCCCGCTGCTTTTTGGGGGTAATGTATTCGTAGGCGCCGGACAAGCCACGCGCCATCCCCCGCTCCCACGCACTGCGCACCTGTCCGGCGAGCGCCTCGCGCTCGCTGGCAGGCAGGCGGCCTGCGCCGATATGGCCTTCGACTTCCCGTGTCTGCTCTTCGACGAAACGCTTGTTGTCGGCAAGGATATCAGCGAGCGGCACGTATTCGCGTCCGTGCTTGAGGGAGAAATATAGTTTGTTCTTGATGACCGGGTAGCGATAGCGCGTGATCTTGTGCTCGTTACGGATATTGCTCGGTGCGAACTTGTGGTGAACGTACGCGTTCGACAATTGCCGGATCAGGTAGCCGGCATCTGCCAGTCGGCAGCACAATTCGGTCTCGTCCAGGTAGTACTCGATTTCCTCGTCGAAGCCGCCCACCTCGAGCAGGGCGTTGCGCCGGAACGAGGTATTCGTGCCTTGCAGGTAGGGAAATTCGAAAGCACCCGGATAGGCCAGGTGGTCGGCAGGGCGCATCAGGCGCCAGTTGGCGTTGGCCAGCCGCGTCGCGGTGGAGTATTCGTACTGGTACGAATAACCGGTCTGGTCGAACACCAGTCCCCCGGCGGCTCCTACCGATGGATGGTCATAGGCACGGGCGAGCTGCTCGAGCCACTCCGGCTCGGGAATCGCGTCGTCGTCGATGAACGCGACGATGTCGCCGCGTGCCATGCAGATACCGATGTTGCGCGAAACGGAGAGATTCGCGACCTCGCAGCGCGCCACGCGGATCGCGGGCAGCCAGGACTCGATCACCTCCTGCGAGTGGTCGGTGGATGGGCCGTTGACGACGATAACTTCGAACGCGCCGCGGTATTTCAGCCAGCGCAGGCTGTCCAGCGTTTTTGCGAGCAGCGTTGCGCGGTTCAGGGTATTGATAACGATCGAAAAGCTCGGTGGCATGGTGGCTCTCAGGGCACGGACGAATCAGATGAGGACTTCTCGGCGACGGTCTCAAAGGTATGGCGTCGCCCGTCGCGCATGCCGGTGTCCGCGGCATGCGAAACTGTGAATCCAGCCTCGCCCAGAAGCGTGGCGAGGCTGGACGGGCTCAGCATGTTCAGCTGCAGCGGGCTGTCGGCTTGTGCGCCGCCGAAGAGCGCTTCGCGCAGTTCGTCGTAGGCGCACTCGCCTTGGGCATAGGCGGCAAGTGCGGCGCCGGCGTCGGCGTATAGTACGCGCAGGCGTCCACCGGTTTGCAGGCAGGCGCGCAGGTGCGGCAGCACGTGTTCACGCAGCTCTGCCTGCGAAAACGTCTCGAACAGGTAGGCGACCTGGATTTCCGCCGCGGTGCCGGGCTCCAGTGGCACGGCGCCCGGGATGTCTTCCAGGCTGGCGCTCACATGGCCCGCCGGCGCGGGCCCGTTATGGCCAAGATGCAGCTTGAGGCCCACGGCGCTTGCGTGCGCGGGCGCGACGACGAGCCTCGAAGCCTGGCCACCGTGCGGGGGCAGGCTTGCCTCCATTCCGACGCCGGTTTCATCGAGCCGCTGGCGCAGCGCATGCACTTCGCGGGTGAGCCTGCGTAGTGCAACCGGTACCGAGTGTGCCAGGTTGGCATCGCCCGAGGTGTTTTCGCGCAGCGCGTTGACTTCGCGCCAGAGGGCCGGCTGGCCCTTTGGGCCCTGCTGGTAGCTGCCGGACGCGAGTCCGACGACTTCGACGCGCAGCTCCGGCAGGCGGACGATGGCGATCGCGATCTGGACCAGGCGGCCGAGGCCGGGCACGGTGGCGGCGTGTCGGGCAATTTTCTTGACGAGTATTTTCATTGGATGTCTGTGCGCCTTGCCGGCGTCTTCAGGATCGTGAGCAGTTGACGGACGTTTTCTTGCCAGGTCATCCATCGCAGCGACGAGGCCGGGGCGTGCCTGCCGGCTGCCTGGCGGGCGAGCCAGTCGCGCACCGCGTGCGCCAGGGTCGGGCCGTCGAGCCCGCTGAAGTACTCGGCGCCATCGCCGCCGACCTCGCGGAACACCGGCAGCTCGCGCGCCAGTATCGGCAGTCCATGGCGCGCCGCTTCGATGAGCGGTAAGCCGAAACCTTCGCCCTCGCTCGGCGCTAGCAGGCAGCTGGCGGCGCCGTAGATCTGGTCCAGCTCATCGTCGTCGACGCCCGTAAGCCACAGCAGGCGGCGGCCGAGCTCGGGGTGGGTGCGCAGCCGTTCCACGATGCGTGGAATGGTGCGCCTTTCCGCTTCCGGCAGCCCCTTCCAGCCTTCGTTGCCGACCACGACCAGGTTGACCTCGACCCCTGCCGCCCACAGCTGGTCGAAGGCGTCTAGCGCCTGTAGGTGGCCCTTGCGCGGCTCGATCGTGCCAACCATGAGGAAACTCGGTCTGGCGGCGACCTGGCCCGCGCGTGCGCTTGGCCGGGCTGGTGCTTGCGTCGTACTGACGATGTCGGCCCCTAGGTGAAGCGAGGTGATGTGCGGCATGCGTTGCGCCGGCCTCGTCCTGGCCAGCCATGCATGCAATTCGTCCGCCACGGCGGCCGAGATGCAAATCACCCTGTGCGCCTGGGCTGCGATGCAGGCAAGCCAGGCGCCGTGGGTGAGGTCCGCGTTCGGCGGAAAGAACTCGGGGCGCAGCACGGGCAGCAGGTCGTAAAGCACGAAATTGATCTCGACGCCGCGCATGCGCCAGTTCGCGAACAGGCCCTCCCGGGCCGCCGTCATGGTCACGTGCGGCGAGTGGTCGCCGCTGTAGTAGATGTCACCCGCTTGGACGTCGACCAAGGCGTCGCCTGCGGGCATCGCGCCCTCGATCCCGAGCAGGCGGGCGGCGTAGCGGCGCGCGTAACGGCAACGCAGCACTCCCTCTTCCTGCTGGAAGTACACTGGTTCGACGCGCAGGCCGCTGTCGGCCAGCTGCAGGAGTTCCCGCAACTGGGTGCGCACGACTCGCTCGATCCCCGTCTTTAAATCGTGCTGGGCAATGGCGGTCACGTCGACCAGCAGCTGGCGCGGCACCAGCGGATCGCGCGCCCGCGCAATGCTGCGGGCGCATTGGTGCAGCACCGCGTCGTCGAATGCGAGTTCCCGTATGTCGAGCAGTCGTTCGTACAGTGCGGCGCGGCCGCAGTGGCGGCGCGCGGCCGCGCGCTCCAGCGCCAGCTCGTACTGCTGCGCGCAACGCTCCGGGCTGTTTTTCTCCGCCACGAAGGCGAGCGCCGCTTCGCCCAGCCTGCGCCGCTGCGCCGGATCGCTGCGCAGCAGGCCCAGCGCGCCGGCCAGGTCGCCGATGCTGAAGCGGTCCGGCAGCATGCAGACGGCGTCGCCCGGAAACTCGGCCATCGAGCCGTTAGCGTTCAATATCGTCGGCAGACCATGGATCAGGCAATCGAGGGCGGTACCGGAAGTCTCGCCGCGCGAACCCGTGCGCAGCTGGACCCCGGCATCAGCCGCCTGCAGGTAAAGCAGGTAATCGTCGTCCGAGATCCAGCCGGTGATCCGGATGCGGTTGCCCGCGTAGGCCTCACGGATCGCCGCGGACAGCTGCGCGCCATAATCCTGGCGGTCGTTCTCGCCGACAAAGACTAGTTCGCACGCGGAGTCCCGGTGCAGCCCGGCGGCGACCCAGGCCTGCACGAGTTCGAGGCAATGCTTGGTCGGCGCGACGAAACCGAAGTTGCACACCACGAAAGCCTCGGGGGCAATGCCGAGCGCGGCCCGCGCTGCGGACCGGTCGTGCACTGCGGGCAGGGCACGCGGCAGCGGAACGATGGTCCAGTCTTCCCCCGCCTCGGCGCCGTACCACTCGCGGGCAAGTTGACGCGTGAATGCCGAATGCACGATCACGTGGCTGGCATCCTGCAGGACATCGAGGTTGCTCGGATAGCGGCGCTGCGCCTGTTCCCAGCCTTCCGTCGTCGGGCTCATCTGCAAGGCGCGATAACCGTGCGAGGCAAACAATGCGTGTGTCCAGATGCCCGGCATGGCACCGGTCATCTGTTCGTAGGCGAGGGTGCTGCTCAGGTAAAAATCGTGCAGCACGACGACGCCGGGATGCTCTGCAAGCAGCGGCAGCATGTAGCTGTGGAGGGGGTTGTTGCCCAGCTGGTAGACGATATGGTCGTAGTCGCCGGCATGGCTGCGCAGCCAGGCTACATCGCGGCATGCGAGCTTGGCGAGCTCGGGAGGAAGGCTGACGGATTTGTGTTCGACGATCAGGTCGATCTCGAAACGAGGCAGCAGCGTCGGCAGTACACGGACCGCATAATCGGCGACCCCGGTGCGCGCAGGCGGCAGTGGCGACACGAACGCGATCCGCGGTTTGTCAGGCAAGTGCTGCGCCGGCATGGCATCCTGGGCGCAATGGCGCTGCTCGAGTGTCTCCAGGACGCGCAGCGCGCTATGGTCCCAGCCGGAGTCGGCCGCCGTGGCAATCGTAACGACCTGTTCCGGCGCCAGGCCGAGAGCATCGAGCGCCTGCTGGCGCGCGTGGTCGCAGGTGGCCAGCAGCAATCCGGCTGCGCGCAGCGACGCGATCTTCCTGTCGTCATACTCGCGTTGCACTGCCGTGCCGGGGGCGACGCCAGGACCGGGCAATGGAGCAGGGGCGTGCAGGATGACGGCGGTCGTGATGCCCGGCATGAAGCGGCCAACCGATACGACCGCGTCATCGGCGTAACCTTCGAACAGGCTGGTCACGAGCACGGCGTCCGGCTGGATCTGGGCAATGAAATATTCGCGCAGCAGTTCACTGGCGCGGGCGCGGGGGCTGTTGCGCGGGTCGCTTTCGGCGCAAGGGCAGAGGATGTCGAACACGCGGACGCGTTCGCGCGAAACCAGTCCGGCAAAGGCCTCGCGGATCTCCTCGATCGCGGCGCCGAGCGCGCCGTTCAGGACCAGCCACAGTTCGTGGTCGCCAGCATTGCGTGCGACGGCCAGCGCCAAAGCCAGCGAACGGCGTCCGATTTCACGCGAGCGGCTTGCGGACTGGGCACCCTGCATGTCGATGACTATTCGCACCGGTCTTTCCTTGCCTGTTGCGCCTGTTTCAACTCCCGGAAGATGCGCGCCGTCCTGACCGGCGCCTCGTTGCCGATCATGGGCTCAGGCGGCGCCATACCGGACTGGTTTGTCCACATACTGCGATACAGGAAAGCGCGCAGGCGCGGTTGGAGGCCGGGAATGCGTGCCAGCAGCACGCGTGCCGCACGCTTGAGCTGGGGCTGGCGCGACGTGGCGGACACCAGGCGCCGCAAGGCCGCCACGACCATGCGGTTGGTGTGGGCGAGTCCCTTACGCATGACGGCAAGGCGAGCTGTGTCCCGCTGCGTTATTCATATGAGGAAGAAACCTGGGATGTCGAAGCTGGCGCTGCTGGCGAAGCGACGATATCGCTGCCATGCCGGCCAGGAGCCGCAGTTGAAAAGGCTGCAATCATAACATGCAACATTGATGAGTGGCCCGCCGCGAAGCGCGCTTGGCCGGTTTCATCCATTCCCGATCATTACTGTTTGAATACGAGGAATTTGGCGCTTGAAAAATTGACGAGCATGCCGGCGAGCGAACCGGCAGCCACCGCTACTCCCGGGAGGAAGGGCAGGCCGGGTGCGAGCGATACGACCGCGCTGTAGGCCAGGTAATTGACCATGCCGCCGCCGAGCATGGCCAGCAGGTAACGCCACCATTGTGGGCGGGCCGTCGCGGACTCGCCGCCGGCGAAGGTGTACCTGCGGTTGAGTTCCCAGGTGGCCCAGACGGCGGCCAGGAACGAGCACAGGCGGCCGGAGTAGTAACCCAGGCCGATCCACAGGCAGGCGTACAGCACGGCGATGTCGACCACCAGCCCGGCGACCCCGACCAGCGCGAAGCTGGCGAACTGGCGCGGAGCTTCACGCATCGGTGCGCACCGTCGGGGCTTCGTTGTCACAAGGGATGCGGACGGCAATGCGTTGCAGGGCCAGGACGCTCATGGCCCGTTCCCCGCACAGTGCGGACACGACACCCCATAGACGTAGTCCGGCGAGAGTTGCTGGCGCGGCGTGACCACGGTCTTGCCCGCGAAGTCGTCCTTGTGCGCGGCGATCACTTCCGGGAACTCGGTGAACTTGGCGATGCGGTAATCGACCGTGTTGTCGAAGGTGCCGACGTCGACTTCGAAGTCGTTGCGGGTGTCGACCATCACGACCGGCTTGCCGTTGTCATCAAAGCCCTGGTCGAGCCAGCGCTTGAGCGTGGCCGCGTCGACCGAGGGCGCGCGGCCGAGCTCAGGCTTGATCAGCGGCATACGCATGGTGATGATCTCTTTCTTGATCTTCACCAGCATGCGCTTGTGCGATTGCTCGTTCGAATAACTGTACTTGACTTCGATATCGGCAAAGCGCGGGTCCTTGCGCAGCCATGCCAGGTACTGCTCGATGTCGGCCGGCAGGCCGGACAGGAACATGTTAATGCCTTCCGGCGTCAGCAGGATCGTGCCCTTCAGGTTGAGCTCCTGGCACAGGGCCTGGAACTGCGGGCGCATCTCTTCGGTGTTGTCGAAGGAAATGAATTTGTAGGCCGCGATGTTGACGTAGCGGCCCGTGCCCGGGGCGACGGTGCTGGCGATGGGCGCGCTGCGTGGGGTGGTTTGCATGATTGCCAACTAGCGTATTCTGATCAGCCGCCATTATAAGCCGTTGAGCCCGGACGGAAATCCCGCTGGCTGGCGCCAAGGCGCCGTCAGTCGAAACTCGCCCGCAGCAGCGCAAGCGCACTCGCAGCGCTGCCCTGCCAGGGCAGGATCCGCAGCCCTGCAGCGTGTTCGAGCCTGTGTTCGGCGATGCGTTGCTGGATTGCAGCGCCCTCGGCCTGCGAAAGGCAGAGCAGCAGGTCGCTGTGGCGCACTGCCGCCGCGAATTCCTCGTGTAGTCGGTCCGCGTCCGTGTTGCCGGCAGCCACCGTCCCTGCCGGCCCGGCAAGCGGCGGCGCGCTGGCGACGATGCGGCCGCCGAACTGGCGCACCGCCTCGAAGACAGGCAGGAACAGCTGATGCCTTCCCCAGTCCGCGTCTGGCATGAACAGGACATCGCCGGGCTGGATATCGATCTGCTCGGCGGGGAAGGCGCCGGAGTCGATCGCGAACAGCGCGCTGGCGGCAGCGCTCGCCCTGTACAGCTTACCTTCGTCGACCCGCACGAGCTCGATCGGCGTCGCCGCCTCCGCGCAATTGCACATGTCGTGGACCAGGTCGCGCAGCGAGGACGCGATAGGCTCGGCACCGGCCCCCGGCCCGAGCCGGGTGGCGTCGACTAGGATGCGGCCGCTACGATTCAGGCGCAGGTTGCGCTCCGCGTACTGCGCCGCCTCGTCGAGCACTGATTCGTCGCACCGCCCGCTACGCCATGCGGCCGCGACATGCGCCGCGGCCGCGCGCCAGCTCCTGTCGGCGCCCATTCGCAGCGCAGCGGCCAGGTGCCGCGCCCTTTCCTGCTCGTCTGCGGCGCCAAGCACCGCCAGTGCCGGCAGGGTACCTGGCGCGCAGGTCTGTTGCAGCAGGGTGGCCGTTCCTTTCTCCTCGAGCACCAGGCAGCGCAATGCTTCGAGCAGGCTGCGGCCGAGCGGCATCGCGGATCCGGTCCGGTTGGCCGCGTTGCGATGCCGGGCAACCAGTCCTTGCAGGCCTTCGTCGCGCAGCAGCTGGCTGGCTTCGGCAGCGTTTCCCGGCAAGCCGGCGCATGTCGCCGTATCAAGGCCGCCGAGCAGCAGGAGCACACCGGGAGCGCTGCGGATCAGGGTCACCAGGTCCGGCGCCAGGGTGTCGTGCTGCGCAATGTAGAGCATCGTGTCGAAGCGGTTCCATTGCCGGGCCAGGTCCCCGCGCGACAAGGTCTTCTGTGCCGCGTCGGGGAAGACGGTGTCATCGACCAGCGCAACATCAGCATAGGGCGACAGGGCGTGCACGAGCCGCAGCGCACGTTTCCGCGCCGGGCCCTCAGGCAGAGGAACGACAGCGGCAATACGCAGGCGTGGTGCGCCGTGCTGCAGCGGGTTTGCCAGCGCCGCGCGCTGTGCCGCCAGCGCCGTGTCGATTGCCTGCCACGCGGCGGCGGCGGTTTTGTCCCAGCTAAACCGGGTAGCGTGCGCCAGGCCATGTGCGGACAATTCGGCACGCCAGGCATCGTCGGTCAGCGTGCGCAGCAGTTTGACCGAGATATCTTCCGGCGACGAGGCGTCGAACAGGGAGTCGGAGCGGCCGACCACCTCGGGGATCGATGAATTGTCGCCTGCAATGACGGGGGCGCCGCAGGCCATCGCCTCGAGAACCGGAAGGCCGAAGCCCTCGTACAGAGACGGGAAAACGAAGACCTTGCAGCGATTGTACAGGGCTCGCAGCTCGTCGTCGGAAATGCGGCCGGTGACGACGACACTGTCGCGCGCCAGTCCGGCGGCGGCAACCTGCAGCATGAACATCTCGACATGACCGACCTGGTTGACCACCAACTGGTGGGTATCGCGCACCGCGCGCGGCAGCCGGGCGAACGCACTGAGCATACCTGCCAAGTTCTTGCGGTAGTCGCTGTTGCCTGTATAAAGCACGAAGGGACGGTCGATGCCGAAGCGGTCGAGGTCGGTCGCTGAGAGCGCGTCGGGTGGCAGCTGGCGGAAAGTCGTATCGGCGGCGGCGAAAATGTTGACCACCCGTTCCGGTGTCAGGCCCAGCAGTCGTATCGCGTCGGCGCGAGTCGCCTCCGAATTTGCAAGCAGCAAATCGTATTGCCCGAGTGCGGCAAGCCGGCGCGTGTACCACTGCTTGTAATCCGGTACCGGATCGAGATGCTGTTCCGGGAACAGCCACGGAATGAGATCGTGGAGCACTGCCACCTTCAGGCCTGCCGGGAGCCGGCCCGCGGCCTGGGGCACGACACCGCGTTCGCACCACCCTTCGAACGGGCTGGCGCACAGCACTACATCGGCACCGATCGCCTGATAGGCTGTATGGACCAAGGCTGAGGCTAGTTGTTCCTGGTGCAGATCGTCGGTATTACGCGGGTCCAGGGGCAGGTGGGTATAGCAGGCATAGGCACCGGGTGCCACGAGGCCGGCAAACTCGGTGCGAAATTGTTCTGCCGAATCCGGATACAGGCCGTTGGCAAGCAAGCGCAGGTCACGCCCGCCGGCCTGGGCCGCCATGGCCTTGGCCAGCGACAGCGTAAAGCGGCCAATTCCGCGATAACGTGACTCGCTTTGGGTCGGGAACAGGTCGAAAATCAGCCGCATCTACGCTTTGCCTTCCCCGGAAGGCGCATCGAGGCGATGCAGTTCGTCGAGGATCAGCTCCTTGAAGGGTGGCCCAAGCCGGGTGGCCGGACCTGAGGGGCCGGGCGCCGTCAAGGCTGGCAGGCTGGGACCGGCCGGCAGCATCACATCCTTCAAATGGCGCTTGAAACGCTGCACCAGTCCGGGGTAGCGCAGTGCCACACGCAGTGCGACCCGCCTGAGCGCGGGCAGGTTGACCACTATGCCGATCGCTCGCCGCAGCAACACACTATGCAGGGGCGGAGCGGGCTCGCGCAGGTGGGGGGCTGGACGCATGGGATCTCAGGCCGCGCCTGCGCAATGCGGGCAAGACACCCCGTACACATAGTCCGGCGACAACTGCTGGCGCGGCGTGACCACCGCGCGGCAGGCGAAGCACTGCACGGTCTCGGTTGGCTCCAGCTTCGGGTTGAGCGCGGTACGGTAGTCGAACACGAAGCAGTCGCCGGTGTAGTGGGCGCCGCCGACTTCCTCGAAGTACTTCAGGATGCCGCCTTCGAGCTGGTAGACGTTGTCGTAGCCGATGTTCTGCATGTGGATCGCCGCCTTTTCGCAGCGGATGCCGCCGGTGCAGAAGGTGACCACGGTCTTGCCCGCGAAGTCGTCCTTGTGCGCGGCGATCACTTCCGGGAACTCGGTGAACTTGGCGATGCGGTAATCGACCGTGTTGTCGAAGGTGCCGACGTCGACTTCGAAGTCGTTGCGGGTGTCGACCATCACGACCGGCTTGCCGTTGTCATCAAAGCCCTGGTCGAGCCAGCGCTTGAGCGTGGCCGCGTCGACCGAGGGCGCGCGGCCGAGCTCAGGCTTGATCAGCGGCATACGCATGGTGATGATCTCTTTCTTGATCTTCACCAGCATGCGCTTGTGCGATTGCTCGTTCGAATAACTGTACTTGACTTCGATATCGGCAAAGCGCGGGTCCTTGCGCAGCCATGCCAGGTACTGCTCGATGTCGGCCGGCAGGCCGGACAGGAACATGTTAATGCCTTCCGGCGTCAGCAGGATCGTGCCCTTCAGGTTGAGCTCCTGGCACAGGGCCTGGAACTGCGGGCGCATCTCTTCGGTGTTGTCGAAGGAAATGAATTTGTAGGCCGCGATGTTGACGTAGCGGCCCGTGTCGGGCGAGCCGGTAGAGCTGGCCAGGTCGGTGGTGGCTTGCATAGATGCTAAGGGGAGAATTCGTGGACAGGCAGTATTATAAGCCGCTGGACGTGCCCGGCAAACTGCGGTCCCACTGCTGGTCAATCACACAACCGAGCAGCTTGCGAGCGCTTTCGGACCAGGTGAGCCACGGCAGCCCGGCCGATACAGGGGCCTGGCCGGCGGCGAACAGGGCCAGCCACGCACGCAGGGCCTCGGCCAGCTCCTGTGGCGTCTCGCCTTCGAAATAAGACGCGTGCTCCCTGCAGATCTCCTCGAATACCCGAAGCCTGCGGGCGATGACCGGCAACCCGTGCTGGGCTGCCTCGATCAGCGGCAGGCCGAAGCCCTCGCCGAGGGAGGGGGCGAGCAGGGCCGAGCACGACCGGTACAGCGTCTCGAGCATCTCATCGGACGCCTCGTCAAGCCAGAACAGGCGCGCATCCAGTTGCGCATGCGTCTTCAGTTTCTTGATCAGCGGTTCGACCATCCAGCCAGGCTTGCCGACAATGACCAGGTTGACATCCGCGCCCTCGGACCACAGCAGTTCCAGGGCCGCCAGCGCCTGGGCCTGGGCCTTGCGTGGCTCCAGCGTGCCTACCATCAGCAGCGTCGGCCGTTGCGTCGTCGCTTGGAGGATGGCCTGAGCGTTCGCCGGCAAGCCGGCACTGGGGGCGCTGGCGTCCAGGTCGGCTCCCAGGTGGAAGTGGCCGATGTGCAGCGCTGCGGACCGCGCCGGTGGGTGCGCCATGACCCATTCGGCGAGCATGTCGGCGGTGGCGCGTGTATTGCACAGCAGACCATCCGCATGGCGCGCGATCGTTTCCAGGTATTTCCGGAAATAGGCATCGGTGCCGTAAGCGAATTTGTCCGGCAGTTGCAGCGGAAGGATGTCGTACACCACGAAAAATACCTGGACCCCGTGATTGCGCATGTCCGTCAGCAGCGCCGCGTTCTGCGTCGTGATGCTGGCAGCCACGTCGAGGCCGAGGAAGATGTCGCCGGGGCGGTGTTCGATCGGCGCGTCTTCCAATTCCATCTGCCCGGCGCCGATCAGGGCCAGCGTGAAGTTGCGGGCGTAACGGTAGCGGCGGTTGCCGCCGTCGCCGTACACGGCTTCCACGCGATAGCCCGGCGGCGGCGCGGTGATCAGGGCCAGGAGGATGCTGCGCACTACCCGCGAGATGCCGGTTTTTGCATCCAGTTGCACGATTGCGGATACGTCCACCAGCAACTGGCGCGGCGGCACGGCAGGCTGGTTGTCGGCGATCGACATGGCAGCGGCCAGCAGTTCGGGATGGCGCGCATCGCGCGGGCAATCGTTCGACCGCAGTGCTTGCAGCAGCGCGCGGTAGTGAGCCGCCGGGCTGTGGCGCGTGAAGGCTTCGATGGCGTCGACGTAGGACGCGCAACGTGCGGTGCAAGACTGTTCTGCATGCTTGTCCTGTCGTGCCGGGATGCAGCGCCAGCGCTCGGCGATGCCGCGGCCGTACCAGGCTTCGGCTTGCGTGATCAGGTCCGCCGAGTCGACGATCACCCCGACGGCGAGGTCGAGCACAGGCTTATTCAGGGGATACTTGCCGGCTATGCCGGCAAGGCCCAGGGCCGGCTCGTCGGCCAGTCCGGTATAGCCATGCGACTCGAACAGGGCCATGCGCAAGGCTGGTGCTTGGCCCGCGCCGTCGAACAGTTCGCCAAGGAAGAAGTCTTCGAGGACGACAATGCCCGGATGGCGTGCCAGGAGTGGGGGCACGAAGCGATGCCGTTGGGAATTGCCAATGGCATAGACAATACGGTCGAATGTGCTCGCGTGTTCCTCGAACCAGTCGAGGCTGCGCAGCGGGAAGGGGAGGCTTTCGTCTGCCGGGCCGAGCGCCGGGACGACCAGGCACAAGGAGTAGCTCCGGGCCAGTTCCGCGAGCAGCCGGACTTGCAGGCTGGTGCTGCCTGGCGCTTGCGCGGCAATCCAGGCGAGGGCCGGGCGTGCCGGCGGCATGGGGTGGGCCGGCCGTTGGCGCAGCGCCAGCTCGAACGTTCCAAAAGCCCGGCGCGCGACGGCGGCCGCGTCGGCATCGATCTCGACGACGAGCGCGCCAGGCGGCTGCGTGTGCGTCGATCCGGGGTCGGAGGAAACACCGACGGCAGTCAGGAAGTGAGGAGAAGGCGGGGGACAGACGGTATTGGCAGTCGAGGACAAGCCCGGCGTGAATACGATGTCGACATCCAGGTTGGCAAAGAAATTCTCCCTGATCAGATCAATCGTGCGCTCCACCCGGGCCGTGCCGTCGGGCGCCGGGAGCGCATAGGTCAGGATGCGCTCCGGCGGCAACAGTCCTGCAAACGCTGCCCGCAGGTGTTCGATCGTTTCGGGGAACTGCTTGTTAAATGCAATCCAGACCGTGTGCGGACCGGGAGCGCCGGCCATTTCCCGGACGGCTGCCAAGCTGTCGCGGGCCAGGCTGCCGTTTGCCTGCTGGCAGGCGCGAAGATCGATGGCGATGCGCATGCGCTCGGCTTAGCGATGTGGCGTGGCGCTGTCCGGGCGCGCCAGATCGAGCAGCACCTTGCGTGCCGACACCGGCATGCGGGCGAAATCCAGCGGAAGGGGACCTGACCAGTCCGGCGCAAGGACGGTATTCGACAGTGCGGGGCTGGTCAGCTTGCCCTCCGCCAGGCGGCGCAGCATCCCCCAGAATTGCGGGTAGCGGTACAGTACCGGCAAGACGATCCTGCGCGCCAGATTGCTGCTCTTGGCGCGGCGCAGGCCGTCCTTGAGCCCCTTGATTGCGGCGGCGCGTGGCGTCCTGAGTGCGGCGGAAACAAGCTGGCGCAGCTGTTTTTTCAATTGCATGACTGCTAAAAATAGATCCTTGGATAGGCAATATTATATCCCCCGTACCATGCCCGGATGAGGGAGCGGCATTACAAGTCGACAACCGCATCCTGGTGAGCGCCGCCGCCAGGGACCGGCAGCCGGCGCTGGCGTCGAGCTCCGCCAGCGGCACAGCAGGCCCTGCCTGCGCATGGGGGGCTGCAGGCCGTTCATCGGAAAAGGACCGACCAGGCGCCGGGCCGGAAACTGTCGGATTTTTTTACACTAGGCAAGCGCCGTTTGGAGGTTCTTTTTGTAAATACTTGTTTTGTTTGAGAATTTTCTTTATGGCATGATTCGTGCTTGCTGGAAAGATGCGTTTTCCACCCTTACTTCCTACTATGAAAAAAATTTCTCTCATTGCCAGCTCCCTCCTGCTCGCCTTCGGCGCCAACGCACATGCCGGCATCATCGTTGCCCAGGAAAGCTTCGATGGCGCCAGCACCGGCTTCAAGGCCGGCTGGGCCACCGATCTCAAGGACAAGAACAAGCCGCTGGTCGTCGACAAGGCGCTGACCATCAAGACCAATTCCGACCGCGCAGCGTACTGGAACCTGAGCAATGCCCAGAGTGGCGACGTGTTCATCGATTTCTCGTTCTCGTACAGCGGCACGCTTGGCGACAACGACTTCCTGGGCCTGTGGCTGGGCGATTCGACCGGCCCGAGCTTCGGCCTGAAGGCCAATTGCGGCAACGGCAAGTGCACCGATGACCTGTACGTGCGCACGATCGGCACCGATGGTTCCTTCCTGCTGGGCAGCAACCTGAACGCCAACACCACCTACCGCCTGTTCGGCCACCTGTACAAGGCTGACGGTTCGGCCTACTACAACCGCTTCGACGCCTGGCTCAACCCGACCGCCGACGAAATGCGCGGCCTGACCGGCGCCGACATGAAGGCCAGCGGCACCAGCAAGATCAAGACCGTCGGCAGCATCGGCCTGCGCACCGTGAACATCGACAACAAAGTGAGCCTGCGCGTGGACGACATCCGTGTCAGCCAGGTGCCGGAACCGGGCAGCCTGGCGCTGATGGGCCTGGCCATGGCCGGCCTGGGCCTGGCCAGCCGCCGCAAACGCGCCTGAGCGCCATTGCGTTGCGCTCGACAGCCCGGCTTGCCGGGCTGTTGTTCGTTTGGCGGCGCCAGCCGGCTCCCGTCGAGGGGCATGCCTGCCCTGTCGTGAATGGATGTGGCTTCTGGCCACGCATGGGATTGCCGGACATGCAAGCAGCCGGTGCTCGTGCGTATTGATGGTTGTATTCATGCAACTGTCGTTCCCCGTACGCAGGCCGCGGGAAGCGTTGGGCATCGTGCCGCCGGGTTCGCGACGCGGTAAAATGACGGGATGACTTCCCCGATCTTCACCCACCTTCGCGTCCACTCCGAATACTCCATCGTCGACGGCCTCGTGCGCATCGACGAACTGGTGGGCGCCGCCGCCAAGGACCAGCAGCCGGCGCTGGCCGTCACCGACCTGGCCAACATGTTCTGCATGGTGCGCTTCTACAAGGCGGCGCGCGGGAAGGGGATCAAGCCCATCGTCGGCGTCGACGCCTGGATCACCAACGACGACAACCGCGACAAGCCGCATCGCCTCTTGATCCTGGCGAAGAACCACACGGGCTACCTGCAGCTGTGCGAACTGCTGTCGAAAGCCTGGCTGACCAACCAGTACAAGGGCCGCGCCGAGATCCGCGTCGAGTGGCTCGAAGCGCTTGCCACTTCCGTCTCCACGCTCGAGCCCGACGTCGACCAGGCCAACGCCCTGATCGTGCTCTCGGGTGCGCACTTCGGCGACATCGGCCAGGCCATCGAGAACGGCGACCTGGCGAAGGCCGAGAAGGCCGCCGAGCGCTGGTCGCGCATCTTCCCGGGCCACTTCTACATCGAGATCCAGCGCGCCGGCCAGGCCAACCAGGAGCAGCAGGTGCGCCATTCGGTGGCGCTGGCCTCGCGCCTGGGCCTGCCGGTGGTGGCGACCCATCCGGTGCAGTTCCTCAGGAAGGAGGAATTCATCGCCCACGAGGCGCGTACCTGTATCGCCGAAGGCGAGATGCTGGCCAACGCCAAGCGCGTGCGCCGCTTCAACGAAGAGATGTGCTTCAAGTCCCAGGCCGAGATGGCCGAACTCTTCAAGGACCTGCCGGGGGCGCTGGCCAACTCGGTCGAGATCGCCAAGCGCTGCAACGTCACCCTCACGCTGGGCAAGCCCCAGTTGCCGGACTTCCCGACGCCGCCGGGCATGACCATCGACGACTTCCTGGTCGCCGAAACGAAAAAGGGCCTGGAAGAGCGCCTGCTGCAGCTCTTCCCCGATCCGGCCGTGCGCGAGAAGGAGCGTCCGCGCTACGATGCGCGCCTGGAGTTCGAGAACCAGACCATCATCAAGATGAAGTTCCCGGGCTACTTCCTGATCGTTGCGGAGTTCATCCAGTGGGGCAAGAACAACGGCGTGCCGATCGGTCCGGGCCGCGGCTCGGGTGCGGGCTCGCTGGTCGCGTATGCGCTGAAGATCACGGACCTCGATCCACTTAAATATAACCTGCTGTTCGAGCGCTTCCTGAACCCGGAACGCGTCTCGATGCCCGACTTCGACATCGACTTCTGCCAGGAAAAGCGAGAACTGGTCATCCAGCACGTGAAGGACCTGTACGGCCGCGACGCGGTCTCGCAGATCGCCACCTTCGGCACCATGGCGGCAAAAGGCGCGATCCGCGACGTCGGCCGCGTGCTCGACTTCGGCTACAACTTCTGCGACGGCATCTCGAAACTCATTCCGTTCAAACCGGGCAAGCCGGTGTCGATCGCCGAAGCCATCGAAGAGGAACCGCTGCTCAAGGAACGCCTCGAGAACGAGGAAGAGGTCAAGCAGCTGCTCGACCTGGCCCAGCAGGTCGAGGGCATTACCCGCGGCATCGGCATGCACGCCGGCGGCGTCCTGATCGCACCGGGCAAACTGACCGACTTCTGCCCGCTCTACACCCAGGGCGGCGACGCCGGTGTGGTCTCGCAGTACGACAAGGACGACGTCGAAGCCGTCGGCCTCGTGAAGTTCGACTTCCTGGGCCTGACCACGCTGACCATCCTCGACCGTGCGGTGAACTACATCCGCGCGCTCGATCCGGCGGACGCCGACTTCAACCTGGAGTCGCTGCCGCTGAACGACCGGCCCTCTTATAAACTGCTGACCGAAGCGAAGACCGTCGCCATCTTCCAGCTGGAATCGCGCGGCATGCAGGGCATGCTGAAGGATGCCCGTCCCGACCGCTTCGAGGACATCATCGCGCTCGTCGCCTTGTATCGCCCGGGCCCGATGGACCTGATCCCCGACTTCTGCAAGCGCAAGCACGGCGAGAAGTTCGATTACCCGGACCCGCGCACCGAGTCGATCCTGTCCGAGACCTACGGCATCATGGTCTACCAGGAGCAGGTCATGCAGATGGCGCAGATCGTCGGCGGCTATTCGCTGGGCGGCGCGGACATGCTGCGCCGCGCGATGGGTAAAAAGAAGCCGGAAGAGATGGCCCAGCACCGCGAGATCTTCCGCGCCGGCGCGGCCAAGGATGGCCTGTCGCAGGAAAAGGCCGACGAGATCTTCGACCTGATGGAGAAGTTCGCGGGCTATGGCTTCAACAAGTCGCACGCGGCCGCGTATGCGCTGCTGTCCTACCACACGGCCTACCTGAAGGTTCACCATACCGCCGCGTTCATGGCAGCCAACATGTCGCTGGCCATGGAAGACACCGACAAGATCAAGATCCTGGTCGAGGATGCGATCGACGTCTGCAAGCTGACCATCCTGCCGCCGGACGTGAACGAATCGCAGTTCCGCTTCACGCCGGAAGGCCAGCCGCGCTCGGTGACCGGCAAACAGGTCTCGAACATCCGCTACGGCCTGGGCGGCGTGAAGGGCGCCGGCCAGGGCGCGATCGAGGCGATCATCGCGGCGCGCGAAGAAGGCGGCAAGTTCAAGGACCTGTTCGACTTCTGCAAGCGCGTGGACAAGAAGCAGATCAACCGCCGCACCATCGAGTCCCTGATCCGCGCCGGCGCGATGGACGCTTTCGGCGTCGACCGCGCCGTGCTGCTCGCCTCGGTCGCCTTTGCGATGGAAGCGGCGGGGCAGGCCGCCGCCGCCGCCAACCAGGTCAGCCTGTTCGGCGGCGACGATTCCGACCTGATCGCACCGCCCGACTACGTGAAGGCCACGCCCTGGACCGACCGCCAGAAACTGGCCGAGGAAAAGATCGCGCTCGGCTACTACCTGTCGGGCCACATGTTCGACTCGTATGCCCAGGAAGTGCGGCGCTTCGCCAAGACCAAGCTGAAGGACCTGGAGCCTTCGCGCGAACCGCGCATGCTGTGCGGCGTGATCACGGGCGTGCGCACCCAGATGACCCAGCGCGGCAAGATCCTGATCGTGGCGCTGGACGACAAGACCGGCGTGGTCGAGGTGACGATCTATAACGAGCTGCTCGAGGCCCACAAGAACATCTTCAAGGAAGACGAATTCCTGCTGGTGGTGGGCAAGGTGTCGGAGGACCGCTTCAACGGCGGCCTGCGCATCACGGCCGAGAAGGTGTTCGACATCGCCGCCGCGCGCATCCACTACGGCCACAAGCTGGAGATGGACATCGAATGCACGATCAGTCCGGCAAAGATGGCCGAGATACTGACGCCTTACCGCAACCCGGACGGCCTGCCGGTCAGCCTGCGCGTGAAACCGCAGGGCATCGAGTGCACGCTGCAGCTGGGCGACGAATGGCGCGTGGCGCCGTCGGACGCGCTCAAGCACGCGCTCGAGCTGAACCTGGGCGCGAAGGACGTGGCGGTCGAGTACTGAAGACGCGCTGGCGCAGGCGCCGATCCCGGCCGGGCCCGGGTTCCACGCATCGCAGCCCTTCGCTGTCCGCGGCGGAGCGGGCCGCCAGCGTACGCGGCCACTTGTGTTGGCAGCTATGGCACCATGGGCGATAATGGCCGGATTTCTTGTCGTCCTGTCCATCAGCAGATCCGTCGGGTCGTCCGGTTCGGGCTCCGGCAGATGGTGTCAATCAAGTTGTATTGTCGAGCATGAATAATCTCCACGCTGTGATGAGTAAAAATACGCAAGCGACCCGATTGGCCTCATCGCTGCCATGGGCTGGCGCCCTGGTCTTCCTGATACCCGCCCTCAGCCTCATCACCACGTTTGGCATTGGCCTCGGGAGCTTCCTCTTCGTGCTGGCACTGCCTTTGGTCTGGCGCGACGGCCGGCAGGCACTGGCGCGCCATTGGCCGGCCGTGCGCTGGGTCGTGCTGGCCTTCGCTTTCAACTTTGCCGTGACGCTGGCCTTTTTCGCTTTGCGACCCGAGCAGCCGCTCAACAGCGTCGAGAAGCCGCTGCGCATGTTCTGCGCCGTCAGCGCGCTCATGGTGGTGCTGGCGACGGCGCCGCCGCGCCGTGCGCTGTACTGGGGCGCCGCCGTCGGCGCTGTGGGCGCCTTCCTGCTGGTGGGTTACCAGCGTATCGTCCTCGGCATCGAGCGGCCTGGGGGGCTGACCAATGCGGTCACCTTCGGCGACATGGCCGTGTGCCTGAGCCTTGTCGCGCTGGCGGCTGCGATCGATGTCAGCCAGCGCCGGAACCAGATCCTGTGGCTGGCGCTCGGGGCGCTTGCCGGCGTGCTTGCTTCGTTCATCAGCGCGACCCGCGGCGCCTGGGTGGCGCTCGGCCTGGCAGCCCTGCTGGTCGGGCGTCACGTCTTCATCATGCGCAGCACGCGCATGCGCGCGCTGTTGTTCGCTGGCCTGGCGCTGGGCGTGTCGCTGTACTTCATTCCGTCCAGCGGCATGCAGGAGCGGGTAGCGCAGGGGATCAGCGACGTGCGTGCCTGGAACAATGGCGGCGACAAGTTCACGAACGTGGGAATCCGGCTCGAGCTATGGAAGGGCGCCGGCATGCTGATCGCGGAGCGGCCCCTGTTCGGGCGCGACCCCGCGCGCGCGCATGCCCGCATGAAGGAATATGTCGCCGAGGGCCGCCTCGATCCGGTGGCGCTGGCGCCGCTGCACCTGCACAACGATGCGCTGGACGCGCTGGTTGGCGGCGGTATTCCCGGCCTGCTGGCATGGATCGGCATCCTGCTCGCGCCGTTCCTGTTCTTCGCGCGCGAGGCCAGGCAGGCCGCCGGCCATGACCATGCCCGGAATGCGCTCGCGCTGGCCGGCATGCTGATACCGCTGAGCTACTTCGGCTTCAGTCTGACCGACACGATGTTCTGGTCGGTAAAGCCCAGCATGTTCTACGCGCTCATGATCTTCGTCCTCATGGGCCTTTGCCTGAACCAGAAAGAAAAATTTGGAAACTAGCACCATCGTCAAACGCCTGCTGGCGATCATCAAGCCGTATCGCTCGCGCGCCTTCCTGGCGCTGTTCGCGATGGCCGGCACCGCCGCTACCCAGCCGCTGCTGGCCAAGGCGCTCGAACTGCTGCTCGACAAGGGCTTCGGCCCGAACAAGGTCGAGTTCAGCCTGTGGCTCGTTCCCGGCATCCTGATCTCGATCTTCGCGCTGCGCGGCGTGTTCACCTTCTCCACCGCCTACCTGAACAATTGGGTCCTGAGCCGCGTGCTCAACGACCTGCGCCGCATGGCCTTCTCGCGCGTGCTGCGCCTGCCGGTGGCGCGCTTCCACGAGGAGTCGACCGGCAAGATCATCAACACCGTGATCGGCGACGTGCGCCAAGTGGTCGACATGATCAATTCGGTCTTCGTCGCCTATGTGCGCGACGTGCTGGTGGTGCTCGGCCTGCTCGGCGCGCTGCTCTACCTGAACTGGCGCCTGACCCTGATCGCGATGGTGGTGGTGCCGCTCACTGCCGTGATCGTGCGCACCACCACCGGCCGCCTGCGCCGCCTGAACCGCGAGAACCAGCGCGTCACCGCGGAGATGACCCAGGTGGTCGAGGAAGCCACGCGCGGCCACCAGGTGATCCGCGTGTTCGCGGGCGAAAGCTACGAGCGCCGCCGTTTCGAGCGGCGCAGCGAAGCCATGCGCGGCTTCTCGCAGCGCATGACGGTGGCCTTTGCCGCCACCACGCCGATCACGCAGGTCGCCACCGCGGTGGCGGTGTCGGTGGTGATCGTGATGGCGATCCAGTCCGACATGACGGTCGGCGAATTCACCAACTTCACCACCATGATGCTGATGCTGCTCACGCCGCTCAAGTCCCTGGCCGAGGTGAACGGCCCGATGCAGCGCGGGATCGCCGCCGCAGAGACCGTGTTCTCGATCATCGACGCCCCGGTCGAGCACGACCCCGGCACCCGCACCCTCGAGCGCGCCCAGGGGCACCTGCGTTTCGAACACGTGAGCTTCACCTATCCGGGAGCAGGGGCGCCGGCCCTGTCCGACATCACGCTCGACGTGCAGCCGGGGCAGACGGTCGCCCTGGTCGGGGTCTCGGGCGGCGGCAAGTCGACCTTTGTGAATCTGGTGACGCGCTTCTACGATCCGCAGGGCGGGCGCATCCTGCTCGATGGCATTCCGTATGAAGAGCTGACCATGGCCAGTCTGCGCCAGCAGCTCGCCATGGTGAGCCAGAACGTGGTGCTGTTCGACGACACGCTGGCGGCCAACATCGCCTACGGCGCCGACGACATCGACTACGAACGCCTGGCGGCGGCGATCAAGGCCGCCCACCTGACCGACGTGGTGGCGAAGCTGCCGGAAGGCGTGGAGGCGAAGATCGGCGAGAACGGCATGCGCCTGTCGGGCGGCCAGCGCCAGCGTGTGGCGATCGCGCGCGCGATCTACAAGGATGCGCCGGTGCTGATCCTGGACGAGGCGACCTCCGCGCTTGACAACGAATCCGAACGCGCGGTCCAGGCCGCGCTCGACACCCTGATGGCGGGCCGCACCACGCTGGTGATCGCGCACCGCCTGTCGACCATCGAACGGGCCGACCGCATCGTCGTCATGGAAGCGGGTCGCATCGTCGAACAGGGCACGCATGAGGAACTGCTGGCGGCCAACGGCATGTATGCGAATTTGTACCGCCTGCAATTTGCCGCCGCCACCAACGCCTGACGACAGTCGGGAACGGTCAAACAGAAACGCCTCCGGTTGCATCGCGCAACGGAGGCGTTTTCTTTTGTTGACCCGAGATGCAAGGTGGGCACGGGGCACCCACCCTACGACAGACCGACCTGCAACCGATGCTGATCCGTAGGGTGGGCGCCCCCGTGCCCACCATGACGCAAGAACGGCCAGCGCCGGCCTTAGAACTTGCGCAACCCGTTCGCCAGGTTGGTGAACAGATTCGCAAAACGATAAAACGTTTTATATACAAACCGCTGCAAGCCCAGCACGAAGCCCTTCTCGCGCTGGTTGCGCACATCGATGCCGATCACGGAATCGGCGTGGGTCGGATAGACCCCGTGCGGCACCACCGCATGGATCAGTTCCCCGTGGTCGAAGGTGTACTTCAGGAACAGGTCGATCGGCGCCCGGATCGTGCGGGCATGCTCCAGCAGGCGCCGCGCGCCGCGCGGGGTGATCACGTAGCCGGTCATGCACATGCCGACATCGAGCTGCTTGACCAGGCTGAAACGCTCGCCCTTGTCCGAGGTTAGCACCGTGTGCTTTTCCAGCGGTTCCAGGCGCACGAACGAGACCTGGTCGGCGAACCGCGCGACGTAGTCCACGCCGCCTTCGAAGTCGGGCGTGAGCTCGAAGTCGTCTTCCAGCACCACCACCGGCTCGTTCAGCGCGATGCAGCGCTCCCAGGCCAGCAGGTGGCTGACATAGCAGCCCAGCTCGCCCGGCGCGGCGCGGCGGCGCCGGTGCACCAGGAAGCTTTTTTCGTCGTAGTGCTGGAGGTAGGGGTGCTTGTCGACCCGGCCGTCGACGGCGTCGATGAATTCGAAGGGGAGATGGCGCTCGCCGAGTTTCTGCGCCGCGCGGGCGCGCCGCTCGACGCTCTTCGGAAGACTGATGACAAGTATTTTCAAGGTAAGCCTGTAAGGATGCTGAATGACCGGGCGATGCCGGCACAGGCTGAATGTTACCCGATCGACCGGGCGGCGTGCGGAGCGCCGCTGCTCGCGGCGGCGCTGCAAAAGAAAGCCGCCGCCCGGCGCGTGGCGCGCGGGGCGGCGGCAGGTGCCTCAGGCCGCGTCAGCTGGCGTAGTGCGCAGCCTCGCCAGCGACTTCACCGTCGTCGCTGGCGTGCTCCTCGAGCGCCTTGAGGTAGCGCGCCAGGGCGTCGTCGAGCGAGGGCAGCAGCAGGCCGCGCTCGCTGCCCAGGGCCGAATAGCTCGGGCGCGCCGCCACGTAGCCCGATTCGGCCGCCGGACGTTCGACCAGGCGGCTGGCGTCGACGCCGGCCACTTCGCAGGCCTTGCGCGCCAGTTCGGCCCAGGTCACGGCCTCGCCGTTGGTCAGGTGCCAGATGCCGCGTTCGCGGTCGATCATCAGGTCGAGGGTGGCGTTCACCAGGTCGGGGACATAGGTCGGCGAGACCACCAGGTCGTTCGAGGCCGTGAACGACTGGCCCGAGCGCAGGGCACCCAGCGCCTGGGTCACGAAGTTATGGCGGTCCCAGGGGCCGAAGAAGGAGCTGGTGCGGATCACCAGCGCCTGCGGGTCGGCTTCCAGCACGCGGCGCTCGGCCTCGGCCTTGCTGCGTCCATACACGCCAAGCGGCGCGACCGGATCGGACTCGACGTACGGCGTGTCCTTGCCGCCGTCGAACACCAGGTCGCTCGAGAAGGTCACGAAGCGGATCGCGTGGCGGATGCAGGCCAGGGCCAGCACGGTCGGGCCGTGGGTGTTGGCGGACATGCAGGCTTCGCTGTCGGTCTCGGCATCGTCGACGCGCACATAGCCACCGGCGTTGATGATGGCCCAGGGCTTGAAGCGCTGGATCGCCGCTTCGACCGAGGCCGGATCGGTGATGTCCATTTCCTGACGCGTCAGCACGTGGCAGGCCAGGTTACGCTTCTTGCACAGCCGCGCAAAGGCCGAGCCCAGGGTGCCGGTCGCGCCGCTGATCAGGATCGGCTGCACGTGCTGCGACTTGAACTGGCCGCGCACGGCGATGTCAGCCACGGCGGTGCGGGTCGCGACCGGCTTGCACAGGAAGCGGTCGGGACGGCGCCACCAGCCTTCGCCCTGCAGCACGGGGTTCGACAGCGGACGGCCCGAAGCCAGTTCGCGCATCAGGTTGGCCACCGCGGTCGGGCGCGGTTCCGGGCCGCGCACGTCGAATGGACCCGGCTCGTAGTAGCCGCGGCATTCGGTGACCAGGCAGTTCCAGTCGTAGGAGCCGAGCAGGGCCCAGACGGTCACGGCGCGCACGTCGGCGCCGGACTGGCGCACTTTCTTCGCGGCGTTCCAGATCTCGAGCAGCCAGCGCATCTGGTCTTCGCGGTTGGCGTCGATGTGGGCCTCGGTGACGGCGATCGGCAGGCCGTAGCGGTCCCAGGTTTCCTGCAACAGCGGGCCGATGCCCGGGGTCGGCGTGGCCAGCACGCGCGGCGTCTCGATGTCGGCGAACTTCTCGCCGTCGTACTCGCCCCAGCGGTCTTCCGGATAGCGGTCGCGGCGATGGTCGAGCCAGCGCTCGCTGGTGGCGTAGTAGTTCACGCCGATGATGTCGGGCGGGCAGGGATTGTCGCGGAACCAGAGTACCTCCTCGGCCGTGGCGCCGGAGTCCATCAGGTACTTCCACATCTTGTGCTCAGCGTCGACCATCCCGCACAGCAGGTCCCAGGACAGCCAGCGGCGCTCGTTGAAGAAGTTGACCAGGTGTTCCATCTCCGGTGTGCCGTAGGTCTTCGACAGGTCGTCCGTCTGCACCAGCTTGGCCTCGGGATTGACCTCGCGGATGGCGCGCATCGACAGGACGGTAGCCTTGCATTCGACCAGCAGCGCCCGCACGAACGTTTCATGACTCGTTCCGTGCGGGTACCACACGCCATACAAGCCTGAGAAGCGCGCCGTGGTCAGGGGTTCGTTGACCGGGGTGTAGTACTCGGCCCAGGGGTAGCGACGGGCTACCGCGCCGGCGTACTCGGCGAGCTTTTCGGGAAAGGCTGGATCGACCAGGCTGGTGTGCTCGGGACCGCTGCCATGGTGCACCAGGCCGACGATCGGGGTGACGCCGAGGCGCTGCAGCGCGGGAAGGCGGGCGTCGGACCAGGACCAGTCGGCGCTCTCGATGCCGTTCGGTGCGGTGCGTTCCCACAGTACGGGATAGCGGATGGCGGTGATGCCGAGCGAAGCAAAACGCTCGATGTCCTGGAGACGGTCAGCATGGCCGTTGCGGTCCATCTGGCTGAAGTACTGGTCGCGGACGCGGTTGACGGTGCATTCGAGTCCGCCCCAAAGCGCCAGCTCTGGCCGGGAATCTGGCTGGATTTGCTTGTCGATGTTCATGAGGATCTACCTGCTTTAGTGAAGACAGGCTTAAGCCTAGCGGCGTCGGACAGACATTTATGTGAAACGGCGAACATAATGAGGAAATTTCGGACTAGTCCTACTTTTTATCTTCATATCCGTTTCCTCTGCTAAATAACATTGATCTGTCTCTAAATCGTGCGACGTTGTCGCGCCGCGCCATGCAGAATTGTGTCATTCTTGCCTGTTCGGCAAGCCGTTTGGGCGGCAAGCAGAAGAGTCAGCCCAGAAGCAACCGAGGGGCAGCCGAGAAGGAGTCAGCCGATGTACATGGTGTACTGGACAATGGTCGAGGAAACGGAAAGCACGCCGCACGCGCAGCCCTTCGGCACCGACGAAATGGTCAAGGCCATGGGCTTCATGGAAGAACTGCGCAAGCGCCAGCGCAGCGGCGAGGGCGTGCGCTTCGTGACCATGTGTTCCGAGCACCCGGACCTGGTCGGCCATCCGGGCGTGGATGTCACCGGACCGGAATACAACTGGAAGAAGCGGCGGCGTTAGGGCTCCAGGCTGGGGCGCGCAGGCGGGGAAATGCCGCTTGCATTGAACTGACGGGAAAACTGGCATATGCTTGAACTATAAGCATGATGACAAGGCAGCCGGCCCCGCGCCAGGCTGCCGTCCTGGAGGCAGACAATGAACCACCCCGTCATCCCGATCGCGCCGGCCGGCCCGAGCCGCCAGCGCAAGCGCGAGGCGCCCAAGGGGCGCCGCGTCGACCCGCAGGCCCTGGCCGATGTACGCGCGCTGCTGGGCGAGGCTCCGCGCCGGCGCGATCTCCTGATCGAATACCTGCATGCCATCCAGGACCGCCACGGTTGCCTGGCAAGCGGCCACCTCGCCGCACTGGCCCAGGAACTGAACCTGGCCCAGGCCGAAGTCTTCGAAGTCGCCACCTTCTACCACCATTTCGACGTCGTGCGCGAGGGCGAGGCTGCGCCTGCCGCGCTCACGGTGCGCGTCTGCGCCGGGCTGTCCTGCGAGATGGCGGGCGCCGCCGAACTGCTGGAAAAACTGCCGGCCATCCTGGGGCGCGAGACGAGGGTGCTGGCCGCCCCCTGCATTGGCCGCTGCGAGCAGGCCCCGGCCGTGGTGGTCGGGCAGCATCCGGTGCCGCGTGCCAGTCCCGAAGCGGTGCTGGCAAAGGCGAGCGCCGGCGTCACGGCCGACGCCGTGGCTGGCCACATCGACTACGCGGGCTACCGCGCCGGCGGCGGCTACCGCCTGCTGCGCGCCTGCGTGGCGGGTGAACACGATGTGGAGACCGTGATCGCCACCCTGGAGGCGTCCGGCCTGCGCGGACTGGGCGGCGCCGGCTTTCCGCTGGGACGCAAATGGCGCATCGTGCGCAATGAACCCGGACCGCGCCTGATGGCGATTAACATCGACGAGGGCGAGCCCGGCACCTTCAAGGACCGCGTCTACCTCGAGCGCGACCCGCACCGCTTCCTGGAGGGCGCCCTGATCGCCGCCTGGGCGGTCGGCATCGACGCCATCTACGTCTACCTGCGCGACGAATACCACGGCTGCCGCGCGATGCTGGCGGCGGAGCTGGACAAATTGAACGCGGACCCGCCGGTGCAGGGCATGCCGGCGATTCACCTGCGGCGGGGCGCCGGCGCCTATATCTGCGGCGAAGAGTCGGCGATGATCGAGTCGATCGAAGGCAAGCGCGGCATGCCGCGCCTGCGTCCGCCCTATGTGGCGCAAATCGGCCTGTTCGGGCGGCCCACGCTGGAACACAATTTCGAGTCGCTGCACTGGGTGCGCGAGATCCTCGAGCGCGGCGGCGACTGGTTCGCCAGCCACGGCCGCAACGGCCGGCGCGGCCTGCGCTCGTTCTCGGTATCGGGGCGGGTGCGCGAACCGGGCGTCAAGCTGGCCCCGGCCGGCATCACGGTGCGCGAGCTGATCGAGGAGTATTGCGGCGGCATGCAGGACGGGCACGATTTCTATGCCTACCTGCCGGGTGGCGCATCGGGCGGCATCCTGCCGGCCACAATGGGCGACATCCCGCTCGACTTCGACACCCTGCAGCCCTACGGCTGCTTCATCGGCTCGGCGGCGGTGGTGGTGCTGTCGCACCGGGACAGCGCGGTTGCCGCCGCACGCAACACGATGCGCTTCTTCAAGGACGAGTCCTGCGGCCAGTGCACGCCCTGCCGTGCCGGCACGGCCAAGGCGCTGGCGATCATCGAGCAGCCCCGGTGGGACACGGACCTGCTCGCCGATTTGTCGCAGGTAATGCGTGACGCCTCGATCTGCGGCCTGGGCCAGGCGGCGCCGAATCCCGTCGACTGCGTGATCAAGTACTTCCCACATGAACTGGGGGCAGCATGAACGCCGATATTCCCCGCATTGCATTTGAACTGAACGGCCGCAGTGTCGAGGCCCTGCCCGGCGAGACCCTGATCGAGGTCGCCCGGCGCGAAGGCGTCGAGATTCCCCACCTGTGCTACAAGCCGGGCATGGAGGCCGTCGGCAATTGCCGTTCCTGCATGGTCGAGATCGCGGGCGAGCGCGTGCTGGCGCCCTCGTGCTGCCGCCATCCGGCCGCCGGCATGAAGGTCAGCACCGGGAGCCCGCGCGCCCTCGCCGCGCAGAAGATGGTGCTCGAGCTGCTGCAGTCGGACGCGGGCGATCCGGCGGGTGTTTCCGAATACACGCGCGAGAACGAGCTGGGCCAGTGGTCCGCCAGGCTCGGCGTCACGCAGTCGCGCTTCGCCTCCACGCGTCCGCAGCCGGCGCGCGACGCCACCCACGCCGCCATCACCGTCAACCTCGATGCCTGCATCCAGTGCACGCGCTGCGTGCGCGCCTGCCGCGACGAGCAGGTGAACGAGGTGATCGGCCTGGCCTTCCGCGGCCAGGACGCAAAGATCGTGTTCGACCAGGACGATCCGCTGGGCGCATCGACCTGCGTGGCCTGCGGCGAATGCGTGCAGGCCTGCCCGACCGGAGCGCTGGCGCCGGCGCGCGGCGTGGCCCTGGAAGTCCCCGACAAGGAGGTCGATTCGGTCTGTCCCTACTGCGGCGTCGGCTGCCAGCTGACCTACAAGGTCAAGGACAACCGCATCCTCGAAGTGAAAGGGCGCGACGGTCCGGCCAACCATGGCCGCCTGTGCGTCAAGGGCCGCTACGGCTTCGACTACGCCCACCATCCGCACCGCCTGAAGACGCCCCTGATCCGGCGCGAGGGCATGCCGAAGACCGGCGACTTCACGATGGACCCGTCGCGCGTGCTGGAGGTGTTCCGCGAGGCGAGCTGGGAAGAGGCGCTCGAACTGGCCGGCGGCGGGCTGGCCCGGATCCGCGACCAGCACGGCGGCGCGGCGCTGGCCGGCTTCGGCTCGGCCAAGGGCAGCAACGAGGAAGCTTATCTTTTCCAGAAGCTGGTGCGCACCGGCTTCCGGACCAACAACGTCGACCACTGCACCCGCCTGTGCCACGCCTCATCGGTGGCGGCGCTGCTGGAGGGAATCGGCTCGGGCGCGGTGTCGAACCCGGTGATGGACGTGATGCAGGCCGAGGTCATCGTCCTGATCGGGGCGAACCCCACCGTGAACCATCCGGTGGCGGCCACCTGGATCAAGAACTCGGTGAAGGCCGGCGCGAAGCTGGTCGTGCTCGACCCGCGCCGCTCCGAGTTGGCGCGCCACGCGCACCGCTACCTGCAGTTCAAGCCCGACACCGACGTCGCCCTGCTCAACGCGATGATGCACACGATCGTCAGCGAGCGGCTGGTCGACCCGGCCTTCATCGCCGAACGCACGGTCGGCTACGCGGAGCTGGAGGCGAACGTGGCCGGCTACAGTCCGGAGGCGATGGCGCCGATCTGCGGCATCGACGCCGCCACCATCCGCGAGGTCGCGCGGCTGTACGCCACCTCGAAGGGCTCGATGATCCTGTGGGGCATGGGCGTGTCCCAGCACGTGCACGGCACCGACAACGCGCGCTGCCTGATCGCGCTGTCCCTGATGACCGGCCAGATCGGCCGTCCCGGCACCGGCCTGCATCCGCTGCGCGGGCAGAACAACGTGCAGGGCGCGTCGGATGCCGGCCTGATCCCGATGATGCTGCCCGATTACGGGCGCGTGGACGACCCGGCCGTGCGCGCGAAGTTCGAACAGGGATGGGCCGCCACGCTCGACCCGCAGCCCGGCCTGACCGTGGTCGAGATCATGGAGGCGATCGACGCCGGCCAGGTGCGCGGCATGTACATCATGGGCGAGAACCCGGCCATGTCAGATCCGGACGCGAACCACGCGCGCGCGGCCCTGGCCTCGCTCGAACACCTGGTGGTGCAGGACATTTTTCTCACCGAGACGGCCTACCTCGCGGACGTGATCCTGCCGGCGTCCGGTTTTCCGGAGAAGACCGGCACCTTCACGAATACCGACCGCCTGGTGCAGCTGGGCCGCCAGGCGATCGATCCGCCGGGCGACGCGAAGCAGGACCTGTGGATCATCCAGCAGATGGCGAACCGGCTCGGCTTGCCCTGGAACTACGGCCACGTGTCCGAGGTCTTCGACGAGATGCGGCGCCTGATGCCGAGCATTGCCGGCATCACCTGGGAGCGCCTGGAGCAGGAGGGCGCCGTGGTCTACCCCTGCCGCAACGAAGGCGACTCCGGCCAGCCGGTGGTGTTCACGGACAGCTTCCCGCGCGCCGGGGACCGCGCGCGCTTCGTCCCGGCCGACATCATCCCGGCCGACGAGCGTCCGGACCTCGACTATCCGATGGTCCTGATCACCGGCCGCCAGCTCGAACACTGGCACACCGGCAGCATGACCCGGCGCGCCGGCGTGCTCGATGCGATCGAACCCGATCCGGTGGCGCTGGTGCACCCGCTCGACCTGCAGCGGCTCGGCATCGAACCGGGCTCGGCGATCACGATCGCCTCGCGCCGCGGCGAAGTGGTGCTGTGGGCGCGCGCCGACGACAGTTCGCCCGTGGGCGCGATCTTCGTCCCGTTCTGCTACTACGAAGCGGCGATCAACCGCCTGACGAATGCGGCGCTCGACCCCTACGGGAAGATCCCCGAGTTCAAGTACTGCGCGGTCAGGATTACCCCGGGCGGGGAGGTCGCACCGCAGGGCAGCTACGGTGGCGGCCAAATTCTGGCGGACGTGGCACAATTGGCAACATGAATTGCCCAGACCTGTCCCGCTACCGCCCCCTGCTGTCCGATGCCCGCGCCGACCTCACGCACGAGGTCGAGTCGATCGACGAGCGCGGCCGCCGCTCCACGATCTCGATTCCCGCCGAGCGGCCGCTGACGGTCTACGTCGACAAGCGCGAGCTCGTCACCCTGATGACCCTGGGCGGCGCGCCCGAGGCGCTCACCCTTGGCTACCTGCGCAACCAGCGCCTGGTGCGCGCCATCGAGGACGTGGTGTCGGTGCAGGTCGACTGGTCGGTCGACGCGGTGGCGGTCGTCACCAGGAACGGCATTGCCGACGTCGAGGAGCGCACCGCGAAGAAGGTCGTCACCACCGGCTGCGGCCAGGGCTCGGTGTTCGGCGGCCTGATGGACGAGGTCGACCGGATCGCGCTGCCGCCCGATGCCCGCCTGGCCCAGTCGGGCATCTACCGCATCGTCGAGACCATCCGCACCCAGCAGTCGATCTACAAGCAGGCCGGCTCGGTGCACGGCTGCGCGCTGTTCTCGAACAGCGGCGAGCTGCTGTACTTCGTCGAGGATGTCGGCCGCCACAACGCGGTCGACGCCATCGCCGGCCTGATGTGGCTGGAAGGCATGCGCGGCGAAGACAAGGTCTTCTACACCACCGGGCGGCTCACGTCCGAAATGGTGATCAAGGGCGCCCAGATGGGCATCCCCTTCCTGCTGTCGCGCTCCGGCACCACGCAAATGGGCCACATGGTCGCGGAAAAGGTCGGCATGTCGCTGCTGGCGCGCTGCACGGGCAGGCACTTCCTGCTGCTGTCGGGCCAGGAACGGATCGTGTTCGAGCCCGAGCTGTTCGAGCAGCCGCTGCCCCAGCCCTTGCACGCTCCTTCGTGACCCGGCCGTTCGCATGACCCTGTTCGAGGCCACGCGGCACGCGTTCGTGCTGCTGTTTTCCGGCGACGCCGCGCTCTGGCACATCATCTGGGTCTCGATCAAGACCAGCACGATCGGCCTGCTGCTGGCCACGCCGCCCGCGGTCCTGCTCGGCTATGCGATCGCCATGCACCGCTTCCCGGGCCGGCGCATCGCGATCTGGCTGGCCCAGTGCGCGCTTTCCCTGCCCACGGTCCTGATCGGCCTGCTGCTCTACCTGCTGCTGTCGCGTCGGGGCCCCCTCGGTCCGCTGGAATGGCTGTTTTCCCAATCCGGCATCATCGCGGGCCAGTTCGTGGTCGGCCTGCCGGTGCTGCTGGCCTTCACGCTGGCGGCGGTGCAGGCGCTCGACCCGCGCTACGCCGAGACCGCGCGCGCCCTCGGCGCCTCGCGCTGGCGGGTGCTGGCCACCGTGCTGCACGAGGCGCGCTACGGCGTGATGGCGGCCGTGATCAGCGGTTTCGGCCGCGTCATTTCCGAAGTCGGCTGCGCGCTGATGGTGGGCGGGAACATCGAGGGCGAGACCCGCACCATCACCACGGCCATTGCGCTGGAAACCAGCAAGGGCGAGTTCGCGCAGGGGATCGCGCTGGGCATCGTGCTGGTGACGCTGGCCCTGGTGATGAACGGCGCGCTGATGCTGCTGCAGGGCGAGGCGCATACCGCAGGGGGGCGTCCGTGAGCGCGCTGGCGAAGGTGCTGCTGACCGTGCGCGGCCTGCGCAAGCGCCATGGCGAGCGTCTGCTGTTCGACATCGATCAGCTGTCGCTGGACGCCGCCAGCGCCTATGTGCTGACCGGCGCCAATGGCGTGGGCAAGAGCACGCTGCTGCGCATCCTCGGCGGGCTGGAGACGGCCGAGGTGGAGTCCGTCTTCTTCGATGGTCACGCCGTGTCCCTGCACCCCTATCCGAAGGCGCTGCGCGAAGCCATCGTCTACGTCCACCAGCATCCGATCATGTTCTCGACCAGCGTCGCCGACAACATCGCCTACGGCCTGCGGGCGCGCGGCGAATCAAAAGCGACAGTGAAGCAGGCGGTGGAAGAGGCCATGGCCTGGGCCGGCGTGGATTACCTGCGGCACACCGATCCGGCCCGCCTGTCCGGCGGCGAAAAGCAGCGCGTGGCGCTGGCGCGCGCGCGCGTGTTGAAACCGCGTCTGCTGCTGCTGGACGAACCGACCGCCAACCTGGACGGCGTCGCACGCGAGCAGGTGATCGCCCTGATCCCGACCCTGCTGGAGCAGGGCAGCACCGTGGTGATGGCCTGCCACGATCGCGATCTGATCGGGCTGCCCGGCGTGCAGCGCCTGAAGCTGCGCGACGGGCATCTCGAATACCGGTCGCACAAATCCGACGAGCCTTGAACGGGCTCAGCGGGCGATATCGTCCAGCACCTGGCGCAGCGCCGCTTCCATGGTCTCGTAGGGCACGGCGCCGCGTACCGCCAGGGCCTGGTCCCAGCCGGCGCCGGCCGGGCGGAAGACCATGATCGGCACCCCGGCCACACCCAGCGAATGGGCCAGCTTCTGGTCTTCCAGCACCTCGGCGGTATGGCGCGCGCTGCCGAGCGCTTCGCTCAGGCCCAGGCGGTCCACGCCGCATTCGACCCCGATATCCTCGAGTATCCCCGGGTCGCCGATGTCCCGCCCGTCCACGAAGAAGGCGCGGAACAGCGCTTCATGCATCAGGTCGAAACGCCCCTGTTCGCGCGCGTAGGCCACCGCTTCGAAGGCCTTGCGGCTGCGTGGCTGCACCGGCGGCAGTTTCAGGGTCATGCCGCGCTCGGCCGCCATCGGATAGACCGAGCGGTTCCAGGTCGTGTGCAGGTATTCGCCGTCCGGGTCGAGCGTCGGTTTCGGATCGGGACGCAGCTCGAAGGCGCGCCAGGCGACCTCGAGTTGCTCCCCGTAGGCCTGCTGCAGGCGCTGCACGGCGGGCAGTTCGAGGTAGCAGAAGGGGCAGACGTAGTCGCTCCAGATGTCGATGCGGATGGATGGTGTAGTCATGGCGCGATGTTAGGACGATTTGCGAGGGGAGGGCGCACCCGTGCGGAAACAGATCAGGAAGGCAAGGCCTGGATCGCGTGCGCGAGGTTGCGGCGGGCAGCAGCCTCGAAGCGTTCCTGGCAGGGCAGGGTGTGGAAGATACTGTCGCGGTCGAGAAAGCCCTGCAGGATCTGCCTGCGCTTCTCCATGAACAGCGCCTGCGGCACGTGCGCATACTCGGCGCGGATCTGGGCCTCGTACTCGGCAAAGCGCCCGGGCTGCGCGCCGAGGATGGCCAGGTCGACGTCGGTCAGCAGTTGGGCGTCGGGCGTGGCGGGAAGGGCATCGTGGCAGGTCGCCATGATCAGTGCGTGCACGCGCTCGCAGACACCGGGCGCCAGGCCGGCCGCCAGCAGCGCCTGGTCCGCCCAGTCGGCCGAACGCGCCTCGTTATCGCGGGCGTGCACGTCGTACACGCTGTCGTGGAACCACAAGGCCAGTTCGATCTCGGCAGGGTGTTCGGCCAGGTGGCGCAGCGCGTCGAAGTGGGCAAGGCACTCTTCGAGATGCTGCTCGGTGTGGTAGTGGCGCTGCGGTTCGCGGTAAGCCTGGATCAGCGCATCGAACAGGCCGGCGGGAGCAGGTGTGCCCAGTTCCTTCCACAGGCGCTGCCAGCCTTGCTCGAACGAAGGGCTCACGCCATCCTCACATCAGGATCACGTCGTACTGCTCCTGGTGATACCCCTTCTCCACCTGCAGCGAAATCTTCTTGCCGATGAAGTCGCCCAGCATCGCCAGGTGCTGCGACTCCTCTTCCAGGAACAGATCGACCACTTCCTGCGAAGCTAGGATGCGGAATTCGCGCGGATTGAACTGCTTGGCTTCGCGCAGCAGTTCGCGCAGGATTTCGTAGCAGATGGTGCGCGAGGTTTTGACTTGTCCCTTGCCGCCGCAGGCAGGGCAGGGTTCGCACAGGATGTGGGCGAGCGACTCGCGGGTGCGCTTCCTCGTCATCTCGACCAGGCCCAGGGCCGAGAAGCCGCTCACCGAGACCTTGGTGCGGTCGCGCGCCAGCGTCTTCTTGAGTTCGGCGAGCACGGCGTTGCGGTGCTCGTTGTTCTCCATGTCGATGAAGTCGAGGATGATGATGCCGCCCAGGTTGCGCAGGCGCAGCTGGCGGGCAATGGCGTGGGCCGCTTCCAGGTTGGTCTTGAAGATCGTGTCCGCGAAATTGCGGCCGCCGACGAAGCCGCCGGTGTTGACGTCGATCGTCGTCATCGCCTCGGTCTGGTCGACGATCAGGTAGCCGCCGCTCTTGAGGTCGACGCGGCGGCCCAGCGCGCGCAGGATTTCCTCTTCCACGCCGTACAGGTCGAACAGCGGACGCTCGCCGGTGTAGTGCTGCAGACGCGACAGGACGCTCGGGGTGTAGACCTGGGCGAACTCGACCAATTTGAGGTAGTTCTCGCGCGAGTCGACCTGGATCGTCGCCGTTTCCTCGTGCACGAAGTCGCGCAGCACGCGCTGGGCGAGGTTCAGGTCTTGATATAACAGGCTCGTGGCCGGGCGGGTGCGGGCGCCGTGCTGGATCGCGGCCCAGGTCTTGCGCAGGTAGTCGATGTCGGCCAGCAGGTCGGCGTCGCTCGCTTCCTCGGCCTGGGTGCGCACGATGTAGCCACCTTTTTCTTCGGCCGGCAGCAGCTCCTGCATGCGCGTGCGCAGCAGTTCGCGGTCGCTTTCCTTTTCGATCTTTTGCGAGATGCCGATGTGCTTGTCCTGCGGCAGGTAGACCAGCATCCGGCCCGCGATCGAGATCTGCGTCGACAGGCGCGCGCCCTTGGTGCCGATCGGGTCCTTGATGACCTGCACGGTCAGCACCTGGCCGTCGTAGAGCAGCTTTTCGATGGGCGTGGGCGGCACGTTGGAATTGTCGTGCGGGCGCGCTTCCCAGATGTCGGCCACGTGCAGGAAGGCCGCGCGCTCCAGGCCGATGTCGATGAAGGCCGACTGCATGCCAGGCAGCACGCGCACGACCTTGCCCGAATACACGTTGCCGGCCAGGCCACGCGTCAGCGTACGCTCGATGTGCAACTCCTGCACCGCGCCCTGCAGGACCAGCGCCACGCGCGTTTCCTGCGGGGTGATATTGATGAGGATGTCTTCGTTCATGAGCGCTGCGCGTAAGGGATATTGTTCAGAGTGTCATGATACACGCTGGGATGGGGGATGGTGGGGCTGCGGGTATTCCGCGGAGGGGGATGTGGTTCGGTTAGGTCCGTTGCCGCGCCCGTACGCCAACACGACGCGAATGTTCGCGTGGGCACGGAGTGCCCACCCTACGGGAGCTGCCGCGGTGTCGAAAAGCTGCCGCGGATCACCGGATGTCTGCGACGCGTCTGGTAGGGTGGGCAGTGTTAGCGGGGTTTGAACAGGAGCGTCCGACAGAAGCCAGAGCCCGGATTCGGGCCGCCATCGTCACCATTTAAACCTGCACGCCCACCTTGCGCAGCAAGGCCGCCGTCTCGAACAGCGGCAAGCCCATGATGCCCGAATGGCTGCCCTCGATGTGCTCGATGAAGAGCGCGGCCAGGCCCTGGATGCCGTAGGCGCCGGCCTTGTCATAGGGTTCGGTGGTGGCGCAGTAGGCGGCGATCTGCTGCGGAGTCAGCCTGGCGAAGCGCACGTCCGAGACCTGGGTGATGTGCTCGGCAAAATCGGTGTAGTGCACCGCGACCGTGGTCAGCACCTGGTGGGTGCGGCCCGACAGGCGCTCGAGCATGGCTTTCGCTTCCGCCGGGTCGGCCGGCTTGCCGAGGATCTCGTCGGCTATCGTCACCGTGGTGTCGGCCGTGAGCACCGGGCGCAGCGGCTGGCGGCGCTGCTGCAGCACCTTCCAGGCAAAAGCGCCTTTCTCGCGCGCCACGCGTACGACATATTCGTGCGCCGGCTCGCCCGGCAGCACGTCCTCGGGCACGTCGACGCCGCGCGCCGGGTCGTTACGCAGGCTCAGCAGCTCGAAGTCGATGCCGACCTGGCGCAGCAGTTCGCGCCGCCGCGGGCTTTTCGAGGCGAGATAGATTTTCTTGTCGTGCGCATTCATTGGGCAGGCGTTCAGACGCGGTGATACGGATGGTTCTGGGTAATGGACCAGGCGCGGTAGAGCTGTTCGGCCAGCATTACGCGCACCATGCCATGCGGAAGGGTCATGCTGGAAATGCGGATCATGCCTTCGGCACGCGCCTTCAGCTCGGGATCGAGGCCATCGGCGCCGCCAATGAGGAAGGCGGTGTCGCGCCCGTCCTGCAGCCAGCCCAACAATTGTTGAGAGAGTCCAACACTTGTCAGGTCCTTGCCCCGCTCGTCGAGCGCGATGATGCGCACGCCTTTGGGCAGCACCGCTTCGATGCGCTCGCGCTCGAGCGCCATCGCGGTGGCCGCCGTCTTGCTGCCGGAGCGCTCGACCGGCTTGATTTCCTTGAGCACGATGCGCAGCTCGGGCGGCATGCGCTTCGTGTATTCCGCAAAGCCGGTCTCGATCCAGGCCGGCATTTTATGGCCGACCGCGGCAATGATGAGTTGCATCGAAACTTACTCGGTGACCTTCTTGGCGACGCGCTTGATGACCTTCTTGACCGGTTCGGCGTCGGCAGCAGCGGCGGCTTTCGGCGCGCGCTTCGGCGGCTTGGCCTTGGTCGCTTCGACGGCGGCGATCTCGCTCTTGCTCGGCGCCACTTTCACGACCTTGCCGACCGGGGCCTTCTTGGCGGCCGGCTTCTTCGCAGCGACGGTCTTGGCGGCAGCGGTCTTGGTTGCGGCGGTCTTGGTGGCGGTCTTGCGCTCGCGCACCGGCTTTGCTTCCGGCTGGTCCTGGTTGGCGGCCAGGTGCTTCGACTTGGTCTTCGGCTCGGCAGCTTCAAGCGCTTCCGGCGTCGACTTGCGCTTGGCCGCGCCCAGCTTCACCGGCTTCTCGCCCCAGATTTCTTCCAGGCGGTAGTACTGGCGGATGGCCGGCTGCATGATGTGCACGATCATGTCGCCCAGGTCGACCAGGACCCATTCGCCGGTGTCCTCGCCTTCCAGGCCGACCACGTCGCCGCCTGCTTCCTTGACCTTGTCGCGCACCGAGGCGGCCAGCGCCTTGGTCTGGCGATTCGACGTGCCCGAGACCACGGCGATGCGGTCGAACAGGCTGGTCAGGTGGGTCGTGTCGAACAACATGATCTCCTGGCCCTTGACGTCTTCGAGGGCGTCGACGACGACCGTTTGCAGTTTTTTGATATCCATTAGCTTCTGTATAAATTATGTTGTTGAATATAGTCTAGCACTACCCGCGCGAGGTACGCGGTTGGCGCACGCTCCGGAACAGCGTCGGGCGCCGCACCGGATGCGCCTTCATTTTGCAGTGCTGCGCGCACCTGCGTAGCGGAAATGTCTACCGCCAGCGTGTGCGCCAGGCACACCAGGCCGGAAGGCGTGGTGCGTACCTGTTCAGGCGGCGCCAGGCGCCGCGCGATTTCCTGCGCCACCTCCGGCGGCATCGCGTCCTGCTCCAGCCTGTAGCCCGGCCGGGCTGCGACGCCAATATTGGCCAGCGCAAATAGTTCACGCCAGTCGCGCCAGCTATCGAGCCTTTGCAACTGGTCTGCTCCCATCAGGAACACGATCGAGACCTGCTCGCCCAGTTCGGCGCGCAGGCCGCGCAGGGTTTCCACCGTATAGGTCGGATTGCCGCTGTCGATCTCGCGGCGGTCGATGATGGCCGTGAGGCCAGCGTCGCGAAACGCCAGGTCCAGCATCGCGACCCGGTCCTCGTCGCTGGCCTGCAGCGCCGCTTTCTGCCAGGGACGGGCCGGCAGCACGCGCAATTCGGTCGGTTGCAGCAGCTCGGCGAACAGGCGCGCCAGCGCAACGTGGCCGTGATGCACGGGATCGAAACTGCCCCCCAGCAGGGCGACGCATGGAATCACGAAGCGAGCCAGTCCCGGTGCGGCAGGAAGTCGGAATACAACCGGGCTTCCGCGCTGCCCGGTTCCGGATGCCAGTCGTAGCGCCATTTGACGATCGGCGGCAGCGACATCAGGATCGCCTCGGTCCGCCCACCCGACTGCAGGCCGAAGTGCGTGCCGCGGTCCCACACCAGGTTGAACTCGACGTAGCGTCCACGGCGGTAAGCCTGGAAGTCGCGTTCGCGCTCGCCGTAGGGCGTGTCCTTGCGGCCTTTCAGGATCGGCAGGTAGGCATCGAGGAAACCGTCGCCCACGCTCTGTACCATGGCGAAGGCTTCGTCGAAAGGCAGCTCGTTGAAGTCGTCGAAGAAGATGCCGCCGACGCCGCGCGCTTCCTTGCGGTGCTTCAGGTAGAAATACTCGTCGCACCACTTCTTGAAGCGCGGGTGCAGGTCTTCGCCATAGGGCGCCAGCGCGTCGTGGCAGACGCGGTGGAAATGGCGCGCGTCGTCGACATTGCCGTAATAGGGCGTCAGGTCCATGCCGCCGCCGAACCACCAGACCGGGTCCTTGCCCTCGGCCGTGGCCTCGAAGAAGCGCACGTTCATGTGCACGGTCGGCGCGTAAGGGTTACGCGGGTGCAGCACCAGCGACACGCCCATCGCTTCCCAGGCGCGGCCCGCCAGTTCCGGACGCGCCGCAGCGGCCGACGGCGGCAGGTTGGTGCCCATCACGTGCGAGAAATTCACGCCGCCGCGTTCGAGCACACTGCCTTCCTCGATCAGGCGCGAGATCCCGCCGCCGCCCTCGGGGCGCTCCCAGCTGTCGCGCAGGAAGGGCTTGCCGTCCACATCCTCCAGCGCCGCGACAATGCGCGACTGAAGGTCGAGCAGCCAGGCTTTGATGGCGGATGGGGAAGGGGTGGACATGGATCGGTGCGGGGAAGTCAAAATTGAGGGCGATTGTACACTGTGCGGCCGTGTGTACGGAATTTACGCCGAGGGGTGCTGCCTGGTGTGGTGCTGATCGGAGGGGGAGACAGCGTGGACACAGGTGTCCACCCTACGAACCCCGTATTTGTAGGGTGGACACCTGTGTCCACGCGGTACAACATGACCGAGCCAGGAAGCTTACCGAAGACCGCGGCTGCGATGATTCACCGCCGGCCTTCGAACGCGCAACGAACGCGGCTTACTTGATCCCGCGCCACCCGATATCGCGGCGGAACTGCGCGCCGTCGAAACGGATCTTGTCGACGCCTTCGTAGGCCTGCTTCTGCGCCATCCTGACGCTGTCGCCCAGGCCGACCACGCACAGCACGCGGCCGCCGTTGGTCTTCAGGACGCCATCGGCCAGGGTGGTGCCGGCGTGGAAGGTGATGCATTCCGGCGTCTCGGCTGGAATGTCCTCGATCACGTCGCCCTTGCGCGGGCTGTCCGGGTAGCCGGCGGCCGCCATGACCACGCCCACGGCCGTGCGGCGGTCCCATTCGAGTTCGATCGCGTCGAGGGTGCCGTTGCAGGCGTGTTCGAGCACGGTAACGAAGTCGCTTTTGAGGCGCGCCATGATGGGCTGGGTTTCCGGGTCGCCCATGCGGCAGTTGAATTCCAGCGTGCGCGGGTTGCCCTCACTGTCGATCATCAGGCCGGCGTACAGGAAGCCGGTGAACTGGATGCCGTCCTTGGCCATGCCCAGGATGGTCGGGTGGATGATCTCGCGCATCACGCGCGCGTGCATCGCCGGCGTGACGATCGGCGCCGGCGAATAGGCGCCCATGCCGCCCGTGTTCGGGCCCTGGTCGGCGTCCTTCAGGCGCTTGTGGTCCTGGGAGGTGGCCATCGCCACCACGTTCTTGCCGTCGCACATGACGATGAAGCTGGCTTCTTCGCCGGCGAGGAATTCCTCGATGACGATGCGCGCGCCGGCGTCGCCGAAGGCGTTATCGGACAGCATGTGGTCGACCGCCGCATGCGCTTCTTCCAGCGACATCGCGACGACCACGCCCTTGCCGGCCGCCAGGCCGTCGGCCTTGATGACGATCGGCGCACCGTTCGCATCGACGTAGGCGTGGGCTTGCGCCGCATCCGAGAAACTCTGGTACTTCGCGGTCGGGATGCCGTGGCGCTGCATGAAGGCCTTGGCGAAGTCCTTCGAGCTTTCCAGCTGCGCCGCCTCGCGCGTCGGCCCGAAGATCTTCAGGCCGCGCGAACGGAACAGGTTGACGATGCCGGCGGCCAGCGGCGCTTCCGGACCCACCAGGGTCAGGGCGATGTGTTCGGCCACGACGAAGTCGGCCAGCGCCGCCGGGTCGGTGATCTCGACGTTCACCAGGCGGTCATCGACCGCGGTGCCGCCATTGCCCGGCGCGACGTAAACCATCTGGACGCGTTCGGATTGGGCCAGTTTCCAGGCCAGGGCATGTTCACGGCCTCCAGAGCCGACTACCAGGATCTTCATATGGCTCTCGCTGCTTATTCTTCGATGACGGCGTTGGTGTAGACGTCCTGGACGTCGTCCAGGTTTTCCAGTGCGTCGAGGATCTTCTGCATCTTGATCGCGTCTTCACCGGTGAGCACGGTCTCGTTGTCCGGCTTCATGATGACTTCCGAGACCTCGGCCTTGAAGCCGGCCTTTTCCAGCGCTTCCTTCACGCCCGAGTAGGCGAACGGGTCGCACAGCACTTCGAAGCCGCCTTCCTCGTCCTGCACCACGTCGTCGGCGCCGGCTTCCAGCGCCGCTTCCATCAGCTTGCCCTCGTCCACGCCTGGCGCGAACTGGAACTGGCCGACGTGCTTGAACATGAAGGCCACCGAACCCTCGGTACCCATGTTGCCGCCGTACTTGTTGAAGGCATGGCGCACTTCGGCCACGGTGCGCACCCGGTTGTCGGTCAGGCAGTCGACGATGATGGCCGCGCCGCCGATGCCGTAGCCTTCGTAGCGGACCTCTTCGTAGTTGACGCCCTCGAGCTCGCCGGCGCCGCGCTGGATCGCGCGCGTGACGTTGTCCTTCGGCATGTTGGCGTCGGCCGCCTTTTCGACCGCCAGGCGCAGGCGCGGGTTGGCGTTGATGTCGCTGCCGCCCATGCGCGCGGCGACCGTGATTTCCTTGATCAGTCGGGTCCAGATCTTGCCGCGCTTGGCATCAGTTGCGGCTTTTTTGTGCTTGATGTTGGCCCATTTGCTGTGTCCAGCCATGTTCGAGAATCCTTAGACGGTATGGGACGCCCAGTGCCGCCGCTTGCGGCGGCTTTTTGAGCTTCCCTTATGCAAGAGTGGGCGACATTTTAGCATGTGCCCCGCTCGCAAACCGTGCCTCGATTGTTATGGAAACAGCAATAGGGTCCCCCAGGCGACGAGTCCAAGACCGCCGATGCAGGCCACCACCGTGCCGCCCGGCAGCAGCTTCTCGGCCAGGATCAGCGCTGCCAGCCCGACCAGGGCCGCCAGGTTGGTGACGCCGGCCGCGAACAGCAGCAGCATCAGCAGCCAGCACGAGCCGGTACAGTAGAGTCCATGGGTGAGGCCCATGCGCCAGGCGCCGATCAATCCCGGACGCCAGCCCGTCAGGACGAAGGCGAGCGGGTTGCGGCACATCTGCAGGCAGGCGTGCTTGGCGGGCGTCCACTGGTAGACGCCGGCGGCGACCAGGGCCAGGCCGCATGCGCTGGCATTCGTGACGGCCATGCCGCTGTCGAGCGCGCCGGCGTCGTGCAGCGCCCACTGGGCCAGGGTGGCAAGCAGGCCGAAGCCGCCCCAGACCATCAGGTAGCCGAACACGAACAGCAGGGTGGCGAAATTCGGGTAGCGCACCGTGTGCGCCAGCCGGTTGATGCGGGCGAACAGCAGGATCGCCGGCGTCGCCGCCGGCAGCACCATGGCCGAGAGCATGGCGCCCCACATCGCCAGCACCAGCACCAGCTCCTGCGCGCGATAGGGGTGGGGCGCGACGCCCAACACCGCGTTTGCCAAGCCCGTGGCCAAGCCTGTGGACATGGCGGCGGGTTCGCCCGTCGAGATGCGCAGCGCCCGGAACACCAGGCAGGCCCAGCACAGTGCGACCAGCGCCGCCAGCCAGGCGATGACGAAGGGCCGATCGCGCCCCGCCGAGGGGGCGACACGGACGAGCGCGGTCATCGGACCGCCTCCATGCGGGCAAGCGCGGGCGGGATCCACGCGTGCGAACGGCCGCGCGGCCGCTTCATGCTCCAGTTCGGCATTGTTCCTCCTCATGAATTGTGAATGTGGCGGTTTGACTATGCGCATGGGTTTGCGTTCCGGGCTTCTGCCGAGCTTGATTCTGTGCTTGGTCGTACAATCGACGGATGACCCAGCATGCTCCAAGCACAACCGCAACTTCCGCACCACGCGCCAGCCTCCTCGCCGGCCTGTCCATCGCCATTGGCGGCGCCGTTTTGTTTTCCACGAAAGCCGTGGTCGCCAAATTGCTGTATCGGTACCACATCGATGCAGTGACTTTGATCGCCTTCAGGATGTTGTTTTCATTTCCGGCGTTCGCTGGCGTCGCGCTCTGGAAGATGCGTACCGAGGCGCCCCTGAGCTGGCCCGACCGCTGGCGCATCGTCGGGCTGGGCCTGGTCGGTTACTACCTGTCGAGTTACCTCGATTTCCTCGGCCTGCAATACATCTCGGTCGGGCTCGAGCGCCTGATCCTTTTCCTCACCCCGACCTTCGTGCTGGCGATCACGGCCGTGTTCCTGAAGCGCCGGATCACTCCCGTCGAGTGGGGTGCGCTGGCGCTGTCCTATTGCGGCATCGTGCTGGTGTTCGTGCACGACCTGGCCGGCGGCGCCGGCAGCACCGTCGTCGGCTCGCTGTTCGTGCTCGGCTCCGCGCTCACCTACGCCTTCTACCTGCTCGGCTCGGGCGAAATGGTGCGCCGCATCGGCTCGCTGCGCCTGGTGGCCTACGCCATGTGCGTCTCGAGCGCCGCCTGCATCGGCCAGTTCTTCCTGCTGCGCCCGGCGGAACTGCTGCTGCAGCCGCTGCCGGTGTACGGCCTCTCGCTCGTGAATGGACTTTTCTGTACTATCTTCCCGGTGTTCATGACGATGGTCGCGGTGCAGCGCATCGGCGCCGCCACCGCCTCGCAGGCGGGCATGATCGGTCCGGTGTCCACGCTGTTCCTCGGCGCCCTGGTGCTGGGCGAGCCGATCACCGCCGTGCAGCTGGCGGGAACAGGCCTCGTCCTGGCGGGTATCTACATGCTGTCCCTGAAAAAATAGGAAAGAGACGACAAGAATGAAGCCACGCATCGCGCTCATCGCGCACGACAAGAAGAAGGACGACATGATCACGCTCGCCGCCGAGTACCGGGAATTCCTGGCCGGCTGCACCCTGTCGGCCACCGGCACCACGGGCGGACGCCTGATCAACGAACTCGGGCTGGAGGTCGAGTGCAAGCACTCGGGGCCTTTCGGCGGCGACCTGCAGATCGGCGCCCAGCTGGTGACGGGGGAGGTCGACTGCGTGATTTTCCTGCGCGACCCGATGACGCCGCAGCCGCACGAGCCGGACATCAATGCCCTGGTGCGCGCCTGCGACGTCCACGACATCGCCTGCGCGACCAATATATCGACGGCGCGCCTGGTGCTGACCCAACTCATGAATACCAACAACAAGGAGCAAACACCATGATGGCCAAGGCAATCCGATTGACCCGCACCGGCGGCCCCGAGGTGCTGGAATACGTCGATGTCGAGGTGGGCGAACCGGGCCCGGGCGAGGCGCGCGTGCGCCAGCATGCGATCGGCCTGAACTTCATCGACGTGTATTTCCGCACCGGCCTGTACCCCATGCCCTTGCCCTCGGGCCTGGGCCAGGAAGGCGCGGGCGTGGTCGAGGCGGTGGGCGAGGGCGTCACCCACGTGCGGCCGGGCGACCGCGTGGCCTATGCCGGGCGGCCGAACGGCGCCTACAGCGAGGTGCGCACCATGCCGGCCGACATCCTGGTGAAACTGCCGGACGCGATCGATTTCGAGACCGCCGCCGCCATGATGCTGCAGGGCCTGACGGTCCAGTATCTGTTCAACAGCACCTACAAATTGCAACCCGGCCAGACCATCCTTTTCCATGCCGCGGCCGGCGGCGTCGGCCTGATCGCCTGCCAATGGGCGCGCGCGCTCGGCGTGAACCTGATCGGCACGGTCGGATCGAAAGAGAAGGGCGAGCTGGCCCTGGCGCACGGCGCTGCCCATGTCATCAACTACAACGACGAGGACATCGTGGCGCGCGTGCTGGAGATCACCGGCGGCAAGAAGGTGCCGGTCGTCTACGACTCCGTCGGCAAGGACACCTTCATCCGCTCGCTCGACTGCCTGCAGCCGCGCGGCCTGATGGTCAGCTTCGGCAATTCCTCGGGCGCGGTACCGCCGTTCTCGCTGAACGAACTGGCCTCGCGCGGTTCGCTCTACATCACCCGGCCTTCGCTGGGCGCCTATGCCGCCACCCGTCCCGAGCTGGAGGCGATGGCCGCCGACCTGTTCGGGATGGTCGCCAACGGCAAGGTCAGGATCGGCATCAACCAGCGCTTCCCGCTGGCCGAGGCCGCCCAGGCGCACATCGCGCTCGAGGCGCGGCGCACGACCGGCTCGACCATCCTGCTGCCATGAGGGAGTTTTCCGACGACCGCGAACCGCAGGAGCCCGAAGCCGGGCCGCCGAAGTTCGGGCGCCTGCTGCTGGTGCTGGTGGCGGCGGTGCTGCTCATTATCGTCATCACCTTCGCCTCGGAAGCGTATTTCTCGTAGGGTGGGCACTCCGTGCCCACGCGGTACGTGCGTCAACCGTTGGCCACGTGCCGTGACATGTCGCTCGCATCGTAACCGCGAGCCACGCATTCATCGAGGCACGGAGATATCGTGCGAGCGACAAGTTGAGGTACGTGTCCGAAAGATGTGCCCGTAACGCGTGGGCACGGGGTGCCCACCCTACGGTCGAGTGTCGTGGCAAGATCAAGCGTAGCGGCCAATAAAAAAGGTTCTTCACGGATTAGCGGGAGCAATGCTAAAAACAAGAAAGCGGTGAAGAAGAGCTAGACTTGTTGTGCGACCAACAAAGCTGACTCAACTCACCGCTTTCATGACGAATCATAATCTTGACCTCCCGTTCTGGGAAGGGTTCATTGCATCTAAATTGGAACGCGGACCTGACGCAGTGTGGATCAACCTGCGACGCGATCCTGGGGCGCCGATGGTATGCGGCGGCTGCGGCCATCACTGTCATCAGATACACGAAACAGGCCTACGCACTATCCGCGAGCTGCCCATGTTCGGTTTGCCGGTGTGGCTGCGTGTGCCTCTCAGACGGCTTCGGTGTGGTCAATGCGGCACCCGTACTGAGCGCGTGAGCTGGCTCGACCGGCACGCCCGAGTGACCCGCGCCTTGGCTGAATTTGTAGGCTTGTGGTGCGAGAAGCTGCCGGTAGCCCATGTGTGCAAGCTGGCGCAGCTGCACTGGGAGACGGTGCGCAATATCGAGCGTGCCAAGCTGGAACGTGAATTGGCTACCTTGCCTGCAGCACAGCCAACCCGGCTTGTCATGGACGAGTTTGCGCTGTTCAAAGGCCATCGCTATGCCACGGTCGTGCTCGATGCCGACAGCCGGCAGGTGCTCTGGGTCGGCGAAGGCCGCAGCCGCGAGGCCATCCGGCCGTTCTTCGAATGGCTCGGCCCTGAACGCTGCGCCAGGATCGAAGCCGTAGCGATGGACATGAATACCGCGTTCGACCTGGAAGTGCGGCGGCAATGTCCGAAAGCGCGCGTGGTCTACGACCTGTTTCACGTCATCGCCAAGTATGGCCGTGAAGTCATCGACCGGGTACGCGTCGACGAGGCCAATCGTCTGCGAGACGATCGTCCACAGCGTAAAGTCGTCAAGCGCTCCCGCTGGCTGTTGCTGCGCAACCGGGAAAACGTCCCGCCGACGCAGCAGGCGAATCTGGATGAGCTGCTAGCCGCCAACCAGGCTTTGATGACGGTGTACGTGATGAAGACGACACTTAAGGAACTCTGGCAGACATCAGGCGGATGGCAATGGCTTCTCGCCTGGCGGAACTGGCTCAGGATGGCGCGCGACAGCGGAATCGAGCCGCTCAGGAGATTCGCTGCCAAGCTCAAGCCTTACTGGCGGGGCATTGCAGCACGGCTGCGCTGGCCGATGCATACCGGCCAGCTCGAAGGCATCAATAACCGCATCAAGGTCATGAAGCGGATGGCCTACGGCTACCGCGATAGCGACTTCTTCTTCCTGAAGATCAAAGCCGCATTTCCCGGAAATCCGTGATGAACCATAAAAAAGCCGGGGCACGCCCCGGCTTCTCATTTCCTGCCACCGGCTTTCATGCCGGCCCTGTCATCTCAACCATTCTTCTGCTGCAACTCGATGCGCCGCACGCCCCCGCTCGGTCCTGGGAAGCCTGCAAAGGCACTCTGCACCAGCGCCGGCATCACCGCCGGGGTCGACAGTTCACGGCTCATGTTGTGCACGGTGACGTCGAACAGGCGCTTGTCGCTGGCGTCCTTGATCGACACCTGCAGTTCGCGGCGGTACTGGTTCTGGATCGACACTTCGTACGCCGGGAAGGGGTTCCAGAACGGATCGTAGAACGGGTGGTGCCAGCCAGCCCAGCGGCCGCGCACGCCGAAGCGCGGACCGAAGCGCGGGCCATGGCGGTAGTAAGGATAGCCAGGGTAGAAGGGGTAGCCAGCGTACATCGAGATCGCCGGTTCGACCACGCGCACCGGCACCTCGGTCGTGGTGAAGCGCATCGCCACCTTCAGTGCGGCCGGAGCGGCTGGCGATTCATGAAAGCCCAGTTGCGCCAGTTGCCCGCGCACGAGGTTCTGGTAGCTCTGGTATTCCAGGGTATTGTCCATTGCCGGCGGCGCCTCGAAGACATAGCTCTTGTCCGCGATCTGCGCTGGCCATTGGTGGAAGGTGGTGACATCGCTGCGGATGGTGGTCGCGCACCCGCCCAGCAGCAGGGCCATGGCGGCCGCGGCCGTCATCATGATCAAGCGTTTCATTCTTTCTCTCCAGTTTTTAGACGGTCTTTGCCGATCCTTAGCTTGCGCCTATCACCGCATTTTCGCAGATAAATTTACAGACGGTTACCAGTGCCACAGTCCGACACACGGCGAGGGGGAGGAATTCAGGCGCGCCCCGGCAAACCTTGTTGGTAGAATAAGACCTTCTTCGACTGTATTTTTCGGAACCATCCCATGCGCACAGATACGCCCCAGACGATCTACCGGAAAGACTACACTCCGCCCAGCTACCTCGTCGACACCGTCGAACTCGGTTTCGACCTCGATCCCGCCCGCACCATCGTCGCCAACCGGATGACGATGCGCCGCAATCCCGACAGCGCCCAGCGCGAAATCGAGCTGTACGGGGAGAACCTGGAACTGGTGGCGCTGCGCATGAACGGCAACACCCTCGGCGAGAACGACTACCGCATCGAGGGCAGCCTGCTGACCATCCCGAACACGCCGGAAGAGGTGACGCTCGAGATCGAGACGATCTGCGCGCCGGAACTGAACACCACCCTGAACGGCCTGTACACTTCGAACGGCAGCTTCTACACCCAGTGCGAGGCCGAGGGCTTCCGCGCCATCACGTATTTCCCGGACCGTCCGGACGTGATGGCCAAGTACACGGTGATGCTGCGCGCCGACAAGGAAAAATACCCGGTGCTGCTGTCGAACGGTAACCTGGTGGAAGAAGGCGACCTGGGCGACGGCCGCCACTACGCCAAGTGGGAAGACCCGTTCAAGAAACCTTCCTACCTGTTCGCCCTGGTTGCCGCGCGCCTGGTGTGCCAGGAAGAGAAGTTCCGCCTGGCCGACGGCCGCGAGGTCCTGCTCCAGGTCTGGGTCGAAGAAGGTAACCTCGACAAGACCGACTACGCCATGCAGTCGCTCAAGAACAGCATCCGCTGGGACGAGGAACGCTGGGGCCTGGAACTGGACCTGGACCGCTTCATGATCGTCGCCGTGAGCGACTTCAACATGGGCGCGATGGAAAACAAGGGCCTGAACATCTTCAACACCAAGTTCGTGCTGGCCAACCCGCGCGTGGCGACCGACATCGACTTCCAGGGCATCGAAGCGGTGGTCGGCCACGAATACTTCCACAACTGGACCGGCAACCGCGTGACCTGCCGCGACTGGTTCCAGCTGTCGCTGAAGGAAGGCCTGACCGTGTTCCGCGACCAGGAATTCTCGGCCGACATGGTCGGCACCGAGACCGGGCGCGCCGTCGGCCGCATCGACCAGGTGCGCACCCTGCGCCAGGCCCAGTTCCCGGAAGATGCCGGTCCCATGGCCCACCCGGTGCGCCCCGACTCGTTTGTCGAGATTAATAACTTCTACACCGTGACCGTGTACGAGAAGGGCGCCGAAGTGGTGCGCATGTACCAGACCCTGCTGGGCCGCGAGGGCTTCCGCAAGGGCATGGACCTCTACTTCCAGCGCCACGACGAGCAGGCGGTCACCTGCGACGATTTCCGCCGCGCCATGGCTGACGCCAACGGCCGCGACCTGAGCCAGTTCGAATACTGGTACAGCCAGGCCGGCACTCCGGTGGTGCGCGCCGAGACCCGCTACGACGAGATTGCCAGGACCTACACTCTGACCCTGTTCCAGTCCTGCCCGCCCACGCCCGGACAGGCGAGCAAGTTCCCCTTCCACATTCCGGTGGCCGTGGGCCTGCTGGGCGCGGACGGGCGCGACATGCCGCTCACCATCGATGGCAAGGAGGTGGGCACCACCGCCATCCTGGAACTGACGCAGGCCGAGCAGAACTTCGTGTTCGAGAACGTGCAGGAGCAGCCGACGCCTTCGATCCTGCGCGACTTCTCGGCGCCGGTCATCCTCGACTACAACTACGGCGACGCCGACCTGCTGCACCTGTTCAGTCACGACAGCGATCCGGTGAACCGCTGGGAAGCCGGCCAGCGCCTGGCCATGGGCCGCCTGCTGAAACTCACCGGCGAAGTCGGCGTCGGCGCGCCCCTGAACCTGGACGACACCTTCCTGCTGGCGCTGGGCAGGATGCTGGGCGACGACAGCCTCGACCCCGCCTTCCGCGAGCAATGCCTGCTGCTGCCGTCGGAAACCATGGTGGCCGAGCAGATCGAGGTGGTCAATCCGCTGTCCATCCACCTGGCGCGCCAGTTCATGCGCGCCAACATCGGCACCCGCCTGCGCGAGGAGCTGCTGGCGCAATACCACGCCAATCAGACGCCGGGCGAATACAGCCCGGACGCGCTCTCGATCGGCAAGCGCGCCCTGAAGAACCTGTGCCTGGCGTATCTCACCGCGGCCCAGGACGAGGAGGGCCTGCGCCTGGCCCAGGAGCAGTTCGACAACGCCGGCAACATGACCGACCGCGTGGCCGCCCTGAGCGCACTGCTGCACGCCCGCTCGCCGAACGTCGACCAGGCCCTGCAGCGCTTCTACGACGAGTTCGAGGACGAAGCCCTGGTCATCGACAAGTGGTTCGCGATGCAGGCATCGAGCGCCACCACGGATGTGTCGGGCGTACGCGGGCTGATGCGCCATCCGGCCTTCAACCTGCGCAACCCGAACCGCGCGCGCAGCCTGGTCTCGAGCTTCTGCGCGAACAACCCGGTGCAGTTTCACGCCCCGGACGGCAGCGGCTACGCCTTCTGGGCCGAACAGGTGATCGCGCTCGACGCCCTGAACCCGCAGGTGGCCAGCCGCCTGGCGCGCGCCATGGACCGCTGGCGCCGCTACACCCCCGAGCTGCAGGAGCACATGAAGAAGGCGTTGCAGCAGGTGGCCGGCCAGCAGCGCCTGTCGAATGACGTGCGTGAGGTCGTCGGCAAGGCCCTGGCAAACTAAAAGCATTCAATACCAAGTAAAGGAAGTCCATGAAACGCGTCAGTCTCACGCAACACCTGGTGGAGGAGCAGCGCCTCCACAATACGATTCCGGCCGAGCTGCGCCTCCTGATCGAGGTCGTGGCCCGCGCCTGCAAGCGCATCAGCTACGAAGTCAGCAAGGGCGCGCTGGGCGACATCCTCGGCAGCGCCGACACCGAGAACATCCAGGGCGAAGTGCAGAAGAAGCTCGACGTGATCTCGAACGAGATCCTGCTCGAAGCGAACGAATGGGGTGGCCACCTGGCGGCCATGGCGTCGGAAGAGATGGAAAGCATCCACCCGATCCCGAACCGCTACCCGAAGGGCGAATACATGCTGCTCTTCGATCCGCTCGACGGCTCCTCGAACATCGACGTCAACGTCTCGATCGGCACCATCTTCTCGGTGCTGAAGGCGCCGGAAGGCATGGGCGAGCCGACCGAGGAAGCCTTCCTGCAGCCTGGCACGGCGCAGGTGGCCGCCGGCTACGCCGTGTATGGCCCGCAGACCATGCTGGTGCTGACCACCGGCGACGGCGTGGACTGCTTCACGCTCGACCGCGAAATGGGTTCCTGGGTCCGCACCCAGACCAATATGCAGATCCCGGCCTCGACCAAGGAGTTCGCAATCAACATGTCCAATAAACGCCACTGGCACCCGCCGGTGCAGCGCTATGTCGACGAGATGCTGGCCGGTAAGACCGGTGCGCGCGGCAAGGATTTCAACATGCGCTGGATCGCCTCGATGGTGGCCGACGTGCACCGCATCCTGAACCGCGGCGGCGTTTTCATGTACCCGGCCGACATGCGCGACCCCTCGCAGCCGGGCAAGCTGCGCCTGATGTACGAAGCGAACCCGATGGCGATGATCGTCGAGCAGGCCGGCGGCGCCGCCACCGATGGCCGCGGCCGCATCATGGAAATCCCGCCGACCAAACTGCACCAGCGCGTGCCGGTCTTCCTCGGCTCGAAGGAGGAGGTCGAGCTGGTGACCCGTTATCACAGCGAGCACGCCGGCGAGCAGTAATTTTTTGGCAAATCCCGCGCGAAATTGCCGAGTCGGACTAGCACGTTTGCCACGTTGTTGCTAGAATACGGCTCTTCGTCGGGATTGCCTGGCGTAGAGCCGCTGTAGCTCAGTCGGTAGAGCAGCGCATTCGTAATGCGAAGGTCACCAGTTCGATTCCGGTCAGCGGCACCAAGAATTCAGAAGTATCGACGTATTCGACAAAAAGCCCAGCTTTGTAGCTGGGCTTTTTGTTTTCCGCTTTCGGTTTTCGCAGGGTGGGCACCTGTGCCCACGCGGTGGTGCTCATGAATACCGCACATCCTCCGCGAGGCGTTTGGTCGCGCATCGACTCCAGCTCTCCTGCAAACCCAGACGCCGCAACCTCGTGGGTTCGAGAACCTACCCTACGCCCATCATTGCTTGTGCACAGGAAATCGATTTTTCCTGTACGCCGCTCTTTTCCCGCTTTCCCCCTCTCATCTTCACGCAAACTGCATTGATCCTACAGCTCTGTTAGCCAGCGCACTGTCCGGCCCTCCCATCCGTTATATTTTTTGTATCGCGACGCGGTTTTCCCGACGGCCGCAATCGTGCAGTACGCCAGATCGGCGTACGCTTGCAGACGGGATGCGAAATCGACGTGCTATGAACGGAACTTTTGAGTTCTCCTGAGGTCATCGATATGAATCCTTGACCGAAGGCAAAATCCGAATGATCCATTGATGTAGCGCAGTTCATTCTCGCGCCTCCGTTTTGTTTCGAGCGGAATCGAGGAAGAATGTGGTGATGGTCGAGTATCGGTCTACTCCGCGTTGGTCTAATTTTTAAGAGGACAAAGTCATGGATAATCAAAAGTCGAGCGAGGGAAAAGGCGTTGATGCCGGCCGTCAAGGTACCGGCAACAGCATGGGTAAAGACCAGCAATCGAGCCTGGGCAAGGACCAGCAATCCGGCGCCAGCAGCCAGAAGGGCGCTTCGGGTTCGTCGGGTAGCACCGGCACCTCGTCGGGCAGCCTGAGCGGCACCTCGTCGTCGAGCGCCAGCCCGGCAACGAGCACCAGCACCGGCGCCGTCGGCGGCACCAGCAACGCCGGCACCGCCAGCAGCGCAGCCGGCTCCTCGGGCGGCATGGGTTCGTCGTCGAGCGGCATGGGTTCGTCCACCGGCTCGGGCTCGTCCAGCAACATGGGTTCCTCCAGCGGCATGGGTTCGTCCACGTCGGGTTCGGGCACCTCGGGTGCGATGGGCAGCTCGTCCACGTCGGGTTCGGGCACCTCGGGCACCTCTGGCGCCATGGGCAGCTCGTCGACCTCGGGTTCGGGCAGCTCCTCGGGCGCCATGGGCGGCTCAAGCAGCATGAGCACCGGCAGCGATTCGTCGTCGAAGGATTCGAGCATGATGGCTTCGATGAAGCCGGAAGAAATGCACAAGTCGATCGACAAGGCTGCCCAGGCAGCCCAGCCAATGGTCGAGCGCGTCGTCAGCAGCGCCCACGCCGGCGTCGACAAGCTGAGCGGCATGCTGAGCAGCGCCTCCGAAACCCTCGGCAGCCGCAAGGTGCAGGTGAACGACACCTACCAGCAACTGGCTGACTCCGGCCGCGAATACATCCGCAACAAGCCGGGCACCGCCGTCGCCATCGCGCTGGGCGCAGGCTACATCCTGGCCAAGCTGCTGGGCAGCAACCGCCGCGACTACTGATCCGGCGTTCGCCTGACCGACATCCCGGCCGAGCCCAGTTCGGCCGGGATGCGGTGCTTCATCAAAAAAAGAATTCATCGGGGAGGCCATGCAAGCTCATTCAGCGAGCGGGGCAACGCACGCCCCTGCGAGTGTTCCCGCTGCGGGTAATTCCGCTGCAGGCGCTCCCGCTGCAGGTGCTCCCATCATCGCGGCCGAGAGCCTGCCCGACGCTGCCTCCGTGCTTGCCCCCGACGCTTTGCGATCCGGCGTCTCCTGGGACGCGGTCTTCGCCGGCGCAACAAGCGCCGCAGCATTCTCCCTCGTCTTCATCCTGCTTGGTTCCGGCCTGGGCTTTGCCGCCGTCTCGCCCTGGACAGACAACAAGGGCGTCGCCCTCGGCGTGTCCGCCATCCTCTGGCTCGTCTTCACCCAGCTTGCCGCCGCGGCGCTTGGTGGCTTCCTGGCAGGCCGCCTGCGCATGAAGTGGGCGCGCATCCATGACGGCGATGTCTATTTTCGCGATACCGCCCATGGCCTCCTGAGCTGGGCGGTGTCCACGCTCGTCATGGCCGTCTTCTCCGGCGGCGTCATCGGCACCATGGCCGGCGGCGCGGCCGATACCGGCGCCGTTACCGCCGCGGCGGCGCACAAGGCCGCAGCCACGGCGATGGCGCCGAATGGCGACGCCGCCCATTCGCCCGACTACCTGATCGACGTCATGCTGCGCAGCGAGCGGACAGGTCCCGCGGACGCCGCCCTGCGTCAGGAAGCCATGCGCGTCCTCGCCAGCGGCGTGGCCAGGGGCCGCCTGGCCGTCTCCGACCGCGCCTGGTTGACCCGGCGCATTGCCGACCGCACCGGCCTGGACCGGGAAGATGCAGGGAAGCGCGTGGACGACGCCTTTGCCGGCTTTGCCGCGGCCGCGGAGAAGGCCAAGGTGGCGACGCGCGAGGCGCTCGAGAATACGCGCAAGGCGGCCGCAAGCACGGCGCTGTGGCTGACTGCGGCGCTGCTGCTGGGGGCGTTTGTCGCCAGCTGGTGCGCGACGATCGGGGGCAGGCTGCGCGACGGGCTCGCTGCCACAGGCGGCCGTTAGCGCAAGGAGGGCATGCGCGTGCGTTCGATACTGCTGTGGCTGCTGGATGTGCCGATTCCGATCATCATCCTGATCGCGGTGCTGACCTGAGGCGCCGCTTGTGGGCTGACTTCAGGTCAAACTAGCGCAATTTGCATGCCTGGACCGGGTTCCGTTATCGACTCCGCGTACAACTACTGCCCCGTTCCTACGTATTTTTCCGGAGGCCAACTTTGTTATGGAAATTTTACATAATCGATATAATTCGTGCCCCCAATTTCATGAAGGACAGTTAAATGTCTTCGTCAGCAACACCCAGCCTGGCATATCGAAGCCAGCCTGGCCCTCTTCATACGATCCTGCTTGCCGGGACCGTTCCTCTGTTCCTGGGCGCACTACTGGCTGATATCGCCTACTTCAATTCTTACCAGATTCAGTGGAGTAACTTCGCGTCCTGGCTGAATGCCGGTGGCGAATTATTCTGCGGGCTCGCTCTCGTGTGTGCGCTGGTCAACCTGGTTCGGGCAAAACAGAAAGCAGGGCAGCCCCTGGTGTACTTCGTGTTGCTGCTGGCGACCTGGGTGCTTGGACTGGTGACTGCCTTCCAGCATGCAAAGGACGCCTTTGCCGTCATGCCGGCGGGTCTTGTCTTGTCGGCCATCGTTTTCGTTCTTGGTCTCGTCACCGTCCGGGTCGGACTGAACGCAGGTGCGGGAGGTGCAAAATGAAACGTTCGAGCGCACTGACATTGATGAGCGTGGCGCTGCTGTTGAGCGCATGCAGTAACGAGGGCGCGAGCACGCAGGCACACGGACCGGATCCCAAGCTGCCGGAGCCGCACCGTGGTTTGCTGCCCAACATGAAAATTGCCGAGCCGGTAGCATGGGGCAATAAAAAGCCGATCGTACCCGAGGGTTACACCATCGATGCGATCGCAACCGACCTGAAAATCCCGCGCCAGACCCTGGTTCTGCCGAATGGCGATATCCTGGTGGCCGAAGGTCGCGGCGGCAACGCGGCGAAACTCAAGCCGAAGGACGTCATCGCCGGCTACATCAAGGCCAAGGGCACCACCCCGGTCAAGGGTGGCAATCGCCTGACCCTGCTGCGCGACGCCGACGGCGACGGCCGCTACGAGGTGCAAACGGTCTTCGCGGAAAACCTGAATGCTCCGTATGGCCTGGCCTTTGCCAATAACAAGGTATACGTCGCCAACCAGGATGAGCTGGTCAGCTTCGACTACCAGGAAGGTCAGACCAAGGCCAGCGGCGCGCCGACCAGCATCGCGCGACTGCCTTCGGAGATCAACCACCACTGGACCAAGTCGATGGCCATCAGCTCCGATGGACGCTTCGCCTATGTCGGTATCGGCTCGAACAGCAATATCACCGAGCGCGGCATGGAAGCTGAACTCGACCGGGCCCAGGTGTGGCAGATCGACGTGAATACGGGGGCGCACAAGCCTTACGCGACCGGCGTGCGCAATCCGACGGCCTTGGCCATTCACCCGGAAACCAAGCAGCTGTGGGCAGTCTCCAACGAGCGCGATGAGCTGGGCCCGGATCTGGTACCGGACTACCTGACTTCGCTGCGCGAAGGCGGCTTCTACGGATGGCCATACAGCTACTGGGGCCAGAACGTCGATACGCGCGTGCAGCCGCAGAACCCGCAAAAGGTTGCTGCCGCCATCAAGCCCGACTACAGCCTGGGCTCGCACGTCGCCGCGCTGGGCGTGGACTTTTCCGTGCCGGCAATGGGCGACAAGTTTGGCCAGGGCGCTTTCGTCGGTGAGCATGGCAGCTGGAACCGTGCCAATCCTGTTGGCTACAAAGTGGTCTTTGTACCGTTCAGCAACGGGCGTCCCGCCGGCGAGCCGGTCGACTTCGTGACCGGCTTCCGTGATCCCGATGGCAAGACGCGTGGGCGCCCAGTGGGCGTCACCGTCGACCCGCGCGGCGCACTGATCGTTGCGGACGATCTGTCGAACACCGTCTGGAGAGTGGCCCCGAAGCGGTGAATCCAGGTTCACCGCGACATTCAACCAGGCTCATTGAGCAAGCCTGACTGAACCGGCGGCAAGCAATAGCGCTGCCGGATGCATCAAGCAAAAACGCCGGCCTGGGAGCCGGCGTTTTTGTTGGCCTGTCGCATAAGCTGCACAAGCTGGGGGCACACAAGCTGGGGTCACACAAGCTGGGGTCAGGTCTGACATTCAGACACGACCTCGACAAGAACCTGACTGACATGGCTGATGTCGTGTCCGAATGTCAGACCTGACCCCATGCCGGGTTTTGACCCCATGCCGGGTTTCTGTCGAGGTCGTGTCCAGATGTCAGACCTGACCCCATGCCGAGATGTCAGACCTGACCCCATGTCGCATGTCTGGCTGACATGCTGTGGCTGGCCGTGGTGCTGCTGCTTGGCGCTTTCGTCGCCAGCTGGTACGCGAGCATTGAGGCAGGATGCGCGACGGTCGCACAGGCGCCGAACGAAGCGCGTCTCGCCCGCCTGCGGCGACAATATCGGAAACGAAGACCTGAGCGATGAAAACATAGAATGTACGAAGCGTCCTACGCTAGCGCTAGCGCCCATCTTATGTTCGTCGCTTGACTACCCCATCATGATCATGATGGTTGCAGCGACCCACAAGGAGATGATCATGAAAAGATTTCACGGCATTCTCATCGGTAGCATGACAGCACTGTTCCTGTCGGCATGTAATACGACGGGCATGGGCAGCAGTGACATGGGCGGCAGCTCAGCGACGGGGGCGGGCGCCGGCGGTTCCAGCGTGAGCGGCACGACCAACGGCAGCTCGATGGGTACCAGCGGCAGCGGCCAGAGCGGTACCGGTAGCCCGGGTACGACAGGCGCATCGGGACAGGGCGCAGGAGCGACCTCGACGACTCCTCCGACGACCTCGGGCATGCCCCCGACAGGTCAGCGTTAATTTTTTTCGGGCTGAAGCCTGGCTGTTGTTGCCGGGCGGCGTAGCAGTGCCGTTCTTATTGCAAGAACGCAACAGGGCAGCACAACACTGCAGCGTCGACTGACAAGCGAACGCGACCTCAGCCTGCGTGCGACCCACGGCAGAAAGCCCGCATATCGAGGGGCAAGGACAGTTTCTGCATGTCAGCCTTACCCTCGCCGCCGGGCTCCGCACCGGCGTTTTGTCGTTTTCCCTGCCTGCGCTTCACTTCATCGCACTCGGCTCTTCCCGCTTCGCCGCCACCTCCTTCGGATGCCGCTGCATCCTGCGTACCCCGCGCCACATCAGGTTCTTGAAGTCGTCCACATAGGTAAACACCGCCGGCACCACCAGCAAGCTGAGCAGCGTCGAGGTGATCAGGCCGCCGATCACGGCAATCGCCATCGGCGAGCGGAAGCTCGGGTCGCCCGACAGGCCCAGGGCCAGCGGCAGCATGCCGGCGCCCATGGCGATGGTGGTCATGACGATCGGGCGCGAACGCTTGTGGCAAGCGTCGACCAGGGCGTCGAAGCGCGTCATGCCGGCCTTGCGCGCCAGGATGGCGTAGTCGACCAGCAGGATCGAGTTCTTGGTCACGATCCCCATCAGCATGATCAGGCCGATCATGGACGGCATCGACAGCCCGCTGCTGGTGACGAGCAGGGCGACGAAGGCGCCGCCGATCGACAGCGGCAGCGCGGCCAGGATGGTCAGCGGCTGCATGAAGTCGGCGAACAGCAGCACCAGCACGCCGTAGATGCAGAGCACGCCGATGGTCATCGCAATGCCGAAGCTCGCGAACAGCGCCTGCATCTCCTGGGCGTCGCCCAACTCGGCGATGGTGACCGAAGCCGGCAGGTTCCGGAAGGCAGGCAGGGCGCGCGCCTCGGCGTTCACTTCGCCCAGCGAGCGGCCCGACAACTCCACCGCCAGCGTCACGTTGCGGCTGCGGTTCAGGCGGTCGATCTGGGCCGGGCCGCTCTCCATCCTGATGTCGGCGACGCTGGCGAGCAGCACCGGCCCGTTCTTGCCCGGCACGGTCAGGCGGCCGATGGCGTCGAGGTCGGCGCGCACGGCGTCGGGCAGCTTGACGCGGATCGGGACCTGGCGCTCGGACAGGTTCATTTTCGGCAGCGCCTGGTCGTAGTCGCCGGCGGTGGCCACGCGCACCGTCTCGCCGATCGCCGCGGCGGTGACGCCCAGGTCCGCGGCGCGCGCAAAATCGGGCCGCACGATGATCTCGGGGCGCACCAGCGAGGCGCTCGAGCTCACATTCCCGATGCCCTGCAGCGTGCGCAAATCGCGCTCGGCGCGCTGGGCGGCGGCGGTAAGGGCGGCCGGGTCGTCGCTCCTGAGCACGAGCTGCAGCTTGCTGCCGGTGTCGGGCTGGCCGACGGTGAAGCGCGCACCGGGGATGTTCGCCAGTTGCGTGCGCATCTTGCGCTCCAGCCCGGCCAGGGTCTCGTCGCGGTCGCTGCGGTGCACGGTGGTGACGGTCAGCACGGCGCGGCGCGCCTCGGCCGCGGCGCCGGGAGCGAAGGCGTCGCCACTGGAGCCGCCGCCGATCGAGGAGAAGACGCCGGTGACGCCGGGAATGCGCATCGCCGCCTGGCGCGCCTGCTCGGCCACCGCATGGGTCTGCGCGAGCGTCGCGCCGGGCGGCAGTTCGACGTTGATCAGGGTCTGGCCGCGGTCGGCCGCCGGCACGAAGCCGGTCGGCAGCAGCGGCACCAGCGCGATCGAACCGGCGAAGAACACGCCCGCCGCGATCGCGGTGGGCAAACGGTGGCGCAGGCACCACTGCATCACGCCCATGTAGCGGCGCATGAGCGGACCGTCCTTTTGCTCGTGCGGCTTGGCCGGTTTCAGGAGGTAGGCGGCCATCATCGGCGTCAGCAGGCGCGCCACGATCAGCGAGGCGAGGATCGCCAGCACCGCCGTCCAGCCGAACTGCTTGAAGAAGCGTCCCGGAATGCCGCCCATGAAGGCGGTCGGCAGGAACACCGCCACCAGCGAGAAGGTGGTGGCGATCACCGCCATGCCGATCTCGTCGGCCGCTTCCAGTGCGGCCTGCATCGGCGTCTTCCCCATCTGCAGGTGGCGCGCGATGTTCTCGATCTCGACGATGGCGTCGTCCACCAGCACGCCGACCACCAGCGCCAGCGACAGCAGCGTGACCATGTTCAGCGTGTAGCCGAACAGGTACTGGCCGAGGAAGGCCGGGATCACCGACAGCGGCAGCGCCGCGGCGGCGACAAAGGTGGCGCGCCAGTCACGCAGGAAGAACCACACCACTACCACGGCCAGCACCGCGCCTTCGTACAGCATCTCCATCGAGGCATCGAAGTTTTCCTGCACCGGCGCGGCGTTGTCGACCACTTCGCGCAGCACCACGTTCGGGTGCTCCTTCTGCAGCTGGGCCACCGCGGCGCGGGCGCCTGCGGCGACTTCGGTTTCGCTGGCGCCGCGGGTGCGGAAGATCTCGAAGCCGACCACGCGGCGCCCGTCCTGCTCGGCCAGGGCGCGCGGCTCGGCCACGGTGTCGATCACTTTCGCCACTTCGTCCAGGCGCACGCGGCGCCCGTCCGGCAGGGGGATGTCCATGCGCGCCAGCTCCTGGGCGCTGGCGACGGTGGCGAGGGTACGCACCGACTGCTCGGCGCCGCTCACGTCTCCGCGTCCGCCCGGACTCTCCCGCTGCACGTTGCGCAGCTGGCGCGACACGTCCAGCGCCGACACGCGCAGCGCCGCCATGCGCGCATCGTCGAGTTCGACGCGGATCTCGCGGTTGACGCCGCCGACGCGCTTGACCGCGCCCATGCCGGGCACGCTCAGCAGGCGTTTCGACACGGCGTTGTCGACGAACCAGCTCAGTTCCTGGTCGTCCAGGCCGGCCGCGCCCGCTGCGTTGGGTTTGGCCGTGGCGGTGAAGGTCAGCACCGCGCGGCCGGCGGTGGCGGTCTTGGTCACGCTCGGCTCGCGCATCTCGGCCGGCATGTCGGAGCGCACCTGGGAGACGGCATCGCGCACGTCGTTCACCGCATCCGACAGGTTCTTGTCGAGGATGAATTCGACGGTGACGGTGGCCACGCCGTCGAGCACGCGCGTATAGATGTTCTTCACGCCCTGCAGGGTGGCGACCGAGTCCTCGATCTTGCGCGCGACCTCGGTCTCGAGCTGGGCCGGCGCCGCGCCCTCGAGCGTGGCGGTGACGGTCACGATCGGCAGTTCGATGTCGGGGAAGAACTGGACCTTGTTGGCCTTGAAGGCCAGGATGCCCGCGAAGGTGAGCAGGGCGAACAGCAGGATCGCCGGAATCGGGTTGCGGATCGAGAGGGCGGAGAAGTTCATCGATGGCCCCTCAGCGCGCCGCGGGACCGGCCGGCGCGGCAGCGGCGACGTCCGCCTTGCCGGCGGCAGGAACGTTCTTCACCAAGTCGCCATCGTTCAGGAAGCCGGCGCCGCTGACGACGACCTGCGCGTCCGGCGCCAGGCCTTTCACCACCTCGATGCGTTCGCCCAGGCGCCGTCCGGTATCGACCTTCAGCTGGCTGACGCGGTTGTCCGGGTTCAGCCGGAACACGTAATTGAAACCGTCGCGCACGGCGATCGCCTGCTGCGGCACGGTCAGCGCGCTCGATTCGCCGAGCTCGAACTGGCCGCCGGCGAACATGCCCGCCTTCAGGGGCGCGTCGGCGTGCATGGCGGGCGGCAGGTCGACGTAGACGAGGGCGGTACGGGTCTGGGCGTCGACGGTCGGCGCGACCATGCGCACCTTGCCGCTCACCTCGGCGCCGTTGGCCGCCTTCACGATCGCGCGCGTGCCCGGCCTGATGCGGCCGATGTCGGCCGCCGTGACCTCGGCGCGCCACTCCAGGCGGCCCTGGCGGATCAGGCGGAACAGTTCGGTGCCGACGCCGACCACGGCGCCGACGGTGGCGCTGCGCGCCGAGATCACGCCGCTGTCGGGCGCGACCACTTTGGTGTACTTCAGGCGCAGCTGCTGCTGGGTGAGCGTGGCGCGGGCCGCGGCCACGCGCGCCGCGGCGGTATTCGCGGCGGTAACGTACTGCGCCACCTGCTGCTCGCTCATCGCGCCGGACGCGCGCAGGGCTTCGCCGCGTTTCGCGTTGGCGGCGGCCTCCGCCGCGGTGGCCTGGGCTTCGTCCAGCGCCGCGCGCGCCTGGGCCACGTCGGCGTTGACGGTGTCGGCCGAGAACACGGCCAGCACGTCGCCCTTGCTGACCACGTCGCCGACGTTCACCCTGACCTCGAGCAGGCGCAGCCCGCCCGACTCGCTGCCGACGATCGCCTCCTGCCAGGCGGCGACATTGCCGTTGGCCCCCAGGCGCAGCGGCAGGGTGGCCGTGCTCGGCCGCGCCGTGGTGACGGTCAACGCGGGCGTGGCTGGCGCGTTCTTCTTCTCATCGGCGCCGCGGCCGCAGCCGCCCAGTGCAAACAGGATCAGGGCGGCCGCGCCGGCGCGCAGGAGAGGTCGGGTAGTCATCGAGGGCATGTTGGGTTCCGTGGTCTGACGATGCGGTCGCATTCGACGGCATCGGCCAGTTTACCAAAAGGCATAAAAAGTTGACGCGAATTCAAGTTCCTCCTGCATTGCCGGTCCCCGCTACAATGGTTTTTTCTACTGGAGATGAAGATGAAGCGAGCTTTGTTGACTGCCGCGCTGCTTGCCGCGCAGCCTTACTACGCGATGGCGCAGGAACCGTCCAGGGCCGATAAGCCGTGCCGGGCCGACGACAAGGCGGCCGAGCGTGCCTCGGCCGCGCTGCCGGCGCGCGCCGGTACCCATCCGATGCCCGAGCGCGGCACGATCGCGCCGGCCACGCGCGTGCCCTCGACCGTGGACAGCGCGTCGTCGCGCGCGATGGCGGCGGCGCGGGCCCGCGAGCAGCAGGCGGACAGCGAGAAAAAAGAGACGCAGGATGGATGCCAGCCGGCAGCCCGGCAGGCCGCCCCGGCCGAAGGCGCGAAGCAGGGTTGAGCGGTGATCTTGCACCGCAGGGGTGCAATCCTGGCTCCATACGCACCCGGATGATGCACTGCGACATAAAGTGGCGAGCGAGGATGAGGTAGACAGTGGCGCGGGACAGAGTACGTAGGAGAGGGCCGACATGTTTACGGTAGTTTTACCGTATTGCAGCGCACAAAAAAACGCGTTATATTGGAACCGTCTCCTCCAGTTTTTCTCCGAATTACTGGATTGCCGCCCGCTACCGCCAGGTACGCGGGCGTTTTTTTTGCCTGCGAAGGTAACCGTAGGGTGGGCACACCGTGCCCACGCGTTACGCACGGGGCCGCAAGTCGCTGACAGTGAGGTGTCGCCCGCACAGCATCTGGAGGACGGGATCCTTCGCATCGCGCAGGGCTGCGCTCAGCGCTGGCAGGCGATATGTTGTGGCCAACGGTGCAAGGATGCGCACGTAACGCGTGGGCACGGCGTGCCCACCCTACGGTCGCTGCCGATGACTTGCGGTGACGGATGGTTCGATCAGACGTCTTCGCCCTGGAAGGCGCCTGCCCTCCAGGTCAGCACCAGCGTATCGCGGTGCCCGTGCTCCCCGAGCGGCTGGATCGGCGTCGATTCGTGGATGACGGCGGCGTCGTCGAGCAGCAGCATGGTCCAGGGCTCGGTCATGGTGAAGCGCTGGCCGCGCGGGCCGTTCGCTTCGAAGACGCGGGTCTCGCCGCCCTTGATGCCGGCGCGGTCGATCAGGATCACGGCGACGAAGTCGACGCCATCGCGGTGCGCGCCCTCCGGCGTCGGGCGGCCGATGCCGTCGGCGGTGTCGATGCGGAACTGGTGGGCTTCCACGTACCAGGGCTGCGCGCCCTTCACATTCGAGCAGACCGTGCCGAGCGCGCGCAGCAGGCGCTGCCAGGCCGGCTGGGCGATGGTCGCGTCCTCGACCGGCTCGAACAGGCGGTGCATGCCGCCGTGCAGGGCGTTGTACTCGACCGGCTGCCAGTGCGCACGGTGCGGCGTTTGCGCGAGCGTCTCGCCGCTGTCGACGAAGCAGGAATGGCGGCGGCGCCGGTAGCGGCCGCCGTCCTTCAGGTAGTTGTCGAGTTCGAGACGGTCCCAGCTCGGCGCCAGCGCCTGCAGTTCATCCAGCGTGCAGCCGGACAGCGCGGCCACGTCGCTTGGGCGCAGCAGCGCATAACCCTCGCCGCGCAGGGCGTCGACAAGGCGGGAAGGATCGGTATAGGGTGGTTCAGAGGTAATCATCCCGGTAGCGTAGCACTTTTCCCCCGGGGCGGTGGAAGAGGCGGCCCGCCGCCTCTTGCGCTTAGTCAATTTTTACCAGGTCTTCGTGAAGGTCACGCGGAAGGAGCGCGGCTCGATCGGATGGAAGTGGATGTCCTCGCGCGGCGCGGTTTCGCCGGCCAGTTGCGAGGCATAGTAATAGTCGATGGCCGAATCGCGCCGGTTGCCGAGGTTGAAGCCTTCGAGCTCGACCTGCATGTCCTTGCCGATGCGGTAGCCGATCCGTCCGTTGAGGGTGGTGCTGGCCTGCGAGCGCACGCTGTTGTCCTCGATGAGCGGGCGCGGACCGAAGTAGCGCAGGCGCAGCGCCCCCGACCACGGTCCGACCTTGTCGACGGTGAGGGCCAGCTGGCCCACGCCTTCCACGGCTCCCGGAATGCGGTCTCCTTCCGGATTGCCGCCGCGCGAGCGGGCGCGCGCAAAGGCGGCGTCGAAGTCGACCGCCAGCCACTTCAGGGGCCGCCAGTAGTTCGAGAACTCGACACCAATACGGCGGCTGGCGTCGCCCGCTTCGGTCATGCCGGCGTCGCCGATATAGGTCAGTTCGGAGTCGAAGTCGAGCTTGTACAGCGACACGGCGGTCTGCATCTTGGGAATCGCTTCCGTGCGCAGGCCGAGCTCCATGCCGCGCGAACGCACCAGGCCCGGCGTGCGCTCGACGCTTTCCAAGGTCGCCGGGTCGATGCCGGCGACCGTGCCGCGCGCATCGTTGCTGTGGAAGCCGTGGCCGTAGTTCAGGTAGAACTCGGTCGAATCCAGCGGCGCCAGGATCAGGCTCAGCGAAGGGCTGAGCTGGGTGTCGCTGGCGCGCCCGCTGTTTTCCAGGCGGTCGCTGCGCACGTCGAAGCGGTAGCGGTCGGCGCGCACGCCGGCCACCGTGCGCACCACGGCGTTCCAGCGCGTGGCGCTCTCGACGAACAGGCCGCCGCTGGTCTCGACGATGTGGTCCGCGCGCGTGGTCGAGAGCACCTGGCGCGCCCGCGTGTTGTAGAGCCCATTGAAGATGTTGTCGTTCTGCAGGCGCGCGCCGACCGTCAGGTCCGAGGCCATGGTGTCGCTGCGGTGCACGTGCCAGGTCTGGGTGGCGTCCAGGCCGCTGGTCACGCGCCGGTCCGGCTGGGCGAACTGGTCGCCGTTGACCGGGTCGTTGAGAAAGTAGGTGAAGTTCGAGAACAAATCGAGCTGGTTGCGGATCACGTAGGCGCTCAGCCTGGAGGCCGAGTCGGCGTCGGTCTGGCGCCAGATGCCCGACAGGCTGTAGCGGCGTGCGTTGCCGCCGTCGGTCTCGTCGATGGCGTCGAAGCGGCCGATCGAACCGTCCTGCACCGCGCGCAGCGGGATCTGGTCGGTGGCATTCCAACGGCCGCGGTAGGCCATCGCCGTCACGCTCCAGCCGTTGTTGGCGAAGCCGCGGCTGTAGCGCAGCACGGCATTCGTCTTGCGGTAGTCGTCCGGGCGCGTCCACGGACCGTCGTTCTTCATCCCTTCCAAGGCATACAGCAGGACGCCACCGGCCACTTCCGGCGCGCCGGCAACCACGCCGCGCGCGAAGCCGTCCTGGCCCAGCGTGAGGCTGGCGATGTCTTTCACCAGGCGGTTGGCGTAGGTGACTTCGGCGCTGCCGGCCGAGGAAAAGTCGCCGCTGCGCGCCGAGTAGGGGCCCTTGCGGTAGTCGAGGCGGCCGACCAGTTCCGGGATCAGGAAGTTGACGTCGGTCCAGCCCTGGCCGTGGGCGTGGCTGCGCTGGTTGACCGGCATGCCGTCGACCCAGGTCGCCAGGTCCGTGCCGTGGTCGAGGTTGAAACCGCGCAGGTAGAACTGGTTGGCTTTTCCCTCGCCGCTGTGCTGGCTGGCGATCAGGCCCGGCATGGCTTCCAGCATTTCGCCGGGGCGGTAGGCGGTGCGCGCGGCCAGGTCCTTCTGGCCGACGGTGCCGGCGTTGGCGGAATCGGCGATGCCGAGCTGGCTCATGCGCGCGCCTTCGACCAGCACGCGCTGCAGCACGAGGTCGTCCGCCTGCGCGGCGCAGTGGAGGAATAAAGCAGGGAGGGCGCAGAACAGCGCGCAGGGCAGGGGGCGAAGCTGGATCATGGTGTGGGGCGCGTCGGCTGTTCGACGTTGTTGCGGTCAAAGGTGAGGGTGCGCACGGCATTGCCCTCGTTGAGGTTGACGGTGTTGACCTGGTCGGGCAGGAAGTCGGTCAGCACCTCCTGGTGGACGGCGCCGGCCTTCCACAGCGGGGTCTGCTCGACTTCCTGGTAGATCATCACGTAGTCGGCGTTGATCGACATGCCGACCCAGCGCACGTTCAGCCGGGTCCTGTCCTGGCCGTGCAGCCAGAAGCGCTTGTCGATGTACTTGCGCAGCACGTCCTGGTCTTCCGGATCGGACAGGTCGAACTGGCGCCCGTACATGTTGGCCAGCAGGCCCTCGATGTCGTGCGCCATGTAGGTGTGGACGATCTCGGTGCTGCCGGTGCGGGCATTGAAGGAGATGTCCGTGATCCCCGCATGGAAACGATGCGCCCATGCGGCCGTGCTCGCGCACAGCAGCAGGGTGGCAAACAACAGCTTCGCCCAGCGCATCATTGCGCCGCCTTCGGTGCCGCGGCCTCCACAGCCTTCGTTTCAGGCGTCTTCAGTGTCGTATTGAAGTCTTTCATCATGTCGTTCTGCTGCTGGGTCTTGAACAGCTCCAGGCGCGACGGCGTCACCTTCCTCGGCCAGGCATTGTTGCTGGTGTCGATGTCGGCGGTCTCCCAATAGGGGTCCTGGGTGAGCGCGACCATCGGCTCGTCGGTGACGATCAGCTTGGTGATCTTCTTCGGCGAGTAGCGCCACACCTCGGCGGGAATGCGCTCGACATACTTCCTGCCGCTCTTGAGTTCGATTTCCAGTACCAGCGGCGTCACCAGTCCGCCGATGTTCGAAAAATCGACCAGGTACAAATGCTTGCCTTCCTTGAGCAGCGCCTTTTCCCAGTCTTCCAGCTTGGACTGCGACTCCTTGAATTTGTTGCGGTCGGCATTCGTGACGGTGAAGTCGTCGTGCTCGTTGTAGAAGTCCTTCAGCTCGGGGTGCGCATCGACGCGGCGCGGCAGCCCCTTGTTGCGCTGGTCGGTCAGCGAGACCGGCTCGGCCTCCTTCGCCTTGCGGCGCCAGGCCTTCTCGACTTCCGGATCCTGGCTGCTGATGGTGTACTCGCTGATGCCGTCCACGCTCACGTCGACCGCGTCAGTGGTATAGAACCAGCCGCGCCAGAACCAGTCGAGGTCCGTGCCCGAGGCGTCTTCCATGGTGCGGAACAGGTCGGCCGGGGTCGGACGCTTGAACTTCCAGCGGCGGCCGTATTCGCGGAAGGCGAAGTCGAACAGCTCGCGGCCCAGCACCGTTTCGCGCAGCACGTTCAGAGCGGTCGCCGGCTTCGCATAGGCGTTGGCGCCGCGCTGGAGCGTCGACTCCGCATTGGTCATGATCGGCACCTGGTTCTTGCTGCGCATGTAATCGACGATGTTGCGCGGCTCGCCACGCTTGGCCGGGTAACCTTCTTCCCAGGCCTGCTCGGCCAGGAACTGGAGGAAGCTGTTCAGGCCTTCGTCCATCCAGGTCCACTGGCGCTCGTCGGAGTTGACGATCATCGGATAGTAGTTGTGGCCGACCTCGTGGATGATCACGCTGATCAGGCCATACTTGGTCGCCTTCGAATACGTGATCTCGCCGGTCTTCTTGTCCTTCGTCGGACGCGGGCCGTTGAACGAGATCATCGGGTATTCCATGCCGCCCACCGGGCCGTTCACGGAAATGGCGGTCGGGTAGGGGTAGTCGAAGGAGTATTTACTGTACTGCTCGATGGTGTGGATGATGGCCGGCGTGGAGTATTTCTCCCACAGCGGATTACCCTCCTTCGGGTAGTAGGACATTGCCATCACATCGGTAGCGCCGCTCTTGATCGCCTGCGCGTCCCAGATGAACTTGCGGCTCGAGGCAAAGGCGAAATCGCGCACGTTGTCGGCCTTGAAGCGCCAGGTTTTCATCGTCCTGGCGCGGCTCTTTTCCGCAGCCTCGGCCTCGGCCTGGGTGACGATGATGACCGGCTTCTTTGCCTTCTTCGCCTGCGCCAGGCGCTCGCGCTGGGCATCGGTGAGCACCGCGCCCGGGTTCTGCAGCACGCCGGTCGAGGCCACGATGTGATCCGACGGCACCGTGATCTCGACATCGTAGTCGCCGAATTCGAGCGTGAATTCGCCGTCGCCCAGGTACTGCTTGTTCTGCCAGCCGGCGGCATCGTAGTAGGCCGCCATGCGCGGGAACCACTGGGCGATCTCGAAGATGTCGTTGCCGTCTTCCTCGAAGCGCTCGAAGCCCATGCGGCGGCCCAGCACCTTCATCTCGGGGATGTTGAAGCGCCACTCCATCGCGAACGAGAAGCGCGAACCCGGCTTCATCGGCTGCGGCAGGTCGATGCGCATCATGGTCTTGTTGATGACGTGATGCAGCGGGCGGCCGTCCGCCGCCTTCACGCTTTTCACGTTGAAACCACCTTCGAACCGGCGGCTCTCGAAAGCGAAGCGCATGGCGTCGAACTTCACGCCTTCCGCGCCGCCTTTCTGCCAGGCGTCGCGCGACGGGATGGTCGAGATGTTGCGGTTGTCCGAGTCGCCGCGGAACATGTTCTGGTCCAGCTGCACCCACAGGTAGGACAGCGTGTCGGGCGAGTTGTTGGTGTAGGTGACGGTGCCGGAGCCTGTGATGGCGCGCTTGTCCTCGTCCAGCGTGGCGCGCAGCTTGTAGTCGGCGCGCTGCTGCCAGTAGGCGTGGCCCGGGGCGCCGGAAGCGGTGCGGGTGCTGGTCGGCGTGGGCAGCAGCTCGTCGAGCTGGCGGAACTTGTCGTCGAACCTGTCGGCGGCGTGGGCGCCGGCGGACAGGGCGAAGAGGAGGGCGGCGGCGCGCGCCAGGTGCTTCATGTTCATGGGTATGCGAATGGTTTTAAAGCAAAACAACCGGTGGCCGCGCGCGTGCACGGCCACCGGCCTGAACGTAGGGTGGGCACGCCGTGCCCACGCGCTACGTGCGTATGAATTCTTGTTGGCCGCGAGGTATCGCTCGTGACGCTGACCGGAGCCAGGCAGTGCCTAATTGTCGGCCATTACATGCTTCGCGAGCGACACCTCACCGCTGCTGACTGGGGACAGGTACGTAACGCGTGGGCACGGAGTGCCCACCCTACGGTCTCATGCGCCAACAGGCATCACTGCACGACCGGCACCGTCTCCTTCTTCGGCTCCTCCTGCGTCGCCGCCTTTTCTTCCGGCGTCTTCAGCTTGGTATTGAAGTCCTTCATCAGGTCATTGGCCGGCGCCTGCGACTTGAACAGCTCCAGGCGCGACGGCGTCAGCTTGCGCGGCCAGGCGTTGTTCGACTGGTCGATGTCGGCGGTTTCCCAGTACGGGTCCTGGGTCAGCGAGACCATCGGCTCGTCCGTGACGATCAGCTTGGTGATCTTCTTCGGCGAATAGCGCCACACTTCCGCCGGGATGCGCTCGACGTACTTCTTGCCGCTCTTGAGCTGGATCTCCAGCACCAACGGCGTCACCAGCCCGCCGATGTTCGAGAAGTCGACCAGGTAAAGGTGCTTGCCTTCCTTGAGCAGCGCCTTCTCCCAGTCTTCCAGCTTGCCTTGGGCTTCGTTGTACTTGTTGCGGTCGGCATTGGTGACGGTGAAGTCGTCGTGCTCGTTGTAGAAGTCCTTCAGCTCGGGATGCGCGTCGACGCGGCGCGGCATGCCCTTGTTGCGCTGGTCGGTCAGCGAGACCGGCTCGGCTTCCTTCATCTTGCGGCGCCAGGCTTTCTCGGTTTCCGGATTCTGCGAGCTGATCGTGTACTCGCTGATGCCGTCCACGCTCACGTCGACCGCGTCGGTGGTGTAGAACCAGCCGCGCCAGAACCAGTCCAGATCGGTGCCGGACGCGTCCTCCATGGTGCGGAAGAAGTCGGCCGGGGTCGGGCGCTTGAACTTCCAGCGCTGCGCATACTCGCGCAGGGCGAAGTCGAACAGTTCGCGGCCCAGCACCGTCTCGCGCAGCACGGTCAGCGCGGCGGCTGGCTTGGCGTAGGCGTTGTTCCCGAACTGCAGGAGCGACTCCGAGTTGGTCATGATCGGCACCTGGTTGCGGCTCTTCATGTAGTCGGTGATCAGGCGCGGTTCGCCGCGCATCTCCGGCCAGTTCTCTTCCCAGGCTTCCTGGGCCAGGGTCTGCACGAAGGAGTTCAGGCCCTCGTCCATCCAGGTCCACTGGCGCTCGTCGGAGTTGACGATCATCGGGAAGTAGTTGTGGCCCACTTCATGGATGATCACGCCGATCAGGCCATATTTCGTGCGCTTCGAATAGGTGATCTCGCCGGTCTTCTTGTCCCTGGTCGGACGCGGGCCGTTGAAGGTGATCATCGGGTATTCCATGCCGCCCACCGGGCCGTTCACGGAAATCGAGGTCGGGTACGGGTAGTCGAAGGCGTACTTGTTGTACTGCTCGATGGTATGGATGATCGCCTGGGTCGAGTACTTCTCCCACAGCGGATTGCCTTCCTTCGGATAGTAGGACATCGCCATCACGTCGGTATCGCCGCTCTTGATGCCCTGCGCGTCCCAGATGAACTTGCGGCTCGAGGCGAACGCGAAGTCGCGCACGTTCTTCGCCTTGAAATGCCAGGTCTTGGTGGTGGTTGCGCGGCCCTTTTCGGCGGCTTCCGCCTCGGCCTGGGTCACGATGACGACCGGCTTGGTCGCCTTCTTCGCCTGAGCCAGGCGGTCGCGCTGGGTGCTTGTCAGCACCGAGCCCGGGTTCTGTAGCACGCCGGTCGACGCGACGATGTGGTCCGACGGGACCGTGATCTCGACGTCGTAGTCGCCGAATTCGAGCGTGAACTCGCCGGCGCCCAGGAACTGCTTGTGCTGCCAGCCGTAGACGTCGTAGTAGGCCGCCATGCGCGGGAACCACTGGGCAATCTCGAACAGGTCGTTCTTGTCGTCGAATTTCTCGTAGCCCGAACGGCCGCCCAGGACCTTCTGCTCGTTGATTTTATAGTTCCATTCGATGCTGAACGAGAAGCGCTGGCCCGGCTTCAGGGGCTGGGGCAGGTCGATGCGCATCATCGTGCGGTTGATGACATGGGGGAGCTTGCGTCCGTTCGCGTTCACCGCGGTGATGTTGAAGCCGCCCTGGAAGCTCATGGCTTCGAGCGTGGTGCGCATGCTGTCGAACTTCATGCCTTCTTCGGGGCTGCGCGGCTTGGTCCAGGCCTCGCGCGAGACCGCCGTGGCCGACATGCGCGCGTCCGAGTTCGGCTTGTAGATGTTCTGGTCCAGCTGCAGCCACAGGTAATTGAGCGTATCGGGGGAATTGTTGTGGTACGTGATCGTCTCGGCGCCGCGGATCGCGCGGTTGGCTTCATCGAGTGTGGCGCGGATGGTGTAGTCCGCGCGCTGCTGCCAGTAGGCGTGGCCCGGCGCGCCCGACGCCGTGCGGATCGTCGTGGGCGTCGGCAGCAGCTCGTCGAGCTGGCGGAACTTGTCATCAAAAGGTTCGGCCGCAAAAGCAGATGCGCCGAGGCACAGCGCAGCCAGAGCCAATGGCAAACGGATCATGTTTCCCCTGTTTTTATGTTTAGTTTGGAGAAACTATTCTAATGGTATCTTTCGGGCAAGCCTCGGCTGGATTTGTAAAAAAGCTGATACATGAGGCTGGGCGGCCATACGGCAGGCTCCTCCGGAGGCGGCCAGCCCCCGGATGGGAGGCCGCGGGGCTATTGTGCGCGTTCGAGGGCCAGTATTTCGCGGATGGCGGCGCTGACGATCTCCGGGTGCGTCACCTGCATCTGGTGCGAGGCATCGGCCACCACGGTTTTCGCCTTCGGATACAGGCCACGCACGAAGGCGCGCGTGCCCTCGTCAAAATTGAAGGCGCCGAAGTCGACGGCGATCGCGGTCGAGGACAGCGGCCGGTTCACGAGCCGGATGATGGGCTTGTCGTCGATGGGCGGCAGCGCGGCGACCATTTCGCCGGTCTCGTGGATGCGGTCGATCTCGTCCCCCACGGTGCGCGAAAAGAACAGCCATTTGCCGGCGCGGGTGTAGAAGGGGAAGTCCGCGGACTTCTTGACCACGCGCGGATACAGCGCGTCGACCAGCACCAGGCCTTTCACTTCTTCCGGATAGCGCCGCGCGAACAGCTCCATGTACAGGCCGCCCAGCGAATGCCCGACCAGCACGTAGGGCGGCGCCAGTCCCTTGCGTTTCAGGGTAGTGCGCAGCTGCTCGACGATGGTGGCGCCGTCGCGCGGCGCATCGGTCGCCTCGCTGTTGGCGTAGCCGGGCCGGTTATAGGCGAACACGGTGGCATGCGGGCTGACGGCGTCGAGCACCTTGTCCCAGCCGTCCAGGGTGGCGCGCGAGCCGTTCTCGAAGAGGACGGTCGCCCTGGCGGCCGGGTTGCGGATGGTGAGCGATTCAACCTTGCGGCCGTCGATGATGTCGACCGTGGCCGCTTCGGCGGCGGCGTGGGCCGGGCCTGCGAATGCCAGGCAGGTGAGGAGCAGGAGGCGCAGGGCGGCTGCGTGCTTGCGGGTGGTCTCGTGTGGCATGGGAGCATGGATGTCGTTGAAAATGCCATGCTCCCATCCGCAAGCCGGCCTTGCCGGTGGATTGCGACGAAACGCCAGCCGGGGCGACGAATTGCAAGCGCGGGCAAGCGCGGGCAAGCGCAAGCCCATGCCAGGCCGCCCCGGCGCACATGCGCCCGCTTACTTCATCCAGACCGCGTAGTTGTTGCCCGAGGTCTGCAGCGTCCAGCCGGCGCCCGGGCTCCAGCTGTTCGGCCCGATCTTCATGGCCAGCTGGCGCGCACTGCCGGTGACGATCGCCGCGTACAGGCCTTGCGTGGCTTGCTGGATCGCGACCGGCGAAGTCGAATGCACGCCCGCCGCCTTGCGGGCCTTGATCAATGCCGCGATTTCCGTCTTCAGGTTCCAGTTGTAGATGTGCGGGTAGAAGACGGTCGGGATGCCCGGGTGGCTGAGGATGTAGGCGTAACCCTGCATCACCGCGCCGCAGGGCACGGGCCAGTGGTTCTGGCCGCTGCCGCAGGTTTCGGCCGGGCCGGTATCGTGGTTGTCGACGAAGGTGACGGCCATTGCCGGCCACCAGCCGACGGCACCCTGCGGCTTGCCGGACGAATCCTTCAGGCGCCAGTAATTCCCGTTCGCCAGCGCGTCGTTGAGCAGGCCCTTGGTCGTGAAGTCGAAGGCGCCGCAGCTGTTGCCGGTGCCGTTGATCCAGTCCATGATGCCCTGGCGATGGGCGTCGATGTTGTTCAGGTTCAGGTCGTTCCACAGCTCGCCGACGCAGAACTCGGCATTGAAGGCGTTCGCGTACTGGCCGACGTAGCTGGCGCCGAAGCCCTTCACGTAGTCGAAGCGCAGGCCGGAAAAGCCGACCGGCTTGATCGTGTAGTTGAGCCAGTTGATGATGCCGTTCTGGACCTCGCCCACGTTCTTGTGGTCGAGATCGCGGCCGCCGTTAAAGCCCGGGCCCGTGTCGGCATTGCCCAGCCCGCAGTTGCATTCGTCGTTGTTGACGATCGAGTAGGTGGTCCAGTTCGGATTGGTGAAGTCGGACCAGCCGGTGGTGCCAACCCGGTGGTTCACCACCACGTCGGCGATCGCCTTGATGCCGTTGTTGGTGAAGGCGCGCACCACGTTGGTCAGTTCGGCCGAGCTGCCGTAGCGCGAATTGAGGGAGTTGAGCTGGCGCGGCAGGTAGCCTTCGCTCGCCGCCGAATCCGACGGCGGCGGAAACCAGACGTGGGTTACACCCAGCGCTTTCAGGTCGGCGACGTTGTTGAGCACGGTGTTGTACCAGTTCGGGCTGGCGTAGCTGGATGACTTCCAGTGGAAGCCCTGCAACAGGATGGCCTGGCTGTTGCCGGACTGGGCTGCCGGGGTGGCGGCGTAGGCGCTGGACGTTGCGAGAAAGGCGCTTGCGAGCATGCTCGCCAGGATTGTTTTGTTTCTCATGTCTCCTCCTTGGGTGTTACGGGTTGGCTGTCGTTTGTTTCCTTCGGAAAATAGAAGTGCGGCGCCCGAGCGGCAGGCGTTCACGTAACCGTATTAAAACTACGGGTGTAGCCGCTGAGCCGTTCCGATTTTCGGAGCAGCTCAGGAGCATGTCAATCGAATTCGGGTGGTGCAATGTAGTTTTGCTACACGTCTCGATGGGAGATGAGATCAGTCGAACCCGCGCACCGGCAAGCTGGCATCGCGCTGGATCCAGTTACGTGACGAGTAGACGGTCCCCGCATCGGTCGCATGCAGCGTGAAGGCATGGCGCGACACCGGCGAACGGTTCGGCGCACTGAAGTGCGGGAGCAGGCCGGACGATCTTGACAATGTATTCTGCTTCTGCAGATACGCTGTCAGTCATTCAGCGCCAGTTGAGCCCGATACAAGGGTACTCGATGTCCTCATTGACAGACTGCCTTTGAAGGCGGAAGGGCACTCCCGGCGATGACATTACGTCTCGTAGGGAAGCTGAATGCACGCCTGTAGGAGAACTGGCGATTCTGTAATTCTGTCTCTAGCAGGTTGCACAGGACGCCACATAGGACGGCAAGACGCAAATGTTCATAGACGAACAACGAAGGGGCATCGAAAGACGCCTGATCGAACAGGTAGCGAGATTCAACGAAACCATTTCGATTGCGCTCCAGCAGCGCCACCAACGAGCGATCAATCTGTTTTGGCTCAGGTAGCTCTTCAATGGGTTGTCTGGGAGTGTGCGTAAGCTGGAAACGGAGGACGACAGTAGCAAACACAGCAGGATCGTCAGCCAAGCCCCGACGCTCCTCGTACCCGGCTTCAATATCCTTCCTAATGTCTTCTGGAAGAGCCCGGAATAACGCTAATAAGTCATGGTTGGCGGGGAATTGAACGCTAGCTCCTACAAGTAACGCCTTTAGATATAACTCAAGAGCAAGGATACGATTCGTTGCTGATGCCTGCCCCTCGGCCAATGGCGGGAACTGCGGATTCGGATCAGTCACATCCTCTGGCATCCGGTCGGTATAGAAGCAGGACAGCGCATAGAACGCGTTTGCAGATGTCAGCAGTTGCCATGGACTGAACTTTGCACCATCAAATGATCGCTTTGCCATATCGAAATCTCTATGATTGAGAAGCCCACATCATGCGTCACTCCCAAAGCGACGCTTGTACGTTCCGGTTAATTTCCCGATTTGTATAGGCTACTGCTTCAGTCTGATGAAAAGTCAAAGTGCCAGGAACATACGTCACAGGAAATTCGCGAGAATTTAGAAAAGGGTCCTTTCTAGCGAACAAAACAATATTTGTGCCCTTCTTGAATTGAGACGAACTAAATACGATACCGTCGAATCCTGGCTCATAAACATGTGCAAGGTATTCAGCCATAGTTTGTGTTATCAGGTAGTCCGCCTCTTTGCTCGGCATCACGGGCTGTGAAATAAGATAGTGGAGTTGACGTAGGAAATCTCGAGCATCGCACTTCTCTCTATACTTAGGATCGAAGTATGAACTCCATCCATCATCCAACGCACTTTCAAGGCGCTTGAAATCAAGAAGCCGAAGTTCTCTTGAAAAGCGCAAATCAATTACTGCGGAGGTTTGTCCAATGGCAGGGTGAAGTTCTGCAATTGCAGTTTCCTTCTCTGTTGCGCAATACAGTGCAACAACGCCTTCTGGACTCATCCGACCCGCTCTTGCTTTCTCTTTTGGAGTCGGACCAACTTCTTTAAATGGATTACTTTGTACTTTCTCAATCTCATTTGAATCTATGATGCGCCCTCTGTACACGGTAAAGCCTTCAGGTTCATTGCGCACAACTTTTCTGATGCTTACCGGCGACGTTTCAACAGCCATGATGTCATCAACACCATTGAAAATCCCATCGAAGAACTCCCGGACAGATTCACTGAAGAACCGTCTATTGTGCTTCAATTCCTCGACGATGTATTTCCAACGTGGGGTGAAGTAGTCAATGGGGTCGTCTTCAGGAATTTGAGCGTATGCGCCGCCGTGTTCAAAGAAGGGAATTTCCCCATTTCGTATGTCGCAGTCTTCGCCTTCGACAATTGCATCGACAAGCTCATCTCGGAAATCTATGTCGGCGTTCATCAGCCCCATGACTATTTCGCCAAGATCGAAGACCGTCGTAGGCTCCGCCTCCCTCTCGTCTCTGGTAGGTCTGTAAATGTCATCACTTGTCCAGAAATGCTGACTGATGATAGGAGCGATTAAGGCGGCCAATCGTTCAATCTCAAAACCTTTTGGTTTCTGACGATTGCAGTTAGAGCAGTGTCCCTCCGATCCTTCGATATAGACAACTCTGCTCAAATGCTTATTAGGGATGCAGGTACTACATATAAAAATCTTCTTTTTCGCCATGTGGGGCCTACTGAAATAAGTTGAACAGGCCCAGCCATACGGATAGGTTTGTAATCTCAACTGGAGCGCTAGCAAGTATCATCCCGATAACTAGCCAGATAACGCCAAAGTGCAGAGTTGCGAAATTGCCGACCAATGCATCTGTTAGCTTTGCTCCTAGTTGCTGGTTCTCACGACGTAAGTCCTTACCCAACTGTTTCAGATCGGCGGTTTGCTTTCGACCCTGCTCAGCAATGGCACCATGAATATTTCCAAGCTCCTTATCTAGGCTTCGAACGAACTGCTCTAAGTACGCTAAACGCGCCTCGACGGTTTGCGATTGCTGCCAAATGCTGATACGCCCTCCCGATATCGTCATTTCGCACCCCTCAACAATGAGCACATGTGCAGATACGGGAGGGCGGAATCCAAACGCGGATTTGATGCTATCCCAAGCCTTACGAAGGGACGGCCCGGCTCCATGCTCTTTGGCAGTGTGAGTTAAGTCCCACCACACTGTTGCGGTTCCCAGCAATTGAAGCGTCAAGGCCCATAGTCTTACATGGCTATCGTATTCAGGCCCGTTGGTTAGCGGAGGCTGATAGAAGAAAACGATGCCAACAGTAATGAGTGTCAAGGCAAGGTAACCCCATACACGCCAATGAGCGCGTAGGAATCGTGCGAAGCTAAGCATGCGACCTCCAAGAGTTCCAGCGGCACATTATCACATTACTAACACCTGTTGGCAATCCACCATACTGAAGCATCATTGTTGATCTGCCTTTCTTGACTCTGTGACCCCTGCCAACGTCCTCACGTTGGGGGCGAGTAAGAATCGTCCACTTGCTCAACCATTAACGGAGGAGAAATTGGCTATCGACGCATACTTGAGGATCGAGGGTATCAACGGCGAGTCGGAGGACTCGGCCCATAAGCAATGGATCGAGGTCAGTAATGTCCTCTACGCTGTCCACCAGCCGAGAGCGGGAACGGTATCGACTGCGGGCGGCTTAACCAGCGGTCGGGCTGAGCTTCACCCCATCACTTTCCAGAAGCTAGCGGACATCGCTTCCCCCGTTCTGCTCCAAACCTGCGCAGCCGGGAAGACGATTAGCAAGGCCGTCTTCGAGTTTATGCGCGCTGACAGCGACGGCAAGCCCATCCCGTACTTTCGGATTGAGCTCGAAAACCTGATGATTGCGAATGTCACCCCAGACAGCGGCGACGGCGGAATCATCCGTGAACGGGTTCACCTAGCGTATGCAAAGATCAAGTGGAGCTACACACGCCAGAGCATCCGGGGCGGGGCGCAAGGCAATACATCGGGCGGCTGGGATTGCAGCAGCAACAAAGTCTGTTAACAGGGGCCGATCATGTCTGCACCCTATGAAGGCGACGAGATGATTCTATGCCCCCTTGACATAATAGACTTCAAGCACACTTGTGCTGTCATTGTGTCGGGCGATGGCCCCAACTTCTGCGGCCATGCATTGCTCCACGTCGGCTCCTCGTGGTACTTCCACGTAGCAGGACGTAACAGCTTGCCCAAGTTCATGCACGAAGACGGCTACCAGCGGTATTTGAAAGAAACGGGAAAGCGCGAAATTCGACGCTGGATCGTCAAGCTGCCCAATCCTCAAGGCGCTCATCTGAAGTTGCACGAACTGATGAAGAAACAATGGCTGTGGTTGGTGCTTCCGAACAACTGCGCCTCGTTTGTAGAGGAAGTAATGCAGGCAGGCGGTAGCAAGGCAGGCATGTACTTCAACTGCCCTTCAGTGGAGCCTTTCGCATGAAAGCGCTCATCTCGCTTGGTGTCGCCTTCTTTGTGACCGTGCTTAACTTGCTAATAGGGCACCAACTTACCCCCGCCTTGAACGTGGAGATGGCGGGTGGCATTCTCTTCATGACGTTTATTAGCACGGCGTTCATCACATTCCTTGCCCTAAAGTACCGGCGAGGCCACACGGCGATGATTCGATTGATTCCAATCTCACTTGGGGTTGGAATGGTCGAATTCGCCTTTCTGTACGTGACCTGCGTTGTTCCCAGTCCTCGGGGGCTTGGAAGGGATGCGGCCATAGACATGGGTGTTTCCGCATTTCTCGCATCGGTAGTCACATTCTCTCTTCTCTTTTTGCCTACACCCCTCTCGGGTGAATGGCGTCGAGGGATCATATCGCTTAGCGTTGCATTCTTTGCGACCGTGGTGGTTGCGCTATCCGTCTTCGATAACGGAATGGCCTACAGAACATGGATGAGCATATCTGGTGGAGTGTTCGTGGGTGCGGCAGTCGTCACAGCTCTAGCACTAAGGCGATGGGGCCGCAGTCGCTAGTTCAGATACAGCAAGGGGCGCTAGATAGCGCCCTTTGTCTTAAAAAAAATCTTTCTTGAAGAGCCTGTCAAATTTATCCGTTGCCACGGTGACCACTCGATGGTGAGAGGTGAACGACATGGCCCCCATGACCACACCACCTGTTGCTGGGTGCTCAAGTCAGATCAAACCCGCGCACCGGCAGGCTGTCATCCCGCTGAATCCAGTTACGCGGCGAATAGGCGGTCCCCGCATCGGTCGCATGCAACGTGAAGGCATGGCGCGACACCGGCGAGCGGTTCGGCGCGCTGTAGTGTGGCAGCAGGCCGTGGAAGCAGACCAGGGTGCCGGCCGCGGCCTCGAGCGGGACGGCCGTGCTGTTGTCGGGCCAGGGCGTGGCGTCGAGCTTTTCCATCGTAATCCGGTCGCCGTCGCGGAGAAAGCGCTCGCGCAAGGGGCCGCGGTGCCCGCCCGGCTCGGCCCAGAGGCAGCCGTTTTCAATCGTCGCGTCTTCCAGCGCGAACCAGAAGGTGGTCACGCTGATCGGGGTGGAGTCGAAGAAGGTCGCGTCCTGGTGCCAGCGCACTTCGCCGCCGATGCCGGGCTGCTTGAAGATGTACATCGACTGCCAGACCTGCGGTTTCTCCAACCCGAGGTCGCGCGCGACGGCGGCCAGCTTCGGATCACGCGTGAAGCGCTCGAAGGTCGGGTCGAGGTCGTGCATGGCGTGGCCGATCTTGTTGATCGACAGCGCCTTCGCCTGGCGCAGCTGGCCATCGGGGCCGAAGGCTTCCTCTTCGAAGAAGCAGCGGATCGTGTTATCCGAGCCCAGGAACCATTCGTCGCTGGCGCCCGCCTGGTCGCGCGTGGTGAAGATGGCGCGCGATTCGGCCGGGTCGAAGGCGTCGACGATTTCCTCGGCGCGGCGGCGCAGCGCGGCGATCTCGCCCGGCGACTTGAAGTTGGGAAGGACGATGAAACCGTCGCGGTCGTACTGCGCGCGTTGTTCTGGAGTGAGCATATCGGGCCGGGCTGAAGTTGGATGTGCGAATTGTATCTGCGCTCAGACCGTCCAGGCTCCATCCGCATAGACCCGCTCCTCGCCGAGATACACCGCATCGGTCACCGCGAACACGTCGATGTGATACCGCGCATCCTTGCGCTTGAAGCCCGGCTTCGGGTACACGCCATGCTTGGCGCCCAGCGACAGGTGGATGCCGCACATGCGCTCGTAGGTGCCGATGTCGGCCACGCGGCGTTCGCGCGTGAAGGCGCGGTTCATGCCGAAGCCCAGCTCGCGCACCCAGACTTCGCCCTCGTCGGCGCGGATGATGTCGAGCATGTGCTGGAATTCCGGCGTCGCGTGCTCGGTGCCGACCACGCGGCCCTTTTCGACGATGATGGTCACCGGCGTCTCCGGATGGTTCGAGCGGTAGTTGGTGTCGCCGAACACGTGGATGCGCGCGCGGCCGTTCACCGCTTCCAGGTCGAGGGCCTCGGTGAAGACTTCGCCGATCGGGAACTGGCCGCCGACGTTGTGCATCTCGCTGTAATCGCCGATGTTCAGCTTGGCCGGCTCGAAGCCTGATGCGAATACCAGCTCGGCGCCGTCGCCGACCACGCGTCCGTGCGGCGCCGCGTCGATCCTCGCTTTCAATGCCCGGCCCACGCCGCGGAAGTAGCTTGGGTCGTAGGCCAGCGCCTCGATGTAGTGCTCGGCCTGCGCGCCCGGCATGCGCGACAGGTGCACGTGCTCGATCACCTTCAGCCCCAGCTTGAACAGCTCGACGCGGATGCGGAAGGCCTCCAGCCGGAAGTTGGTCGACTGCACCAGCACCACCAGGTCCTTCGCGTGCAAGCCGCGAAAGCGCGCCGGCACCTCCTCGGGGCGCACGCTGTCGAAGTCGACGAAGTCGGCGTCCGGCAGGTTGCGCCGGTAGGCCTCGACCAGGGCGCGCGACAGGCCGGTGCGCTCGTCGTACACCACCAGCGCGCGGTGCGCGGGACCGTGCTCGATGGCGATGCCGAGGATGGCGTGCAGGTGGCTGGTCGCCGCATCGATGGCGTGCGCGGGCAGGTCGGGCAGGGCGGGGGAATTCATGGCGTGCAGCGTGGGGCATGTCGGGCCCGTCATTATACGGTTCTGCGCCGAAGTTCCCTTGAACGGCCCGTATTTTGATGCTTGAGGTGCCACCTGGCGCTACCCGGCGAACGGCGCGCCATCGCGGCAATGGCGGCGTTATGATTTCGACAGCAAGGGCCGCTTTTGGGGCGGGCCGCTTGCGTCCTTTTTCATTCGACGGCGGAGCGCAATGGCATACAGATGGGAAACGCCATCCAGCGTCTGGCTGGAAGACGACAGGAGCGGGCAGTTCGCGCTCGAGACCACCGAAGGTCTCGGCCGCATCGACTGGCAGGCGCATGCGCGCGGCCGGCTGCTCGACGTCGCCCACCTGCTGGGCGCTTCCCTGCCCGCGTCCTGCGCGTGCGCGCCGATCTATCCGGAAGGCTTCGCTTTCTGTCCGACCTGCGGCCAGGCCCTGCACAAGCTGGCCGGGCACAGCCTGCGCCAGCCGGACTGGTGGGGAACGGCCGGCGACCAGGCCCTGCCGCGCCATGTGCCGCACGGCCTGCCTGTCACGTCGCTGCCCTTGGGCGACAGTTTGGAGGAGCGCCCGGCCATGCCCGCCATCGGCCGCGCCGAGCTGGCCATGCCGGTGCCGCCCAACGCGCATTGCGTGTTCGCCGCCTCCACCTGGGGCTTTCCCGAGCCGCGCCTGCTGGCGCTGGCCCCCGCGCGTGGCGTGCTGCAGTACTGGGACCCGCTGTCCCAGCTCTGGCACGTGATGACGGCCGAGGATACGGCCAGCGAGCTGCGCTTCACGCCCGGCCAGTACGGCTGGCTGCCGGCGCTTAATCCGGTGCGCGGCGAGGTCGGCATCGTGCCGACCGACACCGGTCTCGCTCGCCTCTGGATCAATCCGGTCAACGAAAGCTACCGTCTCGAACCGCTGTTCGCCGGCGCGCTGGCGGCGGCGCCGGGCGCGATGCGCCGCCATGTCGGCTGCCCCTTCGTTGCCGACGGTGTGCTCAAGCTGCTTGCCACCAGCGCCGACCTCGACCAGGGTGAGATCCTGGACTACACCGGTGCGCCCACGCGCGGCTGGACGCGCCCGATCGGCTACGACAACCGCCTGTTCTGGCTGCACGAAGAGGGCCAACTGGCCTGGCGCCCGGGCGAGGCGCCACGCTGGATGCCCTGGCCGGCCGGCTGGGCGCCCAGGCTCGACTTCGGCGGCCCGACCCAGAGCCGCGATGGACGCCTGTGGCAGATCGGTCACGATGGCCAGGCCTATTCCTTCCTCGAACTGGGTTCGGACCATCCCCAGCTCGAAGCCATCGACGGCGCGCGCCTCGGCTTTGCCAACCTGCTGTTCCGGCGCGGCCATCCGGTGCTGGACGAACCCTGGTCGGCCGAGCACGTCGAGGACGTGCACGAGGACGACACGCTGGTGCTGCCGCTGCTGCGCAGCTTCAACAACAACCGCAGCCAGCCCAGCGGCCTGGTGCTGCGCTTTCACAAGTACACCGGCCGCGCCGAGGAGGCGCTCGGTACAGGCACCATCGCGCGCACCATCGCGCGCACGACCATCGAGTGGATAGGCAAGCGCAATGTCATCCTCGACGAAGTCGCGCGCCTGACCCGGCCGCTCGAATGCGTGCCCTTCGTGTATGCCGGCGCGCTCTGGCTGCACCACCCGGACTGGAACCAGATGCGCGGCTGGCGCCTGGAAGAGCTGTCGTGAGGGGCGCGTTCAACCGGCTGCTCGCCATGCTGGCGCTGCTGTGCGCGGCCTGGCCGGCATTCGCCACGCCCCACGTCTTCCTGGTCCAGAACTCGGGCTGGATGGAGCCCTTCTACGCCGATCCGCAATCGCGCTTCAAGCCGCTCGTGACGGAACTCGCGCTGGCGGTGGCGCAGCCGGGCGACGCGCTGGTGCTGGCGGCCTTCAACCAGTCGCTGCCGGGCGCGCCCTCGCCGAAGGCGCTCATGTCGGCCAGGGTGGGCGAGGGAACACGCGCCCAGGCGACCAGGGCCCTGGCCGGTCTCGACACGGCGCGCAAGCCCGGCGGCGCCCTGGCCGACACCGACCTCGGCGAAGCCGTGAGTGCGGCGATCAGCCAGGCATTGGGAGGCAAGGACGGCATCGTCTGGCTGGTCACGAACAACCGCAACAGCCCGAACAACGACCAGGCCACGGCCCAGCGCAACCGCGAGTTCTACGAACTGATCCACCGCGGCGGGGCGATCCGCACGGCGCTGGCTTTCCCCTTGCGCATGCAGGTGCAGGGCCAGCATTACCGCGCCAACGGCCTGATGGTCTATGCCTTCGCCATCGGCCCGGCGGGGGCGCAGGCTTTGGACCGCCTGCTGGCCGGCGGCGGCATCGCGAAGATCATCACCGAGCCGCCGGCACGCCTGAAACCCCTGGACCGCGACACCGTGCGCCTGGTGCCGCGCAAGGTCGAGGACGCGCCGGGCGTGTCCTTCTCGATGGGGCCGGGCGGCGTGCTGCGCGCCGACGTGGCGTCCGGCGCCGTGTCGCCCTCGGCGAAGATCCGCTGGAACCTGGAAAACACGATGTACCCCTACACCATCCTCAGCGCCACCCTGAGCGCGCGCTCGAAGCTGGGAGGAGAGAACCGGCCGGTCACGCTGGCCAGCCGCCGCGCCAGCATGCTTGCGCCGGGCAAGCCGCAGCCGCTGGCTTCCACCCTGCAGCTGCCGGTGGCGCAGCTGCCGAGCCAGTGGTCGATGGCAGCGATCCGGTCCGCCGGCTCGGCTTACGTGCTGCCGGGGACCATCGAAGTGCACCTGGCCGACCAGAAGCTGGCGCTCTCGGGCGCTTTCCGCGAGCGCATGGCCGCGCTGTTCCCGGGCGACCCGCTGCCCGACATCTTCATCCCGCCGGCCCAGGTGCAGGCCTCGACCGCCGTGCTGCCGATCGAGGTGCGCGTGCACTACGGGATGGCGCCGCTGCTGGCCGTAGGCGGCGGTTTGCTGGCGCTGCTGGCGGCCGCCGGCGCCGCCGCCTACGCCTGGATGCGCCCGCGCCGCGCCTATGTAACGGTCGAGGACGAGCTGCGCACCATGCACGCGCGCACCGGCACCGATCAACCGATTTACGACAAGGCGGGCAATGAAGTCGCGCGCCTGAAGACCACCCTGTTCGGCCACCAGCTGACCGACCTGCGCGAAGGCGCGCAAGTCCGGCTGGGCCGCTGAATTAGAAAAGGAAAACCCCATGCAAGCCACCACCCCAGCACCAGGCAGCGGCCAGACCGATCCGGGCTTCAAGCTCCCCGAAGACAAGGCCGCGCCCGACGAAGCGCTGCCGAAGACCACGCCCGACACCGCCACCCATCCGGTGGAAGTCGTCCCGGCCGAGCCGGGCAGCCTGGCGCCCGCCACCGACACCTCGAACCGCGATCTCGCCATCGGCGCGGCGGTTTTCGTGGTCCTGCTGGTCGTCTACTTCTTCGTCCGTAACGCCTATGTGCACCACATGGTCGTGCGGCGCGTGTCGCCCTCGACGGCCGGCAGCGCCGGCTGGCTGCTGTTCGTCGGGCTGGCCTTCCTGTCGGCCGCGGCCGTGCTGGCGATCATCAACGCCAGCCGCTATCTCACCTGGGCGGTGACCGGGCCGCTGGTGGCGGTCGGCCTGGTGGCGCTGGTGGCTGCCCTTTTCATTGGCCGCCGCTGATTGACCAAGGACGAGACAATGGCAGACATTCCCACCCCAGCAAGCATCAACCGCAAGGCCGAACTGAAGGTCGACCTGCGCCCGACGCTCTTCATCGGCGCCGGCGGCACCGGCATGGAAGTCATGATGCGCATCCGCCGCCGCATCCTGTCGGCGGTCTGGAACCGCCAGCATCCGACCCGCGTGGAATCGATCGCCGACTTCCCGGTCGCGCGCTTCCTGCACTTCGACCTCGACAACAATGCCGTCATCGACGAGGGCAAGTCCCAGCGCACCGATCCCTGGTACGAACTGGTGCGCCTGACCGACGAGGAACGCCTGGTGGAGCCGCTCGACCTGCCGCAATACCACGAGTCCGACGACAGCCTGGCGCGCTTCCCGTTGATCGAAAGCTGGATGCCGCTGCGTCCGAAAAAACTGCGTTCGCTCGGCATCGACCCCTCGAAAGGGGCGGGCCAGATCCGCGCGGTGGCGCGCCTGTACCTGTTCGACAAATATCCGAAGCTGCGCGGGCGCATCAAGGGCGCGCTGAATTTCCTGAGCAGTAACGCCGGCATCGAGCGCAAGGAGAACTACCAGCGCCTCGGCCTGCAGGTCGATACCTCGAAGTTCCGCATCGTCGTCATCGCCTCGAACGCCGGCGGCACCGGCGCCGGCAGCGCCATCGACCTGGGCTGGATGGCGAAGGCGATCGCGCGCCAGGAAGTCTCGGACAGCCAGGTCGACCTGGTGATGTTCATGCCCTCGGGCTTTGCCAAGGCCAACAAGGAACGCACCGAGGCGAACGCCTACGCCACCATGATGGAGCTGGAAACGACCATGCGCGACATGAACGCGCGCGTGTCGTGGATGGAGCCGGACAGCATCCAGGGCCGCGGCGCGCCCTTCGACGACGTGTATTTCGTCGACACGGCGAACCTGGCGAACAAGGCGACCCAGGACGTGAAGGACGTCTACCAGATGGTGGCCGACACCCTGTTCGAGGATTTTGCATCGGCCGACTTCGCCAACCGCAAGCGCTCGGTCGCGGTCAACCAGCAGCAACACAAGCTCGGGCCCTACAACCCGCGCGTGCCGGAATCGCGCTTCGGCGACATGCGCCTGTCGTATTCGAAGGTCTATTCGGCCTTCGGACAGGCCGTGCTCGACACCCAGCAAAGCCTGCGCGAGGACATCCGCGCCTACGAGCTGGCGGCGCTGATGGTCAAGGAATTCTTCGGCCTGGTCGGACGCGACGGCGCCTTGGCGCGGCGCGCCGGCGACGCCGAGCGCGACAGCTTCATGCGCGAGCAGATGGAAATGCGCGAACGTCCCTTCAACGAATTCCCCGACTTCAAAAAGGGGACCGTGGACGTCACGCCCTTCCAGGAATACGCACTGACCGAGCAGCTCCTGATGGACAAGGACGGCCGCTCGCTGCTCGAGCGCGTGGAAAGCAAGGTGCAGCTCGAGGTCGACCGCATCATGGCCGGCTACGACATCAAGCTCTGGCGCGAAAAAGTGGCCGAGCTGCTGCCGCATCTCGAGCGCGACGCGATCCGCGAAGCCGGCGCCACCGCCGAGACCAGCGAGGACCGCATCAAGCGCCATACGGGCGAGTTGAGCGCACGCCTGAAGGCGCGCGTGCGCGAGCGCCTGTATGCGCTGCTCGACGACCGCAAGCAGGGCGGGCTGGAATTCGTGCTCTCTCTGCTGGAACAGGTCAAGGCGCGCCTGCTGCAGCGCGACCTCATCAACGCCGAGCGCAACGGCCGGCGCTACCGCGACATCCGCGACGCCCTGCGCACGCGCCAGGTCGAGGAGTCGCTGAACAACCTGGGCCAGGCGGCCGGCCGCCTGTTCGGCAAGGATGCCCAGGCGCGCGAAGTGATGGCCCACCTCAAGCGCGACATCGCCGACTACCTGCGCTTCCACCTGCTGGCCGTGGCCGCCGGCCAGTCGATCGAGGTCATGCGCACGATGTCGGCCTGGCTGGGCGATCCGCAATCGACGGACGAAGAGGGCAATGCGCAGTGGAGCGGGATCGCCGGCGAATTCCAGGAAGGGCGGCGCCACGTGCAGGAAATCCTGCGTGCGGTCGACCAGCGCATCAGCCAGTTGCGCGCCGATGCGCGCCACGAGCACGCCACCTACATCAAGCTGGCGAGCGAGGTGGCGCCAGCGCCGGTGCGGCTGACAAGCGACGTGAGCACGTGGAGCGAGGAAGTGCTGCTGGAATTCGGCGGCTCGGGCAAGCTGTTCCCGCAACTGGGCGACGAGCGCATGCGGGCCGATTTGCTGCTGAAACTGTTCCGTCGCGCCCAGACCCAGCTTTCCAGCACCGAGCTGGGCGCCGAGCCGGCCGATCCGCTGCTGGAACGCCTGAACGCCATGAGTCCGCAGGAACGCCAGCGTGTCTTCGCCGAATGGATCAGGAGCGCCATGCCCTGGGTGAACGCGCGTTTCTCGGCCGAGTTCACTCCGAATTCGGACCAATTCAAGTGTTTTATCGGAGTGGGTGATGTGGCCGCCTGGCGGCGCATGGAGCTTGAAATCCGCGCCGCCGTGCCGACCGGTTTCTTCCATGGCGACCTGGTCTCGATCGTCAACACCGGCATCCCGGGCCGCGCGGTCTGCTACATCGAATTGTCCGGCATCCCGATGACGGTGCTGCGCGGCTTGCCGACCTGGCGCGCTTCCTACCAGATCGAAAACCCGAAGATCCCGACCCATTTGCACTTCGATTCGACGCGCTTCCGGCATCCGATCTCGCCCTCGATGGACGAACTGAACCGCCTGGCCGACGACTACGAGTGGTTCCTGCAGGCGATCGCGCTGGGCGTCATCCGCCGGAAAGCCGACCTGGGCGACCGCGAGGCCAGCTTCCAGCCGCGCGGCCAGTACCTGTTCGAGGTCGAGCCGGGTTCCGGGGAGTGGCTGCAGATCGGCAACGAGTACGCGATCCGCTCGAATGGCCTGCCGCCTTACTACCGCGAGCAGGTGATCGCCGCCGTGCGCAGCCGCCAGGCGCAGCTGGGTCCCCACCAGTTGCTGCTGCTGGCCGCGCTGATGCGCCACTACCAGCTGCGGGTCTACGAGCCGCGCCTGGAAACCGACGAGACCGGCGCCCAGTTGCCGTCGCCGTCGCTGCCGAACATCACGGCGCGCCGGCTGTACGACGCCTGGTTCCGCCGCGCGGTGGCGCTCGATCCCTCGCTGTCGAACGCCTCGGTCGACGCCGCCCTGGCCATGCTGCCAGACTGGACCGAGACCGTGCCGGATTCCGCCTCGGACGCCTACAGCTGGGAAGTCGAGCGGCCGGTCGACAAGCGCGTGATCAAGCCCGAATTCCTGGCCAGCGACGCGCGCGCCGCCCAGGCGATCGAGCGCCGTGTCCAGCCCGCGGCGCCGGCGGCGACCAGCGGACCGCGTTATAAACTCTTCGTGCAGGGCGCCCAGCGCGGGCCTTTCGCCGTGGAGGAGATCGCGCGCCAGCTCACGCAGGGCGAGATCGACCTGGCCACGCGCGCCTGGAACATGGCGCAGGACCCGAAGTTCGGCAAGTGGCAAACCGTGGCCGACATCCCCGGACTCGACGCGCTGCGCGGACCGGCCATTCCCGATCCGGACGATGGCATTCCGGATCCGCAGTAGGAGTCGAGGGCTGTGCAGAACGAGACGCTCCACCGCTGTATCCAGCCGGCTTGCGCCCGCACCTGGCCGCGCCGCGTGAATTTCTGTCCCTACTGCGGCACGCAGCAGGGTGCGGGCGTGGAACGCGGCGACGCGGCGGCGCATCGCGTGCCGCCGGCGGTGCAGGATGCGGCGGTCCCAGCGGCTCCGGTAGCGCCGGCGGCGCCGGGCGCATCCGGCATCCCGCTCGGAAAGGCCGGACGCGAGGATGCCGCCGCGCCGCCGCGCGAGTCGGCGGCCACGGCGGCCGCTCCTGCCGCCGCCGCTGCGCTCGCCCAGGCGCAAGGCGCTGTGGGCGGGGCGGCTGCGGCGATGGGCAGGCCGTCCGGTCCGCCGGCCCCGGCCGCCGGGGCTCCTTCGGCGCCGCCGGCGAAGCCGCCGGTAATGCCGCCAGTAGCGCCGCCGGTAACGTCTGCTTCGTCGCCGCGCCCTGGCGTACGCGCCGGCATCGGTCCGCGCGCCACACCCGCCCCGGACGCGCCGCCGAAGCGCCAGCCGGTGCGCCTGCGCTGGTGGCTGCTCGCGCTGGCGCTGCTGTGGGTGGTCTGGCTGGTGGCGAACCCGGCCAAGCGGCGCATCGAGAAGCAGATGGACAAGGCGATCGCGCTGGCTACAGCCTGCAAGCCGCGCGAAGCACAGAGCGAACTGATTGCGCTGCGCTCGACCAAGGCCACGCCCGAGCAGTTGCAGAAAGTGCAGCAGGCGCTCAACGATGCGGCCGGCGCGTGCACGCGCAAGCGCCAGCGTGACAAGGCCTGGCGCGAGGCAAAGGCCGCGGTCGAGTCGGCGCTGGCCTCCTCATCCTTCGAGCGGGCGCGCACGCGGCTGCGCGCGTTCACCAGACGCTGGGGCGAGGACGCGGCGTCGCGCGACCTGAAGGCGAAGATCGACGCCCGCCAGCCCGAGCATCCGCGCGCCGACGAGGTGCGCTGATCCGGTTCCACCGGTGAGCCACGCAAATCTTCCACGGTGTATGCTGGCGGAAACAGGAGTTGACAGGGAGCGAACATGAAGACGACCAGGATGTTCGGTGCGCCGCTGCTGGTGGCAGTGCTGGCGGTGCTTGCCGCCTGCTCGCCGCGCGACGACGACGAATCCATGGGCCCGGCGCAAAAGGCCGGCAAGGCGATGGACGAGGCCGGCGACAAGGTGGCGCGCGAACTGCGCGCGCCGCTCGAAAAAGCCGACGAGGCCGCCAAGCGCGCGGTCGAACGCGCCGACGAGGCCAGGGACCGCCTGGTCGAGCGCACCGAGGAAGCGCGCGAGAAGATCAGGGATGCGACTGCCGAAGCCGAGCGCGGGCTGGAGAAGGCCAGCGCGAAGGTGGGCGAGAAGGTCGAGCGCGCGGGCGAGAAGATGCAGGAGGCGGCGAAGTAGGGTCTCGTAGGGTGGACACCTGTGTCCACGCGGTCTTACCGGTTGATCGGACGAGACCTTCGAGAAAACCCGGGTGTCAAGCGGACCGGGCGCTAGCGCGCGGTGGCACGATAGCGCACGCGCCGTACCGCGTGGACACAGGTGTCCACCCTACGACCCAAAAAACCAAAAAACCGAATCCCAAAACCCATCAGACAGGCTGCAATCACCCCGCCGCCCTTAACTCCTGCCACCCCGCCGTCACGATCGACATGTCGACAAACCCGGCGCGCCAGGCCTGCTCGAGGTTCTGCTCGATTTCTTCCATCGAGGTCTGGGCGAAGCCGGCGAAACCGCGCACGCCGTAGGCGCGGTTGCGGCCGTGGCCCTTGGCCATGTAGAGCGCCATGTCGACCAGGTTGACCGCGCGTTCCCAGGGCAGGGTCTGGCCGGCCGGCGCCAGCGGGTAGGGGGCGAAGCCGATCGACACCTGGGCGCCGAGCGTCATGTCCTGGTAGTCGATGCGGGTCTCGGCGATGCCGTTCAGGAGGCGGCGCGCCACCTCGTCCAGGCCGCTGCGCGGGATCGCCGGCAGGAAGGCCAGGAATTCCTCGCCGCCCCAGCGCACGATCATGTCGGTCTCGCGCAGGATCTCGCGCAGGCTTGCGGCGATCTTGATCAGGACCGCGTCGCCGGCGCCGTGGCCGTAGGTGTCGTTGATGTGCTTGAAGTGGTCGACGTCCATCAGGAACAGCGCGCTGACCATCTCGTCGCCCGAGGTGCCGGCGCCGCGCTTTTCGGTCTGCTGGTGGGTGCGCATGAAGTCCTGGAAGTGGCGCCGGTTGTACAGGCCCGTCAGCGGGTCGCGCACGCTCTGCTGCTTCAGTTCCTGGTTCTTCTCGTGCAGCTGGGCGTTTGCGTGGCGCACCTTGCGGTACAGGAGGCCGACGATCACCGAGACCAGCGCGAACACCACGATCAGGAGCGCCCAGATGCGCTGCTGCAGGCGGCGGTTGTCGATCTCGGCCGACTTGATCTGGTTCTCGCGCTCCAGCAGTTCGATCTGGCGCTGCTTCTTGTCGGCGTCGTACTTTTCCTGCAGCTCGAGCATCGCCTTCTGGCGGCGCTTCTCGAACAGCTCGTTCGACAGCGTGCGCTCGCGGTGGTAGGCCTTGACGGCAGCCGCGTAGTCGCCGGCGTGTTCGAGGGCCTGGCCGTATTCCTGCAGCACGGCCTGCAGCTCCGGCTTGTTCCCGTTCTGTTCGTATTGCGCCAGGCCGGCCTCGAAACTGGCCTTGCCTTCAGCCAGGCGACCGGTTGCCAGGTAGGCCTGGCCGAGATTGACGCGCGCGGTCGCCAGGGCCGCCCCGTCGTTCAGCGCCTCGGCGGCCGCGATCGCCTGCAGCGCGTAGGTCGTCGCGTTGCGGAAGTCGCGCATCTTCAGGTAGCAGTCGGCCAGGTTGATCAGGGAATAGGTCACCAGCGAGTGCGCGCCGATCTTGCGCTGCAGTTCGAGCGCGGCGAGCTGCGCCTTCAGGGCGCGCTGCATCTGGCCGGTGCTCACCGCCAGCGCGTATTCGGTCGACTTCAGCTGGGCCATGCGGCCCGGCGAATCGGCCTTGCCGGCGACGTCGGTCGCCTCGGCCAGGGCCTCGAAGCCCTTGTCGAACTCGCGCATCAGGGCATACAGGTTGGCCAGCGCATTGAGGACGATGACCTGCTGGATCGAACTGCCGCGCTCTTTCGCGAAGGCCAGCGTCGCCTGCATCTTTTCGAGCGCGCGCGGGAAGTTGCCGTCCTCGGAATAGGCCTCGGCCGCATTCACGCCCACGCGCACGCGCAACTCGATGTCGTCCGTCGTATTGGCCAGGCGTTCGGCTTCCCAGATCAGGCTGTGCGACAGCGCCAGCTCGTTCTGTGCGTACTTGATGTAGGCCTTGCGCACCAGGCCCTTGGCCAGCGCGGCATTGTTGCTGCTGGCGCGCCCAAAAGCGATCAGCTCGTCGCAGGTCGCCAGCGCCTTGTCCGTCTGGCCCAGGGCATAGTAGGCCCCGCACAGCTGGCCCAGCAGTTCGCCCTTGTCCTCGACCGACCCGGCACGCGCTTCCTTCTCGATCTGGAGCAGCATCGGCAGCGCGCGCTCGGGAATGAAGCGGTTGACCTCGCGGATCTCGGCCAGCCGCGCCGTCAATGGCGCCGGGCCCTGGGCGGTGGCAAACGAGGAGACCAGCACCATCGATGCCAGCAGTACAGCGTGACGCTGTCGTGGTGTTCTCGTCGTTTTCACTACCGGCCCAGCCTTCCCGATGTCGTTATGCGTTCCATATTTTTGCGGACGCCATCGAGCATTATATGCGTGTTGCCTAATAGAAATTTCGCTTTTTTTGCATGGATAAGCAAAAAAGCGACGCCAAAACGGCACTATTGGCAACTGCTTATGCCCCTCGCGCGAGGGGGATGGGAAAGGCAGGCGCGGCCCGGTGCTTATACCGCCAGTTGTTGCAGCATATATAACCGGTGGTACAAGCCGTTCTCGATGCGCATCAGTTCCTCGTGCGGACCCGATTCGGTGATGCGGCCGTGGTTCAGCACCACGATGCGGTCGGCGTCGCGGATGGTCGAGAGCCGGTGCGCGATCGCGATGATCGTCACCTTGCCGCGCAGCTCGACCAGCGCCTGCTGCACGACCTGCTCGGTGGCCGAGTCGATACGCGAGGTCGCTTCGTCCAGCAGCAGGATGCGCGGCTCGCCCGCCAGGGCGCGCGCGATTGCGATCAGCTGTTTCTGGCCCGAGGACAGGCGCGAGCCGCCTTCTCCCAGCGAGGTGTCGTAGCCCTGCTCGAGCGCGGCGATGAAGCCGTGCGCGTGCGCGGCGCGCGCCGCGGCCTCGATCCGCTCGCTGGACAAACCGCGTCCCATGTCGATGTTCTCGCGCGCCGACGCCGCCAGGATGAAGGGATCCTGCGGCACCAGGCCAACCTCGTTGCGGAAGCGCTCGTTGTCGATGCCGGCGATCGGCTCGCCGCAGATCTCGATCTGGCCCTCGCCCTTGTCCGCACTGGCGCTGTAGTAGCGCAGCAGCAGCGAGAGCAGGGTCGACTTGCCGCTGCCGGTGTGGCCGACGATGCCGTAGAAGGCGCCCTGGGGAATGTCGAGCGAAATATCGTGCAGCACGTTCTGGCCCGGCACGTAGGCGAAATTCAGGCGCCGCACGCGCACCGCCGGCGCGTCCGGCGAAGCGTTCATGCGGGTGCCTCCGCTGCGGCCGGCCGCGTGCTCGGCCGCTCCCGCTTCGCTCAGCAGGGTATCGACGCGCGCGCTGGCCACCACCGCCTGCTGCAGGCCGCTGAACTGCATGGTGATCTGGATGAGGGGCTCGACCACGCGCGCGATGTAGCTGATGAAGGCGTACAGGATGCCGACTTCCACCGCGCCGATCTCGCGCCGTCCGAAAGCGAAGATGACGACCGCCAGCAAGACCACGTTGAGCAGGTCGAGGGCCGGGCGCAGCAGCAGGGCGTTGACGCGGATCTCGGCGATGCGCGCCTCGTAGTGACCGTTGTTGGTGTTGGCGAAGCGCTCGCCGAAGCGGCTGGCGGCATTGCTGGCCTGGAGCACCGTCATGCCGCCGATCGACTCCGCCATCTGCGCGTTGATGTCGCTGCGCAGGGCGCGCGCACGCGTGACCGCCGGCGCCGACAGGCGCTGGTAGAGCCAGACGATGACCAGCACCGCCGGCAGCAGCGCCAGCACGATCGTCATCAGGCGCCAGTCGAGCCAGGCCATGGCGATCGTCGTGCCGAGCAGGACGATGGTGCTGTCGAGGATGGAGAACAGCACCTGGATATAGAGCTTTTTCACCGCTTCGGTGTCGTTGGTGACGCGGCTGACCAGCTGCCCGGTGATGGCGCGATCAAAAAAGGCCATCGGCAGGCGCAGCACGTGGCCGTAGACCCACTCGCGCAGGCGCTGCACCGAACGCATCGCCAGGCCCGACAGGCGCACCAGTTGCAGGTAGCGCAGCCAGGTCGAGATCCAGCCGGTAATCAGGGCGCCGCCCAGCAGCAGGGCCATGCGCGTCCAGTCGGCCTTGCGCGGCACCAGGTGGTCGTCGATCAGGGCCTTGCCGAGGATGGGACCGATGACTTCCAGCGCGGCGGCGATGACCAGCCAGAAGGTGGCCCATTTCAGGTGTCTGATGTCGGGCCAGGCGGCGCGGCGCAGCAGTGCGGCGGCCCGCTTCGCCTCGGCGCGCCCGGCCTTTTCCACTTTTTCAGCTTGCATCGATGCTGGCCTCCAGTTGTTGGTAACGCCACTGGCTGGCGTACCAGCCATCGAGCAGCAGCAGGGATTCGTGGTCGCCCGATTCGACGATGCGGCCGTCCTTCAGCACCACGATCAGGTCGGCGTTCACCACGGCCGAGAGACGGTGGCTGGCGATGATCGCGGTCAGCTCCGGACGCGAGGCGCGCAGCTCGGACAGGTGTTCGAGGATGCGCGTCTCGGTGCCGGTGTCGACCGCGGACAAGGCGTCGTCGAGCAGCAGCAGCGAGCTGTCGGCCAGCAGCGAACGCGCGATCGCGACGCGCTGGCGCTGGCCGCCCGAGAGCGTGATGCCCTTTTCGCCGACCGGGGTGTCGTAGCCGTGCGGGAAGCGCAGGATGTCGTCGTGGATGGCCGCCATCTTGGCCGCTTCCTCGATCTCGGTGCGGCTGGCGCCGGGACGCGCCAGGGCGATGTTCTCGGCGATGCTGGCCGAGAACAGGAAGGATTCCTGCGGCACCCAGCTGGTTGCCGCGCGCAGGGCCGCCAGCTTGTAGGCGTCGAGCCGGTGGCCGCCCCAGGTGACTTCGCCCTTCTGCGGCTCGGCCTGGCGCAGCAGCACGCGCAGCAGGGTCGACTTGCCGGCGCCGGTGGGGCCGACCAGGCCCAGGGTCATGCCCGGGCGCAGCGCCACCGAGACCTTGTCGAGCGCCGGTTGGGTGGCGCTGGAATACGTGAAGCTGACATCGCGCAGCACCAGGGGACCGTCCTCGATCGCTTCGATGCGGCCTTCGTCGACCACGGTAAGCGGCGCGTCGAGCATCGGCTGCAGGCGCGCGAGACCGGCGCGGCCGCGCTCGATCAGGGAGAGCACCCAGCCGGCCGCGAACATCGGCCAGATCAGCTGGCCGAGGTACATGGTGAAGCTGGTCAGGGCGCCGATGGTGAGCTGGTTCTGCCAGACCAGGTAGCCGCCCAGGCCGAGCGTGAGCGTGCTGGCGGCGGTGAGGGTCAGGCCGACGGCCGGTTCGTAGGCCGCCTCCCATTTCTGGGCGGCGAGGCTCGCTTCCGAAGCCTTGCCGGCCAGCTCGGCGAACTGGCCGGCGCTGCGCGCTTCCAGGCCCAGGGCGCGCAGGGTGCGCACGCCCGAGAGCGATTCCTGCACGTGGTCGTTCAGGTCCGAAAAACGCTTCAGGGAATCGGTTTCGGCGGTGTGGATGTGGCGCGAGATGTACCAGAAGGCCAGGCCCATCAGAGGGAAGGGCAGGAGCGCGACCAGCGCCAGCCGGTAGTCGACGCCGAGCAGCATCACGCCCAGCACCATCACCAGGGTGAGCGTGCCGTCGAAGCCGGCCAGCATCGCTTCGCCGGCGGCCATCTCGATGGCGTCGATGTCGTTGGTGCCCAGCGCCATCAGGTCGCCGGTACGCTGCTTCTGGTAGAAGGCAGGGCCCTGGCTGGACAGGCGCTTGTACAGGCGCATGCGCAGCTCGACCCCGAGGCGGTAGGCGGCCGAATACAGGCGCACGCGCCAGCACACCCGCAGCACGTAGATCACCAGGCCCAGCGCCAGCAGTTGCGCGATCCCGACCATCAGGTCGTGGCTCGACAAACGGTGCGCCGCCAGGCCGTCGATCATGGCGCCCACCTTGCGCGGCACCCACACGCTGCATACCGCGACCGCGACCAGCATGACCGCGGACGACGCGTATGCTTTCCAGTGGCGCAGCACGAAGCTGCCCACCAAGCTCGCTAAACTCATCGGTATTCCTTGCTATTGCGCCCGCGAAAAAGAAAGCGGGCCGAAGCCCGCTAGTTTACTTTCTTTGTCCGCGCGGCGCAGCGCGCGTGCCTGCAGGAATCAGTCCTGCATCAGACCTGCATCAGACCTGCATCAGTTCTGCTTCTTGCGGCCACGTCCGCCGCGGATTTCCGTGAGCTTTGGCGCAGCCGCGGGGACGGCGACAGGTGGCGTGGCGTCAATCGGCTCGACCTTCGGGATTTCGATCTCGACGGCCACCTCGACCGGCACGCTGGCGGCGACCGGGTGCGGCGGAGCAATCGGCAGGTCCAGCACTTCGCTGGTGGCCCTGGCGATCGGCGTCGGCGCCACCGGCGGGGCGATATCGGAGGTCACCACCGGCGTGGTGTCGGGCACGATGTCGGCCGCGGAGACGGAAACCTGGGCCGCTTCCGGGGCCGCTGCCGGGGCCGATTCGGCAGCCGGCGCGGTCTCGGCCAGCACCTGCGCGACGCTGGCGCTGACGGCCGCGGTCGCGTCGGCGACGATTTCCGCTTCCTTCAACGGTGCGGTCTCGGCGGCGGCCGGGGCGGCCAGCGCCGGCGCCGGCGCCGTGGCTTCCACCTGGTAGGTCTGCATGCCGAAGCCGCGCAGGCCGGTAGCGATGCTGAACAGCTCGCGGCTATAGTCGAACATCGTGCGCAGCTGGCGCTGGCTCTGGGCGCCGATGTCCAGGAGGTCGCGCGGATCGCGCATGGCCAGCAGCTGGCGCATGGTGTTCGAAGAATGCTCGACCGCTGCGCGCGAGGCGTCGAGGTTGAGGGCGAAGAGGCGGCTGGTACGGTCCAGCGCCCCGTCGCCCAGTTGGCGCAGGAGCTGGAATTGCTTGTCGAGCTGGGTCTGGCGTGCTGCTTGGAACTGTTCTGGAAGTGAAGTCATCGGAATTCCCTATCGTTCGGTTATGGCGCACTGCAACAAATCCTAGTGTAGCCCTGATGCAGAGTGTTGAAAAGAACAATTTGACGTTGTCGCGTACGCGCAATCTTGCGCTGCAGCATTGTTACAAAGTGACACGCGATTAGGCTAGGCAGGTGACAGGAAATCGCTACAATGATTTGGAACAAATTCAGGAGTTGCCATGGATCTTGTTGTTCGCAATGCCAGCCTGCCGGACGGACGGACCGGTATCGATATCGCCGTGCGGGAAGGGCGCATTGCGGAGCTCGGCCCGGCGCTGGCCTTGCAGGGCGCGCAGGAGGTCGACGCCGGCGGCGACCTCGTCACGCCGCCCTTTGTCGACGCCCATTTCCACATGGATTCCACGCTCAGCTACGGCATGCCGCGCGTCAACGCGTCCGGCACCTTGCTGGAGGGTATCGCGCTGTGGGGCGAGCTCAAGCCGCAGCTGGCGCAGGAGGCGCTGGTCGAACGCGCGTTGCAGTATTGCGACTGGGCGGTGGCGCGCGGCCTGCTGGCGGTCCGCACCCACGTCGACGTCTGCGACGAGCGCCTGCTGGCGGTCGAGGCCCTGCTCGAGGTGCGCCGCCGCGTCGCCCCCTACCTCGACCTGCAACTGGTGGCCTTTCCGCAGGATGGCCTGCTGCGCAGCCCCGGCGCCTTCGACAACCTGAAGCGCGCCATCGCGATGGGCGTGGACGTGGTCGGCGGCATCCCGCACTTCGAACGCACGATGGCGCAAGGCGCCGAGTCGGTGCGCCTGCTGTGCGAGTTCGCGGCCGACCAGGGCCTGCGGGTGGACATGCATTGCGACGAGACCGACGACCCGCTCTCGCGCCACATCGAGACCCTGGCCTGCGAGACCTGGCGCCTGGGCCTGCAGGGCAGGGTGGCCGGTTCGCACCTGACCTCGATGCATTCGATGGACAATTATTACGTGAGCAAGCTCCTGCCCCTGATGCGCGAATCCGGCGTGGCGGCGATCGCCAATCCCCTGATCAACATCACCCTGCAGGGCCGCCACGACACGTATCCGAAGCGGCGCGGCATGACCCGCGTGCCCGAGTTGCTGGCCGCCGGCATCGAGGTCGCCTTCGGCCACGACTGCGTGATGGACCCGTGGTACGGCCTGGGTTCGGGCGACATGCTGGAGGTGGCGCACATGGGCCTGCACGTGGCGCAGATGACCGGGCAAGAGGCCATGCGCCAGTGCTTCCTGGCAGTGACCGAGACGCCGGCGCGCATCCTCGGCCTGGAAGGCTATGGCCTGGCGCCGGGCTGCCACGCCGACTTCGTGCTGCTCGACGCCGCCACGCCGGTCGAGGCGATCCGCCTGCGCGCGGCGCGCCGGCTGGTGGTGCGGCGCGGCGCCATCGTGGCCGAAGCGCCGCCCGGCCGCGCGACCCTGCGCCTGCCCGGCCGCCCGGCTGCGGTCGACTTTCGTATCGGACGCTGAAGCCTGGCGGGCCGATGCTAGAATCGCCAGCCCCTGTGTTGTAAGCCTATCCAGTTTTCCACAAGCATTATCCGTGCCGTGAAAGATATCCAGATCCGCCCCGCCACCAGCGCCGATTTCGACGCGATGTGGACCATCTTCAGCGCCCATGTCGCCACCGGGGAGACCTATCCCTTCGGTCCCGACACCACGCGCGAGGCTGCGCACGCCTACTGGCTGGGGCCGAACGTCACCGCGCGGGTGGCGGTCCTCGGCGAACGCGTGCTCGGGATGTACCGGGTGGTGCCGAACCAGCTCGGACGCGGGCACCACGTGGCCAACGCCTCCTACATGGTCAGCCCGAACGCCCAGGGCGTCGGCGTGGGCCGCATCCTCGGCGAGCACAGCCTGGAAGAGGCGCGCCGCCAGGGCTACCTGGCCATGCAGTTCAACTATGTGGTGAGCACCAACAGCGCCGCCGTCATGCTGTGGAAGAAACTCGGCTTCTCCATCGTCGGCACCCTGCCCAAGGCCTTCCGCCACAAGCGCCTCGGCTATGTCGACGCCTACGTCATGTATCAGTTGCTGCAGGATCCCGACCACTGGCCGACCGCCGACGAATAGAGGCTCATCCTCGGGCCCAGGCCGGACGCCGCCTTGCCAGGGTGGACACCTGTGTCCACGCGGTACGAAGCGGGCAAGCCGAGACGCCGGCCGCTGAGCGAAGGCGCACGTTCCGAGCGCTCCGTCTCTGTGCGGTGCAGCACGGAAGGCCGGCCATGCGGTGGTAGGATGAGGAAGACCTTCCGACCCATTTCGAAAGCTTCGCCGCGATGCCTAACATCGAGCCAGATCCGAACGCTGCCTTCTACGTGGTGCTCAACGCCGGTTCCGGCCATGCGGAAACCGAGCTGCGATGCTCGACCATCCGCGACGTGCTGGCCGAGGCCGGCCGCACCTGCCATCTCGAAATCGTCAAGGACGCCGCCCAGCTCGGCGAGATCGCGCGCCGCATGGCGCAGGAAGCCAAGCGCAGCAACGGCGTGCTGGTGGCCGCAGGCGGCGACGGCACCATCAATACCGTCGCCCACCAGGCCGTGCTGCAGGGCTGCGTGTTCGGCGTGCTGCCCCAGGGCACCTTCAATTATTTCGGCCGCACCCACGGCATCCCGGAAGACCTGGCCGAAGCGGTGCGTTCGCTCCTCACCTCGACTGTGCAGCCGGTGCAGGTCGGGATGGTCAACGACCGCATTTTCCTGGTGAACGCCAGCGTCGGCCTGTATCCGGCCCTGCTGGAGGCGCGCGAGCAGGACAAGCGCCAGTACGGGCGCAGCCGCGTCGTCGCGATCCTCTCGGCCCTGAAGACCGCACTGGGCCGGCACCGGCCCCTGCGCATCGCGCTCGAGACCGAGGGCGTCGTGCGCAAGCTCCGCACCGCCACGCTGTTCGTCGGCAACAACCGCTTGCAGATGGAGCAGGTCGGCATGGAGCCGCTGACCGAGGCGGTCGAGGATGGGGAACTGGCGGCGATCGCGCCGCGCCGGGTCGGCAAGCTGGGCATGCTCGGCCTGCTGCTGCGCGGCGCCCTGGGACGCCTGGGCGAAGCGCCGAACGTGGTTGCCTTCTCGTTCAAGCGGCTGACCGTCAAGCATGCGCGCCTGTCGCCGCGGCGCACCGTGAAGGTCGCTACCGACGGCGAGGTGACGCGCATGCCGATGCCGCTGGAATTCCGGGTGCTCGAAGGCCGGCTGGCGCTGCTGAAACCGGCCGGGGCGAGGGGCGCCAGCGAGCGCGCCGCCGCTTAGAGCGCCTCTAGTTCACCCGCTGCACCCGCACGCCATAGATATCGAAGCGGTTCCATGGCCCCGTGGTGCCGCCCGCGCCGCTGAAGCTCGCGTTGCTCTCCAGGTAGCTCATGTTGGTGAAGTCGCCCATGCGCAGGCTGTAGCTTCCCGGCTGCAGGCGCGCCGACAGCGGCGTCGACAGCACGGTCGGCGTACTGGTCTTGTCGAACTTCGCATGCGGCAGCTGGATCACGCCCTGCGCCACGGTCTTGCCCTGGGCGTCCAGCACCGCTAGCCACTTGACGCCGCCGCTGATGCCCAGGTTGATCTGGTTCGCCCCGTTGTGGTAACGGACCTGGACGCGGTAGTCGCCGGCCTGGCCGACCTTCAGGTCCCTGATCTCGAAACGGTCCGCCGGCTGGCCCCAGTCGGCCAGGCGCGGCGCACCGAAGCGGCCCTGCGCCGGCGTGACCTTCAGGTTCGTCGCCACCCTCGCATCCGTCACCGCGATCTCGCTGGCGGGCGCCAGGCAGCGCGGCACGCTGTGGTGGCTGCGGTTGCCGGACGAGACGAACTGGGCTTCCAGGGCATAGCAGGCGAAAGGCGCCGTCTCGCGGTCGGCCCAGGCGCCGGCCGGCACTTTGGTGGCCACCAGCTTGCCGTCGCGGTAGACGTTGTAGACGACGCCAACATCGTTCCCGGCGGCGCCAATGTCCAGGCGGGCACGCCCGTCCTTGCCGGGGGCCAGCGCTTCGATGACCGGCTCGCGCGGCGCGAACACGGCGGGCGATTCGACATAGGGATCGGCGTTCACGCGGTGGATCGCCGTGTCGCTGGCCACCAGCGCGCCCAGCTTCACCTCGATCACATCGCCGTCGCGCAGCGCGGTCCAGGGGATGAGGGCGCCGCTCGGCGCGCCGTTGTGCAGGACCGCCGCGACCTGGTAATGCCCGTTACCTTCGCTCGCGGCGGGCAGCAACAGGCGCACGGCGACGCGCTGGCCGCGCAGGCGCAGCTTGTGCAGCGTGACCTGGCTTGTCTCGCCGAAGGTCTCGCGGCGCAGCTTGGCCGTCACGAAAGGCCGCAGGACGATGCCCTCGTCCTGCGCCGCGACGCCGAACACGTTCTCGACCACCATGCCGAGGTAGGCGCCGACCGACCACAGCTGGCGGCGCGAATTGATCACCGGGCCGATCAGCTCGGGATGCTCCTCGTCCAGCAAGAGTGGCTGGCCCGACAGCCATTCGAGGTTCTCCATGTTCGAGATGTTCAGCGCCGCGCCGCGCATCAGCGAGTCGTAGGCCGCGTCGGCCACGCCGGCATTGCCGCCAAGCGCCGCGGCTTTCAAGCCGTAGCCGGTGACGAAAGGCCACATGGCGCGGTTGTGGTAGACCGGCGCGCCCTGCTGCTGGGGCCAGATCACGGGCGGACCCATGGGGCCGTGCGGATAGCGCGCCAGGATGCTGCGCGCCTGGGCCTCGTCGGCGATGCCGGTGACGATCGCCAGCGACTGGCCCAGCCAGTCGAACTTGTGCATCGGCGCGCCGTCGAAGTGGGCGGCGGTGAGGCTGCTGTACATGCCGGCATCCGGCAGCCACAGTTTTTTGTTGATCGCACGCTTCAGTTCCAGCGCCCAGGCCTCGTAGCGCGCGGCACGCGCCGTGTCCTTTTGTTCGCGCGCCAGTTTCGCCGCAAGCGTGAGCGCCTTGTAGTGGGTGGCGTTGGTCGACACCGCCTTGGCGCTGGCCATCGAGGCCAGGTCGTCGACGATCCAGCTCGCATAGCTCTGGTCGCGCCAGTCGAGGAAGCTCTGCTCGCCCGTGTACAGGCCGTCGCGCGGATCGAAGGCCGCGACGCGGTCGATCTCGATGGTGTTCGACAGCGCCTGCAGCGCCCGCGAGGCAAAGGCCTGGCGCTCGGCCGGGGGCAGGGTGCGCAGCACTTCCTCGGCCGCGAAGGCCCAGGTCACGCGGTCGGTGCTGACCGGCCAGCTGCCGCCGCTGCCGGTGTCCTGCACGATCTGCAGACCGTCCCGGGTGCCGGGCACCTGCGGCGCTTTCGCCACCTCCTTGCGGTAGACGGCCAGCTTGAAGGCCAGCGAGTTGCGCACCCGCGCCGGGTCGAGCAGGGCCAGGCCGAGGTCGGCCGCGTAGGACAGGTCGCGCGTCCACACGTAATGCCACTTCTCGCCGGTCTCGAAGCACTCGCAGGGGATCGCGGCGCCGCCGTTATAGTTGCCATCCTTGATTTCGCTGACGGCATCCTGCGCCATCTCGTTGCCGGCCAGCGCGAACAGCGCGTCGAAGGCCAGGTTGCCGCTGCGGGTGTAGGGGCGGTCGGCCGACTCGCTGTAGGTGGCGTGCCGGGGCACCGGATCGCGCAGCGCCAGCGTGGTCGAGTGCGTGTAGCTGCGCAACTCGGCTTCGGGATCGACCAGCGAGAAGCGCGCCTGCTCGACCTTGCCGTCCCAGGTGGGCCAGGCGAGGGTGGCGACACGTGCGTGGCCGGCGTGCGGGTCCGCGCCCGCGGCCGCCGCGGCGTCGCCCAGCCTGGTCACGCGCAGCAGGGGCGCGGCCTGGTTGCGCGCGTCGAGCGTGAAGCGGTAGGTGCCGGTGCTGCGTACGAACAGGTAATCCTCGGGGCCGGCCTGGGTGTCGAGGGGCAGCGCCTGGTCCTGCTTGATCCTCACGCTCTTGCCCGCGTCCAGCACCCATTCCTGGCTCCAGTCGCGGCTGCCGATCTTGAAGCCGTGCTTGCCGGGGCCGACCAGCGCCTCGGCTACATAGATGCCGCCGCCCTTGTGCACCAGCGGATGGTCGATGCCCCAGCCGTTGAAACCGCCGCGGACAAAGAGTTCCTGGCGCAGCGGGCCGGGATCGGCCGCCACGGCGGCGGCAGTGTTGGCAAAGAGCGCTGCGCCCAGCAGCCAGCGGGATGAAAACATGGATGCTCCTGTCAGCGGTATTCGTTGCGTTCGACGATGCCGCGCAGGACGTCCTGCCCCTTGAGCATCGGGAAGTCCTGGCTGCGGTAGACCTTCGGCTGCACGAAGTCCAGCCTGCCGATGGCCGCGGCATGGGAGGGACGTGCAGCCTGCACCTGCAGGGCGCGCCCGTCCAGCACGGCGCGCCCGCCTTCGAGCGAGAGCGTCGCCGCCTTGCCCGGGCCGAGGGTGAAGGCGATCTGCGAGCGGCTCTTGTCCGGGTTCAGGTAGACCATGCGCAGCGTGCGCGGCGTCGTGCCACGCAGGGTGAAGGTCCAGCGCTCGCCGCCCCTGGCGCGCTCGACCCGCTTGTAGTCGACGTCGACCGTCTCGCCGGCGCCGAAGGGCAGGACCGCGCCGAAGCTGCTCCAGCCTGTCGGGATTGCCGGCTCGAACACCAGGGTATTGGCCAGCAGGTCGGGCCGGAAGCCGACGTAGTCCTGGTAGGCGTTGCGTGCATACTCGGCCACGCTCCACGACTGCGCGAAGGTGCCCGTCGGTTTGAGGCTGCCATCGTCCTGCGGCAGCGCATCGAGGTTCTCGCTCATGCTGCCCAGCGTGCCCAGCCCCAGGATCTGGCGGCCCAGGTTCTGCGTGAGCGGCCAGCTCAGGTCCTGGTAGCCGAAGCGGTTCAGGGCCGTCACCGTGAAGCCCGCGTTCCAGCCCCAGATCGTGCCGTTGTGGTAGGCGGCGTCCTTGTGGTGGAAGGCCGGGTTCTCGTGGCGCGGGTGGAAATAGATGTCGTCCTGGGAGAGCGAGGCGATACCGTAGGGGTAGAGCAGGCTTGACACGGCATTCCTCGTCACCTTCGCCTGCACCTCGCCCGGCACGAAATCGTCGAAGGGGATGGAGGCGAGCATCAGCTGGTTCGGGCGCAGCTTGGTGTCGCGGCTGCCGTCCGCGCGCAGGCGGTCGGCCATGGTGCGGCCATCCCAGAAGCGGCGCAGGAAGCTGGCCTGCACCTTGCGCGCCAACTCGCTCCACTCTCGTGCGCGGGTCCCGTCGCCGGCCTGGCTGGCCAGCATGGCCCCGGACTGCAGCGCGGTGTACCACAGCGCCTGGATCTCGACCGCGTGCGGTCCGCGGTCCGACCAGGGCTGGTGCGTCGGGTTCTCGATGCGCGCATCCATCCAGGTGTCGGAAGCCGCATGGCGCAAGAGGCCATCCGGGCCCATGTAGTTGGCGATGGCGCCCTCGAAATAGGGCACGGCGAGCCGGTACATCTGCGCCGCGAAGGCGCGGTCGCCCGTGTAGCGGATGGTTTCGACCGCCTCTCGCAGCATCCAGGGCGTACCGTCCACCGTGTTGTAGATGATCTCGTCGGGCGAGACGCGGTTCGGGATGCGGCCGTAGTCCTTGTCGCGCGGCGTGCGCAGGTTCTGGTAGCGCGCGAAGTTGGCCAGCACGGCTTTCGCGTCCGCGAACTCGCCCGCGACCAGCAGGGTGCCGGGCAGGGCGATGAAGGTGTCGCGCCCCCAGTTCTCGCGGAACCAGGGCAGGCCGGCCCAGATGCCGGCGCCGTATTCCTCGACCACGAACATGCGCGCCGACGCCTTGGCCCAGTTCAGCGCCTTGTTGTATTCGGCGTCGCTGGTGGCGAGGTAGCTGCGCGTCAGCGCCTCGTACATCGCGCGCTGTTCAAGAGCGATCGCATCGCCCCGCACCAGCGTGCGGGCGCGCTCCTGCGCTTCGGCGGCGGTGGCGCCGAAGGCGGCGATCACGGTGAAGGACTTCGCCGGCGCCTGCGTTTCCAGGGTCAGGTTCTCGCCCAGCGTGAACGGCCGGTCGGCCGCGAGCGCCATGAACATGGCCGCGCCCTTGCCGGGCGCCACGGTGACGATGCCGTCGGCCTGCGTGACGGCGCCGGCGGTCTTCGTCAGCGCGCGCAATGCCAGCACGGCCTGCTTCGGGCTGCTCACGCGCAGCGCCAGCGCATGCCGTTTCGAGAGCAGGGCCAGCTCCTCGCGCGCGCCGTTCGCGTAGCGCACGCGGTGCCCCCAGGGCAGCACTTCCTCGCTCGCGCTCGTGCGGTCGTTCTGTACGCCGCCGGCGAAGCTCATGTAGTTGTGGAAGACCGTGCCGCTCTTGAAGACATAGCCTTCGCCCTTGTCGTAGCTGTGGGTAAAGGCGTCGAAATAGCCGGCCAGATTGTCGCCGGCCACGAAGCGCGCCTGCTGGCCGGGTTGCGCATGGATGGCCATGGCGTCGAAAAAGGCGTCGATGCCGGGCTTTTCGACGGCTTGCGCGGCGCCGAAGGCAAGAGCGAGCGCGAGTGCGAGTGCGGATGCTTTCATCATGCCCCCGGCAATTCGATGATGACCACCGACTTCGGCGCCAGGCGCAGTTCGCGGCTCAGGTCGAAGGTCTTCCCGATCAGGAAATCGACGCCGGAAGCGGCGCCCTTGAGCATCTCCTGGAAGCGCGCGGTCGGCAGCGTCATCGGCTTGTCGTTGAGGTTCATGGCGACCATGATGCGTTTGTTGTCGTTATATCTGAAGTAGACCCAGGTGTTCTGTTCGGGCCCGAAGTGCACCAGGCGCCCGCTGTGGATGACCGGCTCGTTCTTGCGCCAGTTGGCGAGCTTGCGCACCAGTTCCTGCGCCGCGCGCTGCTTCTCGCTCAGCCCCGCACCGGTGAAGGCATTCACCTTGTCGCCCGCCCAGCCGCCGGGGAAGTCGCGCCGGTAGCTGGCGTCATCGCGGCCCTTGACCGTGCTGGTCATCAGGATCTCGTCGCCGGTATAGAACTGCGGGATGCGCGGCATCGTCATCAGGAACACCAGGTTCATGCGCCAGCGCTCGAAGTCTTCGCCGGCCGCGCTGAACATGCGCGCCATGTCGTGGTTGCCGCCGAAGAGCACCAGATTCTGCGGTTCCGGGTACAGGTAGTCGAGCGAGAGCGTCTCGTATACCTCGTTCAGGCCGTTCTCTTCGCCGATCTTCGAGAGCGCACTGCGCATCGCCTCGACCAGCGGGAAGTCCATCAGGCTGGGCAGGTGGCTGGTGTAGCCGTCGAAGTTGGTCTTCCCGCGCTGCCAGCGGGCCACGACTGGAACGCGCGTGCTCCACTCCTCGCCCACCATGTTCAGGCGCGGGTACTCGGCCATCACGCGCTGCGTGTACTCGGCGAGGAAGGCGCCGTCGGAATAGCCGTAGGTGTCGATGCGCAGGCCGGACAGGCCCCCGTACTCGATCCACCAGATGTTGTTCTGGATGAGGTAGTTCGCCACCAGCGGGTTGGTCTGGTTCAGGTCGGGCATGCTCTCGACGAACCAGCCTTTCGTGAAGTTGTCGCTGTCGGCCTTCGAGGCGTACCTGTCCTGCACGGCCACGCGATGGTGCCGGGTCGGCACGAACTTGCCGCCGTAGTTGATCCAGTCCGGGGTCGGCAGGTCCTTCATCCACCAGTGGTTGATGCCGATGTGGGACAGCACCACGTCCTGGATCAGGCCGATGCCGCGCTTCTTCGCTTCCTGCGACAGGCGCACGAAGTCCTCGTTGCTGCCGTAGCGCGGATCGATTTTGTAATGGTCGGTCGCGCCATAGCCGTGATACGAGTAGGCGGGCGCGTCGTTCTCGACCAGGGGCGTGGGCCAGAGCTGGGTGAAGCCGAGCTTCGCGATGTAGTCGAGATGGTCGATGGCGCCCTGGATGTCGCCGCCATGGCGCCCGCCGCCGTTCCTGCGGTCGGCTTTTTCGTGCATGCCGGCGACGTTGTCGTTGGCGGGATCTCCGTTGGCGAAGCGGTCGGGCATGACCTGGTAGATCGCATCCCGCGGTCCGAAGCCCTGGCGCTGCGCGGAACCCTGGTCGCGCGCGAGCAGCCTGTAGGGGAAGCGCTCGCTGCGCCCGGCGCCGCTGAACACGATGTCGAACTGGCCCGGCTTGGCGTCGGGCGCGATCTCGAGGTCGACGAACAGGTAGTTCGTGTTCGCCACCCGGGTGGTCGAGACCAGGCGCACGCCGGGATGGTCGATCGCCGCCTGCATCTGGCCGATGTCCTTTCCATGAACCATCAGTTGCAGGCCCTTGTGCTGCATGCCGGTCCACCAGAAGGGCGGCTCCATGTGGTCGATGGCGGCGCAGGCGCCGCCGGCGCTGCTGGCAAGACTGGCGGCGAGGAAAAGTGTTGCAAAAGAACGTCTCATGGCGAACTCGGCGGAAAAGGAGGGGCTGCGCAAGGGCAGATGCGTCAGAGAGGTAGTTTCGCTACATATTATTTAGCCGGATACGCGGGGAGCGACCGGTTGTCTCTCTATTATTGAAGAAAGCATACTATATGACTGGGTCCGCGACAACGCAGATGAATTGCTAGTTTAAGTACATACGGCCAGGCTCGCGGTTGGCGGCAATTTCACGCTGAACAGCGCGCTGCGTTTCGGCGTCCGCGTCGCCAGATGCCTGGTGTTGTTTTTCAGCTCACATCCCGACGCCAAAAAATGCATCAGGCTGGTGCATGGACGCACCCTCTTGGTGAAAAGCAAAGGGTTTGTAGTCCGACTACACTCGTGCATACCGTGTTCTGTAGCCGGAATACAACGCCTCCAGGTTTTCATTCTATACAATGACCAGATAAGCCACGGTCTGGCGTAGTGTCAAGCAACTCCCGTTGACAGTGCATCTAGTTTTAGTACAGAATCGTTGACAGAACGTCTAAAAAAAGACGTTGGTTTTGGATCCCGTGCCGTGGCTCTCCAGCTGATTTCGGGAAATTACACAGTTCTACTGAGGGGACAAATGAATATTTTCGCAAACAAGCGCGCCGCAAACACGGCAAGCCTTGTATTCCAGCTGAGCCCGGTTGCAACCGGTTGCGCCATCTTCGTCACCGCGCTGGCCGGGAGCGCTCACGCGCAGACCGCCGTTACCGAGCCGGCCGCCGAAGCGCCGATCCAGACCGTGCAGGTCACCGGTATCCGCCGCGCAATCGAAGACGCGATCACCGTCAAGCGCGATGCTACCGGCATCGTCGAAGCCATTTCCGCCGAAGACATGGGCAAGCTGCCCGACATCTCGATCGCTGAATCGCTGGCCCGCCTGCCGGGCCTGTCGTCGCAGCGCGTGAATGGCCAGGCACAGCAGATCAGCATCCGCGGCACTTCGGGCGACCTGTCGACGGCGCTCCTGAATGGCCGCGAGCAGGTCAGCACCAGCGCCAACCGTACCGTCGAATACGACCAGTACCCATCGGAGCTGATCAACGGCGTCACCGTGTACAAGACCAGCGACGCCGGCGTCGTCGGACAGGGCCTGTCGGGCACCGTCGACATGCAAACCATCAAGCCGCTGTCGCTGCGCGAGCGCGCCGTCAGCATCAACGTGCGCGGCGAGAAGAACTCGAAGGGTTCGGTCAGCGCCGGCTCGCCGGATACCGGCAGCCGCATCAGCGCCTCCTACGTCGACCAGTTCGCCAACCGCACCATCGGCGTCGCGATCGGCTATGCACGCCAGGACAAGCCGAATGTCTCCGAGCAGTTCGAAACCTGGGACTGGGTTGACGCCACCGTGAACGGCCAGACCGTCAAGGTACCGAAAGGCATCAAGGCACTGGCCGTCACCGGCGACCAGGTGCGCGACGGCCTGATGGGCGTGCTGGAATACCGCCCGAACCGCAACTTCACCTCGACCATCGACGCCTACCACTCGCGCTTCGACCAGGAAGAGATCCGCCGCGGCATGGAAATCCCGATGAAGGATGACGGCACCGTCAGCTTCGCCAACCCGACCATCGTCAATGGCGTGATGCGCGCCGGCGTCGCCAACGACGTCAACCCGGTCGTGCGCAACAACCGCATGACCCGCGAAGACAAGCTGACCGCGATCGGCTGGAACAACCGCTTCACCGCGGGCGAATGGGTCGGCATCATCGACCTGAGCCACTCGAAGGCCGACCACAAGGAAGAGCTGGTCGAGATCAACGCCGGCCGCCAGTTCCGCCAGACCCTGGGCTTCGACTACTCGGGCGGCGCCATTCCCGCGCTGAACCTGTCGGGCGCCTATGACAATCCGAACGACATCCGCATCGGCGGCCAGTTCGGCGAAGGCTACGTCAACGCTCCGAACCTGACCGACAAGCTGAACTCGGCCCGCGCCAGCGTCGAGTACAAGTTCGCCGACGGTCCGTTCAACAGCGTCGAAGTGGGCTTCAATGTGTCCAAGCGCTCGAAGGAAAAAGAGCACCTGGAAACCGGCTTCAACAAGATCGGCGACGGTAGCTTCTCGTCCAGCGTGATCAACGGCTCGCAGAACCTGTACGCGCTGCCGAATACCCTGAGCTGGGACATCAACAGCGTGCTGGCCCAGAACTTCGGCCCCTACACCCCGGCGATCCTGGTGCCATGGGGCGCGACCAAGAACTGGAGCATCGACGAGAAGGTCAAGACCGGCTATGTCAAGCTGAACATCGACACCGAGCTGATGGCCATGCCGCTGCGCGGTAACGTCGGCGTGCAAGTCGTCAAGACCGACCAGAGCTCGACCGCGAACACGCTGCGCGCCTGGCCGTTCGCCGACCTGGTCCCGTTGACCGACGGCAAGTCGTACACGGACTACCTGCCGAGCCTGAACCTGGCGTGGAGCCTGCCGAGCGAGCAGGTCGTGCGCCTGGGCCTGGGCAAGACCCTGGCACGCGCCAAGCTCAACGAACTCAATGCCGCGCTGGAAGTCGGCCTGACCCAGCAAAGCACCGGCACTCCATGGGGCAATGGCGGCAACGCCCAGCTCGATCCGTGGCGCGCTTCGCAGATCGACCTGTCGTACGAAAAGTACTTCGGCAACAAGGGCTATGTGTCGGCCGCAGGTTTCTACAAGGACCTGAAGTCGTACATCTACAACATCACCATGCCGCGTGACTTCTCCGAGTACCGACTGGTCGGCGCCACCAGCGACATCGGCACCATGAGCCAGCCGCGCAATGGCGAAGGCGGCCGCCTGTCCGGTCTGGAATTCGCGGTGTCGACCCCGCTGGACATGATCCACCCGATGTTCGACGGCTTCGGCATCACCGCCAACGCCTCGTTCACCAGCAGCCAGATCACCATCGAAGACCAGCGCTTCGGCGGCATGGACATCCCGCTGCCGGGCCTGTCCAAGCGTGTCTTCAACGTGACCGGTTACTATGAAAAGAACGGTTTCTCGGCCCGCGTCAGCCAGCGTTATCGCAGCGACTTCGTCGGCGAGATCGGCGGCATCGGCGGCGCCAACGAGCTGACGTTCGTGAAGGCCGACAAGGTCGTCGACCTGCAGCTGGGCTACGACTTCCCGCAAGTCAAGGGCCTGTCGGTGCTGTTCCAGGTGAACAACCTGACCGACACCAGCTTCGAGACCTATGCCGGCACCAAGGACCGTCCGCGCGGCTACACCAAGTATGGCCGCCAGATGCTGTTGGGCCTGAACTACAAGCTCTAAGATTCACACGCCGCCCCTCGGCGGAAAGCCAGCCCTTGCAGGCCGCAATGCCTGCGAGGGCTTTTTTCTTTTTTTCTGCAACAACGTGCAATATCCGGGGCGCCGCGCCAATCGGCCTACGTCCCCGGGGGCGACAGTGTAAACTGTCGCTTTCGTATCAACTTAATGAGCAACTCATCCATGTCTGACACCCCCATCCCATCGTTTTCCGACCTGAACCTCCCGGCGCCCATCCTGAAGGCGCTGAAGGAGGTCGGCTACGAAACGCCGTCGCCGATCCAGGCCGCTACCATTCCCCTGCTGATGGAAGGCCGCGACGTGCTGGGACAGGCGCAGACCGGCACCGGCAAGACCGCCGCCTTCGCGCTGCCGGTCCTGTCGCGTATCGACACCAAACAGAGCGCGCCGCAGGCGCTGGTGCTGGCGCCCACGCGCGAACTGGCGATCCAGGTCGCCGAAGCCTTCCAGAGCTATGCCGCGCACCTGAAGAACTTCCACGTGCTGCCGATCTACGGCGGCCAGAGCTACGGTCCGCAATTATCGGCCCTGCGCCGCGGCGTGCAGATCGTCGTCGGCACCCCGGGCCGCGTGATCGACCATATCGAAAAGGGCTCGCTCGACCTGTCGCAGCTGACCACCCTGGTGCTGGACGAAGCCGACGAGATGCTGCGCATGGGCTTCATCGACGATGTCGAGCACATCCTGCAGCAGACCCCCGAAGAGCGCCAGATCGCGCTGTTCTCGGCCACCATGCCGCCGGCGATCAAGCGCATCGCCAAGACCTACCTGCGCGACCCGGCCGAAGTGACGGTCGCCGCCAAGACTGGCACCGCCGAGAACATCACCCAGCGCTACTGGCTGGTGGCGGGCATGCAGAAGCTCGATGCGCTGACGCGCATCCTCGAGGCGGAGCCGTTCGACGGCATGATCATCTTCGCCCGCACCAAGCTGGGCACCGAGGAACTGGCGACCAAGCTGCAGGCGCGCGGCTTCGCGGCCACCGCCATCAACGGCGACATGGCGCAGCAGCAGCGTGAGCGCACCATCGAGCAGCTCAAGAACGGCAAGATCGACATCCTGGTCGCCACCGACGTCGCCGCGCGCGGCCTGGACGTGGACCGCATCAGCCATGTCATCAACTACGACGTGCCGTCGGACCCGGAAAGCTACACCCACCGCATTGGCCGCACCGGCCGGGCAGGGCGCAGCGGCGAGGCCATCCTCTTCATCACCCCGCGCGAGCGCGGCCTGCTGAAAGCCATCGAGCGCGCCACGCGCCAGCCGGTGTCGCCGCTGACGCTGCCGACCGTGAAGGCGGTGAACGACGTGCGCATCGCGAAGTTCAAGGACCAGATCACCGAGACCCTGGCCGCCGGCGGCCTGGAGCAGTTCCGTTCGCTGATCGAGGAATACGAGCGCGAGCAGAACGTGCCGGCGGTCGACATTGCCGCCGCGCTGGCTAAGCTGGGCCGCGGCGACGTGCCGCTGCTGCTGGAAAAACCGGACCGCGAAGCGCGTCCGGCGCCAGCCTGGGAAGACCGTCCGGCACGCACCGACTTCGTCGAGCGCCTGCCGCGTGCGCCGCGCGATGCGGCCGGCGGCTGGGACGACCGCCCGGCCCGCGCGCCGCGCGAGCCCGGCTTCAAGAAGGAACGCGTGATGCGCGATCCGGAACCGGGCATGGCGACCTACCGCATCGAAGTCGGCCACGCGAACGGCGTCAAGCCGGGCAACATCGTCGGCGCCATTGCCAACGAGGGCGGCATCGAGTCGAAGTACATCGGCCGCATCGAGATCTACGACGACTTCACCACGCTCGACCTGCCGGACGACCTGCCGAAGGACCTGGTCGACCACCTGAAGACCGTGTGGGTCGCCGGCCAGCAGCTCAACATCACGCGCGACGGCGAGGAAGCGCCGCCGCCGAAGAAGGCCGGCGCGCCGAAGAAGTCCTTCGGCGCCGAGCGCCGCATGTCCGAGAAGCCGGGCTTCAAGAAGCCGCGCAAGGGCTGATGGGATTGCGGCTCGCGCCTTAGAACCGTAGGGTGGACGGGTTCCCCGTCCACGCGTTCAACGTGCGCTTGGACCCATGGACTCGTAGGGTGGGCACTCCGTGCCCACGCGTTACGTGTTCGTCCGAAAGTCCGCTGCAGGGATGATTCGCTCCGAGACGGTGGCGATTATTGTCTGGCTAACGATATGCATTTGGATGCGCGGCCACAGGCTTGTTCCCTCGATTAACGACGAGCCGCATCCGCGCACCGGTTCGCGTGGGCAGTGGGGCCGGCTAAATGCCGGCACCACAAAGTGCCCACCCTACGATTCTGCGGCTGAGGTGCAACGTAGGGTGGGCGCTCCCGTGCCCACCATGCGTTACTGCGCAGCCTTTCCATCCGCAAACATCCACAGCAGCGCCCCGCGCAGCTCGTCGCTCCAGAACGCCTCGTTGTGCTCCGCTTCCGGCACGATCTTCAGCACCGCATTCGCCGCCGGATGCCCGCTTGTCCGCACCACCGTCGCCATGCGCTCCACGTCCGGCACCATCCGGCCGCCTTCCTTTTCTCCCATCAGCATGAACAGCCTTGCATCCTTCGGCACCGGGTGTTGCGCCATGAAGTCGAACGCCGGCTGCGCCGTCCAGTAGGCCGGCGAAAACACGCCGGCCTTGCTGAACACCTGCGGGTACTGCGCGATCGCATAGTGCGAGGCCAGTCCACCCATCGAGCTGCCCATGATCGCCGTGTGTTCGCGGCCGGGCAGGGTGCGGTACCTGGCGTCGATGAGGGGCTTGAGCACCTTGACGATGAAGTCCGTGTATTCACGCCCCTCGGCTGCGCCGAACTGCTGGTTGGTCCAGGCGTTCAGTTCCGTCATGCGCTTTTCCTGGCCGTTGTCGATGCCGACCACGATCAGTTCCAGCTTGCCTTCCTTCGCCAGCGCGTCGAGCGTTTCGTCGACCTTCCATTCGCCGGCATAGGCGGTGGCCTCGTCGAACAGGTTCTGGCCGTCGTGCATGTAGAGCACCGGGTAGCGCTTGTTCGACGTGGCATAGCCTGGCGGCAGGTAGAGGCGCACCTGGCGTTTGCGGTCAAGACCCGGCATCTCGAGCAGCTCGGGCAGGAGGCTCACGCCGGGCAGGGCGGTCGAGGCCTTGGCGGGCGCCGGCGCAGCGTCGGCGGCGGTGGCGAGGACGGGGGCGGCCAGCAGCATGCTCATGAAAAGCGGGGACGCGAATCGGCGGAACGTGGACATGCCTTGTTTCTCCTTGTCGGGATGGCGGAACGTGGAAAGGGAAGGGCGGCGCGCGGCCGCCCCGGGTCATTGCAGCTCAGTGTGGCTCAGTGTGGCTCAGTGCAGCTCAATGCGAAGCGGCGAGCACCGGCGCGGCGGCCTGCGCGGCACGCTTCTCGCGCACCAGCAGCCACAGTACGCTCGACACGGCCAGGCAGCCGCCGCAGATCAGGAACAGCACGTTCTTGTCGGCCGCGTCCTTCAGCACGTAGCCGACGCCGGTCGTCGCCAGTTGCGGCAGCACCACCGACAGGTTGAACAGGCCCATGAAGAAGCCCATGCGGCGCTTGTCGACCAGCTCGCTCATGATGGCGAACGGCAGGCTGACCACGGCCGCCCAGCCGATGCCCACCACCGCCATCAGCACGTACAGCGTGGCCGGGGAACGCGCGAACAGGGCGATCGCAAAAAAGGCCAGGGCCATGATGCCGATGCAGATGGCCTGGGTGCGCACGCGTCCGATGCGCGCACCCAGGGGCGCCAGCACCAGGGCCGGCAGCAGGAAGCCGACCACGTTCATCACGGCGAACGAGATTGCGATCACGTGGCCTGACTGCGCCGCCGCTTCTTCCGCCGTGACGCCGCCGGCGACCACGTGCTGCTGGATGAAGGCGATGATGTAGACGAACATGGCCTGCACGCCGAACCAGCTGAAGGCGTGCGCCGCCCACAGGCGCCAGAGCTGGCCCCAGTCGGTGCTGGTCGACACCTCGGTGGACGCCGCCGTTTCCTTCTGCGTTGCCTGCTTCGGCGGCGCGAGCTCGCGCGGCTCCTTGACCAGGAACACCGGCAGCACCGAGAAGGCCAGCACGATGATCACGCCCACCGAAATGAGGGCGTAGTTGTCGATGAAGGCGCCGATCAGGTAGGCCATCACGCCCCAGAAGCCGGAAATCGTCTGCATCCAGGTGTAGCCGCGCGTGCGCGCCTCGCCTTCCGGGGTCACGTCGGCGATGAGCGAACGGGTCGGATTGAAGCTGATGTTGATCGACAGGTCGAGCGTCAGCGCGACGATCACCGCGATCACCAGCAGGTTCGTCACGCCCAGCAGGTCGGCCACCAGCTCGATGCGCGGCAGCAGGAAGACGGAGAGGGCGGCCAGCGTGCCGCCGATCAGGATGAAGGGCCGGCGCCGGCCGCCCCAGAACCAGGTCTTGTCGCTGATGAAGCCGATGATCACCTGGCCCAGGATGCCGGCGAGTGGGCCGGCGGCCCAGACGATGCCGATCTCGTGGATGTCGAGATGGTATTTGGTGCTCAGCAGCCAGCTGAGGGCCGAAATCTGGATGCACAGCGCGAAGCCCATGGCCGTTGCCGGCAGACTGGTCAACGCGTAGAAGGAATTGCTCAGCCGACGCTGCATGTCGAGCATGGTGTCTCCGTGTCGTTATGTTATTTGACTACAAAACTCGTTCACAAGCCTGTAGACATGGCGATTCTACTATGTCGCTGTCGGATTGACACTCGGAAAACGCCATGTTATTTTGCTACAAATTACCCTGCAACCAGCCCGTCCTCCTGGCCTTCCGGACGGGGACGCTCCCAACCGTACTTCCCGCACCGCATCGCCGGCAGGAGGGATCGTGCATCGGGCGTTTGCCATATACAGAGAGTCCGGCCGCATGCCGGGCCGCTTGGGGACACAGATGGAAATGCATACCAACGCGCTCAAGCCACGCCTGTCGTTCTGGCAGTTGTGGAACATGAGCTTCGGCTTCTTCGGCATCCAGTTCGGCTTCGCGCTGCAAAATGCCAACACCAGCCGCATCTTCTCGACCCTCGGCGCCAACCCGGACGACCTCGCGCTGTTCTGGCTCGCCGCGCCCGTCACGGGCCTCCTGGTGCAGCCGGTCATCGGCTACATGAGCGACAACACCTGGCACCCGAAGTGGGGCCGCCGCCGTCCCTTCTTCTTCATCGGCGCGCTGCTGGCCGCGATCGCGCTGTTCCTGATGCCCAATTCCTCGGCGCTGTGGATGGCCGTGGCCGTGCTGTGGATGATGGACGCCGCGATCAACGTCTCGATGGAGCCCTTCCGCGCTTTTGTCGGCGACAAGCTCGATCCCTCGCAGCAGACCGCGGGTTACGCGATGCAGACCTTCTTCATCGGCTGCGGCGCCGTGATCGCCTCGCTGCTGCCGACCATCTTCACGCACCTCGGCGTGTCGAACGTGCCGGTCGACGGCAGCATTCCCGACAGCGTGCGCTACTCCTTCTATGCCGGCGCCCTGGTGTTCATGGTCGCCGTAAGCTGGACCGTCTTCACGGCCGACGAGCTGCCCCCGCCCGACCTCGACAGCTTCCAGCACGAGCGCAAGCACGCGCGCAACGTGGGCGTGGCGCTGGCCGAGATCGTCGGCGGCTTCGGCAAGATGCCCAAGACCATGGTGCAGCTGGCCTTCGTGCAGTTCTTCACCTGGATCGCGCTGTTCGCGATGTGGATCTATACCGGCAGCGCGATTGCCGACGCGGTCTGGGGCACGCGCGACGCCCAGTCGGCGGCCTTCCAGGAAGCCGGCAACCACGTCGGCATCATGTTCGCGGTCTACAGCGGCGTGTCGGCGCTGGCCGCCTTCATCCTGCCGGTATTCGCCCGCGCCACCAGCCGCAAGGTCGTGCACTTCACCTGCCTGGCCATCGGCGGCCTGAGCCTGGCCAGCATCGCCCTGATCGACAGCCAGGACATGCTGATGCTGCCGATGGTCGGCGTCGGCATCGCCTGGGCCAGCATTCTCACCATGCCTTACGCGATCCTGGCGGGCTCGCTGCCGGCCAAGCGCATGGGCTACTTCATGGGCCTGTTCAACTTCTTTGTCGTGATCCCGCAGATCGTCAGCGGCCTGCTGCTCGGTTTCGTGACCCGCGCATTCTTCGACGGGCACACCGTGCAGACCCTGGTGCTGGGCGGCGCGAGCATGCTGCTGGCGGCGCTGCTGACGCTGGCGGTGACGGACAAGGCGCCGAACCAGGCTTAGACGGGCTGAGGGGCCGCGATGTCTCCCGTAGGGTGGGCACGGAGTGCCCACGCGTTACGAACGCATCCTTCCACCTTGTGCGGTGAAACATCGCTCGAAACATATCCGAAGTTCGTTGCCGCAGGATGCCGTGCGAGCGAACATTCGGCGCCACGTATGCCAGAGACGACCGTATCGCGTGGGCACGGAGTGCCCACCCTACGAAAGCCTGCGCCATCATTTCCGCTCCTGTCGTATCGTAACGTTTTGTTAACAAACGAATTCATACACAGGAGCGGAGCATGACGATCAACACCGTGGCGACCACGCCGTTCGCCGGGCAGCGTCCCGGCACCTCGGGCCTGCGCAAGAAGGTCACCGAATTCCAGCAGCCGGGTTACCTCGAGAACTTTGTCGAAGCCATCTTCCTGACCCTGGGCGACCTCACCACGCAGACCCTGGTGCTGGGCGGCGACGGACGCTACTTCAACCGCAGCGCGATCCAGACCATCCTGCACATGGCCGCCGCCCACGGCGTGGCGCGCATCCTGGTCGGGCGCGGCGGCATCCTGTCGACGCCGGCGGTGAGCTGCGTGATTCGCAAGCACGCCGCCTTTGGGGGCATCGTGCTCTCGGCCAGCCACAACCCGGGCGGCCCGGACGGCGATTTCGGCATCAAGTACAACATTGCCAATGGCGGCCCGGCGCCGGAAAAGATCACCGAGGCGATCTACGCCCAGACGCAAGGCCTGTCGTCTTACCGCATCAGCGATGCGCCGCCCGTGAACCTCGACGAGATCGGCACCACCCAGCTCGAAGGCATGCAGGTCGAGGTGATCGACCCGGTCGCCGACTACGCCGAGCTGATGGGGCGCCTGTTCGACTTCGACGCAATTCGCGCCCTGTTCGCGCGCGGCTTCACGATGCGCTTCGACGGCATGAGCGCGGTCTCCGGTCCCTACGCGAAGGCGATCATCGAGGGCATCCTCGGCGCGCCCGCCGGCACCGTCATCAACGCCGAGCCGCTGGAAGATTTCGGTGGCCACCATCCCGACCCGAATCCGGTCAACGCGGCCGAATTGATCGCCCTGATGAATGGTCACGATGCGCCCGAGTTCGGCGCCGCCTCCGACGGCGACGGCGACCGCAACATGATCGTCGGGCGCGGCATCGCGGTCACGCCCTCGGACAGCCTGGCCATCATCGCGGCGAACGCGAAGCTGGCGCCGGGCTATGCCGCCGGCATCAAGGGCATCGCGCGCTCGATGCCGACCTCGACCGCGGCCGACCGCGTGGCCGAGGCGCTGGGCGTGTCCTGTTTCGAGACCCCGACCGGCTGGAAGTATTTCGGCAACCTGATGGACGCCGGCATGGCCACCCTGTGCGGCGAGGAGAGCTACGGCACCGGCTCCGATCACGTGCGCGAGAAGGATGGCCTCTGGGCCGTGCTGTTCTGGCTGAACATCATCGCCGCCAGCGGCAGGTCGGTCGGCGAGCTGGTGACCGGGCACTGGGCCCGTTTCGGGCGCAACTACTATTCGCGCCACGACTACGAAGCCGTGGACGCCACCGCCGCCGACGGCATGATGGCCGCGCTGCGCGAAAAGCTGCCGACGCTGGCGGGCCAGACGCTGGGCGACTACCGCGTCTCGCTGGCCGACGACTTCGTCTACACCGACCCGGTGGATAATTCCATCGCCTCGCGCCAGGGCGTGCGCATCGTCATGACCGACGGTTCGCGCATCGTGTTCCGCCTGTCCGGCACCGGCACCGAAGGCGCCACCATCCGCGTCTACCTCGAGCGCTACGAGGCCGACCCCAACCGCCACGACCTGGAAACGCAGCAGGCCTTGTCAGGCCTGATCGCGATTGCCGACAGTGTCTCGGAACTGCGCCAGCGCACCGGCCGCGCGCAGCCGAGCGTGATTACCTGATTTCGACCAACCACTACAGGAACCCTGCATGAAACTACCCGCACTTGCCGCTTCCCTGATGTTCGCGTTTGCCGCATTGGGCCAGACCTCGGCACAAGCCCAGATTGCTGCACCCTGGGCGGCGCCAGGCAAGCCCTTCGTTTGGGAAAACGCGACCGTCTACTTCCTGCTGACGGACCGTTTCAACAACGGCAACCCCAGCAACGACCTGGCCTACGGCCGGGCCAAGGATGCGGCCAAGCTGCGCGGTTACATGGGCGGGGACCTGGCGGGCATCACGGCCAAGATCAAGGAGGGCTACTTCAACGAGCTGGGCGTGACCGCGATCTGGATCACGCCCCCGGTCGAGCAGATCCACGCCGGCACCGACGAGGGCACCGGCAAGAGCTATGGTTTCCATGGCTACTGGGCGCGCGACTTCACGGCGGTCGACGCCAATCTCGGCACCGAGGAAGACATGCGGACCCTGGTCGACACCGCCCACGCCCACGGCCTGCGCGTGCTGCTCGACGTGGTCATGAACCACACCGGTCCGGTGACGGACAAGGACCCGGTATGGCCGTCGGACTGGGTGCGGACCGGCCCGACCTGCAACTTCAAGGACGCGCGCGGCACCATCGATTGCACGCTGGTGAAGAACCTGCCGGACATCCGCACCGACAGCAACAAGGCCGTGGCTTTGCCGCCGATGCTGGTCGAGAAGTGGAAGAAGGAAGGGCGCTACGAGCGCGAGGTGAAGGAGCTGGACGACTTCTTCAAGCGCACCGGCTATCCGCGCGCGCCGCGCTACTACCTGATGAAATGGCACGCCGACTGGGTCCGCAAGTACGGCTTCGACGGCTTCCGCGCCGACACCGTCAAGCACACCGAGCCGGGCGTGTGGAAGGAGCTCAAGAAGGTCGCGAGCGCAGCCTACGAGGACTGGAAGCGCGCCAATCCGTCGAAGAAGCTGGGCGATACGCCGTTCTACATGACGGCCGAAGTCTATAACTATGCGATCCAGCACGGCCACGCCTTCGACCTGGGCGACATGAAGGTCGATTACCTGAAGCAGGGCTTCGACAGCATGATCAACTTCGCGATGAAGACCGACGCCGTCAACAGCTACGAGCAGCTGTTCAGCGAATATTCGAAGGCGCTGCATGGCCCGATGAAGGGTTCCTCGGTGCTGAACTACCTCAGCTCGCACGACGACGGCGCGCCCTATGACGCGATGCGCGAGCGCCCCTACGAGAGCGCCACCAAGCTGCTGTTGGCGCCGGGCGCCGCCCAGATCTACTACGGCGACGAGACCGCGCGCCTGTTGAAAGTGGAGGGGGCCGAGGGCGACGCCACGCTGCGCTCCTTCATGAACTGGGACGAACTGGCCTCGAACGCCCAGCGCGGCCTGAACCGCGTGCGCGACGTGCGCGAGCACTGGCTGAAACTGGGCCGCTTCCGCCAGGCCCACCCGGCCGTCGGCGCCGGCGTGCACCAGATGATCCAGCACTATCCCTACACCTTCAAGCGCACCTGGGAGACCAAGGATGCGAACGACCGCGTGGTGGTCGCGCTCGACCTGCCGCTTGATAAACCGACCGCCGTGCCGGTGGCGGGCGTGTTCATGGACGGCCAGACCGTGCGTGACTGGTACACGGGGACCACTGCCGTTGTTAAGAATGGCAAGGTGCAGTTCCCGGTCACGGCCAAGCTGGCGCTGATCGGGCTGAACTGACCGTAGGGTGGGCGCCCCGTGCCCACGCGTGAACGATAAACATTGTTGCCCGGTTCGATACGCCAACACCATGCAAACATCACGCGTGGGCACAGGGGCGCCCACCCTACGTTTCTCTGGCAGCGGCTGGGTGCATCACGTTGTCGGGCAATCAGCTAGACTTTGTGCTTCCGATAACCCGACCGCCACTGCCATGACGCTCAATCGCACCTCCCGAACCGCTTCGGCCATCGCCTTCGCGCTGTCCGCCGTCACGACCGTCCACGCCGCCGACGAGCCGGCCTACGGCCCCGAACTCGAAGGCTTCGATTACCCCGCGCCGGTCAAGCACTTCAACTTCAGCTCCCAGGGCGTGAAGCTGCACATGGCCTACATGGACATCGCCCCGCAGGGCAAGGCCAACGGCCGCACCGTCGTCCTCATGCACGGCAAGAACTTCTGCGGCGCGACCTGGGAAGGCAGCATGAAGGCGCTGAGCAGCGCCGGCTACCGCGTCGTGGTGCCGGACCAGGTCGGCTTCTGCAAGTCGAGCAAGCCCCAGCACTACCAGTACACCTTCCAGCAACTGGCCGAGAACACGCGCGCGCTCCTCGACTCGATCGGCGTGAAGAACGCGACCATCATGGGCCACTCGACCGGCGGCATGCTGGCCGTGCGCTATGGCCTGATGTTCCCTCAGCAGACCGAGCAGCTGGTGCTGGTCAACCCGATCGGCCTGGAGGACTGGAAGGCGCTGGGCGTGCCTTCGCTGGGCGTCGACAAGTGGTACCAGCGCGAGCTGCAGACCACGGCCGACAGGATCCGCAACTACGAGAAGGCGACTTATTACGTCAACCAGTGGAAGCCGGAATACGAGCCGCCAGTGCAGATGCTGGCCGGGATGTACCGTGGCCCCGGCAAGGAAATCGTCGCCTGGAATTCTGCCCTGCTGTACGACATGATCTATACCCAGCCCGTGGTGTACGAGTTCCCGTTGCTGAAGATGCCGACCCTGCTGCTGATCGGCCTGAAGGACACGACGGCCATCGGCAAGGACGCCGCGCCGGAAGCGCTGCGGCCCAAGCTCGGGAATTATCCGGAACTGGCGCAGAAGACGGCGAAGGCGATCCCGAAGGCTACCCTGGTGACTTTCCCGGACATGGGCCATGCGCCGCAGATGCAGGATCCACAGGCCTTCCATGCGGCGCTGCTGAAGGGGCTGGCCACGCCGAAGTAAGCGCGCGCTCCCGGGCAAAGGCAGGAAACAGCGCAGGAGCGGGGCGGCTTGCTGTATCATCCCGTCCCTGAAAACGAAAGCCGCACATGCTCATCATCACCATCAAACAGGGCAAGGAAAAGTCCATCCTTGCCGGCGACCCCTGGATCTACCTGTCCGCGATCGAGAAAGTCGAAGGCAAGCCGCAGGAGCGCAACAAGCCGGGCGCCACCGCCATCGTGCAGTCGTCCTCGCGCCGCTTCCTGGCGCGCGCCGCCTACAACGCCAGGTCGCAGATCGCCGCCCGCGTCTGGACCCTGCGCGAAGACGAACCGGTCGACCACGCCATGATCAAGCGGCGTGTCCAGGCTGCCGTGGAGCGTCGCGCGGATGTGCTGCGCGATGCCGATCCGCAGGCGCTGGTGCAGCTGATCGATGGCGAAAAGGACGGCTTGCCTGGCCTGCTGGTGCACGGCTATGGCGGCGCCGCGGGCTACCTGGTCTGCCAGTTCAATTCCGGCGGCGCCGACCTGTGGAAGGTGGCGATCGTGCAGGCGCTGATCAAGGCCACGGGCTGCAACAACGTGTTCGAGCGCACCGATGAGTTGCTGCGCAAGGGCGAAGGCCTGCCCGTCATCTGGCGCGCGCTGGCGGGCGAAGAGCCGCCGCAGCGCCTGATGGTGCGCGAGGGCGGCAAGCTGGTGCCGATGGATATTCGCACCGGTTTCACTTACCCGCGCTGAAGAGTTCAATAGCCGGCGTTCGGCGCTGGCAAGCGCCGGATGACATCGCCTTCTCAGGTCCGCGGAGTGCGTATCTCGGACATCTTCATATCGACCAGTTCCCCTGCCAGGTTGTATGCATACACGGTCGTGATATGCACGAATTCGGTCGTCGTCGTGTAGGTGTCGGTATCGGTCTGTACGCTGCCTTCGGCATGCCTGGTGAGCTGGCTGTTGCGCCTGACGGCCATGGTGGGCGCACCTGACGCGGCTCGTGCGGGAACGCCAATGTCCTTGCTCGCGCTTGTGGCAGGCGCCGCGCTGGCGCCCTGTGGGGCCGTGGCGCTGTCGTGCGCCGAAGCCGCGCTGGAGATCAGGCCGATTGCAACCAGTTGAATAAGTCGGTTCATCACATTCCTTTTCTGAGCGGTCGACAAGAAAGCAGGGCGTGTGGCAAATTGATAATAGTCGATCGATGGCGGCTGCTCAAGCGCCGTCCGCCCGTTATAAGTACTAGCTTGACCACGACGTGAGCGCCATACGGAATTTGCCGGCCAAGGCCTGGCATGCGATGTGGGCATTTGGGGCAGATACCCATCTGGTAGCAATCAAACAATGCTATCCTACAAGGCTCCAGAGGTATCCCAGCCGTACTGCGGCTGAATAGCGTGATGAGCACCGTACCAGACAACGAACACAAGAACAGCCGTGCTTCCTACGCCGACGGTCCGCGCCTGCTGGCCGACATCGGCGCCACCCATGCCCGCTTTGCGCTCGAGACGGCGCCCGGCGTGCTGCGCCAGACCGCGGTCCTGCGCTGCGACGACTACGGCGGCATCGTCCCGCTGCTGAACGCCTATCTCCACGAGCACGGCGGCGAGCGCATCGCGCACGCGGCCTTTGCGATGGCGAATCCGATCAGCGGCGACCTGGTCCGCATGACCAACCGCGACTGGCAGTTCTCCACCGACGAGGTGCGCAGGACCATGGGCTGGTCGACCCTCCTGATCGTCAACGACTTCACCGCACTGGCGATGGCGCTGCCCAGCCTGCAGGCCGGCGACCTGCTGCAGGTCGGCGGCGGCAAGCCGGCGCCGCACGCGGTGGCGGGCGTGCTCGGCGCCGGCACGGGTCTCGGCGTCTCGGGCGTGATCCCGACCGCCGACGGCTTCATCACCCTGGGCAGCGAAGGCGGCCACGTGAACTTCGCCCCGGCCGACGAGCGCGAGTTCGCGATCCTGCAGTACGCCTGGCGCGAGTGGCCGCACGTGTCGAACGAACGCATCCTGTCCGGCCCCGGCATGGAGCTGGTCTACCGCGCGCTGGCCGAACGCAACGGCGTAAAGGCGCCGGCCCGTACTGCGGCGGAGATCGTCAGCTGCGCGCTCGAAGACCACGACGCGCTCTGCCTGGAGGTGCTCGAATGCTTCGCCGGCATGCTCGGCGGTGCCGCGGCCAACCTGGCGGTGACGCTGGGCGCGTTTGGCGGCATCTTCATCGGCGGCGGCATCGTGCCGCGCATCGCGAAGTGGTTCGCCACCTCGCCGTTCCGCGCGCGTTTTGAAGCGAAAGGGCGCTTCAGCGACTATCTGGCCCAGATCCCGACCTACGTCATCATGACGCCCAATCCTGCCTTGCGTGGCGTGTCGACCATCCTGTCCGAACACCTGCGCGGGCGCAGCGGCGCCAACACCCTGATGGAGCGCGTCCAGCACCTGCAGCACGAGCTGTCGCCGGCCGAGCAGCGCGTGGCCGCCCTGGTGCTGGAGCATCCGAGGAAAGTCTTGTCCGAACCGATCGCCGAGATCGCGCGCCTGGCGGATGTGAGCCAGCCGACCGTGATCCGCTTCTGTCGCTCGCTCGGCTTCCAGGGCCTGGCCGAATTCAAGCTGAAGTTCGCCGGCAGCCTGACCGGTTCGATTCCCGTGCGCCACAGTCAGGTGCGCATGAGCGACAGCACCCACGATTTGTCGGCCAAGGTGATCGACAACACGGTCTCCGCCATCCTGAAGTTCCGCGACGGGCTCGACGTGCATGCGATCGACCGGGCCATCGAACTGCTGCGCCGCGCGAACAAGGTCGAGTTCTACGCGATGGGGAACGCGCGCGTGGTGGCGCTGGATGGCCAGCATAAATTCTTCCGCTTCCGCATCCCGACCACCGCCCATGGCGACGCCCACCTGTTCCAGCTGGCGGCCGAACTGCTGAAACCGAACGACGTCGTGGTCGCCATCTCGACCGCAGGGCAGGCGCCCGAACTGCTCTCGGCGGTGGACGCCGCGCGCAACGCGGGCGCCAGCGTGATCGCCATCACCAGCAGCAAGTCGGCGTTGGCGAAGAAGGCGAATGTCTGCCTCGCGGTCGACCACACCGAGGACAGCACGACCTTCCTGTCGATGATCTCGCGCATCCTGCAGCTGCTGCTGATCGACATCATGGCGGTCGGTATCTCGCTGGGTGCCCAGGCCGAGCAGGATGGCGATATCGAGAAGCGCAAGCTGCTCATTTCGCACCTGGATGTCTGAAGCGATGACGATCACCCTGCGCGACGTCACCGAAGAAAACTTCGAGTCGCTGATGGACATGGCGCTGCCCGCGCACCAGCGCGACCTGCTGCACACGAATGCCTATTCGATCGCGCAGGCGAAGTTTTATGACTGCCTGGTGCCGCGCGCGATCTACCAGGGCGAGCGCCCGGTGGGCTTCGCGATGTACAACCGCGAAGACGATGGTCGGCCCGGCCATTACGGCATCTACCGTTTCATGGTGGACTTCCCGCTGCAGTCGCAGGGCATCGGGCGGCGCGCGATGGAGCTGCTGATCGAGGAAATCAAGGCGGCGCCGGATGTGGAGGTCATCAATATCTGCTACCACCCGACCAACGAGCGGGCCAGCGCCTTCTACAGGAGCTTCGGTTTCGTGGAGATCGGGATCGATTGCAACCACGAGATGGTGGCGGAGATTCGTTTGCGCTAGCCGCAGCTTGCATTCACGGCTCCAGCAGCACCTTCAGCATGCGCTGCGGGTTGGCGATGAAGTCGTGCATGACGCGGTAGTGCTCGGTGTCCTCGTACTGCACCTTGCCGATGCCTTGCGCGCCGCATTCATAGATGAGCGCGTTCGGGTAGGCCATCAGGATCGGCGAGTGGGTCGCGATCAGGAACTGGCTGCCGTCCTGCACCAGGTCGTGCAGGCGGCTGAGCATGGCGAGCTGGCGCTGCGGGGAGAGGGCGGCTTCGGGTTCGTCGAGCACATAAAAACTCTTGCCGCCGAAGCGCTCCATGAACAGGGACAGGAAGGCTTCGCCGTGCGACTGCTCGTGCAGGGCCTTGCCGCCGTAGGAAGCGAGGAGGCCGCCTCCGTCGCGGTCGAGCCGCTCGATTTCGGTGCTGACGTTGAAGAAGCTTTCCGCCCTCAGGAAGAAACCATCGCGGGGCAGCGCGATGCCGCGCGCCAGGCGCAGGTGCGCGTGCAGCGGAGAGTGCGATTCGCGGGTGGCGAAGCGGAAGTTGCGGCTGCCGCCTTCCGCATTGAAGCCCATGGCCACCGCGATCGCTTCCAGCAGGGTGGACTTGCCCGAGCCGTTCTCGCCGACGAAGAAGGTGACCTGCGGATGCAGGGGCAACCGGCCCAGCGAGCGCACCACCGGCAGGGAAAACGGGAAGCTGTCCGCATGCGCCTCGGCCGAGGGCTTGAGGCTGACTTCGGACAGGTAGGCTCGGTTTTTCATCGTGTGTCCTCGCAGCGTTGGCGGCTGTCCGGCAGGGCCGGCATGAGGACACATTGTAGAGGTAGTTCAGCCCTCGATGCTCAATCCTCGACGAACACCACCGCCGTGCGCGCCGGCACGCTGTAGGTGCCGCTGGCGCTGTTATAGCCGGCCGTCGCGGCGCGCCTGTCGCCGGCCGTCTTTGCCGTGTGCACCGGGTGCAGGCGCATGCGGCGGCCTGCCGCCTTCGGGTCGACCACCAGGTGCGACACCTTGTCCACGTTGATCAGGTAGGTCAGGCCGGCGAAGCCCGCGCCGGGGTAGCCGCGGCCGTCGATGTGCGCCGCGATCACGGTCGGCTCCTGCTGCGGGCCGGTGTTGAAGAAGCGCAGGCGCTGGATCACGTCGTCGGCGCTGCGCATGCGCAGCAGCGTCGAGCTGGCGCGGATTGCCAGCAGGTCGCGGAAGGCGTCGCGCGTGAAGGCGATGTCGCTCGGTGCCGGACGCAGGGCGGGATTGGCCAGCAGCGGCTTGAACAGCGGCCAGTCCTTGCCGTTGTCGTCCTTCGGCGGCAGGCCGGTGCCGAAGTGGTTCGTCTGGTAGGTCCAGTCGAGGCGGTTGAACCAGTCGCCCGAGTTGAAGCTGTTGCGGTCCAGGGATTTCGAACGCAGGATGTCGGAGCCGGCGTGGAAATAGGCGATGCCCTGGCTGAAGGCGGTCAGGGCCAGGCCCAGCACCTGCACGCGGGCGCGGTCGGCCGTGCTGGTGGCGAGCGGGAGCTTCAGGGCGTTGTTGTCGTAGAGCGTCTGGTTGTCGTGGTTCTCGACGTAGTTGACGGTCTCGTCCGGCTGGCTGGCATAGCCGGCCGGCTGGCCGCCGTAGGGGATGTCTTCCAGCTTGCGCGTGGTGCCGTAGTAGGTCGTGAGCGGATAGCCGCGCAGGGTGCCGGCCAGGCCGATGCGGATCATGTCGGCGGTGCGCAGCAGGTCGCTCGCCGGGCGCTCGCCGGCCTTGGCATTGGCGTCGTAGACCAGCCCGTTGATCCAGCCCTGCTGCCTGACGATGGCGTCGCCCGAGTCGCCGGCGCCGCCGCCGCGCGCGGCGTCGCGCCCGCGATCGCTGAAGGTGCCGATGCCGCTGCCGTTCAGGGACAGCTGGGAGGCCTGCACGAAGCGCGCGCGGTTCGCCACTTCGCCGAAGTTCCAGCCTTCGCCGATCAGCTGCACCTTGCGGCCGGTGGCCTTGTTCACGGCCGCTTCCAGGCGCTCCATCGCCGCGCGTGGCTGGTGGCCCATCAGGTCGAAGCGGAAGGAATCGATCTTGTACTGCTTCGCCCACAGCACGCTCGAGTCGATCATGAGCTTGCCCATCATGCGGTTCTCGGTGGCGGTGTTCTCGCAGCAGGTCGAGCGCTCGATGCGGCCTTTTGCATCCAGACGGTGGTAGTAGCCGGGCACGATGCGGTCCAGCACCGACTTTTCGTCCTGGCCGGCGACGAAGGTGTGGTTGTAGACCACGTCCAGCCCGACGCGCAGGCCCGCGCGGTGCAGGTTCATCACCATCTCGCGGAATTCGAGAATGCGGCGGGCGCCGTCAAGCGGGTCGCTCGCGTAGCTGCCCTCGGGCGCGTTGTAGTGCCAGGGGTCGTAGCCCCAGTTGTAGCAGTCGGTGTGCGCGGTCTTGCGGATCAGGGCCTGCTGGGTTTCGCCGTCCGGCTTGCCCGCCGGTTGCGGCAGCGCGCAGTTGCGCTCTGGGACGCTGGCAAGGTCGTACACCGGCAGCAGGTGGATGTCGGTCATGCCGGCCTTCGCCAGCGCCTTCAGGTGGCGCATGCCGTGCGAATCGGCTTCGCCGAAGGCCGTGTACTTGCCGCGCTTTTCAGGCGGCACGCTCGGGTCGTCGCGCGAGAAGTCGCGCACGTGCAGTTCGTAGACGGCCATGTCGGTGGACGCCTTCACGGTCTGCGGTGCGCTTTCCTTGTCCCAGCCCTTCGGTTTCAGGTCGGGCGCGTCGAGGTCGGCGATGTAGCTGCGTTTCGAATCAAGGGTGAGGCTGACCGAATAGGGATCGGTGACGAGGTTGCGCACCAGGCCAGCGCCGTCGGCCACCACGTCGACGGCGTACTTGTAGTAGCGGCCCGAGAGGTCCGCCGGCGCTTGCGCGCTCCAGACGCCGGTGGCGGCGTCGAGCTCCATCTGGTGCACGGCGCTGGCGCGGCTGTTGCCGGAGTCGAACACGCACACGGCCGCCTGGCGGGCGGTCGGCGCCCACAGCTTGAAGCCGGTGCGCTTCTTCGTGGGCGTGGCGCCCAGGTCAGTCACCTGCTCGGCGGCGGCATACAGGTCGTCGAGCGCGCCGGCGGCCTGCAGGCGGGTCGCGGCGAGGACCGTCCCGTCCGCCGCCTCGCGCACCAGCACCAGTTGTTCGCGGTGCAGGGCGGGCAGGCGTGCGAGGTCGGCCTCGCGCACGGCGAGCACCGCGCCCTCGGGCAGGTACTTGAAGCGTTCTGCGGCATCGGGCGGGACGGCGCCCTTGACGACGTCGAGCGCAATTGCGCCGGCCGCGCCATGGACCTTGCCGCCGACTTTGGCGACGACGCCGGCCACCGGCGAGTGGTAGAGCCTGTAGCTGCGGTCCGTGGGCGCGGCGGGCCACTTCGCCAGCCGGCGGTCGAGCCAGACGGCGCGCGCCTCGAAGGTTTGCGGCGCCGCGGCGAGCGTCTGCGCGAAGGCGGGGCTGTCGCAGGTTTCCAGTGGAATGGCGGCGTGGGCGGAGGCGCTGAAGGCGGCGGCTACGAGTACGGCGGGGCGGGCGTATCGGATCATGTTCAACTGTGAGCTAGGGCTGACGTAATTTTGCTACAGCTTTGCTCAGTTTGCCCAATCGTGCGGGCGAAATCAGCCAAGCCGGCGTGACTGCTGATGTAATTTTACTAGGGTTTGGTGGGCGTTCTGCTGGGTTCGTGTATCGGGCGTGATCGGAATGGTGGGCTTTGGCTACTAGCGTGGACGGGTAGGGTGGGCACTCCGTGCCCACGCGTTACGGGCGTTTCCTTGCACCGGCTGCGGCCGAATGTCGCTCGTGAACGCTGACCGTGGCCCGCGACTGGCGGACATGTTGCGAGCGATGTCTCTCCGCCAACAACGATGGATACGTGCGTAGCGCGTGGGCACGGAGTGCCCACCCTACGAAAACCGCGGCAGGGCAACGCCCGCCGCGGTGCCAGCACTCACACCTTCGCCGCGGCCGGCGCCTTGGCGCCTTCGATGCTGCGGTAGTGGTCCACCATCTTGTAGCGCTTGGCGTAGAGCCCGAACGCGATCGCGGCCAGCGCCGCGAAGCCGGCGAAGAAGAACATCTGGAAGGCAATGACGGAGAGCCCGGAGCCGGCGATCGAGTTGATCACGGCGTCGTTCTTCACGGCCGCGTTCACCACCAGCACCCACAGGTTGCCGACCGTGACGGCCAGGCTCCACAGGGCCATGATCGCGCCCTTCATCGAGGCCGGCGCCTGGCTGTAGGCGAATTCCAGGCCGGTGGCCGAGACCAGCACCTCGCCCATGGTCAACAGGGCGTAGGGCAGGATCTGCCAGGCCATCGAGGTCGGCGTGCCGGCGTCCATCGACACCTGGATCGCGCCGATCACCAGCCACGAGAGGGCCGAGAAGGCGATGCCGGCCGTCATGCGGCGCAGCGGGGTCGGCGTGATGCCGATTTTTTGCAGCAGCGGGAACAGCACCAGGTTGTTGAAGGGGATGAGCAGCATCACCAGCAGCGGATTGAGCGCCTGCATCTGGGCCGGCAGCAGGGTGAACTCGTTGCCGAACACGGAGAAGTGCGTGGTCATCGAATTGGCCTGGACGATCCAGGTCGAGGCCTTCTGGTCGAACAGCGACCAGAACGGCGTGACCAGCGCGAACACGACCAGGATGCGCAGCACCGCGCGCACGCCGTCGACCGCTTCGTCCGGATGGTGGCCGCGCGCGCGTTCGAGCTGCATCGAGATGCCGGCGCCGACAAAGGCCAGCAGCAGGACCAGGGCCGTGCAGGCCGCGATCACGAAGCCCCATTGGGGCGACATCAGCAGCGAAGCAATGGCGCCGAACAGGCCGACCATGGCCACCGTGCGGCCGGGGCCATTGGTCGACAGGGCGGTGCGCGCGACGCGCGAGAACGAATGCGGATTCGGCGCGGCCGGCGGCACGTGCACGTATTTCTTCTTCCCGCTCCAGAACACCATGGTCGCGATGAACATCATGATGCCCGGGATGCCGAAGGCGACCGAGGGACCGTAGTTCTTCAGGAACAGCGGCATCAGGAGCGAGGCGAAGAAGGAGCCGAAGTTGATGATCCAGTAGAAGGCGTCGAACACGATCTTCGCCTTGTCCTTGTTGGTCTGGTCGAACTGGTCGCCGACAAAAGAAGACACCAGCGGCTTGATGCCGCCCGAGCCGAGCGCGATCAGGCCCAGGCCGAGATAGAAGCCCTTGACGTTGTCCTCGAAGATCGCGAGGCAGGCGTGGCCCGCGCAGTACACGAGGCTGAGCCAGAACACGGTGTTGTACTTGCCGAAGTAGCGGTCGGCCAGCCAGCCGCCCAGCAGCGGGAAGAAGTAGACGCCGATGACGAAGGTGTGGAAGACGTGCTTGGCTTCGCTGGTGCGCTCGGACTCCGGCAGGAACAGCAGCAGGGTCGAGATCAGGAAGGGCGTCAGGATGTTGCGCATCCCGTAGAAGCTGAAGCGCTCGCAACCTTCGTTGGCGATGATGTAGGGAATCTGGCGGGGCATGCGCCCGCTGGATGAGGGCGTGGTCGGCTGGTTCATGGACTCGTCCTGGAAGTGGTGTAACCCGGGATGCTATGACGCCAGCAGGGTCTTTGCAACAGGAAAATAATGTCCTTATAAGGAGACCGTAGTTTAGCTACTTTTGTTACAAGGGCTGCAAATTCTATTTGCATATAAGGTCTTGAATGCAAAGGAAATTTGCATAAATACGGGGTGCCGGGTCAGATTGTAAAGTTGAAAAACCTGCTGTATATTGCGTAAAAACCACCAACCAGGACCCTCGTCATGACCCAGACTTCCACGCAAAAGAACGACTGGTGGCGCGAAGCCATCATCTACCAGGTCTACCCGCGCAGCTACCTCGACACGAATGGCGATGGCGTCGGCGACATTCCCGGCATCACCGCCAAGCTCGACTACATTGCCAGCCTGGGCGTGAACATCGTCTGGCTCTCGCCTTACTTCAAGTCGCCGATGAAGGACTTCGGCTACGACATCTCGGACTACTGCGACGTCGATCCGCTGTTCGGCACCCTGGCCGACTTCGACGCCATGGTCGCCAAGGCGCACAGCCTGGGCCTGAAGATCATGATCGACCAGGTGATGGCCCACACGGCCGACGCCCACCCCTGGTTCGCCCTTAGCCGCTCCAGCCGCGACAACCCGAAGGCCGACTGGTACGTCTGGGCCGACGCGGCGCCGGACGGCAACCCGCCGAACAACTGGATGTCGGTCTTCGGTGGTTCCGCCTGGCAGTGGGACACCCGCCGCAAGCAGTACTACATGCACAACTTCCTGGTCAGCCAGCCGCAACTGAACTTCCATAACCCGGACGTACAGAAGGCCCACCTGGAAGCGCTGCGTTTCTGGCTCGAGCGCGGCGTCGACGGCGTGCGCATGGACGCCTGCAACTACCACTTCCACGACACCGAACTGCGCAGCAATCCGCCGGCGACCAAGCGCGACACCGCCTCCGTCACGGACGTGAATCCCTACGGCATGCAGTCGCACATCTACGACAAGACCCGTCCGGAGAACATCGCCTTCCTGCAGAAGATCCGCGCGCTGCTCAACGAATACGGCGCGGTCTCGATCGGCGAAGTCGGCGCCGACGACGCCCTGGCCTGCATGGCCGAGTACACGGCCGACGGCGACAAGCTGCACATGGCCTACAGCTTCAACCTGCTGACCCCGGAATTCACGGCGAAACACATCCGCACCCAGGTGGAGGAATTCGAAGCGCGCGTAAAAGGCGGCTGGGCCTCCTGGTCGGTCGGCAACCACGACGCCATCCGCGTCGTGACGCGCTGGAAGGGCGAGGACGCACCAAGCGCGTTCGCGGCCATGGTGCTGGCGATGCAGCTGTCCCTGAAAGGCACGCCTTGCCTGTACCAGGGCGACGAACTGGCGCTGCCGGAAGCGGACGTGCCCTTCGAGCTGCTGCAGGACCCGTACGGCATCACCTTCTGGCCTGAGTTCAAGGGCCGCGACGGCTGCCGCACGCCGATGCCATGGACCAACGAAACCCCGAACGCCGGCTTCACCACGGGCAAACCCTGGCTGCCAGTGGCCGAACCGCACATCGCCGCCGCTGTCTCGGTCCAGGAAAACGATCCGGCGTCAAGCCTGAACGCCGCGCGCCGCATCATTCACTGGCGCCAGGCCCTGCCGCAGCTGACCCGCGGCGGCATCGGCTTCTTCGAGGCGCCGGAGCCGGTGCTGGCGCTGCGCCGCACCCTCGAGGGCGAAGCGACTGTGCTGGCGGCCTTCAACCTGTCGAACGAGCCGGTCTCGTTCGACTGGCCGGAAACCGCGCAGGCCCAGCTTCTGGAAGGCCACGGCCTGCCGGGCGACGCCGCCAACGGCCGCGTGACCCTGCCGCCTTACGGCGCCTGGTTCGGCAAGGTCGAGCAGGGCGCTGTCGCCTGATGGGGAGCGGGCAGGAGCCTGAGAAGTTCGCGCGCACCGCTTTCGTCGATGGGCCGCGCCTGCTGGCCGACATCGGCGCCACGCATGCGCGCTTCGCGCTGCAGACGGCGCCGGATGTGTTCCAGGCGGTCCGTGTGCTCGAGTGCGAGCATTTTGACGGCATCGTGCCGCTGTTGCGGCACTACCTGGCGGACCACGCCGAGCTGACGCTGCACCACGCCGCCTTCGCGGTGGCGAACCCGGTCAACGGCGACCAGGTGCGCATGACCAACCGCGCCTGGGAGTTCTCGACCGAAGCGGTGCGGCGCCAGCTTGGCCTGTCGACCCTGCTGGTGGTGAACGACTTCACGGCGCTGGCCATGGCCATTCCGGTGCTGCAGCCGCATGACCTGCTGAAGGTTGGCGAGGGCAAGCCGGCTGCCGGCTCGGTGATCGGCGTGCTCGGTCCGGGCACCGGTCTCGGTGTGTCGGGCCTGATCCCGACCGCCGACGGCTTCGTCACCCTCGGCAGCGAGGGCGGGCACGTGAACTTCGCGCCGAGCGACGAGCGCGAGTTCGCGATCCTGCAGTACGCCTGGCGCGAGTGGCAGCACGTCTCGAACGAGCGCCTGATCTCGGGACCGGGCATGGAGCTGATGTACCTGGCCCTGGCCCAACGCAAGGGCTTGTCCAATACAGCGCCGCGCACGGCGGCGCAGATCGTCGCCGGCGCGCTCGACGACGCCGACCCGCTGTGCCTGGAGGTACTGGAAGTCTTCTGCGGCATGCTGGGCGGCGCCGCCGCCAACCTGGCGGTGACCCTGGGCGCCTTTGGCGGCGTCTACATCGGCGGCGGCATCGTGCCGCGCATGCGGGAGTATTTCGCGCGCTCGCCATTCCGCGCCCGCTTCGAGGCGAAGGGGCGGTTTTCCAGCTACCTGTCGAGCATTCCCACCTACATCATCACCACGCCCAACCCGGCATTCCACGGCGTGGCGACCATCCTGTCCGAGCACCTGCGCGGACGCAGCGGCGCCAACACGCTGATGGAAAGGATCAAGCACCTGCAACCGGAGCTGACACCGGCCGAACAGCGCGTGGCCAGCCTGGTGCTGGAACAGCCGCGCCTGGTGCTGAACGAGCCGATCGCCGAGATCGCGCGCCTGGCGGAGGTGAGCCAGCCGACCGTGATCCGTTTCTGCCGCTCGCTCGGCTTCCTGGGCCTGGCCGACTTCAAGCTGAAGTTCGCGAGCAGCCTGACGGGCGCGATTCCCGTGCGCCACAGCCAGGTGCGTAACAGCGACAGCACCCATGACCTGTCGGCCAAGGTGATCGACAACACCGTGTCGGCGATATTGACATTCCGCGACGGCCTGGACGTGCGCGCCCTCGACCGCGCGATCGAACTGGTGAGCCGCGCGCGGCGCGTCGAGTTCTACGCCATGGGCAATGCGCGCGTGGTGGCGCTCGACGGCCAGCACAAGCTGTTCCGCTTCCGGATCCCGACGGCGCTGTACGGCGATTCGCACCTGTTCGCGCTGGCGGCCGACCTGCTGGGACCGGGCGACGTGGTGATCGCCATTTCGAATTCAGGCCGTTTGCCCGAGCTGTTGCAGGCGGTCGACATCGCGCGGGCCAAGGGCGCCGACGTGATCGCCATCGGCAACAGCCAGTCGCCGCTGGCGCGCAAGGCCAGCGTCTGCCTGGCGGTCGACCATGCCGAGGACAGCACCAGCTTCCTGTCGATGATCTCGCGGATCCTGCAGCTGCTGCTCATCGACATCATGGCGGTGGGATTGTCGGTGGATGCGCACAACGGGCGCGAGCAGGAGACGGGTGAGCTCGCGCAGCGCAGGATGCTGATTTCGCATCTGGGGAGTTGATTGTCAGGACGCTCGTGCGCTGTGTGGGGGGGGCACCGGTACGGCACATGCAAACCCGAGAAAACGCCGCGAGTCCGCAGACGCGACATCATCCTGAGAAAGGTGCCGCCAACCGAGGGAGGAGTGGGCCACGCGTCTACCGCGAAACGGTGGCGATCGGTCAGCGGCTTCATCAAGATACCCGGCGGCTGATGGCCGCGCTTGATAGCGCTCAATCGTGCCCGGCGGGCGTCGTCAATCCGCCGATTTCAGGCGGATGCGGTGAATCTCGCGCCGCCAATCGTCCAGCGACAGCACCGAATCGTTCTCGACGTCTTCCACCAGGATCTGGCTGCCCGTCTGCGCCACCAGGAAGCTCTCGCGCCGCTGCACCTTGTCGGCGCGGTTCTCGACGAAGCTGAGCTGCCAGTAGGGGCGGCCGTTGATCGTGCGCGTCTGCGGGTTGTCCTCGATGATCGCGCCATGCGCCTTGCCGCGCGAGCGTTTCTCGATCTCCGCCGACCAGGCCTTCACTTCCGGCAGCGCCAGCAGCGTTGCCATCGCCTCTTCCCTGGTCACGACCGGCTCGGCCTTCTGCTGCACCACCGGCTTGGGCAGCGGCGCCGGTTTCGGCTCGTCCTTGCAGCCTGCAAGGCTTGCGGCCAGCAGGGCGGAAACAGTCAGCAGGCGGATAAAGACGGTCGGTGCGCCGCTTGGTCTCATGGCTAAACCTCATGGGAAACGAGCGGCCATACTAAACGAAGCCTAGCCTTGCGGCAAATCGGAGGCTGCTGGCGGGTAAAGACATCGGCCTGCGCACAGCTGTATTTTCGTCAAATTTTGTTGCCGTATGCCAACAAAATTATTTATAAGTAGAATGAATGCAAATTAGCTCCGCTATATACATCTTCTATTGCCGGCAATCTTGCCATTTTGCTTCCTTGCAGCGCCGGCCTGTCCCTATCCAACGTAAGCCAACCTCCACATGAATTTGTTATCGAACATGAAGATCGGGCAGCGTCTCGCGCTCGGCTTCACCGTTGTCCTCGCTCTCTCCATTGTCATCACCCTGATCAGCATCTTCAAGCTGGGCGCCGTCGCCACGGCCGCCGAGCAGATGCTCGACGAGCCCATCAAGAAAGAACGCCTGATCAATGACTGGAGCCACAATATCGGCATCGCCGTCATCCGCACCTCGGCCATCATCAAGAGCAGCGACACCTCGCTGACCGAGTTCTTCGCCAAGAATACGGCGGAAACGAACAGCAAGGCGACGATGTACATGAAGGAAGTCGAGCCGCTCCTGAGCAGCGACGAGGAAAAGGCAGCCTTCGCCAAGATGATGTCGCTGCGCGGCGCCTACGTGAACGGCCGCAGCGAAGCCATCCGCCTGAAGAACGAAGGCCGGGTGGACGAATCGATGGAGGCGCACGACAGGATTTATATTCCGGCGGCCAAAGCTTACCAGGCCAACATCCAGCACCTGGTGTCGCTGCAGCGCAAGCGGGTCGACGCCCTGCGCGGCGAGATCCAGCAGATCAAGCACGACAGCAGCCTCACCATGATCCTGCTCGGCGTGCTGAGCGTGGCCTTCGGCGCCGTCTGCGCCTGGTGGCTGACGCGCGGCATCACCCGTCCCGTGGCCGCCGCCGCCGCGCTGGCCCGCCGCGTCGCCGCGGGCGACCTGAGCTTTCGCCGCCAGGCCACCTCGAAGGACGAGATCGGCGCGCTGCAGGATGCGCTGGCCGACATGAACGACCAGCTGCTCGGCCTGGTCACGGAGATCCGCAGCGGCTCGCATGCGATTGCCACCGCTTCGTCGGAAATCGCGGCGGGCAGTCTCGACCTGTCGGCGCGCACGGAACAGCAGGCCGGCTCGCTCGAAGAAACCGCCAGCTCGATGGAAGAGCTGACCTCGACCGTTGCGCAGAACGCGAGCAATGCGCGCCAGGCCAGCGTGCTGGCAAGCTCGGCCAGCGACGTGGCCGGCCGCGGCGGCGAGGTCGTGGCGCAGGTGGTGCAGACCATGGCGTCGATCAACGAGGCCTCGAAGAAGATCGCCGAGATCATCGGCGTGATCGACGGGATCGCCTTCCAGACCAATATCCTGGCGCTGAACGCGGCGGTGGAAGCAGCCCGCGCCGGCGAGCAGGGCCGCGGTTTCGCGGTGGTGGCGAGCGAAGTGCGCAACCTGGCGCAACGCTCGGCCGCCGCGGCGAAAGAAATCAAGCTGCTGATCGGCGACTCGGTCAGCAGGGTCGACGACGGCGCGAGGCTGGTCGACCAGGCCGGCGCGACGATGAACGAGATCGTCGGCAGCGTCCGGCGCGTGAGCGACATCATCGGCGAGATCGCGGCGGCGACCGCGGAACAGACCGCGGGCATCGGCCAGATCAACGGCGCCATCACCCAGATGGACCAGGCGACCCAGGAGAATGCCGCGCTGGTCGAACAGTCGGCGGCGGCCTCGAACGCCATGCACGAGCAGGCCGGCCAGCTGCTGCAGGCGGTCAGCGTGTTCAAGCTGGCCGAGGCAGGGGAAATGCGTGGGGAAGTGCGTGCGGCGGGCGCCGCTCGGGGCGCCCTGGCGCTGCCAGGCCTGCGCGCGGCCTGAGCCCGGCAGGCGCACATGCCTGCGCTTACGGCGGCGAAGGGGGAAGACCCGGAGCGTCGCGCCGTCGTCCGCCCCACGCGGAACAACCATTGAGCGAATACCGGTGCGACATGACCAGGTAGATGACATAGAGCAGGGAACGGCCGATCGCATATCCCAGCACGCTCTGGTGCAGCGACAGGGGCGCGACGAACACGGCGACCGTCATCAGGAACAGCGCCACCTGCCACAGCAGTTCGATCTTCTGCTTGCCTGCAACAAAGAACACATAGCTGAGCGGGCTCGCGATGAAGCTCAGGAAGCATAGCGGGGCAAGGATGCGCGCCATGTCGCCGGCCGGACGCCAGGCCGGACCGAACACCCAGCTGAACAGCTGGGGCGAGAACAGGAACAGGATCAGCGAGGGCGCCACGGCAAGCAGCGCCAGGGCCTTGAAGGTGGCGTGATAGGCGTCGCGGCAATTGCCGGTGGATTGGAACTGCTGCACCGCCTCGCGCTTGAACACATCGCGTACCGAAGCGGCGATCAGGGTGATGGGCGCGGCGAGCACGCGCTGGGTCAACGCGAACAGGCCGGCCGCCAGCGCGCCGTGATGGTAGCCGATCATGAACAGCGGCAGGTAGCCGACCACGCTGTTGAGCAGGCTCGAGGGCAGGGCGTAGCGCCAGAACGCCTGGTGCCTGAAAAAATAGGCGCGCTGTTCGCCGTCGAGCTTCAGCCCCAGGCGCACCGCGGGCGGCGACAGCAGGCGCCGCGCGGCCCAGAGGCCGGCGCCGAGGCCGATCAGCTGGCCCGTCAGCAGGGCGGTGCTGTCCAGGCCGATACACAGCAGCAGCACCTGGCTCACGGCAATCGTTGCCGATTGCAGGACCTTGGCTTTCGCCGCCTTGACGAACAGCTTGTGCGAGGCGGCATACGCCAGCGTGGTCTGCATGGTGGCGGTCAGCCAGGTGGCGGCGCCGATGGTGAGCAGTTCGAACCAGGACATGTCGCACAGGGCGGGCAGGCCGAGCATGCACCCGAGCAGCATGCATGCCGTGATGGCCAGGGCCACGAGGGTCGCGCAGTAGGCCACCACGCTGAAGCAGGTGCCTTGCTGGGCGTTGTCGTGGTCGAGGACCATGGCGGCCTCGAAACGCAGGGTGGCGGCGATCGAAGTCACCGTGATGATGCCCAGCCAGACGCTGAAGGCGCCCATCTCGGCCGGCGTGCACAGGCGGGTCAGCAGGGGCGCCGCCAGGATCGGCAAGGCCTGCGCACCGGTCGCTCCGGTGAGCACGGTGAGGACGTTCTTCCAGAAGTCGGGCCGCGGCATGTTCATGAGGGCACCCTTGCATTTGCCTGCCCGCCACAACTGTCGGCGTGGATCGTGGCCATAATCTGCTCAGTTTGCTAAACGTTGAGCAGATGGTACGTGACCCCGCCATGCGGCCTTTCGCCGGCATCGCGTGCGCCACGTAAATCCAGGTAAAACGATGTAAAGAAGCGTGCCCGTCTTGGCGCTGTGCCTGCGCGGGAGGGGCAGGCGGGGCGGCGCTATCTGTGCAGGCGCAGCCCGTTGTCGCCGCACCACCCGGCCAGCGCGGCGTCGACGGCGGTGCCCTTGAAGCGGTACCACTCCTCGAGCACGCCGCGCTCGTCCAGCAATTCGCGCAGCGCGCGGTAGGCGCCTTTTCTGGTGAACATGGCGCGTACCAGGCGCTCGTCGGCCGGCAGGTGCCGGGCAACGAAATCGAAGGCCAGTTCGCGCTCGACGTACAGGTCGCGCGACGGGGGCAGGGCGAGAAAATGCTCCGGGTCGCCGAGGTCTTCCGGCAGGGCCAGTTCATCGGGGTCGAGTCCCTCGGCCACGATGTGCACGGCGCCAGTGCGAAGGTCGACCCAGGCCTCGGCGCCGCCGTACACGTCGTCGATGAAGAGCAGGGCGTCGCGCAGTGCGTCCAGGCGCACGGAGGGGAGGGCTTTCTTGGTCACGTCTGTCACCATCAAAAAACGGTTTAATAATGGTTCAGAAAAGAAAAAGCCCGCAGGCTCGCGCCTGTGGGCTTTTTTTGTGGGGCTGGCAGTCCGGGACCGAATGGCGCCGGACTGTCGGCCGGCAAATTACATCATGCCGTCCATGCCACCCATGCCGCCCATGCCACCCATGCCGCCCATGCCGCCGGCTGGCTTGTCCTCGACGATTTCCGAGACCATGCAGTCGGTGGTCAGCATCAGGCCGGCGATCGACGCTGCGTTCTGCAGAGCCGAACGGGTGACCTTGGCCGGATCCAGCACGCCCATTTCGACCATGTCGCCGTAGGTGCCGTTGGCGGCGTTGTAGCCGTAGTTGCCCTGGCCAGCCAGCACGCCCGAGACCACGACCGACGACTCTTCGCCGGCGTTCTGGACGATCATGCGCAGCGGCTCTTCCATGGCGCGCAGGACGATCTTGATGCCTGCGTCCTGGTCCGGGTTGTCGCCCTGGATGTTCAGGTTGGCGCGAGCGCGCAGCAGGGCCACGCCGCCGCCCGGAACGATGCCTTCTTCAACGGCAGCGCGGGTTGCGTGCAGGGCGTCTTCGACGCGTGCTTTCTTTTCCTTCATTTCGACTTCGGTGGCAGCGCCAACCTTGATCACTGCAACGCCGCCGGCCAGCTTGGCCACGCGTTCCTGCAGCTTCTCGCGGTCGTAGTCCGAGGTCGCTTCTTCGATCTGGACGCGCACCTGCTTGACGCGTGCCTCGATCGCTTCAGCCGAGCCGGCGCCGTCGATGATGATGGTGTTTTCCTTGCCGACTTCGATGCGCTTGGCCTGGCCCAGTTCTGCCAGCGTGACCTTTTCCAGGGTCAGGCCGACTTCTTCGGCGATCACCTGGCCGCCGGTCAGGATGGCGATGTCTTCCAGCATGGCCTTGCGACGGTCGCCGAAGCCAGGGGCTTTCACTGCAACGGTCTTCAGGATGCCGCGGATGTTGTTGACGACCAGGGTCGCCAGTGCTTCGCCTTCGATGTCTTCGGCGATGATCATCAGCGGACGGCCGGCTTTTGCCACTTGCTCCAGCACCGGCAGCAGGTCACGGATGTTCGAGATCTTCTTGTCGCACAGCAGGACGAACGGGTTCTCGTGGATGGCGACTTGCTTGTCCGGGTTGTTGATGAAGTAAGGCGACAGGTAGCCGCGGTCGAACTGCATGCCCTCGACGATGTCCAGCTCGTCGTTCAGCGACTTGCCGTCTTCGACGGTGATGACGCCTTCCTTGCCGACTTTTTCCATCGCTTCAGCGATGCGCTCGCCGATCGATGCGTCCGAGTTGGCCGAGATCGCGCCGACCTGTGCGATTTCCTTCGAGGTGGTGCACGGCTTGGCGATCTTCTTCAGTTCTTCGACGGTAGCGGCGACGGCCTTGTCGATGCCGCGCTTCAGGTCCATCGGGTTCATGCCGGCGGCAACGAACTTCATGCCTTCGCGCACGATGGCTTGTGCCAGCACGGTCGCGGTGGTGGTGCCGTCACCGGCGTTGTCGCTGGTCTTCGAAGCGACTTCCTTGACCATCTGCGCGCCCATGTTCATGAGCTTGTCTTTCAGTTCGATCTCTTTCGCGACCGAGACGCCGTCCTTGGTGACGGTCGGGGCGCCGAATGCGCGGTCCAGCACGACGTTGCGGCCTTTCGGGCCCAGGGTGACCTTGACTGCGTTGGCGAGGATGTTGACGCCTTCGACCATCTTGGCGCGCGCTGCGTCGCCGAACACTACTTCTTTAGCTGCCATTTTGTATTTCTCCAGTTATTCGTGAACTGTTTTATTCAGGGAGGATTACGAGACCAGAACGGCCATGATGTCTTCTTCGCGCATCACCAGCAGCTCCTGGCCATCGACCTTGACGGCCTGGCCCGAGTACTTGCCGAACAGGACGCGGTCGCCGACCTTGACTTCCAGCGCGCGCACCTGGCCGTTGTCCTGCACCTTGCCGTTGCCGACTGCCAGGACTTCACCCTGGTCTGGCTTTTCCGCCGCTGCATCAGGGATGATCAGGCCCGAGGCAGTCTTGGTTTCCTGGTCGAGACGCTTCACGATAACGCGATCGTGCAGAGGGCGAAGGTTCATGCAAAACTCCTTTATTCAGTGGTTTGGACTAGCTATTTATCTGCGTTGTTGCCGCATCGTGTAATGACGCTGCGGCTCGAAAGAGTTGTTAGCACTCTCTACTAACGAGTGCTAATTATAGGGACGATAATTAGGCATTTCAAGCGCGCCTGTTGCTAAATTCACTTTGCGGCTTGTGCGGGCTCAAACCGCTGGGGTCACGCGGCTGTTGTTACACAAGCAATCCGCGCAGGCACAAAGCGGCAAGGTTAGCACCGAAGCATTCCGCGCTGACGCACTGTTGCCGGGGTACTTGAGTGAGGTCAAGGGAGTGTCAGAACGCACTTGTAGGGTGGACACCTGTGTCCACGCGGTCTCATCGATCGAGCAGCGGCGCCTTGACCAGCGTTGCGTGCGGCATCGGCTCCGGGCACCGCAGGGCACGGCAGCCATGCCCGTGGTTCAATCCGCGTGGACACAGGTGTCCACCCAGCAAAGGCACCGCCCCGCACAACACGCTATCCTGTTGACTGTCAAACCTTATCAGACCTATAGTTACGAATGATTTCCGAATTCCAAGACCTATCCGACAAGATCGAACGGCTCGCCGCACTGGTCGGGACGCTGCGCAGCGAGAATGCGCAACTACAGCAGACCAATGTGCTGCTCAACGAAGTGAACACGGCGCTCCTCGAGCGGCTGGTCGAGGCCCAGCGCCGGCTGGAAGCCGTGATCGAGCAATTGCCTGCACCGGCAGAGGAAGAAGCAGACGAATCCACGAACGCCGAGGCCAAGCAATGATTTATCTTGATGTCACGATCATGGGCCAGCCCTACCGCCTGGCCTGCAAGGAAGGGGAGCAGGCGACGCTGCGCGACGCCGTGCGTTACCTCGACGGCAAGATGATCGCGCTGCGCGACTCGGGCAAGGTGAAGGGCACCGATCGCATTGCCGTGATGGCCGCGCTGAGCGTGGCTGCCGAATTCCTCTCGGTCAAGTCGCCGCAGGGTCCGTTGTCGGACATGACGATGCTGGAAGTGAAACAAAAGCTCGCCGTCATGCACAGCGTCCTCGACCAGGCCCTGACGCCGCAAGAAAATTTGCCCTGAAGGTCCAAATTCGTTTGACATGCCCGTTCAAGCGAGTAAACTGCGAGGCACCCTGCGGTGTTCGAGATTGCCATATATTCCTTGAACCATTTGTATGCATCGGTTGCGGGATTATGTTCGATGGGCGTGAGCGTCGCTAGTCCGACGAACCCGAAATTGAGCTAACTGCGACCACCTTGAACCGTCAGGTTCTGGGATGCCGGCATAAACGGCACAGGCGGGGCTATATTCCAAAAGACGGTTGCGCGCATCGGCACGCAACCGTTTTTTTATGCCCGTTTCATTTGCGGGCAGGGACGTTTTTTATCGTGCAGGAGAAGCGATGCGCTATTGGTTGATGAAATCCGAACCGGATGAAGTCAGTTTCGACGACGTGCTGGCCGCGCCGGGCCAGACGGTGGCCTGGTTCGGCGTGCGCAATTACCAGGCAAGGAATTTCATGCGCGATGCGATGCAGCCCGGCGACGGCGTCCTGTTTTATCACTCCAGTTGCGCGGTTCCCGGTGTCGCCGGTATTGCGCAGGTGGCGAGCGGCCCTTATCCCGACGCATCGCAATTCGACAGCGCCGGCAAATATTTCGACCCGACAGCCACGCGCGAACAACCGCGCTGGATCTCCGTCGACGTGAAGGCGGTGGAGCAGGGCCGTTACCTGCCGCTGTCCGAGATGCGCGCGATTCCCGAACTGGAGGACATGGTATTGCTGCAGAAAGGCAGCCGCCTGTCCATTTCGCCGGTCACCACCAGCCAGTGGAACAGGATTCTCGAATGGATCCGCAAATAAATGCAGTCTGCACCCAGGGCGGGTACACCCGTTAAATTGCTTGCAATAGTTCGATGATTAGCTAATAATCGACTCATGAGCACCGTCTTCAAAGCCCTGGCCGACCCGACCCGCCGCAAAGTCCTGCAACTGCTGCAGGAGCGCGGACCGATCGGCGCGGGCGAACTGGCGGAGATGTTTGACGTCTCGAAGCCGACCATGTCGGCGCACTTCGCGGTGCTCGTGTCGGCAGGTCTCATCGAAGCCGAGAAGCAGGGGCGCCACGTCACCTATCGCCTCAAGCTGTCGGTACTCGAGGAGGCGCTGCTGGCGTTTGCCCAGACGTTTGGTTTGCAGGTCACGCGGCCGGAAGACGGCCATCCCGAAAAGTTGTGAAAAAGCGCCAGGGCAAGGCGCATCGTCGAAGACAGTGCACTCATACGGCAAGACGATGCAACGCTGCCATGGCGAGTTTTTGCACAACTTGAAGCTGGATCGAAACAGGAGAAATCATGACTGCTGTTCTGCCATACCGCCGTGCGCTGCTGGGCGCGGGACTCATCCTTGCCATCTCCGGCGCGCTGCGCTGGGCCACGCCCGAGTACATCGATGCCGGCCTGGCGCCGCGTTTCATGGGCCTGCTGCTTGGCGCCATCGTCGTTTTCTACGCCAACGTGATTCCGAAGTCCCTGACGAAGCTGGCCAGCCTGCGCTGCGCGCCCGAACGGGAACAGGCCGCGCGCCGCTTTGCCGGCTGGAGCCTGGTGCTGGGCGGCCTCGGCTACATGCTGGCCGCGCTGTTTGCGCCGCTGGCCTCGATGCACCTGGTCGGCGGCACGCTGCTGGCGTTGTCGCTGGCGGCGGCCATCCTGCGCTGCTTCGGCGCAGCCCGCACTTGAGGAGGCATCATGTTTGCGATGCTGATGGGGCTGAAATCGATCGCGCCGCGTGAACTGCACGGATGCATGGTGCAGGGCGGTGTGACAGTGGTCGACGTGAATGCGCGCCAATCCTGGCTGAAGGCGCGCGTGCCGGGGGCGCTCAATCTGGCCCCCGATTTTGACGCAGGCATGCTGCCGGCGGACCTGGGCACGCCGCTGGTGTTCTACTGCTCGAATCCCCTGTGCCGCAAGGCGCCGCAGGCGGCGCGCAGGGCGGAACGGCTCGGCTACGCGGACGTGCGCGTCATGTCGGCCGGCATTGCCGGCTGGCTCGGCGCCAGCCTGCCGGTCGACAGCGGACACTGAAGGGAAGGGCCGGCCTTATCCGACCAGCACCTCGCTGATCTGGATCACCGGCTTCTGGTTGGTGTAGTTGGGGATGTCGGCCATGATTTCCTTCGTATGTGGGCCGAATCCGGCCTGGAAGGCATCGACCGACTCGCAGAACAGGTGGCCCATGGCGATGTAAGGCGCATTCGAGGTGGGTGAACCATCCGGCATTGCCCGGTCGACCGCATAGTACTTGCAATGCTCACCCATCAGGTTCTTCACCATGGGCATATGCTTGTCCCGGTAATAGACCTCGTCGAAATGCGCGTCCGGGCCGTTTGGATACATCACGCTTATCTTGATCATCGTCCGTCTCCTGGTTACGGGTTACTCAAGTATATGAATGCATCGTGCACCGATGGCGGGCGCTTTGCAAGCGGTACGTTGAGCCCGGTGTCCACGCGGCACAGGCGGGGGCAGCGAACGAATGGACCGTACAATGGATGCATGACAGACAACCATGCATCCTTCCGCTGGATGGGACCGAGCGCGCTCGACGCCGCACTGCGCGATGCCCGCCAGCGTACGCTAGCCCTGTTCGACGCCCTGGCGGCGGCCGGCTACGACCGCGCCGCACAGGTGCCGCGTCTTGCCATCCTGAACCCGCCGCTCTGGGAACTGGGACATGTCGCCTGGTTCGCGGAATGGTTCGTCCTGCGCGAGGCTGCGAGCAGCAGGCCGGGCGACGCCATCGGCCGTTCGCTGCTCGCGCACGGCGACGACTGGTTCGATTCGGGCGCGGTGGCCCACGACACGCGCTGGGAACTCGACCTGCCCGCGCCAGGCGCGATCAAGGCGTATTGCCGCGACGTGCTGGACAGGATACTGGACCGGCTGGCGCGCACCCACGACGACGACGCTGCGCTCTATCCCTATCGCCTGGTGCTGGCGCACGAGGACATGCATGGCGAAGCCCTGCTGTACACCTTGCAGACGCTCGGCGCGGCAGCGCCCGCAGGCGGCATCGATACGGCCGCGCGCAGCGCGGAAGTCCGGGCGGCGGGCGACATTGTCTTCGGCGAAGCGAGTTTCCTCCTCGGCGGGGAGCAGTCGCGGGGCTTCGTGTTCGACAACGAGCGGCAGGCGGCGCCTTGCCGCGTCGCTCCGTTCGCGATCGACGCGGACCTGGTGTCGAATGCGGCCTACCTCGCATTCGTGCGCGACGGCGGCTACCGGCGGGCGCAATACTGGAGCGAGGCCGGGCGCGCATGGCTGGCGGGGCAGCAACGCACGGCGCCACGCTACTGGGAGCGGGAAGGGAAGCGGGAAGGGGCAGGCTGGAGCACCGTGCGCTTCGGCACCCGGGTGGCGCTGGACCCGGCCGAACCGGTGCGTCACGTGAGCCTGTACGAGGCGGAGGCGTACTGCAGCTGGGCCGGACGGCGCCTGCCGCTGGAGCAGGAGTGGGAATATGCGGCGCAGGCGCAGCAGCCCGGCTTCAGCTGGGGCCGGTTGTGGGAATGGACGGCATCGCGCTTCCAGCCCTATGCCGGATTTGCCCCGGACCGCTACCGCGAATACGCGGCGCCGTATTTCGGCAGTTGCCAGGCCGTGCGCGGCGCTTCGTTCGCGACGCCGGCGCGCCTGCGCTCTGCGCACTTCCGCAACTTCTACATGCCCGGGCGCGACGACCTCTTCGTGGGCTTTCGTACCTGTGCTCCTTGAGCCGACCGCGCCGCCGGCCATTTCGACAATTCGCGAGCCATCGACTAGTATGCATTCCTTGTATGTTCGAAAGGTAATGATGTTGTCGATGGCTGTCTTCACTTCGCCGTGCCCTGGCGCGTCCTGCGCGCACCCGCACCCGTTCACCCGCACCGGCAGGGAGGCGCCATGGACCCGCTGCTGATCCTCGCCCTGCTCGCCATGGGCTGCTTCGGCGGTTTCGCCGCCGGCCTGCTCGGCATCGGCGGCGGCATGATCCTGGTGCCCTTCATCACGATGATCCTCACGGCGCGCCAGGTGCCATACGAGCTGGTGGTGCACATGGCGATCGCGACCTCGCTCGGCACCATCATGTTCACCTCGCTGTCCTCGGTGCGCGCCCACCACAAGCATGGGGCGGTGCGCTGGGACATCGTCAAGCTGCTGGCGCCGGGCATCCTGGTCGGCTCCATGATCGGGCCCTGGATCGGCAAGCAGATGAATACGGCGGTGCTGTCCCTGTTCTTCGGCGCCTTCGTCACCTTCTCTGCCACGCAGATGCTGGTCAACAAGAAGCCTGCCGCCGCCCGCGATTTGCCCAGGGCGCCGGGCATGTTCGCCGCCGGCGGCGTCATCGGCATCCTGGCGGGGCTGGTGGGAGCGGGCGGCGGCTTCGTCTCGGTGCCTTTCATGACCTGGTGTAACGTGCGCATCCACAATGCGGTCGCCACCAGCGCCGCGCTCGGTTTCCCGATCGCCTTCGCGGGCACGCTGGCGAATATCGTGTATGGCTGGGGCGAGCCGGGCTTGCCGGACTATTCGCTGGGCTTCATCTACCTGCCCGCGCTGCTGATCATCGTCGCGGCCAGCGTGGTCATGGCGCCGGTCGGCGCACGCACGGCGCACCGGATGCCGGTGCGGCAGTTGCAGAAGGTGTTTGCGGTGATCCTGTACGCGCTGGCGGCGTACATGTTCTGGAAGGCGGCGCAATAAACGCACGACGGGCGCGAGGCACTTCTTGCGTGACGAAGTGCGTAAGGTATTGGATGACAGGAAACCGGTGATGTACGAAAGGACGTATGGATAAATTCCTGAAAATATTCGCTCATTCGCAAGAGAGGGCGAACGCAGACACTTTTCCATTCGAGTGTACCGAGATTTCCCTGCAGGCGACCCCTGAGGCGTTGCGGCAGATTGCGGAGTTTATCTTGTCTGCCGCTGCAAGGCTGGAGGCTTTACCCGTATCCCAGGACGCGCATTTTCATCTTCAGGATGAGTGGGAAGACTGGCAATTCGGTGACCCGGACGTCGTCGTGGTCAGCGCACCAAGCTGATCGATGCCAACCCAGGGCCACGCGAACAAAAAGTGACGTAGGGTGGGCACTCCGTGCCCACGCGTTACGCACCTATCCTTTCACCTGCGGCTTGTAAACTTCGCTCGCTAACAATGAGCGTAGTGGGGTATGCCGGTTTCTCGTCCATCGCATATTTTGCGAGCGACGCGTTACCGCCAAAGGTGCAAGGAGGCGCGCGTAACGCGTGGGCACGGAGTGCCCACCCTACGGGTAGCGCATCCGAATGAAAATCGGCGCCCGAGAGCGCCGATTCTTGTTTTATGCCCGCACCGCTTGCTTGCCATCCTTCGACGAATACGCCCAGGCCAGCATGATCAGCGCCGCGACGATCATCGGCAGCGACAGCACCTGGCCGGAAGTGATCGGCAGGCCGGCGATGGTCGTCTCCCAGTCCGGCACGCGGAACCATTCGGTGAAGAAGCGCGCGCAGCCGTAGAGCAGGGTGAACATCGCGCCCACCGCAAGGCGCGGGCGCGCCTTGCGCGCGAACGGCCACAGGATCAGGAACACAAGGATGCCGTCGATCAGCATCTGGTAGAGCGGCGAAGGATGGCGCAGGGTGTCGAGATAACCGATGCCGTCGGGATTCGGCCAGCGCATCGCCCACGGCAGGCTGGCGTCCGCGACGCGGCCTGGCAGTTCGTGGTTGATGAAGTTGCCCAGGCGGCCGGCGGCATAGCCGAGCGGGACCATCGGGGCGATGAAGTCGTAGACGTCGAGGATGTTGCGCTTCGATTTGCGCGCCCACAGGGCCATCGCGATCAGCACGCCCAGGAAGCCGCCGTGGAAGGACATGCCGCCTTTCCAGACCTTGAAGATTTCCAGCGGGTTGGCGAAGAAGTAGCCCGGCTGGTAGAACAGCACTTCCCCCAGGCGCCCGCCGAGCACGACCCCGAGCATGCCGTAGAACAGCATGTCGTCCAGGTCCTCGTTCTTCCAGCCCTGGGCGGCGATGTGCGGCTGCTTGATGCGCACGCGTCCCAGGATGATGAACATCGCGAACGCGAGCACGTACATCAGGCCGTACCAGTGGATGTCCACGGGGCCGATCGAAAACGCGATCGGGTCCGGATTCGGGTGTACCAGCATATTATTTATTCCTCAGTAATTCCAAAAAGCCCCGCAGCACCGGGGAGGCGTTGTCGCGCCGCCAGGCCAGGCCGAGTTCGACCAGCGGTGTCGGGTTGGCAAGGGCACGGTATTCTACGCCGGGGCGCAGCAGGTTCGACACGGATTGTGGCACAAGTGCCAAGCCCATGCCCGCGGACACGAGGCTGACGATGGTCTGCATCTGGATCGCTTCCTGGCCGATCGTCGGCGTGATGCCGGCATCGTGGAAGCAGCGCAGGATGGCGTCGTAGAGGCTGGGCGCGCTCTTGCGCGGGAAAATGATTAAAGGAAGCGGAGGAAGCGAGCGCAGCTCGACCGGCTTGCCGTCCGCGGGCAGCAGGCCGCCTGGTGCGCACAGCACCAGCGGTTCTTCGAGTACGCTGGTGTAGTCGAGCAGGGCCTGCACTTTTTCCGCCAGCGGCGGGATCAGGAGGCCGCAATCGATGCGCCCATGCAGCAGCTCGTCGACCTGCACGTCCGTCGTCGCTTCCTGCAGCACCAGTTCGACCTTCGGGAAGGCCGCGCTGTAGTCGCGCAGCAGGGGCGGCAGCACGCTGTAGTCGGCCGGGGTAACAAACGACAGGGCCAGGCGCCCGGATTCGCCGGCGGCGGCGCGGCGCACCAGCTCGGGCAGGGCGGCGCTGTGCTCGAGCAGGCGCCGCGCCTCGGGCAGCAGGGCGGCGCCGGCCGGGGTGAGTTCGACCTGGCGCCGGGTGCGCAGGAACAGGGGCGCGCCCAGGATGTCCTCGAGCGCCGCGATGGCCTGCGACAGCGGCGGCTGGGTCATGTGCAGGCGCGCGGCGGCACGGCCGAAATGCAGCTCTTCGGCGACGGTGACAAAGTAGCGCAACTGGCGCAGTTCAAGGTTCATCGATATGCGTTTCCATAGTTTGTGCAAGGATTGATATGTTTTGCATATCAGAGCGGCACAATCTTATATTTGACGCACCCCGGCGCGCAAGGCATGCTCACAAGACCGTTCTTCGAGGAGGCCAGCATGCCTGATAAGCCGCGCTACAACCGCCGATCCCGCAACGTCACCGAAGGCGTTGCCCGCGCCCCGAACCGCTCGATGTATTACGCGATGGGCTACCAGAAGGAAGATTTCGAGAAGCCGATGATCGGCGTGGCCAACGCCCACTCGACGATCACGCCTTGCAACTCCGGCCTGCAGAAACTGGCCGACGTCGCCATCGCCGCGGTGAAGGAAGCCGGCGCCAACCCGCAGGTCTTCGGCACCCCGACCATTTCCGACGGCATGTCGATGGGCACCGAGGGCATGAAGTTCTCGCTGATCTCGCGCGAAGTCATCGCCGACTGCATCGAGACCTGCGTCAACGGCCAGTGGATGGACGGCGTGGTCGTCATCGGCGGCTGCGACAAGAACATGCCGGGCGGGATGATCGCCCTGGCGCGCGTCAACGTCCCGGGCATCTACGTCTATGGCGGCACGATCAAGCCGGGCCACTGGAAAGGGAAGGATCTCACCATCGTCTCGGCCTTCGAGGCGGTCGGCGAATTCACGGCCGGGCGCATGAGCCAGGAAGACTTCGACGGTATCGAGAAGAACGCCTGTCCCTCGTCGGGCTCCTGCGGCGGCATGTACACGGCCAACACCATGTCGTCCTCCTTCGAGGCGCTCGGCATGTCGCTGCTGTACTCGTCGACCATGGCCAATCCCGACGACGAAAAGGTCGGCTCGGCGGCCGAATCGGCGCGCGTGCTGGTCGAAGCCGTGAAGCGCGACCTGAAGCCGCGCGACATCATCACCCGCCAATCGATCGAGAACGCGGTGTCCCTGATCATGGCCACCGGCGGCTCGACCAACGCCGTGCTGCACTACCTGGCCATCGCCCACGCGGCCGAGGTCGAATGGACGCTCGACGACTTCGAGCGCGTGCGCCGCAAGGTGCCCGTCATCTGCAACCTGAAGCCATCCGGCCAATACGTGGCGACCGACCTGCACAAGGCCGGCGGCGTGCCGCAGGTGATGAAGATCCTGCTCGATGCCGGCCTGATGCACGGCGACTGCGTCACCATCACCGGCCGCACCCTGGCCGAGGAGCTGGCCGACGTGCCGTCGACGCCGCGCGCCGGCCAGGACGTGATCCGCAGCATCGACAAGGCCTTGTATGCCCAGGGCCACCTGGCGATTTTGAAGGGCAACCTGTCGCCGGAAGGGGCCGTGGCCAAGATCACCGGCCTGAAGAACCCGGCCATCACCGGCCCGGCGCGCGTGTTCGACGACGAATACACGGCCATGGACGCGATCCTCGGCAACCGCATCAACCCGGGCGACGTGCTGGTGCTGCGCTACCTGGGGCCGAAGGGCGGACCGGGCATGCCGGAAATGCTGGCGCCGACCGGCGCGCTGATCGGCAAGGGCCTGGGCGAATCGGTGGGATTGATTACCGACGGCCGCTTCTCGGGCGGCACCTGGGGCATGGTGGTCGGCCACGTGGCGCCGGAAGCCTTCGAGGGCGGCGTCATCGCGCTGGTGCAGGAAGGCGATTCGGTGACGATCGACGCCAACCAGTTGCTGATCCAGCTGAACGTGCCGGACGAGGAAATCGCCCGCCGCCGCGCCGCCTGGACCCGTCCGGCGCCGCGCTACACGCGCGGGGTGCTGGCCAAGTTCGCGGCACTGGCCTCGAGCGCGAGCAAGGGCGCGGTCACCGGTTAAATAATAGGGAGGGGCTACAAACTCGCCGGGGCCATGCCCCGGTTGTCATTTGCGCTGGTCGAAGGATTTCTTCACCCGCGCCTGGCGCCGCTTCTCGTCCTCGTCGTGGGCTTTCTTCTTGTCCCAGCCGAGCATCTTCTCGATGTATTCGAACCAGACGAAGGCGAATACCATCAGGCCGACGATCCACCACCACGACAGCGCGGCGAAGCGCCAGACTTCGAAGAAGCGCAAGCCCACCAGGGCGGCAATCAACAGGATCAGGGGCATGTCATTTCTCCAGAATCCGGTCATCTTACAAAGATTTTGATGCCGTGTGGCAAAATATCCGGGTGTGGCGGAAATGCCTCGGCGTCAAAACGTAAGCCTCGTTACAGAGTGTGACCACGGCATATCCTTGCTGGGAAACGCGGTAGAATGGAAATAGTTAACCATGGAGAGTGTTAAATGAAACGGTCCCTGATGTTGTGCGTAGTGTTGTCGGCTCTGGCATCCTCGAGCGCATTCGCGCAAGCCGACCTGGCGAAAGCGAAGAACTGCATGGCTTGCCACGCTGTCGCGAACAAGCTGGTGGGCCCGGCCTACAAGGACGTTGCCGCCAAATACGCGGGCCAGAAAGGCGCCGAAGACAAGCTGGTCCAGAAGGTCCTGAAGGGCGGCGCCGGCGCCTGGGGTCCCGTGCCGATGCCGGCCAATCCGCAGGTGAGCGAAGCGGAAGCGCGCAGCCTGGTGAAGTGGGTGCTGGCGACCAAGTAATTCGAGTCGATTTTGAAGAGAAAATAAAAAGCGCGACGGCGGTAGCCGGCGCGCTTTTTTGTTGGCCGGGAACCGTAGGGTGGGCACTCCGTGCCCACGCGTGACGGACGTATGCTTGCACCATTCACGGTGATGCAGCGCCCGCTAGCACCGAGCGGAGCCCGACCTCGTGCTGGTTTTTGCCGTCCGTCGCAGACGGTGCGAGCGATATTTCACTGTCCCGGACTGCGGATATGCACGTAACGCGTGGGCACGGAGTGCCCACCCTACGATTTGGGCCAACAGACAAGCAATCAACGAATCACATCCAGCTTCGCCTTCTTCCCATCCTTGTAGGTGAACAGCGTCAGCGCGCCGTTCTCGATGTCGCCCTTGGCGTCGAAGCGGATGTCGCCGGTGACGCCCTTGTACTGGATCTTCTTCAGCTCGGGCAGGTATTTCGACGGCTCGGCCGAGCCGGCCTTCTGCATCGCCGTGGCCATCACCATCACCGCATCGTAGACATAGGGCGCGTAGAGCTGCACGTCCTGGCCGGTCTTCTGCCTGAAGCGGGCGCGGAAGTCGGCCATGGTTTTTTCCTGCGCGGCGCCGGTCACGCCGCCGGCCTCGGCGCAGATCACCTTGCCCTCGGTGCCGACCGCGTCCCCGGCGAGCCGGCCCAGCGCATCGGTGCAGACGCCGTCGCCGCCCATGAAGCGGGCCGTGATGCCCAGGTTCTTCATCTGCTTGAGCATCGGGCCGCCGACCGCGTCCATGCCGCCGAAGAAGATCAGGTCGGGCTTTTTCGCGCGGATCGAGGTGAGGATGGCGGTGTAGTCGGTCGCGGTGGCGCTGGTGAACTCCTTGCCGACGATTTTCACGCCCGGGCCCTTGGCGCCCTTGACGAACTCGGTTGCCACGCCCTGGCCGTAGGTGGTGCGGTCGTCGATGACGGCGATGTTCTTGACCTTCAGGGTGTCGACCGCGTACTTCGCCAGCGTGCCGCCAAGCTTGCTGTCGTCGGCGACCACGCGGAAGGTGCCGGGGAAGCGCTGGCGGGTGTACTGCGGCGCGGTGGTGGCCGGCGAGATCTGCGGGATGCCGGCGTCGTTGTAGATCTTCGAAGCCGGGATCGAGGTGCCCGAGTTCAGGTGGCCGATCACGCCCTTGACCCTGGCGTCGACCAGTTTCTGGGCCACGGCCGTGCCCTGTTTCGGATCGGAGGCGTCGTCCTCGGCGACGAGCTGGAAGCTGACTTTCTGGCCGCCGATGACGATGCCTTTTGCGTTGAGCTCCTCGACCGCCATGCGCGCGGCGTTTTCCATGTCCTTGCCGAGGTGGGCAACCGGGCCCGAGGTCGGGCTGACGTGGCCGATCTTCACGACTTGCTGGGCGCTGGCGCTCCCGGCGACGGCCAGCGCGATGGCCAGCGGGATGAGCTTGGTGGTCATGTCGTTCTCCAAAGTGTGGGATGGCGCCATCGCGCTAGACCGCCAGCGTGCGCCGGTTACGAGTTAATGCAGAGCAAAAGGTACAACAAAAAAGAGCCGTGGAAAAGCAGTAAATACGGAGGGGCGATGGTGGTGCGTGGATGGAATGCGACGCCCTAGGGGAGAGCGTGGCGGAGGGGATGCTTGCCCTGTGGTGGAACGGGTTTGGGGGCGTAGGGTGGACACCTGTGTCCATGCTGTCGTACTGGTGAGACATCGGAACGTAGGTCAGAAAGCTTGGGCGTGAAGTGCCGGGAGGTTCCTGACGCGCACGAGTACGCATCGGCCCTATACCGCGTGGACACAGGTGTCCACCCTACGAAACCTGAAGGCCGCGCTTACTTCTGGCCGAACTGGACCGCGGCGACCTGCTGCGCCACGAGCTGCTCGACCGCCTGGCGTACGCCCATCTGGATCTGCTCGTTGGCCGCGGCCAGCGCGCCGCGCACGACGGCGTCGATCTGCGACTGGAGCTGCTGCACGACGCGCTCGGCGATCCGGCGCTCGAGCGCGTCCCAGTCGGGATCGGCGGCCGGCGCGGGTGTGTCAATCGGCTCTGCCTGCGTCACCGGCTCCAGCGCGGGAATCGGCTTGGCCTCCACGGCCGGTTCGGCCGGCGCCGGCGGGGGCGCGGCAGGTGGCACCGGCTCCAGCACCAGGGGCTCCAGCACGACTTCGGTCAACACGGGGATGCTGCTATCGAAGGCCGGGTTCTGGCTCATGATTGTCCTGCGACGAAGTGGGTCAGGGGATAGGACTGCTTCTTGTACGCGACGTAGCGCTGGCGGCCGGCGGCGGCGTCCTGCTCGTCGATGGAAATGATCTCGAACACGCGGGCGAACCGGGCGAAGGTGGCAGGGGTGCGGCGCGTCAGGTTCACCAGCATCTCGTAATGCGGCAGCGCCACGTCCTCGCGGTCGGTGACGATGATCGGCGTCTGGTCCGCCAGCGGATCGCCGGCCAGTACGTGGGGGATGAAATCCGTCTCCGACAGCGTCCACAGGGCGTCGTTCAGGGCGGCGGCCTGGGCCGCGTCTTCGGCCAGCAGCACGACTTTCGCGCGCGTCGACCACGCCTTGCGCGCCAGGCGGCAGGCGTAAGTCAATTTGTCGGGAATGTTGGTATGGAAGTCGATCCGGGTCATGGTTCAGGATTGTAATGCGAACGGCCCGCCAGCGGTGTTCAACCGTGGGCGGGCCGTTGCTTGTTGCTGAGTTGCTGCAAGATTCGTAGGGTGGGCACTCTGTGCCCACGCGTTACGGGCGCATGCTTGCTTCGTTGGCGCTGACGTTTCGCTCGTACCGCATGCCAAGGCCAATGGCTCCGCTCCAGGTTTGCGAGCGGCGTGTCACCGCCAGCGGTGCAAGGTCGAACACGTAACGCGTGGGCACGGCGTGCCCACCCTACGTCCCCTGATCAGGCATTACGGTAATGAGTGGGCACGCAGCGCCCACTCAGCGATGTCGCTCAGGCGTTCATGCCATTGTGGCGCAGCAGGGCGTCGATCGAGGGTTCGCGGCCGCGGAAGGCCTTGAACGACTCGAGCGCCGGGCGCGAGCCGCCCACGGCCAGGATCTCGCGCTGGAAGCGGCGCCCGGTCTCGACCGAGATCTCGCCGCCGCCGGCTTCGACGGCTTCCTCGAAGGCCGCATAGGCGTCGGCCGACAGCACCTCGGCCCACTTGTAGCTGTAGTAGCCGGCCGCATAGCCGCCGGCGAAGATGTGGCCAAAGGAGTGCTGGAAGCGGTTGAAGGACGGCGGGATCAGCACCGCGAATTTGCTGCGCACGTCGTCGATCAGTTCCTGCACGGTCTGCTGGCTGTTCGGGTCGAAGTCGTAGTGCAGGTGCATGTCGATCAAGGAAAACTCGACCTGGCGCAGGGTCTGCATGCCCGACTGGAAGTTCTTCGCTGCCAGCATCTTGTCGTAGAGCGCGCGCGGCAGCGGTTCGCCGGTCTTCACGTGGGCGGTCATGCCTTGCAGCACATCCCACTCCCAGCAGAAGTTTTCCATGAACTGGGACGGCAGTTCGACCGCATCCCATTCGACGCCCGAGATGCCCGACACCGACAGTTCCTCGACCTCGGTCAGCATGTGGTGCAGGCCGTGGCCGAATTCGTGGAACAGGGTGGTCACCTCGTCGTGGGTGAACAGCGAGGGCTGCAGCTTGCCATCCACCGTAGCGGGCGGCGTGAAGTTGCAGGTGAGGTAGGCGACCGGGGTCTGGATGATGCCGCCAGTCGTGGTGCGGCGGCCGCGGGCGTCGTCCATCCACGCGCCCTGGCCCTTGCCGGCGCGCGCGTACAGGTCGAAATAGAACTGGCCGACCAGCTCGCCGTCACGCTCGATGCGGTAGAAACGGACGTCCGGATGCCAGACGGGCGCCGTGTCCGGCTTGATCTGCACCGAGAACAAATTCTGCACGACCTTGAACAGGCCTTCGATGACCTTGTGCTCGGGGAAGTATTCCTTCACTTCCTGGGCCGAGAAGGCATAGCGCTTCTCGCGCAGCTTTTCCGAGGCATAGGCCACGTCCCAGGCCTGCATGTCCTCGATTCCCAGCTCGTCTTTCGCGAAGGCGCGCAGCTCGGCCAGGTCCTTCTCGGCGAACGGGCGGGCGCGGCGCGCCAGGTCTTCGAGGAAGCTGATCACGTGCTCGGGGCTCTCGGCCATCTTCGGCACCAGCGACACTTCCGCGAAGTTGCGGTAGTCGAGCAGCTTGGCTTCCTCGTCGCGCAGCTTGAGCAGGGTCGCGATGTTCTCGGTGTTATCCCACTTTTCCAGCTCGCTGAACACGGTGCCGGCATCCGAGGCCTTGGTGGCGCTGGCGCGGTAGATGGTTTCGCGCAGGGAGCGGTTGTCGGCGAACTGCAGGACCGGGAAATAGGACGGGAAATGCAGGGTGAATTGCCAGCCGGCCTTGCCTTCGCGTTCGGCGGCGGCGCGTGCGGCCGCCTTCACGTCCTCGGGAATGCCGGCCAGCTCAGCTTCGTTCTCGACCACCAGCTTGTAGTCGTTGGTTGCGTCGAGCACGTTTTCCGAGAAGCGGGTGGAAATGGCGGCGTGCTGTTCCTGGATTTCGGCGAAGCGCTGCTTCTTGTCGGCAGGCAGCTCGGCGCCGCCCAGGCGGAAGTCGCGCAGGGCGTTCTCGACGATGCGCTTGCGGGCCGGCGACAGCTTCACGAAGTCCGGGTTGGCGCGGATCGCCTTGTACTTGTCGAACAAGGCCTCGTTCTGGCCCAGGGTGGTCCAGAATTCCGTGACCTTCGGCTGGTTCTCGTTGTAGGCGGCGCGCAGCTCGGGCGTGTCGGCCACGTGGTTCAGGTGGTTGACGATGCCCCAGGCGCGGCCCAGGCGTTCGGTCGCTTCCTCGAGCGGCACCACGAAATTGTCCCAGGTCACGTTGTCGCTCGGCGCTTCGAGCCTGGCCACCACCTCGGCGGCCTCCTTGATCAGTTGCTCGATGGCTGGCGTGACATGTTCTGGACGGAACAGGTCGAAGCGCGGCAGGCCCGAGAAATCGAGAAGGGGATTACTGGTGTCAATGCTCATGGTGTTCCTTCCAAGGGTTCCGGCATCGCTCCAGCGAGCGATGCCGTTCGTTCACGCTTAATTGAAATTATGCGACGCCCGGCTTCGGATCCATTCCCGTGGCCTGGTCGAGCCGTTCCTGCCGTTTGCCGAGCACGCGCTCCGCGGACTCGACGGTGTTCATCAACAGCATGGTAATCGTCATCGGGCCAACGCCGCCCGGTACGGGCGTAATGTGCGAGGCCACCTCGGCCACGCCGGCGAAATCGACGTCGCCGCACAGCTTGCCGGCGTCGTCGCGGTTCATGCCGACGTCGATCACGACCGCACCCGGCTTGACCATGTCGGCGGTGACGGTATTGCGGCGGCCGACGGCGGCGACGATCACGTCGGCCTGGCGGGTGTGGTAGCCCAGGTCCGGCGTCGCGCTATGGCAGATGGTGACGGTGGCGTTGGCTTGCAAGAGCAGCAGGGCCATTGGTTTACCGACGGTGTTCGAGCGGCCGATGACGACGGCATGCTTGCCGCGCAGGTCGTAGCCGGTCGACTCGATCAGCTTCATGCAGCCGTAGGGCGTGCAGGGGCGGAAGCCTGGCAGGTTGGCGACCAGTTCGCCGGCCGACAGCACCGAGTAGCCGTCGACGTCCTTGGCTGTCGCGATGGCCTCGATGACCTTGCTCGGATCGATGTGGCGCGGCAGGGGCATCTGCACCAGGATGCCGTGGATGGCCGGGTCCTCGTTCAGGGCCGCGATGCGGGCCAGCAGGGCGGCTTCGGTCAGGTCGGCGTCGTACTTTTCCAGCACCGAATGGAAACCGACGTCGCCGCAGGCCTTGACCTTGTTGCGTACGTAGACCTGGCTGGCCGGGTCTTCGCCGACGAGGATCACGGCCAGGCCCGGCTGTTGGCCGGCGGCAGTGAGTTTGGCCGCGCGCTCGGCGATTTCGGCGCGCAGTTGTTGGGAAAGTTGGACTCCGTCGATCAGTTGGGCTGGCATGGTGTGGCTCATCACTGGACAAAGATGAAATTATAAGGCCGGCACGGGTATCGCGCGCCGCGCTCCGCGCTTCATTGTCATATTTACCGGGTGATCGATGATGAGGAATCGCGGCGGGGTGGAAGCATGCTCGGGGCCGTTCGAGACGGTCACGTCACGATGCGAGGGAGTAGGGTGGACACCTGTGTCCACGCGGTAGGACCGTTGCGAATCGAAACGCATGATGAAAACCCGCTGCGTGCGCGGACGTGCGGTCGCGTTCCGGTTACGCATGGGTTCCATACAGCGTGGACACAGGTGTCCACCCGACCAAACCATGCCGTTCGCATTGCGAATTCCGCATTATGAAATGATATATCGTAATTTGAAAAAGGCTAAGTCCACTGGTAGAATCTGACAGTTAATTTCCGATTGTATGTTCATCAAATCCGCCGCCGGCGATCTGGGGATCGGGGTGGGGCATAAACCAAGGAGACGCACTGATATGTCAGCTCAACTCGACCAATTGACGGCCCAGGCCGCCAATGACCCGGACGCCCTCGAAACCAAGGAATGGCTCGAGGCGCTTGAGGCGGTCATCGAAAACGAAGGCACCGAACGCGCCCACTACCTGATGGAGCGCCTGGTGGACCTGGCGCGCCGCCGCGGCGCCCACATCCCGTTCTCCAGCAACACGGCCTACGTCAACACCATCCCGGCCCACCTGAACGTGAACTGCCCGGGCAACCTGGAATACGAAGAGCGCCTGCGCTCGTGGATGCGCTGGAACGCGATGGCGATGGTGGTCAAGGCCAACCGCGCCGACGGCGACCTGGGCGGCCACATCTCGTCCTTCGCCTCGCTTGCGAACATGCTGGGCATCGGCTTCAACCACTTCTGGCACGCCCCGACCGAAGAGCACGGCGGCGACCTGCTGTACATCCAGGGCCACTCCTCGCCGGGCATCTATGCGCGCGCCTACCTCGAAGGCCGCATCTCGGAAGAGCAGCTGCTGAACTTCCGCCGCGAAGTCGACGGCAAGGGCCTGTCGTCCTACCCGCACCCGAAGCTGATGCCGGACTTCTGGCAGTTCCCGACCGTCTCGATGGGCCTGGGCCCGCTGATGGCGATCTACCAGGCGCGCTTCCTGAAGTACCTGCACGCACGCGGCATCGCCAACACCGAGAACCGCAAGGTCTGGGTCTTCTGCGGCGACGGCGAGATGGACGAGCCGGAATCGATGGGCGCGATCGGCATGGCCGCGCGCGAGCGCCTCGACAACCTGGTCATGGTCGTCAACTGCAACCTGCAGCGCCTGGACGGTCCGGTGCGCGGCAACGGCAAGATCATCCAGGAACTGGAAGCGGACTTCCGCGGCGCCGGCTGGAACGTCGTCAAGGTCATCTGGGGCTCGCAGTGGGATGCGCTCCTGTCGAAGGACAAGGACGGCATCCTGCAGCGCGTGATGATGGAAACCGTCGACGGCGAATACCAGAACTACAAGGCCAAGGATGGCGCCTACGTGCGCAAGCACTTCTTCGGCAAGCACCCGGAGCTGCTGAAGATGGTCGCCAACATGAGCGACGACGACATCTGGCGCCTGACCCGCGGCGGCCACGACCCGCACAAGATCTACGCTGCCTTCAAGAACGCGCAGGAGAACAAGGGCACCCCGACCGTGCTGCTGGTGAAGACCGTCAAGGGCTTCGGCATGGGCAAGTCGGGCGAGGCGCGCAATACCGCGCACCAGACCAAGAAGCTGGACGACGAGGCGATCCGCGAGATGCGCGACCGCTTCAACATCCCTATCCCGGACGACAAGCTGGGCGATATCCCGTTCTTCAAGCCGTCCGACGACGCGCCTGAAATGAAGTACCTGCACGAGCGCCGCAAGGCCCTGGGCGGCTACCTGCCGCAGCGCCGCCAGAAGGCGGACGAAGCCCTGGTCGTGCCGCCGCTGGAAACCTTCAAGGCCGTGCTCGAGCCGACCGCGCCGGGCCGCGAGATCTCGACCACCCAGTCCTACGTCCGCGTGCTGACCAACCTGCTGAAGGACCCGAGCCTGGGCCAGCGCATCGTGCCGATCCTGGTCGACGAATCGCGTACCTTCGGCATGGAAGGCCTGTTCCGCCAGATCGGCATCTTCAACCAGCAGGGTCAGCTGTACGAGCCGGTCGACAAGGACCAGGTGATGTACTACCGCGAAGACAAGGCCGGCCAGATCCTGCAGGAAGGCATCAACGAAGCGGGCGGCATGAGCTCGTGGATCGCCGCGGCGACGTCGTACTCGACGAACAACCGCACCATGATCCCGTTCTACACGTTCTACTCGATGTTCGGCATGCAGCGCGTGGGCGACCTGGTCTGGCTGGCGGGCGACATCCGTGCGCGTGGCTTCCTGATGGGCGGCACCGCGGGCCGCACGACGCTGAACGGCGAAGGCCTGCAGCACGAGGACGGCCACAGCCACATCATCGCGGCCACCGTCCCGAACTGCGTGCCGTACGACCCGACCTTCGGCCATGAAGTGGCGGTGATCATCCGTGACGGCCTGCGCCGCATGGTGGAAGAACAGGAAGACGTGTTCTACTACATCACCATCATGAACGAGAACTACGAGCAGCCGGGCCTGAAGCCGGGCCAGGAAGAGGGCATCCTGAAGGGCATGTACCTGTTCCAGGAAGGCGACAAGGAAGCCTCGACGCGCGTCCAGCTGATCGGCTGCGGCACCATCCTGCGCGAATCGATCGCAGCAAGCGAGCTGCTGAAGAACGACTGGGGCGTCGCCGCCGACGTCTGGTCCGCGCCGTCGCTGACGCTGCTGGCCCGCGACGGCCAGGACTGCGACCGCTGGAACATGGTCAACCCGGGCGCCGAGCAGCGCGTGCCGTACGTGACCCAGCTGATGCAGAACTCGACCGGCCCGATCGTCGCGACCACCGACTACATGCGCCTGTTCGCCGAGCAGATCCGTGCCTACATGCCGAAGGACCGCACCTATAAAGTGCTGGGCACCGACGGTTTCGGCCGCTCGGATTCGCGCGTCAAGCTGCGCGAGTTCTTCGAAGTGAACCGCTACTACGTGACCGTTGCCGCCCTGCGCGCGCTGGCCGACGAAGGCAAGATCGACATGTCGGTCGTGACCCAGGCCATCGAGAAGTACGGCATCGACGCCAACAAGCCGAATCCGGTCAACGTATAAATGCTCTGGTGTTAAGCCGTTGCTGTCCCGTGGAAGGCGCCCCTGGCGGGCTCCCTCCGGGGACGGTGGCGGTTCTTCACTAGGCCGACAAATAATAATGGAGCTAACACTATGAGCATTGTGGAAGTCAAAGTCCCGGACATCGGCGACTTCAAGGAAGTCGAGGTCATCGAGCTGATGGTCAAGCCGGGCGACACGATCAAGGTCGACCAGTCGCTGATCACCGTCGAGTCGGACAAGGCCAGCATGGAAATCCCGGCGAGCCACGCCGGCGTAGTCAAGGAAATCAAGGTGAAGGTCGGCGACAAGGTCGCCGAGGGCTCGCTCGTGCTGCTGGTCGAGGAAGCCGGCGGCGCTGCCGCTGAATCTGCACCAGCCGCTGCACCGGCCGCCGCTCCGGCCGTTGCCGAAGCTGCATCCGCACCTGCCGCCGCCCCGGCCGCCGCAGGCGGCATCGTCGAAGTCACCGTGCCGGACATCGGCGACTTCAAGGAAGTCGAAGTCATCGAACTGATGGTCAAGCCGGGCGACCAGATCAAGGTCGACCAGTCCCTGATCACCGTCGAATCGGACAAGGCGAGCATGGAAATCCCGTCCAGCCACGCCGGCACCGTCAAGGAAATCAAAGTGAAGGTCGGCGACAAGGTCGCCGAGGGTTCGCTCGTGCTGCTGGTCGAGACGAGCGGCGGCGCGGCCGCGGCTGCGCCTTCCTCCGCTCCTGCTGCCGCACCGGCTGCCGCTGCACCGTCCGCACCGGCCGCTGCGCCTGCCGGCGCCGCACCTGCTGCCCCGGCTCCGGCCGCAGCCGCCCCAGGCCAGGGCGTCACCGGCTCGAAAGCCCACGCCTCGCCGTCGATCCGCAAGTTCGCCCGCGAACTGGGCGTGGACCTGGCGCGCGTGCCGGGCACCGGTCCGAAAGGCCGCATCACCCAGCAGGACGTGCAGAATTTCGTCAAGGGCGTGATGGCTGCTCCGCCTGCCGCCGCAGCCGCGCCAGGCAAGGCCGGCGGTACCGGCGTCGGCCTGGACCTGCTGCCATGGCCGTCGCTGGACTTCTCGAAGTTCGGCCCGACCGAAACCGTGGCCCTGCCGCGCATCAAGAAGATCTCCGGTCCGAACCTGCACCGCAACTGGGTCATGATCCCGCATGTGACCCACTTCGAGGACGCCGACGTCACCGACCTGGAACAGTTCCGCGTCGATTCGAACGCCGCGCTGGCCAAGCAGAAGTCGAACGTCAAGCTGACCATGCTGGCTTTCGTCATCAAGGCATCGGTCGCCGCGCTGAAGAAATTCCCGCAATTTAACTCGTCGCTGTCGGAAGACGGCGCCAGCCTGATCGTCAAGCAGTACTACAACATCGGCTTTGCCGCGGACACCCCGAACGGCCTGGTAGTGCCGGTCGTGAAGGATGCCGACAAGAAGACCATCTCGCAGATCGCCGTCGAAATGGGCGAACTCTCGGCCCAGGCACGCGAAGGCAAGCTGTCGCCGGCGAACATGCAGGGCGCGACCTTCACGATCTCGTCGCTGGGCGGCATTGGCGGCACGGCCTTCACGCCGATCATCAATGCGCCGGAAGTCGCGATCCTCGGCCTGTCGAAGTCGGCGATGAAGCCGGTGTGGGACGGTTCCACCTTCCAGCCGCGCCTGATGCTGCCGCTGTCGCTGTCCTACGACCACCGCGTCATCGACGGCGCCGGCGCCGCGCGCTTCGCCGCCTACCTGGCCGACGTGCTGGCCGACCTGCGCAAGACCCTTCTGTAAGGAGCGCCGAGCATGAGTACTGTTGAAGTAAAGGTCCCGAACATCGGCGACTTCAAGGACGTCGAGGTCATCGAGCTGCTGGTCAAGCCGGGCGACACGATCAAGGTCGACCAGTCGCTGGTCACCGTCGAATCGGACAAGGCCTCGATGGAGATCCCGTCGACCCACGCCGGCGTGGTGCAGGAACTGAAGGTCAAGGTCGGCGACAAGGTGAACGAAGGTTCGCTGCTGCTGACCCTCGATGAAAGCGCTGCGGGCGCTGCGCCTGCTGCTGCGGCTCCGGCTGCCGCTCCTGCTGCCGCGTCGGCTGCGCCTGCCGCGCAGATCGGCGCGCAGGCGACTGCCCCGACCGCGGCCGCCGGTCCGACCGACTCCTATGCGCCGGCCCACAAGGCCGACGCCGCCGCCCCCGGCGCGGTGCCTGCCCCGGCAGGCGCCAGCTACAGCGGCCAGGTCGACATCGAGTGCGAAATGATGGTGCTGGGCGCCGGCCCCGGCGGCTACTCGGCCGCCTTCCGTTCGGCCGACCTGGGCATGAACACGGTGCTGGTCGAGAAGTACGCAACGCTCGGCGGCGTCTGCCTGAACGTGGGCTGCATCCCGTCGAAAGCGCTGCTGCACGTGGCGCACATCATGGACGAGACCGCGCACATGGCCGACATCGGCGTTTCCTTCGCCGCACCTAGCGTGGACATCGACAAGCTGCGCGCCTACAAGGACAAGGTCATCAAGACCATGACCGGCGGCCTGGCCGGCATGGCCAAGGCGCGCAAGGTCAACGTGGTGCAGGGCGTGGGCCAGTTCCTGAGCCCGAACCACATCGAAGTCACCGGCCCGGACGGCGCGAAGAAGGTCGTGAAGTTCGCGAAAGCGATCATCGCGGCTGGTTCCTCGGTCGTGAAGCTGCCTTTCGTGCCGGAAGATCCGCGCATCGTCGACTCGACCGGCGCGCTGGAGCTGCGCCAGGTACCGAAGCGCATGCTGGTCATCGGCGGCGGCATCATCGGCCTGGAAATGGCGACCGTGTACTCGACCCTGGGTGCGCGCATCGACGTGGTCGAGATGATGGACGGCCTGATGCAGGGCGCGGATCGCGAGGCCGTCAAGGTCTGGCAGAAGTTCAACGCCCAGCGCTTCGACAACATCATGTTGAAGACCAAGACCGTCGGCGTGGAAGCGCTGCCGGAAGGGATCAAGGTAACGTTCGAGTCGGCCGAAGCCGGCCAGCCGGCGCCGCAAGCCCAGGTCTATGACCTGGTGCTGGTGGCCGTGGGCCGCAGCCCGAACGGCAAGAAGATCGCCGCCGACAAGGCCGGCGTGGCGGTCACCGACCGCGGCTTCATCCCGGTCGACGGCCAGATGCGCACCAACGTGCCGCACATCTTCGCCATCGGCGACCTGGTGGGCCAGCCGATGCTGGCGCACAAGGCCGTGCATGAAGCCCACGTCGCGGCCGAAGCCGCGCACGGCGAAAAGGCTTTCTTCGATGCGAAAGTCATTCCGTCGGTGGCCTACACCGATCCGGAAGTGGCATGGGTCGGCCTGACCGAAGACGAAGCCAAGCAGAAGGGCATCAAGGTCGAGAAGGGCCACTTCCCGTGGGCCGCCTCGGGCCGCGCCGTCGCCAACGGCCGCTCGGAAGGCTTCACCAAGCTGCTGTTCGACGCCGAGACCCACCGCATCATCGGCGGCACCATCGTCGGCACCAGCGCCGGCGACATGATCGGCGAGATCGCTCTCGCGATCGAAATGGGCGCGGACGGCGTGGACATCGGCAAGACCATCCACCCGCACCCGACCCTGGGCGAGTCGATCGGCATGGCGGCGGAAGCCTACGAAGGCGTTTGCACCGATTTGCCGCCGCCGCGCAAGCGTTGAGCTGCAGGCTGGTCGCGAGGCTAGCCGCAAGACATGCAACCGGGACCGCAAGGTCCCGGTTTTTTTTCGCGCCGCATTTCCCCGAATGCTGCTTCAATGAGCACATCGGCCGCGGCGCGGCACATATGAGGAGCGAACATGGAAATCGGATTCATCGGCCTGGGCGCCATGGGGCGCGGGATGGCGGCCAACCTGCTGAAAGCCGGGCACCCCTTGCGGGTGTGGAACCGCAGCCCAGGACCGATGCAGGAACTGGCGGTGCAGGGCGCACACGCCGTCGGTAGCCCGGCCGAGGCGGGCGCGGTCGACGTGCTGTTCACCATGCTGGCCGACGACGCCTCCACGCGCGCGGTGCTGGTCGAGGGCGGCGCGCTCGACGCGCTGAAACCCGGCAGCATCCACGTCAACATGGCGACAGTGTCGGTGGCCTTTGCGCGCGAGATGGCGGCGCTGCATGCGGAGCAGGGCGTCGGCTATGTCGCCGCGCCGGTGCTGGGCCGGGTCGACGTGGCTGCGGCCGGCAAGCTGAACATCGTCGCGGCGGGACCGGACGAGCTGATCGGGCGCGTGCAGCCGCTGTTCGACCTGATGGGGCAGAAGACCTGGCGCTTCGGCGACGCGCCGGAGCAGGCCAACGCGGTCAAGTTGGGCACCAACCTCAGCCTGGCCTGCGCGATCGAGGCGATGGGCGAATCGGCGGCGCTGGCCGGGGCGCACGGCATCCCGGCCGCGGATTTCCTCGACCTGCTGAGCCAGACCCTGTTCGCCGGCTCGCCCGTCTACAAGGGCTATGGCGGCATGATCGCGCAGGAGCGCTACAGCCCGGCCGGCTTCAAGCTCTCGCTCGGGCTGAAGGACGTGGGGCTGGCCAACGATGCCGCGGCCGAGCAGGGCCTGCGCCTGCGTTTCGGCTCGGTCCTGCGCGACACGCTGCAGGAAGCGGTGCAGCGCGGCGACGGCGATCTCGACCTGGCCGGGCTGGCGCGGATGTCGAAGCCCGAATCACGCTGAACAGGCTGATAAAACCACCTACGTCACGGTAGGGTGGGCACGCTGTGCCCACGCGTTACGTGCGCCTCCATTCTCGTTGGCGGTGGCCCGTCGCCCGCTGGCGCCAGAAAACATCGCGGTCGTCGGCAATGCACGTCGTAGAAATGATGCGTCCAGACCTCGTCCGAGCGATACGGCGGCGGGCGATACGCAACAGTCCCGGGCCGCACGGACACGCACGCAACGCGTGGGCACGGCGGGTGTTTAGCACAGGGACATAGGTAACACCTGTCTAGAGACATGGGTAACACTGCGTGGTGCTATTTTAGCTGCTGGTGAGGTCGATCTGTGCAACCTGTTGGTGGCAGAAGATGACGTTGAAGACGCCGTCCTGATCCGTCGCTCTGATTGCCACAGGCTCTTGGTACAAACCTTCACCCACAAAGTAACTGCGGCCCTTGAAATTGATCTGGCCGTGCCGCTGTACGGTACGCACGATGTCGCCGTCGTCATATTCGATCGGCGGCAGGTGGGATGGAAAACTGCGCGCACTGGGCTGGTAGCGGGTGGCGGGAGCTTTTTGTCCCAGTGCCTCGTGGGGACGAATCAGGTTGTATTGGTCGCGCCAGGCATCGAAGGCCTCCTGGCACGCGGCAAGCGAGCCATAACCGTAGCGCTCCAGGAGTTCGCGCTTGAGCGTTCGATGAAACCGCTCGTCCTTGCCCTGCGTTTGCGGATGGTGCGGACTGCTATGGCTGACGCGGATACCCAGGCGTACCAGCCACACCTCGAGCCGCGAGATGGATTTATGCCCGGCTGTTCCCCAAGGCGCACCGTTGTCGCAGGTAATGCGCTGCGGCAGTCCATATTTTTGAAACGTCCTTGTAAGCACAGCCTTTGCCTGCGGGCCGTCTTCGCCCGAGCACGCAGCCAGACACAGCGAAAAGCGGGAGTGATCATCCAGTACTGTCAACGGATGGCAGCGGCCGGCCGCTGCATTGGTCAAGGCAAAATGGCCTTTGAAATCCATCTGCCACAAGCTGTTCGGTTCCTCGTGTTCGAAGCGTCCCTTGGCAGGCTTGGTCTGGCTGACATGAGGCACTAGTTGGCGCCCATGCCGTCTCAAAATGGCAGCAATGGTGTTTGGATGCGGTTTGCCCGCGGTCTCGGGGAGCAGTGCTTTGAGCTTGCGGGCACCCCAGCAGGGATACTTGTCGTGCAGGGCCAGCACTGCCGCCTCCAACTCGGCACCGCATCGCTTGGGCGACGACAGAGGACGGCGTGAGCGCTCTTGCAGCCCTTCCGGGCCGTGCTTCCGATACAAATCGAGCCACTTGTAGCCAGTCTTTCGGCTGACGCCGAAAGACTGGCAAAGCGCTGTCATGTTGCTGTCAGACGCATCCGCCAGCATGGCAAATTCAAGACGAGAGGACATACGGGAACTTTCCTTCCAAGGCATCGCACACTCCACTTGTTAGCTGTGCAATGATCATAAAAGGTGTTACCTATGTCTCTAGACAAGTGTTACCTATGTCTCTGTGCTGAACAGCGTGCCCACCCTACTGGACGCGTTGCATTACATCCGTCCGATCAACGGTGCGCCGTCACCAGCCCGCTCCTGCGCTCGCCGCGCATGCCCCTGCGCTCGCCCGTCACAGCGGGCTCGGCCGATTCGCGTTCGAGGACGGTCCGGTACAGGACCCCGGCCAGGGTGCCACCCAGGAGCGGCGCCAGCCAGAACAGCCATAGCTGCCCGAGCGCCCAGGCGCCGGCGAACAGGGCCGGGCCGGTGCTGCGCGCCGGGTTGACCGAGGTGTTGGTCACCGGGATGCTGACCAGGTGGACCAGGGTCAGCGCCAGGCCGATGGCCAGGCCCGCGAAGCCGATCGGCGCGCGCGTATGGGTAGCGCCAAGGATGACCAGGACGAACATGAAGGTCATCACCACCTCGCAGATCAGGGCCGAACCGAGCGCATACTTGCCTGGCGAGTGCTCGCCATAGCCGTTGGCGGCGAAGCCGGCGGCCGCGTCGAAGCCGGGCTTGCCGCTGGCGATCGCGTACAGCACGCCCGCGGCGGCGATGGCGCCGGCGACCTGGATCAGCATGTAGGGCCCGATCTGTTTGGCGGGGAAGCGTCCGCCTGCCCAGAGTCCGAGCGTGACCGCCGGATTGAAGTGCCCGCCCGAGATCGGGCCGAGCGAATAGGCGGCGGTCAGCACGCTGAGTCCGAAGGCCAGCGAGACCCCGGTCAGGCCGATGCCGACCTCGGGGAAAGCGGCGGCCAGCACGGCGCTGCCGCAGCCGCCGAGCACGAGCCAGAAGGTGCCGATGAACTCGGCGATCAGTTTGCGCAACATGGCTACTCCTCCACGAAAGCTGGGAGCCGCGCCATCCGCCACGGAGGTCGCGGCGTACCAGTCATTCTAGGCGCTGGGCCGCGGCGCGCCAGCCAATTCGTACAGCAGCCCGTCTGCACGGCCGCAGTCGCGGATGCGCAGCCGCGGATGTTGTGCTGCGCCGCCGGCTTGCTATCATGTGGGGGCGAGCAGAGGAGTGCAGGCTCGCCAACGCAGCTCAACAGCGCAGTGCGTGTCGAAGGAGACAGACATGGAAGAGCACGGCAAAGAGTATGTCGGAACGGTTTTCGTCCTGCCGGAGTCGCGCAGCTTCGAGCTGAAGACGACGCTGCACGGCGTGCCGGTCACGCTGACCGGGACTGTGTCCCAGCAACTGGCGGCCCAGTTCGCCGGCAACCTGGCTGCCGGCGCGCCGATCGACGTGCGCCAGCTGGCGCTGCAGCCGCGCCGGGTCGAGGTGCTGACGCGCGAGATCCATGAGCGGCACCGGGCGCCGCGCAAGGTGCACTTCCTGATGCGGGTGATCGACGGGGCGTAGAGCGTGTGATCGTTTCTGTCTCCAACGCCGGGCGCGACGATCTTGCCGCAAACCGCCGCCGCCTTATTTCAGCTTCACCGGCGCCACCGTCAGCTCGCCCCGCACCTCGATCGCCGCCTCATCGAAACCCGGCGGGCCGAACTTGCCGCGGGCGTCGCGGCTGAAGCCGTAGTTCTCGCTGGGAATGCCGATGAAGTTGCGGTCGAGCTCATTGTTCTCGTTCTCGTCCTGGTAGGCCAGCACGGCCCAGGTGCCGGGCGGCACGTCCTTCAGGGTGACGACCGTCTCGCCCGCCTTCGCCGGCGCCGACCCGCTGTGGCTGCACTGCTTCAGGAAGCGCTCCCTGTCGCAGACCGCGACATTGACCTTGCCCTTGTTTCCGATCACGCCCGACACCCGCACTTCGACCGTGGCGCCTGATGCCGCCCCGGCGGCCGCCACCAGCCCGGAGAAGAGGGTGCAACCGAGAACTGTCCTGAAAAACATGGGTCATCCTTTAATCATGAGTTTGTAGAAGGAAGCGTGGCGATCCCCAGCCGTGCGCGCCACGCCCCATGGTAGGCTTGAGCCATTCCGGCTCCAGGTGTCGAATCCTCACATGCTGCTCAATACGCTCATCGTCGTGCTCACCGTCGTGGCCATGGAAATCTTTTCCATCGTCGCGCACAAGTACGTCATGCATGGCTTCGGCTGGGGCTGGCACAAGTCGCACCACGCGCCGCGCACCGGCTGGTTCGAGAAGAACGACCTGTACGCGGTGGTCTTCGCGGGCGTCGCCATCGCCCTGATCTACGCCGGCAGCCGCGGCCACCATCCGCTCGAGTGGATAGGCGCCGGCATGACCGCCTACGGCTTCCTGTACTTCGTCGCCCACGACGGCCTGGTGCACCGGCGCTGGCCCTTCCATTACGTGCCCAAGCGCGGCTACCTCAAGCGCTTGTACCAGGCCCACCGCATGCACCACGCGGTGGATGGCAAGGACGGCGCGGTCTCCTTCGGCTTCCTCTACGCGCCGCCGGTCGAGACGCTCAGGCAGCAGTTACAGGCACGCCATGGGGGCCGCCTGCGCCGCCGCCGGGGCGCTGCCACAAGCTTGCCGGACGCGTCGCCGTCCTCGCCAGAGTCTGCGAACTGAGCCGCGAAGCCAAGGCATCCATCCCGCCGCGCAGCAGCAGCCACAGCTTGGCGAGCTTGGTGGTGCCCGCGCGTTCGTCCCAGGCGTGGGCGCCGCGCCGTTTCACTTCGATGCCGATCTGCCGGTAGACCAGGCGCGCGCTGGCGATCGCCCAGGCCGAGCGCAAGGGCAGGGCGGACAGGCCGAGCGCCGCCGAATCGTAGTAGGGCTCGGCGTGGTCGACCAGGCGCGCGGCCACTTTCGCCAGCGCCGGGCGGTGCCGCGGCAGCGCGACTTCCTCCGGCGGAATGCCGGCGTCAACCAGCCAGCTCGCCGGCAGGTAGCAGCGCCCGATGCGCGCATCGTCGACGATGTCGCGCGCGATGTTCGTGAGCTGGAAAGCCAGGCCGAGGTCGCAGGCGCGGTCCAGCACCTGCGGGTCGCGCGCGCCCATGATGGCGGCCATCATCAGCCCGACCACGCCGGCCACGTGGTAGCAGTAGCGCAGGGTGTCCTCGATGGTCTCGTAGCGCGCTCCCTCGACGTCCATGGCGAAGCCGGCCAAGTGGTCGTAGGCATGGCGCGGCTCGATGGCGTGCTTCAGGGCCACCTCCTGGAAGGCGGCGAAAGCCGGATCGCGCATGGTCTCGCCCGCGTAGGCGCGGCGCGTCTGTTCGCGCAGCCGCGCCAGTTCGCGCTCGGCGTCGTGTCCGCTGGGCGCGGCGGCAAAGCCCAGTTCCTGGCCGTCGACCACGTCGTCGCAGTGGCGGCACCAGGCGTAGAGCATCAGCACGCCGCGGCGCGTATCGGGGTCGAATAGCCTGGCCGCCGCGGCGAAGCTTTTCGAGCCGACCTCGATCGTTTGGGTGGCATGCTGCATCAATGCTTCGCTCATGCCGGCACCTCCCCGAGCATCAGGCCAGCGGTCGCCTTGGCCGAACCGATCACGCCGGGCACGCCTGCGCCCGGATGGGTGCCGGCGCCGACCAGGTAGAGGTTGGCCAGTGCGCTGTCGCGGTTGTGCGGGCGGAACCAGGCGCTTTGCGTGAGGATCGGCTCGAGCGAGAAGGCCGAGCCGTGGTGGGCGTTGAGCTGGTCGCGGAAGTCCAGCGGCGTGAAGATGCGGCTGGTGACGAGCTGGCTGCGCAGGCCGGGCATGTAGCGCTGTTCCAGGTATTGGAAGATGCGGTCGCGGTAGAGCGGACCTTCGACCTCCCAGTCGATCGGCGCATTGCCCAGGTGGGGCACGGGCGCCAGCACATAGTGGCTGCCGCAGCCGGGCGGGGCCAGCGACGGGTCGGTGACGCAGGGCGCGTGCAGGTAGAGCGAAAAATCCTCGGCCAGGGTCTCGCCGTTGAAGATGTCCTTGATCAGTTCGCGGTAGCGCGGGCCGAAGCAGACCGTGTGGTGCTGCAACTGCGCGTGGTGATGGTCGAGCCCGAAGTAGAGCACGAACAGCGAATTGCTGAAACGCTTCTTGCGCAGCGCCTGGGCCTCGGCCACGCCGTGCGCATCGTGCCCCAGCAGCTTGGCATAGGTGTGCACCACGTCGGCGTTCGAGGCCACCGCGTCGGCCGCGAACAGGCGTCCGTCTTCCAGGCGCACGCCGCTGGCGCGCCCGCCCTGCGTCTCGATGCGCGCCACCGGCGCATTCAGTTCCAGCGTGCCGCCGATGTCCTCGAACAGTTTTACCAGGGCCTTGACCAGCGCGCCCGTGCCGCCGCGCGGGAACCACACGCCCCAGCGCCGTTCCAGCGCGTGGATCAGCGTATAGATCGACGACGTGGCGAAGGGGTTGCCGCCCACCAGCAGCGAGTGGAAGGAAAAGGCCTGGCGCAGGTGCTCGTCCTGGATGAAGCGCGAGACCATGCCGTAGACGCTGCGCCAGGCCTGCAGGCGCGCCAGTTGCGGCCCGGCCTGGATCATGTCGCGGAAGGAGAGAAAAGGCACGGCGCCGAGCTTGATGTACCCTTCCTCGAACACGGCCTTCGAATAGGCCAGGAAGCGTTTGTAACCTTCGACATCGGCCGGGTTGCGCGCGTGGATCTGGCGGTCGAGCGCGTCCTGGTCGTTCAGGTAGTCGAAGTGGCTGCCGTCCTCCCAGCACAGGCGGTAGAAGGGCGCGACCGGCAGCATCTCGACGTAGTCCTGCATGCGCTTGCCGGCCGCCGCGAACAGTTCCTCGATGCAGGACGGATCAGTGATCACGGTCGGGCCGGCGTCGAACACGAAGCCCTGGTCCTCGTAGACGTAGGCGCGGCCGCCCGGCTTGTCGCGCTTTTCCAGCAGGGTGGTCTGCATGCCGCTGGCCTGCAGGCGGATGGCCAGGGCCAGGCCGCCGAATCCGGCGCCGACGACCACGGCGGTTTTGCGTTCGTTCATTCGGATTTCCTGATCTGACGGGGGTGGATCTTGCAGGCAGCCGAGAAGGCGGCCAGCAAAGGAACGGGTGGTTTGCCGGTGAGCAGGCGCGCCTTGTCGCCCAGGCTCAGGCGCCCGGCGTAGAAGTGCTCGATCAAGCCGGACGGCAGGCGGTAGAAGCGCTGCATCACGCGCCAGCGTTTATCCGGGCTGCCGGCCAGGAACAGCATGCGGTTGAGCAGGCGGAAGAAGCGCTGCTGGCGCCATTCTTTGCTCGCTTCGTCGCGGATGGCGGCGAACAGGCGCGGCGCGCTGAAATCGGAAAAGCCGGCGATGCGTTCGGCCAGCCGCACCGCGTGCGGCAGCGAATAGCCGGTGGTCGAGTGGAACAGGCCGGCGCGCAGGCCGGCGCAGGGCTGGCCTGCCAGGTCGGCCCAGTACTCGTCGAAGTCGCCGGCCAGCACGATGGGCAGCGAGCCGTGTTCCTCGCGCAGCAGTTCGGCGACCTGCCAGCCGCGCGCCTGCGCGTACTGCGTGATGTTCGCGCGCAGGCGCTCCGGTTCCCAGGCGCCGCTGTCGACGTAGTGCGTGTCCTCGATCAGCAGGGTATGCGCATCGAAGGGCAGCACGTAGACGAAGCGGTAGCCGCCTTGTTGTTCGACACTGGCGTCCATGATGATCGGGGCGGTCAGGCTGTGCGGCGCGGCCAGGCGCAGCTCCTGGCCGAGGAAGGTCTGGTAGCCGAGCGCCAGGCGGCTGGTCGCCCGCACGCCGCGGCCGTCGATCACGGCGCGCGCGCGCAGGACTGCTCCGTCGGCCAGCGTCACCGTGGTCGGGCTGAGCGTTTCGATGCGGGCGTTCACGCGCAGCGCGGGGCCGAGCGCCCCTTCGATGACGCGCGCGAAGTCGGTCGAGGTGACGCTGGCGTAGCCGCTGTCGAGGGTACGCGCGAAGTCGGGGAAGACCACGTCGTAGCGCGGCCAGCGCGCGGAGATGATGGGCGCGAGCCACTGGCGCTGCTCGCTGCTGAGGTCGCCGTCGTGGAAGGACCAGGTGTGGTTGCCGCCGATCCGGCTGGCCGCTTCCAGCAGCAGGATGCGCAGGGATGGACAGGTCGTGTGCAGGCGCCAGGCGATCAGGCCGTTGGCCAGGCCGCCGCCGACCAGGATCAGGTCCCAGGCGGGATCGCTATCGACTGCGCCCGGTTTATCCAAGGCTGGCCACGCCCGCGGGCGCGTCCTCGTGCTGGGCCGGGCGTGCCAGGCCCAGCGCGTCTTCGATGATGTCGGCGGCGCGCGGCGTGCCGCCGGCCCGCGCCAGGTCCTCGGCCAGCGGCGCCATGCGCTGCGCAAAACCGGGCTCGTCCAGCAGGCGACGCAATTCCCGGGCAATCCGGGCCGTGCTGGCGAAATGCGGCGAGATCGTCAGGCCTATGCCGGTGTGGCGGATGCGCGCCGCCGCGCCGGGCTGGTCGAAGGCGATCGGCAGGCCGAGGATGGGCGTGCGCGCGGCGATCGCATCCATGACCGTATTCGAGCCGGCGTGCGAGACCACGGCGTCGGCGCGCGCCAGCGCCTCCTGCTGCGGCGCGAAGGCGCAGACCCAGTCGGCGCCGGCATGGACCAGGGCCTGTTCCTGGCGCGCATCCAGGCCGCCGCAATGGGCTACCAGCAACTGCACGTCGAGCCGGCGGCAGGCGCGCACGATGCGCCTGAACAGCCCGTAACGCCCGCCCTGCAGGGTGCCTAGCGAGGCGAAGACGAAGGGGCGGTCGCCTGCCGCCGGCGGCATGCCGCGCGGCGCATGCGTGCCCGCCTTGCCGGCGCCGCGGGAAAAACGCAGCGGGCCGACATGGTGGAAATGCGGCGGCAATGCGCGGCGCGGGAACTCGAAGGACGCGGTGGTCTGGCTGACCTGGGCCAGCGGCGACAGGCAGTCGTGCAGGGCGCGCCGCGCGCCGAGCCCGAAGCGGCGCGCATGCGCCCCGATGACCTCGGCGTGCGGCGACATCAGCCAGTCGTAGACGCGCGCGCTGCCCTGGTAGAGGTGGCGCGCGCGCTCGCTGTCTTCATAGGCGAAGGGCATCACCGGCAGCGGGATGCCGGGCTCGCGGTTCACAGGGAGTGCGTTGGCGACCGAGGCGAAGGGCAGGCCCAGGCCCTCGGCCACCAGGCCGCCGGCCGCCTCCATCTGGTCGCACAGCAGGGCGTCGATGCCGAGGGCCTCGATGGCGGGCGGCAGCTCGCGGCACAGCATGTCGGTGGTGCGCGCCATGTCCTGGATCACGCGACGCAGGCCGAACGGGCCGCCGGGACTGGCGGCGCGCCGGACCATGCCGGCCAGCGAACCGGCCGGATGGCTGTTCGGGCCGAGCGCATGAAAGCCCAGCGGCAGTTCCTTCAGCGAAGCCAGGTAGGCGCCGGCATCGATCTGGTGCAGGAAGGTGACGCGGTGGCCGCGCGCAACCAGCTCGGCGCCGAGCGCCGCCATCGCGTTGTAGTGGCTGTAGAACGCCGGTGCGACCACGCCGAAGTGGGCCATCGAAAGGATCCTTTATCGGTGCGGCCGCGGGTTCAATGGCGGATGGCGTAGCCGGGCTGCCGCGCGGCGAAGCGCGCGCCCGCGCCCTGGCCGAACAGGCTGCCGACGAAGCGCCGCGTGCCCTGCTTGCTGCCGATGGCGTCGGTCAGGCAGCGGTCCGCCTCGTGCAGGTGGTCCAGCAGGCGCCGCCGGGCTTCCTCGAAGCCGAGCGTGTTGATGAAGGTGGCCTTGCCGACGTCCTTGCCGGTGTCCTTGCCGGTGACGGCGGAATCCATGCCCGGTCCGTCCTGGAAGTCGTCGCGGATCTGGAAGGCCTGGCCGGCGGCGAAGGCGAAGTCGCGCAGCGCCTGCGCCACGCAATCGTCAGTTTCGGCAATGATGGCCGCCATGTCGACCGCGGCGCCGAGCAGCACGCCGGTTTTCAGTTCGTTGGTGGCGGCGATTTCCTCGGCCGTGCGGGCGCCGCCGCGCAGGTCGAGGAACTGGCCGCGCACCAGTCCCTGCGCGCCGACCGTTTCCGACAGCCGCGCCACCAGGCGCGCGCGCACGGCGGGCGGAACGTCCTGGGCCGCGCCAAGGATGCCGAAGGCGCGGCTGAGCAGGGCGATCGAAGCCAGGATGGCGACGTCTTCGCCGAACTGCACGTGGGTGGTCGGCTGGCCGCGGCGCAGGCGGGCGTCGTCCATGCAGGGCAGGTCGTCGAGGACGAGGGAGGCGGCGTGCACCAGCTCGACGGCGCAGGCGACGTCGGTCAGCGCCGGCGAATCGCAGCCGAGGTCGCGCGCGACGAGCATCAGCAGCAGGGGGCGCATGCGCTTGCCCGCGCCCAGCGCGGCGGCGCGCATGGCCGCAGCCAGCGGGTCCGATGGCGGACCGCTATCGGAGAGCAGGAAGGCGAGGCGCTCTTCCAGTTCCTGGCGGACGAGCGCGAGTTCCGCTGCCGCGATGTCTTCCTGGTTCTCCACGTCGAGCCTGGCGAACTGTCGTGCCTGCGTAGTCATGCGCATTCCCTCCGCCGAGATCTGGATGGTTGAAATTGATGAATTCGTGATTCATGATACCGGAAACAAAGTTAGATAATAATTAACGTCGTCAACCGTGCGCGCCGTTGGCGGATTCGGCAATTTTTCCTTCTTCCCGTGGTTTGTTTGCATTTCTGGTCCTGGATGCAAATATTCGTTGCAGGACAATACCGGCCTCTGCCAGCGGGGCCAAGCGGTGCCGCAAGCATTTCGAGACGCTTTGCAAGATGGAACAGTGCCGTCGGGCCAGTTCGCAGGGCAACGACCGGATAGCAGAGGGTCAGACAGCGAGGACAGCAGACAGCGAGGGTCAGGACAGCAGACAGCGAGGGTCAGGTCTGACATTCGGACACGAGCTCTTCCTTGGATCACCACAGACAGCGAGGGTCAGGTCTGACATTCGGACACGAGCTCTTCCTTGGATCACCATGACAGCGAGGGTCAGGTCTGACATTCGGACACGAGCTCTTCCTTGGATCACCATCGGTCAGTCAAGACAAAAGCAGAGTCCGTGTCTGATTGTCAGACCTGACCCCAGCTGTTTCTGCGGCGCCACGGTGTATTACGAAGCCGAGGGACTGGAGGAGTACGTCATCATCCCGGTCGGCGCATTCGCCGATCCCGGCTTTCCGGTCCCGACGGTGTCTGTCTACGAGGAACGCATGCACCGCTGGGTCGTTCCGCCTCCCGACGCCGAGCACATTCCTTGATTCAAACGGCGCAGCCCAAAAACAAAATGCCGCCCAACTCACGCCGGGCGGCATCGCGTCATAACGCTGCTTCAGTCAGCTCAACTGTAAGCAGTCCAGGTCTGCGGGATTTCGATGTGGCCCGCCTTGGCGGCGGCGGCGTAGGCGCGCATTTCCGCGACGACTGCTTCCAGCTGTTCGTTGCCCGGGTTCTGCAGGAACCCCTTCATGCGCTCATGCAGCGCGGCCTGCTGGTCGCGCCATTCGTAACGGGAGGTCTTGCTCATGCCGCCTCCCCGCGATTCAACGCTGTGATGTTCTTGTTGAGATCCATGACATCCTCCTTGATAAGGCAGTCAGGTTCGCACAAGGTCCGCACCAGGTCGGTACGTTGACGCACATTTGCTCAGCAGTATTCCACTATCGCAAGACGCTGCGGAAGAACAGTTCCAGCCGTTCATCGAGCTGGCGGTGGGCTTCGGCAGGCTCGGGTTGGGCGTTCGGAAACACGAAACGCTGCACGCTGTCGCCGGCGATGGTGCTGGTGAGGATGGCCGGCAACTGACCGAAGGGAAGGTCTTCGCGCAACTGGGCGTGCACGTCCGGGCGGGTGAAGAAACGGTCGAGCATCTCGCGCGTCAGGCGCGGGCCGGCGCTGTAGAAGGTGTCGGCCAGCTCGGGGTTGCCCGGGGCCTCGGCAATCACCACGCGCTGCATCGCAATTAATTGCTCCTTGCAAAGCAAGTCGAAGAACTGGTGGGCGAAGTCGCCGACCACGTCGCGCAATGGCCGCATGTCCTTGTCCATGTCGCGCATGCGGAAGAACTGGTCACGGCGCGACAGCAGCACTGCATTGAGCAGGCCGGCCTTGCCGCCGAACTTGACGTAGATGGTGCGGACCGCAACACGGGCGGCGCGGGCGATGGCTTCGAGGCTGGTGCGGGTGTAGCCGTTGGCCAGGAACAGCGTGGCGGCGGTGTCGATCAGGTCCTGGGTCCGCGCTTCGACGTCGCTGGCCTTCGGCCGTCCGGCGCCGCGCGCACAGGTGGGGATACTCCCTTGCGATGGTTTGCTCATGCCGCCACTGTAAATCACCAACAAATGAAATGCAATCGTTTCATTTCTTGACGAACTGAGGAGGATGCCGAATAATGTAGGACAACCCTTATTCCTTTTTCGGAGTTGCCTTCATGTCCCAACCGCAGACTTCGGCCGCGCAAGCGCCGCTCGGCGCCGTTCCATCCGCCGCTCCCGCTGCACCCGCAGTTGCTCCCGCCGCGGCCGGCAAGACGCCGCCCAACAAGCGCGTGCTGACCGTGGTCGCGCTGATCGCCCTTGCCGCGCTTGTTGCCGGTGGCCGCATGTGGTACCGCAGTCATAACTTCGTCGAGACCGAGAATGCGTATGTTGCCGGTCACGTGCACCCGGTGTCCTCGCGCATCGCCGGCGTCGTCACCCGCGTGCTGGTCGAAGACAACCAGCACGTCAAGGCCGGCGACCCGATCGCCGAACTCGACCCGGCGGACCAGCACGTGCGCGTCGAGCAGATCGAGGCACAGATCGCCAGCGCCAGGCAGCAGGTGCTGCAGGCCGATGCCCAGGTGGCCCAGGTGCGCGCCCAGGCCGAGGCGGCTGCCGCCCAGGTCGGCCAGTCGCAGGCCCTGCTGGTGCGCGCGCGCCAGGACGCCGAGCGCTTCGGCCAGCTCTACAACACGCAGATGAAGGCCGTCTCGAAGGCCGAGGTCGACGCCGCCAACGCCGCGAAGGCCGCCGCCACCGCCGACGTCGCCGCGCGCCGCGACACCGCCAACGCCGCCAAGGCCCAGATCGCCGCTGCCAGCTCGGCGCGCGACGTGCTGAACGCCCAGATCAAGGTGCTGCAGGCCCAGCTGAAGGACGCGAAGCAGCAGCTCGGCTACAGCCGCATCCTCGCGCCGGTCGATGGCCGCATCGGCCGCCGCAGCGTCGAAGTGGGCGCACGCGTGCAGCCGGGCCAGCAACTGGTCGCCGTGGTCGAGGACAAGGTATGGGTCACCGCCAACTTCAAGGAAACCCAGCTGGCAGGCCTGAAGCCTGGCCAGGAAGTGGAACTGGCGGTCGATGCGCTGCCCGACGAGCACCTGGTCGGCCGCGTGGACAGCTTCTCGCCGGCCTCGGGTAACCAGTTCGCGCTGCTGCCGGCCGATAACGCGACCGGCAACTTCACCAAGATCGTGCAGCGCGTGCCGGTGAAGATCACCCTGGACCAGAAGGACCAGCAGCGCCTGGCGGGCCGCCTGGTGCCGGGCATGTCGGTGGTCGCCGAGATCGACCTGCGCCAGAAGGCCGAGCCGACCCGTACTGCCTCCGCCAAGTAAGGCCTGAGCCAACACCTTAGCCAAGGACCACCATGAGCACTACGACCAAGGCCGCGCCCGCCGCCTTCCCGGGCGCGCCGGCCGCCGGCGCGCGCGTCGACCTGCGCACCTGGCTCGCGGTCGCCGCCGGCATGCTCGGCGCCTTCATGGCGGTGCTCGACATCCAGATCACCAACTCGTCGCTGCGCGACATCCTGGGCACGCTGTCGGCGACCCAGGAAGAGGGCTCCTGGATTTCCACCGCCTACCTGTGCGCCGAGATCGTCGTGATCCCGATGACGGCGCTGTTCGCGCGCGCCTTCGGGGTGCGCAACTACATGATCGGCACCACCTCGCTGTTCCTGGTCTTCTCGACCCTGTGCGGGGCGGCCTGGAACCTGGAAAGCATGATCGTGTTCCGCATGCTGCAGGGCTTCACCGGCGGCGCCCTGATCCCGATGGCGATGACCCTGGTGATGACGCGCCTGCCGAGCTCCAAGCGCGCGGTCGGCATGGCGATCTTCGGCCTGACCGCCACGCTCGCCCCGGCGATGGGCCCAACCCTGGGCGGCTACTTGTCCGAGCTGTACGGCTGGCCCTCGATCTTCTACATCAACTGGGTGCCGGGCGTGCTGCTCATCGCCGGCATGGTCTACGGCCTGGACAAGGAAAAGATGCAGGTCGGCCAGCTCGTCCATGCCGACTGGCTCGGCATCTTCCTGATGGCCATGGGCCTGGGCTGCCTGACCATCTTCCTGGAAGAAGGCAATTCGAAGGACTGGTTCGAGTCGCAGTTCATCGTCGCCTTCGCGGCGCTGGCCCTGGTCGGCATCCTCGGCTGGATCGCCAACAGCTTCATCCGCCAGCAGTCCTTCGTCAACCTGCGCCTTTACGGCCAGCGCAATTTCCTGGTCGCGACCGCGTTGTCGGCGGTGATCGGCATGGGGCTGTACGGTTCTTCCTACCTGCTGCCCTTGTATCTCGGGCAGATCGCCGGCTACACGCCGATGCAGATCGGTGAAGTCATCGCATGGGTCGGCCTGCCGCAATTGATCGTGATGCCGTTCGCGGCGGCCCTGTCCTCGAAAGTCGACAATCGCATCATGTGCAGTTTCGGCCTGCTCCTGTTCGGCGGTTCCTGCCTGATGAACGCCTACATGGACGCGAGCACCGGCTACGACCAGTTGATGGTGACCCAGATCATCCGCGCCATCGGCCAGCCCTTCGTGATGCTGACATTGTCGAACTTCGCCATGCAGGGCATCGCGCCGAAGGACATGCCTTCGGCCTCGAGCCTGTTCAACATGACCCGTAACCTGGGCGGCTCGGTCGGCATCGCGCTGCTGGCGTCCTCGCTGACCAACCGCGAGCACTTCCACTCGGCGCGCATCGGCGAGGCGGTATCGAGCTACGCGCCGGCGACCCAGGAGCGCCTGGAGCAGATGACCCAGGCCTTCATCTCGCGCGGCATCGATCCTGCGACCGCCGCCGACCAGGCGATCGCCGCGCTCGACCGCATCGTACGCCGTGAGGCCTATGTGATGGCCTACAACGACGGCTTCTGGATCGTCGGCCTGATCCTGATCTCGTGCATCGCCGTGGTCTGGATCGCCGACAAGGTCAAGTCGCCCGGCAGCGCCGGCGGCGGTGGCCATTGAACCCCATTCGATTGAAGAGAAAAACGATGTTCGATACCTTTGCCAAGACCCTTCCGCGCCGCGCGGCGCTTGCGATGGCGGCCGCGCTGGTCGTCTCCGGCTGCTCGACGATCGGTCCGGATTTCGTGGCCCCGAAGGGCGCGCAGGAAGCCGCTTTCCGTCACGCCGCGCAGGCTCCATCGGATAGCGCGCGCCTGCCGGCGACCTGGTGGACCGTATTCGACGACGCCACCCTGAACGGCCTCGAAGAGCGCGCCCTGCGCGACAGCCCGGGCGCCCGCGCCGCGGCCCAGCGCCTGCTGCAGGCCCAGGCCCAGCTCGGCGTGGTGCGCGCCGGCCAGGCGCCGAACGTGTCGGTGAACGCCGGCGTGTCGAACTCGCGCACCTCGGCCGAGACCTCGCAGGCCCTGGCGCTGGGCGGCCGCTCGATCGAAGGCAACAACTTCTCGGTCGGCGCCGCGCTCTCCTATGAACTCGACATCTGGGGCCGCGTGCGCCGTGTCGTGGAAGCGGCCGACGCCCAGGCGCTGGCGGCGCAGGACGACCGCGACGCCGTGCTGCTGATGCTGTCGAGCCAGGTGGCGCAGAGCTACTGGCAGCTGCGCGGACTGGATGCCGAACAGGCGATCCTGCGCGACGCACTGGCGGCGCGCCGCGAAGCCCAGGAACTGATCGAGGCGCGCTTCAACGCCGGCCTGTCGAACGAGCTGGACGTGTCGCGCACGCGCATCGAACGCGCCAACGCCGAAGCCGACCTGCACGAAGTGCAGCGCCAGCGTAACGCGGTCGAGCACGCGCTGGCGACCCTGGTCGGCGCTTCGCCGAGCGTGCCGCTGCTCGCGCCCGAAGCCAAGCCGGCCTTGCCGCTGCCGCCCAGCATTCCGGTCGGCCTGCCGGCAAGCCTGCTGGGCCAGCGCCCCGACCTGGCCGCGAGCGTGGCCAACCTGAAGGCGGCGAATGCCCAGGTGGGCGTGGCCGAGGGCATGTTCTATCCCTCGCTGACCCTGACCAGCAACTTCGGCTACGCCTCGGAAGCGCTGCGCGACCTGGCGGGCGGCAGCGCGCGCCAGTTTTCGATCGGGCCGCTGGCGCTGTCGCTGCCGGTCTTCGACGGTGGACGCAACCGCGCCAACCTGGCGTTGGCCAAGGCGCGCTACGAGGAAGCGCTGGCGAACCACGAGAACCGCCTCCTGGGCGCCTTGCGCGAAGTGGAAGACGCGCTGTCGGACGTGCAGCAGCGCCAGAAGCAGGGCGAAGTGCAGGCCCAGGCGCAGGAGGCGGCGCAGCGCGCCGTGTTGGTGGCCCAGGCCCGCTTCGAGCGCGGCGTGTCGACCTACCTCGACGTGACCGATGCCCAGCGCAGCGCGCTGGCGGCCAGCCGCGCGGCGGCGCAGATCCGCACCCAGCGCCTGCTGGCCTCGGTGGCCGTGGCGCGCGCACTCGGCGGCGGGTGGACGCAGGCGCCGGCGCTGGCGACGGTGCGCTGAACCTGTGCGGTCGGCCTCCCGGCCTGCGCCGATCCGGGCCGTGCTGCTTCCGTAGGGTGGACACGGGGTGCCCACGCGTTACGGGCGTGTGATTGCACCCGCGGCGGTGAAATGTCGCCCGCAAAAACGGTAACAGCCACGTCGGTACGCAATCGTTTCGTCCGCCATTTATGTCGCGAGCAAGTCGGTGCCGCCAACGGTGCAAGGAGACGTCCGTAACGCGTGGGCACGGGGTGCCCACCCTACGTCTTCCCGCGCCACTCCCTAACGGTATTACAATTCCCCGGTTGCATTCCAACCAACCAGGGGACACATGAAACATCTTCTCGCTCCAATCGTGCTGGCCGTGGCGGCCGGCGCCGTGGTCGCAGCCGACGCGCCCGGCAGCAAGCCCGGCGCGGCCAGCGTCGCCGAACTGAACGCCATGGCCAGGCGCTTCGCGCCGGTCGAGCTGCGCGCCGATACCTCGAAGCTGTCGAAAGGCGACCGCGCCGCGATTCAGAAACTGATCGAAGCGGCGAAGATCGTCGATACCCTGCAACTGCGCCAGCGCTGGGCGCATAACGAGGCCCTGTGGGCCGCCCTGCAGAAAGACAACTCACCGCTGGGCAAGGCGCGCCAGGATTACTTCTGGCTGAACAAGGGACCGTGGTCCATCATCGACGGCAACCGCTCCTTCATGCCCGCCGAGTACGCCGGCATCAATATTCCGGCGCGCAAGCCCGATGGCGCGAATTTCTATCCGGCGGGCGCGCGCAAGGAAACGCTGGAAGCCTGGATGAACTCGCTGCCGGCGAAGGAACGCGAAGCGGCCCAGTGGTATTTCACCGTGATCCGCACCGGCCCGGACGGCAAGTTCCGCAGCGTGAAGTATTCGGAAGAATACAAGCCGGAACTGCAGAAGCTGGCGAAACTGCTGCGCGAAGCCGCCAGCCACACCGACAATGCCTCGCTGAAGAAATTCCTGACATTGCGCGCCGACGCCTTCCTGTCGAACGACTACCTGGCGTCCGACTTCGCCTGGATGGACCTCGACAGCCCGGTCGACATCACGATCGGACCGTACGAGACCTATAACGACGAGCTGTTCGGCTACAAGGCCGCGTTCGAGGCCTACGTGAGCGTGCGCGATCCGAAGGAGACGCAGAAGCTGAACTTCTTCGGCAAGCACATGCAGGAGCTGGAAGACAACCTGCCGCTCGACAAGCAGTACCGTAATCCGAAGGTCGGGGCGATGGCGCCGATGGTGGTGGTGAACCAGGTCTATGGCGCCGGCGACGGCAACATGGGCGTGCAGACCGCCGCCTACAACCTGCCGAACGACGAGCGCATCATCCGCGAGCGCGGCTCCAAGCGCGTGATGCTCAAGAACATCCAGGAAGCGAAGTTCGAATCGACCCTCAAGCCCATCATGAAACTGGTGCTGCGTCCCGAGGACCAGAAGGACCTGGATTTCGATTCCTTCTTCACCCACATCCTCGCGCACGAGATCACCCACGGCCTGGGCCCGCACGTGACGCGCAGGGACGGCAAGGAATCGACGCCGCGCCAGGACCTGAAGGAAACGTATTCGACCATCGAGGAAGCGAAAGCCGACGTCACGGGCCTCTGGGCGCTGGCCTACATGATGGAGAAGGGCCAGTTGAAGGACACGCTGGGGCAGGGCGAGCTTGCCGAGCGCAAGCTGTACAACACCTTCCTGGCCTCGTGCTTCCGCACGCTGCACTTCGGCCTGACCGACTCGCACGCGCGCGGCATGGCGATCCAGGTCAACTACCTGCTGGACAAGGGCGCCTTCGTCTCGCACGGCGACGGCACCTTCTCGGTCGACTTCAAGAAGATCAAGCAGGCCGTGATCGACCTCGACCGCGAATTCCTGACCATCGAGGCGACCGGCGACTACACCCGTGCGAAATCGATGATGGCGCGCTACGTCGTCATCCGTCCGGACGTGCAGAAGGCGCTCGACAAGATGAAGGCGGTGCCGAACGATATCCGCCCGGCGTTTGTCACTGCTGCGTCGCTGACGGGGGCGGATGCGCGATAAGAAAAGGCGGCAGGAAAAATCTGTCGAATTCATGGGTTTTTCCTGCTGAATTCCGAGTTTTGCAGATTTTCAATCAAATCCGACAATTTCTGCTATATTCATGCTTATTTCCGTGCGGCAATTAATTGCCGCATGAGCGACCGGAGCGTTTTCTCCGGATGCACTAGCGAGCAGAAACATGTCCACCTCCAGACTCACCATCGGCGCACGCCTTGCGCTGGGCTTCGGCGCCTTGCTGGCGCTGATGATGCTGCTGACCGCGCTCGCGGTCAGCCGCGTCGGCCAGATCGACGCCACGCTCAACCACATCAACGACGTCAACAACGTCAAGCAGCGCCATGCGATCAATTTCCGCGGCAGCGTGCACGACCGCGCCATCGCCCTGCGCGACGTGGTGCTGGCGCCCGACAACGCCGGCGCCGCGCCGGCGCTGGAGCACATCCACAGCCTGGCGGCCAACTACCAGCGCGCCGCCGCCGCGCTCGATGCGCTGTTCGCCGAGCGCCGCGACATCCTGCCCGAGGAACGCGCCGCCCTGGCCGCGATCAAGGACGAGGAAAACAGGACCCAGCCGCTGATCGCGAAGGTGAGCGAACTGCGCCTGGCCGGCGACCTCGAGGGCGCGCGCACCCTGCTGGCGCAGGAAGCCGGCCCGGCCTTCGTTGCCTGGCTCGCCAGCGTGAACCGCCTGATCGACCTCGAGGAACAGTTGAACAAGACCGCAGCCGAGGGCGCGCGCGCCCTGTCGGGCAGCTTCTTCGCCTGGATGGCGCTGCTGTGCACGATCGCCGTGGCCATCGGCGCGCTCGGCGCCTGGATCATCAGCCGCGGCCTGCTGCGCCAGCTCGGCGGCCAGCCGGACTACGCGGTGCGCATCGCCGGCAGCATTGCCGCCGGCGAACTGGACGTGCGGATCGATACCGCGCCGGGCGACCGCTCCAGCCTGCTGTACGCGATGAAGGGCATGCGCGACAGCCTGGTCGGGATCGTGTCCCAGGTGCGCGCCGGCACCCTGACGATCGCCGATGCCTCGACCGAGATCGCGGCCGGCAACCAGGACCTGTCGCAGCGCACCGAGCGCCAGGCCCAGACCCTGATGGACACCGCCGCCTCGATGGAGGAACTGACCGGCACCGTGCGCCAGAACGCCGAGAACGCGCGCCAGGCGAATGCGCTGGCGGAGTCGGCTTCCAGCGTGGCGCTGCGCGGCGGCGCGGTCGTCGGCCAGGTGGTCGAGACCATGGCTTCGATCAACGATTCCTCGAAGCAGATCGCGGACATCATCGGCGTCATCGACAGCATCGCCTTCCAGACCAATATCCTCGCGCTCAACGCGGCGGTGGAAGCGGCCCGCGCGGGCGAGCAGGGACGGGGCTTCGCGGTGGTCGCCGGCGAAGTGCGCAACCTGGCGCAGCGCTCGGCCGCGGCGGCCCACCAGATCAAGGAGCTGATCCAGAGCTCGGTGGAGCGCGTCGACGCCGGCGCACGCCTGGTCGACGCCGCCGGCAGCACGATGGACGAGATCGTCACCAGCGTGAAGCGCGTCACCGACATCATGGCCGAGATCAGCCTGGCGAGCGCCGAGCAGAGCGCCGGCATCGAGCAGGTCAATGCCGCGATCGGGCGCATGGACGAGGCGACGCGCCAGAATGCCGCCCTGGTCGAGCAGGCCAGCGCGGCCGCCGGTTCGCTGCAGGACGAGGCGACGATGCTGGCGCAGGTGGTCAGTGTCTTCAAAATGACACAGCCGGCGGCGGACACTGTTGCGTTGGCGCCGCAACGACGGGCGCTGATATTGCCGGTTTGAAAACGGACAAAAATATTTCCGTTTAGGAAGATATTCTCGGTTCTAGAATTGCCTTAAAGCATTTCGCCACTACCGGAAATCTTCCATGTCCAAGCATCTCGCCGCCGCCGCGCTGTTCGCCGCCGCATCCGCCCAGTCCGCCGAACTGACCGCCCTCGAGCAGCGCTGGCTGCAGGCGGCGGGTCCGGTCCTGTCCTATTCCCAAAGCCTCAAATTGCCGATCGACATTATCGTCCAGCCGCAGGCACGCCCCAACGACGTGCCGCTGGCGATGGGCTACGCCGGCGGGCGCTGCAAGCTGGTGCTGACCCTGCGCGGCAATCCGCAGGCCGAAACCGTGCTGGCCGGGGTGCCGGCCGAGCGCCAGGGCGAGCTGATCGAGGCGATGGCGGCGCACGAGGTGGCGCACTGCTGGCGCCACGCGCAAGGCTCCTGGAACGTGCTGCCGGCCGGCTTCGTCGAGGTGGGCGAGGAAACCGCGGCGACCAGCGAACTGCTGGCGGCCTCGAAAGCAATGCGCGAGGCGCGGCGCGAGGAAGCCTATGCCGACCTGGCGGCCCTGGCCTGGACCCGGCACCGCAATCCGGAAGCCTACGGCCGGGTGCATGCCTGGTTCGAAGCCGTGCGGCACGACCAGCCGGTTGCGCGCAGCGGACACGACACCCGGGTCTGGGTCGAGCTGGCGCGCGACGCCGGCCGGTTCGGCGACGCGGCTGCCCCGTTCAAGGACGCGGCGCCGCTCTGGCGCGAGGGCCTGCTGCGCGCTGACTAGGGTCTGTCCGACTGAGTTCATAGGAGCCACAGGATCATTGTTGCGAAAGTCACGGCAGCCAAATAGTTGTGTCCGCGTTTTTCGTATCTGGTTGCGACGGCGCGGAAATCTTTCAGGCGGTTGATGGCGCGTTCGACGACATTTCGGCCTTTGTAAGCCTGTGCATCAAAGCGCGGTGGTGCACCGCCTCGGCTTCCTTTCCGCAGGCGGTTTTGGCGCGCATCCTGACGCTCGGGGCAGATGCACCGGATACCTCGTGTCTGAATCTGTTGCCGGTAATGGCGAGCACCGTAAGCGCGGTCTACGCGCACGGAAGTGGGACGTTTCCTGGGGCGACCTCGACCGGCACGTGGTACACAAATGGCGTCAAGTACCTGCCCGACATTGGCCGCGTCGCTGCATTGGCCGGCGGTGACGAGGATGGACAGTGGCAAGCCGTGGCCATCGACGCATAAGTGAATTTTGCTCGTGATGCCGCCGCGTGAACGCCCCAGCCACTCATCAGCTACGGCCCCCTTTTTTCAGCTGCCGGTAACGTCTTTCGCGCCCCGGCAGCACTGCGCTGGGCCTTGATATGCGTGGCATCGAGCGCAGCACCATCCCAGTCGACCAGGCCAGCCTCGTCGGCTGCAGCCTGCATGACCTTGAGAAGGCGCTGCCAGGTGCCATTCCTGGACCAACGGACGAATCGGTCATAGCACGTCTGCCAGGGACCGTAGCGCGACGGGATGTCGCGCCAGGGGGCGCCTGTTCGCAGGCGCCATAGGATGCCATTGATCACATGCCGGTGCTCGACATAGACGTGACCGTGACGCGGGTTCGACGGCAGATGGGGCTCAAGCTGGCGCCACTGCTTTTCGGTAAGGTCGGTTCGGCTCATCGCCCTACGACCATCCATCCTCAATTAAGTTCAGTCAGACAGACCCTAGGCGCGCCTGGCGAATCCCTTGGCGGCCTTGCATTGCGCATAACCCCCGCAAGGCAGGTATGGTTTTTTCGGCAAGTGTACGTTGACGCACAGATGATGGCAGGGGTGCGGCGTTTAATGGCGTTATCACAACAACCGATCCAAGGGACATCGCCATGAAAACGTTGCTCGCAACTCTGCTGGCCACCGTAGCCGGCGCCAGCTTTGCCGCCGCACCGACCGCCGCGCTGAACCACGACCCGGCGACCTACCGCAACGTGACTCAAAAGGCTGCTTCCGAATACAAGGCCGCGACCGCCAAGTGCGACGCCAAGAGCGGCAACGACAAGGACATCTGCATGGCCGAGGCCAAGGCCTCCCGCGCGCGTACCGAGGCGCAGGCCATCGCCAAGTACAACAACAGCGCGGAAGGCAAGGCCAGGGCCCGCAGCAAGGTCGCCGAGGCCGAGTACGACGTGGCCAAGGCCAGGTGCGACGCCAGGAGCGGCGCCGAGAAGGACAGCTGCATGGACAACGCCAAGTCGGTGCGCACCGCCGCGCTGGCCGACGCCAAGGCCGGGCGCGATAGTGGCAGCAGCGCCACCGGCGCCAGCGGCAGCGCCGGCCTGATCGCCAGCACCGACACCAAGGATCCCGCCAAGGCCGCCGCCGTCGCCAAGTGCGAGCAGGCCACCGGCAATGCGAATACCGGCTGCCTGGTCGACAGCAAGGGCAACGTGACCACGATGGCCGGCCGCGCCGAGAACGCGACCGAGCGCGCCGCCGACAAGACCAAGGACGCTGCAGCCACCGCCGCCGACAAGACCAAGGCTGTTGCCGCGACCGCTGCCGAGAAGACCAAGGAAGTGGCCTCGACCGCCGTCGACAAGACCAAGGCTGTTGCCGCGACCGCTGCCGAGAAGACCAAGGAAGTGGCCTCGACCGCCGTCGACAAGACCAAGCAGGCTGCCTCGACCGTGGCCGAGAAGACCGGCCTGGAGGGCGCCGGCGAGCGCCTGCGCGCGGCCGGTTCGACCATCGCCCAGAAGACCGAGAGCGCGGTCGAGAACGCCGGCGAGAAAACCCGCCAGGCGGCCGCGAGCGCCAAGGAAAACACCAAGGAGGCGATGCAGACCGCCGGCGACAAGACCCGCCAGGCTGCGTCGACCGCTGCCGACAAGACCGACAAGGCGCTGGACACTGCCGGCGACAAGACCCGCGCCACCGCGTCCAACGTGGCCGAGGGGACCGACCGCGCGACCGACAAGGCCGCCGACAAGACCCGCGACGCTACCCGCGGCACCGCGGTGGCTGCTTCCGACACCGCCATCACCACCAAGGTAAAGGCCAGCATCTTCAAGGAGCCGGACCTGAAATCGATGGCGATCCACGTCGAGACCGAGAAGGGCGTGGTGATGCTGAGCGGCTTCGTCGATTCGAAGGCCGAGGCCGACAAGGCCGTGAAGGTGGCCAAGGAAGTCGAAGGCGTGACCAGCGTGAAGAGCGCGATCAAGGTCAAGTAAGCATGCGCGCGGCCACTACGGCCGCAAGTCAACTGCGCGCGCGGCTGTCGCTGGACGGCCGCGCGCTCTTTTTTGTCGCTGCGTATCGCCGCCGCTTTCCGTTGGTGTCGTGCCACCACACGCGACTATTCAGCCTGCATGAAGGCCCCGAACGGCTGGCCGCGCGCGGCGCCGGGTATAATTTTCAGGTGAACAAACTCGAAGCCTTTGGATACATCGTGGCCCAGGCGGCCCGCGGTGAGATCACCTTTCCCACCAGCGTCAACGCCGTGCTGCGCCTGCAGCAGGCGCTCGACGATCCCGACTGCCCGCTCGATGAAGCGATCCGCCTGGTGCTGGCCGAGCCGCAGCTGGCGGCGCGCACCGTGGCGCTGGCCAATTCGGCCGCCTTTGGCGGTAGCGGCCCGCAGGTCACCAACGTGCGCGCGGCCGTGATCCGGATCGGCTACCGCCGCCTGCAGGCACTGGTCGCGAGCCTGGTGGTGCGCCAGTTCGGCAGCCGCATCAAGGATCCGCAACTGCGCGCCAAGGCCGAGCAGTTGTGGGAGCACACGGTGCACGTCGCGGCGCTGGCCCAGTCGCTGGCGCGCCATGTCACCTTCGTCAACCCGGACACGGCCCTGTTCGCCGGCATCATCCACGAGGTCGGCGGCTTCTACCTGCTCTCGCGCGCCGACGAATTCCCCGGCCTGCTCGAGGACGACCCCGAGAAGTGGGGAGAATTGTGCGAGGACGTGGTCGGCCTGGAGGTGCTCAAGAAGCTGGCGGTGCCGGCGCCGGTCGCCGACGCCATCGGCGAACTGCGCCGCGCCTGGGTCAACATGCCGCCCTCGACCCTGCTCGACACCCTGTTGCTGGCCAACCAGTACGCGCCGGTGCCGTCGCCCCTCGGTGCGGCGCCGTCCGAGTTGCCGGCCCACGGCGACAGCGCGCTCGACCTCGTGCTCGACGAAGACATGCTCGACGAGATCCGTGAGGAAGCCATCGCGACCCGCATGGCGATGGGCGGGCCGCTGCTGGTCTAGAGCTTGGTCCCGGGGGGACGAAACCCGGGAACCAAGGCCGAGGCCAGCAGTTCTAAGCGCTGGGGACCTTCTCCCCGCGCGGAGGAATCGTGCTTGGTCGCAAGGCTTCGTCGCCGACGTTCCTGCAACTGCTGTGCCTGCTCTGCCTGCTGGCGGCCGCGCCGGCCTGCGCGCAGGCGCCGGCACGTCCGCCCTCCGTGGCCCTGCTGACGATCGACGGCCCGATTGGACCCGCCTATGCCGATTATGTCGAGCGCGGCATCGCGCGCGCCGCCGCCGAAGGCCGCACGCTCGTCGTGCTCCAGCTCGATACGCCGGGCGGACTCGACACCGCCATGCGCACCGCCATCCGCGCCATTCTCGCCGCACCGTTGCCGGTGGCCTGCTACGTGGCTCCGAGCGGCGCACGCGCGGCCAGCGCCGGCACCTACATCCTGTATGCCTGCCACATCGCGGCGATGGCGCCCGGCACCAACCTGGGCGCGGCCACGCCCGTGCAGGTCAGCCCCGCCGGCCCCAGTCCGCCCGAAGCCGGCAAGGACAAGGTGCCCTCGACCATGGAAGCGAAGGCCATCAACGACGCCGCCGCGTATATCCGCGGCCTCGCACAACTGCGCGGACGTAACGCCGAGTGGGCCGAGAAATCGGTGCGCCAGTCGCTCAGCCTGTCGGCCGGTGACGCGCTCGCCGCCGGCGTCGTCGACATCGTCGCGCGCGACCTGGCGCAGTTACTCGCCCTGAGCGATGGCCGCGTGGTGCGCGTGCGCAACGCCGATTGGCGCGTGCAGGCGGCCGGTGCCGGCGTGGTCGATGCCGCGCCGGACTGGCGCACGCGCCTGCTGGCCGTGATCGCCAACCCGAGCGTGGCGCTGATCCTGCTCACCGTCGGCGTGTACGGCCTGCTGTTCGAATTCATGAGCCCCGGCGCGGTGCTGCCGGGCGTAGTCGGCGCGATCTGCCTGCTGCTCGGGCTGTACGGCATGCAGCTCCTGCCGATCAATTACTCGGGCCTGGCGCTGATCTGCTTCGGGCTGGCCTGCATGGTGGCCGAGGCCTTCCTGCCCAGTTTCGGCGTGATCGGCCTGGGCGGCGTGGTGGCTTTCGTCATCGGGGCGCTGCTGCTGATGGACGGCGAGGCGCCGGGCTTCGGCATGCCGCTGGGCTTCGTCGCCAGCGTCGGCGTGATGGCGGCGCTGCTGGTCGGCGCCACCGCCCAGGTCGCGCTGCGCACGCGGCGCCGGCCGGCGCCCGGCGTCACCGCGCAGCTCGAGGGAGAGATCGCGGAGATGCTGGGCGCTACCACGCGCGAGGGCTGGGCCAACGTCGGCGGCGAGACCTGGCGCGTGACGACCGACACCCCGCTTGCCGCCCGGCAGCGGGTGCGGGTGGTGGGGCGGCGCGGGCGCGTGCTGCAGGTCGTGCCTTTCGAACCCGGAACGCCCGACGCGCGGGCGCCGGACAGGACGCCCGCCAACGGGCGCTAGGAGACTGACATGCTGTTCGAACTGGGTTTCGGCGCCGGCTTCCTGCTGATCCTGCTGGCGCTGCTGTTTGCGCTGTCGGTGCGCATACTGCGCGAGTACGAGCGCGGGGTGGTGTTCCAGCTCGGCCGCTTCTGGTCGGTCAAGGGGCCGGGCCTGATCCTCCTGATCCCGGTGCTGCAGCAGATGGTGCGGGTCGACCTGCGCACCGTGGTGCTGGACGTGCCCAAGCAGGACGTGATCTCGCGCGACAACGTCTCGGTAAAGGTGAATGCCGTGCTCTACTTCCGGGTGATCGACCCCGAGCGCGCCATCATCCAGGTCGCGAACTTCATGGAGGCGACCAGCCAGCTGGCCCAGACCACGCTGCGCTCGGTGCTGGGCAAGCACGAGCTCGACGACATGCTGGCCGAGCGCGAGCGCCTGAACATCGACATCCAGCAGGTGCTCGACGCCCAGACCGATGCCTGGGGGATCAAGGTGGCGAACGTCGAGATCAAGCACGTCGACCTGGACGAGTCGATGGTGCGCGCCATCGCGCGCCAGGCCGAGGCCGAGCGAGAGCGCCGCGCCAAGGTGATCCACGCCGAAGGCGAACTACAGGCGTCGGAAAAACTGATGCAGGCGGCCGAAGTGCTGGCGCGGCAGGGAGGGGCGATGCAGCTGCGCTACCTGCAGACGCTGTCGACCATTGCGGGAGACAAGAGCTCGACGATCGTGTTTCCGCTGCCGGTGGAGCTGGTGTCGAGGCTGATGGAAAGGGATGGGGGACAGGCGAGGGGATGACGATCCCTCGCCTGCTTCTTCCGGTTTAGCGGTGTTGCAAGGCGGCCTGGGGGCGGCCGCCCGACAGCATCAGCAGCGACAGCGCCACGCCGGCGATCGCCAGGCCGGCCGCCACCCATTGCGGCGAGGTGTAGGAGTAACCCAGCGTCAGCGGAATACCGCCGAGGAAGGCGCCCAGGGCATTGCCGATATTGAAGCCCGACTGGCCAAGCGAGGAGCCGAGCATCTCGGCTTCGCGCGAATGGCTGATCAGGAGCATCTGGATCGGCGGACCGAGGGCCAGCGCGTTGGCGCCGGTGGCAAAGGCCAGCACCAGCATGGCCGCCTGCGAATCGGCCAGCAGCCCGTTGAGCAGGAGCAGGATCGTCATGCTGGTCAACAGCAGGGCGACCGCGCGCAGCGGCGCGAAGCGGTCGGCCAGGCGTCCCCCCAGGGTCACGCCGACCGTCATGCCCACGCCCACCACCGTCATGATCAGTGGGATCTGGCCGGGCGCGAAGTGCGAGACCTCGGTCAGCAGCGGCGCGATGTAGCTGAACCAGGCGAAGAAGCCGCCGGTGCCGATCGAGGTGATGCCCAGGGCCAGCCACAGACCCGGCTTGCGGAAGATCTTCAGGTCCTTCCTCAGGCCTGCGCTCGGGGTCGCCTCGAAGAAGGGCACGAGCTGCTTCAGGCTGAGCGCGGTTGCCAGGCCGATCGCGGCCACGATCAGGAACACCAGGCGCCAGCTCAGGTTGTGGCCGAGCCAGGTGCCGAAGGGCACGCCCAGCACGTTGGCCAGGGTCAGGCCGGTGAACATGGTGGCCAGGGCGGCGGCGACCTTGCCGGGATCGGCCAGGCGGCTCGCGACCACGGCGCCGACGCCGAAGAAGGCGCCGTGCGGCAGGCCGGCCATGAAGCGCGAGGCCATCATCATGGCGAAATTCGGCGCCAGCGCCGACAGGGCGTTGAAGGCGGCGAACATCAGCATGAACCAGATCAGCACGCTACGCGGCGGGCGGCCAGCCATCAGCGCGACCAGGGTCGGCGCGCCGACCACGACGCCCAGCGCATAGGCGGAAATCAGGTAGCCGGCCTGGGGAATGCTGATGTCGAGACCGGTGGCGATGTCGGGGAGGATGCCCATCATGACGAATTCGGTCATGCCAATGCCGAATCCGCCCAGGGCCAGTGGGAACAGGCTCTTCTTGATCAAAATAGGATGTCTTTACAGGTGCGAGGTTGCCCGCGACGCGCCGGATGCGGTCGAAGGTGGTCGGCCACTATAGCGGCTCGCCGGCGCGCGGTCCGCTTTCGTGTCGTGATGTCTGGTATGCGATGCGATGATGTGGGCGCGGACTGCGCCCTTCAGGCCTGCCGTTTACTCTTCCTCGCGCGGCCAGGCGATGCGTCCGTGGCCGGCTTCGTTCAGGCGCGCCGTGAAGGCGGCCGCCGCCTGTTCGGGCAGGCTGAATGCGAAGCTGACTTCGTCGCTGTGGGCGACGTCCAGCAGGACCGCGCCTGCAGCCTCGATTTCGCGCCGCACCAGGCCTTCGAGCGGGTAGGGCGCGCTGCAGCGCAGGATGGTCTTGCGCACGATCGCCACCTTCTCGGCCTGCAGCAGGGCCTGGGCGACGCTGTCCGTATAGGCACGGACCAGTCCGCCGGCGCCGAGTTTCACGCCGCCGAAGTAGCGCACGACCGTCGCCAGCACGCCTTCCAGGTCCTGGTGGCGCAGCACGTCGAGCATCGGGCGGCCGGCGGTGCCGCTCGGTTCGCCGTCGTCGACCGCGGCCGACTGGCCGCCGGCCAGCAGGGCCCAGCAGACGTGGGCGGCGCCCGGGTGCTGGGCGCGCAGGCTGGCTACCACCTGCTGGGCGCCGGCACGATCGGCCATCGGCTGCACGCAGGCGATGAAGCGGCTCTTCTTGATGAGCAGTTCGTGGTGGACGGGGGCAAGGATGGTCTGGGGCATAAGGCTGCCGGAAGCGAAACCGGAAGTGGAAACAACAACGCCAACCCGAAGGTTGGCGTTGTTGTTGAATCTTTGGTAGGCCGTGCGGGATTCGAACCTGCGACCAACGGATTAAAAGTCCGCTGCTCTACCAGCTGAGCTAACGACCCGAAGAAGGCAAGATTATAGCCGGACTCTGGCGATATTCCAAGTGTTTCCTGCGCAGTCGCCAAAACCCCGCGTTGTCGATGGCCGAGGCCGTGCGTCCCGCCCGCGCCAGTCGTGCCACAATGACCACATCATGACCAGGAAGCCCCAAGGAACCAGGCTGCGCACGCCGCTGGAGGAGGAGCTGCACGGACTCACCACCATCCAGGCCAGCGACCGCGTCTGGCAGATGCCTTTCGCCGCCGCGCTGGCCACCGGTCTGCCACTGCTGGTCGGCGCCTGGATCGGGCGCATGGATTACGGGCTGGTGTCGTCGCTGGGCGGCCTGGTCTTCATCTACCTGCCGAATACGCCGATGTCGCACCGCATGGTGATGATGATGGCGGCCGCCTTCGGGGTGACGGCCTGCTACGCGCTGGGTGTGATGAGCCATTTCGTGCCGACCCTGATGATGCCGGCGCTGATCTTCACCAGCATCCTGGTGACCATGATCTGCCGCTTCTACCGCGTGGTGCCGCCGGGCAGCCTGTTCTTCGTGATGGCCGCCTCGATCGGCGCCTATTCGCCGGCGCCGCTGGCCGAGCTGCCGCTGCGGGTCGGCCTGATCTTCCTGGGCAGCCTGCTGGCCTGCCTGATTGCCTTCTTCTACAGTTTATACATGCTGCGCCGGCGCGCGCCCATGCCCATCCCGCCGCTGCCGGCGGCCACCTTCGATTTCGTGGTCTTCGATTCGGTGGTCATCGGCGTCTTCGTCGGGCTGGCGCTGGCCGTGGCCCAGCTGCTGCAACTGGAAAAGCCTTATTGGGTGCCGGTCAGCTGCCTGGCGGTGATCCAGGGCGCGTCGCTGCGCGCGGTATGGAGCCGGCAGCTGCATCGCACGATCGGCACCGCGGTCGGCCTGCTGCTGGCCTGGGGGCTGTTGCTGCTGCCACTGGAATACTGGAGCATCGCGCTGCTGATGATGACGCTCACCTTCATCATCGAATCGACCATCGTGCGCCACTATGCGCTGGCGGCCGTCTTCATCACGCCGCTCACCATCCTGCTGGCCGAGGCCGCCGTGCTCGGGCACGGCTCGGCGAACGCCCTGATCGGCGCACGCTTCGTCGACACGCTGCTCGGCTGCCTGGTGGGACTGGCCGGCGGCATCTGCCTGCACAGCCCGCGCTTCCGGGAGGCGCTCGGCGCGCCGATGCGGCGCCTGGTGCCACTGCGCTTCACGCGCGCACCCAAGTAGCCGGGAACAGCTCAGGTTTCGACTTCCTTGTCCTCTTCCTGGGCCTCGTGCATGGCCTGCGGTTCGAGCTTTTCGGCGTCGACGTTCTTGCGGATGAACACGCCCCAGGCCGCCAGCAGGATGGCCGCCGCAATCCCGATCGAGGCCACGTGCGGCAGCAGTTCGGGCTTGGTGTGCAGGAACTGGAACACGCCGATCAGGCACTCGACCGCGAGCGAGACCACCACCACGATCAGGAAGCGCGACAGGAAGCGCCGCACGCGGGTCGGCGCGCTGGTGTGCACGGTGCGCTGGACCTCTTCTTCGAGCACGGTCTGGCCCAGTTCGAGCGCCGCAACCGCAATGGTCAGCAGGCCCACGCATTCGAGGATCAGCTGGAAGCGTTCCTGGATTTTCTCTTCGCCGGGCTGGAGGGCAGTCCAGATTTCGATTCCGGCCAGCACGATGAGTGCGAAGCCGCAAATGAAGAAGAGCAGGGCAGCGAGGATGTAGCCGACAGTACTGAGTTTGTGGAGCGCTTTCACGGTGGACCTTGTGTTCACATTTGTGAACACTTTAGCATCATCGTATCTGACACCGCGTTCGGCAGAGGGCATGCGCGCCGCGGCGCGCCCGCGTCAGGTGGAGGCCGGCCCCGCCGAGTGCCTTGCCAACGTGGTTCGAAAGCGGAGTGGCGTGCGACGCCCCGATCGTCTCATCGCCAGCCCATCCGGGCAGGACACACGCCAGCATGAGAATGCCAATCAGGATGCAGTTGCCGAGCGAAACGGTTCATGGCGCAATAATGACGATGCGCAAGGCACCGTTCACACTGCGCGTCATCATGGCAGATGCCTTTCAGCATTATTACTCAGGAGCGCATCGGGCCATGAGCATCAGCTTGTCACAAAAGATCACCGCCGCCCTGGCGGAGTTTTCAAGCGCAAGCCGGCTATATGAACTCGTGATCGATGAGGGCCGCGCCGGGCCGGCGGGGGGAAGCCTGCTGGTGGAAGCCTTCGCCGCCAGCGATGCCCTGCAGGGAATCGGCGCACGGGATGTCATCGTCCTCTCGACCAGTGCCCATGTCGCGCTCGACGCGCTGCTGGGCGAGCCAGCAGCGCTCGACATCTGCCTGGCCGACGGCAGGCGCGAGCGCTTCTCCGGCGAGATCAGCGAGGTGGCCATGCTGGGCAGCGACGGCGGGCTGGCGCGTTACCGGATCCGGATCCTGCCCTGGCTCTGGCGCCTGGGCCAGGTGCGCAACAGCCGCGTATGGCAGGACAAGCGCGTGATCGACATCGTCGATGCCGTCTTCGCGCCCTACCTGCCGCTGGCGCGCTGGCGCTGGAGCGAGGACGCGTCATCGTTCATGGACCGCGCGCTGCCGCGCAGCTACTGCTGCCAGTACCGCGAGACCGATCTCGATTTCGTCTCGCGCCTGCTGGCCGAGGAGGGCCTGTGCTGGCGCTTCGAGCAGGACGCGGATGGGCCTGGGCTGGTGCTGTTTGCCGACAGCAGCCAGGCATGCGCGGCGCCGGAAGACAGCAGCAGTGCGGCTTGCGGCGGCGTCCGCTTTCACGGCGCCCGCTCGGTCGAGCACGACGATACCGTGCAGGCCTTGAGCGCACAGCGGCGGCTGCAGGTTTCGCTGACCACGGTGCTGAGCTACGACTACAAGGCCAGGCAAATCGTCGCCGCCAGTTCGCCCTCGCGCCTGGACGCTCCCGCCAATCTTCCAACCCTCGAAGCCTTCGACGTGCCGGGACAGTACGCCTATGCGAACCGCGAACAGGCCCGGCGCTACGCCGACCTCGGGATGGAAGGCAAGGAGGCGCGCGCCCAGTTGTGGCAGGGGCGCTCGACCGTGCGCACGCTGCGCGCGGGAACCCGGCTGGCGGTGCGCGACGTACCGCTACGACAGCTCGGCGATAGCCCGGCCTTCGTCCTCACGCGGGTGCTGAGCGTGGGCGTGAACAACATGCCTGCGCCGGCCCAGCACGCCCTGGCCGAGCTGTTCGGTCCGATCCCGGAGCTGCTCGAGGAAATCGTCACGCACGAGTGGCCGCAGGACTTCGCGCTGTCGATCACCCAGGCGCGCGAGACCGGGTATGCGAACTGGTTCGAAGCGATTCCTGCGGACCTGCCCTGGCGTCCGCCACTGCCCGACCGTCCGAAGCCGACCGCCCGCGGCGCACAGAGCGCCATCGTCATCGGCGCCGACGGCAGCGACCAGCCGAGCGGCGCCGACGAGCTGTATTGCGACCGCCTGGGCCGCGTGCGCATCCGCTTCCACTGGCAGGACAGCGGCGACGCGAGCTGCTGGGTGCGCGTGGCCCAGCGCGCAGCCGGAGGCGGCATGGGCAGCCAGTTCCTGCCGCGCATCGGCCAGGAGGTGCTGGTGCAATTCTTGGAAAACGACATCGACCGGCCAATCGTCGTCGGGGCGCTGTACAACGGCCGGGGCGAAGGCGGCATTACGCCGACGCCGGGAGGGCAGCGGCATGCGTCCGATGACCTGGACTGCTTGAAGCCGGCGCACGACCACGCTCCCTCGGCGCAAGGCAACCTCGCCGGCGGCAACAGCCCGGCATGGCATGGCGCTTCGATCGACAGCGCCGGCCACCGCAACCCGGCCGCGCAATGGGGCATACGCAGCAAGGAGTTCGGCGGCAGTGGGTACAACCAGCTGCTGTTCGACGACACCGACGGCCAGGGGCGCGTCCAGCTTCGCAGCACCCACGCTTCGAGCGAACTGAACCTTGGACATCTGATCCATGCCGCAGACAACTACCGCGGCAGCTTCCGCGGTCTTGGGGCGGAGTTACGCACCGACGCTTATGGCGCGGTGCGGGCGGGGGCGGTTCTGCTGGTGTCGAGCTACCGAGTCAACCACGCTGCGGCCGCGCGCGACCCTGCGGGCGAGAACGCTGCGGGCATCGCCATGTTGCGACAGGCAACGAAGATGGCGGAGACCTTCAGTGCTGCCGCCGCGACGCATCAGACGGTGGCGCTGGCGGCGCACGTGGGCGCTGCCAAGGCGAACGCGAGCGCGCTGGATGCGCAATCGGCGCCGCTGAAGGCGGTGCTCACGTCCGTGTCGGGCATGGTCGACAAGGATGCGCTCGATGCGGCACTGGCCGATGCCGGTGCACGCAATGTTGCGGCGGGCGAGGGCAAGGTGCCCCATCTTGCTGACCCGGTTATCGCCATCGCCGCGAAGGACGGCTTTGGCGCGAGCGCCGGGAAGAGTCTGCAACTGGCGAATGGCGAGACCGTGACCTTGATGAGCGGGTTGGATACCCAGTTCGTTACCGGGGGGCAGATGCGGGTGCATACCGGGCAGGCGATCGGCGTGCTCGGTGGGGCGGTGAAAGCGGGCGAAGGCGGTCTAGGTTTGCAGCTGATCGCGGCGAAGGATGACATCGATGTGCAGGCCCAGGGCGATGAACTGAAGGTGCAGGCGCGCGACGAGGTGAATGTGATTTCCGCGAATGCGCATATCGACTGGGCGGCGGCGAAGAAGATCAGTTTGTCGACCGCGGGCGGGGCGAATATCACGATCGAGGGCGGGAATATTACGGTGCAGTGTCCGGGGAAGATTGTGGTGCGTGCGGGGAAGAAGAGTTTCAGCGGCCCGCAAAGCCTTTCTTACCCATTGCCGCAAATGCCGCAGTCGGTAATTGAACCCATCAAGTTTGGTCTGCGGCTTCAGGATATCCCTGGCACGCATGGTGTCGTTCCAGTCGGGGAAAAATGGAAAGTTGTGCATGTTTCCTCGCTCGCGCGGACCAGTGACAGCGATGGCGGTGGCGTCGATCCACAAATATTCAATGACGAGAATTGGCGCACCGTCCTGTGCGAAGGTGTCATTCCGGCGGATGGCGTGCTGCCCCTTACAGAAGACCAGAAGAAAACGGTAGTCGATGCTGTGAAGTTAGAGCCGGGCCGCATCTGGCTCATTTCCGGTCTCACAGCCATGCCCCTGAAGACAGCGAGCTGGTCGACCACCATCGCGCAACCGAATCCTCGGCGAGTACTCGATGCGCTCAATTTCGCGCCTTACGGGCGAGGTCTGGACGAGGTGTCAGCCAACTATGTCGGTCTGGTAGCAACGGAGAACGATCCCGCTGTAACGAATAACACGCTGAAACGCAGAGTCGACTTGTGACCGCTGTGGGTGCTAACGAACAACTGAAGAGTAAAACAACTCATGCCCCTTGATAAATATACCGCTCAGCTGACTGCCAATACGATGACCTCGGTAACAAGGCAGTATTTCGACATGGAGCAGCCGTTTGCATTTCCTCGAGTTGGCAACGAGTGCCATGCGTACTTGAACGGCCGCGATTATCTGGCTGCCGTGGCTACAGCAATTCGACAGGCAAAAAGTTTCGTGTTGATCGCCGACTGGCAATGCGACGTCGATGTCGAATTGGACCAGCGCGGCGCTCCAGGACACCCCGGTCGTTTGTCGGAGCTCGTCTATCAAGCTACACAAAGAGGCGTGCATGTGAAATTCATGCTGTACGATTCTGTTGAAAAAGTTCTGGATACGCACGACGACACGTCCCAATCAATTCTGAGGGCGATTCCCAAGGGTAATAATCAAGGCTCGGTTGAAGTGCTATTGGCGAACCCCAATACAGGGCGCCCTCACGTTCTGTCGCTCACCAGCTTCAATATTTTTTTCTCCCATCATCAGAAATTTATCGTTGTCGATGGCGCTATTGCCTTCTTGGGCGGTCTGGATATTGCCTATGGCCGTTGGGACACGAACGCCTTTGACGTGGTCATTGATCCAACCACGCGGGTCATCAACGATGCGTACAACATGCAAATAGCGCCAGCGAGGGCAATGACCAAGGAAGAAATTGCCTTGACCAAGCCGGAAAGTTTCCCCAAGTCGCCGAGAGGGTGCTCACCGTTCCTTACCTCGTTTGCCCAAGACGAAAAGGTTTTCGACGAACGCTTTCAGCCGCGCCAACCCTGGCAAGATATCGCCCTACATATCAAGGGGCCTGCGGTTTACGATGTCTTCGTCAATTTTGTTCTGCGTTGGAACAGCTTTGCTGGTTCTGGAACTAATCGTTTCGACAATAAAATGGCGGCGAATTGGTTTGAGAGGGCCAAGGGTAAGGACTACTTGGTGAACCCTTTAGCACCTGGTAGCGGGAGTGCGACCGTGCAAATTTGTCGCTCTGCGTCGTCCGAACAGTTATCGGACGAGTTGAAGTTGTGGGGCAACGACTACCAGTACATTAACGATGACTGGAAGCAGCCTGATTCTGCGCGGCGGAAGATCGTCCAAGAGGCCCGAAAAGCTTGGGTCAGCATGCACCAGACGAGCATTAAGGACGCAATGATCAATTGCATTCAGTCTGCACAGGCAATGATTTATATCGAGAACCAATTTTTCATTTCAAACTGTGGCAGCGATGCCTATGGATCGAAAACGCCTGCTGACAATACCATTTTGTCCGAGATCGCCAATGCGGTCGCGCGCGCCGTTTATGCGGGTAGGGGGTTCCACGTGTATATCGTGTTGCCGGTACAGCCGGAAGGAATGTTGGAAGATGCAGGGGTCGTATCGCAAGCGTGGTGGGCTTTGCAGGGAATTAAACGGGGCAGCAACAGTCTGGTTAACCGTATCAACGCGGCGATCTTAAAGAAGAACATGAGAGCTTGGGGTGTCATGGAGCTGCCGGCGACCAATTCAGGCATACATGACATTCTTGTAAAGCATGGAATGAGTGATGAATGGCGCAAGTATTTAACGGTTTTAAATCTTCGCAATTATGGCCGGACGTCAACCACGGTCATGACGGAAATGATTTACGTGCACAGTAAACTACTAATTGTCGATGATGCCGTGGCCGTCATCGGTAGCGCGAACATCAATGATCGCAGTCTCAACGGGGACGGTGATACTGAAATTGCGGCGGTAGTGGTAGACAACGCAAACGCTAATATGACCGACATGGGGCAAGGCGTTAAGGTAGTTACACGTAAGTTCGCGCGGGAGCTGCGAATGAATTTATGGAAAAAGCACTTGGGTATGTTGGTCGATGAAGCCACCACTGGCGTTCAGAAGGAAGGACAAGTCCCGAACGGCATTCAAATCGATAAACCACTGTCGACGGAAAGTGTTGGCGGCATACTCGCACTAGCACGCAAAAACGCGATTACTTACCAGAATGTCTTCCTCCAAGTTCCATCGAACAGTCATCGCACCATGGCAGCCGGACGCAGTCTTGCATTTCCCATTCTTGATGCCAGAGAGGGTACGCATGATTTTTCCAAGCCTGCGGCTTTGGCCCCGGCATTCATGAATGGCGGCAGGCCGAAGATTGAGGATGCGCACAGGGAACTTCGAGCCAACATACGCGGCTTTTTTGTCGAAATACCACTGGATTGGGGAGCAGAGCAAGGTGAAACGCCTCAACCGCCAGCCGGCCGCACAGAGGCAATTGCCAATAGGCAGCATAAGAAAACAGAGCATACGGAGCTTCCCGCGTGAACATGGATTCCATCGCAGCGCTTTCTAACGCGCTCAATCCATTTTTCATCTATGGCTTCGCAGCCTTTCTGACACTACTGGTGATTCTAAACAGAATCCATCTGGTCACGCTGCCCCGACCATTGGTCTTAATTAGTTGGTACACAGTTGTCGGGCTCGCGACATCATGGTTACTTTTTCATGTCGTTTATTTCCTTACTCACAATCCGAGAGACGCTGGCCTTGTTGCTGTCGCTCTCACGCTGTCGTTTACGCCAGTCTACCTTTGCGCGCTAATTCTGCTCTTTATGTACCCCAAAAAAACGCCTCCCTCATAAAACCGAACCTTTCCTATTTCTTTTGGACATAGCATCGAGCGCAAATATGCCAACACGACGTGATTTTCTTTTGACGGGCGCCATGTTCGCTGTAGCCGGGACGTCGTCTTGGGAATTCGACAGCGACAGCGCACTTCTCCGCTATCGCAACTGGTTGGCACGGTTCAAACGGGATATTGCGCAGCTCAGTGCCGAGGTGTCTGGGACAGCAGGTGTGTTCGAAGAACAAGTCCGCATCATCTGTAAAAGTTCAATTGTGCCGCACAGCCGTGCGACGTTAATGATTAACGACTGGCTGATGGGCATTGCTGACAAGCCCAGCGGCCACCGCGGCGTCGGGCGTTACGTGGATCTGGGCTCCGTCGTCATGCTGTTGCTGGGGGATTCCGTCCCCGCCGGCTTTGGTGGCCTGTTCCCAGAAGCGCTCAGAAGTCGCTTCCCGTCGCACCGGTACAGCGTCTGGTACATGCATATCGCTGGTCCTGAAGCCCTGCAAGCCTATTTTAACGACAAAGCGCATTTCCCCAACTACCAACTCCCACCGAATGGCACGCTCAAACGTCACACCTATCCTTTCTTGCTATTCGAAGATGCTGGGAACACGCTGCGGCTAGCCGGAGTTGGCGCGGAATGGATGGGCGCCGCTGTTTATCTCTACCGTAAGCAATACGCTTGATCGGACGGACATGAAAACTAGTTTCATTCGACTCGCCCTGATCGCTACGCTGATCGGCGTGAATGGAGCCTCTGCGGCCACACCGTGTGCGCATCCAACACCGGCCAGGCAGGTGCTCCACGTCAAGCGCGACGACCTGAAACCTGGCCGCATTCTGCTCGGCGTTGACGGTTCGCGCGTCGCCGTACGCAGGACGCTCGCGCCGGAGCCCCAGAGTCAGCCATGGCATGTACGCGTGGACTGGAAAAAGCACCAGACAGAACCCAGCCATTCACCGACCACAGCAGTCCTGCATCTGGATACGGATGACAAAGGCGTGTCCTACCTGTGCAGGATCGAGATTCGCGGCTATACCGATGCCTACGTAGAAAGAAATGTCGGGATAGAGACACCGGCAGAGGTCAGGCCGAGCGATATCGAGGTAATCGAACAGGTACAGTTGACGTATGACGCGCGCCAGCGTCTTGCAGTGGCAGTTGAGGCGCAGCGGGACGCCACACAACGAGCGCTAAAGCGAACGAGCACAGCATGTTTCCATTACGACGCCAAGGACCGATTTCTGGGCGCGAGTTTTCCTGATGCCGATTCCTGCGCAGGTTTCGGCCCTGAACAGATACGGGATCGCTATGTATATCAAGCCGATGGCAGCCTGCTGCGGAAAATTAGCGGTGGAAAAAGCATTCCCGAGCCTGACGGCGGGCGCTTCGTCACTGACGACGCACGCATCGTCGTCTTCGGCCCACAGGGGCAGCCAACGGCGGAATATGTTACTGACGACAGTGGGCGGCACTATCGGCGCAGCTTGGCCCCGAAGGCGAACGACAGCCAATACCATGCGATCAAGGTCATCGGCTCACCGGCAGCCCTTGAGCTGCGGCGTCTGCTAGACGGTAAAGCGCCAGGGTTTTGGCAGTTTCATTCGATACCAAGCGCCATCGCCAATAGCGGCGATGGCCGCAATGAAACTCGCTACATCGTGGCAAGCGGCGACATCGCTGATATTAATAGCCAAGATCGCGTAGAAATCTGGAAAGCCTTAAGCCGGCCGGATCACGATATGGTACTTGAAGCTCAGGGAATATTTCTGCTGGTGCCCGAGGTTTCGCCTGCGCTATGGGAGGCTTGCATGAATCCTCAATTGGAGAGCAGGGAAGCCTGCTCCTGAGCATACGCATGGATCATTGAATCTACACGCCATACTAGGATCTGCAAAGGTTAAAAAAATGAAGATAACCGAATTCTTCTGCATTGCAGTATTAGCAGTGGGTGACCTAAATGCGGATTCTCCCGCACCCCAAGGGTTGCAGCGCGATGAGTCAATGCAAATGTCATTGAAGAAAGTGGTTCCGGAGATTCACTACCAAGGAAGGGTCTATCGTATCCGATATGTCGAGAGGAGGACCAGGATTGAGCTTGATGTCAAAGGAAAAAAGACAATCTTGCACCAGATTCCAAAACGATTTGATCCATCGCTAGTTGGTGCAGAAGGTTTCATAGGATTTCTGCCTGAAGAACTTCAGCCGTATAAAGGTTCTGGCAACCTTCTGTATGTCTCATCAATAAGGACCAGCGGAGGGAATGGTGGCGGTCAATGCGGTTCAGGTGCCGAGATATTTCTGAATGTCCTGAACGTAAATGCCAAAATTCCGAGAACGCAGGCGAGTGTGCTTATCGGAAGCTGCGAGAAATCGATTGAGCTTTTGGATCAAGATATGTCGAACGACGTGCTAGGTGCGGTTGCTGTGGGCGAAGGGCACTTAGTTCTTCAATTCATGAGTTATGAAGAACGGTCCGGTTACCCAATTGCTACCCTATCGAATGACTTGAAAAATTTGCGTTTTCGTTAAGTGTAAAAAGACATTTACTTTAAACGGCTGAGTATCGATGCTTAAAGCAGGCGGCGATAGAGGGCCGTCAGTCTACTAAGGAGATCATGCCAATAATCCTTCAAGTATCTGACGCCCAAAACAAAAAAGGCATCACGATTTCTCATGATGCCTTCATTGCTACAACTAAATTCGTGGTAGGCCGTGCGGGATTCGAACCTGCGACCAACGGATTAAAAGTGCCAGAAACAGCCGCGATTGCGAGCTAAATTGCTCGCTATTCTATCCGATCGCATGAGGTATGTCCTTGCTCCACAAGGATCATAGATGAATGACCTCACTCTTGTTCTCGTCAACAACAACTTGCCGCTAATGGATTCAGCTTGATCGTATTGCCTGTGGCCCCGACCAGAGAGCGACCAGAGTGCCCTTTCCGCAATAGGCGGCAGGGTGGCCAGCACACCCTGCACATCCCGCACACCGCTAAGGCGTCAGTAGTAGAAACCGTAATCGAGTTCCTCATAGCGCAGCGCATCCACGAAAATTTGATCGGGATCGGGCGAGCTACGGATGTCCGACACTTTCAAGAAGATGCGTTCGGAGCGCCGGCCCGTCAATTGTGCGTAGGGCCGACCCGTCAGGAACTCAGGGTTGTCCAAGGCGAGCAGCGCATCATCCAGCGGGATTTCGATTTCGACGAACCCTTCGTCTGGAGCGCTACCGAGCGCTTTACCTAACCCCGCGATGTGCACGACGACTCCTTCCGACAGGAGGGCATCCATCCCGGCCACGTTGCCGCCGTAATTGCCTGCCGCGTTGGCTGCTTCGAGAGGTGCCAGGTCAACCACATAGGCGTTCATCGGGTTCTGGTAGTAGACAGCGCCGCCGGCATTCGTGTTCAGCGGTTCTCCGGACCAGTATTCGATGATCTCCTTGTAGCGCGGGGGAAGATTGGGGGCCTTCTCGAAGATGCAGCCGCGTAGGCTGGCTGGAATGCTCACTCGCTCCGCATAATCGGTGTCGCTGGTGCGCAGGCTGGCGACGAGCGAAGCGTCTTCAGGTAACGGCGCAAGTTCGAGCTTGTGGGTGGTCTTGAGGTAGTAGCCCTCCTTGCAGGTGAGGTCTGTTTCTTCATTGTCCGCCAAGCAGCAGCGGTCGTAGTAGTCGAGGTCCTTGATTTTGAGGACGGTCGCCATCGCTTCCTTTGTTACATAGATTGTGACGGTCATAGGTAGTCTTTCAATGATTGGTTATGGGGCAGGGCAGTCGATGACGGTGAAGCCCTTGCGCATCAGCTTGAGCTTGTGGCGCTGTTCGATCTGCGGCCGATGCTGGGCGTAGTGCGTCAGGTTGCGGGATGCGGTGACGCGGCTTGCTAGCTTTGTCCTGATGGCGTGCCTGATGGCTTCTTCTCCGATGGCAGCATCGAAGTAGAATCGGCGGTTGCCGAACGCTGCACGGTCGATGTCGTACTGCGGCCCTTCGATTGCGAACTGCAGTGCCTGTAGGTGGGACGGCAACAAGACGAGCTGGATCACCTTGTCGGTTCGTCGTGACTTTCCGATGAAGTAGCTCGGACCGTTCCCGATTCTGGGGAGCTGCCTGAACACGTAGCCGAAGGCTTCCTGAATGCGGCCTAGTTCCCGGCTGTTGGTTGCGATGACGTCTATATCGGTGAAGTGGGGGTGTATGGTGGGGCAGACAATGTGCTTTAGCAGCCCGCCGAAGATGTAGACGTTCGGCGTGCGCATCAGGTAACGCACCAGTCGCCCGGTTTCCCACGCTGTTGTGTAGTTGCTGGGCATGCGATCGGTCCTTGCGTGGCTCCGCTTGCTACTTCTTTCCGCGTCGAGGTGGGTCCTTTGCGTCATCGGCGGGCGGCGTAGCGGCTTCGTTGCCCTCGCTCTTCTCTTCCTTGCCTGCTGGTTCTGACTCGACCGGCTGTCCCGGTTCGGCGAGCACAGACGCTTTCCACGCAGCCCAATCGCCGGATATAACATGGCGGCCTTCTGTGTCGGGAGCGAGGGCGAGCAAGCCTTCGGCACGCAGGATGGCGGCGAGAAATCCGGCGTTATTGCTGGATCGGCCAGTGAACGCCGTCTGCAACAGCTTGGAGGGGAAGGGTTGATCCTGTGGATGCGCTGCAAGGCACGCTTCGACGTTACCGAAGGCCACGACTTCCTTGCTGAAGTAGCCGCCGCCCTCGTTACCTACGATCTTGAATGACGGGTCTTGGCGCTGGCTGTCGGTCAGGATTTGATAGCGGATTCCGCCCTCGGCATGTTTGCCCAGCTTCATAGCCTTGGTGAACCGCCCCGGCTTTCGTGGAGGCCGGTTGGTGTGAGTCAGGCCGGGATGGCTTGACTGCTCAGTTGCTCGTAATAGTTTGCCTCAGCTTCGGCCGGCGGTATATAGCCGAGCGGTTCCAGCAGGCGGTGGTGGTTGAACCAGGATACCCATTCCAGCGTGGCCAGTTCGACGGCTTCACGTGTCTTCCAGGGAGCGCGGCGGTGGATCAATTCAGCCTTGTAGAGTCCGTTGATGGTCTCGGCCAGGGCGTTGTCATAGCTGTCGCCCTTGCTGCCCACAGAGGGTTCGATGCCGGCTTCTGCCAGGCGCTCGCTGTACTTGATCGACACGTATTGCGAGCCCCTGTCGCTATGATGGACCAGCTCGTTCCGTTCGGGCTGACGCGCGTACAACGCCTGTTCCAGCGCATCGAGCACGAAGTCGGTACGCATCGAACTGCTCACCCGCCAGCCGACGATGCGCCGGGCAAAGACGTCGATGACGAAGGCGACGTAGACAAAGCCCTGCCAAGTCGAGACGTAGGTGAAATCGCTGACCCACAACTGGTTCGGGCGCTGCGCCTTGAACTGGCGGTTGACCCGGTCGAACGGGCATGGCGCCTTCGCATCGGCCACCGTCGTGCGCACGACCTTGCCACGCATGACGCCTCGCAGCCCGGCCTTGCGCATCAAGCGCTCCACCGTGCAGCGGGCCACGTCAGTGCCCTCACGCCGCAGTTGGCGCCAGACCTTGTCGGCGCCGTAGACCTGCATGTTCGCCTGCCAGACGCGCTCGATATCGACGCTCAGCACGTCGTCGCGCTGGGCTCGTGCGCAACGCAACGCAGGATTACGCTGCTGCGCGGCATAGCGCCAGTAGCCAGACGGCGCGACCTGCATCACCTTGCAGATCGGCTCGACGCCGTAGGCATGGCGGTACTGGTCGATAAATGCCCTCACGGCTTGAAGTGGCGGCCGAGCTCCGCCTGGGCGAAAAACGCACTCGCCAGACGCAGGATCTCGTTTGCCTTGCGCAGCTCGCGCACTTCTCGCTCCAGCGCCTTGATGCGCTCCTCTTCGGCAGTGGTCGGCCCCGGGCGCTGGCCGGTATCGCGCTCTTGCTGGCGTACCCAGCGACGCAGCGTTTCAGGTGTGCAGCCGATCTTGGTTGCGATGGATTCGATCGCCGCCCACTGCGAGCTGTACTCGCTGGCGGCCTCACTGACCATGCGCACGGCGCGCTCGATGACTTCGGGGGAATACTTGGGTTGCTTCTTCATGACTCCATTCTCTCAAACAATGGAGCCTCTACAAAATCCGGGGCGGTTCACTTCCGTGGCTACGCCATCGTTACCAAACGCATCTGGCCAAATGGAGCCGAGATCTCAGATTAATGCCTACTCCAAACGGGATAAAAAAATCGCTCAAGTCATTCTTGAGCGATTTTTCGTTTACGCCATGAACTCGGCTTGTGGCCGGGCCTGTGCGATCACTGCGGCTACTTGCGCGCTGGCCTTGCGCAGGTTGTCCGACGCCATGTGCGCGTATCGCTGCGAGGTCTTGCTGTCGGCGTGGCCGAGCAGGTGCTGCACCTCGTAGAGCGTCGCCCCGTTGTTGATTGCCAGGCTGGCGAAGCTGTGCCGCAGGTCGTGAATTCGCAGATCCCTAATGCCGGCCCGCTTCAGCACCCGTTTGAAGCCTTTGTACGGGTTGCAGATGGGCTCGCCCACATTCTTACCTGGGAACACATAAACATGGCCAGCAGGCCGACCACACTGGCGAAGTAACTCGATGGCACCGTCGTTCAGCAAGATGAATCTGCTCTTGCCGCTCTTCGTGTTTGGCAAGAACCACTGCCCCCTATCGAGGTCGATCGAATCCCATCGTGCCATCAGCGCCTCATTACGGCGTGCGCCGGTCATGAGTAAGAAGCGCAGCGCGTCTGCCAGCGGGCGGTTCGGTTCCTCGTCAAGCGCCGTCAAAAACGAGCGCAGCTCGCCACCAGACAAGTAGCGCTGTCGCTGGTTGTTTTCCTGATGCATGCGTATTCCCCTTACCGGATTCGGTCCGTCGAGCTTGCCCCAGATGATGGCGAGGTTGAAGCATCGCTTTAGCAGTGCAAGATGGCGGTTCGCGGTGGCTGCACACTTCTGCACGCGCAACCGGTCGTGGAACTGCTGGATGGCATGGCTGCTTATCTGCGACAGTTGCAAGTCGCCGAACTCCGGCAGGATGTTGCGCATCCGGCCCTCGTCATCCTTGGCGCTACGTTTGGTGGCATAAGCGTGCGGCAGGTAGTCGTCGATCACGAATCGACGCAGTGTCAGTTGTAATGCCGCTGCGGCTGCGGCTGCCGCCTGCGGGTCCGTCCCGGTAGCGACTTGGCGGCGACAGTCGAGCGCGCGGTGTCTGGCGTCGGCGACTTCCATCTGCGGATAATCGCCCAGCTTCATGCTGCGCTTGGCTCCGTCGAAGGAGTAACGGAAAAGGAAATACTTGCGGCCACGTCGGTTGACGATGATGCGCAGTCCCGCGACCTCGGTATCGGAATACTCGCTCTCCTTGGACTTGGCGTCCTCGGGGTGCGGGGGGAGGGCATCGATAAGTTTTTTGTTGAAGCGAAATTGTCTGTTCATACATTTAGGTTCTCGATGGTGGGTTGATGCGCAGATGCGGAGCGCCGTAGGCGTTCCGGGAAGTTCGAATCCGTGGAGCGAACCGTAAAGGCGGAGTTCACGGTCAAATGGTTGTGGCTGGGCGTGGGTCATTACAACGCACGCTTTTTCGGCTCCGCTGCCGGGGTGGCCTCCGGTCCATTTCCGGTCGGAGTGGCGGCGGGCCGGTGCCATTCGGCGAAACAGCTGAGGGATCAGTATTCGTCGGGTAGCAGAATCGTCGTGCTGGCCCGGTCGGCCTCGGTGATGATCCAAATGCGGACGGTGGGCGCGATGCAGTACGAGGCGAGGATACGTCCGCCATCATGGATAGCGGCGCAGTTTGCCTTAATGTCTTTAGCCGACAGGTTTGACCAGTCGCCGGTAACGTACCGTTCCAGTAGCGTTGCCGAGGTGACGGCGCGAGCGGTCAGCTCGGCTTCCTCGCGTTTAGTGATGTAAATGTCCCCAAGGGAAAATAAGGAGAATTTGTCTTCGTGATTTTTCATGGTTTGTTGGCATGATTGTGCAGGGCGTACAGGTCGGGCCTGCACACCTTGCACACTGGTTGGGGGAGAGATCTTTGTTGGCAGCTGGGGCAGCGCGCGGTGGCGTGGGGTGCTGTCGTCAGTTGAACCAGACGCGGCGGGGTCGATTCTCGACGAGCGCTTATAGCGTTTACAGCTAGGGAAAAACGGTGAGAGGACTCGATAGATCACCGGGGGCCATTCAGCGCACTCCGTAACCCGGTCGAAATGGGTCTTTTTTGATGTGCCACGTCCAATCTAGGTGGCTCTAGCCAGCAGATTTTTCGATGTCCTATCCTAAGTGATGTTTTGCACACGCAGCACACCTGTTTGAATCGCCACGACTATCGTAGACACTCCTGAGCCATAATGTCGGGCACAAGGAGAAGATATGAGCGGTAAGCGGTACACAGAGGAATTCAAGATCGCAGCGGTCAAGCAGGTGGCGCAGGGCGGTCACCCAGCGAGCGAAGTAGCGGCACGGCTCGGGATAAGCATCCACAGTCTGTACGCCTGGACGAAGCGCTATGGCGTACCCGAGGCGGAGCGCAAGGCCGTCGATGCCCAGTCCGACGAGATGCGGCGCCTGAAGGCCGAGCTCAAGCGCGTCACGGAGGAGCGTGACATCTTGAAAAAGGCCGCGGTGTACTTTGCCAAGACGTCCGGGTAAGGTACACCTTAATTGCTCAGTTACAGGACCAATTCCCGGTGCGCCGGCTGTGCAAAGTGCTCGAGGTGCATCCGAGCGGTTTCTATGCCTGGCGCCTGAACCCTGAAAGCAAACGAGCCAGAGAAGACAAGCGCCTACTTGTGCCGATCAAGGAGTCATGGCTGGAAAGCGGCAGCGTGTACGGTTATCGCAAGGTCAGCGACGACCTGCGCGAGCTCGGTGAACAATGCGGTGTCAATCGCGTCCACCGTCTTATGAGGTCGGCCGGAATTCGTTCGCAAACCGGCTACGCCAAGCGGAAATATAAACGGGGCGGTGCCCCTTCGCTGGTGGCGCCTAATCATTTGCAGCGCCAGTTCGACGTGCAGGAACCGAATCGCGTCTGGGTAACAGATATCACGTACATCCGCACTTATGAAGGTTGGCTCTATCTGGCCGTTGTACTGGACCTGTTTTCACGTCAGGTGATTGGCTGGTCGATGAGTTCCCGAATCGATCGCGAGCTGGCGATGAATGCGCTCTTGATGGCCGTCTGGCGGCGGCAGCCCAAGAATCCCGTGATGGTGCATTCCGATCAGGGCAGCCAGTTCAGTAGCTACGACTGGCGCGACTTCTTGGACCAGCACAACCTGCAGCAGAGCATGAGCCGGCGCGGGAACTGCCACGATAATGCCGTCGCCGAAAGCTTCTTCCAGCTTCTGAAAAGGGAACGAATCCGGCGCAAGACCTACGGCACTCGGGACGAGGCAAGGCAGGATGTCTTCGATTACATCGAGATGTTTTACAATCCGAAGCGCCGGCACAGCTTCAGCAATGACTTATCGCCGGTCGAGTATGAAAAGCAGTATTTCCAGCGGCTCGCGAGTGTCTAGGAAACTTGTGGCGATTCAGTTCAGAATCCCCAGCATCCTAGAGCCGACCGGGGTTCTGCACATCTTGCACATCAGAACGATGAAGGCTACGATCCTCCGTACAACCCGTCTAGGTGGTTCGGAAAGCTTCGGCCAACGAGACGAGTGGATTGGATAGGTAATCTGGAGATTAATTTTGCCGCTTAGAGCTCGAAGAGGTGACGCCGACGTCTACGCGTTCGACTGTGATTTGCTCGCCTGGGAATACGTCAAGCGAACCTATAAGACGGCTGATCTTCGAATGCCATGCTGCGATAGCCTAGCCATACCGAAGACCAGCAAGCTCGGCAATTTCTTTTTTTCGCATGCGAGGCGAGGGGAGTGCACAACTGCGCCAGAAAGCGCGGAGCACGTGTTCCTCAAGACGCTGGTTGTTAAGGCGGCGGTCAAGGCAGGCTGGACGGTCATGACCGGCTTTGTTGCACAAATCGACCCCGGCCAGGGTAGAGCCGGGACATCTGGTAGCCTGAGCGCATAAACCGGCTCCTCAGAAATACCGCACCACGAACTGGAAAACATATAACGAAGTACTGAAGGCACGCGGCTCGCTGCTCATCTGGCTCGATCCGAACATGGCCTAGCATGGCGAGCCAAACGGCAAGCGCGGGCGCAGCCAGATGTTCAGCGAGCAGGCGATCCATTTCTGCCTGAGCATCAAGTGCCTCTTCAATTTACAGCTGCGCAAGGCCATGGGCATGATGCAAAGCCTGCTGCGCCTGGCTAGACTCGACTGGCCGGTGCCGGACTACAGTACGGTCAGCCGTAGGCAAAAAACGCTGCAGGTAGCGATCGGCGCTTTGCCGGTAAGTACGTCAATGGGTCAAGGATCTTGGCTTCATTGCCCACATTCGAGCGCGCGATGAAGAAGCTTTAGAACTGAACAAGGATGCAGGATTTCGCGCCCGACGTTGGGTCGTCGAGCGCACGCACAGCTGAAAGAATCGATTCCGTGGCCTGCTGATCCGTTGGCCGAAGAAGACAGGCAACTATCTCGCCTGCCTTCACCTCGTTTGTGGAGTCATTGCCTGGCGCTCAGCAGGTCTACTGGGATAGGCTCTAAGTCGTCGGCCAGGGCGACTTACTGGGGTTGCTTAGCCTGGCAGCTTTGCCGCAAGAACGTCAACCTTTTCGATTGACGGCGGCTCGGCAAATAACTCCCCCGCTTTTTCCATAAGCGCCGCTGCGACTTGGCCGGAAAGATGAGCTTGCCGCCCAGCTTCATCTGAAAACGCGTCAAAAATGCCAAAGGTTGATGGCCCTAGGCGGATGCCGAACCAAGCTGTAGTAGCCGGCTCTGCCTGAACGAGGGGAAGACCACTTAACAGAAAGTTCTCTACTTCTTTCTCCTTACCCGGCTTGGCTTCTAGACGAACGAACAATGCAAGTTTGACCATGAGATATCTCCTGTAGTTAAACAGCCACCAAATTATCAACTTTCCAATGAGCCAAATGCAATGATGACCGCACCGCCACCATTTGCGGCGAAGCCGCCTCCTGCACGTGGCAAAGAGTAAATAGAGGGCGACACTGGGCTTCTCAACACTTTAGTGACTGCCTTAAGTTTAACACTTATACAACCAGATGGGTAATCCGACGAATTTCCGCTCTTGGCCGAACCCGGCCGTTCGCAATGCTCAGTGTACGGCGCTTGTTGCTCTGGAGGTAAATACATGGTTTGATAGTTGCGTTACGCCTTGCCAATCTTGCGACGCGAACCACCGCTCTTTGAAGTAAAGGTGAGGCTGTTTATGGAATAAAACGGCTTTGTTGCATAAATTGAGCGAGGGCCGAGCGGACGCTACTTTGTAGTTCGTTTATAACATTGGTACCGTAACCGTTGTGCCCAGCCGGGTGAGGCGGTTCAGCATGGCAGCCCGCACTTGTAGCTCGGCGCCCTGACGTTCGAAATCGCGTGCCATGACGTGTTCGCCCAGCAACTTGAAACAGCGCATCTTGGTTTCAACAAGGCTATGCCGATGGTAGCCGCTCCATCTCTTCCAGATTGCCGGTCCCAGCCTTTTTGTAACTCTCAGGATGTCGTTATGTGCATCGGCACCACGGTTGTTTGCCTTTCAGGGCTTGGCGTTCTTCCGGGTCGGGATGATGACATCCGCAGTGCGCAACGCAATGCCTTTAACGCCCTTCGTCTCGTACGCACCGTTGCCACTGACGCTGGCAATGCGCTCGTCAGCAGAATCTAGCTCAGCAGCGCTGGCAGGACAGGTGCGTCGCCGATACCGTTATCGGTCACTCCCATGGCCCGGATCTCGAGCGTGGACGCATCGATCCCGAGATGCACCTTGCGCCACTGGCGGCGATGGTTTGCCCCGTGCTTCTTCGTCTTCCACTCGCCTTCACCCAGCATCTTGATGGCAGTGCTGTCCACCAGCAAGTGCAAGCCCGTCGTGGTCGGCATAGTGCCGATTGCCACCTGCAGCGTCTTTTGCCGCCTGCTGACGGTGCTGTAGTTTGGCCAGACTGCCATACTTACGCGCTGCACGCTGGTTAGGCCTGATTTACGCAACAAAGCCGCTTTCAACAGTGCGCACTCGTGAAGAAATTTGTTATACCTTTCTTCCCTAATGCCGCTATTTGCGATGAATTTACCCTCGCTCTGAAAGGAAAATCATGAAGGCACTCGTTTATAATGGTCCGTGCGACGTCCAAGTTAAAGACATGCCGGACGCCAAGATTGAAAAGCCGACTGACGTCTTGGTCCGTATCACAACAACTAATATCTGCGGGTCTGACCTGCACATGTACGAAGGCCGCACCAACATGGAAACGGGCCGTATTTTGGGCCACGAAAACATGGGTGAAGTCATCGAGGTCGGCAAAGCCGTCGAACGCGTTAAGGTCGGCGACGTTGTCTGTCTACCGTTCAACATCGGCTGCGGCTTTTGCCAAAACTGCGAACGGGGCTTGTCCGGCTTTTGCCTCACGGCAAACCCAGGCACGGCCGGGGCTGCCTACGGTTTTGCCGGCATGGGTCCGTACAGCGGCGGCCAGGCCGAACTGCTACGGGTGCCGTTCGGCGATTACAACTGCTTGGTGCTGCCGGAAGACGCTAAGGAAAAGGAAAATGACTACGTGATGTTGTCGGACATTTTCCCGACCGGCTACCACGCTACCGAATTGGCTGGCCTCAAGCCGGGTGAATCGGTCGTGATCTACGGCGCCGGCCCGGTCGGCCTAATGGCGGCCATGTCTGCGTTCATTAAAGGCGCAAGCGAAGTTTTCGTCGTGGACACGCACAAGGATCGTTTGGCTTTGGCCGAAAAGATGGGCGCGGTGGCGATCGACGACACCGAAGGCGCCGGCGTCGAGAAAATCTTGAACCTTACTAACGGCGAAGGTGCCGACTGCGGCTGCGAATGCGTTGGTTATCAATGTTGCGACAAGCACGGTAAGGAAGTGCCAAATTTAACAATGAATAACTTGGTACAGACGGTCAAGCCTACTGGCGGCATTGGCGTAGTTGGTGTATTCCTCCCACAAGATCCAAAGAGTCCAGACGCGTTAGGAAAGGAAGGTAAAATTGCCTTCGATTTTGGCAATTTTTGGTTCAAGGGTCAGAAGATTGGCACCGGTCAAGCCAACGTCAAGCATTACAACCGTTATTTGGCAAAATTGATCCATAAAGGTAAAGCAACGCCTTCGCAGATCATTTCACATCAGCTTGGACTAGATGATGCACCGACTGCCTATCGGAATTTTGATAAACGTGCGGAAGGGTGGACCAAAGTCGTGCTAAAACCTAATAAATAAGGAAAATATTATTTATAGGCGAATGTTAAAAGACGATTTGTAAATTCAAAGTAGATAGGTTCTATAATAAACGGGCTCTCGCGCAATTTTATTTCATTTAAGGATATTAAAGAGAGAAGATTGCGCGGAAGAACTTTGTTAGTTTCCAGTTTGGTTAGCTTTGTTGCGTAAATTACGCCTGACCAGGCTACTAGACCGTCAGCTTCCTCGCTGACCTAGCTGTCAAGGCCCGTCCGGTCATCAACGTCAGGCAGTACTCGACAGGCAGGGCGGCGCAGGAAATCAACGCGGAAAAACTCCCGGCAGGGGGGGCGGACCTTTTTCGAAGCGACCAGAGGGTGACCAGAACGCAAAAAGCCCACGAACCGAAATTCGTGGGCTTCTTTGTAATTCATGGTAGGCCGTGCGGGATTCGAACCTGCGACCAACGGATTAAAAGTCCGCTGCTCTACCAGCTGAGCTAACGACCCGAAAGAGGCAATATTATAGCCGGCGATTTCCGTTTGCGCTAGAGGTAACGTTCATCAAGTTGCAGCCGACAGCGCCGAGGTCACTTTGAGCACTTCTTCCGCCGTCGTCACGCCCTCCGCAATCTTCAGCGCGCCGGCAATGCGCAGCGGCTTCATGCCGTCCGCGACGCTTTGCTGGCGCAGCGCCTGCAAGTCGGCCGAGGCGCCGATCAGCTGCGTAAAGGCTTCCGACACGGTCAGCAACTCGTAGAGACCAGTGCGCCCGCGGTAGCCCGTCTGGCGGCACTCGGGGCAACCGATCGGACGATAGACCGTCGCCGGCTTGGGAAGGTTCCAGGCGCCGCCGATGCTTTGCCAGACGTCGTCGCTGAGTTCGCCGTCGGGCGCCTTGCAGTCCGGGCAGAGGGTGCGCACCAGGCGCTGGGCCATCACGCCGATCAGGGTCGCTTCCAGCAGGTAGTCGGGCACGCCCAGCTCCAGCAGGCGCATGATGGCCGACGGTGCGTCGTTGGTGTGCAGGGTCGAGAGCACCAGGTGGCCGGTCAGGGCGGCCTGGATCGCCATCTCGGCAGTGGCGAGGTCGCGGATCTCGCCGACCATGATGATGTCCGGGTCCTGGCGCATCAGGGCGCGCACGCCATCGGCAAACGACAGGTCGATGCCGGGTTGTACCTGCATCTGGTTGAAGGAAGCCTCGACCATCTCGATCGGGTCTTCCACCGTGCAGACGTTGACCTCGTTGGTCGCCAGCGCCTTCAATGTCGTGTAGAGCGTGGTGGTCTTGCCCGAGCCGGTCGGTCCGGTCACCAGGATGATGCCGTGCGGGCGGCTGGTGAGGGCATCCCAGCGTCGTGCATCCTCCGCCGGAAAGCCCAGCTCGGGCAGGGTCTTGACCACCACTTCGGGGTCGAAGATACGCATCACCAGCTTTTCGCCGAAGGCGGTCGGCATGGTCGACAGGCGCAGCTCGACTTCCTGGCCGGTATTTGTGCGCGTCTTGATGCGGCCGTCCTGAGGGCGGCGCTTCTCGATGACGTCCATGCGCCCGAGCAGCTTGATGCGCGCCGTCATCGCCAGCATCACCGCGGCGGGCACCTGGTAGACCTGGTGCAGCACGCCGTCGATGCGGAAACGGATGACCGCGAACTCGCGTTTCGGTTCCAGGTGGATGTCGGAGGCGCGCTGCTCGAAGGCGTAGCCCCACAGCCAGTCGACGATGTTGACGATGTGCTGGTCGTTGGCATCGAACTGCTTGTTCGCCTTGCCCAGCTCGACCAGTTGCTCGAAGTTGTTGCGCATCGCGACGTCCTGCGCATTGGTCTTGCTGGCGTCGCGGATCGATTTCGCCAGGCTGAAGAACTGCGAGATGTACTGGGCGATGTCGAGCGGATTGGCCAGCACCAGTTCGATGCGGCGACGCGAGACCTTGGCGATCTCGCTCTCCCATTCCGTCGCGAACGGATCGGCGGTGGCCACCGTGAGCGTGGTGGCGCTGATATCGACCGGCAGGATGTTGAAGCGCGCGGCGTAGCTGGCCGACATCACGTCCGCCACCCGGGTGAAGTCGATTTTCAGCGGGTCGATGCGGATGAAGGGCAGGCCGACCTTGGCCGCGCACCACTCTGACAGCACGTCGAGCGTGAGCAGGCGGTGCGGCGGCTGGTTCGACAGCAGCTTGCACTGTGCCACGGCGGTGAGCGGATGCATCGAGCCGGCGGCGTTTTTCAGGATGCCCTGGGCCTGGGCAAAGTAGCCCTTGACCTTGTCCTTCTCGACGATGCCGTCGGCCAGCAGCCAGGAAAAGATCGCCTGCAGGTCGAGGCGCCGTGGCCGCTGGGGCGAGCGGGGGAGGGAAGTCGTCTGCGGTGCGTTGGCGGTCATGATTCCCTCGTCAAGAATGCGCTGGTCAGCGCGCAGCCGCGATACCCGCTTCGATACCCTTTACCCACGATTTCGCGGGCAGCTTGGTGGCGGCCACGATCTGCGCCGCGCGGGCGGCCAGCGCGGCGCTGTCGAGCTGGGGCCGGGTCTTGAAGCACAGCGCGACCACGTTGCCGTCGTGGACCTCGGGCAGGCAGATCACGTGGTCGAAAGCGAACTTCATCGCCTTCAGGTTCTTGTTGAAGCTCGGATGGTCGCCGAACAGGTTGACTGTCATGATCCCGTGCGGCGCCAGGCAATCGTTGCAGGCGCGGTAGAACTCGGGCGTGTCGAGCACCGGGCCCTTGGCGGTGGCGTCGTACAGGTCGCACTGCAGCACGTCGAAGGCGCCGTGGTTGTCTGGATCTTCCACGAAATCCATTGCGTCCATCTCGAGCACGTTCAGGCGCTCGTCCTCGGGCGGCAGCTTGAACATCGCGTTACAAATGGCGATCACCGAGGGATTGAGCTCGACGGCGGTGACCTGCGCTTCGGGGAACTGGCGGTAGCAGTACTTGGTCAGCGTGGCCGCGCCCAGGCCAAGCTGGACGATGCGGTGCGGCGACTCGATGAACAGCATCCAGGCCATCATCTGCTGGGCGTATTCGAGTTCCGGCCAGTCGGGTTTGCGGATGCGCATGGCGCCCTGCACCCATTCGGTGCCGAAGTGGAGATAGCGTACGCCGTCCTGTTCGGACAGCGTCACCGGCGCGAATTTCGGTTTGCGCGCGGGGCGGCGCGAGGATTCGGCTTGTTCGATGGATTTACGTTTGATGAGCATAGGGCGACCTGTTGAATCGCCCTATTATCGGGGTGGGGTTCCCGCTGCGCAAGCGCAACGGGAATGAGGTCGGGGCGGAGAAGGAGGGGGCGTCCCCCGCCCCGATAACAAGCGGTGGGGACCTCGATAAACCTACTGCGCGTCGTATTTTTGGCCTGCGATGCTCGCTGTACTATTCGTACAGCTGCGCTTCTCGGCCAAAACTCCTTCCGCTCGCTACGGTTTCTCGAGGTCCCGTTACGTTTCGACTAACTCGGTTTTGTATTTAATACTGATCGTCTGGCTGGACCGACACGCGCAGGCGGACGCGGTTGCCGGGGTCGCGGCTCATGAAGGCGGTCTGGGTCTGGCCGCGGTATTCGTAGGTGACGTCGTAGCCGGTGGTGCGCGATTCGTAGGAATCGATGGTGCGGCACTGGCGCACGGCCTGTTCCTGCACGCCCTGGTCGTAGTTGCGGCCGTTGTTCTCGACGCGGTCGCCGACCATGGCGCCGGCGATGGCGCCGGCGGCGGCGGCCGCCACTTTACCGTTGCCGCTGCCGACCTGGCTGCCCAGCAGGGCGCCGGCGATACCGCCGACCACCGAGCCGCCGCTGCCGCGCTGCTGCTGCACCGGCACCTGCACGTATTCCGTGCGGCACTCCTGGCGCGGCTGGCGGATCTGCTCGACGCGGGGCTGTACGCGCACCACGCGTCCGAAGTCTTCGAATTCGGCAGCCTGGGCCAGCGGCAGCGCCGAGAAGCCCAGGGCGGAAATCAGCAGTTTGGTTTTCATGTTCATGGTGAACCTCGTTCGTTCGGTGCTGTTGGTGGGACGGGACTGTTTTCATCCACGCTTGTATGTTAATCCTCTCCGGCTCATCAAATCGATCTACGTGGCAACAAAATGTAACAGCGGCGCGGAGACTGGGCGAGGGCGGCCAGAATGGAAAAACGCGCCAAAACGTGCGGATTCGGGTGAAAAAGCGGCGGATTTTTTCAGATTTGGGCTGTAAAGTCACATTCGGGTTGCTTCGGTAACTACAAAACGTTACCCTTACACAAATTAGGGTTTATTGGCGCGTGGAAACGATTTAGGAGAACAGCGTTGCCGCCCGGGCGCGCATGGTGAGCGGCCCCGGCGATTCGAACCACACCACCAGGTCGACTTGAGGGAAAAATGAGTTTGTTGATGAGAGTGCCGTCCAATCTTGTGCAGTCGATTCGGGCCTATCGGGTGCCGGAACTGCAGGAAGAAGCGGCGCGCATGGGCCACCATTTCCTGTACGCGCATTGCGCCAATACGTTGACCAAGCAACAGGTGTGCGCCCGCATCGGCGAAAATTTCCACTTCACCAAACCCTGCAGCAAGAATTTCGACGCCCTGCGTACCTGCCTGACCGAAACGGTGTTCCAGGCGGGGCCCCAGCCCGGCTTCCTCGTCGTGCTGGAACAACTGCCGAATACCCAGAAGTTCGACAAGGAAGCGCGCGAGACCCTGCTCGACGTGTTCCGCGACGCGGCCGAATTCTGGGCCGAAAAGCGCGTACCATTCCGCGTATTCTATTCCTTCGAATAGAAGAAACAGGACGGTGGCAGCCCATCCTGGTGTTGCCATACCACAGTTGGGCGTTGGCCATACGGTACAATGCGCGCTATGAAAAACATCGTGATCCTCATTTCCGGCCGCGGCAGCAACATGGAAGCGGTCGTGCGCGCGGCGCAGCTTGAGGGCTGGCCGGCGCGCGTGGCGGCGGTGATCAGCAACAAGCCCGACGCGCAAGGGCTGGCCTTCGCCGAGGCCCACGGTATCCCGACTGCCGTGGTGCCGAGCAAGGAGTATCCGGACCGCGCCAGTTTCGACGCCGCCTTGCAGCGCGAGATCGACCGTTTTTCGCCCGACTTGGTCGTGTTGGCGGGATTCATGCGCATCCTGACGGCGCCTTTCGTCGCGCATTACGAGGGGCGCATGCTGAATATCCACCCTTCGCTGCTGCCGGCCTTCCCGGGCCTGGACACGCACAGGAAGGCCCTGGAAGCGGGCGTGCCCGAGCACGGCGCGACGGTGCACTTCGTGACCGCCGAGCTGGATCACGGCCCCATGGTCGCCCAGGCGCGCGTCCCGGTGCTGCCCGGCGACACCGAGGACATCCTGGCCGCGCGCGTGCTGGCCGAGGAACACAAACTCTATCCCTACGCGGTGCGCCTGTTCGTCGAGGACAGGTTGAGCATCGAGCAAGGCGATGTGCGCATCGCGCAGTTCGCCTGATTCATCCGTATTCATTCAAGGAATTTCATGAGATTGCCACCAGCAATTCTCGGCAGCACCGAAGAAGTGCTGCGCGAGATCTTGCGCTTTACGGCCCCGGCCGACGTCACCCTGTCGCGTTACTTCAAGGACCATCAACGCCTGGGTCCACGCGAACGCGGCGTGATCGCCGAAGCGGTGTATGCCGTCCTGCGCAACAAGACCTTCTTCACCGATTTCGGCGGCACCGGCGGCACCCCGTCGATGCGCCGCCTGGCCCTGCTGGGCCTGTCGGAAACCGTCGGCATCGACGCCCTCGGCGGCCTGACGGAAGACGAAACCGCCTTCCTCACCCGCATCAAGGAAATCGACCGCAAGCTGCTGCCGCCGCTGGCGCGCGCCAACATGCCGCAGTGGCTGTACGACAAGCTGGTCGCCCAGTTCGGCGAACAGGAAGCCCAGGAACTGGCCGCCGTGCTGAACACGCCGGCGCCGCTGGACCTGCGCGTGAACGCCATCAAGGCCAACCGCGACGAGGTGATCGCTAAGCTGGCCGAAGCGCCGATCATCGCCGAGCCGACCCCGTATTCGCCGCTGGGCCTGCGCGTCAAGAAAAAACCGAACCTGCAGGGCCTGCCGCTGTTCAAGGAAGGCGCGATCGAGGTGCAGGACGAGGGCAGCCAGGTGCTGGCCCAGATCCTGGCGGCGCGCCGCGGCGAGATGGTGGTCGACTTCTGCGCCGGCGCCGGCGGCAAGACCCTGGCGCTGGGCGCGACGATGCGCAACACCGGCCGCCTGTACGCCTTCGACGTGTCGGAAAAGCGCCTGTCGAAACTGAAGCCGCGCCTGGCGCGCAGCGGCCTGTCGAACGTGCATCCGGTCCTGATCGCACACGAGCGCGACGCCAAGATCAAGCGCCTGGCCGGCAAGATCGACCGCGTGCTGGTCGACGCGCCGTGCTCGGGCCTGGGCACGCTGCGCCGCAATCCGGACGTGAAATGGCGCCAGCCGGAAGGCGCCGTGGCCGAGATGCAGGAAAAGCAGGCCTCGATCCTGGACGGCGCTGCGCGCCTCCTGAAGAGCGGCGGCCGCCTGGTGTATGCCACCTGCTCGCTGCTGAACGAAGAGAACGACTTCATCGTCGAGCAGTTCCTGGCGACGCACCCGGACTTCGAGCTGGTGCCGATGAGCAAGGTCCTGGCCGAGCAGAAGATCGAGCTCGAGATGGACAAGTACCTCAAGCTGCTGCCGCACAAGCACCAGACCGACGGCTTCTTCGCTGCCGTGCTGGAGCGTAAAGTGATGCCCGCGAAGGCGCCGAAGGCCGCCGAGGCCGAGGCGGAGTAAGACCGGACGTGCGCAACATGCCGCTGAGCGACCTGCTGCAGGACCTGCTGGAAGACATCAGCAATCCGGGCATCCTGTGGCAGGCACTGGCGATCGCGATCGCGGTCGTCGTCGGCCTGCTGCTGGCGCGCGTCATTCGGCGCGGCTGGCTGCACGAGGACAATAACGCCGGCGCGATCCGCCGCATCGGTGTCGAGGGTTTTGGACGCGTGCTGGCGCCGCTCCTGATCACGGGCGGCGTCTGGCTGGCCACGGTCATCCTGGCCCGGTACCAGAACGTGCACCTGCTGCGGGTTGCCCTGCCGCTGTTCGCGTCGATGGCCTGGATCCGCATGGTCTTTTATCTGCTGCGGCGGGTATTCGCGCGCCATGGCCAGCTGGGCACAGCCTTGCAGACCTTCGAGAAGGTGCTGGCCCTGGTGGTGTGGTTGGGCGTGGCACTCTATCTTACCGGGCAGTGGCCCGACATTATTCAGTTCCTCGAGACGCACAGTGTGCCGCTCGGCGCGAAATCCGCGTCCCTGCTGGCGATCCTGCAGGCCGTGGTGTCCGTCGTCGTCCTCATGATGCTCGCCCTGTGGGCTGGCGCCGCGCTGGAAGAGCGCCTGATGCGCCTCGAGGGCATGCATACCTCGGTGCGCGTGGTGCTGGCGCGGCTCGGGCGTGCGGTCCTGATCCTGGTGTCGGTGCTGGTCAGCCTGGGGCTGGTCGGCCTCGACCTCACCGTGCTGTCGGTGTTCGGCGGCGCCCTCGGTGTCGGTCTCGGTCTGGGCATGCAGCGCATCGCCAGCAACTACGTGTCCGGCTTCCTGATCCTGTTGGAACGCAGTTTGTCGATCGGCGACCCGATCACGGTGGACAAGTATTCGGGCCGGGTAGCGCGCATCAACACGCGCACCACGGTGCTGCAGGCGGCGGACGGCACGCAAACCCTGCTGCCGAACGAAATGCTGATCACGGGCGTGGTCCTGAATCAGGCAAGCACCAACAAGGCGGTGCGCCTGAACACGAAGGTCACGGTCGCCTACGACAGCGACCTGAACGAGGTAATGGCCCTGCTGGCGCGCCAGGCCGACGAGGTCGAGCGCGTGATCGCCGATCCTGCGCCGTCGGTGCAACTGAACGCCTTCGGCCCGCACGGCTATGAGCTGGAGCTGGGCTTTTCGATCATCGATCCGGAAAAGGGCAGCGGCAGCGTGATCTCGAACGTCAACAAGAATATCTATGCGCTGGTGCATTCCGGCGCGATCCGCCTCGGCCTGCCGCCGCATCCGCCCCAAGCGTGATGCATATTTCGCATCCTGATGTCGCACATTTCGATTCGAAGCGCATTTATCTGCGCTGTTCGTGCCGTGCGTCATTAGAAGTGCGTAGAATGCGGGGTTGATCGGGCGGCGTACGTGCGCCGCCGCCAGCGACTGTTCCATAGAAAGAACGGCGCAAGACAAATGTATTCACTTTGGAGCAGTAATGACCTTTAGCAATATCCTGCATTCCGTGCTGGAATTCATGTCCACCGGCCTCGTCGGCCTGAGCGCCTGGGAGGCCGTGGTGTACACGCTGGTGGTGACCCATATCACCATCGCCAGCGTGACCATCTACCTGCACCGCCACCAGGCCCACCGCGCACTGGAACTGCATGCGATCCCGAGCCACTTCTTCCGCTTCTGGCTGTGGCTGACCACCGGCCAGGTGACCAAGGAATGGGCGGCCATCCACCGCAAGCACCACGCCAAGTGCGACACCGAGGAAGATCCGCACAGCCCGCAGACCCGCGGCATCAAGAAAGTGCTGCTGGAAGGCGCCGAGCTGTATCGCGCCGAGAGCAAGAACAAGGAAACGCTGGAGAAATACGGTCACGGCACCCCGGACGACTGGATCGAGCGCCATGTCTACACTCCGTACAGCGCAGCCGGCGTATCGGCCCTGCTGGTGATTAACTTCGTGCTGTTCGGCGTTATCGGCGTCAGCATCTGGGCGGTCCAGATGATGTGGATCCCGATTACCGCCGCCGGCATCATCAACGGCCTGGGCCACTGGTGGGGTTACCGCAACTACGATTGCAACGATGCGGCGACCAACATCTTCCCATGGGGCATCCTGATTGGTGGCGAAGAGCTGCACAACAACCACCACACCTATGCGACCTCGGCCAAGCTGTCGAGCAAATGGTATGAAATCGACCTCGGCTGGGCGTATATCCGCACCCTGGAAATGCTGGGCCTGGCAAAGGTGAAGAAAGTGGCGCCGAAGCCGAAGCTGGCCAAGGACAAGGCTGTCGCCGACCTGGAAACCCTGCAGTCGGTGATCACCAACCGCTACGATGTGATGGCGAAGTACGCCAAGTCGGTCAAGGCCGCCTTCCGCGAGGAACTCGAGCACCTGAAGCACAAGGCCGAGCTGGAAGCGCGCTTCCTGAAGAGCTCGCGCAAGCTGCTGCAGCGCGAGCCGGGCAAGCTGGAATTGTCGCAGAAGGCACAACTGATCGAGCTGTTCAAGCACAGCAAGGCACTGGAAACGATGCACCAGATGCGCGTGGAGCTGGGCGCGATCTGGGAGCGTTCGCATTCGACCCGCGACCAGCTGCTGCAACAACTGCAGGACTGGTGCGCACGCGCCGAAGCCTCGGGCATCAAGTCGCTGCAGGAGTTCTCGCTGCGCCTACGTAGCTACGCATGAAGTAGCGCTTGATGGTATAGCAACGGCTCCCACGCGGGAGCCGTTTTTATTTGTACTGCCAGTGCAGCTGAGGCAAGTTTGCCGGGCGGGCCAAGCAGGGCATCGTAGTGCGCAGAGATCCAATACTGTCGAGTTTTCTTGCAGTCATTGCTGATCGAATAATCCAAATTCCTTTAAGTAATTGATTCAAATAGTAAACGTTGTGTTGGCACAAGATTGCTCATTAGCTCATGTCGTTAAAAATCGATCCCACCATAAAGAGCTAACCATGAAACTTCTGAAGAAGCTGACCTGCGCTGCAGCCCTGGCCCTTTCGTTCAACGCCGCCCAAGCAGGCGTCGTGCTGAACGATTGGGTGTTCAATCCGAATGGCGGCGGGTACGCTGCGGGCCAGAGCGTGAATGAATATTTGGATTTCAACGGCAATGCGTTTATTCAGCTGACCCCAACCGGAACGGGTTCGTTCACCTTCGTTGAGCACGCAGTCTTCAACATCGTGCAAGCCGACAGCAATGGCGCGCTGTTCCCGTCCAAATACAAGGGCGGCAACATCTCGGCAGTCTTCCAGGCCCAGGGCACCGGCAAGTTCGATGGCTCGTTCACGTTCACTGGCGGCACCATCCGCATGTACCAGAACCCGACCGATAACCAGTACGGCACCACCGAGGGCGTGTACGGCGCGAACCTGGGCAACCTGATCGCCGAATTCAATGTACTGGCCGGCGGCGGCGGCCTGGTCGATGCAAGCGGCAGCCCGGTAAAGAATGGCCAGGTCAGCGTGCGCGCACAGGCAGACGTGGGCAGCCTGGCGGAAGGCTATTTCTTCCGTGGTAACGGCAAGGACTTGTCGAAGGAATCCATCCTGTCCTTCGCCTTCACGAATGCGAATACCGTTGGCAAGCCGGGTGGCGTCGAGAATCTGGTGAGCGAAGTTGCTTGTGAATTCGCCGGCTTCGGCGGCGCTGGCTGCAACGGCGAAGCTTATGCCAACGCACCGGACCAGTACTTCTTCGTCTCGAACAACGGCCAGTTCAAACTGGCTGAAGTGCCGGAGCCGGGCTCGCTGGCCCTGTTCGGCATCGCGATGCTGGGCGCCGGCATGGTCGCGCGCAAGCGTGCGAACAAGGCGTAAATCGCAAAGCAATCGGCAACAACGACAAGAGCGGGCATGTCCCGCTCTTTTTTTCGCCCTGCCCGGACGGACTCGGGCAGGCGGGGCGGCCGGTAGGCCGGGCCTTCCTGCGCAGTCTGGCGACGCCACGAGAAGGCGCGCGCAATAAAAAAAGCCGCGCACTTGCGTGGGCGGCTTTTCGTCTACTGCACCAGATCGATTACTTGATCTTGGTTTCCTTGTAGATCACGTGCTTACGTGCCTTCGGGTCGAATTTGGTGATTTCCATCTTCGCCGGCATCGTGCGCTTGTTCTTGGTGGTGGTGTAGAAGTGACCGGTACCTGCGGTCGATTCCAGCTTGATTTTGTCGCGGCCAGTTTTTGCCATGATAGCTCCCTAATTAAACTTTTTCGCCACGGGCACGCATGTCGGCCAGGACGGCGTCGATGCCGAGCTTGTCGATCACGCGCAGACCGGCGTTGGACAGACGCAGGGAGACCCAGCGGTTTTCCGATTCCACGAAGATGCGGCGGTTCTGCAGGTTCGGCAGGAAACGACGCTTGGTTTTGTTGTTAGCGTGGGAGACGTTGTTGCCAACCATCACTCCCTTGCCGGTAACTTGGCAGACACGTGCCATAGTGCACTCCTTAAGAATATCCAGGATTGGAAAAACGAGAGTATAGCGTGAAAACCATCGCGGAATCAATCACTTGCGAAAAACAATTGTGTCCTTAATCAGTCTGTGGATTTAACAATTGCAAAATCGCGGCTAGCCTCTTGTTTTCTCGCAGTTAACTGCAGGTTTTTTCACAGCTGGCCATGCTCGGCAAACGAGTGCACCTGTGTCCCCGCCACCACAAAATGGTCGAGCACGCGCACGTCAACCAGGGCCAGCGCCTGGGCCAGGGCGCGCGTCAGGCTGAGGTCGGCGTCACTGGGAGCACACTCGCCGGACGGGTGGTTATGTGCCAGCATGACACCCGAGGCATTACGCCGCAACGCCGCCTTGACCACTTCGCGCGGGTAGACGCTGGTGTGCGTCAGCGTGCCGCGAAACATTTCCTGCGCATCGATCAGGCGGTTCTTCACGTCCACGAACAGCACCACGAAGGATTCGTAGGCCTGCAGGCCGAACTTGGCGCGCAGGTAGTTCTTCACCACGTCGGGCGAGCACAGCGCCTGGCGGAAGAACTGTTCCGAGATCGCCCGGCGCGACAATTCCATGACGGCCTGCAGTTGCGCATACTTGGCCATGCCCAGGCCGTGCACTTCCGAAAACTCCTGGGGCGTCGCATGCAGCAGGCGCTGCAGCGAGCCGAAGTGCGCGAGCATGTGGCCGCCGAGCTCGACCGCGCTGCGGCCGCGCACGCCCACGCGCAGGAAAATGGCCAGCAGCTCGGCGTTGGACAACGCGGCCGCGCCTTCGCGCGCCAGCCGTTCGCGCGGCCGGTCCTGTTCCGGCCAGTCGTTGATTCCCATGGTGCTCCTGTCATGAACAGACGGCCGGGCAGGGGCCAGGCCAGTCGAGCTCGCATTATCGTGATCCGTTCGTGATGCGTACTGACCAATTCGACATGCGCGCATCGCCCGCGGCCGGATGCGTGCATGCGACACCCGTGCCGCAATCGCCCCAGCACGGGCTGTGCAGCGTGCCGAAAAAAGCGGCGACCGGCGGCGGGAACGGCGGTGGTGGCTTACAATAGCGGTTTGCCTGCAACAGGCCGCCTGTCACCAGAAACGAACATGTCCAACGCTTCTCCCGCCGTCGTCAACGAATCGTCCTACCTGACCCTGCATTACCGCCTCGCCATTGCGGGCGGCGCCGATCTGATCACCACCTTCAACGGCACGCCGGCCACCTTGCTGCTGGGCCAGGGCCAGCTGGCGCCCTTCCTCGAGCAGCGCCTGATCGGCCTGCCGGAGGGCGCCCATGAAACCTTCGAGCTGAGCGCGGCCGAGGCGTTCGGCGACCGCAATCCCGAGCTGATCCAGCCGGTGTCGAAGGCCACGCTGGAAGAAAATTCGGTGCCGGATGCCGACTACAAGGTGGGCGAACTGATCGAATTCAATGCGCCGAAGGGTGGCCGCTTTGCCGGCGTGTTGCTGGAAATGCGCGAAACCAGCGCGCTGTTCGATTTCAACCATCCGCTGGCCGGCCAGGCCCTGCAATTCGAAGTGAAACTGATTTCGGTCCTGTAAAAGGAACACGCTATGGAAAACGAGATTCTGCTTGCCCAGCCGCGCGGCTTCTGCGCCGGCGTCGACCGCGCCATCGAAATCGTCGAGCGCGCACTGAGCCAGTTCGGCGCGCCGATCTACGTGCGCCACGAGATCGTCCATAACGCCTATGTCGTGGCCGACCTGCGGAGCAAGGGTGCGATCTTCATCGAGGAGCTCGACGACGTCCCGGCCGGCAATACGCTGGTGTTCTCGGCCCACGGCGTCTCGAAAGCCGTGCGCGCCGAAGCCGAGGCGCGCGGCCTGAAGATCTTCGACGCCACTTGCCCCTTGGTCACCAAGGTGCACGTGGAAGTGTCGAAGATGCGCAAGCAGGGCGCCGAGATCATCATGATCGGCCACGAGGGCCACCCGGAAGTCGAAGGCACGATGGGCCAGGCGGAAGAGGGCATGCACCTGGTCGAGACCGTCGACGATGTCGAGAAGCTGCAGGTCGCCAACCCGGACCTGCTCGCCTACGTGTCGCAGACCACGCTGTCGGTCGACGACACCCTGGACATCATCGCCGCGCTGAAAAAGCGCTTCCCGAACATCATCGAGCCGAAGAAGGGCGACATCTGCTACGCCACCACCAACCGCCAGGAAGCCGTGAAATTCATGGCGCCGCAGGTGGAAGTCGTGGTCGTGGTCGGCAGCCCGAACAGCTCGAACTCGAACCGCCTGCGCGAAGTGGCCGAAAAGATGGGCACGCCGGCCTACATGGTCGACGATGCCGACAAGATCGACCCTACCTGGATCGCAGGCAAGAAACGCATCGGCGTCACCGCCGGCGCCTCGGCGCCCGAGGTGCTGGTGCAGGCCGTCATCGACCGCCTGAAGGAACTGGGCGCCGCCAGCGTGCGCGCGCTCGAGGGCGTGGAAGAGAACGTGACCTTCCCGCTGCCGAAAGGCCTGGACGGCGTGCGCGCCGACGTCGCGTAATCCTTGCCGCTCTTTCGATAACAAACAAACGCCGCAACAATTTTTCCGTTGTTCGTTTTTCAAAAAGCTCGCTATGATGGCGACGCTCGGAATTTTTGTCTTGGCAACTGTCCTTCCTGAGGGGAGACGGTCTGCGCCGCGGTGAACAAGTGGTCAGCCAGGCAACGGCACTTCGGGAAGCTCGAAGTGCCGTTTTTGTTATCGGAATAAAAAGGCAGCGGAAACGATGGAGACTTTTGTCCAGCAGATACTCAACGGGCTGGTGCTAGGCAGCATGTACGCACTGGTCGCGCTCGGGTACACGATGGTCTACGGGGTGCTCAACCTCATCAATTTTGCCCACGGCGACGTCCTGATGATCGGGGCCATGGTCGGCCTGTCGATCCTGCAGCTGCTCGACGCCCATTTCCCCGGCCTGCCGGGCTACCTGCAGCTGGCGATTGCCATCCTGGGCGCGATTCCCGTGGCCATGCTGGTCAATGTGCTGATCGAACGCATCGCCTACCGTCGCCTGCGCAACGCGCCGCGCCTGGCACCGCTGATCACCGCGATCGGCGTTTCGATCCTGCTGCAGACCTTCGTCATGGCCATGCCGTTCTGGGGCCGCAGTCCGCTGCCTTTCCCGCAACTGCTCTCGTCCGAGCCGATCATGATCGGCGGCGCCATGATTTCGCAGACCCAGGTGCTGCTGCTGGCACTGGCCGCGATCGCCATGGTGGCGCTCGTCCTGCTGGTCGAGCGCACCAAAATGGGACGTGCGATGCGCGCCGTGGCCGAGAACCCGCGCGTGGCCGGGCTCATGGGTGTCGATTCGAACCGCGTGATCGTCGCCACCTTCGCCATCGGCGCCGCACTGGCGGCCGTGGCCGGCGTGATGTGGGGCGCGAACTATGCCTCGATCACCTTCACCATGGGCGTGCTGCCCGGCCTGAAGGCCTTCTGCGCCGCAGTGCTGGGCGGAATCGGCAATATCTATGGCGCCATGATCGGCGGCCTGCTGCTGGGCATCATCGAAGCGCTCGGCGCCGGCTACATCGGCGAAGCCACCGGCGGCTTCCTGGGCAGCCACTACCAGGACATCTTCGCCTTCGTGGTGCTGATCCTGGTGCTGACCGTGCGTCCGTCCGGCATCATGGGCGAGCGCGTCGCCGACCGCGCGTAAGGAGGGACCATGTCGCTCATCACCTTCGACCTCCAGCACCGCCCCCGCCAGGCCCGCCTCAACATGGTCCTGCTGCTGGTCGTGATGCTGGCCTTCCCCTTCTTTGCTTCGCAATACGGCAACTCCTGGGTCCGCATCATCGACCTGGCGCTGCTCTACATCATGCTGGCGCTGGGCCTGAACATCGTGGTCGGCTTCGCCGGCCTGCTCGACCTCGGCTACATCGCCTTCTTCGCCGTCGGCGCCTACCTCACCGGCCTGTTCGCCTCGCCCCAGTTCGCGGCCCTGCTCGAGTCGGTCGTCTACAACTATCCAGTCCTGGGGGAATGGCTGGTGACCATGTTCGGCCCGGAAATCCAGCAGGAGGGCATCCACCTGTCGGTGTGGGCCATCGTGCCGCTCGCGGCCCTGGTCGCGGCCCTGTTCGGCGCGCTGCTGGGGGCGCCGACCCTGAAGCTGCGCGGCGACTACCTCGCGATCGTGACGCTGGGCTTCGGCGAGATCATCCGCATCTTCATGAACAACCTGATCGAGCCGATCAATATCACCAACGGCCCGCAGGGCATCAACATGATCGACCCGATCCGCATCTTCGGCGTTTCGCTGGCGGGCGAGGCCGGGTCGCAGTCGACGGTCTACATCGGCGGCTACGGCATCCCCTCGGTGAACGCCTACTACTTCCTGTTCCTGGCCTTGTGCATCGCCACCATCTTCATCACCAGCCGGCTGCAGCATTCGCGCCTGGGCCGCGCCTGGGTGGCGATCCGCGAGGACGAGATCGCGGCCAAGGCGATGGGCATCAACACCCGCAACGTCAAGCTGCTGGCCTTCTCGATGGGCGCTTCTTTCGGCGGCGTGGCCGGCGCCATGTTTGCCGCCTTCCAGGGCTTCGTTTCGCCGGAATCGTTCGCGCTGACCGAATCGATCGCCGTGCTGGCAATGGTGGTGCTGGGCGGGATCGGCCATATCCCGGGCGTGGTGCTGGGCGGCGTGCTGCTGGCGGCCTTGCCGGAGATCCTGCGCCACGTCGTCGAGCCGGCCCAGGTCGCGCTGTTCGGCGAGAAGATCGTCGAGGCCGAGGTGCTGCGCCAGCTGCTCTACGGCCTGGCGCTGGTGGGCATCATGCTGGTGCGTCCGGCCGGTCTGTGGCCGTCGCCGAACAAGGAGGAGCGCCCGAACGCGGCCCTGGCGCGCGAGGACGAAGCGGAGGCCAAGGCATGAGCGACATCCTGCTGAATATTTCGGGTGTGAACAAACGCTTCGGCGGCCTGCAGGCCCTGACCGACGTCGCCATCCGCATCGAGCGCGGCCAGATTGTCGGCCTGATCGGCCCGAACGGCGCCGGCAAGACCACCTTCTTCAACGTGATCACCGGGCTGTACCAGCCGGATAGTGGAACGTTCGAACTGGCCGGCAAGCCGTATTCGCCTTCGGCGCCGCATGCGGTGGCCAAGGCCGGCATTGCGCGCACTTTCCAGAACATCCGCCTGTTCGGCGAGATGAGCGCGCTGGAGAACGTCATGGTCGGGCGCCATGTGCGCACGAAACAGGGCGTGTTCGGCGCCATCTTCCGCCACAAGGCGGCGCGCGAGGAGGAAGCGGCAATCCGCGCGAAGGCCCAGGAACTGCTGGAGTTCGTGGGCATCGGCCAGTTTGCCAACCGCACCGCGAAATACCTGTCCTACGGCGACCAGCGCCGCCTGGAAATCGCCCGCGCGCTGGCGACCGAACCCCAGCTGCTGGCCCTGGACGAGCCGGCGGCCGGCATGAACGCCACCGAGAAGCTGGCGCTGCGCGAGCTGCTGGTCAGGATCAAGGCGCAAGGCAAGACCGTGCTCCTGATCGAGCACGACGTGAAATTGGTGATGGGCCTGTGCGACCGCATTACCGTACTCGAATACGGCAAGCGCATCGCCGAAGGGCTGCCGGCCGATATCCAGCGCGACCCGGCGGTCATCGCAGCCTACCTGGGAGGTGCTCACTGATGAGCGAGAACATTCTGAAGATCCAGGGCCTGCAGGTGGCCTACGGCGGCATCAAGGCCGTCAAGGGCATCGACCTGGAAGTGAACCGGGGCGAACTGGTTACCCTGATCGGCGCCAACGGCGCCGGCAAGACCACCACCCTGAAAGCCATCACCGGCACGCTGCCGACCGCGAAGGTCGAAGGAACGATCACCTACCTGGGCGAGCCGCTCAAGGGCAGCCAGTCGTTCCGGCTGGTGCAGCGCAAGCTGGCCATGGTGCCGGAAGGGCGCGGGGTGTTCACGCGCATGTCGATCCACGAGAACCTGTTGATGGGCGCCTACACGCGCGACGACAAGGCGGGCATCGAGGCCGACATCGAGAAGTGGTATGCGGTCTTCCCGCGCCTGAAGGAACGCTCGGCCCAGCTGGCCGGCACCCTGTCCGGCGGCGAGCAGCAGATGCTGGCGATGGCGCGCGCCCTGATGTGCCACCCGACCCTGCTGCTGCTGGACGAGCCGTCGATGGGCCTGGCGCCGATCATGGTCGAGAAAATTTTTGAAGTGATCCGCGAGGTGTCGCAGCAGGGCATCACCATCCTGCTGGTCGAGCAGAACGCGAAACTGGCCCTGCAGGCCGCGCACCGCGGCTATGTGATGGAGTCGGGCGCGATCACGATGACCGGGCCGGCAGCGGACATGCTGCATGATCCGCGCGTGCAGGCGGCGTATCTGGGGGAGTAGGGTGGGCACCCCGTGCCCACGCGAAAGGTGGCGTCATCGAAAGCCTTGACAGTACCACCGCACGCCGCGTGTCCGCCCCGTCGCTGTGAATGGTTGCCAGCGTCGTCAGGTGTAGTAGTTGAAACACTGATCACAGTTCCGCGTGGGCACGGGGTGCCCACCCTACGCGCAAGGACAGGCGGGTGTAAACGAACACGGGGCCGGTCGACATCGTCGACCAGCCCCGTTGTTTTTACTGACGCTCGAAGCTTACGCTGCGGCAGCCGAAGCGGCGTTGGCGGCGGCGGCCGGCGCCTTGGCGGCGACGGTCGAGAACTGCGAGATGGCCGCGTTCATGTTGCTTTCGATGGCTTCGACAGCCTGCTTGGTGGTCTTGCTGAACTGCTCGTAACCGGCGTTGGCGTTGCTGATCGCGGTCTTGACGGCGGCAACGAAGGTTTCCGAACCGGCAGGTGCGTTCTTGCTGACTTCGTCGACCAGGGCGATGACCTTGCGGTTGGCTTCGACGATCTGGCTTTCGGCGGCTTTCGAGAATTCGGCGCCGGTGCCGGTGGCGATCGAGGCCAGCTGGCGGCTGTACGACAGGGCTTTCTCGGCGGTCGGCTGGGCTTGCGAAGCGGACAGCTGGAAGAATTCCTGCGGATCCTTGGCCGACAGCAGCTGGCGTGCGGCGGTCGAGCCGTCCGACAGCGTGGCGCGAGCGGTGTTGATGTTCAGCTCAACCAGCTTTTCCATGCTTTCGAAGGTCTTCGAGGTCAGCGAGGACAGCAGGGCGAACTGCGACTCGAGGTTTGCTTTGGTGGCATTCGAGAACTGCTCTGGGATTGCAAACATGTGGTTCTCCAAACAAGACGTTATATGAGTGAATGCTACTAGGGACCGGTGAAGCGGGAAGGCTGGCCGGTGCATCGGAAGTATTGTGCACCGCAACAGAGCAAATTTTTCCTCACTTTGGCGGACAGGTCAAGCGTTTTTGGTGCGTCGCACCATGTGGGCAATATTTGTTGTGTCCTTGCATCGGATGAAATACTTCTGAACAACTTTATTGGCGGCTTTGCCATCGATTCCGGGTTGTTTTTCGGCTTGGAAAAAACTTGTTGCCGCCCGTGCTAGACTTGTCATTTACACCAGCTGCCCGGCCCGCCGCGCACTTTCCATCATCATGGCCCATTCGACCGCGACCCCAGGCGCTACGCGCGCCGCCCACCGCTGGCTGGCCCCGCTGCCGCTGTTTTTCGTCGTGCTGTGGAGCACCGGCTTCATCGCCGCCAAATACGGCCTGCCGTACGCGCCGCCGCTGACCTTCCTCATCCTGCGCTGCCTGGGCGTGCTGCTGGTGCTGGTGCCCGTCGTGCTGCTCTGGCGCGCGCCCTGGCCGACAGGGCGCGTCAGGCATGTCGCCGTCGCCGGCCTGCTGCTGCAGGCGGGGTACCTGGGTGGCGTCTGGAGCGCCATCAAGATCGGCATGCCGGCCGGCCTGTCCGCCCTCATCGTCGGCATGCAGCCCATCCTCACCGCGGTGGCCGCGCCGCTCATCGGCGAACGCGTGCTGCCGCGCCAGTGGCTGGGCCTGGCCCTGGGCCTGCTCGGCGTCGCTCTCGTGGTGGCGGCCAAGATCGACCTGGCCGGCCTGTCCGCCACCCCCATCCTGTATTGCGTGCTGGCGCTCATTTCGATTACCGCCGGCACCATGTACCAGAAGCGTTATTGCCCCCAGTTCGATCTGCGTACCGGCACCGTGATCCAGTTCGGCGCCACGGTGGCGGCATTGCTGCCGCTGGCGATCGTTCTGGAACAGTTCGATTTGTCGTTGTCAAAGGTAGAGTGGAACATCCACTTCCTTGGCGCCTTGCTGTGGTCGGTCTTCGCGTTGTCGATCGGCGCGATCTTCCTGCTGTTCCGATTGATCAGCCGCAGCGCCGCCACCGAGGTGACGAGCCTGCTCTACCTCACCCCGCCAACGACCGCCGTCATGGCCTGGCTGCTGTTCGGCGAGGTTCTCGGCCTGCTCGGACTGGCGGGCATGGCGGTGGCCGTCGTCGGTGTCGCATTCGTCGTCAAGAAACAGGAGACTTCATGATTTCAAGCCAGCAGCAAGAAGCGGTCGATGCCGCGATCACCTCGCGCCGCTCGATCCGCGCTTTCCTCGACCAGCCGGTTGCGCGCGAGGACATCGAGAAAATCCTCGAAGTGGCGTCGCGCGCGCCCTCGGGCACGAACACCCAGCCGTGGAAGGTGTATGTGCTGACCGGACAGGCGCGCAGCAGCCTGTCGGAAGCGATCCTGGCGGTGCACCTCGACCCGGAGCTGTCGCGCCAGCACACCGAGGAATACGCCTACTACCCGCGCGAATGGGTCTCGCCCTTCGTCGACCGCCGGCGCAAGGTGGGCTGGGATCTATACAGCCTGCTGGGTTTGACGCGCGACAACAAGGCGGGGATGGCGGCCCAGCATGCGCGCAATTTCCGCTTCTTCGACGCCCCGGTCGGCCTGATCTTCACGATCGACCGCGTCATGGAGCAGGGCTCCTGGCTCGACTACGGCATGTTCCTGCAGAACATCATGGTGGCGGCGCGCGGACGCGGGCTCGACACCTGCCCCCAGGCTGCCTTCACCCAGTACCACCGCATCATTGCCGAGCAACTGCAATTGCCTGCCAACGAAACGGTGGTGTGCGGCATGGCGCTGGGCTGGGCCGATCCTGCGAAGATCGAGAACTCGCTCGTGACCGAACGCGAACCGCTTGCTTCGTTTGTGCACTTTATGGAATGACATGTTGCGGCACGAGCACATTTAAACGCCAGGAAAAATTTGTCCCCCCTCGCCGCGCGCCATAAGCCGTTGAGGTGGGGCAAAATGAACGCCACAGTGTTAAATCTGCTTGTACTTGAGTTCAACACGACTACACTTGAGTTATAGCTCATCAGTTCCGTAAGCAGAGGGAGTGCAGATGATTAAGCTTGCGTTGGCCATCCTGGTATCGCTGTTCCTGGTGGCGGAGCCGGTCTCCGCGGCCGGCGCCGGCGCGGGTAGCCAGGCCAGCTCGGCCAAGCAGAAGCGCCAGGCCGCCAAGAAGCCGGTCAAGAAGAAAGCGGCCGCGAAGTCCAGGCGCGCCAAGCGCAAGGAGGTGGCGCAGGCCATCGCCGACGACAACCGCCAGCGCATGGTGCGCCGGGTTACCAAGGTCAACGGCAAGCGCCGCGTCACCTACCATGTCGTGCGCAAGGCCGCCCCGACCGTGGCCGCAATGCGCACCGCCGGCGACCTGGCCGGCCTGCACAAGACGGATGACCCGCTGTCGCTGCGCTCGAACGTCGCCTTCGTGCTCGACCAGAACAGCTCCGAGGTGCTGTTCGAGAAGAACGCCAACGTCGCGCTGCCGATCGCCTCGATCACCAAGCTGATGACCGGCCTGGTCGTTGTCGAGGCCGGCCAGGATCTCAACGAGATGCTGACGATCACGAATGCCGACGTCGACCGCCTCAAGTACAGCAGCTCGCGCCTGCCGGTCGGCGCGCGCATGACCCGCGGCAACCTGCTGCACATCGCGCTGATGAGTTCCGAGAACCGGGCCGCTTCCGCCCTGGGCCGCAACTATCCCGGCGGCATCGAGGGCTTTGTCGCCGCGATGAACGCCAAGGCGAAGGAGCTGGGCATGAACGACACCCGCTACGTCGACTCCAGCGGGCTGTCGAGCCAGAACGTGTCGAGCGCGCGCGACCTGGCCAAGCTGGTCGCCCATGCCCACCAGAAGCCGCTGCTGCGCCAGTACTCGACCGACCCGAACTGGGTGGTCGAGGCGAGCGGCCGCCCGATGCGCTACTCGAACACGAATTACCTGGTGGCGCTGCCGGACTGGAACATTGGCCTGCAGAAGACCGGTTTCATCAACGAAGCGGGACGCTGCCTGGTGATGCAGGCGATGATCCAGGGACGCAATGTGATCATGGTCTTCCTGGATTCGAAAGGGAAGATGTCGCGTACCGCCGACGCGGGGCGCATGCGCCGCTGGCTCGAGGCGCTCACACCCGACAGCATCGTGCCGGCGGTCCACGCCGCCACGCCGGCCACCGCCAGCGAGGGAACGCACACCTCGTTCTCGACCGTGTCGGCGGCGACAGTCCTCCAGAAGCGCTGACAGCCTGCCGGAACAGACCTGTAGGGTGCACCCCGTGCCCACGCGTTACGCAGAGTCACGTACGAGGAATGATCGCCCGCAAAACATGCGATGGACGCAACCCAGTCTGGATTGACGTTGGCGGGCGAGAGCTTGCAGCCAACGTGGAAAGGATGGGCACGTAACGCGTGGGCACAGCGTGCCACTCTACGACGCCTCGATAATGCGCCTTGCCTGGGAACGGACAGGGCGCTCAAAGATCAGGCTGCCGAGGCGGGGCGGAAGCCCAAGGTGGCCGAAATCTGCCCGGCGGTATGCACCAGGTCGTCGAGCCATTCTTCCTGCAGGCGGTCGGCCGGCGCCGAGATCGACAGGCCGGCCACCAATTTCCCGCTGTCGTCATGGATCCCGGCGGCCATGCAACGCACCCCCAGCTCCAGTTCCTCGTTGTCGCGCGCATAGCCGCGCGCCCGCACCAGGCTCAGTTCGCGCTCGAGCTTGGCAAGATCGGTGATCGAATTCTTGTTATGGCCGGCCAGGCCGGTCCGGGTCGCATAGGCGCGGATCGCCTTCGGCTCGTCGACCGAGAGGAAGAGTTTGCCGGTCGAGGTCAGGTGCAGCGGACCGCGTCCACCGATCGCACGCACCACCTGCATGCCGGAGCGCTCGGAAAAGGCACGGTCGATGTAGACGATCTCGTCGCCCTGGCGCACCGACAGGTTCACCGTCTGCTGGGTCTTCTTGTGCAGGTTGCGCATGAAGTCGAGCGCCGCTTCGCGCACCGACAGGCGGCTCTTGACCACGTTCCCCAGTTCCAGCAGGCGCATGCCCAGGCGGTAGGTGCCCGGCTCGACGCGGTCGACGAAGCGCGTGACCACCATGTCGTTCAGGATGCGGTGCGCAGTGGAAGGGTGCAGACCCGATACCTTGGAGAGTTCTTTCAGGCTGACCGGGTCGGGATAGTTTGCCAGCGCATCGAGCAGCGCGACCATGCGTTCAATCACCTGGATCGATGTCTTGGCTGGTTCAAGGGTTTCGATTTTCATGATGTGGTTGGTGCAGTGCAGTATCGTCTCTACTTTATACCATAATGCGAAAAAGCGTCGACCGATTCGCTAGTGTCCAGCATCTAATGCCTGGAAGCCCCGGTATGCGGGGGAACAGGCATAATGACAACTCTGTATGTCTCGTTGGAAATGAAATGGAAGATCCGGTCAGCGAATTCAAAAGCAAGGGTGGGTTCCGGCGCATCATCAATGCGTCCAATTATTCGATCCAGGGCCTGGCAACGGCCTGGCGCATCGAACATGCCTTCCGCCAGGAAGTGCTGGTGTTCGCGCTCGGCGTGATTTTCGCCTTCGTGCTGCCGGTGTCCGCCTTCGAGCGCCTGGTGCTGATCGGCGTCCTGCTGCTGGTGCTGATCGTCGAACTGATCAACTCCGCCTTCGAGGCCGTGGTCGACCGCATCTCGCTCGAACGCCACCCCTTGTCGAAGAACGCCAAGGATTTCGGCAGCGCCGCCGTCGGCCTGACGGTTCTGCTGGCCGCCATCACCTGGGGCACGGTGCTCTACAACCGGTTTGCGTGACAGCTCGGCAAGCTTGCCCAAAATGCCGCACAATGGCTGAATTGTCAGTACGGCGCCATGGTGACGCCGTACATCCTCGTCCTCAACTATGGAGAAAACCATGAGCTTACGCCTCGGCGACACCGCACCTGACTTCGAGCAGGATTCCAGCATCGGCCGCATCCGCTTTCACGAGTGGGCGGGCGACTCCTGGGTGGTGCTGTTCTCGCACCCGGCCGACTTCACCCCGGTCTGCACTACCGAACTGGGCCTGACCGCCAAGCTCAAGCCCGAATTCGACAAGCGCAACGTGAAGGCGATCGCGCTGTCGGTCGACCCGGCCGAGCAGCACCGCGAATGGATCAAGGATATCGAGGAAACCCAGCAGACCGTGGTCGGCTTCCCGATCATCGCCGACGCCGACAAGTCGGTGTCCGAGCTGTACGACATGATCCACCCGAACCAGTCGGCTACCGCCACCGTGCGCTCGCTGTTCGTGATCGACCCGAACAAGAAGGTGCGCCTGATCATCACCTACCCGATGAGCACCGGCCGCAACTTCGACGAAGTGCTGCGTGTCATCGACGCCCTGCAGCTGACCGACGGCTACACCGTGGCCACCCCGGGCAACTGGAAGGATGGCGACGACGTGATCATCCCGCTGACCGTGCAGGACCCGGAACAGCTCAAGCAGAAGTATCCGAAGGGCTACACCGCGCCGCGTCCTTACCTGCGTTTGACGCCGCAGCCGAACAAGTAAGTATGCAAACGCCGCTGCCGGCCCGCTGCGCGTGCCGGCATGCGCGCCCTTCGATCGGTCGAAACCTCATCGAAGGGCGTAGGGTGGACACCTGTGTCCACGCCGTACGACCGTGGCATATCGCAACGTAAGCCGGTAGGCCGAGGTTCGCGGCGTTCCGGTTAAGCCGCATGATCTTGACCGGTGATCCCGCGTGGGCACAGGTGCCCACCCTACGAAAACCGCATAACGAATCCTACTCCCGAGCAATCATCCGCACCCTCATCCCCACTGCACGCATAAGCAAATAAGGAAGCTGTCGTTTGTCCAACGGCTGACCCGGCTTACTCTTGGGTTCACTTGAGGGTACAGCATGTTGATGACATACATTACGGCCGGCTTCGGGGTCGGTCTCCTGGTAGGCATGACGGGCGTCGGCGGCGGTTCGCTGATGACGCCGCTGCTCACGCTGCTCTTCGGCGTTTCGCCGACCGTCGCGGTCGGCACCGACCTGGCCTTTGCCTCGATCACCAAGAGCGCGGGCACCATTACCCACCGCTTCAACAACACGGTCAACTGGGCCATCGTGCGCCGGCTCTGCCTGGGCGCGCTGCCGGCAGCGCTGGTCGCCACACTGTGGCTGCGCCACTACGGCGCGCTCGACGCGCAGATCGGCCAGCTCATCCGCTATTCGATCGCCGGCTCGGTCATGCTGACCGTGGTCGCGCTGCTGTTCCGGCGCCGCATGCTGGCCTGGATCAATGCCCATCCGGGACGCCAGCTGCAGGGCAGGGCCCTGACTGCCGCCACTATCCTCTCCGGCGCCATCCTCGGCGTGCTCGTCACCATTTCGTCGATCGGCGCCGGCGCCATCGGCGCGACCCTGCTGGTCATGCTCTACCCGAAGCTGACCCCGGCCGAAGTGGCGGGCACCGACATCGCCTATGCCGTGCCGCTGACCGCGATCGCCGCCTTCGGTCACTGGTGGCTGGGCTCGATCGACTGGATGCTGCTGCTGACCTTGCTCATCGGTTCGCTGCCTGGCATCACCCTGGGTTCCATGTTGGCGCGCAAGGTGCCGGAGCGCTTCCTGCGCGCACTGCTGGCGATGACGCTGACCGGCGTGGCAGCCAAATTGATCTACTAAGAGTGCCTAACAAAAACCTCCATGGCGGCGTTGCGTCGTCTCGCCGTACGCTCGTACTGTCTTCGACGACGCGCCTTGCCCTGAAGGTTTTGTTAAGCACTCTGATTCATTTACCGAGCTTATGAAGTTCAGCGTGCTAATAGCGTAATTCGTCTATGCAAATGAAGATTCCTTCGTTTGTATTATGAAAATTGCGTGAGATTATGTCAGCCTGTTAGAAGAAAATGTAATAAGGCACCCATGACTTCCATCCCGCAAGCACGCGCACCCGGCCGGGTCATACCCGGTTTCGGGCTCTCGCTCGGGTTCACGATCTTTTACCTTGCACTGATCGTGCTCATCCCGCTCTCGGCCGTCTTCCTCAAGACCTTCACCATGAGCTGGGAAGCCTTCTGGAGCGCCGTCACCTCCGAGCGCGTGGTCGCTTCCTACAAACTCACCTTCGGCGCCTCGCTGATCGGCGCGGCGCTCAACGTCGTCTTCGGCGGCATCGTCGCCTGGGTGCTGGTGCGCTACAAGTTTCCGGGCAAGCGCTTCATCGACGCCCTGGTCGACCTGCCGTTCGCGCTGCCGACCGCCGTGGCCGGCATCACGCTCACCGCCCTGTATTCCTCGAACGGCTGGATCGGCCAGTATCTCGACAAGCTCGGTATCAAGGTCGCGTTCACGCCGCTGGGCGTGGTGGTGGCGCTGACCTTCATCGGCCTGCCTTTCGTGGTTCGCACCGTGCAGCCGGTGCTGGAAGAGGCCGAGCGCGAGCTCGAAGAAGCGGCAGCCAGCCTGGGCGCCAGTCCCCTGCAGACCTTCTTCCGCGTGATCCTGCCCTCGATCGTGCCAGCCCTGCTGACCGGTTTCGCGCTGGCCTTTGCCCGCGCCACCGGCGAATACGGTTCGGTCATCTTCATCGCCGGCAACCTGCCGATGGTCTCCGAGATCACGCCGCTCTTCATCATCACCAAACTGGAGCAGTACGACTATGCCGGCGCCACCGCAATCGCGGTCGTGATGCTGATCATCTCGTTCATCCTGCTCCTGACGATTAACCTGCTCCAGGCATGGACGCGCAAACGGGCGGGCAAGAAATGAGCGCTGCACTCGATACCATCGTCGATAAACCCACCGTCGCCGCGCCGGCAAGGTCGCGCGCGCCGAAAACCAATACCTTCGAGCCGAACTGGGTGCGCTGGACGCTGATCGCCGTCGCGCTGATCTTCCTGACGCTGTTCCTGTTCGTGCCGCTGGTCGCCGTGTTCACCGAAGCGCTCAAGCGCGGCTGGGACACCTACGTCGAATCCATCCTCGACCCGGATGCGGTCTCGGCCATCAAGCTGACCCTGATCGCCGCCGGCATTTCCGTGCCGCTGAACCTGGTGTTCGGCGTGGCCGCCGCCTGGGCGATTGCCAAGTTCGACTTCCGCGGCAAGAGCATCCTGCTGACCCTGATCGACCTGCCGTTCTCGGTGTCTCCGGTGATCGCCGGCCTGATCTACGTGCTGCTGTTCGGCGCCCAGGGCTGGTTCGGCGAGTGGCTGGCCGCGCACGACATCAAGATCCTGTTCGCGGTGCCGGGCATCGTGCTGGCGACCGTGTTCATCACCTTCCCGTTTGTCGCGCGCGAGCTGATCCCGCTGATGCAGCAGCAGGGCACCGAGGAGGAAGAGGCGGCCCTGGTGCTGGGCGCCAGCGGCTGGCAGACCTTCTGGCGCGTGACGCTCCCGAACATCAAGTGGGGCCTGCTGTACGGCGTCATCCTGTGCAATGCGCGCGCGATGGGCGAGTTCGGCGCCGTGTCGGTGGTCTCGGGCCACATCCGCGGGGAGACCAATACCATGCCGCTGCAGGTGGAAATCCTCTACAACGAATACAACTTCACGGCCGCGTTCGCGATCGCGTCGCTGCTGGCGCTGCTTGCGCTGGTGACGCTGGCCGTCAAAACCTTTATCGAATGGCGCCTGCACCAGTCCAGGAGTAGCGACGCCGGCAACACGGAGCACGCGCAATGACGATCGAAGTCCAACACATCCGCAAACAGTTCGGCCAGTTCACCGCGCTCGACGACGTCTCGCTGCAGTTCCCCGACGGCCAGCTGACCGCCTTGCTCGGTCCTTCGGGCTGCGGCAAGACCACGCTGCTGCGCATCATCGCGGGCCTCGAGCATCCGGATTCCGGTTCGGTCCTGCTCGACGGCCAGGACGCCTCGCACCGCCACGTGCGCGAGCGCCAGGTCGGCTTCGTGTTCCAGCACTATGCGCTGTTCAAGCACATGACCGTGTTCGAGAACGTCGCCTTCGGCCTGCGCGTGAAGCCGCGCCGCGAGCGCCCCTCCGAAGACCAGATCCGCGCCAAGGTCAAGCAGTTGCTGGAGCTGGTGCAGCTCGACTGGATCGCCGACCGCTACCCGCCGCAACTGTCCGGCGGCCAGCGCCAGCGCATCGCCCTGGCGCGCGCCCTCGCCGTGGAGCCGCGCGTGCTGCTGCTCGACGAACCCTTCGGCGCCCTGGACGCCAAGGTGCGCAAGGAACTGCGCCGCTGGCTGCGCCGCCTGCACGACGAGCTGCACGTCACTTCCATCTTCGTCACCCACGACCAGGAAGAGGCGCTGGAAGTGGCCGACCAGGTGGTCCTGATGAACAAGGGCCGCGTCGAGCAGCTCGGCACCCCGGAGAGTGTGTATAACCAGCCGGCTTCGCCTTTCGTCTACGGCTTCCTCGGCAACGTCAACCTGTTCCACGGCCGCGTGCACGAAGGCGTGCTGGCCAGCGGCGACGCCCTGTTCGACGCCCCCAGCCTGAACGGCGTGAACAACGCCTCGGGCGTCGGCTACGTGCGGCCGCACGACCTGGACGTGGAGCGCTATGTGCCAGGCCAGCCGGGCCAGGAGGGTATCGCCGTCAAGCTGCGCCGCGCCCATGCGATCGGTCCGCTGGCCCAGCTCGACCTCGAGCGCCTCGACACCGCCCAGCTGATCGAGGCCGTGATCCCGAACGAGCGCTTCGCGCGCCTGGGCCTGAAGGAAGGCGAGACGCTGACCGTGCGTCCACGTCGCATCGAAGTGTTCGTCGACGAAGGAGGCGGCATATGAACTTCCAGCAGCTGCGCTCGGTCCGCGAGGCCGCGCGCCGCAACTTCAACCTGACCGACGTCGCCAACGCGCTGTTCACCTCGCAGCCGGGCGTGTCGCGCCAGATCCGCGAGCTCGAGGAAGAGCTCGGCGTCGTCATCTTCGAGCGCAACGGCAAGCGCCTGACCGGGCTGACCGCGCCCGGCAAGGGCATCCTGAAGATCGTCGAGCGCCTGCTGGTGGAAGCGGAGAACCTGGCCCAGGCCAGCCAGGAATACGCGGCCCAGGACAGCGGCACGCTGACCATTGCCGTGACCCACACCCAGGCGCGCTACGCGCTGCCGCAGGTGGTGCAGTCCTTCCGCAACGCCTTCCCGAACGTGCGCATCGCCCTGCAGCAGAGCGCGCCGGAACACATCGCCGAATGGGTACTGTCGGGCCGCGCCGACATCGGCATCGCCACCGAGGGCCTGTCGGCCTTCCCGGACCTGGTGTCCTTCCCGTGCTACCGCTGGAGCCACGTGGTGGTGGCGCCGGACGGCCACCCGCTGCTGGGCAGCACGCCGCTGCGCCTGGAAGACCTGGCCAATTATCCCCTGATCACCTACGACGTCGGCTACACCGGCCGCGGCCACATCGACGAAGCCTTCCGCAGCGCCGGCCTGACGCCGGACATCGTGCTCACCGCCATGGACTCGGACGTCATCAAGCAGTACGTCTCGCTGGGCATGGGTGTCGGGATCATCGCCTCGATGGCTTTCGACCACGGACGCGACAAGGGCCTGCGCGCGGTCGAGTCCTCGCACCTGTTCGCGCCCAACGTGACGCGCCTGGCCGTGCGGCGCGGAGCGTATCTGCGGGCGTATGCCTACCACTTCATCGAGCGCTTCGCGCCGGGGTTTACGCGGTCGGATATCGAGCGGACCTTGCAGGCGGAAGTGGCCACTTCCTGATTGTTTGAAACATTCTCCTTATGCTAAATTAGCAAGGTTTCCATACATCCGGAAATCATTGTTAAGGAGAAGTGGTGCCAACATCAGAACAGCTGTCGGATGACATCGAGGAATCGTACGGCAGCCAGGTAGTGGCACCTGTACAACCGGGCCCGCGCTGGGTCTCGCAGGCCCAGCAGGCGGCGATCCGCCAGGTCGACCATTTCAGGCGCAGCGAATACCGCAATCTTGACCTCGACAGGCTGATCGCCTCGTATGTGTACGATTTCGTCGAGCCGCTCCTGCGCCTGCAGCCGAGTGCGGCGCGCGTGGCGGACGTGGGCGCTGGCTACGGCTGGCTGGCCCTTGCTTTCGCACTGCGCGCAGGCGTGCGTGTGGTAGTGATCGAATACGACGCGCAGCGCCTGCTGGCGGCGCAGCGCATTGCCGCCATCCTGGGTGTGGCGGACCGGATGGAATGGGTGAACGCGTCGATCGCCGCCATTCCCTTGCCCGACCAGTCGGTCGATGCCGCCTATTGCGTCGAAGTGATCGAACACACCGGTGTCGACCCTGCGTTCGTGCGCGAACTGGGACGCATCACGCGCGACGTGCTGGTCATTACGACACCGAACAAGCTGTTCCCCGTCATCGGCCACGACACCGAGCTGCCGTTCTGCCACTGGTTGCCGCTGCCGGCACGCAACCTCTATGCGCGTGCGTTCGGTCGCATCCGCAGGCAGCACAACAACCTGTTCTGGTCGCCGCGGCGCCTGCTCGGCGCGATGGAGGGCTTTCGTCGCGTGTCGACCTTCCTGCAATTCGAAGACTATGCCCGCTACCGCGAGGTGCGCGCCCACCTGGGTGGGCGCGCCGGCTGGCTCGGCAACTGCAAGGCAGCGTACTATACGCTGGCCGCCAGGCTCGGACGCCACGCCATTTACTTCCTCCCTAACCTGGCATCGACCTACCGCCGCGCCGGTTAAGAGCCCCTGAGCCGGGGTCTACTGTCCGGGGTTCGTGATGCGCGCGTGGATCGCATCGATTTGCGCGCACACCTCCGGCGGCAGGACGATGGCCGCCGCATCGATGTTCTCCTTCAACTGATCCAGATTGGTCGCCCCGATGATGGTCGACCCCACGAACCACCTCGAATAGCACCAGGCCAGCGCCATCTGCGCCGGGCTCATGCCGTTCGCGCGCGCCAGCGCCGCATACTCGCGGGTTGCCGCCAGCACTTCGGGCCGCACGTAGCGCGGGCTCCAGTTCGGCGGGAAGATCGTCAGCCGCCCATGCGCTTTCGGATCGTCGATGTACTTGGCCGTCAGCTGCCCGAATGCGAGCGGGCTATAGGCCAGCAGGCTGACCTCTTCGCGGAAGCACGCCTCGTCGAGCAGGGTGGTCTCGAAAGCGCGCGCGGTCAGGTTGTAGAGGTTCTGGATGGTGGCGATGCGCGGCAAGCCCTTGGTCTCGCTCTGCTTCACGTATTCGCACACGCCCCAGGGGCTTTCGTTCGATACGCCGATGTGGCGGATCTTGCCGGCCTTGACCATCTCGTCGAGCGCGCCCAGGGTTTCCTCGATCGGCACGCTGGAACGCTCGCGCTTCGGGTTGAAGCTGTTGGAACCAAAAATCGGCACGTTCCGGCTCGGCCAGTGGACCTGGTAGAGGTCGATGTAGTCCGTCTGGAGGCGCTGCAGGCTGGTCTCCACCGCCGCGCGCACGTTGGCCGCGTCGAGGTCGTGGGAAGCGCCGCGGATCCAACCCATGTTCGCGTTCGGGCCGGCGATCTTGGAGGCGATCACCAGGTTGTCGCGGCGGCCGCGTTTTTTCAGCCAGCTGCCAATGAAGCGCTCGGTCGAGCCCTGGGTCTCGGCGCGGCCCATCACCGGGTACATCTCGGCGGTATCGATGAAGTTGATGCCGCGCCCGACCGCGTAGTCGAGCTGGGCATGTGCGTCTGCCTCGGTATTCTGCTCGCCGAAGGTCATGGTGCCGAGGCAGACCTTCGACACCGTCAACTCCGTGCGGCCGAGCTGTTTGCGTTCCATCGCGTTCTCCTTAGTGCCCCTTCAGGGCGTCCGCGCACTCGCGCACCAGCGCTGGACCCCGGTAGATCAGGCCGCTGTACAGCTGCACCAGCTGGGCGCCGGCCGCCATCTTTTCCTTCGCGTCCGCACCCGACAGGATGCCGCCGACGCCGATGATCGGCACCGCGTCGCCCAGTTCCTTCTTCATGGAGCGCACCACGATGTTCGACAGGTCGAACACTGGGGCGCCGGACAGGCCGCCGGTTTCGTGGCCGTGGCGCATGCCGGCGACGTGGTTGCGGCTGAGCGTGGTGTTGGTGGCGATCACGCCATCGATCTTGTGGCGCAGCAGGGCGCCGGCGATGTTCTGGATCTGGTCGATGTCGAGGTCGGGTGCGATCTTCAGGGTCAGCGGTACATAGCGGCCGGTCTGGTCCGCCAGGCGCGTCTGCTCAGCCTTCAGCTGCGACAGCAGGTCGTCCAGTTCGGATGCGCCCTGCAGCTGGCGCAGGTTCTTGGTGTTCGGCGAGGAGATGTTGACGGTGACGTAGCTCGCGTACGGGTAGACCTTGCGCAGGCAGTGCAGGTAGTCCTCGGCCGCGCGTTCGATCGGCGTGTCGGCGTTCTTGCCGATGTTCAGGCCGAGCACGCCCTGCTTCTCCTGGTAGAAGCGCGAGGCCTGCACGTTGGCGACAAAGGCGTCGACGCCGCCGTTGTTGAAGCCCATGCGGTTGATGATGCCCTGCGCGGCCGGCAGGCGGAACATGCGCGGCTTCGGGTTGCCGGCCTGGGCGCGCGGGGTGACGGTGCCGATCTCGATCGAGCCGAAGCCGAGCGCCGCCAGGCCGTCGATGTAGGCGCCGTCCTTGTCCAGGCCGGCGGCGAGGCCGACCGGGTTCGGGAAGGTGATGCCCATCACGACCCGCGGGTCGGGCGCGGGCTTCTTGAACATGCCGGTCATGCCGCGCTCGGCGGCGCGGCGCAGGGCCGGCAGGGTCAGGTTGTGGGCGGTTTCAGGCGGCAGCGTGAACAGCAGGGGGCGGGCGAGGGTGTACAGGAATTTGTCGGACATGGAGCGCTCGTAAAAATGGTCGCGCCATTGTACCGTGCGCGTGTGCCTTATCGACATCAGTGCGGATAAGCCGTAGGTGGACGGGTCTCCCGTCCACCCGGTGATAGTTGGCAGCAAGATCATCCAGCACGATCACGGAGCCGGCATATCACGGAGCCGGCATATCACGGAGCCGGAATCTTAACGATCCAGGATGCCCCACTTCCCGTTGATGCGCGCCTCCAGCGGCCGGAAGTTGATCTTGTAGGCCATCTTCGGGCTCTGCTCGATCCAGTAGCCGAGGTAGACGAAGGGCAGGCCCAGCTCGCGCGCCTGGCCGACCTGCCACATGATGTTGTAGGTGCCGAAGGACGCGCCGGGCACGTCCGGATCGAAGAAGGTGTAGACCGAGGACAGGCCGTCGGACAGGACGTCGATGATCGAGACCATGCGGAGCAGGCCGTCGGGCTCGCGGAACTCGACGAGGCGCGTGTTGACCCGGCTTTGCAGCAGGAACTGGGCGTACTGGTCGCGGCTGTCCTGGTCCATGCCACCGCCGACGTGGCGGGTGGTCTGGTAGCGCAGGTAGAGCGCGTAGTGCTCGTCCGAGAACGAGAGGTTGGCGACCATGGCGGTGAGATCCGCATGGCGCTTCCAGGCCCGGCGCTGGGTGCGGCTGGGCGCGAAATCGGCGCAGCGCACACGCACCGGGATGCAGGCCTGGCAGCCGTCGCAATAGGGCCGGTAGGTGAAGATGCCGCTGCGGCGGAAGCCGTTCTTCACGAGCTCGGAATACACGTCGGCATTGATCAGGTGCGAAGGCGTGGCCACCTGCGAGCGCGCCTGGCGCGCGTCGAGGTAGCTGCAGGGATAGGGTGCGGTCGTGTAGAACTGCAGCGTGGAGAAGGGCAGGTCATTAAGGTGCGTCATGCAGAACTCTCGAGACGACGTGATGAACCTATTCTAACGAAGGAAGGGGGCGCGCACGGTTAAGTGCCCAACGGTGGCGCCACTTCCCAGCGTTCGATGGCGCGCTCGCGGATCGCGGCGCGCAGGTGCTGCAGGAAGACGCTGCGCGGAATCGGCGCCGCGCCCAGGGAGGCCAGGTGGCCGGTCTCCTGCTGGCAGTCGATCATCCGCACGCCATGCGCGCGCAGGAAAGCGACCAGGTAGGCAAGCGCGACCTTCGAGGCGTCGGAAACGCGCGCGAACATCGACTCGCCATAGAACATGCGGCCGATGCACACGCCGTAGGCGCCGCCGACCAGTTCGCCGTCGAGCCAGACTTCGGACGAGTGCGCATACCCCATCCGGTGCAGGCCGCCGTAGCCGGCGATGATGTCTTCGGAAATCCAGGTGCCGGGCCCGTCCTTGCGCGGGGCGGCGCAGGCGCGCATCACGCCCTCGAAATCGCTGTCGAACTTGACCGTCCAGCGTCCGCCTTCGGTGCGGCTGCGCTCGACGCGGCGCAGGGTCTTCTTCAGGCTGTCGCTGATCTTGAACTCGCTTGTGTAGAGCACCATGCGCGGGTCGGTGCTCCACCAGAGGATGGGCTGGCCTTCGGAGAACCAGGGGAAGATGCCGTTCTGGTAGGCCAGCAGCAGGCGCTGCGGCGACAGGTCGGCGCCGGCCGCGAGCAGGCCGGGCGCGTCGATGGTAAGCGCCTCGGACACGTCGGGAAACGGCGTATGCGTGTCGAGCCAGGGAATCATGACGTGCCTGCCTGCTCAGTCGGGTTCGCGCGGTGCGACCATCGGACGGACGATGTCGTGGCTGTGGAACCCGTAACCGGCCTGTTGTCCGCCCTCGCGCATTTTGACGCGGTCGGCAAAGAACAGTTCCAGGGTCTTGCGGATCGTCGGGAAAGCCAGCTCGTCCCAGGGAATGTCGCGCTCGGAAAACATCTGCACTTCCAGGCTTTCCTCGCCCGGGTTGAATTCCAGGTTGCGCAGGCTGGCCAGGTAGAACATGTGGACCTGGTGCACGTGGGCGACATTGAGCAGGGCAAACAGATTGCCGAGCTCGATGTTGGCGCCGGCTTCCTCGTCGGTCTCGCGCGCTGCGGCTTCACCCGTGGTCTCGCCGTTTTCCATGAAACCCGCCGGCAGGGTCCAGTAACCGTAGCGCGGTTCGATCGCGCGCCGGCACAGCAGGACCTGGAGCTCTCCTTCATGTTCCCACACTGGAATCGTACCGATCACCATCTTGGGGTTCTGGTAATGAATCGTGCCGCACTGGGTGCACACATGGCGCGGCCGGTTGTCGCCTTCGGGAATGGCCAGCGCGACCGGATGGCCGCACTCGGAACAGAATTTCATAAAAAATGGCGAAAATGAATGTATGCCTACTTTACACCCGAATGGCCCGGCTGTGCCGCCAGCGCGGGCCGACTGCGCCCGGCCATATGCCTGCCGGAGGCCCCGTTCGTGCTGCAATCGCACATTGGGCTGGGATTGAGTTTGCCTAAAGTGCCGAAGGGGCGTATAATTCATTTCATCAGACGCGGGGTGGAGCAGTCTGGCAGCTCGTCGGGCTCATAACCCGAAGGTCACAGGTTCAAATCCTGTCCCCGCAACCAAATTCGAAGCCGTTGATTCCTTGGGATCAGCGGCTTTTTCATTTTCCGGCCCTTTTTCCTTCCCGAAATATCCTCGACCAGGATCAAGCGGACTGCGCTTTGACGGCACCTGGCGAACCCGGCACTGTCCAAAACAGGCTGGCTCGGCTGTATGCGGGCCGCGCCAACGATCTCATGCTGAGTTCATCCTGAATTTCATGCGAATAACGGGTTCGACCATGATTACTGTTGACGACATTAACGAGGCCTGGGGCTGGGTGGGCTTGAGCGCCGTCGAAGTGCTGGGCGCCAACGCCTTCGGCAATCTGATCATTCGCGACGCCGACGGCAGCTACTGGCGGCTGCGGCCGCAAGACCTGTGCTGCGAACCGGTCGCCGAAGACCGCGCCGCGCTCGACGCCCTGTCCTACAACCAGGACTTCCTGAACGACTGGTACATGCCGGAACTGGTCGACCTGGCCGAATCCACGCTCGGCCCGCTGACCGATGACCGCACGTACTGCCTCAAGATTCCCAGCGCGCTCGGCGGGCACTACGGGCGCGACAACCTGGCGACCGTGCCCCTGTCGGAGCTGATCCGCTTCTCGGGGGAGGGTGCGCAGCAGTTCGAGGGCTTGCCGCGCTGGTGCTGAGCTTTGTCAGCCCGCCTGGCTTGCCGGCTGGTTCAAACTCGCCCACAAATACGCTGCCGCCATGGTCCGATGCGGCCGGTAGGCCTCGAGCCAGGCCTGTGCCTGGGCGATGTCGGGTTTCGCGGCCGCGCCTGTCAGGCGTCCGATCGCGCTGCGCACCGCCACGTCGCCATGCAGCGAGCAGTCGGCGTAACCATAGCCGCGCAGCAAGGTGTAATTGATCGTCCAGGGGCCGATGCCCTTGATGGCCAGCAGGGCGGCCCCGGCATGCTCCGGGTCGTCGTCCGGGCGCAGCAGCAGGTCGCCGTCGGCCACCAGGCGCGCCACGCGCAGCAGGGTCTCGGCCTTGGCGCGCGAGAACTTGCGGCTGGTGAGGGCCGCGATGTCGAGCCGCGCGACGTCGCCCGCCTCCGGGTAGCACCACAGGCCGCTGCTGTGTTGGCGGCCTGCCTGTTCGATGAAGGTGCGGCGCAGGCTGATCGCGAACGGCAGGTTGATCTGCTGGCCGATGATGGCCCAGGTCAGGGCCTCGAACACGGTGGCCGACTGCACGATGCGCAGCCCAGGCAGGCGCCGTACCAGCGGGCCGAAGACGGCGTCGTCGCGCACGGCGTCGGCAAACGGCGCCGGGTCGATGCGCAGCGCCAGGATGTTGCGCAGCGCCGCCTGGGCCAGCGCGGCGCCGGCGGCATCCAGTCCGGCGTCGGCCTCGATGCGGCAGGCAACCTCGTCCTGCCTGAAGCGCAGCGCGAACAGTACTGGCACCCCGTTCAGCAGCACCGCCTTGCGCACGCCGTCTTCGCTCACCTGTTCGGCCAGTTCCTCGGCGTCGCGCGCATGGAAGGCCAGCACGTCGGCGACACGGTATTGTGCGGGCAGGGTCAGCGTCAGCTCGTGCACGGCCATTATTTGCCTGCGGCGGCCGGTGCGGCGCGTCCCAGGCGCGGCACGAAGCCGGTGACGAGGGCGGTGCCGACCAGCACGATGGCCGAGCCCGCCAGGGTATGCCAACCCACCACCTCGCCCAGGAACAGCGCGCCCCACAGGATGCCGAACACCGGGTTCAGGAAGGTGACGGTCAGCGCCGAGGTCGGGCCGACTTCCTCGATCAGGCGGAAGTAGATCAGGTAGGCGATGCCGCTGCACACCACGCCCAGGGCCAGCACCGCCGCCCAGACGCCCGGCGTCGGCGTGGCGGGCGATGGGAAGAAGGGCAGGGCCGGCAGCACGAACAGGGTCGCCGCCCACATGGTGCCGTGGGCGTTGGCGAAAGGCTCGACGCTTTTCGCCGACTTCGCGTACAGGCTGGCGATGCTGTAGCACAGCGCCGCCGCCAGCGCCGCCACGAGCGCAACGGCCGCGCCTGGACGCGTCGACACGTCGTCGAAGCCGACCAGCAGGGCCACGCCGGCCGTGCCGAGCACCAGGCCGAGACCGGTACGCAGGGTGATCGGCTGGCGGCCCCAGAGCGCGCCGAGGAGGGCGCCCCACATCGGCGCGGTGGCGTTCAGCACCGACAGCACCGAGGCCGTGAGCGTACGCGCGCCATAGGCGAACAGCAGGAAAGGCAGGGCCGAGTTGAAGAAGCCCAGCATCAGGTAATGCTTCCAGTTGGCGCGGATGTCCAGCCGCTTGCGCAGCACCAGGCCGACCGCCGCCAGGAACAGCGCGGCGAACAGCACGCGGTACTCGATCAGCACGGCCGGCCCGAGCACCGGGGCGCCGATACGCATGAAGAGGAAGGAACCGCCCCAGATGGCGGCAAGCAGGAGGAGGCGCAGGAAATTGGAGGTGTTCATCTTGTTATAGCCGGCAAAGACGTATCGTGAGGCGCGGCGCCGGACCGCGCACCCTGTTTGTTGCTATCGAATCGGGGAGCGCATTTTAACGGGCGCAGCCGGCAGTGCCGGCCGGCTGCGGCGCGGCCGCGTGCGGCACCAGCATCGCCGCCGGGACTCCGTTCTTGACGGCGGTCATTTCAGCCAGGATCGCGATGGCGATCTCGGCCGGAGTCTTGCTGCCGATGTAGAGGCCGATCGGACCGTGCAGGCGGTCGAGCTGTTCGTCGCTGAGGTCGAACAGCTTGAGGCGTTCGCGGCGTTTTGCATTGTTCAGGCGCGAGCCGATCGCGCCCACATAAAAGGCGTCGGATTTCAGCGCTTCCATCAGGGCCAGGTCGTCGAGCTTCGGGTCGTGCGTGAGCGCCACCACGGCGCTGCGCGCGTCCAGGCGCGACTCGATGACAACGTCGTCGGGCATGGCGTGCAGCAGTTCGACGCCGGGCAGGTTCCAGTCGGCGCGGTATTCCTCGCGCGGATCGCATACGGTGACGCGGTAGTCCATGCCGCTGGCAACTTGCGCCAGGAAGCGCGACAGGGGACCGGCGCCGATGATGATCAGGCGCCAGCGCGGCCCGTGCACGGTGTGGAGGATGTCGTTCTCGACGCGCAGCACCGCGCCCGGCGCAGCGGGGGCCAGCGTGACGGCGCCGCTGTTCAAATCGAGGCGGCGTTCGAGCAGCTCGCCGCCCTCCAGGCGATCGAGCAGTTCGCGCAGGCCGCTGCCGGCATGCAGCGGCTCGATGGCGAGCTCGATGGTGCCGCCGCAGGGCAGGCCGAAGCGGTGCGCGTCGTCGGCGCTGATGCCGTAGCTGAGGATGTGCGGCTTGGCGTCGGGCGAAATTCCCTTGGCGCGCACGTTCTCGATCAGGTCGTCCTCGATGCAGCCGCCGGAGACCGAGCCGATCACGCGACCATCGTCGCGCACCGCCAGCGTCGCCCCGATCGGACGGGGGCTCGAGCCCCAGGTCTTGATGACGGTGACCAACTCGCAGCGGTGGCCTGCGGCGAGCCAGCCGGCGGCGGTCTTGAGTACTTCCAGGTCGAGGCTATCCATGATTCCGTGTGCTGGCGCGGCTGGTAAAGGATGACAATGATACAAAAAAAGCCGGCGGGGCGTCGGAGGGGAGGAGAAGGGCCGCGTGGTTGCGTCTGGACGCGCAGTCGATGTGATTGGCGTACGGCTGATACGAAGTCAACGCAGTGCAGATATTCGCGTGGGCAGTGGGGCTGGCTAAATGCCGGCACCACAAAGTGCCCACCCTACGATTGGCGCTCCGACTTCGGTTGAAATGATCGGATCGCTGACCGTAGGGTGGGCACGCCGTGCCCACGCGGAACGATGCGAATTGTTGCCGCGTTTTGCACGGCGACGCATGCAAAACCGGCCGCGTCCCAATGCGGGTCCGCGGCCGGTTTATGCACGAAAAACGCTGACGAACTACGGCGTCAACGGCTTCTTCGCCGCGCGCTTGGCCTTGACGTCGGCCACGGCCGCGTCGATCGCCGCCAGGCGCGAGGCCAGCGCCGGGTGGTTCGCCGTGTGCCCGTTCGCCACGCTGGCCGGATACGCCGCGGCAAAGCGTTTCCAGAATGCCGACACGCCCTCGACGTTGTAGTCGGCGCGGGCCAGCAGGTACACCGCGAGACGGTCCGCCGCCGCGTCCAGGTTGCCCGGCATGGCCTTGATGCCGGCGCTGCCGCCCATCATGGCCAGGTCCGGCGTCACGCGCGTCAGGTTGGTGATGACGCTGTCGATCGTCGCCGAATTGCGCTGCGCCGCCGGGTGGCCCAACATGTTGTGCGCCATGGTGCGCGCCAGCACGTAGGCCAGTTCGTCGTCGCTCTTCGCCACGCCCATCATGCCGCGCGTGACCATCACGCGCTGGCCGTCGGCATAGGCGTTGACGTTGTCCGCATTGCCCAGCTCGATCGCGAAGCTGCAGGCGCGCGTGACCGGGATGCTCAGGTCGCGGTTGCGGCCGTCGCGTTCGACCGTCAGCGGCAGGGTCGGCTGGGAAGCCACGATCGGTCCGAACACGGCGCCGGCGCCGGACAGCGCGTTCGGTCCGGTCGGCAGCGGTTTGCCGCCGGCCGCGACCAGGCCATCGCCCAGGCGCAGGCCCGCTTTGGCGGCGCCGCTGCCGGCCAGCACGCCGGTGACCTGCAGCCGTTCATCCATCCCGAAAACCAGGTGCGCGGCCTCGTTGTATTCGCCTGGATACGAGTAGCGGTTTTTCGCCGTGAAGCCGAGCAGGTTGCGCGCATGCTTGGTACACAGCTCGGCGTTGTCGATCAGGAGCGGCGCGGCCACGCGGTACAGGCGGTCCTGCAGCGCGGCCATCTTGCGCAGCGTGTCGGCCGCGGCGGCCATCTGGGGCGTGAGCTGCTGGCCTTGCGGCGTCTCGGCGCCGGGGCGGCCGGGCTGTCCGCCGGCCTGGCCAAACTGGCCTGGCGTCGTACAGGCCGACAGCAGCAGGGCGGTAAAGACTGCCAGCGCCCCCGGGCGCAGGCGATGGATGCGGATCATGGTCCTCCTCGTGTTATTGTTTTCCGGTGCTGCCGAACCCTCCGGCGCCCCGTTCGCTCGTTGCGAACTCCTCCACCACGTTGAAGCCAACCTGCAGCACCGGCACGATCACCAGCTGCGCCAGCCGGTCCAGCGGCTGCAGGGTGAAGGCGACGTGGCCGCGGTTCCAGGTCGAGACCATCAGCTGGCCCTGGTAGTCGGAGTCGATCAAGCCTACCAGATTGCCCAGAACGATGCCGTTCTTATGGCCGAGCCCACTGCGCGGCAGGATCATGGCCGCATAGCCGGGGTCGGCCACGTGGATCGCCAGGCCGGTCGGCACCAGCACGGTCTGGCCGGGTTCCAGCACGAGCGGCGCATCGATGCAGGCGCGCAGGTCCAGGCCCGCGCTGCCGGGCGTTGCATAGGCCGGCAGCAGGTCTTTCATGCGAGGGTCGAGGATTTTTACGTCAACAGTCTTCATGCAAATACTTTGTGTGATTCAGGTGAGCAGCGAGCGTTGTTCGAGGCGCTTGCCGATTTCGGAAATGAGCTGGCGCGCCAGGGTCAGCTTGTCGGCGCGCGGCAGCACGGTGTGGCCGGTCTCGTCGAACAGGACGATGGAATTGTCATCCTGCCCGAAGGTGTGATGGCCGATGTTGCCCACCAGCAGGGGAATGCCTTTTTTCTCGCGCTTGGCCGCGCCGTACTCGACCAGGTTTTCCGACTCGGCGGCAAAGCCGACGCAGTAGGGCCAGCCGGAGAGGGAGGTGGTGGCGGCCACCGAGGCCAGGATGTCGGCGTTCTGCACGAACTCGAGCTGGGGCGCGGCGCCGCCTTCCTGCTTCTTGAGTTTCTGTTCGCTGGCGTTGGCCACGCGCCAGTCGGCCACCGCCGCCACGCCGACGAAGACGTGCTGGCCTTCCACTTGCGCCATCACGGCGTCGTGCATCTGCTGCGCCGACAGCACGTCGATGCGCCGCACGCCGTACGGCGTCGGCAGGGCCGTCGGGCCGGATACCAGCGTGACCTCGGCGCCGGCTTCGCGCGCGGCGCGGGCAATCGCATAGCCCATCTTGCCCGACGAGAGATTGGTGATGCCGCGCACCGGATCGATGGCCTCGAAAGTCGGCCCGGCCGTGATCAGCACCCGCTTGCCGGCCAGGACCTTGTGCTGGAATGAAGCCACGAGTTCATCGAGCAGCTGCTCGGGTTCGAGCATGCGGCCCAGGCCCGTTTCGCCGCAGGCCTGTTCGCCCGCGGCCGGGCCGAAGAGCTTGACGCCGTCGCCCTGCAGGGTGGCGACGTTGCGCCCTGTTGCCGGGTTCTGCCACATCTCGACGTTCATCGCCGGCGCGACCAGCAGCGGCACGCCGTGCGGGCGCGCCAGGCACAGCGTGGAGAGCAGGTCGTCGCATGCGCCGTGCGCCAGCTTGCGGAGGAAGTCGGCCGAGCAGGGCGCGACCAGGACCGCGTCGGCGCCGCGCGTGAGATCGATGTGCGCCATGTTGTTGGGCATGCGCGCGTCCCACTGGTCGAGCCAGACCGGATTGCCGGACAGCGCCTGCATCGTCACCGGACCGATGAAATGGGTGGCGGCGTCGGTCATCACCACGTGCACCTTCGCGCCCTGCTTGACCAGTGCGCGGCACAGTTCCGCGGCCTTGTAGCAGGCCACGCCCCCGGACAGGCCGAGGACGATCTTCTTGCCCTTCAGGTCCATGCTCATGTCGGACTCCTTCTTCTTTCTCAGTGCTTGCTCAGTGTTTGTTCACGCGGCGCAGTTCATCGAGGATGAACAGGAAGGCGCCGATCGAGATGCCGATGTCGGCGACATTGAAGGCCGGGAAGTGGCCGACGCCCTGCCAGTAGAAGTCGAGGAAGTCGATCACGTGGCCGTAGGCGACGCGGTCGATCACATTGCCGACGGCGCCACCCAGGATCAGCGCGAGCGCCCAGCAGAACAGGCGCTGGCCGGCGTTGCGTTTCAGGAGGTAGAGGATGAAGCCGATGGCGCCGATGGCAATCGCGGTGAAGAACCAGCGCTGCCAGCCGCCCTGGTCGCCGAGAAAGGAAAAGGCCGCGCCCGGGTTATACACCAGCACCAGGTTGAAGAAGCTGGTCACCGGCAGGGTTTCGCCGTAGACGAAGAGCTTCGAGATGGTGATCTTGGTCAGCTGGTCGATCAGGATGACGATGAAGGCGATGCCCAGCCACGGGGTCATGCCGGCGCCGGATTGGTGGACCGTGGAGATGCTCGGTTTTTTCTTGGTTGCCATTGGATTATCGGATCAGATGTGAAAAAACCGCCATGCCGGGGTGCGACATGGCGGTTGCTTTACCAGCTGTTACGCGAAGCGGCGTGCTTCGCCGGCGCCGAACAGGTTGGCCACGCAGCGGCCGCACAGGCCCGCGTGCTCGTGGTTGTGGCCGACGTCACGGCGGTAGTGCCAGCAGCGCTCGCATTTTTCTGCTTCCGACGGGGTCACGGTCACCGCTTCGCTGGCGGCGTCCGCCACCTGCTCCACGCTGGCCTGCGAGGTGATGAAGACGAACTTCAGGTCGTCGTCCAGGCTGGCCAGCAGGGCGTACTTGTCGCCGGCGGCCTTGATCGACAGTTCCGCCTGCAGCGAGGAGCCGATCGCGCCGGCAGCACGCACTTCCTCGAGCTGCTTGGTCACGTCGGCACGCACTGCGCGCAGCGCGGCGTATTTGGCCAGCAGCGCTTCGCCATCCGCCAGTTCCGGGAAGTTCCACAGGGTCTGGGTGAAGATGGTCTCGTCGCTGTCCGCATAGGCTTGCTGGCCCGCGAACACGGCCCAGGCTTCCTCGGCGGTGAAGGACAGGATCGGCGCCATCACGCGCAGCAGGGAATGAGCGATGTGCCACAGCGCGGTCTGGGCCGAACGGCGCGCCGTCGACGCCACGCCGGTGGTGTACAGGCGGTCCTTCAGAATGTCGAGGTAGAAGCCGCCCAGGTCTTCCGAGCAGAAGTTCTGCAGGCGCGCCACGACCGGGTGGAACTCGTAGCGTTCGAAGTGCGTGGCGATGTCGCGTTGCAGCTTTGCCGTCTCGGCCAGCGCATAGCGGTCGATCTCGAACATCTCGGCGACCGGGACGGCATCTTTTGCCGGGTCGAAGTCCGAGGTGTTCGCCAGCAGGAAGCGCAGGGTGTTGCGGATGCGGCGGTAGGCTTCCGTCACGCGTTTCAGGATCTCTTCGCTGATCGCCAGTTCGCCCGTGTAGTCGGTCGAGGCCACCCACAGGCGCAGGATGTCGGCGCCGAGCGAGTCGGAAATCTTCTGCGGCGCCAGAGTGTTGCCCAGCGACTTGGACATCTTCTTGCCGTTTTCGTCGACCGTGAAGCCGTGGGTCAGCAGCGCCTTGTAGGGCGGGGTGCCGTTCAGCATCGACGAGGTCAGCAGGGACGAGTGGAACCAGCCGCGGTGCTGGTCCGAGCCTTCCAGGTAGAGGTCGGCCGGGAAGCTCGACTGCTCCTTGTGCGAGCCGCGCAGGACAGTCTCGTGCGTCGTGCCCGAGTCGAACCAGACGTCGAGGGTGTCCTTGTTCTTTTCGTAGAGGGCGGCCTCATCGCCCAGCAGCTCGCGCGGATCGAGCGCCTGCCAGGCGTCGATGCCCTTCTGTTCGATCAGCCTGGCGACCTGTTCCAGCAGTTCCGGGGTGCGCGGATGCAGCTCGCCGGTTTCCTTGTGGATGAAGAAGGCCATCGGCACGCCCCACTGGCGCTGGCGCGACAGGGTCCAGTCCGGACGATTGGCGATCATGCCGTGCAGGCGCGCCTGGCCCCAGTCCGGGAAGAACTGCGTTTTCTCGATACCGGCCAGGGCGGTTTCGCGCAGGGTGGCACCGCCGTCCTTCGGCGTGATGTCCATGCCGGCGAACCACTGGCTGGTGGCGCGGTAGACGATCGGGGTCTTGTGGCGCCAGCAGTGCATGTAGCTGTGGTCGAACATCTTGAGTTCGAACAGGGCGGAGGCAGCACGCAGCGCTTCGCAGATCGGCTTGCTGGCTTCCCAGATGGTCAGGCCGCCGAACAGGGGCAGGGTCGAGGCGAAGCGGCCGTCGCCCATCACCGGCTTCAGGATCTCGTCGTCCTTCATGCCGTGGGCCTTGCAGGACTGGAAGTCTTCCAGGCCGTAGGCCGGCGCCGAGTGCACGATGCCGGTGCCGCTGTCGGTCGTGACGTAGTCCGCCAGGTAGACCGGCGAAGTGCGGTCGTAGAACGGATCGGCCGCGTGCAGCGGGTGCTTGAAGCGCAGGCCGCCCAGCTTCTCGCCGGTAGTGGTGGCGATGACGCTGCCTTCGAGCTTGTAGCGCTGCAGGACGGATTCGACCAGGTCCTGGGCCAGGATCAGCAGCAGGGGCTCGCCATCGCGCTCGGCCTGCACCAGCGCGTAAGTCACTTCCGGATGCACGTTCAGCGCCTGGTTCGACGGGATGGTCCAGGGCGTGGTGGTCCAGATGACGATGAAGCCGTTGGTCGTCGGCAGTTGCGCCAGGCCGAAGGCGGCCGCGACCTTTTCCGGTTCCGCGAACGGGAAGCCGACGTCGATCGCCGGGTCGCGCTTGTCCTGGTATTCGACTTCCGCTTCGGCCAGGGCCGAGCCGCAATCGAAGCACCAGTTGACGGGCTTCAGGCCGCGGTAGACATAGCCCTTGTCCAGCAGCTTGCCCAGGGCACGCAGCTCGTCGGCCTCGTTACCGTAGGCCATGGTCATGTAGGGGTTGTCCCATTCGCCCAGCACGCCCAGGCGGATGAAGCCGGCGCGCTGGCGGTCGATCTGTTCGAGCGCGTAGGCGCGGGCTTTCTGCAGCACCTCCGCGGTCGGCAGGTTCTTGCCGAACTGTTTCTCGATCTGGATCTCGATCGGCATGCCGTGGCAGTCCCAGCCCGGCACGTAGGGCGCATCGAAGCCGGCCATGGTACGCGACTTGACGACCATGTCCTTCAGGATCTTGTTGACGGCGTGACCGAGGTGGATGTCGCCGTTCGCATACGGAGGACCGTCGTGCAGGATGAACTTTGGACGGCCGGCGGCCGCCTTGCGGATGCGCTGGTAGATCTTCTTGTCCTGCCATTGCTTGACCCAGCCCGGCTCGCGCTTGGCAAGGTCGCCGCGCATCGGGAAGGGGGTGTCGGTCATGTTGACCGGGTATTTGCTCTCAGGCTTCTTCGCGCCCTTTGGGGCAGGCGCGTTCTGGACGGGTTTGCTGTTTTCGGACATATGCTTCTTCAAGAGGGATGTTCGGAGGTGGCCAGCCAAGGGCGGCCGCGCAAGCGGGTGGCTTGCGGTTCAAATTCGGTCGGTCGCGGTCAGTGCGCCGGCGCGGGTCGTTTCGTCGCAACTGTTGCGCGCATCGCCCGCATCGCGCGCCGCAAACCAGGCGCGGGCCTGCTCGGCGTCGCGGTGGATCGCTGCGGTCAGGGTGTCGAGGTCGACGTATTTTTCTTCGTCGCGCAGCTTCTGCAGGAACTCGACGCGCACCAGCTTGCCGTAGCAGGGCTGGTTGTAGTCGAAGATGTGCACTTCGAGCAGCATGCGGCCGGCGTCCTCGACGGTCGGGCGCACGCCCAGGCTGGCGACCGCCGGCAGCGGACCCTCGGCGAGACCATGCACCTGGACCACGAAAATGCCCTGCAGGGCAGGGCGGTGCATGACACGCAGGTTCAAGGTCGGGAAGCCCAGGGTGCGGCCGAGCTTCTGGCCGTGGATGACGTGGCCGGAAATCGAATACGGGTGGCCGAGCAGGGCGCAGGTGGCGTCGAGCCTGCCTTCGGCGAGGGTGGCGCGCACCGCCGAGGACGAAATGCGCTGCTCGCCTTCGCGCACCGTGGGCAGGGTCTCGACATGGAAGCCGTAGCGCTTGCCGGCCTCGATCAGCATGGCGACGTTGCCGGCGCGTTTGGCGCCGTAGCAGAAATCGTCGCCCACCATCAGCCATTTCACGTGCAGCCCTTCGACCAGGATGCGTTCGGTGAATTCCTGCGGGCTCATGGCCGCGAAGTGTTCGTTGAAATGCTCGACGATGACGCGGTCGATGCCGCCCTGTTCGAGCGCCTCGAGCTTGTCGCGCAGGTTGGCGATGCGTGCCGGGGCGCGGCTCAGGTCGCCGCTGCGGTGCGCAAAATATTCGCGCGGATGGGGCTCGAAGGTCATCACGGCCGCTTCCAGCCCGAGCGCATCGGCGGCCGCCCGCACGCGCGCCAGCAATGCCTGGTGGCCGCGGTGGACACCGTCGAAGTTGCCGATCGTGAGGGCGCAGGGCGCACGCGCCTGGTCGTTGGGAAGTCCGCGAAATACCTTCATTGGTTCAGAGTGCCGCAAGAAGCCTGCACGTCAATCCGGGGTGAAATACCTGATTATACGGTAAAGGCTTGTTGCACAGCGGAAGAGGAGGGGATGGCGCCGGTTACCGCGTCGGCAGGCGAAAAAAAACGCCGCCCCGGAGGACGGCGTTTTCACGTCGGAGAACGCGTTGAATCAGGCCAGCGGCTTGTTGATGGCCATGATCCAGTAGCGGGCCAGGTCGGCAGTGCCTTCCTTGCCGCCCACGGTGCGCAGGGTCGAGATGGCCTGCTGCTTCTTGCCGGCGACAGCATAGGCTTCGCCCAGGCGCAGCTTGGCTTCGTCCGGACGGCGCAGGTTGCCGGCCTTGATGGCGGCTTCCATCATCTTCAGACCCTTGTCGGCCTGGCCGGACTGCACCAGGCTGTAGCCCAGGCCAACCAGGCTGTCGTTGTCCTTGGCGGCCGTGTACTCGGCTTCCAGGGCGGCGATGCTCTTGTTCTGGTCGGCCAGGGTCTTCTCGGCCAGGTCCTTCAGGCGCTTGTGACGCTCGGCATCCGGGCCGGTGCCCAGGGCGCCGCTCTTGTAGCCCTTGTCGATGACCTTCAGCGCTTCGGCCGGGGCCTTCGCCTGCAGCACGAGCTGGGCCATTTCCATGAACTCGCTCGGCTTCTTCATCAGGTTGTTGGCCAGCTTCAGGCGGTAGACGTCGACCGACAGGCGGCTGGAGAAGCCCGGCTTGCCCTGCACGCGGTTCAGCAGGTCGTTCCAGTACTGGGCCTTCGGATAGTTGGCAGCCAGTTTCTCGATGGTGTTGACGTAGCCGACCTTGTCGTTCTTCTTGAGCTGGATGTTGGCCAGCATGCCGAGCATGTCTTCGTTCATGCGGCCAGCCTTCTCGGCGGCGCGCAGCTCGGTTTCCAGGGCAGCGATGTTGCCCTGCTTGTAATAGTTCTGCAGCAGGTAAGCGCGCAGTTTCGGATCGTCGCGGTCCTTGAGCTGGCGCTGGATGGCTTCGTTTGCCTTGTTCAGGTCGCCGGCGCGCATGTAGATGCCGATCAGGCCTTCCGAGAACTGGGCGCGTTCGCCGGCCGACAGCTTGCCCGAAGCGATCAGGGCTTCGAAGGCCTTGGCGGCGGTGTCGTAGTCACCAGCCGACGAAGCTGCCGAGGCGCGCACGCGCTCGATCAGGAAGCTTTCGTTGGCGGTCTTGTTGGCGACCTTGTCCGCTTCGCGCAGTTTTGCCAGGGCATCCTTGTGCTTGCCCTGTTTCATCAACGCCTGGGCTGCCTGCAATGGCTTGCCAATCTCGGCGCGCACGGCTTCTGCCGCGTGGGCAGGGGCCAGGCCGATGACGGGGGTAGCTGCGGTGAAACCGAGGGCGGCCAGTGCGAGGCCGAGGTGTGCGAGACGGAATTTGCTCATGTGTCGAAAATCCTCTTTGAAAATGGACACGGCAGGGAAACCCTGCCGTGTTGGTCAAACCTGGTGCGGTTACTGGAACTGCTCGTTACCGACCATGCCGATCTTGGTGACGCCGAGACGCTGGGCGGTAGCCATGACACCGGCAACAACCTTGTACTCGACCAGCTTGTTCGGACGCAGGTGCACTTCCGGCTGGTTGGGTTGGGCTGCCACTTCATTCATCTTGGCTTCCAGGGTCGCACGATCCGGGACAACCTGGCCGTCCCACAGAACGGTGCCGTCGAAGTCCACGTCGATCGTCACAACCCGGGGTTCTTCCGTCTGCGGCGGCGGGGTGCCGACTGGCATGTTCAGATTGACCGAGTGGTTTTGCTTCGGAATCGTGATGATCATCATAATGATCAGAACGAGCAGGACGTCGATCAGCGGCGTCATGTTCATTTCCATCATCGGTTCCGGATCAGCTCCTTTGGCGGAGCCTGAACCTACGTTCATACCCATGGTGTTTCCTTTTCAAATGTTGGGGGGCGGTTGCGGACCAGGCCGTGGGCCCGGTCCGCAGGAGGCTTATCAGCCGCCTTTATCAGGTGGTTCGATGACGAAACCGACCTTCTGCACCCCAGCACGTTGTGCCGTGTAGATCACCCGACCGATCGATTCGTAGCGAGTTTCCTGGTCGCCACGAACTTTCACTGCAGGCTGCGGCACTTTCACCGACTGCTCCGCGAGGAACTTGAACAATTCGTCCGTATTCGCGATGCGGGTCTGGTTCCAGTACATCTCACCGTCTTTGTTGACGGTGATGTTGATGTCTTCCGGCGCGGTCTTGGTGACCTGGTTCGTTTCCGCCGGGAGTTTCACCTGCTGCAGCTTCAGGACCACCGGGCTGGTGATCAGGAAGATGATCAGAAGAACCAACATGATGTCGACGAGCGGCGTCGTGTTGATCTCTGACATCACGGCATCATCATCTCCGGAATCGGAGCCGACACTCATTGCCATAATTTATCCAATCTAGTCTTGTGAAGACAGGCGCAATTAGCCGATCTTCTTGGCCGAGGCAGCAGCGCGAGCAGCTTCCGAGGTGTTCATCGCGCCCGAGATCAGGACCGAGTGCACGTCGGCGCTGAACGAACGGATGTCTTCCATGGCCGACTTGTTGCGGCGGACCAGCCAGTTGTAGCCCAGAACGGCCGGAACTGCAACGAACAGACCGAAGGCGGTCATGATCAGTGCTTCACCCACAGGACCTGCAACCTTGTCGATCGAGGCGTTACCCGACATGCCGATGTTGGTCAGTGCGTTGTAGATGCCCCAGACGGTACCGAACAGACCGATGAACGGCGAGGTCGAACCAACGGTTGCCAGGAACGACAGGCCGTCTTGCAGACGCGACTGGACGCGGTCCACTGCGCGCTGGATCTGCATGGTCACCCAGGTCGACAGGTCGATCTGCTCGAGCAGGGCGCCGTCGTGGTGCTGGGTTGCCTTGGTGCCGGTTTCAGCGATGAAGCGGAATGGCGAACCTTCTTTCAGCTGGGCCGAGCCGGCTGCGATCGAGTTGGCTTTCCAGAACTTCTGCGAAGTTTCCTTCGACTGGCGCATGATCTTCGACTGGTCGATCAGCTTGGTGATGATGATGTACCACGAACCCATCGACATCAGCGACAGGATGATGATGGTGCCCTTGTTGACGAAGTCGCCTTCTTCCCACATGGCCTGGAAGCCATACGGGTTGTGGACTTCTTCTTTGTCGCCAGCAGCGGCGGCCGGAGCGGCGTCGCCTGCCGGAGCAGCGGCTGCGTCAGCGGCCGGAGCGGCAGCTGCGTCGGCCGGAGCGGCTGCCGCCGGCGCTTCTGCGCCTGCTGCCGGTGCGTCGGCGAAGGCCGGTGCCGAGACCAGAGCCGATGCCGCCGTAACCGAGAACAGGACAGCCGCCAGGACAGCGGACAAACGGGTATTCTTAAACATGCTTCCTCCAGAGATATAAAATAGACAGTTCGCTGATCAAATGACAACGAAAATCATAATGTGAGACGGTGCTCTGTCCCGGTTATTGTTCCAGCGACCAGACGTACTGTACTGGAGCCCAAGATTGCTGAGGCTGACCGTTGACGACGGCCGGCTTGAAGCGGCACTTGCCGATGGCTGCCTGAGCTGCCCTGTCCAGATCACGCGAACCGCTCGATTTCGTGATCTTGGAATCGATCGCACGACCGTCTACGCCGATCAGGAACGAAATCGTCGTGACGCCTTCTTCTTCGTTACGTGCTGCCGATTTCGGGTACTCCGGCTTGGCGCAGCTGCTGAAGTCCGCGACTGCCGGGGTGCTGACCGGACCTGCTGCCGGCGCCGGCGGTGCCGGTGGGGCAGGCGGAGCCGGAGGCGCCAGGTTGGTCGTCGGCGGCGGCGTGTTCGTTGCAGCCTGAATCACGTTCTGCGGCGGCGGCGGTTGCTGCACCTGAACCTCGACCGGCGGGATGAACGGCGGTGGCGGTGCCTTCATTTCCGGCGGCGGCGGCGGCGGTGGGGTTTCCGGTGGTGGCGGCGGCTTCACCTCTTCGATCAGCTTGGTCTCCACTGCTTCCTGTACCTTCGTGATCACCTTCGTACCGAGACCATTGATGATCCCCCAGGCGACCAGGACGTGTAACAGGACCACAATGGTGATACCAGTGAGATTCTTCCCCGGTTCCTTCTCATGTGAAAAATTCATGCCTGCTTTCTCCAATACCAACTCTTTTTGTTGCTACTAAACCCACAAAACACGACGAAAAGACAAGGCCGCATCCGGGACATCGGCGAATTATACCTACGAATTCTTTTTTGCACAGGTATTTTTAAGGCCCCGAAACGCTCGTAACTGCCTGTAAATCCAAGCAATACAGCTCATCCGGACGCACGCCTGTTGTGCAAAAAAGCGCACCAAAAAACGAGCAAAAATTACAAGATTGCACCTTGTTACTTGGTCTACTGTGGAACATCAGGAAAGACTAGCCCTTTTACCAAATTTTGCACGCCGATTTTGCCTGATGGCAAATATCATATAGTGCAATGCTGAGCTTTTTGCAAACTATAGCCAGTTTTGGCGAAGGCGGGCGTGCGTTAGGTAACACAGCCGGCGGGGTGACGGGGCATGCGTATGAGCCCGGGTGATGGGAAAACGATTTCTTGATATGGCTCAGTTAAGAGCTTGCCGGAAGGCATGTATCCATCTGGATACATACCTTCCGGCCCCCGGCGGGGCGCTTAGCCGCTTCAGTGGTTATGCTTCTCGCGGCGGCATTCGATGAAGCTGACCACGTGCCCGCTGGTGTCCACCGTTTCGAGGCGCACGTCGAAACCCCAGAGGCGGGCGACGTGCTTGAGCACTTCCTGGGCCTGGCCGTTGAGCGGGCGGCGCTGGAACTGGGTATGGCGCAGCGTCAGGGCGCGGTCGTCACGCGTATTGACCTGCCAGACCTGGATGTTGGGCTCGCGGTTGCCGATATTGTATTGCTCGGCGAGTTGCTGGCGTACGTAGCGGTAGCCGGCTTCGTCGTGGATCGCCGAGATCGTCAGCTTGTCGCTGCGGTCGTCGTCGAGCACGGCGAAGAAATGGAAGTCGCGGATCAGCTTGGGCGAGAGGTATTGGGCAATGAAGCTCTCGTCCTTGAAGTTGCGCATTGCGAAGTCGAGCGTCTTGAGCCAGTCGCTGCCGGCCATGTCCGGGAACCAGGCGCGGTCTTCGTCGGTCGGGTTCTCGCAGATGCGGCGGATGTCGCTCATCATCGCAAACCCGAGTGCATACGGATTGATGCCTGAATAATAAGGACTGGTCGCCGCCGGCTGGAAAACCACATTGGTATGGCTTTGCAGGAACTCGAGCATGAAGCCGTCGCCGACGATCCCCTCTTTATATAGTTCCTGCAGAATCGTGTAGTGCCAGAAGGTGGCCCAGCCTTCGTTCATGACCTGGGTCTGGCGCTGCGGGTAGAAGTATTGCGAGATCTTGCGGGTGATGCGCACCAGCTCGCGCTGCCAGGGTTCGAGCAGCGGCGCATACTTCTCTATAAAGTACAGCAGGTTTTCTTCCGGCTCGGGCGGGAAGCGGGGTGGCGGCGCATCGCGTTCCTGTTCCTCGCGCCGCGGCACGGTGCGCCACAGGGCGTTCACCTGGGACTGCGCATATTCCTCGCGCTCCTTCTGGCGCGCCGCTTCCTGGGCCACCGACAGTTTCGCCGGGCGCTTGTAGCGGTCCACGCCGTAGTTCTGGATCGCGTGGCAGGAGTCGAGCAGCTCCTCGACCGCATCGATGCCATAGCGCTGTTCGCATTCGGCGATGTAATTCTTGGCAAACACCATATAGTCGACGATGGCCTCGGCGTCGGTCCAGGTGCGGAACAGGTAATTGCCTTTAAAGAAGGAATTATGGCCATAGGCCGCATGGGCGATCACCAGCGCCTGCATCGTCAGGCTGTTTTCCTCCATTAAATAGGCGATGCAGGGATTCGAGTTGATGACGATTTCGTAGGCCAGGCCCATCTGGCCGCGCTTGTAGCTCTTTTCCGTCGTCAGGAAATGCTTGCCGAACGACCAGTGGTTGTAGGACACCGGCATGCCCACCGAGGTGTAGGCGTCCATCATCTGCTCGGCGGTGATGATCTCGAGCTGGTTGGGGTAGGTGTCGAGGCCGAACTTGCGGGCCACCCGGCGGATTTCTTCGTGCGCCTGTTCGATCAGGTCGAAAGTCCACTCCGACTGTTCGGGCAGGGCACGGGGGTTATCAGTGCGATCGTCTGGCATGGTCAGAACTCCCTTTCCTGGTCTTACTTCGGCTGCTTCTTGAACAGCTCACGGAAGACCGGATAGATGTCGGCCGGCGTCACGATTTTCTGCATCGCGAAATTGCTGTGGTGCGCGGCGACCTCGGTGTATTGCTCCCACAGGTTCTGGGGCGGTCCGTCGGTGATTTCGACATAGGTGTAATACTGGACCTTCGGCATGATGCCGTTGGTGAGCAACTGCTTGCACAGCACGGAATCGTTGTCCCAGTTGTCGCCGTCCGAGGCCTGGGCCACGTAGGCGTTCCAGTCGGAGCTGGCGTAGCGTTCGCCGATGACCTTCTGCAGCAGGTGCAGGGCCGAGGAGACCACGGTGCCGCCCGATTCGCGCGAGTGGAAGAATTCGTCCTCGTCGACTTCGGCCGCGGCCGTGTGGTGGCGGATGAAGACGACGTCGATGTGTTCGTACACACGCTTCAGGAACAGGTAGAGCAGGATGAAGAAACGCTTGGCCGTGTCCTTGCGCGTCTCGTCCATCGAGCCGGAGACGTCCATGATGCAGAACATCACGGCCTGGGTGCTGGGTTTCGGCACCTTGATGCGGTTGCTGTAGCGCAGGTCGAACGGGTCGATGAAGGGAATCGCGTTGATGCGCGTATGGTAGTGGTGGATCTTGCGTCGCAGCTCGACGATGCGCGGGTCGCTCTCCGGCACGTCCTGTTCCTGCAGTTCCTTCAGTTCCTGCTCGGCGAGCTCGAGCTGGCGCCGGCTCGGTCCGCCGACGGCGATGCGCCGGCCGAGCGCGCCGCGCAGCGAGCGCAGCACATGAATGTTCGATGGCGTGCCGGAAACGTTGTAGCCGGCGCGCTGGGTCTTGAAGTCGATGGTCTGGGTCAACTGGGTCTTGACCATGTTCGGGAGTTCAAGATCTTCGAAGAAGTAGTTCATGAACTCTTCACGCGACAGCTCGAAGATGAAGTCGTCCTCGACCGTCTGTTCGCTGTTGCCGGCACGACCGCGCCCGGAGCCGCCGCCGCCACTGCGGGGGCGGTTGAACTGGTCGCCTTTCTGGTATTCGGTGTTGCCGGGATTGACGGTTTCCCACACGCCGCCATGGGCATGGCCGAAGTGGGGTTCGTTGACGTCCTTGACCGGGATCGATACTTTTTCGCCGTTCTCGATGTCGGTGATCGAACGGCCCTTGATGGCGCGGCCGACCGCGTCCTTGATTTGCGCCTTGTAGCGGCGCAGGAAGCGTTCGCGGTTAACCGCGGACTTGTTCTTGCCCTGCAAGCGTCGGTCGATGAGGTAAGTCAAAACATGCCTCCTGCTCAAATTCGCGGCGGACCGGATGCTGCCCCGGTCCCCCTATCTTAATCCTCCCCGTGCGCACGCGCAGCGCGCACGGCTGGCAGGGTCGTCAAAAATGCGCGGAACCGGACTTTGCATGTTTTCCGGCAGCGCTTGACGCATGCCCTCCAGCGTCGAGGCGGCCGGTGGAGGCGCGCGGCGGATATGCCTCGCCGCGCAACCGGCCTGCCGGCCTTACGAGGACTTGCGCACGCGCAGGTACCATTCGCACAGCAGGCGTACCTGCTTGGCCGTGTAGCCTTTCTCGACCATGCGCGCGACAAAGTCGGCGTGCTTGGTCGCATCCTCGGCACTGGCCTTGGCGTTGAACGAAATGACCGGCAGAAGTTCCTCGGTGTTCGAGAACATTTTCTTCTCGATGACGGTGCGGAACTTCTCGTAGCTGGTCCACGCCGGGTTCTTGCCGCCGTTGGTGGCGCGGGCGCGCAGGCCGAAGTTGACGATCTCGTTGCGGAAATCCTTCGGGTTCGAGATGCCCGCCGGCTTCTCGATCTTCTCCAGCTCGGCGTTCAGGGCTTCGCGGTCGAAGCTCTCGCCGGTGTCCGGGTCGCGGAATTCCTGGTCCTGGATCCAGAAGTCGGCGAAGGTCACATAGCGGTCGAAGATGTTCTGGCCATACTCGGAATAGCTTTCCAGGTAGGCGGTCTGGATTTCCTTGCCGATGAAGTCGACATAGCGCTGCGCCAGGTGCTCTTTAATATAGGAGTGGTAGCGCTGCTCGAGTTCGGGCGGGAACTGCTCGCGCTCGATCTGCTGTTCGAGCACGTAGAGCAGGTGCACCGGATTGGCCGCCACTTCGGTGTTGTCGAAGTTGAAGACCTTCGACAGGATCTTGAACGCGAAGCGCGTCGACAGCCCGTTCATGCCTTCGTCCACGCCGGCGTAGTCGACGTATTCGTGCAGCGACTTGGCTTTCGGATCGGTGTCCTTCAAATTTTCGCCGTCATACACGAGCATCTTCGAGAAGATGCTGGAGTTTTCCGGGTCCTTCAGGCGCGACAGGATCGCGAACTGCGCCATCATGCGCAGCGTGCCGGGCGCGCAAGGGGCTTTCTCGAGCGAGGAATTGCGAATGAGCTTGTCGTAGATCTTGATCTCGTCGGACACGCGCAGGCAGTAGGGCACCTTCACGATGTAGATCCGGTCCAGGAAAGCCTCGTTGTTGCGGTTGTTGCGGAAGCTCTTCCACTCCGATTCGTTCGAGTGCGCCAGGATGATGCCCTCGAAGGGAATCGCGCCGAAGCCCTCGGTTCCCTTGTAGTTGCCTTCCTGGGTGGCGGTCAGCAGCGGGTGCAGCACCTTGATCGGCGCCTTGAACATCTCGACGAATTCCATCAGGCCCTGGTTCGCCAGGCACAGGCCGCCGGAATAGCTGTAGGCGTCCGGGTCGTCCTGGGAATAGTCTTCCAGCTTGCGGATATCGACCTTGCCGACCAGCGAGGAAATATCCTGGTTGTTCTCGTCGCCCGGCTCGGTCTTCGAGATGGCGATCTGCTTGAGCACCGAGGGGTAGCGCTTGACCACGCGGAACTTGTTGATGTCGCCGCCGAATTCGTGCAGGCGCTTGACCGCCCACGGACTCGGGATGGCGCGCAGGTAGCGGCGCGGGATGCCGTAGTCTTCCTCGAGGATGACGCCGTCTTCCTCTTCGTTGAACAGGCCCAGCGGCGACTCGTTCACGGGCGAGCCCTTGATCGCGTAGAAGGGCACCTGTTCCATCAGGTGCTTGAGTTTCTCGGCAATCGAGGACTTGCCGCCGCCGACCGGCCCCAGCAGATACAGGATCTGCTTGCGTTCCTCCAGCCCTTGCGCGGCATGGCGGAAGTAGGAGACCACCTGTTCGATGACTTCCTCCATCCCGTAGAACTCCTTGAAGGCGGGATAGATCTTGATGACCTTGTTGGCGAAGATGCGGGACAGCCGTGGGTCGAGCCGGGTATCGACGAGCGTGGGTTCCCCGATGGCAGCGAGCATGCGTTCCGGCGCGCTGGCATAGGTCATGGGGTCTTTCTTGCACAGGGCAAGATACTCCGACAGGGAATATTCTTCTTCGCGGGTACGCTCATAACGGGCTGCGTAGTTGTCAAAAATGGTCATGTGCATGTCCTTTAGTTTGCTAACAACGATCACTGTCACGACAGTCCGAGCGATGTCGGCTGCCCAGGCCCCGTTTTTTTTGGCGTACTTCCTTTTGGCGGGTCGCCCTGGTAGCGCCGCGGTGGCGGCGACGCAGGCGGGTCATTCTTGTTCTTGGCGGCTCGTGGCCGAATTTTCCAGGCTGGTGGCCGGATTTCCCATTGTGGTCGGAGGGTCTTCTTGTAATTCTGAAATTTATTATGTGCCTATTGGTTCTCGAAGTCAAAGCAGTTCTTGCGTACTGTCGCGTTACCGCTAAGCCTTTGATTTTTGGTTAAAAATTGCCATTTTTCGTTACGGCGAAGGCCTCCCCCGAGGTGCTGGAAACGCCCCCGCTTCACACCCATCCTACGCCCTTTTTCGCCATGTTTACTGTTGGGTTGGCAAAAGCCCTGAATCGATAGTGCACGATATGCGCTGCCGGTGGCGCACGCGATTCGCAGGCCGTTTTCCGTCTTCTCCTCCAGTGAAACCGGAGCCGCGACAGCATGCGGTACACTTCACTGTCTAGCCCTACCGATCGACTTCCAGCCGGAGAAAAACATGCTGACCGAGCAGCTGCGCCACACCATTCAACAGATGCCGAAGGCAGAATTGCACATCCATATCGAAGGTTCGCTGGAACCCGAGCTGATCTTTGCGCTGGCGCAAAGAAATGGTGTCTCGCTGCCCTATCCATCGGTCGAGGCGTTGCGCCAGGCCTACGCTTTCACTGACCTCCAGTCCTTTCTAGACATCTATTACGCTGGCGCCAGTGTGCTGCTGACCGAGCAGGATTTCTACGACATGACCGCCGCCTATCTGCAGAAAGCCGCGGACGACAATGTCCGGCACGCCGAGATCTTCTTCGATCCGCAAACCCATACCGCACGCGGCGTGCCTTTCGAGACCGTCATCAACGGCATCTGGCGCGCCTGCCAGGAAGGGCCGATCAGCGCCTCCCTCATCATGTGCTTCCTGCGCCACCTGTCGGAAGACGAAGCGCTGGCCACGCTCGACGAAGCCCTGCCTTACCGCGACAAGTTCATCGGCGTCGGCCTGGACTCTTCCGAGGTCGGCCACCCGCCGGAAAAATTCGCGCGCGTGTTCGAACGCGCCCGCCAGCTCGGCCTGCGCCTGGTCGCGCATGCGGGCGAGGAGGGGCCGCCGGCCTACATCGACAGTGCGCTCGACGTGCTCAATGTCGAACGCATCGACCATGGCGTGCGCTGCCTGGAAAGCCCGGAGCTGGTCGAGCGCCTGGTGCGCGAGCAGATGGCCCTGACCGTGTGCCCGCTGTCGAACATCAAGCTGCGCGTGTTCGACGTGATGGGCTCGCACAACCTGCGCACCCTGCTCGACAAGGGCCTGGTCGCCACCGTCAACTCGGACGATCCGGCCTATTTCGGCGGCTACATGAACGACAACTTCATCGCCGCCTTCGAGGCCCTGCCGCTCGATGAAACGCATGCGCGCCAGCTCGCGCGCAACAGCTTCTCTGCCGCCTTCCTCGAGCCGGAACAGAAGCGCGCCTTCCTGGCCGAGGTCGACCGCTTCTTCGCCAGCGCACACGCTGCATGACCGGGAGACGTCCGTGCTGATCCAGTCCCTCCGCATGACCGCGCGCGACTGGCGCGCGGGCGAACTGCGCTTCCTGCTGGTGGCGCTGGTCGTCGCCGTCTCGGCCCTGTCCTCGGTCGGCTTCTTCATCGACCGCATGCGCGCCGGCCTGGCGCGCGACGCCAACCAGCTGCTCGGCGCCGACCTCGTGATCAACGCCGACCAGCCGGTCGCCGCCGCCTGGCGCGAAGAGGCGGCGCGGCGCGGGCTGCTGCTGGCCGACACGGTCACGTTCCCGAGCATGGCCCAGGGCGGGGAGGGCGAGGATTCGCAGGCCCAGCTCGCGTCGATCAAGGCGGTGTCGCCCGGCTATCCGCTGCGCGGCGAGCTGCGCATCACGACCAACCCTGTTGAGGCGAGCGAAGCGCTCGGCACGAAGACACATGCGATCCCCGCGCCCGGCACCGTCTGGGTCGACGCCAACCTGCTGCCGGCGATCGGCGTCAAGGTCGGCGAGACGCTGCAGCTGGGCGACCGCCGCTTCACCATCGCCCAGCTGGTCGCGGCCGAGCCGGACCGCGGCGCATCCTTCGCCAACTTCGCGCCGCGCGTGCTGCTCAACATGCTCGACCTGAAGTCGACCGGCCTGGTCGACAACTTCGCGCGCGTGACCTACCGCGTGCAGGTGGCGGCGCCGTCGAAGAACGACTTTGCGCGCGTGAAGGCCTTCGATGGCTGGCTGCGCGAACGGATCAAGGCAGACAATGTCAAGGGCGTGCGCCTCGAGTCGCTGGAAAACGGCCGCCCCGAGATGCGCGCGACCCTGGACCGCGCCGACCGCTTCCTGTCCCTGGTCGGCCTGCTGTCGGCCATGCTGGCCGCGGTCGCCGTGGCAATGGCGGCGCGCCGCTTCATGCAGCGCCACCTGGACGCCTGCGCCATGCTGCGCTGCCTGGGCATGACCCAGAACCAGGTCGGCGCCATGTACCTGATCGAATTCGCGATCGTCGGCCTGGCAGGCAGCCTGCTCGGGGTGCTGGTGGGTTTCGGCGCGCACTTCGTGCTGCTCGAGCTGATCGGCACGCTGCTGCCGGCCGACCTGCCGCCGGTGTCGCTCCTGCCGGCGCTGCAGGGCATCGCCACCGGCATGCTGCTGCTGGTCGGCTTCGCGCTGCCGCCGGTGCTCCAGTTGCGCAACGTCCCGCACAACCGCGTCATCCGGCGCGAGCAGGCGGCGCCCCAGCCGATGGCGCTGGCCACCTATGGCCTGGGCACGGGCGTCTTCGTCGCGCTCCTGCTGTGGCAGGCGGGCGACCCGAAGCTGGCCCTGCTTACCGCCGGCGGCTTCCTGGCCGGCTTCGCCGTGTTCGCGCTGGTTGCCTGGCTCGGCCTGCGCCTGCTGCGCCGTTCGCGCAATCTCTTCGCCCACCAGGGCTGGCGCTTCGCCGTCACCTCGCTGCAGCGCCGTCCGGGCGCCACCGTGGTGCAGGTGGTGTCGCTGGCGCTGGGCCTGATGGCGCTCCTGCTCCTGACCGTGGTGCGCGGCGACCTGGTCGCGGCCTGGGAGCGCGCCACGCCGGAGAACGCGCCGAACCGCTTCATCATCAATGTGCTGCCCGACCAGAAGCAGGGCGTCGAAGGCCAGCTGCGCCAGGCCGGCGTGCAGGCCCCGGTGCTCTACCCGATGATCCGCGGCCGCCTGACTGCCGTCAACGGCAGGCCCGTCACCGCCAATACCTACACCAGCGACGACGCGCGCCGCCTGGCCAACCGCGAATTCAACCTGTCGACGATGGCCCAGCCGCCGGAAGAGAACGAGATCGTCGCCGGCAAGTGGTACACGGACGCTCCGGGCGTGGCCGAGGCCTCGGTCGAGCAGGGCATCGCCCGCACGCTCGGGCTGAAGCTGGGCGATGTGATGCGCTTCGACATGGCCGGCCTGGTGGTGGACGCGAAGGTGACCAGCCTGCGCAAGCTGGAGTGGGGTTCGATGCGCGCCAACTTCTTCGTCATCATCAATCCGGCAGCGATGGCGAACGCCCCGGCCACCTACATGACGGCCTTCCACCTGCCCGAGCGTGGCGCCAATCTGGCCAGCCAGCTCTCGCGCGCCTACCCGAACCTGACCGTGATCGACGTCAGCGGCATCATCCGCCAGGTGCAGGAAGTGGTCGACCAGGTCGTGGTGGCGGTGGAATTCCTGTTCCTGTTCACGCTCGCCTCGGGCGTGCTGGTGCTCTACGCCGCGCTGATGGGCTCGCAGGCCGAACGCACCCGCGAGGCCGGGCTGCTGCGCGCCCTGGGCGCCACCCGCAAGCAGCTGGCGCAGGCCCAGCGCATCGAGTTCGTGCTGGTCGGCGGGCTGGCCGGCTTGCTGGCCGCGACCGGCGCGGCGGCGCTCGGCTGGGCGCTGGCCAACTACCAGTTCAAGTTCCCCTGGACCTTCGAGCCGGGCGTGTGGGGCGCCGGCATCAGCGCCGGCGTGGTCTGCGCCCTGGTGGGCGGCTGGCTCGGCCTGCGCGCCGTGCTGCGCCAGCCGCCGTTGCAGACGCTGCGCGAGGCGGGCTGACCGGTTAGCCTGCGACGCGCGCTGGAGGGATCGTAGGGTGGACGGCTCTGCCGTCCACGCGTTCAACGCGTGCCTGCATACCTTCACGGCTGTTCACATGATGGTTGAACGCGTGGACGGGAGAACCCGTCCACCCTACCTCCCACATGGCGGCGCCGCTGCGCTATCATGGCAGAATGTCCGAGAACCAAACCCTGTACGAAATCATCGGCGGCGAAAGCCGCCTGCGCGAACTGGTCGACCGCTTCTACGACCTGATGGAACTGGAGCCGGAATTCGCCGGCATCCACGCGATGCACCCCAAACCCAACGACAGCTCGCGCGAGAAGCTGTTCATGTTCCTGTCCGGCTGGATGGGCGGGCCCGACCTGTTCATCGAGCGCTACGGCCACCCGCGCCTGCGCGCGCGCCACCTGCCGTTCGCGATCGGCACGAGCGAGCGCGACCAGTGGCTGCGTGCGATGGCCTGGGCCATGGAAGACATCGGCATGGACGACGCCTTGCGCCTGCGCCTGATGCAATCCTTCTACCAGACCGCCGACTGGATGCGTAACAAGGCCGACTGAGATGAGCACCCTCCAATTCGCGGTGATCGCGGTCGCGCTGCTTGCCGTGATCGCGCTGCAGGTGCTGGTGCTGCTGCGCGCGCGCGGCGGCAAGGGCAGCGGCGACGGCCAGCAGTTCGAACGCGTCGAGCGCGAACTGCGCCTCGAACTGCAGCACAGCGCCCAGGCCACGCGCCAGGAACTGGCGGCGCACATGGCCCAGCACCAGGCGGCCACCGTCCAGCAACTGGACAGCATGCGCCAGCAGATGCAGCTGCACGCGGCCGGCGGCCGCGAGGAACAGGCGCGCGCCCTGAAGCGCTTCGCCGACACCCTGCAACAGACCTTGGCGAATCTCACCGAATCGAACGCCCAGCGCATGCTGGAAGTGCGCGCCACCCTCGAAACCAAGATCCGCGATCTGCAAAGTGACAACGCCAAGCGCCTGGAAGAGATGCGCCAGACCGTCGACGAGAAGCTGCACACGACGCTGGAAACGCGCCTGACCGAGTCCTTCCGCCACGTTTCCGAGCGCCTGGAAAAGGTGCACCAGGGCCTGGGCGAGATGCAGCAACTGGCCATCGGCGTGGGCGACCTGAAGCGCGTGCTGACCAACGTGAAGACGCGCGGCACCTGGGGCGAAGTCCAGCTCGAGATGCTGCTCGAACAGGTGCTGACGGTCGACCAGTATGCCAAGAACGTCGAGACCGTGGCCGGTTCCAACGCGCGCGTCGAGTTCGCGATCAAGCTGCCGGGCGTGGTCGATGGCGGGCCGCCGCTGTGGCTGCCGATCGACGCCAAGTTCCCGAAGGAGCAGTACGAGCGCCTGCTGGAAGCCCAGGAGCGCTCGGACGCCGAAGGCGTGGCCCGTTTCGGCGCCGAGCTCGAACGCGCGGTGCGCGCCGAAGCGAAAACCATCTGCGAGAAATACGTGTCGCCGCCGCAGACGACCGACTTCGCGATCCTGTTCCTGCCGACCGAAGGCCTGTACGCCGAAGTGATGCGCCGCCCCGGCGTCGCCGACGACCTGCAGCGCACGCTGCGGGTGACGATCGCCGGCCCGTCGACCCTGACGGCGCTGCTCAACAGCTTGCAGATGGGCTTCCGCACGCTGGCGCTGGAAAAGCGCTCGTCCGAAGTGTGGCAGGTGCTGGGCGCGGTGAAGACGGAATTCGCCAAGTTCGGCGACGTCCTGGCCGCGACCAAGGCAACGCTCGAGAAGGCGGCGAAAAACATCGAAAGCGCCGAGGTGCGCAGCCGCCAGATGGCGCGCAAGCTGAAGTCGGTCGAGGCGCTGCCGAGCGAGGCGGCGCAGCTGATGCTGGGGCCGGATGGGATGGAGCGGGATGATTGACCGCTGTGCATGCAATTGACCCGTAGGGTGGACGGCTCCGCCGTCCACGCGTTCAACGGTCGCCCGATCAATCGAAACGCTCTACGCTCATTCCCAACACAACTCCGGCATGTCGATGGGTCCGCACCAATCCGCCGGATAAATCCCCTCTCGCACATACCGCTCAAAACTTGAATACGGCCACAACGACGCGTGCCCGACCAATCCGTGCCGCACCGGATTGATGTGGATGTAATCGATGTGACGGCTGAAATCGCGCTCGTCGCGGATCTGGTGTTCCCAGAAACGTCGTTGCCAGATCGATGAATCGCCGCGGCGTTTCATGGCCGGGGAGATTGGTGCGACCTTGTATCGATCACGGCAGATATAGGAAACGTGATGTTTGATTTCCCGCCAGCGTTGTGAGAAATCGGTATCGTCGGGTGGCAAAGTCCAGATGCAATGGAGATGATCCGGTAGTTGAACCCACGCGTCGATGATGAAAGGTCGCCGCGAACGCACAGTGCGGATTGCATCACGCAGCGCGTCAAGAATTGCTTCGTCACAGAGGATGGGACGTCGACGCCACGCGACGAGAGTGAAGAAGAAGGTCGAGCCGGTGACGGTGCGGCGGAAGCGGGACATCGCGCCATCGTAGCGGTGCGACGGCCGTGGTCGGTGAGGCGGATCAAATGCGCGGCAGCGCAACGGCCGGTTGAACGCGTGGACGGGAGACCCGTCCACCCTACGTTTCTTCGATCAGTACGGGTGGCTTGTCAAACCAGGCCCTCGAACATCAACACATCCACCATCTCCCCCGCCGCGACGCTGCCCTGTTCGTCATGCAGCACCACCATGCAATTCGCTTCCGACATCGAGCGCAGGATGCCCGAGCCTTGCGAGCCCGTGATGCGTACCTGGGGCGCGCCGTCTTCGCCGTGGGTCAGGATGCCGCGCTGGTATTCGGTGCGGCCCGGCTTCTTGCGGATTGCACCCTGCGAGCGGGCGCGCAGCAGGGGCAGGGGGGCTTCGGCGCCCATCATGCGCAGCAGCGCCTCGCGCGCGAAGAAGTAGAACGAGACCATCACCGCCACCGGATTGCCCGGCAGGCCGAACAGGAAGGCGCTGTGGCCGTTCGATGCGATACGGCCGAAAGCCAGCGGCCGGCCCGGACGCATGCCGATCTTCCAGAAGGTGACGTCGCCCAGGCGCGCCATGATCTGCTTGGTGTAGTCGGCCGCGCCGACCGAGACGCCGCCGGACGTGACGATCGCGTCCGCGTTCTCGCAGGCGCTGCGCAAGGCGTCCTCGAGCGCCGCCGGATCGTCGCGTACGATGCCCATGTCGATGATGTCGCAGCCCAGGCGCTGCAGCATGCCGTAGATGGTGTAGCGGTTGCTGTCGTAGACGCTGCCTTCATCGAGCGCCTGGCCGATCGAGCGCAGCTCGTCGCCGGTCGAGAAGAAGGCCACGCGCAGGCGGCGCTGCACCGGCACCTCGGCGATGCCGAGCGAGGCGACCAGGCCCAGGTCGGCCGGGCGGACGATCTTCCCGGCACGCAGGGCCGGGCTGCCGGCCTTCAGGTCCTCGCCTGCAAAACGCCGGTTGTCGCCGGCACGGATCGTGCCCGTCTTCAGTACGATCTCGTGTTCGCCGTCTTCCAGCAGTAGCTCCTGCGGCACCACGCTGTCGCAGCCGGCGGGCATGACGCCGCCGGTCATGATGCGCACGCATTCGCCGGGGCCGGGCGCCAGGTCGGTCGGGCGGCCCGCATAGACGGTGCCGATCACGGCCAGGCGCGCCACACCGTCCGCCGGGATATCCCCGCCGCGCAGCGCGTAGCCGTCCATGGCCGAGTTGTCGTGGGCCGGCACGTCGATCGGCGAGACGATGTCGCGCGCCAGCACGCGCCCCAGGGCGGCGCGCAGCGCCACCTGTTCGACGGCGCGCACCGGCTGCACGAAGTCGCGGATGATGCGCTGGGCGTCGCGCACCGGCAGCGCGTCCGGATCGTAGGCCGACAGGCAGCTCGTCACGTCCTGCAGGCGCTGCGGGGCGCCGGTGTCGAGGCTGCGCAGTTCGTCGAGCGTGTTGATGTTGCGGAAGGCGTCCGCATCCTCGAACAGCACCTCGACGGACTTCAGGTCCTTGTACCAGCCGTCCATGCGCCGTCCGCCCTCCGCCAGGTAGCTCGACAGGATCGGCAGCAGGCCGGCCTTGACCAGGCAGAACACCGGATGCGGCTGCACCCGCTGGCCTGGCTCCCGGGTCGCGGCGAAGGCAAGGTCGGCATCCTGTTCCTCCAGCGCGGCCAGCAGGCGCGCGGCCAGGTCGGCAGGGACGAAAGGCGAGTCGCAGGGGGCGGTCAGGAGATAAGGGGTCTGGCAGCGGCGCATGCCGGTTTCCAGCCCGGCCAGCGGCCCGGCGAAGCCGGCCAGGTCGTCCGGCCAGACCGGCACACCCAGCGCCGCATAGGTGTCGAGGTTCTGGTTGGCGTTGATGGCCACGCTGGCCACTTGCGGCGCCAGGCGCTCGAGCACGTGCGCCACCATGGTCTTGCCGCGGAAGGGCTGCAGGCCCTTGTCGACGTGGCCCATGCGCGAGCCGCGTCCGCCCGCGAGGATCAGTCCGCTGATCGATGCCTGCTTGTTCATGTTCTGCATCTTCTGCATTTTTTATTAACCGCCGATGTAGGACATTTCGACTTTGCGCGCCCCGCGCGCCAGCCCCGTGGTGTTGATGGTGCGGGTCTCGGAATAGCGGTCGCTGCGGCCCTGCCACAGGCGCGCGACGGCGCCGCCGATCGCCAGGTCGTCATGGCCGCTGCGCAGCAGGGCGCGCAGGTCGTGGCCCTGGGTGGCGAACAGGCAGGTATAGAGCTTGCCCTCGGTCGACAGGCGCATGCGGCTGCAGTCCTTGCAGAAGGCGCCGGTGACGCTGGAGATCACGCCGATCTCGCCGCCGCCATCAACGTAGCGCCAGCGCGCGGCGGTCTCGCCGATGTAGTTGGGATCGAGCGGCGCCAGCGGCATCTCGGCCGAGATACGTTGCACGACTTCGTTCGACGGCACGACTTCGTCCATGTTCCAGCCGTTCGAGGCGCCCACGTCCATGTACTCGATGAAGCGCAGGATCACGGGCGAGCCTTTGAAATGGCGCGCCATCGGCACGATCTGGTCGTCGTTGCTGCCGCGCTTGACGACCATGTTGACCTTGATCGGGCCCAGGCCCACGGCCTGCGCCGCCTCGATCCCGGCCAGCACGTCGGCGACCGCGAAGTCGACGTCGTTCATGCGCTTGAAGACGGCGTCGTCGATGGCGTCGAGCGAGACCGTGACGCGGTCCAGGCCGGCGTCCTTCAGGGCGCGCGCCTTGCGCGCCAGGATCGAACCATTGGTGGTGAGCGTCAGGTCGAGCGGGCGGCCGGATGCGGTGGGCAGGGCGCGCAGCATCGCCACCAGGTGCTCGAGGTTCTTGCGCAGCAGCGGTTCGCCGCCGGTCAGGCGGATCTTCTCGACGCCGTGGGCGATGAAGATGCGCGCCACGCGCGTGATTTCCTCGAACGACAGCAGGTCGCCGTGCGGCAGATAGGGGTAATCCTTGCCGAACACTTCCTTCGGCATGCAGTACACGCAGCGGAAATTGCAGCGGTCGGTGACCGAGATGCGCAGGTCGTGCAAGGGGCGCGCGAGCGCATCGACGAGATGGCCGCTGGGCGCGACGGGTGTTGCCGGAACGGCCAGCGCGGGACTGCGCAGGTCATTCAGCATGATGATTTTTTCAGCCATACCAATACGATAGCACGAGGCCCGCGAGCGCACAGGCGGCGAGCAGCTTGATGGCGCCGACCCGGTAGCGCAACAGCGCGACAGCGGCGACGGCCCCAATGACGAGGGCGGCGGGCTGGAGGGCCCCGCCAGCGAAGAACACTTCGCGCCCGAAGTATAGCGCAAGGCTGGCGATGACGCCGGCCACCGCCGCCGGGATCGCGGCCAGCGGCGCGGTCAGGGCAGCTCGCCGCGCGTGGCTTCGGCCAGCGGACCGGCCAGGATGAACACGAAGGAGCGCGATGGAAGAGGAGGGGCGAACAAAAGAGGGAAGCCCGCAGGCTTCCCTCTTTCAGCGCGCTTTCACGGCAGGCGCGATTACTGGCGGGTATCGACCTGGATCAGCTGCTCTTCGACCGGCGGCGCGACCGGCTTGCGGGCGCGGCCGAGGCGTACCGGCGCGGCGGCCCTGGCGGCCGCTTCCTGGGCTGCACGCAGCTTTTCAGGATCGGTCGCGGCCAGGGTCAGGCCAACGTTGCCGAGCAGCTCGTCGAGGTTGGCGGACGCGGCGGCTGCTACCGGCGCAGGAGCAGGAGCAGGAGCGGCGGCCGGAGCCGGCGCAGGCTGGACCGGTGCCGGCGCGGCAGCTTGCACCGGCTCGGCTTGCACCGGCTCGGCAACCGGAGCAGGCGCGGCGGCCTGGACCGGCTCGGCGGCCGCTGTCGTGGTGGTGTCGACCGTGGCTTCGGCAGCCGGTGCAGGCTGGGCAGCGGCGGCCGGCTTGGCCTGGCTTGCAGCCATCGATGCCGAGGTCGGGAAGAACCAGGTATCGGCAGTCGGCGCCTGGACCTGCGGCGCCGCAGCGGCTGCGGCCGAAGCCGGCTGCCCGGCGGCTGCCGGCGCAGGGCCAGGCGCCGCTTTCGCAGCGGCCTTGGCCTTGGCGGCGGCGACCGATGCGGCGGTCGGGAACGGCCACGGCGCCAGCTTGGCGTCCTGCGGCTTGGCGCCGCGCGGCTTGCGGCCGGACTTCTCGGCCTGGACCTTGGCGGCTTCCTCGTCGGCTACCGGCGTGAAGGCCGGAGTGCCTTCGTGTTCGCCGTGCTCGGCCGATTCCATGCCTTCGACCTGGTCGCGATCGCGGCGGTTGCGGTTGCGGCCACCGCGGCGGCGGCGGCGGCGCGGCTCGTCGCCCGCTTCGTTGTCGATCTCGTCGCCGACGGGACCGGTGCTGGTGACCGCCTTCACCGCGTGGTCGAGCTGGTCGCCGTGCGGGGTGGTGGTCGACAGTTCGCTCACCGGCGTCGGGATCGCCTCGGCCGCGCTCAGGTCTTCGGCCTTGGCTTCGACCGGCTGGGTGCGTTCGGTGCGCTCGCGCGGCTGGCGTGGTGGGCGCTCGGCGCGTTCGGTGCGCTCGGCACGTTCGGTGCGCTCGGCCTTCGGCGCTGGCGCGCCCTCGACCTGTTCACGCGCTTCGCGCGGAGCACGCGGCTCGCGCGGCGGACGCGGCTGGCGCGGCGCCTTTTCTTCGCGTTCGGCCTTGGCGGTCTCGTCGGCGCCGGCCTTGGCCGTCACTTCGCGTTCGTCGCGCTCGCGGCCGGTCTTGCCGTTGCGGCCATTACGGGTGCGCTGGCCGCGGCCGTTGCGCTCGCCGCGTTCGGCAGGCGCCGGGGCTTCCGTCTTGGCCGGCTCGGCCGGGGCAGGAGCCGGTGCAACCGGCGCCGGTGCGCCGAAGAAGAAGCTGCGCAGCCTGGAGAAGAAGCCGGCAGGAGCCGGTTCGACAGCGGGAGGAACGGCAACCACCGGCGGTTCGACCGGCTTGGCGGCCTTGACCGGCTCGCTGCGGTCGACCATCGGCGCCGGCTGGGCCGGGGTGATGCTCTTGACCACGGCTTCCTGGCGCGGCTTGGCTTCTTCCTTCTGGCGCTTGCTGTAGGCCATGTCGGTTTCGGCGGTCTCGGCCAGCGAGTAGCTGGCGGAGGCGTCTTCCAGGCGCGGGTCGTCGTGCTTGATGCGCTCGAGCTTGTAATGCGGGGTGTCGAGATGCTTGTTCGGCACCAGGATCACGCTGATGCGGTGGCGCGCCTCGATCTTCATGACTTCGCCACGCTTTTCGTTCAGCAGGAAGGCGGCGACGTCGACCGGCACCTGGACGTGGATGGTGGCCGAGTTTTCCTTCATCGCCTCTTCCTGGATGATGCGCAGCACCTGCAGGGCGGACGATTCGGTATCGCGGATGTGGCCGGTGCCCGAGCAGCGCGGGCAGGTCACGTGGGAGCCTTCGGACAGCGACGGACGCAGGCGCTGGCGCGACAGTTCCATCAGGCCGAAGCGGGAAATCTTGCCCATCTGAACGCGGGCGCGGTCGTGGTGCAGGGCATCCTTCAGGCGCTGCTCGACTTCGCGCTGGTTCTTGGCCACTTCCATGTCGATGAAGTCGATCACGATCAGGCCGCCCAGGTCGCGCAGGCGCAGCTGGCGGGCCACTTCGTCGGCCGCTTCGCAGTTGGTGTTGAAGGCGGTGGTCTCGATGTCCGAGCCGCGCGTGGCGCGCGCCGAGTTGACGTCGATGGAAACCAGGGCTTCGGTGTGGTCGATGACGATCGCGCCGCCCGACGGCAGCGGCACGGTGCGCGCGTAGGCGGTCTCGATCTGGTGTTCGATCTGGAAACGCGAGAACAGCGGCACGTCGTCGCTGTAGCGCTTCACGCGGTGCGCCATGTCGGGCATCACGTGGCTCATGAACTGCTGGGCCTGCTCGAAGATCTCGTCGGTGTCGATCAGGACTTCGCCGATATCAGGCTGGAAATAGTCGCGGATGGCGCGGATGACCAGCGAGCTTTCCTGGTAGATCAGGAAAGGACCGGCGGCCGACTTGCCGGCGCCTTCGATGGCGCGCCACAGCTGCATCAGGTAGTTCAGGTCCCACTGCAGTTCTTCGACGGTGCGGCCGATGCCGGCGGTGCGGGCAATCACTGACATGCCTTGCGGCAGGTCCAGCTTGTCCATCGTTTCGCGCAGTTCCTGGCGCTCTTCGCCTTCGACACGGCGCGACACGCCGCCGCCGCGCGGGTTGTTCGGCATCAACACCAGGTAGCGGCCGGCCAGCGAGATGAACGAGGTCAGGGCCGCGCCCTTGTTGCCGCGTTCCTCTTTTTCGACCTGGACCATGATTTCCTGGCCTTCGCGCAGGGCTTCCTTGATCGTGCAGTTACGCACGTCGACGCCATCGCGGAAATAAGAGCGGGCAACTTCTTTGAAGGGGAGGAAACCGTGGCGGTCTTCGCCGTAGCTGACGAAGCAAGCTTCGAGGGAGGGTTCGATGCGGGTGATGACACCCTTGTAGATATTGGACTTGCGCTGTTCGCGTCCGGCCGTTTCGATATCGATGTCGATCAGTTTTTGGCCATCGACGATCGCTACGCGCAGCTCCTCTTGCTGCGTAGCGTTAAACAACATACGTTTCATTTTTATTGACTCCGCGACCCGTAGGCCGTTCCGTGCCGCCTTGCCAGGGCGGCGAAAGTACAGGGACGTACGCGGGAGGGGAGAGCTGGAGGGGGGGGTATGCCCGGGTGTGGGGGCCGGCGAAGCAAAGGCCACGCTGCCGCCACAGGGCGCGAATGGGGTCGATCGTCATGCCGAGGGCACGCCGCAACTGTAGCTGCCCTCGGCCGCTCATCCCGAGCGGCGCAACAGGGTCAACCAGGCGGTGCGCGCAACAACCAGCCAAACCTTAGCCAGCGAACAAACCAAGACTTCGATCTATCGGCGAAGAGGACGTCGATCAACCTGCTGCGCGTCGGCTTGTCGGCCACCACCTTGTGGGGGCTGCCAACAATTTTTGCGCTCGTGACGGTTTCTCGAAGTCCTTTGAAATCAGCCTTTACTCTCAAGCCTTACGGATGAGGCTTACATCGGGTCGGGCGAAACGACAAGCGTTATCGACACCATCAACCGGCGAGCCCGCAAAGGCAAGCTTGCCGGTACTTATCCTTACAGTTCCAAACAATCCAATCCGGCACTCCTGCGCACTACCCGATTGCAACTGCGGTGCAACCCTGATCCACGCAGGAATGTGCGTACACGTTTTTTCCATCGATTTTGCATGCCAGCGGGGCCGATGGAACGCGCCCCTGTGTAAAATATCGTTTTAATTCTTACACCTGCAGAGGTTTGACCGCCGCCTGTCGATTATATATTCAAAATGAAGGACTTAGAGAGAATTTCTGGGAAGACAGGCCAAATGAAGATGCAAAACGATGTTGTTCCCCCTTCATCACAGGCCTTAGCTGCGACTTTCGTCACCATTACCGAGGAGGAAGCCGGCCAGCGCATCGACAACTACCTCCTGCGCGTATGCAAGGGCGTTCCGAAAAGCCATATTTACCGTATCCTGCGCTCGGGCGAGGTGCGGGTCAACAAGGGCCGCATCGACCAGTTGTACCGGCTGGAGCAGGGCGACCTGGTGCGTATCCCGCCGATTCGCGTTGCTGAAAAAGCAAGCGGCGCCGCCGTTCCCGGCGCCGAGTTCAAGATCGTGCACGAGGACAATCACCTGCTCGTCATTGACAAGCCGGCCGGCGTGGCCGTGCATGGGGGCTCGGGCGTGTCGTATGGCGTCATCGAGCAGTTGCGCGCCGCGCGGCCGGACGCGAAGTTCCTGGAACTCGTGCACCGGCTCGACCGTGAGACCTCGGGTTTGTTGCTGCTGGCCAAGAAACGCTCGGCCCTGACCAACCTGCACGACCAGATGCGCGAAGGCCACACCGACAAGCGCTACCTGACCGCCGTCGCCGGCAACTGGGTCAACAAGCGCCAGCACGTGAAATTGCCGCTGCATAAATACACGACACCGGACGGCGAGCGCCGGGTCGTGGTGCAGGCCGGCGGCATGGAATCGCATACCGTGTTCAGCCTGCTGCGCAAGTGGGAGGATTTTGCCTTGCTGGAAGCCGAGCTGAAGACCGGGCGCACCCACCAGATCCGCGTTCACCTGTCATCGTCGGGCTTCCCCATTCTTGGTGACGAGAAGTACGGCGATTTCGCATTGAACAAGCAGCTGCAGAAAGCCACCGAAACGCGCGGCGCGCTGCGCCGGATGTTCCTGCACGCCTACAAGATCACCTTCACCCACCCGGATACCGGTGCGAAGATGACGCTGCAGGCGCCGCTGCCAGCAGAGTGTGACCGTTTCTTGGTAAGCTTGGGGCAACCGGTGGGTTGATGAATTGATGGACGGTGGGCACGGGGCGCCCACCCTACAGTCTTGCCACATTGCATGTACGTTTGATGCTGTAGGGTGGGCGCTCCGTGCCCACCATTCAACATGCGCCGATGTAGCTAACAGGAGCCGGCTCGGGCCGGGAGAAATGCCAAGAAAGCAATTTGATCTGATCGTGTTCGACTGGGACGGCACGTTGATGGACAGCACGGCGGCCATCGTCAAGTGCATCCAGGCGGCGGCGCGCGACGTCGGCCTGCCGGTGCCGAGCGACGAGGCGGCTTCGCACGTCATCGGCCTGGCCCTGCCCGAAGCCATGCAGGCCGCCGTGCCCGACATAGAGCCGGCGCTGTACCCGCGCATGGTCGAGCGCTATCGCTACCATTTCCTCACGAAGGACCACGAACTGGTGCTGTTCAAGGGAGTTCGCGAGATGTTGAGCGAACTTTCCCAGCAGGGATATTTCCTCGCAGTGGCTACCGGCAAGAGCCGGGTGGGCCTGAACCGGGCCCTGAACGCGGCCGGGCTGCTGTCGATGTTCGACGCCACCCGTTGCGCCGACGAGACGTTTTCCAAGCCGCATCCGGCCATGCTGCAGGAGCTGACGCGCGAACTCGGCCAGGACATGCGCCGCACCGTGATGATCGGCGACACGACGCACGACCTCCTGATGGCCCGCAATGCCGGCGCCGCCGGGATCGCCGTCGAGTACGGCGCCCATCCGGTCGACCAGCTGCAGGCCTGCCATCCCGTGTTCTCGGCGAAAACCGCGGTCGAGCTGCACGCCTGGCTGGCCGACAACGCATAATGGCCGATGTGTACATTTGCGATTCGAGCGTCCTGGTCGACGGCGGGGAGGGCGTGCGCTTCCCGGTGCTGGCCTTCGGCGACCCGGCCACCGGCTTCGTGGTGCGCTTCGGCGGCGCCGTGTATGCCTACCTGAACCGCTGCGCCCATGTCCCGACCGAGCTGGACTGGATAGAAGGCCAGTTCTTCGAGTCTGGCGGCGAGTACCTGATGTGCTCCGTCCATGGCGCCGTGTACAGGCCCGAGACCGGAGTGTGCGCGGGAGGGCCTTGCCGCGGCGCGCGGCTGCGCCCGATCGCCGTGCGCGAAGTCGACGGCAAGGTACTCTGGCAGCCGGACGAGCGGATCGGGGCGCCGGCCTGATCCGCGACAGGAACGAGTCAGCAGGGCGGCAACCATTTAACTTCTTTATTGCTTATGAGCGACAACATCAGGAACGATGGCGAAGGCCGGTTCGTAGCCAACCCGACCGCCGGCAACTGGGAACGCGAAACCCTCGAGAAACTGGTTTTCGCCACCATCAAGGAACGCCGCGCGGCGCGCCGCTGGAGCATCTTCTTCCGGCTGGCCTTCCTGATCGTGCTGGTCGTCGGCCTGTGGACCTACCTCGGCCTGAGCTTCGGCAGCGACGACGAAAACCTCGGCCGCCATACTGCCCTCATCGAAATTAACGGCGAGATCGAAGCGGAAGGCAGCGGATCGGCCGACAATGTCATCCCTTCGCTGAACAAGGCCTTTTCCGACGCCGGCTCGGCGGCGGTGGTGATGCGCATCGACAGCCCCGGCGGCAGCCCGGTGCAGGCCGGCATCATCGTCGACGAGATCCGGCGCCTGAAGAAGGGCTATCCGGACAAGCCCCTGTACGTGGTGGTCGACGAGATCTGCGCTTCGGGCGGCTACTATATTGCCGCCGCGGCCGACAAGATCTATGTAAACAAGGCCAGCATCGTCGGCTCGGTCGGCGTGCTCATGGACAGCTTCGGCTTCACCGGGACCATGGAAAAGCTGGGCGTCGAGCGGCGCCTGATGACGGCCGGCGCCAACAAGGGTTTCCTCGACCCGTTCAGCCCGCAATCGGAAAAGCACCGCGCCCACGCCCAGGAAATGCTCAACGAAATCCACCAGCAATTCATCTCGGTGGTGCGCGCCGGACGCGGCGCCCGCCTGAAGGAAACCCCGGAAACCTTCTCCGGCCTGTACTGGACCGGCGCCAAGGCGGTTGACATGGGCCTGGCCGACGGTTTCGGCACCGTCGACACGGTCGCGCGCGACATCGTCAAGGCCGAAGACATCGTCGACTACACCGCCCACGAAGGCCTGCCGGAGCGGGTGCTGAAGAAGTTCGGCGCGGCGGTGGGCGACGGCGCGGTGAAGGCCATGTCGCATACGGTGTTGCCGAAGTTAAAGTAATCGAACTGATGTTGCTCAATATGTTCCTTGAAAGTTCCGCGAAGTGTCCTATAGTGACTCTCGTAGTTCTTTCAGGGGAGGGCGACCAACAAGAAGTGCCAACCTGTTCGCAATTGTTCATTCGTTGACGCTAAAGCGCCGCATGCGTGCGGTTTTCGAGAGAATTCCATTCCTCACTTTACCCGGCCCTTCCCGGGAAGTGAAAACGACGGCGCAAGCCGTCGTTTTCTTTGGTGCAACAGGATTTGTCAGGCGGGGGTGTCGGATTCGGCCGGTTGAGCCAGGGCAGTGCCATCGTCGTGCTGGACGAAACCGCCGCGCTCGAGCCAAGCCTGGAAGTCGCGCTGTGCGCTGGCATACCAGGCGGCGCGCAGAGGTGCATGGCCGGCGCTGTGCAGATGCGGGACGTTGCCGCCGCTGGTCCAGCGCGCCAGCGCGAGCCGGGTAGGGAACAGCGCGGTATGCGAACGCGCCAGCGACAGGCGTGCTGCTCGGACTGAGGCCGGGACGGCTGCGGGCACTGTGTCCCTTGTGGGGTTCACTGGTTGCATCTCGTAATCCTCTTATTAATTCTGAATAATTCCTACTGCATCTCTCATCAATTCCTCTAGATGCATTAGGCCGATTCCTAATGGAGTTGAAGTCTATCAATGGATTGCTCGCTACGATTGATCTACCTCAAACGAGCGCATCATCTCTATCCCAGCGGTAACATTCAGCGGCCTTTGCCGTCCATGGGCCTTCTGTTAAAGTCTCGCCCATGAGTAAATTATCCCTGGACCGCATCCTGCAATCGCAGGGTTTCGGTACCCGCAAGTACTGCCGCGCCCTGATCGAGGACGGCGATGTCGCCGTCAATGGCGTGATCGAAGACAACTACAAGACCACGGTCGAGACCAGCGGCCTGGTGCTGACCGTGTTCGACGAGGAATGGGTCTACCGCGAACACGTCTATATCGCGCTGTATAAACCGGCCAATTTCGAATGCTCGCGCAAACCCAGCCACCACCCGGGCGTGCTGACCCTGCTGCCGGAACAGTTCGGCTGGCGCGAAGTGCAGCCGGTCGGCCGCCTCGACCACGACACCACCGGCCTGCTCCTGATGTCCGACGACGGCCCCTTCATCCACGCCCAGTCTTCGCCCAAGCGCCATGTGCCGAAGATCTACCAGGCGACCACGGCCGAGCCGGTGACCCCGGCCCTGGTCGAGCAGATGCTCGGCGGCGTGCAACTGCACGACGAGCCGGCGCCCCTGCGCGCGGTGTCCTGCGTCCAGCGCGGCGAGCACCAGCTCGAAATCGTGCTCGAGCAGGGCAAGTACCACCAGGTCAAGCGCATGCTGGCCGCCGCCGGCAACCACTGCAGCGCGCTGCACCGTTCGGCGATCGGCGGCCTGACGCTCGAATCGCTGGGCCTCAAGGAAGGGGAGTGGTGTTTCCTGGAGCAGGCGCAGCTCGATTTGCTGGTACCGGCCTGAGCGGCTCCGCTCAATGTTGCGGTATTGCGAACGGCGCTTGAACGCGTGGGCGGCGTTCAGGCCGCGTTTGCTTTTACGTTCGGGTCGAGCCGCCCACCCTACGGGTCTACTCCACCTACAGCAGCTCCCGTAGGGTGGGCACCCCGTGCCCACGCGAACGCATGAGCCGCGTTGACGCTCTTCGAGCCGCACACTCCGCGCAGCGTTAGCGTATGAAAGGGAGTCGCGTTAGCGCATCGTTCCGAGTGGGCACGGCGTGCCCACCCTATGGGAGCTGGCCGGGCACGAACGTATGACCGTCGCCATCGCCACCACGCTGCAGCATTCCACGTCGCGTCACCCCATCTGTCCACAAGCGTGCGACAAAAAAGCTGATCTTCATACAAAATTGTATTGACTCGCGTCAGATCGTGGTCGGCGCGGTCGTGCGCGGCCGGCTGCGATGACGCATTTTCGCAACCGATAATTGTGCTCCAGATGCCGCTCCCACACCGCACCCTCCTGATCACGCTTCCCCTGGTCTGCGCCGCAGCCGCCAGCGCGCAAGAAGTCCCGAAAGTCCTCGCCGACTGCGCCAATATCCCGGACAACACCGTCCGCCTGGCCTGTTTCGACAGGCTGGCGGCAACGCCGGCGCCGCGCACCGAGGCGGCGGTCATCGTCAACCCGGCCGACGGCGCCCCGGCGGCGACCGTCCCGGTGGTGACGGCCAAACCCTCCGCCGAGAGCAGCGCGAAATTCAGCCAGCTCGACCACTGGGAACTCGACGACCCCTACCGCCGCGGCGTGTTCAAGTTCCGCCCGCACCACGCAAACTACCTGATCGCCACCCGGACCTACCGCCCGAACGACGCGCCCTACGCCCCCTACCGCGACCTGACCGACAACGAAACCAAGCTGTCGAAGGCCGAGCTGGCCTTCCAGCTGAGCTTCAAGATGAAGATGATCGAGCAGGCCTTTGGCAAACCAGTCGACCTGTGGTTCGGCTACACCCAGAACAGCTACTGGCAGGCGGCCAATCACCAGGCGTCCAGTCCTTTCCGCGAGACCAATTACCAGCCCGAAGTGATGGCGATCACGCCGCTGCACGCACAGGTCGGCGGCGTCGACCTGCGCTTCGCCGGCCTCGGTTTCGTGCACCAGTCGAATGGCCAGTCCGGCACGCTCTCGCGCAGCTGGAACCGCGTCTATGCCCAGCTCGGCGTCGAGAAGGATGGCTTCTCGGCCACCGCCCGGGTCTGGAAGCGCCTGAACGAAAGCGCGAGCGAAGACGACAATCCCGATATCGTCGACTACATGGGCCGCGGCGACCTGGCCCTGGCCTATCGCCGCGGCGGACATATCTACTCGTCCACGATGCGCTACAACTTCCACACCGACAAGGGCGCGATCCTGGCCGGCTGGGCCTTCCCGCTCGCAGGCAACCTGAAGGGCTATGCCCAGGCCTTTGCCGGCTATGGGCAGAGCCTGATCGACTACAACTACTTCCAGCGCTCGATCGGCCTGGGCCTGCTCGGCACCTTCTGAGGCAGGGAGGGGGAGACGGTGCACTACAATAACGCACCGTTATTTTCCTGACCGCCAATGAAACTTGCGACCATCCACGACGGCAGCCGCGACGGCCAGCTGGCTGTCGTGTCGCGCGACCTGAAAACCGCGCACATGGCCGACGCCATCTGCCCGACCATGCAGGCGGCGCTCGACGACTGGGCCTTCATCGCGCCCCAGCTCGACGACCTGTACGCCCAGCTCAACGCCGGCCAGGCGCGGCGCGCCTTCGACTTCGACCCGAAGCGCTGCATGGCGCCGCTGCCGCGCGCCTACCAGTGGGCCGACGGCTCGGCTTACCTGAACCACGTGGAACTGGTGCGGCGCGCGCGCAATGCCGAGATGCCGGCATCCTTCCGCGAGGATCCGCTGATGTACCAGGGCGGCAGCGACGATTTCCTCGGTCCGCACGACGACATCGTGCTTGCGCACGAGGAGTGGGGCATCGATTTCGAAGCCAAGGTGGCGGCGATCCTTGATGACGTGCCGATGGGCGCGACGCCGGACGAGGCCCACGGCAAGATCCGCCTGCTCATGCTGGTCAACGACGTGTCGCTGCGTAAGCTGATTCCGGCCGAGCTGGCCAAGGGCTTCGGTTTCCTGCAGTCGAAACCGGCGACGAGCTTTTCGCCGGTGGCGGTGACGCCCGACGAACTGGGCGACGCCTGGCGCGGCGGCAAGCTGCACCTGCCGCTGCGCTCGACCTGGAACGGCCACCTGGTCGGCCAGCCCGACGCCGGCGCCGACATGGCCTTCAATTTCCCGCAACTGGTCGCCCACCTGTGCAAGACCCGCAATGTCCGCGCCGGCAGCATCGTCGGCTCGGGCACGGTGTCGAACCGCGACGCCAGCCTCGGTTACTCCTGCATCGCCGAGCAGCGCTGCCGCGAGACCATCGCCGACGGCGCGCCGAGCACGCCCTTCATGCGCTTCGGCGATACGATCCGCATCGAGATGCTCGACGAAAAAGGCAAGGCTATCTTCGGCGCGATCGAGCAAACCCTGCGCAAACCTTAGGGTGGCCTGCCGCCATCCCGATGCAGGCGCCGCGAGGAAAGCGTGGCGCCATTCTCAGCGCGCCACGCCGCCCCAGAAGTCGCCACCCACCCCCTCGCCACGCAAATCCACCTCCACCGGCCGCGTCATCCTGCGCAGCGTCTTCGCCAGGCGCACCGTCCCATCCGGCTCATGCAGCCGGTACCAGAGAAACGCCACCCCCGACAGCCTGAGCTTCTGCCCGGTGAACAGATTGTCCTTCACGATGGTCATGCCCTCGAGCCGCAAGTCCACATCGAGCACCCGCAGCCCCTCGGTGCGCCCGGCATAGCCCAGGTAGCGCGCCGCATTGAACAGCGGACTCTTGTCCCCGGCTTCCCCCGCCTTGAGCGAATCGACAAAGGCGTCCACCGTCTTGAGCAGGGCGGCGCCGCCCGTCGCCAGCGCCGCCAGGTCCTTTTTTTCGTCGCCCTTGGCGGCGTCCGCGAGCCTCTGCACGGCGGCGACGCGGCCGGCAAGCCCGCCGCGCTGGACGGCCAGGGCGCGCACCTGCTCCAGCAGGACCTCGTACTGCCGCGCGTCCAGTTCGCCGAGATAGCCCGAACCGAGCCCGCCGATGCGCTCCGGACAGTGCGCGGCCAGCGCGGTGACGAACAGGGTGCGCGCACCCTCGCCATAGACGATGCCGGCGGCGGTCAGGTCGGATTTGAACAGCGCGCCCAGGTCGGCCGCCGCGCGCAGCGTGGCCGGCACCACGGTCAGGGCCAAGGCCGCCGCGCCGCCATCGAAGGCCGGCGCGCGTGCGCCAATCACCCGGTCCAGTTCACGGTTGCGCTCGGCCAGGTCGCCCGTGTGGCGCAGCAACGCGTCCCGCACCAGGCGCGCCGCCAGCACGCCCTGCGCCGCGCCAGGCTCGTAAAGCGCCACCCGTTCGCCGGCAGGCAGGGCCATGCACACTTCGGCCGCCAGCTCCTGGGCCAGGTCGAAAGCCTTGACCAGGCCCGCCGCGCCGAACTGCGACACGTCCACTTCGCCACGCAGGGCCTTGCTCGACGACGGCGGCAGGCGCGCCATCAGCTCGTCGCGCTCGGCCTCGGCCGCGGCGGCACGCGCCTGCGCCTCGCGCTGGATAATCACGGCGTCGGCCGTGGCCTGGTAGATCTGCAGCTCGAGTGCAGCCCTCAGTGCATCGATCTGGGCCCTGGTCTGGGAGTGGGCAGGAAAAGACGCAAGCAAGAGGAGCAGGGCAAGGATAGGGGCAGGCGACATGGGGCTCCTTGGCAGCGAAGAAGAGGGATGCAGAGAACAGGGACTCAGGCGAGTTTGCTGCACTGAGGCAATTAAATTGTTGAGAAGACACAAGACTTCCCTCGGGACGACGCAAATATGCCGCCAAAACACCACACTCTGCCATGTGCTTTTTGGCGTTACATTTGGTGAGGTTTGATCCTGAAGGGCCTATCGAATTCCTTGTCAAATACATAGGTGTTCCTGCCCAGGACCAGCGTATACGCAGGGCAGGCGGCCTTCTACCAAAAGTGAAAATTCACATGCAGCTCCCGAACGGGACCAAAAAACCGTAAGCCCTTGTATTTACCGTTGTTTTTTCCTCTGTTCAAGTTGATAAGGCTTGGAGTCATAAAGCTTGGACTGAGGAAACACCGTGTGTACAATGGAGCGCTCGTTGGTTGAAGTCGTCCTTTTCCGGTCTCTTGCATCGCAACAGTTCGCTGGTAAAAGTGGCAAAAAAGAAGAAGAACAAGACCAGCAACACCCGTTCTCAAGCCTGTAGAGTTACCGGAAAAATTCAATGACAGACACCCGTTCCCGGGCGTTGAAGCTGGCCAGCTTCGTCGCCGTGCTCCCCTTTTTCGTCTCCGGCTGCACCAACATGGAGCCGGGCATGCGCATCGACGTCGACCGCGTGCCGAGCACCCATTCGGCTCCGCTGCCGGAACCCGTCATCAAACTCATCACCCCCGACCTGATCCAGGAAGAGCGTCTCGCCAAGGAACAGAACGCCGACAAGCGCGTGCAAGCCCTGTTCGGCGACGCCCGCCCCTACGTGATTGGCCCGGGCGACCTGCTGTCGATCCTGGTCTGGAACCACCCCGAACTGAACATCGCCGCCACCGGCGCCCAGGCCCTGACCAGCTCGGGCGCGCAATCGCCGGCCGCCTTCCTGGTCGATAGCCAAGGCATGATCCAGTTCCCCTACGTCGGCCCGATCAAGGTGGCCGGCATGACCGAACTGGAAGCGCGCAGCCTGCTCTCCAAGCGCCTGGTCGAATCGATCAAGAACCCGGACCTGACGCTGCGCGTGCTGGCCTACCGCAGCAAGAAGGTCTACATCGACGGCGACGTCAAGGCCCCGGGCAGCCAGGCGATCGACGACGTGCCGATGACCCTGCTCGAAGGCGTGAGCCGCGCCGGGGGCTTCCTGCCCACTGCCGACCAGAGCCAGGTCGTCGTTGCGCGCAAGGGCGTGTCGTATCCGATCAACGTTCCGGAACTGGTGCGCCAGGGCGCCGATTTGTCGCGCCTGATGCTCGCTTCCGGCGACGTGGTGCGCGTGCCGAGCCGTGACGAAAGCAAGGTGTATGTGCTGGGCGAAGTCAACCGTCCATCGGCACTGCCAATGAACAACGGCAAGCTGACGCTGGCGGCCGCCCTGGGCGAAGCCGGCGGCCTGAACCAGTTGAGCAGCTCGGCGCGCCAGGTCTACGTGATCCGTGGCGCAAACCAGGCCGAGCCGGTCGTCTACAACCTCGACGCCGGCTCGCCGGTGGCGCTGGCCATGGCCGAAGGCTTCGAGCTCAATCCGAAGGACGTCGTGTACGTGGATGCCGCCGGCCTGGCGCGCTACAACCGTATCGTGAATCTCATCCTGCCGACGGCGGCGACGGCGGCGACTTCCGTGGGGCAGATCAACCGATGAAAAACATCCTGGTAATTTGTATTGGCAATATTTGTCGCAGCCCGATGGCCGAAGCATTGTTGCGCCGCGCACTGCCCGGCACGACGATTCGCTCGGCCGGGTTGCAGGCAATGATCGGGCACCCGGCCGATCCTTTCGCGGTGCAGCTGATGGCCGAGCAAGGCCTCGATATCACATCGCATCGCGCTCAACAAATCTCCTCCCAGCTTGTGCGTGACGCTGACCTCATCCTGACGATGGATCGCGAGCAGAAAAAGGCGGTCGAGTCGCGCTATGTCGAATCCAAGGGCAAGGTCTATCGGCTTGGCGAGTTCGGCCAATACGATATTGCTGATCCGTACCGTGAGGGCATCGACAGCTTCCGTGCGGCGTATCGCTTGATCGACGATGGCGTCAACCTGTTTGCGCAGCGCCTTGGGCAGATGGCTTGAGGCCAGCATGCTTTTTGTCGCCGTGGCGTCTTCGCTGCCGCCCTATGTCCGCAATTGAATGAATTGACTTGAACAATGAACCAACCACTTCCCCCGCCAGCTCAAACCCATGCTGCGTCTTCCGAGCAGGATGACGATTCGCTGGATCTGGCCAGCTACCTCGACTTTGTCATTGATCACCGCTGGCTGATTGCCTCGGTAGCAATGGTCGTTACGCTGCTTGGCGCGGCGTATGCATTCATGGCAACCCCGGTATACCAGGCCAATATGCTGGTCCAGGTCGAAGACAGCGCGGGCTCATCAAAGAATATCCTTGGTGACCTGTCCGGTATGTTCGACCTAAAAACGGCGGCGACCGCGGAGATGGAAATCCTCCGCTCGCGCTTCGTTGTTTCCCGTGCGGTCGAAAACACTTATTTGTACATCGATGTACAACCAAAATATTTTCCGGTAGTTGGGCGCTGGATTGCCAGCCGCAACAAAATCCTTTCCGAACCAGGGCTGTTTGGCGGCGGCGGTTACGTATGGGGTGCGGAGAAAGCCGACGTGGTCGTCTTTAATGTGCCAGAGCATCTGGAGAACCAGCCGTTCGCCTTGACCGCCGACGGCAAGGGCGCCTTTACGCTGATGCAGGAAGACGCAGGCATCGCACTGACCGGAAAGGTCGGCACCTTGATCAAACAGTCGACCGCGGACGGCGACATCGAGTTGCTGGTTGACCGACTCGAGGCCAATGCGGGCGCGCAATTCGAGCTGATCCGTAGGCCGAAACTAGCCGCTGTTGAAAAACTGCAGCAAGCACTGTCGATTTCGGAAAAAGGGAAGCAATCCGGCATCCTGGCAGTGAGCCTCGAAGGCAGGGACCGCATCAAGACCATGCAGATTCTGAATGAAATCGGTCATGAATACATCCGTCAGAACGTCGACCGCAAGGCTGAGGAAGCGGAAAAATCGCTGGCTTTCTTGGAAAAGCAGTTGCCCGAGCTGAAGAACAGCCTCGAGCAGGCGGAAGTTAAATATAACGCGCTGCGTAACAGCCGCGGCACGGTCGACCTTGGCGAAGAGGCGAAAGCGGTGCTGCAGCGTTCGGTAATGGGCCAGACTCGCTTGGCCGAGTTGAAGCAAAAGCGCGCTGAACTGTTGACCCGCTACCAGGAAACCAATCCGTTGGTAGAGGCTGTGAATCAGCAGATTCGCACTGCCGCCAGCGAAATGGAAGCTGTGAATGCCAAGATCAAGACCATGCCTGAAACCGAGCAGGAAGTGTACCGCCTGACGCGGGACGTGAAGGTCAACACCGATCTGTATGCATCGCTTCTTAACAGTGCTCAGCAATTGCGCTTGGTAAAAGCGAGCAAGGTCGGCAACGCACGTCTGCTCGATGGCGCGGTGAAGCCACTAGCACCGGTCCGCCCCAAAAAGGGACTGATCGTCGGACTGGCGCTGCTGATCGGCGTCTTCCTAGGACTGGTTGGTGCCTTCATCCGCAAATCGCTGTCGGGTGGCATTGACAACCCGCACGAAATCGAAGAAATGCTGGGCCTGACTGTCAGCGCGACGATCCCACACAGCAAGATGCAGGAAGCGCTGTACGCGCAGATCGAGGGTAAGGCGAAAAAGGTATCGGTGCTCGCGCATGACGCACCGACCGACGCAGCCATCGAAAGCTTGCGCAGCTTCCGCACGTCGCTGCAGTTTTCCATGCTGGGGGCAAAGAACAACATCGTAATGCTCACTGGTCCGTCCCCAGGCCTGGGGAAGTCGTTCGTTTCCGTGAACTTTGCCGCAGTTCTAGCTAGCGTTGGGAAGAAGGTATTGCTGATCGACGCCGACATGAGAAAAGGCTATCTGCACCGGTATTTCGGATTGGAACGCAACAATGGGTTGTCGGAAGTGATCGCTAGTGAACTGCCGGTTAAAAAAGCCATCTCTTCAGGTGTACTCAATAACCTCGACTTCCTGTCGACGGGAAAGCTGCCACCACACTCCGCCGAATTGCTCGCGCATGCGAACTTTGTGGCAGTGCTAGAAGCGGTCGCACGAGAATACGATTTGGTGCTGATCGATACCGCGCCAGTCTTGGCGGTGTCGGATGCGTTGGTCGTCGCTCCCCACGTCGGGTCGATTTTCAGTGTGGTACGTGGCAATGTTAGTGTAATCGGCGAAATCGACGAAACGGAAAAACGTCTTCGGCAAGCGGGAAGCCGCGTAACCGGTATCGTGTTCAACGACCTCAAATCGCGCGCGAGTCGGTACGGCTACGGATCCAAATACGGTAAGTACCGATACACACAATATAAATATTGAATGCAAGTGCAGCGATCGTGCGAATGGCGACACCAGAAGGCACCACCGTTTCGCGGATGAAAAAATCCTAGCTGCTCAGTATAGTGGACTACTTGATGTAGAAAGTTGCGGGTTTTAGCCAAGAGCCATATTAAGACCAGAGTGTTCTACCTTTTGTAACACATAAAATAGGTAGAGCAGCTCGGCAACACCGGTTATCACGTATTCATTAAAAGAGCTAACATGGCTAGCGACCAGCGCCAAAGTACCTAGTGAAATCTAAGAAAAATTTTAATCCCATCAATATCATGAAGATCTCAATCAATACACGCATCGCCATCATTGGTCTAGGTTATGTTGGCTTACCTCTGGCCGTCGAGTTTGGAAAAAAATATCCCACACTTGGTTTTGATATTAACCACAGGCGGATCAGCGAGTTGCGAGATGGCATTGATATTACGCTGGAAACCGATACGGAAGAGCTACGGCAAGCAACCCGCCTGACTTACTCTACTAATCTTGACGATTTACGCGAAGCCGACGTTTATATTGTTACAGTACCGACCCCAATTAATGAGCACAAGCAGCCGGATCTGACACCGTTGCAGAAAGCTTCGGAAACACTGGGCAAGATAATCAAGAAGGGTGATATCGCTGTCTTTGAATCAACCGTTTATCCCGGAGCGACCGAAGAATACTGCGTCCCGATAATTGAACAAGTGTCAGGACTAAAGTTTAACGAAGATTTTTATGTCGGTTACAGTCCGGAGCGGATTAATCCAGGTGACAAGGAACATCGCCTAACAAACATTACTAAGGTGACTTCCGGCTCGACCACAGAGACGGCAGACTTTGTGGATGCGCTTTATGGCAGCATTATCCAAGCAGGCACACACAAGGCGGCATCGATCAAAGTTGCAGAAGCGGCTAAAGTCATTGAAAACACGCAGCGCGACCTGAACATCGCATTGATGAACGAGCTAGCGGTCATCTTCAAAAAGCTCGGCATCGATACGGAAGATGTACTGAAAGCGGCTGGCACCAAGTGGAATTTCCTACCATTTCGCCCAGGCCTCGTTGGTGGGCACTGTATTGGCGTGGATCCGTATTATCTAACCCACAAGGCAGAAGCAGTTGGCTACCACCCACAAGTGATCTTGGCCGGCCGCCGCATCAACGACAATATGGGCAAGTATGCGGTCGGACAGTTAGTCAAAGAAATGCTCAAGCGAAAAATTCACGTCGATCAGGCAAATGTGCTGGTGATGGGACTCACCTTTAAGGAAAACTGCCCAGACTTGCGCAACACACGAGTGGTCGACATCATTCAGGAGCTGAAAGACTATAACGTAAATGTGGACGTGTTCGATCCATGGATTGATGCAAAAGAGGCACAACATGAATACAATATTACCCCTATCGCCGAACCGGTAAAAGGCAAATACGATGCCGTGGTTCTCGCCGTCGCACATGAGGAGTTCAGGCAAATGGGCGCTGCAGCTATGCGTGGTTTCGGGAAAGAGCAGCATGTTCTCTTTGACCTGAAATATGTTCTGCCAAAAGACGAAGCAGACGTTCGTCTGTAACGTGAACAGTAAACAAAATAAAGACCAAAGCATGAATCGTTACGAACAAATTCAGCAGGAGCATCGCGCTCATCCAAAAAAATGGCTGATTACCGGATGTGCCGGTTTTATCGGGTCTAATTTGCTGGAAACTCTGCTGAAACTTAATCAAAACGTAGTCGGTCTAGACAACTTTGCAACAGGGCATCAGCACAACCTGGATGAGGTTAAAGGGTTAGTCGAACCAAAACAATGGGCTCGATTTACTTTCATTCAAGGGGATATTTGCGATATTCAGGCCTGCCGCAAAGCAGTCGTAGGCGTGGACTATGTGTTGCATCAGGCGGCACTGGGTTCAGTTCCACGCTCACTCGACGACCCAATCACGACCAACGAAGTGAACATCAGTGGTTTTCTGAATATGCTGACAGCAGCCCGTGATGCGAACGTCAGCTCATTCGTGTATGCAGCATCAAGTTCCACTTATGGCGACCACGCGGGTCTGCCGAAGGTGGAAGATATCATCGGCAAGCCACTGTCACCGTACGCCGTAACTAAGTATGTAAATGAACTCTACGCCGACGTGTTTGCCCGGTGCTATGGATTTAAGGCCATTGGCCTTCGCTACTTCAATGTCTTTGGTCCACGGCAAGACCCTGCAGGTGCCTATGCTGCGGTGATTCCTAAGTGGATTGCTAATCTAATTAAAGACAACCCAGTACACATCAATGGGGACGGGGAAACCAGTCGCGACTTCTGCTTTATTGAGAACGTCGTCCAAGCGAATCTATTGGCTGCGTCGACCAGTGGCTCCGCCGTAAATCAAGTCTATAACATAGCAGTAGGGCAGCGCATAACGCTTAACGAACTCTTCAGGCAAATCTGCAGCAACCTATCACCGCGTTACCCGCACTTGGAGCATACTCGACCCGTGTACCATGAATTCCGCAGGGGTGACGTACGTCACAGTTTGGCCGATATTAGCAAGGCCGTAACATTATTAGGCTATCGTCCGAGCCATAGCGTGACCGATGGACTGGAAATGGCTATGGGATGGTATGACAAGTTTTTATCCTCCTAGAAGAATCCGGAAAGCATTTGATTTATGAGGCGACTGATTCAACTAGGCTTGCTTTCCGCTGGGAACATCGCGCTCGCTTTTCTGTTCCAGTGGTACGTAATTACACATTTGGGCCCCGGCATTGAGACAGATGCTCTGTTTGCGGGAATGTCGCTTCCACAGCTTGTGTTGACGGTGATTAGTGGGTCCCTCGTACATGTTTTGGTCCCATTGCTTTCGGGCGAAAATGACGAACAACTTCGCCAAGATGCGTGGGGGTTCCTCATTTTGGTCGGTGGCTTGTTCACCTTGTTAGCGACCATCTTTTACTTGACAGCACAATGGTGGGTGCCATTCATGTTGCCGGGTTTTAATGATGCGGCGATATCTTTAACTATCGATCTCACTCGAATTCAACTCATCGGCATGATCTTTACCGCCCTAAATGGGGTGCAATGGTCCACCTATTACGCTCGGCAGAAGTTTATTTGGGCAGAGTGTGCTCCGATTATCGCAAGTGTTTTAACCCTCTTATTGTTAATTTGGGCACTCCCTCGTTACGGAGTAGCTGCAGCAGCATGGATCAGTAGCGCACGTATTGGGTTGCAAACATTATTGCTCGCACCTGGGATGGGTAACCCCAGATTGCCTGATTTACAAAGACCTGCAATAAGACTAGCATGGAAGCGTATAAAACCTATGCTCCTAGGCACTACCTATTACAAAACTGAACCGCTGGTTGACCGTTTTCTTCTTTCGAACACAGGTAGTGGAAGTTTGTCATTGTACTATCTTGCTCAACAAATTTTCAGTGCAGCTATCCAGGTAATTAACAAAGCGATCTCTACCCCATTAGTCCCTGAGTTAAGCAAAATGCATAAAGCGGGAGATAGGGTGGGATTTCAGAGGACTTATCGCAGTAAATTAATATACGTTAGTCTAGTTAGCACTGCTGGGTTATTAGTTTTAGTAATGATCGGGCATGCCTTTCTTCGCCTACTATTGGCCGGACATGGCAATGTAAGCGCCTCCGACGTGGAGCAGTTGTGGTGGATCATGTTATGGCTAGGAGGTATGTTTTTCGGTGGGGCAGCAGGCCAAATTTGCTCATCGACTTTCTATGCATGCGGCGACACCGTTACACCAGTAAAAATGTCTATATTTACATACACTGTATACGTCCCGACTAAAATAGGTGCATTTTATTATTATGATCTGATGGGGCTGGCAATCGTCACGAGCGTGTATTTTATTGTTAATCTCGCTGTGCAAATACTTCTTTTAGAAAAAAATTTTGCTACGCCGGCTTGAATAATTCTATGGACAGAGCATTGAATTGACAGACCGGCGGTGTCGATTAAATAATGACTGCGAATACGATTATTGGATGTGTCAGTGTATTCGGATGTGTAAAAGAATGCAATAAAATTCCTCTGTGGAATTATGCGAGCCTTGGCTCTATAGCTTGATGCTAGGGCCGCGATACGGGATTGATGCAATGGTTTGTGCGTTACAATACCAAGCATCATGTAGCGCACTCAAGTAAAAGCCGCCTTGGATATTCGAGAAAGGTATTATTAAATGACTAATAGCAACGGCTTGGATTTATAAGAGCGAAACCACTTTTACTTTAAGGCAGTAGTGAGTTTGCCAAATTTGCGGTGCTCACTATTTGGCAATATTATCGAGCATAGAAGAAAATAAATGATTTATGAGAGCTTAGACGCAAAACCATATTCTCTTCCATTTTTTATATTAACTGTCTCCTCTAAATCAGGCTCGAATTATGAAGTGAGGCTCAAACGGTGATCCATAATTTGAACGTAAAAGTTACGATAATGATACCTACCTATAATCAGGCGGAGTACATTAAGGAAGCGATCGATTCAGCGTTAGCACAAAGCTATACCAATCTCGAGGTTATCGTTGGAGACGATGCTTCTAGTGATGCTACTGCGGAAGTCGTAAAAAAAATAAATGACCCAAGACTAAAGTACATACGGAATCCAAAAAATTTGGGGCGGGTCGGTAATTATCGGAATTTGCTGTATTTTCACGCGACAGGGGACTACGTCGTAAATCTTGACGGCGATGATTATTATACAGATCAAGATTTCATTTCGGCTGCTGTAAAGCTGATTTCAGAAGAGTCGGGTGTCGTAATGGTCCTTGCACGATCAGCCTGGCAAACGTTGAACAATGAAAAAATCGTATCAGACATTCCAGAGACGACTCGAGCGGAGGGATTGGAGATACTAAAATCATTGCCAGACAAAAGGTATTTCTTTAAGCACATGGCTAGTGTTTATGCGCGAGAGACGGCATTAAAGACAGGTTTCTATACTTCAGGTTCTAACAGTTCTGACTGGGAGTCGCTTTATCGTTTATCTTTGAATGGAACAGTACGATATTTAGACAGGATAGTAGGAGTGTGGCGAATTCATGAAAAAAACGAAAGTGGAACGTTGAACCACAGCAGGTTGATGGAGAACTTGGATATCTGGCCAAAAATTTACGAAGATGCTTTGAAATATGGGATGAGCTCGCTGCATGCTAAGTTTTTATGTGCAAATTGCATTGCTTACTTTGCCAGCTTGTCCGCTACTAATGTGTCATTAAGCGGCAATAGAGAACTAATCAAATATATTTATCTCGTTCTTAAAAAATATAAATTAGCGTCTTGGATTATGTTCATTTCCCCCAAATATTCTGGGCGATTAGTTCTTGGTTTAGTTGGACATTATCGGAATAAAAACAAAATTATGTAAACTACAAATGAAATCAAGCTCACGTTTGGTCGTATATACGGCCGTCTTTGGCAACTACGATCGAGTCGCTCCTCCTAACGGAAAATGGGATTGTGATTTTATCTGCTTTACCGACAACCCTGATCTAGTGTCAGATGGATGGCAGATAGTAAATGTATCTTTGGATGGGTGTTCACCTGTGGAAGTTAACAGGTTGTATAAGATGTTGCCGCATAGGTTTTTGCCAAGCTATGAACAGAGTTTATACGTTGACGGAAACGTAAAAATATTGGCCAATCCAAACATCCTCTCTCGTAAATATTTAAAGGATAATTTCATCGCGATACCAAAGCACCAAGACAGGGACTGTATATATGAGGAAGCGAAAATTTGTATGGAGGCAGGACGTGTCGACAGGGAAATTACCGAGTGTCAAATGCAAAGATACGCGAATGATGGGTTTCCAACCAAATTTGGTATGACCGAGAATGGCATCATTTTTAGAAGACATCACGATCAGAGATCTGTGACCTTAATGTCTGCTTGGTGGGACGAGTACTGTAATGGCGGTAAGCGTGACCAGTTGAGCCTTGCCTATTTAGTCTGGAAACTAAATGTTAATGTACAGCTCATTGAGGAGGGGCCGCGTATAAATACAAGGTATTTTGAAATAGCGCTGCACGAGAGCGATAACTCAAAATCCTTCCTAGTACGCTTAGCCAGGACGATTAATGGGAAAAAGCACCTTTCATACGTATATTTATATCTCTCTTATCTGATTTCTTTTTTAGTTGCTGCACGCGATATTTTAATAAAAAAGATGCTTAAACATACAGCGACGAGCAATGAAATCTAGTTCTCCCTCCTCAAAGCAGCTTGCTAGAGTTCAACGAGGAGAGATGCGTAAGAGTAAACGAAAAATTATTCTGGCTTTTGTTGGGCTGCTAGGATTTTTTTTGGCTAGCGCGCAAATTTTTGGGATAAGTCCAGATTATGAGAATTACAATGCCTTTATAGATTTAACCCGCCAAGAGGGCGCAAATGTACTGATGACAACCCGATTCGAAGTCGGTTTCTCACTCATCGTCATTATATTGACTCAGTTTTTTTCTTCAAATGCGATTGTTTATGGGGCGATTGCAGGCGCTTCCCTCTGGCTTAAAGCAGCGATATTTCGGATATTTGCTTCAAGCCAGAAGATTTTCCTAATTGGTGTCGCGTTCTATCTGACAAGGTATTTCTCGCTCCATGAGTTAACTCAGTTGCGGGCGGCGTGTGCTATAGGAATAATTTTGTTCGGATCTGCGTTTATTTGGAAAGGGAAGACTTTTTGGGGATTGGTAATTTGCTGTTTAGCCCTCTCCTTACACATGTCAGTAGCAGCTATTATTCCCGCGCTCTTTTTCAGGGCGAATAAGCGTTGGAAAGTTGCGCTAATTGGTATCGTTGTATTTTTATCCGTTTTTTTGCTGATAGGCTTAGTCACTAGTTATCTGGCCAATCATATTCTAGTATTGGATTCATATCAGACTAATGGATTTCATGAGGTCTTGCCCAATCCATTTGCAATGCAACTGTTAATTGATTGGGCGATGATATTGGCTGCTTTTATAAGGTGGAATGCATTAACGCCGCTCATGAAGCGCATTGTACTAATAGAGGTCGTGGGCTTAGCCATCTTTTATGGTGGAATGGATTACGGATCTGTCGCTCACCGAGTGAGAGAAGCTTACACCATATTTTGGGTGATCTTTGTAATGGATGGCTTGCGTTTGAAAGCGATGAGATCGCAAGCGAAACTTTTCATTGCGGTCTGCGTCCTTTTCTATTCCTATCTATTTTTCATGAGTGGCAATTTCTTTAGTTGAATTCTCAAATGCAGAACTTACTCACAGTGATCATTGTTAACTGGAACTCAGGTGTCCAGCTTCGGGAATGTGTAAATTCGATTTCCCAATATAGTGCTGGGTTAGTAAAGCAAACAATTGTCGTTGATAACGGATCTAGTGATGGTTCGGACATTAGCGTTGAAGGTATGCCGAATGTAACATTAGTTCGTGCGGGCTTCAATTTTGGTTTCGGCAAGGCATGTAACTTAGGTGTAGGGAAAGCACAAGGAGAATACCTATTATTTCTTAATCCAGATGCATCTATCTATGAAGACACCTTACCTAAAGCACTTACCTACATGATCGATCCAGCCAACAACCATGTTGGTATATGCGGAGTACAACTGTTAGATCAGAATGGTCATATATCTAGAAGTTGTGCACGTTTCCCAAGCGCTATAGGTTTCGTGGCACATGCAGTTGGACTTGACCGATTCTTTCCTCACCTAGGGCATTTCATGTCTGAATGGCACCATGAGGAAACCTGTGAGGTCGACCATGTAATAGGTGCCTTTTTTTTGGTAAGACGTTCTGTATTTGATGCATTGCATGGATTCGATGAACGATTTTTTGTTTATTTAGAAGACTTAGATTTCTCCTTCCGCGCAAGCGAAAAAGGATGGAGAAGTGTGTATTTGGCTGATGTGAAAGCTTTTCATGCCGGTGGGGGTACTTCGAACCAAGTAAAGGCGCGCCGGTTGTTTTATTCTTTGCGCAGTCGGTTAGTATATGCATTCAAGCATTTCTCGGCCACAGGATTTCAAGCTGTGTTATTTGCTACTCTTGTATTGGAGCCTTTGTCGCGCTCAATGCAAGCATTAATACTTCGTTCGGTCGAAGTCTTCAAGGAAACATGGTCTGCATACGGAATGCTGTGGCGCTGGATTCCAGATTGGATCATCAAAGGGAATACCCGTTGAAAACAGTTAAAGTACTAGCATTAACAAAGTATGGGAGTTTAGGTGCTTCGTCGCGATTGCGTTTCTTGCAGTATGTTCCATGGCTTGAGCGGGCAGATATGAAACTAGTAGTGCAACCGTTGTTGTTGAATGAATTACTTCAAGCTCGCTACAAAAACGGTGGTTATGGTTTTTTGTTGTTTCAAGCATATGCCCGACGTTTGCGTGGTTTGATGGCGCGCGTACAGTTTGATGTCGTATGGATTGAGAAAGAAGCTTTGCCGTGGTGGCCGTTGTGGTTAGAACTGGCTTTGCTGCGCGGAGTACCATATGTATTGGATTACGACGATGCAATTTTCCACAATTACGATCAACATGCTAATTTGTGTATCCGGCGCCTGTTTGGCCAGCGGCTTGATGGTCTGATGGCTCAAGCGGCCTTGGTGGTGGGAGGAAATCAATACTTGGCCCAGCGTGCTCGTGACGGAGGGGGGGCATGGGTAGAAGTGGTGCCTACGGTGATTGACTTGGCACGCTACCCGTCGCCAACATCTGCAATGGCGCTCGTAGCGTTGGAGCCTCTCGATCGACTGCCTCGCATTGTCTGGATTGGCTCGCCCTCGACGGCGCACTACTTACAAGTGATTCGTGAGCCTTTACAAGCCTTGGCAGCACGCCACCAGTTTGTTTTGCGCGTCGTTGGTGGTGGCGCGGTCAATTTTCCAGGTGTACAGGTGGAAGTGGTTCCTTGGACCGAAGCCACCGAGGTTGAGAGCGTCAACGCTTGCCAAGTAGGCATAATGCCGTTATTAGACTCATCTTGGGAGCGAGGTAAGTGTGGCTACAAATTGATTCAGTACATGGCGTGCGGCTTGCCCGTTGTGGCATCTGGCGTAGGGGTCAACCCTGAAATTGTGCGACATGATGAGAACGGCTTTGTGGCTAACACGGCCGATGAGTGGGTCACTTCGCTCAGCAAATTGCTGCAATCTCCTTCTTTACGCAGGCAAATGGGCGCGGCAGGGCGACGTAGGGTAGAACACGAGTATTGTATTCAAAAGACGGGCCCCAAGATGGCGCAGTTGCTGCGGACGGCCGGTGGAAAGCTTTAAATATGTGTGGATTTGCAGGGTTTTATAGTGGCCAATGGTTCGCCGATGGAGCGCACGCCTGGCTAAAGGACATGACCGATAGGATCAAGAACCGCGGGCCTGACTCGGAGGGACATTGGCTAGACAGTGATAATGGCATTGCCTTGGGCCATCGACGCTTGGCTATTATGGATTTGTCGCCTGCAGGGCACCAACCCATGGCCTCGAGTAGTGGGCGGTACGTGATTGCTTTCAATGGTGAAATTTACAACCATTTGGATTTGCGTGCCGAGCTTGAAGGCACGGGTTGTCGTACTTTGCTTGCGTTGGCAAACACGTGGCGTGGGCATTCTGATACCGAAACTCTGTTGGCGGGCTTTAATGCTTGGGGTATAGAGGCCACAGTCAAAAAATGCGTTGGCATGTTTGCTTTTGCAGTATGGGACAAACAGACTCACGTCTTGACTCTTGGCCGCGACCGCTTAGGGGAAAAACCGCTTTACTACGGCTGGCAGGGCCAAGGCGAAGACGCTACATTTTTGTTTGGGTCCGAGTTGAAGGCGCTCAAAGCGCATCCGGCATTTGTTGCAGAGGTGGATCGCGGTGCGCTTTGCTTGCTGTTGCGTAACGGGTACATTCCGGCGCCACACAGCATTTACCAAGGCATTTATAAATTGCAGCCTGGCTGCTTGATAACACTGTCGTTGGCCGATCGCACACCAAGGTTAACGCCATACTGGAGCGGCAAGTCGATGGTGGAGCAGGGCGTGGCGCAGCCCTTTGCCGGAACGCCCAGTCAGGCCGTCGATACTCTAGAATCTTTGCTGAAAGACGCCGTGAGTAAGCAAATGATAGCCGATGTGCCATTAGGTGCATTCTTATCGGGCGGAGTTGATTCCAGCACTATCGTGGCACTTATGCAGGCTGTGGCCAAGGAGCAGGGCGGCTCGCCCGTCAAGACTTTTACTATCGGCTTTAACGAGACTGCGTACAACGAAGCCGAGCACGCCAAAGCCGTGGCACGCCATTTAGGCACAGACCATACCGAGCTGTATGTGTCGCCGCAGCAAGCCCTAGATGTCATCCCCAAGCTGCCTGATCTGTACTGCGAACCATTTGCAGACAGTTCGCAGATTCCCACGTTTTTGGTTAGCCAAATGGCACGTAAGCATGTCACGGTCTCGCTATCAGGCGATGCGGGGGATGAGTTGTTCGGTGGCTACAATCGCTATATGCTAAGTCAACAGTTGTGGAGCAAACTGGAGCGTGTACCTTTGGGAATACGCCGCGTTGTCACGAGCGGCCTGACCCATGTGTCCCCGACCACATGGGATCGGCTATTGGCGCGTTTGCAAGGTTTATTGCCCAAAAGCTTGGCACAAACTAACATTGGCGACAAGTTGCACAAAGGTGCGGCCGTAATGTCAGCGAGCACTGCCGCAGAGTTGTACGACCTGCTGATCAGCCATTGGGCAGATCCGGCATCCATGGTTATCGGCGGCATGGTGCCGCACTCCGTGTTGACCGATATTCCACAGCAACCAGCTACTGACCAGTTTGTTCATCAGATGATGGCGATGGACATGCTAGGTTATCTTCCAGACGACATCCTTTGCAAGGTTGATCGCGCTGCTATGGGTGTGAGCTTGGAAACACGTGTACCCATGCTAGACCATCGGGTGGTGGAATTCGCGTGGAGTTTGCCGTTGAACTACAAGGTACGCGGTAGGGTAGGTAAGTGGCCGCTACGCGAAGTATTGTATAGAAACGTGCCGCGGGGCTTGATCGAGCGACCAAAGATGGGTTTCGGCATGCCGCTGCACGATTGGCTGCGTGGACCATTGCGGCCTTGGGCCGAAGCTTTGCTGGGCGAAACGCGACTCCGGAAAGAAGGCTACTTTCACCCCGAGCCTATTCGTCAAAAGTGGAGTGAGCACTTAAGTGGTCAACGTAACTGGGCACCGCATTTGTGGTCGGTATTAATGTTCCAGGCCTGGCTAGAGGACCAAGGGCTTGGACGAGCCTAAGAGCGTCTAACAAAATTACCAGGGCAAACCGCACGGCCGAAGACAGTACGCTGGTATAGCGAGACAATGAAACGCAGCCATTGGCGGAATTGTTAGGCGCTCTAGATTTTCTGTTGATGAATATTTATATTATCTGAAGGGCCCATGGCAATTATCGAAAAATCCCAAAGTCTGAAATCTGGCGAGCCGCTAATTGTTTACGAGTTAAACGAAGTCCCATGGCGAGTGATAGACTGGTATGTGCGGCTTAAGCCCCACTCAGCACTCGCGCGGCTATTAGTCCGAGCGAAAACGTTTACCACGGTGACAAAGGATGATGGGGAATTACATCCTTGGACGACTTGGCCTGCATTCCATCGTGGGGTGAACAATTCACAACATAAAATTCGCTTCATAAACCAGAGTTTGGATGTGGCGGCACAGTATCCACCGATTTGGGAGACATTGAGCCGAGCTGGGAAACGAGTGGGTGTGTTCGGAAGTTTGCAATCGTATCCGCCACCAAAAGAGGGCGCCTATGAGTTTTACGTGCCTGACACGTTTTCGCCAGGATGTGAGACTTTGCCAGCCAAGTACTCTTCTTTTCAGCGATTCAATCTGCGCCAAACCCAGCAAGACGGTGCCAAAGCAAGCCCGTTGCAGTTTGATGGAAGTATTGCCAACGATATACTGAGAATGATGCAAGTTGGGTTGCGATTCGCAACATGTAAAGATCTTGCTCTTCATGTTGCAAAGGAACAAATTAACCCATTGCATCGATCGCGTCGAGCTGTTTTGCAAGCCTTGGTTGCTTTCGATATTTTTCGCCACGCATTAAACGATAAAAAACCCGATTTTTGTACCTTTTTTACCAATCACGTTGCAGGCGTGATGCATCGTTATTGGAAGCACACATTTCCCCAAGATTTTAATGCAGTGCTGACCACCGACGAGGAACGTTTTCATGCTAACAGTATTGCTTTTGCCATGGACATAGCAGATGCCCAAATCGAGCACATGATGTCTTACGTCCAGGCCGCAAACGGGATGCTAATTGTTGCCTCCAGTATGGGTCAAGAAGCCATTGATCGGGGCTCATATTTTGGCGAATGGCGCATCACTGATGTTCAGACGTTTTTTAAGGCTATCGGTTGGCAAGCTCCTGCTAAGGACCTCTTGGCTATGCAGCCTGATTTTAACTTTTCGTTTGATTCAGATGAAGATGCTGAGCGGTTCCTTCATTTGACAGAAAGGTTGACTGATACGGCCGGAAAATCCATTTGGAAAAGAATGCAACGCGTGGGTTCGACCGTGAACCTAGGAATGGCACCTTCTCAAATTGCTATGACCGCTGGGGAGGCAATTATGCTAGGTTTTGATGGGTTACACCGGAAGCTAACCATTGCCGAAATGGGAATTCAATTTATAAAACGCGATCAAGGTACTGGATATCATCAGCCGCGCGGGGTACTTCTGCTGTATGGGAGCGGGGTAAAGCATGATGATTCACGGTTGGAGATTGATTCCACTGCTGTCCGGCCAGAGATTTTGAAACTTTTTGGCGTTGAGTGTGATGCCCGCGGTTAATTTGTCGTTTTCGATCTACTCAATCTCTTTTCTATGAAAATAATCCTCTTCGCCAATACCGATTGGTATCTCTTCAACTTCCGTCTTTCGCTGGCTAGGGCGCTGCAGGCCCAAGGGTTCGAGGTGCTGCTTATCTCGCCACCCGGGGAATATGGCTCGCGCTTGGTGGCGCTGGGCTTTCGGTGGGAGGCGCTGCCTATGGACAGAAAAAGCCTTAATCCGTTGAGAGAGTTGCGCTTATTGGCTTATCTGTCTCGACTGTACCGGCGCGAGCAACCGGCGTTAACGCATCACTTCACCATCAAATGCGTGGTATATGGCTCCATTGCTGCGCTAGTAGCGCGCGTACCGGCGCGTGTGAATGCGGTGGCCGGCATGGGCTATGTGTTTACCAATGTTGCGCTAAAAGCACGCTTGCTACGACCGGTCGTGCGCTGGCTGATGAGCCGAGTGCTCAATGGGCGCGACACCCGCCTGATTCTGCAAAATAATGATGACATTGCCGCCTTTTCCCAAGCAAGGCTAGCGCGGCCTGATTTGATCCGGCTTGTGATGGGGTCGGGCGTGGATTTGACGCGTTTCATGCCGCGCAGGCAGCCAAGGCAAGGAGGTCAAACCGCTCAGCCAACGCGCGTTGTGCTGGCTGCCCGCCTGCTGTGGGATAAGGGCATTGCCGAATATGTGGAGGCGGCGCGGCAGTTGAAAGCAAAGGGTTTGCCCATTCACTTTTTGCTGGCTGGCGCGCCCGATCCCGGCAACCCAGCCGCCATTCCGCAAGCCACGCTGGATGGCTGGCAGGCGGACGGCCTGATTGAACTGCTGGGCCAGGTTAGTGACATGGCGGCTTTATTTGCCAGTGTTGACATGGCCGTGCTGCCCAGCTACCGGGAGGGTATGCCCAAAAGCCTGATAGAGGCCGCAGCCTGCGCCCTGCCATTGGTTACGACCGACGCCCCGGGTTGCCGCGAGGTGGTGACTCATGAGGTAGACGGCCTGATCGTGCCGGTCAAAGACGCGGCTGCTCTGGGTCTAGCCATCGAAAGTTTGCACTTAAACCCAGTTTGGGCACACCAACTCGGGGAGGCGGCGCGCGCGCGCGCGCTCAGGGAGTTTGATGAGCGTATCGTGATTCATCAGACTTTGGCGGTATACGCGGAGCTGATGGAGTATCAAAGTAGTTCCTCGGCCGAATGCTCCAGTGTCCACCGTCAGAATGCGTCTAGCTCCATGCCGAATAACATCGAATACCTATCAAATTAGTGGTGATTAGCATTGTTCAGGAAATGAAAAATTCTCAAATTAATAAATGGCAATTATGATTCTAGTGACAGGCAGTGCCTGATTTATTGGTGCAAGTCCGTGCTAGACAGGCTAGCATGGCTCGATGAAGGTGTTATCAATTTCAATAAAATGACCCATGCTAGCAACCTGAGCCTACCTGTCAGCGTCGAACATAACGACAGCATTATTTGTTGAAGGTGAAATTGGCGATCATGCATTGATCACCGGTTAGCTTGCGACGCATCTGTCACGCGCTATCATTAATTTCGCAGCTGAACCGCATGTTAGCCGCTCGTTTCATAAGGTCTAGCAAATTTGTTCAGACCAATGTTTTCGGCACCTTTAATCTTCTTGAGGCTGTACGCGGCTACTGTTTTGGTCTTCCTGCCTCCGAGCAGGCGGCGTTCAGGTTCCTACATGTGTCGCTGACGAAGTGTACGACGTACTGCAAACCGGCGACCTTGCGTTCACCGAAACGCGTTCGTTGGAACCGAATAGCCCATACATTGCTAGCAAGGCGACGAGCGATCATCTTGTGCGTGCTTGGCTCCCTATCTATGGCTTGCCACTGCTTAGAGGGGGAGCAAAATCGAAGATATAGGGAAGGTGGCCACAAGGCCGATAAAGCTCTTTATCGGTCCCTTCGAAAGTGCTATGGAGTGTCAAACTGGCTGACCGATTAACTCGGTTCTGTCGCATTGACGACTAGGCTAGACAGTCTGGTAGGCCATGGTACCCGAACCTATGACGATCCGACATGTCCAGCTTTAAAGGAATGCGTATCCCAATCGGCATTATCTCAGTCTACATGCGGTGCTGTATGGATTACCCACTGAACTACCGGCACCTTGAAGAAATGATGAAAGAGCCTAGAATGTTAGTCGACCATTCACGGGTCAAACGATTAGTTAATTTCAGAATCACCATTAGTTCATTTGCTCTGGGTAATTGGCACATGTTTGTGTTTCAATATTTTATTGGTGGCCGTGGGTGATGCTGTAGAGAAGAATTGTATGAAGTGTTAGATAATATTCGAAATGTAGGGCCTAACGTCTATTCTGATCATGTTTAGGTTTTTTAAAATCTTTTATTCCCGCGTCTAACTGGGCGGTATCAATCTAATTGAAAATAGCGCGATATAATATATACGGTGCGATACTTTTTTCACCAATTCTAACTGCTAGCGCGGCTCAAGACGGGATTGAGTCGTTTTGGATAACCGATCCTGTTTTAATCCCGGCACTCTCCACATCTGGGTCGTCTGGCTCGCTTAATATCCCGGATGGGCGTACGTTTCCCGACGGAGTGATGGTGCTTGGCTATAATAACTATCTTGGTTCAAGTTTTACACGATTTAAACACGCAGAAAACTTCCAGTTCGCCTTAGGGCTGTTGCCGCACCTTGAGATTTCTGCTCGTCTAGCGGAAATGCCTTTGCCGTCTGGGAAGTTGGGTGCTCGCGACTTGTCGGCGAACGTCAAATTCATGCTTCCCAAGTTCTTTGCATGGCAGCCCAACGTGGCCGTTGGCGTGCATGACGTGAGTGGTGGCGCGCCGTATTTCAAATCCAAGTACGTGTCCGCCAGCGACAGCTTCGGCCCGGTACGTTGGATCGTCGGCGCCTCCAAGGGCGAAGACTACCTCGGCAACTACTTCGCCAGTGCCGAAGTCCCCTTGTGGAGCACGGGCGCTTCCGTCATCCTGGAACGTAACGGCGAAGCGAACAACCTCGGCCTGCGCTATGCGAGCCGCGCAATCCCGCTGCTTGCAAACGCACGATTCGTCGTCACCGCCCAGCGTGCGTTCAGCACGACCACGTCAGCTAGCAAGCCCTACGAGCGCTCGGCCTTTGGCATCAACATGGTCATCCCCATTGGCGAGAACGGGCGCGTGTGGGATGTGCCTGCACGCGCGACACCATCGGCGAGAGCGGTTGGGGCAGCCTATCCTGTCCAGGCGGCGCTCGTTGTAACGACTCAGCACGCTCATAACGCTCAGGTAAGCTCTGCCCAGTCGGCTGCCGGCAACACAACGGCATCTGCCGCCGCCAATGGTGCCTACGCATCCAACTACGCAAGCCCAGCACCGGCGGGCCCAATGACCGCGAGCACGCCCATGCTGGCCGGCGACGCGATGGCACGCATCCGCGAAGCGCTGGTCGACGCCGGCCTGGAGCGCGTTCGCGTAGGCAAGCGCGGCGCAGAAATGGTGGTGGAGTATGAAAACCACCGCTACAACCAGAATGAAGTCGACGCCATCGGGATTGCCTTGGGCGCGGCGGTGGCCTTGGCGCCCGCCGACATCCGCTACGTGTCGGCGGTCACGAAGAAGACCGGGCTGCAGCTGTACAAGAGCACGGTCGAAAAGACCAGCTACCGGCGCTTCCTGGACGACGGCCAGTGGCGCGAGGCGCAGTCGGCCCTGTCCTTCCAGTTCCGTCCGGATGGCGGCCGCGGCGTGCAGTGGCTCGATGCCGACGAGGGGCCGCGCGGCTATTCGCGCATTCGTGTCGAGCCGCGTACGGTGCACTTCGTCGGTACCGAGAAGGGCGTGCTCGACTACAGCGTGGCGGCCAACGTCCAGGCCCTGGTGCCGGTCTGGAAGGGCGCGGAGGTGTACACCAGCTACCTGCGCACGGTGGCCGAGTCGGACGACGTGGCCCATGGCTTCCTCGGCTGGGCCCAGCAGCGCGACGGCCTGCGTACCGCCGTGCTGAGTCAGGCGTTCTGGCTGAGCGATAGCGTCATCAATATCACCTCGGCCGGTAGATACCTTTACGACCTCGATGGTGTACAGAACGAGACCACCTGGTTCGTCCCAGGCACCGACGATCAGGTAAGGCTTCAGTACACCCACCTGCGCGAGAAATTCCGCTACCGCACCGATCACATCGAGACCGGCGCCGTTTCCTATATGTGGAACTACGCACCGCTGAATGCCTCCATCGAAGCGGGCTACCAGCGCTACCGCGGTGAAGACCGGGGGCCCTTCCTGCAACTGAGCCGCTGGTTCGGCGACGTACAAGCGCAGGCTTATTTGAAGAAGAGCGAGGTGGAGACCCGCATCGGCTTCGGCATTGCCGTGCCGCTCACGCCGCGCAAGGGCATGAGACCGGGCTGGACTCATCTGGAAGGTGCAAGCAGCTATATGGCGCGCGTCGAAACGAAACATGCCCGCCCTGGTGACTGCAACTGCATCAACATGGGGGTGGTGGAAGAGTTACCGATGGCGTATGGCGCGCGCGCCAATTTCTTCAACCAGGGCCGGATCGGCCGCGAATATATCGTGCGGCAGATGCCGCGCATGCGTAATGCCTTCCTCCAGTACACGTCCATCCTCGACTGAGACCTAACGGCGCTTCGGGTAAATACACTCGGCCATAGAACGATAAAAACGTGAGATTGTGTGAGAATCTGGTTGTAGATCAACAACTTAGCGAAGGAGATGATGTAAGAATTGTTGCCCCTGGAAAATGGCTCATATATAGTAGTAAGTTCGAGAACACAGCAATTTGCCGCGCGCTATTCGACAGCAGGTCCGTGCCTGTAAGCTTGCGCCCGAGTGACCTCTGCAAGATCAAACAAAACAACTCAAAAGGAAGTATTTAGATGAAAAAGAGCTTCAAGTTCAGCGCAGCATGCAAATTGGTACTGATGGCCGGCATGGCCTCGACCCTAGCTGCCTGCGGCGGCAGCGACAACGACACTCCGCCGGTCTCGGTCACGCCGCCGCCGGTAAGCTACGCGATCACGATGAGCGGTACCGCAGCAACTGGCGCTGCAATCGCCAACGCGGCCCTGACCGCAAGCTGCAAGACCGGTTCGGCAAGCGCGCAAACCAATGCGGACGGCTCCTACACCATCAAGGTAGCGGCGCCAGGCGAAGGTCCTTGCATCCTGTCGGTTACCCAGAACGGCGTCACCCTGCGTTCGATCGCCAGCGGTGACGGCGCCAAGGCCAACATCACGCCGCTGACCGAGATGCTCGTCTCGTACATTGCAATTTCTTCGGGCGCCGGCACCAGCGCCACCCCGGCCCAGCTCGCACAGAGCAAGAGCGTGCAACTCATCGTCGGCAACGGCACCATGATGCAGGCCACGCTGAACCGCGTGGCGCAGGTTGTCTCGACTGCGGCAGGTATTTCGGTTCCGACCGACTTCCTGACGGCCAGCCTGGTGCCGAAGAGCGCAACCAATCCTGGCAACGCCCAGGATGCGATCCTCGAGTCCCTGAAGTCGCGCAACATCGTGGGCGCGAACGGCGCTCCGGCTGCATCAGTACTGGAAAGCGTGCGCAAGGACGCTGCCCAGAACACTGTTACCGGCGGCACGGGCGGTAGCGGTAGCTGATCGAAGTACCCGCTTCGAAAAAGGCCGCGGCTTCGCGCCGCGGTCTTTTTTTGCAGTGCGAAGTGTGTATGGAGAAAATGTTATCGTTCAGCTCGGCAGCGTCAGCAGAAGTCTTCTGCGATCGCCGTTGATGTGTGATCTAAAAGACAAAAAACGGACAAATTCTTACAAGTAGGGCAGGCCCGACAGGATAGTCTGTCGTGTGACTTTCAGTGCTCTACTTCAACACGACGACTCTGGTGCCTGGATAGCTACCGGTTTGCCTGGAGCTAGTTACTTTTATACGACAGCTCGTCAGCTGCGCGCCCTTCTGGCGCGTTGAAAGTGTTGTGTTTGCCAGAATGTCTTCTCAGGTAGCGTCGTGTGACGATTAGGATGTAGAGAGAATGCTTTTAGAAAATGTAGTAACAATGGGTGCATTGAGCGCGGGCGCCAGTCTCGCGGTCAGCGCGCTGATCGTCGGTTCACAGCGTTGGCATGGAAAGCTGTCGCACGATCACGATCTTGGTGGTGTGCAAAAGGTACATACGACCGCAGTGCCCCGTATCGGTGGCGTTGGCGTTGTCGCCGGCCTCCTGCTTGGAATTTTTGCATTCACTCAACTGTTCCCCGGCCAATTCAATGCGGCACAACTCGATCTCGTCCTGCTTCTGCTGTGCGCAAGCATCCCTGCTTTCGTAGCCGGCATTATCGAAGATTTCACCAAAAGAGTATCGGTGCGTGTGCGGCTTGTGGCAACGATTGCCAGTGCCTTGCTCGCAAGTGTGATGCTTGGCGCTACTGTCGAGGAAATGGACATTTGGGGGCTCGACAGCCTGCTCGTATATGCACCGGTCGCCATCGCAGTGACTGCGATCATGGTGGCTGGCGCTGCGAATGCCGTGAACATCATCGACGGATTCAACGGCTTGTCGAGTACGACTATCATCCTGATGGCAACAGGCCTGGGCATCATTGCTTGGCAGCATAATGATGCTTTCGTGATGATGCTGGCGGCGCTGTGCGTGGGCGCCGCGTGTGGCTTCCTCGTCCTGAATTACCCCACCGGCAAGCTCTTCCTTGGCGATGGCGGCGCTTATTTCCTCGGTTTCTGGGTTGCCGAGATGGCCGTCCTGCTGCTCAACAGGCACGCAGAAATCAATGCCTGGCAGGTGCTGGGTGTATGCGCCTATCCCATCATCGAAGTGTTGTTCAGCATTTATCGCCGCCGCTTCATCCAGAACGTCAGCCCTGGCGCACCGGATGCGCTGCACCTGCATACCCTGATCTTCCGTCGCGTGGTGTTCAAGCATGTGGCGCGCGACCCTGCACGTGCCTGGAAGCGTAATGCCGGCGTCGTCTGCATCATGGGCCCAATCATCGCGATCTGCATCGCGGCCAGTGTATTCCTGGGCGGCTCGGTGAGCAGCGCCGTTGCCCTGGTGCTGATCCAGCTGGCCCTGTACATCGCTGTGTACGGCCGTGTGGTGCGTGGGCGCTGGACATCAAGCAAGACCGCACTTGCGCAGGCCGATGAAGTGGACGAGGTCAGCACGGTCGGCTGACCTTGGCAGAGCAGGGCTTAGCGACGCGAGCGGGCCCCTGTCCACCAGCCCTGGAACCAGATCGCCCAGTGAAGCAGCAGGCCTGCGCTGAACAGGTAGTCGGCAAGCGGCCCTGCCTTGAGGGCGGCAGCAGCCAGGCCAGCAACCAACAGCAGGGTCCGCAAATGAGGGAGGGTCCTGTCGAGCAGCTCGCAATACCGCGAGAGGACAGCAATACTTGGCGTGAAATTGTGCAGTGGGCGTTTCGATAGTTTCATGTTCTTCGCCTTTCGGTTTGCCACAAAGCAACCCTCAATTATTGAGAGCTTAGCACGGCCTGCGTGAGATTCTGTGAGATTCTGTGCCGGATTTGACGACGACTGGCAGTAAAACCACAGATTCTTTTAATGCTCACAATACACCAATTTTGCGGTGGCGGTAGCCCTTCACGCACCCCTCCATTTCCTGCTGTTTTCGCATTGACGTTCTCCCCTGAATTTACGTAAGCGCCGGAATAGACCCTATTTTGTTCGGTTAATCGGCTTATAGCCTTGCGGCAACTCCAGTCATAATCGCGCCCTGTACAAGCAAGGGCAATCACGGAGCAGGGCATGGCAGACAGCGACGCAGAAAAGACAGAAGACGCGTCACCCAAGAGACTCGAAAAGGCGCGCGAAGAAGGCGACGTTCCCCGGTCGCGCGAACTGGCCACGTTCACGGTCCTGATGACGGCCGGCGCCGGCCTCTGGATCACCGGCGGCAGCCTGGTCGGCCGCCTGTCGGGCGCACTCGAGTCGGGCCTGAGCCTGAACCGCGAGCAGGTCTACAACCCGGACGTCCTGCTTGAGCGCATTGCCGCCGACGTTGGCGGCGTACTGCTCGCCTGCCTGCCGCTGGCCTTTGCCATCATGCTCGTTGCAATCGCTTCGCCCTTGCTCATCGGCGGCTTCAATTTCAGCGCGAAGGCGTTCACGCCCAACTTCATGAAGCTCAACCCGATCAGCGGGCTGGGCAACATGTTCTCGACCAATGCCCTGGTCGAACTGCTGAAGGCCGTCGCCAAGACCCTGCTGGTCGGCGCCGTGGCCTGGGTGGTCGTGATGAGCGAAATGGATGCGGTGCTGGGCCTGGCCGTCGAGCCGCTCGGCACCTCGACCGCCCACCTGGCCAGCCTGATGTGGCGCGCCTTTCTCTTCATCGTCGGCGCGCTGGGCGCGATCGCGGCCATCGATGGCCCTTACCAGCTCTGGCACTACGCCAACAAGCACAAGATGACGCGCCAGGAAATGATCGAGGAAGCCAAGGAAGCCGAGGGCAATCCGCAGATGAAGGGCAGGATTCGCCAGCTCCAGCGCGAAATGGCGCGCAGCCGCATGATGCAGAATGTGCCCACTGCCGACGTCGTGGTGACCAACCCGACCCATTACGCGGTGGCGCTGAAGTACACCGACGGCCAGAAAGGCGCGCCGCGCGTGGTGGCCAAGGGCGCCGACGAGGTCGCGGCGAAGATCCGCGAGCTGGCGAAAGAGAACAAGGTCGCGCTGCTGGAAGCCCCGGCCCTGGCCCGTGCGCTCTACAAGCACACCGAGATCGACGACGAGATTCCCGAGAAGCTGTACTCGGCCGTGGCCGAGGTGCTGGCTTATGTCTTCCAGTTGCGCAACTACAGCAAGGTCGGCGGACAGTATCCGGATCGCCCGACCAGGCTGCCTGTTCCGCCGGAAATGGACCCGCTGAACCCGGCTTCGCAGGCGCAGCAACCGCAGCAACCGCAATAACCAGATACCAGTAACGGAGCAATTCGATGAACAGTTTGAGACTGCCTGCCTGGCTGAGCGGACTCGGCGCCCGGGGCAATGCCCTGGCCGCGCCGATCCTCATCATCCTGCTGCTGGCGATGATGATCCTGCCGCTGCCGGCCTTCATCCTCGACCTGTTCTTCAGCTTTAACATTGCGCTGTCGGTGATCGTGCTGCTGACCGCGCTGTATACGGTCAAGCCGCTCGACTTCATGGCCTTCCCGGCGATCCTGCTGGTGTCGACCATGCTGCGCCTGTCGCTCAATGTGGCTTCGACTCGCATTGTGCTGACCGAAGGCCATACCGGCGGCGCCGCGGCCGGCAAGGTGATCGAAGCCTTCGGCCACTTCCTGATCGGCGGTAACTACACCGTCGGTATCGTGGTGTTCGTCATCCTTACCATCATCAACTTCACCGTCGTTACCAAGGGCGCGGGCCGTATCGCCGAAGTGGGCGCGCGCTTCGCCCTGGACGCGATGCCGGGCAAGCAGATGGCGATCGACGCCGACCTGAACGCCGGCATGATCGGCGAAGCCGAGGCGCGCAAGCGCCGCGCCGAAGTCGGCCAGGAAGCCGAGTTCTACGGCGCCATGGACGGTGCCTCGAAGTACGTCAAGGGCGATGCCGTGGCCGGCATCATGGTCACCCTCATCAACGTGATCGGCGGCCTGATCGTCGGCGTGGCAATGCACGACATGGCGGTCGGCGACGCCGCCAGGACCTACACCCTGCTGGCCATCGGCGATGGCCTGGTGGCGCAGATTCCTTCCCTGATCATCTCGATTGCGGCGGGCATGGTGGTGTCGCGCGTGGCAAACGACCAGGATATCGGCGGCCAGATGGTCGGCCAGCTCTTCGCCAAGCCTGAAGTGCTGTACATTACCGGCGGCATCATCGGTGGCCTGGGCCTGATCCCGGGCATGCCCAACCTGGTGTTCCTGCTGCTGGCCGGTGCGCTGTGTGGTGGCGGCTACCTGCTCGGCAAACGCAACAAGGAGGCGCCCCAGCGCGAAGCCGAAGCCGCGGCCGAGGAGGCGGCGGCCGGCGCCACCAAGGCCGCGTCCGCCGAAACCGAGGAAGCGACCTGGCAGGACATCATGCCGGTCGATACCCTGGGCCTGGAGGTAGGCTACCGCCTGATTCCGCTGGTCGACCATGCCCAGAGCGGCGAGCTGCTCAAGCGCATCAAGGGCATCCGCAAGAAGTTTGCCCAGGAAGTCGGCTTCCTGGCGCCGCCTGTGCACATCCGCGACAACCTGGAACTCAAACCCTCGGCCTACCGCATCACCCTGAAGGGCGTGGAAGTGGGCAGCGGTGAAGCGATCAACGGCCAGTTCCTCGCGATCAACCCGGGCATGGCCAGCGGAACGCTGCCGGGCCAGCAGACGGTCGACCCGGCCTTCGGGCTGCCCGCGGTCTGGATCGACGCCGGGCTGCGCGACGAGGCGCAGAACCTGGGCTATACGGTCGTCGATGCCGGCACCGTGGTGGCGACCCACCTGAACCACCTGGTCACGACCCACGCCTCCGAGCTGCTGGGGCGCATGGAAGTGCAGGCATTGCTCGATCACCTGGGCAAGGAATCGCCGAAGCTGGTGGAAGACCTGGTGCCGAAAGTGGTGTCGCTGTCGACGCTCCAGAAAGTGCTGCAGAACCTGCTGCTCGAAGGCGTTCACATCCGCGACATGCGCACCATCATCGAGACCCTGTCCGAGCATGGCCCGCAGACCCAGGACCCGAACGATTTGACCGCACTGGTGCGCATTGCCCTTGGACGGGCGATCGTGCAGCAGTTGTTCCCCGGCACGAACGAACTGAGCGTGATGACCCTGGACAACCGCCTCGAGCGCTTGCTGATGCAGGCGCTGGGCGCGGGCGGCGACGGCACCGGCATCGAACCGGGCCTGGCCGACACCATCGCCCAGCAGGCGCACCTGGCTTCGCAGCAGCAGGAAGCGATGGGGCACACGCCGGTGCTGCTGGTGCCGGGCCCGCTGCGCGTGCTGCTCTCGCGCTTCCTGCGCCGCGCACTGCCGCAGCTGAAGGTCTTGTCGCATTCGGAGATTCCCGAGACCAAGACGATTCGGGTGACCAGCCTGGTGGGGGCGCAGTGATCCTGAATGGCGCCGGTAACTTTCAGAGCTATGCGGGCATGGAGAGCGGACGCTTTCCCTTATCGCGCCTGAAACTGCCTTGGGATATACCTGAAAATGATTCGGCAAAAAAACAACACTTAAGCAGAACTTTTTTTAAACCTACGGTGTTGTTAACCGAACAGTTCCTTCGGCTCAGCTGTGAATATTAGTGAAATTTTCTATCTTTTATCACTGTTGGTCGGTCGTCCAAATATTCACGAATTCTCACCGATGTGTGTCATGAAAGGTTCGCGCGTACGCTGTTAATACGGGCATCAGGATGGGTCTGGAGGGCTCTGCCTGTTTTTTTGCGCAGTGCGGCAGGAGGCCGCGCTATCGCAGCACAACAAAGAAGGCTGCTGGGGTTTTTATCTCGTGCGGTTCTACCAGCCTGATCCTGGCGCGTCCCCTGTTAGGAATCGAAGTCGCGCCTGGAGTCCGCTCAAACAGCTGAGTTGGGGCGTAGAGCGCCAGCTTAACAAAATCCACCGTGTAAAAAACACATCTGTGGATAACACTGACTTCGCACGAAGCTAAATTGTTCAGCAGTTGCTCATAGGGAAAATTATTGCTTTAAGGTTCCATGCTGTTATCTGGAGTAATGCAAGTTGATCGGCTAAAATACCTTTCCTCAAGTACCAAGCCGAACTGTTCGAAAGGCGATACCACCGCCGCATTTATCAATGGACATTGCAATCTCGCCCTATGCTGGCGAACGAAAAATTGCACAGTTCAGACTCGGTCGACGAAGCACTGGTGTTCGCAACAGCGGACACTTGTTGATCGGCAGTCTTTTGATTCTCATTTTGGAAAATATATTATGATTTTGGTAACGGGTGGGGCTGGCTTTATCGGCTCGAATTTTGTATTGGACTGGCTGCAGGGTTCGGACGAGCGAGTCGTTAACCTCGACAAGCTGACCTATGCGGGCAACCTGCACAACCTGGACAGCCTGAAGGGTGATGCGCGCCATATTTTCGTCGAGGGGGATATCGGCGACAGCGCACTCGTTGCCGAGCTGCTGGCAAGGTACCGCCCGCGGGCGATCGTGAACTTCGCCGCCGAGTCGCATGTGGATCGTTCGATTACCGGGCCGTCCGCATTCATCCAGACCAATATCGTCGGCACCTTCAACTTGCTCGAGGCCGTGCGTGCCTTCTGGACTGGCCTCGAAGATGGGGAAAAGGCGGCGTTCCGCTTCCTGCACGTTTCGACCGACGAAGTCTACGGCTCGCTGGAGCACGACGATCACCCATTCCGCGAGACCAACCAGTACCAGCCGAACAGTCCTTATTCGGCAAGCAAGGCTGCCAGCGACCACCTGGTGCGCGCCTACCACCATACGTATGGGCTGCCGGTCCTGACGACCAACTGTTCGAACAACTACGGTCCTTTCCATTTCCCTGAAAAGCTGATCCCGCTGATGATCGTCAACGCACTGGCTGGCAAGGCCTTGCCGCTGTATGGCGATGGCACCCAAGTGCGCGACTGGCTGTACGTCAAGGATCACTGCAGCGCCATCCGCCGCGTGCTCGAGGCAGGCAAGCTGGGTGAAACCTACAACGTCGGCGGCTGGAACGAAATGCAGAACGTCGAGATCGCGCGCACCCTGTGCGGCCTGCTCGACGAACTGCGACCGCGCGCGGATGGCAAGTCCTACCGTGAGCAAATCACCTATGTGACCGACCGCCCTGGCCACGACCGTCGCTACGCGATCGACGCGGGCAAGATCGAACGCGAACTCGGCTGGAAGCCGGCGGAAACCTTCGAGACCGGCATCCGCAAGACGGTCGACTGGTACCTGGCCAACCAGGAATGGGTCGTTACCCTGCAATCGAGGGCCGCATGAAATTCCTATTGTTCGGCAAGGGCGGCCAGGTGGGCTGGGAATTGCAGCGCAGCCTGGCGCCACTCGGCCAGGTCGTTGCGCTCGACTTCGACAGCAAGGACCTCTGCGGCGATTTCACCAACCTCGACGGGCTTGCTGCGAGCGTCGAAGCAGTGCGTCCGGACTTTATCGTCAATGCAGCGGCCCACACGGCAGTCGACAAGGCGGAGTCCGAACCCGAGCTGGCGCGCACCATCAATGCGCTGGCGCCGGAAGTGCTGGCCAAGGCTGCCCAGCGCGTCGGGGCCGGTATCGTCCATTACTCGACCGATTACGTTTTCAACGGTAGCGGCGATGCTCGCTGGAAAGAGACTGACCAGCCACAGCCGCTGAACGTGTACGGCCAGACCAAGCTCGAAGGAGAGCGGCTCGTTGCCGCAGCCTGTCCGCGGCACCTGATTTTCCGGACCAGCTGGGTCTACGCCGCGCGTGGCGGCAATTTCGCCAAGACGATGCTGCGCCTGGCTGCCGAGCGTGAGCGCCTCACCGTGATCGATGACCAGTTTGGTGCGCCAACCGGCGCCGAACTGCTTGCCGACGTAACCGCGCATGCATTACGTGACCTCGTGCTGCATCCCGAGCACGCGGGCCTGTATCACCTGACGGCATCCGGCGAGACAAGCTGGCATGGCTACGCGCGCTACGTGCTCGACATCGCATGCGCCGCTGGTGCGGCGTTAAAGGCGGCGCCAGACAGCGTCGCGGCGGTACCGACCACGGCTTTCCCGACGCCAGCGCAGCGTCCTCTTAACTCGCGCCTGGATACGGACAAGTTGCAGGTAACGTTCGGCTTGACGCTGCCCGACTGGCGCGCTGGTGTGGACCGTATGGTCCGCGAAATTCTGTAAAGCATAGAAAACAATATGACCTCGGTTCATCGTAAAGGCATCATTCTCGCCGGCGGTTCCGGCACCAGGCTGCACCCAGCCACCTTGTCGATCAGTAAGCAATTGTTGCCGGTGTACGACAAGCCGATGGTGTACTACCCCTTGAGTACCCTGATGCTTGCCGGCATTCGTGACGTGCTCATCATTTCAACTCCGCAAGATACTCCTCGCTTCGCTCAGCTGTTGGGTGACGGATCGCAGTGGGGCATGAATCTGCAATATGCGGTGCAGGAAACGCCGGACGGGCTCGCCCAGGCTTTCCTGATAGGTGAAAAATTTCTTGGAAACTCTCCGTGCGCGCTGGTCTTGGGCGACAACATCTTCCACGGACACGACTTGGCAACCCTGCTGCATGCAGCCAACGAAAAGACCTTCGGCGCCTCGGTATTTGCCTACCACGTGGCTGACCCCGAACGTTACGGCGTGGTCGAATTCGACACCAGCGGCAAGGCTTGTAGCATTGAAGAAAAGCCAATGGTTCCGAAAAGCAACTATGCTGTCACGGGACTGTACTTCTACGATACGCAGGTTGTCGAGATCGCGAAATCGATCAAGCCAAGCGCTCGAGGCGAGCTCGAGATCACTGCAGTGAACGAGGTCTATCTGAAGCAGGGAAGCCTGGATGTACAAATTCTGAAGCGGGGCCATGCCTGGCTTGATACCGGTACCCACGACAGCCTGCTCGAGGCGAGCTCATTCATTGCGACGCTCGAACATCGCCAGGGACTGAAGGTTGCCTGCCCCGAGGAGATCTCATGGCGTCAGAACTGGATTAGTTCCGAACAGCTTGCCGCCCTGGCCGCCCCGTTAGCCAAGAGCGGCTACGGCAAGTACCTGAACCGCCTGCTGAAGGAGAACGTCCTGTGAAATCGACCAAGCTGGCGATACCGGATGTCGTTTTATTTGAGCCGAAAGTATTCGGGGATGAGCGCGGCTTCTTCTTCGAGAGCTTCAGCCAGCGTCATTTTGAAGAGGCGATCGGCAGAAGCGTTACTTTTGTGCAGGACAACCATTCGCGCTCGACGCAGCATGTGCTGCGCGGCCTGCATTACCAGATCCAGAATGCGCAGGGCAAGCTTGTACGCGTCGTGCATGGCGCGGTCTTTGACGTTGCGGTTGACATGCGCAAGAGTTCGCCCACCTACGGCCAATGGGTCGGCGAGATCCTGTCGGCTGAAAACAAGAAGCAGCTCTGGGTGCCAGAGGGTTTTGCCCACGGTTTCTATACGCTGTCCGAGACTGCTGAGTTCCTCTACAAGACAACCGACTACTATTCGCCCACGTTCGAGCGGTGCGTCCGCTGGGACGACCCGGTAGTCGGGATCAGCTGGCCGATCACATCCGAACCGATCGTATCCGCCAAGGACAAGGTCGGCAGCAACTTCTCTTCAGCAGAAGCATTCGACTAAGAAGCTATCCCAGTAGACCTGCGGCGCACGAATTTCTCTACGAGACGACCAATTATTGGTATCCCGAATTCGAGCGTACCCTGCTGTGGAACGACCCGGCCGTCGGTATCGACTGGCCGATCGGATTCATGCCTCGGATGGCCGACAAGGATGCTGCCGGCCGCCTGCTCAGTGAGCTGGAGACGTTTGCCTGACCCGGGGGCGGATGACAAGCCGGCAGGCGTCAGATGCGTTCCGGCAGCGCATGCTTCAACCCGTGGCCGCAAACTTAGGGTGCAGGGCTTCACCGGACACGCATGACGTTCTTCTGCGCGTGTCTGCAAGCCCAAGCCTTCGCCCGCCAGGGCCGCGCCCGGCCGCGAACCCGACACTCCCCGCGAGAATTGACCCCATTTCCCCATCCTTTTCCCCGGATGGTTGCTTCGTGGCATCGTCAATAATCTCTTCCGTAGACAGGCGAGTTGCGCCTGCATTGAATCGAGCCTAGCAGTGCGGAGAATAAGATGAATGTGAAGAAATTTACAGCGGCAACATCCCGGGAAGCCTTGCGCAAGGTGCGCGATGCGCTCGGACCCGATGCCGTCATCCTCTCGAACCGGCCCGTCGATGGCGTGGTCGAGATCCTCGCACTCGACAACGACGACGTCGCCGCGCTGGGCTCCCCGGCCGCCGGATCGGAGATGGCCGCGCCCCAGCCGCGCCTCGATCACCTGCACGCTTTTGACCAGGAAGCCTCGTCCTTCGTGAACCGCCGCGCCGCGCCGTCCGCACCGGCCCCGGCGCCGGAACACTTCTTCGCCCCGCGCCGCGCGGCGCAGATGGAGCCGGAATTCGAAGCGGCCTTTGCTCCGCGCCGCGCCGCAGCGCCGGCCCCGGAGCCGGCCTTCGACATGGCCGCCATGACCCAGATGATGCAGGCCGCGATCGCCCAGGCCCGCGAATCGGCCGCCGCCGAGATGAACGGCATGATGAGCGAGATCCGCGCCATGCGCGGCGTGATGGAAAACCAGCTGGCCGAGCTGTCCTGGGGCAGCACCCAGCAGCGCGAGCCGCAGAAGGCGGTCGTGCTGCGCGAGATGCTGGGCGCCGGTTTTTCGGCCTCGCTGTCGCGCTACCTGATCGACAAGATGCCGGCCAACAAGGACGCGGCCGAGGCGATGCGCTGGATCAAGACCGTGCTGGCCCGTAACCTGACCACCATGGCCGACGAGGATACGCTGCTCGACAAGGGCGGCGTGTTTGCCCTGGTCGGCCCGACCGGCGTCGGCAAGACCACCACCACCGCCAAGCTGGCGGCGCGCTGCGTGATGCGCCACGGCCCCGAGAAGCTGGCCCTGATCACCACCGACGCCTACCGTATCGGCGGCCACGAGCAGCTGCGCATCTACGGCAAGATCCTGGGCGTGATGGTGCACTCGGTGAAGGACGAGGCCGACCTGCGCATCGCACTCAAGGAGCTCAGGAACAAGCACACCGTGCTGATCGACACCATCGGGATGTCGCAGCGCGACCAGATGGTCACCGAGCAGGTGGCGATGCTGGCCGGCGCCGGCGCCGACGTGAAGCGCCTGCTGTGCCTGAACGCGACCGCGACGGGCGAGACCCTGAACGAAGTGGTGCGCGCCTACCAGGGCAGCGGCCTGCACGGCTGCATCATGACCAAGCTCGACGAAGCCGCCTCGATCGGCAGCGTGCTCGACGTCGTGATCCGGCAGAAGCTGAACCTGCATTACATCTCGAACGGCCAGCGCGTGCCGGAAGACCTGCACCTGGCCGACCGCGCCATGCTGGTCGACCGCGCCTTCCGCGGCCGCCGCGATGCCGGCAACCAGTTCGACGACGCCGACCTGCCGCTGGTGATGGCGCATACCGGCAACGTCGCCAGCGACAGCAGCCTGCGCGGGGTGCGCCTTGGCTAGTTTCGACTTCGACCAGGCCGAAGGCCTGCGCCGGATGCTGGCCGGTCCCAAGCCGCGCGTCGTGACCTTCCTGTCGGCCACGCCGGGCGACGACAAGGCCGCGATGCTGGTGAACCTGGGCGCCTCGCTGGCCCAGGCCGGCAACGACGTGATGATCGTCGACGCCTGCCAACGCAGGGATGGCGTAACGCGTGGCGTCGCCTGCCACCTGGAGATGGAACGCCATGTCAGTTTGATGCAGGTGGCGCGCCAGGAATGCGCGCTGAACCAGGTGGTCCAGCATGCGCCGCAAGGCTTCCAGGTCGCCCTGCTGGCACGCGATGGCGTCGTGCCGCGCACCGGCAGCGATGAGCAACGCCGCCTGGCGAAAGCCTTCGAGGTGCTGGTGAAAGGGCAGGGCGGCATCGTCATCGTCGATGGCGAACTGAACCGTGAAGGCGGCTTCGCCGTGCCCATGCTGGCCGACTCGGAAATCGTGGTGCAGGTGTCGAACAGCGCCACCTCGATCACCAACGCCTATGCCCTGATCAAACGCCTGGCCCAGGAGTTCGGGCGCCGTCCCTTCGGCATCCTGGTCACCGGCGCCACCGAGGCGGAGGCGAAGGTGGTTTACGATAATATGGCGACGGCGGCAAGTCGTTACCTGGCGGTAACGTTGAGCTCGATGGGCTCGGTGCCGGCGGACGAATACCTGCACCGCGCGGCGCGTCTCGGGCGCACCGTGGTCGACGCCTTCCCGCTGGCCGGGGCCTCGGTGGCGTTTCGCCGGCTCGCCGGGCGCTTCGCCTTGCCGGGCATGGCCGGGCTGGGGCGCCACGGCGGCGCGCGTTCTTAAGAAAAAGCACAAGTATGTATACCGTCAAAGGGAAAGCGGACAAGAATCACTTGCTCACCCAGCACCAGCCGCTGGTCAAGCGTCTTGCCCACCAAATGAAGGCCAAGCTGCCGCCCTCGGTCGAGGTGGACGACCTGATCCAGGCCGGCATGATGGGCCTCTTGGACGCCATCAACCGCTACGAAGACAACCACGGGGCCCAGTTCGAGACCTATGCCGTGCTGCGCATCCGCGGCGCGATGGTCGACGAATTGCGCGCCAACGACTGGATGCCGCGCAGCACCCGCCAGAACATGAAGAAGGTGGAGGGCGCGATGACCACGCTGCAGCAACGCCTGGGCCGCCCGCCGAGCGAATCGGAAGTCGCCAAATCGCTCGACATGTCGCTCGAGGACTACCAGGACATGCTGTTCGAAGGCGGCGGCCACCAGCTGGTGTATTACGAGGACTTCCACGAGGACGACGGCAACGACAGCTTCCTCGACCGCTATGCCGTCGATGAATCCGATCCGCTGCGCGCGCTGCTCGACACCGACTTCCGCTCGGCCGTGATCGAGGCCATCGACAACCTGCCGCCGCGCGAGAAGATCCTGATGGGCCTGTATTACGAGGAAGAGCTGAACCTGAAGGAAATCGGCGCCGTCCTGGGCGTCTCCGAGTCGCGCGTGTCGCAGCTGCACACGCAAGCGGTGGCGCGCCTGCGTGCGTCGCTGCGGGAGAGACTGTGGACTTCGCCAGCCTGATCGGCCTGGCGCTGGCGCTGGCCGGCCTGTTCGTCGGGCACACGCTCGACGGCGGCCGCTTCGCCTCCCTGTTCCAGCCGGCGGCCTTCGCCATCGTCGTCGTCGGCACCTTCGGCGCGGTGCTGCTGCAATCCGAAGCGCGCAGCTTCCGGCGCGGCATGCGCATGCTGCGCTGGGTGTTCTTCCCGCCGCGCAGCCAGCGCCAGCCGCTGGCCAGTGCGATCGCGCTGTGGAGCTTGAGCGCGCGCCGCGACGGCCTGCTCTCGCTCGAGCAGTACATGGGCACCAAGGACCTGTTCATCCAGAAGGGCCTGCGCCTGGTGGTAGACGGCATCCAGCCGGAGAAGCTGCGCAACCTGCTGGAAACCGAGATCAACGCCTTCGAATTCGCCGAACGCCAGGCGGCGCGCATCTGGGAATCGGCCGCCGGCTATGCGCCGACGATCGGCATCCTGGGCGCGGTGCTGGGCCTGATCCACGTGATGGAAAACCTGTCCGATCCGTCCCGGCTCGGCTCGGGCATTGCGGTCGCCTTCGTGTCGACCGTCTACGGCGTGGGACTGGCCAACCTGTTCTTCCTCCCGGTCGGCAACAAGCTGAAAGCCATCGTCGCCGACCAGGTGGTGCAGTACGAGATCCTGGCCGAGGTCTTCCACGACCTGGCCAGCGGCGACCACACCCGCGTGGTGGAAGAGCGCGTGGCCAGCCTGCTGGCAAAGCGCTGAAGACCATGGCGCGCAAACGCTACGACGATGCGCAGCCGCATGGCGAGGACCGTGACCGCTGGCTGATTTCCTACGCCGACCTGATCACGCTGCTGTTCGCCTTCTTCGTCGTGATGTACGCCATCTCCATCGTCAACGAAGGCAAGTACAAGGTGCTCTCCGACGCCCTGGGCAGCGCCTTCGGCGGCAATCCGCAGACCCCGCAGGCCAGCAGCACGATCGAGCCGCTGCCGCTGTCCGGCATCATCGCGCGCAAGCGCGCGGAGGCGGCCAAGCGTGACCGCGAACGCATGAACACCCTGGCGCGCGACCTGGGCGCCTCGCTGGCGCCGCTGGTCGAATCGGGCAAGGTGCGCGTGGTGCAGACCGCGCGCGGCGTCAGTGTCGAGATCAGCGAGAGCGTGCTGTTCGCGCAAGGCCAGGCGGCGCTGGGCGAGGCATCGCGCGCGACGCTGGGCGTGGTCGCCGGCCTGCTGAAGGACGATCCGCATGCGATCGAGGTCGAGGGGCATACCGACAACGTGCCGATCGCCAGTCCGTTGTTTCCATCGAACTGGGAATTGTCCGCCGTGCGCGCCAGCAGCGTGGTGCGGCTCTTCATCGAGAACGGCATCGCCCCGGCGCGCATGACGGCGGTCGGGCATGGCGAGAACCGGCCGGTGGCGTCGAACGACGACGAGGCGGGCAGGGCGCGCAACCGGAGGGTCGCGGTGACGATCCTGGCGGCGAAGCCGGAGTGAAAGAAAATTTCATTTTATTGCTGTTGGTGAAATAATCTTTCATCAAGCGTTCTATACCGCGTGGACACAGGTGTCCACCCTACAACTGCGGGGTTGCGTAGGGTGGACACCTGTGTCCACGCCGTCTCACCCTTCGCTACCACGGAACGTCAAACCCACCCCCGCCCTTGGCATTTCCGTCTCCCGCCCGCACAATGGAATCACACAAGCATATGGAGCACCCATGCAACGCCGACCCTTCCTGCTCGCCACCGTGATGGCGGCCAGCTTCCTGCCCGCACTCGCGGGCGCCGCCCCCGGAGACCCCCAAGTGGCAGTCCGAAACAAGATCGAAGTCGAATCCGTGAACGGCCGCGCGCTGGTCCACCTGACGGTGTACAACTACGGCAAGCAGACCATCTGGATCCCGCGCGAAATGGCGGAAGAAAAGGAACTGACCGGGCGCCGCTTCGACGTGCGCGCCTTCGACGGCCGGCCGCTCGACTACACCGGCAAGATGGTGAAGCGCGCGGCGCTGACGGCGGACGATTACGTGCCGGTCGCGCCAGGCAAGGAGCTGAAGAACACGATCGACATCACGCCCTCCTACGCGTTCAAGGAGGGCCGGCACAGCTACCAGATCGGCTATGACGGCCCTTACCTGACCGATGTGAAGCGGCTCGACAAGCCGGCGGAAAGCCCCGCGCGGCCGCTGACCTTCATCCACACCGGCCAGTAAGCGGCAACTTCGCCCGATCAATCCAGCGCCGGGGTGTTCTCCCCAAAGTACTCATGCGAGTCGGCATTGTTGATGGCCCGTTGCGGGGCCGTGCGCGCCATCTCGGCGGCGGCGCTCTGGCCGTAGACGTGGTCGTCGGTGCCGGCCACGACGTCGAAATGGCTCATCTCGTGCAGCAGGGTGCCGCCCATTGAATCGGTGCCGGTCAGCGGCGCCGTCCAGAACGCCTTGCAGACGTAGATGTTGTAGGGCTGGGCCGGGTAGACATAGGCGAAATACGGCTCGTCGCAGCCGCAATCGACCTTCACCGGCTTGGTCTCGAAGGCGTTCTTGATGGCCGTGAAATTGTTCGTGACCGTGGTCACGCGCGCGGCCTCGTGCGTGCCGAACCAGTTCACGTAGCGCGGGCCCTGCTGCTTGCGGCTGGTGAGGTAGTCCACGCCGTCGGCCGCCATCGCGGTGCCGGCGGCAAAGGCATTCGTGATCGAAGCCTGCTGGGCGTTCGAGCACTGGCTGAAGGTGAGGCCAGCCGGGCCGCCGGGCGCGGCCAGGGCGGGCGTCACGACGCCGCGCGGCAGGCGGCCCTCGATCCAGATCGCCGCCGGGCTGGAGGCGAGGTCGCCGACCACGATGTCGGCCCCCGCCTTGGCGCCGGGCGCGGCATTGCTCGGGTTGCTCGTGTAATAGCGCACCGAATAGGCGCCCGTGACCTGCATCTCGTACAGCTTCGACAGCTCGACCCGCGCGCTGCGCGATTCACCCGGCGCCAGCACGATGTAATCGGCTTCGGTCGGCGCCGCGCGCTTGACGTGGCGCCCGAGATAGCGCACTGGCAGCCCGTCGCGCGTGATCTGGAACAGCGCATGCTCCGCCGGCACGAAGGGCGTGCGCCACTTCAGCAGGCGCTGGGGCGTACTGCCGGTGTTAGTCAGGGTTACGGTCACGTTGACGTCGTTGCCCTTGCCGAGCGCCGGCTGGTCGGGCGTGACGGTGACGGCGATCTCGCCGGCGGCATGGGCAGGCAGGGCGCAGGCGAACAACAGGGCGGCAGCGGCGTGAAGGGTAGGGCGGTGCATGGATTCCTCCGTCGAAAAATGACTCCAAGGAATACTGTGTGCCTGTTAGTCAGCGGCCGGCTTGCGTTGCGGCAAGGTTTCGGGGCGGCCGTTGTAGGGTGGACTCCTGAGTCCACGCGGTACACCGGTGGAGATCTCGCAAATTGGCGCTGTGCAGGTTTGTAGGGTGGGTTCTCGAACCCACGCGGTACGGAGCTCGCGTTGTCGCAAATTCGATCCGTATAACGCAATCGGTTGCGGATGCTTTCCCGGTACAAAGTGCCTGGACGACTGCTCCGGGCCGTAAATGCTCCTTGACACCGAGGTCCTTCGACAAGGCGGCCTAGCTACAATTGCGGCATGTCAGCCGCACTATCCTCTGTTGCATCTACAGACGGTGAGTCACCGTACTGACCCATCCTCACAAAAGGCTTAAGGTGGGAACCAGTCATTTCGCCGTCACGCCACGGCGGCCCGGCACGAATGCCGACCACATGAGGACAATATGAGCGCTAACGATCAAGAAAAGCATGAAGCAGAACCCCGCGTGACTGCCGCAGAGCCGAGAGCGAATGGACAGTTCGACCAGTTCAAATCGAAGGCCTCGGATGTGCTTTCCTCTCCGTATGTGCGTGGCGCCGCTGTGCTGGGCATCGCAGCGGCGGGTTATGCGCTCGTCAGGCGCAAGAAAACGCCTGTATTCAGTTGGCCCACTCGGTCGAGCAGGCCCAGCAGGCCCAGCAGGTCCAGCAGGGCAGTGGAACGCAGCGGCGACAGCGGCGATACCGTGAAGGCAGGTAGTTTTCTCGTACCTCTGGCAGCGTTTCTTGCCTCGGCAGTGAAGAATGCCAGTGTCCCCGCATCGGCCCCGGTCCAGGAAGCAAAAGAATATGTTGTGACGCGTTCGGAGAACCGCACATCCGATGCAAAGGACGCGCATACAGTCGATGCAAAGGACAAGGACACAGCCACAAGTACCCCGCCGCACCCGAAGTTCGAGCAAACCTCGGCGAGCTGGGTCGGCAGGCAGTGGCAAATCATCCTGGCGGCAGGAAACGCATGGATCGATGATTACGCCCCGAGCATGGGGGCGGCGCTGTCGTACTACACACTGTTTTCCCTGGCGCCGCTACTGGTCCTCGTCATCGCGATTGCCGGGTTGGTATTTGGACAGGACGCCGCACAAGGCGCAATCATCGCGCAGCTTCAAGGCATCATGGGGAAGGAAGGGGCGACGGCGGTGCAGGGCTTGCTCCAAGCCGCGCGTGAACCGTCCACCGGGATCCTCGCCAGTATCGTTGGCGGTTTTCTGCTGCTGCTGGGCGCCACGGCCATTTTCGCCGAACTGCAAACCGATCTGGACCGCATCTGGCGCGTGCCGGCGAAAGAAAAACCTTCAGGCATTTGGGGATGGGTACGCAGCCGCGTCTTGTCCTTCGGCCTGGTTCTCGGATTCGCTTTCATGCTGATGGTTTCCCTTGTCGTCAGCGCTGCGCTGGCGGCGACGAGCGAATGGTTGGGCGGGGGAGAAGCGGCGGAAAGCGTGTTGGCGAGCGTACTGAATTTCACCGCGTCGTTTGCGCTCTTCACGGTCCTGTTTGCGATGATCTACAAGATCATGCCAACCGCAAAAATATCCTGGCACGATGTGTGGATGGGGGCCGCGGTCACAGCCTTGCTCTTCAACGTAGGCAAATCCTTGATCGGCTTGTACCTTGCGAAATCGAGCGTGGCCTCGGGCTTTGGCGCAGCCGGCTCTTTTGTGATTCTGGTCGCCTGGTTTTACTATTCCGCGCAGATTTTCCTGTTTGGTGCTGAATACACGTGGGTGTACGCAAACAGCAAAGGACGGAACGGCAGCGCCGGCCGCTCCTAGTCACGTGCTTACCAGATGGGTGGACTTAATTCTGGAAACAACAACGGCCGCATTCGCGGCCATTGTTGAAAGAGAAGCAAGTAAGCCTCAGCCCAGCACGAAGCGCCGCGACGCCCAATCGGAACCGCTGAGTGCATCGCGTCGAAAGGCAAGTATCAACGCCTGATCTGCTCGAATATCTCGATCGATGTCACGGAAGCTGGATGTTGTTGGCTCTTGCCATCTCCAATTCCCACGGACCGCTAGCCTGTCCAGCCGGCCTCGCCGATCCAGCGCAGGGCGCTCAGCGACGGCATGAACAGGTATTCGCCGCCCCTCAGGCGATTGAAGGTGGTGACGCCGTCCAGTCGGCGCCTCACCGGCGCCTGCGGCAGCGTGAAGCTGCCGGGCGTTTCGTGCAGGCCGACGACGGCATCGCGCTCGGCACCAAGGTCGATGAAGTTGCCGCGGTTGATCCACTCCTGCTGGAGAAACTCGATGGTGTCGTAAGCGCGCGCGCTGATGAAGATGAAGAAGATGCCGCGGTCGCCATGCACATCGTCGGCCGCCGTCACGTCGCGGCGCCATTTGGGGCCGAAGGTCGAGGAGCGTCGAATGATGCGGTGGATGTTCACGTCGGTCAGGATCGTCAGCTTGCTGTCGCGCGGGTTCAGGCGCCGCATGTGGGACGCATGCGGGCATACGAAACCGCGTGGGTCCTTCGAAAAATCGAAATCGTTGTTGCGAGTCGGGTCGGCGCCCAGGTCCGGATCGTCATGTTCGGGCGCGAGGATCAGCGGCGCGCCGCTGCGCCAGCGCCCGACCAGCTTGGCGGCCAGCAGCTCTTCCTCCTGTTCGCCGGAGGCATGGCTGCGCACGAAATCATTGAAGGCGCCGACCTGGCTGGCGTACTTGCGCAGCACCACGAAGGAGCCGTTGCGCCCCAGTTCAGGCGGATCGGGCATCGCCACCGGCGACCCGCTCTCGCTGTCTTCGCCGAGGATGAATTCGCCGGCCGCGATCGCACGCTCCTGGCCCGGCACCGGATCGACGCCGCTGCCGGCGACTGCCGGCTGCGAAATCGAATCGCGGAAGCCGAAGGGATTCTTGGCATCGGCATCGGCGCCGAAGGCATGGGTGCCGACCAGGGTCACGCCGTGCGAGCGCGCCAGTTCGCCCATGGCCCTGGCGCGCGCGACGTCGAGCGCGGCCTCGTCGCGCGCATAGATCGTCAGCGCGAGGTGGCAGGCGCCGGGGCGGAAGGCCTCGTCCCAGTGTTCGGGCGCATTGCCGCCGATGTCGCGCAGTTGTTCGGCGCGTGCCGCCATGCCTTGCTGGAAGGGCAGGGGGAAACTCTTCAGCGAGGATTCCGGCAGGCCCAGCGCCTTCAGGCCCTGGAAACTGAGCGCCGCGCCAATCCAGGCTTCGCGGTCGTCGGTCCAGCCAGCCGCGGAGGGGATGTGGGCGGCCAGGCGGCGCACCAGGTCGCGTCCTCCTTCCGCCTCGTCGATATGCAGCATCGCGTGGATGCCGACATAGGGTTCGGGGCGCGAGCGCAGGATCAGGGCCTGGATGTCGTCCAGGGCCAGCGTGACCCGTTCGCGCCGGAAGCGCGCCTTCAGATCGGTGAGCAGGCTCATGTCAGTAATCCACCCCTTCCGGCTGCGAGATCGCGGCCGTGAGCGTATCGAGCGCCTTGCGCGTCGTCTCGTCCGCGGGCGGATGCGCGGCCATGGCGTCGAAGAAGGCATCCAGCGCCTTTTCCATGCGCTGGTAGCGGCGGGTGTCGACCACTGTCACCTGCGGATTGGCGACGAACCAGCCGGCGGCGTCGATCTGGTGCGAGGCGATGAAGTCCTTCACTTGCGGACTGGCGATGCCGGGCCAGCCTTCCACGTTCGCGAACAGCAGGTCCATCAGTTCCGGGATCTTGGTCGCGAAATCGTTGATGTAGCTGTCCCAGTCGCCGTCATAGGTGGTGGCGAACAGGATGCGGGTGTCGTTGTCGAAGAAGACGAAACGCATGTCGTGCAAGGTGGAGACGCGTTGGGCGCCGTCCATATTGCCGTTGGTGAGATCGAAAATGCGGCGCAGGCGGTCGGCGCCGCCCGGCTTGAGCTGCGCGATGGCGGTCAGCTCGGACACGTTGCCGGATTGCTTGCCGGCGCGCCCGGCCGACCTGGCGCTGCCCTTCAGGTCGGGATTGTGCTTTCGCACCATCGCTTCCAGCGCGATCTTCGCAAGATGCGGCGCGTCGTGCGCCACCGCGTCGATGCGGCGCCTGACTTCCTGCAGCCAGGTTTCGTCGTCCAGGCGCGGGTCGGTGGTTTTCTCGGTCATGGTTCTGGCTCCTCAGTCGGGAATGTCGGAAGGCTGCGATGGCTCCGTGCGCGGCCGCGCGTTCATCGTGTGGCGATATACGCTCGAACGCTCATAGGCCGCGCGCCGGATGCGCATGATGCCGCCCAGCGGCCGGTGTGCCTCGATGCCGTTCCAGGGGTTGAAGGACAGGATGTCGTCGCCGTACACCTGGCGTCCGGGCGTGGCGCTGGGCTGCGCAGGGAAGCGCAGCGTGGCGATCGGGCGGTGCGGGGAACGCTCCTCGCTCCACGGTACGGCGGCGTCCTCGACCGGCATCGCCGCCAGGTCGACGCACAGCTGCGCCGACAGTTCATATTCCGCGCCCTGTTCGGCGAAGAAGGCGCTGACGGCGTCGCGCATGCAGGCGTCGTGCACCTCGCGCAGCGGCTGGCCGGCCAGCGCGCGCACCTCCACGGACTTCGGCGCGAGCGCGAGCTTGGCGATGTAGTCGCCGAAGCGGATTGCCGCCTGCGTGTGGTAGGTCTCGCCGAGCGGATGGTGGTTGTCGCGCGCCAGGCCTTCGAGGGTGGCACCCGGCTCCAGGCCCAGCGCCTGCACCAGTTCCTTCGCGCCGCGCGCGGTGCCGGCGACCAGGCGCTGGAAGGTGTCCGGCGCATGCGCGTTTGCTTCGAGCAGCGCCAGCATCTGCTTGTACTTCGGGATGGTGCCGAAGGCGAGCACCGGGAAGTTTACCATCAGGAAATCCTGGTTGGCGCCGGCGATGTCGGGCGACAGGCGTTCGCCGTCCACGCCCATCACCTTGAGCGCGAAGCCGCGCGGGGCGGGAATCTTGTCGGAGTGGATGTCGCCGGGCGCCGAGGACAGGCGCGCGACCACCTGGTAAGTGCGCGCCTTGGCGAAGATCCCCTGGCGCAGCTCGGGCGGCAGATCCGCATGAACCTCGAGTTCGCCCACCAGCAGGCCGTTCGACTTCGCATGGGCGTCGCGGATCCCGTGGCGGTGGCGTTCGAAGGCGCAGCGGTTGGTGGCCGCCATCCGTTCGACGATCTCTTCGGTCAGGCGCGCTTCGTCCTCAGCGACCGTTTCGACATCCGGGGTGTAGGGAAGAGGAAGCAAGATCATACCCTCCAAAAGGTTGCTTTAAATGCATCATTGATGGGTATATTAGGAGATAATTTGTTGCACCGCAACCGAGAGCACGCTCTAGCGTGCGGGTTGACGCTGCGGCCATCCGGGGCGTGCCCGGACCACCAACGCATCGAAGCTTGTGCGATGCGGGCAAGGCAAGCGACGCCGTTCAGGCCGAACCGCACGCTCTCGTCCTTGGAGCGTTCCCGGTTCCGAACGCTCCAGGTGGGTCAGCTTTCGGCGAGAGGCGGCGCAATCGAGCGACGCCAGCTGGCAGGTCTTGAGCGCACCCGGAAACAACAACGGCCGCATCCGCGGCCGTCATCAAAAGAGAAGAAGGTAACTTCAGCCCAGCACGAACCGCCGCGAGGCCCCGGCGCCAAAGGTCTGCCCATTGGCCCCATACAAGGTCGATTCCGCACCGCTGGTCGGCGTACGCAGCGCCTGCAGCACGGTCTGGTTATGCGCCATCTGCCGGTTGATCAGCAGGCCGTTCACCCGGTTCAATTCCTTGGCATCCGCGGTACGGGCCAGCAGCGCCGACCATTCCGAACGCACAGCCTCGTCGCCATGCGCCGCCAGCCAGGGTTCCATGCCGGCTTCCGCCGCTTGGAAACCCGCGCCGCCCAGGGCCGCGTGGCGCTGGCGCGAGAGTTGCGCCAGTTCCTGCACCAGCGCGACCTTGCGTGGCGTCACTTCTGCCAGTCCGTCCGCATCCGCCGCCACCAGCAGTTGCTGTTCCTGCTTCATCAGTTCCACCAGCGCGTCGATGCGCTGGCGTTCGGCGGGGAGGGTGGCGGTCGGACTGGTCATATCGCTTTATCGGTTGCGTGAGTGAAGCAGGTCGCGCACGGTATCGAGCAAGCCGTCCGCGATCCTTTCGGAATTGACTTGGAACTGCCCATCGGCAATTGCCATCTTGATACGTTCAACTTTCTTGGCATCGAACACTTCGTTCGCCTTGCCGGTCGCGCCCGTCGCCTGGGCTTGCGAGGACAGGCGTACGCTGTCGGTCTGGACCGGAGTGGCGGTGGCGGCAGCCTTTTCCGCCTGCTTCGCGTTGGCTGCCGTAGTCTGATTCTGTTGTTGCAGGCCTTGTGTGCCTTTGAGGGTATCGTTGATTTTCACAGCATCATCCTTCTCTGTTCGGAGCAGGAACTCCGGGATCTGCACTGTGTAACGGCCATGCAGGCCCAAACTTTAGCGCGGATCCGAAAACAGCGAAGTTTTTTTACAATGCCACTTCCACCACGCCCCCGGTCCTTGCGGTTCCGCTGATGATCGCCCCGCGCGGCGTGCGCACCTGCACCACCTGGCCTTCGCCGGCATTGCCGATCGCCTTGCCTTCACCCGAGACCGAGAAGTTTTCCCCGCGAGAAACAATGCGCACCGCCTGGTTCTGCTGCACCACGGGTTTGCTCTTCAGCGAATCGAGGCGCAGCGGGGCGCCAGCCGGCAGCGAGACGATGGGCGTGCGGCCGATCGCCTGCGCCATGTCGGTGACGATCCCGTTCGGCATGGCGGCAATGTCGCCCTGCATCGTGGTCAGCTGGCCGGCCTCGATGGCCTGGCCCTGGGCGAGCGGCACGGCGGCGGTCACGTAGTCGGCGATCACCGTCACCTGGGCCTGCAGGAACATGCTCCAGCTCGGGGCCGTGCAGCGCACGCCGACCGTGGTCTTGCCCCAGGGCCGGGCGCCAGGCTGCTGGAAGGCTTCCGGGGCCGGGCAGGCGGGCAGCGACAGGCGCGGGTCGACCGCGCCGATCTTGACGGTCACTTTGCCTGGCAGGCCGGCGCTTTGGGTCTGCAGATAGTGTTCGGCCACCTTGCGCAGCGCGGCGCCGTCCTGGCGCGCGCCTGCGCTTTGGCCCGACCCTTGCGCCAACGCCAGCGGCGCGGCCAACAGCAGGGCGGTGAACAATTTCAAATTCTTGAACATGGCAAAAGAATGCTTTTCGATGCCTGCCATCTTAGGCGTCTTGATGCCGCAGTGAAACTTTGAATAGCCGGGGTTTGGGGTGCTTTATCGTTCGATTGGGTTGTGTTGCCCAAACGTATGATTCACGCTGTCCCAACCAGAAATCTGCCCGGAGGCGGCATGATCGGCAAACTCGACAACTACTTACGCTTCAACGAAACGGCGCTGTCCCTGCGGTCGCAGCGCCAGGAACTGTTGGCGTCCAACATCGCCAACGCCGACACCCCGAACTTCAAGGCGCGCGACATCGACTTCGCCAGCGCCATGCAGGGCGCCCTGTCGCGCGCGGCGAACCCCAGCAATCCGCTGGTCGCGACCAATGCGCGCCACCAGCAGCCGGCCGCCGACGGCAAGGCGCTGCCGGACGGCACCCCGGTGCTCTACCGCGGCGTGGTGCAGGGCGCGGTCGACGGCAACACGGTCGACATGGACGTCGAGCGCAACCAGTTTGCCGACAACGCGCTGCGCTACGAAGCCGGCATCACCATGATCAACCACCAGATCCGCGGCCTGCTGGCGGCGATCCAGAGCGGGCAATAAGCTTTCAAAGGCCAGACATCATGTCGCTCTTTAATATCTTCAAGGTTTCCGGTTCGGCGATGAGCGCCCAGGCCCAGCGCCTGAACACGGTCGCCAGCAACCTGGCCAATGCCGACAGCGCAACCTCGAGTACCGGCGAAGCCTACCGCGCCAAGCAGGTCGTGTTCGAGGCGGTCCCGATGGCGACCGGCGGCACCGGCGTCAAGGTGCGCGAAGTGGTCGAGGATCCGTCGCCCCTGAAGCAGGTCTACGACCCCAAGAACCCGCTGGCCGACGAAAAGGGCTACGTGTCGATGCCCAACGTGAACGCGGTGGACGAGATGGTCAACATGCTGTCGGCCTCGCGCTCGTACCAGAACAACGTCGAAACCATGAACGCGGCGAAGAGCATGCTGCTGAAAACCCTGACCCTGGGTCAATAATCCAAGCGAGCCCCAACGATATGTCCACCGTAAACAGCGCCGCCTCCGGCACCTCGATCAGCGACCTGATGGCGACCATGAACGCCAGGAAGACCGAGAAAGACGGCGTCCAGGCCGATACCGACAAGTTCATGACCCTGCTCGTGACCCAGCTCAAGAACCAGGACCCGCTGAACCCGCTCGACAACGCCCAGGTGACGAGCCAGCTGGCCCAGCTGCAGACCGTGACCGGCGTGAACAAGCTCAACGAGACCCTGGAGACGCTCAAGTCCAGCTACCAGTCGAGCGAAGCGATGGCCGCGACCAACCTGATCGGTCATGGCGTGCTGGTCGAGGGCAGCAACCTGACCCTGGTGGACGCCCAGTCGGTCTTCGGCGTCGACCTGGCGACCGCTGCCGACAACGTGCAGGTCATCGTCACCGACCCAAAGACCGGCAAGGACGTGGCCACGATCGACCTGGGCGCGATGGAAGCCGGCGCCACGCCGCTGGCCTGGGACGGCAGCTCGGACGCGCCCGACGCCGCCACGCTCGCCAACGGCAACTACAGCTTCCGCGTCGTCGCCACCCGCGGCGGCCAGCCGCTGACCGACGTCAAGGCCCTCACGCTCGACAGCGTGGCCAGCGTCAGCACCAATTCCAAGGACGGGGTCAAGTTGAACCTTGCAGGAAAAGGGGCAGTCACTTTGGCCGACATCAAACAAGTCCTATAAGCAAGCCGCTTACCCCCAATTCTTTCAGGAGAACGAAATGTCTTTTCAACAAGGTCTGAGCGGCTTGAATGGCGCTGCGAAATCGCTGGACGTCATCGGTAACAACATTGCCAACGCGAGCACGGTCGGCTTCAAGGGTTCGCAGGCGCAGTTCGCGGACGTGTATGCCAATTCCCTCAACGGCGCCGGCGGCATGACCGCAGGTATCGGCACCAAGGTCGCGAACATCGCGCAGCAGTTTAACCAAGGAAACATCGAAGCCTCGGGCAATTCGCTCGACGTGGCGATCAATGGCCAGGGTTTTTTCCGCACGGTGTCGTCGGGCATGGTGCAGTACACGCGCAATGGCCAGTTCTCGATGGACAAGGATGGATTCATGGTGAACGCGCAGGGCGCCAAGCTGACCGGCTACGGCATCGGTCCCAGCGGCGACGTGCTGGCGGGCGCGCCGGTGCCGCTGCAGGTGCGCACGAGCGACCTCAAGCCGGCCTTGACCACCAAGGTCGGCATCGAGATGAACCTCGATTCGCGTACCCAGCCTCCGACCCTGCTGGCCTTCGATGCCAGCGATCCGAACACCTATAACAAGCAGACGCCGATCGACGTCTACGATTCCCTGGGCAATCCGCATGTGCTGTCCACCTTCTACCGCAAGAACGAGGCCGGCAGCTGGGACGTGTTTGCCGCCAATGATGGCATCGAGGTAACCCAGCTGAAGGTGGCCCAGGCTTCGCTGGGCAACAGCCCGGCGCACGCCGCGGTGAACGCCGCGCGCGCGGCCTGGGACGCGGCCAGGAGGGCGGTCCCGGCCGACGATGCGGCCACTGCCTTGCGCCTGGCCGAGTATGCCACCGAGGCGTCGGCGCTGGTGGCCGCGGCCGCCGGCTCCGCCGAATACGGCGGCGATGCGGCGGCCCAGGCGGCGATCATCAAGGCTGGCGCGGATGCGGCGGGCATTGCCGGCTATACGCCGGACATGGTCGACAAGGCCATCACGGCCGCGATCAAGGTGCCCGCCAAGCCAGTGGCCACCCTGAGCTTCGACGCGAACGGCGCCCTGAACGCGTCCGCCAGCACCGGCGCCGGCAAGGTGGGCCTGTCCCTGCCGATCTATCCGTCGACCGGTTCGGAGCCCACCCAGTCGATCGAGATCGCCTTCACCGGAACCACCCAGTACGGTACCGTCACCAACGACAAGCGCCTGACCCAGGATGGCTATGCGGCCGGCCACCTGCAGCGCTTCTCGATCGGCGAGGATGGCGTCATCATGGGCCAGTACAGCAACGGCCAGAGCCAGCCGCTGGGACAGGTGGTGCTGGCGAACTTTGCCAATGTCAACGGTCTCGAGCCTTTGGGCAATAACGCATGGGCCGAGTCGACCGACTCCGGCATTCCCCTGGTCGGCGCACCCGATTCGGGCAGCTTCGGCGTGCTGCAGTCCTCCGCGGTGGAAACGTCAAACGTCGATTTGACGGCCGAACTGGTCAACATGATCACGGCGCAGCGCGTGTACCAGGCCAATGCGCAGACCATCAAGACCCAGGATTCGGTGTTGCAGACGCTGGTAAGCCTGCGCTGACCGGTCGAGTGATCCGTCGATGCGCCCAAGGACAAGCAGCACACCCGGCACCTAAACGAAGGAAACAACAATGGACCGCCTGATCTACACCGTCGCCTCCGGCGCCAAGCACATCCTCGAGCAGCAGGCAACGACCTCGAACAACCTGGCGAACCTGAACACGACGGGCTTTCGCGCCCAGCTCGATACCTTCCGCGCCGTGCCGGTGCAGGGCGAAGGCCTGCCGACGCGCGCTTTTGTCGTCAACAACACGGTGGGCGCCGACTTTTCCCCGGGCCCCCTGCAGATGACCGGGCGCGACCTCGACGTCGCCGTCAAGGGACCTGGCTGGATCGCCGTCCAGAATCCCGACGGTACGGAAGCCTATACCAGGAACGGCGCCCTCGAGATGAGTCCGAACGGCCTGCTGACCGTCGCCAGCGGTGCGACCATCGTCGGTGACGCCGGCCCGATCACGATTCCGCCCGATACCAACATCATGGTCGGCAGCGACGGCACGATTTCCACCATCACGCGCGCCGAACGCCCGGCCGTGCCGATCGTCCTCGGCAGGATCAAGCTGGTCAATCCGCCCGCCCAGGACCTGGTACGCGGCGACGACGGCCTGTTCCGCCTGAAGGACGGCAGCAGCGCCCCGCTTGACCCGGCGGTGCGCGTCGCCGGAGGCGCCCTCGAGGGTAGTAACGTCAACGCCGTCGACGCCATGGTGGACATGATTGGACTGGCGCGTTCGTTCGAGACGCAAATGAGCCTGATGAAGAACGCCGAGAATAACGCCGCGAAAGCCGGCCAGATCCTCGCTTTGAATTAAGTGTTTCCCCAGCATAATTCTATTATGCGCGGCGGCCCGCAGTTGCGAGCACCGTTGCCGCCAATAGGAGAAACCAATGATTCGTTCGCTGTTCATCGCCAAGACCGGCCTCGAGGCGCAGCAGACCAACCTCGACGTCATCACCAACAACCTCGCCAACGTCAGCACCAATGGCTTCAAGCGTTCGCGGGCGGTATTCGAGGACCTGCTGTACCAGACCGTGCGCCAGCCCGGCGCCCAGTCGTCCCAGCAGACCAACCTGCCTTCCGGCCTGCAGCTGGGCACCGGCGTGCGCGCTGTCTCGACCGAACGCATCTTCACCCAGGGTAACCCCCAGGAGACAGGCAACGCGAAGGATGTGATGATCAACGGCACCGGCTTCTTTTCGGTGCTCCTGCCCGACGGCACCCAGGCCTATACCCGCGACGGTTCCTTCCAGGCCGACGCCAACGGCACCCTGGTCACCTCCAGCGGCTACCCGGTACAGCCGCCGATCACCATTCCCGCAAACGCCGAATCGATCACGGTCGGCCGCGACGGCACCGTGTCGGTAAAGGTGCCCGGGACCACGGCGATCACGCAAGTCGGCAACCTCCAGTTGATGACCTTCGTGAACCCGGCCGGGCTGGAATCGAAAGGCGAGAACCTGTACCTGGAAACGACCGCCTCGGGCAACCCGAACGCGAACATCCCGGGCACCAACGGCGCGGGCGTGCTGATGCAGGGCTACGTCGAGACCTCGAACGTGAACGTGGTCGAGGAAATGGTCAACATGATCCAGACCCAGCGTGCCTACGAGATCAATTCGAAGGCGATCACGACCTCCGACCAGATGCTGCAGAAGCTGTCCCAGCTGTAATCGTTCACGCTGACATCATGAAGAAACTTGTTTTCATCGCCGCGGCCGGCGTGATCCTGGCCGGCTGCGCCGCCACCCCAAGCTCGATCGTGCAGGAAACGCGCAGCGCGCGTCCGGCCCTGGCCGAGGTCGCCCCGCCGCTTGATGGCGCCATCTACAACGCCGCGCGCTACCGCCCGATGTTCGAGGACCGCCGCGCGCGCCAGGTGGGCGACCTGCTCACCATCAACATCGTCGAGAAGACCTCGGCCAACAAGAGCGGCGCCAGCTCGGGCAACAAGACGGGCAGCGCGAGTTTCGGCCTGCCGGGCCCGCTGCAGTCCAGGCTGGGCGCGAACGTCGGCACCGAAGGCGCGATCAAGTTCGCCGACGGCGACAACCAGAGCGCCAGCAATGCCTTCACCGGCACCATCGGCGTGACCGTCACCGAGGTGCTCGCCAACGGCAACCTGATCGTGGCCGGCGAGAAGCAGGTGGCGATGAACAAGGGCATCGAGTTCATCCGTTTCTCGGGCATGGTCAGCCCCGACACCATCCAGTCGGGCAACATCGTCTCGTCGACCGTGGTGGCCGACGCGCGCGTCGAATACCGCACCAACAGCCGCATCGACCGCGCCGAGGTGAATTCGATGATGTCGCGCTTCTTCCAGTCGCTGCTGCCGTTCTGATTTCCGGAGTGATCATGCGTTTCAAATTCCCGCTGCTGGCGCTGTGCGCTGCCCTCGTTGCCGCTACCCCTGCCGTTCATGCCGAGCGCCTGAAGGACATGGCCAGCATCGCCGGCGTGCGCCAGAACCAGCTGTCGGGCTACGGCCTGGTCGTGGGCCTGGACGGCACCGGCGACCAGACCAGCCAGACCCCGTTCACCGTGCAGTCGATCGTCGCCATGCTCCAGCAGAAGGGCGTGAACCTGCCGCCGACCGGCCAGCTGCAGCTGAAGAACGTGGCGGCCGTGATGGTCACGACCTCGCTGCCGGCCTTCGCCCAGCCCGGCCAGACCATCGACATCACCGTTTCCTCGATCGGCAACGCGAAAAGCCTGCGCGGCGGCACGCTGCTCATGACGCCGCTGCACGGCGCCGACGGCCAGGTCTACGCCATGGCGCAAGGTAACGTGCTGGTCGGCGGCGTGGGCGCCTCCGCCGGCGCTGGCGGCGCGCAAGTACAGGTGAACCACCTGTCGGTCGGCAAGATTTCAAGCGGCGCCACCGTCGAGCGCGCCGTGCCCTCGAACCTGGGCGAAAACAACCAGATCCGCCTGGAACTGAACGACACCGACTTCGCCACCGCCAGCCGCGTGGTCGCGGCGGTGAACGACCAGTTCGGCGCCGGCACCGCCACCGCCCTGGACGGCCGCGTGATCCGCGTGCGCACCCCGGCCTCGTCGGATGCGCGCGTGAGCTTCATCGGCCTGCTGGAAAACATCGACGTCAAGCCGGCCGCGGCCGCCGCCAAGGTGATCCTGAACGCGCGTACCGGCTCGGTGGTGATGAACCAGGCGGTCACGCTCGACACCTGCGCCATCTCGCACGGCAACCTGTCGGTGACGATCGGCGCCGACCAGAACGTCAGCCAGCCGGCGCCGGGTTCGCGCGGCCAGACGGTCGTGACCACCACGCCGACCGTGGAAGTGAAGAAGGACCCGGGCAAGGTGCTGCTGGTGAAGGGCGGCGCCTCGCTGGCGGAAGTCGTGAAGGCCATGAATTCGATCGGCGCGACCCCGCAGGACCTGCTGGCCATCCTGCAGGCATTGAAGGCCGCCGGTTCGCTGCGCGCCGAACTCGAGATCATCTGAGGTAAGCAGGCATGATCCCTTCGAAGAACGACCTGAGCAGCAAGTTCGCGCTCGACGTCCAGGATCTGGGCAAGCTCAAGCAGTCGGCCAAGGCCGGCTCGAACGACGCCATGCGCGGCGCGGCGACCCAGTTCGAGGCGCTCTTCATCAACCAGATGATGAAGACCATGCGCGAAGCCACGCCGCAGGAAGGCGTGATGGACAACCAGCAGACGAAGATGTTCACGTCCATGCTCGACCAGCAGCTGAGCCAGAACCTGGCCAAGCGCGGCATGGGCCTGGCCGACGTGCTGGTGCGCCAGCTGTCGGCGCAAAGCGACGCCAGGGCGCTGGCGATCGGTTCCGACGACGTGTCCTCGGCCACCATCGGCCGCAACGGCGTCGCCGAAGCGCTCGACATCCCGCTCAAGGGCAAGGTCGGCCCGCTCAAGGAAGGCCTGGACGCCGGCCTGCAGACTCAGGGCATCAACGGCGCCGGGCGGGTCCAGCCGGCCCACGTACGCGCCTTCCAGGAAAAGCTCGGCGCCCACGCGGCCGCGGCGGAAGAGGTCACCGGCGTGCCGGCCAAGTTCATGCTGGGCCAGGCCGCCCTGGAAACCGGCTGGGGCCGGCGCATGATCCGCAATGCCGACGGCAGCAATGCCAACAATTTGTTCGGCATCAAGGCCGGCCCGGGCTGGAAAGGCAAGGTTGCGACCGCCGTGACGACCGAGTACATCAACGGCAAGCCGCACCAGAAGGTCGAGAAATTCCGTGCCTACGACAGCCCGGCCGATTCGTTCAAGGATTACGCGCGCATGCTGGCGAACAATCCGCGCTACGAAAAAGTCCTCGACAGCGCGGGCGACGCGTCGGCGTTCGCGCATGGCCTGCAGCGCGCCGGCTACGCGACCGATCCTGAGTATGGGCACAAGTTGACGAAGATTATCAAGCATTCATTGGCATGAACAGCTGGCGCCGCGTTCAAGTTCGGGCCCGGCCTGCCGTAGAAGAATAATCAGGTAGAGAAAATCACATGTCCGGAAACCTCCTCAGCATCGGCAAGACTGGCTTGTACGCGGCCCAGGCTGCGCTCGCCACGACCGGCCACAACATCACCAATGCCAATGTCGATGGTTACAGCCGCCAGGGCGTGGTGCAGGCGACGTCGACCACGATGGAGAACGCCTACGGCTTTACCGGTACCGGCACCCGCGTCGCCGAGATCAAGCGCTACAGCGACGATTTCCTGAACAACCAGGTGCGCAGCGCCACCGCCAGCAAGACCTCGCTCGACGCCTATTACGCCCAGGTCAGCCAGATCGACAACCTGCTGGCCGACAGCACCTCGGGCCTGTCTCCGGCGCTCCAGAACTTCTTCTCGGCGGTGCAGGGCGTGAGCGGCAACAGCGCCTCGACGCCTTCGCGCCAGGCCTTGCTGTCGGCCGCCGAGACACTGGCCGGCAGCTTCCAGCAGGTCGATGCCCGGCTCGAGGAAATCGATGCCGGCGTGAACAGCCAGATCGAGTCCAACGTCAACCTGATCAACACCTACGCCCGGCAGATCGCCGAGCTCAACACCAGGATCGGCGCACTCGGCGCGACTGCGAACCGCCAGCCCAACGACCTGCTCGACCAGCGCGACCAGCTCGTCATGGAGCTGAACAAGCACGTCAAGGCCTCGGTCACGGCCGGCACCAACAATGGGCTGAATATCTCGATCGGCAACGGCCAGCCACTGGTGGTGGGCAGCCAGCCTTTCGAACTGGCGGCGATGCGTTCGCCGACCGACTTGTCGCGTGTCAATGTGGGTTATGTAACCGGCGGCAAGGAAGTTGCCTTGCCGGAAAGCGCGCTCACCGGCGGCGAACTGGGCGGCCTGCTGGAATTTCGCACCAATACCCTGGATCGGGTGCAGAACGCGATCGGCCGCCTGGCCCTGGGCCTGGCCACCACGTTCAACGCACAGCACAGGCTGGGCATCGACAGTGCCGGCGAGCAGGGCGGAGACTTCTTCACGGTCGCGCCGCAGACGGCGGCGCCGGCGGTGAACAACCGCGGCAATGCCGAGGTCACGGTCGAGATCACCGATCTGGCCAGGCTGGGCGACAGCGATTTCCGTGTCGAATCGGACGGCGGCAATTTCTACCTGGTCCGCGCGCGCGACAATTCCCGCGAACAGATCCCGACCTCGCCCGAGGGCGTTACCAGCATCGAGAAGGACGGGGTGCGCTTCACGGTCACGGGCACTGCCGTCTCCGGCGACAATTTTCTTGTGCGCCCGACTGCGAGCGCGGCCGCCCAGTTCACGCTGGCGCTGAGCGACGTCAACGACATCGCCGCCGCGATGCCGGTCGCCACCGCCGCGTTGACGAGCAACAGGGGCAGCGCGAAGATCAGCAGCGGCAGCATCAGCCAGGAGTTCTTCGCCGCCGACCCGGGCCTGCCGGTCACGCTGCGCTACGACCAGGACGCGGGGGGCCTGTCGGGCTTCCCGGAGGGCGCGACGGTGCAGGTCACGGTCGGCGGCGTCTCCAGCGCCTACACCGCCACCGACGGCATCGTGCCGTTCACGGCCGGCGCGACCTACAGCTTCAACGGCGTCAGCGCGGCCATTTCGGGCACGCCGGCCAACGGCGACGGCTTCAGCATCACGGGCAACCAGACCGGCAACGCCGACACCCGCAACATGGCGGCGCTGGCCGCGCTGCAGACCAGGGCTGTCTTCGACAACGGCACCGCCACCTTCCAGTCCTCGTTCGCCCAGACCGTCAGCGCGGTCGGCAACAAGACGCGCGAGGTGCAGGTCAGCGCCAGCGCCGGCGAAGCCCTGCTCAAGGAAGTGCAGGGCGCGGCGCAGAACGTGTCGGGCGTGAACCTGGACGAGGAAGCCGCCAACCTGCTGAAGTACCAGCAGGCTTACCAGGCGGCCGGCAAGGTCATGCAAATCGCCAACAGCATCTTCGACACCCTGCTGTCGATCGCCCGTTGACCCGGATAGAAAGCGGAGCACACCATGCGCATCAGCACCCGAACCATGTACGAGAACGCGACCAGCCAGCTCAACACGCTGCAGTCGCAGATGGCCAGGACCCAGAACCAGCTGGCCACCAACAAGCGCGTCGTGACCGCAGCCGATGACCCGATCGCGGCCGCGCGCGCGCTCGAGGTGAAGCAATCGCAGTCGCTCAACACCCAGTACGCCACCAACCGTGACAACGCGACCAGTTCGCTGGCGCAGGTGGAACAGGCGCTCAGCGACAGCAGCAACCTGGTCATGGATGTGCAGACGCTGCTGATCCAGGCTGGCAATGCCGCGCTCTCGAAAAGCGACCGCGAAAAGATCGCCACCGAAATCGAGGGACGCATGCAGGACCTGCTGGGCGTGGCCAACAGCACGGATGGCAATGGCAATTACCTGTTTTCCGGCTACAGCGGCACCACCAAGCCTTTCGTCGAGGGCGAGGACGGCATCGACTACCAGGGCGACCAGGGCCTGCGCATGCTGCAGGTCGGCGCCTCGCGCACCATGTCGATCAGCGAGCCGGGCAGCGCGATCTTCATCGCGGCCCGTACTGGAAACGGCAGCTATCAGGTCGCCATGAACGAGAGTAATGCTGGCCAGGCTGTCGCCACGATCGGTGCCGTGGTTGATCCGGATGCGCTGACCGGGCACGACTACACCTTGACGTTCAGCGTGTCCGAGGCCGGGACGGCCACCTACAGCGTGACCGACACGACGGCCAAGCCGCCCGTGGAGTTGACTGCCGGCGCGACCTATGTGCCGGGCCAGCAGATCGTGGTCGGCGGCGTGTCCTTCGACATCAAGGGAGCGCCGGCCGACGGCGACAGCCTTGCCATCGAGCCGAGCAGGCGCGAATCGGTGTTTGCAACCATGTCGAACCTGGTCGACGCGCTGCGCACTACGACCGACGATCCGGCCGGGCGTGCGGCACTGGCGAACAAGCTGACCACGGCAAGTGACAACCTGAAATCCTCGCTCGACAATATCCTTACCGTGCGCGCCGGGGTAGGCTCGCGCATGAAGGAACTGGACTACCTCGAGAACACGGGCATGGACCTGGACCTGCAATATTCGTCGACCCTGTCCAACCTGGTCGACCTCGATCTCGCCAAGGCCATTTCGGATTACGCCACCCAGCAAATGACGCTCGACGCGGCGCAGAAGTCATTCAAGACCTTGTCGGGGCTGTCGCTGTTCAACTACATCGGCTAACCCGATCGCTTCCTGAACCGGTCAGGGCCGCTTCAACTTCCCGATGACGCTCGCCACCTTGGTGGTGATGACGTCGACCGCCGGGCCATTCGCGCCGTGGGGCAGGATGACGTCGGCGTGGCGCTTGGTCGGCTCGATGAACTGCTTGTGCATCGGGCGCACCGTTTCCAGGTACTGGCTGACGATGCTGTCCGCCGTGCGGCCGCGTTCGGCGATATCCCTTTGCAGGCGACGGATGAAGCGCACGTCGGCGGCGGTGTCGACAAAGATCTTCAGCGACATCATGTTGCGCAGGTCGGCGTCGTACAGGGCGAACAGGCCTTCGATCACGATCACCGGGGCGGGTTTTACCGGAATGGTCTTGCTGGAGCGGTTGCTGATCGTGAAGTCGTACTCCGGCATCTCGATCGCTTCGCCGTTGCGCAGGGCGCGCACGTGCTCTACCAGCAGCGGCCAGTCGAAAGCCTGGGGATGGTCGTAATTCTGCTTGCGGCGCATCTCGGGGGTGAGATCGGACTGGTCGCGGTAGTAATCGTCCTGCATCACGACCGACACCATCTCGGTGCCGAAGGAGGCCAGCACCTGCTGGGTCACCGTTGACTTGCCACTGCCGCTTCCGCCAGCGACACCAATGACAAACGGAAGGGAGGAAATTTCGTTCATCCCCGCATGATACCGGAGTGGCGGGCGAACCGACAGGGGGCCGGCCGATTCGGCGCTCAGGGTGAGGCAATCCGGTGACACCGCTTGCACTGCCTCGCTTGCACTTCTTTCTACTTCATGGAGCTGCTGTGCTTCCGCCATAAGGGCGAGTTAGTTGGCAAAGCGGAGACCTGAACAGAATGCCAATTTAACAAAAAAATCCACAAAGATTGTCGAGAAACTTTACACAAGAAAATTTTTTAGCCAATCGAAGAAATACAAATGATTGAAAGAAAACACAATTTTAGTTCTGGCACGAAACATGCTTATTTGAAACGGTCCTTAACTAGAAAATATTGTGAAAATGAAAATCTCTACTTCTATCCTGGCTTCCCTCGCATTCTTCGCAGCGGGTGCCGCGAACGCAACTGTCATTACCGCCCAAGATAATTTCAGTACCAACAGCGGCGCTGGCGGTGCCGGTTGGGCGGCGCCCTGGGAATTCGCACCGGCGGCAAAGCCGAACAAGCAAAACCCAAACCCGCTCGCTCCTGCATCGATCACTAACTCGTCACTTGTTTTTGTTGGCAACGATGACAACGCAGCAGTGCGCAGTCTGGCGGCTGATTATGCTTCCGATGTGTTCGTCGATTTCACTATCTCGTACTCGGGCGAGTTGGGCGGTAACGACTTCGTGGGCTTGTGGTTTGGCCAATGGAACGCTCCGAGCATTGGCCTGAAGGCGAACTGCGGTGATGGCAAGAAAGACACGGCCTGCACCACCGATCTGTTTGTGCGGATGGGCGGATCGGGCGGTGTGTTCCTCTCCAACAGCAACCTGCTTGCCGGCCAGAGCTATCAGGTGTTCGGGCACCTGTACAAGTCGGTGGACGCAACGAACAAGCAGTATGACCGCTTCGATGCATGGTACCAGGTCACCGGTTCTGACCTGGTGGCGGGAACCGCGCAAGCAAAAGGCAACAGCAATATTTCCTCGTTTGACAAGCTTGGCTTCCGTTCGGTAAATATCGATAACGGCGTCCAGGTTTCGATCGACAATCTGCGTGTGGGCGAAGTCCCTGAGCCCGGAAGCGTCGCACTGATGGGCCTGGCCCTGGCAGGTTTGGCAGCAGCCGGTCGCCGCAAACGCGGCTAATCAAGTTCGCTTCGTTCAAGGCCCAATGCCAGTCAGTCAAGCTGACTGGCATTTTTCATTGCATATTGCTTGTCTTGTTTCAGGGACCGTGGCCGTGGTGCCCGTCCCCTGGACGGGGGCGCGGGAGGAGGCCGGCCCAGTATCCGCCACCAGTTCCAGGCGCTGCCGGCCTTATCGGTAGAAGCTCGAGGGAGAGATCCCGAAGTGGCGCCGGAACATGGCGGCAAACGCGCTCTGGCTCGCATAACCGCAACTGAAGGCCACGTCGATGCCCTTCCTGCCCTCGGCCAGCTGCCTGAGCGCGGACAGGAGCCGGGCCTGCTCGCGCCACTGCGCGAACGTCAGCCCGGTTTCACGAGAGAAGAGGCGGTGCAGCGTCCGTTCTCCCATCCCGACCGTCCCGGCCCATTCCCGCGCGCCGGCGGGGCTGGCGGGCTGGTCGATCAGGGACTGGCAGAGGCTCTTGAGCCGCGGGTCGGCCGGCATCGGCAGGTGCAGGGCAATCGCGCTCGAGACGCCCAGCTCGTCGATGAGCAGGCGGACCAGCCGCTCGTCGCGCGCGCACAGGTCGCGGTCCAGCGGGATGCGCACCGCTTCGACCAGCAGTTCGCGCAGGAGGGGAGTGACGTTGATGACGCAGGTCTGCGCCGGAACGCCGGGCGCCGCAGCGGCGTCGATGTAGGCCGTGCGCATTTCCACGTCGCCCGACATGATGACGTTGTGGCGCAGGCCCGCCACCATCCACAGGGCGCGGCTCGGGGGCACGACCCAGGAGCCGGCGTCGGAATGCACGATCATCACGCCCTTGATGGCGTACAGGAGCTGGCCGCGCGGATGGGAATGCCAGCCGGTCGAGGACCCGGCGGGGCAGCTGTTTTCCATGGCGACCAGCAGCCGCGGCAGGTCGTGGAAATCCTGGTGTTTAGGGCGTGCTGGACTTGGCATGGCAGGAACTCTACACCTTTTGGCAGATTGGCGTCAGACGGCCTGGCTCGGGCATCCTACACTTGCCGATTGCCTGCGCCCCGGGCGCGGCCTCGCGCATCGTTTCGCCTTTGCTTTGCCAAATCGTAATCGCTCCATGACAACCAAGCTCTCTCCGGCCAGCACGACTGGCCCTGCCGCGCCGCCGGCCACGGGAAACAGTACCGGCACCTTCTTCGCCGGCATCGTCGGAACCGCCGCCTTCGCCCACTTCCTGAACGACATGATCCAGGCCATGCTGCCTGCGATTTATCCGATGCTGAAAAGCCGGTTCTCGCTCAGCTTCGGCGAGATCGGCATGATCGCGCTGATGTACCAGATCACGGCCTCCCTGCTGCAGCCCTGGGTCGGCCTCTACACCGACAAGCACCCGAAACCTTACCTGCTGCCTTGCGGGATGATGGTGACCCTGGCCGGCATCGCGCTGCTGGCGTTCGCGAACAGCTTTCCCATGCTGCTGCTGGCGTCGGCCGTCATCGGCGTCGGTTCGGCCACCTTCCACCCGGAAGCCTCGCGCGTGGCGCGCATGGCCTCGGGCGGGCGCTTCGGCACGGCGCAGTCGGCCTTCCAGGTCGGCGGCAATTCCGGCTCGGCGATCGGACCGCTGCTGGCGGCGGCCATCGTGATCCCGCACGGCCAGCCCGCGATCGCCTGGTTCATGGTCGCGGCCCTGGTGGCCATCGCCGTGCTGCTGCGCCTGACCGGCTGGACGCTGACCCACGGGCAGGCCCAGCTGAAGGGCCTGGCGCGCAACCAGAAGGAGGGGCTGGGCCGCGCCGACGTGATTCGCGCGGTCGTGGTCATCTGCGTATTGATGTTCGCGAAATTCGTCTACATCGCCTCGTTCACCAACTACTTCACCTTCTACCTGATCCAGCGCTTCGCCCTGAGCGTCGAGCAGAGCCAGCTCTTCCTGTTCATCTTCCTGGCCTCGGTGGCGCTCGGCACCTTCGCGGGCGGCCCGGTGGGCGACCGGATCGGGCGCAAGGCCGTGATCTGGATTTCCTTCCTCGGCGTCGCGCCCTTCGCCCTGGCCCTGCCGTATGCCAACCTGTTCTGGACGGCGGTGCTCGCCAGCATCGTCGGCCTGGTGATGTCCTCGGCCTTCTCGGCGCTGGTGGTCTATGCCCAGGAAGCCGTGCCAGGGCGGGTCGGCCTGGTGTCCGGCCTGATGTTCGGACTGATGTTCGGCATCGGCGGCATCGGCGCCGCCGGCCTGGGAGAGCTGGCGGACCACTATGGCATCGTCTGGGTCTATGGCCTGGTGTCCTTCCTGCCCCTGCTTGGACTGGCGACCGCGCTGCTGCCGAATATGCGCAAATAAGCGCAAACAAGAGAAAAAGCCGCGGGCTCAGCCGGCGAGCGCGGGCCCCGGGCGCAGCGGGCAATCCGCTCCCAGGTCGTCCAGCTTGCGCGCCAGCGTGGCGCGCAGTTCGGCCAGCCCGGCAATGCGCGCGTCGATGTCGTCCAGCTTGCGTTCCAGCGCCGCGCGCAGCTCGTTCGCGGCGTTCGCGGGCTCCTGCAGCAGCGGCATGCCCGCTTCGATCTCGGCCAGGGTGAAGCCGAGCGCCTGCGCGCTGCGCAGGTAGCACAGCCATTCGACGGCCTCGACCGGGTAGTCACGGTAGCCGTTGGCGCGCCGCCGCGCCGCCAGCAGGCCGCGCTCCTCGTAGAAGCGCAGGGTGTCGCGGCTCAGTCCGGTGGCTGCGGCCAGTTCTCCAATGCGCATGCTGTCTCCATGAAAAGTGCTTGACCATTGGAGTGTACTCCAGGGTTGACGATGTGGCTTTCATTCCGTCACCTCAGGAGCCAGCCATGCCTTCCATCCCACTGCCGACCTATCTGCGCATCGTGCGCGCCAGCGCCTTGTACGACATCGCGATCACGGCGCCCCTCGCCACGCCCTGGACCCTGGCCTGCGTGCACGGCCTGGCGTCGAGCCTGAACGTGCAGCTCGGCGGCGCGCCGCTGCCGGCGTTCGAGGCCTTCCACATGTTCATCGGCGGCCTGCTGGGCAGCATCGTGGTCCTGTGGTCGCTGCTGCGGCTGCGCCACGCCGACCGCCGCCTCGGCCGCTACGACGGAGTGGGGCGTTTCCTGTTCTCGGGCTGGATGGCCTGGACCCTGGCGGCGGCCGACGCGCCTGTGCTGTGGCTGCTCATGCTGCCGGAGTTCGCCTGGGGCGTGGCGCAGTGGTGACCGGTCGTGGCGCAAGCGAACGATGCGGCGCAGCCTGCGCGCGGACGCTTCCTGCAGGCCTGAGCAGGGCACAGGAAGACAAAAAGCCGCTCCCGGAAAGCGGGAGCGGCTTTTTTGCGCTGCCATATCCGGCAGCGACGTACGGCGTTTATTTGGCTGCGCGGCGGCGCGCGTAGGCGGCGCCCAGCATCGCGATGCCGAACAGGGCCACGCTGGTCGGCTCGGGGACCGGAGTGCCGTTCACCTGCAGTTTGGCGGCGCTCAGTTCAAAGCTGTATGGGAACAGCAGGTTGTTTTCCGCGAAGCGCAGGTAGAGTTTGCCGTCGGCTTCGATCTTCGAGAAAACGTCGCTGTGGGTGGTGGCACTAATATTGAAGGTCTGGCTGGTCATGCCCTTGCTGTTTGCCATGTCCATCCGGTTGCTACTTACGTGGAACAGGCTGTCGCCGATGAGCACTTCCCAGTTCTCATAATTTTTAAAACCGAAAGGCAGCCTGGTGACGTCGGCGGTGTCCTTGAAAGCGAGCGTGAGGGCCAGGCTGTCGATGCTCTTGTATTTCAGGCTGCTGAAGTCAAAGACGTCGACGAAGGGGCTGCACAGGCCCTCACGCACGGTGATCGAATTCCCGTTCAGCTTGTCGCAGGACAGGAAGGTACCGGTGCTGGCCTCGTCCATGTGCTTGCCATACTCCTTTTCGATACTGCCGAGATTGATGACGCCGGCGTTGGCGGATGCGGCGCAGGCCAGCAGCAGGGCGGGAAGGGCTTGTTTCAGGATCGTTTTCATGGTCTCTCCAGGTGGTTAATTTTAGTTGCGATTAACTCTTAAGCAACTATCGTGCCAAAAGGAAATAGATGTGCAAAAACAATAACTTGGATTTTTGCGCAGCCAACTCGGGAGGGGGAGTGTAAAAAATTCCGACACTTGTCTCGTGGCCGGGCCAGGGAAGGCAGGCCGTCCGCAGCCACGTGGCCGTGCGCGTCAAGCCGGGGCCGGCCGCTGCCAGATGCGTTCGCCGTTGCGCAGGACCTCGCGCACGCGATGGAAGGGAATCATGCGCGGCTCGCCGTCGCGCCCGACCACGTCGAAGGAAAAATGCTGGCCGCGCTCCAGGATCACGCGCTCGAAGGACACCCGCACGACCCGCTGCAGCACGCGGTCGTGGTAGCCGATGACGAAGTGGGCGTTGCCGAAGTCGAGGTCCCAGAGGATGCGGTGCAGGATGTCCTGGATGGGCGTCATGGGTCCAGGTGCGCTAACTGGGCAGGCGGGCGTCGTTGCACAGCATGGCCTGCAGCTTGTCCTGGGGCAGCGCCGGGCTGAAGTAATAGCCCTGCATCTGGTCGCAGTCGTGCTGGCGCAGGAAGGACAGTTGTTCGAGGGTTTCCACGCCTTCGGCGATGACCTTGAGTTTGAGGCTGTGGCCCAGGGCGATGATCGCGCGGGTGATCACGGCGTGGCCGTCGTGCACGCCGCCGCCGAGGAAGGAGCGGTCGATCTTGATGACGTCGACCGGGAATTTCTGCAGGTGGCTCAGGCTCGAGTAACCGGTGCCGAAGTCGTCGATCGACAGGCGCACGCCCAGCGCCTTCAGGTCGGCCAGGGCTTCGGTCGCCTCGAGCGGGCGGTCCATCAACTGGCTTTCCGTCACTTCCAGCTCCAGCATGTGCGGAGCGACTCCGTGGCGACGCAGCACTTCGCCCAGGTGGCGCGCGAACTGGCGCTGGCGCAGCTGGCGCGCGGACAGGTTGATCGAGATGACGAAGTCCTCGATGCCCAGCGCGCTCAGAGTCTTCAGGGTGCCGCAGGCCTGGGCGAGCACCCATTCGCCCAGTGGCACGATGAGGCCGGTTTCCTCGGCCACGGGAATGAACTGCTCGGGCGAGATCAGGCCCTGCTCCGGATGGCGCCAGCGCACCAGGGCCTCGGCGCCGATTACCTTGCCGCTGCGTAGGTCGACTTTCGGCTGGTAATCGAGGGTCAGTTCGTTGTTGCGGATCGCCCGGCTGAGGCTGGCTTCGAGCAGCAGGTGCTGGTGCACGATCTGGTTCAGCTCGGGGGAATAGAACTGGCAGTTGTTCTTGCCGAGGCTCTTGGCGTGGTACATGGCGGCGTCGGCCGCGCGCATGATGCGGTCGACGTTGTCGCCGTCGAGCGGGAACAGGCTCACGCCGATGCTGGTGCCGGGAATGATCTCCTTGCCGGCGGCCAGGATGGGCGCGGCGACGTTGCGCCGCACGCGTTCGACCAGGTCGGCCACGTGGGCGGCGCTCGGCTGGTCCTTGATGACCAGGACGAACTCGTCGCCGCCGACGCGCGCGACGGTGTCGTCCTCGCGCACGCTGTCGCGCAGGCGGTTGGCGATCTCGCGCAGCACGGCGTCGCCGGCCTCGTGGCCGAAGTGGTCGTTGATGTACTTGAAGTTGTCGAGGTCGAGGAAGGCCAGGGCGCCCAGCACCCCGTCGTGCACCGCGTGCTCGATCGCCCGCTTCAGTTCGTCCTGCAGCAGGGTGCGGTTGGCCAGGCCCGTGAGCGGGTCGTGGTGGGCCAGGTGGTGCAGGCGCCGTTCGTAGTGGCGCGCCTCGGTGATGTCGCTGATGACGGCCACGAAGTGCGTGACTTCGCCGTCGAGATTGATCACGGGATCGATGCGCAGGTCGTTCCAGAAGATTTCGCCGTTCTTGCGCCGGTTGCGCAGCACCACGCGCACGCTGGTCTGGTTCACCAGCGCCTCGTGGATGCGCTGGTGTTCCTGCATGTCGCAGCCTTCGATGCGCATGAAGCGCGGGTCGCGGCCCTTGATCTCGGCCAGGGTATAGCCGGTCATCTGTTCGAAGGCGGGATTGACGTATTCGATCTGGTTCTGGCCGTCCGTCCAGCAGGTGATGATGATGGCGTTGACGCTGGAATAGATTGCCCGCTCGCGCACCCGCAGCCCCTGTTCGCTTTGCTTGCGCGCCGAGATGTCGAGCCCGGTGCCGAAGACGCAGGGCAGGCTGCCCAGGCTGGTGCGGGCGCAGTGGAACAGGAAGCTGGTGCGCTTGCCGTGCTTGCCGACCAGCTCGGCCTCGTGCGAGGAACTGCCGCGGTCGAAGGCGTCGAGGATCTTCTGGACGATGGCCGGTCTTTCCTTCTCGTCGAAGAAGAACTTGACGTTACTTTTCGGAAGTTCTTCGCTCGACATCTCGAGCGCTTCTTCCAGCTGGTGGTTCCACAGCAGCAGGTGGCCGCTGTGGTCGATCACGTAGAACACGCAAGGCAGGCCTTCGATGATGTCGGCCACCGGCAGGTCCTGGATCAAGGAATAGCGCGAGGGGCCATGGCCGTTGCGGGGAATGACGATCACGCTGAAGGTGCCGGGCTGGTCCGTGTCGAAGGATTGCGGCGCGATCGTGACCCGGACCGGCAGGCGGCTGCCGTTGGCGCAGACCAGCCGGCCACCCGCATCGCTGTCGGCGCGCGCCGCGACCGAGGGCCGCACCTCCCTGGGCTCGTCGAATTCGATGAGCCGGTCGAGCGCCTGGTGGCGAATGTCGGCGGCCGTGTAGCCGGCCAGCTTTTCGCAGGCCTTGTTCCAGCTGGTGATGTTGCCGTCGGCGTCGACGACGAAGACGGCAAGCGGCAAAGGTGACAGGTTCAACGTGTCCTCCGGGACCGTTGGTGTAGACGTTCGGGCACAAACGCGTAATGACAGGATTCATGATAGCGCAGCCACCGGTCGAGTGCGAGACCTTGTTTCAGCGGTGCGCGGGGGTGCGGACTCGGCGGGACTACCGGAAATTATTGATTCCTGATCAAGAATCCTGCGGTGATTCTTGACTGTCACGCAATAATGCTGGGCGCCCTCAGGGCGCCGGAGAGGCCGGGAGGGCAGCAGGCGGCGCCGGCGGCGGCACCCGCTCGGCCGCGGCGCGTGGAATCCTGCGCCCGGCCTCGATGCCCTCGTTGAACAGGTTGACGATCGGCGTGCCCAGGTAGGGCAGGGCCACCGACACCGTCAGCAGGCCGACGCCCAGCGTGACCGGGAAACCGATGCCGAAGATGTTCAGTTGGGGCGCGGCGCGCGTCAGGATGCCGAGCGCGACGTTGACGATCAGGAGCGCGGCCAGGATGGGCATCGACAGTTGCAGGCCGGCCGAGAAGATGCGCGCGCCCCAGCGCACCAGTTCCAGCGGCGCGGTGAGCGACAGCGGCGTGGCCGAGATCGGCAGGCTGACGAAACTTTCCGACAGCGCCGCCAGCAGCACCAGGTGGGCATTCACGGCCAGGAAGGCCATGGTCGCGACCATCGACATGAACTGGCTGATCGCCGCCGAGCGGCCCTGGGTGGCCGGGTCGAAGAAGGAGGCGAAGCTCAAGCCCATGGTGGCGCTGGCCAGTTCGCCGGCGTACTCGACCGCCGCGAACACGATGCGCATGGCAAAGCCCATGGCCAGGCCGACCAGCAGTTCCTGCACCAGGATCAGGAGGCCCGCCCAGGAGGTGGGGTCCATGGCCGGGAGGGCCGGGACGGTGGGCGCGATGATGGAAGCGAGCAGCACGCCGAGCACCACCTTCACCGAGGTGGGGACGCTGGCGTGGCCGAACAGGGGCGCGGCCGCGATCAGCCCGAGGATGCGCGTGAGCGGCCACAGGAGGCCGGCGATCCAGGTGTTGATTTCCGCCGCGGTGAGGGTCAGCATCTACAGAAGAAAGACAGGCCGCTCAGCCGACCATGTTGGGAATGCCGGTGAAGACCTGGCGCATGTAGTCGAGCATGACGGACAGCATCCAGGGCCCGGCCACCACCAGGGCGATGAAGACGGCGACCAGTTTCGGGATGAAGGACAGGGTCGCTTCGTTGATCTGGGTCGCGGCCTGGAAGATGCTGACCACGAGGCCGACGATCAGCGCCACCAGCAAGAGCGGCGCCGACACCAGCAGGGTGATCTCCATGGCCGTGCGGCCCATCGTCATGACGGATTCGGGCGTCATCGCTTTCCCTCTAATTGAAGCTCTGGGACAGCGAGCCCAGCAGCAGTTGCCAGCCGTCGACCAGCACGAACAGCATCATCTTGAACGGCAGCGAAATCACCGCCGGCGACATCATCATCATACCCATCGACATCAGCACCGAGGCCACCACCATGTCGATGATGAGGAAGGGGATGAAGATCGCGAAGCCGATCTGGAAGGCGGTCTTGAGTTCGCTGGTGACGAAGGCCGGGATCAGGACGCGCAGCGGCACGTCTTCCGGGCCCTGCAGGGCCGGCGTGCGCGAGATCTTGGCGAACATGGCGAGATCGGACTGGCGCGTCTGCTTGAGCATGAAATCCTTCAGGGGCGCGGCGCCGCGGTTCATCGCTTCCGTCATCTGGATGCGGTTTTCCTGCAGCGGCAGGTAGGCCTCGGTGTAGATCTTGTCGAAGGTTGGCCCCATCACGAACAGGGTCAAAAACAGCGCCAGCCCCACCATCACCTGGTTCGGCGGCGCGGTCTGGGTGCCGATCGCCTGGCGCAGCAGCGACAGGACGATGATGATGCGGGTGAAGCTGGTCATCATCAGGAGCGCGGCCGGCAGGAAGGTGAACGCCGTCATCAGGAGCAGCGTCTGCACCGGCAGCGAGTACTGGGTGCCGCCGCCCGGCGCGGCGCTGGTGGTGAAGGCGGGGATGCCCGGCTGGGCCAGTGCGGCCAGCGGCAATGCTGCCAGCGCCGCCAGGCCGGCGGCCAGCAGGAGTTTCTTATTTCGCATTACGTTTGTCGATCGTCTGTTTGAGCCAGTCGGAAAAACTCGCCGCCGACGGCGCGTGGCCAGCCAGTGCGGCCGTGGATTGTACGCCTGCCTCCTGTTTCGGCATGGTCGCCAGCGCGTTGATGCGCCCCGGGGAGGCGCCCACCACGATCCACTGGTCGCCCACTTCGACCACCATGATGCGTTCGCGCCCGCCGATGTTGAGCGAGCCGACCATGCGCAGGTTGCCGCCGCCGGCGATTTTCGGACCGTAGCGCTTGGCCAGCCAGGCCAGCGCGGCCAGCACCAGCACCAGGGCGAAGATGGTCTGCAGCAGGGTGCCGGTCGAGGGGCCGGGCGCCGGCTGGGGAATCGTCATGGGATGGGCCGGGGTGCCGGGAATCGCGGCCGGGGCGCCGGGCACGACCCGGGCCGGCGGCCCGTCGGCGGACGTCTGGGCGGCTGGACCGTGCGCCGTGGTCGGCACTTCGCCGACGGTGGTGGCGCGCTCCTGTGGGGCGGCGGCAGCGGGCGCATCGGCTTGCGGCTGTGTTGCGGCGTTCTGTTGCGGGCGCGTCCCGGGTGCGGAGGGGGCCTGCTGTTGCGCCGGTGCTTGCGCCGGCGCGGCCTGGGGCGCGCTGGCGGGCACTGCCTGGGGCGCGGCTGCGGATACGGGGGAAGCCGGCGCGGCCGGCTGCACCGCGCAGGCCACCAGCGGGGTCAGGCAAGCCACCGACAGCAAGGCACTCGCCCCGCGCCTGCGCAAGAAGAGGGAAGGCAGCCGGCCAGTCCTTGCGGCATGGGCGGCTGCCCCCGATTCGTCTGCAGGAAGGCGGGCGGGGGCGAGGCGGGGCATCATTTATTCAATTTTCTGATCCGTTCCGAAGGCGTGATGATATCAGTGAGCCGGATACCGAACTTGTCGTTCACGACCACGACTTCGCCCTGGGCGATCAGGCAACCGTTGACCAGCACATCCATCGGCTCGCCGGCCAGGCCGTCGAGCTCGACGACCGAGCCCTGGGCCAGCTGCAGCAGGTTCTTGATCGCAATTTTCGTGCGGCCCAGTTCCACCGTGAGCTGGACCGGGATGTCGAGAATGAAGTCGATGTCGTTCGGCGTGTCCGGGCGTGGATTCCTGGTGCCGAAGTCCTGGAACACGGCGGCGCTGGCCTGCTGCTGTTGCTGTTGTTTCTGCAGGGCCGCTGCTTCCGCAGCCGCCTGCTCGGCAATCGCGGCGCCCCAATCGTCGTCGAGGCTCTGGTCGTCCTGGGTGTCAGACATGGTGTTTCTCCTGAATTACTTGAAGCTGTCGCTATTGGCCAGCAGTTTTTCGACCTTCAGCGCGTACTGGCCGTTCGAGACGCCGTAGGAGCATTCCATCACCGGCACGCCGTCGACGGTGGCCTGGATGGTTTCGGGAACACTGATGGGAATCACGTCGCCGACTTTCATGTTGAGGATCTCGTCGAAGTTCGCCCTGCCGTGGCCGAGTTCGGCCACCAGCTCGACTTCGGCGACCTGGATCTGCTGGGTCATCAGGCGAATCCAGCGCTTGTCCACTTCCAGCGCCTCGCCCTGGATGCTCGAGGTCAGCGCGTCGCGGATCGGCTCGATCATCGAGTAGGGCATGCAGAAGTGGATCTGGCCCGACACCGGACCGAGCTCGATCGTGAAGGTGGACGATACCACGACTTCATTCGGGGTCGCGATGTTCGCGAACTGGGTGTTCATCTCCGAGCGGATGTACTCGAACTCGATCGGATACACCGGTTCCCACGACTTGGTATAGGCCTCGAACACGATGTCGAGGATGCGCAGGATGATGCGCTGCTCGGTCTGGGTGAAGTCGCGTCCTTCCACGCGGGTGTGGAAACGGCCGTCGCCGCCGAACAGGTTGTCCACCAACAGGAACACCAGGCCCGGATCGAAGACCATCAGCGCGGTGCCGCGCAGGGGCTTCAGGTGAATGAGGTTCAGGTTGGTCGGGACCACCAGGTTGCGGATGAATTCGCTGTACTTCGAGACCCGCACCGAGCCCACCGAGACCTCGGCGCTGCGGCGCAGGAAGTTGAACAGGCCGATGCGCAACAAACGCGCGAAGCGCTCGTTGATGATCTCGAGCGTCGGCATGCGGCCGCGCACGATCCGCTCCTGGGTCGCCAGGTTGTAGGTGCGGACTCCCGAGGTGTCTTCAGGCGCGGAAACGTCGTCCTGATCGCCGTTGACCCCCTTGAGGAGGGCATCGACTTCTTCCTGTGAGAGGAAATTATCGGCCATGATGCGTCTTTACTGGATGATGAACGAGGTGAACAGCACGTCGGACACTTCCTGCTCGTCGCCGCTCTCTTCGAAAGGCGCCTGGACGACGGCCTTGATCTCGGCGGCCAGCTGCTGCTTGCCTGCAATGGTGCTGATTTCCGATGCTTTTTTGCCCGACAGCAGGAGCAGCACGCGGCTGCGCACCTTGACCATGTTGTCCTTGATCAGGACCGCCTGTTCAGGGCCATCGACCTGCAGGGTGAACTGGACCTGCAGGTACTGGTCGCCTTCTCCTTCCGGCTGCAGATTGACGACGAATTGCTCCACCGGGACGTACTCGGTCTTGACCGACTCCTTCTTCTCTTTTTTCTTTTTCTTCGGCGCTTCCTCATGCGTCTCGGCATCAGCGCTGCCATGCAGGAAGAACCAGCCGGCACCGGCGCCGCCGCCGAGCAGCAGCACACCCGCGATCGCGATGATCATGAGCTTCTTCTTCGACCTGGCCGCCGGCGCCGCTGCGTCTGCCGCGGGGGCAGGCTTCATTTTCGGATTCGCTTTCAAAATACCTCGGTGCCAAATGGGTTGCGTAATTATGTCATTATCGAGAAAAAGTGCGCAGCGGCAAGCTTTGAAAAGAGGGGAGAAGCTGGGTTAGCTCGGGGTTTGTGGGTGCGGGTGTGGTTTTTCGTAGGGTGGACACCTGTGTCCACGCGGTATAGGACGGTTGATCAGCCGGCACTGCTCAACCGGTGAGACAGCGTGGGCACAGGTGCCCACCCTACAAGGTCGAAAAGCTATGGATTATGCGAAGGTATCCACCGCCCCCGCGCCGCCGAGGATGCCGGTGCGCTGGCGCGGCGCGCTGTCCGCCACGGCGCTGTCGCCGCCGGCGCCGTTGCCACCGCTACCCGGACGGCCCGAGCCCGGCTGGCCCTGCTGCTGCCCGCCGTCGCTGCCCGCGTTCACGGTCGCGTTACCGAGGGCGATGCCGCTCTCGTTCATCATCTCGCGCAGGCGGGGCAGGGAATTTTCCAGGGCCTGGCGCACTTCGAGCTGCTGGGCCGAGAAGGTCACGCTGGCCATCTCGTTCGAGACGTTCAGCACGACCTGCACCGGGCCGAGGTCGGGCGGGTTCAGTTCCAGCGTGGCGCTCTGTTCTTCGCCGCCGACCATCCAGATCACTTTCTGGCCGACCTGGTTGTCCCAGGCGGGCGTACCCACGCGCGCGCTCAGGCGGTCCGTCGGCACCGCGCCGGCGGCTTGCGCCGTCTGCAGGGCATTGGTCTGGGCCACCAGGTTGGTCAGCGCTTCCGGTGCAGCCGCCGTTTCCTTCAGCGCGGCGGCCTGCGCCACGCTGTCCTGCAGCCGGTCCCCGAACTGGCCCTGGCCGGATTCGAGCTGCGGCTTGCCCGGCTGCTCGCCCGCCCGGGCCAGGTCGAGCGCGCGCAGGTCGACGCCGGAGGCGGCCTTGTCCTGGGACTGGCCGGTCACGGCCGACAGGGCGGCGTCGCCCTCGAGCCTGGCGGCGTGCTTGCCGTCCTCAAGGCCGAGCTTGCCCTTGAGCGCCGCCTGCAGGGCGCCGCCCGCGGCGGTTTCTTCGGCCACGGCTGGCGCCGCCTGCGCCGGCTGGTTGTAGCTGGCCAGCATGGCCAGCATGTCGGCCACCGTATCGGCTGCCTTGGCGTCCGCCGAAGCGCTGGCGTCTTCACCATCCTTGTTCTCGGCGGCGCCCGCCTTGCTCTCGCTCGCCCCCTGGGCAGCGTCGGCCTGGCCGGTCTGGGCGGTATCCTTGGCCGGCTCCTTCGCGCCCTCGCGCGCCGGCGCTTTCGCTTCGTTGGCGGCGGGTTTGGCCGGCGCCTGCGGTTTCACCGTGGCCTGCGGCTGGGCGGCCGGCTGCGCCTGGCGCTGTTCGAGCTGGCGCTGCGCCATCTGGCGCGTCAGCGTGGCGCCGAAGTCGGCGCCGCCGGTTTCCAGCACCGCGTTGCCGCGCATGTTCTGCGCCTGGCCGCTCGGGCCGTTCGGTCCATTCGCGCCGCTCACCTGGAAGGGGAGGGAAGTCGTTTGCATCGTCATCATGTGTTCAGCGTTGGTGGCGGACGGTGCGCGCGGCGTGGTCGTCCATCATTTTCTGGTCGCGCTTGTTCTCGATTCTCAAGGCCTCGGCCGCCGCCCGCTCGTTCAGCGTGCGGTAGGACAGGCGCTTGCGCTCGCTTTCCTGCCAGGCCTTCTTTTCCTGCTCGCTGCGGTAGTTCGCATGCTTGAGCACTTCGCGCTGGCCGTTGATCGCGTTGTCGAGCTTGTCGATGAAGGCAACGAAATTACGGTAGGCGAAGGGCGTGATGCCCGCCATCTGGGCCTGGTCGAGCTTGTTCGCGTAGTCGTCGCGGTAGCCCAGCAGCATCTGCAATTTTGCTTCGGCTTCCTCGACCGTCTTCAAGGCCGCGCCCAGGCGCCTGGCGGCGGCGTCGGAATCGCGCTGGGCCAGCTCGATCAGGGTGTCAAGGGCGGAGGTATTTGCCATAGGGAATCACTCAGTGAAGCTCAAGTATAGCGAGGCAAACGCGCGGTCAATCAGCCGAACAGAGCGCTTAATTGCCCCAAACTCTGGCCCATGTTGGTGTTCTCGTGGATTTCCTGGCACAGGAATTCCTCGATCTTCCCGTTCAGCGCGATCGCCTGGTCGAGCACCGGATCGCTGCCGGGCGCATAGGCGCCCACGCTGATCAGGTCGCGCGAGCGCTGGTAGCGCGAGTACAACTGCTTCAGCTTGCGTGCCGACTGCTGGTGCTGGTGCGAGGTGATGCCGTGCATGGCCCGGCTGATCGACTGTTCGATGTCGATCGCGGGGTAGTGGCCGGCCTCGGCCAGGTGGCGGTTCAGCACGATGTGGCCGTCGAGGATACCGCGCGCGGCATCCGCAATCGGGTCCTGCTGGTCGTCGCCCTCGGACAGTACGGTGTAGAAGGCCGTGATCGAGCCGCCGCCCTCCAGGCCGTTGCCGGCGCGTTCCACCAGCACCGGCAGCTTGGCGAACACCGACGGCGGATAGCCTTTCGTTGCCGGAGGTTCACCAATCGCTAATGCAATTTCACGTTGTGCCATTGCATAGCGGGTCAGCGAATCCATGATCAGCAGGACATTCTTGCCCTGGTCGCGGAAGTGCTCGGCGATCGCGGTGGCGTAGGCCGCGCCCTGCAGGCGCATCAGCGGCGGGCTGTCGGCGGGCGCGGCGACCACCGCCGAGCGGGCCAGGCCGTCTTCCCCCAGGATCTGCTCGATGAATTCCTTCACCTCGCGGCCCCGCTCGCCGATCAGGCCGACCACGATCACGTCGGCCGTGGTGTAGCGCGCGATCATGCCGAGCAAGACCGATTTACCGACGCCGGTGCCGGCGAACAGGCCCAGGCGCTGGCCGCGGCCCACCGTCAGCATGGCGTTGATGGCGCGCACGCCCACGTCCAGGGTTTCCTTGATCGGCGCGCGGTCGAGGGGATTCACGGGGCGCGCATTGATCGGCGCGACGTCGCTGGTAGCGAGCGCGCCTTTGCCGTCGAGCGGACGGCCGGCGCCGTCGACCACGCGGCCCAGCAGGCCCATGCCAACCGGCAGGTGGCGCGCGCGGTCGCTCGGGCGGCGGCGCGGATGGTTCACCGTGCCCGGACGCGGCACCGGCGTCTCCACCGGGAAGACGCGCGAACCCGGCACCACGCCCTCGACGTCGCTCTGCGGCATCAGGAACAGGCGTTCGCCCTCGAAGCCGACCACTTCGGCCTCGATCTTCGCGCCGTTCGGCAGCGGGATGGTACAGGCACTGCCCACGGCCAGGCGCAGGCCCACGCATTCCATGACCAGGCCGGCGACGCGCGTGACGCGTCCCGACACCTGCATCGGCTCGACAAAGCCGAGCAGGGAATCGCAGTCGGCGAGATAGGATTTCCAGCGCGCGGTGTGGCGATCAAGAGGGCGGTCCGCGCCCTGGCTGGCGGCCGGGTTCAAGCGAGCCACTCCACGTTCTTGCCCAGCGCATGGGTCAGGCGGTGCCAGCGGGCGGCGGCCCCCGCATCGATCTGGTTGCTGGCGGTATCGACCTTGCAGCCGCCGCGCGCGACCTGCGGATCGGCGACGATGCGCCAGCCGCCCTTGTCGAGCTCGTCCGTCAGGCCGGCGCGCACGATGTCGACGTCTTCCGGATTGAGCGCGAGCACGGCGGGCTGCTGCAGCACCGGCAGGTAGTCGATCGCTTCGCGCACGATGCCGATGATCAGTTCGGGACGCACCTCGAAGGCCGTGCGCACCATGGCGCGCCCCAGGTGCAGGGCGAGATCGAGCACGTCGGCGGCGATGGTCTCGTCGGCCTGCTCAAGCGCCCGGCTGAAGGAGGCGGCGACGGCGCGCAGGCTCTGGAGTTCAGCGGCGGCCTCGACACGGCCGGCCTCGAAGGCTTCGGCGTGGCCGGCGGCGCGGCCTTCCTCACGGCCTTCGGCATAGCCCTCGGCGCGCGCCTGTTCGCGGATCGCGTCGAGTTCCGCGGCCGTGGGCAGCTGCACAGCCGGGGGCGGCGGGGCAGCCTGCTCGGCAGCGAACTGCTGCACCCGGGCTGCGGCAGCGTTGGCCGCGGCAGCTCGGGCGCGGTTTTCCTCTTCCTCTTTTTCCTTGATGCGGGCGGCGAGAGTGCTCGGCCGCTCGTCGCCGAAGGAGGTCATTTCCCAGCGCTTGAAGGCGCCCTGCAAGTTATTGTTCATCACCGGATCTTAAACGAAGGAGTCGTCGCCCTTGCCGCCGAGGACGATCTGGCCCTCGTCGGCCAGGCGGCGCACGATCTGCAGGATCTGCTTCTGCTGGGCTTCCACTTCCGACAGGCGCACCGGGCCCTTCGATTCCAGGTCTTCGCGCATCATTTCGCTGGCGCGCTGGCTCATGTTGCGGAAGATTTTCTCGCGCAGGTCCTGCGAAGCGCCCTTCATGGCGATGATCAGCATTTCCGACTGCACTTCGCGCAGCAGCAGCTGGATGCCGCGGTCGTCGATGTCGATGATGTTGTCGAACACGAACATCTCGTCCATGATCTTTTGCGCCATGTCGTTGTCGTAGTTCTTGATGTTTTCCATCACGGCGCTTTCCTGGTCGCCGTTCATGAAGTTCAGGATCTCGGCCGCGGTGCGCACGCCGCCCAGCGAGGACTTCTTGATGTGTTCGTTACCCGAGAGCAGCTTGGTCAGCACGTCGTTCAGTTCACGCAGTGCGGCCGGCTGCACACCGTCGAGCGTGGCGATGCGCAGCACCACGTCGTTGCGCAGGCGCTCGGTGAAATGGCTCAGGATCTCGCAGGCCTGGTCGCGCTCGAGGTGGACCAGGATGGTGGCGATGATCTGCGGGTGCTCGTTGCGGATCAGTTCCGACACCGACTGCGCGTCCATCCACTTCAGGCTCTCGATGCCCGAGGCGTCCTTGCCGCCCAGGATGCGGTTGAGCAGCACGGCCGCCTTGTCGTCGCCCAGCGCCTTGGTCAGCACTTCGCGGATGTATTCGTCCGAGTCGAGGCCGACCGTCGAGTGGGCGTCGGCCTCGTCGCGGAAGGACTCGAGCACGTTGACCACCTGCTCGTGCTGCACCGACTTCATGGCCGCCATCGCGGCGCCGAGTTTCAGCACTTCGCGCGGGCCGAGGAACCTCATCACCTCGGCCGCTTCTTCCTCGCCCAGGGCCAGCATCAGGATTGCCGCCTTGGTGATACCGTCTTTGTCCTTGTCGCTCATTCCGAACCCACCCATGCCTTGATCACGTTTGCCACGATGCGCGGATCGTCACGCGCCATTTCCTTTGCCAGCGCCAGGTTGGCGCGGTAACTGCGCTCCCGCGGTGCTTCTTCCTCTTCCTCGCCGATCGGCTGGCCGTCTTCGCCCAGCTTGACCACGGCGTCGGGGTCTTCTTCCTCTTCGTCCTTCTTTTCCTCTTCCGGCATCGCCGTCGCCTCGTCGAACTTGTGCATCACCGGGCGCAGCAGCGGGCGCAGGATGCGGAAGTAGAGGAAGGCGATGATGGCGGCGATCAGCAGGTACTTGCCCACTTCCATCGCCAGCGGCAGGTTGGACGGGTCCCTGTACCAGTCCGGGCCGGCTTCGTCGGGCCTGTCGACGCCGTCGAAGGGGGCGTTCGCCACATTCATCGTGTCGCCGCGCGCCTGCGAATAACCCATCGCCTGCTTGACCAGCTCGTTGATCTGGGCCACTTCGGCGGCCGACAGGGGCTTGACCGTCACCTTGCCGGTATTCGGATCGACCGAGCGGCGGTAGTTCACCACCACGCCCACCGTCAGGCGCTTGATGCCGCCCATCGGACGCTGCTCGTAGCGGATGGTCTTGTCGACTTCATAATTCGTGGTCGCATCCTTGCGGGTCGGGCCAGCTGCCGGCGCGGCGCCAGCCGGGCCTGGAGCGCCTCCTTCAACCGGGGCGGTGGCCACGCCCGGCGGCTGGTTCGACAGCGCGCCCGGGATGCCGTTGGCGTTGCCAGTCGCCGGGCCGGTCTGCTCCGAGGTCTGCTGGCTGCGGATCGCCTGCGGTTCCGGCGGCGAATTCGGCTTGTACATCTCGGCGGCGGTGTCGACCTGGGCGAAATCGATCTCGGCGGTCGCCTCGGCGCGCACATTGCCCTTGCCGACGATCGGGGTGATCAGGGACTCGACCTGCTTGATGATGTTCTGCTGCACCGTCTCGACGTACTTCAACTGGGTGGCGTCGAGCTGCTTGTTCAGTCCGTTCTGCTTCGACTGCTCGGACAGCAAATTGCCGTTCTGGTCGACCACGGTGACGTTACCGACCGTCAGTTCCGGGATGCTCGAGGCCACCAGGTGCACGATGGCGCTGACCTGGCCCGGATCGAGGGCGCGGCCGGACTGCAGGTTCAGCAGGACCGAGGCGGTGGGCTTTTGCTGGTCGCGCACGAAGACCGAGGGTTTCGGCAGCGCCAGGTGCACGCGCGCCGCGGCCACCGAGCCGAGCGACTGGATCGAGCGCGCCAGCTCGCCTTCGAGCGAGCGCTGGTAATTGACCTGCTCCAGGAACTGCGACACGCCCAGCTTCTGGTTTTCCATCAGCTCGAAGCCGACGTTGCCGCCTTTCGGCAGGCCTTGCGAGGCCAGTTTCAGGCGCAGGTCCGGCACCTGTTCGGCCGGCACCAGGATGGCGCTGCCGCCTTCGGAAAACTTGTACTTGACGCCCATCTGGTCGAGCGCCGCGGTGATCGCGCCGCCGTCCTTGTCGCTGTAGTTGGCGTACAGGACGCGGTACTCGGGAGCCTGGTTCCACAGCCAGATCGCCACGATCAGCGCCAGTGCCGCCGCCACGCCTGCGCCGATGAGCACTTTCTTGCCCATCTCGGTCTTCAGGAACGGTTGCGGCTGTTCTGGGGTGTCGATCAGGTTGTCGGCGGTCGCGGCCATGTTGGTTGTCCAGGGGGAAAAGAGGGATCAGGCAGGATTATGAAGCTGTAGGGCAACTTTCAAACCCCGGAATAGGGGGCGGTTTCCCCTCTTGCTCAACGCAAATTATTGCTGTCGCGCTGGTAATCTGACAGCCTGACATCGCCCGGCTGCGTTTTTCGCACAGGCACGCAACGGATAACAGGAGAACCCATGAGCATAGGCGGAATCGGCGGCATCGACAGCAGCCGCATCGAGGCGATGATGGCCCAGCTGAAGGCGGCCGCCACGAAACCTGCCGCGCCGAATTTGGCGCCGGGCGCAATGGGCGGCATCGGCAGCCTGGGCAAGCTCGGCGACCTGGGCAAGGCGGCCGACGCCGGCGCCAGCGAGGGCGCCTCGAAGGTCAGCTTTTCGGATGCGCTGAAGAATTCGCTCCAGCAGGTGAGCAATTCGCAGAAGCACGCGGAAGAACTGGGTCAGCGCTTCGCCATGGGCGACGACAGCGTCAGCCTGTCGGACACCATGATCGCGATGCAGAAGTCGAGCATTGCTTTCCAGGCAAGCGTGCAAGTCAGGAACAAGCTGGTGTCGGCCTATCACGAAATCATGAATATGCAGGTGTGATTGGTTCCAGCCGGATGAAAAACGGGCCGTGTCTCTCGTCGGGAGCACGGCCCGTTTCCTTTTCCATGTGGCGAGCGGGGCCGCAGGATGGGTGCGGAGTGCCTGTTGCTTAGCCCAGTCCCGCCAGGCGCGCGTTGCGCTCGCGCTCCAGCCTGGTGATATAGCGCTGCACCGCCGCCATATCGGCGCGCGGGATGTCGGCAAACATGCAGCCGATGCGCCGACTGGTCTTGTTATTGAGCATGGTCACATCAATGACATTGCGCACCTGTAGCGAGGCCATCACGGTAGCGACCTCGGGCAATTCGATGTGGCAGCCGGTAAAGGTGTGGCCGATCGTCGTGTTCAGCATCATCTTGCTATCGAACAGGGCGAGGCCTCCGCAGCTGATGTCGACCAGCGGGAAGCCAGTGTTGCCGCCCCCCACCTCGACTGGTAGCGGAATGAAGACCTGCACCGGGTTCGTCACGGGTGTCTGCATGCGGTAGAACTCGCGCCGCTGCAGGCGAATCAGGGAATCCGGAATGTCCGCGGCCAGCGCCGCCATGCCTTCGAACGCACGTTCACGCAGACCGCTGGCGCGGAACAGGATGCGGATCTTGTCGAGGTAGGTTTCGCACATCACCTGGCCGGCTCGCAGGATGCGTTCGTTCTGCTCCCGGTCGATCGAGCGGTCGAGGATGAACAGGCCGCTGTCCGGGGCGACTTCCAGCACCGAGGTAACGCAGACGTCCGCCTCGCCCTTGATCTTCATCCGGATCAGTTGTTTTTTGTCGCCAATCTGGCGCAGCAGCGCGACGATTTCCCTGCGCGACTGGACTTCGTAATCGCGCCAGTTTTCCGGTGCTGCGTCATGGATTGCTTGCATCTTGTTCCGCCGCTAGTACAGGTGAGTCAATGAGGAGCGCAGTGTCGGGCGGGGCGGGACGAGGCTGGCCGTGCTGTTGCGCTGACTCAATATGATAAAGCCATGCCAACAGTTCCGCAATTGCGCGGTACAGGGCAGGCGGGATCTGGCCGTCGAGGTCGATGTCCATCAGGAGCGACACCAGCTCCTTCGATTCGTGGACGAATACGCCGGCTTCGCGCGCGCGTTCGATGATGTGCTCGGCCACCAGGCCCTGCCCCTTGGCGACCACGGTTGGCGCGCTGGAACCGGCCGCGTAGGCGAGGGCGACCGCGCGCTGCCGCTGTTGCGGCGTCTTGCTGCCCGACTCTCCGCTCACTTGCTCTCCTGGCCGTGGAAGCGCAGCGCGGCCAGTTCGCTACCGGCCGCGGCCAGCGACTCTTCCAGGCGCGGTGCGCCGTCGCGCAGGCAAGCCAGCACGTCCGGCGCGGCCTGCAGGTCGATCTGGAGTACCCTGCCGCGCAAGCTGAGGCTGGCTTCGACCTCGCCTAGCGCGGCAAAACGCAGGCGCAATCCACTGCGCCAGGTCGGCTCGGACTCCGACCCGCCCCCCGTCGGACGCTTTCCCTCGCGCGCGATCCTGCACTCGACGGGCTGGCCGGGCGCCAGCTGGCCTTGCCATATGAACTGGGCCTGCTCGTGACTGGCCAGCTGCAGGTTGATCATGCGTGCTGCGGCCGGGTCGGTGGCCGGGGTGCCGGGCGCATTGCGCGCCTGCGGCTCCTGCATCAGGTCGTCCAGGGGACGCTTTCCTTCGGCCCATTCGGCGACATGCGATTCGTAGAACAGGCCGCTTTTCGCAATGGCCTGCTCGAGCCTGCCGGCGAGCTGAGCTGGATCGGGCATACCGTGGGGCAGCAGCGGTGCCGTGCCCTGGAGCGGGGTGAGCTTGCTGGCGGGCGGACCAGTTGCCTCGTCGCCGCTGGCGCCGGACAGCACCTGGGCCAGCAGGCGTGCAGCCGGGCTCAGTTCGGCTGCGTCATGCCGTGCGCCGGTGTGGCCAGCGGAATGGGCGGCGGCGGCCGCCAGTGCGCCGGCTTGTGCGCCGGACGGCGCCGGACTGGCGTGCAGCGTGGCCTCGTCAAGCTGGAAGCTGGGCTGGGGCGAGGCGGCCAGTACTTTCATCGTGAGCTGGGCGCCCGGCTGGGTGCCCGGCGGCAGCTGCATGCGCGCCAAGGTGTCGGCAACCCGCACCAGGAAGCTGCCGTCGCCCTGGCGCGCAAGTACCGAGACCGGGACCTGGGTGCCCAGCATGGTTGCCAGCGTGCGTTGCAAGGTGTCGAGGCGTGGGTCGCCCGTGCGCTCGAGCGGCAGCGTCGGTCGTACCGGCTGCGTGGCGCTGACGCCGGGACTGGAAAGGCGCTCGACCATCGGTCAATCAGACGCTGCCGTAAGCCCTGGCGAGGCGACGCTGGGTACCCGAGTTGCTGATCAACGCGGACAGCTGGGCCATCCAGGGCATGGTCAGGTCGCGGATGCGGCGGTCATCTGCCAGGATGCGGCGGATGCAGTCGATCTTCGCCTGGCGTCCCTGGGGGGGCAGCTGGGCCGCCGCTTCCCCGCGCTTGAGCGTGTCCACGCGCGCGCTGCACCGTTGCTCGAGGACGAACAGCTGGTCCCAGTCGCCGGCTTCGGCGGCGGCCAGCATCTGGCCGGTCAGTTCGGCGACAGCGGCGTATTCGGACAACACTTCCTGGCCGGTCATCATCACGCGCCTGCCCTGGCAGGGGAGGTTGCGGAAGCGCCCGCTTGTTCGCCGATCTCGACCCAGGCGTCGCGCAAGTCCGTCAGCAGGGTCTGCACTTCCGCGAGCATCTCGGCCTTGTTCTGCAAGTTGGCAGTGATCAGGCGTTCGCTCATGTAGATGTAGAGCGCGTCGAGATTGTCGGCGATTTCACCGCCGGCCTTTTTGTCGAGGCTGACGCGCAGGCCATTGTCGATGATGTCCAGGGCCTTTGAAATGGCGTTGCCTTTCTCGGCAATGCGGCCCATGGCCATGTGGCCGGCCGCGCTCCTGATCGCGCTCAGCGCACCGTCGTACAGCATGACGATCAGCTTGTGGGGCGAGGCGGCAATGACCGAGGTTTCCAGGCCTACTTTTGCGTACGCGTTCACGCCACGCTGCATCGATCCAAACATCAGAACCTCCAAATACTTCAGTAATGTGCGGAGCGCGCAGGGGCGTTCCGTGTGTTCGCGCCGGAGCTGGTCGAGGCGGCATCGAGGCCGGCCTGCCATTCTTCAGCGAGGGTAGTTTACTGGTTTAACGGCAGCTTCTAACGGGACTTGAGAGGCGGAAATGCCCGCCTTCTTGGCCCTTTACCGGGCGGACAAGGAAGCGAAAGGTTTTATGCGAGCGCAAGCAGGCTGCGTGCAGGATGGAAAGGCTCTAGTCCTTGCGCGGATACTTGCGGCGTTCGTGATGGCGGCGGTGCTGGGGCGACTGCAAGGCGCGCGCGAGGATCGAACGCGGTACGTTGCAACTGTCGAGGTACTTGAACGCGAAATCGACGCCGCGGATATCGACCAGGTACAGCGCGTATTCCGCGGCCAGGGCGGTTTGCTCATCGGTTCTTCGTTGCATCATATCCATCTCCCATGCCCAGCACTGCCGGTACGGGACGGGCTGTCCGGGCTGCGTTAGTACAATGGTATCGTCGTACCGGGTGCGCACATGTCGGCAAGTTGTTAGCAATTGTTTCGGCTGTAGGACGGATGGCATACCCGCTGCCGCCGCAGGACGCCCGGGCAGGCGCTGGCGTGCCGCTGCGTTCACGGCCGCAGGTACGGCAGGACCATGCGGGTCCGTCGAGCGCGCGTGCGGCGGATAAGGCGCGTTGTTGTTGCCTCGAGGGAGCCATTCACCCCGTGGCGCTGCGACCTCCAGGCATCGTGGAAGGCCAGGTGCCCTGGCGCTCCACGATGAAGCGCGCGGCCTCGTCGGCGCTCAGCGGACGCGCATACAGGAAGCCCTGGCCCTGGTCACAGCCGGCCTCGCGCAGCGCCTCGGCCTGGGCTTCGTCCTCGACGCCCTCGGCGATGACGCGCAGGTTCAGGCGGTGCGCCATGGCGGCAATGGCCTGCACGATGGCGCGCGAGTCGCTGCTGTCCTCGATGTCCTGGACAAAGGACTTGTCGATCTTCAGCTTGTCGATCGGCAGGCGGCGCAGGTAGCTGAAGCTGGAGTAGCCGGTGCCGAAGTCGTCGATGCTCAGCGTTACCCCGAGCGCCTTGAGCTTGTGCATGATGACCATGCTGCGTCCAGGATCGGCCATCGAGACGCTTTCGGTCAGCTCCAGTTCCAGCAGTTCAGGCCGCAGCCGGGCCGTCTCGAGCAATTCGCCGACGATGGCGACGACGTCGCTTTGCAGGAACTGGCGCGCCGACAGGTTGACCGCCACCGGCACTTCCGACACGCCGGCGCGGCGCCAGGCGACCAGCTGGTCGACCGCGCTCCTGACGATCCATTCGCCGATCGGCGCAATCAGGCCGGTTTCTTCGGCGATCGGCACGAATTCCTCGGGCGACACCACGCCATGTTCGGGATGGCGCCAGCGCAGCAGCACCTCGAAGCCGGCCAGCGCGCCGCTGTCGAGCGCGACCTTCGGCTGGTATTGCAGGAACAGTTCGTCGCGTTCGAGGGCGCGGCGCAGCTGGTTCTCGAGCGCCAGGCGGCGCCCGAGTTCGCGCCGCTGTTCGGGCGCGTAGCGTTCGATGCGCGCGCCGCCCAGGCTCTTGGCGTGGTGCATCGCTGTCATCGCGTTGTTGAGCAGGGTATCGGCATCCTGTCCGTCCTGCGGGAAGCAGGCGAAGCCGATGCTGCAGGTGAGCGAGAAATTGGCGTCCTTGCCGAAGGCGTGGCGACTGACTTCGCCCATCAGTTCATCCAGGCGTGCCTGCAGGCGTTCCTGGGTGCCCGGATCGTTGAGCAGCATCACGAATTCATCGTTGCCCGAGCGCGCCAGCATGTCGTCGGCGCGCAGACGCGATTGCAGGGCGCGCGTGACCGCGACCAGGGCCTGGTCCCCGACCACATGGCCGAGTACTTCGTTGACGCGCTTGAAACGGTCCAGGTTCAGGCAGGCGACCACGGCGCCGGCGCCCCCGGCCTGCCAGGCGGGAATGCTGGCGCCGATCGTGCGCAGCAAGGCCTGGCGGTTGGCCAGGCCGGTCAGCGCGTCGTGGGTGAGCAGGTATTTCACCTGGCCGGCGGCGGCCGGCACCGGCGCATGCGCGGCGTTGTGCAGCAATTGCTCGTGCAATTCCTGGGCGGCGCGCGCCAGCTGGCGGTGGTAGATCAGCTCCTCGACCATGCGCGCCAGCGTGTGCAGCTCGGACAACTGTTCCTCGCCGAACTGGCGCGGGCGCGTGTCGAGCACGCACAGCGTGCCCAGCCTGGCGCGCTCGACCGAATACAGCTGCACGCCGGCATAGAAGCGGATGCGAGGCGGGCCAGTGACGAGCGGGTTGTCGGCGAAGCGCGGGTCGCAGCTGGCGTCCTCGACCACCAGCGGTTCGTCGCTGAGAATGGCATGGCCGCAAAAGGAGACGTCACGCGAGGTGCTCTCGGCGGCGAAGCCGCAGCGCGACTTGAACCATTGGGTATCGTTGCCGACCAGGGAGACGAGTGCCGTGGGCACGTCGAGCAGCCTGGTGGCCAGGCGCGTGATCCGGTCGAATGCCTCCTCCGGTGCAGTGTGGAAAAGTTCGGTTGCATACAGCGCAGCCAGGCGCTTCGCTTCGTCGACCGGTAGGGGAGGTTTCCGCATATTTAACAATTCGCCGGTGCTGTCCGGTTCGTTTCGATGGGCTCATTACGCCAGAAACCAAGCGGATTTGCAATGCGAGCACGACTGGAACCGGATCGATCCAGGGGGGCGGATTGTAAAACGTTGCCGCTCGCGGATGGCTGCCGGACTCAGGCCAGGCCGGCCAGGCGGGCGTTGCGCGTACGTTCGAGGTTCAGGATGTAGCGTTGCACGCCGGCCATCGCCGAGCGCGAGATGTCGAGGAACTGGCAGCCGAGCCGACGCGTCCCCTGGTGGTGGCGCGAGAGGTCATGGCAATTGCGCACCTGGAGCGAGGTGTTCACCGTGCCGATGTCGGGCAGGGTGATGGCGCAGTCCTCGTAGACCTGGCCCACCTTGGAGTCGAGCAGCAGCGCGTCGTCGAGCAGCGAGATGCCGCCGCAGCTGATGTCGTGCAGGGACAGGGCGAGGTTGGTGCCGGAAGCGGCGTCGAGCGGAATGATGGCGCGCAGGGGCTTGCTCGACGGCGCCGGCATGCGGTAGTACTCGCGCCGTTGCAGGCGGATCAGGACTCGCGGCAGGTCGGCGTACAGGGCCGCCATGCCGTCGGCGTGTGTCATGCGCAAGCCCTCGGCGGCAAACAGGATGCGGATGTTGTCGAGCGCGGTATCACAGACCAGTCCAGGCGCGTCCAGGTCGAGCGCCGCGGCGTCGGCGGCCGGGCAGCCGAGCAGCAGGCCGGTACTGTCGATGTCGAGCATGCGCAAGGTGGCCAGGGGCGTCTCGGCGGTGGCCTTGTCGAACAGGCGCAGCGGCTGGTCTTCTGCGCTAATGCGCAGCAGCAGGGCATGGATCTCGGCGTACGATTCGACTGCAAAGTCTTGCCAATGTTCCAGTTCTAGGTCAGTCATCGCTTGCATCGGTAGCCGTCGGGCGAAAAAGTCGAGATGGTGTGCCTGTTCCGGCGATAGCCGACACCCATGTTTTCTTGCTGAGCCCATTATGATATAGCCAAGCTCAGCACTCTGCAATTTCCCTGTAGCAAACCCACTTGCCGCGCCAGCATTGCGCGCTCAAGAACGCCAGGAATTCCTGGACATGCATGACTTGTTCGCCTGCCGTCACCAGGCGGCCCTAGCTCAGGTTGGCGAGCGCTGCCAATTGTTGCGTCAAGTAACTGCTGGTAGTGGTCATGCTGGCCATCATCTTGTCCAGTGCTGCGAATTGCGCGCGGTAGCGCTGCTCGGTCACGGCCAGGCGCTGGGTAATGGCGACACGCTGCTTTTCCAGGTCCTTGATCGAAGCGTTGAAGCTGTTCGTATGGGTCGGCAGCGTGCCGACCGGGCTGAGGATGCGGCCGACGGCGGCGTCGATCTGGGCGCCGAAGCCCTTGTTGGTGCCGCTGGTCGAAAACAGCGCGCTCAGGTTCTTGTTCGGGTCGTTCAGCGCGGCGCTCAGCTTGGCCGTGTCGATGGCCAGGGTGCCATCGCGCTGCGAGGTGATGCCAATGTCGGGCAAGGTCGAGGCGCCGGACGCTGCGCCGGCGATCGCGCCGCCCAGGATGCCGCGCAGCTGGGTCTGGATCGCGCGCACCGTGCTGTCGCCGTTCAGGACTGCGCCCTTGCCGGTGGCGGTGTCGAAGGCGGTGGCGTCGCTCATCGCCTTGCTCAGGCTGTTGTACGAGGAGACGAAGGTCTCGATGTTCTTGCGCACGGTGTCGTTGTCGGCCGTGAGCGTGAGCTTGGTGCTGACGCCTTCCGCGCTGGTCTTGCTCAGGTTCAGGGTGACGCCCTGGATCGCATCGGTAATGGTGTTGGTCGGCTTCTTGATGGTGACCGAATCGATCACGACCTCGGCGTCGCGCGCCGGCACCGTTTCGCGCATGCCGTCGCTGGCGCCATTGTAGGCCAGGGCGCTCAAGGTCGTGCCGGCCGGGTCTTCCGTGCCATCGGCCGGCTTCGGCGGCGTCACGGTCAGCTGGATGGCGCTGGCTTCGCCGGTGGTTTTCGAGCTCAGCGACAGATAGTTCTTTTCGCCGTCGTTGATGATGCTGGCGGTGACGCCGGCATTGGCCGCGTTGATCGCGTCACGCACCCCGGCAAGGGTCTGGTTGCTGCTGTCGATGGTGATGCTTTGCGCCGGCCGGGCAGGGTCGGCCTTGAAACCGTCGCTGCCGTAGCTGCCCAGTGCAATCGTGATGGTGCCGGCGCCGACCTTGTCGCTGGTGGCGGCATAGCCGGTATTCGTGATCAGCTTCTGGGCCTGGGCCAGGTTCTTGACTTCGACGTCGTAGCTGCCGGCCGCCGCGCCCGTGCCGGCGCTGGCGCCAAGGATGGCGGCGTCGGCGACGCTGGCCTTGAGCGGCGACATCTGGGCTGGCGTGCTGAGCGCCTTGGCCGCAGTCTGGAATGCCGCCAGCGCGGACTTGAGCGTGCCAAAGGCCGACAGCTTGGCCTGGTAGCTGGCCTCCTTGGTGTCGAGCCGGGTCAGCGGCTGGCGCTCGACGGACATCAGCTGGGTAACCAGGCTGTCGACATCGAGGCCGGAGCCTATGCCTGCGGAACTGATGGTTGTCATGCGTGTCCTCCAATGAGTGGGCAATATACCGTGCCGATACGCCGGGCAAAGCGTGCTACAGAGGTGGTTTTACCGGCCAATTCGATGCCGTTCGATGCTGTGGGCTCAGACCTCGAGCTTGATGAGCATGCCCTGGGTACGCTCGAGCGCCTTGGCGATCTCGAGTGCTTCCTCGCTGGGCATCTGGCGCAGCACTTCGCGCGTTTCGCGGTCCACGACCTTGACAATCACGCGGTCGGTGTCGGCATCGACGGCGAACTCGATGCCCTGATTCGATGCGGGCAGCGACTGGTTGATGCGCTCGACGGCCTGCTGCACCTCGGCCTCGGCGGGTGGAGGGCCATCGGGGTGCTTGCGTGCGGCCTCGGTGTCCGCCACCGAGGAAGCCCCGGCCGCCGGCGCCGGAAGCTCGCGTTCGATGCCTTTCGTGCCCGGTACAAGACTGCTCGCAATTGGTCGGATTTCCATAGCGTTCCCTGTAAAGAAAAAAGCCCGGCCGATGATGCCGGCCGGGCGTGGGACTTCAGCTTGCTAGCGGCGGATTAACCACGCAGCAGCGACAGCACGCCATTCGGCAGCGAGTTGGCCTGGGCCAGCATCGCGGTGCCTGCCTGCTGCAGGATCTGGCCGCGGGTCATGTTGGCCGTTTCCGTGGCGAAGTCGGCGTCCTGGATACGGCTGCGCGCGGCGCTGGCGTTCTCGGTCGCGGTCGACAGGTTCGAGACGGTGGTGCTCAGGCGGTTCTGCACCGCACCCATGTTGGCGCGCTGCTCGGACACGTAGGCGATGGCCTTGTCGATGCGGCCGATGGCATCCTGAGCGCCCTTGGCGGTCGAAACGTCGATCTTGCCGCCCAGGGAAGGATCTGAACTGCTGAGTTGTTCGACCAGGCCGAGTTTTTTCAAGCCAGAACCACTGGTCCCGTCTTCTAACTTGATCGTCTCGCCGTTCTCACTGGACAGGTTGATAGTGCCACGGATGGCTATGGTGTTTGCCACTGCCGCCGGAGTCGACGCTCCATCGGAGGTTGGAATCAGCGTTCCAGTTGCCTTGGCCGTCATCGAAACCGTTATGGCCCCATTGTTAATAGTCGTGCCGTCGCCACCAATCACGATGTCGGCTCCGGTAGCAGACATTAAGTGTAGCTTTCCCGTCGTGGCATCGATTTCAGCGTTAATACCGTTGCTGGTACCGGCTTTAAAGGCATTTTGAATTGCCGTGGCCAGATCGCTTTCGGCCGTCGTCGAGGCACCGCTATCATCGGCAGTTAAGGCGTACGTTTTACCGTTGATAACGATTTTGTCGCTAGCGCTGGTGGCAGCGCTAAGATCAACGTATGCCTCGGTGCTGGCAGTAGCAGTTACACCGGTCTGGTCGCTTAGGGCATTAATGACTTGTGCCTTTTCGCCAGCAGTGAACGCGCTGCCGAAAGCGGCCTGGTTGAGCTCAACACCATTGATCTTCACCTTGTCGATGGTCGTGTCGAGAGCGCCGTGTTCGCTATTCAGGTTGACCAGGGCCTTGTCAGCGGTAGAGCTCACAGTGCTTGCAGTCGCGACGCCGCTTACCGCCCCTGCACCGGCGCTTGGGTTGAAACCAAAATGCTGGAGATCATCGCCGCCCAGCTTGATTTGCGAACCATCGTTGCTGGTCAGCTTCAGGGTACCTTCATAGTCCTTGCCAGTAGTGCCGTTAGACCCATCGAACGTATCGGCGTCGAGGCCGGCCGCCTTAGCAGCCGCTGCGCTGGAAGCAGTGATAGTGATCTTCGCACCATTCTCGCTCGTCAGCGTGAGAGCGCCCTTTTCGTCCAGCGAAGCGGTGATGCCGCCAACCTTTGCATTAATGTTGGAAACTAGCTCATTCATGTCCTTCGAGGCTGCAATGGCAATGCCCGTGCTTGGCATCGTACCATCTTGATTCTGGACATTAATGGTGATCTTGTCGGTATTGCCATTAAGAACACCGGTGCCAACACTCGAGCCCTTGACGACGTTGCTTGCGCTCGCGGTCACGTCGGTCGCTGCGCTCTGCTTGTTGATGGCGGCGGCAAATTCAACAGCCGAGTTGTCATCGTTGCTGTTGAACGTAATTGAGGTGCCATTGATGCTCAGGGATGAGTTCGTGAGTCCTGCCGCACTGTTGATGCGTGCGCTGTTCAGTTCTCCCGGTGAACCCACACTGCTGGCCAGGTTCATCGACTTGGTCGACACTTCGCCGATCGAGAACGAGATGGTCTGGCCGGCGTTCGCGCCCACCTGGAAGCTGTTGCTCTTGGCCGAGCCGTCCAGCAGCTTGATGCCGTTGAAGTTGGAATCGCCCGAGATACGGTCGATTTCCTGGTACAGCTGGTCGACTTCGTTCTGGATCGTGGCGCGTTCGGCGGTGCCGTTGGTGCCGTTCGAGGCCTGGACCGACAGGTCGCGCATGCGCAGCAGGATGTCGTTGATCGAGCCCATCGCGCCTTCGGCGGTCTGCGACATCGAGATGCCATCGTTGGCGTTGCGGCTGGCCTGCTGCATGCCGTTGATCTGGGCCGTCATGCGGGTCGAGATCGCCTGGCCGGCGGCGTCGTCCTTGGCGCTGTTGATGCGCAGGCCGGTCGACAGGCGCTGCAGGGAGGTTGCCAGCGAAGATTGCGAGGTCGACAGGTTACGCTGTGCGTTGAGCGAGGAAATATTGGTATTAATGACGTTAGCCATCTGTTTCTCCAGTCTTGCTGATATGGTTGGGCGACATGCCGCGGTTCACGCAGGTTTGCCTCACTGTTCCGAGCTGTTCAACCCGCTGCTGAAACTGGTAACGGACGCCTCTCGAAAAAGTTGAGCGTGAGAACGAAAAATTTTTCTTTTTTTTTCGCACCCATTCCGTTGAGGCCATGACCCGCGGATCCAGCCAGGGTGTGAGGATGGCATCGGCGACATGCCGGCGCGTATAATTTCCCTCCATTCGCTCGGTGTTGCGGGCACACAAGGAGATTGCATATGAAGCAACTGGCGTTGGTGGTGATTGCGCGCGACGAGGCCCACTGCATTGCACGCTGCCTGGAGTCTGCCCGTTCCCTGGTCGACGAGATGATCGTCCTGGACACCGGTTCGCGCGACGCGACGGCGGCCATCGCACGCGATTGCGGCGCGCAAGTGCACGAATTCGCCTGGTGCGACGACTTCGCCGCCGCCCGCAACGCGGCGCTGGCCCTGTCTTCCTGTGCCTGGAACCTGGTGCTCGACGCCGACGAGTGGCTGGAGTCGGCCGATCGCGCCGCGCTCGACGCGGTGCTGGCCGGCCCGCCGCTGCTGGGCCTGTTACCCGTGGCCAGTGCGTTCGAGCTGCAGGGCCGGATCGCGCACAGCACCTCCTGGATAGCCCGCCTGCTGCCGCGCGGCGTGCACTATGCCGGACGCATCCACGAGCAGCCGGTGTCCGGCCTGCCGCGCCAGCGCCTGGCGTTGGCAGTGCGCCATGACGGCTACCTGCAGCAGCAACTGGCCCGCAAGCGCGGGCGCAACGAAGCGCTGCTGATGCGCGCACTGGAAGAGGCGCCGCAGGACGCCTATTTGCTGTACCAGATCGGCAAGAACCACGAGGTCGAAGCCGACTTCGAACAGGCCGTGCCGCGCTACCGCGCTGCGCTTGCGCTGGCGGCTCAGGAGGCGCCGTTTCGTCATGACCTGGTCGTGCGCAGTATCTATTCCCTGAAGAAGGCGCAATTGCACGAGGAAGCGATCGCGCTGGCGGACCAGGAGATGGCCAACTGGCACGACTCGCCCGACTATTATTTCGCCCTCGGTGATCTGTTGCTGGACTGGGCCGCCCTCAACCCAGGCGCGATGGAAGAATTGCTGCCAATGGTGGAAGCGAGCTTCCTGCGCTGCCTGGAAATCGGCGAGCAGCCGCAGCTGGAAGGCGCGGTCAGCGGGCGCGGCTCGCACCTGGCGGCGCATAACCTGGCCGTGCTCTACGAGAGCCTGGGCGAGGCCGAGCGCGCCGCTCCCTACCGTCGCCTGGCGCAGGGCTGAGCGCAGGGCGGATTCAATCCGCCACCACCACCCGGTTCTTTCCGCTCTGCTTGGCCTGGTACATGGCCCGGTCGACGCGCGCCAGCAGCGCGGCCTGGTCTTCGTTGGGCAGGCGCAGTGCGACGCCGGCCGAGAAAGTGATCAACAGCTTTTCGTTGTCGTGCAAAAAGAAGTGCCTGGTGAGTTCGCGCTGCAGGCGCACCATGGTGTGCACGGCGGCCTCGACCGGGGTTTCCGGCAGCATGATCATGAATTCCTCGCCGCCGTAGCGCGCGATCACGTCGATCGAACGCAGCGCGCTTTTCACGACTTTCGCCAGGTGGCGCAAGGCGTTGTCGCCGGCCAGGTGGCCATAGGTATCGTTGAGCTTCTTGAAGTTGTCGAGGTCGAGCAGGGCCACGCACAGCGGCGTGCCGCGGCGGTCGGCGCGTGCGCTCTCGCGCTCGAACACGTCGTCCAGGCCGCGCCGGTTGAGCGTCCCGGTGAGCTGGTCCTCGCGCACCAGTTCGCTCATGTGCTGCAGCTTCGCTTCCAGTTCCCGGATGCGGCCTTCCGCCTCCTGAACCTCGCGGTGCGCGGCCAGCATGCGGTCGCGCGAGGCCAGCGCTTCTTCCTGGGCCTGGCGGGTCTCGCGCAGCACGGCGTCGAGCACTTCGTTCAGTTCCGTGATGTCGGTGGCGTGGCGGATGCGCTCGGAAAATCCGCCCAGCTTCTCGTGGAAATCGCCGGTCGATGCCGCCACCGAACCGAGGCGGTCGATGAAGGTCATCATCATGTTCTTGACGGTGGCCTTCACGTCCGACAACCCGTGCCTGAGCTGGCCCTGCTTGTAGATCACGTCCTTCAGGCTGCGCGTGGCGTCTTCCAGCGCGCGCGCATCGATGGGACCGGCGATCAGTTCCTGCACGGCGGCGATCTGGCCGCGCATCCAGCTGTCGTCGTCCAGTAGTTCGCTGACGTTTTCCAGCAGCAGCTTGAACAGGCGCAGCAGCAGTTCCTGCTGCTCGGCCGCGTCGCCGGTGTGCAGTTCGATCCGGAAGCACAGTTCCTTCAGGCGCGCCGCGATTTCCTGCAATGCCGCCTCGCTGTGGGTGATTTTTACCGCCGCGCCGAGCGATTCGGCTTCGCCCGCCAGCGCCGGACTGGCCGACAGCAGCGAGGCCAGCGCGAAGGCCAGCGTGCGGCTGAGCAGTTCGCGCAGCACGATGGCGTCCTTGCTCTCCATGCCGTAGGTGATGCCGGGTGGAATGCCGCGCCGCAGGTGCCTGTCGACCAGCTGCGACAGCGTGCGCGCATAGGCCTCCCAGTTGCGTCCCTTGACCGCGTGGTTCAGGCGGCGCCCGTACTCGGCCAGCTCGCCCGGGGTCTCGGTCAACTGGACAGCGAAACCGCCCAGCACTTCTTCCGGGGCCGGTCCGGTCAGGGGGAGGGGGGGCACGACCGCCTTCGGGATGCCGGCGATCTCGTTGTAGATGTCGCGGTAGGCGTCGGGCGTGGGCGCGATGCGCCGCGTCGCCAAGCGGCGGAAGGCCTCCCGGGCGATCTCGACGGGGGGCTGGGTTGTGGGCGAGTTGGACATGTGCAGCTAGTATTTACTTAGTATATCGCAATGATAAGCAGGTTTTCTTTTCGTCATCTCGGGAAAAGAAGCCAAAAAGCATCTTACTTAGCAGCAATGCTAATGTCGATTACTCAACAAGCTGGTTGCGGATCGCGTAGGAAGTCAGTTCGGCGCTGGTCTTGAGCTTCATCTTGGCCAGCAGGCGTGCCCGGTATTCGCTGATCGTCTTGACCGACAGCGACAGTTCGCGCGCGATCTCGCTGACTGTCTTGCCGGAGGCGATCATGGTCAGGGTCTGGAACTCGCGGTCGGACAGGCTGTCGTGCACCGGCGCCTCGTGGTCCGCCCCGACCTGGGCCGCCAGCGCCTGGGCCAGGGTGGCGCTGACGTACTTCTGTCCGGCAGCGACCTGGCGGATCGCGGTGACCAGTTCGCGCGGCGCGCTCTGCTTGGTGAGATAACCGGCCGCGCCCGCCTTCAGGGCGCGGATCGCGTACTGGTCCTCGCGGTGCATCGACAGCATCAGCACCGCCAGTTCAGGGCGTTCCGCCTTGATCTGCTTGAGGACTTCGATGCCGTTGCGGTCGGGCAGGGAGATGTCGAGCAGCATCACATGGCAGCGCGACTTGCGAAACAGCTTGATGGCGTCGAGCCCGTTCTCGGCCTCGCCGGCGACGATGATGTCGCGCTGCTCGGCCAGGATCTGCTTCAGGCCTTCGCGCACGATGGCGTGGTCGTCGGCAATGAAAACGCGGATGGTTGCTTTGTCGGTCATTGTTACCTGTTGTCGAATCTTGCTTCGCTTCTTGCGCTACTTCTGGTGTCGCTGCGCGCGGCCACCGGGGTCAGCCTGATCTTGATGGTCACCATCGTGCCACCTCCGGGCGCCGGCGACAAGGTCAAGGTGCCGCCCAGGGCCCGCGCCCGCTCGCTCATGCCGCGCAGTCCGAAGGAGTGCGGCTTGAGGCGGTCGGCCGGCGCGATGCCGCGCCCGTTGTCGCAGATGGCAAGCGTCAGGTGCTGGCGCTGGCGCCGCAGCGTGACCGTCACCCGGGTCGCGCCGGCATGCTTGGCCACATTCGTGAGCGCTTCCTGGAAGATGCGGAACAGCGCCGCCGCATGGTCGGGATCGAGTTCGCGCTCGAGATCGAGCGCACGCTCGACGCCGTGAAAGATGCAGGCAATGCCCATCTGTTTCTCGAACTCGCGCGCCTGCCACTCGAGCGCGGCAACGATGCCGAGATCCAGCGTGGAAGGCCGCAGGTCGAGCGAGATGCGGTGCACCGCCTCGATCGTGCGGTCGACCAGGTCGTCGAGGTAGCCGGCCTTTTCGAGCAGCCCTGGCTGGTCGTCGGGCAGGCGCGCGCTGAGCATGGCGAGCGCCATCTTGATGGCGGTGAGGTTGCCGCCCAGGTCGTCGTGGATTTCGCGTGCGATGCGGGCGCGCTCCTGTTCCTTCACCTGCTCGATGTGGTCGGTCAGTTCGGCCAGCCGCGCGCGCGAGCGCAGTACTTCCTGCTGTTCGTTCTTGCTCTCTGTAATGTTGGTCATGATGCCGTCCCACTGCACCGCGCCCCCGGGAGCGGGATGGGGCGTGGCGCGCAGGTTGATCCACTTGACGTCCTTCCAGGCATCGATCCAGATCCGGCCCTCCCAGTTCCAGGCCGACAGGCTGGCTTTCGACACCGCCATGGCCTCCAGGTAGCCCTTGCGGTCTTCCGGCAGGACCAGGCGCAGGAACAGGTCGGGATCGGCCTGCAGCGCCGCCGGCTGCACGCCGAGCAGGGCGGCGCAGCCCTCGCTCAAATAGGGAAAGGCGTGGCGACCGTCGGCGCCGAGCACGAACTGGTAGACCAGCCCGGGCGTATGGTTGACGATGGCGTTGAAGCGGGCCTGGTACTGGGCCAGCGCGGCGCTCGCAGCCTGTTCGAGCGAGAGGTCGTCGCCGATCGCCAGCAGCAGCGCGCGGCCGTCGCGCTGGATGCGCAGGAAACTCAGCTTGGCGGGATAGGTGCTGCCGTCGGCGCGGCGCAGGCGGGTGCGCAGGCAGCGCTGTTCGCCGATCTCATCGCCCAGCCCGGCAAGCAGGTCGGCGAGCGCGGCGCCGTCCAGGTCCGGTGCGACCCGCACGATGTCCATCCCGCGCAGCGCGGCCCCGTCGTAGCCGAGGTTCTGGCGGGCGCAATCGTTCAGGTCGACCAGGGCCAGGGTGGCGGGGTCGATCAGGTAGATCTCGGAGGCGGCCGCCTGCATCGGGGCGGCAAGGGAAAGCTCGGCGGTGTTCATGGGCGTTCGGCTTCCGTGGTTTTGCGGCGGCGCCGCCACAGCGAGACGAAGCGGCGCAGGGCGCGCGCGGTGCGGGTGGCATGGCGGCTGCCGAAAGGCACCGACGGCCGCAGCTGGCGCCGCAGGCGGCGCAGGGTGCGGCGCAGCGCGCTCTGCATGCCGGACACGCTGCGGCGCACGCGGCGCCAGGCGGGGCTGGCGCGCAGGCGATCGATGAGATGGTCCTTGAACATGATGAAGCGATTGTGCCACCGTGCAAACCAGGCCAGCGCCAGCAAGGCCGGCAGGGTCAGCACGTAGAGCCGCGCCACCACCACGGCACCGCCGAGCTTGGCGATGACGAAGGTGGCCACCCCCCATAGCGGGTGGCCGTGGGCGATCGCCAGCAGGGCCAGCAGCTTGACCGGCAACAGCATCAGGCCGGGCAGGGCGAAGACCAGCAGCGCTGGATAGGGCGGCAGGCGGCGCACCCGGTTTTCCAGCCAGGCCAGCGGCGGCCAGTCGGCCAGCCCGGCGGCGCAGCGGCTGCCCAGGCGCCACAGCCATTCCTCGAGCAGGAGCAGCAGCGCGGCCAGGTGGAGCAGGGGCGCGAGCAGCGTTCGGCGGGAAGCGGAGGTGGCTTTCATTCCCGTCATCATACGATAAACCCGCAGGCAAACCTGCGGCGCTTCCGGCGCCATGGCATTACAATAAGACTTATGAATAAGGCATTTGTAAAAGAGTCCGACAACGACGACGACGACGAAGCCGTCGCGCTGGCGCAGGCGATTCCCGCCGGCGCCAAGAACTACATCACCCCTGCCGGCTATAAAGCCATCAAGGACGAGCTGCTGCAGCTGATCGACGTCGAGCGGCCCGAGGTCGTGCGCGTCGTGCACTGGGCCGCCTCGAACGGCGACCGCTCGGAGAACGGCGACTACATCTACGGCAAGCGCCGCCTGCGCGAGATCGACCGCCGCATCCGTTTCCTCACCAAGCGCATGGATTCGGCCTTCGTCGTCGATCCGAGTGTCCATTATGGAAACGATCAAGTCTTTTTTGGCGCTACTGTTACTTATTTGAATACGGCCGGCGAGGAGCACACGGTGACCATCGTCGGCGTCGACGAGCTCGACCCGCTGCGCGGGCGCATCAGCTGGGTTTCGCCGGTGGCGCGCGCGCTGACCAAGGCGCGCGAGGGCGATGTCGTCACGCTGCAGACGCCGCAGGGCGTCGACGAGCTGGAAATCCTGAGCGTGGAGTATCCGGAGCCGGTCACGGACTGAGTGTCCGGCAAGGCCTGCAGGGCAGGATTCCGAAGGGGCGTTGCAACGCCCCGGTTTTTGTCGGGCGCGCCAGACGGGATGGCCCCTGGCTGGTAAGATGCATGATTTGGCGCGTCCCGGCCCTTCATGAACCAAATCCACGACACCGCACGCGAGTCCGACGTCCTGGCCGCGCTGCGGCAGGCCACGGCCGCGCGCCACGAACGCCTCGACAGCGGCCTGCCGCTGTCCGCACCCGACGCCACCTTGGCCGACTATTCCGCCCACCTGCAGTTGCTGCGCGCCTGGCTGGCGCCGCTGCAAGACTGGCTGGCGGGCTTCGACAATGGTCCGCAAGGACCGTCCGGCCTCCCGGCCGCCCCCCATCTCGCCCTCATCGAGGCCGACCTGGCCGATCCCGCGCTGGCGGGCCAGGCCACGCCGCCGGTCGCCGCGCATACCGCCTGGCCGGACGGCGCCAGCGCCGCCTACCGCTGGGGCGTGGCCTACGTGGTCGAGGGCTCTCAGCTGGGCGGCGCCGTGCTCTACAAGCGCCTCGCCGGCCAGCTTGCCCCGCATCCGCTGCGCTACCTGCGCGGCGCCGGCGTAGAGGGCCCGGGGCCGCGCTGGCGCGCCTTCATGGGAGCGTTGCGCGCCGAGGTGCGCAGCGAGGAAGAGCTTGCCGAGGCCTGCGCCGGGGCCTGCGATGCGTTCGACCGTATCCTGGGGCTGGCCTTTGGCAAGGTTTGATGCCGCGGCCGCTCGTCGCCTGGTTCGTGCAATTGCTGTTCCGGCACCGTCACCGGGTGCTGCGTCGCCGCTTCGGCCAGGGACTCAGGGAATCCGCCGCGCATGGCGGAAGCGGGCGTAGCGGTTCACGAGGTCGTTGATCAGCTGTTCGCGCGTGTAGCCGGTCACGTCGTGCGGCTGGTCGCCCTCGGAGCTGTTGGCCATGACCCGGTAGTGCCGGCGCTCCGGGTCCCTGCCCCTGGTCTCGGCCCAGGCGAAGCTGGGCGAGCGGAAGCTCCGTACGCGGATGGTGTAGCGGAACAGTCCGCGGTCGCCGTGCGGCACGTCCAGGTCGAGCCGGTCGTCCTGTTGCCGCGACTCGGGCTGGAAGCCGTTCTCCCGCATCTGTTCGGCGACCGCCTCCAGCGCCGGACGCGCGGTGTCGTCGAGGAAGGCCGTGATCTCCTTCCTGTCGTAGAAGTGCGTGATGCTGGCCAGGCGCTGCTGCCAGCTCAGGCCGTCGGTGTCCGGCGGCGCATCTGCTGCGATCGACAGGTCCATCGAGGAGCCTTTCGACTCCGTCTGCAGGGCGCGCAGCAGGCCGTAGCAGATGAACAGCATCACGACGGCGAAGGGCAGGGCGCTGGCGAGCGCGGCGGTCTGGAGCGCTTCCAGCCCCCCGGCCAGCAGCAGCACGGCGGCCACGACACCGGCGCAGACGGCCCAGAAGATGCGCTGCCATACTGGCGGATTGGGGGCCGCGCCGGAGGTGATCATGTCGATCACCAGCGCGCCGGAGTCGGCCGAGGTCACGAAGAAGGTGATCACGAGCAGGGTCGCGAGTCCGGAGGCGATTACCGAGAAGGGCAACTGCTCCAGCACTGTGAACAGCGCCACCGGCATGTTGTCGGCGACCGTCTGCACGATCGGCGCGGCGCCGGAGAGGTCGAGCGCGATGGCCGTATTGCCGAACACGGTCATCCACAGGAAAGTGAACAGCACCGGCACCAGCAGCACGCCGACGACGAATTCGCGGATGGTGCGCCCGCGCGAAATCCGCGCGATGAACATGCCGACGAATGGCGACCAGGAGATCCACCAGCCCCAGTAGAACAGCGTCCAGTCGCCCAGCCAGGCGTTGGGCTCGTAGGCGTACATCCGGAAGGTGCGCGACACGACGGCGCTCAGGTAGGTGCCGACATTCTGGACGAAGGCCTCGAGCAGGAAGACGGTCGACCCGACGGCCAGCACGAAAACGAGCAGCGCGATCGCCAGGAGGATGTTCAGCTCCGACAGGATTTTCACGCCCTTGTCGAGCCCCGAACCGGCCGACAGGGTCGCCATGCCGGTGATGACGACGATCAGCACGACCTGGACCGTGGTGTTGACGGGCAGGCCGAACAGGTGGGAGAAGCCGGCATTCACCTGCAGCACGCCAAAACCCAGCGAGGTGGCGACACCGAACATGGTGCCGAGCACCGCGAAGATGTCGATGGCGTGGCCGATCGGGCCGTGGATCTTCTTGCCGATCAGCGGGAACAGGCCCGAGCGCAAGGTAAGCGGCAGGCCGCGCCGGAACGCGAAATAGGCCAGCGCCAGCCCGACCACGATGTAGATCGCCCAGGCGTGCACGCCCCAGTGGAAGAAGGTCAGGACCATCGCCTGGCGCGCCGATTCGATGTTGCGCCCTTCGCCCACGGGCGGCTGCGCATAATGCTGGATCGGCTCGGCCACGCCGAAGAACAGCAGGCCGATGCCCATGCCGGCACTGAACAGCATGGCGAACCAGGACAGGTAGCTGTATTCGGGTTCGCTCTCGTCCGGCCCGAGCTTGACGTCGCCGTAGCGGCTGATCATGAGGAAGAGCACGAAGATCAGGAAGGCGGCGACGGCCACGATATAAAACCAGCCGAAATCGCGCACGATGCCGGCCTGCAGCATGGCGAACAGGCTGCCGGCGCGCTTCGGGAACAGGGCGCCGAACAGCGCGAAGGCGAGGATGAGCGCGGCCGAGATGAAGAAGACAGGCGGGTTGACCTGGATTCTCGGCCGGGAAGGAGGAGCGGAAGCGGGACCGGAAACGTCCGGCAGCACAGGGTCAGTCATCGATTGGCATTCCTTGACGGTCCCGGCGAAGCGGGACGGGCGGGGCGCTGCCCCGCCAGTTGACGATGGCCACCCGAGGGGAGGCGTGCAGGGAACCGGCGTACGGAAGGCGCGCAAGCGCCTGCGCCGTTCCGCTTCCTCTGTCTTGCCAAGTTTACCACTCGGGCATGGCGCTGCCGGGTACGATTGGCGGCGCGCGCCTGGCGGGGAGGGCGCCGGCCCTGCGCGGACCAAAAAAAGCCACGCGAGGTGGTAATGCCGTTCAGTTAAGCTGGAAATAGCTTGGTTCGGGCAGGCATCGTAGGGTGGGCACTCCGTGCCCACGCGTTACGTGCACCTCCTTCGTCTGCTGGCAGGAATTTTTCGCCCGCTAAGGTCAATCCTGGCCCGCTTCCATTGCACACTTTGCGGGCGAAATGTCGCCGCATGTGACTGCCGGCCACGTGCGTAACGCGTGGGCACGGGGTGCCCGCCCTACGACTACTGCGCGGACCAAAAAAAGCCCACGCGAGGTGGGCTGTTCGTCCTTGCCGTGCGGTGCCGTGACGCGGCGTCAGGCCCGCTCGCGCTCCACGCGGTTGACGCCCGCCACGCGCCGCAGGTTGCGGATCAGGTGGGCCAGGTGCACGCGGTCCTTCACCTGGATGGTGAAGCGCAGCTGGGTCATCATGTTCTCGTCGTCCTCGTCCATGCCGACGTAGGTGATGTTGCCGTCCGATTCGCCGATCTCGGCCGCCACGCGCGCGAGGATGCCCTTCTCGTTGTTGATCAGCAGGCGGATGCGGCAGTCGAAGCGGCGGTTCAGCTCTTCGCCCCATTGCACGGCGATCCAGCGGTCCGGTTCCTTGGCGCGCAGGCGCTTGGCCGGCAGGCAGTCGGCCGTGTGCACCACCAGGCCCTGGTCGCGTCGCAGCTGGCCGGCGATCTGGTCGCCCGGGATCGGCAGGCAGCAGGGCGCCAGCTGTACCGACACGCCTTCGCTTCCGTAGATCGTGACCGGGTCGATGTCGCCGGCGAGCGGCGCGCTGGACGGCAGCACGTCGGCTTCGCCTTCCATCAGGCCGAAGATGTGGCGCGCCACCAGCGCCGGCATGCGCTTGCCGATGCCGATGTCGGCGTACAGCTCGTCCATCGACTTGGCCGAGGACTCGGCCAGCAGCTTGTCGATGGTGCTGGCCGGCAGCTCGGGCTTGATGCCGCGCGCGGCCAGCGCCTGGGCCAGCAGTTCCTGGCCCAGCTCGACCGATTCGTTGACGTTCACCGTGCGCAGGTGGTGGCGGATCGCCGAGCGCGCCTTGCCGGTGCGGACATAGCTGAGCCAGGTGGGGCTCGGGCGCGAACCCGGGTCGGTGACGATCTCGACGATGTCGCCGTTGTGCAGCTCGGTGCGCAGCGGCTGGGTCTCGTTGTTGATCTTGACGGCCACGCAGTGGTCGCCGATACCGGTGTGGATCGAGTAGGCGAAGTCGAGCGCCGTGGCGCCGCGCGGCAGGGCGATGATCTTCGACTTCGGCGTGAAGACATAGACCGAGTCCGGGAACAGGTCGACCTTCACGTGCTCGAGGAACTCGGCCGAGTCGCCGGTCTGCTGCTGGATGTCGAGCAGGGACTGCAGCCAGGCGTGGGTGCGCTGCTGCAGGTCCGACATGTTCTGGTCGCCGGTCTTGTACAGCCAGTGCGCCGCCACGCCGCTTTCCGCGGTGCGGTGCATGTCCTGGGTGCGGATCTGGAATTCGACCGGGGTGCCGTAGGGGCCGATCAGGGTGGTGTGCAGCGACTGGTAGCCGTTGATCTTGCGGATCGCGATGTAATCCTTGAACTTGCCGGGCATCGGCTTGTAGAGCCCGTGCAGGGTGCCGAGCGCCACGTAACAGTTCGGGATGCTGTCGACCACGATGCGGAAGCCATACACATCGAGCACCTGCGAGAACGACAGGTGCTTGTTGCGCATCTTTTTATAGATGCCGAACAGGGTCTTTTCGCGGCCGTAGACTTCGGCATGGATGCCGGCCATGGCCAGCGTCTGCTTGACTGCCTCGAGGATCTTCTTGACCACTTCACGGCGGTTGCCGCGTGCCGCCTTCACCGCTTTCGACAGCGTGCGGTAGCGCAGCGGGTAGAGGTGCGAGAAGGCCAGGTCCTGCAGTTCGCGGTAGATGTTGTTCAGGCCGAGGCGGTGCGCGATCGGCACATACACTTCCATCGTCTCGCCGGCGATGCGGCGCTTCTTGGCCGGGGCCATCACGCCCAGCGTGCGCATGTTGTGCAGGCGGTCGGCCAGCTTGATGAGGATCACACGCACGTCCGAGGCCATGGCCAGCAGCATCTTGCGGAAGTTTTCCGCCTGCGCTTCGACCAGGCTCTGGAACTCGATCTTCTCCAGCTTGGACAGGCCGTCGACCAGGTTCGCGACCTGGGGGCCGAAGCGCTCGAGCAGCTCTTCCTTCTTGACGTCCTGGTCTTCGATGACGTCGTGCAGCAGGGCGGCCATGATGGCCTGGGCGTCGAGCTTCCACTCGGCGCAGATCTCGGCCACCGCGATCGGGTGCGAGATATAGGGTTCGCCCGACTTGCGCACCTGGCCGAGATGCATCTCGTCCGAGAAGCGGTAGGCTTCCTTGACCTTTTTCAGCTCGACGGGGGTGAGGTAGTCGGAGAGTTTATCGATCAGCTGCGTGACCGATGCAACGCCGATGGCCGTGGGCTCGGCGGTTTCTTGCGGCCTGCCCGGGCGCTTGGCCCGGGCGGGGGTATTGCCTGAATGAGTCGAATCCGGGGTAGACAGGTTCATACGCTATGTCGATCAGCCGCAGTGTGGTGACAGAATAACAGAATTACGGGCCGACGATTTTGAGTGCGTTTTCAGCAGACCCCGAGGGCCTCGCCCTGTCCTTACATCGGAACCTTTTTCAGCATTTCCAGGCCGACTTTACCGGCGGCGATTTCGCGCAGCGCGACGACGGTCGGCTTGTCCTTGGCTTCGACTTTCGGGGTGTGGCCCTGCAGCAGCTGGCGCGCACGGTAGGTGGCGGCCAGGGTCAGCTGGAAGCGGTTCGGGACGTTTTTCAGGCAATCTTCGATGGTGATGCGGGCCATGTTTTAACTCCAAAAATGGATAGGTGCAGCGGCGCGGACGACGCGGCAGACATTACGGTTGTTGCAGTGCGTGGATTCCCAGCTGGGCAAACAGCGAGGCGTTGCGGGCGGCCTGTTGGGCGAAGCGGCAACGTGTCGCTTGGACAATCGCCCGCAGCTCGGCCAGGGCGACGTTGAACTCTTCGTTGATGATAGCATATTCGAACTCCGGAGCGTGAGCGATCTCACCCCCGGCAGCCAGCAGGCGGCGCGTGATGATGTGCGGTTCGTCGGTGCCGCGCTTGTGCAGGCGTTCTTCCAGGGCCGCGATCGACGGCGGCAGGATGAAGATGCCGGCCGCGTCCGGGAACTGCTTCTTCACCTGGCGCGCGCCCTGCCAGTCGATTTCCAGCAGGATATCGGTGCCGGTCTTCATTTCCTTTTCCACGGTCAGGCGGCTGGTGCCGTAGTAATTGCCGTGCACTTCGGCCCATTCGAGGAACTCGCCGCGTTCGGCGCGCGCCACGAAGTCCTCGGCGGTGGTGAAGTGGTATTCGCGGCCGTCCTGTTCGCCCGGGCGCGGCGGACGCGTGGTGGTCGAGATCGACAGCTTGATGCCCGGCTCCTGCGCCAGCAGCGCGTTGACCAGGGTCGACTTGCCGGCGCCGGAAGGCGCGGCGACGACGAACAGGCTGCCGGAGAAAGCGGTGGTGAGCATGGTGTATTCCTTTGATTCTGTGTTCTTGGTGGCGGCGTTTGTTGCCGCGATTGTTCATGATATAGCTGAACGCGTGGACGGCAAAGCCGTCCACCCTACGGGTTTGACGGAAACGTATCCGATATACCAGTAGGGTGGACGGCTCCGCCGTCCACGCGTCCAGGCGGCTGCGACATCATCGCGCCGCCATTTGCATTGTATTTACTCCAGGTTCTGCACCTGCTCGCGCATCTGCTCGATGAGCAGCTTCAGCTCCATCGACGCGTCCGCCAGCTCCTTCACCGAGGCCTTGGCGCCGAGCGTGTTCGCTTCGCGGTTCAGCTCCTGCATCATGAAGTCCAGGCGCTTGCCGACCTGGCCGCCCTTTTTCAGGATGTGGCGGGTCTCGGCGAGGTGGGCCGACAGGCGCGACAGCTCTTCCGAGACGTCGATGCGGATGCCGTACAGCGTCACTTCCTGGCGGATGCGCTCGAAGACTTCCTGGCGGCTCAAGACCGATGGATTGCCGTGGCCGGCAAGGCCCAGCGCGTCCTGCATGCGCTCGACCGCCTTTTGCTGGAACTGCGCGATCACCTGCGGGATGAGCGGGGTGATGCGCTTGACGATCGCTTCCATCGCATCGATGCGCGAGAGCAGCATCGCTTCCAGCGCCGCGCCCTCGCGCTTGCGGCTTTCCACGAACGCGGCAATCGTCTTCGCGGTGAGGGCGGCCACGTCCGCCTGCAGCGACTCCTGGCCGACGTGCGACTCCTCGATCACGCCGGGCCAGCGCAGCAGCTCGGCCACCGACATCAGGGGCGCCGACACGAAGTGGCGCGTGACCTCGCCCTGCAGCCGCGCCAGGTCGGCCAGCAGTTCGTGGTTCAGCGCCTGGGTGCCGCCGGCGGCCTTGCGCCCGAACGACAGGCGGGCTTCGACCTTGCCGCGGGTGATGGCGGCCATGATCGCGGCGCGCAGGTCCGGTTCCAGCGCGCGCAGCTCGTCGTTGATGCGGAACTGAAGATCGAGGAAGCGCGAATTGACGCTCTTGATCTCGATCGTGAGGGTGCCGGCAGCGCCTTCGCTGGTGGCGACCGCATAACCTGTCATGCTTGAAATGCTCAATGGAGTCCCCGGTTTGTAGAGTGTCCGTAAAACCCCATCGCGTCCTTGCATTCGTCTCGCTGTATTGACGATTTGTCTGCAGCGATGCGCCAGGCGCTGAGGTTTTTGCTGGAAGCTCTTTATTCTTTACAAAGCCGACATTTATCCACACAATCGCCGTGTTATGCAAGGAACTCTTCAGTATGGCCGCACAAAATAACGCACCCTTGCCGGATGGGCTGGAGATTGCCGGATATCGCATTGTAAAGAAAATCGCGTCTGGCGGGTTCAGTATTGTCTATCTTGCACATGATGCCGAAGGCAATGCGGTGGCCATCAAGGAGTACCTGCCGAGCGCGCTCGCACTGCGCCAGCCGGGCGAACTCGCGCCCACGGTCGCCAAGCCCAACCAGCCGCTGTTTCGTATCGGCCTGAAGTGTTTCTTCGAGGAGGGCAGGGCGCTGGCCCGCATCGTTCATCCGAACGTGGTGCGCATCCTGAACTTCTTCCGCGCCAACGAGACGGTCTACATGGTGATGGCCTACGAATCGGGCCACTCGCTGCAGGAACACATCGCGCGCGTGATGGGCAAGGGCAGCCGCCTGAACGAAGCCTTCATCCGCAAGGTCTTCAACGGCGTCTGCCATGGCCTGCGCGAAGTCCATGCCAACAAGCTGCTGCACCTGGACCTGAAACCGGCCAACATCTACCTGCGCAGCGACTGCTCGCCGATCCTGCTCGACTTCGGCGCCGCGCGCCAGGCCATCAACAAGGACCTGCCCATGCTGGCGCCGATGTACACGCCGGGCTTCGCGCCGCCCGAGCTCTACACCAAGGGGACGCCGCTCGGGCCCTGGTCGGATATCTACAGCATCGGCGCGGCGCTGTTCGCCTGCATGGGCGGCGCGCCGCCGCAGGCGGCCGATGCGCGCAGAAGCGAAGACAAGCTGCCGGCCCAGTTCGAGCGCGTGAGCACCACCTATTCTCCGGAACTGGTCAAGGTGGTGCGCGCCTGCCTGGCACTCGACCCGATGGCGCGTCCGCGCAGCGTGTTCGAAGTGCAGAAGGTGCTGCAGGCGGCGCCGGCCCGGCCGATCGCGGAGGAAGTTCCACCAGCGCCCGTGCTTGCGGCCGGCGGCTTGCGCGGCCTGTTCGGACGCCTCGGGGGGCTCGGGCGCACGAAGATCGGCAGCACCGAATAAGGGAACAACATGCAGTTTTCCGTCTACCAGCAAAGCCACATCGGCGCGCGCCGCGTCAACCAGGACCGCATGGGCTACTGCTTCACGCGCGACGCCCTGCTGCTGGTGCTGGCCGACGGCATGGGCGGCCACCTGCACGGCGAGATCGCGGCGACCATCGCGATGCAGACCCTGTCGATGATGTTCCAGATGCAGGCGCGTCCCGTCGTCAAGAAGCCCGAGCGCTTCCTGGAAGAGGCCCTGACGCAGGCGCACCGCGACATCCATGCCTACGCGGCGCGCCACAAGCTGCCCGACACCCCGCGCACCACGGTGGTGGTCTGCCTGGTACAGCACAACTGCGCGCTGTGGGCGCATTGCGGCGACTCGCGCCTGTACTGGCTGCGCGGCGAACAGGTGCTGGCGCGCACGCGCGACCACTCGCACCTCGAATACCTGGTCGAGAAAGACAAGATCGCCCCGGTGGACGCGGCCAGCCATCCTGACCGCAACAAGCTCTACAACTGCCTGGGCGCGCAGACGCCGCCGCGCATCGAGCTGTCGCGCCAGGCCGGGCTGCAGACGGGCGACGTGCTGCTGCTGTGCTCGGACGGCCTGTGGTCGACCGTGCCCGACATCGACATCGTGCGCAAGCTGGCCGCGATGTCCGTGGTGCAGGCGGTACCCGAGCTGGTGGCGACTGCCGTGGCGCGCGGTGGCGCGCGCGGCGACAACACGACCGCGCTGGCGATCCGCTGGCAGGGCGCGGACAATGCCGATGCGAACCTGCCGAACGTGATCTCGACCCAGATGCTGGCAGACGACCAGGTCGGCAGCACCATTGCCGGCGCCGTGGCCCTTGCCGACCCGGCGCTGGAACTCGATCCCTTCGACGAGGACGCGATCGAAAAGGCGATCGCCGAGATCAACCAGGCGATCGAGAAGTCATCCCAATTACTCAAATAAACCGAGGTTCACCATGACTCATGCAACCCGCCCGAGCGGCCGCGCCGTCGACCAGCTGCGCGACATCCGCATCACCCGCCAGTACACCAAGCACGCCGAAGGTTCGGTGCTGATCGAATGCGGCGACACCAGGGTGATCTGCACCGCCAGCATCGAAGAGAAGGTGCCGGGCTTCCTGAAAGGGAAGGGGCAGGGCTGGCTGACCGCCGAATACGGCATGCTGCCGCGTTCGACCCACAGCCGCATGGACCGCGAGGCCGCGCGCGGCAAGCAGTCCGGCCGCACCCAGGAAATCCAGCGCCTGATCGGCCGCTCGCTGCGCGCCGCCTTCGACCTCGAAGCCTTCGGGGAGCGCACCCTGCACCTGGACTGCGACGTGATCCAGGCCGACGGCGGCACCCGCACCGCCTCGATCACCGGCGCGATGGTCGCGGCATATGACGCGTTCAACAAGCTGGTGGCGCAGGGCGTCCTGGCAGCCGTGCCGGTGAAGCACTTCGTGGCCGCGATCTCGGTCGGCGTCTACCAGGGCATGCCGGTGCTCGATCTCGACTACCTGGAAGACTCCGGCTGCGACACCGACATGAACGTGGTGATGACCGAGCTTGGCCACTTCGTCGAAGTGCAGGGCACGGCCGAAGGCGTCGCTTTCGACCGCGCCGGCATGGACCGCCTGCTCGACCTGGCCGAGGCCGGGATCGCGGACCTGGTGCGCCTGCAGAAGCAGGCGCTGGGCATCGCCGGCTGAGCTGCGGCATTCGCGCTCGCACGCCGCGTGTCCCGTAGGGTGAGCACGCCGTGCCCACGCGTTACGTGCTCTTCCGCGAGTCCGCTGCGCAAATGCGTCACCTCGCAACACATGCAAGCAAAGCAGGCGTCAACATGACGCTTGTGGACACGCTGCCCTTGTGCGCATGGTTCGGTCCCAGCCCGGCGAACAATGATCATGTATTCGCGTGGGCACGGAGTGCCCACCCTACGGTTCGCGCCAATGGCTCCGGCATCGGCGCGCTAAATCACGAAAAGGTAAAATACCCCCTTCGCTCCATCCCTCCCGCCACCACCATGACCCAACGCCTCATCCTCGCCTCGAACAACGCCGGCAAACTCAAGGAATTCCAGCAGATTCTCGGCCCGATCGGCTTCACGCTGCACCCGCAGGGCGAATTCAACGTGCCCGAAGCCGAGGAGCCGCACGCGACGTTCGTCGAGAACGCCCTGGAAAAAGCACGCCATGCGTCGCGCCTGACCGGCCTGCCGGCCCTGGCCGACGACTCGGGCGTGTGCGTGAACGCGCTCGGCGGCGCCCCCGGCGTGTACTCGGCGCGCTTCGCCGGCGAGCCGAAGTCCGACGCGCGCAACAACGAGAAACTGGTGGCGGCGCTGGCGGATAAAGCCGACAAGTCGGCCTATTACTACTGCGTGCTGGTCTACGTGCGCCACGCCGACGATCCGCAGCCGGTCATCGCCGATGGCCGCTGGGATGGCGAAATCATCGCCACCCCGCGCGGCGAGAACGGCTTCGGCTACGACCCGTACTTCCTGATCCCGGCGCTGGGCAAGACCACGGCCGAACTCACGCCCGCCGAAAAGAACGCGCAATCGCACCGCGGCCAGGCCCTGCGCGCACTGGTAGAGAAACTGAAATGATCCCGATTAAAATTGTAAGTGCCGCACCGGCAGCTGAGCCGCGCTCACCTGCCTCCGCTGCATTGCAATACCTGCAGCCGGGCGCCCTGAACCTGGCGGCGCTGCCGCCGCTGTCGCTCTACATCCACTTTCCCTGGTGCGTGCGCAAGTGCCCGTATTGCGACTTCAATTCGCACGAGGCCAAGGGCGAGCTGCCGGAAAAAGACTACCTGGATGCCGTGCGCCTCGACCTGGAGCAGTCGCTGCCGCTGATCTGGGGCCGCAAGATCCACACGGTCTTCATCGGCGGAGGCACCCCGAGCCTGATGTCGGCCGCCGGCATGGACCGCCTGCTGTCGGACGTGCGCACCCTGCTGCCGCTGGAGCTGGACGCCGAGATCACGATGGAGGCCAATCCGGGCACCTTCGAAGTCGAGAAGTTCCGCCACTACCGCGACAGCGGCGTGAACCGCCTGTCGATCGGCATCCAGAGCTTCAACGGCGAGCACCTCAAGGCACTGGGCCGCATCCACGACGAGCGCGAAGCGCTGCGCGCGGTGGAGATCGCGCGATCTACTTTTGAGAACTTCAACCTCGACCTGATGTACGCGCTGCCCGGGCAGACCCTGGAGCAAGCGCGGCAGGACCTGCAGACCGCGCTGTCCTTCGCGCCGCCCCACCTGTCGCTGTACCACCTGACGATGGAGCCGAACACGGTCTTCGCCAAGTATCCGCCGCAGCTGCCCGACGACGACACCAGCGCCGACATGCAGGACATGATCGCGGAGGCCACTAGCGCCGCCGGCTTCGACCACTACGAGGTGTCGGCCTATGCGCAGGCAGGCCGGCGCGCGCGCCACAACCTGAACTACTGGACCTTCGGCGACTACCTCGGCGTGGGCGCGGGGGCGCATTCGAAGATCTCCTTCCCGCACCGCGTGCTGCGCCAGGCGCGCTTCAAGCAGCCGAACTCCTTCATCGAGGCCGCGAAACGCGGCAACCCGGTGCAGGAAGAACACGAGATCGCGCGCGCCGACATGGGCTTCGAGTTCATGCTCAACGCGCTGCGCCTCACCGGCGGCTTCGACCCGAACCTGTTCGGCGAGCGCACCGGCATGAGCATCACCACGATCAGCAAGGCGCTCGATGCGGCCGAGGCCAAGGGCCTGCTCTACCGCGACTTCAAGCTGATCCGCCCGACCGAGCTGGGCCAGCGTTTCCTGAACGATCTGCAGGAGATGTTCCTGAACGAAGCCGGCTAAGACGCCGCCGCCAGCCCGCTGTGCGGGCTCAGCCGCGCGTGGCGCCCGCCAGCGCGGCAATCGTCTTTGACAATCCCGTGACGACGCGCGCCATGCTGGCGTAGTCGAGCTTGTCCGGCGTGTCCTGCGCCGTGTGGTAGTAGGGGTAGCGCATGAAGGCGGTGTCGGTGATCATCAGCGCCGGATAGCCGTGCCGGTTGTAGGCGCTGTGGTCGGACAGGGTCACGCCCATCGTGTGCGCCGGTGCCGCCAGGCCTTGCGCCGGGAAGTCGGAGGCGGCGCGGAAGGCCGCCAGCGCCTGGCGCACCAGCGCCGAGGACTCGATCGTGCCGACGAAGGCAATGAAATTGCCGGTGTCCGGATACTGGTCTTCCAGCCCCGGCGGCAGCTTCTGGCTGCCCGGCTGGTCCGTGTAATAGCCCATCGTTTCCAGCACCAGCGCGCCCTCGACCTGCTGCCCCTGGCGCTTCATCTCGGCCGCATGACGCATGCTGCCCATCTCCTCGCCCATGAAGAAGGGCGGTTCCTCGTTCACAAAAAACACGAAGCGCACTTCGGTGCCGGCGGCCGGCCGCATGGTCCTGAGCAGGCGGGCCAGTTCGAGCACGGCCGCGGTGCCGCTGCCGTTGTCGTTTGCGCCGGGCGCTCCCTGGGCCGAATCGTAGTGGGCGCCGACGATGAAGATGCGGTCCGGCCGCTTGCCCTTGGCGACGTTGTCGACCGCCACCTCGATGTTGCGCACGAGCTGGCCCGCGGCGCGGTATTCCTGGCGCGCAGGCTTGTAGCCGGCGCGTTCGAGCGTGGTCTCGATGTACACGGCGGCGCGCTCGAGCTGCTCGGGCTTGCTCGTGTTGTGTTCCTCGGACGCGACGGCGCGCACATGCTGGCGCATGCGTTCGGCAAGATCGGGCGCCGCGCTGGCCGACTCGGGGCTGAAGGTCATGACCGCCACCAGGATGAGCAGGAGGAGCGCAACGATGACTTTCCAGTGTGATTGAAAAAAGTTCCGCATGGCAGTGGGCGGCGCCGCCAATGGCGCCATCACGGATAGACCTGTCCAGTCTAGCCAAGTTCAGGTCAACGCGGCCACACGGATCCGCACAGACATCGCAAGCGTCTGTGCTATGCACACCTCATTAAATTGCCGAAACTTATTGAGCCACCGCAACTGAACTGAAGAGACATTCCAGTTGCGTTTCCTCTGCGCTATCTTGGTAGACGCTTTCTGCTAAGAACAGGAATCGGCAAAGGTCGTAGCAAGTTCGTCGTTCCTGCCCGGTAAGGTAACGCTCGACAGAGGAGCATGTCCACGCATGACCCCCGACTTGCTGCAGCAATTCGCGTCTGCCTTGGCGCGGTTTTCCAGTACATCCAGGCTGTATGCGCTGACGGTCAGAGACGGCCGGCAGGAACCAGGCCGGGACGAGCTTCTGGTTGAAGCATTCTTCGCTGACGAGGCCGTGCAAGATCTCGGTGCACGCGACGTCATCGTGCTGTCCCTGAATGCTCACATTGCGCTTGAAGACCTGCTCGGACAGCAAGCTAGCCTGAAAATCAGCTTGGCCAACGGCACGCGCACCAGTTTCGCTGGCGAGATCAGCGAAGTTGCAATGCTGGGCAGCGATGGTGGATTTGCTCGCTACCGCGTGCGGATTTCTCCATGGCTGTGGCGGCTCGGTCAGGTGCGCAATAGCCGCGTGTGGCAAGACAGGACCGTGATGCAGATTGTGGACGCGGTATTCGAGGCCTACCGCCCCTCGGCCCGATGGCGCTGGAGCGAAGACACGGGACCATTCTTGGACCGAGTCATTGCCCGCAGCTATTGTTGCCAGTACCGCGAGTCCGATCTCGATTTCGTGTGCAGGCTGCTTGCCGAGGAGGGTTTGTGCTGGCGCTTCGAACAGACGGCGGATGGCCCTGGCATGGTGCTGTTTGCTCAAAGCGACCGATCGAGCGCCGTGCCGGACGATCCCAGCAGCGAGCTCGCCGGAAGTATTCGCTACCACGGAGCGCACACCGTCGAGAAGCACGATACGGTACAGGCGATGATCGAGCAGCGGCGCCTTCACGTTTCGCTGACCACGGTGCTGAGCCCGGACTACAAATCGAAACAGGTCATTGCCGCAGGTTCGCCAACCCGCATCGCGCGCGCGCGTAGGCTGCCGCAGATCGAGGCGTATGACGCTCCTGGCCAGTATGCCTTTGCAGACCGGGAGCAGGCTACACGTTATGCAGACCTGCAAATGGAAGCGAGGGAAGCGCGTGGCCACCTGTGGCGCGGCCGCTCGACTGTTCGAACCCTGCGCGCGGGAACGCGGCTCGCCATCACAGCCATGCCTCGGCAACAGTCCGGAGCGGCGCAGTCCTTTACGATCCTGCGCGTCCTAAGCATCGGCATGAACAACCTGCCGGCCCCGGCCCAGCATGCTCTCGCTGAATTGTTCGGCCCGATCCCCGAACTGCTGCAGGAAGTCATGCCCGATCGTTATCCGGACGACCTGGCATTGGCCGTTGCACAGGCCGTCAAGTCGGGCTACGCCAACTGCTTCGAAGCGATTCCAGCGCATTTTCCATGGCGGCCCCAGCTACCCGGCAGCGACGGCTGCAGCCATGCGAAGCCGACCGCGCACGGAGCGCAGAGTGCGATCGTGATCGGCCCGGATGGCCGCGACATGCCGAATGGCGCCGACGAGCTCTATTGCGATCGGCTCGGCCGCGTGCGCATCCGCTTTAACTGGCAGGAAAACGGCGATGCAAGCTGCTGGGTGAGGGTGGCCCAGCGCTCGGCCGGTGGCGGCATGGGAAGCCAGTTCCTGCCGCGCATCGGGCAAGAGGTGCTGGTGCAGTTCCTGGAAAACGATATCGATCGCCCGATCATTGTCGGAGCACTGTACAACGGCCAGGGAGAAGGCGGCATCCTTCCTACCCCGGGCGGACGGCGCGATGGCGTCAGCGAGACCTCGATTTTCGAACGCGCACACGACCACGCAGCGTCGGCCCAGGGCAATCTGGCAGGGGGCAACAGTCCGCTCTGGCACGGGGCGTCCGGCGACAGCGCCGGCCATCGGAATGGCGCCGCGCAGTGGGGCATACGGAGCAAGGAATTCGGCGGCTCCGGCTACAACCAGCTGCTGTTCGACGATACCGATGCACAGGCGCGGGTGCAACTGAAGAGCAGCCATGCGGCGAGCGAACTGAACCTTGGTCACCTGATCCACGCCGCCGACAACTACCGCGGCAGTTTCCGCGGCCTCGGCGCGGAGCTGCGTACCGATGCGTACGGCGCCGTACGGGCAGGGGCGGGCCTGCTGGTCTCGAGTTACGGGATCGCGCACAACGCGGGGCGTCGTGATGCAGTTGGGGAGAACGCGCCGGCCATCGCAATGCTGCAGCAGGGCGTGAAGCTGGCGCAATCCTTCCACAGCGCCGCCTCGACGCATCAGACAGTGGGACTGGCGGCGCAACAGGGGACCGTGAAAGCCAACGCGAGCACGTTGGACGACAGTGCTGCGCCGTTGGCCGCCATGTTGCGTTCTCTTTCCGGCGCCGTGGACAGGAACAGTGTCGCTGGCGCGCAGGCCGATGCGTCTGAACGCAATACCGCATCCGGCGACACCAAACTGCCGCACCTGGTAGACCCGCTCATCGCGGTTGCAGCAACGGATGGCCTGGGAGCCGCAGCGGGGCAGAGCCTGCAGCTGGCAAGCGGCGAAACCATCAGCCTTCTCAGCGGCCAGGATACGCAGTTCGTCACCGGTGGCCAGACGCGCGTGCACACCGGGCAGGCGATCGGCGTCCTGGGCGGCGCGGTCCAGGCAGGGGAGGGCGGTATCGGATTGCAGATGATCGCGGCAAAGGATGCGATCGATATTCAGGCGCAGAGCGCTGAACTGAAGGTGCAGGCGCGCGATGACATCAACGTGATCAGCGCGAATGCCCATATCGACTGGGCGGCTGCCAAGCGCATCAGCTTGTCGACGGCCGGTGGCGCGAATATCACGATAGAGGGCGGCAATATTACCGTGCAGTGTCCCGGCAAGATCACGGTCCGCGCCGGGAAGAAAAGCTTTATCGAGCCGGCAAACCTGAATTATCCGCTGCCGAAGTTGCCAAGGTCGGAACTGGAAAAGCGCCCGCTGCAATTCAAGATGCGCCTGGCCGATACGCCCGGCCCGAACGGACACGCATTGGCGAACACGCCCTGGAAGATCGCATACGGCGAGATGCCCGATGGGCTTGGCTTTGTCGACGAGAAGAAGCTGATCGCGCAAGGGCTGACCGATGACGAAGGGAACGTCGCATTGACGAGTGCGGAGGAGGAGGCACTCGCTTCCGCCTATGCCCTGAATCCTGATCGCACATGGCTCGTCTACCCGGGACACGTCGTGCGCGTCGACGTGCGGACCGAGTCGCCGGATTGGGACGCGAAAGAAAAGCTTCTGCATGCGCTAGATGCGGCGGATTTCAGTCCGGACTTGCATGCCTCCGTGTTCGGCGACGGCGCCCTGTCGCAAACGCGCTATGCGAAGGAAGCCCTTGAGGTCTCCTCGAGCGGCATCTTCCCCAAAGTGAAGACCTGACATTCATCCTGCCAGAAGGTTTTTCCATACCTGCCATGACCAACAAACGCATTGCTCAACTGGTAACCCAAGACGGCAAGGCAATCGCTGCAGCGACCTCCGCACCAGGCTGTTTTATCCACGATGGAGTACCGATCGCAAAACATCCCGATATGTCCTGGGGCAGCGCATTTTCGGAACCCTCCAGTGGCAACAAGGTGGATTTCTATGTCACTGGCGAAGAATATTTCTCTGCCGTTGCGGCTGCCATCGAAAGCGCGAAAAAGTCGATCTACATCGCGGGATGGCAGGTGAACTTCGATGTCGAACTTGCGGGTGGCAAGACGCTGTTCCAGTATCTGGAAAAGGCGATCGATCAGAAACCCCTTTTGCGCATTTACGTGATGCCGTGGCTGTCGCCGAAGGTGGGTGTCGATACCGGCGACTTCGAAACGATGCTGGCAGTCTTTCAGCTCAATGCCGGACTGAACTCGGCGCCGCGTGCATTTGCATTGCCGGCGATTGCCCAAAGCGACATGAAAGGCGTCCTCGGTATCGGCTTTTCCCACCACCAAAAGCTTGTTGTCATTGACGAGGAACGCGCATTTGTCGGTGGTATCGATCTGGCGTATGGACGTCGTGATGATGGAAAGTTTTCCCTGGCTGCAAATGGCAGGACCGGGAATGAGCTCTATAACACTTGTATTCCACCGATCCATACGCTTTCGAAAGTCGACCAAGTACATTACTTGACCCGTGCCGAGCTATTTTGCGCATGCTTTGACGGGACAGTGGGCAGTACTGCCGCATGGGCTAGCTCGGCACCAGCAAAGCCCATCGCCATGGTGCAGGATGCAATCTCATCTTTCAGTAGCTCCGTCAGGGACGTCCGCAAAGTCGTCAGCGACTGGTGGGCCACTGGCGATGTTGTGCCTGAATTCGTTCGCAAAATGCAGGATATCCCAGTAGACGCGGCACAGGAGGTGTCGCGCTGGGCCTACCGACGGATTGACCGGGAACTAAAGGGCAAGCTGGAAGGGCTGCGCGAGACCGGCGGCGCCTATGCGGCGAATACGGCAGCAGTACTTCTGGCCTGGCTGAACAATGCAAGTCTCGAACAGCTTCCGGCGGAGCTACGGGGCGGCAGCATCAAGCTGATCGAAACCTTCATGCTGGCGACCTTGGCCCAGTTAAGTCAGTCAGCGAACAAGCGCCGGCAGCGCTACGCCAATCTACAAAAGCTCAGAAAAATCGTCCCCGCCAGCGGCAAGACAATCTCCTCCGCTCAGCCGCGTATGCCATGGCATGACGTCCACTCATCGATCACCGGTCCGGCCGTCAGCGATTTGTGCAGGAATTTTGTTTGCCGCTGGAACGGCATTGCCTGCCGCTACGAGCGGTCTTATGCCCGGATGACGGTGCCGCAGGAGGCAAAACCATTGTTCGACGCGCTTGGATTGAAGCCGCTTGCACAGTTTCGCATACCGCGTCTGGCGGCACCGCCTCCGAAAGCTGCGCAAGTCAAGGCAGGGAAGAGCTGGGTGCAGGTCCTGCGCAGCGCATCTGTCACGATGCAGGGCGATGAATCCGCGGTCGAAAGCAAGGGCAAGGCGGGCAAGACGGTCCATCACCCGCAGAACGACTGCTTAAAAGCAATGCTGACTGCGATTCATGGTGCTCAAAAGTTTATTTATATCGAGGGGCAGTTTTTTCAGTCGGCTTACGGAGCAGACGAAGTCGACCAGCAAGACGGTAAAGCATCCGGACCAATGTCTATCCTAACTAAGGTAACTTCGTTGGCGGGCTACGAGAAATATGCCAAACGCTTAGGCATTGATGGCGTCAGTCTGGAAGAAATATCGAACAAAATAGATTTGTCACAGATCGATGACGTCAAGCGTGACGCAAATGGGCAGGGCGCAGCCTTCCTGAGGGATTTGGACGTGGTGCTGAAAAATGTCGCTGCAATAAAGGCATCGAACATGATGGGAAAGCCGCAAGAGGGGATGGTGAACCCAATCGGTGAGGCACTCGCGCGCCGAATCGAAGATGCCATTCATGATGACATGCCATTTCATGTCTATTTAGTGCTCCCTGTGCACCCAGAGGGTACGTTAAATACAATAAATATCATGACTCAGTTGCACATTACGATGCAGTCTCTCGTTTTTGGCAATGAAAGTTTGGTAAACAGAATCAGGCGTGCTATGTTGATAGCCAGATTGCGAAAAATTAAACGAATCTCGAAGGCTGAGTCGGTGGGTTTGGTTAAAAATTATGAATTAAAAGATGTGATAAATAAAATTGGAGATGGTTGGAGCGAATATCTAACGCTGTTGAATTTGCGCACTTGGGAAATTTTGGGAAAACGGCCGGTTACAGAGCAAGTCTATGTGCACTCAAAGTTGCTCATTTCTGATGATAGAGTTGCAATTTTAGGTAGTGCCAACATTAATGATCGCAGTCATTTAGGTAGCCGTGACTCAGAGTTGGCTGTCATCATACGGGATGATGAAAGAATCAACGTCAAGTTGGACGGCGTGAATCAATACCCTGTAAGCGTCAACGTTCATTATCTGAGGGTGCGGTTGTGGAAGAAGCTGTTTGGGCTAATGGGTGGTGCAGGCCCCGCGGATAAATTGCTGGGAGTTCTCGACAAGCCCGCGGCAAGGGAAACGTGGGAAGCTATCCAACGTACTGCCCATGTAAATGCGTTAGCTTATCAAAACGTGTTTCCTTTTCTCGCCAGAGTACAGGGAGAACCGAGCTCCATCTGGCCAACTTGGGACAAGGAAGGGCGTAGATTGAAAGGGCACATGCCGTTCAATGAGCGCTTTTGGCGATCGGATGAAGTGATGGATGCACCGCGTTCATGGGAAGCAAAAAATCGACAGACCGAGCGTTCGCCCATCGGCATCCAAGGCTTTATTGTCACCTTGCCAGTCACATGGACGGCAGGAGAAAACAATATGTCAGGAATGAACTTAACCCTTTTGGCAGACAATCGATCGGAAAGTGATGCTGAGCAACTTGCAGATCAATCGGTCTCAAAGGAATGGCTCAAAGGATGGAGCTGAAAATGAATCTGGAAAGATGTGGTTGGAATCGTGTACCTGTAATCGTGTGTAACGCAAAACGCTGCCTAAAACGTCGTGTGCTCAGGTTACTCTTAGTGTCGATTGCTGTGGCATCGGCTGCAGGATGCGATATGAAATCTGAGCAGCCGATGCCAATGCAAGTTGATGGTGAGGATGCGATTCCGTCGTATTTGCCGACAGCCGAACAGATGTTTAAGGTGACAGCGCCCGAATACAAGCCGTCGCGTGATGTGAAATCTGAATGTCTCGGACGCTTGGTATTCGAGGTTGGGCGGGAGATTCAATGGCCAACTCGTTTTAATTCGGCCAATCCAGACGGTATATTCAATCGATCTTTTAGCCTCAACGTTGCAGATCGTGGCGACACAATGCGGTTCGGTAATACCTATATAGCCGTAATTGGGTCTGTCGAGGGAGTGGAGAAGGAGGGAATATATCGAAGCACTCCGGCTGCACTCGAGGAAGGTTTAAGGAAGCTTATCGCAGAAACTCGTGCATATATTGAGAGGCAGAAGAAGGTCGTAAAAAACATTGAGATTGCTCGAAAGGAAATAGCTGAGGCGGAAGAGTGGATACGAGACTGGGAAAAAACAATCAAGGAAGAACGGGAAAAATTCCAAACATTCGATCCTGGATTGTCGGAGAGCAGGGGGTATTGGACAAGCAAGATCGAAGCGAATCACGAGACGAATCTCTATTCCATTTTTCGGGCATATCTCCCGCGCGGTGAGTATATTTACGTATTTGAATCCACCGCAGCGATGAAAGCACCATCCGACAAGGAAAAGCACAAGCGCGATTTCTTAACCCTCTTGGCGAAATTTCGAACACGCGCTCCGAATGAGATCCCCGACGAGCCTGGCGTCTGCTTTCCTTTCGGGTTTATTCCGGACGACGGCAGGACGGTCGTCGAGTTCAAGCAATCGCTGCGCTTCCCCGACGCTCCTGGCGTCCTCTATACCATCGAAACGGGCACTGTGCATCCGCGCCGTCTAAAAGCAACCCCTTTGCTGGCGGCCGCCAGTGCTAGTATCAATCCGCCGCCGGCAACCGATGAGAACGAGATCCGGCCGGTCGTTACTCAACGCATCGGCCCGCATCTCGTCAACATGGGCGGATTGCGTGCCTCACAAGGCGGCGTCGTTCTAACGGCTAGCTCAGGCGGCGAAAAGTACGACATATATAGCGTATTTACCGGCAGCAGCGGCTGGCTAGGTACAGCAGTGCTACCATACATCATGGTTGAGATGCGTAGCTTCACCAAGGAACGGGCTCCGGAACTTAATCAAAATCCCCCGCCATTCAAGCAAAGCAAAGACCGACTGGATGTGATGCTCAAGAGTATGCGTTGGCGGCCGACGAATCCGCCAATGTCCGAGTTCGGAAGGAAATAGGCGATTTGCTCACCAGTTGGAAGAGGGTAGGTAATCTCTTCAAGCAACCATAAAAAAACCGGGGCACGCAGCCCCGGTTTTCGTTTTACGGCAAGCGCACTCGATCAGCGCGACGCCTGCGCCTCGGCCGCCGGCTCGCTCCACCCGCCGCCCAGCACGCGATACAGCGTGACCTGGTTCTGCAGGCGCGCCAGGTTCGCTTCCACGGCCTGCTGCTGGGCCTGGAACAGCGAACGCTGGGCGTCGAGCAGGTCGAGGTAGCTGGCCGCGCCGCTGCGGTAGCGCAGGTCGGACAGGTTGAAGCGGTCCTGCTCGGCCGCGGCCACCGCGCGCTGGGCGCGCAGCTGCTCGCTGTAGGTGGCCTGGCCAGCCAGCGCGTCCGCCACTTCGCGGAACGCGGTCTGGATCGTGCGCTCGTACTGCGCCACCGCGATGTCGCGGCCAGCGCGGGCGGCGTCGACGCCGGCGCTGACGCGGCCGAGGTCGAAGATCGGCAGGATCGCCTGCGGGGCGAAGGTCCAGCCGAACGAGCCGCTCTTGAACAGGCCCGACAGCTCGGTGCTGGCGCTGCCGGCGCTGCCGGTCAGCGAGATGCGCGGGAAGTAGTTCGCGCGCGCCGCGCCGATGTTGGCGTTGGCCGCGATCAGCTGCTGCTCGGCCGAGCGGATGTCCGGACGCACGGTCAGCAGGTCCGACGGCAGGCCGGCCGGCAGGTCGGGCAGCTCGGTCTGGGCCAGGGTGGCGCCCGCCGGCAGGTTTTCCGGAATCGCCTGGCCGACCAGCAGGGTGAGCGTGTTGGCGTCCTGGGCGCGCAGGCGGCGCAGCTGCGCCAGCGTGGCGCGCGCCGTTTCCACCAGCGAGGACGACTGCTGCAGCTCGAGCTTCGACGAAACGCCGTTCTCGAAGCGCAGCTGGGTCAGCTTGAAGGACTCTTCGCGCGTCTTCAGCGTCTGCTCGGTGATTGCCAGCAGTTCGTCATCGGCCAGCAGCGACAGGTAGCTGTTGGCGACCGAGGCGATCAGGCTGATCTGGGCGGTCTTGCGCGCTTCCTCGGTGGCGAGGTATTGCGCCAGCGCCGCTTCCGACAGGTTGCGCACGCGGCCGAACAGGTCGAGCTCGAAGTTCGACACGGCCAGGCCCGCCGAATAGGTGCTCTGGATCGGCGCGTCCTCGCCGGTGGTCTGGCGGTTGCCGGTGACCGCGGCCGACACGGTCGGCACGCGGTCGGCTCTGGCGATGCGGTACTGGGCGCGCGCCTGCTCGATGTTCAGGATGGCCACGCGCAGGTCGCGGTTGTTCGCCAGCGACAGCTCGATCAGCTGGCGCAGGCGCGCGTCGGCGAAGAAGCGCTGCCAGGCGATGCTGGCCGGCGCTTCGGTGGTCGCGGTCGGCAGCGTCGCGCCGCCGGCGGCCGGCAGCTGCGGGAAGCTGCCGGCCACCGGCGCGGCCGGGCGCTCGTACTTCGGCGCCAGGTTCACGCAGCCGGCCAGCGCCAGTGCCAGGACCAAGGGGGTGAAACGTTTAGTCTTGGATATCAGAGTCATTGAATTTTTTCCTTCACTACGCTGCCGGTGTCTTCGTGGTGCGTGTACAGATCGTTCTGGCGCTTGCTGCCCTTGAACAGGGTGCGGACCACGACGAAGAAGAGCGGCACGAAGACCACGCCCAGTGCGGTTGCCGTGATCATGCCGCCCATCACGCCGGTACCGATGGCGCGCTGGCCGGCGGAGCCGGCACCGCTTGCGATCACCAGCGGCAGCACGCCGAGGATGAAGGCCAGCGAGGTCATGACGATCGGACGGAAACGCAGGTGCGCCGCTTCGAGCGCCGCCTGCATCGGCGACTTGCCCTGCGCCTGCAGGTCCTTCGCGAACTCGATGATCAGGATCGCGTTTTTCGCCGCCAGGCCGATGATGGTGATCAGGCCGACCTTGAAGTAGACGTCGTTCGACAGGCCGCGCATGGAGGCCGCCAGCAGCGAACCGAGCACGCCCAGCGGCACCACCAGCAGCACCGCCACCGGGATGGTCCAGCTTTCATACAGCGCGGCCAGGGCCAGGAACACCGCCAGCAGCGAGAAGCCGATCAGGATGAACACGGTCGAGCCGGACAGGATTTCCTCGCGCGACTGGCCGGTCCACTCGAAGGCGAAGCCAGGCGGCAGCTGGGCTGCCAGGCGTTCCATCTCGGCCAGCGCCTGGCCGCTCGAGTAACCCGGAGCCGGTTCGCCGGTCAGCTTCATCGACGGATAGCCGTTGTAGCGGATGGTCTGCATCGGGCCCGTGACCCATTCGGTCGAGGCGAACGAGGACAGCGGCACCGGACGGCCCTGGGTATTCAGGGCGTTGATGCGCAGCAGGTCGTCCGGCTGCATGCGGTTCGGCGCATCGGCCTGGACGATCACGCGCTGCAGGCGGCCCTGGTTCGGGAAGTCGTTCACGTAGCTCGAGCCGAGCGAGGTCGACAGCGCCGAGTTGATCGCGCTGAAGGTCACGCCCAGGGCTTGCGCCTTGTCGCGGTCGATGTTCAGCTTGAGCTGCGGCGCGTCTTCCAGGCCTTCCGGACGCATGCCGGTCAGCACCTTGCTCTGCATCGCCATGCCCAGCATCTGGTTACGCGCCTTCACCAGCGCTTCGTGGCCGTTGCCGCCGCGGTCCTGCAGGCGGAACGAGAAGCCGGTGCCGGTGCCCAACTCAGGGATCGGCGGCGGGCTCACCACGAAGATGAACGAGTCGCGCAGGGCGCCCATGTGCATCGTGATGCGGTTGGCGAAGGATTGCGCATCCTGGCCCTGGCCCTTGCGTTCTGCCCAGGGTTTGAGCGGGATGAAGGCGAGACCCATGTTCTGGCCCTGGCCCGAGAACGAGAAGCCGGTGACGGCCACCATGTTCGCGTATTCCGGCTGCTTCATGACGTACTCTTCCATCGCGCGCAGCACGACGTTGGTGCGCTCGGCGGTTGCGCCCGGCGGCAGCTGGATGTTGGCGATCACATAGCCCTGGTCTTCGTTCGGCAGGAAGGAGTTCGGCAGGCGGGTGAACAGCAGGCCGACCACGCCGACCAGCACCACGAACACGACCATCCAGCGGCCGGCACGGCCCAGGATCGAGCCGACGAAGCCTTCATAGCGCTTGGCGCCGGCGCTGAAGTTGCGGTTGAACCAGCCGAAGAAGCCTTTCTTCTCCATGTGGTGACCGGCTTCGACCGGTTTCAGCAGGTGCGCGCACAGCGCCGGGGTCAGCGACAGCGCCAGGAAGGCCGAGAAGGCGATCGAGGACACCATCACCGCCGAGAACTGGCGGTAGATGTTGCCGACCGCGCCAGAGAAGAAGGCCAGCGGCACGAACACCGACATCAGGACCACGGTCACGCCGATGATGGCGCCCGAGATCTGGCCCATGGCCTTGCGGGTCGCCTGCAGCGGCGGCAGTCCTTCCTCGGACATGATGCGCTCGACGTTCTCGACGACCACGATGGCGTCGTCGACCACGATACCGATCACCAGCACCATGCCGAACATGGTCAGGACGTTGATCGAGAAGCCCAGGGCCAGCAGGGTCGCGAACGAACCGAGCAGCGCGACCGGCACCACGATGGTCGGGATCAGGGTGTAGCGGAAGTTCTGCAGGAAGACGTACATCACGACGAACACCAGCGCGACCGCTTCGAGCAGGGTATGCACCACCTGTTCGATCGAGATGTTGATGAAGGTGGTCGAGTCGTACGGGATGGTGTACTTCATGCCGTGCGGGAAGAACTTCGACAGTTCCTGCATGCGGGCCTTGATCAGGTCACCGGTTTCTAGTGCGTTACCGGTTGGCGACAGCTGGACGCCGATACCGGCCGACGGCTTGCCGTTCAGGCGCGCCGAGGTGGCATAGGCCTGGCCGCCGATCTCGATGCGGGCGACGTCCTTCAGGCGCACGGTCGAGCCGTCCGGATTGGCGCGCAGCACGATGTTGCCGAACTGCTCGACGGTTGCCAGCTGGCCGGCCACGATCACGGTGGCGGTGATCTGCTGGCCTTGCGCCAGCGGCAGGTCGCCGATGGTGCCCGAGGCAACCTGGGCGTTCTGCTGGCTGATCGCGGTGTTGACGTCGGTCGGCGACAGGTTGAAGCCGACCAGCTTGGCCGGATCGATCCAGATACGCATCGCCTTCTCGGTGCCGAACAGCTGGGCCTGGCCCACACCCTTGATACGCTGGAGCTCGGGCAGGACGTTACGCGAGGCGTAGTCGCCCAGCGCCACCGGGTCCCAGTTCGGGTCGTCCGACGACAGGATGGTGAACAGCAGGAAGTTCGAGCGTGCCTTGTCGACGCGCACACCCTGCTGGGTCACGGCCGGGGGCAGGCGCGGGGTCGCGCGCGACAGGCGGTTCTGGACGTCGACCTGTGCCAGGTCGGGGTCGGTGCCGGTCTCGAACGAGATGGTGATCGAGCCGGTGCCGTTGGCTTGGCTGGTCGATTCCATGTAGATCATGCCTTGGGCGCCGTTCATCTCGCGTTCGATGACGGAGATGACGGAGTCTTCGAGCACCTGTGCCGACGCGCCCGGATAGGCGACGTTGACGACGATCGAAGGCGGCGCCACGGTCGGGTATTGCGCGATCGGCAGTGTTTTGACGGCAACACCGCCAAGCACCATGATGAATAGCGCGATCACCCAGGCAAAAATTGGGCGGTCAATAAAAAAGCGTGCCATGAAAAGTCCTGTTCCTTTTACTCAGTGACGGTTCAGTCACCAATTACTGGCGGCTCTGGCCTGGCGTGGTCGCACCGGCGGCCGGCGAACCGGTAGCCGGGGTGCGCGAACCGCCGGCGGCATTGGCGGCCGCGGCGCCGGTCGCGTTCGGCTGGGCCGGGTTGCCGGCGGCGGCCGAAGCGGTGTCCGAGTTCTGCGGGGTCCAGGCCACCGGCTGCACCGGGGTGCCTGGCGGCAGCATCTGCAGTTTCTGGAAGCCGTCGACCATGACGCGCTCGCCTTCCTTCAGGCCATCGGTCACGACCCAGTTGCTGCCTTCCTGCGAAGCGATCTTGACGGTGCGCGGGGTCGGCTTGTTGTCGGCGCCGATCACCATCAGGGTGTCGCCGGTCTGGCCGCCGCGGGTGACGGCCTGTTGCGGGACCAGGATGCCCGACGGCAGCTCGGCCTGGGCCAGGCGCACGCGCACGTACTGGCCCGGCAGCAGGGCGTTGTCCGGATTGGCGACCTGGGCGCGCAGGGTCACCTGGCCGCTGGTCGGGTCCACGGTCACGTCCGAGAACAGCAGCTTGCCCTGGCGCGGCAGGACCGTGCCGTCATCCAGCACCACGGTGACCGGGATGGCCGAGTCGATGCCCTTGCCGCCGGCCTGCTTGCGCAGGCGCTGCAGTTCGGAAGCCGACTGGGTGATGTTCAGGTAGACCGAGTCGGTCTGCTGGATCAGCGCCAGCTGGGTGGCCTCGGCTGCCGAGACCAGTGCGCCTTCGGTCACCAGCGCGCGGCCGATGCGGCCCGAGATCGGGGCGTACACGTTGGAGTAGCCGTAGTTGATCTGCGAAATCTTCAACTGGGCCTTGGCGGAGGCGACGTCGGCCTCGGCCTGCTTGGCGGCGGCCACGGCGTTGGTGTACTCCTGCTTGCTGATCGCGTTCGCCTCGACCAGCGGCTTGTAGCGCTCGACGGTGGCGGAAGCCGAGGTCAGGTTGGCCTGGGCGCGGCCGACGGCGGCCTGCGACGCGTTCAGCTGGGCCTGGTAGGGTTCCGGATCGATTTGGTAGAGCGACTGGCCCTGCTTCACCATGCCGCCTTCCGTAAACATACGCTTCAGGACGACGCCGTTGACGCGCGCGCGGACTTCGGCCACGCGGATCGCTTCGACGCGCGCCGGCAGTTCGGTTTCAAGGGCGACCGGCTGGAACTTGGTCGTGATGACGCCGACTTGCGGCGGCGGCATCTTGCCGCCGGCGCCAGGGCCTGCCTGGGCGGCGTCTTTGTTGCCGCAGGCCGACAGCAGGGTCACCGCCATCAGCGTGCAGGCGGCAATCCGGGTCAGGGACAGGGAAGAGGAGTGGGCAGAGCGCATTACGTGTGCTTCCTTCTGGTTTTATTAAAAAGACAAAACCGTCCTCAAGAACCCTGTTCAGGTCCCTGCGCACGGTACGTCACTGGCTTTTACGAAATTTTTTATATACTATCACGAGTGTATGTTTAACGTGTTGGCCCACTAAAAAATTGGAGTGAGACGATGGCTCGCAGAACGAAGGAAGAAGCGGCCGCTACGCGAGACAGCATCCTTGATGCAGCAGAGCAATTATTTGTTGAGCAAGGGGTATCGCGAACGACCTTGCAGCATATCGCAAGCGCCGCGGGTGTGACGCGCGGCGCGATCTATTGGCATTTTGACGACAAGGGCGCGCTGTTCAACGCGATGATGGAGCGCGCCACGCTGCCGTTCGAGTGCGCCTTCGGGGTGCTCGAGGCGGAGGGCGCAACCGACCCGCTGGGCGATCTGCGCAATTTCATCTTGGAAATCTTTCGGGTGACCGAGCAGAACCCGCAGGCGCGCCGGGTGTTCGAGATCGCCACCCTGAAAGTCGAGTTCGTCGGCGAACTGGACGCCGTGCGGGTGCGCCGCCGCCAGAGCCAGCGCGACTGGCTGGACCATGTGGAGGCACGGCTCCAGGCCGGGATCGGGGAAGGGCGGATCCGCGCCGATATCGATGTGCACGTGGTTGCGCTGGGCCTGTGGTCGACGATGGATGGCGTGATCCGCAACTGGATGTTCGAGCCGGCGTCCTTCGGCCTGCTCGACGCCGGGGCCCAGATCCTCGATGTCTACCTCGAGGGCATCCGCTCCCGCTAGAACGGTCTGGATGTTTTAGAAACGGAAATAAAAAAGCGCGGCCGAGGCCGCGCTTGCTTTACTTTTCCAACCCCTGCGCGATCGATCAGCGCAGTTCTTCGATCATCTTCTTCAGCTTGGCCGAGTCCGCGACGAAGGCGCGGATGCCTTCGGCCAGCTTCTCGGTGCCCATTGCGTCTTCGTTGAGCATGAAGCGGAAGGTCTTCTCGTCGATGGCGATCTTTTCGATGTCGGCGTTTTCATCGGCAACGAGCTTGCGCTCGACCGGCGCGTCGCTGTCGGCCAGCTTCTGCAGCAGGTCCGGCGAGATGGTCAGCAGGTCACAGCCGGCCAGTTCCAGGATCTGCGAGGTGTTGCGGAAGCTCGCGCCCATCACTTCGGTTGCATAGCCGAACTTGCGGTAGTACTGGTAGATGCGCTTGACCGACTGCACGCCCGGATCTTCGGCGCCCTGGTAGTCGGTACCGGTCGACTTCTTGTACCAGTCGTAGATGCGGCCGACGAAAGGCGAGATCAGCTTGACGCCCGCTTCGGCGCAGGCCACGGCCTGGCACAGCGAGAACAGCAGGGTCAGGTTGCAGTGGATGCCGTCCTTTTCCAGGATCTCGGCGGCGCGGATGCCTTCCCAGGTCGAGGCGATCTTGATCAGCACGCGCTCGCGCGACACGCCGGCCGCTTCGTACAGGGCGATCAGTTCGCGGCCCTTGGCCACCGTCGCTTCGGTGTCGAAGGACAGGGCGGCATCGATCTCGGTCGAGACGCGGCCCGGAACGTACTTCAGGATCTCGACGCCGAAGGCGATCAGGAGATTGTCGACGATGGCCTCGACCGAGGCGCCGTTCGCGTTGGCGACGGCCTTTTCCAGCAGCGGGCGGTATTCCGGCTTCTGCACGGCTTTCAGGATCAGCGACGGGTTGGTGGTCGCATCCTGGGGCGCGTAGGCCTTGATCGACTGGAAGTCGCCGGTATCGGCGACCACGGTGGTGTACTGCTTGAGCTGTTCGAGTTGGTTCATCTTGGGACGATGGTTGGTGACGGTCAGGCGGCTATTGTACCGAATCGCCGCCTCCGCTTCCGGACTGCACAAGAGAACTTGACGGAATCCCCGGGGCGCTCACGCTGCCCGTGCGCGCCGCCGGCCTTATCGCAGGGGTGCGCCGTGGCCGACGTGGAAGTGCAGGTGCTTCGAATCCTGGTAGCCGCCGAGGTTGGTGGCCACGCGGCAGGCGCCGTGGCGCTGCTCGACCTCGGCCGCCACCTCGCGCACCACGTCGAGCAGCCGGTACACGGTCTCGGCCGGATGGCCGCCGAGGTCGGTGAGCGAGGGGATGTGCGCCTTCGGCACCACGACGATGTGCACCGGCCAGTAAGGCCGGGTGTGGTGGAAGGCCAGGACCTCGTCCGTTTCCTTCACCACCTCGACCGGCGTGCGGCCGCTCAGCGCTTCGTCGCAGTAGAAGTCGTTTGACATCGGCTGGTTCAGCAGTCGGTCGCGTCGAGGAAGGCGGCGATCATGGCTTCCAGGCCGGCGCGGTCCTCGTCCGAGAAACGGTCGAGCTTCGGGCTGTCGATGTCGAACACGCCGATCAGCCTGTCGTTCTTGATCAGCGGGATCACGATTTCCGAATTCGAGGCCGAGTCGCAGGCGATGTGGCCCGGGAAGGCGTGCACGTCCGGCACGACGATGGTCTTGCGCTCGACGGCGGTGGTGCCGCAGACGCCGCGGCCGAAGAGGATGCGCGCGCAGGCCGGCTTGCCCTGGAAGGGGCCGACCAGCAGGTCCTGGCCTTCGCCCTTCTTCGACGGCACGGTGAGGTAGAAGCCGGCCCAGTTGAGGTCGGCGAGGGTGTCGTATACGAGCGCGGAAAACTGCGACGCGTTCGCGGTCAGGTCGCGTTCGCCTTCGAGGACGCTGGCGACCTGGCGTACCAGCAGGTCGTAGTCGGGGCGGGTGCTGCGTTCTGGATTGATGTGCATGGCGCTGTCGATGAGGCTGGACGAAAAGCATTATTCTACAACCAGCACGCCCGGCCGGCAGGCGGGGCCATCGGGGCGACTCGGGGTGGCCTGGTCGGGCATTGGAGAGGCCCCCCACTGCCCGGCGATCTTGGGGTGCCACTTACTGGACAACCCCGCGACGCGCCGGCGGCCAGCAGCAGGCCGGCGCCGACCAGGGCAAGCGTTGCCGGTTCGGGGTCCTCGGCCGGAAGCTCCGCGCCATCGCGCGCGATGTAGCCGGTAGCGCCGCTGCAAGGGGCGGGCCTGTGCCAAGGGATGACACCCGCCTGGCTGCACAGCGGAAGCAGGGCGAGGCGGCAACTGCAAGGTAAGAAAAAAGTTTCATGACATCTCCTCGGTTTTGGTGACGTCATCCATGGCAAGTTGCAGGCCAGAAGCGTAAGTGCTTGAATTGTCTCGTTTCCCGGCCTCGCGACAGGAAGCGAGTGGCTATGCTGTAAATAACATCGGCAGCGCGCTGGCGGACGCTCTTAGTGATGGGCTGGTGATGGCTTAAAATGCCAAATCGTTTGACTTGGCAATGAAGCCTGCTCCTGACAAAGATAGGATGAGCATGAAAATCGAAAAGTTCCAATTGGAGAACGTCGGGCCATTCAGCTCGCTTTCCATCCCGCTTGCGCCAACCGACGAGGTATCATCCAATGTAACGGTCCTGATCGGAAATAATGGGGCAGGCAAGACAACGGTTCTCAGATCGCTCGCCACATCCTTGAGCTGGTTCGTGGCCCGCTTTCGCAGCGAAAAAGGAAGCGGAAGTGCCATCGACGAAGAGCAGATACTCAATGGCGCTAACTCTGCCGCCATTACACTCATGGTGAAAGATCGGGATGCCATATACGACTGGGTACTTGCAAAGGTAAGGACCGGCCGCAAGGGCGCGCATTCATCACACTTGAACAATGTCAGCCGTCTTGCCGACATCTATCGCACCGCATTATCCACCGATGAGCAGACGAGTGTTCCGCTCATCGCTTTTTATCCTGTCGAACGCGTCGTCCTCGATATTCCACTGAAGATCAGGGAAAAGCACAGTTTCCAGCAGTTGGATGGCTACGATAACTCCCTCAACCAAGGTGTCGATTTTCGCCGCTTTTTCGAATGGTTCCGCGAGCGCGAAGATTCTGAAAACGAGAAAAGTATTCCCCAAGAAATAATCGATGCCCTTGAAAAGAGCCTGGGGAAAGAGATCGGCGAAAAACTCCGGAAGCAAGAACTATCGTCGAGGGACCGGCAATTGACCGCGGTGCGCACCGCTATTGCCAACTTCATGCCGGGCTTCACCAACTTGAAAGTGCGGAGAAAGCCCCGCCTGTACATGTCGATCGACAAGGGCAAACGAACGCTCAACGTGTCGCAGCTGTCGCAAGGCGAGAAGTCCTTGATGGCTCTGGTTGGAGATATCGCACGGCGGCTTGCCATGATGAATCCGGGGTTGCCGAATCCATTGCATGGCGAAGGCGTAATCTTGATCGACGAGGTCGACATGCATTTGCACCCACGTTGGGCTCGCGACATCATCCAGCGCCTGACGACAACGTTCCCGAATTGTCAGTTCGTACTCAGCACACATTCTCCACTGGTCATCAGTGATTCTAAGAGCGTCCTGGTATATGCCTTGGACGATGGGCGGTTAACGCGAGTGCCCCCGCTGTATGGACAAGATGTAAATACGGTATTGCTTGAGGTAATGGACACACACGTACGCAATGCTGCGGTGGCGAAGCGTCTCAACGATCTCCTTGACTTGATCTATGACCATCAACTGGATGGAGCAAAACAACTGATCGACGAGCTCGAGCAGGATCTTCCCGCTCAAAATCTCGAACTTGCAAAAGCAAGAATATTGCTGCGTAAGGAGGAGATGCGTCTTGCGAAGAATTAGCAAAGGGATCGAGCCGCAGCATCTCATCGACTGGAAACGCACGCATCCGAATGGAACATATGGCGATCTTTCCGCCGAGGAGAGGCAAGCCATTCGGCTGGCCTGTGCAGTCGAGCAGAATTTCCTTTGTGGCTACTGCTGCGATTCGATTTCAGGTAGCGCGGAAGACACCACGAATGAGCATGTGGAAGCGCAGAAACTCGCACCCCAACGGACGCTTGATTTCAGCAACATTATCGCAAGCTGTGCCGCTCCGCTTCACTGCGATAATGCCCATGGTTCGCAAGCCCTGCCTTTGACACCTTTGATGCCGGAGTGCGAGTCGGAACTGCGTTACAAGCTGAGTGGGCGGGTCGAAGGCTTGACGGACAGGGCAAGAGAAGCGATCCGTGTCCTCAACCTGGGAGATACGGAAGCTTCGAATAAGGGATTGATCGAAAAGCGCAAGCAATTATGTGACAGCCTGCTTTGGACCAATGGCGTCAATCCTGCAGAAGGACTTGACGACGACGATCTCATCAGGATGGTAATTGACGCGTTATTGCAGCCTAAGCAGCTGCGTCTTGAAGCGTTTGCACCTGTCCTGGTCAACGTGATGAGGGGATGGCTCGACCGCTGAAACTGGGGAGACAATAGCTCGGACCATCGTGCATTCGTCCGCGCACTGCAGGTTGTCCGGCGTAGCCGGCGTGGCGAGGTGCAGGTCATAGCCGGCCTCGGCAATCTAGCCGATGTGAAGGATATAGACCGACGGCGCGCGGCCTCGACGAGTCCTTCCGCTCCGGCGTGGACTGCGCAACTTTGTGTCCGAGCTGTTCCATGATCTCCGCCGTGGTCGTCCCATCGTCCTTGTCGTCCACCAGCGGCACGCGTCCGCTTACGCCTTGTCATGACGAGGCTGGCGTCGGCGGTAGCTCGACCACGAGCGGTCTTCGCGGGCCGTCAAGAAGATTTCACGCTGACTCAGCCGATGAAGGAATCGAACTGCATGTCGAACTCCTGCAGCGCCTTTTGCGCGTTCTGCATCTTGCGGCGGAAATCCGGCCCGCGCTGCAGGGCCAGGCCGACCGCCAGCACGTCGATCACGACCAGGTAGGCCAGGCGCGCCGAGATCGGGGTGTAGGGGTCGATGTTGAAGACCAGGTCGATCGGGATCAGCACGGTCGCCATGTCGGCCAGCGGGGTGCCCGAGGGCGCCAGCACGATGACGTCGGCGCCGCCGCGGCGCGCCAGCTTGGCCGAGCGCACCAGCGAAGGGTTGTTGCCGCGCTGGGAAATCGCCACCACGCAGTCGCCTTCGCGCAGCAGGGCCGCTGCGATCGAGTGGATCGCCGGATCGGTGTAGGACACGGTCGGCACGCCCGAGCGGAAGAACTTGTGCTGGGCGTCGGCCGCCACGAAGCCCGAGGTGCCCTGGCCGTAGAACTCGATCTTGTTCGCGCGCGACAGGATGTCGAGCGCCTTCTGCACCGACTCGGCATTGAGGTTGTTGCGCAGGTCGAGCAGGGTGTTGATCGAGCGGCTGCAGATCTTGTTCACCAGGTCGGCCGCCAGGTCGTCCTGGGCCGGCTGCTCGTTGGCGGCGGGCAGGGCCAGGGCCAGGCCTTGCGCCAGCTTCAGCTTGAACTCGTGCCAGCCGTCGTAGCCGAGGGTGCGGCAGAAGCGCACCACGGTCGGCTCGGACACCTGCGCGCTCTTGGCCAGCGCCGTGATGTTCTGGCTAACGGTGGCGCTGGGCGCTTCGAGCACCGCGAGCGCGACCTTGCGCTCGGACTTCGACAGCGAATCGAGCTGGGTGCGGATGGAATCGAGCAGCATGATGGTTCCGTGACGAGATCAGTCTTCTGGAAGCGCTTCTTCGCGCCACTGCAGGCCGTCGCGGCCGATCAGGGCCGACGAGGCCGCCGGGCCCCAGGTGCCCGAGGCGTAGGGCACAGGCGCGGTGTCGTCCTGTTCCCAGTGGTCGAGGATGGGTTCGACCCATTCCCAGGCGGCTTCAAGTTCGTCGCCGCGCATGAACAGGGTGAGCTGGCCGCGCAGCACGTCCAGCAGCAGCCGTTCGTAGGCTTCCATGCGCGGCGCCTTGAACTGCTCGCGGAAGTCGAGTTCGAGCTCGGCCTGCTTCAGGCGCATGGAGTCCCCTGGCGTCTTGGCCATCAGGTTCAGCGACAAGCCCTCGTCCGGCTGCAGGCGGATCACCAGGCTGTTCGGCTGGAAGCTGGAGGTCGGCTGGTTGAAGATCGAGTGCGGAATCTGCTTGAAGCGCACCACGATCTCGGCCAGGCGGTCGGCCATGCGCTTGCCGGTGCGCAGGTAGAAGGGCACGCCGGCCCAGCGCCAGGTGTCGATCTCGGCCTTCATGGCAACAAAAGTCTCGGTCTTCGAGCTCTTTGGCGCATCGGGCTCGTCGCGGTAGCTCGGCACGGCCTGGCCGTCCACGAAGCCGGCACGGTACTGGCCGCGCACGATGTTCTGGGTCAGCGTGGTCGGGGTGAATCGCTTCAGCGAGCGCAGCACCTGCAGCTTGGCGTCGCGTACGGCGTCCGGCGCGATCGAGGTCGGCGGCTCCATCGCCACGATGCACAGCAGTTGCAGCAGGTGATTCTGCAGCATGTCGCGCAGGGCGCCCGAGGTGTCGTAGTAACCGAGGCGGTTGCCGACGCCGATCTTCTCGGCGATGGTGATCTGCACATCCGAAATCCATTCGCGCCGCCACAGCGGCTCGAACAGCACGTTACCGAAGCGCAGGGCCAGCAGGTTCTGCACGGTCTCCTTGCCGAGGTAGTGGTCGATCCGGTAGATCTGCGATTCGGCAAACACCTTGCCCACGTCCGCGTTGATCTGCTTGGCCGACGCCAGGTCGCGTCCCAGCGGCTTTTCCAGCACCACGCGCGAGTTCGGCGTGGCCAGGCCGGTCTCGGCCAGGTTGTCGCAGATACGCGCGAACAGGCTGGGGGGCGTGGCCAGGTAGTAGACGCGTGTGATGTCTTCTTCCTTGCGCAGGGCCTCGACCAGCGGCGCGTAGGTCTGGACCCGGGTCGCGTCGAGCGCGACGTAGGTGATGCGCTTGAGGAAGCGCTGCCACTTTTCCTCGACCACCGTTTCCTTGATGTGCGGTTTCGAGTGGGTCTCGATCATGTCGAGGAAGGCTTCCTGCGAGCTTTCGTCCTTGCCGACGCAGATGATGCGCGCGGTCGGCGGCAGGTCGCTGGCGACGTCGCGGGCATACATTGCGGGGAGCAGTTTGCGCATCGACAGGTCGCCGCTGCCGCCAAAGAAGACGAGATCGAAATCGGAAAGGGCCATGGTGTTATCGGTTGCAAATGGTGATGGTCAAGTCAATGTAAATTTACTACATGAATATGGTCTTTGCAAGAAATTCTACTACGTAGGCGGGTGGGCCGGCCTATGGTGCCATAGTTACCGGCCGAGGTGCGTCTTGATGGAAGGGAGGGGGGAGGAAAAGAAAATCCGCACAGCGCCGCGGCATGAGGGCGCGGCACTGTGCGGAGGGAGACTGTAGCGGCAGGCGAAATTACGGCCCGACCGGCACGAACACCAGGAAAGGATCGTCGGTCTGGCCAACCATGATCAGGCCGTCGCCGGAGATCTGCATCGAGCCGGCAGTCAGGGCCTGGGCGTAGCCGGCGAACTTGAAGCTGTTCAGGATCGCGCCTTCCGCGCTGTGCACCCAGACATCGGCGCTGGAGTACCAGCCAGAGATGCCGCAGTACACGCGGCCATCGCTGCCCACTTCCACATTGTTCGGATAGTGTTCGCCGCCCGGGAGGTTGCCGATCTCGCTGAAATCGGTCGGGCTGATGCGGCGGCAGCGATACGGCGCGCCGCTTGCCATATACAAGCGGCTGCCGTCGCCGCTGACGGCGACGTCGTCGCCGGCGTTGGAGCCGGCCAGTTTGCTGAAGAGCGTGCCGCCCGCCATGGCGCTGAAGTCGATATCGAAACCGACGCCGCCGGCCGAGTACGTGCGCTTGCCGTCGGTGGTCGCGGCAACCGGGTTGATACCCGTCGTGCCCACCGCCAGCCCGGTCGCCGCGTCGTAGGCCATGCCGTCGCGCGCAATCACGAGTTGCACGCCGTTCGGCCGCACCGCCAGCAGTTTCGAGAAGTGATCGATCGAGCTCGCCAGCGGCCAGGTGGCGGTTTTCGTCATCGTCGCCAGGTCGATCACGACAATGTTGCGGTTCGCGGTGTCGTAAGCGTACAGGGTCGCGCCGTTCTGGCTGACGCTCATCTCTCCGAGCGCGCCGCCCAGGTTGCCGATGGTGCCGACCAGGGCCGCGGTATAGACGTTGTACACGTCGATGCCGGTGCCGCCCGCGTTGGCGTACAGGTAAGGGCGAATCGGATCGGTTTTCAGGTGCATGTAGCTCTTGTTCAGCTTCTTGATCGACCCCGGTGTGGTGCTGCCTTTCCAGAGTGCCACGCGCAAGGTCTCTGCCGTGGAAATCGTCGTGTCGTCGCTCATCAGCTTGACCGTGGCGTAGCTGATTGCGTTGTCCGGCAGGCTGGCCGGGTTGGCGCTCAGAGTCAGTTGCTTGCCGTTGCGCGACAGGGCCAGCCAGGGCTGGTCGGAGCTGGCGCTCCAGCCTGATGCCTGGCCGAAGTTGTCGCTGACGGTCACGGTCCGGCTCAGGCGCGACCAGGTCGGCGTCGACGCAAAGGCCACGCCGGTCTCCGAGAACAGCAGCTTGTGGGCGTCGCGGTTGGCCGTGACCGTGATCGGGGTAGTGAGCACGTCGCCGTTGACCTTGGCGGTGGCGGTCAGGGCGGCGACGCTGGTGCCGGTCGGCAGGGCGCCGAGGATCTGGGAGAAGTTCACGCTGGCGCCGGTCTGGCTCACCTGGCCACTGACGGCGCTGGCGCCCAGCCAGGCGGGAATGGCCGAGAGCGACCAGGGATGCGCATTGCCCAGGGTGTTCAGGTTCAGCGACACCGCAGCCTGGTCGTGCTCGCGGCCGTAGGTGCCGCCCAGCGTGATCGAGGCGCTCGATGCCTTGAAGGTCGCCTTGCTCAGGTTGAGCGTCACCGGAACCGTGCTGGTTTGCACGCCAGGCGCGCTAATCGTTACCAGGCCGGCATACTGGCCGCTGGCCAGGTTGCCGGCGGCCGGGTCCACCTTCAGGGTGGTGATGCCGGGCGTCGGTCCTCCCGTCGGTGTGATGCCCAGCCAGGGCACATTCGTGCTGGCGGCCCAGGTGACGGCGCCGTCGGCGACGTTGAACTTGACGGCTTCGGCGGCAATGGGCGCCCCGTTGATGGCGGTGAAGGTGATCTGGTTACGGTCGACGCTGAAGGCCACCGGCAGCAATTGCGCCTTGACCGGCAGGACGACGCTCTGGCCGTCGCTGGCCTTGACGACGATGTTGCTCGTCTGCATGCCCAGTGCCAGCGCCGAGACGTCGTACTTCACGCGGAAGGCGCCGTCGCCGCTCCCGCTCGCATCGAGCAGGGTGATCCACTTGGCCTCAGTCGTGGCGGTCCAGGTACGGCCGGCGGCGCTGACCCGGACGCTGAGCGGATCGGGGGCGGCCTTGCCGGTGTTGATGGTCAGGTCGAGGTTGGATACCGGCAACGCCGTGACCACCGGCAGCACCGGCGCGGTTACCGTGATCTCGTACGGCAGCTGCATGGGCGACCCCGGGAACTGCTGGGCGCAATTCGCATCGCGGCATACCTTGACAGCGAAATTGCCGCTGTATTTGCCGGCCGCCAGGCTCGGCACGGTCTGCATGACGGCCCGGTAGGAATAGGTGCCGGTTTGCGTGATTTGCACCTGCGGCAGGATGACGCCATTGGTGTCGATGATATAGGCGTAGACCGCGCTGGCCGTGGCAAAGTCGGCAGGCGTGGTGACGACCGCGTCGGCGCTGATCGCCGCCGAGCGGCCGGCTTCGACCGTGGCGCCGGCGATGGGGGCGCTGAAGGTCAGTACTTGCGGCGTGGACGATGGCGGCGGCGTGCCCGGCGTGCCGGTGGCGGGTGGGTTGGCGCCGGTCGGCGGCGCGGTGCCGATCGGCGTCGGCGGGCTGCTGCCGCCTCCGCCGCCTCCGCCGCATGCGCCGAGCAGGCTGGCAAGCAGGCAAGACACTACAGACTGCACTGCGCGTTTCTTCAACATCATCATGGCCGCCATATCAATCAATTAATTAATAGAGAGGCAATTATGTGCGAAATTTGTATTTGGCGAAAGAAAACACTTTCACTGTTGCAAGATCGTTACGGCAGAGTTGGCGATACGGCGGGAGACGCGCTGCCGGGGCATCCCGGCAGGCTTGGGGAAATGCAGGAAGACGGCGCTTATCGGCGCCTGGCCGGACTCAGCGCCGATAGTCGGGCTGCACTACACCCGGCACGTCGATCCGCAGCGCCAGCACCTTGCCGGTCAGCGGATACTGTTCCTTCTCCGCGTTCGAGCGGCCGTGGCTGGCGGTGGTGATGTAGAGCGTGCGCAGGTCGGCGCCGCCGAAGGCCAGTCCGGTCGGGCAGCGCACCGGGAGCTGGATCTCGCGCAGCAGTTCGCCCGTGGGCGAGAGCTTGAGCAGGCGGCCGCCTTCGAACATGGCGATCCAGTAATTGCCTTCGCTGTCGACCGTGGCGCCGTCCGGGCGGCCGCCGTAGTCGGGCGAGTTCTTGTCGGTCGAGAAGGTGACCAGGTTGCGGTTCAGGGTGGCCGCGCCCGCCTCGAGATCGAAATCGTAGATGTCGATGCGGTGGCTGGTGGTATCGGCATGGAACATGGTGCGCCCGTCCAGGCTCCAGGCCAGGCCGTTCGAGTTGGTCATCCCGCCCGACCAGGCGCAGCGCAACCGGTCCTGTTCGAGCACGTACATCTCGGCGGCCGGCTTGTCGCGCGGCTCGTACATGGTGCCGACCCAGAAGCGGCCCTGCGGATCGACGCGGCCGTCGTTGAAGCGCACCATGCTGGTGTCATAGGGGGCGGGGCAGATGTCCGTGATCTCGCCGCTGGTCGTGTTCAGGCGCACGAAGCCGGTGCGCGTCGCCACGACCAGGTTGTTGTCGTCGTCGGCTGCAATCGCCGAGGGTTCCGAGCCCATTTTCCAGGACGAGTACTTGCCGCTGGCCGGGTGCACGCGGTGCACGGTGAGTCCGTTGATGTCGACCCAGTACAGGGCCGACTCGACGTCGTGCCACAGCGGGCACTCGCCGACCAGCATCGCTTCGTCGTGGACGATGTCGATCTTCGCATTTTTCATGGTGGTGTCCGTCTCTCCCATCAAACGGCGGCCTTGGCGCGCGCGATCAGGCCATTGGTGGAACTGTCGTGCTGTTCCGGTTGCGCCGCGCCGGCCAGCTCGGCCTCGATCTTCTTGGCCAGCACCTTGCCCAGCTCGACGCCCCACTGGTCGAAACTGTTCAGGTCCCAGATCACGCCTTGCACGAAGGTCTTGTGTTCGTACAGTGCGATCAGGGCGCCCAGCGTGGCCGGGGTCAGGTACTCCATCAGGATCGTGTTGCTCGGGCGGTTGCCGGGGAAGGTCTTGTGCGGCGCCAGGCGTTCGATCTCGGCGAGCGACAGGCCTTGCGCCTGCAGGTCCTTGCGCACCTCGTCGATGTCCTTGCCCTTCATGAAGGCTTCGGACTGGGCGAAGCAGTTCGCCAGCAGCGCGGTATGGTGGTTGTGCAGTTCGTGCGCCGGGCGCAGGGCGGCGATGAAGTCGATCGGCGTCAGGTCGGTGCCCTGGTGCAGCAGCTGGAAGTAGGCGTGCTGGCCGTTGGTGCCGGGCTCGCCCCAGATCGCCGGGCAGGTCGGGGTATCGACCGGCTCGCCGTCGCGCGTGACACGCTTGCCGTTGCTCTCCATGTCGAGCTGCTGCAGGTAGGCCGGGAAGCGGTTCAGGTCCTGGTGGTAGGGCGCGATCGTGACCGAGGTGCAGCCCAGGAACTGGCGGTTCCAGAAACCGACCAGGGCCAGGATCATCGGCATGTTCTGCTCGACGGGTGCGGTGCGGAAGTGCTGGTCCATCTCGTGGGCGCCGGCCAGGAAGTCGGAGAAGTAGCCGAAGCCGACGGCGAGCGCCACCGGCAGGCCGATCGCCGACCAGACCGAATAGCGGCCGCCGACCCAGTCCCAGAACGGGAACATGTTGGCCGGATCGATGCCGAAGGCCTTGATCGCCTCGACGTTGGTCGACACCGCAACGAAGTGCTTGGCCAGCGCAGAATCGGCTGACTGAGCGGGCGCGTGCGCGAGGAACCACTTGCGCGCGGTCTGCGCGTTCATCATGGTCTCGGCCGTGGTGAAGGTCTTGGAGGCGATGATGAAGAGAGTGGTTTCGGGATCGACCTTTTCCAGCGCGGCGTCCATGTCGTGGCCGTCGACGTTCGAGACGAAGTGCATCGTCAGGCGCGGGTGCGCATACTGGCGCAGCGCCAGGCAGACCATCTTCGGGCCGAGGTCGGAGCCGCCGATGCCGATGTTGACGATGTCGGTGATCGGCTTGCCGGTATGGCCCAGCCATTGGCCGCCGCGCACCGCATCGGTAAACGTCTTGATGCGGGCAAGGACGGCGTGCACATCGGCCGCCACGTCCTGGCCGTCGACCGTCAGTTTCAGGTCGCGCGGGGCGCGCAGGGCGGTGTGCAGGACGGCGCGGTTTTCCGTGTTGTTGATCTTTTCGCCGGCGAACATGGCGTCGCGCTGGCGCTCGACGCCGCGCTCGCGCGCCAGGCTGGCGAGCAGTTCAAGCGTGCGCCCGTCAAGCCGGTTTTTTGAATAGTCTAGAAACAGGCCGGCGGCCTCGATCGACATGCGTTCGAAGCGCTGCGGATCGGCCGCGAACAGGTGGCGCATCTGCCAGTCTTCGGCCTCGACGGCGTGGGTTTCGAGGGCCTGGAAGCTGGCGGTACTGGTCAGGGATGGCTGGGGCATGGCTCGCGCGTGATATGGTTTGGAACAAGATTATCGAATAATACAGGAATCGTTCGTAAATTCACTACACAATGCTTGAGTGCGGATTTCCGTCCATTGATCGACATGCCAATGTTGTACAGCGTGGACTCGGGAGTCCACCCTACAAAATCCAGATGATCGAGCGTAGTCGGCTGTCCTGGGCATTGCCCGGTTTTCGTAGGGTGGACACCTGTGTCCACGCGGTATGGAGCGCATGCGTAGCCGCAGAATCGCCTCCATCTGCAACTCCCAATCCAATTCTGTAGTAAAATTTCATAGTCAAATTTTCGAAGGAACGATTATGGCGCTGCACCCTGTAGTTGAACAGGTAACGAACCGGATCATCAAGCGCAGCCGCGCCTCGCGCGCCGCTTATCTCGCGCATCTCGAGGCGGCGCGGGTCAAGGGCGTGCAGCGCGGGGCGCTGTCGTGCACCAACCTGGCCCACGGCTTCGCCGCCTTCCCCGCCAACGACAAGCTCAAGCTGCGCGAGCAGAAGAAGCCGTCGGTGGCGATCGTCTCGTCGTACAACGACATGCTGTCGGCGCACCAGCCGTTCGAATACTTCCCGAAAGTGATCAAGGACGCGGTGCGCGAAGTCGACGCCGTGGCCCAGTTCGCCGGTGGCGTGCCGGCCATGTGCGATGGCGTGACGCAAGGCCAGCCGGGCATGGAACTGTCGCTGTTCTCGCGCGACACCATCGCCATGGCGACCGCCGTGGCGATGTCGCACAACATGTTCGACGCCGGCCTTTACCTCGGCATCTGCGACAAGATCGTGCCGGGCCTCCTGATCGGCGCGCTGCACTTCGGCCACATCCCGGGCATCTTCGTGCCGGGCGGCCCGATGACCTCGGGCATCTCGAACAAGGAAAAGGCGGCGGTCCGCCAGCGCTACGCGAAGGGCGAGGCCACCCGCGAAGAACTGCTGGATAACGAATCGGCGTCCTACCACGGCGCGGGCACTTGCACCTTCTACGGCACCGCCAACAGCAACCAGATGCTGATGGAGATGATGGGCCTGCACATGCCGGGCGCCGCCTTCATCACCCCGGGCACGCCGCTGCGCGATGCATTGACGCGCGCCGCCGCCCAGCAGGCGGTCGCGATCTCCCAGCAGGGCGGCAACTACATGCCGATCGGCCGCATCGTCGACGAAAAGAGCATCGTCAACGCCATCGTCGCCCTGCACGCGACCGGCGGTTCGACCAACCACACCCTGCACCTGGTGGCGATCGCACGCGCGGCCGGCATCGTGATCGACTGGAACGACTTCGACGAACTGTCGAAGGTGGTGCCTTCGCTGACGAAGATCTACCCGAACGGCGAAGCCGACGTGAACCACTTCCAGGCCGCCGGTGGCCCGGGCTTCGTGATCCGCGAGCTGCTCGACGCGGGTCTCGCCCACGAGGACGTCAACACCATCCTCGGCCATGGCCTGCGCGCGCACTGCAAGGAGCCTTTCCTGGGCGAGGACGGCAAGGTGGTATGGCGCGATGTCCCGGCGCAGAGCGGCGACGAAGCGGTACTGCGTCCGGCGTCGAACCCCTTCGCCAGCAACGGCGGCATGGTGCTGGTGCAGGGCAACCTGGGCCGCGCCGTGATGAAGATCTCGGCGGTCAAGCCCGAGTACCACCTGATCGAGGCGCCGGCGCTGACCTTCGATTCGCAGGAAGATTTCATGGTGGCCTACAAGGACGGCAAGCTGAACCGCGACTTCGTGGCCGTGATCCGCTTCCAGGGCCCGCGCGCCAACGGCATGCCGGAACTGCACGCGCTGACCCCGGCGCTGTCGAACCTGCAGGACGCAGGCTACAAGGTCGCGATGGTCACCGACGGCCGCATGTCTGGCGCTTCCGGCAAGGTGCCGGCGGCGATCCACGTGTCGCCCGAGATCCTGGCCGGCGGCCCGCTCGGCCTGGTGCGCGACGGCGACCTGATCCGCGTCGACGCGAAGAACGGCACGCTGGACGCGCTGGTGCCGGACGAGGTATGGGCCGCGCGCAGCATGGCCACCGCCGACCTGTCGAAGAGCCACATCGGCATGGGCCGCGAGCTGTTCGCGATGTTCCGCACCCACTCGAGCCCGGCGGAAGAGGGCGCGGCCACTTTCCCGTTGCCGTCGCCGATTCCCACGACCGTCCCGCTGCACGAAGGCATGCATGCCGAAGAAGGCCAGCCCGGTTCCGACGAAGACTTTCTCTTTAGGACGCAGAAATGAATTTACTTGACATCATGCGCTCGGCGAGCGTGATCCCCGTCATCGCCATCGACGACCCGGCACACGCCGTCCCGCTGGCCAAGGCCCTGGTGGCAGGCGGCATCCGCGTGCTGGAAGTCACGCTGCGCACCGAGCACGGCCTCGGCGCGATCCGCGCGATGAGCGAAGTCGAAGGCGCCATCGTCGGCGTCGGCACGCTGACCCAGCCGCACGAGTTCGAGGCCGCGCGCGACGCCGGCGCCGTCTTCGGCGTCTCGCCGGGCCTGACCGCCAGCATGATCGAGGCGGCGAAAAAGAGCGGCCTGCCGCTGCTGCCGGGCGTGATGACGCCTTCTGAGGTGATGGCCGCGCGCGAGCATGGATTCAGGCAGTTGAAGCTGTTCCCGGCGGTGCCGGCGGGCGGCGTCGGCATGCTCAACGCGATCGCCGGCCCGCTGCCGGACGTGACCTTCTGCCCGACCGGCGGCATCTCGATCGACACCGCGCCAGCTTTCCTGGCCTGCAAGAACGTGGCCTGCGTCGGTGGCTCCTGGCTGACCCCGAAGGATGCCCTGGCCGCCGGCGACTGGGACCGCATCACCGGGCTGGCCAAGGCCGCGGCGGCCCTGCGCAAGCAGTAAGTCTCACGTCCGTGCGACAGCGCCGGTGGCGCCCGCTCACCGCGGGCGAGATCGCCATGGCGTCGCTGCTGTTTCGCGACGCCATCGACTACACGCGGGTGCGTGTGTTCAACCGGCGCTATCTCGGCTTCCTGCAGCCGAAGAACTGCGCGATGACGCCGAACGGCAGCATCTACTTCCACCATTCCTGCTTTCTTCAGGACTATTCGGAGGCCAATCTCGTCGGCCGCCACTGGTTCATGCACGAGATGGTCCACGTCTGGCAGCACCAGCTGGGCTACCCGGTGCGCCTGCGCGGCGCCGTGCGCCTCGGGCTTCCGTATGACTACAAATTGTTCGAGGGCGCAACGCTCGCCGACTACAACATGGAGGCCCAGGGCGACCTGCTGGCCGATTACTTTGTCCTGAAATTCCTGCGCCGGCCGGACGCCATGCGCCAGCGCCAGTACGGCGGCCAGCTGGCGCTGTACGAGCGGGTGCTAGCCGGTTTCCTGGCCGACCCGGCCGACCGCGGCAACCTGCACCGGGGCCTGGCCGGACGCATCGCGCGCTTCGCCTGAGACCTTGGCGGCCCCGCCCGCTACCCATTTCGCATTTGATTTTGCTCAATACTGCTGTGCAGCAACATCGTAGGCTATGAGCCTGCCTGCTTTCCTGTTTTCCGACATCATGAAGCTTCCGCTGACCTCGTTGCTGATCCTCCTGCTCGCGCTGCCGGCGCAGTCCGCACGCCGCATCGGCGAGGCCCAGGTGCGCCAGGGAGCGAACGGGGTGCCCTGCTTCACGATTTCGGAGCAGGAGGAAAAGCGTGGCGGCGCTCCGGACTTCCAGTCGGTGACGGTGAGCGACGCCGGCGGCAAGGTGTTATGGCGCATGGCGATGCCGCGCGAGCGCACCTTCCCGGTCATGTACAGCATGTGCATTCCCTACGGCGGACGGGTGCAGGCCTTGCCGCAGACCCCGGCCGCGACGCTCGAGCCGGGCAAGGCCTACCTGGTGCAGATCGATGCCCGTCCGGGCAGGAAAACATCCATGCCGCTGCGTTACCAGGCCCGTTTCTGCCTCGTACCGAAAAGCGGTGGCAATGCGAACCAGTACCGGGTCGCCGCAGGTGCACCGGATTGCCGCCTGGCAGCTGCCGAGTAGCTGCCGGGTGGCTGCCGAGTGGCCGGTCGTGCCGTACGATCTTCAGGATGACCTGCTCTGCCGTTGCTCTTCACCAGCGTCGGCATTGCGCCGGAGGCGCCGGGGCGATAGCCGGAAGCGCGCCATCAATCTCGCCAGGACACTCGTCAGCGCCAGGCACAGCACCAGCACCAGCACCAGCACCAGCACCAGCACCGGCACCGGCAGGTAGACGACGAAGGTCCAGTCCTGGCCCTCGCCCAGCAGCGCGCGATAGGTGGCCACCACCGCCAGCACGACGAACATGTGCGACAGGTAGAGCTCGTAGCTCAGTTCACCCATGCGCGCCAGCCAGCCCAGCCCGCGCCGCGGCGCCATGGGGTGCGCATGGCAAGCCAGCAGGAGCAGGCAGGCGCCGAGGGACAGGCCGTAGAGACCGGACTTGAACAGGTGGCGGTAGACCAGGTCGCTCCATCCGAACACCAGCAGGAGACCTGCGCCGCCGCACAGGGCCAGCGTCCGTGCCTGGCCAGGTCAGCCGACCCAGGCGCGCCAGGAATAGTGGTCCTCAGACCGGCAGGATGTTCTGGTTGCTGCGGAACAGGTTGTCCGGATCATACTTCGTCTTGGTCTCCCTGAGCCGGCGGTAGTTCGGGCCGTAGGCTTCGGCGATGCGGTCGACCTCGTCCTCGTTCAGGAAGTTGATGTAGACGCTGCCGGCGGCGTGGGGCGCGGCCGCCTTGAAGAACTCGCGCGCCCAGGCCAGGCAGGCGGCGTCGTCCCGCGGTTCGGCCCAGCGGGTGTGCACGTTCATCGCGTACAGCGCGGCGCGGTGCGGATACGCCGTCTCGTCCGGCGCGCGCCTGTTCGCCGCGCCGCCGATCAGTCCGAGGAAGATCTCGCTCTGGTCGGACGGCAGTTTGCCGGCGTAGGCGATCACCACCTCGAGGGCGGCGTCGCTGAGCGTGTTGAAGTTGTGCGACTTCCAGTAATTGCGCGCCGGCGCCACCAGCAGCGGATCGAAGACCTGCTGCCAGGCGGCATAGGGCACGGCGCCGATGTGTTCGCCGATCGGATCGCCGAAAGCGCGCACGTCGGCGATCGCACCCTGAACCTGCTGCTCCGGCTGGGGCGAGAAAAAGGCGAGCGCCACGATCTCGCTTCCGTGCACGGCCGGCGGCAGGAAGGGCAGGGGCGGCGCCTTGCGCAGGACGGCCCAGACCGACACATCGTCGTCCAGGGCTTCGACATAGTCGCGGTACTTTCTCAGCACCGATCCGGCCTGGGCAAACGGGAAGACGATCAGGCCCCCGGTGACCATGGGGCCGACCGCATGCAGCGCGAACTCGAAGGTCGTGACGACGCCGAAATTGCCGCCGCCGCCGCGGATGGCCCAGAACAGGTCGGCATGGTTGTCGCTGTCGACATGCAGGCGTTCGCCGCTGGCGGTGACGATGTCGGCCGCGACCAGGTTGTCGACGGCCAGCCCGTATTTGCGCGTCAGCCAGCCGAAGCCGCCGCCCAGCGTCAGGCCGGCCACGCCGGTGGTGGAATTGATGCCGAGCGGGGTCGCCAGCCCGTAGGCCTGCGTTTCATGGTCGACGTCGCGCAGCAGGGCGCCGCCCTCGACCCAGGCCCGCATCCTGTGCGGCGCCACCTGCACCGAGCGCATCGCGCTCAGGTCGATCACCAGGCCGTCGTTGACCAGCGCGCTGCCGGCGATGTTGTGGCCGCCGCCGCGCACCGCCAGCCGCAGGCCGTGCTCGCGTGCGAAATTGACCGAGGTGCGCACGTCGGCCGCGCCGGCGCAACGCACGATCATGGCGGGACGCTTGTCGATCATTGCGTTCCAGATCTTGCGGGCGTCGTCGTACTGCGCTTCGCCCGGCAGCAGCAAGGCGCCCCTGAGACTGCCCTGGAGCTCCTCGATTTCACTCACCCCTACGGTATTCATCGCGCACCTCCGCATTGGTTCGTTGACGATACTTCATCATAGGGAGGCGGGGCTGATATGCAAGCAGGGTCGGCCCGGACGCCGGGCCGCCCTATGATTCACGCCGGGAGCCGGTCCCGGCCCGGGTTCACCCGAGCGACCAGGTGTAGTCGAACTCCTGCCATGCCTCGACCGGCACGCCGTTCTCGTAGGTCGGTTTCCAGCACCATCCGGCGGCGGCCGCGAGCGTGGCATCGTCGAGCAGGCGCCAGCCGCTGGACTTGCGAATCTTTCCCTTCAGGTAGCTGCCGTCGGCGGCGATCAGGACGGCGGCTTTCACGACGCCTTCCATCTCCTGGCGTTGCGCCCTTTCCGGATACGCCGGCCGCGTATTGCGGCAGTTGCGGGCCTGGGCGGAACCCGTGCCGGACGTGGACGGCGCCGCTGCCGGCGCTACGCCCGCCTCCAGGAAGGTTTTCACCTCGCCCTGGAAGCGCTGCGGCTGGTCCCACATGATGAAGTGGGCGCTGTCCGGGATGCGCTTGAGCGTGAGCTGCTTCACGGGCGCATAGCCGCTCCGGTAGACGGCGTCGAACTGTTCGGCCGGGAGCGGCACGGACTTCGGCTGGACGTAGAGCACCGTCACCGGCACGGCGATCTTCGGCAGTTCGGGAATCAGGTTGGTGACGATCAGCTCGCGCATGGCGCGGCTGCCCACGTCCGCGTCGCTCGCGAGCACGTCGGCGGTGGCGCCGGCGCGCATGGACTCGGTATCGACCATGCCGGCGATGGTGTCGTCGGCCCGCTTGCTGCGCTGCTCGGGGGGCGCGCTGCGCAGGTGGGCGGCCACCCCGTCGGCGATGATGGCCACGCGCTCCGGCGGGGCGCCGGGGCCGGCGAAGAAGGTGCCGAGATAGGGGAACATGTCGACCACCATCAGGCGCGACAGGGATTCCGGATGGCGGCTTGCCAGCATCAGGCCGATGGTGCCGCCCATCGAGTGGCCGATCACGGCCGGCTGCTGCAGCTTCGCCTCCCTGATGTAGCGGGCAATCTCTTCGGCGGCCGGGGCAGCGACCAGGCCTTCGCCGTTGGCGCCGGCCGGCTGGCCGGCGAAGCCCGACAACTGCACCAGGTGGTAGCGGTAGCCCGGCAGCGCGGCCACGGTCGAAGCCCAGGCGCGCGGCGAGGAGTTCAGGCCCGGGACCAGGACCACGTCCGGGCCCGCGCCCTCGGTGCGCACCGTGATCCGTTCCGATGCGAACGGCGCGGCCAGGGCATGTGCCGCAGGCAGGACCGCCAGCAGCGCCACCGTGGCGGTCATGAAGGTACGGCGCGAAAACAGCGTGAAACTCATGCAATCTCCAGGTACGTTTGAAAATCTGTCTCTTTACTCATGGCGCAGGCAGTCCACCGGCAGCAGGCGCGAAGCGCGCCGCGCCGGATAGAAGCCGAAGAACACGCCGACCGCGGTGGCGAAGGCGCAGGCGATGATCACCGCCTGCAGGCCGACCGAGACCTCGAAGTCGGCAAAGGCCGTCACCGCCATCGCGCCCAGCGCCGCAATCGCAATGCCGACCGCGGCGCCGGCCAGGCAGATCACCACCGCCTCGGTCAGGAACTGCAGCAGGATGTCGCGCGGCTTGGCGCCGATCGCCATGCGGATGCCGATCTCGCGGGTGCGCTCGGTCACCGACACCAGCATGATGTTCATGATGCCGATCCCGCCCACCAGCAGCGAGATCCCGCCGATCACACCGAGGAGCAGGGCGATGCCGGTGCTGATCTTGGCGCCGGTGGCGGCGAAGGTCGCCAGGTTCTGCACGCGGAAGTCGTCCGGCTCGTCGAGCTTGATGCGGTGGCGGTCGCGCAGCGCTTCCTTCATGTCCTCGACCGCGTCGTTCAGCACGCCCTCGGAACGCCCCTGGGCCGCAATGTAGTGCACGTTGTCGGGGAAGGGACCGCGCACCATGTAGGCGCGCGCCGCCGTGATCGGCACCAGCACCATCTCCGCCAGGTCGCCGCCGTCGATCTGGCGGCCTTCGCCCTGCAGCACGCCGACCACCTGGAAGGCCACGTTCTCGATGCGCAGGTAGCGGCCCAGCGGGTCGAGCCGGTAGAAGAACTGGTCCGCCACCTTCTGCCCGATGACCACCGTACGCGCGGCCGCACGCACGTCGTCGTCGGTGAACATGCTGCCCTGGTCGACCTTCCAGTTGCGGATCTTGAACATGGCCGGGGTCACGCCGAAGACCAGGCTGGACGCGGTCTCGTTGCCGGCGGCGAGCTTGAAGTTCCCCTGCAGGGCGGGAGCGGCGCCGGCAAGGCTGGGCAGGCGGTTCAGGGCGTCGGCATCGAGCAGCGTCAGGGAAGGCGCGGCGCCGGCGCGCATGCGGTCGGCCTGGGTGCGGTCGCCGCCCGGGAACACGTAGACCATGTTGGTGCCCAGCGCCTGCAGTTCCTTCGAGATGAAGCGCTGCATGGTGTCGCCCAGCGCCAGCATCAGCACCACCGAGGCGATGCCGATCACGATGCCGAGCATGGTCAGCGCGGTGCGCAGGCGGTTCGCCGCCATCGAGCGGAAGGCTTCCACGATCACCTGGTAGAGCTTCATGCCTCGCTCCCGTGGATGACCTGCTCGTGGCTGGCGGCGAGCTGGCGCAGGCCCTCGGCGGCGGGGCCGTCGTAGAGTACGCGGCCATCCTTCAGGCGCACCAGGCGCCGGCTCCAGGCGGCGATGTCGGGTTCGTGCGTGACCAGCACGATGGTGATGCCGCGTTCCTTGTTCAATGCCTGGAAGCCGCGCATGATCTCGTCGCTGGTCTGGGTGTCGAGGTTGCCGGTCGGCTCGTCGGCCAGGATCAGCGGCGGGTCCGCCACCAGGGCGCGCGCGATCGCCACGCGCTGCTGCTGGCCGCCCGAGAGCTGGTTCGGCGTGCGCTTGCCAAACGCCGCCAGGCCGACGCGCTCGAGTTCCTCGGCCGCCTTGGCCATCGCGCGCGAACGCGCGGCGCCCGCGTAGATCAGCGGCAGCGCCACGTTCTCGAGGATGCTCATGCGCTTGATCAGGTTAAAGCTCTGGAACACGAAGCCGATGGTGCGGTTGCGGATGTCCGCCAGCTGCGGACGCGTCAGCGCGCGCGTATCGCGGCCATCGAGCAGGTAGTCGCCGCCGCTGGCCTGGTCCAGGCAGCCGAGGATGTTCATCAGGGTCGACTTGCCCGAACCGGACTGGCCCATCACCGCGATGAAGTCGCCGCGCTCCACCTGCAGGTCGACCCCGAACAGCACCGGGGTTTCGACGCTGCCCGAGATGTAGCTCTTGGTGACGGCGCGGATGTCGATCAGGACTTCGCCTTTCATGCCGCCCATCACATGCCCGGGTTCGGCTGCAGTGAACGCGTGATGACGCGCTCGCCCGCCTTCAGGTCGCCGCTCACGATTTCCGTGTAGCGGAAGTTCGACAGGCCGATGCGCACGTCGACCGGCTTGGGCTGGTTCTGCGCATCGAGCTTGTAGATCTTGAACAGGCGCGCGGTCTCGCCGCGGTCCTGCAGCGCCAGGTCGTCGTCCGGCGCGGCGGTCGCGGCGACGGTCTTCACGGCCGCGTTGTTCGCGTCCTTCTCGCGCTGGGCCTTGCGTTCTTTTTCCTGCTCCTCGTCCGACAGGCGGAAGCGCAGCGCCGCGGTCGGGATGCGCAGCGCCTTCGGCCGGTTGTCCGTGACCAGGCGCACCTGGGCCGTCATGCCCGGTTTCAGCAGCTCGTCCTGGTTGTCGACGTCGAGCACGACATTGTAGGTGACCACGTTCTGCACCACGTTCGGCGCCAGGCGGAACTGACGCATGGTGGCGTTGAACTCGCGGTTCGGGTAGGCATCGACCACGAAGCGGCCCGGCAGGCCATCCTTGAGCGCGCCGACGTCGGCTTCCGACACGCTGGTGTCGATCTGCATCTTGGTCAGGTCCCGGGCGATCTGGAACAGGTTCGGGGTGTTGAACGAGGCCGCTACCGTCTGGCCGAGGTCGATGGTGCGCTTGATGACCACGCCGTCGATCGGGCTGCGGATCACGCTGTTGTCGAGGTCGGCCTGGGCGCGGTCGACCTGGGCTTTCGCCAGCAGCAGGTTGGCGCGCGCCACGTCGAGTTCGCGGCGCGATTCGTCGACGGCCAGGCTGGAGACGAAGTTCTGGGCCAGCAGCTGCCCGTTGCGCTCGTACTTGGCCTGGGCCAGCCGCAACGAAGCCTGGTTCGCGGCCAGGCTTGCGCGCGCCTGTCCGACCTGGGCGTTGAAGATGGTCGGGTCGAGCTTCAACAGGACCTGGCCCTTCTTAACGCGGTCGTTGAAGTCGGCCTTCAGCTCGACCACGGTGCCCGACACCTGCGAGCCGACGTTGATCAGGGCTACCGGGTTGATGGTGCCGGTGGCCGTCACAGTGTGGGTGATGCTGCCGGTATCGACCGTGGCGACCCGGTATGTCAGCGGCGGCACCTTCGGTTCGCCGCCGCGCTGGACCACCGCCAGCGCGACCGCGCCGACCACCAGCAGGCCCACCGCCAGGGCCACACGCTTCTTCGTGAAAATCTTCATGCTGTATCTGCCTGTCAAAAGCTGATGCTTACCGTTAATTCAAGCAGTGTCAGATATTTTTGTTCTTTCGGCAATGCATTATGGATATGTATGCGGACCCGGCAGCAGCGCGTTGGCAAAAAGCCGCGCTGAAAGGAAGGAGAGGGCGAAGCGATCCGCTAGAATGTCGCCATTTCTCACCTATCTTCTCTACATCATGACTCAGGACGAACTCAAGCAAGCCGTCGCTCGCGCCGCCATCGACTACGTGGTCGAGGGCGAAATCATTGGCGTCGGCACCGGCTCTACGGCCAACTTCTTCATCGACGAACTGGCGAAGATCAAGGACAGCATCAAGGGCACGGTCGCCTCGTCGGAAGCCACCGCGGCGCGCCTGCGCGGCCACGGCATCCCGGTGTTCGACCTGAACGATGTGGAATCGATCGCCGTCTACATCGATGGCGCCGACGAGATCACCGACACCGGCGCGATGATCAAGGGCGGCGGCGCGGCCCTCACGCGCGAGAAAATTGTCGCTTCCGTATCGCAGCGTTTTGTCTGCATCGCAGACGGCTCGAAACTGGTGCCGACGCTGGGCAAGTTCCCGCTGCCGGTCGAAGTGATCCCGATGGCGCGCGCCGCCGTGATGCGCCAGCTCGCTGCCCTGGGCGGCCAGCCGCGCCTGCGCACCAAGGCCGGCAGCGATGAAGCCTTCATCACCGACAACGGCGGCGAGATCATCGACGTGGCCGGCCTGCAGATCGCCGACCCGGTGGCGCTGGAAACGCAGATCAACGGCATCGTCGGCGTGATCGCGGTTGGCCTGTTCGCCCAGCGCGGCGCCAACGTCTGCCTGCTCGGCACTGCCGAAGGCGTCAAGACCCTTACTTTTTAATCCTTTTCTGATCCGTTCGGAGACGCGATGAAACGACTGCTGGCGCTGGTGGCCGTGGCAACCCTGGGTGGCTGTGCGATGTGGAAATCGAAGCCGGCGGCGGTCACGGCGCCGCAGCGGCCGGCGGCTGTGGCCGACGCCGGCGGCGTGCAGATCGAGCGTATTCCCTATCGTGTCGGCGTCTCGTCCAGCACCGTCGAGCAGCTGGCGCGGCAATACGCCTGTGCCAGCACCCAGGGCGCGGGTCGCGTCACCGACGAGGGCCCGGTCGAGGTCTACCGCATGCAATGTGCGGATGGAAAGGTCTTCATGGCGCGCTGCGAGTTGCGCCAGTGCCGCAAGATGTAGCGAAACTTCCACGGTTTTTACCCGCCTTGGGCATTCCAGTGATTGCATGGGCGCAAGGGCAGGTGATCGTGTATATTGGTGCATTTAACTGACTGGCTAGTCATTACCCTTGCGCGAATGACATCGTCGCGCTGCCGCCAGTCGGTGCGTCAATCGTCTACTTTCATGAATGCACTTTCCGCCTATCTCGACCGAGTCGACCCGGACCGGGTGCTCCTGCAGCGTTTCTTGCTGCTGAGCCTGTTTCTCTGCCTGCCGCTTTCGCTTGCCGCTCCGGTGGAATGGGGCTGGGAAAACGGCGTGGTCGAGAATGTCCAGGTGGTGGTCTTGCTGGCAGGCTTGTTTTTCGCCTTCCAGGCCTGGCGCCATGGCCCCAAGGGCGATGCTGCGACGCTGGCCCTGTGCCTGCTGCCGGTCTGGCTGCTGTTGACTGGCCGTGAACTGAGCTGGGGCTCGGTCTTCCTCGACCCGCTCGGTTTCGGGCCGGACGGTCCGATCTATTCGTCCCGCGTGCTCCCGTACCGGCCGCTGGTTCCGCCGCTCGCCGGCCTGATGCTGCTCGGCTCCCTCTACCTCGCCTGGCGCCAGCGCCTGCACCGCTTCGTGCTGCACCTGGTCGCCAGCGGCCGCTTCCCCTGGATGAGCATCGTCCTGGTGCTGGGCGCGGCGCTTGGCTCGACCGCCGGGGAAGGGCACCTGCCCGCATTCGCGCAGCACCTGCTGGACCATTCCCTGGTACTGGAGGAGATGTCGGAAGCAGTCGGTTACCTGGCGATGGTGGTCGGGCAGGGCATCGTGCTGCGCTCCAGGGCGCCGGCAAAAGCGCCGGTGCAGGTAGGCGAAGCCGAAGCCAGGACCGAAACCGAAATCGAAACCGTCGGCTGACCGGCACGGGGGCGCACGGCTGCGCCGCGTTTTTCCTCCCTGCGCGACAATGGAAGCGTTCCATTGTCGCGGAGGACCGCAGTGAGCACCCACACCGTCTGTACCATCGGCCATTCGAACCAGTCCATCGAGGAATTCATCGAGCTGCTGCGGCTGAACGAAATCGACTGCGTGCTCGACATCCGCACCGTCCCCAAGTCGCGCCACAATCCGCAGTTCGGCCAGGACCAGCTACCCGTTTCGTTGGCCGAGGCCGGCATTGCCTATCGCCAGATTCCGGGCCTGGGCGGCCTGCGCCGTCCGCGTCCGGATTCGCCCAACGGGGCCTGGCGCAACACCTCGTTCCGGGGCTACGCGGACTACATGCAGACGCCGGAATTCGACAAGAACGTGGACCTGGTGATCGAGCTGGCGCAGACCCGGCGCTGCGCCCTGATGTGCGCCGAAGCCGTGCCCTGGCGCTGCCACCGCTCGCTGGTAGGCGACGCCCTGCTGGTGCGCGGCGTCGAGGTCGAAGACATCATCGGCAAACAAAAACGGCGTCCGCACAAGCTGACGCCGTTTGCACGGGTGGAGGGCACCCGCATCAGCTACCCGCCCGAAGGAGGCGAGCAGCTGGGACTAGATCTGAGCGCCTAATAGAACCTCCATGGCTGCGTTGCATCGTCTCGCCGTACTGTCGTACTGTCTTCGACGCTGCGTCGGACGGCCGCATCCCTTGCCCTGAAGGTTCTCTTAGGCGCTCTAAAAATCGGATAAATTACGCGGTCGGCGGCACGTAGCCGACAGCCTGGTCGGCGCCTTCGCCGAAGAAGTGCTTTTCCATCTGGGTGGCCAGGTACTTGCGGGCGCGGTCGTCGGCCAGGTTCAGGCGGTTTTCGTTGATCAGCATGGTCTGGTGCTTGAGCCAGGCCTGCCAGGCTTCCTTCGACACCTGCATGTAGATCTTCTTGCCCATTTCGCCCGGTACGGGCGGGAAGTCCAGCCCTTCGGCTTCCTTCTTGAGTTTGATGCAATTGACGGTGCGGGCCATGATTCTTGCTCCTGAAATTCGTGTGGTGAAACAGCGATTATAAAGTCTTGATGAAAATCTGGGACTTGCGCTGCCAGTTGTACATGTGGGCGCGGTCCTTCGGCAGGTCGTCCACGGTGGCCGGCTGGAAGCCGCGCTTCTTGAACCAGTGCGCGGTGCGCGTGGTCAGCACGAACAGCTTGGTGAGGCCGGCGGCCCTGGCGCGGTTTTCCATGTGCTTGAGGATGCGCTCGCCGTCGCCCTGGGTCTGGGCGTCGGGGCTGACCGTGAGGCAGGCCATCTCGCCCATCTTCGCTTCCGGGAAGGGGTAGAGGGCGGCGCAGCCGAAGATCACGCCGTCGTGCTCGATGACCGAGAACTGCTCGATCTCGCGCTCGATCAGCTCGCGGCCGCGGTAAACCAGGGTGCCGTCCGCCTCGAGTGGCTCGATCAGCTTGATAATTCCGCCGACGTCCTCAATTGTGGCCTGGCGCAGGCTTTCCAGGTTCTCGTGGCTGATCATGGTGCCCACGCCGTCGTGGGTGAACAGTTCGAGCAGGGCCGAGCCGTCCATCTCGAAAGGCACGATGTGGGCACGGTCGACGCCGCTGTGGCAGGCCTTGACCGCGTGGCGCAGGTAGAAGGCGGCGTCCTGCGGCAGGAAGCCGGCCTGCAGCACGGCTTCGGCCTGGTGCGAGGACAGTTCGCGGATCTCGGCGCCGGCGGCGTCGACCATCATCGGGGTTTCCGTGATGTAGATGAGCTTGTCGGCGTGCAGGGCGATCGCGGCGGACGCGGCCACGTCTTCCATGGTGAGGTTGAACACTTCGCCGGTCGGCGAGAAGCCCAGCGGCGACAGCAGCACCAGGTTGTCCTCGGTCTGCAGGATGGGGGCGATCTTGTCGGCGGCGATCTTGCGCGTCACGCCGGTCAGTTCGAAGTCGACGCCGTCGATCACGCCAAGCGGACGGGCGACGACGAAGTTGCCCGATACGATGCTGATCTGGGCGTTCGACATCGGCGTGTTCGGCAGGCCCTGGCTGAAGGCCGCCTCGATATCGAGACGCAATTCGCCCGCGGCTTCCTTGGCGCATTCCATGGCGGCGGTGTCGGTGATGCGCACGCCGTTGTGGAAGCGGCCCTCGACGTTACGCAGCGCGAGCTGCTCGGCGACCTGGGGCCGCGAACCGTGGACGATCACGATGCGGATGCCGAGCGCGACCAGCAGGGACAGGTCCTGGGCCAGCACCGGCAGGGCGCCGGCGGCCACGAGTTCACCGGGAAATGCAACGACAAAAGTCTTGCCGCCAAAAGCATGAATATACGGCGCGACAGAGCGCAGCCACTGGACGAATTGGGTAGGGTTTTCCATTTGCCGCATTATAATTCGCTGCGCGACTTGCGCACCAAATACCTCGTAAAAACAATGTCTGAACAGAGTAACAAGCCTTCGCCGGACGCGGCGCGCGCAGCATCTTCCCAGCCTGAATCGAACCCGCGGCGCGAGCGCGCCGCGGGCGAATTGCGCGCGCCCATGACGCAGACGCCGGAAGGGCGCCTGCAGACCAAAGGCGAGCGCCGGCATCCGGGCGAGGGCGGTGCGCAGGGACAGCAGGCGGGTCAACGCGGTGCGCAGCGCGCGCCAGGGCCGCAGGCCGACCAGGGCGCGAATGCCCAACGCGGCCAGCGCCCGCAGCAGGGCGAACGCCGCGTGCAGGAGAAATCGGCGCAGGACAGGCCTGCGCCAGAAGGCCAGCGTGCGCAAGGAGAACGCCGCGAACGCACGCCGCGCGGCGAGTCGCAGGCGCCGCGCGAGCCACGCATGCGCAATCCGCTGCCTCCGATCACCTATCCGGAAGACCTGCCGGTTTCCGGCCGCCGCGCCGAGATCGCCAAGGCGCTGACGGAGCACCAGGTCGTCATCGTCTCCGGCGAGACCGGTTCCGGTAAAACGACCCAGCTGCCGAAGATCTGCCTGGAGCTGGGCCGCGGAGAAAAAGGCCTGATCGGCCACACCCAGCCGCGCCGCATCGCCGCGTCCTCGACCGCGAAGCGCATCGCCCAGGAACTCGGTTCGCCGCTGGGCGAACACGTCGGCTACAAGGTGCGCTTCAACGACACCTTGCAGGCCGGTGCTTCGGTGAAGCTGATGACCGACGGTATCCTGCTGGCCGAGACCCAGACCGACCCGCTGCTGCGCGCCTACGACACCATCATCATCGACGAAGCGCACGAACGCAGCCTGAACATCGACTTCCTGCTCGGCTACCTGAAGCAGCTGCTGCCGCGCCGTCCGGACCTGAAGGTGATCATCACTTCGGCGACGATCGACGCCGAGCGCTTCGCGCGCCACTTCGCGCAGGAGGGCAAGCCGGCGGTGCCCGTGATCGAGGTCTCGGGCCGCCTGTACAAGGTCGAGGTGCGCTACCGTCCGGTCGAACGCGATCCGGTCATGGTCGGCGGCGGCGTGGACAACAAGCCGGCTCCGAAGGCGCAGCAGGCGCGCGAAAAGCGCGACCTGATCGACGCCGTGGTCGATGGCGTGGATGAACTGTGCCGCATCGGTCCGGGCGACGTGCTGGTCTTCCTGCCTGGCGAACGCGAGATCCGCGACTGCGCCGAAGCCCTGCGCAAGCAGCATCCGCCGCACGTCGAGATCCTGCCGCTGTTCGCGCGTCTCTCGGTCGAGGAACAGGACCGCGTGTTCCGCACCACCAACGCGCGCCGCATCGTCCTGGCGACCAACGTGGCCGAGACCTCGCTGACCGTGCCGGGCATCCGCTACGTGGTCGACGCGGGCCTCGCGCGTGTAAAACGCTACAGCTTCCGCAACAAGGTCGAGCAGCTGCAGGTGGAGCCGATCGCACAGTCGGCGGCGAACCAGCGCGCCGGCCGTTGCGGCCGCGTGGCCGATGGCGTCTGCATCCGCCTGTACGAGGAAGAAGACTTCCTGCAGCGCCCCAAATTCACCGATCCGGAAATCCTGCGTTCCTCGCTGGCCGCCGTCATCCTGCGCATGAAGTCGCTGCACCTGACGGACGTCGAGACCTTCCCCTTCATCGAGCCGCCCCAGGGCCGCGCGATCGCCGACGGCTACCAGTTGCTGCAGGAAGTCGGCGCGGTCGACGAGACCAACGAGCTCACGCCGCTGGGCCGCAAGCTCGCGCGCCTGCCGCTCGACCCGCGCGTGGGCCGCATGATCCTCGCCGCGGTCGACAACGACTGCCTGAGCGAGATGCTGATCATCGCCTCGGCGCTGTCGGTACAGGATCCGCGCGACCGGCCGATGGAATACCAGCAGCAGGCCGACGAGAAGCACAAGAAGTTCGCCGACGAGAAGTCCGAGTTCATCAGCTACCTGAAGATCTGGGCCTGGTTCGAGGACGCGATCGCGCACAAGAAGTCGAACCGCCAGCTGCAGGAGAACTGCCGCGCCAACTTCCTGTCGCAGCTGCGCCTGCGCGAATGGCGCGACGTGCATTCGCAACTGCTGACCATCGTGCGCGAGCAGGGCTGGCGCCTGAACGGCGCGGCCGCGACCTACGAGCAGCTGCACATGGCGCTGCTGACTGGCCTGCTGGGGAACATCGGCTTCAAGGGCGAGGACGAGCCGGGCGCCGGCTACCTCGGCGCGCGCGGCATCAAGTTCCACGTCTGGCCGGGCTCCTCGCTGGTGAAAAAGCCGGGCAAGTGGATCATGGCCGCTGAACTGGTCGAGACCACGCGCCTGTACGCGCGCACCGTGGCGCAGATCCAGCCCGAGTGGCTGGAGAAGATCGGCGGCCACCTGCTGAAGAAGTCCTGGGGCGAGCCGCGCTGGGAGAAGAAGCCGGCGCAAGTCAGTGCGCTGGAGCGCGCGACCCTGTACGGCATCGTGGTCTACAGCGGGCGGCGCATCAACTACGCGCTGCACAACCCCTATGAAGCGCGCGAGATCTTCATTCGCGATGCGCTGGTGGCGGGCGACTACGAGACCCGCCTGCCGTTCTACGCGCACAACCACAAGCTGGTGAAGGAGATCGAGAACCTCGAGCACAAGTCGCGCCGCCAGGACGTGCTGGTGGACGACCAGCTGATCGCGGCCTTCTACGACGCCGAGATCCCGAAGGAGGTGGTGAACGGCGCCGGTTTCGAGAAGTGGTACAAGGACGCCTCGCGCGACAATCCGAAGCTGCTGTTCCTGAACCGCGAAGAATTGATGCGCCACGAGGCGGCCGGCGTCACCACCGAGCTGTTCCCGAAGACGATGAACGTCACCGGCATCGAGATGGGTCTTTCCTACCACTTCGAGCCGGGCAGCCTGCGCGACGGCGTCACGCTCGCCGTGCCGCTGTTCGCCCTGAACCAGATCCCGCTCGAGCGCGCGGCCTGGCTGGTGCCGGGCATGCTCAAGGAGAAGGTGCACCTGCTGCTGAAATCCCTGCCGCAGAAGCTGCGCCGCCACTGCGTGCCGCTGCCGGACTATGCGGCGCGTTTCGTCGACCGCATCAATGCGGCGGGCGTGTTCGGGCGCGGCGACCTGATCGACGTCCTGATTGCCGACGTGCGCGCCGAGACCGGCGTCAACGTGCTCACGGGCGACTTCAAGCTCGAGACCCTGCCGGCCCACCTGTTCATGAACTTCAAGGTCATCGACGAGCATGGCCGCCAGCTCGACATGGGCCGCAACCTGGCGGCCCTGCAGGCCGAGCTGGGCGCCCAGGCACGCGAGAGCTTCCAGAAGATGGCGGAAACCGCACCGGCGGCGATGGGTGCGATGCGGCCCACGGTCGCCACGCCGGCTGCCTGGGGCAAGGGCAAGGCGCCGTCCACGCCGGCGGCGCCCGCTGCGCCTGCACCGCAGGGCAAGAAGGGCGGCAATGCGCCTGCAGCGGCGCCTGCCGCCGCGCCGGCGGTCAGCCAGCATACCGGTCTGACCAGCTGGAGCTTCGGCGAGCTGCCGGAACTGCTGGAGATCAAGCAGGGCAAGCTGACCCTGATCGGCTTCCCGGCCCTGGTCGACAAGGGCACGCACTGCGACATCGAGGTCTTCAACGACCCGAACGTGGCGGCGCGCACCCACCGCATCGGCCTGCGCCGCCTGTTCGCGCTGCAGTTGAAGGACCAGCTGAAGTTCGCCGAGAAGAACATCCCCGGCCTGCAGCAGATGGGCATGCAGTTCATGGCGGTCGGCTCGCAGGAAGAGCTGCGCGACCAGATCATCCAGAAGGCGATCGACATCGCCTGCCTGCAGGATCCGCTGCCGCATGATGCCGCCTCCTTCAACAAGCGCAAGGACGAGGGCAAGGGCCGCATCGGTCTCCTGATCAACGAGATCGCGCGCCTGGTCGGTTCCATCCTGGCCGAGTTCCACGGCATGCCCAAGCGCCTGAACGGACTGCCGCAGGCGGTGGCGAGCGACATGCAGGGGCAATTGCAGGGCCTGGTGCACAAGCGCTTCATCGCCGACAACGAGTACAGCCAGCTGGCCCACTTCCCGCGCTACCTGAAGGCGATGAACGTGCGCATGGAAAAGCTGCGCGGCAACCCCTCGCGCGACGCGCAATTGATGGCCGAGTGGCAGAACGCCGCCAGCCAGTACCAGCGCATCTCGAAGCAGCCGGGCAAGAGCAATGACCCGCGCATGACGGAGTTCCGCTGGATGCTGGAGGAATTGCGGGTGTCGCTGTTTGCGCAGGAGCTGCGCACGCCGATGCCGGTGTCGGCCAAGCGCTTGCAGAAGGTGTGGGAGTCGATGATCCGCTGAGGATGGTGCGTGATGCTGGCGTGGCCGCGTCGGTGAAGTTTCGTAGGGTGGGCACTCCGTGCCCACGCGTTACGCACTCTTCCGACGTCCGTATCGTGGATACTTCGCTACGGAACGGATGATATGTTGTTGGCGCCAACTTGACGCTTTTGGAAGCTTGGTTGGCATGCTACAGCTGCGTCAACCTGAGAGCTCAACACCGGGCGAGTTTCGCGTGGGCACGGAGTGCCCACCCTACGGTTGTGGCCGCTGATCTCTCGCAATGATCCGCCACCGCTTCCGGTGGCGGACCGTTCGGCCAGATTCAGCCGATATTGCTGCCCCGGATCTTGCTCAGGTCCTTGTCGTCGCCGAGGTTGCCGGGACGCGGGTCGACGCTGCCGCCCGTGGCGCCGCCGAGCGAGGAGCCGCCCGCACCGGTGCCGAGGGTGGAGCCACCCGCGCCGGTGCCCAGGGTCGAGCCGCTGGAACCCGTGGTCGAGCTGCCCGAGCCCGAGCTCATCCCGGCGCTACCCGAGCCGGACCCCAGCGAGGAACCTGCGCTGCCCACGCCGCCGCCGGCCGTCGAGCCGCTGCCGGCATGGCCCGCGCCCAGGCCGCCGCCTGCACCCATGCTGGACGCTGAGCCGCCCAGGCCGCCGACCGTGCCGCTCATCACCACGCCCGGACCCATGGTCGGGGCGCCGCCGCGGCTTGGGTCGGTGCCGTAGAAGGAGTGGATCTGGCTGGCCCAGTTCATGTCGCTCATGTCGGGCCAGGCGTCCTTGTTGAAGCCAGGCGCGGTTTTCAGGCGCTCTTTCTCGATGTTCAGCACGAAGCGCTTGTTGACGGTGTCCAGGTGCAGGGCCTGCCAGGGCACGGCGAACAGTTTTTCGCCCATGCCGAGGAAGCCGCCGAAGGCCAGCACGGCATAGGCCACCTGGCCGGTATTCATGTCGAGCATGATCTCCTTGATGTCGCCCAGATCTTCCTCGGCGCCGTTGACGACGTTATCGCCAATCAAGGTGTCGGCACCCATCAGTGCCGGGCCGGGACCGGCGCTGCCGGTGTCTTTGTACATCCCATACTTGTCACGATCTGCGTAGCCCATCTCGATCTCCTGTATGTGTGTTGACATTCCCCTGCAATGCCTCCCGAAAGCATAGAGGTCGGCCTTGCGGCACCCATGATATGACTCAATCGTCACAGGGCGCGCGCGCTTGTCACGGCGGCGTCATGCGGCTATGCGACGCTACGGTCGCGCTATGCGAGCTGGCGCACAGAACGAACTCACCCGCGTAGTTATTCTGCTAAGTAATGTTTCGGAGGCTAACGATGACTGTCACATCCCGCTGCAACTACGCAGGCCCGCTGGGCAAACTGATCCCGACCCGTTCGCTTTCGTCGTTGCTCACGCGCCTGCTGCGCAGGGGGTGAACGCCGGGTAGCGCTCTTTCAGGACGCGGCTGAGGACGCGATAGTCCGCGCCCATATGCAACAGCCGTTGGCCGATCGTCAGGGGGCGTGACGGATTCCTTGCATGCATGGTCCGCGTCAGCCAGCCGGCGCGCGCCAGCCAGGGCTGCTTTTCGCGCAGCCTGATCGCGAGAACCGGATGCCTGCCGGGCAGGATCCCGGCTTCCCGCATGTCGTCCCAGTCCACCTGTCCGTAACGCCGGGTCCAGATGCCGCGCTCGTCGACCCGGATCTGCAGCGAGCGGTCGAAGGCGCGCCACCACAGCCGGGCCGCGTAGCAGGCCACCAGCACGAAGCAGGGCGGTGTCCAGAACAGGGGCTTGAACACGGTGCTCAAGAGCAAGGGCAGCACGATGACGGTGTAGACCAGCGCGTCCGCTGCATTGCGCCATGCCGAGTTGTACAAGGCAATCGGCAGCGGGGATGGATCCGTTGATATTGTCATCCCAATAGTATATCGCTGGAGAAACTTCGGGCCCATCCCAGCCGTCTTATGGGTTGCCCGCCCCGCCCGACACGCCATACACCTGGCCGGTGGTAAAGCTGGCCTCGTCGACCGCCAGCGCCACGTAGGCCGACGCCAGCTCGGCCGGCTGGCCGGGGCGGCCCATCGGCGAGTCCTCGCCGAATTTCTTCAGCTTGTCCTGGGTCTGTCCGCCCGACACCTGCAGCGGGGTCCATACCGGTCCCGGTGCGACCGCATTCACCCGGATGCCCTTTTTGGCCAGCTGCTTGGCCAGCGACTTGGTGAACGCCACCTCCGCCGCCTTCGTCTGCGCATAGTCCAGCAGGTTTTCCGATGGCGCATAGGCCTGCACCGAGGCGGTGGTGATGATGCAACTGCCGGCGCGCATGTGCGGCACCGCGGCCTTGGTAATCCAGAATACCGCATAGACGTTGGTCTTGAAGGTCCAGTCGAACTGCTCCGTCGTCAGGTCGAGGATCGAATCGACCGAGTGCTGACGGCCCGCATTGTTGACCAGGATGTCGAGGCCGCCGAGCTGGCGCACGGCCTCGTCGACCAGCTTGCGGCAGAAACCTTCGTCGCGGATGTCGCCGGGCAGGGCAACGGCCTTGCGGCCGGCATCCTGGATCAGCTTGACCACTTCGCGCGCGTCCGCTTCCTCGGCCGGCAGGTAGTTGATGGCGACGTCGGCGCCCTCGCGCGCAAAGGCGATCGCCACGGCGCGGCCGATGCCCGAATCGCCGCCTGTCACCAGCGCCTTGCGGCCGTTCAGGCGTCCGCTGCCGCGGTAGGTGGTTTCGCCATGGTCCGGGCGCGGGGTCATCTTCCCGGCCAGGCCAGGCCAGGGCTGCGACTGACCGGGGAAGGGCGGCCGTGGATAACGGGCGGCCGCCTCACGTGCGCGGCCGGCGGGCGGCTGGCCCGCGGACGAACCCGATTGCTGGGCCATGGCCGGTACGGCGGCGCCCGCGGCAAGACCGGTTGCGACAGTGCTCACGAAGCGGCGGCGCGATGCTTCCACCGTCTCGTCCGGCTTCTTTTTGTTCGAATCCATGTGTGCTCCTGATTTGGGTACAAGGAAGGGATCCGCGACACCTGGCCGCGCATCCGGGATCGTGCCGCGACCATCTGGACCGGCGCGGCTGTGACCGATGGTAGCGATTCCCGCCAGGGGGCGGCATACGGTAGGACGGGCGTGCCGCTGCGAACCGGGGTGATCGGTTAGACTGCTGGGCTGAGCATTGAGCGGGTATGGCAGTGAAACGAATTACGATCATCGCGGCGCTGGCGGGCGCCGGCATCCTGGCCGGCGGCGCGGCCTTTTACTTCACGGGCGGCACCGAGGAAGGCGCCCCGCGCCGCGCGCTGTGGCTGCCGGCCGAGGCGCCGACCAAACCCGCGTGGACGGCGCGGGTGACGCCGCTGGCCGGCGACGGCGGCAATGGCGTGGTCGACGGCGCCCTGGCGACCAGCCGCTTCAGCGACCCCTTCGGCGTCGCACTCGACCTGCAAGGGAACGTCTATGTCGCCGATGGCGGCGACAGCAACCGCATCCGTCGCATCGCCCCCGACGGCGTGGTCTCGACCTTCGCCGGCGGGCGCGAAGGCTTCGCCGACGGCGTCAAGGAGGCAGCCGCCTTCCACACGCCTTCCGCGCTGGCGCTGGACCGCGCCGGCAACCTCTACGTGGCCGATACCGGCAACCACGCGATCCGCAAGGTGGCACCAGGCGGCAGCGTGACCACGCTCGCCGGCGACGGCCAGCCCGGCTACCAGGACGGCATCGGCCGCGCCGCACGCTTCAACGGTCCGGTGGGCCTCGCGGTCGACAGGGAAGGCAATGTCTATGTCGCCGACACCTACAACGACCGCATCCGCCGCATCGCCCCTGACGGTACGGTGACGACCCTGGCCGGTCACGGCCGGCCGGGCAACGCCGACGGTCCGGCGCTGGCTGCCGGCTTCGACACGCCGACCGCGATCGTGGTCGACAAGAAGGGGACGCTGTTCGTCGCCGATACCGGCAACGATGCCGTGCGTCGCATCGACGCCGACGGCACCGTGACGACGATTGCCCGGCCGCCCGAGAACGATCCGCAGCCCATCCTGCGCCGCCCCAGCGGACTAGCGCTGACCGGCGACGGCTACCTGTACGTGGCCAGCGGTGCGGGCGGACGCATCGTGCAGATCGCGCCCGACGGCGCCTTGCATGCGCTGCTTGACGCCGACCGTCCGCCCGAAGCGAGCTACGGCAGCGACGGCACGGTGCGCCTGTACGCGCCGCGCGGCATTGCGGTGCGCCGCGACGGCAGCCTGGTTGTGGCGGACACGCAGGCGCTGCGCCTGTTCTCGCTCGCGGAGCCGAAGCAGGGAGAGCGCGCACCGGCTGTGCAGCCTGTCTTGTCGATGCGCAGCGACCCCATGCCCTGGCCGGTCGGCCCGCAGCAGGAAGTGCACGAAGTAGTCGGGGTGATGGGCGAGGTACGCGGCAGCTACGACGGCGAAAGCCGTCATCACTTCCATGCGGGCCTGGACATCCGCGCCGACATCGGCTCGCGCGTGCTGGCGGTGCTGCCTTCGAAGATCAGCGATCCCTTCCCGAACTGGGGCTTCGGTGCGCTCGGCGAAGGCATGAGCCTCGGGCCTTTCTCGTACATCCACATGCGTGTCGGGCGCGAGAGCAACGGCAAGGCGCTCGACGCGCGCTTCCAGCTGCTGCTGGACGCGCGCGGCAAGCCCGAGCGCGTGCGGGTGCGGCGCGGCGCCCGCTTTGCCGTGGGCGATGCGCTCGGCACCATCAACCCGATGGCCCATGTGCATATGGATTACTACCCCGGCGGCGCCGTGGTCAATCCCCTGACCCTGCCCTTCGTCGGCCTGCGCGACACCATCCCCCCGACCATCCAGGGTATCGCCCTGTACGACGCCGCGGGCAAGCGCATCCGCCCGGCGCGCAAGGGCCAGCCGCTGCGCATCGAGCGCGCCCAGGGCGAGGTGAACATCGTGGTCGACGCCTACGACCAGATGGACGGCAACCTGGCGCGCCGGCGCCTGGGGCTGTACAAGCTGGGCTACCAGGTGCTGCATGCCGACGGCCGGCCGGTGGCCGGTTTCGAGGCGCCCCTGATCACCCAGGTCTACGACCGCCTGCCCCGCGAACGCGAAGCGGTGAAGCTGGTGTACGCCGACAGCAGCGGCATCACGGTCTACGGCAGCAAGACGACGCGCTTCGCCTATGCGGTGAGTAACACGATGCAGGGCGGGCAGGCGCTGCCGGGAAGCTGGAAGGTGGGGAACCTGGCGCCGGGCGAGTACATCCTGCGCATCTACGCGGCGGATTACGCGGGACTGGTGGCGACCGAGGGGCGTGATTTGGCGGTGACGGTGGAATGAAGCCGCAACGCCTGGCTTGAGACCCGTAGGGTGGACGGCTCCGCCGTCCACGCGTTCAACCGGCTTTGGATCAGTCGTCAAGCTATTCAAGCGTCCGTTGAACGCGTGGACGGGAGACCCGTCCACCCTACGGGTCTACGCTACGTCTGCTGACTGGACAGGTGGGCACGGGGCGCCCACCCTACGGAAATGCACCGATCGTAGGGTGGGCGCCCCTGAACTGACCCCAATAAGTTAGACACAACTTATTGGGGTGATATGGGTAAGCACACGGAGCAGTTCAAGATAACGGTTGTCCAGGACTATTTGTCTGGTCGGGGAGGCTACCGGGCTGTGGCTCAGCGCCATGGCATGGCCAATCGCTCGCTGGTGGAGCGCTGGGTAACAGCGTATCGACTGCATGGGGATGCTGGACTGCGCAAGAAGCGGAGCAGATATACGGCCGCATTCAAGCTGTCGGTACTACAGTACATGTGGGAAAATCGCCTTTCGATCACCCAGACCGCTGCCCGGTTCGATATCCGCGGTCATTCGACGGTAGGAGTCTGGGAGCGTGCCTATCAAGAAGGGGGGAGCGAGGCATTGGCTCGCCCTCCAACAAGCAGATCCGAGAAGATGATCATACCGACGACAAAGCCGGAAGTAGCGCATGAAGACAAGCGTAGCCGCGAAGAATTGCTGGCCGAGTTGGAGTACCTGCGGATGGAGAACGCCTACCTAAAAAAGTTGAGAGCCTTAGTTCAGGCAAGGCAGGAAGCGGAGTCTGCGAAAAAACCCAAGCGGTCCAAGAACTAAGGCAGCAATATCGACTCGACGGTCTGCTCAAGCTGGCAGGACTTCCTCGAAGCTCGTTCTATTACCGGCTCAAAGCGCAAGCTGCCGATGACAAGTACGGACAATTGAAAGCGACGATCAAGGACGTATTCGAGCGCCACAAGGGACGTTATGGTTACCGCCGTGTGACCTCAGCCATTCGCCAGCTTGGCGAACGCATCAATCATAAAACCGTACAGCGTTTGATGGGGCAACTGAAGTTGAAGTCCCTGGTTCGTCCCAAGAAATACAAGTCTTTCAAAGGCGAAGTGGGCAAGACGGCGCCGAACGAATTGCAGCGCCGGTTCGAAGCAAAGGCGCCAAAGCAGAAATGGGTGACCGACATCACCGAGTTTCATGTCGCAGGTGAAAAGCTTTATTTGTCGCCTGTGCTCGACCTATACAATGGTGAGATCATCGCTTTCGAAACGAACAGGCGCCCTCGGTTCGAACTGGTGACATCCATGCTGACCAAGGCATTTTCAAGACTTGGCCCGGAGGACAAACCAATGCTCCACTCCGACCAGGGATGGCAATACCGCATGCCCGCTTATCAACAGGCACTGACCGAGCATGGGATCGTGCAGAGCATGTCGCGCAAGGGTAACTGTCACGACAATGCGGCCATGGAAAGCTTCTTTGCCGTGCTCAAGACCGAGTTCTTCTACTTGGAAAAAATCACCAGCATCGATCAGCTGGAAGCTGGGATTGATGAGTATATTCGCTACTACAACAATGACCGCGGCAAGCTCAGACTCAACGGGCTGAGCCCTGTACAATTCAGGACTCAGCAATTGGCAGCATAGATCAACTGTCCAACTTTCTGGGGTCAGTTCACCCGTGCCCACCGACGTGTGCGTCCCGCTCACCGCAGCAGCTTCAGCCCCGGCGGCAACGCCTCACCCAGCATGCGCGTCTCGCTCGCCTGGTCCAGCTCCACCACCTCGCGCACCATCGCTGTCCAGGTGGAGGGCGCACCGATGGAGGCCAGGCGGCGCAGCACCTGTTCGCGCACCGGCTCGCCGATATCGCGCGAGCGGTCGCCCGTCATGCGCGCGATGTGGGCGGCGGCGAAACCGGCCGGCTCGACCTTCTTCCAGTCCAGTTGCAGGAGCTGGCCCAGCCATTCTTCGGCCACCTCGGCAGGGGCGACTTCGTGCGCGCTGCCGTGGAAGGACTGGCGCGCGCCGACACGGCCCATGGCCCACAGGTAGCGCGTATAGGTCGCCGCCGTCTTCGCGTCGAGCCTGGCTGAACCGGATGGAATGGCCATGATCTGCTCCATCATCCAGTTGCCGATCTCGGCCTTGTAGGCCGACGGGATGCGCTCGAGCGAGGCGCCCAGCCGCAGCATGTCGTCCTCGCTGCCGTCGACCAGGGTGATCGGGCGCTTGCCGCGTTCGGAGGCGTCGGCCTGGAGGTTGAAGGCGAAGTCATCGAGCAGGCGCAACTGGGCTTCGGTGTCCAGGCCCCCGGCGACGCGGCGCCACAGCGTCCACCACTCGGCGCGCACCTGGCTGTCCTTGTGGTACTGGACGCCGGTCTCGAACATCGCCCACAACTGCTCGATGCGCCAGCCGTCGAGCGGATGGCCGAAGCCGGGACGCAGGCAGTAGCCGGCCAGGTTCAGCCAGGCGCGTTCGTGTTCGCTTGAGCGGCGCCGGCCTTTGGCGCGCTCCATTAGCGCATCGAACAGGCGCCGCAGCAGCGGCGTGGTCCAGGCTTCGCGCCTGCCCAGCAGGTGCTCCAGGCTGGCGCGCAGCTGGCGCACCTCTTTCGGGTCGACCTGTTTCGAGCGGGTGCCGAAGATGCGGTCGATCTTCTCGATGGCGGCATCGAGGTTCGCCGGCATGGCATCCATCTCCGGCGCCTCGGTGGCGTCGCTTCCTTCGGCTTCGCGCAACTCGAAGGCGAGCTGCCAGCGCTGGCCATCCTCGGCCACGCAATGCACCTCCAGGGAGCCGACTTCGCTCAGCGTGGTTACCAGCTGTACCGGGATGTCGCTGCGCGCCGCCGCGCCGGGCGCCGCGCGCAGCACGGTGGCGATCGGCGGCAGGCGCACGACGTCGCCCGGCGGCAGGTCCACCAGCGCGCCCGGCTGCGGGGCCTGGCCGGCGTCGGCGATCGTCGAGACCAGGTGGAAGCGCACCGGCCGGCCCAGGCGCAGCGCGAAGCTGCGGTCGAGCAGGCGCACTTCGGTTGCCGCCGGCGTACCGCGCGGCAGCAGGCAGACGGCGCGCAAGGCGCCATTGGTCCCGCGCTCGCCTTCGAGCAGCAGGTAATAGCTGCGCGCCGCGCCGCTTTCGATGGCCGGCGCCTGGCCCTGGCGCGCCAGCGAGTAGGCGACGCCGCCACGCGCCACGGCGACGTCCGGGTTGTCGTTGTGCAGGATGTGCAGCGGCTGGCCGCGCCAGCGTCCCAGCACATCGGCCAGGCGATCAGCCAGCGCGGCGCCGCGGAACACGCCGCCGTTGAGCAGCAGGGTATCCGGCACCGGCAAGGATTCGTCATCCTCGGGCAGGTCGAGGGCCGCGCGCGCCGCTTGCGCGTGCTGGCGCAGGAAGCTGGCGAGGTGGCGCGTGACGGCCGGATCGCTGGCGTAGGGCAGGCCGAATTCGACGATGCCGGCGCGGGCCCGCTTCGCGTCTTCCTGCGCTTCGTTGAGCGGGAAGAAGCCGTCCAGCACGACGCGTTCGATGTCTTCCCGCCGCAAGTTCGCCTTGCGGCTGCCGCCGATGAGGCGCGAGCCGGCGCCGAGCAGGGTGACGGTGACAAGCTCCGGCGCATCGGGCGCGAGCAGTTGCTCCTTGGCGGCGCGGCAGCGTTCGGTCAGCTGGGCCAGGCGGGCGGCCGACAGGCGCTCGCGCGGGGCTGCATTGCCAGCCGCCTCGCCGGCCGCCTCGTTCATGCGCGCCTCGACCAGGTGGGCGAGCGCGAGATCCATGTTGTCGCCGCCGAGGATCAGGTGGTTGCCCACGCCGATACGCGTAAGCTTGGGCTCGCCATCCTCGAGTTCGACCTTGACCAGGCTGAAGTCGGTGGTGCCCCCGCCGACGTCGGCCACCAGCACCAGGCGGACGCCGGCCAGGTCCTCGGCCAGCGTGGCGCGGTGGCGGTACAGCCAGTCGTAGAGGGCAGCCTGCGGTTCTTCCAGCAGGCGCAGTTGCGGCAGGCCGGCCAGTTTGGCCGCTTCCAGCGTGAGCGCGCGCGCCCCTTCGTCGAAGGAAGCAGGCACGGTCAGCACCAGCTGCTGCTGCTCCAGCGGATGGGTGGGGAAGCGCAGGTTCCAGTTGGCGCGCAGGTGGGCCAGGTAGCTGGCGCTGGCCGCCACCGGCGAAACCTTTGGTACGTCGGGCTCGGCGCCCCAGGGCAGGATGGGCGCCATGCGGTCCACGCCCGGGTGCGAGAGCCAGCTCTTGGCGCTGGCTACCAGCCGCCCCGGCGTGGCGGCACCGAGATTGCGCGCCAGGCGGCCGACGGCCATCTGGACTACGCCGGCGACGTCTTCCTGCAGCCAGGGCAGCTGCAGTTCGCCCGGCGCCAGTTCGCCCTCGGCCGGGTGGTAGCGGTTCGAGGGCAGCAGGGGCTGCCCGGCCACTTCGCCGGGCGCCACCAGTTGCTCGATGGTAAACAGTTCAACCTTGTCGGCACCCGGCTGGGCGTAAGCCAGCACGGTGTTGGTGGTGCCGAGGTCGATGCTGACCAGCCAGGGCGTCACGGCGTGTCGGGTGCGGTGCGAACGTCGAACTCGACCTTCCAGCGCTGGCCTTCAGGCGAGATCGCCGCCAGTTCCAGGGTACCGGCTTCGGTGGCCAGCGCGTGCAGTTTCACCTGCACCACGTCGCCCGGGGTGCGGCCTTCGGCCGGCAGCGTGGCCTGGATCTCGTTCAGCTCCTGCAGCTCGTCGGGGCCCCAGAAGTCGAGCACTTCGCCGATCTGGTCCTGGCGGCGCGTGGTCGAGCCGAAGAAGCGGAAGTGCACCGGTTCGCCGACCACCAGGCCGAATTCCTGGCCCGGCAGTTCGAGCTCGGTGCCTTCTTCCATGCCGAAAGGCGCCACGCACAGGGCCTGGATCGGCGGCTCCATGCCGGGGATGGCCGGCATCGAGGACTCCACGCCGACGTAGTAGGAACGGGCCGTGCCGCCGCGGATGCGGACGCCGCCGCCGCGCCGCGCATAGCTGTAGTAGGCCGCGCCGCGGGCCACCGCCAGGTCGAGGTCGGCGCCTTCCAGCATGCGCGCCGGTTCCGCGCCTTCCATGTAGAGCCAGTCGTTGATGGTGTCCATCACGCGCTGGGCCAGGATGCCTGACTTGAAGACGCCGCCGTTGAACAGCACCGCGCTCGGATGCAGGAAGCTGTGGTCAGGGCTGACGCGGCCTGCGAAGCCTTCCAGCTCGGCGGTGGCGCCGGCCTGGCGCGCCAGGAAGGCGCTCAGGTGCTTGGTAATCGCCGCGTCCTGCGCGTAGGGCAGGCCCAGTTGCGTCAGGCCGGCGCGGGCGCGGGTGGCCGGACGTGCGGAGACTTCCACGCGCGGGAAGAAACCGTCGGTAATGAAGGCCGTGACTTCCTCGCGCGTCAGCTCGGTGCGGATCGAGCCGCCGATGAGTTTCGAGCCGCGGCTCGGCACCACGATCGGCCAGGTGGTCGCGTTGGCGTCGGCCAGCAGGTGCTCCTTGGCGCCGCGGCAGCCGTAGGTGAGGGCGCGCATCTGCCAGGCGTCGAGCTGGGTGCCGTTGGCGGCCAGCTTGCGCGCGACCAGGTGCGCCAGCGCCAGGTCCATGTTGTCGCCGCCGAGCAGGATGTGGTCGCCCACGGCCACGCGGTGCGGCTCCAGCTTGCCTTCGCGTTCGAGGATGGCGATCAGCGAGAAGTCGCTGGTGCCGCCGCCGACGTCGACGACCAGCACGATGTCGCCGGCTTTCACCTGCTTGCGCCAGGCGCCGTTGCTGCCCTGGATCCAGCTGTAGAGCGCGGCCTGCGGTTCTTCCAGCAGGGTGGCGGCGTTGTAGCCCGCGTTGCGCGCCGCTTCGGCGGTCAGCTCACGCGCGCCCGGATCGAAGGAGGCCGGGATGGTGACGGTGACCTGTTGCTGGTCGAAAGGCGCTTCCGGATGCGCCTGGTCCCAGGCGCGGCGCAGGTGCTGCAGGTAGCGCGTCGAGGCCTCCAGCGGCGAGACGCGCGTGACTTCTTCCGGCGCGTCGCTCGGCAGGATGGCGGCGCGGCGGTCCACGCTCGGATGCGAGAGCCAGCTCTTGGCCGAGGACACCAGGCGGATCGGCGTGGTGGCGCCGCGGCTGCGCGCCATTTCGCCTGCGATGGTGGTCTCGCCTTCGGCGCTCCATGGCAGGGCCAGTTCGCCCGGCGCCAGTTCGTCCGGATGCGGCAGGTAGAGGAAGGAGGGCAGCAGCGGCAGCGCTTCGACGGTGCCGGGCGCGGTCAGCTGCGGCACCTGCAGCACGCCGTGCGCGGTCTTCTCGCCGTCGCTGGCTTCGAGGTCGACGTAGGAAAGGGCGCTGTGGGTCGTGCCCAGGTCGATGCCAATGGCGTAACGGGCGCTCACAGTTCCACCTCCGCCGGAGCGATGATGCTGGCGTCGTGCTCTTTCGCCAGCTGGGGCAGGCGCACGTCCGTTGCGCGCCAGCCGCGGTGCGACAGCGTGCCCTTGAACGGCGCCTTGCCGACGACGTTGCCGGTCAGGCGCACGCTGGCGGCATCGAAGCCTTCTTCCAGCGTGACGCGCGCGCCTTCCGCTTCGGTGCGGACGGGCTGGATCGTGAAGTGTTCCTTCAGCACGCGGGCGCAGCCTTCGTGCACGACGCGGGCGGCGGCGCCGATGTCGGCGTCGGCATAGCCGGTCAGGTTCTCGTTGGCGAAGTCGATCAGGCGCGCTTCGCGCTGCAGCAGGGTCAGCAGTTGCAGGGCGGCTTCCGGCGTCGCTTCACGCAGCGGCGTCGGAGCCGGAGCCACTGAGGCCGGCGCCGGCGTCGGAGCAGGTGCGGGAGCAGGCGGCGCGGCCAGCGGGCCGACCTGGTCATCGCGCACGCGCGCGGCGAATTCGGCGTCGCCCACGGTCTTGAAGAAGGTGCCGAAGGCAAGGGACAACCGGCTCCAGAAGCCGGGCAGTTGGGTCGGTGTATTCATTCTTGGTGTTCTGTAGGGTGAGGGACGGGCGCGCTGTCGGACAGCGTCGGGGCCTCGGTCCGGACAAACGCGAATGATACCAGTTCAACCAGGATCAGGCGCCATGGGTAGATGGCGTCCCGACGCTGCCATTGCGAACCGCCATTTGTTGTTGCAGCGCCAGGTTCCGCTTGACCGCCACCGGGTGGTCCGCACCTTCTATCGCGAAACGCGATTATCAGCTGAGCCAGGCCCTGAGTACGTCGGCACTTTCTTCCATGCCGTATTGCAGGCGGCTCTGCGCATGGGCCGTGCATTGTTCCAGCGTGCCGGTTCCCTGCGTGGCTGCCTTCGCGGCGAGCGCCTTGCTTGCGATACCAAAGGCGACGATGGCCTCGTCCCAAGACAAGCCCGACGCCAGCGCATCCTCGACCACGCGTGCTGCGAGGAGACCCAGTTTATCTACCCGGCCGTTATCCGCTTTTCCTAACCTTAACATTTCCGCATCCTTTCGACATCGACAAAGGTGATCCGTGCCGAGCCATGGTACGCGACCGTGTGGCGCAGGCGCGCACCTGAGGTGTCGCATCGCGCATCTGCGTCCGGGAAGAAAGATGCATCGTGCGTCCGCTGCGTGTGCCGGACTGCGGCATATCCGGTACAAAGTGCGGGCATAGCCCCACGCTATCGGCGCTCATTCGAATCCCGATTGAAGTTCCTGCCAGCTTCGTTAAGTTAATGGGTCAGGCCAGATTTGGTCACGATATTTCCTTAACCAGGAGGAACACATGGCATTCAGCCTTTTCGATTCGAAAGGTACTCCCATCGAGAACCAGCGCTATACCTGGCGCGACATGGTGCGGCAACCGATCAGCAAGCTCGACGACGATGCGTTCACCCGGGTGCGGGTGATCCTGATGAACGGCATCGAGATCGAAGCGCTGCGCTTCTCGCACATGGCGGCGCGTTTCAACAAGGAATTGCGCCTGCCGCTGGCGCTGATCCGCCGCTCGGAACAGCACCAGGCCACGATGGTCAACTGGCTGCTCTCGCCGGACCATTCGCCGCTCGAGATCACCATCGCCTACGAGCAGGTGGCCATCGAACTGACGGCCGCCGTCGCCCAGCGCGAGCCGGATCCCTACCTGGCCCAGACCTACCGCTACGGCCTGCTCGAGGACTTCGACCACATCTACCGCTATTCGGCCCTGCTCGACCGCCTCGAGGGCAAGGACCCGAACAACATCACCCAGAGCTATACCGACATCATCCCGGCGCGCCCGACCTGGGAGCACCACCGCCATCCGTCGGACGACCTGGTCAACCACTACGACCGCAGCCAGGCCCAGATGCTCAGCAAGCTGCATGCGTTGACGATTACTTCCAGCGAAGCCCAGACCCACAACTACTACATGAACGTGGGTCCGAAGTTCGCCGATCCGGTGGCGCGCCAGCTGTATGCCGAGATCGCATCGGTCGAGGAGCAGCACGTGACGCAATACGAATCCATGCTCGACCCGTCCGAGACCTGGCTCGAACAATGGGTGCTGCACGAGGCCAACGAGTGCTACAACTACTACAGCTGCGTCGCGTCCGAGACCAATCCGCGCATCAAGGCGATCTGGGAACGCTTCCTCGACTACGAGCTGGGCCACTTCCACGCCGCCTGCGAGGCCTTCAAGACCTACGAGGGACGCGACCCGGCGGAAATCATCACCAGCCCCTTCGAGCGCCCGATCGAGATGAAGAGCCAGCGCGACTTCTACCGCGAGGTGCTGGTCAACGAAGTGGACCTGCGCCGCTTGGGCACCCAGTTCGTGCCGAAGGCCCAGGAAAGCCAGGCCAGCATCGACTACCGCGCCATGCTGCACAGCGAAGGCGAACCGAGTGGTCCGATCTCGGCCGGCTACGTCTGGACTCCGGGCACCGAGCTGATGCGCCGCGGCGCGTCCGGCGGCGCCACCACGGCCACCGGCACCGAAGCGGCCGCCCAGGCGCCTGCGAGCGGCATCGCGCAGTAATCGCCCACATCGCACATTCAGGAGGAAATATGGCTCAAGAGAAAGAACACGTGGGCATGAACAAGACCGGCGTGCAAATGGCGCCGCTCGAGACCAAGGCCATGCTCAGCGACGACAAGATCCTTACCCGCGGCCACCCGGGCGACGAAACCCAGGCGGCGGCGCTGCGCCAGGCCTATATCGCCGAAGGCGAGGGGCTTGGTTCGATCCCGATCCCGGGCACCATGAAGGGCATGGTCAGCATGGGCGTCAACATGCTCAAGGGCGACAAGCCCCAGGTGCTGCTCGACAAGCTGGCCGAACGCCTGGCGATGGAACGCACCGCGACCCGGCTCTACGACGCGTTGCTGACCAAGCTGTCCGCAGTGAACGCGGCCACCGCGACCATCAGCATCGACGAGGTCGCCAGCATCCGCGGCGACGAGGCGCGCCATGCCGTGCTGCTGGCCGACGCGATCGCCTCGATGGGCGGCGATCCGACGGCGATGACGCCGAGCGCCGACCTGGCCGGCGTCGAGGCCATGGGCCTGGTCCAGGTGCTGAACGATCCGCGCACCAGCGTGGCCCAGTCGCTGCATGCGATCCTGACAGCCGAGCTGAGCGACGGCGTCGGCTGGGAGACCCTGATCGCGCTGGCGCACGAGCACGAGCAGGCCGACATGGTCGAGGGCTTCAGCAATGCCCTGCAGCAGGAGCGCAAGCACCTGAGCATGATCCAGACCTGGTACGAGCAGGCAGTCGGGCTGAACAACGCTGCCCAGGCGGGCGCCATGCACAGCGCCAGCGGCGCGGCCACGCCAGGCGCGACCATGGGTGTGGGCGCGGCCCCGGTGGCGCCGCCGGGATCGACTTCCTGAGGCGGTGGAAGCAGAAAGGCAGCGCCAGGCCGATGCGCCTGCTTTACGCGCCTGGCGCTGCCGCCACGCCCGCCAGCAATGCCTGGCTATACGTGCCGAAATCGTCCAGCCCGCGCTTGATGATGGTCACCAGCGCCGGCAGCGGCGCGGCCTGGTGATCCCATTCCGCGCGGCAGAATTCGCCGGTGCGCTTCAGATCCTCGGCCAGCGTGGGCGCGATCCAGCCGTTGTCGGCAAGCAGGGTGATCACCTCGCGCTCGTCGTGCGGCGTGCCCAGCCCGGCCTCGGCGATCACGTAGTCCCCCATCTCCACCGCCGCCTCCCAGGCGCGGATCACGTTGAGCGTAGCCGCGTCCTGGCGCGTGACGTCGCCGACGAAGGTGGTCGGGTCTTTCTCGTATTCCTCGCGGGCGCGTCGGCAGCAGCGTTCGATGGTGCCGGTCTTGCCGATCAATACGGTCTCGTCCATGCTTGCTCCTCTAGATCAGAAATAACAGCGCCGCCACGATGGTGGGCCCCAGCGCCCCGCCAAGCAGGCCGAGGGCGCCGATCGATTCGTCTTCGAAGCCGTTGCGCAGCAGGGCGGCGCCGGCCGGGTTCGGGGCATTCGCGATCACGGTCAGGCCGCCGCCGGCCACCGCGCCGGCCACCAGCATATATTGCGCGTGTTCGGACAGGCCCGCGATCAGCGAGCCGAGATAGGTGAGGGCGGCATTGTCGGTAATGGCAGTCAGCCCCAGCGCGCCGAAGAACAGCGCGGTCGGGCCCAGGCTGGACACGATGGGCTGCAGCCACCATTGCTGCATGCCGCCAAGCACCACCAGGCCTGCCAGGAAAAAGCCGACCAATAAACCTTCCTTCAGGATCAGCGGATCCTGGTGCCGTTCGTATGCACGGGTGAAGCCCAGGAACAGCATGAACAGGCCGAGGAAGAGCACCGGATGGTGAGCCAGCAGCACCACGGCGGCCAGGAAGGCCAGGTGGATCAGCGAGACCTTCAGCGGCACCGTCCTGTCTTCCGGGACGGCGGCGGCCGGCGCCAGGTGGCGGCGCAGCAGCAGGACGATGACGGTGGCGTTGATGAACACGGCCAGGGCCGCGCGCCAGCCGAAGTGGGTGAACATGTAGGCGCTGTCCCAGCCCCAGGTGCCGGCCACCATCAGCACCGGCGGCGCGGCATACGAGGTCAGGGTGCCGCCGATCGAGACGTTGACGAACAGGACGCCCAGCGCGCCGTATTTCAGCGCCTCGGGAACGCCAGGCCGGAACACCTGGGGCGCCAGCATCAGGGCCGCCAGCGTCATCGCCGCCGGTTCCGTGATCAGGGAGCCGGCCAGCGGCACCAGCGCCAGGCCGAGCCAGGCCAGCGCCACCTCGGTGCGCACCGGCGCCAGGCGCGCCGTGGTGCGCAGCAGCGCGCGCACCGCGTCGAGCACGGGACGCGAGGCGGCGATCACCATGACGGTGAAGACGAACAGGGGCTCGGTGTAGTGGCGCGACTCGGCGTAGTCGATGGCGGCATCGGGACCGGAGACCAGGGCCATCGCCGCGATCAGGACGAAGGCCCAGAAACCGAACACGACCTCGACTTCGCCCAGCAGGTGGAACAGGCCCGCGTGGCGCGGATGGCGGTCGGCCAGGATCTCGAAACCCTTGGCCGCGAAAGTATGGATGAGTGCGCAGGCGAACAGGATGGCGCCGACCAGCTGGATGGTGGTCATGGCTGGCCTCGGTCTTGCGTTGTGTACGACGGGTAGAAGAGAGCTACGGACATTGTCAGGCGAATAATGAGGGAAGCGCCATTATTTCACCTTTTGATGCAAGTCGGAGAGACGGGAGGCGGCTCCTTCGTAGAGCGTAGGCTTGCGCGGGCACAGGGACAAGGTGAAATCCTGCATGGACAGAATATACACATCTTGCCAAAAGCTGAACGACCGAGTACTGTATATCCATCCAGTACTTTTGCATTGCCCCTAATCATGTCTTGCTTACAACACCATGCTGCGCCGGAAGAATTGCATCCTTCGCTATGGCTCGCCTCGCAGCTCGCGCGCGCCGGCACGCGCTGTGTCGACACCGGACACCCGGTGCTGTCGAAGCAGTTGCCGGGCGGCGGCTGGCCGACCGGCACCCTGGTCGACCTGCTGCTGCAACAGCCCGGCATCGGCGAAATGCGCCTGCTGCGTCCGGCCCTGGCCGAGGTGGCGGCGCGCCGCATCGTGCTGCTGCAGCCGCCCCATCCGCCCCAGGCGCTGGCGCTGGCCGCGCTCGGCGTGCCGCCCGCGCAGCTGATCTGGCTGCGCAGCAGCCGCACCAACGATGCGCTATGGGCGGCCGAGCAGGTGCTGCGCAGCGGCAGTTGCGGGGCCTTGCTCTTCTGGACCAACCACGTGCGCGGCGACAGCCTGCGCCGGCTGCACTTGGCGGCGCAGAGCGGCGAAACCCTGTTCTTCATGATGCGCCCGCTCGCCGCCGCCCAGGATTCCTCGCCGGCGCCGCTGCGCCTGTCGCTGCGGCCCGCCGCCGGCGGGCTCGAGCTCGGCTTCGTCAAGCGCCGGGGGCCGCAGCGCGACGCGCCCCTGTTCCTTCCACTCACTCCTTCTTTGCTCCAACGTCATGCGTTTGTGGATCGGCCTGCACCTGCCCCTGTTACCGCTCGAGGTCTTCAGCCCGAACTGGTCGGGTGACGCCGGCAGCGTCGTGCTCGAGCAGGAGCGCGTGCTGGCGGCGTCACCGGCCGCGCGCGCCGCCGGGGTCAGTCACGGCATGCGCCGCGGCGGCGTCCTGATGCTCATGCCCGAGGCGCGCCTGCACGTGCGCGCGCCCGAGCGCGAAGCCGAGGCCCTGCACGCGGCGGCGCTGGCGCTGCTGCAGTACACGCCGCTGGTCACGGTGGCCGAGGAATCGACCCTCCTGATCGACATCGGCGCCAGCCTGCGCCTGTTCGGGGGCGTGCGCGCGCTGTGCCTGCGGGTGCGGGCCAGCCTGCGCGCCCTCGGCTTTACCGGCGTGCTCAGTTGCGCGCCCACCGCGCGCGGCGCCTGGATGCTGGCGCGCCGCCGCGCAGGGCGGGTCTTGACCATCGCTTCGCTCACGCGCCGCCTCGACGCCTTGCCGAGCAGCCTGCCGCCGCCGGCGCGCCCCTTCGCCGCCTGGTTCGAAGGCATCGGCTGCTTCGACCTCGGCGCCATGCGGCGCCTGCCGCGCCCCGGCCTGCAGCGGCGCTGCGGACGAGAATTGCTCGACATGCTCGACGCCGCCTACGGCATGGCGCCCGAACTGTTCGAATGGGTCGAGGCGCCGACCAGTTTTCACGCGAAGATCGAACTCTTCGACCGGCTCGAGAACGCCGAGGAATGCCTGGCGGGCGCCGAGCGCCTGGTGCAGCAGCTGACCGGCTGGCTGTGCGCCCGCCAGCTGGCCGTGGAGCGCATCACGCTGCTGCTCGAACACGAGCGCGGCAGGGTGGCGCGTCCGGCAACAAAGGTCGAGATCGCGCTGGCCGAGCCCACCTGGCGCGACGAGCACCTGGTGCGCCTGCTGCGCGAACGCCTGGCCAAGCTGGTGCTCGAAGCGCCCGTCATCGCGCTGGCGCTCGACGCCAGCCAGGTGCAGCCGATGGCGCCGCCGAGCGAGTCGCTCTTCCCCGAGCCGGGCGGTACCGAGGAAGACCGCCTGCGCATGCTGGAGCTGCTGGTCGCGCGCCTCGGCCCCGAGAACGTGCTGCAGGCGCTGCCGCAGGCCGACTACCGGCCCGAAGTAGCCAATACCTGGGTCCCGGTGCAGCAGAAGGTGCGCGAGAAGGAGCGTTCATCGCAGATGCCGCCGGATGTGGAAAGCCTGCCGCGCCCGACCTGGATCCTGGCCAAGCCGATCGCGCTGCTGATGCGCAACCACCGGCCCTTCTACGGCTCGCCCTTGAAAATGGCCTCGACGCCCGAACGCATCGAGGCCGGGTGGTGGAGCAAGACGCAGACGCGCGACTATTTCATCGCTGAGGGGCAGGATCATGCGCTGTACTGGGTGTATCGGGAGCGCATCGTGGGGGCGGGGGAGGATGCGGAGCCGAGGTGGTTCCTGCATGGCTTGTTTGGGTGAGCAGAGTCAGCCGGATGACTTGGCGATGACCCCTAGGGTGAACGGCAGGCCACGAGTGTTACCCATGTCCCTAGCCAGGTGTTACCCATGTCCCTAGCCATGTACCCATGCCCGGCCCGAGCGTTAAGGCAGCGTCCCGAGAAAAGCCTTACAGCTTCTCGATCTGCCGGTTGATCGCCTTCTGCGCCCGCTCGTTGCGCTCGCTGTAACGGTCTGTCAGGTAGTCCGTCCTCCCGCGCATCAGCAAGGTCATCTTGAACAGCTCTTCCATCACGTCCACCACGCGGTCGTAGTAGGCGGACGGCTTCATGCGGCCTTCCTCGTCGAACTCCTTGTAGGCCATCGGCACCGAGGACTGGTTCGGGATCGTGAACATGCGCATCCAGCGCCCCAGCAGGCGCAGGGTGTTGACCACGTTGAAGGACTGCGAGCCGCCGCAGACCTGCATGACCGCCAGCGTGCGGCCCTGGCTCGGACGGATCGCGCCCATCTCCAGCGGAATCCAGTCGATCTGGTTCTTCATCACCGCCGTGATCGCACCGTGCCGCTCCGGGCTGCACCAGACCTGGCCTTCCGACCACAGGCACAGCTCGCGCAGCTCGGCCACTTTCGGGTGGGTCTCGGGTACGCTGCCGACCATTGGCAGTTCCATCGGGTCGAAGATTCTGACTTCGGCGCCGAAGTGCTCCAGGATGCGCGCCGCCTCTTCGGTGAGGAAGCGGCTGAAGGAGCGTTCGCGCAGCGAGCCGTAGAGCATCAGGATGCGCGGCGGATGATTCAGCTCGCCGCTTGGTGCGAGCTTGTCCATCGTCGGCAGGTCCAGCAGTTCCGGGCGGATGTTGGGGAGGTTCGGGATCTTGTCCATGTGTTTCCTTGGTCTTGGTTCAGGCGCAGAGGCAGTGCACTCAGGGTGAGCAGGAGGGACGATCGTCTCCGCACGAGCCGGTCGGAAATAATAGCTCAAGGGATACGGGCGCAGGGCTCTCGTCCCCGCCTTGCATGCATTCGCAATCCCGTGCAGAGTAGCGCCTTCCCAGAAACAGAAGGACATCATGCTCACAGAACGCGTCGAGTTCCAGGGCCCGCACGGCAAGCTGGCGGCCAAGCTGGACATGCCCGAGGGCACACCGCGCGCCTACGGCGTCTTCGCCCATTGCTTCACCTGCAGCAAGGACGTGCTGGCGGCGAACCGCATCTGCCACGGCCTGGCCGAGCGCGGCGTGGCGATGCTGCGCTTCGACTTTGCCGGCCTCGGTTCCAGCGCCGGCAACTTTGCCGACACCAATTTCTCGTCCAACGTGGAAGACCTGCTGGCCGCAGCCGGTTTCCTGCGCGCGCATTTCGCGGCGCCGCGGCTGCTGGTCGGCCACAGCATGGGCGGGACGGCGGTGCTCGCCGCCGCCGGCCGCATTCCCGAGTCGACGGCCGTGGTGACGATCGCGTCGCCGAGCGATCCGCACTACGTGGTCGATAAACTGCTGTCCGGGCACCTCGACACGCTGGCCCAGCTGGGCGAGGCGCGGGTCAAGCTGGCGGGACGCGATTTTCATATCCGCCAGCAGTTCGTGGAAGATGCGACGCAGCACGCCTTGAGCGAGCGGATCGCTCACCTGGGCCGTGCGCTGATGGTGATGCATGCGCCGAACGACGATACCGTCGACATCGCCAACGGCCAGCGGATTTTCGAGCTGGCGTCTTATCCGAAGAGCTTCGTGTCGCTCGACGGGATGGATCACCTGGTGACGGGAAGGGAAGACGCGGCGCAGGTGGCCGCGATGATTGCGGCGTGGAGTGCGCGGTATATTGATGCGGCGTGATTGGTCGCGAAACGTAGGGTGGGCACTCCGTGCCCACGCGGAAGCCGGCACAGTGCGAACGTGATTTGTATGAGGATGGATGAACAGCCGCGGAGTCACCCAAGGAAACACCGCGACATGAAAACGGAGCCACGATAGCGCAGCCAACACGACGCGAATGTCCGCGTGGGCAGTGGGGCTGGCTAAATGCCAGCACCACAAAGTGCCCACCCTACAGGTCACGCCGCGATTATTCGTCGAAGTCTTCCGCCAGGTTCTTCCACCCGCGGCTCTTGGCAAACGCCGCGAACTCCTCCGGCGCCTCGAGCACGATCAGCTTGCGGTCCTGCAGGCCCGGGTCGCTGTGGCCGAAGTCCGGTCCCTTGTAACCGAGCGCGCGCAGGCGGTCGATGATCTGCTTTACCAGGACCTTGTCCTTGTAGAGCCCCGCATCGATGGGCTTGGCGAAGTCCACGTAGACGTCGATGATGCCGTAGCCCTCGTCGAAAATGCGGATCGCCTTGACGTCGTGGGATTGGCCGTTACCGTCCGTGGCCTTGAACGGCCCGGACAGTTCAATATCTGAAGAGTCGGTAGTCATGATCACAGCATACCACCGACCCCGGATTTACTTCAGCGCCTTGTAAATCGCTTCCAGGCGGTCCGGCGTGCCCGGGATGCGTTCCAGGCGCGGGTAGCGCAGGCCGTCGTGGTAGTCGAGCGAGATGGTGCGCAGGTTGTTGCCCTTGCGAACCAGGAGCTCGATCGGCGCCTTGGTTCCCTTGGCCGCCTTCACGGCCGCCTTCAGCACCTCCGGCTTGAACACCTTGTTGTTCACGGCCACGATGGTCGTGTTCCCGGCCAGGCCGGCACGGAAACCGACGCCGTCCCAGATCACATTGCTCACGCCGCCGTCGGCGCGTACCGAGAAGCCCAGCGAGTAGCTGAAGTCGGCCGACTTGCTGCGCTCTTCCAGGGCCTTGATGTAGTCCGTCGGCGTGTCGGTGTAGACCAGCTTCCAGCCGGCGCGTTTCAAACCGTCGAGGGGTGCGCCCGGGCCGTGGCCTTCGACGCGCGTGCGCAGGAAAGGCGTCCAGTCGAATTTCTGCACCTTGTCCAGCGTCGCCACGACGTCCTCGAAGGTGTAGAAGGCGGGAAGCATGCTGCCGTTGTCGATGCCGTAGAAGGCGCGCGCGAAATCGTCGAGCGAGCGCTTGTCGCCGGACAGTTCGCGGATCTTGGTGTCCACGTCGAGCCAGATCAGCGCGCCTTCCGAGTAGTAGTCCTCGCTGCGCTGCCAGTTGCTCCAGGCCAGGGCGCGGCGGCCGGCGATGATCGGGTCGTTCACCGTGTCCTGCATCGCGCGCCAGGCGCGGCCCTGGGTGTTGTCGTAGCGCGCCGCAGTGGCGGCCAGCGCGTCGCGCGCACTGGCCTGCGAGACCAGGCCCGAGCGCGCGGCGATGATGCCGCCCCAGTACTGGGTCTGGCCTTCGTAGACCCACAGCAAGCTGTTCTGCAGCGGAGTGTTGAAGTTCGGGACGTCCTGGCCGGCAGGGCGGCGGAACTTGCCGTTCCACGAGTGGGTGTACTCGTGCGGCAGCAGGTCGCGCCCGGCCTCCGTGCGCGCCCAGTCGCTGAAGTAGCCCGGCTTGACGCCGTTCTCGCTCGACTGGTGGTGTTCGCGGCCGATGCCGCCGAATTCGTCCGACAGCGCCAGCAGGAAGTCGTAGTGCTGGTAGTGGTGCGAGCCGAAGAGTTTCAGCGACTGCTGCACCATCGCGCGGTGGGCGGCGATCTGCTCGGGCTTGGCTTCCAGGCTTTCCGGACTATCGGCGACGACGTTCAGCGAGACGCGCACCCTGGCGCCCGGGTCGAGGTCGTACTGCTTGAAGTGGCGGCCGGCGAAGAGCGGCGAATCGATCAGCGTTTCCAGGTCGTGGGGCTTGAACCGGATCTCGTCGCCGCTACGTTCCGCGGTTTCCAGCGCGGTGCCGTACTGCCAGCCGCTCGGGAGCGTGAGCGAAGGCTGGACCGTGATGCGGCGCGCCACGTAGCCGGCCGGGTAGAGCGTCACCGAGGGCCATTGCAGGCCGATGATGTCGTCGGTCATGACGATGCGGCCCTGGCCCGGGTCGAGCGGCGACAGGAACTGATATTCGACGTCCAGCGTCGACGCGCCCTCGGGCACCGTGACGTGGAAAGCGAAGACCTCGACCGGGTCGCGCGTCCACTCGACCGGCTTGCCGTTCGCCGTGAACTTCAGGCCGGCCAGCTGCGTCAGCGGACCGCTCGGACCGTGGTTCGCCGGCAGCCATTGCGGGTACAGGAAGGTCATCGGGCCAGGCTTGACCGGCACCGTCATGCGCATGCGGAAGATCTGCTGCGACAGGTTGGTCGCATCGACTTTCAGGACGATGGTGCCGGGGTAGGGCTGGTCGACGGGCGCCGGGACGGCGGCCTGTGCGGGGAAGGCCAGCGCGAGCGCCAGGGCGAGGGTGGAGGCCGTCTTGGCGGCGAAGGAAAACGGGAGGTGAGCGCTCATCTTGTGATGTGTTCGGGTAACAAAACCGGACGAGTGTAGCACGCAGCCCATGGCGGAAGAGGGCGAAATACTCTGAAACATGGTTGCAAATAAAATTTGCAAAACAGCCTAAAAATCCGTATTTCGTATCCCTTGAAAACCTGCTGGCGTGGCATTAGATTGGTCCCAACGGATGCTCACGATGAGGTCCGTCAACATATCGCTTAACTTTACAAGGATATTTATCATGCGTACTTTCGATCTCACTCCCCTGTACCGTTCCGCCATCGGTTTTGACCGCCTGGCCAGCCTGCTCGAGCAACGCGCCGAGTCGCAGCCGAGCTACCCGCCGTACAACATCGAGCTGGTCGCCGAGGACAAATACCGTATCGTGATGGCGCTGGCCGGCTTCAACCGCAACGAAGTGGAAATCGTCGCCGAGCGCGACACCCTGCACGTGACCGGTCGCAAGCAGAAGGACGAGACCCAGCGTACCTACCTGCACCGCGGCATCGCCGCCCGCGACTTCGAACAGCGCTTCCAGCTGGCCAACCACGTGAAGGTCACCACCGCCTCGTTCGACAACGGCATGCTGACCATCGAGCTGGTGCGCGAAGTGCCCGAGGAACTCAAGCCGCGCAAGATCGCGATTGGCGACGGCAATGGCACCATTGAAAATGTCCAGCAACTGGAACAGCGCCAAGCCGCCTAAGGTATAAGGCAGTAGCGAAAGAGGGTGCCCGTTGGGCGCCCTTTTTTACGTCCCCGTGCGGACAGAATTGTCCGGTAATCGGGATCGGAGACGTAGGGTGGGCGCCCCGTGCCCGCGCGTGACGCTTGCATGGTGTTGGCGCGTAAACCAGGTCAACGATGTGCATCGTTTACGCGTGGGCACAGGGCGCCCACCCTACGAATCGCCGCCTGCTGTAAAGCTGAGTTTTAAGCATGTTCTAAGACAGATCGGCGAAACTAACACCATCGATGATCCGTCATCGACCCACACCATCAATCAGGAGCACGTCCATGCAAAACGAAGGTGCAGTCACTGCCATCACCGCAAAACGTCTCACGCTGGCGCTGTGCGCGGCGGGCGTTATTGGCGGGGCGGTCGGTGCAATTGCAGTCAACCACAACAACGCCACTGCCCAGGGTGCGCCCGCGGCCGTCGCAGCGGCCCCCACGCCCGCTCCGGCCCCGGCACCCGCAGCGGCGGCAGGCGCTCCCGCCGCCACCGTCACCCTGCCGGACTTCACCCGCATCGCCAAGCAGAACGGCAAGGCGGTGGTCAACATCCGCGTCATGGGCACGACCAAGACCAGTGCGCGCGGCATGCCGCCGATGAGCCCGGGCGATCCGTTCTACGAATTCTTCCGCCAGTTCCAGGACCCGCGCGGTCCGCAACGCGACACTCCCGTTTTCGGCGCCGGATCGGGCTTCATTGTGAGCCCGGACGGCGTCATCCTGACGAACGCCCACGTGGTGAAGGGCGCCAGCGAGGTGACGGTCAAGCTGGCCGACCGCCGCGAGTTCCGCGCCAAGGTGCTCGGCTCCGACCCGGCCACCGACGTCGCCGTGCTGAAGATCGACGCCAAGAACCTGCCCACCGTCCCGCTGGGGAACGCACGCAACCTGCAGACCGGCGAATGGGTGCTGGCGATCGGCTCGCCCTTCGGGCTGGAGTCGACTGTCACCGCCGGCGTGGTCAGCGCCACCGGCCGCAGCCTGCCGAGCGACAGCAGCGTGCAGTTCATCCAGACCGACGTCGCGGTCAACCCGGGCAACTCGGGCGGTCCGCTGTTCAACACGCGCGGCGAGGTGGTCGGCATCAACTCGCAGATCTACAGCCAGACCGGCGGCTACCAGGGCCTGTCGTTCGCGATCCCGATCGACGTCGCCTCGCGCATCAAGGACCAGATCCTCACCACCGGCAAGGTGCAGCACGCCAAGCTGGGTGTGACGATCCAGGATGTGAACCAGGGCTTTGCCGATTCCTTCAACCTCGATTCGCCGGAAGGCGCCCTGGTCGCCAATGTCGAACGCGGCAGCGCCGCCGAAAAGGCCGGCCTGAAGTCGGGCGACATCGTGCGCAAGGTGAACGGCCAGCCCATCATCGGCTCGGGCGATTTGCCGGGCATGCTGGCGGTGTCCAAGCCGGGCGACAAGGTCACGCTCGACGTCTGGCGCGACGGCAAGATCGTGCGCCTGAACGCGACCCTGGCCAATGCCAGCGACAGGGCCCAGCCGTCCGAGGACGAGGCGATCGCGGCGGCCGACAAGGGCGCCAAGCTGGGCCTGGTCCTGCGTCCGCTCGAACCGATCGAGCGCCGCCAGAGCGGCATCGCCTCCGGCCTCGTGATCGAGGACGCGCGCGGCGCGGCCGAGCTGGCCGGCGTGGCGCCGGGCGACGTGCTGCTGTCGGTGAACGGCAAGCCGGTCAACAGCGTCGACCAGGTGCGCGACATGGTGGGCAAGTCCAGCAAGTCGGTCGCCTTGCTGATCCAGCGCGGGAATGACAAAATCTTCATTCCGGTGCGGATTGGCTGAGACCTGACGTCCCCCAGCGCAGCCGGGTAACACACGAAGAGGTACAAACATGCGGCTGCTGCTGGTGGAAGACGATACGATGATCGGTGAAGTGGTGCTCGACCTGCTGCGGGCCGAGCACTACGCCGTCGACTGGGTCAAGGACGGCGAAATGGCCGACACGGCCCTGATGCAGAACCAGAACTACGACCTGGTCCTGCTCGACCTCGGCCTGCCGAGGAAGGACGGTCTCGAGGTGCTGCGCTCGATGCGCAACCGCAAGGACCGTACCCCGGTGCTGGTCGCCACCGCACGCGATTCCGTCGCCCAGCGCATCGCCGGCCTGGACGCCGGCGCCGACGACTACGTCCTGAAACCCTACGATCTCGACGAACTGCTGGCGCGCATCCGTGCGTTGCTGCGGCGCGCCGCCGGGCGCGCCGAACCCGTCTTCGAATACAAGAACATCTCCGTCAACCCCGCCACCCGCGAAACCCTGGTCGACGGCGAGCCGGTCTCGCTGTCGGCGCGCGAATGGGCCGTGCTCGAGGCGCTCGTCGCGCGTCCGGGCGCCGTGCTGTCTCGTGCTCAACTTGAAGAAAAGCTCTACAGCTGGCGCGATGAAGTCAGCAGCAACGCGGTCGAGGTCTATATCCACGGCCTGCGCAAGAAGCTCGGCAGCGACCTGATCCAGAACGTGCGGGGGGTGGGATACATGGTACCCAAGGCATGAAGGTGACACACTCGCTGCGCGGGCGCCTGCTCTGGTTCCTGCTGGCGGCCATTACGCTGGCGGCGCTGGCGCAAGCCTCGATCGCCTACAACACGGCGCTGTCCGACGCCGACCAGATCTTCGACTACCACATGCAGCAGATGGCGCTCTCGCTGCGCTCGGGCACGCCGCTGTCGAACACCGAGGCGCGCGAGCGCATCGACGAGGCGCCGGGCAACGACGACCTGGTGGTGCAGATGTGGTCGCCGGACGGCGTGCAGGTCTTCCACAGCGTTTCGCGCGCGCGCCTGCCGCAGCGCGCGGTGCTCGGCTTCTCCAACGTCAAGGCCAACGGCACCACCTACCGCGTGTTCTCGATCCAGACCGCCGGCCAGACCGTGCAGGTGGCCCAGGACCTGGCCGTGCGCCGCAACATGGCGGGCAACCTGGCCCTGCGCACGCTGGGACCGATCGCCGTCATGATGCCGATGCTGATGCTGGTCGTGTGGTGGGTGGTGAGCGGTTCGCTCGAACCCGTGGCGCGCGTGCGCAAGCAGGTGGCGGCGCGCCAGGCCGACGACCTGTCGCCGGTGTCGGAAGCCGGCCTGCCGGACGAGGTGCGTCCGCTGGTGCACGAACTGAATTTGCTGTTCGGGCGCGTGAAGACGGCGTTTGACGCCCAGCAGCATTTCGTCGCCGACGCCGCCCACGAGCTGCGCACCCCGCTGGCCGCGCTGCGCCTGCAGGCGCAAAGCCTGGACCGCGCCGACACGCCGGAAGCGCGCAAGACGGCCGTGGCGCGGCTGACGGCCGGCATCGACCGCGCCACGCGCCTGGTCGAGCAGCTGCTGGTGCTGGCGCGCCAGGAAGCCTCGGCCGCGGACGGCGCGGCCTGCAGGCCGGTCGACCTGGCCGAGCTGGTGCGCCGCACGGTGGGCGACCTGGCCGGCCTGGCCCAGGCCAAGCAGATCGACCTGGGGCTGCAGCATGCCGACGAAGTCAGCATCGAAGGCCAGCCCGATGCGCTGCACATCCTGCTGCGCAACCTGGTCGAGAACGCGGTGAAGTACACCCCGGGTGGCGGCACGGTCGACATCGCGGTGCGCCATGAAAAAGACGCGGCAGTGGTGATCGTCGAGGACAGCGGCCCGGGCATCCCGCCCGAGGAACGCGAGCGCGTGTTCGACCGCTTCTACCGCGTGGCCGGCAGCGAGGCCGCCGGCAGCGGCCTGGGCCTGGCGATCATCAAGGCGATCGCCGAGCGCCATGGGGCGACCCTGAAACTCGACAAGTCGGAGCGGCTGGGCGGGCTGGCGGCGCTGGTGCGTTTCCCGGCCGCGAAAGCCTAGGGAAATCGCTCAGCGCAGATTCGTCGGCAGTTCGCGCGAGGGAAACTGGTGGCGCCGCTCGGCCGGCCTGGTGAGCACCCGCCGCGCCACGTCGAAGGGCACGCCCAGGCGCGCCAGTTCGCGTGCAGGGGAAGGCTGGCCCGCGACGAGCGGCGCGTGGACGATCGTGTGGATGAGCAGGGCGGTCTTGTAGTCGGTGCGGCGGTCCATGTCCCATCCTATCATGCGCCGGCAGGCTCCCGTTTCCTGCGATGTTGCCGCGCGCAGGCAGGCTCCTGCTTACATTTCGCAACACCCGTTACACCAATTGTGTGACGTGCTCGCCCGGAAAGATGTAATCTAAATTACAACTTTTTATTTGGGAGCATATTATGAAAAAGATCACCATCCCCGCCCTGATGCTGGCTGTTGCCATGGTCGCCACCGGCTGCAAGAAAGCCGACGACAACCCGAACATGGGTCCGGCCCAGGAAGCCGGCGCCGCCATCGATAACGCCGGCGCCAACGCGGCAGACGCCGCCAAGGAAGGCGCCGAGCGCGTCGACGCGGCAACCGACCGCGCCGGCGAGAAGATCGAGAACGCCGCCGAGCGTGCCGGCGAGAACATCGACAAAGCCGCGGAGCGTGCAGGCGACAAGATGGAACAGGCCGGCGCCGAAGTCCGCCAGGAATCGCGTGAAGCCGCCCAGAACGTCAAGGAAGGCGCGAGCGACGCGGCCAACGCGACCGGCAAGGCTGTCGAGCGCGCCGGCGAGAAGATGCAGGACGCTTCGAAATAATCGCCCTGGCGAAGCAAGGTCTTCGCCTGAACGATTCCCGGATCGACCGCTCTCATCCAGCCCCGGCCATACCGGGGCTGTTTTTTTCAGGGAGCATCCTGGAGGCGCGATCTTGCTGCCGCATATGCTGAATTCAATACGGGAGCTGCTGCGCCCGCCCCCGGGCATGGCATTCGATTTCAGCCAGCCGCCCGGCGAACCCGCGCTGGCGCCCGCTGACGGCGTGGCCTGGCGGGTGTTCGCCAATCCGATTGTCCTGTTCGTCGGCGGGGTGGCGGCGGTGCTGCTCGAGCTGGCCGAACCCTCGGTACGCTCGGGCGTCTGGGACCAGGGCGGCTTCCAGCGCGATCCGGGCATGCGCCTGCGCCGCACCGGCTTCGCGGCCATGATGACCGTGTACGGCCCGCGCTCAGCAAGCGAGCAGCTGATCGCGCGCGTGGTGCGCATGCACGAGCATGTGCGCGGCACCACGCCAGACGGGCTTGCCTATCACGCCAACGATCCGCGCCTGCTCGACTGGGTGCAGGCGACCGCCGTGTTCGGGTTCACCGAGGCCTATCACCGCCATGTCCAGTCCCTGAGTGCGCGCGAGAAGGATGCCGCCTTCGTCGAAGGCCAGGCGTCCGCCCGGCTGTATGGCGCGACCGGCCTGCCGCACTCATGGGCAGGATGGGAAGCGTTGCTCGCCGCCACCGCGCCCCGTCTGGAAGGCTCGGGCATTCTCGCCGACTTCCTGCGGATCATGAACGAGGCGCCGATCGTGCCGGCCCCGCTGCGTCCGCTCCAGCGGCTGCTGGTGCGCGCCGCCGTGGACATGCTCCCCGAGCCGGTGCGGTCGCTGCCGCAGTTGCGTGGACGGGGTTTGCGCCTGGGCGAGGCGGCGCTGGTAAGAGCCCTGGCGCGCTCGAGCGCCCTGCTGCCGCTGGGGGATACGCCGCCGCTGCAGGCAGCGCGGCGGCTGGCGCGGAAGCAATGAGCACAACGCAGAGACGTGGCAGAGCAGTGGACCTTCTCGACAAGACGCGTGACTGGGCACGCAGGATCAAGCGCGACGGCGTCACGTTGTGGTTCGCGCGCAAACACGCTGGCACGCTCCTCGTGGCCAGGCTGCTTTGCGTCCTTGTCGTCGCTTACGCCTTGAGTCCCATCGACCTGATTCCAGACTTTATCCCGGTCCTCGGCTACCTTGACGATGTGATCCTGCTGCCGGTCCTGATCTGGCTCGCAGTCAGGCTTCTTCCATCCGAGGTCCTCGCGGAATGCAGGAGCAGGGCGGAGGAATGGATGGAGAATGCGGGCCGTAAGCCGACAAGCAACTGGGGCATCGCTTTTGTCGTCCTGGCCTGGATACTGGCCTCCTGGGCAATCTGGCGCTACCTGGCATCTCCCCGCCTGTGAAAGCCTGCCGCTTCTGGCTGGCAGCGGCCGCTCACAGGCGGGCCAGGGTTTTCGTTGCCTTACGGAAGGGAAACGTGAGCCTGCCAGTGTAGCCTTATTGCCCCGCGTCCGCCGCCTCCAGCGCCTGCTTCGCCATCGCCAGCACCCCGTCGTAGGACTTGGCCGCGGCAATGAACCTGCCGTTGTGGCAGAAGGTCGCATCCGGCACGCCGGTCACCGCCGCCAGGTCCGCATCGCGCAGGCCGGCCCAGGGCGCGGGCAGGTCGGCGCGCGCCTCGAAGCTCTCCGGGCTTACCGACACCGTGTGCAGCATGTAGCGCTGCTCGCCGATGCTGTGGCTGATCACGAACAGCACCTTGGGCATTTCCTTGCGCACCACGCTCGACCAGGGCAGGGCGCTGTTCCTCAGGTAGAGCAGGCGGCCGTTTTCCAGCGTTTCGGCGTCGCGCACCTGTTCCACCGCGAGCAGGGCGCCGACGCGGTACTTGACCGAATTGACCATGATGTCGGTCAGCAGCGCCATGGCGCGGCGGAATTCCTGCAGGCGATAGGCCTCGGTCGGCTCGCCATAGCCGATGCGCTCCTCGTCCATCCAGTTGGGGTTGAAGCCGGACACGATGGCCGACAGGCCATAGCCGCCCGGTGCGTTCTTCGCGGCGCCAACATCCGACAGGTCGAGGTATTGCACGATGTCGGCGTCGATCGCATAGGCCATCTCGAGCGCCGTGCTGTCCTTCAGTTGCTGGCCAAGGTGCCGGGCAGCCAGGGCGGCGACGCAGCGCGCGCCGTATTCGCGCCAGACCAGGCCGGCGCTGGCGTAGGGCACGCCGGTGAGGCGCGCGCCACTGAATCCTTTCTGGTGGTGGTCGAAGCGGCCAGCCGCCGGGTCCCAGATGCCGCCGACGTCGACGGCGAAGTCGGCCGCCTCGATGATGGCCGGGTCGCGCGTGCGCACCAGTTCGGCTTCGGGGAACAGGATGTTCAGTACGGCGCAAGCCCATGCGTCATCCGCATGGAACTTGCCATTGTGGGTCACGATGACCATGGTTTTCCTCTTTTCTGATCGATTTCTCGGGGCGAATGATACTGGCTTTAAGACTGGGGCGCGAATGCCCTGCGGGTGGGCAAGCGCCGGCGAGACCGGCGGCGCCTGCACTGCGGCGGTGCAGGCGGGAATGATTGCAACAAAAAAATAGGAATCGCCCAAACCTTGAGGTATCGTGTGGTTCCTGAAGATCGGACAACGTTTCCGGTCACGAACGACAACATCCAGGCGACAGTGTCGCCGCGCATGCAATGGGGAACATGTAGATGAATGAGTTGGTCAGTACCATCAATGGAATTATCTGGAGCCCGGCGCTGATCGTGCTCTGTCTCGGAGCGGGGCTGTATTTCTCGCTGCGCTCGCGTTTCCTTCAACTGCGGCATGTGCGCGAGATGACGCGCCTGATGTTCGAAGGTAAGAGTTCGGAGCAGGGCGTCTCGTCCTTCCAGGCGCTGACCATGACCCTGGCCGGCCGTGTGGGCACCGGCAACATTGCCGGCGTGGCGACCGCGATCACCTTCGGCGGCCCCGGCGCCGTGTTCTGGATGTGGGCGGTGGCCTTCCTCGGCGCCAGCTCCGCCTTCGTGGAATCGACCCTGGGCCAGGTCTACAAGGAGCAGATCGCCAAGGAATACCGCGGCGGCCCGGCCTTCTACATCGAGAAGGGCCTGGGCATGAAGTGGTATGCCCTGACCTTCGCCTTCGCCACCATCCTCGCCACCGGCCTGCTGCTGCCGGGCGTGCAGGCCAATTCCATCGCCGAGGGCCTGAAGACCGCCGTCGGCATCGACCCGAACGTCACCGCGGCGCTGCTGGCGATCGCGCTGGGCTTCATCATCTTCGGCGGCGTCAAGCGCATCGCCACCTTCGCGGAGCTGATCGTGCCCTTCATGGCGCTGGGCTACATCATCGTCGCCTGCGTCATCATCTTCCTGAACATCGAGCAGCTCCCCGGCGTGCTGAAGCTGATCTTCAGCTCGGCCTTCGGCCTGGACGCGGGCTTCGGCGCCATCATCGGCATGGCCATCCAGTGGGGCGTGAAGCGCGGCGTGTACTCGAACGAGGCAGGCCAGGGTACCGGTCCGCACGCCTCGTCGGCGGCGGAAGTGAGCCACCCGGCCAAGCAGGGCCTGGTGCAGGGTTTCTCGGTCTACGTCGACACCCTGTTCGTGTGCTCGGCCACCGCCTTCATGCTGCTCATTACCGGCCAGTACAACGTCGAGGGTCCGAACGGCGTCGCCATGTACACCGGCGTGCAGGGCGTGGCCAGCGGTCCGGGCTATGTGCAGACCGCGCTGGAAAACGTGATGCCGGGCTTCGGCGCCATTTTTGTTGCGGTGGCGCTGCTGTTCTTCGCCTTCACCACCATCGTGGCCTACTACTACATCGCCGAGACCAACATCGCCTATATCGACCGCCATGCGCGCCATCCGTGGATGAAGTTCGCACTGAAGGTGGCGATCATCGCGGCCACCGTCTACGGCACCGTCAAGACCGCCGACGTGGCCTGGGCGCTGGGCGACATCGGCGTGGGCCTGATGGCCTGGCTGAACCTGATCGCCATCCTCCTGATGCGCAACGTCGCCTTCAAATGCCTGCGCGACTACGAGGCGCAGAAGGCCGCGGGCAAGGACCCGCAGTTCGATCCGGTGAAGCTGGGGATCAAGAATGCGCATTACTGGGAGAAGCGGCTGGCCGAAGGGAAGGTCACCGGCGAGACCGAGAAGGTGGTCGGTTAAGAAGGTGAATCATTAAAAGATGAGCCGAAAAAAACAGCAGCCGAGGCTGCTGTTTTTTTGGTACTTCCAGTTCTGCTTGCGCTTGTTCGTCAGAACTTGTGCCAGAGACGCGCGAAGTAAGCTGCGCCGTTCAGGCCGAACTGCACGCTCTCGTACTTGAAGCCGTTGTCGGTCTCGTTCGGATCCTGTTCGGTCGGCTTGACGTTGAAGAGGTTGGTGCCGCCAACGGTCAGCTTCGTTCTATCGCTGAAGGCCCAGCTGAACGACAGGTCGGCCGAGGTCTTCGGCTCGTAGTAGGCGTTCGGCACCGGCGGACCCGAGAAGGTGCCCAGGGTCTGGGGACCGAAGTGGATGATGCGGAAGTCGGTGCCGAACTTGCCCTGGGTGTACTCGAAGCCGAGGGTGGCCTTGCGGCGCGGGCCGCCCTGTTCGATGAACAGGCGCTCGCGTTCGGACAGCAGCACGTCCTCGAAGCCGGCCAGCGAGCTCGGTGCGTGCACGCCGGTCACTTCGGTCTTGCTGAAGTTCAGCGCGAGGAAGGTGTTGAGGCGGCCGGCAGCCAGCGGCATGCGGTGCGAGGCGGTGATGTCCAGCCCCTTGGTTTCGGTGTCGACCGAGTTGACGAAGAACTGGGCCTGGCCCACGCCCAGCGTCTGCAGGGTCGCGCCCAGGGCCGGGTAGTTGTCGGCGTCGAAGCGGCCCGACAGCACGATGCGGTCGTCGATGTCGATGCGGTACAGGTCGGCCGTGACCGAGGTCGACTGCGACGGCGTCCAGGTCGCGCCCAGCGTGACGCTCTTCGACTTTTCTTCCTTCAGTTTCGGGATGCCGGCCGCGTTGGCGACCGCGCCGCCGTTCGGCGCCAGCACCACGTCGAGCGGCTGGCCGTTGACGAAGTCGGTGAAGGTCGAGGAGAAGTAGACCTGCTGCAGCGACGGTGCGCGGAAGCCGGTGCTCAGCGAGCCGCGCAGCAGCACGTCGCCGCCCAGCTTGAAGGCGGCGGCGAGCTTGCCGTCGGTGGTCGAGCCGAAGTCGGAGAAGCGCTCGTGGCGCAGCGCGGCCTGCAGCTTCAGACGCTCGGTGACGTCGGCCTCGAGGTCGAGGTAGGCGGCGGTGCTGTGGCGGCCGCGGCTTGTCGCGTCGCCCGGCTGGAAGCCCGGGAAGCCCTGGCTGCCGGCATTGCCGCCCACGCCCACGCCGTCGGCGTCGATGTAGGAGCCCGGTTCGCCGGCGAAGATCTTGTAGTTCTCCTTGCGGTACTCGAAGCCGAAGGCCGCGTTCAGGCCGTTGAAGATGTCGCCGTAGTAGCGGCTGAAGTCGGCGTTGGTGGTCAACTGCTTGAAGTCGAAGCCGCCGGCCGAGAAGGAGCTCGGGCTGACGCCGGTGCCGCCGCGGATGAAGTCGAGCTGGGCGATCGAGGCGTTGAGCGTGTTGGCGATCGTGTAGTTGAGGCGGTTGTAGCCGTAGGTCTGCGAGAAGTCCGCGCTCCAGTCGCCGAATTTGGCGCGGTAGCCCAGGGTGCCGTAGCGGTCCTTCAGGTCGCCGTTGATGAAGGGGACGAAGCCGTTCGGATACATGGCGGCCGAGTTGCGCGACGGGATGTCGTCCGAGCCGATGCCGCCGCGCGCGAACGCGGCCGAGGAGGCGTCGCGGCGCTGGACGCCGCCGGTGACGTACACCTTGCCGTCGCCGAGGGCGAAGTCGCCATTGATATAAACCGTTTGGTTCTCGGTCTTGCTGTCGCCGATGATGCGCGGGTTGCCTTCCTCGGCGCGGTTCGAACGGCCGCGGTACAGGTATTCGCCGGTCACGCCGAAGCTGCCGCCGGCGACCGGGATGCCGCAGTAGGCCGATGCCAGGTAGTTGTCGCCGTCGCCTTCCTTGTACTGGCCCCAGCCCGCGACCGCTTCGCAGCCCAGGTTCTTCTTCAGTTCGATGTTCATCACGCCGGCGATCGCGTCCGAGCCGTACTGGGCGGCGGCGCCGTCGCGCAGCACCTGCACGTTGCGGATCGCCATCAGCGGAATCGCGTTCAGGTCGGTGCCGGTATTGCCGCGGTTGCGCGCGCCGAACAGGTTGACCAGGGCGGTGGTGTGGCGGCGCTTGCCGTTGACCAGCACCAGGGTCTGGTCCGAGCCGAGGCCGCGCAGGGCTGCCGAATCAACCAGGTCGGCGCCGTCCGCGCCGCTCTGGCGGGTGGAGTTGAACGAGGGGGAGATGTTGGTCAGCGTTTGCGCCAGGTCGAACTGGCTGCCCTGTTCGGTCAGGCGCGTCATCGGGATGATGTCGACCGGGACCGGCGTGTCGGTGCTTGATGCGGCGCCGGTGCGGCGCGTGCCGACCACGTGGACGCTCTGCACCGCGGCCGCATCGGTGGCAACAGGCGTGGCGGCGGGCGTGGCGGTCTGGGCATGGGCCGGTGAAACGAAGGCAGCCAGTGCGCCGCCGCCATACAGGGCAAGTAGCACCGCGCGGCGCAATTGAGTTGGATTAAGCACGCAACATCTCCAGTAGGAAAATTTTCATCCTAATCAATATTGACAGGCTCAACCACTGGGTGTGACTGAAACACAACGGATGCACCAAAATGGGGTGTTCCATTGTGATGTTGTCTATGTAGCTTGGGTGCAAATGGCTGTGAATTGCAGGGTTTTGCGGGGATAGTCGTGGTGTTGGCATGAGCCGGTTTCGGTAGGGTGGACACCTGTGTCCACGCTGTTTCACGGCGTGCATGGAGACAGCCCGTGTTCCAATCGTATTGGGTGAGATGTGATGGGTTCGTAGGGTGGGCTCCTGAGCCCACGCTGTCTCAAGGCGTGCATTCAGACGGCGCATGTTCCACGCGTGAGGGTGACTGCGAAATGTGTAGGGCGCAAACGCACCATACCGCGTGGGCACAGGTGCCCACCCTACGGAACCCCTTAGGCTGCTCGTCCGCGCAACAGCTCCTCGCTGCGCAACACCTTCGCCGCCTCGACCATGTTGCGCAGCGCCGCCCGCGTCTCCGGCCAGGCGCGCGTCTTCAGGCCGCAGTCCGGGTTCACCCAGAGCTGCGCCGGCGGGATCACTTCGGCGGCCTTCCTCATCAGGCGCACGATGTCGTCGACGCTTGGTACGCGCGGCGAGTGGATGTCGTACACGCCCGGGCCGATCGCGTTGGGGTAGGCGAACTCCCCGAAGCCGCGCAGCAGTTCCATGTCGGAGCGGCTGGTCTCGATGGTGATGACGTCGGCGTCCATCGCCGCGATCGCCGGCAGGATGTCGTTGAACTCGGCATAGCACATGTGGGTGTGGACCTGGGTGCTGTCCCTGACGCTCGAGGCGGAGATGCGGAAGGCGCGCGCGGCCCAGTCCAGGTAGTCGCGCCAGAGCGCGCGACGCAGCGGCAGGCCTTCGCGGATCGCCGGCTCGTCGATCTGGATGATGCCGATGCCGGCCGCTTCCAGGTCAGTGACCTCGTCGCGGATCGCCAGCGCGATCTGCAGCGCCGTGGCGGCGCGCGGCTGGTCGTCGCGCACGAAAGACCATTGCAGGATGGTCACCGGGCCGGTGAGCATGCCTTTCACGGGGCGTGCGGTGAGGCTTTGGGCGTAGGCGCTCCAGGCCACCGTCATCGCGGCCGGACGCGCGACGTCGCCGAACAGCACCGGCGGCTTGACGCAGCGCGAGCCATACGACTGGACCCAGCCGTTGGCCGTGAAGGCGAAGCCCTGCAACTGCTCGCCGAAGTATTCGACCATGTCGTTGCGCTCGGCCTCGCCGTGCACCAGCACGTCGATGTCGAGCCGCTCCTGCTCGCGCACCGCCCCTTCGATTTCGCGCCGCATTGCCGCTTCGTAGTCCTCGCGCGCCAGTTCGCCGCGCTTTGCAGCGGCGCGGGCGGCGCGGATCATCGGCGTTTGCGGGAAGGAGCCGATGGTGGTGGTGGGGTAGGGCGGCAGCTCGAAGCGCGCGGCCTGGGCCGCCTGGCGCAGGGCGTAGGGGCTGGCGCGGCGGTCGGCGCCGGGCGCCAGGCTTGCGAGACGCCGCGCGACGTCCGGGTTGCGCACGCGCGGGCTGGCGGCGCGCGCCTCGACCGCGGCGCGCGAGGCACACAGCTCCAGCCAGACGCTGCCGTCACCTTCCTCCAGCGCGCTGCGCAGGACACGCAGCTCGTCGAGCTTCTCCTGGGCGCCGGCTAGCCAGCCGCGTAGTTCAACATCAATGGCCCCATCCTCGCGCAGCGACAGCGGCACGTGCAGGAGCGAGCAGGAAGGTGCGAGCCACAGGTCGCCGCGGCGGCGCAGCGCCAGCGGTTTCAGGCAGGCCAGCGCGCGGTCGAGATCGGTGCGCCAGATGTTGCGGCCGTCGACGATGCCGACCGAGAGCACCTTGTTATCGGGCAGCCAGTCGGCCACCGACTGCAGCTCGTGGGCGGCGCGCACGCCGTCGACATGCAGGCCGGCCACCGGCAGCTTGCAGGCCATGCTCAGGTGGCCTTCCAGCGGCGAAAAATAGGTCGCAAGCAGCAGCAGGACCTGGCTGGTTGCGAGCGTGTGGTAGGCGCGCTCGAAGGCGAGCAGCCAGGCGCCGGGCAGGTCCAGGCCGAGGATGGGCTCATCCAGCTGCACCCACTCGATGCCGGCGGTTTTCAACTGCACCAGCAGTTGCACATAGACGGGCAGCAGGGCGTCGAGCAGGTCGAGCTTGTCGACACCGTCTTCCTTCGCCTTGCCCAGCCAGAGGAAGCTCAAGGGGCCGAGCAGCACGACCTTGGCCTTGTGGCCCAGCGCCTGCGCCTCGGCGACCTCGCCCAGCAGGCGTTCGGGCGCCAGCGCGAACCGCGTCGCGCGGTCGAACTCGGGGACCAGGTAGTGGTAGTTGGTGTCGAACCACTTGGTCATTTCCAGCGCCGGCTTGCCTTTGCCATGGGCGCCGCCGCAGCAGGCATCCGGGTGTTCGCCGGCGGCTTCGTTCGCAACGCCGCGCGCCAGCGTGAAGTAACGCGCCAGCGCGGATTCGTTCCCGCTGAAGCCGAAGCGCGCCGGCTCGCAGCCGAACAGCTGGATGTGGTTGGCGACGTGGTCGTAGTAGGCGAAGTCGCCGACGGTGACGAAGTCCAGCCCGGCATCAAGCTGCTGCTGCCAGTGACGCGCGCGCAGCTCGGCGCCAACGGCTTCCAGTTGCGCTTCGCCCGTTTCGCCGCGCCAGCAGGCTTCGAGGGCGAACTTCAGTTCGCGTTGCAGGCCGATGCGCGGATAGCCGAGAGTATGAATCCTGATCATGATGATTTCGTTTTGTATGAAAGATGCTATCGATTCTCGCGAGAACTCGTGCATAATTCAAACGAAAAAATTTTGAGAAAACGTGAAAAATATTCATGGCGACTTCCATCCTTGAGCTGCGCCACCTGCGCACCCTGCTGGCCCTGAAGGAGGCCGGCACCATCTCGCGCGCGGCGCAATTGCTGAACGTGACCCAGTCGGCGCTGTCGCACCAGGTGCTGGCGCTGGAGCGGCAATACGAGACCGGCCTGTTCGAGCGCAAGTCGGCGCCGGTCGCCTTTACCGCGGCCGGCCAGCGCCTACTGGCGCTGGCCGAGCAGGTCCTCCCCCTCGTCGGCGCGGCCGAGCGCGACCTGGCGCGCCTGGTCAGCAACGCCACCGGCAAGCTGCGCATCGCGGTCGAATGCCATACCTGCTTCGACTGGCTGATGCCCTCGATGGACGCGCTGCGCGCGCGCTGGCCCGAGGTCGAGCAGGACATCGTGTCCGGCTTCCAGGCCGATCCGATCGGCCTCCTGCACCAAGACCGCGCCGAGGTGGCGATCGTGTCGGAACTGGACGAGAGCGAGACCGGGGTCGACTTCCACCCGCTGTTCGAATTCGAGATGGTCGCGATCCTGCCGCTGAACCATCCCTACCTCGCCAAGCCCTACCTGACGGCCCAGGACTTCGCGACCCAGGCCCTGATTACTTACCCGGTGCCGGACGACATGCTCGACCTGGTGCGCCAGGTGCTGAAACCGGCCGGGGTCGAGCCGCCGCGCCGCACGACCGAGCTGACGGTGGGCATGCTGCAACTGGTGGCCAGCGGACGCGGGCTGGCCGCACTGCCGCTATGGGCGGTGAACGGCTACCTGGAGCGGGGCTATGTGGCGCGCCAGCGCATCGGGCCCGACGGCTTGACGGGGCGGCTGTATGCGGTGACGCCGAAGCGGCTGGCGGGCAATGCCTGTCTGCTCGACTTCGTGCAGGTGATGCGCGAGACGTCCTTGTTGTCGCTGCCGGGGATTAGTTTGTTGTAGCTTCCAGGGCGTCGTGTGGCGGCGCGTGCATGCTGGCGTGGGTTGGACGCGTGGACGGCGGGCGGGCCGCGGGATCGCAGAGATCAGGGTGGAGCCGTCCACCCTACGCCGGGCGCATAGGGTCTCCAGTGTGCCCCATGTGCTCAGGGAGCCGGTGGCCGACATGCGCGGCCGTAGGCGACCTCGTAAGGCTTGTCGAAACAACGGATGAAGCCGTCGACCACGTCGATGTTGGGCGGCCAGCGCATCTTCATCGTCTTGCCGCCTTTCATGGGCAATTCGACCAGGCCATCTTTCAGGGGCGGCATGCTTTTGTCGCCTGGGAAGGGAACGGTAGCGAGGCCTTGCCGGGCCTGCTCGAGTGCGGGACGGTCCTTGCGCAGGAAGGCGATGCTCGCATCGACATAGGCGTTCCATCCCGCCTTGTCCTTGTCCGCCGGCTTGCGCGACTTTTCCATCAACTCGATGGCCGCCTCGGATTGGCCGGCCATGGCGCGCAGCTGCGCCTCGTGCCAGTACAGGATGCCGGCTTCGTTGTTGTGCGCCTGGCGATAGTCGCGCAACAGGTCCGCTGCGGGCAGCTTGCAGCCCGGCCTATTGGCAAGCGCTCGCCAACCTCCGTCGAAGTCCTGGTCGAACCGGTCCTCGTCGAGGGCCAGCAAGCCGCTGCGATCATGCGCGCAGCTGGCGGACGGCGCGTTTTGTGGAGGGGCCGCGTTGGCGACGCAAGCCAGGAGCGTGCAGCCAAGGACAAGCAAGGGAAGAGGTCTGGTCATGTGAATGCAGGGGCAGCGGAAAGGTCCCACGGTAGCAAATAAAATCAAAAAGAAATCCGCACATTGTCACGGTGGGCCGAGCATGCATGCTCGGGAGCCGGGGCGATCGGATTTCATACCGCCTCCACCCGGTTCACCAGCCCGCCGACGAGGACGAATTCGCCCTCCAGCGCGGTGCGGATCAGGCAATTGCGCCCGGTGGCGCGGCCCTGGCGCAGGGTAAGGCCGTGGCCGAGCGCCAGGGTGAGCGCGCCGGCGGCCACGCCGGTGGCGCTGTCTTCCAGGTGGGGCTCGAGGTGGTTGAAGTTGCGGCCTTCGACCTCGCCGTCGCCCGTCCTGCACCAGACGTAGCAGCCGTTCACGCCCGCCTCCTTGCCCCAGACGTGGATCAGGGCCAGGTCCGGCGCCAGGGCATACAGCGTGTCCACGCTATCCACTTCCAGCAGCAGCTTCGGGCTGCCGACCGAGGCCAGGCGCGGGGCGCTTGCCAATACCAGGTCGGGCGCCGCCAGCAGGCGCTCGGGCAGGCCAGGGGCGATGTCCACCCGCGGCGGCGCCTGCCGCGCCAGGCGCACGAAGACATGCTCGCCATCGCGCGCGAGCAGCAGCGGCTGCCCCCTCATCGCCGTCTTCACCATGAGAGGCGCGTCACGTCCCTGCCGCTCGAACAGTACCTGCGCCGCCGCCAGCGTGGCGTGCAGGCAGAGCGGGCTGCGCGCGTGCGGGTAGACGAAGTCCAGCACGGCGGCTGTCTCCAGGTCGTCGCCCGGATCGACGAACACGCAGGTGAGATTGCGCTCGCGCGCCAGCGCCCGGCGCCATTCCGGGTTGCCGTTGCCGCCCTCGATGACGAGCGCCGGGTTGCCTTCGCCGGGGCGCTCGCCGAAACACACGAACTCATGAATACGCATTGCGGGTCCTTGCCAAAGTGGTCTCGTCAGTGATACTGTGTTTTTATACAGTACTTTTGTGCTGTTTGCACGTTTTAACTTTTCTCAAGCCTGTTTGCCAACCGACCGATCGATGCCTTCGCCAACCGACCCATCGATGCAGGGCCTGCCCGACTATGCCGAGCTGTTCTGCCTCTCGAATTTCTCCTTCCTGCAAGGCGCGTCGCATGCCGAGGAGCTGGTCGAACGGGCGGTGCGGCTGGGGTACGCGGCGCTGGCGCTGACCGACGAGTGCTCGCTGGCCGGCGTCGTGCGCGCCCATGCCGAGGCGAAGAAGGCGGCGTTGCCCTTCATCGTCGGCGCCCATTTCCACCTGAAGCAGCCCGACGGCAGTCCGGCGCTGTCGCTGATCCTGCTGGCCCGGAACCGCAATGGCTACGGCAACCTGTCCGAATTCATCACCCTGGGCCGCACGCGCAGCGAGAAGGGCACTTACTTCCTCACACCCGATGATATCGCCAGGCCGCAAGAGGCGCTGGCGCACCTGAAAGGCATGCCGGACTGCCTGGCGATCCTGCTGCCGGCTTATCCCGGCCACGACCAGGCCGGGGTGGACCGCCTGCACATCCAGGCGAAGTGGATGATGGAACAGTTTCCGGGCCGCGCCTGGATCGGTCTGACCCTGCTGCACCGCGCCTTCGACGAGGCGCACCGCCTCACGGTGGAAGAAGTAGGCTGGCAGCACGGCCTGCCGATCGTCGCGCTCGGCCACGTGACCATGCACGTGCGCTCGAGGAAGCCCCTGCAGGACACGCTCACCGCCACGCGCCTGGGTAAACCCGTGGCCGAATGCGGCTATGGCCTGGCGCAGAACGCCGAGCAGCACCTGCGCGCGCGCCTGCGCCTGGCGAACATCTATTCGAAGGAAGCCCTGCGCGAGACCCTGCGCATCGCCGGCCTGTGCAGCTTTTCCCTCGACGAGCTGCGCTACGAATACCCGAACGAGGTGGTGCCGCCGGGCCAGACCGCGAGCAGCTTCCTGCGCGCCGAAACCTGGATCGGCGCGCACCGGCGCTTCCGCGAAGGCATTCCGGCGAAGGTGCAGGCCCAGATCGAGCACGAGCTGCAGCTCATCGCGGAAATGCAGTACGAGCACTACTTCCTGACCGTCTACGACATCGTGCGCTTCGCGCGCTCGCAGGACATCCTGTGCCAGGGCCGCGGCTCGGCCGCCAATTCGGCGGTGTGCTACTGCCTGGGCATCACCGAGGTCGATCCGGCGCGGGCCAACCTGCTGTTCGAACGCTTCATCTCGAAGGAACGCAACGAGCCGCCGGACATCGACGTCGACTTCGAGCACCAGCGGCGCGAAGAGGTCATCCAGTACATCTACGCCAAGTACGGCCGCACCCGCGCCGCGCTGGCGGCAGTGGTGATCAGCTACCGGCCGAAGAGCGCCCTGCGCGACAGCGGCCGCGCGCTCGGCATCGATCTGGCCATCATCGAGAAGGTCTGCAAGAACCATCACTGGTTCGACAGCAAGGCCGATCTCCTGAACCGCCTGAAGGAGTCGGGGCTCGATCCGGAAGCGCCGCTGTCGCGCCAGTGGGCCACCCTGGCGCAGCAGCTGTTGAATTTTCCGCGCCACCTGTCCCAGCACCCGGGCGGCTTCGTCATCGCCCAGGGAAAACTGTCGCGCCTGGTTCCGATCGAGAATGCGGCCATGCTTGACCGCAGCGTCATCCAGTGGGACAAGAACGACCTCGAGGAACTGGGCCTGATGAAGGTCGACGTGCTGGCGCTGGGCATGCTGTCGATGCTGCGCCGGGCCCTGGCCCTGGTCAGCCTGCGCCACGACATGGCCTTCGAGATGCAGGACATCCCGCCCGACGACGCGGCTACCTACGACATGATCTGCGCGGCCGATACGGTCGGCGTATTCCAGATCGAGTCGCGCGCGCAGATGAGCATGCTGCCGCGGATGAAGCCGCGCGTGTTCTACGACCTGGTCATCGAAGTGGCGGTGGTGCGCCCGGGCCCGATCCAGGGCGGCATGGTCCACCCGTATTTGCGGCGGCGCCAGGGCCTGGAACCGGTGGTCTACCCGAGCGAGGAGATGAAGGTCGCCCTGGAGCGCACGCTGGGGGTGCCGATCTTCCAGGAGCAGGTGATGCAGGTGGCGATCCTCGGCGCCGGCTTCACGCCGGGCGAGGCCGACCAGTTGCGCCGCGCGATGGCGGCCTGGAAGCGCAAGGGCGGGCTGGAGCAGTATTACGAGCGCATCGTGCGCGGCATGCTGGAACGCGGCTACGACCTGGCCTTCGCCGAGCAGATCTTCAGCCAGATCCAGGGCTTCGGCGAATACGGTTTTCCAGAGTCGCACGCGGCCAGCTTCGCGCTCTTGGCCTATGCCAGTTCCTGGATCAAGTGCCACGAGCCAGCAGCCTTCCTGTGCGCGCTGCTCAACAGCCAGCCGATGGGCTTCTACAGCCCTTCGCAACTGGTGCAGGACGCGCAGCGCCACGGCATCGAGGTGCGCCCGGTCGACGTCAACATCAGCGGCTGGGAATCCACCCTCGAGGAGCTGCACGACCGCAGCCGCCAGCCGGCGGTGCGCCTCGGCCTGTCGCTGCAGCGAGGCATGAGCCGTGAGGCCGCGATGCGCATCGAGGAAGCGCGCGCGATCCGCCCCTTCGAGAGCGTGGCCGACCTGGCGAGAAGGGCGGGCCTGGACCGGGGCGACCTGCAGGTGCTGGCCGGCGCCAACGCCCTGCGCTCGCTGGCCGGCCACCGGCGCGAGGCGCTGTGGCAGGCGGTGGGCGCGGTGCCGGACAGGGACCTGTTGCGTCCGACCTCGGTGGCCGAGGACATGCCCCTGCTTGCCGCGCCGTCGGAAGGCGACGAGATCGTCGGCGACTACCGCGCGCAGGGCCTGACCCTCGGCCGCCATCCGCTGGCGCTGCTGCGCAAGCAGTTGCTGGCGCAGCGCTTCATGCCCGCGTCCGTGCTGAACGAATACGCGGACGGACAACTGGCGCGCGGCTGCGGCATCGTCACCGTGCGCCAGCGCCCCGGCACGGCGAAGGGCGTGCTGTTCATCACGCTGGAAGACGAAACGGGAAACGTCAACGTCATCGTCTGGCCGGACCTGGTCGAGCAGCAGCGGCGCGAGGTGCTGGGGGCGAACCTGCTCGGCGTGTACGGCATCTGGCAGAGCCAGGGGCAGGGTGAGGATCAAGTGCGGCACCTGGTGGCCAAGCGGCTGGTGGACATGTCGCATCTGCTCGGGCGGCTGACGACGAACAGCCGGGATTTTTGCTGATGGGGTGGGCGCCGAACGGTTTCTGCAGCATGCCCCCACATGCCGGCTCACATCTCCTTACAAACCGCGCTAACGTGATTTTCAAAAGGCGCTAAGCTCTACCTTCGGAACGGAGAAGTGGGTAGCACATCATGAAGACGCAACTGCTTGAAGATATCGGTCAAAGCACGACATCATCCCTGACGCCTCCTAAAGCAGCCGGAACCGCGAAAGCAGCGAAAGAGGTGCAAGACCTTGCGCCTGCGGGAAACGCACAGCCTGCCAGGCCCCGCTCGGCCTCCGGCGTATGGCGGCAGAAGCCGTCGGGCGAGCCGCTCATTTCCATGGCGCAGCAGCCAGAAGAGCCGCCATCTCTGGAGTTGAACAAGGTATTCGAGGAAATCGCCGCCCTGGAGGCGCAGTTAATGCCTCCGGGGCAGCAGCACGAGCCTGGCAGTGCTGCGGCCGGGCCGGAGCACGCGCTTCCCGCTTCCCCAGCCGAGTTCCCGCGTCAGCCTGACATTCCCCTGGCCGAGTCCCTGCATCGGCCTGCCATTCCCCCAGCCGAGGCCAGGCCTGCCCCGGACCCGGCGCACAGTGCGGCCGCGCCGCAGGAACCCCGGTTCGACTTCACGCCACCCCCGCAGGTGCGACAGGCAGCCAATCCGTTCACGCCCGCCCCAACGCGGTCCAGGCAGCGCTATCTGGTCTGGACGGCATGCCTGCTTTCGGCTGCGCTGCTCATCCTGGGCGGCCGCTGGTTGTACCAGGAGCGCAACGATGCCAGGTCGCTCGCGCTCATCGCCGATGAAGCGAGGGCGCAGCCCCGGAGCGCCCGGGTCGATACTGCGGCGAAGCCGCCAGCGATGGCCGCGCAGGGGACCGCGCCGGAACCAGAGGAGGCTGCGCGCGTGGCGCCCGCCATGCCGGCGAGCCGTCCTTCGCCTGCCGTGCCGCCCCTGGTGATGCTGGAACCCGAGCCGCCCGCCGCCAGGCCGCCTGAACAGCCATCCCCGTCGGCGAGCCAGACGGTGCCTCCGGTGACGCCGCCGCCTGAACTTGCCAAGGAACAAGGAGCCGCTGCCCCATCGCCGAAGCCGTCAAGCCGAACGGCGCGCGCGCGGTCCGACGCAGTAGCCAGGCCGGCAAAGGAAAAGGCCAAACGCGAGCCGCCCCGCCAGCTTGCACGCGCATCCGCCCCTGCGAAAGAAAGACCGCCGGCGCGGGATACCTCGATGGCGGCAACGCTGAAGGCCTGCAGGGAACATGGATACCATGCGACGCAATGCATCAAGCAGGATTGCAGCGTGACCCAGTATGGCTTCGTTTGCCGGGGGCAGTGAGCGCTCACCATTCAAACCGCCCCCCCACGCGGCGCCGCCTGCCGCGCTCCACGAAGATCATGTCTTGCCGCCGGCCTGGCGCCAGCCCGGCATCCGATTTGCTGTATCATTCTTGCAACCCTCGCTTCCAGGCTCGCCTGCGAGACTTCCTTCCCACCCGGATCAACCATCATGAATTCCTTCTGGAGTCCCTGCATCAGGGAACTGACTCCCTACGTGCCCGGGGAACAACCGCGCATCGACAAACTGGTCAAGCTCAATACCAATGAAAGCCCCTACGGTCCTTCGCCCAAGGTGCTCGAGGCCTGCCGGGCCGAAGCCGCCGACAGCTTGCGCCTCTATCCCGATCCCGACGCCACCCGGCTGAAACAGGCCCTGGCGGCCTACCACGGCGTGGCGCAGGACCAGGTATTCGTCGGCAACGGCTCGGACGAGGTGCTGGCCCATGCCTTCTACGCTTTCTTCCAGCAGGAGGAAGCGATCCTGATGCCGGCCATCAGCTACAGTTTTTATGCGGTCTATTGCCGCCTGTACGGTATCGATTACGCAGCCCTGCCGCTGGATGCCGGGATGCGGATCGATCCGGCCGACTACGCGCGGACCTGCGGCGGCGTCGTGCTGGCCAATCCGAACGCGCCGACCGGGATTGCGCTGACCCTGGACCAGATCGAAGCGATCGTCCAGGCCCAGCCGGACCGTGTCGTGTTGATCGACGAGGCCTACGTGGATTTCGGCGCCGAGTCGGCCGTCGCCCTGGTCGCACGCTACCCGAACCTGCTGGTGGTGCAGACCTTCTCGAAGGCCCGCGCCCTGGCGGGCCTGCGGGTCGGCTATGCGATCGGCCAGCCTGGACTGATCGCCGGACTGGAACGGGTCAAGAACAGCTTCAACTCCTATCCCCTGGGGCGACCGGCAATCGCCGGAGCGGTCGCTTCCATCGAAGACGATGCCTGGTTCAGGGACAGCGTGGCGCGCGTCGTCACCAGCCGCGAACACCTGACCCGGCAGTTGACCGAACTCGGCTTCACCGTCCTGCCGTCGGCCGCGAATTTCGTGTTCGTCACCCATGCGCGCGCGCAGGCAGGCGCGCTGGCGTCGGCCTTGCGCGAGCGGGCGATCCTGGTACGCCATTTCAACAGCGGGGGCATCGATAACTACCTGCGCATCAGCATCGGCACCCCGGCCGAGTGCGACAGGCTTTGCCTGGCGCTGAGGGATATTCTCGGGGCCTGAGGCCGGTGTTTGCCGACCAATTGCATTCGGCAAGGCCTGACTGTGTCCTTTTGCCGACTCGACAGGCCCCCAGGATCAATTCGCGGCCTATACTGGAAGGCATTCCCCCTCACTGAGAGCTTGCCATGAAAGCGATTCATCCTTTCTGCGCGGCAGTAGGCGCCGCACTCGTGTTGTCCACGAGCGGCGCGCTGGCCGAGACACTCAAGAAAGTCGACGGCGTGCTGGCCGACACCTTCGGCATGACGGTCTATACCTTCGACAAGGACACGGCCGGTTCCGGCAAGAGCGCCTGCACCGGGCCCTGCGCGAAGATGTGGCCGCCCGTGCCGGCCACCGGCGACAGCATCGCCGCGCCATACTCCGTCATCACGCGCGAGGACGGCGCGAAACAGCTGGCCTACAAGGGCAAGCCGCTCTACCTGTACGCCAACGACACCAAGCCCGGCGACCGCAAGGGCGACAAGGTGAAGGATGTCTGGCACGTCGTGACCGACTAGTCCACCGCCGGCGCCGGAAGCCGGCGGATGAGCAGGATTTGCACCTGATACTGATAAAGCGTTATCATTAGGTGCTGCGATGCAGGACCGCGATGGGCCACGCCGGTTCGTCGACGATCCTTGCCGTGTTCGTTCCTGCCGTTCCGAAGGCTTCATTCATGAAAAGAAAGTTCCTGCCGCTGGCGCTTGCCTCGGTCACGCCGCTGTTCGCCCCTCCCGCCCATGCCGAGGAACCAGCCATCGCGATGGGCGAAGTACGCGTCAGTGCGCGGCACAGCGAGGTTCCCTGCTCAGCAACAGCATCCTGGCCTCGGTCGACGTGCTGGGCGCGGACCAGGTCGAGGACAAGAACGTCATGAACAGCTGGGAGCTGGTCGGCCAGCTTCCCGGCGTCCAGCTGACCGAGACCCGCATGGGCGCGGAATCGGGCAAGGCCACCTTCCGCGCCTTCAATGGCGAAGGCTACATCAACGGCATCAAGGTCCTGATCGACGGCATTCCCAGCAACGTCAACAGCGGCAACCAGCGCTTCATCGACATGATCTTCCCGCTGGAGGTCGACTACATCGAGGTCGTGCGCGGGACCAACGATCCGCGCTATGGCCTGCACAACATCGGCGGCAACATCAGTTTCGGCACGCGCCAGGGCGGCAACTACACCGATGGCAGGCTCACCCACGGCAGCTTCGATACCCACGAGCTGCAGCTTGCGCTGGGCCGCGAGAACGCGGGCTTCGCCCAGAACTATTTTCTCGCCAGGCAGGATTCCAGCGATTACCGCGCGCATGGAGACTCCGAGAAGTACTCGGCCGGCGCCAAGTGGTTCCTGAGCTCGGCCGACAAGACCGTCAAGGCCGGCCTGATCGTGCGCGCCTACAGGCACACGGCCGAAGAGCCGGGCTTCCTGACGGCCGCGGAGATGGCGCAGGACCGGCGCCAGTCCCCGACCAGGAATGCGCACGACAGGAGCGCGCGCCGCATGAAGCATGCAAGCGCGCACCTGGACTGGCAGATCACCCCCGACCTGTTCTTCAGCAACAAGCTCTACTTCAACGAGTACACGGACGACCGCCGGGTCACCTTCACCAGCAATCCCGCCGGCACGGCGCCGCGGCAGCGCCGCCAATGGGATGAAGACCAGGCTGGCCTGCTGAGCAACCTGACCTGGCGCCTGGACGACGCACTCGTCATCGACGGCGGCGTGAACGTGGAACGGCAGGACAATGCCTATCGGCGTGACCGCTACCGCTACGCCCTCCCGACCGACTTCGGCGCACCGGCGGCCACGCAGAACGATGACGACTACAGCTTCGACAACGTCGGCGCCTACGTGCAGGCCATCATCAGGCCGGCGAATTCGCTGAAGATCATTCCCGCCTTCCGCGTGGACAGGTTTGCCGGCGATACCCACATCCGTACGCGCGACCTGACCGGGCGGCTGCAGGACTACGGCTGGATCGAGCAGCCCAAGCTGAGCATGGTCTACAGCCCGGTGCGCAGCGTCAGCCTGTATGCCAACTGGGGTCGCAGCTTCCAGGTCCTGACCGGTTCAGAGGCGCCGGCCTACCTCGTTCCCGGCCAGGCCAGCTTCAAGCCGTCCATCAATACGGGCAAGGAAATCGGCATCAAGCTCAAACCTGCCCAGGGCGTCGACCTGCGCCTGGCCGTATGGCGCCAGGATGCCACCGGCGAGGTCGCCAACATGCCGGCCACCGGCACCACGGTCGGCCTGGGCCGGACACGGCGTGACGGCGTCGACCTCCAGGCGTCGGCCAGGCTCACGGACAAGCTCGACCTCCGGCTTGCGCACTCGCTGCAGAAGGCCGAGGTCGTCAGCGCCTTCACCGCCGAGGGCCTGTCCCTGAAGGGCAGGGAAGTGATCGCCACGCCGCGCCGGATCACCAATGCCGGCGCCGAATACCGCGCTTCAGGCAGCCTGCGCCTCGGCCTGCAGGGCCGTGCACAGGGCGGCTATTACATCGACAACGAGAACGCCCAGGGGAAATTCGGCGGCTTCGTGCTGTTCGACGCCAGCCTGCGCTACGCGCTGTCCGAGCGCACCAGCATCGATGTCCAGGTCAGGAACCTGGCCGACCGCCGCTACGCCTATGCCTGGTACGACAATTTCTTCTGGCCCGCTGCCGACGCGCAGGCCATGTTTTCACCGGGGCCGGGACGCTCGGCCTACATCTCCCTGAACGTGAAGCTGTAAGCCCATGAAAGAAGCACTTCCTGTAGCGGCGCAGCGCCGCATCATGAGTATCGACGCGCTGCGCGGCCTGGTCATGGTCTTCATGCTGGCCGACCACGTGCGCGAAACCTTCCTGCTGCACATGCAGGTGTCCGATCCGATGGACGTGGCGGCGACCCCGCCTTCGCTCTTCGTTTCGCGCCTGATCGCGCACCTGTGCGCACCGGTATTCGTGTTCCTGACCGGCCTGTCGGCCTGCCTCTACGCGGCAAAGCACAGGGACGGTCCGGCCGCCGCCGCATCCTTCCTGGCCAGGCGCGGGCTGTTCCTGGTCGTGCTCGAGCTGACGCTCATCAACTTCGCCTGGACCGCGACTTTCCCGCCCAAGGTCATCTACTTGCAGGTGATCTGGGCCATCGGGCTGTCGATGCTGGCCCTGGCTTGCCTGGTCCGCCTGCCGCGCAGCGCACTGGCCGCGCTCGGCCTGCTGATCGTGGCCGGCCATAACCTGCTCGACCCGGTGCATTTTGCCGCCGGCCATCCCTTGCACGCCCTGTGGGCGGTGCTGCACGAGCGCGGCTGGCTCGAAGTGGGGGAGAGCCTGCGTCTTCGCACCTCCTACCCGGTGCTGCCCTGGATCGGCATCATCTGCCTGGGTTACGCATGTGGCCCGTGGTTCGCCCAGGGTGTTGCGCCGCAGGCGCGGCAAGGACGCCTGCTCGGCTGGGCAGCGGCGGCGCTGGCCGGATTCGTCCTGCTGCGCGCCCTCAACGTCTATGGCGACCGTCCCTGGGGCCCGGGAATGACCACGGAACAGGCCATCATGAGCTTCTTCAACGTGACGAAATACCCGCCTTCGCTGCTGTTCGCGGCGCTGACGCTGGGCATCGGCCTGCTCCTGCTGGTGCTGCTGGAACGCCGCCATGGCGTGCTCGCGGCCAACCTGGCAGTGCTGGGCGCGGCGCCGATGTTCTTCTACATCCTGCACCTGTACGTGTTGCAGGTCATTGCGCGCGTGCTCGACGCCGCTGGTTTCGCGCCCCGGATGGACAGCGTGTGGCCGGTCTGGATGCTGACCGTTGTCCTGGCCCTCGCCCTGTTCCCGGCGGTGCGCGCCTTTGCCGCTCTCAAGGCAAGGCGGCGCGACCTGGCCTGGCTGAAATACCTGTAGCGCCCGGTCCCGGCGCCTGGGCCGGCACTTGCCATGAAGCGACTGGTTGCTGGCGGAGAATCCAGGGCGGCATATCACGTGCCGCGCGGTTTGCGATCGGAGTAGAGTGGCGCCACCATCCATACGGGAGGCCCAGCATGTTCAGCATCGACGATTTCGCCCAGCTGCAGTTCCTGACCGGCCGCTGGAAAGGCCAGGGCGCCGACGGCAAGGAGTTCTACGAGGAATACGAGCGGCCCGAGCCGAACGTGTTCCAGTCGCACCGCTACGCCAGCGCGGCGTTCGACGGACGCACCGACGGCAGCACGATTTCCTTCAAGGATGGGGAAGTGATGTCGCAGTGGGGCGAATTCACCTGGAAGGCCTCCAGCATCGGCGCCGACAACGCCATCTTCGAACCCGTCAACGCGCCCGCCCGTTTCGAGTGGCGCCGGATCGACGAGTCGACCCTGGAAGCCCACCAGCGCTGGAGCGCCGAGGGTAAGGAGCAGGAGCACACGATCCGGCTCACCCGGATCTGAAGCGAAGCCACCTCAGGGGGGAAGCCCCAGCCACTTGCGGTAGGACCCGTAATGGTGGATCACGAAGCCGCCAAAGGGCTGCATCGCGCCCACGCTGCGGGCTGTCTCGCCGAGTTCGCGCTCCATGTCCGCCGCCTTCAGGTGGTGGAAGGACACCTTCCTGATCGCGTTCGGCAGGGTCTCGACGCCGATCAGCACGCGGCGCTCGATGCGTTCGGCGTAGCGCAGTTCGTCCATCGCATGGCTGACGATGCCGTCGCCGCCGAGCGCATGGTCGCGGTAGTCCATCAGCGCCACGTAGTCGTAGATGTCCTGCACGTGCTGGCTGATCGGCTTGCGCTGGCCCTTCCACTCGATCTGCAGGCCGTCCAGCCAGAACGGAATTGCCGGTCCCAGCGGCAGGTCCTGGCCCGAGGCGCGCTTGGCCGCCATCAGCGCGTCCGACAGCGCCACGAACCCGGCCAGCAGCTCCATCTTGCGGGTGGCCCATTCGTCGAGGATGTGGGGCTCGATGTCGACATTGATGCCGTCGAAGCGTTCGTCAAGCGCCGCCGTCCTGTTGTAGTCGAGGACGCGCTGCAGCATGGCCAGCGCCTCGGCCCGGTGCTTGGGCAGCACGTAGCGCTCGGTGTGCAGGTAGCCCGAGCCGAGCAGCGCGTAGGCCTTCAGCCCGGATGCGTGCAGGCGCCGGATCAGGCGCCGGTAGAGCTGCGGTTGCGAGACGATGAGGTTGCGCCGGTCGAAGGCGTCGGCGTACAGGAAGACGGTGTCGATCGATTTCGATTGCAGGAAGGCGATCGCACGGTCCGCCTCGGCGGGATCCTCGAGCATCGCGTAGGAATCCTCTTCCCAGGTCCAGATGGCGCGCGGGCCCAGGCGCTCGGCGGCGTGGGCGCCGGGGGCAAGACCGGCGGCAAGCGCCAGCAGCAGGGTGGCGAGCAGGTGTTTCACAGGCGGGTCTCCACGTGGTACTGGCCGAGACCCACCGGGCGGCCGGTGGCCGGGTGCGAAGGCAGGACCGAGACGAAGTAGCCGCCCGGCGCGACCTTCTCCAGGTTGGGGCGCAGCGTGACCGTGGCCGACTCGCCGGGCCCGAGGCTGCGCGCCGGCGCGGCGGTCTCGAGCAGCTCCAGCCCGTGCTCGTTGGTGATGACCAGCAGGGGCACGAACTCGGGCGAGGTGCCGGCGCCGTGGTTGGTGAAGGTGGCCTCGAAGACGGCCTCCCTGCCGCCGGCGACGCGGCGCACGCCGGTGACACCGATGTCGCCCGCGCTGGCGGCCAGCGCCGTGGCGCGCAGCGTGCGCTCGCCGCCATAGCCGGCCAGTTGCGCCGCGTCGGGCGGCAGCAGGGCCTCGCTGCGCCCGGCCGTGCCGTTCGCCTTCAGGAAATCGCGGAACTGGGCCTGGGCGCGCGCCAGGGCGCCGGCGTCGTCGCTGCGGTCGACCTGCATGCCGTCGCTGACCGTGTACAGCCGTCCCTGCGCCAGGTAGGCCGTGCCCGAGACGAAGTCGCTCATCTCGGTCTTGGTCTGCTTCAGCGGCACCACGTGCAGGTTGCGGAAGGAGGGCTCGGTGTCCAGGCCCGTGCCGATCCAGCTTACGTCGGCTGGGGACTTCAGGCCGTGCCTGTTCGCGAGATAGGCCAGCAGCGAAGGCGCGATGTCGAACTGCGAGGAGATCGCCTTGATCGAGCGCGGCGCCTTCAGCAGCGGCGAATACACGATCAGCGGTACGTGGTAGCGCTCGATGCGCGTGTCCATCGGCAGTTCGGGCAGGCGGTGGTCGCCGGTGACGATGAAGATCGTGTTCTCGTAACCCGGCAGTTGCCGCGCGCGCTCGAAGAACAGGCGCAGCGCGTCGTCGGTGTAGAGGACGCTGGCGAAGATGTCGCGTCCGTTCTCGTGCACCGGCGTCTTCGCCAGCTTCAGTTCGGCCAGGCGCGCGTCGACGCGGCGCAGGTACGCGCTCTTGCCAGGGAAGGTGAAGGGGCTGTGCATGCTGGTGGTCTGGACCATGGTCACGAACGGGCCGGCGGGCGCCTGCGCTTCGCGCGCCAGCGCCACTTCCACCAGGTCGCGGTCGGCATAGCCCCAGTCGTTGCTGCGCTGGTAGGGCGGACCGAAATCCTTTTCGCTCACCAGGGTGTCGACGCCCTGGCGGCGCAGGAACAGGCCTTCGTTGTCGAATTCCAGGTTCGAGCCCGAGTAGAAGCGCAGTTTGTAGTCCTGGCTTTTCAGGACCGTCAGCAGCGAGGCGTGGCGCGGCAGCTTCTCGCCGAGCGCGGCCAGGCCGTTCTCGCCGAAGGGCAGGGAGCCGAACACCGTGGTCAGCACGCCGAAGGTGCGGCCCTGGCCGGACAGGAAGTTCTCGAAATACAGGCTTCTACCCGCCAGCTCGTCGAGGAAGGGCGTGAAGCTGCCCAGGCGCGCGCCGGGGCCGGAGAAGGTGCGGCCCAGGCCTTCGACGATGATGAAGACCAGGTTCGGCGGCGGCGCGCCGGGCCGCGTATCGAACAGCGGGCCCAGGGTGTCGGGCGTGCGCTCGGCATGCGCGAAGGGGTAGCGCGGGTCGCTGCCAGACCACGGCGTCTGCGCCTTGACGCGCGGCGCGGCCGCTTCGATGGGCGCGCGCAGGTAGGCCAGGTTGTTGTCGATGAAGAAGGCGGTCTTGTTGAGCAGGTACTCGGTGTCGGCGTCGGTGCGCGCCACCGGCGGCGCGAAGCGCTGCGGCAGCACGGCAAAGGCGGCCAGGCTGGCGGCCAGGGCGATGCCGGCGGTCCGTGCCGAGGCGCGCGGCCACCAGTCGCGCAGCGTCATCGCCAGCGCCAGCCACAGCAGCGCCAGCGCGGCGGGCGTGGCCACGGCCAGCAGGGGGCTGAGCTGGAAGCCGCCAGCCACGGTAGCCTGCACTTCACCCGTCGAATACGCGAACAGGTCGGCTCCGAGCGGCACGCCCGAGATCCAGTGGTACTGCAGCAGCGCCGCATGGGCGAGCAGCAGGGGGCTCCAGATCGCGCCGAGCAGGACGGTGCGCCAGCGGCGCGAGGGAACCAGGGCCAGGGGCAGGGCGCCGAGCAGGAAGACGAAACAGAAGCGCAGCAGCGACAGCAGGTCGTTGCCGAGGCCGGGGCCGAACAGGCCCGACTGCGGCACGCCGGCGCCGCTGGCATGGACCGCCTCGGCGATGCGCAGGCAGAGCCAGGCCAGCACCAGGGCCGGCAGGGCGTCGAAGGAAAAGGCAAGCGCGCGCCCGAGGCGCGCGAAGGCAGCGCGCACGCCTACCACCGGCGGTACAGGCCGACCGAGACGCCGCGCTCGCGCGCGTCCCCACTATCGCGCGAGAAGTTCGCGCCGACCTTGCTGCCCCAGTCGCGCGACCAGTAGCGCACCCAGGTCAGGCTGCCGCCGCCCGAGCGCGCACGGCCGCCGCCCAGCGACAGCGGATCGTCGCTGCGGCCGCGGTTGGCCGTGGCTTCGACGTAGCTGTCGGCATCGCCGGCGTAGTAGTAGCGCGCCATGAGGCGGTCGCCGCTGCTGTGCGAGTCTCTTGAGACAATGTTCTGGTGGCGCAGCTGGATGTACCAGTTGCCGACGTACTTGCCGAGCGTCGCGCCGTAGATGTTCACGCGCGAATCGAAACCGAGCACGTCGTCGCTGAGCGAGACTTCCCAGCCGCCGCCGAGCGACTGGTAGACCTCGATGCGGCCCGAGTTCTCGGGGAAGAGGCGCGCGGCGGGCGCGCGCTGGTAGCGCAGGTTGGCATAGGCGCCCGGCCACAGGTCGGTGTAGGCGTCGAGCGCCCAGGCGTAGCCGCTCTGGTCGAAGCGGTGCGCGCGCAGGGTCTCGAAGCCGATCGAGCCGCGCGGCATGTAGTGGCGCACGCTGGCGGTCTGGTCGTTCCAGCGCGGGCCGCTGCCGACGTCCGTCCAGCTGCCCGACAGGCTGGCCGCCCAGGTGTAGCCGGCGGCCAGCGCCGCTTCCGGATTGCCGGCGCGCGGCTGCGGCGCTTGGGCTGCAATCGGGGCTGCAACCAGGGCGGCGTCGAAGGCGTCGATCTCGGCCGCATTGCCGCCGGCGGCGCGGGCTTTCGCCAGGTCGGCGCGTGCTTCGGCAAGGCGGCCGGCGGCGCGGTAGGCACGTGCGCGGGCCATCCAGCTCGACGCGTCATCCGGGCGCAGCGCCACCAGGCGGCTGTAGGCGGCGATCGCCGGTTCCGGCTGGTCGTGCCACCGGTGCATATTGCCCAGGGCGAGCCAGACATCGGCATACTCCGGGGACGCCTTGGCCGCCGCTTCGAGGTCGGCCTGGGCCTCGCTCCAGCGGTCGAGGCGGGTATACGCGATGCCGCGCCCCAGCAGCACGTCGACATTGCCGGGCGAACGCAGCAGCAGGGCGTCATAGGCGGCCACGGCCAGCGCCGGCTGGCCGGCATTGGCAAGCGCGCGCGCTTTCTCGTACTGCTCGTCGAAGGAGGCGGTGGTGATTGCAGTGGCGGGCTGGATCTGTTCGGTGGACGGCGGGGGCAGCTGGAAATCGATGGGCATTGGGTGCGGATAAATGAAAGCGAAACTTGCACTGCCTCAAGGCAGTGCCACGGCGCAACTCTGCACGAGCGGCCAGGGGGCGTCAAGACGCGGATATGCCCATGGCGCGCCAGTGTCGCGTGGCGTCGTCAAACGTGGTCTGGAAGTACAGGAAATTGCAGCGTTGGCCTCGACCGCAAGCAGTAGCGCTTTTTTGCCGCCGTGAGTCGGTAACGCCTCCCGTAGGGTGGGCACCTGTGCCCACGCGGTTCCGATGGACCGATAACAGGGCAGGCAACAGCCCCGGTAGCGCATGCAGGTGTTCTATCAAGGCATCGCGGCAAGAGTGGGGCAGGTTCTCGCGCTATCCGGCCGATCGAGGTGACGGCCGTTGTATCAGTACAAGTAGGCTGGGCGCCGCCAGATTGCGGCGTTGATACGGATCAACAATTCCTTGCCGCACTCCCGCACCATTCCAGTGGTTAACACCATCGGCCGCACCGATGGTCAACTCCCTCTGCCACTGGAATCCTTCATGCATTCTCAAGATCTCCTCGCTCTACCCCGCGATCTCACCGATGCGAACCGCCCGATCCGGCTGCGCCTGTCGGGTGAACAGGGGCCGCTTACCGACCGACTGCTGGTCAAGCACGTCAAAGGCCGGGCAAGCATCTGCGGCGGATTCGAATACCGCCTGCTGTGCGTCGCCAGCCAGGCCGGGCTACCGCTGAAGAGTTTCATGGCGATGGCGGCCGAACTTCAGTTCGTGACCGACCGGGGAAATCTGCATTCGGTCTGCGGGATCGTGGCGCAGGCAGCCGAAGGCGAAAGCGACGGTGGGCTGGCCACTTACCAACTGGTGATTCGGGATGCGCTCTCGCTCATGGAGGCGCGCATCAACACGCGCGTTTTCCGGCAGGCCAGCGAGCTCGATATCACCCGTATCCTGCTCCAGGAATGGTTGCAGAAAAACCCGGTCCTGGCACGCGCCTTCGATTTCAAGTTTTTGACAACGGGATCGTATGAGGCGCGCGAATTCACCATGCAATACAACGAATCCGATGCGGTGTTCCTGCGCCGCCTATGGAAACGGCGCGGCCTGGGCTGGTCCTTCGAACCAGGCGAGCCGATGCGGCATGACGCCGTGCGTGGCCATCGGTTGGTCTTGTTCGACGATTCACGATCCCTCGCGCAAAGCCCGGCCGGGACGGTGCGCTATCACCGCGACGACGGTACCGAAGCCCGTGACAGCATTACCGCATGGCACGCCGTGCGCTCGCTGACTGCCGGAGGTGTCACGCGCCATAGCTGGGATTACAAGCAGTCATCGGCAAGCGAGATAGCGATCCCGGGGCACCACGACCAGGGCGAGTTTGGAAACCGGTTTGCCGCAACCCTCGACGAGTACCTGGTCGACTCTCCCCATGCGGGCAGCAACGCGGCTGATTTCCGTACACTGGCCACGTTGCGCATGCAGCACCGCGAGTACGAAGCCAAGCACTTCGAAGCGGAGAGCGGGGTGCGCGACCTGGATGTCGGGCAGTGGATTGCGGTGGAAGGGCATGCGGAAATCGATACGCACGCTGCCGAGGAGCGTGAATTCGTGGTGACCGAGCTGCATGTGGACGCCGAAAACAACCTGCCCACATCCCTGAACGATCGCATCGTGCGCCTGTTTACCTTGAATAAATGGTGCCAACCGGACGATGGCCTGGCGCGCGCCAGTGCCGAACGCGGCGCGCGTTACACGAACCGGTTCAGCTGCGTGCGGCGCGGCATTCCCATCGTGCCCGCATACGACCCGCGTGTCGACCTGCCGAATGTGCAGATGCAAAGCGTCATCGTGGTCACGCCAGGGGACGAGGAAGTCCACTGCGACCAGCGGGGCCGGGTCAAGGTGCGTTTCCCGGCTTGCCGCCCCAGTGACCACGCTCACGCCCAGGGAGCAGGCGCATCCGATAGCGACACCGACTCGGCATGGATCCGCGTTTCGAGTTCCTGGGCGGGCGACCATTACGGCGCGATTGCGCTGCCGCGCGCCGGCGACGAGTGCCTCGTCTCCTTCCTCGGAGGCGACCCGGACCGGCCCGTAATCACGGGCCGCGTCCACGGAGGCCGGACGCCGCCGCCGGATTTCACGCATTCGGGCAGCCTGCCGGGTAACCGTTTCCTGTCGGGGATCAAGAGCCGCGAGGTGAAGGGCCAGCGCTACAACCAGTTGCGCATGGATGACACGCCCGGCCAGATCAGTGCCCAGCTGGCGAGCGAACACGGGCACAGCCAGCTCAATCTCGGCCATTTGCGGCACCCGCGCCGCGACGGGGAAGCTGCCGCGCGGGGCGAGGGCGCCGAGTTGCGCAGCGACGAGCACGTGGCCGTGCGCGCCGCCAAGGGCATGCTGTTGACGGCATGGAAGCGCCTGAACGCGGTCGACGGCCAGCTGGCCCGCGCCGAGTTCCTGTCCTTGATGGAGCAGTGCCTGGAGCAGTGCCGCAGCCTGGGGAACTACGCGGCCGAGCACCGGGCATTGCCGCTCGACGCGGAACCGCTCGGTGACATGCGGACGCAATTGAGCGACTGGGAAAACGGCAGCAATACCGCGCCCGAAGGGCAGGGCGGCGGCAAGGCGCTGATCGGCGTCACGGCGCCCGAGGGCCTCAGCTTCGCCACTCCGAAGGCGATCGTCAGCTATGCCGGCAGCAACCTCGACAGCGTGGCCCAGCAGCACATCCAGCTGACCGCCGGGCAGCGCTTCAACCTCAACGCAGGGCAGGGCGTATCGCTGTTCTCGCACCACGGCGGCATCCGGGCGATTGCCCATCACGGCAAGTTCTTGCTGCAGAGCCAGCATGACGACACCGAAGTCAACTCCGCCAGGAACGTCAAGCTCACCGCCACCGACGGCAAGATCGTCCTGATGGCCAAGGAGATCCAGTTCATTGCCGAGGACGGTTCCTTCGTCAAGGTCGGCGGCGGCATCACGCTCGGCACCAAAGGCGACATCAGGCACCAGGCGGCGAACTTTCCTTTCGATGGCCCGGCGACGATGGCGGCCGAACTGCCGGCTTTCGAGAGCGGCAGCCCCGACCAGAAGTTCATCCTCAAGTACGGGGCCCACGGCGAGGATGCCGTGCCCGCCGCCAACCGCCGCTTCGAGATCGAGATGAGCGACGGCAGCACCTTGAGGGGCGTCAGCGACGCCGCCGGCAAGACCGGGCTGCTGGAGCGCGACGCGATGCATATCGCGCACATCCGCATTCTCACCGACGAACAGTAAGGAGACACTGCATGCTGTATCCACGGCAACCCTATTGCATCGGGCAGGACGCGAGCGTGCTGCAATGCGAGCGCACGTCCGACAAGAAAGTGGACGTCAAGCCCGACCTGCCCTGCAACGTCATCGTCATCCATGGCGTGAACGACGTCGGCACCGGCTTCGGCGCCGTCGAGGAAGGGCTGTGCGCCGGACTCGACATGCGCCTGCACGGCAAGCCCGGCCGTTTCGTGCCCGGCAGCTACCGGATGCCCACTGCCAGGGACAAGGACGTGCTCGAACCAGATCCGGATGCGGTCTTCTTCAAGCGCAAGACCGAGACCGGGACGCACAGTCCGGTCATTCCCTTCTACTGGGGCTATCGGGAAGTGTTCAAGGAGTCCGGTACGAAGAACGGGCAGCGCACCGACCGCTTCGGCAACCGCCTGGACAAGGACCTGTCGAAAGGCGGCGGACCCTTCGCCAACGCCACGAGCACCTTGCCGGACATGTGGAACCGGGGCATCTGCTCGCCCGCCGACGTGGGCGGCGACCCGGTGCGGCCGGTGTTGAGCGCGCCCGGACGCATGTACATGATCCTTGCGGCGAAACGGCTGGCGGCCCTGGTGGCGATGATCCGCGACTACGACGCCAACGAAGCCGTGAACATCGTCGCGCACAGCCAGGGCTGCCTGATCAGCCTGCTGGCCCAGGCCTTCCTGCTCGACGAGGGCAAGCGCCCGGCCGACACGCTGGTGCTGACCCACCCACCCTATAGCCTGGAGGAGGAATCGGGTTTCCTGGTCGGCGCGTCGGAGAAGTTCAAGAGTGGCACCGATCCGGCCATGGAAGGGCACTACACCGTGCTCACGTCGCGCCAGACCTTCGACGCGCGCCTGCGCACGCTGGCCAATATCGTGCAGGGCGTGGCCGCCAGGAAGCACGCGGCGCCGGCCTTCACGGCGCTGACCGACCATGGCAAGCACCACGGCATGGTCGGCGCAAAATGGAGCCCCGGCACTGACCGCGACAACCGCGGCAAGGTCTATCTGTACTTCTGCCCCGAAGACATGACGGTCGCGCTGGACAACATGAAGGGCATCGGCTGGCAGGGCGTGCCGGACTTCATGCGCGGGACGGCCGTGTCGAAAACCGACCCGGGCAAGAAGCGCAGCATCTGGGGCGACGCTTCCGTCAAGTACGCCACCGAGCAGGTGGACCGCAAACCGCTGGCCGAACTGGGGCGCGGTTTCTTCCAGCGCGTTTTCACCGCCAAGCAGCGCCATGACCTGGCGAAAAAGAAGATCGGCCCGGTCCTTGTCGGGCAGCCGCCCCACGATTTCGCACTACGCACCGAGGACGAGGACGATCATGCCCATGTGGCCGATGCCAACCGAACCTTGCGTGCAAATCACCAGGAGGTAGCCTGGCCACCGCAACCGGGCCTGCTCGATTTCATGAAGTCCGATGCGTCCAGGCGCGAGGGTATCCGCACCATCAATGGCGAGGCCCTGCGGGTGCCGGTCCCGGCGGATTTGCGGGGAAGCGGCCAGATCGATGCGAAGAATATCCCGAAAAGCTCGATACAGGCGAAGGTTGCTGCCGAGGATCAGGGGCCTTGCGAGGAGGTCGATCCGATCGACGCTGCGATCGCCATCACCAGCGGCAGCGGATTGAACGCCTGGCGCGAGACCTGTCCCGACCCCAGCGGCGGCGTGCGCCGCCCTGGATCGCCACAAAAGCTCCCGAAGACCGAATGCCAGGTGGTCGAAGAGCGTTACAACCGCGACAAGAAGCTGGATGGCCTGGGCCCGAACGGGCGTCGCAAGATACTGGAGGTCGTGCGCTACCCGGACGGCACGGTCCAGGCGCTCGTGCAGGAAAGCCCGGACGAAGCGCGCAAGCGCTGGCAGCACGAGGTCAGCCCGAAATCCTTCCACGGTTCCATTTTCGGCAGCGCGAAGAATCATCGCAATGTGACGGCTTACGACCTGGCCATCGGCGGCGGACTGGCGTCGAGCGATCCGAAGTTTTATGCGTATTTGTGTGCGGTGGCGGATTGGCGGTTGCAGACGGATCCCAAGGCTGAAAAAAGGCTATCCGTCATGCGATGGGGCGAGTTTGCAATAAGGTTTAGTACTTACTGGAACGTAGAAAACGCAGAGCGGAAAGAACTAATTTTGGGCAATGCCGACTATTACAGTTCTGGTGTACTCCCTTCCTGCGTCCCGGCCCTGCATACAGGCTTGCCGAGTCTCGTCGTGTGCGAAACGGTGGCCGGTGACCGTGTCGTCGCTTTACCGGCATCGGCTGATTCGAAGGGCGGAAAGAAGGGGACAAGATGAGCAGCAAGGCCGGAAAAGCACAGGTACATCCAGCAAAATATGTAATTGGAGCCATTCTCGCGCTCATCGTCCTGATTCCCTTGTGGGCGGTCTTCGTGATGACGGTCATAGAACCAGACAGCTTGACCATTCAGGAGCAAACGATGGGTAATCGAATCTTGTGGTGGGTGGTGGGGCCAGTGGTCGCCGTTGGAGCGCTGTTCGGCGCCCAGTGGGTAAAAGCCTCGAAGAACGAACAAGTCACGCAGAAAGGCGTAGCGGTCCAGGTCCGGCAGGCGGCGCAAGACGAGCAGCAGCAGCGTGAATACGTGCTGGAAGTGATCGGGCTTGGCGTCACCCTGGACAAGTACCGGCAGGGCAAGCTGTGGGAAGCCCTGCAGGCGGGCAACCCGCATGCGACGATCCGCGAACAGGATCCGAAGAAATACAATTGGTCTGCGATTGATAAAGGTGGAACTGGAGGGGGCCGTGGTGGAGACTCCCTGGAGAATGGCGCACAGTTCACGCCAATGTATTACGCGGTTCCGGTCTTTAACGCTGAACCACCGGCATACAATCAGTGGCAGGCAGACACGCCTGAGAGCCCTGATCCGGGACTTGCTGGCGGTGCAGTCGGATCCGGTATGGCATGGCACCTGTTTGTCATTGGTCCACGCCGGTTTGGCGAACAGCCTGATCGTATCATTGAGGACGTGTTCGCCTTCTTCGACGCCAATCCTGACGTGCCCTATGTTGTCTTGAATTCCGAAGACAGCATGGGAACACGGGACGCTAATCGCGCAGAGGGTACGCCCGAATTGCTGAGGGATGGATACTATATTCCCGAGATGCCCGACGCTTCCGCACTCTTCGTACTCGCGCGCCGCGAGCGGGTCGATCCGGTGCGGCCCTTCGTCTGGGATGACCCGGACAACGAGTTCGTGCAAAAGGAGTTCCGCTGGATGTACGGAAATCTGAGAACTGCAGTTCCCAACTGGCAGCGCAAGACGACATTGCAAACGCCGGCCCAGGTCGGCGCCGACATGACACGCCAGGATATCAAGGGAACAGGCGAACGCCAGCCTCTGGTCAGTGAATGGCTCGAAGCCGCCGCCGCCTTCGCCCAGCGCCCCGACGTGCGCGGCACCGGCGTTCCCGGCGTGCTCGGCAAGCTCAACCCCTTCGCCCACTACCCGCCAAGGGAGTGGAAGCCCACCCCTTGGTTCCCCATCCCCTGGAACCGGGAGCAGCTCGAAACCTTCGACCGCCTGCCCACGCTCGGCTACATCCACCGGCCGACCTTTGTCCGCTTCACCGACGAGCAGGGCAAGCCCGTCACGCGCCGCGCGGAACGGCAAAAGCTGCTGCAGGCCGGCTGGCAGGCCGCGCTGCAGACCCTGCCCGAAGCGCAGAGAAGGGAGGCCCCGGCGCGCGTGATCGCCGCCACCGCCAGCAACACCGACCAACTGGTCGCCCTGCACGGCGTGCTCGATGCCCATGCGGCGGCGGGCGGACCCGAGCTCGACAGCGGCAAGTCGAGCCAGTTCATCGACACCGACAAGCGCCTCGGCAATACCGGCGCGGCCACCCTGTTCGTGCAGATGGGTATCGGCGTGATGGGCAGCTACCGCGATGGCGGCGTCAGCGCGGCAATCAACCTGCGCAGCCCCGACGAAGCCTCGATCGTCCTCATCAGCCCGCCCTCGGACGAGCAGCGCAAGAACCAGAAGCACCCGATGGGGGGCGACGTGTTCGCGCACCGCGGCATCCCGGCCGTCGATCTCGGCGCCTATCAATAAGGAGGGGAGGGGTTATGCCGAAGATCATCCGCCTGAACGATCGGACCAGTCACGGCGGCGAAGTCGTGGGCGTGGCCGCTACCCATTTCACGGTGGGCGGGATCGCTGTCGCCTGTGTCGGCGACAAAACGACTTGTCCGATCCACGGTCCGGGGACGATCGTGGAAGGACAAGCCCGGCACACGATCAACGGCACGCCGGTGGCCTATGAGGGCCACAAGACGAGCTGCGGCGCAACGTTGCTGCCGGGCGATCCGCACATGACTTGCACTTGAGTCTTCCTCTTTGGCATTAGCCCGAAGGCGGCTTCATCAGCGACCGGAAAAGCGATCAGAACGCTTCCCACTCATCCGCGCCTGCGGTGGTGCGCGCCGCCGGCTTGAGGGCAGCGGCGGGCGCCGCCTTCGCCTTCGTCACACGCGCAACCGGCTTGGGCTGCACCGCCAGCGCACGTGCCGGCGCCGGTGCAGGGGCCGCGGCGGCGGCATGGCCATTCAGCTTGAACACGCCAACCACCCGGGCCAGCTTGGCGGCCTGCTCCTGCATCGAGGCGGCGGCAGCGGCCGATTCCTCGACCAGGGCCGCGTTCTGCTGGGTGACCTGGTCCATCTGGCCGATGGCCGCGTTGACCTGCTCGATGCCGCCGGTCTGCTCGGCGCTGGCGTGGGTGATCTCGGCCATGATGTCGGTGACCCGGCGGATCGATTCGACCACCTGCTCCATGGTCGTGCCGGCCTGGTCGACCAGCTTGGCCCCAAGGTCGACCTTGTCCACCGAGTCGCCGATCAGGGCCTTGATTTCCTTGGCCGCGGCGGCGGAGCGCTGGGCCAGGGTGCGCACTTCGGATGCCACGACCGCGAAGCCGCGGCCCTGTTCGCCGGCACGCGCCGCTTCGACCGCGGCGTTCAGCGCCAGGATGTTGGTCTGGAAGGCGATGCCGTCGATGACGCCGATGATGTCGACGATCTTGCGCGAGGATTCGTTGATCGAGCCCATCGTGGTGATGACTTCGCCCACCACCGCGCCGCCCTGGACCGCGATCTCCGAGGCCGCGATCGAGAGCTGGTTGGCCTGGCGTGCGTTGTCGGCGTTCTGGCGCACGGTCGTGGTCAGTTCTTCCATCGAGGCGGCGGTTTCCTCCAGGGCCCCAGCCTGCTGCTCGGTACGGCTTGACAAGTCCAGGTTGCCGGCCGAGATCTCGGCCGAGCCGGTGGCGATGGTGTCGGTGCCGGCACGCACTTCGCTGACGATGCGCACCAGGCTGTCGTTCATGTGGCGCAGGGCGCGCAGCAGGGCGCCGGTCTCGTCCTTGCTGGTGACTTCGATACGGTGGGTGAGGTCGCCGCTGGCCACGGTTTCGGCCAGCGCCACGGCTGCGCGGATCGGACCCACGATGCCGCGCGTGAGCAACCAGGAGCAAAGCGCGCCGAGCGCCACTGCGGCCGCCGCCAGGATGCCGATCATGCGTGCGCTGCCGTTGTTGTCGACCTTGATGCCCTCGGCAATGGCGTCGATGCGGTTCTGCTGCATCTTGACCAGGTCGGCCAGGGCGCCGTCGTAGGCATCGGCGGCAGGAACGTATTCTTCGTTGAGGATGCGTGCCGCACCGTCGGGGTCGCCGTCGGAGCGCGCCTTGACTGCCTTGGCCTTGGCCTTGGCGTAGGCCGCGCGCAGTTCACCAATGCGGTCGAACAATGCGCGCTCTTCCTTGTCTTCCAGCAGCGGTTCGATCTGCTTGATCAGTTCAGTCGAGCGGCTGGAGGTCTTCGTTTCGTCCGCCTTGAAGAACTCGACGAGGCTGGTGTCGTTGCTCTTGACGATGGCGGCGGTACGGCGGACCGCGGCGAAGGTCTGGGTATGCCACTCGCTCATCAGGCGTTCCTTGGCGAGCGGCGCTGCCATCATGGCATTCGTGGCGTCGGCGATCGCATTCAGGCGCCAGATGCCGGCCGCGGCAATCAATACCGTCAGCGCGAGCACCAGCGTAAAAACCGCGCCAAGGCGCTTTCCGATATTCATGTTGCTAATCGAGATCATCGTGTACCTGGTTTCTGTAAATGTCAGAGGCGCATATTCTATATTGCGCGAAGGTAACTTTTGGGCTGATAAGGGTAAGTACTTACCCACAAAAGCAACAGTCGCGGCATAAAAAAAAGCCGCCTGACGTGCAGGCGGCTTTCCGTGACGCTGTTCAGGCCAGGGTCAAAACTCTTCCCACTCGTCCGCCGTGGCGGTCGTACGCTTCGCCGGCTTCGCTGCCGGTTTCGGGAGGGTTGGCGGCGGGGTGACCGGCTCCTTGCGCACACGCGCCGGCTGTGCCGGGCGCAGCGCCGGGGCCGCTGCCGGTCCAGCCACCTGCACGTTGAGCTTGAACACGCTCACGACCTCGGCCAGCTTCGCCGCCTGCTCCTGCATGGCGCCGGCCGCCGCGGCCGATTCCTCGACCAGGGCCGCGTTCTGCTGGGTCGTTTCGTCCATCTGGCCGATCGCCGCGTTGACCTGCTCGATGCCACCGGTCTGTTCCAGGCTGGCATGGGTGATCTCGGCCATGATGTCGGTCACGCGGCGGATCGATTCGACCACCTGCTCCATCGTGGCGCCGGCCTGGTCGACCAGTCTGGCGCCCAAGTCGACCTTCTCGACCGAGTCGCCGATGAGAAGCTTGATCTCTTTTGCCGCCGCAGCGGAGCGCTGGGCCAGGTTGCGCACTTCGGAGGCGACAACCGCGAAGCCGCGGCCCTGTTCGCCGGCACGCGCCGCTTCGACCGCGGCGTTCAATGCCAGGATGTTGGTCTGGAATGCGATGCCGTCGATGACGCCGATGATGTCGACGATCTTGCGCGAGGATTCGTTGATCGAGCCCATGGTCGTGATCACCTGGCCGACCACGGATCCGCCCTCGACGGCCACGTTCGAGGCGGTAATGGCCAGCTGGTTGGCCTGGCGCGCATTGTCGGCGTTCTGGCGCACGGTGCCGGTCAGTTGTTCCATCGACGCCGCGGTTTCCTCGAGCGCCGAGGCCTGCTGCTCGGTACGGCTCGACAAATCGAGGTTGCCGGCGGCAATCTCGCCCGAGGCGTTCGAGATGGTGTCGGTGCCGCCGCGCACCTGGGTGACGATGGCCACCAGGCTGTCGTTCATGTGGCGCAGGGCGCGCAGCAGGGCGCCGGTCTCGTCGCGGCCGGTCGTTTCGATGCGGCGCGTCAGGTCGCCGCTGGCCACGGTTTCGGCCAGCGCCACGGCTTCGCGGATCGGACCCACGATGCCGCGCGTGAGCAGCCAGGACGACACGGCGCCCAGCAGCACCGCCAGCGTCGCGAGCGCGCCCAGCAGTGTCTGGCTGGTCGCGGCGCTGTCCTTGTTTGCCTGCGCGGTGGCGGCAATGCTGGCATGCTGCATTGCCACCAGTTGCTGCACCGATTCCTGGTAGGCGTTCGCCGCCGGGGTGAACTGCTGGTCGAGGATCTGGGCGGCGAGCGCCTCGTCGCCGGCAGCCTTGGCCTTGATCGCTTCGTCGCGCGCCTTCGAGTAAGCCTTGCGCTGGGCGGCGATCTGGTCGAACAGCGTTTTTTCGGCGCCATCGGTGATCAGGGGCTCGATCTGCTTGATCAGCTCGGTCGAGCGCGAGCCGGTCCTGGCGGCGTCGTCCTTGAAGTAGGGGCCGAGCGAGGGATCGGTACTCTTGACGATGGCCGCGGTGCGGCGCACGGCCGCGAAGATCTGCATGTACCACTCGGTGATCATGCGTTCCTTGGCGAGCGGTGCGTTCAGGACCGCGGCGCTGCTTTCGGAAACGCTGTTCAGCCGGACCATGCCGACGGCGGCAATAAGAAGTGTGGTGACGAGCGTCAGTGCAAAGCCGGCAGCGAGGCGCTTGCCAATATTCAGATTGTTGAAGAAACCCATGATTTCCAGATATAAGGACAGCGGAAACAATATATTACATTGATGAATATCAATGTCTATTGTTGACCGGAAATAGTTGAGTCAAGCGACATATGGTCATGTATTAGTGTTGTCTTTGCGAAACAAGACCCCGCGCGGCAGCGCCATGCAGGCTGGAAAACAGCGTCGCCGCTTCGCCCGTCCCCTTGTAATGAAGAAGTATTCGCCTGTTTAAGGTATAATTTCTATTTCCCGCGCGTGCCATTCGGCACCTTCAGCACAATGACCAAATTTGTATTCGTCACTGGCGGCGTCGTGTCTTCCCTGGGCAAGGGGATTGCGGCCGCTTCCCTCGCCGCGATCCTCGAATCGCGCGGCCTCAAAGTCACCATGCTCAAGCTCGATCCCTACATCAACGTGGATCCGGGCACGATGAGCCCCACCCAGCACGGCGAAGTCTTCGTCACCGACGACGGCGCCGAGACCGACCTCGACCTCGGCCACTACGAGCGCTTCATCAGCACCCGCATGAAGAAGGTGAACAACTTCACCACCGGCCAGATCTACGAATCCGTGATCCGCAAGGAACGCCGCGGCGAATACCTCGGCAAGACCGTGCAGGTGATCCCGCACATCACCAACGAGATCCAGGACTACATCCGCCGCGGCGCCGAAGGCGTCGACGTGGCGCTGGTCGAGATCGGCGGCACCGTCGGCGACATCGAGTCGCTGCCCTTCCTGGAAGCCGCGCGCCAGCTGTCGCTGCGCGTGGGCCGCAAGGGCGCCGCCTTCGTCCACCTGACCCTGGTGCCCTGGATCGGCTCGGCTGGCGAACTGAAGACCAAGCCGACCCAGCATTCGGTGCAGAAGCTGCGCGAGATCGGCATTTCGCCGAACGCGCTGCTGTGCCGCGCCGATCGCCGCATCCCGGACGACGAGCGCGCCAAGATCTCGCTGTTCGCCAACGTCGAAGAGCAGGCCGTGATCTCGGTCTGGGACGTCGACACCATCTATAAAGTGCCGCAGGTGCTGCACGACCAGGGCCTGGACGACATCATCCTGGAAGCGCTCGGCCTCGAGGCGCCGCCGGCCGACCTGTCGGTGTGGACCAAGCTGATCCACACGCTGGAGAACCCGAAGCACGAAGTGACCATCGGCATGGTCGGCAAGTACGTCGACCTGATCGAATCGTACAAGTCGCTGACCGAGGCGCTGCGCCACGCCGGCATCCACACCGAAAGCCGCGTCAACATCGAATACCTGGACTCGGAAGAAATCGAGACCAAGGGCTGCGATCACCTGGCCAAGTACGACGCCATCCTGGTGCCGGGCGGCTTCGGCAAGCGCGGCGTGGAAGGCAAGATCATGGCCGCGCGCTATGCCCGCGAGAACAAGATCCCTTACCTCGGCATCTGCCTGGGCATGCAGGTCGCGCTGATCGAATACGCGCGCCACATGGCCGGCCTGCCGAACGCCAACTCGACCGAGTTCGACCTGGACACCGACCAGCCGGTCGTGGCCCTGATCAACGAATGGCAGAACCACGACGGCAAGGTCGAGAAGCGCGACGAGAATTCGGACCTGGGTGGTACGATGCGCCTGGGCGCCCAGACCTGCGCGGTGAAGCCGGGCACGCTGGCCGCCGAGATCTACGGCAGCGTCGTCACCGAGCGTCACCGTCACCGCTACGAAGCCAACAACTTCTACCTGCCGAAGGTCGAAGCGGCCGGCATGGTGGTCGCGGCGCGCACCCCGAACGAGGACCTGTGCGAGATCATGGAACTGCCGCGTGAAGCCCACCCGTGGTACATGGGTGTGCAGTTCCACCCGGAATTCAAGTCGACCCCGCGCAGCGGCCATCCGCTGTTCACCTCCTTCATCAAGGCGGCCCTGGCCCACCAGGCAGCCAACCCGAAGGTGGCGGCGAACGAACAAGCTTTGCAAGGAGATGTAGCATGAAACTGTGTGGTTTCGAAGTAGGTCAGGAGCACCCGATTTTCCTGATCGCCGGTACCTGCGTGATCGAATCGCGCCAGATGGCGCTCGACACCGCCGGCACCCTGAAGGAAATCACCAGCGCACTGGGCATCCCCTTCATCTACAAGTCGTCCTTCGACAAGGCCAACCGCTCGTCGGGCAAATCCTTCCGCGGCCCGGGCCGCGAAAAAGGCCTGGAAATCCTCGCCGACGTGCGTAAGGAGCTCGGCGTGCCCGTGCTCACCGACGTGCACGACGAAGAAATGATCCCGGAAGTGGCGAGCGTCGTCGACGTGCTGCAGACCCCGGCCTTCCTGTGCCGCCAGACCGACTTCATCAACGCCTGCGCGCGTTCGGGCAAGCCGGTCAACATCAAGAAGGGCCAGTTCCTGGCCCCGGGCGACATGAAGAACGTGATCGACAAGGCGCGCGCCGCCGCACGCGAAGCCGGCCTGCCTGAAGATAACTTCATGGCCTGCGAGCGCGGCGTCTCGTTCGGCTACAACAACCTGGTCTCGGACATGCGTTCGCTCGCCATCATGCGCGAATCGAACTGCCCGGTGGTGTTCGACGCGACCCACTCGGTGCAGCTGCCGGGCGGGCAGGGCACCTCCTCGGGTGGCCAGCGCGAACACGTTCCGGTGCTCTCGCGCGCCGCGGTGGCAGCCGGTATCGCCGGCCTGTTCATGGAAACCCACCCCGATCCGGCCAATGCGCTGTCGGACGGCCCGAACGCCGTGCCGCTGGGCCGCATGAAGGAACTGCTCACGACCCTGGTCGAACTCGACCGCGTGGTCAAGAAGACGGGCTTCCTTGAAAACAGCTTCAAGGCATAATTAAGTTATTTGGCATGCAAGTCGAGGCGCTCCAAACGGCGCCTCGACTTGCATGTGCGCGACGATTTTTCTACCTTTCTGGAGACTTAAACCATGAGTGCTATCGTTGACATCATCGGCCGCGAGATCATCGACTCGCGCGGCAATCCGACCGTCGAATGCGACGTGCTGCTGGAATCGGGCGTGATGGGCCGTGCCGCCGTGCCGTCGGGCGCGTCGACCGGTTCGCGCGAAGCGATCGAACTGCGCGACGGCGACCCGAAGCGTTACTTCGGCAAGGGTGTGCTGCAGGCCTGCGAGAACATCAACACCGAAATCAGCGAAGCAATCATGGGCCTGGACGCGAACGAGCAGGCCTTCCTCGACCGTACCCTGATCGACCTGGACGGCACCGAGAACAAGAGCCGCCTGGGCGCCAACGCGATGCTGGCCGTTTCCATGGCTGTCGCTAAAGCCGCAGCTGAAGAAGCGGGCCTGCCGCTGTACCGCTACTTCGGCGGTTCGGGCGCGATGCAGATGCCGGTGCCGATGATGAACGTCATCAACGGCGGCGCCCACGCCGACAACAACCTGGACATCCAGGAATTCATGATCATCCCGGTCGGCGCGCCTTCGTTCAAGGAAGCCATGCGCTACGGCGCCGAGGTGTTCCACACCCTGAAGAAGATCCTGCACGCCAAGGGCCTGGCCACCTCGGTCGGCGACGAAGGCGGCTTCGCGCCGAACGTCGCGAATCACGAGGAAGCGATCAAGCTGATCATGCAGGCGATCGAGGAAGCGGGCTACCAGGCGGGCAGCGACATCGCCATCGGCCTGGATTGCGCCGCCAGCGAGTTCTACAAGGACGGCAAGTACGTGCTCGAAGGCGAGGGCCTGACCCTGTCGGCCGGCGACTTCACCAACATGCTGGCGACCTGGTGCGACAAGTACCCGATCATCTCGATCGAGGACGCCATGGCCGAAGGCGACTGGGAAGGCTGGGCCACCCTGACGCAAGCCCTGGGCAAGAAGGTGCAACTGGTGGGCGACGACCTGTTCGTCACCAACACCAAGATCCTGAAAGAGGGCATCCAGAAGGGCATCGCCAACTCGATCCTCATCAAGATCAACCAGATCGGCACCCTGACCGAGACCTTCGCCGCCATCGAGATGGCCAAGCGCGCCGGCTACACCGCCGTCATCTCGCACCGTTCGGGCGAGACCGAGGACTCGACCATCGCCGACATCGCCGTGGGCCTGAACGCCCTGCAGATCAAGACCGGCTCGATGTCGCGTTCGGACCGCATGGCCAAGTACAACCAGCTCCTGCGCATCGAGGAAGACCTGGGCGACGTGGCGAGCTACCCGGGCCGTGACGCGTTCTACAATCTGAAGTAAGCCTGAAGTAGACCTGAAGTAAATCAACATTGTTCCACCGCCGGCCGCGTGCAATGCGTGGCCGGCGTATCATTTTCCGCCATGCGCCTGATTACGCTCGCCCTTGCCGCCTTGCTGTTGCTGATCCAGTACCCGCTGTGGCTGGGAAAGGGCGGCATGCTCGCCGTCGCCGACCTGCGCGACCAGGTCGCGCTGGCCCAGGCGCATACCGACAAGCTCAAGGCGCGCAACGCCAAGCTCGATTCCGAAGTGCGCGACCTGCGTGAGGGCCTGGGCGCCGTCGAGGAACGCGCGCGCCTGGAACTGGGCATGATCAAGCAGAATGAAATCTTCGTGCAGGTGCTGCGCAAGGACGAGAAGCCGGTCGAGTCGATGACCGTGCCGCCGCCTCCACCGCCGCCGAAGGCGGGCAAAGGCCCCGTCGTTCCCGGCCCGACCCACTGACTACCATGAGTTCCGACCCTACCCCTGACGGCGCGTCCGGCGACGCCGCCGCGGCCCTGACGTCGCTCGACGCCCTGGCCGTCTATCTTGCCGCCGCTTTCGAATCCGGCGACACCGCCGTGCTGGTCGAGGCCCTGGCCGTCGCCGCGCGCGCCGAAGGCACGACCCATCTCGCCGCCGCCGCCGGCCTGCCGCAGCTTGAGCTGCGCGCCGCCTTCGCCAGCGGCGAACTGAGCCTGGACGCGACGCTCGCGATCATGAAGGTGATCGACCTGCATTTGCCGGGCGAGGCGCACTGATAACGAGCGCCGTGAAAACCTAGGGTGGGCGCCCCCGTGCCCACGCGTGGCGTCCGCGTCGTGTTGGCGTATATAGAGCGCTGCGTCTGCTCATCGTTCACGCGTGGGCACGGGGCGCCCACCCTACGGGCGAGACCGTCCACGCGTTCAACCAGCCCAAGCGCAGCCGCCCACTCTGCGATCAACGCAAAGCCTACGGATTGGCCTAGAATGTTCGCTATCTCATCATCCCGGAAGGAAGCGCATCATGAGCCAGCAACATGCCGCAGGACCGTTCGACGTGACCGTTACTCCGCAAGGCCAGCCGGAAGTGCGCGACGGGGTGACGACCGGACGCATGCTGATCGATAAACGCTACCACGGCGAACTGGACGGCACCGGCGTCGGCGAGATGCTGTCGGCGATGACGACCACCGAAGGCTCGGCCGGCTACGTGGCCGTCGAGCGCGTGACCGGCAGGCTGCAGGGCAGGAGCGGGAGCTTCGTGGTCCAGCACAGCGGCACGATGGCGCGCGGCGCCCAGGCGCTGTCGATCACGGTCGTGCCAGATTCCGGCACCGGGGAACTGGCGGGAATCGCCGGCACGATGCACATCCGCATCGAGGAGCGCCAGCATTTCTACGAATTCGATTACGTCCTGCCGGACGCCTGAGAGAAGCCCGATACGAAAAACCTGATACGACACCGGCGTGCCGGCTCCGTATCAGGTTCATGTTCAGCAAGTCCAGCGGGCGGCAGACGCCCGCCCAGGCGTTAATTCGACGAGGCCTCGCCCTGCATCGAGCCCGCGCCCTGTTCCAGGAAGGAGCGCAGCATCCAGGCGTTTTTCTCGTGCACTTCCATGCGGGTGGTCAGCATGTCGGCGGTCGGGAAGTCGTCCAGCTCGTCGGCGACCTTCACGCCGGCGCGCATGGTGCGCACCAGGATTTCGTTGCCTTCGACCAGTTGGCGGATCATTTCCTTGGCCGACAGCACTTCCGGCTCTTCCTTGATGCTCGACAGCTCGGCGTAGCGCTTCGAGGTGGCCGGGGCAAAGTGGCCCAGGGCGCGGATGCGCTCGGCGATGTCGTCCAGCGCGTTCCATTGCTCGGTGTACTGTTCCTCGAACATCACGTGCAGGGTCGAAAACATCGGCCCGGTGACGTTCCAGTGGAAATTGTGGGTTTTCAGGTAAAGCATGTAGGCGTCCGCCAGGACGGTCGAGAGCGACTCGACGATCTTCGCGCGGTCCTCGGTGCTGATGCCGGTATCCATGTGCATTGCGATTCTCCTGTGATGAAGTATCAGGCCTGCTGAAAGTTGCAGCCCTGTTAACAGTTCAACAGCTTAGCACTGGCATAAAAATCCTGCGGTACGATACCTCACCGCAGGTCTAGCCGGCCGGCCTGACCGCCGGTTCAGCGTTGCGCAGCGTGACCAGTGCACGGTACTCGGTGTCGTCCAGCACGAACGCGAGCCGGGCCTGGGGCGGGTAGCTGGTCTTGATTAGCATGGCCGAGGCCATCTTCGCGTCGAAGGCGGTGCGTACCCAGCCGGCCAGCCCTTGCGGGCGGCGGTAGGGCGCTTCGCGCAGGATCTGCGTGATGGCCCGGGCGTGGGCGGGATTGTCGCGCCCGACCCGCTCAAGGGCGCCCGGCGTGTCGAGATCGACGTGCTGGCGCAGCGCGGGAGCGGCGTGAACGGCAAGGGTGGCGCTGGCAAGCAGCGCGGCAAGAAGGATTCGCATGGCACCTCCTCGTGGAACGTGCCTAGTCTACGCCTGCTGGCGAAGCGACGGAAGATGGGACGTCCCGTCGGGCCGGGACGGGGGAATCAGGCGGCCAGCAGCGTCTGCAGGACGGCGCGGGCAGCTTCCGGGATCGGCACCGACTTGTTGCTGCGGCGGTCGACGTAGACATGCACGAAATGCCCGGCGGCGGCCGGCACCGTCTCGTCGTTGCGGTAGAGTGCAATCTCGTAGCGCACGCTGGAATTGCCGAGCTTGGCAACCCTGACGCCCACGTGAATGAGGTCGGGGAAGGAGATCGAGCTGAAGTAGGAGCAGCCGGTCTCGACGACGAAGCCGACGATGTCGTCCTTGTGGATGTCGAGCACGCCGCGGTCGATCAGGTAACGATTGACCGCGGTGTCGAAGAAACTGTAGTAGTTGACGTTGTTGACATGCCCGTAGCTGTCGTTGTCCATCCAGCGTGTCGGCAGGGCGACCATGTGGGGGAAGGCAGAGCGGGGCGTGTCGCGCATCGTCAGTATGTCCTATCAGTGTTTGGCTTAGTGCTTCGCTTAGTGCTTGGTATCCTCGGCCGGCGTCATCGAATCCGCCGCGATCGGGGTGGCGAACAGCTGGGCGCAGTCGACCTTGTCGAAGGCGTAGTGCTTGCCGCAGAAGTCGCAGTTGATGCCCAGTTCGCCCAGGTCGGCCAGCGCCGATTCCACCTCGTCCTGGCCCAGCATTTTCAGCATGTTGCCGACCTTTTCGCGGGTGCAGCTGCAGTGGAACTGCGGGTGCTGCGGATCAAATACGCGAATCGTTTCTTCCCAGAACAGGCGGGTGAGCAGGGTCTGGATGTCGGTCGTGAGCAGTTCTTCCTGCTTCAGGGTGCCGCCCAGCATCACGGCGCGGTTCCAGGTTTCCAGGTCTTCCTCTTCGGTCGCCTGCTTCACCTGGTCGTCCTTGCCGGTGTGGCGCGGCAGCTTCTGCAGCAGCAGGCCGCGCGAGACCTGGTCGTCGGCCGCCAGCCAGAGCTTGGTGTCCATCTGCTCCGAGCGCAGCATGTAGTTCTCGATGACGGTTGCCATGTCCTCGCCATGCAGCGGGACGATGCCCTGGTAGGGCTGCTGGCCCGGCACCTTGTCGACCGGGTCGAGCGTGATCACGAAGCGGCCCTTGCCGGTCGCGTTCAGCAGGTCGGTCAGGGAGGCGTCGTCCGCCACTTCAGCGTCCGGCGCCAGCTTGGCCGTGGCGCGGATGCGCAGCGAGGCGTCGCACTCGACCACCAGCAGGCGCACCGGGCCGTCGCCGTGGATCTGCATCACGATCGCGCCGTTGAATTTCAGGTTGGCCGACAGCAGCGCAGCCGCGGCCACCATTTCGCCCAGCACGGCGCGCACGGCCCTGGGGTAGCCGTGACGGGCCTGGATCTCGCGCCAGGTGTCGGAAATCTCGACCAGTTCGCCGCGCACGGCGGCGTTGTCGAAGATGAATTTCTGCAGGGTGTCCTTGGTGTCTACTGTCGTCATTGTCTATCCGATTTGCTTGAGCTGCGCCTTGAACAGCTGGCCGCGCGCGACATAACTGTCGGCATTGGCCTGCAGGCGCAGCAGGTCTTCTTCCGTGAGGGTACGCACCGCTTTCGCAGGCGTACCGATGATGAGCGAGTTGTCGGGGAACTCTTTGCCCTCGGTAACCAGGGCGCCGGCACCGACCAGGCAACCCTTGCCGATCTTTGCGCCGTTCAGGATCACGGCCTGGATGCCGATCAGCGAGCCATCGCCCACCGTGCATCCGTGCAGCATCGCCTGGTGGCCGACGGTCACGCTCTTGCCGAGCGTGAGCGGGTAGCCCATGTCGGTGTGCATCACCGTGCCTTCTTGCACGTTGCTGTTTTCGCCGATCGTGATCCGTTCGTTGTCGCCGCGGATCGTGACACCGAACCATACCGAGGCATTCGCCTCGATCGTCACTTTGCCGATCAGGTTGGCCGAATCGGCTACATAGGCCGACGCATCGATCTCGGGCGCATGCTCGCCCAACTGGTAAATCGCCATGGATGTGCTCGCGGAAGGTTGAAGTACTGCTATTTTACGCCCTCGCGGCCGCCATCGCCCGATTGGCCCGATATGAAGATGACGGGCAGGAATTCAATGGCATGCGTATAATTGAACGATCGTTCTTTTTTAACTGTCGAGCCAGCCATGAAACCCTCCCGTTCCGAATTCCTGACCGTGCGCGGCTTGCGCACCCATGTGCGCCACTGGGGCCGCGAAGGCGCGCCGAAGATCTTCATGGCGCATGGCTGGATGGACATGTCGGCCTCGTTCCAGTTCATCGTCGATTGCCTGGAGGGCGACTGGCACGTCATCGCCCACGACTGGCGCGGCTTTGGCCTGTCCGAGCGCACGCATTCGGATACCTACTGGTTCCCCGACTACGTTGCCGACCTCGACTTCCTGCTCGACCATTATTCGCCGGACGAGCCGGTCAACCTGCTCGGCCACAGCATGGGCGGCAACGCGGTCAGCCTGTACGCGGGCGTGCGGCCGCACCGGGTGGCAAAACTGATCAACCTGGAAGGCATCGGCCTGATGGGCAGCGTGCCCCAGCAGGCGCCCAAGCGCATGGCGAAGTGGCTGGACGAGCTGAAGAACCCGCCGACCATGAAGGGCTATGCCAGCCTGGAAGAGGTGGCGGGGCGGCTGCAGAAGACCAATCCGCGCCTGCCGGACGAGCGCGCGGCTTTCCTGGCCGGCCACTGGTCGGCGCCCAACGATGCGGGCGAGTACGAGATCCTGGGCGATCCGGCGCACAAGATGAACGGGCCACTGCTGTACCACCTGGATGAGATGATCGCGATCTGGAAGAAGATCACCGCGCCCGTGCTGTGGATCGAGGCGGCGGAGACGGAGATGTGGCGCTGGATGGGGCCGCAGGAAGAGATGCGGGCGGAAGTGGACCAGCGCCTGGCGCACATGGCGTCCGTGGAGGCGCATATCGTGCCGGAGGCGGGGCATATGGTGCACCATGACCAGCCGGCGGTGCTGGCGCGTTTGATCGAGGCGTTTCTGGGGCGGTGATCGGGTGGTGTGCTGAGGTTCGTGGGGCTGTTGCCTGTGCTGCTATCGGTATGCTGAATCCGCGTGGGCAGTGGGGCTGGCTAAATGCCAGCACCACGAATGCCCACCCTACGGGAGACGCCGCGGGTGGAAAACGCCTGACGCGAGGGACGTAGGGTGGACGGCTCTGCCGTCCACGCGTTCAACCGGAGTTGAATGACCCGAACGCCGGGTTGCAAACGAAATTTGCAAGTGTCGTAGGGTGGGCGCCCCGTGCCCACCATTCAACCGGAGTCGAACGAACCGGCACCCCGGATGCAAACGAAATTTGCATGGAAAGGCTGATATGCAAATATTCTTTGCACTCCGCTTACAAATGCCGCACCTCCACCGGCGGCGTGGTCCAGTTGTCGTTCCGCCCATCGATATACCGCACCGGCGCCGCAATCAACTCATCGACCGGCATATCGTCCAGGCTTGATACCGTCACCGCCACGAACGGCCCCATCTTCGGCGATTCGTCCGTCGAGAACACGTTGATCCCGCAGCTGCGGCAGAAATAGTGGCCGTCGCGCCGCGTGTGGAAGCGGTATTCGCCCAGCGCCTGCGCGCCTTCCAGTAGGCGGAAGCTTGACGGCGTCACCACTGCCGCCCAGAAACGCATCTTGGTGCAGATCGTGCAGTTGCACTTGATCGTGCCGTCGGCAAGGTCGATGTCCGCTTCATAGCGCACTGCGCCGCAGTGGCAGCTGCCGTGGTAGGTCTTCATGTCAGTCAACGACAATGGTCTCCGATGTTCGGTTGTTAAGTAGATTCTTCTACCCAGCTTTGGGTAGAACAAGCGGATACCCAAGATTGCCCACCATACAGCTGATCCGGTGGGCTAGTGATGTAGTTGAGGAGGGAAAGGGTTCTCTCCTGCATCGCCGTTCATCGCGATCAAATCGACCATCGACGCAAGCATCATTCTTCCCAGCGATAGTCGGTCTAAACCTGGCAGGCCAGTAGAGCCAGCGTAGACTCCGATAAAATTCAACACAGGGGCCGGTTTTAGTTTTGCGGGGTCTAGGGAGGCAAAGACCTTGAGCAAATCTAGTTCGCCTCGTTCAGCGGCTTTGAACTGAGCATGCTGCTCTGGACGCATTGCGACGCCTTCGGAAATTCGAAACACGGGAGAGCCAGACATCCCAGGTGTGCCAGGGGTGTCGAGTAACGTTTGCGCAAGGCCGAATACTGTATAAGCAGACTCCGTGGCTACCATCGCACGTTTCCAAACCGGGAATGGCATATCTACACTGTGTTCAAATGGAAACCCGATCACGACGACGTCTAATCCCGGCTGAAGTATTGCGGTATCCCGTTCAGCAAAGTCTTGAACACAAGGTGCTATCGAACCAGGCGGCACAGCTATCGGAATTCCCACCACATCGTTCCCAACATCACGTCGATACTCACGCCAGATCGGCCGGTCATTCCTATACAGATTTAGGCGTTTTGGGAGGAGAAATTTCCCCACTACAGGCCCTGGGAACGTGACTTCAATTTGATGCGGGCTCTGCGGAATGTTGTTAACAAGAAAGCCAGGGTCATCTGGTCTACGTCCAGTGACCACATGCCAGTTTGTGATAAGCCATATGCGCGACTTCGCGTCACGATACAGAAAACCCGTTGCTTTCCCAAACGGAATGTCACCGCTAGGAGTTGAGCAAATAGTCCGAATGAAGACTGAGCATAGAGATGCAGGACCTGCTTTTTGAATGTTTGTAGGGGTAACACCGGCAAGTGTTGGGACCTCGTTCAAAGTTATCTCCTTGCTAATCGTTCAGAGTCAGGTTGCCCAGGCACCTAAACTCAAGCAGTCACCTTCTGAAGCCGTACATTTGCATCTTGGCTACTCGTGATTTTGCCATGACTGCTCCGCAGCTAGGTACTTTCGGGGGACAAGTACTTACTAGGTTAGAAGTTGCATAGAAGTGAGGTGCTCCTGATAGCGACAAGTTGTGGCAAGTACTGAGTGGGCAGGAAATGCGCGTACAATGTCCTCTTCCTCAATCTCTATCGCATTAGCGCGCGGATGCTGAAAGTCGATCTTCACTGCCATTCCAATGTTTCCGACGGCGTTCTCACGCCGGCCGCGGTAGCCGCCTACGCCCGCAAGGGCGGGGTCGACGCCTGGGCGCTGACCGACCACGACGAGGTCGGCGGCATCAAGGCGGCACGGGCGGCGGCGAAGGAAGTCGGCATGCGTTTCGTCCCGGGCGTCGAGATTTCGGTCACCTGGGCCAACCAGACCGTGCACCTGGTCGGCCTGCATGTCGACGAGGACAACCCGGAACTGCTGGCCGGCCTGGTCGCCACCCGCCACGGCCGCGACGCGCGCGGACGCGAGATCGCAGCCCAACTGGAGGCGGCCGGCATTCCCGGCGCCTACGAGGGCGCGCTGAAATACGTGGGCAACCCGGATCTGCTGTCGCGCACCCACTTCGCACGCTATATCGTCGAGACCGGCATCTGCGACACCACCTCCGAGGTCTTCCGTAAGTACCTCACCGAGGGCAAGCCGGGTTATGTGCCGCACCGCTGGGCCACCCTGGAGCAGGCGATGGGCTGGATCCGCAGCGCCGGCGGCATTCCCGTGATCGCGCATCCCGGCCGCTATAAATTCGACGCCACCGCGGAGGGCGCGCTGTTCGACGAATTCCGCCAGCGCGGCGGCAATGCGATCGAGGTCGTCACCGGCAGCCACACGCCCGACCAGTACGAGACCTATGCCGAGGTGGCGCGCCGCTACGGCTTCCTCGCCTCGCGCGGCACCGATTTCCATGCGCCGGGCGAGTCGCGCGTCGAGTTCGATGCCTTGCCGCCACTGCCGAGCAGCGTAACGCCGATCTGGCACGACTGGTTCTGAGGCCGCGCCGGGCGAGACGTAGGGTGGGCGCCCCCGTGCCCACGCGTGAAGCTGGCGTCGTGTTGGCGTCTACAACGCGCCGCGTCTGCTCATCGTTCACGCGTGGGCACGGGGCGCCCACCCTACGTCCCTCCGCGTAGCGCGTCCGGTCCGTTTAAGCCCGCCATAAGCCATTGCCCTTGAATTTTCCCGGGCCCAGCCTTATCTTGGCAGCCTGTCAATGACATTCTGTCGAGGTTTTTTCCATGAAGCGCATCGTATTGTTCCTCGCCACCAACCTCGCGGTTGTGCTGGTGCTCACCGTTGTCCTGAACCTGCTGGGTGTCGGGCGCGCGGTGTCGGCCGAGGGCATCAACGTCGGCGCCCTGGCGGTCTTCTCCCTGGTGGTCGGCTTCACCGGCTCGATCATCTCGCTCCTGATGAGCAAACCGATGGCCAAGTGGTCGACCGGCGCGCGTGTCATCGAGCAGCCGCAGAACTCGACCGAACTCTGGCTCGTCAACACGGTCCGCAAGCTGGCCGACCGCGCCGGCATCGGCATGCCGGAAGTAGCCGTGTACGACGGCGAACCGAACGCCTTCGCGACCGGCGCCTTTAAAAATTCCGCACTGGTGGCCGTGTCCACCGGCCTCTTGCAGGGCATGACCGAAGACGAGGTCGAGGCCGTGCTCGGCCACGAGGTCGCCCACATCGCCAACGGCGACATGGTCACGCTCACGCTCATCCAGGGCGTGGTGAACACCTTCGTCGTGTTCCTGGCGCGCGTGGTCGGCTTCTTTGTCGACAAGGTGCTCCTGCGCGGCAATGAGGACCGGGGCCCCGGCATCGGCTACATGGTCACCGTCTTCGTCTGCGAGATCGTCTTCGGACTGGTGGCCTCGATCATCGTGGCCTGGTTCTCGCGCCAGCGCGAATTCCGCGCCGACGCCGGCTCGGCCAAGCTGCTGGGCAGCACCGTGCCGATGCAGCATGCACTGGCCCGCCTCGGCGGCCTGCAACCGGGCGCCTTGCCTTCGTCGATGACCGCGTCGGGCATTTCCGGCAGCGGCGGCGGCTGGGGTGCGCTGTTCTCGACCCACCCGCCGATGGAAGAGCGCATCGCCGCCCTGCAGGCGCTGCGCTGACCCGAAAGGAATTCGATGAGCCAATTCTTCCAGATCCATCCAGAAAACCCGCAGCCGCGCCTCATCAAGCAGGCAGCGCAGATCCTCCGCTCGGGCGGGGTGGTCGCGCTGCCGACCGACTCGGCCTATGCCCTGGTGTGCCAGCTCGATGACAAGAACGCCGTGGAAAAGCTGCGCCGCGTGCGCGGCATCGACGACAAGCACCACTTGACCCTGCTGTGCCGCGACCTGTCCGAAATCGCCCAGTACGCGCGCGTCGACAACGCCCAGTACCGGATGCTGAAGGCGACCACGCCCGGCCCCTACACCGTCATCCTGGAAGCGACGAAGGAAGTGCCGCGCCGCCTGTCCCATCCCTCGCGCAAGACCATCGGCCTGCGCGTGCCCGAGAACAGGATCACGCTGGCGCTGCTCGAGGAACTGGGCGAGCCGCTGATCGGCACCACGCTGCAGCTCCCCGGCGACGACCACATGCTGTCCGACCCGGACGAAGTGCGCGAGCGCCTCGAGAAGCAGATCGAGCTGGTCGTCGACGGCGGCGCCGGCACCCTCGAACCCACCACCATCGTCGACCTCACCGGCCCCGAACCCGTGCTGCTGCGCGAGGGAAGGGGCGACCCCGCCGCCTTCGGCCTGTAGGAAGGCATCGCAGGTTTTGCGCCTCACCCGCAGGGCCGGCAGCGCGGCTCTGCTAAAATCGCCTCCTTATGGATGAAATCATTCGCAACATCGCAGTCTTCGCGCTGCCCGTTCTTTTCGCAATCACCCTGCACGAAGCAGCCCACGCCTATGCCGCCAAGCGTTTCGGCGACCTGACCGCCTACGCGGCAGGACGCATGACGCTCAACCCGCTGGTGCACATCGACCTGTTCGGCACCATCATCATTCCGATCGCGCTGTACGTCACCACCGGTTTCGTGTTCGGCTATGCCAAGCCGGTGCCGGTCGAATTCGGCCGCCTGCGCAATCCGAAGCGCGACATGGCCTGGGTCGCCCTGGCCGGTCCCGGCGCCAACTTCGTCATGGCGCTGTTGTGGCTGGTCTTCGGCCTGCTGCTGGTCGCGTTCCAGGTGACGGAAGAGTTCCCGCACAAGGTTGCCGAGGCCGGCGTGTTCACGAACCTGCTGATCTTCGCCTTCAACCTGTTCCCGCTGCCGCCGCTCGACGGCGGACGGGTGGTGACGAGCATGCTGCCGAACCGGCTGGCCTACCGCTTCGCCCGGATCGAGCCCTACGGCTTCTTCATCCTGCTCGCCCTCATCTACTTCAACGTGCTGGCCTTCTGGGTGGTGCCGGTGATGTGGCTGGGCGATACCGCGGTCGACCTGCTGGTCACGCCGCTCAAGATGCTGCTGTTCTGATGCACGCGCCGACCGACAAGCCCTCAAGCTGGGTGCGCCGCTTCGCACCGCTGGTGCCTGAAGGGGAGGTGCTCGACCTGGCCTGCGGCAGCGGACGCCACGCGCGCCTGTTCGCCGGGCTCGGCCACCCGGTGCTGGCGGCCGACCGCGACCCGCAGGCGCTGGCCGCCGCGGCCGGTCCCGGCATCGCGACGCTGGAAGTCGACCTCGAAGCGGAGGGCGCCGGCTGGCCCTTCGAAGCGGGACGCTTCGCCGGCATCGTCGTCACCAACTACCTGCACCGGCCCCTGATGGCGAGCCTGGTCGCCAGCCTGGCGCCGGGCGGCGTGCTGATCTACGAAACTTTCGCACTGGGCAACGAAGCCTACGGCAAACCCTCGAATCCGGCCTTCCTGCTGCGTCCTGGCGAGCTGCTGGAAGTGGCCGCTGGCGCGGGCCTGCGCGTGCTCGCCTACGAGGATGGCGTGGTCCAGGAACCGAAACTGGCGCGCGTGCAGCGCCTGTGCGCGGCCGGAGCGGGCTTCGTCCAAACCGAGGCCCGGCTCGACCATTTATCTGCGGTTAATGAACCATAGCACCGGGCTATCCGCTACAATCAGATTTTTATTTTCCGACACGTACCAGAGATTATGATTAAGGGCAGCATAGTAGCAATCGTCACTCCGATGTTTGAGGATGGCAGTCTCGACAAGGACAGCCTGCGCAAACTGATCGACTGGCACGTGGCCGAAGGCACCGACGGCATCGTCATCGTCGGCACCACCGGCGAATCGGCAACCGTCAGCCCGGAAGAGCACTGCGAGCTCATCAAGCTGACCGTGGACCACGTCGCCGGTCGCATTCCCGTCATCGCCGGTTCCGGCGGCAACTCGACCGCCGAAGCGATCGCACTGACCCGCCACGCCAAGGAAGTGGGCGCCGACGCCTCGCTGCAGGTCGTTCCTTACTACAACCGTCCGACCCAGGAAGGCATGTACCGCCACTTCAAGGCCATCGCCGAAGCGGTCGACCTGCCGGTGATCCTGTACAACGTGCCGGGCCGCACCGTTGCCGACATGAGCAACGAGACCATCGCCCGCCTGGCGCCGATCGACAACATCGTCGGCGTGAAGGATGCCACCGGCAACCTCGGCCGCGGCATCGAGCTGCTGAAGATGGTCGACAAGTCCTTCGCCGTGTACTCGGGCGACGATCCGACCGCGATGGCGCTGATGTTCTGCGGCGGCGCCGGCAACATCTCGGTCACCGCCAACGTCGCGCCGCGCGCCATGCACGAGCTGTGCGAAGCGGCCATGGCCGGCAATATTGCCCGCGCCATCGAGATCAACAACAGCGTGCTGCAGCTGCACGCCAAACTGTTCGTCGAACCCAATCCGGTGCCGGTCAAGTGGGCGCTGGCGGAAATGGGCAAGATGCCGGCAGGCCTGCGCCTGCCGCTGGCGCCGCTGTCGGCGCCGTTCCACGACACCGTGCGTACCGCGCTGCGCGAGGCGGGCCTCCTGCCGCAATCCTGAGTCCCGCAAGGGTGTTGGTTTACAGATCTGAAATCGTAACGATATGACTACTCGCAACAAAAAGACCCTCGCGACCCTCGTTTCCGCGCCGACCGCTGCGCGCGTGCTGGTGCTTTCCGCGCTGGCGCTGAGCACGGCGGCGTGCACCACCGTGTTCGAGTCGGACAAGGTGGATTACAAGTCGTCGAAGAAGGCGCCGCCGCTGGACGTGCCGCCCGACCTGACCCAACTCCAGAAGGACAATCGTTACGCAACGCCGAACAGCGGCGTCGCCACCGCATCGGGCTTCCAGCAGTCGCAGGGCGCCGCCCAGGGTGCAGCGCCGGTTGCGGGCGCCCCGGCGGCGGGCGGCGCGGTCGGCCCGGTCTCGACCGAGGCCGTGCGCGTCGAGCGCGCCGGCGACCAGCGCTGGCTGGTGGTCAAGCAGACCCCCGAGCAGCTGTGGCCGCAGGTGCGCCAGTTCTGGGAAGACGCCGGCCTGCCGATCGCCAGTGAATCGCAGGCGACCGGCGTGATGGAAACCGAGTGGGTCGAGAACCGCTCGAAGATCCCGCAGGACTTCCTGCGCAACACGCTCGGCAAGGTGTTCGACCGCGCTTACTCGACCGGCGAGCGCGACAAGTACCGCACCCGCCTCGAGCGCCTGCCGGACGGCTCGACCGAGATCTACATCAGCCACCGCGGCGCCGAGGAAGTCCTGACCGGCGCCCAGAAGGAAACCACGGTCTGGACCGTGCGTCCGAACGACCCGACCCTCGAAGCCCAGTTCCTGGGCCGCCTGGTGGCGCGCCTGACCGGCGCCACCGCGCCGGAGCAGGTGCAGGCCGCGCAGGCCAAGGTCGAGAACGCCGCACCGGCGCCGCAGCGCGCCAAGCTGCTGGGCGACCGCGTGGAAGTGGACGAAGGCTTCGACCGCGCATGGCGCCGCGTCGGCCTGGCGCTGGACCGCGTCGGCTTCACCGTCGAAGACCGCGACCGCGTGCAGGGCGTGTACTTCGTGCGCTACGTCGACCTGGAAGCGAAGAACAAGGACGGCTTCTTCTCGAAACTGTTCAGCTTCGGCGACGACGAAAAAGCCAAGGAAGCCCAGCGCTACCGCGTGCTGGTCAAGGGCGCCGAGAACGGCAACTCCAGCACCGTGACCGTGCAGGACAACCAGGGCAAGCCGGATACCTCGGCGACGGCGACCAAGATCCTGTCGCTGCTGAACGACGAGCTGAAGTAATCCTGTTTTGCTTCGGACAGAAAGCCGGCCCTGGTGGCCGGCTTTTTTATTGGGCGCACGGCCGGCGCGTTTCATTTCAGCGGTGCGGTACGCATGGGTACGACCGCGTGGACACAGGTGTCCACCCTACAAAACCGGAGTCACCGGCCTTGGCGAAGGCGTAGGGTGGACACCTGTGTCCAGGCGGTATGGCACGCCTCCGAAGCCGCCAATGTTTTACGCATACCGATCGCCCTCGAATGCACAGACGAAAAAAAACCGGCCCGCAGGCCGGTCTCTCGAATCAGAAAAAATCTGATTACTTGGTAGCAGCAGCCGAAGCAGCAGCGTCAGCAGCGGTCGAAGCAGCCGAAGCGGCTTCCGAAGCAGCAGCCGAAGCGGTAGCGGCAGCAGCGGCAGCGTCAGCAGCCGGGGTGGTTGCAGCAGCGTCGGTGGTTGCCGGAGCAGCAGCGTCGGTGGTGGTGGTGGTTGCGGTGGTGTCAGCAGCAGGCGCTTCGACAGCAGCCGGGGTTGCCGGTGCTTCTTCTTTCTTCGAGCAAGCAGCCAGAGCAACAGCCATCAGGGAAACGATCAGCAGGGACTTTTTCATGATTTTCCTTTTAATTCAAAAGTGAAGTACTTCTTGTTGTTACGATGAATAATTACCGGTAATTATCGCTCGCTGGAATTCTCGTGTACTTTGCACTTATGCAACAGTGACGCATATACAACGGAACCTTCCTAACCCGATATTATAGCCAAATTTACTCATTCGCAATAGAAAAGTCATGCCAAAATGTAAGTATTCTGTGACTTGTTAAGCTTCATTTTGTTACAAGATGCAACAGGATTAAAGACGGCTCTTAACACGTCAAAATTCGTGTTAGAAACTACAATCCGGTCACACTTGGAGCTAGCGCAAGACGCGATTCCGCCCAGATGGCAGCGAAGCGATGGCCGGGCAAATCGACTGCGTCGGGGGCATCGAAAGCGGCTTCGCCGCGTGCGTGATCACTGTGAAAGCGGCGCAGCACGTGCAGGCCGTCGGCGATGCAGAAGGAGTCGGTGAGCTGGCGCAGCGAGCGCGGCGTCTGGCGGCATTCCACCAGGTGACTGTAGTCGCGCAGCAGGCGCAGGAAGCGCGGAGAGTGACGTTCAATGTGCGCACTGTCGTGCATGGCGAGCCGCAGCTGTCCGCCGCCGCGCAGGAAGCTGCGCAGCCGGGCGTCGGCTTCAACCGAGCCGAGCGGGAAGAGGGCGAAATCCGGATCGAACATGTCGAGCCGCTGCGAGGCCCGTGCCAGCACGGCGCGCCACTGCGTCTCGCAGTCGCGGCGGGTGTCGAAACGGATGGTCAGCGGCTCGCTCATGTTCCAGACCCCGTTCAGCCCAGTTCGACCCAGCCGTCCTGGTACCAGGTGTAGAGCGCCTCGAGCACGTCGTCGGATGCTTGCGCCAGCGTGGCGCCGTCGAGCCGGCGCTCGTTGGCCAGCACGTCCAGCACGACCTTGTCGGCACGGCTCACGGCGAAGGACTCGCCGTTGATGAAGACGTGCTTGCCGCGGTAGAGCATCAGGGTCTTGCTTGAGAGTTTCAGGCCCTTCCTGGCGGCCGTTTCCATGAAGCGCCCGACGGTGAGCGGCTTGGCCGGGCCCGTGAAGAACACGTTGTGCTTGGGCTCGGACATGTATTCGCCGAAGAAGATCGTCACGTCCTCCTCGTCCCAGCGCACCTTGTTGAGCTCCTCGGTGATGGTCGAGAGCATCTCGCGCGGGATCTCGGCCGGGTTCTTCGCCGGCTGGATGCCTGGGTCGGCGTAGCGGCCGGGCAGGTCGATCGAGTCGGCCATGAACTGCAGGAAGGCTTCGCCCAGTTCCTGGAACGAAGGCGAGCGGAAACCGATCGAATAGGTCATGCACTCGCCTTCGGCAATGCCGTCGTGGGCATAGTGCGGGGGCAGGTACAGCATGTCGCCCGGCTCGAGCACGAATTCCTCTTCCGGGGTAAAGTTCGACAGGATCTTCAGCGGCAGGCCTTCGACCAGGGACAGGTCCTGCTGGGCGCTGATCTTCCAGCGGCGCTTGCCGTGGGCCTGCAGCAGGAACACGTCATAGGAATCGAAGTGCGGACCAACGCCGGCGCCATCGGTGGCGTAGCTGATCATCAGGTCGTCGAGGCGGGCGTCGGGCAGGAAACGGAACTGGCGCAGCAGCTCGTCGGCCTTCTCGTCGTACAGGTTGACGCCCTGCACCAGCATGGTCCAGTTGGGCTGGGTGCGGGGAGGCAGTTCGGTGAGCGGGCCGTGTTGCATGTCCCACTGGCCATCATTCTGCGTGACGAGGCGCGATTCGACGAAGTTCTTGGTGGCCAGGTCGGCCAGCTTGTCGAACTTGAGCAAGGGCTTGAAACCGGGGATGGCGCCGCGGATCAGGAGGGGTTTCTTGTGCCAGTAATCCCGAAGGAACTGAGCGGGAGTAATGTTCCCAAGGAGCTGTAATTTTTTCATGCGTCATTATAACCAGCCGCACAAGAGGCGGCAGCGGTCAGTGGATGAACAGCGGGGTATAATCCGCTCCTTACAACGAAAGGATGTGCGATGAAGATTGCCAAGAATACGGTCGTGTCGGTCAACTACAAACTGTCGGATGCGCAGAACAACCTGATCGAGGAAGGTGTGCAGCCGATGGTCTACCTGCACGGCGGCTACGAGAACACCCTGCCGAAGATCGAGGAGCATCTGGACGGCAAGGAAGTCGGCTATTCGTCGACCCTGCAGATCGAGCCGGAAGACGCATTCGGCGACTACGACGCCGAGCTGGTGAAGGTTGAAGACCGTTCGCGCCTGCCGGAACCGCTCGAAGTCGGCATGCAGTTCGAAGGCATGGCCGAAGGTGCGCCGGACGACGAGCCGACCATCTTCACCGTCACCGAAATCGCCGACGACAAGGTGGTGCTGGACGGTAACCACCCGCTGGCCGGCATGGCCCTGCGCTTCGAGCTGTCGGTCATCGACGTGCGCCCAGCGACCGAAGAAGAAGTCGCCCACGGCCACGTGCACGGCGCCCACGGTCACCACCACGGTGAAGACGAAGGCGACGACGACAGCGAGCCGGGCGACCACTTCCGTAGCCAGCCGCTGCACTAATGCTTGAATGAAACCGGGACCATGTGTCCCGGTTTTTGTTTGGGTGGGTGTAATGTGCGCCGCGGGCTTGCCCGGTCGGCGTCTCGGCGCGCCATTGTGACAGGCTCGGGCGAGCGCAGCCGTGATGCAAGCGTTCGCGTGGGCACGGAGTGCCCACCCTAGGGTTGAGTGTATCGCTGCGGCATCTGTAGGGTGGGCACCCCGTGCCCACGCGAAACTCAACCTATTGTTAGCGCTATGTCGTCCAGGCCAGGCTCGCACAACATCGGCGCGTCCGAATGATCAGCCCGCGGCCCGCATCACTCCGCCGCATCCTTCACCACGAACAGCGACTTGCTCTCCGGCTTCACCTCGACCTCCACCGCTTCCCCGTCGACCGACAACTGCCCCAGGTTCCCGTGCCATTCGATGGCCGGCTTCTTGCCCTTGCCCAGCGGCGCGCTGTCGACCAGCAGGACCTTCCCGCCGAATTTCTTCGCCAGTTGCTGCACCTGCCTGCGCGTGAAGCCGAAGCCGTCGAACACGCCGGCCGCGCGGCGCAGCAGGGTGCGCGGCTCGGGTTCCGCGAAGGGCTTCAGGTCGCCTTCCGAGAACAGGACGATGGCATCGACCTTGTCGCCCTTCGCCAGCGTGAACAGGCGGTTCAGCCAGAAGCGGTTGGCCACCAGCCGGTCTTCGTACTCGCTGTTGCGGCCGGCCGCCGCGAGGTAGTGGTTGTTGTTGGCCGGCAGGTTGACGCTGGCGTAGAGCACCTTGCCCACGGTCCAGTGGGCGTTCTCGGCATAGCTGCGAAAACGCGGGCTCATCGACAGGCGCGTGAGCGGCAAGGTCGTCTTCCCGAGCGAGTTCGGCTCTCCATGGAAGAGTTCGCGCAGGCGGTTCAGGCGCTCGATGGCATTCGTGCGCCCGGCCGAATTGCGGCAGCCGGTCCAGTCGCTGCCCGCCGGCAGCACGATGACCGGCCGCTTGAAGCGCTCGACCAGCTCGCGCCGCTCCTGGTAGAGGCGGTCGCCGCAAGGCTCGGCCACATGCTTGATGCCGGTGACGACCACGAAGGCGTTCGTCTTGTCGGCGGTGTCGGCCAGCGCCTGCTTGAAGCGCTTGTCGCTCTTGCCGTCGAAGCTGTGGCCGATGACGCCGAAGGTGTGGGCGTCGGCGTCGTTACCGCGCCCGCCCGCGACGGCCGGCAGGCAGAGCGCCGCGCACAGGGCGGCAGCCAGCAGGACGGAGGGGCGGGAGCGGCGCATCAGGCGGCGAGACGCTTGAGTTCGTACAAGCGTTCGAGCGCTTCGCGCGGGGTGAGCGCATCCGGATCGAGCGCATCGAGCGCGTCGAGCAGCGCGGAGGACACGGCAGGGGCAGCCGCCTGCGGCGCTTCCTCCTCGGGCTCGTCGCAGGGCAGGGCGAACAAATCGAGCTGGGGCGTGGTGTCCAGCGCCTGCGATTCCAGGCGCGCCAGGTGCTTGCGCGCGGCCTTGATCACGGCCGGGGGCACGCCCGCGAGCTGGGCCACCTGCAGGCCGTAGCTCTGGGATGCCGGACCGTCCTGCACCGCGTGCAGGAAGACGATGCTGTCCTTGTGCTCGACCGCCGACAGGTGCACGTTGGCCGCGCTCGGATGGGCTTCGGGCAACTGGGTCAGCTCGAAATAATGGGTCGCGAACAGCGTGAAGCTGCGGCTGTTGTCGATCAGGTGGCGCGCGATCGCCCAGGCCAGGGCCAGGCCATCAAAAGTAGAGGTGCCGCGTCCGACCTCGTCCATCAGCACCAGCGAGTGCTCGGTCGCGCCGTTCAGGATCGCGGCCGATTCGGTCATCTCGACCATGAAGGTCGAGCGGCCGCCCGCCAGGTCGTCGTTGGCGCCGATGCGGGTGAAGATGCGGTCGATCGGGCCGATCGTTGCTTGGGAAGCCGGCACATAGCTGCCGATGTAGGCCAGCAGCACGATCAGCGCGGTCTGGCGCATGAAGGTCGATTTACCGCCCATGTTCGGGCCGGTAATCAGGAGCAGGCGCCGTTCGTTCGACAGCTTGCAGTCGTTGGCGATGAAGCGCTCGATCTGCTGTTCCACCACCGGGTGGCGGCCCTCGACGATGGTCAAACAAGGCTCGGCCACCAGCTGCGGCATGCACCAGTTGTTCTGCAGCGCGTGGCGGGTCAGCGCCACCAGGGTGTCGATCTGGGCCAGGCCTTGCGCCACCGTCTGCAGCTGGCCGATGTGCGGCGCCAGGCAGGCCAGCAGTTCGTCGTACAGCACTTTTTCGCGCGAGAGGGCACGATCCTGGGCCGACAGGGCTTTGTCCTCGAAGGCCTTCAGTTCCGGCGTGATGTAGCGCTCGCAGTTTTTCAGGGTCTGGCGGCGCCGGTAGTCGTCGGGCACCTTGTCGGCCTGGCCATTGGTGACCTCGATGTAGAAGCCGTGCACCCGGTTGTACTCGACGCGCAGGTTGGCGATGCCCGTGCGCTCGCGCTCGCGCGTCTCGAGGTCGACCAGGAACTGGCCGGCGTTCTCGGACAGGGCGCGCAGTTCGTCCAGCTCGGCGTCGAAGCCACGCGCGAACACGCCGCCGTCGCGCACCATCGCCGCCGGCTCTTCGGCCACCGCGCGCACCAGCAGGTCGAGGCAGGCCTCGGGCGGGGCGAGGGCGTCGTGGATCTCGCGCAGCAGGCAGGAGTCGCCCGGAATGAAGCAGCGCGCCACCTGCTGGCGCAGGGCGGGGAGCTGCTTCAGGCCGTCGCGCAGGCTGGCCAGGTCGCGCGGACGCGCCGACAGCAGGGCAATGCGCGTGGTGATGCGTTCGATGTCGGGCACCTGGGCCAGGGTGCTGGACAGGTTGCCGGTGGCATCAGCCTGGGCCAGCGCCTCGATCGCCTCGTGGCGTGAGCGCGCGACGCTCTGGTCGCGGCGCGCATGGTGCAGCCAGTGGCGCAGCAGGCGCGAACCCATCGCGGTGCGGCAGCCGTCGAGCAGCGAGAACAGCGTCGGCGACTCCTGGCCGCGGATGGTCTCGGTCAGCTCCAGGTTGCGGCGCGTGGCCGCGTCCAGGCCGATGAATTCGTTCTCGCTCTCGACCGTCAGGCTGTTCACGTGCTGCAGGCCGCGGCCCTGGGTCGAGTGCGCATAGCGCAGCAGCGCCCCGGCCGCGCCGAAGGCGGCGCCCAGGCCGTCGGCGCCGAAGCCGGTCAGGGTCGCGACGGCAAGCTGGTCGACGAGGGCCTTGTGGCCCTTGACCACGTCGAAGTGCCACTCGGGCACGCGCTGGGTGTGGGCGACCGGGCTGTCCTCGAACAGGTCGCCGTCGTCGGCGCGCAGGATCTCGGCCGGCGCGATGCGCTCCAGCTCCTGGGCCAGGCGCGTGTTGGCGGTGCGCTCGTCACCGGAAAATTCCATCAGGCGCAGCGCGCCGCTCGCCAGCGACATCCAGGCCAGGCCGACGGTCACGTTTTTACGTTGCGCCAGTGTGCAGACCGCCAGCAGAGGGCGCTCGGCCTTTTCGGGCAGCAGGTCGGAATCGGTCAGGGTACCGGGCGTGACCACGCGCACGACCTTGCGCTCGACCGGGCCTTTACTGAGCGCCGGGTCGCCGATCTGTTCGCAGATCGCGCAGGATTCGCCCAGCTTGACCAGCTTGGCGAGGTAGGGATCGAGCGAGTGGAAGGGCACGCCCGCCATCTTGATCGGATTGCCGCCCGAGGACCCGCGTGCGGTCAGGGTGATGCCGAGGATGCGCGCGGCCTTTTCGGCGTCTTCGAAGAAGAGTTCGTAGAAGTCGCCCATGCGGTAGAACACCAGCATGGTCGGGTAGTCGGCCTTGATGCGCAAATATTGCTGCATCATTGGCGTAACCTTGTTTTTGCCGGTGTCGGTAACTCTTTGATCTAGCGGCATTTCTTGAGTTAAGTCCATGATCTATATAATAAAGCTACGGCTCTTGCACTTTCTTGCTTTGGTCTCGACACGCCACAACATGTCACAACACTCCGCATTTTGGCGTAGGATTTTTCGATAACTCAGCAGCACCTTACGCTACAATTGCACCCTAGCGTTGCTTTTCGATGGAAAGCTACGCCGAGATTACGCCAAGAGGGGATATGCAATTCGATGCGAAGGCGGCCAAGCTCCTCGAGCCCGGCCAACACTTTACCATTTCCGACTGCCCAGGGCTCCGATTGGAGGCAACCGCCTCCACGCGCTCCTGGGTCTACCGATTCAAGAGCCCCGTCGACGAGCGCATGCGCCAGGTGAAGATCGGCACCTGGCCGAAGATGTCGCTTGCCCTCGCCACGGTCGAGTGGGAGAAGCTGCGGGAGATCCGCGCCGCCGGGCGCGACCCGGCAGAGGAGCGGCGTGCTGCACGCAAGGATGAGCGCGCGGCAGAGGATGCCGCCCGGGCCGCTGCCGCACGCCGGCTCACCGTGCGCAAGCTGTGCGACCTCTACCTGGAAGGCCAGGTAGAGGTCAATCGCAACCCGAAGAGCGCGGCGGAAACCCGCCGCACGTTCGAACGAATGCTCGGCGACTTCGGGGACCTCGATCCCGCAACGGTCACGCGTGCGCAGGCGTTCGATCTCATCCAGGCGTATATCGGCACGCCGGTCCAGGCATCGAAGCTGCGCTCCGAGCTCGGCGCCGCGTGGGACTACGGTCTCGACGCCGGGCGGCTCGACTCGAACGTCCCGAACTGGTGGCGCCTGATCATGCGCGGGAAGTTGCGCAGCAAAGGACGAATGCGAGAAGGCGAATCGATTGGCCCTGCCAAGCGCGCCCTTAGCGCGGAGGAGATCGGTGTGTTGATCCGCTGGTTGCCGAACTTCTCCCGCCTGGTCGAGGATGTCGTGACCCTCTATATGTGGACGTGCACGCGCGGCAGCGAGATCCTGAGCATGGAAGTCGAGGAGCTGACCGACGAGAGTGACGGGCTATGGTGGACAGTGCCGAAGGCGAAGACGAAGAACAGTTGGCGCGACCACGCTGGCGACCTACGGGTGCCGCTCGTCGGGCGCGCCGAGGCCATCGTGCGCCGGCGCATGGAAGTGGTGAAGTCCGGGTTCATCTTCCCGTCGAGTGGGAAGAGCGGGCACGTCGAGCAGAAAACCGTGAGCGCAATGGTCTGGATGCACCAGCCCTATTCGAAGACGCGGCCCGAATACGCGCGCGCCCGGCTGCCGGTGGCGCACTGGTCAGTTCATGATCTACGGCGGACTGGCCGCACCCAGCTGGCTATGCTGGGCTGTTCCGAAGAGGTGGCCGAGGCAGTGCTCGGGCACATGGCAAAGGGGATCGTTGGGGTGTACAACCTGCATCGCTATGATGACGAGCGGCGCCGGTGGCTGACGGCGCTCAGCGACCACTACGAGGCGCTGGCAAAGGCGGAGGTAGTGGTGCCGTTAGTGCGCGCGGCGTGAAGTGTTTTCGGGTGGTGGAAGCGCCGACACCGGACGCGCCTCTGCCCACTCTTCGAGTTCGCGCACCAGCCAGCCTACGCGCCGGCCGGACAGCTGACGTGGTTGCGGAAACTCGCCAGCGCGCACCAGGCGCTGGACGGTGGTCGGCGCCAGGGCGACTGCTTCGGCGGCGGCGTCGAGTTCAAGATATAGAGGCTTCACGGTGGTTCTCGGTTCTGGTTCTGCGATAGGTCAGGTGAAGTGCCGGAATCGGCACGCGAGCGCATGGGGCGTGCCCAGCGGCTGGTGACAGCTGACGCACCTGGCTAGGCTGCGCGTGATGTAAGTCATGTTGTTCCTTTCGCTTCTGGCTGCGGCTGTGCGCAACCCTTCGTATGCCCGCAGTGGTGGCACTCCCACCATGCCTCGTCACCTTCGCCGTACTCCAGGCTCATCTTCGTGAAATGGCAGCGAGGGGCGATGCTATCGAGGTAGCGGTCGTACTCAACCCACACGCTTTCCATTCCGGCCATGATTTCGTTGACCTCGTCCTGGCTGTACTCCTTAGCCTTGGGCGCGGCCATGAAACCCGCTGGCCCGATCACGCTCCACCTCCATCCTGTGCGCTGGGCTGATGAGTGGCACGGACGAGGTCCGTCACTTCGTCCAGAGGCATCGCCAGAAGCGCGGAACGCGCCTGCTCGGCAGTCAGGTCTGCCGGTGCCGCTGCGCGCTCGGTGGCGCAGGTCAGGCGCGTGTAGTTGTCGGCAAGGCCGGTTCGTAGCACGCCGATCGCCGCCGGCACCGCCAGCGGCATCTTCGATGGATCGAGCTCGGCGAGCATGTCGATGGCAACCGTGGCAGCGCGCGACAAGCCGGCCTCAGGGCAGGCGGCGACATGCTGCGCGCCAGCTGGTGCGCAGCAAGCGGCGCAGCGATAGCCGGTCGACCTTGGTGGCTGTTGGTCGGTGAGTCCGGCTGCTTGGCCGTCGAGGATGCGAATAAGCGCCTGTCGATACTGGCCAAGCGTTTGGAACGACGCGGCGAAGGCGTCGTCCGCAATCGCAGCGCGAAGGGCTTGCGAGATTTGCGTGTTCATTTGTCGTTGCCTTTCTGCTCGTCGGATGCGTCCTCGAGCCAGTGTTGAAAGATCACCAGGCCGTCGTCCGACAGCATGGACCAGTTGCCGATCGTCTTCGACAGCACGCGGCGGCCATCTGGAAGTGGGTCGTGGGTGGTGGCGGGCCGCTGGATCTGATCGAACTTCGCGCGATCTGCGACGATCACGTAGACGACGTTCATGCCAGGTACGGGCGAGACGAAATCCCTCTTGCGCTCACTGCTTGCGTTCATGGATTGATCCCTTTCGGCGTCCGCCGGACGCATTGATTGCACATCGTGTTCGCGCCGGTGAACTGGCCCAGGGAACGCCGGCGGCGGCACGGTCCGGTGCAGTTCCGCTGCGGCGTGTACGCGCCGGCGCAGCTCTCGTTCTTGATCGTCTCGTGGTGCCGGAAAGTGGCGCCCGGGTTCATGGATGCAGCAGCCAGGCGCCGCTGGTCCCAAGTGTTCATGCGCGCCATTACTGCTCCGCCTCCGTGAGTTCCTTCGCCTCGGCCTGCGCCTTGGGTGCGAACAGGTCGCTGCAGTCGGGATGGCAGTGCAGCCAGGGGACGGCTCGCCTGTCGAGCTCGAGGATCGCGGCCTCGGTACCCTGCAGCTTCTCGGAGGCCTCGCGGTACTCCTTGGCGCAGTCCCATTCAGTGCCCGACCTCTCGGCCTCCTCGCGCCAGTACTTGACCATCGCCTGCAGCTCGCGGCGGCGCGTCACCAGGGCGGAAACGACAACGCCTTGGCACGGTTCGCTCAACGGGCTCATGCCGGCACCTCGTCAGCTTGTGCGGCCGGCGTCACCGCATCGCGCGGTGCCGTCGATGATTTCGGGAAGGGCCACGGATCCTGTTCCGCGTCCGGAGCCGTCTTGGCCGGCTGGCCGGTGCTGACGGATGACTTGGTCTTCTTCTTCGGCTCGGGCTTCGGAGGGGCGGCTTTGGCCTTCGCTGCAGGCGCCGGCTTTGCCTTGCCCTTTGCCTTGGCTTTCGGCGCCTCGATCGGCGCGGCGGCTGGGCCAGTCTCGACGGCTGCGGTGTCCGCAGGCGACTCGACTTGCTTCTCAGCCTGCAGCACGAAGCGCTGGCCAGACCAGGTGTAACCATGTTCTGCGGCAGCCGCCTCGAGCATCGAGGTCAGCTCGCCGCGCGGGTGCACGAGCACGAGCTGGGTCAGCTCGTCCAGGCGCTGCGGGTGCCTCGCGATGAAGTCGACCAGGTCGTGCTGCTGCATCGGTGCGAGGTCGATCGTGGCGTCGACCTGGGCGGCCTCCGGCGCCAGTTCTGCTGCCGGCGCAGCTGGTTGATCGGCCGGCGCCGGAGCGGGGGAGGCCTCGGCGCGGACGGCGTCGACGTCGATGCCTTCGTGGCGGGCCATCGCGACGATCGTTTGGAAGTCGTCCTCGTCGGCGCTGCCGTTCTTGATTTCCCACCAGCTCACTTCGAGCATCCTGCCGAGCATGACGTCGATCAGCAGCAGCTGGAGGGTGCCGGAGTCGGCCGCATCGATGAAGGCGTCGCTGTCCGTATGCAGGTCGACCTCATACAGCCCCTGGACGCTCTCAGCCAGAGGGAACTCGTCAACCATGGCCTTGGCGTACTCGCGCAGAGACGGCAGGCTGAGCCCGGCCACGATCGCATGCTGGCGCAGTTTTTTGTATAGCGACAGGCGATAGGTGCGTTCTTTCTCGGCAACGATTTCGGCGTCCCTGCGTTCCTGCTGCTGCCGCTCCTGCTGCAACTGATAGGCCGATTTCGGCGGAGCCTTGCTTGGATCGGCCTCGATCTCGCGCATGCGCGCCTGGTGCTGTTCCGTGGTCTCGCAGGCGCCTGCGGCTTCAAGCGCATCCTGCATGGCTTCGCGGCGGAAGAGGGGCGTCAGGTCGCCGCTCGTGGCTTTCAGGTAGCCGGCCACCTCAATGGCGTCGAGCGCCTCCGGCTTGAGGTACTGGCCGACGCTTCCCAGGTTCTTGGTCGAGGGAGCGTTGCGCGCGAAGTAGGTGATGTGCACTCCCGCATGGGTGAACTCGGAGCTCGAGCTGTACATCGTCTGCCTCAGCGCAATCGCCTCATCGCCTTCATAGACCGGGATCCCCTTCTTGTTGGCCATGGTGATCGTGGCGGTCAGGTGCGCCGCCTTCTTCTCGGCGAAGCAGTCCGGGTCCGTGCAGACGTCTGCACTGATACCGGCGAACAGCTCGGGCTGGTTGCCCGTGCGCTTCGGGCACTTCACGCAGCTGCCGGCCGCGGCGAGCAGCTTGCTGTCGTTGAGCTTGAAGATCGCCGTCGACAGGTCGAGCATGTAGCGCGCCTGGACGTGCTCGGCCGCCTTGCGGTAGGAGAGCGGCTCGCTGCCCTGCCACACGGGCGGGTTGAGGATCTCGTCCAGCGCCTTTACCTGCAGCGCCGGCACTGGGATACGCGCAATCAGCAGCGCGGTCGACGCCGGGATTTTTCCATCGAGGAACTGCTCGCGAACTTCAGGGGTGAGGGCGCAGAGCTTGAGGCGGGCGTAGATATAGGCGCGGCTTTTCTTGATCTCATCGGCCAACTGGTCGGCGCTGTAGCCGTGCTGCATCATCAGCAGCTGGTAGCCTTCCGCCTCTTCCATTTCGTGCGGGTCTTCGCGCTGCAGGTTCTCCAGGATGCGGATCTTCGCCGCGTCCAGGTCGCTCAGGTGCCGGCACATGGCCGGGATCGTGGTCATGCCGGCGATCTTCGACGCGCGGTAGCGGCGTTCGCCAGCGACGATCTCGAACTCCTCCGGCTCCTCGGCCGTAGGCGTGACCGGGCGGATCAGGATCGGCTGGGCGACGCCCATCGACTTGATGCTGGCGGCCAGCTCCTGCAGGTTCTGCTCGTTGAAGCGCTTGCGGTTGTCGGGCGAGCGGCGCAGCTTGGCGAGTTCGTACAGGCCGTAGACGCCCTCAATGCTCTGAGGCACCTCGGCGATGGTCTGGCCCTGATTCTCGGTTGCTGCAGTAATGTTGGTCATGAAGTGCTCCGGTAGAGGAAAATGTTGTAAGCTAGAAACTTATTTATTTCTTAATGGATGGGGGTATGGCTAGCGAAAAGAACCAAATCAGAGAACGTTTCCACGCTGCGAATGCGGGGCTAATCTACGCTCTCGAAGTCTTCGGCGACGAGCTCGCAAGGCGAGAGGGTTATAGGGGCCTTGATGGAATGGATGCGATCCATTACTACCTGGTGCACAAGTTCGCCTGGCTTCCACGGGACGTTATTTCGATGACGCCAGAGCACATTCGATTCGTGCTATCTCAAGAGCTAGCTGGCTGGACTCTGCCTCGAGACGCTCGCGGCTGAGGTTGGCGATATCGCCGGCGTCGTTCGGTGTCGGCTCACGCAGTTTCAACTGCATTTGGCGTAGGCATGCCCGCTTCGCCTCGAGCATGGCTTGCTCAGCCATGCCGAGTTCGGCGCCCGTTGAGCCGCCTTCGCTTGCCTGGCCGGCGCAGCCGAAGCCGATGTGAATGAAATGCACTCCGTCGAAACCACATGCACCATCCTGGCGCCGGGCGACCCGGCACGGGACGTGTTGATAGCCTTTGACCAGGTTGACTGTTCGGCAGGCTGTGGCCAGGCACATGGCGTCCGCCAGTCGGCGCTCGGGCTCCTGGTAGTGCTTGCAGTCGATGCAGAACAGCGGCGGTTCACTCTCCAGCAGCAGCCCTGCATCACGCATCGCTGTGGCGAACGGTATCGAGACGACGCGCCCTGCAAAATGCTCTGGCAGGGACTTCGGTGGGAATTTAGTAAATACGAGCGCGTCGAGACCGAGCACCGAGCCCCAGGTCCGCTTGTCGTCCTCAATGATTATCGTTTTGCCGTAATGCGCAGCCAATGCTGCGGAGTGACGCGTTTTACCGTCGCCCGGCGCACCAAAAATAATGACGGTGGCAAATGCGCACGTTCTTGGAGCGAGAGTAGAGGTTTGCATGTCGGTGTCCTGTTGTCAGTAGTAAGAGAGCCGTGGTGGTGGTCAGCTGTAGCCGTGCGAGTCGAGCACCCGCTGCATGTTTGCGCCTTCCCAGGAGCCCGGCCGGGTCTTCGTCATCGCTGCATCCTCCGCCAGCATCAGCAGCAAACGGGGGACGTCGAGCTTGCCGTGGGTATTACCTCCACCGCGCTGCGTGTGAGCGAAATTGCAGGCGTCGACGACGGCGAGCAGGTCCTTGTAGGTCTCGTCGTCCAGCTGGATCGTGACGGAGCGTGTGTTGTTCATGCCTGATTCCTCGCGTGAAGTTGGTTGGCTGGGAGTTGCTCGTTGACGGTGTAGAAGCCGAGCGCGAACTCGGCGCCGGGCATGCGGATGTGCACCCACCAGGCCGTGAAGCCTTTCCTTGGCTGGTGTTGCGGGCGTTGCGGCTCGGAGACCTGGTAGCCACGGGCGCGCATCGCGTCGAAGACGCGCAGGATGTCGAGGTCGGTGCCGTTGGCGGAGACCTCATCGGGTCGGGTGCCGGTGTTGCGGCAGAAGGCCTGCAACGCTGCGGCCTTGCTGGCAGAGTCCAAGGCGCGGTGCAGCTCGCCTGTGCCAAGGGGCGCCGCCGCGGACTTCGCATAGCGGGTTGCGGTGGTCGTCACGCGCGCCCCTGCGCCGGCACGACAGTGATGCCGCATGGCGTGTCACCGAACAGGTCGGCGGCGGTTTCGTATGCGCTGCCACTCGACGGGGCGACGGCGGTGTAGGTCGTGCTCGATGCGCTCGTGCGCACTGTGACGGTGAAGTGATTCATCGCGGATCCGGGCTCCAGGTAGCTGCTCGGCTGCTGCTGAGCTTGTTTGCTTGGAGCGACTATAGCAATTTGCTTTTACATGGTCAACAGCAATTTGCTAAACATTTCGCCAAAGATCAGTAGACTTGCCCCATCCGAATCGTCGGACGAAAAAAAGCCCCGACTGGCGGGGCTTGAAGGTTAGGTTGAAAGATACGGGTAATCCGATTACCCAAAGGTACTTAGTGAATGATGATGGGTAGGCGGTACTTATCCCACCATGACGCTTCCTTGCTTGGTTTGCAGCCAAGCACTTCGCAGGTGCGTAAATAGCATTTTTCAAGCAAGGCTGAATTTGCTGCCGGCTCTCCAGCCTCGAGCTCGTTGCAGCGCGCCGCCCACTTATTCAGGTCTGCTTCGTCGAAAGCGCGCTCTCCACGAGCTTCGATGTCACGTTCAACCAGCGCCCATTCGGAACTTCGCTTAGCGCTATCGCGTGCTTTGGTGCCAAAGCCGAAAACCAGGGACGCAGCGCTGGTTCCAGTTATGACTGCCGCGCACCATTGCACAACTTGCGGGTCCGCTACCTTGGCGAATGCTGCCGACGCGCCGAGGAGGGAGGTAACCTTCACCAGTCCTTCACGAAACTCGAAAATCCTCTGGCGTTCTTGATAATACATGCGGTTCATTATCACGCGCATGCGAAGGTCGAACCTTCGATTCCAGAGATATTCGGTTTCGCTCATGGACTATTTTCGGTCGCTTGGTGGCGGTGGTGGAGGCGGGGGCCTGTGTTCTACAGGGCGCGGCACGTGGCTTCTTTCTTCGCGAGGCTGCGTCGGCCACGTTGGCTGGTTGATCATATGCTACACCCTTTCAATAGTGTTTACAACGAATGGCCGGCATCTAAGCGTGCCGCAGCGCCTTAGAAGTTGCGTAGCTGGTCGACCGCGCCTTGGCCGTTCAATGCCTTTTCAAGACCCGTCGACATATCATTGAACTGTTGGACGATCTGCGGATAATCTCGCTTCGGTGGCAATGCCCATCCGCACGTGGCTGGCTGCGTTACGCCCTCACGAAGAGTTAATTGCAAGCGTGCGCGACCTTCCTTGGCAATGAATATCACGTCGTAATTGGAGCCGCACGGTATGAAGGGGAGCAACATCGAATCGGTCGTGAAGTTCCAAGGCGCTATCCCTTTTCCGATGATCGTCCCGTCAGTTTCATCTTCGACACGTGTCACGGCCCTGCTGTCCCTGTACGCGGTCGCCAAGTAGTTGCGAGCCGATCGGTAAAGCTCATGTTGGGATTTCCCCGGTACAGCGTAGTCGAATGTAAATTCCCGCTTCTCGTCAGTAATCGGCATCTGATCCGGCGGGACCATGCTCGCGCAACCGCTTATCACAGCCAAGCAGCCTAGCATTACAGCAATCTTCATCTTTTCTCCAATCGCGGCATCCGGGCGTGCCGTCGCTTTTCTAAATGTGAGTGCTTTCTTTGCGAATCACTCTGCCGATCAAGATGCACTCGGTTCCCTTGCATAACTTCCTATGGTATTTTCGCTGGTCAGCGTTGTCCGAAGTTAGCCACCATTGCCCGGCATCGCGCATCAGGCGCTTCACAATGACTTCGCCTTCGTAATTCACGACGTACACGGCGCCATCAGATAGTGCTGTGTCGCGCGTGTTCACTACGATCACGTCACCTTCATAGAGCGCTGGCTCCATGCTTTCGCCGCGGACCGTAATCGCGAGAAGTGCATCACGGCTCAACCCTTCCTTTAAGATCCATTTGGTCGGCACTCCCTGGGTCTCCCCGTCGTAATGCTCTGGCTCGACTTGAAAGCCCGTAATGCCAGCCTGTACGTAAAGCTTGACCTTTCGGATCTGCGTCAGGCTCGGATCGTCGGACGAAATCGCACGTACGGGCATTGCACCAGGAATGGACTCAGCCAGCACGGCAGCGTCATGGGGGCGATCCATCCATCCGACTTCCTTCCCGCACCCTTGTTCCAGCTTGCGCGCCAGCTTGTCACCGACGCCACGTGCATTACCAGCGGAAGACTTGGCGCCGTTGAGGATTTGGCTGAGATACATCGCGTTTGTATCGGCCATCTGTGCCACTGCCTCGGCCGTTTTGAATTCTGCAACGAGGGCGCGCAGGTTTTGGAGTCGTAGTTCTTTGGAAGTTGCCATCTGTCTATTTAATAGCAAAACGCTAGTGTCTGGAATGTGCAAATTGCTATTGCAGGGTTAAAAGCAAATTGCTATAGTGTCCGTATGAACCTACTCGACTACGTCAAAACCCGGACCACGCAGCGCGAACTGGCGACGAAGCTCGCCATCACGCCAGTGTTGATTAACCAGTGGGCGAACGCGAAGCGGCCGGTTCCGCCAGAGCGGTGCGTGGAGATCGAGCGTGCCACCAACGGTGAGGTCACGCGGCCTGAACTGCGACCGGATGACTGGCAGCGCATTTGGCCTGAGCTCATCCCAGGTTCTATACCATGCGCCGCTGTCGAAAAGACGTGTGAGTCGACGCAGCCGTAACTGAATTCCAAAACTTTCACGGGCGACTGTAACAGCAGGACGAATGCTTTCGTTCGTCCTCATAGTTGCCGTGAGGAAATAAACGAGTGTCCAGCTTGTACGAATGGTATTTGGTCAAGCTTGTTGCAACAACCACAAATAAAGGGGTTCACTGTGGATATTAGGAAATCTTGCCTCGCGATGATCAAGGAGTTCCCTGGCGGCTGGGATGCCATGGCGGGCGCGCTGGGCATGAGCCGGGACGCGCTGGAGAATCGAATTTACGAGCGCAAGGGGCAGGGCGTGCTGGTCGAGACCGCGCTGCAGATGCAGAAATTCTCCCGCACCACGCACTTCGCCGAGGCAGTCTCCGCGCTCAGCGGCGGCACCTTCGTCAAGCTGCCAGAGATCGAGGTCGAGAACGAGGACCTGCTGAAGAAATTCAACCAGCTGTACGCCGAGCTGGGCAAGTTCTCGAGCGACTTCAACCTGGCCACGGCGGACGAACAGATCGATCGCCGCGAGGAAGCGCTGCTGCGCGACGACGCCGACAAGCTGCACAAGGTGCTGTCCGAGCTGGTCGCGCTGACGCTGCGCGTGTACGGCACGCCAGTCCGCGCGGAGGGCGCATGACCACGATGAGCGGCCTCGAGCCGGCCGAACTGGCGATCACGCCGTCGATGTATGCCCCTCCGATGCGCCCGCTGTCTGAGCGTAATCGCGCCCGTGTTTTTGTGCTGCGCGAAGGTGCGCTCGATTACCGGGCTATTCCATCACTTTGCGCCAACGAGCGGGTGCCGTTCAAACACTGCATCAACACCGTGGATGAGGTTGCGCAAGGATGAGCAACATTGGTCAAGTCGTAGCACATATGGCCGAGCACGGGATGCCGCCGCTGCCGGCGAACCATCCCATCCTCGATGGCAAGTACAAGCGCTTCGGCCCCGAAAAGAAGGCGTGGTACATCCTGCGCGAAATGACGCTCGGCTCGGGCCGCATCGTGGTCACGGGCGCGTTCGGTTTCTTCCAGGGCGAGAACCGCAATACCGTGCCGGTGACGGTCGACATCGAGGAGCTCTCCGAAGCCGACAAGGCCGAGTACGCGCGCAAGCAACGTGCGGCGGCGAAGGCCGAGGAAGAGAAGCGCAACAACGCGGCCAGGCTGGCCGCCAACCGCGCCCGCGACCAGTGGTCGAAGGGCTCGCCCGATGCCGGATCGCATCCGTACCTGGTGCGCAAGCAGGTGCCGGCCGAAGGCCTGCGCGTGAGCGCCGATGGCAAGCTGCTGATCCCCCTGGTGCGTGATGGCCAGCTGGCCGGGCTGCAGAAGATCGACGCGGCCGGCGAGAAGCTGCTGAACAAGGACATGGACGCGATCGGCGTCATGCACGTCCTTGGCACGCTCGACGGTGCGCCTGTCATCGGTGTCGGCGAGGGTTACGCCACTTGCGCCAGTGCGCGGGTCAGCGTTGCGCCTGGCTACGACCTGCCGGTAGCGGTCGGCCTCAATGCGGGCAATATCATGAACGTGGCCAAGTCGCTGCGGCGCGATTACCCCGAGGCGCATCTGCTTTTTCTCTCGGACGACGATTACCAGTTGACGCAACGATTCACCGAGCGCTTGCGCGAGGAATTCAAGGTCTCGGCCACCGTGCCGATCGACGGCGCCACGCATCACGTTACCGCCGACGATGGGGAATCGGTCGAGGTCACCGCCTGGTGGCGCGCCGACGCCCAGGGCATCGAGTACATCGAGGCCGACTTGCGCCGCGGCCGGGTCGTGCGCCAGTACACGTACAAGAATGCCGGCGTCGCAGCCTGCCACGCCGCTGCGAAGGCGGTGGGCAACGCGTCCGTCGCCAAGCCGCTGTTCGCGGACCGGGGCGATCGCAAGCTGACCGACTTCAACGACCTCCAGATCGAGGAAGGGCTCGACGTCGTCGCAGCGCAGATCGGTTCTTCCCTCCTCGCTGCGCAGCAGCGCAATACCGGTTCTCCCTCCCCCTCTCCGGCGTCGGCCGTAGCCGACGTTGCGTCCCCGGCTGACCTGACCGACGAGGCTTCCCCCGCCCCCCCTGGTGCGGAGCAGCCGCGCGCGAGCGCGACAGACGAGCCGCCGGCGGAAATCGCGGCGCGATTTGACGCGGAGTCGGACGTCAGCAGCTACGAAGGCGCAGACACGATACCGGCCAGCGCACCGCCCGGCGTTCGCTCCGCGCCGGGGGAGGGGGGCGGCGCCGAGAAAGCAAGCAAACAGGAAAAGCCGAAGAAGGTCTACGGCCAGGCGCACTGGGACGCCGTCGACGACGTGCTCGAGAACTTCGTTCTGATCTACGGCGAGGACCTGGTGTGGGACTGCCGGCAGCGCATGCTGATGAAGGTGTCGGCGATGCGCACCATCGTGGCCAACAACGACGTGATGAAGTTCTGGTCCGGCGAGGCGCGCAAGTGGGTGCTGAAGAAGAACATCGTGTTCGACCCGACCGAGACGCCGAGCCCGGCCGCCAGCGGCCCGACCGCGACGGTCAACCTGTTCAGCGGCTGGAAGATGAAGCCGAAGAAGGGCAACTGCATGCAGATCCGCGTGCTGCTGTCGCACCTGTGCGACGGCAACGAGGACCTCGAGACGTGGATCCTGCGCTGGCTGGCCTACCCGCTGCGCAACCCCGGCGCGAAGATGGAGACCTCGATCATCATGCACGGCGACGAGGGCTCGGGTAAGAACTTCTTCTTCGAGAAGGTGGTCAAGGCCATCTACGGCGAGTACGGCTACGTCATCGGCAACGCCCAGCTGGAGTCGAACTTCAACGACTGGGCCTCGATGAAGCTGTTCATGGTCGCCGACGAGGTGGTCACCCGGGCCGAACTCAAGCAGATGAAGGGCAAGCTCAAGTACCTGGTGGCGGGCGACACCGTGATCGTCAACCCGAAGGGCCTGCCGGAACACAGCGAGGCGAACCAGATGAACTTCGTGTTCCTGTCGAACGAGCTGCAGCCGCTCGCCCTGGACAAGACCGACCGTCGCTACCTGGTCGTGTGGACGCCACCGGCCTTGGGAGCGGAGTTCTACAAAGGTGTGTGGAAGGAGATCGAGGCCGGCGGCATCGAGGCCTTCTACCACTTCCTGGTGCACGAGCTGGACATGGGCGACTTCAACGAGCACACGAAGCCGCTCTACAACGAGGCCAAGGACAACCTCATCGAGAAGAGCCTGGCGCCGGCCGAGCGCTTCTACCGCGAGTGGTCGCGCGGCCTGCTGCCCCTGCCATTCATCACCTGCGGCGTTCAGCAGCTGTACGACGCCTTCCAGGTGTGGTGCAACCGCTCAGGCGAATCGAAGTACACCTCGCTGACGTTGTTCAGTCCGTCCGTCGAGCGCTATGCCGGCAACGTGCTGCGCAAGAAGGCCATCCTGTACGAGTACGGCGAGAAGGTGAAGCAGCGCTTCGTGTTCCTGGTAGGTGAGCAGCCGGCTGGCAAGTCCCTGCGCGACTGGGCCGAGACCACCTGCGCGCTGTTTGACGCGGACCTGAAGTCCTATCGACATCGGGGCGGCGGCGATATGGAGGCTTAACCGTCCACATCCGAGCAACCGTCCACATGCGTAAGTAATTGAACGATAAGGGAATGTTGAGGGTGTTGAGAGTATGGAGGGTTTTTCGAGGCTCCACGCGTGCGCGGATGCGTCAAGCAAGGCAAGCCAAGACCAAAGAACGGTGCAACAAGTTCGGTTCAATTTTGTTTTAACCCTCAATAGCCTCAATACCCTCAATAAGAGGAATAAAAACAAAGAGTTAAACGTGTTGAGGGTCTGTTGAGGCTGTTGGGGGTTTGTCGAAAAGAAATAAAAACAAGGAAGGCGGGATTTCGATGGCGAAAGGAAGCATGAGGGAGCAGATGCCGTTCGTGGCTGCCTGGATAGACGGGCTACGGGAGGCGTTCGGGGCTGAGTCGATAGACAGGCAGATCAGGGCGGGAATGCGGGGCAGCCCGGTGTTCTACGCCAGCGAGAACGGGCATACGGTGGGAACGAAGGGCAAGCGAGGTTGGAGGGTGTTGAAAGACGAGCGGGGCAATCCCGTGGCAGTGGATGGCGATGGCAAACGATGGCGATATGTGGACGGGGAGTACCGTCCCGTGATTGAAAGGGGATGTTAATGGGAGCAGCAGCGGTGGAATTTGGACAGCAACAGCAGGGCATTTTCGAAAGCGCCGGGCAAGCGGTGCATGTGGCCTTTCTTGTAATGGCACAGGAGCCGTCGGGCGATGCACCGTTTCGCAAGGCGCTGATCCGGGCGATGGAGTCGATTCGGCTCGAGAACAACGAGCAGCGTCACTGGCTCGACCAACTGCGTGGAGAGCGCAGTGGGACCGTGAACTTTGGTGGCCTGCGCGACACTGAGATCCGGGCGCAGTGCGCGCTGATCACCCAGGCCGTGCGCACCAAGCTGCCGGAAGTCGAGCAGTGGGTACTGCAGGCCAAGTATGGGCAGGTCGAGTACGAGGATATCGACCTGGGCGACAGGCAGCTGCCCCCGACCGAGAAGCCCCGTATGCAGCGGCGCTACGCCTTCTCGGCAGAGCGGATCGCAGCGATCAAGGGTCTCTCCGATTGGCTGGCACCGATGTTCCGTGGAATCAAGCCGTTGGCTATCGATTGCATGCTGGGTCGGATGTTTGCCAACCACAAGAAGATCGATATCAGCTCACGTGACCTGGCTTCGCAGTTTGGCGGCAACCATACGCAGTACTTACGGGCATCGAGGGCGATGAAGGAACATCTGCGGAAGCTGGAAGGGAAGGCGATGGAGCGGCTGGAGCCAATCTTCCTGGAGCAAGGTGTGACAATGCTCTCTGAAGATTTCTAGCTTTAAAGATTTCGTTGACGAAAGTGTTCCAAGCAGGATATATTTTCACCACACTCGCAGTAATTGCATCAAAGGCCCGCGCAAGCGGGCTTTTTGCATTTCTGCGCTGCCTTTTCGCGTTCCCCTGTTCGGTCCAGTCCACCTGTCACCAAAGGAAGCGTATGAAACCACGTCTTCAACGACCACTTGCCGAGCGCTTCATGCGAAGCCTGCGTGTCTGGCGCCGCAACTATCGCGTCTGCCGCTGCTATGCGCGGCGGTGGGATGCGACCTGCAGCGCCTTGCGCCTCACCTGGGCCTGCGTCGAGCTGTAATCCTTTCCGGCCATTGCGTGGCATGGCGGCGTTGGGCGAGAACGATAAGCGCACCAATTCTCAACGGTGAAAGGTGGTGATCCTGTCTCGATCCGCAGCATAGCGGGGGATACACATGCAGTCTCCGTTCGCCCGGTCCGCCGGGCTTTTTTATTCCACGTGCCCATAGTAGTTCGACATGTCCCGGACCTCAAGCGTTCGCTGGACGCTGCGGGCGCGGAAGTTGTGGGTATCAGCAGTGCGTCAGGCCGCCAGCGTGCCTCCCAGTGGCGTGTAACAGGCACAGTCGTCGACGAACAAAGGCCGACTCTCCTCGCAGGTGCATCACCAGGCGCGGGCGACGACACCACCGCAGGCGTGTAGACGTTTGCACAAAGGACTCATATGGCAAACATTTCCCTGGCCGACCAGCTGGCCCAGCTGCGGCGCAACATGGACGACGCCGCGCGCCGGCATGTGCCCTTCGCCGTCGCCTTGGCTTTGACCAGGACCGCGCAGCGCGCGCGCACCGGCGTGCTGGAGGTGATGCAGCAGCGCTTCGACAGGCCGACGCCCTACGCAATGAACAGCCTGCGCGTGGTGCCGGCCAAGCGAACCGATGCGCAGCCTACCGCGAGGGTCTACTTCAAGGACGACGCCTACAAGGGCACGCCAGCCAGCAAGTTCCTCACGCCCGGCATGCACGGCGGTGCGCGCAGCGCCAAGCGCTTCGAGCGCGCGCTGATCGGCAAGGGCCTGATGCGCAGCGGGCAGTTCGCCCTCCCTGCCGCCGGCGCCCAGCTGGACTCGTACGGCAACGTGCGGCGCGGCCAGATCGTCCAGATCCTGTCGGCGCTTCAGGCGTTCGGCGAGCAGGGCTACATGGCCAACCGCACCAACAGCCGGCGCAGCCAGCGCAACGGCCGGGCAGCACAGTACTTCGTCGGCGCCCTGGACGGTATAGAGGGCATCTGGCAGCGCAAGAACTTCGGCTTCGGCGAGGGCGTCCGCCCCGTGTTCGTGTTCACCGAGGGCGAGCCGCAGTACCGCGTGCGCGTCCCCTTCGAAAAGGTGGTCGAGAACGTGGCCCGCGCCCGCCTGCCCGAGGAGTTCCGGTCCGCGCTCGAGTACGCGATGCGCACCGCCCGCCCGTCTGCTGGCTGATAGCTGGGCAGCGTTCCTCATTCGCGCATCAGCGCATAACCGCAGCACAAACTCGAAAGGGAAGCATGAGCACTGCCACCATTAAGTATTTCGCCTTCGCCCATCTGCCGGCGCATCTACAGCTCGTCAGCAAACCGATCGGCGAGCTGGCCAAGCTGCTCGAACAGCAACTGCCAGCCAGCCCCGAAAAGACCGTCGGTATGCGCAAGTTGCTGGAGGCGAAGGACTGCTTTGTGCGCGCTGCACTGGACGCTCCGAAACCGGCCGCCACCAGCCTTCTGCCACCGCACCAGCAGCGCGTTATCGATGAGCGGCGCGAGCTGGACGAGAAGGCCGACAAGCTGGCGATCTTCATCTCAACCCGGGACGAAGAAGGTTCGGTCTTCGGCAATCTGCCCGGGGATGAACAGATGCGCCTGTGCCGCCAGCTGGAGGCCATGCGCGGCTACTCGAGCATTCTGGCTGAGCGCATCGCCGCGTTCGCGCCGGCGATCACCGGCACCGCAGCCTAATCAGCACGGCCGTCAAGCCGGGCCGGTGTCGGAGTGCCAGCCTCGGCGTTTTCCCGGGTCCTTCCCGGGGTCCCCGGCGCACGGGTAATTCGAACCTCGACGTTTGCGCCGTCACAAAGTTTTAAAAGGGTAGTCAGCGGGTAGTCAGTAGTCAGTAGTCAGCAACGAAGGTAGTCACCATGGCTTTAATGGGATATCGCGCGTACTCGCGCCACGCCGGGGTGACGCTCCGCGCCGTACAGAAGGCGATCGAAGCCGGCCACATCGTGGTCACCGCCGACAAGAAGATCGACTCCGACCAGGCCGACCGCGATTGGCGCAACAGCGACGCCGTGCAGCGCCCGGCCGTCAGCATGACACAGCCGGCGAAACGCCCGGTCGCGCCGGCGCCGGCCGAGAGCGGCACGGGCGTCGAACCCGATTTCGACGACGGTGCAGACGGCGAGCCTGAGCCCGAGGGCGACAGCACAACCCGCGACTACCGCGCGCACCGTGCGGACCGCGAAAAGTACAGCGCACTGAAACAGAAGCTCGAGTACGAGCAGCTGGCCGGCGAACTGATCCCGGTGGAGGAGGCGAAGCGCATTGCGTTCACGACCTTCCGTGGCATCCGTGATTCGGTACTCAACGTGCCGACCCGATTGAAGGATCAGCTGGCGGCGCTGACCGATCCGCACGAGTGCGAGCGCATCATGGATGCGGCGCTCTCGGCTGCGCTGGCCGGCATTGATGTCGGCAAGCTGCTGCAGGACCAGGACGACTAAATGGGAGCAGTCGACGAATTCATCCGCTCGCTCAGCGATGCGATCAAGCCGGACAACCGGATACCGATCGCGGAATGGGCGGAGCAGTACCGGGTGCTCCCGCCCGATACGCCAGAGCCGGGCCCGTGGCGCAACAGCCGCACGCCCTACTTGGTCGGCATCATGGATGCGCTGTCGCCCGACAGCCCCTACCGTGAGGTTTACCTGAAGAAGGGGCACCAGCTCGGAGGCTCCGCCCTGGGCGAGAACTTCATCGGCCACGCGATCACGTCGGCGGCCGGCAACATCCTGGCGGTGTTCGCCACCGTCGAGGACGGCGAGAAGTGGAACCTGTCGCGTTTCGAGCCGATGCGCGATTCGACGCACGAGCTGAAGAAGCGGATCCGGGACAAGGAGGTCAAGGGCTCCGACAACACGCAGCGCCGGAAGAAGTTCCCCGGCGGCTTCCTGCAGATCATCGGCGCGAACAGGCCTGGCGGCCTGAAGTCGTCGACCATGCGCTACGTGCTGCTCGAGGAGATGGACGAGTACGCCGGCGACATCGGCAACCAGGGCGCGCCGGAGACGCTGGCGAAGAAGCGGACCAGCAACTTCGGGCGCAAGGCGCGCATCTTTGGCAACAGCACACCGACGATCGTCGGCAGCTCGCCGATCGACCGCAATTACCTGCGCGGTGACCAGCAGAAGTACATGGTCGCGTGCCCGGACTGCGGCGCGCGCCAGTTCTTCAAGTGGGGCCAGATGAAGTGGCCGGAGGGCGAGCCTGAGAAGGCGCGCTACCTGTGCGAGCACTGCGACGTGCTCAGCACCGAGGCCGAATGGAAAACAAGCGGCTACCAGGGCGCCTTTTGGCAACCGACCGCCAAGGGCGAACCGGGCGTGGCGAGCTTCCACCTGCCGTCGCTGTATGCGCCGCTGGGCTGGCGGCCCTGGACCGAGATGGCTGCGGACTTCGTGGCGGCCAAGAACGACCCGGTCGCGCTCAAGGCTTTCATCAACAACGAACTGGCCGAATGCTGGGAAGACCTGAGCGGCCAGCTCAAGAGCGCGGAGATCGGCAAGCGGCGCGAGGACTACGGACTGCGTTCGATACCGCAAGGCTGTCTCGCCCTGGTCATGTCGGTCGACGTGCAGGGCAACCGCCTCGAGTACAAGATCCTCGGCTTCGGACGCAACAAGAAGCACTGGGTGATCGACTACAACATCATCGATGGCGACCCTGCCAAGGACGAGGTATGGACGCGCCTGACGGCGCTGCGCGAACGCCCGCTGGTGAACAGCTTCGGCGTGTCGATGCGCGTGCAGACGTGTGCAATCGACTCCGGCGGCCACCACACGCACGAGGTCTACCACTACGCCAGGATGTACCGGCATGCAGGGGTATTCGCAGTGAAGGGCGCGTCGCAAGCCGGCAAGCCGATCATCGGCCGCCCGGTGAGTATGGACGTGAACCACAAAGGCCGGACCATCAAGGGCGGCGTGCAGCTGTGGCACGTCGGCACGGACACTGCGAAATCGCTGCTGTTCAACTACATCGCCTCCGACGAAGAGGCTGTGCCGGCGGACCGGTTCATCCACTTCCCGACCGGCTTGGCTGACGATTACTTCGAGCAGCTGACCGCCGAGGTGTACGACGCCGGCAAGGCCCAGTGGCGCAAGCTGCCCGGCCGCCGCAACGAGGTGATCGACTTGTTCGTGTACGCGTTCGCCGCGGCGTATCACCCGCTGCTGCGCCTGGACACGATGCGGGACGCCGAATGGACGCAGCTGGAGAGCCTGATCGAGCCGGTCAATGGCGACCTGTTCCGGGCGCCGAGCGCGTCGGCGGCCGAGGCTGCGCCGCCGGCCGAGACGCCGGAACCGGCGTCGCCGGCGCCGGCGCCCGTAGCTGTTGTAGAAGCGCGACCACCAGAACCGGTGGCGCAAATGGAACAACCGTCCGAGAGCGACTGGCTCTCGGGCACTGACAACTGGCTGGACTGACTATGGCATTTTCACTTACCCAACTCAACGCGCTCGAGGCTGCGATCGCATCCGGCCAGCTGTCTGTCAACTATGACGGCAAAAGCGTGACCTACCGCAGCGTGGGCGAGCTCATGCAGGCCCGCGACATCGTGCGATCCGAGCTGATTGCGTCGGGGCAGCTGCGAGCATCGCCGCTGTCCAACCGCGGACCCGCATCGCTGGCCACCTTCAGCCGGGACTGACATGAACCTGATCGATGAGATGGTCAGCTACTTCAACCCGCTGGCCGGTGTCCGGCGCGCGCAGGCGCGCATGGCGCTCGAACATGTGCGCGGATACGACGCCGCCAAGGTCGGACGCCGTACGAGTGGCTGGGTTGCTGGCGGCGGCAGTGCCAATGCCGAGATCGGTCCCTCGCTGGTCCGTGTGCGTAACCGTTGCCGCGACGTTGTGCGCAACAACGAGTATGCCACCCGGGCGCTCGACAGCCTGGTAGCCAACACGGTAGGGGACGGCATCACAGCGAAGGCGCATGACCAAGTGCTGTGGAACGACTGGTGCGAGTACTGCGATGCGGATGGCCAGCTGGACTTCGCCGGGCTGATCGAGTTGGGTGTCCGGACACGGCGCGAGAGTGGAGAGGTCCTGTTCCGCTTCCGCCAGCGCTTGCCCGAGGATGGCCTGGCCGTTCCACTGCAGCTGCAGGTGCTCGAGCCGGACCACATCGACAGCACCAAGAATGGGCCGCTCGCGAACGGCAACTTCGCGATCACCGGCGTCGAGTACAACCTGCTCGGCCAGCGCGTTGCCTACTGGCTGTATCCGGTGCATCCCGGCGAGGTGGCCACATTTCGGCTCAATTCGCTGGAAAGCAAACGGGTGCCGGCATCCGAGATCCAGCACTACTACCGCAAGCGGCGCCCCACGCAGGTGCGCGGCATGCCGGAGCTGGCGGTGTCGCTGCTGCGGATGCGGGACCTGGCGGACTACGAGCAGGCCGAACTGGTGCGCAAGAAGATCGAGGCTTGTTTCGTGGCGTTCGTCCGCACGGACAACACGACCGCCCGGCTGGGCGAGGCCAGCGCGCAGCAGCAGGGACCGGTGAACGAGAAGGTCGCGCCGGGCATGATCAAGTACCTGTCGAACGCCGAGGGGGTCGAGTTCGGCAACCCGTCGTCCAGCGGAGGCTACGGCGAATACACCAGGACGCAGCTGCAGGCGATTGCCGCCGGCGCCGGCGTCATGTACTCGCAGATGACGGGCGACCTGTCCAGCTTCAACTACAGCAGCTATCGCGCCGGCCTGGTGGAGTTTCGCCAGATGATCAAGGCCGAGCAGTGGCTGGCGTTAAAGCCGATGGTGCTTGCGCCGATCGCGCGCCGCTTCCAGCAGGTTGCGCTGCTGGCAGGGCGGACGAAGAAACCCGTCCAGCCGTTTGTGTGGAACATGCCGAAGCTGCAGTGGGTCGACCCGCTCAAGGACGTAATGGCCGAGAAGGAAGCGATCCGTGGTGGGTTGAAGTCGGCATCGGCCTCGATCCGCGAGGCTGGTGACGATCCCGACGAGGTCCGCAAGGAGATCGCCGCCGAGCGCGAACAGCTCAAGGCGCTGGGCATCGTGGTCGATTCTGACGCGGCTGTTTCTTCCAAGCTTCTTGATGCTGCGACGACGGCAAAGATCATCGGCGCCGACTGAGGCCGCCTTCCATCACCCAGCCCCGCAGGTGCAAGCCTGGCGGGGCTTTTCTTTTTTGAGGTAAGCAATGCCGCAACCTGAACAACAGCAGCAGATCCAGCAGCTGCCGATGATGGCGCGCGAAGCGCCGGTCACGGCGGTCAATGCCGAGACCCGCACGGTCGACCTGGTGTGGAGCACCGGGGCCGGCGTGCTGCGCTACGACTGGTACGCCGAGCGCTACTACAACGAAGTGCTGAGCATGGATCCGGCCCACGTGCGCATGGGACGGATGCAGTCCGGCCGGGCGCCGCTGCTCAATACGCACAGCCGCTGGGACCTCAGCAGTGTGCTGGGCGTGATCCGCACTGCCGACTTGCGGGACGGCCAGGGTCTCGCCTCGGCCGAGTTCTCCAAGCGCGCGGAAGTCGAGCCGGTCTACCAGGACGTGGTCGACAAGATCATTGGCAATGTCTCTGTGGGCTACACCGTGCATGCCTTCGAACGGATCCCGCCCACCAATCCCGGTGACGCATGGACCTATATGGCGATCGATTGGGAGCCGAATGAAGTATCCCTGGTCCCGATCGGCGCCGATACCGACGCGGGCGTACGCAGCATCGACCAGCCACCGCCGAAGATGCCGGAGGGCCGGTTGAGCCCCTGCATCTTCACAACCCGCAGTATCGATTCCAACCACCCGCCGGCAGCCGCCGGCACCACAACCCGAAAGGACAACACCATGGCAGGTGAAAACACCACGCCGGCGGCGCCACATCAGGCCGCTCCGCAGATCGACCAGCGCGCCCTGGACCAGGCCCGCGCCGAGGGCGCGCGCGCCGAAGCCGAGCGTCAAGCCGGCATTCGCGAAGCCGTCAGCCTGGGCGGCCTGGACGCGGCCTATGCCGACCAGCTGATCGCCCGGTCCGACATGACCGCAGCCGACGCCGGCATGGCAGTGCTGCGCGAGAAGGCCAGGCGCGACGCCGCGACCCCGACGCGCAGCGCTGCGGATATCCGCACCGTCTCGGACGAAACGGATGTGCGCCGCGCCGCCATCAGCGACGCCATCGCCCTGCGCTGCAATCCGAACAGCGAGGTGCGCAAGCACACCGACCGCGTCGAGGCCGCGCGCCAGTACCGCGGCTTCAACATGATCGACATGGCGCGTGCCTGCATCGAGGCCGCCGGCGGCAATGTGCGTGGCCTGAGCCGTCGCGAAATTGCGGTCCTGGCATTGAACCTGGACAGCGATATGCGCGGCCGTGCCGGCATGTCGTCGAACTCGGACTTCCCGGCGATCCTGGCCGGCACCGTCAACCGTACGCTGCGTGCAGCCTACCTGCAGCAGTCGCGCACCTTCACGGCCTGGGCCCGCCCGACCACGGCACCAGACTTCCGTCAGGTGGCGCGCACCCAGCTGTCGGAATCGTCGGCCTTCAAGCAGATCAAGGAAGGCGGCGAGTACAAGGCGCTGAGCTTCGGTGAAGGCGCTGAGAAATACGCACTGTCGAAGTTCGGCGGCATCGTCTCGATCACCTGGGAATCGATCGTCAACGACGACCTGGGCGCCTTCGATCGCATTCCGACCTCCCTTGCAGCTGAAGCAGCTGCCATCGAGAGCGACATCGTGTACGGCGTGCTGACCGGTGCGCAGAAGATGTCGGACGGTAAATCGCTGTTTCATGCCGACCACGGCAACATGGCGGCTACCGGCGCCGATATCGACGAAGACACGCTCGGCGAAGCTCGCGCGGCCATGCGCAAGCAGAAGGGTATGAAGGGGCGCGTACTGAACCTGACGCCCTCGTTCCTGATCGTCGGCCCCGACCTGGAAACGCTGGCCAACAAATACACCTCGGCTTCGTTTGTCGCTGCCAAGGCCGGCGACGTGAACCCGAATTACAACACCTCGCTCGAGGTGGTTGTGGAGGCTCGCATCCAGGGCCGGAACTGGTTCATGTCGGCCGAGCCAACCTTGGTCGACACGGTCGAGTACGCCTACCTGGAAGGCGAAGAAGGCCTGTACACCGAACAGCGTCAGGGCTTCGAAGTCGACGGCCTGCAGATCAAGGCGCGCCATGCCTTCGCTGCGGCACCGATCGATTGGCGCGGCCTGTGGAAGAACCCAGGCGCGTAAGCGCTTGGCGCCTGATGCAATACCGGCGCCGCATGCGTGCGGCGCTTCTACATCCCAATCTCTACTGAAAGAGCTATCGCATGCAAAACTTCATCCAGAAAGGCGGCACGCTGTCGCTGGCCGTCGCAGCCGCAATCAGCGCCGGCCAAGCTATGCTGGTCGGCAAGATCTTCGGCGTGGCCGTCTCGAATGTCGCCGCCGGCGAATCGGGCGAGTTCCAGACCTATGGCGTCTTCGAGCTGCCGGCCCTGTCGACTGACACCGCCGCGCAAGGCGCGATCCTGTACTGGGACAGCACGAACAAGCGGCTGACCACGACTGCGACGGGCAATACGCGCGTCGGCGTGGCCGTCGAGGCCAAGACCGCCGGCGCGGCGACGGTGCAGATCAAGATCGACGCCGTCATCAGCTGATGGGCTTTGGCGCCGATGTTTTCTGGCCGGCCTTCCGGAGCGCCGGCATGCTCGACGTGGCGATCCACCAGCCGCCGCACGGCGTGGCGGTCTCGTTCGATGTCGGCTTCAACCGCCCCGACAAGGTGGTGCTCGACGGCATGGTGCACACCACTGACTACAGCATCGAGTACCAGGTCGCCGATGTCGAGCTCAAGCGCGGCGACGTAGTGCGCATCCTCGGCGTCGACTACAAGGTGCAGCAGACGCCGACCGCCAAGGCGGACGGCAGCTTCTACGTCGCCATCCTGGAGAGGCTGGCATGACGCTACGCGAAACCTACATCGAGGGCCTGATCGGCATGCTGGCCGCCATCCCTGCCTTCCCGGCGGGCGTGCACCGGTCCATGCTGACAGCCTTCCGGCGCGACGAAAGCCCCGCGTTGGTCGTGCACCGAGGTGCCGAGGACGTCGAGAACAGCCTCGGTGACGACACCGAGCGCCGCTGCGAGATCCTCGTCAGCGTCGTCTCCCGCGGCGACACGCCCGACCGCGATGCCGACGAGGTCATGGAGGTTGCCCACCCGGCCATCATGCAGTTCTCGGCACCCGGCCTGGTCCTGATCGAGGAGACCGGCACCAATGCGCCGGTGTTCGCGAACGCTGACGGCCAGGCCTGCATGGTCACGGCGCGCTACAAGATTCACTACTGCACCGACAGGCTCAGCCTCAGCGACTGAACCAGAGCAGTTTCCAACATTGCCGCTTTGCGGCCCCATTCCAAGGAGTTACAGATGAGCGGTATTTCCGCACAAGGCAGCACGCTGCACATCGCCACCGGCACCGGCAGCGCGAAGAACATCAGCGGGATCACGGCGGGCTTTCCCGCGATCGTGACCAGCAATGCCCATGGCTTCAGCAACGGTACCGTGCTGGCGATCGACGGGATCGTCGGCACCATGTCGGTCCTGAATGGCAAGAAACGCGTGATCTCGAACGTGACCCCGAACAGCTACGCGCTGCTGGACGTCGACACCACCGGCCTTACCTATACCTCCGGCGGCAGCGCGGTGCCGGACACCTACACCCAGGTCAAGGGCCTGCAGTCCTTCGACGGCTTCGACGGCGCCGCCGACGAGCTCGACACCACCGACCTCGACTCGACGGCGAAGGAATTCATCTCGGGCATCAAGGACGAGGGCAAGTTCGGCTTCGAGATCAAGGTCCTCAAAACCGACAATGGCCAGATCGCCCTGCGGGCGGCACGCGCGAGCGGCGCCATCACCGGCTTCAAGCTGACCCTGCCGGACGGCAGCGTCGCCACCTTCAGCGCGCTGGTGAAGACCATCCCGACTTCGGGCGCGGTCAACACGGTCATGAAGGGCAAGGTCGATACGCGGATCTCCGGTCCGGTTACCTGGAGCTGATCATGGGCCTGCTCAACAAATCGGCCATCCTCGGCGCCGAAGACCTGAAGCACGAGGACGTGGAAGTGCCGGCCTGGGGCGGCTCGGTGCGTGTGCGCGTCATGACTGGCGCCGAGCGCGACGAGTTCCGCGCAGCCATCGCGTCCGAATCCGGCGGCATCCCCGTCGGCAAGTTCTCGGCCGCGCTGCTGGTGGCCACTTGCATCGACGAGACCGGCGCCCGCCTGTTTACGATGGAAGACATGGAAGCGCTGCAGGAGAAGAGCGCCGCGTCGCTGGACGCACCGGCGGCGGTGGCGATGCGCCTGAATGGCCTGGGCAGTGCGGCCGTGCAGGAGGCCGAAAAAAACTCCGCGAGCGGCCAGAGCGACGATTCTGGTTCCGCCTAGCCAAGGAGCTGGGCATGTCGGTGCGGCAGGCGCAGATGCAGATCTCGTCTGCCGAATTCACCGAATGGCAGGCCTTCTACCAGCTCGAGCCTTTCGGCGACCTCGTGGCGGATATGCGGCATGGGGTGGCAACATCGCTCCATGCGAACCTGAACCGTGATCCGAAGGTGCGGCCTGAGCCTTACCGGCCGGACGATTTCATTCACTGGCGAGAATCCAACGTCCCAGTGGAAACCGAACCCGAATTGCTGGACGATCCGGTCGCACAATCGAATCTCATTCGGGCAAAGATATTCGGCATGCCGCCTCAATGAGTCTTTTCATTGAGCGGCATTTGAAAAGATCGTAGCCCGTCCAGTGATAACGCTCCAACAATTCGAGGTCAAACCAGATTGTTTGTCGAAGCTAATGTCCGCAATCCCATCTGCGCCGCGGGCATAAGCGGTGATTTTTAAATCGATAAGCACAACAGCCTCGGACGGTTCTGTCGTGCCGGCAACTCGGTGGCAGCGTCCAGCATCAATTTCACCGAGGACTTTTGCGCCAGGCGGAATCGAAGGGTACTCAATAACCTTCTGAATTGCGTCTCTCTGATCCGCGAGGCTGACGTACGACTGGTCGTTCCCAATCTTAAGGTTTGACGAGTGGGGGGCGCATCCAGCCAATGCGGCCAGCACGACGGCAACGAGCGAAGAAGTAGTTTTCATGGTTATGAGTGTTGTTAACTGGAAACGCATTCTAGCTCAACTCGAATACCTTGCGCCCTGCGCGCTATTAATGGAAAAACATGGCAAGCCTCGGACAATTGGTTGTAGATTTAGAAGCGAATATCTCCGAATTTCAGCGTGACATGGGGCGCGCGGCCCAGCAAACTGAGCAAACAATGGGCCGAATGGAGCGGGCAAGCGCGCAGACCGACCGTGCCATGCGCAGCCTTCAAACCACGGCAAACTTTGTCTCTGGTGCTGTCACAGGGGTCATGTCTGGGCTTTCCGTACAGAAGCTTGTGGAGTACTCCGACGGATGGACCAGTATCGAAAACCGTATCAAGCTAGTCACCGATTCTAGTCAGCAGCTTGCAGCTGTCCAAGGGAACCTGTTCGATATCGCACAACGCAACAAATCAGGGATAAGCGAAACCACCGCTCTCTATATCCGATTGGCTCAGTCGTCCGATGCGCTCGGCGCATCGCAAAAAGAGATGATCAAGTTTACCGATGGCGTAACGGCAGCGGTGCGCGTCAGCGGTTCCGGCACGGCAGACGCAGCAGGTGCTCTGCAGCAGTTATCGCAGGCGATGTCGAACGCGAAGATCCAAGCTGAGGAATACAACTCGATCAACGACGTCGCGCCAGAAATTCTACGTGCTGTCGCTCGCAATATTCAGGGCGTAGATGGCGATCTCGGCAGGCTCCGCCAGCGGATGCTTGATGGCGAACTGACCTCGAAGGAGTTCTTCTCCGCCTTTTTAAAGGACGTTGACAGTCTGACGGTAAGGTCGCAGGACATGGAGACGACTGTTGCACAAGCATTTACAACACTCAACAATGAAGCAATGAAGTTCGTTGGCGAGTCGAGTAAGGCGAGTGGAGCAGGCCAGGCAATGGCCGGGACCATCACCACAGTCGCAAAGAACCTCGATACGCTGTCAGCAGCTGCCGGCGGGCTCTTGGTGTACAAGGTGAGCGAATGGGCATTGCTCATCGCTTCGTCGCTCCATACCAAGGCAACGGCGCTGATTGCAACGCGCGCGGCGACCATTGCTTCGGCCCAGGCTGATGTGGCTAGCACTGAGGCGCAAGTTGTACAGGCTGCGACAAAGGCTGCACTTATCGCAGAATTGCGCGCTGAGGCGCTGGCTACGTTGGCCCGTACGAATGCAGTCATCCAATCGGCGGCATCGGACGCTGCAAGCACCTTAGCGATGCAATCTCGTGCGGTGGCGATGGCGGAGCTGGCAGCGCTGGGGCGTGCCCAAGCAGTAGCGCAGACGCAGCTGACGGCTGCGACCACTGCAGCAACTGCCGCGCAGGCCGGGCTGAACGCTACGACAATCGCCGGCGCCAGCGCGGCGGGGGTGGCCCGCTCGGCAATAGCATTGCTGGGCGGGCCGATCGGCGCAATCACGACCATCCTCGGCGTGGGTGCGGCGGCGTGGCTGTATTGGGGGAATTCCGCGAAGGAATCTCAAGACAAAGCGAAAGGTGCGGTCGAGAAAAGCACGATCGACATTCTCAACGACCTGGACAACCAGATAAAGAAACTGCGCGAGCGTAATGCCCTGGCTAAAACCAACCCTGAGTTGGCGAAACAGGACAGCGAAGCATCCGGGGCGGCAGCAGCCATTCAAAAGGAGATCGACGAGGCAAATGCCGGCACCGAACGCTATGCAGGGCGGTCTGAGTCAATGCGCGCGCTCGCGGTCATCAATTTGACCGAGCAGCTCGACAGTCTGAAATCGAAACTCCAAGTCATCAATCTGGAAAAAGGGAAATCGAACGCGCTTGACGAAAAGGCGGCTACCGATAAGTGGCTTGCGGAGTACGCGACCAAGGCGGAGAAGCTGGAGGCAAAACTCAAGGAAATACGCGCGACCTTCAAGGATGGCGTCATACCTCCTGAAATAGAAAAACGTGTTCGTGAATCGTTTGCCGATAAGGTGCAGAAGCCCAAAAAGACGGGCGAGAATGATGAGGCGACGGCAATCCAGGAAACGGAGAAGCTGATCGCAAGGCTGCGTGAACAACGAGACACTTATGGATTGGCCGGTGCTGCTTTGCTCGAGTACCAGCTTAATCAAAGCAAGACCCCTGCGGTACTTGCAGAAAAGGCTGTTGCGATCCAGCAGGACATCGACAAGATGGATGCCGCAACCCAGGCGCAAAACGCGCTCGCCGAAGCGCAAAAGAAGGCGCAAGAGGAGGCGTTTCAAGCTCAGGCGAGGAATGCGAGTGATGTTGAGCAAATCCGACAGAGCTTGATGACCGATGTCCAGTTCGAGCAGGCGCAGCATCAAACCCGCCTTGACCAGTTGCGCACGTTCCATGATGCGCGGCTCGAGAACGTCACTCAGGCAAACGCATTGATCGAAGCCGAGAACCAGCGTCACGCTCAGGTGCAGGCCGATATGCAGCTGTCGGCGGCGCAGAACCTGCTCAACATTGCGCAGTCGTCCGCTGGACAGCTGTATGACGCACTCAAGGCTGCAGGAATGGAACAGACGGCGCTTGGCAAGGCGATGTTCTGGGCGCAGAAAGCAATCCAGGTAGCGACCATCATCGTGAACACCGAAGTCGCTGCTGCTGCAGCACAGGCTGGCATGATCGCGGCGGCTGGTGCGACAGCGGCAGTGTCTGGCCCGGCAGGCCCTGCGATTCTCGCGGCCGGCATTGCCGCCGGCGCCGCCTATGCCACGGCAACGCGCGTGATGGGTTACGCCACGGCAGGCATCGTCGCTGGCACGGCCATCGCATCAGCCGAAGGCGGTTACGACATCCCGGCCGGCGTGAATCCGGTGACCCAGCTGCACGAGAAGGAAATGGTGCTGCCGAAGGCGCAGGCCGAGGTCATCCGCGGCCTGGCCGCCAACGGCGGCGCAGCTGGTGGCGGCAATATGAAACTGACGATCGTGAACCAGACCACCGGGCGAATCGACAGCGTGGTCGAGCAGCGCATCAGTGCGACCGAGCGCGCCCTGATCATCCAGGAATCGGTTGCGGCCACCGCCGCCCAGTTCGGCGATCCGAACAGCAAGGTCTCGCGTGGCCTGGCCCGCAACTTCAATGTGCCGAGGACACGATGACAATTCCGATTATGCCGCTGGGCCTCGTGCCCGGCGTCTCGGCCTATTCCGGTACCGGCCCGGGCGGCGTCATCCGGACGGAAGTTGCCGGCGGCGCCGCGCGCTACCGCCTGGACTGGGCGCGCGGGCGCGACCGTTTCGACGTGCGCATGAACCTGAACCGGGAGCTGTTTTCCATCTGGTCGGCGTTCTACCACCACATCATCAAGAAGGGCGCGCTGCCGTTCGAGATGCGGCTCGACAGCGGGCTGGGCGTGTCGCCGCACCGGGTCAACCTGGTTCCCGACTCATACGAGGCGGCGATGGTCTCCGGCGAGTATTCGGTCGGGTTTGCCGTCGAGTGCGACAACGCCGCCTACCGGCTCAGCGCCGACGAGGTCGCAGCCTACGGCCTGAGCGCGGACGCGATGCCGGCCGGCTTCGTGCCGGCGATCTCGGCCTACAGCTTCGGTGGGCCGGGCGGCGTGATGCGCGACGACGTCAGCGGCGGTGTGGCAGGCAATGGCCTCGAGTGGGACCGCGGGCCGCAGCAGTTCTCATGCACGCTGGTCTTGCCTCCCGAGAAGTTCGCGATCTGGACGGTCTGGTACCACCGCGTCATCAACAAGGGCGCGCGCACCTTCGACATGCGCCTCGACAGCGGCTCCGGGGCCGATGTCCACGCGGCGACCATTATCCCCGGCAGCTACTCGACGTCGCGCACTGGCGGCACCGCAACCGTTGTCTCGTTCATCGTCGAGGCCGAAAGTAAGGCGTACTCGTTCACGGCGGCCGATGCGCAGGCAATGATCGATCTGCACAACATGATGGGTGGCGTGTCGACCAGCGAACTGCTGGCTCGTATTGCGCGATTCAGCACGGCCGATACAAACGTACTGGAGTTCTAATGAGCCTTGACCTGGAAGCACGGCTGCGGGTCTTCCTCGCGTCGGCGCCGCAGCGCATCTGGCCGATCCAGACGCTGCAGATCAGCCACTCGGCGCTGAGCAAGACCTACCACCTGTGGCGCGAGCCCTACCCGGGGCAGACTCGCGTCGACGGCGTACTGGTCGATATGGAGCCCTGCAACATCGAGATCAAGCTGGCCGGCAGCGAGGGCCACCTCGACCAGAAGTTCGATATCAGGCTCGGTTTGGTCGACATCGAGGACGAGTTCCGCGAGCAGTTGGACCGGATCCCGGTTGCCACCGCCGAGAAAATCCGCGTGGTCTACCGCGAATTCCTGAGCGACGACCTGGACGAAGCGCAGGCCACGGCGGTGCTGCAGGCCGAGAGCATCTCGTATGTGATCGGCGCGGCGCACATCAGCGCCGTGTCGCCGCGGCTGAACATGTCGCGCACCGGGGAGCTCTACGCTCCCAAGGAAATACCCATGTTGCGAGGATTTCTATGAATGTGAACGATTACCTGGGGCGGCAGTACCCGTCGCCTCCGTGCTGGACGCTGATTGCAGACGTCTACACAAACGAGCTCGCGGACACCGTCACCGACTACAAGACCGTGAACGCTTCGATCCGCGCGATCGCGAGCGCCTTCCGCATCGCGCTGCACAAGTCCGCGCACGGTTTTGCGCAGATCGACGAGCCGGTCGACTACTGCGTGGTCCTGCTGGGCAAGACCATGCGCACTGGCCTGCACCATTGCGGCATCTACTACCAGGGCCGGGTGCTGCACATGCTCGACAGCGGCGGGCAGTACCAGGAGATGTCGGTGATCCGCGATGCCTACGAACTGGTCGAGTTCTGGAGGAAGCCGGCATGACGCGGATCCGACTGTACGAGCATCCGTTCGCGCCGGTCGCGCCGCGCGTATTCGAGGCGTCGAGCCTGGCCCAGTGGCTGCTCGACCACTACGGCGAGGCGCCGGCGGTCACCGTCCAGATCTTCGCGGGCGAGCCCTGCGCAGCGAATGAGATCAGCCAGGACGTGAAGACGATCCTCGCCGGTGACGCTCCGGAGTATGTGATCCTGCAGAGCCCCGGCGACGCGACGACCATCTTCTACGTAGTAATGGCGGTGGTGGCGGTTGCGGCTGTGATCTTGATGCCGAAGCCGGTTATGCCGGGAAATGTCAATCGCACGCAGCAGAGCCCGAACAACGCGCTCACCAGCCGCGAGAACAAGGTGCGTCTGCTCGAGCGGGTCGAAGACATCTACGGCACGGTCAAGGCCATTCCGTCATTGATGATGCCGACCTACACCAAGTACATCGGCAACAAGAAATTCGAGTACGGCTACTACTGCGTCGGCCGCGGCTACTACGACATCAGCGAATTGCGTGACGGCGACACCCTGATCGCCGATATCGCCGGCGCGAGCGCTTCGGTGTACGCGCCGTTCACGTCGCCGAACAGTGGCCATCCGCCGCAGCTGCAGGTCGGTGACGGCATCATCGATGGCGTCCTCACGGTGTCGCGTGCGATCGAGGTCGATGGGATCACGCTGCGTGCAGATAACCAGGTGCAGCTGGCCGCAAGCGGGACTTACAACTTCAATGGCGAAGAAGGAATAATTACGCAGGTTGAGAAAAAGCCGAACTTCAATGCTGTTCTTCAGCCAGGCGACAGCATCGTGATCTCCGGTTCAGTGTCCGGCTCCAATACGTTCAATTACAACGGGACCTTTGAAGTCGCGGACGTTGGAGACGGCTATGTCGTGGTCAGCAAGCAGTGGACAAAATCAGCGTCCGGCGTGCACGCCACCATCTCTTTGGCGTCCGAAGCGACCGATACAAATACTGACTGGGTCACGTTGCCTGCTGTCGACCGCACGCAGGTGTGGTGCAACGTCGTTGCACCGAACGGACTGTTCAAGGACAACGGCGGGAAGATGACCGCTACGGTCGCGTTCAAGGTCGAGATCGAGCGGCTCACGCAGGACCTGGTACCGACCGGACAGGTCGAGATCGCCAGCGGCGCGCTGAGCGGCGCTACCACGGAGGAGTATGCGGACACGATCGAGCACTCGACCGCGTGGGTCGGCCCGGCCCGGGTCAGGATGCGTCGATTGACGCCGTACGATTTCGACTTCGAGGGAACCGTGCAGGACGAGATCAAGTGGGGCGACCTGTATAGCGCAAGCCCGGTCGCCAAGACGGAGTTCGGCAACAAGACGACGATCCACACGGTCACGCAGGCGACGTCGCGCGCGACCGCGGTGAAGTCGCGGCAGCTGAACTGCATCGCCTCGCGCAAACTGCCGGTATTCGACGGGAAAGTGTTCTCTGGCTCGTTCGATGCGACAGGGCGGCATGCGCTCGGCGCGATCGCGCCCACGTCGAGGCTGATCGACATCATCGCGGCCGTGTCGGCCGACCCGAAGATCGGTGGCCGGGATCTGGGCCTCGAGGTGGACATTGCACAGATCTGGGGCGTGCAGCAGCAGCTCGACGCCTGGCACCCCGAGTGCGGCCGGTTCAACTACACGTTCGACTCGGACAGCATGAGCTATGAGGAAACGATCGTCAGCATCGCCAACGCGGGCTTCTGCATCGCCTACCGGCAGAACGGCAAGATCCGTCTTGCGCTCGACCGCGCGCAACCGGCCAGCACGGCGCTGTTCACGCACCGCAACAAGAAGCCGCGGGCCGAGACCATCACGCGCCGGTTCGCGAACGATGCCGAGTATGACGGGGTCGAGTTCGTGTACGTCGATCCCGATTCGCACCAGTCGGAAACGATCACGCTGCCGCTCGATGGCCACTACACCAAAGCGAAGAAATTCGAGATCGCCGGCATCCGCTCGTTCGCGCAGGCCTGGTACCGCGCCAACCGGGAGTATTACAAGCTGCTCGGCCAGCGCATCACGATCGAGACCACGACGACGCCCGATGCGCGCTCGCTGCTGCCGAACGCGCGCATCGACGTGGTCGACAACACCCGGTTCAGATCCTATGACGGCGAGGTGGTAGGGCAGGACGGGCTGACGCTGACGCTGAGCCAGGATGTCGCATTCGCGCCTGGCGCGCCGCACAGTATCCTGTTCATGCGCCGGGACGGCTCGTTGCAGAGCATCGGCTGCACCGCCGGCGCCGCGCCCAACCAGGTCGTCCTGCAGCAGCTGCCGAGCGAGGCGATCGTCACGCGGCAGGGCGTCGACGGGATCCGGACGATCTACAGCTTCGCAGCCGATAGCGCGCGTGGGGCGATGGCGTATATGGTGCAGGAGATCGATCTGTCGGATGAGCAGTACGCGACGATCAAGGCGGTCAACTACAGCGATTCGTATTACCAGGCGGATGGCATGCCAGTACCGAGCAAGGCGGCAATCATCCAGTAAGTCCGGGCGCCGGTAAGCCTGCCTGGGCACTTCGTACATCAGACGCCGCGGCCCGGCCGAAGCGTCTCAACATTGAACAACAATCCAAAGCGCCTCTGGCGCTTTTTTCGTTTTCGGACAGGAAGCTGAATGGCGGCCCTAAATATCCATGACCTAAATAACGGCAAGAAGGACCTCGACCATATTGCAGAGGTCGCAACGTCGAACGCGCCGACGACGGTGGACCGGCTTGGCAATACAAAGCGCACGATCGCCGGGCTGATCTCGAGCGCGGCATCGGCTGTTCAGGCCACAGCTGACGGCCTCCTCGGGTCTCTGGTTGCGAAAATCGAAGCGGCGGCGAATACGGTTCTGAGCAGCCTGGGCTATGCACCGCCAGTGGATTACGTGGCTGGCATCAAGCTGACAACGAGGACGCAGACGGTTGAGTATGGTGGACACGTCTATGCGCCGAAAGCGGCTGAGCTGCCATTTACGACTAGCGGGACTTTTGAGGTAGCGAAATTCCGGTTGATCGAAGGGGTGGTTGGGGCGGATCTTGCGGACTCAAGTGGGGCGTCACTGGTGGGCAATGGAGGCGAGACGGTGGCGCAGTCCCTCGACGCCCTGCAACTGCCGGACTACGCAGCCCTGCGCGCCTACAGAGGGCCGCGCAAGAGCGTGTATGTGACCGGCGTGCTGGGCACGGCTGCGCCTTCCGGTATTGCGGGCATGTTTGTGCGCGATGACGCGGACACGGCGACTGCGGACAATGGCGGCACATGCTTTGTGACGGTGGCGGGCAAGCGATTCAAGCGCGCCGGGTGGGAAAAACTTCGCGTTTCGATGTTCGGATTTAAAGATAACGACGACATCACATCAGCCCTAAACAATATCATCCTGCCCCTGGCGCAGCACAAAGAGCCGGTAGTGATCGACGGGCGTTACAAAATCTCGGGAACGGCCGCCGCGCCAGCGATCACGCTGCGCGAAGGGATGCAACTGGTTAGCGATTACTGGCAGTATAGCAACCCGACCCCGGCAAAGACTGGCGTCCTTCTGTACGAAGGCACAGGCATTGCGATCAAGGTGGAAAACACGGTCCCAGCATCGTCGCCGTATGCAGTCGTGATCGACAATATTCTAGTGCGCGACGTGCTCGGAACCGGAACCATTGGCCTGTTTGCCGATGCCCTCATCGCGTCGCGGATCAACATGACGACTTACGGCTTCGACGAAGGTATTCAGGTGACGACTGGTGTGTATTACGGAAGCCTGAATGCGCGCGTTCGAGAGTATCGCTCGCACGGCGTGAGGTTGTCCGGCAATGTGAATTTTGCCGAAATTGACCTGCAACTAAATTCCACCAATACCGCGATTGTCGCTGGTTTTTCGATTGGCACCGATGCCGCCGCGCTCGCCGCCAACTCGTTCCAGCCGCGCGTCCGTGTGAGTTGCGAGCAGTACAGCGGGCGGCACTTCAATATCCGCCTTGTCCGTGGAGGTGAAATCCGGCTGTACGCCGAAAGCCCCGGCCTTGATGCGAACTACTCCAGTATCGGCGTAACGGTATCGCGCGTGCAGTACACCGACATCCTGATGTACATGTCCGCAAAATCGTCATCCGATGCCGTATATGTGGATAACACCATTGATACGAAAATTGCTGGCAACGTTAAAACCAAGGGCACGCGCTCGCTGAACGTCACGAATACCTGCTGCGGGGTTGATATTGCGGAATTCGGCGGCGGGCCGACCCTTGCATCCGACTTTACAACCGGCAGGCGTGCGGGCGGCAAGACCGATGGCAATTTCACGCGCGAAGCATGGGGCCGCAAAACCCTGCTGCCGATGTATGGCTCATACCCTGCCGGTAGCGTGCTGCGGTTTACCAATCCGGCCATCGAAGGCACGGCGGGGAGTCAGTACATTGAGGGTTCGCGCGCCGTGACCGTCGGCGGCAACTTCGGAACACTTGCCGGGGTAACGGCGAGCGGTGCGGCTGGCGCAACGTCAATGACGATAGATGCTGGCGTTGCATCGCTCGTAACGGGCGACCACATTGCCATTGCGGGCGAGTCGGGCGCGTTCATCATCACCGATATTTACGATGGCAATCAGGTGCGATTGAGTAAGCCGCTAGTGAATACGTTTTCCGGCGCTGCCGTGAGCTATTACGCGCCTACCACCGTGCCATTGCGCGCGCTGACCGGAACCTAACCCATGACCATTGCCATTCCCTACACCGCAGAGCCGACAGCGCCTGCGGCTGGTCCATAGGAAAAGCCCGCCCAGCTGGGCACATGGCAAGCCGAAGAATGGTCGCAACGATCATTTTGACGGCTTCCCATGACTACCGGAATCTACGCCACTAGCCGGCGCAACGGGCGAGGCGAAGAGCTAAGTCCGCAAGGAATGCACGAGCATTTGGTGCAATGTCATTCCTGCATCGCATTACCTGTCCACAGAAGAAGCCGCCGTGAGGCGGGTTTTTATTGGTCGCATGGCCAGCACAACCCGAAACAAAATGATGAAAGTCCAAAAAATGAGCGAACCAATCTCCGGCACCGCTGCCGGCGTAGCAGGCTGGAAAATTATCGGCGGCCTCGCCGGCATGGGCGCGATCGGCGCCGGCCTGGCCTCTTTCGTAGTCATGAACATGACCAGGCCTAAGTCCGATCAAGAATGGCGCGTCGCGTTGATCTGCACCCTCGTTGGCTCGATCGGTGGCGGCGCCGCGCTGGTGCGCTACCTCGGCATCCAGCATTGGGTCGATGATGTATTCGGTATGGTGGCCATGCTCCTCATGGTTTTTGGTTGCGGCTTGCCGGCCTGGGCACTAGTCCGGGCTCTGTTCCTGTTCCTCGAGAAGCGCAAGGACGCCGACTTGGCCGAGATCGTGAACGACGTGAAGGAGATGGTCTGATGCCGCCGACCGCCTTTCTCGCCATGCTCGTGCCGGCTGCGCAAGCCTGCCAGCGCTCCACCGGCATCCCGGCTAGCTTCACCCTGGCTCAGGCCGCGCTCGAGTCCGGTTGGGGCGCCCGCGCACCAGGTAACAACCTGTTCGGCGTGAAGGCCGACAAGTCCTGGAAGGGACCGACTATCAACGTCCCCACGCACGAGGTGATCGGCGGTCGACGCGTGGCCATGACCTGCAAGTTTCGCGCATACCCCAGCATGGCCGACTCGATCGTCGACCGCGCCAATTTCTTCCGGCAAAACAAGCGCTATGCCGGCTGCTTCACGGAGACCACTGGCGAGGGCTGGGCGCGTGCTGTAGCGGCGGCGGGTTATGCCACCGACCCGAACTATGCCGCGAGCCTCATCGCCGTCATGCGCGGCCGGAACATGGCCCAGTACGACGTCCTGCCGAGGGCTGCAGCATGAGCGTTCTCGACAGGCAGCTCGGGGCGGTGATCCTGGCCTTGGTCCTGCTGCTGGCCGCGGGCTTCTGGTTCTGTCATTACGGGGCCGAGCAGTACCAGCAGGGCTATGACGCCGCAGTTCGAGATGGCAAGGAACAGCGCGAGCGCGCTGCGGAGGCGTCTCGCAAAATCGAAACACACCTGCGCGCGCAGCTGCGCGCCCAGGACGCAGATGCATTGGAAAGGGAAGAGGAATATGAAGCGAACCTTGCGGCTGCTCAGCGCCGCGTGCGCGCTGGCGTTGACCGCCTGCGCTGCCCCGTCGGGCCAGTACCAGCCAGCGCCGTGCCCGGTGATCGACCCGCTGCCGGCGGACTTGAGGCTGACGGACCAGGACCGGCAATTGTGCCGGAGGTTGCTGGGGAGATTCTCGGCGACGGAGCAGCAATTGCAGGACTCGTGCGGCGATACGCCAGGCTCGAGCAGCGCTTCGACGAGTGCGAAGCCCTGAGAGCGAGGCAGTGATGGACTTCCACCTCGCTACGCCAGATGGCGACGTGTACCTGTTCAGCTACGAGAATGGCCGGATCGTCGACGCGCTGGCGCCGCCGCAGGAGGCCGACGCGCCCGACCAGCACCTTCCGCACGATCACCTGCAGGAGACCTTCACCGTGACCTGACCAGGGGGCCGGCGTGCGCTCCTCCAGTTCGCAGTGCGTCACGCCCAGAAGGCCTTTGCTATTTAGGTGATTTCTGAGTAGCTGGCAACCTCGTGTTCTTATACCTGATATGGTGGGTTTTGAAGGATGTGTCCAAGACAAGAACACGTGGCCATATATCCGTAAGTTTCAGGCCGAAGAGTTCCGACGTGTAATGGATATGTGGCCCTTCGTCCCAATGGTTTTTAAATCGCCCTCGGTCCCGTTGGTCGAAGTAGAACAGATGCCAATGGCGATAGTCAGGGGTGTAAAGAAGGTGGGCGGCAAAGGCGCGCTGAGATTGAAACGCTTGAAACAACTTGTTGGCGAATTTTTGCGCCGGGGGCTCTAGTCGGCCAACACCATTGTTTTTGAGTGCAGCAGCGTCGTGTTCATTCGGCATAGCCCCCGGCGGTATGTACCGCTCGAAATGGTTCGCGTAGAGGTAGGGTGCGAGCGCGCCATGTTGAGCTCCTAAGATCAAAGCAACGAAGTCCTCCGACTGTATCGTCATAGCGTTAGCCCGGCGGATAAACTCTTTCTTCGACGTGCATTGGAGCAAGTTCAGCAGATTCCTGAACTGCTCACTAGGGTAGCGCATGGCGTAACCTTTGGCGTAACTTTCTTGATTTCCTCATACTCTCCATAGGAGAAAATACTAATGCATCATTGGTGTGACTTTTTCCGCCGGGCTGCTCTTGACGGCGGCGGCGTTGATGTCGGATGAAACGGTGGTCATGTCGGTCGTGTTCGGTGAGGCAGGGAGCATGCGATGCCAAGACCGTCATTTTAACCGCATCGGCTGGGCTGGAGCTGTCGGGATGCCAAGCCCGGCCGCAAAGCCGTTGTGCGTCAGCGAGTCGGCCTGTTCAGCGCCACCCTTTCCGCATCCAGCAGCGCTTGGAGTGTTCATGCGGCCCGCGAGGTGTCCATCGTGGACGACGGCGTCGAGGCGCTTGACAGCGCCAGGCGGCTGTGGCGGCGCGGGAATAGCTTTTCCGCAGCCATCTTTTTCCTGGTCAAATCGCCATATTTTTTTCACAATGTGGCCAAAAAATGGCACTCTTCGTCTAGACTCGTGACTTCCCCATTCTGATGCCATGACGATGTACGATCCCGCGAACGCGCCCAGCACGCCTCCCACCGAGCCCGACATCGTCCCGGGCAGCCTGGACTTCCCGGTCGTCGGCATCGGCGCGTCGGCCGGCGGACTGCCGGCGCTGATCCAGTTCTTCGAGAACATGCCGGCGAACAACGACATGGCTTTCGTGGTCATCCTGCACCTGTCGCCGTCGCATCCGAGTTCGGCCGCGGAGATCCTGCAACGCGCCACGCGCATGCCGGTCATCCAGGTGACGTCGAAAGTGCAGATCGAGCGCAACCACGTGTACGTGATCGCCCCGAACCACCATATGTCGATGATGGACGGCCTGCTGCTGGTCGACGAGATCGAACGTCCGCGCGGCAAGCACGTCGCCATCGACATGTTCTTCCGCACCCTGGCCGAGGTGCACCGCGAGCGCGCGGTGGCGATCGTGCTTTCCGGGACCGGCGCCGACGGCGCCGTCGGCCTGACCCGCGTGAAGGAGCAGGGCGGGGTGACGCTGGTCCAGTCCCCCGGCGACGCCGAACACGACGGCATGCCGAGCGCGGCGATCCGCACCGGCGCGGTCGACTTCGTGCTGCCCGTGGTGGACATGCCGCAGAAGCTGGTCGAACTGTGGAACAACGCGCGCATCATCGAGCTGCCGCCGCCCGGCGACGGCGAGGCGCCGATCGCCCATGTCATCGACGGCGAGGCCGGCGCCAGCGCCGAGGACGCGCTGCACGACATCATCTCCCGCCTGCTTAGCCATACCGGGCACGACTTCCGCCACTACAAGCGCGCCACCGTGCTGCGCCGCATCGAGCGGCGCCTGCAGGTGCGCGGGGTGCAGTCGCTGCCCCAGTACCGCGACCTGCTCGAAACCGACCCCGGCGAGAACAAGCTCCTGCTCGACGACATGCTGATCGGGGTAACCAATTTCTTCCGCGACCGCGAAGCCTTCGAGGCGCTCGAGCGCGAGATCCTGCCCGAGCTGTTCAAGGACAAGGGGCCGACCGACGAGGTGCGCGCCTGGGTGGCGGCCTGCTCCACCGGCGAAGAAGCCTATTCGATGGCGATGCTGATGGCCGACCAGGCCGCGCTGATGGAGCATCCACCGCAGTTCCAGATGTTCGCCTCCGACATCGACGACCACGCCATCGACGCCGCGCGTTCCGGCAACTACCCGGCATCGATCATCACCGACGTCACGCCGGCGCGCCTGCGCCAGTACTTCAACAAGGAAGACGACCGCTACCGCATCCGCAAGTCGCTGCGCGACCGCATCCTGTTCGCCTCGCACAACCTGCTGCGCGACCCGCCGTTCTCGCGCCTCGACCTGATCTCCTGCCGCAACCTGCTGATCTACCTGAACCGCGACGTCCAGGTGCGGGTGCTGCAGACCTTCCATTTCGCGCTGAAGCCGGGCGGCTACCTGTTCCTGGGCAGCTCGGAATCGGCCGATTCAGTGTCCGACTACTTCATTCCGGTCGACAAGAAGAACCGCATCTACCGCGCGCGCGGCGGCGGCCGCCCGGTGCACTACCAGAGTCCGGCCTCGGCCCTGTACGGCGCCCGCCTGCCGGAGGTGAGCCGCGTCAAGCTGCCCGGCAAGCGCCAATTCTCCTACGCCGAACTGCACCAGCGCGCGCTGGCGCAGTACGCGCCGCCCTCGGCCGTCGTCGACCGCGAGGGCAACATCGTGCACATGTCCGAGGAGGCAGGCCGCTTCCTGCGCCTGGCCGGCGGTGAGCCCTCGCGCAGCCTGCTGGCGCTGGTCCTGCCCGAGCTGCGCCTGGAACTGCGCTCGGCGATGTACCAGGCTACCCAGAGCGAAGCCAGCGTCGAATGCCGCCCGATCGAGCTGGCCGAACACAAGGATATCGGCACGGTCGCGATGACGGTGCGCCCTTTCCGCGACGCGGAGGCCGAGACCGACTTCCTGCTGGTGGTGTTCAACCGCTTCGAGCAGGCCCAGGACAAGGCCGCGCCGCCGCGCCCGGACGGCAGCCACGACGTGGTGCTGGCCCAGCTCGAGGCCGAGTTGCAGCGCAAGCGCGAACAGTTGCAGGAAACGATAGAGAGCGCGGAGATATCGACCGAGGAGCTGCGCGCCTCGAACGAGGAACTGCAGGCGATCAACGAGGAACTGCGCTCGGCCACCGAGGAACTGGAAACCAGCAAGGAAGAGCTGCAGTCGGTGAACGAGGAACTGGTCACCGTCAACTACGAGCTGAAGGTGAAGGTCGAGGAAACCGGCAAGGCCAACGACGACCTGAACAACCTGATCGCCTCGACCGACATCGCCACCATTTTTGTGGACAGCGGCCTGCGCATCAAGCGCTTCACGCCGCGCGCGGCCGACCTGTTCTCGATCATCGCCTCGGACGTCGGGCGTTCGCTGCTCGACCTGACCCACAAGCTCGACTACGACGAGCTGGCCGAGGACGTCAGCGCCACCTTCGACACCCTGCGCCAGGTGGAGCGCGAAGTGCGCAGCAACGACGGCCGCTACTACATCGTGCGCCTGCTGCCCTACCGCACCAACGAGGACCGCATCGAAGGCGCGGTGATGACCTTCTTCGACATCACGGCGCGCCGCCAGGCCGAGGAGCAGGCGCGTGCCAGCGAGGCGCGCATGCGCATGGTGGCCGAGAGCGCCAACGACTACGCCATCATCACGATGGACGAGGAGGGGCGCGCCACCAGCTGGAACAAGGGCGCGGAACAGCTGTTCGGCTATACCGAGCAGGAAATGCTGGGCCAGGTGTTCGACCGCCTGTTCCTGCCCGAGGACCGCGAAGCCGGCGTGCCGCTCGATGAGCTGCGGCGCGCGCGCGAGGACGGCCGCGCCGAGGACGAGCGCTGGCACCTGCGCAAGGACGGCAGCCGCTTCTTCTGCAGCGGCGTGACCACGCCGCTGCGCAATGGCGACATGCATGGCTACGCCAAGATCGCGCGCGACGTCACCGCCCGCGAGCGCCAGGAACAGGCGCGCGAGCATGCGTCGATGGCGCGCGAACAGGCGGTGCGCTCCAGCGCCGAAAGCGCGGCGGCGCTGAAGGACGAATTCCTGGCCGTGATGGCCCACGAGCTGCGCCATCCGCTGAACATGATCAACATTAACGTCGAACTGCTGGCGCGCATGCCGGAACTGCGCCACTCGCCTACTTTTCTCCGCGCCGCCTCGATCATCCGCAACTCGGTGATGAGCCAGGCCAAGATCATCGACGACCTGATGGACATGTCGCGCGTGCGCACCGGCAAGCTGTCGCTGACGATGGCGCCGGTGCTGCCCGAGATGGTGGTGCGCGGCATCGTCGAGGTGATGCGCGCCGACCCGGCCACGCAGGACATCGCCATCGAACTGTCCGGCGAGGCCGAGGGCCTGTACGTGATGGGCGACGCCGTGCGCCTCGAGCAGGTGCTGATGAACCTGCTGAGCAATGCGCTCAAGTTCACGCCCAAGGGCGGGCGCGTCGAGGTGCATCTCGGCCGCGAGGAAAACCAGGTGCGCGTCGACGTCGTCGACAACGGCCAGGGCATCGCGCCATCCTTCCTGCCGCACGTGTTCGACATGTACGGCCAGAGCATGGCGGTGACCACACGCAGCAAGGGCGGGCTGGGCATCGGGCTGGCGCTGGTGCGCGAGATCGTCGCCCTGCACGGCGGACGCATCGAAGCCTGCTCGGAAGGCGTCGGCAAGGGCGCGCGCTTCAGCTTCTGGCTGCCCCTGCTGGACCGCAATAACGCAGCGCTGCCCGGGGAGGGCGGCAGGGGCGAGGACAGCATGGCCGGGCTGCGCATCCTGGTGGTCGACGACATGGAAGAGATGCTCCTCATCTTCAAGTCGCTGCTGGAAACCAGCGGGGCGGTCGTGTTCGAGGCGACCAGCGCGGCGAAGGGCCTGGAGATCCTGGAGCGCGAACAGGTCGACCTGCTCATTTCTGACATCTCGATGCCGGAGATCGACGGCTACGAGTTCCTGCGCCGCGTGCGCCGCAACCCGAAGCTGGCCCGGCTGCCGGCCATCGCCATCAGCGGCATGCGCCGCGACAGCGACATCGCCAATGCGCGCGCCGCCGGCTACTCGGCCCACCTCGGCAAGCCGGTGTCGGTCGAACGGCTTGCCGCCATCGTGCACGACCTGCTGCCGCGCCGCGAGACCAGCGAGAGCAAGTAAGGCGTAGCGCTCCCGCCCGGGCAGCCGTGGCGGGCAGCGTCCGCCCGGCCGGCGCCCTGTCCGCCTTTGACGGCATGGACGTGCATGGGTGCTGCTCGGCCTGGGACTGCGCGCGCTGCGCAAGCGTCCTAGCGCGATACGATGAGCTTCACGCCCAGTGCGACGAACACGGTGCCGGCGATACGGTCGAGCCACTTGCCGGCGCCGGGCTTGCGATTGAGCCAGGCGCCGATCGCGCCGGCAAAATAGCCGAGCAGGCCGAACAGGATCGCCGCCTGGATGGTGAAGGTCACGCCCAGGGCCAGCATCTGGCCCGGCACCTGGCCATTGGCGGGAATCACGAACTGCGGCAGCAGGGACAGGAAGAACAGGACCACTTTCGGGTTGATGGCGTTCGCGACCAGGCCCTTGGTGAAGAGGCTGCGCAGCGACTGCGGCGCTTGCACCCCGTCGGCGCTGTTGTTGCTGCCATTGCTGCCGCCCTGGCTGCGCAGCGCGTTCCAGCCCAGCCAGACCAGGTAGAGCCCGCCGCCCACGCGCAGCGCCGTGAAGGCGACCGGCGAAGCCGCGATCAGCGCGCTCACCCCGAGCACGGCCAGCAGCGTGTGGCTCAGGCAGCCAAGCGCGCAGCCCAGGCCGAACACCATGCCCTGTTTGCGTCCCTTGGACATGCCCAGGCCCAACACCATCAGGTTGTCGGGGCCGGGGGAGGCGGTGATCAGGACGGCGGCGAGCAGGAAGCCCAGGAATTGTTCGGGTGCGAGCATGATGGTATTTGTAGGGTGGGCGCCCCGTGCCCACGCGTGAAGTTTGCGTCATGTTGGCGTTGATGAAGCGCAGCGTCTGCGCATCGTTTACGCGTGGGCACGGGGCGCCCACCCTACGATTACGCTTCGGCGACGCGCTTGGCGATATGGGCCAAGGCCTCGTCGACCTGGTCGATCAGGATCAGGCACAAGTCGCCCTCGTTCAGGCGCGACAGCGCGCGGTCGATCGCGACGAATTCGCCGTAGATCTCCTCGACGTGGCTGGTGCGCGAGGCGCCCTGCAGGCCCTGGCGCAGCAGCGCGACCACTTCGCCGTCGGCGCGGCCGCGCTGGCACTGGTCTTCGTAGAGCAGCACCTCATCAAAAGCGGCGCCGAGGATGGCGGTCTGCTGGGTGATGTCCTGGTCGCGGCGGTCGCCCGCGCCGCTGATCACGACCGAACGGCGCCTGGCCGGCATGTTCTCCACCGCGCTCACGAGCGCCGCGATCGCGTCCGGATTGTGGCCGTAGTCGGCGATCAGGGTCGCGCCCTTGTAATCGAAGACGTTGAAACGGCCCGGCGCATTGTCGCTCTCGCCGACGAAGGTCTTCAGGCCGAGCGCGATCTTGTCCCAGGAAATGCCGACGCCCCAGGCGGCGGCCACCGAGGCCATCACGTTCTCGACCTGGAAGCCGACCACGCCGCCACGGGTGATCGGCACCTCGGCGAGCGGGATGCGGTGTTCGAACTTGCCCTGGGCGCAGACCAGGTGGCCGTCCTCGACGAAGACGGCGCGGCGGCCTTGCGCGCGGTGCATGGCCATCAGCGGGATGGTGCCGTCCTGGGCGAAGAAGGTGACGTCGCCGCGGGTGAAACCGGCCATGTCCGCCACCGTCGGATCGGCGGCGTTCAGCACCGCCATGCCGCCCTCGGCGACGTTCTGGACGATCACGCGCTTCAGGACCGCCAGGTCTTCCAGCGTGGTGATGTAGTTCAGGCCGAGGTGGTCGCCGGCGCCGATGTTGGTCACCACCGCCACCTGGCAGCGGTCGAAGGCCAGGCCTTCGCGCAGCAGGCCGCCGCGCGCGGTCTCGAACACGGCCGCGTCCACGTCCGGGTGCAGCAGCACGTTGCGCGCGCTGCGCGGGCCGCTGCAGTCGCCGCTGTCGATGCGGCGGCCTTCGATGTAGACGCCGTCGGTGTTGGTCATGCCTGTGCGCAGGCCCGAGGTGCCGAGCATGTGGGCGATCAGGCGCACGGTGGTGGTCTTGCCGTTGGTGCCGGTGACGGCCACCACCGGGATACGGCCGTCCTCGCCTTCCTCGAACAGCATGTCGACGATGGCTTCGCCGATCGCGCGCGGCTTGCCGAAGGAGGGCGCCAGGTGCATGCGCAGGCCCGGCGCGGCGTTCACTTCGACGATGCCGCCATTCTGTTCCTCGATGGGTTTCAGGACGCTGTCGCAGACCAGGTCGACGCCGCAGATGTCGAGGCCGACCATGTGCGCCGCCGCGATCGCGCGCGCCGCCACTTCCGGGTGCACGTCGTCGGTGACGTCGGTGGCCGAGCCGCCGGTCGAGAGGTTGGCGTTGTTGCGCAGGACCACGCGCTGGCCTTTCGGCGGCACCGAGTCGGCGTCCATACCCTGCTTGGCCAGGCTGGCCAGGGCGATGTCGTCGAAGCGGATTTTCGTCAGCGAGGTCGAGTGGCCGCTGCCGCGGCGCGGGTCGAGATTCACGGTGTCGACCAGCTGGCGCACGGTGTGCACGCCGTCGCCGACCACGCTCGGCGGGTCGCGGCGCGCGGCGGCCACCAGCTTGTCGCCGATGACCAGCAGGCGGTAGTCGTGGCCCGGCAGGTAGCGCTCGACCATGATGTCGTCGCGGAACTCGGAAGCGGCGTTAAAACCGGCGACGATCTGTTCCTTCGTCGTGATGTTGACCGTCACGCCCTTGCCCTGGTTGCCGTCCTTCGGCTTGATCACGACCGGCAAACCGATCTCTTGGGCGGCCGCCCAGGCGTCGTCCGGGTCGCTCACGGTGCGCCCCAGCGGCACCGGCACGCCGGCGGCGTCGAGCAGCTTCTTGGTCAGTTCCTTGTCCTGGGCGATGGTCTCGGCGATCGCGCCGGTGGCGTCGATCTCGGCGGCCTGGATGCGACGCTGCTTGCTGCCCCAGCCGAACATCACCAGGCTGCCTTCGGTCAGGCGGCGGAAGGGAATGTTGCGGGCCACGGCGGCCTGCACGATGGAGCCGGTCGACGGGCCCAGGCGCACGTCCTCGTCCAGGTCGCGCAGCTGGGTGAGCGCAGCCTGCAGGTCGAAGGGCGCATCGTCACGCGCGGCCTGGATCAATTGCTGGGCCAGTTCCAGGGCCAGGCGGCCGACGTCTTCCTCGGAATACTCGACCACCACCTGGTAGATGCCGCTCTCGACGGTTGCCGTGGTGCGCGAGAAGGTGACCGGGCAGCCGGCCTGGGCCTGCAGGTCGAGCGCGGCGATCTCGAGCACGTGGGCCAGCGGGATGGTGTCGTCGTGGCCGAGCGGCTGGAGCTGGCCGAGCTGGGGGAAGCGGGCGCGCAGGCGCGTCTCGAAGCCTGGCAGGGCGCCGATCGATTCTTCCTCGGGCGTGCAGGCGACGATCGCCTCGACCGAGGTGTGGTGGCTCCAGAGGTTGGGGCCACGCAGGGCCCGTACGCGTGATACTTCCATAAACCTTCAATCCTTTGAGGGACAGTCCGCCTGTGCCCGCAGGGCGGGCGTCGGCGTTGTCGTTTTCTTCCGCTCCGGCCTGCCGGAGCGGGGGTCTTTAATAAATCGTTTTCTTCGGCGTGGCGTCGAAGGCGCGCAGGCCGCCGCAGATCAGGTCGTGCGGCAGGCCCAGCGCCCAGGCCGCGGCGGTCGCAGCCAGGATGCTGGCCGGGTGCTTGACGGTGGCCGGCTTGATCTTGCCCAGGTCGAGCAGGGCGGTTTCAATCGCGCCTTCGGCCAGCACGATGTGGTTGTCGCGCGCGAAGACGATGCGCTCGCCGGCGGCGCGATGGGCCTGCATGACCGCGTTCTGCTCGTCCATCGCGTAGAAGATCACGCGCCCGTCGGACAGTTCGGCCAGCTTCACCACTTCCGGATCGGCCGCGTTCAGGACGGCCGCACCTTCGGACAGGATCACGTCGACCTGGCTGCGCACCACGTTGGCCAGCGCCTCCTCGTCGCGGATGTGGAATTCGGCCACGTCCTCGAGCCTGCCCATGTCGGTCACCACGCCGACCGTGCAGCGGTCGTAGGGCAGGCCTTCGAGCAGGATGCTGCGCGCGTTCGATTCGAACACGGCCGCTTCCATGTTGCGGTTGATGAGCAGGCGCTCGCCGGCCGCAAAACCGGTGCAGTCGCCTTTCTGCACTTCGCGCCCGTCGAGGTAGAGGCCTTCGCCGTTGGCCACGCCCGCGTGCTTGCCGGCGGCATTGAGCAGGCAGCCGAGCAGGCGCGCGATCAGGCTGGTGCCCAGGGTGCCGGTGACGCCCACCAGCGGGATGCGGCCGGTTTCGGCGTCAAGGAACAGGTGCTCGACGATGGCCTTGCCGACGTTCCGAGGCTGGCCGCTGGCCGGCTTGATGTGGGCCAGCAGGCCCGGGCTGGAATTGACTTCGATGATGGCGCCGCGCTGCTCGGCGAGCGGACGCGAGATGTCTTCGCAGACCAGGTCGATGCCGGCGATGTCCAGGCCCACCACGCGGGCGGCGAGGGCGGCGGCATGGGTCACGTCCGGATGCACGATGTCGGTCACGTCGTCGGCGACGTTGCCGTTCGGCTGGATCAGCACTTTCTGGCCGTCCTGGGGAATCGACTCGGGGCTCAGGCCCTGGCGCTGCAGGTCGAGCAGGATTTCCGGGTCGTGCGGCTTGACGCGCCCGAGCGGGAATTCCTCGCTCTCGCCGCGGCGCGGGTCGGTATTGATCTGGCTGTCGCACAACTGGATGACATTCGACTTGCCGTCGCCGGTCACCCACAGGGCCTCGCCGCGGGCGGCGGCGACGACCTTCCTGCCAACCACCAGCAGGCGGTGCTCGTTGCCGGGAATGAAGCGCTCGACCAGCACGGCGCTGCTGTCGCCCGCTTCGGAGGCGATGGCGTAGGCGGCGCGCACGTCGGATTCCGTCATCAGGTTCAGCGTCACGCCGCGGCCGTGGTTGCCGTCGACGGGCTTGACCACCACCGGCAGGCCGATGTCCTGGGCTTCTTCCCAGGCCTCGTCGGCGCTCCTGACCAGGGCGCCTTCCGGCACCGGCACGCCGCAGGAGGCGAGCAGGCTCTTGGTCAGGTCCTTGTCGCTGGCGATGCCTTCGCCGATGGCGCTGGTGCGGTCGGTCTCGGCGGTCCAGATGCGGCGCTGGGCGGCGCCATGGCCGAGCTGCACCAGGTTGCCTTCGGTCAGGCGGATCGAGGGAATGCGGCGGTCGGTGGCGGCGTCGACGATGTTGGCGGTCGACGGGCCCAGGCAGTAGCGGTCAACCAGCTCGGTCAGCTGCTGCACGGTGGCGGCCAGGTCGAAGGCTTCGTCGTTGATCGCGGCCATCATCAGGCGGTGGCCGGCTTCCAGGGCGGCGCGGCCGACCACGGCGTCGCGGGTGCGGAAGGCCATCTTGTAGACGCCGTGTTCGCCGGTCGAGCGGGTCTTGCCGAAGCCGGTCTTCATGCCGGCCATGTTCTGCAACTCCAGCACGATGTGCTCGAGGATGTGGCCGGCCCAGGTGCCGCTGTGCAGGCGCTCGATGAAGCCGCCGCGTTCGCCGACGCCGCAGCGGTGTTCGATCAGGCCCGGCAGCAAGCCCGTGAGACGCTCGGTAAAGCCAGGCAGTTTGTTCGAGGGAAAGTCTTCCAGCTCGCCGATGTCGAGCCAGGCCTCGATCACCGGACGGTAGGTCCAGATGTTCGGGCCGCGCAGGTGGGTCACACGGAGAAACTTGATGTCATTCTTCTTTGTCATGTATCGATGTCTTGCCGCCAAGGTCCGCTCGTGCACCATGATGGCGTTGCCTATGTTTTTCTGCCTGTGCGCTACCGCACCCAAACCGGGTCATGCGGGACGCATGTTACGCATGTTGTATACTTCTTGCCGGCGCGAAGCTTACAGCGGCGCGCCGGATTCTGCCAAATCGCCTTTCGTCGCCGCTTCCGGTCTCCGTGGCGAGGTGCCAGGGTGTCAACCCCGGCAAATAATTCCACCTTTCAAGTAAACCGCCGAGCCGCCCACCGCGTTACCCCTCTATTCAGGACTTGCCCAACAAGGGTGGCATCACATAATGACAACTCAACAACTTGCTTCTCCGACCTCGCTGGCGCTCGTCGCCAGCTTCCTGCCCGAAGCCTGGCAGGATGAGGTGCGGAAACAGCTTGCACCAGGGGAAAACGTTTTAAGCAGCGTGGAGGTTGACCTCGACGCGAAATTACGTTTTATCAAAGGTATTCTTGTCGTAACGACACGTCGCCTGCTGAGCCGCGCGCCGGGCGAGACGGTCTGGCGCGAGTGGGTGTTCCAGGCCGGGCTGGCGCTGCAGCACCACGACCATGCCGGCGTCGGCCACATCGAGCTGGTCGACCAGCAAGGCCTGCTGGCGGCCTGGCGCTTCACGCTGGGCCAGAACCTGCACGCGATCCGCGTGGTCGACGCCTTCAACGACCAGGTGAAAAGCGTCGCCACCGGCATCCCGGTGCAGCCACCCGAGCAGCACACCTGCCCGAGCTGCAAGGCGCCGCTCGAGCCGGACCAGGAAGAGTGCCCGATCTGCACCAAGGTGCTGCACACGCCGCCCTCGACCTGGACCCTGCTGCGCCTGTGGCGCTTCGCCAGGCCCTACAAGGGCCAGCTGATCCTGGGCTTCCTGCTGATGCTCGGCTCGACCGGCGCTCACATGATCCCGCCCTACCTGACCAAGCCGCTGATGGACAATGTCCTGATCCCGTACCAGAACGGCCAGACCATCGACACCTCGCTCGTCTATTTATATATGGGCGGCCTGTTCGGGGCGGCGCTGCTGGCCTGGGCGCTGGGCTGGGGCAAGACCTACGTGCTGGCGCTGGCTTCCGAGCGCATCAGCGCCGACCTGCGCTCGACCACCTACGAACACCTGCTGCGCCTGTCGCTGGAATACTTCGGCGGCAAGCGTACCGGCGACCTGATGTCGCGCATCGGCAGCGGTTCGGACCGGATCAGCGTGTTCCTGTCGCTGCACCTGCTCGACTTCCTGTCGGATGTCCTCCTGATCATCATGACCGGCGTGATCCTGTTCTCCATGAACCCCTGGCTGGCCCTGGTCACGCTGGTGCCGCTGCCTTTCATCGCCTGGATGATCCACGTGGTGCGCGACAGGCTGCGCACCGGCTTCGAGAAGATCGACCGCGTGTGGGGCGAAGTGACCAACGTGCTGGCCGATACCATCCCCGGCATCCGTGTCGTGAAGGCTTTTGCCCAGGAAAAGCGCGAAGCCGTGCGCTTCCGCGAGGCGAACAGGCACAACCTGGCCGTCAACGACAAGTTGAACAAGGTCTGGTCGCTGTTCTCGCCGACCGTGTCGCTGCTGACCGAGATCGGCCTGCTGGTGATCTGGTGCTTCGGCATCTGGCAGGTCTCGCGCGGCGACATCACCGTCGGTACCCTGACGGCCTTCATCGCCTACAGCGGCCGCTTCTACGTGAAGCTCGATTCCATGAGCCGCATCGTCTCGGTGACGCAGAAGTCGGCCTCGGCCGCCAAGCGCATCTTCGACATCCTCGACCACGTCTCGAGCGTGCCGGACCCGGTCAATCCGATCAAGGTGGACAAGGTGCAGGGCAATATCGAGCTGCGCGAAGTCGGTTTCCGCTACGGCAACCGCGCCGTGAACCGGGGCATTTCGCTCAATATCCGCGCCGGCGAGATGGTCGGCCTGGTCGGTCACTCGGGTTCGGGCAAGAGCACCCTGGTGAACCTGATCTGCCGCTTCTACGACGTGGCCGAAGGCGCGATCCTGCTCGACGGCAAGGATATCCGCTCGTTCGCCGTGGCCGACTACCGCCGCAACATCGGCCTCGTGCTGCAGGAGCCTTTCCTGTTCTTCGGCACGATTGCCGAGAACATCGCCTACGGCAAGCCGCACGCGACGCGCGAGGAAATCATCGCCGCCGCCCGTGCCGCCCACGCCCACGAATTCATCCTGCGCCTGCCGCAGGGCTACGACTCGATGGTGGGAGAGCGCGGCCAGGGCCTGTCGGGCGGCGAGCGCCAGCGCATCTCGATCGCGCGCGCCCTGCTGATCGACCCGCCCATCCTGATCATGGACGAGGCGACTTCGTCGGTGGACTCGGAAACCGAAAAGGAAATCCAGAAGGCGCTCGACAACCTGGTGCAGGGCCGCACCACGATCGCGATCGCGCACCGCCTGTCGACCCTGCACCGCGCCGACCGCCTGGTGGTGCTGGACCGCGGCGTGGTGGTGGAAGAGGGCAGCCACGACGAACTGATGGCGCGCGAAGGCGCCTACCACCGCCTCTACGAAGCGCAGGCGCGCAACGTGGACCAGGAAATGGACGACGCCAGTAAGGACGACTAAGCAATGACAACATTCCAACTGCGCCGCAACAGCTTCGGCAAACTGGTCTTCATCAGCCCGGAGGGCGAGGAAGTGGTCGGCATCACGCCGGTGCGCGCCTTCCCGATCCAGGCGCCCACGCGCGGCATCTCGCTGGTGCGCGACGGCGGCAAGGAAGTCGCCTGGATCGACGACCTGGCCACGGTGCCGGACGAGATCCGCAGGCTCGTCACCGAGGAGCTCGAGGGCCGCGAGTTCATCCCCGAGATCCTGAGCATCAAGAGCGTGTCGAGCTTTGCCACGCCCTGCACCTGGTACGTGAAGACGGACCGCGGCGACACCGAGTTCGTGCTGAAGGTCGACGAAGACATCCGCCGCGTGGGCGAGGCCTCGCTGCTGATTGCGGACAACCACGGCATCAACTTCCTGGTGCGCGACATGTTCAAGATCGACAAGGGGAGCCGCAAGATCCTCGACCGCTTCCTGTAAGCGCAGCCTGCATCCATGGAACCGCCGCCCGGCCTGCCAGCCGCGCGGCGGTTTCTTTTTCGAGGATTCCCTCCAATCGTTTTGCCGTTGGCTTGCCCGCCCGGCGCCGTGCTGCTAATGTCGCGCTGATGAGTTCATTAACACGTTAACGATCTGGAGCCCAGCATGAGCGCCGAAGCGATCCGCATTGCCACCGCCAACGATTTCGAGCTCGGCGCCCGGCTGTTTCGCGCGCAAGAGGCGCAAGGCGTGGTCCTGATCCATCCCGCCACCGCGGTGACCCAGGGCTTCTACGAAGCCTTTGCGCGCTACCTGTGCAGCCTCGGCCTGAACGTGATCACCTACGACTACCGCGGCACCGGCCAGTCGCGCCCGCGCAGCCTGCGCGGCTTCGAGGTGACGATGTCGCAGTGGATGCTGGAAGACGTGGGCGCCGTGACGCGCTGGGCGCGTGCGCGCTTCCCCGATTTGCCGCTGCTGGCGGTCGGGCACAGCGTCGGCGGTCATGCGATCGGCCTGTCGCCCGAGACGCAACACCTGCGCGCGGCCCTGCTGGTCGCTACCCACGCCGGCATCACGCGCACCATCCGCGGCCGCGCCGAGCGCCTGCGCGTGTGGTGCGTGATGCGGGTGCTGGCGCCGCTGCTGTGCGCGCTGTTTGGCTACATGCCGGGCCGGCGCATCGGCCTGGGCGAAGACCTGCCGCGCGGCGTGATGCTGGAGTGGAGCCGCTGGACCACCCTGCCTCGTTATTTCTTCGACGATCCCGCACTCGATGCGGCTGGGCGCATGGCGAAAGTCCGCATCCCGCTGCTGGCGCTGGGCTTCGACGACGATCCCTGGGCCAATCCGCATGCGATGGACATCCTGCTGTCGGGCTATACCGGCGCGCCGCTCGAGCGCCGCCACTACAATGCGGGCGCGCTCGGCCTGCCTGGCATCGGGCACATGGGCTTCTTCCGCCGCCGCTGCGAAGCCGCGCTGTGGGGCGATGCCGGCGCCTGGCTGCTGGCCCGGCTCGGCGCGAAGCAGATGGCGGGAGGCACGGCATGAGGCCGGGCTACAGGCCGCCGCGCTTCGTCTACCTCGTCAACCGCGCCCAGAAGGCGATCGCGCGCTGGATCGAGGGCCGCCCGGACGCCTGGGACGGCATCAGCGGCGCCCAGGCCGGGCTGCTGTTCGTGCTGGCCGCGCGCGACGAGGCCGCCATCGGCGAGATCGCCCAGGCGCTGGACGTGGCGCCGGCAGCCGTCACCAACCTGTCCAAGCGCATGCAGGCGGCCGGGTTGGTCGAGCGCGTCGGCGATGCGCTCGATGCGCGGATGACGCGGCTGCGCCTGACGGCCGCCGGCCGCCAGGCCGGCGAACGCGCGCAGGCGGTGCTGGTCCAGCTCAACGCGCGCCTGACGGATGGCTTCAGCGAGGAGGAACTGCAGGTCGTGGCGCGCTGGCTGGAGCACAGCGCGCGGGCGATGGGGCAGGACCCGCAGGCCTGACGCGTTCCGCTTGAAGCGCGGCGCATGCTGGCTTATGCTGAACGCAGCGTTGGCCGACAGGAGCGATCATGATCTTGCAAGGCGGATGTTACTGTGGCGCAGTGCGCTACGTGGTGGACGGCGACACCTTCAACAGCACCCTGTGCCATTGCAGCGATTGCCGGCGCATCGCCGGCGCGCCGGCCGTGGCCTGGTTCAGCGCGGCGATGGAGCATTTTCGTTTCTCGCAGGGCAATGCCGCCACCTTCCGCTCGAGCGAGCACATCCTGCGCAGCTTCTGCGCCACCTGCGGCACCACGCTGACTTTCCAGGACGACCGCTATCCCGACGAGATCGACGTCGCCACCGCCACCCTCGACGATCCGGCCCTCATGCCGCCCGGCGACCATACCTTCGTGCAGTACCGCCTGCCCTGGATGCACATGAGCGACAGCCTGCCCGCCTATCCGCGTACGCGCTCGGAAGGCCTGGGCTGAACTCCTGCCTGCCGTGATGAAATAAAATTTCATCTTGAAATCGATAATGAAATAATATTCCATTGACAGTCCTCAACGCGGGGCGTCGATGCCGGTCTAAAGCGGTGGACAACAAGGGAACTGTCATGGCCATCGAACTCGATCATGTCATCGTTTCCGCGCGCGACCGTATCGCGTCCGCCCGCCTGCTGGCCCAGTTGCTCGGTGTTCCATGGGACGAGACCGTGTTCGGCGTGTTCTCGCCGGTCTACGTCAACGAGGGCCTGACGCTCGACTTCATCCAGTCGGATGAACCTTTTCCCATCGAACACTTCTGCTTCCGCGTCAACGACGCCGAGTTCGACGCCATTCTTGGGCGCATCGAGACGGCCGGCATTGCCTGGCGCAGCAAGGTGAGGGGGCCGGTCGACCGCAAGGTCGATACCGACTATGGCGGGCGCGGGGTCTACTGGAATGAGCCCGAGGGACACCAGTGGGAAATGCTGACGGTGAGCTATGCGCGCAGGCTGATTTCGCCAGGCACCTAGCGCAAAGTATTGCTCGGCGACATAGTCGTACTGACCACGACGGCCGCGCGCCGCCGGTCCCGTCCGGGGCCTTTGATGACCTTCGCCGCATCGATCGAGCAATGCTTCAAGAAATGCGCCACCCTTGACGGCACCGCCTCGCGTGCCGGGTACTGGTGCTTCCCCTGTTTTTCGTCATCCCCAGCCGCGTCCTTGCCTGAGGGGCGATGCGAGACTGGCCAGGCGTGCACGCGATTTGCGCCTAGCCAGTAGAATGGGCCCACTTTTGAACAGAAGGGGGCTTCATGAAACGAACGGCACTGATCGCGGGCGTCACCGGCATCGGCGGTAACCACCTCGCACGCGAACTGCTGGGCAGCGGCTGGGAAGTCGTCGGCCTGTCGCGCCGCGCACCGACCGACCTGCCGGGCGTGCGCCACGTCGCGGCCGATCTGCTCGACCCGGCCGCCCTCGGCGCCGCACTGGCCGGCGTAGCGCCGACCCACGTCTTCATCACCACCTGGATGCGCCAGGATACCGAAGCGGAGAATATCCGCGTCAACGCCGCCCTGGTGCGCAACCTGCTGGACGCCCTGTCGCCGCAGAAGAGCGTGCGCCACGTGGCCCTGGTCACCGGCCTGAAGCACTACCTCGGCCCCTTCGAGGCCTATGCCAGCTCGGGCACGCTGCCCGACACGCCGCTGCGCGAAAGCCAGCCGCGCCTGCCGCTGGAGAATTTCTACTACGCGCAGGAAGACGAGGTCTATGCCGCGGCCGAACGCGACCGCTTCACCTGGTCCATCCACCGTCCGCACACCATTATCGGCCTGGCTGTCGGCAACGCCATGAACCTCGGCACCACGCTGGCCGTCTACGCCACCATCTGCAAGGCGACCGGGCGCCCGTTCCAGTTCCCGGGCTCGGAGGCGCAGTGGAAGGGCCTGTCCGACGTGACCGATGCGCGCATGCTGGCCAGGCAGCTGGCCTGGGCAGCGGACACCGACGCAGCCAAGAACGAAGCCTTCAATATCGTCAACGGCGACGTGTTCCGCTGGAGCTGGCTGTGGCCGAAGCTGGCCGAATGGTTCGGCGTGGAAGCGGCCGGCTACAGCGGGCAGATCCAGCCCCTGGAAGCGGCCATGGCGAACGACCGCGAGGTCTGGCGCGAGATCGCCGCCCGCCACAAGCTGGCCGAGCCCGACCTCGACCGCCTGGCCTCGGCCTGGCACACCGACCTGGACCTTGGCCGTCCGCTCGAAGTCATGACCGACATGGCCAACAGCCGGCGCCTGGGCTTCACGGCTTACCAGGCGACCGACGCGTCCTTCTTCGACCTGTTCGCGCGCCTGCGCGCCGAGCGGCTGATTCCGTAAGCGGAGCGTAGAAAGGGAGGGCCGGCCATGGACATTGCCCGCGCTCCCCTTCACGTCGTGGTGGTAACGATCGGCTCGGCCGGCGACCTGTTTCCCTTCCTGGCGCTGGGGTTGGCGCTGCGCGCGGCCGGACACCGCATCAGCTTCCTCGGGCCCGGGCAGCACGCCCCCTTCGTGGAAGCGGCCGGCCTGCCTTTCCACGGCCTGCCTGCCGACGAAGCCGTGCTCGACCATCCCGACCTCTGGCATCCGACGCGCGGCCTGGCCATCGTCTGGCGCGCGACGCGGCCGGCGATGGCGCAGGTGCCGGCCTTCATGGCTGCGCTGCCGGCCGGCGAACAGTGCGCCATGCTGGTCCATCCACTGGCCTTGCCCGAGGCCGACCTGTGCCGCGCAGCGCGGCCCGGCCTGCGCATTGCCGCCGCCTATCTCGCTCCCTCGAACCTGCCGACCGTGTACGACCCGCTGATGCTGGGACCGTACCGGGTGCCGCGCTGGGTGCCGCATGGCCTGCGCCGCCGGCTGTGGCGCCGCATCGGTGCGCGCCTGCTCGATCCGGTGGCCCTGCCCGACGTGAACGCCGCGCGCAGGCAGGCCGGCCTGGCGCCGGTCGAGTCCCTGGTCGGCTTCATCCCGCAGGTGGCCGACCTGTCGATCGGCCTGTTTCCCGACTGGTTCGCGCCGACCCAGCCGGACTGGCCGCGGCCGCTGGTGCGCGCCGGCTTTCCCCTCTACGATCCCGATCCCCATGCGGCCTTGTCGAACGAGCTGCAGCACTTCCTCAAGCAGGGCGGGCGGACGCTGGTGTTCACGCCCGGCACCGGCAACCGCCAGGCCCGCGCCTACTTCAAATACGCGGCCGAGGCGGCGCACCTGCTCGGCGAGCGCGCCATCTTCCTGACGCCGCACCGCGAGCAGTTGCCCGACCCCTTGCCGGGCCATGTGCTGTGGCAGGAGTACGTGCCGCTGCGCGCCCTGCTGCCGCATGTGGCGGTGCTGGTGCACCACGGCGGCATCGGCACCACGGCCGAAGCCCTGCACGCGGGCACGCCGCAACTGGTGGTGCCGCTCGCGCACGACCAGTTCGACAACGGCGCCCGGGTCGAGGCGCTCGGGGTCGGGCACAGCCTGCGGGCGGCGCGCCTGAACACGGGACGGCTGCTGCGCTGCCTGGGCAGGCTGCTCGACGACGACGGCATGCGCATGCGCTGCCGGGCGGTGGCCGGGCATGTCGAACGCGATCCCGGTATGGACGCGGTGGTGACGGCGGTCCAGACCCTGGCTGCGGCGTCACAGCCCATGTAGGGTGGACACCTGTGTCCACGCGGTATGGGACCGTTGATCAGCCGGCATTGCCCAACCGGTGAGACAGCGTGGGCACAGGTGCCCACCCTACGAAGGCGACGCTCATCCCAGCGTGTGTCAGCGCACCGTCTTCCACGGCCGGGCACGCTTTAATAAAACCAACCAACGAATGAGCAGGCAGACGATGCGCCGAAAAACCGAGGACAACGAAGCGAAGACAGCAGCGGGAGGCCAGGGCCGCCCCGGCTACGTACGGGTGCGCGGCGCCCGCGAGCACAACCTGAAGAACGTCGACCTCGAGATTCCGCGCGACGCCCTGGTCGTGTTCACCGGCGTGTCCGGTTCCGGCAAGTCCTCGCTGGCCTTCGGCACGCTGTACGCGGAAGCCCAGCGGCGCTACCTGGAATCGGTCTCGCCCTACGCGCGCCGCCTGTTCCACCAGATGCCGGTGCCGGAAGTCGACGAGATCGACGGCCTGCCGCCGGCGGTCGCCCTGCAGCAGCAGCGCGGCTCGCCCACCACGCGCTCGTCGGTCGGCAGCGTCAGCACCCTGTCGAACTCGCTGCGCATGCTGTATTCGCGCGCCGGCGACTACCCGGAAGGGCAGGAGCTGCTCTACGCCGAGTCGTTCTCGCCGAATACGCCGGAAGGCGCCTGTCCCGAATGCTCGGGCCTGGGCCGGGTGTACGAAGTCACCGAGCAGTCGATGGTGCCGGACGACTCGCTCACCATCCGCGAGCGCGCGGTGGCCGCCTGGCCGCCGGCCTGGCACGGCCAGAACCTGCGCGACATCCTCGTCACCATGGGCTATGACGTCGACACGCCCTGGCGCGAGCTGCCGAAGAAGGACCGCGACTGGATCCTGTTCACCGACGAGACGCCCACCGTCCCGGTCTACGCCGGCCTCACGCCCGAGGAAACGCGTGCGGCCCTGAAGCGCAAGGACACGCCGAGCTACCAGGGCACCTTCACCGGCGCCAGGCGCTACGTGCTGCAGACCTTCGCCAACACCGAGAGCGCCTCGATGAAGAAGCGCGTGGCGCGCTACATGGTCAGTGCCGAGTGCCCGCTGTGCCGCGGCAAGCGCCTGCGCCAGGAAGCCCTGTCGGTCACCTTCGCCGGCGTCGATATCGCCGACATCTCGCGCATGCCGCTGGCGCGTCTGCACGCGCTGCTGCTGCCCTACGCCAGCGGCGAAGCGCCCAAGAATGCGCGCCAGGCGAAACTGCATCCCGAGCAGCTCATCGTCACGCGCCGCATCGCCGAGGACCTGGTCGCGCGCCTGGACGTGCTGCTGGCCCTGGGCCTGGGCTACCTGGCGCTGGAGCGCAGCACGCCGACCCTGTCGCCGGGCGAGCTGCAGCGCCTGCGCCTGGCGACCCAGGTGCGCTCGAACCTGTTCGGCGTCGTGTACGTGCTGGACGAGCCCTCGGCCGGCCTGCACCCGGCCGACACCGAGGCGCTGCTCACCGCGCTGGATCAATTAAAAGCATCGGGCAACTCGCTGTTCGTGGTCGAGCACGCGCTGGACGTGATCCGGCGCGCCGACTGGATCGTGGACGTCGGCCCGGCCGCCGGCGAGCGCGGCGGCGAAGTGCTCTACAGCGGGCCGCCGGAAGGACTGAAGAAGGTCGAGGCCTCGCAGACGCGGCGCTACCTGTTCGACACCGCGCAGCCTGCGCCGCGCACGCGGCGCGAACCGGCCGGCTGGCTGCGCCTCGAAGGCGTGACCCGCAACAACCTGGACCGGCTCGACGTCGATTTCCCGCTCGGCGTGCTGACCGCCGTGACCGGCGTGTCGGGTTCCGGCAAGTCGAGCCTGGTCAGCCAGGTGCTGGTCGAGCTGGTGGGCAATGCGCTGGGGCAGGGCGCACCGAAAGAGGAAGGCGAGGAGGGCGACGACCTGGAACAGGAAGCGGCGCTGCCGCTCGAAGGACGCATCGCCGCCGGCATGGACGGCGTGCGGCGCATGGTACGGGTCGACCAGAGGCCGATCGGACGCACGCCGCGCTCGAACCTGGCCACCTACACAGGCCTGTTCGACCAGGTGCGCAAACTCTTCGCCGCCACCAGGATGGCCAGGGCGCGGCGCTACGATGCCGGCCGTTTTTCCTTCAATGTCGCCAAGGGACGCTGCGAGAACTGCGCCGGCGAGGGCTCGGTCATGGTCGAGCTGCTGTTCCTGCCCAGCGTGTATGCGCCTTGCCCGGTCTGCAACGGCGCGCGCTACAACGCGCAAACCCTGGAAGTGACCTACCAGGACCGCAACATCGCCGAGGTGCTGGGCATGACGGTGGACGCGGCGGCGGAATTCTTCGCCGGCGAGCCGCTGGTCGGGCGTTCGCTGGAAGTGCTGCGCGAGGTCGGCCTGGGTTACCTGCGCCTGGGCCAGCCGGCCACCGAACTGTCCGGCGGCGAGGCCCAGCGCATCAAGCTGGCCACCGAGCTGCAGCGTACCGGCCGCGGCAATACTTTATATGTGCTGGACGAACCGACCACTGGCCTGCACCCGTCCGACGTCGACCGCCTGATCGTCCAGCTCGAACGCCTGGTCGAGGCCGGCAATACGGTGGTCGTGGTCGAGCACACCATGCGCGTGGTCGCGGCCTGCGACTGGGTGATCGACATCGGCCCTGGCGCCGGCGACGAGGGCGGGACGGTGGTGGCGGCCGGACCGCCCGAACAGGTCGCGCGCAACAGGACCAGCCGGACAGCACCCTACCTGAAGCCATATTTACACGTGTGACGACAACTGTAGAGCGTCAGGCTGCGCACGGTTGAGCCACCAGCGATTTCACAATTGCGTTAAACTTAGGATATTTTTCTTAAGATAATCGCAACGAATGACCGGCTCTTCCATCGATAATTCCCAGTTTCGTCGCATCCTGACGCGCAACGTGGCCCTGCCGCTCGGCCTGAGCGTGCTCAGCGCCGGCGTGTTCGTCGCGATCATCGCCTACCTGATCAATGTGCTGAACTGGGTCGAGCACTCGCAGCGCGTGATCGGCAACGCCACCGAAGTGAGCAAGCTGGTGTCCGAAATGGAAACCGGCATGCGCGGCTACCTGATCGCCGGCGACGAAAGCTTCCTCGGTCCCTACATCGTCTCCAAACCGAAGGTCGAGGCCGAAATGAGCGCGCTGCTCAAGCTGGTCGACGACGACCCGGCCCAGACCGAGCGCCTGACGCGGGTGCGGCGCGCGCACGCCGAATGGGTCAAGTACACCGAAGAGATGATCGAGCGCCGCCGCACCGGCGAGGACGTGACCGAGTCGGTCAGGAGCGGGCGCGGCAAGATCCTCACCGACGACATGCGCGGCCAGTTCAATGCCTTCATCGCCAACGAGTCGGCCCTGCTGCAGGAGCGTAACGGGGACGCGCGCTCGGTCACGACCTGGTCGGTCGGCTTCTACCTGTTGTTTACGCTCATCGTGGGCGGCACCCTGGCCGCCTTCGGCCGGCGCGAACTGGTGCGCCTGTCGAACTCCTATTCCGAGGTGCTGGCCCACGAGGCCGAGCACAACGCCGAGCTGCGCCACCAGGGCTGGCTGCGCACCGGCCAGGCCGAGCTGGCTGCCAGGAGCGCCGGCCTGCACACCCTCGAGGGACTGGCGCCGGCGGTGCTGGACCAGGTGGTGCGCTACCTCGGCGGCACGGTGGCCGCCATGTACGTGCGCCAGGACGATGGCGTGCTGCGCCGCATCGGCGCCTACGGCTTCTCGAACGACGAGGAACGCGCCAAGGTGATCCAGCCCGGCGCCTCGCTGGCCAGCCAGGCGGCGGAGGAGAATCGCCTGATCACGGTCAAGGAATTGCCGGACGACTACATGAAGGTCGTATCAAGCCTGGGCGAAGCGGCCCCGCGCGAAGTGGTGATCGCGCCGTTCGCGAACTTCGGCAAGGTCAAGGGCGTGCTCGAGATCGGTTTCCTGCACGGCGTGCGCGAACGCGACGTCGAGTTCCTGAAACTCATCAACGCCGCGGTCGGCGCCTCGGTCGCGGCCGTGGTCTACCGACAGCGCCTGCAGGATGCGCTGGCCGAAACCCAGGCCCTGAACGAGGAACTGCAGGTCCAGCAGGAAGAGCTGCGCACGGCCAACGAGGAGCTGGAAGAGCAGTCGCGCGCCCTGGAGGAATCGCAGACCAGCCTGGAAAACCAGCAGGCCGAACTGGAGCAGACCAACGACCAGCTGGCCGAGCAGGCCCTGAACCTGGACATGAAGAACGCGGCCCTGACCGAGGCCCAGGAACAGCTGCGCGCGCGCGCCCTGGAACTGGAACGCGCCAGCCGCTACAAGTCCGAGTTCCTGGCGAACATGTCGCATGAGCTGAGAACCCCGCTGAACAGCTCGCTCATCCTGGCCAAGCTGCTGGCCGACAACGTGCCGGGCAACCTGAACGAAGAACAGGTGCGCTTCGCCCAGACCATTTATTCGGCCGGCAACGACCTGCTGCACCTGATTAACGACATCCTCGACATCTCGAAGGTCGAGGCCGGCAAGCTCGAGCTGTTGCCGGAAGACCTGCCGATCCGCCGCACGGTCGAGGGCCTGGGCCGTACCTTCGAGCCGCTGGCCAAGCAGAAGAACCTGTCCTTCAGCCTGACGGTCGAGCCGAACGTGCCCGCCACCCTCCACACCGACCGCCAGCGCCTGGAGCAGATCCTGAAGAACCTGCTGTCGAACGCGGTCAAGTTCACCGAGCAGGGCGCGGTCGGCATGCACGTCAGCGCAACAAGCGAGGGCTGGATCCAGTTCACCGTGAGCGACTCGGGCATCGGCATCGCGCCTGACCAGCAGGAACGCATCTTCGAGGCCTTCCACCAGGCCGACGGCACCACCAGCCGCCGCTTTGGCGGCACCGGCCTGGGACTGTCGATCTCGCGCGACCTCACCAACCTGCTGGGCGGCACCCTGGTCGTGTCGAGCACGCCGGGCGAGGGCAGTACCTTTACCCTGAGCCTGCCGAAGAGCGGCGCGGTGTCGGCCACGCCGCCGGCGCCGCCGGCGCAGCTGCCGCGCGCCGTCCGTACCGCCGCCGCTCCCGCTCCTTCTCCGGCGCCGGCGCCGGCGGCCGAGGCGGGCGGCGAGGAAACCCCGCAGCTGCGCTTCCCCGACGATCGCGAGCAAAGCGCCGACGGCGTGCGCACCGTGCTGGTGATCGAGGATGAACCCGACTTCGCGCGCATCCTCTACGACCTGGCGCACGACCTCGACTACCGCTGCCTGGTGGCGCTGACCGCCGGCGAAGGCCTCGAGCTGGCCGCGGCCGAAGGCCCGGACGCAATCCTGCTCGACATCCGCCTGCCGGACGGCTCCGGCCTGTCGGTGCTGCAGCAATTGAAGGACAACCCGGCCACCCGCCACATCCCGGTGCACGTGGTGTCGAGCATGGAGAACGGCGGCGAAGCCCTGCACCTGGGCGCGATCGGCTACGCTTTGAAGCCGACCACCCGCGAGCAGCTCGAGCAGGTGTTCCGTAAACTCCAGGAGAAATCGGCGCAGCAGATCAAGCGCGTGCTGCTGGTCGAGGACGACGAGCGCCAGCGCGACAGCGTGGTCCGGCTGATCGCCGACGAGGATGTGCAGATTTCCGCGGTCGGCTCGGGCGAGGAGGCCCTGGCCCTCCTGCATACCGAGATCTTCGACTGCATGATCATCGACCTGAAGCTGCCGGACATGCAGGGCAATGAGTTGCTGCAGCGCATGTCGCAGGAAGAGCTGTGTTCCTTCCCGCCGGTGATCGTGTACACGGGCCGCAACCTGACGCGCGACGAGGAAGCCGAGCTGATGAAGTACTCGCGCTCGATCATCATCAAGGGCGCGCGCTCGCCCGAACGCCTGCTCGACGAGGTGACGCTGTTCCTGCACAAGGTGGAGTCGCAGCTCTCGACCGAGCGCCAGCACATGCTCAAGACCGCTCGCGGACGCGACCGTGTGTTCGAAGGGCGTACAATCCTGCTGGTCGACGACGACGTGCGCAACGTGTTTGCGCTCACGAGTGCGCTGGAGCAGCGCGGCGCCAACGTCGTGGTCGGACGCAACGGGTTCGAGGCCATCTCGAAGCTCGACGAGGTGCCGGGCATCGACCTGGTGCTGATGGACGTGATGATGCCGGGCATGGACGGCCTGGAAGCGACACGCCGCATCCGCAAGGACGGCCGCTTCACCCGCCTGCCGATCATCGCGATCACCGCCAAGGCGATGAAGGACGACCAGGAACAATGCCTGGCCGCCGGCGCCAATGATTACCTGGCCAAGCCGATTGACCTGGCCCGCCTGTACTCGCTGCTGCGGGTCTGGATGCCCACGATGGAGCGCGTTTGAAGAATCCTCCGGACGACATCGACATCGAACTGCGGATGCTGGTTGAGGCGGTCTACCTCAAGTACAACTACGACTTCCGCGACTACACGGGCGCTTCCCAGAAGCGCCGCGTGCTGGTGGCGCTGCGCGAGATGGAATGCGCCACCGTGTCCGAGCTGCAGGCCAGGGTGCTGCACCAGCCCGAGGCCTTCTCGCGGCTGCTGCAGTACCTGACGATTCCGGTCACCGAGATGTTCCGCGACCCGGAGTATTACGCGGCGATCCGCAGCCAGGTCGTGCCGTTTCTCCGCACCTATCCGTCGCTGAAGATCTGGGTGGCCGGCTGCAGCACCGGCGAAGAGGTGTACTCGCTGGCGATCCTGCTGCACGAGGAGGGCCTGCTCGAGCGCACCATGATCTACGCCACCGACATCAACCCGGCCTCGCTCGACGCGGCGCGGCGCGGCGTGTTTCCGCTCGACCGCATGCGCCTGTTCACCGAGAACTACCAGAAAGCGGGCGGCAAGCGCGCGTTTTCCGACTACTACACGGCGGCCTATGGCGGCGCCCTGTTCGAGCGCGCGCTGGTCGAGAACGTGACCTTCGCCGACCATTCGCTGTCGACCGACAGCGTGTTCTCGGAGACCCATTTCATCAGCTGCCGCAACGTGATGATCTACTTTAACCGGCGCCTGCAGGACCGCGTGCTGGGCCTGTTCCACGAATCGCTGTGCCACCGCGGCTTCCTGGGCCTGGGCAGCAAGGAGAGCATCGATTTCTCCACCTACGCCAACCGGTTCGAGCCGCTGGCGCGGCGCGAGCGCCTCTACCGCAAGGCGGCCGAATGAGCGGCGTGCCGGACAGGTTCGCTTCCGTGCTGGCGGGCAGGCGGATCGAGGCGCTCGTGATCGGCGCCTCGGCCGGCGGCGTCGACGCCCTGGTCGAGCTGCTGCCGGCGCTGCCGGCCGCCTCGAAGCTGGCGACGGTGTGCATCCTGCACGTGCCGAGCGACCGCGAAAGCCGCCTGGCCGAGCTGTTCGACGCGCGCCTTCCGCTGCCGGTGCGCGAGGCGATGGACAAGGAGCCGGTGGAGCCGGGCACGGTGTATTTCGCCGGCGCCGGCTACCACCTGTCGATCGAGGAAGACCGCGTATTTTCACTCAGCTGCGAACCGGCGGTGCACTATGCGCGCCCCGCCATCGACGTGCTGATGGAGTCGGCCGCCGACGCCTATGGCCCGGCCCTGGCCGGCATCCTGCTCACCGGCGCCAATGCCGACGGCGCCGAGGGCATGCAAAGGATCAGGCAGCGTGGCGGCCTGACCGTGGTGCAGGACCCGGGCGAAGCGCAGGCGTCCACCATGCCCGAGCAGGCGATCCGCCTGAGCGCGCCGCACCTGGTCCTGCCGCTGGCCGACATCCGGGCCTTGCTGCCCCTGCTGGAGACAACAACATCATGAGCGTCCAAGAGCCAAGCAAACTGTTAATCGTCGACGACCTGCCGGACAACCTGCGCGCCCTCGACGCCCTGATCCGCGACGAGCGCCGCCTCGTGTTCCATGCCCACTCCGGGGAGGAAGCGCTGGCGCTGCTGCTCGAGCACGAGTTCGCGCTGGCCATCCTGGACGTGCAGATGCCCGGCATGGACGGCTTCGAGCTGGCCGAGCTGATGCGTGCTACCTCGCGCACCCGCCATATCCCGATCGTGTTCGTCTCGGCCGCCGGGCGCGAGCTGAACTACGCCTTCAAGGGCTACGAAACCGGCGCCGTCGACTTCCTCTACAAGCCGCTCGACCCGGATGCGGTGCGCGGCAAGGTCAACGTCTTCGTCGCGCTCGACCAGCAGCGCCGCGAGACCCAGCGGCAGGTCGAGGCGCTCGAACGCAGCCGGCGCGAGCAGGAACTGCTGGTGCAGGAGCTGAACGCGACCCAGCTTGAACTGCAACGCTCGCTGCGCATGCGCGACGAATTCATGTCGCTCGTCGCCCACGAGCTGAGAACGCCGCTGAACACGCTGTTCCTGGAAACCCAGATGCGTACCCTGCACCTGAAGCGCGGCAACCTGCAGGCCTTCAACGCCGAGCAGATGGGCGCGATGATCAAGCGCGACGAGCGCCAGATCAAGGCCATGATCCGCCTGATCGACGATATGCTCGACGTCAGCCGCATGAAGAACGGCACGCTGTCGGTGCGCCCGGCCCAGGTCGAGCTGATGGGCATGCTCGAACGGGTGGTGGCCGACCTGTCGCTGCAGGCCGCGGCCAGCGGCTGCGCCATCACGCTCGCGCCGCACGTGCCGGTGTCCGGCCATTGGGATGAATTCCGCATCGAGCAGGTGATCGTCAACCTGCTGACGAATGCCCTGCGGTATGGCGGCGGCTGCAACGTGGAGGTCAGCGTGCAGGTCGAGGGCGGCTGCGCGCGCATCGACGTGGCCGACCAGGGCAAGGGCATCTCGCCCGAGGACATCGAGCGCATCTTCCAGCCCTTCGAGCGCGGCACCCGCAACGGCGAGCCGAAGGGGCTGGGCCTGGGCCTGTACATCTCGCGCCAGCTGGCGGTGGCCCACGGCGGCGAACTCACGGTGCGCAGCACGCCCGGCCAGGGCTCGACCTTCAGCCTTCTGCTGCCTTGCAACGAGATCGTTTCCTGCGCTGAAGTTCCAGCGTAAGCATCGTCCCGATTCGGGCGGTGGTTGCAAAGACCGCCCATTTCCCTCACACTGACAGGTCTCTTGCGAGACCGACATCACTGCCCATGCAGGTCTTGTCACCTCTGCACGATAGCTAAAATTAATCGAGAGAATCCGATCAATTAATTTTACAAAGCATCAGCAAGAGTCTACACTCTCTCTTATCAACTTTTGACCCACCAACAGGAGATTCCATGTCCCTTATCAATACCGAGATCAAACCGTTCAAGGCAACTGCTTACCACAACGGCAAATTCATCGATCTGACCGAAGAGCAGTTCAAAGGCACCTGGTCCGTCCTGATGTTCTACCCGGCCGACTTCACCTTCGTCTGCCCGACCGAACTGGAAGACCTGGCTGACTTCCAGCCGGAATTCGAAAAGATGGGCGTGAAGGTCTACGGCGTGTCGACCGACACCCACTTCGCCCACAAGGCATGGCACGACACCTCGGACGCCATCAAGAAGGTCAACTACCCGCTGATCGGCGACCCGACCGGCACCCTGGCACGTAACTTCGAAGTCATGATCGAAGAAGAAGGCCTGGCACTGCGCGGCACCTTCGTGATCAATCCGGAAGGCCAGATCAAAGTCATGGAAGTGCACGACAACGGCATCGGCCGCGACGCTTCGGAACTGATGCGCAAAGTCAAGGCTGCCCAGTACGTCGCCGCTCACCCGGGCCAGGTTTGCCCGGCCAAGTGGACCGAAGGCGCCGAGACCCTGACCCCGTCGCTCGATCTGGTCGGCAAGATTTGATGAGGGAACCTCGATAAACCTACTGCGCGTCGGACTGGCGCCCTGCGATGCTCGCCGTACCGTAAGTACGGCTGCGCTTCTCGGACGCCATTCCTTCCGCTCGCTACGGTTTCTCGAGGTCCCGAGAAGCAAACTGGTAACACAGTAATACCCCAGTAATACCCCAGTAATACCCCAGTAATACCCCAGTAATACCCCAGTAATACCCCGTAGTACGGACACTCGCCGACGCGAGTGTCCTTCACCGAATAAAAGGAATAACCATGCTCGAAGCAACCCTCAAGAAGCAGTTACAAGCCTATTTGGAAAAAGTGGTGCAGCCGATTGAGATCGTTGCGTCGCTTGATGACTCGCCGAAAGCGCGAGAAATGGAAGAACTGCTCAAGGAAATCACTTCCCTGAGCGCCAAGATTACCTATCGCGATGGCGGCAGTGCGACCCGCAAGCCGTCCTTCGCCATCAACCGCGTCGGTACCGACATCGGCATCGAATTCGCTGCGATTCCGCTGGGCCATGAGTTCACCTCGCTGGTGCTGGCCCTGCTGCAAGTCGGCGGACACCCGATCAAGTTCGATGCGCCTGTCATCGAGCAGATCAAGAACCTGAAGGGCGACTTCGTCTTCGAGGCCTTCATCTCGCTGTCCTGCCATAACTGCCCGGAAGTGGTGCAGGCGCTGAACTCGATGTCCATCATCAACCCGCGCATCAAGGTCACCACCATCGACGGCGGCCTGTTCAAGGATGAAGTCGAGTCGCGCCAGATCCTGGCCGTGCCGATGATGTTCCTGAACGGCGAGCACTTTGGCCAGGGCCGCATGAGCGCCGAGGAAATCCTCGCCAAGCTCGACACCGGCGCCGGCGCCGCCAAGGCGGCCGAGCTGAGCCAGAAAGACCCGTTCGACGTGCTGATCGTCGGCGGCGGTCCCGCCGGCGCGGCAGCGGCGATCTACTCGGCCCGCAAAGGCATCCGTACCGGCGTCGTCGCCGACCGCTTCGGCGGCCAGGTGATGGATACCCTGGCGATCGAGAACTTTGTCTCGGTCAAGGAAACCGAAGGGCCGAAGTTCGCCGTGGCGCTGGAAGAGCACGTCAAGCACTACGAGGTCGACATCATGAACCTGCAGCGTGCCGCCAAGCTCGAACGCAACGAGGACGCCAAGCTGTACGAAGTGACGACCGAATCCGGCGCCGTGCTGAAGTCGAAGTCGGTGATCATCTCGACCGGTGCCCGCTGGCGCGAAATCAACGTGCCGGGCGAAAAAGAGTACAAGAACCACGGCGTGGCCTACTGCCCGCACTGCGACGGTCCGCTGTTCAAGGGCAAGCGCGTGTCGGTGATCGGCGGCGGTAACTCGGGCGTCGAAGCGGCGATCGACCTGGCCGGCATCGTCGAGCACGTGACCCTGATCGAATACGGCGCGGAACTGCGCGCCGACGCGGTCCTGCAGCGCAAGCTCTACAGCCTGAAGAACGTGAACGTGATCAAGAGCGCCCAAACCACGGAAATCCATGGCGACGGCAAGAAGGTGACGGCCCTGTCGTACAAGGACCGCAACAGCGGCGAGATCCACCGCATCGAACTGGCCGGCGTGTTCGTCCAGATCGGCCTGGTCCCGAACGCCGAATGGCTCAAGGGTACGATCGAGCTGTCGCCGTACGGCGAGATCGAAGTCGACGTGCGCGGCGAAACCTCGCTGCCGGGCGTGTTCGCGGCCGGCGACGTGACCACCGTGCCGTTCAAGCAGATCGTCATCGCCGTGGGCGAGGGCGCCAAGGCCTCCCTGGCATCCTTCGACTACCTGATGCGCCTGCCGACGGAAGAGACCGAGGCACTGGACGCCAAGGCAGCGTAAGGCTTGCGGCCTGCGGGCCGCAGCAGTAAGCAGGAACGCCATCCCGACATCGTCGCGATGGCGTTTTTTATTGTTGACTTCATCCGTAGGGTGGGCACTCCGTGCCCACGCGCTACGTGTTCGTCCGGAGTCGGCAGCGCACATTGTTCGCTCCGCGGCACTGACCATGGTGCTGGCGCCAACTTGACGCTTTTGTTTCGGCGCCACTCATGCTCTGCGGCACACCAGACGGCAACATGGCTCACGCTTCTGGTGGGCACGGGGTGCCCACCCTACGGTTGGCATCAGCGTACTTTCATGCCGCGGCAACTTGGTCGACGTTCACCAACAAAAAGCGCCGTGCCACATCAGTGGTACGGCGCTTCCCTTATCGTGCGCGGCCCGGGGCCGCGGCTACAGTAGAATTGGGCTATCGAACTTGCCACGCAGGCAAGTATTCAGCCCGAAATCAGTGGAACATCATCAGTGCCGCGCCCTGCAGAGCCTCGGTTTCGTACAGCAGCCAGGCGGCCGCGCCGGCGAGGGCAAGTTGCAGTGCGGTCAGGGTGGTGGGGATTGAGCGCATCATGATCGTTCTCCGGGGCGGTGTGTCGTTCATTATTTTCGTTGGTGTATGGTGCCATCTTAGTCACTCCTTCGATTTCCCGGCATCGGCGCGGACTCCGCCGTTGTGTAGGAAAAAGCCTTGTGGCCCTGTCTCAGGTTCAGCAGGCACAGCCGAGTGGCGGCGCCGACAGCGGCGCTCCTACATCCGCCTTGGCTCGCCTCCTATAGCCGTGTTCGCGCGCGCGACCTAGAGTAGCGCCATCATGACCCGACACGAACCCAAACTCCTCCACAACGGCCTCCTCGCGGTGCGCCGCAATACCATTCGCAAGCTGCTGCGCTCCGTGTTCGGCATCGAACACCTGCGCGAAGGGCAGCAACGCGTGATCGACAGCGTCCTGGACGGCAAGGACACGCTGGCCATCATGCCCACCGGCGGCGGCAAGTCGCTGTGCTACCAGATTCCCGCCCGCATGCTCGGGGGCACCACGGTCGTGGTCTCGCCCCTGATCTCGCTGATGAAAGACCAGCTGGAAAAGCTCGAGGAGCTGGGCGTGAGCGCCTGCCAGGTCAACAGCAGCCTGTCCAGCGAGGAAGAGCACCAGGCGCTGGCCTCGATCAGCGACGGCAGTTGCGAGATCGTGTTCTGTACGCCCGAGCGCCTGGCCTCGCCCGAATTCATCGAGGTCCTGAAGGGCACCACGGTGAGCCTGGTCGCCATCGACGAAGCCCATTGCATCTCGCAGTGGGGCCACGACTTCCGCCCGGCCTACATCGAGATGGCGGCGGCGATCGCGGCGCTGGGCAGCCCGACCGTGCTGGCCCTGACCGCCACCGCCACCGACGAGGTGATCGAGGACATCGGCCGCCAGCTGAACCGGCCGCGCATGAAGGTCATCAACACCGGCATCTACCGCCCCAACCTGGAGTACCGCGTGCTGCAGGTGACCAGCCTGGACGAAAAGTTCGCCGAGGCGCGCCGGCTGGTGGCCGAGACGCCGGGCGTGGGCATTGTCTACGCCGCGACCGTCAAGGCGGCCGAGGAAATGCACCGCATCCTGGAGGAAGCGGGCGAATCGGTGACGATCTACCACGGCAAACTGCCGGCCGCCGAACGCCGCGCCAACCAGGACCTGTTCATGAACGACGAGCGGCGCATCATGGTCGCGACCAATGCCTTCGGCATGGGCATCGACAAGCCCGACACCCGCTTCGTGATCCACCTGCAGATTCCGGCCAACCTCGAATCCTATTACCAGGAGTCGGGCCGGGCAGGGCGCGACGGCCAGGATGCGAAATGCACGCTGCTCTTCCTGCAGGACGACAAGCGCGTCCAGCAGTTCTTCCTGGTGAAGCACTATCCGGACGCGCTTGAAATCCGCTCGGTCTACGAGGCCGCGAAGGAACTGGCCGAGGAGGGACCGGTGACGAGCGAGCGCATCGAGGAAAAGCTCGGCGACCTGAACGAGGCCAAGGTCAAGGTCTGCCTCAAGCTGCTGAAGGACGGCAAGCTGGTGCGCCAGAACCGCAAGCTCGAGTTCGTGCTGACCCATGCCGAGCCGAAGGCGGCGGTGTTCGAGCAACTGGCCGAGGTCTACGTGCAGAAGCAGGAGCACGACCGCGAGGCGCTGGAGAAAATGGTGAGCTATGCGGTGAGCGGCTTCTGCCGCTGGAAGCTGCTGCTCGACTACTTCGGCGACGAGGTCGAAGGCTTCGAGAAGTGCTGCCGCTGCGACAACTGCCGCAATCCGCCGGCGCTGACCCTGCTTGATGACATCGAGATCCGCGACGACGAGTTCGACCACGAGCCCGAACCCGAGCCGGCCGGCCCGCAGTTCGAGGTGGGCGCGCGCGTGAAGGTGGCCAAGTACGGGGAGGGCGTGGTGAGCTCCTTCGCGGGCGGCCAGGTCGGCATCGACTTCCCGGACGGCGAGCACCGCAGCTTTATGGCAGACTTCGTGGAACCCGTATAAGCAAAGAAGGGACCGCATGGCTGACATGGTGGTAGTGCGCAAGGAGGGCCTGTACTGCGTACCTGGCCAGTTCTACATCGACCCCTGGCGGCCGGTGGAAAGGGCCGTGATCACGCATGCGCACGGCGACCACGCGCGCTACGGCCACGGGCGCTACCTCACGGCCGCCAGCGGTGTGCACGTGCTGCGCTCGCGCCTGGGCGAGATCGCGGTCGACGGCCTGGAATACGGCGAGCGCATCGTCCACAACGGCGTCACCATCTCGCTGCACCCGGCGGGACACGTGCTGGGATCAAGCCAGGTGCGCATGGAGTGCGGCGGCGAGGTCTGGGTCGCTTCCGGCGACTACAAGGTCGAGCCCGATAAAACCTGCGCGCCCTTCGAACCCGTACGCTGCCACACCTTCATCACCGAATCGACCTTCGGGCTGCCGATCTACCGCTGGGAGCCCGAGCAAAGCATTTTTGACGACATCAACCGCTGGTGGCGCAAGAACGCCGAGGAAGGGCGCTGCAGCGTCATCTTCGGCTATTCCTTCGGCAAGGCCCAGCGCATCCTGTCGGGACTCGATCCCGCGATCGGCCCCATCGTCTGCCATGGCGCGGTCGAGCCGCTGAACCGGGTTTACCGCGAGGGTGGCGTCGAACTGCCGCCGACGCTGATGGTGAGCGAGGTGTCGAAAGCCGACCTGAAACGGGCCATCGTCGTCGCGCCGCCGTCCGCATCCGGTTCGCCCTGGATGAAGCGCTTCGGCGACTACAGCGACGCCTTTGCCAGCGGCTGGATGCAGTTGCGCGGCGCGCGCCGGCGGCGCGGCGTCGACCGAGGCTTCGTGCTGTCCGACCACGCCGACTGGCCCGGCCTGATGAGCGCGATCGGCGCCACTGGCGCGCAGCGCATCATCGTCACCCACGGCTCGATTCCGGTGCTGGTGCGCTGGCTCTGCCAGCAGGGGCTGGATGCGGCCGGCTTCGACACCGAGTATGGCGACGACGATGACGACGTCGCCATCCCGCCGCAGCCGGCCGAAGCTGCCCAGGCGGACGACAGCGCGGAGGCAAAGGAGGCGAGCGATGCGTGAATTCGCCCGCCTCTACGCCGAACTCGACGAAACCACCGCCACCAACCGCAAGCTCGACGCACTGCAGAACTATTTTGCGAACGCCGCGCCCGAGAACGCCGCCTGGGCCGTCTACTTCCTCGCCGGCGGCAAGCCGCGCCAGGCCGTGCCGACCAAGCTGCTGCGCCAGTACGCCATCGAATACGCGGTGCTCGACGACTGGCTGTTCGACGAATCCTATAACGCGGTCGGCGACCTGGCCGAGACCATCGCCCACATCCTGCCGCCGCCGGAAAAGCGCAGCGACGTGGGACTCGCGCAGTGGATGGAGCAGCGCATCGGCCCCTTGCGCGGCGCCGACCCCGGCGCGATCCGCGAAGCCCTGTTCGGCTACTGGAACGAGCTCGACTGGCGCGAGCGTTTCCTCCTCGTGAAACTGATCGGCGGGGGCTTCCGGGTCGGCGTGTCGAAACTGCTGGTCACGCGCGCGCTGGCGAACATCGCGGCGGTGGACAGCAAGCTGATCGCCCAGCGCCTGATGGGCTGGACCGACGGCAGCGTGCGCCCGACCGCCGCCGGCTTCCTGCAATTGATCGCCGCGCAAAGCGACGAGGAACACAAGCTGCGCGGCGGCCAGCCTTACCCCTTCTTCCTCGCCCATCAGCTGCAGGGCGACCCGGCGGCGCTGGGCGAACTGGCCGACTGGCAGGTCGAGTGGAAGTACGACGGCATCCGCGCCCAGCTGGTGCGCCGCGGCGGCCAGAACTACCTGTGGTCGCGCGGCGAAGACCTGATCTCGGAGCGCTTCCCGGAGCTGTGCAACGCGCGCCTGCCCGAAGGAACGGTGCTCGACGGTGAAGTGCTCATATGGGATCACCAGCACGACGTGCCGGCCCCGTTCGCCGAACTGCAGCGCCGCATCGGCCGCAAGACCCTGAGCGCCAAGCTGCTCGCCGAGCTGCCGGCGGTGCTGGTCTGCTACGACCTGCTGGAACTCGACGGCGTCGACCTGCGCGCGCTGCCCCAGATTGAACGGCGCGCCCTGCTGGAAACCCAGGTGGCGCAGCTGGACCTGCCGCAGATCAAGCTTTCTCCGCTGGTCCATGCCGACTCCTGGGAGGCGCTGGCCGAGCTGCGCGCCGAGTCGCGCGCGCGCGGCGTCGAGGGCATGATGGTCAAGGCCAGGAATGCCCAGTACGGCGTGGGCCGCACCAAGGACGTCGGCACCTGGTGGAAGTGGAAGATCGATCCCTATTCGGTCGACGCGGTGCTGATCTATGCCCAGGCCGGGCACGGCCGGCGCGCTTCGCTCTACACCGACTACACGTTTGCGGTCTGGGACGGGGAGGAGGGCGAACGCCGGCTGGTGCCCTTCGCGAAAGCCTATTCCGGGCTGACCGACGCCGAGATCGCCCAGGTCGACAATGCGATCCGCAAGACCACGGTCGAGAAGTTCGGCCCGGTGCGCTCGGTAAAACCGACCATGGTGTTCGAGATCGGCTTCGAGGGCATCGCCCTGTCGAGCCGACACAAGGCGGGCATCGCGGTGCGCTTTCCGCGCATCCTGCGCCGGCGCGACGACAAGACGGTCGAGGATGCCGATACCCTCGACACCCTGAAGGGGCTGCTGGGGGCGGCCGGGGCATGAGCGGGCCGACGGCAAGCGCGGTGCGCGCCTGGTTCGCAGCGCGCGGCTGGAAAGCCTTTCCCTTCCAGCGCGCCGTGTGGAAGGCGGCGCTCGCCGGACAGTCCGGGCTGCTGCATGCAAACACCGGTGCCGGCAAGACCTTCGCGGTCTGGCTCGCGGCCCTGCAGCGCGGCGCCCTCGGCAAGGGCAAGAAGATGAGCGGCCTGCGCGTGCTGTGGATCACGCCGATGCGCGCGCTCGCCGCCGACACCCAGCGCGCCCTCGAGGAATCGGCGGCCCAGCTCGCGCCCGGCTGGACGGTCGGGGCGCGCACCGGCGACACCGGTTCGGCCGAGCGCGCACGCCAGTCGCGCAGCTGGCCGACCGCCCTCGTCACCACGCCGGAGAGCCTGTCGCTGCTGCTGTCGCACGCGGCGGCACGCGAGCAGTTCAAGCACCTGGACATGATCGTCATCGACGAGTGGCACGAACTGATGGGCAGTAAGCGCGGGGTGCAGGTGCAACTGGCGCTGGCGCGCCTGCGCACCTGGCGTCCGGAGCTGGTGATCTGGGGCGTCTCGGCGACGATGGGCGACCTTGATCTCGCGCGCCAGGTGCTGCTGGGCGGCGAACTTGCAAAATCAGGCGTACTGGTCGAGGGCGACACGAAGAAGCAGATCGTGGTCGACTCCCTGATCCCGAAGGATGTCTCGCGCTTTCCCTGGGGCGGGCACCTGGGCATGCAGATGCTCCAGCCGGTGATCGACGAGATCGAGCACTACGACGCCACGCTGGTGTTCACCAACACCCGCGCCCAGTCCGAGATCTGGTACCAGAACATCCTCGATGCGCGTCCCGACTGGGCCGGCGTGATCGCGCTGCACCACGGCTCGCTGGCGCGCGAGGTGCGCGACTGGGTCGAGATGGGCCTCAAGAAGGGCGAGCTGAAGGCCGTGATCTGCACCGCCAGCCTGGACCTGGGCGTGGACTTCCTGCCGGTCGAGCGCGTGCTGCAGGTCGGCAGCGCCAAGGGCATCGCGCGCCTGCTGCAGCGCGCGGGACGCAGCGGCCACGCGCCGGGACGGGTCTCGCGCGTGACGCTGGTGCCGACCAACAGCCTGGAAATCCTGGAGGCGGCCGGCGCCAAGGTCGCGGTCGCCCAGCGCAGGATCGAAGGCCGGTATGTGCCCAATAAACCCTTCGACGTGCTGGTGCAGCACCTGGTGACGGTGGCGCTGGGCGGCGGCTTCCGTTCCGAGGAGCTGTTCGAGGAGGTGAAGCGCGCCTGGTCCTACCGCGAGCTCAACGAAGAGGAATGGCAGTGGGCGCTCGATTTCGTCGCACGCGGCGGGCAAAGCCTGACCGTGTATCCGGAATACCGGCGCGTGCTGCCGGACGAGGAGGGCGTCTACCGGGTGCCCGACGTCGGCATCGGCCGGCGTCACCGGATGGGCATCGGCACCATCGTCTCGGACGCGACCATGCAGGTGAAGTACGTGAGCGGCGGGCGCATCGGCAGCATGGAGGAGTCCTTCATTTCGCGCCTGAAGCCGGGCGACCATTTCCTGTTCGGCGGGCGCATCCTGGAATTCGTGCGTGTGCACGAGATGACGGCTTTCGTGAAACGCGCGACCGGCAGCCGCGGGGCGATCGCGCGCTGGCAGGGCGCGAAGATGCCGATGTCCTCGGAGCTGGCGCACGCGGCGCTCGAGCAGCTGCGCCAGGCGGCGCAAGGGCGCTTCGAGGGGCCGGAAATGCAGGCGATCTGTCCGCTGATCGAGATCCAGCAGCGCTGGTCGGCGCTGCCCACCATCGATACACTGGTGATCGAGACCATGAAGAGCCGCGAAGGCTGGCACCTGTTCATCTACCCGTTCGCCGGGCGCTCGGTGCACACCGGCCTGGCCTCGCTGTTCGCCTGGCGCATCGGGCGGCGCCAGCCGATCACCTTCTCGATCGCGGTCAACGACTACGGCTTCGAGCTGCTGTCGCCGGACCCGGTCGACTGGGCCGGCGAGTTCGACGGCGAGACTGGGCTGGAAGTCGGCCTGTTCGATACCGGCCGCCTGCTGGAAGACGTGCTGGAAAGCCTGAACGCGACCCAGCTCTCGCAGCAGCGCTTCCGCGAAGTGGCGCGCATCGCCGGACTGGTGTTCCAGGGCTACCCGGGCCAGCCAAAGTCGACGCGCCAGGTGCAGGCCTCGTCTTCGCTGTTCTTCGAGGTCTTCCGCAAGCACGACCGCGGCAACCTGCTGCTCACCCAGGCCGAACGCGAGGTGCTCGAGCAGGAGCTGGAGCTGACCCGCCTGCGCGACACCTTGCTCGAGCTGCATGCCCGCAGGATCGCCTACCGCGAGGTGCGGCGCGCCACGCCCTTCGGCTTCGCCCTGATGGTCGAGCGCTTCCGCGAGAAGGTCAGCACTGAGAAGCTCTCGGACCGGGTGGCGCGCATGGTGCGCGAACTGGAAAAGGCGGCGGCTGCATGAGCACGGGTGCGTTGGCTGTGGAGGTGGCGGGCGAACACCTGCTGCTGTTGCCGGAAAAAGCCGTCTACTGGCCGGCGCAGCAGATGCTGGTCATCGCCGACATTCACTTCGGCAAGGCGGCCTCGTTCCGCGCGCTCGGGGTGCCGGTGCCGCGCGGGACCACCACCGAGAACCTGAACGCGCTTGACGCCCTGATCGAGACCCACGGCGCGCGCCAGGTCGCCTTCCTCGGCGACTTCCTGCATGCGCGCGCGGCCCACGCTTCCAGCACCCAGCAGGCGATGCTGGCCTGGCGCGCGACTCGGCCAGGGCTGCGCCTGCTGCTGGTGCGTGGCAACCACGACCGCCATGCCGGCGACCCGGCGGCGGCGCTCGGCATCGAGCTGGTCGACGAGCCGCATGCGCTTGGCCCCTTCGCCTTCTGCCACCACCCGGACCTGGAGACGCCGGGCTATGCGCTGGCCGGACACGTGCATCCGGCCTGGGTGCTGGCCACCCGCTTCGACGCGCTGCGCCTGCCGTGCTTCGTGGTCGGGAGGCGCCGCATGATCCTGCCTTCCTTCGGTTCCTTCACCGGCGGGCACGTCGTCACACGCGAGGCGGGCGACGCGATCTACGTCACTTCGGGCGAAGCGGTGCACGCGGTGCGCTGAGGCGCATACCCGGCTTCGCGCCGGATTCTCCCCGTTTCGCTCCTGCGCAAGCCGGCTTCGTCGCAGCCGGCTTGCCTGCTGGCGCGGCGCTCGGCACAATCGTCACTATTGCCATCCAGACAAAGCGAAGCCGATGTCCACGACCGTTCACACTGCCGCCGCCGGCGCGCCTGCGGCCCCGCTGCCGCTGCTGCGGCGCCTGCTGGCCGACCTGCGCATCGGGGTGCCGGTCAGCCTGTTCGCCGGCCTCCTTGTCACGCTCGCCACCGGTTCTCCCGAGCAGCTCTACCAGCAGCTGCTGTATTCGCTGTGTATCGGCATGGCCAGCTTTGCCATGGTCGACCTGGCGCGCCTGCTGCTCTGGCCGGACCCGGCACGACGCGCGCACCAATGGCTTGCCTTCCTGGGCCTGATGCTGGCCGCGTCGGTGCTCGGGCATTTCATGGGGCACCACGCTGCCGCGACGATGCTCGGCCACAAGGTGCCGACGCTGACCGAATACCCGTCGGTCGGCCGCGTCAGCATGATCCTGTTCACCTTTGTCGGCATGGTCACGATGATGCTGCTGGTCGAACACCGCGAGCGCGTCGCCCGCATCCGGCGCGAGCACCAGGAGGCGCGCCTGCGCGCCGAAGTGGTCGAGCGCCAGGCCCTGCAGGTCCAGTTGCGCCTGCTCCAGGCCCAGATCGAGCCGCACATGCTGTTCAATACCCTGGCCAACCTGCAGGGCCTGATCGCGCTCGATCCGGACCGCGCCAGTCTCATGCTCGACCAGCTGATCCAGTACCTGCGCGCCACGCTGGGCGTCTCGCGCTCGGAAAGCACCACGCTGGAACAGGAATTCGCCGCGATGGAAGCCTACCTCGGCCTGATGGGCGTGCGCATGGGCGAGCGCCTGGCCTACCGCCTGGACCTGCCGCCGCGGCTGCGCGCCGCGCGCCTGCCGCCGCTGCTGCTGCAACCCCTGGTCGAGAACGCCATCGTGCACGGGCTGGAACCGAAGATCGAGGGCGGCGACGTCCTCATCAGCGCCGAGGCGCGCGACGGCCTGCTCGAGATCACCGTGCGCGACAGCGGGCTCGGCCTCCCTGCGGCAGGCGAGGGCGGCAAGCGCGCGCACCGCGGCGGCGGCGTGGGCGTGGCCACCACCCGCGAGCGCCTGCAGGTGCTGTACGGCGAGCGCGCCAGCGTCCTGCTCGCCCCCGCCCAGCCCGAGGGCACCATCGTCCGCCTCACCCTTCCACTGGAGACCCCATGAGCATCCGCGCCCTGATTGCCGAAGACGAACCGATCCTTGCCGCCACCCTGGCGCGCAGCCTGCAACGGCTCTGGCCGGAACTCGAGATCGTCGGCACGGCGCCGAACGGCGTGGCCGCGGTCGAGCAGGCGCTGGCCCTGAAACCGGGCGTGCTCTTCCTCGACATCAAGATGCCGGGCCAGACCGGGCTGGAAGCGGCCGAGGAACTGGCCGAGCGCTGGGAAGGTCCCGAGCCTTTCCCGCAGGTGGTGTTCGTCACCGCCTACGACGAGTACGCGGTCCAGGCCTTCGAGCATGCCGCCGCCGACTACGTGCTCAAGCCGGTCAACGATGCGCGCCTGGCGCGCACGGTCGAGCGCCTGCGCACCCTGCTGGCGGCGCGCCTGGACGATGGCGGCCTTTCCGGTCTTTCCGGGCTGGTCAGCCAGCTCCGGGCCCTGCTGCCGGCGTCGTCAGGCCCGGAGCGCCTGACGACGATTCGCGCGGCGGTCGGCAACATCGTACGCATGATTCCGGTGGAGGAGGTCGTGTTCTTCCAGGCAGTCGACAAATACGTGAATGTCGTCACCGCCGACAGCGAAGCCCTGATCCGGCTCAGCCTGAAGGAACTGCTGCCCCAGCTCGACCCGCAGTGTTTCCACCAGGTCAGCCGCGGCGCGGTGGTCAACATGCGCTGCGTGGCCGCGGCCTCGCGCGACACGATGGGGAAGGTGGTGCTGGCGCTGCGCAACCGTCCCGAGAAGCTGCGCGTCAGCCCGGTCTATGCGCACCTGTTCCGGCAGATGTAGGCGTCGGCCGCGGTAATACGCTTGTGCTCGCCGCGCACGGTACGCTGGCGCACGGTCACGGCGGCTGCACAGGCGTAATTTCCTCTCATGCCTCGGGTGCAAGTACCCGCCTTATCCGATGGAGGCCATGATGAGATTACGAGCCACCCTGCTGTGCGCGCTGCTGCCGCTGGTGCCGATGACGCTGGCGCCGCTGCCTGCCCAGGCCCAGCACACCGCGCGCGACAACCTGCCCACGCCAGCGATCCGCGGCTTCAACGTCGAGGAAGTGCCGCGCATCGCGCCCGGCGTCGAGCTGCATTTCGACCTGTATGGCACGCCCGGCGGCAACGCGACCGTGAAGATCGATGGCGCCACGCGCAACCTGCACCTGACCGAAACCGATCCCGGCCAGTACGTCGGCACCTATACGGTCGGCGCCCACGACCGCATCCGCAACGACAGCGCGGCCAGCGCCGACCTGCGCCTGGGCGCCCGTTTCGCCAGCGCGACGCTGCCCGAAACCCTGGTGCGCAACGGCGCGCCGCCGGTGGCCCGGCGCGAGCTGACCGCCCAGCGCACGACCACGGCGCCAAGGACGGCGCGCTACTGCACCAACTGCGCGACGGTCGAAGCGGTGAACGTGGTCGAGGCCGAAGGGCAGGGCGGCATGCTGGGCACGGCCGGCGGCGCCGTCATCGGCGGCTTGCTGGGCAACCAGGTCGGCAGCGGCAGCGGCAGGACTGCGGCGACCGTTGCCGGCGCGGTGGGCGGCGCGATGGTCGGGCGCAACGTCGAACGCAATGCGCGCCGCAGCCAGCGCTACGAGGTCGTGGTGCGCTATGCGGGCAATGGCGCTACCCAGACCCTGCAGTACGAGAACGATCCGGGCTTCCGGGTCGGCGACGCCGTGCGCGTGAACGACGGGGTGCTCTCGCGCGACCAGTGAAGGGGCGGTGTTCCCCCTCGAGGTCAAAAAATCAGCCCCGGAGGTTCGCGGTCTCGTATCGAAACCCTGAACTTCCGGAGCCGACGATCCGTACACCGGGCCTGGCGATGAGGATGTCGTTCAGGCCGTGGCGAGGATCTGATCGTCGCCGGCGGCGTCCAGCTCGGCCTTCTGCTTGGCGCCCGCCTGCTTGGTACGCGAACGCGAGGGCGGCAGGCGGCGCAGGGTCTTGAGCGCTTCGGCGTCCTTGATGCCGATGGTGCGCTGGTCGACGGTGATCAGGCCGATCTCGTTGAAGGCCGACAGCGTGCGGCTTACGGTTTCCAGGGTCAGGCCGAGGTAGCTGCCGATCTCGTGGCGCGTCATGCGCAGGTTGAACAGCTTGCTCGAGTACCCCATGGCGGCGAAGCGGTCGGCCAGCGACACCAGGAAGCGCGCCACGCGGGCTTCGGCGGAGAGCGCGCCGAGCATGCCGATCATGGCCTGTTCGCGCACCAGTTCGCGGCTCATGACGCCGTACATCAGGTTTTCCAGCTCCATGTGCACGCGGCCCAGGGCGGTCAGCTTCTTGAACGGCAGCAGGATCAGGTCGCAGTCCGACAGCGCCACCGCCTCCGAAGCGTAGTGGCGGGTGTGGATGCCGTCGACGCCGAGCATGTCGCCCTTCATGGGGAAGCTCAGCACCTGTTCGTTGCCGAACTCGTCGATGAGGACGGTTTTCAGGAAGCCGGAGTTGACGATGTACAGGGTGTCGAAGGCCTGGCCGATGGTGTGGACGCGCTGGCCGGTCTTGAACTGCACGTGCTGGAACAGCAATTCTTCGGAATTGACCGAGACCGCGGCCGGGATATGGAGCAGGTCGCAGACCTCCTTCAGGTTGGACCACAGCCGGCCCTGGCGTTGACGCCCTGCTTCCATTGGGGCCGAATGCATGGTCGACGTGCTGGCATTGCGTTGATCTGTCGTTGGCTGGGACTGCATGCTCATCTCCAGTGAAGGAATCATTCGGGCTTGGCCAACCGGGCCGCACCGGTACTTCAATAGGAATTCAGAAAAGCGGCAGGCTTGGCTTACGGTGAGAAAGTAGATCGCAAGCAAGTCGAAACGCTGGATTCAGTATGCCAACACGAGTTCGGCAGGGGTATCAGCAATGGCTGAATGTGTAGGTAGGACGGTTGGTAGGAGTGTAGGAATATTCTTACCGAAACAGGCTGCCTCCGAAGGAGGGAGCGGCGAAAACATACCGGACACGATATCCGGTTTGCGCAAGCTGCGCGTTGCGCTGGTGGCACGAATGCGACTGGACGGTGTCAAACTTCATTCACCCAACGCTTCGTGCCGGCGACATCCATCAGTGCATCCGACCGGTCATTCAGGGCCGGCGCCTGGGCCGCGGCGCGGCGTCGAAGACGGCACGCCCCCGCGGCGACACGCTGCAGCGCAGCCACCGTGTCCTGCCAGGCGCATCATGCCTTCATCGGCGCCAGAAGGCGGTGCGCCACCGCGTACTGGACCATTTCCGACAGCGAGGTCATGCCCATTTTCTGCATGATACGCGTCTTGTGGGTGCTGACGGTCTTCACCGACAGGTGCAGGTTGTTGGCGATCTCGGTGATCGACTTGCCCCCCACCAGTAGCGAGAATACCTCGAATTCGCGGTCCGAGAGCTGTTTGTGCAGCAGCTGCTCGTTCGGCGCCATGATGTTCAGGGCCAGCTGCTCGGCCACCTCGGTGCTGATGTAGGGGCGGCCCGAGGCAACCTTGCGGATCGCCCCGACGAGCTGGGTGCCCGCGCTTTCCTTGGTCAGGTAGCCCTGGGCGCCGGCGCGGATCGCGCGCACCGCGTACTGTTCTTCCTCGTGCATGGTCAGGATGAGGATGGCCAGCTTCGGCGCCTCGCTGCGCACCTGGCGGATCAGGTCGACGCCGCTGCGCCCCGGCATCGACAGGTCCAGCAGCAGCAGGTCGAAGCCGCCCTGGCGCACCAGCGACAGGACCTCGAAGCCGTTGGTGGCCTCGCCGACGATCTCGACGTCGAGCGCGCCGTCGAGGATGCGCTTGAGCCCTTCGCGCATGATGGTGTGATCATCTGCGATGACGATTCTTATCATGTTGCATTCCCCCAGTGCCGCGGCAGGCCGTGGCTGTCTCCATTATCAGTGCGCGCCGCGGGCGGGTGCGTCCCGGCGCGCTCCCTTTTCGGCTCAGCTTGCGGCCGGCTCGCTGATCAGGCGGTGCACCAGCACCGGCTTGGTCGTATGCGACAACACCTTGTTGGTCACGCTGCCGAGCAGGAGCTGGCCCCAGCCGCTGCGTCCGTGCGAGCCCATGAAGATCAGGTCGCAGCCCTGTTGCTCGGCGACTTCGACGATTTTCAGCGCGGTGGCGTCGGAAAACGCCGTCATGCAGCTGTGCTGCAGGTTGGCTGCGGCGCAGGAACGCATGATGCGGCCCATGTAGTCCTCGCCCATGCGCTTCATCTGCTCGACATACTCTTCCTCGCTGGGATAGGAGGGCGGGATGATTTCGACGTAGACGGGGTACTGGTACTCGGGCGCCACGAACAGGGCCAGCACTTCGGCGCCCATCTGCTGCGCGAACTTGACGCCGGCGCAGGCCGTGTGCTGCGACACGGCCGAACCGTCGGTGGTGATCAGAATTTTCCGGTACATGATGAGCCCTCCCTGACAGCACGTATTGTGGCGTCTACTTTGCGGCCAGAGGATTGTGATAACGCAACCTATTGACTTTGCTCAAACATGAGTTCGCTTACGCAAGAGCCCTCGGGAAAACAGTGCACAATCGACGCGACCACAAAAACAACACCTGGCTTGTAAAAAGATGCAGGAACCGCATGGTTTTATTGTCGCGGAATTAAGTTTCCTTGTCCATTTTGTTGTACCTCGATCTCCGACATTTACCTAGAGCAACTACGCTGCTACACTCGCTCACTACGATTTGGGCTTCCAGCGAGGTGAATTCACGCGCGCGGAAGTCCGCATTACCCAACGGACCGAAGCACGCAGATCGTGACATTTATATATATGGAGAAGCAGGGATTATGACCGACGCCGCTGACGATTTCGACGCACTTTTCGAGGAAGTGGCGGCCCAGCGTGCCAGCGCGACGGCACCGGCTCCTGCCGCGCCGGCCCCGGCCCCGGCCAGCGTCGACGAAGACGACCTGGACGCGCTGTTCGAACAGGTGGCGGCAAGCCAGCCGGCCGCTGCAGTGCCCGCTGCAGCGGCTGCCGCGCCAGTTGCCGTTTCTGCTCCCGCCGCCGAAGGCGAGGGCGACAAGAACATGTACGAACGCCTGGGCGGCATCGTGCGCCTCCTGCATGACTCGCTGCGCGAGCTGGGCTACGACCGCGCGCTGACCGAAGCCTCGTCGCAGATCGTGGACGCCCAGGACCGCCTGGAATACGTCGCCACGCTGACCGAACAGGCCGCCAACAAGGTGCTCAACACCCTCGACGACGGCATGCCGGCGCAGGACAAGCTGTCGAAGCAGGCCCAGGACATGGAAACGCGCTGGGACGACCTGTTCTCCGGCAAGCTCAGCCTCGAGCAGTTCAAGGCCCTGGCCGGCGACTCGCGCCAGTTCGCCAAGGCCGTGTCCGAAGCGACCGAAGCCGAGAAGGCGCGCCTGCTCGAGATCATGATGGCCCAGGACTTCCAGGACATCACCGGCCAGCTGATCAAGAAAGTGGTCGCGATCACCAAGACCGTCGAGAACGAGCTGGCCCAGCTGCTGCGCGACAACGCACCGCCGGAAACCCGCGCCAAGCTGGCCGAGAAGGAAGCCGCGCCGGCGCCGCTGATGCAGGGGCCGTCCGTGCCGGACGTGGCGCTGGACCAGGACAATGTCGATGACCTTCTTGCCGAGCTGGGATTCTAATGGACGATATGCTCAAGGATTTCGTCGTCGAGGCGATGGACCTGGCAGTCAATGTTGAAGAGCATCTGCTGCGCCTCGAACGCGACCCTGAAAACAAGGAAACGCTGAACGCGGTCTTCCGCTCCTTCCACACGATCAAGGGCGGCGCCGGCTTCATGGGCCTGCCGGCCCTGGTGGCGGCCTGCCACCTGACCGAAAACCTGTTCGACGCGCTGCGCACCGGCGCCGCTCCCGTGACGCCGCTGGCGATCGAGGCGGCGCTGCAGGCCTCGGGCTTCGTGGCCGACCAGCTGGGCGACCTGAACAACGGCACCCCGCCGGAACAGCTCGCGTCCATGCCGCAGGACCTGGAACGCATCCTGATGGACGCGATCGAAGGCAAGACCGAGGCCGCGCCGGCCGCGCCCGCACCGGCTGCCGCGCCTGCGGCTGCACCTGTTGCCGAGGCCGCTCCAGCCGCCGCATCCGCCGCTTCGTCGGTCGGTGAAGACGGCCTCGACTGGACCGCGATGTACAACGCCGTGGTCCCGGCCGCAAACGCCATCGCCGCCGATGCGCCCGCGGCCGTCGCCGCCGCTCCGGTGGCCGCGCCCCAGGCCGAGGCCGCGCCGGCTGCCGCCGCCGCCGGCAACAAGCCGGGCTGGGACGGCATCGAACGCCGCCAGGAAAACAAGGTGGCCGAAGCGCGCGCCGCCGCCGCGCCGGCCAAGGACGAGAGCATCCGCATCGACGCGGTCAAGCTCGACGCGCTGCTGGAAGTGGCGGGAGAATCGGTGCAGGCCGCCAACCAGGCCGCCGTGCTGCTCGAGCGCCTGTCGCAGTTCAAGTTCGAAGGCCAGGCCGCCACCCTGATGGCGACCCTGACCGAAACCCTGGAACGCGCCTCGCGCTACTCGGCCGAACTGCAGCGCGCCACGCTGGCGACCCGCATGCAACCGGTCGGCCGCCTGTTCCAGAAGTTCCCGCGCCTGGTGCGCGAACTGGCGAAAGACCTCGGCAAGGACGTCGAGCTGACCATCGAAGGCGCCGAGACCGAAGTCGACCGCGTGGTCGTGGACAGCCTCTACGACCCGCTGGTGCACATGCTGCGCAACGCGCTCGACCACGGCGTCGAGTCGCCGGAGGAGCGCGTTGCAGCCGGCAAGCCGGCCAAGGCCTTCATCCTGCTGAAAGCCTGGCAGGAAGCCAACAGCGTCATGATCGTGCTGCAGGACGACGGCAAGGGCATGGATCCGGCCAAGCTGCGCAAGAAGGCCTTCGAAAAGGGCCTGATCGGCGAGAACGGCGCCCCGAACGACGAGGATGCCTACCAGCTGGTCTTCCTGCCGGGCTTCTCGACCAAGGAAGTGGCGTCGTCGGTCTCGGGCCGCGGCGTGGGCATGGACGTGGTCAAGACCGCGGTGGAAAAGAACCGCGGCGCGATCCGCATCGATTCCCGGCTCGGCTCGGGCACCAAGTTCGCGATCCGCCTGCCGATCGAACTGTCGATCGTGCCGACCATGCTGGTCTCCACCTCGGGCGCCTCGCTGGCGCTGCCGATGGCGGTCGTCGAGCGCGTGGTCGAGCTGCCGGAAACCTTCTCGAATGTCGGCGGCGCGCCGGTGCTGAAAGACCAGGGCCGTCCGCTGCCGGTGCGCTCGCTGGCCGGCGCCCTCGGCTACGAGGAAGCGCCGGAACGCGTCGGCATCGTCATCAACGCCCCGCAGCCCTACATCCTGGCGGTGGAAGCGGTTGATGGCACGGCCGACCTGGTGATCAAGCCGATGACGGCGCTGACCGTCGAAGGCATCACCGGCACCGCGCGTTCGGCCGAAGGCGAGCTGGTGCTGGTGGTCGGCCTGTCCTTCCTGATGGACGGCTGCCGCAGCACGGTGCGCATGGCGGCCTGATTTCGCCGCGGTCGCACCATCCGGGTGAAAAAGGGCCACCCCGGCCCTTGCAACAAAAAGCCTGTGCATCCGATGCGCAGGCTTTTTTTATTTGCATGCCTGTCTTTACATGCAAACAAAATTTGCATTAGAAAGCATTAATTGGCAGAATCGTGCGGAAGGCTGCCGCTTGCCGCACTGCACAATTATGTGCATAATCAAAAACGCTTCCCCATTTCAGGCGCCTGCCACAGGAAACCGCATGTTAAAGACCCTCTACGACAAACTCTGGGATGCCCACGTCGTGCGTGCCGACGCCGACGGCACGACGGTGCTCTACATCGACCGCCACCTGGTCCACGAAGTGACGAGCCCCCAGGCCTTCGAAGGCCTGCGCGAAGCCGGCCGCGGCCTCTGGCGCACCTCCGCCAACCTGGCGGTGGCCGACCACAACGTCCCGACCACCGACCGCCGCGAAGGCATCCTTGATCCGACCTCGCGCCTGCAGGTCGAGACGCTCGACGCCAACACGAAGAGCTTCGGGCTCACCTACTTCAACATGAACGACAAGCGCCAGGGCATCGTCCACGTGATCGGGCCGGAGCAGGGCGCGACCCTGCCGGGCATGACCGTGGTCTGCGGCGACTCGCACACTTCGACCCACGGCGCCTTCGGCTGCCTGGCGCACGGCATCGGCACCTCGGAAGTCGAGCACGTGCTGGCCACGCAAACCCTGCTGGCCAAGAAATCGAAGGCCATGCTGGTCCAGGTCGACGGCGAACTGCCGCCGGGCGTGACCTCGAAGGACATCGTGCTGGCCGTGATCGGCAAGATCGGCACCGCCGGCGGCACTGGCTACGCCATCGAATTCGCCGGCTCGACCATCCGTTCGCTCTCGATGGAAGGGCGCATGACGGTCTGCAACATGGCGATCGAAGCGGGCGCGCGCGCCGGCATGGTGGCTGTCGACGACACCACCATCGAGTACGTGAAGGGCCGTCCCTTCTCGCCTGTCGGCCCGCAGTGGGAGCAGGCGGTGGCTTACTGGCGCACCCTGCACACCGACCCGGGCGCGAAGTTCGACATGGTCGTCACGCTGAACGCCGCCGACATCCGTCCGCAGGTCACCTGGGGCACCTCGCCCGAGATGGTCACTTCGATCGACGGCCGCGTGCCCGATCCGGAACAGGAAAAGGACGCGGTGCGCCGCGACGCCATGGAAAAGGCGCTGACCTACATGGCGCTGGAGCCGAACACGCCCATCGAGAACATCCGCATCGACAAGGTCTTCATCGGTTCCTGCACCAACTCGCGCATCGAGGACCTGCGCGCCGCCGCCGCCGTCGTGCGCGGCCGCCAGCGCGCCTCGAACGTGAAACTGGCGATGGTGGTGCCGGGCTCGGGCCTGGTCAAGGAACAGGCCGAGCGCGAAGGGCTTGATAAAATCTTCAGGGCCGCCGGTTTCGAATGGCGCGAGCCGGGCTGCTCGATGTGCCTGGCGATGAACGCCGACCGCCTCGAACCGGGTGAGCGCTGCGCCTCGACCTCGAACCGCAATTTCGAAGGGCGCCAGGGGCAGGGCGGACGCACCCACCTGGTGTCGCCGGCCATGGCCGCGGCAGCGGGCATCGCCGGTCACTTCGTGGACGTGCGTGCGCTCTGATGTCGCATCACTTCTGTCTGAATACTGATCTACTGGAAACATCATGAAAAAAGCAATCGCCCTCTCCCTCCTTGCCCTGGCCCTGACGGGCTGCAACACCATTTCGGGCATCGGCAAGGACGTGCAAAAGGTCGGCCAGGTCGTCACCAGCGCCGGCGGCAAATAAGCAAACGAGAAGCCGCGCGCAGCGGCGATGCAAGGCGAGGACATTCAAGGCTAGGACATGGATAAATTTACCGTACACGAAGGACTGGTGGCGCCGCTCGACCGCGCCAATGTCGACACCGACGCCATCATTCCCAAGCAGTTCCTGAAATCGATCCGGCGCACCGGCTTCGGTCCGAACCTGTTCGACGAGTGGCGTTACCTCGACCACGGCGAGCCGGGCCAGGACAACAGCAAGCGTCCGCTGAACCCGGACTTCGTGCTGAACCAGCCGCGTTACCAGGGGGCCTCGATCCTTCTGACCCGCAAGAACTTCGGCTGCGGCTCCTCGCGCGAGCACGCGCCCTGGGCCCTGCAGCAGTACGGCTTCCGCGCCATCGTCGCGCCGAGCTTCGCCGACATCTTCTTCAACAACTGCTACAAGAGCGGCCTGCTGCCGATCGTGCTGACCGAAGCCCAGGTCGACCAGCTGTTCAATGAGGTCAAGGCTTTCAGCGGTTTCAAGCTGGTCGTGGACCTCGAGAACCAGGTGCTGCGCACCCCCGACGGCCGCATCGGCTTCGAGTTCGCCATTGACGAATTCCGCAAGTACTGCCTGCTCAACGGCCTGGACGACATCGGCCTGACCCTGCGCCACGCCGACGAGATCCGTGCTTTTGAAGAACGCCACCTGGCGCGCCAGCCCTGGCTGGCCAACACCATCTAAAAGAAGAACGCATGACGACGCATATGAGTAAGATCGCAATCCTGCCGGGCGACGGCATCGGTCCCGAAATCATGGCCCAGGCCGTGCGCGTGCTGGAAGCACTGGGCGAATCCTTCGAGATGGAGCGCGCGGAAGTGGGCGGCGCGGGTTATGCGGCCCACGGCCACCCGCTGCCGGAAGCGACCCTGAAGCTGGCGAAGGAAGCGGACGCCGTGCTGTTCGGCGCCGTCGGCGACTACAAGTACGACACGCTCGAGCGCGCCCTGCGCCCGGAACAGGCGATCCTCGGGCTGCGCAAAGAACTGGGCCTGTTCGCCAACCTGCGCCCGGCCATCCTGTACCCGGAACTGGCCGGCGCCTCGACCCTGAAGCCCGAAGTGGTCTCGGGCCTGGACATCCTGATCATCCGCGAGCTGACCGGCGACATCTATTTCGGCAAGCCGCGCGGCGTGCGCGAATGCCCGGACGGCCCGTTCAAGGGCCAGCGCGAAGGCTTCGATACCATGCGCTACGCCGAAGGCGAGATCCGCCGCATCGCCCACGTGGCCTTCCAGGCCGCGCAGAAGCGCGACAGGCGCGTGACCAGCGTCGACAAGGCCAACGTGCTGGAAACCTTCCAGTTCTGGCGCGATATCGTCACCGATGTGCACAAGGACTATCCGGACGTCGCGCTCGAACACATGTACGTCGATAACGCCGCGATGCAACTGGTGCGCGCGCCCAAGAAATTCGACGTCATCGTCACCGGCAACATGTTCGGCGACATCCTGTCCGATGCCGCCGCCATGCTGACCGGCTCGATCGGCATGCTGCCCTCGGCCTCGCTCGACGCCAATAACAAGGGCCTGTATGAGCCCTCGCACGGCTCGGCGCCGGACATCGCCGGCCAGGGCATCGCGAACCCGTTGGCGACCATCCTGTCCGCCGCGATGATGCTGCGCTTCTCGCTGGGCAAGGCCGAACAGGCCGACCGCGTCGAAACCGCAGTCAAGAAGGTCCTGGCGCAAGGCCTGCGTACCGCCGACATCTTCGAGGAAGGCACGACCCGTGTCTCTACCGAACAGATGGGCGACGCCGTCGTCAACGCGCTGGCCTGAAGCGCCGTTGATGCGAAACGCTTAGAATAACGTCGATGCGGGCTGCGCGCCCGCGCGCAATGTTGACAATCCGAGAACCGTAGGGTGGGCGCCCCGTGCCCACGCGTGAACGATGATCATCGTTGAAATGTAAAGGAACAAAATGAAGTTAGTAGGCCTAGTTGGTTGGCGCGGCATGGTCGGGTCGGTCCTCATGAAGCGCATGCAGGACGAGGGCGATTTCGATCATATCGAGCCGGTGTTCTTCACCACGTCGAACCCGGGCGGCGACGCCCCCAAAATGGCGAAGAACGAAACCAAACTGAAAAGCGCCACCGACATCGCCGAACTGTCCAAGTGCGAGATCATCATCTCCTGCCAGGGCGGCGACTACACGACCGAGGTGTACCCGCAACTGCGCGCGGCCGGCTGGAACGGCTACTGGATCGACGCCGCGTCGACCCTGCGCATGAAGGACGACGCGATTATCGTGCTCGATCCGGTCAACCTGGACGTGATCAAGAACGCCATGGGCCGCGGCGTGAAGAACTTCGTCGGCGGTAACTGCACCGTCTCATGCATGCTGATGGGCCTGGGCGGCCTGTTCAAGTACGACCTGGTCGAGTGGATGACGTCCATGACCTACCAGGCCGCATCGGGCGGCGGCGCCCAGCACATGCGCGAACTGCTGACCCAGTTCGGCACCATCAACAGCTCGGTCAAGCACCTGCTGGACGATCCGGCATCGGCCATCCTCGAAATCGACCGCACCGTGCTGGCGACCCAGCATGGCCTGTCCGCCGAGGAAACGAAACAGTTCGGCGTACCGCTGGGCGGCAACCTGATCCCCTGGATCGACAAGGACCTGGGCAACGGCCAGTCGAAGGAAGAGTGGAAGGCCGGCGCCGAGACCAACAAGATCCTGGGCCGCGGCGAAGGCTTCGGCACCAACGCCATTCCGGTCGACGGCCTGTGCGTGCGCATCGGCGCCATGCGCTGCCACTCGCAGGCGCTGACCATCAAGCTGAAGAAGGACGTGCCGCTGGACGAGATCAACGACATCATCGCCTCGGACAACGAGTGGGTGAAGTTCGTGCCGAACTCGCGCGAAGACTCGATGCGCGACCTGACCCCGGCCGCCGTCACCGGCACCCTGAGCATCCCGGTCGGCCGCGTGCGCAAGATGTCGATGGGCCCGGACTACCTGTCGGCCTTCACCGTCGGCGACCAGCTGCTGTGGGGCGCCGCCGAGCCGCTGCGCCGCATGCTGCGTATCGTGCTGGACAAGTAATTCGTCCGAAGCCGGCGCCGCAAGCAAACCGCGGCGCCGGGTTTCGTAGGGTGGACACCTGTGTCCACGCGGTATGGTACTGATGATCAATCGGGAACTCTGCCTTGATCTACGTTCGCTTGCACATGATCTTGTCGGAACATCGGCTGATTCAATGCCGTACAGCGTGGACACAGGTGTCCACCCTACAAAAGCATTGACCCCTCGACCACACCCGTTGGCACCCCGCCAATTCCCCGCCTCCCGCGGCGATGTCGATTCGATATCGTTAGCTCATCCATCCCACAGTTTGATCCCTCTACGCCCCGTGGAGCTTGCATGCTCCAGTGCATGATGATATGTTGAGACTTCCGGGAAACCGTCCTTTCCCCAGCTAACCATTTCCGCTCTCAACTATGCCATTGAACCGCCGCCCTCAGATCATGTCGTCTGCGTTGAAAACACTCACCGCCGCGGTCGCAAGTGCAGTGCTGCTGTCGTCGGCAGGGATGGCAGCGGCAGCGGGACTGGGCAAGCTGACCGTGCTGTCCGCCCTCGGCCAGCCGCTGCGCGCCGAGATCGAGCTGACCTCGGTATCGAACCAGGAAGCCGCCGGCCTGGTCGCCAGGCTGGCCACGCCCGAGGCCTACCGCGCGGCCAACATCGAATTCAACCCGGCGCTGCTGTCGCTGCGCTTCAATGTCGAACAGCGCGCAGGGCGCCAGTTTATCCGCGTCACCTCGACCCAGCCGCTGAACGAACCCTTCGTCGACCTGCTGCTGGAGCTGGCCTGGGACAACGGCCGCCTGGTGCGCGAATACACCTTCCTGCTCGATCCGGCCGAACTGCGCGCGCCGCAGCCGGCCCAGGTTGCCGCCGCACCGGCTGCAGCAGGGCGCCCGCGCGCCGCTACGCCGGCGCCGGCAGCCCAGCCGCAGTCCCAGCCGCAGTCCCAGCCGACCCCCGCGCCGGCCCGTCCGCAACGAAGCGCCCGTGCAGAAGAGACCGCCGCCGCAGCGAACGCCGCGCCGCGCCCGCCCGCCGCCGCGCGCTACCGCGTCAGGTCGGGCGATACCCTCAGCCGTATCGCCAGCCGCGTCAAGCCGGTCGACGTCTCCCTCGACATGATGCTGGTCGCCCTGTACCGCGCCAATCCCGAGGCCTTTATCGGCAACAACATGAACCGCCTGAAGTCGGGCCAGATCCTGTCGGTGCCCGATGCGGACGCCCTGCGCGGCATCGACGCCGGCGAAGCTCACGGCACCGTGGTCGCCCATGCGGCCGACTTCAACGCCTACCGCGCCAAGCTGGCAGGGCAGGTCGCCACCAGCACGCCGGCGCGCGAAGCCCCGGGCGGCCAGAGCGCGACCGGCCGCATCACGGCCAAGGTCGAGGAGCGTCCGACCGCCGCCAACGAATCCCAGGACCAGCTGCGCCTGTCGAAGGCGCTGCCGCCGCCGGCAGCGGGCGGCGGCGACAAAGCCGGCGCCACCACCAGCGCCGAAGACACGATCGCCAGGGAAAAGGAACTGGCCGAGGCCCAGCAGCGCGTCAAGGAGCTGGAAAAGAACGTCAACCAGCTCGAAGAGCTGATCACCGTGAAGAGCGGCGCCGGCGCCGCCGCGACCCAGCGCTCGCTTGATGCCATGAAGCCGATCACGCCGGCCGACGCTCCTGCCGCAAACACGGCCGCCAATACGGCCGACACCAAGCCGGCGCCGAAGATCAAGCCCAAGGCCAAGCCCGCGCCGCAGGAGAAGTCGCTGCTCGATACGCTGATGGACAACATCGTCTATATCGGCGCCGGCGCCGCCGTGCTGCTGCTGGCGGCCCTCGGCGTGTCGCAGCGCCGCCGCAAGCAGGCGGCGCCGAAAGCCGCCGCGGCCGAGCCGAGCATCCTGGGCGCCGCCGCCCAGCCGTCCGGCCAGGCCCTGTTCGCCGAAACCGGCGGCCAGAGCGTCGACACCAACGACAGCGTGTTCAACTCCAGTTTCGCGCCGTCGGCGAGCCAGCTCGACACCAACGAGGTCGATCCGCTGGCCGAGGCCGAGCTCTACCTGGCCTATAACTTCGACACCCAGGCCGAGGATATCCTCAAGGAAGCCCTGCGCAACGACCCGCACCGCCATCCGGTGCGCCTCAAGCTGCTGGAAATCTACGCCGCGCGCAAGGACGTGCGCGCCTTCGAAACCCAGGCCACCGAGCTGTACAGCCTGACCGGCGGCAAGGGCGACGAGTGGGTCCAGGCGGCGGCCATGGGCCATGCCCTCGACCCGGCCAACCCGATGTACGCCACCGCGGCCGGCACCGGCATCGGTGCGGGTGCCGCCAGCGGTGCAGCGCTGGCCGCCGGCGCTGCCGCCTTTGCCACCGAATCCAGTCCGCAGAGCCTGCTCTCCCAGCAGCTCGAACAGGCCTTCCGCAACCGCGTCGAGAGCAGCGAGATCATCGAGCCGGCCACGACCCTGGACGCGGTCACCGGCGCGCCGCTCGACACCAGCTTCAACCTCGACAGCCTGGGCCTCGGCAACGACGCCATCGCGCTGCCGCAGGCGGGCGCCGATGCCAAGGCGGAAGCGAAGTTGGACGATAACCTGCTCGACTTCGACCTGGGCGGCCTGAGCTTCGAGCCGGTCCCGGCGCTGGACCCGGCCGCGGCCGGACGCAACGACGCGACCGCCGTGCCTACCGCCGTGCCGGACCTCCAGTTCGACATGGAGCCGTTCGCGCCCCTGGAGCCGGCCGCTGCCACGACTGCCGCGGCGGCCTCGGCCGCCAGCCTCGACGACCTGGCCTTCGACATGGATTTCGACGCGCCGGCAGCGCCCAGGCAGGCCGCCGAGCCGGGTCCGGCCGACCAGGACGAGGGTTTCGTGCTCGACCTGTCGAGCAGCGGTCCGTCGACCGATATCGACATGGCCCAGTTGGCCAAGGAATTCGAACTGCCGCCGCTGCCGGACGTGCCGCAGTCCCCGCAGGCGTCGGATCTGGAGGATCCGCTGTTCGACCTCGACGCGATGGACTTCAGCCTGGTCGACGACACGCCCGTGACCCCTGCCACCCCGGCGGCGCCGAAGCAGGACTTCGATTTCTCGACCGACCTCGACTTCGCCACCCCGGCCGTCGCCGAGGCATCGGCACAGGCGCAGGCGAAGGACCCGCTATTCGATCTTGACACCATGGACTTCGGCCAGCCGGCGGCGCCCGCCGCGCCGCAGGACGATCCGTTCGCGCTGCCGGAGGTGCCGCCGATCCCGAACCCGGGCACGCCGGTGCCGCGTTTCGACATGTCGGGTTTCGACCTCGACCTGCCCGCGGCCGACCTCGACGTGGCCACCCAGGCGGCGCCCCAGGAGCAGGGCGCAGCCGTGGAGCTGACCCCGGCGCAGATGGAGATGGAGACCAAGCTCGACCTGGCCATTGCCTACCAGGAGATCGGCGACAAGGAGGGCGCACGCGAGCTGCTCGATGAAGTCATCAAGGGCGGCAGCGTCGAGCAGGCCAGCCGTGCCAGCGCCATGCGCGCGCAGTTGGCGTGATTCGTGGCGTGAGGCGCATCGCACTCGGACTCCAGTACGTCGGCACCGGCTGGAATGGATATCAGAAACAGCCGACCCGTGACACCGTCCAGGACGCCCTCGAGATCGCGCTCGAGAAATTCGCCTGTACGCACTTGCACACGACCTGCGCCGGCCGCACCGACGCCGGCGTACATGCGGTCGAGCAGGTGGTTCACTTCGACACCGAACTGAACCGCTCGATGCAGAGCTGGGTGCGCGGCACGAATACCTTCCTGCCCGATTCGATCTCGGTGCGCTGGGCGGCCGAGGTGCCGCCCGACCTCGAGGGCAACCAGTTCCATGCGCGCTTCTCGGCGCGTGCGCGTACCTACCACTACGTCCTGTACAACAACCCGAATCCTTCGGCGCTGCTGGCCGGGCGCGCCGGCTGGGTGTTCCGCCCGCTCGACGTCGAGCGCATGCGCGCCGCCGCGCGCCACCTGATCGGCCTGCACGATTTTTCATCCTTCAGGGCTTCCGGCTGCCAGGCGAACACGCCGGTGAAGGACATGCAGGAAATCTCCATCGAGCGGCGCGGCGACATCATCGTGTTCACCGTGCGCGCCAGTGCTTTTCTCCACCACATGGTGCGCAACATCGTCGGCTCCCTGATCTATGTCGGCACCGGCCGCAACGAGCCGGACTGGATGGCCGAGGTGCTGGCCGCGCGCGACCGCGACGCCGCCGCGCCGACCTTCATGCCGGACGGCCTGTACTTTGCCAAAATCGATTACGATCCGAAGTGGGGGCTGCCGCAGGAGGCGCTCTCGCCACTGCCCTGGTTATAGGTTGTCAAGTTTTCCATGAATCGTACCCGCGTCAAAATCTGCGGCATCACCCGCGAACAGGACCTGGCCGCCGCCGTCGATGCCGGCGCCGATGCGCTCGGCTTCGTCTTCTATCCGAAGAGCCCGCGCTACCTCACGCCTGAAGCATTCGCCGCGCTCGGCCCGCGCATTCCTCCCTATGTCAGCTCGGTGGCGCTGTTCGTCAACGCCACGGTGGAAGAGGTGAGGGCGACCGTCGAGGCGGCGCCGGTCGCGCTGCTGCAGTTCCACGGCGACGAAACCGCCGAACAATGCGCGCAGATCGCGGCGGCCGTGAAGCGTCCTTTCGTGCGGGCCTACCGCGTCAAGCCGGACACGACGCACAATGAGCTGCTAGAATGCGAACTCGCATACCGCGCCGCCAGTCCCTGGTTCTCGAGCCTGTTGCTCGATGCCTACGTGGACGCCTACGGGGGCGCAGGAAAGGTCTTCGATTGGTCTCTTATCCCAAAAGAGCTCGCGCCTCGGGTCGTTTTGAGTGGTGGCTTGAGCGTGCAAAACGCGACTGAGGCGGTGGCAAGCGTACGCCCCTACGCCGTCGACATCAGTAGTGGTGTCGAGGAGGCCAAGGGGATCAAGGACGCCCGCAAGATCGCGGCCTTCATTGCCGCGGTGCGGGCAGCCGATGCCATCATCGAAAGCGAGCACGATCATGAAAGAAGCACTGACCCGAGGAATTGAGAGCGGCGCCGCCGCATTGTTCCAGACCCCCGACTACCAACTGCCCGACGCGCGCGGCCACTTCGGCCCCTATGGCGGCAGCTTCGTTGCCGAGACCCTGACACACGCGCTGGCCGAGCTGAACGAGGCCTACGCCCGTTTCTCGACCGATCCCGAATTCCTCGAAGAATTCCGCTACGAGCTGGCCCACTTCGTCGGCCGTCCGTCGCCTGTGTATCACGCGAAACGCTGGTCCGAACTGGCCGGCGGCGCGCAGATCTACTTCAAGCGCGAAGACCTGAACCACACCGGCGCCCACAAGATCAACAACGTGATCGGCCAGGCCCTGCTGGCGCGGCGCATGGGCAAGAAGCGCATCATCGCCGAGACCGGCGCCGGCCAGCACGGCGTGGCCACCGCCACCATCTGTGCCCGCTTCGGCATGGAATGCGTGGTCTACATGGGCAGCGAGGACGTCAAGCGCCAGGCCCAGAACGTCTACCGCATGAAGCTGCTCGGCGCGACCGTGGTGCCGGTGGAAAGCGGCTCCAGGACCCTGAAGGACGCGCTCAACGAAGCGATGCGCGACTGGGTCACCAACATCGAAAACACCTTCTACATCATCGGCACGGTGGCCGGACCTCACCCGTATCCGATGATGGTGCGCGACTTCCAATCGGTGATCGGCGAAGAATGCCGCGTGCAGATGCCGGCCATGACCGGCCGCCAGCCCGACTACGTGCTGGCCTGCGTCGGCGGCGGCTCGAATGCGATGGGCATCTTCTATCCCTACATCGACGAGCCGGGCGTCAAGCTGGTCGGCGTCGAACCGGCGGGCGAGGGCATCGAGACGGGCAGGCACGCCGCTTCGCTGTCGGCGGGCTTCCCGGGCGTCCTGCACGGCAACCGCACCTATCTGCTGCAGGATGCGAACGGCCAGATCATCGAGACCCACTCGGTCTCGGCCGGCCTGGATTATCCGGGCGTGGGCCCGGAGCACGCCTGGCTGAAGGATACGGCGCGCGCGCAGTACGTCTCGATCCTTGATGACGAGGCGCTGGCCGCCTTCCACGACTGCTGCCGCATCGAGGGCATCATTCCGGCGCTGGAGTCCTCGCACGCGATCGCCTACGCGGTGAAGCTGGCGCCGACCCTGGCGAAGGACGAGATCATCCTGGTCAACCTGTCGGGCCGTGGCGACAAGGACATGCATACGGTGGCGCAGAGGATGGGGCTGGATTTCAGCTGAGCCCTGCGTTGAACGCTGAACGAGGTTTGCGAGCGTGCGTTGAACGCGTGGACGGGAGACCCGTCCACCCTACGTCCCTACGTTCACCCGTAACGCAAATCGGAGAAGCGTAGGGTGGACGGCTCCGCCGTCCACGCGTTCAACGGACACACGTGAACCGAAGCCACCAAATACCTGATAGAGAAAACAACCATGTCCCGCATCGAACAAACCTTCGCCGCCCTGCGCGAACAGAACAAGACCGGCCTCGTCACCTTCATCACCGCCGGCGACCCCGGCCCCGACCTCACCGTGCCCCTGATGCACGCCCTGGTCGAGGGCGGCGCCGACGTCCTGGAACTCGGCGTTCCCTTCTCCGACCCGATGGCCGAAGGCCCGGTCATCCAGCGCGCCTGCGAGCGTGCGCTGAAATTCGGCATCGGCCTGCCCGATGTCTTCGACTTCGTGCGCGAATTCCGCAAGACGAACACCACGACGCCGGTGGTCCTGATGGGCTACGCCAACCCGATCGAACGCATCGGCCCGGATGAATTCATCCGCTGCGCCAGGGAAGCCGGCGCCGACGGCGCCATCGTCGTCGACTACCCGCCGGAAGAGTGCGAAGCCTTCGCCGACGCCATGCGCGCGAACGGCCTCGACCTGATCTTCCTGCTGGCGCCGACTTCCACGCTTGACCGCGTCCAGCAGGTCGCGCGCTACGGCAGCGGCTTCAGCTACTACGTCTCGCTCAAGGGCGTCACCGGCGCCGGCAGCATCGACACCGAAGACGTGGCGCGCCGCGTGGCCGCGATCCGCGAACACGTGCGCCTGCCGATCGGCGTCGGCTTCGGCATCCGCGACGGGCAAACGGCGAAGGCGGTCGCGTCCGTGGCGGACGCCGTCGTCATCGGCAGCCGCATCATCCAGGAAATCGAGAACGCGGGCATGGATGCCGCCGTGCCGGCGGTGCGCGCCTTTGTCGGCGGCATCCGCACGGCGCTCGACGCCCGCTGAAGTCCCGGCACACTTCCCTGAGTTCGCTCAAGCGGAAGTGTGCGTCCTGGGCTATAGGCCATTCCGGGGCCAAGGTACATTGCTGTTTCCTCATCTCAACATTTCCGGGAGTTGCCGAATGAAGAAGCAGATCCAGCGTGTTTCCGTAGTACAGAACGCCAAAATGATGGCTGCACTCTACCTCGTCTTGTCGGTGCCGATGGTGGTGGTCTTTCTTCTTTTCCAGTCGGTGCCCGGAATGGGTGGGATCTCGGTCGTGGGAATGATCGTATTCCCGCTGGCCTACGCGGCGTCCGGTTTCGTCTTCACGCTGATCGGCGCCTGGATCTACAACCTCGTGGCATCGATGGTCGGCGGATTCGAATTCACCACCCGGGAAGTCAAGGCCGGCTGAGGCGTCCTGGCGCCGCGCCGGTTCATCGACGAACGGCCGCGGTCTGCTGCTCAATCGGCGTCGCGGTAAGCCGCCACCTGCACCGGGCGGCCTCCCGCGCACATCGTGCCCTGCCATGCCGGAGGCGGTCCGCCGGCGGCGGGCGCATCCAGGCTCAGACGCAGGCGCGTCTGCGGCCGCTCCAGTCCCAGGTTCTCGAACACGACGATGTTCGCCGGCCGCAGGATCGCCACCAGGACTTCCTTGCGGCTTGCATTCATCGTGCCGACCAGGGCGTTCATGCTCTTCTCGTCATCAAAATCCTTCTCGATCGTCTGCTTCGCGCGACCCAAGCCGGCCGCCGCGGCCGCCAGCATCGGCGCGACGCGCAGCATGCAGGACAAGCGGCCGGGCCTTTTCATGACGGTTCGCGTCCGGCGGACAGGGTCCGCGCAAGGGTTCTCGCCATTCGACCCGCGCCGGCCGCGCGAATGCCGGGCCGCGTCGGCTGGAACGCCCTTCGCGACGACGGGCAGGGAATAGTGCGTGTATTCCATTGCCCTACTTGTCTAGTTGCTATCGAGTACGGTACATTAACCAAACTCAATGTTTGGACGGACAAGGCATTCCATGAAGAAGCAAGTAGTCAGTGTATCCATTCTGCAAAACGCGAAGGTAATGGGGGCCCTGTATCTGGTCATTTCCATCCCGCTCACCTTGTTCATGACGATCCCAACGCTGCTTACACAGGGCGCCGGCGTATCCATCCTGGCGATGATCCTGATGCCGCTGCTCTACACCGCGTTCGGATTCGTGTTCACCCTCTTCGGCGCATGGGTGTATAACCTCATTGCAGCGCGCGTCGGTGGGTTCGAGTTCACCACGGCCGAGGTCGGCAAAGAGTGATTGGAAGGCTCATTGTCAGAAAACCAAGCGGTCGACAAGCCCGGCGCTAGCGGCTACACTACGCGCCAACCCAAGAATTGCCGCAAAGGAGAGAACATGAGTTGGTTGGAAAAACTGCTGCCCCCCCGAATCCAGCGCTCCGATGCCGCTAACCGCAAGACCATGCCCGAGGGCCTGTGGGTCAAGTGCCCGTCGTGCGAAGCGGTCCTGTACCGCGCGGACCTCGAGTCGAACCTGCACGTGTGCCCGAAGTGCGATCACCACATGCGCATCCGTGCCCGCGAGCGCCTCGATGCGCTGCTCGACGAAGGCGGCCGTTACGACATCGGCCAGGAAACCCTGCCGGTCGACACCCTCAAGTTCAAGGACAGCAAGAAATACCCGGACCGCCTGAAGGCCGCAATGGACGCCACCGGCGAAACCGACGCGCTGGTGGTGCAGGGCGGCTCGATCATGAGCCTGCCGGTCGTGGTGGCCTGCTTTGAATTCGAATTCATGGGCGGTTCGATGGGCTCGGTCGTCGGTGAGCGCTTCGCGCGCGGCGCCCAGATCGCACTCGAACAGAAGGTGCCCTTCATCTGCATCACCGCCACCGGCGGCGCGCGCATGCAGGAAGGCCTGCTGTCGCTGATGCAAATGGCCAAGACTACCGCCATGCTGACCAAGCTGTCGGAAAAGAAACTGCCGTTCATCAGCGTGCTGACCGACCCGACCATGGGCGGCGTCTCCGCCTCCTTCGCCTTCATGGGCGACGTCGTGATCGCCGAGCCGAAGGCCCTGATCGGTTTCGCCGGCCCGCGCGTCATCGAGAACACCGTGCGCGAAAAACTGCCGGAAGGCTTCCAGCGCGCCGAGTTCCTGGTGCAGAAGGGCGCCGTCGACATGATCGTCGACCGCCGCAAGATGCGCGAAGAGATCGCCCGTCTTCTCGCTCTGCTGCAGAACCAGCCCGCTGAAAGCATTGCCTAAGGCGTCAAGGCACGCTTAAAACATTGCACGGCCGGCCGTCCGCTCAAGCGGGCCGCCGGCCGTTCTCATCATTAGTTTCACATCGAATCCATGCAAAACCTTCCCACCACCTTGCCCGACTGGCTGGCGCTGATCGAATCGCGCCATGCGGAAACCCATATCGACATGGGCCTGGAACGCGTGCGCGCCGTCAAGGAGCGCATGGGCCTGGCGTTCGACTGCCCGGTCATCATGGTGGCCGGCACCAATGGCAAGGGCTCGACCTGCGCGATGCTCGAATCGGTCCTGCTGCACGCCGGCTACCGTGTCGGCCTCTACATCAAGCCGCACTTCCTCGACTTTAACGAGCGCGCCCGCATCAACGGCGACATGGCGACCGACGCCATGCTGGTGGACGCCTTCAACTTCGTCGAAGCGCAGCGCGGCGACATCTCGCTGACCTATTTCGAATTCACCACGCTGGCGATCATGCACCTGATCTCGAAGGCCGGCGTCGACGTCGCGATCCTGGAAGTGGGCTTGGGCGGGCGCCTCGACGCGGTCAACGTGGTCGACGCCGACGTGGCCATCGTCACCAGCATCGACATCGACCATGCCGACTACCTGGGCGACACGCGCGAAGCGATCGCTTACGAGAAGGCCGGCATCTTCCGTCCGGGCAAGGCCGCGATCTGCAGCGATCCGGTGCCGCCGAGCACCCTGATCAAGCATGCCGAGGACATCGGCGCCGACCTCTGGCTGATCGGCCGCGATTTCAACTACCAGGGCGACCAGCAGCAGTGGAGCTATGGCGGGCGCAGCCAGCGACGCAATGCGCTGGCCTATCCGGCCCTGCGCGGCGCCAACCAGTTGTTGAACGCCTCGGCCGCGCTGGCCGCGCTCGAGGCCCTGCGCCTGCAGTTGCCGGCCGGCGCCCAGGAAGTGCGTACGGGCCTGGCCCTGGTCGAGCTGCCGGGGCGCTTCCAGGTGCTGCCGGGTCGTCCGACCACGGTGCTCGATGTGGCGCACAATCCACATGCGGCGGCGACGCTGGCCCAGAACCTGGGCAACATGGGTTTTCATCGCTACACCTATGCCGTGTTCGGCATCATGGCCGACAAGGACATCGAGGGCGTGGTCGCGCCGATGGCCGGGCTGGTCGACCACTGGTGCGTGGCCGACCTGCCGTCGCCACGCTCGGCCAAGGGCGAAGAACTGGCGCAGCAACTGGCCTCCCTGCGGCCCGCGGGAGCGAAAGAGGGCGATTTTTCGGTCACGACCTTTGCCGATCCGGCAGCAGCCTTTGCAAATGCGATGAGCCGTGCCGGGGAGAATGATAGAATTGTGGTCTTTGGCTCGTTCTATACCGTCGCCGGCGTGATGGCGGCCCGAAAAAACTCTCTTCACTGATTAATGACGCATGGGCTTGTTCTCGATCTTTAGTAAAAACAAGCAAGAAAGCACCGCCCAGGACAGTGGCCGTTTTTCCCGCGATGACGACAATCTCGCCGAGCGCGCCCGCGCCAAGCGTGCCGCCTACGCGGGCGAAGCCGCGGCCGCCTCGCGCCGCAGCCGCAGCGGCGGCGATCCCATGCTGCCGGAGAAGAAGCGCGCGCGCCGCCGCCTGGTAGGCGCGATCGCCTTGGCCCTGGCCGCCGCAGTCGGCCTGCCGATGCTGCTCGATTCCGAACCGCGCCCGCTGGTCGGCGACATCGCGATCCAGATTCCCGCGAAGGACAAGGCGCCGGCGCTGCCGATGCCGTCCGATCCGGTGCCGGCCGCCGAGAGCGTCGACCAGGGCGAGGAAATCGTCGAGGCGCCGCCCGTGACGCCCCCGGGCGCGCGCGCCCAGGAAGCGCCGGCCGTCATGCCGCCGCCGGTGAAGACGGTCGAGGTCGCAAAGGCCGAGCCGAAGGAGCCGATGCGCACCGAACCCGTACATAAGCTGGAGTCGAAACCGGAACCGAAGCCGGAGCCGAAGAAGCCCGAGCCCAGGGTGGCCGAGCACAAGCCTGAGCCGAAGAAGCCCGAGCCGAAGGTGGCCGAGAAGCCCGTCGAGAAGCCGGCGCCGAAGAAGGTGGAAGACAAGCCGCTGCCGCCGCGCGCCAAGGATGAGGACGCCGCACGCGCGCTGGCGCTGCTCGAAGGCAAGGCGGCCGCGAAGCCGGTCGAGAAGCCGGAAGCGAACCAGCGCTTCGTGGTGCAGGTCGCCGCCCTGGCGAGCCAGGAGAAGGTCTCTGAATTGCAGAACCGCCTGCGTGCGGCCGGCGTCAGCGCGCACACCCGGAAGTCGGGTGAGCTGATCCGTGTACAGGTCGGCCCGTTCGGCAGCCGCGAAGAAGCCGAAAAGGCACGCGCCAAGCTCGGCGCGCAGGGCTTCAGCGGTTTCCTGGTACCGATGTAAGCATGGTCGGGACGGCGTGACGATTTTCGATTATCTGGTATTGTTCGTGCTGGTTTCCTCGGTCGTCATCAGCACCATGCGCGGCCTGGTGAAGGAAATCCTGTCGCTGCTGGGCTGGGTGGTCGCCTTCGTGGTGGCCAACGCCTACGGCGCCGGGCTGGCGCCGCTGCTGCCCGAACTGATCCCCGGCGAAACGGTACGCCTGATGGTCGCCTTCGTCGCCCTGTTCCTCGGCGTGCGCATCCTGATGGGGCTGCTGGCGCTGGCGCTGGGCGCCCTGATCGAGGCCTCTGGACTGTCGCTGGCGGACCGTGGCCTGGGCGGCCTGTTCGGCCTGGCGCGCGGTGTTGTAATCGTACTGGCCGCCGTCATATTGTGCTCGATGACATCCATCCCCCAACAAGATTTCTGGAAGGACGCGCTGCTGTCCCCCCTCGCGGAAACCGGCGCGCGTACCGTCAAGCCTTTCCTTCCCGCTGCGCTGGCGCAGCACGTACAGTTTTGAATTTTTCTGTAACAGCATTCTGTTCTTAGGAGCACACCATGTGTGGCATCGTCGGCGTCGTCTCGCAAACTCCCGTCAACCAGCTGTTGTATGACGCATTGCTGCTATTGCAGCACCGCGGCCAGGACGCGGCGGGGATTGCAACCAATCACAGCAGCATGTTCTCGATGTACAAGGCCAACGGCCTGGTACGTGACGTGTTCCGTACCCGTAACATGCGTTCGCTCCAGGGCAACACCGGGATTGGCCACTGCCGCTATCCGACCGCCGGCTCCTCGAGCGAGGAAGAGGCGCAGCCGTTCTACGTGAACGCGCCTTTCGGCATCACCCTGGCGCACAACGGCAACCTGACCAACCAGGCCGAACTGAAGGAAGCGCTGTTCCGCAACGACCGCCGCCACATCAACACCAATTCCGACTCGGAAGTGCTGTTGAACGTGCTGGCGCACGAGATCCAGGAAGCGGCGCACGGCTATTCGCTCGACGCCGAGGCCGTCTTCAAGGCGGTCGGCGTGGTGCACCGCCGCGTGCGCGGCGCCTACGCCGTCGTGGCCCAGATCGCCGGCCACGGCATGCTGGCCTTCCGCGACCCCTTCGGCATCCGTCCGCTGTGCCTGGGGATGAACGAAGGCGAGAATGGCGTCGAATACATGGTCGCCAGCGAATCGGTGGCCCTGGAGGGCATCGGTTTCCGCTTCGTGCGCGACATCGCCCCGGGCGAAGCCATCTTCATCGGCGAAGACGGCCAATTGCACGAGCGCCAGTGCGCCGAGAACCCGTCCCTGAATCCCTGCGCCTTCGAGTACGTCTACCTGGCGCGCCCGGATTCGGTGATCGACGGCGCCTCGGTCTACGCGGCCCGCCTCAAAATGGGTGAATACCTTGCCGACAAGATCCGCAAGGAAATTCCGGTCGAGGAAATCGATGTCGTCATGCCGATTCCCGATTCCTCGCGTCCGGCCGCGATCCAGCTCGCCCTGAAGCTGGGCGTGGAATACCGCGAAGGCTTCATCAAGAACCGCTACATCGGCCGCACCTTCATTATGCCTGGCCAGGGGATGCGCAAGAAGTCGGTGCGCCAGAAGCTGAACGCCATCGGTTCCGAGTTCAAGGACAAGAATGTGCTGCTGGTCGACGACTCGATCGTGCGCGGCACCACCAGCCGCGAGATCGTGCAGATGGCGCGCGACGCCGGCGCCCGCAAGGTCTTCTTCGCCTCGGCCGCTCCGCCGGTGCTGTTTCCGAACGTCTACGGCATCGACATGCCGACCCGCGACGAGCTGATCGCCTATGGCCGCACCGTCGAGGAAGTCTGCAAGGAAATCACGGCCGACCGCCTCGTCTACCAGGACATCGACGCGCTCAAGCGCTCGATCTCGGACGTCAACCCGGCGCTGACCAACTTCGAGGCCTCCTGCTTCGACGGTGTCTACATTACCGGCGACGTCACGCCCGAGTACCTGGACAAGCTGGAAACCCATCGCCACAAGAGCTCGGGCAAGTCCTCGGAGGATGTGGTGCGCACCCAATTGAACCTGAACCCTCCGGTCGCCGCCGAATAAGTTTCCATACGCACCATGAGCGATACCAAACAATACGGATTCACCACCACGGTCCTGCACAACGACCGCCGCAAGGCGATCGAGCAGGGTTCGCTGCACAAGCCGGTCCACACCTCGGTCGCCTTCGGCTACGGCGATGCGCGCCAGCTCGCCTCGGTATTCCAGGGCAAGGAGCCGGGCTTCCGCTACGGCCGCCAGGGCAACCCGACGGTCGCCGCACTGGAAGACAAGGTCACGAAAATGGAAGACGGCGTCGCTACCCTGTGCTTCGGCACCGGCATGGCGGCCATCGGCGCGCTGTTCCAGGCGCTGCTGCGCGAGGGCGACCACATCGTCTCGTCTTCCTTCCTCTTCGGTAACACCAACAGCCTGTGGCAGACGGTGGCCGGGCAGGGCGTCGAGGTCTCTTTCGTCGACGCTACCGATGTCGCCAACGTCGCGGCCGCCCTGCAGCCGAACACACGCTTCGTGTTCGTGGAGACGATCGCCAATCCGCGCACCCAGGTCGCGGACCTTGCGCGCATCGGCGCCCTGTGCCGCGAGCGCGGCATCCTCTACGTGGTCGACAACACCATGACCACGCCCTGGCTGTTCCGCCCGAAAGCGGTGGGGGCCGGCCTGGTCGTCAATTCGCTCACCAAGTCGATCGCCGGCCACGGCATCGCCCTGGGCGGCGCCCTGACCGACACCGGCCTGTTCGACTGGAGCGCCTACCCGAACATCGCCGCCAACTTCCGCAAGCAGCCGCCGGCCGCCCAGGGCATGGCCCAGCTGCGCGCGAAAGCCCTGCGCGACTTCGGCGCTTCGCTCGGTCCGGAAGCGGCGCACCACATCGCGGTCGGCGCCGAAACCCTGGCGCTGCGGATGGAACGCACGACAGGCAATGCGCTGGCGCTGGCGCGCATGCTGGAGGCCGACGATCGGGTCGCCGCCGTCCACTATCCGGGCCTGCAGTCGCACCCGCAGCACGCCATCTCGAACGAACTGTTCCGCGCGGGCGGTTCGCTGCTGAGCTTCGAACTGAAGGACGGCATCGACTGCTTCGACTACCTGAACCGCCTGAAGCTGGCCATCCCCGCGAGCAACCTGGGCGATACCCGCACCCTGGTGATTCCAGTGGCGCACACGATCTTCTTCGAGATGGGGCCCGAGCGCCGCGCCAGCATGGGCATCGCCGAGTCCCTGATCCGGGTATCGGTGGGCATCGAAGACACCGAGGACCTGCTGGAAGACTTCCGGGCGGCGCTGGACGCCTGAAGCGCCGCATCGCCTGAATCGCTTGAATCGCCTGTTCCGCACGGCGGGGCGCCGTACGGAACATTCTCCCGAATCCCTGACTGACGACGCGACGACATGAAAAAGAATGCGCTGACACTTGCGGGCTCGATGCTGGCAGGCCTGCTGCTGGCGGGCCTGGCCAACGCGGGCGAACTGGAAGACGCCAAGGCCCTGTTCGAGCAGAAGAAGTATCCGGAAGCCATGAAGCTGTACACGAAGCTGGCAAATGCCGGCAACGTCGAGGCCCAGCAGCTGCTGGGCCAGATGTACTGGTACGGCGAAGCCGGCACGGTGGACGAGGCCAAGGCCACGATGTGGTTCCAGAAGGCGGCCGCCAAGGGCAACAAGGTCGCCGAAGCCTCGCTCGGCGTCATGCAGCAGCGGGTCGCGCGCCGCGCCGACATCGACTACTGGGTGTCGAAGTACGACGGCGAAGACCTGCGGTCCGGCAAGTTCCGCTGCCCCAAGCCGCGCGTGCCGGCGATCTCGAAGCAGACTGACGAGATCGAGCGGGTCTCGAACGCGATCAACAAGTGGCAGGACTGCTATAACGGCTTCGTGCAGAACCTGAACGCCGCCTCCCCGCTCGAAAACCGGATCCCGGCCGACATCGCCAAGCTGATGAACCTGGCGGAGATGCAGCAGGCGAAGAAGCACCTGGCCCAGGTCCAGGAAAACCTGTCGGAAGAAGCCAAGGTCGGCGCCAAGATGGTGCTGGCCGACGTGGCGGTCTGGCGCGGCGCGACCGAGGCGTATATCGCCGAGCACAATGCGATCGTGACCAAGGCGCCGAAGGACGAGTCGGTGCGAACGAAGTAAGGCCGTGTTGGAGTAAAAAAGGCCGCGTCAGCGGCCTTTGTTTTTCGTAGGGTGGACACCTGTGTCCACGCTGTAGGACGGATGAGCTGCCGCAAAGCGTCGCGTAGCCCCGGCCGCCAATCTGCCGGCAGAGCGCCCGGCCTGCTCGCCTTGTACCGCGTGGACACAGGTGTCCACCCTACAAAACCGGGGCCAGGGAATGAGCTGGCGATTCGCAGGCGTCGTACCGCGTGGGGTCGAGACCCCACCCTGCAAAATCAAAAAAGGCCGCATCAAGCGGCCTTTTCTTTCATCTGCGGCTCAGTGCCAGCTGCGCATCAAACCCACAGCCAGCCCCTCGAGGGCGAACTCGTCGTCCGGCTCGACGCGGATCACCTTGAAGTCCGGATTTTCCGGCAGCAGTTCGATCACGTCGCCGGTCTTGCGGTAGCGCTTGACGGTCACGTCTTCGCCCAGGCGGGCCACGACGATCTGGCCGTTCTTGGCGCTGTCGACCTTCTTGACCGCCAGGAAGTCGCCGTCCATGATGCCGGCGTCGCGCATCGACCAGCCGCGCACCTTCAGCAGGAAGTCGGGGCGGGCGCCGAACATGGCCGGGTCGACGTTGTAGGTTGCTTCCACGTGTTCCTGCGCGAGGATGGGCGAACCTGCCGCGACACGGCCGACCAGGGGCAGCGACATCAGCAGGGCAGGGGGAATGGCCGGGACGGCCGGCTCCGATGCCGCGCCGATCAGGCGAATCCCGCGCGAGGTGCCCGAGACGATCTCGATCGCGCCTTTGCGCGCGAGCGCCTGCAGGTGCTCCTCGGCCGCGTTGGCCGACTTGAAGCCCAATTCCTTCGCGATCTCGGCGCGGGTCGGCGGGAAGCCGGTGTTGTCGATCGCTTCCTTGATCAGGTTCAGGATCTGTTCTTGCCTTGCAGTGAGCTTGAGCATGGGTGTACCACTGGTTATCGATTCAGACTGTATTTTTGTACAGTGCTTCTGTAAATGCAAGGGAAATCGTTGTTTTCGCTGGAATTTCCGGACGGCTGCTGTCGCGAAAGGGGTACGCCGGCCGCCGATTGTGTTGCTGCCCGCTTCGGGTTATAATTGCAGGCTTTCCCTTCCCACACTCGTCTTGACGCCGAGGTGGGCATTTGTTTAAACGTCCTCAAGGAGTGTTGCATGCGTCATTATGAAATCGTTTTTATCGTCCACCCGGACCAAAGCGAGCAAGTCCCGGCGATGATCGAGCGTTACAAGACCACGGTGACCAGCCGCGGCGGTAACATCCATCGCGTGGAAGACTGGGGCCGTCGCCAGATGGCTTACCAGATCCAGAAGCTGCCGAAGGCACACTACATCTGCATGAACATCGAGTGCGACAACGAGACCCTGGTCGAGCTGGAAACCGCATTCAAGTTCAATGATGCCGTGCTGCGTCACCTGACCGTGAAGATGAAGAAGGCTGAAACCGCTCCGTCGCCAATGATGAAGTCGGTACAGCGCGAAGACGCAGCCAAGAGCCACCGCGCAGAAGCTCCGGCTGCTGCCCCGGCCGCCGCTGCCTAAGGTTTTTCGCCAGGATCGTGAACGGGCTCAGGCCCGCTGAGAAGTGAACCAGCTACAAGTCGTCGCCACCATCGCTGAACGCGACGTACTGCGCTATACCCCCGCCGGCGTGCCGGTCGTGTCCGCAATCCTGCTGCACAGTTCGCAGCAGGTCGAGGCAGGGGTGCCGAGGCTGGTCGAGTTCGAGATTGCCGCGTTCGCCGCGGGAGAGATTTCGGGCCGCTTCGCCAGCGCCGAGCTGGGCGCCGCCCACCAGTTCACGGGCTTCCTGGCCAGGAAGAACCGCAACAGCAAAGCCCTGGTGTTTCACATCATTGATTTCAGTGCTGCCGCTTAAATTACCCAGCGGCCCACCTTTTAGATATACAGGAGCCTCAAAATGGCATTCGGTAAAAAGTTCGACAAAAACAAAGCCAAAGAAAAACTGAAGCGCAAACAGCAGAACCCGCTGTTCAAGCGCAAGAAGTTCTGCCGCTTCACCGCCGCCGGCGTGGAACAGGTCGATTACAAAGACGTCGACACCCTGAAGGACTTCGTCCAGGAAAACGGCAAGATCATGCCGGCACGCCTGACCGGCACCAAGGCGCACTACCAGCGTCAAGTGGACACCGCGATCAAGCGCGCACGTTACCTGGCCCTGCTGCCGTACACCGACCTGCACAACGCTTAAGTCGCTACGGCAACGAGCACAAGTAAATACTGGAGAATAATATGCAAGTTATCCTGCTGGAAAAAGTCGTCAACGTCGGCAACCTGGGCGACGTCGTCAAGGTCAAGGACGGTTACGCACGTAACTTCCTGATCCCGCAAAAAATGGCCCGCCGCGCTACCCAGGCTGCTGTGGCCGAGTTCGAAGTCAAGCGCGCCGAACTGGAAAAAGCTGCTGCCGAGAAGCTGGCTGCTGCACAAGGCCAGGGCGACAAGCTGAACGGCATGACCATCACCATCGCTCAGAAAGCCGGCGTCGACGGCCGTCTGTTCGGTTCGGTCACCAACTTCGACATCGCCGAAGCCCTGACCAAGCAAGGTTTCGCCGTCGAAAAGGCGCAAGTGCGCATGCCGACCGGCCCGCTGAAGACCACCGGCGAACACCCGGTTGCGGTCGCTCTGCACACCGACGTCGTGGTGGATGTCACCATCGCTGTCGTGGGCGAAGCTGCCTAATCAAGTATTACCGCACAGCTCCTTTGGAGCTGTTGCAAAAAGGAAAAAGCCGGGCTTGCCCGGCTTTTTTTATGCTCAGAAACTCGCCAATTATTTCAGCCGTGTGACCGGAGAAGGTATAATGCCCGCCATGAATACCCCCGCAGATCCGCAAATCGAATCGCTGCGCATCCCCCCGCACTCCATCGAAGCAGAACAGTCCGTCATCGGCGGCCTGCTGCGCGATAACGCGGCCTGGGACCGTATTGCCGACTTCATGCACGCGGACGATTTCTATCGTTACGATCACCGCATCATCTTCGAACAGATGGTCCGCCTGATCAACAGCGGCAAGCCGGCCGACGTCATCACCGTCTACGAGGCGATGGTTTCCCTCGGCAAGGCGGAAGACGTGGGCGGCCTGCAGTACCTGAACGCGATGGCGCAGAACACGCCGTCGGCCGCCAACATCCGCCGTTACGCCGAGATCGTGCGCGACCGCGGCGTGCTGCGCAAGCTCATTACCGTTGCCGACGAAATCTCGGGCAATGCGTTCAATCCACAAGGCAAGGAAGTCAAGCAGATGCTTGACGAAGCCGAATCGAAGATCTTCGCCATCGCCGAGCAGGGCGCCCGCGGCGCCCAGGGCTGGAATCCGATCCAGCCGCTGCTGACCCAGGTCGTCGAGCGCATCGACGAACTGTATTCGCGCGAGAACCAGGGCGAGATCACCGGCGTGCCGACCGGCTTCATCGACCTCGATCGCATGACCTCGGGCCTGCAGCCGGGCGACCTCGTGATCGTCGCCGGCCGTCCATCGATGGGCAAGACCGCCTTCTCGGTCAACATCGGCGAGAACGTCGCGATCGAAGCGGGCCTGCCGGTCGCCGTGTTCTCGATGGAGATGGGCGGCGCCCAGCTGGCCATGCGTATGCTCGGCTCGGTGGGCCAGCTCGACCAGCACCGCCTGCGTACCGGCCGCCTGAACGACGAGGACTGGCCGCGCCTGACGCACGCCATCCAGAAGATGAACGATGCCCAGCTCTACATCGACGAGACGCCGGCGCTGAACCCGATCGAGATGCGCGCACGCGCGCGCCGCCTTGCCCGCCAATGTGGCAAGCTCGGCCTCATCATCGTCGACTACCTGCAGCTGATGCAGGGTAGCCAGCCGGGCGACAACCGCGCGGCCGAGATCTCCGAGATCTCGCGTTCGCTCAAGGGCCTGGCGAAAGAGCTGCATTGTCCGGTCATTGCACTGTCCCAGCTGAACCGCTCGCTGGAACAGCGGCCGAACAAGCGTCCCGTCATGTCCGACCTGCGCGAATCCGGCGCTATCGAACAGGATGCGGACGTGATCATCTTCCTGTACCGCGACGAGGTGTACAACCCCGACTCGCCGGACAAGGGAACCGCCGAAATCATCATCGGCAAGCAGCGTAACGGTCCGATCGGGGCCGTGCGACTGACCTGGATTGGCCAGTACACCAAGTTTGGCAACTACAGCGGTAACCTCGCCATCTACCAGGGCGACTAAGCCGATATTGCGCCGCTGCCGGCAACAGAAGCCGGAGCGGACCTCGCAGTCCCAAGAGTTTTACAACGGAGAGTTAAATGTTTGGACGCCTGATGCCCACTGAGGGCAAGTTTTTTGATCTGTTCAACCAGCACGCCGCATTGTGCGTGAAGGGTGCGCAGGAAATGGTTGGCCTGATGACCAACTTCGACGACCTGGAAAACCGCACCCACGCCGTGGAGAGCATCGAAAAACAGGCGGACAAGATCACCTACGCCACCGTCGACCTGCTGCACAAGACCTTCATCACCCCGCTCGACCGCGACGACATCCACAAGCTGATCACCCGCATGGATGACATCCTCGACATGATGGAAGACGCGGCCCAGACCATCTCGCTGTACGACCTGCACGCTGTGACGCCGGAAGCCAAGCGCCTGGCCGAGCTGTGCCTGGCCGCCTGCCAGAAGGTCCAGGAAGCCGTGGCCCTGCTGCACGACATGGGCAATGCCCAGAAGATCGTCGCCATCTGCGAAGAGATCGACCGTTTCGAGTCGGACGCCGACCACGTGATGCGCGCCGCCATGTCGAAACTGTTCCGCGACGAGCCGGACGTGCGCAACCTGATCAAGATGAAGGCGATCTACGAGATCCTCGAGACCGTCACCGACCGCTGCGAAGACGTTGCGAACATCATCGAAGGCATCATCGTCGAGAACGCTTAAGTCTCCTAACAATAAAAATAATTATGGAACATCTCACCATCAGCATTTACGTGCTGGGTCTGCTGGTGCTGCTGGCACTGGTATTCGACTTCATGAACGGCTTCCATGATTCGGCGAACGCGATTGCGACCGTCGTCTCGACCGGCGTGCTGAAGCCCCAATCCGCGGTCGCCATGGCCGCCTTCTTCAACTTCATGGCGATCTTCGTGGTCAGCATGAAGGTGGCGCAAACCATCGGCAAAGGCACCATCGATCCCCATGTGGTCGACCATTATGTGATTTTCGGGGCCCTGGTCGGGGCCATCGTCTGGAACGTCATCACCTGGTACTACGGCATTCCGTCCTCGTCCTCGCATGCCCTGATCGGTGGCCTGGTCGGCGCGGCAGTGGCCAAGTCGGGTACCGGCGCGCTGGTCGCGGCAGGCCTGTGGAAGACCGTCATCTTCATCGTCGTCGCGCCGCTGCTCGGCTTCGTGCTTGGCTCGATCATCATGCTGATCGTCTCCTGGGTGTTCGTCAGGAGTACGCCGCGCAAGGTCGACGTCTGGTTCCGCCGGCTGCAGCTGCTGTCGGCCGCGGGCTATTCGCTGGGCCACGGCGGCAACGACGCGCAAAAGACCATGGGCATCATCTGGATGCTCCTGATCGCGGCCGGCTACACCAATCCGGCCGACGCGCACCCGCCGGCCTGGGTCATCATCTCCTGCTACGCGGCGATCAGCTTCGGCACCCTGTTCGGCGGCTGGCGTATCGTCAAGACCATGGGCCAGAAGATCACCAAGCTCAAACCGGTCGGCGGCTTCTGCGCCGAAACGGGCGGCGCGATGACCCTGCTGATGGCGAGCTTCTGGGGCATCCCGGTCTCGACCACCCACACCATCACCGGCGCGATCGTCGGCGTGGGCGCCTCGCAAAAGGCCTCGGCCGTGCGCTGGGGCGTGGCGGGCAACATCGTGTGGGCCTGGATCTTCACGATTCCGGCATCGGCCTTCGTTGCCGCGATCGCCTGGTGGATCGGTACCCACATCATGTAATTGCGGTCAGTGACCGCGAAGAAGACGCCCGGCCATGTGCCGGGCGTTTTTGTTTCCGGCGCGGGAATCAGTGCGTGAGGTCGTGCAGGGCCCGTCCGACTGCCTCTCCGAAGTCCATCGCGTTGTACAGGGCAAATACCGCGAGGGCGCCGGCAATGAGTGCGCGATATCCCTTCGGAAGCGTGCCGAAACGTCGAGATAGTTCCAGAATGAGCGCCTTCATGATGTCCTCGCAGGTCATAAGGGAGAGGGTTGCTTCGTCAAGCCATCATCGTGAGCAACTTGCCCTCACGCAAGCGGGGAACGCAAAGCCTGCGCCTTGCCTGCGGTACGGCGGCCAACTTGCGCCGCGACGGCGTGTCATACTTGCTGCGGTGCCTTGACGTGCTGGAGCTCAGATGGACTTGCGTATTGACAAGGTGGTGCCGGCCGCAAACTGGAATCGAGCGGTCGGCCGCCTGCGCCCCTTCCTGGCTTTCCTGGGCCAGCGGCTGCCGCTGCTGCTGGTGTGGCCGGTGCTCGCGCTGATCGCCATCGCCGCGCTATGGGGTTTCGTGCTGGTCGACCTCGAGCACGAAAGGCAGGACCGGATGGCCGAGCTGGAGCAGCAGGTCGACGCCTATACGCGCAGCCTGATCACCCGCACCAGCCGCACGATCGGCGACACCGATCGCCTGCTGCTGCTGTTGCGCCATAACTGGGCCCTGTCCGGCAAGCGGCTCAGCCTGGAGGGGACGATCGATTCCGGTATCTTTTCCGAGCAATACATTTCTACCGTGGCCATACTCGACCGCCACGGCATCGTCGTGACCAGCTCCTACCCGCAGGCCGTCGGCAGGTATTTCGGCGACAGGCCATATTTCACCGAGCAGCAGCATGCCGCCGCCGACCGGCTATACCTGAGCGGGCCGCTGACCGCCCAGTTGCGCAACCGCGAAGTGGTGGTCTTCTCGCGCCGGCTGCTGTCGCCCGACGGGCAGTTCGCCGGCATCGTGCTGCTCTCGGTGTTTCCGTCCTTCTTCACCCAGCACTACGCCGAGCCCATTCTCGCGGAATACGGTTTCGTGGGATTGACGCGGCCGGACGGCACGGTGCTGGCCACCCGCAGCGGATCCAGGGTCCACACCTACCGGGAGCCTTTCCTGCTGGCGCCGATGCCTGCCGACAGGCCGGCCGGCGTGGCCAGGCTCGAGAGCCGGCGCTGGTTTGCCGACGGGCGCGCCCGCGTGGTCGGCTGGCGGCAGTTTCCGGACCATGGGCTCATCGGCATCGTCGGGGTGGACGAGTACACGGCGTTGGCGCCCTACCGCCTGCACCGGGACGCCAACATCCAGGGTGCCTGGTGGAACACCGCATGGCTGGTGCTGGCCGGGCTGCTGGCCACCAGCTTCTACGTGCACGCGAAATGGAAGGAGCACCAGATCGAGGCGATCCGCGCCACCTACCGCCTGGCGACCGAGGAGGCGGGCGAGGGCTTCTTCATCAACCGTCCCCTGCGCGACGCCGCGGGCGTGGTCTACGATTTCGACGTCGTCGACTGCAACCAGCATGGCGCCGACATGTTCGGCATGCATCCGATGCAGCTGATCGGTCACCGCCTGTCCGAGTTCTACCAGGGCGAGCTGTTCCGCTCGGCCTGCGCGCGGTTGTGCCAGGCCCTCGAGACCGGCGTCTACGACTGCGAGCTGCCGGTGACGCCCGGTCCCGAGCAGCCCCTGAAAGCCCAGTGGATACGCTACAAGGCGGTGCGCGCCGGCGGCGACCTCGCGGTCACCATCCGCGACATCAGCGAGAGCAAGGCCCACCTGACCGAGCTCGAGCGCAGGAGCAACTCGGACGAACTGACCGGCCTGCCCAACCGCTACTGGATCCAGCAGTACCTGCCGCGCGCGATCGAGGACGCGCGCGCACGCGGGCAGCGGCTCGCGGTGCTGTTCGTCGACCTCGACGGCTTCAAGACCGTCAACGACGTGCTCGGCCATGCGGCCGGCGACGAACTGCTGCGCACCGTCGGCAAGCGCCTCAAGACCGCGGTGCGCCCGCGCGACCATGTGGTGCGCCTGGGCGGCGACGAGTTCGTGATCGTGCTCGAGCAGATCGAGGGCACCGAGGACGTCGAGCACGTGGCCGGCCGCGTGCTCGCCGCCTTCCGCGACGGCTTCCACCTGCAGCACTCGGTCCAGGTGCTGAACGCGTCGATCGGCATCAGCCTGTTTCCCGAACATGGAGACGATGCGGAGACCCTGCTCAAGCACGCCGACATCGCGATGTATTCGGTCAAGACCGAGGGCAAGGGCAGTTTCCGCTTCTTCCAGGCGCGCTTCTTCGAGGCCATCCGCACCCGGCTGGAAACCGAGATGGAGCTGCGCCACGCGCTCGAGCAGCAGCAATTCGTCGTGCATTACCAGCCGCGCGTGGACCTGGCCGCCGGTACGGCGTCGAGCATGGAAGCGCTGGTGCGCTGGGAGCGACCGGGCAAGGGCCTGACCGGGCCTGACCGCTTCATCCCCCTGCTCGAGGAGACCGGCCTCATCGTGCGCCTCGGCGAACAGATCATCGACAGCGTCTGCCGCCAGCTGGCCCACTGGTCGCGCGACGGGACGGCGCTGATCCCGGTATCGGTCAACGTGTCGCCGCGCCAGTTCAGCCAGTCCGACATCCTGGCCCAGTTCCGCACCGCGATCGAGCGCCACGGCATCGATCCCGCCCTGCTGGAAATCGAGGTGACCGAGTCGTCGATGATGCAGGAAGGGATCGTCGAGTCGACCGTGTTCCGCCAGCTGCGCGAGCTCGGGATCAAGCTGTGCATCGACGACTTCGGCACCGGCTACTCCTCGCTGTCCCAGCTGCAGAGGCTGCGCTTCGACGTCCTCAAGATCGACCGCGCCTTCGTGCTGCGCATCGAGAACCCGGAGGGCGACACCCTGATTGCCTCGATGATCGCCATGGCGCACGCGCTGGGCATGCGGGTGGTCGCCGAGGGCGTCGAGAGCCAGGCGCAGATGCAGCTGCTCAAGACGCTGGGCTGCGACGAAGGGCAGGGCTACTTCTTCTCGCGGCCGGTTCCGCCGGGCGAGCGCCAGCCGCAGGCCAGCCGTGCGTTCGAGATGGCGGGCGGGGCGAAGTCGTGAAGAGTCGTTGGTTGTCGAGGCACTGCGTTGGCGAATGCGTGCACCTTTGACCGGTGCGTAACGTAGGGTGGGCACCTGTGCCCACGCGGTCTCACCGGTTGATTGGCGGCGCCAACCAGCGCGAGCCATCATGCCGGCGAAACCGGCTGTCTGCATGCGCAAGCGCGTATCCGCCGCCGTACAGCGTGGACACAGGTGCCTACGCCGGCCGCGTCCACCCTACGCCCTCATCACCGTTCGCGGGCGTAAAAAAACCTGCGGGCCTTTCGGCGCGCAGGTTTCTGGTGGAGCGGGAAAGGCTTACAGCACGTCGCTCGCGTGATCGGCCAGGCGCGAGCGCTCGCCGCGCGCCAGGGTCACGTGGCCGCTGTGCGACCAGCCCTTGAAGCGGTCGACCACATAGGTCAGGCCGCTCGAGCCTTCGGTGAGGTAAGGCGTGTCGATCTGGGCGATATTGCCCAGGCAGAGGATCTTGGTGCCGGGGCCGGCGCGCGTGACCAGGGTCTTCATCTGCTTCGGCGTCAGGTTCTGGGCCTCGTCGATGATCAGGAACTTGTTCACGAAAGTACGGCCGCGCATGAAGTTGAGCGACTTGATCTTGATGCGCGAACGGATCAGGTCCTGGGTGGCCGCGCGGCCCCAGTCGCCGGCGTCGTTGTCCGACTTGTTCAGCACTTCCAGGTTGTCGTCGAAGGCGCCCATCCACGGCGACATCTTTTCTTCCTCGGTGCCCGGCAGGAAGCCGATGTCCTCGCCGACCGGCACGGTCACGCGGGTGACGATGATTTCGTTGTAGAGCTTGGTCTCGAGCACCTGGGCCAGGCCGGCGGCCAGGGCCAGCAGGGTCTTGCCGGTGCCGGCCTGGCCGAGCAGGGTGACGAAGTCGCACTCCGGATTCATCAGGAGGTTGAGCGCGAAGTTCTGCTCGCGGTTGCGCGCGGTGATGCCCCAGACGCTGTTCTTGGTATGGGTGTAGTCGCGCAGCACCTGCAGCACGGCGGTCTTGCCGTTGATCTCCTTGACCTGGGCGTAGAAGGGCGCCTCGCCGTCGTTCTGTTCGAGGTAGACGAACTGGTTCACCAGCAGGCTGTTGATGAAGGGGCCGGTGACGCGGTAGAAGGTGGTGCCGTTGCGGGTGTCCTGCCACGATTCCATGTTCTTGCCGTGCTTGTCCCAGAAGTCGTCCGGCAGCTGATTGATGCCGGAGTACAGCAGGTCGGTGTCTTCCAGCACATGGTCGTTGAAGTAATCCTCGGCCGGCAGGCCCAGGGCGCGCGCCTTGATGCGCATGTTGATGTCTTTCGACACCAGCACGATGGCGCGATTCGGCTGGTCGGCGGCCAGGGCTTTCACCACGCCGAGGATCTGGTTGTCGGCCTTGCCGACCGGCAGGCCCTCGGGCAGGGTGGGACCGTTCTGCAGCCTGGTCTGGAAGAACAGGCGGCCCTTGGCGTCCTTGTTGCCCAGCTTGGCCAGCTCGATGCCGGCCTCGATGGCGTCGTCGTCGATATTGGCGATCAGGGCGTCCAGGGTGCGCGAGACCTGGCGGGCGTTGCGTGCGACTTCCGACATGCCCTTCTTGTGGTCGTCGAGTTCCTCGAGCGTCATCATCGGCAGGTAGACGTCGTGTTCCTCGAAGCGGAACAGGCAGGTCGGGTCGTGCATCAGCACGTTGGTGTCGAGCACGAAGACCTTGGTGGCGCCGGCCTTGTCGGCCTTGCGGCTGGCGGAGGACTTGACGTTGACCTCGACCGGCTTGTGCTTGACCGGATGCGGCTCGTCCATGTCGGTCTCGCGCAGCTTGGCGACGGTTTCCGGCTTGGCCGGACGCTCGGGCGCGGCCTGGAAGGTTTGCGAGGGCGGCACTGCGGCGAGCGGCGTGGCCTTGGCCTTGCGGGCGCGGGTGGATTTTGCGGCGGGAACGGCCTTGCCGCTGATGAGGTCTTCGACCGGATCGGCCTCGACCGGCGCTGCGCTCACGGCGCGCACGGGAGACTTGCCGGGCTCGGCTTGGGGATATTCGCTGACCGGCAGCAGGGTGGCCGGCTTGGTCGGGATTTTTGGTAGTGGCATCAGGTTCTCAATCTAGAAAAAGTGGAGGACGCCTCGCGTCCAGCGCGTCGTTGAAGACGCGCTGCCGGGCGGGTTCGATGCAACTGGAAAAACATTGCGGGAGGCGCGGACCAGGGCCGGATGAACACCGGCTTGGCAGGCAGCCAGATTGGAATGATGCAGGGATAAAACGCTTCGACTCAAAATAGGCGGTATGGACCAGCAGGTTGATCGACTGGAGCCATCCGTTCAGGGCTGGCTCTTCACAAATTCCAGCACTTCATCGACGTGATCGTTGACCTTCACGCCACGCCATTCTTTCACCAATCGGCCTTGAGCGTCAACGACAAACGTACTGCGCTCGACCCCTCTTACTTGCTTGCCGTACATGTTCTTCATCTTCATGACCTTGAACTGGTTGCAGACCAGTTCCTCGGGGTCCGAGATCAGCTCGAAGGGGAGACCCAGCTTGGACTTGAAGTTCTCGTGCGAGCGCAGCGAGTCGCGGCTGATGCCGTAGACCTCGGTGTTCGCCGCCAGGAACTCGTCGTGCCTGTCGCGGAAGGCCATGCTCTCCGTGGTGCAGCCCGGGGTATTGTCCTTCGGGTAGAAATACAGCACCGTGTACTTCGCGGGACGTCCGCCAAGCTGGAAGGTCTGGTCGCCGGTCATGGCGGCACTAAAGTTCTCTACGGTTACTGCGCTGGGGCTGTCGGCCACGTGGATTCTCCTGGACTGGTATCGGGCTGGTTCGTAGCCCTCATCATAATCTGCTGCGCTGCGGGAGGATAGTACTTACACGTCCGGCAGCGGCTCGATAGCCCAGATGGGGGTGAAAAATTGCCTTTCAACCACAATAGTCGGAATTTACACGAGAAAACCGGAGGAGGGTGGTTCGATTGGGTGCAGGTGCAAAGGATATTTGCATGAGAGGCGTCGAAGGCAAATATCGTTCGTAACCGTATCTATGGACTCCACCCGATTTGCAAGAAGAAGATTGAATTTCTGCCGTTAGGAAGAGTTTGCTTGTATCTATTCGGCCTGTATGTTGAGCGTTTCCAGTGCTCTGGCCCTGATGTGATACGCGCGTCAGGATCCTCATAGGGTGACGGCCTTGATGGCCACTACAGTTTACGGATTCACCCGACGCCGGTCCAACCTGTTGGCATCATTCTTTCTTCTCGTCGCAAACTTGGCGGTTGCTCCTTGCTGTTGCTGAGTTAATCGACAGTCTTTTCAGGCCGGCCTGGGCGTGTCTTTCGACCAGGCCGGAACGTACGGGCGTCCATGCGCCATCAACGCCCAGATCACCCTGGCCATCTTGTTGGCCAGCGCAGTCGCGGCAACGTTGAAACTGCGCCGTTCTGCCAGCCTTGTTGCCCACTGCAGCAGCTTGTCGGGCTTGCCGCTTGCTGTTCTCAGTGCACTGCGCGCTCCGTGTATGAGCAGGGTGCGCAGATAGCTGTCGCCCCTGCAGGTAATGCCATACAGGCGCTGCTTGCCTCCACTGCTATGCTCGCGTGGCACGAGGCCTAAATTCGCTGCAAAGTCCCGCGCGCTCTTGTAGTGGCGCGGATCGGCGATGGTTGCCTGCACTGCCGTTGCCGTCAACGGCCCCACACCCGGCACCTCCATCAGTTTCTTCGCCAGTTCCGACTTGGCTGCCTGGTTCAAACGTCGGTCGTACGCCTGAATCCTCTCGTCCTTGTCGTCCAGCTGGGCCTTGAGCTCCCGGAACGTCTCCAGGGCCATACCAGACAAACCATTGTCCAGATCGTTCAGCCATGCTTTCAGTCCGTCGCGGAATCTTTCCACGCGCTTGGGAAACACCCGGCCATATTCCCCGGCAAACGCCCTGATCCTGTTGATCATCGCCACCCGTTCCGTCATCAGGGCGCTGCGAGCGCGGTGCAGCATCTGCAAATCTTGCTGTGCAGCCGTATTGATCGGCACATACTTGGTTGCCCCACGCGAGCGCGCCTCGGCAATTGCAGCAGCGTCGTTCATGTCGTTCTTGTTACCGGTGACATATGCCCTGACGTGTTGGGCCGCAATCAGTTTGGCGTCGTGTCCCATTTCGACGAGCTTGCGTGCCCAGTAATGCGAACCCGCGCACGCTTCGATACCAATCATCGCCGGAGCCATCTGCGCGAACTGCGCAAGCACCTGGTCTCGAGAAAGCTTACTCTTGAACACCCGTTTGCCGTTTCCATCGAGCCCGACCGCGAAGAACACGTCCTTCGCAATATCCAAACCAACTACTTTTGCGCTAGCATTCATGGTGACTCCCCCTCTTGTTTTAGCGTGCCAGCCCAATCTGGCACGCTTGGCACAATGATGCCGATATCAGGAGGGTGGAGTCCATCACATTAGGGTGGGCACCCCGTGCCCACGCGTAAACGATGAGCAGACGCAGCGCTTTATGAACGCCAACACGACGCAGGCTTTACGCGTGGGCACAGGGGCGCCCACCCTACGTTCTGTCGGCCGATCGGGAGAGGCGGTGTCGACGCGTGTACGCCAGACGGCAAGGCCGGCCGCGCGCTGAGCGATCAGGCCGGGTTGATGATCAGCGCCAGCGTGACCTTGCGGCCTTCGCCCATCAGCACGTTATAGGTGCGGCAGGCGGCCTGGCTGTCCATGCTTTCCACGCCGGTGCGGCGCGAGGTGAGGCTGGCGATCAGGCGCGGATGCACGAAGCGCTGGCGCTCGCCGGTGCCGAGGATGACGACGTCCGGTTCATCAAGCGCGATCTGTTCGAAATGCGCGCTCGTCAGGTCCTCGAAGCGCGTCACGTCCCATGCGCGCGGCGGCGTTTCCGGCATCACCAGCAGGCTGTAGTTGAAGCGCTGGGCATTGATTTCGACACCCGAAGCGTCGTAGCCGGTCACTGTCTGGTATTGTTGAGTGTTGTCGGAATGAAGTTTCATGTCGTCGGCAGGTTGGGTCGGCGTGCGCCGCGGCCCGCCATTATAAACTTTTCGACTTCAACGACGTTCCGGTTCGCCGGACGGCCGCAAGCTTGCTTAACGCTGGCGCTTTCGGCAGAATGGTATTTTTCGCACTGCAACATGTAGGCTAACCACGGGTGACAATGTGAGACCGATCCTGAAATCGAACAAGCTGGATGAGGTGTGCTACGAGATCCGCGGCCCGGCGCTGCAGAAGGCGCGCCAGATGGAAGACGACGGTCAGAAGATCATCAAGCTCAACATCGGCAACCTGGCTGTCTTCGGTTTCGACCCGCCCGACGAGATCATGCAGGACATGATCCGCAACATGCACGGCGCCGCCGGCTACACCGATTCGAAGGGCCTGTTCGCACCGCGCAAGGCGGTCATGCACTATACCCAGCAGAAAAAGATCGCCGGTGTCGGCATCGACGACATCTACCTGGGCAATGGCGCTTCCGAACTGATCGTCATGGCCATGCAGGGCCTGCTGAACAATGGCGACGAGGTGCTGGTGCCGGCGCCGGACTATCCGCTCTGGACCGCCGCCGTCAGCCTGGCCGGCGGCTCGCCCGTGCACTACATCTGCGACGAGCAGGCCGACTGGATGCCGGACATCGCCGACATGCGCCGGAAAATCACGCCGAACACGCGCGCGATCGTCGTCATCAACCCGAACAACCCGACCGGCGCGCTGTATCCGCGCGAAATCCTGCTCGAGATCATCGAGCTGGCGCGCCAGCACAGCCTCATCGTCTACGCCGACGAGATCTACGACAAGGTCCTCTACGACGGCCACAAGCACGAGTCGATCGCCTCGCTGGCCGACGACGTGCTGTTCGTGACGCTCAACGGCCTGTCGAAGAACTACCGCTCCTGCGGCTACCGCGCCGGCTGGATGGTGATCTCGGGCGAGAAGCGCCACGCGAAAGACTATATCGAGGGCCTGAACATGCTGGCGTCGATGCGCCTGTGCGCCAACGCGCCGGGGCAGTTCGCGATCCAGACCGCGCTCGGCGGCTACCAGAGCATCGACGACCTGGTGCGCCCGGGCGGACGCCTGCTCAAGCAGCGCGACCTCGCGTACCAATTACTTACCGACATACCGGGTGTGTCCTGCGTCAAGCCAAAAGCGGCGCTGTACATGTTCCCGCGCCTGGACCCGGCGATGTATCCGATCGCCGACGACCAGCAGTTCATCTGCGAGCTGCTGGCCGAGGAAAAGGTCTTGCTGGTGCAGGGCACCGGCTTCAACTGGGGCGCCCCGGATCACTTCCGGCTGGTGTTCCTGCCCAATTCCGACGACCTGACCGACGCCTGCGGCCGTATCGCACGCTTCCTCGACGGTTACCGACGACGCCACGCGCGCTAGAACAGACACGATCGACCATGAAACCCATCAAAGTTGGCCTCCTCGGCATCGGCACCGTCGGTGCCGGTACCTTCAACGTCCTGCAACGCAACCAGGAAGACATCCGCCGCCGCGCCGGCCGCGGCATCGAGATCACCATGGTTGCCGCGCGCAACCTGGAACGCGCCGCCCAGTTGACCGGCGGCCAGTGCCGCGTCGTCGACGATCCCTTCCAGGTGGTCGACAGCCCGGATGTCGACATCGTGGTAGAACTGATCGGCGGCTATGAATTGCCGCGCGAACTGGTGCTGCGCGCGATCGCCAACAACAAGCACGTGGTCACGGCCAACAAGGCGCTGCTGGCGCTGCACGGCAACGAGATCTTCGCCGCGGCCCAGGAGAAGGGCGTGATGGTCGCTTTCGAAGCGGCGGTGGCCGGCGGCGTGCCGATCATCAAGGCGCTGCGCGAAGGCCTGACCGCGAACCGCATCGAATCGGTGGCCGGCATCATCAACGGCACCACCAACTTCATCCTGTCTGAGATGCGCGACAAGGGCCTGGATTTCGCCACCGTGCTGAAACAGGCCCAGGAACTCGGCTACGCCGAAGCGGATCCGACCTTCGACATCGAGGGCGTGGACGCGGCCCACAAGCTGACCATCATGTCGGCGATCGCCTTCGGCATTCCCGTGCAGTTCGACAAGGCCCATGTGGAAGGCATCAGCCAGCTGCAGGCCGACGACATCCGCTATGCCGAGGAACTGGGCTACCGCATCAAGCTCCTGGGCATTACCCGCCGCACCAGCGCCGGCGTCGAGCTGCGCGTGCACCCGACCCTGATCCCGGCCAAGCGCCTGATCGCCAACGTCGAAGGCGCGATGAACGCCGTGCTGGTCGAGGCCGACGCCGTCGGCTCGACCCTCTACTACGGCAAGGGCGCCGGCTCCGAGCCGACCGCCTCGAGCGTGATCGCCGACCTGGTCGACGTCACCCGCCTGGCCACCGTCGACCCCTATTGCCGCGTGCCGCACCTGGCCTTCCAGCCGAACCAGATGAGCGACGTGGCGATCCTGCCGATGTCGGAAATCACGACCAGCTATTACCTGCGCGTGTACGTGAACGACCAACTCGGCGTGATGGCCGACCTGACCCGCATCCTGGCCGACGCCGGCATCTCGATCGACGCCGTGCTGCAGAAGGGCACCCGCAGCGGCGCGCGCACCGACATCATCATGATCACGCACCAGACGCGCGAGAAGAATGTCGATGCGGCCATCGAACGCATCGAGGCGCTCGCTTCGGTCGTCGGCAAGGTCATCCGGATCAGGCTCGAGACGCTGAGCTAAGCGAGCCGGCCCAGCTAAGCGAGCCGGCCCAGCTAAGCGAGCCGGCTCTGGCGGGCCGCCCTGGCTGTGGGGCGGCCTGTTTCTGTCAGGCTCAGTTCAGACAGAAAGTCATTGGCGAACTCGTCCACGCTGGTGCCGGGCAAGGCTTCGTCCTCGTCGAGTGAGGCGGTGGTGAGCGCGAGCAGTTCCTGCTCGATATCGTCGAACAGCGCATCGAGTGCGCCGAGCTGGGTGATGTGGAGGTTGGGCGAAGTCATCCGAGCATTCTACCCACGTTGCACTGCACAACAAGCCGTACGGCTACGCTACTTGTCTTGTCTCAAGCGCGTTGAAACGTGTCAATAAAGCTGCGTTTGCGCTGCGGACATTGCCACTTCCTTGTCCCCGTCGTCCCTCCTGCCTTGTCCAAGCTCAACGAGTTGGCCGTCCTTGTGGAGGGTATCGCGCGGCGCTACCGGAAGTATTACCATTTGGCCGATGAATTGCTCCGCAGGAAATATTGATGTGCAAGCCTGGCAAGGTGTTGTAGATTACGCAGCGCGATCCCGACCGACGCTTAACGAGACCCGAGCATGAGCCAATCGAGCCAGTTTTCCCTGCTGACCCAGCGCCGCTTTTCGCCCTTCTTCTGGACCCAGTTCCTGGGCGCCTTCAACGACAACCTGTTCAAGACCGCGCTGATGGTTGCGCTGACCTATGACGCGCTGTCCTGGACCACGCTCGAGCCCGGCCTGTTGAACAACCTGATTCCGGGCCTGTTCATCCTGCCTTATGTGATCTTCTCCGCCACTGCCGGCCAGATCGCCGACAAGGTCGAGAAGGGCAGGCTGGCGCGCTTCGTGAAACTGCTGGAAGTCGCCATCATGGCCATTGCCGCGATCGGCTGGCTGACGCACACGCTGTGGCTGCTGATCGCGGCGGTGGTCGGGATGGGAGTGCATTCGACCCTGTTCGGGCCGGTCAAATATGCCTACCTGCCGCAACACCTGAAGCCCGAGGAACTGGTCGGCGGCAATGGCGTGGTCGAGATGGGCACCTTTGTCGGCATCCTGCTGGGCGAAGTGATGGGCGCCCTGCTGGTCGCCCACAAGCCCTGGGGCATCGAGCTGGTGGCGGGCGGCAGCCTGCTCATGGCCCTGCTGGGCCTGGCGGCCAGCTGGCGCATCCCGCCATCTCCGGCGCCGGCGCCGGAACTCAGGATCAGCAAGAACTTCGCCGCCGAGTCGGTGTGCAATCTGCGCTACTCCTCCCAGAACCGCACCGTGTTCCTGTCGATGCTGGGCAATTCCTGGTTCTGGTTCTACGGCGCCCTGGTGCTGTCGCAATTTCCGGTCTATGCCAAGGACTACCTGCACGGCGACCACAGCGTCTTCGTGCTGCTGCTCACCGTGTTCTCGCTCGGCATCGGCGCCGGCTCCCTGCTGTGCGAAAAACTCTCCGGCCGCAAGGTCGAGATCGGCCTGGTGCCCTTCGGATCGATCGGCCTGTCGGTCTTCGGCATCGACCTGTATTTCGCCAGCCAGGCCTTCACGAATACCGCGACGGTGGACGCGTTCGCGTTGCTGGCGCTACCCGGCACGCTGCGCATCCTGGCCGACCTGGTGCTGATCGGCGTGTTCGGCGGCTTCTTCATCGTGCCGCTGTTCGCGCTGATCCAGACCCGCTGCGACCCGAAGCACGTCTCGCGCACCATCGCCGGCATGAACATCCTGAACGCCCTGTTCATGGTGGCGGCCGCCGGCGTGGCCATCCTGCTGCTGGGCCAGGGCTTCACCATCCCGCAGATGTTCCTCGTCACGGCCCTGCTGAATGCCCTGGTCGCGGTCTACATCTTCTCGCTGGTGCCCGAGTTCCTGATGCGCTTCCTGGCCTGGCTGCTGATCCATACCATCCACCGGGTGAAGACAGTGGACGTCGAGCGCATTCCGGACGAGGGGCCGGCGGTACTGGTGTGCAACCACGTCAGCTACGTCGACGCCCTGGTCATCGGCGCCGCCAGCCCGCGCCCGATCCGCTTCGTGATGGACCACCGCATCTTCAAGACGCCTTTCCTGGGCTGGATCTTCCGCACCGCCAAGGCAATCCCGATCGCGCCGGCCAAGGAAGACCCCTTCCTGATGGAGCGCGCCTTCATCGACATCGCCGAGGCCCTGCACCAGGGCGACCTGGTCTGCATCTTCCCGGAAGGGAAGCTGACGACGACCGGCGAGATGAACGAATTCCGCGGCGGCATCGCCAAGATCGTCGAGCGCAGCAAGGTGCCGGTGATTCCGATGGCCCTGCGCGGCCTGTGGGGCAGCGTCTTCACGCGCGACCCCGGCAACCTGTTCGAGCGCTCGTTCGCACGCGGCTGGCGCTCGAAGCTGGCGCTCGCCGTCGGCGTGCCGGTGCCGCCGCAGGAGGTGACGCCCGAGCGTCTGCACGAGCAGGTGCGTGAGCTGCGCGGGGACTGGAAGTAGGGTAGTCGGCGCCATGCCTGGGCGCTCGTCGCCAGCTCTTGGCGGCCGTCAACAATGACGTGTGACAAAAACCTAAGAATTTTTTCTGTCTCTGGTATAATTGTTGGCTAGTCGGGGCGTAGCGCAGCCTGGTAGCGTACCTGCATGGGGTGCAGGGGGTCGGAGGTTCGAATCCTCTCGCCCCGACCATAGAATCAATGAGAAGGGCCAGCTTTCGAGCTGGCCTTTTTCATTTCCGGACGCCTGGCAAGCGAATACCGGCGCCATGGCCTAGCCTGGCCTAGCCTGGCCGGCGCCGCTAGAGCACGTGGGCAGGTGCGGGAACCGCGCTCACATTCTGCTCGCAGGCGCTGGCCCGCTCGATCTCGCAGGCCCGCCTGAATGCCGGACGCTGCTGCAGGCGCCGCCAGTAGGCGAGCACGTTTGGCGGGAATTGCGCTTCCAGGTCGAGATAGCTGGCCAGCAGCAGGGCGTAGCCGATCGAGATGTCGGCCATGGTGAACCGTCCGCCGCAGATGCCCTCTGCATCTGCGAGCAGGGGCTCGAGGGTGCGCAGCCGTCCAAGGAACCAGCGCCGGTAGTCCAGCGCGGCCTGGGGCAGGCGGCGTTCCTCAGGTTCGAAGCGCTCGTAGCGCAGAACGAGGGTCTGTGGGAAGGTCAGCGTTGCTTCCCCGAAGTGCAGCCAGTTCAGGAAGGGACCGAAGTCGGGCTCGTCCGGACCGACGACCAGCGGCGACGGACCGTATTTCACCCCCAGGTAATGGCAGATCGCGGCCGATTCGGTCATCCGCATCTCGCCATCGAAAAATGCCGGCACGGTGCCGAGGGGATTGATCGCCAGGTAGCGCCTGTCGGCGACGCGCGGCGGGAAGGGCAGCATCTGCAGCGTGTAGGGGAGGGCGAGCTCTTCCAGCGCCCACAAAGGCCTGAACGAGCGGGCCGCAACGCAGTGGTAAAGGGTGATCATGCTTCGGTCTCTTCCTTTCATCTCGTTATGCCCCCACGAGGATATCAGCTGGGAACTGTTTTGCACCCATCGTTCGCTGAACGACAGGCATGGCAGGGAGTGCCTGCTGTCACTGGGCAGTTCTTTTTTCGCCTGTCCAACAAAGTTCCCTTTACTCATCAGTTTTCTGCGCGTGTTTCGACCTTGCGCAAAGTTGCATACTGTCCGCGGCTTGTCCGCAACGGTCGAGCTCGATAGATTGGGGGCGTTCCGCCGGATGGCCGCGCTCGCGGCGCCGGCGGCGCCACCAAAACATTGAGGAGCGCAAACATGAAGATGATGTTGCAGTCCCGGTCCGGGCCCGTGTATCCGGCGCCGCGTTCACGCAGGTATTCGTTCACGCATTCGCTGACGGAATCGCTGATGGGTTCGCTGGCGGCGCTGCGCCGCTCGCCTCGCCGCCTGCTGGCCGCCGGCACGCTGGCGCTGGCCAGCCTGGCCTTGCCGCTGAGCGCGCATGCCGACAAGGGCTTGTGGGACACCAGCCAGCAGTGGGTTGGCACCTGGGGCACCGCGCCCGCCGGGCCGCCGCTGCCGGCCCAGACGCAAACCTTCACCGACCAGACCTTGCGCCTGATCGTGCACACCAGCATTGGCGGCTCGCAGGTGCGCATCCGCGTGTCGAACGAGCTCGGCACGACGCCGCTGCGTATCGGCGCCGCCCACATCGCGCTGCGCCAGGCCGGTTCGGACATCGTGCCGGGTACCGACCGCGTGCTGACCTTCAGCGGCGCCACTTCGATCACGGTGCCGGCCGGCGCGCCGGTGCTGTCCGACCCCGTCGACCTGAACGTGCCGGCGCTGGGCGACCTCGCCGTCAGCCTCTACCTGCCGGGCGAGGTCCAGGCCACCACCATCCACGGCTCGGCCTTCCAGACCAACTATGTTTCCCTGCCGGGCAACTTCACCGGCGCGGCGACGCTGCCGACCCAGCGCACCATCACTTCCTGGCCCTTCCTCACCGAAGTCGACGTCAGCGCGCCGGGCGCCGGCGCCATCGTCGCCCTGGGCGACTCGATCACCGACGGCGCCGTGACCACGATCGACGCGAATCGCCGCTGGCCCGACCTGCTGGCCCTGCGCCTGCAGACCACGCGTGACCAGGCTGGCTCGAATGCCGCTTCCCCGGCCCTGCGTGCGCTGAACAGCCGGCTGGGCGTGGTCAACCGCGGCATCGGCGGCAACCGCCTGCTGCGCGACCCGGGCGAACAGCCGCTGTTCGGCCGCGCCGCCCTGGCCCGCTTCGACCGCGACGTCCTGGCCACCGCCGGCGTGCGCCACCTGATCGTCCTGATCGGCATCAACGACATCGGCCACCCGGGCACCGGCACGATTCCGGTAACCGAAGCGGTGACGCCCCAGGATTTGATCGCCGGCTACCGCCAGCTGATCGCGCGCGCCCACGCCAAGGGTATCCCTGTCTACGGCGCGACGCTCACGCCTTTCGAGGGCACCGTCTTCCCCGGCTATTACACGCCGGAGAAGGAAGCGGTGCGCCAGGCCGTGAACAACTGGATCCGTTCGAGCGACGAATTCGACGCCGTGATCGACTTCGATCGCGCCGTGCGTGACCCCTCCCACCCGACGCGCATGCTGCCGGCCTACGACAGCGGCGACCACCTGCATCCGAACGACCTGGGCATGCAGGCGATGGCGAACGCCATTCCGCTCGAGCTGTTCCGCAACAGCGGGGCGGCGGTGGCGCCGGTGCAGCAGAAGCGCAAGTGAACTTGGGCGGTAGGGCGCGCGCCGGCTGGTCATCCGGACGGCGCGCAAGCGTGATCGAGAAAGCGTGGATAGAAAGTCTTTCGCGTATTGGTTCAGTTGCAGGCGAGATCACACGGCGCAGGCCATCAAACGATGAGACCGCGTGGGCACAAGTGCCCACCCTACCAACCCACAGGCCTAGGAGCGGCGCCGTTCAACTCCGTGCCCGCACCTCCCTTTCTCTGTACGGCTCTGTTTGCTTGAGCAGGCTGCAAACGGCCTCGACCACCTGCTCGGGCAGCAGCTTCTCCAGGCAATCGTGGTGGCCCTGCGGGCAAATGCTGCGCTCGCAGTTGCGGCACTCGACATCGTGGTTGAGCACCCGGCTCGGCACGCGCCACGGCGTATGCTGGGGGTTGGTCAGCGCGTACAGGTCGACCACGGGCGCGCCTACCGCAGCGGCGAGATGGGCCGGTCCGGTGTTGTTGCTCACCACCAGCGAGGACAGCGCCAGCAGGGCGCCCAGCTCCCCGATGCCGAGTTGTCCCGCAAACGAGTGCACCGGCGCCGCGCCAGGCGTCGCGATGCTGTCGATCAGCGCCGCCTCGTGCGCGGCGCCGGTGAAGACCAGCGGGCAGCCGATCCGCTCGCCCAGCATGCGCACCAGGGTTTGCCAGTGGCGCGGCGGATAGCGGCGCGAGGGCGCGCTGGCGCCGGGGTGCAGCACCAGCCAGCGTCCGTCCGGATCGATGCCGGCCTGGCGCAGGCGGCATCGCACGGCGTCGACGTCGGCAGCGCGGGGCGTGAAGGCCAGGCGCTCGTCGGCGATCTCGGCGCCGATGTGACGCACCAGGTCGAGCTGGCGCTGCACCTCATGCCGGACCAGGGCGCCCGGCTCGGGATCGGCGATCCAGTCGGTCAGGAGCTGGTAGGGCTTTTCCCGGCAGTAGGCCAGGCGCAAGGGGATCCCGGCAAGCTGGCACAGGAGCGCGGCCGGCAGCGCGCTCTGGCTGTAGCAGGTGAACACGACAGCGGCGTCGAAACCCTGCCTGGCGAGCGAGGCGATCCAGTCCAGGTGCTGTTCGGGCCGCGCGGGCGCACTGCTTTTCATCCACGGCGCCTCCCAGGCGATGGCGGCGTCGACATCGTCGAGGTAGGGCGCGAGCGCCGCCCCCGCCGGCGAAGTCAGGAGGGTCAGGCTGCGCTCGGGGTGTTGGGCGCGCAGGGCTCGCATCGCGGGCGTGCACATCAGGACGTCGCCGAGCGAGTCGAGGCGCACGCACAGGACGCGGCGGGCCTGGTTCCAGGAGGTCGTCATTCGTTCTCGTGGCTGGCGATGAGCACGGCCGCCGCGTACAGGTCGGGCGCCATGCGGGTGGGAATGCGGCGCGGGCCGAGCCGCCATTCGGTTTCGTTGCCGTTGTCGAGCAGGATGGTGCGGCAGCCGGCGCGGTTGCCCGCTTCGACATCGTGCAGGATGTCGCCGATCATCCACGACGCGCGCAGGTTCACGCCATGCTCGGCCGCGGCCTTCAGGATCAGGCCGGGCATCGGCTTGCGGCAGTCGCACTCGATTGCATAGGGCGCCACCGTGCCGCCGGGATGATGCGGGCAGTAATAGAAACCGTCGAGCAGCAGGTTTTCGCGAAACAGCAGGTCGGCGATGCGGTCGCTGACCGCATGCATCGCGGTTTCCGGAAAGCGTCCCTCGGCGATGCCCGACTGGTTGCTGACCACGAACAGGCGGTAGTCGAGCTTGACCAGCAGGCGCAGCGCGGCGCCGGCCCCGGAAGCGAGGCGGATGCGGCGCGGTTCCACGTTGTACGGCAGGTTGTCGATCAGGGTGCCGTCCTTGTCGAGAAAGATCGCTTTCATGTCAGGGCCAGGAGCTTTCGCGCATCGGCAGCACGGTCAGTTCGGCGATCACGGTCTCGCGCGGCATGGTCAGCACCGCGCGGATGGCGTCGGCGACATTGGCCGGGTCCTGGAGCAGGGCAGGGTCGAGGTCGGGAAAGCGTTCGAGCAGGAAAGGTGTGCGCATGCCGCCGGCAATGACGGCGGTGACGCGGATGTTCTGCGGGCGCAGCTCGGCATGCAGTGCGTGCGACAGGCCCAGCAGTCCCCATTTGCTGGCGTGGTAGGCCGCCGCGTTGGGCCAGGCGCGCTTGGCGGCCGTGGACGCGACGTTGACGATGTGGCCGCCGCCCAGGGTGCGCATGTGGGCCGCGGCATGCTTGGAGAGAAGGAAGGGGCCGTTCAGGTTGGTGCCGATGACGCGCAGCCATGCCTCTTCGGTCAGCTCGTCGATCGGCAGGGTGACGTCGGTGCCGGCATTGTTGACGAGGACGTCGAGGCGGCCCATGGTGTCCACCGCTTCCTCGATGGCGCGGCGGCTTGCCGCCGGGTCGGCGACGTCGAAGCCGATGGTGTGCACGCGCACGCCGAGTTCGCGCAGTTGGGCCGCCGCATCCGCCAGTGCGTCGAGGCGGATGTCGGTGGCGGCGATGTCGGCGCCGGCGCGCGCCAGGGTGGAGGCCAGTGCCGCGCCCAGTCCGCTGGCCGCGCCGGTGATGAAGACGGTCTGGCCGCGTAGCTGGGCCGGGCGATCTGGTGGATCCTGCTGTGCTGCTTGCGCTTCGGGCATGTTTGCTCCTACAGGGTGGAAATTCCGGTGAGGTGGCGTGCGCGCGTCTCGTCCAGCACGGTGGCGTAGATGGCGGCGGCCTGCTGGGCCACCGCGCGCCAGGTGTAGTGGCGGTAGGCGCGGCGCAGGCCTTCGTCGCCCATGCGCCGGGCCAGTTGCGGGTCGGCCTGCAGCACGGCCAGCCTGTCGGCCAGCGCGCGCGGGTCGCGCGAAGGGATCAGGAAGCCGGTCACGCCGTCGATCACGGTGCTCTTGATGCCGCCCACCTCGGCGCCGATCACAGGGCGCGCGCAGGCCATGGCCTCGACCGGGGTGATGCCGAAGGGCTCGTACCAGGGCGTGGTGGCGAACACGTCGGCGGCGCTGAAGTAGTGGCGCAGCGTGGCGCGCGGCTGCTGGCCGACGAAGCGCACGTGCTGCTCGATGCCGAGCTGGCGCGCCAGCGTGCGCAGCCGCGCCATTTCGGGCAGGTCGCGCCCGTCCGGGCGTTCGTGGTCGCCGCCGACGACCAGCAGCTCGGCGTCGACGCCGTGCTGTTCGCGCAGCAGGGCCACGCCCTGGATCACGGTGTCCACGCCCTTGCGCGGCACCATGCGCCCGAGCTGCAGCACGACGAAGCGCCCCGGAGCGATGCCCAGGCGCGCGCGCGCGGCCTCCTGGGATTCCGGCCACAGTTCCTCGGGATCGAAGCCGCAGGGCGCCGTGCAGATGCGGCCCGGGGCCGCGCCGTACAGCTGCTCCATGTCGAGCCGGTCCTGCGGGCACTCGGCGATGATGCGGTCGGCATGGCGCATCAGCGAGCTTTCGATGCGCATGCGCGCCGAAGGAAAGGCATCGGCCGCGCCCTGGGCCAGGCGCCGTACGTGTCCGAGCGCGTGGAAGGTGATGACGAAAGGGATGCCGAGCGTGTGCTTCAGGTGTTGCGCGACCATGCCCGACATGAAGAAGTTGGCGTGGACGATGTCGTAGGCGGCTTGGCGCCGCGCAGCATGCGAGCAAAAACGTGCAACGAAGCGCGAGAAGTGCCCGATATAGGGAAGCATGTGCTCCTTGGGCACGTAGTGCGCCGGGCCGGCCGGCACGTGCACCACGCGCACGTTGTCGGCGCAGCGCACCAGCGTCTTCTGCGACATCGCGTCGCGGCGCGTGAACACGTCGACCATGTAGCCGGCCAGCGCCAGTTCGCGCGCCAGGTTGGCTACGTACACGTTCTGTCCGCCGCAGTCGATGCTGCCCGGCTGCGCCAGGGGCGAGGCGTGGTCGCTGATGATGGCGATGCGGCGCAGGGCCGCGCCTGCCGGCACCCGGGCGGGATGTTCGTTCAGTCTCATGCGTCCTCCTGGCTAGGCGCCGTGGCCGGTCACGTAACGCAGCGCGGCATCCCAGTCGGCGCTGAAGCGCTCGATCGAGAAGCGCTCCTGGGCGCGGCGCCGTCCGGCCTGTCCGATGTCGCGCGCCAGCGAGGGGCTGCGCAGCAGTTCGCGCATGCACTCGCCGAGCCGCTCGAAGCGGGTGTCGGAAAAGCCGTTGGCGCCGTCTTCGATCACCGTGGCCATCTCGGCGGTGGCCAGGGCCACCACCGGCATGCCGATCATCATCGCTTCGATGACGGACAGCCCCAGGCTGGAGTAGCGGATCGGGCTGAACAGGAAGCGGTAGTGCGCGGCAAAGGCCGGCAGGCGGGCATGCTGCACTTCGCCGATGCCGCCCAGCTCCTCGGCGGCCATGCCGACCAGGTCGAGCGGCAGCTCGGCGCGCGCGCGCAGGAACAAATCGGGGCCCATGCGGCGGCCGCGCCGGCCCAGGTGGTTGCTGATCACCAGGCCGCGCTCGAGCTCGCCCCGGTAGCGCACCCCGTCCGGCACCAGCACGCCGTGCTCGATGACGCGGGTGGGTGTCCGGCCGTTGTCCCACATCAATTCGTTGAAGGGCGTGACATGCACCAGCAGCACGTTCGGATCGTCCACGAGGTGGGGCGTGTCGGTCGGGTGGGCGCGCGGCGGGTCGTGTTCGAGGTAGATGCGCGGCAGGGCGCGCTGCGCCGGCGTGAGGAATTCGTACTGGTCCTTTTCCCACTGATGGTCGTCCTGGAACAGGATGCAGTCGAATTCCTCGCTGCGCACGTTCGCCACCGGCAGGTCGTGCACGTTGTCGCCCCAGGGGATGTGGCCGCAGCGGCCGCCATAGCCGGGAGGACGGCCGGGCTTGGAAAGGACGAAGAAATCGTGCGGCGCCTGCGACAGGTAGTACAGGTAGCTGCCGTGGGTGTGCCAGGTAAGGACCTTGAGTCGGCGCATGGGAACCTCAGGTGAAACGGACGCGGTAACGGATGGCTCCGGCCAGGCGCCAGAACACGGCCAGCGGAGGGATCAGGGCCGAGGTCACGATCATCTCGGCAATGTGGGAAGCGGTTTTCGCGGTGCCGCGCAGGCGCCGCAGGCACAGGCGCGCGGTGAGTCCCAGCCAGGCCAGGCCGGCCGCGAGCGCGACGCCGGTGCTGCCGGCCAGCAGCGCGCCCAGCGCCAGCAGCAGCGCGGCCACCGCCAGGTAATGGTCCCAGCACGGCATGGCCTCGATCCTGGCGCGGTAGAGCTGCGGGTGTTTCTTGTAGAGCAGGGCGTCGAACACGGCCCTGCGCGTCTGCAGCAGGCTCACGCCCCAGGGCGCCGGGCGCAGCGGATGCACCACCAGCGCCTGCGGTGCGCGGGCGATGCGCGCGCCGATGCCGAGCAGGCGGAAATGCAGGTCGCTGTCCTCGCGGCAGGGCTCGGTGAAGCGCTCGTCGAAGCCTTCCAGGCGCTCGAGGATGCTCTTGCGGCAGAAGCAGTTGCAGGCCGCGAACTCGGCGCTTTCGCGCTGGCGCGTCGCGCGCTGGTAGTCGGTGGGGTGGCGCGGGAGCGGCATCTCGATGCGCCCGCACAGGACATCGACGCCGTCGTCGAAGGCGGCCAGGCCCTGGGCCAGCCAGGTGGTGGCGGGCACGGTGTCGTCGTCGGTGAAGGCGACGATCGGCGCCTGGGCGGCGCGCCAGCCGAGGTTGCGCGCGGCGGCCGGGCCGTGCTGGCCGGAATTGGCCAGGTAGACCAGGCGCGGCCCCCGTTCGACCGTGCGTGCGCGCCAGCCAGCGACCAGGTGCAGGGTGTTGTGGTTCGGCTCGTCGTCCACGATGATGACTTCGTAGGCGCCGGCCGGCAGGGTCTGGCGGGTGAGGGCGTCGAGGCAGCGGTCGAGCAGGTCCATCCGGCCACAGGTCGGGACCACGACCGAGACCCCGATCGTGGTGCTTGCCGTCGCTGTATTCGTTGTGGGCATTGCTCGTCTCCAAAATGTGGCGCAGGGCCGGCGGTCGCCAGGGCGGTGGCGCGTTCTACCTCGCCATGTCCTTGTCCATCCGCTGTTGCAGCAGCCACAGCCTTGCGTACATGCCCTTGCGGCGCAGCAGCTCGGCGTGGCTGCCCTGTTCGACGATGCGGCCGCGATCCATGACGACGATCGCGTGGGCATTGACGATGGTGGACAGGCGGTGCGCAATAATCAGGGTGGTTCGATTGCGCGACAAACGGTCGAGTTCCTGTGTGATGGCGTGCTCTGAATCTGAATCAAGTGCCGACGTCGCTTCATCGAAGATCAGGATGGGCGGGTCCTTCAGGATGGCGCGGGCGATGGCGATGCGCTGCTTTTCGCCGCCGGAAATGTTGACCCCGCGTTCGCCGACCGGCGTATCGTATTTCTGCGGCAGCGAGACGATCAGCTCGTGCAGCTGGGCCGCGCGGCAGGCGGCGATGACCTCGCCGTGGCTGCTGCCGACACGGCCGTAGGCGATGTTGTTGCCGATCGTGTCATTGAACAGGGCGGTGTCCTGGGGCACCACGCCGATCGCGCGGCGCAGGCTGGTGGCGCTGACCGTGCGAATGTCCTGGCCGTCGACCAGGATGCGGCCGTTCGCCGGGTCGTAGTAGCGCAGCAGCAGGCGTGCGAGCGTGGACTTGCCCGAGCCGCTGCGCCCGACCACGGCCAGCGTGGTGCCGGGCGCGATGCGCAGGCTGAGGTCGACCAGCACCGGGCGCGAGGGTTCGTAGTGGAAACTGACGTGCTCGAACACGACCTCGCCCGGCCCGGCGCGCAGCGGCGGCGCATCGGGCGCGTCGCTGATCTCGGGACGCTCGCGCAGCAGCTCGAACAGGCGCTCGGCGTTGACCCAGGCGTCGCGTGCTTCGCGGTAGACGAAGCCGAGCGCATTGAGCGGCAGGCAGACCTGCAGCGCATAGGCGTTGATCAGGACCAGGTCGCCCACGCTCATGCGGCCCGCCATCACGGCCTGCCCGGCCAGCAGCATGATCGCGCCCACGCCCACCGCGATGACGGCGCTCTGGCCCACGTGCAGCGTGAACAGGGCGCGCTGGTTGCCGGCGCCGGCCTCGCGCCAGTCGCGCATGATGGCGGCGAAGCGTTCGGCCTCGAGGGCCTCGTTGGTGAAGTACTTGACCGTGTCGTAGTTGATCAGGCTGTCGGCCAGGCGGCCCTTGGCCGTGGAGTCGAGCTTGTTGACGCGGCGCTGGTAGACCACGCGGCGCGCGGTGAACACCAGGGTGAAGCCGGCGTACACGAGGAAGGTGACGAGGATGATGCCGGCAAAGCCGGCCGCGTAGCGGCTGAGCATGATGGCCAGCACCAGGCCGATCTCGACGAGCGTCGGCACGATGGTGAACAGGCCGACCCCGAGCAGGAAGGCGATGCCGCTGGTGCCGCGGTCGATGTCGGGCAGCAGGCTGCCGAGCTTGCGCCGGGCGTGGAAGCGCGGTCCGAGGGCGTGCAGGTGGGCGAAGGTCTTTTGCGCATAGGCCGACACGGCGGCGAGTGTCACGCGCGCGAACAGCAGGTCGCGCCATTCGTTGAACAACGTCGACGAAAAGCGCAGGATGGCATAGCCAGCGAGAAGGTAGACCGGCAGCTGCGCGGGCAGGCCCCCTTGCGGGAAGGCGTCGATGATGCGCTTGAGCAGGAGCGGCACCGCGACCGTGGCCAGCTTGGCGACCAGCAGCAGGACCACGGCCGCGGCAATGCGCCAGCGGTGGCGCCCGAGCACCTGCCACAGCTCGCTGCTGATGCGTGTGTCCGCACGGCTGTGGTCGGCGCTGCCCGTCATCGCTCGCATCCCGGATGGTCTGTTCGTTGGACCATGCGGGCATGCCCGTCATCGCGCCTGATTGCTGTGATGGCTCAAATACTGTTCAGTTATTTGCGGGAACTTGCTACGCGTAGCTTGCAAAAGGTGGGCTGCAAGGCAGGCTTGCGGCGGCCCCGGCACGCTGGCAAACCATCGGCGCGCTGGCGCATCGTGTACGCGAAGCGTGCCCCAGGCCGGCGCCATCCGCGTGAATCTGCAGCGGTGGACCTCTCCAATATTTCCCATGCTGAGCAGGATTCATCCTACATCGGACCCGTGGAAAACCGGGAAGGGAAGGCTGCGCGGACAAAAAAACGGCCGCCTCGCGGCAGCCGGTTGAGGGGCCCGGGCTGAAGCCGGGGCCGATGGGAGCGGGTGAAATGCGCAGCGTCTTATTTGCGCGAGAAGCCGGTGTCGTCGTCCATCTTGCGGTCGCCGGCCAGCCTGTTGGCGCCGGCCGGGCTCTTCGGATAGCCGCCTGCGGCATCGTTCGATTCGTGGACCGGGTTTGGTTCCTGCTGCATGCTGGCGCCCGGACGCCAGCGGTTGGTTTCGGTGGTGGGCCCGCTGTTGCCCGGGCTGCGCGGCAGGCCGCCAGTGGTGTCGTTCGACTTGTGCATCTCGGCGTGGCCCTCGGTGCCCATTTCGCGTCCGCCTGCGCCGGTCTGCGAGCCGCCGCGGTCGGTACTCTGTTGGGCGCCCTGGGCGCCTTCGCGCTGGACCGATCCCTGCGCGTTCTGTGTGGCGCCGCGCGGGGGCTGCTGCATTGCTTCCATTGCTTCCTGGCGCACGCCATGGTGATGCCCCAGCGAGCCGCCCTGCAGTTCGGGCTGGCGCGCGTCCTGCGGATTCATCCGGTGCGCGGCCTGGGTGTTGCCGGCGTGTTCGCCTTCGCGATGCAGCAGGTCGGTGCCGCTGCCGGCTGGGCGGTGGCCGACTGGCTGTTCGAGCTGGCCATAGGCTTGCGAGCGTTGTTCCATCTGGACCTGGTGGCTGTCGGTGATGCCCTGCTGCGGACCGCTGCCGCCGCTTTGCTGGGTCTGCATCGAGCCGCCCGGCAGGTCCCAGCGGCTGCTTTCTTCAGTCCACGGGCCCGGGCCCATGCCGCTCTGCTGCGTGCCCATCTGGTCGATGCCCTGGTGGCCCTGCTGCTGCGCAGCGCCTTGCGGATAGGTGTGATCGAGCGGCGCGTCGGGGCCAGTCTTGCCCTTGGCATTCTTGTTCCACTTCTCGTTGCCGCCGTTGTTGGTCTGGTTGTTCATTTCGCTACGTTGATTCGCGTCCATGTCGTTTCCTTTCAAAAAAACGAGTTCGCTGGCGGGCGCCCGTCGGCGCCGCCTGATCCCGCCATCATGCGCGTGCCTTCCCACAACCAGTATAGGAAGACGCATCGGTAGTGTGTAGGACTAGAACTGATGGGCTTTTTTGTTCAGTAGAACTCAATTTCGCAAGTGCATTTTCTCCTTCCTTAAATCCTACAAAGTCATCTGAAAACGTCCTATACCCTCATCCAATTGCCCTGCCTAAGATGATTTCAACCGAACGCTCATCGGCCAATTGCGGATGGGCACGGGCCCACAGCCTGCCGCAGGACGCGGCGGTTTTACAAGTGAACAGGGAGAACATGATCATGGCTAACCAAGGTAACAAGCAGGGCGGCAACCAGTCCAACAGCCAGAGCAGCGGCACCCGTAATCGCGGTTTCGCTTCGATGGATCCGGCGCGCCAGCGCGAAATCGCCAGCCAGGGCGGCAAGGCGGCGCACCAGAAGGGCACCGCACATGAATTCACCTCGGAAGAAGCACGCCGTGCCGGCAGCATGAGCCACGGCAACCGTCAGTCGGCCAGCGCCGGCTCGGCCAGCGGCTCGCGTACCTCGTCGAAGAGCCGCAGCTCGAAATAAGACGGAGCAGCAAGCCGTACTCCAGGCCGTGCCGGCAGCACGCGCCGCCCACCGCCGATCGGGGCGGTAGGCAAACACACCTGAGCTGGGCGAAGCGGGGAGCATTGCGCTCCCCGCTTTCTTTCCAAAGACACACAATTCACCGATGGGATCAGGTAGAATCGCTGCGCCTTTTCAACCCAACCTGAGGAACATCGTCGTGAAAGAAGCGGTCATTCGTCAAGTCAAGAGCATGTCCATGTCGTGCGATCGCGTCGGCAATTCGCTGCTCGCGAAATTCTCCACGCAAGGCGCAAGTGACGTCTGCCTGCACATCCCGGCCAACATCGTGTTCTGGCTGATCAAGCACCTGCCGGTGAACCAGGACCCGAACCTGGCACCGCCGCCGGCGTCGCCGCAGATCACCCAGTTCGACTGGCAGAACCCGAACACCCCCAGGGCGATCAGCCTGAACTGCCGCGAGCTGCCGGGCAAGCTGCGCATGTCCTTCAACCTCGACCGCAAGCCGGACCTGGTCGTGGTGCTCGACCGCAGCAACGTCGAACTGCTGCGCCAGATCCTGAACCTGTACAGCCGCGAACTGATCGATCTCGACGCCTGATCGATCTGTCAAGCAGCCGGGATGGGGGCATGGCCAAATCCGGTATCATGCTCCACTTTGTGAACGGGCCAAAAAGGATCAGCCATGCCTATCAAAATCAGCCAGCATTTCGACTCCGGCGCCATCGAGGTGGTCGCCTGCGAGAATGCGAAACAGATCGACCTGAACCTGCGCCGCGATAACAACGCGGACATCCACCAGTGGTTCCACTTCCGCCTGCAGGGCGCACGCGGCCAGGCCTGCACGATCCGTTTCCTGAATGCCGGCCAGGCAACCTACCCGAAGGGCTTCGAGGACTACCAGGTCGCGGCCAGCTACGACACCGAGAACTGGTTCCGCGTGCCAACCAGCTTCGACGGCCAGGTCATGACCGTCAACCACACGCCTGAACTCGACAGCGTCTACTACGCCTACTTCGAGCCCTACACCTGGGAGCGCCACCTGCGCCTGCTGGGCGAGGTGGCCGAGAACCCGATCGCGCGCGTGATTGATATCGGCACCACCGTCGACGGCCGCGACATGAACCTGGTCGTGATCGGCAACCCGAGCGCCGAAAAGAAGATCTGGGTCATCGCGCGCCAGCACCCGGGCGAGACCATGGCCGAGTGGTTTGTCGAAGGCATGATGGATGCGCTGCTCGACGACGCCAATCCGATCGCGAAGAAACTCCTGCAGCGCGCCGTGTTCTACATCGTGCCGAACATGAACCCGGACGGCTCGGTACGCGGCAACCTGCGCACCAACGCGGCCGGCGCCAACCTGAACCGCGAGTGGATGAACCCGACCCCCGAGCGCAGCCCGGAAGTGCTGTGCGTGAAGAACAAGATCCACGAAACCGGCGTCGACATGTTCTTCGACATCCACGGCGACGAAGCCCTGCCGTACAACTTTGTGGCGGGCAACGAGATGCTGGCCGACTTCACGCCCGAGCGCGAAGCGCGCCAGAAGGCCTTTGTCGAGCAGTACATGGCGGCCAGCCCGGACTTCCAGAATGTCTACGGCTATGCGGCCAGCAAGTACAACGAGGAACTGCTGACCCTGGCCTCGAAGTACATCGGCCACACCTTCAAGTGCCTGTCGCTGACGCTGGAAATGCCGTTCAAGGACAACGCCAACCTGCCGAACCCGCACACCGGCTGGAACGGCGCACGCAGCGCCGCCCTCGGCGCCGCGATCCTGCAGCCCATCCTGCAGTCGCTGGACTGAGGCCGGGCGTGGGCGTCGAAATCGAGCGCAAGTTCCTGTTGCAGGGCGAGGCCTGGCGCACGCTGGGCGAGCCGACCTTGTTGCGCCAGGGCTACCTCAGCGCCGACCCCGCGCGCACCGTGCGCGTGCGTATCGATGGCGCGCGCGCTTTTCTCACCATCAAGGGCAAGAGCGTGGGCGCCACCCGCGGCGAGTGGGAATACCCGATCCCCATGGAGGAAGCCGCGGAACTGCTCGACCACCTGTGCCAGCAGCCCCTGGTCGAGAAAGTTCGGCGCCGCATCGCCGTCGGCCCGCACACCTGGGAAGTCGACGAGTTCCTCGGGGCGAACGCGGGGCTCGTCGTCGCCGAGATCGAGCTGGCTTCCGAGGACGAGGCTTTCGACAGGCCCGACTGGGTTGGCCGCGAGGTGACCGGGGACGCGCGCTACTTCAATTCCAACCTGATTCGTCACCCTTATTCGCAATGGAAGGACCCTGCATGACCCACTTCACGCGGCGCAAGGCGCTGGCCCTCGGACTCGCATTGGTGCTGCCGGCAGGTGCAAGCCTGGCAGCGGACCAGGCCGCAGTTACCGCAAAACCGGCTGCAAGCTACTTCCCGCCGGCAGGCGAGTGGGCGCGCAAGTCGCCCGCCGAACTGGGCATGGACCCGGCTGCGCTGGCCGCCGCCGTCCAGTATGCGCAGTCGCACGAGACCGAGCGCGCGCTCGATTTTTCCGACCAGGAGAAAACCTTCGGCAAGCCCCTGGGTTCGCTGCCGACGCGCCGCGCCCACACCAATGGCGTGGTCATCTACAAGGGCTATGTGGTGGCCGAGTTCGGCGACACGCAGTTCGTCGACCCGACTTATTCGGTGGCGAAGAGCATGCTCTCGACCGTGGCCGGCGTGGCCCAGCGCGACGGCCGCATCGGCAAGCTCGACGAGCCTGTTGCGAAACGCGTGAACGACGGCGGCTATGCTTCGGCGCGCAACGCGCAGGTCACCTGGAAGCAGCACCTGCAGCAGGAAACCGAGTGGGAAGGCAGCCTCTGGGGCAAGAACGCCGACTTCGTGGGCAAGGCTGAATTCGGTGCTGGCGAGCGCAAGCCGCGCGCCCTGCAGGCGCCGGGCAGCTTCTACGAGTACAACGACGTGCGCATCAACCGCTTCGCGCTGTCGCTGCTGCGTGTGATGGACAAGCCCGTGCCCGAGGTGTTCCAGGAGCAGGTGATGGACGTCATCGGTGCCTCGAACACCTGGAAGTGGGTGCCTTACCACAACAGCTATGTGGAACTGAACGGCAAGCAGGCGCCGTCGGTCAGCGGCGGGACGCGCTGGGGCGGCGGCATGTGGATCAATTCCTGGGACATGGCGCGCTTCGGCTACCTGTGGCTGCGCGGCGGCCAGTGGAACGGCCGTACGGTCGTCCCGGCTGGCTACGTCAGGGAAGCCCTGACTCCGAGCGCGCACGGCCCCGACTACGGCTACCTGTGGTGGCTCAACACCAAAGGGAAGAACCTGCCGGGCCTGCCGGCGAACGCCTTTGCCGCACTGGGCGCGGGCAGCAACACCATCGTGGTCTCGCCGGATCATGACCTGGTGGTCGTCTGGCGCTGGCACGCGGGCAATCCTGCCGAGTTCACCAAGCGTGTGATCGCAGCGATCCGTTAAAAGAGCAAGGATGAAAAAACGCCCCACGACTGCGCGAAGCAGTCGTGGGGCGTTTTTCTTTACACCTTGCGCTTAGTGGAAGTGCTCGGTACCCGCCGGGGTGTCTTCAGGCATCTCGGCATGCACCAGTTCGCCCGTCGGATCGGCGAACAGCGGCGCGCCGCAATCGTCGCAATACTCGACCACATAGCGCTCGTTGATGCGCTTGACGTGGGTGACGCCCGCCTCGTTCAGGTAGGCAATGATTTCGTTCACTGGCGTGAGCGGCGCCGGCAGCGCGCCGCCGAAGCCGCCTTCCATCGGCGTGCCTTCCTCGTCTTCCTGGCCATACAGCGGCCAGACGATGCCGTACACCACTTCCGAGCTCTGGCGCATGGTGAAGCCGACGCGGTATTCGTCGACCTGGCCGTCGGCCGCTTCCTCGCCGAAGCCGGCGATCACGGCGCGCAGGTCGGACGGTTCGACGTCGAGTGTGTTGGTGAGATAGTGCACGGCGGCGCGGATCGATACCGGGCGGATCAGCTTGTCGGCTTCGCGGCAGGCCACGTAGTACGCTTCCGGCAGCAGCAGTTCGACGCCGCAGCCCGGCAGCAGGCGCGCGACGTTGGCCGTGGCCTGGTCGCGCCATGCCAGCAGCGAATTGTTGCGTTCGGTCTCGAACACGAGCTGGTGCTGCGGCTCCTGCCAGCGGAACAGCGGGGCGCCCACCGGGGCGACGATGGCCACCAGCAGGTAGCGGGTGTCGGCCAGGAAGGGTGCGGTCTCCGGCGCGCGCACGGCCGGCTTGATGCTGGTGCCCTTGTGCGCCGCCTGGGCCAGCTTGTGGGTCAGCGCATAGGTTTCGGCGTGGCTGCGCGGCAGCTGGTCGATCGCGTACAGCGTCGGCGCCATTGCCATCTGCGTGCCTTCGGCCAGCAGGTGGGCCGAGAAATGGGCCGACAGCGTGTTCAACAGGTCCGGCGGGATGGTGCCGGAACCGATGGAAAAGCGGGTCCAGGCCAGGATGGGCGCGGCCACGAGCAGGGCTTGCCAGGCAACATCCTTGCCGTCCTGCTGCTCCACCATCGTCGACGATTCGCTGACCGCCTCGACGCTATCCATCAGCACGTCGTAGGCCGCCAGGTCGTCCTTGAACAAGGCGTTGAGCGCGGCGTCGATGCTGTCCTGGTGGTTGGTCTTGAGCAGTTTTTGCAGCTGCGTATCCAGTTGCCGTTCCCAGGTCCGTTCTTCGACGCGGCTGGCGGACTGCACGATGGCTTGGGCAATGCTGGAGAGACGCTGGCTTTCTGCGGAGAGTTTTTGGGATGAATCTTTGGAGGGACGACGCATGGCGCTGAAAGAGTCTCTTTGTAAATAGGTGAGGATCGAAGTCCAAGGGGTCATGATAAACCCATATCCCCGGTATTGTAGTTGATTCGGCCACATGCCATGAACACAACGGCAGCCCCGGGGCAAGACGGGCGCAAACCTGCCGGCCGCGCTTTGTGGCGCAAAGCGGACGCAGGCATCCCTACCCAGCCCCTTGCCGCCATGATTTCTGAACAATACTTGCCAAACCGGGCAGTAGAAATCATAATGCGAATCGTTCTCATTAATTTTTCGTGTTTCGCGTCTCCTGCGCGATGGACCAACGGCAAACCAACAATATGAATAGCAAAGCAGCTCCAGCAGTGCAGCACGCCACCTCTTTCATTCGTAGCCGCAAGCACGCGGCCCCATGCCTGACCGGTTCCGCGCTGGCGGTATTGGCGACGCTGGCGGCGCCGGCGGCCCAGGCCGAGGGCGGCTACAAGGATGTCGATCCGGCCGTCCCGGTGGTGGAAATCAGCGGCGCCGCGCGCCGCGACGTCCAGACCCCGGTGATGTCGAGCTCGGACAAGTTCACCGCGCCGCTGCTGGATACGCCGAAGTCGGTCACCGTCATCGGCCAGGAAGTGATCTCCCAGACCGCCGCCGTGTCGCTGGCGGACGCGCTGCGCACCGTGCCGGGCATCACCATCGGCGCAGGCGAGGGCGGCAACCCGGTCGGCGACAACCTGTTCATCCGCGGCTACAACGCCCAGACCGACACCTATGTCGACGGCATCCGCGACGCCGGTTCGCAGTCGCGCGAAGTGTTCAACCTCGAGCAGGTCGAAGTCGTGAAGGGCCCGAACTCGGCCTACGGCGGCCGTTCCTCGGCCGGCGGCGGCATCAACCTGGTCAGCAAGAGTGCCCAGGCCGACAACTTCTCGAACGCCACCGTCGGCGTCGGCAGCCACGACTACCGCCGCGTCACCGGCGACATCAACCGTACGGTCGGCGACAACGCCGCCTTCCGCCTGAACGTGATGGCGCACGAGAACAACGTGGCCGGGCGCGACGTCGTGGGCGGTGACCGCTGGGGCATCGCGCCGACGGTCACCTTCGGCCTGAACGGCCCGACGAAGGCCATCCTCAGCTACTACCACCTGAGCACGAGCGAGATCCCGGACACCGGCATCCCGTTCGACAACCCGTTCTCGAGCGGCGCCAACGTCGCCCTCAACGGCAACGGCACCCCGGTCGACGTCGACCGCTCGACCTTCTACGGCCTGGCCAACCGCGACTTCCGCGACACCAAAACGGACATCGGCACCGTCGACCTGCGCCACGACTTCGGCGGCGGCCTGGTGCTGCGCAACGTGACGCGCTACGGCAAGTCGAAGAACGACTACGTCTGGACCCAGCCCGACGATTCGAAGGGCAACGTGATCCTGTACGGCACCGTCTGGCGCCGCGCCAACACCCGCTTCACCGACACCGAGACCGCCGCCAACGCGACCAGCCTGTCGGGCAAGCTGACCACCGCCGGTATCAAGCACAGCTACAACGTCGGCGTCGAGTTCAGCAAGGAAAACACCGAGCGCGGCACCTATGTCTTCACCCCGGGCACCAACAACCTGCTGACCAACAACACGGTCTGCGCCACCTCGGGCGCGGCCACCGGCTACAACTGCGCGCCGCTGAACAACCCGAATCCCTACGATCCCTGGGTCTATACCCGCAGCGTGGCGCCGGCCCTGAACGAGATCGAGACCCGGACCCGCGCCGTCTACGCCTTCGACACCATCGAATTCAACCCGCAGTGGATGCTGAACCTGGGCGCGCGCTGGGACGACTTCGAGAGCGAGCTGAACGTGAGCAATGCACCGGCCTCGCGTGCCCGTGTGCGCAGCACCTTCGACACCTACCAGGCCGGCCTGGTGTTCAAGCCGGCCGCCAGCGGCAGCGTCTACCTGTCCTGGGCCACCTCGGCCACGCCGCCGGGCAACGACGGCGGCGACGGCTTCGACGGCCTGACCGTGGCGATCCAGAACCTGCAGCCGCAAAAGAGCAGGAACCTGGAACTGGGCACCAAGTGGGAAGTGCTGAACAACCGCCTGTCGCTCAACGCGGCCGTCTTCCAGAGCAACATGGACAATGCCCGCGTCACCTCGCCGGACGGCACCAGCCAGAACGTCGGCAAGAAGGAACTGAAGGGCGTCGAACTGGGCTTTTCCGGCAAGCTGACCAACGCCTGGCAGGTCTTCGGCGGCTATACCTGGCTGGACGCGATCGTCAAGGACAACGGCTACCTCAACGTGGCCCCGAGCGGCAGCCCCGCGGTGTACCAGCCGTCGCCGTACAACGGCAACGTGTTCCCGACCACGCCGGAGCACAGCGCCTCGCTGTGGACCTCGTATGCCTTCAGCAAGGACTTCAGCGCCGGCATCGGCATGAACTATGTCGGCAAGGTCTACGCCAACGTCAACAACACGAAGTATGCGCCGGGCTATACCCGCTTCGACGCGATGGCCAGCTACACGCTCAACAAGAACGTGTCCTTCCAGCTGAACATCCAGAACCTGGGCGACAAGGTCTACTTCGACCGCGTCTCCTCGCCGCACTATGCAGGCGTCGGCGCCGGCCGTTCGGCAAGCCTGACCGCCAACCTGAAGTTCTGATGGGCTCGCCTGCTCCAGGCGCAGCGCGATGAACAGGTAGTTTTTGCACGGCCCTCCCTGCTTGAAGCGGGGAGGGCCTTGCTGTTTTTGGAAAGGAAGCGACACATGATGGTGCATATTCCCGGCGTCCTGAGCCTTGACCAGGTAGCGCAGATGCGCAAGCGCCTCTCGGAGACCGACTGGATCGATGGCCGCGCCAGCGTCGGCGCGCAGGGCGCGCAGGTGAAACGCAACCGCCAGCTGGCCGAAGGCTCGCCCCTGGCCGTGGAACTGGGCGGCATCGTCAGCGCGGCGCTGATGGCGAACCCGCTGTTCTTCTCCTCGGTGCTGCCGCTGCGCATCCTGCCGCCTTATTTCAACAGCTATGGCGGCGGCGAACACTACGGCCTGCACGTGGACGGCGCGATCCGCGCCCAGCGTCCCGGCATGGCGCCGGTGCGCGCCGATGTCTCGACCACGGTCTTCCTGAGCGGCCCGGACGAGTACGAGGGCGGCGAGCTGGTGGTGGTCGATGCCTACGGCACCCACGAAGTGAAACTGCCGGCCGGCGACGCGATCGTCTACCCGTCAGGCAGCGTGCACCAGGTGCTGCCGGTCACGCGCGGCGAGCGCATCGCGTCTTTCCTGTGGACCCAGAGCATGGTGCGCGAGGACGCCAAGCGCGCCATGCTGTTCGAGCTCGACACGAACATCCAGAAGCTGCGCGGGACCTACGGAGAATCGGATGCCACGGTCGGGCTGACCGGGCACTATCACAACCTGTTGCGGATGTGGGCGGAGGTGTGATCCTCGCCCACGGGCTGCATCAACGGCCGTTCGCGCGTACATCGAACGGCCGTTGATGCACGGCGCCGCCTACCGACACCCGGTCGCCGAAGCGCGCCCTGCAGGGCTGCTCGGGCATGGGAAAGCGGGATGCACCGGCGCGCCGGCCTGGCTCTACGGCCGGGCACATCGGCGGGAAGTCAGCGGCGCAGGAGCAGCATGCGCGCGTAGACCAGGCGCACGCCGAGGTGGATGATGGCGCCGACTAGAGCGAAGAGGCAAGCCGGGATGATCGGCAATACGGGGCCGAAGGCCCAGCTCATTCCGAGCACGAAGCCGAGCACGTATTCGGCACGGTAGATCGGGTAGAACAGCGCGACCACGACGAGGGACTGCACCAGGTACTCTATGGCCGCCTCCTGCCCGGTGCTGAAGAGCAGGCCCAGCGTGACGCCGAACAGCAGGGAGCCCGCGAACGCGCCCTTGATCCGCGATGCGCTGCCCGGGTCGCCCGCACGGCGGCGTTCGATGCGCCCAAGCAGGTACCAGGCAAGCAGCGGCAGGGCGAGCAAGCCCCACCAGTTCGACAGGGAAGGCAGGCTGGGGTCGGCCAGCAGGTGGTGAGCGGGAACGCCGCCGTTGAAGTGCTGCCAGCCCAGAAGCAGGGCCATGAGAACGGCAGTGGCGATTGTCGCTTTCGTGCGCATGCAGGCTCCCTGTTTTGTATGGGATTCATTTTCCAGATTATTGGTTCAGTTTCAAGAAAAACCGGTTATGCATGTGCCCGCCCGTTCCGTAGCCGCCCAGCCACTTTGGCGAACTCAATAGAAGCGTATGATCGTTCCATGGACTCTCAGGACGGAGCCGGTTCGATCTATTGCTTAAGGAGAACAACCATGCGCGTTTTCATATTGGCGGCGGCAAGTGCATTGTGCCTGCTCGGCTGTGCTACCCCACAAGACCGGGCAGTGGCCCAGCAGGCGCAAGTGGAGCGCATGATGGCCGAATACGGGCCCGCATGCACGCAGATGGGTTATGTGGCGAACACGGACCCCTGGCGGGAGTGCATTCTTCGTTCAGCGGGGCAGGACAGCGCACGCGGCGGCGTATCGACCTCGATTTTCGGCGGCGTGGGCAGTGGAGGACGCGGCGGTATCGGCATCGGCATCGGCATAGGACGCTAGCGGGCACGCCGCTGGGGGAGGATAAAAAAGAACAAAGGCCGGAACCTGCAAAGGTTCCGGCCTTTTTTGTCGTCCGTTCAGGTTCCCCGGCGGGGTGCCTGAACGGAGGTCCTTTTACTGCATTACGCAGCCAGCAGCTGGCGCAGCACGAACGGCAGGATGCCGCCATGCTTGTAGTAGTCGACTTCGATCGGGGTGTCGATACGCAGCAGCACTTGCACTTCCTGGGTCTCGCCGTTTTCGCGGTGGATCACCAGGGTGGCCAGTTGTTGCGGCTTGATCTCGCCTTCCAGGCCCTTCAGGTCGTAGGTTTCCTTGCCGGTGATGCCCAGGGTTTCGACGCTGTCGTTGCCGATGAACTGCAGCGGCAGCACGCCCATGCCCACCAGGTTCGAGCGGTGGATACGCTCGAAGGAACGCACGATGACGGCCTTCACGCCCAGCAGCTGGGTGCCCTTGGCTGCCCAGTCGCGCGAGGAGCCGGTGCCGTACTCTTCGCCGCCGAACACCATGGTCGGGGTGCCTTCGGCCACGTACTTCATGGCCGCGTCGTAGATCGACATCTGCTCGCCCGACGGCTGGTGGATGGTGATGCCGCCTTCGACCGCCGAACCATCCGCCTTCGGCGGGATCATCTTGTTCTTGATGCGCACGTTGGCGAAGGTGCCGCGCATCATGATCTCGTGGTTACCGCGGCGCGAGCCGTAGGAGTTGAAGTCGGCCTTCAGCACGCCGTGATCCTTCAGCCACTTGCCTGCAGGACCGTCTTCCTTGATCGAACCGGCCGGCGAGATGTGGTCGGTGGTGATCGAGTCGCCGAACACGCCCAGCGCGCGGGCGCCGGTGATGCCGGTGGCGGCTGCTTTCGGGGTCATCTCGAAGTCGGCGAAGAACGGCGGCTCGGCGATGTAGGTCGATTCCGGCCAGTTGTACACCTGGCCTTCGGTCGACGACACGCGCTCCCACAGTTCGCCCGGGTTGCCCTTCACGTCGGCGTAGTTCTTCTTGAACACTTCCGAGTTCATCGCGAAGCGCATCAGCTCGCCCACTTCCTGCGACGACGGCCAGATGTCGCCGAGGTAGACGTCGACGCCGTTCGGGTCGCGGCCAACCGGCTCGGTCATCAGGTCGCGCGTCATGTTGCCGGCGATCGCGTAAGCGACGACCAGCGGCGGCGAGGCCAGGAAGTTCGAACGGATGTTCGGGTGGATACGCGCTTCGAAGTTACGGTTGCCCGACAGGACAGCCGAAGCGACGATGTCGTTCTGCACGATCGCTGCGTTCAGTTCCGGGGTCAGGTCGCCGGCGTTGCCGATGCAGGTGGTGCAGCCGTAGGCGGTCACACCGAAGCCCAGCTTTTCCAGGTAAGGCAGCAGGCCGGCAGCGGTCAGGTACTCGGTGACGACGCGCGATCCCGGCGCCAGCGAGGACTTGATGTGCGGAGCGACGGTCAGGCCGCGCTCGACGGCTTTCTTGGCCAGCAGGCCGGCAGCCAGCAGCACGCTCGGGTTCGAGGTGTTGGTGCACGAGGTGATGGCGGCGATCAGGACGTCGCCGTTCTTCACGCGCACGCCGTTGGTCGTTTCGTAGACCTTCGACAGGTCTGCCGGGTTCTTGTTGAAGCCGTTCTCGGTGGTCGGCTTGCTGAACAGTTCGGTGAAGGTGTTCTTCACGTGGCCCAGCTCGATACGGTCCTGCGGACGCTTCGGGCCTGCCAGCGACGGGGTGACGGTCGACAGGTCGAGGGTCACGACGCGGGTGTAGTCGATCTCGCCTTCCTGCGGGATGCCGAACATGCCCTGGGCCTTGTAGTAATTCTCGAAGGCGGCCAGTTCTTCTTCGGTACGGCCGGTGCCGCGGAAGTAGTCGACGGTGGCTTCGTCCACAGGGAAGAAGCCCATGGTCGCGCCGTATTCCGGAGCCATGTTGCCGATGGTGGCGCGGTCGGTGGTCGACAGCGAGCGGGTACCTTCGCCGAAGAACTCGACGAACTTGCCCACGACTTTTTCTTTACGCAGCAGTTCGGTGATGGTCAGCACCAGGTCGGTCGCGGTGCAGCCTTCGCGCAGCTTGCCCTTCAGGTTGACGCCGATGACGTCCGGGGTCAGGAAGTAGACCGGCTGGCCCAGCATGCCTGCCTCGGCTTCGATGCCGCCCACGCCCCAGCCGACGACGCCGACGCCGTTGATCATGGTGGTGTGCGAGTCGGTGCCGACCAGGGTGTCAGGGTAGTAGGTGTTACCGTTGTGCATGACGCCGCGCGCCAGGTACTCGAGGTTGACCTGGTGGACGATGCCGAAGCCCGGCGGCACGACGCCGAAGGTGTCGAATGCCTGCATGCCCCACTTCATGAACTGGTAGCGCTCGTTGTTGCGCTGGAATTCCAGTTTCATGTTCAGGTCCAGCGCGCCCGGCTCGCGGAAGTGGTCGATGGTGACCGAGTGGTCGACCACCAGGTCGACCGGCACCAGCGGCTCGATCTTCTTCGGATCGGCGCCGGTCTTGGCGGCGACGTTGCGCATCGCGGCCAGGTCGGCCAGCAGCGGCACGCCGGTGAAGTCCTGCAGCACGACGCGGGCGACGACGAACGGAATCTCGTCGGTGCGCTCGGCGGTCGCGCCCCAGTTCGCCAGCTGGCGGACGTGTTCTTCGGTGACCTTCTTGCCGTCGCAGTTACGCAGCACGGACTCGAGGACGATACGGATCGACACCGGCAGGCGCGACAGGTTCACGCCCAGGCTTTCGCCCAGTGCCGGCAGCGAATAGAACTGGCCGGACTGGCCGCCCGCGAGCGGGAAGTCCTTCAGCGTGTTCAGGGTGTTGCGAGACATAAGCTCTCCTTCAGTAGGGGTCTCTTGTTATTGCTTCATATACGACGTAATCAGCAACGGTAGGGTGACGCGCAGTGTTGGCTTCTCTTCGCGTCAGCTTTTCTTTTCTTCCAGCCCGGCCGTGACGAGCGGCTTGGACTGTTCGGCGTTCTTGCATTCGTTGGCCAGCTGGCGGTTCAGCTTCGAATCGAGCAGCATGCCCTTCGACGGGATGCCGATCCAGACCAGGCCGTAGTTCGTGTTCTCGAAACGCAGCGCGCCGGTGGTCGTGCCCACGCGCGCCAGGCGGTGCAGGCGCTTCTTCCAGCGCAGGGCGATGTGCGAATCGTCCTTCTCGCTGGTGTAGATCGTGATCTTGTTGCCCAGCTCGCAGGCATAGTCGGTCACCTTGGTGTCGGTGATGTCCGGTTCCGGTTCCTCCACGGTAGCGGCAACTGCGGCGGCGCCGGCGGCGCCTGCTGCTGCGCCGGCCGCGGCTTTCTTCGCCTTCGAGGATTTGGTTTTTGCCTTGGACTTTGCCTTGGCGACGTCGGCCGCTTTCGGATGGTTCTTTTCTGGAGCGGCGGACGCTGGCGCGGCGCACAGGCCGAGGGCCGCGAGCACGAAGGCGCCGGCGGCGAGGAGGTGTTTGACTGGGGTGGCCATTAGTTGGATTCCGTTTGGTTGACGATTGCCGCCGCGGATTCAGGCAGCGCCAGGCCGGCCAGCTTCGCGCGCTGCAAAACGGTCCAATAATATCGGTAGCTGGCGCGGTCGTGCAAGCGCCCATGCTGAGCGATCGGGCCCCAGTTCACGGCCATCGCTTCCTGCAGGATGTTGGTGGCTTCGTTCACTTCCGACAGCCTCGGCGTGAACGCCTTCAGGATCGGCTTGATCTGGTCCGGATGGATGCTCCACATGCGCGTGAAACCGAATTCGGCGCCAGCGCGCTGGGCATCGTTCGCCACCACCGCGCTGTCCTTGATTTCGGTCGTCACATTATGCGAGGCGACCTTGCCGTGCGCATGACATGCCGCAACCATTTCCAGCTTGGCGCGGACAACTAATGGATGCGAAAACTGTCCCGGGGTGCGCATCGCGCTGGCAGGAACGGCGCCGTAGTGCGCCGAGACGAAATCCATGATGCCGAAGGACAGGCACTCGACCTGGGGCAGGGCGGCGATGTCGTAGGCTTCGCGCAGCGCGCCGTGGGTCTCGATCAGCACGTGTACCGGCAGCGCCGCGCGTCCGGCCGGGACCGCGACGCCGTTGATCACTTCCAGTGCGCGCCGCACGTCGGCCAGGCCGGCCGGCTTGGGCAGCACCACGTAGGCCAGGCGGTTCGCGGCGGCGCCGACGATGGTGGCGACATCGCGTTCGAAGAAGGGGCTGTCGATGTCGTGCAGGCGCACGCCGATGCGGTTGTGGCGGTTGTCCTCGCTGTTGAGCAAGTCCGCGACGAGCTGGGCGTGCGCGGCTTCGTTGCCGGCGGCGGCGCCGTCCTCGCAGTCGAAGGTGATGTCGAACAGGGGGCCAAGCTCTTGTTGCAGGGCCATCGACTTGCGCATCAGCTTCTCGGAGCCGCAATAGTGGTCGCAGGCGGGAAGAAGGAGCGGCTGGCGTTTGCCCTGGAATAAAACCTCGGAAGGATGCATGTGTGTTTCGGTCGTTACGCTGGCAGGAAAAGAAGAAGCCGCCGTGCCCGCTTGAGGGGCACGACGGCTGCGGCGCACGGTCGGCTTGGCCGGTTCCATGGACGCCGCGTCGTGTTTTAGGCCAGCAGGTGGGCCACGCCTTCACGCTCTTCGGTCAGTTCCTTCAGCGTGAGGTTGATGCGCTCTTGCGAGAACTCGTCGATCTCCAGGCCCTGGACGATCTTGTACTCGCCGTTTTCGGTGGTGACCGGGAAGCCGAACATCACGCCTTCCGGGATGCCGTACGAACCGTCCGACGGGATGCCCATGGTGGTCCACTTGCCGTTGGTGCCCAGCACCCAGTCACGCACGTGGTCGATCGCTGCGTTGGCGGCCGAAGCTGCCGACGAGGCGCCGCGGGCGTCGATGATAGCGGCGCCGCGCTTGCCGACGGTCGGCAGGAAGGTGTCGCGGTTCCAGACGTCGTCGTTGATCGCTTCCTTGACCGACTGGCCGTCGACGGTGGCGAAACGGTAGTCCGCGTACATGGTCGGCGAGTGGTTGCCCCAGACGACCATCTTCTCGATCGAACCGACCGGCTTGCCCAGCTTGGCGGCAACCTGCGACAGGGCGCGGTTGTGGTCCAGGCGCAGCATGGCGGTGAAGTTCTTGGCCGGCAGGTTCGGGGCCGACTTCATGGCGATGTAGGCGTTGGTGTTGGCCGGGTTGCCGACGACCAGCACTTTCACGTTGCGCGAAGCGACGGCGTCCAGCGCCTTGCCCTGCACGGTGAAGATCTGCGCGTTCGCTTCCAGCAGGTCCTTGCGCTCCATGCCTGGGCCGCGCGGACGGGCGCCGACCAGCAGGGCGACGTCGACATCCTTGAAGGCGGTCATCGGGTCGCTGTGCGCGGTCATGCCGGCCAGCAGCGGGAATGCGCAGTCGTCGATTTCCATCATGACGCCCTTGAGCGCCTTCTGTGCCTTCTCGTTATCGATCTCGAGCAGCTGCAGGATGACCGGCTGGTCCTTGCCCAGCATGTCGCCGTTGGCAATGCGGAACAGCAGGGAATAGCCGATCTGGCCGGCTGCGCCGGTGACGGCAACGCGCATTGGGGTTTTAGCCATGATGAATCTCCAAAAGTGGGAATGAAAACGGTCGAAGCCGAGGATACGCCTGTTTCCGAGCGTCGGCCGGGAAAAACCGCAATGATACCAAAATCGCACTGCGTCCAATTGGGTAGCCGTGACCGCGCGGCGCTTCCCGCCAGGCGCGGCCAGCGGGGCGTACTGGCGTCCGATCGACCGCGAGTGTAGTCCTCGGTAGTTCTACCTGTCAATTGATATCATATGTCTTATATAAGACACATGTCATTGCCATGTGTACACTGGACGGGGAGGGGCTTTTGTGGTGAAATCGCGGTCTATGAATCCAGTCTCGTCCAACCCGGCCAGCGACGGCGCAAGCGGCAACGGCTCGCCCTCGTTCCGTCCGCTGTACCAACAGATCAAGGCGCTGATCACCCAGAGCCTGCAAGCGGGCGAATGGAAGCCGGGCGAACTGATGCCCAGCGAAGTCGAACTCGCCGCGCGCTTCAAGGTCAGCCAGGGCACCGTGCGCAAGGCGATCGACGAGCTCGCGGCCGAGAACCTGGTCGTGCGCCGGCAGGGAAAGGGCACCTTCGTTGCCACCCACCACGAAGAGCGCGCCCACTTCCGTTTCCTCAAGCTGATGCCCGACGAGGGCGTTCCCCACCATCCCGACAACCGCATCGTCGAGGTCAAGCGCATCCGTGCACCGGCCGAGGTCGCCCGTTTGCTCGAGCTGAAGTCGGGCGACGCGGTCGTCTACATCAAGCGCGTGCAGTCCTTCGACGGCGCGCCGACGATCCTGGAGGAGCTGTGGCTGCCGGGCCAGCTGTTCAAGGGGCTGACGGCTGAACGGCTGGTTGAGTACAAGGGTCCAATGTACGGATTGTTCGAGTCGGAGTTCGGCACCCGGATGATCCGCGCGACCGAGAAGATCCGCGCGGTCGGCGCCGACAGCGCGGCCGCGGAATACCTGCAGGTGGCCGAAGGTACGCCGCTGCTGTGCGCGGAGCGGGTCTCGTTCACCTACGGGGACAAGGCGGTGGAATTGCGGCGCGGGTTGTACTTGACCGCCAAGCATCATTACCAGAATGAGTTGTCGTAAGGCGGGCGTTTGCTGTCGATCGCCGAATTGTGGTGATGATTGCAAATGGTGGCGGCGTCAACCGTAGGGGGGGGCGCCCCGTGCCCACGCGGAACGACGAGCAGTGTTGGCGTGTCGATGATGCGTCAAAACGGCAAGCCCGCGGCGCTCCGGGGATGCCCCGGTAACGGTCCCAACGCCGCGAGCGGATGAGATGTGACCGCCACCCGAGCGTGCCAGCGCACGTACCGCGTGGGCACGGAGTGCCCACCCTACGGAGGCGGCAGAGCAGGACTTTGCCAGGACCAGGTCGGTCCCGGCAGCAATCGCTTCATGCGATTAAAATATGTTGGTTTGGAGAAAGCGCCGAACAAAACCCTGTTCCTCGCGCTGCATCCTGATAATCGGGCTTCGGTTATTGGTGCGGATCAAAAAATCGGCGAAAATTAAGGGTTTTTTAAATTTTGTCAGTTAAGGAGGTGTTGTATGTCCGAAGCCATAACAAAGCAGCAAAAGAGGGGACAGCCGATTCGTAATGTCAACATTACCGACATTACGATGAACTATCGCCAGCCGCCCTCGGCGATTGTGTCGATCCTGCACCGTATCAGCGGGTTCGTCATGTTCCTGATGCTGCCTTTCCTGCTGTACCTGCTGCAGGAAAGCCTGCGCTCGGAGATTTCCTTCGCCCACTTCGCCGGTGTGGTCGACAACGTCTTCGTCAAGATCATCCTGCTGGGCCTGTCCTGGGCCTACCTGCACCACTTCACCGCCGGCATCCGCCACCTGTTCATGGACAACCACCTGGCCCTGGACAAGGACGCATCGCAGAAGACCGCACGCTGGGTCCTGGTGATCAGCCTGGCGCTGACCGTCATCGTCGGCCTGAAACTGTTTGGAGTATTCTAATCATGGCAACCAAGAATAATATCGGCCCGCGCCGCCTCGTCGTCGGCGCCCACTACGGCGTCAAGGACTGGCTGGCGCAGCGCGTCACCGCGATCGTGATGGTGGTCTACACCGTCATCCTGCTGGGCACCTTCCTCACCGCACAGAATTTCACCTACGAAGGCTGGGCGTCGCTGTTCTCCCGCCAGTGGTTCAAGCTCTTCACGGCCGTCACCTTCTTCGGCCTGTTCTACCACGTCTGGGTCGGCGTCCGTGACATCTGGATGGACTACGTCAAACCGGCCGGCATCAAGCTGGCCCTGCAGATCGCCACCGTGCTCGTGCTGATTGCCTACGCCGTGTGGACTGTGCAAATTCTCTGGAGCGTGTAATCGTGGCAGCAATCAATACTGCAATCCCCACCCGTCAATTCGATGTAGTCATCGTCGGCGCCGGCGGTTCCGGCCTGCGCGCCGCACTGCAACTGACCGAAGCCGGCCTGAACGTCGCCGTGCTGTCGAAGGTCTTCCCGACCCGTTCGCACACCGTGGCGGCGCAGGGTGGCATCGGTGCTTCGCTGGGCAACATGAGCGAAGACGACTGGTACTGGCACATGTTCGACACCGTCAAGGGCTCGGACTACTTGGGCGACCAGGACGCAATCGAATTCATGTGCCGCGAAGCACCGAAGGTCGTGTACGAACTCGAACACTTCGGCATGCCTTTCGACCGCAACCCGGACGGCACCATCTACCAGCGTCCGTTCGGCGGCCACACCGCCAACTTCGGCGAGAAGCCGGTGCAACGCGCCTGCGCGGCCGCCGACCGTACCGGCCACGCGCTGCTGCACACCCTGTACCAGCGTAACGTCCGCTCGCGCACCCACTTCTTCGTCGAGTGGCAGGCCCTGGACCTGGTGCGCAACGCCGACGGCGACGTGCTGGGCGTGGTCGCCCTGGAAATGGAAACCGGCGACGTCATGATGCTGCAGGCGAAGACCACCATCTTCGCCACCGGCGGCGCAGGCCGTATCTTCGCCGCGTCGACCAACGCCTTCATCAACACCGGCGACGGCCTGGGCATGGCGGCGCGCGCCGGCATCCCGCTGCAGGACATGGAGTTCTGGCAGTTCCACCCGACCGGCGTGGCCGGCGCGGGCGTGCTGATCACGGAAGGTGTCCGTGGCGAAGGCGGTATCCTGATCAACTCGAACGGCGAACGCTTCATGGAGCGCTATGCGCCGACCCTGAAGGACCTGGCGCCGCGCGACTTCGTCTCGCGCTCGATGGACCAGGAGATCAAGGAAGGCCGCGGCGTCGGCCCGAACAAGGACCACGTGCTGCTGGACCTGCGCCACATCGGCGCCGACACCATCAAGAAGCGCCTGCCGTCGATCCTGGAAATCGGCCACAAGTTCGCCAACGTCGACGCGACCAAGGAACCGATCCCGGTCGTCCCGACCATCCACTACCAGATGGGCGGCATCCCGACCAACATCCACGGCCAGGTCGTCACCCCTGACGGCACCGGCGGCCAGAAGGTCGTCAACGGCCTGTACGCGATCGGCGAATGCTCCTGCGTGTCGGTGCACGGCGCCAACCGCCTGGGCACCAACTCGCTGCTCGACCTGGTCGTCTTTGGCCGCGCCGCCGGCAACCACATCGTCGCCCAGAACCTGAAGGCGCAGGGCAACCGCGCACTGCCGAAGGACTTCGCCGACTACGCGCTGGGCCGTCTCAACAGCCTCGAGAACTCGACCGGCGGCGAGAAGGTGCAGGACGTCGCGAACGCAATCCGCTCCACCATGCAGAAGCACTGCGGCGTGTTCCGTACCCAGGCCCTGATGGACGAAGGCGTCAAGGAAATCATGAAGCTGGACGAGCGCCGCAAGCATGTCTCGTTCAAGGACAAGTCGAAGGTGTTCAACACCGCCCGTATCGAAGCGATCGAACTGGACAACCTGATCGAAGTGGCCAAGGCGACCATTGTCTCGGCAGCGGCGCGCAAGGAATCGCGCGGCGCCCACGCCCACAGCGACTACGAGCAGCGCGACGACGAAAACTGGATGAAGCACACGCTGTTCTTCTCGGAAGGCAACCGTCTCGACTACAAGCCGGTCGTGACCAAGCCGCTGACGGTCGACACCTTCAAACCGAAACCACGTACGTTCTGATCCACCGATCGAACGCGAGAACGACAGAATTTTTGCGGACGGGAGCTGCTCCCGTCCCCACTTGATAGGTAAAACATGGCACGCACAGTCCACCTGAAGATCTACCGCTACGATCCGGACAAGGATACGAAGCCTTACATGCAAGACGTCACCGTCGAACTGAAAGACACCGACAAGATGCTGCTCGACGCACTGCAGCGCATCAAGGCGGACGTCGACGATTCGCTGGCCCTGCGCCGCTCCTGCCGCGAAGGCGTGTGCGGTTCGGACGCGATGAACATCAACGGCAAGAACGGCCTGGCCTGCACCACCAACCTGAACGAGCTGACCCAGCCGATCGTGCTGCGTCCTCTGCCGGGCCTGCCGGTGGTGCGCGACCTGATCGTCGACATGACCAACTTCTTCAAGCAGTACCACTCGATCAAGCCGTTCCTGATCAACGACTCGATCAAGCCGGAGAAGGAACGCCTGCAGACGCCGGAAGAGCGCGAAGAGCTCGACGGCCTGTACGAGTGCATCCTGTGCGCCTGCTGCTCGACCTCCTGCCCGTCGTTCTGGTGGAACCCGGACAAGTTCGTCGGTCCTGCCGGCCTGCTGCAGGCCTACCGCTTCATCGCCGACTCGCGCGACGAAGCCACCAACGAGCGCCTGGACAACCTGGAAGACCCGTACCGCCTGTTCCGCTGCCACTCGATCATGAACTGCACGGACGTCTGCCCGAAGGGCCTGAATCCGAACAAGGCGATCGGCAAGATCAAGGAATTGCTGGTTCGCCGGGCGATCTGATCGCCTGGTTCAATGTACGGCGCTCGCGCGCTTGGGCCGCGCCGATGAATTGGTCGTGAGACCGCGTGGGCTCGGGAGCCCACCCTACGGGTTTGCTGGTTTTGTAGGGTGGACACCTGTGTCCACGCGGTACACCGCATGCACATCGCACCGCATGCAACCGGACAATTACGTCCGGAAAGTAACAGTCAGAACGAACAGCCTACCGTCCGTCCTGAGTCGCAAAAATCGGATATCCTCCGCCTCATTGCGCCCAAAGTATTGCCATAAATACAGTAGAAATACGGTACTGCCGAATGACGGCAGCCGGAGTATAGTGTTGACCCAACAACGGACTCTAGTGTGACTAAGCTGCATCAATCCGACCCCGCCAACCGTGCCCGCCTGCGCTGGCGTGCACGCCGGGGACTGCTCGAAAACGATCTGATCCTCACGCGCTTCCTCGATGCGCACGAAGAGGAACTGACCGACGAAGAGGTCGATGCGCTGACCCGCTTGCTGGACCTGGCGGACAATCCGCTCATGGACCTGCTGCTGGGACGCGCCGAGCCCGAAGGCGAAGTCGACCTGCCGCATGTGCGCGCCCTGGTGGCGCGGCTGCGCGAAGCGTGAGCGAAACCAGTTTTCGTTTTACATTTTGTAGATCCACTCCCAAGAAGGAAGTGCCATGAATATCTCTGATACCAAAGCCACACTGTCGTTCTCCGACGGCAGCCCATCGGTCGACATGCCGATTTACAAAGGCACGATCGGCCCGGACGTCATCGACATCCGCAAGCTGTACGGCCAGACCGGCAAGTTCACGTATGACCCTGGCTTCATGTCGACTGCCTCGTGCAATTCGAGCATCACCTACATCGACGGTGACAAGGGCGAGCTGCTGTACCGCGGCTACCCGATCGAACAGCTGGCAGTGAACTGCGACTTCCTGGAAACCTGCTACCTGCTGCTGAACGGCGAACTGCCGAACGCCGAGCAGAAGGCCAAGTTCGAGAACACCGTGACCCGTCACACGATGATTCACGAGCAGATGAACTTCTTCTTCCGTGGCTTCCGCCGCGACGCGCACCCGATGTCGGTCCTGGTCGGCACCGTCGGCGCCCTGGCGTCGTTCTACCACGACTCGCTCGACATCAACGATCCGGAACAGCGTGAAATCTCCGCGATCCGCCTGATCGCCAAGATGCCGACCCTGGTCGCGATGGCCTACAAGTACTCGATCGGCCAGCCGTTCGTGTACCCGCGCAACGACCTGTCGTACAGCGCCAACTTCATGTACATGATGTTCGCCAACCCGTGCGAAGAGTACAAGGTCAACGACGTGCTGGTGCGCGCCCTGGACCGCATCCTGATCCTGCACGCCGACCACGAGCAGAACGCATCGACCTCGACCGTCCGCCTGGCCGGTTCGTCGGGCGCCAACCCGTTCGCCTGTATCGCTGCCGGCATCGCCTGCCTGTGGGGCCCTGCCCACGGCGGCGCCAACGAAGCGGCACTGAACATGCTGAAGGAAATCGGCTCGGTCGAGAACATCCCTGCCTTCATCGAGAAGGTCAAGGACAAGAACTCGGGCGTGAAGCTGATGGGCTTCGGTCACCGCGTGTACAAGAACTTCGACCCGCGCGCCAAGCTGATGCGCGAAACCTGCCACGAAGTGCTGAACGAGCTGGGCCTGCAGGACGACCCGCTGTTCAAGCTGGCCATGGAACTGGAACGCATCGCCCTGGAAGACGAATACTTCGTGTCGCGCAAGCTGTACCCGAACGTCGACTTCTACTCGGGCATCGTGCAGTCGGCCCTGGGCATCCCGGTCTCGCTGTTCACCGGCATCTTCGCGATGGCCCGTACGATCGGCTGGATCGCACAATGGAACGAAATGATCGCCGATCCGGAACAGAAGATCGGCCGTCCGCGCCAGCTGTTCGTCGGCTCGCCGGTACGTGATGTGCCGGCTATGGACAAGCGCTGATTCGTCTGCGTTGTTCTTGAGAAGCGGGCTGCGGCCCGCTTTTTTATTGTCCCGTCGTCACGGGTGGTGTTGACGGAATGGACAGGGGGGATATACTGGGCTCCTGTATGCGCATGCGCTACCGACAACCACGCGTTGTACAGCGTGGACACAGGTGTCCACCCTACGAAAACCATACCGTGCGGGTCAATCAGCCCAAGCGTTAAATGCAAGCACCGACGACCATGAACCATCTGAGCAATTGCCAGCATTGCGGTTCGCCCCTGAACGAGGGAGGTCTGTTGTCGCCCGTTCGTTTCAAATCTTCCTGCACGCCGTCCGAGCGCGCCGTCATGGCCGCGCGCGCCGTGCAGCTCTCCGCGCGAGATCTCGCCTGGCTCTCCCGGGCTCGGCGAGGATAAGCACCGGTCGGCGCCACGCCACCCGTCCTCCCGAGCCTCTCCATCGCATCGACTCCGCTCGCACCCGCGGGCGGTTCCTACATCCGGCCGCGCCATGAAAAGCGGCCAAGCACCTTGGAGTCACAACATGAGACCGAACATCGTCGTATCGTCGCTGGATATCGAACGCCTGGAGGCGTTGATCGATTCGCTGCCGGCCGCCCAGGCCGACAACTGCGCCGCGCTGCTGGAGGAGCTGTCGCGCGCGGACATGGTGGAGCCGCAGGACATGCCGCCCGACGTCGTGACCATGAATTCGCGTGTGCGCTTCGTGCTCGACGGCCAGGCCGAGGAATTCGACATGCAGCTGGCCTATCCGAAGGACGTGAACGGCGCGGAAGACAAACTGTCGGTCCTGACGCCGGTCGGCAATGCGCTGCTCGGCCTGAAGGTGGGCGACAGCATAGCCTGGAAGCGTCCCGATGGCGGCGCCTTCCAGGTGCGCGTGCTCGACATTGTCTACCAGCCTGAACGCGCGGGCGAGCTGCACCGCTGATCCGTTCGCAGTTCTATTGTTGTCAACGGCACTTGCCCCGGATCTTCGCCACCGCCACAAAGGGCAGCGCCAGCAGGCCGGACAGGAAGAAGGTCGGTTGCCGCTTTAGGCCGTCCGGATGCAGGCAGTCGGGCACCTTGGCCTCGTGGAACTCGCGCCCGAACTGCTCATAAGCGGCGCCGCTGAGGGTGTCGCCCTGGTACAGCTGCGGGTAGTCGTCCGCGTCCGTCAACGTGTCCTTGACGGCCTTGCGGATAGCGTCTTCGCTGAGGCGCGCGCGCAGCGACAGGGGCGCCGGCGCTTCGCTTCTCTGCTTCACGGCCGGCTCGGCATCCCATCGCGCAGGGACGGGAGCGGCGGCAGGCGCGACGGCGGGAGGTTCGGCGCGCGCGGCGACGGCAAGGCAGAGCAGGCAAACGACAAGTTGGCGCATGGTGCGAAGCTGGAAAGGTAAGAAGTAGCGTTGCCAAATGTACACGAACAAAGGCGGAATGGGGCGCTTTGTACGAATAGTTACATACTGCTGTGTACAATCAGACTTTCAGTCGACGGAACCTGCCCATGAAACGCCTGCTGCTCGCTTTCGCCCTGCTGTTTTGCTCTCTCGCTGCCCAGGCGGACCCGAACCTGAAACGCCAGGTCGATGCCTTTGTGGACCGCTGGCACGACGATGCGGCTCATGCCCGCATGAGCTACTTCGACAAGATCGCGAAAGACGGCATCTACATCGGCACCGACAAGACCGAGCGCTGGCGCCGCGACGAGTTCAAGGCCTGGGCCCGCCCCTATTTCAAGCGCAAGTCGGCCTGGGCCTTCAAGGCCATCAAGCGCCATGTGTATGCTTCCGGGGACGGCTCCATGGTCTGGTTCGACGAACTGCTCGACACCCAGATGGGCGTGTGCCAGGCCAGCGGCGTCATGCGCCGCAAGGGCGAGAGCTTCGAGATCGTGCACTACCAGCTCTCGATGGCGGTGCCGAACGAGGTGGGCGGGCAGGTGACGCGCCTGATCAAGGATTTCGAGGCGAAGGACGGCTGGAAGGAAAGCCGGAGCTGAGCCCCTGTGGTATCGTGATGCCCCCGTAAAACGCATCCTGTTCCACACGTGAGCAACACCTACATCGGCCGTTTCGCGCCATCGCCCACCGGGCCGCTGCATGCCGGTTCGCTGGTGGCGGCGCTGGCCAGCTACCTCGATGCGCGCGCCCACCACGGCCAGTGGCTGGTGCGCATCGAAGACATCGACGAAGGCCGCAGCGTACCCGGCGCCGACCAGGCGATCCTGGCGCTGCTCGATTCGCTCGGCATGCATTCCGACGTCGACGTGGTCTGGCAGAGCCGCCGCAAGCACCTCTACCAGGCCGCCGCCGAGCGGCTGGGCGAGCACGCCTACGCCTGCGGCTGCAACCGGCGCGAGATCGTCGATTCGCGCCTGGGCGTGGCGCCCGACGGCGCGGCGATCTATCCCGGCACCTGCCGCGCCGGCCTGGCGCCGGGGCGCAGCATGCGCAGCCTGCGCCTGCGCGTGCCGGATGCGGGCCAGGACGCCATCACCTTCACCGACCGCTTCATGGGCACGCTCACCCAGCATCTGGCGATGGAAGCCGGCGACTTCGTCCTGAAGCGCGCCGACGGTTACTGGGCCTACCAGCTGGCGGTGGTGGTCGACGACGCCGACCAGGGCGTGACCGACATCGTGCGCGGCGCCGATTTGATCGATTCGACCGCGCGCCAGATCTACCTGCAACGCTTGCTCGGGGTGCCGACGCCGCGCTACCTGCACGTGCCGGTGGTGCGCAACGCCGCCGGCGAGAAGCTCTCGAAACAGACCGGTGCGCTCGCCGTCCTGCCCGGCGACGAAGCGGCGGCGGTAGCGGCCCTGCTCGACGCCGCCCGCTTCCTCGGCCTGCCGCTCGAACGCCCCGACAGCCTCGCCAGCTTCTGGCGGGCGGCGATTCCTGCCTGGTCAGCCATGCTGGCCGAACGGGAGGGGCGGTCCTCGCTTTCCGCAACCTAGGCCCGGCGCCGGCGCGCCATCATGCCCAGGCCGGCCATCCCCATCGCCAGCATGCCCCAGGTCGCCGGTTCCGGAATCGGCGCGGCGACCATGAAGCCGCGGATCTCGCCCTGCGGATAGCGGTCCGTGTGGATGTTGACGTAGGCCGTGCTGGCGTTGATGGCGTCGATCAGGGCGCTGCTGGCGCCCTGGGGCGTGCCGCCGTAGGAGGCCAGGAAGGCCGGATCGTAGATGGTGGCGTCGGTCAGGTCGAAGGCATGCGTGTACAGGCCGCCCTTCACCCCGAGCGGAAAGTCGACGAAGGGAACCGCGACCGGCGCAACGTCGGTGAACGAGGCCGTGGTGCAGCAGTGGATGTGGGCCGCGACGGTGTCCCCGAGCAGGTCGCGGAAGGGTACTTCGGCGCGCAGGATGTTGCCGTCGAGTTCGAATGTCGCCACGCTCGAGCCGGGTGAGCCGTTCGGCGGGCTTTCCGCCGGGCCGCTGGCGGTCGCCTTGATGATGGTGCCCGTCTGCGCCTGGGCGAGCACCGGGGCGCAGGCCGCCGCCGCGGCCAGGGCCAGAATGCTTAAGCTGTGCTTCATGGTAGACCTCCTGATCAGGAAAGAATCCAACGCGCCACGACGTGACGCTGCACAAAAAACTAGCACGTTGGCAGGAGGGCTCACACACCATACGGATGGGCATTGACCGCTGAGCAATTGGCTCACGAGGGAATGTTACCGCGGCAGTAAACGGCGAGAACATGATTCATTTTCCGAAGCATATGCCTCGAAGGTGAATCATGTTGCGGCTGCCACAGCCCGGCTTATTTTCTCTTCTGGATCGTGATGTCGCCGTCGGCCTCCAGGAAGGCCGACTGCATGTCCTGGCGTGCGCAGTCGGCCGCGCGCAGGGCCTGTTCGAGGTCGGCTTCGGTGATGCGGCAGCGCCGCACGATCCTGTCGAAGAAGACACCGTCGCGCCCGATCAGGATGGCGGTGCCGTCCAGCACCTTCGACATGCCACGGCTGTTCGCCGACAGCGCCGCGACGAGCGCATTGAGCACCAGCAGCGTGGCCGCGATGATCAGGCCGCCGCCGAGGGAATCGTCGCCGCCGGACAGCGAGTTCGACACGGCTTCGGACAGCAGCAGCATCACCAGCAGGTCGAAAGGCGTGAACTGGCCCACGGTGCGCCGGCCCGACAGGCGCACCATCACCAGCAGCGCCAGGTAGACGACCGCGCCGCGCACGACGAATTCCCACCACGGCAAATCCATATCGAACATAGCCACCTCGACGAATCCACGCTGATGAGCCGATTCTAATCATTTTGCCAACAGGCTGCCGTTCGCTTCGTGCGCTTGCGTGTCCCCTCGCTCAATCTTCCTTAGTCTTCCTTCCTGTAGCTGCGCAGGCGAAACACCATCTTGCCGCCGCTACGCTCGCAGAAGCCGCTCATCGTTTCGCCGGGCGCAATGGTCCGGCTCAGACGGGCGCCGGACTGCATGCCGGCGCAGGCCGCGTGCAGCGCGTCGGGGATGCCGGGCAGGGCCGGCGGGGCCGGCGGCGCGGGCAGGGCCGGGGGCGCCGGTGGAGCGGGCGGCGCAGGCAGGGCGGGCAGGTGCCCCGGCAAGCCGTCGTCGGGAGCGGGCGGAGCGGGCGCCACGGGCGCCGCGGGAAGAACGGGCGGTGCCGGCGGGGCCGGCGGCGCGGCGCAGGGGCCGCTTTCCGCCGGCCTGCAGTCGATGTGGACGGCGGCCTGGCTGGCGCCGGCGGTGTACAGCAGGACCGGCAGGGCCAGCAGGGCGAAGCAGCGTGGGGTAGGCATGGTGTTCTCCTCTTGATGGGCGCACGCGGCGCCGACCACTGCATCCTGCCTGGGCAATGTGGAGGAAAAATGGAGACCGGCGCTTCGCTAGGGAAGCAATGATTTATTCTGACGGATGGGATTGGCCATGGAAAAAAGCGGCCGGCAAGGCGCAAACCGCAGCCATACCGCGTGGTATGGCGAGGATTTGCAACGCAGCAGGACGTTTTTTCCGGGCCAAGACCGCCGACATGAATAAATCAGTGCTTCCCTAGAGGTCGAAACGGTAGCCGAGCCCGTAGATCGAGCGGATCGGCTCCAGGCCGGGCGCGGCCGCGTCGATCTTGCGGCGCAGGTTCTTGATGTGGCTGTCGATGGCGCGCTCGGTCACGTCCAGGTCGTCCTGGCGCACGAGCTCTAGCAGCTGCGCGCGCGTGAACACCTGGCCCGGACGGCGCGCAAGCGCGGCCAGCACCTCGAATTCGCTTGGCGTGAGCGTGAGCGGCCGGCCATGCACCAGGGCGCGGCGCGCCCCGGTATCGACGGCCAGGCCCGGGGGCGCCGTGCCGGTCCGGCGCAGGATCGCCTTGATGCGCGCCACCAGTTCGCGCGGGCTGAAGGGCTTGCACAGGTAGTCGTCGGCGCCTGCCTCGAGTCCGAGCAGGCGGTCGATCTCCTCGACGCGCGCGGTCACCATCACGATCGGCACCGTCGAGAAGGCGCGCAGCCCGCGGCACAGCGACAGCCCGTCCAGGCCGGGCAGCATCAGGTCGAGCACGACCAGCAGCGGCGGCGCGCGCCGGATGGCTTCCAGGGCCAGGGCGCCGTCGCCGAAGACGGTGGCCTCGAAACCGGCGCCGCGCACGTAGTCGGCCACCAGCGAGGCAAGCTCGGGTTCGTCCTCGACGACGTAGATGCGGTTCATGCGTCCTCCAGCGGCAGGGTGAGGTTCACGCGCAGCCCGCCCAGCGGCGAGTGCGCAAAGGCCAGCGCGCCGCCCTGGGCCTCGGCCAGGCGCTGGCACAGGGCCAGGCCCAGGCCGGCGCCGCCACCGGCGCGGCTGCGCGAAGCATCGACCCGATAGAAGCGCTCGCCCAGGCGCGCCAGCGCCTCGTCCGGCACGCCGGGCGCGCTGTCGTCCACGCTCAGGCGCAGTTGCCCTTCGCTAGCCTGGGCTGCGATGCGCACGTGGCCGCCCCCGGCGGTGTAGCGCAGGCTGTTTTCCAGCAGGTTGCGCAGCACCTGGCGCAGGCGCTCGGGATCGGCCAGCACGCACGCCCGCGCCGGTGCGGGACCGCGCTCCAGCGCCAGCCCGGCATCGCGCAGGCGACCTTCGAAGTCGTCCGCCTCCTCCATGGCCAGCGCCCACAGGTCGACCCGTTCGCGCCGGCACTCGAGCGCGCCGACGTCGGCGCGGGCCAGGGCGTACAGCTCGCCGATCAGGCGGTTCAGCGACAGGACCTGGCGCAGCATGGCCTCGACGCTGGCGGCATCGGCCTTGCGTACGCCATCCTGGATTGCTTCCAGCTGGGCGCGCAGCACGGCCAGCGGCGTGCGCAGCTCGTGCGAGGTGTCTGCTACCCATTGACGGCGCGCGCTCTCGAGTCCGCCCAGGCGCGCCGCCAGCATGTTGAAGTGGCCGGCCAGTTCGCCCAGTTCGTCGCTGCGGCCGGCCGGCAGGCGGATCTCGAAACGCCCTTCGGCAAGCGCGCGGGCACCCGCGGCCAGGCGTCCGATCGGACGGCGGAAGTGCGCCGCAAGCAGCACCGAGACAAGCAGGCTCAGGACCACGCCGGCGCCGACGATCAGCCACAGGCTGGCGCCCAGCTGCTGCAGGAAGGCATAGGCCAGGGCATCGGTCGGGCGGCTGGTGCGCGCCACCGCCAGGTAGCCGACCGTGCGGCCGTCGACCAGGATGGCGCGCCGGGTCAGCGGCAAGGCGCCGGGCGGGCGGCCGGCGAGCCAGGCGCCGCTGGAGTCGAGCAGGGTGGCGCGTTCCTGCAGGCTGGCGCCGTCCTCTCCCGCCATCAGGGGCAAGGGCGGCAGCGGCGGGGCAGGAGGCGCCGGCGGCGCCGGCAGGGCTGGCGCCGCCGGGGCGGCGGGAAGCGCGGGTGCGGCCGGCGACGCTGGCGCGGCTGGCGGGGCAGGCGGCGGGGCCATCGGGGCCGCAGGAGGGGACAGGCGGCGCAGGCGTTCCTGCCGCAGCCGCTCCAGCTCCCCGGCCAGCCAGGCGCGGCGCGCGCCCTCGTCGGCCGGCAGGAAATCCCAGCCGCCCTGCCGGGCATGGCGGCGCGCGAGATCGGACGACAGTTCGTCGAGGCGGTCCAGTTCGATCTGCGCCGCATAGTCGCCGAAGCTCTCCAGCACGTTCTGGCGCAGCAGCCAGACGGCGCTCGCCGCCACGGCCAGGATGGCCAGCAGGACCGAGACGAACAGGCGAAGGCCGATCGATATCTTCAAGGAGGCTTTGCTTGGGAGTGGAGGGCACCCCATTCTAGGCGAAGGCGCCGCCCGGGTCACCCATCGGCGGCGGCCATGAAAAAAACGCCCTGCGCCGCGAAGGCGAGGGCGTTGGCGCGGTATCCGCAGGAACGCCTAGAAGCGGAAGTTCGCCGTCAGGCTGGCCGAGCGCGGCGTGCCCGGGTTGTAGCGGTAGCCGCTCTTGTTGATGCTGGCGACGTAGCGTTCATCAGCGAGGTTGTAGACGTTCAGGCGCAGGTCGATGTTGCGGTTGATCGCATACGAAGCCATGGCGTCGAACACCCAGTACGACTCGGTATAGGCCGGGGTGCCGATTGCGCCATCGGTGCCGCGCAGCAGCCTGTCGCTGAAGCGCGCGCCGCCGCCGATCTTCAGGCCCATCGGCAGCTGGTACGAGGTCCACAGGGTGAATGACTGCTTCGGCGTGTAGGTGAGCACGTTCTCGCCGTTGGCCGTGAGCAGGCGTCCCGCTTCGACATTCGTGTCCATGTAGAGGTAGCCCGCGCTCACCATCCAGTTGCGCGCCAGTTCGCCGGTGGCGCCCAGCTCCACGCCCTGGACGCGCTTCTTGCCCGACTGCGACCAGCTGAGGTCGACCGGATCCTGCTCGACCTCATTCTTCACCTCGGTGCGGAACAACGCGGCGGTGAGGCCCAGCTTGCCCCTGAAGAGGTCGAGCTTGCCGCCGACCTCGGTGGTGAGGGTTTCCTGCGGATCGTAGATCGGGTTCTGGGCGCTGTTGAGGTTGCCCGACACCGTGAAGTTCGAGCCCGGCGGCTGCTTCGAGCTGGCGGCCATGGCGTACACGCTGCTGTTGGCGCCCGGCTTGTACAGGACCGAGAGCTTGCCGTTGACAACCGTGTCGCCCACCGTGAAGTGGGTCGGCACCAGTACGTTGTTGGTGAGGGCGACCACGGTGTAGTCGCCGCTGTAGTGGTCGGCGCGCACGCCGCCGTTGACGATCCAGTTCTCGCCGAACTTGATGGTGTCGAAGGCGTACAGGCTCTGGGTGTCGATCGCGCCCTGGTTGTAGGCGCCGGTGCGGTGTGGCGCCAGGCCCGTGACGGCCACGCCGGCGTCCGGATGGTAGAGGTTCGCCGGCGCCAGGGTACCCAGCCCGCTCAAGCCGTAGGTGACCTGCTTCTCGCTGGTGAACTCGATGCCGGTGACCAGGGTGTGGCGCAGGGCGCCGGTCTCGAACTGCGAGGTCAGCGCAGTCTGGTTGGTGAGGATGCGGTTTTCCTGGTCCTTCACCGTGCGGGTGTTGCGCACCAGGGTCCAGGTCGACGGGTCGCTCGGGTCGACCAGGTTCAGGTTGGCGCCGCTGGCGAGGAAGGCCGAGAGCAGGTAGTCCTGGCTGGTGCGGCCGTAGCGCGAGATGTTGTGCAGCCTGAAGCCTGGCGAGAAGTCGTGCTCGACGCGCACGGTCGCCATGTCGGCCTTCACCCTGTCGTAGTCGGTGCTGGAACCGTAGAAGTTCTGCGGGTCGACCGGCGCCGCGCTCGACAGTTGAGGCTTGTTCACGCGGTCCGGGCTGGTGTAGCCCGGTAGGCCGACGGTCGGCACGCCGCCGTCGGGAATGTTGTCCTGCTTGACGTGCAGGTAGTCGAGGACCACGCGGGTCGGGCCGTTCAGGCCGAAGGCGATGCTCGGCGCCACCGCCCAGCGCTTGTCGTTGACGACGTCGCGCGCGGGACGGCCCGAATCCTGGGCCATCGCGTTCAGGCGCAAGGCGATGCCGCGCTCGGCGTCGAGCACGCGGTTGACGTCGGCGGTGACGCGTTTCTGCGAGGCGCTGCCGATGGTGGCCGAGGCGCTGGCCATGTCGTCGAGCCTGGCCTTCTTCGTCACCAGGTTCACCGAGCCGGTCGGCGCGCCGCGGCCGTTGTCGGTGCCGGCCGGGCCCTTCACCACGTCGATCTGTTCGAGGTTGAAGACGTCGCGCGAGATCGAACCGACGTCGCGCACGCCGTCCACGAAGATGCTGCCCGAGGTGTCGAAGCCGCGCATGAAGATGGCGTCGCCGGTATTCGTGTTGCCGTTCTCGCCCAGGAAGAAGGCGCCCACGCCGGGCGTGTTGCGCAGCGCCTCGGTCAGGGTGAGGGCGCCTTGCTGCTCGATCAGTTCCTTCCTGATGACCTGCACGGATTGCGCGGTATCGACCAGCTTCTCGGTGTACTTCGGCGAGGACGGGCGCTCGGCGAGAAAGCCGGCATCAAGCTTGCCGCTGACTTCCACCTTCGCCACCGGGGCGCCGGCAGCCTCGTCATAAGCGACCGGCGCCGCGGTCTCGGCGGCGCCCGCTGCGAGCGGCAGCAGCATGGTGGCGAGCGCGGCGCTCATGTGTTGATGGAGGCGGGTGTGGGTGTGTTTGCGGCTGGTGATGGCTTGCATGGACCTTCCTGTTTTTCTCTCTTGATTGTCATGAGGCCCGCTGGGCGGGTCGCGTTTGTCGAACTGGACTATATGGTAATGAGAATCGTTCAACATGTAAACGAGAATCGTTATCATTTGCATTCCTATTGGGTTGACACAAATGAACTGATCAGGGAGGGCTGAGAGTCATGGTCGCAAAACAACGCTTCCTGTTGGTATGCGACTGGAATTGTCAGTAGCGAAGCACGTACAGTAGACTGCGACGTTGCTTTCCGCACAGCATCCATTGGCCTGCGCAGGAGGCGTTCACTCAGGAGTAGCCATGTTGAGAGAAATCGTCCGTGAATTATTCCGCCAGCTTGCGGAACTGGATGCCGACCGCGTGTACCGCCGCAGCGACCTGGTTGCCGCGGCGCTGGCCCTTGCTGTGGAGAAGAGGGTGCCGGATCCTTCTCCATCCGGCATGACCAGTGCGGTGGACTCGGAACTGGGCCAGAAGCAGCCACGATGGGGCTACTGGGTGGATCGGGTCGGTTCCGGCCTGTATCGCTTTCATCGGGAAGGGTCGGTGCTGGCCAGCGGCGCGCCGCCGCTCAGCCGGCAGGTCCTCGACAAGCTGCTCCCACCGGAAGTGCGCAGACAGCGGCAACGGCCGGACGCGGCGCCGCCTGTGATCGACAGGCGTGCACCCACCGGGCTGGTTGACGAGTTCCGCCAGGAGGCACCACGCGCCGCGCGCAGCTTCCTTGCGAGCGAATTCGGCGGGATGGACGCACGTACGCTGGTTGCCACCGACCTGTTGAAGCTCGATGAGAAAGAGCTGCAGGCATTGTTCGCATTGCAGGGGATAGCCTTATGACCATCAAGGACGAGAACAGTCTTGCCCTTCTTGCCTTCAACGTCGGCAGCAACCAGTTCGATATCAACCGCGGGCTGGCCTATATCAGCATGCGCGACCAGGTATTGCGGGCGCGGACGCTGGTCAATGCGGCGGTGGGCGCGAAGCTCTTCGAGGAAAGGACCGAGAGCGAGCAGGAGTATGCGGACAAGCCTGTCGACTACGACGTGACCGTGCTGGGAGCCGGCGTGGGCGGCATTTCGGTCGCGCTCGCGGCGGTCGAGAACGGCCTGAGGACCCTGGTCATCGATAAGAACGATCACTGTTTCTCGCTCCTGCGCCTGGGGACCGACCGGCTGCTCAGTACGACTGTCTACGATTGGCCGGCAAATCACTTCAGGAAGCATGCGTTTCCCGATTTGCCGGGCATTACATGCTCCGCCATGAACGATGAGTTCATCCTGAAATTCCCGGACAAGGCGGTGCGTGCCGATGCGCTTGCGGAGCATCTGGAAGCCCAGGTCGTAGTGGCCAGGCTAAAGTATGCCGATCGCCTGCGTTTCGCGCATGGCGTCGAAATCGATCACGATGACGCCATCGCGGCCCTTCACGGACGGCGGCTGTCGGTGCGTCACGAAGCTGGCTTGCCCCTACGGGGCGGCAAGATGGTCCGCGACATCAAGAGCAGGATCGTGGTCTATGCCTTCGGCTTCGGATCGGAAAAGGTGATGACGATGCCGGCCGCGCACATCAACGACTCGTTCTGGGGCTACGCCACGCTCGACGCCGACCTCGAAAAACTGGCAAGCGCTTCCGGCCCCGGTTTTGTCGATGTCCAGGGCGCTGGCGATGGCGGCCTGCAGGAAGCACTCCGGTTCGCGCTGGGACCGGACTGGCAGGACCTGGCGGCCGTCGCCGCCGAACTCGACGAAGCGGTCAAGCAGGATTTTCCGGAATGGGAAAACCGGCTACGGGACATCATGCTGGCCGAGGACAATGCCGCCCGGGCCTACATGTGGGGTTATGGCCCGGAAATCGTTTTCGAGCCGGTGGATGCCGTTCACCAGCTCCTGGTCGACGACTTGTTGAAGCATGTGCCGAAGCAGGTGGTGCAGTGGTTCGACAAGGTCGGCCGCAAGCAGGATCTGGAGATCACGGTCCATGACAGCCATGCGTTCTCCGGACGTGTGTATGCCTTGAACCGTTTCCTCTTCAAGCTGTTGGTCAAGCTCACGAGCGGGCATAAGGCACAGGTGAAGGTTCGCCGCGAGATGAAGGCCATGCCCAAGGTGGGGGGACGGATCCAGATCGACCGCAGCGGCCTGGCCCAGCTCTACGACAGGGTCGGAACCGCAAGCAAGTCCGATTACCTGCGCCGCGCCACGCTGCGCGCGATACCGAACCAATACGGCATTGCCGGGTGAGGCTGAGCAGCGCGACGGGCATCCATGTTCTTCACAGAAACTGTGGATAAACTTGTGAGTCGGTGCGGTTCTGGCGAGTCAAGTCATTGATCCGAAAAGGAAAACTTTCTTCGATGAGGAATTGGGCAGCGGGGCGGTACTGATCACGCCCTCGGGTTCAATAGACGTCGCGGCGGTAACGGCCCTGGGCCGCCAGATCATCAAGGGCATCGGGCCCGAGTATGTCGGCCAGCGCCTCGTGCACCCCGGTCGCCATGCCCTGCAGGCTGCCGCACACATAGATCGCCGCGCCGCGCTCGACCCAGGCGCGCAGCTCGTCGGCGTGTTCGAGCAGGGCATGCTGCACATAGCGCGGACCCGTGCCGTCGCGCGAGAAAGCCAGGTCGAGCCGCGCCAGTTTGCCCCCGTCGCGCCAGTCCTGCAGCTCCTCGCGGCACAGGAAATCGTGCGCGGCATTGCGCTCGCCGAAGACCAGCCAGTTCTGATGAACGCCTTGCTCGATGCGGGCCAGCAGGTGCGCACGCAGGCCCGCCAGCCCCGTGCCGTTACCGACCAGGATCAGCGGCCGCGCCGCGTTCTCGCCGAGGCGGAAGCGGGCATGGCTGCGCACGCGCAGGGCGATGCTGTCGCCCTCGTTCGCATCCAGGCAGAGCCAGCCCGATGCGGCGCCGGCGCTGCCGTCGGCATGGCGCTGCAGGCGCACCAGCAGTTCGATCCTGCCCTTGCTCGGGATCGAGGCGATCGAGTATTCGCGCGGCAGGCCGGGGTCGCGCGGCGCACTCACCTGCACCAGGTCGCCGGCTTCCCAGTCGGGCAGGACGCCGTCGACGGGCGCCAGCGCTACGCGGTAGAGCGGGGCGCCGGCGCTGCCGGGGTTGAGCAGGCGCCGCTCGGCGATGCGCCACTGCCCATAGGCTGGGGCCTCCCAGTCCGGCGCGTCGCTGGTGCCGGCCAGGTGGCTGAGCTGGTGCTGCCAGTTGGCGATCGCGTCCATGTCGCCGCGGTCGACGTCGATGCGCTCGAACAGCGGCGTGGCGCCGCGCGCCCGCAGCCAGGCGTCGAGCGCGCGGCCGAAGCCGCAGTAATTCGTGTAGCTGCTGTCGCCCAGGGCCATGACGCCATAGTGCAGCCGCGACAGGTCGGCGTCGCCGGCCATCGTAACGCCGGCAAAGCGCGCCGCCGCGTCGGGGGCGTCGCCTTCGCCATAGGTGCTGGCGATGAACAGGGCGCGCGTGGCGCCGGCCAGCGCGGGCGGGTCCAGCGCCGACATGCAGACGGCGCGCGCGTCCAGGCCGCTGGCACAGAGCGTGGCCGCGGTCTGCCGCGCCAGGTATTCGGCGTTGCCGGTCTGGCTGGCGTAAACCACCAGCCAGTCGCCCTCGAGGGGGGCGGGCAGGGCAGGCGCTTTCGGCCGGCGCAGCAGGGCGGCGCACATGCCGCCATAGGCGGCGAGGAGGGCGAGGGCGCTGCCCCAGCGCAGGGGATCGATGGTCAGCATCATTGCGGGGTCATTGCAAGCTTATTGCAGGGTCATTGCAACATCGCGCGCCAGGCGCTCGTCGTCAGTTCTTCCAGCCTGTGGGGACGCCGCAGCAGCAGGCGCGCGGCCAGCCCCTGCTCCTCGGCGAAGGCCAGGCCGGCATCAGGCCCGAGCACGGTGATCGTGGTCGAGAGGGCATCGGCCGCCATGCATTGCGGGTGCAGCACGGTGGCCGAGGCGATATCGTTGGCGATCGGGTAGCCGCTGCGCGGGTCTAAGGTGTGCGAGGCGCGCCCGGCGCCGTGGTCGAAATAGCGGCGGTAGTCGCCCGAGGTGGCGATCGCCAGGCCGTGCAGCGCGGCCACGGCCGGCACGCTGTCGCAGCCCGGCACGCCTTCGACCGTCACCCACCAGGGTTCGCCGCCGGGTTTCATGCCCGCGCCGCGCAGCTCGCCGCCGATCTCGACCACGTAGTGGCGCACGCCGTGCTGCTCCAGGCAAAAGGCGAGGCGGTCGACCGCATAGCCCTTGGCCACCGAGGATAGATCCAGCAGGGCGCCGCCCGGTTGCAGCAGACGCCGGCTTTCGCGGTCGAGCACGGGATGGAGCGAGGCGCGGTGGCTCAGCGTTTCCTGTACGCGCCCGGGCGCCGGGGCGTAGAAGCCGGGCTGGTTGTAGCGCCGCTCGGGACCGAAGCCCCACAGGTTCACCAGCGCGCCGGCAAACGGGTCGTAGGCGCCGCCGCTGGCCTCGTGCACCTGCAGCGCGCAGTCGAGCACGGCAAAAAAGCGCGGCGGCAGCGCGTGCCAGCTGCCCGCTTCGCTCCGGTTGTAGCGTCCGAGGACGGAACCGGGCTCCCAGTGGCTCATCTCGTCCACGATGCCGTCGAGCTCGTCCTGCATTTGCGCGCCCAGCTCGCTGCGCACGCCAGGGGGCAGCATCAGCCGCGCCGACCAGCTCGTCCCCATGGTCGCGCCGGCCTTCTCGACCAGCACGCTGCCGGCTGGGGGAAGGGAAGGATCGATGTCGAGGGGAACGAGGACCTGGCGCATGCGGGAAGCGAATTACTCCGGCAGGATCTCGAGCGAGGCCGTGTAGGCGTAGCGGCGGGTTTCCGGCGCATCCGGTGGCGGCGCGCCCTTGCCCGGCGCCGGCGGATAAACGGCGTTCACCCAGTACATGTTCGGCGCCGGCAGCTTGAAGCTGGCTTCGCCCTTGGCGTCGGTGGTGTGGCGGATCTCGCCGACCGTGCCGCGGTAGCGCACGCCGCCCGGCACCATGCTGAAGCCCAGCTTGGGCAGCGGCTTGCCGTCGAGCAGGAAGCGCACGCGCATGGTCTCGCCGGCGCGCAGGTCGTTCGGGTGGGTCAGCGGTACCATTTCCAGGCCAACATTGGTCGGCTTCAGTGCGCCTTCGCTGGTCTTGCGGGCCGAGACGAAGGTCTCGATGCGCTGGTTGGTGATGGTTTTCTTTACCTCAAGCGCGCCGGCCGGCACCTGCTTGGCGAAATCGGCTTCACTGCCGCGGAAGCGCTTCGTTTCACTACCTAACTTGTAGCTGCCCATCACATTGTTGCTGACCAGCGCGATGCGGTAGGTGCCGTCCTGCGGGAGCGGGATGTCGACGCTCGAACGCATCTTGCCCATCACCGACTCCGGCGCCGGGGAAGTCGTGCCGTCCGGGGCGGTGACGGTCAGGCCGTTCATGCGCAGCGGCACGTGGTCGACGTCGAACAGGCCGTCGGAGACGGCGCCGTCGATGGTCACCCAGGCGTCGTCCTTTTCCACCAGGGTCGAGGTCGGCACCATCCAGGGACGGTGGGCGCTGGCGCCGCCGGCCGCTGCGGCCAGGACGAGGGCGAGGACGCCGTGTTTGATCAGCTTGTTGTGCATGTTGGCTCCGCTGTTGGAATTGGCTTTAGTGGATTTGCTTATTTGATCTCGATCGAGACGGCGCCCAGCTCTTCCTTGCCGTTGGCGCTGGCAGCCACCTTGCCCTTGGCGGGCAGGGTGAAGGGCACGCGCACCAGCTCGCGGCCGCCCGCTTCGCGCGCCGCCTCGACGACCAGCTTGTAGTCGCCGGCGGGCAGCTTGTCGATGCCGGTGCGCGCGGGGCCGAAGCGCATGGTGTGGGTGCCGGCGGCCTTGGTGGCGCCGCTCACGCCGTCGATCGGCAGCTGGGCTTCGCGGCCGGCCTTGCGCCACCAGGTGCGCATGTCCTTGACCCATTTTTCGCCGGCATTGTCTTTCTTCTTGACGTCGTACAGCACGGCGAGCGTGGAAGCGACAGTCTGGTCGGCGCGTTCGATCCAGATCGCCACATAGGGCTTGTGGTACTCGGCCACGTTCATCTGCGGCAGTTCGAACTTGACGGACAGGTCGGCCGCCACCGCGCCGCTGGAAATCAGCGGCAGCGACAGGGCGGCAAGCGATGGGGACAGTTTCATGCGGTGCCTTCTTTAAATTAGTGAACGAACAGGAGCGCGAGCACGGCCGGCAACACGATGCCGAGGCCGATCACCGGCCAGGTCGACGGCCGGTTGGCCGCGTGGTACTTCAGGATCAGGAATCCGGTGATGCAGAAGACGATGCAGGCGAGCGCGAAGATGTCGATGAACCAGCTCCACACGGCGCCGGTGTTGCGGCCCTTGTGCATGTCGTTGAGCCAGGAAATCCAGCCGCGGTCGGTTTTCTCGTATTCGGCCTTGCCGTCGAGGCCGATGCGCAGCCAGGCGTCGCCGCCCGGACGCGGCAGGGCGATGTAGGCGTCTTCCTCGCTCCATTCGGCACTGCGGCCGCGCAGGTCGACCGGGAAGGCGCCGTTCGCCCATTCGGCCAGCTCCGCCGGCACCGGGGCCTCGGCGTCGGCATGCTGTTCGGCATAGGCCTGCAGTCCCGGCAGCAAGGCTGCCGGCACCGCGTTCGTCAGGCGTGTCACCTCGGGTTTGGCCTCGACCTGGGCCGCGTGGTTGAGGGTGAAGCCGGTAATACTGAAGAGCAGCATCGCCATCAGGCAGATTGCCGAGCTGATCCAGTGCCACTGGTGCAGCTGCTTGAGATAGACGGCGCGGCGCGGCCCCGGCAAAGCCGGGGCGGAAGGGGCGGCCGGGGTTGCTGGAGTAGTAGGTCCGGATGAGCTCATCCTCAAATGATAACGATTATCATTTAGCCGGTCAACCGCAGACCTCGTATCGCGTGCAGCTTTACAAATAGAAATAAATAATTTCTGGCTACAGAGCCCGTCTGGCCACTGCGCTTGCGTTACAATGTTGCGGGCCAGGTTGCCTACGCCAGGCAGCCAGGACCCCGTTTGCCTTGTAATACGTCCTTCCCCCACAACTTGATGTAGTAAGTGCGATCCGCTAACCGGTCAGGCCGTGTCGCGGAAGGTTAGATTAACCCGCCCCATACTCGCGAAGCGCGAAGAAAGGTGAGCAAGAATGATGCAGCAACAGAATGCGAACTCGTACCTGTTCGGCGGTAATGCGCCGTACGTGGAAGAGTTATACGAAGCGTACCTGAATAATCCGGGCTCGGTTCCGGAAAACTGGCGTGCTTATTTCGACCAGATGCAGCACGTGCCCGCGGTTGACGGATCGAACCGCCCGGACGTGGTCCACTCGTCGGTGGTCGCTTCGTTCGCGGAACGCGCGAAACAGGGTCCGATCCGCACCGTGATCGCCTCCCCGGATGCTGAACTCGGCCGCAAGCGCGTCGCCGTGACCCAGCTGATCGCCGCCTACCGTTACCTCGGCTCCCGCTGGGCCAACCTCGACCCGCTGCAGCGCCAGGAGCGTCCGCCCCTGCCGGAACTCGACCCGAGCTTCTACGGCTTCACCGAAGCGGACCTCGACACCGTCTTCACCATCAGCAACACCTACTTCGGCAAGGAAACCGCGCCCCTGCGCGACATCCTGAACTGGCTGCGCGACACCTACTGCCGTTCGATCGGCGCTGAGTTCATGTACATCAGCGATCCGGCAGAAAAGCGCTGGCTGCAGGAACGCCTGGAGTCGATCCGCTCGACCCCGGCCTTCACCGCCGAAAAGAAAAAGCACATCCTCGAGCGCCTGACCGCGGCCGAAGGCCTGGAGCGCTACCTCCACACCAAGTACGTCGGCGCCAAGCGTTTCTCGCTGGAAGGCGGCGAATCCTTCATCGCCTCGATCGACGAAGTGATCCAGCGCGCCGGTGAAAAGGGCGTGCAGGAAATCGTCATCGGCATGGCCCACCGCGGCCGCCTGAACGTGCTGGTCAACACCCTGGGCAAGAGCCCGGCCGACCTGTTCGAGGAATTCGAAGGCAAGCACGCCGACGACCTGCCGGCAGGCGACGTGAAATACCACCAGGGCTTCTCGAGCGACATCTCGACCCCGGGCGGCCCGGTCCACCTGTCGCTGGCCTTCAACCCGTCCCACCTCGAGATCGTCAACCCGGTCGTCGAAGGCTCGGTCAAGGCACGCATGGAACGCCGCGGCGACCGCCAGGGCAAGGAAGTGCTGCCGATCCTGGTCCACGGCGACGCCGCCTTCGCCGGCCAGGGCGTGGTCATGGAAACCCTGAACCTGGCCCAGACCCGCGGCTACGGCACGGGCGGCACGGTCCACATCGTCATCAACAACCAGATCGGCTTCACCACCTCCGACCCGCGCGACGCCCGTTCGACCATCTACTGCTCGGACGTGGTCAAGATGATCGAAGCGCCGGTGCTGCACGTGAACGCCGACGATCCTGAAGCGGTCGTGCTGGCCTCGCAGATCGCGATGGACTACCGCACCGAATTCGGCAAGGACGTGGTCGTGGACATCGTCTGCTACCGCAAGCTGGGCCACAACGAGCAGGACACCCCGGCCCTGACCCAGCCGCTGATGTACAAGAAGATCGCCAAGCACCCGGGCACCCGCAAGCTGTACGCGGAGAAGCTGGCTGCCCAGGGCACCATTCCGGCCGAAGCGGGCGACCAGCTGGTCGCCGAGTACCGCGCCGCCATGGACGCCGGCAAGCACACCGTCGACCCGGTGCTGACCGACTTCAAGAACAAGTACGCCGTCGACTGGGCGCCGTTCCTGAACAAGAAGTGGACCGACGCCGCCGACACCGCCGTGCCGCTGACCGAGCTGAAGCGCCTGGCCGAACGCATCACCAAGGTGCCCGAGAACTTCAAGCCGCACTCGCTGGTCGAGAAGGTCCTGAACGACCGCGCCGCCATGGGCCGCGGCGAGATGAACCTCGACTGGGGCATGGGCGAGCACCTGGCATTCGCTTCGCTGCTGGCCTCGGGCTACGCCGTACGCCTGTCGGGCCAGGATGCCGGCCGCGGCACCTTCGTGCACCGCCACGCCGTGCTGCACGACCAGAACCGCGAGCGCTGGGACCAGGGTATCTACCTGCCGCTGGCCAACGTGTCGGAAAACCAGGCCAACTTCACCGTGATCGACTCCGTGCTGTCGGAAGAAGCGGTGCTCGGCTTCGAGTACGGCTACTCGACCGCCGAACCGAACACGCTCACCATCTGGGAAGCCCAGTTCGGCGACTTCGTCAACGGCGCCCAGGTCGTCATCGACCAGTTCATCGCCTCGGGCGAAGCGAAGTGGGGCCGCGCCTCGGGCCTGGTCATGATGCTGCCGCACGGCTACGAAGGCCAGGGTCCGGAGCACTCGTCGGCGCGTATCGAGCGCTTCCTGCAGCTGTGCGCCGACAACAACATGCAAGTGGTGCAGCCGACCACGGCCGCGCAGATCTTCCACCTGCTGCGCCGCCAGATGGTGCGCCAGTTCAGGAAGCCGCTGGTGATCTTCACGCCGAAGTCGCTGCTGCGTAACAAGGACGCCGGCTCGCCGCTGACCGACCTGGCCAAGGGCGGCTTCCAGACCGTCATCGGCGAAGTGGACGAGAAGATCGACGCAGCCAAGGTCAAGCGTGTGCTGGTCTGCTCGGGCAAGGTCTACTATGACCTGGTCAACACCCGCAAGGCCCGCAACGCCAACGACGTGGCGATCATCCGTATCGAACAGATGTATCCGTTCCCGCACAAGTCGTTCGCGGCCGAGCTGAAGAAATTCAGCAACGCGACCGAAGTGGTGTGGACGCAGGATGAACCGCAGAACCAGGGTCCGTGGTTCCAGATCCAGCACAACATCTTCGAAAGCATGGAAGAAGGCCAGCGCCTGGCATACGCCGGTCGCGCCGCTTCCTCGTCGCCTGCGGTCGGTTATGCCGACAAGCACGTGGCGCAGCAGAAGGAACTGCTGGAAACCGCGTTCTCGAAGCTCAAGGGCTTCATCCTGACGAAATAACACCACTGCCCCCGTCGCGCCACAAGCGCCGCGGGGGCCTTTGCATACAGAATAATCAATCGGAGTTTTACATGGCACAAATCGAAGTCAAGGTCCCCCAACTGTCGGAATCGGTCGCTGAAGCAACCCTGCTGTCCTGGCACAAGAAGGTCGGCGAGCAGGTCGATCGCGACGAAAACATGATCGACATCGAGACCGACAAGGTGGTCCTGGAACTGCCGGCCCCGAGCGCCGGCGTGATCGTGCAGCTGATCAAGGCCGATGGCGCGACCGTCACCTCGGGCGAAGTCATCGCGATCATCGATACCGAAGCCTCGGCACAGACCAGCCCGGTCGCAGTGCGCTCGGCGCCGGTGCAGCAGGCCCCTGAAGCGGCAGCGCCTGCCGCCGCTGCGGCAACCGCATCGACCGGTTCCAAAGGCGACGTCGCCATGCCGGCCGCCGCCAAGATCCTGGCCGACAACAACATGAGCGCCTCGGATGCCACCGGCACCGGCCGCGACGGCCGCGTGACCAAGGGCGACGCCCTGGCCGCCGTTGCCAACAAGCCTGCGCAGGCGCCGGCGGCCGCTCCAGCGGCGGCCAAGCCAGCGCTTCAACAGGTCGCCGCACCGGTCGCGAACCTGGGCGACCGTCCGGAAGAGCGCGTGCCGATGAGCCGCCTGCGCGCCCGTATCGCCGAGCGCCTGCTGCAATCCCAGCAGACCAACGCCATCCTGACTACGTTCAACGAAGTGAACATGGCCCCGGTCATGGAACTGCGCAACAAGTACAAGGACAAGTTCGAGAAAGAGCACGGCGTCAAGCTGGGCTTCATGTCCTTCTTCGTCAAGGCCGCTGTCGCCGCCCTGAAGAAGTACCCGATCCTGAACGCCTCGGTCGACGGTAACGACATCGTCTACCACGGCTACTTCGACATCGGTATCGCGGTCGGTTCGCCGCGTGGCCTGGTGGTGCCGATCCTGCGCAACGCCGACCAGATGTCGATCGCCGAGATCGAGAAGAAGATCGGCGAATTCGGCCAGAAGGCAAAAGACGGCAAGCTGACCCTGGAAGACCTGTCGGGCGGTACCTTCTCGATCTCGAACGGCGGCGTGTTCGGCTCGATGCTGTCGACCCCGATCATCAATCCGCCGCAGTCGGCAATCCTGGGCGTGCACGCGACCAAGGACCGCGCTGTCGTGGAAAACGGCCAGATCGTCATCCGTCCGATGAACTACCTGGCGATGTCGTACGACCACCGTATCATCGACGGCCGCGAAGCCGTGCTGGGCCTGGTCGCCATGAAGGACGCGCTGGAAGATCCGGCCCGCCTGCTGCTCGACCTGTAATTCCGCAGTAACGTAGCAGGTAGTGAAGTAGAAGTAGTACGGAAGTCATGCCGCCGGGCGGCGCGCATGACTTCCGCAACCAGTGAGGACTGCCATGATCTCCGACGAAATCCGGCGTTTGCACGAACTGCACCAGGCCGGCGCCCTGAGCGACGCCGAATTCGAACAGGCCAAGGCGAAGGTCTTGTCGGGATCCTATCCCGGCAACGGCGCTGGCGGCGCCGGTCCGCGCGTCAACCTGAACAAGGGCGCCAGCGAGTTCAAGGCCGGCTGCAGCGTGGTCGAGACCCAGTTGCGCGCGCTGCGCCGTTCGCGTACCGACCGCTGGATCGGCGGCGTTTGCGGCGGCCTGAACGGCGTGCTGGGCATCGAGGCCTGGGTCTGGCGCCTGGTCTTCGTGTTGTTCACCCTGCTGACCTCGGGGTTTGGCGCACTGGTCTACCTGCTGATGTGGATTTTTGTCCCAGAAGAATAAATAAGGAAGCGTATTCATGAGTAACGAGAAACAATTCGACGTCGTCGTCATCGGCGGCGGCCCTGGCGGCTACATCGCCGCCATCCGCGCGGCCCAGCTGGGCTTCAAGACCGCCTGCATCGACGAGTGGAGCAATGCAGCGGGCAAGCCGGCTCCGGGCGGCACCTGCACCAACGTCGGCTGCATTCCGTCGAAAGCGCTGCTGCAGTCGTCGGAACACTTCGAGCACGCCGGCCACGCTTTCGCCGAGCACGGCATCAACGTGTCGGGCCTGGAACTGAACCTGCCGCAGATGCTCAAGCGTAAGGATTCGGTCGTCAAGGCGAACAACGACGGCATCCTCTACCTGTTCAAGAAGAACAAGGTCTCCTTCTTCCACGGCCGCGGCTCGTTCGCCGGCAAGGCCGAAGGCGGCTACACCATCAACGTCACCGGTCCGACTACCGAGACCCTGACCGCCAGGAACGTCGTCGTCGCCACCGGCTCGAACGCGCGTGAACTGCCGGGCGCACCCTTCGACGAGAAGCTGATCCTGTCGAACACCGGCGCGCTGGCCATCGAGGCCGTCCCGGGTAAACTCGGCGTGATCGGCGCCGGCGTCATCGGCCTGGAAATGGGTTCGGTATGGCGCCGTGTCGGCGCGGACGTCACCATCCTCGAAGGTCTGCCGACCTTCCTGGGCGCGGTTGACGAGCAGATCGCCAAGGAAGCGCACAAGCTGTTCACCAAGCAGGGCCTGAAGATCAACCTGGGCTGCAAGATCGGCGCCATCACCAAGGGCGAGAACGACGTCACCGTCGCGTTTGCCGATTCGACCGGCGCCGAGCAGACCGTCACCTTCGACCGCCTGATCGTCTCGATCGGCCGCGTGCCGAACACCATCGGCCTGAACGGCGAAGCCGTCGGCCTGCAGCTCGACGAGCGCGGCTTTGTCGTTGTCGACGACGAGTGCCGCACCAGCCTGCCGGGCGTGTGGGCGGTGGGCGACGTCGTGCGCGGCCCGATGCTGGCGCACAAGGCGGAAGAAGAGGGCGTCGCGGTTGCCGAGCGCATCGCCGGCCAGCACGGCCACGTCAACTTCAACACCATTCCCTGGGTCATCTACACCTCGCCGGAAATCGCCTGGGTCGGCAAGACCGAGCAGCAACTGAAGGCCGAAGGCGTGGCGTATAAAGCCGGCACCTTCCCGTTCATGGCCAACGGCCGTGCGCGCGCGCTGGGCGACACCTCGGGCATGGTCAAGTTCCTGGCCGACGCCACGACCGACGAAATCCTGGGCGTGCACATCGTCGGCCCGGTCGCTTCGGAGCTGATCTCGGAAGCCGTGGTCGCGATGGAATTCAAGGCCTCGTCGGAAGACATCGCCCGCATCTGCCACGCGCACCCGTCGCTGTCGGAAGCCGTCAAGGAAGCCGCGCTGGCTGTCGACAAGCGTTCGCTGAACTTCTAAACCCAGTGTGATGGCGCCGGCATGAAACATGTTGGCGTCGTTCCCTGAACCGTAGGGTGGACGGGTTCCCCGTCCACGCGTTCAACCAGCGTGTGATGAGCCACTGAACGGCTTGCAGACGTGCGCTGAACGCGTGGACGGCAGAGCCGTCCACCCTACGTCCTTATTTGCAGGCGACACGGTTTTATCCACGAGCCCGCAGCAAGACAAGAATCGTATGAACGTCCAAGAGTATTACCAGCACGCGCTGACCGAGCGCGGCTTCAAGTCCGACCCGGCGCAGGCGCGCGCGGTCGAGCGGCTGCAGCAGGCGTACGACGACTGGGTCCAGTACAAGGCCCAGCGGTCGTCCGCTTTCAAGCGCCTCATCAACCGTCCGGACGTGCCGAAAGGCGTCTACATGTGGGGCGGGGTGGGGCGGGGCAAGTCCTTCCTGATGGACAGCTTTTATTCCGTGGTGCCGGTGGTGCGCAAGACGCGCCTGCACTTCCACGAGTTCATGCGCGCCGTGCACCATCAACTCGATGAACTGAAGGGCGTCGCCGATCCGCTCGACGAGGTCGCCAAGCGCATCGCGAAGAAGTACCGCCTGATCTGCTTCGACGAATTCCACGTTTCCGACATCGCCGACGCGATGATCCTGTACAACCTGCTCAAGGCCCTGTTCGACAACGGCGTGTCCTTCGTGATGACCTCGAACTACGAGCCGTCCACGCTCTACCCGGACGGGCTGCACCGCGACCGCATGCTGCCGACCATCGCCCTCCTGCAGGACAAGCTCGACGTCATGAACGTCGACGCCGGCAACGACTACCGCAAGCGCGCCCTCGAGCAGGTGCAGGCGTATTACACGCCGCTGAACGCCGCCTCCGACCACCAGTTGCGCGAGGCGTATGCGAAAGTGGCCGACACCGCGGACGAGAGCCCGATCGTGCACATCGAGAACCGCGAGATCCGCGCCCTGCGCCGCGCCGGCGGGGTGATCTGGTTTGACTTCGCGACGCTGTGCGGCGGGCCGCGCTCCCAGAACGACTACCTGGAACTGGCCACGCGTTTCCACACCGTGATCCTGTCGGGCATTCCCGTGATGTCGGCCGGACAGTCCTCGGAAGCGCGCCGCTTCACCTGGCTGATCGACGTGTTCTACGACCACAAGGTCAAGCTCATCATGTCGGCTGCGAGCGAACCCGAGGAGCTCTATACCCAGGGCATGCTGGCGAACGAATTCCACCGCACCGTCTCGCGTATCATTGAGATGCAGTCGCGCGAGTACATGCTCGCCGAGCGGCGCGGCGCGGCCGACGCCATCGCCTGACCGATCAGCCAAACGAAGGCAAAACAAGGCAACAAGGAACAAGATGAGAAAAGCACAGTCCGTATTGCGCAGCGCAGCCTGCACCCTGGTCCTCGGCCTGCTGGCCGCCTGCGCCAGCGAGCGCCAGGCGCCGCCGCCGGCGCCGGCCTCGCCCACCACCTCGGTGGCCCAGGCCGACGAGCGCCTGGCTGCCGTGGCCGCCGAGCGCGCGGCGATCGAGGCGCGCTATGCCGAGCGCGAAGCCGTCTGCTATGAAAAATTCTTCGTGAACAACTGCCTGGACGAGGCCAAGGAGCGCCGCCGCATCGCGCTCGCGGTCCAGCGCGCGATCGAGATCGAAGCCGAGTATTTCAAGCGCAAGAACCGGGTCGAGGAACGCGACCGCGCGATGGCCGCGGCCGAAGCCGAGTACCAGGCGGAAGAAGCGCGCATGGCCGCCGAACCGTCCGCGCCGCCGAAGGCGCCGAACGTGACCCCGCCGCCGCGTCCGTCGCCGGTGGCCCAGCGCATGGCGCGCCACAAGGAGCGCACGCAGCAGGCCGCCGCGAAGGAAGCGGCCGAGGCACCGAAGCGCGCCGCGAACGCCGCCGCCTACGAGGAACGCCGCCGCAAGTCGGAGGAGCGCCAGCGCGAAGTGGCCGAGCGCAAGGCCGAGCGCGAGGCGAAGCAGGCAGCGAAGGCCGAGAAGGAGAAGGCGGCTGCCGAGAAATCGTCACCGGCGCAGTAGGGTGGGCGCCCCTGTGCCCACGCGTGAAGCAAGCATAACGCTGGCGGAATTGGGCGTCCGCGAGCCCACGCGTACAGGGTAAGCAGACGCCTTTCAAACGCCAGCATGGCGCCGGCTTCACGCGTGGGCACGGGGCGCCCACCCTACGGGACCGGCTTGACCAGTTTCACAATCACCATCGAGCAATTCCCACCCTTGCCCTGGGAGCGTTCGGCCGCCTTGTTGATGAGCATTTCGGACGCCTGGCGCGGCGTCGAGCGGGCCAGGGCGGCGCCGAGCTCGGCGTCGGTGAAGAAATGCCAGAGGCCATCCGAACACAGCAGGAACTGCTCGCCCGCCGCGATGCTGGTGTGCATGCCAACGGTCACGAACGGTTCCTTGCGGCTGTTGCCCAGCACATTGAGCAGCAGTTTCGAGCGCCGGTGGTTGCGCGCCGCCTCGAGCGGCAGGCGATCGGCCACCAGGTGCTCGATGTAGGCGGCATCGCTGGTGCGCTCGGTGCACTGGCCGTTCTCGAAACGGTAGAGACGCGAATCGCCCACGTGGGCCCAGACCGCCTCGCCATGGGGCGAGAGCAGCAGGCCGACGAAGCTCGCATGCGCCTCTTCGCCGGTGGTGACCGCATTCATCTTGATGACCAGGTGGGTTTCCTGCACGATCTCGCGCAGCAACTGGGCCAGGCGCTCGGGATGCGGGCCGTCGCCCGGCTTGAAGCTGTCGAACACCTGCTTGGCCGTGTGCAGCACCTGTTCGGCCGCCGCCGCACCGTTGATGCCGTCCGACAGCAGCGCCAGCACATGACCGGGCGCGCGCGCGCCAGTCAGGATGGCGACCCTGTCGTTTTGCCGCGGGCGGTTACCGATGTGTTGCGCAGTACCCGCATCGATCTTGAAGAGATTCATAAACTTTGATGCTTTCCGTGGCTGGGCAGCCAATCTTTGTTGGCGGCAACGTCGCTGTAGATTAAACTATGCACCGAGAAGCCACCGTGTTGCAAGCTGTAAGCTTGACGCGGCAAGGCGCCAGTCAGCTGTCCCGCCATCCCCGCCTTGTTGAAACACCTGTTTGGAACCGCCATCATGACCGATGTCCAAGACATCCAGCGCCGCATTATCGAACTCGACGTTGAACACCGTGACCTGGACGCGGTCATCGCGATGCTGACAGCCGATGGCCATGCCGACCAGCTCCAGCTGCGCCGCCTCAAGAAGCGCAAACTGCAACTGAAAGACCATATCACCCTGCTGAAGATGCAACTGGTGCCGGACGTGCCGGCCTGAGTTCTCTTCGCATCAAAAAACGCTCATTTTGACCGATCACCTCCCTGTGCCAGGCGGCGCCGAGCCGGCCGCCGACGCGGCGCCATCTGCGCCTCCCGGCAAGTACGACGAAGAAATCGACCGCCTGTTCGGCGTCGGTGGTCCGCTCGCGCCCGCTGTCGGCACCTTCAAGCCGCGCCAGTCCCAAACAGAAATGGCGAAAGCCATCGCCCAGGCCATCGCCGACCAGCAGGTGCTGATGGCCGAGGCCGGCACCGGCACCGGCAAGACCTTCGCCTATCTCGTTCCCGCGCTGCTGTGGGGCGGCAAGACCATCGTCTCGACCGGGACCAAGAACCTGCAGGACCAGCTGTTCCTGCGCGACATCCCGACCATCCGCAAGGCGCTCAAGGCGCCGGTCTCGGTGGCCCTGCTCAAGGGCCGCTCGAACTACGTCTGCCACTTCCACCTCGAGCGCACCCTGCAGAACGGGCGCCTGACCTCGCGCGACGACGTCGGCCACCTGCGCGAAATCTCGCGCTTCATCAAGATGACGAACTCGGGCGACAAGGCGGAACTGACCAAGGTGCCGGAGAACGCCAGCGTCTGGAACCTGGTCACGTCCACGCGCGACACCTGCATGGGCGCCGAATGCCAGTACTACCAGGACTGCTTCGTGATGAAGGCGCGCCGGGAGGCCCAGCAGGCCGATGTCGTGGTGGTCAACCACCACCTGTTCTTCGCCGACGTGGCGCTGAAGGACACCGGCGTGGCCGAGCTGCTGCCTTCGGCGAACACCATCATCTTCGACGAGGCGCACCAGCTGCCCGACACCGCGACCCTGTTCTTCGGCCAGTCGGTCTCGACCTCCCAGGTGCTCGAACTGTGCCGCGACGTGCTGGCCGAGGGCCTGGCGCATGCGCGCGGCGGCCCGGACTGGGCCAAGGTCGTGACCGTGGTCGAGAAGGCGGCGCGCGACCTGCGCCTGACCTTCCCGGAAGGCGGCACGCGCATGTCGCTGCCGCAGGTGCCGCCGACATCGAGCTTCTTCCCGGCGCTGGACAAGCTCAAGGAAGAACTCGACGGCCTGATCGACGTGCTGGAAGAAAATGCCGAGCGCGCCGAGACCCTTGAGGCATGCCGCGTTCGCGCTGTTGAATTAAAGGCATCTTTCGACGCCTGGAAGGCCGATCCCACGCCCAAGGGCAAGGTGGTCGAGGGCGACCAGGCGGTGCTCTGGGTCGAGGCTTTCAACTCCTCGCTGCAACTGCACAAGACCCCGCTGTCGATCGCGCCGATCTTCCAGAACCAGCGCGAGGGTACGCCGCGCAGCTGGATCTTCACCTCGGCGACGCTGGCGGTGAAGAACGACTTCAAGCATTTCTCCGACCAGATGGGCCTGACCGGCGAGCCGGCGCGGACCTGGCCGAGCCCGTTCAACTACGGCGAGCAGGGCATCCTGTACGTGCCGACCGGCCTGCCGGAGCCGAACTCCTTCCAGTACACCGACGCCGTGGTGGACACCGCGCTGCCGGTGATCGAGGCGGCCGGCGGGCGCACCTTCTTCCTGTGCACGACGATCCGCGCGGTGAACAAGGTGGCCGAACGCCTGCGTACCGAGTTTGCCGAGCGCGGCCTGGACTTCCCCCTGTTCGTGCAGGGCGAGCGCGGCCGTACCGAGCTGCTCGATTCCTTCCGCAACGCGGGCAACGCGGTGCTGGTGGGCAGTCAGAGTTTCTGGGAAGGCGTGGACGTGCGCGGCGACGCGCTCTCGCTGGTCATCATCGACAAGCTGCCGTTCGCCCCGCCGGACGACCCGGTGCTGGCGGCGCGCATCGAGGTGATGGAAAAGCAGGGCCTGAACGGCTTCATGCACCACCAGCTGCCCGAAGCGATCATTACGCTCAAGCAGGGAGCGGGGCGCCTGATCCGCGACGTTGAGGACCGCGGCGTCCTGATGATCTGCGACCCGCGCCTGATCAGCAAGCCCTACGGTCGCCGCATCTGGCAGAGCCTGCCGCCGTTCAAGCGGACGCGGGTGCAGGAGGATGTCATCAAATTCTTCAAGCCGGATGCGCAGTAGGGTGGGCGCCCCTGTGCCCACGCGTGAACGGCGAGCATTGTTGGCCTGCTTTTCGTGCAATCACGACGCGAAGCTGACGCGTGGGCACGTTCGTCATTGAGGCCCCTGCCTCAATGACCCCACCCTGCGTCCTTGTGGTTAAGGCACGATCACGACCTTGCCGGTCACCTTGCGCTCCGCCATGTCGTTCAGCGCCTGCGCCGTATCGCCCAGCGCGTAGCGTTTCGACACCAGTGGCTTGAGCTTGCCCTCGGCCATCCACCCCAGCATCTCGCGCATCGCGGCCAGGTTCGCCTTTGGTTCGCGCTTGGCGAACTCGCCCCAGAACACGCCAACCACCGAGGCGCCCTTCAGGAGCATCAGGTTCCAGGGCAGTTTCGGGATATCGCCGGCGGCAAATCCGACCACCAGGTGGCGTCCGCGCCAGGCGATCGAACGCAGCGCCGGTTCACTGTAGGGCCCGCCAACCGGATCGTAGATCACGTCCGGACCCTTGCCGCCGGTGGCCGCCTTCAGGGCCTCGCGCAGGTCTTCCTTCGTGTAGTCGACCAGCACGTCGGCGCCGTGGGCGCGGCAGACTTCCAGTTTCTCGGCGCTGGAGGCCGCCGCGATCACGCGCGCGCCGAGCGCCTTGCCGATCTCGATCGCCGCCAGGCCCACGCCGCCGGCCGCGCCCAGCACCAGCATGGTTTCGCCGGCCTTGAGCTGCGCGCGGTCGACCACCGCATGGTGCGAGGTGCCGTAGGTGAGGGTGATGGCGGCGGCGGTATCGAAGTCCATGCCAGGGGGCATGGGCATCAGGATCTCGGCCGGCGCGCTCACCTGTTCGGCAAAGGCGCCGACGCGGGTGAAGCCGATCACCCGGTCGCCTGGCTTGAAGCCGTTCACGCCCTCGCCGACGGCGCGCACCGTGCCCGCGAATTCATTGCCCGGAGTGAATGGCAGCTCGGGGCGGTGCTGGTACTTGCCCTGCACGGTCAGCACGTCGGGGAAATTGACCCCGGCCGCGCGCACGTCGACGACAACCTCGCCCGGGGCGGGCTGGATGTCGGGCAGGTCCTGCAGTTCCAGGCTGTCGGGCGGGCCCCAGGTCTTGCATACGATTGCTTTCATGTTGTCTCCTCTGGTGGTGGTTGTTCTTCGGATCACACTGATTATGCCTCAGGGAATGCATCCGCGTGCCCTGTGCCCCGGCGCCGGCCCGTTTGTGCACACGCAAAGTGGCGAGGGTCTGCAGCGCTACAGTGGTGGATGCGCATGCGCGCCAGCCGGCGTATTGAACAGGGGAAAGGCAATGACAATTCGGTACGGCTGCTTCTTCAGCTACGCCCATGGGCGCCATGCGTTGATGCAGCGGTTCAAGACAGCGCTGGCCGATGCGCTGCGCTGCTACCTCGAACCGTATTTCGACAACGAGGACGAGCTCTTCGTCGACACCGAGCAACTCGGCGGCGGCGACGACCTCGATCGCAAGATCGCGCGCGCGATGTGCGAGAGCGTCTGCATGATCCTCATCTACACGCCGAAATACGAAGCCCATGCCTACACGCGCCGCGAGTACGCGGCCATGCGCCTGCTCGAGGCCGAGCGCAGCAAGTGGTACACGCTGCCCAGCCACCTGATCATCCCGGTGATCATGACCCAACATCCCGACAAGCTGCCGCCGCAGATCGCGTCGTCCAGCTTCTACGTCGACTTCTCGCATTTCACGATGGCCACGGCGGACCTGAAATCGAATCCCGATTTCCTTCCCGACATCGACAAGATGGTGAAGCGGATCGCGACCCACTACCAGTACCAGAAGCTCTACACACCGCCTGGTCATGATTGCAACCAATTCGTGCTCCCCGATGTCCCACCCGAGTGGCGCGCCATCCCGGATCTCACTTTTCCCAAAAAATGAGGAGCTACATGGAAATCAACCGCATAACGCTTCCGCCGATCCCCAGGCCCGGCGAAGTAACGACCTTCTATTCGTTCGAGAGCGGCACCGCGCGCAGCGTCGCGCTGGCCCATGCGGCCGTGCTGCTGGCGGGAGGCCAGAATGCGACGGTGCCGGTACTGATGATCGACTGGGACACCGAGGCGCCTGGCCTGCACCATTGTTTCCCGACCCAGGACGAGCGCTTCGAGAACATGCGTCCGGGCGGCGGCGCCCGTCCCGGCCTGCTTGAATACTTCGAGGCCTGCCGCGAGCAGCTGCAGTCGCTGGGGCGCGCCGGTGCCGACCTCGACCCCGAGGAGCGCGCCCGGCTGGTGCTCGAGGCCATCGACTGGGAAGCCTATGTCGAACGCGTCGACCAGAGCCGCTCGCTCTACCTGATGCGCGCCGGCCGCTTCGACGACAGCTATGGCGAGCGCGCCGACCGCATGGACTGGGACGGCCTGTTCGCCGCCTGCCCGGCGCTGTACCGGGCCTTCGCCGCCCAGCTGGCGCGCCACTTCCGCCACGTCCTCGTCGACGCGCGCGGCGGCCGCTCGGCGGCGGTGAGCGTGTGCACCACGTTGCTGCCCGACCGCCTGGTCGGCCTGTTCACGCCCGGCGGACGCAGCCTCGACGGGCTGGCCGGCGTCGTCACCCGCGCCGTCGAATACCGCTGCAGCCATGAGGACGAGCAGCGCCCGCTGCTGGTGTATCCGGTGCCCTGCGTCGACGGCGCCGACGCCGAGCGCCGCGCCCTGTGGCGGCGCGGCGACCCGCAGCGCGGCGTCCAGGGCTACCAGCCTGTGCTCGAGCAATTGCTGCGCAACTGCTACGGCCTGTCCCAGCTCTCCCTCGACAGCTATTTCGACGAGGTGCAGCTGCAGGCGACCGGCGCGCCGCTCGACCCCTTCGCCGGCACGGTCCAGCGCGACGCAGACCGCTATTCGAGCGCGCGCGGGGTCGCCACCCTGCTGGGCTGGGTGGCCCAGGGGCGCTTCCCCTGGCAGTCGCGCGCCGAGCTCGAGCTGCTCGACGCGGTCGCCGCCGCTCGTGCTGCGCTGGCCGCCGGCGAGCGCAGCACGGGCGGCGGCCTGCTGGGCGGCAGCGCACCCGACCCGAACGCCGCGCCGCTGGCGCGCGAGCTGCTGCGCCTGGGCGAACTGCACCGCCAGCAGGGCCGCGCCGCGCAGGCGCAGGAATGCTTCGAGGAGAGTACCGCGCTGCGCCAGCGCCTGCTCGGCGACACCCATCCCGATACCCGCGCCAGCCGTTCGGCGCTGGCCGTGCTGCTGCGCGAGAGCGGCCGGCTGCGCGAGGCGCGCGCCCAATACGAACTGCTGGTCGAGCACTGCGCGCAGGACGCGGGCGAAGACCACGCCGAGACCCTGGCCGCGCGCTCCGGGCTGGCCGCCACGCTGGCAGGGCTCGACGAGTTCGCGCGCGCGCTGGCGCTGCACGAGCAGGTGGTCGAGGCCTGCGAGCGCCTGTATGGCCCGGGCCATATCGTCACGCTCGACGCCCTGGCCGGGCAGGCGCGTACCCTGGCGCGCCAGGGCGAGTACTCGCGTGCGCGCATGGTCTACGAACGCGTGCTCGAGGGGCGCCAGCGCATCCTCGGCACCGAACACGAGGACACGCTGCGCTGCACCCAGCTGCTGGCGGCGCTGCTGCGCGACATGGGAGACCTCGGCAATGCCCGCAAGCTGCAGGAGCTGGTGGTGCGGGTGCGCGAGCGCCAGTCGGGTGCCGACGCCGCCACCACCCTGCAGGCGCGCGAGGCGCTGGCCGAGATCTTTGCCGCCCAGGGCGACCTTGCCGCCGTGCGCGACATGCAGCGCTCGCTCGCGACCGCGCGCGAACGGCGCCTCGGCTCCGAGCATCCCGACACCCTGAGCATCCTGCTGCGCCTGGCCTCGACGCTGTCCGAACAGGGCGAACTCGAGGAGGCGCGCCGCCTGCAGCAGCACGTGGTCAGCCTGCACGAACGCCTGCGCGGCATGGACGACCACGAAACCCTGCGCAGCAAGCAGATGCTTGCCAAGACCCTGTCGAGCCAGGGGCACAGCCAGGCCGCGCGCCGGCTCGAGGAAAGCGTGGAGGAGGGCAGCAGCCGCCTGCTGAACATCCGCGCGATGTCGGCCGGACTGCAGGATGGGTCCGGCGCTACTGCGTCGGGCGTTGCCACGTCGCGCGCCGCGGCGGCCCTGGCCACGCCGCGCACAGCCGGGCCGGGGCCAGCCTCTGGAGACGGCGCCGGTCCCGGTTTCTCCGGCTTCGCCAGCGCGCAGGCGACCGGGCCGGGCCCCGCGGCGCCGGGCGCCCACCCCAGGTCCGGCGGCATGGCGCAGGGCGCTGCTTCCGGCGGCGGGCAGTACGGCGGGCCTGCGCGCGGCGCGCGCGACGGCGTGCACCAGCCGCTGCACGATATGCTGGACCACAAGTTGACGCAATTGCAAAAACTGATCGACAGCGGGCGTACACGCGAAGCACGGGCGCTGGCCGACAGCCTGCGTGAAACCATCCTGCGCCCGACCGTTGCCCAGCCGCTGCGCCGGCGCGGGGTGGCGATGATCAAGCAGGTCTACCTCGAAGACGGCGACAAGGACGCCCTGTTGGCCGTCACCGAAGACGAGGTCGCCCTGCTCGAGGGCGCCTTGATCGAGGCGGCGGGAGGGCGGCCGCTGGCGTTGCGTTAGCGACATTGCCGGGGTGGCAAACTTACCCCGAGCGTCGCACGGAGGCAACGGCGCTCCCGCCCGCAGGCCAGAAATTATGTGCCGTGGGCGCGTGACGCGGCCGTTGCTTCAGGTAAAATCGCGTGATGCGAATTCTTATCAGTAACGACGACGGCTACCTCGCCCCTGGTATTAACGCCCTGGCCGACGCCCTTGCGGCGGTGGCCGAAATCATCGTTGTCGCGCCGGACAGCAATCGTTCCGGCGCGTCCAACTCGCTTTCGCTCGACCGTCCACTGTCCGTCACCAAGGCGGCCAATGGTTTCTATTTTGTCAACGGTACGCCTACCGACTGCGTCCACATCGCGCTGACGGGCATGCAGGAAGCACCGCCGGACCTGGTGGTCTCGGGCATCAACAACGGCCAGAACATGGGCGACGACACCTTGTACTCGGGTACCGTCGCCGCCGCCACCGAAGCTTTCCTGTTTGGCATCCCGGCGATCGCTTTTTCCCAGGTTCATTCTGGCTGGGCCCATATCGATTCCGCAGCGAGGGCCGCACGCGACATCGTCCTGCGCCGCTTCGAGATGCTGCCTTCACCCTTCCTGCTGAATGTGAACATCCCGAACCTGCCGTACGAGGAGCTCGGGCCCCTGACGCCGACCCGGCTCGGACGCCGTCACCAGGCCGAGCCGGTGATCCGCTCGCAGGACCCGCGCGGGCGCGAAATCTTCTGGATCGGCGCCCCCGGCGCCTGCCGCGATGCCGGCGAAGGCACCGACTTCCACGCCACCTCGCAGGGCCGGATCTCGATCACGCCGCTGCAGATCGACCTGACGCACAGGCCGCAGCTCGAGCTGCTGGCGCAGGGGTTGGCATGAGCGACCGGTCCGGCAAGCCGGAAGGGAAAAGCTTTCCCTTGCCCTTGTCCTCCGTGACCGGGAGTCCGCGCAAACCCGGGACGCCGGCGCCGGTCGCCACGCCGCAGACCGCCACCCAGAACGCGGCGCGCGCCGTCGGCGTGCACGCACAGCCGCTCCGGCCGCCGCAGCCCGGACCGAAGCCGCCGGGTTACGCGCCGCCGTCCGCGCAGGCGGCGCCGGCCACCCAGCGCTCGGACCTGATGGCGACCGAGGCGATCCGGCGCGCGATGGTGGCGCGGGTCGCCGGGCAGGGTGTCAAGGACGGGGCCGTGCTGGCGGCGCTCGAAGCCGTGCCGCGCCACCTGTTCATCGAGCCGGCGCTCTCGAGCCAGGCGTATATCGACGCCTCGCTGCCAATCGGGCACAATCAAACTATTTCCCAGCCCTATATTGTTGCGCGTATGATTGAGGCGATGCGCGACGGAAAGTCTTCCAACGGCGCCACGCTTGGCCGCGTGCTCGAGATCGGCACCGGTTGCGGCTACCAGGCGGCCGTGCTGGCGCGCGTGGCGAGGGAGGTCTACTCCATCGAGCGCATCAAGCCCCTGCACGAGCTGGCCAAGGCCAATCTGCGGCCCTTGCGTATTTCCAATCTGCGTTTGCACTACGGAGATGGTATGCTCGGGCTCGCGCAGGTCGCCCCCTTCGACGGGATCATCCTGGCGGCTGCCGGCCTGGAAGTGCCTCGCGCACTGCTCGAGCAGCTCGCCGTCGGCGCGCGCCTGGTGGCCCCGGTTGGCGGCCAGGTGCAGCATTTGCAGCGGATTACCCGCATCGGCAAGTCCGAATGGACCAGCGAGACGCTGGAAGCCTGCCATTTCGTCCCCTTGCGCCCCGGCACCGTCTGAGCGCTGCCAGTCTGTAATAGGTATTAGAAAAGAATGAAACAATCACCCCGTTTAGTCCTGCTCACCCTTTTGCTTGCCGTGCTGGCCGGCTGTAACACCGCTACCCGCAAGACTCCTGTGATCGAGCGCCCGATTTCCACGGTCACGACCCGTCCGGCGCCGCCGCGCGCCGAGGCGCCGCGTCCGGATGCCCGCGGCACCTACACCGTCCGCCGCGGCGACACGCTGCTGCGCATCGCGCTCGACCATGGCCAGAGCTACCGCGACCTCGTCGCCTGGAACAACCTGGCCGACCCGGACGACATCAAGGTCGGCCAGGTACTGCGCGTCGACCCGCCGGGCGAGAAGGTCGCCGGCAACAATGTCGTCACCCAGCCGGTGCCGATGCCGCCCTCGGCGCCGCGCAAGACCACGCCGCGCGCCGACAAGAAGCCCTACAGCGAGGAGAATGTCGCGGAAAGCCAGCGTGGCGAGAAGGCCGAGACCGTCGTCAGCGCCAGCGCCGCGGCCGTACCCGCCGGTTCGCGCGTGGGCGCCACGGTCACCGCCACCGACGACGAGAAACTGAGCTGGATGTGGCCGTCGGACGGGCGCATCATCGCCACCTTCGACGAAGGCAAGAACAAGGGCATCGATATCGCCGGCCGCGCCGGCCAGCAGGTGATGGCTGCCGGCGCCGGCAAAGTAATGTACGCTGGTAGTGGCATCCGGGGTTATGGTAACCTCGTCATCGTCAAACACAGCAACAGCTTGCTGTCGGCATATGCCCATAATCGCGCCATTGTCGTGAAGGAAGGCGACAACGTGACCAAGGGCCAGGTGATCGCCGAGATGGGCGATTCCGACGCCGATACGGTGAAGCTGCACTTTGAGATTCGCCAGCAGGGCAAGCCAGTCGATCCGGCGAGGTTCCTGCCCAGCCGCTAGAGAGGGCCAATGACGCTGCCGCCGCACTCCCGGGATCACGACGCTTCGGACGATCTGCCTGACGAGCTGGAGGGCGACGGCGCGCCCTGCGGCAGCGCGTCCGCCGACGCGGCGGCCGACGGTGACGAGAGCGCGGCCCTGCTGCCCGGCGGTGCCGAGACCGACAGCGTCGACGAGCTCAAGACAGTGCTGGCGGCCGAGCTTTCCACCGATACCACCCAGCACTACCTGAACCAGATCGGCACCCGGCCCCTGCTCTCGGCCCAGCAGGAAACGCATTACGCGACCCTGGCCAAGGCCGGCGACTTCGCCGCGCGCCAGAAAATGATCGAGCATAACCTGCGCCTCGTGGTCTCGATCGCCAAGCACTACATCAACCGCGGCGTGGTGCTGCTCGACCTGATCGAGGAGGGCAACATCGGCCTGATGCGCGCCATCGACAAGTTCGAGCCCGAGCGCGGTTTCCGCTTTTCGACCTACGCCACCTGGTGGATCCGCCAGAGCATCGAGCGCGCCATCATGAACCAGGCGCGCACCGTGCGCCTGCCGGTGCACATGGTGCGCGAACTGAACGCCGTGCTGCGCGCCAAGTACCACCTCGAGGCCCAGCATCACGACGGCAAGGATGCCAGCGCCGAGGATATCGCCAGCCTGGTCGGCCGTCCGGTCGAGGAGGTGCAGGACATCCTGGCGCTGTCCGAGCACGCCGCCTCGCTCGACGCTCCGCTCGACAACGATCCCGGCTCGAGCCTGATGGACATGCTGCCCGGCGAGGCCGACGACAGCCCGGACGCGCGCGCCGAGCAGCACGAGATGACGCTCCTCGTGCGCGACTGGCTGACCCGCCTGCCGGAGAAGCAGCGGGTGGTCGTGATGCGCCGCTTCGGCCTCGACAACGACGACCCGGCCACCCTCGAAACCCTGGCCGAGGAAATGGGCGTGACGCGTGAGCGCGTGCGCCAGATCCAGCAGGAAGCGCTCGTCAAGCTCAAGCGGGCCATGGCCGCCCGTGGCGTCGTGCGCGATTCCTTGCTATGATGCGGCGGGTTTTTTGGCCTGATGTGGTTGTGACCATTGTTGCTGCCGCTGGCCGAGTCCGAAGCTAACGGTCCGCTCGTTTGACCCGCCGCCAATATTCATCGTTCCGCGTGGGCACGGAGTGCCCACCCTACGTTCTCTCTCCGATTTGCGTTACGTCTTATCTCAATGCAAGAAACTTTTATCGAAATTAAGTCGCTGGACGCGGATGCGCGCGGCGTCGGCCACCTCGAGAACGAGGACGGCACCCCGGGCAAGGTGATTTTCGTCGAGGATGCACTGCCGGGCGAGCGCGTCAGCTACGAGGTCAAGCGCAAGAAGAAGAACTGGGAATCGGGCCGCATGGTCACCCTGCAGCGCGCTTCCTCGATGCGTGTCGAGCCGCGCTGCGAGCATTTCGGCTATTGCGGCGGCTGCTCGATGCAGCACCTTGAGCCGAGCGCCCAGGTCGCGATCAAGCAGCGCACGCTGGAAGACAACCTCTGGCACCTGTCGAAGGTGAAGGCGGAAAACATCATGCGCCCGATGTACGGCCCGACCTGGGGCTACCGCTACCGCGCGCGCCTGTCGGTGCGCCACGTCGAGAAGAAGGGCACGGTGCTGGTGGGCTTCCACGAGCGCGCCTCGTCCTACGTGGCCGACATCCGCTACTGCCACATCCTGCCGCCGCACCTGGGCGGCATGCTGATGCCGCTGCGCGAGCTGGTCGGTTCGCTGTCGATCTACAACCAGATGCCGCAGATCGAAGTGGCGGTCGGTGAGGAAACCACCGCCCTGGTGCTGCGCATCATGGCGCCGCTGACCGCCAAGGACGAGGAACTGGTCAAGGCCTTTGCCGACGAATGGGGCATCCAGTGGTGGCTGCAGCCGAAGGGTCCGGACACCGTCTACCCGTTCTACCCGCTCGACAGGGAGCTGTACTACACGCTGCCCGAGTTCGGCGTGCGCATGCCCTTCAAGCCGACCGACTTCACCCAGGTGAATCACCAGATCAATCGCGCCCTGGTGCACAAGGCGCTGACCCTGCTGGAAGTGCAGCCGCAAGACCGCGTGGCCGACCTGTTCTGCGGTCTCGGCAACTTCACGCTGCCGCTGGCGACCCAGGCCCGCGAAGTCGTCGGCATCGAAGGCAGCACCGTGCTGACCACGCGCGCCCTGGAAAACGCCAGGGCCAACGGCCTGTCGGAGAAAACCAGCTTCTACACGCGCAACCTGTTCGAAGTGACGGCCGACGACCTGGTCGCGCTGGGACGTTTTGAGCGCATGCTGGTCGATCCGCCGCGCGACGGCGCGATCGCGCTGGCGCTGGCCATGGCCGAGCTGCGCGAATCCGGCAAGCTTGAATTCCTGCCCAAGCGCATCGTCTACGTCTCGTGCAGCCCCTCGACGCTGGCGCGCGACGCCGGCATCCTGGTGCACCGCGCCGGCTATGTCATGAAGAAGGCGGGCGTGGTCAACATGTTCCCGCATACCTCGCACGTCGAATCGATCGGCGTGTTCGAGTTGCCCGACGCCTGAATCGGGCGCGTGTTGACAGGGCGCTGACTCTGCTTCACGCTTGTCGGATGGGCGTCCTGCCCATCCGATAACTTGCGCTCGATGAATTCGTATATCCCAGCGGAACATTTTCAGCGGCTGTTCGAGGCCGCACCGGGCGCCTTCCTGGTGCTGCGGCCCGACCCCGGTTTCACCATCGTCGCCGTCAGCGACGAATACTTGCGCGCCACGCTCACCCGGCGCGGCGACATCCTCGGCCGGCCCCTGTTCGAGGTCTTCCCCGACAATCCGGACACCCCGGATGCGAATTCCACCGCCAACCTCGCGCGTTCGCTCAGGCGGGTGCTGGACGAACGAACGTCCGACGTCATGGCGGTCCAGCGTTACGATGTGCCTGGCGCCCACGGCGGCGGATTCGAGCTGCGCTACTGGAGCCCGGTGAATGCGCCGGTGCTCGGGCCCGATGGAGAGGTGAGCTACATCGTGCACCGGGTCGACAACGTGACCGAATACATGCTGCTCACCGAGGAGCACGCCCGCCAGCGCAGCGTCAGCGCCCGCCTCAGCGCCGAGAACGTGCGGATGGAGGCGGAAATCGTCGAGCGCGGCCGGGCGCTCGACCAGCTCAACCGCGAACTGCGCGGCGCCAACGAGGTGCTGGCCGGGTAGGCGGCACGGGCGCGCGAGGAGGGCGAGCGCAAGGACGAGTTCCTGGCCATGCTGGCGCACGAGCTGCGCAATCCACTGGCGGCAATCTCGTCGGCCCTGCAGCTGTGGGGCATGATCGGCAACGATGCCGCGCGCCAGCAGGAACTGCTGGCCCTGAGCCGGCGCCAGGTCGGCAACCTGACCCGTCTGGTGGACGACCTGCTCGAGATGGCGCGCATCGACCGCGGCGCGGTCGAGCTGCACCAGACTCCGCTCGATTTGCGCGACGTCCTCGACAGTGCATTGCTCGCCACGCGCGCCCAGTTCGAGCGGCGCGAGCTGGTGCTGCTCACGCGCATCGCGCCGGCAGCCTACCGCATGGTGGGTGACGCCACCCGGCTCGAGCAGGTGCTGGTGAACCTGCTGGCGAATGCTGCGAAGTACAGCGACAGCGGCGGCAGCGTCGAGGTCAGCCTGGAGCGGACCGCGGCCGCGGACGGCGACCTGGCGCGCCTCGCGGTCCGGGACAGCGGGCGCGGCATTCCGGCGGACCGGCTCGGCGCGATCTTCGACATCTTCGTCCAGGTCGACACCGGCATCGACCGTACGCGAGGAGGCCTGGGCATCGGCCTGAGCCTGGTGCGCGCCCTGGTCGGGCTGCATGGCGGGCGCGTCTGGGCCGAGAGCGAGGGCATGGGCCGGGGCAGCCGTTTCGTCGTCGAGCTGCCGCTGCGCGAGGCGGCGTCATCCGAATGCGAGGCGGACGAGGCCGCGCCGGCGCCGCGTGCGGTGCTGCCGCAGCGGATACTGGTAGTCGAGGACAATGCCGACGCGCGCATGGCCCTGCACGGTATCCTGGCTGCCTGGGGCTGCTCGGTAAGCACGGCCGCCAGCGGCGACGAGGGCCTGGCCCAGATCCTGGCGCAGCGGCCCGACGTCGCAGTGGTCGACATCGGGCTGCCCGGCCTGGACGGCTTCGAGCTTGCGCGCCGCGTGCGCATGGTGCTGGGCGAAGCCAGTCCGCGCCTGGTCGCGCTGACCGGCTACAGTTCGGCGGCGGTGCGCAGCGCGGCGCTGGAGGCGGGATTCGACGTCCACATCGTCAAGCCCTGCTCGCCGGCCACCCTGGCCGAAGCGCTGGCGGGGTGAGGGCGGCCAGGGATCAGGCGCCCGGCATGCCCGCGGCGTGCCGGCTCAATAGCGCGAACAGCTGGGCCGGATCGGCCGGCTTGACGAGGAAGCGGTCGAAGGCCGAGCCGGCGTGCGGCGCCGCTTCGCGTTGTCCATACCCTGTCACCGCCAGCATCAGGGCCTGCGCGGTTCCCGGCAGCGCACGCAGGCGGCGCGCCAGTTCGTGCCCGTCCATGCCGGGCAGGCCGATGTCGAGCACGCACGCGCCGAAGCTGCCCGATTGCGCGCGCAGCAGCGCCTCGGCCGGGTCGTGCAGCACGGTGGTGCGGTAGCCGGCCGACTCGAGCAGCATCGCGATCGTCGTCGCGGCGTCGACGTTGTCATCCACCACCAGCACCTCGAAGCCGGCCGCCACGGCAGCCGCGGGCGCGGCCGGGACCTCGGCCGTCCCGTCCACAGCTGCGGCCCGGCGCGGCAGGCGCACCGTGAAGCAGCTCCCGGCACCCTGGCCGGCGCTTTCGGCGGACACGCTGCCGCCATGCAGCTCGGCCAGGCTCTTCACCAGCGCCAGGCCCAGGCCAAGGCCACCCTGGGCGCGGTCGGGCGTGCGCTCGGCCTGCGCGAACAGTTCGAACACTGTCGGCAGCAGTTCGGGTGCGATGCCGCTGCCGTTGTCGCTGACCGCGATCGCGGCGTGCTCCCGGGTGACCGTCAGCGCCAGGCCGAGGCGGCCGCCTTCCGGGGTATATTTTGCGGCGTTGTTCAGCAGATTGGCCAGTATCTGCACCAGGCGCTTGTGGTCGCCGTCGACCCAGGCCGGCTCGGCGGCCAGGTGCAGCGCCAGCGTGTGGCGGCGCGCCTCGATCAGCGGGCGCACCTGTTCGGCGGCGTCGGCGACCACGCGCTTGAGGTCCACCGGCGCGCTGTCGAGCAAGACCAGGCCGCGCGTCACCCGCGAGACGTCGAGCAGGTCGTCGATCAGCCCCGTCATGTGGGTCACCTGGCGGGCGATGATGCCGCTGGTGCGCGCAATGCGTTCGCCGTCCGTCTGCCCCATGTTGAGCAGCTGGGCCGCCGCCGCGATCGGCGCCAGTGGATTGCGCAGTTCGTGCGCGAGCATGGCGAGAAATTCGTCCTTGCGGCGGTCGGCGGCGCGCAGCGCTTCCTCGGCGCGCACCCGCTCGATGGCGCTCCCGGCGCGCTCGGCGACGTCGGCGATGACCCGCAGTTCGTCCTCGCTCCAGACGCGCGGCGCGTCGTGGTGCACGAACAGGCAGGTCATCACGGCGCCCTGGCGGCTCAGGGAGGCGGCAACGGCGGAGCGCACGCCGGGTGCGACGCAGGCCGGCCAGGCCTGCGCAGTGCCCGTGCGCGGATCCTGGTCCAGGTCGTTCGCGACCCAGAGTTCGCCGCGCGCCAGGCAGGCGAAGTTGTCCTCGCCGGCGCCAGCGACGGGGAAGCTGGCGCCGGGCGCCAGGGTTCCGTCTCCATGCTGCGCGTGGAAGCTGACGCGCCTGCGCTCGGCATCGTAGTCGGCGAAGGCGACGCCACCGGCCTGCAGGAAGCGCCCGAGCAGGGCGCCGGTTTCGCGCAGGATCGCGGCGACGCTGTCGAGGCGGCGCAGCATGTCGGCCAGGTTCAGCTGGAATTCGAACACGGACAGCAGCGAGGACTGGCGGGCCACCGCCGCGTGCAGGGCCTGGGCATCGTTGGCGCGCTCGATCGCGTTCCAGGCCCGTTCGGCGATGTCGGAGGCCAGCTTGCGCTCTTCCATGCTCCAGCGGCGCGGTGCGTGGTCGAGCACGTTCATGGCCCCCAGCAGGCGCCCGCCGCGCGCGTGCGGCTGCACCAGCAGGGCGCGAATGCCCAGCCTGGCGTAGGCGGACGCGAACGCGGCGGTGCGCGGGTCGGCGGCGACGTCGTCGATCACCAGCTGGCGCCCGGCGCGCAGGTCGAGCAGGACTGCCTGGCCGAAATCGTCGAGCATGGCCTCGGTGCCGACCAGCGTGCCCTGGCCGTCCGGCGTCCAGTGTGTATGGATGCGGAAGCGGCCGATCGTATCGTCGTTGATTCCATGGAAAATCTGCGAGGCGCCCAGGTAGTGCCCGAGCATGTCGTTGGCAACCTTGGTGATCTGGTCGGCGTCGGTCAGGCCGTTCAGTCGGTCGACCAGCTGCAGTTGCAGCGCCTGGCGTTTTTCGAAGGCGACGCGGCCGGTGGTCTCGTTGATCACGCACAGCGCACCGGCTACCGCGCCGGTTTCGTCGCGCAGCGGCGAATAGGCCAGGGTGAAACGCCCCTCGAAGGGCTGGCCGTTACGGGTGATCAGGCGCGGCACGTCCTCGCCGTAGGTCGGCACGCCGCTCAGGGCCTGCTCGACCAGCGGCTGCACGCCGTCCCACAGTTGCGGCCACACCGCGCGCAGCGGGCTGCCCAGCGCGGCCGGATGCTTGTCTTCGAGCAGCTCGATGTAGGCGTGGTTGTAGAGCAGGGCCAGTTCCGGTCCCCAGGCGATGAACATCGGGAAACGCGAATCGAGGATCATGCTGACCGAGCTGCGCAGCACCGGGCCCCAGGTGTCGGGGTGGCCGGCCGGACTGCTCAACCAGTCGCGTGAGGCGTAACCGACGCGGATGGCGCTGTCGCTGGCCAGCAGGTTGTAGGAGAGGCGTGTTGCGTCCATACACTGTTGCACGAGAGGAAACCCCGATGATACGCTGAATCTGGACGCGCGTAACTGCAGAAACTGCTTTTATCCGGCAAGCATAAAAAAGCCGACCCACAGGTCGGCTTTTGTAATGCGCTGAGCGCTTAGTCGCGGTCGCCGCCGGCAAAGCCCAGCAGGGCCAGCAGGTTGCTGAAGATGTTGTAGACGTCGAGGTAGATCGCGAGGGCGGCGCTGATGTAGTTGGTTTCGCCGCCGTTCACAATGCGCTGCACGTCATACAGGATGAAGGCCGAGAAGATGCCGATCGCCAGGACCGAGAACACGATGGTCAGCGCCGGGATCTGCAGGAAGATGTTGGCCACGCCCGCCAGCAGCAGCACGATGACGCCGGCGAACAGCCAGCTGCCCATGGCCGAGAAATCGCGTTTGCTGGTGGTGGCGATGCTTGCCATCACGGCCAGCACGACGGCGGTGCCGCCGAAGGCGGTCATGATCAGCTGGCCGCCGTTGCTGTAGCCCAGGGTGTGGCGCAGCAGCGGGGTGAGCATCAGGCCCATGAAGAAGGTAAAGCCCAGCAGCACGGCCACGCCGACCGCCGAATTCTTGGTCTTTTCGATCGCGAACATGAAGCCGAAGGCGATCGCCAGGAAGATGACGAAGCCCATGCCGCCGCTCAGCATCGGCAACTGCATCGAAACGCCGATGAAAGCGCCCAGCACGGTCGGCAGCATCGACAGCGCGAGCAGCCAGAAGGTGTTGCGCAGGACTTTGTTGCGCGCGACCTGGCCTACGGCCACGTCGTAAGCGGGTTGCTTTTGCAGGATGGGATTCATGTTGCCTCCGGTTGGTAAATATAAGTCGTCCACTCAAGCATAGCATGCGCAAGTTGGAGCGGCGCCGGTCTTAAGTGATTCATAAGCAAGTTGCCGTACGGTGACAGGCGTTTTTTCGCCGCCACTCTATCACTTTGCTGCTTACCGCCGCAATATCGGCTATATGGGGCGAGGTATGGTAAAATCAAAGGTTGATTGAGTTCTCAACTTCTCGATTTAAACCTTTCTTTTTATTGGAGTTTTTACATGGCAATCGAACGCACCCTGTCGATCATCAAACCAGACGCAGTTGCAAAAAACGTGATCGGCCAAATCTACAGCCGCTTCGAAGGCGCTGGCCTGAAGATCGTTGCCGCCCGCATGACCCAGCTGTCGCAAGCTGAAGCCGAAGGCTTCTACGCCGTGCACGCTGCCCGTCCGTTCTTCAAGGACCTGGTCAACTTCATGATCTCGGGCCCGGTCATGATCCAGGTGCTGGAAGGCGAAGGCGCCATCCTGAAGAACCGCGAGCTGATGGGTGCAACCGACCCGAAGAAGGCCGACGCCGGCACCATTCGCGCCGACTTCGCCGATTCGATCGACGCCAACGCCGTGCATGGTTCGGACGCTGCCGAAACCGCTGCCGTGGAAATCGCTTACTTCTTCCCGGCACTGAACGTCTACTCGCGTTAATTGGTCAGGGGGAGCGCAGTCCGGGCGCGCCCCGGAGTGACTTTTCCCCCGGACTAATTGAAATGAGTAACCCGCTCGGCCACAGGCTGGCGCGAGCGGGTGCTGAAATATAGGAATTTTTGCCATGACGACTCTCACTAACCTGCTGGACTTCGATCCCGCGCAACTCGTCGCGTACTGCGCCGAATTGGGTGAGAAGCCGTTCCGCGCAAAGCAGCTGCAACGCTGGATCCACCAGTTCGGTGTCGCCGATTTCGACGACATGACCGACCTGGCCAAGTCCCTGCGCGAAAAACTGAAAACCCGTGCCACCGTCACGGCCCCCGCCGTCATCAGCGACCATACGTCCAGCGACGGCACCCGCAAGTGGCTGGTCGACGTGGGCAACGGCAACGCCGTCGAAACCGTGTTCATTCCGGAGGAAACGCGCGGCACGCTGTGCATCTCGACCCAGGCCGGCTGCGCCGTCAACTGCCGTTTCTGCTCGACCGGCAAGCAGGGCTTCAACCGCAACCTCACGGTCGCCGAGATCATCGGCCAGCTGTGGATGGCCGAGTTCGAACTGCGCCGTACCAAGGGCATCGAGCCGGGTCCGAAGGGCGAACGCCAGATCACCAACGTGGTCATGATGGGCATGGGCGAGCCGCTGCTGAACTACGAGCCGACCGTCACCGCGCTCAAGCTGATGCTCGACGATAACGCCTACGGCCTGTCGCGCCGCCGCGTGACGCTGTCGACCTCGGGCGTGGTGCCGAACATCGACAAGCTGGCGCAGGATGTGCCGGTGGCGCTGGCCGTGTCGCTGCACGCCTCGAACGACGCGCTGCGCGACATCCTGGTGCCGCTGAACAAGAAGTATCCGTTGCGCGAACTGATGGCCGCGTGCAAGCGCTACCTGGAATTTGCGCCGCGCGACTTCATCACCTTCGAGTACTGCATGCTCGACGGCTTCAACGACAGCGACGAGCATGCGCGCGAGCTGATCGCCCTGGTCAACGACCCGGTGGTCGGCGTGAACTGCAAGTTCAACCTGATTCCGTTCAATCCCTTCCCGGAATCGGGCCTGACCCGTTCGAAGAACCCGCGCATCAAGGCCTTCGCCGAAGTGCTCATGAATGCCGGCATCGTCACCACCGTGCGCAAGACGCGCGGCGACGACATCGACGCCGCCTGCGGCCAGCTGGCCGGCGAGGTCAAGGACCGTACCCGCGTGGCCGAGCGCATGGAAAAGATGGCCGAGTACCAGAAGAAATTCGGCGCCGACTTCGGCCGCATCGTGGAGATTCCTTCTTGAACCGGAACGGTCGGACCAGGGTGACCCGACTTGCGGCCGCGCTCGTGCTGGCCGTGCTGGCCGCCTGCGCCGGTCCCGGCGATTCGCCGGGCGAGCTCAAGACCGTGTCCGACCAGACCGTGGCCGAAAAACGCGCCGCGATCCGCCTGCAACTGGCGGTGGAGTACTACCAGCAGGGCAAGCACGACATCGCCCTCGACGAAATCAAGAAGGCCATTGCGGCCGATCCCGACTATGCCGATGCCTACGGCGTGCGCGCGCTGATCTACACCGCGATGGGGCAACTGCCGCTGGCCGAAGAGAATTACCAGCACGCGCTGCGCCTGGCGCCGCGCAATCCCGAACTGGCGAACAATTATGGGTCCTTCCTGTGCCAGAGCGCCAACCGCCCCGCCGAGGCGCTGCGCCAGTTCGAGGCCGCGCTGAAGAATCCGGCCTACAGGACGCCGGTGAGCGCCCTCGTGAACGCCGGGCTGTGCAGCCTGAAGACCCGCAATATCGACGCGGCCGAGCGCTACCTGCTCGATGCATTGCGTTACAACCCCGACTTGCCGGCCACGACCGCCGGCCTGGCGCGGGTGTACTACGAGCGGCGCGACTACCAGCGCGCCGGTTTTTTCATACACCGCCTGACGGAGGTGTCGAAGCTCGACACCCTGTCCGCCGATGCCTTGTGGCTGGCCATCCGGGTCCAGCGCAAGCTGGGCGATCGCTCGATGGAGGCCAGCCTGTTGGCGCAGCTGCGGCGGCGCTTCCCCGGCTCGCCCGAATTCGCGGCGTACGAGCGCGGGGCATTCGATGAGTGAGACGACAATGACTTCAGAGCGCGCAGACCAGAGCGCCACTCCCGACAACCATCAGCACCACGCCCATCCGGGCGCGGCCTTGGCAAGCCAGCGCGAAGCGATGGGCTGGTCGGTCGAGCAGGTGGCCGACCAGCTCAAGCTGGCGGTGCGCCAGGTGGTGGCGATCGAGGCCGGCGACTACGCCTCGCTGCCCAGCCCGGCCGTGACGCGCGGCTTCGTGCGCGCCTACGCCAAGATCCTGAAGCTCGACGCGGCCCCGCTGGTGGCGATGATCAAGATGGACGAGCCGGCACCCGTGGAAACCGGTCCCGCCGTGCGCCGCGAACGTCCGACCTCGTTCTCGCACTCGCGCTTCCCCACCCACGGCAAGCGCTCGGGCCTGCCGCTGGGCTGGATTGCCGCCGCCGTGGTCGTGGTTGCCGCCGGCGCCGCCGCCTGGAATTTCGGCCTGATCGCACTGCCGGGCGGCGATGCCCCGGCCGCCGGCGAGCCCTTGACCACCGTCCCGGCCGACAACGCCGGCGCGGCGGGCAACGACGCCGCGCATAACCCGAGCGTCCCGCTGATCTCGGTGCCGGCGCCGGCCAGCCCGAATGCTGCCCCGCCGGCTGCCGTTACGCCGGCCGGGCAGGGGCCTGCGGCCGCGCCGGCGACCAACGCACCGGCAACGGCGACCGCGCCAGCAGCGAATGCGCCGGCCGCGGCCGTGACCGCCACCCCGGCGGCGCCCGCCGCGGGCGCCAACACCCTGGTGCTGAACGTGCGCGAAGACTCCTGGATCGAAGTGCGTCCGCAAGGCGGCAAGGCGCTGATCTCGCGCCTGGTCAAGGCCGGCAGCACCGAGACCTTCGATCTGCCGGGCGCTGCGACCCTGGTGGTCGGCAATCCGAAGGGGGTCTCGGCCACGCTGCGCGGCGCAGCCATCGAACTGCCTCAATCGCCGGGCAAGACGATCGCGCGCGTGACGATCAAGTGACGATCCGACAAAGCCCGCACCTGCAAAAAATCGAAAGCCTAGAATGACTTCAACCAACCTGCCAATTCCCTCCGGTCCGATGGCGCGCCGCGCCAGCCGCCGCGTGCTGGTCCAGCACGGCGCGCGCAAGGTCTGGATCGGCGGCGACGCCCCGGTCGTGGTGCAGTCGATGACCAACACCGACACCGCCGACGTGATCGGCACTGCGATCCAGATCAAGGAGCTGGCGCGTGCCGGCTCCGAGATGGTGCGTCTGACCGTTAACAATCCGGAAGCCGCGGCTGCCGTGCCGGCCATCCGCGAGCAGCTCGACCGCATGGAAATCGATGTGCCGCTGGTCGGCGACTTCCATTACAACGGCCACATCCTGCTGCGCGACTTCCCCGAATGCGCCGCCGCCCTGTCGAAGTACCGCATCAATCCCGGCAACGTGGGGCAGGGCGCCAAGCGCGACTCCCAGTTCGCCCAGATGATCGAAGTGGCGATGAAGTACGACAAGCCGGTGCGCATCGGCGTCAACTGGGGCAGCCTGGATCAAAGCCTGCTGGCGCGCATCATGGACGAGAACGCGGCACGCGCGAACCCGTACAGCGCCCAGGCCGTGATGTACGAAGCCCTGATCACCTCGGCGATCGAGAACGCGGTCAAGGCCGAAGAGATCGGCCTGGCGAAGGACAAGATCATCCTGTCGTGCAAGGTGTCGGCGGTGCAGGACCTGATCGCGGTCTACCGCGAACTGGCGCGCCGCTGCGACTACCCGCTGCACCTGGGCCTGACCGAGGCAGGCATGGGCAGCAAGGGCATCGTCGCCTCGACCGCCGCCCTGTCCGTGCTGCTGCAGGAAGGCATCGGCGACACCATTCGCGTGTCCCTGACGCCGGAGCCGGGCGGCGACCGGACGAAAGAGGTCGTGGTATCGCAGGAAATCCTGCAGACCATGGGCCTGCGCAAGTTCACCCCGATGGTGATCGCCTGCCCGGGCTGCGGCCGGACAACCTCGACCGTGTTCCAGGAATTGGCGGACAACATCCAGACCTTCCTGCGCGAGCAGATGCCGGAGTGGAAGAAGTCCTATCCGGGCGTGGAAGCGATGAACGTGGCCGTGATGGGCTGCATCGTCAACGGTCCGGGCGAGTCGAAGCATGCCAACATCGGCATCAGCCTGCCGGGCACCGGCGAATCGCCGGCCGCGCCGGTGTTCGTCGACGGCCAGAAGGTCGCCACGCTGCGCGGCGAGCGCATCGTCGAGGAATTCCAGAACATCGTGCTGGAATACGTGAAGAAGAACTACAGCAAACAGACCGAAGTCGTTAGCTAAAACCGTAGGGTGGACACCTGTGTCCACGCGGTCGTACCGATGCGTACCGTACCGTGTGAACCATATCGAATGATCGAGCGCCGTACCGCGTGGGCTCAGGAGCCCACCCTACAAAAGCCAAACCAGACGCGTAGCGGAATATCGCCGCAGTAGAGCAAAGCAGAAGAACATGTCCAAACCAGAAAAAATCAATGCCATCAAGGGCATGAACGACATCCTCCCGGCCGACGCGCCGCTGTGGGAGCTGTTCGAGAACACCGCCGAGACGATCCTGAAAAGCTACGGCTACCAGAAGATCGTCACCCCGATCGTCGAGGAAACCCGCCTGTTCGCGCGCGCCATCGGCGCCGTGACCGACATCGTCGAGAAGGAAATGTACTCCTTCGAGGATTCGATGAACGGCGACCAGCTGACCCTGCGCCCGGAAGGCACGGCCGGCGTGGTGCGCGCGGTGATCGAGCATAACCTCGTCTACGAAGGCCCGAAGCGCCTGTGGTACAAGGGCCCGATGTTCCGCCACGAGCGTCCGCAGCGCGGCCGCTACCGCCAGTTCTTCCAGTTCGGCGCCGAGGCCGTGGGTTTTGCCGGTCCGGACATCGATGCCGAACTGATCATGCTGTGCCGCCGCCTGTGGGACGACCTCGGCCTGCAGAACGTGCGCCTGGAACTGAACTCGATTGGCAACGCCGAAGAGCGCAACCGCCACCGCGCCGACCTGATCGCCTACTTCGAGCAGCACATGGACGTGCTGGACGCCGAAGCCCAGCGCCGTTTGCACAGCAACCCGCTGCGCATCCTGGACACCAAGAACCCGGCCATGCAAGAGATGGTCAATGGCGCTCCCCAGTTGCTGGCTTACCTCGGCGAAGAATCGCTGGCCCATTTCAACGGCCTGAAGAAACTGCTCGACCGTAACAACGTCCAGTACACCGTCAACCCACGCCTGGTGCGCGGCCTGGATTACTACAACCGCACCGTGTTCGAGTGGGTCACCGACGAGCTGGGCTCGCAGGGCACGATCTGCGCCGGCGGCCGCTACGACCCGCTGATCGAAACCTTCGGCGGCAAGACCACGCCAGGCGTCGGTTTTGCCATGGGCATCGAGCGCATCGTCGAGCTGATGAAGGGTCTCGGCGAGCCGGCCCAGCCGAGCCAGTGCGACGTCTACATGGTGCACCAGGGTGAGGAAGCCCAGGTGCAGGCCTTCATCCTGGCCGAACGATTCCGCGATGCCGGCCTGGATGTTGTGCTACATTGCGCAACGCCAACTGGCGCCGGCAGCTTCAAGAGCCAGATGAAGAAGGCCGACGCCAGCGGCGCCGCCTTCGCGGTCATCCTCGGCGAAGACGAGGTTGCCAACAACGTCGCCGCAGTGAAGTCGCTGCGTGGCGAGTCAGGCGAGCAGCAGCAGGCGAGCGTGCCCTTCGACGCGGTGGTCGACCATGTGGTCGACGCCATCATCGGCGGCCATGACCATGACCACGAGCACGTGCACTACCACCCGTAATCAATAACAAGACTACGATTCATCGATAAAGAGACGAACCATGGCATACGACCTCGAAGAACAAGAACAGATAGCTTCCTTCAAGGCTTTCTGGTCCAAGTACGGCAACCTGATCACCTGGGTGCTGATCATTGCGCTCGGCTCTTTCGCCGCCTACAACTTCTGGAACCAGCACGTGCGCAAACAGTCGGTGGAAGCCTCGGCCCTGTACGACGAATTGACCGATGCGGTCACCGCGAACGACAACGCCAAGACCCAGCGCATCGCTTCCGACATCCAGGACAAGTTCAAGCGCACCGCCTACGCGCAGATGAGCGCCCTGGGCGCGGCCAAGACCGCCTTCGAGGCGAAGGACCTGAAGACTGCCAAGACCCAGCTGCAGTGGGTAATCGACAACGGCGACGACGAATACCAGTCGGTCGCAAAGCTGCGCCTGGCCGGCGTGCTGCTCGACGAAAAGAACTACGACGGCGCCATGAAGCTGCTGGAAGGTAAGTTCCTGCCGCAGTTCGCCGCCGAAGTGCAGGACCGCAAGGGCGACGTGCTGGTCGCGCAGAACAAGATCGCCGACGCGCGCAACGCCTATGTGGCCGCGCTGGCCGCCATGGGCCCGAAGCATCCGGGCAGCCAGCTGGTGCGCATCAAGCTCGAAGCGATCGGCGGTACCGCGCCGGCCGAGACCAGGGCTGCCGCGTAAACAGGCTGGAATGGCAGCCCGCGCCGCGCCGGAAAGGCGGGCGCGGGCTTTGCGTCCTTTACAGACTTACTTCAGACTAAGAACAAGGCTAAAGAAAATGCGTATTACCCGTAAGCTGGTTGGTGTCGGTGTCCTGGCCCTGATGACGGGCTGCTCGACCTTGAGTTCGCTCAACCCGTTCTCCTCGAAGGACAAGACCAACGAGCCGGCCAAGCTGGAAGAGCTGAAGGCGACGATGGCCGTGCGTACCGCGTGGAAGCTCGACATCGGCAAGGCCCGGGGCTACCAGTTCTCGCCTGCGCTGGCCGGCAACACCCTGATCGTGGCCAGCGCCGACGGCGATATCGCCCGCGTCGAGGCCGCTGACGGGCGCGCCATGTGGCGCATCAAGGCCGATACGAACCTGACCGCCGGCGTCGGCACCGACGGCAACGTGATCGCCGTCGGCGGCGCCAAGGGCGTGCTGATGGCTTTCGACATGGACGGCAAGGCGCTGTGGAAGAGCCAGCTGTCGAGCGAAATCCTGTCGGCGCCGGCCGTGGGCCAGGGCGTCGTCGTGGCGCGTTCGATCGACAACCGCATCGTCGGCTTCGACGCCAAGACCGGCGAGAAGAAGTGGACCGTGCAGCGTCCGTCGCCGCCGCTGACCCTGCGCAACGCGCCGGGCATGGTGGTCTACGACAAGGACGTGATCATCGCCCAGCCGGCCGGCAAACTGACCTCCTTCCTGCTCGCCACCGGCGCGCCGCGCTGGGAAGTCGAAGTGGGCGTGGCGCGCGGCGCCACCGAACTGGAGCGCGTGACCGACATCGGTGGTGCGCCGGCAATTTTCGAATCCGACGTCTGCGCCGTGTCCTACCAGGGGCGCGTCGCCTGCTACGAGCTGGCCTCGGGCTCGCCGCGCTGGAACCGCGACCTGTCCTCGGAAGTGGGCGTCGCCGTCGACCAGCGCTTCGTTTTCGCCGCCGACGACAAGGGCGCGGTACACGCCTTTGCCCGCGACAGCGGCACGAGCGTCTGGAAGAACGACAAGCTGGCCTTCCGCGGCCTCTCCACCCCGCTGTCCTACGGCCGTGCGGTCGCGGTCGGCGACTACCAGGGTTATATCCACTTCCTGTCGCGCGAGGAGGGCGTCTTCCTGGCGCGCGCCGCGCTTGATGGCAGCGCGATCAGCGGCAATCCGCTGGTGGCTGGATCGAACCTGATTTTTCAAACACAAAATGGAACTGTGGCCGCTATCGCGGTCGAATAAAATAACTACATGAAGCCGGTAATTGCACTCGTTGGTCGCCCGAACGTCGGAAAGTCGACCCTATTCAACCGCCTGACCCGTTCGCGCGACGCGCTGGTGGCCGACCTCCCTGGCCTGACGCGCGACCGCCACTACGGCGAAGGGCGCATCGGCGAGCGTCCGTTCCTGGTCATCGACACTGGCGGCTTCGAGCCGGTCGCGAAGGACGGGATCATGCACGAGATGGCGCTGCAGACCAAGCAGGCGGTGGCGGAAGCCGACATCGTCGTCTTCATCGTCGACGGCCGCCAGGGCCTGACCCCGCACGACAAGACCATTACCGACTTCCTGCGCAAGTCCGGCCGCAGGGTCATGCTGGTCATTAACAAGTCCGAGGGCATGAAGTACACCTCGGTCACCGCCGAGTTCTACGAGCTGGGCATGGGCGACCCCTATGTCATCTCGGCCGCCCACGGCGACGGCGTGCACGACCTGGTCAACGAGGCGCTCGACCTGGCCTTTGCCCAGCGTCCGGAAGACGAGGAAGAGCTCGAGCCTGCCGACCGCGGCGTGAAGATCGCCCTGGTCGGCCGCCCGAACGTCGGCAAGTCGACCCTGATCAACACCCTGGTCGGCGAGCAGCGCGTGATCGCCTTCGACATGCCGGGCACCACCCGCGACTCGATCGAGGTTCCGTTCGAGCGCGACGGCAAGCACTACACCCTGATCGACACGGCCGGTATCCGCCGCCGCGGCAAGGTCTTCGAGGCGATCGAGAAGTTCTCGGTCGTCAAGACCCTGCAGTCGGTGTCGGAAGCGAACGTGGTCGTGCTGATGCTCGACGCCCAGCAGGACATCTCCGAGCAGGACGCCCACATCGCCGGCTTCATCCTGGAGTCGGGCAGGGCGCTGGTGGTGGCCGTCAACAAGTGGGACGGCTTGACCAGCGACCAGCGCGACCAGGTCAAGATGGACATCGACCGCAAGCTCGACTTCCTCGGCTTCGCCGAACTGAAGTTCATCTCGGCGCTGAAGGGCACCGGCATCAAGCAGCTGATGACCGCGGTCGACACGGCCTATGCGGCGGCCACGGCCAACCTGTCGACGCCGCGCCTGACGCGCGCGCTGCAGGAAGCGATCGAGAAGCAGGAACCGAAGCGCAAGGGCAGCACCCGTCCGAAGATGCGCTACGCCCACCAGGGCGGCCAGAACCCGCCCGTCATCGTCATCCACGGCAATGCCCTGGAAGGCGTCACCGAGCCCTACAAGCGCTACCTGGAAAAGCATTTCCGCGACACCTTCAACCTGATCGGTACGCCGCTGCGTATCGAACTGCGCAGCGGCAAAAACCCGTTCGCCAAAGAGCAGAAATAAAGAAGGCAAGAATAAGCTGCGGATGGGCCCGTTTTAATAATTCCTTAAGTCTAGCAGTACGACAAAAAGTGGCAAAACAGGTTACAGTAACCGCAGGCCATCATTCGCAAAGCTGAATCTTGCCCCGTGCACTTGAAAAGGAGGCGTTTGCCTCCAATTTTTAAACTACAACAACATTACGGAGCTGTTATGAGCAATAAAGGGCAACTGTTACAAGACCCATTCCTCAATGCCTTGCGCAAAGAGCATGTACCCGTCTCGATCTACCTGGTCAACGGGATCAAACTGCAGGGCCACATTGAGTCCTTCGATCAATACGTCGTCCTGCTCCGCAACACTGTGACCCAAATGGTGTACAAGCATGCCATTTCCACCGTCGTGCCGGCCCGTGCCGTCAACCTCAACCTCGACAACGAAGCTGAGTAAGGCCGATGGCTGACGCCCCCGGCACTCCCACCCTGCGCGCCGCGCTGGTCGGCATCGATTTTGGCGCTGTCGATTTCAGCGCCAGCCTCGAAGAGCTGGCCTTGCTGGCGCGCTCCGCCGGCGCGGAGCCGATCACCACGATCACCGCCAAGCGCGCCAGCCCCGACCCTGCGTATTTCGTCGGCAGCGGCAAGGCCGACGAAATCGCCCAGGCAGCCACTGTCGACCACGTCGACATCGTCATCTTCAATCACGCGCTGTCGCCCGCACAGCAGCGTAACCTCGAGCGCCGCCTGAACCGCCGCGTCATCGACCGCACCAGCCTGATCCTCGACATCTTCGCCCAGCGCGCCAAGAGCCACGAGGGTAAGTTGCAGGTGGAACTGGCCCAGTTGCAGCACCTGGCCACGCGCCTGATCCGCGGCTGGACCCACCTCGAACGCCAGAAGGGCGGTATCGGCCTGCGCGGGCCCGGTGAAACCCAGCTCGAGACCGACCGCCGCCTGATCGGCGAGCGCGTCAAGATGCTGCGCACCCGCCTGACCAAGCTGCGCAAGCAGCACGAGACCCAGCGCCGTTCGCGCAACCGCAACGCCACCTTCTCGGTGTCGCTGGTCGGCTATACCAATGCCGGCAAGTCGACCCTGTTCAATACGCTGACCAAGGCCGGCGTGTATGTTGCGAACCAGCTGTTCGCCACCCTGGACACGACCAGCCGCCGTCTGTATCTCAACGACGAGGTCGGCAGTGTCGTCATCTCCGACACCGTCGGTTTTGTCCGGGAGTTGCCGCACCAGCTGGTCGCCGCTTTCCGCGCCACCCTGGAAGAAACGATCCACGCCGACCTGCTGCTGCACGTGGTCGACGGTTCGTCCGACGTGCGTATGGAGCAGATCGAGCAGGTCAACGAAGTCTTGCGCGAAATCGGCGCGGACCACATTCCGCAGATCCTTGTGTGGAACAAGATTGATGCGGCCGACCTCCAGCCGGGGGTCGAACGTGATGAATATGATAAAATCAGCCGCGTTTTTATCAGCGCCCGGAGCGGCGCCGGCCTCGATTTGCTGCGCAACGCGATCGTCGAGGCGGCAACGCTGGCAGCAACTTCTGCGCCAGGCTTGAGCCCTAAAAACGAAGAGCAGGACGATGCCGCACCGGATTTCTCCCAAGATAAGTCCGGCGAAAGTATTCCAACCTCCACCCATGTCGGGCCCCACTGAAAGCCTATGCTCGTTTCCTTACTTAAACGGTTCGGCCTCAAATTGTCGCTGAACGATCCGCGCTGGGGACACAAACCCCAGGGTGACCACAAGGCCCAGGAGGGCCGCCGTCCGGGTGAAGGTCCACCCGACCTCGATCAAATGTGGCGCGACTTCAATGCGCGCCTGAACCGCCTGTTCGGCAGCCGCGGCAACAACGGCGGCGACGCCGGCGGCCCCTACCGTGGAGAAGGGCGCGGCGCCGGCATCACCGCCACGGTGATCGGCTTCATCGTTGCCCTGATCTGGCTCGCCAGCGGCGCCTTTATCGTCCAGGAAGGCCAGGTCGGGGTGGTCACCACCTTCGGCCGCCTGTCGCACACCACCGGCGCCGGTTTCAACTGGCGCTGGCCGGCCCCGATCCAGTCGCACGAAACGGTCAACGTCTCGCAGGTGCGCACCGCCGAGATCGGCTACCGCGACAACGTGCGCAACAAGCAGGCGAACGAATCGCTGATGCTGACCGACGACGAGAACATCATCGACATCCAGTTCGCGGTCCAGTACACGCTGAAGGACCCGGTCGCCTGGGTCTTCAACAACCGCGAGCAGGACACCACCGTGCACCAGGTCGCCGAAACCGCGATCCGCGAAGTGGTCGGCAAGAGCAAGATGGACTTCGTCCTGTACGAAGGCCGCGAGAAGGTTGCCGTCGACGTGCACAACATGATGCAGCAGATCGTCGACCGCTATGCGCTGGGCGTATTGATCACCAACGTGACCATGCAGAACGTGCAGCCGCCGGAGCAGGTGCAGAACGCCTTCGACGACGCCGTCAAGGCTGGCCAGGACCGCGCCCGCGCCCGCAACGAAGGCGAGGCGTACGCCAACCAGGTGATCCCGCAGGCCAGAGGCGCCGCCTTCCGCCTGCTCCAGGACGCCGAAGCCTACCGCTCGATGGTGGTGGAGAACGCCACCGGTAACGCGGCGCGCTTCAACCAGGTGGTCGTGGAATACGCCAAGGCGCCGGCCGTGACGCGCGACCGCATGTATATCGACACCATGCAGCAGATCTTCAGCAGCACCAGCAAGGTGATGGTCGATGCCAAGTCGGGCAGCAACCTGCTCTACCTGCCGCTCGACAAACTGGTCGCCCAGGTCGCCGCCAACGACGCCGCCGTCGGCAGCGCGCGTTCGGGGCCGGTGGCGGTGCCGCAGCAGGACGCGGCCTCGTCGGCGGAAGTAACCAAAGCCCTGGATGCGGTGCGTCAGCGCGACAGCCGCAGCCGCGATACCTCACGTGACCGGGAGACCCGCTGATGAACCGCCTCGTAACCATTTTCGTGGCGGGCTTTATTGCCCTGATGCTGCTGTCCTCGACCGTCTTCGTGGTCGACCAGCGCCGCTTCGCGATCGTCTTCGCCCTCGGCGAAGTGCGCGAGGTGATCGCCGAACCAGGCCTGCACTTCAAGCTGCCGCCGCCGTTCCAGAACGTCATCTATCTCGACAAGCGCATCCTGACCCTGGATACGCCGGACGCCGACCGCTTCATCACGGCCGAGAAGAAGAACATCCTGGTCGACGCCTTCGTGAAGTGGCGCATTGTCGAGCCGCGCCTGTACTACGTCAGCTTCAGCGGCGACGAGCGCGCCGCGCGCAACCGCATGTCGCAGATCGTCAAGGCGGCCCTGAACGACGAGATCACCAAGCGCACCGTGCGCGAAGTCATCTCGGGCGAGCGCGGCCGCGTGATGGAAGCGGTGCGCGACAAGGTCGTGGCCGAGGCCAAGCAGATCGGTGTCGGCATTGTCGACGTGCGCCTCAAGCGCGTCGACTACATCGACCAGATCAACGACTCGGTCTATGACCGCATGCGCGCCGAGCGGGTGCGCGTGGCCAACGAACTGCGTTCGACCGGCGCCGCCGAATCCGAAAAGATCCGCGCCGACGCCGACCGCCAGCGCACCGTGATCCTGGCCGAAGCCTTCCGCGAGGCCGAGAAGATCAAGGGCGAGGGCGACGCCAAGGCCTCCGCGATCTACGCCGATGCCTTCGGCAAGAACCCGGAGTTCTACAAGTTCTACCGTTCGCTCGAAGCCTACCGCGCCAGCTTCAAGTCGCAGGGCGACGTGATGGTGATCGATCCGAATTCGGAGTTCTTCAAGTATTTCCGGAGTCCGGGCAGCAAGTAAAAACAAGCCGCGCCTAGCGCGGCTTTTTTTACTTGCGTAGGGTGGGCGCCCCTGTGCCCACGCGTGACGCATGCGTCCCGTTGGCCTTGTCGACGTCTCGTCTACATGACGTTTATGGTGCCCACGCGTGACGCATGCATTACGTTGGCCTGTCGAGCGCTGCGTCTGCTCATCGTTCACGCGTGGGCACGGGGCGCCCACCCTACGTAAAAACGATGGCGTAGGCCCTCCCGATTCGCCCCATGAATGGCCTATACAACCCGTTTCCAGTCGTCATTTGGCAACCAGCCAAGCCGATCTGACATCATCGACTGCCTGTCCCGCCGCATTTTCGGGTAAAATTGCCGATTCGGCGCCGACTTCGCATCGCGCGAGCACGCCATCTTGCCTCACCTTTAACAATTCATACGCTGTCGCCCATGCCGAACTGGCTTTTGCCCGAGAATATCGCCGACGTCTTGCCGTCCGAAGCGCGCAAGATCGAGGATCTGCGCCGCCTGATGCTCGACACCTTCCGCCTGTACGGCTACGAGCTGGTGATGCCGCCGATGCTCGAGTACGTCGAGTCGCTTCTCGCCGGCGCCGGGCAGGACACCGACCTGCGCACCTTCAAGCTGATCGACCAGCTCTCCGGCCGCCTGCTCGGCCTGCGCGCCGACATGACGACTCAGGTCGCGCGCATCGACGCTCACCTGCTCAACCGCGCCTCCGTCACCCGCCTGTGCTATGCCGGCAGCGTGCTGCACACCCGTCCATCGGGCCTGCACGCCACCCGCGAGCCGATCCAGATCGGCGCCGAGATCTACGGCCACGCCGGCCTGGAAGCCGACGCCGAGATCCAGGAACTGGCGCTGGCCTCGGTCGCGCTGGCCGGCTTCAGCGAAGTGCGCCTGGACATGGCCCACGTCGGCGTGCTGCGCGCGCTGCTGGCCGAGGACGCTGCCGCGCGCCGCGACGAAACCCGGATCACCGCGCTGCTGCGCGCCAAGGACATCCCGGGCCTGGAAGAGATCACCCGCGACTACGCGCAGGCGACGCGCGACGCCTTGCTCGCGCTGCCGAACCTGTACGGCGACGTCGAGGTGCTGGCCAAGGCCAAAGAGGTCCTGCCGGCGCTGCCGGGCATCACCCGTGCGCTGGCCGAACTGGCCGCGCTGGCGGCATCGGCCCTGGGCCGTGCGCAAGTGGCGATCGACCTGGCCGACCTGCGCGGCTACCAGTATGAAAGCGGCGCCATGTTCGCGCTCTACGTGCCGGGCCTGCCGAACGCGGTGGCGCGGGGCGGCCGCTACGACCACGTGGGCGAAGCCTTCGGGCGCGCGCGTCCGGCCACCGGCTTCTCGCTCGACCTGCGCGAGCTGGCGCGCCTGCTGCCGACGGCGGAGCGCAAGCATTCGATCCGCGCCCCCTGGGGCAATGCGCCCGAGCTGCGCGAAAAAATCGCTGACCTGCGCAAGGCAGGCGAAGTCGTGATCCAGTCCATGCCGGGTCACGAAAATGTTCAGGACGAGTTCGAGTGCGACCGCGTGCTCGTCCTCGAAGATGGAAATTGGATTCTCAAAAACTTAGGTTAAGTGATGTCAAATACTAACGTGGCAAAGAACGTCGTTGTCATCGGCACCCAGTGGGGCGATGAGGGCAAGGGTAAGATCGTCGACTGGCTGACCGACCATGCGGCCGGCGTCGTTCGTTTCCAGGGCGGCCATAACGCCGGCCATACGCTGGTCATCAAGGGCCAGAAAACCGCGCTGCAGCTGATCCCCTCGGGCATCATGCGCGAAGGCGTGGCCTGCTACATCGGCAACGGCGTCGTCGTCTCGGTTCCGGACGTGATGCGCGAGATCGACAAGCTGCAGGCAGCCGGCGTCGAAGTCGCTTCGCGCCTGAAGATCTCGGAAGCCTGCCCGGTCATCCTGCCCTACCACGTCGCCATCGACAAGGCGCGCGAAGCCAAGCGCGGCGAGAACAAGATCGGCACCACCGGCAAGGGCATCGGCCCGGCCTACGAGGACAAGGTCGCCCGCCGCGCCATCCGCATCGCCGACCTGTTGAATGCAGATCGATTTGCCGAGAAGCTCAAGGAAAACCTCGAGTACCACAACTTCGTGCTGGTGAACTACCTGGGCGGCGAAGCGATCGACTTCCAGCAGACCTTCGATGACGCCATGGCGCTCGTCCCGCGTCTGCGTCCGATGGTCGGCGACGTGTCGTCGGCCCTGTACGCCGCCCACAAAGCCGGCGGCAACCTGCTGTTCGAAGGCGCGCAAGGTTCGCTGCTCGACGTCGACCACGGCACCTATCCCTTCGTCACCTCGTCGAACTGCGTGGCAGGTAACGCCGCCGCCGGCGCCGGCGTCGGTCCGGGCATGCTGCACTACATCATGGGCATCACCAAGGCCTACACGACGCGCGTCGGTTCGGGTCCGTTCCCGGCCGAGCTGCCGACCGACCAGGGCGTCGGCGAGCACCTCTCGCGCGTGGGCCACGAGTTCGGCACCGTCACCGGCCGCGCCCGCCGCTGCGGCTGGTTCGATGCCGCACTGCTGCGCCGCTCGGTCCAGATCAACGGCGTGTCGGGCATGTGCCTGACCAAGCTCGACGTGCTCGACGGCCTGGAAAGCCTGAAGCTGTGCACCGGCTACAAGATCGACGGCCGCGATGTCGACATCTTCCCGGTCGGCGCCGAGGAAGCCGCGCTGTGCCAGCCGGTGTACGAGGAAATGCCGGGCTGGAGCGAGTCGACCGTCGGCGCCAAGACGATGGAAGAGCTGCCGGCCAACGCCCGCGCCTACATCAAGCGCATCGAAGAACTGGTCGGCATCCCGATCGACATGGTGTCGACCGGCCCGGACCGCGAAGAAACCATCGTGCTGCGTCATCCGTTCGCAGCGTAAACAAATAATAGGGACCTCGAAGAACCATCGCGCGCATCGCAGGGCTAGGCGCCCCGCCACAATGCACGCGCAGCAGGTTTTTCGAGCTTCCAATAATAGGAATGACTGAAATGAATACCCCCGCATCGACCGACAAGGACCTCTGGGTTTCGTGGGACGAGTACAACCGCCTGGTCGAGCGCCTGGCCCTGAAAGTCTACGAATCGAACTGGAAGTTCGACATGGTGCTGTGCCTGGCGCGCGGCGGCGTGCGTCCGGGCGACGTGATCTCGCGCATCTTCGACGTGCCGCTGGCGATCCTGTCGACCAGCTCCTACCGTGAAGAAGCCGGCACCAAGCAGGGCAACCTCGACATCGCCAAGTACATGACGATGACCAAGGGCCCGCTGCAGGGCAAGATCCTGCTGGTCGACGACCTGGCCGACTCCGGCGTGACCCTGCAGAAGGTGCGCGAGCACCTGCAGACGAACTACCCGGACGTCACCGAAGTGCGCTCGGCCGTCCTCTGGGTCAAGGGTACCTCGGCCTTCAAGCCGGACTACCACATGGAAGACCTGCCGCACAATCCGTGGATCCACCAGCCGTTCGAGGACTACGACGGCCTGCGTCCGCACCAGCTGTCGGCGTGGCTGAAGAAGTTCGAGAAGTAATCGCAAGGCGGCCGACGGCCGCTGCGTGATGTACAAAAAAGACCAGGACGTCCGGGGCGTCCTGGTCTTTTTGCTTTTCTTATCTCCTGCAGCCTGTATTTCCCGCACGTCATTGAAACAACAGCCTCCGTGCAAATCGGTTAAGATTGCCGCGCGTGCGGCGCACGCCTCGATCGCGGGACCGAAACAACAAGAACAACCATGACCCAGAGCTTTTTTCAGACTTTCATCCTCCTGATCCTCGTCACTGACCCATTCGGCAACGTTCCCTTGTTCGTCGCAGCCCTCCGTGAAACGCCCGTCCATCGCCGTCCGCGCATCGTCGTGCGCGAGTGCGCGATCGCCTTCCTGCTGCTGCTGGTCTTCATGTTCTTCGGGCAGCACTTCCTGTCGGCCCTGCACCTGAGCCCGATTGCGCTGCGCATCGGCGGCGCAGTCATTCTGCTGATCATTGCGATCCGCATGATCTTCCCGCATCCCGACGGCGTGCTCGGGCGCAGCGAAGGCGGGGAGCCCTTCATCGTGCCGCTGGCTATTCCCGCGCTGGCCGGTCCCTCGGCGCTGGCGACCGTGCTGCTGTTTACCGCGGACAGCGTGTCCGAGACCATGATCCACGTCGCCGCGCTGGCGGCCGTCGGCGTGGTCTGGCTGGCGGTGTTCCTGAGCGCCGAGCGCCTGCAGCAGAAACTCGGTCCGCAGGTGATGACCGCTTTCGAGCGCCTGATGGGCCTGATCCTGACGGCGATGTCGGTCGAGATGCTGCTCGGCGGCATCCGCGAATTTGTCCAGACGCTCTGACATGAACGAATCCCGTCCCGAGGCGCCAGCCCCTTCGACCCAGGACGGCGCGCCTGATACCGGCGCGCTGGCCTTCCTCAGCGGCGGGGGCGAGACCGGTGCGATGATGCGCGCCCACGACTGGTCGCGCTCGCCGCTCGGCCATCCTGCGCAATGGCCGCAGGCGCTGCGTACCGTCGTGGCCCTGATGCTGAACTCGAAGTTCCCGATGTTCGTGGCCTGGGGCGAGGAGCTCGGCTTCCTGTACAACGATCCGTATGTCGACATCCTGGGCGACAAGCACCCGCGCTCGCTCGGCGCGCCCTTCAAGGCGATCTGGGGAGAAATCTGGCACGACATCGGTCCCATCGTCGACCGTGCGCTGGCGGGAGAGGGCACCTATTGGGAAAAGCTGCCGCTCCTGATGAACAGGCACGGCTTCGACGAGCAGACCTGGTTCACCTTCTCGTATTCGCCGGTGCGCGACGACAACGGCATGGTCGCCGGCGTGTATTGCGCCTGTGTCGAGGTCACCGGGCAGGTGCTGGCCGAGCGCTACCGCCAGCAAGAGAACGAGCGCCTGGTGACCCTGTTCGAGCAGGCGCCCGGCATCATTGCCGTGCTGCGCGGCCCTCAACATGTGTTTGAGATTACAAACAAAAGTTATATCCAGCTGATCGGCCGCCCGAACCTGGTCGGCAAGACCGCGCGCGAAGCCTTGCCCGAGGTCGAGGGCCAGGGCTTCTTCGAGCTGCTCGACCAGGTCTACGCCAGCGGCAAGCCTTTCGTCGGCCATGCGCTGCCGCTGAAGGTCGCGCGCGAGCCGGGCGCGCCGCTCGAGCTGCGCTACATCGACTTCATCTACCAGCCGATCCGCGATCCTTCCGGCCAGGTGGTCGGAATCTTCGTGGAGGGCAGCGACGTCACCCTGCGCAAGCAGATCGAGGACGAACTGCGCGCGGCGAACCGCCAGAAGGACCAGTTCCTGGCCATGCTGGCCCACGAGCTGCGCAATCCGCTGGCGCCGATCACGACCGCGGCCCACCTCCTGAAGCTCGGCCACCTCGACGCCAAGGGCGTGCGCAACGCCAGCGAGATCATCTCGCGCCAGGCCGAGCACATGACCGACCTGGTCAACGACCTGCTGGACGTGTCGCGCGTCACTCGTGGGCTGGTCACGCTCGAAAAGGAAGAGCTGGACGTGAACGCGGTGGTGGCAGGCGCGGTCGAGCAGGTGCGTCCGCTGATCGAGTCCAAGCGCCACGCGCTGACCATGCAGCTGTCGGGCGAACCGGTGCACGTGCTGGGCGACCGCACGCGCCTGGTGCAGGTGCTGTCGAACATCCTGAACAACGCCGCCAAGTACACGCCGCCGGGCGGACAGATCGCGCTGCGGGTCGCGGCGCATGGCGAGCGCGTCACGGTGACGGTGACCGACAACGGCATCGGCATCGAGCCCGACGTGCTGCCTTATATTTTCGAGCTGTTCACCCAGGCCGAGCGCACGCCGGACCGCTCGCAGGGCGGGCTCGGCATCGGCCTGGCCCTGGTGAAAAGCCTGGTCGCCCTGCATGGCGGCACGGTCGACGCCCGCGCGGCGCCGGGGCGGGGCAGCGAGTTCGAGATCTGCCTGCCGCGCCTGGACGCGCTGCCCGCCGCGGGCGGCGCGCAGGAAGCCGACCCGGAGAATGCCAGCCAGCAGCCCCTGCGCGTGCTGGTGGTCGACGACAACCAGGATGCGGCCCAGATGCTGGCCACGGTGCTGGAGGTGCAGGGCCATGCGGTCGCGGTCGAATACGATGGCCACGGCGCGCTGCAGCGGGCGCGCCGCGAGCTCCTGGAGGTCATGCTGCTCGATATCGGCCTGCCCGATACCGACGGCTACGCCCTGGCGCGCCAGCTGCGCGCGATCCCCGAGCTGCGCGGCGCGGTGCTGGTCGCCCTGACCGGCTATGGCCAGCAGGAAGACCGCCGCCTGGCCGAGGAGGCCGGCTTCGACCATCACCTCGTGAAACCTGCCGACCTGGCCCTGGTGTCGGAAATTCTTGCATCGGTGCAGCAGGCCAGACGCTGAGCTTGTGCGAAACCCCTGAGTAGGGAATACTGCCGCACAGCCCATCCATGCCGAAAGGCAAGGGTGTGCTGCGCAGATTAACCCAACGAAGGTCACACCATGAATCGATACGTCTCCGCCCCTGGCCTGGTCCTGGCCCTGATCCTGTCCGCCGGCAGCGCCTGGGCTGCTCCCGCCGCCACGCCCGCCAATCCGGCCGCCCCGGCAAAGATGCAGCTGCAAAAGATCGACACCGTCGTCGGCAAGGGCAAGCAGGCCAAGGCCGGCAACACCGTCACCGTCAAGTACACCGGCTGGCTGTATTCGCCGCAATCGCCCAAGGGCCGCGGCCCGCAGTTCGATACCTCGGTCGGCGGCGCCCCCTTCACTTTTCCGCTCGGCATGGGCGCGGTGATCAAGGGCTGGGACGAAGGCGTGGCCGGCATGAAGGTGGGCGGCAAGCGCACCCTGATCATTCCTTCGGAGCTGGGCTATGGCGCGCGCGGCGCCGGTCCGATTCCGCCGAACGCCAACCTGATGTTCGACGTCGAGCTGGTCGACGTCAAATAAACAGCAAGGCGTGCCAGGACGACACCCATTGTTGGGTGTCGGAAGTTCTTACAATCACGACATTTTTTTCGAATGTTATATAGCTAACATATTGAAACGATGCATTATTTTCCTTCTGGCATAGTTTCTGCTAATCAGTTTGTGCACGGTAAGAGACGTCCGTGAAAGATTAGTCAACTAAAAGGAAAACAAAATGCTGAATCGGAATCTGTCGTTGAAGAAAATTGCAGGTAGTGTAGTCGCCGCTGGCTTTGTGTTCGGCATGGGCTCGGCCCACGCAGGCTCGATCGCCGCCACTCCGGGTTCGGTCATCACCCCGGCCATCACCTCGGGCAAACTGCCGGATACCCCGGACGCACACGTCGATCCGAACAGCCCTGCATCGAAGTTTTCGGGTGTGGTCAGCATCAACATCCGTTACGACGGCCAGTCCTACATCTGCTCCGGCGCCCTGGTGGGCAAGCGCCAGGTGGTCTCGGCCGGCCACTGCGTCGACACCAACGGCAACGGCTCCTACGTCGACCTGAACAAGCCGGGCAACGACGTGCGCGTGGTCTTCAACAGCGCGCCGACCGCTGCCGGCACCGCCATCGTTACCGCCAGCTCCTTCGCCGTGCACAAGGACTACCAGGGCTTCAACAACTGCCCGGACGGCAGCCGTGGTTGCGTGAACGATGACGTCGCGGTCATCACCCTGTCGCAGGACGCACCGGACAGCGCCAAGATCTACAAGGTTGCCGTGAACCCGATCAACGCCGGCACCCACATCACCATGGCCGGCTACGGCACCTCGGGCGACGGCGTCAACGGCTACTATGTGAGCCCGAGCTTCCGCATCAAGCGCACCGGCGAAAACTACGTCGACCTGATCGACCTCGACGACGAAGAGGGCTTCGAAGGCGGCGCCCAGGAAGTCTACTACGCCGACTTCGACGGCGAAGGCCGCGACACCTTCTGCGACTTCTTCGGCGTCTGCACCCCGGTGCTGCCGAACGACCGCGAATCGGGCATCGGCGGCGGCGACTCGGGCGGCCCGTCCTTCGTCGAAATGTACGGCGAACTGATGCTGGTTGCGAACAACACCTTCAGCGGCCGCTTCACCGCGCTGGGCTACAAGGAAGGCACCTTCGGCACCTACTTCGGCGGCATCATCATGGGCGGCTACAAGGACTTCCTGTACACCGCGACCGGCGGCAACATCACCCTGGTTCCGGAACCGACCAGCGTTGCCCTGCTGGGCCTGGGCGCCCTGATGCTGGGTGGCGCAGCACGCCGCCGCAAGCAGAAGTAATCTGCCCGGCTTCAAACAAGAAACGGCCTGCGGGCCGTTTCTTGTTTTTGGGCTTGCGCCCCAAGCCGTGCGCGGCCGTCCTCGACCCTCGTTGTATGCTGATCCCATACTTGGCCAAGCGACACTACCAATGAGAACCTGGAGAATTGCAATCGAAAAGGCGGCCCTGGACCGCAGTTGCGCTGGCGCGCGCGAAAGCGGCGGCCACTGGCACAGCGAGGGCCAGCGGCGCTGTACGCGGCGATGACGGTGGAACTGGCCGTGCTGGAAAAATTCGTGCACACCGAGGAGATCGACGAGGAACCGCTGGTGCTGGTCGCGATCGACCTGCCGGACGATCCGGAACTCGGACTGGACGTGAAGGCCGAAGATTTACCTGAAGGCTGGGACTCGCTCGACGACGGCGGCAGCGCCACCGCCTTCCTCAAGAAGCGCGAGCACCTCTACATGCGCGTACCCTCGGTGATCGTGGGGGAGGGGGTGAACGTCGTGATCAATCCGGCGCACCATGCCTACGACCGGGTGAAGCTGAGCATTGCGCGGACTTTCAGTTTTGATCCGAGGATGTTCAAGCGCTAGGGGCAAGTTCGGCAGCGCGTCTGAGCAGATGGCGAGACAGCGTGGACACAGGTGTCCACCCTACAATCCCGCTTTTCGTAGGGTGGGCACCTGTGCCCACGCTGTCTCACCCTTTGATAACAGGCGAAGCTGTCGGAACCATAAAAAACGGCGCCACCGGCGCCGTTCTGCTTCGTCGATTTACTTGCCCAACATCGACACCACATTGTCCGCCCCCGGCGCCCCGAAGGCCTGCTGCTTGAGCACGTGTAGCTGGTCGCGCACCTGGGCCGCCTTCTCGAACTCGAGGTTCTTGGCGTGGTCGACCATGAGCTTCTCGAGGCGCTTGATCTCCTTGCTGATCTGCTTCTCGCTCATGCCCTCGACCTTGGCCGCTGCTTCCGCCTCGGCCAGTCCGGTCGCGCCCTCGGCCATGGCCTTCTGCGCGGCGTTGCTGTAGACGCCGTCGATCATCTCCTTGATCTTCTTCTGCACCCCGCGCGGGGTGATGCCGTTGGCTTCGTTGAAGGCGATCTGCTTGGCGCGACGGCGTTCGGTTTCGTCGATCGCGCGGCGCATCGAGTCGGTAATGTGGTCCGCGTACAGGATCGCCACGCCGTTCAGGTTACGCGCGGCGCGGCCGATGGTCTGGATCAGAGAACGCTCGGAACGCAGGAAACCTTCCTTGTCGGCGTCCAGGATCGCCACCAGCGATACCTCGGGCAGGTCCAGGCCCTCGCGCAGCAGGTTAATGCCGATCAGGACGTCGAAGGTGCCCAGGCGCAGGTCGCGCAGGATTTCCACGCGCTCGACGGTCTCGATGTCGCTGTGCAGGTAACGCACCTTGATGCCGTGGTCCGACAGGTACTCGGTCAGCTGCTCGGCCATGCGCTTGGTCAGCGTGGTGACCAGCACGCGCTCGTCCTTCTTGATGCGGTCGTTGATCTCGCTCATCAGGTCGTCGACCTGCGACAGGGCGGGGCGTACGATGACCTGCGGGTCGACGAGACCCGTCGGACGCACCACCTGCTCGACGACGTTGTCGGCATGCGAATTCTCGTAGTCCGCCGGCGTCGCGGAGACAAAGATCGTCTGGCGCATCTTGCCTTCGAATTCCTCGAACTTCAGCGGCCGGTTGTCCAGCGCCGAAGGCAGGCGGAAGCCGTAGTCGACCAGGTTCGTCTTGCGCGAGCGGTCGCCGTTGTACATGGCGGACAGCTGGCCGACCAGCACGTGCGACTCGTCCATGAACATCAGCGCATCCTTCGGCAGGTAGTCGACCAGCGTGGGCGGCGGTTCGCCCGGCATCGAGCCCGACAGGTGGCGCGAGTAGTTCTCGATGCCTTTTGTAAAACCGATCTCGGCCAGCATCTCGAGGTCGAAGCGGGTGCGCTGTTCGAGGCGCTGCTCCTCGATCAGCTTGTTCTCCTTGCGGAAGTATTCGAGGCGGTCGCGCAGCTCGGCCTTGATCGACTCGATCGCACGCAGGACCGTCGAGCGCGGGGTGACGTAGTGCGAGCCCGGGTAGACCGTGAAGCGCGGGATCTTCTGGCGCACGCGGCCCGTCAGCGGGTCGAACAGCTGCAGCGACTCGATCTCGTCGTCGAACATCTCGACGCGGATCGCCAGCTCGGCGTGCTCGGCCGGGAAGATGTCGATGGTGTCGCCGCGCACGCGGAAGGTGCCGCGGCCGAAGTCCATCTCGTTGCGCGAGTACTGCATCTGGATCAGGCGCGCGATGATGTCGCGCTGGGCCACCTTGTCCTTGTGGCGCAGCGTCAGGATCATCTTGTGGTATTCGTTCGGGTTACCGATACCGTAGATCGCCGACACGGTGGCGACGATGACGACGTCGCGCCGCTCCATCAGCGACTTGGTGCACGACAGGCGCATCTGCTCGATGTGCTCGTTGATCGACGAGTCCTTCTCGATGAACAGGTCGCGCTGGGGCACATAGGCTTCCGGCTGGTAGTAGTCGTAGTAGGAGACGAAGTACTCGACCGCGTTCTGCGGGAAGAACTCGCGGAACTCCGCATACAGCTGGGCCGCCAGGGTCTTGTTCGGCGCGAACACGATGGCCGGGCGTCCAGCCCTGGCGATGACATTGGCCATCGTATAGGTCTTGCCGGAACCGGTTACCCCGAGCAGGGTCTGGTACATCAGGCCGTCCTCGATGCCCTCGACCAGGGCGTCGATCGCGGTCGGCTGGTCGCCGGCCGGCGGGAAGGGCTGGTGCAGCTTGAACGGAGAATTCGGGTAGGTGATCACAGTCGGTTCAGGACCGGTCGCGAGAGATACATCAGCCATGCTGTCAGACCTTTGCTAAAATGGGAATCCGCCTGCGGCACTGCAACATCGATTTTATTGCAGCGCCGCTGTCTATACATTTGCTGCGAACCCACCGACAACTCAGTTTATCACGATGACTTCTTCAGCCTCCGCCAGCCTCTTCGGCGCCATCGACATGGCCCCGCGCGACCCAATCCTGGGCATCACCGAAGCATTCAACGCCGACACCAATCCGGCCAAGATCAACCTGGGCGTCGGTGTCTACTACGACGATAATGGCAAGGTGCCGCTGCTGCAGTGCGTGCAGAAAGCGGAAGCGAAGCTGATGGAGCAGCCGGCGCCGCGCACCTACCTGCCGATCGACGGCCTGGCAGCGTACGACAAGGCTGTGCAGGAACTCGTATTTGGGGCCGACAGCGCCGTAATTCAAGAGAAGCGCGCGATCACCGTGCAGGCCCTGGGCGGCACCGGCGCGCTGAAACTGGGCGCCGACTTCCTCAAGCGTTTCTCGCCTGAGTCGGAAGTCTTCATCAGCGACCCGAGCTGGGAGAACCACCGCGCCCTGTTCGAATCGGCCGGTTTCATCGTCAACAATTACACCTACTACGACCCGGCCACCCATGGCGTGAACTTCGAGGGCATGCTGGCCTCGCTGAACAAGATGCCGCAAGCTTCCATCGTGGTGCTGCACGCCTGCTGCCACAACCCGACCGGCGCCGACCTCACGCAAGAGCAGTGGGGCCAGGTGATCGCGGCCGTGCAGGCGAACGGCCTGATCCCCTTCCTCGACATGGCCTACCAGGGCTTCGGCTCGGGCATCGCGGAAGACGGCGCCGTGGTGCGCCGCTTCGTGGAAGCCGGCGGCCCGCTGCTGGTGTCGAACTCGTTCTCGAAGTCCTTCTCGCTGTACGGCGAGCGCGTCGGCGCGCTGTCGGTGGTCGCATCCAGCAGCGAGGAAGCCGCTCGCCTGCTGTCGCAACTGAAGCGCGTGGTGCGCACCAACTACTCGAACCCGCCGATCCACGGCGGCAAGGTCGTCGCCACCGTCCTGTCGACGCCGGAACTGCGCCAGATGTGGGAAGACGAGCTGGCCGGCATGCGCGTGCGCATCAAGGAAATGCGCGAGGCGCTGGTGCAGAAGCTGGCCGAGAAAGCCCCGGGCCGCGACTTCGCCTTCGTCCGTGAGCAGGTCGGCATGTTCTCGTATTCGGGCCTGACGAAAGAGCAGGTCGCCAGGCTGCGCGAGCAGTCGATCTACGCCGTCGACACCGGCCGCATCTGCGTTGCCGCGCTGAATTCGAAAAACATCGATCTCGTCGTTGACGCCATCGCCAAAGTCCTCTAAAATCTTGGCTCTTCGAACTTGAACGCAAGTTCTGATCGAAGAGCAAGCTAATCCCTGATAGCTCAGTCGGTAGAGCGACGGACTGTTAATCCGCAGGTCCCTGGTTCGAGTCCAGGTCGGGGAGCCAGAATACGAAGAGGAGCTCATAGTGATATGAGCTCCTTTTTCATTTCTGGCGTAGTGCGTGTGTCATCCCGCTGTGCCGTAATCGTGACGTGCAGCAGGCCGCCAACGACCTCGGCGTGTCGAGCCATTTGAGCCGGTGCGAGGTGAGCATACCGCCGCACCATCTCGGGTGATTTCCAGCCGCCCATCTCCTGAAGGTCGTACAACGGCGTGCCGTTCTGGACGAGCCAGCTGGCCCAGGTGTGCCGCAAGTCATGCCAGCGGAAGTCATCGATGCCTGCCCGACGCAGCGCCGCGCGCCAGGCGCGTGTGTTGACCTGGCCGATTGGCTTGCCCCGGTAGGTGAACACGAAATCGTCGTGCCTGCCACGCTGGCGAAACAGCACCTTGACGGCGAGGTCGCTCAGCGACACGTGGATATCCTCGCCGCCCTTGGCCTCGGCGGCCGGAATCCACCCGGTTCCGCGCTTGAGGTCGAGCTGTGACCAGCGCAGACCAACGACGTTGCCCTGCCGCAGACCGGTCGCGAGCGCGAACAGCACGATGTCTCGCTGGTGCTCGGGCAGGGCGCTCAACAACTCCTTGGCTTGCAATGGCGTGATCCACCGAATACGGCGCTTCGGTTCCGGGTACGTACTCACTTTGGGCACCTTGTCGATCCATTCCCACTCAAGGCATGACCTGCGCAAGACCGCACGGATCAGCGCAAGGTAACGGTTTGCTGTTGCGTTGCTCGATTCGGCCCTCTTGCTCGCGCCGATCGCGGCGATGTCGTCACGCGTGATCTCAGCCAGCACACAGTTGCCCAGGAATTGCCGCAGCCAGTTCAGCTTGACCAGGTCTTCCTGGTGAGTGCGTTTGTGCGCAGTCTCCTGCAGCCACTTGGACGCGGCCTCATCCCATGTATGCCGGGGCCTTTCACCCAACTTCTGTACCCGCCAGTGTTCTGCCTTCAGGCGGTCATGCAGCTCTTGCGCTTCGATCCTGTTACTCGTTTCAGCAGAGCGCCTAATGCGCGCCCCTGTTGATGTGGTGAAGTCGATCCACCACGTACTTCCGCGTTTGTAAAGTGACATGAACCAGCTCCTTTGAGTTGTCACTTGCAACGCTTGCCGAGGTAAAGCTTAGTCTTCAAGGGCCTCTGCCGCAAGGCCGGCGCGCAGCGGTGCGCTCCCTACGAGGAAGGCTGGTTTGCCGTGCTGCTTGCGCGTTTAGCTCCGTCGCCGTCAAATCCCAACTTCTCCTGTGAAGGAGCCGCCTTAGCTGCCTTGGGTGGGCGTCCGGCCGGCTTAGCCTTCACTGCGCATTGGATCGCTAACTCGCGCTGCGCATCAGCGCGTTTACACTCCGCACGCTTCAGGTGCGCGTCCAGTTCGGCGTTGCGCGTCTCAAGCTTTTAAGCTTTTGACAGGCAGGGCGGGCGCTCGCCAGCGACGCCGCAATATCCTGGGCACGTTCCTCGTGCAACGCTAGTTATAAAACCATCCACAAACTGCGTCAGCTCGGCCTTCGCTCGATCTGCTCAACAAAGCCGATCTCCTATCAAACACTGCGCTGCACCATTACCGATCCCGGAAGTGCCTTGGTCAGCCCCCCGGGCGATTACTGAGCGCGTAGAACAATAAGGAAGGGAACATCCCGCCTGCCAGCACAAGTGCCAAGACAGCTACCTGAACGGCAGTGGTGCCAACCGCGCTCACGCGGTCCATGGCGTCGGAGTTGCGTATCCCGAGCAGGAACGCGGCCGCGCCAAGCGCGCTCATAAAGAAGAGCGAAACGGCAATGTCGCCCGGCTCCTTACCCACGCTGGACAGCAGCAAGAACAGAAGGGTGGGCACGACGAGGTAGATCGCCGCCAGCAATGCGACGGCGGAATTGAGCAGCGACAGCTGGTAGCGCGACCGTATCCGTCGCTGCAGCCGTGTGACGGACAGGGCGATGGCCAGCATGGCAAGCGCACAGGCTGGCAGCACGAGATAACGCAGGAAGGGCAGGCGCTCGCTCAATGGAGCACGGAACGCGTCCAGACGCTGGCGCAGCACCGCCGCTTCGTATCCCTGGTGCTTGCGCAGCGCGCCATCGAACAAGTGCCAGGCGGACGAGCTGTCGAACGCCCAGAATCCGCGGTCCAGGTCAGCGGCGGCATCGTTGCTGACGTAGATGAGCTGAAAACTGCGGGGATCGGCGCTATCGACACGCTGGGCGCCGAAGTAGACAGCCTTGGCATCACGCCCGAATCGGACTGGCTGCCGCTCCCCGCCGAACCGTGCATCTTCCTTCTCGCTTCCTGGTGGCTGGGGAATCGGTTCGAAACTCGCAGGATCCGCACCGACGAGGACATGGTGCTCGTACAGGACCCAGCGGCCATCGGTCACGTAACCGGAAGGCGCGTCCGCGTCCCTGTCCAGCCGGCGTAGGCGAGCCGCGTCGATGGCAGGAGCGACCACAGCCACTCGGCGCGCGCCGTAGAACAGCGCCGTGCCGTCGCTGGCATACATGCCGCCGAGGTGGGGGCGCAAGCGCTCGAGCACCACATCGCCCTCGACCGCGGCCATCTCGATGCCTCCCTGTTCCGTGCTACGGTCGTCCAGGCTGTACACGCTGCCGCCGACCCGTCCATAGCGCCTGACTGTCCCGAAGCTTCGCGACGCCGTGATGGCGTCTTCGCAGCTGCTCACCGGCGGGTTTTCGTTTACATACCAGCCGCTCTCGCCGTCGACCAGAACAACCTCGCAGGCAGCGCTGGCCGCGGCCCCTTCCGGACCGCGCGAATGAATGTTTCGATCAAGCAGGAGTTGCAGGGCCAGCCCTGCGACGGCGGCCAGGAATGCGATCGTTATGTTCTTCCACATGTATACTGCCCCCGAAAGTTGCTACGTCGACCATGTTGCTTGCCGGCGGACCTGCGCGGTAGGCCCTCAGCCGAGGACATTGTGCCGTGACAACATAACGCCAGCATTGATGCCGCGAGCCAAAGTAGACAGAAGTTCGCGGTGCCCTGGCCAAGGTCTGGTAGCACAACAAGATACGCCCGAGAAGCATTGCGACCAGGTCAAGCACGGCCGCGTGATGAAGAAACGGTGCCGGCCTCTCCGAATGCGAGCGATCAAGGCGGGAAGCGTGGCAGGGCATATCCTCGGCGCAACGAAAGCACCCGAACGACAAAAGGAGGACCATATGGGACTATTCGCCTTCGACATCGTCGGCCTGCTCCTCAGCTCAGTGTACCGGTCGCACTGTCGCGAGCAACGCGACCGATCGGATAGCCGCCAGTTGGAACAGTCGATCCGGACGCTGTGGACCTAGCCGGAACGCTTCGGCGGTCGCCATGTCGGCGACGTCGAGGCCGCCCTTGGAGCACCAACGGCTCGGGAAGACCTGAGCCACGGACACTGCCAGCGTCTATGGAGCGCCGGTGTGTCGCAGTTGCGCGTGCGCACCCAAGACGACGTTATCGTCGGGATTGACAAGATAGATTTGGGACGATAGGGGTGTCCACGCTATTGAAGCGACGGTCTGGGGGGGAGGCGCCCGGCGCGGCGCATGTGCCTCGCGTGCCAACTAAGCCGGAGGACACTGCGCAGTGACCTTGCAGTTTCCCAAAATCCGCCAGGCAGCGTCGGCCGTGTCCGCCGGTTCGAATATCGATTTTCAGGCGGAGTGCGACAGGAATATGGCTAGCGTTCGCGGCCGCGCCGCGACTTACCACGACGAGAACCTCACCAATTGCCGTGCTTGAACGTTTCTGCATCGGACGTTTCAAAGACCATCATTCGCGGCCATGCGAGAAGGTTGTGAATTCGTTGCTAGATAGCAGTCCCGATGCACGTATTTGCCTGTCTGCTAAGAGTTGTACACACTGTCTATAAAGGAGCCGAGAATCCACCACGGCATCTTCATGCACGCAGCTCCAATACGGTAGGCATGCCGCCTACAATCCACGCGTTTGCCCCGGAGCGTCATGCTGCACGGCGGTCCTGCGTGAGCGTCACGTTGGGCTTGCCGTTGGTCAACTTCGCCGACATAGATATGGGTATCGTTCCCAAGACAACGACTACCGGAGCGTGCTATGAGCAAGTTTGGTGTATGCGTGGCGATCGCCGTGCCGCTGCTGGCGCTCGGCTACTGCCATTTTCCTGAGCGCTCGTGCTACACCCGCTGGGAGGACAGTGCTGGCGAGGAGATAGCCGAGCCATTTTCCAGCTGCTCGCACAAATTCGAGAGCCGCACGGTCGGCCGGTATGAGCTGGCGGCGATCGCGGGAGAGGTCTACGCGGTGGAAGAAGCCGAAAACCGCCAAGCTGCCGGTTTCCCCTGCATGACGGGGGTCGCCTGCTTGCCGATCTGGTCACGGCCGAAAGTCTGGCGGCATAAGCACTTCACCAAGCTTGACGGCCCCGTCGACCTCGACCGAATGCGCCCCTTTCTCGACGGGCAGATCCTCAGCGACGGCGCCGCCGTGTTCGTCCGCTTGCGCCGAGTGGCGTCCCAGTCGCCACCGATCGAACCGGCGCGGCTGCGACCTCTCCTGCCCGGCTATGTGACTGACGATCGCTGGGTACTGTACGAGCACCACGTGCTGGCCGGCGCCGACCCAGCCACCTTGCGCAGCGACATCCCTACCGCCATCTCAAGGACCACCGGCGGCCCCCTTCCCGAGATCACGATAGTGCGCGACCGCCACGCGGTGTTTCACGAACACGAGCGGATCGACGGTGCCGACGCGGCGACATTCACCGTCGTGAACTACCATTTCGACGATCTGCCGCCAGGAACCGGCTTGACCGGCGGCGGATGGTACGGCGTGGACAAGCGCAGCGCGTGGCGCCTTTCACTCGGCAACGACGTCGTCAATCTAGACAAGCGGCAGCACCGCGCCCTGCGTGCAGACGTGGAACGCGTGCTCGCGGCGCGCCCCCGGTTGGATGACTCGTGATGCTGCCCGTCCGGGGCGGGAGCAGCGTATGGCAAGGCTGCTGCTGGCTGCCGCTGCTGTGCAGGCTTGCAATTGTATCTTTGAGGACGCAGCACGTGACAGCCGAAAAACGGCAGCGGATGCACCGGACCTTCTGGCGTGCGTGCTGTCCGCCAGCGGCCTTTGCACCGGTCCCGTATGGCGCATTCCGAAGATCGCTTGGCGCCGGACCGTTAGTTCTGGTCGCCGTTTCTACTTATCGCGCTTCCACTTGCGCTGTGGGCAAACTGCGCGGCGGTTCAGTTTGGCCCGCGCCTCCCGTACGGTCATGTCCATATACGTGGCCACCGCCTGCGCGATAAAGACGTCCGGCCCTTCACGGATGACTGGGTTCGGGCTGCGCTCCCATACCGAGGTGAATTGATGGGCGGCAAAGGTTTTCGAAGTACGGTCGTGCTCCAGGCTTTCTCGTGCGACGATGATCTTCGAGGAGCCACGACATGAACATTTCCATTCCCGGATTCGATATTGCCCGCCGCATCGCCGTCGCAACAGTTCTGCTGTCCCCGCTCGGTGCACACGCCCAGGTCGGCTTCGCGGCAGACCTCTACTTGTCCCAACTCTGCCTGGCGCAGAACTGGGACACGGCGTTCATGCAGGAACGGTTGAAAGGAGTACCAAAACAGGCGCGGATGCAGCTGTTTGGCAGTCTGCGCATGCCGTCCAGCGAAAAGCGTTGCTTAATGACGAAGAAACCGGCCCCTGTTGAGTTGTGCAACAAGGCAATCGCAAGTTTCGTCGAGTTCCGGGCAAAGGTTCCGGTCGGCGGTGGCGCGCCTTTTCAGGCGTTGAGCACTAGCGAGCAAAACCGGATATGGGACGCTTTTGGAAAAAACACCTGTACGCCGGGAAAGCGCGGCGGCAGTCCGAAAAGTGCCGACAACTGGGTGCCCAAGGATCTCCTTCCAGATACCCAGACCGTCCAGCTGCTGGCGCGGGCCGAACGCGGCGATTCACAGGCGCAAATGGCGGCTCATGAATTGTACGTGAACGGCGCCGACGTACCGGCGGACGAGAGCCGGGCAACCTTCTGGCTGACCCGCGCGGCCGATGGCGGCAACGCCGATGCTCAGCATCTGCTGGGCTGGAAGTTCATGATCGGGAAAACGGATGATGGGGTCGACTTTGACAAGTCGATTCATTACTTCAAAAAGGCTGCGCAGCAGGGACACCCGAGAGCGATGATGCGGCTGGGAGAAATCCACGAGCAGCCGTTCAGCGGAGGCCATGGGACCGCGCCTGAAAAATACTGGGACATGACCCGGGCCATCGACTGGTACACGAAGGCTGCAAACCTGGGCGAGTCTTACGCAGCCCTGGCGCTGGGAGGGATCTATGCGGCCGGCGACCCTGTTCCAGCCGATTTCGCGAAAGCCGCGTTCTGGTATGAAAAGAGCGCGCAAGCGAATAATGTATACGCGATGCGGAAGTTGAGCGAGCTGTACGAAGAAGGCAAGGCTGGAGCACGCGATGCGAAAGCGGCCCAGAAATGGCGGCGGCATGCCGATGCGCTCGGCGAAAATGGCCATGCCCTGCACCTCGTTGAATATTTTCCTTGGGGTGTGCCGCCAAAACAGGCCAGCGCGGTAGCTGCGATTCAGCTGAAGCACGCCCGTGCCGGCGATATCGACGCACAGCTCGCTATCGCCTCGCGGTATGCGCGGGGTGATGGTGTCGAGGAGAGCGAGCAGCTTGCCATCGAGTGGTGGCGCCGGGCTGCCACAGCAGGTGACCCGATCGGCCAGCGCATGCTCGGCAAGTACCTGATCGACGATGCGCAAGCGCGCGCTGCGACTGCGGACAGTCCTGGCATCCAATGGCTGCAGAAAGCCGCGGCACAAGGGGACATGGAAGCGCAAGTCAGCCTGGCGTACTGGCATATCAATGGCGGCGGGGGCGCTGATCGCAAAGAAAAACGCAGGGGGCATGCGCTGGAAGCGATCCGCCTCATGGAAGAGGCAGCCCGGCGCGGCTACAAGCCCGGCGATACGCAGGACCGGGTAGACAAATGGAAAAGCTCGCTGCTGGAAGAGTGAGCCACGTGGCCAGCAGCACCGGCCTTCACCAGCTAAAGGAAGGTTTCGGAGCACACGCGCCGCGCCGCCGGTCCACGACAAGCGTTTTGCCCGGGACACCACCCGTCGGTGGAAGGCGCGACCTAGAAACCTTCGGTACGCTTGCCTCAGCGCCGGACTGGGATTCGGCGCGTTCATGACATTGGTGGCACATCTACCGTCAGTACACAGCGTGGAAGATCCAATGCGACAAGACGACACGGGCAGGCCAGCGAGTGGATGGTTGGGCGCTACCATATTTTCACTGCTGACGGGCACGGCGTTCGGCTTTGGATCTTTTATGCTCGTGTTGGCCGGCCCGTGGTATGGATCGTTTTTTTACCTCGTGGCCATCACGCTGTCCTGCTTGTGCTGGATTGCTCTACCATACGAGCGCAACATACAGCTGTGGGTGACCGGCTTGGCGATCGCACTGCAAATCGGTTACGCGATGTACTGGTTTTCGAATTTCAAGCTTCGTTTTATGTAAGTGTTGGTCCCGTTCTCGCGGGCGGCACGCAAGCCCGCCCCTATGGGAACGACAACCGCCCCGCCTGCGCTGGCCAGCAGACTGGGGCTAGCCATCACCGGTTGAACGACCAACTCGCAACTGCCCGGGCGAGACAGCGGACCGCTGAAAAGCGGAGCACTGGGCCCTGCAGGGCTTGCTGCTCGAAGGATTTGAGAAGGACGTGCTCATGAAGTCTTCCGTGGCTGAACTCATCGGGAGTGTAGGAAACCTTCATGACCTGATTGTTAAAACTCGATTCCGCGGCCTCGCAATCATTTTGAACACTAGGAGCGATAGCAACAGGTTGGATTGGTAGTGCGTCCGGCGTTCGTCCCCAGCTTCCTGGAGCGTGCGGGCCAAGAGTTTTTGGGAATTCTTGGGAGCGTCTGACCAATGTCTGGAGGACTCCTCGTGCGTCGAATATGCTGCAAGGAAACGCTACCCTGATCGTACTGCATGACAGTCTTGTTGACTTAACAGTTGTCGCAGTTGCGCCTACTCTAATTGCTGTGGCACCCGCCGGCAGCAGACTCCAACGGGCCATTCATGTCAATACTCGCCAATTCATCCGCCCTTAGCGCCGATGCGCTGGAGGCGTTCCTCGACAAAACCGAAGAAGCACTCGAGCAGCAGCTCGAGAGCGGGTTGGCATCGTCCCTCACTCAGAACAACTTGCGCGCTGCCATGCAGCGCCGTCAGTTTCGTGCCGATACACTCGAAAGGGTGTGCCGTCTCGCGAATCTGTGGAGTCATGCAGGCGAGCCTGACGCCGCCTTGCAGGTACTGGACCTGGATGGAGAGGCCGTGCAGAACACCGTGACGCGCGACGAGTACGATAACACCGTGTTGACGCTTGCCCTGACACGGGCCCAGGTGCTGGCCGACACCCCAGAGCGCGCTCTTCCCGCCGCCGAGTCAGCCTTCACACTACTGAGCAGCATGGCGCACGACGTCCAGTCGCACGAAGCATGGGACTACCTTGGCTCGCTTGCCGGCCGCACAGGCCACTACGAACTGGAACGGCGCTGCGCCGAAGGGCGTCATGCTTACCAGCGCGCGCAGGCAGAGCGCGCTTCCTACCGCGCTTTCGACAAGAGCAATACGGCTCTCTGGCGCGCACACAGTTACGCGCGCGAAGGCCTGGAGGAACATGCGCGGGCCTCCGCTGCCGAGGCTTTGCAGGCATTCCAGGATGCCGGGCCCGAGCAAGATCTGGATGTGAACGACTGGCTGCATCTGGGCAACAACCTGGTGACCCTGATACCGCAGAACGTGGCGACCGTCATCGAGCGGGTGCATGCACTGGCGACCGACACGATGCCGCTGCCGGGGCGTCGCGACATCGCTATCCGCGCAGCGCGCCTCCAGGCGCGAGCACTGTACCAGCAAGGGGCACTTGTCGAAGCGCTGGATGTGGCGCGCGCCGGTCGCTACGCGCTTGTCTGTGACAATGGAGATGATGCGTTCAGCGTACTCGTGCTGGACTGGCTGCTCCAAGCCGCCCGGCAGAAAGAAGCAGCCGCGCTGGCGTTCGAATGCGTGTTCAACCAGCGAGTCGCGTCAGGCGACCACGCCTGCCGGGTCGCGCTCGCGCAGCTGGCCGAGGATGGCACGCGGAGCGGAAGCAACGCGAGCAGCCCGTACTGGCCACTGCTACTCGCCAAGGCCAGCACCGTCGAGGAAACCAGGTGGGTAGCTGGCCAGGAAGACCCGGCCGACTCCTTCAGGGCCTACCTGCAGCTGGCGCGTGCCGGGGGAGCGGCGCAGCCTGCCATCGACGCGGTCGAAGGTCTCTATCTATCCGACTGTGCGCACGACGACGCTGCCGCCCTGCCGCTACTGGAATCGGCGGCGCGCGACCCGTCGCTGGCGACGTCTGCGGTGGTGCCGAAAATCTGGCTCTGCCGCATGCGGCTCCATGGCGTGGAGCGAGCGCTCCAGATGCCGTTCGTGGACATTGCCTGCGCCGGGTGGTGCTACACCACCGCCGTGTTACTGCAAAATGATACGCGCGACGAGCTTGCGCCCGGCAGCGACTGGCCGCAACAGGCCGTGGATGCACTGGCAGCCCGTTACTACGAGCACGGCGCGGCGCTGTTCGAACAATTTTTCGCAACCGGACGGGGTATGTACCGCGACGGTGACGTGCATGTCTACTCCATGCTGTGCAATAACCTTGCGATCTATTACCGTATCCACACATCGAATTACCATGGCGCTATCGCACTGCACCGCAAGGGCATCGAAGCGAGTCCTTTCGCCGAACACTATGAGGGATTGATGTACTGCCTGTTGCTACTGGAGGACGAACCGGGCTTCGTCGACGCCGCCGAGCGGCTCTGGCACTACGCGGCCGAGTACGGTTACTCGCGTCATAATGCGGCAGGCTACATCCTCGACGTGGTCAAGTACCTGTATCGCCAGGAACGCGGGCCGGAGCTCGCTGTCTGGCGGGAGCGACTTGATCAATGGTGGGCCGCGCTCAACGAGGGCGAACGGTCCAAACATGCGGGCGATTATTGGGAATGCTTGAGCGTAACCCTGTACTGCAGCGGCAGTAGCCAGGAGGCGGACTCCCTGGCGCGCCTGGAAGCCGTGCTGCCCGAACTGTGCGCCGCCAACCGGCCCATGGCCACACGCATGGCCGCCAAGAGCCTGAGCCGAGCCGGCCAGCACGAGCGTGCACTGCCCCTGTACCGGCTGGCACTGGAACAGCTCGAGCACCTCGATCAGGTCGACGAATGGCATCACAAGCAGCGCGAGGCCACGCTGGAAGGATTGGCTGATTGCGAGCAGCAAATACGCGCCCACCGGCCATGGTGGCGCTTCTGGAAGTGAACCGGCGCGTGACGCGGTGCCGCTTTGTCGCCGACTGTCGTCCGCGATGCTTAATACTGCCGTGATCACGATGAACGACAAGCATGCTTTGAAGTCCAATTGCAATGGTGATTCCCAAGTCTTCGGGTACCGCCCACCCCACATGTGGAACCACAAGAAGCTCGGCGGCGATCGCGCGGCGATGATCGCCCTGCTGGAACAAAGCGGGCCGGAGCCGGTGACGTCGCCGGCGTGGCTGACGCTGGTCCTGCGCCTCCCGCCCGGGTTGCGCAAGGCCCTGGCCGCGGAGCTCGCAGCCGGCAACGAGATCGCCGAGGTGTCGAGCAGTGGCTGGCCGCAGGCGGGCAGCGTCGTCGTAGCCATGCAAGAGCAGTTCACTGCCGCCCGCCATTCGACACCACCGGGAGTGGCATGGTCGAGTGTGAACGACCCTCGCTCCTGGCGCCAGGAATTGTGCGAAACCAGCGGCGACGTGGAATTCCTGTTGATCTGGTAATCCCGGCCGGCTTGGCGCAACGCTGGATGGCCGACGGTTTCGCTCTGGCTTCTGTTACATGCACGTCTCGCTATTGCCTCGCGGTATGCGCGGGGTGATGGTGTCGAGGAGAGCGAGCAGCTTGCCATCGAGTGGTGGCGCCGGGCTGCCACAGCAGGTGACCCGATCGGCCAGCGCATGCTCGGCAAGTACCTGATCGACGATGCGCAAGCGCGCGCTGCGACTGCGGACAGTCCTGGCATCCAATGGCTGCAGAAAGCCGCGGCACAAGGGGACATGGAAGCGCAAGTCAGCCTGGCGTACTGGCATATCAATGGCGGCGGGGGCGCTGATCGCAAAGAAAAACGCAGGGGGCATGCGCTGGAAGCGATCCGCCTCATGGAAGAGGCAGCCCGGCGCGGCTACAAGCCCGACGATACGCAGGACCGGGTAGACAGATGGGAAAGCTCGCTGCTGGAAGAGTGAGCTGCCTGGCCAGCGGTACCGACGTCCGCCTCTCGCGCACGCTTCGGAGCACAAACACCGCTCCGCAAGTCAAGGACAAGCGTCTAGCCCCGGCTAACCGGCCCATCGGTAGAGCGGCGACCTAGACACCTTTAGTACGCTTGCCTCCCACGCCGGACAGGGATTCGGCACACTCCTGGACATTACCGGCACATATACCGCAAAGCCCACGGCGTAGACGATCCAATGCGACAAAAGGACATGATCACGCCAGCGAGCGGATGGTTGGGCGCTGCCTCCGGGACGCGTGGAACAGTTTGACTCAGCTACGGCGGCTAGCCACAGGCGCCGACTGCTGAATCTCAATCGTTTTGAGCGATTCACAAGACCGAAAGGCAAGTCGGCTAGGTGCCAGATCCGGTCGCTCGTCGGTCAAATCAGGCGTACGCTCCACTCGCATACATCGCAAGCAGGCCTCCTACGAACTTCTGCCCTTCGATTGTGTGGAGATAGCTGGCCGGAAGACGTCTGCCCAGTGCCGGCAACGGCTTCAGTATCCAGCGACCGAGCCAACGGGCCGCATTGAAGCCGTCAGCCTTGCCAGGCGCACCGTCAGCGACCATCGCTTGCACTTGATAGATCAGGTTCTCGACGCCCAATACGCGTTCGGACTCATGGAGCGAGGGCGGTTGATTGGCTTGCGCCAGACGGTTCATCCTGGCGCGCGAGATACCGAGACAACCAAGCAGCGTGCGAGGTGGCAAGCCGAGGGTGCTGGACAACTCGACGATACGCGCGGTGGAGCCGCCAAGGCTCCTCTCGTCGATGCCCTCATGCGGTATGCGCCGGGAGCATTGGACAGGCGATATCGATCCAGAGTGCGCGCGACGCATATCCGAGCTCATGATTGCCCCTCTGACGATACGGTTAGCTTAAATTATACGCGCGTGCCATCGGGCGTTTGGTGCTGCCGGGCGAACCTGATCGCACGCTGAGCGCGCCGACATCGGCGGTGACCAGCTTCGGCATGGAAAAGTAGGCAAATCAGCCAGGCGCGCGATCGGCTCCGTCGCCACCAAGCCCCAGCGTTCCCTGTGAAGCTGCCTTACTTGTCTTCGACGCACGCCCAGCTGGCTTCGCCCTCACCGCGCAGTGGACTGCCAACTCGCGCTGCGCATCAGCGCATTCACGCTCTGCACGTTTCAGGTGCGCGTCCAGTTCGGCGTTGCGCGACTCAAGCTTTTGACAGGCAGCGCGGGCGCTCGCCAGCGACGCCGCCATATCCTGGGCACGTTCCTCGTGCAGCGCTTTCTGGGCTTTCACCTCGGCCAACGCCAGCTCGGCCTCAATGCGTGCGTTGCGCTCCCTTGTGCACTCTTCGCGCGCGTGCCGCAGCTCGTCGTGCACTTTCCCGGCCTCTTCCAAGCGTTGCTCCACTTTGGCGAGCATGGTAGTTGCCTGCTGCCCGGCGGCCCGCTCCTGGGCGATCTGCTCGCGCGCACCGGCCAGTTCCGACTCAAGCAGCGCAATCTTGCGTTCGACCGCAACCATGTCGGCCGTAGCGCGCTCCAGCTGCTCGTCGCGCTGGGTCACGTCGGCCTCCAGCCGCTCGTTATCCTCGGCCAGGGCATCGGCATGCTGCTGGTACTCGAGCAGCTGGACAGCCATCGCTTCGCGCGCCACGTGCGCCGTCTGGTCGGCGAACGCCAGGATCGCACCCTGCAAGGCTGGCGGCAGGAGCCGCAAGCTCGCAGGTGTCTTCTGCGCTTCCGACTCGGTGTGATAGCGCTTCACCAGTTTGTGGATCGTTCCCTTGCTGCCCTTCTTGCCGAACGCTTCCCAAGCCTGGTCGATAGTGGGCCTGTCGCCTTCGGCCAGCCGTTCGTCCATGAATTCCTTCACTTGCTCGTACGTGATCGCTGCCGGGCGCCCCATGTTTTCACCTTATTCCGTAATTTTGATTGTTCCGGTATACCACTTCGCTCCATTACGATACCCAGGCCGCATGCCCACGTCTTAATGTGCGTCAGGCGTTCACGGTTTCCGTCCTCGGTCGTCCAGCCGGGGCAGGGCGCTGGTGGCAAGCAGGCCGTCAACGACGGCCGCATGCTGCGCGAGCTGCGCCGGCGCCAGGTGGGCGTAGCGCCGCACCATCGTCGCCGACTTCCAGCCGCCCATCTCCTGAAGGTCATACAGCGGTGTCCCGTGCTGGACCAGCCAGCTCGCCCAGGTGTGTCTGAGGTCGTGCCAGCGGAAGTTCTCGATACCTGCCCGCTGCAGGGCCTTGCGCCACGCTTTGGTGTTGACTTGTGTGATCGGCCTTCCCATGTAGGTGAAGACACGCGTGGCGTGTTTGCCGCGTTGGCGCCGCAGTACCTCCCGCGCAACATCGTTCAGCGACACATGGAGATCCTCGCCCGCCTTTGCCTGCTCGCCGGCGATCCAGCAGGTTCCCCGGTCGAGGTCAACTTGCTGCCATTCGAGCTTCGTCACGTTCGCTTGGCGCAGTCCGGTCGCCAGCGCGAACAGGGTGATGTCACGCTGGTGCTCCGGCAGCTCGGCGAGCAGCACCTTGGCCTGTTCGGAGGTGATCCATCGCACCCGCCGCTTGGATTCCCGGTAGAGCGTCAACTTCGGCGCCCGGTCGATCCACTCCCATTCCTGCCAAGCCTTGCGCAGGATCGCGCGTATCAGGGACAGGTAACGGTTGGCCGTCGCGCCGCTGGCTTCCGCCTTCTTGCGCTCGCCGATCGCCGCGATCTCCTCGCGCGTGATTTCGGCCAGTGGCCGGCCGCGCAGGAACTGCTGCAACCAGGCCAGCTTCGCGATGTCGTCGCCATGCGTGCGCTTGTGGGCTGTCTCTTGCAGCCACCGATAGCCCGCGTCGTCCCATGTGTACGCGGGCCGCTCGCCCAGCTGCTGGACGCGCCAGGCCTCGGCCTTCAGCCGGTCGTGGAGTTCCTGTGCCGCGATCCTGTCGCCTGTCTGAGCAGAGCGTCTAACGCGCTCTCCCCGTGGCGTGGTGAAGTCGATCCACCAAGTCTTGCCGCGCTTGTAGATTGCCATGTTGCCTGTTCCTTTCCGATCTTCGACGGCAGCGGCGCCGCCGGCAGGTATTGGCCGCGCAGCCACGCAGCCAGGTCGTCCTCAATGAACACCCACGACTTGCCAGGCTTGGCGCCTGGCAGCAGTCCCAGCTTCGCGCGGCGCCGAACTTCCTCGGGATGCATCCTGAGGAAGGCAGCCGCCTGCTTGAGGTCGAGGGTGTTCATGGTCTATTAGCGGCCGAGATAAACCGCAGTAATCTGCTCGCGCTCGTGGCCGAGCTCTTTTGAAATCAGCAGCCGCACGGCCCGGTCGCGGGCTTTCTGCTCGGGGGTGAGCATTTTCGAAGTCGGACCGCCGCAGGCAGGCGCCTTCCACCCTGTCAGCGCTTCGTAGCGCTGTTGGGCGAAGCGGTGACGCTGCCCATGCACGTGCTTGATGCCAGCCTGCGCGCACGCCGCCTTGAAGCGCTCAAGCTGGTCTTTGTAAGACATGCCTTTCGGGATTAGGCTACCTTTCCCGGCAAGTGCTTTCGCGGCGTCCAGCGCCGCGCGCTGTGCTTCGGTTGTGATAGGTATCGCGCGCGCCTTGCCTCCTTTCGTCCAGGAATCCTTGAGGCACAGCCTGTCACCGCAGTCGGCCCATTCGGGCCTCATCTTTAAACTTTCCTCGCGCCTCAATCCGAACTCACGCTGGAGTAGCAGGGACATCCGCGTGTACGGGTCTTTTATCCCGGCCAGCTGGTCATCTGTTACCACCGTGGCTTTGCTTACATTGGTCACGTAGGTGCGGTCCCCGATGCCATAGTCGCTGTTGTTTCGGCTGACGACGTTGTCCTTTCCAACGTGCTGCGCCCAATATCGCATTGCCGTCATCAGGTTTTTAATGGTGCCAATTGCCAGCTGCTTTTCTTTCCAGTATGCGACCAAGGCCTCAACGTGCTTCGGCTTGAGGCCGCCAATTTCGAGATTGCGATATCCGAGCTGCGCCGTGTCGTGTGCAATTATCGAAAACAGGCGTCGCCTCGTTGCCTGGGTTGCATACGAACCGTCCTTATTGCGGCTGCACATTCGGTTGAATTGGTATTCAAGATTACGCATCGCATCCACCTCAATCGGATAAATGGTTTATTTCGTTTTGCTGCGCGGTGTATGGGTTTTCAGGTAAGTGTTTTTGGCCGCCCATTACCGCCGCAGCGGTAGCAGGTCAATTTGGCCGCGGGGACACCACTCCCCGTTTATGCGGATGTTTTGCTTCTTTCCCCGCGCCGCATCGCGATTGGGAGCCGTTGCATGTCCTCCAGGGATCACTGCAACGGTCGACAGTTAGCCCAGTGTCGAAAGGGGCGCATCACCATGCGCGTGTCGGCCGTCGAAGCGACAAGAAACCAGGTAACCCGCGGTTTCCATGCGGAGTGCACCTCGTGCACGAGCTGTTGTCCGCCGAGCGGACAGGCCAATAACCCAGGGCCCATGGAGAGCACTCGCGTACTCGTTCTTGAAAAGCCAGATCAGCTGCAGGATCAGTGAGGGCTAGCCTTCGTCACACGCCCCCATCACACCGAAGTTGTAGCGAGCTGCACAGTGAAAAAGCCGCCGAAGCCGCGTCGTCACTAGCAGTCGGCGCCGCTAGTGACGACGCGGTGCACGCTGCACGGGTGCCATGGAGGGAGGGTCAACGCTGCTGGCGCCCCCGTGCCAACGGCAACGGGAACAACAGCACTGGTGGCAAGGCCGCGCGCGCAGACGTGCGAGCGCTGCGGGACCGTGTCGAACGGTACCCACAGCGCACGCCTACCCGCGCGCTGACGGCTTCGCCGAGACAGGCATCACTGGCGCCGGATAGCGCCGATGAATGCCAATGCGAGGATGCAGGACGCACCCCGCGATCAGGCAGCAAACGCCAGGCTGGCGACGGCTTGCCACGTGACGGTGTCGAACCGTACACATGGCTGCCGCCGCTAACCGAACGCTGCCGCGTTAAGGATCAATAGAAAAGGTAACGACAGACGCGCGTTACCGCTGCTGAAGATAAGGAAGTGGACGCAGGCGCATCCACGCAGACGAGATAACTGACTGTGCTTCGTGTCGCAGACATACCAAATCCGCAACGCTTGCATTAAGAAAATATCGGCTCATGCTGGTAACGACAGCTACGCTTTCTGTGAAGAAAGACACGAGAGAGCTCTCGCGGGTGGGCTGACCACCATGAATTACTCATCAGTAAACCACATTGCGCGGGAAGGTTTTTGAGGTAACGCAGTTCAGCGGTATGCAGACTGCCAACGAAGTATCCCGGTGACTGGCCGGCTGCGCGCGCTTCTGGACAGTGGCCCGTTCGCGACTGGTTTTCTGGGTTCTTCGCGCGACCGGCAACGCGGCTCACGCCGTGCGCAAATGCTAAATGTTTCGGAAACGTTGTCACCGTCCGCATGTCCAATACCCAGCAGTTTGCGCAATCGATCGAACTCAACCAGCAACTTCCAGAGGAAAACCATGCCCTTCTCCGACGACCAGAAACGCAGATTCTTGATTAACCTTCGCGTGCCAGCAATCATATTTCTGCTTTGGGCGATCCTGCCCGCCGATCTGTACCTTCACCTCTATTACGTCGCCCATATTTTGATTATGTTCGCGCTGCTACCGTTGACGATTTATGCCGGCCTGGCGCTGAGAGAACAAGGAAAACGCAGGCTGTCCCTTCTCGCGTTCGGTACTAGTGTCGGCATTGTGATTCTCATCGCGATAATTCGCCATCTAGATGCAAAGCTGATGGGAACCGGCATCTGGTTCTAAGCTGGACTTTGTCCATTTGAGAGGCCAGATGCAGAGGAAAAGTAAGCCCGAATGTATAGTTGTTTAGTATCGTGCGATCATATTCCGCGCCGTAGCTGGCCTTTGTTCCGTGCAAAGGCTATCCTGTGCGACTTGATTGCTGGGTTCAGCAGTCCCGGCATTCAAACGCGCACCAGGAGCAGTTGGCAGCATGAGTTCACGCATTCACCCGGGAGCATGCACGCATGAAACACCAGTCGACGCGAATCGCAGCCCGAATCAGGTAACTGCAATCAACTCGATCTTCAGCCCCGGGATACCGTCCGGAGCGTAGATTCCGAGGGACCCTGTTTTCAATGCCTTTTCATAGAGCGGGCTTTTCGTCGACAGCGAGAAATAGTAGGTGTTGGGCCGTACCGGAATTGCAGGAGGAACCTGTGGCATGTGCGCCAGCGGCACGCCCGGCAAAGCCGACCCGACAATGCTCTCGAGGTCGTTAGGAGCGGCGACCTTGAGCCGGATCGGCACCATCGCCACCAGCTCAAGTCCTGGCATATCTGCGGTGACCGCCAGACACAACTGCGTCTGTGGCGTGACCTTCGCCGGGTCGAGTACCGCTTGCGAGTATGCGCGCCTCCCCCCGTCGGTGACCAGCGGGATGATGAAATATTTTGTTCCAATCACCGTATCGACCAGGTCGCGCAACAATCCATCGAGCTCCGTGAACACCTCGCCCAGCGCTTCGTGGCGGTAGGCCGGCAAGTCGGCTGTCTTGAAGCGGTCGGAAAAGGTCATCAAGCCGCCCACGGCGGCCAGCATCTGCCGAAACATCGCTTCCGGATGAAGTCCCGGGGACCGGGCGCAGTGCATCAGTTGGGCGCTGGCGGTACTCAGGATATTGAGCATCCACCAGGAGGAGATGTCGCCCGCACCGACCTCGTACACTTCGTTGCTCGCCTTGCGATGCGTGCGCTGGAGCGATTCGATTTTCGCGGTCATGATGCTGACCAGCCCTTCCAGCATTCCCCTGAGGGCAGGTGCCGCGCCAATCGTGATACTGGGTGGAACAAAGGACGGGTCGAGCTCGAACCCGCCTTGCGGCGCGCGTCGGATTTGAACCACGGGAACGCTGATGTGCTGGCCGCTCGCCTCGGCGCGGGCGATTAGCCTCGCCTGCTTTTTCAGGAACGGCACCTCGATGGCCAGTGCCTCGCTATACAGATCTGCTGTTTCAATGTCGCGGCACACGTAGCGTCCGTTCTCATTGGCATTACCGCCGTGCGGCTTGACGAGGGCCAGCGCAGCGCAGAACGTAAACGTGTCGAGGTTCGCCGGCAGGCGCGAGAGGTCGACCGGCTCAGGCAACAGGTCGGCTGTCGGCGCCTCGTAAATTTCGCCGTCCGGAAAGATGACCGACATTGTGCTCGCACCGAGCCAGTTATTTGCCAGGCCATCCAGGTTCCATTGCACCGCGCATACACCCCAGAAGTACGGGTTCAGGGCCGATGCCATTCGCTGGAGCCGCGTCTCATGATAAAGGTCCTGACACTGGAAGTGCTGCGGCCCCAGCGTCAGGCCCTCCGACCACATGATCTTGGATGCCACGCTCATGAGTTCCTCCAATAAAGTTTTTCTACAGACAGATTCTTGAAAGCATGGCTTCACGGGGCTGTTCAGTAGTTGATCTTGCTCATTCTCTTAGTCCATTACTTCGTCCGTGCCGCTCTATTGCGAAGGCGCAACATTTTCTTTCTACAAGGTTTAATAATGTGTGCCGTGGTCACGTCCGGCCTCGTCGAGGAGAACACCATGCAAGGATTCACCCGCGGCTTGTTCGACCGCCTTGACAACGATGGCGAACCTGCGTCCGGCAACAAGCATGCAGCGCGCGCGCGGGCTGAGGAGGAAGCCATGCGCAGCATCACGCGCGACCTGCAGGCGCTCCTCAATACCCGCTCGGCCCTGTCTCCGGCGTCGCTCAAGCCCTATCAGGAAGTATCGAGGTCCATCGTCAACTACGGCCTGATCGACTTCGCCGGCATGTGCATGAGTAGCGACACCGATCAGAACGAAATCTGCAAGGCCGTCCGCCTGGCGATCGAGCGCCACGAGCCGCGCCTGCACAAAGTTGCGGTAGCGCTGCGGCCACGGCAGGGGGCGATCAACCGCGTCGACTTCGTTATCACGGCCCGGCTCAAAAGCGTGCCGCAGGCCGAATCGATGTCATTCAACGCCGTGTTTCGACCGTCCCTCCAGCAGTACTCGATCGAAGGCACAGACTAGAAAGCGAAAGACAGCGATCCCATGGATGAACTGTTCACGAAGTACGAGCGCGAGCTCGTGGCCCTCAGGTCGCTGTGCCGGGAATACGCGCAGCGTTATCCCAAGGTCGCGGCACAACTGCAGCTTGGCGGCGACACATGCAACGACCCGCACGTGGAACGCCTGATCCAGGGCGTCGCCTTGCTCAGCGCGCGTGTCGCGAAGCGCCTGGACGATTCGTACCCGCAGTTCACCGAGGCGCTACTCAACCTCCTGTTTCCCCACTACCTCCGACCGTTCCCGTCGTGCGCGATCGCGCGGGTGCTGGGTGCGCCAGGCGGAGATGAAGAAACTGAGACGCTGCCCGATATGCCCCGTGGCACGCTCCTCGAATCCGCACAGCTAGCCGGCGTTCCATGCACGTTCAAGACTGCCTACGATGTCAAGTCGTCGCCTGTCGTGCTGCTTGACGCGAGCTTCGACACGGCCGTCTGCGCACCGGTCGCGACTCGCCTGCCCGAGGGCGTCACCGCTACGCTGACGCTGACGTTCTCATCGGAGCGGCCGGGCGAGCCACTCTGTGCGGCAACCACTGCCATCATGCGCCTGTACGCCGACGGTGATGCTTCGTTCTGCGCCGCGCTGCGCGACACCCTTTTCATGCACACCCGAGCCGCTTACGTGCAACTGGACGAGAAAGGGCCGTGGGAGCGATTGCCGGTCGTTCCTGTCACGCCGGCCGGTTTCGCTGATGACGATGCGCTCATTCCCTTCGAAGCACGCGCCCACACGGCGTACCGTCTCCTCGCCGAGTATTTCGCCTTTCCCGAGAAATTCAACTTCTTCGACATTGACGTCCCCGCGCTGCTCCGCCGCATCCCTGCCGGGCGCACGCACTTCACGCTGCGCCTGGCGATCGCCGACATCCGTCCCGAAGGCGACAAGGCGCGGATGCTGGCAAGCCTGTCGAAACAGCATCTCCTGCTCGGCTGCACGCCGGTGGTCAACCTGTTCAGGCAACCGGGCGTTCCTGTCACCTATAGCCAGCTATCGGCCGACTACCCGCTTCTGGCGCATGGCAGCCACCCGCAAGCTTACGAAGTGTATTCGGTCGACCGGGTGCACATGGTGCGCCAGAACGGCGCCGGCAAGGTCGTCACGGAATTCCGCCCCTTCTATTCGCTCCGGCATGGTGAAGAGAGCCTCATGAGCAAGGGGCACTACTGGATGATGCGCCATGACGAGACGCTCGCCATCTGCAGTCCGGGTCATGAGAAATCGATCACACTCGTCAATGCCGACTGCGAGCCGCTGGAGATCGAACGTAACTTCCTTTCCATCGATCTGAATTGCACCAACCGCGACCTGCCATGCTCGCTCAAGATCGGCGCGGCTGATGGCGATCTGTTCGTTCCCGGGACAGGGCAAAGTAACGTGATCCGCCTGTTGCGCAGGCCGACCCGCCCGGTCCGGCTGGCGAACGCGTCCGGCATGCATTGGCGCCTGATCTCGCATCTGGCGCTCAACCACCATTCGCTGGTGATGGAAGGGGCGGAAGGCTTGCGGGAGATGCTGGCCCTGTACGATTTCGCGGCTTCGCCCGTCTCGCGCCGCCAGATCGGCGGCATTGTCGCCCTCGAGCAGAGCGAGACCACGGCCTGGATGCGCCACAGGCGCGGTTCTTCCCTGGTACACGGCACCGAGATCCGCCTCACGCTCGACGAAGAAGCCTATGCCGGCGCTGGACTGCACCTGTTCGTGCAGGTCCTCGACGAGTTCTTCGCGCTGTATATCCAAGTGAACAGCTTTGTCGAACTCATCATCCTGTCTCAGCAAAGCGGAAAGGAACTGTTCCGATGCAAGCCACGAAGCGGACGCATGGCGCTAGTGTGATCGGCCTGCTGCTGATTGAGCCGTACCGGTTCGAATTCACGCAGCTGCTCAACCTCCTGCTGCGCGAGTTCCGGCGCCACGGCGTTCCCTACGAGCGTGCCATGCGCGAGGTGCTCAGGTTCCAGAACAACGTGTCCCTCTCGTTCCCGGCCAGCGAAGTGCATTCGCTCGAGGTCGAGCCGGATGTATCGGATCCTCTTGCCTCCCTGCGCAAGGGAGAACTGAAACGCATCCGGATCACGCCGGCATTCATCGGGCTGCTGGGGGCGGGCGGCACCCTTCCTCTGCACGACACCGAGCGGATCGTCGCCCGCAAGGCGCATGACGGCGATGCGAGTCAGCGCGAACTCCTCGACGTGCTGTCGAACCGCCTGGTCGGGCTGTTCTATGAAGCCTGGGCCAAATACCGGGTCGAGCATAGCCTCGACGTCCAGGGCCAGGACCGCCTGCTTCCAATGCTGACCGCCATGGCGGGCGTGAGATCGGCAGCCGCCAACGGACGCACGCACCTGGCCGGCCAGGTGAAGCAGGAGACGATGGCCTACTTTTCAGGGCTGCTCAGAACCCGGCCCGTAGCGGCAAGCACCGTTGAACAGGTGTTGAGCGCCCACTTCGGCCTACCGGTCCAGCTGGAGCAGTTCGTCGGCTGCTGGGCACCGATCCCCTTGAACCGGCGCAGTACGCTCGGCGTTACGGCGCCGACGCTTGGCGGCAGTGCGGCGCTCGGCGTGCGCCAGTGGCGCCACGACCTGCGCGCCCGGCTGCACATCGGCCCTCTCGACGAAGCGCAGGTAGCGGGGTTTCTTCCCGGAGGGGACGCGCTGGCCGCCCTGGCGGAGATGGCCAGCCTGTTTGCGACGCCAACGGTGCGTTACGAACTACGGCTGCTGCTGGCGCCTCCCTGCATCAAGCGCTTCACCCTGAGCACGAGGGCGACGCCACGCCGGCTTGGCTGGAGCACGTTCCTGACCGGGACGGACGGCGTTGCCAGCCGCCCCGAAATCAGGTCCATGCTGCTCCTGCCGCTACCCGCCCCCTGCCAGGCACAGGGGGTGGGCATGAATCAAGCCGCAGTGACTGCGCCAGCGCCGGCCCGGTAGAATTTTGGCGTGGGCACCTCGCCCTGCAACTGCTCCGCATGCACCAGCACTGGCGCGACAAAGATGAGCTTACGCTGCTGGTTGCCGGCGCCATAAGGCTGCATCCGGAAGTGCCCACGGCGCCAATGCGGCGTCACGCTGCCGCCAGACGCACAAGTCGGAGCGCTTGGCGGCAGGGACTCGGGACCAACCATGATGCCGTCGTACAGGGAAGCCGATCTCTGCAAGAGTTTGGCGCGCTTGCGCTCGCCCAGGCCGGCGGCGCGGCGCAGTGCCACATCGTGGTCCCGGTGCTCCGTCACGCGCGCCTGCTTCAATGCCATGTACAGGAACACCTTCACCACGTAGCTGACCGCGGCGTGCATCCGTCGATGGAACTCCCCGTCCCGCTGCTCTTTGACAGCGCCAAGAACCCTGGTCAACCATTCACCTACTGTGGTGCTCCCCCTGTCGGTCTCGCCGAGCAGCGATACATGGCCTCTGTAGAGATCCTGGCGCTTGCTGGCAAAGATGAGTTCCAGCGTCCAGCGCGGCTCCCCGGCGGCGCAAGGCTCGGCGGGCGGAGTCAGGAAACAGAACACCCCGTCGAAGAAATGGTCGTCAGCCTGTGCAACCGGCACCTTCAGGTAGCGCATCGCCGTTTCTCCAAAGCGCAGGTACTGGGCCCGGTAAGGCGGTGCCACCATGCTCATCGGCAGGCTGAGATCCACGTCCGAGTGCGTCAGCAGCGTTTCCAGTGCCGGCGTGGCCTCGATCACCGTCCCCTTCTGCAAATGGTATTTCAGGTTCACGCTGATCTCGACCGCGAGCCTTTGCAGGTCCTCGGCGAGCATCTCGGCCATCGCCCCCGATAGCGGGCGCTCGGGACGTGCGTGTTCGAACTGCCGGAGGATCTCCTTCCTGATCTGCCAGCACAGCGTGCCCGGATCTTGCCAGCGGCGCCAGACCTCGGTGTTCCCGAGCGCGCGCGTCCAGGCGTCGATCGCGCCTTGGTTACGAAACTGAACCGGGTAGGGCCGCCCGAGAAGCGTCGTCACCCGACTGCAGTCCACCGCCGGACTGATGTCGATCAGTTTGTGCTCCCGCGGCGGCTGCTTTTCAGCCGCGATGGCGGCATCGTTTCGGGCCAGTCCTGGCCCATGTTGTCTCAGGTTTTTCAGCATGTCAGGCCCGTCTGGTGATCGATTCGAAGTAGACACCCAGGAAACTGTAGACATGGCTCAGGGAAACATATTGATTCTGGTCAATTTCGTTCCAGCGACATCAAGGTAACTTAGCCGTTGGATTTTTTCATCTTGAGCAGTCATTGGAGGCGGTTGATGGGCGAAAGTCAGGTAATCGCGGCCGGCGCCGCGCTGTCAGCGTTCAGCGGACAATCGCAGCACAAGCGCCTCATGCGGCTGGACTTCCCGTTCGACGACGGCCCGCCCGCCATCCTGCTCCCGAACAAGCTGGTCGCCCATGAGGAAGTCTCGCGCGGCTACCGCTTCGACGTCGAGGTGCTGTCGGACGACCCGCGCATCCCGCTGAAGATCGTCATGGGAAAAATGGTGACCATCTCCCTGGTGCGCCAGGACGGGTCGCTGCGCTACTTCAACGGCTACGTCACCGGGTTCCGTTTTCTCCGCAGCGATGGCGGCTTCGCCTTCTTCGAGATGGTGCTGGAACCCTGGCTCGCACTCACCCGGCTGCGCAAGGATTGCGTGTCCTTCCACCATAAAAGCGTACGCGAGATCACCGAGGAAACCCTGAAGCACTACCCCCAGGCCGACTGGCACATGCACATCTTCGAGGAAGACCCGCGCCTGACGGTGGCCAACCAGTACAACGAGACCGACTACAACCACCTGCACCGCCGCTGGGAAGCGCTCGGCCTGCATTACTGGTACGAGCACCGCTTCGATGGCCACAAGCTCATGCTGTCCGATAAGAGCTTCCTGGCCGAGCCGATCGACGCTACCCGCCACATTGATGAGGATGTCATCCCCTTTCACGACGAGAGCGGCTCGCTCGAGGACGACGGCATCCGCGAATGGACGGCGAGCCGGCATCTAGGCTCGGGCAAGACCACCCTGGTCAGCACCGACTACAAGAACCCGGGCGCGCAGCACGCCAGTTTCGATTCCGCTAACCGGCAAGGCGACATCTTCCCCTACGAGGTGTACGAGGACACCGGCGCATATGGCTTTCGCATGCGCAGCGACGGCGAGCAGCTGGCGGCGCGGCGCATGGTCGAACAGGACAAGGACACGCAGACTTTCGAGGCCGTCGGCAACGACCGAAGCGTTCAGCCGGGCCGCACCTTCAAGCTCGGCGGCCATTTCAGCGCCGAGCCGCGCTCGCTCGAGTACGATCCCGAACCGCGTCCCGGCATCGGCGACCGTGACTACCTGATCCTGTCCGTCGACCACGAGGCGACCAACAACTACCAGGCCGGCCCGGGTGCGCCTTCGCACTACGAAAGCCGTTTTACCTGCGTGCGCAAGGACATCCGCTGGCGCCCCGGCTGCGGCTTCAACAGCGAGCCCGGCATCTACACGGGGCTGCACACGGCCACCGTGGTCGGCCCGGCCGGCGCCGAGATCCACACGGACGGCTACGGGCGGGTCAAGCTGCAGTTCCACTGGGACCGGCTGGGCAAGCATGACGAGAACAGCTCGCCATGGATCCGCGTGATGACGCCCGCCGCCGGCCACGAATTCGGACAGATCCGCTTGCCGCGCGTGGGCGAGGAAGTGACCGTCGTCTACGCCAACGGGAACATTGACCACCCGCTGATCCTCGGGGCCGTCCACAACGGCAAGCACATGCCGCCGTGGTCGCTGCCGAAACAACAAGCACTTGCTGGCCTGCGCAGCCGCGAGCTTGGCGGCGGCAAGCGCGGCAACCACCTCGTCCTGGACGACACGAAGGAGCAGATCCAGGCGCAGCTCAAAAGCGACCACCAGTGCAGCCAGCTCTCGCTCGGGCACATCACGCGCATCGAGGACACCAGCGGGCGCAAGGACGCGCGCGGCGAAGGCTGGGAATTGCGCACCGACGGGCACGGCGTGGCGCGCGCCGCCAAGGGACTCCTGATCACGACCGAGGCGCGGCAGGCGGCACGTGGTCCGATCAAGGACATGGCCGAGACGACGCGCCGCCTCACCCACGCCGCTGAACAGCATCAACTGCTGGCGGAGATCGCGCACAAGAACGGCGCGCAGGAACCGGCCGACAACCAGGACGCCGTCGCGTCCCTCCTGCGGGCGCAGAACGACGCGGTCCAGGGGACGGCGTCGAAGGCCGGCGGCTTTCCCGAGTTGAACAAGCCACACCTGGTGCTGGCCAGCCCCGCCGGCATCGCCACAACGACCGCTGGCGACACCCATATCGCCAGCGACCGCCACACGGCCCTCACGACCGGCAAAAGCCTGTCCGTGGCCGCCGGCACGCATCTCTTCGCCAGCATCCGCCAGACCTTCCGGCTGTTCGTCCAGAAGGCGGGCATGAAGATGGTGGCCGCAGCCGGCGACATCGACGTCCAGGCACTCACCGACAACATCAAGCTGCTGGCCAAGCTGGACATCACGCACACGGCCAACCGGATCACCATCAGCGCCAAGGAAGAAGTCGTCATCAACGGCGGCGGCAGCTACGTGAAATTCGCCGCCGGCGGCATCGAACACGGCACCAACGGCACCTTCGTCGCGCATGCCGCGCACCACAGCCTGGTCAATGCAAAAAACGCGGAGATGGCCGTCGCCATGCCGCCCGTTGCCGACGTGTTGCGCAAGGGTCGCGCCGCGCTGCACTTCGGCAGCCACGCCGAAGCCGCCGGAAGGACCGGTGCCGGCATGCCCTTCAAGCTGTTCAAGGACGGCGCATTGGTCGAGCAAGGAAAGGTTGACGACAAGGGCAACATCCGGTTCGCGCACGAACTTGAGGCCACGGCGAACTACAAGGTGGAGTTCCCGACCGGCCAGTCCTTCGATATCGAGCCGAGCGCTTACGCCGAGCAGCCCGAGATCAACGCGGGCGTGGGCTATCACGGCTATGAAAACCCGGGTGGGTTCCTGTCCGAGGACGTGGCATCCCTGGACCAGGACAGGATCGACGCCAACCCATGGTCCAGGGATCGGACCTGACCATACAACCGGCTTGTTTTGGAGAAGACGCGAATGAGCATGGACGAGAATGCAGGGCTCTACAAACAGAAGCTCTGCTACAACAAGGAAGTAGGTCCTTACCAGTGCCTGACCTCCCCCTGGTGGGTCAGGACGATCAAGCATGGTACCTACCCGCCGCGGCACGCGTGTGAGCTCAAACCCCTTATCTGCGGTGAGGAGGTGTTCAGAGACATACACGAGGATCTTCTCGCGGCACAGCGCAGTGTGGACATCATTACCTGGGGATTCGATCCTGGCATGGTGCTGGTCCGGGGTGGCGGGGCCGAAGACGGTACGCGCTATGGCGACCTGCTTAAGCAGATAGCGACCCGGGAAAAGGACCCGGTCACGGTGCGTCTGCTGCTCTGGCACGACAATGCGGCCTCTTATGCTGTGCAAAAGAACAACCCTGGCTTGTTTGGCAGCCGCGTTCCCACGATCGGCGCCTATGCTGGCTATTTCGGCGAAACGCACGACCGGTACAACCGCGAATGGTTCGATGAAATCATCGCAGGAAATGTGCCGACGATTGAGCTGCATACGCGTGAAGTTGCGCTCGAGCTACTGGTGACGGCGCTCTGGGGTGAGCGATACAAAGTCGGCCCTAAAGGCGTACTTGGGGCCGTTTACCCCACCCATCACCAAAAGATGATCCTGATTGATTATGAGACGCCGGACCGCGCTATCGGCTACGTGATGGGGCACAACTCGACAACGGACTTTTGGGACACGATCGAGCATCGCTTCCAGTGCTCACGGCGCGAGACGCTCTACAAGAAAAACCCGGCTGACGCGATTAGCCAGTGGGACGCCGCCATGGATGAAGCGCGAGACCTGTATGACCGGCAAATGCAACGGCTTCAACCTGGACAAGCGTCACGGCGAAGAGCTGAGCGCCTCATCGAATTCGAAAGGAAATACGGCTTTACCGCTAAGCCCTACCAGGATGTATCGCTGCGCGTGCGCGGCCCGATCCTGCACGACCTCAATCACAATTTCTGCTATGGGTGGGCCGAATCCCAAAAGGGCGGCTCGGATTTGTTCAACGCACTCTGGATGACACCGCTGCGCCTGGCGGGTAAAGCGGCACGCGCGGCGGCCAAGGCGGTCAACATAATGCCGGAGAAAGTGCCACCGCTTGCGCAAAGCAGGCAACATCTCAAGGCCGCCGATTTCATCCTGCGCGGTGGCCAGCACGACGCGCAGCTCATGCGCACCTACCCGGAGACCAAGGAAAAGTCGATCAAGGAGTGCTATGCCAACCTGACCCGGCTCACCCAGCATTACATCTTCCTGCAGAACCAGTACATCCAGTACGAGGACTGGGTGATCCACCTGACGAAGTGCGTCGAGAAGCTGCGTGGTGCAGGATATACCAAGCCCATCTATGTATTCATCCTGACCTCGACGCCTGAGGCGGACGGCATGGACCTGGCGACCTACGAGATCGCCCTGAAACTCGGACGCAGCGACACGATGGCCGTCGAGCATGCCGAGAGGGTGGAGGCGGCCAAGCGCGACAAGACGAAGATGCCGATTACGGCGGAAGAATTGGAAAAGCGCGGCATCAAAGCGCTCATGGGGTCGATGTGGAGCGGTGCCTCGAAGCCGCGCTCGCCAGACGACTATGAAGAGACATATATCCACTCCAAGGTGGCGATCGTCGACGACGCGGCATTCACGGTCGGGTCTGCCAATCTGAACGTGCGCAGCATGGCGATGGACAGCGAGCTCAATCTGCTCAGCCAGGCCAAGGATGTCGCGTTTGACTTACGCAAGAAGCTGTTCCACCAATGCACCAAGGATGAAGGGCCGGCGCAGTTTGGCGATATGGGAAGAACATTCAATAAATGGCTCGCAGTGATGGAAGACAACAGCAAAGCGATGGCGAACCGCCAGCCCCTGAAGGGCCAGGTCGCCACGTTCCATGTGAACAGGCAACCCGGTTCGCCGGTGATCTGATATGCGACCGTCAAGCCACCGCAGGATCTATATCGCCGCCGCTTCGGTCGCCCTGGCGATCGGTGCCTATTTCTTACAACAACATCTGGAGTACGTGAAGATGCATACGATTCCCGCTGGCTTGCAGGCGTTCGATGTGAACGGCCCGGTTCCAACTTGCGGCCGGTGGAAGGACTCGATGCCGAAAACCCGCGATCCGGCCGCTTACCGGCTTTACATCAACGCCCGCAAGCTGTGGCGCAGCAAGATCGAGTGGCAGCTGACGCGCCAGGAGGCGCTCAGCATCCTGCACGATGTGCAGGCCGCCGCAAATCAGGGCGACTGGGGCGCGCGCGCATTGATGGCCTACTTCTACCGATCCGGTCTCGGCCCCCTCGACTCCAACCATGTACTCGATCCTGACGCGGACAAATCGGTCGAGATCGTCCGCTCAGCCGTCGCAGCGGGCCAATCGTGGGGATACTACGATCTCGGTGTCGCCCACGAATATGGCTATGGCGGTGCTGTGCAGGACGGGAAGATCGCCTGGGCCTATTACCGGAAAGCGGCGGAACTCGGCAGTCCGGAAGCGCAGATGACCCTGGCGGGCGCCTATCTGAAGGCCGAACGCCACGATGTCGAGGAAGCGATGGTGATGTGCGCGTACAGGCAAGGTCATGGTCCTGCAGCGTACGATCTTGCAGTCACAGCCAAGGTCTTCAACAATTTTGCGAAAGCGATCGAGTACTATCAAGCGGGAACGCGGCTCGGACATCAACGCTCAGCTGCGGTACTTATGCTGATGTTTGACACCAAGGATTGGAGTTTGCGCGACAAGCAAGAACAAAATGCGCTAAAGGCATTGGAGATCTTGCCCGATCCCGCACGTTCAGAAAGGTATGAACAAATCTCCGACGCGCTTGACATCAACCCTGACCTGCGGCTAACGCGGCTTGACAAAGTGTTGCCGCTCCCGCCTGCGGAACTGCCCGACTGGAAGGGCATCCAGGACGCGCTTGAGCCTGAACCGGACGGCGCGCCGACCTACTGATGTCATCGGCCCAGCAAAGAAAAATATGTCTCTGAAAATAATCACGGTCGGCGACAAAACCGATCATGGCGGGACCGTAATCAGCGGCTCGCCCACGCATGATATTCATGGGCGAGCAATTGCGCGTCTTGGTGACGAAGTCAACTGTCCGCAGTACTACCCTGGCGGCAAACCGCATGGCGTGAACAAAATCATTACCGCCCATCGCACGTTTACAGTCAACGGCGTGCCTGTAGCTGTCGAAGGCTGCAAGACAGAGTGCGGGTGTAAGTTGATAGGCAGCTTGCCGGCGACAGTTGGTTGAGAGCCAGCCTCTTATGGAAGCGTCCACTGTTGTTCGGCAGAACACAACGCTATGCCTCTGTTGCGGCAAACGCGGCTGGCATAGCGATAGGCCGGAACTGCCATGTGACGTATTTGTGCCGCGGCTCCTTGTAAATTACCGATCCTCCCCTTGGATACGATTGGTTATCACGCTTGGCAAGCGATGCAAGTCATTGATTAACAAGTTCTTTCTGTCCCGCCCCGCCGACTGTTAATCCGCAGGTCCCTGGTTCGAGTCCAGGTCGGGGAGCCAGAATATGAAAAGGAGTGTCGAGAAATCGGCACTCCTTTTTTGTTTTGGGTGACCCATCCTGCAATAGGTTGACACTTTTAGGAGTGTTGACATGGATGAGAGGAAGAGACGCACTCAGCGCGATTACACGCTGGCTTTTAAACTGGCGGTCGTTGATGAGGTAGAAAAAGGCCAGCTGACGTACCACCAAGCTCAGCAGCGTTACGGAATCCAGGGGCGTTCAACTGTGCTGGTCTGGTTGCGTAAGCACGGTCGACAGGATTGGGGTAGTCTGCGAGGACCGAACCAGCACAGGAGCGATCCCGTGAGCAAGCCAACCGTACCCCAGACGCCCGAGCAGCGCATCAAGGAACTGGAAACGCAGCTCAAGGATGCAAACCAGAAGGCCCAGTTATTCGAAGCGATGCTGGAAGTGATCCGCAAGGAATACGGGGTCAAGCTGCCAAAAAAGCATTCCGGCGAGTCATCGAGCAAAGGCAGGTAGCCGGTTTGAGTCTCGCCAAAGCATGTAGATTCATGGGCTGGAGCCGCCAGGCGTACTATCAGCAGATCAAGGCAGAAGCAGCGCTTCATGAACGCGATGAGAAGGTCGTGGAGCTGGTACGGGAGGTGCGGCGAAGACAGCCGCGCATTGGCGTGCGCAAGCTTCATCACCTGCTACACGGGCGTTTGGTCGCCAAGAACATCAAGCTGGGACGAGATGGCATGTTTGCCACGCTCAAGCGAGCGCACTTGCTCGTTCCGATGGCGCGTGCCTATCACAAGACGACAGACAGCTTTCACCGGTTTTACAAGCATCCCAACTTGCTCAAACCTGGGACAAACACATGCAGCGCTACTCGCTCCGAACAGGTATGGGTAGCTGACATTACCTACGTGCCGACGCGCCAGCAATGCGTCTACCTGAGCCTTGTCACCGACGCTTACTCACGCAAGATCGTTGGCTATCACGTGCATGCTAGCTTGCAGACCGAAGAGGTTGCCCAAGCGCTCAAGATGGCCTTGCGCTCGCGCCAAAGCGACCTGCCGCTGATTCATCATTCGGATCGTGGAATTCAATATTGCGCCAGCGCGTATCAGGAGTTGCATGCAAAGCATGGCATCACCTGTTCAATGACTGACGGCTATGACTGCTACCAAAACGCGCTGGCCGAGCGAATCAACGGAATATTGAAGACTGAATTTCTGTTGCAACGCCCCCAGGATCTGGCTGAAGCCAGGCGCATGGTGAAGCAGTCCGTAGCCATCTATAACCACGAGCGGCCGCATCAGGCGCTGAAATACAAAACGCCCGATGAGGTTCATCGGGCGCCATGAGATGGTGGAAGTACCAACTATTTTGGTCAGTACAACTGTCAACCTATTTTAGGACTAGTCAGGGTGGCCCTCATCGCCTGTCCTAGCTAGCGGCCCCAACTGTAGGGTGGGCACGCCGTGCCCACGCGTTGCGCACGTATCCATGAGTCGCTAGCCGGGACATATCGCCCGCGATGTAGCCGATTACCTCGCAGTACGTGACTCCGTTTGGCGCTGGTGGGCGACGATTCCCTGCAGCAGGTGCAAGGAAGCACACGTAACGCGTGGGCACGGGGTGCCCACCCTACAGTCGAGGCTGCAGTCTTGCATGCATGAATTCACGCGCAGCCCTTTGCGTAATGCCGCTGAGCAGTTATAATTCGCGTCATCCATTCCCTGATAGCTCAGTCGGTAGAGCGACGGACTGTTAATCCGCAGGTCCCTGGTTCGAGTCCAGGTCGGGGAGCCAGAACAAGAGAAGGGCCGCATGCGCAAGCTGCGGCCCTTTTTGTTTTTGGCGATCTACAGGGCTCTGCCGTTTACTGTCCCGCAGGAGCGCACTGTCCGTGCGGCGCTCGCGCGCGTCGTCGTTCCGGACTGTGCAGTGGTGCTCCGGCTTGCTGCTGACCATTGCGCCCGCCCAGGTCGCCCAGCCCGGCGCCCTGCCGCTTCCTGGTCATCGTGTTGTCCACGATAACCAGGATGGCGGCCGGAATCACGAGCAGCAGCCTGAGCATGTTGAGCGGCGCGCCGAACAGTTTCAGCCAGTCGGCCTTGAACACGGCGTCCAGGGTGCTGATCGTGAGCGAGAGCAGCAGCAGGAAGGCCGCCATCATGCCGATGTTCGTCGCGTTCAGCACATGCATCGTGCGCGTGCGGCAGAGGCCGATGTCGCCCGCGGCGCCCTGGCGGAAGGCCTCGACCAGTTCGCGGTAGCGCGTGCATGCGGCGTCGTGGCGCTGCTCGAGCAGCTGCATGAGCCGCCACGCCGCATAGGCCAGTGCCGCCGATGGTCCGACCATCTCCATCATCTTCTTCAACTTGAAATCCACTTCATCACCTTGCCCAAAACCTGTCGCCAACGCATGAGAATCCGCGCCATGCGGATGGTGCGTGTCTTTACGACTATTACATCGCACCTGGGCGGCATCTGGTATAAGGCTTGCGCCTACAGGCTTGTCGGTCTGCTTCCAGAGGTGGAATCGGATTGCAGGAAGTGGGAGAGTCGGAGATGGCGGGGGGAGGTGAAGGCGCGGGCCTGGCCGGCCGGCGCCTTGCAAACTGCGTGCGGATCGCAATAGCGCCCGCGACTCCTGTTGCCTATTTGCGGCCCGATACCGGCTTGACCTTGCCGGCCGCTTCCAGTGCCCGCGCGCGTGCGGTCTCGACATCGTTCGCGGCCGCCAGCGCCACGCCCATGCGCCGGCGCGCAAACGATTCCGGCTTGCCGAACAGGCGGATGTCGGCGCCCGGCACGCGCAGCGCCTCGGCCACGCCTTCGAAAGCGATGCCTTTCTCGTCGAGCTGGCCGTAGATGACGGCGGAGGCGCCCGGCGTGCGCAGCGCCGTGTTCACCGGCAGGCCCAGCACGGCCTTGGCGTGCAGCTCGAATTCGCTCTGCAGCTGGGTGGCCATGGTCACCATGCCGGTGTCGTGCGGACGCGGGCTCACTTCCGAGAACCAGACCATGTCGCCCTTGACGAAGAGCTCGACGCCGAACACGCCCAGGCCGCCCAGGTTGCCCGTCACTTTCTCGGCGATCTCGCGCGAGCGCTGCAGGGCCAGCGCGCTCATCGGATGCGGCTGCCAGGATTCGACGTAGTCGCCCTGCACCTGCTTGTGGCCGATCGGATCGCAGAAGCCCGTTTCGACCTGGCCATTGGCGCCCAGCGAACGCACGGTGAGCAGGGTGATCTCGTAGTCGAAGTCGATGAAGCCTTCGGCGATCACGCGCCCGCTGTCGACCCGCCCGCCGGCGGCGGCATAGTCCCAGGCGGCGCGCACGTCGGCTTCGCTGTCGAGTTTCGACTGGCCCTTGCCGGACGAGGACATCACCGGTTTCACGACGCAGGGAAAGCCGACGGCGGCGCAGGCCGCTTCCAGCTCGGCCAGGTTGCTGGCGAAGCGGTAGGGCGAGGTCGGCAGGCCAAGTTCCTCGGCCGCGAGGCGGCGGATGCCTTCGCGGTTCATGGTCAGTTGGGCCGCGCGCGCGGTCGGGATGCAGGTGATCGCGCCTGCCGCTTCCAGCTCGGCCAGCTTGTCGGTGGCGATCGCCTCGATCTCGGGAATCACGAGGTCGGGCTGTTCCTGTTCGATCAGCGCGGCCAGCGCAGCGCCGTCGGTCATGTCGATCACGTGGGCGCGGTGCGCGACCTGGTGGCCGGGCGCGTCCGGATAGCGGTCGACCGCCACCACCTCGACGCCGAGGCGCTGCAGCGCGATGATGACCTCCTTGCCGAGTTCGCCGGAGCCGAGCAGCATCACGCGGGTGGCCGAAGGAGAAAGGGGAGTGCCGAGAATGCGGGGAGTAGTCATGGTCTGAATGGAAGTGTGGTCAAGCCGTGCGGCCAGGGTGGCGTGACTATAGCAAAGCATGCCGCGGGAGGGGCGGGACAGGCCTGTTTCGAATGGGGCTGGCTAAAACGGAAACGGCCGGCTATAATATTGCCTCAATTCCCTGATAGCTCAGTCGGTAGAGCGACGGACTGTTAATCCGCAGGTCCCTGGTTCGAGTCCAGGTCGGGGAGCCAGAATATAGCCAAGTGCACGGAAAGGCCGCATCGAACGATGCGGCCTTTTTCGTTTCTATGGGGCATTTTTCGGCTCATCTGCGCCTTTGTGGAAAGGCTGCTACGATCCTCCTTTCTACCGAAGGGAAGCATCACATGACACGCAGTTTCAAGATCGCCGCGATCGCCGGCGACGGTATCGGCAAGGAAGTCCTGCTGGAAGGCCTCAAAGTCCTGGAAGCAGCCGCCAGGCGCTTCAATCTCGACCTCGAGTTCACCCAGTTCGAATGGGCGAGCTGCGATTACTACCTGAAGACCGGCGAGATGATGCCGCCGGACTGGAAGGAGCAGCTCGCCGGCATGGACGCGATCTATTTCGGCGCGGTCGGCTGGCCCGCCACGGTGCCGGACCACATCTCGCTGTGGGGCTCGCTGCTGAAGTTCCGGCGCGAGTTCGACCAGTACATCAACCTGCGACCGGTGCGCCTGTTCGAGGGCGTGCCTTGCCCGCTGGCCAACCGCAAGCCCGGCGACATCGACTTCTACGTGGTGCGCGAGAACACCGAAGGCGAGTACACCAACCTGGGCGGCATCATGTTCCCCGGGACCGAGCGCGAAGTGGTGATCCAGGAATCGGTGTTCAGCCGCCATGGCGCCGACCGCGTGCTGAAGTACGCCTTCGAGCTCGCCCGGTCGCGCGAACGCAAGCACCTGACGGTGGCGACCAAGTCGAACGGCATCGCGATCAGCATGCCGTGGTGGGACGGCCGCGCCGACGCCGTCGGCGCCGGCTATCCGGAAGTCACGGTCGACAAGCAGCACATCGACATCCTGACCGCGCGCTTCGTGCTGCAGCCGCAGCGCTTCGACGTGGTGGTGGCCTCGAACCTGTTCGGCGACATCCTTTCCGACCTGGGCCCGGCCTGCACCGGCACGATCGGCCTCGCGCCCTCGGGCAACCTGAACCCCGACCGCACTTTCCCCTCGCTGTTCGAACCGGTGCACGGCTCGGCGCCGGACATCGCGGGCCAGGGCATCGCCAACCCGATCGCGATGATCTGGTCGGGCGCCATGATGCTCGGCTTCCTGGGCGAGGCGCCGGATGCGCCGGCCGGGCTGCGCGAGGCGCACGACGCCATCGTGGCGGCGATCGAGCAGGTACTGCGCGCCGGACCGCGGACCGGTGACCTGGGCGGGGCGGCGAAGACCGTCGAAGTGGGCGATGCGATCGCGAGCCTGATCGGCTGAGGGTTCGGCGTTAACGCCTGAATATAACGGCTTTTGTAGGGTGGACACCTGTGTCCACGCGGTACGGCACCCGAAACAACGAGGCCGATGATCTCGCAACAAGCGATGATCATCGGCCTTTTTCGTTGGCGCGCGTTTCGACATGCACGCGTGCGACCGCGTGGACACGGGTGTCCACCCTACGAAAACCCGTGTGCCTTCAAGCGCCGGCGGTGGCGGGAACCGTCCCGCCTTGCGCCATTCCTTCCCGCGCCAGCGGCGACAGCCTGTCGAACCACGGCGCAGCCTGCTCGAGCTGGTGCGCCAATTGCAGCAACCGGTCCTCGGCCCCGAACTTCGCCACGAACTGCACCCCCAGCGGCAGGCCCTCGGCGGTCCAGTGCAGCGGCACCGACATCGCCGGCGTGCCGGTCAGGTTGGCCAGCTGGGTGAAGGGCACGAAGCGCAGGCTGTCGCGCGCGATGCGGTTGACCGTGCCCTCCAGCAGCCCCAGGCGCGCCAGCATCCCCAAGATGCCGGTACGCTGCAGCAGGTCGAGCACGAACTGCTCGGCCCGCGGCGGATCGCCTTCGCCGTGGCGCAGTGGCGGGGCGGCCAGGGTCGGCGTGAGCAGCATGTCGTAGCGTGCATGGAAGCGTGCCAGGTCGCGGCTGAAGTCGTTCCACTTCGCCAGCTGGGCCGTCAGGCGGGAAGCCGGCATCGCGCTGCCGAGCGTCACCAGCAGGCGGCTCATCAGCTCCACGTCCCCGGACTTGGCGCCCAGGGCGCGGCCGCGCGCGACCATGGCCGGCACCTGGCCGAAATAGATGTGCAGGAAGCTCTCGGCCAGCGCCATGCCGTCCACCTGCGGGGCGGCTTCCTCGACCTCGTGGCCGAGCCCGCGCAGCAGCGTCGCCGTGCGCTGCACCGCCGCCACCGCTTCCGGATGCACCTCGGTGCCGATCGGCGACACGGTGGAAAAGCCGATGCGCAGCTTGCCGGGATCGCGCCGCATCAGTTCCACGTACGAGCCGGCGGGCGGGGCGATGTCGAACGGGTCGCCCGGTTCGGGCCCCTGCAGGATATCGAGCGCCAGGGCCGAGTCGCGCACGCTGCGCGAGAGCACGCCTTCGCTGGAGGCGCCGAACCAGACTTCGCCGATCGCCGGGCTAGATGACACCCGACCGCGCGAAGGGCGCAGCCCGAACAGGCCGCAGCAGGCGGCCGGGATGCGGATCGAGCCGCCGCCGTCGTTGCCGGCTGCCATGGGAACGATGCCGGCCGCCACCGCGGCCGCCGCGCCGCCGCTCGAGCCGCCCGGGGTACGGCCGAGGTCCCAGGGATTGCTGCTGCGTCCATGGAGCTGCGGGTCGGTGACCGCTTTCAGGGCGAACTCGGGCAGGTTGGTCTTGCCGAACACGACCAGGCCGGCGTCCAGGTAGCGCCGCACCACGGCCGCGTGTTCGGTCGGCACGTAGCCGAGCATGGAGCGGCTGCCGAAGCTGGTCGGCACGCCGGCATAGTCCTGCACGCCGTCCTTGATCAGGAAAGGCACGCCGGCCAGGGGGCCCGCGAGGGCGCCGTTTAGTTGGGCGCGCGCCTGCGGCTCGAGCAGGCGGCAGACGGCGTTGATCCGGCCGTGGACGGCGGCGTTGCGCGCCAGCGCGAGGGCGAGCAGCTCGCCCGGGGTCACATCGCCCCGGGCGACGCAGTGCGCCAGCGCGGTGGCGTCGTGTTGCAGGTAGTCGGCGAAATCCATGGGCGGTCCTGTAGAAGAGACCGCCCAGCATGGAGTAATTTCGTCAAATTTGTCAAGTCAACAACGCTTGAAAATTTTCTACTTGCGTTTCTTCGCGTTCGAGGTAAAGGTACGGGTATAGAACTCAGGAGGCTTTTTCGCGACCCAGGCGATGAAAGCGCGGATTTCCTCGTGGCTGCGCAAGGCCTCCCAGGTGTGATAGGTGCGCAGGAGTTCGCGTTCGGTGAACGCGGAGTGGATCTTGCGGTGGCAGATCTTATGGATGGGAAACTGCTCCTTGCCCTTGAAGGTCTTCGGTACGAGGTGGTGGCGGTCGATGTTCACCGTGCCGAGCGCGCGTCCGCACAAGGGGCATACCGGGTCTGTCATGCATTCCTCGCCGCTCGAAAACATAGTCAATGGAATGTGATGGCGCTTTTTGCCGGTACAAGTGCTGCTCCGCACAATTGTCGATTTTGACGAGCTTGGCAAGACACATTGGTGTAGAATCAATGCTTCCCAAAAAGCAAGTAGAACGACGGGGATCCTGACAGCAGATAAGGTGTAGTGCGATGATCGAAGACGAATCCAGCAACTGCTCCATCCTCTTGATCGACGACGAGCCTTTCGCCCAGCAGATCATCGAGCATGGGCTCTCGACCTGCGTGAAGCACGTGCTGCGCTACGAGTCGAGCCCGCGGCGCGCGGCCGAGCTGGCGCTCGAGATCGGCGCGACCGTGGTGCTGGTCGACCTGCGCATGCCCGAACTCGACGGCTTCGAGGTCACGCGCCTGCTGCGCGCCAACCGCGACACCGAACACATCCCCGTCATCCTGCTCTCGTCCGAGGACGATCCCGAGATCAAGGCGCGCGCCTTTGCCGCCGGCGCCAACGACTACATGGTCAAGTGGCCGGACCCGCGCGAGCTGGTCGCGCGCGTGCAGTACCACAGCGCGGCCTGCGTCGCCCGGCGCGAGCGCGACGAGGCCTTCGTCTCGCTGCGCCGCAGCCAGGAAGAACTCGCCGCCAGCCAGTCGGCCCTGCACCAGGCGCAGAAGATGGAGGCGATCGGCCAGCTCACCGGCGGCGTCGCCCACGACTTCAACAACGTGTTGCAGATCATCGGCGGCAACCTGCAGCTGCTCAAGCTGGTTGGTGGCCTGAACGATGCCGCCCGCACCCGCGTCGAGATGGCGCTGGCCGGCGTCGAGCGCGGCGCCAAGCTGTCCTCGCACCTGCTGGCCTTCGCCCGGCGCCAGCCGCTGCAGGCCGTGGTGCTCAATCCCGGCCACCTGCTGCGCGAGATGGACGACATGATGCGCCGCGTGCTGGGCCCCAGCGCGCGCATCGTCACCGAGATCGACCCCGCGCTGGGCAGCACCCTGGCCGACCCCAACCAGCTCAACAACGTGCTGCTGAACCTGGCCATCAATGCGCGCGACGCGATGAACGGCAGCGGCACGCTGACCATCCGCGCCGCCAACGTCGACGCCGCCGACGCCCCACCCGAGGTGCCGGCCGGCGACTATGTGATGATCGAGATCGCCGACACCGGCAAGGGCATGCCGCCGGAAGTGCTGCAGCGCGCGTTCGAGCCTTTCTTCACGACCAAGCCGCTGGGGCAGGGCACGGGGCTGGGCCTGTCGATGGCCTATGGTTTCGTCAAGCAGTCAGGCGGCGAGATCCTGCTGCGCAGCCAGGCGGGCATGGGCACGAGCGTGCGCATCTACCTCCCGCGCAGCAAGGTCGAGGCCGCGGCGCCCGAGCCGGCCATGGACGTGCCGCTGTGCGGCGGCCTGGAAACGATCCTGGTGGTCGAGGACGAGGAGGACGTGCGCACCTCGACCTGCGCGATCCTGTCGGCGCTCGGCTACGAGGTGCTGGAGGCCTGCGACGCCGCCGGCGCCGTGGCGCTGATCGAGAGCGGGCGCCACATCGACCTGGTGTTCAGCGACGTGATCATGCCGGGACCGGTGAGCAGCCTGCAGCTCGGCGAGGTGCTGCGCCGCCACCTGCCGCAGGCGCAGATCCTGTATACCTCGGGTTATGCGGAAGGGGTGCTGGCGCACGAAGGAAAGCTCAGCGCTTCCGTGCACCTGCTGCAGAAACCGTATCATCCGGACGCGCTGAGCGCGCGCATCCGTCACTTGCTGCGGCGCAACCGCAAGGCGCCCAAGGCCAGCGGCCAGTCGCCGGCGCGGGCTTAGGGGCTGAAGCTCAGCTCGGGCGCACGTAGCGCTGCGAGCCCGGCGGCGGTTCGTTCAGGACCGCCCAGAAGATGCCGAGATCGGCGATCGCGCGCACGAATTCCTTGAAGTCGACCGGCTTGACCACGTAGGCGTTCACGCCCAGTTCGTAGCTGCGCACCAGGTCCTGTTCTTCCTTCGAGGAGGTCAGCATCACCACCGGCATGCTCTTCAGGTGCGCGGTGTCGCGGATCTTGTCGAGCACCTCCAGGCCGTCGACCTTCGGCAGTTTCAGGTCGAGCAGGGTGACGGCCGGATTGCCTTCGGGACGCCCGGCGAATTCGCCGCGGCGCATCAGGTAGTCGAGCGCCTCGGCGCCATCGCGCACGACCACGACCTCGTTGGCGAGCTGGCTCTTCGCCAGGGCCACCAGGGTCAGTTCGAGGTCGTGGGGATTGTCTTCGACCAGCAGGATCGGTTTTAGCATGATGGTGTGGCTCTCAAGGTAATGCGAGTTTGCGCGGAATACTGAACGAGAAGGTGGCGCCCTTGCCCTGGGTCGACTCGGCCCAGGCGCGGCCGCCGTGGCGCTCGACGATGCGGCGCACGTTGGCCAGGCCGATGCCGGTGCCCTGGAAGTCTTCCATGCGATGCAGGCGCTGGAACACGCCGAACAGCTTGTGCACGTAGTCCATGTTGAAGCCGGCGCCGTTGTCCGCGACGTGGAATATGGTCTCGTTCGCGTCCTGCTCGGCCCAGACCCGGATCACGGCCGGATCGCGCTGGCCCGTGAACTTGACCGCGTTCGACATCAGGTTGAACACCGCCAGGTGCAGGAAGGTCGGGTCGGCCACCACGCGCGGCAGCGGCGCCAGATCCCATTGGATATTCCGGCCTTGCAGGTCCATGGCCATCTTGTCGATGCAGGAAGCGACCAGGTGCGACATATCGACCTCGACCGGACGCAGCGCGGCGCGGCCCATCTGCGAAAAGCTCAGCAGGTCGTCGACGAGTTTGCCGGCCAGGCGCGCCGACTCCTTGATGTTGGTGAGGAAGCGCTTGCGCATCGTCGGGTCCTCGCTGCCGCTCGATTCGAGCAGCAGGTCGGAAAAGCCGACGATGTGGCGCAGCGGCGCGCGCAGGTCGTGCGAGACCGAGTACGAGAAGGCTTCGAGTTCCTTGTTGGCGCGTCCCAGCTCCTCGGCCAGTTCGGCCATCTGCTCGGCGCGTTCGAGCGCGATGCCGAGCAGGGCGCTGCGGAACTCGCCGGTCAGCTCGATCTCGGCGACGTGCCAGGGCAGGCTGATGCCGTGGATTTCCTCGCGCCAGGCGGCAAAACTGGTGCGCGGGGTGAGCTGAGGGAAGGCCCCCGGCGCAGCGGCGTCGCTTTGCGACGCCTTTTCATTCGGGTTGCCCGCCCATTCGATGGTATGCACCACCTCGGGGCGGAACCACAGCAGGTAGTGCTTGTGCAGGCGCGAGATCGGCAACGCCAGCAGGCCGCTGGCGTTGCGCGTCAGATCGGCCGCGCCGCGGTACAGCACCGACAGCGCGTCGGTGTGGAACACCTCGCCGCCGTGGCCCTGCTGCTCGAGCCAGCCGACGATGCCGGCGATCGACTCCTCGTCGGGCGTGTCGCCGTAGGTCAGCACGCGCTCGTCGGTGACGATGGCCACGCCGCCGGCGCGCGCGAAGCGCAGCAGCTCGGGGAAGATGCCGCGCATGTTGTCGATGATGTCGGCGCCCTTGGTCAGGTTGCCCAGCATTTCGACCATCATGCGCCGCACTTCGAGGCGGAACTGCAGCTCGCTGGCGTCCTCGCGCGACTCGATGCACAGCGCCAGGATCTGGCCCAGCTGCTCGCAGGCGGTGCGCTTCTCGAAGGCGAGCGGGGCCGGCTCGGCGTTGTGGCAGGAGATCAGGCCCCAGAGCTGGCCCTTGACCACCAGCGACACCGACATCGAGGCCAGGGTGCCCATGTTGCGCATGTATTGCAGGTGCACCGGCGAGACGCTGCGCAGGGCCGCGAACGACAGGTCGTTCGGCGCGCCCGTGATCGGGTTGTGCGGCGGCACCAGCGCGGCCGGGATGTAGTTGGCGTCGTGGATCAGGCGGATGCGCGACAGCGTGTACAGTTCGCGCGCCTGGGACGGGATGTCCGAGGCCGGGAAGCGCTGCCCCATGTAGGAGTGGTAGCTGTCTTCCTTCGATTCGGCCATCACGTGGCCGTGGCCGTCGCGGTCGAACTGGTAGACCATCACCCGTCCGTAGCCGGTGACCATGCGCACGTGGTGGGCGGCCAGCGTGGCCAGCGACTCGACCGAGTCGGCCTCGTTCACCTTCAGCAGGAAGTCGCCGAGCAGCGGGTACAGTTCGCGAAAGCCGGCCGGCGCGTCGCGCTCGACGGCTTCGAATTCGGCGACGAGGACGCTATCCCAGGCGTGGGCCAGGACGTCGAAGTGCTGGCCGTTGCCGGCCGTGATGGTGCCGAGGTAGAAGGGACGGTTGCCGAGCTTTCCGCTGGCCAGCCCGGTCGTCAGGCGCGCGCTGGCCGGCTCGCCGATCACCTCGGCCAGCGGGCGCCCGATGGCGGCATCGGCGTCCACGCCGAGCCAGCGCGACAGGTTGGCGCTGGCCTGCAGCACGGTCAGCTGCGCCGACAGCGTCAGCAGGAACCCGTGCGGCTGGATGCTGCCGGGAGTGCGGATGGGTTCCTTGTCGCAACTGGACAGGTCGAGAGGTACGGATGGGCCTGTTGTCATGATGCGCGAGCTCGGGACGGCTGGGTTACGAAACCGCTATTCTAGCGTGAAAGGCAAGCCTGGATGTAAGGCAACGGCTGGCCTGTCGGCAATGATGCGACAATGGAACGGAAAGCAATGATTTCGAGACAAATCGTGCTTGACCGACGATCGAAGCAGGGATGCGCACGGAAGTATCCGCCTGGCAGCGTTGCAGCCATTGGGGGTATCATAAGGCGTTTCCCCTAACGAAGGCGCAGCTTCGCCCCATGAACAAGAGAATATCCGTCAAGCAGGACCTGACCGAAGAACAGCGCTTTCAGTACCTGATCTCCGGCATTCGCGATTACGCGATCTACATGCTCGACCAGGAAGGCTACGTCAGCAGCTGGAACAGCGGCGCGCGCCGCTTCAAGGGCTACGAGGCGCCGGAGATCCTGGGGGAGCACTTTTCGCGCTTCTACACGCCGGAAGACCGCGACAGCGGCCTGCCGGCGCGCGCCCTGGCCACCGCGCTTGCCGAGGGGAAATACGAAGCCGAGGGCTGGCGCGTGCGCCAGGACGGCACCCGCTTCTGGGCCAGCGTCATCATCGACCCGATCCACGACGAGCACGGCAACCTGCTCGGCTACGCCAAGATCACGCGCGACATCACCGAGCGCAAGAAGACCGAGGATGCGCTGCGCGCCAGCGAGGAACGCTTCCGCCTGCTGGTGCAGGGCGTGTCCGATTATGCGATCTACATGCTGTCGCCGGAAGGCGTGGTCAGCAACTGGAACATCGGCGCCGAGCGCATCAAGGGTTATTCGGAACAAGAGATCGTCGGCCTGCATTTCTCGCGCTTCTATACCGAGGAGGAGCGCGCGGCCGGCGTGCCGGCGCGCGCGCTGACCACGGCCGCCAGGGAAGGGCGCTACGAGGCCGAGGGCTGGCGCATGCGCAAGGACGGCACGCGCTTCTGGGCCCACGTGATCATCGACGCCATCCACGACGAGCGCGGCGCGCTGATCGGCTTCGCCAAGATCACGCGCGACCTCACCGAGAAGAAGGCGGCCGCCGACGCCCTGGCCGAAGCCAACGCGGCGCTGTTCCAGGCGCAGAAGATGGAATCGATCGGCCAGCTGACCGGCGGCATTGCGCACGACTTCAACAACCTGCTGTCGGTGCTGGCCAGCGGCCTGGAGGTGCTGACCCTGCGCAGCAACGGCGGCGCCGACGCCAAGACGCTCGACAGCATGCGCCGCGCGATCGACCGCGGCGCCACGCTCACCCAGCAGCTGCTCGCGTTCGCACGCCAGCAGCCGCTGCAGCCGGAAACGCACAGCGTGAACCGCCTGATCGCGGGTTTCGAGTCGGTGCTGCGGCGCGCGGTGAACGCCGCGATCGACTTCCAGGTGCAGCTCGAGCCGCAGATCCGCGCCACCGTCATCGACAGCGCGCGCTTCGAGTCGGCCCTGCTGAACCTGGTGGTCAACGCGCGCGACGCCATGCCCGAGGGCGGGCGCCTGTGCATCGAGAGCGCCAACGTGGAGCTGGCCGAGCGCGAGGTCAATGGCCTGGCTCCCGGCCCCTACGTGCGCGTGACGGTGACCGATACCGGCACCGGGATGACGCCCGAGACCGCGGCGCGCGCCTTCGAGCCCTTCTACACCACCAAGGAAGTGGGCAAGGGAACTGGCCTGGGGCTGTCGCAGGTCTACGGCTTCATCAAGCAGTCCGGCGGCGAAGTCAAGATCCGCACCGCGCCCGGCGAGGGCACGGCGATCGCGATCTACCTGCCGGCCGCGCCCGGCCAGGACCTGCCGGCGCAGCAGGAGAAGACCGAGCTGGTGCTGATCGTCGAGGACGAGCCGGACCTGATGGACGTCGCCTCGGCGCTCTACATCAGCATGGGCTACGAGGTCCTGACCGCCTCCAGCGGCCATGAAGCGCTGGCGCTGCTGGCCAGCCGCGACATCGACATCCTGTTCAGCGACGTGATCATGCCCGACGGGATGAACGGCGTGGAGCTGGCGGCCTATACGCGCGAGCATTATCCGCACGTGAAGATCATCCTGGCTTCGGGCTACCCGTTGCCTGCCCTCAAGCTCCAGCATGCCAACCTGAACGACTTCGCCTTCGTCAACAAGCCCTACCGCCTGTCCGACCTGGCGCGGGCGCTGCGCTCGGCCGCATGACGAACTTGCACACCGCGCCGCTGCATGGCGAGACCCCGCTGCTGGTCTCGAACGCCTTCCCGGCGCGCACGGGGCAGCGCGTATGGCTGAAGATGGAAGCGCTGCAGCCGAGCGGCTCGTTCAAGCTGCGCGGCATCGGCCACGCATGCGCGGTCTACGCCGCGCGCGGCGCACGCCGTATCGTCTCTTCCTCGGGCGGCAATGCCGGGCTGGCGGCGGCGTATGCGGCGCGCCGCCTGGGCCTGCCGGCCCTGGTGGTCGTGCCCGAGACCACCAGCGCGCGCGCCCGCTCCCTGCTGGCGCGCGAAGGAGCGCAGGTGCTGGTGCAGGGCATCTCCTTCCAGGAAGCGAACGCGCATGCGCAGTCGCTGCTGGGCGAGGGCGACGCCTTCATTCATCCTTTCGACGATCCGCTGCTGTGGGAAGGCCACGCGAGCACGATCGACGAAGTCGCGGCAAGCGGCCTGCGCCCCGATTGCGTGGTGCTGGCGGTCGGCGGCGGCGGGCTGCTCAGCGGCGTGGTCGCAGGCCTGCGGCGCCAGGGCTGGCAGGATGTGCCGGTGATCGCGGTCGAGACCGAGGGCGCCGACGCGTACTCGCAGTCGCTGCGCGCCGGGGCGCTGGTCGAACTGCCGGCGATCGCCAGCATCGCGACCTCGCTCGGGGCACGCAAGGTGTCGCGGCATGCCTTCGAACTGGCGGCTTCGCATCCGATCGCATCGAGTGTGGTAAGCGACGCCGAGGCGGTGGCGGCCTGCCTGCGCTTCATGGATGACCACCGTGTGGTGGTCGAGCCGGCCTGCGGGGCGGCGTTGGCGGTGGCCTACGCTGGCCATGAGGCGCTGGCGGCGTACGACAATGTGCTCATGATCGTGTGCGGCGGGGCGACGGCGACCGTGGCGCAGTTGCAGGCGTGGGGCAGTCAGTTCGGCGTCGGTCCGCGTTCGTGATCGTCCGCTGCGCGACGCGGTGCGGTATTCAGGAGTTGTACCGCGTGGGCACAAGTGCCCACCCTACAACGTCAAAACACCTGGCTTTCGTAGGGTGGACACCTGTGTCCACGCTGTACGGCGGTCGATCAGCGCCAAATTTCAAACCGCGCAGCCACACACCGGACCACCATCACAGCCCAAAAATGATATCGCTGATCCGCTCATAGATCGGATCCGCCGACGGCCCCTTGTTCGGCCAGTTCAGGATATCGAAGTGGTCGTACCCGCGGTAATTCCCGAGAAAATTCCAGGTCCCGCGCACCGGCGTGCCGTCGAAGTCGCGCACCGGGTGGCCGGCGGGCGCGCGCATGCTGGCCGTGTTCACGACGCCGTCGTTGGCGAACCACTCGCTGTCGATACGCACCCGTCCCGGGGCGTTCTGGGTGTAGCCGCCCATGCCGTGCTGGCGCAGCGAGGGCACGATCCATTCGCCGGCATAGGCTTTGTAGTAGGGCATCATGTCGACGCGCGGGTACTGGTGGCTCGAGGTCTGGATCGGAGCGATCGCACGGTCGGTGCCGTTGCAGCACCAGGCGCCGGCCTCGGTCGCCAGGGTGCCGATCGAGAAGTAATACACGTGCGGCGAGGTGCGCGCCCACAGGTTGAAGTCGCGCGCGCCGTCCGGCGCCAGTTCCCAGCGCTGCAGGTCGGCCTCGATCAGGTCGCGCAGCGGCGAGCGCAGCTGGGGCAGGATGTCGAGCACGGCGTCGCGCAGCGTGGTGCCGTTGTGCGGCGCCGACAGCGTGGTTACGCTGCGTACCCAGCCAACCTTGCCGCCCTGGTATAGCTCGCCGTCGCCTTCGCCCGGCGCGCCGTGCTCGAGCAGCTCGACCAGGGCGCGGATCGTGGTGCCGCCCTGGCTATGGCCGATCAGGTGGATGGGATGTGCGGCGTCCCAGGCCGGGTAGAGCGCCAGCGGATAGCCCTGCGGGTTGTCGGCATGGTCGGCGGCCCAGCATTTTCCGAAGGGCTTCTGTTCCTGGCCGGGCGCCGGCGTGCGCGCGTGCTTCAGGCCGTAGTCGACGCAGCCGCCCTTGATCTGGGCATACAGTTCGGCGGCGCGGTCCCAGTTCGAGCTGATCGCGCCGACGGTGGCGGTGTGCACCGTGCGCGGACCCTTGTAGAGCCGCAGGTGGGCCGCGATGTCGTGGTAGCCGCCCCAGTACAGGTAGCCGCTGGTGGGAAACGCTTCGGGACCGAAACCGAGGAAGCCATGCACAAGCACCACCGGATCGTTATTGGCTGCGCGCACGGCGCCGGCCGGCAGCAGGGCCAGCGCCAGGGCGGCAAGGAGGATCCGGGTGACACACCGCATGAAAGGCTCCGAATGTGGTTTGCCACATTTTCCGGGCTCGGCCGCGGGATCGGTTTGCGCCAGGTCGTGCGTGCTACGCGCAAACGCCTACGGCGCACCAAAAGGGTGCGCCGTAGGCTTGACTACTTGAAATAAGCGCGGATTACTGTGCTGCGGGCGCCACAGGCTGGCTGGATGGCGCCTGTGCCGCCGGCACCGTGCTGCCCACCGCGCCCGGCGCGTTCGGGTCGGCCGGGGCGGCGATCGAGGCCGTCATCGAGGCTTTCTCGGCGGCGTCGATGCGCTCGCCGTTCCAGACCACGTAGTCGTCGACCGAGTACAGCTTGCACGGCTCGGTGCTCTTGGCCGAGCAGGTGGCCAGGGCGCGCGCTTCCGGCGCTTCGCCTTCCTCGGCCCAGGTCCAGGCGCCGCTCGGCGAGACCGCGAACGCACGCGGCGTCATCTTGGTCAGGTAGTCGGCGTAGGCGCGGCGGCCGTTCTCCGACAGGAAGGGCACGGCCTCGACGTCGTCGACCTGGGCGTAATTGGTGCGCGCCGGGGTCGGCGGCGGCGGCACGTTGTAGACGATCTCGGTCGGCATGCCGACCCCCTTCAGGAAGCGCATGGTGTCGTCCAGCCAGATCTTCTCGCCATCGCGGCTGGCCAGCATGCCGTGGGCGTCGCGCTTGAACGAGGGGAACTCGACCAGGCGCGCCTTGCCGCCGGCCTGCTGGAAGGCTTCGTGCATGCGGTTCGCCAGGTCCGGGCCGAACAGCGAGTCGTTTTCGCCGTACATCCACAGGCTCGGGATCTTGTTGTTCGCGCCATACTCGGCAAAGGCCGAGACCAGGGCCGAGCGCCAGCCGCAACCGGCGCTGTCGTCGCGCAGGCCGCCGGCGAAGTTGATCAGCCCGCGCACGCCGCGCAGTTCCTCGGTGCCCAGGGCCATCGTGGCCAGGCCGCCATAGGACTGGCCGGCAACGATCACATGGTCGGCATCGATCCAGCTCTGGGTGCGCGCATACTCGATCGCCGAGCGGATGTCCTCGGCCTGCAGGTAGCCGTTTGCGGTCATGTCGCAGCCGCGGTCGCGGTAGCGGCCGGTCGAGTTGGCGAAGCCCTGGCGCATCGGCACCATCACTGCATAGCCGCGCTTCACGAAAGCGGCGGCCATGTAATAGAAGCGGTCGCGTGGCTGGGCGCTCGGGCTGCCCGGGTCCTTGCCGTGATTGATGACCAGCAGGGGGAAGGGGCCCGGTCCGTTGGGGCGGAACACGGTGGTTTCGAGCATGGCGCGGCCGTCGCGGCCGGCCGGCACCTGCACGACACGCTCGTTCATGCGGTAGTCGAGCTGGAGCTCTTGTTCGATCGCCAGGCCCGGCAACAGGGCGAGGCTGGCGAGGAGGACGGTGGCGATTTTGCGGACGGCTGCGGGGCGAACTCGAAACATGGGCGACTCTGGAAAGTGTCTGCCGGTGCGACAGAATTGCTTGAAGGAATAAGTTGATTCTAGGCAGGCAGATAGGCCAGGGCAATATCTGATTGGGCAATTCCAGAGGTAAATTTTCGTGTGTGGTAAAGATGCTTACCTACATCAATAGCGAACGTTCAAGATGTGAGGGAAAGCGCGGCGCAAAGCGTGAACAGGAGGGCAAGGTTGCCTCTTGTATAATTGGCCGTGAGCCAGCGCGGACCGCCGCGGTGCGCCGGCTCCGTCGCCGCCGGGCCCGTCAGCGCCCTGCAGTTCATTCGTCACGCCGGCCCAGGAGGACTTGAGCACCCATGCGTTTCCGGAACCGGCTGCTGGTTCTTGTCGTTGCACTGCTGGTGCCTTCGTTCATCGGCGCCGCGCTGGCGGTCGCCTATGTCTATGCGGAGCAGCAAAAGGACCAGGAACGCAATATTGCCGAGACAGGGCGGGCGTTCGCCCTCCTGATCGACAACGAGATGCGCCACCACGAAGGCATCCTGCGCACGCTGGCGGCCTCGCCCGCGCTGGCCAACGGCGACTTCGACGAGTTCTACGAGCACGCGCGCCGCGCGGCCGAGGGCGTGGACGCGGTGGCCATCCTGTATGGACTGGACGGCAAGACCCTCCTCAACACCCGCCGGCCGCTGGGTGTCCCGCTGGCCGGCCGCGACCCCTCGAACCTGCCGGCGCTGATGCAGCGCTTCGGCGCCGCGCGCACCCTGGTGTCCGACGTCTTCTTCGCGGCGCCGGTACGGCGTTTCGATTTCATGATGCAGGTGCCGGTCACGGTCGACGGCAAGGTTCGCTACCACCTCGTGCTCGGCATGCATGTCGGCATCCTGCAACAGCTGATGCAGCGCCAGCACTTCCCGGCGGCCTGGATTGCCACCGTGGCCGACCGCAACGGCCGCATCGCCGCCCGCTCGCGCGACGCCGGGCACTACGTCGGCATGCTGCTGCGCGAGCGGACGCGCCAGCGCCTTGCCGCCACGGCGCAGGATTTCTTTTTCGACAGCACGACCCTGGAAGGCGTCCCGGTGCGCGCCCTGGCCAGCACGGTGCCGAATTCGCAGTGGAAGATCCTGATCAGCATTCCCAGCGCCGAGATCCGGCGCGTGCCGATGGAAGCGGCGCTGCTGCTGGCGGCCATGATGGCGGTGCTGCTGGTGCTGGCCGTGGCCGCCGGGCGCTGGTTCGCCAGCCGCGCCGTCGCGCCGATCGAATACCTGGGCCGCTGCGCCGACCGCCTCGCCGACGGCGAAGAGATTCCCTATCGCCCGCACGGACTGGAAGAAGTCGACACCGTGGCCTGGCGCATGGCCGAGGCCAGCAAGCAGATCCGCCGCTCGAAGCGCGAGCTCGAGCACCGCGTCAACGAGGCGATCCTGGCGACCGAGCAGGCGCAGGGCGCGCTGCTGCGCGGCCAGAAGCTCGAGTCGCTCGGCCGCCTGACGGCCGGCATCGCGCACGAATTCAACAACCTGCTGCAAACCCTGACCACGGCGCTGCAACTGGCCGCGATGCAGGCGAAGGAGGCGAACCTGCAGCGCCTGATCGACACCTGCAAGCGCACCGTCGCGCGCGCCACCACGCTGACCGGCCAGCTCGGCTCCTTCGGCCGGGTGCAGGAGGGCCGCCTGCTGACGGTGGATACCAGCACCCAGCTCGCCAGCGCCCTGACGCTGATCCGCGGCGCGGTCGGCGACAAGGTCGCCGTCGAGGCCGCGTTCGAGCCCGAACTGTGGCCGGTGACGGTCGAGCCGCTGCAGTTCGACCTGGCGCTGCTGAACCTCGCGATCAACGCGCGCGACGCCATGCCGGGCGGCGGCAGGCTGCGCATCTCGGCGCGCAATGCGGTCCAGGCCACGCCCGAAGGCCTGGCGCCGGGCGACTACCTGTGCCTGACGGTGCTGGATGAAGGCGCCGGCATGGCGCCGGAAGTGCTGGCGCGCGCCCTCGACCCCTTCTTCACCACCAAGTCGCCGGGGCAGGGCACCGGACTCGGACTGGCCCAGGCCTATGCCTTCGCGACCCAGGCCGGGGGCATGCTGACCCTGCACAGCGCGCCCGGCAAGGGAACGCGGGTCCACATCTACCTGCCGCGCGCCCCGGGCCCGGCGCCGCAGGATGGCGCCGGCGCCTCGGCCGAGCCTGGCGCAGAGGCCAACCCGGCCAATCCGGCCGCTCCCGCTGCCGCACCCGGCGCCGGCGCCGTGCCGGAAGCCGCGCCGGCAAGCGCCGGCGCCACCGTGCTGTTCGTCGAGGACGACGCCCTGGTGCGCGAAGCGGTGGTCGAGGCCCTGCGCGCGGCCGGCTTCACGGTGCGCGCCGCCATCAACGGGGACGAAGCGCGCGCGCTGCTCGAGCACGACGCGGCCGTGGACATTGTGTTTTCCGACATCGTCATGCCCGGCAGCATCAGCGGTATCGACCTGGCCACGCTGGTCCGGGAACGCTGGCCGGCCATTCCGGTCGTGCTCGCCACGGGCTATACCGAGCGGCGCGTCTCGATTCCTGGCGTAAAAATCCTGGCCAAGCCCTATGACCTGGAACAACTGATCGGCCTGCTGGGACGCCTCACGGGACGCCGGTAAGCCGAGCACCTGGAAAACCCGCATGGCGGCGTTGCACCGGCTCGCCCCCAGGGCCTTGCCCCGGGTTTTCCAGGCGCTCGATTCCTCTTCTTTATTCAACGTGCAACGCGGCGCGCCCGCTTGCGCCGACTCACTAGAATGGGCCGCGGGACTGTTCCCGGACAAGCGAGGAGGAGGCGATCATGATCAAGGTAGCGGTTATCGTTGGCAGTACCCGTCCCGGCCGCAAGGCGCTCGACGTGGCGCGCTGGGTGATGGACGCGGCGGCCAGGCGCTCCGATGCGGTCTATGAACTGGTCGACATCCAGGATTTCAACCTGCCCCTGCTCGACGAGCCGGTGCCGCCCTCGATGGGCCAGTATTCGCAACCGCACACCCTGGCCTGGGCGCAGAAGATCGCGCAGTACGACGGCTTCGTGTTCGTCACGCCCGAGTACAACCACGGCACCTCGGGCGCCCTGAAGAACGCCATCGACTTCCTCTACAAGGAATGGAACAACAAGGCCGCCGGTTTCGTCGGCTACGGCAGCGCCGGCGGCGCGCGCGCCATCGAGAGCCTGCGCCTGGTGATGGGCGAACTGATGGTGGCCGACGTGCGCGCCCAGGTCATGCTCTCGCTGTTCACCGATTTCGAGAACTTTGCCACCTTCAAGCCGGCCGCCCACCACGAGCAGTCGGTGCATGCCATGCTCGACCAGGTGGTGGCCTGGAGCGGCGCGCTGGCGACGCTGCGCCAGCAGGCGGGCTGAGGGCACTCACCGGCAAGACGAGGGCTGCTACAATCGGCGCCTTTTGCCTTGCAGCGCCGATGAACCAGCCCCAGACACCGCGCCGCGCGACCTGCGCATCCTGCCTGCGCGCCCAGGCGGCCTGCATCTGCCGCTGGGTGAGACCGGTCGACCCGCCGGTCGAATTGCTGATCCTGCAGCATCCGCTCGAGGTGGCCAACGCGAAGAACAGCGCGCGCCTGCTGCACCTGAGCGTGAAGGGCAGCGTGCTGGAAGTCGGCGAAGCTTTCGATTCGACGCGCCTCGATGCGCTCCTGCACGCGGGCGGGCGCAGCCCGGTGCTGCTCTATCCGGACACGCCAGGGGCGCCGCCCCCGTCGCCCCTGCCGGAGCCGAACCGGCTACGCCTGGTCGTGCTCGACGCCACGTGGCGCAAAAGCCGCAAGATGCTCCACCTGAATCCAGCCTTGACGCAACTGCTGCGGCTGGCGCTGCGCGACATGCCGGCCTCGAATTACCGGATCCGCAAGGCGCATGCGCCGGACCAGCTCTCCACCCTCGAGGCCAGCGCCCATGCCCTGGGCCAGCTCGACGGGGACCTTGCGCGCTATGCGCCCCTGTTCGCAGCCTTCGAAGGGTTCGTCGAACAACAGGCGGCATTTGTGCCATCCGGCGTGCCACCTCATGCATCACGCTTGAATTGCAGCGCATAGCGGCGTACCATACTGTATAAATATACAGTAATGGGTGCCATATGGCTGAGCGTGAGCGTACAATCGACCGGGAATACAGCGCCGAGCAGATCGTGCTGCCGCCGCGTCCGCCCGCCGCGACGAAGGGGCGCGGCGCCGTTTCCAATATCCAGGGCCGTTACGAGCTGAACGGCCGCGAGCGTTTCGACGACGGCTGGGCCGTCCCCGACGAGGACGAGGTCCCGGCGCCGTTCAAGACCGTGGTCAGCGACGAGATCGCGAAGTCCATCCTCTCGCGCAACAGTTCGCCCGACATTCCCTTCAATGTCTCGCTCAACCCCTACCGCGGTTGCGAGCACGGCTGCATCTATTGCTTCGCGCGGCCGACCCACAGCTATCTTGGGCTCTCACCCGGGCTCGACTTCGAAACCCGTATCTTCGCCAAGGTGAACGCGGCCGAAGTGCTGCGCCGCGAGCTGGCCAGCCCCTCGTACAAGCCCGAGCACATTGCCATCGGGGTCAATACCGACGCTTACCAGCCCTGCGAGCGCGAGCGCCGCATCACGCGCGAAGTGCTGGAAGTGCTGCGCGAATGCCGCCATCCGGTCGGGCTGGTCACCAAGTCCTCGCTGATCGAGCGCGACATCGACCTGCTCGCGCCCATGGCGGCGAACGCCCAGGCCTGCGCGGCGATCACCCTCACCACGCTCGACTCGGAAATCTCGCGCACCCTGGAGCCGCGCGCGCCCACCCCGGCGCGGCGCCTGCGCACCATCCGCACCCTGACCGACGCCGGCATTCCTGTCAGCGTGAGCGTGGCGCCCATCATCCCTTTCGTGACCGAACCGGAGATCGAACGCATCCTCGAGGCGGCGCGCGACGCCGGCGCGGTGAGCGCGCATTACGTGGTGCTGCGCCTGCCCTTTGAGGTGAATCCGCTGTTCCAGGAATGGCTGGAAGCCCATTTCCCCGAGCGCGCCCAGCGGGTGATGAACCGCGTGCGGGACATGCGCGGCGGCAAGGACTACGACAGCGACTTCGGCCGCCGCATGCACGGCGAGGGCGTCTGGGCCGACCTGATCCGCCAGCGCTTCAACAAGACCGTCGAGCGCCTTGGCCTCGGGGCGTTGCGCGGGCGCTTCGAGCGGCTCGATACCTCGCAGTTCCGGCGGCCGCTGGTGGTACCGGCGTCGACTCCCAAGAAGAAGGGAAAGGCAAGCGCGCAACTGGACCTGTTCTGATCTTCCTGCGACCTTCCTGCCCTCATCCCGTCATTCCTTGATCCAGCTTAGCGAGCATGGCTGCCGTCGGAACCGTGCTTCCAGCGCCCCGGTCCAACCCAGCACACCTGAACTTGCCAGCGACAAGGAGAACGACAATGAGGGGGACAGCATGGGTATCCGACTAGGCGAACTGGTCGAGCGTTTCGGCGGCCAATTGATGGGCGATGCCAGCATCGAAGTGTCCGCGATCGCGCCGCTGGACAGGGCCGGCGTCACAGAGATCAGTTTTCTCAGCAACAGCAAGCTGCGCGCCCTGGCCGCGCAGAGCCATGCGGCGGCCCTGATCCTGGCCCCCGCCGACGACGCCGAGGTGGCGGCCACCTACGAGGGCGCCCGCATCGTCACCTCGAATCCCTACGCGTATTTCGCGCGCGCCGCGCAGTATTTCATTGCCGCGCGGGGAGGGGCGCCGGAGCCCGGCGTGCACCCGACGGCCGTGGTGCACCACAGCGCCCAGGTCGACCCCAGCGCCCACATCGGCGCCCACGTCACGGTCGAGGCCGGCGCCGTCATCAAGGCCGGTGCCGTCATCGACCCCGGCTGCTACATCGGCCGCGAGGCGGTGGTCGGCGAAGACACCCATTTCTTCGCCAACGTCACCTTCCACGCGCGCTGCATCATCGGCGCGCGCGGCATCCTCCACTCCGGCGCCGTCATCGGCGGCGACGGATTCGGCTTCGCCGTGGACGACGGCACCTACATCAAGATCCCGCAAACCGGGCGCGTGGTGATGGGCGACGACGTCGACATCGGCTCGAACACCACGGTCGACCGCGGCGCCCTGGACGACACCATCATCGAGGATGGCGTCAAGCTCGACAACCAGATCCAGATCGGCCACAACTGCCGCATCGGCGCGCACACGGCCATGGCCGGCTGCGTCGGCGTGGCCGGCAGCGCGAAGATCGGCAGGCACTGTACCTTCGGCGGCGCGGCCATGATCAATGGCCACATCGAGATCGTCGACAACGTGCACATCACCGCGGCGACCATGGTGCCGAACTCGATTACCGAGCCCGGGCGCTACACCGGCTACTTCCCGGTTGCCAGGAATGCCGAGTGGGAGCGCAATGCCGTGCTGCTGCGTAACCTGACCACCATGCGCGAAAAGATCCGGACGCTCGAAAAGGCGCTCAAGACGCTGACTGCGGAAAAACAGGGCGAATAGCAGGGCGAACAGGAGGGGCTGCCGGCGCGCGCTCGTGCGCCGGGCGGGCCAGCTTCCCGCCAGCCGCTTCAGGCGGTGGCCAGCCCGATCAGGTGGCGCTCGATCGCGAACACGTGCGGGTCATCCTTGCCCAGCTCGCGCAGGGCCTTGGCCAGCTCCAGCAGGTATTCGCTGTTCGGCCCGCTCGGACCGCGCGACTCGGCGATCTGGCGGGCGATGGCCTGCTCGCTGGCCGGGCCGAGGAAGGCCGCGTTCTCGTGCGTTGCGATGTAGACCAGGCCTTCGACGCTGCTGCGGTCCTCGAAGCGGATCTCGGTCGCCAGGCGCAGGTAGCCGTTCTTTTCGCGGTGGTCGAGGTGGGCGAATTCCTCGGGCGTGACGAGGTAGGCCATGCCGTGGCACACGGCGCCGGGGTCCGGCACCAGGGTGACCACGCGCCCCGGCGCGGTCTCGGTGCCGCGGTGGTCGTGCGAGCCCTGCCAGAAGCGGCGGCTCCAGCCGGTGATGTTCGCCGGGCGGCGTTCGAGGTAAGGAAAGTCGGCCTTGTAGATCAGCGAGCCGTAGCCGAACAGCCAGACGCTGGCGTGGCTGTCGAACTTGTCCATGCGCTGGTTGATGGCGATGGTGTTGTGGGACATGGTGCGGTGCGGGCAGAAAACGATGGCCCGATTCTAGCGCAGCCGCGCGATGGCGGCAGGCAAGGCATCTGGCGTCTGTCAGCGGCGACGCTTGAACGCCACATACGGGAACAGGAATTCGATGAAGCTCTCCGCCGCCGGCGACAGCGAGCGTCCGGCGCGCGTGTAGACGAAGAATCGGCGCGTCAGCACCGGCTCTTCGAGCGGGCGCATGCGCAACTGGTAGAGGCGCGCCAGCGGCTCGGCGTAGGGCAGGCAGACCGTGATCCCGAGGCCCGCGCTGACCATCGCCAGGGCGGTCGTCATGAAGGTTACCTCGTTGGCCGGTTTCAGGGGCACCTCGCGCAGCAGCGCGTGCATGTCGGCCAGCAGGCGTTCGGTGAACTGGCCCTGCAGGGCGATGAAGGGGAAGCGCGTCACGTCCTGCCAGGTCACCCGCTCGGCGCTTTCGAGCGGATGGCCCTGCGGGAAGACCAGCGCGAAGGGCATCTCGAACAGTTCCTGGGCTTCCAGTTGCGGCGTCGGCTCGCGCTCGGGCCCGATGCCGATGTCCGACTCGCCCGACAGCACGCGCGCGATCACGCTTTCGACGGCGCTGTCGGCCACGCGCACGGTGATGTCGGGCTGTTTGTCCCGATAGGCGGCGATCGCTTCGGGCAGCAGGGTGCAGCACATCAGTTGAGGCGCGGCAATGCGCACGGTGCCTTTTCGCAGCTGCGTGTGGTCCGCCACGTTCGCCAGCGCACCGTCGAGGTCGTCGATCATCTGGCTAAATAGCGGATACAGTTCGCGGCCGATGTCCGTCAGCGTGATCCGGCGCGTTGAGCGATCGACCACGCGGGCGCCCAGGGTCTGCTCGAGTTCCTTGATCAATCCGGACAGGGCCGATTGTGTGACGTGCATGCTTTGCGCCGCCAGCGTAAAGTTACCGGTCTTGGCGACCGCTACGAAAGCACGCATCTGGCGCAGGGTAGGATTCATAAGATAATCCGATAAATAGGCCGGAAAATATTGATTGTATGATAGTCCGTTTTCATCTTTAATGGCGGCAACCATGCAACAACAAAGGAAAGCGCCATGAAACTCGCCACACTCAAGACCGGCGGCCGCGACGGCACCCTGGTCGTCGTCAGCCGCGACCTCGTCACCTGCCAGGCGGTCCCGAAGATCGCGCGCACCCTGCAGTGCGCGCTCGACGACTGGGACCACATCGCGCCCCAGCTCGAGGCGGTCTACAAGCGCCTCAACGCCGGCACCGCCGACCAGGCCGAGTCCTTCATCGAGATGGAATGCCACTCGCCGCTGCCGCGCGCCTACCAGTGGTGCGACGGCTCGGCCTACATCAACCACGTCGAGCTGGTGCGCAAGGCGCGCAACGCCGAGGTGCCGGCTTCCTTCTATACCGACCCGCTGATGTACCAGGGCGGTTCGGACCGCTTCATCGGCCCCTGCGACCCGATCGCCGTGATGTCGGAAGACTGGGGCGTGGACCTGGAAGCCGAAGTGGCCGTGGTCACCGGCGACGTGCCGATGGGCGCCAGCCTGGAACAGGCGGCAGGCGCCATCCGCCTCGTCATGCTGGTCAACGACGTCTCGCTGCGCAACCTGATCCCGAACGAACTGGCCAAGGGCTTCGGCTTCTACCAGTCGAAGCCGGCCAGCGCGTTTTCGCCGGTGGCCGTCACGCCGGACGAGCTGGGCGACGCCTGGCGTGACAGCAAGCTGCACCTGCGGCTGCTGGTCACCCTGAACGACCAGCTGTTCGGCAAGCCGAACGCCGGCGAGGACATGACCTTCAGCTTCGCCCAGCTGATCGCCCACGCGGCCAGGACGCGCGAACTGGGCGCGGGCAGCATCGTCGGTTCCGGCACGGTCTCGAACAAGCAGGGCAGCCTGCACGGCTCGAGCATCGCCAACGGCGGCGTCGGCTACTGCTGCCTGGCCGAGGTAAGGATGTACGAAACCATCGAACACGGCGCCCCGAAAACGCCGTTCCTGCGCTTCGGCGACAGCGTGCGTATCGAAATGCTCGACGTCACGGGCGCGAGCATCTTCGGCGCCATCGATCACGAAGTCGCGCATTACCACGGGAGGAAGGAATGAAGCTCTACACGTATTTCCGCAGCTCGGCAGCCTACCGGGTGCGCATCGCGCTGAACCTGAAAGGCCTGAACTACGAGGCGGTGCCGGTGCACCTGCTCAAGGACGGCGGCCAGCAGCGCCAGGAGGAGTACCGCAAGATCAACCCGAGCGGCCTGGTGCCGGCCTTCCAGGACGAGCGCATCACGCTGACCCAGTCGATGGCGATCATCGAATACCTCGACGAGCGCTTTCCGGCCGTGCCCCTGATGCCGCACGACGCGCCGGGCCGCGCCCGCGTGCGCGAGCTGGCCCAGATCATCGCCTGCGACATCCATCCGCTGAACAACCTGCGCGTGCTGCGCCACCTGGTCCATGAGCTCAAGCTCAGCGAGGAGGCGAAGACCGAATGGATCCAGCACTGGATCCGCGAGGGCCTGGGCGGGCTGGAAGCCCACCTGGCGCGCGACCCGGCGGCCGGCCCCTTCTGCCACGGCGCCTCGCCGACCATGGCCGACTGCTTCCTGGTGCCGCAGGTGTTCAACGCCCAGCGCTTCGGGATCGACATCCAGGCCTACCCGAACATCGCCCGCATCCACGCGCACTGCGAGGAACTGCCGGCCTTTGCCGCCGCGCACCCGTCGAAGCAGCCCGACGCCGAGTAAGGGAGGCGAGGGGCAGGCAAGAAATGCCTGCCCCTGGTCCTTCTCGCCTTGATACGCGCAATTGTCTCAGTGCTGGGTCTGCGAGCGATCCGGCTCCGAGGGCGTCGAGATCTCGTCCAGCGCCCGGTCGACCTGGGCCGAATGCTTGGTCGCCATGTCGCCCAGCGAGACGATGCCGACCACCTGCTGCGAATCCTCGTCGATCACCGGCACCCGCCGGATCTGCACGTCGCCCATCTGGCCCAGCACTTCGTCCACCGTCTGGCGCGTGGTGCAGGTGCGCACGTCGGTGCTCATCACGTCGCCGACGCGGGTGGCGTCGGGCGCCTGGCCTGCAGCCACCGAGCGCACCGTGATGTCGCGGTCGGTGATCATGCCGACCAGCTTGCCGCCGTCGAGGACGGGGATCGCGCCCACGTTCAGCTCGTCCATCATCTGCGCCGCGCGCTGCACCGTTTCCTCGGGCGAAATGGTCTGTACGTCGCGCGTCATCACTTCCTGAATCGTTTGCATGAATGATCTCCTTGTCGGGTGTTGGCGGAAGATCCGCGGGAGCCGGCGTCGATCATGCCTCGAATTCAGGAAGAGGTACGCCAGATTGAAGCACGGAATCGCGCGGCCTGTGCGGCCTCGCTGAAGCCTTGCCTGCGCTACAATCCGCTTCTTTTTTCGCCGCCACGCCATGACCGACACCACCGTTCCCGCCGCCATCCCTGCCGTCATCCTTGAGGCCCTGGACCTTGCGGACGCCTCCTGGCGCCCGCATCTGCTGCGCGGCCTGGAAGCGGTGGCGCGCGCCAACCCCGGCTACCTGCCGGCGCTGGCGCTAGATAGCTACCTGCCCACGGAAAACCGCCTGTTCGCGGCCTTCGCCCAGCCGCTCGAGCGCGTGCGCTACGTGCTGGTAGGCGAGGGGCCTTACCCGCGCGCCGAGAGCGCGACCGGCGTCTGCTTCATGGACGGGGCCGTGGGCGAGCTGTGGAGCGCGAGCGGGCTGTCGAAACCGGTCAACCGCGCAACCTCGCTGCGCAACTTCATGAAGATGCTGCTGGTGGCGGACGGACAGTTGCAGGCCGGTGCAACGGGCGGGGAGGCGATGGCGCCGGTGGCGAGCGCGGCTTTGTCGAACGGATCGATCCGCACGCTGGCGGAGCTGCAGCGGAACCTGGAAGGCGAGGGCTTCCTGCTGCTGAATGCCTCGCTGGTGTTCCGTTCGCATGTCAAGCCGGTGGTCGATGCGCGTGCCTGGCTGCCTTTCCTGCAGGTCGTGCTGGCGGTATTGGCCGAGCGGCCAGCGCCGCCGACCCTGGTTCTGTGGGGCAAGATCGCCGAGGAGTTGAAGAAGCTGCCGGAAACGGCGCAGTTCCCGAAGGCGGTGGCCGAGCATCCGTATAACTTGAGTTTTATCGGACACCAGGGGATGCAGGACTTGTTCGGGCCGATGAAGTTGTTGCGCAGGCGCTGAGGTGGGGGCGGCGCGGGTCCGGCATGCGCACGGCGCGTATCACCGCGTGGGCAGCGCGCATGGTGCGGATGAGCAGCTTGCAGTGGTGGAGCTGCCCACCCTACGGATGCATTGCCGGGTGATCGAATGCCCCGGCGGTTTTGGGCCCTCCAAGACAAGCCCCCCGGAATTTGCTATACTTGACTAAATCGTTCAACTAATCCGGTTTTTATCCGACAGCATTCACAAGATGCGATTAGTGAACAAGAGCAATATTTTAACATTACCGGGGTTGTGATGCGTCTGACCACCAAAGGCCGTTTTGCTGTTACTGCGATGATCGATCTTGCCATGCGTCAAGGCAATGGTCCCGTCACGCTGTCGGGCATCAGCCAGCGCCAGGCCATTTCGCTGTCCTACCTGGAGCAGCTGTTCGGCAAGCTGCGCCGCCACGAGATCGTCGAATCGATCCGCGGCCCGGGTGGAGGGTACAGCCTGGCTCGCCCGGCCGAAAAAGTGACGGTGGCCGACATCATCATTGCGGTCGACGAACCGCTCGATGCGACCCAGTGCGGCGGCAAGGAAAACTGCCACGGCGCCGACGCCGCCAGCGGCACCCGTTGCATGACCCATGAGCTGTGGACCACGCTCAACGCCAAGATGGTCGATTACCTGGACTCGGTTTCCCTGCAAGACCTGGTCGACCAGCAAAAGCAGAAAGAACAAAACGTCGTGGTGGTGCACCGCACCGCCGCTGCCACCGTTGGACAAAACTGAAGCAAAGCAAACTGGAGTGAACTGATGAACGCGCCTTTGGACAAAAAAATCGAGCAGAGCTTCGTGACTGCGCCGCATTTCCCGATCTACATGGACTACTCGGCCACCACGCCGGTGGACCCGCGTGTCGCCGACAAGATGATTCCCTACCTGCGCGAGCAGTTCGGCAATCCGGCCTCGCGCAGCCACATGTACGGCTGGACCGCGGAAGCCGCCGTCGAGGAGGCGCGCGCCAACGTGGCCGCCATCGTCGGCGCCGACCCGCGCGAGATCATCTGGACCTCCGGCGCGACCGAGTCGAACAACCTGGCCCTGAAGGGCGCCGCCAACTTCTATAAAACGAAGGGCAAGCACATCATCACCGTGAAGACCGAGCACAAGTCGGTGCTCGACACGGTGCGCGAGCTGGAACGCGTCGGCTTCGAAGCGACCTACCTCGAGCCGCAGGACAACGGCCTGATCACCATCGAACAGCTGGAAGCGGCGATCCGTCCGGACACCATCCTGGTCTCGGTCATGCTGGTGAATAACGAGATCGGCGTCATCCAGCCGATCGCCGAGATCGGCGCGCTGTGCCGCTCGAAGGGCATCATCTTCCACTGCGACGCGGCCCAGGCCGTCGGCAAGGTCCACATCGACCTGGAAAACACCAAGGTCGACCTGATGACCTTCACCGCGCACAAGGTGTATGGCCCGAAAGGCGTGGGCGCCCTGTACGTGCGTCGCAAGCCGCGCGTGCGCCTGGAAGCGCAGATGCACGGCGGCGGCCACGAGCGCGGCCTGCGTTCGGGCACCCTGCCGACCCACCAGATCGTGGGCATGGGCGAAGCCTTCCGCATCGCCAAGGAAGAGATGGACGAAGAGCTGGTGCGCATCAAGGCGCTGCGCGACCGCCTGGCCAAGGGCCTGATGGAGATCGAAGAGGTCTACATCAACGGCGACATGGACCAGCGCGTGCCGCACAACCTGAACGTCTCGTTCAACTACGTCGAGGGCGAGTCGCTGATCATGGCGATCAAGGACATCGCCGTGTCGTCGGGTTCGGCCTGCACCTCGGCCTCGCTGGAGCCGTCCTACGTGCTGCGCGCCCTGGGCCGCAGCGACGAACTGGCGCACAGCTCGATCCGCTTCACCATCGGCCGCTTCACGACCGAGGAAGACATCGACTTCACGATCGAACTGCTGAAGTCCAAGGTCGGCAAACTGCGCGAACTGTCGCCGCTGTGGGACATGTTCAAAGAGGGAATTGATCTCAATTCCATCCAGTGGGCAGCCCACTAATCTAAAGAATTCAAGGAGCACTACCATGGCATATTCGGACAAAGTACTGGACCACTACGAAAACCCGCGCAACGTCGGCGCCTTCGGCAAGGACGACGAGTCGGTCGGCACCGGCATGGTCGGCGCCCCGGCCTGCGGCGACGTGATGAAGCTGCAGATCAAGGTCAACGAGCAGGGCCTGATCGAGGACGCGAAGTTCAAGACCTACGGCTGCGGTTCGGCCATTGCGTCGAGCTCGCTGGTGACCGAGTGGGTCAAGGGCAAGACCCTGGACCAGGCGCTGGCCATCAAGAACACCCAGATCGCGGAAGAGCTGGCGCTGCCGCCGGTAAAGATCCACTGCTCGATCCTGGCCGAAGACGCGATCAAGGCCGCCGTCGCCGACTACAAGACCAAGCACCCGACCGCGTAAGCAACAAGTAGAACCCAAGCTGGAGGAACCACATGGCAATCACACTGACCGAAAAAGCTGCGAAGCACGTGAACCGCTACCTCGAGCGCCGGGGCAAGGGGATCGGCCTGCGCTTCGGTGTGCGCACGACCGGCTGCTCCGGCCTGGCCTACAAGCTGGAGTACGTCGACGAAGTGGCGGCCGAGGACAACGTCTTCGAGTCGCACGGCGTGAAGGTCTTCGTCGACCCGAAGAGCCTGCCCTACATCGACGGCACCGAGCTCGATTTCGCCCGCGAGGGCCTGAACGAAGGCTTCCGCTTCAACAACCCGAACGTCAAGGACAATTGCGGTTGCGGCGAAAGCTTCCGGATCTGATCGGCATGCAGAACCACTTCGAGCTGTTCGGGCTGCCGGCCCGGTTTGAGGTCGACATGGACGCCCTGGATGCCGCCTACCGCGAAGTCCAGGGCCGCGTCCATCCGGACCGCTTCGTGAACGCCACCGACGCCGAGAAGCGCGTCGCGATGCAGTGGGCGACCCGCGCCAACGAGGCCTACCAAACGCTGAGGAACCCGCAGAAGCGCGCCCAGTACCTGTGCGAACTGAACGGCGTCGACCTGCAGACCGAGTCGAACACGGCCATGCCGATGGCCTTCCTGATGCAGCAGATGGAGTGGCGCGAAGCGCTGGGCGAGGCCCGCGCGGCGAAGGACGCCGAGGCGCTCGACGAGCTCGACGCCCAGGTGCGCGGCGAGCGCAAGGCCATGCTGGCCCAGGTCGGCAAGGAGCTCGATGCGGGGAACTTCCAGAAGGCGGCCGAAGGCGTGCGCGCGCTGATGTTCCTCGATAAATTCGGCGACGAGGTACAGTACGCGTTCGAGGCGCTGGAGAGTTAATCGGTTGGGCGGCCATGTGCCGCCCACGCGTTCGAATGAGGTTTGGTTTTGTAGGGTGGACACCTGTGTCCACGCGGTACGGCCTCTGATCTGCCGTCGCGCTTGACGTATCCACGAAAATGCTCAACCGCTCGTAGTGGGGCCGATGTACCGATTGCCCACCCTTTGCATCCGCGTGGACACAGGTGTCCACCCTACGAAAACCAAACCTTCGCCACGCACCCCAAGAACAACAACCAGGTAACACACAATGGCACTTTTGCAGATTTCCGAACCCGGCATGTCGACCGCACCGCACCAGCACCGGCTGGCGGTGGGTATCGACCTGGGGACCACCAATTCGCTCGTCGCGACCGTCCGTAGCGGCAGCCCCGAAGTGCTCAGCGACGAAGAGGGCCGCGCGCTGCTGCCGTCGATCGTGCGTTACCTGCCGAACGGCCATGCCCACATCGGCCACAAGGCGCGCCCCCACCAGACCACCGATCCGAAGAACACCATCGTCTCGGTCAAGCGCTTCATGGGCCGCGGCCTGAAGGACATCGCCCACGCCGAGAACCTGCCGTATGACTTCGTCGACGCGCCCGGCATGGTGCAGATCAACACGGTGGCTGGCGTGAAGAGTCCGGTCGAGACTTCGGCCCAGATCCTCGCCACGCTGCGCCAGCGCGCGGAAGATTCGCTCGGCGACGAGCTGGTCGGCGCCGTGATCACCGTGCCGGCCTACTTCGACGACGCCCAGCGCCAGGCGACCAAGGACGCGGCCCAGCTGGCCGGCCTGAACGTGCTGCGCCTGCTGTCGGAACCGACCGCGGCCGCGATCGCCTACGGGCTCGATCACGCCAAGGAAGGCGTCTACGCGGTCTACGACCTGGGCGGCGGCACCTTCGACATCTCGATCCTGAAACTGTCCAAGGGCGTGTTCGAAGTGCTGGCCACCGGCGGCGACTCGGCCCTGGGCGGCGACGACTTCGACCACCGCCTGTTCTGCTGGATCAACGAGCAGGCCAAGCTGGCCCCGCTGTCGGACGAAGACACCGCCACGCTCATGGTCAAGGCGCGCCAGGCCAAGGAACTGCTGTCGACCAACGACGAAACCACGATCGACGCCATCCTGCAGTCGGGCGAGATCGTGCACGTGACGATCACCGCCGCCACCTTCGCCGAGATCACCAAGCACCTGGTCGCGAAAACCATGAACGCGATCCGCAAGGCCATGCGCGACGCGAATGTCAGCGTCGAGGACGTGGACGGCGTGGTGATGGTCGGCGGCGCGACGCGCATGCCGCACGTGCGCCGCGCGGTAGGCGACTTCTTCCACACTATCCCGCACGCGAACATCGACCCGGACAAGGTCGTCGCGCTGGGCGCCGCGATCCAGGCCAACCTGCTGGCCGGTAACCGTGCCGAAGGCGACGACTGGCTGCTGCTGGACGTGACCCCGCTGTCGCTGGGCATCGAGACCATGGGCGGCCTGGTCGAGAAGATCATCCCGCGCAACTCGACGATCCCGTGCGCGCGCGCCCAGGAATTCACCACCTTCAAGGACGGTCAAACGGCTTTGGCGGTGCACGTGGTGCAAGGCGAGCGCGAGCTGGTCTCGGACTGCCGTTCGCTGGCGCGCTTCGAGCTGCGCGGCGTCCCGCCGATGGCGGCCGGCGCCGCGCGGATTCGCGTCACGTACCAGGTCGATGCGGACGGCCTGCTGTCGGTGTCGGCGCGCGAGACGCGCTCGGGCGTGGAAGCCTCGATCACCGTGAAACCGTCCTACGGCCTGGGCGACGATGAGGTTGCGCGCATGCTGCAGGATTCGTACAGCTCGGCGCAAGTGGACATGCAGATGCGCGCGCTGCGCGAAGAGCAGGTCGAAGCCGAGCGCATCCTGCTGGCGACCCAGTCGGCGCTCGACAGCGACAGCGAGCTGCTGAGCGCGGACGAGCAGGAAGCAGTGGCCAAACTGGTGCAGGGCGTGCGCGATGCGATCCAGCAGTCGAACGACGCCGCGATCGAACCGGGCGCGCGCCAGAACGCGCTGCACGACGCGGTCCAGGCGCTGGCGCACGGCACCGGGGAATTCGCCGCGCGCCGCATGGACAAGAGCGTGCGCAGCGCCCTGGCCGGCAAGTCGCTGGACGAGGTGTAAGCTCACCGCCATCGCTTGATGAAGGCGTTGGCGGCAACGGTAGGGTGGGCACCCTGTGCCCACGCGGAACGATGAGCTAACGCGACGCTTTTCCACGCGCTGGCGCTGCGCAGAGTTTGCAGCTCCAGAAGCGTCAACGCGACGCGAGTATTCGCGTGGGCACAAAGTGCCCACCCTACGGTCAGTGCCAACACTACGTGTGCCGCCAGCGAAGAACGCGCCGCAACAGAACAGTATAAATAATTTACGAGGTAACCCAAGTGCCACAAATCGTCATCCTGCCCCACCCGACGTTCTGCCCCGACGGCGCCGTCCTGGAAGCCCCGGCCGGCAAGTCCGTCTGCGACGTGCTGCTCGAGAACGACATCGAGATCGAACACGCCTGCGACCGCGTCTGCGCCTGCACCACCTGCCACGTGATCGTGCGCGAAGGCTTCGACTCCCTGAACGAGCTGGAAGAAAAAGAAGAAGACATGCTCGACAAGGCCTGGGGCCTGGAGCCCAACTCGCGCCTGTCCTGCCAGGCGATCGTCGCCGAGGAAGACCTCGTCGTCGAGATCCCGAAGTACACCATCAACCACGCGGCCGAGAAGAGTCACTGAGAAGCCACTGACAGGATCCGCCATGAAATGGACTGACGTCAGCGCGATCGCCGAAGCGCTCTACGAAAAATATCCGGACGTCGACCCGTCGACCGTGCGATTCGTCGACCTGCACAACTGGGTCGTCGGCCTCGACGGTTTCAGCGACGACCGCACGCGCGGCGGCGAACGCGTACTGGAAGCCATTCAGGCGGCATGGATCGATGAAGCACGCTAAGCAAACCCACACCAAGGCCCCCGCGGCGCCTGAGCTGCCGCCGGAGGTCCGCCCCGGGCAGTCGATCGAGCTGCTCAAGGAACTGCACATCCTCACCCGCGACGGCAAACTGAACCAGGACAGCCGCCGCAAGCTCAAGCAGGTCTACCACCTGTACAACTTCATCGAGCCGCTGCTTATTGACGTACGCAGCGACGTGCGCGCCGGGAAGAGCGGCGTGTCGCTGGTCGACCACGGGGCAGGGAAGTCCTACCTCGGCTTCATCCTCTACGACCTGTTCTTCAAGGGCCTGGACGACGCCTCGCACATCTATGGCATCGAGACGCGCGAAGAACTCGTGCAGAAGTCGACCGAACTGGCGGCGCGCCTGGGCTTTGCCAACATGTCCTTCCTGCCGCTGTCGGTGGCCGAGTCGACCACGTCGAACCTGCTGCCTCCGACGGTCGACATCGTCACCGCGCTGCACGCCTGTAACACGGCCACCGACGACGCCATCGACTTCGCGCTGAAGAAGAAGGCGAAACACATGGTGCTGGTGCCCTGCTGCCAGGCGGAAGTGGCCTCGGTGCTGCGCAAGAACAAGGGACGCGACCTGAAGAGCCCATTGACCGAGATCTGGCGCCACCCGATCCACACGCGCGAGTTCGGCAGCCAGGTCACGAACGTGCTGCGCTGCCTGCAGCTGGAAGCGCACGGCTACCAGGTGACCGTGACCGAACTGGTGGGCTGGGAGCACTCGATGAAGAACGAGCTGATCGTCGCCACCTACAAGAACCTGCCGCGCCGCCGTCCGTCCGAGCGCCTGCAGGAAGTGCTGTCCACGCTGGGACTGGAAGAGATGGGCCAGCGTTTCTATACCTCGCAGGCGGAGTCGGCTGAAGCTGCGGGTGAAGCTGCACCTGAAACCGTATCAACCCAAGATTGAATACCATGAGCGAACAACACTGGATCGACCTGCGCAGCGACACCGTCACCCAACCCTCGCAAGCCATGCGCGCCGCGATGGCGGCCGCCGAAGTCGGCGACGACGTCTACGGCGACGACCCCACCGTCAACCGCCTGCAGGATTACGCGGCCGACCTGTTCGGCTACGAGGCCGGCATGTTCGCCCCGAGCGGCACCCAGACCAACCTGATCGCCCTGATGACCCACTGCGGCCGCGGCGACGAGTACCTGGTCGGCCAGGAAGCGCATACCTACAAGTACGAAGGCGGCGGCGCCGCGGTGCTGGGCTCGATCCAGCCCCAGCCGATCGCCAACCAGGCCGACGGTTCGATCCTGCTTTCCGATATCGAGGCCTACATCAAGCCCGACGACATGCACTTCGCGCGCACCCGCCTGCTGGCGCTGGAAAACACCATCGGCGGCCGCGTGCTCGGCCAGGACTACATCGCGGCCGCCACCTCGCTGGCGCATGCGAAAGGTCTTGCCACCCACCTCGACGGCGCACGCGTCTGCAACGCGGCGGTCAAGCAGGGCGTCAGCCTGCGCGAGGTCGTGAAGGGCTTCGATACCGTGTCGGTCTGCCTGTCCAAGGGCTTGGGCGCGCCGGTCGGTTCGGTGCTGCTGGGACCGAAGAGCTTCATCGAGCAGGGCAAGCGCTGGCGCAAGATGCTGGGCGGCGGCATGCGCCAGGCCGGCGTGATCGCCGCGGCCGCGCACTACGCGCTCGAGCACAACGTGCAGCGCCTGGCCGACGACCACGAGAACGCGCTGAACCTGTCGCGCGGGCTGGGCGAGATCGAGGGCCTGGCCGTCACCACGCCCCAGACCAACATCTTCTACGTCGACCTGCCGGCGGCCGCCTGCGAGCCGCTGCGCCGCGCGCTGGCCGAGCAGGGCATCCGCGCCTCGATCGGCCCGCATACGCGCCTGGTGACCCACCTGGACGTGTCCGCCGCCGACGTCGAGCGCACGGTCGCCGCGTTCAAGGCCTTCTTCAAGAACTGGCGCGCCTGATGAGTGAAGAGGGAATCCGCCTGGCCAAGCGCGTGGCCGAACTGGTGCCGTGCTCGCGTGCCGAGGCCGAACGCTACATCGCCGGCGGCTGGGTCAGCGTCGACGGCGTCGTGGCCGAGGACCCGGCCACGCGCGTGACGCCGGCCCAGCAGGTCGCCCTGCTGCCGGGCGCCAGGGCCGAGGAGCCGGCGCCGGTTACGATCCTGTTGCACAAGCCGTCCGGCATGAACGCCGGCGTCGGCGTGCGCGGCGGGAGTGCGCTCGACTGCGTCACGCCCGAGTCCCTGGTCGCCACGCATGGCTCGCCGCGCTTCCTCAAGCGCCACCTGGCGCGCCTGACCCTGTGCACGCCGCTGGAAACCGATGCGACCGGCCTGGTCGTCTACACCCAGGACTTTCGCGTCGCGCGCAAGCTGGTCGACGACGCGGTCCGGGTCGAGTACGAATACGTGGCCGAGGTCGATGGCGGCATCAGGGAAGGCGGCCTCGCCCTGCTGAACCATGGCCTGCGTTTCAACGGCCGGCCGATCGCGCCGATGAAGGTCAGCTGGCAGAGCGAAGGACGCCTGCGCTTTGCCGCCAAGGGCGTGCAGCCGGGGCAGATCGAGCATATGTGCGCCGAAGTCGGCCTGACCCTGACCGACCTGAAGCGCCTGCGCGTGGGCCGTATCCCGATGGCCGGGCTGGCCGAGGGGCAGTGGCGCTACCTGGCCGAGTACGAGCGCTTCTGATCGCGGGCAGGGCGGTGGCCGCAACGCCGCTACCCTGCACGGTGCGCTACCGGCAGGCCGACATGGGCGATAATCATTGTCGTTCATTCAATTTGCTGCCGCATGAGCCTGCAACCCGTCTTCGACCTGGTCAACGCAATTCCGCGTGACCTCATCCTTCCTCCCGCCAACCTGTTCCTGCTGATCCTCATCGGCCTGCTGCTCTGGCGCCGCTGGCCGCGTGTCGGGTGTGCCGTCGCCGGCGCCGGACTGGTGGTCCTGGTTTTCGTGTCCAGCAACGCCGGCGCGCACTTCTTCGTCGCGCCGCTGGAGGCCATGACCAAGCCGCTCACGGCGCCCGAGGCCAGCGGCGCGCAGGCGATCGTGGTGCTTGCCTCCGGGCGCCTGCAGGACGCACCCGAGTACGGCGGCCTCGACATCCCCGATTACATCGCCCTGGGGCGGCTGCGCTACGCGGCGCACCTGCAGCGGCGCACCGGCCTGCCCGTCCTCGTCACCGGCGGCAATGGTTCAAGCGGACGCGATCCCGCCCTCGCGGACCGCGCCTACGCCAAGGCCGACGCCATGGCCGCGGCGCTGCGCGAGGATTTCGGCGTCCCGGTGAAATGGGTCGAGCCGCGCTCGCGCGACACCGGCGAAAACGCGGCCTACAGCGCCGCCCTGCTGCGCGCGGACGGCGTCCGGCGCATCCTGCTGGTGACCGACGCGATGCACATGCCGCGCTCCTGCGCCGCTTTCGCGCGTGCGGGTCTGGATGTCGTCCCCGCACCGACCATGTTTTTCAGCGAGCAGTCGCGCGGGCTGGGCGCCTGGGTGCCCAGCCCCGAGGGCATGCGCCGTTCGCGCTACGCCTTGTATGAACTGATCGGCATCGCCTGGTATCGGCTGCGTTCGGCGGGCAAGGATGCGGGCGCTGCCGGTCCGTCCTCGGATGGCGCGCCAGGCTCGCGGGCTGCCATCGATGCAACGTGCCATCGGGGCGCAACGTAGGAGAGCGGCTCCTGGCGGCGCTGCCGTTTGTCGATAAACCGGCCGCGTGCTTTGATTTGTCTCAGGGATTAGCGTAAAAGAAATGGACGCTCGTCATCGGATGAATTAACGTCGATCAATGCTGTAGAGCCTGTTCTTCCTGTCGACATTGATGCCTGATTCGGCTGTGCAAGGTGAGTCTGTTGCAGGCATGTTGAAGCGAGCGGAACCGAGATGAAAACGCAATGCAAAGCTGCGTCGTTTTGCCTGCTCGTGGCGGCGGTGGTCCTTGCCTTCCACCGCGAGCCCGGCGCGCTGCTGGCGGGCGCGATCGCGCTGCAGTTGTACGCGCTGACCCAATGGCAGGCCAACTGGTACGAGCAACTGGCCATGCGCTCCTGGACCCGGGTGCTCAGGCGGCGCTACCAGACGTCGCTGGCGGGTCTGCTCTGCGCCGTGGCCAGCACCTTGCTGCTGGTCGGTTACTTCGCGCTGGCCTGAGACTGCTTCTTCGGCAACGCAATCAACCGCGTCCCCGCGATCCGGTCATGCAGGAACTGCCGGTCCTTGTCGAGGAAGGCGGTCAGCGCCCAGGCCACAAGGCCGATGCCCAGGGTGATCGCCCATTCCCTCAGGTGGTGCAGGTCGAGCAGGGCGCCCGCGGCCAGGGCGGGGGCGAACCAGCCCCAGGCCAGCAGGTAGCGGATCGCCGCATTCCTGAACGGCACCTTCGCGTGGCCGACCTTGACCACCTTGATGCGCCAGGTCTTCATCGCCAGCGTGAAGCCGCTGCCGCTCCATGAGTGGACGAAGTAGGCCGCCGTCACGAGGAACAGGAAGACCATCAGGCCCGCGCGGTAGGCGGGTTCCTGCCGGTTGCCGGTGGCGAAAATGAAGAGGAAGACGGCGAGCGCCTCGACCGCGGTGAGGAGAAAGGCTTCGTAGACCATCGCGATCAGGCGACGCTTGACGGTCGGTGTACCGATCGCCGGAGGATTAGCCGTTTGCATTCGATATGCCTGGGGTGGCTGCGGGTTGGGAGGGCGCGCCGGGTGCCGTCGCGCCCGGCGTTGCAGCGCCCGGTAAGGCGGGGACGGATTCCGCGGGCGTGGCGGGCGCAGGCGCTGCGCCTGGAGCAACCGGGGCAGTGGCAGGCGCCGGAGCCGGCTGCGTGATCGCCGGCGCGCTCGGGAGCGCGGCCGGCGGCTGCAGCGAGATGCAGGATGCGCCGCGGCGGGTGGTGCCGGCCGGGCAGGGCGTCGGCGTCACGATGCCCGGTTCGTGCGGCGTGGCGGCCGGCGCCTGGTTCTTGCGCTTGGCGGTCTGCTCCAGGCGGCGCTTCTGGTCGGTCGAGAGGCGCTTGTAGCTTTCCCAGGTGGCGGCCTTTTCGCCCGGCGCCAGCTTGCGCACCTTGCTGTAATTCTCGCGCGCGAGATTGCGTTCTTCCGGCGTCAGGCGGACCCACTGGCGCATGCGCTCGTGCACGCGCTGCTGTTCTTCCGGATTCATCGAGGCGAAGCGGCGCGACATCTCGAGCCATTTGCGCTTGCGCACGCCGTCCATCCGGTCCCACTCGGGCTGCAGGGGCGCGAGCGCGAGCTGCTGGGCGCGCGAGAGGTCGCGCCAGAGCGGCTTGTCGAGGATGCGGGCGCTTGCGGCGCCGGCCTGCGATCCGCTCGTGGCGACGGCCGGGGCCGGACCCGCGTCCGGATCGACTACGCCCCACCGCTGAGAAATGGCCCAGGCCGCAATTCCGGCCACCACCACCGCCGCGACTGCGATCCAGGCGCGGCGTGGTTTGGAGGTGCGTTTCGTCATTGGCGGCGCTGTTGCGACTCCAGGTAGGCGTTGAAACCGTGGTCGAGGTAGGCGGTCAGCGGCAGTTCGTCGGCCAGCACGGCGGCGTCGAGTTCGGCCAGTTCCGCGATCTGCTGCTGTTGTTCATACTGGTAGACGCCGCCCAGGCCGATGACCAGCGCCAGCATCGGCACGGCCACCGCGATGCGCCCCAGGCCGGCGCCGGAGAAGAGGGTGTCGACATCGAACCAGCTGCGGCGCCAGTCCTTCTTCGCCGGCACGGCGGCCCCGGCGGCATCCGGCTTCTTGCGCGACAGCGCGAGGGCGCGCGCGGCGGCCAGGCGCTCGGTGGTGGAGGCGGGCAGCGCGTCGAGATTCTCGTTCAGGGCGTGGCGCAGCTTGTACGCCAGGTTGATGTCGTCGGTATTCATAATTTAATTCCCTTGGCCCGCAGGGCATCGGCAAGCGCGTGCGTCGCGCGAGAGCAATGCGTTTTGACGCTGCCCTCGGAGCAGCCCATCGCTTCGGCCGTTTCGGCCACGTCCATATCCTGCCAGTAACGCATAAGGAAGGCTTCGCGTTGACGCGCCGGGAGTTTTTGTATTTCCGCTTCGATCAGGCGCAAGGTCTGGGCGCGTTCGACTTGGTCCATGCTCGACTCGGCCGCGGCCGAACCTTCCTCCGCCTCATAGGAGGCGAGTATATCAAAGTCCTCATCGTCCTCGTCCTTCCGGCCGAAGCCCGAGAACAGGCTGACCCAGGTATTGCGGACCTTCTCGCGGCGGAAATAATCGAGGATGGTGTTCTGCAGGATGCGCTGGAACAGCATCGGCAGTTCGGCGACCGGCTTGTCGCCGTATTTTTCGGCGAGCTTGATCATCGCATCCTGCACGATGTCGAGCGCTGCCTCGTCCTTGCGCACCGCATACACGGCCTGCTTGAACGCGCGCCGTTCGACATTCTCGAGGAAGTCGTTGAGTTCTTTGTCTGTCGCCATGCGATGAGAGAGGGGTGGTGCGCTCCGGGTACTTGGCCCGTGCTTTATGGAAAACTGACGAATCCTAGCAAAAAACCACCGCCCATGCACCGGAATTGCTCAGTTACGCCTCCAGCCTGGCGCGCCGGGCTTCCAAAAAATGCATGAGCTTAGTCGGAATGATTCGTTGTCGGCCCAGCAGTGGGTGGATAAGCTGATTTGCACGATCATTCATCTTGACCGCCATGCCACTCGATACCGCCTCCCGCCAGGATTTCGACATCCGGCCCCTGAATGCGCCGCTTGGCGCCGAGGTCCTCGGCCTCGATCTTTCCCGTCCGCTGAGCACCGCCGACCTCGCGCGCGTGCACCGCGCCCACCTCGACCACCACGTGCTGGTCTTTCGCGACACCCGCATCACCCCGGCCCAGCAGGTCGAATTCAGCCGTCGCTTCGGCGCACTGCAGGTCCACGTGCTGCGCCAGTTCCAGCTGGCGGAGCAGCCGGAAGTGCTGGTGATCTCGAACATCCGCGAGAACGGCGAGCCGATCGGCCTGGGCGACGCCGGCCACCTGTGGCATTCCGACCTGTCGTACAAGGCGGTCCCGAGCCTGGGCTCGATGCTGCACGCACAGGAATTGCCCCAGGATGGCGGCGACACCCTGTTCGCCAACCAGCACCTGGCCTGGGACACGCTGCCGGGCTGGCTCAAGCGCGAAGTCGAGCATGCCCAGGCCGAGCACAGCTACCTGGCCCGTTACGAAGACCTGCGCCGCCTGAATCCCTGGCGCCCGGCGCTCACCCAGGCCCAGATCGACGAGGTGGTGCCGGTGCGCCATCCGGTGGTGCGCACCCACCCCGAAACCGGGCGCCGCGCCCTGTTCGTCAGCGAGCACTTCACCACGCGGATCGTGGATATTCCCGAGGACCGCAGCCGCGCGCTGCTCGACGCATTGTTCGAACACGGCACCCGGCCCGAATTCATCTACCGCCACCAGTGGAAACCGCACGACATGGTGTTCTGGGATAACCGCTCGCTGCTGCACCTCGCCGCCGGCTGCCCACCCGAGCAGCGCCGCAAGCTCTATCGCACGACCATCGCGGGCGATGTCCCGTTCTAACCCAGGCGTTCCGAACCAGGAGGATCCATGTTCCGTTTTTCCAAAGCCGCCGCCGTCCTGGCCGCGCTCAGCCTGGCGGCGGCCGCCCCGGCCCATGCCGAAGGCAAGATCCGCATCGCCGAGCAGTTCGGCGTGGTCTACCTGCTGCTCAACGTGGCGCAGGACCAGAAACTCATCGAGAAGCACGGCAGGAAGCAGGGCGTAGCCATCGACGTCGACTGGATCAGGCTCTCGGGCGGCGCGGCCACCAATGACGCGCTGCTCTCGAATTCGGTCGACGTGGTCGGCGCCGGCCTCGGGCCCCTGTTCACCGTCTGGGACCGTACCGCCGGCAAGCAGAACGTGCGCGCCGTGGCCTCGCTCGGCAACTTCCCGTATTACCTCGTCAGCACCAATCCGGCGGTGAAGTCGATCGCCGACTTCGGGCCGAAGGACAGGATCGCGCTGCCGGCCGTGACGGTCTCGGTGCAGGCGCGCATCCTGCAGATGGCCGCCGCAAAACAATGGGGCGCGGCCCAGTTTCGCAAGCTCGATCCGCTGACCCAGTCCGTGCCGCATCCGGACGCCACCGCCGCCGTCATCGCCGGCAAGACCGAGATCAACGCCCACTTCGGCAATCCGCCTTTCCAGGACCAGGAACTGGCCGGCAATCCGAACGCGAAGGTCGTGCTCGATTCCTACGAGGTGCTGGGCGGCCCGAGCTCGGCCACGGTGCTGTACGCCACCGAGAAGTGGGTCAAGGACAACCCGAAGACCTACCGCGCCTTCCTCGACGCCCTGGTCGAGGCCGCGCAGCTGGCGTCGACCAATCCGGAGGCCGCGGCCGACGCCTACCTGCGGGTCAACAGGAACAGCATCGACCGCGCCCTGCTGGTGAAGGTCCTGAAGGATCCGAAGGTGCAGTTCAAGGTGGCGCCGCAGAACACCCTGGGCCTGGCGCAGTTCCTGCACCAGGTCGGCGCGATCCGCAAGAAGCCGGCGAGCTGGCGCGATTACTTCTTCGACCATCCGGCGCTTGCCTCGGGGAGCTGATATGCACACGCCCACCCTGCAGGTCGTGCCGCACGAGCCCTTGCAACATGGAGCATTACTGCGGGCCGAGCACCTCACCATCGACTACGCCAGCGACCGCGGCGTGGTGCGCGCCACCGAGGATGTGAGTTTCGACGTGCACCGCGGCGACCGCTTCGTGCTGCTCGGCCCTTCCGGCTGCGGCAAGTCGACCCTCCTGAAAGCGGTGGCCGGCTTCGTCGCCCCGCGCGCGGGCAGCCTGCGCCTGGGCGGCAAGCCGGTCACCGGGCCGGGGCCGGACCGCATCGTCGTGTTCCAGGAATTCGACCAGCTGCCGCCGTGGAAGACGGTGGAAGCGAACGTGATGTTCCCGATGCTGGCCGGCCGCGTGCCGAAGGCCGAGGCGCGCGAGCGTGCCCGCCATTGGCTGGGCAAGGTGGGCCTGGCGCGCTTCGGCGACGCCTACCCGCACACGCTCTCGGGCGGCATGAAGGCGCGCGTGGCGATCGCGCGGGCCCTCGCCATGCAGCCGGAAATCCTGCTGATGGACGAACCCTTCGCCGCGCTCGATGCGCTCACGCGGCGCAAGATGCAGGAAGAACTGCAGGCCTTGTGGGAGGAGGTCGGCTTCACCATGCTGTTCGTCACCCACTCGATCGAGGAGGCGCTGGTGGTCGGCAACCGCATCCTCCTTCTGAGCCCCCATCCGGGCCGCGTGCGCGCCGAACTCAACAGCCACCAGTTCGACCTGGGCAGCGCCGGCAGCGTCGAATTCCAGGCCGCGAACGAACGCATCCACCGCCTGCTGTTCGGCGAATCGGGCGTCGCGGCTTCCAAGCTTCCTTCGACTGCTCCCGCCTGGGCCACGCATCCATGACTGCTTTCCGCGATCCTCCCATCCGTCCCGAATACGAACTGGCGCTGGCTGGGCCGGCCTTGAGCGGCGCCGCGCCGGGCCAGGCTGCGCAGCCCGGGGCCAGCGGCGGGCGCCTGCTTGCCCTGGGCGAGCTCGCCTGGCTGCGCAAGGCCGCCTTGCTGCTGGTGCTGGCCCTGCTGTGGGAAGCGCTGGCGCGCTGGTACGGCAACGACCTGCTGCTGCCGACCGCCCTGGCGACGGGCAGGGCGCTGGTCGACGGCGTCGTCACGGGCGAGCTGTTCGGCTACGTGGCCGTGTCCTTTGCCGTGCTGACCCAGGGCTACCTGGGCGGCATCCTTGGTGCTTTCCTGCTGACCTGGCTGGCGGTGTCGAGCCGGCTCGGACGCGAACTGATCGACACCCTGACCTCGATGTTCAACCCGCTGCCGGCGATCGCCCTGCTGCCGCTGGCACTGCTGTGGTTCGGCCTGGGCAAGGGCAGCCTGATCATGGTGCTGATGCACTCCGTCATGTGGCCGCTGACCCTGAACGCCTGCGCGGGTTTCCGCGCCGTGCCCGAGACGCTGCGCATGGCGGGGCGCAACTACGGTCTCGGCGGCCTGCGCCTGGTGCTGCAGATCCTGGTCCCGGCGGCGCTGCCGGCCATCCTGTCGGGCCTGAAGATCGGCTGGGCCTTTGCCTGGCGCACGCTGATTGCCGCCGAGCTGGTGTTCGGCACCACCTCGGGGCAGGGCGGGCTGGGCTGGTTCATTTTCCAGAGCCGCAACGAGCTGTTCACCGACAGGGTGTTCGCGGGGCTGGCGGCGGTGATCCTCATCGGGCTGGCGGTCGAGCATCTGGTGTTCCAGGCGCTGGAGCGGGTGACGGTGAGAAGGTGGGGGATGCAACGGTAAGCTTGAGGCAGGCAACGGGGGTTCGGGTATGAGCATGTTTCGCCGATGTGCAGAGGGTGAGACAGCGTGGACTCGGGAGTCCACCCTACGAAACCCGATGACGGCCGATTTGCGATTTTGTAGGGTGGACACCTGTGTCCACGCTGTCGTACCCATGCATACCGCAGCGCACGCTCCCGGACGCAGGGTTTCGTAGGATGGGTTCTCGAACCCACCTGCTCGCACCCATGCGCACCCTGCAGCGCACCATGCTGGTGCAACATCTCTACGGCTGAAGCGCATCCAGCGCTCTGCAAAATTGTTTCTTCCTTTTTATCTTGACCAAAATGGTGCAACGCAGTAAGGTGTTCCTTACGCTTTGCACCCCCGAAGCTTCATGGTCAGCCAGGCCGGCACACAAGGCCTTCCTGTTTTGACACGCTTTCATTTGTAGGCAGTTTGCTCCAACCCGCGCCACAAGCGCGAGAGATGCGTCGAGCCGCTACAGACACTCAGCCGAACGAGTTGCGTTTAGCGCCGTCATGAAAGGTATCTGCCGATACCCGGATGGAACGTCGTGCGCGCAGAAAGAAGGGAAGCTGGAGCGCTGTAGGGCAAACCGTATTTCGTTAGGAACGAGCATCCGATCAATCTCCCTATGGGTCTTGAAAGGAACGATTCATGAATAACGAAGCCTCAGCCCCCACATTGACGGGCGCTGAAATTGTCGTCCGTTGTCTTGCCGAGGAGGGTGTCAAACACGTCTTCGGTTATCCCGGCGGCGCAGTCCTCTACATCTACGACGCCATCTTCAACCAGGACAAGTTCCAGCACGTCCTGGTCCGCCACGAGCAGGCAGCCGTCCACGCGGCCGACGCCTACTCGCGCAGCTCGAATACCGTCGGCGTCGCCATCGTCACCTCCGGTCCGGGCGTGACCAATGCCGTCACGGGTCTCTCGACCGCCTACATGGATTCGATCCCGATGGTCGTCATCTCCGGCCAGGTGCCCAGCCATGCGATCGGCCAGGACGCCTTCCAGGAATGCGACACGGTCGGCATCACGCGCCCGGTGGTCAAGCACAACTTCCTGGTCAAGGACGTGCGCGAACTGGCCAGCACCATCAAGAAGGCTTTCTATATCGCCCGCACCGGCCGTCCCGGTCCCGTGCTGGTCGATATCCCGAAGGACATCACGGTCAACAAGTGCGCCTTCGAGTATCCGCGCGAGATCGAGATGCGCTCGTACAAGCCGGTGGACAAGGGCCATGCCGGCCAGATCCGCAAGGCCGTGCAGCTGCTGCAGGGCGCCGAACGTCCGATGATCTACGCGGGCGGCGGCGTGATCCTGGCCAATGCCTCGCCCGAACTGAACCGCCTGGTCGACAAGCTGGGCGCGCCGGTGACCAACACGCTGATGGGCCTGGGCGGATCGCGCGCCAGCGACGAGCATTACGTGGGCATGCCCGGCATGCACGGCACCTATGAAGCGAACATGGCGATGCAGCATTGCGACGTCCTGATCGCCATCGGCGCCCGTTTCGACGACCGCGTGATCGGCAACCCGAAGCACTTCGCCAGCCACCCGCGCAAGATCATCCACATCGACATCGACCCGTCCTCGATCTCGAAGCGGGTCAAGGTCGACATCCCGATCGTCGGCAACGTCAAGGACGTGCTGACCGAATTCCTGGCCCAGCTCGACGCTGCCGGCAATACCCGTGGCAATCCTGAAGCGCTGCGCAGCTGGTGGAAGCAGATCGACGAATGGCGCAAGCGCGACTGCCTGAAGTACGAGAATTCCGATCTCGTCATCAAGCCGCAATCGGTCATCGAGAAGCTGTGGAAGGTCACGAAAGGCGATGCATTCATCACCTCCGACGTCGGCCAGCACCAGATGTGGGCCGCCCAGTACTACCCCTTCGACAAGCCGCGCCGCTGGATCAATTCCGGCGGCCTGGGCACGATGGGCGTGGGCCTGCCGTATGCGATGGGCGTGCAGATGGCCAATCCCGACGCGACGGTTGCCTGCGTGACCGGCGAGGGCTCGATCCAGATGTGCATCCAGGAGCTTGCCACCTGCAAGCAGTACCACCTGACGCCGAAGATCATCCTCCTGAACAACCGCTTCCTGGGCATGGTGCGCCAGTGGCAGCAGATCGACTACGGTTCGCGCTATTCCGAGTCCTACATGGATTCGCTGCCGGACTTCGAGAAGCTGGCCGAGGCCTATGGCCACGTCGGCATGCGCATCGAGAAGCCGGGCGACGTCGAGGGCGCGCTGCGTGACGCCTTCGGCATGAAGGATCGCCTGGTGTTCATGAATTTCATCACCGACCAGAGCGAGAACGTCTGGCCGATGGTCAAGGCAGGCAAGGGCCTGTCCGAAATGCTGCTCGGCTCGGAGGATCTGTAAATGAGACACATCATCTCGGTCCTGCTCGAGAACGAAGCAGGCGCACTCTCGCGCGTCGTCGGCCTGTTCTCGGCGCGCGGCTACAACATCGAGACCCTGACCGTGGCGCCGACCGAAGACGCGACGCTCTCGCGCATGACCATCGTCACCACGGGTTCGGACGACATCATCGAGCAGATCACCAAGCACCTGAACCGCCTGATCGAGGTGGTGAAGGTGGTCGACCTGACCGAAGGGCAGCACATCGAGCGCGAGCTCATGCTGATCAAGGTGCGCGCCGTGGGCAAGGAGCGCGAAGAGATCAAGCGCACCGCCGACATCTTCCGCGGCCGTGTCATCGACGTGACGGAGAAGACCTACACGATCGAACTGACCGGCGCCAAGAGCAAGCTCGACGCCTTCATCGACGCCATCGACCGCAGCTCCATCCTCGAGACCGTCCGCACCGGCGGCTCCGGCATCGGCCGCGGCGAACGCATCTTGAAAGTGTAATCGGGGCCTTGCCCCGATTACAGCCCATATAAACGTAGGGTGGGCACCCCGTGCCCACGCGGAACGACGATCAGCCAGCGGCGGTACAAACAGAACAGCCACGAACTCTGGCAATAACAACGAACCCAAATACAGGACAAAAAATGAAAGTTTTCTACGACAAAGACTGCGACCTCTCCCTCATCAAAGGCAAGAACGTCGCCATCATCGGCTACGGCTCGCAGGGCCACGCCCACGCGCAGAACCTGAGCGAATCGGGCGTCAACGTCACCGTCGGCCTGCGCCGCGGCGGCGCTTCCTGGAACAAGGTCGAACAGGCCGGCCTGAAGGTCGCCGAGGTCGACGAGGCCGTCAAGAATGCCGACGTCATCATGATCCTGCTGCCGGACGAGAACATCGCCCAGGTCTACAAGGAAAACGTCGAGCCGAACGCGAAGCAGGGCGCAGTCCTCGCCTTTGCCCACGGCTTCAACGTCCACTACGGCCAGGTCGTGCCGCGCGCCGACCTCGACGTCATCATGATCGCGCCGAAGGCCCCGGGCCACACCGTGCGCAATACCTACAAGCAGGGCGGCGGCGTGCCGCACTTGGTCGCGGTCTACCAGGACAAGTCGGGCGCGGCGCGCGACATCGCGCTGTCGTATGCCATGGCCAATGGCGGCGGCCGCGCCGGCATCATCGAGACCAACTTCCGCGAAGAGACCGAGACCGACCTGTTCGGCGAACAGGCCGTGCTGTGCGGCGGCACCGTCGAGCTGATCAAGGCCGGCTTCGAGACCCTGGTGGAAGCCGGCTACGCGCCCGAGATGGCCTACTTCGAGTGCCTGCACGAACTGAAGCTGATCGTCGACCTGATCTACGAAGGCGGCATCGCCAACATGAACTACTCGATCTCGAACAACGCCGAATATGGCGAGTACGTGACCGGTCCGAAAGTCGTCACCTCGGCGACCAAGGAGGCGATGAAGCAGTGCCTGAAGGACATCCAGACCGGCGAGTACGCGAAGAGCTTCATCCTCGAGAACAAGGCCGGCGCCCCGACCCTGATCTCGCGCCGCCGCCTGACTGCCGAGCACCAGATCGAGGAAGTCGGCGCCAAGCTGCGCGCGATGATGCCGTGGATCGCGAAGAACAAGCTGGTGGATCAGTCGAAGAACTGATCGATTGCTTGAAGTATCCGGGCGGCTATGCGCCAGCCCGGGGCCGCGACCGTAGGGTAGGCACTTTGTGGTGCCGGCATTTAGCCAGCCCCACTGCCCACGCGTTACGCGCGTTTGCATGCACCGATAGCGGCGGCTTGTCGCTCGCGCAGCATGCAAAGCACCACGAACGTCATGCCGGCTTTTCCTTCATGGCATGCCGCGCGAGCGACATTTTTCAGCCGTCGGTGCAAGGACGCGTCCGTAACGCGTGGGCACCGCGTGCCCACCCTACGGTCCGCCGCCGGGCAAATTTGGGCCACGTCCGAATTCTTCGCCGCTCGCACATCCGGCGCCGCGCCCGACTTTGCAACTTTCCATTACAAAATCACGACAGCACGTGCCGGGACGGTATCGTATAAGGAATGCGCATCCGCATTACTTATAGGAGAACAACAATGTCCCTTCCAAAAATGATCCTGCTGGCGAGCCTGATGATGGCCTCCCACGTCCAGGCGCAAACCCCGGCCCAGGCCGCACCCGCTGCCATGCCCTCGACCAGCGGCACCATGGTGGTCGTTCCCGCGATCGGCGAAGTGCGCGCCGCCAACGACCAGGCGGTCGTCACCTTCATTGTGGAAGAGCACGACAAGGACAAGCAGGCGGCCGCCGCGCGCGTGAACCGCAAGATGAAAGAGGGCACCGAGATCGTGCGCCGTGCCGATCCGAAGGCCGAGCTGAAAACGGTCGGTTACTTCACCTATCCGGTCTACCCCGAGCCGCCGGTGCAGCCGCTGCCTGCAGGACGCACGCCGGTCAAGCCGGTGCCGATCGGCTGGCGCGTCGGCCAGTACCTGGAAGTGAAGACCACCAGCCTGGCCGAGCTGCCGAAGACGGTGGCGGCCGCCCAGAAGGTCCTGTCGATCAATAACATCGCCTTCGGCCTGAGCCCGGCGCTGGAAAAGCGCCTGGACGACCAGCGCATCGCCGAAACCTACCGCAAGCTGAACGAGCGCATCGTGTCGATTGCGCGCGCGATGGGGCGCCAGCCCTCCGACGCCGTGCTCGACACGGTGGACTTCGAAGGCTCGGGCAACTACGGCGATGGCCGCGTCGAAAAGGCCATGATGATGCGCGCGGCACCGCCGCCGGCAATGGCGGACGAGATGCCCGAGCCGAGCTTCGAGCCGGGCGAGACGACCCTGCAGATGCGTCTCGTCGGCAAGGTGAAGTTCAGGTAAGGAATGTTTCCGACGGGCCTGCGGCAAGGCGGCCTGCCCGCGGGGAAAGTTTCAATAGTATCCGTTCGCTAACATGCCGTCCTCGCCTCTATAATGCGGGGACGGCGCTTTGTTAGCGCGCACTTGAATACGGAACACTATGCCAGCCTTCCCACGACGCAAAAAAAACGGAGGGGCGCCGCGCGCGCCACGATTCTCCCGCCTCAGGCGCTTCGGCCGCCGGGCCGAGGACAAGCAGGGGCAGCGCGGACGCGGCATCTACCTGCTGCCGAACGCCTTCACCACCGGGGCCCTGTTCTGCGGTTTCTATGCGATCGTGATGGCAATGAACCAGCGTTTCGAGCATGCCTGCTGGGCGGTGTTCATCGCCATGGTGCTCGACGGCCTCGATGGCCGCGTCGCGCGCCTGACCAATACCCAGTCCGAGTTCGGCGCCCAGTACGACTCGCTGTCGGACATGGTCTCCTTTGGCGCCGCGCCGGCGCTCGTCATCTATGAATGGTCGCTGCGCGGCCTGGGCAAGCTCGGCTGGATCGCCGCCTTCGTCTACTGCGCCGGCGCGGCCCTGCGCCTGGCCCGCTTCAACACCAACATCGAAGTAGTCGACAAGCGCTTCTTCCAGGGCCTGCCCAGCCCGGCCGCGGCGGCCCTGGTGGTCGGTTTCATCATGATGATGACCGATCCCGACATCAACGTCAGCGCCCGCCAGGTCGACTGGGTGAGCTGGTGCATTGCCGTGTTCGCCGGCCTGACCATGGTCTCGAACGTGCCTTTCTACAGCTTCAAGGACGTCAACTTCCGCAAGTCGGTGCCCTTCATCGTCGTGTTCCTGATCGCGCTCGGCTTCGCACTGGTGGCGATCGATCCGCCGAAGGTGCTGTGGCCGATCTTCGTCATCTACGGACTGTCCGGCTATGCGGTATTCGTCTGGCAGCGCGCCAAGGGCAAGCCTGTCAGCATCATTCCGACCGACGACGAGCCGCTCGACGAGACCCGCCGTTAATACTTGAAAGGCGCCCGCGGCGCGGGGGCGGGCGCATCGTTCCACTTCTGGAAGGTGGCCGGTCCTTCGTCCGGGTCGCAATTGGTCATCTTCGGCGGCAGTCCGTCACGCATGCTGTCGCGGCCGTCCGGGCCATGGTTGGACTCGTAGGTCACGCAATAGGTGCCGCGCGGACCCACCACCCGGTAACGGCGGCGCCCATAGCCGCCCGGGTCCATGATTTCCTGGGTTTTCGGCGCCTGGTACCACTTGTTGGGCGCCATGTCGGCCGCCTCGGCGATTCCCTTTTCCAGCTTCATCTGCGCCGTCACGACCGGCGCCACGATGCCGCGCTGCGGGTTCTCCCTGCGCAGGGTGCGGTCGATGCCGCCTGCCGCCGCCTTGGCCCGGCTCAGCAGTTCGCGCGCCGAGGGAACAGGGGCGGCGGGCAGGGCGTCGGTTTGGGACTCAGCCGGCGTCACCGCCCCGATAGCCGCCTGTCGCGGCAATGATGGGAGGGAGCTTTCCTCGGCCTCCTGTTTTCCGGGGTGGCCGGCAGCCGCCCTGGCGGCCGGCGGCGCCGTGCCGCGTGGCGGTGGCAGCGGCGGCACGGCCGGCTCCGGTGGCCGCGCCGGCAGCAGCCGCAGGAGCATGCTGGCGGCGGGCGCCGCATCTTCAGGGCGCTGTGGCCACTGCGAGAGTTGCCAGAGCGAGATCAACAGCCCATGCACGGCCAGCGAGACGCCGATGCCGGTGGCGTAGCGCTGCCGCTGTCGAGGGTTTCCTGCTGCGTGTGCAAAGTCCATGGCACAGCAGTATAGGAGACAAATGTTGCTGTTGTGCCATGCATATGCCAGAAATTCCGGCTACCAGGGAAAGCGGTCGCGCACCTCGAACATGGGATCGGGCCCGTTCTGCATCATGCGCACGACACCGTTGGCGTCGAAATGCACGTGCATCAGCGAGTTCCACACGCCAGATTCCTTGTAGCGATAGGACCAGACCTCGTAGTTGTGCATGGCGACATGCGAGGTTTCGGCAGGCCGGCCGATGGTGCGCAGCACGTCCGCCTTGGTGGCCTGGTCGATCTTGATGGTGGTGAACTTCTCCCCGGTCAGCACCTGTTCGTACGACACCAGCCGTCCGTCCGGCCCGATGCGCGCCATCCAGGTGAACTGGCCCATCGGCCCGGTCGCATACTCCAGGGCCTGGCCGCCATCGGGCAGGGGATAGACGTTGGTCGGCTGGCCCAGCCTGGCGGTGACAGCCGCCGCCGGCTCGCCGAGGGCCGGCGCGCCGCGCATGAAGGCGGGGCCGGCGCAACCGGCGAGCACGATTGCCGCGCAAACCATTGCAAATTTGATCATTTTGTGCATTGTGTACCTCGTGCCTGCTACAAAAACCTTATGATGCCCGAGCTTTGCCGCAGCAAATGCTGGTGACGCCAACTGTTTTCGCATATACTGGCGGGTCTGTCCGCAAGGGCAGTTTTTTTGAACATCTCACGGTGCGCTGGGTTGCGACTCTTGCACCGCATGTGAAAGGTAACATCATGACCGTAGAAAACATCAACAAAGCCGCGATCATCGCGGACAACGCCCGTGCCCAGAACGACACCGGTTCGCCGGAAGTCCAGGTTGCACTGCTGACCGCACGCATCAACGAACTGAACGGCCACTTCAAAGCCCACCAGAAAGACCACCACTCGCGCCGCGGCCTGATCATGATGGTCAACCGTCGCAAGAGCCTGCTGGCTTACCTGAAGCGTAAGGATGCAAATCGTTACCGTGACCTGATCGCCAAACTCGGCCTGCGTAAGTAATCTTTGCGTCAGTCGGTTTAGAAGGAAATGCCTGCGCCAGTTTCCACTGACGCGGGCATTTTTTTTAGCTTCTGCTTGTTTTCGTTGTAAAGCGCCGCATTCTGAGGCGTCAGTGGTGAGGTGAACGACAGCTCCTGAAAATCTGTCGGCAAATAGAAAGGGATTACCCATGTTTAACAAAGTTACGAAAACCTTCCAGTACGGCCAACACACGGTCACCCTGGAAACTGGTGAGATCGCTCGTCAGGCATCCGGCGCCGTCGTGGTGTCGGTCGAAGACACCGTCGTGCTGGCTACCGTGGTCGCGAAGAAAGACGCGAAGCCGGGCCAGGACTTCTTCCCCCTGACCGTCGACTACATCGAGAAAACGTACGCTGCCGGTAAAATCCCGGGCGGTTTCTTCAAGCGCGAAGGCCGTCCATCCGAAAAAGAAACCCTGACCTCGCGCCTGATCGACCGCCCGATCCGCCCGCTGTTCCCGGAAGGCTACCTGAACGAAGTCCAGGTCATCATCCACGTGCTGTCGGTCAACCCTGAGATCGACCCGGACATCCCGTCGATGATCGGCGCCTCGGCCGCCCTGTGCGTCGCCGGCATCCCGTTCAACGGCCCGATCGGCGCCGCGCGCGTCGGCTACGCCAACGGCCAGTACATCCTGAACCCGACCACCAGCCAGATGAAGACCTCGCAGATGGACCTGGTCGTGGCCGGTACCGAAACCGCCGTGCTGATGGTCGAGTCGGAAGCGCAGCAACTGTCGGAAGAAATCATGCTGGGCGCGGTCGTCTACGGCCACGAGCAGATGAAGGCCGTCATCGACGCGATCCACGCGCTGGTCGAAGAAGGCGGCAAGCCGGAAGTCGAATGGACCGCCCCGGCCAAGAACGAAACCCTGATCGCCCAGGTGGCCCAGCTGGCCGGCGCGAAGATCCGCGACGCCTACCAGACCCGCGAAAAGACCCTGCGCCAGGAAAAGCTGAAGTCGCTGTCCGGCGAAGTCATGGCAGGCCTGGCAAGCCAGGGCATCGAAGCCGATGCCGCCGAAGTCGGCAACATCCTGTTCGACATGGAAGCCAAGGTTGTTCGTTCGCAGATCCTGGAAGGCGAGCCGCGCATCGACGGCCGCGACACCCGCACCGTGCGTCCGATCTCGATCCGCACCAGCGTCCTGCCGCGTACCCACGGCTCGGCCCTGTTCACCCGCGGCGAAACCCAGGCGCTGGTCATCGCCACCCTCGGCACCGCGCGCGACAGCCAGAAGATCGACGCGCTGATGGGCGAGTACACCGACGACTTCATGATGCACTACAACATGCCTCCGTTCGCCACCGGCGAAACCGGCCGTGTGGGCACCCCGAAGCGCCGCGAAATCGGTCACGGCCGCCTGGCAAAGCGCGCGCTGGTCGCAGCCCTGCCGTCGCCGGAAGAGTTCTCGTACTCGGTGCGCCTGGTGTCGGAAATCACCGAATCGAACGGTTCCTCGTCGATGGCATCGGTCTGCGGCGGCTGCCTGGCGCTGATGGACGCCGGCGTGCCGATGAAGGCGCACGTCGCCGGCATCGCCATGGGCCTGATCAAGGAAGGCGGCAAGTTCGCCGTCCTGACCGACATCCTGGGTGACGAAGACCACCTGGGCGACATGGACTTCAAGGTTGCGGGCACCGCCAACGGCATCACCGCGCTGCAGATGGACATCAAGATCCAGGGCATCACCAAGGAAATCATGCAGGTGGCGCTGGCGCAAGCCAAGGAAGGCCGCCAGCACATCCTGGCCGAGATGCAGAAAGCCATGCCGACCACGAAGACCGAACTGTCGGACTTCGCACCGCGCCTGATCACCATCAAGATCAACCCGGAAAAGATCCGTGACGTGATCGGCAAGGGCGGCGCCGTCATCCGCGCGCTGACCGAAGAGACCGGCACCCAGATCGACATCACCGACGAAGGCGTGGTCACCATCGCTTCGGTCGACGCCGCCGCCGGCCAGGAAGCCAAGCGCCGCATCGAAGAGCTGACCGCGTCGGTCGAAGTAGGCAAGACCTACGACGGCACCGTGCTCAAGCTGCTGGACTTCGGCGCGATCGTCCAGGTCATGCCGGGCAAGGACGGCCTGCTGCACATCTCGCAGATCGCCAACGAGCGCGTCAACGCCGTGGCCGACTACCTGAAGGAAGGCCAGCAAGTGCGCGTGAAGGTCCTCGAGACCGACGAGCGCGGCCGCCTGAAGCTGTCGATGAAGGCTGCCGATCCGGTGGAAGCTGCGGCGCAGTAAGCTACCGCATTAAGCCGAAGCGGTTCGCCGCTCCAAACAAAAACCGCCAGTGCGTGAGCCTGGCGGTTTTTTTATCATCGCTAATTTGCGTCAAATCGATTTTACGAGTAGCACGAGTACTGCGACGACCACTCCAAATTTCGCACCGGAGGCAAAGCTCATGTACACATCACGACGTTTTTCTTTGGTGCCGCCTTCGCTATTGGTGGGTTGTGTCATTGGATTTTCCCAGTCTTGAGGTCGAACCCGCTATTTTCTGGAAGGCAAGCTCGAAACTTCGTCCAGATACAACCTGGCTTGTTTGTTGTTGAGATCGCTGACACATGCCAGCCTGCGCTGTTCCAGACCGTTCATGATCGCACCGCCTCCAAGCGACGTATGAAACGCACATTGCGCGTCTCGATACTCTGCAAATCTCTTCTTTGAAAGTCGAAGCTGATCCTTCGCATGAGCGATGTATTTCTCATCCTCGTCCCATTTCGTGATCGCCGTGAGAACGGACGATTCCGCTTTGCGCAGCGCTGCTTCGCTCTGTCGCGTTTGCCGCACCAGGCACGCGCGAATCTCCGCCTGCGAATATTCAGAACACTGCTCCAGGACGGCAGGCTGACCCATTGTGTCTCGGGCAGCTACCGGGTTCGCCTCGCAAAAGCTCATGGCGAATGCGATGACTAGTGGGGCTCGCATTGGACGTTTCCACCTTTCCTTATCAAGGCCAGGGCATGATCGAGCTTCCTGGCGTAGTTGGGATCGCCGCCGCCGTTGTAACGCTGAGCGATCATCGTGGTCGAAATCGGGCGCCATCCTGCGATGACCTTTTCGACGCGCCCCTTCTGGAGTTTAAGGGTTTGTCCAACTCGCAGTGTCGATACCCCGTCGTTCAATCGTTTTAGAATTTCAGGCGGGCTTCCACGCGTTCTGGCGATCTTCGCAAGGCTGTCGCCTGGGCTGACCTTGACCTCTTCAATCGTTGGGGCGTCGGCAGCGAGCACTGTTCTATGCTCGAAGTAAGCCATTCGCATAAGCAGATAGGCTACTCCTGCCCGTATGTTATGGCTCGGGATCGTCGTCACACTGCCAAAGCTGAGCCTCGCCTGCCAGGTCGGCGGCAGGATCAGTTCCCCACCTTCCGTTCGGGATAACAGTGCCTTCAAGCCCGGATCGCCGGCGACGCCGATCTGCATTGGCTTCGTCTTCCATTCGGGGATTGCTGCGCCGGTTTCCGTCCACAGCATCGCTTTGATGAGCTTCCAGTCGAGAGCCTTGAAGCCGGGCGTTCTAAGCAGGTGCCGATTGAATTCGTCGACAGTCACCGTGATCTCGCAGTCATAGGCGCTCCATCTTTTGTCACGGACCGCCTTGTCAAGCCCCTCTTGCCATCGCTCATACGCAGTACGTAATGTCATTGCAGCTCCTGCTTGGTCATCAGTAGAGTGCGCTCATGTTCGTCGAGGCAGGGCTATGCAATTTTATTGGTCGCGCAGTCCCAGCCACCCGCAGTGCTGCCGCCACTTCCACCGGATACCTTCTGCTGGGTGTATTTCCACTTCACTTTCGAGAACTTAAGACCAACGCGCTCATTCAAGATTTCGCCCGGGTCGATTCCTGGGGCGACATGACCGATGAGGATATTTTCCAGCTCGATTTCGAAGTACTTCACCCTTTCGCCCTGGCCATCAGCTCGCATGAACTCAAGTTTTGCCTTGGGAATCGTTTTGCCCGCAGCGCAGGTCTGCATCAGAATCGGCGAAGAAAGATCGGCCAGCTTGGAGATCTGTATGTCGGTGAGTTCGGCACGTTCCGTGGTATGCCCTCCGGAGGACGAGCTGCTGCTGTTCCTTGGCTGAACGATGCCCCAGTGTACTGACAGACATTCGATCCAGTCCTTGTGCTTGTCGTCGGTTGATTCCCCCTTGATGCCATCAATCTGCAAATACACGTCGATTGCCATATTTCCTCCGAGAATTAATGAAGCAATCGCGATTGTTGCGCCTCCATTTCAAGGTCAACTTGGGCAGGATCAAGCGAGGACGCTTGCTGTGCGACCAAACCGCCAGTGCGCGCGCCTGGCGGTTTTTTCATTTCCGGTCACTTGCACCTGCGTCGCTCGCGGTCGATACAGGCACGCTGAGCCCTACCGTGCCTTGGGGCGCAGGATATAGATGTTATAGTTGGTCATTTTTCCGATCATAGGGGTGTTGCGCCAGTGTTCCGCGCACAACCCGTACCATCCAAAAATCGACCAAGGATACGAAGAGATGACCACGAAGGACAACGCCGCCCGCATCAGCCAGCTCATCCAGGAACACGAAGCCGAGATCGGCTCGCAATGGATCGCCCAGCTCGAGGCCCTGACCGTGCGCGGTACCGCCAGCTCGAAGCAGCAACTGCGTGATCACTGCCAGCAGTTCCTGGCCTCGTTCGCGGCCGCCACCCGCGGCGGCGAGCTGGAGAACATCGAGCACCGCTCGTGGGACGACGTGCGCGACCTGCTGGCCGAGATTTCGTCGAGCCGCGCCAAGACCGGTTCGACCCCGAGCGAAACCGCGACCTTCGTGTTCTCGCTGAAGCAGCCGGTGTTCTCCCAGCTGACCGCGGCCTTCGCCGGCGAGCCGGAGATCCTGACTGCCGCCTCGTGGTCGATCAGCACGCTGCTCGACAAGCTGGGCCTGTACACCATCGAAGTGTTCCAGAAGGCCAAGGACCAGATCATCGTGCGCCAGCAGCAGGAACTGCTGGAACTGTCGACCCCGGTCGTGAAGCTGTGGCACGGCATCCTGGCGCTGCCGCTGATCGGCACCCTGGACTCGGCCCGCACCCAGGTGGTGATGGAAAACATCCTGCAGAAGATCGTCGACACCGGCGCCGTGATCGCCATCATCGACATCACCGGCGTGCCGACCGTGGACACCCTGGTTGCCCAGCACCTGATGAAGACCATCGCCGCCGCCCGCCTGATGGGCGCCGACTGCATCATCAGCGGCATCCGTCCGCAGATCGCCCAGACCATCGTGCACCTGGGCGTGAACCTGGAAGACGTGATCACCAAGGCCACCCTGGCCGACGCCTTCGTCGTCGCGCTCGAGCGCACCGGCACCACCCTGGTCAGCCAGAAGGCATAAGATGGAACGCATTCCTATTTTGCGGATGGGCGACCTGCTCCTGGTCACCATCCAGGTCGACATGCACGACCGCCTGGCGATGACGCTGCAGGACGACCTGACCGAGCGCATCGTGCGCGACAATGCCAAGGGCGTCCTGATCGACATCTCGGCGCTCGACCTGGTCGACTCCTTCATCGGGCGTATGATCAGCAACACGGCGGCGATGGCGCGCGTGCTCGATGCCCAGACCGTGGTGGTCGGCATGCAGCCGGCCGTGGCCATCACGCTGGTCGAGCTGGGCCTGACCCTGCATGGGGTGAAGACCGCGCTGAACGTCGAAAAAGGCATGGCCCTGCTCGGAAAGAATCTGAATAGATGAATGCTGCAACCGCAGTTGAATTCGACACGGAACTGCTGGACCGTCACCGCCAGTTGCGCGCCGACCGCACGACCCTGCCGCTGCGTGGGGACGAGGACGTGGTCGGCCTGCGCAAGCACGTGCGCGAGCGCGCGGTGGCGATCGGCCTGTCGCTGGTCGACCAGACCAAGCTCGTCACCGCCGCAAGCGAACTGGCGCGCAACACCATCAAGTATGGCGGCGGCGGCGCGGTCCACCTGGACAGGCTGGTCGACGGCTTCCGTCACGGCGTCGGCCTGCTGTTCGTCGACAATGGTCCCGGCATTCCCGACATCGAGCAGGCGCTGCGCGACGGCTACACGACCGGCGGCGGCCTCGGGCTCGGGCTGGGCGGCTCGCGGCGCCTGGTCGACGAGTTCGACATCGATACCCGGCCCGGAGAGGGCACCGCGGTGCTGGCGGTGAAATGGAAACGCTGATCAGTTCACTCGACACCCAGCTGTCGATCTCCATCACGCACGCCAGCGACATCGCCGCGGCGCGCCGTGCGGGCCAGAAGCTGGCCACCAGCCTCGGCTTCGACGAGACCCGCGCCGGCCAGCTCGCGCTGATCGTCACCGAGGCCGGCACCAACCTGCTCAAGCACGCGGGCGAGGGCACGATCTACGTGAACGTGTCGCAGTCCGAGGGCGTGCCCGGCATCGACGTGCTGGCGGTCGACAACGGCCCCGGCATCCATGACCTCGACGCCTGCCTGCGCGACGGCATGTCCACCACCGGCACCTCCGGCACCGGCCTGGGCGCCCTGAACCGCCTGGCCGACGAGTTCGACGTGTATTCGCGTCCCGGCAACGGCGCGCTGTTCTTCATGCGCCTGTGGCGGGACGACCCGGCGCCTGCCCTGTGCAAGGTCGAGGTCGGGGCGCTGACGGTGCCGCTGGCGGGCGAGGATGCCTGCGGCGACGGCTGGGGTGTCGCCTGCGACGGCGCCGGCGCCACGCTGCTGGCGGCCGATGGCCTCGGCCATGGGCCGGACGCGGCGGCGGCGGCCAACGCCGCCATTGGTGAATTGCAGCGCCTGCCCGACGCGGAGCCCGCGCGCCTGGTCGACGCGGCGCACCAGGCCCTGCGCATCACGCGCGGCGCGGCGCTGGCCGCGGCCCGCATCGATTTCGAGAACAACGTGGTGCGCTTCGCCGGCATCGGTAACATCAATGCCTGCGTGATCGACGGCGACGGCCGCCGCGCGCTGGTGTCGCACAACGGCATCGTCGGCCACAACATGCGCAAGGTGCAGGAGTTTTCCGTGCCTTGTCCGCCGGGCGCGCTGTGCATCATGCACTCGGACGGGATCCAGACCCAGTGGGACCTGGACAAGTACCCGGGGCTGCTTGCGCACACGCCGGCGCTGATCGCGGCGGTGCTGATGCGCGACTACATCCGCCGGCGCGACGACGCGATGGTGCTGGTGGTGCGCAGAAGGGCGGGGCGCACGTGAACGGACGCATCCTCAACGTCGCGCTGGAATCGGACCAGGACGTGGTGCTGGTGCGCCAGCGCGCGCGCCAGGTGTCCAGCCTGCTCGGCTTTTCGAAGCAGGACCAGGTGCGCATCGCCACCGCGGTGTCCGAAGTGGCGCGCGTCGCCTCGCAGTCGGGGACCGGGGCGCGCGCCGTGTTCGCGCTCGCCGAGCTGAACGGCCGCCAGCACCTCGAAGTCAGCGTCGCCGGCGCGGGCGGCGCCGGCGTGGACACGGATCCGGCGATCGTCACCGCGCACCGCCTGATGGACGCCTGCGAAATCGCCGACGGCGCGCAAGGCCCGACGATCGTGATGCGCAAGACCCTGCCGATGCAGGCGCCGCTGGGGTCCTCGCGCCTGGCGCAGATCGGCGCCGAGCTGGCGGCGATGCCGGCCCAGAATACCTACCAGGAAGTGCAGCAGCAGAACCGCGAGCTGGTCGAAACCCTCGCCGAGCTGCGCGAACGCCAGGAAGACCTGCTCTCGCTGACCCGCGAACTCGAAGACACCAATCGCGGCATCGTCGCGCTGTATGCCGAGATCGAGGACAAGGCCGAGCGCCTGCGCAAGGCCGACGAGATGAAGTCGCGCTTCCTGTCGAACACCAGCCATGAGCTGCGCACGCCGCTGTCCTCGATCCGCGCGCTGTCCAAGCTGCTGCTCGACCGCATGGACGGCGACCTGACTCCGGAACAGGAGCGCCAGGTGCGCTTCATCGAGACCGCCGCGACCGACCTGTCGGAACTGGTGAACGACCTGCTCGACCTGGCCAAGATCGAGGCCGGCAAGGTCGAGACCCATGTCGCGCCCGTCGTCGTGGACAACCTGTTCCGCGCCCTCAAGGGCATGCTGCGTCCGCTGGTGACGTCCGAGCGGGTCGAACTGGTGTTCGACAACGGCGGGGTCGACGCGCCTTTCGATTCCGACGAGGGCAAGATCTCCCAGATCCTGCGCAACTTCGTCTCGAATGCGCTGAAGTTTACCGAACAGGGCTCGGTGCGCGTGAGCGCTTCCTACGATGCCGCCAGCGACACGATCACCTTTGCCGTGACCGACACCGGCATCGGCATCGCCCCGGACCACTTGCAGCTGATCTTCGAGGAATTCACCCAGGTCGAGCATCCGCTGCAGCGACGCAGCAAGGGCACCGGCCTCGGGCTGCCGCTGTGCCGGCGCCTGGCCGATTTCCTCGGCGGGCGGGTCGACGTGACCAGCCGCGTGGGCGTCGGTTCGACCTTTACTTTGATACTGCCGCGCCGGTATCCTTTCCCGCAGTCCGACAGCGCTCACCATAACGAACCATGACCGCGAACCAGTTCCTCATCCTCAACGTTGACGACAACGACGGCGCCCGCTACGCCAAGACCCGGATCCTGCAAGGCGCGGGCTTCCGGGTGCTGGAAGCGGCCAACGGCACCGATGCGCTGGCGATGGTGCGCGAAGAAGACCCGGCGCTGGTGCTGCTCGACGTGAAGCTCCCGGACATCAACGGCATCGAGGTGTGCCGCCGCATCAAGTCCGACCCCGACACCAACTGCGTGCTGGTGCTGCAGACATCGGCCGCGCTGACCGGGCGCGCCGACAAGATCCGCGGCCTGGAAGGCGGCGCCGACAACTACCTGGCCGCGCCGATCGAGGCCGACGAACTGGTCGCCAACGTGAATGCGCTGCTGCGCATGCGCCAGACCCAGGACGAGCTGCGCGAGAGCGAGGAGCGCTTCCGCCAGCTGACCGACAACATCGAGGACGTGTTCTGGATGTTCTCGGCGCCCGACGGCGTGCTGGCCTACGTCAGCCCCGCCTACGCGGCGATCTGGGGCCGCAGCGTCGAGTCGCTGCGCCGCAACCACCTGGGCTGGCTCGACGGCGTGCATCCGGACGACCGCGCCCGCCTGCAGGGACGCTGGGCCGCGCTGGCGTCCCAGCCGCACTACGACGAGGAGTTCCGCGTGGTGCTGGGCGACGGCACGACGCGCTGGGTGCGCGACCGCCTGTTCCCGGTGCGTAACGCGCGTGGCGAGGTCTATCGCGTGGCGCGCGTCACCAGCGACATCAGCGCGCGCAAGGAGATGGAAGCGCTGCTGCGCGCGGCCGACGCCAACAAGAACCAGTTCCTGGCCACCCTCGCGCACGAACTGCGCAATCCGCTGAGCCCGATCCGCAACGCCGCGGCCCTGCTGGGCGTGACCGGCGCGAATGCCGCCGAGCGCCAGAACCGTGCGCGCGAAGTCATCCTGCGCCAGGTCGACCACCTGGCCCACCTGGTCGACGACCTGCTGGACGTGGCCCGCATCTCGGAAGGCAAGATCGTGCTGCGCCGCGAGGAGGTCAACCTGGGCGCCGTGATCGCCCAGGCGATCGAGACCGCCGGCCCGCTGATCGCGGCGCGCGAGCACCACCTGGAGATCCAGCAGCCCGAGCGCCAGATCTGGATCGCGGGCGACCCGGTGCGCCTGGCCCAGTCGATGGGCAACCTGCTGCACAACGCGGCCAAGTTCACGCCCAAGGGCGGCCATATCCGCCTCGTCGTCACGCTCGACGGCGATACCGTGCGCATCGCCGTGATCGACAACGGCATCGGCATCGCCGAGGACAACCTGCCGCGCATCTTCGGCATGTTCGCCCAGGCCGCGGTGCCGCCGGACCGCGCTCCGGAAGGATTGGGGATCGGCCTGTCGCTGGTGTCGCGACTGCTGGAAATGCACGGCGGCCAGCTGCGCGCCGAAAGCCCGGGCATCGGCATGGGCAGCACCTTCACGGTGGAGCTGCCGGTGCTGCGCGTGACCGGCGCCGAGCAAGGCGCGGCGGCGCCCGAGGAAGCGGCCGGCATGGCGGGTGGACTGCGCGTGCTGCTGGTGGACGACAACATCGACGCCATGGAGATGATGGGCTTCCTGCTGGCCGAGATGGGCCACGAGGCCTGGACCACGCACGACGCCAGCCAGATCGTGCCGCTGGCGCTGCAGCACCGGCCGCAGGTGATCGTGCTCGACATCGGCCTGCCGGGCGCCGACGGCTACGAGCTGGCGCGCATGCTCAAGGCGCATCCGGAACTCAAGCACATCCGCCTGGTCGCCCACACCGGCTACGGCTCGCCCGAGGACCGCAGGAAGGCACTGGAGGCGGGCTTCGACGCCCACCTGGTGAAGCCGGCCGAGCTGGAAGACCTGGAAAAGGCGCTGCGCGGCTGAGTATTCATGGCGCCAGCGACGGGCAGGCAGCGGATGGGCCGGGCAGGAATGTCCGGCCCATGTCGTTTTTATTCTATCTTGCCAAACAGGCAAAGCTAGAATACGGGGTATGCGCCCCAACGTTTCCCGTCCGCCGATCACCCGCCTGTGGCTGCCCGACGCCGCCGCGGCGGTTTTCCTGCGTGCCTACGTTTCGCGCGACGCCCGCGGCTGCGGGCTCGAGGGAACGGCGCTGCTGAACCGCTTTCCGGCATCGGCACACTGCACCATCACCTGGTTCCTGGAAGGGCAGGCCGAGCTGATCGCCTGTGGCGGGCTGGCCCTGCAACAGCCGCTCGCACGCTGCGTCGTCGGCGGCTGCCAGAGCGCACCGGTCACGTCGAGAAACCAGGGCGAGGTCCACGCCTGCATCGCGATGTTCTATCCGGACGCCTTCCACGCCCTGTTCGGCGTCGACCTGGCCGCCCTGCAGGACCGCTTCGTCGATGCACGCGAGGTGCTGCCCGCGCACGCAGTCGCACTGGTCGAGGCGGTGTTCGGCGCAAGTGACGACGAAGCGCGCCGCCGCTGCATCGAAGAATACATCGCCCTGCATGGCGGCGCCGCGCTGCCGGCCTGGACCCGCATGCGCCGCCTGGGTGGACGGCTGACATTGGCGCTGGCGAGCAAGGTCCTGGGCCTCGGCCCACGCCAGTTGCAGCGCGTGGCGCCGCACCAGGCCGGCGCCAGGCTGCAGACCCTGGCGCGCCTGTGGCGCGGCGAACGCAGCTTCCTGCGCGCCCAGCGCCAGTACCTGGCGGGCGGCCAGGTCGACATGGCCGACCATGCCCTCGCCAGCGAGTACGCGGACCAGTCGCACATGGTCCGCGATTGCAAGGCCCAGACCGGCCGCACGCCGCTGCAGCTCGCGCACGACGTGCAGCACGAGGAAGCCGACTGGATCTACCGACTGGAGTTTTCCCTTGACGACGATAACCCGCCCACCCGGTCCGCGTGACCGCGCTTTCGGCATGCGCTCGCTGCGGCGCATGCAGAATGACTTCCTCGGCTTCTGGCGCGACGCCCACGAACGCCATGGCGACATGGTGTACGTGAAGTTCGGGCACGTCGACTATTACGCCCTGCGTCATCCCGAGCAGATCCGCGAGGTGCTGGTCGAGAAGGCGCACGCTTTTGTCCGCTGGGAGCGCCATGTCGAGGTGCTGGCCCAGCTGCACGGCCAGAGCCTGCTCATCAGCGAGGGCGCCCAATGGCGCCGCCAGCGCCGCATGCTGCAGCCGGCCTTCAGCCCGAAGCGCTTCGACGCCTATGCCGGCCAGGTGAGCGCCGCGGTCGCCGAGGCGCTGGCCGCCATGCCGGGCGACGGCGCGACGGCAGTGGACTTCGAGCACGCGATGAACATGCTGGCGGCCGATGTCATCCTGCGCACCATGTTCGGCGCACGGGTCGACGCCAACGGGGCCGACGATACCGGCAGGGTCGAGCGCGCCGTGCGCACCCTGGTCGACATTGGCTACCGCGAGATGTTCCTGCCCTTCGCCTTGCCGGACTGGCTGCCGTATCCGGGACGCGGCGCGAAGCGCGATGCGATGCGCCTGCTCGACACCCTGATCCGCTCGCACATCGCGGCGCGCCGCGCCGCCCCGGAAGGGCAGGACGACCTGCTCGGCATGCTGCTGGCGGCGGTGGACGAGGGGAGCGAGGGCGAGGGCGAAGAAGCGGGCGGCGCCATGCTGGACGACGAAGGCGTGCGCGACCAGCTGATGACCACCTTCCTGGCCGGCCACGAAACCACGGCGGCGGCGCTGACCTGGGCCGGCTGGGCGCTGGCCGCGCATCCGGAGGTGGCGGGCCGCGCCGCCGAAGAGGTCGACCGCGTGCTCGGCGGCCGCACGCCGGGCTGCGCCGACCTGGCCCGGCTTCCCTATATCGGCATGGTGGTCAAGGAAGTGATGCGCCTGTACTCGCCGTCGCCGGGCCTGCTGGCGCGGCGCGCACTGGAGGACGTGCGCATCGGCGGCTACCTGCTGCCGAAGGGCAGCGTGGTGTCGATCATGACTGTCATCCCCCACCACGACGCGCGCTGGTTCCCGCAGCCGGAACGTTTCGATCCCGCGCGCTTCGACCCGGCGGCCGGCCGCGAGATCCCGCGCGGCGCTTATCTGCCTTTCGGCGCGGGTCCACGGGTGTGCATCGGCAGCAGCTTTGCCAGCGTCGAGATCACGCTCGCGCTCGCGATGCTGCTGCAGCGTTTTATCTTGCAGCCGGCGCCGGGGCAGGGTGCGCCGAAGGCGCGCATGGGCGTCAGCCAGCGCCCCGAAGGCGGGCTGCGGCTGGTGTTGCGGCGCAGGCCGGCCGCGGCCGCGCAGCCGGCTCAGGAAGCCGCTGCGGCGCCGCTTGCCGGACCGGTACGCGGCTGCCCCTTCCACGCCGGAGCCTGAGCGTGCTGCAGCGCCTGCACCGCGCCTCGGCGCTCGTCATTGGGCTGTACGCCGTGGCGCACCTGGCGAACCACCTGGCGGCGGTCGACAGCGTGGCCAGCCACATCGCCTTCATGGACAAGGTAAGGCTGGTGACCCGCGTGCCCGCGCTCGAGGCCCTGCTGCTGGCCTGCGTGCTGTTCCAGGCGGTGTCGGGCCTGGCGCTGGTGGCGCGCCGCAGGGGCCAGCGGCGCGCGCGCTTCGACCGGCTGCAGGCGATCTCCGGCCTCTACCTGGCCTTCTTCCTGCTCGTGCACGTGAGTTCGGTGCTGGCCGGGCGCATCCTGCAGGGCGTTGACACCAACTTCCATTTCGCGGCGGCCGGGCTGCACGTCGCGCCTTTCCAGTTCTTCTTCTTTCCCTACTATGGACTGGCGGTGCTTGCCTTCGGCGTGCACCTGGCCGCCGCCTTCCACTACCTCGCGCGCGGGCGTGTCGGCAGCCTGGCGCGCACGCGCATTGCCGGCGCCGGCATCGCCGCCGCGCTGCTGCTGTCCGGCCTGATCCTCGCGGCCTTCGGCGGCATGCTGCATCCGGTCGCCATCCCCGAACCCTACCGCGCCAACCTGGAGGCGCTGCTGCGCTAGCGGCCCACACCCGGAACGCGCCCGGCGGTGAACTTTGCGTTCCGGCGCCCCTCTTAGGTGGATGAAGGGGCGCATCGCAGACGCATTGCAGGCGCCCCGCATGTGTCCGATGGGGAGGATCGGCCATGGCGCAATCGATGAGGAGCAGCGCACCGCTGGTGCTTGCGTCCGCCCAGGCCGGGCGCAACACCGCGTCCGAGGTGGTGCAGGCGAAAGCGCCCTGGCGTGAAGCCCTGCTGGAAGGCTACCGGCGCCGCAACGCCGTGCTGGACGCCATTTTCTACGACATCGGCGTGGTCACGCCCGCCGAAGCGGCATCGAGCGCGCCGTGGCTGGCGCGCGAGGGGGCGCTCCTGATCGTGCCGCCATCCGGGGACGGCAGCCTGCGCATCTGCCCGGACATCGAGGCCTTTGCCAGGAACGGCGGCATCCAGGCCCGCATCCTGGCCGTGGCCGGCGTCGGCAGTTCCGCGCTCGGCACGGCGGCCTTTGCACGCAACGTGGCCGATGCCTTCGGCGAGCCGGTGGCGGGGCTGGTCTCTGGCTACGGGCTGGCCGACCTGCTGACCGAGGCGGCCGGCGGCTGGTTCTGGTTCGGCGCGCTCAACCGCGTGCGGCATGCGTTCGAGGGCATCGACGAACTGGCGCGCGGCAATGCCTGGGAGTCCGCCACGATGGAAACGATCAACCCCGCGCGCACCAGCCTGGACACGCGCACGCTGTGCCGGGTGCTGACCGACCGGCGCTTCCGCTTCGGTCTGCTGGTCGGGCACTCGAAGGGCAACCTGGTGATCTCGGAAGCGCTGTACGCGCTGCGCGACGCGCACCAGGACGAGGCGTTGGGGGACCTGGCGATCGTCACGATCTCGGCGGCGATCGCGATGCCGCCGCACTACCGCAGGATCATCGACGTGATGGGCGAGATCGACTGGTTCGGCGCCATGAATTCGAACGCCGCGATCAGCGTCGAGTACCGGCCGCGCAATGCCTGGCACCACACGAACACGGACCTGAACTGGCACCTGCCGGTGCGCGAGGTGATGAGCGCGCTGCGGCGCAGGCCGGGGATCGCGCTGGGGACGTGATTTTCTGCGGCGCTGCGGATGCGCATCGGTGCCATACAGCGTGGACACAGGTGTCCACCCTACGAAACCCGCCGTTGTAGGGTGGACTCCCGAGTCCACGCGGTCTTTCGTGCCCCCGCATACCCGTACGCCTGACCCGGAAACAAAAAACGCCCGCACAAGGCGGGCGTTCGAACCGGACAATGCCGTTCTTATTTGTCGCTGACGGTGAACTGACCGAACTGCTTGAGCTGTTCGCCCACCGCAGCCTGGTCGCCGACCACGACGATGGACTGCTTCTCCGGCGCGAAGTACTTCGCCGAGACCTCGCGCACCTGCTGCGGCGTGACCTTCTGGATCAGCGGGACGAACTGGCCGAGGAACTCCGGCGGCAGGCCGACCAGCCAGTTCTGGGCCAGCGTGGCGGCGACCGAGCGCTGCAGCTGGTTGCTGATCAGGTAGCCACCGGCGACGTAGCGCTTGTTCATCGTCATTTCTTCCGCCGGGACCGGCTCCGAACCGATGCGCTTGTACTCGTTGAAGTACTCGGTGAGCGCTGCACCCGTGACCTCGTTGCGCACGTCGGCGCCGCCGACGATCGCGCCGCCGACACGGCTCATGCGCGCACCGGCCGAGGCGCCATAGGTGTAGCCCTTTTCCTCGCGCAGGTTGATGTTCACGCGGCTCGAGAAGCCGCCGCCCAGGATGGTGCTGGCCAGGCGCAGCGGCACCTGGTCGGCGGCGCTGGCGGCGATGCCGGGGCTGCCTAAGCGGATGGTCGACTGCACGCTGCCGCCGCGCTGCAGCAGGATGCGCGCCGGCCTGGCGCTGGCCGGCGCCGGGGCAAGCTCGGCCAGGGCCGGGCCCTGCGCCTTCCAGTCGCCGAAGGCCGCCTGCGCCAGCTTCATCGCCTCGGCCTCCTTGATGCGGCCGGTGATCACCAGCAGTGCATGGTCGGGGCGGAAGCGTTTCGCGTGGGCGGTGCGCAGCATGTCCTGGGTGACCGAGTTGATCGCTTCCGCGGTCGGCTCGGTGTGGCCGTAGGGGTGCTCGCCGTAGATCGCCTGGTTGATGGCGCGCTCGGCGCGGAAGCGCGGCGTGGTTTCGGACACGCGCAGCGCCTGCAGGGCATTGGCCTTGGCCAGTTCGACTTCCTTGGCAGGGAAGGAGGGCACGCGGGTGACTTCCGCCAGCAGCGACATCATCTCGCCGGCGTGCGAGGCCAAGGCGTTGGCCGAGACCACGATGCCGTCGGCCGCCGGGCCGGCCGCGACCGAGCCGCCCATGCCCTGGGCCGCTTCGGCGATCGCGCGCGAGTCGCGCTTGGCGGTGCCTTCGTTGAGCATGCCGGCCAGCAGGCTGGCGAAGCCCGGATGGGCCTTGTCGTCGGCGGCGTAGCCGGCGCCGCGCATGGCCAGCACGAAGTCGACGCGCGGCAGGCCCTGGCGCGGCACGACCCAGACGGTCATGCCGTTGGCCAGGGTCTTCTTGACGATCTGCGGCGTCGGGATCGGCTTGTCCTTGCCGTAGGCCGGCATCGGCAGCGATTTCGCGGCGGCAGGCGCATCGGCAGCAAAAGTCACGGGAACGAACGCCATCGAGACGGCGAATGCGAGCATCAGTTTTTTCATCGATGCGCTCCTTATTTGTTTGAACCAGAACCGGTTGCCGCAGCGCCAGGCGCTCCAGCAACCGGAGTTGCAGCAACGGCGGGCTTGGCGACAGGCTTGCGGTCGATGACGGTGCGGTTGTTCTTCACCAGGTAGGTGGCGGCGGCGCGCTGCAGGTCGGCGGACGTCACGCCCTCGATCCAGCCCGGGATCTTGTTGACGACGTTGGCGTCGCCCCACAGGGTCTGCAGCTTGGCCAGGGTGTCGGCGCGGTTGATGAAGGACTCGAGCGAGTTGTTCCAGTCGGCCAGCATGCGGGTCTTGACGCGCTTGAGGGTGGCGTCGTCGACGCCGTCCTTGACGATCTTCGCGACTTCCTCGTCGATCGCGGCCAGCATCGCGTCGGCGTTGCTGGTCGGCTTGTAGAGGGCGAACACGGTCAGGAGGGTCGGGCCGTCGTAGGTCCAGGGATCGGTCAGGCCGAACAGGACGTCGACGTTGAGGGCGATCTCGCGGCCCTTGACCAGGCCCTGGTAGAGGACCGAGGCGTCGCCGCCGGCCAGCAGTTCGGCCAGCACGGCGACCGGCGCCTGGTCGCGGCTGCCGCGTTCCGGGATCTTCCAGGCGGCGGCAATCGCCGGCACCTGGGCCAGGGCGTCGGTCTGCTCGACGCGCTTCTCGACCTTGTTCAGCGGCTCGGAGAAGTCGCCGCTTTTCGGCGTCGGACGCGGCGCGATCGAACCGAAGTATTTCTGCGCCAGCGCGAAGCCCTGGGCCGGGGTCACGTCGCCGGAAATGGCGAGCACCGCGTTGTTCGGGCCGTAGTAGTCGCGGTGGAAGGCGCGCACGTCGTCCAGGCTGGCGCCTTCGAGGTCTTCGAAGCTGCCGTAGCCGTCGTGGTTGTTTTCCCACTTCTGGAAGGCGTGCTGGCTGATGTCGATCCACATGAAGCCGCCGTAGGGCTGGTTCTTCACGTTCACGCGGATCTCTTCCTTGACCACGTCCTGCTGGTTCTTCAGCGTCTTCTCGTTGAAGTCCAGGGTCTTCATGCGGTCCGCTTCCAGCCACAGGATGGGCTCCAGGGCCGAAGCCGGCGCGGTCTCGATGTAGTTGGTGAAGTCGGGACGGGTCGAGCCGTTGTTGCGGCCGCCGCCGGCGGTGATGGTCTTGTCGAACACGCCCTTCGGTGCGTTCGGGGTGCCCTGGAACATCAGGTGTTCGAACAGGTGCGCAAAGCCGGTGCGGTTGCGCGGCTCGAGGCGCATGCCGACGTGGTAGACGACCGAGACGCCGACCGTGGGCGAGCTGTGGTCTTCGGAGACGACCACGGTCATGCCGTTGTCGAGTTTCTTCACATGGACCGGCAGGTCCCACTTGTCGGAAGTCGCCGCGAAGGCGGACATCGACAAGCCGAGCCCGGCCAGCAGGACGGGGAGTTGGCGCATGCGCATTGATGACCTCAATAAATGGCTGAGACGAAAAAAGCAGCCGCGCCTCTAGGGCGCGGAGCAATTCATCTTAACGCAAAGACATGCTAAAAAGTAATTTTTTACGTATGCATGTCAGCGCCGTACCCGCGCCACACGTCGTTCGGTACGCGGTTTCTGCAGTCTGTCGCATTCCCCGCCGGTCATGCAGGGCGCGCCGCTATAGTGCAGGCATTGTCAGTCCCGCCAGATTGCCGGAATACAAATTTTTACTGGAGCAGGGCGGGGCTTGCTGGTAGTGTTGCGCCTGCACATGCCTTGTATTGACGCGGCGACAACACAAGACGACACTGGAATCGATACGGAGAATGTCATGCACAAGTTTTTCAAGTTCGCCCTCGCGGCCATCGGCATGCTGGCGCTGGTGCGCCTGGCGACGGCCGCGCCCGACACGGCGAACGAAACCCGCAGCGTCGACGCCCGCGTGGTGCGCGTCAAGCTCGACGGCCTGGTCGACCTGCATATCCGCCAGGGTAGCCCGGCGGTGCTGGTCCTGCGCGGCGACCCGCGCTGGCTGGAAAAGCTGACCACGATGCAAAGCGGCGACACGCTCCACATCGGCACCGAGACGCGCGGCGTGCGCCTGCAGCGCAGCAATCCCCTGCGCGCCGAACTGGTGCTGCCGCAACTGCGCGAGGTGAGTTCGGAAAGCGTCGGCACCACCGAGATCAGCGGCTTCTCGGGCGAGGAACTGGAACTGTCGCTCGATGGCGCCGGCTCGATGAACGTGAACGTGAACTACCGCCTGATCAGCGCCAGCCTGGGCGGCGTCGGCAGCATGAAGCTGGCCGGCATGCAGAGCGAAGGCATCGAACTCGATCTGCAGGGAGCAGGCTACGTGACCCTGGCCGGGCGCAGCAAATGGCTCAAGGCCGAGCTGGCCGGACTGGGCGGGCTCGACGCCCAGCAGTTCACGGCCGAGAGCGTGACGCTGGAGCTGTCGGGCCTGGGCAATGCGACCGTGACGGCGCAGCAGAACGCGAACCTGAACCTGTCGGGGATGGGGTCGGTCACAGTCTACGGCAAGCCGCTCAACCGCAAGGTCAGCGTCGACGGACTGGGCAAGGTCAGCTGGAAATAAGGGATGGCGGCGCAGGATGCGCGCCGCGAAAGAACAAGGTAGGGCGAAGAGACCGGTACCACGCACGAGACAATGAAAAAACATACCGTAGCGATCCTGCTTGCGCTCGGCCTGCTCGGCCCGGCGCACGCGGGTTTTCCCGAGGGCGCGAGCGCCTACAACGCGCGCAACTACGCGCTGGCGATGAAGGAGATCGCGCCGCTGGCGCGCGCCGGCAATCCCGATGCCCAGCACCTGCTGGGCCTGATGTATTACATGGGCCGCGGCGTCGCGCGCGACTACAGGCAGGCCTTTAGCTGGCACCTGAAGGCGGCCCAGCAGGGCAAGGCCGACGCCCAGTACGTGGTCGGCGCCATGTACTACACCGGCAACGCCGTGCCCCAGGACCAGAAGCATGCCGTCACCTGGTTTCGCAAGGCCGCCGAGCAGGGGCACGCCGAGGCCCAGCACGCGCTCGGGCTGATGTACCGCTACCACGTGGCCGGCGTGCCGGCCGACCCGGTGATCGCCTACATGCTGTACAACCTGGCGGCCGCCAGCGGCCACCAGAACGCCATCAACCAGCGCGCGGCCATCGCCAAGACCATGACGCAGGAGCAGATCGAGGAGGCGCAGGCCTTGTCGCGCACCTGGAAGGTGGGGACGGGGTTGCCGACGCAGTCGAAGACCGGAGGGAGTTGAGATCGGCGGCGCGGTCCGCGCTGCGGCATACGCCGCCGGCTCATCCCTTTCATCCCTTTTCAGGAGGCCTGCAAACATGCGATTCAACATCTATGGGCGTTTTCACCTGGAAGTACGGCGCGAGCAGGGGCGCTGGATGGCGTACCGGCTCTCGTCCGGCACGCGCGTGCCTGAAGACGAACTCGTGATCCCGGCCGAGCTCGCGGAGCACGAACTGGCCGTCTATCTCGACGATATCTACCACGAACTGGCGGGGCCAGGAACTTGACCATACACCAAAGCAACCGATTCGCATCTATGGCCGATATGGGGGCCAGTTCGTGACCCCTCCAGGAGGCAGGATCCTCTGCTCGGGGATCGATCGGGCATGCGAAAGACGACATCATGAGCCGATTTATTGACCAGTTGCTGAAGCGCCTGCCGCACGTTCGCGAATCGTTCTATGCGAGCGGCTTCGAGTTGCCACGTCTATACCTTGCCGCTGTCGAAGCCATGAGACAGAGGAGTGAGGATGAGCATGACTACCAGCGCTACCTCGATGAAGTCCTGTTCGAATACGCGGCCTTGCCATATCCTTGGCAGCCATCGGTGCGCCGCCTGTTGAAGTCGGGGGAGCGATCCGCCTATCTCGATATGCTTGCGGCGCGTGCGGGGAGCGATTGTCTATCGCTGGACCCAAACTTCAATCTCTTTGTGAAGAGCGAATCCTGGCTCGATTTACTGGGTGGGTTTCGAGCGCAGAAGCAGGAGGAGTTGGAGCGCCACTCATCAGCGCTGCGAGAGATGATTGGCGATTCATCGAATGCCGTGATTGATGGCATCGTGCAGATTGCCGAGAGGTACGGGTACTATCCAAAACGCTCCTTGAAGGCGCGAGACCAGTCACTGGACTTGGAGGGGCATGCCGATCAATGTGCATTGACGTCTCTGCGGGTCGTTGATCTTCCTGCGCTCAAGAAGCGGGGGTATGTCATCGTTCAGTACTTCTTTAACGAGCTGCCCGGTAGGCACTTCGGACTCGGCACGTTTGTGCCGGGAGGGCACCAGTACTCCGATTGGAACAAGACTCCTCAGGCAGTTCTCTTCTCGTTCTATGTGCAGTGCCAATTCGGGGCAGAGCTCGGAGCTGCATTGGGCGTTGCCGCTCGATAGACAGTCGCATACCGGCGGCGTCAGTGGCCGCCGGTCACTAAATCCGCTTCCTATGGCCTTCAGGCGTGATGAAGTCGGCAGGCCTGCCGCTGCTGCACCGTCAGCCGTGCCGGCGGTGCAGCAGCAAGACTCGAACAACTAGTCTCACTTCGCGTTTTGCACTTTCGCCGCAGCCGCACCGAGCGAACGGAACAAGGTGAGCGGCACCGCATTGCCCATCGCCTGGTAACCCAGGTCGCTCGGATGCAGGTGGTCGCCGCTGTCGTAGGCCGGCAGGAAGCGGGTCGGATGCAGCGGGTCGCGGGTGGCGAGGTCGAAGTCGATCACGCCGTCGAACTCGTCGCTGGAACGGATCCAGCTGTTCACGGCCTGGCGCACGACTTCCTTCTCGGGCGAGTAGTAGCCCGCGCCCTCGAAAGGCGTGAGCGTGGCGCCGAACACGGCGATGCCTTTCGCGTGCGCGCGGGCGATCACCTGGCGGTAGCCGGCGATCAGGTCTTCGGCGGACACCGGATTGGCCGGCGAGCTGTTGCCGATGTCGTTGATGCCGATCATCAGCGTCATGTAGCGCACGCCGGCGGTGGCGACGACGTCGCGGTCGAAGCGCTCCTGGATGCTGCGCCCGGCCAGCGGGTTGGGCGAATCGGAGAGCAGACGGTTGCCGCTGATGCCGCGGTTGACCACGCCCAGGCGGCCGTTCAGGCCCAGGACCGGGTCGCGCACGGTCTGCAGGCGGCGCGCCAGCCAGTCGGGCCAGCGGTTGTTCGTGTCGACCGTGCTGCGCGCGCCGTCGGTGATCGAGTCGCCCAGGGTGACGATGGTCGGGCCCACGCTTTCCACGTCGACCTCGGTGAGGAAGGGCCAGGACGTGATCGTGCGCTGCACCGGCAAGGTGGCGGCGGCCGTGAAGTCGCCCGGCAGCGAGACATAGTTGGTCTGGAAGGCGCTGCCGTGGATCGTGGTCGCCTCCACCGTGCCCGGCAGGTAGAGGCTGACCGCGAGGTCGCCCAGGGCCGGCACGTTCAGTTCGACCGGGTCGGACAGGGCCGGGGCCCCGGGCGGGATCACGATCGAGGTACGGCCGCTGAAGGTGAGCACGCGGTCGGTGCCGGGCGCCACGTCCGAACCGCTGGCGCGCACGCCGATGCGGGCTGCGCCTATCCTCAGGGGCGCGCTGCCGAACTCGTTCGAGACGCGGATGCGCACGCGGTTGCCGCCGATGCTGGTGTGGACGATCAGGCGCAGGGTCTGGTCGGTGAAGACCTGGGCCGTGCCGGTGGCGGGCGGGCCGGCGGGGGCCGTGCCCCAGGTGCCGGTCCAGCGCTCGCTGCTCCAGTTCTGGGCCTGCGTGGGCTGGCCGGGCAGGGCGAGGGCGACGGCAAGCGCGGAAACCGCCAGCAGCATGCCGCGGCGCGGACGGTCGACGCCGGCTGCGCGGGCGAATGGGGCCGTGGCCCGTCGGACCAGGTCGGAGAGGGAGGACGGAATCAAGTTCATGATCGTTCCTTTGGTAATTGGTGGAAACGGCTCGTATGGCTGAGCTCGCGTCTTCCAATCTATGCGGCGGGCATAGCGGCGACAAGGTGGCTACGGACGAGTTCGTTGTGCTAGCTCTAAAGTTCCCCAAAAAGGCGATGCATCAAAGAATTTGTTTGCGTTTGAGCACAGAAAATGGAAATACATTCGCCGTCCAGCAACAAACGTGGAGTGCAGGCTTGCCGTACAATTGTCCTTTTCTCAACGGGAGGCGGAAATGCGCGCAATCGAAATTACGCAGCCGGGCAAGCCGGAGGTGCTGCAGCCGTGCGAACGGCCGCTGCCTGAACTGAAAGCGGGCGAGGTTCTCATCAAGGTGCACGCGGCCGGCATCAACCGGCCCGACGTGCTGCAGCGCATGGGCTACTACCCGGTCCCGCCGGGCGCATCCGACCTGCCGGGGCTGGAAGTGGCGGGCGAGATCGTCGACGGCGACCTGGCCGACAGCGGCTTCAACAAAGGCGACATGGTCTGCGCGCTGGTGCAGGGCGGCGGCTATGCCGAGTACTGCGCGGCGCCGCTGGCCCAGTGCCTGCCGCTGCCCGAGGGCCTGAGCGCGGTCGAGGCGGCCTCGCTGCCGGAAACCTTCTTCACCGTCTGGACCAATGTGTTCGACCGCGCGGCGCTGGCGGAAGGCGAGACCCTGCTGGTGCAGGGCGGCACCTCGGGCATCGGCGTCACCGCGATCCAGCTCGCCACCGCCCTGGGGCACCGGGTTTTCGCTACCGCAGGCAGCGACGAGAAATGCCGCGCCTGCGAGGAACTCGGCGCCGAGCGCGGGATCAATTACCGCAGCGAGGACTTCGTCGAGGTCGTCAAATCCCTGACGGGCGGGAAAGGCGTCGATGTCGTGCTCGACATGGTTGCCGGCGACTACGTGGCGCGCGAGATCGACTGCCTGGCCGACGACGGCCGCATCACCCTGATCGCGCTGCTCGGCGGGGCGAAGGCGAATATCGACCTGGGCCAGGTGCTGCGGCGGCGCCTGAGCATCAGCGGTTCGACCCTGCGTCCGCGCCCGGTGGCCTTCAAGGCGGCGATCGCGCGCAAGCTGCGCGAACGTGTCTGGCCCCAGTTTGCGCAGGGGAAGATCAAGCCGGTGATCTACAAGACCTTCCCGCTCGAGCGGGCGGCCGAGGCGCATGCGCTGATGGAGTCGAGCACGCACGTGGGGAAGATCGTGTTGCAGGTGGCTTGATCCGCCGAACCACGCACACCGAACGGCGCGATGTGCACAAAACCAAAGTCACTGAACCGTAGCCGTTTCATTAACGTCCTTTTAACACACCCGCTCAGCCATTGTTTGACCGCCTTTACAACGGGGGCTAGAATAGCGGGTTATTTGACTGTGGGGTTTTATGCGTCCCAAACTCGTCGTAGGTAACTGGAAGATGAACGGCAGCCGCGCGGCCAACGCGTCGCTGCTCGCTGGAATTGTCGCCGGACTGGGCAACGCTAAAGCCACGTGCGCCGTGTGCGTGCCGGCTCCCTATCTGCAGCAATGCGTCGACACGCTGACCGGCAGCCCGCTCGCCTGGGGCGCGCAGGACGTGTCGCAGCATGTCAGTGGCGCCTACACCGGCGAAGTCGCAGCGTCGATGCTGGTCGATTTCGGCTGCCGCTACGCGATCGTCGGCCACTCGGAGCGCCGCGCCTACCATGGCGAGACCGACCAGGTCGTCGCGCAGAAGGCCCTGGCCGCGCTGAATGCCGGCATCACGCCGATCGTTTGTGTGGGCGAAACCCTGGCGCAGCGCGAAGCGGGTCAAACAAATGTTATTGTCGGTCAACAATTGTCTGCCGTCCTCGCACTGCTTGACGCTGACGCCGTAGCGCGTATCGTGGTCGCCTACGAGCCGGTATGGGCGATCGGCACCGGCAAGACCGCCACCCCGGCCATGGCCCAGGAAGTGCACGCTCAGTTGCGCGCGCAGTTGCGCGAATGCAGTGTCGAGGCGGCCGAGTGCGTGGCCATCCTGTACGGCGGCAGCATGAAGCCGGACAACGCGGCCGAACTGATGGCCCAGGCCGACATCGATGGCGGCCTGATCGGCGGCGCGGCGCTGAAGGCGGCCGACTTCCTGGCGATCATCAACGCCGCCGCCTGAGTGGTGCACCAAAGAATTTGCAACGTAGTTAAACTTGGAATGGAACTGTAATGAACGTGTTGTTCAATCTTGTTATTGTCGTGCAGGTGATCTCGGCCCTGGCCATCATCGGTCTGGTGCTGCTGCAGCACGGTAAGGGCGCCGACATGGGCGCCGCTTTCGGCTCGGGCGCCTCGGGCAGCCTGTTCGGCGCCAGCGGTTCGTCGAACTTCCTGTCGAAGTCGACGGCAGTGGCCGCAGCGGTGTTCTTCGCCTCGACCCTGGCGCTGGCCTACATGGGCAATACCCGCACCGTCACCACCAGCGGCGGCGTGATGGAGCGCATGAACAACCCGGCCAACAATGCCGGCTCGGCCGTGCCGAACACCACCGCCCCGGCCGCGCCGGTGAACGACGTGCCGGCGGCGCCGACCGCCGGCGTGCCTGCGGCACCTGCCGCCGCGCCGGCAACCGCGCCGGCCGCCGACGTCCCGGCCGCTCCGGCTGCGCCAGCGCCGGCAGGCCAGAAGTAATCGTAGTAAGCTCTCGTGTGCGCTCGATGGAGCGCACGCCATTGCGCCCGGCTCCTTGCCTGGGCGCAGGGCAGCGCCCGGCAGCGGGGCCTGCCCACAAGACAGCCTTCGCGGGCTGAGAAGTCCTCCCGGCACCGCCAGCAATGGTAGCCAGCCGGGTTTTCGAACTGACAAGAGTGCGGCTTGTTCCGCCTCCGGCCAGAAAGTTCGAAAAAACACTGGTTTTTCCTTGCGCCACCTCAATTTGTGCATTGAAAAATAGTGTTAAGGCAGGGTATAATTCTGGTCTCCAGCCGACGTGGTGAAATTGGTAGACACGCTATCTTGAGGGGGTAGTGGCGCAAGCTGTGCGAGTTCGAGTCTCGCCGTCGGCACCAAGATAAAAGAAAAGCCAGCAAGGGCGATGAGCAACCGCTCTCCAGCCTGAGCTGGCTTTTTTACGAGGATCAGTCGTACGGTCCTGGTAGCAGGCACGAGGCCAGGATTGCGCGATACGGCGCTGCAGGCAATGCAGTGGTTTCATTAACCGATCGTTCAAATAGGCTTCATCGTGAACCTCGAAAATTACTTCCCCGTTCTTCTCTTCATCCTGATCGGCGTCGGTGTCGGCGTCGCACCCCAGGTGCTCGGCTACCTGCTCGGACCGCAGCGTCCCGATGCCGCCAAACTCTCCCCTTACGAATGCGGCTTCGAAGCCTTCGAAGACGCCCGCATGAAGTTCGACGTTCGCTACTACCTGGTGGCGATCCTGTTTATTTTGTTTGATCTGGAAACGGCATTCTTCTTCCCATGGGGCGTCTCGATGCGCGAACTGGGCTGGACCGGTTTCGTCACGATGATGGTGTTCATCGCCGAATTCGTCGTCGGTTTCTGGTACATCTGGAAGAAAGGTGCCCTTGATTGGGAATAAGCCATGGCTATTGAAGGCGTATTAAACGAAGGTTTCATTACCACCACAGCCGATAAGCTGATCAACTGGGCGCGCACGGGATCGATGTTCCCGATGACGTTTGGCCTGGCCTGCTGCGCGGTCGAGATGATGCATGTGGGCGCAGCCCGCTATGACCTCGACCGCTTTGGCATTGTGTTCCGCCCGTCGCCGCGTCAGTCCGACGTGATGATCGTGGCCGGCACGCTGTGCAACAAGATGGCGCCCGCGCTGCGCAAGGTGTACGACCAGATGGCCGAACCGCGCTGGGTGATCTCGATGGGTTCCTGCGCCAACGGCGGCGGTTACTACCACTACTCCTACTCGGTGGTGCGCGGCTGCGACCGCATCGTGCCGGTCGACGTCTATGTCCCGGGCTGCCCGCCGACGGCTGAAGCCCTGCTGTACGGGATCATGCAGCTGCAGAACAAGATCAAGCGCACCAACACGATCGCGCGATAGTTAAACCTTAGCACCTGCCGGATTCAGCATGACGACAAAACTCGAAGTCCTCCAACTCGCCCTGGAAAAAGCCCTGGGCGAGGGCGCCGCCATTTCGACGGCGCTCGGCGAAGTGACCGTGGTGGTCAAGGCCGCCGACTACCTGCGCGCGATGCAGACCCTGCGCGACGACCCGTCGCTCCGATTCGAAGAACTCATCGACTTGTGCGGCGTCGACTATTCCCAATATGGGGAAGGCACCTGGGGCGGCCTGCGCTACGCGGTCGTGACCCACCTGCTGTCGCTCGAGCACAACTGGCGCGTCCGCGTGCGCGTGTTCTGCCCCGACGACGACATGCCGCTGGTCGAATCGGTCACCGGCATCTGGCGTGCCGCCAACTGGTACGAGCGCGAAGCGTTCGACCTGTTCGGCATCCTGTTCGACGGTCACGGCGACCTGCGCCGCATCCTGACCGACTATGGCTTCATCGGCCACCCGTTCCGCAAGGACTTCCCGATCTCGGGCTACGTCGAAATGCGCTACGACCCCGAACAGAAGCGTGTGATCTACCAACCCGTGACGATCGAGCCGCGTGAAAACATCCCGCGCGTGATCCGCGAAGAAACCTACGGGATGAAATAATGGCTGAGCTTAAGAATTACACCCTGAACTTTGGTCCGCAGCACCCGGCAGCGCACGGCGTGCTGCGCCTGGTGCTGGAGCTGGACGGCGAAGTGATCCAGCGCGCCGACCCGCACATCGGCCTGCTGCACCGCGGCACCGAGAAGCTGGCGGAAACCCGCACCTACCTGCAGTCGGTGCCGTACATGGACCGTCTCGACTACGTGTCGATGATGTGCAACGAGCACGGCTACGTGCTGGCCGTCGAGAAGCTGCTCGGCATCCAGGCGCCGATCCGCGCCCAGTACATCCGCGTCATGTTCGACGAGATCACCCGCCTGCTGAACCACCTGATGTGGCTGGGCGCGCACGCGCTCGACATCGGCGCCATGGGCCCCTTCCTGTACGCGTTCCGTGACCGCGAAGACCTGTTCGACGTCTACGAGGCGGTGTCGGGCGCGCGCATGCACGCGGCCTATTACCGCCCGGGTGGCGTCTACCGCGACCTGCCGGACTTCATGCCGCAGCACAAGGAATCGATCATCCGCTCGAAGAAGGCGATCGCCCAGCTGAACGAAGACCGCCAGGGTTCGGTGCTCGACTTCATCGAGGCCTTCACCAAGCGCTTCGACGGCTATGTCGACGAATACGAGACCCTGCTGACCGATAACCGCATCTGGAAGCAGCGTACCGTGGGCATCGGCGTGGTGTCGCCGGAAGACGCGAAGGCCATGGGCTTCACCGGCGCCATGCTGCGCGGCTCGGGCGTGGCCTGGGACCTGCGCAAGACCCAGCCTTACGCCGTCTACGACAAGCTCGAATTCGACATCCCGGTCGGCACCAACGGCGACTCCTACGACCGCTACCTGGTGCGCGTGGAAGAAATGCGCCAGTCGAACCGCATCATCAAGCAGTGCATCGCCTGGCTGCGCGTGAACCCGGGTCCGGTCATGATCGACAACTACAAGATCGTCCCGCCCAAGCGCGAAGACATGAAGTCGAACATGGAATCGCTGATCCACCACTTCAAGCTGTTCACCGAAGGCTTCCACGTGCCGGAAGGCGAAGCCTACGCGGCGGTCGAGCACCCGAAGGGCGAGTTCGGCATCTACATCGTGTCCGACGGCGCCAACAAGCCTTACCGCCTGAAGATCCGCACGCCCGACTATGCCCACCTGCAGAGCCTGGACGAGATGGCCCGCGGCCACATGATCGCCGACGCCGTCACGATCATCGGTACCCAAGACATCGTTTTCGGCTCCATTGACCGATAAGTCCGAAAGGCAGAAGAGATTATGTTGTTATCCGAGCAGTGCTATAAAAAAATCGACCGTGAGCTGGCCAAGTATCCGGCCGACCAGCGTCAGAGCGCCGTGATGGCCGCGCTGGCTCACGCCCAGGTCGAACTGGGCTGGCTGTCGCCCGAAACCATGCAGGAAATCGCCGACTACATCGGCATGCCGGCCATCGCCGTGCAGGAAGTGGCGACCTTCTACAACATGTACAACATCCGCCCGGTAGGCAAGCACAAGATCACCGTGTGCACCAACCTGCCGTGCGCGCTGTCCGGCGGCGAACGCGCCGCCCAGCACCTGAAAGACAAGCTCGGCGTCGAATTCCGCGGCACCACCGAAGACGGCATGTTCACCGTCATGGAAGGCGAGTGCATGGGCGCGTGCGGCGACGCACCGGTCATGCTGGTGAATAACCACCGCATGTGCTCGTTCATGAGCAACGACAAGATCGACGCCCTCGTTGAGGAACTGAAGAAATGACCAGCCTGCACGACCGTCACATCAATCCGCTGATCCTGAAGGATCTGAACGGCGAGAACTGGCACCTCGAAGACTACGTCAAGCGCGGCGGCTACTCGGCCCTGCGCCGTATCCTCGAGGGCGGCATCGCTCCCGAGCAGATCATCGCCGACCTGAAGGCCTCGGGCCTGCGCGGCCGCGGCGGCGCCGGTTTCCCGACCGGCCTGAAGTGGAGCTTCATGCCGCGCCAGTACCCGGGCCAGAAATACCTCGTCTGCAACACCGACGAAGGCGAGCCGGGCACGTTCAAGGACCGCGACATCATCCGCTACAACCCGCACGCGCTGATCGAAGGCATGGCCATCGGCGCCTACGCGATGGGCATCACCGTGGGCTACAACTACATCCACGGCGAGATCTTCCAGGAATACCTGCGCTTCGAAGAGGCGCTGGAAGAGGCGCGCGCCGCCGGCTTCCTGGGCGATAACATCATGGGCTCGAACTTCTCGTTCCAGCTGCACGCCCACCACGGCTACGGCGCCTACATCTGCGGCGAAGAAACCGCGCTGCTCGAGTCGCTGGAAGGCAAGAAGGGCCAGCCGCGCTTCAAGCCGCCTTTCCCGGCCTCGTTCGGCCTGTACGGCAAGCCGACCACGATCAACAACACCGAGACCTTCGCGGCCGTCCCGTTCATCCTGAACGTCGGTCCGGAGAACTACATGGGCATGGGCAAGCCGAACAACGGCGGCACCAAGATCTTCTCGATCTCGGGCGACGTCGAGCGTCCGGGCAACTACGAGGTCCCGCTGGGCACCCCGTTCGCCAAGCTGATGGAGCTGGCCGGCGGCATGCGCGGCGGCAAGAAGATCAAGGCCGTGATCCCGGGCGGTTCGTCGGCGCCGGTGATCCGCGGCGACGTCATGATGGACACCGACCTGGACTACGACTCGATCGCGAAAGCCGGTTCGATGCTCGGTTCGGGCGCCGTCATCGTCATGGACGAGACCCGCTGCATGGTCAAGTCGCTGCTGCGCCTGTCCTACTTCTACTACGAAGAGTCCTGCGGCCAGTGCACGCCCTGCCGCGAAGGCACCGGCTGGATGTACCGCATGGTGCACCGTATCGAACACGGCCAGGGCCGTCCGGAAGACATGGACCTGCTGAACTCGGTCGCCGACAACATCCAGGGCCGCACCATCTGCGCGCTGGGCGATGCCGCCGCGATGCCGGTTCGCGCCATGATCAAGAACTTCCGCGAGGAATTCGAATATCACATCGAGCACAAGCACTGCCTCGTGCCCACTTACCTTTAAGCCAGGTCAGGTAACGACAAATGGTTGAAATTGAATTAGACGGCAAGAAAGTCGAAGTCGCACCAGGTTCCATGGTGATGGACGCCGCAAACAAACTCGGGACTTACATCCCGCACTTCTGCTATCACAAGAAACTGTCGATCGCAGCGAACTGCCGCATGTGCCTGGTCGAGGTCGAGAAGGCCCCGAAACCGCTGCCGGCCTGCGCCACCCCGGTGTCGCCGGGCATGATCGTGCGCACCCACAGCGACAAGGCCGTGCACGCGCAGAAGTCGGTCATGGAGTTCCTGCTGATTAACCACCCGCTGGATTGCCCGATCTGCGACCAGGGCGGCGAATGCCAGCTGCAGGACCTGGCCGTCGGCTACGGCAAGGGCAACTCGCGTTACCAGGAAGAAAAGCGCGTCGTCGCGCCGAAGGAAGCCGGTCCGCTGATCTCGATGGAAGAGATGGCGCGCTGCATCCAGTGCACCCGTTGCGTGCGTTTCGGCCAGGAAGTGGCCGGCGTCATGGAATTCGGCATGCTGGGCCGCGGCGAGCACTCGGAAATCACCACCTTCGTCGGCAAGACCGTCGACTCCGAAGTGTCGGGCAACATGATCGACCTGTGCCCGGTCGGCGCGCTGACCTCGAAGCCTTTCCGCTTCTCGGCACGTCCGTGGGAGCTCCAACGTCGCCGCTCGGTTTCCCCTCATGATTCGCTGGGCACCAACCTGATCGTCCAGGTCAAGGGGGGCAAGGTCATGCGCGTGCTGCCGCTGGAAAACGAAGCCATCAACGAATGCTGGCTGTCCGACAAGGACCGCTTCTCGTACGAGGCGCTGGACAATGCCGACCGCCTGATCAACCCGATGATCAAGCAGGGCGGCAACTGGATCGAGACCGACTGGCAGACCGCACTGGAATACGTGGCCCACGGCCTGCGTAACATCCGTCACGAACACGGCGCGGACAGCATCGCCGCCGTCGCGACCGCCCATTCGACGGTCGAAGAACTGTACCTGCTGCAAAAGGCCATGCGCGGCTTCGGCGTCGAGAACGTCGACTTCCGCCTGCGCCAGACCGACTTCGCCCTCGATGGCGCGGTCACCCCGTGGCTGGGCATGCCGATCGCCGAACTGTCGAACCTGAAGCGCGCCTTCGTCATCGGTTCCTTCCTGCGCAAGGACCACCCGCTGGTGGCCACCCGCCTGCGCCAGGCAGTCAAGGGCGGCGCCAAGCTGTCCATCCTGCACGGCACCGACGAAGACAACCTGATCCCGACCGCCGCCAAGATGATCGCCGCGCCGACCGACTGGCTCGCCGCCCTGTCGGAAATCGTCTCGGCTGTCGCCGCCGCCAAGGAAACCGCGGCCCCGGCCGGCTTCGAGAACGTGCAGGCTGGCGACGCGGCGAAAGCCATCGCCGCTTCGCTGGTCGCGATCGGCGCCGAGCTGCCGGGCGCTGTGCTGCTGGGTAACTCAGTCACCCACCATCCGGACGCATCGAAGATCCACGCCGCCGCGCAATGGATCGCCAACGCCACCGGCGCCAGGTTCGGCTACTTCGTCGAAGCGGCCAACACCGTCGGCGGCTACCTGGTGAACGCGACCTCGAACAAGGCTGCCGACCTGTTCAGCGTACCGAAGAAAGCTTATGTTCTGCTTAACGCCGAGCCGGAGCTGGACGCGGCCAACCCGCAGCAGGCGCGCGCCGCCCTCGACGGCGCCGAGATGGTCGTCGCCATGTCGCCTTTCAAGCACGGCATGGACTACGCCGACGTGCTGCTGCCGATCTCGCCGTTCAGCGAGACCGCCGGCACCTTCGTGAACTGCGAAGGCCGCGCACAGAGCTTCAACGGCACCGTGCGTCCGCTGGGCGAAACCCGTCCGGCCTGGAAAGTGCTGCGCGTGCTGGGCAACCTGCTGGGCCTGTCGGGCTTCGACTACGAGAACTCGGAATCGATCCGCGACGAAGCGCTGGGCAAGGGCGTGCTTGATCACTCGGCCAAGCTGAACAACGTCGCCAGGCTGGCCCCAAGCGCCGCCAAGCGCTCGGAAGAGGCGGGTTCGCTGCAGCGTATCGCCGACGTGCCGATCTACTTCGCCGACGCGATCGCGCGCCGTTCGGAGCCGCTGCTGCGCACGGCCGACGCCAACGCGCCGCTGGTGCGCCTGCCGCTGGCAGTCGCCGAGCGCCTGGGCGTGAAGGCCGGCGATGCGGTCAAGGTCACCCAGGGCATTGGCTCGGCCGTGCTGGTCGCCGACATCGACGCGCGCCTGCCGGCGAACGTCGTGCGCGTGGCCGCGGCCCATCCGGCAACCGCCACTCTCGGCGCGATGTTTGGCGCCATCAACATTGAAAAAGCAGGGGAGGGCAAGTAATGGCAACGCCCGGTTTTATCGATAGTTTCTACAACGGCGGCGATGCGCTGCTGGGTCAGGCCTGGCCGCTGTTCTGGACCTTGATCAAGATCCTCTGCGTGCTGCTGCCGCTGATGGGCCTGGTCGCCTACGCGACCCTGTGGGAGCGCAAGCTGATCGGCTGGATCCAGATCCGCGTCGGCCCGAACCGTGTCGGCCCCGGCGGCCTGCTGCAGCCGATCGCCGACGCGGTCAAGCTGCTGCTCAAGGAAATCGTGATCCCGACCCGCGCCACGACCAAGCTGTTCGTGCTGGGCCCGATCATGACCATCATGCCGGCGCTGGCCGCCTGGGCGGTCGTGCCTTTCGGCCCGGACGCGGCCCTGGCCAACGTCAACGCAGGCGTGCTGCTGCTGATGGCGATCACCTCGATCGAAGTCTACGGCATCATCATCGCCGGCTGGGCGTCGAACTCGAAGTACGCCTTCATGGGCGCGATGCGCGCCTCGGCCCAGATGATTTCCTATGAAATCCCGATGGGCTTCGTGCTGGTCGTGGTGCTGATGGTCACCGGCAGCCTGAACTTCTCCGACATCGTCTTCAGCCAGCAGGCGGGCACCTTCGCCGACATGGGCCTGAACTTCCTGTCGTGGAACTGGCTGCCGCTGCTGCCGCTGTTCGTCATCTACTTCGTGTCGGGCCTGGCCGAGTGCAACCGCCACCCGTTCGACGTGGTGGAAGGCGAGTCGGAAATCGTGGCCGGTCACATGGTCGAGTACTCGGGCATGTCGTACGCGATGTTCATGCTGGCCGAATACGCCAACATGATCCTGATCGCCACCCTGGCCTCGGTCATGTTCCTGGGCGGCTGGTCGGCACCGTTCGCCTTCCTGGAATTCGGCGGCGCCTTCGGCGGCTTCTTCTGGCTGTTCGTGAAGATGTTCCTGCTGGTCTCGATGATGATCTGGGTCCGCGGCACCTTCCCGCGTTACCGCTATGACCAGATCATGCGCCTGGGCTGGAAGGTCTTCATCCCGATCACCCTGATCTGGCTGGTGCTGGTCGCGGGTGTGATGCAGACGTCCTGGAATATTTGGAAGTAAGGAAGCGCATTCAAATGAACCGAATCAAAGAAATCTTCGGCAGCCTGATGCTGACCGAACTGTTCAAGGGTCTGGCCCTGACGGGCCGCTACGCCCTGTCGCGCAAGATCACGGTGCAGTACCCGGAAGAGAAGACGCCGATGTCGAACCGCTTCCGCGGCCTGCACGCGCTGCGCCGCTACCCGAACGGGGAAGAGCGCTGCATCGCCTGCAAACTGTGCGAGGCGGTTTGCCCGGCCATGGCCATCACGATCGAATCGGCGCAGCGCGAGGACGGCACCCGTCGCACCACGCGCTACGACATCGACCTGACCAAGTGCATCTTCTGCGGCTTCTGCGAAGAGTCCTGCCCGGTCGACTCGATCGTCGAGACCCACGTACTGGAATACCACGGCGAAAAGCGCGGCGATCTCTACTACACCAAAGAGATGCTGCTGGCCGTGGGCGACCGGTACGAAGCCGATATCGCTGCCGCCCGCGCGGCTGACGCGAAGTACCGTTAACAAGAAAAAGGTCCCCGTCAGTCATGGAACTTACTACGATTTTTCCAACGATCCTGTTCTACGTGTTCGCGGCCGTCATGGTCGTGTCCTCGCTGCTCGTCATCACCTCGAAGAACCCGGTCCACTCGGCGCTCTTCCTGGTGCTGGCCTTCTTCAACGCGGCCGGCATCTGGCTGTTGCTGAAGGCCGAATTCCTCGCCATCGTGCTGGTGCTGGTGTATGTCGGCGCCGTCATGGTGCTGTTCCTCTTCGTCGTCATGATGCTCGACATTAATATCGACCGCATGCGCGAAGGCTTCGTCGGCTACCTGCCGATGGCCCTGATCATCGGCGCCGTCATCGTGCTGGAAATGGCCGCCGTGCTGTGGAACGGCTACAGCGGCTTCGCCCAGACGCCGGAAGCGGCGGCCCTGAACATCGGCGGCACCCGCGAACTGGGCCGCCTGATCTACACCCGCTACATCTACGGCTTCGAGATCGCCGCCGTCATCCTGCTGGTGGCGATCATCGCCGCCGTGGCGCTGACCCTGCGCAAGCGCAAGGACACCAAGGCAATCGATCCGGGCGCCGCCGTACGCGTCAAGCGTAACGAACGCCTGCGCATCGTCAAGATGGCGCCGGTGAGCGCCGCCGGCATCGATGCCAACAGCACGTCCGGCATGCAGGACACGAAGGAGAACCCATGACTTTATCGCTCGCACACTACCTGGTCCTGGGCGCGATCCTCTTCGCGATCTCGATCATCGGTATTTTCCTGAACCGGAAGAACATCATCATCCTGCTGATGGCCATCGAACTGATGCTGCTGGCAGTGAACCTGAACTTCATCGCCTTCTCGCATTACCTCGGTGATGCGGCGGGCCAGATCTTCGTGTTCTTCATCCTGACCGTCGCGGCCGCCGAATCGGCGATCGGCCTGGCGATCCTGGTGGTCCTGTTCCGTAACCTGGACACGATCAATGTGGAAGACCTCGACAGCCTGAAGGGCTGACCGGTCTCGGTAAGAATAAACAATAACGGATAAGGTTCAACATGGCGGGGCAACTCTCTTCCTCAATGTTACTGGCGGTGCCCTTGGCGCCGCTCGCAGGCTCGGCGATTGCCGGCCTGCTCGGCACCAAGTTCCTTGGTAACGTGGTGGGCCGCAAGGTCTCCCACACGGCGACCATCCTGGGCGTCCTGATCGCACTGATCATCTCGGTGCAGACCCTGATGGCGGTGCTCGACGGCGCCAGCTTCAACCAGGATATCTACACCTGGATGACGGTCGGCTCGGTGAAGCTGGCCGTCGGCTTCCAGATCGACGCGCTGTCGGCAATGATGATGTGCGTGGTGACCTCGGTCTCGCTGATGGTCCACATCTACACGATCGGCTACATGGCCGAGGACGAAGGCTACAACCGCTTCTTCTCGTACATCTCGCTGTTCACGTTCTCGATGCTGATGCTGGTCATGTCCAACAACTTCCTGCAGCTGTTCTTCGGCTGGGAAGCAGTGGGCCTGGTGTCGTACCTCCTGATCGGCTTCTGGTACACCCGCCCGACCGCGATCTTCGCCAACATGAAGGCCTTCCTGGTCAACCGCGTCGGCGACTTCGGCTTCATCCTCGGCATCGGCCTGCTGCTGGCCGCGTCGGGCTCGATGCAGTACACCGACGTCTTCGCCCAGGCCGACAAGCTGGCCGGCATGACGGTTCCCGGCATCGGCTGGCCGCTGCTGACCGCAGCCTGCATCTGCCTGTTCATCGGCGCGATGGGCAAGTCGGCGCAGTTCCCGCTGCACGTCTGGCTGCCGGACTCGATGGAAGGCCCGACCCCGATCTCGGCCCTGATCCACGCGGCAACCATGGTTACCGCCGGCATCTTCATGGTCTCGCGCATGTCGCCGCTGTTCGAGCTGTCGGATGGCGCACTGTCCTTCATCATCGTCATCGGCTCGATCACCGCGCTGTTCATGGGCTTCCTGGGCATCATCCAGAACGACATCAAGCGCGTCGTCGCCTACTCGACCCTGTCGCAGCTGGGCTACATGACCGTCGCGCTGGGCGCCTCGGCCTACTCGGTGGCCGTGTTCCACCTGATGACCCACGCCTTCTTCAAGGCGCTGCTGTTCCTCGGCGCCGGTTCGGTCATCATCGGCATGCACCACGACCAGGACATGCGCAACATGGGCGGTCTGCGCAAGTACATGCCGATCACCTGGATCACTTCGCTGCTGGGCTCGCTGGCCCTGATCGGCACCCCGTTCTTCTCGGGCTTCTACTCGAAGGACTCGATCATCGAGGCGGTGCACGCGACCAACATCCCGGGCGCCGGCTTCGCCAACTTCGCGGTGCTGGCAGGCGTGTTCATCACGGCTTTCTACTCCTTCCGCATGTACTTCCTGGTGTTCCATGGTGAAGAGCGCTTCGGCAAGGCCCACGCCCACGACAACCATGCCCATGCGCACGACGCACACAAGCAGGCCGCCGCGGCCCACGGTCACGACGCGCACGCCGAGCACGATTCCGACGCGCACCACGAAGAGGAAGACGCGCACGGCCACCACGGCCTGGCCCCGGGCCAGAAGCCGCACGAGTCGCCATGGGTCGTGACCCTGCCGCTGATCCTGCTGGCGATCCCGTCGGTCATCATCGGCTACCTGGCGATCGGTCCGATGCTGCACGGCGACTTCTTCAAGGGCGTGATCTTCGTCGGCGAGAACCATACCGCGATGGAAACCCTGCGCGAAGAGTTCCACGGCGCCCTCGGCATGGCGATCCACGGCCTGACCACCGCACCGTTCTGGCTGGCACTGGCTGGCGTCGTCTGCGCCTACTACTGCTACATGGTCAATCCGCGTGTCCCGGCCTGGTTCTACAGCAAGTTCAAGCCGCTGCACACGCTGCTGGACAACAAGTACTACATGGACAAGTTCAACGAGGTCGTGTTCGCAGGCGGCGCGCGCGCCATCGGCGGCGGCCTGTGGAAAGTGGGCGACCGCGCGCTGATCGACGGCCTGGTCGTCAACGGTTCGGCGAAGGTAGTTGGCTGGTTCGCGCTGCTGACCCGTACCTTCCAGACGGGTTATATCTACCACTACGCGTTCGTGATGATCGTGGGCGTCCTCGCGACCCTGCTGTACTTCTTCCCGTTCTGGCGCTAATCACAGGCAAAGAAAAAGACAAATGATGCAGTCTACGATCTCTACATTTCCTCCTTACCTGAGCCTGGCTATCTGGCTCCCGATCCTGTTCGGCGTGCTCGTGCTCGCCGTGGGCCGCGACAAGAATGCGGGCTTCGTCCGCCTCCTGTCGCTGGTCGGCGCCGTCGTCAGCCTGCTGCCGACGATCCCCTTGATCACGAACTTCGATAACGCCGCGCACGGCATGCAGTTCGCCGAAACCGCGCCGTGGATCGAGCGCTTCAACATCTTCTACCGCCTCGGCGTGGACGGCCTGTCGCTGTGGTTCGTGCCGCTGACCGCCTTCATCACGGTGATCGTGGTGGTGGCTGCCTGGGAAGTGATTCAGGAACGCGTGGCCCAGTACATGGGTTCCTTCCTGCTGCTGTCGGGCCTGATGATCGGCGTCTTCGCAGCCCTGGACGGCGTGCTGTTCTACTTCTTCTTCGAAGCGACCCTGATCCCGATGTTCATCATCATCGGCGTCTTCGGCGGCCCGAACCGCGTGTACGCAGCATTCAAGTTCTTCCTGTACACGTTCTTCGGCTCGCTGCTGACCCTGATCGCGATCATCTACCTGTACAACGTGTCGGGCACCTTCAACATCGTCGAATGGCACGCACAGCCGCTGTCGATGAAGGAGCAGATCCTGATCTTCATCGCCTTCTTCATGGCCTTCGCCGTGAAGGTCCCGATGTGGCCGGTGCACACCTGGCTGCCGGACGCCCACGTCGAAGCGCCGACCGGCGGCTCGGTCGTGCTGGCCGCGATCATGCTGAAGCTGGGCGCATATGGTTTTCTCCGCTTTTCGCTGCCGATCGCGCCTGACGCCTCGCACTACCTGGCCCCGGTCGTCATCGTGCTGTCGCTGATCGCCGTGATCTACATCGGCCTGGTGGCCATGGTCCAGAAGGACATGAAGAAACTGGTCGCCTACTCGTCGATCGCGCACATGGGCTTCGTCACCCTGGGCTTCTTCATCTTCAACGACATGGGCGTGCAGGGCGGCATCATGCAGTCGATCTCGCACGGCTTCGTGTCGGGCGCGATGTTCCTCTGCATCGGCGTGCTGTACGACCGCGTCCACTCGCGTGAAATCGCCGACTACGGCGGCGTCGTCAACACGATGCCGAAGTTCGCCGCCTTTGCCGTGCTGTTCTCGATGGCCAATGCAGGTCTCCCGGCCACCTCGGGCTTCATCGGCGAATTCATGGTGATCCTGGCCGCGGTGCAGTTCAACTTCTGGACCGGCCTGCTGGCAGGCACCGCCCTGATCCTGGGCGCCGCCTACTCGCTGTGGATGGTCAAGCGCGTGGTCTTCGGCCCGATCGGCAACAAACACGTCGCCGAACTGACTGACCTGAACAAGCGCGAGTTCGCCATCCTGGCGGTCCTGGCCATCGCCACGCTGTACATGGGCCTGTACCCGGCGCCGATCGCCGACACCCTGCAGACCTCGGTGTCCGACCTGCTGCAACACGTGTCCGTGAGCAAGCTCCCGCAGCTGCCTCAATAAATCGATATGAACGAGATGACTAACACTTTGCTACCGGCGGTCGACACCAACCTGGTGCCGGTCTACGCCGAAATCTTCCTCTTGATCGCGGCTTCCGCGATCCTGCTGATCGACATGTACCTGAAGGGGTCGCGCCGTAACGTGACCTACTACCTGTCGCTGCTGACCCTGGTCGGCTGCGCGGTGTTCAGCTGGGCCGACTTCAACAGCGGCGCGACCGTCTACACGTTCAACCACATGTACGTGTCGGACCCGATGTCGAACCTGCTCAAGCTCTTTACTTACCTGGCGGTCGGCATCACGCTGGTGTATTCGCGCCAGTACGTGGGCGAGCGCGGCATGCTCTCGGGTAACCTGGGCGGCGAGTTCTACGTGCTCGCGCTGTTCTCGATGCTGGGCCAGATGATCATGATCTCGGGCAACAGCATGCTGTCGATCTACCTGGGCGTGGAACTGATGTCGCTGTCGCTGTACGCCCTGGTGGCGCTGCGCCGCGACCACGCGGTGGCGACCGAAGCGGCGATGAAGTACTTCGTCCTCGGCGCACTGGCTTCGGGCTTCATGCTCTACGGTATCTCGATGATCTACGGCGCCACCGGCAGCCTGGACGTGAACGAGATCGCCGCACGCAGCGTCGCCGCCGGCGCCAACACCACCATCCTGGTGTTCGGCCTGGTGTTCCTGGTCGCGGGCATGGCCTTCAAGCTGGGCGCGGTGCCTTTCCACATGTGGGCGCCGGACGTCTACCAGGGCGCACCGACCGCGGTGACCCTGCTGCTGGGCGGCGCGCCGAAGCTGGCCGCATTCGCGATGCTGATGCGTATCCTGGTCGAAGCGCTGCCGGGCATGGCCTACGACTGGCAGCAGATGCTGCTGGTGCTGGCCGTGCTGTCGCTGGCCATCGGTAACCTGACCGCGATCGCCCAGTCCAACATCAAGCGCATGCTGGCCTACTCGTCGATCGCCCAGATGGGCTACGTGCTGCTGGCCATGGTTGCCGGCGTCGTCGGCGACAACACCGGCAACATGCCGACCGCCTACAGCGCCGCGATGTACTCGTCGATCACCTACGTCCTGACCACCCTGGGCAGCTTCGGCCTGGTCATGATGCTGGCGCGTTCGGGCTTCGAGGCCGAGCAGATCGCCGACTTCAAGGGCCTGGGCCGCCGCAGCCCGTGGTTCGCCGTCGTCATGACCGTCCTGATGTTCTCGCTGGCCGGCGTGCCGCCGATGATGGGCTTCATGGCCAAGTGGGCAGTGCTGCAGGCCGTCGCCAACACCGGCATGGTGTGGCTGGCCGTGATCGCGGTGATGTTCTCGCTGATCGGCGCCTTCTACTACCTGCGCGTCGTGAAGGTGATGTGGTTCGACGAGGCTGCCGACACCAGCCCGATCGCCGTCCCGGCCGACATGCGCTTCGCGCTGTCGCTCAACGGCATTGCCATCGTCGTGCTGGGCGTGGTCCCGGGCGCACTGCTGGGCACCTGCCTGCAGGCGATCCGCGCAACCCTGGCGGCCTAAGCCTTGGACGTCTCGCTGGCCGGCTGGTTGGTGCTCGCGGTCGCGATCGCGGCCGCCAACCTGCCGTTCGCCAATGAGCGGCTGTTCGGCTTCATTCCCCTGCCGAAGGGCAGGGGAGTGAACGCTTCTGCTGCGTCTTCCTCCTCCTCTTCTTCTCCAGCCGGTCCGGCACGCACGAAATCCTTCTTCGCGCGCCTGCTCGAGCTGCTTGTCTTATACTTCATCGTCGGCGCACTGGCCCGGCTGCTGGAATCCTCGATCGGCAACGTGTTTGCCCAGGGTTGGGAGTTCTATGCCATTACCGGCTGCCTGTTCGTCGTGCTGGCGTTTCCGGGATTCGTCCTGCGTTACCTGCGAAAACGTCACCACTGATTCGCCGCTCCGGTCCGGGTCGGCGTTTCATCAACGCGGTCACCAACCTGGGAGCTAAATGGATTCTCATCTGAAGGAAGTTCGCCTTGACGGCGAGATTGCGTACGACGGCAAGTTCCTGAAAGTCTCGCGCGATCGCATTCAACTGCCTGACGGCAAAATCAGCCACCGCGAATACATCCGCCACCCGGGCGCGGTCGTGATCCTGCCCCTGTTCGACGATGGCCGCGTGCTGCTCGAACGCCAGTTCCGCTACCCGAACGACCGTGTCTTCGTCGAGTTCCCGGCCGGGAAGATCGATCCGGGCGAGGAGCACCTGGCCTGCGCCAAACGCGAGCTGGAAGAAGAAACCGGCTACACCGCGAGCGACTGGCGTTTCGTCTGCACCATCCACAATGCCATCGCCTATTCGGACGAGCACCTGGAGCTGTTCCTGGCGCGCGGCCTCACCGCGGGCACGCCCAAGCTCGACGAGGGCGAGTTCCTGGAAACCTTCACCGTCACCGTGCCCGAACTGCTCGAGATGGTGAAGACCGGCCAGGTCACCGACGTGAAGACCATCATCGGCGCCTTCTGGCTCGAGAAGATCACCAGCGGGAACTGGACGCCGGCCTAAGATGAAGCTGCCGTTCGCGCTGGCCATGATGGTGTGCTGCGCGCCTGGCCTTGCCGCCGAACGTGCTCCAGAGAGAACGCTCGAACGCACTCCCTTCCAGGCCCGGTGCGAAGACACCATCGGCGAAAGCATCTCGGTGCTGTCCTCGCGCCAGAACGGCTACCGCGTCGACAATACCTATTCCTTCCACGGCCTGACGCGCATGAAAGGCAGCCGCGCGCCCGGCAGCTACGTGCTCGGGCTTACGCGCGCGGAAAGCCGGGTCGCGATCGCCGTGCACGGTCGCATGCTGCAGGACCCTGACAGCGGCTACGAGTGCGTGGCGCCCCGCCTCGAAGTAAACCTCTACTACCTCCCGATCGTTGTATATGTCGGGCGCGAGTTCGCGCCAGGGACCTGCGCCTACCGCGAAATCCTCGGCCACGAGATGCGCCACCTCGATGTCTACCGTGAGTTCCTGCCCCAGGCCGAGAAGGTCGTGAGCGCGGCGCTGGCCCGGCGTTTCGAGGGTAAACCGCTGTATGCGCCGAGCGGCCAGGCGCGGAATTTGTTGCAGCGCGAAATCGATACCGGCTGGATGCCGTTCATCAAGAAGGAGATGGCGAAAGTCGAGAAACTGCAGGCAGCAATTGATACTCCGCAGGAATACGCGCGTCTCGGCAAAGTTTGTGCAGGTGAGGTACAGTCTCTTATTAGACCGGCAAAACGTAAAAAAACGACATGAATTCTCAAGCTCCACGTTATTTCGCATTGATCCCCGCTGCCGGCGTCGGGGCGCGCATGGCCGCGAACGGACCGAAGCAGTACCTGAAAATCGGCGGCAAGCCGATGCTGCGCCATGCCATCGACGCCTTCCTGTTCAGCGAACTGATCGCGCATACCTACGTCGTCGTCAGCCCTGACGACCCGATCATCGACAGCGTCGTGCCCAGCCACGGCGTCACCGTGCTCAGATGCGGCGGTGCAACACGGATGGAATCGGTGAAGAACGGCCTCGCCGCCCTGAACGGCACCCTGCGCGAAAACGACTGGGTGCTGGTGCACGATGCGGCGCGTCCGGGCCTGGACGACGGCCTGATCGAAAAACTGATCACGAATACCGGCGAACACCCGGTGGGCGGCGTGCTCGCGCTGCCGGTGGTCGACACCGTCAAGCGCTGCATCGCCGGCGAAGTCGGCACCGTCTCGCGCGAAGGCATGTGGCTGGCGCAGACGCCGCAGATGTTCCGCTACAAGCTGCTGCGCGATGCGCTGGCTCATGTGAGCGACCCTGCGCGCGACCCGAACCAGATCACCGACGACGCCTCCGCCGTCGAGGCGCTGGGCCTGTCGCCGAAGCTGGTCGAAGGCCATCCGCGCAACCTGAAAGTCACGCTGCCCGGCGATATCCGCATCGCCGAGATGTACCTGGCAACGGCCCAACCCGAATTACTGTAATCGAATCATGGCACTTGCATCCTACAACCCGACGCCGCCGTTCCGTATCGGTACCGGCTATGACTGTCACCGGCTGGTCGAGGGCCGCAAGCTCATCGTCGGCGGCGTGACCATTCCGCACAAGCTCGGCCTGTTCGGGCACTCCGACGCCGACGTGCTGCTGCACGCGATCATCGACGCGCTGTTCGGCGCCGCCGCCCTGGGCGACATCGGCAAGCATTTCCCCGACACCGACCCGATGTTCGCCGGCGCGGACTCCCGCACTTTATTGCGGGAGGCAGCGACGCGTGTCCTCGCCACCGGCTACACCATCGGCAACGTCGACGCCACCATCATCGCCCAGCAGCCGAAGATGGCCCCGCACATCCCGCAGATGGTCTCGCGCATTGCCGAAGACCTGGGGGTCTCGCCCCAGCAGGTCAACATCAAGGCCAAGACCAACGAGAAGCTGGGCTACCTCGGCCGCGAGGAAGGCATGGCAGCCGAAGCGGTGGCAATGCTGATCCGCGCCGCGGCGTAAGCAGCCCAAGGCAGGGCGGCCGCGCCGCCCGCCGACAAATTCAGGAGGACGACCTCCCCCATTCTGGGAAACATATCCGGGACGGCCCGGCTCTTTACAAGGAGAGCCGTATGGCTTGGATCATGTTGTTTGTTGCGGGTATCTTCGAGGTCGTCTGGGCGTACGCGATGAAGCAGTCGGAGGGCTTCACGCGTCTCGTTCCCTCGATCATCACGCTCGTCACGATGGTGGCGAGTTTCCTGCTGCTGTCCGCCGCGATGCGGACCATTCCGCTGGGGACGGCCTATACCATCTGGACCGGCATCGGGGCCGTCGGCGCCTTTGTCGTCGGCGTGGCGTTCCTGGGCGAGCAGTTGAGCCCGATGCGTATTCTCGCGGCGGTGTTGATCGTGAGCGGGCTGGTGTTGATGAAGATGTCGGCGGACTAAGGGGCTTAGTCGCGGGCGTTTCGACTTGCTCGCGTTGCACCGCGTGGACTCGGGAGTCCACCCTACGAAAACCCGTGCATCGTTTTTTATCGATGGCGGTGGCGGAGGCGTAGGGTGGACACCTGTGTCCACGCGGTGATACGCGACGCTTCCGCTCCACCAGCCGGGCTGGTAAAACAGACCCCGCCAGCAAACGCCCGGCATCGTTGCTAAAATCCCATCCCTGATCCACGCCCACGCGTCCGAACGGGGAAAACCATGAATACCAACAACGAGATGTCGCCCCGCGCCGCCTGGCTGCTGATCCTGGCGGCCAGCGCCATCCTGATGATCACGATGGGCGCGCGCCTGACCACAGGGCTGTTTCTCTCTCCCCTGAACACCTCGACCGGCCTGGGCGTGGCGACGATCAGCTTCGCGATGGCGGTCGGCCAGTTCATGTGGGGCGCCTCGCAGCCGGTGTTCGGGGCGGTCGCCGACAAGTACGGTTCGGCGCGCGTCATCATCCTCGGCGCCGTGCTGCTGGCCGGCGGCCTGGCCGCTACGCCCTTCGTCAGTTCGGAGTGGGGCCTGCTGGTCACCCTGGGCGTGCTCTCGGCCGCCGGCGCCGGCGCCGGCAGCTTCTCGATCCTGATCGGCGCCACAGCAGGGCGCCTGCCCGCCGCGCGCCGTCCCTTCGCGTCGGGCTTCATCAATGCCGGCGGCTCCTTCGGCCAGTTCGTGTTCTCGCCGCTGATGCAGGTCCTGATCGCCGGCCCCGGCTGGATCATCGCCATGCTGACCATGGCTGCCACCACCTTGCTGACCATTCCGCTGGCCTGGTTCATGCGCGGCAAGAGCCCGGTCCCTGATGTGGCCGCGAATTCGGTTGCGGCCGCAGGTGCTGCGCCGGTAATCGGCACGACGCTGACCGGGCAGCTGCGCCAGGCCATGCGCGACCGCAGCTACCTGTGCCTGCACGCGGGCTTCTTCACCTGCGGCTTCCACATCGCCTTCCTGGTCACCCACCTGCCGGGCGAAGTGGCGCTGTGCGGCCTGCCGGTCGGCGTGGCCGGCACGGCGCTCGGCCTGATCGGCCTGTTCAACATCGCCGGCAGCCTGTGCGCGGGGGCCTTGTCGACGCGCTACCGCATGAAGAACCTGCTGGCCCTGATGTACGCCAGCCGCGCCCTGATCATCGTGCTCTACCTGCTGGCGCCGAAGACCGCGCTGACCTTCTACATCCTCGCCGCGGCGCTCGGCTTCACCTGGCTGGCCACGGTGCCGCCGACCGCCGGCCTGGTCGGCAAGCTGTTCGGCACGCGCTACCTGGCGACCCTGTTCGGCCTGACCCTGCTGTCGCACCAGGTCGGCGGCTTCTTTGGCGCCTGGCTGGGCGGCCTGGCGTTCGTGCGCTTCGGCGACTACAGCTGGATGTGGTACGCCGACATCGCGCTGGCCCTGGCGGCGGCCCTGGTCAACCTGCCGATCCGCGAAGCGCCGGTGGCGCGCGCGGGCGCGCTGCCCACGGCCAGGGCGTAAGCAAAATGGCGCGCGACACCTGGGCTTACCGTGAAGTGGCCGTGCACTCGGTACGCGACCCGCGCAGCGGCAAGCTGCGCATCGCACCGATGCCGGGGCAGGCCTTTGCCCCGACGATGCGGGTGCAGTGCGCGAGCGTCTTGCGCGACCCCGAGCGCTACCCCGAAGGCACGCGCTTCCTGTTGCAGGCCAAGCTCACCGACCGCCTGGGCGGCGAGCCCTTCCTGTATGCCTGGCATGGCGATCCGGTGCAGGTCCTGAGCGCCTCGCAGGCGAAGAAATTCCTCGCGGCCTTCCGGCGCGGGCGCATCTGAAGCCGCCGCCGCGCACGCACCGCGGCAAAAATGGTTAACATCGGGACTTTACAACCGAACATGAAGGAGAAGAAATGGCAACGAAGAAAATCGCCGTCATCGTGGGCAGCCTGCGCAAGGATTCATACAGCCGCAAGATCGCCAGGACCATGACTGGGCTGGCGCAAGGCAGGCTGGACATGGAAATCGTCGAGATCCGTGACCTGCCACTGTATAACGAGGACGACGAGACGGCGACGCCGCCCCGGGCCTTCACCGAATTTCGCGAGCGCATCCGCGCGGCCGACGGCGTGCTCTTCGTCACGCCCGAGTACAACCGCTCGGTCCCGGCCGCCCTCAAGAACGCCATCGACGTCGGTTCGCGACCCTATGGCAAGGCCGCCTGGACCGGCAAGCCCTGCGCCATCGTCAGCCAGTCGCCGGGTGCGCTGGGTGGCTTCGGCGCCAACCACCACCTGCGCCAGACCCTGCCGTTCCTGAACATGCCCGCCATGCCGGCGCCGGAAGCCTACCTCGGCGGCATCGCCACCAAGTTCGAGGGCGACCAGCTCACCGACGACTCGCTGCGCGGCTTCCTGCAGACCTTCGTCGACGCCTTTGCCGCCTGGGTGGAAAAGCATGCAGGCTGATATCGAGACGAAACCAGCCATCGCGATCCGCGAGATCGACCACGTGGTGCTGCGCGTGGTCGACCTGACGCGCATGGAGCGCTTCTACCGCGAGGTGCTGGGCTGCACGGTGGCGCGCCGACAGGAGGCGATTGGCCTCATCCAGTTGCGCGCCGGCAGCGCCCTGGTCGACCTGGTGCCGGTCGACGGCAAGCTCGGGCGCATGGGCGGCGCCGCGCCCGGCAGGGAGGGGCGCAATGTCGACCACATCTGCTTCCGCCTCGAACCCTTCGACGAGGCGGCGATCCGTGCCCACCTGGCGGCGCATGGCGTTGATGCCGGCCCGCTTGATTCACGCTTCGGCGCCGAAGGCGACGGGCCCTCCATCTACTTGCAGGACCCCGAGGGCAACACGATCGAGCTGAAGGGGCCGCCTTACCAATGAGGCAGGTCGACCAGGTCCGCACCTACACTGAACCCGACACGTTCGGCAAGCCGGCGGGCGGCTGGCGCGCGCGCATGCACGAGGTCATCTTCGGCATCGATACGCCGGCCGGTCGCAACTTCGACATCGCACTGGTGTGCGTCGTGCTGCTCAGCATCGTCGTCGTGATGCTTGAGAGCGTGCCGTGGGTCGGCGCCCGCTATGCCGGGATCCTGCATGCGCTGGAATGGGGATTTACGCTGCTCTTCACTGCCGAGTACATCGCCCGCCTCGCCTGCGTGCGCCGCCCCATGCGTTACGCAACCAGTTTCTATGGGCTGGTGGACCTGGTGTCGGTCCTGCCGACGTATATTTCGCTGCTCGTGCCGGGGAGTGCGGTCCTGCTGGATATCCGCGTGCTGCGCCTGCTGCGCGTGTTCCGCATCTTCAAGCTCACCCTCTACATCGAGGAGTACACGCGCCTGGGCGAGGCGCTCAGGGCCAGCCGGCGCAAGATCATGGTCTTCCTGTCGGTGGTGCTGATGGCCATCGTGGTGCTGGGCACCCTGATGTACGTGGTCGAAGGGCCGGAGAACGGCTTCACCAGCATCCCGATGGCGATGTACTGGGCCACGGTCACCATGACCACCGTCGGCTACGGCGACATCACGCCGCACACCTACCTCGGCAAGGCCATTGCCTCGTGCATGATGCTGCTCGGCTGGGGCATCCTGGCGGTGCCGACCGGCATCGTGACGGCCGAGATGACCTCGCAGCGCCTGGGCCGCCGCGGCCCCCGCACGCCCGAGCGCGGCTGCACCGCCTGCGGCAGCGTCGGGCACGATCCGCGCGCACGTTTCTGCAAGGATTGCGGGGCGGCCCTGCCCATCCATCCCCCTGCGGCGTCGTGACCTGGCGCCCTGATGCACGTTTGAGCGGCCGCAAGTGACAGGCAGCGGCCTGCCCTAGCCTTGTAGCCTCGTGTGGAAGAGGCGCCCGCGGTCCCCGCCGCGCGGCCCTCCCGCATGCCTTTTCGTGCGCGCGGCATCCCCTGCGCGCGCGGGAAGTAGTTGCACCACAAACCACAACCATTTCACGAGGCGACGCATGTACCCATTCTCACAATCGGTCCACCCTGCGGTGCGCACCCACCTGGACGCGCAGACCGCTTTCATGAACGACATGTCCAAATCGCTGTTCCAGTCCTTCCAGCAGATGTGCGACCTGAACATCCAGCTGGTCCAGACCATGCTGGAGGAAACCACGCTCGCGAGCCAGCAGTTGCTCGCCGCCGACCGCCAGAGCGAGCTGCTCAGCGCCGCCGCGGCGCGCGCCCAGCCCACTACCGAAAAGCTGCGCGCCTACCAGCAGCACATCTCGCGCCTGGCCGCCGACGCCCAGGTCGAACTGGCCCGCGTCACCGAGCAGCACGTGCAGAACACCAGCCGCACCGCGCGCGCACTGGCCGACGAGGTGGCGCGCACCGCCACCGAGGAAACCGAGCGCGGCCTGCGCAAGCAGCAGGAAACCGTGCAACGCTTCGTCGATCCGTTCGTGCGTCCGGGCTACAGCGGCAACGGACATGACAGGGCGCACGGCGATGGCGGGGCGCAGGCGCAAAGCCAGAGCGGCCCGATCCAGAGCGGCACGGTCCAGCGCGGGGAGGGCGGCCAGGCCGGCGCGCAGGCCGGCAAGGGGGCGCACGCCTGAGTGCGCGGGGCCGCCGTTGCAGGCCGGCTCATCCGGCCTGTGCGTCATCTTGGCGCTTCAGCCTGCCTGTTCGCTGGCCGCTCGGTTGCGCTCAGCTGCGCACGGCTGCGGACTGCTGCGCACTGTTGCTCAGTGCTGTCTCTGCCCCGCCTTCCAGTGAAAACGGCAGGCCGAACAGCGGGCGCAACAGCCTGACGCGGCGGACAAGCTCGAAGACCGCGAAGCTGAGCGTGAGCGTCAGCACCGTCAGCAGCAGGCCTTCGGTGCCGGGCGCCAGCTTCGCCGGCTTGAACAGGTGGGCGAGCACCACGATCAGCGTCTGGTGCACGATGTACACCGGGAAGATGGCGGCAGCCAGGTAGCGCCGCGCGGGGCCATCGCGCTCGAGATGGCGCGCGGCGAAGCCGCAGGCGGCGGCGATGGCGCTCCACGCGGTCGCCGCATACACCGCCGCCATTGGCGCGAACAGGGTCTCGAACTCCACGCCGGGCGCACCGGCCTGCAGCAGCGACCGCCAGACGACGACGGCGGCCCAGCCGCTTGCCGCCAATCCCAGCGCCTGCCAGCGCAGGGCCGTGAAGCGCGCCCAGCAGTGCGGTGCGTGCGCGAGCAGCGCGCCAAGCAGGAAGAGGAAGAGGTAGGTGGCGTGGTTGAACCAGTCGTCGACGAACATATGGGTTTCGCCGAAGCGCCTGAGCAGGGGAACCCGGACCAGCGCCAGGCAGGCTGCCGGCAGGACGATCAGCTTCCAGCCCTGCAACTGCGCCGCCGCCAGGCCGGCAAAGCGGGCCAGGCGCTCGCCCGCGCAGGCCGCCAGCAGGACCAGGACGAGCGAATAGGCCCACAGGTAGGGAACGAACCACAGGTGGTTCCAGGTCGGCATGAACAGGCAACCGTCGTGGTCGCAGAAGCCGCCGTAGCCGCGCAGGTACAAGGCCATGAAGCGCAGGTAGCCGCCGTCGAAGCCGACATCTTCGACCACCTCGCAATACGACTGGGGCGGCACCACGACCAGCACCCCGAACAGGAGCGGCACGAGCAGGCGCAGGCTGCGCCGGCGAATGAAGGCGGCGGCGTCCAGGCGTTGCAGGGCCATGGCCGCGGCCACGCCGCCGACCAGGAACAGCAGGCCCAGGCGCCATGGGGCCGACAGCAGCATGAAGGGCTCGAGGCCGGGGCCGGCCAGGTCGCTTTTCACGTGCCAGTCCCAGCTGACGTAGTACATGCCCACGTGGTACAGCACGAGGACGAAGAAGGCGAGGATGCGCAGCCAGTCGAGAAAGAACAGGCGCGGCGTCGTTGAGGAGGTGTGCATGGTCGGGAAGCGGCTTGAAAAGCCCTCATCCTGGATCCATGCGCAGCCCGGCGCGAGCGGAATGTGGCCAGCCGCTCCCCCGTTGGGGTGAAGCGCACGCCCCGCCGGTCAGCCGGCCAGCTCGCCGGCCGGCTGGCGCAGCGCGGCCATCACCGCAGCGCGGTACTGCCGGCTGCAGGGCACGCTCGCCCCATGGCGCAGCAGCAGTTCGCAGTCGCCATGCGCGCGCGCCAGCACCCGTTCGATCCAGGACACCTGGACCGCGGCGCGCCGGTGGCAGCGCACGAAGCCGGGCCCGAGTTCGGTTAGCAGCGCGCCCAGGCTCGTGCGCAGCAGGGGCCGGGCGTCCCGGGTGTGCAGGACCACGTAGTTGTCGGCCGTCTCGATCCAGCCGATGTCGGGCACCGCGACGACCGAGGCGCCGCCGCGGCCGGGCACCAGCAGCTGCGCCGGCCGCGGCGCCATCCGCGGCCGCGCCGCCAGCCGCGCGCGCACGCGTTCGAGCGCCCGCTGGAGGCGCGCACTGTCGAAGGGCTTGAGCAGGTAGTCGGCGGCGCCGGTGTCGAAGGCCGGCACGGCGTAGGTGTCGTGGGCAGTGGTGAACACCAGCTGCGGCGCCGGTTGCGGCAGGCAGGCCGCCAGCGCCATGCCCGACATCCCCGGCATCTGCACGTCGAGGAACACGAGGTCGACTGCGTGGGCGCCGAGCTGGCGCTGCGCGTCGGGCGCGTCGCGCGCCTCCAGGATGTCGGCCATGCCCTCCAGCCCGAGCAGGCGCCGCAGCCGCGCGCGCGCCGGCGCTTCGTCGTCGACGATCAGGACGCGCATGGCAGGCGCATCTCGGCCCGCACGCCGGCGGGCAGCAAGGGCGACAGGGTCAGCGTTGCGCCCGGCCCGTACAGGTTCGCCAGGCGCTCGCGCAGGTTCCCGATCCCGACCCCGGCAGGGGGCGTGGCAGCCAGGACGCCGGCGTCGTCGTCGACCCGCACGACCAGCTCGTCTCGCTCGCGCAGGGCCGAGACCGCAATGCCGACCGCTCCCTGGCGCTGCTCGACCGTATGCTTGAAGACGTTTTCGAGCAGGGGCTGGAGGCTGATCGCGGGCAGGCGCAAGGGCAGCAGCGCCTGGTCGACGTGCCAGCCCAGCCGCACGCGCTCGCCGAAACGGGCCGTCATCACCTCGGCATAGGCCTGGGCCAGGCCGAGCTCCGCCGCCAGCGAGGCTTGCGCCTGTTCGCCGGCCTGCAGGGTCGCCCGCAGCAGTTCCGCGAGCCGCACCAGGGTCGCGTCGGCCCGGGCGAGGTCGGTGTGCATCAGGGAGGAAACAGTGTTGAGCGCGTTGAACAGGAAATGCGGCTGCACCTGCTGCGCCAGGCGCTGCAGTTCGGCCTGGCGTAGCAGCGCCGTGGTGCGTTCCAGGCGCAGGCTTTCCTCGAGCATGCGGCGGTAGGACAGCAGCCCGAAGCCGATCACGGTGAACAGGCAGACGAACAGCGAGACCTTCGACGCTTCGTAGATCCACAGCTGCGGCCAGGGATCGTGCCGGTAGACGTCGCCCGCCAGCGCGTACACGGCATGGCGGATGCCGAAGGCCAGCGGTACGAAGGCGATCCAGTACATCGGCAGCCATGCCGCCTGCAGGGCAAACCAGCGCCAGGGCCGGTCGATCAGGCCGGCATGGCGCACGCTGGCGCGCCGCTGGACCAGCCACAGCAGGCTGATGACCAGCGCCGACGATCCCTCCCAGAGCAGCGGGTGCCACAGGGGGCCACCGCTGCGGCGGTGCTCCTGGACGGCGATCAGGGTCATCAGCGCCCAGAACAGGCACCAGGCGCAGACGACCACCCGGGTGTTGATGGCCCGCGTGTGGGATGTGGAAGGCATGACGAACCCTTTAAAAGATGCCGGGATCATCATTTATTTTCAGCAAGGTGTCAAAGCATCAGCTGTCCGCTTCGTCCTTCCTGTCCTCTTCGTCGGCCCGTTCCCGGTCGAGCTCGGCCTTCATCGCCGCCACGTCCTCCATGAAGGCGTCGACCGTGCTGTCGGGCGTGGCGCGCATCTCGGGCGGCAGCAGCACCGACATGTAGAGTTCGTCCGCCAGGCGGCCATTGCGCTGTTCGTTGCTGATCAGGACCAGTCCCGAGCCGAGCAGGGCCAGCGCCGCGCAGATCATCGCGAAGCGCCGGCGCGGCTGGGGCTTCACCGTCATCAGGTGGAAGTACACCATGCCTGCGACCAGGGCGATGGCCACGTGCGAACCGTAGCGGGTGAAGACTTCGATCGAGTACGCGTAGCCGACCGCGCTCGACGCCAGCCGGAAGGCCATCAGCACGGCCACGCCGCAGCCGAAAATGAACAGGTGGCGCCCGAGGCGGGCATGGCGTCCGAACAGGCGGTTGCCCAGGGCCCAGAGGCCGGCCCATACCAGTCCGGCGCCGAGCCCGTAGGCCAGTGCCTGCAAATAACGAAACAGGCGGAACGGCTGGGTGTCCGCCAGCCACATCGTGAACAGGGCCACCAGCACGATCAGCGCCGTGCCGGCCAGGCCGGGCAGGGCACCCTCCCAGCCATGCATGGTGCGGTCCAGCAATTCGGCCGGCACCGGGAAGTCGGCGGCGCGCACGCGCAGCGTCGTGTGGCCGAGGCGCACCACGGTGTTGCCGCCCAGGGGCAGGAGCTGGGCGCGCTTGCCGGCGTGGACCACGCCATTCTTCGTCCCGAGGTCACGCAGCAGCAGGCCGCCCTGGCCGTCGCTTTCCACCTGGGCATGGCGTGGGGCTGCGTAGGCGTCGTCGAGGACGTAGTCGTTGTCGTAGCCGCGCCCGATGCGGATCGGCAGCGCATCGACGCGCTGGCGGTGCAGCACGTCGCCATTGCGCGCGAGGGTTTCGATGAACCAGGGGCCCGTCATAGTTGTCCGCTGCGCCCGAGCGCGCCCAGGAAAGCGCGCGAGACGCGCATGCCGTTGTCGTAGGACACGCCGGCCACGTCCAGCCGGCTCTGCAGGCTGGCCTGCGGGTTGTCGGTGCTGGCCGTGAGCAGGGTGAAGTTGTACAGGCCCGGGAACTTTCGATAGGCGCGCACGCAGACCACGGCCCGCAGCGGCAGCGTATTCGTATGCACGAAGCGCTCGCTGCACAGCGGCCCGGTGAGGCGCGTGTCGCGCGTGCTGCCCAGACGGTCGACGCGGAACTGGCTGCTGGCCAGCGCCGCGAAGCGCAAGGGATGCAGGCTGGCCGAACGCAGGTACTGGTGGGTCATCGACACGTGCCCGGTCTGCTGGGTGTCGGACACGTAGATCGCCGACTCCATCGCGCAGCTCATGGTGTCCGAACTGTAGGAGGTCTCGGCCTTCACGTTCGAGCGGCCCCAGCAGCGCACCTGGCCGGACTCGCGCACCGGCACCCGGTAGGGCCCCATGCTCTTGATCGACAGCGGCGTGTCGAGCAGGCGCGCCACCATCGCGCGCTGGTGGGCCAGCAGCTGGGCGGCGATCAGGGGATTGAAGTCCTTCGGCGGCGCGCCCTGCAGCTCGACCTGGCGCAGCAGTTCCTGGGCGTACTTGACCGGCACCAGGAAGCTGACCGCCTCGCCATCGCGCCGCTTCGAGACATTGATGCCGGCCACGGTGCCCCCGGCGGTCACGCTGGGGCCGCCGCTCATGCCCGAATTGATCGGCCCGCTGAAGATCAATTGATCGTAGAAGCTGCGGCTGACCACGCCGTTATAGGCGCCTTCCGAAATGGCGAAGCCGAGGTCGAGGGGATTGCCGAGCGAATACAGCGGCTGGCCCTGGGTCAGCTTCACCGGCTTTTCCGGGACCAGGAAGAAGCCGCTGCCCTTGCGGTTCACGCGCACCACGGCCAGGTCGTGCAGGACGTCGACGGCCATCAGCTCGATGGGGCCGCGCTTGCCGTCGGTGTCGACGTACTCGCCGGTGTAGACCTTGGGGTCGAGCGCCATCTGCGACACCACGTGGTAATTCGTCAGCACGAGGTTGCTGTCGCCGACCAGGAAGCCCGAGCCGACCGTCGACTGGGTGCGGCCATTGCGCAGCAGCATGCGGATCTGCAGCAGGTCGCCCTGGGCCGAGGAATACAGTTCCTGGGCGGCCGAGGAGGGCGGCGGCAGGGTGGTGGTGGTATCGGTCTCGCCGGGGCCGGGCGCCTGCGGCGTAGCCGCGGGCGGCGTGGCCGGCGGGGTGACCAGGGGCGGGGCGGGTGGCGACTGTTTCGGGGAGGACGCGGGCGGCGCGGCGGTGCGCTTCATGGACGCGGCCGGCTTGTCGCCGGTCGCGGCAGTCGCTACGCTCAGGCAGAACAGCAGGGCAAGGCTGGCGGCTCGTCGCATGGTTCGTCGCCGCGGACAACGGCGCCGTGCGGGGCCGCTGCCCGCGTTTATCGAAAAGGGTGGCAGACAGTGATTATCTTGCCACCAGATCAGCTTTGGTGCAGAACCTTACAGTTCGCCATCTTGCGCCACGACTTCGGCGGGCGTCATCATGTGGCCGAGCTTGGCCTGCTTGGTGTTCAGGTAGCTGTTGTTGAAGGCGTTGCGGTTGACCAGCAGCGGCACGCGCTCGCTCACTTCGATGCCCAGGCGGGTGAGGGCGTCGATCTTGCGCGGGTTGTTGGTCATCAGCTTGACCTGCTTGATGCCGAACTGTTCCAGCATCGGGCGGCACAGCTCGTAGTTGCGGGCGTCGGCGTGGAAGCCCAGCTGCAGGTTGGCCTCGACCGTGTCGGCGCCGGCTTCCTGCAGGCGGTAGGCGCGGATCTTGTTCACCAGGCCGATGCCGCGGCCTTCCTGGCGCAGGTAGAGCAGCACGCCGCGGCCTTCGGCGGCGATGCGCTTCAACGCGCCCTCGAGCTGGGCGCCGCAGTCGCAGCGCTGCGAGAACAGCACGTCGCCGGTCAGGCATTCGGAGTGCACGCGCGCCAGCACCGGCTCGCCGTTGCCGATGTCGCCCAGCGCCATCGCCAGGTGTTCCTTGCCGGTGGCGTGTTCGACGAAGGCGTGCAGCGTGAACTGGGCCCAGGGCGTGGGCAGGGCGCAGGACGTGACGTAGTCGAGCAGAGTATCGGCGACAGGCGCGGTGGCAGTCGCGGTGGCGGGCGTGGCGGTGTTGGACATGCTGGTCTTGAGGCAAATGGCTGTAACTGGTAAGTATAAAAGAAATCGGCCCCGCCCGTGCGGCAGGCGGTCGCGGCGGCGGTTGGGCGCTTGCCAATCCGGCATGTTACGCTTGCGTGTCAGTCAATCGTCATCGTGTATGGATCAAACAAGTAACGCAGCAGCGGCGCACACCCCGGCCGTCATCCCGCGCCGGGGCAGGCGCCGCTCCCTGAAGACCTGGCTGGCGCTGGCCTTCTCGCTGCTCTCGGTCGTCCTGACCCTGCTGCTGGTCGAGGTGGTCGACATCGCCGCCACCGGCCAGGTCGAAACCAGCATCGGCCAGGGCCTGCGCGAACTGGCGCTGCAGACCGCCGACAAGCTCGACCGCGGCATGTTCGAGCGCTACCGCGAGGTGCGCCTGCTGGCCCAGCGCCGCGACCTGGCGCCGGACAGCGCCAGCCCGGCCGAACGCCGCGCCGTGCTCGACAGCATCCAGGACACCTACGGCTACTACGACTGGATCGGCATGGTTGGCATCGACGGCCGGGTCCAGGTCGCCGGTGACGGCCTGCTCGAAGGCGCGGACGTCTCGCAGCGGCCCTGGTTCCGCAACGCCCTGCGCGGCGTGAACGTCGGCGACGTGCACGAGGCCGTGCTGCTGGAGCGCCTGCTGCCGCAGCAGGGCGAGCCGCGCCGCTTCGTCGACGTCGCCTTTCCCTACCTCGACCGCGCGGGCAAGCCGATCGGCGTGCTCGGCATCCACCTGTCCTGGCAGTGGGCGCGCGCGGTCGAGCGCTCGGTGATCGCGCCGATTGCGCAGCGCGGCCGGGTCGACGCCCTCATCCTCGGCAGCAACGGTACCGTCCTGCTCGGACCGAAGGACCTGCAGGGCAAGCCGCTCGACCTGTCCAGCTTCCAGGCCGCCCAGGACCAGGACGCCGGCTTCCTGGTCGAGCGCTGGCCCGACGGCCAATCCTATCTCGTGGGTTTTGCGCGCAGCAAGGGCTACGACAGCTATCCTGGCCTGGGCTGGACCGTGCTGGTGCGCCAGGCCGTCGACGATGCCTATGCGCCGGCGCTGGCCCTGCGCCAGCGCGCCATCTGGAGCGGCGCCGCGCTGGCGGTGCTGTTCTCGGTCGTCGGCGTGCTGGTGGCGCGCCGCATCACACGGCCGCTGGGCCAGCTGGTGCGCGACGCCGGCCGCATCCGGCGCGGCGAGAGCGTGCAGCTCGACACGGAGGGGCGCAGCTATGTCGAGGTCGAGCGCCTGTCGGACACGCTGAATGCGCTGGTGACCGACCTGGTGCGCGGACGCGCCGAGCTGCAGGGCCTGAACGCGACGCTCGAGCGGCGGGTCGAGGCGCGTACCGCCGAACTGGAGCGCGCGCTGGCGGCGGTCCAGGCCAGCGAGCAGCGCGTCGGCGCCATTATCGAGGCGGCCCAGGACGCCTTCGTCGCGGTCGACCTGCGCGGCATGATCACCGACTGGAACAGCGCGGCCGAGCGCATGTTCGGCTGGAAGCGCAGCGAGGTGCTGGGCTGGCCGATGGGCGAGATCCTGGTGCCGCAGCGCTTCCGTCCCAGCACGGCGCGCGCCATCGAGCAGTTCCGCGCCACCGGACACGGCGCCCTGCTCGAGCGCCGCACCGAGCGCATCGTGATCAACCGCCACGGCGACGAGTTCACTATCGAGATGACAGCCAGTCTCGCCAGCGGCCGCGAAGGCGTCTTCTTCGCCGTCTTCCTGCACGATATTTCCGAGCGCAAGAAGATCGAGCGCATGAAGAGCGAGTTCGTCTCCACCGTCTCGCACGAACTGCGCACCCCGCTGACCTCGATCCGCGCCTCGCTGTCCATGCTGGCCGAAGGCATGGCCGGCGACCTGCCGGCCGACGTCGCGCGCCTGGTGGCCGTGGCCCACGAGAGCAGCGAACGCCTGGTGCGCATGGTGAACGACGTGCTCGACCTGCAGAAGATCGAAGCCGGCGTCATGCACTTCGAGCGCCGCGCCCAGCCGCTGCTGCCGGTGGCCCAGCATGCGCTCGATTCCATGCAGGGCTATGCCGACCAGCTCGGCGTGACCCTGCGCCTCGAATGCCGCGCGCCGGCGCGCCAGCTCGCGGCCGCGATCGATCGCGACAGGCTGGTGCAGGTGCTGACCAACCTGCTGTCGAATGCGATCAAGTTCTCGCCGCGCGGCGGGCTGGTGACCCTAGTGCTGGAGGAGCATGAGGGAAGCGCACGGCTGTCGGTGCGCGACCAGGGCGCCGGCATCCCGCCGGAGTTCCAGGCGCGCGTGTTCCAGCGTTTCGCCCAGGCGGATGGGGCGGATACGCGCCAGCAGGGCGGGACCGGGCTGGGGCTGAGCATTGCCAAGAGCCTGGTCGAGGAGCATGGGGGACGGATCGGGTTCGAGACAGAGGAGGGGCGGGGGACGACGTTCAGGGTGGATTTGCCGTTGGTGCGGACTTGAAGAGCTGAAGCGGACCTTTCTGCATACCGTCCTAAGCGTCTGCTGGATAGGGCCGAAGCTGACCTGCCCGCACTTACGCTTACGACCCAAAGCGGTCCTTTATTAGCCCTTGCAGTGATTTGCATCGGTAGGGGAACAGGTTAAATGCCTTGTTTACTGCTGCCCATGAGTTCGTAGCCAAGCGGCCGTGATTTCGGAGCGCTCGGCTTCCCATTCAGGCGGCAGGTCTGCAATCTCATTGAGAGTGGGGTCCGTATCAAGCAACACGCCTACGCTCACATGGTACGGTTCGAGCGGGTCATCGTGATCGACGTTACCGCACAAAAATTGCCAGTCCCCGTCTTCTCTCACAACTAAAAGCGCAGGACGCTCTCGTCGGAACAAGTGCCCACAACAGTAGACGGCGAGCTGCTGATCTGTGAATGTAGAACTTCCCATGCTGCGTACCTCGTCTATTGCGCCTATCAACGTCTAACTGCGACTGTCCAGTCTTGGGCGGTTACAAACCAATTGCGGTATAGCGGTATAGGGTCAGGTCTGACATTTACGGTATAGGGTCATACGGTATAGGGTCAGGTCTGACATTTAGACACGGCCCCTGCCTTCGTTCCCGCACTGGGGTCGTTCAGAGATGACGCTGGAACATCTGGATGAGCTGGGGTCTGAATGTCAGACCTGACCCCACTCTCTCCTTGGATGAGCTCGGGTCCGAATGTCAGACCTGACCCCACTTTTCTCTTTTTCTGGATGAGCTCGGGTCCGAATGTCAGACCTGACCCCACTTTTTCTATTCTTTTCCCGGACCTAAACAACCGTGCCTTCCCGCTCGCGCGTATACACGCAGACCGCTTTGCCGTATATCTCGGTTTCCGCCTCATACGTCAGGCCAAGGCGCTTGGCAACGCGCAGCGATGATTCATTGCTTGAAGCGATGACAGCGCGAACTGTTGGTTCGCGCCGGCTCTCGAACGCATGGTGCAGGGCCGCCGCTGCCGCTTCGGTTGCGAATCCCTGGCCCCAGAAGGCACGATAGGTATTCCAGCCAAGCTCCATCACGGTGGAGTCCTCGCGAAAGAAGGCGCCGACACTCCCGACGAGTCTGCCAGTCGCCTTTTCCTCGACTGCCCACCATCCGGCGCCATGGATGAGCCATAGGCCTGCTTGTGAACAGAAGATGCGCCATGCAGCCTGGCGGTCGGCCGGGACCAGGTGAGCCGCACTGACAGGGTCGGCCAAATGCGCCGCGAATACGTCGAAGTCCTCCCGCCGATATTCGCGAAGCATGAGCCGTTCCGTGTGAAGGTATGGAACAGAAGTGATGAACTCGCTATTCATGAGCTGGATTCCATGTGCTGGTGCGGGATAGGCCCGTTTCTGGCCGCTTGCAAACCTTGGAATGGCTGAGTGTACGGCGTTGTTGTTCCCAGGACAACCAGTGGGTTTTGTCAGGTTCTTTCAAACCTGCGCTCGTTCCGGTCACACTAATGCCTGGTCAACTCGATGCGCGAGAGCCGAGCTTCGCCTGGCGCCTGGTGGGAGGGCGTCAGGCCAAAATCGAAACCGCCAGGGATCCGCTTTCGACCTGTCCGCCGAGGTGGGAAACTTCTTTGAACGTGCTTCTTCGTGGACGTGCCCGCTCAGAAGCACGCCTGCGCCTTACTTCGCCGGATTGGCATTGAAGCCGGACAGCAGTTCGTCGATGACAGGCGTCAGCTTCGTGGACGTGCTCGCCCATTTGTTCAGCGCCAGGCCGCCGGAGTGCTTGTACGTGGCCATGGCGATCGTCTCGTCCTGGCGGCGCAGGCGCAGCTCGGCATGGTTCACGAAGGGCGCCAGGTCCCAGCCGCGGGTCACCGTGTACCACAGGGTGTATTCGCAGCGCTCGGGCGCCTTGTCCTTGTAGATCATGGTGCGGATGCCGTGCCGCTGGAAGCCGTCTTCGAGCACCGTCAGCATGTCGCTCACGATGACCTTGGGATTTTGCTCGATGCAGACCAGGTCCAGTTTGTGGGCGGATGCATCGACCTTTCTGACGTTGACGGAGGTGCAGGCCTGCAAGAGGGATGCGGCGGCGAGCAGGACGAGAATTTTCTTCATGGGTATCGAATAGGGTTGTTGTAGAGGCGTTCTCAGCAGGGCACACGTGAGAGCCTCGGCTCGGTCCCCATTGGTCCCCTACGGGGCCCGAGCGGGACAGATGATCGAGCTGCCAGCCCCGGCAAGATGGGCACCGACGCCAACGGCTGGGCAATGGCATGTATATTGCCAGTCACGGATGTTGCTAAACTGCAAGTGTACGGGATGTGTTGCACTTGCGGCAAGCAGCAGGTCTGCCCGGAACCGCCATCGCGGCATTGTCGTGGCCGCCGCACCACGCGCTCAGCGCCAGCCGTGCAGTGCAATCCCCGCAAACCCCGGCCAGGCGCCGAGATCGCGCTCCAGCTCAGGCAGCAGCGTGCGCAGCTTACCCTTGTCGCCATGGAAGCTGGTGGCGCTGCCATCCAGGATGCGTTCGCTGCTGAAGCGGTACAAAGGCTCGCCGGCCGCTTTCGCAGGCTGGCGCAGCAGCACCAGCACCGGCGTCTCGCCTGCCCGGGCCAGCAGCAGCTCGCCCGCTTCGCCCGCATCGGCGCGCACATAACGCCGCTGGCGCTCGGCGCCGACGCGGCCCGCTTCGAGCGCGATGTGCACACGCTTGCCGTGGACCGCCGCCCAGTCGAGGAAGGGCACGGCGAAGCGGACAATCTCGTCGGGCGCGGTGCGGTAGTCCATCACCGCCAGGCCGTCGGCGACCTGCGCCAGTCCATCGAGCAGCTCGGTCTTGTCCCACCACCAGAAGGGCACGACGAATTCGAGCGGCATGTCGCCGGCCGCTTCGCGCAGGGCGCGCGCCATCGCCAGGTATTCGCGGTCGCGCTCGGCTGGCGGCAGCACCGCGTCAGGGAGCAAATAGGGTTCGACGTCGAACTGCATCGCGCGCAGGCGTTCTTCCGGCGCGGCGTCGCGGTTGTAGGCGGCAAAGGCGCGGGCGCGGTCGGCCGTGGCGGCGCGATGATTCGGCAATGCCATGTGCGGGTCGCCCTCGACGCTGGTCACGGTGATGCCGGCGCGCGTTGCCTTGCGCACGAAGGCGCGCAAGAGCTGCGGGTCGCGCACCCTGGGGCCGTCGAGCGTGACGACGATGAACAGTTCGCCGATGCCCTCAGCCTTGGCCCAGGCCAGCAGGGCGTCGGGCTTGTCCATCCATTCGCCGCGGTCCCAGATCCAGGTCGCGCGCGGCGCCGGTTTCGCCGGCACGACCGGTTCGAGCCGCAGCGCGTCCAGGTTCAATGTCGCGGCTTCCGCAGGACAGAGCAGCACGAACTGGCGCCAGCTCGCACGGTCCAGCCGCGCCGGCAGGGGCAGGGCGACGCTGCGTGCGGTCTTCGTGGCGCCCAATTCTCCCAGCGCATGGGCCGACTCGCGCGCGCTCGACGCGGCGTCGGCAGCCTGGATGGCAAAGTTGCCGCTGCCGGAAAAGTCCGCACCCAGCCTGAATGCGCCCAGGGACAGCGTCCACGGGCCGTCCAGCAATACGCCGGCCGGCCGCGTGCCGGCCCGGCATTGCAGGCGCAGCTTGCCGTCCGCCTGCTCGACGCTGACCCGCTCCTCGATCCCGAAGGTGCGCAGCTTCGCATCCGGCAGCAGGTTAGTCCGCAAGGGCATGGTCACGCGCCGCGGCCTGGCGTTCACGGGATCGGGCTGGGGCAGGTCGTGGCTGCTCGGCACGAAGCGCTTCTGGTCGGCTGGCCCGTAGAGCAGGATGGTGCGCGCCGGGCGATCTCCTGCCGGCAGCGGATACAGGGCCTCGACCTGGCTGGCGTCGACGCCGAGCGGCGCGGCGCTGCAACCGGGGAGCGCCGGCCGGGTGCTGGCGACGACGACCAGTTCGCCCGCTCCGGGCAGGGCGGCGCGCGGCGCGTCCGCGGGGGCCTGGGATGCCGGGCAGACCTGCAGCGAGGCCGCATGCGTGGAAGTCATGGTCAGGAGCAGGGCAGCGAAAAACAGGGTCTTCATGAGGCGTTGCCCGGCGGGCGGGTCGAGGTCGTGTCGCCCGAAGGCGCTGAAGGCGAGGATGCGGGCGGCGTCGGCGCGGCCTTGGCGTGCTCGTCATGGCCCACGCCCTTGCGCTTCATGGCTCCCCAGCTCGCTTCCTTCTGCACCAGCCAGCGCCACAGGCCGACCAGGCGCCACCAGGTGTTCAACTGGCGGTAGCCGAAGTTCTCCAGGATTACGACCAGGCCCAGCAGCAGCAACTGCTTGCCGCGCGGGTAGAGGTGGAAGGACATCTCTTCCAGCATCAGCCCGGAGGCCGAGAGCAGGATGCCCAGGCCCAGCGCGACGAACAGGAAGGCGCCGAAGGCTTCCCAGGAAATCAGGCCGGTGAGGAAGGCGTAGGCCATGAAGATATAGCCGCCCAGCTCGATCACCGGTCCCAGCCACTCGAAGAAGAGCATGAAGGGGAAGGCGACCCAGCCGGGAACGCCGCCGTTCTTCGAGAACATCAGGCCCCAGTTGGCGCTCAGGCTCTCGGCCAGGCCGCGCTGCCAGCGCACGCGCTGGTTTCTCAACGTGGCCAGGTCTTCGGGCGCCTCGGTCCAGCACACGGGGTCGGGCACGAATTCGATGCGGTAGGGCTGGCGCTTCGCGCGCAAGGTGCGGTGCATGCGCACCACCAGCTCCATGTCCTCGCCGATGGTGTCGGGGCGGTAGCCGCCGGCAAGCACTACCGCATCCTTGCGGAAGATGCCGAAGGCGCCGGAGATGATCAGCATGCCGTTCAGGGCCGACCAGCCGAGCCGCCCGAACAGGAAGGCGCGCAGGTACTCCACCACCTGGAACAGGGCGAGAAGGCTCTTCGGCAGGCCGACCCGCGTGAGGAAGCCGCCGCTGATCTCGCAGCCGTTGGCCACGCGCACGGTGCCGCCGGTGGCGACCACGGTCGGGTCGCGCAGGAAGGGTTCCGTCACCTTGACCAGGCTGTCGCGCTGCAGGACCGAGTCGGCGTCGACCCCGCAGAACAGCGGGTAGCGCGAGGCGTTGATGCCGGCGTTGAGCGAGTCGGCCTTGCCGCCGTTGACCTTGTCGATCACGCGCACGTTCGGGTAGCGCGTCGAGCGGTAGATCTGGCGCACCTCTTTCGTCGGGATCTGGCGGCGGTAGGCTTCGGGGAAGGGCAGCAGGGCGAATTCGCGCTTGAGCACCTCGAGCGTGCCGTCCTTCGAGCCGTCGTTGATGACGATGACTTCGAACTCGGCATAGGTCAGCTGCAGCATCGAGCGGATCGAGGCGGCGATCGTCGCCTCCTCGTTGTAGGCCGGGACCAGGATGCTGACCGGCGGCTCCAGGCCCGAGTAGGCGCGCGGCAGCTCGCCGATGAAGGCTTCCTGGCCCTTGCGGTAGAGCGCGCGCAGCGAGAACAGGTTGAGCAGCAGGTAGCCGCCGTTCAAGGCGACGAAGAAGGCCAGCACGAACCAGGTGATGAAGGCGACCAGCAGGCTGTCGGTATTCATGCGGCCCCGCTTTCGGCCATCGCCTGCGACAGCATGTCGGCCGCGAAGCGGTCGGTGAGGGAGGAACGCAGCGCTTCCAGGTCGGCGCGCGGCAGCGCCGGCAGGGCCAAGAGGGCCTGGGCGGCGCGGTAGCGCACCCACCACTCGCGGTCGCCGAGCAGGGCCACCAGGCGCTCGGCGTCGCTGCGCTCGCCGATCCGCCCCAGGGCGCGCGCCGCCTGCACCCGCACCTGCCAGTCCGGGTGGGCCAGCAGTGCGCGCACCTCGGCGATGGTTTCGGGCGTACGCACCCCGCGCAGGGCGGCGGTCACCACCGGCACCGCATCGCTGCGCAGCGCGCTGGCCAGCAGCCCGGCCGGCAGGATCACGTGCAGCGCTTCGGCGATGCGCAGGCCGCGCGGCAGGCGCTCGGCGTCGAGCCGGGGCAGGTAGCGCGCCAGCGCGGCGCCGGCCGGCTCATGGGCCTGCTGCAGGATGCCGGCGGCGAGCGACAGCGCCCAGTCCTCGCGCGCGATGAAAAGCGGCACCATGTAGTCGCTGGCGGCCTGCGGATCGACCCGCACCAGCGCCCACAGGGCGGTCAGCGACATGGTGTTGTCGGGCAGTTCGGCCATGCGCAACAGGCCGGGCCAGGCCTCGCGGTCGCGCAGGTGGCCCAGCACCAGCGCCGCCAGCAGGCGCGCCGGGCGGGCGCCGCGTCCCAGCAGGCTGCGTGCATGGGCGTCGATGCCGATCCGGCGCGCGACCTCGTTCAGGGCCTCGTTCGCTTCGCCGCGCAGCGAGCCTTGCAGGTGGGCCCACAGGCGCAGGAAGGGCAGTCTCTCGCTGCGCCGCAGCGGCGGCAGGGTGGCGGGAATCTCGCCGACGATGGCGGCATTCAGTACCGGGCGCCAGCGCGCCAGCGCGCGGGCATCGATGCGCTCGCGGCGGCGCAGGCTCATGCGCATCACGATGATCTGCAGGCCGAGCAGCGAAGTCAGGAGCAAGGCCGCGAAGCCGGTCCAGAGCGCGGCGGTAATGAAGACGTCGGGATGGGCAGCGGGCGTCAAGGAGGCCGCCTGCATGTCAGCGGCCCGGCGCGGCGCCTGCGGCCGCCGGGGGCAGGGGCGGCGGGGGCATGGCCACCGGGGTCATGGTCACCGTCATGCGGCCGGCCTCAGGAAGCGGCGTACGCGGGCCAGCAGTTCCTGGGGCTGGAAGGGCTTGATCACGAAATCGTTGGCGCCGGCGTCGAGCGCGCGCACGGTGTCGCGCTCGGTGTTCTTCGCCGTCAGCATCAGCACCGGCACGTCGCGCCAGAGCGGCTGGGAGCGGATCAGGCCGACGATCTCGAAACCGTCGACATAGGGCAGCATCACGTCGAGCAGCACCAGGCCCGGCGCCTCGGCGGCGGCGATGTGGGCGGCGGCGGCGCGCCCGTCCGCCAGGTGCACCACCCCGTAGCCCTGGCGCTCGAGCATGAAGCGCAGGACTTCGGCGATGTGTTGGTCGTCTTCGACGACGAGGACGGTGGCGGGCGTGGCGTTCTGCATGCAGTGGCGAAGGTGAAAAACTGGGGCGTAAAGACTGGAGCAATTATAGCGAAGCATGCCCCGTGGCGGGGCACGGTCGGGATGCTCAGCGTCCGCCGTGGCGCAGCGGGTCGAGCAGGCCGCGCAGGGCGTTGTGGTCGAGTTCGTACATCAGGGCCAGCAATTCGCCCAGCTCGCCGCGCGGGAAGCCTTCGCGCGCGAGCCAGCCCAGGTAGTGGCCGGGCAGGTCGGCGATCTTGCGGCCCTGGTATTTGCCATAGGGCATTTCGCGGGTCAGCAGCAGAGGCAGGTGTTCGGGTTTCATCGTGGACGCCACTTTAGCAAAAACGGGGAACGATGTACGATAAAGAGGACTGGGAGAATGCCATGGACAAGGATTTCGACCTGGACCGCTTCGTCGCCGCGCAAGACCCGGTGTACTCCGACGTATTGGCCGAATTGCGCACCGGTCACAAGCATACCCACTGGATGTGGTTCGTCTTTCCCCAGCTCGAAGGATTGGGGAGCAGCGAGATGTCGCGCAAGTATGCGATCAGGTCAAGCGACGAGGCCGCCGCCTACCTGGCCCACCCGGTGCTGGGGCCGCGCCTGCGCGAATGCGCGCGCCTGGTCGCGACCCACGCCGACAAGGAGATCGGCCAGATCTTCGCCAGCCCCGATGACCGCAAATTCCATTCCTCGATGACGCTCTTCGCCGACGTGGCGCCGGACGAGGCGGTGTTCCAGACCTGCCTCGACACCTTCTTCGACGGCCAGGCGGACCCGGCGACCATGGACCGCCTCTAGTCCGTCAGGAATTGAAGTCGATCCGCAGCGGCATCCGCGGCGGCTGCCAGCGGTAGCGCGCATCGAACACGTCGTGGCGCGGCTGGTCGCCGTTCCACTCGATGCCGAGCAAATTGGTGAGGCTGTGGGCCAGCCAGTCGCCGCGCACCGGCAGGCTCAGGCTCGATCCGGGCGCGGTGTCCTGGTAGGAGCTCCAGACCATCAGCGGAATGCGGTAGCCGTCCGGAGTGGTGGCGCTGTGGCCGGCGCGGTCGATCGTGTGGCCGACTTCCTGGCCATGGTCCGACAGGAATACCCACATCTGCTTGCCCGGCGCGTGGCGGCTCAGGTCGAGCGTGGCGGCGACCGTCTGGTCGTGGTAGCGCACCGCCGAATCGTAGTCGTTGCGCATGTCGCGCAGCCAGCCGGGACGGCCTTCGCGCCGCAGGCGGGCGTCGACCTGGTCGGATGCGTGGGCAAAGAATGCCATGCCCGCCGGATGGCGCAGGCGGTAATCCGGATGCAGGCCCAGCATGTGGAGCACGATCAGCTTGCGCGGCGCCTTGTCCGCCATCGCGGTTTTCATCGCCGGCAACAGCTGCTCGTCAAGGGCCTCGGACGAGCGGCCCGGTTTGCGGTTCAGGACCTCGACGGTGTCGGCCAGGCGCGCGTGTTCCTGTTCGATCGCCAGGTCGTTGTGGTTGCTGATCCACCAGGTGCGGTAGCCGGCGGCGCGCGCCAGGGCCAGCAGGTGCACGCGCTCGCGGTCTTCGGGCTGGCCGAAGTAGAACAGGCTGCGCAGGGCCGGCACGGTCGAGGCATTCACCGACCACGCATGGCGGAACACTTCCATGCGCTCGCCCAGCTCGCGCTGGCGCGCGAACAGGGCCGGCGAGGTCGGGCGCGCATAGCCGTAGCTGCTCATGTTATTGCGGTTCATGCTCTCGCTGATCACCAGCACCAGCGTATCCGGGCTGTCCTCGGCCAGGGTGGGCGCAAGCCTGGCCGCGGCGGCCAGCAGGCGCTGGCGCTGCTGGCCCATCTCGCCCCACTGGCGGCGCAGGTCGCCGATGTCCTGGGCCCACTGCGGCCAGAACAGGGCCGGATGGTGGCGCCGCCAGGGCTTGCTGACGAGGGAGCCGAGGATCAGCGCCAGCATCAGCACCGCGATCGCGATGCGCCAGCCGCGCGGCTCGGGCAAGCGTGGCGGGGCCTGCCACCACAACCGGATGCCGGCCACCAGGATGGCGCCGCACAGGAAGGCGAACAGCGACCACTCGACGATGTCGCGCCAGTACATGGCGGCGAACTCGCGCGACTCGCCCGGGGTCGTGTTCGCGACCGCGCTCAGCACCATGGAACTGTTCGGCAGCGCATCGTAGGCCGAGAGGAGGAAGCCACGCACCGCGCCATCGAGCACGAAGGACAGGCCGAGGGCCAGGCACAGCCAGCCCTGGATGCGGCGCCGGCGCGGCGTGCGCATCGGCCACCACAGCCAGAACCAGCCGGGCAGGGCGAGCACCAGCACCTGCCAGGCGCGCGAGCCGGCATGGCCGGCGTTGATGGCGGCCAGCACGGCCAGCAAGGGCAGCAGCAGGGGCAGCGGCTGCCGCAGGCGCGCGGCAAGGCGCGACGCGAAGGGGACACGCACGGCGCGGTCGTCGACGCAGGTGGTCATTACCTGGGTAATCTTGTAAACGGAGGGAAGGGCTTCAGGCCAGGGCTAGCGGGCGTGCTGGCGGACGGCTGACGGTGTGGTTCAAACGGACTGCGACATGTTTCGACAGGTTCATGCGGGCTCGTACCTCAACGGTTGGAAAGCGTGTTTGATTTTTCTCAAAGAATTGCTTCGCGGCGCCAAGTGTATACCGTTGGGAGCGATATGCACGTTCTGATTGGAAAAAATTTGTGGCCATGGCCAGCTTGTCATGCGTGCAGGCATGTCGCACGTTGTGCGTATAATCCGCGGGTAATCTGTCCACTCATTAAGAAACCAACCATTCATGGCTTCATCTTCCGATAACATCAGCATGGCGGTGTTCTGCGACTTCGAGAACGTCGCACTCGGCGTGCGCGATGCGAACTACGAAAAATTCGATATCAAGCCCGTCCTCGAGCGGCTCCTGCTCAAGGGCAGCATCGTCGTCAAGAAGGCCTATTGCGACTGGGACCGCTACAAGGGGTTCAAGTCCACCATGCACGAAGCCAACTTCGAGCTGATCGAGATTCCCCACGTGCGCCAGTCCGGCAAGAATTCGGCCGACATCCGCCTCGTCGTCGACGCGCTCGACCTGTGCTACACCAAGTCGCACGTGAATACCTTCGTCATCATCAGCGGCGACTCCGACTTTTCGCCCCTGGTGTCGAAGTTGCGCGAGAACGCCAAGCAGGTGATCGGCGTGGGCGTGAAGCAGTCGACCTCCGACCTGCTGGTGGCCAACTGCGACGAATTCATCTTCTACGACGACCTGGTGCGCGAAGTGCGCCGCGCCGCCGCCAAGCGCGACGAGCGCAAGGCCCAGCCGCAGGCCAAGCGCGGCAGCGACGACAAACGCAAGGAAGAACTCGAAGCGCGCAAGACGCAGGCCCTGGAAATGGTGGTCGAGACCTTCGACGCCCTGGTGTCCGAGCGTGGCGACACCGGCAAGATCTGGGCTTCGCTGCTGAAGGACACCCTCAAGCGCCGCCGCCCGGAATTCTCCGAGGTGTATTACGGTTTCCGTACTTTCGGCAACCTGCTGGAAGAAGCGCAGGTGCGCGGCCTGTTCGAATTCGGCCGCGACGAGAAGTCGGGCACCTATGTCTACCGCAGCGGTGCGCCGGCCGTGCTGGCCGAGCCGGCACCGCTCGAGACCGCGTTGATGGAAGCATCGGCGCCCGAGGCCGTGGATGCCGCCGCGCCGGCCCCTGCTGCGCCTGAAGAAGGACGCGGCGAAGGCCGCCGCCGCGGCGGACGCGGACGCAAGGGTTCCCAGCGCGCCGAGACGCCGGTCGTGGCCGTCACGCCGGACGAACTCGGCCAGATGGAAAGCGCGGCGGCGGAGTCCGCCGCGCCGGCCCAGGTGTGGCCGGAAGCCGCCCCGGAAGACGCCGCCGCGGCCGCCGATGCCGTAGCGGCAGTGACGGAGAATGCGCCTGCCGCTGCACCCGAAGCCGCCGCGCCCGAGGCCGGGCAGGCGGATGCGCCGCCGGCGCCCCTGAAGGAGCGCCGCCGCACGCCGCGCAAGCCGTCAGCCAAGAAGGTCGCCGCCACCGCCGCCCAGGCCGACGCCGCCGCGGCCGAGCTGGCGCCGATCGCCGTCCCGCCTGAAGACCGCGCCGCCCCTGCCGTGCTGCCGCCCGCCGAGGGCGCAGCCGCCGAAGCACTGGGCGCACTGCTGCCGGAAGCAGCTTTCCCGCCAATCGGCGAGAATGGGAACAACGCTGCTGACGAGAGTGCGGCCGGCGAAACCGTTCCCGGCGATGAAAAGCCCGCGCGCAAGAAGTCTGCCAAGCCTGCGCACAAGGCGCCGGCACGCAAGCCCGCCACGCGCAGCCGCCGTCCGGCCAAGCCGAAAACGGCCGACAACGCGTAAGACAGCAGTGAGGGGGGGCCGGCGCCACGCGCGCCGGTTCCGGTGCGACTGACAGTGCTCAACTGTAGTGAAAGGAAAGCCATGCGTCTCCTTGCCGGTGTGCTCATCTCCCTCCTTGCAGCCGCGCCCTTTGCCACGGCGGCCCCGCCGGCGCCGGCCGCCAACCATCCCATCCTCGGCATCTGGAAGCTGTCGCTGCCCGACCTGCGCTGCTCCGAGGTCTACCGCTTCCGCGGCGACGGCACCACCCTCGTCACCAGCGCGGAAGAGGTGTCCGAGAGCGAATACAGCATTCCCGACAAGCCCAGCGCGAAGGGGTTTTATAAACTCGAGGACCGCATCGTCAAGGACAACGGCAAGAAGGATTGCTCCGGCGCGATCATGAAGGTTGGCACCCGCGCGACCAATTTCGTGCGGTTCCACCCCTCGGGAGAGTTGTTCCTGATGTGCAGCGACGAGACGATGGAGGCGTGCATCGGGCCGTTCGAACGGGTGGAGGGGGAGGAGGCGTGACGATACGGTGGGCACTGTGGCGGGCTTGGTTTTCGTAGGGTAAACTCTCGAGCCCACGCGGTCTCATCGCTTGCCTGGCCGCGGCGCCGATCTTGTCGGGATGCTTGATTTACCTAATTATTGCTCGCGTCGCGGCTGATCGACCGCGGTACCGCGTGGACACAGGTGTCCACCCTACAAAAGCGCTTTCCTGCACGCGCCGCGGCTGTTCAAACGCTCTACCGCGTGGGCTCGAGAGCCCACCCTACGAAAAGCCGGAAACGCGTGCGCTTCGATGACCTTCGTGCCGTATGTATGCATATGGTGCGACCGCGTGGACACGGGTGTCCACCCTACAAGTGCATCCCCCATCGCCCAATCCCTTGGTGACCTGTCGTCCGTTCTCAGTTATATTGCTGGGCGAAACGACAACACCTTCGGATTTACATGTCACCGGTTCTCCTGTTCTGCATCCTCATCGGCTATTTCGCGCTCCTGCTCGGCGTGGCCTGGGCCACCTCCCGCAACGCCAACAACGACAGCTTCTTCATCGGTAACAAGAGCAGCAACTGGATGCTGGTCGCCTTTGGCATGGTCGGCACCACGCTGTCGGGCGCGACCTTCATCAGCGTGCCGGGCGCCGTCGGCAAAGATGCCTTCGGCTACGGCCAGATCCTGATCGGCTACGTGATCGGCTACATCGCCGTCGCCTACATCCTGCTGCCGCTGTACTACCGCCTGAAACTCACCTCGATCTACCACTATCTCGACGTGCGCCTGGGACGGCGGGCCTACCAGAGCGGGGCGGGCTTCTTCATCGTTTCGCGCCTGCTCGGCTCGACCGCGCGGCTGTATCTCGTCGTGAACATCCTGCAGGCGATCATCCTCGACAGCCTCGGCATTCCGTTCTGGCTGACCACGCTGGTGATCCTCGGCATGATCTTGATGTACACCTACCAGGGCGGCGTGAAGACCATCGTCTGGACCGACACCCTGCAGACCTCCTGCATGCTGTTCGGCCTGTTCGCCTGCGTCTGGTTCCTGCTCGACCAGATGGGCATGTCGATGACGGAGAGCCTGAATGCGATGCAGTCGCAGGGCCTGGCGCGCATCTTCACGACCGACTTCGACAGCCCGAACTTCTGGTTGAAGCAGATCGTCGCCGGCATCTTCATTGTCCTGACCATGACCGGCATGGACCAGGAAATGATGCAGAAGACCATCTCGGTAAAGACCCTGCAGGATTCGCAGAAGAACCTGCTGAGCCTGACCGCCGTGCTGGTGGTCGTGTTATCAAGCTTCCTGTTCCTGGGCGGCCTGCTCTACCTGTATGCGCCGACGGTGGGCGTGGCGGCGACCGGCGACAAGATCTTCCCGGCCATCGTCATGGGCCATCTGCCGGCCGCGGTCCAGATCATCTTTCTGATCGCCCTGGTCTCGGCCCTGTTCCCGAGCGCCGACGGCGCGATCACGGCGCTCACGTCCACCTTCTGCATCGACATCCTCGGCATCAAGCGCCGCACCGACCTGTCGGACGCCGCCCAGGAAAAGCTGCGCCGCCGCGTGCACCTGGGATTTGCCGCCCTGTTCCTGCTGCTGGTGATGGGCTTCAAGTGGATCGACGAGCCGAGCATGATCGTGATCATCCTGAAGCTCGCGGCCTATACCTATGGTCCGCTGCTCGGCCTGTTCGCCTTCGGCATGATGACGCGACGCACCCTGACCGACCGTCTGGTGCCTTTTGTCACCATCGGCGCGCCGATTCTTTGTGCGGTGCTTGAGCACTATCAACAGTATCTGCTTGGCAATTATCGCCTTGGCCTTGAACTGTTGATCCTCAATGGCATACTCGTATTTGCCGGCCTGTTTGCGATTTCCCATCGGGAGACCGTGAACAAGGCGGCAGTCACGGCGTAACGTCCCGACCGCATCACGTCTCAACCCTTTTAGCGGAGTCCAGATGTCCTTCAAGCCCTTGTCTACCCTGCGCCGCGGTTTCGGCATGCTCTGGCGCGGCCTCGATGCCACGCGCCGCTTCGTGCTGAACATGCTGTTCCTGCTGATCCTGATCGTCTTCCTGGTGGCGATCTTTGGCGGCGGCACCAAGCCGCTGGCCGACAAGACGGCGCTGGTGCTGGAACTGCGCGGCGACCTGGCCGAACAGACCACCGGCAGCGTCAGCGATCAGTTGCTGGCCAACGTTGGCGGCGAAACCCGCCGCACCATCCAGCTGCGCGACCTGCTGACCGTGCTCGATGCCGCCGCCAAGGACGAGAAGATCGACAGCGTGGTCCTGATGCTCGACGAACTCGACGGCGGCGGCCTGGCCATGCTGCGCGAGATCGGCGCGGCCATCGACCGCGTCAAGGCGGCCGGCAAGCGCGTGGTGGCCTGGGGCGGCATGTACGACCAGAAGCGCTACCTGCTGGCTTCGCACGCCAACGAGGTCTACGTCCACCCAATGGGCATGGTCCTGATCGAAGGCTTCGGGCGCAACCGCAACTACTACCGCGACGCCCTCGACAAGCTGGGCGTGACCGTCAACCTGATCAAGGTCGGCACCTACAAGAGCGCGGCCGAGCCTTTCATCGCGAACGGCCCGTCGCAGGCGGCGATGGAGGCCGACGCCTTCCTGTACGGCGCGCTGTGGCAGAACTACACCAGCATGGTCGAGAAGAACCGCAAGCTCGAAGCCGGCGCCGTGGCACGCGGCATCGACCAATTGCCGCAGCTGATGGAAGCGGCCGGCGGCAGCGCCGCCCAGGTCGCGCGCAACCTGAAGCTGGTCGACGGCATCAAGACCAAGGACGAAGTGCGCGCCATGATGATCAAGCGCGGCGCCTGGGACGAGGATATCGAGTCCTTCCGCCAGGTGTCCTACCACGACTACCTGCAGCGCCACCCGCAGAAGCCCTTCGGCGACGCCGTCGGCGTCATCGTCGCGGCCGGCGAGATCACCGACGGCCAGGGCGGCCCGGGCGTGATCGGCGGCGTCTCGACCGCCAACCAGATCCGCCGCGCGCGCGAGGACGACCAGATCAAGGCCGTGGTGCTGCGTGTCGATTCTCCTGGCGGCAGCGCCTATGGCTCGGAGCTGATCCGCCGCGAACTGGAACTGACGCGCGCCGCCGGCAAACCGGTCGTGGTCTCGATGGGCAACGTGGCCGCGTCCGGCGGCTACTGGATGTCGATGGCGGCCGACGAGGTCATCGCCGACCCGGCCACCATCACCGGCTCGATCGGCGTGTTCGCCATCCTGCCGACCGCCGACCGCGTGGCCGACAAGATGGGCGTGCGTACCGGCGGCTACACCACTACCTGGCTGGCCGACGCCTACAACCCGCTGCGCCCGATGGACCCCCGCTTCGGCCAGCTGGTCCAGGCCAGCATCAACAACGTCTACAAGGAGTTCACCACCAAGGCGGCCGTGGCGCGCAAGACCACCGCGGCCAAGATCGACGAAGTCGGCCAGGGCCGCGTCTGGACCGGCGCCCAGGCCAAGGAGCGCGGCCTGGTCGACACCCTGGGCAGCTACGGCGACGCCCTGCGCTCGGCCGCCAGGCGCGCCAAGCTGGGCGACGACTTCCGCGTCGCCTACATCGAGCGTCCGGGCTCGAAGTTCGAGCGCTTCCTGGAAATGATGGGCGCCTCGACCCAGACCGCCATCAACATCCAGGTCAAGCTGGGCATGCTGCCGGCCGCGCTGCCGTCGGGCGCCGTGGCCGGCGTGGCCAGGGACCTGGCCTGGCTGAACGAGCTGACCGAGGGCAAGAAGCCCTTTGCCGCGATTACGCACTGTTTCTGCGAATTGCCTTGAGGGAACCTCGATAAACCTACTGCGCGTCGGCCTGTCGGCCTGCGATGCTCGCTGTACTCCAGTACAGCGAGCATTGTCCCCTTGGGGGCTCGGCCAACATGCCTTCCGCTCGCTACGGTTTCTCGAGGTCCCGTTGATGGGCTTGAGGATGGTGTGAATTTGTAACCGCTGTTACATCTCGCCGGAACGGGCGCTGGGCTTCCAGCGCCCGTTTTCATTTCATCTGCGCCCATGTTCGTCCTTCGGTGTAAATCGGTGTAAAGGACGCGCGTACGCAGGGCGGCGGCCTGTTTCTGGTCCCCGCGCTATGTACGTTACGAAACATATTCGTAGGGCGCTCCATGCTACATTCCAAGCTGATTACTTGTGCATTTGTCAGCAGTTCAGTTCGGTCAACAAGGATGAGCATGGATTCTCCCGTATCCCCCAACAAGGCTTCCACCACCCAGCCGCGCACCCGGCGCGGCCGTATCATCGGCAGCATCGTCGCAGTCCTGGCCATGGTGGCGCTCGGTGCGCTGGCCTGGTACCTGACCCACCGCGCACCGGGAGGAGCAGGCGGGCCCGGCGCCGCCGGCGGCAGGCCGGGGGCAGGGGCGGCGGCGGGAGGTCCGGGCGCGCGCGGACCCGGCGGCGGACGCGGCATGCCGGCAACGACCGTGGGTGTGGCCACCGCCGAGCAGGCCGATATCCCGGTCACCCTCGAAGCGCTCGGCACGGTAGTGCCGGCGGCGGTCGCCACCGTGCGTCCCCAGGTCTCGGGCGTGCTGCAGAAGATCCACTTCACCGAGGGCCAGCAGGTGAAGGCCGGCCAGGTGCTGGCCACCATCGATCCGCGCACCTTCGAGATCTCGGTGCTGCAGGCAACCGGCCAGCGCCAGCGCGACGAAGCCCAGCTGGAGAGCGCGCGCCTGACCCTGTCGCGCTACCGCACCCTGCTGGAGCAGGACTCGATCGCGCGCCAGGAAGTCGACACCCAGGCGGCCCTGGTCAAGCAGCTCGAGGGCACGGTCACCACCGACCGCGCGGCCGAGAACCAGGCGCGCCTGAACCTCAGCTACACCCAGGTCAAGGCGCCGATCGCCGGCCGCGTCGGCCTGCGCACGGTCGACATCGGCAACCTGGTGGGCAGCGGCGACGCCAACGGCATCGCCGTCATCACCCAGTTCTCGCCGATCGACGTCGAATTCGCGGTGCCCCAGGACCAGGTGCCGGAGCTGCAGCGCCGCATCGCCCAGAACGCCACCCTGCCGGCCACGGCACTGGACCGCACCCGCACCACCGAGCTGGCGCAGGGCCGTTTCGCGGCCCTGGACAACCAGGTCGACGTGCAGACCGGCACCGTACGCGCCAAGGCGCGTTTCGACAACGCCGACAGCAAGCTGTTCCCGAGCCAGTTCGTGAACCTGCGCCTGCAGGTGCGCACCATCGAGGACGCGGTCGTGGTGCCGGTGAACGCGCTGCGCCATGGCGCCAACGGCGACTTCGTGTTCGTGCTGAACGAACAGCAGAAGACGGTGTCGATGCGCCCGGTGAAGCGCGGCCAGGCGACCGTGGACCGGATCCAGGTGACCGAAGGACTGAAGCCGGGCGAGCGCGTGATCACCGAAGGCGCGGACCGCCTGAAGGATGGGGCCAAGGTGACGCTGCCGGGCGAGCGGCCGCAGGGCGCGCAGGGTGGGGCGCGCGGCCAGGGAGCGCAAGGGCAGCAGGGGGGCCAGGGACAGCGCCGCCAGCGTGAAGGAAGCGCGCAATGATGACCATCGTAGGGTGGACGGGTTTCCCGTCCACGCGTTCAACGAACGGATGCGTTCGCGGGTGGCGTGATGTATCCCTGATTTCTGTTTCAAGTCGCGCCAACCGGGATTTCGGCCGCTCATCCGCCGGCTGGATGCGTGGACGGGAAACCCGTCCACCCTACGGGTATGTTGCACACGTCGGGTATGTCACACACGTCGGGGGAGAGTCATGAGCCCGTCCGGCCCATTCATCCGCCGCCCGGTCGCCACGGCCCTGCTGATGCTGGCCATCGTGCTGGCCGGCCTGGTCGGCTACCGCTTCCTGCCGCTCTCGGCCCTGCCGCAGGTCGACTTCCCGACCATCCAGGTCCAGACCCTGTACCCGGGCGCCAGCCCCGAGGTGATGTCGCGCACCGTGACCGCGCCGCTCGAACGCCAGTTCGGCCAGATGTCGGGCCTCACGCGCATGAGTTCGACCAGCGCCGCCGGCGTGTCGGTCATCACCCTGCAGTTCGGCCTGGGCCAGACGCTGGACGTGGCCGAGCAGGAAGTGCAGGCCGCGATCAATGCCGGCGGCTCGCTGCTGCCGGCCGATTTGCCGGCGCCTCCCGTTTACGCCAAGGTCAACCCGGCCGACGCGCCGGTGCTGACGCTGGCGATCACGTCCGACACGATTCCCCTGACCGAGGTCCAGAACCTGGTCAACACGCGCCTGGCCCTGAAGATCAGCCAGGTCTCGGGCGTGGGCCTGGTCACGCTCTCGGGCGGGCAGCGTCCCGCCGTGCGCATCCAGGCCGATACCGAGGCGCTGGCTTCCTATGGCCTTGGCCTGGATTCGCTGCGCACCGCGATCACGGCCGCCAACGCCAACAGCGCCAAGGGCAGCTTCGACGGCCCGACCCGGGCCTATGCGATCAACGCCAACGACCAGCTGGTCACCGTCCAGGACTACAAGAACCTGATCGTCGCCTACCGCAATGGCGCCCCGGTACGCCTGGAGAACGTGGCGAAGGTGGTCGACAGCGCCGAGAACGTGCGCCTGGGCGCCTGGGCCAACCTCAAGCCCGCGATCATCCTGAACGTGCAGCGCCAGCCGGGCGCCAACGTCATCGCCACGGTGGACGCCATCAAGGAGCGCCTGCCCGAGCTGCAGGCCAGCCTGCCGGCCTCGCTGCGCCTGGACGTGCTGAGCGACCGCACCACCGGCATCCGCGCATCGGTCGAGCACGTGCAGATCGAGCTGCTGCTGGCCGTGGTGCTGGTGGTGCTGGTGATCTTCGCTTTCCTGCACAGCGTGCGCGCGACCGTGATCGCCAGTCTCGCGGTGCCGATCTCGCTGATCGGCTCCTTCGGCGTGATGTACCTGCTCGGCTACAGCCTGAACAACCTGTCGCTGATGGCCCTCACCATCGCCACCGGTTTCGTGGTCGACGACGCCATCGTCATGATCGAGAACATCGCGCGCTACATCGAAGAGGGCGAAAAGCCGATGGCCGCCGCGATCAAGGGCGCGGCCCAGATCGGCTTCACCATCATTTCGCTGACGGTCTCGCTGATCGCCGTGCTGATCCCGCTGCTGTTCATGGGCGACGTGGTCGGCCGCCTGTTCCGCGAGTTCGCGGTGACCCTGGCCATCACCATCCTGATCTCGGCCGTCGTGTCGCTGACCCTGGTGCCGATGATGTCGGCGCGCTGGCTGCGCAGCCATGAGGAAGAAAAGCCGGGCAAATTCGCGCGCAAGACCCAGGCCTTCTTCGACCGTGTGATCCACAAGTACGACCGCGGCCTGGACTGGGTGCTGGCGCGGCAGGGCCTGACCCTGATCGTCGCCCTCGCCACGCTGGCGCTCACGGCCCTGCTGTGGGTGGTGATCCCGAAGGGCCTGTTCCCGACCCAGGACACGGGCCAGTTGCAGGCGCGCGTGGAAACGCGCCAGGCGATCTCGTACAACGCGATGGCCGAGCTGCAGCAGCAGGCCGCCAAGGCCATCCTCGAGGATCCGGAAGTGGAGTCTCTGGCCTCCAATGTCGGAGTGGATGCCGCCAACAACACCATGCTCCACACCGGCACCATGCTGATCAACCTGAAGCGCGACCGCAGCTCGGATCCGGACGAGCTGATGCAGCGGCTGAGGAACCGCGTTTCGCGCGTGCCCGGCGTCACGCTCTACCTGCAGCCGACCCAGGACCTGACCATCGATGCGGAGACCGGCCCGACCCAGTACCGGGTCTCGCTCGAAGGGGCGGACAACGCCACCGTGGTCGAGTGGGCAAAGAAGCTGGTGGCGCGCATGCAGCAGCAGAAGCAGCTGCGCAACGTGACGACCGACGCGGGCGCGGTCGGTGCGGCCGCCGTGGTCCATATCGACCGCGACACCGCCTCGCGCCTCAACATTACCGCGTCCGCTATCGACGACGCCCTGTACAGCGCCTTCGGCCAGAGGATCGTCTCGACCATCTTCACCGAGACCAACCAGTACCGCGTGATCCTGGAGGCGCAACAGGACGAGGCAATGTCCCTGGCCTCCCTGGGCCGCCTGCAACTGCGCACCGGTTCGGGCGAGCCGACTCCGCTGTCGGCCGTGGCCACCATCCGCGAGGAAGAGGCGCCGCTCCAGGTCACCCACGTGGCGCAGTATCCGGCCACGACCATCGGCTTCGATACGGCATCGGGAACCTCCCTGGGCCAGGCGGTCGACGCGATCCGCGCCGCGGCCGAGGACATCAAGCTGCCGGCCTCGGTCACGCTGACCTTCCTCGGCGCTTCCGGCGCATATGAAAACTCCCTGTCGAACCAGCTCTGGCTGATCCTGGCGGCGGTGGTCTGCGTCTACATCGTGCTGGGCGTGCTCTACGAGAGCTACATCCACCCGCTGACCATCCTGTCGACGCTGCCCTCGGCCGGCGTCGGCGCGCTGCTGGCGCTATGGATCACGGGGCAGGGCCTGGGCGTGATCGGCATCATCGGCATCATCCTCCTGATCGGCATCGTGAAGAAGAACGCGATCATGATGATCGACTTCGCTATCGAGGCCGAGCGCGACGAGGGCAAGACCCCGCTGGAGGCCATCCGCCAGGCGGCGCTGCTGCGCTTCCGCCCGATCCTGATGACGACCCTGGCCGCGCTGTTCGCCGCCGTGCCGCTGATGTTCGGCTGGGGCGAGGGCGCCGAGCTGCGGCGTCCCCTGGGCCTGGCCATCTTCGGCGGCCTGATCGTGTCCCAGCTCCTGACCCTGTTCACCACACCGGTGATCTACCTGGCGTTCGACCGCGCCGCACGCCGCTGGTCTGGCCGTGCGCCCGCCAAGCCGAAAGAGGTCGGCGCATGAATCTGTCCAAGCCCTTCGTCCAGCGCCCGATCGCGACCGTCCTCCTGACGCTCGGGCTGGCGCTGGCGGGGATTGCCGCCTTCTTCGTGCTGCCGGTCTCGCCGCTGCCCCAGGTCGACTTCCCGGCCATCTCGGTGTCGGCCTCGCTGCCGGGCGCCAGCCCGGAGACCATGGCCAGCAGCGTCGCCACGCCGCTCGAGCGGCGCCTGGGCGTGATCGCGGGCGTGAACGAGATGACCTCGAACTCGGGCAGCGGCTCGACCCGCATCAACCTGCAGTTCGAACTGAACCGCAAGATCGACTCGGCCGCGCGCGAAGTGCAGGCCGCGATCAATGCCGCACGCGCCGACCTGCCGGCCACGCTGCGCAGCAATCCGACCTACCGCAAGGTCAACCCCTCGGACGCGCCGGTGATCATCCTGGCGCTCACCTCGAAGACGCGTACGCCCGGCCAGATCTACGACGCGGTCTCGAACATCGTGCAGCAGCGCCTGGCCCAGGTGCCGGGCGTGGGCGAAGTCGAGATCGGCGGCGGCTCGCTGCCGGCGGTGCGGGTCGAACTCAATCCCTATGCGCTGAACCGCCTCGGCGTGTCGGCCGAGGACGTGCGCGCCGCCATCCAGTCGAGCAATCCGAACCGCCCGAAAGGCGTCATCGAAGGCGGCGGCAAGCGCCTGCAGATCTATTCCCAGGCCGACACCCCGACGGACGGGCGCACCGCTGCCGATTACCGCGGCCTGGTGGTGGCCTGGCGCGATGGGGCCGCGGTGCGCCTGCTTGATGTGGCCGAGGTCATCGACGGCCCGGAAAACATCAACACCCTGGGCCTGTTCAACGGCGAGCCGGCGGTCATCGTGCTGATCACGCGCCAGCCGGCCGCGAACGTCATCGAGACGGTCGACGGCGTGCGCGCGCTGCTGCCTTCCCTGCAGGCCCAGCTTCCGGGCGACATCACGCTGCAGGTGGCGTCGGACCGCACCAATTCCATCCGCGCCTCGCTGCACGAGATCGAGTTCACGCTGCTCATTTCGATTCTGCTGGTGGTGCTGGTGGTGAGCGTCTTCTTGCGCAGCGTGCGCGCCACCGTGATCCCGGCGGTGGCGACCGTGGTGTCGTTGCTGGGCACCTTCGGCGTCATGTGGCTGTTTGGCTTCAGCCTGAATAACCTCTCGCTGATGGCCCTGACGGTGGCCACCGGCTTCGTGGTCGACGACGCGATCGTGGTGCTGGAGAATACCGCGCGCCACGTCGAGAAGGGCATGGACCGCATGCAGGCCGCCTTGCTGGGCGCCCGGGAAGTCGGTTTTACCGTGCTGTCGATCAGCCTGTCCCTGGTGGCGGTCTTCATCCCGCTGCTGTTCATGGGCGGGCAGGTGGGCCGGCTGTTCCGCGAGTTCGCGGTCACCCTGTCCGCCGCGGTGATGATCTCGCTGGTCATTTCGCTGACCACCACGCCGATGATGTGCGCCTGGCTGCTGAAGAAGGGCCACACCATCGAGCGTCCGCAGGGCCGGCTGTCGCGCTGGTCGGAATCCGGCTTCAACTGGCTGCTGCGCATCTACGAGCGCTCGCTCGACTGGGCCCTGGCCAGCCGCGCGCTGGTGATGCTGATCCTGGTGTTCGTGATCGGCCTGAACGTGTATCTGTTCTCGGCCGCGCCCAAGGGCTTCTTCCCCCAGCAGGACACGGGCCAGATCAGCGGCGGCATCCGCGCCGACCAGAGCATCTCCTTCCAGGCCATGCAGGCCAAGATGCGCCAGCTCGTGAACATCATCAAGCGCGACCCGGCGGTCGACACCGTGGTCGGCTTCACCGGCGGCGGACGGGCCGGCGGCGGCTTCATGTTCATCAACCTGAAGCCCGCTTCCGAGAGGACGGAGAAGGGCCAGGCCGTGATCGCGCGCCTGCGCCCGAAGCTGGCGCGGGTGACCGGGGTGTCCTTGTTCCTGAATCCCGTGCAGGACCTGCGCATGGGCGGGCGCTCGTCGAACTCGACCTACCAGTACACCCTGAAGAGCGACAGCAGCCAGGACCTGAAGGAGTGGGCATCGAAACTGGCCGACGCCATGAAGCGCCAGCCGGCGCTGGTCGACGTCGACACCGACCAGGCCGAGAACGGCGTCGAGATGTTCGTCACCATCGACAAGGAAAGCGCGGCGCGCCTGGGGATCAGCACGCGCGACGTCGACAACGCGCTGTACAACAATTTCGGCCAGCGCCAGGTCGCCAACATCTACGACGAGCTGAACCAGTACCACGTGATCATGGGCGTGGCCCAGCGCTACGCGCAGTCGCCGGAAGCGCTGAAGGACGTGTACGTGCCGGCGCGCGCCAGCGGCGGCGGATCGGGCACCACCAGTACCACGGCGTCGGCCGGGACCACGGCTTCGTCGAGCGCCACGACCTCGACCGCCACCGGCTCGGTTTCTGGCGCGGGCGCGGCCACCAGCGGCGGCATGACCAGCAACGGCACGCCGGCGCCGGCTTCCACCCTCACCGCGACGCGCGACGCCTCCAGCGGTTCGGCCCTGTCGACCAGCGCCGCCACCATGGTGCCGCTGTCGGCCATCGCCAGCTTCGCCGAAAGCTCGACGCCCACCTCCGTCAACCACCAGGACGGGGAGCTGGCCACCACGGTATCGTTCAACCTGGCCGAAGGCTTCAATTTGTCCGACGGCCAGGCCGCCGTGCGCCAGGCCGAGGCCGACATCGCCATGCCGGCCAATGTGCGCGGCAGCTTCGAGGGCACGGCGCGCGCGGCCCAGGAATCGAACAAGGAGCAGCCGCTGCTGATCCTGGCGGCCATCGTCGTCATCTACATCGTGCTCGGCATCCTGTACGAAAGCCTGATCCATCCGATCACGGTGCTCTCCACCTTGCCTTCGGCCGGCGTGGGTGCGGTGCTGGCCCTCCTGCTGTTCAACATGGAGTTCTCCATCATCGCCCTGATCGGCGTCTTCCTCCTGATCGGCATCGTGAAAAAGAACGCGATCCTGATCATCGACTTCGCGCTGGAGGCGGAGCGGGCGCGCGGGCTGGACGCGGTGCAGGCGGTGCGCGAAGCCTGCCTGCTGCGCTTCCGTCCCATCCTGATGACGACCCTGGCTGCGGCCCTCGGCGCGCTGCCGCTGGCGATCGGTTTCGGCGAAGGCTCGGAGCTGCGCCAGCCGCTGGGCATCGCCATCATCGGCGGCCTGATCGCGAGCCAGTTGCTGACCCTGCTCACGACGCCCGTCGTCTACGTCCTGATGGACAAGCTGCGCCGCCGCACCCCCGAGGAACGCGAGCTGACCCGGCATCCGCTGGAAGAAGATGCAGTCCCGACCCCATCGAAATGAGACTTCTTATGCATGAAACGACGCCATTCCGACTGACCCTGCTGGCGCTTGGCGCCATCCTTGCCGGCTGCAGCGTCGGCCCTGCCTACCAGGTGCCGAACACGCCGCAACCGGCGGCGTTCAAGGAGCTGGCCGGCTGGGTGCCCGCCGCGCCAGCCGACGCGCTCGAACGGGGGCCGTGGTGGCAGCTCTTCAACGATCCCATCCTGAACGAACTGGCGAACGGCATCGAGGTCTCGAACCAGAACGTGGCGGCGGCCGTCGCCAACTACGCCCAGGCGCGCGCCCTGGTGCAGCAGCAGCGCGCGGCGCTGTTCCCTTCGGTGAACCTGCAGCTGAGCGGCGACCGTTCCGGCGTGCGCGGGCAGGGCGCGGACAACGCCTATCGCCTGAACCTGGGCGGCAGCTGGGAGCCGGATGTGTGGGGCCGCCTGCGCGCGGGCGTCACCAGCGCCCAGGCCGGCGCCGAAGCCACCGCCGCGGACCTGGCCAGCGCGCGCCTGTCGGCGCAAGGCGAACTGGCCGCCAACTACTTCACGGTGCGCCAGCTCGACGCGGCGCGCGCGCTGCTGGCGGACACCATCGCCGGCTACGAGCGGGTGCTCACGATCACGCGGAACCGCTTCAACGTCGGCATCGTCGCGCGCACCGACGTGCTGCAGGCCGAGACCCAGCTGGCCAACGCCCGCAACGACGAACTTTCCCTGGTGCGCCAGCGCGCCCAGGCCGAGCACGCGATCGCCATCCTGCTCGGCAAGGCGCCGAGCGACTTCACCCTGGCGCCGCTGCCCGAATGGCGCGTGACCGTGCCCGAGGTGCCGGTCGGTGTGCCGTCCACGCTGCTGCAGCGCCGCCCGGACATCGCCGCCGCCGAACGCGACGTCGCCGCGGCCAATGCCGACATCGGCGTCGCGCGCTCGGCGTATTTCCCGAACATCGGCCTGTCGGCCTCCGGCGGCACGGTCGGCAGCCGGGTGTCGGACCTGTTTTCGGTGTCGAACGCGGCCTGGTCCTTCGGCCTGTCGGCGGCGCAATCGATCTTCAACGCCGGCGCCACCCGCGCCAGCGTCGCCGCCGCCGAGGCGCGCCACCAGGCGGCGGTCGCGCGCTATCGCCAGACCGTGCTGAACGCCTTCGCGGACGTCGAGGACCAGCTCAGCGCCACGCGCGTGCTGGCCCAGCAGCAGGACCTGCGCCGCCAGGCCTCCGAAGCGGCCAACCTGGTCGAGCAGCAGATCCTGAACCAGTACAAGGCGGGGCAGGTGAGTTATACGGAAGTGGTGCAGGCCCAGGTCACGGCCCTGAACGCACGCCGCGCGCTGGTCCAGGTGCAGGCCGACCGCCAGACCGTGGCGGTGGCGCTGATCCAGGCGCTGGGCGGCGGCTGGCACGCGGGTGACCAGCCCGCCCAGCCTTGAAAGGGCGGCCTTCGTTCCCACCTTGAGTTGTCATCTACTCAAGCCGGGTCCGTCGTGTTCAACTTTCGCCATCCCAAGCCCGTCGTCGACGGCCGCGCCGTCGCGGTGCAGGTCGTGCAGCAGAAGGCCGCCAGGCCGCGGACCACGGTGCTCGTCGCCGAACACAGGCCGCCCGCGCAGGTGGAAGCGCAGGCGTCGGCCGCCGGGGATGCTCCGGCGGAAAATCGTTAGAACTGGTCGCGCCCGCTCGTATCGCGCTGGCGCAGGAGCTGCCAGCCGAGCACGCCGATGGCCAGTCCCGCGCCCACCATCAGCGCCGTGTTGCGCTGGTCGGGCCGGCGCTGGCCGCTGTGGATTCCGCTGGCGCCGCGCTGCGGGGCGTAGAGCGTGCCGCTGGTGTCGGCGGTGCGGTCGGCGCGCTTCGACCAGGCATCCATGAAGCGGCCCAGGAGCATCGCGGGCAGGGGCGCCGCCAGCTCGCTGAGCTTCATCAGCGTCGCGGGCGCCCCGATCACGGTCGTGCTGCGCGGCTGCTCGGCCAGGCCGACGATGGCCTCGGCCACCTTTTCGGGCGAGAGGGTCCCGGGCGGGTAGGACAGTTTCGCACCCGTGTAATTCCCCGCGTGACGAAAGCCGGGCGTGTCGACGAAGGTCGGGTAGACGTCGCAGATGTGGATGTGGGGATGGTCCTGCAGTTCGGCGCGCAAGGCCTCGCTGAAGCCGCGCAGGCCGTACTTGCTGGCGGCGTAGGCGGCGGACCAGGGCGAGGCGACGAAGCCGCCGAAGGAAATCATGTTCACCCAGATGCCGTGGCCCTGTTCCAGGAACACCGGCAGCACGGCGTGCGCGTCGTGCATGTGGCTGAGCAGGTTGGCCTCGATCACGCGCCGGTGGTCTTCGAGCGGCACCTCGGGATATTTGCCGACCACGCCGATGCCGACATCGCTGAACCACAGGTCGATCTCGCCCAGGATCTCGCGCGCCTCGCGCGCAAGGGCGGCGACGGCATCGGCCTCGGTCACGTCGACGACCCGCACCTCGGCGCTGCCGCCGGCATCGCGGCATTGGCGGGCGACCTCGTCGAGCCCCTCCTTGCCGCGCGCCGCCAGAACCAGCATGGCGCCCTCGCGGGCGAAAGCGATGGCCGTGGCGGCGCCGATGCCGCTCGATGCGCCGGTGATGACGACGCGGGTGCTTGTGGGATTCATCGTGCTCGCCTTTCTTCGCATTGTCGTTTCCGGCCGCATGGACGTGCATCTTGCGGTGCGCCGGCACTCTACAATGTCATGGTGCCCCAATTACGGGATTCCCGGTCGCACGACTCGAAAGCTGCTGCGCAAGCTGCCACGCCTGGCGCCCCGGCAGGCTGTGGCAGCGTTCGGCAAAGGGAAGGGGGCTTGCGCCTTCATTGACCATCTTCATTGACCGTCCTCCTCCTGCTGCTGTACCGGCGCAATGCGGATGCCCCGCCGCGCCAGCGCTTCGCGCAGCAGGAACTCGATCTCCGCGTTCACGCTGCGCAGGTCGTTGGCGGCCAGCCGCTGCAACTGCTCCCACAAGGCGGGATCGATGCGCAGCGGGTAGGACTTTTTTCCCGGACTTGCCATCCGTCTAGCCTCAGTGCTTTCTTTGACTTAGTTGTACAGGGTGCCGGTGTTGACGATCGGCTGGGTTTCGCGGTCGGAGCATAGCACCACCAGCAGATTGCTGACCATGGCCGCCTTGCGCTCGGAATCGAGTTCGACGATCTCGCGCTCGGCCAGTCCGCGCAGCGCTTCTTCGACCATGCCGACGGCGCCGCGCACGATCTGGGCGCGTGCGCTGATGATAGCCTGCGCCTGCTGGCGGCGCAGCATCACCTGGGCGATCTCGGGAGCGTAGGCGAGGTGGGTCAGCTTGGCGTCCACCGTCTCGACACCCGCGGCTTCGAAACGCTCGGTGAGCTCGGTCCTGAGCGCCGCCGCCACTTCGGCGGCGCCGCCGCGCAGGGTCAATTCGCCCGGCGCCAGGTCTTCGCCTTCGTCGTAGGCATATTGCGCGGCCAGGTGGCGCAGGGCTGCTTCGGCCTGCACGCTCACATAGCGCTCGAAATTATCGACCTCGAACATGGCCTGCGCGGTATCGCGCACGCGCCAGACGACCGCCGCCGCGATCTCCACCGGATTGCCGCGCTTGTCGTTCACCTTCAGGGTCTGGATGTTCTGGTTGCGCGCCCGCACGCTCAGCCTGTGCTTGCGGTACAGCGGGAAGGCCCAGCGCAGGCCTTCGCTGCGGTCGGTTCCCACGTAGCGGCCGAAGAGCGTCAACACGGCCGTTTCGTTCGGCTGCAGCATGTACAGGCCCGTGCACGCCAGGATACCGAGGACGATCAGGACGACGCCCGGCGCCAGCCCCGCGCCCGAGCGCAGCAGCAGGGCGCCGGCGGCAATCGCCAGCAGGCCGCCGGCGAAGCCCAGGTAACCGTTCATCGACGAGAGCGGGGTTTCTTGCCGTTTGTGCGTGGACATGCTTGGTCTCCGAAGTGATCTAAAAGTGATATCACTTTAAGATCGTTTTTTCTTTTGGTCAAGCAAGAAATTGAACTGCCGTGCTTGCCCGATGGGCGCTTATGAAGGATGCATATTCCTCGAAAAACGTCATCCATTCCCGGTTTTCTGCAGCCTGTCACAAACGGCTGACATTGCTTTTCGTCAAAGTTACATTAACAAGGAGGAAATAATATCCGTCGATCCGCCCCGGCAGGACGAGGCATCGAACCATCTATAACTAGGGATAACCAGGGAGAAGCACGATGTTATCGATCAAGCAGCTCAACAAGACCTATGCCAATGGCGTCAAGGCCATCAACAATGCCAGTCTCGAGATCCCGAACGGGATGTTCGGGCTGCTCGGGCCGAACGGCGCCGGCAAGTCCTCGCTCATGCGCACTATCGCGACGCTGCAGGATCCCGACAGCGGCAGCATCCATTTCAACAGTCTCGACGTCCTGCAGGACAAGGAAGGGCTGCTGCGCCAGCTCGGCTACCTGCCGCAGGACTTCGGCGTGTACCCGAAAGTCAGCGCGGAGAAGCTGCTGAACCACTTCGCCGTCCTGAAGGGCCTGGCGAACAAGGGCGAGCGCAAGGAAGCGGTGGAGGCCCTGCTGCACCAGACCAACCTGTGGGAAGCGCGCAAGCGCGCCCTCGGCACCTATTCGGGCGGCATGCGCCAGCGCTTCGGCATCGCCCAGGCCCTGCTCGGTGCGCCGCGCCTGGTGATCGTCGACGAGCCGACCGCCGGCCTCGATCCCGACGAGCGCAACCGCTTCCTCAACCTGCTGGCCAAGATCGGCGAGCAGGTGGTCGTCATCCTGTCCACCCACATCGTCGAGGACGTCACCGACCTGTGCCCGCGCATGGCCATGATCGCCAAAGGCACGGTGCTGCTGCAGGGCGAACCCCAGGCCGCGATCGAGACGCTGAAAAACCGCGTCTGGCGCCGCACCGTCAGCCAGGAAGCGCTCCCGGAATACCAGGAGCGCTTCAATGTGCTGTCGACCCGCCTGGTGGCCGGCCGGCCGCAGATCAACGTGTATGCCGAGGCGCAGCCGGACGACGGTTTCGTCAGCGTCGAGCCGGACCTGGAAGACGTCTACTTCCTCCAGATCCGCAACGCCGGCCGCGCCGCGGCGCCCAGGGCATCCGCGCCGGCAGCGAGCGAAGCAGCGGTCACGGCATAAGGAGCGGGTATGTTGAGAGAATTCTTCAAGTTCGAGCTGGGCACCCAGTTGCGCCAGCCCCTGCTGTGGGTCTGCGCGCTGCTCTTCGGCGCGCTGGCCTTTGGCGCCACCACCACCGACGCCATCCAGGTTGGCGGCAGTATCGGCAACGTGAACCGCAACGCGCCGCTCGTCGTCGCCCAGCTGCTCGGCTCCTTCAGCCTGACGTCGATGTTCGTCGTCACCATCTTCATCGCCGGCACCGTGCTGCGCGACAGCGACGTCGGCATTTCCGACATGCTGTTCGCCACGCCGATGAAGAAGCACGACTACCTGGTCGGGCGCTTCTCCGCCGGCCTGGTGGCCTGCCTGTTCATCTTCGCCGTCATCATCGCCGGCATGGTGCTCGGCCCCCTGATGCCCTGGGTCGATGCCCAGCGGGTCGGTCCCTTCCCGGGCAGCGCCTACCTGTGGTCGCTGGGCGTCATCGTGGTGCCCAACCTGCTCTTCATCGGCGCCCTGCTGATGCTGCTGGCCTCGACCACGCGCTCGATCATGCTGGTGTACGTCGGCGTGCTGGCCTTCTTCGTGCTGTGGATCGTTGCCGGCCGCTTCACCTCGAACATCGACAACGAATGGATTGCCGTCCTGACCGATCCCTTCGGCATTCGCGCACTGGGCCGCGCCACCCGCTATTTCTCCACCGCCGAGGCGAACGCGGGCCTGCCCGACTTCGCCGGCTACATCCTGGCCAATCGCCTGTTCTGGGCCGGCGTCGCGCTGGCGCTGTTCGGCCTGACCCTGGTCCTGTTCAAGCCCCAGCGCGCCGGCACCGGCAAGCGCCTGTTCGGGAAGGTAAAGGCACCCGCGCCAGCCGCGCCGGTTGCGACCGGCCTGGCGCTGCCGCGCATCGAACCGCGCTTTACCGTCGGCACGCGCTGGCTCCAGTGCTGGCACATCTTCGCTTTCGACGCCACGGCCGTCTTCCGGAGCGTGCCTTTCCTCGTCATGCTGCTCTTCGGCGTGCTGAACATGGTCGGCAGCGCATCCCAGATGGGCCGGATGTTCGGCACCGACGTCTATCCAATGACCCACCTGATGATCGAACTGCTGGAGGGCAGCTTCAACTTCATGCTGCTCCTGATCGTGACCTTCTACGCCGGCGAACTGATCTTCAAGGAACGCCAGGCCAGGATCGCCGACGTCGTCGATGCGATGCCGGCGCCGAACTGGGCGCCGCTGGTCGCCAAGAGCCTGGCGCTGGTGGGCGTGGTGCTGGCCTTCCTGTTCACCGGTGTCCTGGCCGCGATCGCGATCCAGCTGTTCAAGGGCGGGGCGCCGGTCGAGCTGCCGGTCTACCTCAAGGGCATGCTGATCTCGAGCGTTCCTTTCATCCTCATGGGCCTGATGGGTGTCGTCCTGCAGGTGGTCACGAACAACAAGTTCATCGGCTATGCACTGATGATCGTGCTGATGGTGTCGCAGATCGTCGCCGGCATCATGCACTTCGACCACAACCTGTACAACTTCGCCGGACTGCCGCGCACGCCGTACTCGGACATGAACGGCTATGGCCACTTCATCACGGGCTGGGCCTGGTTTGCGCTGTACTGGGCCCTGTTCACGGTCGCCGCCCTGATCGTGGCCCAGGCCTTCTGGGTGCGCGGCCTGTCGGTCGACTGGCGCACGCGCGTGCGCACGGCTGGCCGGCGCCTGAAGGGGCCTTCGGGCGTGGCGCTGGCGGCCTGCGGCATCGCGTTCGCCGGGGTCGGCGCCTGGATCTTCCATAACACGAATACGCTGGCGCGCTACGAAGCGGGCGACGTGACGATGGACAAGCAGGCGGCCTACGAGAAAACCTACCGCAAGTACAAGGACCTGCCGCATGCGAAGATCGTCGACGTGCGCGCCGCCGTGGACATCTATCCGGAAGAGCGCCGGGTGGCGATCCGGGGCCACTACGTCCTGGAGAACAAGACCAGCCAGCCGCTGGACACCCTGCGCCTGCAGCTCAATCCCGATGTCGCGACCACCCTGTCCGGACTGCCCGCGCACAAGGTCGAGCTGGACGACAAGGAGTCCGGCTTTACCATCATCAAGCTGGCCCAGGCCCTGCCGCCGGGCGGACGCCTGCCGCTGGACTTCGCTGTCGACGTGCGCCGTCCGGGCTTCACGAATGGCGGGACTGCCGATACCATCAACCTGAACGGCACTTTCTTCAACAACCACGCGTTCTTCCCGCTGATCGGCTACCAGCCGGACTTCGAGCTGAAAGACCGCAACGAGCGCCGCAAGCGCGGCCTGGGCGAACCCGAGCGCATGGCCAAGCTGGAAGACAGGGCGGCCCGCGCCAACACCATGTTCGGCCAGGATGCGGACTGGATCAGTTTCGAGACCGTCGTCTCGACCAGCGGCGACCAGATCGCGCTGGCGCCGGGCTACCTGCAGAAGGCGTGGAAGGAAAACGGCCGCAGCTACTACCGGTACAAGATGGACCAGAAGATGATGCCTTTCTTCGCCTATCTGTCGGCCGACTGGCAAGTGAAGAAGGGCGAGTGGAAGGGCATCCCGATCGAGATCTACCACGACAGGAAGCATGCCTACAACGTGGACCGGATGATCGCGGGCACGCAAAAGGCGCTGGACTATTTCACGACCCAGTTCACGCCCTACCAGCACAAGCAGGTGCGCATCCTGGAGTTCCCGAACTACCAGAGTTTCGCCCAGTCCTTCGCCAACACGATCCCGTTCTCGGAGTCGATCGGCTTCATCGCCGACCTGCGCGACAAGGAAGACCTCGACTACGTGTTCTACGTGACGGCCCACGAAATGGCGCACCAGTGGTGGGGCCACCAGGTGACCGGCGCCAACGTGCAGGGCTCGAGCATGCTGATCGAATCGCTGTCGCAGTACTCGGCGCTGATGGTGATGGAGAAGGAATACGGCCGCCACCACATGCGCCGCTTCCTGCGCTACGAGCTGGACCGCTACCTCAGCTCGCGCGGCGGCGAGCTGATCGAGGAACTGCCGCTGGTGCGCGTGGAAAACCAGGATTACATCCATTACCGCAAGGGCAGCCTGGTCTTCTACCGCTTGCGCGACGAGATCGGCGAGGAAGCGCTGAACCGCGCACTGAAACGCTTTCTGCAGGACAAGGGCTACCAGGAGTCGCCGTTCGCCACGTCAAGCGAGCTGGTCGACTACATCCGCGCCGAAGCGCCGGCAGCCAAGCAGGCCTTGATCACCGACCTGTTCGAGAAGATCGTCTTCTACGACAACCGCGTGCTCGAAGCCAGCGCCAAGAAGCGCAGCGACGGCCAGTGGGACGTGACGATGAAGCTGCACCTGGCCAAGATGGAAGCCGACGGCAAGGGCAAGGAAACGGCCCGCGCCTACGACGAGCCGGTGGAAGTGGGCGTCTTCGCCCGCGCCAAGGGCGCCAAGGAGGCGGACGAGAAGGTGCTGCTGCTGGAGAAGCGGGCGCTCTCAAGCGACAATCCGGTGCTGACGGTCACGGTCAAGGAGCAGCCCTTCGAGGTCGGCGTCGATCCTTACAACAAAATGATCGACCGGGTATCGCGCGATAACCGCAAGGAGGTCAGCGTCGACTGAGCGGCAACAGCTGGGTTCCAACAGCTGGGGTCAGGTCTGACATTCGGACACGACCTCGGCTTTGGAGCATTTGTCGGCGGCGGTGCAGACGCAAGCGCGGGGGCAACGGCATCGACGGTCGATGTCGTGCTCGATCGCGGCAAGCCGTATTTCGCATGCCCGCGACCGCCATTGCGCCTGATTGCCAACGAACGGATGGACGAGGATGTGATCAGGCTGATCTACGTACCTGCCTGATGCTGCAACGCGCGAATCTGGCTATGATCCCTGCTGTTCAAACGCGCTGGCCTTGGTCCGCCGGCACGGCTGCCGGCTGCTCGGCGCGCCTTGCCCACTTCTGCGCCAGCACTGCACACACCATCAACTGAATCTGGTGAAACAGCATCACCGGCAGGATGATCATCCCCAGCGCCGAAGGCGCGAACAGCACCTTGGCCATCGGCACGCCGGTGGCCAGGCTCTTTTTCGAGCCGCAGAACACGATGGTGATCTCGTCCTCTTTCGAGAAGCCCAGGCGCCGGCTGGTCCAGGTGGCCAGGCCCAGGGCGATGGCCAGCATCAGGCAGCTCACGCCGATCAGCGCGACCAGTGTCCAGCCCGAGATGTGCTGCCACAGGCCTTCGGTGACGGACTCCGAGAAGGCGGTGTAGACCACCAGCAGGATCGAGCCCTGGTCGACGTAGCGCAGCACCGGCTTGTGGCGGTCGATGAAGGCGCCGATCCAGGGGCGCAGCAACTGGCCGGCGAGGAAGGGCAGCAGCAGTTGTTCGACGATCGTCAGCACTTGCGACCAGCCCGAGCCGGCGCCGGAGGCATCGGCGTCGCTGACGATCAGCGCGCCGACCAGCATGGGCGTGAGGAAGATGCCGAGGAAGTTCGAGGCCGAGGCGCTGCAGACGGCTGCCGCCACGTTTCCGCGCGCCATGGCGGTGAAGGCGATTGAGGATTGCACGGTCGAGGGCAGCACGCACAGGAACAGGATGCCGAGGTAGAGGTCCGGCGTGAGCAGGGTCAGCGCAACAGGCTTGAGGACCAGGCCCATCAGCGGGAACATGACGAAGGTCGAGGCCAGCACCAGCAGGTGCAGGCGCCAGTGCATCAGGCCGGCGACGATGGCTTCGCGCGAGAGCTTGGCGCCGTGCAGGAAGAACAGCAGGCCGATGGCGACCGTGGTGACGTGGCCCAGCGCGACGGCGGCTTCGCCGCTGGCGGGCAGGAAGCTTGCGAGCACGACCATGCCCATGAGCGCCACGGTGTAGGCGTCGAGCGCGAGCTTGTGCGCGATGGTGGAGAGGAGGGTGGTCAAGCGTCCCATGTCGTTCCTTCGAAATCCCAGCCCGGCGGGGCAATCCTCCATTCTAGCCAGAATGCACCAGTTTGCGTGCCGGTCAACACGCTTCATGCAGCCTGTATGGACGGCGAAAAACCTTTTTCCGGCCCCGGCGACGGGCTATACTCGCCGCTTGTTTCAACTCATCCGGGGTCCTACCTTGTTCAAATCCATCGTCCTGCCCGCCGCCCTGTTGGGCGTTGCGGCCCATGCCGTCGCCGACGAAGGCCAGTGGCAACCGCACCAGCTGCCGCAGCTGAAATCCGAACTGAAACGCATCGGCATCACGATGCCGGCCGAGAAGCTGGCCGACCTGTCGAAGCATCCGATGAGCGCGATCGTCTCGCTGGGCGGCTGCTCGGCGTCCTTCGTTTCGCCCGAGGGCCTGGTGGTCACCAACCACCACTGCGCCTACGGCGCCATCCAGCGCAATGCGACCCCGGAAAAGAACTACATCGTCGACGGCTTCCTGGCCAAAACCCGCGCCGAGGAACTGCCGGGCGGCCCGAACACCCTGGTCTATGTGACCGAGAAGGTCGAGAACGTCACCGATCGCGTCCTGAAAGGCCTGGGTGGCAGCATGACCGGCCGCGAGCGCAGCGAAGCGATTGCCTCGCGCATCAAGGCCCTGATCGCCGAGTGCGAGAGCGACAAGGCCTACCGCTGCTCGGTGCCGGCCTTCCACCGCGGCCTCGAGTACTACCGCATCAAGCAGCTGATGATCCGCGACGTGCGCCTGGTGTACGCGCCGTCGGACAAGATCGGCAACTTCGGCGGCGACATCGACAACTACGAGTGGCCGCGCCAGACCGGCGACTACAGCTTCCTGCGCGCCTACGTCGGACCCGACGGTCGTCCGGCCGATCCCTCGCCGAACAACGTGCCGTATAAATCGAAGGACTTCCTGGTCGTATCAAGCGAAGGCCTGAAGAACGGCGATCCGATCCTGCTGGCCGGCTACCCGGGCCGCACCAGCCGCTACAAGCTGCCGTCGGAGATCCGCTTCGCCCGCGACGTCGACTATCCGGCCAAGGTCGCCACCATCACCGCCGACCTGGACGTGATCGCGGCCGCCACGAAGGGCAACGCCGCCTGGGACGTGCGCTACGCCAGCGTGGCCAAGAGCCTGAACAACGTGCTCAAGAAGACCCAGGGCCTGCTCGACGGCTTCGCCCGCAAGGACATCGCCGCCATCAAGGACGTGCAGGACGCCGAGTTCCGCGCCTGGTACGGCAAGAACGGAAGTGCGGGCAGCGCGGGCAACCTGCTGGCCGACCTGGACGCCGTGATCGCGTCGGACATGGCGCTCTCGCGCGAGGAAGCCGCCTATCTCGAAGCGACCCACAGCGACCTGCTCAAGAGCGCGCGCACCCTGTACCGCCTGGCCCAGGAACGCCAGAAGCCGGACGCCCAGCGCGACGCCGGCTACCAGGAACGCGACCTGTCCTTCATCAAGGCGCGCCTGACCCGCCTCGAGCAGTCCTTCGTGCCTGCCGTCGACCAGGCCCGCTGGGCCGCGGCATTGCAACGTTATGCGAAGCTCGACCAGAAGCTGCGTCCGCAGGGCCTGGACGCCCTGGTGCCGAACGCCGCCAACCTGGACGCCTTCTACAAGGGCACCGAACTGGCCGATACCGCCAGGCGCCTGGCCTGGATGAACGCGGACGTGGAGGCCTTCCGCAAGTCCAACGATCCTTTCATCCAGCTGGCCGTGCGCCTGAACGAAGTCGCCGGCTCGCTCGAGAATCGTCGCAAGGACATCGACGGCAACCTGGACCGCACCATCCCGCAATACATGTCCGCCGTCATCGCATGGAAGAAGTCGCAGGGTAAACCGGTCTACCCGGACGCCAACTCGACCCTGCGCGTCACCTACGGCACCGTCTCGCCGTACTCGCCGCGCGACGGCCTGGTCAAGGGCCCGTTCACCACGGTCGAAGGCATCGTCGAGAAGGAAACCGACAAGGATCCCTTCCTGGTCCCGGCCGCGCTGAAGAAGGCGGTGCTGGAAAAGCGCTACGGTGTGTTCAAGGACCCGGTGCTGAATACCGTGCCGGTCAACTTCCTGTCGAGCGCCGACACCACCGGCGGCAACTCGGGTTCGGCCGTGATGAACAAGCGCGGCGAGCTGGTCGGCCTGAACTTCGACTCGACCTATGAGTCGATCACCAAGGACTGGTACTTCGACACGGCCATCACGCGCGCCATCCACGTCGACATCCGCTACATGCTGTGGGTGATGAAGGAAGTCGACGGGGCCGACAACCTGCTCAAGGAAATGACGATCAAGTACCCGAAAAAGTAAGCGAAGAAATAATCGGACCTGATCAGTCGAAGAACCGCGGCCGGAGCGATCCGGCCGCGGTTTTTCATATGTAGGGTGGGCGCCCCGTGGCCACCTTGTTCGTTATCGTCTCCGATATCGTGCCAAATGATCCCGCCGCAAACTATCACCCGTGGGCACGGGGCGTGTTCAGCACAGAGACATAGGTAACACTTGTCTAGAGACATAGGTAACACCTTTTATGATCATTGCACAGCTAACAAGTGGAGTGTGCGATGCCTTGGAAGGAAAGTTCCCGTATGTCCTCTCGTCTTGAATTTGCCATGCTGGCGGATGCGTCTGACAGCAACATGACAGCGCTTTGCCAGTCTTTCGGCGTCAGCCGAAAGACTGGCTACAAGTGGCTCGATTTGTATCGGAAGCACGGCCCAGAAGGGCTGCAAGAGCGCTCACGCCGTCCTCTGTCGTCGCCCAAGCGATGCGGTGCCGAGTTGGAGGCGGCAGTGCTGGCCCTGCACGACAAGTATCCCTGCTGGGGTGCCCGCAAGCTCAAAGCACTGCTCCCCGAGACCGCGGGCAAACCGCATCCAAACACCATTGCTGCCATTTTGAGACGGCATGGGCGCCAACTAGTGCCTCATGTCAGCCAGACCAAGCCTGCCAAGGGACGCTTCGAACACGAGGAACCGAACAGCTTGTGGCAGATGGATTTCAAAGGCCATTTTGCCTTGACCAATGCAGCGGCCGGCCGCTGCCATCCGTTGACAGTACTGGATGATCACTCCCGCTTTTCGCTGTGTCTGGCTGCGTGCTCGGGCGAAGACGGCCCGCAGGCAAAGGCTGTGCTTACAAGGACGTTTCAAAAATATGGACTGCCGCAGCGCATTACCTGCGACAACGGTGCGCCTTGGGGAACAGCCGGGCATAAATCCATCTCGCGGCTCGAGGTGTGGCTGGTACGCCTGGGTATCCGCGTCAGCCATAGCAGTCCGCACCATCCGCAAACGCAGGGCAAGGACGAGCGGTTTCATCGAACGCTCAAGCGCGAACTCCTGGAGCGCTACGGTTATGGCTCGCTTGCCGCGTGCCAGGAGGCCTTCGATGCCTGGCGCGACCAATACAACCTGATTCGTCCCCACGAGGCACTGGGACAAAAAGCTCCCGCCACCCGCTACCAGCCCAGTGCGCGCAGTTTTCCATCCCACCTGCCGCCGATCGAATATGACGACGGCGACATCGTGCGTACCGTACAGCGGCACGGCCAGATCAATTTCAAGGGCCGCAGTTACTTTGTGGGTGAAGGTTTGTACCAAGAGCCTGTGGCAATCAGAGCGACGGATCAGGACGGCGTCTTCAACGTCATCTTCTGCCACCAACAGGTTGCACAGATCGACCTCACCAGCAGCTAAAATAGCACCACGCAGTGTTACCCATGTCTCTAGACAGGTGTTACCTATGTCCCTGTGCTAAACAGGGCGCCCACCCTACGGGTTACGCGGCCGCCGTGGCTCGAAACCGGATCTCGAACCGCGTCTCGCCTTGCCCCGTCGAAGCGAGGGAATAGGCGAACCCGTGCCGCATCAACACCTCGCGCACGAACATCAGGCCGATGCCCTGGCCGCCCTGCTTGGTGCTGAAGAAGGGCGTGAACAGCTGGCGCGGCGGCACCTCGCCAAGCAGGTCGGCCGAGTCGAGCACTGCCAGCACCACCTCGCCGCCATTGGCTTCCAGCGACAGCTCGACATGGCCACCTGCCGCGCCGGCCGCCTGGCGCGCCGCCACCGCCTCGATTGCGTTCTTGACCACGTTGAGCAGGGCCTGTTCCATCAGCTGCGCATCCATCGCCACCGCCGGCACCGCCTCGCAACGGCGCCAGCCGAGCCGGATGCCGCGGCTGGCGCACTGTTCGCGGTTGAGCCAGAAGATGTCGTCGACCATGTCCCTGATGTTCGCCGGGCGCAGCTCCGGCGCCGGCATCTTGACCACGCGTGTGAAGCGGTCGATGAATTCGCCCAGGCTGACGTTGCGCCGCTTGACCGCCTCGATCGCCGTGGCGAAGTCGGCGCCGTCCTGGGCGGCGAGCTGGCCGCGGTAGAACAGCAGGGAATCGAGCACCGAGCGGGTGGCCGCCACCGTGTTGTTGACCTCGTGGGCCAGCACCCGCACCAGTCGGGCGTAGGTGGCGCGCTCGGAATCCTCGAGCTCCATCGTCAGTTCTTCGACCATCAGGAAGTGGCGCGCGAAGCCGCGGTCGTAGAACTGGCCGCGCTGGGCGCGGTAGCGGCGCCCGGCGGTGTCGGTCAGCAGGCGGCTGTCGCCCTGGGGCAGGGCGTCGAGCTGGGCGATCAGGTCGAGGCTGCGCTCGCGCGCGCGCTCGTCCAGACCCCGTGCCAGCGGCGCCTCGCCCGCGAGCCAGGCACGCAGCGGCCGGCCCTGGGGATCTTCGATCCCGAGCAGCGCCAGGGCGCTGGCATTGACCAGGCTGATCGCGCCGTCGAAGTCGAAGACCAGCACCGCGCTCGGCGTGGCTTCCAGCAGGCGGTCGAGGAAGCCCTGCTGCTCGCCGGCGGCCAGGCGCTCGCGGTGCAGGGCGGCCAGCATGGTGTTGAACATGGCGACCAGTTCCTCGAGCTCGCCGGAGCGTGGGGCGGCCAGGCGGTTGGCGTAGTGCTGGTCCTGCAGCAGGTCGTGGAAGCGGCGCGTATAGCCCAGCGGTTCCAGGGCCTGGCGCAGCAGGACGAAGCCGACCGCCAGGCTGGCCAGCAGCAGCGCCTCGGCGGTCACGAACAGCAGCGGCCGTTCGATCAGGAGCAGGGCCGCGGCGCCGAACAGCAGCAGGTGCAGGACGAGCAGGTAGGCGCCCAGGCGCAGGCGCAGGTTCATTCGGCCTCGCCGCTGCCGGGTTCGGCCAGGCCGTGCCGTTCCAGGCGGCGGTACAGGGCGCTGCGCGACAGGCCCAGCGTCCTGGCCACGCGCGTGATGTTGCCGCCATGCTGGTCCAGCGCCTGTTCGATCATGTGGCGCTCGACCTGCTCGAGCGTCATGCCGTCCACGCCCAAGCGTGGGGCATTCGTTCCTTCGTCATGCTGGCCGGCGGCGAAGTCGGCCCCCGTCAGCTGGGCCTTGCCGGCCAGGAGCAGGGTGCGTTCGAGCGTCTGCCTGAGCTGGCGGATGTTGCCCGGCCAGGGCTGGGCCGACAGCCATTCGAGCGCGCCGCCCGTCAGGCTGACCTCACCCAGGCCGTAGCTGTCGGCCACCGTGGCGGCGATGTGGCGCGCCAGCAGCGGAATGTCGCTGCGCCGTTCGCGCAGCGGCGGCAGGCGGATCGTGATCAGGTTCAGTCGGTAGAACAGGTCTTCGCGGAATTCGCCGGCGGCCACCAGTTCGGCCAGCTCGCGGTTGGTGGCCGACACCACGCGGATATCGGCCTGCTCGCTGCGGCTGGCGCCGACCGGCTGGTAGCGCTGGTCCTGCAGCACGCGCAGCAGCTTGACCTGGTCGCCGCGGTTCAGCTCCCCGATCTCGTCGAGGAACAGGGTGCCGCCGTCGGCGCTGGCGACATGGCCCTTGCGATCGCTGCGCGCGTCGGTGAAGGCGCCGCGCACGTGGCCGAACATCTCGCTCTCGAACAGGGTCGGCGTGATCGCGCCCATGTTGATCTTGACGATGGGCTGGTCTGCGCGCGGGCTGTTGCGGTGGATGGCGTCGGCCACCAGCTCCTTGCCGGTGCCGCTCTCGCCGAGGATCAGCACCGGGGCGCGGGTGCGCGCGACCTGGCCTATCGTGGCGAGCACCCGCAGCAGCTTCGGGTGCTCGCCGACGATGCCGCCGAAGTCGAACTGGCTGTCGAGCGACTTGCGCGTCGGGCCGCCGCCTGGTGCGCCGGCCAGTTCCAGCGTGGCGCGCACCAGTTCCACCAGCTGGGCATTGTCCCAGGGCTTGGTGAAGAAATTGGCGGCGCCGGCCTTGATGCCGCTGACCGCCAGCGCAATCGACCCCCAGGCGGTCATCAGGAGCACCGGCAGGGCGGGGTGGCGCTGGCGGATCTCGGCCAGCAGCGCCAGCCCTTCGGCGCCGCTGGTCTGCAGCGAGAAGTTCATGTCCTGCAGGACCAGGTCGAAGGATTCGCCCGCCAGCAGCGCCAGTGCTTGTTGCGGGCCGTTGCAGCAGGCGGTGTCGAAGCCGGATTGCTTGAGCAGCAGGGCCAGCGAAACCTGGACCGCGCCATCGTCGTCGACGACCAGGACGCGCGGAATGCGTGTTGCTTCCATCGTGGATGTGTCTCTCTTCTTGCTGTTCTTCTTGTCGCTTCGTGCTACTCGTAGTGCAGCGCTTCGGTCGGGCTCAGGCGGCTGGCGCGCCAGCCCGGGTACAGGGCGCACAGCAAGGATAGCAGATAGATGACCAGCATCGACAGTGCCGAGGCCGCCGCAAAGACCGTCCAGTTCAGGCTTTCGCCGAGCACGCCGGTGAGCGGCAGCTGCACCAGCAGGACCAGGCCGAGCACGATGGCGATGGAACTGAGCATGAACTGTTCGAGCACGATCTGGCGGTAGATCTGGCCGGCGCTGGCGCCGATCGCGCGGCGCAGGCCGATCTCGGGAATGCGGGCGGTGGTGTTCTGCCACAGGGCGCCGAACAGGCCGAAGGCCACCATCACCAGCATGAAGGCGGCGATCACGCCGACCACGACCAGTGGCGTGGCCTGCGTGTGGAGCATGGTCTTGCGCGTCGTGGAGAGCGGCGCGATCTGGTAGGACCAGTCGTTGCGGATCAGTTTCAGGCGCCGGCTCAGGCGCGTTTCGAAGTCGCGCTGGGTGCCGGGTTTCACCTTCAGCAGGATGGTGCGCGCGTCGCTGCCGTTCTTGCCGGCTTCGAAGCGGGTAAAGGCGAAATTCACGGGCACGTCCAGCTCGCCCTTGGCACGGAACTCCTCGACCACGCCGACCACGCGGTAGCTTGCTGCCGGCTTGGCGCCTTCGCCGTCGATGAACTGCTGGCCGACCGCGCGCTCGCCGGGGAACATGGCCTCGGCCATGCGGCGGTTGATCACCACCGCGCGCGCCGCACCGCCGTTGTCGAGATCCGAGAACCAGCGCCCCTCGCTCAGTTTCAGGCCGAGCACATTTGCCAGGCCGTCGTCGGCCTCGATCAGCTCGGTGTCCACGTCCCCGGCCTTGCTGTCGCGCCGCATGTCCGAGCTGATGGTGGACATGGAGTAGGGCGCGAAGCTGGCAAAGCCGACCGCTTTCACTTCCGGCAGCTCGAGCAGGCCGCGCCGGAAGCTGTCGTAGACGCCGGCGCCGAAGCGTTCCTTGCCGTCGTCGCCGGCCTGGATCGTCACCGACCAGGCGTCCGCGCTCTCGAAGCCGAGCGGCATGCGGTACAGCTGCCAGTAGCGCACCGCGAAGGCGGCCACGGCGAACACGATGGCAAAGGCGATCAGGATTTCGAGGCTCAGCATCAGGTTCCTGGACTTGCGCTTCCAGGTCAGTTTCAACAGGTGGCGGAACATCAGACGGCTCCCTTCAGGGCGTGGACGGGGTCTAGGCGCGACATCTTCCAGGCGGGCAGCACGCCGGAGATGAGGCCGAAGACGGTGGCGATCAGCATGCCCCAGCCGAAGACGGCCAGGTTCAGGTCGACCTTCAGGTAGGAGATCAACTGCACGCTCTCCAGCCAGGCCAGCACGCCGGCGGTGGCTGCCAGCGCGATCAGGCCGCCGGCCAGGCACAGCAGCACGTTCTCGACCACCAACTGGACCGCGAGCTGGGTACTGGTGGCGCCGAAGGCCTTGCGCACGCCGATCTCGGCCCGGCGTTCCATGATGCGGCCCGTGTTCAGGTTGACCAGGTTCAGGGCCGGCAGCAGCATGAAGAGCACCATCCCCACCGCGATCACGGCCAGCAGCGTGCCGGCGCCGGAGTCGGCCACCTCGTCGCTGCCGATCGTCAGGCGCGCGAACAGGTCGAGCTTGCTGTCGGCCCAGAAGCGGATCCGCGTCCATTCCTTCGGGTCGTCGTGCACCACGCCTTTCGCGATCTGCTCGACCTGGCTGCGGATACGCGGCAGGTCGGCCGCGCGCTCGGCCAGGATCAGCGCGACGAACATGCCCGTCAGCTGGTTGCGGTAGTCGGACGAAGCGAAGGTACTGATCGGCGCCCAGATGTCGGCGAAGGCGTTCAGGTGCATCGCGTCCTCCACCACGCCGACGACCTCGAAGTGCTGGCCGCCGACGTCGATGCGCTGGCCGATCGCCGCGCCTGGCTCGCCCGGGAACAGGCGGCGCGCGGTCGTGGCATTGAGCACCGCGATCATGCGTCCCGCAGCATCGTCGCCGGCGTTCGGCAGGCGCCCCGCCAGCAGGCGGAAGTCCAGCACTTGCCAGTAGTCGGCGTCGGCGCGGCGCATCTGCATTTCGCTCACGCGTTCGCCCTGGTACACCGAGACCCCGCTGGGCAGGGTCACGGCGGCGACGCGCTCGACGCCGGGCATGGGCTTCAGGTACTTGTCGATCAGCTTGTAGCCGAGCGGCGTATTGCTGCGGCGCCCGGCTTCCGGGTTATCCATGCGCATCATGAACACCTGCAGGAAGCGCTCGCTCTTGCCCTCGACGCCGGACGGACGGAAGGCGGTTTCCAGCAGCGAGGCGACCACCATCAGCACGACCAGGGTGAGCACGATGCACAGCAGGTTGATCGCCGTGAACAGCTTGCGGCGCATGAACACCTTCCATGCGGTGAGAAGATAATTGCGGAGCATGGCCTCTCCTTACGCGACCAGCTGGCCGTCGAACACGCGCACGATGCGGCTGGTGCGGCGCGCCTCCTGCTCGTCGTGGGTGACCATGACCACCGTCGTGCCTTCCTCGTTCAGCTTGAGCAGGATGTCCATCACTTCCGCGCCCATCTTGCTGTCGAGGTTGCCGGTCGGCTCGTCGGCCAGCAGGACCTGGGGCTGGCCGACGATGGCGCGGGCGATCGCCACGCGCTGCTGCTGGCCGCCCGAGAGCTGGTTCGGGAAGTGGTCCATGCGTGCACCCAGGCCCACCTTTTCCAGGGCTTCCTTCGCCAGCCGGCGCCGCTCGCCGGCCGCCATGCTGCGGTAGAGCAGGGGCAGCTCGACGTTGTCGATCACGCGCAGGTCGGGGATCAGGTGGAAGCTCTGGAAGATGAAGCCGAAGGTGGCGTTGCGCAGCTTCGCCACCTGCCTGTCGCGGTAGCGCGTGATCGGGATGCCCTCGACCTCGATGCTGCCCTGGCCCGGGCGGTCGAGCAGGCCGATGAGGTTCAGCAGGGTGCTCTTGCCGCAGCCGCTGGGGCCCATCATGGCGACGAATTCGCCTTTTTTCACGTGCAGGTCGACGTCCTTCACGGCCAGGGTTTCCACCTTGTCGGTGCGGTAGGTCTTGCTGACCTTGTTCAGTCTGATCATGGTTTTCCCTTTGTTATATTCGTTAGTCGTTGATGCGGATGCTGTCCAGGTCCTTGAAGGCGCGGGTGTTCGAGACGATGAAGCGCTCGCCCGGGCGTGCGCCCGACACCACCTCGACCAGCTTGCCGTCGCTGCTGCCCAGCTGCAGGGTGGTCTTGCGCGCCACGCCGTCCAGCACGGCGAAGGCCGGCTGGCTCCCGCTGCCGTTGAAGGCTTCGCCGGCGTCGAGCACCAGGGCGCCGTTCTTCTGGTCGGTGACGATGTTGACGTCGACCCGCATCTTGTTGCGCAGCAGAGGGTGATGCGGCTGGTCCAGGTCGATCAGCAGCTTGACGGTGCCGTTCTGGATCTCGGGCAGGATGGTGTGCACGCGCCCGGCGAGCCGCTCGCCGTTCTGCTCGACGCGAACATGCTGGCCGGGCGCCAGCAGGCGCGCATGGAAGTCCGAGAGGGTCGCCTCGACGCGGTAGTTGTTCAGTTCCGACACGCGCGCCAGCAGCTGGCCGGCCGCCACGCTGGCGCCTTCCTCCTGCACCAGCGAGGTCAGCATGCCGGAGAACGGCGCGGTAACCTTCGCCTGGGCCAGCAGGCGTTCCTGCTGGGCGATCTGCTTTTTCAGGATCTCCTTCTGCAGGTTGGCCGCATCGACGCTGCCAGCGGTGGCGCGGCGGCTGTCGGCGATCTGCTCGCGCTGCTGGCGCAGCTGGATCTCGGTGCGCTTCACGTTCAGTTCCGCCCCCAGCAGGTCTTCGCCCGACACCAGGCCGCTCTGGCGCAGCTTCTGGTTGCGCTCGTGGCGGGCGCGCGCCGACAGCAGGTCGAGTTCGAGCAGTTCGATGGCGCTGGCGAGCTGCTTGTGTTTCTGTTCCAGTTCCACCTTCAGCAGGGCGATGCGGTTTTCCTGCTGCGCCAGCTGCTCCTGCAGGGCGTCGAGCGCGAGGCGGATCTCGCGGTCGTCCAGTTCCAGCAGCAGCTCGCCGGCCTTGACCTGCTGGCCCGGCTTGGCGTGCACCCTGGACACGCGGCTGACGACCGGGCTGGCTACGACTTCCTCGTGCACGGGAATGACGACGCCGGCGGCATTGACGGTGTTGGCGACGTCGCCGCGGCGCACCGTCGAGACGACGATGTCGGCGGCGTCGACGCTGGGCCGCAGCACGCGGTTGACGCCCCAGCAGGCGGCCACGAAACCGGCGAACAGGAGAACGCCGGCAAGGATGCGGATGCGCCGGCGGCGGAGGAGGAAAGCGGGGTCGAGAGCCTGGTCCATGATGCGTGCTTGATTGTTGTCGTTCTCCTTATTGCAAGGGCCGTGCCAGCCCGCTTTGCCCCGTACGGCGGGCGTGCAAGGCCATGGACCTGCCCGGCTGCGAACAATGGTGTCCGGATCCGGACGGTTCGGCTTGCGCATTCCGGCGCCAGCTCGCATAATCGCCTGCTGACCTGCGGCGCAGCCTGCACGCGCAATGCAGCACCGAATGCATCCATGGTCCCGTCCGCGCACGGTCCCCGCCTTCCATCGAATCGCCCGCATGAACGAAACACTCGCCGTCCTCGGTTTCAGCACCACGCCCCTCGAACTGATCTCGTTTGCCCTGGCGGTGACGACCGTGCTGCTCAACGTCCGCCAGAACCACTGGGCCTGGCTGTTCTCGATCGCCTCGTCCGCGACCTATGCCGTGGTGTTCTTCGACGCGCGCCTGTACGGCGACAGCGGCCTGCAGCTGGTGTTCATCGCGGCCTCGATCTGGGGCTGGACCCAGTGGCTGCGCGGCGCCGGGGAGACCCGCCTGGTGGTCACGCGGCTCGACAGGGCGGGCTGGGCCTGGGCCATCGCGGGCTGGGGCGCGGCCTTCTTCCTGCTGTCCTGGTTCCTGAAGAACTACACGAATACCGACGTGCCGCACATGGACGGCTTCCTCACCGCCGGCAGCCTGGTCGGACAGCTCCTGCTGGCGCGCAAGAAGGTCGAGAACTGGACCGTGTGGATCGTGGTCGACGTGCTCTACGTGGGCCTCTACCTGTTCAAGGACCTGCATGTGACGGCCGTGCTGTACGCCGTGTTCGTGCTGCTGGCGGCGCGCGGGCTGCGCGCCTGGAGCAACATCGCGCGGGTGGCGCGATGAGCGCGCGTGTGATGGACACGGTCCTGCGCATCGCCGTCCTCGGCGCCGAGTCGAGCGGCAAGTCGACCCTGTGCGAGGCGCTGGCCCAGCGTTACGGCACCATCTGGGTGCCGGAATACCTGCGCGAATTCGTCGACACGATGGGACGCGTGCCTTTTGAAAGCGACCAGTTCGGCATCGCGCGCACCCAGCGCGAGCGCGAGGAAGCCGCCGCCGCGCGCGCGAAGCGCTACCTGTTCTGCGACACCACGCCGCTGATGACGGCCTTGTACAGCCGCGTCTACTGGGGCAGGGTGGATGCGCAACTGGCGGAACTGGCGCGCAGCCACGACTACGCGCTGACCCTGGTCACCGCGACCGATACCCCGTGGACGCCGGACGGATTGCAGCGCGAATCGGAAGAGGTGCGCGAGATGGTGCACCGGATGGTGCTGGCCGAGCTGAACGAGAGGGGCATTCCCTTCGTGCTGATAGAAGGGGACCTGCCGCAGCGGCTGCGGCAGGTGGAGCGAGCGCTGGAAGCGCTCTAAGAGCGCCTAACAAAATCGCCATGGCTGCGTTGCAGCGCCTCGCCGTACTCTCGTACTGTCTTCGGCGCTGCGCCTTGCCCTGACGGTCTTGTTAGGCGCTCTAAGTCAGAAGTCGAACTAGAAGTCGAACTGCGCGGACACGCGGAAGGTGCGCGGCGCGCCCGGCAGCAGGTAGCCGCCCAGTTGCTGGGTGACGTCGCGCCAGTAGAACTTGTCGAACAGGTTGTCGACGCGTGCACGCAGGGTCACGTTCGTGCTCCCCATCTTCATGCCGTAGGCCGCGCCCAGGCCGAACACGTGGTAGCCCGGCACGTAGACCGTGTTCTCCGGATCGAAGGATTTCTTGCCGGCGTACTGCCACTGGCCGCTGACTTTCAGGCCCGGCACCGCGGGCACCGCGTAGTCGGCCCACAGCGTGGTCTTCAGTTCTGGCACGTTGGTGACGCGCTTGCCGTCGTAGCGCGCGTCGCCCGTGCCTTCCTGCTTCGCGCGCAGCGCCATCAGGGTGGCGCCGTAGGTCAGGGCGCCGCTGGTGCGCTGGGCCGCCAGCTCGAAGCCGCGGTGCTTCTGGTCGCCATTGCGGACAAAGGTGTTCGCTTCGTTCACGTATTCCAGGCCGGTGCTGATCTGGAACAGCGCCGCAGTGACCGCCACGTCGCCGAAGCGGCCCTTGGTGCCGAGTTCGAACTGCTTCGAGCGGTTCGGGCCCAGGTCCTGGTTCTGGTTGGTCGTTTCCATTTCGGCGACGCCGCCCGACTGCAGGCCGTGGGCGACGGTGCCGTACACGTTCCAGCTCGGCGTCACACTGTAGACCAGCGAAACGCTCGGCAGCAGGTAATCGTCCTTGCTCGAGGTCGGCCCCAGTTCGAGTTCAGGCGTCTGGGTGCTGGCTATCTTCGTGTAGCGCAAGCCCGCGTGCAGGGTCAGGTCCGGCGTCAGGGTCACGATGTCCTGCACGAAGAGCGAACGCTCGCGCTCGGTGAAGCGTTCCGAGACCGGGCCGGTGGTCGGGTTGCCCGGCGCCGGGTCGACGACCAGGTTGTTGTAGATGTTGCTGTAGCCGGCGTAGTCGTAGACGTAGTCGCCGTAGCTGTTGTGGCGCTCGGCGTAGCCGAGGCCGGCGGTGAACACGTGGCGCAGGCCCCCTAGCGCGAAGCGGCCCTGGACCTGGGCCTGGACGCCGAACGGGGTCTTGCGCTCGCCCACGCTCTGGTAGTCGTACACGTCGTAGTCGCCGTTCGAGCAGTAGCCCGGGTAGAAACCTTCGCCCTCGTTGCTGCAGCCGTAAGGGAAGGCCGTGTAGTCGTCGCGCTTGAACCAGTGCTTGTTGGCGGTGACCGTGGCGCGCCAGTCGGCGTTCAGGCGGTAGTCGAAACGCAGGCCGAAATTGGCGCTGTCGGTGTCGACCGGTTTGGTCCAGGGCTGGGCGTTGAGCAGGGTCTTGGCCGAGACGCCGCGCGGCAGTTCGACGCCGCGAATGAGCTGGTAGCCGGGGGCGGTGATCTGTTCCTTGTGCTGGAAATCGGCATCGAGCTGCAACAGCGCGTCGGGGCTGATCTGCCAGTCGAAGGCGCCGGACACGAACTGGCGCTTGCCGTCCGCGCCTTCCACGTAGGAGCGCAGGCGTTCGGCGGCGGCATTCACGCGGTAGCCGAAGCGCTTGTCCTCGAAGCGGCCGCCCAGGTCGACGGCGCCGTACAGCGTGCCGCGCTCGCGCGCTTCCACGGTCACCGAACGCAACGGGGTGTCGGTCGGGCGCTTGGTAACAAAGTTCAGGATGCCGCCCGGCGCCGCCAGGCCCGCCTGCATGCCGGCCACGCCCTTCAGCAGTTCCAGGCGTTCCTTGTTCTCCAGCGGGATTTGCGTATCCGCGGGAATGGCGATGCCGTCCTTGCGGTAGCCCGAGTTATTGTTCAGCATGAAGCCGCGCACCGAGAACTGCTCGGCGTAGCCGACCGCGTTGTAGGCGTCGCCGACCGAGGCGTCGTAGGCCAGCGCGTCGGTGGCGCTGCGGATAGCCAGGTTCTGCATCTGCTCGCGGCCGAAGGCGCTGATCGAGGCCGGGGTGTCCATGATCGACATCTCGGCGAAGCCGCCGACGCTGGCGCGGTCGCTGACCGTCCACTTGCTGCCGGTGACGACGACCGATGCGATCGGCTGCTCGGTCTGCACGGTCTGTGCCGATGCGGAAGCGCTGAACGCCTGTGCGATGGCGCAGGCGAGGAGGGAATGCTTGAAGACAGGTTTCATTGGTTTGCTCGTTTTCGCACGCCACGTTGTCGATGGCGCACTGCTTTGAAAAAAGCCGGAGCCAACGTGGGGGAAGGGCAAACAAGGGTAGGAACTGCGTTGCGCTTTCCTTCGCTGGCATTATCCAGATCAGGTACGAAGGGTATCTCTCACCCGGAACGCGAATTCCAGGACCCCTAGCGAAGGCGCGAGTGTACCACGGGTTTTTGAGGATGTGGTGGTTCTGTCAATTGACGGGGTTGCCGGCGCTTGACCCGATACCGTCGAGCATCCGGGGTGTCTTAGGGTGGGCTCTTGAGCCCACGCGGTCTCGCCGGTTGAGCAGACGGTGCCATGAGCTGAGTCGGGATGCTTGAGTGTTGTAGGGTGGACACCTGTGTCCACGCGGTCTCAAGGGGTGATCAAACGCGGCGAGGGTTGGATGTCAACACTTGCGTGGAGGGCGTTCTGGTTGCGTTGCGGCTTTCATGGGCACGACCGCGTGGGGGCATTGAGTCCAGTGGCCTCAATGACGAGCCCACCCTACGAAAACCTCAAACTTCCGCCGCTTCGCGCAGCGGCGCCGCATGCTCCCGGTGCGCCCGCGCATGCAGCAGGTGGCGCTGCAGCGTGGCGCGCGCCGAATCGCCGATCGCGCGCCAGTACTCGCGGCGCTGGGCCGCGCGCTTGCGGTGCTTGGATGGCATGTCGGCCAGCGGTTTCAGGTAGAAGGGCAGGGGAATCAGCCAGGTATCGCCGGCCATCTCGGTCCCGCCGAGGATCTTCCAGAAGCCGTCGTAGGCATTCGCGAAGTGCTTGACCTCGAGCGGATCGTAGGCGATGTGGGCGGTGCATTTCACGGCCACCACCTGCTCCACGCCGACCGCCTGGGCCACGCCCTGCATCGCCGCAAAGCAGAAGAAGCTGGGCGAGTTGTTTGGGAAGGCGTTCTCGAAAGCCTCGAAGGCCGGGCCGGAATCGGTCCAGCGCCCCTGGTTGCGCGCGATGAAGGGCACCAGCCCGGCCGGCAGGCCGGCAAGCGCGCCGTCGATCCAGGAGAAGGACAGCCGGTGCAGCACCTTGCCGTCGGCGACCAGGGCGATGGTGAGGTCGCCTTCGGCGTTCATGCGCGAGGCCATCTCCAGGCGGATCAGGAAATGGCTGCCGTTGGCCTCGTGCTGCCACAGGGTCAAGCCGCCGCTGGCGTACACCGCCTGCTTGTAGGCGGCGTCGAAGCTGGTTTCCTCGAAACGGTAGTGCGACAGCACGCATTGCACGCGCTGGCGGCTGCTCAGGCCCTTGACCAGGTAATCGCGGTGGCTCAAGTGGTGGAATACGTCGTCGCTCGCATTGGCGGCGACATAATTGCGCACGACGTCGAGCTGGCACAGCGCGGCGTGGTCGCGCCAGAACAGCAGCACGCGGGCACTGCGCAGGACCGACATCATGCGCGAAGAGAGGGGCAGATGGCCGCGGCGGGCCAGCCAGTGTTTGGTCAGGTGAGCGAAAATCATGGTGGCGCTCCGTTGAAGGCAATGGTTTACGCTATGGTGTCCTACCTGCCCGGCGCTGGCGGTGATATTGCTCAACGGAAACAGATTCTCTGAAGCAATTTTCTCGGCGCTAAGACGACGGTTCGCGACCACGATATGGCTCCTCCAGGTGTGCATATTCTTGCCGAACGCTTCGGTTCGTTTCTTGCCAGAATAACACGAGCGGCGCGCGGTCCCGCCGATTTTTGTCCGATACTGCCGGTTCATCACGGCGGAGGACACCATGGCTTGCGAACTGTACTATTGGCCCGGCATCCAGGGCCGCGGCGAATTCGTCCGGCTGGCGCTGGAGGAGGCGGGCGTCGACTATGTCGACGTGGCGCGCGGACTGAAAGGCATGGAGAAGCTGATGGCGGCGCTGAAGGAAGACGCGCGGCCCGCTTTCGCGCCGCCTTTCCTGCGGGTCGACGGCATGACCATCGGCCAGACGGCCGCGATCCTGATGTTCCTCGGCGAGCGCCACGGCCTGGCGCCAAGCGACCCGGCGGGCCGGATCTGGACCCACCAGCTGCAGCTGACGATTGCCGACCTGGTCGGCGAAGCCCACGAGACCCACCATCCGGTCGGCGCTTCGCTCTACTACGAAGACCAGAAAGCCGAGGCGCTGCGCCGCGCCCGGGAATTCACGGCGCAGCGCATCCCCAAGTTCCTCGGCTACTTCGCGCGCGTGCTGGGGCAGCAGGACTACCTTCTGGGGCCGCAGCTGACCTACGCCGACCTGTCGCTGTTCCAGGTGCTCGAAGGCCTGGACTACGCCTTTCCCAAGGCAACCGGACGGGAGCTGAAACGCCATCCCCAACTCGACGCGCTGAGGCAACGCGTGGCCGTCCGGCCGCGGATCGCTGCCTACCTCGCTTCAGGCAGGCGCATTCCGTTCAACGAGGAAGGGATCTTCCGGCGCTATCCGGAGCTCGATGCGTAAGAGGACTCAGTCCCACTGCGGCGCAAAGTCGGGGCTGACCAGGCGTTCGCCGCGCTCGAGCGCGTCGATGGCCGCGATGTGCGTCGCGTCCAGCGTGATGCGGCCTGATGCCAGGTTGCTCGCGAGGTTGGCGCGCCGGGTCGAGGACGGGATCACGGCATAGCCCTTGTCCAGCAGCCAGGCCAGCGTCACCTGGGCCGGCGTCGCCGCCAGGCGCTCGGCGATGGCCAGGATGACCGGGTCGCTCAGCACCTTGCCGTAGGCGAGCGGCATGTAGGCCGTGACGTGGATGCCGTGCTCGCGCGCAAAGGCGGCCACCGCGCGGTTCTGCAGGTAGGGGTGGAGCTCGACCTGGTTGGTGGCGATGTTCGCTGCGCCGACCGCGTCGATGGCCTCGACCATCAGCGGGATCGTGAAGTTCGAGATTCCGATCGCGCGGGTCAGGCCGCGCTCGCGTGCTTCCATCAGGGCGCGCATCGACTCTGCCACCGGCACCGCCGCGCCGGGCGAGGGCCAGTGGATCAGGGTCAGGTCGACCTGGTCGACGCGCAGCTTGTCCAGGCTCTCTTCCAGGCTGGGGATCAGCGCACCGCCTGACAGGTTCTCGGTCCAGATCTTGGTGGTGACGAAGACCTCGCCGCGCGGCACGCCGCTGTCCGCCAGGGCCTGGCCGACCTCGGCCTCGTTGCCGTAGATCTGGGCGGTGTCGATGTGGCGGTAGCCGAGGTCGAGGGCGTTGGCGACGCTGTCGATGGCCTGCTGGCCCTGCAGGCGGAAGGTGCCTGCGCCGATGTGGGGCATGTTGATTTGTTTGCTCATGTGATGTCCTTTTTGTGTTGAATTAAACGAGTTCCGCTTCACGCTGCGCCTGCGGCCGGGAAGCACGGCTGGCGTCGCGCCGGTCGAGGCGGCCGGCCAGCGTGGTCAAGGCCAGGGCGCCGGCCACGACCGCCGCGCCGATCGGCGGCGTGGCCATCAGGCCGAGGTTCTCGACGATGAGGCCGCCGCCCCAAGCGCCGAGGGCGATGCCGAGATTGAAGGCGGCGATGTTCAGGCCGGATGCCATGTCCAGCGCCTGCGGCGCATCCTTCTCGGCGCGCTGCACCACGTAGAGCTGCAGGCCGGGCACGTTGCCGAAGGCGACCGCGCCCCAGGCCAGCACGGTGGCGACCACCAGCACCGGATGCGGCGCGGTAAAGGTCAGTACGGCGAGCACGGCGGCGAGCAGGGCGAACACGATCTGCAGGGCGCGCACCGGGCCCTTGCGGTCGGCCAGGCGTCCGCCCCAGATATTGCCGGCCGCGACGGACACGCCATACACCAGCATCACCAGGCCGACGCTCGAGGCGGCAAAGCCGGCCACGTCCTGCAGGATCGGGGCGAGATAGGTGAAGGCGACGAAGGAGCCGCCATAGCCGAGCGTGGTGATGGCATACACCAGCAGCAGGCGCGGCTTCTTCAGCACCGCGAACTGGGCCGCGAGGCTGGCCGGCTTGGCGCCGCCGATGTTGCTCGGCACCAGGATGGCGCTGCCGATCATCGCGATCACGCCGAGCAGGGCGACGGCAAGGAAGGTCGACTGCCAGCCGAACTGCTGGCCGATCCAGGTGCCCAGCGGCACGCCGGTCACCAGGGCCACGGTGAGACCCGTGAACATCAGGGCAATTGCCCGCGCCGCCTTTTCCTTCGGCACCAGGCTGGTGGCGATGGTCGAGCCGATCGAGAAGAAGACGCCGTGGGCGAGACCGGTGAGCACGCGCGCAGCCATCAGGGCGGCATAACCGGGCGCGACGGAAGCAACCAGGTTACCGGCGGTGAACAGCAGCATCAGGCCGATCAGCAGGCGCTTGCGCGGCACGCGTGCGGTGAGGGCGGTCAGCACCGGGGCGCCGACGGCGACACCGAGTGCATACAGGCTGACCAGCAGGCCGGCCGAAGGCAAGGAGACGCCGAGGCTGGCGGCGACGTCGGGAATCAGGCCGACGATCACGAATTCCGTCGTTCCGATGGCGAAGGCGCTCAGCGTGAGCGCCCATAGTGCGAGTGGCATGGTAAGAGCCTTCCGTGAAAAGAAAGGCTGCAGTGTGAGCGATTCGCGGCTGCGGAAAAATCCTTTGCCGTACAATACACTTTTGACTGGGAGTCACGAATGATAGACGTAGAGGCCTTGATTGCATTCTCCGCAGTCATGGATGCGGGATCGTTTTCCGGTGCGGCCGAGCGCTTGGGCCAGACCCCTTCGGGCGTGTCGCGCACCATCGCGCGCCTGGAAAAACACCTGGGCCTGACCCTGCTGCACCGGACCACGCGCCGCCTGCAGCTCACGGACGAGGGCGCCTGGCTGCTGGAGCGTGCCCGCGGCCTGCTGGCCGACCTCGCCAACACCGAGGCGGAAGCGGCCGCGCGCCGTTCCCAGCCCTCGGGCCTGGTGCGGGTGAACGCGGCCACGCCGGCGCTCGACCACCTGCTGGCGCCCCTGGTGCCGGCCTTCCTCGACGCCTATCCCCTGGTGCAGCTCGAACTGACCAGCGGCGAGACCGTCGTCGACCTGATCGAGGAAAGGGCGGACGTGGCGATCCGCATCGGCCAGTTGCCCGATTCGACGCTCAACGCGCGGCGCCTGGGCACCAGCCGCATCCGCGTGCTGGCCGCGCCCGCCTATCTTGAGCGCCACGGCGCCCCGGCCAGCGTGGCCGAGCTGGCGCAGCACCGCCTGCTGGGCTTCTCGGCGCCGGCATCGCTGAATACCTGGCCGCTGCGCCACGATGGCGCCGAGGGCTACACGATCGCGCCGGCGGTCACGGCATCGAGCGGCGAGACGGTGCGCCACCTGGCCCTGTCCGGCGCCGGCATCGCCTCGCTCTCGGACTTCCTCACCCGCGCCGACCTGGCGGCGGGACGCCTGGTGCCGGTGCTGGCGGACGCCGCGCTGCCCTGGTCGCAGCCGGTATGGGCGGTGTTCTACAGGCAGGGCGCGCTGGCGCCGCGGGTGGCGGCGCTGGTCGACTTCCTGGCGCGTGAGCTGGCGACAGTGCTGGACGAGTAAAAGCGCCTGACAAGACCGTTTGCTTGTTCTGAGAGCAACAACGCCGTATACTGGATGATTTCGATGTCTGCAATAGGCCGATTGTGTTGAAAAACTCGGCGACGTTGGCCTCTGGGCAGAAATCCTGGCGGCCTGGACTGACAAGAACCGCCGCTATTGAACGATCGTGGAACCGTTGGATGTCTGAGACCTCGCGAAATCGTTGCCACTCGACTTTTTCAACACAATAGGCCAAAAGCAGTCATCACCAGATGGTTCGTTCGTGGGCCATCCACTGCGACACATCGCTGAGGGGAAACACAATGGTTTTCGAATTCAACGGAAAGCCTCCCGCAATTGAAGGAAGAATATGTGAAGGCTTTATCTGCCAAGGTTACGAGTTCAAAGGCGAATTGATTGCCACAGCAAATGTGACGTACCTGAAGTTCGGTGGCATATGGCACAGTTTGAGTTTCGATCCTGGCACCGTGCACTGGCGGATCTGGCCCACACAGCCGGAGCCGTGGGCCGTCGATGAGGAAGGATGGAATTATCCTCAGGTTGATGTGGGGGCTAGTGGGCTGATCGGTGTCGAACTCAAGTCGTACAAAACACTGTCCAGAGAGCGTGGAGCCGGCGTGCTGTTTGAATTCGAGAATGGCCGTGAAGTCCTTATCGAATCCATCGACGACATTACCAGCTACCAAGTAAGATAGCCTGCTGGTTCACTGCGAACTTGCAACGCCGAACGGCTGCTTTGGGGCCAGTAGCGGTCAGTCGCGAAACACTTCCTTCCCTCCGAAGCGGTAGCGTGTCACCCCAGATACACCCCTGATCTTGATTGACGCATGATGATTGAAATCCGACTCGCCCATATTGGCGAACGCCCGATAGTCAGAAATTTGCTGGAGCTATACCAGCATGATTTTTCTGAAATCAACGGGGCTGATTTGGATGAACATGGCCAATATGGCTACCACGATCTGGACTGCTTCTGGATCAACCCAACATGGTCGGCATATGTCATCACAGTTGACGGTAAGTGGGCGGGTTTCGCGCTGACGAATGACGATGTAATCACCCACGGAAACACGCGTGCCATCTTCGAATTCTTCGTGGTTCGAAAGTACCGCAGGCGAGGCGTCGGTAGACACGCCGCTCAAACGATCATGGAGATGTCTCCGGCAAACTGGGAGATCCGCGTCCTCGAGAAAAACGAAGCTGCCCGGCGCTTTTGGGCAGCACTGTTGGATGAAGTCTGGCCGGCGACGCATCATATGGCAACGCTGAACAACGAACACTGGCAAGGCCCGGTCTTTTCCGTCGACACACGTACTAGCGGACCTAAGGTCATCGTCTGCTCACCAAGATAGCGACTGTTTTCGCAAACAGCCTGCTGCATGAGCTGAGTACTTTCCCCGACGACCTTGCTCGCTTATGGCAGATCGTCGTTCGGCTCACCGTCGACCGACAACAGGCGGACGGCCCGGGTCCATGATCGTGCGACCCTGACGAGAATCCTGATTACCCCTCCGGAAACCGAACACGCTGCAAGTACCCGCCGCGTCCGTTTGGCGCAGCGCAGCACAGCCGTTTGTTGCATGAACTCCATGCCGGGATTACCCTCAATAGAGCAGTAGCAGTACAAGAACCCATCACGGTCACCCATCCTGAAAGGAGCGCATCATGAGTTCGGAAGTCAAGCCGGTCGAAGAGGGCATGCACACCATCACCCCGCACCTGGTCTGTGCCAACTGCCGCGAGGCCATCGAGTTCTACAAGAAGGCCTTCGGCGCCGAGGAAGTGATGGCGATGCCCATGCCCGACGGTAAGATCGGCCACGCGATGCTGCGCATCGGCGATTCGCCCCTGTTCCTGGCCGACGAATTTCCCGACTATGGCTCGCTCGGTCCGCTGGCATTGAAAGGCTCGCCCGTCACCATCCACCTGTCGGTGCCGAATGTCGACGCGCTCTGGGAGCGCGCCGTGGCCGCCGGCGCCAAGGTGCGCATGGAACTGGCCGACCAGTTCTGGGGCGACCGCTACGGCCAGCTCGACGACCCCTTCGGGCACCGCTGGTCGCTGGCCCAGCATATCCGCGACGTCTCGCCGGAAGAGATGGAAGAGGCGATGAAGCGCGAATGCGCCTGAGGCGCCGGCCGTTTTCCTGCGGCATGGGCAGGGCGGGCTGAGGCTGGCGCGACCCGTCCAGCCTCACTGGCCCGCCGGCTGGCCTCAGGCCGCCGCGGCGCTCAGGTGCTGGTAGAGGATGGCGCTGCCGATGATGATCAGGACCACGCCGCCGGCCAGTTCGGCGCGCTTGCCGGCCAGCGCGCCCAGGCCACGGCCCAGCATCACCCCGATGGTCACCATGAGGAAGGTGGCAAAGCCGATCGCGGCCGCGGTGACGAAGATGTTGGCGTCGATGAAGGCCAGGCCGGCGCCGACGATCAGGGCGTCGATGCTGGTGGCCACGCTGGTGATCGCCAGGCGCCAGAACGAGTGGCTCGAGGGCCGCTCTTCCTCGAGCTCGGGCGCGCTGCAGCCTTCGCGGATCATGCGCAGGCCGAGCAGGCCCAGCAGTACGAAGGCGATCCAGTGGTCCCAGGCCTGGACGTAGGGCGCGGCGGCCTGGCCCAGGGCCCAGCCGAGCAGGGGCGTAAGGCCCTCGATGACGCCGAAGATCAGGCCGGTCCGCAAGGCCTCGCGCAATTGGGGACGTTGCAATGCGGCGCCCTTGCCGACGGCGGCGGCGAAAGCATCGGTGGACATGGCGAAGGCGAGGGAAGCGGTTGCGGCGAAATTCATCGGGGTCTCGTTGCCGGGCGAACGCAAAGGCAGGCCCGCGCGGCCCGGACACGCACGCGGACTTGCCAAAGGTCTTGCCAACCGAACGTAACGCGGACGCTGCGCTGCCGGCTGCCCGTACCACGGCGCTGACATGCTGGCCGAGTATGTTGATACGGGAACTTCCTGGGACGAAGCAGGCTACTCCCCAATGGGTGCCGACATTATACCCGAGCATGGCGGCCTCAGCTCAGCCATAAATGTGAGCATTTGCACAAGAGCGCGGGGCCACGTAGACTGCGCAGGGAACCCGGCAAGTACGGGCACGCGCCATTTACCCGCCGGCCCCGTGCCGGCCAGACCAGGAGGCAAGCTTGGATACCCTTGACCACGACAGAGGCATGCACGACATCGACATCGTCGTCGTGCCGCCCACGCACGACCTCGGCGACGGCTTCAAGGTGCGCCGCGCGCTGCCCAGCCGCCAGCGCCGCATGGTCGGCCCCTTCGTCTTCCTCGACCAGATGGGCCCCCACGTCTTCGACGCCGGCCAGGGCCTGGACGTGCGGCCGCATCCGCACATCTGCCTGGCCACCGTCACCTACCTGTTCAGCGGCGAGATCCTGCACCGCGACAGCCTGGGCAGCGTGCAGCCGATCAAGCCGGGCGAGGTGAACTGGATGACGGCGGGACGCGGCATCGTCCATTCCGAGCGCACCGCCGCCGAGCGCCGCGCCGGGGCCTCCGACCTGTTCGGCCTGCAATGCTGGGTGGCCCTGCCGCGCGCCCAGGAGGAAGTCGACCCGGGCTTCGCCCACGTCGGCGCCGGCGAATTGCCCTTCATCGAGGACGGCGGCGTCAGCGCGCGCGTGGTCGCCGGCAGCTACTGGGGCAAGCGGGCCCCGGTGCCCACCCATTCGGACATGTTCTACGTCGACCTGAACCTGCAGGCCGGCGCGCGCATCGCCATGCCGGCCGAGTACCACGAGCAGGCCCTGTATATCGTCGAAGGCCGGCTCGACCTCGGCCGCGACGGCGTGTTCGAGGCCGGGCAGCTGGTCGTGCTCAAGCCGAAGGCCGAGGTGGTCCTGTCCGCGCCCGGCCCGGGACCGACGCGCGCCATGCTGCTCGGCGGCGAGCCGATGGACGGGCCGCGCTACCTGTCATGGAACTTTGTCGCCAGTTCGGAAGAGCGCATCGAGCAGGCGCGCCAGGACTGGCGCGCCGGCGCCTTCCCGCAGGTGCCTGGGGAAACCGAATTCATCCCCTTGCCCGAGACGCCAGGGCGACCGGTGCGCTACCCCTGACAGCCGGGCGGCGCCTTCGTATGGGCCGCCTGCCATCTAATTAAATAAGCAAATATTTGCCGCACGGAAACATGCAATCAAAACAATCCAGTGAATCCGGCCGGATCGCGGCCAGCAAGCGTGTGGAGGTCCGCCCATGAACGCCGCCGAGGTCCAGCGCATCGCCGCTTTTTCCGACGGGGCCGAAGGCGGCAACCCGGCCGGCGTGTGGATCGGCGCCGCCCATCCGCCCGAGGCCGAGATGCAGCGCATCGCCCACGAGGTCGGTTTCTCCGAGACCGCCTTCGCCGCGCCTCTGGACGAGGGCGGCTACCGGGTGCGTTATTTCTCGCCCGAGGCCGAGGTGCCGTTCTGCGGCCACGCAACCATCGCCCTGGGCGCGGCGCTCGCGGCCAGCCGGGGCGACGGTGTGTTCGCCCTGAGCCTGAACGACGCCCGCATCACGGTCGAAGGCAGGCGTGGCGGCACTGAAGCCGCGCCCCTGGTATCAGGCGCGCTGCAGTCGCCGCCGACGCGCAGCAGGCCGGCGCCGCATGAGGTGGTCGAACGCGCGCTGGCGCTGTTCGGCTACCGCGAGGAAGACCTCGACCCGCGCATCCCCCCGGCCCTGGCCCATGGCGGCGCCGACCACCTGGTGCTGGCGCTGAAGAGCCGCGCACTGCTGGCGGCGATGCGCTACGAACTCGATGCGGGACGGCGCTTCATGCGCGAACTCGGCATCGTCACCGTCGTGCTGGCCTGGGCCGAGTCCGACACGCTCTTCCATACCCGCAATCCCTTCGCCGCCGGCGGCGTGTACGAGGATCCGGCCACCGGCGCCGGCACGGCCGCGCTGGCGGGCTACCTGCGCGACCTGGGCTGGCCGCACGGCGGCCACATCGACGTGGTGCAGGGCGAAGACATGGGTATGCGCTCGCGCCTGCGCGCCGACATCGGTGCAGACGCCGGCGGCTCGATCCGGGTCTCGGGCACGGCGCGTTTCATGGAGTAGGAAGGGCAGCGCCGCCGAGCCAAAAAATTAGCACGCCCGTGCAGAACGATGAATAGAAGGCAAAAAACACGTCTCATCAGCGTTTAACATTCTTTTGAAAGATTGATAATGGTCAACATTAATGCTGTTAGTCAACTTTCAATCAAGGAATGTCCGTCATGGAAATGCGCAACTCCGCCATCTTCACCGCCCCCACCTCGCGTCCGGAAATGTCTACCGAGCGCCTGCCGTTCACGATCCGCCGGGTCGAGAACGAGGAAAGCCTGAAGAAGGCGGTTGCGATCCGCCACGCCGCGTATGCGCGCCACGTCCCCGAGTTTGCCCGTTCGCTGGCCCTGCCCGAAGCCTGCGACTACGAAGAGGACACTGTCGTTCTCCTGGCCGAGTCCAAGCTCGACGGTTCGCCGCTGGGCACCGCGCGCATCCGCACCAACGAGCATCATCCGCTGCATATCGAAGAGTCGGTGGTGCTGCCGCACTGGCTGCAGGGCCGCAGCCTGGGCGAAGTCGAGCGCCTGGGCGTGGGTGAAGGCCGCGTCGGCCATATCGTGAAGGTCGCGCTGGTGAAGGCTTTCTTCGAGTACTTCGAGAAGGCCGGCATCGAATACGCCGTGATCGCCGGCCGCAGCCCGGTCGACCGCCAGTACGAACAGCTGATGTTCACCGACGTGTTCGGCGAAAAGGAAATGGTGCCGCTGCGCCACGCCGGCAATATCCCGCACCGCGTGATGGCGTTCGAGATCGCCACCGGCGAGGCGCGCTGGAACGCCGCCAAGCATCCGCTGCTGAAGTTCTTCCGTCACACCCATCATCCGGACATCGATGTCGGCGTCGCGGTGGCGGGCGATGCCCAGCGTGGCACCAAGGCCACACCGGCCCCGGTTCGCCCCTCGTTTCCTGCTCACTTGGAACAACTGACCCCGGCCTGAAAAAAATTGCATGACGGCATCGTCTGCAGCTTGTATCCTTACGGCCTGAATCACGCCGGCAGCAGGCTGGCATTCGTCAGTCCGATTAAAGCAGCCTATGTCCCAGCCGTCCGCGCCCGACCAAGAACCGACTTTCGCATCTTTCGACCGCCTGTTGGCGGCAGCGATGCGCCTGCTTTCGGTCTACCTGGTGCCGATCGGCGTGGCGCTGGTATCGGTGCTGGCGCTGCTGTCCTGGAACAGTCATTACGTGACCAGCGGCGACATCACGCTGCCGCTGCGCGTGCTGGCCGAGCATGACGGTCCCCTGACGCCGCACGCCGCGCTGAGCGCGCTGGCCCGGGTGCCAGGCGTCGAGCGCTACGACACCCATCTCTCGGAAGCGCCGCTCTGGTTGGCGGTGCATACCCATGGCCAGGGCGACGCCCCCCAGGTCATCGAATTTCCCTCGCGCCATGGGATCGACATCGCCTGCTGGGATGGCGCCACCCTGCAATCGCTGGGCAGCGCCTCGCACGAGTCTGCAAGCGGCGCGATGTCGGCCGCCAAGGCCGGCTTCCTCCTGCGACCGCGGTTCATGCCGGCCGAGGTGATATGCCGCGGGCACTTCACGGGCCCTGCGCGCGTCAGCGCGCTGCAGTGGCCGGCCGGCGAGATGACGCTCTCGATCCAGCAGTTCCACCGCAAGTCGGGCCTGCTCGACGGCGGCATGATCGTGCTGAGCCTGTTCATCCTGATTACGGCCCTGATCAACCGGCAGTTGCTGTACCTGCTGTTCGCGGTCTGGCTGACCTTGAACCTGCGCGTCGGCGCCATCTCGGCAGGCTATGACATCCAGTGGCTGGGCCAGGAGCTGCCCCAGGACTGGCTGGCGCCGAGCCGCGCCATCACCACGGCCCTGTATGGCATTGCCACGATGACCTTGTACATGAAGCTGTTCGGGGCGGAACTGGTGCGCACCCGCCTGGCGACGCCGCTGCGGGCGGCCCAGGTGCTGTGCCTGGCCTTGTTGCCGATGGCGATCCTGATGCCTTTCGGGATCTACCTGCCGGCGATGTGGCTGCTGGTCGCACCCGGCCTGGCCCTCATGACCCTGGGCCTGTTCGGTGTCATGCGCCATAACCAGGCAAGGGTGGCGATGTGGTTCGCGGCCTCGTTTGCCGTCACCTTCCTGTCGACCCTGGCCGAAGTCATTTCCGCTGCACTGGGCCTGCGCGAGATGCTGGGGGTCGTCAACAGCGTCACGGCCGCTCTCGCGTCCAGCCTGCTGGCGGCGCTGGCCGTGGCCGAGCAGATGCGTCTGGAAACCCAGAAGCGCATCGCGGTCCAGGCTGAGCTCGAGCATGCCTACGAGGCGATGCCGGTCGGCCTCTTCACGCTCGACCTGCATGGCGTCTTCCTGTCGGCCAACCCGGCGCTGTGCCGCATGCTCGATTGCGAAGCGCCGGTCTCCACCCGCACGCTGTGGCAGCAGTTCTTCGACGAGACAAGCTGGTTCCAGCTGCGCGAGCAGGTGCATGTCGCGACCAATGTCGAGATGGAGATCGCCAGCCGCGAAGGCGAGCGCCGTTTTCTGGTGCGCGCGACCCTGGCCCATGGCCGCATCGAGGGCGTGCTGGAAGACATCACCGAAAAGACCAAGGCCACCAAGCAGCTGCAGTTCATGGCCAACAACGATCCGCTGACCCGCGTCTTCAACCGCCGCGGCATCGAGAAAAGCTTCGAGAACGCGGCGGTCACGCTGGCCGCGGGCAAACCGCTGTCCCTGGCCTACATCGACCTCGACCGCTTCAAGCTGATCAACGACCTGTTCGGCCACGCCGCCGGCGACGAGGTGCTCAAGCAGGTATGCGAGCGCATGGCGATGATGCTGGCCGGCGGCCAGCAGATCGGCCGTGTCGGCGGCGACGAATTCGTGATCGTGATGCCCGACACCGCGATCCCGCTGGCCTCGCTGATCTGCCGCGGCATCGTCGAGCGCATCGGCAGCACACCCTACCGGGTCGGCGACAAGGCCTTCCACGTGCGCGGTTCGGTCGGCCTGATCGAGGTATCGAACGGGATGCCGATGAAGGACGCGATCTCGACCGCCGACCGCGCCTGCCGCGAAGCGAAGGATGCCAGCGACGGCCTGGTGGTCTACGAGCGCAACGCGCGCGCCTTCCATGAGCGCGAGGCGGAGCTGAACCTGGTCGCCAAGCTGCAGGGGCCGGGCGCGACCGAGGGCCTGTTCATCGAGATGCAGCCGATCATGTCGCTCAAGTCCCCGCAAGAGTCCCTGAATTTCGAGGTGCTGCTGCGCATGCGCGGCAGCGACGGCCGCGTGATGCCGGCCGGCCCGCTGATCGGCGCGGCCGAGAAGTGCGGGCGCGCGGGCGTGATCGACCGCTGGGTGCTGGCCACCACGCTCGGCTGGATCGCCGAGAACGCCGGGCGCCTGCCGAATACCCGCTTCGTCTGCATGAACCTGTCGGGCGCATCGCTGAACGACGAGCGCTTCGTGCAGGACACGCTCGAGATCCTGGCGCGCCACGTGCACGTGGCCAGCCGCCTGTGCATGGAAATCACCGAAAGCGTGGCACTGCACGACCTCGACAACACGCGCCGCTTCATCGACCAGGTGCGCAATTTCGGCGTCAAGGTGGCGCTGGACGACTTCGGCGCCGGCTACACCTCCTTCTCCTACCTGAAGGAACTGCCGGCCGACGTGCTGAAAATCGACGGCAACTTCATCGTCAACATCAACGCCCACCCGGCCAATGTCGCCATCGTCGAAGCCATCGTCAACCTGGCGGTGAACCTGGGCATGAAGACGATTGCCGAATGGGCCGAGGACGCGGCCACGGTGCAGACCCTGGCGGAGATCGGGGTCGACTACGTGCAGGGCTGGGCCGTGGCGCGCTCGCAGTCGCCGGAAAAGATCCTTGCGGCCAGCTCGGCGGCCGGCTTCATCGAGGATCAGGAATTGCTGGAGATGTTGCCGACGCTGGGCAGCGCCGGCGCGCTCGACCTGCACGGGATCATGCGGTCGTACTGAGGACGGGGCCGCCGTTTTTCGTAGGGTGGGCACCCCTGAACTGACCCCAGAAAGTTGGACAGTTGATCTATGCTGCCAATTGCTGAGTCCTGAATTGTACAGGGCTCAGCCCGTTGAGTCTGAGCTTGCCGCGGTCATTGTTGTAGTAGCGAATATACTCATCAATCCCAGCTTCCAGCTGATCGATGCTGGTGATTTTTTCCAAGTAGAAGAACTCGGTCTTGAGCACGGCAAAGAAGCTTTCCATGGCCGCATTGTCGTGACAGTTACCCTTGCGCGACATGCTCTGCACGATCCCATGCTCGGTCAGTGCCTGTTGATAAGCGGGCATGCGGTATTGCCATCCCTGGTCGGAGTGGAGCATTGGTTTGTCCTCCGGGCCAAGTCTTGAAAATGCCTTGGTCAGCATGGATGTCACCAGTTCGAACCGAGGGCGCCTGTTCGTTTCGAAAGCGATGATCTCACCATTGTATAGGTCGAGCACAGGCGACAAATAAAGCTTTTCACCTGCGACATGAAACTCGGTGATGTCGGTCACCCATTTCTGCTTTGGCGCCTTTGCTTCGAACCGGCGCTGCAATTCGTTCGGCGCCGTCTTGCCCACTTCGCCTTTGAAAGACTTGTATTTCTTGGGACGAACCAGGGACTTCAACTTCAGTTGCCCCATCAAACGCTGTACGGTTTTATGATTGATGCGTTCGCCAAGCTGGCGAATGGCTGAGGTCACACGGCGGTAACCATAACGTCCCTTGTGGCGCTCGAATACGTCCTTGATCGTCGCTTTCAATTGTCCGTACTTGTCATCGGCAGCTTGCGCTTTGAGCCGGTAATAGAACGAGCTTCGAGGAAGTCCTGCCAGCTTGAGCAGACCGTCGAGTCGATATTGCTGCCTTAGTTCTTGGACCGCTTGGGTTTTTTCGCAGACTCCGCTTCCTGCCTTGCCTGAACTAAGGCTCTCAACTTTTTTAGGTAGGCGTTCTCCATCCGCAGGTACTCCAACTCGGCCAGCAATTCTTCGCGGCTACGCTTGTCTTCATGCGCTACTTCCGGCTTTGTCGTCGGTATGATCATCTTCTCGGATCTGCTTGTTGGAGGGCGAGCCAATGCCTCGCTCCCCCCTTCTTGATAGGCACGCTCCCAGACTCCTACCGTCGAATGACCGCGGATATCGAACCGGGCAGCGGTCTGGGTGATCGAAAGGCGATTTTCCCACATGTACTGTAGTACCGACAGCTTGAATGCGGCCGTATATCTGCTCCGCTTCTTGCGCAGTCCAGCATCCCCATGCAGTCGATACGCTGTTACCCAGCGCTCCACCAGCGAGCGATTGGCCATGCCATGGCGCTGAGCCACAGCCCGGTAGCCTCCCCGACCAGACAAATAGTCCTGGACAACCGTTATCTTGAACTGCTCCGTGTGCTTACCCATATCACCCCAATAAGTTGTGTCTAACTTATTGGGGTCAGTTCACCCGTGCCCACCGAAAGCATGCGTCCCGTTGACGCTTCCGAGCATCGCGTCTGTTCATTGATCCGGTGGGCACGGAGCGCCCACTCTACTGGATCGTCGCCAGTTGCGGCTGCTGGCGGTTCCCGTCGAGCAGCATCATTTGCGCACGCGCCGCCTTCAGGGTGGCGACGTCGCGCGCCAGCGGACGGTCGCGCGCCGGCAGGCGCGGGCGCCAGTCGTGCTGCTGCTGCATTCTCGGGGCGGCGGCGTAGCGCTGGAGCGGCACTGCCTGTGGCTCCGTGCCGGACGGGCCACCCGAGGCGGTGGCCGAGGCGGTGCCGGAGCTGCCGTACGAGGTGGATTCGGACGTCGACCCAATCGACATGCGCGTCACGCGCGCTGCGCCCTGGCAGGGCTGGTCGGACAGCGTCACGTTGCCGGCGCTGTCCACGCATTTCAGGATTTCGGTGCCCGCCTGCGCGGCGGGGAGGGCGGCAACCGCCGCAAGTATCAGGCTGAGTTGAGAGGCCAGGCGTTTCATGGTTGGCTCCTTGTTCGATGGAGCCATTTTCCTGGCCGAGGCTGGCTGCCTCTGTTCGGTGCCTCACCCTGTGCGGGTCATTATCAAAAAAACCACTCTTCAGTTAGCCCGGCCGCTGCGCCACCAGTTGCACCTCGACCAGGAAACCGTAGTGCAGGGCCGGCACCGGCACCACCGCGCGCGCCGGTTTGTGGTCGCCGAAGACACCGGCGTAACAGGTATTGAAGGCCGGCCAATGCTCGACGCCGGCGAGGTAGGCCGTGCATTGCACCACGTCGTTCAGGCCGCAGCCGGCCGCGCGCAAGACCTTTTCGCACTGCTCGAAGACCGAAGCGCATTGGGCCTCGAAGTCGCTGTCCGGCTCGACGTCGGCGCGCGCCGGCAGGATGCCCGACAGGAAGACCAGGCCGCCGGCCGCCACCGCCTGCGAATAATGCCCGGCGGGCGCCGGCAGCTCGCTCGATTGGATGAATTCCATCAGGCGCCCACCAGCTGGGCAAAGCGCGACAGGTCGACGTTGCCGCCGCTGATCAGGACGCCGACGCGCTTGCCGGCGACAGGATAGGCGCCGTGCAGCGCGGCCGCGGCGCCCAGGCAGCCGGTCGGCTCGACCACCATCTTCATGCGTTCGGCGAAGAACTTCATGGTGTCGACCAGTTGGGCGTCGCTGACGGTGACGATGTCGTCGACGCGGCGGCGGATCACCTCGAAATTGTGCCCGCCGATGTGGGTCACCATGGCGCCGTCGGCGATCGTGTCGGGCACGCCGATGTGGACGATTTCGCCCTTGCGCAGCGACTGCTGGCCGTCGTTGCCGGCTTCCGGCTCGACGCCGATCACCTTGCACGAGGGCGACAGGCCCATGGCCGCCAGCGCGCTGCCGGCCAGCAGGCCGCCGCCGCCGAGCGGCACCAGGAGCACATCGAGTTCGCCCGCTTCCTCGAACAGTTCCTTCGCCGCCGTGCCCTGGCCGCAGATCACGTCCGGATGGTCGTAGGGGGGAATCAGGGTCATGCCGCGCTCCTCGGCCAGGCGGCGCCCGATTTCCTCGCGGTTTTCCGTATAGCGGTCGTAGAAGATCACTTCGCCGCCGTATTCTTTCGTCGCCTGCACCTTCAGGGCTGGCGCGTCCTTCGGCATGATGATGGTGGCGCGGATGCCCGCCAGGCGCGCCGACAGGGCGATGGCCTGGGCGTGATTACCCGAGGAGAAGGTCAGGACGCCGGCGGCGCGCTGTGCGTCGGTGAAGCGCGCGATGGCGTTATAGGCGCCGCGGAACTTGAAGGCGCCCATGCGCTGGTAGTTCTCGCACTTGAAGAAGACCTGGGCGCCGGTGCGGGCGTCGAAGGTGGAGGAGGTGAGGACAGGCGTGCGGTGGGCGGCGCCCGCCAGGCGCGCGGCGGCCTGTTCGACGTCGCCGTATTGCAGGGTATCGTTCATGGTCATCGGATGGATAAGGAATTCAGGAAGCCAGCGGCAGCGCCAGTTGCACCAGCAGGCCGCCGCCTTCGCGGTTGCGCACCGTGAGTTCGGCGTTGTGGCGGGTGACCACGCGCTCGACGATCGCGAGGCCTAGACCCGCGCCGTTGGCCTGGCCACGCGCCGTGTCCAGGCGCGTGAAGGGCTTCAGCAGCTGGTTGATCTGGTCGGGCGGCACGCCCGGACCGTGGTCGGCGATCTCGACGACCGCGCGCCGGCCCTGCGGCATGGTGCGCACGTGGCAGGAAAAATCGATCTCGGTGACGTCCTTGCCGGGCGTCCTGGCGTAGCGGCGCGCGTTCTCGACCACGTTGTTGATCACGCGGCGCAGGTCGGTTTCGTTGCCCAGCACGCGGATTCCTTCCGTGATGTCGGTGCTGGCGCGCACGTCGGGCATGCGCGCCGCGTGCATGGCGCTGTCGGCGATCAGGCCTGACAGGTCCACCGGCACGAAGGTCGCGGCCTCGGTCGGCTTGGCGTAGTCGAGGAACTGCCCGATGATCGCGTCCATCTGGGCGATATCGGACTGCATGCCTTCGCGCGCCTCGACCGGCAGGTCGGCCATCTCGACTTCGAGCTGCATGCGCGCCAGCGGCGTGCGCAGGTCGTGCGAAATGCCGGCCAGGATCACGGCGCGGTCCTTCTCGACCTGGGCCAGGTCCTCGACCATCTGGTTGAAGCTGCGGTTGGCCTCGATGATCTCCTGCGGGCCCTTTTCGGGCAGGGGCGCCGGGCGCTCGCCCTTGGCGAAGGCGCGCGTGGCCGCGGTCAGGCGCGCCAGCGGCAGGTTGATCAGGCTCGAGATGAATGCCGCGCCAAGCAGCGACAGCACGCCCACCACGCTGGCCCAGCCCAGCCACTGGATGCGGGTCAGGCCGGCCAGGCGCTCGCGCTCGAGCATCAGCCAGTACTGGTCGTCCTCGATATTAAAGCTGATCCAGAAGCCGGCCGTGCCGTTCACGCGGCTGGAAAAGCGGGTCTGCTGGCCGAGCTTTTCGCGCACGGCGGCGGCGATGTCGGGCATCAGGGGGTTGTCCGGCGGCGGGGCCACCTTGTCGGTGGGCTCGAGGGTGAAAATGCGGATGCCTTCGTTCGATACCAGTTCGATCAACAGCTCGAGCCGTGCCTCGGGCGCCGAGTGGGTGAGGGCGGCCTTGGTCAGCGTCACCACCGACACCACCAGCTCGGCCGTCTGCTGCACCTGCGGACCGCGCTGGAACACGTTCAGCATGCCGATCCACGAGCCCATCGACAGGGTCGTAAGCAGGGACATCAGGAAAAAGGTACGCCAGAACAGGCCGCTGCGCAGCCAGAGCATGCGGCCGGGGCGCGCCGGCAAAAACGATGCGAACACTAGCGCGGCTGTCCTTCAGGGATGAACACGTAGCCCAGGCCCCAGACGGTCTGGATGTAGAGCGGGCTCGATGGATCCGGTTCGATCAGCTTGCGCAGGCGCGAGATCTGCACGTCGAGCGAGCGGTCGAAGACTTCGTATTCGCGGCCGCGCGCCAGTTCCATCAGCTTCTCGCGCGACAGCGGCTGGCGCGCATGGCGCGCGAACACCTTCAGCACCGAGAATTCGCCGGTGGTCAGGGGCACGGTCTCGCCGTTCTTCTTCAGCGTGCGCGTGCCCAGGTCGAGCACGAACTGGCCGAACTCGAAGGTCTGCGGGGTTTCCGACGGCGCGCCCGGGATTTCGTCCGGACCCTTGCGGCGCAGGACCGCGCCGATGCGCGCCACGAGTTCGCGCGGGTTGAAGGGCTTGGGCAGGTAGTCGTCGGCGCCCATTTCCAGGCCGACGATGCGGTCGACGTCTTCGCCCTTGGCGGTCAGCATGATGATCGGGGTCTGGTCGCCGGCGCCGCGCAGGCGGCGGCAGATCGACAGGCCGTCTTCGCCCGGCAGCATCAGGTCCAGCACCAGCAGGTCGTAGCGCTCGCGCAGCCACAGCTTGTTCATGGCCGGCGCGCTTTCGGCGGTGACGACCTGGAAGCCCTGTTCGGTGAGGTAGCGGCGCAGCAGGTCGCGCAGGCGGACGTCGTCGTCGACGACCATGATCTTCGCGCTATGGCCGCCGGTGCCGGGCGCGCCTGCGGAATTCGAGGTGGAAGATGTATTCATATGCGGTCAGTTTGTCAGATTCATGTCGCTATGGTAACTTCTCTTCGCTTTAAATAAGGCCCCTACAGGTAAGGCATTACATTGTGTTACAAACTTTACCCAAATGGTCTTATACCCGGTCAGCATTCCACATACACTGGAACCCATGAAGTACAGCTTATCCAGTCAAAGCTTATCTGTTTATCCGGCATCGCGGAAGAGGAACACCATGAAAGACGCGCTCACACCAAACTATGCAGCAAGCCAGGCCCCGGGCCAGCGGCTTGCCCGCCTGGCGCGCCGTGGTCTCGCCGTCTGCATGCTCGCCTGCGTCGGCCTCGGCGCCGCGCATGCACAGAGCCACGGGCGCCGCGACGATATCCAGCTGCCCCCACCGCCGCAGATGCGCCCCGAACGTTTCCCGGCCCCGGCGCCGCAGATCGAGCAGCCGCGCGAGCAGCGCATGGTCGAGCAGCAGCGCGCGATGGAAGATCAGCAGCGCCGCCAGGCCGCCCAGATGCAGCAGGAGCAGGGCATGCGCGACGGCCGCCGCGGCGGACGCCTCACGCCCGACGAGCGGCGCGACCTGCGCCGCCAGATCAACGAGGCGGGCATCGACATCTATCCGAATGCCCAGCGCCGCTGAGCGCATGAGCGAGTGAATGAAAGCCGGGTTCGCCCGGCTTTTTCTTTGGCGCTCGCCAGGCATGTGCGTACTGGACAGCGTCGAAAGCGCCATTGGTGTTGACGCAAGTCAGATTGTTTCTTGCGAAATATTGTTGACGAATATTTATTTATACGTGACAACATGGTACGCTGGCCGCTTGTGTCCCTGGCATCTTGCCGGGCGCGCTGGCCCCTCCTGGAGCGTGATCGTGTCCAATTCTGCTGTTGCCACTCACCCCGCGCCGGTGACGCGGTTTGCTTCCGCTGGCCCGGAACACTGTATCGACCGCCGCCCCGACGGCGTCTACGCCGATTCCGCCGTGCTGGGCACGACGCTGCTGGCGGCGGTCGACAGCCTGCTGCGCGCGGGCCAGTACTTCAGTGGCCTGGATTACCCGATCCTGATCAAGGCCCTGTTCGACAGCGGCCCGCCGCTGCCGACCGACCCGGCCGGCCGGCCGCTGGTGCGCCTGGCCGACGACATCCTTCCTTTCAACGTCCAGCGCCGCGCTCTCTACCGTTCCGTGAAGATCAGCGGCGGGGAAGCCGAGTACTTCTTCGAGCAGGTGCACCTGGCGGGGCCCGGCGGCGAGCCGGAAGTGCCGGCGCGCCTGGACATCGACGAATTCGTGGCCGACATGTGGCTCAAGGGGATCCGCTTCGGCATCGACATCGCCGCGGTGCGCGACGCGATCGCGCTCGGGAACGCGGGGCGCATCGTGGTCGCGCGGCGCCTGGAGCCGGAGCCGGGGATCGATGCCAGCGTGATCGAGGTGTCCGAGGACATCCACCGCAGCAACGCGCCGCGCCAGCTTGCCAACGGCAAGCTCGACCTGATGCGCTTCCAGAATCGCTTCCCCCAGGTGAAGGCCGGCACCCGCCTGCTGCAGAAGCTGCCGCCCCGCGCCGGCACACCGGGCTTCGAGATCTCGGGCATCCGCATCGAGCCGGCCGCGCCGAGCGACCTCGATTTCGCGGCCTATGCGGGGGCCGGCACCAGCGTCGAAAGGATTGAGGGCGGCGACTGGCTGGTTGCCATCCGCACCGGCTTCCTGGATGTCGACGGCAAGACGGGCCGGATTGCGATCGGCGACAAGATCGTCAGCCGCGACGGCGTGAGCGCCAGGACCACCGGCAACCTGCAGCTGACCGGCGACTACGAGGAATTCGGCGAGGTCCAGGAAAAGCGCATCATCGAGGGATCCAGCATTACCGTGCACGCCGACGTCTACGGCGAGATCGTCTCGCGCGGCGGCACGGTGCGCCTGCGCGCCAACCTGGTCGGCGGGCGCGCCTACAACAAGCAGGGCGATATCCTGGTCGACGGCGTGGCCTCGAGCGCAAGCATCCAGACCCTCGCCGGCACGGTGACCCTGCAGCGCGCCGAGAACTGCGTCGTCTCGGGCAACCGCGTGTGCATCGAGCAGGCCGTGAACTGCGAGATCATCGCCGACGAGGTCTCGATCGGCCGCGCCGAAGGCTGCGCGGTCGCGGCGCAGCGCGTGCGCATGGACTGCGCCGCACCATGGCGCGACAGCGACATGCTGGTTCATGCGCTGCTTGCCGATTGCGGCCGCATCGACGAGGTGCTGGTGCAGGTACGCGCCCGGCTGGCGCAGATCGGGCAGGGCATCGAGCGGCACAAGTCGGCACTGGCGCGCCTGTGCGCGGAACCCGAAGTGCGCAGGTACCTCGAGATCGCGGGGCGGGTGCGCAGCGGCGAGACCAGCCTGAACCCGCAGCAGGCGCAGCAGTTCCGCCAGATGGGCCAGGCGCTCGCCCCCGCGCTGACGCGGATCGGCGAGGTGGCGGCGGCGCGCAAGTCGCTCGAGGCCGAGCTGGCGGAAGGGCAGGCGCTGCTGGCGCGCTTCGAAGCCCAGCGTGCCGAACGCGCCGGCTGCACCCAGGTCGACATCGCCCGGCTGGGCGGCGACACCGAGGTGCGCGCGCTGCCCTACGACCCGGACGGCCCCTGCATCCACCACCTGGCGCCGCGCGAAATCCGGGCGCGCCTGCGCGGCGCCGAAGGCAGGGTCCTGTACGCGGGGGCGGCCGGCAGCTACCGCTGGAATAACGGAGACGCCGCAAAGGCGGATTAATGTCTTAAGGAAATGTTGACTGCTCTCAAGAGCGGGGTCGGCGCTGCGACTTAGCATGGGGTCTGTTTGTGAAAGGACCCATCATGCACAAAGACACAATGACGGCGCAGCCGGCGGACAAGGAATTCCTGAGCTTCACGCTCGGCGGCCTCGAATACGGGCTGGATTTCGGCAAGGTGCAGGAACTGCGCGTGCTCAGGTCGCTGGAGCGTTTTGCGGACGGCGGCGAGATCATCAGCGGCGTGGCGGTGTCGCGCGGCGTCATCATGCCGATCGTCGACATGCGCGCGGCCTTCTGCGGCCATCCGGTGGCGACCACGCCGATGACCGACGTGATCATCCTGAAACTGTCGACCTGCGTGATGGGGATGGTGGTCGACGGCATCACCGACGTGGTGAGACTGGGCCCCGAGCAGATTTCGCCGATTCCCGGCGCCGACGGCGGCGCGATCGATTACCTGATCGGGCTGGGCGTCACGAACGGGCGGCGGTTGATCCTGGTGGATATCGATCGCCTGATGTCGATCGATCGCGGGGTGAGGGGTGGGGCAAGGCAGGTGGCGTGAGCCTGGCTTCGCCTTTGATCGGCTGGGGAAAACCGGTGGGTTCAAGAACCCACCCTACAAGACCCGGTGATGTGTCGATTGATTTGATGGTGAGACCGCGTGGACACAGGCGTCCACCCTACGAAGAGCGGTTCTGTAGGGTGGACTCCCGAGTCCACGCGGTACGACGTATGAGTGTCGAGGACTAACCGGCAGACCCAGTCAAGCCGCCAACCCCTCCAGCTGCTCCTGCAACTCCAGCCACTCGTTCTCCAGCGCGCCAAGGTCGCGCACGCAGAACGCCTGGTCCGCGACCAGGTTCTTCAGCTCTTCCTTCTTGTCCGCCTCGTAGATTGCCGGCTCCAGCAGGCGCGCGTCGATCTCGGCCTTCTTCGCGTTCAGCTTGGCCATCTGCTCTTCCAGGCGTTTGATGCGGTTCTCGATCGGCTTCTTCAGGGCGGCCATGCGCTGGCGCTCTTCGGCCTCGAGGCGCTTCTGCTCCTTGCGGTCGACAGCCGGCACCGGTGCGGCAGCGGCAGCCGCAGACTGATTCGACGTTGACGCAGCCGGCAGGACGTCCGTGCCTTTGCCCAGCTTGGTCTGGAACAGCCAGTCCTTGTAGTCGTCCAGGTCGCCGTCGAAAGGCTGCAGCTTGCCGTCGGCGACGATGATGAACTGGTCGGTGGTGGCGCGCAGCAGGTGGCGGTCGTGCGAGACCACGACCAGGGTGCCCTCGAACTGCGCCAGCGCCATCGTCAGCGCCTCGCGCGTCTCCAGGTCCAGGTGGTTGGTCGGTTCGTCCAGCAGCAGCAGGTTCGGGCGCTGCCAGACGATCAGGGCCAGCGCCAGGCGCGCCTTTTCGCCGCCGGAGAAGGGCCGGATCGGGCTGGTTACCATGTCGCCCGGGAAGTTGAAGCCGCCCAGGAAGTTGCGCAGTTCCTGCTCGCGCGTGGTTGGCGCAATCTTCTGCAGGTGCCACAGCGGCGACTCGTCGTGGCGCAGCATCTCGACCTGGTGCTGGGCGAAGTAGCCGATGACCAGGCCCTTGCCGAGCGTGGCCGTGCCGGCGAGCGGCGCCAGTTCGTTGGCGATCGTCTTGATCAGCGTGGATTTACCGGCGCCGTTCACGCCCAGCAGGCCAATGCGCTGGCCGGTCTGCAGCGAGAAATTCACGCGGCGCACGATCACCTTGCCGTCGACCTTGTCGCCATGGGCGTCGAGGATCGGGTAGCCGGCGTCGACGTCTTCCATCACCAGCAGCGGGTTCGGGGCCGATACGGGATCGCGGAATTCGAAGGAGAACTCGGCGGCCGCGCGCAGCGGGGCCAGCTCCTCCATCTTGGCCAGCGCCTTCATGCGGCTTTGCGCCTGGCGCGCCTTGGTGGCCTTGGCCTTGAAGCGGTCGACGAAAGACTGCAGGTGGGCGCGGGTGCGCTGCTGCTTCTCGTAGGCGGCCGCGGCCAGCACCAGGTGGGCGGCGCGCTGGCGCTCGAAGGCGCTGTAGTTGCCCGAGTAGCGCTTGAGCTTCAGCTCGTCGATATGGACGACCACGTTGACGATCTCATCGAGGAAATCGCGGTCGTGCGAGATGATGATCAGGGTGCCGGCGTAGCGCTTGAGCCAGTCCTCGAGCCAGATGATCGCATCCAGGTCCAGGTGGTTGGTCGGTTCGTCCAGCAGCAGCAGGTCGGAGGGGCACATCAGCGCCTGCGCCAGGTTCAGGCGCATGCGCCAGCCGCCCGAGAAGCTCTTCACCGGCTGCTGCATCTGGTCGAGCGAGAAGCCCAGGCCCAGCAGCAGCTGCTCGGCGCGCGACTGCACCGTGTAGGCGTCGGCATCGGCCAGGGCGCTGTGCACCTCGCCCAGCGCCATGCCGTGCGCGGCCTGGTCCGGGTGGGCTTCGAGCCGCTCGAGTTCGGCCTGCAGGCGGCGCAGGTTGACGTCGCCGTCGATCGCGTACTCCAGCGCCGGCCGGTCGAGCGCCGGGGTTTCCTGCGCCACGTAGGCCATGCGCCATTTGGCGGGGAAATCGATCTCGCCCTGGTCCGGATGCAGTTCGCCGCGCAGCATCGCGAACAGGCTGGATTTGCCGGCGCCGTTCGCGCCGATCAGGCCGATCTTGTCGCCGGGGTTCAGGGTAAGGTCGGCGCCTTCCAGCAGCGGCTTGGTGCCGCGCATCAGGCTGACGTTCTGGAATCGGATCATGCGTTGTTCGCTATTCTTGTGCGTTCTTATGCGTTCTGGAGCTGTTCGGCGGTGAGCAGGAACACGGCCTCGTCGCCGGCGCTCGTGGTCAGCCAGGTCAGGCCGAGGTGGCCGAAGGCGGCTTCGGCGAATTCGGCTTCGTTGCCGATCTCGACCACCAGCACGCCTTCCGGCGTCAGGCGCTCGGCCGCGCCGGCCACGATCTTGCGCACCAGGTCCATGCCGTCCTCGCCGCCGTGCAGGGCGATCTGCGGTTCGCGCAGGTATTCCGGCGGCAGCTTGGCCATTGACGCCGCGTTCACATACGGCGGATTGGTGACGATCAGGTCGTACTTCTTGAAGGGCACGTTCTCGTACAGGTCGGATTCGATCGGGTTCACGCGGCCCTCGAGCTTGTACTCGCGGATGTTGCGCTCGGCCACGGCCAGCGCGTCCTTCGAGATGTCGACCGCGTCGACCACCGCGTTCGGGAAGGCGTCGGCCATCATGATCGCCAGGCAGCCGGAACCGGTGCACAGTTCGAGCACGTTCTCGACGGCCTCGCTGTCGCTGACCCAGGGGCTGAAGCGGTCCGGGATCAGCTCGGCGATGAAGGAACGCGGCACCAGCACGCGCTCGTCGACGTAGAACTCGTAGCTGCCGAGCCAGGCCTGGTTGGTGATGTAGGCGGCCGGCACGCGTTCGGTGGCGCGGCGCTCGATGACGGAGAGCACCTGCAGCACTTCCTCCGGCAGCAGTTTCGCGTCGAGGAAGGGATCGAGCCTGTCGAGCGGCAGCTTGAGGGTGTGCAGGACCAGGTAGGCGGCTTCGTCGAAGGCCTCGGCGCTGCCGTGGCCGAAGAACAGCTTGGCGGCGTTGAAGCGGGTGACGGCGTAGCGCAGCAGGTCGCGCGGGGTGCTGAAGGTGGTCGTGGTCATGGCGTGTTCTTTCTTTATGCGGCCGGCAGGCCGGGGGCAAGCAATTCCTCGAGCGTGCGGCGGTAGACGTTCTTCAACGGATCGATGAAGCGCAACTCGACGTGCTCGTCGATCTTGTGGATGCTGCCGTTGGGAGGCCCGAATTCTATCACCTGGGGGCAGATGCGGGCGATGAAGCGCCCGTCGGAGGTGCCGCCGGTGGTCGACAGTTCGGTCGTGACCCCTGTCTCGTCAAAGATCGCCTTGCAGACGGCGTCCGACAGCGTGCCTTTCGGGGTCAGGAAGGGCAGGCCCGACAGCGTCCAGACCAGTTCGTACTCAAGGCAGTGGCGGTCGAGGATCGCATGCACGCGCGCTTCCAGGCCCTCGGCGGTCGACGCCGTCGAGAAGCGGAAGTTGAAGTCGATCGTCATGTGGCCCGGGATGACGTTGGTGGCGCCGGTGCCCGAGTGGATGTTCGAGATCTGCCAGCTGGTCGGCGCATAGTATTCGTTGCCTTCGTCCCAGACCTCGGCAGCCAGTTCCGCCAGTGCCGGCGCGGCCTGGTGGATGGGATTGCGCGCCAGGTGCGGATAGGCGATGTGGCCTTGCACGCCCTTGATGACGAGGTGGCCCGAGAGCGAACCGCGGCGGCCGTTCTTGATCATGTCGCCCAGGATGTGGCTCGAGGTCGGCTCGCCGACGATGCAGTAGTCGAGCGTCTCGCCGCGTTCTTCCAGCAGGTCGCAGACGACCACGGTCCCGTCCACGGCCGGGCCTTCCTCGTCGCTGGTGATCAGGAAGGCGATCGAGCCCTGGTGGTCCGGATGGCTTGCCACGAATTCCTCGCAGGCGACGACCATGGCCGCGATCGAGGTCTTCATGTCGGCCGCGCCGCGGCCGTAGAGCTTGCCGTCACGGACGGTCGGCTCGAAGGGGCTTGAGCCCCACTGGTCGACCGGGCCGGTCGGCACCACGTCGGTGTGGCCGGCGAAGACGAGTACGGGCGACTCCGTGCCCTTGCGCGCCCACAGGTTGGTGACGCCGTTCGAGGCGATGGTCTCGCAGCGGAAACCCAGCGGCGCGAGCAGCTCGGCCAGGCGCTGCTGGCAGCCCTTGTCGTTCGGCGTGATCGAGTCGAGCGCGATCAGCTCCTGGGCCAGGTCGAGGGTGCGCGAAGCCTTGGCGATCATGCGGCCTCCGCGAAGATGCGGGCGTACTGGTCGGCGGAGAAGCCGACCGACAGCGGGCCGGCGCCCGCCAAGACAGGACGCTTGATGACGGACGGGTTTTCCAGCATCAGCTCCAGGGCGGCGGTCTTGTCGGTAATCGAGGCCTTGCGCTCGTCCGATAGGTTACGCCAGGTCATGCCCTTGCGGTTGACCAGCACCTCCCAGTCCAGCTGATCCAGCCAGCGCGCCGCCAGTTCGCGGCTCAGCCCCTGCTTCTTAAAATCGTGAAACTCGAAGTCGTGGCCGTGCTCGGCCAGCCAGGTGCGTGCTTTCTTGACGGTGTCGCAGTTGGGGATTCCGTAGAGGGTCTTTTTCATTGGCGTAATTAATGCGTGGCAAGCGAGCTTGCGGTAAGGCGGTGGTTCGGGAAGCGGCGAGAATAGCACAGGCGGGGGAGGCCTGTTCGGTTGATATTTCCAGGAAATTTCTCTGGCCTGAATGGTGGGCGCCCCGTGCCCACCTTGTGGATCCGATCAGGCAATACTGTCAGTACGACATTCGCACAGCTCAGCCGTTGAGCGTGAACTCGGTAAACGTCGGCGACGGCGGCTCGTCCGGCTTGTTCTGCTCTTCAGAACCCTTGCCCGGCCCATTGTTCATCAGCCACAGCAGGTTGGTGGCCGAGTCGGCATTCGCCAACGCCTCTTCCTGCGTGACGAGACCCGCCTGCACCAGCGCCAGCAGCGCGGCTTCGAAGGACTGCGAACCCGGCGACAGGCTCTTGTCCATCGCTTCCTTGATCTGGGAAAGCTCGCCTTTTTCGATCAGGTCGGCGATGTAGCGGGTGTTGAGCATGACCTCGACCGCCGGCTGGCGCGTGCCGCCGGCGCTTGCCTTCACCAGGCGTTGCGAGACGATGGCCTTGGTGGCCGAGGCCAGGTCCTGCAGCAGGGCGGGGCGGTTCTCGATCGGGAAGAAGCTGATGATACGGTTCAGCGCGTTGTAGCTGTTGTTCGCGTGCAGGGTGGCGACCACCAGGTGGCCGGACTGGGCGTAGGCCAGGGCGGCGGTCATGGTGGCGCGGTCGCGGATTTCGCCGATCAGGATCACGTCCGGCGCCTGGCGCAGCGAGTTGCGCAGGGCGATCTCGAAGTCGAGGGCGTCGCTGCCGATTTCGCGCTGGTTGACGATCGATTTCTTGTTCCTGAACAGGTATTCGATCGGGTCTTCCAGCGTCAGGATATGGCCGGTGCGGTGCTCGTTGCGGTAGTCGAGCATCGAGGCGATCGTGGTCGACTTGCCGGAGCCGGTGGCGCCGACGACCAGCAGCAGGCCGCGCTTTTCCATGATCAGTTCGGACAACACCGGCGGCAGGCCCAGTTCGCCCAGCGGCGGAATGGTCGCCGGCACGAAACGGAAGACCGCCGAGATGCTGCCGCGCTGGCGGAAGGCCGAGAGGCGGAAGCGCCCCAGGTTGGGCACCGAGATGCCCATGTTCAGTTCGTTGTTGCGGTCGAGCTCGTCGAGCTGCTCGGGCGTGGTGACTTCCGACAGCAGGGACAGGATGTTGCCCTGGTCGAGCTTGTTCTGGTTAATCGGGATGAGGTTCCCGTTGATCTTGATGTGGACGGGAGAGTTGACCGCGAAGAACATGTCCGACGCGTTCTTTTCCTTCATGAGTTGGAACAGGCGGTCCATGGCCATGTGGCGTTCTCCCGTGATGATGCTAATAATGATGTGTCGGTTCAGGCGATACATGAACGCGTGGGCACGTTCGTGTTCGAGGCCGCCGGCCTCGAACACCCCACCCTACGTTTGCACATGTTATCGGTAAAAATACCGTAACGGTGATGCGTGTAGGGTGGGCGCCCCTGTGCCCACGCGTTCAACCAGCTTTAATTCAGCCGCAAGCGATGCTTAGATCCCGCGCAGCAGCTCGTTGATGCCGGTCTTGGCGCGCGTCTTGGCGTCGACCTGCTTGACGATCACGGCGCAGTACAGGCTGTACTTGCCGTCGGCGGACGGCAGCGAGCCCGAGACCACGACCGAACCGGCCGGCACGCGGCCGTAGGTCACTTCGCCGGTTTCGCGGTTGTAGATCTTGGTCGACTGGCCGATGTACACGCCCATCGAGATCACCGAGTTCTCTTCGACGATCACGCCTTCGACGATTTCCGAACGGGCGCCGATGAAGCAGTTGTCTTCGATGATGGTCGGATTCGCCTGCATCGGCTCGAGCACGCCGCCGATGCCGACGCCGCCCGACAGGTGGACGTTCTTGCCGATCTGGGCGCAGGAGCCGACGGTGGCCCAGGTGTCGACCATGGTGCCTTCGTCGACGTAGGCGCCGATGTTGACGTAGGACGGCATCAGGACCACGTTCTTGCCGATGAAGGAGCCGCGGCGCGCGACGGCCGGCGGCACGACGCGGAAGCCGCCCTTGGCGAAGTCGTCGGCGGTGTAGTCGGCGAACTTGGTCGGGACTTTATCGTAGAACTGCATGCCGCCGCCTTCGACGGGGACGTTGTTCTCGAGGCGGAAGGACAGCAGGACGGCCTTCTTGATCCACTGGTTGACGATCCACTCGCCGCCTTCCTTCTGCGCCACGCGCAGGGTGCCGGCGTCGAGGCCGGCAAGTACTTCGGCCACGGCATTGCGCACGTCGGCAGGAGCGGAGGATGGGCTGAAGTCCGCGCGCTGTTCCCACGCGGTGTCGATGATGTTCTGGAGTTGTTGGGTCATGATGGGTAATCTCTTTTTTCAGGATGCTGCACGCAGGTTCTGGCAGAACTGGACGATGCGCGTGGCCGCTTCCAGCCCCTCGTCGACGCCCGCCACCAGCGCCATGCGGATGCGGTTGCGGCCCGGATTGGTCCCGTGCGCGTCGCGCGCGAGATAACTGCCGGGCAGAACCGTCACATTATATTCGGCATACAGACGGCGTGCGAACTCGGTGTCGGAAAGGCCGGTGCGGCGCACGTCGGCCCACAGGTAGAAACCGGCGTCGGGCAGCTCGACGTCGAGCACCTGGCGCAGCATCGGGGTGATCAGATTGAACTTTTCCTTGTACAGCGTGCGGTTGTCCTGCACGTGGGCCTCGTCGTTCCAGGCCGCGATCGATGCCGCCTGCACCGGCGGCGACATCGCCCCGCCGCAGTAGGTGCGGTAGAGCAGGAATTTCTTCATCACGCGCGGGTCGCCGGCGACGAAACCCGAGCGCATGCCGGGCACGTTCGAGCGCTTCGACAGGCTCGAGAACACGATCAGGTTGCGGTATGGGCGCTCGCCCGCGCTGCGTCCCAGCTGGTGCGCCGCTTCCAGCGCGCCCAGCGGCGGCGTGGAACTGCAATAGATCTCGGAATAGCACTCGTCGGCCGCGATCACGAAACCGTGGCGGTCGGAGAGGTCGAACAGTTCGCGCCAGTCGTCCAGCGTCAGCACGGCGCCGGTCGGATTGCCCGGCGAGCAGACGTAGAGCAGCTGCACGCGCGCCCACACATCGTCCGGCACGCTCGCGTAGTCGCAGGCGAAGTTGCGCGCCGGGTCGGAGTTCACGAACCAGGGCGCGGCGCCGGCCAGGTAGGCCGCGCCTTCATAGATCTGGTAGAACGGATTCGGGCACATGACCAGCGCATCCGGACGGCTGGCGTCGATCACGGCGTGGGCGATCGCGAACAGCGCCTCGCGCGAGCCGTTCACCGGCAGCACCATGGTGGCCGGATCGAGGGCCGGCAGGCCGTAGCGGCGTTCCAGCCAGCCGGCAATCGCGGCGCGCAGCGGCTCGCCGCCGACGGTGCTGGGGTAGTTGGCCAGGCCGGCGATCGCGTGGGTCAGCGCCTTTTCGATGAAAGCCGGTGTCGGATGCTTGGGCTCGCCGATGCCGAGGCTGATCGGCGCGTATTCGCCATGCGGCGTGACACCGGCGAACAGTTCGCGCAGCTTTTCGAACGGGTAGGGATGGAGTTTTTCGAGATGTGGATTCACAACGGGTCCGTGGGCGCTTTTGCAAAAATGGATTTTTTGATTATAGCGCCGGCCCGCCGATGCCGTTGCCACCATCGGAATGTTCACTTGCAGTAAGATTTAGCTGTATACCCAAGGAGCGAGAGACCCGTGCCGATCAACACCATGCGGCGCCTTGCCGGCCACCAGCGCAGCGCAGCGGCGAACCGCCAGCTTGGACTCGTGCTCGCTTTCGTCGCCGGCGCGATCAATGCCGGCGGCCTGCTCGCGGTCGGCCAATATACCTCGCACATGACCGGCATGGTCTCGTCGCTGGTCGACAATCTCGTGCTGGGCCGCCACGGGCTCCTGCTGCCGGCGCTGGCGGCGGTGACGGCCTTCGGCCTGGGCGCGGCAAGCACCGCGCTGATGGTCAACTTCGCGCGCCGGCGCCGGCTCTACAGCGAATATGCGCTGCCGCTGCTGGTCGAGGCGCTTCTGCTGCTGGCCTTCGGCGTGCTCGGCGCGCGCCTGGCGGCGCCGGCGTTGCCGTTCACGATCGCGCTGCTGTGCTACATCATGGGTTTGCAGAACGCCCTGGTGACCAAGCTGTCCCACGCCGAGATCCGCACCACCCACATGACCGGCATCATCACCGACATCGGCATCGAACTGGGCAAGCTGGTGTATCCGAATCGCGACCGGGGCCAGGCGCCGGTGCTGGCCAACCGGCGGCGCCTGGCGCTGCTGGCGTCGCTTCTGGGCGCTTTTCTTGCCGGCGGCCTGGCCGGGGCACTGGGATTCAACCACGTCGGCTACCTGTCGACGCTGCCGCTGGCGGCGCTGCTGTGCGCGCTGGCGATCGTGCCGGCCTTCGACGACGTGGCCCGGACGCTGTCGAAACGATAGGGCTCTTCAGGCTGCGCCGGCGCGTTCGCGCCAGGCGCCCGGGTTCAGGCCCGACCATTCCTTGAACGCGTGCGTGAAGGCGCTTTGCTCCTGGTAGCCGAGCAGGAAGGCGATGTCGGCCAGCGACAGGCCCGGCTGGCGCAGGTAGTCCCGGGCCAGCGCGAAACGCGCGCCGTCGAGCACGCCTTGGTAGCTGGCGCCGGCCTCGCCGAGTTTGCGCTGCAGGGTGCGCGGCGACAGTGCCAGCTCCTCGGCGATCGTGGCCAGGCGCACGCGGTCCTGGGCCAGGTTGCGGATGATGGCCGCGCGCACCTGGTCGACATCGCGGATATCACCGGCTACCCAGGCGAGTGTTAACCTAGCGCCGGCTCGACCAGGTGGGCGCTCCCGGTGCGCACCGCGCGCACCCCGTTGCGGCCCGCTTCCTTGACCGCGTACATGGCGCGGTCGGCGCTGACGAAAAAGTCCTTCAGGTCGTCGCGCTGGGTCGGCACGATGGTGGCCACGCCCAGGCTCGCCGTCACCCATTCCGAGGTGGCCGAGCGCGGGTTCGGGATGTGGAGCGACTCGATGTGGGCGCGGATCGCCTCGCCCAGGGCGCAAGCGGCTTCGAAGCCGATCTCGCCGAACAGCAGCACGAACTCCTCGCCGCCGTAGCGCGCGGCCAGGTCGGTCGCCCGCAGGGCGTGCGACTGCAGCGCCATCGCCACCTGCTGCAGGCAGGCGTCGCCGGCGGCGTGGCCGAGGCTGTCGTTGTAGCCCTTGAAGTGGTCGACGTCGAGCACGATCAGCGACAGCGGCTGGCTGCTGCGCACCGCGCGCTGCCATTCCTTTTCCAGGAAGGCGTCGAAGTGGCGGCGGTTGGCGATCTTGGTCAGGGGATCGACCAGCGCCGCGCGCTGCAGCGCGTTCTCGGACTGCTTGTGGTGGGTGATGTCGTGCAGCAGGGCGACGAACAGGGGCTGGTCCCCGATCATCGGCGTGACCGTGAGGTCCATCGCGCGCAGGGTGCCGTCGCGCTGGCGGATCAGCACCTCGCGCGCGCCGCGGCAGTCCGGCGCGTTGGCGCCGGCGGCGCGGCTGAAGAGATCCAGGTATTCCTGGGCCACGGAAGGCGCGAGCAGGCCGTCGAGCGCGCAGCCGGCCAGTTCGCCGGGGCCATAGCCAAGGTAGCGGCCGCAGGCCGGGTTGGCGTACTGGATCCGCCCGCTGGGCTCGATGATCATCAGGCCTTCGTCGATGCTGTTGACGATCAGGCGCAGGCGGTCGGCCTGTTCCTGCTGCGACAGGCTGGTGCGGCGGAACTGGAGCTGGACGCGTACCCGCGCGCACACTTCCGCCAGGCGCAAGGGCTTCGTGATGTAGTCGGCCGCGCCGATGTCGAAGGCGGCGACGATGTCCTCGGTCTCGCTGCGCGCGCTCATGAAGATGACCGGGATGTTGCAGCTGACCGGATGGGCCTTCAGGCGCCGGCATACCTCCATGCCGTCCATTCCCGGCAACTCGATGTCGAGCAGGATCAGGTCGGGCAGGGTGCGCTGGGCGATACCGAGCGCCCGTTCGCCGGAATTGGCGACGAAGGTCTGGTAGCCCTGCTGCAGCAGCATGGAGCGCAGTGCGCCCAGGTGCGCGGGCGCGTCATCGACAATGAGGACGGCAGCCTGGCGCGGTGCTGCAGACACTTGGGCTAGAGAAGGCATGGAACGAAGGTTGAAAAGCCGGGTTTTGATGTCGTTCAAAATCATACCCCGATGTTGCCTTCCGTGGTAACTTTTGTTGCTATTAGGACAGTTTTTCTGTGGCGTACGCCCAGCCGGGGTTCAATTATCCTTTGTAACCATGTATCGGTAAAAGAAATGGACGCCGGCGGCGTCCATTTCGTGATGTTGCTGCAACTATATACAACTCACATCGCCGCTGCGATCAGTTTGCCGAGGATCGCGATGCCTTCGCGGATGCGCTCCGGCGGCACGGTGACGAACGACAGGCGCAAGGTGTTGGTTTCCGGATCGTTGGCGTAGAAGGGCGCGCCCGGCACGAAAGCGACACGGGCGGCGATCGCCTGGTCCAGCAGCTTCATGGCGTCGATGTGCTTCGGCAGGGTGACCCAGATGAACATGCCGCCTTCCGGGCGGGTCCAGGACACGCCGGCCGGGAAGTGTTCGTCCATCGCGTCGAGCATGGCCTGGCACTGGTTGCCGTACAGGGTGCGGATGGTCGGGATGTGCTGGTCGAGGAAGCCGTCCTTGACCACGTCGTGCACCACCATCTGGGTCAGCTGGGCGGTGTGCAGGTCGGCCGCCTGCTTGGCCAGCTCGAGGCGGCGCACCAGCGGCAGCGGGGCGCAAACATAGCCGAGGCGGATGCCTGGCGTGAGCACCTTCGAGAACGAACCCATGTAGATCACGCCTTCCGGATTCATCGCCACCATCTTCGGCATCGGTTCGCCCTTGTACGACAGCGCGCCGTAGGGATCGTCCTCGATCAGCGGCAGGCCGAGGCGGGCGCAGGTCTCGACCAGTTCGCGGCGGCGCTCGACCGACAGCGTGCGGCCGGTCGGGTTCTGGAAGTTCGGCAGCGAGTACAACAGGCGCGCGCCCTTGGCCACGGGCTCGATCGAGGATGGCACCAGGCCGTGGTCGTCGGTCGCGACCGAGCCGAATTCCGGGCGGTAGACCGAGAAGGCCTGCAGCGCGCCCAGGTAGCTCGGGGTCTCCACCAGCACGCGGCTGCCTTCGTCGATCAGGACCTTGCCGATCAGGTCGAGGGCCTGCTGCGATCCCGACACCATCAGGATCTGCTCGGGCAGGATCTTCGTGCCTTCCGTGGACAGCGAGTTCGCGATCCATTCCTTCAGCGGGCCGTAGCCGTCGGTCGGGCCGTACTGCAGCGCGACCTTGCCGGTGTTGCTCAGCACGCGGTCGTAGGACTCCTTCATGCGCTCGACCGGGAAGGTCGCCGGCGAAGGCAGGCCGCCGGCGAAGGAGATGATCTCCGGACGCTGGGTGATCTTCAGGATTTCGCGGATGAACGAGCTTTGCAGCTGCTGGGCGCGCTCCGAAAACTGCCACTGGATGGGATTGGGATTCTCGATTTTCATGCTTGTCTCACTGGAAGGACTGCCGCGGGTGCGCGGCCGTGGTTGTACGCGCGCCGGATAGGCGGTTGCAAAAAGACCCGGCCGGGTAGGCCGGGCCTGTGATCAAACCTGTCTCGTGTCGTGGGCCGCTCAGGCGACTTCGACGATCATTTCGATCTCGACGCAGGCGCCGCGCGGGATCTGGGCCACGCCGAAGGCCGAACGGGCATGCTTGCCGGCGTCGCCGAAGACTTCGCCGAACAGTTCCGAGGCGCCGTTGGTGACCAGATGCTGCTCGGTGAAGTCCGGAGTCGAGTTGACCAGGCTCATCAGTTTGACGATGCGCTTGACGCGGTTCAGGTCGCCGCCGCAGGCATCCTGCAGGGTGCCCATCAGGTCGATCGCGATCGCGCGCGCGGCCGCCTGGCCGTCGGCGGTGGTCTTGTCCTTGCCCAGCTGGCCGGCGTTGACCGAGCCGTCCGCGTTCTTGGCGATGTGGCCCGAAACGAAGACCAGGTTGCCGGTCTGGACGTACATGACATAGGCGGCGGCAGGCGCGGCGGCCGGTTGCAGGGTGATGTTCAGTTCCTTGAGCTTGTCGTAGACGGACATGGATGGTTCCTGTTGCGGTGAATGAGACCGGTATTGTACGACTTGGCAGCCTTGAAATACACACATACGCCGCAGTTCAGGGCCGCAGGACGGCGCGCGCGGCGGCGACGATATGGCGCGACAGCTCCTCCATGCGCGGCGACTGCAGCGTCCAGGTATGCCAGAACAGCGCCAGGTCGGTCGGCCAGGCCGGCGCCAGGTCGACCAGCGGCTCCTCGCCGGCGCCGCCGTGCTCGAGCAGCCACTCGGGCACCATGCCGTAGCCGGCGCCATAGCGGATCGCCTGGAAATGCGCTTCGGTGCCGGGCACGTAGTGGCAGGGATAGGCGCCCTCGGGCAAGCCCAGGCGCGCCAGCAGGAAGCCCGACTGCAGGCTGTCCTTGCGTGTGTACGCCACCACCGGCGCGCGGCGCGCGGCCTCGCGCGTCAGTCCCCCGGGCAGCCAGCGCCGGCGGAAGTCCTCGCTCGCCATCAGGCGATAGCGCATGGTGCCGAGCGGCTCGGCGCTGCAGCCGCGCATCGCTTCGGCGTCGGTGCTGACGCAGCCGACCACCATGCCGCTCTTGAGCAGGGCGAAGGTGTGGTCCTGGTCTTCGACCACCAGGTCGAGGATGAAGCGGTCCCTGGCCAGCAGGCCGGCCAGGGCCGGGAAGAACCAGGTCCCGAGGCTGTCGGCATTGAGCGCCATCGGCACGGTGGTCGGCCCGGAGTCGACATCGAGCAGGTCCGCCTGCAGGTCGGCGCGCAGCAGGTCGGCGCGGCGCAGGTATTGCAGCAGCCGCTGGCCCATCGGCGTGGCGCGGCAGGGCCGGCTGCGCAGGACCAGCGGCGTGCCGAGCGAGGCCTCCAGCGCCCGGATACGTTGCGACACCGCCGAAGGCGTCACGTTCATCCGGACGGCGGCGCGCTCGAAACTGCCCAGCTCCGCCACCGCCTGGAAGGCATCCGTCTGTTTCGGGTCAAGATCCATGACTACCTGAAGAAAAATTCATCATAGGAAAGAAAAGCTTCATATCCTTTCATCAACGTGTCGTCGCCCGGCAGAATCCCGGCTCATCCATTCACCACGGCCGAGGCGCACGACATTGCATCATTATAAGTACCGCGTTGCCTCGGCCGATCCCGGGCGCCGCCCATGCTAGGCTTGCGCTCCCGTTCCCGTACCGCCGCGGGCCGCGGCCTGCGCTTCACCACCAGCCCGCTGCTCAGCCCCGCCTTGCCGACCTGGCGTTCGCGCTGCGTGATGCTGGTGCTGGGCGCGATGTTCCTGGCGCTGGCCCTGCGCGCGATCTGGCTGCAGGGCATGGCGGACGACTTCCTGCAGCGCCAGGGCGCGGCGCGGCATGTGCGCCACCTCGACCTGCCCGCGGAACGCGGTCGCATCCTCGACCGCCACGGCGTGGTGCTGGCCGCCTCCGTCCCCGCCAGGGCGGTGGCGGGCAATCCGCGCCTGCTCGCCGCGGCCGCGCCCGGCCAGCTGGAGGCCCTGGCCGGCCTGCTCGGCATCGACGGGCAGGAACTGGCGCGCAAGCTGGAGAGCCGGCGCGACTTCGTCTACCTGAAGCGCCAGGTCGCGCCGGCCGTCGCGGCGCAGGCGCTCGCGCTCGGCCTGCCCGGCCTCGAGACGCGCGTGGAGGCGCGCCGCCGTTATCCCTACGGCGAACTGACGGCCCACCTGGTCGGCTTCACCGATATCGAGGACGTCGGCCAGGAAGGCATGGAGCTCGCCGCCCAGGCCAGCCTGGCCGGCAGCGGCGGCAGCCGGCGCGTGCTGCGCGACCGCCTCGGGCGCGTGGTCGAGGACCTGGGCGGCAGCCGCGCCCCGCGCGACGGCCGTGACCTGGTGCTGGCGCTCGACCACCGCATCCAGCACATCGCCCGCGCGCACCTGAAGTCGGCCGTCGACACCCACCAGGCCAAGGCAGCCGGCATCGTGGTGCTCGACGTGGCCAGCGGCGAGGTGCTGGCGCTGGCCAACCTGCCGGACTACGACCCGAACGCGCGCTCGCGCCTGTCCGGCGCCCAATTGCGCAACCGCGTGCTGACCGACACCTTCGAGCCGGGGTCGGTGATCAAGCCCTTCACGATCGCCCTGGCGCTGGAGAGCGGACTGGCCACCCCCGAGACCCTGGTCGATACGGCGCCCGGCCGGATGCGCATCGGCAGCGCCACCATCGGCGACGCCAGCCGGCACGGCATGCTGACGGTGTCGCAGGTGCTGGAAAAGTCGTCGAATATCGGCGTTGCCAAGCTGGCGCTGCAGATGCCGGCCGAGGCCATGTGGACGCTCCTGACCGAGGTCGGCTTCGGCCAGGCGCCGGCGCTCGGCTTTCCCGGCACCGCCGCCGGCCGCCTGCGCCCGCACCGCTCGTGGAAGCCGATCGAGCAGGCCACCATCGCCTACGGCCATGGCATGTCGACCTCGCTCCTGCAGATGGCCCAGTCCTACCTGGTGTTCGCGCGCGACGGCGAGATGGTGCCGGTCAGCCTGTTCCGGCAAGACGGGCCGCCGCCGGCGCGGCGCGTACTCTCGCGCCAGACCGCGGGCGCGGTGCGCACGATGATGGAAGCGGCCGCCGGCCCGGGCGGCACGGCGCCGCGCGCCCGGGTGCCGGGCTACCGCGTGGCCGGCAAGACCAGCACTGCCCACAAGGTGGTCGACGGCCGGTATGCGAACCGCTACGTGGCCGGCTTCGTCGGCCTGGCGCCGGCGTCAAAGCCGCGCATCGTCGTCGCCGTCATGGTCGACGAGCCCACCGTCGGCGGGCACTACGGCGGCAGGGTGGCCGCGCCGGTGTTCGCCAACGTTACCCGCAACGTGATGCGCCTGTTGAATGTAAGCCCGGACGCGCCGGTGGACGACATCCTGGCGCCCCTGGGTGTCGCGGCCGATGCGGACACCGTGCCGCCCGGCTGAAGGCCCGGCGGCGGGCGCGTTTTCTTCCGATCGGAGGCGCGTGCTACCGTGTTGAGGCTTTTGCAAGATTTCTTGTATAACAGACCTCTTGAAACCTGTGTCGCAATCCCAATATTGCTGCAATCCGTTCAACCAACCTGACTACCCAGAGGAATAAGATGGCTGTCGCCGAAAAAGAGACCCTTGGCTTCCAGGCAGAAGTAAAACAACTGCTGCAACTGATGATCCACTCCTTGTACTCGAACAAGGAGATCTTCCTGCGCGAACTCATCTCCAACGCGTCCGACGCCGCCGACAAGCTGCGCTTCGAGGCGATCAACAATGACGCCCTGTATGGCAATGACCATGAGCTGAAGATCAAGGTCAGCTTCGACAAGGACGCGAAGACGATCACCATTTCCGACAACGGCATCGGCATGAGCCGCGACGAGGTGATCTCGCACCTCGGCACGATCGCCAAGTCGGGCACCAAGGAATTCTTCAGCAAGCTCTCGGGCGACCAGAAGCAGGACGCGGCCCTGATCGGCCAGTTCGGCGTCGGCTTCTACTCGGGCTTCATCGTCGCCGAGAAGATCATCGTCAACACCCGCCGCGCCGGCGCTTTCGTGTCCGACGGCGTGCGCTGGGAATCGACCGGCGAAGGCGACTACAGCGTCGAGACCATCGAGAAGGCCAGCCGCGGCACCGATGTCATCCTGCACCTGCGCGAAGGCGAGGAAGAGCTGCTGTCGAGCTGGAAGCTGAAGTCCATCATCCGCAAGTATTCCGACCACATCTCGCTGCCGATCGTGATGCAGAAGGAAGAGTGGGACGAAGAGAAGAAGCAGACCGTCCTGAAGGACGAGTTCGAGACCGTCAACCAGGCGAGCGCCCTGTGGGCCCGCTCCAAGAGCGAGATCACCAAGGAACAGTACGACGAGTTCTACAAGCACGTCTCGCACGACTTCCAGGAACCGCTGACCTACACCCATAACCGCGTCGAAGGCCGCAGCGAATACACCCAGCTGCTCTACGTGCCGAGCCACGCCCCGTTCGACCTGTGGGACCGCAACAAGCGCGGCGGGATCAAGCTGTATGTGAAGCGCGTCTTCATCATGGACGACGCCGAGCAGCTGATGCCGGTCTACCTGCGCTTCGTGAAGGGCGTGATCGACTCGAACGACCTGCCGCTGAACGTCTCGCGCGAAATCCTGCAGGAGTCGCGCGACGTCAAGGTGATCCGCGAAGGCTCGACCAAGCGCGTGCTGGGCATGCTGGAAGAACTGGCGAACAGCGAAGAGCAGGAAGGCAAGGACAAGTACGCGACCTTCTGGAAGGAATTCGGCCAGGTGCTGAAAGAGGGCATCGGCGAGGACGCGACCAACAAGGACCGCATCGCCAAGCTGCTGCGCTTCGCTTCGACCCATGTCGATTCAAGCGAGCAGACCGTCTCGTTCGAGGACTACATTGGTCGCATGAAGGAAGGCCAGGACAAGATCTATTACGTCACGGCCGACAGCTACAACGCCGCGAAGAACAGCCCGCACCTGGAGATCTTCCGCAAGAAGGGCGTCGAAGTGCTGCTCATGACCGACCGCGTCGACGAGTGGATGCTGTCCTTCCTGAACGAGTTCGACGGCAAGGAACTGGTCTCGGTGGCCAAGGGCGGCCTGGACCTGGGCAAGCTCGAGGACGAAGCCGAGAAGAAGGAGCACGAAGAGACCGAGACCCAGTACAAGGAACTGGTCGAGAAGATGAAGGGTGCGCTGGCGGACAAGGCCAAGGACGTGCGCGTGACCTTCCGCCTGACCGATTCGCCGGCCTGCCTGGTGGCGGACGAGCACGAGCTGTCGGCCAACCTGGTGCGCATGCTGAAGGCCGCGGGCCAGAACGCGCCCGAGTCCAAGCCCATCCTCGAGATCAACCCGAACCACCCGCTGGTCACGCGCCTGAAGTACGAGGACACGGCAAGCACGCGCTTTGCCGACTGGTCGCACATCCTGTTCGACCAGGCCATGCTGGCCGAAGGCGGCAGCCTGACCGATCCGGCGTCGTTCGTGAAGCGTTTGAACGAGATGCTGCTGGCGACCAAGTAAGCTTTGTCGCCAAGTGAAAAGACCGGGCCGCGCGCCCGGTTTTTTTATGCGTGTTCGCAGCGCAGGCCATCGGTGGGCACGGAGCGCCCACTCTACCTCACTCGCAGCCGTTGGGTGGGCGCCCCGTGCCTAGCTTGCCTTGTGACGTGGTGTGATTACCGGACCGCCACCGGCCGCACGCGCGCCGCCAGCCGCTCGAACCCCGCCTGGAACCACCCTTTGCGATGCTCGGTCAGCTGCCCGACGATCCAGGTCCCCAGCACGATCAGCAGGGTGAGCGCCGCGACATCGATGCCGCTCGCGGGGTCGTGCCGGTACAGGATCAGCCACAGTCCCATCACTAGCGCGTGCACCAGGTAGAGGGTGAAGGTGTAGGCGGACAGCGCCCGGATCGGCCGTTCGAAGCGCAGCAGCGCTGTGAAACCGGCGTGCTTCGCGCACCAGAAGTTCGCCAGCACCAGCAGGCAGACCAGGTAGTCGGCCAGGTAGCGGTCGGCGCTCTTCAGGGGCACCGCGGGGAAGGGCCAGCTCGCGCGGGCCAGTTCGCGCAGTCCGGTATCCAGGCTGGACAGCTTGAAGGCGGCCAGCAGGACCAGCGTCGCCAGCCAGCCCAGCAGGGCCGTGCGGCGTTCGAGAGTGTGGGTTTTCTGCCAGTGGTAGAGCAGCACCCCGCTGGCCCATACCGGCAGCAACAGCCACAGTTTCGGGCCGAGCAGCAGGAACAGCGAGCCGCCGACCACCAGCCGGCGCGTGCCGCGCAGGTAGAACAGGGCCCCGAACAGCACGTAGTACCAGACTTCGAAACCGAGCGACCAGTAGGGCGCGAGCAGAGGCGGCGTTTCGCTGATGGTCCAGAGCTCGCCCATGAACAACAGGTGCAGCGGCACATACAGCCAGGGCTTGGCGAGCTGGTAGAAGCGTTCCGGATCCGCTTCCCCGAGCGCGACCAGCAGGCCGGCACCAAGGAAGGACAGTAGCAGGACCGGCAGGGCAACCGAATAGATGCGCGTGCAGCGCGCGAGGCAATAGGCGCGCAGCGACTGGTTCTTGTGCTCGGTGGTATAGGCGATGACGAAGCCCGAAAGGACGAAGAAGACCATCACCGCTTCGCGGCCGAAGTCCGGCACCCAGGCGTCGGCGCCGCGCGTGATCACGCCGAAGGGCCCGTAGTGGCTGGCGACCACCAGCAGCGCCGCCAGCAGGCGGCAGCAGTCGAGGTAGAGCGACAGCGGGCGGGCAAGGGGCGGGGGAGAAGCTACCATAAGCTCACGGTTGTGTACGGCAGTGAGGGCATCATACCCCATGTTGCAGCGCACACAACGCGCGCCTGGCGCAGCCGGGCACAGCTTCGGCTTCAGCCGCCGCGCAGCCCGGCGCAGAACTCCAGCAGCAGCCGCTCGCCCTCCGCCCAGTCGCCGTAGCCGCTGTCGGCGTTCACGTGGCCCGCCGCGCCGATCTCGACGAAGCGCGCGCCCCAGGCGTCGGCAAAGATGCGCGCCCGCTCGCGGGTGACGAAGGGATCGTCGGTGCTGGCCACGACGAGGCAGGGGAAGGGCAGGGGCGCCAGCGGCACCGGGGCGAAGCCGTTGGGGGCGATCGAATAGGACGGGGCTTCGACGTCGGCCGGCGCGACCAGCAGGGCGCCGGCCGCGCGCAGCGGCGAGCCCGAGTGAGCCCAGTGCGCCGCCAGCATGCAGCCCAGGCTGTGCCCGAGCAGCAGCGGCGCGCCCTGGCAGGCGCCGACGGCTGCATCGAGTTCCGCCACCCATTCGTCGCGCTGCGGATTGTTCCAGTCGCGATGCTCGACGCGCCGCAAGCGCGGGTAGCGCGCTTCCCACAAGGTCTGCCAGTGCTGCGGCCCGGAGTTCCACAGGCCGGCGAGAGTCAGGACGTCGCAATCCATGGCGCTTCCCTCATGTCGTTGTCGTTCCGGCCATTCTACGCGCCTCCCAAGCGGCGCGCCGGACAGGTCAGAGTGCGGTGCGCAGGGAGAACAGCTCGGGGAAGAGCACCACGTCGAGCATCTTGCGCAGGTAGCTCACGCCCGCCGTGCCGCCGGTGCCGGTCTTGAAGCCGATGATGCGCTCGACCGTGGTCACGTGGCGGAAGCGCCAGAAGCGGAAAGCCGTCTCGAGGTCGACCAGCTTTTCGGCCAGCTCGTACAGGGCCCAGTGTTTATCCGGTTGCTGGTATACCGCCAGCCAGGCCGCCTTCACCGATTCGTCCGCGTCAAGCGGCAGGGTCCAGTCGCGGTTCAGGCGCTCCGGCGCGATCGCAAAGCCGCTGCGCGCGAGCAGCATGATGGATTCGTCGTAGACCGACGGCGTATTCAGCTCGCGTTCGAGGATGGCGTGCGCCGGCGGGTTTTTCTCGTGCACCGCCAGCAGGTTCCGGTTCTTGTTCCCGAGGATGAATTCGAGCTCGCGGTACTGGTGCGACTGGAAACCCGAGGAGGCGCCGAGATAGGGCCGGATCGCCGTGTATTCGGACGGCGTCATGGTCGCCAGTACATCCCAGGCATGCACCAGCTGGTCCATGATGCGGGCCACGCGCGCCAGCATCTTGAAGGCCGGATCGAGTTCGCCGGCGCGCAGCTGCACGCGCACGGCCTGCATCTCGTGCAGCATCAGCTTGACCCAGAGCTCGCTGGTCTGGTGCTGGATGATGAACAGCATCTCGTTGTGGTTCGGCGAGAGCGGGTGCTGGGCCGACAGGATCTGGTCCAGGCCCAGGTAGTCGCCGTAGCTCATCGATTCCTTGAAGTCCATCTTCGCGCCGTGCCATTCGGCCGGCTGGTTTGGCTTGTCGCTCATGGCGGCCTCAGGTCACGGCGCCGCGCTCTGCGGCCACATCGTAGTCTTCGCGGTCGAGGATGTCCTTCAGGATCTCGACGGCGTCCCATACGTCGGCAAAGCTGGTGTACAGCGGCGTGAAACCGAAGCGCATGATTTCCGGTTCGCGGTAGTCGCCGATGACGCCGCGCGCGATCAGGGCCTGCATCACCGCATAGCCCTGGGGATGGGTGAAGCTGACCTGGCTGCCGCGGCGCGCATGCTCGCGCGGGGTCACCAGCCCCAGCGGGTGGGCGGCGCAGCGCGACTCCACCAGTTCGATGAAGAGATCGGTCAGCTGCAGCGACTTGGCGCGGATCGCGTCCATCGTCGTTTCCTCGAATACTTCCAGGCCGCATTCGACCATTGCCAGCGACACCACCGGCTGGGTGCCGCACAGGGCGCGGCCGATACCGTCGCAGGGGGCGAAGCCGTGGGCCATCGCGAAGGGCCGGGCATGGCTCCACCAGCCCGACAGCGGGTGGGCAAACTGCGCCTGGTGGCGCTGCGGCACCCAGATGAAGGCAGGGGAACCCGGACCGCCGTTCAGGTATTTATAGGTGCAGCCGACGGCGAAGTCGGCTTCGGCGCCGCGCAGGTCGAGCGGCACCGCGCCGGCCGAGTGGGCCAGGTCCCAAACGATCAGTGCACCATTTTGGTGCGCATGACGCGTGAGGGCCGCCATGTCGTGCTGGTAGCCGGTCCGGTAGTTCACGTGGGTCAGCATGACAACGGCGCAGTCGGCGTCGATCGCCGCCGGCAGCTCTTCCACGGAGTCGACCAGGCGCACGCGGTAGCCGCGCTCGAGCCAGGAGGTCAGTCCTTCTGCCATGTAGATATCGGTGGGGAAGTTGCTGCGCTCGGTGACGATGACGCGGCGCTGCGCGGCGGCGCCCTGGGACTGGATGTGCACGGCGGCGGCCAGGGCCTTGAACAGGTTCAGCGAGGTGGTGTCGGTGACGACCACTTCGTCCTGGCCGGCGCCGATCAGCGGCGCCAGGCGGCTGCCCAGGCGCTTGGGCATGTCGAACCAGCCGGCCGTGTTCCAGCTCTTGATCAGGTCCTGGCCCCATTCGCGCGCCACCACTTCCTGGGAGCGTGCAAGGGCTGCGCGCGGGCGGGCGCCGAGGGAGTTGCCGTCGAGGTAGATGACGCCGGCGGGCAGGTCGAAACGCTCGCGCAGCGGGGCCAGCGGGTCTTGCGCGTCGCGCGCCAGGCAGTCGGCGCGGGTAATGGTCAGTTGGCTCATGGATGAATGGATCGGTTCGGGTGGGCGGGCGCTCCGGAGCCCTGGGCTGTTTGCGTGCGAAACCCCTCAGTCGCCTGCCGGTTGCTTGTATAGGCAGATGCCCGTTGGGGCGGCAGTGTAGCAAGAAAAGCGGCGCCGGGGACGATCGGTGGATGTCGCTTTGTCATCTTTTTGTCCGGCTTTCGGATCTCTCGAAACTTTTTTCAAATTTTTCAAAATTTTTTTGCCAATAACCCTAAAGTTCCCGGCAAGTGCGCCGTAAAGCGTACAGAGGGTAGCAAAGGTGCCTGAAAAAATTTTCAAAAATATTTTTCAGACACCCTAAAGTTCTCCGCAGCGCTGCCGTTAAAGGTGCAGAAGGGCAGGAAACAGGGGTGAAAAAATGTCACGACAACCCTAAAGTTCTGTTTTTCGTTGACGTAAACCAACATATGAGCGTCCTGCCGGGCTCGCCAGAAGCGAAAAACGGCAAGCCTCGCGACACATCGCCAGCCTCCTTTTTCATAGGAGCGCATCTCCCATCCGCAAGGGTTTGTCAGACAAACTCCTACGGATGATCTCGCCTTTGCCGGACGCAAAATACAGTGTTCGTCCGATTTCCCAAATGTTTCCCTACAGTCAGAATCTATCTCACTGGCAACACAATCACTGGCAAACAACGGATGCCGGGATCAAACAACGGAGAGTGGGAAATGACTGCAAACGACATGATGGCTGAAATCCGCGACGCGAACCTGAGCTACCTGATGCTCGCGCAGCAGATGATCCGCGCCGACAAGGTCACCGCGATTTTCCGCCTCGGCATCTCGGCCGACATCGCCGACCTGATCGAGGGCATGAGCAACGCCCAGATCCTGAAGCTTGCCGGCGGCAACATGATGCTGGCCCGTTTCCGCTTTGATGACACCGCAATCCTGTCGATGCTCACCAGCCACAGCAAGGACCGCGCCCTGGCCCAGTCGCACGCCGCCATCCTGATGGCTGGCCAGCCTGCCGAAGAAATTGCCTAAAAGCTTAGCTCTGCTTTGGTTCGATAGTGTAGGATAGCCGGACTGAAGCAGGAGTTGCAGGATGAGCAAAAAAAGCGTCGTATCTGAAGCGCAAGAAATCCAGCTTGCCATCGAGTTGATTCAGCTGGGCGCGCGCCTCCAGCTGCTCGAGACTGAGGTGTCGCTGTCACGCGAGCGCCTCATCAAGCTGTACAAGGAACTGCGTGGCGTTTCGCCGCCGAAGGGCATGCTGCCTTTCTCCACCGACTGGTTCCTGACCTGGCAGCCGAACATCCACTCCTCGCTGTTCATCAACATCCACAACTTCCTGGTGGAAAATGCCGGCGCCACCGGCATCCAGGCCGTGATGAAGGCCTATAAGCTCTACCTCGAGCAAATGCCCGCCGCACCCGGCGAAGAGCCGCTGCTCTCGCTCACGCGCGCCTGGACCCTGGTGCGTTTCTTCCAGAGCGGCATGCTCAGGCTGACGCCCTGCGGTAAATGCAAGGGCAAGTTCGTCGTCGATGCACTCGACCTCAATAGCGACTACCTCTGCGGCCTGTGCCACATGCCTTCGCGCGCCGGCAAGACGCGCAAAGCCAAGGATGCCGCCGCCGCCCAGCAGGCGGCCGCGCAGCCCGACACCTGAGTTCCTTTCTTTCCTTCGCGATGAGCCGGATCGGGGCAGGGAGCGCATGGTGAGCCCGGGTCCGGGACCGAGCCTGGGACGCCTGCTGCGCGCGCCGGCCGTGCAGGCGCTGCTGTGCCAGCTCGCCGCTTTCGCGCCGACCCTGCTCGTTGTCTTCCTGCTGGCGCGCGCCGGCGCCAACCCGTCCTATCTCAGCGCCGCCCTCGCGCAAGGCGTGTTCGCCGCGCTATTCACCGGCTGGCGCCGGCTGGCGCGCTGGTGGCTGGCGATCCAGTTCCTGTTTCCGCTGGCCCTGCTGGGCGCCAGCCAGCTCGCCGTCCCACCCTGGCTGTTCCTGGCCGTCTTCCTCTTCATGCTGGTGCTGTACTGGTCGACCTTCCGCACCCAGGTGCCGTATTACCCTTCGGGCCGGGCGGCCTGGGAGCTTGTCGCGGCCCAGTTGCCCCAGGACCGGGCGCTGTCGGTGATCGACATCGGCAGCGGCCTGGGCGGCCTGGTGCTGGAGCTGGCGCGGCGCCGCCCGGATGTCCAGGCGACCGGCATCGAGCTGGCGCCGCTGCCCTGGCTGGCCAGCTGGCTGCGCGCGCGGCTTACGGGGAGCCGGGCGGTCTTTCTTCGCGGTGACTACGAGTCGCTCGATTTTGCCGACTACGACGCCGTGTTCGCCTACCTGTCGCCGGCGGCAATGACGGCCCTGTGGCGCAAGGCGCGGCGCGAGATGCGGCCAGGTAGCGTCCTGATGAGTTATGAATTTGCCATTGACGAAAGCACACCGGGCTTATCGGTCTATCTACCCGAGACCGGACGAACTCTTTACATATGGCACTTTTAGGCGACATCCCCGGCACTTTTACTTGCCCGTAGGCCATTCTCCCGCTATTGTTCCAGCTATTGTAATTCCCTGCATAAATGTTTTTTCTGAGATACAAAATCTCGGAAAACCCCGGACCGTCCGGCCCGCTGGCTTTTCCTGTGGAGCAGTCTCTTGTTAGTCATTATCGGTTACGTCATCGTCTGCGCCTCGGTGTTCGGCGGCTTCGTCATGAGCGGCGGGCACATGGCCGCGCTGTTCCAGCCGCTGGAACTGCTGATGATCGGCGGCGCCGCGCTGGGCGCCTTCTTTGTCGGTAACAACAGCAAGGCGATCAAGGCCACGATGAAGGCCTTGCCGACGGTATTCAAGGGTTCCGCGTACACCAAAGAAATGTACATGGAACTAATGTCGCTGCTCTTCGACGTGCTGTCCAAGGTGCGCAAGGAAGGCCTGATGTCGATCGAGGGCGATATCGAGGCGCCCGAGGCGAGCCCGCTGTTTTCCAAGTACCCGCTGGTGCTGGCCGACCACCACATCGTCGAATTCATGGCCGACTACCTGCGCCTCATGGTCTCGGGCAACATGGACGCCTTCCAGATCGAGAACCTGATGGACAACGAGATCGAGACCCATCACCACGAAGGCGCGGTGCCGGCCCACGTGATCGCCAAGCTCGGCGATGGCCTGCCGGCCTTCGGTATCGTGGCGGCGGTGATGGGCGTGGTGCACACCATGGAATCGGTGGGCATCCCGCCGGCGGAGCTCGGCATCCTGATCGCGAAGGCGCTGGTCGGCACCTTCCTCGGTATCCTGCTGGCCTACGGCTTCGTCGGCCCGCTCGCGAGCGTGCTCGAACAGAAGCTGGAAGAGTCGAGCAAGATGTTCCAGTGCGTGAAGGTCACGCTGCTGGCCAGCCTGAACGGCTATGCGCCGGCGCTGGCGGTCGAATTCGGCCGCAAGGTGCTGTACTCGACCGAGCGCCCGAGCTTCGCCGAGCTGGAAGAGCACATCAAGAAGGCCAAGGGCAAGTAAGCGCAAACAGGACGCTGCGCTCCGTTCTCACCACCAACCTGACCCACGCGAACACCCATGGCTGACGAAGGAATGCGCCCGATCATCGTCAAGCGGATCAAGAAGACCGCTGGCGGGCATCATGGCGGCGCCTGGAAGATCGCCTACGCCGACTTCGTGACGGCGATGATGGCCTTCTTCCTGCTGATGTGGCTGCTTGGCTCGACCGCCAAGGGCGACCTCGAGGGCATCTCGGACTTCTTCAAGACCCCGCTCAAGGTGGCGATGTCCGGCGGCTCGGGTTCGGGCGACAGCTCCTCGGTGATCAAGGGCGGCGGGACCGACCTGACCCGCCGCAGCGGCCAGGTCAAGAAGGGCGACACGCCGCCCGAGAACAAGACCTACGACCTGAACGCCGCCAAGGCCGCGCTCGAACGCGCCGAAGGCGAACGCCTGCGCACGCTCAAGACGAAGATCGAATCCATCATCGAGGCGAATCCGACCCTGAAGAAATACAAGAACCAGCTGCTGCTCGACATCACCAGCGAAGGCTTGCGCATCCAGATCGTGGACGAGCAGAACCGCCCGATGTTCGCGCTCGCCAAGGCCCAGCTGCAACCCTATACGCGCGACATCCTGGAAGTGCTGGGCATGGTCCTGAACGACGTGCCGAACCGGATCGGCCTGTCCGGGCACACCGACTCGACCCCGTATTACAGCGATGCCGGCTACAGCAACTGGGAACTCTCGGCGGACCGCGCCAACGCCTCGCGCCGCGCGATGGTCGTGGGCGGCCTGGCCGACGAGAAGATCCTGCGCGTGGTCGGCCTGGCCGCGGCGGCGCCGCTCGACCGCGCCGACCCGTTCAACCCGATCAACCGCCGCATCAGCATCATCGTGATGAACAAGCGCACCGAGGACGCCGTCATGCGCGACGCCGCCACACTCGACGTGCCGGCCCAGGACGGCGAGGCGGCGGCGAAAGCCGTCGCCGCGGCCACGCAATGACCTGCCGTGTCAGGACAGGAGGACAATAATGACAAGAAAAAAGATTTTGGGCTCGCACGTGAAGCGCCTGCTTTCCGGCGTCTCCGCGCACGGGCAACGCCACCTCAGCGAGGTCGAGACCGACCTGCTGCAGACCGAGCTGCTGCTGGAGGAGGCGATCGAGAAGCTGACCAGCAGCTTCATGGCCATCCACAGCGCGGTCGGCGCACGCCAGGAAGCGATCGACCGCCTGCTCGCGGGCAGCGCGCCGACGCCAGAGGACAGCGCCGCGCTGGCGACGATGAGCGGCGAGATCGGCGGCCACGTGAACACGGCGATCACCAGCATGCAGTTCCAGGACATGACCAGCCAGCTGATCGACCGCACCCTCAAGCGCGTCACCGGCCTGCGCGAATTCCTCGGCACACTGGGCGAGCATGGTTCAAGCATCGCGGCGGAAACCGGCAATGAGGAAATCGTCGAGCGCCTGGGCAAGGTCAGCATGGCGCTGGCCATCCAGTCGCTCGAACTGCGCAGCGTGCTACGCAAGGCGGTCGAGCAAAGGCATCTCGAAAGCGGGGACATCGAACTGTTCTGACGGTTCGCCCACCACAACAACCATCCCGGCAGGAAACGGGGCACAGAAAACAGCAGGAGCAAAACATGGCTAAAACAATTCTCGCGGTCGACGATTCGAGCTCGCTGCGCCAGATGGTGGCGTTCAGCCTGAAGGCGGCCGGTTACCAGGTGGTGGAAGCGGTCGACGGCCAGGACGGCCTGGACAAGGCGCGCCAGCAGGTGGTCGACCTGGTCCTGACCGACCAGAACATGCCGCGCATGGACGGCCTGGCGCTGATCAAGCAGTTGCGCGGCCTGCCCGAGTACCAGAAGGTGCCGATCCTGATGCTGACCACCGAGTCCTCGGACGAAATGAAATCGAAGGGCCGTGCGGCCGGCGCCAACGGCTGGCTGGTCAAGCCGTTCGACCCGCAGCGCCTGATCGAGGTCGTCAAAAAAGTGATCGGCTGATGCGGATGCATCCGTCACCGCACCGGAACCTGTCATGACGATCGACATCAGCCAGTTTTACCAGGTCTTTTTCGACGAGGCCGAAGAGCTGCTTGCCGAAATGGAGCGGCTGCTGCTGGCCGTCGACGTGGCCGCGCCCGACGCCGAGGACCTGAACGCGATCTTCCGCACCGCCCACTCGGTCAAGGGCGGCGCCTCGACCTTCGGCATCACGGACATGAGCGAGGTCACCCACGTGCTGGAATCCCTGCTGGACCGGATCCGCAAGGGCGAGATGGCGCTCACCTCGCAGCACGTGGATGCCTTCCTGGCCGCCAAGGACACGCTCAAGATGCAGCTCGACGGCCACCGCAACGGCGCCGAGGTCGACCAGGACACGGTCGCCAACGTGCGCATGGTGCTGCACGACCTGTCCGAGGGCCTGGTGCCGGCCGCCTCCGCACTTGCCCCATCCCTGGCGCCTTCGTTCCTGCTGTCCGAACCCAAGGCCGAAACCGGCGAGGGCGCGCACCGCTACAAGATCGAGCTGCCCAGCGTGGCCCAGCGCGACATCAATGCGCTGGTGGACGAACTCGGCCTGATGGGCCGGGTCTCGGTCACGCCGCTCGAAGGCGGCCGCAACGCGCTGATCATCACCACCCACGAGAACCTGGACGACATCATCGCCATCTGCTCGTTCGTCCTCGACCCGAACGACCTGAAGATCTTCGAGGCGCCGCCGCTCACCCCCGAACAGCGGGCGCTCGAGGCGCTCGAGCGCGCCCGCATCGAGAACGAGCAGGGCTACGGCTTCTTCGATCCGGCCGACGAAGCGCCCGCGGCCGTCGACGAGCTGTCGGACGACGAGCGCGGCTACGGCTTCTTCCAGCCGATCGAGCAGATCCGCGCGATGGCGGGCGCCGAGGCGCCGGCGCCGAAGGCGGCTGTGGTTGCGGCAGTCGAACACCACGAGGAAAAGAAGGCCGTCAAGAAGGACGAGAAGGGCGCCGAGTCTTCCTCGATCCGGGTCTCGGTCGAGAAGGTCGACCAGCTGATCAACCTGATCGGCGAGCTGGTCATTACCCAGGCCATGATCGAGCAGCGCTCCAGCGGGCTCGACCCGATGCTGCACGAGCGCCTGCTGTCCTCGGTGTCCCAGCTTACGCGCAATACCCGCGAGCTGCAGGAAGCCGTGATGTCGATCCGCATGATGCCGATGGACTTCGTGTTCTCGCGCTTCCCGCGCATGGTGCGCGACCTGGCCGGCAAGCTCGGCAAGAAGGTCGACTTCATTACCCACGGCGCCGCGACCGAGCTGGACAAGGGCCTGATCGAACGGATCGTCGATCCGCTGACCCACTTGGTGAGGAACAGCATCGACCACGGCATCGAGATGCCCGAGGCGCGCGCTGCCGCCGGCAAGTCCGAAGCGGGACGCCTGTTCCTGTCGGCCGGTCACCAGGGCGGCAACATCGTCATCGAAGTAGCCGACGATGGCGCCGGCCTGAACCGCGAGAAGATCCTGGCGAAGGCCGCACAGAACGGCCTGGCCGTGTCCGACAACATGAGCGACGCCGAGGTCTGGCAGCTGATCTTCGCGCCGGGCTTTTCCACCGCCGAGATCGTGACCGACGTGTCGGGCCGCGGCGTGGGCATGGATGTTGTCAAACGTAACATCATGGCCATGGGCGGTTCGGTCGATATTCGCTCCGCGCGTGGTTTTGGCACCACGATTTCGATCTCCTTGCCCCTGACTTTGGCGATTTTGGATGGCATGACAATCCGTTGCGGCCAGGAAATCTATATCCTTCCATTGGGCTTCGTCGTCGAGTCGCTGCAGCCGCGCCGCGAGGACATCCGCGACATCGCCGGCCGCGGCCAGGTGCTCAAGGTCCGTGGCGAGTACCTGCCGTTGATTGCGCTGTACAGCGTGTTCGACATCGCGCCGCGCTCGACCGATCCGGCCGAGGGCATCGTGGTCATCCTGGAATCGGAAGGCAGGCGCGCCGCGCTCCTGATCGACGACCTGGTCGGCCAGCAGCACGTGGTCGTGAAGAACCTCGAGGCGAACTACCGCAAGGTGTCCGGCATCTCGGGCGCGACCATCCTGGGCGACGGCGGCGTGTCGCTGATCCTCGACGTGGCCGCGCTGGTGCGTTCCTCGCGCCAGATGGCCGACGAGACGCTGGCCCTAACACTGAATTAAAAACAAAGGAAAACCCATGTCCATTACCCCAAATACCCAGGCGCAGGGCACCGACGCCGGTCTCGAATACCTGGCCTTCACCCTGGGCTCGGAAGAATACGGGATCGATATCCTGAAAGTGCAGGAAATCCGCGGCTACGAAGCCGTGACCCGCATCGCCAACGCACCGGAGTTCATCAAGGGCGTGATCAACCTGCGCGGCATCATCATTCCGGTGGTCGACATGCGCATCAAGTTCAATCTCGGCACCCCGACTTATGACCAGTTCACCGTCGTGATCATCCTGAACATCGGCGGCCGCGTGATGGGCATGGTGGTCGACAGCGTCTCCGACGTCACCACCCTGACCCCGGACCAGATCAAGCCGGCCCCCGACATGGGCACCGCCTTCAGCACCGACTACCTGATCGGCCTGGGCACCGTGGACGAGCGCATGCTGATCCTGGTCGACATCGACCGCCTGATGTCGTCGGCCGAGATGGGCCTGGTCGACAAGCTGGCTGCCTGAATGGAAGTCAGGAGCGTCAGGCGCTCCAGGGAACGGCACCGAGCAGAAGCAATCGCGGGCTAGTCTCGCAACGAACACAAGGTAAGGCAAAGTGCCGCTACAAAAATCCGACACGGTCAAGGAATTCGACTTCACGCGCGCCGACTTCGAGCGGGTGCGCGCCCTGATCTACCGCCAGGCCGGCATTTCGCTGGCCGACAGCAAGCAGGAAATGGTCTACAGCCGCCTGGCGCGGCGCCTGCGCGCGACCGGCATCCAGTCCTTCGCGACCTATCTCGACGGCCTGGAAGCGGGCCGCATGGAGCAGGAGTGGGAAGCCTTCACCAATGCGCTGACCACCAACCTGACTTCGTTCTTCCGCGAAGCGCATCATTTCCCGCTGCTGGCCGAGCACGTGCTGCGCCTGCGCGCGCGTGCCGGCGAGCCGCTCACCATCTGGTGCTCGGCCAGTTCGACCGGCGAGGAGCCGTACTCGATCGCGATGACGGTGTGCGAAGCGTTCGATACGCTCACGCCGAACGTGCGGATCGTCGCCACCGACATCGACACCAATGTGCTGGCCACGGCCAGCGAGGGTGTGTATGGCGTGGAGCGGGTCGAGAAGATGTCCCAGGAACGCCTCAAGCGCTTCTTCTTGCGAGGCAAGGGCCGCCACGAAGGCATGGTGCGGGTGCGTCCGGAGCTGCGCCAGCTCGTGACCTTCCGCCAGCTCAACCTGCTCTCCGACAGCTGGCCGGTCAGCGGGCAGTTCGATGCGATTTTCTGCCGCAACGTCATGATTTATTTTGACAAGAACACCCAGCGCAAGATCCTGGCCCGTTTCGTGCCGATGATGAAGCCGCATGCGCTGCTGTTCGCCGGCCACTCCGAGAATTTCCTCTATGTTTCCGAATCGCTGCGCCTGCGCGGAAAGACGGTGTATGAACTCAATGACAGGCGCTCCTGAGTACGCGCGAACCGGAAACCACCATGCATTCGAATAGCCACTTCGCGACCAACGTCTATTACGACCGTACCTTCGACGTCGATGCCGCCAAGATCCTGCCGGGCGAGTACTACTACACCGGCAAGAACATGCTGATCGTGACCGTGCTCGGTTCCTGCGTCTCGGCCTGCATCCGCGACCGCATCACCGGCCTGGGCGGCATGAACCACTTCATGCTGCCGGACGGCGGCGGCGACGCCGGCAGCCCGGTGTCGGCCTCGATGCGCTACGGCACGTATGCGATGGAGGTCCTGATCAACGACCTGCTCAAGGCCGGCGCCCGGCGCGAGAACCTGGAGGCGAAGGTGTTCGGCGGCGGGGCCGTGCTGCGTGGCTTTACCGCCATGAACGTGGGCGAACGCAATGCCGCCTTCGTGACCCAATTCCTGAGAACCGAACGGATTCCGGTGCTGGCCGAGGACCTGAACGACATCTACCCGCGCAAGGTGTATTTCTTCCCGCGCACGGGCAAGGTGTTGGTGAAGAAACTGATGCAAACCCAGAATGATACGCTGGCCAAGCGCGAGCTCGACTACGCCAAGCGTCTCAAGGTCGAGCCCGTGGGCGGCGAGATCGACCTGTTCTGACCCCGAAAGGAAGGACGATGAAAACCAAGGTACTGATCGTCGACGACTCGGCCCTGATCCGCAGTGTGATGAGCGAGATCGTCAATTCACAGGCCGACATGGAAGTCGTGGCGACCGCGCCCGATCCCCTGGTGGCGCGCGAGCTGATCAAGAAACACAATCCCGACGTGCTCACGCTCGACGTCGAGATGCCGAAAATGGACGGCCTGGACTTCCTCGAAAAGCTGATGCGCCTGCGCCCGATGCCGGTGCTGATGGTGTCCTCGCTGACCGAGCGCGGCTCGGAGATCACGATGCGCGCGCTGGAGCTGGGCGCGGTCGACTTCGTCACCAAGCCGAAGATCTCGATCCAGACCGGGATGCGCGAGTACACCGAGCTGATCACCGACAAGATCCGCGCCGCCGCGCGCGCCCGCGTCAGGGCACGCACCGTGCACCAGAACGCGCCGACGGCCGCGCTGCAGGCCCTGCGCAGCCCCTTGATTTCCTCGGAAAAGCTGATCATCATCGGCGCCTCGACCGGCGGCACCGAAGCGATCCGCGAATTCCTGATGCAGATGCCGTCGGACTGCCCCGGCATCCTGATTGCCCAGCACATGCCGGAAGGCTTTACCAGCTCGTTCGCGCGGCGCCTCGATTCCCTGTGCCGGATCAGCGTCTCGGAGGCCGTCGGCAACGAGCGTATCCTGCCGGGCCACGCCTACATCGCGCCGGGCCACTCGCACCTGCTGCTCACGCGCTCGGGCGCCAACTACATGACGAAGATCGAGCAGACCGATCCGGTGAACCGCCATCGTCCTTCGGTCGATGTGCTGTTCCGCTCGGCGGCCGTGGCGGCCGGCAAGAACGCGGTCGGCGTGATCCTGACGGGCATGGGCAAGGACGGCGCTGCTGGTATGCTTGAAATGAAAAACGCCGGCGCCCACAATTTCGCCCAGGATGAGGCCTCGTGCGTCGTGTTCGGCATGCCGCGCGAAGCGATCGCGGTCGGCGCCGCCCACGACGTGGCGCCCCTGAACGCCTTGCCGGGACTGGTGCTGGGCCACCTGGCGGCCCAGGGCGGAAGAGCGTTGCGGGTTTGATCCGGATCGCCCGGTTTTGCGCTGGTTTATCGCCGTACGGCAACAAAAATGCTATCCTTGAGGCTGCTTGTTGCAGCGTCTCAAGCCACACTAACCATAGTAAAAGAATCAACGGAGTAATTCATGGCTGATCCAAAGATGCGTTTCCTGGTTGTTGACGATTTCTCGACGATGCGACGCATTGTCCGGAACTTGTTGAAAGAACTGGGTTACGCCAACGTCGACGAAGCGGAAGACGGCGTCATGGCGCTGACCAAGCTGCGCAGCGAGCAGTTCGACTTCGTCGTCTCGGACTGGAACATGCCCAACATGGACGGGCTGACCATGCTGCAGCACATCCGTGCCGATCCCGCGCTGGCCAAGCTGCCGGTGCTGATGGTGACCGCGGAAGCGAAGAAGGAAAACATCATCGCCGCAGCCCAGGCGGGCGCCAGCGGCTACGTGGTCAAGCCGTTCACGGCCGCCACGCTCGACGAAAAGCTGAACAAGATCTTCGAGAAGATGGAAAAGGCCTGACATGTCAGAGCAGACGCTGGACGCGGCAGCATCGCCGGACGAGGTACTGAGCCGGATCGGCCACATGACGCGCGCGCTGCACGACAGCCTGCGCGGCCTGGGTCTGGACAAGCTGATCGAGAAGGCCGCCAGCGACATCCCCGATGCGCGCGACCGCCTCGATTACGTGGCGCGCCTGTCGGAGCAGTCCGCCAAGCGCGTGCTCGACGCCACCGACGCGGCCAGTCCGCTGCAGGACGGCATCGAAGCGCGCAGCGCCGAGTTGCGCGGCCAGTGGCAGGCGCTGCTCGACAGTAAGACCGATGGCGCAGCCGACTGGCGCGCCCTGGCCGAGCGCACCATCGCCGCGCTCGCCGAATCCGAGCGCGCCGCGGTCGATACCCGCAGCCAGCTGATGGACATCATGATGGCCCAGGACTTCCAGGACCTGACCGGCCAGGTGATCGGCAAGATCACCTCGATCGCGCAAGACCTGGAAAAGCAGCTGGTGCAGGTGCTGATCGACTTCGCGCCGAGCGAAATCAGGCGCGAGCTGGACAACGGCCTGCTGAACGGGCCGCAGATCAAGCCCGAGGGCAATACCGACGTCGTGGCCAACCAGGGCCAGGTCGACGACCTGCTCGACAGCCTGGGGTTTTAACGAGGGTGGGCGGATGCTCCGCCCACGCGTTCAACCCAGGTCGGCGCCGCGTCGGCGCTCGCCCGCACGCCGTCTGTTCTACCCCGCGTCCTTGCCATGCACCACAAAAACTATATCGTTCGCGAACCGCTGCTCGACCCCGCGCAGCGCGTCATCGGCTACGAGCTGCTCTGGCAGCAGGGTGGCCAGCCTGTCGTCGACGCCGACCTCGAAGAACTGGTCGGTTTCGTCACCGAACACGTCCAGCATGAAGAACACGGCTGGCTGCTGCGCGACAAGGTTCTCTTCCTCGACGCCGTGCCCGCAATGCTGTCGACCGACGCGCTGTTCGCGCTGCCGCCCGAGCGCACCGTCCTGAGCCTGCAGGCGCGCCACCTGATGGACCCGGACACCCGCGCCGCGGTACAGGCAGTGCGCGCCGGCGGCGTCGGCATCTCGCTGCGCGGCCTGGACGTCGGCCACATCGCCAGGGCGCTGGCGCCTTATGCCTCGCACGTCGAAATGCGCTTTGCCGGCATCAACGTGGCCGAGCAGGCGCGCACCTACGCCGCGGCCAGGCAGTCCTCGCTGCGCGTGATCGGCCGGCCGGTGAGCAACTGGATCGACTACGACGCCTGCGCTGCGCTCGGCCTGGAAGCCTTCGTCGGCAAGCTGCACCTGACGCCGCGTCCGGGCAACCCGGTCAAAGGGCTGAATCCGGCCCAGACCATTATCTTGCAGCTGATGCAGATGGTGCAGAACAACGAGGACATTCCCAGGCTCGAAGGCGTGCTCAGGCGCGATCCGGCGCTCACCTACAAGCTGCTGCGCAACATCAACTCGGCCGGCTTCGGCGCCGGGCGCGAGGTGCAGTCGATCCGCCAGGCGATCGCCTTGATGGGCTATGCGCCGCTCTACCGCTGGCTGACCCTGCTGCTTGCAAGCGCCAGCACCAGCGGCTACTCGCCGGTGCTGATGGAGACGGCCGTGGTGCGCGGTCGCCTGACCGAGCTGCTCGGCCTGACCTCGCTGGCGAAGGGGGAGGGCGAGAACCTGTTCGTCGCCGGCATGTTCTCGCTGCTGGACCGCCTGCTGGGCCTGCCGATGAGGGAAGTGCTCGACACCGTGCCTCTGCCGGCCGAAGTCGTGCGCGCCCTGCTCACGCGCGATGGCCTCTACGGGCCTTACCTGGCGCTGGCTGAAGCCTGCGAGCTGAGCTCGAACCTGGTCGGTTCGCTGGCTGCATCGCTGGGCCTTGGCCCGCTGGAAGTCAACAAGGCGCACCTGTCGGCGCTGGCTTGGGCGCAGGAAGTGACGCAGTAAGCAATCGGGACCTGGTGTTGTAGGGTGGACACCTGTGTCCATGCGGTGCGACGGCGGCGCATGGCCACGTTTGCAAGAGAACGGAGCGTTGGCATTGCGGCCGCCGAGAAAGCCGCGTCAATCCAGGCCATGAGACCGCGTGGGCATGAGTGCCCACCCCAGGAAAACCATCAAGCCTACTGGCGCTGCTTCCCCGTGATGATCAAGCGCTGCAACTGCTGGTGCAATTGCAGCCCGACCTGGTCGAAGCTGCAGCCGATCTGCACCTGTCAGCCCAGCAGGAAGCTGCGGAAAGGGCGCCGCCGGCGCACGCCCTTGAGCTTTTCCCCCACGTGCAGTCCCACCAACAGCCTTGCCGCGCGACCGGGCGGATCAGATTTCCAGGTTGTCGATCAGGCGCGTGGTGCCGAGCTTGGCGGCGGCCAGCACCACCAGCGGCTCGCCCTGCGCCAGGTCGCCGGCCGAAGGCGGCTGCAGGTCGATGCGCTTGCGGATCGAGATGTAGTCCGGCTTCCAGCCGCGGTTCGCCAGCTGCGCCATCGCCTCGCGCTCGAGCGAGAAGATGTCGAGGTGGCCGGCGCGCATTTCATTGGCGACGAAGTTCAGCGCCTGGTAGAGGGCCGGCGCTTCGGCGCGCTCTTCGGGCGACAGGTACATGTTGCGCGAGGACAGGGCCAGGCCGTCTTCGGCGCGGAAGGTTTCGGCGCCGATGATTTCGGTGGGCAGCGCAAACTGGCGCGCCATGTTACGCACGATCATCAGCTGCTGGTAATCCTTTTTGCCGAACACGGCCACGCGCGGCTGCACGCAGGAAAACAGCTTGGTCACCACCGTGCACACACCGTTGAAGAAGCCCGGGCGGAACTCGCCTTCCAGCGTATTGCCGAGGGTGTCGGGCGGCTGGACGCGGTATTCCTGCGGTTCCGGATACAGGTCCTTCTCGGTCGGCGCGAACAGCACGTAGACGCCTTCCTTTTCCAGCTTCTCGACGTCGGCCTGGAAGGTGCGCGGGTATTTGTCGAAGTCCTCGTTCGGGCCGAACTGCAGGCGGTTGACGAAGATGGAAGCGACCACCGGGTCGCCGTGCCTGCGCGCCAGGCGCATCAGCGACAGGTGGCCTTCATGCAGGTTGCCCATCGTCGGCACGAAAGCGGTGCGCAGTTGGCCGCGCAGCTGGTCGCGCAGTTCGTCAATGGTGGAGATGATTTTCATGGTGGTTGGATGCGTTAAGTGTAGCGCCGTCAGGCCGGTGAATAGGCCAGGCGCACATAGATGGGCGCGAACGGTTCGGCCTGGGTGATTTCGACCAGGGTTTCCTTGGCCAGCTCGAGCAGGGCGACGAAGTGCACGACCACGATCGGTACCGACGCCTTGCCCGCAAAGAGCTCGCCGAATTCGACGAAGCGCTGCGATTGCAGTGTACGCAGGATCGCCGACATGTGCTCGCGTACCGACAGTTCCTGGCGCCCGATGCGGTGGTGCTGGGTCAGCTTCGCCCGGCGCAGCACGTCCAGCCAGGCGCGCTGCAGGTCATGCGGCTCGACCTGGGGCAGCAGCGGCGCCAGGCCCTGCTCGACCGGCAGCGAAGGGCGGTGGAAATCGCGTCCCTCCTGCGGGATCGCGCCGAGCTTCATCGCGGCCAGCTTGATCTGTTCGTACTCGAGCAGGCGGCGAACCAGCTCCGCGCGCGGGTCGCCGACGTCCTCGACCAGGTCGTCCTGCCTTTTGGGGAGCAGCATGCGCGACTTGATCTCGATGAGCATGGCCGCCATCAGCAGGTACTCGGCCGCCAGCTCCAGGTTGCTTTGCCGGATCTGCTCGACATAGTCCAGGTATTGCAGGGTCACCTGCGCCATCGGGATGTCGAGGATGTTGAAGTTCTGCTTGCGGATCAGGTAGAGCAGCAGGTCGAGCGGGCCTTCGAAGGCATCGAGGAAGATCTCGAGCGCGTCGGGCGGAATGTACAGGTCGGTGGGCATGCGCAGCAGGGGCTCGCCGTACAGCCGCGCAATGGCGGCAGCGGCCGCGTCGTCGAGCGCGGCGGCTTCCAGTACGGCCGGGTCCTGCACAGGGGCGGCCAGCGCCTCGGGCGCGGCCTCGTGCGGCGTCATGCCTGGGTGACCTTAAGCTTAGACCTTGCTCTGGTAAGGGTAGGCTTGCTGGCGCAGGCGCGATTCCTTGATGCGCGCCTGTTCGTCCAGGGAGATCGGGGCCTTGTCCCAGAGGAGGTTGCGGCCTTCCTGCTGGCGCTCTTCCATGCCAGGGGTCTTGGACTTCAGTTCTTCGATGAACTTGGTGTGATCGGAAACGTAACCGGTAAATTTAGGCATTGTCTTGCTCTATAAAAAGAAAGCCGGGACGGCGAGGCAGATTGTTCTGCCCGGCGGTCCCGGCGTCAAGGTTTACGGGTGCAGCGCGTTAAGCTGGCGGGCGATGATGTCGTGGTTCAGCCACAGGACCGGTGCGATGCGTTCCGATGCGCCGTGGAACATCAGCGGGCCCGCGCCTTCCAGCACCAGGGACGAGAGGTGATCGGTGATCAGGGCCTTCTTGTCCTTGTGCAGGGCGGTAATCTCTTCCGAGGTGCCGATCATGACGTCGGCCAGGGCCGGCGTGTTGTCCATCGGCCAGGCTTCGAAGTTGCGGAAGTGGGCGCTGGTGGCGTCGTTGTTGTACTTCTCGATGGTGTCGAGCAGGGACTGCAGCGAGATGCCGTCGCCCAGCAGTTCCTGGCAGATGCGCCATTGTTCGTCGGCCCAGGCGCCGCCGCCTTCCTTCTTCAGGGCGGTCAGCAGCGGGAACAGCGACAGTTCGACGCCGACGAAGATGTCCGACGAATTGGTGCGGATTTCCGGGCAGTTGAAGACAGTCGCGGCGATGCCCTGGTTCCAGGCGGCTTCGGCGATGCTTTCCAGGCGCATCTTGGCATAGCCCTGGGTGTAGTTGGTGTAGGTCTGCCAGACGTATTCGCCCTTGATGAGGATCTCGGTGCCGTGGTAGCCGTAGGCGGTGTAGCGCACTTCGCCGCCAGCCTTGGTTACGCGCTCGCGGATCTTGCTTGATGCGTCGATCAGGTACTTGAGCGTGTTGGCCGTGACTTCGTCGAAGTTCATCAGGATCAGCTTGCCCAGGTCGCTGTCGAGCAGGGCGCGCGAAGACATGAAGCGCTCGCCGCGGCCTTTATAGATGCGGTTGGCGATCGCCAGGAAGGCCTTGATCTTCGGAATGCCGCCGGCCATGGTGTGGGCGAAGAAGACGTTGGCGCCTTCCGGGATCAGCTTGTCGATCTCGCCCATGACCTGGGTCGCCGACTCGGTGAAGCGGCGCACGCCGGCTTCGCGGCAGCGCTCGATCTTTTCCCAGTCCAGCTTGTCTTCCTGCCAGCTCTTCAGGGTAATCCCCGAGAGCATTTCGGTCGGATTCTGTTCGCCGGCCGGGGCGTCCATGTCGAAGCCGGCCATCAGCGGCACGTTGACGATGCGCCCGCCCAGTTTCTCTTCGGCCTCGGCGTGTTCTTCGGTCGTCAGGGCGCGCAGCGCACCGGTTTCGTCGCGGCGGCCGACGGTAATGCCGACGATGGTCATGCCCGCCTTGCGCGCCTCATCGATCAGGCCATTCACATAGCCGCGGCCGAACAGTTCGCCGAAAAGGACGAAGACGTCGCCCTTGCGGAACACATTGGCTTGTGGAATATGGCGGAGGGGATTCAATCCGGTCATTTTATTATCTGCCTATCAAAAGAGTTTGAAGGGGGCGTCTGAGGGCGCAAGTTTCTTGAAAAACACGGCATTATAACGCCGCCACGTGCCCCGGGAACGGCTTTCCTTCGGGGCAACAAGGGGGATTTCGCGCCCCTGCGCGGCGCGCTGCAAGCGGGCCGGCGGGGCGGTTCTTGTTAAGACGGGACGCGCCGGCCGGCGTGCGATCGGCGCGTCCCGGCGCATGCTTGCAAATTCAGCGGATGCGCATGCCCGGGGTCGCACCCGGCATCGGATCGAGCAGGTACAGGCCCGGATTCGCCTTCTCGTCGGCGGCGGAGGCACACAGCACCATGCCTTCCGAAACCCCGAACTTCATCTTGCGCGGCGCCAGGTTGGCAACCATCACCGTCATCTTGCCGATCAGGTCTTCCGGCTTGAAGGCCGACTTGATGCCCGAGAACACGTTGCGGTGGCGGCCTTCGCCCACGTCCAGCGTCAGGCGCAGCAGTTTGCCCGCGCCTTCGACGTGTTCGCAGTTGACGATCCTGGCCACGCGCAGGTCGATCTTGCTGAAATCGTCGATCGAGATTTCCGGCGCCAGTTCCTCGATAGCGCCGCCGGCCGGAGCTGCCTCAACAACTGCGGCGGCTGCCGCTGGTTCCGGCTGCGCGTCCGAGGCCGGGTTCGGCGCCGGACGGTCGAACAGGTTCTCGACCATCTTCAGGTCGACGCGCTGCATCAGGTGGCTGTAGGCGCCGATGGTGCGGCCGAGCATGGTGTCGTAGACAGCCGCGCCTTGCGTGTCGGCCCAGGAGAACTGCGCATCGCCCAGGAATTCCGAGACGCGCGCGGCGACCTGCGGCAGCACCGGCGAGAGCATGATGCTCAGCTGGCGGAACAGGATCAGGGCGACGGTGCAGACTTCGTGCAGCTCGGCGACTTTCGTCTCGTCCTTGGCCAGCAGCCAGGGCTTGTTCTCGTCGACGTACTGGTTGGTGACGTCGGCGATCTCCATGATTTCGCGCAGGGCGCGGCCGTATTCGCGCGCCTCGAAGGCGGCGGCGATCGAGACCTGGCGCTCGGCGCCATCCACGGTCAGGGCTTTCGCGATCCATTCGCGGGCGCCGGCCGACAGGTCGGTGGCCAGCTTGCCGTCGAATTTCTTGGCGATGAAGCCGGCGCAGCGGCTGGCGATGTTGACGTACTTGCCGATCAGGTCGCTGTTGACGCGGGCCACGAAGTCGTCGCCGTTGAAGTCCAGGTCCTCGACCTTGGCGTTGAGCTTGAAGGCCAGGTAGTAGCGCAGCCACTCCGGGTTCATGCCCAGTTCCAGGTAGCGCAGCGGCGAAATGCCGGTGCCGCGCGACTTCGACATCTTTTCGTTGTTGACCGTCAGGTGGCCGTGGACGGCGACCTTCAGCTTGTCGATGATCGGGTGGCCCGAGAAATTCAGCATCGCCGGCCAGAACAGCAGGTGGAAGGAGACGATGTCCTTGCCGATGAAGTGGACCTGCTCGGCGTCCGGATCCTTCAGGAAGGCGTCGTAGTCCAGGCCCTGCTTCTCGAAATAGTTCTTCAGCGACGCCAGGTAGCCGACCGGCGCGTCCAGCCAGACGTAGAAGAACTTGCCCGGTGCATCGGGAATCGGAATGCCGAAATAAGGCGCGTCACGGGAGATATCCCAGTCGGCCAGCTTTTCGCCGGCTTCGCCCAGCCACTCGGACACCTTGTTGACCATTTCCGGCTGCAGGCGGCCAGGGGTGTTCAGCCATTCCTTCAGGAAGGTGAAGCAGCGCGGGTCGGACAGCTTGAAGAAGTATTGTTCCGAAGGCTTCAGGATCGGGGTCGAGCCGGTGAACACCGAGAACGGATTGATCAGTTCGGTCGGCTGGTAGGCGGCGCCGCAGACTTCGCAGTTGTCGCCGTACTGGTCCTTGGCGTGGCAGGTCGGGCACTCACCCTTGATGTTGCGGTCGGCCAGGAACATGCCCTTGACCGGGTCGAAGAAACGGTCCACGGTCTTGGTGACGATCAGGCCGGCGTCGCGCAGCTTGCGGTAGATGCCCTGCGACAGTTCGACGTTTTCCGGCGAATCGGTCGAATACCAGTTGTCGAAGCCGATATGGAAGCCGTCCAGGTACTGGGCGCGGCCCGCTGCAATCTTGGCAACGAATTCCTGCGGCGTGATGCCTTCCTTCTCGGCGGCGATCATGATCGGGGTGCCGTGGGTGTCGTCGGCGCAGACGAAGTGGACCTGACGTTGGACATCGCCGTCGCGCTGCATTCGCTGGAAGCGGACCCAGATGTCGGCCTGGATGTACTCCATCATGTGACCGATATGGAAGGCGGCATTGGCGTAGGGCAGGGCGGTGGTGACGAACAGCTTGCGGGTCATGGTCGGAAACGCTCAGGACGATAAAAGAAAACATTTTACCAGCGGATGGCCCTAAGCGCTCAGGGGGTATTGCCGCAATTGCAGGCGCGACCCGAAGCGATGGGCCGTTTTTTGCTACACTGCGCGCAATCACATCCGGAGATTTACATGAGCATCACAGCAGACGACGTCAAAGCGGCATTGTCAAAGGTTATCGATCCTAATACGGGCAAGGACTTCGTGTCCTCCAGATCGATCAAGAACATCCAGGTCGATGGCGCCGACGTCGCGCTCGACCTGGAACTGGGTTATCCGGCCAAGAGCCAGATCGCAGCCCTGCGTACGCTGGTGGTCAACGGCGTCAAGGCGATTCCGGGCGCCGGCAACGTCAGCGTCAGCGTCCAGACGAAAATCCTGTCGCACGCCGTGCAGCGCGGCCTGAAGGTCATGCCGAACGTGAAGAACATCATTGCCGTCGCATCCGGCAAGGGTGGCGTCGGCAAGTCGACCACGGCCGTCAACCTGGCCCTGGCCTTAGCAAGCGAGGGCGCCAGCGTCGGCGTGCTCGACGCCGACATCTACGGCCCGTCGCAGCCGATGATGCTGGGCATTAACGCCCGTCCGGAAAGCCTGGACGGCAAGTCCATGGAACCGCTGGAGAACCACGGCGTGCAGGTGTCCTCGATCGGCTTCATGATCGATCCGGACGAGCCCATGGTCTGGCGCGGCCCGATGGTTACCCAGGCGCTGCAGCAGCTGCTGGAGCAGACCAACTGGCGCGACCTCGATTACCTGATCGTCGACATGCCGCCGGGCACCGGCGACATCCAGCTGACCCTGTCGCAGAAAGTGCCGGTCACGGGCGCCGTGATCGTCACCACCCCGCAGGACATCGCCCTGCTGGACGCGCGCAAGGGCCTCAAGATGTTCGAGAAGGTTGGCATCCCGATCATCGGCGTCGTGGAAAACATGAGCACCCACATCTGCTCGAACTGCGGCCACACCGAAGCAATCTTCGGCCACGGCGGCGGTGAGAAGATGTGCAAGGACTTCGGCGTCGAGTTCCTGGGCGCGCTGCCGCTGACCATGTCGATCCGCGAGCAGACCGATTCGGGCCGCCCGACGGTGGTTGCCGATCCGGACGGTCCGGTTGCGACCGTCTACAAGGAAATCGCGCGCAAGGTCGCCATCAAGGTCGCCGAAAAAGCGAAGGACATGAGCAGCAAGTTTCCGAGCATCGTCGTCAAGAACGACTAAGTCCTTTTCTCCTTAAGTGCGCATCGCCGCAATCCGCGAGCGCCTGCGGGCGCTCGGCGCGCTTCCCGAGCACCAGGCGCGCATCCTGCGCGACTGGGTGCAGGGCGCGCCGCACGAGCGCGGCCGGCGCCGGCCGGCCGACTATCTTCCCAAGACCGTACGCGCAGCCCTGCCGGCACTCGATGCCGAGCTGGCGGGCCTCGTGCGCCTGCTGAGCGAACATCCGGCCGAAGACGGTTCGGCGCGCCTGCTGGTGGGCCTGGCCGACGGCCAGGCGGTCGAGACCGTCCTGCTGCCGCGCGACGGCGTGTGCGTGTCGAGCCAGGTCGGCTGCGCGGTCGGCTGCCGGTTCTGCATGACCGGACGCGAGGGCCTGCTGCGGCAGGTCAGCAGCGGCGAGATCGTCGCCCAGGTAGTGCTGGCGCGCAGCATGCGGCCCGTGAAGAAGGTCGTCTTCATGGGCATGGGCGAACCGGCCCACAACCTCGACAACGTGCTGGAAGCGATCGAGCTGCTCGGCGTCGAGGCGAATATCCCGCACAAGAACCTGGTGTTTTCCACCGTGGGCGACCCACGCGCCTTTGGGCGCCTGCCGCTGGGCCGCGTGAAGCCGGCGCTGGCGCTGTCGCTGCATACGACGAAAGCCGATCTGCGCGCCGAGCTGCTGCCGCGGGCGCCGCGCCTCACGCCCGCCGAGCTGGTCGAATTCGGCGAATATTACGCACGCCTGTCCGGCTACCCGATCCAGTACCAGTGGACGCTGCTGGAAGGCGTGAACGACAGCCAGGATGAGCTGGACGGCATCGTCGCCCTGTTGAAGGGCAAGTACGCCATCCTCAACATGATCCCCTATAACACCATCCCCGACCTCGCTTTCCGCCGTCCGAGCTGGGACAGGGCGCGGGAGATCGCCGCCCATCTGCACGCGCGCGGCGTGCTGACCAAGCTGCGCGACTCGGCCGGGCAGGACGTCGACGGCGGCTGCGGCCAGTTGCGGGCGCGCGTCGGGCGCAAGACCATTCCGGTGCGCAGCGTTTCCGAAGCGCCGGCAAGCTAGCGGACGGCGCGCTTCGCGCCCGGCGTTTATATTCATGCCCTGATCATTTTTCGGGAGACATGGATGAGCACCAGGTACAGTGCGCTCGTCGTCGGCGCCAGCGGCATCATCGGCAACGCGGTCGTGCGCGAACTCAAGGGGCGTCCCGACTGGCAGGTGCGCGCCTTGCCGCGCACCTTCGTCGAGGGCGTCGAAACGATCAAGGTCGACCTGCTCGATGCCGGGGCCACGGCGCAGGCGCTGCAGGCTGCGCGCGACACCACCCACGTGTTCTATGCGGCGCTCAAGGGCGGCGCCGACCTGCTGGACGAGGAGCGCATCAACGGTGGCATGCTGCGCAACCTGCTCGACGGCCTGAAGGCAGTCGGCGCACCGCTGCAGCGCGTGGTGCACTACCAGGGCGCCAAAGTCTACGGCGTGCACCTGGGTCACACCCAGGCGCCGTTCTACGAGGACGATCCGCGCCACATGACACCGAACTTTTATTATGTGCAGGAAGACCTGCTGCGCGAGCGCGCGGCCCGGGGCGACTTCGAGTGGTCCATCCTGCGCCCCGACGTGGTGGTCGGCGACATCGCCGGCAACCCGATGAACATCGTGATGGTGATGGGCGTGTTCGCCGCATTGAGTCGTGCCGCCGGGGTGCCGCTGCGCTTCCCGGGCACCCACAAAGTGTATTCCGGCGTGCTGGCCCAGACCACGGATGCCGACTGGATGGCGCGCGCCAGCGTGTGGGCGGCGCTCGACCCGAAGGCGAGTGGCGAAGCCTTCAACCTGGTCAACGAGCCTTTCCGCTGGGAGCGCGTCTGGCGCCGCGTGGCCGAGGCCTTCGACATGGAAGTCGGCCCGCCCCAGCCGTTCTCGCTGGCGAAGCAGATGCCGCTCAAGGCCGAGGCCTGGGCCCGGCTGGTCGAGCAGCACGGCCTGAACACGCTGCCCTATGAAAAACTGGTTGGCTGGTGGTTCGGCGACTTCGTTTTCAATACCGAGTTCGACATGGTCTCGGACATGGGCAAGATCCGCCGCGCCGGCTTCACCGAGGCGGTGGAGACCGAAGCGACGATCGTGCGCGCGATAGAGCGGCTGCGCGCCGCGAAGCAGTTGCCCTGACGGGCGCCAGGGTTCAGGCGGCTTCCGGCCCTGCCTGGGCCGAGGCAGGCAGCCCGAACACCAGGTCGAAGGCCCAGTTGTAGCAGAAGCTGTAGACCAGGAAGAACACGACCATGCCGATGTTGAGCATGAAGGCCTGGGCCAGCGACACGGCGAGCCACCAGGCATACAGCGGAATCCCGATGAGCATCATGACGCCCTGGAAGCCGACGGCATGGGCAATGCGCCGGCCCAGGCTGCGTCCGCGTGTCGCCTGGCGTGCTTCCCAGGCCTCGAACAGCGTGTTGTAGATCAGGTTCCAGGTGATCGCGATGACGGAGGAGGCCACCGCCAGTATGCCCGCATGCCCGGCGGCCTGGCCCGACATCGAGCTCATGGCGGCGGTGATGCTGGCGATGGCGATCGTCTCGTAAAGGGCGACGTACACGATTTTGCGTTGAATACCTTGCATAGATGAGTCCTGAACAACGGGAGCGCTAGTCTATGCAGACATTGCTGATGTATAAAGTCGGCTCCTTTGAGTTTTTCTCATAGTTCATGGCTTTTACCAGCGAAAACATCAAGGTCTTCCTCGCCGTCCTCGACCACGGCTCGTTTTCCGCCGCCGCCCGCGCGCTCGGCCGGGTGCCTTCGGCCGTCAGCCTGGTGATCTCGCAGCTCGAGGCCGAACTCGACGTGGCGCTGTTCGACCGCGCCAGCCGCGAGCCGAAGCCGCTCGACGCCGCACGCGCCCTCGAGCCGCGGGCACGCCACCTGGCCAGTCAATTGCGCCAGCTGGAGGCCGACGCGCTCGCCCTGCACCGGGGGCTGGAGCGGCGCCTGACGCTGGTCGTCGCGCCGCAGTTGCTGTCCGGCCTGTGGGCGACGCCGCTGGTCGCGCTGGCGCGCGAGTTTCCCTCGCTGGAAGTGGAGATCATCTCGGCCCCGCAGACCGACGCCCTGGGGCTGCTGCACGAAGGCCGCGCCGACCTGGCCCTGATCTTCGAGCGCGAGCGCGTGGACGAACGCGAGGGTTTCGAGGAAGTGGGCAGCGACACCATGATCGCGGTCTGGCCCCGGGCCTGCTGCCGCCGGGGAAGGGCGCCCATGAATTGCGCCTGGAGGACGTGGTCGAGCTGCGCCAGATCGCCATGACCGGCCGCCACAGCGAGCGTGCCGACTCGCGCTTCATCCTGGCGCGCCAGGTCTGGCGCACCGACAGCCAGCTGGCGACCCTGGGCCTGGTGCAGGCCGGCCTGGGCTGGGCGCTGCTGCCCCGGACGCTGGTGCAGCCGCTGATCGCGGCCGGCGCCCTGGTCGAGATCGGCTTCCAGAATGCCAGCAACGAGGTGCGCCTGCTGGTCGACATCGTCTGGTCGCGCGAGCGGCCCCTGGGGCTGGGCGCCCGCCGCTATATTGAACTGATCCGGCAGGCCTGGCCTGCCGGTTCCGGCGCCTAATCCAGAATGCGCTTCAGGTCGGCCGGCGAGAAGGGCTTGGGCAGGGTGATTGCGCCGATCTCGGCCGCGCCGTCCACGCGCCCGTATCCGGTGGCGACCACGAGCTTCAGGTGAGGCCGGCCGGCCCTGGCCCGACGGGCGAGCTCGACACCGTTCATGCCCGGCAGTTCGTAGTCGGTGATCAGGACATCGTAATGATTCGATTCCAGCATGGCCAGGGCCTCGGCCGGGCTGGCGGCGCCGTCGACGCGCTGGTTCAGCATCTCGAGGACCGAGCAGCTCATGGCGAGCAGGTCGGGATCGTCTTCGACGAACAGCACGCGCCGGGTCGCTTCGACCTGTTCGAGCGGGTCGGCCGGCGCGCTGGCGGACGCCGTGGCTGAGGACTTGGCCAGCATCTGGCGCACCTTGCGCGCCAGCTGGTCGCGCCCGTAGGGCTTGGACAGCAGCTGCACGCCGGCGTCCAGCTTGCCGCCATGGACGATGGCGTTCTGCGTGTAGCCCGAGGTGAACAGCACCTCGATGTCCGGATTGATCTGGCGCGCCTGGCGCGCCAGTTCGGGGCTGCGCATTTCGCCTGGCATGACGACGTCGGTGAACAGTAGGTCGACCGGCATGCCGCTGTTGAGGATGGCCAGCGCGGCCGCGGCATTGTCCGCCTTCACGACCTTGTAGCCGAGGCTGCGCAGCATTTCCACGACCGTCGCCTGGACCGCCGGATCGTCCTCGACCACGAGGATGGACTCGTTGCCGCCAGTGGCCGGTCCGCTCTTCACGATCGGCTCGCTCACCTCGGCCTTCCAGGAGCGCGGGAAATACATCTTGATGGTCGTGCCGTGGCCGGGTTCGCTGTAGATCTTGAAGTGGCCGCCGGTCTGCTTGACGAAACCGTAGGCCATCGACAGGCCGAGGCCCGTGCCGCGGCCTTCCGGCTTGGTCGTGAAGAAGGGCTCGCAGGCGCGCTCGAGCACCTCGCGGCTCATGCCGCAGCCGTTGTCCGAGACCGCGATCAGGACGTACTGCCCCGGGGTGAGCTCATGGTGCGAGGCCACGTACTCGTCGTCGAGCATGGCGTTGCCCAGTTCGATCGTCAGCTTGCCGCCGCTGGGCATCGCATCGCGCGCATTGATCGCCAGGTTCAGCATGACGTTCTCGAGCTGGTAGGGGTCGACGCAGGTGTTCCACAGGCCGCCGCTGCGGATGGTCTCCACGGCGATGGTCTCGCCCAGCGCCCGGCGCAGCAGCTCGTCCATCTGCTGGACGATGCGGGCCGGATTGACGACGACCGGCTGCAGCGGCTGGCGGCGGGCGAAGGCGAGCAGCTGCGAGGCGAGCTTCGCGCCGCGTTCGACCGCGCCGAGCGCCGTGTCGAGCTGGCGCAGCGCCTGCTGGTCGCGCACGGCGCCGTCGCGCAGCAGTTGCAGGTTACCGCCGATGACCTGGAGGATGTTGTTGAAGTCGTGGGCCACGCCGCCGGTCAGCTTGCCGATCGCCTCGAGCTTCTGGGAGTGCTGCAGCGCGGCCTGCGTCGATTGCAGTTCGGCGGTGCGTTCCTCGACCAGGCTTTCCAGGCTCTTCTGGTACTTCTCCACTTCGTCCTGGGCCCGCTTCTGCTTGGTGACGTCGGTGCCCTGCACGAAGATGCCGACCGCTTCCCCCTGCGCATTCACGATGGGCTGGTAGACGAAGTCGATGAAGCGGGTCACGATCCTGCCATGGCCCTCCTGCAGTTCGAGCTGGACGCTTTGCCCGACCACCGGCGTGCCGGACTGGTAGACCTTGTCCAGCAGCTCGAAGAAGCCCTGGCCGTCGACCTCGGGCAGCGCTTCGCGCACGCTCTTGCCGATCAGGTCGCGGTTGCCGGTCAGGTTGCGGTAGGCATTGTTGGCCAGTTCGAAGACGTGGCCCGGACCCTTGAGCACGCAGATGAAGCCGGGCGCCTGTTCGAACAGGCTCTGGAAGAAGGTATTGCTCAGCTGGAGTTCGCTGGCCAGCGCCAGCGCCCGGCGCGCATCCTCGAGGGCTTCGGTGCGCGCAACGATGGTCTGCTCGAGTTCGGCCTGCTTCTCCGCCAGGAAGCGGGCGTTGATGACCTGCTCGGTGACGTCGCTCCCTTGCGAGAAGATGCCGAGCACGCTGCCGTTCTCGTCGAGGATGGGCTGGTAGACGAAGTCGATGTAGCTGTCGACCAGTTGGCCGTCCTTGGTGCGCACGGCAAGCGGCATGCCGCGGCCGACGTGCGGCTTGCCGGATGCGTAGACACCGTCGAGCAGCTCGAAAAAGCCCTGGCCTTCCAGCTCGGGCAGGGCCTCGCGCACGGGCTTGCCGATGATGTCGCGGTAGCCGGCGAGGCGGTGGTGCGATTCGTTCTGCAGTTCATAGACGTGGCTGGGGCCGCGGAAGAAGCAGACGAAGCCCGGCGCCTGCTCGACCAGGCGCAGCAGGTGGCGGCTCTGCTCGGTGCGCGCCTGCAGCAGGGCGTCCTGGGCGCGCATTTCGCGTTCGCGTGCTTCGCGCGTCCGGGTGACGTCGCGCGTGACCTTGCCGAATCCGACCAGGACGCCGTCGTCGTCGTAGAGCGGATCGATGACGACGTGGGCCCAGAAGCGCGAGCCGTCCTTGCGCACGCGCCAGCCCGTGGTTTCGAAAATCCCTTCGGCCTGCGCGGTCGCCAGGGCCTGGCGCGGCACGCCGGCCGCCCGGTCTTCCTCGGTGTAGAAGCACTCGAAGGAATGGCCGATGATGTCCTCGGCCGTGTAGCCCTTGGCGCGCTCGGCGCCGGCGTTCCAGGTGGCGACACGCCCGTCGGGCGAGAGCATGAAGATGGCAAAGTCGCGGATCTTCGCAACCAGCGTCGAGGTAAGGTTGGCTTCCAGCGTGGACAGCAAGGGCGAGGCCGTGGACATCGCGAATTTCCGCAAGTTGAAGAAGCCGGATTTTATGATAATCCAGCCAATTTTGGTGTTCTGAAGAAAAATTATAAGAATAAAAACCTGGTTACGGTGCGAAAACGGCGTTGCGTCGCGGCCCGCCAAAAGCGTGCTCTGTCTGCGCCAGAATAAGTCTAGTAGGAAATTTCCTGCTTACACTGCCTGCTGGACTCACTCGCCAAGGCGGCCGCGTGCCGCTTTTCGCCTCCATGAACAGCACCTGCGCGCGATGGAGCGGCCGCTACCTGGCCGCGACACACTGGTTCATTCCCGCCGCCCTGCAGCAGCAGGCGGCGACGCTGACGCGCGCCGAAAACGTCGTCAACGCGGCGCTGCTGGCCGCGACCGCCGGGCCCTTCTATGCGCTGGCCTATTATCTGTTGGGCTTTGGCGCGGCCGCCACCGAAATCCTGCTGTGCTGCGCCTTCATGCTCACCTCGCCGCTGCTGCTGCGCGCCAGCGGCCGGATCGGCGTCGCGCGCGAACTGTTCCTGTGCGCGCTGTTCTTCAATTTCACCTGGCTCAGCTATAACCTCGGCGGCATCAGCGCGCCCACCGCCAGCTGGCTGATCACCGGCCCCCTGGTCGCGGCTTTCCTCGGCGGCATCTGGAGCGCGTTGTTCTGGCTGGCGATGAGCTGCGGCGCGGCGAGCTTCATCTATGCGCTGGCGGCGAGCGGCCATGCGCTGCCGAACCATCCGGTCACCGACATGGCGCTGCTCTACCTGGTCTGCCACCTCGGCCTGTTCGTCGTGGTGCTGGCCTTCGCGCTGCTGTTCGAGCTGACCAAGACCCAGGGCTTTGTGAAGCTGGAAAAGGCCCTCGGCACCATCAACGAGCTGGCGATCCGCGACGAACTGACGGGCGTGCACAACCGCCGTTACCTGATCAGCCTGATCGAGCGCGAGAAGGAGCGCAGCGACCGCAACGGCCGCGCTTTCTGCCTCTGCCTGCTCGACATCGACTTCTTCAAGCGCATCAACGACACCTACGGCCACAGCGCCGGCGACACGGTGCTGCGCGCCTTTGCCCAGACAGTGCAGGAGCAGGTGCGCGGCAGCGACTGTTTCGGGCGCTACGGCGGCGAGGAATTCCTCCTGATGCTGCCGGAGACGCCGGCCGTCGACGCCCTGGTGCTGGCCGAGCGCGTGCGCGCCGCCGTCGAGAAGCTGCGCTGCATGGACGGGCCCAGCGAGATCGCGCTGACCGTTTCGGTCGGGGTGGCCGAGTACAGGATCGGCGAAAGCATCGGCGGCGCGATCGCCCGGGCCGACGAGGCGCTGTACCTGGCCAAGTCGAGCGGGCGCAACCGGGTGGTCTGCCACGGGCAGAACGATGCCCTGGTTGCGGTGACGCTACACAATGGCGCGCCGGGCGACGCGGCGGGTGATATCCCGGGTGACATCGCGGGTTGGACCGTTTCGACGCGAGACCTGGGCGCCAGCGTCGGCCGACTGCTCGACGGCGCACACTGCGACCAGCTCACCGGCCTGCTCAACCGGCGCCTGCTGCGCGACCGCCTGCGCCACGCGATGGACCGCGCCGACCGCAACCGGCGCCTGGTCGCGTTGCTGCTCCTGAATATCAACAAGTTCAAGGAAGTCAACGATGCCCTCGGCTTCGAGGCCGGCGACGCGCTGCTGGTACAGGCCGGCGGCATCCTGCGCGGCTGCCTGCGCGACTGTGACACCGTGGCGCGCTGGAGCGGCGACGAGTTCGTGGCGCTGCTGGAAGACCTGGGCAGCGAAGCCGACGCCCGGCAGGTGGCCGAGAAAATCCTCGACCGCTTCGGCCTGCCGCTGGCGGCCGCCGGCCGCGAGTGCTTCATCACGCTGTCGGTCGGCGTCGCGCTGTACCCGGCCGAGGACTGCGACCTCGATGCCCTGCTCAAGCGCGCCGACATCGCCATGCGCAGCGCGCGCGCCTGGGGCGAGAACAGCGTGCAGTTGTATTCGAGCGCGGCCAGCGCGCCGCAAAGCGAGCGGCTGACGCTGAAGAATGGGCTGCGCGAAGCCCTCGCGCGCGGCCAGCTGTTCCTCGAATACCAGCCGCAGCTCGACCTGGCGACGCGCCGCATCGTCGGCGTCGAAGCGCTGCTGCGCTGGCAGCATCCGGTCTACGGGCGCATCGATCCGGGTCGCTTCATCCCGCTGGCCGAGGAGACCGGCATGATCGTGCCGATCGGCGACTGGGTGCTGCGCACCGCCTGCGCCCAGAACCGCGCCTGGCGCGACGCCGGGCTTGTTGGCGTGAAGACGGCGGTGAACCTGTCGGCGCGCCAGTTACGTACGCCAAGCATCGCCGGGCGCGTGCTGGAGATCGTCGAGACGACCGGGCTGCCCGACGGTTGCCTCGAACTCGAGATCACCGAAGGCGTGCTGATCGACGACCTGGAGGGCAACCGCCGCGTCATGAGCGAGCTGCGCGCGGCCGGCGTGCTGGTGTCGATCGACGACTTCGGCACCGGTTACTCCAGCCTGAATTACCTGTCCGAGCTGCCGGTCGACATCCTCAAGATGGACGGACTGTTCGTACGCCGCCTCGGCCAGAACGCGCGCACCCGTCCGTATGCGATCGCCGAGGCAATCGTCGCCATGGCGCACAGCCTGGACCTGAAAGTCATCGCCGAGTGCGTCGAGACCGGCGAACAGCTGGCCGACCTGTGCGCCATGCGCTGCGACGTCGCCCAGGGTTACCTGTTCCACCGCCCGCTGCCCCCCGAACAGCTGGCAGCGCTGCTGGCGCGCCAGGTCGAGCAGCTCGGCGCGCCGGTACCGGCGTGAATCCACTTTTCCCTTCCAACGAGGAGCACATCGTGCACGAAGAAACGCTTCACTTCGCGCGGACAGACGATATCGCCGAACTGGCCAGTTGCGGCGCGCTGAGCGGCAATGTCGCCCAATTCGCCCAGCCGCGCGGCCCCGACCTGATCCGCCGCACCGAGCCGCTCGATGCCTGGTGCGCGCTGCGCGCCGGACACGGGGTCTGGCAATACGCGCGCGCGGTCGACGGTGCGCCCGGGCCCGAGGCGCAGGTAAGGGACGAGGGAGCGGAAGGCGCAGGCCCGGACACGGCGCCGGGCGTGAACTTCGCCTCCCAGGATTACCTGTCGCTCGCCTCCCACCCCGCGGTCCGGGAGGCGGCGCTGCGCGCGCTGGCCGACTGCGGCCCGCACAGCGCCGGCTCGGCTGTCCTGATGGGAAACAGCCGCCTGTCGCTGGCGCTCGAAGAAGCGCTCGGCGGCTTGCTGCACGCCGGCCACGTGACCCTGTTTCCGACCGGCTGGGGCGCCGCTTTCGGCGTCATCACCGCGCTCGTCGGCCAGCGCGACTACGTCGTGGTCGACCAGCTCGCGCATGCCTCGCTGCGCCAGGGCGCGGCGGCGGTCACGCGCAACGTCGCGCTGCACCGCCACCTCGACACCGGCCACGTGCGCGAGCTGCTCGCCGCGATCCGCGCGCGCGATACCGAGAACGGGATCCTGGTCGTCACCGAAGGCCTGTTCAGCATGGATGCCGACCTCCCGGACCTGCCGCTGATGCAGCACCTGTGCAGCGAATACGGCGCCACCTTGCTGGTCGACGTCGCCCACGACCTCGGGGCGCTCGGGCCGAACGGGTCCGGCAGCATCGGGGCCCAAGGGATGCTGGGCAAGATCGACATCGTGATGGGCGCGTTCTCGAAGACCTTTGCCTCGAACGGCGGCTTCGTTGCCTGCGCCTCGCGCGCGGTCAAGCGCCAGCTGCAGCTGTTCGCGGGACCGCACCTGTTCTCGAACGCGCTCTCGCCGGTGCAGGCGGCCACCGTGCTCGAAGCGCTGCGCATCGTCAGCGCGAGCGAAGGCGAGGGGCTGCGCGCGGCCCTGCTGCGCAATGCGCTCGCCCTGCGCGCCCACCTGGCCGAGACCGGCATGCGCTGCCTTGGCGCACCCTCGGCCATCGTGCCGGTCTGGATCGGCAGCGAGCCGGTGGCGCGCCTGGCCGGGCGCACCCTGGCGCGCGCCAACGTGCATGTGAACGCGGTCGAGTTCCCCGGGGTGCCGCTGGGCGCGGCGCGCCTGCGCCTGCAGGTGATGGCGGCGCATCGGCCCGAGCAGCTCCGGCACGGCGCGCGGCTGGTGGGCGCGGCGGTGAATGGCGCCGGCGCGGCGCTCGGCGTGGAGCCGGCGCGCGGACCCTGGCGCGGGGAGCGTTCCCGTGGCTGAGGCAATGGAGCCCGGGGGAGCGACCCTGCTGCACAGCCTTCAGGAGCGCGCCCGGCGCACGCCTGAACGCATCGCCTACACTTTCCTGCACGAGAACGGCGCGGCGCTGGATGTCTCGTACGCCCAGCTGGCGGCGCGCGTGGCCGCCCTGGCGGCGACACTGTCGGCACGCGCCAGCCCCGGCGAGCGCGCGCTGCTGCTGTATCCGGCGGGCCTGGACTTCGTGACCGCTTTTCTCGCCTGCCTGGCCGCCCGCCTGGTCGCGGTACCGGCCGCGCCCGCGCACCGGCGCCGCGACGGCGAGCGCCTGGCGGCGCTGCTGGCCGACGCCAGGCCCGCCATCGTGCTCGCGGCGCCCGACGCCGAAACGTCCACGCGCGCGGCGCTGGCGCGCGCCGACTGTTCCCTGCCGCTGTTGTGCGGTCCCGGGCCGGCGCAGCCCGCCGGCCCGGCGCTGCCGCTGCCGTCGGGCGCCGCGCTGGCCTTCCTGCAATACACTTCCGGCTCGACGGCGCAGCCGAAAGGGGTGGAGATCACGCATGCGAACATGGTCGCCAACATCGGGGCGATCGGGCAGGCCTTCGGCTTCGGCCCGGACACCGTGATGGTGAGCTGGCTGCCGCCCTTCCACGACATGGGGCTGATCGGCAGCGTGGCCGCGCCGCTGGCGCTGGGCTTTCGTTCGGTGCTGATGTCGCCCGGCGCCTTCCTGCGCCGCCCGGCGCTGTGGCTGGAAGCGGTCACGCGTTACCGCGCCACCTGCAGCGGGGCGCCGAACTTCGCCTGGGACCTGTGCGTGCGGCGGGTGAGCGCCGAGCAGGCCGCGCGCTGCGACCTGTCCAGTCTCGAGGTGCTCTACAACGGCGCCGAACCGGTGCGCGCGGCCACGCTGGAACGCTTCATGCGCGCCTTCGGCGGCCGCGGCCTGCGCCGCAGCGCGCTGTTCCCCTGCTACGGCATGGCCGAGGCGACCCTGCTGGTGGCCGGCGGACCGTTCGGGCGCGGCCCGCGCATCCTGACGCTGGACGCGGAGGCGCTCGAACGGCAGCAGGTGCGCATGGCGGCGCCGGGCGACGCTACGGCGCGGGCCATCGTCAGCTGCGGACCGCTCGCTTCCGGCGTGAAGGTCGCGGTCACCGATCCGGAGAGCGGCGAACATCTCGGCGCCGGCCGCGTGGGAGAGATCTGGATCGCCGGCCCGGCCGTGTCGCGCGGCTACCACGGCCGGGCCCAGGAGAGCGCCCAGGTGTTCGGTGCGCAGGTGGCGGGCGGCACGGGTGGGTCGGCGCCTTTCCTGCGCAGCGGCGACCTCGGCTTCCTGCACGAGGGGGAACTCTTCATTACGGGACGCCGCAAGGACGTCATCATCCTGCATGGCCGCAACCTGTACGCGCAGGACGTGGAAGAGCTGGTCGAACGCGCGGCCGGCACGCTCGCGCCGAACAGCTGCGCCGCCTTCGGTATCGAGGGCGCCGACGGCGAGCGCCTGGCCGTGGTGGTCGAGGCCGACCGGCTTCTTGCACGCAGCGGCGACATCGAGGAACTGGGGCGGCGTATCCGCAGCGCCGTGGCGGCAGGCGTCGGGGTGCCGCTGCATACCCTGCTGTTCGCGGCGCCGGGCGCCTTCCCGCGCACCACCAGCGGCAAGGTCCAGCGCGCCCGCTGCAAGGCCCTGCTGGCGGCGGGCGCCCTGCAACTGCTGCGTCCCCGCCCGCGCGCCGGCCTGGCGGCGGGAAGGGCGCGCGCCGACACCCTGATCGGCTGGCTGCGCCAGTACGGCGCGCGGCGCATCAACTCTGCGCTCGATGACGAACGGCGCGCGATGGCCCCGCACCTGGTGCTCGACCTCGGCAACCATGGCCTGTTCGGCCTGCAGGCGCCGCGCGCGCTGGGCGGCCAGGCGCTGGCCACGGTCGACCTGGTGCGCGTGATGGCGCAGCTGGCGGCGCTCGACCTGACCCTGGCCACGGTGGTGGGCGTGCACAATGGTCTCGGCCTGCGCCCGCTGCTGCGCTTCGGTTCACCCGCGCTGCGTGCGCAGTGGGGACCGGTGTTGTCCACCGGCCGCCAGCTGGCCGCGTTCGCCCTGAGCGAGCCGCAGGCGGGATCGAACCCGCGCGCGATCGGCACCCGTGCCGTGCGCGTCGACGGCGGCTGGCGCCTCAGCGGCGAGAAGCACCTGATCGGCCTGGCCTCCTGGTCGGGCGTCCTGAGCGTATTCGCGCGCGCCTTCGATGGCGCGGGCAGGGCGCTCGGCACGGTCGCGCTGCTGGTGCCGGAAGACGCCCCGGGGCTGATCCAGGGCCCGGAAGCGCTGACCATGGGCATGCGCGCGATGGTGCAGAACGCGGTGCGCTTCGACGAAGTGTTCGTGGCCGACGCCCAGGTGCTGGGCGTGCCCGGCGCCGGCATGGAGGTGGCGCAGGACGCGATGGCCTTTGCGCGCCTGGGTATCGGCGCCTTGTGCGTCGGCGCCATGCAGCGCTGCGCCCAGCTGATGGCGCGCTATGCCCAGCGCCGCGACATCGCGGGCGGACGCCTGCTGGACAATGCCGTCAGCGCGCTGCGCCTGCACGAACTGACGTGCGCGATCGAGGCGGCCGAGGCGTTGGTGGAGCGCCTGGCGCGCGCCGACGACGACGGCGTCGAATTGCTGCAGGATGCCTGCAGCGCCTGTAAGTGCGTGCTGTCGGAACTGCTGTGGGAAGCGGCCGACGGCCTGATGCAGATGCTGGGCGGGCGCGGTTACCTGGAGAACAACGTGGCGCCGCGCCTGTTGCGCGATGCGCGCGTGCTGCGCATTCTCGAAGGTCCGAGCGAGACCCTGTATGCCCACCTGGGCGCACTGGTGCGCACGCCCGGCAATGCGTTCGCGCGCTGCATCGCCGAGCTGTTCGGCGCCCCGGCCCTCGGCGCTGGACTGGCGCGCCTGCCCGCGGCCGGCGCCGGCCAGTGGCAGGACTGGCGCAACGGCGAATTCGCCGCATGGACGCTGCTGGCCGCCGCCGCGCGCGGCGAGGCGGCCGGCTGGGCTGCACGCAGGCTGGAGGCGCTGCGGCGGTCGATCGGCGCCGAGCAGGCCGCCGTGCAGGCCTGCCCATCCGGCGCGGCGCTGGCGGCGCGCGTGGGCGGCTATGCGCTCGCGATCGGCGACGTCGAGCAGGCCCTGGCGGGCGAAGAACACCGGCTCGATCCGCTGCTGCGCCGGGAGGGGCCGCAAGCCGCGCGCGCGCCGGCGCCGCCTGGACGCCCGGCGCTTCCCGATCCGCCCCCGGTGGCTCCGGCTTCCGCCTCGGTCGAGCTGGTGCGCACCTGCGTGCTCAAGTGGCTGCGCGTGGGGGCGAACGAACCGCAGGACATGGACCAGCCGCAGCAGCTGGCCGGGGCGCTGCGTTGCCTGCCCTCGCTCCTGGTCGGGATCGACACGCCGTTCGGCGACCTGGGCATCGATTCGCTGGCTGCCGTCCCTCTGGCGCTCGAGCTGGAGGCTGCAAGCGGCGTGCGCATCGGCGCCGAACTGCTCTACGACTACCCGACGGTACGCGAACTGGCGGCCTACATAGACTCGCAGCGCGACTCGCAGCGTGACGCCCGGCGGGTGGGGCCGGGAACTGTCCCGGCAGCCGGGGAAGCCTGATCGCGCGCACGCGCTCCGCAGCCGCAGCGGCGGCTGCCGGGGTGGCGCACTCGCGACGGCCGGTGTCGCGGGGCGGGCAGGGCGGGGTAAAATAGCTGCTTTACCATTTCGCTTTTCACCATGACCGTCCGTACCCGTTTTGCCCCGAGCCCGACCGGCTATCTCCACCTCGGCGGCGCGCGCACCGCGCTGTATTCCTGGGCCTATGCCCGCCATTTCGGCGGCACCTTCATCCTGCGCATCGAGGACACCGACCTCGAACGCTCGACGCCGGAAGCGGTGCAGGCCATCCTGGACGGCATGCAGTGGCTGGGCCTGTCGCACGACGAAGGCCCGTTCTACCAGATGCAGCGCATGGACCGCTACCGCGAGGTGATCAAGGGCATGCTCGACGCCGGCACCGCCTACCTGTGCTATTGCTCGCCGGAAGAAGTCGAAGCGATGCGCGAGCGCATGCGCGCCGCCGGCGAAAAGCCGCGCTATGACGGCACCTGGCGCCCGGAGCCCGGCAAGACCCTGCCGCCGGTCCCTGAGGGCGTCAAGCCGGTGGTGCGCTTCAAGAACCCGCTGGACGGTGAAGTGACCTGGAACGACGTCGTGAAGGGTCCGATCACGATCGCCAACAAGGAACTCGACGACCTGATCATCGCGCGTCCGGACGGCACCCCGACCTACAATTTCTGCGTTTCGGTCGACGACTGGGACATGAAGATCACCCACGTGCTGCGTGGCGACGACCACGTGAACAACACCCCGCGCCAGATCAACATCCTGCGCGCCCTCGGCGCCGAGCTGCCGCAGTACGGCCACCTGCCGATGATCCTGGGCCCGGACGGCCAGAAATTGTCGAAGCGCCACGGCGCGGTGAGCGTGATGCAATACCCGGAGCAGGGTTACCTGCCGGAAGCCATGCTGAACTACCTGGCGCGCCTGGGCTGGAGCCACGGTGACGACGAGATCTTCTCGATGGAACAGTTCACCGAGTGGTTCAACCTCGAACACCTGACCGCCTCGGCGGCGCAGTTCAACCCGGAAAAGCTCGCCTGGCTGAACAACCACTATATCAAGCAGGCCGACAACGAGCGCCTGGCCGGCCTGGCCCGTCCCAAGATGGAAGAGCAGGGCGCGCAATTCGACGGCGCCCCGGCCCTGCCGACCGTGCTGGCCCTGCTGAAGGAGCGCGCCAATACCATCAACGAACTGGCCGATGCGGCGATGCTGTTCTACCGCCAGCCTCAGCCGGATGCAGCCCTGCTGGCCCAGCACCTGACCGACGCCGTGCGCCCGGCCCTGGCCGCGTTCGCCGAGCGTTGCCAGACGGTCGAGTGGAACAAGGCCGCGCTGGCCGCCATGCTCAAGGAAGTGCTCGCCGCGCACGGCCTGAAGATGCCGCAGATCGCCATGCCGCTGCGCCTGCTCGTCACCGGCCAGCTGCAGACCCCGGCCATCGACGCCGTGCTGGAACTGTTCGGCCGCGACACCGTACTGGCGCGTGTGAAGAAAGGTTTGTGAGAGGACGCAAATCGCTATTTGCGAAATGCAAGAACCTCGCTATAATGCTCGCACTTCAGCAGCACACGGTAACACAGCAGCACAGTGAGTACAGTGAAACGGGGGTATAGCTCAGCTGGGAGAGCGCTTGCATGGCATGCAAGAGGTCAGCGGTTCGATCCCGCTTACCTCCACCAACTCTGAAGTGCAGTACGGTAGTTCCAGGGTCCCCATCGTCTAGAGGCCTAGGACATCACCCTTTCACGGTGAGTACCGGGGTTCGAATCCCCGTGGGGACGCCAGGGTTTTGGCGGAAGTTTGCCAAAAAGCTGCGCCAGCGGCAGCAGTAGTAGAAGTAAAAGCAGTATGTTATAATGTTGTTTTCCCGTAGGGGGTATAGCTCAGCTGGGAGAGCGCTTGCATGGCATGCAAGAGGTCAGCGGTTCGATCCCGCTTACCTCCACCACGTAGGAAAAGCAATGTTGTAGCAGTCCAGGGTCCCCATCGTCTAGAGGCCTAGGACATCACCCTTTCACGGTGAGTACCGGGGTTCGAATCCCCGTGGGGACGCCAAGAATTCGGCAAGTGCAGTAAAGTAGTAATCGGAACAGTTTTAGGTCCCCATCGTCTAGAGGCCTAGGACATCACCCTTTCACGGTGAGTACCGGGGTTCGAATCCCCGTGGGGACGCCAGATGTGCAGTAGAAGCAAAAAGCCGCCTTGAGCGGCTTTTTGCTTTTCTGCGTTGGGCTATGCGGTTCTTAAAGAAGAGAGAACAAACATGCCGGCGCAGCCCGTTTTGCCGCCGCGCCGGCGCATGCACTCACCAGCGCGGCGGCGGCAATCCACCCAGCGCGATGCCGGCAGGCGCAAACCCGAAGCCGAAGGACTGCAGCGCCAGCGGCGACGGGTGGAAGAACTGCGTGCCGGCGTAGGCGGGCATGCTATCGCCGTTGCCGACGCCGGCCATGCCGCCATACATCGCCGGCCAAGCCTGCGCCTGCTGCGCCGGCATCAGCGGCAGGCCGAGAGCGGCCAACGCATCGGGCATGCCGGCGCCGGTGCGGGTCATGTCGCCCAGGCTGACGTGACGTGCACTGAGCCGGATGATCTGGAACAGGCGCTCGACGCGTTCCGGCGAGCGGGCTGCGCCCTGGAACTCGGGACGATGCGCCAGGATCAGGGCCGCCAGGCCGGTGGCGTGCGGCGCCGCCATCGAGGTGCGGTCCCAGGCCGCGAAATTATTCGGCGGTACCGACGAGACGATGGCCACCCCAGGCGCGGCGACATCCACCTGCGGACCGAAGCAGCTGAACTTGGCGGTGAAATAGCCTTCGGCGTCGGCATCCATGTTAACCGTTTCCATGTGATAGCTGTCCGCTGGAAATTCGCCGAGCTTGCCGAGTGCGCTCACCGCCAGCACGTTTGGCGAGGCCGCCGGGTATTGCACTGGCCCGCCGGAATTGCCGGCCGCCGCGATGCAGGCAACGCCGGCCCGCTTCGCGCGCACGATCTGGCGCTCGAGCGCCTCTGAAGGCGCGCCGCCGCCCAGGCTCAGGTTGACGACGTCGATCTGGTGCTCGATGCAGTACTCCAGCGCTTCGATCAGCTGGCTGATCTGTCCGCCAGGGAAGAGTTTGCAGACATGGATTTCCGCTTCCGGTGCAAAGCCGCGGATGCCCCAGGCCGGGTCGGCGCCGGCGATCACGCCCGCGCAATGCGAGCCGTGGCCGAGCGTGTCTTCGGTCCAGGTGTTGGGATCGGTCTGCTTGTTGATGATGTCGAAGCCGGCGCGGATGCGGTTCAGGTTGCCGTGCGTGATGGCCGCACCCGAGTCGATGACGGCGACCTTGACGCCCTGGCCGCGGAACTGCGGCGGCAGCGCATCCAGGCGCATGGCGCGGGCGCCCCAGCCCATCGCGTTCTGGCGCGGGAAGCCCTGCAGCGAGGGCCAGTCGGCCAGGGCGCGCAACGTCACCACGTTCAACTGGTCGAGGCTGATGTCGGGGTCGCGCTGGAAGAAGCTCCAGTGGTCGGTGCGCGGCTTGACGTAGAGGCCGCTGATTGAATGCGTGTCCTCGCCGTACAGGCGCACGCGCGCCTGGCCGGACCCATCGGTGATGGCCGCGGCCGGCAGCATGCCGCCGAACAGGGACACCTCGGCGTCCGCCAGGGGCGTGCCGTCCTTGCCAAGCACGACGATCGTCACTTCGACCGAAGGCCCGTTGTACGGGGTCAGCGAGGAGACCAGGTCGCGCCGGCGCAGCATCGGGTCGAGCAGGTGCAGGTGCTGGTCGCGTTCGACGAGCAGGCGCCCACCGCCGCGCTGGTGCAGTTCGCCGGCCTGCTGGTCGGTCATGCGCGCGACCAGGATGCCTTCGGCGGCGCCGTCCAGGCCCGCTGTCGTCATGCTGCTGCGCGCGCCCACGGTATCGACCACCTCGATATCGGGATTGGCGCGCAGCGCCTGCTCGATGGTGGAGAGCGGGAGCGGCGCCAGGCCCCCGAAAGCCATCGGACCCAGCGCGGCCATCGGCTGGCGCGGCGCGACGAGGTACTTCTTCTTGCGCTCGGCGACTGTGCGTCCGCGCACTTCCTGTGCGGCGCCGGCGCCGCCGTCCGGGACCTGGCCGGACCGGTCCTGCGGTTCGCCGGCCCCGCCTTGGGCAGGTTTTGGCATGTTCGTTTCCTTTCGATTGCGCTCGGCCGGCACGTGTCAGAACAGCGACAGCGGGCGGTCGGGCTCGATCATCAGTTGGTTGAGGGTGCGTTGCTTGAGCTTTTCGACGGTCGCCGGATCGGTTTCGACGACGGCGGTGTGCGGCGGACCGGCGCTCGGGCCGATCGTGTCGACCAGGCGCACGGCCGGGTCGTTGCGGATGCTGTCGATGAAGCTGGCGAGGGCGCCGTCGTCGCCCGCGGCGCGCACGATGTAGCGGTTCTTCCCTTCGGAGCCGGGACTCGGCATGGGCATGTCCTCCTTGTTCCTGTGAACCTCCCGCCCACAGGGCGGGAGGAAAGCGCGGCGCGAGGCCGGCGGATGGTCCGGTATCAGTGGACGGTCTGCTGGCCGCCCAGCTGTGCCTGTTGCACCTGCTGTGCGTAGGCGCTCCATGGGTCGGCGGAGAACGGCAGCATGCTGCCGATCTGGCCGGCGATGCCGCCGATGGTGCTGCCGAGCTGCTGGTTACCCAGCTGGCTGCCGATGAAGCTGCCGACCGGTTGGGCATACTGGCCGATCATGTTGGTCAGCCAGCTTTGCGGCGCGATCTGGCCCTGGCCTTGCACCTGCGGCGCCTGCTGGGAAGCCATTTGCTGCTGTAGTTGCTGCTGCAGCTGGACGGCGCGCTGTTGCAACTGCATCAGCACCTGCTGCAGTTGCTGCTGCTGGGCCTGGATCTGCTGCAGCTGCTGCACCAGCGGATGGCGCTGCATGGCGCCGCCCTGGGCGTCGGCGCCGAAGGGCAGCAGGGTGGCCAGGCCGCCCAGGCCGGTACCGATGAGGCCGCCTAGAGTGGGATTGTTGGTGGCGTCGCCGATCAGTGCACCCGCCGGCTTGGCGAGCTGGCCGACCAGACCGCTGAAGAAGCCGCCCTGGGGCGTGAGCTGGCCCATCTGCGCCTGTTGCTGCTGCTGTTGCATTTGCTGCAGTTGCTGGAGCTGCTGAAGTTGTTGCAGTTGCTGGAGCTGCTGGGGTTGCAACTGCTGTTGGCCGCCAAAGGCAGTGCTGCCCGGGTCGGCGCCGAAAGGCAGCAGGCCGCCGCCGATGGTGCCAGCGAGCTCGCCGATGCGGCTGCCCAGGTTCGGGTTCCCGAACAGGCCGCCGATACCACGGCCGATGGCGCTGCCTACCGGTGCGCCAAACATGCCGCCAAACAGGGATTGTGGTGCAATCGAGGGTTGTCCATATCCGAATTGCTGGAATTCATTCATGCTCGACTCCTTGGTTTTGGATTGCGGCTGCCGGCAACAGTACCGGCGCTTGACACGTCATGGCGTGCCCGCTGATTTTCGATTCCCCTTACGCACCTGCTGCAAGCGGCCGCGTACGTGGCGTCCGCACACCGGTAAGGACGATGCGCGAACGAAGGGCAGGGTGGAGGATCGCTGTCCCGCCTTCCCTGCAGGTAGCGGTTGGACTGGGGGCCTTTCGCGAAGTTTGAGCGGATATCCGGGCATGTCCGTATCCCGATTCGCAGTTTGCGCTGGCGCAGACATGTGAGAATCAGTGCCGGCGAACCATTCGCCGCGCATCCATCGACAGCGCCGCCAGGGCCAGGTCGGCCCGATGAAATCGGTTAGAATGGCGCGCTTCCCCGCCGCACACCTTCTCATCGAACATGGTTCCCAATCCAGACCGCACCTTGACGCTCTCGATCTTCTGCAAGGTCGTCGACAACTACGGCGACATCGGCATCTGCTGGCGCCTGGCGCGCATGCTGCAGCGCGAACACGGCGTCGCCGTCACGCTCTGGGTCGACGACCTGGCCAGCTTCCGCCGCATCTGTCCCGAAGTCGTCCTGGAAGCCGGGCGCCAGCTGGTACAGGGCGTCACCGTGCTTCACTGGCGCGACCAGGACGGGGTGTACACGCCCGACCAGGTCGACGACATCGTCATCGAATTCTTCGCTTGCGATATTCCGCCTGGGTACATCGAGGCGATGGCGCAGCGCGAACCGCGTCCGGTCTGGCTCAACTACGAGGGCTTGAGCGCCGAAGAGTGGGTCGAAGGCTGCCACCGCCTGCCTTCGATGCACCCGCGGCTGAAACTGACCAAGCATTTCTTCTTCCCAGGTTTCACGGACAGGACCGGCGGCCTGTTGCGCGAGCGCGCGCTCGGCGCCGAGCGCGCCGCCTTCCAGTCCGACCCGGAGAAGGTGGCCGCTTTCCTGCGCCGTCTGGGCCTGTCCGAATCGGAAGTCGCGAGCTTCAAGGTGTCGCTGTTCTGCTATCCGTTCGCGCCGGTGGCGGCCCTGTTCGAGGCCTGGCAGGGAAACGGGGAAGCCCTGACCTGCCTGGTGCCCGAGGGTGTCGCCGTGGACGCGGTCGGGGCATTCCTGGGCGCACCCGCCCGCGCCGGCGCGAGCGCGACGCGCGGCGCGCTCACGGTGCGGGTATTGCCTTTCGTGGCGCAGCCCGACTACGACCGCCTGCTATGGGCCTGCGACCTGAATTTCGTGCGCGGCGAGGATTCCTGGGTGCGCGCGCAATGGGCCGGCAAGCCTTTCGTCTGGCATATCTATTTCCAGGAAGAGAACCTGCACCACAAGAAGCTGCGCGCCTTCCTCGACCGTTACGCGGTGGACCTGCCTGCCCTGGACGCCTTCTCGCTGCACTGGAACGGCGCCGGTCCCGGCGAGGGCCAGGACTGGGCGGCGCTGTGGTCCGGCCTGAAAAACGAACTGCCGGCTGCCGCGGACAGGGCCGCCGCATGGGAGGCGCAAATGTTGGAAAACGGTGACCTGGCCAGCAATCTGCTCGCATTCGCCCGGTCACTTCGTTAGGCGCGGCGCACATTACATGGTATGATGCCCTGTTACTGCAACCCCTTTTATCGATCATAAATCCATATGAAACCCGCAAAAGAAATCCGTGTTGGCAACATCATCATGGTTGATGAGAAGCCTTTTATCGTGCTGCGTTCCGACGTCAACGGCTCGAGCCGCACGGGCTTCACCTACAAGTGGAAGATGAAGAATCTTCTGACCAATGCTCCGCTGGAAAACGTCTTCCGCGGCGACGACAAGTTCGACGTGGTCGTGCTGGACAAGAAGCCGGTCACCTACTCGTACTTCGCCGATCCGCTGTACGTCTTCATGGATGAAGAGTACAACCAGTACGAAATCGAAGAAGAAAACCTGGGCGACGCACTGGCCTACCTGAAAGACGGTATGGAATGCGAAGCCGTGTTCTACGACGGCAAGGCCATCTCGGTCGAACTGCCGACCATCATCGCCCGTCAGGTCGTCTACACCGAGCCGGCAGTCAAGGGCAACACCTCGGGCAACGTCCTGAAGGAAGCCAAGATCGAGAACGCGATCGAAGCCCACCAGCACACCGTCCAGGTGCCGCTGTTCGTCAGCAACGACGACGTCATCGAGATCGACACCCGCACCAACGAATACAAGAAGATCGTTCGTAACTGATCGACAGCTTGTCAGTAGTAAAGCGAAAAAAACGCTGCCGCCATGGCAGCGTTTTTTTTCGCCCCTACGCGCCGTAGGGACAAAGCATGTCGCACGGCAAGCACTGCTATGCTATTGCTTTATTTATATAGAGGAGACGGCATGGATCGCAGGGACTTCGTTCGACTTGGCATGGCGGCCGGCGCGCTGGCAGGCGCGACTGCCCCGGCGGCAGCGGTGGCGCCGAAAGCGCGGCCGCGCGCCGAGTCCGACATCCTGGAGGCCGGGGTAAGGGAGCAGCAGGCGGCAATGGCGGCCGGCAAGCTGAGCTCGCAGGCGCTGGTGCAGCGCTACCTGGCGCGCATCGCCGCCATCGACAAGGCCGGCCCGCGCCTGAATGCGGTCATCGAAACCAATCCCGACGCCCTCGGGATCGCCGCCGAACTCGACCGTGAACGCGCGGGCGGCAAGCTGCGCGGACCGCTGCACGGTATTCCCGTCCTGTTGAAGGACAACATCGCGACGGGCGACCGCATGTGCACCACCGCCGGTTCGCTGGCGCTGGACGGCGTGCGCGCCCGCCGCGACGCCTTCGTGGCCGGGCGCCTGCGCGCCGCCGGCGCCGTCATCATCGGCAAGACTAACCTGTCGGAATGGGCGAACATGCGCTCGACCCACCCGGTCTCCGGCTGGAGCGGGCGCGGCGGACAGACCCGGAATCCCCACGCGCTCGACCGCAATCCCAGCGGGTCGAGCTCCGGCTCGGGCGCCGCGATCGCGGCCAGCCTGGCGACCCTGGCGGTCGGCACCGAGACCGACGGCTCGATCGTTTCGCCGTCTTCGGTCTGCGGCGTCGTCGGCCTCAAGCCCACGCTGGGCCTGGTCAGCCGTAGCGGCATCATTCCGATCGCGCACTCCCAGGACACGGCAGGGCCGATGACGCGCAGCGTCGCCGACGCCGCCCTGATGCTCGCCGCCATGACTGGCGTCGATGCCGACGATGCGGTCACAAAGGAAAGCGCCGGCAAGGTGGCCGACTATGCCGGGGCGCTGCGCCTGGACGGACTGAAGGACAAGCGTATCGGCGTCGCCCGCAACTTCTTTGGCGGCAATCCGGATGTGGACGAGATCATCGAGAAGGAACTGGCCATCCTCCAGGCCCAGGGCGCGGTCCTGGTCGACGTCAAAGTGCCGAATACCGACAAGTATGGCGCGACCGAGCTCGAAGTGCTGCTGAACGAGTTCAGGCCCGACCTGGAAGCCTGGCTGGCCGCCTACGCGCCGCATGCCCCGGTGAAAACCATGGCTGACGTGATCACCTTCAACGAAAAGAACGCCGCGCGCGAGATGCCGCATTTCGGGCAGGAACACCTGATCGCCGCCCAGGCCAGGCCGGGGCTGAATGGACGCGCCTACCGCGAAGCCCTGGCCAACAACCTGCGCTATGCGCGTGAGGAGGGGATCGATCGCATCCTGCGCGAAGAGCGCCTCGACGCCCTCGTAGCCCCGACCGACGACCTGGCCTGGCTCACCGACTACGTCAAGGGCGACCATTACGGGATGAGCTTCTCGTCGCCGGCGGCGGTCGCGGGCTACCCGCACATCACGGTGCCGGCGGGGCAGGCGCACGGCCTGCCGGTCGGCCTGTCTTTTGTGGGCACCGCGTACACCGAAGCCAGCCTGATCGGCATGGCCTATGCCTACGAACAGGCTTCGCGCCGTCGCCGCGCGCCGGCTTTCCCGGCGTCGGTCAACATCAAGGCGTGATGGAAGGAAGGGCTTAAGCCGGCATAAGACGGCTTAAGCCCGGCGATGTTCGCCCTCTCGTTCAGCCTTTCTTTGCGCGCTCGAAAGCCGGGCCCCACAGGGGATGGCCCTGTTCGCCCGGTTCAAGGCTGAAGTCGGGATCGATCTTCAGCGCCTTCTCGAACGCCTGCTGGCACTGTTTGGGGCGGGAGGTGACGCAGTAGCTGAAGGCCGTGTACTTGAGCGCCGTGGTGCGCGTGCGCAGCGGCGCGCCGCTACGGATGTCGCTCGAGTTCAGGCGCTTGATGGCGCCGTTGAAGTCGCCCTCGTTGTAGAGCCGGATGCCTTCGCGCAGCGCCACCTGGTCGCGGCCCGCCGCCTCGCTGCGCGACTCGGCGCGCGGACGATTTTCGCTGCGCGGTTCCGGCTTGGCAGCGGCCTTCGGATGGTCGCGCTCGGGCTGGCGCTCGAACAGCGGCGCCAGTTCCGCGCAGCCGGCCAGCAGGCCGGCGCCCAGGAACGAGCATAGCAAACGGCGGTGGAGGAATCGCTTCATCGTTACCTGCCTCCCTCGGCCTGGGCCGTGAAATCATGTTCAATGGTGGCGTTTTCCGCGTCGCCCGCGGTGACCGTCATCACGTGCTCCGGGAAGTTCGGGTTGACGATCCGGATCGTGTGCTGGCCCTGGCCCAGCGTCAGGCGCTTGACCGGCGGGCTGACGCCGCGGTCGATGCCGTTGACGTAGACGGTGCCCCAGGGCTTGATCAGCAATTTGTACGTGGTGCCGTTGACGACGGCGTCGGTCTGCCGGCCGGCCCCTGGGGCCGCCAGGTTGGTTGGCGTCGCATGCGCGGCAGCCGGCAGGGCCGCGGCCGGATCTCCGCTCGTGCCGCCGGCTGTGGCCAGTTGGCCAGCGGGGGCGCCGTCCGGGTTCGCGGCTTGCGCTGCCGGTGCGACGACGGTTTCGCCGGGAGCCGGACCGCGGGCGGCCTGTTCTTGCGGCGGCAGGGACAGGGCAAGCAGGTCGGCCGAGTTGTCCTGGTTCAGGTGGGTATAGAGCGCACCGCCTGCCGCCAGTAGCACCACGGCGGCGCCGGCGATCATGGCCCAGCGCTCCAGGCCGCTCCTGGCGCCCGACGCCGGCGCCTGGGTGGCGGCGGGCGGGTTCGGGGCAGCGCCCTCCTGAGTTGGATGCGACGACGGCTTCAGCGGCGTGGCGGCAAGGGCAGGGCGGCTGAATGGGTCCGGTTCCGGACGCCGCAGCGGCTGCGCCGGTACGGCAGGGGCCTCCTGCTCGCGTGGCTGGGGCTGGGCGGACGGTTCCGGGAGGCGTTCCTCGGGAACGGGCGCGTCGTGCAGCCCGGCCATGTCGGGCGGGGCCTGTTCGCCCGGACCGGCCGTGGCGGCGACGGCCTGGACCGCGGCAGGCGCGGGCTCGGCCATCGCCTCCTGTTCGAAGCCCAGCATGGCGCGCAATTCGGCGATGCTCTTCGGACGAAGGCGCCTGTTCGGGCCGAGGCAGCGGTCGATGGTCTGGGTCAGGTTGTCGCTGTAGTCGTCGTACAGGCGCGGTCCGAGCGGACCTTCGGGCGGCAATTCGGCGCTGATCGCATAGTGGATCACCAGGGCCAGCGCGTGGAGGTCGGCGGCGAGATCCGCTTCGCGGAAGTTACCCGGCGTGTCGGGCGCGGACAACAACAGGGCCTCGCCGCTGTCCAGCATGACGATGCTGTCCGGCGTGATCGGGCGGTGCGGGGCGCCGCTGGCGTATTGCTGCTCGAGCGATTGCAGGACCTGGCGCAGAAGCTGGCGGCACCACGCTTCGGTGACGAGCGCTGGGCTGTGCTCGACGATATCGCGGACCGTGCGTCCGTCCGCGAACGGCGTGTAGATGGCTGTGCTGTGACTGGTCATTTTGCTAATCGTTTATTTTTAGCAAAACTATGCCAGATTTGGCGCTAGCGTGTCGCTTCCAACTCAACCGTGCGCGGCCCGGGCCGGCATGTCCTTACACCCCGGATTACACCTCGAGGAAGCGCATCTTGAAACTGCGGCCCTTGAAGCTGCCGAATTCCGGTCCCAGGCGGTTGCCGGCGTTCAGGCGCTGGAAGGCCTGGTCGGCCACACTGCGTTCGATCGCGACATAGGTCTGGAATTCCGTTACGTTGATCTTGCCGACCTGGTCCTTGACGAGGCCGGCGTCGCCGGTCAGGGCGCCGAGCACGTCGCCGGGGCGCAGCTTGTCCTTCTTGCCGCCGGAGATGACGAGCGTCACCATCGGCGCAGGGTCGGCCGGCGCATCGTCTTCGCCCAGTTCATCGATCTTGTGCCAGGCCACGGTCGCATTCTGGTATTCCTCGATCAGGCGCACCCATTTCTTTTCGTTCGGCGCGCACAGCGACAGGGCGAGACCCGTCTCGTCTCCGCGGCCGGTGCGGCCGATGCGGTGCACGTGGACTTCGGCATCCCTGGACACGTCGACGTTGATCACCGCCTCCAGGTTGGCGATGTCGAGGCCGCGCGCGGCGACGTCGGTTGCCACCAGCACCGAGCAGCTGCGGTTGGCGAACAGCACCAGGATCTCGTCGCGTTCGCGCTGCTCGAGTTCGCCGTACAGGGCGAGCGCCGAGAAACCCTGCTCGCGCAGGGAATCGGCCAGCTCGCGGCAGTGCGCCTTGGTATTGCAGAAGGCCAGGGTCGAGACCGGACGGAAGTGGCGCAGCAGGCGCGCCACCGCTGCGTCGCGCTCGCCGAAGTCGACTTCATAGAAGCGTTGCTCGATCTTGGAATCGTCATGCTGGCTTTCGACCGCCACCTCGAGCGGGTCGCGCAGGAAGCCGGCGGTAGCGTGGCGGATATCGTCCGGATAGGTGGCCGAAAACAGCAGGGTCTGGCGGCGCTCGGGGCAGGCGCGCACGATGTTCGCGATCTCGTCATAGAAGCCCATGTCGGTCATGCGGTCGGCTTCGTCGAGCACCAGGGTCTGGACGCGCGACAGGTCGAGCGTACCGCGGCCCAGGTGGTCGCGGATGCGGCCCGGCGTGCCGACCACGATGTGGGCGCCATGCTCGAGCGAGGCGATCTGCGGACGCATGGCGATGCCGCCGGTCAGCGTGAGCACCTTGACGTTGCCGACGCCGCGCGCCAGGCGGCGCAGTTCGCCCGCCACCTGGTCGGCCAGCTCGCGCGTCGGGCACAGCACCAGGCCCTGGACCGCGAACCAGGCCGGATTGAGCTTGTGCAGGATGCCGATGCCGAAGGCCGCGGTCTTGCCGCTGCCGGTGGCGGCCTGGGCGATCAGGTCGCGGCCTTCCAGTACGGCAGGCAGGCTCTCGGCCTGGATCGGCGTCATCGCGCGATAGCCGAGGACGTCGAGGTTGGACAGGAATTGCGGCGCGAGCGCCAGCGAAGAGAAGGGAGTGTGCATGCTTTCCAGCCTTTAGGCCGGAGTCGCCGGCGCCCAGACCGGCAGGCCGGTCAAATCGAGGTTGTCATCGCGGCGCCAGACAGGCAGGCCGGTGGTGTCGGTTTCTTCGAGCAGGGTGAGCTGCTCCTGTTTCATGGCGGCGCGGCGAGGACGGGGAGCGCGCTTGGGCTCGACAGCGCTGACTTCGAGCGGTGCGGCCGGTTCGAAACCCGGCAGGTCGATCGTCGCGTTGTCTTTCTTGTCTCTCATCTGGCTCAACTGGATTACAGTGTGGCTGCCCCAGAAAACAAAAGCCCGGCTACAAGAGTCGGGCTCGTTTTTTACTGATTGGTGCTAAGTGTTTGGTTGCGGGGACAGGATTTGAACCTGTGACCTTCGGGTTATGAGCCCGACGAGCTGCCAGACTGCTCCACCCCGCGTCTGAGGTAAGCATTGTACCGCGTCTGGCGGCCTGACGCAAATCGAAGCTTTGGACCGCCTGGCAAGCAAGGCTCAGGCGACGCGCAGGCGCCACAGCGAGGTCACCTCGCGCGAGCGCGCCGCGTGCAGCGGATCGTCGGCGTCGAAGGCTTTCGCGTGTGTGGGGCGCACGTCGTGGCGCCCGGCAACCGCCAGGCCCGCCGCCGCGATCCAGCCCAGCAGCTGCTCGCGCGAGCGCAGGCCGAGGTGTTCGGCCAGGTCGGACAGGATCAGCCAACCCTCGCCGCCGGGCGCCAGGTGGGCCTGCAAGCCGCCGAGGAAACCGCGCAGCATGCGGCTGTCCGGATCGTAGATCGCGTATTCGATGGCAGAGCTGGGCTTGCCCGGCAGCCAGGGCGGATTGCAGACCACGACATCGGCCTGGCCCTCCGGGAACAAATCGGCCTTGACGACCTCGACCTGGTCCGCGTAACCGAGGCGGGCGATGTTCTCGCGCGCGCAGCCGAGTGCGCGCGCGTCCATGTCGGTCGCGACGATACGCTGCAGGCCGCGCCGCGCCAGCACGCTCGACAGCACGCCGGTGCCGGCGCCGATGTCGAAGGCCAGCTTCGCGCCCGGCGGCAGCGGCGCCTGCGCCACCAGCTCGACGTATTCGCCGCGCACAGGCGAGAACACGCCGTACCAGGGGTGGATGCGGTCGTCCAGCGCCGGGATGGGCACGCCCTTGCGGCGCCATTCGTGGGCGCCGATCAGGCCAAGCAGCTCGCGCAGCGAGGCCACGCAGGGTTCGCTGGATGGACCCCAGGCTTCGGTACAGGCTTCCTTCACGTCCGGCGCGCGGCGCAGCGGAATGCCATAGTCGGCATCGAACGGAATCAGCAGCATCGCCAGCGTACGGGCGCGCTGCAGCTGGGCCAGGCGATGGCGGTGGAACTGCTCGGTCGGCGTGGCCGGCGCCTTGCTCGCCTTGGCACGCTTCGCGCGCGAGCCCTTGTGATCGATGCGGCGTGCCAGTGCCTGCACCAGCTGGCGCGCGTTCTGGAAGTCGCCGCGCCAGAGCAGGGCGGTGCCGTCCAGCGCCAGGCGGTAGGCCGTGTCGGCGGCCATGGTGTCGTCGGCGATCACGACCTTCTTCGGCGCCGGCCAGCCGCTCTCCGAGCGCCACAGCGCCGAGCGCTGCCCGCCGCCTTCCTCCCATTCGATGCGCGTCATGGGCTTAATGGTGGTGGTGCCAGTTGGTGCCGTTCGAGTCGAGGAAGGACTTCACGGCATCCGCATTGCCGGTCGCGTGCAGCTTGACTTCACCGCAGCCGCAGATGCCCTGGTAAGGCTGGATGTGCGAGCAGGCCGAGACCTTCTGCAGGTAGACGGTGACGGGTTTGGCGCACTTGGCGCATTTGAAGGTGAGGGTGCGGGCGGGTTTCATGGGTAATCGAGTGTGTGCAATGCAAAGCGCGCATTGTACAAGGATGGCGGGCATCGGGCATGGTGTCGTCGGTGGGGCCGCTGCTGGCCGAACCCGGCCGCGCACTCAGCATGGCAGATCGCCAGAGGGGCAAACATCGCAGGCTGTCACGAAGGGACTGGATCCGGGCCCATTGCAGACATTCGCAGGGGCATCGAATAAATAGCGGTCGAGCCTTTTTTACCCGACTGCCGCCTTGGTTGGCCCTTTCCAAGGACATAATTGTTCGAGCCAGAAGCCGGATAGTCCCTTTGGTAGAGACATACTGAGCAGGGTTGGATGCACCAGATATCCAGCTTTTGAAAACTGTATCGCGAGCTGTATTCTGCGTTGTCGCAGAATTGGCGCGTAGTTCGGCGGTGCGTCACGGTATCGATTTCGCGCCCAGTAGCCAGTGAAATGTAAATGTTCGCGTGCGGTAATTGAGCGCAAGAGTCTCCATCTTGCACTTACAGGCATGGCGTAAGTGGGACGCTTCAGCAACCGATACGATTGGTCGAACTTCGGGAATTTCCGGTTATTGCGCCGTGTCGGGTATCTAAGCTTACGTTGCCACTTCATTGCAGCTCCAGAAGCTATTTACTGTTCCTGTGTTTGTCTAAATATGGTCCGTTCCTGACCGATTGCGGTCACTGATCGGTGCGCATAACTGGCAAGCCGCAAAACCTCAGCTTACGCCTTGGCCTCAGCGTAACACCAAGCGCTTTCATTGCATAGGAGCACTGAAAAACCGCGATCGCACGGCTGTGCTATCGTCGTTCTCATAATTTCGTGCACGAATCAGGTCAATTTCAGCCATCCCCTCACACGATGCGAAAGTGGGAAACCGCGCGGACACGACATGGCACGGTGATGTCATGCCATTGATGTCCGCGCGCCCGCTACGCCTGTCCGAGCGCGATGGCCGAACATTAGAGGAGAACAGATGAACCGTTTCAAAGACAAAACCATCCTTGTCACAGGCGCCGCTTCCGGCATCGGCCTGGCGGCGGCGCGCCGCTTCCTCGATGAAGGCGCCCGTGTCGTGATGCTCGATATCGACGAAGCCAGCCTCAGTGAAGCCGCCGCCAGGCTTCCGCAAGACCGTGTCCTCGTGCAGGTCGGCGATACCGCCGACAAGGAAACCGCGGCCACGGCCGTCAAGGCGGCGGTCGAGCGTTTCGGCGGGCTGCATGTCCTGGTCAACAACGCCGGCGTGGCAACCGAGGGCGACATCATGCAGACGAGCGAAGAGGACTTCGCACGCGTCATGGCGGTCAACGTGGCCGGCTACTTCCACATGGCCAAGGCGGCGATGCCCGAACTCGTGAAGACACGCGGAGCTATCGTCATGACTTCCTCGGTCTCGGGGCTGGGTGGCGACTGGAACCTGTTCGCCTATAACACCTCGAAGGGCGCCGTCAGCAACATGGTGCGCGCGATGGCGATGGATGCGGGCAAGGATGGCGTGCGGGTGAACGCGGTCAATCCGAGCTTCACGGACACTGGAATGACCCAGGACATGGTGAGCGATCCCGAACTGGTCGCCAAGTTCAGGGAACGCATGCCGCTGGGCGCGCCCGAGGACGCGGAGGGTGTCGCGGCGGCGATCGCTTTCCTGGCCAGCGAGGATGCCCGCCTGATCACGGGCGTCAACCTGCCGGTGGACGCCGGATTGATGGCGTCGAACGGACAGCCGCCGCAGTAAGCATCACTCCCGGCGTGCGCCCTTACACACCCACGCTGACCGCGCTGCTCCCGCCCCCATTCGGCCGCACCTGGATCTTGGCCGCGATCCGCTCCGTCATCTCGTGCACATGCGAGATGACGCCGACCTTGCGGCCCATCGATTGCAGGGCGTCGAGCGCGTCCATGGCCACGCCCAGGGTGGCGCTGTCGAGCGAGCCGAAGCCTTCGTCGATGAACAGCGACTCGACTCGCACCCGGTTCGAGGACAGCGAAGCCAGGCCCAGCGCCAGCGCCAGCGAGACCAGGAAGGACTCGCCGCCCGAGAGGGAATTGACCGAGCGGATCTCGCCGCCCATGTCGTGGTCGCGCACCATCAGGGCCAGCGAGGGCGCCCCAAGATTGTCGACGCGCTCCAGCCGGTAGCGCTTCGCCAGCTGGGACAGGTGGCTGTTGGCGTAGCCGAGCAATACCTCCAAGGTGAACTGCTGGGCGTAGTTGCGGAACTTCTTGCCGTCGGCCGAGCCGATCAGCTCGGCCAGCTTGCCCCAGCGCGCCTCGATCGCCTGCTGGCGCTCGATCTCGGCCAGCATGGCCTGGGCCTTGACCCGGCGTTCGTCGTCCTGGGCCACCTGCAGGCGCAGCCGGGTGGCCTGCTCGTGCGCGAGCTGGCGCGCGTCGCCCGCCTTTTGCAGCTCGCCCGCCACCGCGTCGATTTCCCGCGCCGCCGCCTGCGGGTCGGCGCTTTCCTCGTGCAGGAGGCGCTGTTTGGCGCGCTCGGCCAGCACGGCGGCGGCCCTGGCGGCTGCGCCGTCGAGCTCGCCCAGCGCCGTGCGTTCGGCCGCAATCCAGTGCGCGCCGACCTGGAGCAGGCTGGCCAGCGCCGCCCCGTTCTCGATCGGCTCCAGGTCCGCGGAGTGGGCCGCATAGCGGGCCGCGTATTCGTCGAGCCAGTCCGCCAGGCGCACCGCCGCGTCGCGCGCCTCGTCCTGCAGGCTGGCGATGCGTTCGCCGGTCTGGGACAGGCCGGTGCGGATGCGCGTTTCCCCTTGCGCTGTCTCGTTGGCGGCGAGCTGGCGTGCGGCCAGGGCCTCGCGCGCGCCGGCGAGCTGGCGGCGCATGGCCCCCTCGACCTCCTGCACTGCCCGGCCCTCGAACAGGGCGGCGCGTTCAAGGCGCCGTCCGGCCAGCGCCGCATCGCTGCGCGCAAAGGCTTCCAGGGCGGCCTCGGCCGCCTTGGCGGCATGGTCGAAGCGCAGGCCCGCGTCGCGCGCGGCGGCTTCGAGCTCGGCCAGGGCGGCGCGGTGCTGGGCCAGTTGCGCCGACTGCGCCTGCCAGGCGCCCACCTCGGCGGCGCGCTCGCGGTGGCAGGCGGCCGGGTCGGCGCGCCAGCCGTCCTGCCAGCCGTCGCCGCAGGCGCCGCTCATCACAGGGTCGAGTTCGGCCAGCAGGCCGGCGAGCAGGGCGGCGTCACGCTCGGCCTGCCCGGCAAGCGACTGGCGCGCGTGGCCGGCGTCCAGGTGGGCGGTGTGGGTGGCCTGGGCCACATCCTGCAGGCGCTTGTGCTCGGCGTTGGCGGCATCGAATGCCGCCTGGGCCGCGTCGCGGGCCTGGGCGGCGCGGCGCGCCGACTGCTGGCGCGCATCGATCGCGCGCAGCGCTTCGCGCACTTCGCGCAGCTGGGCGGCAAACCAGTCGGCGCGCTGGGGCTCGATCGGGGCTTCAGGCGCCAGCGGATGCGTGCTCCAGGCCTGCTCGAGCACGTCCGCGTCGTCCCGCAGGCCGCTGCGCTCCTCGAGCAGCGCCTCCAGGCGTTCGTCGGCTGCGGCCAGCTCGGCGCGGCGCGTGGCCTGGCTGGACAGGTTGGCGCGCACCTGGGCGCGTTGCTGTTCGACCTGCCCGCGCAGCGCGTCGAGCACGGCGTGCAGGCGCACGTCGGGGTGGGCGTACGGGTGCTCCTCGCTGCCGCAGACCGGGCAGGGTTCTCCCTCGCTCAACCTGGCCCGCAGGTCCTCGACCTTCGCCGCGCAGGCCAGTTCGGCGGCGCTCAGGGCCGCTTCGGCCTGGGCGGTGGCAGCGGCCAGCGCCGGAGCGGCCTCGCTTGCCGCCTCCAGCGCCGCCTGCACGGCCGTGCGTGCAGCTGCGCTGCGCTCGCGCTCGGCCTCGATGCGCTGCAGGCGCTGGCGGGCGGCCGCCAGCCCCTGCCAGATCTTTTCGCCGGCGGCCAGCGCGTCGCGCCGGACTTCCAGGCCGTCGCGCTCGTCGAGCAGGGCGCCGACGTCGAATTGCGCGAGCGCCTGCTGCGCCTCCTGGCGTGCGGCTTCGAGCTGGGTGATGCGCGCCGCGGCCGCCTCGACCGCTTCCGCGGCAGCGGCGGCGCGGGCGGCGGCGTCGACCAGGACGCGCTCGGCCTGGCCCAGGCGTGCATTGCCGGCATGCGCAAGCCGGGCTGCCTCTTGAGCCTTGATGAACAGCTTGTCCCACTGCGGCCATTGCACGGCCAGCGCTTCCAGGCGGCGGTTGTTCTCGATCCAGGCGGCGCTGCGCGCTTCGGCCGCGCGCGTCGTTTCCAGCTGGCGCTTGGCCTGGGCCAGCGCGGCCTGGGCCTGGGCCGACTGGTTGACGGCCTCGTCGCGCTGCAGCGTGACTTTCTGGTGGGCGCCGACCAGCGTGGCGATGGTGGCGTCGAGCGCCTTGGCCGCGTCCAGCTGCGGGGCGGCCTCGAGTTGCGCCGCTTCCAGGGTCTGGACGGCGTCCTGGGCCGCCTGTACGGCGATCACGGCCTGGCGCGCGGCTTCCTGCACGCGCTGCAGCTCGCGCTGGCCATTGACGAGCGCCGCCTCGGCGTCGATTCTTTCCTTTTCCAGGCGCGCCAGTTCCGCCATCAGCGGACGCGCGGCCTGGACCTCGTCCAGCGTCGCCAGGCGGGTGCGGCGCGCGCCGGCGGTTTCCAGCTGGGCGCGCGCTTCGGCCAGTGCGGCTTGCGCCTCGGCTTCGCCGCGGCGCAGCTTTTCGCGCTCCTGGTGCCAGCGCAGCTGGGCTTCCAGCAGGGCGCGCTGCACATCCGCGGCCCGCAGGGCTTCTTCGGCGGCCGCGTGGGCGGCATCGAGCTCGACGCGCGCTTCCTGGGCCAGCGGCGCCTGGTCGGCCAGGCGCGCGGTAAGGCGGCGCACGGCTTCCTGCTCCAGCTTGTAGCGTTCGTAGGCGCGCTTCGAGATCTCGCTGTAGACGGCGCTGCCGGTCAGGGTTTCGAGCAGCTCGCCGCGCTCGTTCTCGTCGGTCTTCAGGAAGGCCGAGAACTCGTTCTGGGCCAGCAGCACCGAGCGCGTGAACTGCTCAAAAGACAGGCCGACGCGCTGGGCGATTTCCTGCGCGGCTTCGGTCTTGGTCGCCCCCAGCGGCGCCATCTCGGGCAGGCGGTGCAGGCTCATGGTGGGCGGCTGCAGCAGGCCGCCGACCTTGTTGCGCGAGCGCCGCACGCTCCAGCGCGCGCGGTAGCGCAGGCCGTCGTTGCCGACGAAGTCGACCTCGGCGTAGCCCTCGGCCGTGCCGCGCCGCAACAGGTTGCGCGGGTCGAAGGTGGACACGGTCTCGCCGCCGGCGTCGGGCAGGCTGCCTGCGCCGCGGCCGCCGCTGCGCGGCAGGCGTGGCGTGTTGCCGTACAGCGCCAGGCAGAGCGCGTCGAGCAGGGTGCTTTTTCCCGCGCCGGTCGGGCCGCTGATGGCAAACAGGCCGCTCGAGGCCAGCGGTTCGGTTTCGAAGTCGACGTTGAAGTCGCCGGCCAGCGAGGCCAGGTTGCGTCCGGCGATGCGCAGGATCCTCATGCGCCCTCCTTGCCGTCGCTCAACATAAGTTCGGCGAAGGCAGACAATTGTTCATCCGGCGCCTCCTCGCCGAAGCGCTGCTGCCACAGGCGGCGGAAGATGTCGTCGGGCTTCAGCTCGGCGAGCTGGTCGAGCGTGAGCGCGTCCGCTCCCTCGGCGGGGCCGACACTCTTGCGGGTCGGCTCGATCTTCGCCAGGCGCACGGGTTTGCCGGCAATGGCCGCCTCGACCTGGGCGCGCAGGCCGGGCTCGGGACCGTCGAGCAGCACCCGCACCTCGAGATAGGGATGGCAGGCGGGCGGCAGCTCGTGGTCCAGCTCCAGTGCCTCGAGCGCGGCCAGCACCTCGGGCAGGGGCGCGGGTTTCGCCGGCACGCGCAGCAGCTCGACCGCGCGCGGCACATGGATGGGCGTGACTTCCTTCGCCACGGCGCCGTCGAGTTCGATTCGCAATACCTGGTGCTGGTAGGCCACCTCCGCGAACGACATCGGCAAGGGGCTGCCGCAGTAGCGCAGGTGATCCTTCTTGCCGACGCGCTGGGCCAGGTGCAGGTGGCCCAGGGCCGCATAGGCGATCTCGGGCGCGAACATGGAGGCGGGCAGGGCCTCGGTGCCGCCGATGACGATGCGCCGCTCCGAGTCGTTCGAGGACTGGCCGTCGACCATGTGGCAGTGGCCCATCGCCAGGATGGCCTGGCCCTCGCTGCGGCGCTCGCGTGCCAGTTCGAAGGCCTGGCGGTACAGCTCGGCAATGCCGTTCAGGTAGGCGTCGCCCTCGACTTCCACGCGCGGCACGTCGCCCGGGCGCAGGAAGGGAATACCCAGGCACCAGGCTTTTACTTCACCGGCGCGGTCACGCAGCGGCACCAGCAGGCGTTCGAGATCGATGGCGCCGTCGCTCGCGCGCACCACATTCCCGATCACGACGGTCCCATGGGCTTCGAGCAACGGTCCCGGCGCTTCCAGGCGGCCCGGCGAATCGTGGTTGCCGGCGATGACGACGATCTGCAGGTGGGGCGTGCGCGCCCTGGCCCGCTGCAGGAAGCCGTAGAGCTGGCGCTGGGCGGCGGACGAGGGATTGGTGTTGTCGAAGATATCGCCGGCGATCAGGAGCGCGTCGATATCTTCGGCCACGATGGTGTCGAGCAGCCAGTCGAGGAAGCACTGGTGTTCGTAGGTCCGGTCGTAGTTGTGCAGGGTCTGGCCGAGATGCCAGTCGGAAGTGTGCAACAGCCGCATGGAGGAATAGGGGGAAGGGAAGTCGGGGATCGGCTGAACTATAGCGCAGCTGCAGACAAGCTTCAAAACGGGCTTCAAAATTTTTCCCGCGGCAGGCGGCAGAGCTTGCCGAAACCTCATTAAAATATTTACATGACTAATTTGTCCTCCGGATTGCACTTATCCATCCACAACGCGCGTGTCCTGCAGCTGGCGGCCCAGGGACTCTTGCAGCCGCGCCGGCGCAAGGCTGTGAAAGACGATGTCCTGGACGCCATCCGGCGGATGGAGATGTTGCAAATCGACACCATCAACGTGGTCGCCCGCAGTCCCTATCTGGTCCTGTGGAGCCGGCTGGGCGACTACCGGCCCGAGTGGCTCGATGAACTGCTGGCCGAAGGGAAACTGTTCGAGTACTGGGCCCACGAGGCCTGCTTCCTGCCCATCGAGGACTACGGCCTCTACCGCCACCGCATGCTCGACCCGGCGGCCATGGGGTGGAAGTATTCGGCCACCTGGATGCGCGAGCGTGCCGGCGAAGTGGCGGCGCTGCTGGCCCAAATCCGCAGCAGGGGGCCGGTGCGCTCCTCGGATTTCGAGCGCAGCGACGGCAAGGCGGGCGGCTGGTGGGAATGGAAGCCCGAGAAGCGCTCGCTCGAAGTCTTGTTCACCTCGGGCGCGCTGATGATCGCGCGGCGCCACAACTTCCAGCGCGTCTACGACCTGGCCGAGCGCGTGCTTCCCGGCTGGGACGACGCGCGCATGCCGCCGCTCGGCGAGGTGCAGCGCATCTTCGCCCTGCGCACGGTGCGCTCGCTCGGGCTGGCGCGCGCCGCCTGGATTCCCGACTACCACCGCACCCGGCGGCCCCATGTCGATCCAGAGGCGCTGGCCGAAGAAGGCCTGCTGCTGCGCGCCCGTGTCGCGGACTGGAAGGACCCGGTCTACATCCACCCCGAGCACGCCGAACTGGCGCGCCAGGCATCGGAGGGCCGGCTGGCGCCCACGCTCACCACTATCCTGTCGCCCTTCGACCCGGTGGTATGGGACCGGCGCCGCGCCCTGGAGCTGTTCGGCTTCGACTACCGGCTCGAGTGCTATACGCCGGCGCCGAAGCGCCGCTACGGCTATTTCACGTTGCCCATCCTGCGCCGCGGCGCGCTCATCGGCCGCATCGACGCCAAGGCCCACCGCCGCGCCGGCGTCTTCGAAGTGAAGGCGGCGCTCTTCGAGCCGGGCCTGCGCGTGAGCGATGCGCTGGTGCGCGACGTCGCCGCCGCCCTGCTGCGCTGCGCGCGCTGGCACGCCTGCCCGCAGGTGAACCTGGTGCGCGCCGAGCCGGAGGCGCTCGGCGCGCGGCTGGCGCAGGCGCTGGCGGCGTCGGCGCTGTCCACACTGGCTGCCGCATGAGCCTGCCCAGCGCCCCGCGCCAGGTCGTCGATGCCGGCGGCCGGCCCCTGTTCGGGCGCTACCGCGGCCTCACCGGCGCGCCGGCCTGGGCCGACCTGGCGCCGCCCCATGCGCGCGGCGCGCTCTGGCGGCGCCTGCACCACAAGCGCTGGCATTTCGTCTCGCTGGTGACCGACGAATTGTTCGTGGGGCTGACGGTCATCGACATCGGCTGGAGCAACAGTTGCTTCGCCTACGCCTTCGACCGTGCGCGCGGCGAGATCGTCGAAGCGTTTTCGCCCGTCGGCCTGCCTGGCATGACGGCCTTCGTCGGCGCGACCGTCGGGGAGGGCGCCTGGTTCGCGATGCCTGGACGGCGCATCGCCATCGAGCCCGACGGCGACGGCGGCCACCGGCTGCGCCTGCGCGCTGGCCGCTTCCGGATCGAGGCCGACTATGGCGGCGCCGGCGCCGGGCCCTGCCTGCTGGCGGTCGGTCCCGTCAAGGATGGCGGCGCCGTGCACACGACCCAGAAGTCGCCCGGCCTGGCGCTTGCCGGCTGGGCCGAGGCCGGCGGGCGGCGTTACCGGCTCGACGGCGGCATGGCCAGCTTCGACTATTCGAACGGGCTGCTCGGACGCCGCACGGGCTGGCGCTGGATCTCGGCCCAGACGCGTGCATTGGGGATCAACCTGCAAAGCGGCTATTTCGGGGATGCCGAGAATGCGCTCTGGATCGACGGCGAACTGGTCCCGCTCGGGCCGGTCCGCATCGCGCTCGACGCCGCCGGTGCCTGGGACATGGACACAGGCGACGGCCTGCTCGCGCTGCGCTTCCGGCCCGAGGGCACGCGCCGCGACGACAAGAATTTGTTGCTCGCGGGCAGCCGCCTGACCCAGCATGTGGGCCGCTTCGACGGCTGGGTGAAGGCGGCCCCCGGCGCGCCGGCGCGCGCGATTTCCGGGCTGACAGGACTGGCCGAGGACTACAGCGCGCGTTGGTAAATACCAACATTCGGGCCGCGGGGCGGCTCCGCCGTGCCTGCCTCGGACTGCCGAACCGACCAAGCCAAGTTTGCGGCAGATCAAACGCCGGACAGGGTCGGCTCCTTACACTACTAGTTCCTTCAGGCTGAAGAGCGAAAAAAAAACAGTCCCCCAGCCTGTCCATAACCAGTAAGTCCAGCCAGAGCGCCTGTTCCCCGCCGGTTCTTCCTACGCGGAGCATGGGCCTGCGCCTGGACGCCGAGAGGAGACCGAATGCTTACCGCGACCTACACGCTCGTTGCGCTATCCGTCGAACAAACGAACATGCGCGTCAGCCTGCACGCCGTGCAGCAGCTCGTCCAGAAAAGCTATGCGCGCCAGACCGCGTTGACGAACGGTCAGACCGGGTACGTGTGCGACACGCTGCGCTGCCTCTACGAGCAATGTCATCGCCGCAAGCTCGACAAATTCCTGTTGCCGGCACTGCGCCGCGCCAGCAGTAGCGCCGCCGCGCTCATGGCCGAGCTCGACCAGCTCAGCCGCAGCGCGGTCGAGGCCCTCGGTACGGCCGAGCGCCTGTCGCAGGGCGGTATCGACAACGAGGAGCGTGTCGAAGCCTTCTGCACCGCCGTGGAGCGTTTCTGCGCCGCGCTGACCCAGCGTTTCGAGCGCGAGGAGCTCGAGCTGTTCCCGGTGGCGCGCGCGGCGATCGCGGGCGAAACCTGGTTCGCGATGGCGCACCAGATGCTGGCCTACGACGCCTGGCGCCAGGAGCACCGCGGCAAGCTGGACGTGCCGCCGGCAAGCCGGCCGGCGCGCGCGGAATCTGGCCATCGGCAAGGTCCGCCGGTGTCTTACATGCATTAGCGCGGCCGGCCGCGGCGGGCTCCGCGTTGCAGCCGGCGCGGGGCCGCATGCGGCCCGCGGGCAGGTCCGGCATGCGCGGCGCGCCGCCCGGCAGCGCACCTGTCGGGTGCGCCCGAAAAAGCCGCCATCGTTCTTTGTTATGATGGGGGTTTTGGAAGTGCGATTTCATCATGTTCGAATTCCTATTCAAGCGTCAGGGCGAGAAACCCGGCAATTCGCCGTCCGCGGCGGCAGCCAAGCCTGCCGACAAGGGCACGAAGGGCGCGGCCGTCGCGCCGGCCGGGCAGGGAGCCGCCCAGCAACATCCGGCCCAGCCGAAGCCGGCCCAGCAGGGGCGTGAGCAGCAGGCCGAACAATTGCGCCAGCTCGACGGCGATGAAACCCGCGCCGTGGAATTCATCCTCCACTCCGACTTTTCCGAATTGCGCCTGGCCGCCGCCGAGCATGTCCACAGCCGCGCCGCCCTCGAGCGCGTGCACACGGCGATGCGCAATACCGACCGCCGCGTCGCCAAGCTGATGCAATCGCGGCTGGACGCGATCCGCCACCACGATGCCGAACTGGCGCGCGGCCAGGCCACCCTGGCCCAGGCGCGCAGCCTGCTGCAGGATGCCTTGCTGACGCCCAATCACGTGGCTGAGCTCGACCGTAAATGGTCGGTCATCGCAGCTCCCGAGCTGGCCGACGAGTTCGCCGGTCTGCGCGCCCAGCTGGGCGCGCGCCTCGAAGCCCAGGTGGGGCTGCAGCGCGCCATGATCGACCGCCTGGCCGCGCTGCGCGCCCTGGAGACGGCCAACCTGGACGCCGCCGGGCTGGCGGCGCAACTGGACAGGATGGCCCAGGAACAGGATGCCGCCCTGGTCTCGCCCGAGCAGGCTTCGCTGCCGCGCAGCCTGGTGTCCGAGTTCGCCGCCGAGCTTGCCCGCCTGCGTGCCGGCCTGGCGACGCTGGAACAGACCCAGGCCGCCTTTGCCGCGCGCGAAGCGGCGCTCGCCGAATGGCAGGCCCAGCCGGTAGCCGAATTGCAAGTCGACAAGCTGCGCCAGGCCTGGCAGAAACTGCCGGCGCTGCCCCAGGGCGCGGCCACGACCGCGCTGCAGGAGCGTTTCGAGGCCTGGCTGGCGAGCCTGCCGCAGCCGGAGCGTCAAGCTAAACCCGCACCGCGCGAGACGCCGGTATCCCCGGCCGTGCACACCGCGACCCGGGCCGCGAAACCGGCGCCGAAAGGGGCCGACCAGGGCTTCATCGATACCATGGACGCGCTGGAAGCGGCCTTGCAGCAGGGCTCGCTCGGCACCGCCGCCGAACTCGACAAGACGCTGAAGGACACCAAGGGCAGGGGCATGCGCCTGACCGCAGCCCAGGCCGATCGCCTGAACCACCTGCGCGCCGAGCTGAAACGCCTGTCCGACTGGGCGCGCTGGGGCGGGAATGTCTCGCGCGAGGAACTGATCAAGACCGTCGAGGCCCTGAGCACGCAGAACCTGCCGATGGCGGAGCTGGCCAAGAAGGTAGGCAGCATGCGCGAGCGCTGGAAGGCGCTCGACAGCCTGTCCGGCGCCGCGCCGAAGAGCCTGTGGGAGCGCTTCGACCACGCCTGCACCACGGCCTATGCGCCGGCCGCGGCCCACTTCAAGCACCTGGCCGACGAGCGCCACGCGAATGCGGCGCGCGGCGAAGCGCTGGTGCTTGAAGCCAACGCCGAGATCGCGCGCCTGGAATCGGGCGAAGCCGACTGGAAGCACGTGGCAGGCACCGTGCAGCGGCTGCGCCTGGCCTGGAGCCACCTGGGCGCGATCGACCGCAAGGACAAGAAACGCCTCGACCAGCAGTTCGCCGCCGCGCTCACCACGCTGCAGGGGCCGCTCGAAGAGCAGCGCAAGGCCGAGATGACGGGCCGCGAGGAACTCATCGACGAAGTCGCCGCCATCGATCCGCACGACCGCCACGCGGTCGACCGCCTGCGCGACATCCAGGCGCGCTGGCAGGAGCATGCGCGTGCGCTGCCGCTCGAACGCAAGGCCGAGCAGGCGCTGTGGCAGCGCTTCCGCGCCGCCTGCGACGACCTGTTCGCGCGCCGCAAGGAAAGCGCCCACGCCGCCGACGTCGAGCGCCGCGCCCACGAGGCGGCCAAGGAAGCGATCAGCGCGCGCCTGGAAGCGGCCGCGCCCGAGGCCACCCCGGCCACCGCCGGCAAGCTGCTGCGCGAAGCCGCGGCCGAATGGCACGCCATCGGTCCGGTGCCGCGTGCGCACGAGGCGCGCGTCGAGAAGCGCTACCACGACGCCGTGGCGAAGGTCCAGCACCATGCCGACCTGGCGCGCCGCGCCGCCGGGCTGGCGCTGGCCAGCGCCCTGCGCGACAAGCTGCGCGCCTGCCAGGAGCTCGAGGATTCGCTGGCCCAGGCCGGCCAGCATGTGTCAAGCGCCGACTGGCGCAGCCGCTGGGCGGCGCTGCTGCCGGCCGGCAGCGAATACGACCCGGTGCTCGACGCGCGCTTCGAGGCCGCGCTGAACGCGCTGGAAGGCGACCGCGAAGGCTATGCACGCCTGCTCGAAACGAATCGCGCCACGCTGCTGCAGGAATTGCTGCGCCAGGAAGTGGCCAACGGCATCGACAGCGGCGCCGAGTTCGCGCGCGAGCGCCTCAAGCTCCAGGTCGAGGCCCTGCAGTCGACCCTGAAGGCGGGCGAGAAGCCCGGCCACAAGGGCGCCGGCGGCCTGCGCCAGCTGTGCGCCTTGCCGGCACTGGTCGACGAACGCACCGCGCTGCGCATCGAGCAGCTCATCATGCGCACCGCACGGGAGGGCAAATGAGCCAGGTGAGGGTACAGGCCGGGGACTTCGACCTCGGCCAGGAACTGGCGCGCCTGCGCGAGGGCGACGCCCGCGTCGGCGCGGTGGTGAGTTTCGTGGGCACCGTGCGCGACATGAACGACGGCTCCTCCGTCTCCGAAATGGAACTGGAACACTATCCGGGCATGACGGAAAAGGCGCTCGAGGACATCGTCGAGCAGGCGAAAGCCCGCTGGCCGCTCTACAACGCGCTGGTGATCCACCGCGTCGGCCCGCTCGCGCCCCTGGAGCAGATCGTACTGGTCGCCGTCAGCGCGGCCCACCGCGGCGAAGCCTTCGCCGCCTGCGAATTCATCATCGACTACCTGAAGACCGACGCGCCGTTCTGGAAGAAGGAGCAGACGCCCGAGGGCGCGCGCTGGGTCGATGCACGCCTCTCGGACGACAGCGCCAAGGCCAAGTGGCAGACCGCATGAGGACCCGGGCTTGAGCTGGCTCGCGGTAGGGGCGGGCGCGGCCATCGGTGCCTGGCTGCGCTGGGGGCTGGGCCTGTGGCTGACCAACGTGCACGCCTCCATCCAGGCCGGCACGCTGGCGGCCAACCTCGTCGGCGGCTATGCTGTCGGCATTGCGCTCGGCTTCTTTTCTCACCATCCGCATTTGACTCCCGAGTGGCGCCTGTTCGTGGTCACCGGCTTCCTCGGCGGCCTGACTACCTTCTCCAGCTTCTCGGGCGAATCGGTGGCGCTGCTGCAGCGCGGCGCGTACGGCTGGGCGCTGGCGCACACGCTGCTGCACCTGGTCGGGTCGATCCTGTTGTGCATCGCCGGGTTTGCGACCTGGCGTGCGCTCAGAGGCTGACCGCAGGTCTTACCTCAGGGCTGACTGCGCGGCTGGCTGTTCTTGCGCAAGGACGGCGGGCCATCCTGCGGGCAAAGTTTCGGCTGGACAACAACCGGAGCCAGCCATGACCAACGCTTACCGCCCGACCGCCGCCTTCGTTGACGCTTCCTGGGGCGCACTGCTGATCGGCGCGATCGCGTACCTGATCGGTTTGTGGAACGCCCAGATGCAGCTCAACGAAAAAGGGTATTACCTGACCCTGCTGATGTACGGTTTGTTCGCCGCCGTCTCGCTGCAAAAGACGGTGCGCGACCGCAGCGAGGGCATTCCCGTGACCAACCTGTACGCCAGCCTGTGCTGGGTATCGTTGCTGGCGGCCGTGCTGCTGTTGACTGTGGGCCTGTGGAACGCCACGCTCGAGCGCAGCGAAAAGGGCTTTTATGCGATGTCTTTCCTGCTGAGCCTGTTTGCCGTGGTCGCCGTGCAGAAGAACGTGCGTGACGTCGGCGCCATACCTGCCGCGCCCGCCGGCCGCTCCGGTGAAGTTTCGGCCGGATAAGAAGGCGGCAGGCGGCCGATGCCGCCTGCCCCAGCCGGTCGGGTCTGCTGACCGGCCTTATCCGTGCGCCGCATCCGTCCTGCTGCGCCAGAGCGAATACGCGATACCGGCCGCAATCAGCACCGCCGTCACCGCCAGCGACAGGGATGCCGGCACCTTGCCGCCGAAGACGAAGTCGCCCAGGAAGATCTTCGAACCGATGAACACCAGCACCGCCGCCAGCGAGTACTTCAGGTAGCGGAAGCGCTGCACCACGTCGGCCAGGGCGAAGTACAGGGCGCGCAGGCCCAGCACCGCGAAGATGTTCGAGGTGTAGACGATGAAGGGGTCGCTGGTGATCGCGAAGATGGCCGGCACGCTGTCGACGGCGAAGACGACGTCGGTGAACTCCACCATGATCAGGGCCAGCAGCAGCGGCGTCGCATACCAGAGCCTGCGCCCGGGCTGGGAAGGATGCGGCAGGCGCACCACGAAGTCGTGGCCGTGCGTGGTCTCGGTCACGCGCAGGTGGCGCCGCAGCCAGGCCAGCAGGGCGCTGTCGCGCACCTGGTTCGGGTTCTCGGCCACGAACAGCATCTTGATGCCGGTGATGACCAGGATGGCGCCGAAGATGTACAGCACCCAGTAGTAGCTCGCCACCAGGGCCGAGCCGGCGCCAATCATGATGCCGCGCGTGACGATCACGCCCAGGATGCCCCAGAACAGCACGCGGTGCTGGTAGAGCGGCGGGATCGCGAGCGTCGCGAAGATCAGCGAGATCACGAAGATGTTGTCGAGCGAGAGACTCTTCTCGATCAGGAAGCCGGTGTAGAACTGCAGCGCCTTCTCGCTGCCGAAGCCATGCCAGACCCAGAGGCCGAAGGCCAGGCCGGCAGTCAGGTAGAGCGCCGAGAGTTTGAGGCTCTCGGCGACGCCGATGACGTGGTCATCGCGGTTCAGGACCCCCAGGTCGAAGGCCAGCAGCAGGACGACGATAGCCAGGAACACCAGCCACATCCACACCGGTGCGCCCAGCCAGACGACACTCAGGAAGTCCATGGCGTCAGCCCTCCGTCACGGCTTCTTTGGGCGACGGCGCCGACCACTTGCGCTGGGCGCGCTGCAGGAGCAGGTGCTCGCGGCTGTCGATCAGGCGGTCGGCGTGGACGATGTCGAGCATCGCCTTCAGCACGTGCATGCGCAGCAGGGGATCGGCGACCTCGTCGAGCAGGCGGTCGAGCATGGCGTTGTCGATCTCGATGTCCGCACGGTCGTGGCGCCGTGCCGTCTCGAGCAAATCCTCGCACAGCGCCATGACCGCGTCGTCGAAGGCGTCGGCGTCCACGCCCAGCCGCTCCAGGATGGCGCTGTGCTCCAGCGCCTTGATTTCCGACGGCGCCATATGGCCGTCCACGATCATGGACAGCGCCAGCAGGCGGCAGACGGCGTCGGGACTATCGGTTGCACAGAGTCGCATGGTTTCCTCGCTTGGTTAATGATGATGGCTTCCAGCTTAGGCGACCGGGATCAAATGAAAAACCAATGATTTCTTGAGGAATGTTCAGGTTTTTTCGAAGTATTGCGGTTTGTCTTGCGTGCTTGCGTTGACGATCTTGAAAACCACACCCGCATCCCTATTTTCTTCCCAGTTAAAGAACACTCACTAGGGAGCAACACCATGCGGCAAGATAAATTGACGACCAAGCTCCAGGAAGCGCTGGCGGATGCCCAGAGCCTGGCGGTCGGCAACGACAACCAGTACATCGAAGCGGTCCACCTGCTCACCGCCCTGCTGAACCAGGACGACGGCGGGGCGCGTTCGCTCCTGCAGCGCGCCGGCGTGAATGTCGGTGGACTCACCAATGCCTTGAAGAGCGCCCTGGAGCGCTCGCCCAAGGTTTCCGGCACCGGCGGCGAAGTGCTGCCGGGCCGCGAACTGATGGCCCTGCTGAACCTGGCGGACCGCGAATCGCAGAAGCGCGGCGACCAGTTCCTGTCCAGCGAGATGGTGCTGCTGGCGCTGGCCGAGGACAAGTCCGACGCCGGCCGGCTCGCGCGCGAACACGGCCTGACCCGCAAGGCGCTGGAATCGGCGATTTCCGCCGTGCGCGGCGGCGAATCGGTGAACTCGCAGGACGCCGAAGGCCAGCGCGAGGCGCTGAAAAAATACACGCTGGACCTGACCGAGCGCGCCCGCCTGGGCAAGCTCGACCCCGTGATCGGCCGCGACGACGAGATCCGCCGCGCGATCCAGGTCCTGCAGCGCCGCACCAAGAACAACCCGGTGCTGATCGGCGAGCCGGGCGTGGGCAAGACGGCCATCGTCGAGGGCCTGGCCCAGCGCATCGTGAACGGCGAAGTGCCCGATTCCCTGAAGGGCAAGCGCGTGCTCTCGCTCGACATGGCGGCGCTGCTCGCCGGGGCGAAATACCGCGGCGAATTCGAGGAACGCCTGAAATCCGTGCTCAAGGAGCTGGCCCAGGATGAAGGCCAGACCATCGTCTTCATCGACGAGATCCACACCATGGTCGGCGCCGGCAAGGCCGAAGGCGCCATGGACGCCGGCAACATGCTCAAGCCTGCGCTGGCGCGCGGCGAGCTGCACTGCGTGGGCGCGACCACGCTCGACGAGTACCGCAAGTACGTCGAGAAGGACGCCGCGCTCGAGCGCCGCTTCCAGAAGATCATGGTCGACGAGCCGAGCGTGGAGGCGACGATCGCCATCCTGCGCGGCCTGCAGGAAAAGTACGAGCTGCACCACAAGGTCGAGATCACCGATCCCGCCATCATCGCGGCGGCCGAGCTCTCGCACCGCTACATCAGCGACCGCTTCCTGCCCGACAAGGCGATCGACCTGATCGACGAGGCGGCATCTAAAATCAAGATCGAGATCGACTCCAAGCCGGAAGTCATGGACCGCCTCGAGCGCCGCCTGATCCAGCTGAAGATCGAGCGCGAAGCCGTGAAGAAGGAAACCGACGAGGCCTCGCTGCGCCGCCTGGAACTGCTCGACGAGGAAATCGCCCGCCTCGAGCGCGAGTACAACGACTACGAGGAAATCCTCAAGTCGGAGAAAGCGGCGGTGCAGGGCACCACCCACATCAAGGAAGAGATCGAGCGCATCCGCCACCAGATGGAGGAAGCCAAGCGCCAGTCGAACTGGCAGAAGGTCTCGGAACTGCAGTATGGCCGCCTGCCGGAACTCGAAGCGCAACTGAAGCAGGCCGAGGAAGCCGCCAGCCGTGCCGACGGCGAGGGCAACGCCCAGCCGAAGCTCTTGCGCACCCAGGTGGGCGCCGAGGAGATCGCGGAAGTGGTCTCGCGCGCCACCGGCATTCCGGTCTCGCGCATGATGCAGGGCGAGCGCGACAAGTTGCTGCACATCGAGGAGAAGCTGCATGAGCGCGTGGTCGGCCAGGACGAGGCGATCACCGCGGTGTCGGATGCGATCCGCCGCTCGCGCGCCGGCCTGTCCGACCCGAACCGCCCGTACGGCTCCTTCATGTTCCTGGGCCCGACCGGCGTCGGCAAGACGGAATTGTGCAAGGCGCTGGCCGCCTTCCTGTTCGATACCGAGGAAGCCCTGATCCGCATCGACATGAGCGAATTCATGGAGAAGCATTCGGTCGCCCGCCTGATCGGCGCGCCGCCGGGCTATGTCGGCTACGAGGAGGGCGGTTACCTGACCGAAGCGGTGCGCAGGAAGCCCTACAGCGTGATCCTGCTCGACGAGATCGAGAAGGCCCACCCGGACGTCTTCAACGTGCTGCTGCAGGCGCTCGACGACGGCCGCATGACCGATGGCCAGGGCCGCACCGTGGACTTCAAGAACACGGTGATCGTGATGACCTCGAACCTGGGTTCGAACAAGATCCAGTCGATGGACACCGACGAGCCGGCGGTGGTGAAGCTGGCCGTGATGGCCGAGGTGCGCGGACACTTCCGCCCCGAGTTCATCAACCGTATCGACGAGATCGTGGTCTTCCACGCCCTGGACGAGCGCAACATCGGCGAGATCGCCCGGATCCAGCTGCGCAACCTCGAAGCGCGTCTGGCGAAGATGGAAATGGCGCTCGACATCGACGACGCGGCCCTGCAAAAGATTGCCGAGGCCGGCTTCGATCCGGTGTATGGCGCGCGCCCGCTCAAGCGCGCGATCCAGCAGCAGATCGAGAATCCGCTGTCAAAGGCCATCCTGTCGGGCAAGTTCGGGCCGAAGGACACCATTCCCGTGCGCGTGCGCGGCGGTCAGCTGGTGTTCGGCGAGGAGCCGCAGGTCGAGCTGGCGAAGTAAGCCGGTTTTGCCGGGTAGAGGGGCGCAGCGATGCGCCCTTTTTTTCTTGTCCAGTGCAGCGCATTCGGTTAGGCTCGACATATCCCTTGCACGAATGAAAGGAAGGCAATGTCCAGGCTCGAAAGAAACGGGTGGTTTGTTGCAGCGGTAAGTGGTGTCACCGCCGTCCTGACCCTCCTGTTATTGCACGGTGCGGCGCTGTGGCCGGCGCGCGGTATGGCCCAGTGGGTCGTCTACTTCTTCTGCTTCGCAGGAATCTGGCGCTGCGTCTCCTTCCTGGGCTGGTTGATCGTTCTGTTTGCCTCGCCATCGAGCAAAGCGCTGAACTGAGCCAGGCGTACAAGCACGGGTAGCGGGAAACGGACTCCCCGCAGGACAGTGATGGTTGGCAGCGCGGCCATCGCACCCGTGCCGGCATCGTGGTCAACGAGGGCGCAGCAATGCGCCCTTTGCTATTGCGTCAAGCAACGTTCTGTCGTCATTATGTGCATTTCGGCACCATTTTTCGGCCACTCGTCTCATCCTGCCCAGCTTGCCTCGTCGCCAACTTTATAGTGCTGCTCATCCAGGACCACGACACTTCCTATTTCCACTTTGACGAGGCACTACCGATGAAGACTCCGCTCCGCAAGCTGCTCCCCCTGGCCTTCCTGTTCGCTTTGCATGGCGGGGCGCAGGCCGGCGTCGTGGCGGACCATCCCGGGCACTGGATGGGCGACCTGAGCCTGCCAGACGGCCGGGTGCTCAAGAGCGGAGTCGAACTCTTCACACGTGCCGACGGTTCAAGCTGGGCCAGTTTCTCCAGCCCCGACCAGGGCGCCTACGACATTCCGGTCAAGCGCATCGCGGAGCAGGGCGATACGGCGGAACTCGACCTGGGCTTCGCCAAGATGAACATGACCTGGCTCGGCGACCGCTTCAAGGCCGAGTGGAAGCAGGGCGGCGCGAGCTTCCCGCTGGAACTGAAGCAGGTTGCCGCGTTTCCCAGGAAGCCGCGTCTGCAGGACCCGGTCGCGCCTTTTCCGTATTCCGAGGAAACCCTTGCCATCCGCAGCGTGGACGGCGTGACCCTCGGCGCCACGCTTTCCGTTCCCAAGGGCGTCGCGAAACCGAACGTGGTCATCCTCGTGCACGGGTCCGGACCCCTGACACGCGACGAGGAGATTGCAGGCCACCGCGTGTTTGCCGTGCTGGCCGATCACCTGCTGCGCCAGGGTGTGGCCGTGCTGCGCTACGACAAGCGCGGCGTCGGACGTTCGACTGGCGCCTTCGAAAGCCATACCCAGCCCCAGCTGGCCGCCGACCTGAGCGCCGTCGCCGCCGCTGTCAGGGCGCGCGGGCAGTTCGCCCGCCTGGGCCTGGTCGGGCACAGCGAGGGATCGATGATCGCCGCCAGGGTGGCCGCGCGCCAGCCGGCAGACGTCGACTTTCTCGTCTCGATGGGCGGGGTCGGCTTGCCCGGGCTGGAGCTGATCCTGCTGCAGGACCGCCTGCTGGTCCAGGACCGCGGCGCATCGCCGGAGGAGACTGCGCAATTGATGACCTACATACGCGGTTTCTACGACATCGTGATGGCGCATGCCGACAGCGAGGCGCGGGTTGCCGCCCTGAAGGCCTACCAGAAGGCCTTGCCGGAGCGGGACAAGGCCTTGATCGAGAAATACCGGATCGGGACCGGGACGCTGTCGGTGGACGTGGCGGCGCAGCCCTTCGTTCGCGGGCTGCTGCTGGCCGATCCGCGGCCCGACTGGCGCGGGGTGCGTGCCCCGGTCCTGGCATTGAACGGCAGCCTGGACCTCCAGGTTCCACCGGAGAGCCTCGACGGAATTGTCGCGGCCTTGAAGGACGGTGGAAACGAGAAGATCGAGTCGGCGGTGATGCCGTCCCTGAATCACATGTTCCAGACCGCGAAGACCGGCAGCGAAACGGAGTACGCGTCGATCGAGGAGACCATCGCGCCGGCCGCCCTGCAGCGCATCGCCGCGTTCGCGCGCAGGCAGTGATCCGGACCGGTCGGCGCTGTTGCGCGCAGCTCGCCGGCCGGCAGGAAATCCGGACACATGGAGAGCGGGCCGGCGCCAGCAAGGTCGCGCGCTTTTGACTACACTGGCAGCTGTCTTGATTTCCAGGAAACATAAAATGACAACAAGCCTGCGCCAGGACGCCCGCGTCATCGCCCTGGTCGGCACCTCGCACGGGGTGTCGCACTTCTATCACCTGATCCTGGCCGGGCTGTTTCCCTGGCTGAAGGAAGCCTTCGCGCTGTCCTATTCCGAGCTGGGCCTGCTGATGACGGTGTTCTTCGTCGTCTCCGGCATCGGCCAGGCCTTGTCGGGCTTCATCGTCGACCGCGTCGGCGCGCGCCGGGTGCTGTTCACCGGCCAGGCCCTGCTGGGCGTGGGCGCGCTGGTGCTGGCGTCGGCGCCGAGCTATGCGGTGCTGCTGCTGGGCTCGTTTGTCGCGGGCTGCGGCAACGCCGTGTTCCATCCGGCCGGCTATACGCTGCTGAACCATGGCGTGTCGAAGGAGCGGCTGGCCTATGCCTTCTCGGTGCACGGCATCTCCGGCAACATCGGCTGGGCGACGGCGCCGATCTTCCTGGCCGGCGTGGCCACCCTGTCGAGCTGGCGCACGGCGCTGCTGGCCGCCAGCGCGATTCCCTTCCTGATGCTGCTGGTCCTGTTCCTGAACCGCGCCGTGCTGCCGAACCGGGCGACCGTGGCCAAGCCGGGCGAGGCGGGCGGCAGTTCCTTCGCCTTCCTGCGCCTGCCGCCGGTGTGGATGTGCTTCGGCTTCTTCTTCCTGACCTCGGTCGCGCTGGGCGGCATCCAGGCGTTCTCCTCGACCAGCCTGGTGGCGCTGTACGGCATTTCGCTGCCGACCGCCGCGACCGCCTACACCACCTTCATGCTGTCCTCGGCGGCGGGCATGGTGGCGGGCGGCTTCCTGGCGGCGCGCGCCCACAACCACGATCGCACGATCACCTTCGCCTTCCTGTTCGCGGCGGCCATGGCGCTGCTGCTGGCAGCAAGCGTGGTGCCGGGCCCGCTGGTGGTGGTCGTGATGGGCGCCATCGGGCTGGCCACGGGCGTGGCCGGCCCGTCGCGCGACCTCTTGATCCGCGCCGCCGCGCCGCCGAACGCCACCGGACGCGTGTTCGGCGTGGTTTATTCCGGCCTGGACACCGGCATGTCGGTCGGCCCGCTGCTGTTCGGCGCGCTGATGGACGGCGGCCATCCGGCCGCGGTCTTCATCGGCGTGGCCCTGTTCCAGACGCTGGCGATCGCGACCGCGGTGGGGGCGGGGAATGCCCGCCGCACCGTGGTCCAGAAAGCCTGAGTCTTCGTCCAGGGCTTTACCCGCAGCATGGAAAGCGCGCACCTCGGTGCGCGTTCTTGTTTGCGCCCGGGTGGGGATCGGCCGCGCATGCCTGCCTGTCCTGCCGTGGTCTGCACTGTACGGCCAGCTGACGAAACACTCGGTTCATGCCTCTACGCAATTTCCCCGCAATATCTGTCCGTATGCTGTCTTGTTGATGAGCGCCATAGGATTTCATGATGCGAAAAGCCCCCTCCATAACGTGAAACGCTGTGCTGCACGTGCGGCGCATGTCCCTTCCATTTTAAGAAACTTCTTTTCGTATCATGGAATGTCCGTTGCAAGTCTTTGAATATCAATATAAAAAAATCTTTTGATGTCTTATATAAGACTTATTGTGCTACGCACAAACAGGGCTATCATTTGTTCAACGGATTTCGCTTCGCAACTCAGCACTATCTCAGTTCTACTTAATCAGGAGAAACAACATGGCAACTCGTGAACAGCAGATCACCGCACTGCAGAATGACTGGGACAGCAATCCACGTTGGAAGGGCGTCGTGCGCAACTACACCGCTGCCGACGTCGTGCGCCTGCGCGGTTCGATCCAGGTCGAGCACACGCTCGCCAAGCGCGGCGCCGAAAAGCTGTGGGATCTCGTCAACAACGAACCCTTCGTCAACGCCCTGGGCGCCCTGACCGGCAACCAGGCCATGCAGCAGGTGAAGGCTGGCCTGAAAGCCATCTACCTGTCGGGCTGGCAGGTCGCGGGCGACGCCAACCTGGCCGGCGAAATGTATCCCGACCAGTCGCTGTACCCAGCCAACTCGGTGCCGATGGTGGTGCGCCGCATTAACAACACCTTCATGCGCGCCGACCAGATCCAGTGGTCGGAAGGCAAGGACGACATCGATTACTTCGCGCCCATCGTGGCCGATGCCGAAGCCGGTTTCGGCGGCGTCCTGAACGCCTTCGAGCTGATGAAGTCGATGATCGAAGCGGGCGCGGCGGGCGTGCACTTCGAAGACCAGCTGGCCTCGGTGAAGAAATGCGGCCACATGGGCGGCAAGGTGCTGGTGCCGACCCGCGAAGCCGTCGAGAAGCTGACCGCCGCGCGCCTGGCGGCCGACGTGATGGGTACCTCGACCCTGGTCGTGGCCCGTACCGACGCCGAAGCGGCCGATCTCCTGACCTCGGACATCGACCCCAACGACCAGCCGTTCTGCACCGGCGAGCGCACCGTCGAGGGTTTCTACAAGACCCGTCCGGGCATCGAGCAGGCCATTTCGCGCGGCCTCGCCTACGCCCCGTTCGCAGATCTCGTCTGGTGCGAGACCGGCAAGCCGGACCTGGCCTTCGCCAAGCAGTTCGCCGAAGCCATCCACGCCAAGTTCCCAGGCAAGCTGCTGGCCTATAACTGCTCGCCGTCGTTCAACTGGAAGAAGAACCTGGACGACGCGACCATCGCCAAGTTCCAGAAGGAACTGGGCGCGATGGGCTACAAGTTCCAGTTCATCACCCTGGCCGGCTTCCATGCCCTGAACTACGGCATGTTCAACCTGGCCCACGGCTATGCGCGCCGCCAGATGTCGGCCTTCGTGGAGCTGCAGGAAGCCGAATTCGCGGCCGCCGAGAAGGGCTTCACCGCGGTCAAGCACCAGCGCGAAGTCGGCACCGGCTACTTCGACGCCGTGACCCAGACCATCCAGCAGAACCAGAGCTCGACCACCGCGCTGCACGGCTCGACCGAAGACGAACAGTTCTTCGACGAGAAGAAGGTCGCATAAGCAGGCCGCATAAGCCGCTCCACGACATACCTCCAGAGTTGCCGCAGCGCCCAACCGGGCCTGCGGCTTTTTTCGTTTGGGCTGCGAATTTGGGCGCCCGGCTTTTCTAGGCGATAATGACGCCTGTTATCGCCGTTCGCCCGAACGGCGCTTTGATTTTAGGATTCCCAGTTTATGTTGAGCTACCGCCACGCCTTCCACGCGGGTAACCACGCCGACGTCCTCAAGCATTTCGTCCAGGTGCAGCTGCACCTGTACATGAACCAGAAGGACACGGCCTATACCTATATCGACACCCACTCGGGGGCCGGCGTGTATGCGCTCGACAGTACCCAGGCCACCAAGAACGCCGAGTTCGACACCGGCATCGGTCCGCTGTGGACCCGAACCGACGTGCCGGCGCCCCTGGCCGAATACCTGGACCTGGTGAAGGCCATGAACCCGAGCGGCAAGATGCGCTACTACCCGGGTTCGCCCTACGTCGCCGACCAGATGACGCGCCTGGACGACCGCCTGCGCCTGTTCGAACTGCATCCTGCCGACAGCAAGATCCTGGCCGACAACTTCCGCAAGGCCGAGGCCCACCGCGCCGAGCAGGGCGAACGCGCTAGAGGTCGCCGTGTCATCATCGAGCGGGGCGATGGCTTCGCGAGCCTGAAGGCCCTGCTGCCGCCACCGTCGCGCCGCGCGCTGGTGCTGATCGACCCGCCCTACGAAGTGAAGGACGACTACCGCAAGGTGCGCGACGCCCTGGACGAGGCCCTGGGCCGCTTCCCGAGCGGCATCTATGCGGTCTGGTATCCGGTGCTGCAGCGCATGGAGTCGCGCCAGTTTGCCGACAAGCTCAAGCGCCTGCCGGCCAAGGAATGGCTGCACGTCACCCTGACCGTGTCGACGCCGGGGCCGGACGGCTTCGGCCTGCACAGCAGCGGCATGTTCATCCTGAACCCGCCCTATACGCTGGAACCCCTGTTGCGCGAAACCATGCCCTGGCTGGTGCAGGTGCTGGGCAAGGACGCCGGCGCCAGCTTCGTCATCGAGCGCGGCACCCAGGTGACGGGCGCCGCGGCTGCGCGCACCGGCGCCACGGGCGGCGCCCGCATGCCGGTCGGTAACGCACGGCGCGCCAGTCCGCTGTCGGGCACGGGCAGCCTGCGCCTGCCGGGCCAGGCCATGCCGACCCGCTCGACGGAAGGGCAGGCCGAAAGCGGCCGCCAGAACAGCCCGGCCGGCGCCAAACCGGCGAGCGCCAAGCCCGCCGGCCCGAGCCGCGCCAAGCGCTTCTCGCGTCCGCAAGGCGAAGGCGGGCAGGAGCGCGGCGATGCGCGTCCGGTGTCGCGCCGAAGCGACAGTGCCCAGGATCGTCCCGACGAGCGTTTCGACCCTTCACGCGGCAACAAGCAGCCGCGCTATGCCGACCAGCGCCGGCCTGCGGGGCCGCGCAAGGCCCCGGGCGGGGCTGGCGGAGAAGGCGCACGCCCGGGCCGGCCGGCAGGCGGCCGTCCCCGCGGCGGCAACCGTGGCTAGATACTAGCGCGCGTTTCGATGTAAAAATGTAAAGATTCGCGTTATGTAGTATATTCGGCGAGGGTATGCGCACGTGCGCACCCTTTGCCGTGCCTGCCGCGCAGCAAAAGTTTCCAGGAGTGTTACATGCATGCCGAAGCAACGGCAGTTTCATCCATGCCGTCTGACGAATTTTTCCTGGCGCGCCAGCCCATCCTCGGGCGCGACCAGCATCTGGTTGCCTTCGAGTTGCTGTTTCGCGCCGCGGGCGAGCATGAGGACGCTCGCCTGACCGACGGCGCCGCCGCGACCGCGGCCGTCATTTCCCATGCATCGCAACTTGGCCTGGAACAAGTGGTGGGCGAGCAGCTAGCTTTTGTCAATGTCGACGAAGTCGTGCTGATGAGCGATTTCGTCCGTTTTCTGCCGCCTCGTAAGGTTATCCTCGAAATCCTGGAAACCGTCAAGCCGACAGAACAGTTGTTGGCCCGCGTGGCCGAGCTGAAGGAACTCGGCTTCAAGTTCGCCCTCGACGATGTGGTCGACCACACCGAGGAGGTCGACAAGCTGCTCAGCCTGGTCGACGTGGTGAAGATCGATCTCAAGGGCGTGCACGGCCAGGCGCTGGCCCCGCTGGCGGCCTCGCTGCGTGCGGCCAACAAGAAGCTGTTGGCGGAAAAGGTCGAAACGGTCGAGGAATTCAAGCTCTGCCTGCAACTCGGCTTCGAGTACTTCCAGGGCTATTATTTTGCCCGTCCGGTCATCCTCAGCGGCCGCAAGATCGCGCCTTCGGAAATGGTGATCCTGCACCTGCTGGAGCTGCTCAATGCCGATGCCGATGCGGCGGCCATCGAGACGGCGGTCAAGCGCGACGCCCTGACCAGCCTGAACCTGCTGCGCCTGGTGAACAGCCGGGCAGCCGGCAGCGGGCGGCGCATCGAATCGGTCAGCGAGGCCGTGACCAAGCTGGGCCGCAAGCAGCTGCGGCGCTGGCTGCAGATCCTGCTCTACACCACGCCGGGCTCGCCGGTCGAACTCAATTCGCCCTTGCTGCAACTGGCGACCACGCGCGGCAAGCTGCTCGAGCTGATGTCGCTGCATGTGCACCCGGACAATGTGGTCTGCGCCGAGCGCGCCTTCACGGTGGGGATCATGTCGCTGGCCGACGCCCTGTTCTCGATGCCGATGGCCGACATCCTCGACAACGTCGAGCTGGCCGACGACGTGCGCGCCGCGCTGCTGCACCGCGAGGGGACCTTCGGGGCGATGCTCGACGTGGTCGAGCGGCTCGAGAAGGCCGATACCGGCAGGCAGTTCACGGCCGCGCTGCGCCGGCTGGGGCTGACCTCGAAGCAGGTGCGCGAGATCGAGCTGGAGGCGTTCGACTGGGTGCGTGGGCTGGCCTACGAAGCCGCTTGAGGGGGGGCTGTAGGGTGGACACCTGTGTCCACGCGGTATCATCGCCTGATCTCCGGTGAAATCCATCGGAGCCCTTGTGTTTTCGTAGGGTGGGTACTTGTACCCACGCGGTACGGATTATGCGCTTTGCTAACGCATCGATGAATTGCTTCCGTCAACGGCTTCGTGGCCGCCGACTCTGAATTGGTGATGATCCCGCGTGGGCACAGGTGCCCACCCTACGAAAACCGGTGGAAGCCGCGTTTTTTCTTACTGCCCCAGGAACAGGAACACCGTCGGCTTCTTGTGAAACTCCGGCGCCTTGCCCGCCGCTAGTTGTGCCTTCCACTTCGCCGCCGTCAAGGTGCGCACCGACTCGGTTGGCAGCGACAGGTCGGTTGCCACGCACACCAGCGTGCCCGGCTGCAGCGTGGCGACCAGGGCTTCCAGCATCTGCCCGTTGCGGTACGGCGTCTCGATCAGCAGTTGCGTCTGTTTTTCGCCCCGCGAGCGCGCTTCCAGTTCGCGGATGCGCTTGGCGCGCGCCGCGGCGTCGGTTGGCAGATAGCCATTGAAGGCGAAGCTCTGGCCGTTCAGGCCGCTCGCCATCACGGCCAGCAGCAGGGAAGAGGGGCCGACCAGCGGGCGCACCGCGATGCCGTGCTGGTGCGCCAGGCGCACCAGGTCGGCGCCGGGATCGGCCACCGCCGGCACCCCGGCTTCCGATACCAGGCCGGCGTCTTCGCCGGCCAGCAGGGGCTCGAGCAGGGCGGAGAGGGCGGCGGGCGGGGTGTTCACGTTCAGCTCGGCAATGCGGATTTCCTGCAGCGGGCGCGCGAGCGGATGGTCGATCGCGACCAGCTTGAGGAAGGCGCGCGCGGTCTTGGCGTTCTCGGCCACGAAATAGCCGAGCTGCGAAGTGAGGGCCTGGACCTGGCCGGGCAGGACGTGGTTCAGGGCGCCGGGCTGGGCGTCGGTGGGGCCGAGGGTGTTCGGGATCAGGAAGAGGGTACCGGGCATATTCTCGAAAACAAGGGGTTAAATGCCGAAGAAGGGCATGCCTGCACGGCGCAGCATGCCTGTCAGGGCGATCAGGGGCAGGCCGGTGAGGGCGGTCGGGTCGCTGGAGTCGATGCGTTCGAGCAGGGCGATGCCCAGCCCCTCGTTCTTGGCGCTGCCGGCGCAATCGTAGGGCTGCTCGATGCGCAGGTAGGCGTCGAGCTCGGCGTCCGGCAGGTCGCGGAAACGCACGAAGACCTGCACATTCTCGACTTGCGCCGCCTGCGCGGGATCGGCGACGCGGCCGTCCCACAGGCACAGCGCGGTATGGAACACCACTTCGCGCCCGCGCATCTTCTGCAGCTGGGCCAGGGCGTTGGCGTGGTTGCCGGGCTTGCCGATCTGCTCGCCGTCGAGCGTGGCGACCTGGTCCGAGCCGATCACGAGTGCGCCCGGCTGCAGGATGGCCACGGCCTGGGCCTTGGCGCGCGCCAGGCGCAGCGCCGTCGCCTCGGGCGCCTCGCCAGTCAGCGGCGTCTCGTCGACGTGGGGCGCGATCGCCTCGAAATGCAGGTGCAGGCGCGACAACAGGTCGCGGCGGTAGGCGGAGCTGGACGCGAGGATGAGGCGCGGCGGGACGGAACTTGGTATCATGTCGGCCTGGGTCGAGGATTCATAAGTAAAACAGATAGATAGCGTGTCCCGGCAAGCCAAGCTTATGAATCACGGTGCGCCAGACCAGGCTGGTGGGCGCATCGGCAACAGGCGAGGGCGCAAGCGCCAAAAAATCGCGTAAGTCTTTGACTGCGCGGGGACAAGCCTGTTATTATCGCAGGTTTTCCGGGGACGTTTTCTGCAATGAGCGCTTTTGTCATCGACGCCTTTGAATTCTGCCGCAACAATGGCTATCGCGAAGGGGTGACGCCGGTTGCGGAAATGACGCGTCTGGCCGCCGACTGCGCCGACGCCAGCGGCGAGATCGCCTGGGCTATCCAGGGCGGCACTACCCCGCAGGGCTATCCGACGATGACCCTGTCCGTATCGGGTCCCGTCCAGCTGGTGTGCCAGCGTTGCCTGACCCCGTTCGGCTACCGCATCGATTCGTCCACCCAGCTGGTGCTGGGCCGCGACGACGAGGAAGCCGACCAGATCGAGGAAATCCTCGACGATGAGAGCATCGACGTGATCGTCGGCAGCCGCGAATGCGACATCCGCCAGCTGCTGGAAGACGAAGCCCTGCTGGCCCTGCCGCAGGCGCCGAAACACGAGCAGTGCCCAGACACCAGTCTGCTGGACACGCTCAAGTCCGAAAAGGTCTCGCCCTTCGCCGGCTTGAAAAACCTGAAATCCGAATAAGTAGTAAGCAGTTGTAGTACGTCAGAACGTGTCAAACGCGTGCACAGTCGAGTATGTCAGGGCAGCGTTTCATACAGAGTCGGCAATCGAAGGATTGCCGGTGGGATACTCGATGCGCATGTTTTTGCAAATCGAATGTGTTAGAATTTTAGAACTTTAGTATTAGGAGTCATCATGGCAGTTCAGCAGAATAAGAAGTCCCCATCGAAGCGCGGTATGCACCGTTCGCACGATTTCCTGGTTGCCCCTAACCTGGCAGTCGAGCCGACCACCGGTGAAACCCACCTGCGTCACCACATCAGCCCGAACGGCTTCTACCGTGGTCGCAAAGTCCTGAAGACCAAGAACGACGAGTAATCGCCGTCTTGCTTTTCTGTACCATGAAAGCGGTGCAACGTATCTCAAGTGCGTGGCGCCGCTTTTTCTTTATCCCCGGCCGCATCATCCGCACCGTCATTTCCACGGTTGCCGTCTCGGGCTGGCGTCCTGCCGGCGAGCACATGCATCCTGCCGCCCGCCCCCTGTGAGCCGCGGTTCGTACCTCCAAAATGACAATTAAAATTTCCATCGACTGCATGGGCGGAGACCACGGTCCTTCCGTTACGATCCCTGCAGCCCTGTCGTTCCTGAAACAGCAGCCCGACGCCGAACTGGTCCTGGTCGGCCTCGAAGACGTGCTGCGCGCGGAACTGAAAAAACACAATGCCGACGCCAATGCGCGCCTGACGGTCAAGAACGCTTCCGAAGTGGTGGCGATGGGCGATCCGGTCGAGGTGGCGCTGCGTCGCAAGAAGGATTCCTCGATGCGCGTCGCGGTCGAGCTGGTCAAGGACGGCACGGCGAATGCCTGCGTCTCGGCCGGCAACACCGGCGCGCTGATGGCCGTCTCGCGCTATGTCCTGAAGACCATGGCCGGCGTCGACCGTCCGGCGATCTGCTCGATCCTGCCGAACCAGAAGAACGGCCCGACCTACATGCTCGACCTCGGCGCCAACGTCGACTGCGAGCCGCACCACCTGCACCAGTTCGCCATCATGGGCTCGGTCCTGTTCTCGGCCATGGAAGGCGTGAAGCGCCCGACCATCGGCCTGCTCAACGTCGGCACCGAGGAGATCAAGGGCAACGAAGTGGTGAAGAACACCGCCACCCTGCTGCGCGCCGACCACGAGCGCGGTGCACTCAACTTCTACGGCAACGTCGAAGGCAACGACATCTTCAAGGGTACGACCGACGTCGTCGTCTGCGACGGTTTCGTCGGCAACGTCACCCTGAAGGCGGTCGAGGGCCTGTCGCGCTTCGTCAAGTCCGTCTTCAAGCAGAACGTGCTGTCGATGATGGGTGCGGTGCTTGCGCGCGGCGCCTTGAAGAAGCTCAACCCGGAGCGCTACAACGGCGCCAGCCTGCTCGGCCTGAAGGGCCTGGTGTTCAAGAGCCACGGCGGCGCGAATGCGTATGCCTTCGAGTGGGCGATCAAGCGCGCCTACGACGCGGCGAAATATAATGTGCAAGAGCAATTGTCGGCGATGATAGCCGAACTGATGCCAGACACGCCTGACGCCTCGCGCCAGGTTTGATTTCACGGAACAAGGGTGGAGACACAATGACTGTGTACAGCAAAATCATCGGCACCGGCAGCTACCTGCCGGCGCGCAGGGTCACCAACGACGAGCTGGCGGCGCAACTGGCCACCAAGGGCATCGAGACCTCGGACGAGTGGATCAGTTCGCGCAGCGGCATCTCCGCGCGCCACTATGCCGAACCCGAGCAGAAGGCCTCGGACCTCGCCGTCGAGGCGGCCCGTCGCGCCCTCGAGATGGCCGGCAAGACGCCGATGGACATCGACATGGTGATCGTGGCCAGCTCCACCCCGGACTTCCCGGGCAGCTTCCCGAGCACCGCCTGCATTGTCCAGCGCAAGCTCGGCATGGGCAACCACAGCGCGGCCTTCGACGTGCAGGCCGTCTGCAGCGGCTTCGTCTACGCCCTGTCGACCGCCGACGCCTTCATCAAGTCCGGCATGCACAAGACCGTGCTGGTGGTCGGCGCCGAAGTGTTTTCGCGCATCCTGAATTTCGAGGACCGCACTACCTGCGTGCTGTTCGGCGACGGCGCCGGCGCGGTGGTCGTGACCGCCTCGGAAGAGCCGGGCATCCTCGCCGCCAGGCTGCACGCCGACGGCACCCATGCCGACATCCTGGCGGTCAAGGGCGTCCCCGAGGGCGGCCCGACGGCGGCCAACGGCGGCTTCCTGCACATGGATGGCCAGGCCGTGTTCAAGCTGGCCGTGACCGTGCTGGAAGAAGTGGCCAGCGAAGTGCTGGACGCGGCGCGCATGCAGGCGTCGGATGTCGACTGGCTGATCCCGCACCAGGCCAACATCCGCATCATGAGGAGCACCGCCAAGAAACTCGGCCTGCCGATCGAGCGCATGGTCGTCACCGTCGACGAACACGGCAACACCTCGGCCGCCTCGATTCCGCTGGCGCTCGACATCGCCGTGCGCGACGGCCGTATCAAGCCGGGTCACAACATCCTGATGGAAGGCGTCGGCGGCGGCTTCACCTGGGGCGCGATCCTCGCCCGCATGTAATTCCGTATGTAATACGAAAAGGACTAGAAGAAGATGAGCAAATTCGCATTCCTGTTCACCGGCCAGGGCGCGCAAGCGGTCGGCATGCTGAACGGCTTCGCCGGCAATCCAGTGGTCGAGCAAACCGTGGCCGAAGCCTCCGAGGCGCTCGGCATGGACATCGGCAAACTGATCGCCGAAGGCCCGAAGGAAGAACTCGACCTCACCACCAACACCCAGCCGGTCATGCTGACCGCGGCCGTCGCCGTCTACCGCGCCTGGATCGCCGCCGGCGGTCCTCAACCCGCCGTCGTGGCCGGTCACAGCCTGGGCGAATACTCGGCCCTGGTCGCCGCCGGCGTGATCGACTTCAAGGATGCGGTCCCGCTGGTGCGCTTCCGCGCCCAGTCGATGCAGGAAGCGGTGCCGGTCGGACAGGGCGGCATGGCCGTCGTGCTGGGCCTGAACGCCGACGACGTGCGCGCTGTCTGCAGCGAGGCTGCCCAGGGCGAAGTAGTCGAAGCCGTGAACTTCAACGAGCCGACCCAGATCGTGATCGCCGGCCACACGGCCGCCATCGACCGCGCCTGCGAGATCGCCAAGGCCAAGGGCGCCAAGCGCGCCATGAAGCTGGCGGTGTCGGCGCCGTTCCACTCGTCGCTGCTGAAGCCGGCGTCGGACCGCCTGCGCGACTACATGGCCAAGCTCACTTTCAATGCGCCACGTATCGATTTGATCAACAACGTCGATGTCGCTATCCTGAACGATCCGGAAGCAATCAAGGACGCCCTGGTGCGCCAGGCCGCCGGCCCGGTGCGCTGGGTCGAGACCATGCAGAAGATGGCCGCCAGCGGCGTCACCCAGGTCATCGAATGCGCCCCGAGCAAGACCCTGATCGGCATGGCCAAGCGCATCGACCCGGTGCTGGTCGGCGAGGCCCTGGTCGACCAGGCCGCGCTCGAGCGCGTGCTGGAAGCCGTCAAGAGCGCCTGAATTAATTCGCACTAGATAAGGACAACAATTAGATGAATCTGCAGAACCAAGTCGCCCTCGTCACCGGCGCATCGCGCGGCATCGGCAAGGCCATCGCCCTCGAGCTGGCCCGCCAGGGCGCGAAAGTCGTCGGCACCGCCACCAGCGAAGCCGGCGCCGAAGCGATTACCGCTTACCTGGCCGAATTCGGCGGCAAGGGCGTGGTCCTGAACGTCACCGACGCCGAGCGCTGCGGCGCCGTCGTTGACGAAGTGCAAAAGACTTTCGGCAGCCTGTCCATCCTCGTGAACAATGCCGGCATCACCCAGGACAACCTGGCCATGCGCATGAAGGACGAAGAGTGGGACAGCGTCATCACCACCAACCTGACCGCCGTCGGCCGCCTGTCGCGCCTGGTACTGCGCGGCATGATGAAGGCCCGGCACGGTCGCATCATCAACATCACCTCGGTGGTGGGCGCCTCGGGCAACCCGGGCCAGATGAACTACGCCGCCGCCAAGGCCGGCGTGGCCGGCATGACCCGCGCCCTGGCGCGCGAGATCGGCAGCCGCAACATCACCGTCAACTGCGTGGCGCCGGGCTTCATCGACACCGACATGACCAAGGCCCTGGGCGAAGGCCAGCACGAAGCGCTGCTGACGCAGATCCCGCTGGGCCGCCTGGGCCAGCCGGAAGACATCGCCCACGCGGTGGCCTTCCTGGCCGGTCCGACCGCCGCCTACATCACCGGCACCGAGCTGCACGTGAACGGCGGCATGTACATGAATTGATGCGGAAAGTCCCGGGAGCAGGGTACGTATGCAGTTTTCGCCCTTCCGAATCCCGGCGAATTCTCATCTTTTAGCAGGAGTTTCGGCTGAAATAGCGTCAGACGCCGAAAATAGTTTTTCGGCGCGCAAACCTGATAAAATGCGCGCACTTTCCGCAACACATACCTAATGGAGCCATAACATGTCGGATATCGAACAACGCGTTAAAAAAATCGTCGCTGAGCAACTGGGTGTTGCAGAAGCCGACATCAAAATCGAGTCCTCGTTCGTTGACGACCTCGGCGCTGATTCCCTGGACACCGTTGAACTGGTGATGGCCCTGGAAGACGAGTTCGAAATGGAAATCCCTGACGAGCAGGCTGAGAAGATCACCACCGTCAAGCAAGCTATCGACTACGCAACCGCGCACGTCAAGGCCTAAGCTGTTTTAGATTTTCGGGAGAATCGCTTGAGTCGTTCACGCAACCGCCGCGTCGTCATTACCGGCCTGGGCTGCGTTTCACCCATCGGCAACACCGTTGCCGAAGCGTGGAGCGCGGCGCTGGCAGGCAAGTCAGGCATTGCCAACATCACCAAGTTCAATGCCGAGCCGTTTTCGACCCGTTTTGCGGGTGAAGTGAAGAACTTCAACGTCGAAGACTACCTGCCGGGCAAGGAAGGCCGTCACATGGATACCTTCATCCATTACGGCATGGCCGCCGGCATTCAGGCCCTGCAGGATTCGGGTCTTCAGGTCACCGAGGAAAACGCCGACCGCATCGGCGCGCTCGTCGGGTCGGGCATCGGCGGCCTGCCGATGATCGAAGCGACCAAGGAAGAGTATGACGGCCGCGGTCCGCGCCGCATCTCGCCGTTCTTCGTGCCGGCATCGATCATCAACATGATCTCGGGCGACCTCTCGATCAAATTCGGGTTGCGCGGGCCGAATCTGGCCATCGTGACCGCCTGCACCACGGGCCTGCACTGCATCGGCGCGGCCGGCCGCCTGATCGAGTATGGCGATGCCGACGTGATGATCGCCGGCGGCGCCGAGTCGACCATCTCGCCGCTGGGCCTGGGCGGTTTCGCCTCGGCACGCGCACTGTCGTCGCGCAACGACGATCCGGCCACGGCTTCGCGTCCCTGGGACCGCGACCGCGACGGCTTCGTGCTGGGCGAGGGCGCAGGCGTCCTGGTGCTGGAAGAATACGAGCACGCCAAGGCGCGCGGCGCGAAGATCTACGCCGAGCTGCTCGGCTTCGGCATGAGCGCGGATGCGAACCACATCACCGCGCCGGTCGAGGACGGCAGTGGCGCGAGCCGCTGCATGGTCTCGGCACTGGCCAACGCCGGCCTGAACGCCGACCAGGTGGATTACATCAACGCGCACGGCACCTCGACGCCGCTGGGCGACCTGGCCGAAGTGCAGGGCATCAAGCGCACCTTCGGTGATCACGCCAGGAAGCTGGTGGTCAACTCGACCAAGTCGATGACCGGCCACCTGCTGGGCGGCGCCGGCGGCCTGGAATCGGTGTTCACGGTGCTGGCGATCCACAACCAGGTCTCGCCACCGACCATCAACCTCTTCAACCAGGATCCGGCCTGCGATCTCGACTTCGTCGCCAACACCGCGCGCGACATGACGATCAACTACGCCGTGAAGAACAACTTCGGTTTCGGCGGTACCAACGGTACCCTGATCTTCGGTAAAGTTTGAACCTGTCCCGCCCGGCTCTGTCTAACAGAACCGGGCGCCTGACCCTGCCGCACCCCGCGCGCGGCAGGCGTTCCGCATCACCTCCCTCCCGCATGACTCCGATCGCCACCAGCGCGCTCGTTGCACCCTCGCGCCGCCTGCGTTTCGCGCTCGGTGTGGCTGCGCTCGTCCATCTCGCCGCCGCCGTCGTCATCGCCGGCGTGGCGCCGGAGCGCCTCGCTTTTGCCTTCCCCTGTGCACTCTTTTTCCTGCTCGCAGCGGCATATTTGTTGCACGGATGCGCCAGCCTGACAAAGACGCACCAGATTGATGTATCTGGAACCGGCGCGGTGCGGCTGACGGTACAACAGAAGGTGGGAGCCGGCACTGCAGTCGACGCTGCCGCCGCCGTGACGCTGTTGCCTGGAAGCCTGTTCTGGCCGCAACTGATGCTGTTACGGCTGGGCGATGCGGGCGGCAGGCAATGGGTCGTGCCGGTACTGCGCGACAGCCTGGCTCCCGAGGAATATCGCGCTTTGCGGGTCGCGTTCGGCACCTTGTGTGGGCGAACTGTTACACCGGAAAGCGCCTCCGAAATACTTTGAACTTATTGCAGCCGGCCAACTCTTAGAATGAGAGGGATCGCAAGAAACCGTAGCGAGCGGAAGAAGTGCTGATTGAGGAGCGCAGCTGTACGCACGTACAGCGAGCACCGCAGATCGGCAATTCGACGCGCAGTAGGTTTATTGCGATTCCTCGGCTTGCCGCAGTCTATGGGACACGGTCAGTGACGACAGAACGCGAGGGTGATCAACTGCTGGTCGAACGCGTCCAGGCCGGTGACCGGCAGGCGTTCGATCTGTTGGTGGCGAAGTATCAGCGTCGGCTGATGCGGCTGGTGTCGCGCCTCGTGCACGACCCTGCCGAAGCTGAAGACGTGGTGCAGGAAACGTTCATCAAGGCGTTTCGCGCATTACGGCATTTCCGCGGCGAGTCGGCGTTTTATACCTGGCTGTATCGAATAGGCATCAACACGGCAAAGAATTTTCTCGTCACACAGGGCAGGCGCGCGCCGACCTCGACCGAGGCAGATACGGAACGTGCTGAAGCGTTTGACGATGCGGACAGTTTGCGCGACATTAACACACCGGAATCGGTGTTGGCGAGCAAGCAGATCGCTTATACGGTCAATGCGGCGATGGAGGCGCTACCGCTGGAATTGCGGACAGCGATTGTTCTACGCGAAATTGAGGGTTTGAGCTACGAGGAAATCTCCGAAGTGATGGCGTGCCCGATCGGCACGGTGCGCAGCCGCATATTCCGGGCGCGCGAAGTCATCGCCGAAAAATTGAAGCCATTGCTCGATTTTCCGGGTGACAAACGTCGGTAGGTAGCGATGATCGCACCAACACCCTGCACAACTTTTTGATCACACGGCTACCGTGATGGAACTACCGATGGATACCAACAAAAAAAACCGCGAACACATTTCCGCCCTGTGCGACGACGCCTTGCCGATAGGCGATCTGGAGCTGGCCGGCGCGGCCTTGCGCACGGCTGACGGTAGCTGCGCGTGGGAAGTGTATCACCTCATCGGCGATATGCTGCGCACGGCAGAAACGCCCCAGCTCTCGAGCGGCTTTTCCGCCCGGCTCGCCACCCGCCTGGCGGCCGAGCCGCTGCACCCTCGGCGCAGCACGGCGGGCGAGGGCGAGCTGGCCGCGCCGATGGCGCTGGCGGCTTCCTCTCCGGCTCCCTGACACGCAATTGTCCCTCCCGTTCCGCATGCGCTGTCCGGAACGGCGCGCGCGGCGCCGCGCTCGGCCCGTGAGCGCGAACCGCTTCCTCTTCCAGCGACATTCGCGCCGGTGCGCGACAAGGGCCAGGATTTTGGCTTACCATAACGTCAATTCCTGACCTGACCCTTGATTCCCATGACAAGCAAAACTGTGAGCGTCGTCCTGTCGGCACTGCTGGTTGCGTGTGCCGGTCTGTCCCTTCCCGGCGCGGCCCATGCCGCCGCCCCCGTGCCGACTCCGGTCGTGACCGGCCTGCCCGATTTTTCCGACCTGATCGAAAAAGCCGGCCCGGCGGTGGTCAACATCCGCACCACCGAGCGTGTGCGCCTGGGGCAGGGTGGTCCGGGCGAGGAGGAAATGCAGGAGTTCCTGCGCCGCTTCTTCGGCCAGCCGATCCCGCGCCGCCGCTCCCCTCAGCAGGGTCAGGAAGAGCAGGTCGAGCGCGGCGTCGGCTCCGGCTTCATCATTTCGGACGACGGCTACGTGCTGACCAACGCCCACGTGGTGGAGGGGGCGGACGAGGTCACGGTCACGCTGACCGACCGCCGCGAATTCAAGGCCAAGGTGCTGGGCGCCGACCGCCGCTCCGACGTCGCCCTGCTGAAGGTGGCCGCCGCCAACCTGCCTTACCTGCGTACCGGCGACTCGAGCAAGATCCGGGTCGGCGAATGGGTGATCGCGATCGGCTCCCCGTTCAACCTCGACAATACCGTTACTGCCGGCATCATCTCGGCCAAGTCGCGCGACACCGGCGACTACCTGCCCCTGATCCAGAGTGACGTTGCGGTCAACCCGGGCAACTCGGGCGGCCCCCTGATCAACATGCGCGGCGAAGTCATCGGCATCAATTCGCAGATCGCCACGCTCTCCGGCGCCTACAACGGCATTTCCTTCGCCGTGCCGATCGACGAAGTGATGCGCGTGGCCGACCAGCTCAAGAAGACCGGCCGCGTCACGCGCGGGCGCCTGGGCGTGCAGATCAGCGAAGTCACGCGCGACGTCGCCGAGTCGCTCGGCCTGGGCAAGGCGCGCGGCGCCGAGGTGTCGATGGTCGAGCCGGGCGGTCCCGCCGAAAAAGGCGGCATCAAGGTCGGCGACATCATCCTGCGCTTCAATGGCCAGCCGATCGAGACCACGCGCGACCTGCCGCGCCTGGTCGGCGCCACCAAGGTCGGCACCAAGGCCACCGTCACCGTCTGGCGCCGCGGCGCCCAGCTCGACGTGCCGGTCACCATCGTCGAACTGGAGGACGAGAAGACCGCCGCCAACAAGCCGCAGTCGAACAAGCCGGCTCCAGGCCCGGCGCCGAACGCGCTCGGCCTGCATGTGTCGAACCTGACCCCCGAGCAGCGCCGCGCGCTGCGCATCGAGGGCGGGGTGCTGGTCGACTCGAGCGAGGGCAGGGCGGCAACGGCGGGCGTGCGCGCGGGCGACCTGATCCTGCAGATGAACAACGTCGAGATCAAGGACGCGGCCCAGTTCAACGCCCTGGCCGGCAAGCTCGATCCGAAGAAGAGCGTGGCGGTGCTGGTGCGGCGCGAGAACATCACCCAGTACCTCGTGATCAAGCCGGCGGCCACCAGGTGACTCCGCAGTGATCAAGTTCACGCTTTATTCGCGCAGCTGGTGCCACCTGTGCGAAGACATGCTGGCAGCGCTGCGCGCGCTGGAAACGCCCGGGCGGCCGTTCGAGATCGAGGTCATCGATGTCGATGCCGACCCGGCGCTCGTCGCGCGCTTCGACGAGCTGGTGCCGGTGCTGTATGGCGACCTGGCCGATCCGGAGCTCTGCCACTACTTCCTCGACGAAGCGGCGGTCAGGCGCTACCTGGAACGTTACCAGCCGATGGCGCTGGGGGCGTGAGGCACGCGTTCACGATGTGGGTGCAAGCTCATGCGGCCGCGACCGTAGGGTGGGCACCCCGTGCCCACGCGAATGTTTGCATGAGGTCGGCGCAGGAGCGCGGCCCGACGCGCTGGCTGCTCGGTCACGCGCCTGCGGCTGGGCCGGGAACTCCGCCGCCAGTACGCTGCCGTTTGGGCCTTCGCCAAATCCGGCAAATCGCCACCTCTCGCGTGGGCACGGAGTGCCTACGCCGGCCGCGCCTACCCTAATGTGATGGACTCCACCCTCCTGATATCGGCATCATTGTGCCAAGCGTGCCAGATTGGGCTGGCACGCTAAAACAAGAGGGGGAGTCACCATGAATGCTAGCGCAAAAGTAGTTGGTTTGGATATTGCGAAGGACGTGTTCTTCGCGGTCGGGCTCGATGGAAACGGCAAACGGGTGTTCAAGAGTAAGCTTTCTCGAGACCAGGTGCTTGCGCAGTTCGCGCAGATGGCTCCGGCGATGATTGGTATCGAAGCGTGCGCGGGTTCGCATTACTGGGCACGCAAGCTCGTCGAAATGGGACACGACGCCAAACTGATTGCGGCCCAACACGTCAGGGCATATGTCACCGGTAACAAGAACGACATGAACGACGCTGCTGCAATTGCCGAGGCGCGCTCGCGTGGGGCAACCAAGTATGTGCCGATCAATACGGCTGCACAGCAAGATTTGCAGATGCTGCACCGCGCTCGCAGCGCCCTGATGACGGAACGGGTGGCGATGATCAACAGGATCAGGGCGTTTGCCGGGGAATATGGCCGGGTGTTTCCCAAGCGCGTGGAAAGATTCCGCGACGGACTGAAAGCATGGCTGAACGATCTGGACAATGGTTTGTCTGGTATGGCCCTGGAGACGTTCCGGGAGCTCAAGGCCCAGCTGGACGACAAGGACGAGAGGATTCAGGCGTACGACCGACGTTTGAACCAGGCAGCCAAGTCGGAACTGGCGAAGAAACTGATGGAGGTGCCGGGTGTGGGGCCGTTGACGGCAACGGCAGTGCAGGCAACCATCGCCGATCCGCGCCACTACAAGAGCGCGCGGGACTTTGCAGCGAATTTAGGCCTCGTGCCACGCGAGCATAGCAGTGGAGGCAAGCAGCGCCTGTATGGCATTACCTGCAGGGGCGACAGCTATCTGCGCACCCTGCTCATACACGGAGCGCGCAGTGCACTGAGAACAGCAAGCGGCAAGCCCGACAAGCTGCTGCAGTGGGCAACAAGGCTGGCAGAACGGCGCAGTTTCAACGTTGCCGCGACTGCGCTGGCCAACAAGATGGCCAGGGTGATCTGGGCGTTGATGGCGCATGGACGCCCGTACGTTCCGGCCTGGTCGAAAGACACGCCCAGGCCGGCCTGAAAAGACTGTCGATTAACTCAGCAACAGCAAGGAGCAACCGCCAAGTTTGCGACGAGAAGAAAGAATGATGCCAACAGGTTGGACCGGCGTCGGGTGAATCCGTAAACTGTAGTGGCCATCAAGGCCGTCACCCTATGAGGATCCTGACGCGCGTATCACATCAGGGCCAGAGCACTGGAAACGCTCAACATACAGGCCGAATAGATACAAGCAAACTCTTCCTAACGGCAGAAATTCAATCTTCTTCTTGCAAATCGGGTGGAGTCCATAGATACGGTTTGCACCGCCGACTTCGGCGATGCCGGGCCATTCTCGCGGCCCGGCACCCCGATTCCCTCAGAAACCGGGATTTCTACCCTGAAATCCGGTAAAATGCCTGGTTTGGAAAAGCTTCTGTCGACTGCACATCAGCTTCTCACGTTGCGATAAGGCGCTCGCCTGGGGACGGACCAGTCCGCATGGGGCGCTTTTTTTGTATTGCGCAGGCATCTTGCGGCGCCGGTCGCCACCTGGCTACCGGCCTCGCCCTTTTTGGTTTTGAGCTTTGTTAATGAACAACATACGTAACTTCTCCATCATCGCCCACATCGACCACGGTAAATCGACCCTGGCCGACCGCATCATCCAGTTGTGCGGTGGCCTGTCGGACCGCGAAATGGACGCGCAGGTGCTCGACTCGATGGACCTGGAGCGCGAGCGCGGCATTACCATCAAGGCGCAGACCGCTGCGCTGCAGTACAAGGCGCGCGACGGCCAGACCTACAACCTGAACCTGATCGATACCCCGGGGCACGTCGACTTCAGCTATGAAGTGTCGCGCTCGCTGTCGGCCTGCGAAGGCGCGCTGCTGGTGGTCGACGCCTCCCAGGGCGTGGAAGCCCAGACGGTGGCCAACTGCTACACCGCGCTCGACCTCGGCGTGGAAGTGGTGCCGATCCTGAACAAGATCGACCTGCCGCACGCCGATCCCGAGAACGCCAAGAAGGAAATCGAGGACGTGATCGGCATCGACGCCTCGGAAGCGACGACCTGCTCGGCCAAGACCGGCCTGGGCGTGGAAGACGTGCTCGAAGACCTGATCAAGCGCGTGCCGCCGCCCAAGGGCGACCCGGAAGCGCCGCTGCAGGCCCTGATCGTCGACTCCTGGTACGACCCCTATGTCGGCGTCGTGATGCTGGTGCGCGTGGTCAACGGCACCCTGCGTCCGAAGGACAAGATCCTGTTGATGGCGACCGGCTCCCAGCAGCTGGTCGAGAACATCGGCATCTTCACGCCGCGTTCGGTCTCGCTGCCGGAACTGTCGGCGGGCCAGGTGGGTTTCATCATCGCCGGCATCAAGGAACTGACCGCCGCCAAGGTGGGCGACACCGTGACCCTGGCGAACAAGCCGGCGCCGGCGCCGCTGCCGGGCTTCAAGGAAGTCCAGCCCCAGGTCTTCGCCGGCCTGTTCCCGGTCGAGGCCAACCAGTACGACGCCCTGCGCGACTCGCTGGAAAAGCTGAAGCTGAACGACGCCGCCCTGATGTACGAGCCGGAAGTGTCGCAGGCGCTGGGCTTCGGCTTCCGCTGCGGCTTCCTGGGCCTGCTGCACATGGAAATCGTGCAGGAGCGCCTGGAGCGCGAATTCGACATGGACCTGATCACGACGGCCCCGACCGTGGTGTACGAGGTCGAGATGCGCGATGGCACCATGATTCGTGTCGACAACCCGTCGAAGATGCCGGAACCGTCGAAGATCAACGAGATCCGCGAGCCCATCGTCACCGTGAACCTCTACATGCCGCAGGAATATGTCGGCTCGGTGATGACGTTGTGTAACAGCAAGCGCGGCGTCCAGATGGACATGGCCTACCATGGCCGCCAGGTCAAGCTGGTCTACGAGATCCCGATGGCCGAGATCGTGCTCGACTTCTTCGACCGCCTGAAGTCGACCTCGCGCGGCTATGCCTCGATGGACTACGAGTTCAAGGAAAACCGCGCCGCCGACGTGGTCAAGGTCGACATGCTGATCAACAGCGAGAAGGTCGACGCGCTGGCGATCATCGTGCACCGCGCCAATGCCCCATACCGCGGACGCCAGGTGGCGGCCAAGATGCGCGAGCTGATCCCGCGCCAGATGTTCGACGTGGCGATCCAGGCCGCGATCGGCGCGACCATCATCTCGCGCGAAAACGTCAAGGCGATGCGCAAGAACGTCCTGGCCAAGTGCTACGGCGGCGACATCAGCCGCAAGAAGAAACTGCTTGAGAAACAAAAAGCCGGTAAGAAACGCATGAAACAGGTTGGCTCGGTGGAGATTCCACAGGAAGCCTTCCTCGCCATCCTTCAAGTGGAAGATAAATGAACCTGCAACCGATCCTGGGGAATTTCGCGCTCATCCTGTTCGTGGCCATGGTGGTCACGGGCATCATCTGGTGTTTCGACACCTTCGTGCTGGCCAGGAAGCGCCGCGCCGCGGCCGACGCCGCCCTGGCCGAGTACGATGCCCGCAACGCCAAGCTGCAGGCCGAAGGCATCAAGGTCGACAGCAACGGCAACCGCGCGGCGATCGAACAGGCTCACCTGCGCCAGCCGACCTGGGTCGAGTACTCGGGCAGCTTCTTCCCCGTGATCGCGCTGGTGTTCATCCTGCGTTCCTTCCTGTGGGAGCCGTTCAAGATCCCGTCGAGCTCGATGGTGCCGACCCTGCTGGTCGGCGACCTCATCCTTGTGAACAAGTACACCTATGGCATTCGCCTGCCGATCATCAACAAGAAGATCATCGAGGTGAACGACCCGCAGCGCGGCGACGTCATGGTGTTCAAGTATCCGAAGGACATGAGCCAGGATTACATCAAGCGCGTCATTGGTGTGCCCGGTGATAAAATCACCTACGAGAACAAGCGCCTGACGGTGAACGGCAAGCCGGTGGAATACACCCCGCTGGACGACTACCTCGACGACGAGCGGCCGGTGTACCACAAGCAGTTCATCGAAAAGCTGCCCGGCAGCGAGCACCGCATCCTGAACACCGAGCCGGCGCGCTCGTTCAACCTGGACGGCGTGGAGAACTTCCCGCACCGCGAGGCCTGCGACTATTCGTACGACAAATTTACCTGTATCGTACCGGAAGGCAACTACTTCATGATGGGCGACAACCGCGACAACAGCGCGGACAGCCGCTACTGGGGTTTTGTGCCGGACAAGAATATCGTCGGCAAGGCCTTCCTGGTGTGGATGAACTTCGGTGATCCGAAGCGCATCGGCGGCATCAAGTAAGGCCTGCTTTCGCAAGCGTGGAGGAGGCAGGATGCAGCACCGGAAACAGCGTAACCTGGACAGGCAGCGGGGCATCTCGCTGACCGGCCTGATCCTCGGACTGATCGTGCTCGGGCTGGCCGCGGTGGTCGCCATCAAGGTGATTCCCTCGTGGCTGGAATACCGCTCGATCAAGGACGGAATCGCGCGTGTGAAAGAGGAGGGCGGTAGCGTGGCCGAGATGCAGAAGGCATTCGACAAGTTTGCCGACATCAACAACGTCAGCTCCCTGCGTGGCCGCGACCTCGTCATCACCAGGGACGGCGGGGAACCTGAAATCAGCTTCGCCTACCAGAAACGCATCGAGTTCACCGACAAGGCCAGCATCGTCATCGATTACGACGGCACTACCGACCCGAGCGGCGTGGTGGCAGCCAGCGCTGAATGACAGGCGCCGTACGCCGGCAGCCTTGAAGGACGCAACACGGTAGTAAGATGACCGGATCCGGGATGCTGCGCAAGCAGCGTTCCGGATTCTGGCTTTTTTCAATACGCCGATCTGAACAACGAAAAAATCGACAATGAATCTTCAGTTATTGCAAACTCGCCTAGGTTACACGTTTCGGGACAGTGGCCTCTTGCAGCAGGCCCTGACCCATCGTAGCCATAGCAGCTTGCATAACGAGCGCCTCGAATTCCTGGGCGATTCGATCCTTAATTGCGTGGTCGCCTCGATCCTGTACGAGCGCTTCAACAACCTCGACGAGGGCGACCTGTCGCGCCTGCGCGCCAACCTGGTCAAGCAGCAGTCGCTCTACGAGATTGCCCAGAAGCTCGAACTCTCGCAGTTCCTGCGCCTGGGCGAAGGCGAGCTGAAGTCGGGCGGTTTTCGCCGTCCGTCGATCCTGGCCGACACCCTCGAGGCCCTGCTTGGCGCGATCTTCCTCGACGCCGGCTTCGACGCCGCCCGCGACGTCATCCGCGCCTTCTATATTCCGCTGCTGGACTCGGTCGACCCGCGCACCCTTGGCAAGGACGCGAAAACCCTGCTGCAGGAATTCCTGCAAAGCCGCAAGATTTCCTTGCCGACCTACAACGTCATCGCCACCCATGGCGCCGCCCACAGCCAGGAATTCGAGATCGAGTGCCTGGTGCCCAAGCTCGGCATCCAGGTCTTCGGCCGCGGCGGCAGCCGCCGTGCCGGCGAGCAGGCCGCCGCGCGCGCCGCGCTCGACATGGCCGAGCAGGCCCTGCGCAAGACCCCGGCCGCCGGGCGCAAACCCAAGCCGCGCGCCGCCCAGCTGAAGCTGGCCGGCATCGCCACCATCCAGGGCGAGGGCGCCGACGATGGCGCCTCCACCAAACAAGCATGATTGAACCAGCAATGAATACCGACACCCACAACGACGACGCCGGCAAGACCGAAGGCGCCCCAGAGAACTTCCGCTGCGGCTATATCGCCATCGTCGGACGCCCGAACGTCGGCAAGTCGACGCTGATGAACGTGCTGATCGGCGCCAAGGTCTCGATCACTTCGCGCAAGGCCCAGACCACGCGCCACCGCATCACCGGCATCCAGACCCATGACGACGCCCAGTTCATCTACGTCGATACGCCGGGCTTCCAGACCCGTCATGCGAACGCGCTGAACAAGACGCTGAACAAGACGGTCTCGAACACCCTGACCGCATCCGACGTCGTGCTCTTCATCGTCGAGGCCGGCACCTTCGGCCCGGCCGACCAGCAGGTGCTCGACCTGCTGCCGAAGAACGTGCCGGTGATCCTGGTGATCAACAAGTCCGACCGCATGAAGGACAAGGCAACCCTGATGCCTTTCGCGCAAAAGCTAGCCGCCCTGCGCGACTTTACCGCAATCGTGCCGGTGTCGGCCAAGCTGCGCTTCCAGGTCGACGCCCTCGAGCGCGAGATCCGCAATCACCTGCCGGAAAATCCGCCGATCTTCGGGCCGGACGACATCACCGACCGCAGCGAAAAATTCCTCGCCGCCGAGATCGTGCGCGAGAAAGTGTTCCGCCTGCTGGGCGACGAACTGCCCTACACCAGCACCGTCGTCATTGAACAGTTCCAGCAGGAAGGCAACCTGCGCCGCATCTTTGCCGCCATCCTGGTCGAGCGCGATACCCACAAATCGATGATCATCGGTAACAAGGGCGCGCGCCTGAAAGAAATCTCGACCCAGTCGCGCCTGGACATGGAAAAGCTGTTCGGCGGCCCCGTGTACCTGGAAATCTGGGTCAAGGTCAAATCCGGCTGGGCCGACAACGAAGCGGGCCTGCGCGCCTACGGCTACGAGTAAGCGCCGGAGGACCGTCCCCCACGCATGACGAGCTTCGACAACACCGATCCCGCCGCCCCCGCGCCGGTCCTGCCGGAGGGTGAGGTGCAGCCGGCCGCGCCGATGCCGATGGCCGAGATGCAGGTGGCGGAAGCCTCCGTTCCTTATGTGCCGGCGCCCCCGGCGGCCCCGCGCCGCAGCCGCGCTCCCATACGCGAAACCCGGGTCAACGGCCAGCCGGCCTTCGTGCTCCACAGCTATCCCTACAAGGAAACCAGTCTCATCGTCGACCTGTTCACGCGCGACTATGGCCGCATCGCGGTCGTGGCCAAGGGCGCGAAACGGCCTCTGTCGAAGCTGCGCGGGGTGCTGCAGACCTTCCAGCCGCTGTCGGTGTCCTGGAGCGGCAAGTCCGAGCTGCGCACCCTGATCGACGCCGAGTGGGTCGGCGGCATGCTGCCGCTGGAGCGCACGGCCCTGCTGTGCGGGTTCTACCTGAATGAACTATTGGTCAAGCTGCTGGCGCGCGACGACGCCCACCGGGCCCTGTTCGACCACTATGTTTCCACGCTCAACGAACTGGCGCACGACGAACCCGCACAAATCGTCTTGCGAAAATTCGAAAGGGCCTTACTTAAGGAAACGGGCGTCGCGGCCGATCTCGGCCGCTCGACGACGACGCGCGAAGCGGTGGCAGCCGATCTCAGCTATGTGGTCGATCCGGAACGCGGCGCGCGCGAAGCCCGGGTGTCCGATGTCTGGCCCGTGGTGTCCGGTAAGACCCTGCTCGACATGGAGCGCGAGGATTACGCCGACCCGGCGACCCTGGCCCAGAGCAAGCAACTGATGCGCTTCCTGCTGGCGCACCACCTGGGCGGCGCGCCGCTCAACACCCGGCAGATTTTGATTGACCTGATGCAGTTATAAGAAGAGAGCAAGCATGAGTTTCCTCGAACCCGTCGGCCCCATCATCGACCTGGGCGTGAATATCGACCACATCGCCACCGTGCGCAATGCGCGCGGCACCGTCTATCCGGACCCGCTGCGCGCCGCGCTGCTGGCCGAGCAGGCCGGCGCCGACCTGATCACGCTGCACCTGCGCGAGGACCGCCGCCACATCAAGGATGCCGACGTGCTGGCGATCCGCCCGCAACTGGCCACGCGCATGAACCTGGAAGCGGCGGTCACGAAGGAGATGATCGACTTCGCCTGCCAGGTCAAGCCCCAGGACGTGTGCCTGGTGCCGGAGCGGCGCGAGGAAGTGACGACCGAAGGCGGGCTGGACGTGATCCGCTACTTCAACGAGGTCGAGGCCGCCGTGAAGCAGCTGCGAGGCGAGGGTATCCGTGTCTCGCTTTTCATCGACGCCGACGAGGCCCAGATCGAAGCTGCCGCAAAGACCGGCGCCACCGTGATCGAACTGCACACGGGCCGCTATGCCGAAGCCGAAGGGCTTGAGGCGGCGCGCGAGATCGAGCGCATCAAGGTCGGCGTCGCCGCCGGCGTGAAGCACGGCCTGGTGGTCAATGCCGGCCACGGCCTGCACTACACCAACGTGCAGCCGATCGCCGCCATCAAGGACATCGCCGAACTGAACATCGGCCACGCCATCGTCGCCCACGCGCTGTTCGCCGGCTGGGAGAACGCGGTGCGCGAGATGAAGGCGATCATGGTCGCGGCCCGTCTTGGCGTGAGCCTGGGGGCGCAGTGATCTACGGCATCGGCACCGACATCGTCCAGATCTCGCGTGTCGAGGCGGCGCTCGCGCGCAGCGGCGAGCGTTTCGCCGAAAAGATCCTGGGCCCGCAGGAACTGGAGAAATACCACGCGCGCCGTGCGCGCAGCGAAGTGCGCGGGCTGCGTTTCCTGGCCACGCGTTTTTCGGCCAAGGAGGCGTTTTCGAAAGCCATCGGCCTGGGCATGCGCATGCCCATGACCTGGCGTTCGGCCCAGATGCTCAACGATCCGAGCGGCAAGCCGGTCATCGTGTGCAGCGGCGCCCTGCTTGACTTCATGGAGCAGAACAAATTGACGGCGCAGGTGACGATCAGCGACGAAGCCGATTACGGCGTCGCCTTTGTGATCGTCACCCGCGACGAGCGGACCTGAACACCTACGCAAGCGATACGCCAGTGACCAAGGAAGTGCCATCCCCCGAATCGCCGGACAACCCGGCGCCTGACAATGCCAACAAGGTAGCGGAAGCGCCGGTCGGCTATGTGGCCGCGAACGGCGCCGCCTTGCCGATCGCGCATCCCGCTGCGGCTCCCAGCGCGGACCCGGCCGAGTCCAGGCCGGCGCGCGCGCGCGTCGCCAGGGCCAAGCCCGACGCACCGGGTGCGCGCCCGCGTCCCGACGCCCGGCAGGCCATGAAGGAAGAGTTGACGGCGACCCTGAAGGATGACGCCGCCGGGCCCGTGCGACCCGGCGCCGACGCGCGCGAACAGGTGCTGGCCACCGTCGCCAAGCTGCCCGGCCTGCCGGGCGTGTACCGCTACTTCGACGCCAACGGGAACGTGCTCTACGTCGGCAAGGCGCGCAATCTCAAGAACCGGGTGTCGAGCTACTTCCAGAAAAACCTGTCGAGCCCGCGGATTGCGATGATGGTCTCGCAGATCGCACATCTGGAAACGACGGTCACGCACAGCGAGGCCGAGGCCCTGATCCTGGAAAACAACCTGATCAAGGCGCTGAAACCCCGCTACAACATCCTCTTTCGCGACGACAAGTCCTATCCCTACCTGAAGATCACGGGCGGCGACTTCCCGCGCATGGCCTATTACCGCGGCGCCCTCGACAAGAAGAACCAGTACTTCGGACCTTTTCCCAGCGCCTGGGCGGTCAAGGAGTCGATCCAGATCCTGCAGAAGGTGTTCATGCTGCGCACCTGCGAGGACAGCGTGTATGCCAACCGCACGCGGCCCTGCCTGCTGCACCAGATCGGGCGCTGCAGCGGCCCTTGCGTGAATTTGATCGACAAGGACGAGTACAGGGTGGACGTCGAGAACGCCGCCAAGTTCCTGCGCGGGCGCCAGAACGAGGTCATGGAAGACCTGCAGAACAAGATGCACGGCTTTGCCGAGAAGCTGATGTTCGAGCAGGCGGCGGGCGTGCGCAACCAGATCCAGTCGCTCTCGCGCGTGCTGCACCAGCAGAGCATGGAAACGACCGGCGACGCCGACGTCGACATCATCGCGGTGGTGGTGCAGGGCGGGCGCGCCTGCGTCAACCTGGCCATGGTGCGCGGCGGACGCCACCTGGGCGACCGCGCCTACTTCCCGACCCAGGTCGGCGAGGCGATCGCCGAACAATCGATCGAATGCGAAGTGCTGGCCGCCTTCCTGGTCCAGCACTACACCGACAAATTCATTCCGGGCACCCTGATCCTGAACATCGAGTTCGACCAGCCGGAATTGATGCTGGCCCTGACCGAGCAGTGCGGGCACCGGATCAACCTGATCTTCCAGCCCCAGGGCCAGCGTCGCCAGTGGCTTGAGCTCGCTCAAAAGGGCGCGGAGATATCCCTGGCGCGGCTGTTGTCTGAACAAGGGTCACAGCAGTCGCGCACTCGCGCCCTGGCTGAAACGCTGTCGCTGGACGCGACCGACCTCGAAACCCTGCGCATCGAGTGCTTCGACATCAGCCACACGGCGGGCGAAGCGACGCAGGCATCCTGCGTGGTATTCCATCACCATGCGATGCAGAACTCGGAATACCGGCGCTACAACATCACCGGCATCACGCCGGGTGACGACTACGCCGCGATGCGCCAGGTGCTCACGCGCCGCTACGAGAAGGTCGCGAGCGGCGACGGCGTCATGCCCGACGTCGTTCTAGTCGACGGCGGCAAGGGCCAGGTCGAGATGGCGCGCCAGGTGTTTTCCGAACTCGGGCTCGACATCAGCCTGATCGTCGGCGTGGCGAAAGGGGAGGGGCGCAGGGTTGGCCTCGAAACGCTGATCTTCGCCGACGGCCGCGCGCCCCAGGAACTCGGCAAGGAATCGGCCGCGCTGATGCTGGTGGCCCTGATCCGCGACGAAGCCCACCGCTTCGCCATCACCGGCATGCGCGCCAAGCGCGCCAAGGCGCGCCAGGCTTCGCGCCTCGAAGAAATCGAAGGCATCGGCGCCAAGCGCCGCCAGCGCCTGCTGGCCCGCTTCGGCGGCCTGCGCGGCGTGATCGACGCCAGCGTCGAAGACCTGTGCCAGGTCGAGGGCATCTCGACCGCGCTGGCGGAAGAGATTTATCGGCAGCTGCACTGAGGGGGAAGCCGGCTTCCGTAGGAGGGGCTACACCGGTTTGGGTGAGTACACGCGGCCGGGGCGCCGCCCACGCGTTCAACCAGCCGATGCCCACCGCGACAGCATTCCCGCCGCAGGGTGGCGCCCCGTGCCCACCGGCCCGGCTTTGCCCCGTTACTGCAGAGCTCAACTAGTCCAATTTGCAATACCCATGTAGACTAGCGGCGCACGCATTTTTAACGGTAAGCCAGTTCACGCCCTCTATGCCTTTTAACATCCCGATTCTCCTGACCTGGTTACGTGTAGCACTCATTCCCCTGGTTGTCGGCGTCTACTACCTTCCCGAGCACTGGCTTACCCGGCCCGAACAGAACCTGGCCGCGACGCTCGTGTTCATCATCGCGGCGGTGACCGACTGGTTCGACGGCTTCCTCGCACGGCGCTGGAACGAGACCTCGGCCTTCGGCGCCTTCCTCGACCCGGTCGCGGACAAGCTGATGGTTGCCGGCGCCTTGCTGATGCTGATCCAGCTGCAGCGCGTCGACGCGGTCATCGCCTTCATCATCATCGGGCGCGAGATCACGATCTCGGCGCTGCGCGAATGGATGGCCGAGATCGGCGCCCGCAAGTCGGTGGCCGTCAGCTCGCTGGGCAAGGTGAAGACCGCCGCACAGATGGCCGCGATCCCGATGCTGCTCTTCCATGACACCCTGCTCGGCATCGACATGCAGTACTGGGGCAAGATCCTGTTGTGGGTGGCTGGCGTACTGACGGTGTGGTCGATGTTCTACTACCTGCGCCGTGCCTGGCCGCTGATCAAGGAAAAAAGCGGGAATATGTAAGATTACTTCTTCGCCATCCTTGACGTACGGATCAGATAGTCTATAATGCTTGCCTGTTGCGAACGACATCGCAGCAAACGAAAGACAAAGCGGGAGTAGCTCAGTTGGTAGAGCGCAACCTTGCCAAGGTTGAGGTCGAGAGTTCGAGACTCTTCTCCCGCTCCAGAGTTTGCGATGATGTCAAAGCAATAAACGGCAGTAACAAGTTGTCTTGGAAGTTGAAACGATTTCTGCGATAATGCGTGTCTCCAGAATGCGGGAGTAGCTCAGTTGGTAGAGCGCAACCTTGCCAAGGTTGAGGTCGAGAGTTCGAGACTCTTCTCCCGCTCCATTCAGGAGCATTGGTAGTAAAGAAGTAAAACACTCCGTGCGGGAGTAGCTCAGTTGGTAGAGCGCAACCTTGCCAAGGTTGAGGTCGAGAGTTCGAGACTCTTCTCCCGCTCCATAAAGCGAGTGTCATTAGCAGGACTCCTAAGCGGGAGTAGCTCAGTTGGTAGAGCGCAACCTTGCCAAGGTTGAGGTCGAGAGTTCGAGACTCTTCTCCCGCTCCAGAATTCAGAGAAGACATTGCTGCTCATGTTGATTTGGCTCCATAACCCGCCAGCTCAGCAGTCTTACCATATACTCTGGCGAGGTAGCAAAGCGGTTATGCAGCGGCCTGCAAAGCCGTCTAGACGGGTTCGACTCCCGTCCTCGCCTCCAGAAAAAATGCGATTCGCCGGCTTTTGCCGGCGTTTTGCATTTCTGCCTCGTTAAAAGATTTCGAAATGACCACCCGTCGCAATGTCACTACCCTCAAGGAAGCTGGTGCACTGACCCTGCGCATCTGGCGCCAGGCCTTGCCCTTCTTCCTCAGTATCGAACTCTGGCTGATGGTGCTGGCCGCCGGCGCCACCGTCGGCGGCCTGTTCCTCGCCGTCCTGCACGACGCGCGCAGCACGCTGGCCTTCGGCTTTGTCATCGGCTACGTCGGCCTGCGTTCGGTGCTGCACGTCAAGCGCATCCTTGCCTGGCCCTTCATCTGAAGGCTTCCTGGCACAGGTGTGGCGCGCGTGACCGACATACGGTGAGCCGGGGGGGGGGGCGAGCCTGCGGGACCCCGTTGCCCGATTGGACCCTATGGAAGAGATCGCTGCATTTCTTGATCAGGCTCATCACCCGCCAGCCCGGCCGTCGTACTATGAAGTCTGGCGAGGTAGCAAAGCGGTTATGCAACGGCCTGCAAAGCCGGTCAGACGTGGTTCGACTCCCGTCCTCGCCTCCAGAACACACAAAGTCGCTTGAATTGCCTGAAGAATAGCCCAACGCAGTTTGGGCTATTTTCTTTTCCGGCCTCCATGCCGGTATCGGCAACGAGTCCGTTCCAGTCCTTGACACTGGACGGGCCGCGCCATGGCCGGGCCCATGCATGCCCGGCCATGGCGCGATCGTTTAGAATAGCTTGATGACTAAAGCAAGCAGATCGAAGACCGCTCCCGCGAAGGCCGAGGAAGACGGCACGCGCGCCAGGATCCTGAATGTCGCGCTCCAAGAGTTCTCCAGGCTGGGCTTGAGCGGCGCCCGCATCGACGCGATCGCGGCCGAAAGTGGGCTCAACAAGGGCATGATCTACTACTACTTCGGCAGCAAGGAAGACCTGTACGTCGCTGCGCTGGAAGAAAGCTATCGCCGCTTCCGGGAGATCGAGGGCGGCCTCCATATCGACGACAAGCTGCCGCCGGTGTCTGCCTTGCGCGAGCTGGTCAGTGCAAGTTTCGACTTCCATGCCGCCCATCCCGAGTTCATCCGCATGGTAATGAGCGAGAACATCAACCAGGGCGAGTACATCCGCAAGATCCCGGAACTGCGCACGATCAACCGTTCGGCCATCACCTTGCTGGAGCGCCTGTGCCAACGCGGCGTCGCCGAGGGCGTGTTTCGCGCCGACGTCGATCCGGTCGACCTGCACATGACGATCAGCGCGCTGTCGTTCTACAACGTGTCGAACCGCCATACCTTCAGCTTCATTTTCGGCCGGGACCTTGGTGCGCCTGAAGTGCACGCGGCGCGGCGCGAGTCCGTCGTGGACACGATCCTGCGCTCCGTACGCGCGCCCTGACAGGCAAGAAAAAAAAGCGGCGGCCTGCACTCGTCGTGCAGCCGCCGCTTGCCTCGAAGCCCCACCCGATCAGCGCTTCAGCCCGACAGCGATGAGCTGGCCGCCAGGATCCGGCGAGCGACCTGCGCCACCGGCCTGGATGAGCGGGTGGCGCCTCGCGGTCGACATCTGGTTCAGAACGTGATCCTCAGCTGGGTGCCGAACGCAAGCGCATTGTGGGTCGACCGGTAGCTGAACGCGCCCGGATCGACGACGTACTGGACGTCGGCCCGCACACCCAGCCAGCGCAGCGGCTGCAGACCGTAGCTCAGTTCGACCACGGTTTCGCCGGCGGGGGGCGATGCATGGCCAGCGGTCTCGGAATCGGCGGCCGCGGCGGCGCTCTCGCGCAAGCGTGGATTGACCTGCGCATGCGCCACGCCCAGTGCGAACGTATCCGCATCGCGGCCCTCGAAGGTGCCGGTCTTGACCAGGCCGGCCGCATACCAGCGCGTGATCTGGGCCGACTCCCGTGGATTTGCCGTGAACTGGCCGAACACGGAGAGGCCGCGGCCGGCGCGGCCCTGGCGCCATATCATCTGGTCCGCCAGCAGGTAGATGCCGTAGCGCCCGTTCACGGTGCTGTCGGTTTCACCCAGCCGATTCACGCGCGCCGTATCGTAATAGACGCCAAGCTTGTAGTGCCCGGGCAGCGCCGTGTCGTGCGGCGCGCTGCCGGGCGCATACTCCACTTCCAGCGGCAGCACCACGCCCGCCGTGCCCGAGGCGAAGGGCCGGAAAGCGTTTTCCTTGTCGCCGAGGCGCGGATTGTCCTGGAAGACGCCGGTGCGCACCAGCAGGTCGGGCCGCAGCTTGTAGCGGACGGCCGCACCCCAGCGCGCATTTGGATAGTTGTACCAGCCGCTATTGCCCGAGAGGGAAAGCGGGTGGGCGCAGAAGGCCGCATTCACCAGCTGGCACCCCAAGGCCATGCCGCCGAGGTCGTTGCCCATCGCAAAGAAGCCGAGACGCAGGTTGAGCCGGCCCTCGAGCAGGTCCTGCTCGACACTGGCCTCGCTCAGGCGCGTATACAGGCCACCGTAGACCTCCTGGACCGGCAAGCGGTTGCCGATGTAATCGGAAGAGATGCCGGTGCCGCGCCGGTCGTTGATGGTGAAGTGCAGCGTGGCGCCGGACCAGCCGGCGATGCGCTCCATGTCGAGATCGGCGCCCAGGCGCAACTGCTGGGCATAGGCGCTGCCCCGTTCGAGGCCGCCCCTGACGTTGGCGTAGGTCTCGGAAACATAATCGCCCCGGAACTTCACGCCGGCCTCGGCATACCGGGTGCGCGCGCCGCCCCAGTCGCCGGTCAGGGTCGACGCGCCGGCAGGGGCCGCCGGCGCATCGCGTCCGTCCGCCAGTGCGGCCACGGGGGCCAGCGTTGCCATGGACAGCAGGGTAGCACCGCCGGCGCGACGCCACGTGCGCAGGCGCCCGCCGAGCCGCCTGGAGGGGCCAACGTTCGTCGGGGCCCCGGATTTATTGTTAAATCGCATTCGTAGTCTCAAACTCGTTAAGTCAATCAGCGGTCCAGCGCATAAGCGATGACGTAATCGCCACGGTCCGGCGACTGCCTTGCGCCGCCTGCCGAGATCAGCACGTACTGCTTGCCGGTCTTCGGCGACACGTAGCTCATCGGCCCGCCCTGGCTGCCCACCGGCAGGCGCGCTTTCCAGACTTCCTTGCCGGTCGCGCTGTCGAAGGCGCGCAGGTAGTAGTCCTGGGTACCGGCGATGAATACCAGGCCACCCTGGGTCGCCAGCGTGCCGCCGAGCGTCGGCATGCCGATCGGCATTTTCATGCCCATCTTGATGCCGAAGGGACCGGTGTCCTGCACGGTGCCGACCGGCACTTGCCAGAGCAGCTTGCGGGTCTTCAGGTCCACGGCCGACAGCGTGTCGAACGGCGGCTTCTGGCAGGGAATGCCGAGCGGCGACATGAAACGGTTCTTGTTGACGGCATACGGCGTGCCCTTCAGCGGAACCGCGCCCATGCCCGTGTTGACCGCTTCGCCGCCGTTGCTGGCGGGGCCACTGTCGGTTTTCTGCGGGATCATCTGCACCCACAGGCCGAGGCGCATGTCGTTGACGAAGATGACCTGGTTGTTCGGGTCATGGGACAGGCTGCCCCAGTTCATGCCGCCCAGCGAACCGGGGAAGCTCAGCGAGACGTCGGTGCCCGGCGCCGTGAACAGGCCTTCATAGCGCATCGACTTGAAACTGATGCGGCACAGGAGCTGGTCGAACGGTGTCGCGCCCCACATGTCCGATTCCGTCAGCGTATCCGCGCCGATCTGCGGCATGCCGCTGGAGAACGGCTGCGTCGGCGAGTATTGCTCCTTGAAGGTCCCCGCCGTCTTCACGGGGCGTTCCTCGACGCGCGTCAGCGGCTTGCCCGTCATGCGGTCGAGGACGAAGATCTGGCCCGACTTCGAACCGAACACCACGGCGGGCGTGGTCGACCCATCCTTGCCCGGGAAGTCGACCAGGCTCGGCTGCATCGGCACGTCGAAGTCCCACAGGTCGTTATGGACGGTCTGGTAGACCCATTTCTGCTTGCCGGTGCTGGCGTCGAGCGCGAGGATCGAAGTGGCGTAGCGATGATCCAGCGGCGTGCGGTTCCCGCCCCACAGGTCCACCGAGGAGCTGCCCATCGGGATGAACACCGTATTCATCGCTGCGTCGTACGACATCGGCGCCCACGAATTGGGCGTGCTGCGGGCATAGGTCTGGCCCGGCTGCAGCTTCAGGTTCGGATCGTCGCGGCCCGGATCGAAGGCCCAGCGCATCCGGCCGGTGATGACGTCGAAGCCGCGCAGGACGCCCCCCGGCATGTCGGTCTGCACGTTGTCCGCCACGCGGCCGCCGACCACCACGGTGGTGCCGGCGACGGTCGGCGCGGAGGTGAGTTGATATTTCGGATCTTCCGCGACGCCCAGGCCCGCCTTCAGGTCGACGAAGCCGCCCTTGCCGAAGCCTTCGCACATGGCGCCGGTGTCGGCGTCGATGGCGACCAGGCGCGCATCGATGGTATTCATCAGGATGCGGCGCTGGCAGTTGCTGCCTGCCGGGAGTACTGCCGGCACGACCGGCGCAATGCCGGTCTTGCCGGCTACGGTTCCCTGCGCGAGCGGCTCGGTTGCATCGAAATAGGCGAGACCGCGGCAGCGGTTCCAGACCTGCGACTGCGCATTGATGTCGCGCTCCCAGATCTTCCTGCCGCTGTCGGCGTCGACGGCGATCACGTTGTTATGCGGTGTGCACAGGTAAACGCGGTCGCCGACCTGCAGCGGCGTCTGCTGGTCTTCCGCGCCGTTGCCCGTGGGGCTGATCGGGGTGTCGCCGGTATGTAAGGTCCATGCGACCTGGAGGTCCTTCACGTTGTCGCGCGTGATCTGGTCGAGCGCGACGAAGCGGCTGCCGCCCGCCGTGTTGCCATAGTGGCTCCAGTTCTTCTGCTCCTGGCCGTGGGCGACCGGTACCAGCGCCGTGGGCTTGCCCTGGAAGGCGACGGTGGGGTGGGGCTGGAACATCTGGACGAAGGCGGCGCCCATGCCGAGCGCCAGCACGGCGGCCAGGGCGTAGGCGCCTTTGCCCGCCGCCGCTCCGGTCTCGCGCCCGCGCAGCGAGGGCCAGGTCAGCAGCGCCAGCACCATCAGGCCGGCGGGCAGCATGAGGCGCGACACCAGGGGCCAGAAATCGAAGCCGGCGTCGGCGAAGGCCCAGATCAGCGTGCCGGCGAATGCCGCGCCATAGACGATGACCGCGGAGGACTTCAGCCGCATGAACTGGATGGCCGCGGTCACGATGACGAGACCCGCGATCAGGAAGTACAGGCTGCCGTGCAAGGTCGCTAGCTTCGCGCCGCCGGCGACGAAGAACAGGCCGGTGGCCAGCAATGCGAGTCCGAGCAATACACACCCGGCCTTCAGCGCAACTGAAGGATGGGTTTCACTTTTAGTCATTTGAACATCTCTCCGAGAACGAATCCTGCATGGAAGCGGTGGCACGCACGGCCGAACAGGTCGTCGACCGCGCCACGAGAGGCAAGCGTTTTCGTCCGCGCTGCGGGGAAGGCGCGCCGATCCGTGCCGACCGGCCGGCACCGCATTTCTTGCGTCAGCTTTGCAGAAACAAGCAGCAGAGCGCATTATAACTAACTAGTTGGTTAATTGCTGGAGCAGTTGCTGAAGCCCTGCCTGCGGTGTACTCGAAGCCCTGCCGGGAGAGCTGTCGACCACCCGGACCATGAGCCCATGCGGGGAACCCGCGCAGCGCGGCGTGCATGGGTTAAGATGCAATGTTCCGTCCATCATCCAGGCTTCGGCTGCACACATGGAATTTCGCCAGATCCATTACTTCATCTCTCTGTACGAAGAGGGCACGGTCACCCGCGCCGCGCTGCGGTTGAACATCGTGCAGCCGGCCTTGAGCATGCAGATCAGCAAGCTGGAAGAGCACCTCGGCCAGAAGCTGTTCGAGCGCACCAAGCAGGGCATGGTGCCCACCGCCGCGGCGCGCCAGATGTACCGGCTGTTCCTGCCCATCATGCGCGACTTTTCGAATGCCCAGGCACAAATGCTCAGCAGCGAAGGGGCGATTCGCGGCCATGTGAACATCGGCCTGATCGCCTCGGTCACCGAAGGCGTGCTGGTCGAGACCCTGAGCGAGTTCTCGAACAAGTATCCGGAAGTGGGCGTCACGGTCAGCGACGGCTATACCAGCACCCTGACCGACTGGGTCGCCGGCGGACGCCTGGATGCGGCCATCGTCAACAAGCCGCGCCGTCCGCTGGTGCTGGATGTCGAGCACATCGTCGACGAAGAAATGGTCCTGATCACGGGGCCGTCGTTCGCGGCCAGCCTGCCGGCCAGCCTGACCCTGCGCCAGTTGCCCTCGCTCGGCCTGGCCCTCGTGCTGCCGACCCGCGGCCACGGCCTGCGCAGCAATATCGACAGCTTCGCGGAGAGCGAGAACATCGAACTGACGCCCAAGTTCGAGATCGATTCGCTGGTGGCCACCGTCAAGCTGGTCGAACAGACCCAGGTCGCCACCATCGTGCCGCGCGTGGCCGTGCACCGCCAGCTGGCCAGCGGATCGCTGCGCGCCCATCCGATCGTCTCGCCGCGCCTGGTGCGGCGCGTGGTGAGCGTCTCGCACCCACGGCGGCCGCTGAACCCGGCAACCCGCCTGTTCATTTCGATGCTGGCGGCGAACATGCGCCTGCGCACCCCGGGCGCGCAGCAGCAGGAGGAACTAAAAGCGGAACAGAACGCGGAACAGGCAGGGGAGTAAAGTCCGCAGGTTGGGCACGGAGTGCCCAACCTGCTAACTACAACGTCAGACCAGCCCGGCGTTGCGGTAGATGTGCTTGGTCTCGAGGAAGTCGGCCAGGCCTTCGTAGCCGTGCAGGCGGCCGATGCCGCTGCGCCGGTAGCCGCCGGTTTCCGCTTCCGCGAACAGGCGGTTGTGGTCGTTGATCCAGACCGTGCCGTTGCGCAGTGCCCGGGCCAGGCGCATGCCGCGGTCGCCGTCCGCCGTCCAGACGCTGGCCGACAGGCCGTACACCGTGTTGTTGGCGCGCGCCACCGCTTCCTTTTCGTCCTCGAACTTTTCCAGCACCACGAAGGGTCCGAAGATCTCCTCCTGGGCGAAGAAGGCGTTGGCGTCGCCATGCGCCACCAGGGTCGGGGTGAGGAAGTGGCCGCCCGCCAGCTTGCCGTCGCCGCGCGTACCGCGCAGCACGACTTCGTCGCACATGTCGAGCGCGCGTTCGACGTCGGCCGACACCCGCTCCAGCGCCTCGCCATCGATCAGCGGCCCCATGCCCGCGCCCGGGGTGTCGCCCGGCGCCACCGCGATCGCTTCCAGCGCCGCCTTCAGCGCGCGTTTCATCTCATCAAAGCGCGAAGCATGCACCAGCACCCGGCGCGCGGCCGTGCATTGCTGGCCCGAGATGATGGTCGCGGCAGTGGCCAGGCGCTGCGCCACCGTCTTGAAGTCGGCATCCGGGAACACCAGGCAGCTCGACTTGCCGCCCAGCTCCAGCGACAGCTTCTTCATGGTCGGCGCGGCGGCCGCCATGATGCGCTGGCCGGTGAGGTTCGAGCCGGTGAAGCTGAGCACGTCCACCTCGCTTGACGCCACCAGTTCCTGCGCCACCTCGCTGCCCTGTTCCAGCACCAGGTTCAGCACGCCGCGCGGCAGCGACTCGAGGGCCGCCAGCTCGCGCAGCACCTGGGCCGTGATCTGCGCGGTCTGGTGGGCGGGCTTGATGACGGTGGTGCAGCCGGCCGCCAGCGCCGGCGCCAGCGAACGGACCAGCAGCACGATGGGCGCATTCCAGGGAATGATCAGGCCCGCCACGCCGGCCGCCTCGCGCAGGGTCGCCGAATAGGCGCCCGGCTCGACTTCCATGAAGTGGCCCGGCATGTGGCGCGTCAGGCCGGCGTAATAGCGGATCTCGGAAATGGCGGCCGCCATCTCGCCGCGCGACTGCGCCAGCACCTTGCCGTTTTCCTGGGTCAGCAGGGCGGCCAGTTCCTGGCGCTTTTCCAGCCGGTCCGCCCATTGCCACAGCACCATCTGGCGCAGGCGGGCGTCGTGCGCCCAGAGCGAGGTCTCGAAGGCCTGGCGCGCGGCGGCGATCGCCTGGCGCGCGTCTTCCGTGCCGCTGGCGGCGTAACTGCCGATGACGTTGCCGTCGGCCGGATTGCGGCTCTCGCCCGTCGCGCCGCCGGCTGCGCCCTGCCACTGGCCGTCGATGTAGTTGAGTGCGTTCAGCGTGCTCATGCCGGCGTCCCTCAGCTGCCGTTGAAGACCGGGGGACGCTTGGCGTGGAAGGCTTCGACGCCCTCGCGGAAGTCGTTCGAGGAGCGCAGGCGGCTGTAGCAGTGGCCTTCCAGTTCGATCGCAACCGACAGCGGCGAATCCTCGGTGTCGTTCAGCAGCTTCTTGGCCGTGCGCTGGGCCAGCGGCGAGAAGAAGCGCAGCTCGTCGACCAGGCGGTCGGTCGCCGCTTCCAGCTCGGCGTCGGGCACGATCTCGGTGGCCACGCCCCAGTCGTAGGCCTGCTGGCCGGGGATGCGGCGCGAGCGCATCACGATGTCCTTGGTGCGGGTGATGCCGACCATCTTCTGCAGGCGCGCCGAGCCGCCCGAACCCGGGATCTGGCCCAGCTTCTGCTCGGGCAGGGCGTAGAAGGTGGTGTCGGTGACGATGCGGAAGTCGCAGGCCAGCGAGATCTCGAAGCCGACGCCGAAGCAGAAGCCGCGGTTGGCGGCGATCACTGGTTTACTGCAGCGGGTCGGCGCCGCGATGTTCCAGGCCAGTTTCGACACGTGCTCGGGCGAGGCCTCCAGGAAGCCCCTGATGTCGCCGCCGCTGGAGAAGTGCTGGCCCTCGGCGCGCAGCACGATCACGCGCACGCGCTCGTCGGCGTCGAGCGCCTCGAACACCAGGCGCAGCTGCTCGCGCTGGGGCATCGTGATGATGTTGAACTGGCCGTTCGAGAGCACGATGTCGGCGCGCTGGCGCTCGGCGTCGATCTCGACACGGAAGTTGACGAGGTTGTCGAGCAGGCTGTGGGCTGGGTGGGTCAGTTGGGTCATGCTGTTCTCCTGGATGTTATTGGGATGTTGTTGCGATGTTATTTGTGAGGGGCTTGTTCGTCGTCGTTCGTCCTGTTCATGCCTTCCCAGCGGCGCACCAGGCCGTCATGGGGCAGGTCGAACAGGTCGAGCAGGCGCCCGACCGTATGGTTGACCAGGTCGTCGAGCGAATCCGGGCGCGTGTAAAAGGCCGGCACCGGCGGGAAGATGATGCCGCCCATTTCGGTCACCGCCGTCATGTTGCGCAGGTGGGCCAGGTTCAGCGGCGTTTCGCGCGCCACCAGCACCAGGCGGCGCCGCTCTTTCAGCATCACGTCGGCGGCGCGTGCGACCAGGTTGTCGGCCAGGCCGTGGGCGATGCTGGCCAGGGTCTTCATCGAGCAGGGCGCGACCACCATGCCGGCCGAGCGGAAGGAGCCGCTGGCGATCGTCGCGCCGATGTCCTTGACGTTGTGGACCACGTCGGCCAGCGCCTCGATGTCGCGGCGTCCCATGTCGAGTTCCTGCTGGGCCGTCATCACGCCCGAGCTGGAGATCACCAGGTGCGATTCGCAGGCATTCGAGGCGCGCAGGGCTTCGAGCAGGCGCACGCCGTAGATGGCGCCGCTGGCGCCGGTGATGGCGACGACCAGGCGCGGCTTGTTCATGTGCGCACCGTGGCTTGCTGCCAGTCGATCGCCGCGCCGCGTACCACTTCCTGGTCGAGGTCGACTTCAAGCTCGCCGGGAATGCGCACCTTGGTGAAGACATGGCCGGGGTAGGCCACCGGCTTGGTCGCGTCCAGGCCCATCTTGGCGCTGATGCCCTGCAGGTGGGGCGGCTGCACCGCGTCGCCATGGCCGACGGTGGTGGACGGATCGAGCACCGAGCCCTGGGCGCCGGAAATGACGATCAGGTCGCGGTCGGCCTGGAAGCGGGTGGCCACCGCCCACTCGACCTGCTGCGGATCGTGCACGTCGACGTCCTCGTCCACCACGATCACCTGCTTGATGTCGTAGTGGGCGCCGAAGGCGCCGAGGATCACGTTGCGCGGCTCGCCCTCGCGCTGCTTCCTGAATTTGACGAACAAGTGATACCGGCCGACGCCGCCGACCGACAGGTGCACGTCGAGCACCCCCGGGAAGCTGCGCTGCAGGTGGGCCAGCATGGTCGCTTCGCGCGGGATCGAGCCGAGCAGCAGGTGCTCCATCTCGGCCGGCACGATGGTGTGGTATATCGGGTTGCTGCGGTGGGTGACCGCTTCCACCACGATCACCTCGCGGTTCTCCTGGGCGCTGTAGTACTTCGGGAATTCGCCGAAGGGGCCCTCGGGCTCGCGCACTTTCGGCAGCAGCTTGCCCTCGATGACGATCTCGGCGTTCGCCGGCACCCGCACCTCGCTGGTCAGGCATTTCGTCACCGGCAGCGGCGCGCCGTGCAGGGCGCCCGCGATTTCCAGCTCGTCGTAGTCGATCGGCGTGATCGCCTGCGAGGCCAGCAGGGTCAGCGGGTCGGCGCCGATCACCACCGCCACGTCGAGCGGCTGGTCCTGGGCTTCGGCCGCCTTGTAGAAGGCAAGCAGGTGGCGCGGCAGCATCAGGATCGCCATGCGGTCCTTGCCGTGCACCTGGATGCGGTTGATCGAGACGTTCTGCACGCCGGTGACCGGATTGCGGGCGATGACCAGGCCGGCCGTGATGTAGGGGCCGTTATCGTGCTCGCTATGGGTCGGGATCGGCAGCAGGGCGTGCAGGTCGATGTCGGTGCGCACGACTTCCTGGCAGGGCGCGCTGCCGGGCTCGACCTCGCGCCAGGGCAGGGGATGGTCGGCGGCTTGGCGGAAGGCCGCCAGCAGGCCGGACTGCTCCACGCCCATGGCCTCGGCAATCCAGGCGCGGCGCGACACGAAGCCGGACACCACGGGAATCGCGTGGCCGCCGGGCTTCGGGAACCAGGCGGCCTGGCTGCCGTCGAGGCGCTTGGCGATCGCGGCCAGGTGGTGCTCGAGCGGCACACCCTCGCGGATCACGGCCAGGCGGCCGCTCGCTTCGAGGTGGGCCAGCCACTGGCGCAGGTCCTGCGCCTTGCCGTTCGGAGTGGCGTCGGTCTTCATTGGATGCTTCCCTCTTTCTGGTTGCCCGCGTTTTGCTGCGGGCTTTGCTGACCCTCGCCGGCCGCCGGCAGGACCTCGTATTCGCCGGCCACCAGCTTGCGGCGCAGGATCTTGCCGACCGGGGACTTCGGGATTTCGCGCACGAACACGTATTCGCGCGGGCGCTTGAAGTTCAGCAGGTCCGAGTGCTGGCAGTATTCGTTCAGCGCATCCGGGCTGACCTCGCCGCGCGTCTTCACGAAGGCGACCACCTTCTGGCCCCAGCGCTCGTCGCGCAGGCCGGCCACCGCGACCTCGTCGACCGAGGGGTGCAGCGACAGCACCGACTCGATGTCGACCGGCGAGATGTTCTCGCCGCCGCTGATGATCATGTCGTCCATGCGGCCGGTGACGAACAGGTCGCCGTCCTGGTCGATGTAGCCGGTGTCGCCGGTGAAGTACCAGCCGCCGCGGATCGATTTCGCATTGGCGTCGGGCCGGTTCCAGTAGCCCTCGAAGGCTTCGTCGCCCTGCAGGTCGCAGATGATCTGGCCTTCCTCGCCCGGCGCGACCCGGCCTTCCGGCCCTTCGGCCGAGAGCGGCACCACGCGCACGCGGGTATTGATGCCGGCGCGGCCGGCGCTGCCGGCCTTGCGGGTGGCGTCCTGGTCGATCGCGAAGGTGTACACCTCGGACGAGCCGTAGTGGTTCACGAACAGCTCGGGCCTGAAGGTGTCGCTCAGGCGCTTGAGCAGGCCGTCCTGCATCGGCGCGCCGGCGAAGCCCAGCTTGGTCACCGAGGAGATGTCGACCGTCTTGCCGGCGGCGAGCGCCTTTTCGCGCCAGGCCAGCATGTCATGGTAGAGCGTCGGCACGAGATACAGGTTGGTCACGCGCTCCTGCTCGATGTAGCGGAAGGCGGCGGCGCAGTCGAACTTCGGCACGCAGACGAACAGGCCGTCGATCAGGGCCATCGCCAGCAGCGAGCGCACCCCCATCGTGTGATACAGCGGCATCACGCCCAGGGTGCGTTCGCCGCGCCGGTACAGGTTCTGGGCGACGTGGCCGAGGGCCGCCGCGCGTTCGGTGCGGTGGCGGCGCGGCACGCCCTTCGGCTTGCCGGTGGTGCCCGAGGTGTAGAGCATCAGCGAGATGTCTTCGCTGCCGGCCTGCAGGATGGGGCTGGCGGGCGCCTCCCTGGCCAGTTCCTCGAAGCCCAGCGTGCCGCCGGCGGCGGCGCCGACGGCGATGCGCGGCAGGGCCTGGGCGGCCGGGCTGGCGGCCACCGCGTCCGCGCTGACCGCCTCGAACACCACGGCTTTCGCCTGCGCGTCGGCCGCGCAGTACTCGACTTCCTCGGGCTTGGCGCGCCAGTTCAGCGGGGTGGCGATCACGCCCAGGAACTGGCAGGCCCAGTGCAGGGTTGCCATCTCGATCCGGTTCTGCAGGACGATCAGCAGGTGGTCGCCGCGTCCCAGGCCCAGCGCGGCCAGGCCGGCCGCGGTGCGCTGGATGCGCTCGTACCACTCGGTATAGGTCAGGCGCTGCTCGCCGTCGACCACCGCCGGCGCATGCGGGCTGCGCTCGACGCTTTGCAGGAATGTGCGTCCAAGGTCCAGCACGATGTTCTCCTCCTTTTGATTTCGAATATGTTCTGTTATGCGTTCACCAGGCGCGCCTGCTCGGCCGGCCCGACCTCGGCATGGCCGGCGGTGTCGGGCGCCATCCCGGCTCCACGCGGGACGCCGCGGCGCTCGGCCGCCGTCTCCAGCACGGCCTTGACGATGTTGGTGTAGCCGGTGCAGCGGCACAGGTGGCCCGACAGCATCTCGCGCACCTCGGCTTCGGTCGGATCCGGATTGCGACGCAGGTAGTCGGTGCAGGACATCAGGATGCCGGCGGTGCAGAAGCCGCACTGCAGCGCGTGGTTGCGGCGGAAGGCCTGCTGCAGGTCGGACAGCTCGTCCTGGCCCCGGTTCAGGCCCTCGACAGTGTCGACCTTGCAGCCTTCGGCCTGGACCGCCAGCGTCATGCACGAGCGGCCGGCCACGCCGTCGATGTTCACGGTGCAGGCGCCGCAGACGCCGTGCTCGCAGCCGACGTGGGTGCCGGTCGCGCCCAGTTCATGGCGCAGGAAATCCGAGAGCAGGGTGCGCGATTCGCACGTGCCGCTGCGGCGCTGGCCGTTCAGGACCAGCTCGATGCGCAGGAGGCCGTCTTTTCGGTAGGTCTTCATGGGTTTGCCTTATGCGTTTGCCTTGTGAATCGCGGCGCGGCCGAGATGGCGCACCAGCTGCCGCCTGAAGCTGGCCGAGGCGTGGTGGTCGTCCTTCGCTCCCAGCTCCCAGGCGAAATCGTTGATCGCGGCGTCCAGGTCGGCGCCGCCGATGCGTCCCCAGCTGCGCACCCGCGGCCGGTCCGAAACCCCGCCCACGGCCAGGCGGATGCTGTCCGGGCCGACCACGGCCGCCACCGCGCAGATCGCGAAGTCGCCGTGGCGCCCCGCGAACTCGTCGAAGGCGTAGCGCAGGCCCTGCCGGGCCAGCGGGTAGCGCACTTCCTCGACCAGCTCGTCGGCGGCGCGCGCCGTCATCAGCATGCCCTGGAAAAAATCCTCGGCCGCGACCACGCGCCGGCCGCGGCGGCTGCGCAGCACCACCTCGCCGCCCAGGGCCAGCAGGGCCAGCGGCAGCTCGGCGCTCGGGTCGGCGTGGGCGACCGAGCCGCATACGGTGCCGCGGTTGCGGATCTGGAAGTGCGAGATGTGCGGAAAGGCCTGGGCCAGGAGCGGCACTTCCTGCGCCAGGGACGGGCGCCATTCGACGCTGCCCTGTGTGGCGGCGGCGCCGATCGCCAGGTGGCTGTCGGTCGTGCGGATGTAGTTCAGGTCCGGCACGCGCGAGATGTCGATCAGGACGCTGGGCTGGGCCAGGCGCAGGTTCAGCACCGCCATCAGCGACTGGCCGCCGGCCAGGATGCGCGCGTCTTCTCCAGCATCGGCCAGCAGGGCGACGGCTTCGTCGGCACTGTCGGGACGGGCATAGTCGAATGCTTGCGGTTTCATCGTTTCACTCCAAACAGGGCCAGCAGGCGTTGCCACAGGCCGGGTTTCGGAACAGGCAGGTCTGCGGCCACTGTCGTGGCACCGGCTGCGCCCTTGCCGCCGGCCTCCTTCCCGAGCTGCTCGAACAGCTGGTTCAGCACGATCTTCGCCGCGCCCTCCAGCATGCGGCTGCCGACCGCGGCAACCTTGCCCGACACCTGCGCGGCATAGTCGTAGCGCAGCAGGGTGCCGCCGCCTTGCGCTTCGAGCGTGACCAGGCCGCTGCCGCTGGCGCTGCCCACCGAGGACAGGCCCGAGCCCGCGAGGCGCAGGCTGCGCGGCGGATCGAGTTCGGACAAGGCGACTTCGGCCGAGTAGCGCGCCTTGATCATGCCCACGCCCACGGTGACGTCGGCGCGGTAGCGGTTTTCGCCTGCCGGCTCCAGGGCATTGCAGCCGGGGATGACCTTGGCCAGGGCCTGCGGGTCGAGCAGCACCCGGAACACGGCGTCCGGTGCGGCGTCGAGCACGACCTCGCCGCGCGCGGCCAGCGATTTACCGCCCTTGGCCGGCCTGCTTGCCGCACTCTGCGCGGCGTGGGCGCCCGGCGCCGAGTCGGCCGCCAGCGGCGCATGGTCCGGCGCGGCCGGCGCGACCTTCGCGTTCTTCGAGGGCGGCGGTTCCTCGCCTCCGATCAGTGCCATCACCTTCGAGGGCGTCATCGGCAGCACGATGTCGGCCACGCCGAGGGCATCGGCGATGGCGTTGCCGATGCAGGCCGGGGTGCTCATGTTGTTGCCTTCGCCCAGGCCCTTGGCGCCCAGCGGCGTGAAGGGAGAAGGCGTTTCCAGGTGGATGATCTGGGGTTCCGGCACCTCGCAGGTGGTCGGCATCAGGTAGTCGGCGAAGGTGCCGGACTGGAAGCTGCCGTCCTCGCCATAGCGGAACTCTTCCATCAGCGCCGCGCCCAGGCCCTGGGCAAAGGCGCCGCGGATCTGGCCGTCGGCCAGGGCCGGGTTCAGGATCTTGCCGGCGTCGTGCGTCGTGATGTAGCGGTCGATGGTGACGCGGCCGGTGTGGCGGTCGACCTCGACGCCGCAGGCGTCGAACGCGAAGCCGTACGCGGCCGAGGTGTTCACGCGGTCCTGCTCGTCGGGTGCGCCCAGTTCCGGCGCGGTCCAGAAGGCGGTCTCGCGCAGGCCCGCTTCCACGCCGGCCGGCAACAGGGCCGGCGCCCAGTGCGGGCTGGCGGCCATGCGCAGGAAGGGTAGCGACCTGCCCGGGTCGCCCTGCACATGCACCTTGCCGTCGGCGAACACGACCTCGCCTGCGGTCACGCCCAGCTGCGGGGCGGCGATCGCGGCCAGCTTGTCGCGCAGCTTGACGGCGGCCAGGTGGACGGCGCCGGCCACGGCGCCGGCGAAGCGGCTCGAGTAATTGCCGGCGGCGACGGACCAGGCGTCCTTTTGCGTATCGAATTCGACGTTCACCGCGACGCCATCGGGCACGATGCCGAACACGTCGGCCACGACCTGGGCGCACACGGTGCGGTGGCCCTGGCCGGCCGGCGCCGAGGCGATCGTGACGTTGACGCCGCCGAGCGGGTCGATGGCCACGCTGGCCGAGGCGATGGCGCCGTTCTTCGGGCCGGCCTTGGCGCGCGCCTCCTTCGGCAGCACGGTGGTGATGTAGCCCATGTTCGAGATCGAGGGCTCGACGATGGCGGCGAAGCCGATGCCGTACAGGCGCCCTTCGGCGCGGGCGCGCTCGCGCTTTGCGTACAGCTCGGCCAGGCGGCCTTCGCTTTCCAGCAGTTCCAGCGCGCGCTGGTAGTTGCCGGAGTCGATCAGGGCGCCGGCCGCCGCATGGTAGGGGAAGGCGTCGGCCGGGATGAAGTTGCGGCGGTAGAGTTCGAGCTGGTCGATCTGCAGTTCGACCGAAATACGCTGCATCAGGCGCTCGAGCGCGAAGTAGACCTGGGGCCCGCCGAAGCCGCGCACCAGGCCGGCCGGTGTCTTGTTGGTCAGGACCACGCGGTTGCGCACCGACAGGTTCGGGATCGCATAGGCGCCGGTCAGGCAGCCGTGCATGCGGTAGAAGGTGGCCGGCTCGGGCGCGCGCAGGTAGCCGCCGCAATCGTCGAACTGGTCGTAGTCCAGGGCCGTGATGCGGCCGTCGGCGTCCAGCGCCGCGCGGATGGTCGAAAGGCGGTTGGTGGCCGAGGTCAGGCCGGACAGGTGCTCGAGGCGGTCCTCGACCCACTTGACCGGCGCGCCGGCCTTGCGCGAGGCCAGGCACATCAGCACCGCGTACTGGAACACCGCGTGCTTGACGCCGAAGCTGCCGCCGGAATCGCGGAAGGTGCGGTGGCGCAGCTTGTGGCCGGGCACGCGCAGGGCCAGGGCCATCACGGTATGCAGCGAAAACGGCCCCATGAAGTTCGAGGCGACGTCGTAGCCCTCCTCTTCCGACAGCCAGTCGGCCACGACCACCGCACCTTCGATCGGGGTGCAGGAATTGCGCGGGTAGCGCACCGTGAGCGCGACCGTATACGCCGCGTTGGCGAACGCCGTCTCCGGGTCGCCGTAGCGGAAGCTGCGGTCGCTGACCACGTTGCTGCCCACCCCTTCGTGCAGCACCGGCGCGTCCGGCAGGATCGCTTCGTCGATGGTGGTCACAGGGTCGAGCTGGGTATAGTCGACCATGACCAGGTCGGCCGCATCCTCGGCCAGGTAGCGGTTCTCGGCGACCACCACCGCCACCGGTTCGCCGACGTAGCGCACGCGGTCCACGGCCAGCGCCCACATCTCCATCGGCGCCTTGACGCCGACCACGAAGGGTTTCGACCAGGCCGCGATGTCGCGGCCGGTGAGCACCGCACGCACGCCGGGGGCGGCCTCGGCGCGGGCGGTGTCGATCGCGTTCACCACGGCGTGGGCATGGGGCGAACGCACCACGACCGCCTGCAGGGTACCCGGCTTGACGCCGACGTCGTCCCCGTACTGGCCGCGGCCGACGAGCAGCGAGACGTCTTCGATGCGCTGCATCGGACGGCCCAGGAAAGGCTGCTGCTGCGTCTCCTCGGCGCGGTGATGAATCTTCATTTCCATGCTCTCAAGCCTCCCTGCGGTGATGCCTTGTTTGCTCGATTTCAGTATAGGGATGGCAAAGCATCACGACAAATAATGTTTAATGAACTTATCCATCAGAAATCGTGATGAATAGGGCGGCAGTTCCCCGCCCGCATCGGCCAGGCTTACTGCCCGGCCTGCCTGGCCTGTCGCTTCGCGCGCTGCCTGCTCAGATCGTCCGTGCCGGCTTGGCCCGGCGTGCCGATGCCGAGCGCGCGCTTTTCTTCCTCGCCCATGCCGGCGTGGCCGCTGCCGTGGAACAGGGTGCGCCACAGGCCTTTCCTGAGGTCGCTGGTGCCGAACAGGGCGTCGCAGATCGGGAAGGTGAGGTTGAAATTGCGGGTCGCCATCAGTTCCGGATGGTGGTGGATCACGTGCATGCGCCGCACCGTGTTCACCAGCGGCAGGCGGTCGAGGAAGGGGCTGTCGACCACGTGCGAAGCCGTGTGCAGGGCCTCGTACATCAGGAAGTAGGCGGCCATGGTCAGCATCGCGATGTAGCCGGCATTCGCCGACCAGAGCCAGCCCACCAGCAGCGCCGGCGGCAGCGCCGCCAGCACGAACATCACCGGGGCGAAGGGCGGGAAAAGCAGGGCCCGCCATTCGCGCTGGCCCTGGTATTCCAGTGTCACGTGGGTGAAGAACTGGTGGTGCACCGCGCAGTGCCGCTTGTAGACGGCATTGAAGTACTTGCTCGGGCGGTGCAGCAGGTAGCGGTGGGCCGCCCATTCGGCCCAGTTCCCGAACAGGAAGATCGGCAGGACGATCATCCATTCCTGCCAGCGCGCATTCTCGATCTGCATTGCGCACCAGGCGATCACGCCGCCGGTGAACAGCAGGGTGAAGCCGAGGTGCATCTCGCCCCGGTACCAGGATGGCGTCGCGGCGACGTAGTCCTGGCGGAAGCGGTGCGAGCGTTCATGGATCTTCTGGTCTTTCGCATGCATGGCTGTCTCCTCCATGTTGATTCTGTCGATACGTGCGACGCTCAGTGCTGCTCGGCCGGCTCGTCCAGCTTGCCGATGGTCTCGGGCACGATCAGGGCGCCGATCAGGAAGATCACGCTGATCCCGGTCAGGAACAGGGCCAGCGACATCGGCACGTCGGTCGGCATCGGCGAGGCGAGCGAGACGAAGGTCGGCAGCACGCCGCCGATGGCAAAGCCGATGTTCCAGGACAGCCCGGTGCCGGTGGCGCGGATCGTGGTCGGGAAGCGCTCGTTCAGGAAGATCAGGATGGGCGCGTAGCCCATGCTGCCGAGCATGCTGAAGACGATCACGAAAAAGCCCAGGGTCACGGCGTCGGTCACGCCCGGCATCAGCAGGGCGATCGCCGGCAGCAGGATCAGGCGCAGCACGCCGACCCAGACGAAAGTCTTCTTGCGGCCGATGAAGGTACTCAGGTGGCCGGTGGCGATCGAGGCCACGATCACGCCGATACTGGCCAGCATCAGGATGAAGCCCGCGGTTTCGGCCGGGGTGCCGTTGACCACCTTCAGGTAGGTCGGCAGGAAGCCGGAAGTGAGGTAGTAGCCGGCGCCGCCGCCGATGGTCAGCAGCAGGTTGACCAGCAGGATGTTACGGTACTGGCCGGTGAACAGGGTGCGGATCGGATTGGCCATCGGGGCCGCGGCCGCCTTGCTGCGCGCCTTGGCTTCCTGCAGCTTCTTGAACATCGGCGACTCTTCGAGCTTGCCGAAGATGGTGATGCCCAGTACGGCGCTGATGATGCCGGTGAAGAACATGCAGCGCCAGCCCCATTCCTCGAACTGCTCGCCCGGGAACGCGGCCGACAGCGCGTAATAGGCGATCGAGGCGAACAGGGCGCCCAGGCCGGCGCCGCCGCCGCCGATCAGGCCCGAAACGGCGCCGCGCCAGCGCGGCGCCACCGACTCGGTGCCGATGGTGTGGGTCGCCGCCACCACGCCGCCCACGAACACGCCCTGGATCAGGCGCAGGATGATGAAGAGAATCGGCGCGGCGATGCCGATGGTGGCGACCGTCGGCAAGAGGCCAAAGGCGGCCGTGGAAACGCCCACGCCGATCATCGACGCGATCATGGCGCGCTTGCGGCCCTTGCGGTCGGCGTAGGAGCCGAACAGGGCCGAGCCGAGCGGGCGCATCAGCAGGGTGACGCCGAAGGAGGCGTACACGGCCGCCAGCGACAGCATCGCGTGTTCGGACGGGAAGAAGAGCTTGCCGATGATCGGCGCCACGAACAGCAGGATGAAGAGGTCGTACAGGTCGAGCGACCAGCCGATACACGAGGCGACGACCGCCCTGAGTGTATGGCGGTTGTTTTCCCGCTCTGCGATGAGGGTTTGGTTGGTGAGCACAGCCATTTTTCGTCTCCTGGGTATGTGTGACATCCGGCGCCAGCCGGCGCCGTGGATTTGCTGCTGGATTGTGGTTCTGCGGTGCTGCGGCGACGGGGGTGTCAGCCGGGCTCGACCAGGACGGGCTGGCCGCGCGGGTGGGGCGTTCGTCGTCGCGCGAGGATGGCGTCGGCGATCTTCTCGGCCATCATGATCGTGGGGATGTTGGTGTTCGCCGAAGGCAGGCGCGGCATCAGCGAGGCGTCGACCACGCGCAGGTTCCGCACCCCGTGCACGCGTCCCTCGAAGTCGGTGACGGCGTCGCGCTCGCTCGCGGGCCCCATGCGGCAGGTGCCGCTGGCATGCCAGACGCCGAACACGCTGCGCCGGATGAAGTCGTGCAGCGCGGCCTCGTCGGCCAGCAGGGCGCTCATGCGCTGGCCGCCGGTGACGAAGCGCTCGATGATCCAGCGCCGCAGCGGCGCCGGCACGTCCAGCGCGGCGCCCAGCACCCGGGTCAGCAGGGCATTGGCGGGCGTGTGGCGGCTGAGCGCCTTGACGCGTTTCGAGAACGCGGCCGGGAAGAAGTCGCCGGCGTGGCGGTGCAGTTCGCTGTTCCGGACCACCTCGGCCAGGCGGCGCACGCCGATCGCCATGCGCTGCAGGTCGCGCTCGTCCGACAGCAGGTTGAGTTCGACTTCGGGCGGCGCCAGCGGATCGTTCGACGCGATGCGCACCTGGCCGCGCGAATACGGCCGGTTACACCAGAGGAAGAACAGGCCGAGGCGGTTGCCGAGCGCATGCCAGGCGGCGCGGGTCGCGCTCGACAGGTACATGTCGGACGCGTCGCAGCCCTCCAGGTTCGAGGAAAAGCGGGCGGCCGCCATGCTGGCGCGGCGGCGCGCCAGCGGCATGCGAAATTCCGGCGCGAGGAAGTGGCAGAAGGTCAGGGCCGGGTGGTCCTGCAGGTTGCGCCCGACGCCCGGCAGGTCGGCGGCCACGGGGATGCCGAGCCGGCCCAGCGCCTCGGCGTCGCCAATGCCGGCATGCAGCAGCAGGGCCGGCGACTGCAGGGCGCCGGCCGAAACGATCACCTCGCCGGCGTCGAAGCGTACCCGGGTCCCGGCGGCGTCGATTGCGGTGACGCCTTGCGCGGCGCCGCCCGCCAGGTGGATGCGCTCGACGCGCATGCCCGCCAGGATGCGCAGGTTGGGCCGGGCGCGGGTGGCGGTGTCGAGATAGCCGACCGCGGTCGAGACGCGGCGGTCGTCGATGTTCGAGAAGGCGGCCGGGAACAGGCCGTCGCCGAAATCGCCGTTCTGGTCCGGCAGGTAAGGGAGGCCGGTGCGCTTCAGGCCATCGGCGAAGACGTGGCAGAAGCGCGGCCAGTCCTGCGGCCCGATGCGGCGGATCGGCACCGGCCCGCTGCCCCCGTGCAGGGGCGAGTTGCCGTAGTCGAGGTCGCGTTCGAGCTTGCGGAAGTAAGGCAGCACCTCGTTCCAGCTCCAGCCGGCGGCGCCCTCCGCGGCCCAGCCGTCGTAGTCGCGCGGCAGGCCTCGGTTCGCGGCCTGGACGTTGATGCTCGAGCCGCCGCCCATGACCCGGCCCTGCTCGTACACCTTCAGCGGGGAGCTCGCGGTGGCTTTCGCCTGCAGCGCCGGCCAGATGTAGCGTTCGCCGCAGAACAGCGGCATCGGGTAGCTGTCGAGGATCTCGGCCGGCACCGCGCCGGGCGGCGTGTCGGCGCCGGCTTCGATCAGAGCGACCCGCAGGTCCGGATTGCTCGAGAGCCGGTTGGCCAGCACGCAGCCTGCCGAGCCTCCGCCCACGATGAGGTAATCGAATCGTTCCTGCGCCGTCTCCACGTGCGTCTCCTTCCATGTCTGGTGCAGGGACGGCGCCTTCAGGCCGCCATGCCACTGCTTATATGACAGAAGGGTAACGCGGAACGATCATCTATTCTAATAATGTTTGTTTATGCGTAATATCACTTTATCTGATGGAGGCCCGGGGCGAAGCGAGGGCGCCGGGCCGTTCAAGCGTGCTCGACAATAAAGCGGCCGGCCTCGGCAATGATGCGTTCGGCGGCCTCGCGGTAGGGCGAATGCCCGCAGCCGGGCAGGATCAACAGCTGCGTCTGTGGCGCCAGGCGCGCGATGCCGCGCACCTGCTCGAGCGTGCCGTATTCGTCGTCCTCGCCCTGGATCGCCAGCAGCGGCACGCGGATGCGGGCGACTTCCTCGCGGATATCCCAGGCGCCAAACGCCGGGTCCAGCCAGGCATCGTTCCAGCCCCGGAAGGCCGAGTCGACGTCCAGGTGGTAGCGCGCCAGCCGTTCGCGCAAGGGACCTTCCAGCCAGGCGCTGCGCGCCTGGCGGATCGCGGCCAGGCCGACTTCCTCGACCATGATGTGCGGCGCCATGACCACGATCCCGCTCAGGGCGTCACTGTGGCGCGCCCCGTGCAGCAGCGCGATCGAGGCGCCGTCGCTGTGCCCGAACAGCCAGGGGCGTTCGATGCCGAGTTCGGCCAGCAGGGCCGGCAGCACTTCCCAGGCCTGCTGGTGCATGAAGTCGAAGGGCAGGGGCTCGTCCAGTGGACGCGGCGTGGAGCGGCCGTAGCCGTAGCGCGAGAACACCAGGCCGCGCAGGCCGTTGGCACGGCAGAAGCGTTCGGGAAAATCCTTCCACAGCGCCACCGATCCCAAGCCTTCGTGCAGGAAGACGACGGTCGGGTAGCGCGAGTCGGGCAGGCCGACCCAGGCAATCTCATGGCGCAGGATACGGCCGCGCCAGGCGATGTCGGCGAAGTCAGGATTGGGGGCGGACGAAGTCATCGGCATGGGCAGTGAGAGCAAATGGTGCGGGCGCAGCGGCGGCAGACCCCTGCGCGCCAGGTGCGGGGCATTCTAGCATGCCATGTCGCGCAATCCGGGCTTCGGATACCTTGCGCAATTCAGATACCGACCGGTATAATTCGCGCCCCTTCAAGTTTTGGTCCCCCATGAGCTCTCCCACCTGCCTGCGCCTCGGCGTATCCGCTATCCTGTTTGCGCTGAGCGCCTGCACGGTCGGTCCCGACTTCCGCCGTCCCGCCACGCCGGCCGTCCAGGCCTCGTTCGCCTCCGCCGACACTGCGCAGCCGAGCAAATTGGTCGAAGGCGCGCTCGATCCCTCCTGGTGGAAGCTGTTCAAGGATCCGGTCCTGGTCGACCTCGAGCGCGAAGCGATCGCCGCCAACCTCGACCTGCAGGCCGCCGCGGCACGTGTCGCGCAAAGCCGCGCCGCGCTGCAGGTCAGCGGCGCCAGCCTGCTGCCGAGCGTGAGCGCCGGCGCCTCCACCACGCGCCAGCGCGCCAGCGGGAAAGGCACGAATGCGCTGGCCGGCAAGACCGCGTCCTCGCCCTTCAGCCTGTCGCAGGCCGGCTTCGACGCCAGCTGGGAGCTCGACCTCTGGGGCCGCGCGCGCCGCCTGCAGGAGGCCAGCGCCGCCCAGGTCGAGGCCGCGCACTACGACGCGGCGGCAATGCGGGTGTCGATGACGGCCGAGGTCGCGCGCGTCTACCTGGAACTGCGCGGCGCGCAGAACGACCTGCGCGTGGCCCGCTCGAATGCCGAGATCGCGGCCAAGAGCCTGCACGTGGCCGAGCGCCGCCGCGCCCAGGGCGTGGCCACCGAATTCGACACCTCGGTCTCGAAGGCCCAGTTGGCCAGCTTCGAAGCGGCCATTCCCGAGCTGGAAGGGCGCCGCGATGCGCTCATGAATGCGTTGGCCCTGCTGCTGGCGAAACCGCCGCGCGCGCTCGACGCCCAATTGGCTTCGGCTGCCGAACTGCCCGGCCTGCCGGCAGAAGTCCCGGTGGGCCTGCCTTCGGAACTGGCGCATCGCCGTCCCGACATCCTGCGCGCCGAAGCCCGGCTGCATGCGGCGACGGCGGCGATCGGCGCCGCCAAAGCCGATTTCTACCCGAGCATCAGCCTCGGCGGCAGCGCCGGCTTCCAGGCGCTGTCCTTTTCGCAGCTGGGCGATTGGGGCGCACGCCAGTTCGCCCTCGGCCCGGTGCTGCACCTGCCGATTTTCGAGGGCGGGCGCCTGGCCGGCAACCTGGCGCTGACCGAGGCGCGCCAGCAGGAAGCGGCGATCGGCTTCCAGAAGACCGTGCTGGCCGCCTGGCATGAAGTCGACGACGCCTTGTCGGGCTACCGCCGGGTCCAGCAGCGTGCCGAGCGCCTGGACGTCGCCGTGCTGGAAAACCGCAAGGCGCTGGTCCACGCCGAGCGCCGCTACGCGCAGGGCGCCGCCGACTATCTCACCGTGCTGGTGACCCAGCAGCGCCTGCTCGACAGCGAGAACGCCGCCTCGCGCGGCCGCACCGAGACGGCGCTGGCGATGGTCGCCCTGTACAAGGCCCTGGGCGGCGGCTGGGAACCGACGGGAGCCGGGCAATAATGGCGGCGCACGGTTTGTCCGCAGCCGCTGCGACCCCGGCCGGCACGCCGTCGCCTGCCGCATCAGTGGCCGCGGTGGCCCCGGTGGCCCCGCCTGCGGCCCACCCGTTCGGACTGCGCCTGCTCACCGGCGTCTTCGGCGTTTTCGTTGCCGCCATGATGTCGGGCCTGAACAGCCGCATCGGCGGCCTGGCCCTGGCCGACATCCGCACCGCCTTCGGCATGGGCGTCGACGACGGCAGCTGGATCAACAGCCTGTACGCGGCCTTCGAGCTGGCGGCGATGCCGTTCTCGGCCTGGTTTGCCGTGACCTTCTCGTTCCGCCGCTACCACCTGGCGGTGGTGGCCGGCTTCGCATTGTTCGGCATCCTGACGCCGCTGGCGCCGAACGTGACCGTGCTGCTGGCGCTGCGCTGCCTGCAGGGCTTGTTCGGCGGCCTGCTCATCCCGGTGCTGATGGCCGCGGCGCTGCGCTTCTTCCCGCTGCCGCTGCGCCTGTACGGCCTGGCGCTGTACGCGATGACCGCGACCTTCGCGCCGAACGTGGCGACCTGGCTGTCCGCCACCTGGACCGATTCGCTGCACATGTGGCAGCTGCTGTTCTGGCAGACCGTGCCGCTGGCGCTGTTTTCCATGTGGGCGGTGGCCTGGGGCATTCCGCAGGACCCGGTGCGCCTCGAGCGCTTCAGGCAGATCGATTGGCCGGGCCTGGCGGCGGGACTGGCCGGCCTGGTCATGCTCGGCATCGGCCTGACCCAGGGCGAACGCCTGGACTGGTTCAACAGCACCCTGGTGTGCTGGCTGTTCGGCGCCGGAGGAGGGCTGCTGGCCATCTTCCTGGTCTGCGAATGGTTCCACCCCATGCCCTTCATTAAGCTGCAGCTGCTGAACCGGCGCAACCTGGGCCTGGGCTTCACGGTCTTCGTCGGGCTGCTCGTGGTGCTGCTGTCGAGTTCGCTCCTGCCGGCGAACTACCTGGGCCACGCCTGGCATTTCCGCACGCCGCAACTGGCGGTGATCGGGCTGGAAGTCGGCCTGCCGCAGTTCCTGCTCGGGCCGGCGGTGTCGTGGCTGCTCTATAAGAAGTGGGTCGACGCGCGCTACGTGTTCGCGTCCGGCCTGGTGCTGATCGCGCTGGCCTGCCTGGCCGGCTCGCGCATCACGCCGAACTGGATGGCCGACCAGTTCGTGCTGGCCCAGGCGCTGCAGGCCTTCGGCCAGCCGATGGCGGTGATCTCGCTGCTGTTCCTGGCCACCAGCGTGGTGCAGCCGATGGAAGGGCCGCAGGTCTCGGGCATCGTCAATGCCCTGCGCGTGCTCGGCACCCTGGTCGGCAGCGCCGTGGTCGGGCGCCTGCTGGCCGTGCGCGAAGCCATGCACGCCAACGTGCTGCTGGACGGGGCCGCGAACGGACCGCGCCTGGCCGGGGCGCTGCCGCCCGAGGCGCTGGCCGGCGTGGCGCACCGCGTTTCGCACCAGGCTTTCGTGCTCTCGATCGCCGACAGCTACCTCGTGCTCGGCGTGCTGGCGCTGCTGCTGGTGCCGCTGGTGCTCTCGCTTCATTACATCGTGCCGCCGGCCCTGCCTCCAAAGAACAACTGAAAACCATACCGACATCATCAAGGAAAACCATGTCGCTACCAAAAACCGCAAAAATCACCGTTGCCGTGTTGCTCGCCGCCGTGCTGGTCGGCAGCGCCTATTCGTACAGCTACGGTGGGGGCCATGGCCCGCGCCAGAGCACCGACGACGCCTACATCGCGGCCGACTACACCCTGGTCGCGCCGAAGGTGGCCGGCAACGTGGCCGAAGTGCTGGTCGAGGACCACCAGGCGGTGAAGAAGGGCCAGCTGCTGGCGAAGATCGACGACCGCGATTACATTGTGGCGGTGGACATGGCGAAGGCCGACCTGGCCCAGGCCGAGGCCGACCTGGCGCGCCTGCGCGCAGCCATCGCCCAGCAGGGCAGCGCCATCGAGCGCGCCGCCGCCGCGATCGCCGCCGGCAACGCCACCCTGAAGTTCGCGCGCGCCAACGAAGCGCGCTACCGCGACCTGTCGTCCGACGGATCGGCCACCCTGCAGGACCGCCAGCAGGCCGAGTCGCAGGCCGAAGCGGCCGCCGCCCAGCACAAGGCCGACACCGCGGCATTGGCCAGCGCGCGCCAGCAGGTCGACATCCTGAAGGCCCAGGCGGCCCAGGGTGAAGCCCAGGTGGCGCGCAGCAGGGCCGCGCTCGAGGCGGCGCAACTGCATCTGTCGTACACAAAGATCCATGCGCCGATCGACGGCGTGGTCGGCCAGCGCACCGTGCGCGTGGGCGCCTATGCCCAGGTCGGCGCGGCCATGCTGGCCGTGGTGCCGCTGCAGTCGGCCTATGTGGAGGCAAACTTCCGCGAGACCCAGCTGGCGCGCATGCGCGTCGGCCAGGCGGTCGACATCGCGGTCGACATGCTGCCGGGGACGACCCTGCACGGCCATGTCGCGAGCCTGGCGCCGGCCAGCAGTGTTTCCTTTTCTCCAATTGCACCGGATAATGCGACCGGCAATTTCACGAAAGTGGTGCAGCGCCTGCCGGTGAAGATTCTCATCGATCCGGGCCAGGATGCCGCGCGCCTGCTGAAGGTGGGCATGTCCGTGACCCCGACCGTGATGCTGGAAGGCGGCGCATCCTGATCGCGCCTGCCGATTGACCTGCCGGCCCTGGCGCCGGCCTGAATGGAACAGAGGATGATGACCGAACACGACACCGCCACCAGGGACCAGCCCCTGCCCCGACGGCCCGCCCGCCTGACGCGCGAGCAGAGCCGGGCCCAGACCCGCGAGCGCCTGCTGGCCTCGGCGGCGGTCGTGTTCGCGCGCGAAGGCTACGCCGGCGCCTCGGTCGACCGCATCGCGGAAGAGGCGGGCTATTCCAAGGGCGCGCTGTATTCCAACTTCGCTTCGAAGGACGAGCTGTTCTTCGAGCTGTTCGACTACCATGCAGGCGGCCAGGCCGAGGAGTTGTGCCGGCGCCTGGATGCGGCTGCCGACGCCGACACGGCGATCGCCACCGTGTGCGAGTGGGCCAGCGGGCTGCGGCACGAGCCCGACCTGCGCCTCCTGGTGCTGGACCTGACGCGCCTGGCGCGCAACGACACCGCACTGTTCGAGCGTCATACGCGCCTGTTCGACGAGCAGTGGACGGCGGTCGGCGAGCGCCTGGCCAGGATCTTCCCGGAAGGGCGTTCGCCGGTGGCGCCGCTGGTGCTGGGCGCGCTAGTGATGGAGCTCACCTACGGCAATGCGATGCAGCTGCACGCCGAGCTCAGCGCGGGAGACCTAATCGGGGTGGCCCTGCGCGCGCTGCGCGACGCCCACCGCAAGGCGGCCGCACGATGATCCTGAAGACCGCACTGCTGTTCGTCGCGACCGCCATCGCCGAAATCGTCGGCTGCTTCCTTCCCTACCTGTGGCTGCGCAAGGGAGGCTCGGTCTGGCTGCTGCTGCCGGCCGCCGCCAGCCTGGCGCTGTTCGTGTGGCTCCTGACCCTGCATCCGGCCGCGAGCGGGCGCGTCTATGCGGCCTACGGCGGCGTGTATGTCGCCACCGCCCTGGCCTGGCTGCGCTTCGTCGACGGCGTCGAACTGTCGCCCCTGGACTGGATCGGCGCGGCGATCGCCCTGTGCGGCATGGCGATCATCGTCTCGGGCTGGAGCCGGCAGGGCTGAGGCCAGGTCCCGTTTCTTTCCTTCGCATCGCCAGCCTTCCCGGTCCTTCCGGCGCAGGCGCGCCATCCCGCTTCCTTCATGTCCGGTCGCCTCGCGTGCGTCCTTGGCCGGCACACGCTCGTCTTTTTCGCTAATGATTTTGAATTCTCATCTTTTAATGATACTGAATTCTCATTATAATTAGCCCAGCCGCTTCTCGCGCTCCCAACAAGAACTCAACGCCATCCGATAAAGGAACCGTCCGATGCACCACTTCGCCTGCAAACGCACGCCGCTCACCTTGTCCATCATGCTGGCCTTCGCGCCCCTGGCCGCGCACGCCCAGACCGACACTTCCCGCCTCCACGCCGATCCGGACAGCATCCCCACCGTCGTGATCTCGGCCAGCGCGCTGGGCGTGCTGAGCGACGACATGGTGACGCCCGTGACTTCCCTCGGCGGCGGCGAACTGGTGCGCGCCCGCGAATCCACGCTGGGCGAAACCCTGGGCAGCCAGCCCGGCATCACCTCCAGCCACTTCGGCGCCGGCGCCAGCCGCCCGGTGATCCGCGGCATGGACGGTCCGCGCGTGAAGATCCTGTCCGACGGCGCCGAGATCCAGGACGCCTCGACCATCAGCCCCGACCACGCGGTCGCCTTCGAGCCGGTCCTGGCCGAGCGCATCGAAGTGCTGCGCGGCCCCTCGGCTCTGGCTTATGGCGGCGGGGCGGTGGGCGGCGTGGTCAACATCCTGGACCGCAAGATCCCTACCGCGATGCCGGAAAAGCCGGTCGAAGGCTCGATGGAGCTGCGCGCCAACACGGTGGCGCGCGAAAAGACCGGCGCCTTCGAGCTGACCGGCGGATCGGGCAACGTGGCGGTCCACGCCGAGGGCGTCAAGCGCGACGCCGGCGCCTACCGCGTCGGCAGCGGCTGGGAGGGGAACGAGGGGGGCGGCCGCGTTCCCGGCAGCTTCAAGAAAACGGAAACCGGCAGCGTCGGCCTGTCCTGGATCGGCGAGCGCGGTTACATCGGCGTGGCCTACACCAGGGAAAGCACCGAATACGGCATTCCGGGCCACCACCACGAATTCGGTTCCTGCCACCCGCACGGCGACCACCTGCACTGCGGCGGCCACGAGGAAGAGGAAGGCCACGAGGGCCACGACCACGAGCACGAACACGAGGAAGGCGAAGTGCCGGTCGTGAAGCTCGACAGCGACCGCTGGGACATCCGCGGCGAATACCGCGAACCGCTCCCCGGTTTTGCCAGGCTGCGCGTGCGCGCCTCGACCACCGACTACCGCCACGACGAACTCGAGGACGGCATCGTCGCGACCAGCTTTTTCAATAAAGCGCACGACGGCCGCGTCGAGTTCGAGCACAAGCCGCTGGCCGGCTGGCGCGGCGTGGTCGGCGCCCAGGCCAGCCGCCGCGACTTCAGCACGGTCGGCGAGGAAGCCTATGTGCCGGCCACCGTCACGAAGAAGCACGGTGTGTTCGTCACCGAAGAATACAAGTGGCAAGACTGGCGCTTCGAGGCGGCCGCCCGCCACGAGTGGCAGGACATTGCGGTGGACAGCAACATTCAACGCGACACGGATGCACGGGCCACCTCGCTGGCGGCGGGCGCGGTCTGGAAGTTCAGCCCGCAGTATTCGCTGCGCGCCTCGCTCTCGCGCAGCCACCGCCTGCCGACCGCCGAGGAGCTGTATGCGGACGGCGTGCACCTGGCCACCAGCACCTACGAGATCGGCAACCAGGACCTGGGCAAAGAGACCTCGAACAACCTCGACCTCACGCTGCGCAAGTTCGCGGGCGCCACCACCTTCTCGCTGAGCGCTTTCCACAACCGCGTGAAGAACTACATCCACGCCAACACGCTGGATAAGCACGAAGGCTTCCAGCTGGTCGAATACGCCCAGCGCGACGCCGTCTTCACCGGCCTGGAAGGCGAGGTGCGGCGCCGGTTCTCGCCAGTCTTCAGCGCGACCGTCTTCGGCGACATGGTGCGCGCCCGCTTCGAGGATGGCGCCAACCGCAACATCCCGCGCATCCCGCCGCACCGCTTCGGCGCGAAGCTCAACGCCGACTGGCAGTCCTGGCACGGGATGGTGGAGCTGGTGCGCGTCGGCCGCCAGGACGACGTCGCCCGGTACGAGGGCGAGACCGGCGGCTACAACATGCTCAACATCGGCACCCACTACACGACCCGCATCGGCAACGTGCCGGCCCAGTTCTATGCGCGCGTGAACAACCTGACGGACGAGCTGGCCTTCAACCATACCTCCTTCATCAAGAACGCGGCGCCGCTGCCCGGCCGTAACCTGACGGCCGGCCTGCGCCTGGTGTTCTGATCGCACAGCAGCAGGGCGCCATTCACATTCTGGAGAATCCGATGAAAAACCTGATCAGGCTCGGCGACTATGCGGGCATCGCCGCTTCCATGCTCTGCCTCGTCCACTGCGTCGCGGCGCCGCTGCTGGTGCTGGCCTTCCCGGTGCTGGGCCTGGGCGGGCACGACCACGCCTTCCACGACATGCTGCTCGCAGCGGTGACGCTGCCGGTGCTGCTGGCCCTGCTGCCGGGCTACCTGGCGCACCGCGATCCGGTCGTGCTGCCGCTCGGGTTGCTGGGCCTGGCCTGCTTCCTGGCTGCGGTCTTCTTCGTCGGCCCGCGCTACGGCCAGGGCGCGGAAACGGCGCTGGCGATCGCGAGCAGCGTGCTGCTGGTGGGGGCGCACCTGCGCAATCATCGTGGATGCAAGCGCTGCGTGGCGGCCAAGGGCGACGGGCGGGCTGTGCACTGATCGTTGAACGCGTGGGCGGCAAAGCCGCCTATCGTGGCCCGGTCCACCCTACGGGTCTACGGGAGAAGTACACGAAAGGCGGGCAGCAGGACGTAGGGTGGACGGGTTCCCCGTCCACGCGTTCAAATCACGCCTGCATGGACGCGCCAATGGACCTTGTTCAACGGCACTGGCTGCACAAGCCGTACAAGGTCAGTTCGTGCGACTCGAGCACGAAGCCCTCGGGCGTGAGCTTCTTCATGTCGCCCGGGCAGGCGTGCACTTCATACACCTTGTCGCAGCCCCGGCAGTGGAAATGGTGGTGATGTTCGTGTCCGGCGACCTCGTAGCGGTCGCCTCCGCCCGGCAGCGACACGGTCGCAATGTCGCCGGACTCCAGCATGGCCTTGATGTTGCGGTAGATGGTGGCCATGCCGATCCCCGGCACCACGCCTTGCGCGTGTTCCAGTATTTCCTGCGGCGAGAGCGGGCGTCCGGCAGCGGCAATGCACTCCTGGATGGCCTTGCGCTGTCGTGTGTTTCGTTCCATTCGATCGATCCTTCGGCGGGCGGCATGAGCAAGGCGGTATTATCGCGCGATTCGCCTCCGGCCGGTACTGCGCGGCCCGCCGGCCGCCCGAAGTCCTCGAGCCCTTACGCTTTCCCGCGCCACACCACGCGGTTGCGCCCGTCCTGCTTGGCCCTGTACAGATGCCGGTCCGCCGCCTCGAACAGGGCGCAGACCGCTTCGCCGCCGGCCGGATCGAAGGTGGCGCCGCCGGCGCTGGCGGTGAGCCAGGGCGCCACGCTCGAGCCTGCGTGAGGGATCGCCAGCAGCGCCACCGCTTCGCGGATCGTGTTTGCCACGTGCGTGGCCTGGCCGGCGTCGGTGTCGGGCATCAGGAGCACCAGCTCTTCGCCGCCGTAGCGCGCCGCCAGGTCGGCCGGGCGCCGCATGTGGGAACCGGCGGCGCGGGCGACGGCGCGCAGCGCGCGGTCTCCGGCTGGATGCCCGTACAGGTCGTTGAACTGCTTGAAGCAGTCGACGTCGAGCAGGGCCAGCGACAGCGGCTGGCCGGTGCGGCGTGCGCGCTGCCACTCGACCGCATAGACCTCGTCGAAGCGGCGGCGGTTGGCCAGTTCGGTCAGGCCATCCACGTTCGCCAGGTGCTCGAGCATGCGGCGCTGGCGCACCAGCTGCAGGTGCAGGGCCACCCGCGCCAGCACGACGGTGGCGTTGAAGGGCTTGGCGATGTAGTCCGAGGCGCCCATCTTCAGGCCCGCGGCCTCGTCCTCGGGACGGTCCAGGCCCGAAATGAAGATCACCGAGACATGCTCGGTGGCGGGCGCGGCGCGCAGGCGGCGCAGGACTTCATAGCCGTTCATGTCAGGCATCATGACGTCGAGCAGGACCAGGTCGGGCACGTGGCGCGCGGCGCGTTCGAGCGCCTGGGCGCCGTTTTTCGCGAGCAGCACCGTGTACTCGGGCTGCAGCAGTTCGCACAGGACGTCGCGGTTGATGGCGTCGTCGTCGGCGACCAGGACCTTTTGCGGTTCCGGGCTCATGCAGGTTCCTTCAGGTCGACGCCCAGCGCCTGCGCCAGTTGCGCCAGCGGCGCCAGCGCGGCCTGGTATTCCAGCTCCTCGACCGCGGCATGGATGGCGCCGACCAGGGCCGCGTATTCCGGGCCCGGCAGCAGGGCCTGCAGCTCGCCGGCGGCGTCGCGGGCGCGCGCATCGTCGTCGGTCAGCCACGCTGCCAGCCGCCTGATCAAGCCCGGCAGCAAGCCAGCCGGCGCCGGCGCTTCCGGGCGCGCCGCACGCGGGCTGACCAGTTCGCCGAAGCCGTCGAGCACCGTGTCGAGCGCCTGGATCAGGGACGGGACCAGGGCCGCCGGCGCCTTGGCGTCGCCGGCCCGCAGCTTTTCTTCCACCTGGGCTGCCTGGCTCGAGAGCGCATGCGCGCCGACATAGGCCGCGCTCGACTTCAGGTTGTGCGCCAGCGCCTGCACCGGCGCGCGCTTGCCGGCCGCCAGGGCGTCGGCCAGCTGGCGCGGCGCCTGGCGGTACTCCTGGAGGAAGCTGCGCACCCGCTTGAGCAGGCGCGCCTGCTGGCCGTTGACCCCGGCCAGGGCAAGCTCCCAGTCGACGCCCGCGATGGCGGGCAGCACCACCGGGACGGCCGGCACGGCCAGACTGGCGCGCGGCAGCGGCGCGCCCGCGTTGATCCGGCCCGCCAGGCGCTGCGGGTCGATCCAGGTGAGCAGGGCGCGCAGCAGCTGCTCCGGGTCGATCGGCTTGGTGATGTGGTCGTTCATGCCCGCCGCCAGGCTCTTGTCGCGGTCGCCCGCCATCGCGTGCGCGGTCATCGCCACGATCGGCAGCGCGCGCAGGCGCTCGATCGCGCGGATGCGGCGCGTGGCGGTAAGGCCGTCCATCTCGCGCATCTGGATGTCCATCAGCACCAGGTCGTAGTCGCGCTCCTGCACCATGCGCAAGGCCTCACGCCCGTGCACCGCCACCTCGACCTGCACCGGCGCCGCGGCCAGGAAGTCGAGCGCCACCTCGCGGTTGTTGGTGTTGTCCTCTACCAGCAGGACGCGCGCGCCGCGCAGCCTGGCCAGCTCGCGCGCGCCGGTGTCCACGCGCGCCGGCGGGTTCGCCCCGGCCAGTTCCGGCCGCAGCACCTGCAGCAGGCTGTGGTAGAGCAGGGCCGGACCGACCGGCTTGTTCAGGAAGCCGTGCAGCGGCAGCTGGCCCTCGTGCTGCTGCACCGTCTCGCGGGTGCAGGCGCTGACCATCAGGATCGCCGGCGGCGCCGCCAGCCCGGGCTCGGCATGGATGCGGCGGATCGTCTCGACCCCGTCCCAGCCCGGCATCATGTAGTCCATCAGCACGACGTGGTACGGCATGCCGCGTTCGCTGGCGCTGGCCAGCAGCGACAGCGAACGCTCGCCTGAATCCACCGCGTGCGCCGTCACGCCGAAGGCGTCGAGCATTTCGACCAGGGCCTCGCGCGCGCTCTCGCTGTCGTCCACCACCAGCACGCGCACCTGCTGCAACGGCGCGCCGGGTGCGGCCACGGACCCGGCTTCCTCGCCCACGCCCAGTTTCACCGAGAAGCGGAAGCAGCTGCCCACGCCGGGGGTGCTGGTGACGTCGATGCTGCCTTCCATTAGTTCGACCAGCTGCTTCGAGATCGACAGGCCCAGGCCGGTGCCGCCGTACCTGCGCGTGATCGAGCCGTCGGCCTGGCTGAAGGACTGGAACAGCTGCGCCAGCTGGGCTTCGTTCATGCCGATGCCGGTATCGCTGACGGAAAAGCGCAGGGTGGCGGCGTCCGGACCGTGTGCGGCCGCCTCGACCGCGACGACGATCTCGCCGCGCTCGGTGAACTTGACGGCGTTGTTGGTCAGGTTGATCAGGATCTGGCCCAGGCGCAGCGGGTCGCCCACCAGGCGCGCCGGCACGCCGCGCCCGACCCGGAACACCAGCTCGACGCGGCGGGCGTCGGTCTTGATGGCGGTCAGGCTCGACAGGTGTTCGAGCAGCTCGTTGAGGTCGAAGGGAACGCGCTCGAGCGTCATCTTGCCGGCCTCGATCTTGGAAAAGTCGAGGATGTCGTTGACGACGCCCAGCAGGTGTTCGCCGGCGCCCAGGATCTTGCCGAGGTAGTTGCGCAGCTTCGGGTCCGGATCGGACTTCAGCGCCAGGCGGCTCATGCCGATGATGGCGTTCATCGGGGTGCGGATCTCGTGGCTCATGTTGGCCAGGAAGTCCGACTTCATGCGCGTGGCCGCTTCCGCGCGCAGCATCGCGCTCTGGATCGCCTTGGTGCGCAGGCCCAGGATGCGCATGAAGATCAGCATGTCGATCGCATTGCCGAACTGCAGCGCATGCATGGTCCAGAAGTTCGCCGGCAGGGCGCCGTTGATCATCTGGCTCAGCACCAGGGAGCTGGAGAAGCTGATGGTCCAGCCGACCAGGAAGTAGATGCCGACCGGGTCGCCGCGGCGCGCGCGCATGAAGGCGCCCGGCAACCCGAGCAGCATCGGCATGATGCCGAGGGTGGAAACGATGGCGACCAGCATGTCGACGCCGATCAGGTCGAAGCCGTAGGCCAGCGCGGCGATCACGCACAGCGCCGCGCCGCTCTTCATCAGGCGGCTGAAGGTGCGGTCCATGCCGGGCCGGGCCAGCGCCTGCTCCACGAAGAGATAGGCGCCGCAGGAAGCGGTCAGTGCGAACAGGCCGCCGGCGTGGATGTTGAGCCAGGCGTTGTTACCCCAGAAGTACTGGCTGCCCAGGCCGAAGAACTCGGCCGAGAAGAGCGTGGTCCCGACAATCATCAGCACGAACTTGGCGAACAGCGGCTCGCGCAGGTTGAACCACTGGGCCAGGCCGTAGAGCACCAGGCACAGGAACAGGCCTGCGAGCATCCCCTGCAGCATCTGCTCGCCCAGGGCCGCGGCGTGGTAGACGGTCGGCTGGGCGAAGCGGATCGGCAGGATCATCGCGCCCGTGTTCTCGATGCGCAGGTAGATGTCGTGGCGCTCTCCCGGCGCCAGCTCGAGGATGAGGGCTGGCGTGCGTGTGCTGCGCGCGGCCTCGCTGAGCGGCTGCAGGTTGCCGGCCAGGCCATGCTGGCGCACGCGGCCGTCGACCGTGACGAACATCTCGACCCGGTTCAGCACCGCATAGTCGATCGCCATGATCCAGCGCCCGACGCTGTGCTCCGGTACCGTGACCGGAATGCGCAGCCACAGCACGTCCTTGTGCACGCCGAGGGTGGCGTAGGCGAGCGTAGGCGGTGCAAAACGCGCGCCGCTTCCCAGCACGGCATCGATATCGAGCCTGCCGCCGGGGTCGGCCAGGATGGTGACGGCGGGCCAGGCCTCGACTTCGCCGACGCGGTCGTCCAGCACCAGCGCGGCTGGCGTCTGCACCGGCTGCGCCGCCTGCGCGGACAGCGGCAGGAAACCCAGCAGCGTGACCAGCAGCGGCAGGATGGCCAGGAACGGCGCACGGAGCAGGGCTGCGCAGGCCGCGCGCAGGAAGGACCGGCCGGGCAGCTGGCGCGCCATCATGCGGCCTTGCGCTGTTCGCGCATCGCGGGACGGGCCGGCGCCGACGCCGCCGGTCGCAGGCGCTGTTCGAGCGCGTTCATCCACTTCGGCGCCTTCGGGGGCAGGCCCCAACGATGCACCGCCTGGCCGAAGAACCAGCCGTAGCGCGAGCCCAGCACCTCGCTGGCCCAGCCGGTGGCGCCGGCGATCAGGACGATATGCAGCGCCGCGCGCACCCGGCAAGTGGATGGCGCTGCTCCAGCAACAGGCGAACATCGCCAGCGATCCGATGATCAGGAGCCGCGTGGTGTCGCCCGGTCCGCGCGTCGCAAGAAGCGCGAGGGACAGGGCAAGCAGGATGAACATGATGCGGGGGAGCCGGCGCTGCAAGGACTTCATGACATGACCCTTGTGGGAGAGTGATCAGAAGCGGTAGTCCATGCGTACGGCGACCGAGCGCGGTTCGCTCGGCACGGTCATGCCGAAGCTGTCGATGGTGACCGGCGCGACCTTGTCCTCGAGGTTACGCACGCGCAGCAGCACGCTCCAGGGCGAACCCGGGGACGCATAGCCGAGCGTCAGGTCGGTCTCGCTGCGGCCGGGCACGCGATAGCGCAGCAGCTGGTTCGGGATGCCGATCTGGTAGTCGCTGGAGATGCGCGAGAACAGGCCGGCCGTGAGGGTGCCGTCGGCCACTGCGAAACCCTGCTCGGCGCCGAGCGTCAGGACGGCGCTCGGTGCGCGGTCGAGCTTGTTGCCGGCCCAGGAATGCACGCCGTCCGGGCTGTAGGACACGTAGTGGGCGTCCATCAGCGCGAGGGTGGCGGACAGGCGCGCGCTGGCCGTCGGCCTGAGCGCGCCTTCGATTTCCAGGCCCTTGACGCTGGCGACCCCGGCATTGCTGGTGACGAAGCGCGGCACGCCCTGCACCATCGTCACGCCGGACAATTGCAGGTTGCTGTAGTCGTAGCGGTAGGCGGCGAGGTTCAGGCTGGCGCGCTTGGCCCAGAAGCGGCTCTTCATGCCCAGTTCGAACGACTTCAGCGTCTCGGGGCGGTAGAGCAGGGTGTCCGCGGGCACGGCGATGATGGCCGGGCACGCGACTCCGAGCGTGCGCGAACCCGCCGCGCAGCCGTCGTTGAAACCGCCGGACTTGTAGCCGGTGGCGACCGTACCGTAGAGCAGCGTGGAGGGACCGGCGTCGACTTCCAGGCCGAGGCGCCAGGTGGTCTTGCCTTGCTCCAGCGCGGCGGCGTTGGGCATCGCAAAGTCCGTCCCAGGATTGAACACCGGCCCGGCCTGCAGGTTGGTCGAGCCGATGCGCGACTTCTCGTCCTCGGTGCGGCGCGCGCCCGCGGTCAGGCGCAGGTTGTCCAGCACGCGCCAGGTGGCCTGGCCGAACACGGCGCGGCTCTTCGAGACCACGGGACCGGCCGGGAACACGTAGTAGGGCGGCAGGCCGATCGGTTCCAGGTCGCGGAAGGTCGCGAGCTGCGTCATGTCTTCGCGGAACCAGTAGACGCCGGCCTGGGCCGACACCGGGGCGCGCTCGTCGCTAGCCAGGCGCAGCTCGTGCGAATCCTGCTCGTACTCGCCTTCGAAGAACTGGCGCACGCCGAGCGCGTAGCCCGGCACGATGCGGTAGTAGTAGTTGACCAGGAAGTCGTGATCGAACTGGCGGTGGGCGCCCAGGTAGTGCAGGGTGGCCGGACCCAGTTTCCATTCGAGCTGGGCCGACAGGCCCTGGGTGTCGCGGCGGCTGTGGCCCTGCTCGGGTACCGTGTTCGGCGGCACGAAGGCGTTCGTGAGGCGGGCTTTCGTGCCGGCGTCGTAGGGCACCGGACTGCCGGTCTCGACGCCGCGGTAGAAATTCGTGTCCGGGACGATCACGTCGTTGTTGTCGTGCTGGACCGTGCGGTCGTAGCGCAGCAGCAGGGAGGCGTCGCCACCGATGCGCAGCCGGGCTGACAGGCGCGCGGCGCGGTCGTCGCGGTCCAGGCCGAGTTCGTGCGGCGTGCCCTGGGCGTTGTGCAGCAGGCTGTCGCGGCGGTTCACGGCCACCGCCGCGCGCAGCGCCAGCGCATCGTTCACCGGCAGGTTGAGCACGCCGTCCGCCTTGCGGCTATTGTGATTGCCGAGCTCGACGCCGACGGCGCCTTCGAGCCTGTCGCCGGGCTGGTGCGAGATCACGTTGACGACGCCGGCCGTGGTGTTGCGGCCGTACAGCGTGCCCTGCGGGCCGCGCAACACCTCGACGCGGTCGACGTCGAGGAAGTCGAGGTTCTGGCTGTGCGGACGGGCGATGTACACGCCGTCCAGCATGAAGGCGGCGGAGGGCTCGCCTTTCTCGGTCGCGTCGGCATTGCTGACGCCACGGATGGTGATTCTCAGGCCGTCGGCGGCCCCGTCCAGGTGCACGCCGGGCAGGCGGGCGGCAAGGTCGGATGGACGACTTAAACCGGCTTTGGCCAGTGCGGCGCCGCTGAGCACGGACAAGGCCACCGGCGTCTTCGATTCCGGCGCCGCGGTGCGTTGCGCGGTGACGACAACTTCCTGGATCTGGCCGCCATCGGCGGCCGGTACTACTTGTGCCTGCGCACCACCCCAGGCCAGGCCCGAGATGGCGGCAGCCAGCAGCGTAAGGTTCGAACGAACCTGACGGTTGGACATGCTTTCCCCTAGTTTCTGTTTTATTGCGCCAGCAGCCATGAGCGCCTGGGCCGTCCGGCGCTGGCCTCGCCGTGTGTGTTTTTTCTTTCGACACATCGTCCGGCTGAGTGTGAGCTTCGCAGTCTATCAGGACACGTAACCGGGAAATAGGATTTTTGAACGTTGACGTATGGAAACGACAACGGCGCACTGTCCAGTGTAAACAAACAAGCGAAGAATGTTGGCTAGACAAGACGGTAGCGCGCCCGGTAGGGCTGGAAGCCGACGCGGCGCTTGAATTCGCGCAAGCCGTGCTGGGCCCCGAACCAGGTGTCGTACATGAACCAGTTGACGCGGCGCGTTTCGATGAGCCCGCAAATAATGTGCGACAACAGCAGATACATGATGCCGTCGTTGCCCCTATAGCCCATCAGCTGGTCGGTTGCGACAAAATTGCCGTACAGGGCAACATTGCAGTAAGCCGCCAGCCGGCCTTCGGCATCGAAGACGCCGTGGCACTCGCAGTGGGGTTCGTGCGGATAGGCGCTCCTGCGCGTCAGGTAAGAGGCGTCCATTGGCCGCCCCTGGCGTTCGGGGGAAGAAGTGTGGATGGCATGGATTTCGTCGAGGTGTTCGTTGCGGTCGATGCGCTGCAGCCGGTATCCGCGCGCCGTCGCCTTGCGACTCTGGTGGCCGGCATGGCCGTGCTGGCGCACGGCATGGAGATAGGATGCGGGGGTGTCGAAGCGGCTGAGGTCGATCAGGGCGGCGCCCATGGCCTTGTTGCCGAACACCTTGTAGCGCGGGTGCGGACGCGTGAAGTTGGCGTAGACATCGGGGATGGCCGCCGGGTTCAGGCGGCGTTCGAAACAGAGCTGGGCCACCGGAAGACGAGCCAGTTCGAGGGCAAAGTTCGCAGCTTTCATCAGTTTTGCTAATGGTTCGGGCGTTTGCATAAGCTCACCTCATACTGTTGGGGTGGAGGAGGTCCCGTCCGTCTGCGACCATGACTGGTGTAGCGTCAGGACCGTGCGCGTAAGAAGCAAAGCCATCCCTAGCGACTACGCCCGGCTGTTCTCGCCGGTTGACATTGACTTGCACGAGTATGTCAAGTTGGAACGTCATATAACTGAACAGTTCCGTAACAACGGCTGATTTTGCACAAACCGCAAGCGAGGCCGGGCCGTAAGCTTGGTCGCATTCCCTGTCCAGGCGCCGCCCATGGAAGCGAGCACACAGCCGACCGATCGCAGCATCATTCCTCCCTGCCGGGAGCCTTGCCCCTGGCCGAATGAGGCCTTTGCGGCGCGGGAGGGACGCCATGAGCGCTGACATGCACGCCGACACGGGCGCACCACCACGCGTGAGCGTGCTGGTGCCGACCTTCGAGCAGGCCGCCTTCCTGCCGCGTGCGCTGGACAGTCTCTTCGCCCAGACGCTCGCCGACTGGGAAGCCATCGTCATCGACGACGGCAGCATGGACGACACCCGCGAGGTGCTCGCGCCCTGGCTGGAAGACCCGCGCCTGCGGCTCGTCGCGCACGAGCGCAACGAAGGCCTGGGACGCACCCTGAATACCGGCCTGTCGCTGGCGCGCGCGCCCCTGGTCGCCTACCTGCCGAGCGACGACCTGTTCTACCGCGAACACCTGGCCCGGCTGGCCTCGCTGCTGGAGCACGACAGCGGCGCCGTGCTGGCGGTGGCGGCCATGCGCCACCACTACAACCGCGAAAGCGAGGGCGCGCTGCCCGGGCAATGGCTGCAATTGGTGCAATGCATGCACCGGCGCTGCGACCTGCGCTGGATCGAGCGCGCCGAACTCGAGTCCGACGACCTGGACCGCCTGTTCTGGACCCGCTTGCGCGCACGCGGGAAGCTCGTCCACACGGGCGCCGTCAGCTGCGAATGGGTCGACCATCCCGACCAGCGCCACAAGCTGATGCAGGAGCCCGAGGGCGGCCTCAACCCCTTTCGCCAGCGCTACCGCGTGGCCGGACCGCTGCGCTTTCACTCGACGAAAGGCAATGCGGTCGACGAAGCGGCGCAGTACCGCGCGGCGCGCGCGCAGGCGGCAGCGCCGGCAGGTGCGCAGGAATCTGCAAATCCGGCGCAGGACGGGCCGGGAGGCGGGCTGAAGATCCTGCTGGTCGGCGAGCTGGCCTACAACGCCGACCGCGTGCTGGCGCTGGCCGAGCGCGGTCACGCCCTGTACGGCCTGTGGATGCGCCGCCCCTACTGGTACAACACCGTCGGGCCGCTGCCCTTCGGGCAGGTGGAAGACCTGCCGTATCCCGGCTGGCGCGAGGCGGTGGCGCGCCTGCAGCCCGATATCATCTACGGCCTCCTGAACTGGCAGGCCGTGCCCTTCGTCCACGAGGTGATGCTGGCCACGCCCGGCATTCCCTTTGCCTGGCATTTCAAGGAAGGCCCCTTCATCTGCCTCGAGAAAGGGACCTGGCCGCAGCTGGTCGACCTCTACCGCCGCGCCGACGGACGCATCTTCAGCAGCCCGGAAATGCGCGACTGGTTCGACACCGTCGTGCCCGGCCTGTCGCACACGCGTCCCTCGCACGTGCTCGACGGCGACCTGCCGCGCCGGCACTGGTTCGCGGGCGAGCACGCCGCCCTGCTGTCCGCCGGCGGGGACGCGCTCCACACCGTGGTGCCGGGCCGCCCGATCGGCCTGCATCCGCACACCGTGGCCGAGCTGGCGGCGCACGACGTGCACCTGCACTTCTATGGCGACTACACCCAGGGCCAGTGGCGCGCATGGATAGACAGGACGCGCACGCTGGCGCCGCGCCACCTGCACCTGCATCCGAACGTCGACCAGGACCGCTGGGTGCCCGAATTTTCGCGCTACGACGCCGGCTGGCTGCACGCCTTCGAGAGCGTCAACGGCGGCGAGCTGCGGCGCGCCAACTGGGACGACCTGAATTACCCGGCGCGCCTGGCGACCCTGGCCGCAGGCGGCCTGCCGATGATCCAGCGCGACAACGCCGGTGCCATCGTCGCCACCCAGGCGCTGGCGCAGAAGCTGGGCATCGGCGTGTTCTACCGGACGATTCCCGAACTGGCCGCACGCCTGCGCGACCGCCAGGCAATGGGCGCCACGCGCGAACGGGTGCTGGCCGCGCGCACGGCATTCTGTTTCGACACCCACGTGCCGGCGCTGCTCGACTTCTTCCGCACGGTGATCGCGAGCGAAGGGGCGGGGAGCCGGAAGCCGGGGTAAGGCAGGCGTGCGGCCGTCCACGCGTTCAGCCAGAAATGGCGCCCCGCATTCGCAAGGCCGCGCCCGCACGCGCCCCGCTGTCGCCAGGCCTGCGTCTCCTCGGCAAAAAAAAAGCGGCGCAAGCTTCTCCGCTTGCGCCGCCGCCGGCAATCACCGCCACACACGGTGGCGCCGGCCCGGTACTCAGTACGACATCGGCACCCGCAGCATCAGCGTCACGTCCGGCGTATCGCGGGTCAGGCCGGCGCCGACCGCCACGCTGAGCGTTCTCTTGTCGCTCAAGCGGTAGGAGTAGCCGATCAGGAGCGTGCCGAGCTGGGTGCGCACCGAGCCCGGCACGGCGCGGCCGGCCTGCTTGGTGCGGCCGACGGAGTTGTGGTCGTAGCCGACGCTGAACGAGGCCTTGTCGTTCAGGGCCAGGCCCATGCCGAAATTGAAGCCGAACACGCCGCCCGGCGCCACCTCGCCCAGCGGCTCCTTCTCGCCGCCCAGCACGGTGCGTTCGACATTGCTGCGCTTGAAGTTGTGCAGGTAGCTGAAGCTGCCGAAGAACACCGCCGGGTCGGACGGGAACAGCCAGGTCAGGCTCGGCTGCAGCGAATAGAAGCCGGAGCCGGTCGGCAGTTCCAGCGGCAGGCCGCTGCCGGTGACGTTCTCGCCGATGCAGCGGCGGGTGCAATCGGTGATGACTTCGAAGGGGTCCTTGCCGGTGCGCGACTTGAAGCGCAGGCCGCCGATGAAGAAGGGCTTGTCGACGCCGCCGTCGTTGAGCTGGTAGCGGGCCGCCAGTTCGACGTCGCCCACGGCGTGGCCGCTGGTCTCGAACGCGCGTTCGACCGCGGTGCCGGTAAAGACTTCGCGGCTGACGGTGGCGTCGCTGCGGTAGACGTAGGGCAGCTTGGCCTCGACCTCGAAGCGGTTGGTGAGGCCGCGGCGCAGGGTGACGCTGGCGGTGGTGGTGTTGCGCTTCACCTCGCGCACGTCCACCAGGCCGATCAGGAGCGCGGGGATCACCGTGTAGCCGACCAGGGCCACGCGGTTGCTCGACGAATAGCCGTACTGGATGGCCGGCTCGAACACGTACTTGCCGCGCGGCGTGAGCACGCCGGGCTGCTCGAAGATCGGCGCCACCTCGGGCGTGCGGCTTTCCGGCGCGCGGCCGACGGCGGCGGTATTGGTGCCGGCGGCCGGCGCACTCGCCGGGCCTCCGACGGGGGCCGCCGGCGCCGCCGGCTGGGGCACGGCGGGCCGCGCGGGCTGGGCCGGCTGCTGCGCGAGCTGGCTGGCCTGGGCGCCCTGTTGCGCGCCTTGTTGCGCATTCTGTTGGCCGTTGCGCTGGCCGTTTTGCGGAGCAATGCGTTGCGGATGTTGCGGTGAGGCCTGCGCCGCGCTGGCCTGGCCGGCGCCGCCGGTGCCGCGCAGCAGGTCCAGGTCGGCTGCCGGGACGGGGACCGTGAGCCCGGCCGCCAGCGGCGAAGCCGCCGCGGCGTTGGCCGGGCCCATGCCGGCGCCGCGCGTGGCGTCGAGCTGGTCCAGGCTGACGGGCAGGGCGGGCGCGGCCGGCGCAGGCGCAGGTGGAAGCTGCGCCTGGCGCGCGCTGCGTACATCGCGCTCGAGTTCATCGATGCGTGCGCGCTGGGCTTCCAGCTGCTGGCGCATCGCCTTGACTTGTTCCACCAGTTCATTGACGGACGGGGCGACGGACTGCGCTTGCGCCGGGAGGGCGCAAAAGGCCGCGCTCACGATGAGCGCGCCGACACAGGGTGCCGGGAAGGTGTGCATAAATCGCTCCATGTTCGAAACACCGTCAGCGGGGCGCCACGGCTGTTGACAAAGCATTATTCAATCCTTCTGCGAAATTGAGCGCACGTAACATCCCGGCGGTGTTGACGGTGGCGTTGATCGTCGTCTGGTTGTTGATCAACTGGTCGTTCAGGGTGTTCTGGATGATGGTGCCGCCCAGCAGGGAGGTGTTGGCGTCGCCGCGCAGGGCGCTGGCCACGCCGTTCTGGATCAAACGCAGTTCGCCCAGCGCTTCGCTCGACACCAGGCCGTTGCCCTGGGCCAGCTTGCCGATGTCGCCCAGCTGCAGCTCGCTGCGCTCGACGACGTCGCCGTTGATGGTGACCATGCGCTCGATGCCGAGCGTGACCGTGAGGCCGTCGGCGACCAGGAAGCCGCCGCGCGCCTCGTCCAAAGCGCCGCTGCCGACGGCGTTGGCCGCGTTGAACAGCGACAGTGGAGCAGCGGCCGCCGGTACGCCCCGTACCGGCGCACCGGGCGGACCGTCGGCGGCGTGGGCGCCGGGCAGGGCCAGCAGGAGGGAGAAGGCAAGGGGGAGCCGCATGGTGGTGTTTCCTCAAAAATCGCCAGGACCGAATTTCGGCAGCGTGTAGGTGGTATCGATGGCGCGGTTCACGCCTTCGCCGAGCGGGGCGCGCGGCGCGCTGCGCCAGTCGGCGGCCTGGTTGAATGCGGGTGTGTTCGGGCCCTCGTGGATCACGAACAGGATGCGGTTGGCCCACATCTCCTCGAAACGCGCGCGCGCGATGCTGCGCGTGCCGCGCGAGGGGTCGCCCAGCAGGATGCGGCCGTCCTCGGCGCCCTTCACGACCACGAAGTGGTGGTAGCCCTTGTCGGAGATGAGCACGATCGCGGGCAGCTTCGCTTCGATCAGCTTGTCGAGCGGGAGCTGGAAGCCGTTGGCGGTATAGCCGCGGCTTTTCAGGAAGCGCTGCATGTCGAGCAGCGAAAAGCCTTCGCGCCGGATCTTCTGCTGGTCGCCGCTGAGGAACATGGCCTGGAAGGCGTCCTGCTCGCTCGTCGGCGCCCCGTAATGGTGGGTCAGCAGCGTGGCCAGCGCGGCCGAACCGCAGCTGAAGTCGTACTGCTGGCGCAGCGTGGCCTGGAAGCGCAGGTCCTTCATGCTCTTGACCGGCATGCCGATGCGCATGCCGCTGGGCAGCGCCATCTCGGCCGCGCCGGCGCTGGCGGCGCCCAGCAGCAGGGCCATGGCGCACAGGACGGTGGATGGATTCATTGGAACTGCAGGTTGATGACGGTGGCGTTCTGGATCAGCACGTTGGCGCCGCTGTTCTGGATCACGACGGGAATGCCCGACATGTTGGCGAAGGAGCCGGCGTCGATCGTGTTCGAGCCGGTGTTGACGTTGACGGCGCTGTTGTTGGCGACGTCGCCGTTGAGCTTGGTGTCGTTCAGGACCGTGTCGGCCTTGCCGCGCTCGTGCTCGAGGCGTTCGAGGTCGACGGCGGCGACGGCTTCCCCGCCGATGTTCGGCGTTGCCTTGATCTCGGCAGGCCGGGCGAAGGCCTGGGCGAGGTCTTCGCGCGCGGGCACGCCGGTGAGGTCGCGCGCCTCCAGCAGGGGCGGTTCGGCGGCCCAGGCCTGGCCTGCCAGGCCGAGGCCGAAGGCGAGGGCGCAGGCACGGCGCATCCGCGCGTGTGCAAAAATCGTTTTCATCGTTTCTCCTGGTCCGCGTGGGACCGCCGCACCTCCGGGTGCAGCAGTCCACGCCTTGTCTGCTTCCTTTGTTGCTGCTTTTGTTACGCTTTCCGATCCTGCTTTGCTGCCGGACCGCCCGGCAGCGCCGCGATTACGGGCCGACGGCCAGGTTCGACTGGACGTTGACGCTTTGCTGGATCAGCGAGGAGAAGCCGTTGTTCTGGCTGATCACCATCACGCCGGCAGCCGACTGGCCAACGCTGGACATCGTGTTGGACATGTCGAAGGTGCCTGCGGTGACGGTGTTGGTGCCGCCATTGCCGCCGGTGGCCGCGCCACCCGCGCCGCCGGTGCCGGTGCCCGCGGTGTTGGTGCCGCCTGCGCCGCCCATGCCGCCGGTGCCGGTGCCGCCGGTGCCGCCCGCGCCGCCGTTGCCGGCCGTCGCGCTGCCCGAGGTCGAGGTGCCGCCGGTGGCCGAGCCGGTGGTGCCCGAGCCGCCCGCCGCGCCCGAGCCCGAGGTGTTCGAGGCCAGGCCGGTGCTGCCGCCCGCGCCGCCGGCGCCGCCCGCCGCGCCGCTGCCCGCGGTCGAGCTGCCGCCCGAGCCTGCGCCGCCGGTGCCGCCGCTGGCCGTGCCGCCCGCTGCGCCGGCGCCGCTGCTGGTCGAGGCCATGGCGCCCGAACCGGCCGTGCCGCCGCTGCCGCCGGCCGCGCCCGCGCCGCCTGCGCCGCCCGTGCCGGTGCCGGCCGATGCGGTGTTGTTGGCGCCGGTCACCGAGCCGCCGGTGCTCGACGAGGTGCCGCCATCGGATGCACCGCTGCCGCCTGCTTCGGGGGTGCCCGAGCCGCCGCTGTTGTCGGCCAGGTTGCCGCTGCCGGTGGCGCCCGCGCCGCGCGCGTCGCCGTTGGCCGAGGCGTCGCCGACCATCACGTTGCCGCCGGCTGCACCGCTGCCGCCCATCGCACCTTCGGCGCCGTTGCCGCCCGCGCCGCCGGTGGCCGAGCCGGCTGCGCCGCCAGAGCCGCCCGCGCCCGCCAGCACACGGCCGGCGTTGCCGCCGTTGCCGCCCGCGACGTCGCCGTTCGAGCCGCCCGCGCCGCCGACGCCGCCCGCGCCGCCAGCCGCACCCGAACCGCTCTGTGCGCTGCCGGTTGCGCCGCCCGCGCCGCCTGCGCCGCCCGTTGCCGAGCCGGCGATCGCCTCGCCGTTGCGGGCGTTGCCGCTCGTGGCGTTGCCGCCGGTCGAGCCCGAAGCCGCCTGGCCGCCGTTGCCGGCCGCGCCGCGGCCGCCGTCGCCGCTGGCATTGCCGCCCCAGCCGCCGGCGCCCGCGCCGCCGGTCGCGCCGGCGCCATTTGCGCCGCCGGTGTTGTTGGCGACATTACCGATGTTGCTGATCGCGTTGCCGGTGACGGCGCCGCTCAGCGAGCTGGTCGCCGTGGCGCTCGAGGTGTTGAAGGAATTCGCGAAGCTCGAGGTCGCGCTGCCGCCATTGTTGGCCGATGCCGCGCCCATGGCGCTGGCGGTCGACGCGCCGGAGCTGCGGTTCTGGCCCGAGCTGTCGCGGCTGGACGAGTCGTTGTTCTGGTTCGAGTTGTCGCGCATCGACGAGTCGTTGCCCTGGTTCGAGTTGTCGACCGTGCGGGTGGTCGTGGTGGTCGACGAATCGTTGTTCTGGTTCGAGCTGTCGGAGGTGTTGGTCGACGAGTTGTTGCCCTGGTTCGAGTTGTCGACGGTACGGGTCGTCGTCGTGGTCGACGAGTCATTGTTCATGTCCGAACGGGTCGACGAATCGTTGCCCTGGTTCGAGTTGTCGACAGTGCGGGTCGTGGTGACGGTCGAACCATCGGTGGAGGGGTCCGTCGTTTGGGCGTGGGCGTTCAGGCCGAAGGCCAGCGACAGGGCGGTAACGAGCAAGGTCTTGTTCATGCAAAATTCCCCTAGGGTGTGTGGTTGAGTTCCGACTGGCAGTCGTACCAGCTGTCCTCGCTTATGCAAGACCAGTGCCACAGTGGGGTAAATATCCGCAAGTTGTTGAAACCACAGTATAAATCCACTGGGAAACTCGATAATTGCGAATAGACATTGTTGTCGGGAATTTAATGCGTGGTGGGTGTAACGGAAGTGGAACAGTTGTGTACCGTCGCGCGAGACCGGCGATGGACACTCCTGCGAGGAAGTGTCCACCCGCGGTGCATACGTCATGTGACAGTCCGTACTGACAACAGGTCAGCTCGCATTCCTACACGTACAAAGGAAGCCCGCCGTCGGCCTGGAACGGTCAAGCCTGGAACGCATGAAAAGCGCCGGCATGCCGGCGCCAAGAGAGGAAGAAGGGAGCGCGGAGACTCAGGGGCGCATGCCGTGCTTGGCGAGCAGCCGGTACATCGTGGTGCGCGACACGCCCAGGTCGCGCGCGGCGCGGCTGACGTTCTGGCCGCTGCGGTCGAGGCAGGCGCGGATCGCGAGGCGCTCAGAGCTGCAGCGCGCATCGTCGAGCATGGCCTCGATCGGCGGCGAGGGCATTGCCAGGTCGAGGTCGTCGGGCTCGATCCACTTGCCGTCGGCCATGACCATCGCCCGCCGCACGCGATTGATCAGTTCGCGCACGTTGCCGGGCCAGTTGTGGGCTGCGATCGCGGTGACCGCCCTGCTGCTGAAACCCTTCAGGCGCGCCGGCCGATCGGCCGCATGCAGATGGAAGAAGTGCTCGGCCAGTTCGACCAGGTCTTCGCGCCGCTCGCGCAGCGGCGGCACCGTGACCGGCAGCACCGACAGCCGGTAATACAGGTCTTCGCGGAAGTCACCCCTGGCAACCGCCTGCTGCAGGTTCACGTGCGAGGCCGAGATCACGCGCACGTCGACGGGAATGGCGCGCGTGGCGCCCAGGCGGATGATGGTCCTGTCCTGCAGGAAGCGCAGCAGGTTCGCCTGCAGGTCCTTCGGCAGGTCGCCGATCTCGTCGAGGAAAAGGGTGCCGCCGTTGGCCGATTCGATCAGGCCGACCTTGTCGCGCGCCGCGCCGGTGAACGCGCCGCGTTCGTAGCCGAACAGCTCGGAATGGATCAGGTTGGGCGCGATGGCGCCGCAGTTGATCGGCACCAGCGGCCCGGTGGAACGCAGCGACTGGCGGTGGATCGCCTGGGCAGTGAGTTCCTTGCCGCTGCCGCTTTCGCCCCAGATCAGCACCGGGGCGTCGACCTTGGCGACCCGCTCGACCTGGCCGCGCAGGCGCTGCATGGTCTCGCAGCTGCCGATCAGCGCCGAGGGCGGCGAGCCGGGACGCGGCCGCGACGCGCGCAGCAGCGCATGCCCGTGCACGTGGCCGAGGGTATCGGCCAGGCGCCGCATGTCGGGCGGCGCCGTGTGGTAGTCGCACAGGTAGTCGGCGACCAGGTCGCGGCAGGCAGGAATGACGAGGGTCTCGGCGCGCAGCACGCCGACCCACTGGACCTGGCTGTGCTGGCGCAGGAAGCGGTCGAGCCCGGAGTGGGGGCGGGCGCCGATCACGTGCATCAGCAGGCCGACCAGATACGCTTCCTGGCGCAGTGCGGTGCTGGCTTCGTCGAGGCTGCCGACGGTATGGATCTCCCAGCCGGGCAGGTCGGTCTGCAGCATCGCGGCGGCGGCAGGCTTGTCGGCGGCAATGCAAAGTAGGCGCTTCGGGGTCATCCAATCTCCTGAATCCGGTCCGGCAGCGGCGCAGGACACGCCGGCAGTTGCCGGCTCACGCCAGCGCTGTCTGTAACCGCCGGTAAGCATACCGCATCACGCAAGCTGCACACCCGACAATTGAATGCCCCGTATCTTGTTACCAACTCGTCAATATTCAGGGCTTGACCGTGGCGCTGTCCTGGTGCAGGTCGAGGAGGTCGGCGCGCGGATAGCCCCATTGCGGGAGCGGCGACGGGCAGGGCATGCCCGCCTGCGCCTGGGCCGCATAGGGCAGGGTCGAGAAGTTATGGCTGCCATGCGGACCATAGCGCACGTCGGTGGCGTAGCCGCCGGCCAGCGAGGGCGTGCGCGCGAAGCGCAGCCAGGCGTCGACCCGGCAGTCGGATGCGCGCAGCGCCTGCAGGCGCGCTTTCGAACCGCGCTCCTCCCAGGCCCAGGCCAGGCCGCCCGGCGCCTGCCCCACGTTCTCGCCGTGGATCTTGAAGGGACAGGCCGCCACCGGGTTGCGCTGCGGCGCCAGGCTCAGTACGCCGCGTCGCACCCGGTAGTCGTCGCCGCTGCCGGTGACGCTGATGACGGTCCAGCACAGCGGGTTGGCCGGAAAGGCCGACAGCGCCGTGTCGAGGATGCGCAGACCCGGCTCGCCCTGGCGCAGGGCCGCCGCGACCCGTTCGCGCGCCAGCTGCACGCTGCCCGCCTGCACCAGCACGAAGCCGAGCACGACCGCCACGCCGGCGACCAGGGCGCTGCGTTCGCCCGCGCGCCGGGTCAGCCAGACTGCCAGCAGCCAGATCGCGGCCAGGGCGGCGAACGAGCCCCATTGCAGGAAGCCGAAGAGAGTGAAGGCGCCCGGCGCCAGCAGGAGCAGCGCCAGGTAGCTTCGCCGCAGCCAGGGCCGCGCCACATGGGCCGCCAGGGGCGTGCCGAGCGCGACCCAGAACACCGGCTCGACGATGAACACCATGTCGCCGTAGAACCAGCGCGGATCGAAGGGCGCGAACGGATGGATGCCGTAGACGTTCATCGCGTCCATCCCGAAGTGCAGCAGCAGTCCGAGGACGATGCTGGCGAACAGGCCGGTGCGGGCCGCGGAACTGGTGCGCAGCAGGGTGCGCGCGGCCGGCCACAGCAGCCATAGCGCCGCCAGCAGCAGCAGGGCCTGGGGCAGGGCGTACAGCAGGGTATGGGTATGGCCGCGGTGGTGCAGCAGGTAGCCGAGCGGCTCGGGCGCAAGCGGCGTGAGCACCAGGTCGAGGTCGGGGAAATTGCTGGCCAGTGTGGCGCAGGTGAGCAGCAGGCGGCGGCGGGTGCTGGCGCGTGCTGCATCCGGTTCGGCCGGCAGCAGGCGATGGGTCAGTTCGCCCAGCGCGAGGCCGGCGAGGGAGTGGGTAAGGTTGTCCATCCAGCAATCTTATCATTCTGCATTTTGCGTTGCGCTTATGGTACGAAGCGGCCTCTGCAGGTCCACGCGCCCTTGCGGTTCAGGCAAGTTTTGCCGGCCGGCGCGCTGTGCTCGCGTACAATCGCCCTCAAATTTTGCTTTAAGGAAACAAGGGAGAGCGCAGTGCGTACCAATCTGCCGGTCACCGGCATCGAATACCGGATGAAAGAAGGCCAGTCGATCGTCTCGAAGACCGACACCAAGGGCCGCATCACCTACGTCAACCCGAGCTTCGTCGAGGTCAGCGGTTTCAGCGAAGAAGAATTGCTGGGCAAGGCCCACAACATCGTGCGCCATCCAGACATGCCGCCGGAAGCCTTCGCCGACATGTGGTCCACCCTGCAGTCGGGCCGGCCCTGGACCGCGATGGTCAAGAACCGCCGCAAGAACGGCGACTTCTACTGGGTGGTCGCGAACGTGGTCCCGGTCAAGGAGCGCGGCCAGGTGATCGGCTACATGTCGGTGCGCACCACGCCGGCGCGTGCCCAAATCGAGGCCGCCGACGCGCTGTATCGCACACTCCGCGCCGGCGAGCAGGGCAAGCTGGCGATCCGTGGCGGCCAGGCCGTGAAGACCGGTTTCGCCGGACACCTGCAGGGCCTGCGCCGGCTGCCGCTGGGCCGCCGCCTTGGCCTGGCCATGGGCGCCCAGGCCGCGTTGCTGGCGCTGCTGGCCGTCGTGGTCGATGGCGCGCTGTGGCGCACGCTTGCAGGCCTGGGTGCGCTCGGCACCCTGGCCGCCTGGGCCCACCTGCAGCACAGCATCGTGGCGCCGCTGCGCCATGCGACCAACACGGTGTATGCGCTGGCCGGCGGCGACCTGTCGCATTCGGTCGAGGTCGGGCGCGACGACGAGATGGGCCAGCTGCTGCTGGCGCTGCGCCAGATGAACATCAACCTGCGCGCCATCGTCGGCGACGTGCGCGGCAACGTCAGCACGATCGAACAGGCGACGCGCGACATCGCCGCCGGCAATACCGACCTCGCCGGCCGCACCGAAGCCCAGGCCGCCAGCCTCGAACAGACCGCCGCCAGCCTCGGCCAGATCGCCGCCGCCGCCACCCGCAACGCCGACAGCGCCCAGCGCGCCGACGGCCTGGTCGACACCGCGGCCGACGTGGCCGGCCGCGGCGGCGAGGCGGTCGACCGCGTCGGCGGCACCATGGGCCAGATCAGCACCTCGGCCACGCGCATCGTCGACATCATCGGCCTGATCGACGGCATCGCCTTTCAGACCAACATCCTGGCGTTGAACGCCGCGGTCGAGGCCGCGCGCGCCGGCGAGCAGGGCCGCGGCTTTGCCGTCGTCGCCGGCGAGGTGCGCAGCCTGGCCCAGCGCTCGGCCGGCGCCGCCAAGGAGATCAAGGCCCTGATCGACGACTCGGTGCACAAGGTCGGCCAGGGCAATGCGCTGGTGGGCGAGGCCGGCCGGACCATGCGCGAGGTGGTCGCTTCGGTGCAGCAGGCCGCGACCATCATGCACGACATCACCCAGGCCAGCCGGGCCCAGGGTGGCGACATCGCCCAGGTGAATGCGGCGATGGCGGAACTCGATGCGATCACGCGCCAGAATGCGGCGCTGGTCGAGCAGTCGGCTGGCGCCTCGGCGAACGTGGCGGAGGAGGCGGCGCAGTTGGGGCAGGCCTTGTCGGTGTTCAAGCTGGGCCGGGAATAGCGTGGCCGATGCCCCGCCCGGGCGGGGACCGAATGATGCCGATCTGCCCGGGAGTGCCTCTGTGTCCGCCGCATTTGATGCAAGTCAAGGATTTTGCTGATGTGCATCAATAGACTTCTGCTATCGAGCTGTGCCGCACCCTGCGGCGCAGCAGGCAGCAGGAGTCACTCAACATGCTTCACCAGGAAATCCCGTTCGCGTCCAGACGCATCCCTCCGGTCGTTGCCGCCAACACCGTCGAATTCGACCCCGAGCTCGTCAAGCGCCTGAGCAAGAACGGCCCGCGCTACACCTCCTACCCGACCGCCGACCGCTTCGTCGACACCTTCAGCTACCGCGACTACCTGCATGCCGTCGCCTCGGTCCGCACCCGGGGCGCGCGGCCGCTCTCGCTCTACCTGCACATCCCGTTCTGCGACACGGTCTGCTACTACTGCGCCTGCAACAAGATCGTCACGAAAAACCGCGAGAAGGCCGCGACCTACCTCGGCTACCTGAGGCGCGAGATCGCGATGCAGGCCGGGCTCTTCGCCGGCATGAACGAGGTCGAGCAGCTGCATTTCGGCGGCGGCACGCCGACCTACCTGAGCGACGAACAGATGGGCGAGCTGATGGCCCACCTGCGCCGCAACTTCAAATTCGCGCCCGACGAAGCGGGTGAGTACTCGATCGAGGTCGATCCGCGTACGGTGTCCACGGAACGCGTGCACAGCCTGCGCCGCCAGGGCTTCAACCGCATCAGCCTGGGCGTGCAGGACTTCGACCCGGAGGTGCAGAAGGCCGTCAACCGCGTCCAGCCCGAGGCGGAGACACGCGCCATCATCCGGGCCGCGCGCGACGCCGGCTTCCGCTCGGTCAGCATCGACCTGATCTACGGCTTGCCGAAACAGAGCCTGGAAAGCATGGCGGTCACTATCGACAAGGTGATCGACGCCAGCCCGGACCGCATCTCGATCTATCACTACGCCCATCTGCCGCACGTGTTCAAGCCGCAGCGCCGGATTCTCGAAGCGGATATGGCTTCGTCGAACGAGAAGCTGGCCATGCTGGCGCTGTGCATCGAGCGCCTCACCGACGCCGGCTATGTCTACATCGGCATGGACCACTTCGCCAAGCCGACTGATGACCTGTCCGTGGCCCAGCGCCAGGGCCGGCTGCACCGCAACTTCCAGGGCTATTCGACCCATGCCGACACCGACCTGGTCTCCTGCGGTGTCTCGGCCATCGGCGCGGTGGGCGCGACCTACAGCCAGAACGCGAAGACCCTGGAAGCGTATTACGAGGCGCTGGACAACAACGAGCTGCCCGTCGTGCGCGGCATCGCGCTCGGCATGGACGACCTGCTGCGCCGCACCGTGATCCAGAAGCTGATGTGCCAGTTCGAGCTGTCGATGCCGGCCATCGAGCAGGCCTTCCCGATCGCCTTCGGCCAGTACTTCGCGGCCGAACTGGCGGTGCTGCGCCATCTCGAGCGCGATGGTCTCCTGACCCTGGAGGGCGACTGGATCTCGGTCACGATGCGCGGGCGCCTGCTGATCCGCAACGTCTGCATGGTCTTCGACCGCTACCTGGCGGCGCCGACGTCCATGCCGCGCTACTCGCGTACCGTCTGACACCATGGGCGTCAGCCTGTTTCCCGTGTTCGTGGTGGGCCTGCTCGGCAGCGTCCACTGCGCCGGCATGTGCGGCGGCATCGTCGGCGCGCTGTCGTTCGCGCCGCCGCGGCCGCGCGCCGGCACCACGACCATCGCCCTGCGTCCGGTGGCGGCTGCGCCAGCCAGCCTGAACGTGGCCGCGTACAACCTCGGGCGTATCGCCAGCTACATGACGGCCGGTGCGATCGCGGGTGGCGCCGCGCAGGGCGCCGGCGCGCTGTCGGGCCTGCCCCTGCTGCAGGCCGCCGCTTACTGGCTTGCGAACCTGATGCTGGTCGCGATGGGCCTCTACCTGATGGGCGCCTGGTCCGGCATCGCCCACGTCGAGCGAGGAGGACAGTGGTTGTGGCGCCGCGTGCAGCCGCAGTTGAAGCGCGTCGGTCCGCCCGACACGCCGGGCCGCATGTTCGCGGCGGGCGCCCTCTGGGGCTGGCTGCCCTGCGCGATGGTCTACAGCGTGCTGGTGACCGCCATGCTGAGCGGTTCGGCCACCTCGGGCGCCCTGACCATGCTCGCCTTTGGTCTGGGAACGCTGCCGATGATGCTGGCGCTCGGCCTGGCCGGGGCGCGCCTGCGCGGCTGGCTGCGCCTGCCGGCGGTGCGCATCGCCTGCGGCGCCGTGGTGCTGGCCTTCGGTGTGCTCGGCCTGCTGCGCGCGGCGGGTGGACTGCCGGCGAGCTGGCTGCACACCCTGTGCGTCACCACGGGGGGGGCGCCATGAGAGACGGTACGGCAGCGGATGCGATAGACGCGGCCGTGCATGCGCCGGCGCGGGACGGCTGCTTCCACTGCGGCCTGCCGCTCCCTGCGCAGCGCCACTGGCGCACGACCATCGGCGGCGCCGAACGCGCCATGTGCTGCCCCGGCTGCGCGGCCGCGGCCCAGGCCATCGTCGACGCCGGCTGCACCGATTACTACGAGACCCGGACCGGCTATGGCGCTACTGTCGAGAGCCTTGATGCGCCCGAGCTGGCGCTGTTCGACAGCGTGGAAAACACGGGCGAGGGCGGTTTCACGGTCGAGGGCATCCGCTGCGCCGCCTGCGTCTGGCTGATCGAGCGCCGCATCCAGGCGCTGCCCGGCGTCCAGGAGGCGCTGCTGAACGTCAGCACCGAACGCCTGCAGGTGCGCTGGGATCCGGCGCAGTGCAAGGTGAGCGACATCCTGCGCGCCCTGCGCGCGATCGGCTACACCGCTTATCCCTACGACGCGAAACGCCATGGCGAGCAGTTGGAACGGGCGAGGCGCACGCTGTTCCGCCAACTTTTTGTTGCCGGCCTGTCGATGATGCAGGTGATGATGTACGCCGTGCCGGTCTACATGGCCACCGACGGCACGATGGATGCCGACATGGCCGCGCTGATGGGCTGGGCTTCGCTGCTCCTGACCCTGCCGGCCGTCTGCTATTCGGCGCTGCCATTCTTCGCTGGCGCCTGGCGCGACCTGCGCCGCGGCCTGCCCGGCATGGACGTGCCTGTCGCGCTGGGCGTCGCCGCCGCCTTCACCGGCAGCACCGCGGCCCTCGTCAACGGACGGGGCGAGGTCTATTTCGATTCGATCACGATGTTCGTCTTCCTGCTGCTGGGCAGCCGCTACCTCGAGCTGCTGGCACGCCGGCGCGCGGCCGGTGCGCTCGAAGCGCTGCAGGAGGGCATGCCGGCGTCCAGCCTGCGCATGCCGGGCTATCCGGTTGACCGCGCGACCGAACTGGTGGCGGCCGGCAGCCTGCAGCCGGGCGACGTCGTGCTGGTCGCACCGGGCCAGGCGGCGCCGGCGGACGGCGTCATCGTCGAGGGCGAGACCGAGGCCGACCTGTCGCTGCTCACCGGCGAAAGCCGCACCCGCCGCCTGGGGCCCGGCGACACGCTGCCCGGCGGCGCGGTCAACGTGGCGCAGGCGGTGGTGCTGCGCGTCGCCGCGGCGGCGCGCGACAGCACGCTGGCCCTGCTGGTGCGCCTGGTCGAGAAGGCGGGGCAGGGCAGGCCGGCGCTGGCCCTGTGGGCGGACCGCGTGGCCGCCTGGTCGGTCGCGGCCCTGCTGGTGCTGACCGTCGTCGTGTTTGCAAGCTGGCAGATGATCGACCCGGGCCGCGCCTGGCCGGCGGCAATCGCGGTGCTGGTCGTGACCTGTCCCTGTGCGCTCTCGCTGGCCACGCCTACCGCGCTGGCGGCGGCCACGGACAAGTTGCTGCGCCGCGGGGTGCTGGCGGTGAGCCCGCACACGCTGGAAACCCTGGAGCGCGCCACCCACGTCGTGTTCGACAAGACCGGCACCCTGACCCTGGGCCGTCCTGTGCTGCGCGCGGCCCGCGCCTTCGGCGGCATGGCCCCGGAGGCGGCGCTGGCCGTGGCGGCGGCGCTGGAGGCGGGCAGCGCGCATCCGCTGGCCCAGGCGATCCGCGCCGCGGCGCCGTCGACAACGGCCCGGGCAAGCGGCACCGCCTGCACGGTCGGGCAGGGACTGGAAGGCGAGGTCGACGGCGTGCGCTACCGTCTCGGCAGCGCGGCCTTTGTCGCGGCGCTGGCCGGCAGCACGGCGCCGCTGGGCGATCCGGGCGAGGGCAGCGCGGTCTGGCTGGCCAAAGCCGGCGCCTGGCTGGCCCGCTTCGATATCGCCGACGGCCTGCGGCCCGAAGCGGCCGAAGTGGTGCGCCGCTTCGAAGCCGCGGGCAAGACGGTGGTCCTGCTCAGCGGCGACGAAGCGCATGCGGTGCAGGCGGTGGCGGGCCAGCTCGGCGTCAAGGTCGCGGCAGGCGGGCAGTTGCCGGACCAGAAGCTGGACTTCGTGCGCAGGCTGCAGGGGCAGGGCGCCGTGGTGGCGATGGTGGGCGACGGCATCAACGACGCCGCCGTGCTGCGCGGCGCCGACGTCTCGTTCGCAATGGGCGGCGGCGCGGCCCTGGCCCAGTTGCATGCGGACGGCGTGCTGCTCGGCGACAGCCTGCTGCCGCTGGTCGAGGCCGCCGACACTGCGCGGCGCACCTTGACGATCATTCGCCAGAACCTGGCCTGGGCCAGCGTCTACAACCTGGCCGCGATTCCGCTGGCGGCGGCCGGACTGCTCAATCCCTGGCTGTCGGGCATCGGCATGGCGGCCAGTTCGGCCATCGTGGTGCTCAACGCGCTGCGTCTGAGGAAATAGCATGGAAGCCCTGTATCTCCTGATTCCCCTGAGCCTGGTGCTGGTCGCCGTGGCGATCTGGGTCTTCTTCGGCGCCGCCGACAGCGGCCAGTTCGACGACCTGGAAGGCCCGGCGCTGCGGGTGCTGCGCGACGACGACCGCGCGCCCTGAAGGCGGTGGTGCACTACCCGGACGGCTGCGGGTTTGCGCGCGCGAGTTGTTCCACCACATCTCTGCGTTTTTGAAAGCTTTGGCGGCTTCGCGCAGTCGCCGCCGTCGATGCCGCTGGTGATCCTCATCACCGGTTCGGAGAACAACCTGAGGCCGGGACGCACGGCCGCCGACGTGGAAAGGGAAGAGGCCGGCCTGCTGTTCACCAGCAGCCTGCCGGGTCATGCCGTCGCCAATCCGCTGCCGCTGTACAAGCGCGACCGGTGGTTTGCGGCACTGCCCCAGCGCCTGCCGCCGACCCTGGTCATCCACGGCGACCGCGACGGCAAGACCCCGCACGACGCGGCCCTGCGCCACATCGGCGCATTGCGCCAGGCCGGAGCGGTCCGGCTGTACACGGCCGCGGGCAAGGGACACTTCGTCCTGTGGACGGACCGCTGCGCACGGCAAGCGGTCAGGAACTTCGTGCTCGGCACGGATGTCGGCCAGCGCTGCCAGGCGCCGGGGGGCAGCGACTGAGCAGGGGGTGCGCTACATCGTCGGCCCGCGCCCCGTGTGGCCTTCCTTCTCGATGCGGTCCTGGCACTGGATGCAGGTCTGCACCGTGGGCGTGGCCAGCAGGCGCTCTTCCGGGATGTCGCAGCCGCAGGAAACGCAGATGCCATAGCCGCCGGATTCGAGGCGGCCGATGGCGGCGTCGATCTCGTGCAGCAGGGCGGTTTCGTGGTCGGCGAAATGCTGTTCGTCGTGGGCCGTCATTTCGGCTTCGGGCGCATCGTCGCCGATGGCCATGTGGGCACCGGGGCTGATCTGGGGCGGGGTGTCGCCGTCGGTGTCTGTGCGGGCGCGGACCGTGGCAAGGGTTTCTTCACGGGCTTGCTGCAGGCGTTTCGAGACTTCGTCGTGCAGGGATTGCGAGATGGGCATGGGATTTTCCTGTCGATGTATTGGACCGTAGGGTGGGCACGCCGTGCCCACGCGTTACATGTTCATCCTTGAACCGGCGGCCTCGACGATTCGCTCCGCGGCGTGTCCATCCGGGTAACGCTAACGTAATGCATTTTGACCCGCTAACACGACGCATCGTTCCGCGTGGGCAGTGGGGCTGGCTAAATGCCAGCACCACAAACTGCCCACCCTACGGTCCTATCCTGAGTGAAACTGAACATTTTGATTCACATCAAGGATTTTTAAGGTCCAGAAAACTACTCTCCCGGCTGTGATCGCAGTCAATCCATCGGGAGAATAACTTGGAAGGCAGTCTAAACTATAACTACAAGATCGTGCGCCAGTTTGCCGTCGCCACGGTCGTGTGGGGCGTCATCGGCATGGCCGCCGGCGTCTTCATCGCGGCGCAGCTCGCCTGGCCCGCGCTCAACTTCGACATCCCCTGGCTGTCCTACGGCCGCCTGCGTCCGCTGCACACGAATGCGGTGATCTTCGCCTTCGGTATCTGCGGCCTGTTCGCCACCTCGTATTACGTGGTGCAGCGTACCTGCCAGGTGCGCCTGTTCTCCGACAGGCTGGCCGCGTTTACTTTCTGGGGCTGGCAGGCGGTGCTGGTGGCGGCCGCCATCACGCTGCCGATGGGCTTCACGCGCGGCAAGGAATACGCCGAGCTCGAGTGGCCGATCGCCCTCCTGATCACGGTGGTGTGGGTGGCCTATGCGGTGGTCTTCTTCGGCACCATCGTCAAGCGCAAGGTCCAGCACATCTACGTGGCGAACTGGTTCTTCGGCGCCTACATCATCGCGGTCGCGGTGCTCCACATCGTCAACGGCGCGGTCGTCCCCGTCTCGGCCTTCAAGTCGTATTCGGTCTACGCCGGCGTGCAGGACGCCATGATCCAATGGTGGTACGGCCATAACGCGGTCGGCTTCATCCTCACCGCCGGCTACCTGGGCATGATCTATTACTTCATCCCGAAGCAGGCCGAGCGCCCGGTGTATTCCTACCGCCTGTCGATCGTGCACTTCTGGGCCCTGATCTTCACCTACATGTGGGCCGGCCCGCACCACCTGCACTACACCGCGCTGCCGGACTGGACCCAGTCGCTGGGCATGGTGTTCTCGCTGATCCTGCTGGCGCCAAGCTGGGGCGGCATGATCAACGGCGTCATGACGCTCTCGGGCGCCTGGCACAAGCTGCGCTCGGACCCGATCCTGAAGTTCCTGATCGTCTCGCTCTCCTTCTACGGCATGGCGACCTTCGAGGGCCCGATGATGTCCATTAAAACCATCAACTCGCTGTCGCACTACACCGACTGGACCGTCGCCCACGTGCATGCCGGCGCCCTGGGCTGGGTCGGCTTCATCACCATGGGTTCGATCTACTACCTGGTCCCGCGCCTGGCCGGGAAAAAACAGATGTGGTCGATGCAATTGGTCGAAACGCATTTTTGGGTCGCCACCATCGGCATCGTCCTCTACATCGCGTCGATGTGGATCGCCGGCGTGATGCAGGGCCTGATGTGGCGCGCGGTGAACCCGGACGGCACCCTGACCTATACCTTCGCCGAGAGCGTGAAGGCCACCTATCCCTACTATGTGATCCGCTTCACCGGCGGCTTCCTCTACCTGTCGGGCATGGTCCTGATGGCCTTCAACACCTGGAAGACGCTGGCCGGCACCGTCAATGTGGACGCGCCGATCCCGCAGCCGCACAAGCCCCGGCACGCGGCCGATCACGTCGAAGCCTGCGCCGTCGAGACCCGCGTACCGACGCACGCCTGAAACTGGAGTCATTCGCAATGAAAAAATTTACCCATGAATGGATCGAGAAGAATCCCTGGCTCCTGATCGGCCTGGTGATCCTGGTGATCTCCTTCGGCGGCCTGGTCGAGATCGTGCCGCTGTTCTTCCAGAAGTCGACCACCGAGCCGGTCGCCGGCCTGAAACCCTACTCGCCGCTGCGCCTGGCGGGCCGCGACATCTACATCCGCGAAGGCTGCTACAACTGCCACTCGCAGATGATCCGGCCCTTCCGCGCCGAGACCGAGCGCTATGGCCATTATTCGGTGGCCGGCGAATTCGTCTACGACCACCCCTTCCAGTGGGGCAGCAAGCGCACCGGTCCGGACCTGGCGCGCGTGGGCGGGCGCTACAGCGACGAATGGCACCGCACCCACCTGGACAATCCGCGCGACGTGGTGCCGGAATCGAACATGCCCGGCTACCCGTGGCTGGCGAAGACCAAACTGGTCCCGGCCGAGATCGTGCCGAAGATGCGCGCGATGCAGACGCTTTCCGTGCCCTACGGCGAGGAAGAGATCAAGAACGCCCCGGCCGAGCTGGCCGGGAGGACCGAGCAGGACGCGCTGATCGCCTACCTGCAAGGCCTGGGCACCCAGATCAAGACGAGGAACTGACATGGCTATCGAACAACTCTTTGACAGCGCGAGCAGCGTGATGACGGTGGTCTCCTTTGCCACCTTCATGGGCATCGTGCTGTGGACCTTCCTGCTCAAGCGCAGCAGCGACTTCGACCGCGCCGCCGCGCTGCCCTTTGCCGACGAGGAGAAAGACCATGTCTGACTTCACCTCCGGCTTCTGGAACTGGTACGTCGCCCTGATCACGATCGCCTCGATCGCCGGCTGCGCGATCCTGCTGTGGTCGCAGTCGCGCTTTCGCGTGAAGATCGGCCAGGATGGCCAGCCCGAGAAAACCACCGGCCACGTCTGGGACGAGGACCTGACCGAGCTGAACACCCCGATGCCACGCTGGTGGATGGGCCTGTTCTATCTCACCATCCTGTTCGGCATCGGCTATCTGGTGCTCTACCCGGGCCTGGGCAGCTATGCGGGTAAACTCGGCTGGGCATCCACCGGCGAATACAAGGCCGAGCTGAAGCAGGCCGAAAGCGACTTCGGCCCGCTGTTCGGGCGCTACGCCAGCCAGGACCTGAAGGCAGTCGCGGCCGACCCGCAGGCGCGCGCCATCGGCGAACGCATGTTCCTGAACTACTGCGCCCAGTGCCACGGCTCCGACGCGCGTGGCAACAAGGGCTACCCGAACCTGACGGACACGGACTGGCTGCACGGCGGCGAGCCCGACACCATTAAAAAGACCATCATGGCGGGCCGCATCGGCCAGATGCCGGCGATGGGCGCGGCGCTGGGCTCGGACAAGGACATCGAGGCCGTCGCGCATTACGTGCGCAACCTGTCGGGCCTGACCGCCGACCCGGTGAAGGTCACCTTCGGCAAGCCGAAGTTCGCCGCCTGCGCCGCCTGCCACGGCGCGGAAGGAAAGGGCAACACCATGCTGGGCGCGCCCAACCTGGCCGACAAGGTCTGGCTCTACGGCGGCAGCGCCGACACGGTCATGGAGACCATCCGCAAGGGCCGCACCAACACCATGCCCGCCTTTGGCGAATTCCTGGGCGAACCCAAGGTGCACGTGCTGGCGGCTTACGTGTGGAGCCTGTCGAATCCCGCGTCCGGTACGGTTGAAGAGAACAAGGTAGCGTCAAAATGAATGCCCCCCATGAAGCGGTCGTGAAGATGTATGCCGCGCGCGAGGAGATCTATCCGCGCGAGATCAAGGGCCGCTACGCCACGTTGCGCTGGGCCTGCGTCTGGCTCACCCAGCTCCTGTTCTATGGCCTGCCCTGGCTGGCGTGGAACGGCCGCCAGGCGGTGCTGTTCGACCTGGGCACGCGCAAGTTCCACCTGTTCGGCCTGGTGCTCTGGCCCCAGGACTTCATCTACCTGGCGGGCCTGCTCATCATCTGCGCCTATGGCCTGTTCCTGGTCACCGCCGTGGCCGGACGCGTGTGGTGCGGCTTTGCCTGCCCGCAGACCGTCTACACCGAACTCTTCCTCTGGATCGAGCGCAAGATCGAGGGTGCGCGCAGCGCCCGCATCCGCCTCGACCGCCAGCCCTGGACGGTCGAGAAGATCTGGAAGAAGGGCGCCAAGCACGCGGCCTGGCTGGCGGTGGCGCTGTGGACCGGCTTTACCTTTGTCGGCTACTTCACGCCGGTGCGCAGCCTGATGCAGGAGATCGCCGGCTGGCGCGTCGGCCCCTGGGAAGCCTTCTGGGTGCTGTTCTACGGCTTCGCCACCTACGGCAACGCAGGCTGGATGCGCGAGCAGGTCTGCAAGTACATGTGTCCCTACGCCCGCTTCCAGAGCGCGATGTTCGACAAGGACACCCTGATCGTCACCTACGACCGTGCGCGCGGCGAGCCGCGCCGCCCGGGACTGCGCGTGACCGGCGACAAGTCCGCTGAGCGGGTAGGGGATTGCATCGACTGCAGCATGTGCGTGCAGGTCTGCCCGACCGGGATCGACATCCGCAACGGCCTGCAGTACGAATGCATCGGCTGCGCCGCCTGCGTGGACGCCTGCAACAGCGTGATGGACAAGGTCGGGAAGCCCGCGGGCCTGATCCGCTACGCGACCGAGAACGCGCTGGCGAAAGGCTGGGGCACCGCCCGGGTCAGGCGCCGGCTGATGCGCCCGCGCGTGCTGGTCTACACGGCTGTGCTCGGGCTGCTGGTCGCGGCCATGACGTCCTCGCTGGCGCTGCGCACACCCTTGAAGGTGGACGTGATCCGCGACCGCGGTTCGATGGGCCGCGAAGCCGAGGATGGCCGTATCGAAAACGTCTACCGCCTGCAGCTGATGAACACGAGCGAAACGCCGCGCCGGTTCCGGCTTGGGGTAAGCGGCATGGCCGGCGCGCAGATTGTCGATGCGGACGTGGTCGCCCTCGACGGCGCCAGCACGCGTGCGGTGCCGGTGCGGGTGCGCGCCGAAGGCGCCGGCCAGGCCGGCTCGCACCGCATCGAATTCACCGTCACCGCGCTCGACGATCCCGGTGTCGCCGTGCGGGAAGAAGCGGCCTTCATCGTGCCGCGCTAAAGGAGAGGATCATGCAAACCGTTTTGCCCACCTCGGCGCCCTGGTACCGCCACCGCTGGCCCTGGTTCATCATGCTGGGTCCTGTCGCAGTGATGCTGGCCACCGCAGTCACCGTCTGGCTGGCGCTGCGGCAGCCGGACGCGATGGTGGTGGACGACTACTACAAGCAGGGCAAGGCCATCAACCAGGACCTGCGGCGGGACCGCGCCGCCACCAGCCTGAAGCTGGTGTTTGATGCGCGCTTCGATGCGCAAGCCGCGACGCTGGCGGGGCGCCTGCTCAGCTTCGGGCGGCCGATGCTGGCGCCGTTTCGCATCCACCTCGCGCACCCGACCCAGCCGCAGAAGGATCTCGTGCTGGAAGCGCTGCCGGACGATTACGGCAACTTCAGCGTTGGTGTGCCGGGGCTGGAGATGACGCACTGGCATGTCGTGGTCGAAGGCGAGGGCAGGCAGTGGCGCCTGGCGCGCGGCTGGAGTCCGGGGAAGGATGCCGGATTGCGGATCGCAGCGGACGGGGTGTTGTAGGGTGGGTTCTCGAACCCACGCGGTCTCACCGTTCGCGTGTCGGCGACGGCACGACCGCCACGGGCCACGATAAACGGTGCGGGTAAGCGACGGCCCCATACCGCATGGACTCGGGAGTCCACCCTACGATACTGTAGGCGCCGCGGAAACACGGCCGATGAAACGGCGTGGGTTCAAGAACCCACCCTACGAACCCGACCGGCGCATTCGACGTCCGATTCCACCCCGCGCACCGCAGCTGTAAAGACTGTCCTTCCCTAACTCTTCCATGTTAGATTTTCGTCACGGCAATTTGCCGTACGACTAACTAGAAGAGACACCCATGCCCGCACGCTCCCAGCGCATCCTGCGCACCGCCATCGCCTCCCTGTTCGTTCCGCTCGCCATCGCCGGCGCCGTCCTTCCGCAAGCCGCGCTCGCCGCCCCGGCTGCGGCAGCATCGGCGCCAGCCGTCAAACCGAACGCTGCCTTCGACAAATGGGCCGACCAGTTCGCCCAGGAGTGGGTGCGCGGCAATCCGCAGTTCGCCACCGCCACCCAGTACTTCAGCGGCGCCGAACAGGACGCCCTGGACCGCCAGCTCACGCCGCAAACCCCGGCCCAGCGCAAGAAGATGATCGCCAAGGCGAAAGAGGGCATCGCGCGCCTGGACAAGTGGATGGCGGGCCCGCTGGACGAGACCCAGCGCATTTCGGCGGCGGTGATGCGCTGGTCGCTGGCCAACACGGTGGCGAACGAACCTTTCGAGGACCACGGCTTCGTGTTCCAGCAGTTCAGCGGCGCCCAGGTCAGCCTGGTCAACTTCATGACCCAGACCCACCCGATGCGCCGCGCTTCGGATGTCGACAGCTACCTGGCGCGCCTGGAGCAGGTCGGCACCCGCATGGACGAGGCGCTGGCGCGCGCCCGCGCCGCCGCCGCGAAGAAAATGATCCCGCCGCGCTTCATCCTCGAGCGCGCCCAGTACCAGGTCGACACCTTCCTCAAGCCTTCGGCCGCCGAGAACGTGCTGGTGACCTCGCTGGTGCAGCGCACCGCGGCGCTGAAGGACCTGGCGCCGGAGGCGCGCACCGCCGCGATCGCCCGTGCGACCCGCATCGTCGAGGACAAGGTCCGTCCGGCCTACGCCCGGGTGCAGGCCTTCATGGCCGAGCTGCACCCGAAGACGGATGACGTCGCCGGCATTTCGCGCCTGCCGAACGGCCTGGCTGCCTACAACCGCGCGCTGGCGAACTACACCAGCACCAACCTGACGGCGGAGCAGATCCACGCGATCGGCCTGCGCGAAGTGGCGCGCATCGAAGGCGAGATGGACAAGCACCTGCGTTCGCTCGGCTTCAATGAGGGCAGCATCGAGGAGCGCATGAAGCAGCTCGACGCCACTTTCCAGCCCAAGGGCGAGGGCGACCCGCGCCCGGCGATCCTGGCGAAGTATGCCGAGATGGTCAAGGACGCCGAGCGCCGCAGCGAGTCGCTGTTCAACCTGAAGCCGCGCGCGCCGGTCGAAGTGCGCCGCGAACCGCCGCTGACCGAAGCCTCGGCCGCCGCCCACTACAGCCTGCCGGCGCCGGACGGCAGCCGTCCAGGCGTGTTCTGGGTGCCGATGCGCGGCCCGACCTTCAGCATGATCCGCATGCGCAGCCTGTCCTACCACGAGGCCGTGCCGGGCCACCACTTCCAGCTGGCGATCCAGCAGGAGCTGGCCGGCATTCCGAAGTTCCGCAGCCAGCGCATCTTCAGCGGCGGCAGCGCGCACAGCGAAGGCTGGGCGCTGTACACCGAGCGCCTGGCGGTCGAGCAGGGCTGGTATAAAGATGACGTCCCTGGCCTGCTGGGCGCGCTGGGCTCCGAACTGTTCCGCGCCCGCCGACTCGTCGTCGATACCGGCCTGCACACCAAGGGTTGGACGCGCCAGCAGGCGGTCGACTACGGCATCAACGTCGAGGAAGTCGACCGCTACGTCGCCTGGCCGGGCCAGGCCACGGCCTACATGATCGGCATGCTGCGCATCGTCGAACTGCGCGAGAAGGCCAAGGCGGAGTTGGGCGACAAGTTCTCGCTGCCGGGCTTCCACGACATGGTGCTGAGCGCGGGTTCTGTGCCGCTGGACGTGCTGGGGCAGCTGGTCGACCAGTGGATTGCGAAGGAAAAGGCGAAGGCGTAATCCGTCCGGCAAACGGTTGACGTTTCGCGGCGCATGTTGCGGCTGCCAGCGTCAACCGTAGGGTGGGCACTTTGTGGTGCTGGCATTTAGCCAGCCCCACTGCCCACGCGAACGCTTGATCAATCGACTGCTTCGGCCCGAATAGCGCTGCCAGCGTGCAGGCGGAAGCGTTCCGGATATGCATTGGGACGCATTTCCTTGACGCAGCTTCACAGGTACTGAACGCGGCGACGCAACGCAAGCGTCCGCGTGGGCACGGGGTGCCCACCCTACGGTTCGCTCCAGCTTTCCTGTCACCGATCGCTTCTCAACACGCGTCATCTCTGTCACGCCAACTGAGGCATACTCTGGACTCCGTCGACCACTCTACAAGGAGCGCAGCATGGAAACCCAGGAATTGCACCGCGGACGCCTGATCGACCACATCCAGCTCGTCGTACGCGACCTGCCCGCATCCAGACGGTTCTACTCGGCCGTCTTTGAGGTGCTGGGCGTGCCGATGGGCGGCGAGGGCGAGGGGTATTTCTGGGCCGACGAGCTCTTCGTCTCGACGCCGGACAGCGAGGCGGCGCAGGGCGTGCTGACCGGCCGCCACCACCTGGCCTTCCAGGCCGCCGACCGCGCCATGGTCGACGCCTTTTACGAGGCGGCTTTGAAAGCGGGCGGCAAGGACAACGGCGCGCCCGGCGAGCGCAACTACCATCCGGGTTACTACGGCGCCTTCGTGATCGACCCGGACGGCAACAACATCGAAGCGGTATTCCACGGCCCGGCCACGCGCAGCGCGCCGTCGGTCAAGGTCACGTTCTAGGCGTCCAGGGAATTCACGCCATCGGGCTGCACTGCTCGGTGCCGGCCGCGATCGCACGCAGGCGCGCCGGCTCGAGCAGGGTGACTTCGCGCTTGTCGACGGCGATCCAGCCCTGCTTCTTGAAGCGCGACAGCAGGCGGCTGACGCTTTCGATGGTCAGGCCCAGGTAGTTGCCGATGTCCTCGCGCGACATGCGCAGCGCGAAGCTGGTCGAGGAATAGCCGCGCGCGGCATAACGCGCCGACAGGTTCACCAGGAAGACTGCGAAGCGCTGCTCGGCGCGCATATTGCCCAGCAGGAGCATGACGTTCTGTTCGCGCGTGATCTCCTGGCTCATGATGCGGTGGAAGTGGCGCAGCAGGGCCGGCACTTCGCCGAACAGTTCCTCCAGGCGCGAGAAGGGGATTTCGCAGACCTCGCTGTCCTCGAGCGCGACCGCGTCGCAATGGTGGCGGTCGCCGCTGATCGCATCCATCCCCAGCAGTTCGCCGGCCATCTGGAAGCCGGTAATCTGCTGCTCGCCCGCCGCGTTCACCTGGTAGGTCTTGAAGTGGCCGAAGCGCACCGCGTACAGGCTGCGGAAGGGCTCGCCCATGGCGTACAGGCGCTCGTCGCGCTCCAGGCGCCGGCGGCGGCCGATGATCTTGTCGAGGCGGTCGATGTCCGCGTTTTCCAGGCCCATCGGCAGGCACAGCTGGTGCATGCTGCAGGCGCTGCAACTGGCCTTCAGCGCCTTGATGCTGATCGGAGAAGCGGCAGGGGAAGAGGGGGCTTGGGTCATCGGTCCTCGAACAGTCGCGGTCAATACGGGAATTATAGTCCGGTCTGCCACCGCGCCCCAGTCTTTTGACCTGTCGCTGTCCGGCTGGAAAAGGCTGATGAGTGCGTGCAATAGCTCGAGGCGATGCAGCTGTACAGGGCGTCAAGGCGTGGCCAGGTTGCCAATTGTGCGCATGTCCAACCGTGCTAGATTCTGGACACCGCAGATCACGAGGAGTGCTCATGTTCGGCCTATCGGCGTTGGATCTGGCCCGCATCCAGTTCGCATTCACGATGTCGTTCCACATCCTCTTTCCCGCAGTGACCATCGGCCTGGCCAGCTACCTGGCCGTCCTCGAAATGTCCTGGCTGCGCACGAAGCGCCAGGTCTACGTCGACCTCTACCACTTCTGGCTGAAGATCTTCGCCGTCATGTTCGGCATGGGCGTGGTGTCGGGCATCGTGATGGCCTACCAGATCGGCACCAACTGGAGCAACATGTCCGAGTTCGCCGGCAGCATCATGGGGCCGGTGCTGTCCTACGAGGTGCTGACCGCCTTCTTCCTCGAAGCCGGCTTCCTGGGCGTGATGCTGTTCGGCTGGAACCGGGTCGGCCCGCAACTGCATTTCGTGGCCACCTGCATGGTGGCGATCGGCACCCTGATCTCGGCCACCTGGATCCTGGCCGCCAACAGCTGGATGCAGACGCCCCAGGGCTATGCCATCGAAGGCGGGCGCATGGTGCCGGCCGACTGGCTGGCGATCGTCTTCAATCCCTCCTTCCCGTTCCGGCTGATGCACATGGTGGTGGCCGCCTATCTCACCACGGCCCTGATCGTCGGGGCCACCGGCGCCTGGCAGCTGTTGCGCCGGCGCGACAATCCGGCCGTGCGCAAGATGCTGTCGATGGCGATGTGGATGCTCCTGATCGTCGCCCCGATCCAGGCCGTCATCGGCGACTTCCACGGCCTGAACACCGCCGAGCACCAGCCGGCCAAGCTGGCCGCGATGGAAGGGCACTGGCAGAACGAGCCGGGCGAGGCCATCCCCCTGCTGCTGTTCGGCATTCCCGACATGGAGGCCGAGCAGACGCGCTACGCGGTCGGCATCCCGCGCCTGGGCAGCATCATCCTCACTCATAGCTGGGACGGCCAGTTCCCCGGCCTGAAGGATTTTCCGAAGGACGAAAGGCCGAACTCCCTGATCGTGTTCTGGAGCTTCCGCCTGATGGTCGGGCTGGGCCTGCTGATGATCGCGCTGGGCCTGTGGAGCCTGCTGCTGCGGCGCGGTGGGCAACTCTTCACCAGGCGACTGTTCCTGCGCGCGGCCTTGTGGATGGGGCCGGCCGGGCTGGTCGCCATCCTGGCCGGCTGGGTCACCACCGAGGTCGGGCGCCAGCCCTGGGTGGTGTACGACGTGCTGCGCACGGCCGATGCGGTCTCGCCGCATGCTGCGCCGGCGGTGGCGCTGACGCTGGCGATCTTCGTGGTGGCCTACTTCTTCGTGTTCGGCGCCGGCACGGCCTACGTGCTGCGCCTGATGCGCAAGGGGCCGCAGCACTTCGAACTGAACCGGGCGCCCGAGGGCGGGCCGGGCGAGGAGCGCACACCGATGCGTCCGCTCTCGGCCGCGGACGTGGACAACGACGACGAAGGCACGGCCGAAGGCACCGGCGGCGATCGGAAGGGGACCTGAGAGAGGAGCAGACTATGGGCATCGACACCTCGGTCATCTGGGCCGTCATCATCTACTTCGCCGTCTTCATGTACGTGCTGCTGGACGGCTTCGATCTCGGCATCGGCATCCTCTTCCCCTTCGTGAAGCAGAAGCGCGACCGCGACACCATGATGAATACCGTCGCCCCGGTCTGGGACGGCAACGAGACCTGGCTGGTGCTGGGCGGGGAGGGCCTGCTGGCGGCTTTCCCGGTCGCGTATTCCATCATCCTGTCCGGCCTCTACCTGCCGCTGATCTTCATGCTGGTGGGCCTGGTGTTCCGCGGCGTCGCCTTCGAATTCCGCTTCAAGGCCAAGGAACACGAGCGCCACTGGTGGGACAAGGCCTTCATCGGCGGCTCGGTGACGGCGGCCTTCTTCCAGGGCGTCTCGCTCGGGGCCTTCCTGGACGGGATCGCGGTGTCTGGCCGCAGCTATGCCGGCGGCGTGCTCGACTGGTTCGCGCCTTTCCCGATCCTGGCCGGTTTCGGCGTGATCATCGCCTACACGCTGCTGGGCAGCACCTGGCTGATCATGAAAACCGAGGGCGAGCTGCACGAGCGCATGGTGCAGGTGGCGCGCCCGTTCGCGCTGATGCTGCTGGGCGCGATCGTGGTGGTCAGCATCTGGACCCCGCTGCGCGACCCGGCGGTGGCCGACCGCTGGTTCACCTTCCCGAACATCCTGTTCCTGGCGCCGGTGCCGGTGCTGGTGCTGCTGTCGATTGCGCTCCTGCTCGGCTCGCTCAAGGGCAAGCCGCACCGCTGGCCTTTTGTTGCGGCGCTGGCCCTGGTCTTCCTCGGCTACACGGGCATGGCGATCAGCATCTGGCCGCACATCGTCCCGCCCCACATCACGATCTGGGAAGCCGCCTCGCCGCCGGCCAGCCAGGGCTTCGCGCTGGTGGGCACGCTGTTCATCCTGCCGATCATCCTGATGTACACGATCTGGTCGTACTGGGTGTTTCGCGGCAAGGTCAAGGCCGACGCGGGGTATCACTGATGCGCGCCCGCCTGCGCCTCGGGAAGCGGCCGGCGCCCCTGTGGCTGCGCCGCCTGGGCTGGATGGCCGGGCTGTGGGCCGCCGGGGTGGCGGCTCTGTTCCTGGTCGCGAGCCTGATCCGCCTGATCATGCACGCCGCGGGCATGCGTTAAGTGGGCAGCAAGGAACACGACAAGGAGCTCGACATTGACTTGTTGGTAAGTGTCGAGATATGCAAGCGGTTTCAAACGTGCGCGCCTCTGCGGGGTGAGGGTCTACACTTTCGATAAAGATTTATTAACGGAGCGCCTCAGTGTCCATGCAGTCTGCATTACCCGAACACACCTCCACTCCGGCTAATGACGCCGTCAGCGCCCTGATCGCCGTGGTGCATCCTTTGTCCAGCGAAGACCAGGCCCGTGCCGACCTGTATGCCCTGGCCGCGCGACTGCTGCTGGCGGCGCCGGGCGAAGTCCTGCTGGGGCAGCTTGCCGCGGCCGACCCCATCCTCGCCGAAGGCGGCGAGCCGGGCCTGGAGCGAGCCTGGGAGAAGCTGGTGCTGGCCTCCGGCGTGATGGATGCCCAGGGCGTGGCCGAGGAGTTCGACACCCTGTTCGTCAGCGACGGCACGCCGACCCTGAATCCCTACGGTTCGCTCTACCTGTCCGGCTTCATGAACGACACCCCGCTGGCGGAGCTGCGCAGCGACCTGGCGCGCTTCGGCATTGGCCGGGTGCGCGGCGTCGCCGAATTCGAGGACCATCTCGGCGCGCTGTGCGAGACCATGCGCGTGCTGATCGCGGGCGGTCCGGGCATCCGGCGCCAGCCCCTGCACGAGCAGAAGGCCTTCTTCGATGCGCGCATCGCGCCCTGGTACGAGCGCTGCCTGGACGACATCCGCAATGCGCAAGGCGCGAATTTCTACAAGGTGGTGGCCGACTTCGTGGAGGCCCTGCTGGAGATCGAAGCCGTGGGCTTCGCGGTGGAAGAACTCGATGATTAACCCAACCCAGCGAACCGAGGACGATGCGATGGAACGCGATCACGCAGACGTACAAGCACACGCACAAGCGGTGCAGCACGCGGCCGATGGAAAGCCCGACCCGGCGCGCCGCAATTTCCTGAAGGCCGCGCCGCTGGGCGCGCTGGCCGCGGTGGCCGGCGGCGCCGAGGCCAAGCCCGAAATGAAACCTGCCGAGGCCGCCAAGCCCCAGGTCAAGCGCGGCTACCACGAGACCGAGCACATTCGCCGTTACTACCAAACCGCCGCCTACTGGTGAGCGATCCCGGAGAGCAGACATGTCGTTAGTGAAGAGTTCGAGCAAGGAAGGCGCCGTTCGGGGCCTGAAGCGGCGCAAGTTCCTGGTCGGCGCCGGTGTCGCGGCCGGGGCCGGCGCACTGGCGCGCCAGCTGCCGTTGAACGTCATCGAACCGGCCCAGGCCGCCGATCCGGTGGCCGACGCGCCGGTCAAGACCGAGATCAAGCACACCGTCTGCAGCCACTGCTCGGTCGGCTGCTCGGTCGAGGCGGTGGTGGCCAACGGCGTCTGGGTGCGCCAGGAAGCGGCCTTCGATTCGCCCATCAACATGGGCGCCCACTGCGCCAAGGGCGCCTCGGTGCGCGAGCACGGCTTCGGCGAACACCGCCTGCGCTACCCGATGAAGCTGGTGAACGGCAAGTACACCCGCATCTCCTGGGACCAGGCGATCAACGAGATCGGTGACAAGCTGCTCGAGCTGCGCCAGAAGTCCGGCCCCGACGCCCTGATGGTGATCGGCAGCTCGAAGCACAACAACGAGCAGGCTTACCTGCTACGCAAATGGGTCTCGTTCTGGGGCTCGAACAACTGCGACCACCAGGCGCGCATCTGCCACTCGACCACCGTCGCCGGCGTGGCCCAGACCTTCGGCTACGGCGCGATGACGAACTCCTTCAACGACCTGCACTACAGCAAGGCCGTGCTCTTCATCGGCTCGAATCCGGCCGAAGCCCACCCGATCTCGATGCTGCACTTCCTGCACGCCAAGGAACTGGGCGCGAAGATGATCGTGATCGACCCGCGCTTCACGCGCACGGCGCGCTTCGCCCACCACTACGTGCGCGTGCGTCCGGGTACCGACATCCCGCTGGTCTGGGGCATCCTCTGGCACATCTTCAATAACGGCTGGGAAGACAAGAAATTCATCGCCGAGCGCACCTACGGCATGGACGACGTGCGCAAGGAAGTGGCCAAGTGGACGCCGGACAAGGTATCCGACATCACCGGCGTGCCGGAAGCGACGGTGCGCACTGCGGCCGAGATGCTGGCCACGAACCGTCCTTCGTCCGTGGTCTGGTGCATGGGCATTACCCAGCACCACGTCGGCACCGCCAACGTGCGTGCGCTCTCGATCCTGCAGCTGGCACTGGGTAACATTGGCGTGCCCGGCGGCGGCGCCAACATCTACCGCGGCCACGACAACGTGCAGGGCGCCACCGACGTCGGCCCGAACGGCGACTCGCTGCCCGGCTACTATGGCCTGGCCGAAGGCGCCTGGAAGCACTTCGCGAACGTCTGGGGCGTCGACTACAACTGGATCATGTCGCGCTTCGGTTCCAAGGAACTGATGGAGAAGCCAGGCATCACGGTGTCGCGCTGGTTCGACGCGGTAAACGAGCAGAACCAGTACATCGACCAGCCGAGCAACCTGCGCGCCGTGTTCTACTGGGGCCACGCGCCGAACAGCCAGACCCGCCTGCCCGACATGAAGGCGGCCATGCAGAAACTCGACATGCTGGTCGTGATCGATCCCTATCCGAGCATGACCGCGTCGATGCACGGCCGCACCGACGGCGTCTACCTGCTGCCGGCCGCCTCGCAGTTCGAAACGCAGGGCTCGTGCACGGCCTCGAACCGCTCGATCCAGTGGCGCGAGCGCGTCATCATGCCGCTCTTCGAGTGCAAGACCGACCACGAGATCATGTACCTGTTCGCGAAGAAGCTCGGCTTCCACAACGAACTGTGCAAGAACATCAAGGTCGTGCACAACGAGCCGGTGGTCGAGGACATCCTGCGCGAGATCAACCGCTCGTGCTGGACCATCGGCTACACGGGCTGCTCGCCCGAGCGCCTGAAGCTCCACATGGAGAACAAGCACACCTTCAATCCGACCACGCTGCGCGCCGACCATGGCCCGTGCAAGGGCGACTATTACGGCCTGCCGTGGCCGTGCTGGGGCACGCCGGAAATGAAGCACCCCGGCACCCCCATCCTGTACGACCTGAACAAGAGCGTGGCCGAGGGCGGCCTGCCGTTCCGCGCCAACTGGGGCGTGGAGCACAATGGCGTGAGCCTGCTGGCGGCCGACGGCTCGACCAACAAGGACAGCCAGCTCGACGTCGGCTACCCCGAGTTCGACCATGTGTTCCTGAAGAAGCTGGGCTGGTGGAACGAGCTCACGCCGGCCGAGCAGGCCATGGCCGAAGGCAAGAACTGGAAGACCGACCTGTCCGGCGGCATCATCCGCGTGGTCATCTCCCACGGCTGCGCGCCCTACGGCAATGCCCGGGCCCGCTGCAACGTGTGGAACTTCCCGGACCCCGTGCCGACCCACCGCGAGCCGCTGATGTCGCCGCGCCGCGACCTGGTCGCCAAGTACCCGACCTACGACGACAAGGCCAACTTCCTGCGCCTGCCTACGCTCTACAAGTCGGTCCAGGCGATGGATTACTCGAAGGACTTCCCGCTGATCATGACCTCGGGCCGCCTGGTCGAGTACGAGGGCGGCGGCGAGGAAACCCGCTCCAACCCATGGCTGGCCGAGCTGCAGCAGAACATGTTCGTCGAGATCAACCCGAAGGACGCGGCCCAGATCGGCGCCCATATCGGCGACTTCGTCTGGGTCGAGACCCCGACCGGGGCGCGCCTGAAGATGATGGCGATGGTCACCGAACGCGTACCGATCGGCCTGGTATGGGCGCCGTTCCACTTCGGCGGCTGGTGGATGGGCGAGGATCTGGAAAAACACTACCCCGAGGACGGCGCGCCGACGGTGCGCGGCGAAGCCATCAACACCGGCTGGACCTATGGTTACGACGCCGTGACGATGATGCAGGAAACCAAGGTATCGATGTGCCGCGTGGTGCGGGCATGACAGGCAAACCAGGAAATCAGAGCAGAGGAGGCTGACATGGCCGCGAGGATGAAGTTCATTTGCGATACCGAGCGTTGCATCGACTGCAACGGCTGCGTTACCGCCTGCAAGAACGAACACGAAACGCCCTGGGGCGTGAACCGCCGCCGCGTGGTCACGATCAACGACGGGGTGCCCGGTGAGCGCTCGGTGTCGGTCGCCTGCATGCACTGCACCGACGCGCCCTGCCTGGCGGTGTGCCCGACCAACTGCATCTACCACACCGAAGACGGCATCGTCCTGCACAGCAAGGACCAGTGCATCGGCTGCGGCTACTGCTATTACGCCTGCCCCTTCGGCGCGCCCCAGTTCGCCGGCAGCGGCCTGTTCAACCACCGCGGCAAGATGGACAAGTGCACCTTCTGCGCCGGCGGCCCGGAGCCGGACACCTCGGAAGCCGAGTTCAAGAAATACGGCCGCAACCGCATCGCCGAAGGCAAGCTCCCGGCCTGCGCCGAAATGTGCGGCACCAAGGCCCTGCTCGGCGGCGAAGCCAACCTGATCGCCGACATCTACCGCCAGCGCGTGGAAACGCGCGGTTACGGTCCCGAACTGTGGGGCTGGAAGATCGCCTACGGCCGCCCGAAACGCGGCGGCGAGATCAAGGCCAAGGGCGACCTGCCGCGCGAGAACCAGGATTCCGGCGACTTCCAGAACGGCGGCGGGAGGTTCAAGCAATGAAGAAAGCGACCTACCTCATCCTGTTGCTGCCGCTGCTGCTGACGGGCTGCCTGGAAGTCGACCAGCACCCCGAGTGGATCCGCGGCGAATACGCCGGCAAGGACGACAACCGCCATTTCCAGACGCATTTCCACAATGACCGCCTGGCCTGGTCGGCGACGATCCAGAACCGCAACCAGAAGCAGAACGAGTATAACCGCGCCAACCCTTGAGGAGCCACATTCCATGCGAGCGAACCTGTTTCACCTGCGCGCCAGGCTGGCCCCGTTGCTGGCGCTGCCGCTGCTGATCCTTCTCTTCGCGCTGACCCTGTCCAGCGCCTGGGCCGCGGTGCCGAACGAGCGCGCCCAGCCCGCGTATGCCGAAGAACAGACGATGCTCCAGATCGAGGGCGATGCACGGGCACGCGAACCGGGCCTGATGTCCCCGGAATCCGGACGTGTGCACATGGACCGCCATTACCTCGGCCAGTACGGCCAGAGCGAGGGCAACGTCATCGTCCAGCGCGGCGGCAATACCTGGCGCGTCCTGCGTAACGGTCCAATCGCTTCGATCGCCGGCACCATCCTGATCGTCGTGCCACTCCTGATCATCCTGTTCTACAAGACCATCGGGCCGGCGCGCGAGGAGCCGCAGTCCGGGCGCAAGCTGCAGCGCTTTACCAGGTGGGAACGCCAGGTGCACTGGGCCACGGCAATCAGCTTCATCCTGCTGGCCATTTCCGGACTGATTCTCACCTTCGGCAAGAAAATCATGCTGCCCTGGATGGGTCACGATTTTTACTCCTGGGTCGCCTACATCCTGAAGTACGTGCACAACTTCATCGGACCGCTGTTCGTCCTGTGCTCGATCGTGATGTTCATCACCTTCGTGCGCCGCAACTTCTACAACCGGACCGACTGGCAGTGGGTGAAGGAGGGCGGCGGGCTGATCTCCCATAAACACGTGCCGGCCGGCTACTTCAACGCCGGCGAGAAGAGCTGGTTCTGGTTCGGCGTGACCCTGCTGGGCCTGGTGATGTCGATTACCGGCCTGGTCTTGAACTTCGTGAATTTCGGCCAGACCCGCTACATCCTGCAGGTTGCCAACTACCTGCACATCATCGGCGCCACCCTGTATGTCGCGGCGGCGATGGGCCACATCTACATCGGCACCTGGGGCACGCCGGGCGCCTACGAGGCGATGCGCCATGGCACCGTCGACGAGAACTGGGCCAAGGCCCACCACGGCCTGTGGTACGAGGACCTGAAAGCGGGTGTTCCGGGAACCCCGGGACTGGCCCCGGATGCCGCGCCAGGCGCGCCGCGTACGCCGCCGCCGGCGCCTCGTCCAGGTCCCGCACATTGAGGATTGCAATGAAACGACACATTTTCCTGACTCCCTGCATGCTGGCGGCAGCGGTGCTGCTGGCGGCAGGTTGCAGCCGCCACAACGCACCCGCCAGCAATGGCGTGATCCAGACCAAGTTCCCCGGGCAAGTCACCTCCGGTGGCGGCACCAGCGGCGAAGTCATCGCCCGCACCTCGCGTCCGGTGACCGACGCCACCTATGCCGGCGGCACCCCGGGCATTGCCGGGGGCTCCGGCGGCAACACCTCGGGCGCCGAGACCGGCGGCACCACGCGCGAAACCGGCCAGGGGCCGACCTCGGGCGTGACGGCGCCCTCGGGCGCGATGCAGGGAACGCAGACGCAGCCGGGCGATACGGGCCAGCCGAGCGGACCGTCGGCACAGGACCTGAACAAGGGCTCGGCCACGAACGCGGCGCCGCAAGGCCCGGCGGCACCGGACAAGATGGGGAACAAATGATGAAACGTATGATCTTGCTGAACAGTGCGCTTGCGCTCAGCCTCGGGCTGGGGCAGGGTGCCTGGGCGGCGCTGCCGAAACCGGCGCTCACGCCCGAGCAGCAGCAGGCAGCCGCCGCCAAGAAAGCCGACGCTGACGCCAAGGCGGCCAAGGACAAGGAAGCCCTGGCCGCTTCGATGGACGCGGTCAGCGCGCGCTGGCGTTCGCAGGCGGCCAGCCACGGCTGGAAGCTCAATCCGCCGACGGCCATCGCGGCCCAGGCCCCCGCACCCGGCATCCAGGCGCCCGGCACCGCCGCGCCCGCGGCGGGTGCGCCCGGCGTCGGCTCGTCCGGCGTGACCCCGCCGAGTGCCGGCGTGGCCGCGGCGGCCCCGGCGGGCGCCGCCCCAGGTACCTCCGCGGCTGCCCCGGGCCGTGGCGCCGCGCCGCTCAGCCCGCAGGCCCTGCAGTCGGCGAACGTGCCGATCAAGAGCGAGAAGCTGGGCACCGCGGCGCCGAGCGCGGACGTCAAGCAGGGACCGACGAAATCGGTGCCGAAAGGCGCTTCGCCGGCCGTGGACAAGGGCAACGCCGACGCGGCGCAGAACCGATGAAGATGGCCAGCATGCCGATCGCGGTGATCATGCAGCGCCGCGCCGTCCAGCACCGCTGGGTGGACGAAGCCTGGGCCGCCGTGGGCGTCGTGCCCGACCGCGGCAAGCTGCCGCGGCTGCAGGTGCTCAGCGAAAGCCCGGAGCGCGACTACTACCTCGTTTCCGGCCTGGAGCTCGAGCTCTACACCGACGAGAACGAAGGCTACTACGAGAACGCCATGGCGCCCGAATCGAAGGTGTTCGTGCTGTGGCGTATGGAAGAGGGCCGCGCGATGCCGGTGCGCGCCTCGGTCAGCTACGTCGAGGGCACGCGCATGTTCGACTCCGGCGAGTCCGCCGACGGCGTGACCATGCCGGCCGAGATCTACGCCTGGGTCGCCAGCTACCTGCGCGAGCACTACCAACCGAAGCCGCGCCGCGGGCGCCAGCACGGCTGAGGGGGGCGGATGGCCGAAGAAGGATTCCTGCGGCGCTGGGCGCGCATGAAGGCGAGCGGAGGCGAGGTGGCCGAGGCGCCGCCGCGCCGGCCCACGCTTGCGCCGCCCGCTGCGCCGACGCCCGCTACGTCCACTGCGACGCCTGGGACGGCGCCGGCACACGCGGCTGCACCTCAGAACAAGACGCCGCCGCCGACGCTGGAAGACGTGGCGCGCCTGACACCCGAATCCGATTTCTCCGCCTTCGTCGCCCAGGGCGTCGATAAATCGGTCCAGCGCCTGGCGCTCAAGAAGCTGTTCGCCGATCCTCACTTCCGCGTGATGGACGGCCTGGACATGTACATGGACGACTACAACAAGCCCAGCCCGATGTCGGCGGCCATGCTGGCCGCGCTCGAGCACGCGAAAAGCGCGCTGCGCCCGTCGGAACCGCACAAGCCGCAGGCGCAGGTAGTAGCGGCGCAGGTCCCCGACGCCGCGGCCGCGCCGGAGCCGGCTGCAACCGATGGGGTGGACGCCACCCCGGCGCCGGAGCCGCAGGCCGAGCCGGAGACCGTGGCCGCAGGCGAAGCCACTTCCGCCGGCGAAACCGCTCCCGGCATCGGCGCGCCGCGCTCCGCCCCCGAAGAAACCGGCGACCCATACGCCCCATCAGCCCCACCAGCCTGCATCCAGACAGGCATACACCCGCAATCCCTGCAAGGACAAGCATGAACATCCGATTCCTAGAAGGGCAGGCCGGCGATCCGCTGCAGGAACGCCGCAATGCCCTCGCCAAGACCGCCGCGATCCTGGCGGCCGACGCCATTGCTCCCATCGACGCCGTCAGCTCGGTGAGTTACCGCTCGCTCGGCCGCACCCTGGTCGTCGGCAGCGCCGCCCAGGCCCTGCCATGGGCCGACCACCTGGCGGCCAGCCTGCCCGTCACCGTGCTCCTGCTCGACGGCATCGAGGCCGCCGGTGCACGCGCCTATCCCGTCTTCGCGGCCCCATCGGTGGCGGTGGCCGGCTGGCTGGGCGCTTTCGAAGCGCGCTGGCAGGGTCCCGGCCAGGCGCCGCAGCAGGCGAAGTTCGACCTCGTGCTCGACCTGTGCCCGAGCCCCCTGATCGGCAGCCACCAGAGCCCGCACGGCTATTACGCGCCCGGCCCTGACGAGGCCGCGCGCCGCGCCGCCGCGGCCGAACTGGTCGAGATGATCGGCGAATTCGAGAAGCCGAAGTATTTCAGCTACAAGGAGCGCCTGTGCGCCCACAGCCGCAACGGCCAGACCGGCTGCAACGCCTGCATCCAGATCTGCTCGGCCAAGGCGATCGCCGGCGCCGGCGACAAGATCCGCGTCAACCCCTACCTGTGCGCCGGCTGCGGCGCCTGCACCACCGTCTGCCCGACGGGCGCGCTCGGCTATGCCTATCCACCCGCAAGCCATACCGGCAGCCGCATCAAGGCCGCCCTGAACGCCTACCGCGAAGCGGGCGGCGAGGACCCGGTCCTGTTGTTCCATAGCGAAGCCGGCGCCGGCCTGCTCGAAGCGCTGCAGGCGGAAGCGGTCGACGCCATCCCGGGGCGGGTGATCCCGATGGCCCTGCACCACACGGCCTCGACCGGCATCGACGTCTGGTTCTCGGCGCTGGCCTATGGCGCCGCCGGCGTCACGGTCCTGATGACCGGCGAAGAGGCGCCGCAGTACACGGCCGCGCTCGACCACCAGATGGGCATCGCGCACACCGTGCTCGATGGCCTGGGCTACGCCGGTCCGCACTTCCAGCTGTTGCGTGTCAGTAACCCCGAGGAACTCGGCCTGGCCCTGCGTCACGCGCCGCGCGGCGAGGCGCCTGCCCAGGCGGCGACCTTCAACCTGGCGCAGGACAAGCGCAACACCCTGGATTACGCGCTCGAGCACCTGCAGCGCCATGCGCCGCAGCAGCCGCAGCAGGTAGCGCTGCCGACCGGGGCGCCGTTTGGTGCGATCGCGGTGGATACGAAGAAGTGCAGCCTGTGCATGGCCTGCGTCGGCGCCTGTCCGTCCTCGGCCGTGATGGACACGCCGGACCTGCCACAACTGCGCTTCGTCGAGCAGAACTGCGTGCAGTGCGGCCTGTGCGCCAACACCTGCCCGGAGAATGCGATCGCGCTGGTGCCGCGCATGACTTTCGGCGAGGCGCGCCGCAAGACCGTGATCCTGAACGAATCCCAGCCTTTCCATTGCATCCGCTGCAGCAAGCCCTTCGGCACCCTGCACATGGTCGAGAACATGCTCTCGCGCCTGTCGCAGCACAGCGCCTTCGCCGGCAACCTCGACCGGCTGCGCATGTGCGGCGACTGCCGCGTGATCGACATGATGCAGCCGGAAGGCGAGTTCGCGGTCCCGCTGCGCAGGCCGAAGTAATCAACCAGCCTGAACCGTAGCGTGGGCACTCTGTGCCCACGCCGGAACGTTGCGTCCCGTTGGCAAAGTTTGACGCGGCGGCGGGGAATGGTCGACACATTCCGAATGCTCATCCGGAAACGCCAACACTTGCCCGCGGACCGGGTCCGGGAGACGTGAACGCGACGCAGGTTTCCGCGTGGGCACGGAGTGCCCACCCTACGGTCCTCGCCATTACTTATCCACGATGTGCATGCCCGTGTTGTGCTGCACGATCACCACGACCGCAAACCGAACACCTGCGCACACCCTCGCGACCCATGGCACAATGTGCGCAAACAGACAACAAACGGCCGCTACACGGCCATCACCAGCAACAGCGCACAGGAGACACCATGACGCCATACCAGCGCTTCGCCCAAGCGCGCGACTTCCTGCAACAGCACCGTACCGACTACGACACCGCCTACGCCGGCTACCAGCCGCCCCAGCTCGACGAGTTCAACTGGGCGCTCGATTTCTTCGACGTCGAAGCGAAGGACAACCACGCGCCTGCGCTGTGGGTGGTCGAGGAAGACGGGCGCGAGCAGAAGATCTCGTTCGCCGACATGGCTTCGCGTTCGAACCAGGTTGCGCAATACCTGCAGCAATGCGGCGTCGAGCGCGGCGACCGCGTGTTGCTGATGCTGCCGAACCGCGTCGAACTGTGGGAGATCATGCTGGCCTGTATCAAGCTCGGCGCCGTGCTGGTGCCGACCACCATGCTGGTCTCGAACGCCGACCTGCAGGACCGCATGGATCGCGGCGGAATAAGCCATGTGATCGCCCAGGTCTCGGAAGCCCACAAGTTCGAGGGACTGTCCGGCAACTTCACCCGCATCGCCGTCGGCGGCAGCCTCGACGGCTGGCACGACTTCGACGACTGCCGCCGCGTGCTCTCGGTGTTCACGCCGAAGGGCATCACGCGCGCCAGCGACCCGCTGCTCCTGTACTTCACCTCGGGCACGACCGCGCGTCCTAAGCTGGTGCTGCACAGCCACCAGAGCTACCCTGCCGGCCACCTGTCGACCATGTACTGGATCGGCCTGCAGAAGGGCGACGTCCACTGGAACATCAGCTCGCCCGGCTGGGCCAAGCACGCCTGGAGCTGCTTCTTCGCGCCCTGGAATGCCGGCGCCACCGTATTCGTCTACAACTACGAGCGCTTTTCCGCCAAGGCGGCGCTGGAAACGGTGATGCGTTGCGGCGTCACCTCGCTGTGCGCGCCGCCCACGGTCTGGCGCATGCTGATCAAGGAAGACCTGGCGCAGTGGAAACCGCCGCTGCGCGAGCTGGTCGGCGCCGGCGAGCCACTCAACCCCGAGGTGATCGAGCAGGTCGAGCGGGCCTGGGGCATCCGCATCCGCGACGGCTTCGGCCAGACCGAGACCACGGCCCAGATCGGCAATCCCCCGGGCCAGCTGGTGAAACCCGGCTCGATGGGCCGCCCGCTGCCGGGCTACCGCATCGCGCTGCTCGACCTCGACGACCAGCCGGCACAGGAAGGCGAGATCTCGGTGCGTCTCGACGCAAAACCGATCGCCCTGATGCTGGGCTACGAGGGCGACGAGGACAAGACTGCCGAGGTCATGCGCGCCGGCCACTACCACACCGGCGACACCGCCACCGTCGACGAGGACGGCTACTACTTCTACGTCGGCCGCAACGACGACGTCTTCAAATCCTCGGACTACCGCATCAGTCCCTTCGAGCTGGAGAGCGTCCTGATCGAGCACGAGCAGGTGCTGGAAGCGGCGATCGTCCCGAGCCCCGATCCGGTGCGCCTGTCGGTGCCGAAGGCCTTCATCACCCTGCGCCAGGGGGTCGAACCTTCGCGCGAGCTGGCGCGAGACATCTTCGCCTTCGCCCGCGAGCGCCTGGCGCCCTACAAGCGCATCCGCCGCATCGAATTCCGCGAACTGCCCAAGACCATCTCGGGCAAGATCCGCCGCGTCGAGCTGCGCAAGGAAGAAGCGGGACGGAACGACGCCGCGCCGTCGGGTATTGAGTTCCGCGAAGAGGACGTCGGCAACTGAAGGCGGGAAGCCGCGGTCGAATCGGGATAATCCAGAGCGGCCGAGGAGGCCGCCAGGGCAAGGCGCGTCGTCGAAGACAGTACGAGCGTACGGTGAGACGATGCAACGCCGCCATGGCGGTTTTGTCAGCCGCTCGTCACCCGAGGAGACCGCAGCATGACTACTTTGTCGAGAATCACTCCCTGCCTCTGGTTCGACCAGCAGGCCGAGGAAGCGGCCAACTACTATGTCGGCATTTTCCCGAACTCGCGCATCACCGGCCTTTCCCGTTATGGCGAGGCCGGGCGCGAGGTGCACGGCATGGCGCCCGGCACCGTGCTGACGGTCGCCTTCGAGCTCGACGGCCAGGCCTTCACGGCGCTCAATGGCGGCCCGGTCTTCACCTTCAACGAGGCGGTGTCCTTCCAGGTGCTGTGCGACACCCAGGAGCAGATCGACTTCTACTGGGACCGCCTGGGCTCCCAGGGCGACCCGGCCGCCCAGCAGTGCGGCTGGCTGAAGGACCGCTATGGCGTATCCTGGCAGATCGTGCCGCGCCAGCTGAACAGCCTGATGACGAGCCCCGACCAGGCGCGCGTGGACCGCGTGATGACGGCCTTGCTCCGGATGAAGAAGCTGGATGTCGACGCGCTCGTCCATGCGGCCGGCTGAGAGGCCGGTTGAGCGCGCGTAGGAAAGGCTCGCTCTTGCCCGAAAGACGAGGCGGGTGATTGTCCAGGAGCCGGCCCGATCCTCAGGCCGTCGACAGGAACCACTGCCTGCTTGCCTCGTCCGCCGGAAAGAAGCTTTCCAGCCGCAGTTCGTGCACAGTCACGTCGTGCGGCGTCCCCAGCGTCGTAATCGTCGTGAACAAATTCAGTTCGACCCCGTCCTTGCTCAGCTTCATCGGCAGGAAGGGCAGGGCGGCGCGCTCCAGGTTGGGCTGGCGCGCCGCCGCGTCGATGCCGGGCAGGGCCATCAATTCGTCCAGCAGCCGCGTCGCTTCGCTGCCGGGACCGTCGCCCATGGCTTCGCGCTGCACCCATTGCAGCAAATCGGCCGCGACATCTTCCCAGTTGCGCAGCCAGGGGCGCAGGCCGTTCGGAGCCAGCGTCAGTTTGAGGACATTTACCGAGCCGTCGCGCGGGATGGCCGCATCGCGCGGCATGTCCAGCAACCAGCGCATCATGCGCGCCGCGGGGGCGTTGTGCATGACCAGGTTCCACAGGCGGTCGACCACCAGCGCCGGGTAGGGCGCCTGCTGGGCCAGCATGAAGTCCAGCGCCTGCTTCACCGCGCCCATCTCCGGGTCGGACAGGGCGCGCTCGCGGTAGGCCGGCGCGAAGCCGGCCGCGAGCAGCATCGCGTTGCGCTGGCGTAGCGGGATGTCGAGCACGATGCCGAGCCTGAGGATCAGGTCGCGCCCCGGCTGGGCGCGTCCGGTCTCGAGAAAGCTCAGGTGGCGCTGCGAAATACCGCTGTCCACCGACAGCCGCAGCTGGCTGATCCCGCGCTTGCCGCGCCAGTAACGCAGTGCCGCGGCGAAGTCGCTGAAATAATGACTGCCTGCCGCGCCCGCCTCGACCTCGGTCATGCCTTTGTCCATCATGCCTCCTTCGCCCATTGCTGGCGATTCTGCGCGATCGTCCCCACGAACTCAAGCAGGTCGCGCTTGACCCGGGCCATGTCGGTGATGAACATGCCGTGCGGCGCACCGTCGTACACGCGCAAGGTCGCGTTCGGAATCAGACGCGCAGTGGGGCGCGCGGTCAGCTCGAGCGGCGCGCTGGCGTCGTTCTCGCCCGCGATCAGCAGGGTCGGTACATCGATGCGTGCCAGCTCCTGCCGGAAATCCGTGTTCGCCAGCGAGCGGTTGCATGCGACCAGTGCCTGCAGCGAAGCGCCGAGCGCCATCTGCCTGACCCAGGCCTTCATGCCTGTCGGCGTCTCGGGATGGACGAAGGGAACCATGTTGTCATCGATCCACTGCGGGAAGTCGCGCATGAGCTGCTCGCGAAAGGCCTCGAAGAAGCTGGCATCGATGCCGTCCGGGTTGTCCTGCGTCTTGAGCACGAAGGGCCTCACCGTCCCCAGCAGCACGGCGCCGGCCACCCGCGCGCTGCCATGCCGGGTGAGGTAGCGCACGATCTCGTTGCAGCCCATCGAGTGGCCGACCAGTACGGCGTCATGCAGGTCGAGGGCCGCGAGCACGGCCGCGATGTCGTCGGCCAGGGTGTCGAAGTCGTAGCCGCCGCCGGGGTCGGTCGAGCGGCCGTGGCCGCGCCGGTCGAAGGCGATCGCCCGGTAGCCGGCTTCAAGCAGGGCCAGCATCTGGTAGCCCCAGGAATCCGAGGGCAGGGACCAGCTCGCGACGAAGACCACCGGACGGCCCGCGCCCCAGTCGCGGTAGAACAGCTCGACGCCGCCGGCGCTGTGGATGAAACCGGGCCGGGCGATCGTGGCCTGGTGAGTGGACGCGTGCATGACGTCCTCCTCAGGCGGCGTGGTCGAGGAAGCCGGTGACGCTGGCCAGGCGTCCGTCGCCGGCGACCGTGGCGACGTCCAGCCCGCGCGCAACCTGCTGGCCGTCCGGCGCATGCAGGGTCCACGAAAAACGCAGCACCTCGTGGTGGCCGTCGGGCGTGCCGGCCAGCTCGAAGCGGTGGCCGGGAAAATGCTGCTGGGCGGCGGCGATCAGGGCATCGATGCCGTCGTGGCCGGCGCCGCCCATCATCGGGTCGAGGTAGCGTGCGTCGAGCGTGAACAGGCGCGCCACCAGGGCGCGGCGTGCGGGGGCATGGCGTTCGTTCCAGGCTGCGAGGTACTGGCGGGCGAGCGAATCAGCGCGTTCCATGATGTTCTCCGTTTCGGTTGGGGTGGATGACGGAACCCATTCTGCGCCGCGCAAGCGGAGGCGGCGATTACCAGCCAGGTAATGGAGGCACGGCGGAAGGCAGGGCGCACTTGCCATGACACGCGCTCAAGTGCGGCACGCAAGGTAAAATCGTAGAATAATGGTAATCATGCAATGCCCGTAACATGCACCGATCCGCCGTCAGACTCTCGAAACCTACATGCCCACCACGACTGCAGCCAAGGCCGACCCGGCCTATGAAGTGAAGAAGTCTCCGATCCACGGCAACGGCGTCTTCGCCCGGCGCCACATCGACGCCGGCGAGCGCATCATCGAATACCGCGGCGAGCGCATCAGCTGGGATGAGGCGACCGAGCGCGCGGCCAGGGTCGGGGGGCCGGTCAACCACACTTTCTACTTCAGCCTGAACGACGGCCGCGTGATCGACGGCGGGCGCCGCGGCAACGACGCGCGCTGGATCAACCATGCCTGCACGCCGAACTGCGAAGCGTACGAGGAAGACGGGCGCGTCTACATCCACGCGCTGCATCCGATCGAACCGGGCGAGGAGCTGAACTACAATTACGCCCTCATCTATGATGAGCGCCACACGCCGGCACTGAAGAAACTGTTCGCCTGCCGTTGCGGCACGCCGGGGTGCACCGGCACCATGCTCGCACCCAAGCGCCGCCAGAAGAAAAAGGCCTGAAGCCAAGGAAACAAGCACAACCATGAAGCCCATCGTCCGCAGTCTGCTCGAAACCGATCTTTATAAATTCACGATGTGGCAGGCGCTGCTGCACCGCCATCCGAACGCCCACGGCGAATACGAATTCCGCTGCCGGAACGAGCCGGCCTATCCGCTCGCCGAGCTGAAAGAGGAGGTCGAGCGCGAACTCGACCACCTGTGCGAGATGCTGTTCACCGAGGAGGAGGTCGACTACCTGCGCAGCCTGCGTTTCATCAAGAGCGACTTCGCCGACTTTCTCACGGTGTTCCGCTTCCAGCGCAAGTTCATCACGGTGGAAACCGACGGCCCCCACCTGCGCATCCGCGCCGTGGGCCCGGTGGTCCACGTGATGGGCTTCGAGATCTACGTGCTCTACATCGTCAATGAACTTTACTTCCGCCGCTTCGACCAGCAGTATGCGTTGACCGAGGCCAGGAAGCGCCTTGCCGACAAGATCGAGCAGTTCCGCGCCTTCGACCTGGAGCCGAAGCGCGCCAATTCCTTCGCCTTCTTCGACTTCGGCGTGCGGCGCCGCTTCTCCGGCGAGTGGCAGGACGAGGTGGTCGCGACCCTGGCGCGCGAGCTGCCCCAGTTCTTCAAGGGCACCTCGAACGTCTACCTGGCGCGCAAGTACAACCTGGTACCGATCGGGACCATGGCGCACGAATACATGCAGGCCTTCCAGTCCTTCGGCGTGCGCCTGCGCGACTTCCAGAAGGCGGCGCTGGAAGACTGGGTACAGGAATACCGCGGCGACCTCGGCACCGCCCTCACCGACGTGGTCGGCATGGACGCCTTCCTGAACGATTTCGACCTGTATTTCGCCAAGCTCTTCGACGGCCTGCGCCACGACTCGGGCGACCCGCTCGAATGGGGCGAAAAGGCGCTGGCGCACTACGCCAAGCTGCGCATCGACGCGCGCACCAAGCGCCTGGTGTTTTCCGACGCGCTCACGGTGCCGAAGGCGCTGGCCCTGTACCGCCACTTCGCCGACCGCGTGATGCTGGGCTTTGGCATCGGCACCCAGCTGACCAACGACACGCCCTACAAGGCCCTGAACATCGTCATGAAGCTGGTGCGCTGCAACGGCCAGCCGGTCGCCAAGCTGTCCGACACGCCGGGCAAGTCGCAATGCACGGACGAGACCTTCCTGGCCTACCTGCGCCAGGTGTTCAACCATCCGGAGCAGAAGGAGGTGAAGGCATGAAGCGCGCGCTCCTGCTGTTCTCCGTGGTGCTGGCGCTGCCGGCCCTCGCAGCCCCCGCGGCCGACGATCCAGCCGGCGCCATCGAGGGCGTCTACAAGCGCCGTTTCATGAACACCATCAATGCCGGTCCCGACCGCCCGGCCGAGCGCTACCTGGCCGAGGACGTGGTCGAGTTCGTGCGCGAGGACGCCGACCACGTCTACCTGCGTGCCCACCTCGAGTTCGCCAACGGCCACATGTGCGGCGTCTGGGGCATCGCCCAGCGCGAGGGCGAGGACTTCGTCTACCGCCAGCAGAACAGCGTGGTGCCGGGCGAAGCGGCGTGCACGCTGCGCGTCAAGGTCACGCCGGGGAACATCCTGCTCGACGACCGCGACGCGGCCGGCACGGCCACCTGCCGCGCCCAGTGCGGCGCGCGCGGCAGCCTGAGCGGCTACACCATCGAGCGCAAGGCGCGCCGGCCGATCCGCTACATGAACCGGCTGAAGGAATCGCGCCAGTACCGCGAGGCGGTGCATGAATTCCAGGGGATGCAGCCTCCGCGCTACTGAGCGCAACAAGCGCAACATGCGCATGCGCGGGCCGGGGGCGCAGGTCTGCTATGCTTGAGCATTGCAATGCCTGCAAAGCCGGCGCATGTCGCCGGCAATCACCGACAAGGAGATCGTCTTGAAAGCCATCGCCGCACTCGTGTTTTCCGCCGCCGCCATCGCGGCCCCCGTCCTGCACGCGCAGGAAGCGCCGCAAGTCGCCCCCGCCACTGAAGCCGCCACCCGCTGGCTGGCCGTGATGGATGCCGGCAAGACCGCCGAGGCCTGGGACCAGGGCGCGCCGGTCATGCAGGCTGCCATCACGCGCGAGACCTGGAACCAGGTCGGCACCCAGGCCCGGGCGCCGCTCGGCGCGGTCAAGTCGCGCAAGCAGACTTCGGCCACCTTCACCAAGACCCTGCCGGGCGTGCCGGAAGGCGAATACGTGGTGATCCAGTACGCCACCGACTTCGCCAACAAGGCCGGCATGACGGAAACCGTCGTGCCGATGCGCCTACCCGGCGGCAGCTGGAAGGTGACGACCTACCTCATTCGCTGACCGGAACCAGCTTCCACAGCTGGGTCGGCAACGCCGCCGGGGCGTCGGGCTTGAAGAAGGCCGAATCCTGGATGTGCGAGGTCGTCACGTAGACGGTGCCATCCGGCCCTTGCGCAAAGGTGTCCGGCCAGCGCAGGCGTTCGTCCTGCACCACAGTGCGGATCGGGGCCTGCGGGCCTTCGTCGAGATTGCGTGCACGCACGGAATCGACTTCGACCGAGGTGAGCAGCATCGTATTGCTCCCGCGCGGGATCAGCAGCCCGTCCGCCACTTCGTTCAGGCCGTAGGGCTCGACGCTGCCCGACACGTCTTCGCCGCGCATGCCGGTTCCTTGCAGGACCTCGGTCGGAATGCGGTACAGGGTGTCGCCCTTGATCGCCTGCCAGTACAGCCAGGCGCCGTCGCCCGACAGCTCGATGCCGTCGGCCGAGAACTCGACGCCCCGCCCGTCGGGACGGCGCAGTTCCTTGCCGTCCGCCTTCACGTTCAGGCCCTTCTTCATCTGGGTCGACTCGTCGCCGTCGAGCAGGCGCACGGCCTTGCCGCTGGCCAGGTCGACCACCACGATGGCGCCGACCACGCCGGAATCGGTAATGTAGGCAAAGCCGCCGTCCGGCGAAAAGCGCACGTCGTTCAGGTAGGAGCCCTGCGGCGCCACGTCCTCGTCGAACGCGATGGTGCGCGCCACCCTGTCGCTGGCGAGGTCGATCTGCACCAGCTTGGCGCCGCCCGAGACCAGGTGGGCCTGCGCCGGCGCGGCCGGATCGAGCACCCACAGGCTGCCGCGCCCATCGGCGACGATGCTCTGCACGCAGACCCAGTGGTCTGCGGGGCTGACCTCATCCTTCTTCGCATTGCGCCAGGCATTCCATTCCTCGTCGGGATAGGGCCGCAGGCCGCCGTCGGGCAGCAGCTCGGCGACCGACACCGCCGTGTCCTCGGTCCAGCGCGGGAAGTTGACGAAGATGCGCCCGGTTTCCGAGACCGATACGCCGGTCACCTGGTGCGCGAAGGCGGCCACCTGTTCGATCGTGAATTGTCCTTGCTTGAAGTCCGGCGCGGATGCCTGGTCGGTCATGGGATTCCTTTCGAATATGGGTTCATGCCGCCTTGCGCAGCTTGCGCTGGCTGGATGCGGGCGGCGTCGGGTTTTCCTGTTCGTGTTTCAGGCGCTGCTGCAGCATGGCCAGCACCGCCGCCTCCTCGGGCTGCAGCGCGTGCAGGTCTTCGGTCAGCTCCTGCTCGGTGCGCTCGCGCAGGGCTTCGAGCACGCTGCCTTCGAGATAGGCGTCGAGCACGGCCGGGTGCACGTAGCACTTGCGGCAGACCGAGGGCGTGTTGCCGAGCCTTTCGGCCACCGACTCGATGGCGCGCACGATGTTCTTCTTGGCCTGGGTCTCGGAATCGAACTTCTCGAATTCCTGCAGGGCCAGGGCCGCCAGCACCGTGCCCGACCAGGTCCGGAAATCCTTGGCCGTGTAGTCTTCGCCGGTAATGGTGCGCAGGTAGTCGTTGACGTCGCTCGAATCGATGCTGTGGGTTTCGCCGTCCTCGTCGATGTACTGGAACAGTTCCTGGCCGGGCAGGTCGCGCGCGCTGCGGATGATGCGCGCCAGGCGCCGGTCATGCACGTGGATCTTGTGGTAGACCCCGCTCTTGCCGCGGAAGCGGAACTCGACGTCGCTGCCGTCGACCTTCACGTGGCGGTTGCGCAGCGTGGTCAGGCCGAAGGATTTGTTGGTGCGGGCATATTCCTCGTTACCGACCCGCATCATCGTCGCTTCCAGCAGGTAGACGATGGTGGCCAGCACTTTCTCGCGCGGCAGGCCGGGCAGTTTCAGGGCGCGGTCGACCTCGGCGCGGATCGTGGGCAGGGCCTTGCCGAAGTTGATCATGCGCTCGTACTTCACCTCGTCGCGCACGTTGCGCCATTTGGCGTGGTAGCGGTACTGCTTGCGGCCTTTGGCGTCGCGCCCGGTGGCCTGCAGGTGGCCGTTGGCCTGGGGGCAGATCCAGACGTCGGTCCAGGCTGGGGGGATGACGAGCGCCTTGATGCGCTTGAGCGTGGCCTCGTCCTCGACCGGCTCGCCTTTCGCGTCGATATAGCGAAAGCCTTCGCCGTCGCGCTCGCGCCGGATGCCCGGCTTGTGGTCGGTGACGTAGCGCAAGCCGGCGGCCTTGGCGGCGGCGGGCGGGTCGCTCAGCGGTACCGGGTCGTCCGGCGCAGGGGTGTCGAGGGTCATCGCATTGACTCGGAAGTGATGCACACGAGCCGATCTTACGCTTCCCAGGCCAGCGCTCCGTACGGGACCTAACGTTCGCAGGCCTAGCGGTAGCGCGCCTCGACCAGGTCGATCTCGCGCAGCAGCTTCCTGGCGATGTCGTCGGACACCTTGCGCTGGTGCGTCAGCGCCAGGATGGCCTTGCGCTCCGCCTGCAGCGCGGCCAGGCGGTATTCGCGCTCGGCCTGCTCGGCAACCCGGATGCGCGAGGGTTCGTTCGGCCCGGTGCTGCCGCCCAGCCGGTGCTCGTACACGCCGCGCACGTGGTCGACGGCGCTGGCGTGGATGTCGGCGTGCTCGCTGTCGCCCAGGTGGCTGTGGCCGGCGCGCTCGATGGCCTCGATCGCCGCCACCGCCGCGTTGTGGCGCGCCAGGTCTTCCTGGGCCGCCTCGGTGGTTTCCTCGGGCACCTCGAGGCCGCGCAGCACGCGCGGCAGGCCGACGCTGGCCACGATCAGGGAGACGATGATCACCGCGCTGGCGAAGAAGATGACCAGGTCGCGCGCCGGGAAGGGTGCGCCGCCGGGCAGGGCCAGCGGCAGGGTCAGCACGCCGGCCATGGTGATGGCGCCGCGCACGCCGGCGAGCGAGGTGGCCAGCACCAGGCGGAAGTTCGGCTTGTAGACCTTCTGGCCCTGGAGGCGGGCGGTAAGCAGGGTCAGGCGCAGCGAGACCCAGACCCACAGCAGGCGAAGCACGATCAACGCCAGGCTGATGAGGAGCGCGATGCCGAACAGGGTCCACGGGGTCAGCGCCGCTTCGGGGCCGGCATAGCGCAGCGCGCGCTCGATGATCTCGGGCAGCTGCTCGCCCAGCAGCACGAACATCACGCCGTTGAGCGAGAACTGCACCGTGTCCCAGACCACCGCGCGGCGCACGCGGGTGGTGGCCAGCGCCCGGCCGGACAGTTCGACGTAGCTCATCGTGACGCCGGCCGCGACCGCGGCCAGGATGCCCGAGGCTTCCAGGTGCTCGGCGGCGAGATAGGCGCCGAAGGGCAGCAGCAGGTTGACCAGGATGGGCGAGCCGGGTTCCTCGCCGAAACGCTGGCCGATCACGCGCTGCACGAACGAGACCGCGACCGTGATCGCGACGCCGCAGGCGATGCCGGCCAGCGCCACCCACAGGAAGGTGACCGAGGCCGAGGCCAGCGAAAAGGCGCCCGTCATGGCGGCGGCCACGGCAAAGCGGAAGCACACCAGGCCGCTGGCGTCGTTGAGCAGCGATTCGCCCTCGAGGATGTGCATCAGGCGGTGCGGCACGTGGATCCGCGCGGTAATGGCCGACACCGCCACCGGGTCGGTCGGCGCGACGATGGCCGCCAGGGCAAAGGCGACCGGCAGCGGAATGGCCGGTACGAGCCAGTGGATCAGGAAGCCGGCGCCGACCACGGTGAAGACCACCAGGCCCAGGGCCAGTTCGAGGATGGTGCCCTTGTCGCGGAACAAGCCGATCTTGGGGATGCGCCAGCCGTCCAGGAACAGCAGCGGGGGCAGGAACAGCAGGAAGAAGATTTCGGGGTCGAGGGTCACGCCATGCCCGAACACGCCCGAGATCACGGCGCCCAGGCCGATCTGCACCAGCGGCAGGGGCACCCCGAAAGGCAGCATGCGCACCAGGTAGCCGCTACCGATTACCGCCAGCAGCATCGCCAGCACCACACCTACCGAATCCATCCAGCTCTCCTCAATGTCGAGCCTCGATGATACGGCATTGTCGGTCTGGCATGCTTCACGCTGCGTGTCGGGGGAGGACAGCGCCCGGCCGGTGGGTCCCGGCCGGGCAGGAAGCGCGTCCCTGGCGACGGTCAGCGCGGGTGGTGCTGGGCCGCCGCCTCGGCCAGCAGGTCGGACAGCTCGACCGTGTTGACCGGCTTGACCATGTAGTGGTCGAAGCCGGCGGCGAGCGAGGCCTGGCGGTCCTGCTGGCGTCCGTAGCCGGTCATGGCGACCAGGGTCGCGCCGGTCGCCTGCGGCAGGCGGCGCAGGCGGCGCGCCAGTTCGTTGCCGTCGAAGTCGGGCAGGCCGATGTCGAGCAGGCAGACGTCGGGCGCGAACACGCGCGCGACGTCGACCGCGTCGGCGGCGCAATAGGCGATCTCCACGGTGTGGCCGGCCGCGCCCAGGAACAGCTGCAGGGTGTGGACGGCGTCGAGGTTGTCGTCCACCAGCAGCACCTTGAGCGGCGTCGCCGCCTTGGCCTGGCTGCGGGTCTGGGCCACCGTCAGCGGCAGTTCCTGGGTGTGGCGCGGCAGGCGCACGGTGAAGGTGCTGCCCTTGCCCAGGCCCGGGCTCTCGGCCTTGACGGTGCCGCCATGCAGCTCGACCAGGCTCTTGGCCAGCGCCAGGCCCAGGCCCAGGCCGCCTTGCGAGCGGTCCGGGGTGCGCTCGGCCTGGGTAAAGAGGTCGAACACCCGCGCCACCAGCTGCGGCTCCATGCCGATGCCGTCGTCGAGCACGGTCAGCACGTAGTCGGGGCCGTCCTGGAACAGGCGCAGTTCGATGCGTCCGCCCTCGGGCGTGTACTTGTTGGCGTTGTTCAGCAGGTTCGCCACCACCTGCACCAGGCGCTTGTGGTCGCCCTTGACGGTGGCCGCCTCGTGCGGCAGGTCGAGCACCACGGTGTGGCGGCGCGTCGAGATCAGGGGGCGGATCTGCTCGGCGGCGTCGTCCACCACCTTGCGCAGGTCCAGCACCTGGGTCGACAGCGAGACCAGGCCGCGCGTGACGCGCGAGACGTCGAGCAGGTCGTCGACCAGGCCGGTCATGTGCTCGACCTGGCGCGCGATGATGGCGCAGGTCTGGGTGATCTGGGCGTTGTCCGAGTGCAGCAGCTTGAGCAGGTGGGCGCCGGTGCTGATCGGCGCCAGCGGATTGCGCAGCTCGTGCGCCAGCATCGCCAGGAATTCGTCCTTGCGCTGGTCGGCCGCGCGCAGCTCGCGCTCGGCCAGGCCGCGCGCCGCTTCCTTCTTCTGCAGGGTGGCCGCCATCTCGTCCAGGGCCTCGGCCAGCTGGCCGATTTCCTCGCGCTCGTAGGCGATGCCGGAACGGGCGTCGAGGTCGCCGGCCGCGATGCGGGTGGCGGTGTCCTTCAGCTTGCGCACGCGCTGCACGATCAGCACGTCGCCGGCCAGCCAGGCGGCCAGCAGGGCCAGCATGGTGGTGGCGGCCAGGCCGACCAGCGACATCAGCTGGGCGCGGCGGGCGCCGGCGGTCACGGTCTCGGTCGGGATCCCGATCGTCACCGTGTAGTCGGTCAGGGCCGGCCCGCCCACGCGCGCAAAGGTATGCAGGCGCTCGACGCCGTCGTCGTCGCGGATCACGAGCGCGCGCCGGCCGGCGCTGTGCATGGCCTCGCGCATGCGGCCCGATACCCGCGTGCCGAACCAGCGCTCGGGGTCGGGACGGCGCGAAATGATGGTGCCGTTGGCGTCGGTCGTCACCAGCACCGAGCCCGGAGGCAGGTTGATGTCGTTGACGAAGGTGTCCAGGCCCGCCAGGTCCATCGCCGCGAACACCACCGCGACCACGTTGCCGGAGCGGTCGATCACGGGGTAGGTCAGGTTGATGGTGTGGCGCCGGATCACGCGGCCGAAGACGTAGTCGCCGGCGATGAAGCGGCGCTCGGAAATCGCGCGCTTGAAGTGGCTGCGGTCGCCCAGGTTCACCGGATGCAGCATCGGCACCGCGCTGCAGCTGATTTCGCCGTTCAGCTGGATCAGGCCGAAGTTGACATAGCCTTCGTTGCGGTCGAGGACGTCCGCGAGCAGGGCGTTGCAGCCGCTCGTGGGGCCGAGCAGGTCGGGCACGCTGGCCAGGTCGACCAGGATCTGGCGCGCGCGCTCGATCGACTGCGCCTCGTTGGCGGCGGCCAGGTTGGTCAGGCGCCGCAGGTTTTCTTCGGACGCCTGGACCGCCTGCTCGCGCTCACGCAGGCCGCCGACGATCGTCATCACGGCCAGCGGCAGGATTGCCAGCGCGACCAGCAGCATCAGCCTGCTGCGCAGGCTGTTGAGCCGGAAGAAACCGCCGGGCTGGCTCATTTGCCGGCAGCGAACCTGTCGCCGAAAGCGATCACGCGCCGCACGCCTTCCATCAGCGTGGCGACATCGTCCGAGATATAGCCGATCCGGATGTAGCCCGGCACGCCAAGCGCGTCGCCCGGCATGATCGCCACTTTCTCTTCCTCGATCAGCGCTTCGGAGAACGCGACCGTGTCATGGGTGATGGCGCGGATGTCGCCCCACAGGTAGGGGCCGGAATCCGGGCTCGCCATGACGATCCAGGGCACCTCGGCGAAACGGCGCACCACCATGTCGCGGCGTGCGCGGTAGTCGTCGATCATGTGCTGCTGCACGCCGGCCTCGAACGCGGCGACGGTGGCGACCTGGGACAGGTGCGAGGCGGCGGCCGTGATCGGGCCTTGCAGGGTCTGCATGGCGCCGACCAGCGCGCCGGGCGCCAGCGCGAAGCCGATGCGCCAGCCCATCATGGCGTAGCTCTGCGAGGCCGAGAAGATGGTCACCACGCCCAGCGCGCGCCAGTCGCACAGCGCGGCGAAGCTGGTGTGCACCGGGGCGAAGGACAGGTGTTCGTAGCTTTCGTCGACGATGACCTGGGCGCCGGTTGTCGCGACCCAGTCGCGGATGTGTTCCAGTTCGGCCCGGGTGTAGACCTTGCCGGTCGGGTTGTGCGGGTTGTTGATGATGACGATGCGCGCCGGCTCGTAGCTGGCCAGGATCTCGGGCGTGATCGCGTCGGGCAGGTCGACCAGCACCGGGCGCAGGCCCAGCAGCTGGCAGGTGGCGACATAGGCCGGCCAGTGCGGCTTGAAGATCAGCACGCTGTCGCCCGGGTCGCTCATCGCGTACAGCGCCTCGTACAGCGCCTGCTTGGCGCCGTTGGTGACGATGACTTCGTCGGGCTGCGCCTCCACGCCGTTTTCGCGGCGCAGCTTGCCGCACAGGCGTTCGCGCACGTCGAGTGCGCCCACTACGCTGGTGTAGGGCATGGTGCGCACCTGTTCGAGGGCGCCGCCGACGGCGTCGAGCACGGTTGCGGGGGCAGGGAAGTGCGAGATCGCGATCGAGAAATCGATCACTTCCTGGCCCTCGTTACGCATGGTTTCGACGCGGCCGTGCATGGCGGTGGTCGCGAGGGGCCGTGAATTGGCAATCCGTTGTGAAATCTTCATCGTTCTTGTCGAGTAGGTTATCGGTTGCAAATGTGTCTCCGAAGTGTCGGCCCGGCACAACATTTCCTGATTGTACTAAATTATGGAGCGCGCACGACAGCCAATCGAACCGTCGGGTACGGGAGGGGAAGTATTTGACATATAAACTATTTGCTCATCTAATATGCTGTAGAAAAGACAAGCGGAGCCGCAATGAAGATCGTGTGCGTGGGAGGGGGACCGGCCGGCCTGTACGCCGCACTGCTGCTCAAGCAGGGCAATCCTGCGCACGAGGTGACGGTGGTCGAACGCAACGGCCGCGGCGATACCTTCGGCTGGGGCGTGGTGTTCTCGGACCAGACGCTGGGCAACCTGGAGGCGGCCGATCCGCCGACCGCGCGCGCCATTCTGAAAGCGTTCAATCACTGGGACGATATCGCCATCCATTTCAAGGGCCGCAGCGTCGTGTCGAGCGGCCACGGTTTCTGCGGCATCGCGCGCAAGCGCCTGCTCGCCATCCTGCAGGCGCGCTGCGAGGAACTGGGCGTGCGGCTGCTGTTCGATACACCGGTGGAGGACGCACTGGCGCTGGCGCGGCGCTTCCAGGCCGACCTGGTGCTGGCCGGCGACGGCATCCACAGCCGCATCCGCACCCGGCACGCCGCCACCTATCAGCCCCAGCTCGAACAGCGCCACTGCCGCTATGTGTGGCTGGGCACCACGAAAAAGTTCGACGCCTTCACTTTTGCGTTCGAGCATACGCCTCACGGCTGGTTCCAGGCGCACGCCTACCAGTACGACGGCGAGACCTCGACCTTCATCGTCGAGACGCCGGAACCGGTCTGGCGCGCCAGCGGGCTGGAAGAACTCGGCGTCGACGCCACGCTCGCCTTCTGCGAGCGCCTGTTCGCGCGCCATCTCGACGGCCACCGCCTGATGGCGGCATCCGGTCATGTGCGCGGTTCCGCCATGTGGACGCGCTTTCCGCGCATCGTCTGCCGCGAATGGGTGCACTGGGAAGAGATCGACGGCCGGCGCGTCCCCATGGTCCTGATCGGCGACGCCGCCCACAGCGCGCACTTCTCGATCGGCTCGGGCACCAAGCTGGCGCTGGAAGACGCGATCGAGCTGGCGCGCCGCTGCGCCGGCTGCGACGTCGCCGCGCTGCCCGCGGTGCTCGACGGCTACCGTGAGGCGCGGGCGGTCGAGGTGCTCAAGCTCCAGAGCGCCGCCCGCAATTCGATGGAGTGGTTCGAGAACGTCGGGCGCTACAGCGCCATGGAGGCCGAGCAGTTCGCCTATTCCCTGCTCACGCGCAGCCAGCGCCTGTCGCACGAGAACCTGCGCCTGCGCGACCCGGCTTATGTCGCCGGCTTCGAGCGCTGGCTGGCCGACCGCGCCTGTGTCCAGGCCGGGGTGGCGCCCTCTGCCGAGGGGCCGGCGCCGCCGCCGATGTTCACGCCCTACAGGGTGCGCAGCGTGACACTGAAGAACCGCATCATCGTGTCCCCGATGGCCCAGTACTCGGCCGTCGACGGCCTGGTGGGCGACTACCACCTGGCGCACCTCGGCGCGCGCGCCCTCGGCGGCGCGGCCCTGGTGATGGCCGAGATGACCTGCGTCTCGGCCGATGCGCGCATCACGCCGGGCTGCCCGGGCCTGTATTCGCCGGCGCACACGGCGGCCTGGCGGCGCATCGTCGACTTCGTGCATGTCAACAGCGATGCGAAGATCGGCGTGCAGCTCGGCCACGCCGGCGCCAAGGGCTCGACCCGGCGCGGCTGGGACGGCATCGACCTGCCGCTGGAAGAGGGCAACTGGCCGCTGGTGTCGGCTTCCAGCCAGCAGTACATCGCCGGGGTATCGCAGTGGGCGCGCGAAGCCAGCCGGATCGACATGGTGCGCATCCGCGCCGATTTCGTGCGCGCCGCCATGGCCGCGCGCGACGCCGGCTTCGACTGGCTGGAGCTGCACTGCGCCCACGGCTACCTGCTGTCGAGCTTCATCTCGCCGCTGACCAACCGGCGCGAGGACGACTACGGCGGCAGCATCGAGAACCGCTGCCGCTTCCCGCTCGAAGTGTTCGCGGCGCTGCGCGCGGTGTGGCCGCGCCAGCTGCCGATCAGCGTGCGCATCTCGGCGCACGACTGGACGCCCGGCGGCCTGACGCCCGACGATGCCGTGATCGTCGCGCGCCTGTTCCGCGACGCCGGCGCCGACATGATCGACTGCTCCTCGGGCCAGGTCAGCCGCGAGGAAAGCCCGCAGTACGGGCGCATGTACCAGACGCCGTTCGCCGACCGCATCCGCAACGAGGCCCACATTCCCACCATCGCGGTGGGCGCCATCTATGAAGCCGACCACGCCAACGGCATCATCGCCTCGGGCCGGGCCGACCTGTGCGCGGTGGCGCGTCCGCACCTGGCCAACCCGGCCTGGACCCTGATGGAGGCCGCGCGCATCGGCTACACGGGCGCGGCCTGGCCGAAGCAGTACCGCGCCGGCAAGGCCCAGCTCGAGCGCAAGCTCGAGCGCGAACGCCAGCTGGCCGCCGCTGCAGCCGCGGCGCCGCGCCTTTCGAATCCCGAGATCTGAATGCCAACCTGGAGTACACCATGCGATACCTGAAGGGCGAGCCGCACGAGCTCCCCGGCCACCGCGGCAGCCTGGCCGGCTATCCTGCCCAGCACTTCCTGTTCGAGGTCGAGAACGGCGTGGCCACGCTGACCCTGCACCGTCCCGACCGCAAGAACCCGCTGACCTTCGATTCCTATGCCGAGCTGCGCGAGTTGTTCCGGGCGTTTGCACGCGCCGACGACATCCAGGCCGTGGTGCTGACGGGTGCCGGCGGCAATTTCTGTTCGGGCGGCGACGTGCACGAGATCATCGGGCCGCTTACCAGGCTCGACATGCCTGGCCTGCTGGCCTTTACCCGCATGACCGGCGACGTGGTGAAGGCCATGCGCGCCTGTCCCCAGCCCATCATCGCCGCGATCGACGGCGTCTGCGCCGGCGCCGGCGCGATGCTGGCCCTCGGTTCCGACATCCGCTACGGCACGGCGCGCAGCAAGACCGCCTTCCTCTTCACCCGGGTCGGCCTGGCCGGCTGCGACATGGGCGCCTGCGCGCTGCTGCCGCGCGTGATCGGACAGGGCAGGGCGGCCGAGCTGCTCTACACCGGGCGCAGCATGGGCGGCGAGGAGGCCGAGCGCTGGGGCTTCCTGAACCGCCTGTGCGCGCCGGAAGACGTGCTCACCGAAGCGCAGGCCTTCGCCGCCGCGCTCGCAGCCGGCCCGACCTTCGCCCATGGCATGACCAAGAAGATGCTGCAGCAGGAGTGGAACATGGGTGTCGACGAGGCCATCGAGGCCGAAGCCCAGGCGCAGGCGATCTGCATGGCGACCAACGACTTCCACCGCGCCTACCACGCGTTCGTCGCGCGCGAGACGCCGCGCTTCGAGGGGGACTGAATGAGCGACACGAGCTATCTGGACTGGCCGTTCTTCGAGCCGCGCCATGCGGCGCTGGCGCAGGAGCTCGATGCCTGGGCCGGGCAGCACCTGGCTGCCGCGCATGGAACGGACGTCGACGCAGCCTGCCGTTCCCTGGTCGCGCAACTCGGCGGGGCCGGCTGGCTGCGCCATGCGGTCGGCGGGCGCGACTACGGCGGGGCGCTCGACGCCATCGACACGCGCGCCATCTGCCTGATCCGCGAGACGCTGGCGCGCCACGCCGGCCTGGCGGACTTCGCCTTTGCCATGCAGGGCCTGGGCAGCGGCGCCATTGCGCTCTTCGGCAGCGAGGAGCAGAAGGCGCGCTACCTGCCGCGCGTGGCGGCGGGCGAGGCGATCGCGGCGTTTGCGCTGTCGGAGCCCGAGGTCGGATCGGACGTCGCGGCCATGGCCTGCGCCGCCAGGCAGGACGGGGACGCGGACGGGGACGACTACGTACTCGATGGCGAAAAGACCTGGATCTCGAACGGCGGCATCGCCGACTTCTACGTCGTCTTCGCCCGTACCGGCGAGGCCGAAGGGGCGCGCGGCATCTCGGCCTTCATCGTCGACGCCGACACGCCGGGCTTGCGCATCGCCGAGCGCATCGAGGTGATCGCCCCGCATCCGCTGGCGCGCCTGCGTTTCGAAGGCTGCCGGGTGCCGGCGTCGCGCCGCATCGGCGCAGGCGGGCAGGGCTTCAAGGTGGCGATGGCCACGCTCGACGTGTTCCGCACCTCGGTCGCGGCCGCCGCGCTCGGGTTTGCCCGGCGCGCCCTGGACGAGGCGCTGGAGCGCGCCGCGTCGCGCCGCATGTTCGGCAAGACCCTGGCCGACTTCCAGCTGACCCAGGCGAAGCTGGCCGACATGGCCACCAGGATCGACGCCGCCGCGCTCCTTACTTACCGCGCCGCCTGGGAGCGCGACCGCGGCCGGCGCGTCACGCGCGCGGCCGCCATGGCCAAGCTCACCGCCACCGAGAACGCGCAGCAGGTGATCGACGCGGCCGTCCAGGTGTTCGGCGGACTCGGCGTGGTCAGCGGCCAGCCGGTGGAAACGCTCTACCGCGAGATCCGGGCCCTGCGCATCTACGAGGGCGCCAGTGAAGTGCAGCAGCTGATCATTGCGCGCGAGCTGCTCGGCGAACATGCCGCTCAGGAGCATCAACAAGGACAAGGACTGGGGCAGGCATGAGCGACCTGATGCGGATACTGCAGCCGCCCGGCTGGCCGCGCCCGAAGGGCTATGCGAACGGTGTCGCCGCGCGCGGCCTGCAGGTGCACGTGAGCGGCATGGTCGGCTGGGATGCCGAAGGGCGCTTCCATACCGACGACTTTGTCGGGCAGACGCGCCAGGCCCTGAGCAACATCCTCGCCGTGCTGGCCGAGGCCGGCGCCGGGCCCCAGCACATCGTGCGCATGACCTGGTACGTGGTCGACAAGCGCGAATACCTCGGGGCCGGACCGGCGCTGGGTGCGGCCTACCGCGAGCTGATCGGGCGCCACTACCCGGCGATGAGCGCGGTGCAGGTGGCCGGGCTGATGGAAGAGCGGGCGCGGGTGGAGATCGAAGTCACCGCCGTGGTTCCCCACAAGCCCGCCGACTGAGCGCCGCCGGAGGGACGTTTCTGGTACGGTTGTTTTAACCGTAACAATGGAGCGACCATGAACCAGATCGTACGAGTGGTAGAGAAAATCGAAGACGCCGAGGCCGCACGCCAGGCGCTGCTGGCGGAGGGATTCGACGCGAACGGGATCGAGGTCAGCCACACCGGCGATGAGGCAGGACCGTCCGAGGCCAACTTCACGGTGGGCGATTCACCGGCGGTGAAGGGCGGCACCGATTACAAGGACGTGTACACGCCGGGGCTGGAAATCAGCAAGTGCATCATCACCGTGACCGCGGCGGACGCCGCCCAGCTCGAGCGCGCCGCGGCGATCCTCGAGCACCACGGGGCGAAGGACAACGATCCGGCGCACGCGGCGGCGCGGCGTAGCGGGATGTAAGGCAAAGGCTACCGCAGGGACGTAGGGTGGACGGGGTAATTCAGGCCAGTGGCCTGGATGACGAACGCCACACGTTCAAGCATCGCGTGATTCGTCGGGGTGTTTCGCTGCGGCCTTGATACGTGCGTTGAACGCGTCAGGTGCACGCAGGACCGTAGGGTGGGCGCCCCGTGCCCACCGAATGTCTGAATCGCGCTGACCTCGTATGGAGCTTTTCCCGCTGTGGAATCGGCTGCGCACCGTTCTGGTGGGCACGGGGGCGCCCACCCTACCTATCAACCGCCGCCTGCGACTCAAGCAGGAGCACTCAGCTCCAGCTCAGGTCCGTCTTGCTCAACGGCAGCTCACGCACCCGCTTGCCGGTCGCGGCGAAGATCGCATTGCACACGGCCGGCGCCAGCGGCGGCAGCACCGGTTCGCCCAGGCCCGTCACCGGATAATCCGTCTTCAGGAAGTGGATGTCGATCTTTGTCGGCGTATCCGGCATGCGCAGCAGGTTGTAGTCGTGGAAGTTGCTCTGCACGACGCGGCCCTTCTCGATGTTCAGCTCCGGATACATCAGCGTCGACAAACCGTCGATCACCGAACCCTGCACCTGGTTCTCGGCGCCGCTCAGGTTGACGATCTGGGCGCCAATGTCGCTCACCACCACGACGCGGTCGACCTTCAACTGCCCGCTCTTCGACACCGTCACCTCGGCCACTTCGGCCACATAGCCGCGGTGGCTGAAGTGGAAGGCGACGCCCGCGCCCTGGCCGGGCCCGAACTTGCGCTTGCCCCAGTCCGCCCTCTCGGCCACGGCCTTCAGCACATTGCGCATGCGCGCCACGCTGTAAGGCTGGCCGCGTTCGCCCGTGCCCGGCATGATGTCCTTGTCGCCCAGCAGTTCCAGACGGAACTCGACCGGATCGCGGCCGGCGGCATGGGCCAGTTCGTCGATGAAGCTGTGGAAGACCCAGGAGAACACGCTGCTGCCCGGCGCGCGCCATGGCCCCATGGGGATGCGGCATTCGAGCGCGGTCTGTTCCAGCAGGCAGTTGGCCAGCCAGCGGCCCGGGAATTCGTCGCCGGACAGGCTGCCGCCGCTGCCCGGCTGCAGGATGGACTTGCCTTCGCGTTCGACGCGGTTGGCGAAGGTGACGAAGTGGTTGTGCCAGCCGACCAGCTTGCCATTGGCATCGACGCCGCCGCGCAGGTGGTGGAAGCCGCCCGGACGGAAGTGGTCGTGCTGCAGGTCGTCCTCGCGGGTCCAGGTCAGCTTGACCGGCGCGCCGGTCTTTTGCGCGATGGCGGTCGCCTCGACGATGAAGTCCGAGCTCAGGCGCCGGCCGAAGCCGCCGCCGCTGCGGATGATGTGCAGCGTGATTTTCTCTTTCGGGATGCCGAAGGTCGTGGTCACCAGGGCCTGGCCGGCGCCCGGGTTCTGGGTCGGCGCCCACAGCTCCAGCGTGGCATCAAGCGGCTTGAACCAGGCGGTGCAGTTCTGCGGTTCCATGCTCGCGTGCGAGATGAAGGGATAGCTGTAGCTGGCCTCTACGGTCCTGGCCGCGCCGGCGAACGCCTGGGCCACGTCGCCATCCTTGCGCAGCGTTGTCGTTCCCGGCTTGCCCGCGGCGGCCCTGGCCTGTGCGGCGAAGTCAACCCAGCTGTGGTTCGCACCGACGCCTTCATCCCATTTCACTTCCAGCGCGCGGCGCGCCTTGAAGGCGGCCCAGGTCGAGGTGGCGACGATCGCCACGCCGGGGCGCAGGCCGTTCAGGTTCTCGGTGCCCTCGATGATGAAGGCGTCCTTTATGCCGGACATCGCCTTGACGGCGTCGAGGTTGGCGCTCACCGGCTTGCCGCCGAACACCGGGCACTTGACGTAGACCGCGTACAGCATGCCCGGCAACTGGATGTCGATGCCGAACAGCGGCTTGCCGCTGACGATGGCCGCATTGTCGACACCGCCGATGCGCGTGCCCAGCAGCCTGTAGCTGGCCGGGTCCTTCAGCTGGACCGTCGCCGCGTCCGGGACCGGCAGGGTCGCGGCGAGCGGCACCAGGGCGCCGTAGCCGAGCTTGCGTTTCGTGGGGCCATGCACGACGGCGCCGTGAGCTGCGCTGCACTCGCTGGCCGGCACGCCCCAGGTCTGGGCTGCGGCCTGCACCAGCATGGTGCGCGCGGTCGCGCCCAGGCGGTGGAAGTTCTCGTAGTTGGTAGGCGTCGAGGTCGAGCCGCCCGCGCCCTGGCTGCCGTAGGCCGGGTTCAGGTCGCCCTGATTGACACGCACATCCTTCCAGTCGATCTCGAGTTCCTCGGCGATGACCATCGGCAGCGAGGTCTTGATGCCCTGGCCGATTTCCGGCTGCTTCGACACCAGGGTGACGATGCCCTTGCGGTCGATGCGGATGAAGACGTTCGGCGTGAAGGCGTCGGCAGCCGGGGTCGCGCCAGCGGCGGGCGCGGCCAGCGCGCCGCCCGCGCCCATGCCGATGACGAGGGCGCCGGCGCCCATGGCGCCCGTGCGCAGGAAGCTGCGGCGCGAAGGAGAAACGGGTGCGCTCATTTCTTGCCCTTTCCGTTGGCGGCGATCTCGGCGGCGCGGTGGATGCCGGCGCGGATGCGGGTATAGGTGGCGCAGCGGCACAGGTTGCCGGCCATCGCCTCGTCGATCTGGGCGTCGGTCGGTTTCGGATGCTGCTTCAGCAGGGCGCAGGCGCTCATGATCTGGCCCGACTGGCAGTAGCCGCACTGGGGAACGTCGAGTTCCTGCCAGGCCTGCTGCAGCGGGTGCTGGTGATGCTTGTCCAGGCCCTCGATGGTGGTGATCTTCTGGTTGCCGAGGCTTGACACCGGCATCAGGCAGGAACGCGTCGGCACGCCGTCGATGTGCACCGTGCAGGCGCCGCACTGGCCGGCGCCGCAGCCGTATTTCGCTCCGACCAGGCCGAGCGAGTCGCGCAGTGCCCACAGCAGCGGGGTGTCGGCGTCGACATCGACCTGCTGCCGCTTGCCGTTGATATTCAGCGTGTATGTACTCATGGACCAATCCTTGCCTGGCAATAAACCTGAGCATGCTACCAAAACCCGGCAATAAAAAATCAGGCCTCGGCCAGTTTATTGTTAGCAAATTGTTGCAGCCGCCACGACGTCGCAAAGCCGCGACGCCCAAGCGTTCGCTATGCGCATCGCATGGTGCTTTTTTGTTAACTGCATATAATCGCCGCTGTGTTGACTAACAGGCGATCCCATCCATGGCCGAAATGCAGTTTGCGAACAATGTCCGTGACCTGAGCAACGCTTCAGGTGTCGACGCGGGCTTCCAGTTCGAGTTCTATTGCGAGCGCTGCAGCGACCGCTGGCGCACCCACTTCAAGCCCTACCGCAGCGCCCAGGCGTCCGGCTGGCTGCAGAAGGGCGCCAGCATGTTCGGCGGCATTCTCGGCAATGCGAGCAGCGTGCTCTCAGGCATGGCCCAGGCCGGCTGGCACAGTGCGCGCGACGCGGCCTTCACCGAGGCGATCGCCGCCGGCAAGGCCCACTTCAACCGCTGCGGCAACTGCCACGATTATGTGTGCGGGACCTGCTTCGACGCCGCGAACGGCCTGTGTTTCGACTGCGCGCCCAACGTCCAGGTGAAGATCACGCAGGCGCGGGCGGCGGGTGAAGTCTCCGCCGCCTCCGAACGCGCAGCGGCGGAGGGCAAGGTGCGCGGCGGCCGCCATGACGTACGCCAGGAGATGCAGCTGGTCTGCCCGCAGTGCCGGGCCGAGACCCATGGCGCCAAGTTTTGCCCGGAATGCGGGTTCAAGATGGTGCAGCAGGTCGCCTGCACGAGCTGTGCGACGATGCTGCAGCCAGGTACGAAGTTTTGTACGGAGTGCGGAACGCGCCAGGCCTGAGCCGGCCTGGGCAGGAAAGCGGCGCGATCAGATCCCTTCCGGATAGGTCTCCGGCGGTTCGCCCGAATGCCAGCCGCTGGTGGCGTCGAGCGGGACCAGGGCTTCGGTACGGTCGATGTGGATGATGGCGTCGAACTGCTGGGCCATCTGGGCGTTGAAATAATGGCTCTGGCGTTCGGTGCGCGGCAGGTAGAGCACGCCAATGGCGCGTTCCAGGCGGCGCTCGAGCATCAGGCGGCGCACCGGGGTGTCGTCGCGCAGGTTCAGGTAGTAGCGCGGCAGACCTACGTGGTGCAGCAATTCCTCGTAGCTGCCGTGCAGGGCAGGGCGCACGCGCTTGCGCTCGGCCGGGCCATCCCATTCCGAGGCCGCCGTGACGTGACCGTCGTAGGTGGAAAACCCGATCAGGCAGGTCTGGCCGGGGTAGGCCTTGCGCGCCAGTTCCCCGACATTCCATTCGCCCAGTCCGCCTACTTCGGTGGCGCGGGCGTCGCCGATGTGCGAGTTGTGTTCCCAGACGACGATCTTGGCCGGCTCGCCGTCGCGCGAGAGGTGGCGCGCCAGCGCATCCAGGGTCTCGGCCATGTGGCTGTCGCGCAGGTTCCATGAAGATATGCGGCCACGGAACATGGTTCGGTAGTATTCCTCGGCATTCTTGACCAGTCGCGCATTCTGCTGGGCGTAGAAGAAGGCGTCCTCGCTTGACGCGCCATCGGCCTGCATGTAGTCGAAAGCGCGCTGCTGCAGTTCCTGCAGCTGGGTGAGGACGCCCTGCTGGCAGGATTCGGACAGGCCGACGCCGGTAGCGTAGCCGTACTGCTGGCTGTCCTCGCCATAGTGGTCGAAGCAGGCATAGCGCCGGCGCGCCTCCGCGGCCGCGGTCGGATCCACCTTGTCGAGGTAGTTCAGCACTTCCTTCACCGAAGTGAACAGGCTGTACAGGTCGAGCCCGTAGAACCCGACCTTCGGGCCGGCGCGCACGTTCTCGTTGTGCGTGCGCAGCCAGTCCACGAAGGCGGACACGTCGGTATTGCGCCACATCCAGGCCGGGAAGCGCTCGAAGCCGGACAGCGCCGCATCGGCCGTGCTGTCCTGGCCTTCGCCGCGCACATAACGGTTGACGCGATAGGCATCTGGCCAGTCGGCCTCGACGGCCACCGTCGTGAAGCCCTTTTCGCGGATCAGGCGCTGGGTGATGCGCGCCCGTTCCTCGTAGAACTCGTGGGTGCCGTGGGTCGCTTCGCCGATCAGCACGAAGCGGGCGTCGCCCACGAGGTTCATGAGGGCGTCGTAGTCGCCCGGCCCGCCGTCGAGCGGGTGGGCGGCGTCCGCCAGGGCGGCGGCGCTGATGTCTGTCGCGCTAACCATGTGCAACTTGTCCTTAATGCAGGAAGCGGCTGCCCGACTTTTCGCGCGAGGCGGCGTCGCGCGGGATGACGCCGCGCTCGATGAAGTGCTTCATGCGTGCGAGGTCGTCGTCCATCTGGCGTTTCGGGTCCGAGCCGAGCAGCACCGCCAGGCCGTGGCCGACCACGCCGGCCGGCGGCGTGTAGGACAGGCGCACCGTGGCAAGGGTGCCGCCGCGGTAGGGCTCGAAGGTGACCGAGCCGGCGTTGGCGATCTGGGCGCCCGGTTCGCTGCGCCATGCCAGGCGCTTGCCCCGCGATTGTTCGGTCAGCACCGCATCCCATTCGAACTGGCTGCCCGCGGGACCCTGCACCACCCAGTGCGAGCGGCGCCGGCCGAGGTCGCGCACCTCGACCACGTGCGACATGAAGCGCGGGAAGTTCTCGTAGTTGCTCCACAGTTCGTAGACGTCCTCGGGCGAGGCATCGATGCGGATCGATTTCTCCAGTTCGATGCTGCGGCCGCGGCCGCTGCTGCTGCTCAGCAGGTTCGACAGACCCTGGCCGCCCGAGCTGCGCGCGGCCAGCGCCAGGCCGGCCAGGCCCAGCGCGCCGGCCAGCGGCGAACGGCGCATCAGGCCCAGCAGGCCGAGCAGGCCGCCGCCGACCACCGCCGGATTGCGCAGCAGCGCATTCAGGTCGTCGCGACCGTGCAGGTTGAGCGCGCCCATCACGCTGTCGCCGGCCTGGCTGGCCAGGCGGCTCAGGCGCGAGCCGGCGACGTCAAGGTTGGAGCCGGCCGTATCGGCCATGCGCGAGACACCGTTCACGGTATCGTTCCAGACGCGGGTGGCGGCGCCGTCGGGCTTGGCCGACTCGAGCATGCGGTTGGCGCGCGTGCCTGCGTCGTCGATCATGTCGCCGGCGGCATCGGCCGCGCCGTGCGTCATCGCGCCGACGCGTTCGCCGATGCCATGCCAGACATTGCCCAGTGCGCTGCCGGTGCGCGAGCCGGCGTTGCGGATCGCTGCGGTCGACATCGAGCGGCGTGCGCTGCCGCGGTCGGGGTCGAGCATGTACATCAGCAGGGCGCCGGCGGCGGCGCCACCCAGCAGCTTGGCAAGATCGCCCGCTTCGAATTCGAATCCGGTCTCGGTGCTCGTCTGTTTCATGTTCTATCCTCTCGGTTGGGTTGCTGATCAAGCCGGCGATCGTCCTGGTTGCGCCAGGCCATCGCCAGCAAATCCTGTACTTCCTCGTCGCTCGTCTGGTCGAACGTCTCGTACCACTGGCTCACCGCGCGAAAGCGCGGCGGCGCGGACAGGCAGACCAGTTCGTCCACCTGCGTTTCCAGCGCGCGCAGGGTTTCCGGCGGCGCCACCGGCACCGCGACCACCACGCGCGCGGCCTGCCTGCGACGCGCCACCTGGACCGCCGCCGCCATCGTCGAGCCGGTCGCGATGCCGTCGTCGACGATGATCGCCGTGCGCCCGGCCAGCACGGGTTCGGGCCGCCCGCCCCGGTACACGCGGCTGCGGCGGTCGATCTCGGCCAGCTCGCGCGCGGCGATCGCATCGACTTCCTCGCGCGTGACGCCCATCAGGCCGGGCACGCCCGCCTGCAGCACCTGCACGCCGCCGCTGCCGACGGCGCCGATCGCATACTCGGGCTGTTGGGGCAAGCCGAGCTTGCGCACCAGCAGCAGGTCGAGTTCCAGCTCCAGCGTCATCGCTACCGCAAAGGCGACCGGCACGCCGCCGCGCGGCAGGGCCAGCACGATGGCGCCGCGCCCGTCGTGTCCGGGCGCGTGCGCCTCGGGGCGGTGCGCATAGCCGGCGAGCTCCCTGGCCAGCATCTTCCCGGCCTGGGCACGGTTCCTGAAACGCTGAACGTCCGACATGTCGATGTACTCGGCCCCATCAAAACGACGACCTTGCCCGCCGGGCGCGCAAGGCCCGGGCGGGAATCATGCGCAAACGGCCTTGCCGGTGCCGTGGATGCCGGGGCCAGGCCCGGCTGGGGCAGGCTTACTGGATGGTCAGGCGACGCGCCTCGCTGCCCTGTTTCTTGGGCAGCGTGAGGTGCAGGACGCCGTTCTCGAGTTTCGCCTGCGCCGCCGTATCGTCGACCTCGGTCGGCAAGGTAAAGCTGCGCATGAACTTGCGTGCTGAACGTTCAGAATACACCACGTTTTCGCCCTCGCGCCGCTCGTTTGCCTTGCGGCATTCTCCCTCGATGGTGATGCGGTTATGGTCGATGGCGACCTTCACGTCTTCCTTGTCGACGCCCGGCATATCGGCCTGGATTTCATAGGCCTGCTCGGTTTCGCTCATGTCCAGCCGCGGCACTGCGGCGCTGGTGTCGCTCAGGCGGCTGCCGCCTTGCGCCAGCGGCGCGAAGAAGTCTTCGAACATGCTTTCGACGAGGCGGCCGAACTGGTCCTCGACCGAACCGGGACGATAAGCCGACAGTGGCGTACTGCCTCTCCTGATGAGATTCATGGTATGCCTCCTTTCCTCATGATGAACATGCGCGGCGCGTTCGCCGCACCTTTTTTATAGGGCAGCGGCGCGGCGTTTTCAAGGCGCGCAGGACAGGAAAAGCGGGGCCAGGGCGCGAGCAATTGCGCCAGGCCAGCGGACATGCGGAAAGAGGGAACCAGCGGCGTTCCGGACGGTCTGAACCATCCGGAGCGCGCGCCGGTGGAACAGGGTCAGCCGAGCTGGCGGCGGTGGAAGCGCAGGTGGTCTTCCACGAAGGTCGAGATGAAGTAATAGCCGTGGTCGTAGCCGGCATGACGGCGCAGTTCGAGCGGCTGGCCGGCGGCGCGGCAGGCGGCCTCGAAGGCGTCCGGATTCAGCTGGTCGGGCAGGAACTTGTCGGCCAGGCCCTGGTCGACCAGGATTCCTTGCGGGAAGCGCACCGGGCCGCCAGCCACCAGCTCGGTCGCGTCCCAGGCGCTCCAGGCCGCGCGGTCGTCGCCCAGGTAGCCGCCGAAGGCCTTTTCGCCCCAGGGGCAGCGCGAGGGCGCGGCGATCGGTGCGAAGGCCGAGACCGAGCGGAACAGCTCGGGATTGCGCAGCGCCATCACCAGCGCGCCATGGCCGCCCATCGAGTGGCCGAAGATGCCGCAGCGGGCCGGGTCGGCGCCGAATTCGCGCATCACCAGTTCGCGCAGCTCCAGGATGTAGCTGTACATGCGGTAGCGCTGGGCCCAGGGCTCCCGGGTTGCGTCAAGATAGAAGCCGGCGCCGGCGCCGAAGTCCCAGCTGTCGGTTTCGCCAGGCACGCCGGCGCCGCGCGGGCTGGTGTCGGGGGCGACCAGGATCAGGCCTTCCTCGGCGGCGACGCGCTGGGCGCCGGCCTTGATCATGAAGGTCTCTTCGGTGCAGGTCAGGCCGGCCAGGTAGAACAGCACCGGCAGCTGCTTGTCCTGCGCGCCGGGCGGCAGGTAGACCGAGAACTTCATCGGCAGGCCGATGGCGGTCGAGTCGTGCTGATAAAAACGCTGGGTGCCGCCGAAGCAGGCGTGTTCGCTCAGGAGTTGTGCCATGTTGTTATCCGTTGTTGGGTGACGGTGCAAGTATGCCAGTTTGGCAGGCTTTGGGTCGAGCATTGGCAATGATTCACGCGCGCTGCGCGTTGCGTTTCGACTGATCGGCCGCCGTACCGCGTGGACACAGGTGTCCACCCTACAACCCCGTCTTTCGTAGGGTTGACACCCGTGTCCACGCTGTACAAAGCCCGATTTGCCGCACACTCGCGCGCCAGCGCTTACACCAAGCCGAACGCCCCCAGCAGCGCGCCCGCGCCCAGCATCCACAGCAGGTGAATCTTCGTACGCCAGATCACCACGCAGCTCGCCACCGCCAGCAGCCACAGCGGCCAGTCGGCCGACCCGCGCGCACCCGAGCTGGCGAGGACCCAGGCGGTCGACAGCAGCATCGCGATCACCATCGGCGCCATGCCCTGCTTGAAGGCGCGCACGGCGCGCAGTTCGCGGTTGCGGTGGCCCCATTGCGCCACCTGGTAGGTGAAGATGGTCGAGGGCAGCATGATGCCGACCATCGTGATCGCCACGCCGAGGAAGGCGGCCGTGGTGCTGCCGGCGTTCATGCCGACGTGCCAGCCCATCAGCGCGACGAACAGCACGTTCGGTCCGGGCGCGGCCTGGGCCAGGGCGATCGAATCGTTGAACTGGGCCTGGGTCAGCCAGCCGTGCTGCTCGACCAGGAAGCGGTGCATTTCCGTGGTGGTCGAGATCGCGCCGCCGAGCGACATCAGGGACAGCATCAGGTAATGCGCGAACAGATTGAGCCAGTCGTGCCACGACAGGCTCAGTTCGATCGCCTGGGTGCTCATGCCTTGAGCTTCCGGTAGGTCAGGAAGCAGCCGAGGCCGCCAAGGGCCGGCAACACGTAGACCAGCGGCGCCTTGACCAGGGCGAGCAGCACGAAGGCGAGCGCGCCGATGGCGATGCACCAGACCAGCGGCATCGGGTTGCGCGTCAGCGTGCCGGACAGTTTCAGGCCGGTGGCCGCGATCAGGCCGGCGGATACCGCCGCCATGCCGCGCAGGGCGCCGGCGACGTGGGGGTTGCCGGCGAAGCGCGCGTGCAGGGTGGCCAGCAACAGGATCAGCACCATCGGCGCCGCCAGCAGCCCACCCAGCGCGGTCATGGCGCCGGCCAGGCCGAAGTAGCGCGCGCCGATCATCATCGACAGGTTGACGACGTTCGGCCCGGGCATGATCTGCGCCACCGCCCAGTCCTCGATGAATTCGTCCTGGGTCAGCCAGCGTTTGCGGTCGACGAGTTCGCGCTGGACGACAGCCATCACGCCGCCAAAGCCCTGCAAGGCAAGCAGCGTGAAGGCGATGAACAGGTCGGGCAGGGAAGAGGGGCGCGGGCGATCGCTGGATGGTTCAGGTTTCATCCCGCGATTATCACCCTGATATTGCTACTATGCAACTAACCCCCTCCGATCCCGCGCATGACCTTGCCGCTGCCGCCGCACTGGGGGCAGGGCTTGCCGTCGGCCAGTTTGCCGCTGCCGGAGCAGGCGTCGCAAATGTCTTCGCCGGCGCCGGGGGTGCCGGGAGCAGCTTCGTCGCCAGGGTTCATATCCGGTTGAGATGTCGTGCTCATGGATGCCTCGCTGGTGGGTTGAAGGGAATCAGCGCGGCCATTTTGTACGTGTTGCGAAATGGATGGCGCAACGCTGCCGTCGGGCATGCCTGCCTTTTCTTGTTTTTCGATGGGAAAATGACATTGACATTACCGGTTCTTGATCAATACTCCTTACGCAAGGAGTTTAACCACGACAAGGCGGGGGAAGGATGGAGCATATATCAGCAGAGCTGCGCGGCATGGCCGCGGATGGCGGGGGCGACGCCCGCAGGGATGTCCGGCAGCGCGTCATCGTCGACGACGGGATCGCGGTCCAGTTCAGCGCCAACACGATGTCTGCCGTGGAGTACCTTCGCTCACGCGACATCGCGCGCGCCGTGATCGAGCGCGTGCTGCTGGAACCGTCCCGACGTCGATCCCGGCAGTAAAAAAAGTTGCTCTGCAGTTCTGGTTTGCGATATCAAAATTGTATTTTTGTGGCGTTCTATGAGGTCTGGTTATACACAAAAATTTCTTTTTGTTCATTCGGACCTTCCTCCAGGCCTGCCTGCACAGATGCGTGCAAGTCATTGATTTATCTGGTTTTCGGCTTTGCCCGCCGTTTGGGCATTTTGTTGAAAGCCGCTTCCCGCCGCGCTTTCGGGCTGTCAAGCCCTCCCTTTTCCACAAAGTTATTCACAGAGTTTGTGGATATCCAGAAAACCCGTTTATTTTCGGCGACTTAGCACAGCTTGTTCGGAAAACGTTTGAAGTGGTCGCGAAGCGAGCGCAGCCTTTTTACGACAGGTTCGTCGATTTCGAGTGCAAAATGCACTTGCGAAAGCTTACTGGACAAATGTACAGTTGAGCTGTCCGCCTTTTGCCCTTCCTTGCCATCCTTTCATGACCGCTGCCGCCGCTGCCGCAACTTCCGCTCCCTCTTCAGCCCCTTGCGCCGACGACCCCTTTGCCGGCCTCAATCCGGCGCAGCGCGCCGCCGTCGAGCACGACATCGGGGCGCAGGCGACGCGCCCGCTGCTGGTGGTAGCCGGCGCCGGGTCCGGCAAGACCAATACGCTGGCGCACCGCGTGGCGCGCCTGATCATGCGTGGCGCCGACCCGCAGCGCATCCTGCTGCTGACCTTCTCGCGGCGCGCGGCCAATGAAATGACCCAACGCGCCGGCAATGTCCTGCAGCGCATCATGGCCACGGCCACCCAGGTGACGACACTGCCCTGGGCCGGCACCTTCCACAGCATCGGCGCGCGCCTGCTGCGCGAATTCGCCGGGCGTATCGGCCTGGACGAATCCTTCACCATCCACGACCGCGGCGATTCCGAAGACCTGATGGGCCTGGTGCGCCACGAGATCGGCCTGACCCAGACCCAGAAGCGCTTCCCGCTGAAGGGCACCTGCCTGTCCATTTATTCGCGGGTGGTCAATTCGCGCGAGCCGCTCGACCTGGTCTTGCAGGGCACCTTCCCCTGGTGCACGGAATGGGAAGCGGAGCTCAAGCGCCTGTTCGGCGCCTATGTCGACGCCAAGCAGGAGCAGAACGTGCTCGACTACGACGACCTGCTGCTGTTCTGGGCCGAGATGGCATCCGACCCCGAGCTGGGTCCTGAACTGGGCGCCCTGTTCGACCACGTGCTGGTCGACGAATACCAGGACACCAACCGCCTGCAGGCGGCGATCATCACCGGCATGAAGCCCGATGGGCAGGGTGTGATGGTGGTGGGCGACGACGCCCAGTCGATCTATTCGTTCCGCGGCGCGACGGTGCGCAACATCCTCGATTTCCCGAAGCAGTTCTCGCAGCCGGCCGAGGTGATCACGCTGGACCGCAATTACCGCTCGACCCAGCCCATCCTGGACGCCTCGAACGCCGTGATCGGGGCCGCCCTCGAGCGCCATGCCAAGACCCTGTGGACCGACAAGGCGGCGAGCAGCCTGCCGCAGTTGGTCCTGATTCCCGACGAGGCCGAACAGGCGCGCTGGGTCTGCAACCGCATCCTCGAGCACCGCGAAGCCGGCATCAAGCTCACTTCCCAGGCGGTGCTGTTCCGCGCCGCCAGCCACAGCGCGGCGCTGGAACTCGAACTTATGCGCCGGAACATCCCTTTCGTCAAGTTCGGCGGCCTGAAATTCCTGGAAGCCTCGCACATCAAGGACGTGCTGGCGGTGCTGCGCTTCGCCCAGAACCCGAGCGGGCGGCTGGCCGGCTTCCGGGTGGCCCAGCTCATCCCCGGCATCGGCCCGGCCACCGCCACGCGCCTGCTCGACGCCGTCGCCGAGGCGCCGGAAGCCGCGCAAGCGGTCGAAGCCTTCGCGGCGCCGGCCAAGGCCCAGGGCGACTGGCAGGCTTTCGTGGCGCTGTACCGCCGCCTGCGCACGCCCGGCCTGCGCTGGCCGGCGGACCTGGAGCTGGCCAGGGACTGGTATTTGCCCCACCTCGAACGCCTGCACGACGATGCGCAAGTGCGCGCGGCCGACCTCGAACAACTGACCCAGCTTGCAGGCGGCTATGGCAGCCGCGAGAGCTTCCTGGCCGAGATCACGCTCGATCCGCCCGAAGCGACCAGCGACCGCGCCGGTCCCCCGCTGCTCGACGAGGACTATGTCATCCTGTCGACCATCCACTCGGCCAAGGGCCAGGAGTGGAAGTCGGTGCACGTGCTCAACGTGGTCGACGGCTGCATCCCTTCGGACATGAGCACCGGCAATGCCGAGGAAATCGAGGAAGAGCGGCGCCTGCTGTATGTGGCGATGACGCGCGCCAAGGAACACCTGCACCTGGTGGTGCCGAACCGCTTCTTCATCAAGCAGCAGGCCCAGATGGGCGACCGCCATGTGTACGCGGCGCGCACGCGCTTCGTCACGCCGGCCATGCTCAGGCATTTCGAGGAGTGCGTCTGGATCACGGCCGACAAGGCGCAATCGAAGAAGCCGATGCCTGACAGCGTGCGGATGCTGGTGCGAGAAAGAGCGAGGAATAGCTGGAAATAAGGCGGGGAAATATGCCTGGAGCTGGGGCCGCCGGGCACCTGATTGGTTGACTTATCCCCCGCGCAGCTTTTTTGTAGGAATCTTCCGATAAAGTCTTACAACAGCGCACAAGCGTTTGTGCAAGTCCTTGATTTTTAAGGTGCTTATTTTTGCCTCTGGAACGGGCATTTTGTTGAAACCCGCATCAATACTGCCCTCGCGGCTTGTCAAGTGGTGCTTTTCCACATAGTTATCCACATTTCTTGTGGATATCGGATTTATCCCAATCAAATCAAGGACTTACAGCGCCAGATCAAAGGATGTATTGACGCTTGTCAATTCTAGCGAAAACGGTGCGCGTGGCCGTTTGTGTAAGATGTCACATCCTCATCTCACTGTCGAGTGCCATGCCTGCCAATTCCACCTGCCTGCGTCACGTCGTGCTGTTTGCCTTCAAGGAGTCCGCCACTGCCGAGGACGTCGATGCCGTCGTGGCCGACTTCGCCACGCTGCCGCAAGCCATTCCCGGCATCGTGTCCTGCGAGTGGGGCACGAACGTCAGCCCGGAAGGCCTGAACGACGGTTTCACCCACTGCTTTACGCTGACCTTCGCCAGCGCCCAGGACCGCGACAGCTACCTGGTGCACCAGGCGCACGAGCGTTTCGTCGGCACGCTGGGCAAGAGCCTGGCGCGCTCGCTGGTGGTCGATTACTGGACCCAGTAAGCGTTCAGCCGGCAGCGCCGGCGTCGATCAGCACGCGGATCCGCTGCAGGGCGTCCAGCGCGCCGAGCGGCAGGGCGACGCCCTCGCAGCCCTCGAGTTGCGGCGCGCGCGGGTTGATGCGGACGAGTGGCGCGCGTTGCAGCGCGCTCATCCGGCGTACCGAGGGAATGTCCACGCCCGCGCCCAGTTCGATCACCACCAGTTTGCCTGCCGCTGCGCGCCAGGCCCGCAGGCGTTCGAACTGGACGTCGGTGCGCGTGTCGATCCAACCGCCGTCGTTGAACATCAGGATGTTCGGCCGCGCCAGCGCGCCGCAGTGAGGGCAGCGCGGCGGCTCGCCGCGCAGGCGGCAGGCGGCGGTGTCGACCTCCGGAACGAAGGCATCGGCGGGCCAGGTCGCGTCGAGGCAGGGCCGGACGCATTGCAGGTGATGGATGGAGCCGTGGCATTCGACGATGCCGTCCTCGTCGAAGCCGGCGCGCTGGAACTGGCCATCGACATTGCTCGTGAACACGAAGGCGCCCTGCGCCTTGGCGCGCGCCCAGTCGCGCAGGATGGCGAAGCCCGCGTGCGGCCGGGTGGCGCGGTACAAGTCCAGGCGGTGGCCGTAGAAGCCCCAGGCCAGGGCCGGGTCGGCCTCGAAGCTGGCCGGGTTGGCGATCTCGTGGAAGGGCAGGCGGGCCTGGCCGAGCGCGGGGTAGGCGCGCCAGAAGCCAGTGTTGCCGCGAAAGTCGGGCAGGCCGGAATCGACGCCCATGCCGGCGCCGGCGCAGATCATCAGGGCATCGGCCTCGTCGATCAGCCGCGCCGCCCGCAGCAGGTTCGCCTCAAGCATGCTCTTTCTCCCTGACCAGCCGCGTCAGCCGTTCGAGTTCGGCCAGGAAGCGCTCGCAGGCCAGCGCCGGCGGCCAGGGTTCCCAGGGCGTGCCGCCGTAGATGGCGGCCACCGGATCATCCTGCAGCACGGCGGCGCGGATCTTCAGGGTGCGCCGCACCTCCTCGCGCGACCAGCCGGCCACGTGCACCGCCTCGCTGGCGGCGGCCAGGCGGTCGGCGCGCTTGTGGCGGGCGTGCTCGGCCGCGGTCCAGGAGGGCAGGCCGTAGCGCAGGAAGACCACGTGCTCGAGGCGCCTGGTCAGGGCGCGGAAGCCCTCGCCCAGGAAGGGCTTGATGACGGACAGGGCATCGAAGCCCAGCAGGCCTTCCTCGGCGTCGTGCAGCAGCTCGCGCAGCTCGGTCAGCGGGTCGACCCGGCCGCCGATCGCCGCGCGCTGCAGCAGCATCACCGTGATCGAGTGCTGGGCCACCGACAGCGGCAGCGGCCAGGCCGAGTGCCCGCCCCAGCGGTAGGTACGCGCCAGGCCGAGGGCAAGGTCGGCATCGTCCCAGTCGAAGGGCGTTGGATTGAGCAGGTCGAGACGCTTGCCGGAAGGCATGCGCACCCAGGCGCGTTGCTGCACCATCAGGCGCGATCTGCGTCGACAGGGGTGTTGCCGCGGCCAGGGCGGGGGCAACTGCGGGCGCAGGCGATCGGCGCGTGGGACATGCTTTCTCCGTGAATCTCGTCGTATTGATGTCTCGATTCTACACATTGGCGCCGAAAACCGGGTTCACACGGTCCGCATTGATCCATGCGAACATGGAGGCACCTGAGGGACCTACACTGGTTTGGGTTGCGACTTTCGGGAGAACGACGTGGATGGTGCGCAAGGACGGATCGACTGCGACGTGCTGGTCGTCGGCGGCGGGATCAACGGCGCGGCGATCGCGCGCGACGCCGCCGGGCGCGGCCTGCGTGTGGTGCTGTGCGAAAAGGACGACCTGGCCCAGCACACCTCGTCGGCTTCGAGCAAGCTGATCCACGGCGGCCTGCGCTACCTCGAGCACTACGAGTTCGGCCTGGTGCGCAAGGCGCTGACCGAACGCGAAGTGCTGCTGCGCAGCGCGCCGCACATCATGCGCCCGCTGCGCTTCGTGATGCCGCAGGACGAAGGCGCGCGGCCGGCCTGGCTGATCCGCGCCGGCCTTTTCCTCTACGACCGGCTGGCGCGGCGCGAATTCCTGCCGGGTTCCCATGCGCTCGACCTGCGCAGCCATCCGGCCGGCGCGCCGCTGCAGGACCGCTACACCCGCGCCTTCATGTATTCCGACGGCTGGGTCGACGACGCCCGCCTGGTCGTGCTCAATGCGCTCGACGCGCACGAGCACGGCGCGTCCATCCTCACGCGCACGCGCTGCCTGGCGCCGCAGCGCCACCCCACGCACTGGAGCGTCACCCTGGACGGGGGCGATGGCCGGCTGCGGCTGCAGGCGCGCTGCCTGGTGAACGCCGCCGGGCCCTGGGCCGCGCGCTTCCTCGACGGCTTGCCGGACCTGCACGGGCAACGGATGCTGCGCCTGATCAAGGGTAGCCACATCGTTGTGCCGCGGCTGTTCGAGCATCCGCATGCCTACATCTTCCAGCACCCGGACAGGCGCATCGTGTTCGCGCTGCCGTATGAGGGCGCATTCACCCTGATCGGCACCACCGACGTCGATTACCAGGGCGACCTCGACAAGGTGGCGATCAGCCCCGAGGAAGTGGCCTACCTCTGCCAGCTGGCGAACCGCTATTTCCGGCGCGCGGTCACGCCCAGCGACGTCGTGTGGAGCTACGCCGGCGTGCGGCCGCTGGTCGAGGATGCAGCGGCCAGCGCCCAGGCCGCCACGCGCGATTTCCGGCTCGAGACCGACAGCGCCGGCGCGCCGCTGCTCTCGGTCTTCGGCGGCAAGATCACCACCTGCCGCAAGCTGGCCGAACAGGCCGTGGACTGGATCGCGCCGATGCTCGGCAAGGCAGGCCCGGCCTGGACCGGCCAGGCCTGCCTGCCAGGCGGGGACGTGGCCGGGAACCGTCCGGACAAGCGCGGCGTGCTGGAATTCGGCGCCTGGACCGCCGTTCAGGCCGCGCGCTACCCCTGGCTGCCGGCCAGCCTGCTGCAGCGCTATGCGCGCGCCTACGGCACCCGCATCGACACGCTGCTGGCGCGGCGCAACAACCTGGCCGACCTCGGGCAGGAAGTCCTGCCCGGCCTGTACGCGGCCGAGATCGAATACCTGGTGACCCACGAATGGGCGCGCAGCGCCGCCGACATTCTCTGGCGGCGCAGCAAGCTCGGGCTGCACGTGGCGCCGGGCAGCGCCAGCCGCCTCGACGAGTGGCTGGTCTCCCGCCAGCCCGCCATGGTCTTTTGAACCCGGCCGGCGTCGCGCCGGCGCATCAGATCCCGTTGCGTTCCAGCCAGCCGTCGATTTCCGGCACGCGCTGGGCGCGTACCTTGAGGCGGTCCTGGATGGCAGCCACCGCGGTCTGGGCGTCGCGCCGCGCCTCGGGCGCGAGGTGCGCCTCGGCGTACGCCCGCACCTTGGCCACCATGTCCGGACTGGAGGAGCCGCGCGCCAGCATCGGGAAGTAGCGGCTGCGCGAGGTGGCGTCGATGCGTTTGTCGACCGCGGCCATGTTGGCGATCGCGAAATCGAAGGCCATGTCGGGATGGTTCCCGGCCACGGCGGCGATCATCTCGGCGCCGATGGTCACGCCCGGCTCGTCGGTGATCGCCAGCGCCAGCGCGCGGCGCGCGAGCGCCGGGTCGTTCGCAGTGGCGAGCAGGCCGTACATCGTGTCCTTGACCAGCGGCGAGCTTTCCGCGCGCGCGGCCGCGCGCAGCGCCTCCCAGGTCGGCGTGTCGGCGTGCTGGGCCACGACCGCCATGATGCTCTTGCGCAGCGCCGGCGGCACCGCCTGGGCGTCGGCGGCCATGGCCGCATGGCGGCGGCGCGCCTCGTCGATCGTGGCGCGGTCGCCCAGCTGGCCGAGAATCTCGATCAGGTCGGCGCGCAGGTTGACGCGCGCGCTGGTGTCGCCCGGCTGGGCGTTCCAGCCGATCCGCGCCATGACCGGCGCCAGGCGCGCCACCGCATAGTCGGCGAAACGCTGGCCATGGGCATCGCCGTGTTCGTATTGCGCGTGGATCTGGGCGAAGGTCGAGGCGATCCGGCCCCAGACCTGCGGGTCGGCGTCCAGCGGCGTGGCGCGCGCCAGGTCGAGGAAGCTGGAGGCCGGCTGCAGCCCGGCCATGCCCAGCGCCCAGCTGTCCGACAGCAGGCCGAGCTGGTCGATAGGTGGCAAGGCGGCAAAGCCCTCGGCCAGCCGGGCGAAGGACTTCGGCGCATACAGGGTGCGGTAGTAGCCGCTCTGGCCGGCATTCACGATGACCGCGCCGCAGCCGGGGAGCTGTAGCGTGCCCTTGCCGCCGGCCACCAGCGTGCTGGCTTGCCCGCCCGCGCCCGCGATCCGCGCGATGACCGGCACGCGCCAGGACAGGGGTTTGCGCTCGGGCTGGTCGCGCGAGAACTCGCCCTGCGACAGCGCCACGCTGCTGCGTCCGTCCCTGCACACCGGCTCGGCGACGCGGATCAGCGGCACGCCCGGCTGCAGCGTGAAGTCATGGGCGATCGCCGTCACCGGCTTGCCGGCCGCGCGCTCGATCTGGCGCCACAGATCGTTCGATACCGTGTTGCCGTAGGCGTGCTGGCGCAGGTAGCTGCGTACGCCGCGGCGCCAGGCGTCCTCGCCGACATAGGCCTCGAGCATGCGGATCACCGCTTCGCCTTTCGAATAGGTGATCTCGTCGAAGGCCTGGCTCGCCTGCTCCACGGTCTCGACGTGTTGCACCACCGGATGCGTGGTCGCCACCGAGTCGCGCTGCATCGCGTGGTCGCGCCCCTTGACCGCGCCCAGCGCCGTATTCCACTCCGGGTGCAGGCGCGCCGTCATGCGGCCTTCCATCCAGGAGGCGAAGCCTTCGTTGAGCCAGAGGTCGTCCCACCAGCGCATCGTGACCAGGTTGCCGAACCACTGGTGCGCCATTTCGTGGGCGGCGGTGGCGAAGATTTCCTGCCTGTCGACCTGGGTCGAGATCGCCGGGTCGAGCAGCAGCGCGTATTCGAAGCTGAAGATCGCGCCCCAGTTTTCCATGGCCGAGAAAAACTGGCTGCGTCCGGGGCCGGCCACGTTGTCGAGTTTCGGCAGCGGATAGCGCACGCCGAAGTAGTCGTTGTACTCGCGCAGGATGGCCTGCGAGGAGTCGAGCGAGAACCGGGCCTGGGCCAGCGCGCCGCGCCGCGTGACCACGCCCAGCTCGGTGCCGTCGACGCTGGCCGTGGCGCGCTCGAAGTCGCCGAGCGCGAAGAACAGCAGGTAGGTCGACATCTTCGGGGTGTCGGCAAAGCGTACCCGCACCCGGCCGTCGGGCAGGAGCGTGGACTGGGTCACCGGCATGTTGCTGACCGCCAGCTCGCCGGCAGGGATCAATGCCTGCAGGGCGAAGCTGGCCTTGTAGGCCGGTTCGTCCCAGGACGGGATCATGCGGCGCGCGTCGGAATTCTCGAACTGGGTGAAGAGGCCGCGCTTCCTGCCCCCGGCGCTGTCGTAGTCGAGCGCGAACAGGCCGACGGCCTGGGTCTGGATGACGCCCGTGTAGTCGAGGGCGAGGCGGTAGCGGCCCTTCGCCAGCGGCTTCGGAAAGCTGAAGGTGGCCGTCTGCGCTTCCTCGTCGACGGCAATGCGCGCGTTCTGCTGCGCGGCTCCGGTGCCGCTGCCGCTGCCGATACGGGGCGTCAGGTTCGCGCTGGTGAACTTCAGCTCGGCGGCGTTCAGCGTGATGCTGCGGGTCGGCGCCAGCACCTCGACGTCGATCGCGCCCCGGGCCTGGAAGCTGCCGGCGCCCGCGTCCGGGGTGATGGCGATGTCGTAGTGCAGCGGGCGCACGCCGCGCGGGAGCTGGGTGGTCGCTTCGCTGGCGGCATGGATGGATGCCGGGGCGGCGCTGGCGGCGGTGGCGAGCGTCGCGCTGCCCGCCAGGGCCAGTGCGACGGCCGCGGCGATGAGGCTGTAGTGCATGTCGTTCTTTCGTCGAGTGGGTCTGCGACGGCGGCGCGGGCGGCGGCCATCGATGGCATCTTGGCGGCAAAGATCGAGGATGTCAATCTATCAACCTTGCCGACACGCGGCGCGGCCGATGCGCTATCATCGAGAGGCCACGCCCTGGTTTGCCAGGCGCCACGACAACGACAATCGAAGGAGACCCATGAAACTCTACATCAGCAGCTACGCGCCCAACCCGCGCCGCGTGAGCATGTTCATCGCCGAGAAGGGCATCGCCGGCATCGAGACCGTGATGGTCGACATCATGAAGGGCGAGCACCGCAGCGAAGACTACCTGGCCAAGAACCCGCTGGGCCGCGTACCGGCGCTGGAGCTGGACGACGGCCGCGTGCTGAGCGAGACCCGCGCGATCTGCACGTATCTCGAAGGCCTGCAGCCGGAACCGAACCTGATGGGCGCCGATTTCGAGGAACGCGCCTTCATCGAGATGGCCGACCGCCGCATGGAACTGCACCTGCTGCTGGAAACGGCGAGCTGCGCCCGCCACACCCATCCAGCGCTGGCGGCGCTCGAGCAGCCCCAGTTCGCCGACTTCGGCGCGGCCCAGGGCGACAAGATGCGCATCACCGCGCGCTGGCTCGACCAGGTGCTGGCGCGCCAGGAATTCGTGGCGGGCGAGCGCTTCACGATCGCCGACATCACGGCCTTCTGCGCGCTGGAGTTCGGTCGCGGGCTGTTGAAGTTCAAGCCGGGCGACGAGGGGATGGCGCACCTGCAGGCCTGGCGCGACCGGATCGCGGCAAGGCCGAGCGCGCAGGCGTCGAAGTAAACCGGGGGGATTGAGGCCAGCGGCCTCAATCACGAACGTGCCCGCCAGAACCCAGGAATTCGGGCAGCCGTAGGGTGGGCGCCCTGTGCCCACCAGAACGTATGCATTCCCGCAGCTGCATGGTGGGCACAAGCGCCCACCCTACGAGTCAGCTCACCCGACCCGCTTGTACCACGCCAGGTGCCCGAAAATCGGCAGGTAGGCCGCCGCGTTCGCGTCGCTGGCGACGAGCTCGCGGTCGATGCCGAGCACGCCGAAGCGCGACAGGCTGTCGTGGAACAGGCGCAGCACGCGCTGGCGCAGCATGGGGCCGAAGTCGGCCATGGCGCGGCAGCAGAGGATGGCCTGGAACTCGTTGAACGAGGCGTCCGTCACCAGGTTGTACTGCGCCCAGGTGATGCGCGCGCGCAGGCGCGGCTGCAGGGCCGCGCGGCCGTCCTTGACGTCGAAATAGTCGGCCAGCATGCCGGTCCCGCCGCTGCGCACGTAGTTCTCCTGCAGCGCAGGCAGCGTGGCCGCGTCGACGCTTGCCTCGCGCACCTCGGCCAGCAGTTCGTCGTTGGCCAGGGTCGCGAAGATCTCCGTGCGCGCGAGCAGGCCTTCCTCGGCCAGCAGGATCGCCAGCGACCAGGCTTCGCCTACGCCCGCGCACTCGGCCAGCCAGACTTTCGGCACGGCCACCGGACGCAGGCTGGCGCCCAGCGCGATGCGCGCCTGGCTGGCGCAGGCTGGACGGTCGAACAGGACAGCCGGGGGCACCGCCAGCGCGCGCAGCAGGTTCGATGCCGCGCCGGGTTCGTGCAGCACCTTTTCCTGCAGCGCCGACACGGTCCGCAAAACGCGCTGCTCCATCACGCCCAGGAGCTTACGCCGCAGCAGCGGACGGTCGTAGTCGCGGAAATCGTAGCCGTGGCGCTGGAACAAGGCCTCCAGCAGCAGCTCGATTTCCAGCTCCTCGACCGCCGGGTTGACAGTCGAACCTGTGGCCGCAAAGGTGGCGAACGCCGTCAATGCAGCCACACCCGCATCAGCGACAGCAGCTGGGCCACATCGACCGGCTTGGTGATGTAGTCGGAAGCGCCGGCGGCAATGCACTTGTCGCGGTCCCCCTTCATCGCCTTCGCGGTAAGGGTAATGATCGGCAGCGACTTGAACTTCGGAATGCGGCGGATCGCCCGCATGGTGTCGTAGCCGTCCATCTCCGGCATCATGATGTCCATCAGGACGATCTCGATGCCCGGGTCCTTCTCCAGCACCTCGATGCCGTCGCGGCCGTTCTCCGCGAACAGCACCTGCATCTGCTGGCGCTCGAGCAGGGACGACAAGGCAAAAATGTTGCGCAGATCGTCGTCGACGATCAGCACCTTGCGGCCGGCCAGGCCGCCGTCGAGCGCATGGATCTCTTCCAGCATCCTGCGCTGCAGCTCGGGGAGCGATGCGTGCGAACGGTGCAGGAATAGCGCGGTCTCGTCCAGCAGGCGTTCCGGCGAGCGGGCGTCCTTGATGACGATGGTCTTCGCATACTTCTTGAGCTTGGTGACCTCCTTGCGCGACAGTTCCTGCGCCGTGTAGATCACGATCGGCAGGTCGCGCAGTCCGGGCTTCGTGCCGATCTGGTCGAGCAGTTCGAAGCCCGAGATGTCCGGCAGCGTCAGGTCCAGCACCATGCAGTCGAAGTGGGCGCCGTCCAGCGCCTCGATCGCCGACTTGCCGTCGCGGGCGGTCACGATGTGCAGGTCGGCGTCGCCGATCAGCGAGACGATCGCGTCGCGTTGGGCCGGATCGTCCTCGACCACCAGCAGCGAACGCTTGCCGCCCATCAGGAACTTCTGGATGCGCGTGAATTCCTCTTGCAGCGCCTCGCGTCCCACCGGCTTGTGCAGGTAGGAGATGGCGCCCTGGCGCAGCGCGCGTTCGCGTTCGCGCAGGGCCGACACCACGTGCACCGGGATGTGGCGGGTGCTCGGGTCGCGTTTCAGGCGGTCGAGCACCGTGAAGCCGTCGATGTCCGGCAGGTCGATGTCGAGCAGGATCGCCGACGGCAGGTAGTCGCGCGCCAGCGACAGCGCCGAGTCGCCGCGGTGGGTGACGATGCCCTTGAAGTTCTTCTCGCGGGCGAATTCCAGCACGGCCTTGGCGAAGCGGTCGTCGTCCTCGACGATCAGCACCGAGGGGTCGCCCGGCGCGATCAGGCCGCGGTCGTCCAGCATCGAGGCATATTCGACCAGGCCGCCGGAGGAGGACGCCGGCACCTCGACGGTGGCCACGGCGCCGCCCTCGGCTGCGGCCGCGCTCAGCACCACGGGCGGGGCCGGCGGCGCGGACTTGGGCGGAGCCATGCGCGCCGGTTGCGGCTGGCGGGTCTGCTCGTAGTTGATGAAGCCGGCGCGGTTGTACGGCAGGTAGAGCGTGAAGGTCGAGCCGACGTTGACGATCGATTCGACGCGGATTTCGCCGCCCAGCAGGCGCGCCAGTTCGCGCGAAATCGACAGGCCGAGACCCGTGCCGCCGTACTTGCGGGCGGTCGAGCCGTCGGCCTGCTGGAAGGCTTCGAAGATCAGCTGCAGCTTGTCCTGCGGGATGCCCACGCCGGTGTCGCTGACCGAGAAGGCCAGCACGGCGTCGGCGTGCAGCAGGTGAGGGTGGTCGGCGGTCCAGCCGCTCGTCACCAGGCTGATGTTCAGCGACACCTGGCCATGGCTGGTGAACTTGAAGGCATTCGACAGCAGGTTCTTCAGGACCTGCTGCAGGCGCGTCGTATCCGTCATCAGCGCGGTCGGCAGGTTCTCGGCCAGCTCCACCTTGAAGCCCAGGTGCTTGGCCTCGGCCATGTGGCGGAAGGTGCGGTCGACGTAGTTGCGCAGGTTCGAGAAACGGTATTCCGAGACGTCCAGGGTCACCGTGCCCGACTCGATCTTCGACAGGTCGAGAATGTCGTTAATCAGGGTCAGCAGGTCGGAGCCCGAGCCGTGGATGGTCTTCGCGAATTCCACCTGTTTGCCCGACAGGTTGCCCTCGGGGTTATCCGAGAGCTGCTGTGCCAGGATCAGGAGCGAGTTCAGCGGGGTACGCAGTTCGTGCGACATGTTGGCCAGGAACTCGGACTTGTACTTCGAGGACAGGGCCAGCTGGGTCGCCTTTTCTTCCAGCGCCAGCTTGGCCTGTTCCACCTCGCGGTTCTTGCGTTCCACCTCGATGTTCTGCTCGGACAGCAGGCGCGCCTTTTCCGCCAGTTCCTGGTTGGTCTGCTGCAGTTCCTGGGCGAGCGACTGCGACTGGGTCAGCAGCGACTCGGTACGGCTGTTCGCCTCGATCGTGTTCAGGACCACGCCGATCGATTCCATCAGCTGGTCGAGGAAGGACAGGTGGGTCTCGGTGAAGCGGTCGAGCGAGGCAATCTCGATGACCGCCTTGACCTGCTGCTCGAACAGGATCGGCAGCACGACGATGTTGTTGGGTGGCGCCGAGCCCAGGCCCGAGGACACCACGATGTAGTCGCGCGGCACGTCGGTCAGCCAGATGCGGGTTTTTTCGACCGCGCACTGGCCCACCAGGCCTTCGCCCGGCAGGAAGGAGGTCGGCAGCTTGCGGCTGGAGCGGTAGCCGTAGGAGGCGATCATCCGCAGGCGCGGTTCAAGCTCCTGCGAGTCCATCATGTAGAACACGCCGTGGTGGGCCGACACCAGCGGGGCCAGTTCCGACAGGATCAGCTTGGTCACCGCCTGCAGGTCGCGCTGGCCCTGCAGCAGTCGGGTGAAGCGCGCCAGGTTGGTCTTGAGCCAGTCCTGCTGCGCATTCTTCTGCGTGGTTTCCTTCAGGTTGCGGATCATCTCGTTGATGTTGTCCTTCAGGTAGGACACCTCGCCGCGCGCCTCCACCTGGATCGAACGCGAGAGGTCGCCGCGCGTCACCGCCGTCGCCACTTCGCCGATCGCACGCATCTGGTTGGTGAGGTTTGCCGCCAGCTGGTTGACGTTCTCGGTCAAGTCCTTCCAGGTACCCGCCACGCCCGACACGTTCGCCTGGCCGCCGAGCTTGCCTTCGGTACCCACCTCGCGCGCCACACGGGTCACTTCCGATGCGAACGAGGACAACTGGTCCACCATCACGTTGATGGTGTCCTTCAGTTCGAGAATCTCGCCCTTCACGTCCACGGTGATCTTCTTGGACAGGTCGCCGCGCGCCACCGCGGTCGTCACCGCCGCGATGTTACGCACCTGGCCCGTCAGGTTCGAGGCCATGAAGTTCACGTTGTCGGTCAGGTCTTTCCAGGTGCCGCCGACGCCCGGCACATAGGCCTGGCCGCCCAGCTTGCCCTCGGTACCCACCTCACGCGCCACGCGGGTCACTTCCGATGCGAAGGAGGACAGCTGGTCCACCATGACGTTGATCGTGTTCTTCAGTTCGAGAATCTCGCCCTTCACGTCCACGGTGATCTTCTTGGACAGGTCGCCGTTCGCCACCGCCGTCGTCACTTCCGCGATGTTACGCACCTGGCCCGTCAGGTTGCCCGCCATCGAGTTCACGCCGTCGGTGAGGTCCTTCCAGGTGCCCGCGACGCCGGGCACGTTCGCCTGGCCGCCGAGACGGCCTTCGGTACCCACCTCACGGGCGACGCGGGTCACCTCGGATGCGAAGGAGTTCAGCTGGTCGACCATGACGTTGATGGTGTTCTTCAGCTCGAGAATCTCGCCCTTCACGTCGACCGTGATTTTCTTGGACAGGTCGCCGTTCGCCACCGCGGTCGTCACGTCCGCGATGTTACGCACCTGGCCCGTGAGGTTACCCGCCATCGAGTTCACCGAGTCGGTCAAGTCCTTCCAGGTGCCCGCGACACCCTTCACCTGTGCCTGGCCGCCGAGCTTGCCTTCGGTACCCACCTCGCGCGCCACACGGGTCACTTCCGATGCGAACGAGGACAGCTGGTCGACCATGACGTTGATGGTGTTCTTCAGTTCGAGAATCTCGCCCTTCACGTCCACGGTGATCTTCTTCGACAGGTCGCCGTTCGCCACCGCGGTCGTCACCGCCGCGATGTTGCGCACCTGGCCGGTCAGGTTCGAGGCCATGAAGTTCACGTTGTCGGTCAAGTCCTTCCAGGTGCCGCCCACGCCCGGCACGTAGGCCTGGCCGCCCAGCTTGCCCTCGGTTCCGACTTCACGGGCGACCCGGGTCACCTCGGATGCGAAGGAGCGCAGCTGGTCCACCATGACGTTGATGGTGTCCTTCAGCTGCAGGATCTCGCCGCGCACGTCGACGGTGATCTTCTTGGAGAGGTCGCCGTTCGCCACCGCGGTCGTCACTTCCGCGATGTTACGCACCTGGGAGGTCAGGTTGCCCGCCATCGAGTTGACCGAGTCGGTCAGGTCCTTCCAGGTGCCTGCGACGCCCTTCACCTGGGCCTGGCCGCCGAGCTTGCCCTCGGTACCCACTTCGCGCGCCACGCGCGTCACTTCCGAGGAGAAGGAGGAGAGCTGCTCCACCATCGTGTTCGCGGTCATCGCCGCGCGCAGGTACTGGCCCTTCAGGGGGTGGCCGTCCACTTCCAGCGCCATGGTCTGCGACAGGTCGCCCTTCGCCACCGCGCCGATGACGCGCGCCATTTCCGTGGTCGGGCGCACCAGGTCGTCGATCAGGGTGTTGACCGAGCTGATGATCGTGTTCCAGCCGCCGACCACGCCCGGCACGTCGGCGCGCTGGGTCAGGTGGCCTTCGCGGCCGACCACGCGCGACACTTCGGTCACGGTCTCGACCATCTTCTGCTTGGTCTCGATGATGTCGTTGAGCGTGTCGGCGATCTTGCCCGACACGCCGGTCCAGTCGGAAGGCATGCGTACCGAGAAGTCACCCTTTTTCAGGGCCATCAGCGTGGCCAGCAGGAGTTTCACGTCCAGCTGTTCCGCCATGTCGGTCAGTGTGTTCATCGACGGTGGTTCCTCGTTTTGGATTGGGTGGTGCGGCGTTCTTGTCATCCTCGCCGCGGCGTATGCCTGGAGGCGAGCGTGTAGAAAACTGTTAAACAGAAAGTATTGAAAGATACTCTTGTGCGAAATCAAGTCAAGCTTGGTGGCGCCAGGATCTTGCACAGTTGAAATAAATATTGGACAAGCGCGCGGAGGTTAACGTAAAAAGGTCTTTCCAGTCGCACAGTTGATGTTGGCAAATAATTTACGTTGCGCACTTGCGACATGAAATTACCTGCCACAATTTCTTTGATATTGTTAAAATTGCCATAACGCATGCTTTTTTGGCCGGCTTGCACTAGCATATACAGGTCATCATCCCGGAAAGAAGCGAGCACGTATGGTCGAGACTGCACAATTGGTGCAGCTGATGGAAACCCCGGATTCTGGTGGCTGGAGCCAGGTCTTGTTCGGGCTGGCGCGCCAGCTCGGTTTCGATCAGGTGCTGTATGGCATGGTCGGCTCGCGCCATGCCCAGTTCGAACGCGCTTTCCTGCGCAGCAATTACTCGCCCGCGTGGCGCGAGCGTTACGACGCCGAGCGCCTGGCCTATGTCGACCCCACGGTCGGTCATTGCCTGGCCAGCACGCTGCCGATCGTCTGGGAGCCGGCCATCTTCGACGGGCCGGAGGGGAGTGCGCTCTACGAGGAAGCCTGCGCCCATGGCATCCGTACCGGCGTCACGCTGCCGGTACATGGGCCCAACGGCGAGTTCGGGGTGCTCAGTTTTGCTTCGGATGCGCCGGCCGGCAGGGAATTTTCACGCCATATTGCGCATGTGATGCCGGCCTTGACCCTGGTGCGCGATTACGCCTTCGCGTCCGCCGTGCGCTTCCTGGGCGGGGCCAGCCAGGCCGCCAACGCGGAGGCCCTGCCGCGCCTGACCCGGCGCGAGCTGGAAGTGCTCAACTGGGTCATGGCGGGCAAGTCGTCCTGGGAAATTTCAAAGATCACCAATTGCTCTGAGGCGACCGTCAACTTCCACCTGGCCAATGTGCGCCAGAAATTCAATGTCAACACCCGCCAACAGGCGGTGGTGAAGGCGATCGCGCTCGGGCTGATCAGCCCTGAAGATCGCCATCGTTGAGCTTGCCGTTGACGTAGAGCTTCAGCAGGATCGCGACCGGGGCCGGAATCGCCAGCCCGGTCTCGAAGCGGCTACCGCTGGACTGGGTCACGCCGAAGCGGCCCCAGAACTTTTCCTGGCTCTCACGCTTGCTGATGCGGAACTGTCGCAGGTCCACGTGCGTCGCACGCGGTGGTTGCGGCATCACGGCCGGTGGCATGGTCGGGCGGCCAAGCATGGATTCGCTCACGAAATCGTTCGGCATGGTGCGGTCTCCTCGTTGTTCAGTAGCAAAGCTTTAGTATTCCACCGTCGTTTCCCCCAGCCCACCTAGCAGTCCTGCTAGTTCCGTTTCTGCCCGGATTGCATGACGCTTTATGCGATTCGCATACTTTTTCATCAAAACACAGGGAGAACGAAATGGCACTGCAAATCAACATCGCAGCACGACGCGAATTCAAGTCCCGCGATTTGTGGGAAATGCATACCCTTCGCGCCAAAGTCTTCCAGGGCCGCTTGGGCTGGGAAGTGCCAGTCCTGTCCGGCATGGAGATCGACGGCTATGACGCGCTCGAGCCGCATTACATGATGATGCGCGAGCCCGGTGGTGGCGTCCTGCGTGGCTGCTGGCGCCTGCTGCCGACCGAAGGGCCCTACATGCTCAAGGATTCGTTCGCCCAGTTGCTGCACGGCCAGCCGGCGCCTTGCGACGAGCACATCTGGGAACTGTCGCGTTTCGCCATCGAAACCGAGGGCTGTAACCACTTCGGTTTCTCGGAAATCACGATGGAATCGATCGCGGCGATCATCCGCTACGGCCACGAACAGGGCATCGAACGCTACGTGACGGTGACCACCACCGCGATCGAACGCCTGCTGCGCCGCGCCGGCGTCGTCACCGAGCGCCTTGGGCCGCCACTAGTGATCGGCATCGAGACCGCGGTTGCGTTGTATGTCGACATCGAGCCGACCTGCCGGGTGTTGTTCGATACGCGGCTGGCGAGCTGATGCCGGCAGGGGCTGCGGCGTCGATCGTAGGGTGGGCACGCCGTGCCCACGCGTTACGCACGGCGCCGCAGTCCGAAGCGGGGAGGTGTCGCCCGCAAGGCATGCGACGGACAGTGCGTCGGCCAAGCTTGGCGTTTCGGGCGACAGGTCAAGGTCGACGCAGGAAGGACGCGCCCGTAACGCGTGGGCACGGTGTGCCCACCCTACGTCGGCGCTGCGGGTCCGGGTCGGGTTCGCGGCTTCGCGGACCCGACTCGCTTACTTCAACTGCCTGAGCAGGAAGGAATAGGTCAGCGCCCACATGCGCGCCTGCTGGGCGTTGTTGGCCGCGCCGGCGTGGCCGCCCTCGGTGTTCTCCCAGTACAGCACGTCGTGGCCCTGTTCCTGCATCAGCGCCGCCATCTTGCGCGCGTGGCCCGGGTGCACGCGGTCGTCGCGGGTCGAGGTGGTGAACAGCACGCGCGGGTAGTGCCTGTCCTTGAACACGTTGTGGTAGGGCGAGTACTTGCCGATGTATTCCCACTGCTGCGGGTCGTCCGGGTCGCCGTATTCGCCCATCCACGAGGCGCCCGCCAGCAACTGGTGGTAGCGGCGCATGTCGAGCAGCGGCACCTGGCAGACCACGGCGTTGAACAGGTCCGGACGCTGGGTCATCACCGCGCCGACCAGCAGCCCGCCGTTGCTGCCGCCCATGATGCCGAGGTGGCGCGGGCTGGTGAGCTTGCGCTTGATGAGATCCTGGGCCACGGCGATGAAGTCGTCATAGGCCTTCTGGCGGTGTTCCTTCAATGCCGCCTGGTGCCAGCGCGGCCCGAATTCGCCGCCGCCGCGGATGTTCGCCAGCACGTAGACGCCGCCCTGGTCGAGCCAGGCGTTGCCGATCATGCCGCTGTAGGAGGGCTTGAGCGAGACCTCGAAGCCGCCATAGCCGTACAGCACGGTCGGGTTCTTGCCGTCCATCTTCGCCTTGCGCGGCATGACGACGAAGTAAGGGACCAGGGTGCCGTCCTTCGATTTCGCCTCGAACTGCTCGACCTTGTAGGGGCTGGCGTCGAAGTAGGCCGGCATGGCCTTCACGCGTTCGCGCTTGTCGTTGCCGACCTGGCCCAGGTAGAGCGTGCTGGGATGGAGGAAGTCGGTCACGGTCAGGAAGTACTGGTCGGAGTCGATGTCGTCCAGGGCCGCCACGGCCAGGGTGCCGATGCCGGGGGCCTCGACCTCGCGCCGCTGCCAGGCGCCGTCCACGCGGCGCAGCTCGACCACGCGGTTCTTGACCTTGTCGAGGACGGTGAGCAGCAGGGCATTCTTCGTGACCGCAACACCGTCGAGCGAGGTGGTGGCGCTGGGCGTGAACAGCGCCTCGAAGCCGCGCTCGCCGCGCATGAAGGCGTCGAAGTCGATGGCCAGCAGGCTGCCCTGCGGCCAGGTGCGTCCGCCGGCCTGCCAGTCCGAGCGCAGTTCGACCAGCAGCTGGTCGCGTACCGCGTAGGCGTTGGCGTCCAGCGGCTTGTCGATCCTGATGAGTTTGCCGCCCTCGCGCAGGAACAGCTCGCTGGTATAGAAATCGATCTGGCGTTCCACGAACTCGCGTTCGAAGCCCGGCGTCAGGTCCCTGTGCGCCGAGGCCGACAGGTCGGTGGGCCGCGCCTCGAACACGGTGCGCGCGTCGGCCAGCGGCTGGCCGCGCTTCCATTCCTTGACGATGCGCGGGTAGCCCGAGGTGGTCATCGAACCGGCGCCGAAGTCGGTCGCGACGAAAATGGTGTCGCGGTCGATCCAGCCGGTGCCGCTCTTGGCTTCGGGCAGGGCGAAGCCGTTGGCGACGAAAGCGCGCTCCTTCAGGTCGAATTCGCGCACCACCCTGGCGTCGCCGCCGCCGCGCGAGAGCGACACCAGGCAGCGGTCGCCCTTCGGCTCCAGGCAGGACACGCCGGCCCAGACCCAGTTCTCGCCTTCGCTGCGCGCCAGCTCGTCGAGGTCGATCACGGTCTCCCAGGCTGGCGCCTCCTTGCGGTATTCGGCCAGCGTGGTGCGGCGCCAGACGCCGCGCACATGGCGGGCGTCGCGCCAGAAGTTGTAGAGGTAGTCGCCGTGCTTGCTGGCGTAGGGGATGCGGTCCCTGGCCTCGAAGATGGTCTGCAGGCGCGCACGCAGGGCCTCATGGGCGGCGCCGCCCAGTTCGCGCTCGGTGACATCGTTGTGCTGGCGCACCCAGGCCAGCGGCCTGTCGCCGCCGACGTCCTCGAGCCACTGGTGCGGATCGGGCGGCGCGCCTGGCGCCCCTGTTTGAGCCTGTGCCGGGGCGGCGCCGAGCGCCGCCAGACCGAGTACCACCTTTGCCACCATTTTGCGCATTCTTTTGTATTTACTGTTGAGCGCCCCATGGCGCGTTGATCGCGTATATTACCAATTATTCAAGCGAACCCATCCTGCACGTCACGGGCGATGACTCTCTCGATTACACGCAGCATCGGCGCGGCTTTCGGCGCGCGCGGCACGCGCGGCACCACGCGCCTGGTGCTGTGGGGCGCCGGGATCTGGCTCGCGCTGCTGGTCGGCGCGCTGCTGCACATGGTCGCCAGCCGCAATGTCGAGGAAGAGGCGCAGCGCCGCTTCGAGTCGCGCGCCCGCGCCGCCCAGGAGCGCCTCGCCGGCGCCATCAAGTCGTATTCCGAAGTCACGCGGGCCCTGGTTGCGCTGTTTTCCTCCAGCAAAACGCCGGTGACGCGGCTGCAGTTCCACAACTACGTCAGGCTGCTCGACCTGAAGACCCAGTATCCGGCGATCGAGGCCGTGTCGTATTCGCAGCACGTGCAGGACAGCGAGCGCGAGGCTTTCGTGGCCTCGGTGCGTGCCGACCGCAGCCTCGATCCACTCGGTTATCCCGCCTTCGACATCCGGCCGCCGGGGCGGCGGCCGAGCTACAGCGTGCTGACCTACATCGAGCCGCCCGAGAGGCTGCACGAGAAGTTCGGAATGGACATCACCGCCGTCGCGCCGGTTGCGGCGGCGATGGCGCAGGCGCGCGACACCGGCGCCATCAGCGCGTCCGGCAATCCGATCCGGGTCGAGGCGCCGGTGCCGCATATCGCCCTGGGCATGCGCGCCCCGGTCTACCGTGGCGACACGGCACCCGAGAGCGTCGAGGAAAGGCGCGCAGCCTACGTCGGCGCGGTCGGCATCGCGTTCTCGGTGCCGGAGCTGGTCGAGCGCGCGCTGGCCGCCGAGGAGGGGCCGGCGCTGTCGCTGTCCCTGTTCGCGGCCGCGCCCGCCTCCCCGCCGACGCTGGCGCTGGCCGCCGGCGACCGCCTGCTGTACGGCGACGACGGCGTGCGCACCGCGCCCCCGGCTGAGGCGCTTTTCAGCGAGGTGCTGCCGGTCGACTTCAGCGGCTCCTTGTGGAAGGCCCACTTCAGCGCCAGCAGGCGCGCGCTGTATTCGCCGTTCGACCGCTGGCTACCCCTGCTGGCGCTGGTTATCGGCTTCATCGGCACGCTGCTGGTGTACAGCCTGTTCCTTTCGCTGTACTGGTCCCGCCGCAGCGCGATCGACCAGCGCACCCTGCTCGATACGGTCCTCGACAATCTCGACGCCTTTGTGTACATGAAGGACCGCGACCGCCGTTACCGCTATGTCAACGCCAAGATGGCGCTGGCGCTGGGCCAGAGCGCCGAGCGCATCGTCGGCCGCGTCGACTGCGAGGTGATGCCGCCCGGGCAGGCCGACAGCGCCTGGGAGCGCGAGCGCGCCGTCTTCGACGGTACGCGGCGCGCGAGCCAGGTCGAAGTCAGGCTGCACGACGGCAGCACGCGCCAGCTATGGGAAGTGAAGGTGCCGGTGCGCCTGGACGGCGACGTCGGCGGCGTGCTGTGCGTGGCCACCGACGTTACCGAACTGCACCAGCTCAAGGCCCAGGCCGACGCCGCCAACCAGGCCAAGAGCGACTTCCTGTCGAACATGAGCCACGAGATCCGCACGCCGATGAACAGCATCATCGGCATGACCCACCTGGCCATGAAGACCGCACTCGACCCCAAGCAGCGCGATTACCTGGACAAGATCTGGCACTCGGGGCAGCACCTGCTGGGCATCATCGACCACATCCTCGATTTCTCGAAGATCGAGGCCGGCCGGCTGGAACTGGAATTGCTCGACTTCCGGCTCGACGCCCTGATGCACAACCTCGAGAACCAGCTCGGCGACGCGGCCGCCGCCAAGGGCCTGCGGCTGGTGTTCGACATCGCGCCCGAACTGGCGCGCCCGCTGCGCGGCGACCCCTTGCGCCTGGAGCAGGTGCTGCTCAATTTCACCGGCAACGCCATCAAGTTTTCCGAGCGCGGCAGCATCGTGATCCGCGCGCGCGCCGTGCGCGCCTTCGGCCACGAGACCGTGGTGCGCTTCGAAGTCCAGGACCGCGGCATCGGCATCGCGCCCGAGGAGCTGGGACGGCTCTTCACGTCCTTCCACCAGGCCGACCCCTCGACCACGCGGCGTTACGGCGGCACCGGACTGGGCCTGGTGATCAGCAAGCAGCTGGCCGAGCTGATGGGCGGCGAGGTCGGTGTCGAGAGCGTCCAGGGGGAGGGCAGCACCTTCTGGTTCACGGCGCGCCTCGGACAGGGAGGGCGCGAATCGCGGCGCGCTACGTCCCAGGCGCCGGCGCGCGCCACGCCGGCGGCCCCGGCGCGTCTGGACGGCCGGGCCATCCTCCTGGTCGAGGACAATGTCTTCAGCCAGCAGGTCGGACGCGAACTGCTGGAGCAGGCGGGGGCCGGCGTGGCGGTGGCGAACAACGGCCAGGAAGCGCTCGAAGCCCTGCGCCGCCAGGCCTTCGATTGCGTGCTGATGGACGTGCAGATGCCGGTGATGGACGGCTTCGAGGCCACGCGCCGCATCCGGGCCGACGCCCGCTTGCGCGACACCGTGGTGATCGCCATGACGGCCAACGCCGGCGTCGAGGACCAGGCGCGCTGCATGGCGGCGGGCATGAACGACTTCCTGACCAAGCCGGTCGCGCCCCAGCACCTGGCGGCGGCGATTGCGCGCGCGATCCGGCGCGGCCCGGCGGCCCGGGACGACGCCGAGCGCGGGAGGGCCGAATCGCAGCATGGCAGCATGCCGGAGCAGGCCGTCGAAGACGCCGCCGGGCAGGATGCCGTTCCACCCGCAGCGCTGCCGCTTCCCGCCGCCAGCCCCTCACCCCCGGCCCCGACGGCGGCGCCGGGCGGGCCCGCGCCGCTGCTCGATATCGGCGTGCTGGCCAGCACCTTCGGCGACAACCCGGACAAGATGCGTAAATATGCCTTCATGTTCCTCGACAACGCACGCGAGGGCCTGGCCGAGATCGACATCGCCCTGGTATCGGGCGACCTGGCGCGCGCCGGCGCCGTGGCGCACCGCCTGAAGTCCGCGGCGCGCGCGGTCGGCGCGATGGGTTTCGGCGACGTCTGCGACGAGCTCGAGCAACAACAGCAGCGTGGCGCCCTGGCCCAGGGGCGGGCGCTGGCGGCGCGCCTGCGCAGCCTGTTCGCGCGCCTGGAGCGCCAGGTGTCGACCGAACTTGGCGCCCGCGCCACGGATACGCGTTGAACGGCCCGCTGCCTTTCCCCGCCAGTCCAAAAAGAGTATCCTGTGGCGCCGAGCCGCCCAACCATATTTCGATCTCTCCACCGATGTCCTCCACCATTACGCCCGGCCTGCTGATCCTGCATGGCAACCAGATGGAAATGCTGCGCGAAGCCGTCTTCGACTGGCTGCGCAACCATCCGCTCGGACCCCTCGAGCAGGAGACCATCCTGGTGCAGTCGAACGGCTTTGCCGAGTGGCTGAAGATCGCACTGGCGCAGGACCTCGGGGTGTGCGCGGCCACGCGCGTGGCCCTGCCGGCGCGCTTCCTGTGGGAAGCCTACCGCGCCATGCTCGGGCGCGAGCGGGTGCCGCCGCGTTCGCCTTTCGACAAGGATCCGCTGACCTGGCGCCTGATGCGCCTGCTGCCCGCGCTGCTGAAAGAACCGGTGTTCGCGCCGCTGACCCATTTCCTCGGCGACGGCTGCCCGGAGCGCCGCCTGCAGCTGGCCGAGCGCCTGGCCGACTTGTACGACCAGTACCAGGTCTACCGCGCCGACTGGCTGACCGACTGGGAAATCGGGCGCAACCAGTTGCGCCGCGCCGGCGGCGAGCCGCTGCCGCTGGCACAGGACCAGTGCTGGCAGGCGCGCCTGTGGCGCTGCATCCACGAGAGCATCCCGCCGATGCAGCGCGGCACCGGGCGCGCCGCGATCCACGAGGTGTTCGTCGCCAAGATCCTGTCCGGCGCGCCGCCCGTCTCGCGCCTGCCGCGCCGCGTGGTCCTGTTCGGCATGTCGGCCCTGCCTTACCAGACCCTGCAGGCGATCGCCGCGCTGTCGCGCCACACGCAGGTGCTGCTGGCGGTGCCGAACCCCTGCCAGTTCTACTGGGGCGACATCATCGAAGGACGCGAACTCCTGAAGGCTGCGCACAAGCGCCAGCCGGAACGCGGCGGCGTCGACCTGGCCTCCCTGCCGATCGAGGAACTGCACGCGCACAGCCACCCGCTGCTGGCGAGCTGGGGACGCCAGGGACGCGATTTCGTGCGCATGCTCGACGAATTCGACAACGAGGAAGGACGCCCCGAGACCGCCGGGACCACCAAGCTGCGCATCGACCTGTTCTCCGATGGGGAAGGGGAGACCCTGCTGCAGCAGGTGCAGGCCGCGGTGCGCGACCTGCTGCCGCTGTCCGAGCATCCGCAAGTACCGCCGGCGCCCGACGACCGCTCGATCGAGTTCCACATCACCCACAGCACCCAGCGCGAAGTCGAGGTGCTGCACGACCAGCTGCTGTCCTGGTTCGAACGGGACCCGACGCTGCGCCCGCGCGACGTGGTGGTGATGGTGCCCGACATCGACACCTTCTCGGCCCCGATCCACGCGGTGTTCGACCAGCACCGCAGGAACGACCCGCGCTACATTCCCTTCGAGATCGGCGACACCCGCGACCGCAGCGTCAATCCGCTGCTGGTGGCGCTCGAGTGGCTGCTGCGCCTGCCGCAGCAGCGCTGCCGCCAGAGCGAGGTGCGCGACCTGCTCGACGTGCCGGCGGTGGCCGCGCGCTTCGGCATCATGGAGGACGACCTGCCCACCCTCGGCCACTGGATCGAAGGGGCGGGGGTGCGCTGGGGCCTGGACCGCGAGCACCGCGCGGGCCTCGGCCTGGGCGCCGCTGGCGAGCAGAATGCCTGGATCTTCGGCGTGCGGCGCATGCTGCTGGGTTACGCCAGCGGCGCAGGAAGCCGTTTCGGCGACATCGAGCCCTATGCCGAGGTGGGCGGGCTGGACGCCGCCCTGGCCGGCTCGCTGGCCCAGCTGGTCGAAAGCCTGCTCGAGTGGCGCGCGCGCCTGGCGCAGTCGCTAACCCCAAGCGAATGGGGCGCCGAGGCCCGGGTCCTGCTGGCCACCTTCTTCGACGGCCGCGACGAGAAGGACCGCCTGACCCTGTCGCAGCTGAACGAAGGCCTGCAATGCTGGCTCGAGATGGTGGAGGCGGGCGGCTTCGACGAGCCGGTGCCGCTGGCCGTGCTGCGCGAAGCCTGGCTGGGCCAGATCGACCAGCCGACCCTGAACCACCAGTTCGTCTCCGGCGGCGTCACCTTCTGCACCCTGATGCCGATGCGCGCCGTGCCTTTCCGCGTGGTCTGCCTGCTCGGCATGAACGACGGCGACTTCCCGCGCCGCTCGCCCCAGGCCGACTTCGACCTGCTGGCCCTGCCCGGCATGCACCGCCCGGGCGACCGCTCGCGCCGCGACGACGACCGCTACCTGATGCTGGAAGCCCTGCTGGCCGCGCGCGACAAGCTCTACCTGAGCTGGGTCGGGCGCAACGTGCGCGACAACAGCGAGCAGCCGCCTTCGGTGCTGGTGGCCCAGCTGCGCGACTACCTGCGCGCCGGCTGGCAGCTCGACCTGCGCGACATCACCCTCGAACACGCGCTGCAGCCCTTCAGCCGCCGCTACTTCGAGGAAGGCGGCCTGCTGACCTATGCGCGCGAATGGCGCGCCGCCCACGGCATGGAGGAGGGCGAGGCCAACGACGCCCTGCCGCCCTACGAGCTGGAACCGGACTTCCGCCTGAAACTGGCGGACCTGGCGAGCTTCCTGAAGCAGCCGGCGCGCTACTTCTTCCGCCGCCGCCTGGCCGTGATGTTCGGCGAGGCCGAGGTGATCGGCGAGGACGAGGAACCCTTCGCCCTGGACGCGCTCGAGCGCTATTTTCTGGAAGACAGCCTGCTCGACGACGGCGGCAAGCCGGAGGAGATAGACGAGGTGCGCGCCACCCTGAATGCCCGTGCCGAACGCCTGGCGCGCGAGGGGGTGCTGCCGATCGGCCTGGTGGGCCGGCAGTGGCAGAAGGAACTGGTCGACGGCCTGGTGCCGGTGCGTACCGCCTGGCTGAAGCTCGGCGCGCGCTTTCCGCGGGCCGCGCCCAAGCTGGCGGTCAGCCTCGAGCTCGACGGCCTGCAGCTGGACGACTGGATCGACCGCCTGCGCAGCAATGGCGAGCAGACCGCCTGGCTGATGCAGATTTCCTCGAAAGTGCTGGACAAGGCAGGCAAGCCGCGCGGCGACAAGCTGGTCAATCCCTGGCTTCGCCAGCTCGCCGCGAGCGCCGCGGAAGCGAACGTGACCGGCTACCTGGTCGCGCGCGACGCCGTGGTGACGATGGCGCCGCTCGACAGCGCGCAGGCGTACGACGAATTGGCGAACCTGGTGCGCCTGTGGCGCCGCAACCTGGACGCGCCGCTGGCGCTGGCCTGCAAGACCGCGCTGGCCCAGCTGAAGGAAGACGGCGACCCGCGCACGGTGTACGAGGGCGGCTTCGAGCTCTCGGGCGAGGTCGACGATCCGTGTCTCGCGCGCCTGTGGCCCGACTTCGCCGCCCTGACGGCAAGCGGCGAATGGCCTGCGCTGGCCGAACAACTGTACGGGGGGCTGGCGAACTGGCTGGAACAGCAGGTCCAGGTCACGAAGCTCGATGGAGAAGAAGCATGAGCCAGCTGCTCGATGCCCTGACTTTCCCGCTGCACGGTTCGCGCCTGATCGAGGCCAGCGCCGGTACCGGCAAGACCTGGACCATCGCCGCGCTCTACCTGCGCCTGGTGCTGGCCCACGGCGGCGACGCCGCTTTCGTGCGGCCCCTGCTGCCGAACGAGATCCTGGTGATGACCTTCACCCGCGCCGCCACGCGCGAACTGTCGAACCGGGTGCGCGAGCGCCTGGTGCAGGCCGCCGCCTACTTCCGCGGCGAGCTGGACCTCGACGATCCCTACCTGGAAGCGCTGGCCGACAGCTACGATGGCGAGTCCGAACGCTTCGTCGCCGCCCACCGCCTGGTGCTGGCCGCCGAGGCGATGGACGAGGCGGCGATCTTCACCATCGACGCCTGGTGCCAGCGCATGCTGCGCGAGCACGCCTTCGATAGCGGCAGCCTGTTCGACGAGGAACTGGTCAGCGACGAGCGCGCGCTATTCGAGGATGCCGCGCACGACTACTGGCGCCAGCACGTTTATCCGTTGAGCAGCCATGCGCTGGCGGCCGTGCTCGACACCTGGCGCGACGTCGGGGCCCTGAAGTCGGCGGTGCGCGACCTGGTGCAGCGCACCACGGTGCTGGGCGCGCCCGACCCCGAGCCGCTGGCCGCCCTGGTGGCGCGCGTGCAGCGCGCACAGCAGGCGGAACTGGCGCGCCTGAAGGAAGGATGGTTCGAGCGCGCCAACGAGATGGAGCGCTGGATCGCCGGCCAGCGCGCGTTGAATGCCAAGTGCTTCAACGGCAACAAGATGCGAGCCGATTCGCTCGTGAAGTGGTTCGAGGCCTTGCGCGCCTGGGCCCAGGACCCGGCGATGCTCAGGCCCGACGTGACCGACACCGCGTGGAAGCGCCTGACGCCGGACGGCATCGCGGACGCCTTCAGCAAGGACTTCAGCGCCGAGGTGCCGGCCTGCTTCGACGCCACGGCGGCGCTGCGCGAGGCGCTCGACGCGATCGATCCGCTGTCCCACGCGCTGCTGCGCCACGCCGCCGGCCATATTGCCGCGCGCATGACGGAACTGAAGCAGCGCACCCGCCAGTTCGGCTTTGCCGACATGCTCGCGCGCCTGAAGGAGGCACTGGAAGGCCCGAACGGCGAAGCCCTGCGCCGGCGCATCGTCACGCAATACCCGGTGGCCCTGATCGACGAATTCCAGGACACCTCGCCCGACCAGTACCGCATCTTCGACCTGCTGTACCGCGTGGCCGACAACGACCCGAATGGGGGCCTGTTCCTGATCGGCGACCCGAAGCAGTCGATCTACGGTTTCCGCGGCGCCGACATCCACAGCTACCTGGCCGCGCGCCGCGCCACCGAGGGCCGCCACTACCAGCTCGGCACCAACTACCGGTCGACAAGCGCGCTGGTGGACGCGGTGAACCGCCTGTTCCAGCACGCCGAGGGCCATGGCGCGCATCCGGGCTACGCCGCCGGCGCCTTCCGCTTCCGCAAGGGCGAGGTCAATCCGTTGCCTTTCGAGGCGGTGAAGGCGGCCGGCCGCAAGGCCGAGCTGGTCGGCGTCGACGGGCCCTACCAGGCGCTGGCCATGTGCGCGACCGACCGCGAAGACCTCAAGATGGACGAGTACCGCGAGTTCTTCGCCGGGCACTGCGCCGAGCACATCGTCAAGCTGCTGAACGACGAGCATGTCGGCTTCAGGAGCGAAGACGGCCGCTTCACGCGTCTGATGCCGGCCGATATCGCGATCCTGGTGCGCGACCGGCGCGAGGCGGCGGCGATCCGCCATGCCCTGATGCGCCGGCGCGTGGCCAGCGTCTACCTGTCGGACAAGGACTCGGTGGTCGAGAGCGAGGAAGCGCGCGACGTGCTGCGCTGGCTGCACGCGGTCGCGAATCCCCTCGACGGCCAGCTCGCGCGCGCCGCGCTGGCCACGCGCACGGCCGGCCTGCCGCTGGCGGAACTGGCGAAGCTCTCCAGCGACGAGACGGCCTGGGAAGAACGTGTCGAGCAGCTCAAGACCCTGCACCATTGCTGGCAGCGCCAGGGCGTGCTGGCCATGCTGCGCCGCTTCATCCACGAACTCGGCCTGCCGGCGCGCCTGCTGCGCGAGCCGGGCGGCGAGCGGCGCCTGACCAACCTGCTGCACCTGGCCGAACTGCTGCAGGAGGCATCCGGCCAGCTCGACGGCGAGCAGGCCCTGATCCGCTGGTTCGCCGAACAGGTCGAAGGCCTGGGCGAGGGCGGCGACGAGCGTGTGCTGCGCCTGGAATCCGACGCCGAACTGGTCAAGGTCATCACCGTGCACAAGTCCAAGGGCCTGGAGTACCCGCTGGTCTACCTGCCGTTTGCCGTCACCGCGCGCAAGACCGACAAGCGCAACCGCACCTTCTTCGAATACGTCGACGAGGAGGGCGGACGCAAGATCGACCTGGCCCTGTCCGACGAGGCGCTGCAGGCGGTGGACCGCGCGCGCCTGGAGGAAGACCTGCGCCTGCTCTACGTGGCCCTGACGCGCGCGCGCCACTTCCTGTGGCTGGGCGTGGCCGCCATTGCCGCGGGCAAGAAGGGCGAGAACCGCCTGCACGAGTCCGCCCTGGGCTACCTGCTCGGCGGCGGCAGCCCGATCGCCTGCGACGCCCTGCACGAGCACCTGGGCAAGCTGCGCGGCGACTGCGCCAGCATCGAACTGCACGTCCTCGATCCGCTCGACGGCTGCACGGTGCTCGACCGGGTCGAGACCCGCGCCCCGCTGGTCGAGCCGGCGCCGTTCGACGCCCACTTCGAACGCAACTGGTCGGTCGGCTCCTTCACCTCGATCACCCGCCACACCACGACGGCGCCCACGCCCCAGCGCGCGGCCGAGGAAATCCTGCTGGAAGAGGAAGAGGTCGCCGCCTCTGCCCCCGCCTCCGCGCCCCGTGGCGAGGACGCCCCCTGGCACCGCTTCCCGCGCGGCTCGGTGCCCGGCAACTTCCTGCACGAGCAGCTCGAATGGATGGGCCAGGAAGGCTTCGATATCGTCGACGACCCGCATTTCGATGCGCGCCTGAGCCAGCGCATCGAGCGCGCCGGCTGGGGCAATCGCCTGGACGACGCGCTGGCCTGGCTGAAGACGATCGTCACCACGCGCCTGCCGCCCCTTGGCGCGAGTCTGTCCGAGATCGTGTCGGGGAGCGCCGCGCCCCTGCCCGAAATGGAATTCTGGTTCCCGAGCGAAGGCCTGGCCGTGGGCGAACTCGATCGCCTGTGCCGGCGCCGCCTGCTCGGCAATACGCCGCGCCCGACGCTGCCCGAGCGCGAACTGCACGGCATGCTCAAGGGCTTCGCCGACCTGGTGTTCGAACACGAAGGCCGCTACTGGGTGCTCGACTACAAGTCGAACGCGCTCGGCAATGCCGACGCCGCCTACACCCGGCGCGCGATGGAGGAGGGCATGGCCGCGCACCGCTACGACATCCAGGGCGCGATCTACATGCTGGCGCTGCACCGCCTGCTCAAGAGCCGCCTGGGCGAATCCTACGACCCGGCGCAGCAACTGGGCGGCGCCATCTTCCTGTTCCTGCGCGGGATCGCGAACACCACGACCCACGGCTGCTGCCTGCTCGAACCCGATCTCGAGCTGCTGGGTGGCCTGGACCGGCTGCTCGCCAAGGAAACTCTCGTATGAAGCAACAAGTGAAACAAGAAGCACAAGCCGACGCCCGGCCTGACGCTTTATGGGACGAAGTCGCGCGCCTGACCGAGGCGGGCGAGCTGCGCCGCCTGTCCGGCGCCTTTGCCCGTTTCGTCGCGTCCTTGGGCGGCGCCTCGCCGGCCATGCTGCTGGCGGCCACGGTCCTGTCCGAGCTGGAAGGGCACGGCCACAGCTGCCTGCAATTGAGCGACCTCGCCGGCGACCCGGCGGCCCTGCTCGGCTGGAGCCAGGAGCAGTGGAAGGGCCTGGCCGCCACCGTCGCGCCCCTCCCCAGGACCGCGAAGGCCTGGGCCACCCAGCTGGCCGCCTGCGAACAGGTCTGGCGCGTGGGCGACTTCGACTACGGCGAGCCGCTGGTGTTCGACGGCGAACGCCTCTACCTGCGCCGCTACTGGCGCGACGAGACCGTGGTGGCCGACAGCATCCGCGCCCGCGCGGCCGCCACCCGGCCCGTCGAAACGGCCAAGGTCCGCTCCTGGCTCGACCTGCTGTTCTTCTCCCAGCGCGCCAGCGAAAAGCCGGACTGGCAGAAGCTGGCCTGCGCCGTGGCCCTGCGCGGCTCGGTGGCGATCATCACCGGCGGCCCCGGCACCGGCAAGACCTATACGGTGGCGCGCCTGCTGGCGCTGCTGTTCGCCACCGCGCCCGATGCCGCGCGCCAGCGCATCGCCCTGGCCGCGCCGACCGGCAAGGCGGCCGCCCGCCTGAAACAGTCGATCGACAAGGCCCTGACCGAACTGGCCGAGCGCGTCGGCGAAGCGCTGCCGCTGCGCCAGCTCACCGAGCGCATGGGCGCCGCCCGCACCCTGCACAGCCTGCTGGGCGCGCGTCCCGACAGCCGCGCCTTTGCCCACCATGCCGGCAATCCCCTGGATGTGGACGTGCTGATCGTCGACGAAGCCTCGATGGTGCACCTGGAGATGATGGCCTGCCTGCTCGACGCGCTGCCGCCGGGCGCGACCCTGGTCCTGCTGGGCGACAAGGACCAGCTGGCCTCGGTGGAGGCGGGCGCCGTGCTGGGCGACCTCTGCCACAACGCCCAGGCCGGCGGCTACAGCGCGGAGACGGCCGAGTACGTGCGCGTCGCCAGTGGCGAAGAAGTTCCAGGCGAATTCCTCGGCGCAGCCGGCCCGCTGGCCCAGCAGACCGTCATGCTGCGCCACAGCCGCCGCTTCGGCGGCCCGATCGGCCAGCTCGCGCTTGCCGTGAACGCGGGCGACGCCGCGCGCGCCGAGGAGGTGCTGCACGGGCCGGACGAGGCCGTGCGCTGGATCGAGCACGCCCACCAGCACCAGGTGGTCAACCTGGCTTTGGCCGGCTACCAGCCTTACCTGGAAGTGCTGCGCGCGGGGCCCGATGGCGCCGCGCACGAGGACTGGGTGCGCGCCGTGCTGCAGCACTTCGAGGCCTTCCGCATCCTGTGCGCGGTGCGCGAAGGGGAGTGGGGCGTGTCGGGACTGAACACCGCGATCGAGCAGCGCCTGGAAGCGGCCGGCCTGCTGCGCCGCAGCGGCGAGTGGTACGTCGGGCGGCCTGTGATGGTGACGCGCAACGACTACGGCACGGGCGTGTTCAACGGCGACATCGGCCTGACGCTGGCCGACCCGGCGCGGCCCGGTTCGCTGCGCGTCTACTTCCTGGAAGGGGACAAGGTGCGCTCCGTCCTGGCCACGCGCCTGCGCAACGTCGAAACCGCGTATGCGATGACCGTGCATAAATCGCAGGGTTCGGAGTTCCGGCACACGGTGCTGGTGCTACCCGAGGACCGGCACGGCATCCTGACGCGCGAGCTGGTGTACACCGGCATCACACGCGCCAGCGCGGAGTTCACGCTGGTGTCGCCGGCGGGGGCGGTGCTGGCCGACGCCGTCGGGCGGCGCACGCATCGGGCGAGTGGCCTGCGCAGCCTGATCGAGCGTTAAGCTGCGCCGCGCCTTGTCGGCAGGTGCGGGTGCGCCGCCAGGCGGGCGCCCGACCATGCCCACTGCAGCTCAGTTGCGAAGGAAAAGCAACAACAGCGAGCCGTAAAACACGAGCGGGGTGACCCCAAGCAGGCCCAGGCCGAGCAGTGCGGGGGCATTGAGCTTGCCTGCGGGAGCACGACGTTTTGCCGAACGGTTGATGTTAGCGTACTTCATGATGTCCTCCTCGAGTGCGTATGCCCAAGCGGCGTTGACAGAGAAGGTAGCAAGCGGCGTGCCATTAAAAGAATCTGGTTTAAAACCAGAGACTTAGGAATTCGAGACAGGGCTGGCCAAAGAAGACTGTAAAGTTTTCAGTCGCAGATTGTAAAGTTTTCGATTCAGGCTGCTGGGCTGCGAGTGTGGAGTCGACGCCGGCGCCGCCGGCGAGCACCGTCCTGGCGAGATGCCGGGAGGCCAACGCATTGGGCAAGTGGATTGCATCGCCTGGCCGAACAGTAGAGAGCGCTTGCTGGAGGATGCGGACGAACCGTTTACGCACGCTGGACTCGGCCTGCCTGCAGCCTGCGACAGCCATCCTGATCTGGTCTTTCGACGGGCAAGTCCAGACGGTCACCGTGTACGCGATGACCGTCCATCGTTCAGCGAGCCGGAGCCACCCGCCACACGGTGTTCGACAGGTCGTCCGCGACGATGAGGGCCCCGCGCGGGTCGACGGTGACGCCGACCGGCCGTCCGCGCGTCTTGCCGTCGTCATCGCGGAAGCCGGTCACGAAGTCGACCGGCTCGCCGGCGGGACGCCCGTTGGCGAAGGGCACGAAGATCACCTTGTAGCCCACGGGTTGGGCGCGGTTCCAGCTTCCGTGCTCGCCGACAAAGGCCCCGTTGGCATACGCCGCGCCCATGGCCGGCACCGAGAAGGACACGCCAAGCGCCGCGACGTGCGAGCCCAGGCTGTAATCCGGCTTGATGGCGGCGGCGACCTTTTTCGGATCCTGCGGCTTGACGCGCGGATCGACGTTCTGGCCCCAGTAGCTGTACGGCCAGCCGTAGAAGCCGCCTTCGCGCACCGAGGTCAGGTAGTCCGGCACCAGGTCCGGCCCCAGTTCGTCGCGTTCGTTGACCACGGCCCACAACTGCTTCGTTTCGGGGTGCATGGCCAGCGCCGTCGGGTTGCGCAGGCCGGTTGCGTACGGCTTGTGGGCGCCGGTGGCGGCGTCGATCTGCCACACCATGGCCCGGTCGACTTCGGCTTCCATGCCGCGCTCGGTGATGTTGCTGTTCGAGCCGATGCCGACGTACAGTAAGCGGCCGTCGGGGCTGGCCGTCATCGCCTTGGTCCAGTGGTGGTTGATCTCGGATGGCAGCTTCGCGATGCTGGTCGGCGGTCCGCCGGCCCTGGTCTGGCCTTCCTGGTAGTCGAAGCTGACCAGCTCGTCCTGGTTGGCGACATACAGCTTGTTATTGGCAAACGCCAGGCCATACGGAGCGTTCAGGTTGTCCGCGAACACCGTCTTGAGTTCGTACTGGCCGTCGCCGTCGGCATCGCGCAGCAGGGTCAGGCGATTGCCGCTCTTGGCCTTGGTCGTGCCTTTCGCCTTGATATAGCCGGCGATCACGTCTTTCGGCTTGAGTTTCGCCGCGTTGCCGCCGCGGCCTTCCGCGACCAGGATATCGCCATTCGGCAGGACCAGGGTCTGGCGCGGAATCTGCAGATCGGTCGCGATCGCTGTGATGGTAAAACCTTTTGGCACGACCGGTTTGCGATCGCCCCATTCCGCCGGCTCGGCAATCTTCATGCTGGGTAGCAGGCCGCGTTCCGGTTCCGGCAGTGTGGGATCGGGCCCGCGCGCCTGCGTGCTGGCGCCTTTCTCGCCGCATGCCGCCAACAGCAGCGCCGCGCTCAACAAGGTCACGAGTTTCAATGGTTTCATTTCGCCGCTCCCGGACGCGTATGCAATCCCACCCAGGTGCTGGCGCAGGCCAGCACGGTAACGATGACCGACAAGACCAGGCCGGATGGCATGGAAGCCCAGGCGTCCTTTGCATGTTCGAAGGCGTTGACCAGTCCGAGCACGAAGGTCACCAACAACAGGAGGAAGTAGGTCAGGGGATGTCCCGCCTTGCGCTGTGCCCGAAGCAGATTGATCAAGGCAGCAAGCAGGGCCAAGCCGCAAAACAGCAGGCCGCCGGCGATGAGCCAGGAAGCGAAATTATTCCACTGGATCTGGTAGGAATTGTAATAGGCGATGTCACTCAATAGTGCGCCCAGAAACAGGGGAACGGTCCCGGCAAGCAGCGTGGTGTGCAGCGAACCCGGATGGCTTCGATAGGCCGGACTGGCCGTCGCTGAAGAAGACATGGCATTCGTCCTTGTTAGTGGTTTTTCTTGGCATGATCATATCGGCAATGAAATAGTCCTGTCGCATAATTGATCCGGGCTTATAACGTTGTAGCAATCAGGAAATTGCAATACTATCCAGAACCTTGGGGTGCCAGGCACCCATTGTTCCCTGTAAGGACCTGATCGCATGAAAACTCTCCCCTCGAAGCTCCTGCTGGCCGCCTGCCTCTCATCGGCCTTCCTGGCCCCGGCCCATGCCGTCAAGGCCGCGCCCAGCGCGCCGCAAGCCGGTCTGAAGGTGGACTTCCAGAAGTTCACCCTGCCAAACGGACTCGAGGTGATCTTCCACATCGACCGCTCCGACCCGGTCGTGGCCGTGAACCTGACCGCGCACGTGGGATCGTCCCGCGAAAAAGCCGGCCGTACCGGCTTCGCCCACCTGTTCGAACACCTGCTGTTCCTGGAATCGGAAAACCTGGGCAAGGGCGGCCTGGACAAGATGACCGCGCGCATCGGCGGCTCTGGCGCCAACGGCTCGACCTCGCAGGACCGCACCAACTACCTGCAGACGGTGCCGAAGGACGCGCTGGAAAAGATGATCTGGGCCGAAGCGGACAAGCTCGGCTGGTTCATCAACACCGTCACCGATCCGGTGCTGGCGAAGGAAAAACAGGTCGTCAAGAACGAGAAGCGCCAGGGCGTGGACAACGCACCCTATGGGCACACCCGCTACGTCATCAACAAGGCCCTGTACCCGGAAAACCATCCCTACAACTGGCAGGTGATCGGCTCGCTCGAAGACCTGCAGAACGCGACCCTGGACGACGTCAAGGAGTTCTACCGCCTGTGGTACGTGCCGAACAACGTCACCCTGGTGATCGCGGGCGACTTCGATCCAGCCCAGGCGCGCAAGTGGGTCGAGAAGTATTTCGGCGAGATCAGGCGCGGCAAGCCGGTGGAGGCGATGGCCAAGCGTCCCGGCGTGGTGAAGCAGACCGTCAGGCTGGCCCACGAGGACAATTTCGCCAAGCTGCCCGAGTTGACCATGGCCTGGCCCACCGTGGAGGACCTGCATCCGGATTCGTACGCCCTCGAAGTGCTGGCCGAATACCTGTCCGAGACCAAGCGCGCGCCGTTCTACCAAGTGCTGGTGGAAGAGGGCAAGCTGGCCCCGGCCGTCCAGATGGGCAACCAGACCGCCGAACTGGCCGGCCAGTTCATGCTGAAAGTGCGCGCCTTCGAAGGCAAGCCGCTCGACGAGGTGGCGGTCGGAATCGACAAGGCCTTCGCCAGGTTCGAGAAGGAAGGCATCTCCGAGCGCGACCTGAACCGCATCAAGGCGGGCCTCGAGACGCGCTTCTATAACTCCATGTCCAGCGTGCTCGGCAAGTCGGCCCTGCTCGCCGAATACAACTACCTGACCGGCAATCCGGGCCAGATCGAGGACGGCATCAGGAAGACACTCGCCGTCACCCCGGCCGACGTGCGCCGCGTGTACGACACCTATATCAAGGGCAAGCCCTATGTCGCGACCAGTTTCGTCCCGAAAGGCAAGCTGGCGCTGGCCCTGAGCGGTTCAAGCAAGGCCGACGTCGTCGAAGAGAAGGTGGTGCAGGGCGCCGAGCACGCGGTCGACCCGACTGCGAATGCCGAGTACACGCGGACCCCGTCGAAGTTTGACCGCAGCAAGGAGCCGCCTTACGGCGCGGCGCCGGTCGTGAAGGTGCCGCAGGTCTGGGACACGAAGCTGGCCAACGGCATGCGCGTGGTCGGCATCGAAAACAGGGAAGTGCCGCTGGTGCAGTTCGACATCGCGATCGATGGCGGCCTGCTGCTCGACAAGCCGGAAAAGGTGGGCGTCGCCAACCTGATGGCGCGCCTGATGACCCAGGGCACCGCGAAGAAGACGCCGGAAGAGCTGGAGGAAGCGATCCAGCAACTGGGTGCGACGGTCAATGTCTCGGCACGCATGGAAGACGTGCGCATCAGCGTGACGACCCTGGCCCGCAATTACGGGGCGACCCTGGACCTGGTCGAGGAAATCCTGTTGCAGCCGCGCTGGGACGAAAAGGAGTTCGCGCTCATCAAGCAAAGCGTGCTGAGCCAGATTCGCCAGCAGGAAGCCGAGCCGAACGCGCTGGCCGCCATCCACTTTGGCAAGCTCGTCTACGGCAAGGACGATCCGCGTTCGCGCAACATCCTGGGCACGACGGAAAGCGTGAACGCGATCACCATCGACGACCTGAAGGACTACTACCGCGCCAACCTGTCGCCATCGGTCGCCCGCATGCATGTGGTCGGCGCCTTGCCGAAGGCCGCGATTGCGAGTTCGCTGAGCAAGCTGAGCCGCGACTGGAAGGCGCATCCGGTCAAGCTGCCGGCGGCGGTGACGGCGGGCGGCCAGGCGCCTGCCAGGGTCTATTTCGTCGACGTGCCGGATGCCAAGCAGTCGGTGCTGCGCATCGGCTACCGCGCGCTGGCGGCGACCGATCCGGACTTCTACCCGGCCACCGTCAGCAACTACATCCTGGGCGGCGGCGGCTTCGCCTCGCGCCTGACCCAGCAGTTGCGCGAAGGGAAGGGCTACACCTACGGCATCAACTCCTCGTTTGCCGGCAGCGAGAGCGCCGGGACCTTCACCATCGCCAGCGGCGTGCGCAGCAACGTCACGCTCGAGTCGACCCAACTGGTGAAACAGGTCCTGCAGGACTATCCTGCGACCTATACAAAGGCCGACCTGGAAACGACCAGGAACTTCCTCGTCAAGAGTAATGCGCGCGCTTTCGAGACGGCAGCGGCCAAGCTGGGCATGCTCGACAACATCAGCAAGTACGGCTGGCGCGCGGACTACGTCAAGCAGCGCGAAGAGGTCGTCAAGGCGATGACGCTGCCGCGGGTGCAGGCCCTGTCGCAGAAGTATCTCGATCCGTCGAAGATGGTGTGGCTGGTGGTGGGGGATGCGAAGACGCAGTTGCCGCGGATGCAGGAGCTGGGATTCGATGAGCCGGTGCTGATCGCCAGGTAATATCGTATCGTCGACGGCGCGATCCTTTCCGGTGTCACGCCGTCGATTGTCTTTCTTGTATCTGGCTGTGCTATATTTTTGTGAATTATTTTTTATGAAAGAGCTCACAATGAAGTTGACCTTCCTGGTACGTGCGTCGAGCGTCGCCGCATTCCTTCTGGTCTTTCTGCCCGCACACGCCCAGATTCGTACGGATAAGGGCACCGATGTGTCGCAGAGCTGTGATCAGGGACTGACCATTCCGGCCCCCTATGGCGAGTCGGACTTGAAAGGCAATGCCAAATACCCGGCATACTGCAAGTGCTTCATGAGCAAGTTCGAGGTGCGCGCCATGAAAGCGGCGAAATACATGCAGGCCAATCCGGGCAAGGCGCCGCCGGGAACGCTGGAACAGTCGAATGCCGAGGAACTCGAGATGCGTAATTCCTGCCGCAAGCAACTCGGTTTGCCGCAGGTGGTGCTTCCGAAGTAATCCGGCGCTCTGCCGACAAGGAATTGAAACTACCCGCCCGTTTTCGGGAACAGAAGCTGACGCCATAACGACGGTTCTATCGCTGCGGCAGCGTAGATCCCGGAATCGAAGGCGCCGGGGATGCCAGGGCCGAAGATATCCTGTCCGGCCAGAAGTAAACCCGGCACCGGCGTCTGTACCCGAAGCGTCCGTCCCGCAAGGTGGTCTGTGCCCGGTTCAAGACCATAGATAGCCCCGGCCGGGGCACGGACATAGCGCCATTGCGTCACCGGTGTCGCCAGTTCATGAAACCGGATCATCGGCGCCAGTTGCGGGAAATGCCGGCTGAATTGCGCCAGCATGCGCGTTTCGATGCTTGCCTTCAAGGCCACATACTCCGGCGCCCGCGAAGGGGCGCCCCTCTTCATCCATTGCGCGAACAAGGCGCCGTCGACCATCGCCAGCACCTCAGCGGTGGGGCCGCCTTCATATGCCGGGTCCTTCAGCGACTGGAAGGACACGAACAGGGTAGGGGCGTCCTCGTCCTGTGGCGCTTTCCAGACCCGGCCGATGTCGTTACTCTCATGGATCCAGACATTGGCCGAGCTGGCGCCGGCGCCGGCGATGTCGCCCTCGAAGCCAAGGAACAGCAGCAGGTAGGACAGGCCCGGACGAAGCGCCCGTATGTCCCGTTGCCAGTCCGGCGCGATGCCTCCATCAAGAAGATCGACCAGGCTGGCCGCGCTCATGGCTGCAATGATATGGCCGGCACGTTCCTCCTTGCGCGTTCCGTCCTGTTCATAGACCACTCCCGCCGCGCGGCCGTGCTCGAACAGGATACGGCTTGCATTGGCGCCGACCCGCAGTTCGCCGCCCGCCGCCTCGACCAGGGGCAGCAGCGTTTCGGCGAAACGGGCCGGTCCACCCACAGGATAGTTGGCGCCGCAACTATAGGCGCCGGTAGCGATCGCGTGCTCCACGAAGGGAGCCCGGTCCGGCGGCATGCCATACACGGGCCAGCGGGCGCCCAGGATGGCCCTGAGCTGCTCGTTCGAGATGTTCGACAGTGCGTCGCCAAGCGTCGGGCGCATCAGGCGTGCGATGCCTGCGCCGCCGATCAGGTGCAGGCAAAATGCGGCCCAGGGGGGCAGCGAATGCATGGCGAGCAGGGAAACGGCTTTCCTGCGTGCCTTGTTGCAGGCCGCGAACCAGTGGTCGATTTCCGGGGCGTGGTCGGGAAACTGCTCGAGCAAGGCCTTGCGGTAGGCGGACTCCGGGTGAGGGATGCCGAACTCGCGTCCAGGCAGGCGCACGATGTCGTAGGGGTTGGCCAGCGGGGCAAGTTCGACCTGGCCCGCGCTCAACCAGTCGAGCAGATGCCCGAATACGGCCATCATGCGCCGGAACCGCTGATCGGAATCGACGTCGCAATCCGCACCGGCGATGTAGTGCACGCCCGTTGCGAACGTCCATGCGCCGCGCTGGAACGTTTGCGTCTGGCCCCCGGGTATCCGATGCTGCTCGAGCAGCAGCACCCGCCGCCCGAGCTTTCCCAGCGCCCCTGCTGCGGCAAGACCGCTGATGCCCGAGCCAATGACGATGGCATCCCACATGCTATCCCCCATGCCGCCACAGGCGGCTCGGCTTCACCTCGTTCCGCTGACCCTCGGGTTGTGGACCGATGACCCATCGGCGCAACGCCAGATAGGCGTATGCAGTTCGAGTGCCGATGCATGCCATAAGTTGCGAGATGTTGGCCTGCTTCTGGAACAAGCTTATTTCTGCCTGTAATCGAAGTGTTGTTATAGTAGGCGCTTCAGGCCGGCATCGCCGAAACCTTGCTTAAAACTTTTATGACTGCCATCTCATGACGCTGGATCGACCCTGGTACTTCGGCTGGAACATCGTCGCCGCCGCCACCCTCCTGACCACCCTGACCGTCGGCATGCGCCTCGGCATCGGCCCCTTCTTCCTGCCCATGGTCGAGGACCTCGGCTTTTCCCGCAGCCTGCTGGCCTCGATCATCGCCATCGGCATGCTGTGCTACGGCCTGGCGATGCCGCTGGCGGGCTACCTGGTCGGGCGTTACGGCACCCGCTTCGTGCTGCTGCTCGGCACCGCCATCGTCTTCATCTCGATTGCCTGGACGGTCAACGCACGCACGCCTGTCAGCTTCCTGCTCGCCTTCGGCGTGCTGATGTCGATTGGTCTCGGCTTCACCAGCCCGGTCGCGCTCACGCCCATCATCAGCCGCTGGTTCACGCGCCAGCGCGGCATGGCGCTGTTCTTCCTGTCGACCGGTTCCATGGCCGGCATGGCGATCCTGACGCCGGTGCTGGCCTCGGCCATCCATGCGGTCGGCTGGCAGTCGACACTGGTCGGCTTCGCGATCATCTTCGCCGTGGTGACGATTCCGGCGGCCCTGTTCTGCATGCGCGAGGGGGCGCCGGCGCACACCGACCTGCTGCCGGAGCAGGTCAGCGCCCAGGCGGCGAGCGGCAAGCCGGCGCCGGTCAGCCTCTCGTTCGGGGAAGCGGTGCGGACCTCGCCGTTCTGGAAGATCGTGATCGGCCTGTTCGCCTGCGGCTTCAGCATGAACCTGCTCGGCACCCATGGCGTGCCGATGCTGATGGACCACGGCTTCGATGCGATGACGAGCTCCTACGGCATCGGCCTGATCGGCCTGGTGGCGATCCTCGGCACGCTGGTGCTGGGCCGCCTGTCCGACCGCCTGCCGCGCCGTAATATCCTCGGCACCATCTACTTAGTGCGCGGCCTCGGCTTCTTCGCGCTGCTGCTGGTCGGCACCCACTGGGAACTGTATATTGCCGCGGCCATCGGCGGCATGGTCTGGGCCGGGAGCATCGCCACTTCCTCGGCCATGCTGGCCGATATCTACGGCGTGCGCCTGGTCGGCGTCATGTACGGCACCGCCTACCTGGGCCACCAGGTCGGCGCCATGCTCAGCTCCTGGCTGGGCGGCTGGGGCTTCGAGCACTTCGGCACGCATTGGGTCGCCTTCGGCAGCTCCGGCGTACTGCTGGTGATCGCGGCCTTCGTGTCGCTGCGCCTGCCCCTGAAGGGCTTCACGCTGATGGCGGCGCCCGTCCCCGTGGGCAGGTAAGACGCAGTGGGGTGCGGGCCGAGGCAGGGCACGCCTCATGTCCGCCGGGCCAAACAAAAAGGGACTGCCGTGTTCGCGGGAGTCCCTTGTTCTTTCGGGTTCCAGCGCCCGCTGCGGGGCGCGAACCGGATCAGTTGCGGCGCTTGCGCGTCACCACCGCCTTTTTCTTCTTCGGCGCCACGACCACTTTCGACTTGCTGCGCGACGAAGCCTTGGCCTTCAGCTTCACGCGGCCGGCGCTGGCCTTGATGCGCGGTGCGCGGCTGCTCGCCTTGGCGACCGAGCGCGGTGCCCTTGCCACGACCGGGTCCTTGCCGTTGATGAAGCGGCGGATATTCAGCGCGTCCATGATGCGGGCCGACGAGGCGCCGGCGTTGAGCAGGACCATGGTCGCGTTCTTGCCGCCGGCCTTGATGCTCATGATCAGGCAGCGGCCCGCTTCCTGGATGTAGCCGGTCTTGGACAAGCCGATGTCCCAGCCCTTGGCGCCGACCAGGCGGTTGGTGTTGTGGAATTCGACTTCGCGGCTGTTGATGCTGATGAGGTTCTTGGCATCGGTGGTGCGGTCGGTGATTTCCTTGTACTTGCTGGCGGCATTGGCCATCTTGACCAGGTCGGCGGCGGTCGAGCGGTTGTTCGGCGACAGGCCGGTCGGCTCTTCGATCACGGTGTTGCTCATGCCCAGCGCGGCAATCTTGCGGCGCACGGCGACCTTGAACGCAGGCAGGCCGCCCGGGTAGGTGCGGGCCAGCGAGGCGGCGGCGCGGTTGTCGGAGGACATCAGGGCCAGTTGCAGCACGTCGCCGCGCGGGATGCTGGCGCCGACCGGTACGCGCGAGCTGCTGTGCTTGAGCGTGTCGACATCGCTGCGGTCGATCTCGATCAGTTCATTCATGTCCTGCTTCGCGTCCAGGATCACCATCGCGGTCATCAGCTTGGTCAGCGAGGCAATCGGGACGACGGCAGTCGGGTTCTTTTCCAGCAGAACCTTGCCGGTGTCGTCTTCCACCACCAGGACCGATTGCGATCCGAACGGCACCGCGAAGGCGGCAGCAGACGAAATCGACAACAGGACGGCAGCGAACAATTTTTTCATCATGGGTGTCGAAATGTGGAGTCGGGTCAGGGCCACGCTGCCGTTGCGGCAGCGACTTTCACGCGTCATGCGTAGGGCTTACCTAAGTGTTGAACGATAGCACTGGCATTTCCGGCTGTCTATGGCGCACAGGCAAAAACCGGACTCATGTATTGGAATTTTCCAAAAAAAAGACCCTGCGTTGTAGCAGGGCCTTTTTAGACTGGCAAGAAAGCTCTCCGGCCGTCAATACGCATATGTCGATGCGCTTATTTCGACTGGTAGATCTTGTCGAATTCGCCGCCGTCGTCGAAGTGCTTTTTCTGGGCGTTGCGCCAGCCGCCGAACAGCTCGTCCACCGAGAACAGGGTGATCGGCTTGTAGTTGGCGGCGTACTTCTTCATCACGGCTTCGTTACGCACGCGCAGGTAGTGCTTGGCGCCGATTTCCTGGCCAGCCGGCGAGTACAGGAAGTTCAGGTAAGCCGTGGCCGGCTTGCGCAGGTTGCGGCGGTCGACCACCTTGTCGACCACGGCCACCGGCGACTCTGCCAGGATCGAGGTTTGCGGGTAGACCACTTCGAAGTTGTTGCCGAACTCGGCGCGCACCATGCTCACTTCGTTTTCGAAGGTCACCAGGGCGTCGCCGATCTGGCGCTGGGTGAAGGTGGTGGTGGCGGCGCGGCCGCCGGCGTCGAGGATGGGCACGTTCTTGAAGATGCGGCCGACCAGGTCGCGCGCCTGGGCTTCGTTGCCGCCTTTCTTGAGCACCGAGCCCCAGGCCGCCAGGTAGGTGTAGCGGCCGTTGCCCGCGGTCTTAGGGTTCGGGATCACGACCTGCACGCCCGGCTTGGCCAGGTCGTCCCAGTTCTTGATGCCTTTCGGGTTGCCCTTGCGCACCAGGAACACCATGGTCGAGTAGTAGGGCGCCGCGTTGTTCGGGAACTTCTTGGCCCAGTCTTTCGCCACCAGGCCGCGGTCGGCCAGCATGTCGATGTCGTTGGCCTGGTTCATCGTCACGACCGAGGCTTCCAGGCCGTCTGCGACGGCGCGCGCCTGCTTGCTCGAGCCGCCGTGCGACTGCTTGATGGTGACGGTGTCGCCGGTGGCTTTCTTGTAGTCGGCGATGAAGGCCGGGTTGACGTCCTTGTACAATTCGCGCGCCACGTCGTAGGACACGTTCAGCAGCTCGACATTGGCGGCGCTTGCCGAGAGGGGCAGGGCGGCGCCGACGGCGAGCGCGAGGATCCAGCGGCGCAGGGGCAGGAAGGGTTGGTTCGGCATATGTTCTCGCTTTTTGTATGCTATGAAGACAGTGTGCATGTTCCTTAATTTCGGGGCAGAACGGAAGAATACTTTTGTCATATGCTTAGAAGCTGGCCGATGAACGGCTCCGGACCCGGCCCGGGTATGCATGGTGTCCGGCAGAGAACGGCGCTTTCGGTGTATAGTCCGGTCATGCGCTACCCCAACCGGATAGCGCGCTCGAGAGCAGCAGGAACAAGTCACGAATCACTGGGTCAGAAGTATGGGTATCGACATTCGCAAAGCAGCACCGGCCGACGCGCCTTCCGCCTGCGCCCTGTTGCGCCGCTCGATCGAGCAGGGCTGCGAGCAGGATCACCGCGGCCGTCCCGACGTCCTCGATGCCTGGCTCGGCAACAAGACGCCGGAGAATGTCGCCACCTGGTTCGCTTCCCCGACCAACCACGCCATTGTCGCCGAGCAGGACGGCCAGCTGCTGGGCCTGGCGCTGCTGACCCAGGCCGGCAAGCTCGCGCTGTGCTATGTCCAGCCCGACGCCCTGCGCCTCGGCGTCGGCCGCGCCCTGCTGGCGGCAATCGAAGAGCAGGCCCGCGCCTGGAGCATCCGCAAGCTTTTCCTGCACAGCCCCGAGAGCGCCGCGCTGTTCTTCGAGCGCCATGGCTATACCAATTCCGGCATGGACCAGTCCTGCTTCGGCCTCGATTGCAACCTGATGTGGAAGTCGCTGGAAGCCGATCCGGCTTGCGGCACGACTGCCCAGAGCAGGCGTTTTTGCAATTGCAACCAATAAGCAACAAGTAAGGGCTTTTTTGTGCGAAGTTGTTAAGTTATAGTACGCAACTTCGCATAGATGAGTACCTTATGTCTTCCCGCAGAGAATTCCTCCAACAAGGCATGCGCCTGTCCGCCCTCGGCGTGCTGGGCCCCACCTTGTCCAGCAATGTCCTCGCCGCGCCGCAGGCTGCGCCGGCCGACCTGACTCCCCCGCCCGACCTGTTCGACGCCCAGTTGCTCGACCTCGACTTCTGGGTCAAGCCGCGTACCCTGAGCGTGACCCGACCCGCCAGCGGCGAGAAGGCGAAAGTGCTGTACTGGAAGGATGGCGAGGTGATCGACTCGGCCTACCAGCAGCTCTGCCATCTGCTGCGCGACGTCAACGGCAAGGAAACCGCGCCGATCGATCCGAAGCTGCTGGAAATCCTCTGGAGCACCCAGGCCTTCATCGCCCGCTACGGCCTCGAGCAGCCGCTCGAGATCCTGTCGGGCTACCGCACCCCGGCCTCGAACGCGCGCCTGATCGAAGCCGGCGTGCCGGCCGCGCGCAAGTCGCTGCACATGACGGGCAAGGCCGCCGACATCCGGATTTCCAGCCTGACAGAGGAAGTCCTGGGCGGACTCGTGCGCAGCTTCCGTACGGGCGGAGTCGGGTATTATTATCGTTCCGGTCCCAAGGGCGGCTGGATCCATGCCGACACCGGGCTCAACCGTACCTGGAAAGGGTAAGTCCGAGGCGCGGTAGGGGCCGCCAACTTGCACGGGTTTTTGCTGTCGAAGGGCCGGGCCGGCAATGTACACGCCGGAACACCGAAATCAGCTCACGGAAGGAGAGAACGATGGCAACGATGAATGCACCCACGATGGATCGTCGGACCAGCCCCGAACGCCGCCTCGCCCTGCGCGAAGGCCGCCGTTCGGCCATGTCGGCACTCGATTACCTTGCAATGGCACTCCTGATCATTGGCGGCCTGAACTGGGCCATGGTCGGCCTGTTCGATGTCGACATCGTCGCCACCATCTTCGGCCCGGGCAGCCCGGCAACCCGCCTGGTCTACGTGGTGGTCGGCCTGGCTGCGCTGTACTCGATCTATACGACGGCGAAGATGGCCACGGCCAAGCGCCATTGAGCGGGAACGGACGGGCAGCTTGCGCATCGGCCTGATTTCCGATACCCACGGCCTGCTGCGTCCGGAAGCGCTGGACTTCCTGGCCGGCTGCGACCACATCGTCCACGGCGGCGACATCGGCAATCCGGGCATCCTCGAGCGCCTGGCCGAGCTCGCGCCCCTGACTGTCGTGCGCGGCAACAACGACCGCGAGGCCTGGGCCCGGGACCTGCCCGCGACCGCCTTGCTGCACTTCGGTCCGGTATCGCTGTACGCGATCCACGACCTGAAGGAGATCGACATCGACCCGGTCGGCGCCGGTGTGCGGGTGGTCGTGTCCGGCCACTCGCACCGGCCCGCCTGCAGCGAGCGGGCGGGCGTTCTCTACATCAATCCCGGCAGCGCGGGTCGGCGCCGCTTCAGTCTTCCCATCTCCTGTGGCGAGCTGGTGCTCGATGGCGCAGCCGTGCGGCCACGGATCGTGACCCTGGTGGCGCCGTAGCGCGCGTTGTCAGGGCCGCACGCCAGCGCCCGGTCCAAGCCGTGCGTCATCCGGCAGTCCTGTCGCTTACAATTGCTGACCTCACGAGAGGATCCTGACGAACGTCGGGTCCGTCCGTGCATCCTCCAGGGCCTGGCAGGGATCGGCCGCTGCGTCCGGCGTCCCCAGTGCAGGCTGTCTCTTGCCCTATGTTGAAAGTCCAGTAAGTGGAATGCTGTTCCAGCCATTCCCGTGCGTTCCATGATTCCACTCTCAGTTGAGCTTTTGTTCGAAAGCAGTCCCGACTGCGCCAAGGTCCTCGATCTCGACGGGAGACTCCAGTCGATGAACTACAACGGCCGCTGCGCCATGGAAATCGACGATTTCGACCGCGTCTGCGGCATGTCCTGGCCTGAACTGTGGCCAGACGAGGCGCATGCCGCGCTGCATGCGGCGCTGGCGAAAGCGCGTGGCGGAGAGCTCGGCCAGTTTGTCGCCTTTTGCCCGACCGCCAAGGGGACGCCGAAATGGTGGGATGTGCGGGTGACGCCGATCCATGACGGGCATGGACAGTTACAGGGCTTTCTTTCCGGATCGCGCGACATCACGGCCTTGCAGGAGCTGGTTGACGAGCGCCGGCGGGCGGAAATGTTTTCGGAAGGACAGAAGCGAGCGCTCGAACAGGCGGTCGCAGGCGCCCCGCTCGAGGACATGCTTTCGACCCTGGTCCTTACGGCGGAATCCTACGTTGCGGGGGCGATGCGCGCATCGGTGCTGCTCCTCGACGCTTCCGGCTCGCGGCTGCGTACGGGGGCGGCCCCATCGCTTCCCCAGGCGTACAACGATGCAGTCGACGGCACGGAGATCGGACCGGCGGTGGGGTGTTGCGGCACGGCCGCGCACTCGAAAGTGCCGGTTTTCGCAAGGGACATCGCAACGGATCCGTCGTGGGAGCCATTTCGCGAACTGGCCGCCACGCATGGACTGCGCTCGTGCTGGTCGCATCCCATCCTTTCCTCTAAAGGCGAGGTTCTCGGAACCTTTGCCTTTTATTATGGCCAAGTGTGGACACCCACTGAACTTGAAACGAAGGCGATGCAGGTGCTCGTGCATACGGCGGCCCTGGTGCTCGAGCGGCACCAGGAAGCGCAGGAGCGCCAGGCCGCCGAACGGGCCCTCTACGACGCCCGCATGCGCCTCGAGGCAACGCTCGCCGCCGGCGAAGTGGCCACATGGGTGTTCGACATCCCGCGCAGGCAGGTCACGGGCGACCGCAACTTCAGACGCTTCTTCCACCTTCCCGCCGCCAGCGGGAGCGTGGATCATGACGCGCTGTGCCGCGCCACGATTCACCCGGACGACGTCGATGCCGTCCATGAGCGCGTCCGCCATGCCATTGCCAGCGCCGAGCCTTTCGAGGCAACGTATCGCCTGCGTACGGACGATGGCGGGTATCGTCACGTCATCGCGCGCGGCAAGGTGCAATACAGCACCGAGGGCGTGCCCACGATCCTGCCGGGTGTCCTCCTCGATATCACCCGGCAGAAGCAGGCGGAAGAGGAAATCCGCCGTTTCGCCGCGCAGCTTGCCGAGACAACGGGCTCGAGGTTCTACGCCTGACGGGAAGCAGTACGCCCGCCGCGGCCAGGGTGCAAAGCATGATGTCGCGCCAGGTCGACCACATGGTCCACCTGATCGACGACCTGCTCGACGTGGCGCGCATCGACAGCGGCAAGATCGACCTGAAGACCGACAGGCTCGATCTCGGGCCTGTCGTGGCCAGCGCCGTGGAAGCGAGCCTGCCCCTGATCGACGCCGGGCATCATGTGCTGGAGCTGGCCCTGCCCGAGGAGGCGCTGGTGGTCGACGCCGACGCCACCCGCCTGGCGCAGGTCGTGAGCAACCTGCTGAGCAACGCCGCCAAATATACGCCGGCGCGCGGACGCATCCGCCTGGAGGTGCGGCGCGACGACCGCGACGTCCTGATTGCCGTCAGCGACACGGGAATCGGGATTCCAGCCCAGGCCCTGCAAACCATCTTCGAGATGTTCGTGCAGGTCGAGCGCAGCCTACCAAGGGCGCAGGGTGGACTCGGTATCGGACTGGCGCTGGTCAATCGCCTGGTGCAGATGCACGGCGGCGCGGTGACGGCGCAGAGCCCGGGCGAAGGCCAGGGCAGCACCTTCACGATCCGCCTGCCCCTGCTCGCCGATGCGCCCCGGATCGAACCATTCCCCGGCGAACGCCCGGCGAGCCTGGCGCAGCCGGGCGAGAAGCCCGTGAAGATCCTGGTCGTCGACGACAATGCGGACGCCGCGCAAAGCATGGCCGACCTGCTCCGCGCCCGCCGGCATGTCGTCGACGTCGCGAACGACGGCTACCAGGCCCTGGAGATGATCCAGGCGCTCGATCCCGAAGTCGTCTTCCTCGACATCGGCATGCCAGGCCTGGACGGCTACGAGGTCGCCAGCAGGGTGCGCAGGATGCCCGGCTACGCCCATCCGATGCTGGTCGCCCTGACCGGCTGGGGCGCCGAGCACGACCTGGCCAGGGCGAGGCGGGCGGGTTTCGATCACCACCTGACCAAGCCTGCCCATATCGATGCGGTCGAGCAGTTGCTGGCGAGCCTGCCGGAAATGGCCTGACCGGGGACCTTGCACACACGATCGCTCGGAAATGCCTTAGCATACGCCCTTACGTATTCCTAACGCATGTCATGACCGCTCCTACCGAAAATCCGCCGCGCTTCCGTCCCCGTCCCTGGATCCACCTCGAAACGCCGCAGGATGTCGAACTCTGGATCGACGAGCACAACCGGGCGATGCAGGAGCTGATCGGGCCACAGGAAACCGGCTACGGCATCTGCTTCACGCTGGCCGAAGGCGGCAACGTCTACATGCAGACGGCCGAGGACGCGGTCGTGCTCGACGTCGAGCCCGATGCAAGCTGGATCGCGCCCCTGATCGTCGCCGCCACGGGCGCCGAGCCGCCGCCTGGGCAGTACTGGCTGCTGCCGGCCGACAAGCTGGTCCAGCTCATCATTGGATTGTCGAGCCTGGTCGCCAGCACGACGCTGGTGGTCGGTCACCGCTTCGGCTCGCATGGCCGGCGGATGATGTACTAACTGAAGTAACGCTCCGAACCCCACGGTCAGAAATTTAACCCGTAGGGTGGGCGCCCTGTGCCCACCGATTTTGCAAACGTATGCTGAACCGGTGGGCACGGGGCGCCCACCCTACGACGCACCTGCCGCTGCCGGCCCGGCAGCTCCCGAACAGCCGTCAGAAATGGTGGTACATCCCCACCGAGAAGGTCCGCGTCTCGATCCCCGTCTGCGGCATCGCGCTGCCCGCCACCAGCGGCAAGGGGACGCTGTTGAGGATGATGGTCGAGGCGCCGAAGTTGCGTACCGAGCCCGCGCGCGCGTACAGCGCGGTGCGGCGCGACAGGTCGTAGTCCACACCCAGCATCAGGCCGAGGGCCGAGGAATCGGCCAGGCGTCCGGCATTGTCGCGCGCCCGTTCGGTGTCGCGGTAGACGGCCGAGGCGCGCCAGGTCAGGCGTCCGTCGGGCAGGATCGCGCCCAGCGTCACGAGCGAGGCCTCGCCGGCCTGCGCCGTCTTCGGCTTCATGCGCGCGTACGAGGTCGACAGCACCAGCTTGCCGTTGTCGAAGATCGCGCCGGCCGACGGGATGTCGGTGCGCACGCCCTGCAGGGGCAGGCCGGCGGTGACCAGCACCGGGCTGCTCCAGGTCTGGATCAGGCTTGCGGCCAGGTAGAAGGGGCCGCGGTTGTAGGAGACCACGCCGCCGCGCGTGCCGACCTTGGGCGCGTTGGCGCCCGAAGCATTGGCGGCGTAGATGAGCTGGGCCGACACCGGACCCAGGGCGCCTGGGGTGGCATAGGTGATCGACTTCGGTACCCGCACCGGGAGCGTGCCGGCGCCCGGACCGAGATCGGTGTTGGCGCCGACGCCGCGCGGCGTCTGCATGGCGCCGCCGCCGATCCAGGTGTAGACCGAGTTGGTGTTCACCAGCATGAAGGGATCGATCAGCAGCGGCAGCATCGCATTGATCTGGTTGCCGACGCGGACCGTGCCCCAGGTGCGCGAACGCAGGCCGATCCAGGATTCGCGGTTGAACAGGGCGCTGGCCTGCTGGGTGCCGTTGTCGGCATTGAAGCCGGCTTCGAGCTTGATCTCCGCCTTCAGGCCGCCGCCCAGGTCTTCCGAGGCGTACAGGCCCAGCTTGGAGCTGTAGATGCCGCCGCTTTGCGCCTGCCAGCGGCCGGGCGCGTGGTCGGTGGTCGCGTACATCGCGCCCATGTCCACGGTGCCGTAGATGCGCACGGCGTCGGCGCCGCGGGCGTACTCGGGCAACTGGGCCATGCGGGTCATCAGGTAAGGAACAGTCTGGGCAGTGGCGGGAGCGAAGACGGCGGCGAGGGCGGTGCAGAGCAGGGCATGGCGCAGCGGGCGCTGGCCAGGAGAGAGACTTGGCATTCGGATAAAGTTGGTGAAAATTGCAGACGTGAATTATCCCATAGAGGAAATTCATTCGCTTCTCAAAATGTATTTACTGAAACTATTGTTGTGTATGACCAACATATGTCAAGGTGGCGGCTGGCTGCGATTGCGCGAATAAGCAGGCGCCGTACTGCGTGGGCTCAAGAGCCAGTCCTTTAAAGGTGGGCTTCCCTGAAGCAATCGCAATAGCGTGGCACTATTATCTGCAGATTCCGTCCAAGTGGTACAGGAGGAATGTGCCATGTTGATGAACGAGGTGATAGCGCACTGCGCCAAGGGAAGTCCAGTCACGGTGATGACACGACTGGCGCTCCAGCATGCATTGGAGCCGGCTTGGCTCGACAAATTATTTAACGGCAAGCGCGGCAAGCAATATGAAAGGGAGTTGCTGTTCTCGACGACAGTAGACCTGATGTCGCTGGTAGCAGTTGGGTTACGTCCATCGCTGCATGCTGCTGCGCGAGAGTGCCCAGACTTAGGCGTGTCGGTGCAGGCACTGTACGACAAGATCAACCATACCGAGCCAAATCTGGTGCGTGCCCTGGTCACCGAAAGCGCAACGCGCCTGGACGCGGTGCTGGCGCCGATGATCATAGACGAGCCGCTCACAGTGCCGGGATACCGAGTACGGATCGTCGACGGCAGCCACCTGGCAGCGACCGAGAAGCGGCTCAAGCCATTGCGGGGTTTTGGCGGCGCACCTCTGCCGGGCCACTCCTTGGTCGTCTACGATCCGGACCGGAAACTGGTCATCGATATCGAGCCGTGCGAAGACGCTTATACACAGGAACGGGCGGTGATGACGTCGTTGCTCAAACGCGCCATGCCGGGCGAGCTATGGATCGCCGATCGCGCTTTTAGCACACGTGCCATCCTGGGCGAATGGAGCCGCCGCGGCTGCCATTTCATCGTGCGTGAGCACAGCAGCACGCCGAATCCAGCTACGCTCGGCGATCTGTCTTCTCAAGGGATTGTGGAAACGGGAGTCGTGTTCGAGCAGACAGTCGAGTTTGAGGGGGAAGCCGGGGAAACGATCGCGCTGCGGCGTATTGAACTGCGCCTGAACGGGGAGACCGACAGTGGAGAGAAAGTCATCCGGATCCTGACGAATCTGCCCAGCCAGGAATTCGAGGCTCCTGCAATAGCGCGTCTCTATCGGCAGCGCTGGAAAATCGAGACGCTGTTCCAACGCCTCGAATCTGTTTTGCACAGCGAAGTGAAGACGCTTGGTCATCCGCGCGCGGCCTTGCTCGCTTTCGGCATCGCCGTCATGGCCTACAACATCCTCAGCGTCATCCAGGCAGCCGTCTCGGCGGCGCATCATTTACGTGACAGCGGCATCGAGCTGTCGCCATTTTATGTCGCGCTCGAAGTGAGAAGCTGCTATGCAGGCATGATGCTGGCGACAACGGCAGACGCCTGGGCGCCTTACGATGCCATCGACGCCCCGCAGCTAAGCTGCCTCCTGCTGGAAATCGCCGTCCATGCACGGCTCAAGGCGCTGCGCAAGAACCCCAGTGCCCCCAAAAAACCGAAGGAGAAAACTACTGTGTCAGCTGCAGAAAAGCGCCGTCACGTATCGACGGCGCGTGTGCTCAAGGCAGGGTCCGTCAGCTGACACCTTTAAAGGACTGGCTCAAGAGCCCATCCTGCGAGAAACCAGGTTTTGTAGGGTGGCACTTGCGCCCACGCGGTCTTTCGTGTCCCGATTCACCTGGCCATCTCCAGCAACCGTCACCCCAAAACAAAAACAGCCCGCCAAAGCGGGCTGTTTTCGATTACGCGAACCGTCTTACATGTTCGGATAGTTCGGTCCGCCGCCGCCTTCCGGCGTGACCCAGACGATGTTCTGGGTCGGGTCCTTGATGTCGCAGGTCTTGCAGTGCACGCAGTTCTGGGCATTGATCTGCAGGCGGTCCTGGCCTTCGTCCGTCTTCACGAACTCGTACACGCCGGCAGGGCAGTAGCGCTGCTCGGGGCCGGCGTATTTGGCCAGGTTGACCTCGACCGGAATCGTCGGGTTCTTCAGCGTCAGGTGGATCGGCTGGTCTTCCGCGTGGTTCGTGTTCGAGATGAACACCGAGGACAGGCGATCAAACGTGAGCTTGCCGTCCGGCTTCGGATAGACGATGGGCTTGAAGTCCGAGGCAGGGCGCAGGCACTCGTGGTCGGCATGCTTGTGACGCAGCGTCCACGGGGCCTTGCCCTTGAACAGGATCTGGTCGATGCCGGTCATGATGGTGCCGAGATACAGGCCCTTGCTCATCCACGGCTTGAAGTTGCGCGCCACGTGCAGTTCCTCGTGCAGCCAGGACTGTTTGAAGGCTTCCGGGTAGCTGCTCAATTCGTCGTGCTGGCGGCCCGCCGCCAGCGCGGCAAAGGCCGATTCCGCGGCCAGCATGCCGGTCTTGATCGCGCCGTGGCTGCCCTTGATGCGCGACACGTTCAGGAAGCCGGCGTCGCAGCCGATCAGGGCGCCGCCCGGGAACACGGTCTTCGGCAGGGATTGCAAACCGCCGGCCGTGATGGCGCGCGCGCCATACGAGATGCGCTTGCCGCCTTCGAAGTAGCCGCGGATCGCCGGATGCGTCTTGTAACGCTGGAATTCCTCGTAGGGCGACAGGTAGGGGTTCTGGTAGGCCAGGCCGACCACGTAGCCGACCGCGACCTGGTTGTTCTCCAGGTGGTAGAGGAAAGAACCGCCATAGGTGTCCGAAGGCAGCGGCCAGCCGGCGGTGTGGATCACCAGGCCCGGCTTGTGCTTGGCCGGGTCGATTTCCCACAGTTCCTTGATGCCGATGCCGTAGGTCTGCGGGTCCTTGCCCTTGTTCAGGTCATACTTGGCGATCAGCTGCTTGCCCAGGTGGCCGCGCGAGCCTTCGGCGAAGAAGGTGTATTTCGCGTGCAGCTCCATGCCGAGCTGGAAGTCCGGGCCCGGCTGTCCGTCGCGTTTCACGCCCATGTTGCCGGTGGCGACACCCTTGACCGAGCCGTCCTCGTTGTACAGCACTTCGGCCGCCGGGAAGCCGGGGAAGACTTCCACGCCCAGGCTTTCCGCCTGCTGGCCCAGCCAGCGCACGACGTTCGCCAGCGAGACGATGTAGTTGCCGTGGTTGGTGAGCGACTTCGGCACCATGAACGACGGCGTCGCGTAGGACTTGGTCTCGGTCAGGAACAGGACCTGGTCTTCCGTGACCGGGGTATTCAGCGGCGCGCCGAGTTCCTTCCAGTTCGGGAACAGCTCGTTGATGGCGATCGGGTCCATGACCGCGCCCGACAGGATGTGGGCGCCCAGTTCGCCGCCTTTCTCGAGCACGCAGACCGAGACTTCCTGGCCTTTTTCGCTGGCGAGCTGCTTCAGACGAATCGCCGCCGACAGGCCGGCAGGCCCGCCGCCGACGATGACGACGTCGTACTCCATTGCTTCGCGCGGGCCGTATTGTTCGAGGATGTTGTTAGGCTCTGTCATGGTCTTCTAATGGGTTAAAAAAATTTAAGCACGAGTGTGCGGGTTTTTCAGGCCGTTTGCAACTTGACCCGGCATTTTAGGGCGAATATTAGATGTGGCAATCTAATACTGGCAATCTGTGACATGATTACGCCTTCGCAGTCATCCGTAGCGCAGCACACCAGTACAGGAGTCAATGTGGGCATCGAAGTCAATTACGAAGGGAAGATTGCCATGGTCACCGGGGCCTCGAGCGGCCTCGGGGCACGCTTCGCGAAAGCGCTGGCCGGCGCCGGCGCCCAGGTCGTGCTGGCCTCGCGCCGCATCGAGCGCCTGAAGGAATTGCGCGCCGAGATCGAGGCCGACGGCGGCGCCGCCCACGTGGTCGCGCTCGACGTGACCGACCTGGCGAGCATCAAGTCCGCCATCGCCCACGCCGAAACCGAGGCCGGCCCGATCGACATCCTGGTCAACAACTCGGGTGTGCAGAGCACCCAGCGCCTGCTCGACGTCACGGAGGACGATTACCAGTACATCATGGACACCAACCTGCGCGGCGCCTTCTTCGTCGCCCAGCAGGCCGCCAGGCGCATGATCCAGCGCGCCAAGGGCGACCCGCGCAAGCAGCACCGCATCGTCAACATCGCCTCGGTCGCGGGCCTGCGCGTGCTGCCGCAGATCGGCGTGTACTGCATGAGCAAGGCCGCCGTGGTCCAGATGACCAAGGCCATGGCGGTGGAGTGGGGCAAGTACGGCATCAACGTCAACGCCATCTGCCCCGGCTACATCTCGACCGAGATGAACGAGGAATACTTCGAGACCGAGCAGGGCAAGAAGCTGATCGAACTGCTGCCGCGCAAGCGCCCCGGCAAGCCCGAAGACCTCGACGGCCTGCTGCTCCTGCTCGCGGCCGACGAGGCGCACTTCATCAACGGCGCCATCATCACGGCCGACGACGGCATGACGGCGCAATAGCTCGTAATAGGCTGTAAGATGCGCCCCTTGCGGCAGGCGGCGCCGGCGACGGCGCCTTTTTTATTGTCTTCACCGAAGTGGCAACACTCGACAGCAGGATTATGAGCAACAGGAAGTTGGTACACACGATGCGGATGCCGGTCCGCTGGGGCGACATGGACGCGATGGGCCATGTCAACAATACGGTTTATTTTCGCTACATCGAAACGGCGCGCATCGCCTGGCTCGAACAGGTGGGTGCCTTGCCCGATCCGACCCGCACCGGGCCGGTCCTGATCAATGCCCAGTGCTCCTTCCTCAAGCAGCTGAAGTACCCGGCCGAGATCGAGGTCACGTCCTGGGTCGGCCCGCCGGGGCGCTCGAGTTTCGAGGTCACGCACGAGATCCGCCTGGTCGGCGCCGACGGCCAGGCCGGCGACCTGCACGCGCAAGGCGCGGCCAAGATCGTCTGGGTCGATTTCGCGGCCGAGAAATCGGTGCCGCTGCCGGATGAGATCCGGGGGCTGTTGCCGGCGGACTGAAAATTTCTTCACTGTGAATTTTGGAGAGATTTCTAGTAGGTAACCAGTGTTAACGTGTCAGACTTGCATTACTTGAAAAAACGGTCGCCACACTAACACTAGGGAAAACTCATGGCACGACTCTCCCGCTGCCCGGCGCAAGCCGCGGTGGCCATCTCCGCAATCGCGGTGCTCGCTGGCTGCGCCACTCAGGCGCCGCCGGTGGCACAGGTCGAAGCTCCTCATTCCACGGCCCAGCAAAAGCAGGCACAGCAGGCTGTCGCACAGGCCGCTGCGCGGCCCACGCTGAAACGCAAGATTGCCATCGGCCGTGTTTCGAACGAGACCAACTACGGCCGTTCGCTGCTGCGCGACGACGCCGGCGATCCGGTCGGCAAGCAGGTTTCCGACATGCTGGCCAAGGCCCTGACCGAATCCGGCGCCTACGTTGTCCTCGAGCGCACCGACATCGCGAAGGTGCAGCAGGAAGCCAATCTCACCGGCGCCAAGCAGGACCTGGTCGGCGTCGACGCCCTCATCATGGGTTCGCTCAGCGAATTCGGCCGCAAGACCGTCGGTCAGTCAGGTTTTGTCTCCAACAGCAAGAAACAGGTGGCATTCGCCAAGATCGACCTGCGCTTGGTCGACGTGAAGACGGGCCAGAGCTTTTTCGCCGCCTCGGGCGCCGGTGAGTCGTCGACCGAATCGGCTACGACCTTCGGCTTCGGCTCGCAGGCTTCCTACGACGGCACCCTGAATGATGCTTCGATCCGCCAGGCGATCTCGGAAGTCGTCAACCGTCTGAGCACCGAGCTGCAACGCCGGCCGTGGCAGACCTCGCTGATCGGCGCGGAGCAGGGCAAATACTTCATCGCCGGCGGCAAGTCGCAAGGCTTGGCGCCGGGCATGGTGTTCTCGGTGCAGACCATTGGCCAGAAGGTCAAGTCTCCGCAAACCGGTTTCGACATCACGCTGCCGGGCAAGGAAGTGGCGCAAATTCGGGTCGAGAGCCTGTTCGGCGACACCGACGTGAACGAAGGCGCCAGCGCCAGCGTCGTCAGTGGTTCGTTGCAGGGCCACGCGCTCGACCAGTTGACCGTCCGTGAGAAAGGAGCGCAGTAATGGGTAACGGCATGATTATCAAACGCGCGCTTGCCGCGCTGGCATTGGCCGCCCTGGCTGCCTGTGTCTCGTATCCGACCGAAAAGCAGGGCGTGGTCGACCAGCGGCCGCAGATCTCGTTCCGCATCGGCGATGCCGGCGATGATGCGCGCGTGCTTGTCGACGGCCTCGACATGGGCCGTGTGGGCGACTTTGCCGAAGGCAAGGCTGCACTGCGCGTCCTGCCGGGTACTCACCAGTTGACCGTGCAAGCCGGCCAGAAGGTGCTCGTCTCCGAGAAATTCTACATTGCCGACGGCGTGTCGCGCACTTTCAACCTGCATGGAACCGACCAATGAAGAAGATCATCATTCTTGCGGCGCTGCTGGGCCTGACCGCCTGCGCCACCAACCGTGGCCTCTACGACTGGGGCGGCTACGATGCCCTGCTGTACGAGTCGTACAAGGACCCGGCCGGCGTGCCGAAGAACATGCAGGCATTGGCCGCTCACATCGGCGCGCTGGAAAAAGGCGGTCAACGTGTCGCTCCAGGCTTGCATGCGGATCTGGGCACGATGCTGCTGCAGGCCGGCGACAAGGATGGCGCACTGTCCAACTTCCGCCGCGAACGCGAGCTGTGGCCGGAAAGCGCGGTCGTCATGGACGCCATGATCAAGAACCTCGAAGCGAAGAAGGGAGCCCAATCGTGAAACGCCTGCTGACCCTGATGACACTGGCGGCGGCTGCGCTGCTGACCGGTTGCGCCACGAACGTTGCCAAGACCGACCTGAGTGCCTTCGAGGCGGCCAAGCCGCGTTCGATTCTGGTGGTGCCGGCGGCGAACAAGTCGGTCGACGTCGACGCGCCCAACTACCTGCTGACGACGCTGACCGTGCCGCTGGCGGAGAAGGGCTTCTACGTGTTCCCGGTGCACACGGTGAAGACGGTGCTGGAACAGGAGGGGATGTACGAGGGCGACCAGATCCATCAGCAGCCGCCCGAGCAGCTTGCCCGCATGTTCGGCGCCGACGCGGTCCTGTATGTGACCATCAACCAGTGGGATGCGAAGTACGTGGTGCTGTCGACCAGCGTGACCGTGGACTTCGATTATCGGCTGGTCGGCAAGGATGGCACGGAGCTGTGGCGCGCCAACAAGCGCATGGTGTACAGCCCGCAGCAGCAGAACACCGGCCACCCGCTGGCGAACCTGATCGCGGCAGCCGTCTCCGCCGCGATCGAACGCGCCAAGCCGAACTACATGCCGCTCGCGCGCGGCGCCAACTACGACGTGTTCGTGCTCGGCCCGACCGCGATTCCGAACGGTCCCTATCTCACTGCAAAGTAAGTCCCCATCCCGTGCCGCCCACCCCGGCACGGGCAACCCCAGGCCCGGGGGACGACAGCCTTCAGCGCGCCACGCCGACCAGCTTGTGGACCAGTTCCGACGAGGTTGAGGCCGAAAACTTGCGCATCAGTTTGGCCCGGTGCATCTCCACCGTGCGCGGGCTGAGGTCGGTCTCGCGCGCGATCACCTTGCTGGTCTTGCCTTCCACCAGCAGCGCCGCGATCTCACGCTCGCGCGGGGTCAGCTCCGCCGTCACGGGGCGCTTTTCGCTCACGTCCTCGAAGGTCCAGACGCCTGCGCCGAGCGGCTCGGCGGCGTTCAGCGCGCGCCCGGTCACGTGGCACCAGAACAGCTCGCCGTCGCCGCGGCGCATGATGCGCTCATCGGAATAGCGTCCGCGCGCATTCATGATCGGCACGATGCGGTCCCCGGTGCGCAGGAATTCGTCCATCGTCGGGTAGAGCACCGCGAAGGACTGGCCGTCGAGCTGGCCGCGCTCGTAGCCGAACATCGCGGCCAGGGCCGCATTGCAGGACTGGATCACACGGTTCACCGAAATGCACATGCCGACCGGCGCATGCTGGAAAATCATTTCGTAATCAATGGCGTATGATGAATTCATCTGATGCAGGTCGACAGAATGCAAGGTAAAAGCGGGGGTGGCGCGGGCCGGTATTTCTACGGTATTGTGCTTTCGGAAAGCGTATTCTATGCTGGTTTCTGTACTCTGCAGTACATAAAGAGCGTTTGCTTAACTTATACAAGGGACGGGTATGAACAAAGTGTATCCTGACGCGAGATCGGCGCTGGCCGGTATCGTCCAAGACGGCCAGATGATCGCCGTCGGCGGCTTCGGCCTGTGCGGCATTCCCGAGGCGCTGATCGAAGCGCTGCGCGATTCGGGCGTGAAGAACCTCACCGCGATTTCGAACAACGCGGGCGTCGACGGCTTCGGCCTCGGCCAGCTGCTGGAAACCCGCCAGATCAGGAAGATGATCGCTTCCTACGTCGGCGAGAACAAGGAATTCGCACGCCAGTTCCTGGCCGGCGAACTCGAGCTCGAATTCACCCCGCAGGGCACGCTGGCCGAGAAGCTGCGCGCCGGCGGCGCCGGCATCCCGGCCTTCTTCACCAAGACCGGCTACGGCACCATCGTCGCCGAAGGCAAGGAAACCCGCGAGTTCGACGGCGAGCACTACGTCATGGAGCGCTCCCTGGTGCCCGACGTCTCGCTGGTGAAGGCATGGAAGGCCGACAAGGCCGGCAACCTGGTGTTCCGCAAGACCGCGCGCAACTTCAATCCGAACGTGGCCACGGCAGGCAAGGTCTGCATCGTGGAAGTCGAGGAACTGGTCGAGATCGGCGAGATCGATCCGGACCAGGTGCACACCCCGAGCATCTTCGTGCACCGCATCGTCCACAATCCGACGCCGGAAAAGCGCATCGAACAGCGCACCGTCCGTCCAAACTAAGACCCCATTCGGAGAACAACATGGCATGGACTCGTGATGAAATGGCCGCGCGCGCAGCGAAGGAGCTGCAGGACGGCTTTTATGTGAACCTGGGCATCGGCCTGCCGACCCTGGTCGCCAACTACGTCCCGAACGACATCGAGGTCTTCCTGCAGTCGGAAAACGGCCTGCTCGGCATCGGCCCCTTCCCGACCGAGGAAGAAGTCGACGCCGACCTGATCAACGCCGGCAAGCAGACCGTCACGGCATTGCCGGGCGCGGCCTACTTCAGCTCGGCCGATTCCTTCGGCATGATCCGCGGCGGCAAGATCAACCTCGCCATCCTGGGCGCGATGCAGGTCTCGGAACGCGGCGACCTGGCCAACTGGATGATCCCGGGCAAGATGGTGAAGGGCATGGGCGGCGCGATGGACCTGGTGGCCGGCGTCAAGCGCGTGGTCGTCGTGATGGAACACGTCGCCACCGCCAAGGACGGCTCCACCTCGCACAAGATCCTCAAGAAGTGCGACCTGCCGCTGACCGGCGTGGGCGTGGTCGATCGCATCATCACCGACCTGGGCGTGATCGACGTCACCGATACCGGCCTGAAGCTGGTGGAACTGGCGCCGGGCGTGAGCAAGGAACAGGTGCTGGCGGCCACGGGCGCGGAACTGGACGTGTCGGCGGTCTGAATCCCCGCCGGGCTGTAAAAGGAAAGGGCGCTGGAATCCAGCGCCCTTCGTCATTGCGGGGTCCCGCGAGGCATCAAAGCTGCCAAACGTACTGGACCGGAACCCAAGCCGCCTGCGCCTTGCCGTTCACGGTCGCCGGAGTGAAAGTGCACTTGGCGATCGCCACGCGGGCCGCTTCGTCGAGGGAGGCGTCGCCGCTCGACTGCACCACATTCGCCTGCGAAACCGAGCCGTCTGCCTCGACCCTGAAACGCAGCGAGACCGTCCCTTGTGCGCGCTTCGCCAGGGCCTCGGGCGTATATTCCGGCTTGGCACAGGTATCGAATCGCGCCAGCGCGCGGGTCGCGTTCGGGTTCCCGGCAACGGTGTCGTGTGCGGCCGCCGTTTCCTGGCTTGCGGTCGGCGTTTGCGCGCAGCCGGCGATGCAGGCCACGGCAAGGCCGAGCACGGGGATCGCGGCCTTCCAGCTCGATGCCTGCGTGTCGGGACGTACCAGTCGTTTGATGCGTTGCATGAGATCTCCTCCATTGGCCGCCTGGGCCAGGTCGTGGGTTGAAAACTGCCGTTTCTCCAGTTCGGAAAGCGCCTGGGCAAGGCGCCGTGGTTCGCCCAGGCTGCGTGCGGCCAGGTCGTCGGCGATGTGTTCGCGTTCGACCCGGATGCGATGCGAGATCCACCACACCGCCGGATGGTAGAACAGCAGGGACTCGATCGCGCCCTGCGCCAGGTTGACCAGGTAGTCGCAGCGCCTGACGTGCGCCAGTTCGTGGGCGAGCAGGGCTTCGAGCAGTTGGGCCGGCATGCCCGTCACCAGCACGGCCGGCACCAGCACCACCGGCTTGAGCCAGCCGGCCGTGACCGGGCTGGCCAGGCCCTCGACCACCCGCAGCCTGACCTGGCGCGCGATGCCAAAGCCGCGCGCCATGCTGGTCAGGCGTGCCTGCCACTGCGTATGCGTCGCCTGCGCGCGCGCGGCCTGCCTGACCCACAGCAGCCCGAGCGCCATACGCAGGGCGAGGGCCGCGACACAGAAGGCCCAGGCGCCGACGATCCAGGACAGGCTGTCCTGCAGCAGGGCGGTCCAGCCGGCTGCATGCGCCTCGCCGCGGCTCGCCAGCCATTGGCCCAGTGGCAGGGCGGGGGCGCCGGCGGCATCGCCGCCGTTCGACAGGCGCAGCACCAGGGCCGTGGCCGGCCAGAGCAGGCAGAGCAGCAGGGCGCTGCAGGCCACCAGGTAGCGCGATTCGGCGCGCGCATTACGCAGGGCCGTCAGCAGCACCGCCGTGGCGCAGCCGATCAGGGCGCCCTGCCAGAGGAAGTCCACCAGCACCCAGCCGAGCTGGGACACGAAAGCCTGGGCCGTCATTCCTTGTCCTCCTTCAGGAGTTTCTCGATCTCGGCGCGTTCCTTCTTCGAGATGCCGCTCTTCAGGGCGGCCAGCACCAGCGCCTTGGCCGAGCCGGCGAAGGCGCGCTGCATCAGGTCCTTCAGGAGGTTGGTCTGCAGCGAGTCCTGGGGCTGGGCCGGGGCATACACGTGTGAACGCTCGCTTTCGTCGCGGATCAACAGGCCTTTCGTATGCATGATCTGCATCAGCCGCAGCACCGTGGCGTAGGTGACGTCGGGACGGTTCTTCTGCATCGCCTCGTGCACCTGGCGTGCGGTGGCCGAGCCGAGCGGCCAGAGCACCTGCAGGAGATCGAGTTCAGCCGCTGTCGGCTTGGGGAGTTCGGACTTGGTCGACATGATGGTTTCCTTGACAAGCTTTCCGGGAACCAGAATAGCTTGTCTAGAAATTCTTGTCTACGTAATTCGTGCGCTTGCGAAAAGATTGTAGACATGGCTGTCTAGTTTGACCTATGCTCGGGTTTCCATTTGCTGAGGGGACCATATGCTGAAACAACTCGCCATCGTCGCCGCACTCGCGGCCCTGCCGCTGGGCGCAGCCGCCTCGCCGCTGCCTGCCTATCCTTTCGTGCACGTCAGCGCCGACGCCTCGGTCTACCGGGTGCCCGACATCGGCACGATCGACTTCGAGATCCTGGCCGCCGACGCCGATCCGGAACTGGCGCGCGCCACGGTCGAGACGAGGATCGGAGAGATTCGGGCGCTGCTGGAACAACAGGGCGTGCCGCCCGACGCCCTGGAGACGCGCGACGTGCGCAAGGAGCTGCGCAAGGGCGTTCCGGTCGAGACGCCGGTGTATGAGGTGCGCTCGGGCGTGCGGGTGAACATGCGCGACCTGTCGAAGTGGCGCGCGGTGGTGGTGCCGCTGCTCGACATGCCCAACCTGAACAGTTTCGCGACCACCTTCGATACCACCGAGCGTGACCAGGTCGAGGCCGAGCTGATGACGGACGCCCTGCGCGACGCGCGCCGCCGCGCGGAGCTGATCGCCAAAGGGGCGCGCCGCAAGCTTGGCGCCGTGACCGCCGTGACCCCCGGCGGGGTGAAGAACGTCGGCTACTCGATCGGCCTGCTGCGCGCGGACTTCATGGAGCGCCGCGGCAGCGCGGCCAGGGTCCAGGCCGGCGAATTCCTCGCCATCGAGGCCCTGAAGCTCGTGCAGCCCGTGGACGTGGTGTTCCGGCTGGAATGAGCACCTGACGCTCGGGCGCCGGGCGCTCAGGCGCTCAGCGCTTCAGCACATTCAGCACCGCCAGGCTCATCGCCTGCGCCGCCGTCTTGATCGACGGTTCCGGCACCGGTGCGTAGAAGGGCGAGTGGTTGAAGGCGACCGGCTTGCCGCCTTCGCGCGCCGCTTCCTGCACGTCCTTCGGGTCGTACACGCCGGTGAAGAAGAACACCGACGGGATGCCCTGGTTGACGAACTGGGAGAAGTCTTCGCTGGCGGTCATGGCCGGCATGCGACGGGCGTTGGCCTCGCCGAAGGCATCCTTGAAGACCGGTTCGAGCTTCTGCACCAGCGCCTCGCTGTTGACGATGGCCGCGCCGCCCGGGATCAGCTCGACCTGCGGTGCCGGCGCATTCGCCATCGCCGCCGAGGCCACGGCGATGCGCTTGACGCCGTCGAGCAGCTTGGCGCGCACCTGCGGGCTGTAGGAGCGGATGGTGCCGCGCACCTGCACGCTGTCCGGGATGATGTTGCCGACCGTGCCGCCGTTGATGGCGCCGATGGTCACCACGCCGAATTCCTTCGGGTCCTTCTCGCGGCTGATCACGGTCTGGACGTCGACCACGAAGCGCGCCGCGATCGCGATCGGGTCGATGGACTGGTCCGGCGCCGAGCCGTGGCCGCCGCGGCCCTTGAACACGATCTCGATCGCGTCCGAATTCGAGGAGACGGCGCCGACGTTATAGCCGACCGTGCCGTGGGCCAGCGGCCAGGAGTGCAGGGCGAAGGCATAGTCGGGCTTGGCCCAGCGCGTGAACAGGCCGTCGGCCAGCATCGCTTTCGCGCCCGATACCGTTTCCTCGGCCGGCTGGCCGACGAACATCAGGGTGCCGCTCCATTGCGACTTCAGGTTCACCAGCGTGCGCGCGGCGCCCAGCCAGGCCGACATGTGGATGTCGTGGCCGCAGCTGTGCGCGGTGAAGCTCTCGCGGCCATCGCTGCTGGCCTTGAACCTGCTGGCATACGGCAGGCCCGATTTTTCCTCCATCGGCAGGCCGTCGAGCTCGGTGCGCACCATCACGGTCGGGCCGGGACCGTTCTTGTAGATCGCGACCACGCCGGTCTTGCCAACCTTTTCCGTCACGGTAAAGCCGAGCTTGCGCATTTCCTCGGCCAGCTTGCCGGCGGTGCGTACTTCCTGGAAGGCCAGTTCGGGATGGGCGTGCAGGTCCCTGTAGACGCCGTCGAGCCAGGGATAGCTGGCGTTCACGCTGGCGGCGACCTGGGTCTTCAGGGAGGAGGGCTGCTGGGCCTGGGCGTTCAGGGCGAACAGGGAGAGGACAGCAAGGGCGGTATGGCGCAGTCGGATCAAGGCGTTTTCCTCATAATGGATGAGCGTAGGACCGGGGGTAATTTCTAAAATGATACATCTTCCGTGTACGGAACGAGCGGCCGCACTGCAAAGTCTACCGTGCCGCGTCCCCGGAAAAATGCCTTTAATATAAGTCGACCTGCTGCACCGCCGCACGCGGCGGCGTGCCACGACGGACCATCTCCCGGAAGGACCCGATACATGGACGACCCAATCGAAGCGAAAATCTCCCGGCGCGACCTGCTCAAGACAGGCGCGCTGGCGGCCACCGCGGCGGCAGTGCCGCTCGGCGCCGCAGCCCAGGCTCCTTCCTCGGGCGCCGACCCCGCCCCGGCCCCGGCCACGCCGCCGGTGAGCGCGAAGACCCGGCTGCGCGTGAACGGCCAGGTCCACGAACTGACCCTCGATACCCGCACCTCGCTGCTCGACGCCCTGCGCGAGCACCTGCACCTGACCGGCACCAAGAAGGGCTGCGACCAGGGCCAGTGCGGCGCCTGTACCGTCATCGTCGACGGCCGCCGCATCAATTCATGCCTGAGCCTGGCCATCATGCACGACGGCGGCGACATCACCACCATCGAAGGCCTGGGCCAGCCCGGCAGGCTGCACCCGATGCAGGCCGCCTTCGTGAAGCACGACGGCTACCAGTGCGGCTACTGCACCCCGGGGCAGATCTGTTCGGCGGTATCCGTGCTGGACGAGATCCGCCAGGGCGTGCCCAGCCATGTGACGGCCGACCTGAACCAGAAACCGCTGCTGTCCATCGACGAGATCCGCGAGCGCATGAGCGGCAACATCTGCCGCTGCGGCGCCTATTCCAACATCATCGAGGCGATCAGCGAGGTCGCGGGCTCGGGTGCAAACACGGGAGGCAAGGCATGAAGGCATTCACCTACCAGCGCGCCCGCACCCCGGCCGAAGCCGTGCAGGCTGCCGAGCGCACGCCCGGAGCGCGTTTCATCGCCGGCGGCACCAACCTGCTCGACCTGATGAAGCTCGAGATCGAAACGCCCCAGCACCTGATCGACGTGAACCACCTGGGCCTCAACAAGATCGAGGCGACGCCCCAGGGCGGGCTGCGCATCGGCGCCCAGGTCCTGAACGTCGACCTGGCCAGCGACGCCCGGGTGCGGCGCGACTACGGCGTGCTGTCGCGCGCCCTGCTGGCCGGCGCCTCGGCCCAGCTGCGCAACAAGGCGACCACCGCCGGCAACCTGCTGCAGCGCACCCGCTGCCCGTATTTCTACGACACGGCCCAGCCCTGCAACAAGCGCGTACCGGGCAGCGGCTGTTCGGCCATCGGCGGCTACAACCGCAACCACGCCATCGTCGGGCACAGCGAGGCCTGCATCGCCACCCATCCGAGCGACATGGCGGTGGCGATGCAGCTGCTCGATGCCGGCGTCGAGACCGTGCGCGGCGACGGCAGCACCCGCGTGATCCCGATCGCGGATTTCTACCGGCTGCCGGGCAACACGCCCCACATCGAGAACACGCTCGCGGCCGGCGAACTGATCACGGCCGTAACCCTGCCGCCGCCGCTGGGCGGCCGCCACTTCTACCGCAAGGTGCGCGACCGCGCCTCCTACGCCTTTGCCCTGGTGTCGGTGGCCGCCGTCGTGCAGCCCGACGGCAGCGGGCGCGTGGCGCTGGGCGGCGTGGCGCACAAACCCTGGCGCGTCCCGGCCGCGGAAAGCGCCATGCCCAGCGGCGCCAGCGCCGTCGTCGGCCGCCTGCTCGAAGGGGCGAAACCGACAGCCCAGAACGCATTCAAGGTCCCACTGGTCCAGCGTACGCTCGCATCCGTGCTGGCGGAAGGAAGGAAAGCCTGAGTCATGAAATTCACGACACCCGCCACCACCAATCCGATCGACCAGATGAAGGTCGTCGGCAAGCCGGTCGACCGCATCGACGGTCCCTTCAAGACCACCGGCACCGCACGCTACGCCTACGAGCAGCACGAGGCGGCGCCGAACGCCGCCTACGGCTACGTGGTCGGCGCCACCATCGCCAAGGGCCGCATCGCCGCGATCGACGTCGAGGCCGCGCGCCGCTCGCCGGGCGTGATCGCCATCGTCACTTTCGAGAACGCCGGCAAGCTCGGCAAGGGCAAGTACAACACCGCCAGGCTGCTGGCCGGGCCCGAGGTCGAACACTACCACCAGGCCGTGGCCGTGGTCGTCGCCGAAACCTTCGAGCAGGCGCGCGCCGCCGCGCCGCTGGTGCGCGTCGAGTACGTGCAGGAGCAGGGCCGCTACGACCTGGAAAAGGCCAAGGCCGGCGCCAGGTTGCCAACCACCGACGACAAGCCGGAAACCAGGTTCGGCAACTTCGCCGCCGGTTTCGCCAGCGCCCCCGTCAAGCTCGACGCCACCTACACCACGCCCGACCAGTCGCACGCGATGATGGAGCCGCACGCCTCGGTCGCGTCCTGGAGCGACGGTAAATTGACCCTGTGGACCTCGAACCAGATGATCCACTGGGGCACCCAGGACATGGCCAAGACGCTCGGCATCCCGGTCGAGAACGTGCGCCTGATCTCGCCCTACATCGGCGGCGGCTTCGGCGGCAAGCTGTTCCTGCGTTCCGAGGCCCTGCTGGCGGCGCTGGGCGCACGTGCGGCGAACCGTCCGGTGAAGGTGAACCTCACGCGTGCGCTGATGTTCAACAACACCACGCACCGCCCCGCGACCATCCAGCGCATCCGCATCGGCGCGACGCGCGAGGGTCGCATCACGGCGATCGCCCACGAGAGCTGGTCCGGCGACCTGCCGGGCGGCCAGCCCGAGACCGCGGTGCAGCAGACCCGCCTGCTGTATGCCGGCGCGCACCGCCTGACGCGCCTGAACCTGGCCGTGCTCGACCTGCCCGAGGCGAACGCGATGCGCGCGCCGGGCGAGGCGCCGGGCATGATGGCGCTCGAGATCGCGATCGACGAGATGGCGGAAAAGCTGAAGATGGACCCGGTGATGTTCCGCATCATCAACGACACCACCAGCGACCCCGAGAAACCGGGCCGCAAATTCTCGCAGCGCCGTTTTGTCGAGTGCATGCGCCAGGGCGCCGAGCGCTTCGGCTGGAACAGGCGCCAGGCCGAGCCGGGCAAGGTGCGCGACGGCCGCTGGTTGGTCGGCATGGGCGTGGCCTCGGCCTTCCGCAACAACCTGGTGATGAAGTCGGCGGCCCGCGTGCGCCTCGGCCGCGACGGCATGGTAACGGTAGAAACCGACATGACCGACATCGGCACCGGCAGCTACACCATCATCGCCCAGACGGCGGCCGAGATGATGGGCGTGCCGTTGGAGCGCGTGGTGGTGAAGCTGGGCGACTCGACCTTCCCGGTGTCCGCCGGTTCGGGCGGGCAGTGGGGCGGCAACAGCTCCACCGCCGGCGTCTACGCGGCCTGCGTCAAGCTGCGCGAGGCGGTGGCGGCAAAGGCCGGGCTGGATGCGGCGAGCGCCGAATTCGTCGATGGCGCGGTGCGCGCGGGCGGACGTTCGGTGCCGCTGGCGCAGGTGGCAGCCGGCGGCGAGATCGTCGGCGAGGACACGATGGAGTACGGCGACCTCGATAAAAAGTTCCAGCAGTCGACCTTCGGCGCCCACTTCGTGGAAGTCGGCGTCGACGTCGACACCTGCGAGGTGCGGGTGCGGCGCATGCTGGCGGTATGCGCGGCCGGGCGCATCCTGAACCCGAAGTCGGCGCGCAGCCAGGTGATTGGCGCGATGACCATGGGCGTGGGCGCGGCCCTCATGGAGGACCTGGTGGTCGACAAGCGGCGCGGCTTCTTCGTCAACCACGACCTGGCCGGCTACGAGGTGCCGGTGCACGCCGACATCCCGCACCAGGAAGTGGCCTTCCTCGACGAGACCGATCCCATCTCCTCGCCGATGAAGGCCAAGGGTGTCGGCGAGCTCGGGATCTGCGGCGTCGGCGCGGCGGTGGCGAACGCCATCTACAACGCGACCGGGGTGCGGATCCGCGATTATCCGATCACGCTGGACAAGCTGTTGACCAGGATGCCGCTGCGGGCGTGAGTGGCACGCTGCCGTAGGGTGGGCGCCCCGTGCCCACGCGTAAACGGTGAGCATTGTTGGCCTGCTTTTTGCGCCAACACGACGCAAAGGTCACGCGTGGGCACAGGGCGCCCACCCTACGAGCGTGTGAAAAGATCGCCATGGCAGCGTTGCATCGTCTCGCCGTGCCCTCGTACTGTCTTCGACAATGCGCCTTGCCCTGACGATTTTTTCACACGCTCTACGGGACTATCGGCTCTACAGGGAGCGCGAATTAAAAAGCCCCAACGAGCTGGACGGGAGTCCAGCCGGTTGGGGCGGTGTCACTGGCGCCGGTGCGGCGCCAGGGCAGGCGAAACGGATTAGTACTCGTAGGCGCCGATGTCGTGTGCGCCGCCGCGCGGACGCGCCACGCCGGCGAAGTCGAGCTTCGGGGCGCGGGTCGCGGTGCCCTTGTTGATGGCAGGCGAGGTGCTCTTCAGGCGGTAGTCGCCGGTGCCGTTCACCTGGTAGTTGACGAACTGCGGTTCGGCCGAGACGGTGCCGGTAACAGTGCCCTTGGCGAGGAATGCGCGGCCGGTGTTGAACACCAGGTTGTTGGCGTAGCGGTTGTTGGTGCCGACCTTGCCCATCTCGGTGATGCCGTAGCCGTTACGGTAGACGATGTTGTTGGCCACGTAGTTGTTGCTGGTGCCGGCAGCGGTGGCGCCGCTGTCGCCATGACCGATCACGATGCCCATCTTGTTGCCGAAGATGGTGTTGTTGACGAAGGTGTTCGACGTCGCGCCGTGCCAGCTGTTGATACCGACCGACGCCACGCCCGAGATGATGTTGTTCGAGACGGTGTTGTTCTGGTTGGTTACGTAAATACCCTGCACGGTGTTACAGCTCTGGGCAGCGACCCACTGGGCGCCGACGTTGCGCACCACGTTCGAATCGATGACCGCGCCGCCGCCCGGACCCCAGGCGTCGATCGCCGCGCCGCCGCTGCCGTTGCAGCCGCCGGTGACCTTCAGGTCGTGCACGAAGTTGTTCGAGATGATCTCGTGGCCGCCTTCAGCCAGGATGCCGATACGGCCGGTGCCGCTGATGTCGAAGCCGACGATGTCGACGTAGGCGCCCTTCGAGTTCCAGCCGAGGCCGGTGCCCGAGAAGACGATCTTCGCGCCCCATTTCACGTCCGACTGGAAGCGGATGCGGGCCGAGGCCGTGCCGCTCTTGGTGGTGCGGATGCCGGCGCTCGACAGCGAAGGCGCGGCGACGGTGTAGGTGCCGGGAGCGACGTGGATGACGTAGCCGGCGCGGGCCAGGGCGTCGGCGCGGGCGATGGTTTTCACCGGCTTGGCTTGCGTGCCCGGGTTCGAGTCCGAACCGGTCGGCGAGACGTACAGGTGGCCGGTGACGGTGGTCGCGCTCGAGAGCACGGGAGCGGTGGCGACGACCGGTTCGGCGGCGGCGGCGCTCGGAGCAGCCGAATCGTAGGCCGGCTCGACGAGCATTTCCTTGGCGGTCTGGGCGGAGGCGGTACCGGCCAGCAGGACCATGGCGCTGGCGCACAGGAGTTGGTTGATACGGACGTTTGCAACGAGAGGAGCGAATTTCATCAGAACTTACCCTAGCTAAATAGCGTGAAAGAGTAAGCTTTGAGGGGAGGAAACTTCCTAAGTTCAATGTTTTGAGGAAAAAATTTCCGCGCGTTATGAAGACGTACATACAGTTTCAAATCAGGAAAACAAAGGCGGATGCTGCGCAAACCCGGTCCGGGCATGCCAGTTGCCGAGGCCGGCGTCGAGGTGGCCGGCGGTGAAGCGGGGAGGAGAAGAGGCGCCGTAGACTCTAATGCCGTTCAGTGAAGCCGTAGTCGTGGGGCGGGCACCTCGTGCCCACGCGTTATGCAGGTGGCCGTCAGTCACATGCGGCGACATTTCGCCCGCAACGTGTGCAATGGAAGCGGGCCAGGATTGACCTTAGCGGGCAAGAAGTTCCTGGCGGCAGACGAAGGAAGCGCACGTAACGCGTGGGCACGGAGTGCCCACCCTACGATGCCTGCCCGAACCAAGCTCTTTCCAGCTTGACTGAACGGCATTACGCCGTGGACCCGGCGTGCGCGGGCCTGGCGCGGTCGGCGGCCCTGCAGGGCAGGGTGCTGGCGTCTCAGCAGCCGGCCAGCAGGCTCTCGAGCGTTTTCCAGTCCACCGGCTTGGTGAGGTGGTGATCGATGCCGCTGGTCCGGGAACGGACCCGGTCCACCTGTTGTCCCCAGCCGGTGAGGGCGATGATTTTCATGCCCGCAAAACGCGGGTCGGCGCGGATGCGCCGCGCCACCTCGTAGCCGTCCATCTCCGGCATGCCGATGTCGAGCACCACGGCGTGGGGCGGCGCGGACGCCATGTCGTCGAGGGCCGCCAGCGCCGCGGGGCCGTCGTAGCGCACCTCGACCGTGGCGCCTTTCAGTTCCAGCAGCAGGTGCAGCGAATCGGCGGCGTCGCGGTTGTCGTCCACTACAAGCACCTGGCAACCGAGCAGCGCTGCGGCGCCGGCCGCGCCATCTGACGGCGCCGCGGCGCCGGCGCCGTCCGCACGCAGGGGCAGGCGCACGACAAACTCGCTGCCCTGGCCCGGGCCGGCGCTATGGGCCTCGACGGTGCCGCCGTGCAGCTCGACCAGCTGGCGCACCATGGTCAGGCCGATGCCCAGCCCGCCCTGGTGCCGGTCCGAGGGCGCGTGCGCCTGGGTGAACATCTCGAACACATGGGGCAGGGCGGCCGCGTCGATGCCGATCCCGGTGTCGCGCACGCGGATGACGGCCATGTCGCCCTCGCGCCCGGCTTCGAGCCAGATCCGTCCGCCGCGGTCGGTGTACTTGGCGGCGTTGTTGAGCACGTTGGCGAACACCTGGGTCAGGCGCACCTTGTCGGCCTGGAGCATCAGGGTCTCGGCAGGCAGCGACACGGCGAACGTGTGCTGCGCCCCGTCGATGGCCGGCTGGCTGGTCTCGATGGCGCTGGCGAGGATGTCCGCCAGGGCCACCGGCGCCTTGCTCAGGCCGATCTTGCCGCGCGTGATGCGCGAGACATCCATCAGGTCGTTCACCAGGCGCACCATCTGGCGCACCTGGCGGTCGATCATCTCGACGATGCGGTCGCTCGCGCGCCGTCCCTCCGGATGGCGCAGCAGGTGTACGGCATTGCTGATCGGCGCCAGCGGATTGCGCAGCTCGTGGGCGAGGGTGGCGAGGAACTCGTCCTTGCGGCGGTCGGCGTCGCGCAGGGCTGCCTCGGTCTGGACCGTGGCGCTGATGTCGATGCAGATGCCGACGTGGCCGCGGAAACGCGCGTCCGCCCCGAACCAGGGAGCGCCATGGGCGTCGAAGGGGGGCCAGCCATTGTCCTTGATGCGGATGCGCACGCGGCGCTGGTACCTGGCCTGCCTGCGCAGGGCGTCGGTCACCGTATCCAGGTAGGCGGGCCGGTCGTCGGGATGCAGGACAGCGTGCCAGCCCTGTCCCAGCAGGCGTTCGGGCGGCAGGCCCACGACTTCCAGGTAGCGCTGGTTGAAGTAGACGGCGCGTCCCTCGGCATCGACCTGCCAGATCAGGGCCGGCGAGGCATCGGCCAGCGCCCGGAAGCGCGCCTCGCTTTCGCGCAGGCCGGCCTCGGCGCCCTTGGCCGCGCTGATGTCGAGGATGAATTCGACGCACAGCGATTCGATGCCGCTGTCCACTACCCGGGCCGGCGCGCACAGCCCCCAGAAGCGGCTGCCATCCTTGCGCAGCATCTGTTTCTCGAAGGGGGCGGTGTGGCCGACCTCCTCCAGTTCGTGCGCGGCCCTCGCGGTAATCTCGAGGAATTCGGGTGGCGTCAGGCTGTGCCAGTCGGGCAGGGCCAGCAGTTCGTCGCGGCGGTAGCCACTCATGCGCTCGAAGGCCGGGTTGGCGTCGACAAGGGTGCCGTTGAGCTTCAGGAACAGCACGCCGACGGTTTCGATCGACAGGGCGGCGCGCAATTGCGCCTGGGTCTCGAGCAGCCTCGACTCCACGTGCCGCCGGTGGTCGACCTCGTGCTGCAGCCGGACGTTGGCTTCGGTCAGCAGGCGCGTGCGTTCGGCGACCCGCTGCTCGAGTTCGCGCTGGTCCTCGTGGGCCGCCGCCAGCGCGGTCACCATGCGTTGGGCGGCCGCGGCGTGGGTCGCCAGGCTTTGCAGCAGGCGTGCGTCCTCGCCGTCGAAAGGCCGTGCCGACGTGTGCCGGATCGCCCACACGGTCCCGATCGCCTGTCCGTTCGCGGCCCAGGGGGCGAGCAGGGCTTCGTGGATGGGCGGTCCGGCGCCGCGCAAGGCGGGAAAGCAGCGCTCGGGACGATCGAACAGCAGGGCCGTGCCGCGCTCGAGGACGATTCCGCAGGGGCTGGCGTCGCGCGGCAGGATCGTGCCGAGGCTGCTGGCGAAAGCGCCGGCCGTGGCATGCCAGCGGAAGGTTTCGCCTTCGTCTCCGGACTCGAGGATGCTGATGCCGGCGGAATCGGCATCGCACAGCTGGATGACGAGTTCGGCCAGCTTCTGCAGCACGCGGTGCGGCTGGCTGGCCATTTCGGTGGCGAGCGCGGCGAGCGCGCGGTTTTCCGCGGCGAAGTCCGGCGCATGCGCGGCGCGGCGTCCCAGCTCGGCGGTGATCAGCACCTCGTCGAGGGGGGCGGAAATGCCGGTGTCGCCTGTGTCGGACTGGCTCGCCATCTTGCCTCCGCTTGCTGGAGCGCGGACGCTGCCGGAACGTCCACGGAAGTGGCACAGCTTACCCCGTGGCGATGCCGGCCGGCGCACCGCAGCCCGGCCGGCCCGTGCACGCTCAACGCGCGGCCGCGATGTCCTTCTTCGCCAGCGCCACCGCGGGCGCGAGCGCATCGGCGGCCGTCGCCCGCACGTCGGGAATGACACCGACACGGTCCCAGTCGCTTTTCGTGACCGCGTGGATCACGCGCCGGGTCGCGATCATCGGCACCAGGTGGCTCGTGACCGGCCGTCCGAAACCGCCGTGGGCGCCGCCGCGGGTACGCTCGCCGACGACCCTGGCGCGCCCGAGCTTTTGCAGCGTGTAGGCCAGGTTCTCGGCCGCCGAGAAGGTCTGCGCGCTGGTCAGGATGTAGACCGGCTTCCTGCTGCCGAAGCGCTGCTCCGGCACGCCCGGGTCGGTCCAGGCCGCATGCTGCGTGCCCAGGCGGCGGTCGTACTGGTCGTACAGGTGCACCGGCGTGTCGTCGTACAGGTAGCTCGCCAGCACTGCGATCAGCTGCGGGGAACCGCCGCCGTTCTCGCGCAGGTCGAAGATCAGGGCGTCGGCATCTGCGGCCTCGCTCATGAGCTGGTGGACGAAGGGAGCGGAGTCCGCGGCCGGATAGAAGCTGTCGAAGCGGATCAGCGCAATGTTCCCGTCCAGGCGGCGCGGCGCGGCGAAGCCGAAGTTGTCGGCGCGCGCACGGGCCAGGCGCGCTTCTGCCCGCTGCTTCGCGAGCGCAGGATCGGCAGCGGGTTGCCCGGCCAGCTGGTCTTCCTCGAAGTAGGCGACCTCCGTATGGGAGTCGTGGCAGATGGCGTCGATATCGCGGCTGAGCCTTGCCGCCAGCGCGCGCGAGGCGGAAATGCGGTCGTACTCGCCGCGGTCGCGGCGCGCGCGCAGGTCGCGCGCGACCGTGTTGCCGACTTCGGGGAACACGTACATTTTTTCGAAGGCGGCGGCAATGTCCTCGATGGCCTGGCTGCGCTGCTGGGGTGTCAGCGGCGACTTCGGCGAAGCCGCCACGATGGATGAAACCAGGAGGGAAGCGGATATTGCCATTGTGATGAATGATTTCATGCTAGAGGATGGCAGTTGAGTTGCTGGCATCCTAGCAATATCCGGCGCGTCACACAATGCGTCTTGCATGAAAAGAGAATGTGGCGGCAAGCCGGTCGATCACGGATGCCGGCGCCGGGGCGGACTCGCTTCCTTTACGTTGCCAGGCGGGCCTCGTCAGCGAGTAGGCGACTTCGGTGGCGCTGATGGGCGCCCTTTGCCAGCCTTGCGCCGCCGTGGTCGACTGAAGCTATTCCTTGAAGTACACGACCTGGTGACTCGTCGCCAGCAATTCGCCCTGTTCGCTCCACATCTCGGCGCTCTGGTCGAAGAAGCCGTTGCCGAAGCGCAGCGCGCGGGCCACGCCCAGCAGGGGAGCATTGCCCTGGGCGTCCAGTTGCCGGGCGTCAGCGTGGAAGAAGGTCGTCAGCGCCACGGTGCCGATCGGCACCCACCTGGGGCGGCGCACGAAGATGCGCGGGTAGAAGGCGTCGGACATGGCCGCGAGCGAGAGGAAGTCGAGCGGCCGGCCGGGGGTGTCGCGGATCCACATGCGGGTTTGCGAGGTCTCGCTGGCCGCATCCGTGACGAGGGGCGCGCCGTCCACGAAGCGCATCTCGTAGCGCGCGGTCCAGGCGGCGCGGGCGATGGGCGGGGCGGGGGCGATGCTGGCGGCCGGCGGCACTTCGGGGAAGACGGCGTCGAGGGCGGACCAGGTGTCGCGGCGCAGGGCCGTGACCAGGGTGGCGAAGGCGGCCACCTCGCCGTCCTGCAGCAGCTCGACCTGCCAGTGCTGGGTCGTGCGGTTGGTGCGCATGATCCGGGTGTGCACCGAATAGGCGCCGTCGGGGATCGGCGCGGCGAAATGCACGGTCTGCGATACCGGTTCGCCCAGGCGCTGCGGGTGCTGCATGACGGCATTCATCAGGGTCGCGGCGATCACGCCGCCGAAGGGGCCGACCATGTTGCCGTAGCCGGGGTGGGTCTGGCCGAGGAAGGCGTTCTCGCCCTCGCCCGTCAGGGCAATGGCGGCGTCGAAGTCGTGCTGCCTGCTGTTGTCGCTCATGTGGCTGTCCTTTCTGCCCGCGGTGCCGGGCTGGATGCATCGATCTTGTATTTCCAGCAAGCGATCTTAGCATTCCTCGTGCAGGCTTGCCGGCGAGTACAGGCGTCGAACCTGGGGGCGAAAAAAAACCGTGCCGGGGCACGGTTTTTTTGGGGACTCAGGCGGCCAAGGCTCAGGCAGCTTCGCGCACTGCCTGCAGGTTCTTGCTGTCTTCCTCGACGTAGGTGCCCGACAGGACGGCGTTCATGCGGTCGTGGTCCAGTTCCTTTTCCCACTTCGACACCACGACCGAGGCCACGCCGTTGCCGACGAAGTTGGTCAGGGCGCGGCATTCGCTCATGAAGCGGTCGATGCCGAGGATCAGGGCCATGCCGGCCACCGGGATGGTCGGGACCACCGCCAGCGTCGCCGCCAGGGTGATGAAGCCGGCGCCGGTGATGCCCGAGGCACCTTTCGAGGTCAGCATCGCCACTGCGAGGATGGTCAGTTCCTGGGTCAGGGTCAGGTCGGTGTTGGTTGCCTGGGCAACGAACAGGGCGGCCATGGTCATGTAGATGTTGGTGCCGTCCAGGTTGAACGAATAGCCGGTCGGAACCACCAGACCCACCACCGATTTCGAGCAGCCGAGCTTTTCCAGCTTGCGCATCAGGGCCGGCAGGGCCGATTCCGACGAGCTGGTGCCGAGCACGATCAGCAGTTCTTCCTTGATGTAGCTGATGAACTTGAAGATCGAGAAGCCGGTCAGCTTGGCGATGGTGCCGAGCACGACGACGACGAACAGGCCGCAGGTCAGGTAGAAGGAACCCATCAGCTTGGCCAGCGGGATCAGCGAGGCCAGGCCGTATTTGCCGATGGTGAAGGCCATTGCGCCGAAGGCGCCGATCGGTGCGACCTTCATGACGATGTTCACGACGCCGAAGATGACGTGGGAGAAGTCCTCGATGATGCGGGTCGTCGGACGGCCGCGCTCACCCAGCATCGACAGCGCCACGCCGAACAGGATCGCGATCAGCAGCACCTGCAGGATGTCGCCCTTGGCGAAGGCATCCACGAAGGTGTTCGGAATGATGTTCATCAGGAAGTCGACCGTGCTCTGGTGCTGGGCCTTCTCCGTGTACTGGGCGATGGCCTTGGTGTCGAGGTGGGCGACGTCGACGTTGAAGCCGGCGCCCGGCTTGGCGATGTTCGCCACCAGCAGGCCGATCACCAGGGCGAAGGTGGACACGACTTCGAAATAGAGCAGGGCCTTGCCGCCGACGCGGCCGACTTTCTTCATGTCCTGCATACCAGCAATGCCGGCGACGACGGTACAGAAGATCACCGGCGCGATGATCATCTTGATCAGTTTGATGAAGCCGTCTCCCAAAGGCTTCATCTTGGTGCCGAGCTCGGGGTAGAACACGCCGAGCAGTACGCCCAACACGATGGCGAACAGCACCTGTACATACAGGACTTTATAGAATGGCTTTTTCATGACAACTCTTCACGAGAGGTTGATGGTGAAGACATCATCACAAAATCTCCCCGCGGCGCATATTGTGGATATCCGCAGGTCCGTGAATGACCGTCATATCGTTTGTTGATTACAACGGTGATGGTCGATATCAATTTACGTAATGACAGATGGCGGTGCGTGGGTGCACCACGGAAGGGCGTGCGGGGTTTGTAGGGTGGACTCCCGAGTCCACGCGGTACGGCTTATGCGCGTCGATATGCTTGCAGGTGGCCGGGAACGCATCGACACGAAAGACAGCGTGGACTCGGGAGTCCACCCTACCAAACCATCACGGCTTGCGATCGTTTCGTTGGGTGGGATCAGCGGCGATAGATCTTCCCGCCCTTCATCACGAACCCCACCTTGCGCAGCGCCGCGATATCCGCCGTCGGATCACCCTCGACGGCCACCACGTCGGCCAGCGCTCCCGGCGCCAGGCGGCCCAGGTCCTTCTCCTTGCCGAGGATGCCGGCCGCCACCGTGGTCGCGGCGCGCAGCGCTTCCACCGGCGTCATCCCCAGGCGCACCATCCATTCCAGCTCGCGCGCGTTGGTCCCGTGCGTGAACACGCCGACGTCGCTGCCGTTGCCGATCACCACGCCGAGCCGGCGCGCCAGCCCGAAGGCGCGCGCCGCTTCCTTCATCGACGGCGTCGGCTCGCCGCCGCGCACGTGCTTCTGGAAGTATTCGCCGATCGCCTCCGGCGCCGTGAGCGTCGGGATATAGGCCGTGCCGCGCTCCTTCATCAGGCGGAAGGTCGCTTCGCTGGCGCCATAGCCGTGCTCGATGGTGTCGGCGCCGGCCAGCACGGCCATGCGGATCGCCTCGTCGGTGCTGGCGTGGGCCGCCACCTTGCGTCCGGTGACGTGGGCCGCCGCCACCATCGCCTTCATTTCTTCCAGCGTGAAGGTCGGGCGGCTGCTGCCGTCCACGCCGGTGCGGTAGTCGGCATAGAACTTGATCCAGTCGGCGCCGTGCGCAGCCTGCTCGCGCACGGCCTTGGTCACTTCGTCGACGCCGGTCGCTTCCTGGGCGCCGTAGGGAATCTCCATGTCAGGGCGGTAGCTGCGCTCGGCCGGACCATAGCTGAAGCTGGCGACGATGGCCTTGGTCGCGATCAGGAGGCGCGGGCCCTCGACCACGCCGCCTTCGATGGCGCGCTTGACGCCGACGTCGGCATAGTTGGCGCCTTCCGTGCCGAGGTCGCGCAGGGTGGTGAAGCCGGCCTGCAGGGTGTCCTTGGCGTGCTTCCCGGCCAGCAGGGTGCGGTACTCGACCTGCTCCTTGATCACCTGGTCGTCCCAGGTGGTCTCGTTGTAGGGGTGGAGCAGCACGTGCGAGTGCAGGTCGATCAGGCCCGGGATCAGGGTCTTGCCGGGCAGGGCGATGCGCTCGGCGTCCGGCGGCGCGCTGATCCGGTCGGCCGGGCCGACTTCCCTGATGCGGCCGTCGGCGACCAGCACCGCCCAGCCGGCGCGCGCCTGGCCCTCGCCGGTCCAGACGCGGTCGGCCGTCAGGAGGAGCTTGCGCGGCGCGGCAGGTTCGACTGCCTGGGCTGGCTGGGCTGCCTGGGTTGTAGCGGCCAGCAGGCCGAGGGCGGTGAGCGCAAGTTTCCTGGTCCAGCGGGGCATGGCGGTCTTCCAAAAAGTTGTGAAGATGAAATGATAATGGACGCCGCCGCCCTTGCGGGGTTTCGCTTGCCACCCTCGCTTGCGGTATCCTTGCGCGCGGGCGCAGCGGGTGCGCCACCAGGGATCGAAAGGCAGGGATGAACCAGGCAGGGACCAAGCGGGAAGAAGCGCAGGGCGTGACGCCCCTGTTGCAGCAGGCGGTCGCGCTCCACCAGAAAGGCCGGCTGCAGGAAGCCGCGCAGCTCTACCGCCAGGTGCTGGCGCTGGCGCCGCGCCAGTTCGATGCCCTGCACCTGCTGGGCGTGATCGCGCGCCAGCAGGGCGATGCGGCGGGCGCGGTGGAGCTGATCGGGCAGGCGATCGCGCTCAAGCCGGACCAGGCCAATGCCCACTGCAACCTGGGCGCCGCGCTGCAGGACCTGGGCCGCAGCGAAGCGGCGCTCGCCAGCTACGAGACGGCGCTGCGCCTGCATCCCCAGTACGCGATGGCCTACGCCAACCGCGGCAACGCGCTGCGCAAGCTGGGACGCGCGCGCGAGGCGGTGGACAGCTACGGGCGCGCGCTGGCGCTGCAGCCGCGCTATCCGGAGGCGGCCTGCAACCGCGCGGCCGCGCTGCTGGAACTGGGCGAGCCCGAGGCGGCGCTGGCCAGCGCCGAGCTGGCGCTGGCAGGCCAGCCACGCTACGCCCAGGCCCTGTGCGTGCGCGCCAACGCCCTCTACCTGCTGCGCCGCCTGCGCGACGCGCTGGCCGGCTACGACGCGGCGCTCGCGCTCGACGCGACCATGGCCGAGGCCCACGCCGGGCGCGCCATGACGCTGCACCGGCTGCGCCGTTTCGACGAGGCGCTGCGCGCCCATGACCAGGCGCTGGCGCTGCGTCCGGCGCATGCGGCCACCCGCGAACACCGCGCCGCCACCCTGGCCGCGCTCGGCCGGCGCGAGGAGGCGATCCTTGCATACCAGGCCGCGCAGCGCATGCTCGAGGAGCAGGGCGCCGATGGCTCCCGCATCGGCTTCGCCCTGGCCGCCCTGGGCGTGGGCGAGACGCCGGAACGCGCGCCCCAGGAGTATGTGAAGGCGCTGTTCGACCAGTACGCCGGCCACTTCGACCAGCACCTGACCGAGGTGCTGGACTACCGCACGCCGGAAGCGATCGCAGCGGCCCTGGAAAGCGCGCAGGCGCCGCTGGACGGCGACGTGCTCGACCTGGGCTGCGGCACGGGTTTGTGCGCGCCCCACCTGCGGCCGCGCCCGCGCAGCCTGGCGGGCGTCGACCTGTCCGAGCGCATGCTGGAGAAGGCGCGTCAATCCGGCCTGTACGACCGTCTCGTGTGCGCCGACATCACCGCCTTCCTGGCCCGGGAGCAGGCGGCCTTCGACCTCATCGTCGCCGCCGACGTCTTCGTCTACTTCGGCGAACTGGCCGAGGTGTTCGCGCTGGCCAGGCGCGCCCTGCGTCCGGGCGGGGCCTTCTGCTTCTCGACCGAGACCGTGGAGGGCGAAGGCTTCGTGCTGCAGCCCTCGAACCGCTACGCCCATTCGGCAGCCTACCTGCGCACCCTGGCCCAGGCCCAGGGCTTCGAGACCGCGCTGCTGCAACCGGCGCCGCTGCGCAGCGAGAACGGTGTGCCCATCGCCGGCCAGGTCGCCGTGCTGCGCCTGGCGCCAGCCCCTGCCTGATCAGGCCGAACGCGTGCCGCGGGTGTGCACGCCCAGGCAGAGCGCGCCCGTGAGCAGGGCCAGGCTCACGTGCAGGCCGTAGAGCGGCAGGAAGTCGGCCCGCACCAGGCCCGCGTGGCCGACGAACAGCACCGTGACCGCCACCCCCAGCACCGTACCCAACTGGCGGATCGCCTGGTTCACCGCGCTGCCGACCGCGTACTGCGTCGCCGGCAGCTGGGCCACCGCCGCGCCCGACAGCGAGGGCAGCACCATGCCGACGCCGGCGCCGCTGAGCAGCAGTCCCGGCAGCCAGTGGCTGGCGTAGGCCGGCTCGGTGCCCGGCACCAGCAGCAGCCATAGCCCGCTCAGCGCATACACCAGCGCTCCCGTCACCAGCACCCGGCGGTGCCCGTAGCGCCCGGCGATGCGTCCGGCCAGGATCGCGGTCGGCACCACGGTCAGCGGCCCCGGCGTGACGGCCAGGCCGGCAGCCGGCAGGCTGTAGCCCCAGACCCCGGTCAGGTAGGCGAAATACGAGAAGAACATGATCGCGAAGGCCATGCCGAAGCTGAGCGTGGCCAGGTTCACCAGGCTGTAGCTGCGGTTGGCGAACAGGGCCAGGTCGACCAGGGGCGCCTGCGCGGTGCGCGCCCAGAGGACGAAGGCGGCCAGCGCCACGAAGCCGGTTGCGGCCAGCACCGCCAGTTCGGTGCGCGTCCATTGCGGCGCATCCGATTGCGTGATCGCCATCGCCACGGCGCCCACCGCCAGGATCAGGAGCAGCATGCCGACGACATCGACACGCGCGCGCCGCCCCGCCGTGCGCAGCTCGCGCAGGCGCGCCGCGCCGAACCACAGCGACAGGGCGCCCAGCGGCAGGTTCAGGTAGAAGGCCCTGGGCCAGCCGAAGCGCTCGACCACCAGGCTGCCCAGGCTGGGGCCGACCGCCGCCGCCAGGCCGCCGACCGCGCCCCAGAGGCTGACCGCGACCGCGCGCTTCTCCTTCGGGAAGGCGTCGAGGACGATCGACAGCGAGGCCGGCGTGAGCAGCGCCGCGCCGAAGGCCTGGGCGACGCGTGCGGCCACCAGCAGGCCGACGCTGTCGGCCATGCCGCAGGCCGCGGAGGCGGCCAGGAACAGCGCGACGCCGGCCAGGAAGACGCGCTTCCTGCCGTGGGCGTCGGCCAGGCCGCCTGCCGGCACCAGCATGGTCGCGTAGACCACGGTGTAGGCGTTCAGCACCCAGGACAGGTCGGCGGCCGTCGCGGCGGGGAAAGCCCGCTGCAGGGCGCCGAAGGCGGCGAACAGCACCGTGCTGTCGAGGGATACCAGGAAGACGGCGATGCTGGCGATCCAGAAGGTCGGCCAGGGCGAAACCTGCGCCGGTGTACTCGCGGCGGCAGGGGCGGGAAGGGTCGTCGGTGTGCGCATGGCGGCTCGCTCAGCGGGTGCGATCGATGCAGATGCCGGCTTCGCGCGCGGCGGCGCAGACCTTGCGGGCGCCCTGGGCCAGGGCATGGCGGGCTAAGGCGAGGCCGAGGCCGCGTTTGGCGCCCGTGACCAGGACGGTGGCGTTCTGGAGCTTCATGCTTGTTTCCTTTCAGGTTGGTTGGACTGCGGTTTCATTGGAATATGATGGCCATAATATTTTGGTTCGGCAAAAAGGCTGCACAAGGCAGCCCCGGGGTGATGGTTCAGGCGGGAGCGCGGTCGTACTGGTCGAGGATGGCGGTGCGCGCCGCCTGCAGCAGTTCGCCGGCGCTGTCGCCCAGCACCCGGGCAAGTTGCACCGTGCCCACCAGGCTGCCGGTGATGACGGCGGCCTGCTGCGGGTCCGCGCCCGGGGGCAGGGCCTGGCGCACCGTCTCGATCAGGCCCAGCACGCGGCGGCGCGAGGCCTCGCGCACGTCTTCCTGCTGGCGCACCATTTCCGAGCCGAGGGCGGCGACCGGGCAGCCCATGTCCTGTGCGGCCAGGTGTTCCGGCGACAGGTAGGCTTCGACCAGGGCGCGCAGGGGGCTGGCGCCGGCCTCGAGGCTGGCAGCGATGCGCTTGCCGAGGATCCTGCGGCTGCTCGTTCCCGCATGCTCGACCGCCGCCGCCAGCAGCGCGTCGCGCGACTTGAAGTGGGCGTAGAAGCCGCCGTGGGTGAGGCCCGCTTCCTTCATCACCTCGGCCACGCCGACGCCGTCATAGCCGCGGCGCCGTACCGCGCGGGCGGCGGCGTCGAGGATGCGCTGGTGCGACAGTTCGCGCCGGGTCTGCTTCGATTCGGTGTTCATGATGCCTGGCTGTTGTCGATATGATGAACTTCATATTATGACCATCATATTTGCGAGTCAAGCGAAATCCGCGCCGCGTGTGCGGCGCGTCCGGCTCAGTGCATGAAGCCTTCCAGCTCGGCCGCGATCTGCCGGGCCAGCAGGTGGATGTGGTAGCCGTCGACGAAGCCGTGGTGGGCCTGGACCGAGAAGGGCAGGGCCAGGCGGCCGTTCTGCCCATCCTTGAAGCGGCCCCAGGCCAGCGAGGGAATGTCGGGCGCACCGAGGGTGGCGGCCGGGTGCTGGATCGAGGTGAAGTCGAGCCAGGGAATGCAGGTGATGAAGACCTGGTCCTTGACCTGGCGCGGCGACAGGGCCGCGTAGCTGTTGTTCAGCTCGACCATCGTGCTTGCCTCGTCACGCGCGGCCACGCTGCGGGCGACGAACTCGCGCAGATCGTCGGACCAGTCGAACAGGGCGAAATTCAGGTCCTGGTGCTGGTTGGTGACGGTAAACGAGGGCATCAGGCGGTCGATCTCGATCACCTCGCCCTCGAAGACGCGGTAGCGGAAATTCGGGATCGCCAGCACCGCGCGCAGCACGGCGCACAGCAGCACGTGGAAGGGGCCGAGGCCTTGCGCCTTGCACCAGGGCCGGAAGTCTGGCAGGTCCATCGTGAAGCTGAGGTTGACCGCCGGGCTGTCCATGCGGTCGAAGAGGTCGAAGCGGTCGCGCCGCCGTTCAAAGTGCTGCATGCAGATCCTGCCTGTCGAAATCGAGGGGCAGGATTGTCGCACAGCTTGTTCGTAGGGTGGACACCTGTGTCCACGCTGTTTCATCGCCCGATCAAGGGCGCGGCGAAGCGGAGCCGGCAGTTCGTAGGGTGGGCTCTCGAGCCCACGCGGCATCACCGCATACCGGCACGCGCCGTCGGCTTTGCCCGGAAGCGCCTCTGATCGGCCGGTGATTCCGCGTGGGCACGTCATTCATGCCCCCGGCATGAATGACCCCACCCTACGAAAACCGGTCATGCAGCCGCAGACATGTTGCCGCAGGCAGCCTTACTGCGCCGCCCAGCCCCCATCCATGTTCCACGCCACGCCGCGCACCTGGGCGCCGGCCGGCGAGCAGAAGAACACCGCCAGCGCGCCCAGTTCGTCGGGCGTGACGAATTCGCCCGAAGGCTGTTTTTCCGCCAGCAGCGCGCGGCGCGCGGCGTCGTTCGACAGGCCTTCGCGCGCGGCACGGTCGTCGACCTGCTTCTGCACCAGCGGGGTCAGGACCCAGCCCGGGCAGATCGCATTGCAGGTCACGCCAGTCTGCGCGGTTTCCAGCGCGGTGACCTTGGTGAAGCCGACCAGGCCGTGCTTGGCCGCGACATAGGCCGACTTCTGCGCCGAGCCGACCAGGCCGTGCACCGAGGCCAGGTTGATGATGCGGCCCCAGTTTTTCTGCTTCATGCCGGGCAGGGCCAGGCGCGTGGTGTGGAAGGCCGAGGTCAGGTTGATCGCGATGATCGCGTCCCATTTCTCGACCGGGAACTCGTCCACGCTGGCCACATGCTGGATGCCCGCGTTGTTGACCAGGATGTCGACGCCGCCGAACTTCTCGAGCGCGAAATGCATCATCGCCTCGATCTGCTCGGGTTTGGACATGTCGGCGTTGTGGTAGGCCGTCTGCACGCCGAATTCCTGGCCGACGTCGGTGTAGAGCTTCTCGATCTGCTGGGCGTCGCCGAAGCCGTTGAACACGATGTTTGCGCCCTGTTCGGCCAGTGCACGCGCGATCCCCAGGCCGATGCCCGAGGTGGAGCCAGTGACGAGTGCCGTTTTACCGCTTAGCATGCTGGATTTCATTGTGCCCTCTATAAGGATGGTGATCGGGGGTACTTCCTCAGAATTGGTAGAATTCTAATCGCACTGGCGGCTAAAATGTCGGTTGCAGCTGTACAGGAAGACAATATTGTCAGGATGGAGCAGGCGATGGACCAGGGACGGAGCGAAGCGAGATTGAAAAGCGTGCAGTGCAGCTCGCCGGCCGGCCTGCACCGGATCGCCTACAAGGAATGGGGCGACCCGGCGAATCCGCGCGTGCTCGTCTGCGTGCACGGGGTGACCCGCGTCGGCGACGATTTCGACGACCTGGCGCGCGCCCTGTGCAGCGACTACCGCGTGGTCTGCCCCGACGTGGCGGGCCGCGGCCGCTCGGATCCCCTGGGTGACGCGCGCCTGTACGCCGTGCCGCAGTACGTCGCCGACATGGTGACGCTGATCGCCCGCGTCACCGCAAACAGCGAAACCGGCACGGTCGACTGGTTCGGCACCTCGATGGGCGGCCTGATCGGCATGGCGCTGGCCGCGATGCCCGGCACGCCGATACGCAAGCTGGTGCTCAACGATATCGGTCCCGTGCTCGACCAGGGCGCGATGCGGCGCATTGCCGACTACATCGGCCAGGACCTGCGCTTTCCGGACTTCGAGACCGGGGTCCGCTTCGTGAAGGACGTATCGAGCTCGTTCGGACCCCATTCGGACAGCGAATGGAACAAGCTGGCGGGCGACGTGCTGCGCCAGGCGCCGAACGGCGAGTGGGTGCGCCACTACGACCTGGCGCTGGCCGTGCCCTTCAAGGCCATTACCGCCGAACGGGCGGAACTGGACCAGGCTGCGCTGTGGCGCGCCTTTGACGCGATACGCTGCCCGACGCTGCTGGTGCGCGGGGAGCTGTCGGACCTGCTCTCGCGCGAGACCGCGCAGGAGATGACGCGGCGCGGTCCACATCCGAGGCTCGTCGAGATCCCGGGCGTGGGCCATGCGCCGACCTTCGTGCATGCGGACCAGATTGCGGTCGCACGCGAATTTTTACTGGGCTGACCGGCCCACCGTTCTAGAAAGAGACCATGGAAATCAAACGACTCCACGTAGGCAAGCGCCTCTCCGAAACCGCCATCCACAACGGCACCGTCTACCTGGCCGGCCAGATCGCCGAAGACACGACCCAGGGCATCGAGGGCCAGACCCGCGAGGTGCTGGGTCACGTCGACCGCCTGCTGATGGAGGCCGGCAGCGACAAGACCTGCATCCTGATGTGCCAGATCTTCATCTCCGACATGGCCCACTTCGCCGGCATGAACGCGGTCTACGACGAATGGGTGGCCCAGGGCCACACGCCGCCGCGCGCCACCGTGGAATCGAAGCTTGCCAATCCGGCCTGCCTGGTGGAGATCGTCGTCACCGCGGCGCTGCGCTAAGCAATGGTATCCACCGCCGCGCTCGGCGACGCCACCACCCAGCTGATCCAGGGACTCAGTCCCGAGGAATGCGCGCGCGTGCAGCACGCATTGGACTATGCCGCTGCCGCCTATGGCGAGCGCGCCATCGCCTCGGGGCAGAACGCCTTCGAGTTCTCGCTCGGGGTGGCCGGCACGCTGGCCTACCTGCGCAGCGATGTCGAGACGCGCATCGCCGGCCTGCTGTTCGAGCTCGCCATGTTCGAGCCCGAGCTGGTCGAGACGCTCGAACGGCTGTTCGGCGCGGAGGTGGCGACCCAGGTGCGCGGCGTGCAGCAACTGATCCGCCTGCGCGACCTGACGGTCGGCCAGCCGGCGGTCGGGCGCGGCAAGAACGCGGCCCAGGAGGCCGCCGCCCACATCGAGACCCTGCGCAAGATGCTGCTGGCGATGGCGTCCGACATGCGCGTGGTGCTGGTGCGCCTGTCCTCGTGCGTGACGATGCTGCGCTACTTCGCCGAGCAGAAGCGCTTCGACGACGTCACCCGCGACTACGGGCGCGAGGTGATGGACCTGTACGCGCCGCTGGCCAACCGCCTGGGCATCTGGCAGCTGAAGTGGGAACTGGAAGACCTGTCCTTCCGCTTCCTGCAGCCCGAGACCTACAAGCGCATCGCCAAGATGCTCGAAGAAAAGCGCATGGCGCGCGAAGGCTTCGTGCAGTCCGCGATCGACCGCCTGCAGGCGGAACTGGCGGCAGCCGGCATCAAGGCCGACGTCAGCGGACGGCCGAAGCACATCTACAGCATCTGGAGCAAGATGCGCGGCAAGGACCTCGATTTCTCCGAGCTCTACGATGTGCGTGCCTTCCGCGTGATCGTGGCCGACATCAAGGCCTGCTACACCGTGCTGGGCCTGGTGCACAACATCTGGACCCCGATCCCGCAGGAGTTCGACGACTACATCTCGCGCCCCAAGCCGAATGGCTACCAGTCGCTGCACACGGTGGTCGCGGCCGAGGACGGGCGGCCGCTGGAAGTGCAGATCCGGACCCAGGAAATGCACAACTTCGCCGAGTACGGGATCGCGGCGCACTGGCGCTACAAGGAAACCGGCGGCTCGACCTTCAAGGGCGAGAAGTACGACGAGAAGATCGCCTGGCTGCGCCAGCTGCTGGCCTGGAAGAGCGACGTCGCCGACGCCGTGGCGGGCGAGGACGTGCAGAAGGAGTGGGTCGAAAAGCTGAAGGCGACCACGCTGGACGACCGCATCTTCGTGCTCACGCCGCAGGCGCGCGTGCTCGAACTGCCGGTCGGCGCCACCCCGATCGACTTCGCCTACCACCTGCACAGCGAGGTGGGCCACCGCTGCCGCGGCGCCAGGATCGACGGCGTGATGGTGCCGCTGAACACCCCGTTGAAGAACGGCCAGACCTGCGAGATCATCACGGCCAAGGGCCCGGCCGGCAGCGCGGGACCCTCGCGCGACTGGCTCAGCCCGGGCTATGCGGTCAGCAGCCGCACGCGCTCGAAGATCCGCGCCTGGTTCCATGCGCTGGACCTGGCCGAGACCCTGGCCCAGGGGCGGGCGCTGGTCGAAAAGTCGCTGCAGCGCGAGGGCAAGACCGCGGTCAACCTGGAAGCGCTGGCCCATAAACTCGGCTTCGCCAAGGTCGACGAACTGTTCATCGCGGTCGGCAAGGAAAAATTCAGCCTGCGCCACGTGGAGGCGGCGCTGCACGACACCCCGGAGGCGCCGCCGCTCGAGGATGCGGCCGTGGTCAACAAGAGCCGGGCGTCGAGCGTGGAGCAGGGCGCGAAATCGGGGGTGCTGGTGGTCGGCACCGAGGGCCTGATGACGATGCTGGCCAGGTGCTGCAAGCCGGCGCCGCCGGACCCTATCGTCGGCTTCGTCACGCGCGGCAAGGGCGTCTCGATCCACCGCCTCTCCTGCAAAAACTTCGCCGAGATGCGCGCCAAGGCGCCCGAGCGCGTGATCCAGACCGAGTGGGGCAAGGCCGTCACCGAGACCGTCTACCCGGTCGACATCTTCATCCTCGCCGGCGACCGGCAAGGCCTGTTGCGCGACATCTCGGAAGTGTTCTCGCGCGAGAAGATCAACGTCACCGGCGTCAACACGCAAAGCGCGAAAGGCCAGGCGCGCATGGTCTTCACCGCCGAAATCGGCTCGACCGGCCAGCTGCAGAAGGCCCTGGCGGCGATCACGGAGGTGTCCGGGGTGCAGGAAGCGCGTCGCCAGTGATGAGCTATCATTGGCCACGCCTTTGTAGGGTGGGCACCTGTGCCCACGCGGTCTCACCTTGTGCAAATGGCGCGATGGTTTCGGCCACGATGCCAACACTCCGGGAAGTGATACAAACTGCGGCCTATCCTTATAAAAACCGTATCATATGACGATGCGCCGCACCCTCCACCTGAGCACCCGCCCCAGCCTCTGGGGCCTGGCCCTGGCCCGCTACCTGCGCAGCTGGTGGTACATGTTCCACCTCGGCGCCATCGCCCTGGTCACGGCCCTCTCGCCCTCGACCTATAGCCGCGCCACCCGCCATGCGACCGCCAGCTACATCTACGCCGGCACCTGGAAGGTCCTGCCCTGGTTCACGCTGCTCTCGGCCCTGATCAGCCTCGTCATCATCCGCATCGTGCTGGTCACGGCGCTGAGCTACGGCCTGTCGCGCTACGCGCTGGAGATGGTGGTGCGGGTGCTGGTGCTGGAACTGATCCCGCTGTCGGCGGCGCTGTTCGCCGCGCTGCGCGCCGGCATGGCCTTCGACGCCACGGCCCTGGGCCTGGCGCGCGCCGGCCTGCCCACGGCCGAAGTGAATGCCGAGGCGCTGCGTCGCCTGCGCCGCGACCTGGTGCCCCAGCTGTTCGCCAACGCCTTCTCGGTATTGAGCCTGGCGATGGTCAGCTCGACCATCGTGCTGGTGCTGGCCTACCTGAACGTCTACGGCCTGTCGCCCTGGGGCCTGCCGGACTACACCCGCACCGTCGGGCGCGTGTTCGACCCGGTCGTCACGACCGGCTTCGTGCTCAAGACCGTGCTGTTCGGCCTGGCGGTAGCGGTGATCCCGACCGCCGCCATCCTGGAGCTGCAGCGCTACCCGCGCCGGCTGGCCTCGAGCGTGCAGCCCGGCGCGCTGCGCCTGCTGTTCGTGCTGCTGCTGATCGAGGGTTCCTCGCTCGCCATCAAATACATCTGACCCCACCTGACCAACCATGATCGACAATCATCCTGACGAACCGGCCCATGTGGAAAGAAAGGCGATGATCCTGCTGGTCGTCGTCGCGGCCCTGATCGTCGCCTTCATCCTGTACGTGATGTATGCGCGCGGCGTGTTCGAGCCGACCCAGAAGCTCATCCTCGAGACCGACAACTCCGAGGGCGTCATCCCCGGCATGGACATGAGCTTCGCCGGCTTTCCCATCGGGCGCGTGCGCCTGGTCGACCTGGCCAAGGACGGCAAGGTCAACATCGTGATCGACGTGTCGAAGGAAGACGCCAAGTGGCTGCGCACGTCCAGCGTCTTCACCCTGGAGCGCAGCGTGGTGGGCGAGACCCGCATCCGCGCCTTCACCGGCCTGCTGGAAGACCCGCCGCTGCCCGATGGCGCGCGCCGTCCGGTGCTGCGCGGCGACGTCACGGCCGAGATCCCGGGCCTGGTCGCGACCGCGCGCTCGCTCCTGAACAACCTGGAAAGCATGACTGCCGAAGGCTCGTCCATCAGCGGCAGCCTGGAAAACATCCAGACCGTGACCGGCCGCCTGTCGGGCAAGTATGGCCTGCTCGGCGGGGCCCTGGGCGACGACGAGGCGGCGAAATTCGTGCAGACGCTGCAGCGCGTCGACGCGCTGCTGGCCAAGACTGACCAGCGCCTGTACGGCAGGAAGGGCATGGTCGAGGACGCCCAGGCGGCAGTGGTCGAACTGCAGGGCGTGCTGCAGGATGCGCGCGCCACTCTCAAGCGCGTCGACGCGGTGCTGGTCGAGGCCCAGGCCGTGGGCGCGAACGCGCGCGTGGCGACCGACGACCTGGGCGCCCTGCGCGGCGAGGTCGACGCCAGCCTGCGCAAGGTGAACCGCCTGGTGGACGAAGTCAACCGCAAGTGGCCGTTTGGCCGCGCCAACCAGGAGATCAAGCTGCCATGAAGCTGACCGCGAAGACACCGGCGCTCGTATGTGCGCTGCTGCTGGCGGCCTGCGCCAGCAAACCGGCGCCCCCGGGCTGGCAGGCCGACGCCAAGGACGCCCTCGATGGTTTCACCGACGACTACCTGCGCGGAAACACCGCCGCCGCCAACGCTGAATTCGCGCGGGCGCGGCGCGAAACCACCAGCACCGGCCGCGCCGACCTGGTCGCCCAGGTCGAGCTGGTGCGCTGCGCCACGCTGGCGGCCAGCCTGGAATTCGACGATTGCCCGGGTTTTGCCGCGCTGGCGCCGGACGCCACGGCGCAGCAGCGGGCCTACGCCGCCTACCTGGCCGGGCGCTGGGAAGGCCTGGACGTGGCGGCGCTGCCCGAACAGCACCGGCCGGTGGTGACGGGCGCGACGCTGTCCGGCGTCGCCGATCCCCTGTCGAAACTGGTCGCGGCCGGCGCGCTGCTCAAGGCCGGGCGCATCACGCCCGCCGACATCGAGGCCGCCACCGAGACGGCATCGGGCCAGGGCTGGCGCCGACCGCTGCTGATGTGGCTGGGCGTGTCGCTCCAGCGGGCACGGGCGGCGGGCGACGGCGCGGCGGTTGCGCGCATCGAGCGGCGCATCGCCCTGGCATCAGGCGCGGCGCCGCGGCAGTAGGGCCGCGAGGCCCGGTCAGAGCGCATGGCCCAGCGAAGCGACGCGGGGCCGTGTGGCCGGCCGGACTTCGGCGGGTGGACGCAGGGCCCAGGGCAGGGCATTGTGGATGGCGGTCGCCGCGATCGCCGCCTGGCCGGCCGCCACCGCGATCTGGTTCAGGCCCATCACCACGTCGCCGATGGCGTACAGGCCGGGCACGTTGGTGCGCTGGTGGTCGTCGACGACCAGCTTGTCGCAGTCGCCGGTTTCCGCGCCCAGGTCGGCGGCCAGCTTCGAGCGCGCCGATTCGCCCAGCATGGGATAGAAGACATCGAACTCGCGGCTTTCGCCGTCGGCGGTGTTGAGGATGGGTTTCATGTCCGGGCTCATGGACACGCCCAGCAGCGGCGACTCGATGTAGCGCACGCCTGCCACTTCGATCTGCCGCCGCTCCTCGTCGGTCAGCATCGATTCCTTGCCGCGGTCGAACAGGGTGACGTCGGCGCTGAAGGAGCGCATGAAGAGGGCGTGCCCGACCGGATTGGTTTCCGAGGTGACCACGGCGATGCGCCTGTCCATCACGTCGTAGCCGTCGCACACGGGGCAGAGGCGCACGGCGCCCGCGGCCACCGCTTCGCGCCAGTTCTCGATCGGCAGGCCGCAATCGGCCACGCCGGTGGCCAGCAGCACGGTCAATGCGCGGATGGTGCGGGTCTCGCCGGCGTCGTCGAGGTAGTCGCCCACGAAAGCGCCGTCCTCCAGGCGCAGCCCGGTGATCTCGCCGTGGCGCACCTCGCCGCCATAGCGCTTCAATTGTTCGGTGAGATTGACCAGGAGCTGCGAGCCGGGTACCCCTTCGGGAAAGCCGGGGTAGTTGTGCGAAACGGGAATCAGGCACAGGCGGCTGTTACCCTTGTCGACCACCACGATGTTGCGGGTGAAGCGGCGCAGGTAGATGGCCGCCGTGAGGCCGCCGGGGCCGCCGCCGATGATCAGGGTGTCGAAGACGTGTTTGGTAATGTCATCCATCCCCCGATTATCGGGAAGAGGGCAGGCGCCTCCTATCGGCGCGCGAGCCCAGCCCGGGTAAGAAGATGCTTACAGCGTTATAGCGTTACAGCGACTTGCCGTCCAGCGCCTCGGGCTGCAGGGTCACGTGGTCGATGCCGTGCTTGTCGAGCAGCATGGCCTTCACCCGGCGCAGCACCACGGGCCATTCGGCCAGGTCGGCGATCTCCAGGTGGCCGATCAGGGCGGGGTGGCCGGGCGACATGTCCCACACGTGCAGGTCGTGCACCGACAGCACGCCCTCGACCTCGGCCAGGTCGGCGCCGACCTGCAGGTAGTCGATACCGTGCGGCACGCCTTCCATCAGGAAGTGGTAGGACTCGCGCAGGATGCCCACCGTCGACTTCAGGATCAGCAGCGAGACGAAGATCGAGAGGATCGGGTCGATGCGCACCCAGCCGGTGAAATAGATGATGGCGCCGGCGGCGATGGCGGCGACCGAGCCGAGCAGGTCGCCCAGCACGTTGACCAGGGCGGCGCGGGTGTTGATGCTCTCGGTGTCGCGCGACAGCACCCAGGCGACCAGGATGTTGATGCAGGCGCCCAGGGCGGCCACCACCAGCACGACGCCGCCCTGCACGTGTTCCGGGTGGGTCAGGCGCTGCACCGCTTCCCAGACGATCCAGGCAACGAGAAGCAGCATCGCCAGGCAGTTGACGAAAGCGGCGAGCGCCTCGGCGCGCACGAAGCCGAAGGAGTGGCGGCTCGACGGCGGGCGCCTGGCGATCAATTGGGCCAGCAGGGCCAGGCCGAGCGCGGCGGCGTCGGTCACCATGTGGCCGGCGTCGGAAATCAGGGCCAGGGAATTCGACATGAAGCCGGTCACTACCTCGACCAGCGCGAACAGCAGGGTCAGGACCAGCGCGAAGCCCAAGGCCTTGTGGCTGCGCGATTCGATGGTGTGGCCGTGGCGGGCGTCGCCGTCGAGGTGGGCGTGCAGGTGTTCGGAGGTCGGCGCCTGGTGCTGGGCTGGCTGGGATGGCATGGTTGATACGTGAGGATTCGACAAGGCCGAAGTGTAATGGATATCGGCGCCGGGGCGGACAGGGCGGCCGCGGCCCCCCGGGGAATTTACTTAATTTGGAACAAGCCTTGCATGGCTGGCCCGCTGTCTCTATAATGCACGTCATCGGGCGGTTAGTTCAGCTGGTTAGAATACTTGGTCGACATCCAAGGGGTCGCAGATTCGAATTCTGCACCGCCCACCAGAACATCAGACGAGTGCGGGGAACTACGGTTTTCCGCTCTCGTCGTCAGTAAGAGCGAGAAAGGCACAAACGGTTATGACACCGCGAACTACAACCTGGTTGTGGGGGAATCGCTAGACGCGGTACGGTGGCCTTTTGTCCTGAGAGACTCGACAACACTGAAGAAAACGCGCCTGGTGCGCGTTTTTTTTCGCCCAAATTTTTTCCATTTCAAATTTATTAATCTTAGCGGGCGCAAGCGGCGCCGATTGGAGATCAAGATGTTGAATGTGCGACTTCCGGACGGCTCGAGCCGTCAATTCGAAGGCCCGGTCACTGTGGCCCAGGTGGCGCAGAATATCGCCCCGAGCCTGGCCAAGGCGGCCCTGGCCGGCAAGGTCAACGGCAAGGTGGTCGATACCTCCTTCCTGATCGAGCAGGACGCCGATCTCGCGATCGTCACCGACCGCGATCCGGAAGGCCTGGACGTCATCCGCCACTCGACCGCCCACCTGCTGGCCTATGCGGTAAAGGAGCTGTTCCCGGAAGCCCAGGTCACCATCGGCCCGGTCATCGACAACGGCTTCTACTACGACTTCTCGTACAAGCGTCCGTTCACCCCGGAAGACCTGCAGGCGATCGAGAAGAAGATGGCGGAACTGGCCAAGAAGGACGAGCCGGTCACCCGCAAGGTGCTGCCGCGCGACGAGGCCGTCGCCTACTTCAAGTCCATCGGCGAAGACTACAAGGCCGAGATCATCGCCTCGATCCCGGCGAACGAGGACGTCTCGCTGTACTCGGAAGGCAAGTTCACCGACCTGTGCCGCGGCCCGCACGTGCCCTCGACCGGCAAGCTGAAAGTGTTCAAGCTGATGAAGCTGGCCGGCGCCTACTGGCGTGGCGACTCGAACAACGAGATGCTGCAGCGCGTCTACGGCACCGCCTGGGCCAAGAAGGAAGACCAGGAGCAGTACCTGCACATGCTCGAAGAGGCCGAGAAGCGCGACCACCGCAAGCTCGGCAAGGCATTGGACCTGTTCCACTTCCAGGACGAGGCGCCGGGCCTGATCTTCTGGCACCCGAAGGGCTGGACCATCTGGCAGCAGGTCGAGCAGTACATGCGCAAAACGTATCAAAACACCGGTTACAGCGAAGTCAAGGCGCCGCAGATCATCGACGTCTCGCTGTGGAAGCAGACCGGCCACTGGGATAACTACCGTGACAACATGTTCACGACCGATTCCGAGAACCGCACCTACGCCCTGAAGCCGATGAACTGCCCGGGCCACGTGCAGATCTATAACGCCGGCCTGCGTTCCTACCGCGACCTGCCGCTGCGCTACGGCGAGTTCGGCCAGTGCCACCGCAACGAGTCCTCGGGCGCGCTGCACGGCCTGATGCGCGTGCGCGGCTTCACCCAGGACGACGGCCACGTGTTCTGCACCGAAGACCAGATCGCCGGCGAAGTGACCGCCTTCCACGCCCAGGCGATGAAGGTCTACGACGACTTCGGCTTCAACAGCATCGATGTCAAGATCGCGCTGCGTCCGGAAAACCGCATCGGTTCGGACGAGGTCTGGGACCAGGCCGAGGAGGCCCTGCGTTCGGCGCTGCGCAGCTGCGGCGTGGAATGGACCGAGCTGCCGGGCGAGGGCGCCTTCTACGGCCCGAAGATCGAGTACCACCTGAAGGACAGCCTGGGTCGTCCATGGCAGGTTGGCACCATGCAGGTCGACTTCTCGATGCCGGGCCGCCTGGGCGCCGAGTATGTTGCGGAAGACAATACCCGCAAGGTCCCGGTCATGCTGCACCGCGCGATCGTCGGCTCGATGGAGCGTTTCATCGGCATCCTGATCGAGAACTACGCCGGCGCGCTGCCGCTGTGGCTGGCGCCGGTCCAGGTCGCTGTGCTGAATATTTCTGACGCGCAAGCCGATTACGTCAAGCAGGTGGAGGCAAAGCTGCGCGAAGCTGGCCTGCGCGTTCACGCTGATTTGCGGAACGAGAAGATTACTTATAAAATTCGCGAGCATTCCATCCAAAAACTGCCATACATCCTGGTTGTTGGCGATAAGGAACGTGAAGCGAATACGGTGGCCGTGCGTGCCCGCGGCAACGTCGACCTGGGCGTGATGTCCGTCGACGCGCTCGTGGAGCGTCTGGTGAGCGAAGTCGCTGCCAAGGCGAAATAAACGATACAATACGTTCGGTCAAATTTAATACTTTCGAAGGAATAGACATAGCTACTGACAAACAGCATCGCATCAACGGCGAAATCACTTATCCGGAAATGCGCCTGAACGGTGTGGACAACGAACCGCTGGGCATCGTGAGCCTGGCGGAAGCGTTCCGCCTGGCCGAGGAAAAGAACGTCGACCTGGTGGAAATCGCGCCGAACGCGAATCCGCCGGTCTGCCGTTTGATGGACTACGGCAAGTTCAAGTACTCGGAACAGAAGAAGGCCCACGAAGCCAAGCTGAAGCAGAAGGTCATCCAGGTCAAGGAAGTCAAATTCCGCCCGGGTACCGACGAGGGCGACTACAGCATCAAGCTGCGCAACCTCATCAAGTTCCTGGACGACGGCGACAAGACCAAGATCACGCTGCGTTTCCGCGGCCGCGAGATGGCGCACCAGGATATCGGTTTCCGCATGCTCGAGCGCCTGAAGGGTGACCTGGAGCCTTACGGCCAGGTCGAGCAGTTCCCGAAGATGGAAGGGCGCCAGATGATCATGATCATCGCGCCGAAAAAGAAGAAGTAATTCTTCGTTCCGCCAGATTCGCCTGGGCCGGGTCCGGCGCTGCGGCATCCGCTGCCGCGCCGGGCCTGGTCTTTGTCGTTACGGCTTCTGCTTTTGTAGGGTGGACACCTGTGTCCACGCGGTCTCGGCGGTTGTACTGACGCGGCCCCGATCCCATCGGTATGTTTGCGTCCGCGATTCTTCGATGTGTTGCGGTGGATCCATCGCTCTACCGCGTGGACACAGGTGTCCACCCTACGAAACCCACCCCTGCAGCACAATTTCCCCGCAAGCTGTGCTAGAATCTACGGTTCCTGTTTCCAGAAACAGGTTGTAGTGGATCCAGTGTTCGCTGCAAAACAAGTGAAAGCAGGCATCTAAGAGCAGCGTCGCTGCCACCTGCAATCCTGTTACATATGAGGCTGTCCGTCAAAGGACAGAAGACTATGCCAAAAATGAAAACCAAGAGCTCCGCGAAGAAGCGTTTTCGCGTGCGTCCGGGCGGTACCGTCAAGTCGGGCATGGCGTTCAAGCGTCACATCCTGACCAAGAAGACCACCAAGAACAAGCGCCAGCTGCGCGGCACCCGTAACATCAATGCGTCGGACGTGACCAGCGTCTACCGCATGATGCCATCTGCTTAATCTCACACTAAGGAGCGAATATGCCTCGAGTAAAACGTGGGGTTACTGCACGTGCCCGTCATAAGAAAGTTCTTGAGCTTGCCAAAGGCTACCGTGGCCGTCGCAGCAAAGTATTCCGTATTGCCAAGCAAGCAGTCATGCGCGCTGGCCAGTACGCATACCGCGACCGCCGCAACAAGAAGCGCGTCTTCCGCGCACTGTGGATCACCCGTATCAACGCAGCATCGCGTTCGCACGGCATGACCTACAGCGCGTTCATGAACGGCCTGAAGAAGTCCGCGATTGAACTGGACCGTAAAGTCCTGGCCGACATGGCTGTGCACGACAAGCCGGCATTCGCCGCGATTGTCAACACCGTCAAGGCCAAGCTGGCTGCCTAAAGCAACCGGTTAGCAAGACCAGCGCCGCGGCGACGCGGCGTGAAAAGAGCGGGGCAGAGGTTGAAACCTGTGCCCCGTTTTTGATTATAAGTACCTGAAAAGAGCTGCTGCCTGTCGCGTTTTCGCAACTGAAAGCCGCACCGTTTCACGTCCTTGTGGCGTCTCCCGCCACCGAAAAAACAGGAAAAGAACAAAGCATGAACTCGCTCGAAGAACTCGTCGTCTCGGCCCAGGCTGACTTTGGCGCCGCGCCTGACGCAGCCGCCCTGGAAAACGCAAAAGCGAAATACCTCGGCAAGACCGGCCAGGTAACCGAACTGATGAAGGGCCTCGGCAAGCTCGAGCCTGAACAGCGCAAGGCCCAGGGCGCCCTGATCAATGCCGCAAAAGAAAAAATCGAACAGGCACTGACCGCCCGCCGCGAGGCCCTGGCGAATGCCCAGCTGGAAGAGCGCCTGAACGCGGAGAGCATCGACGTGACCCTGCCGGGCCGCGGCCGCTCGACCGGCGGCATCCACCCGGTGATGCGCACCTGGGAACGCGTCGAGCAGATCTTCCGCTCGATCGGCTTCGACGTGGCCGACGGCCCGGAAATCGAGACCGACTGGACCAACTTCACCGCCCTGAACAGCCCGGAAAACCACCCGGCGCGTTCGATGCAGGACACCTTCTACGTCGAGGGCCAGGACAGCACCGGCAAGCCGCTGCTGCTGCGCACCCACACCAGCCCGATGCAGGTGCGCTATGCCCGCACCCACACGCCGCCGATCAAGGTGATCGCGCCGGGCCGCACCTACCGCGTCGACTCCGACGCCACCCACTCGCCGATGTTCCACCAGGTCGAAGGCCTGTGGATTGGCGAAGACATTTCCTTCGCCGATTTGAAGGGTGTCTACCTGAATTTCGTTAGAGCCTTCTTCGAGACCGACGACCTGCAGGTGCGTTTCCGTCCGTCCTACTTCCCGTTCACCGAGCCTTCGGCCGAGATCGACATCGCCTTCGGCTCGGGTCCGCTCAAGGGCCGCTGGCTGGAAGTCTCGGGCGCCGGCCAGGTCCATCCGACTGTCGTGCGCAATTTCGGGCTGGATCCGGAAAAATTCATCGGCTTCGCGTTCGGCTCGGGCCTGGAGCGCCTGACGATGCTGCGTTATGGAATCAACGACCTGCGCCTCTTCTACGAAGGCGATCTCCGCTTCCTCAAGCAGTTTAATTAAGAATGACCTCGACGGAAACCGCGGCGTGTGCCCCGGTTTTCTCGGTCACTTATAAGAAAACCTGATAAATAGCGCAGCTACAAGGTAAAAAGATTATGCAATTCTCCGAAAACTGGCTCCGTTCCCTGGTCGATCCGAAAATGAATTCGGACGAGCTGGCCCACCTGCTGACCATGTCCGGCCTCGAAGTCGAGGAAGTGGAAGCCGTCGCGCCGCCGTTCTCGAACGTGGTGGTGGCCGAAGTCGTGGAAGTGGCCAAGCACCCGAACGCCGACCGCCTGAACGTCTGCCAGGTCGACGCCGGCACTGGCACCTTGCTCAACATCGTTTGCGGCGCGCCGAACGTGCGCGCGGGCATGAAGGCGATCTGCGCCAAGGCCGGCGCCGTGCTGCCGCCAGGCGCGGACGGCAAGCCTTTCGAGATCAAGGTCGGCAAGCTGCGCGGCGTCGAGTCGCAAGGCATGATGTGCTCGGCCAAGGAACTGAAGATCTCGGAAGAGAGCAGCGGCCTGATGGAGCTGCCGGAAGACGCACCGGTGGGCACCAACATCCGCGACTACCTCGGCCTGAACGACCTGAAGTTCACCATCAAGCTGACCCCGAACAAGGCGGACTGCCTGTCGGTGCTGGGCGTGGCGCGCGAAGTCGCCGCCCTGACCGGCTCGCCCCTGAGCTTCCCGGCCGCCCGTCCGGTCGCCGTCACCAGCGACGAAGTGCTGCCGGTCAAGGTCTCGGCGCCGGAACTGTGCGGCCGCTTCACCGGCCGCGTGATCCGCGGCCTGAACGCGAAGGCCGCCACCCCCGAATGGATGAAGCGCCGCCTGGAACGCTCGGGCCAGCGCTCGGTCTCAAGCCTGGTCGACATCTCCAACTACGTCATGCTGGAAGTGGGCCAGCCTTCGCACGTGTTCGACCTGGCCAAGATCCACGGTGCGATCGACGTACGCTGGGGCAAGAAAGGCGAATCGCTGAAGCTCCTGAACGGCAACACCGTCGAGGTCGACGAGTGGGTCGGCGTGATCGCCGACGACAAGGAAATCGAATCGCTGGCCGGCATCATGGGCGGCGACTCGACCGCCGTGACGCTCGACACCACCGACATCTACCTGGAAGCGGCCTTCTGGTGGCCGAACGCGATCCAGGGCCGCGCCCGCCGCTTCAACTTCTCGACCGATGCCGCGCACCGCTTCGAGCGCGGCGTCGACTTCGCCGGCACCGTCGAGCACATCGAGCGCATCACCGCCCTGATCGTGGAAATCTGCGGGACCGCCGACACGAAGGTCGGCCCGGTCGACGACCAGGTTGTGAACCTGCCGAAACGTGAGCCGGTCGTGCTGCGCACCGCGCGCGCCGCCAGGGTCATCGGCGTCGAGATCACCGACGACATGGTTGCCGACATCTTCACCCGCCTCGGCCTGCCGTTCACCCGCGAGGAAGGCCGGTTCGCGGTCACCGCGCCGTCCTACCGCTTCGACATCGAGATCGAGGAAGACCTGATCGAGGAAATCGCGCGCGTGTACGGCTTCGAGAACATCCCGGCCAATCCGCCGGTGGCGCCGAGCGCCATGCTGATCGAGCCGGAAAACACCCGCTCGCTGTTCGCGGTTCGCCACCAGCTGGCCGACCTCGGCTACCAGGAAGTGGTCAACATGAGCTTCGTGGAAAGCGCCTGGGAGCAGGATTTCGCCGCCAACGAGCAGCCGATCAAGCTGCAGAACCCGATCGCCAGCCAGATGAGCGTGATGCGCTCGACCCTGATCGGCGGCCTGCTGGCCAACGTGCGCTACAACCTGAACCGCAAGGCCGGGCGCGTGCGCGTGTTCGAAGTCGGCGCCGTGTTCAAGCGCAACCCGGACGCCGTCGACGGTCCGCTGTCGGTGGCCGGCTTCGACCAGCCCAAGCGCGTCGGTGCGATTGCCTACGGCCCGGCGCTGGACGAGCAGTGGGGCGCGGCCACCCGCGCGGTCGACTTCTTCGACGTGAAAGCCGACCTGGAAGCCCTGTTTTCGCCACGTGTGGTACGCTTCAACAAGGCTGAGCATCCGGCGCTGCATCCGGGCCGCTGCGCGACCGTCGAACTCGACGGCCGGGTCGTCGGTTTCATCGGTGAACTGCATCCACGCTGGCTGCAGAAGTACGACCTGCCGCAGGCGCCGGTGCTGTTCGAAGTCGACGCCGCCGCATTGCAGGAACGCGTGGTCCCGCGCTACAGCGAGATTTCGAAGTTCCCGGGCGCCACGCGCGACCTGGCGCTGGTGGTGAAACACGCCGTGCCGGCCCAGGCCGTGCTCGACACTTTCACTGCCGCAGCAGGCGCTCATCCGAACGGCAAGATTCTGCAAGCCGTTGTTTTGTTTGATGAATACCGCGGCAAGGGCCTGGAAGCGGACGAAAAATCGCTTGCTTTCCGCTTTAGCTTGCAAGATACTCAATCGACCTTGCAGGACGATGCCGTGGAGGCCGTGATGGCTGCCGTGGCTGAGGCGGCAAAAGAAAAACACAGCGCAAAACTGCGCGGGTAATTTCCAAAACACGTTTGATCTGAAGGCAGGGCTTCAAAATTAACCATAACGACGTAGACACGGCCGTATTCCAGGAGGCACTGGCGGCCGACCTGCATCGCGCGATGCAGGTGGCGCGGGTAAGGAAGGAAGCCGAGAAGGACCTGCCGACCCTTACCAAGGCCGAGCTGGCCGAACTGCTGTTCGAGCAGGTCGGCCTGAACAAGCGCGAGGCCAAGGACATGGTCGAAACCTTCTTCGACGAGATCCGTAACGCGCTCGAGCGCGGCGAGGCCGTCAAGCTGTCGGGCTTCGGCAACTTCCAGTTGCGCGACAAGCCTCAGCGGCCGGGCCGCAATCCGAAAACCGGGGAAGAGATCCCGATCACGGCGCGCCGCGTCGTGACCTTCCACGCCAGCCAGAAGCTGAAGGGCATGGTCGAAGAGACCAGCCCGGCGTCGCTGGCGCGCGCTGCATAAGTGAGCCATGAACGACCGTCCGAACAAGAATGAACTGCACGCGCTGCCGCCGATCCCGGCCAAGCGCTACTTCACGATCGGTGAAGTCAGCGAATTGTGCGGGGTCAAGCCGCATGTCCTGCGCTACTGGGAGCAGGAATTTACTCAGCTTAAGCCGGTCAAACGCCGTGGAAATCGCCGTTATTACCAGCACCACGAAGTCCTGCTGATCCGGCGTATCCGCGAGTTGCTGTACGAGCAGGGCTTCACCATCAGCGGCGCCCGCAACCGCCTCGACAGCCGGGCCAGCGACCTGGCCGGCGGCATCGAGCCGGCCCCGATCGAGGAAGCGGCCAGCGTCGACGTGCCGAAGCTGCGCGAAGAACTGCTCGGTATTCTCGCATTGTTAAAACACGGCTCACGGCCGGCCTAGCTCTGGCATAGCTCAAGCATTCGTGCGCCTGTTGTAACGGGGCGTGGGAATGCTAAAATGTTACATGCGCTTAGCTCATCGGAGACGCATGACCGCCGGGCGTGGAAAACCGTTCCCCCGGCTCTTTCCTGTGCCAGGAAAATTTAAGGGAAGACAATGATACGCGTTGCCATTTGTGACGATCACCAGATAGTTCGAGCAGGTTTCAAACAGATTTTCTCGTCGTCCGGCGAGTTCGAAGTCGTCGCCGAAGGCGCCACCGGCCGTGAGGCCCTGGACATCGCACGCCGCGAAATCTGCGACGTGCTGCTGCTCGACATCGCCATGCCAGACCAGAGCGGGATCGATATCCTGCGCACCATCCGCCAGGGTCAGCCGAACCTGCCGGTGCTGATTCTCTCCGGCTATCCGGCACAACAGTATGCGCTCAACCTGTTCAAGATGGGCGCCAACGGCTACCTGAACAAGGAATGCGAGGCCGACGAGCTGAAGACGGCCGTGCGCACCGTGTACCAGGGCCGCCGTTACGTGTCGTCGACCGTCGGCGAACTGCTGGCCCAGAGTTTCGACCGCGACCCGAACACCGCGCTGCACACCGAGTTGTCGGACCGCGAATTCCAGGTGTTCCTGCGCCTGGCCAAGGGCGCGACCGTGTCCGACATCGGCAATGCGCTCTCGCTGTCGATCAAGACCGTGTCCACCTACCGTACCCGCATCATGGAAAAGATGGGACTGCAGTCGAACAGCGACCTGACCTACTACGCCATGAAAAACAACCTGCTCGACTGAGCAGGTGCCCGGACGCCGCCCGGCGTCCGCCTCGGCCGGCCTGTGAGCCGGCGCGCGGCCCCGGCCGCACGCAAGCCGCCGCGCAGTGACCGGTTCCTCGCCGCTCACGCGCTTTCTGTTTCCTCCCGCCTACACTTCAGCCCCCTCCGGCTGCGCTGACAACCGGACAGGGCTATAATCGGCCCGGTCCCCAAAGTTGCGCGAAAGGAACCCAGCAGATGTACTTCACCATCGATCCCGCACCCCAGCGTGCGCGTGCGCTCCCGCTGTACAAGACACTGCTGTGTTTTGCCTGCGTGCTCATCCTGGTGGTGAATGGCTACTTCCTGCTGCGTAACCTCGACGGCCTGAAAGCCGCCAACACCCTGCAGGACCGCACCGCCCAGGTGACCGATGAGCTGCAGCACCTGAACCTGCTGGTGACCGATGCCGAGAGCAATCTGCGCGGCTATTTCCTGTCGGGTTCCGCGCTCTACCTCGGCAGCGTGCAGACGGCGCCGGCCCGCATCGATAAGCAATTGCGCAAGCTCGGCAGCCTGCTGGCCGACAACCCCTCGCAACAGAAGAACCTGGCCCAGCTGCGCGTGCTGGTCGAGCGTCAGCTCGGCATGATGCAGCAGGCGCTGACGATCTACCGCCAGGGCGGGCTGAACGACATCCTGACGATCACCGGCGCGCCCAGCGACGGCGACAGCGACGAGATCCGCCTGCAGGTGGTCATCATGCTGAGCGAACAGAACGAACTGCTCAACGCCCGCAGCGACGCCTTCTACGACCAGTACCGGCACGCGGTGCTCCTTGGCCTGGGCATCAACGCGGCCGCGATCTTCGTATTGCTGCTGTTTTATCGCCTGGTCCGCCGCAGTTTCGCCGCCCGCATCGACGCCGAGCACGCCCTGCAGCAGACCAACGAACAGCTCGAATCCATCGTGGCGCGCCGCACCGAGCAGTTGTCGGTGCTGTCGCGCCACCTGATCCACGTGTCCGAGGAAGAAAAGTCCAAGCTCGCGCGCGAACTGCACGACGAAATGGGCGCCAACCTGACCGCCATCGGCATGGACCTGAACACGGTTGCGGAAGCGCTGCGCGGCAGCCGGCCCGACCTGGTGGCCATGCTGACCCGGGCGCGCGGCACCCTGGTCGATACCGTGCAGCTCAAGCGCCGCATCGTCGAGGACCTGCGCCCCAGCCTGCTCGACAACCTGGGCCTTGCCGCGGCCCTGCAGAGCTATTGCGACGACTACGCCCGCGTCACCGGGCTGGACTGCGATGTGCTGATCGAGGGCGACATCGACGCGGCCGGCCCCATGCACGCGATCGCGCTGTTCCGGATCGTCCAGGAGTCGCTCAACAATATCGCCAAGTATGCCCAAGCGAAGAATGTCATCATCCACCTGGGTAACGAGGACCGCGAGTTGACGCTGGAAGTGAGCGATGATGGCATCGGCATTCCGCCGGACGCCTTGATGCGCTCGAAGTCGCACGGTCTGCTGGGAATGCGGGAGAGGGCCTTGCTGCTGGGAGGGAAACTCGAGGTCGACCGTGGGGTCAACGGAGTGGGGACCTGCGTTCGCGCCAGCATTCCGCTGGATGCGCAGTCGTCCGGAACATCCTTGACTGCTGCGCCGGCCCTGGGCCTGGGCGGCGGGGGCAACGCCAGAACCGGAGCGCCGGTCCCATCGCCAGTCCTGCCGGCGATGGGGAGCGACGATCTTGGGAAGGTGAGCGCTTAGCGCGCCACGTCCATCAGCAGGCGGTCGTATTCGGTCTTTGCGACCTTGTAGCATTCGCCCGCGTATTCTTCCAGGCCGGCGCGGTCGAGGACGGTGATGTTGCCGCGGCGGTACTGGATCAGGCCTTCATCCTGCAGCTTGCCGGCGGCGGCGGTGATGCTCTCGCGGCGCACGCCCAGCATGATGGAGATGAGTTCCTGGGTCACTTTCAGCTCGTTGCCCGGCGAACGGTCCAGGCGGTCGAGCAGCCAGCGGCACAGCTTCTGTTCGATCGAGCTGTGGCGGCCGCCGACGGCGTTCTGGGCCATCTGGGCGAACAGGGCATTGGTGTAGCGCATCAGCAGCTGGGGCAGGGCGCCGCCGCGGTTGAAGGCATCGCGCAGGTACTGGGTCTTCAGGCGGTAACCGTAGCCGGCGCTCTGCACGACGGCGCTGCACATCGCGCGCTCGCCCATGAACAGCGACACGCCGACCACGCCTTCATGGCCTACGACGGCGATCTCGGTGGTGGCGCCGTCTTCCATCACATACAGCAGCGACACGATTGCCGTGGTCGGAAAATACACGTATTCCAATTTGCTGCCATACTTAAACAATTCCTTGCCGAATGGCAGTGGAACGAGTTCCAGGTGCTCGAACAGGGTTTCCAGGTCTTGGCGCGGGAGGGCGGCCAGCAGTTCGTTCTGCTGGGTACCGCTGACACTGACAACTGGACGCGACGCAGCTTTGATTTCCTCCTTGGTCGAAGGAATCTGGTTGACCGATTGCGCTTTTTGCGTGGCACCACCAAGTTGAGCGTTGTTCATTTTCTGTCCTCTTATCTCTAGCTTTACTACGTCAGGGGCGATTGCTGGAGGCACTGCTGACATTGCCTCATCGCGATGTGTGTACATTAAAGCTATAGTCTGTTGCCGAACATAAGATTAGGGGTTGCCCCTGTGTAGGCTGGATGTAGGATGTTTTGTCAGTGCAGTCCTACTAGGAAAGATGCGCCCGATCATCCCTTTTGTTTTGGTCAGGAAAGGAATTTGGCCCATAATGTGCGCCAACGCTTTTTCCCCCGCATTTTTCCCTTAATCCGTTCGCGCATGCACATCCTGCTCGTGGAAGACGACGCCGTCCTCGCCGACGGCCTGACCCGCACCCTGCAAGCCCAGGGCATGCAGGTCGAGCTCGCGCGCGACGGCCTGCAGGCCGACGCCCTCCTGCAGCGCAAGCCGCCCGTCGTCGCCGTGCTCGACATCGGGCTGCCGGGCATCGATGGTTTCGAAGTGGTGCGGCGCCTGCGCGCCCGCGGCGACGCCACCCCCGTGCTGCTCCTGACCGCGCGCGACGCCGTCGAGGACCGGGTGCGCGGCCTGGAGACCGGCGCCGACGATTACCTGGTGAAGCCTTTCGCCACACCGGAACTGGTGGCGCGCATCCGTGCGCTGGCCCGGCGCAATGCCCCGAAAAGCAATGTGCTCGCGCTCGGCAACATCGTGCTCGACAGCAGCGCGCGCCGCGCCCGTGTCGGCGAACGCCCGCTCGAGCTGTCGGTGCGCGAGTGGGCCGTGCTCGAATACCTGCTGCAGCACGCCGGCCGCGTGGTGTCGAAACAGCAGATCGTCGACGCCATCGCGCCCTGGGGCGAAGACCTGACCCTGAACGCGGTCGAGGTCTATGTCTCGCGCCTGCGCCTCAAGCTCGATGGCGCCGGCGTCTCCCTGCGCACCATCCGCGGGTTCGGTTACCTGCTCGAAGCAGCGGCATGAGCACGCCCGCATGCGCACCCTGACATGAACAGCATCCGGCTGCGCCTGCTCAAGTGGCTGGTCGCGCCCATCCTGGTCGTCAACCTGGGCGCCGCCGCGCTGACCTACCTGCTCGCCTGGACCCCGGCCCAGCTCGCCTTTGACGAGGGCCTGCGCAGCGCCGCCGGCGAAATGGCGGCGCGCGTGCGCCGGCAGGGGCCGGTCGCCCTGGCGGAGCCGGCCGCGTTCGGCGACGGCGCCGGCGAAGCGAGCTGGACCGCGCTGCATGGGGCCGACGGACGGGTGCTGGCCGGCAGCGCCGCGCTGCCGCGCCCGCAAGGCGCCGGCCTGCTCGATGCCCGCCTGCAGGGCGAGCCGGTGCGCATCGCGGTCGCCGCGCTGGAGTGGCAGGGCACCAGAGCCTGGGTCAGCGTGGCGCGCACCGTGCGCGCCCGCCAGCAGGTGCGCGCGGCCATCGTGCGCTCGCTGGTGCTGCTCGAAGTGCTGTTCAGCCTGGCATTGGTCGGGCTGGTGTGGTTCTCGGTGGGGAATGGCCTGGCGCCGCTGGCGCGCCTGCGCGCCCGGCTCGATGCGCGCGGCAGCGCCGACCTCGCCCCGCTGGACGACAGCCACATGCCTCGCGAGCTGGTCCCTGTGGTGGACGCCTTCAACGCCCTGCTGGGACGGATCGCGGCCGGCGCCCGCGCCCAGGACGAGTTCCGCGCGAACGTCGCGCACCAGCTGCGCACGCCGCTGGCCGGGCTCAAGCTCCAGCTCGAGTGGCTGGCGGCGCGCCATGCGGACGACCCAGAGTCGGCGCGCTCCACCGGCCTGCTGCTGCAGGCCATCGAACGGATGATCCGCCAGACCAACCAGCTGCTCTCGCTCGAACGCGCCGAGCCGAACCGCTTTGCCCGGTCGCGCCTGGCGCCGCTCGACCTGTCCGAGCTGGTGGCCGAGACCATCGGGCACTTCGTCGAACAGGCGGCGAGCAAGGACATCGACCTCGGCTTCGAGCTGGAGCCGGCGCGCATCGAGGGCGACCGCTTCCTGCTGCGCGACCTGATCGACAACCTGGTCGACAATGCGCTGCGCTACACGCCGGCGGGCGGCCGGGTGACAGTGGCCTGCGCCCCGGGCCGCTCCGGCAGCGTCCTGCGGGTCGAGGACGACGGTCCCGGGATTCCCGTCCACCTGCGCGAGAAGGTGTTCGAGCGTTTCGTGCGCCTGGACGAGCAGACCACGGGCAGCGGCCTGGGCCTGGCCATTGTGCGCGACATCGCCAACCTGCACGGCGCCGAGCTGGGCATCGGCGCGCCGGAGCAGGGCAGCGGAGCGGTCTTTACTGTCCAGTTCCCCTAGCGAGGCGCACGCGGACCCGGCGGTGAGAACAGCCGCGGCGCTTGCCGTGCATTGCCGGACCAGTGTCCTGCCGGTCATCCTGCGCGGCAGGTTCGCATGAAGCGGTATCGGCATCGGCGTCGGCCTGTGTTCCGGTCTTGCCGCGTTTCGCCAGCAGGCTGGCCAGGACACCGAGGGTGCCGATCGTTGCCAACAAGGCGTCGAGCATGTGTTCCTCCATGGATTCAGGGGTGCAGAAGCGTGGGGGCATAGGTCTTCACGAAGAAGGCCAGCGTGATGCAGGAAGTGGCGAGCAGGGTGATGACGCGGACGATGCCCGGCGCCGCGCGCCGTCCGAGCCGGGCCCCGCCGTAGCCGCCGGCGACGGCGCCGGCCAGCATGGACAGCGTCTCCGGCCAGCGCACCGCGCCGGACGCGACGAAGACCAGCACCGCCACCGTGTTCGCCGCGCTGACCAGCAGGGTGCGCGGGGCATTGAGCTGTTTCAGGTCGCGCCGGTCCAGCAGTCCCCAGACGGCGATCATCATGATCCCGACCGCGCCGCCGAAATAGCCGCCGTACACGCCGAGCGCGAACTGGACCGCCAGCACCACGCGCGGGTGGATGCGGCAGCGGGCGCGCAGCACTTCGCCAAGGCGGCGCCCGAACGCCAGCGCAAGCGAGGCAAGCAGCAGCAGCCAGGGCAGGACGACACCGAAGGCGGCGGAGGAGGTCCGCAGCAGCAGGACGGCGCCGGCAAGGCCCCCGGCGAGCGTTGCCCCCAGCAGCGCACGCAGCGGTACGCTTCCCACCGGTTGCAGGCCCTCGCGGTAGGCCCAGGCGCTGGCCAGCCCGCCGGGGAACAGGGCAACGCTGCTGGAAGCGTTCGCCTGGACCGGAGGCAAGCCTGCCGCGATCAGCGCCGGCAGGCTGACGAAAGAACCGCCGCCGGCCAGCGCGTTCATCGCGCCGGCAAGCATCCCAGCAAAAAATGTGAGAAGCATCGTGTTCATGCACCGATCTTAGGCAGCGGTGTGGCGATTGGCAATCTGGCAATTCCGGTGCTAGACTTCGGATTTTCCGAAGACAGGGACCGATGCGATGCGCTTTGACCTGACCGACCTGCGGCTCTTCCTGAGCGTCGTCGAATGCGGCAGCCTGACCGGCGGCGCACGCGCCATGCACCTGGCCCTGGCTTCGGTCAGTGAGCGCATCGCCGGCATGGAAGAGGTGCTCGGAGCGCCGCTGCTGGAACGCAACCGGCGCGGCGTGCGCGCCACCGCCGCCGGCCAAGCCCTGGTGCGGCACGCCCGCGCCATCCTCGGCCAGGTCGAACAGATGCGCGGGGAATTGCGCACTTATGCCACCGGCCTGAAAGGCCGCGTCCGCCTGTTATCGAATACCGCCGCCATGGCATCCTTCCTGCCGCCCCAGCTGTGCCGCTTCCTGGCGACCTACCCGGACCTGTCGATCGACCTGGAAGAGCGGCCCAGCACCGAGATCGTCCAGACCCTGGTGGACAAGCGCGCCGACCTCGGCATCGTCGCCGACGTCACCGACCTGGGCATGCTGCAGACCCACCTGATCGCCAGCGACGAGCTGTTCGTGGTGGTCAGCCGCACGCACCGCCTGGCCCGGCAGGAAAAAGTGGTGTTCGCCGATATCCTCGCCGAGCCCATCGTGGGTATGAAGGACACCGCGCTCGAGACCCACCTGGCCGAACGCGCCGCGCGCCTGGGACGCCAGCTCGACTACCGCATCCAGTTGCGCAGCACCGAACACGTGGGCATGCATGTCGAGGCCGGGATCGGCGTGTCGATCATGTCCGGCGCCCTGGCCAGGACCATCCGACGCGACCTCGCCATCCTGCCGCTGGCGCAAGACTGGGCCGTGCGCCGGCTCTACCTGTGCGCCCGCGACTTCGCGCGCCTGACGCCGCATGCCCAGCTGCTGGCGCAGCAATTGTTGCAAGCGGCGTCATAGGCAGGCGTTTCAGGCGTTCATCTGTCAGGATTTTGTCAGCATTTCCTCAGGGTAATGCAAGCTTTCTCCGCTATTATTCTCCTACGGCAACTTTTCTTTCCGCGCGCTGCGCCCAATCGAGGAACCCATGAAACGCCAGGCTGGCTTTACGCTCATCGAACTGCTGATCACCCTGGTCATCGTTGGCATCCTGACCGCGGTGGCGGTGCCGGCCTACGGCAACTACGTGCTGCGCACGCGGCTGACCGATGCCTATTCCGGCCTGGCCGGCGTGCAGCCGCTGGCCGAGCAGTTCTGGGCCAACGAACGCACCTACGAGGATCTCGACGCCGCCGGCGCGGGCGTGCTGCCGGCCGCGACCGAGAACTTCACCTACGCCTTGAGCGCTGCCGACGAAACTTCCTACACGGTGACCGCCACCGGCCGCAACGGCGCCGCCGGCTTCGCCTTCACGATCGACCAGAGCGGCAACCGCGCGACCACCGCCGCGCCGGATGGCTGGGACACCAGCGAAACCTGCTGGGTCAGCGACAAGGGCGGCAAGTGCAGCGAATGAGCGCACCGATGCGGCGTGTCGCCGGCTTCACGCTGCTCGAATCCTTGATCGCGCTGGCGATCGTCGCCGGGCTGCTCGCCTTCGGCGCGCCGCGCATGGCCGCCTGGGTCAATGCCAGCCGCGCCGCCTCCGCCGCCCAGTTCTATGCCGAAGGCTTCGCGCTGGCGCGCGCCCAGGCGCTCTCGCACAACAGCGCCAGCCGCCTGGTGCTGAGCGCGAACCCCGCCAACGGCCAGCGCGACTGGCAGGTCGACATCTGCTTCCCGCGTCCCGATACCCCCTGCAACGACGACAGCGGCGACTGGTCGAGCACGGCGGCCCCGGCCGGGCTCGATCCCGAAGGCGAGGCCGGCTTCAAGTCCGTGCTGCGCCGGGCCGATGCCTTGCCGGGCACCGACGTGCTGGTCCAGACGCTCGGGCCCGACGACGCCGAAGCCGTGTATTTCACACCGGTCGGCTGGGTCGACACCTCGGTGGCGCCGCGCATCGAACGCATCGACCTCGAACCGGCCAGCGGGCACGAAGACGACTTCAGGCCGGCCGCCGTGGTGCTGACCCTGGCCGGCGTCGCCACCAAATGCCAGCCCGACGCGCCCGACACCGATTCCCGCAGGTGCCCGCCATGAGAACCCACGCCGTCAGATCCCACTCCATGCGCCGCCAGGCCGGCGTCTCCCTGATCGAAGCGCTGCTGGCCGCCGTGCTGCTGGCCATCGGCCTGCTCGGCACCATCGGCCTGCAGGCGCGCGCCTACTCGGCCCTGTCCGACGCCGGGCTGCGCGCCGAAGCGACCATCGCCGCCGAAGAGTTGCTGGGCGTGATGAGCACCGATTCCGCCCACCTGGACGACTACGCGCTGGCGGCCGGCGACGAGCCGGGCGAGCGCCTGGAAGCCTGGTACGACAAGACCCTGGCCCGCATTCCCGGCGCGGCAATCACGGTCAGCGTCGACGAGGGCACGGCGCCCGACCCGAGCGAAGTGGCGATCGCGATCAGCTGGCAGCGCAAGGCCGACGCGCCGCGCAACCGCCACGAAGTGCGCGCCTTCATCTCGGGGGCGCTCTGATGCATCGTCCTCCCATGCATCGTGCTCCCATGCGCCGCCGTGCTTCCCAACGCGGCTTCTCGCTGGTCGAACTCCTGGTCAGTGTCGTCATCGGCCTGCTGGCCCTGGTGTTCGCCACGCGCCTGATCACCGGCGCCGAGCAGAACAAGGCCAACGCCCTCGGCGGCTCGGACTCGATGCAGAACGGGATGCTGGCCATGTTCTCGATCAGCGGCGACGCCCAGCAGGCCGGCTTCGGCCTGAACGACCCGATCCTGGTCGGCTGCAACACGCGCTTTACCGATAGCGGCGGCTACCAGCTCGCCAGCGCACTGCGCGGCACCGCCACCGTGCGTCCGCTGGCGCCGGTCGTGATCGAGTCGGGCGGCGCCGCGCCCGACCGCATCACCCTGTATGCGGGCAGCTCGATGAGCGGCACCGGGACGCTGCGCGTGATCAGCGACTACATCGGCGGCACCCGCCTGGACGTCGACCGCGTGCCTTACGGCTTCAACAGCGGCGACGTGGTGGTGGTCGCCCCCGACAACGTCGGCGCCGGCAACTGCGCCCTGGCGCAGATCTCGGACGACCCGGCCGACCACGCCGCGCCGCCCGAGCAGCAGTACGTGATGGTCGCCGGCGGCGCCGGTTTCCGCTTCAACAGCGGTTCGCTCGGCGCCAACTACAGCGGGGGCGTCACCCGCGTGTTCAACCTGGGGCCGGCCCGCGGCCTGGCCTTCCATACCTGGTCGGTCGACAACGGCTTCCTGCGCCTGCGCTCGACCGACCTGGCCGGGTCCGGCGCCGAGCCGGCCACGGTGGCCGACAACATCGTGTCGATCAAGGCGCAGTACGGCTTCGACACCCGCACGGGCGCCGCCTTTGCGCCGCAGGACGGGCTGCAGGTGGGCCGCTGGTCGTCGACCATGATCGACGCCGACGGCGATGCGACCGTCGGCGGCGCCGGCGACTACCAGCACATCGCCGCGCTGCGCATCGCCGTGGTGGCGCGCAGCGCCGCACGCGAGCGCCCCGGCGCGGACGGGCTCTGCAACGCCTCGACCGCCAAGCCGGTGGTCTTCGCCAGCGCCGTGCCGCAGGGCGTGACGGCGTCCTCGATCACGGTCGAGGTCGGGGCCAACGGGGAGGACACCGGCTGGCGCTGCTACCGCTACCGCGTCTTCGAAACCATCGTCCCGCTGCGCAACGCCGGCTGGAGGCCGTGAACATGCGTCATACACACCCGCGCCGCCAGGGCGGCTTGGCCCTGCCGGTCATGCTGATCATCCTGCTGGTGATGCTCATCTCGAGCATCTACCTGCTCAAGTCGAGCAATTCGACGACCCTGACGGCCTCGAACCTGGCCTACGATTCGGCCCAGAGCCGCGCGGTCGACTTCGGCCTGCATGCCGGCTTCAAGTGGCTCAGCGACACGGCCGGCGCCAACAAGGCGCTGCTGAACGAAGACCTGGCCGCCCAGGGCTACCTGGCCACCCTCGACACCACGCTGACGGCACGATCAAGCGCCTTCTGGAACGGCAGCCGCACGGTCGAGCACGAAGGCCAGCAGGTCGAATACGTGGTGCACCGCTTGTGCCTCCTGCCCGGGCCCTACGACGGCGCCGGCAATGCCTGCATCCAGACCGCCGACAACGGCTCGAACGGCGGCACCGTCATGTCGCCCGGCGAGAGCCTGGCGGCCGACTCGCCGCAGTTCGCATCGACGCCGAAGGTGCACTACGTGGTCACGGCGCGCCTGTCCGGCGCGCGCGGCGGCAACGTGGTGAACCAGCTGGTCGTGCTGATCGGCGCATGAGGCGCGTGGCCCCAACAAGAACCGGTCGACAGGACCGGACAACGAGAATGGAATCGCGCATGAATCGCCTGTTTTCCCTGTTTGCCCCGCTGCTGCTGGCCCTGCTGGCGCTGCCCGCGCCCTCTGCGCAGGCGGCGCCCGTCAGCATCGCCCAGGTGCCGCTGCTGAACATCAGCGGCACCGGGACGGTCAAGCCGAACCTGATGCTCCTGTACGACAACTCGGGCTCGATGACCAGCACCTACACGCCCGACTACGTCAACGACACCAGCAGCTGCCGCGCACGCGCGACCATGGCCGACGGCATCCGCGCCTGCCGTCCCGGCGATCCTCCCTACAACAGCCCGGACTTCAACCGCCAGTACTACAACCCGAAGGTGCGCTACCTGCCGCCGGTGAAGGCCGACGGCACTTCCTACCCGTCGCAGGACGCCGTGCAGACCACCAACTGGACCTCGGTGAGCACCGACCCCTTCGGTGTCGACAAGACCGACATGCTGGGCAGGCCGGCCGACAGCACCAACCTGGCGACGGGCTTCCCGGACCTGCGCTGGTGCGACAGCGCGGACTGCGGCTACAACACCACCGGCTACACCTATCCGAACGCCACCCGCTATTCGGCCGATTACTTCCTCGGCAATCCCTACTACTACACGATCAACGTCGCCGAGTACTGCACCGACACCACGCTGACCAACTGCCGGGTGACGGCGGTGGGCGCCGCCGCGCCCGAAGGCTATCCCGAGCCGGCGCGGGTGCGTTTCTGCACCGACCGCGCGCTGACCAACTGCCAGGCCAAGTACGTCGGCAACTTCAAGTACCCGCGCTTTTCCGACCCCAACCGCAACCCGGACTGGTTCGGCACCATCACCATCAAGCCCTCGCCGTATACCGGGTCGATGACCATCAGCAGCGTGCAGGTGGTCGCGCCGAACGGCACCTTCACCTTGACCGACACGGCGGTCACCGCCGCCAACGGCACCGACACCGTCGCCCGGCAGAACGCCGTCGCCGCCGCGCTGGCGGCCTCGATCATCGCCAAGGCCGGGCTGGCCGAGCAGTACACGGCCTGCCTGCGCACCGCGACCGGCAGCGTGCCGGCCTGCTCGCGCTTCGGCATCAACCTGTCCGCCGACAACATCGTGGGCGTGGTGCCGATCAGCTGCCCGTCGGGCACCAGGGGCAAGACGGTCGGGACCGGCGCCTGCAGCCTGGTCGACGACGGCAGCCGCGCCGGACGTGACCTGATCGTCCATTCCGGCACCCGCGTCACCGCGCTCCTGAGCATCAGCGGCACCGCCAACAACTCGAAGAAGCAAGTCCTGACCGGCATCACCTTCGGCGGCGTGCAGCTGTTTTCCAGCTCGCTGACCCTGAACCTGGGCTCGTCCAGCTCCTCGGTCGCCACCCAGATCAGGAACAAGATCGGCACCACGAACGGCGTCACGGCCTACGTCGGGAAAACGAGCTCGGCCACGGCCGGCGAGATCTGCGCGGCCGCCAGCACCTCCACCGTCTGCCTGGTCACCAGCTCGATGTCCATGCTCGGCGCCAACATCGCCCTCGGCTCGCTCTCGAACAACGGCAACAACCGCGATCCCAACCTGAAGTTCGGCGCCACCGCCGGCGTCAGCGACGGCGTGCCGACCGAAGTCACGCCGCTGGGCGCCTCGGTGTTCGTGCGCACCGACATCGTCCCGACCCGCAACAGTTATCCGAAGGACCTCAAGCGCACCGACTGCGCCGGCGCCACCTGCACCTACCTTGAGGAGATGACCAACTTCGCCAACTGGTACGCCTACTACAAGACGCGCAACCAGATGATGAAGACCGCCGTCGGCCAGGCCTTCCAGCCGATCGCGGACAACTACAACGTCGGCATCGTCTCGCTCTCGACCGCCGCCGCCCAGGGCACGATCCGCCAGCCGCCCAGGCCCTTCACCGGCACGGACCGCAGCGCCTGGTACAACGCCCTGTATGGCATGAGCCCGAGCGGCTCGACCCCGATCCGCCAGGCCCTGCATGCGGTGGGCAAGATGTACGCCAACCGCGACCCCTACGACTACGCGGCCGGCAGCGAGGTGGTGCAGTTCGCCTGCCAGCAGAACTTCACTTTCGTGACCACCGACGGCTACTGGAACGGCGGCGCGGCCGACGGCGTGGTCAGCAACGACGAGGAAGAGAGCGCCTCGCGCTTCTGCTCGCGCGCCAAGGGCTGCGTCGACCCGAGCGACCAGGCCGCCAATTCGCTGGCCGACGTCGCCCTGTACTGGTACAACGGCGGCTCCAACGACGGCGTCGCCTCGCTGCGCGACTCGCTCGAGAACTGGAATGCGCCGGACGGCCTGGTGGCCGCCGCCGCCGGCGAAAACACGCGCCTGCACATGAACACCTACGCGCTCGGCCTGGGCGTGGACGGCATCATGACCTACGACGACAAGTACGACACGGCGCCCAAGCCCGGCAGCGACTTCTACAAGCTGATCACCGGCGTCTCCACCGGCTGCCCGTGGAACAACAACGGCCCCTACGTCTGGCCCAACCCGTACACCAACATCGACGACGGCGGCGCGGCCTACCAGTCGCGTGTGGACGACCTGTGGCACGCGGCCATCAACGGCCACGGCAAGTACTTCAGCGCCTCCGATCCGCTGCAGGTGATCCAGGGCCTGCGCGCGGCCCTGTCGAACATCGAGGTGAAGATCGGCGCGGCGGCCGCGGCGGCGACCTCGACCCCGAACATCTCGCAGCAGGACAACGACATCTTCTCGGCCACCTTCACCACCGTGCGCTGGTACGGCGAACTGTCGGATAAGAAAATCGACACCGTCACCGGCGTCGTCGGCAAGGACCTGAACTGGAACTCGTCGGAGACGGTGGGGCGCAAGGTCGGCCTCGATGGCGACACTCGCCGCATCCTCATGGCCGGCGTCGACCCGACGGCCCCGCCGGACGACGACGGACTGAAGGACTTCAGGTTCGAGATCATGACCGACGCCGAGAAGGCCTGGTTCCACGAGAAGTGCAGCGCCCTGGCGCAGTGCGCCACCCTCTCGGAGGCGAACCGCGCCATCGTCAACGACGGCGCCAACATCGTGAACTGGCTGCGCGGCCAGCAGCAGCATGCCAACGACATCCTGCTGCGCGCCTATTCGAGGACCAGCAATGTTCCCGCCGGCCTCACGGCGCCGCTGCCGATCGTGCTCGGCGATATCGCCTCCTCCAAGCCGGCCTACCTGCGCGACCCGCGCAAGGCGTATACGCGCGACAGCTACAACCAGTACAAGCTCGACAACGCGAGCCGCCAGCCGACCGTGTTCGCCGCAGCCAACGACGGCATGCTGCACGCCTTCGACGCCAACACCGGCGAGGAAATCTGGGCCTACGCGCCGCGCATCACGATGAAGAAGCTGTACAAGCAGGCCAGCACGACCTACGGCACGGCCCACCAGTTCACCACCGACGGCTCGCCCGAGGTGGCCGACGTGATGATCGGCGGCGAATGGCGCAGCGTGCTGGTGGCCGGCCTGAACGCCGGCGGGCGCGGTTATTATGCGCTCGACGTCACCGATCCCGACAGCCCGAGGGCGCTGTGGGAGCTGTGCGCCGATCCCGCCGTGTGCAGCGGCATCAACTACGACGCCGATCTCGGCCTGTCCTTCGGCAATCCGCAGTTCGGCACCTGGAAGGACGCCGGCAACGTCGAGCACTGGGTGGTGTTCCTGACCTCGGGCTACAACAACATCCCCGGCACCGACGGCGTCGGCGTGGGCAACGGCAGGGGCATTCTCTACGTGGTCGACATCGCCACCGGCCGCGTGCTGTCCAAGGTCGCAACGCCCGCCACCGACCCGAAACGGGACTATGTCCAGAACCCATCGGGCTTCGCGCGCATCACGGCCATCAGCAGCAATCCGAACACCGATCCGCTGGTGACCTATGTCTACGGCGGCGACAACGACGGCTTCATGTGGCGCTTCGACTTCACCACCGCGGGCAACCAGACGGTCCTGAAGATGGGCGGCAGCGGCGGCGGCCAGCCGATCACCACGCGCCCGGACGTGACCATGTGCCAGGTCGCCAGCGTGGCCGAGGACGGCAGCCAGAGCACCAGGCTCGAGCGGGTGGTGGCCTACGGCACCGGACGCCTGCTCGACCAGGTCGACATCGGCAACACCGACGTGCAGAGCGCCTACGTGCTCAAGGATGCGGGCGCGACCATTCCCGAATCCGAGTGGCGCGGCGTGTCGAAGATGGCGCAGCAGACCCTGAGGAAGATCAGCGGCACCAGCACCGCCTACTCGATCAGCGGCGCCGTCGACCTGTCGACCCAGCACGGCTGGTACGTGGACTTCAACCTGAACGATGGCGAGCGCGTGAACCTGGACCCGAAGATCGTCTCGGGCGGCCTGAACATCGTGACCAACCTGCCGAGCTCCTCGTCGAGCTGCAAGGTGGGCGGCACCAGCAACGTCTACCAGCTCAACGTCTGTACCGGCGAGCCGCTCGGCCAGGTCGTCAAGGACAGCACGGGAACGAGCTACACGATCGCCGGCCAGACCCTGTCGAACGCCTCGGCCGCGGTCGGCTTCATCATCGTGCGCCTGCCTTCCGGCGCCCTGAAGATGATCACCACGACTGCCGACGGCAACACCATCACCTCGGGCGTGGCGCCGGCGCAGTCCGAAGGCGCCTCGCGCGCCGGCTGGCGACGGGTACGGGAGTGAACGGCCGGGCAGGGAGGCGTAGGGTGGGCGCCCCCGCGCCCACGCGTGAACGATGAGCAGACGCGGCGCTTTATGAACGCCAGCACGACGCAGACTTCACGCGTGGGCACAGGGCGCCCACCCTACGCCTGCACCAGCCGGCGGCCCCGCGCCCCATTCATTTCACACGGCAGCCCCCGGAATCGGTAAAATCGAGGGTTTTCTTCATTGGGGCCACTGGGGCTCGACTATGTCCAACGAACTTGACATCCTTGCCACGGACGGCGCGAACGCCGAGGCAACCGATACCGCGGCCGCAGGCGCGGCCCGCCAGGGCGGCACGATCGCCCGCGAAGTCGCGCGCCGCCGCACCTTCGGCATCATCTCCCACCCGGACGCCGGTAAAACCACCCTGACCGAGAAGCTGCTGCTGTTCTCGGGCGCGATCCAGCTCGCCGGCACCGTCAAGGGCCGCAAGAGCGGCCGCCATGCGACCTCCGACTGGATGGACATCGAGAAGCAGCGCGGCATCTCGGTCGCGTCCTCGGTGATGCAGTTCGAATTCCGCGACCACGTGATCAACCTGCTCGACACCCCGGGCCACCAGGACTTCTCGGAAGACACCTACCGCGTGCTGACCGCCGTCGACTCGGCGCTGATGGTGATCGACGCCGCCAAGGGCGTGGAAGAGCAGACCATCAAGCTGCTCGAGGTCTGCCGCATGCGCAACACCCCGATCGTCACCTTCATGAACAAGCTCGACCGCGAAACCCGCGATCCGCTCGAGCTGCTCGACGAACTGGAATCGGTGCTGAAGATCGAGTGCGCGCCGGTGACCTGGCCTATCGGCATGGGCAAGAACTTCCGCGGCGTGTATCATCTGCTGAACGATACGATCATGCTGTTCAAGGCCGGCGAGGAAAAGGCCGATGGCGCCTTCGAGATCGTCAAGGGCATCGACAACCCGAAGCTGGCCGAGATGTTCCCGCTCGAGATCGAGCAGCTCAAGATGGAAGTGGAGCTGGTGCATGGCGCCTCGCATCCCTTCGACCTGGAGCGCTTCCTGTCGGGCGTGCAGACCCCGGTGTTCTTCGGCTCGGCGATCAACAACTTCGGCGTGCGCGAGATCCTGTCGGCCCTGGTCGACTGGGCCCCGGGCCCGCGCGAGCGCGACGCCACCGTGCGCGCGGTGAACCCGGAAGAGCCGAAGTTCTCGGGCTTCGTGTTCAAGATCCAGGCCAACATGGACCCGGCCCACCGCGACCGCATCGCCTTCCTGCGCGTGTGCTCGGGGCGCTTCGAGAAGGGCATGAAGGTCAAGCACCTGCGCCTTGGCCGCGACGTGAAGCTGTCCTCGGTGGTGACCTTCATGGCCTCCTCGCGCGAGCAGGTCGAGGAAGCCTACGCCGGCGACATCATCGGCCTGCCGAACCACGGCAACATGCAGATCGGCGACAGCTTCTCGGAAGGCGAGCTGCTGACCTTCACCGGCATCCCTTACTTCGCCCCGGACCTGTTCCGCACGGTGCGCATCCGTAATCCGCTGAAGATCAAGCAGCTGCACAAGGGCCTGCAGCAGCTGGGCGAGGAGGGCGCGGTGCAGGTGTTCAAGCCGGTGCTGGGCTCGGACCTGATCCTGGGCGCGGTCGGCGTGCTGCAGTTCGAGGTGGTGGCGAGCCGCCTGCTGAACGAGTACGGCGTCGATGCGGTGTTCGAATCGTCCAGCATCAGCAGCGCGCGCTGGGTGTCGAGCGACGACAAGAAGGCGCTGGCCGACTTCGAGAACCAGCTCGGCCACCAGGTGGCCTATGACGCCGCCGGCAACCTGGCCTTCCTGGCGACCTCGGGCGTGAACCTGCGCCTGACCCAGGAACGCTGGCCGAAGCTGACCTTCCACGCGACGCGCGAGCACGCGGCCAAGCTGGACTGATCGATTCGGCGGCACTGCCATGGAAACGGATCCACGACTCATGTGGGTCCGTTTTTTCATGGGCGCCGTTTCCGGACGACGAGAATCGCTTGCTTTGATGTGGAATTCATTATTACCACTACCTAGCAACAAATAGTTCGTCACACTGTTTGCACGATGCGACCGACTGGAATATAGTTGTTCTTACCAAACGAATAACTGCTTCCGGAGGTTGGTGCATGGGATTGCCGCGTCGTTGTCATCTGTACCTGTTCATCGCCGGGCTGCCCGTCCCGGCCTACGCCCAGCAGTCCGCGCCGGACGGGCCGGTCGCCCGGGTCGAAGTCAAGGGCGGCGCGGCCAGCTACGATCCGCGCCGCGACGACACGGCGACGCGCATCGTGGTCGGCCGCGAGGAAATCGAGCGCTACGGCGACACCAGCGTGTTCGATCTCTTCAGGCGCATCCCCGGCGTGACGGTGACGCGCGGCGCCGGGCGCGATGCCCAGGTGCGCATGCGCGGCCTCGGCGAGGGCTATACCCAGATCCTGCTGGACGGCGAACGCACGCCGGCCGGCTTCACCCTCGACACCCTGGCGCCCGAGACGATCGAGCGCATCGAGGTGCTACGCGCGGCGACGGCCGAGTTCCCGACCGAGTCGGTGGCCGGCACCATCAACATCGTGCTGCGCAAGAAGGCGCGCAAGCGCGAGCGCGAAGCGAAGCTGGGTTACCTGCTCTCGGACGAGTTTCGCGGGCCGACCTTCAGTACCCAGCTGGCCGACCGTGGGGAGCGGTCGTCCTGGTCGTTCTCGGCCAGCGGCAACCATGACGGGCTCGCGCGCGAATCGACCGCCTACGAGCGCAACACCCGGCCCGACGGCGTGGTCGACACCTACCGGAGCACCGCGCTGGCCGAGCGCGGGCGCATGAACCGCCTGAACCTCGCCCCGCGCTTCAACTGGACCCTGGAGAGCGGCGACACCGTCGAGTGGGAGAGCCTGGCCAACGGCGGAAGCTTCCGCAACAACGGCCATGCCCGGGTAGCGACCCGGTCCGGCAATCCGCCCCCGGTGCCGGACCTGCTGACCTTCGGCGAGTTCGACGACAGGATGCTCAAGTCCGACCTGCGCTGGACCCATGGCCTGGCGTCCGGCGCGAAGCTCGAGGCCAGGCTCGGCCTCGAGGGCACGCGCCGGAAGACCCTGGTGCGCCGCATCGGCGCCGATAGCCTGGGACGCGCCGCCACGAACGGCAGCGTGTTCACCGAGACTCATGCGAAAGGCGCCAGCAGCACCGGCAAGTACGCGCGCGCCTTCGAGGGCGGCCACCTGCTCGCGCTGGGCTGGGACCTGGGCTTCAACGCCAGCGAGGACCTGCGCGCCGAGCGCGACACGGTGCGGGTCCTGCCGCCCGGCCAGCCGCCCGACGAGACCTTCGCGGCGCGGGTGGCGCGCGCCGCCGTGTATGCCCAGGACGAATGGACGCTCAACCCGCGCTGGTCGGTCTACCTGGGCGCGCGCTGGGAAGGCGTGCGCACCCGCGTGACCGGCAACACCTTCGAACCGGCCCGGGTGAGGTCGAGTGTCCTGAGCCCGGTCTTCCAGAGCCTGTGGAAGCTGCCGGGCGAGAAGGAGGGGCAGAGCGACCAGCTGCGCCTGGCCGTGAGCCGCACCTACAAGGCGCCGGACCTCTACAGCCTGGTGCCGCGCCGCTACGCATGGGAGAACAACAGCGCCACCGAGGCCGACTACCAGGGCAACCCGCACCTCAAGCCGGAACTGGCCTGGGGCATCGACGCTGCCTGGGAACACTACTGGGCCCAAGGGGCGATGGTCTCGCTCAGCGGCGCGCTGCGCCGCATCGACAACTACACCAGCAACCGCATCTATTTCGACGGCCTGCGCTGGCTCTTCACGCCGGCGAACGAGGACCGCGCCGAGATGCGCAGCCTGGAGCTGGAAACGCGCTTTCCGCTGGCCGCGCTGGTCGAGGGCGCGCCCAGCATCGATTTGCGCGCCAGCGTGAGCCGCAACTGGTCGCGCGTGGAATCGGTGCCCGGCCCGAACAACCGCATGGAGCAGCAGACGCCGCTCACCGCCAACCTGGGGATCGACTACAAGCGCGGCGCGCTGTCGGCGGGCGGCAGCGTGGCGCACCGGCGCGGCGGGCAGGTGCGGGTGGCGGCGAACCGCGGTTTCTACAGCGAGGCGCGCACCGACCTCGAGGCCTATGCCGTATGGAAGTTCAATCCGAAGCTGCAGCTGCGCGTGGTGGCCTCGAACCTGCTTGGGGAGCACAATGTCTTCGAGCCAAGCTATACGGATCCGGCCGCGGGCACGGAAAGGCGCCGCTGGGATTATCCGGAGAGCGTCAAGCTGCGCACCACGCTCGAGATGACTTTCTGAACGCCCGTTTATCGATCGCGCCTCACATGGCCTGCGCCGGCGGCGCCGGGGCGGTCTCGGCCTGCGACAGGACCTGGTTCGCCACCGTGCCGTCGGGCTCGGTGACGCGCAGCTGCACCGGCATCCAGTTGTATCCGGGCGCCAGCCACAGCTCCAGCCTGGGCATGCGCGGCCCGGCCAGTTCGGCCAGGCGCACCGTGGCCAGCCTGCCGGCGCCGGTCGCCAGTTCTTCGCGGCCCAGCACCCGGAAGCGTGCGACCTGGGCGCCGCCCGGGCCGCCGACCACGATCTCGATCACGTCCTGCATCTGCTCCGGCTGGGCCAGCCCCATGCCCGCGAGCTGCATCAGCACCGAGGCCCGGTCCTGGCTGCCCAGGTGCAGCGGCGCGCTCCCGGCGCCGGCCTCGAACTCGATGCGTCCGGCCGCGCGGTCGAAACGGGTGATGCGGTCGCTGCCGTCTTGCTGGTGCTCGCTGGCCAGGCTTGGCGCGATGCCGGCATCATCGCCGCCGCCTTCGCTTTCCAGCAGGCCGAGCACGCCCTCGACGCGCAACTGGTAGTGTCCGCCTTCCGCTTCCCAGACGAGCTGGGCTTCGCCTTCATCCGACGGCGGACGGCCGGGAAGGGCGCGGCTCATGCTGTAGCGCAGGCGCGCCGAGGGCGGCATGCGCACCAGGTAGCGGCCGGGCATCTGCAGCGGCGCGGCGCCGGGTGCTGGATCGTCCGCCGTGGCTTCGGACACGGCTGCGGACGGCGAGCCGGAAGGCGCGGGCAGCAGTGGCTGCAGCGGCGGCAGGGCAGTAGACGTGGGCGGCGCGACCTGGCTTGCCGGCCGGGGCGGCGGGGAGGGCAAGGCCGGCTGGACGGCAGGCTCGGGCGCGACGTCTGCCGGTGGCGCCACGCGCTGGAGGCGCAGCGCGATCGGCGTTCCCGCCGCATCGTACGCCGCGGCGTCCAGGCGCGGAGCGATCCAGGCCAATACGAGCAGGTGCAGCAACAGGGACAGGCCGCCCAACGCCAGCAGGCGCCGGTGCCGGGCCAGGTGGACGGCAATCTTCATGCCGCTAGTTTAACTGCGCCCACGCAATTGTCCATGGCGCCACGCCCGGTCGCCCCGGCGCGGACGGTCTTGATTTTCCGCAAGAGCCGGGCCGGGGCGATGCCGTAGATTGGTCAAATGCGTTGAAGAAATTCCGCGCGTTGCCGACATCGAGGGCCCTATGACGATCTTCCAGTGCTTCCCCGCCGCGGCCGGCCCGGCCGTGTTCCCATCCCTTGCTCCCTCGGCCAGATCATGCTCGCGCGTCTGAAAATCGGCCCCAAGCTGCTGCTTGCCCCCGCGGTCGTGCTGGTCCTGCTGGTGCTGCTCTCGAGCGGCGCCTGGTATGCGATGGTGCGCCAGAACGATTCGCTCGAAGTCATCGTCCACCAGCGCGCGGCGCACATGCGCGCGGCCAGCGAGCTGGTGGTGGCGGCCCAGCGCGGGCATGCCCAGGTCTACCAGCTCCAGACCTGGATAGGCGGGAGCTTCCCGAAGAAGCGGATCGAGCCGCTGATCCGCGAGATCCACCGCCAGCACCGCGTCACGGAAGACGGGCTGGCGCGGGTCGCGCGCATGACCCAGGCCGGCAGCGCCGAGCGCCGCTACGTGGAACAGGCAGCCGAGGCCTACCGCGTCTACACGGCGGCCGTGCGCGACGTGCTCGAGATCGTGCGCGACGACCAGTCGATCGGGGCGAACGCCATGAGCAAGGCCGACAGCGCCTTCACCGTGGTCGCCCAGCGCCTGACCGAACTGTCGGAACTGGAGCAGGCGCTGTCGCGCGCAGCCTCGGACAGCGCGGCGGCCGATTTTCGCATGATGACCTGGGTGATGCCCTGCGTGATCCTGCTGGCGGTGGCGGTGTCGCTGCGCATCACGATGGCGGTGCGGCGCGCCCTGCTGCTCGAGATCCGCAGCATCGGCGCGGCGGCCGTCGACCTGGCGAGCGGCGACCTGACGGTCAAGGACCGGGTCTACGGCAACGACGAGATCGCCGAGACCTCGCGCGCGCTCGACGCCAGCATCCGCAACCTGAACTTCACGCTGCGCACCATCCTCGAGTCGGCGCGCTCGATCGGCAGCGCCTCGCGCGACATCGCCCTGGGCAACCTGAACCTGACCACGCGCGCCGTGTTCCGCGCCAGTTCGCTCGAACACACGGCCTCCTCGATGCAGGAGCTGGCCGCCACCGTCAACCAGACCGCCGACAGCGCGCAGGCGGCGAACCGCCTTGCCGCCTCGGCCACGAACGTGGCGCAGCAGGGTGAAAGCGTGGTCGACCGCCTGGTGACGACGATGGAGTCGGTCAAGGGCAGCGCGCGCCGGGTGGACGACATCGTCGGCCAGATCGACGCGATCGCCATCGAGACCGGCACGCTGGCGCTGAACGCCGCGCTCGAGGCGGCGCGCGCGGGCGAGGGCGGCCGCGAGTTCGCCCTGGTGGCGGCCGACGTGCGCACGCTGGCGCTGCGTACCGGCGCGGCGGCGCGCGAGATCCGCGAGCTGGTGGCGCAGTCGGTGGCCGAGATCGAGGGCGGCACCGCCTGCGCGGCCCAGGCCGGCAGCAGCATGGCGACGATCGCAATGTCGGTGCAGCAGGTGGGCGACATCATCAGCCAGATCAGTTCGGCCAGCGCCGAGCAGGCCAGCGGCCTGAACGAAGTGAGCGAGGCGATCGTGCAGATGGACCAGGTCACGCAGCGCAACTCGACCCTGGTCGAGGAAGCGGCGGACGCGGCGCGCACCCTGCAGATGCAGGCACTGACCCTGTCGCGCGCGGTGGCCGCCTTCCGCCTCGACGAGGCGGTGAGCGTGGATGCGCCGCCGCCCGAGGAAAAGCAGAGCGCCGTACGTAACTGGTCGCGCCTGGTGACCGAAGCCGGCGCGCAGCCGCCGGCTGGCGGGGAGCGGCGCAAGCATGCGCGGCCGCATCTGCACCTGGCGTCGCGGCGGGATTGATCCGTAGGGTGGGCGCCCCGTGCCCACGCGTGACGCCTGCGTCGTGTTGGCGTTCATGAAGCGCCGCGTTTGTCCACGCGTGACGCCTGCGTCGTGTCGGCATTCATGAAGCGCAGCGTCTGCTCATCGTTTACGCGTGGGCACGGGGCGCCCACCCTACGTCCGGTCGCCGTCCATAAAAAAGCCCCGCCGGCGCTTGCGCGCGGCGGGGCTTTTCACATCACCTCAGCGAGGAATTACTCGTAATCGCTGATCGGCGCGCAGCCGCAGAACAGGTTGCGGTCGCCGTAGACGTTGTCGGCGCGGCCGACCGGCGGCCAGTACTTCTTCTTGCGCAGCGAGGCCACCGGGAAGGCCGCCACCTCGCGGGTGTAGGTGTGCTGCCAGTCGTCGGCGGTGACCACTTCCGCGGTGTGCGGAGCACCCTTGAGCGGGTTGTCCATCTTGTCGTACTCGCCGCGCTCGACCTTCACGATCTCGGCGTGGATGGTGATCATCGCCTCGATGAAGCGGTCCAGCTCGGCCTTCGATTCCGACTCGGTCGGCTCGATCATCAGCGTGCCCGGGACCGGGAAGCTCATGGTCGGGGCGTGGAAGCCGAAGTCCATCAGGCGCTTGGCCACGTCTTCGTTGCTGATGCCGGTCTTGTCCTGCAGCGGGCGCAGGTCGATGATGCACTCGTGCGCGACCAGGCCGTCGTGGCCGGTGTACAGCACGGGGTAGTGCGGGGCCAGGCGGCGCGCGATGTAGTTGGCGTTCAGGATCGCGGTCTCGGTCGCGGCGGTCAGGCCTTCCGCGCCCATCATCGCGATGTACATCCACGAGATCGGCAGGATCGAGGCCGAGCCGTAGGCCGCCGCGCTCACCGCGCCGATGCCCGCTTCGTTACGGACGTAGCCGGTCGATAACTGGTTCGGCAGGAACGGGGCCAGGTGGGCGCCGACGCCGATCGGGCCGACGCCGGGGCCGCCGCCGCCGTGCGGAATGCAGAAGGTCTTGTGCAGGTTCAGGTGGCTGACGTCGCCGCCGAAGGCGCCCGGTGCGGCCACGCCGACCATCGCGTTCATGTTGGCGCCGTCGACATACACCTGGCCGCCGTGCTGGTGCACGATCTCGCACAGTTCGCGGATGCCCTCTTCGAACACGCCGTGGGTCGACGGGTAGGTGACCATCACGCAGGCCAGGTCCTTGCTGTACTGCTCGGCCTTGGCCTTCAGGTCGGTCAGGTCGACGTTGCCGTTCTCGTCGCAGGCGGTGACCACGACCTTCATGCCGACCATGCTGGCCGACGCCGGGTTGGTGCCGTGCGCCGAGGACGGGATCAGGCAGATGTTGCGGTGGCCTTCGCCGCGCGACTCGTGGTATTTCTGGATGACGAGCAGGCCCGCGTATTCACCCTGCGAGCCGGCGTTCGGCTGCAGCGAGATCGCGGCGTAGCCGGTGGCGGCGCACAGCATGGCTTCGAGCTGGCCGATCATTTCGCGGTAGCCGACGGTCTGGTCTTCCGGTGCGAACGGGTGGATGTTCGAGAACTCGGGCCAGGTGACCGGGATCATCTCCGAGGTCGCGTTCAGCTTCATGGTGCACGAACCCAGCGGGATCATGGTGCGGTCCAGCGCCAGGTCCTTGTCTGCCAGCGAACGCAGGTAGCGCAGCATCTCGTGCTCGGCGTGGTAGCGGTTGAAGGTCGGGTGGGTCAGGTAGGCGGTGCTGCGCGCCAGGGCGGCCGGGTAGGCGTCCTGGGCGTCCGAATCCAGCGAGTCGATGTCCACGAGTTTGCCACCTTCCTTGCCGTTGCCGAAGATGGCGAACAGCAGGGCCAGGTCGTCGCGGGTGGTGGTCTCGTCCAGCGACACGCCGACGTGGTTGTCGTCGATGCGGCGCAGGTTGACGCCGGAGCTTGCCGCGGCGGCGTGCAGCGCTTGCGCATCGCCCTTGACCGTCAGGGTGTCGAACCAGGTCGTGTTCAGTACCTCGACGCCGAGCGACTTCAGGCCGGCGGCCAGGATCGCGGTCTGGCGGTGTACGCGCTGGGCGATGCGCTTCAGGCCCTGCGGGCCGTGGTAGACCGCGTACATGCCGGCCATCACGGCCAGCAGCACCTGGGCGGTGCAGATGTTCGAGGTCGCCTTTTCGCGGCGGATGTGCTGTTCGCGGGTCTGCAGCGCCAGGCGGTAGGCCTGGTTGCCCTGGGCGTCGACGGTGACGCCGACCAGGCGGCCGGCCATCGAGCGCTTGAATTCGTCGCGGGTGGCCAGGTAGCCGGCGTGCGGGCCGCCGAAACCGAGCGGCACGCCGAAGCGCTGGCTGTTGCCGACGACCACGTCGGCGCCCCAGGTGCCCGGTGCTTCCAGCACGGTCAGGGCCAGCAGGTCGGCGGCGACGACGACCATTGCTCCAGCAGCGTGCAGGTGCTCCACGGCGGCGCGGTAGTCGCGCACTTCGCCGTTCACGCCCGGGTACTGCAGCAGCACGCCGAAGCAGCTCATTTCATTACCCTTTGCGAGCTTCTCGATCTCGCCCGCCGCGATCACGCGCACTTCGACACCGATCGGCTTGGCGCGGGTCTGGACCACTTCCAGGGTCTGGGGCAGCACGTCGTCGGCCACGTAGAACACCTTCGAGGCCGACTTGCCGACGCGCTGCAGCAGGGTCATGGCTTCGGCGGCGGCGGTGCCTTCGTCCAGCATCGACGAGTTGGCGATGCCCATGCCGGTGAGATCCGTGATCATCTGCTGGAAGTTCAGGATCGCTTCCAGGCGGCCCTGCGAGATCTCGGGCTGGTAGGGCGTGTAGGCGGTGTACCAGGCCGGGTTCTCGAAGATGTTGCGCAGGATGACCTTCGGGGTGTGGGTGCCGTAGTAGCCCTGGCCGATCATCGACTTCATGACCTTGTTCTTCGACGCCAGTGCCTTGAGCGTGGCGAGCGCGTCTTCTTCGCTGCGCGGCTCGACGAACTGGCCCAGGTCGAGCGTGTCCTTGCGGCGGATGTTCGCGGGGACGACGGCGTCGATCAGCGCGGCGCGCGATGCGTAGCCGAGGGTCGACAGCATGGCTGCCTGTTCGGATTCGGAGGGACCGATGTGGCGCGGAATGAACGCGTCGCGTGCTTCAAGTTGGGTGAGGCTGGTGCGGGTCATGGTAGAGGCCGAAAGAGCTGGCGCGCTTGGAGCGCCAAAGGATTGGGAATCTGGTGGAGCTGGGGTGGCGCCGGATTGGCGCCGGTGCGCCAGTTGGGGACTGGCGCACCGATTTCAAGAACCGATCAGTGGTCGGTGGTCTTGCCGTAGGCGTCGGCATCCATCAGGCCGTTGATCGCGTTCGGGTCGCTCGGTTGCAGCTTGAACAGCCAGGCGCCGTAGGCATCCTGGTTGATCGAGTCCGGGGCGTCCGCGACCGGCTGGTTGACGGCGGTGACGGTGCCCGAGACCGGCGCGTAGATGTCGCTGGCGGCTTTCACCGACTCGACCACGGCGGCGTCGTCGCCGGCGGTGAAGGACTTGCCGACCTGCGGCAGTTCGACGAACACGATGTCGCCCAGGGCGTCCTGTGCGTACTCGGTGATGCCGACGGTCAGGGTGCCGTCGGCTTCGAGGCGGACCCACTCGTGGGACTCGGTGTATTTCAGGTCGGCTGGGATGTTCATGTAAGGGGCTCCTGGTTGGGATGAGGTGTAATTATAAATCTGGATATGCGCCGGGATATGCGCCAGCATAGGCGGTTCAGGCGGCGAGCACCTTGCCGTTGCGGACGAATGGCAGCTTGACCACGGAGGCGGCCAGCTTCTTGTCGCGGATCTCGACGTGGACGGTGTCGCCGACCTGCACATCCATCGGCACGCGCGCCAGCGCAATCGCCTGCTGCATGGTCGGGCTGAAGGTGCCGCTGGTGATTTCGCCGACATTGCCGGAGCTTGCCACGACCTTCTGGTGGGCGCGCAGGATGCCGCCTTTTTCGCGCAGGATCAGGCCGACGAACTGCGCCTGCTGGCCTTTCGCCTGCAGCGCCGCCTTGCCGATGAAGTCGCGTTCCGACACCAGGTCGACGGTCCAGCCCAGGCCGGCGTCGAGCGGGTTGACGTTGTCGTCCATGTCCTGGCCGTAGAGGTTCATGCCCGCTTCCAGGCGCAGGGTGTCGCGTGCGCCCAGGCCAGCCGGCTTGACGCCGGCGGCGAGCAGGGCATTCCAGAGGTTTTCTACCTGGGTCGCGGGCACGCCGATCTCGAAGCCGTCTTCGCCGGTGTAGCCGGTGCGCGCGACCATGGCTTCGCCGAAGGGCGTGTCGGCGACGATCGCGACGTTGAAGGGCTTCATCGCTTCGGTCGCGGCCTGGGCCTGCGGCAGCACCTGCCACACCTTGGCGCGGGCGTTCGGGCCCTGCACGGCGACCAGGGCGATCGCGTCGCCTTTCTCACTGCGGCCGTCACGGCGCTGGGTGATGGCCAGGCCGCTGTTGGTGGCGTCGTTCTGCTGGCGCATCCAGGCCACGTCCTTCTCGGCGGTGCCGGCGTTCACGACCAGGCGGAACCAGTCTTCACGGAAGAAGTAGACGATCAGGTCGTCGATCACGCCGCCCTCGGGATTGAGCATGGCCGAGTAGAGCGCCTTGCCCGGGGTCTGCAGCTTGTCGACGTTGTTGGCCAGCAGGCCGCGCAGGAAGGAACGCGCGTTGGCGCCCTCGAGGTCGACCACGCACATGTGCGAGACGTCGAACATGCCGGCGTCCAGGCGCACGGCGTGGTGTTCTTCGATCTGCGAACCGTAGTTGACCGGCATGTCCCAACCGCCGAAATCGACCATCTTGGCGCCGAGTGCGCGGTGTGCGGAATTGAGCGGGGTCGCTTTGAGCGTCATGGTGTCCTCAGGGCAGATGAATAGGGGAGCTGCACGTCGTCCGCCGATGCGGCCGAACGTGCGCTGCGCGCCCCTCTGTCCTTGGTACCTGAGAGATAGCGGATGTCCGCCTGCCCCTTCGGTGGGCCGTTTGGCCACTCTCCAGAGTTGGTCCGGCCCGCATCGCGCGCCGACCCCTGACCGGTCCTTTTGCCTGAGAGTTTTTGGGTGATGCCCCTTCGGCGGCAGCGTGAATCTGCGCTCTCCCGGTCAAGACCGTGGAGAATATGCGAGCCTTGAACCGCTGTCAACAAAAGGAGGGGGCGCGCACCGTTGGAGGGCGTGCGCGCGGGCTTTTTCCTCCATTTGTTACACTGGGGCCGTCACTTTGCGGGTAGAAAAAGACTATGAGCGAAGATCAAACCAAACACGGCAAGGAAGCCTGGTTCACGCTGTCGGGCGACGTCAACAGCGACATGGTGCACCGGGTGTTCGAAGCGGTCGGCCATATGACCGAGGACGGTATCGAGCGTGCGCACGTGCTGGTGCAGTCGAATGGCGGCTACGTCAGCGACGGCCTGTGCCTATATAACTTCATGTCGAATGCGCCCGTCGAATTCGTCATGTACAACGGCGGGGCGGTCGCCTCGATCGCCGTCATCATGTACCTGGCCGGTACGAAGCGCTACGCCAGCGAGACGGCGCGTTTCATGGTGCACAAGTCGCACGCCACCGCCTCGCCCGGCTCGCGGCCGGATGCGCTCAACATCATCGTCGAGGGCCTGCGTGCCGACGATGCGCGCACCGAATCCATCCTGCGCAAGCACATCGAACTGACGCCCGAGCAGTGGGGTATCCACCAGTACTCCGACCTGCACCTGAACTCGCGCGACGCGAAAACCGCGCGCATGATCGACGACGTCGCCGATTTCGCGCCGCCCAAGGGCGCGATCCTGCGCAATATCTGAGGGCAGCAACCCGGCGCGGCCGGCACCGTCTTCATCGCTGCGGCGGTGGAAGCCGGTGCTCGGCTTTCTGCTTTTTTTATCGGTCCGGCGGCGGCGTCGCGCCGCAATCAAACTCGCGCAATCGGAAAATGCCGGTTACGGTATTGAATAAAGCGATCAGTGATTGCTTGCAAATAGTATTTGCAGTCGAGTTAACTCGACAATAAAACATTTGCAAAATTCCGCTTATTTGCAAATATCCGATATGCCGGTTAAATCGCGTTTCCTGGATCGATAATAAAAAAAGCCCGGAACGCATTGCGCGCCAGGCTCCTTTATTTACCGCCGTCGCGTCAGCAGACGGGGTGCAGCGAATTAACGCTTGTTGTCGTTCTTGTGGCTTTGACGGCCTGCTTCGGCGTGCTGCTCAGGCGTGCCGCCGCGCATGCCCGAACCCGAGCCGGAACGCGAGCCCGAGCCCGAACCGGACTGCTTGTTGCCGTCGTTCTTGTGGCTCTGGCGGCCTGCTTCGGCGTGCTGCTCAGGGGTGCCGCCGCGCATGCCCGAACCGGAACCCGAGCGCGAGCCCGAGCCCGAACCGGATTGCTTGTTGCCGTCGTTTTTGTGGCTTTGACGGCCAGCTTCAGCGTGTTGCTCAGGCGTGCCGCCCTGCGTGCGTTTTTGATTCGAGGCCATGATTATTTCCTTTCAATGTTGAAATACATTTACTCGCTGGACTACTGCGCGCACTACTGTGTAGGGTGAGCAGTTAATTCAGTGATGCAATCATGCGATTCATACTGCTGAACCGGTATCGGATGATCGCCTGAGCCCGTGTAGGAAGCACTCCTACACATTAAAAATAATCATTTCCTCAAATACTTCAATGAAAATCGTGCCTCGCATTTAAAACTCTTCCCAATCCGCATCTGCCTTGGCCGCGCTGCGCCGGGCGGGCCCGCCTGGATTGACGCTCCTGGGCCCGCTCGCGGCGGTGGCCGGGCGGAGGGATGCGCCTGGCACCGGCCGCAATGCCGGCTTCGCCGGAATGCGCACCATGGCAGCCGGGGCGGGCTTGGCAGGCGCCGCTTCGCTGGCCCGCACGAAGCCGCTGGTGGCGCGGGCCAGGGCGGCCGCCTGGTCGCGTACCGAGGCGGCCGCCGCGGCCGACTGCTCGACCAGGGCCGCGTTCTGCTGGGTCGCCTGGTCCATGGCGGCGATGGCGCCGTTCACCTGCTCGATGCCGGCGGTCTGTTCGACACTGGCGTCGGCAATCTCGGCGATGATGCCCGTCACGCGCTTGACGCTCGCGACCACTTCTTCCATGGTCCTGCCGGCCTTGTCGACCAGGGCGGTGCCGGCGTCGACCTTGGCCACCGAGTCGTCGATCAGCGCCTTGATCTCCTTGGCCGCCGCCGCCGAGCGCTGGGCCAGGTTGCGTACCTCGGAGGCGACGACCGCGAAACCGCGCCCCTGTTCGCCGGCGCGCGCCGCTTCCACGGCGGCATTCAGGGCCAGGATATTGGTCTGGAAGGCGATCCCGTCGATCACACCGATGATCTCGGCGATGCGTTTGGAGGAATCGTTGATCGAGGCCATCGTATCGACCACGTCGAGCACCACCTGGCCGCCCTTGACCGCCACTTCCGACGCCGAGACCGCCAGCTTGCTGGCCTGGTGCGCATGGTCGGCGTTCTGGCGCACGGTCGCAGTCAATTCTTCCATGGAGGAAGCGGTCTCTTCCAGTGAGGCAGCCTGCTGTTCGGTGCGGCTGGATAAATCGAGGTTGCCGGTAGCGATCTCGCCGCTGCCGGCGCCGATCTGCTCGGCGCCGCTGCGCACCTCGGCCACCATCGCGGCGATCTTCCCGCCCAGGCTGGCGAGCGTACCCATCAGCTTGCCGGCTTCGCCCGGCTGGGGCGTGTCGGCGCGTACCCGCAAGTCGCCCTCGGCCAGGCGGCGCGCCATCCGGGCGGCGTCCTGCAGGGGACGGGTGGCTTCGCGCGCCAGCCAGAGCGACAGGGCCACTGTCAGGCCGAGGCCGGCCGCGAGCGGCAGCACGACCCCGGCGCGCAGCGGCGCGGCGCCGTCCGGGGCTGACAACAGCATCTGGGCGGCGAAGACCGTATAAAGCAGGGCAAACGCGGCATGGATCTTGAGCCTGCTGTCGAGTTGGCGAATGGACTTCATGTAGCGCTCCTGGCGGGGTGAGGGTGGTGGACCTTGTTATGTTAGGGAAAGGAAACATCGCGAATTTGTCTAAGCTCAACAGAAAACATGCCGTTAAGCATTGTGGGCCGCGGCGCCGGCAAACCCGCCGGAACGCTGGTTTGAAAAACACGTTTCCTGTAGCCTTGCTATTGCCATAATGCAATAATATGCAACAATGCCAGGGAAGGCGCCTCGCGCCGAAGGACTTCATCATGGCTCACGCTTCCACCGTGGCTTCGACCGACGCTTCCACCGGGATACCGGGTACCCCCGTGCCGCCTGCGCCGCCGCGTGGGGTGCTGCTGGAGCTCGTCCGCGCAGCGGCGCAGGGCGCCGGCGAGCAGCTGGGCGGCCTGGTCAACCGGCTGGTGACGGTCTTGCTGGACCTGACGGCGGCCGGCATCGATGCCGAGGCCGCCTACCGGCGCACCCGCGCAGGCAAGCTCCTGAAGAGCAATTCCTACGCCTTCATCCACCTGGCGAGCCAGGTCCTCGAGCGCCAGCTCGAGCAGGCCGCCGCCGAGCTGGCGCCCTCGAACAGGCAGGAAACCGGCCAGGCTTCCCTGAGTCTGGTGCCGATGGAAGTCATGGACACCCGGGTCGCCTTCGGCGCGCTGTGCCGCCCCTTCGAGATCGCGCATGCGGAAGTACTGGCCAGCCTCTGTGTGCGCCTCGGCCTGCTGCTCGGGCGCGACGTGCTGCGTCCCGGCCAGAACCCGCTGCGCCCGGAAGTCTTCCTCAGCGCGGTCCACACTGCCTGGTGCGAATTCGAGCCGGACCCCAGCACGCACGACCTGCTGCTGCCGCTGCTGCGGCCGGACCTCTTCCTCGACCTGGGCGAGTTGCTGGCGGCGGCTGACAGGGAACTTCGCGCCCGTAACAAGCAGGCGCGTGAACGCTTTCACATTCGCAAGACCAAGGACGCCTCCGCGGCGCGTGTCCGGCGCCCGGGCATGGACGCCGCGCTGGCGCAGCAATTGCGCGCGCTGCTGGGTGGAACCGGCGGCGAAGCGCTCGCGCCCCTGGTTCCCGAGCTGCCGCACATGCCCCAGGGCAGCGGCTGGCGCCCGAGCGCGGCGGCCGGGTTCGCGGTGGCCGCGCCGGGCCAGCCCGCAGCCGCGCCCGTCATGGCGGGCCAGGCCGCGCAGCCGATCGCGGGCGTGGCGCCGCTCGCGCCGGCCGTGGGCGCGCCCGCCAATGCCGCGATCCCGGCGGCCGGCTTCCTGGTGCAGGGCGCCGCTCCGGGCGCGTCATTCGTCCAGGCTGTCGCCGCGCCAGCCGGCGCGATCGGCCCCAGCCCCGGCACCCTGCTCGACCTGCTGGCCGCGATCCCGCTGCCAGCGTCCGTGGCGGCGAACACCGCGGAGGCAGGTGTCCAGGCCGCCCCGCACCAGGTCTTCTACCTGCCGCGCCTGAAACAAAGCCTGCCCCAGGGCAGCCTGTCGCGCGGCGAGGAAAACACCCTCGACCTGTTGTCGCGCATTTTCGAGACCGTGCTGCTTGACGAGGGCATCCCGCTGGAGACGCGCGAGCTGATCCGCTTCCTGCAGGTGCCTGTGCTGAAGGCCGCCTTGCTCGACCAGGGCTTCTTCTTCGAGGAGATGCACCCGGCGCGGCGCATGATCGACCTGCTCTCGCGCACGGGTTGGGAACGTTGCCGTGCGCCGGACGACCCGGTGGTGCAGGCGATGCGGCGCGGGGTCGACCGGATCGGGCGCGAGCCGGGCGCCGAGCCCCAGGCCTTCGCCGAGGCGGTGGCCGAAGTCGAAGCCCAACTGGCGGCCGAGGAGCGCGCCGCCGAGGAGGCCATCGCCCGGCCGATCGCGCGTGCCACCAGGCTGGAAAAGCAGACCGTGGCGGCGCGTGCGGCGCGCCAGGCGGTCGGGCTGCGGCTGGGCGACGGCGCCCTGGTGGCGCTGGTGTCGAGCTTTCTCGAGCGCCGCTGGATCGAGGTGCTGACCTTTGCCCACCTGATCGACGAGGAGCGCCCTGGCGCGGTCGACAACGCCACCCGGGCGATGGACGACCTGGTCTGGAGCGTGAAGCCGAAGGCGACCCAGGAGGAGCGGCGCGCCCTGATCGCCAAGCTGCCGCCGCTGATCACCACCCTGAACAAGTGGCTGGACGCGATCAGGTGGCAGGGCGCCGAGCGCCTGCAATTCTTCGCCGAGCTGGCCGAATGCCACCTGCAGATCGTGCGCGCCCCGCTCGAACTGTCGCCCGAGCGCCAGCTCGAGCTGGCGGTGGAGGCCGCCCAGCAGGACGCGCTGCGCCGCATCGCCCGGGAGCAGGCCGCCGCCGCGCAGGAAGAGCCGGCGCACAGGGACGAGGCCCTGGTCCAGGTCGACGACCTGGAGCGCGGCATGCGCCTCGAATTCGCCCAGCCCGACGGCAGCGTGCGCAAGGTGAAACTGGCCTGGGTCAGCCCGCGCCGCACGCTCTTCATTTTCTCGAACGGCCCGCGCCAGGATGCCTTCTCGCTGCCGGCCGAGAAGCTGGTCGACGCCTTCCGGGCCGGCAGCGTCACCGTGGTCGCGCTCGAAGGCGTGGTCGGTCGCGTGCTGACCGAGGCGATGCGCGAGGCTGTCAACGATCCGGCGCCGGCCAGGGCGCTATCCGCGATGGTGTGATGGCCGATGGCGCGACTGCCCGCCTGTCCCAGTTCCGCGTTGTTGCTCCATGATGCTTGCTCCATAATGCGTCCAGGCCAGAAGGGGCGCAACAAACTGGAGTAATGCATGGACCAGCACCACCACAATGACGAGGCAGCGCGCGGCGCGCATGCGCAGCCGGATGAGGACACCCAGGCCCCGGACGAGCTGCGCCGGCGCGGTTTTCCGCCACGGCTGCGGCTGCTCTTCCTGGCTGTCGTACTGGGGTTTGCGCTGTACCGCCACTTCCAGGGCGCCGGCTGATCCCTGTGCCGCTTGCGGCCACGATTCGGCCCACTATTTCGTTTCGTTAATATTCTGTAAAATGCCGCCGCCCTGGCGCTTGCGGGCCGAGCCTGGTACAGCCCAAACTTGGCCGAAATGCAAGCAACAGATGGTATGATGCCTCCTTTAACGATTCCCGAGTAGCCGAAGCAAGGTGCGACTATCCTCCATTAAATTGTCGGGATTTAAGTCTTTCGTCGATCCAACCAATTTCCAGGTACCTGGTCAGCTGGTCGGCGTGGTCGGTCCGAATGGCTGCGGCAAGTCGAACATCATCGATGCCGTGCGCTGGGTGCTGGGCGAATCGAAAGCGTCGGAACTGCGCGGCGAGTCGATGCAGGACGTGATCTTCAACGGCTCGACCCACCGCAAGCCCTCGGGACGGGCCTCGGTCGAACTCGTGTTCGACAACAGCATGGGCAAGGCCGCCGGCCAGTGGGGGCAGTACGCCGAGATCGCGGTGAAACGCACCCTCACGCGCGACGGCACCTCCACCTATTACATCAACGGCCAGCCTGTGCGCCGGCGCGACATCCAGGACATCTTCCTCGGCACCGGCCTCGGCCCGCGCGCCTACGCCATCATCGGCCAGGGCATGATCGCCCGCATCATCGAGTCGCGCCCGGAAGAGCTGCGCGTCTTCCTCGAGGAGGCGGCCGGCGTCTCGAAGTACAAGGAACGCCGGCGCGAAACCGAGAACCGGCTGTCCGATACCCGGGAAAACCTGCTGCGCGTGGAAGACATCCTGCGCGAACTGAACGCCAACCTGGAAAAGCTCGAAGCCCAGGCGGCGGTGGCGAACCGTTTCCATCAACTGCAGGCCGACCAGGAAGAAAAGCAGAAGCTCCTTTGGCTGCTGCGCAAGAACGAAGCCGAGCTTGAACAGAAACGCTACTTCCGCGAGATGGAAGAAGCCCAGAACAGCCTGGAAGAGCAGACCGCGAAGCTGCGCAATGTCGAGCTGGAACTCGAACACCTGCGGCAGCACCATTTTTCGGTGGGCGACCGCCTGCACACGGCGCAGGGCGCGCTGTACCAGACCAATTCCGAGATCGGCAGCCTGGAAGCGCAGATCAAGTTCGTGATCGAGTCGCGCACCCGCCTGCAGAACCAGCTCGCTGCCCTCACTGCCCAGCGCGACGGGTGGCTGGCCCAGGCCGCCGAGTACGAAGAGCAGATCGAGGAAGCGAGCTTTCGCGTCGAGGAACTGGCCGCGCGCGCCGAAGGCGCCCAGATCGCGGTGGAAAGCGCGGGCGAGCGCCTGCCGGAACTCGATGCGGCCTGGCGCGAAGCGCAGCGCAAAGCGGACGAATCGCGCGCGCGCATCATGCAGGTCCAGCAGCGCATCGAGCTGTCGGCGGCGCACGGGCGCAACGCCTCGAACATCCTGAACAGCCTGGCGAGCCGGCGCGAACGCCTGCAGCAGGAAAAGAACAGCCTGAACCCGCCCGACAGCACCCAGCTGGCGAACCTGCGCCTGCAGCTCGAGGAAAAGCAGCAGGCCCTCGAAGAGCAGAGCATGCTGCTGGAGGAGGCGGGCGAGCAGCAGGAGCAGGTGGAAACCGAGCGGCGCGAGGCGCACGCCCAGGTCCAGCGCGAGAGCGCCACCAACGCCCAGCTGGAGGCGCGCCTGTCGGCCCTGAAGGGGATGCAGGAGCGGGTCCAGACCCAGGGCAAGGTCCAGCCCTGGCTGCAGAAGCACGAGCTGGGCGGCCTGCCGCGCCTGTGGCAGCAGGTCCAGGTCGAGGAGGGCTGGGAGACCGCGCTCGAGGCCGTGCTGCGCGAGCGCACCGGCGCGCTCGAAGTGTCGAACATCGACTGGACGAAGGCCTTCCTCGCCGATGCGCCGCCGGCGCGGCTGGCGATGTATTCGCCGGCCCCGGCGGCCCCCGCCGCGGCCGAGGCGCCCGGCCTGAAGCCCTTCGCCAGCCTCCTGAAACTGAACGACCCCGGCCTGCGCGGCGTGCTGAACGACTGGCTGCACCTGGTGTTCGCCGCCGAGGACGCGGCCCAGGCGTTCGCCGACCGCAGGCGCCTGCCCCAGGGCGGCTGCTTCGTCACGCGCCAGGGGCATGTGGTGTCGCAGTCGAGCGTGTGCTTCTACGCTGCCGACGCCGAGCAGGACGGCATGCTGGCGCGCCAGCACGACATCGACCACCTGGGCAAGCAGTTGCGCGCCCAGGCCCTGCTGGTCGATGAGGCGCGCTCGCGCGCCACCCGCGCCGACGCCGCCGTCACCGATTTGCAGCGCCGCCTGCAGGATGCGCGCACGCGCGTGGGAACGCTGACGCGCGAGGTCCACGCCCTGCAGATCGAGGTGGTGCGCCAGAGCGAGATCGAGGCGCGCTTCAGCCAGCGCAGCAGCCAGATCAATGCGGACCTGCTCGAGATCGCCGCCCAGGAAGCCGAGCAGCGCGAGATCCAGGCGAATGCCGAAGCCGAGTTCGAGGAGCTCGACATGGAACTGGCCGAGCTGCAGGGCAGCCACGAGGACGGGCAGACGGCCTTCCTGCAAAGGGAAGCGGCGCTGGCCGAGGCGCGCGACAGGCTGCGCGAACTCGAACGCGGCGCCCAGGAGGCGCTGTTCGCCGAGAAGACCGGCCGCGCGAAGATCGAGGAACTGCGGCGCAGCATCGCCACCGCCCAGCAACAGGCGGCCCAGGTCGCCGCGAGCCTGGCGCAGGGCCAGGCCGAACTGGCGGCGCTGGAAGCCGGCACCGCGCACGAAGGCCTGCAGGAACTGCTGGAACGCCGCACCACCCAGGAGCGGGCCCTGGCCGATGCGCGCCACGAACTGGACCAGGTGGCCCAGCAGCTGCGCCACGCCGAGGAGTCGCGCATGGGTTCCGAGCGCAGCCTGCAGCCGCAGCGCGACCGCATCACGGAAATGCAGCTCAAGGAGCAGGCCGCGCGCCTGAACCAGGAGCAGTTCGCCGAGGCCCTGGCCGCCACCGGCGCCGACGAGAAGGCCTTGTCCGAAAAGCTCAACCCGGACCTGAAGCCGCAATACCTGCAGGGCGAGGTCACGCGCCTGACCAATGCGATCGCCGCGCTGGGCGCGGTGAACCTGGCGGCGGTGGAAGAACTGGCCACCGCCACCGAGCGCAAGCGCTTCCTCGATTCCCAGAACGCCGACCTGAACGAGGCCATCGCCACGCTGGAAGACGCGATCCGCCGCATCGACAAGGAGACCCGCGAACTGCTGCAGGACACTTTCGACCGCGTCAACAACCACTTCTCGGAACTGTTCCCGATCCTGTTCGGCGGCGGCCAGGCGAAGCTGGTGATGACGGGCGACGAGATCCTCGACTCCGGCGTGCAGGTCATGGCCCAGCCGCCGGGCAAGAAGAACGCCACCATCCACCTGCTGTCGGGCGGCGAAAAGGCGCTGACGGCGACGGCCCTGGTGTTCTCGATGTTCCGTTTGAACCCGGCGCCGTTCTGCCTGCTGGACGAGGTCGACGCGCCGCTGGACGATGCCAATACCGAGCGCTTCTGCCGCATGGTCAAGCGCATGTCGGACCATACCCAATTCCTTTTCATCTCCCATAACAAGATTGCGATGGAGATGGCCAATCAACTGATCGGTGTGACGATGCAGGAGCAGGGCGTATCGCGCATCGTGGCGGTGGACATGGAGTCCGCCGCCCATTTCGCACAAGAGGCACAAGCAGCATGACAGACTTCCAAATGAGCCTGATCGCGGCTGGCGGCGTATTCGTCGTCGGCGTCATCACCTACAACAAGTGGCAGGAGTACAAGGCGCGCAAGACGGTCGAGCGCGCCTTTGCGTCCGACCATGACGACGTCCTGATGCGCAGCGGCGCCACGCAGGCCGAGCGCAGCGAGCCTGTGCTCGACATTGGCGGCATGCCCGGCGCCGAGGCCGTCGAGCCGAGTTTCGGGGCGGCGTCGCATGCCGACCCGGCGGCCGATGCACCTGTTGCCGGCACGGGCAGCACCGGCGCCTCGGCCAACGAAACGACTGGCGCCGCCGAGCCGCTCGCGCCGCTGGCGGGCGCCGCGACCGCTCCCGCTCCCGCTGCGCCGTCGGAAGCCGCCGAGAACCTGGTCGACCCCCTGATCGACTGCATGATTCCGCTGAAACTCGAAGGCGCGGCGCGCGGCGACAGGATCCTGCCGTCGCTCCTGAAACTGCGCCGCGTCGGCAACAAGCCGATCCACTTCGTCGGCCTGGCCGTCAGCGGCGAGTGGGAGCCGATCGTCCACGGCGGCGTCTACACCGAACTGCAGGCCGGCGTGCAGATGGCCACCCGCACCACGGCCCTGAACGAGCTCGAATACTCGGAACTGGTCACGCGCCTGCGCGCGGTGGCCGACGAGATCGGCGCCGAGCCGGACGTGCCGGACATGATCGAGGTGATGAGCGAGGCGCGCACCCTGCACAAGTTCGTCGCCGGCCATGACGCCCAGCTGGGCGTGAACCTGAAATCGAATGGCGCGCCGTGGGCGATGGCGACCCTGATCGGCGCGCTCGAGAACGTCGGCTTCGACGTGCGCCCGGATGGCCGTTTCGCGATGCCGGACGGCGCCGGCGGCGTGCTGTTCACCCTGTCGACCAACGTGACGCTCGGCGCCGAGACCACCGACCGCCTGACCCTGCTGCTCGACGTGCCCTGCGTGGCCCCGAGCCGCGACGGCTTCGGCGCCATGGTGAAATGCGCGAAGGAACTCGTGCTGCGCCTGGATGCGACCATCGTCGACGACTTCGAGCAGCCGCTGCTGGACGCCTCGCTGGCCGAGATCGCCGGCCAGGTGAAGGACTTCTACCAGGAGATGGAAGCGTCCGACATCCCCGCCGGTTCCAACCGCGCGCTGCGCCTGTTCAGCTGAGGTCTCGATGAGCGAAGCGCAGGACTACCTGGAACGCATGGCGTGGCTGGTGGAGGAACTGAACCGCCACATCTACAACTACCATGTGCTCGACGCGCCGACGATTCCGGACGCCGAGTACGACAAGCTGTTCCGCGAGCTGCAGGAGCTGGAAGCGGCGCACCCGGAAGCGGTGTCGCAGGACACGCCGACCTCGCGCGTCGGCGCCGCGCCGATTCCCGAATTCAGGCAGGTGACCCATGCGGTGCCGATGCTCTCGCTGAACAACGGCTTCACCGACGAGGACATCGACAACTTCGACCGCCGCGTGCGCGAAGGCCTGGATGCAAGCCAGGTCGACTACGCGGCCGAGCTGAAGTTCGACGGCCTGGCGATGAGCCTGCGTTATGAAAACGGCGTGTTCGTGCAGGCCGCCACCCGCGGCGACGGCTACACCGGCGAGGACGTGACCGCGAATATCCGCACCGTGCGCGTGATTCCGCTGCGCCTGCATGGTGACGACATCCCGGCCGTGCTGGAAGTGCGCGGCGAGGTGCTGATGTTCAAGCAGGATTTCGAACGCCTGAATCAGCGCCAGCGCGAAGCCGGGCAGAAGGAATTCGCCAATCCGCGCAATGCCGCGGCCGGCAGCCTGCGCCAGCTCGACGCGCGCATCACGGCCCAGCGTAAACTCCGTTTCTTCGCCTACGGCATCGGCCTGCTGGAAGGCGCCGACATGCCGGAATCGCACTCCGCCGTGCTCGACTGGTTCGAAAAGCTCGGCCTGCCGGTCTCGAAGGAGCGCGCCGTGGTGCGCGGCTGCGAGGGCCTGCTCGGCTACTACCGCGAGATCGGACAAAAACGCCCCTCGCTGCCCTACGAGATCGACGGCGTGGTCTACAAGGTCGACCGCATCGAGGACCAGCGCGCGCTCGGTTTCGTTTCGCGCGCGCCGCGCTTCGCGCTGGCCCATAAATTCCCGGCCGAGGAAGCGCTGACCGTGGTGTCGGCGATCGACGTCCAGGTGGGACGCACCGGCGCGATCACGCCGGTGGCGCGCCTGGTGCCGGTCTCGGTCGGCGGCGTGACCGTCACGAATGCGACCCTGCACAACGAAGACGAGGTGCGGCGCAAGGACGTGCGCGTAGGCGACACCGTGGTCGTGCGCCGCGCCGGCGACGTGATTCCCGAGGTGCTGTCGGTGGTGCTGGAGCGCCGCCCGACGCCCGAGCCGGCTGTCTACATGCTGCCGACCCAGTGCCCTGTGTGCGGTTCGCACGTGGTGCGCGAAGAGGGCGAGGCGGTGGCGCGCTGCTCGGGCGGCCTGACCTGCGCGGCCCAGCGCAAGGAAGCGATCCGCCACTTCGCCGGCCGCCGCATGATGGACATCGAAGGCTTGGGCGACCGCTACATCGACAGCCTGGTCGAGTGCAACCTGATCCATGGCGTGGCCGACCTGTACAAGCTCACGCTCGACGACCTGCTCAGGATGAAGCGCCTCGCGGACGAGCGCGACGGCACCACGCCCGAGACCGTCAAGCAGGGCAAGGTGGCGACCAAGTGGGCCGACAACCTGCTGGCGGCGATCGAAGCGAGCAAGCGGCCGCCGCTCGAGCGCCTGCTGTTCGCACTGGGTATCCGCCACGTCGGCGAATCCACGGCCAAGACCCTGGCCGACTGGCTCGGTTCGCTAGCCCTGGTGCGCCGCGCGCCCGCGGCCCTGCTGCGCGTGCTGCCCGATATCGGCGGCACCGTGGCCGAGGCGATCGCCGACTTCTTTGCCGAAGAAAAGAACCAGATCGCCCTCGACGCCCTGCTCGAAACGGGCGTGGCGCCGCAGGGCGAGCATGCGCCGAAGGCGGCGCTGCGCGAGCGCCTGGACGAGGTCAAGCTGCTCGCCGCCCTCGACATCCCGAAGCTGACCGAGCCGCGCGCGCGCCAGCTGCTCGACGGCCGCACGCTGGAAGACCTGGCCTTCCTCAAGGTCTTCGGCGTGTTCGGCCTGCCCGAGGCCCTCGTCGCCTCGCTCGAAGCCTGGATGGCGGTCGAGGCCAACCGCGAAGCCCTGATGAAGCTCGCGAGCCTGCGCCGCGAACTGCTCGACAGCCTGCCCGAGGAAGCCGCCACGCCGGAGGGCATCTTCTCCGGCAAGACCTTCGTCCTGACCGGGACCCTGCCGACCATGTCGCGCGACCAGGCCGGAGCGCTGATCGAGGCGGCCGGCGGCAAGGTCTCCGGTTCGGTGTCGAAGAAGACCTCCTACGTGGTCGCCGGCGCCGAGGCGGGCAGCAAGCTGGAAAAGGCCGAGGCGCTCGGCGTCACCGTGCTGGACGAGGCGGGCCTGCTGGCGCTGCTGGGCCAGGGCGCATCCTGAAATCGCAAAGGAGAGGAACGATGACGCAGATTCGCAAGGCAGTCTTCCCGGTCGCGGGCCTGGGCAGCCGCTTCCTGCCCGCCACCAAGGCGCAGCCGAAGGAAATGCTGCCCATCGTCGACAAGCCGCTGATCCAGTACGCGGTCGAGGAGGCGGTGGCGGCCGGCATCACGGAGATGATCTTCATCACCGGCCGCAACAAGCGCGCCATCGAGGACCACTTCGACAAGGCCTACGAGCTCGAGTCCGAACTCGAAGCGCACAACAAGCGCGAGCTGCTGGACGTGGTGCGCAAGGTGATCCCGAAGAACGTCACCTGCATCTACATCCGCCAGTCGGCGCCGCTGGGCCTGGGCCACGCGGTGCTGTGCGCGCGCCCGGTGGTCGGCAACGAGCCCTTCGCCGTGCTGCTGGCCGACGACTTCATGGATGCGGACGGCGGCAAGCCGGTGCTGGCCCAGATGACCGAGATCTACGCCTATGAGAAGTGCAGCCTGCTGGCGGTGCAGGACGTGCCGCGCGCGAACACGCGCCAGTACGGCATTGTCAGCGCCTCGCCCTACCGGCAGGACCTGGAGCTGGTGTCCGGCATCGTCGAGAAGCCCCGGCCGGAGGAGGCGCCGTCGACCCTGGCCGTGGTCGGCCGCTATGTGCTGAGCGGCGCGATCTTCGACTACCTGGAAAACCTGGGAACCGGCAGCGGCGGCGAGATCCAGCTCACCGACGGCATCGCCGCGCTGATGCAGGCCGAGCGCGTGCTGGCTTACCGCTACGCGGGACAGCGCTACGATTGCGGCTCCAAGCTCGGCTACCTGCAGGCCACCGCCGCGATCGGACTGAAGCATCCCGAAACCGCCGCCGGCTTCGCCGATTTCCTCGCGCAGCTGGCCAGGGAGAACGATCATGGCCGTTCGTGAGATCCTGAAGATGGGCGACCCGCGCCTGCTGCGCGTGGCCGAACCGGTGCGCGCCTTCGGCACGCCCGAGCTGGAAAGCCTGATCGCCGACATGTTCGATACCATGCATGCCGCCAACGGCGCGGGCCTGGCGGCGCCGCAGATCGGCGTCAACCTGCAGCTGGTGATCTTCGGCTTCAAGCGCAATCCGCGCTACCCGGATGCGCCCCAGGTGCCGGAAACCGTGCTGCTCAACCCTGTGCTGACGCCCTTGTCCGATGAGATGGAAGAGGGCTTCGAGGGCTGCCTGTCGGTTCCCGGCCTGCGCGGCAGCGTGCCGCGCTACACCCGGCTGCGCTACGAGGGCGTCGACCAGGCCGGCCAGCCGATCCGGCGCGACGTCGAGGGCTTCCACGCGCGCGTGGTCCAGCACGAGGTCGACCACCTGCTCGGCATCCTCTACCCGATGCGGATCAAGGATTTTTCCCGCTTCGGCTACACCGAGGTGATGTTTCCCGACCTCGATCCCGGAGCGGACGATTGATTCCTGAGGCAGCGACGATCCGCACCCCGGCGGCGGCCCTGGCCCTGCTGCTGACCTTGATGCTGACCCTGCTGCTGACCAGTCCGCTGGCGCAGGCCGACAATCCCTTCACGACGATCGAGGCTGCGCCGAAGAGCGAATTCTGGATCGATTCGGGCTTCCTTACTGTCCACTTCGACACGGGCGAGGACCTGAACGGCAACAACAAGGGGCTGGGCGCCGAATACCGCTTCTCGGGCACCATGGCCGCCACCGCCGGCCGCTTCCGCAACAGCGACCGCGCATGGTCGACCTATGCGGGCCTGCTCTGGCAACCGTATGCGCTGGGCACGCTGCGCCTGGGCGCGGCGTTTGCCGCCTTCGACGGCTATCCGAGGATGCGCGACGGCGGCTGGTTTCCCGCCCTGATCCCGACCATGACCTACGACCATGAGCGCGTCGGCGTCAACATCGGCATCGTTCCGAGCTACAAGGACCGGTTGTATGGCGGGATTTCCGTGCAGTTCAAACTGAAGGTATTCGAATGATGCAGGCGGCGGGCGCACCGTCCGGACTGACGGTGGAGGTGGCGGGGGACGTGCTGCGCGTGGTCCAGCAGGGCGTCATGACCGCGGAGGCGCTGCGCCTGTGCCAGGAGCGCGTGCTGGCGCTGGCGCACGAGACCGGCCTGCGCCGCGTGCTCTACGACGCGCGCGCCATGATCGCGCCCGAAGCAGAACTCGCGCTGGAGCAGCAGAAACTCGACGACCAGCTCGGCGAGCTGAAACTGCGCCGCGCCATCGTGGTGCCGGGCACGCGCATCGCCTATCTCGCCCGCATCGCCTTCTTCGAGGGCGAGGACAGGGTGTTCTACGACGATGTCGAGGCCGCGCTGGCCTGGTTGCGGGCCTGATATCGTAGGGTGGGCACCTGTGCCCACCCTACGAAAAGCCTGACCGCCAAACGCTCACGCCTCCTTCGGATACGGGCTCTTCCCACCCTCCGCGATGAAACGGTCGATCCTGTCCTTCAGCACCGGCAGCGGCACCGACCCCAGTTGCAGGATCGTGTCATGGAAGTTGCGGATGTCGAACTTCTCGCCCAGCGCCTTCTCGGCTTTCGCGCGCGCTTCCATGATCGCCATCTGGCCCAGGTAATAGGACAGGGCCTGGCCCGGCCAGGAAATGTAGCGGTCGACCTCGGTGGTGACCTCGTGGTCGGACAGCGCCGTGTTCTCGCGCAGGTAGGCCTGGGCCTGCTCGCGGGTCCAGCCCTTGGCGTGGATGCCGGTGTCGACCACCAGGCGCGAGGCGCGCCAGGCCTGGTAGCTCAGCATGCCGAACACTTCGTAGGGCGTCTCGTAGATGCCCATCTCGGTGCCGAGGCGTTCGGTGTAGAGCGCCCAGCCTTCGCCGAAGGCGGAGATATACGCTCTGCGGAACGGCGGGACGCCTTTCTGCTCCAGCGCGACCGGCATCTGGAAGGCGTGGCCGGGCGCCGACTCGTGCAGGGTCAGCGCCGGCAGGCTGTACAGCGAGCGCGCCGGCAGATTGTAGGTGTTGACCAGGTAGACGCCGGGACCGCCGCGGCCGGCAGTATAGAAGGGCGCCTGGTCGTCGGGCACCGGGCGAATGGCGAAGCGCTGGCGCGGCAGGTAGCCGAAGTACTGGCCGGCCTTGGCGTCGAACTTCTTCGCCACCCAGGCCGCGCGCATCAGGAGTTCGTCCGGGGTCTTGGCGTAGAAGCGCGGATCGGTGCGGAGAAAATTCTGGAAGGCGGCAAAGTCGCCCGTAAAACCGGTCTGGTGGATGACCGCGTCCATCTCGGCGCGGATCTTCGCCATCTCGGCCAGGCCGATGCGGTGGATCTCGTCGGCGCTCAGGTGCGTCGTGGTGAATTCGACGATCTTCGACTGGTAATAGGCTTTGCCGTCGGGCAGGCTCTCGGCCGCCAGCACCTCGCGCGCCTTCGGCATGTACTCCTCGCGCATGAAGGCGAGCGCCTTCGCGTACGCGGGCTGCACCTGGGTGCGGATCGCGGCGACGGCCTGTTCTTTCAGTTGCGCCTGTTCCGCGGCCGGGATCGAGGCCGGCATGCTCTTGAACGGGGTGAAGAACACGGTGTCCTGCGGGGCCGCGTTCACGACCGAGGCCAGGGCGGCGTCGCGTCCGGCGAGCGTGACCTTCGGCGGGGTGAAGCCGCGCGCCAGGCCGGCGCGCATGTTGTCGAGCTGCTCGTCGAAATAGCGCGGGTAGCTGGCGAGCTGGCGCAGGTAGTTGGCGTAGTCCTCGCGCTTGGCGAAGGCCTGGCGCGCGCCGTAGGTCACGTCGGTCCAGAAGGCGCTGTCGGCGTTGACCGGCTGCTCGTATTCGCGAAAGCGCAGTTCCTCCACAAACGCGGCGATCTGGGCGCGGTAGACCTGGTAGTTGATGCGCTCGCCCGCGGACAGGCCGGCGGCGTTCAGGGCGTCGAGCTGGCGCAGCACGCCCTGCCAGTGCTGCAGGCGCGCCTCCTGGGTCTTCGCGTCGACGCGCGGCAGTTCGGCGCTTACGTTGCCGCGCGCGTCCTCGTCGGTGGCCAGGCGCTCGCCGACGCGCCACTTCCATTCGGCCTTGTAGATGGCCTCGAAACGGGCGTCGGCCGCCGGCCTGGCGGTGGCCGCGTGGGCGTTCGTCGTCATCAGGATTCCTGCCGCGACCATGGCGGCGACCAGCGTGTGTTTCATGTTCTCCCCATCCTCTTCTCGATTGCACAACAATTGCTAATTTGCATTATGTCGCAGACCATGGCGCGCGGCCACGATTTTCTCTCTGTAAAACACGGCAAAATGTTTTCGCGCGTTTCGATGATTGTTTATAAAAATTGTCCACATTGCCCCTATAATCGAGGATCAGCCAGCCAGCCAGCCGAACGGCCGCTGTGCGAATCAACAATGACAGCTGACCAGCGAGCATGGATCATCAAGAAGGCGGGCGGCCCCAGTCGCCGCGGGCCGCCGACACAAGAAACGAGAGCGACGCGCCGCTGGATGGGCGACAGGTCGACGCGCTGGTGCAGCCCTGGCTGCGGCTGGGAGAGCAACTGACGCCGCTGATCGGTGAGAGCGGTTTTTGCGCGCTCTTCGGACGGGCACTGCGCCTGGCGAACGCCAGATTCGAATTCCTTGGCCGCTGCGACCCGTCGCGCCCGCTGGGCGACCTGTTCGCGTCCCTGACCAGAACCCTGAATGAGGCAGGACCGGAGCATGCAGGAGAGGCGAGCGCCGCCCTGCTTGACACTTTTACAGCGCAGTTGCGCACCCTGATCGGTGACGCGCTGACGAAACAGCTGTTACGCGTCGCAACGGAAGGCGGGGACGGGCAGAAGCATGAACAGGAGCAGAAGTAAATGAGCGACAAAGTAGCCTTGGGCCTGTTGAGCACCGGTGTGCCCGGCCTGGATGTTCTCCTGGAAGGGGGACTGCCCGAGTTTTCGTTCAACCTGGTGGCGGGCCCGCCGGGCAGCGGCAAGACCACGCTTGCGCACCAGATCATGTTTTCGCTGGCCACGCCCGAACGGCGCGCGCTGTTCTTCACCGTGCTGGGCGAACCGCCGCTGAAGATGCTGCGCTACCAGCAGCAGTTTTCCTTCTTCGACGTGGCCAAGGTCGGCCCGGCGATCCGCTACGTGAACCTGGGCGAAACCTTGCGCCAGGGCGACTTCAGCGGCGTGCTGGAGCGCATCATGGCCGAGGTCGAGGCGTTTTCGCCTTCGCTGGTGTTCGTCGACTCCTTCCGCTCGGTGGTCCAGACCGCCAGGAGCGGCAACGAGGGCCTGGCCGACCTGCAATACTTCATCCAGGAGCTCGGCACCCGGATGACGACCTGGCAGGCGACGACCTTCCTGATCGGCGAATACATGCATGCCGACCCGGAAGCCAACCCGATCATGACGGTGGCCGACGGCATGTTTTCGCTGACCCAGGCGCACGAGCACAGCACCGTGGTGCGCAAGATGCGCGTGGTGAAGATGCGCGGCCATCCGCACCTCGCGGGATCGCACAATTTCCGCATCACGGGCGACGGCCTGCGCGTGTATCCGCGCGTGCTGCCGCCGCTGGCCGCCGACCGCCTGCCGGGCAACCCGGTCGACCGCGACCCGCGCCGCATCTCGACCGGCGTGGCCGGGCTCGACGCGCTGCTGCACGGCGGCCTGCCGCAGGGCCATACCATGCTGGTCGTGGGCCCGACCGGCGCGGGCAAGACCATCCTCGGGACCAGGTTCCTGCAGGAAGGTGCGCGCCAGGGGGAGAAGGGCGTGGCCATGTTCTTCGAGAAGGGCACGGCGCGCCTGCGCAATGCCGAGCTGGCCGAGCTGGTGCAGGATGGCCGCGTGACGGTCGTGGAAAGCCGCATGCTCGACCTGACCGTGGACGAACTGATCGACGAGCTCCAGGACACCCTGCAGCGCACGGGCGCGACCCGGCTGGTGATCGACTCGTTGTCCGAGTTCGCGCTGTACATGGCGCCGGAATTCCATGCCGACCTGCGCCAGGCCGTGTTCCGCATGCTGGCGGTGGTTGCCAAGCAGGGCGTGAGTACCCTCGTCACCACCGGGCTGGACGACAGCTTCATTGAGCTGCGCCTGAGCCAGGCGAATATCGCCTACCTGGCCGACGCGGTGCTTGCCCTGCGCTATGCCGAGGTGGACGGCAGCCTGCGCAAGTTCATGTCCGTGGTCAAGGTGCGCGGCAGCGGACACAGCCACGACCTGCGCGAATACCAGATCACGGACGACGGCCTGGACGTCGACGACCACCCGACCCACCTCGACGGGATCTTGACCGGGCGGCCGTCGCCGCGCCAGCCGGGTAGATAGGAGATGAGGGAATGTTTCACGAAGACGACAAAGGCTCCATGCAGCGTTCCCTGAACACCGACCCGGCCGCGCTCGGCCAGGACGCCTATACGGCGGCGCTGCTGCGTCATATCGGCAGTCTCGAAAGCGAACTGGCGCGCCTGCGCGAGGCCGTGCGCGACAAGGAAGCGCTCGAGCGCAGCGTCGCCCGCCTGCGCGAGGCCAACGAGCACCTGGTGCTGGCGGCCATCAATGCCCAGGGTTCGCGCGACGACGCCGAGGCCGCCAACCGGCGCCAGAACGAGTTCCTGGCCATGCTGGCCCACGAGCTGCGCAACCCGCTGGTGCCGATCAGCATGTCGGCGATGCTGCTGGAACGCTCGGCGAACGCGACGCCCCAGCTGCTTAACTTTTCCAGGGTCATCCGGCGCCAGGTCGACCACATGGCGCGCCTGCTCGACGACCTGCTCGACGCGGCGCGCATCAGCAGCGGCAAGATCACCCTGAACCTGGAGCCGATGCCGGTCTCGCGCGCGATCGACCAGGCGCTCGAGACCGTGCTGCCGCGCATTCGCGAGCGCGGCCAGCACCTGTTCCTGAACGTCCCGCCGGACCCGCTCGGGGTGCGTGGCGACCGCGTGCGCCTGACCCAGGTGTTCACCAACCTGATCGGCAACGCCTCGAAGTATACCGGGGACGACGGCAAGATCGACGTCGATGTCATGGTCGAGGACCATGAGGTCATCGTCTCGGTGCGCGACAACGGCACCGGCATCGCGCCCGAAGTCCTGCCGCACATCTTCGACCTCTTTACCCAAGGACCGCGCTCGCTGGCCCGCTCCGAAGGCGGCCTCGGTGTCGGCCTGAACGTGGTGCGCAACCTGGTGTCGATGCACGGCGGGACAGTAAAGGCCGAGAGCGACGGACTCGGCCAGGGCAGCCGCTTCGTGGTGCGCCTGCCGCTGTGCGCGCTGGAAAATGCCGAGCCGCCGGTCGAGGCCGCGGCAGTGCAGGAAACGGGGCGCTGCCGCATCCTGCTCATCGAGGACAACGTGGACGCCGCCGAAACCCTGAAGGCCTTCCTGGACATGGAAGGGCACCAGGTGGCGATCGCCCATGATGGCGGCGCCGGTCTCGAGGCCCTGATGGCCCATGACTTCGACGTGGTCGTGTGCGACATCGGCCTGCCCGGCATGGACGGACTCGAGGTGCTCTCCGCGCTGCGCGCATCGAACAAGCCGGCGCAGCCGGTGGCGATCGGCCTGTCCGGCTATGGCCAGGCCGAAGACCGCACGCGTGCCCTGGCCGCCGGCTTCGACCATTACCTGGTCAAGCCGGTCACCCCCGAGGCGCTGCTGGCGCTGGTCGCGGCGCGCCGCTAGCGGGCGGCATCGCCTGCCACTCGGCGCGCGTCATCTCGTAGACCGCGTGCGGGCTGTCGTACCAGCTTTCCTCGCCGCGGTAGCGCATCCCCAGGCGCAGCATGACCTTGGCCGAATCCAGGTTCCCGGCCTTGCACACGGCGCACAGCAGGGGCGCGTCCAGGGTGTCGAAGGCGAACGCCGCCATGGCGCGCGCCGCCTCCGATGCATAGCCCTGGCCCCATTTGTCCGGCACCAGGCGCCAGCCGATCTCGTGCGGATTGGCCGGATCGCGCCCCAGGTACTGGATGCAGCCGGCGCCGATCACGCGTTCCGTGTCCCGCTCGACGAAGGCCCACCACGAAAAGCCGTACCGGCCCCAGCGTCCCTTCACCAGTTCGATGGCGGCGCGGGTCTGTTCCAGGGTTTCCGGCTTGCCGGTGATGAAGCGCATCACCTCGGGCAGGCGGTTCATCGCGTGCAGGCCCTCGAGGTGATGGTCGCCGAAGGGTTCCAGGCGCAGGCGTGCGGTCGTCAGTATGGTCATGCTTCCTCTCGTCGAAAAGAAAAGGGCCGGCAAGCCGGCCCTTCGATCACCTCGAGCGCTTACTGGTGCGCGTGGTGGGTGGCGGTCAGGCGCCGCATCATCGGCAGCACGGCCAGCGCGATCAGGGTGCAGGCCACGGCGGCGATGCCCAGCTTGTTGAACAGGCTGGTGTAGATCGGCAGGGTCTGCAGCGGGTCGGTCATGCCTTGCGGGACGCTGGCCAGGTTGGCGACCACGCCGCCCAGGTACTGCGAGATGCCGGTGGCCACGAAATAGGCGCCCATCATGAAGCCGCCCATGCGGGCCGGGACGTAACGCGCGACCATCGCCAGGCCCAGGCCCGAGACCAGCAGCTCGCCCAGCGAATACAGGCCGTAGCCGGCGATCATGATCCACGACGAGGTCAGGCCATTCACGGCGAAGGAGCCGGCGAAGCCGTAGGTGAAGAAGCCGAGCGCCACCACCGAGAAGCCCAGGGCGAACTTGCCGGCGATCGAGAGATCGGAGCCGGTGCGGCCGGCGCGTGCGTACATGAATGCCAGGACCGGGCTCAGCACCATGATCCAGATCGCGTTCAGGGCCTGGAACTGGGCCGGCGACCAGGTCCACAGGTGGCTGCCCAGCACGGTAAATTCGAGGTCGACGTTACGCAGCGCGAACAGCGACAGCGAGGTCGACATCTGCTGGTAGAAGATGAAGAAGAACACGGTCTGCAGGGTCAGGATCAGCGCCGCGATCAGGCCGGCGCGCTCGCTCGGCACGCTCTTCCTGATCAGGTGCGCGAAGATGCCCAGCACTACGATGCCGGCCAGGTAGACGAAGATGCGCGCCAGGCTCTGGTACTGCAGGATCAAGGCCGAGACGCCGACGGCGACCACGCCGCCCGCCAACACCATGCCGAGCTTGCCCATGTCCAGCGGCAGTTCGTCCGGCTGGGAACCGACGTGGCGGATGGTGGCGCGCATCATCATCACGGTCAACAGGCCGACCACCAGGCCGACGCTGCAGACGGCGAAGGCCACGTGCCAGCCCAGTTCGTTGCCGTAGGTGGCGTTGACATAGTCCTTGATCGCCGGAGTGGCCAGCATCGAGATGGTCGAGCCGACGTTGACGGCCATGTAGTAGATGGTGAAGGCGCTGTCGATCTTCGAGTCGTCGCCTTCATAGATCTTGCGCACCAGGTTGGCGGTGTTCGGCTTGAACAGGCCGTTGCCGACCACGATCACGCCCAGGGCCGAGAACAGGAACCAGGTGTTTTCGGTCGGCACCGCCATCAGGGCGTAGCCGAGGGTCAGGATGATGCCGCCGAGGACCATGCAGCGGCGGGTGCCGAGCACCTTGTCGCCGATCCAGCCGCCGATGGCCGGCGCGACGTAGATCAGGGCCGCCGCGGCGCCCCAGACCAGGTTGGCGCGGCTGTCTTCGAAGCCGATGCGCTGCACCATGAAGTAGACGATGAGCGCCTGCATGCCGTAATAGCCGAAGCGCTCCCACAGTTCGATCAGCGCCACCGTCATGAACGAGCGGGTCTGGCTGTACGGCAGGATTTCCGTTTTCAATTTCTCTCCTTGTTGGATGAACTCGCGCCCGGCTCGTGGCCGGCGCAAGCGTTGCATGCTACGCCACGACAACGCAAGATGCAATGCTGAAAGTCGCCTTGTCTCCCTATGTGGGTGTCCGTACCGAAGGCCCAGCCTGCTCGCCTAGACTGGCGCCAGGGGAGAAGAACAAGGACGATCGATGACGACAGCGGTGGTGTTGGGAGGCGGCCTGGCCGGGCTGTCCTGCGCGGTGGCGCTGGCCGAACGCGGAATTGCGGTAACCGTGCTGGAAGCGGCCGACAGGCTGGGCGGAAGGGCGTCGAGCTGGCGCGACGAGGCGAGCGGCGACAGCGTCGACATCGGCCCGCACATCTTCCATTCCGAGTACCACAACATGCTCGGCTTCCTGGCCCGGCTCGGCAGCTCGCACCTGATCACCTGGCAGCCGAAGAAGGTCCTGACGCTGGCCTGCAAGCCGGACCCGCGTGCCCTGGTCCATGCGCCGCTGCCTGCGCCGCTGTCGCTGATGCCGAGCATGCTGTGCGTGCCCGGCCTGTCGGCGCGCGACTACCTGTCGATGATGAAGACCGGCTGGCGCGGCATGCGTTTCGGCGAGGAGCAGGTGCCCGAGCTGGACCGCATCGGCGCGCTCGACTTCTTCCGCAGCCAGGGCGTCAGCGAGCGCATGATCGACTGGTGGTGGCGCTTTGCCTCGATGGTGGTGACCAATGTGCCGCTCGAACGCTGTTCCGCCGCCGCGCTGATGCGCATCCATGCCCAACTGAGCGGTTACCGGGGCCTGCACTTCGGTTTCGCGGCGGTCGGGCTGGGCGAGCTCTACACGCTGCAGGCGACGCGCCTGGTCGAGGCTGCGGGCGGGCGGGTGCTGACCGGCACGGCTGCGCGCGCCCTGTGCGGAGACGGCCGGGTCGACGCCGTGCTGCTGGGCGACGGCACGCGCCTGGCCGCGGATGTCGTTGTCAGCGCGCTGCCGCCGCAGGCGCTGGCGCCGCTCCTGCCGCCGGCCTGGCGCCGCGCGGGCGTCTTTGCGCACCTGGACTGGTTCGAGCCGAGCCCGTATATCTGTTGCTACCTGTGGTTCGACCGCGACGTCAAGGCCGAGCGCTTCACCTCCCACCTGTGGTCGCCCCAACGACTCAATTACGACTTCTACGACCTGAGCCAGATCCGCCATGGCTGGGACGGAAGGCCGACGGTCATCGCCAGCAACATCATCTACAGCCACCGCGCCGAGCACATGGATGACGAAGCCATCGTGCGCGCCACCGTGGCGGAGCTGGCCGAGTTCGCGCCCGAGGCCGGCCGGGCGCGCCTGCTTCATGCGCGCGTGCACCGCGTGCCGATGGCCATTCCCTGTCCGCTGGTCGGTTTCGAGGAGCGCCGGCCGCCCCAGCGCACTCCCTTGCCGGGACTGGTGCTGGCCGGCGACTGGACCGCCACGCGCATGCCGTGCACGATGGAGGGGGCGGTCAAGTCGGGCGCGCTGGCGGCCGAAGTGGTACTGGAGGACCTGGGCCGGCCCGAACGGCTGGCGATCGAGGCGCGCATGTACGATGGCTTCGCGGGGATCGTGCGGCGGCTGGCGGCGCGCAGGCCGAAGGGGCAGCCCTGAGGCCTTGCCTGCGCCGCCATGCAGGGTCTGCGCGGGCAGCTCAGGCCGCCGCCCGCTCGGCCAGCAGCGTCAAGCAGGCATGCGCCGGCAGCGGTTTGCTGATGTAGTAGCCCTGGATCTCGTCGCACTGGTAGGCTTCCAGCGCGCGCAGGTGGCCGACCGTCTCGACGCCTTCGGCGACCACCTTCAGGTTCAGGCTGTGCGCCAGGCTGATCACTGCCTTGGTGATGGCGGCGTCGTCGCTGTCGGCCGGCAGGTCGCGCACGAACGTGCGGTCGATCTTCAGCGCGTCCAGCGGGAAGCGCTTCAGGTAGGCCAGGCTCGAGTAGCCGGTGCCGAAGTCGTCGACCGACAGGCGCATGCCCTGGGCCTTCAGGTCCGACAGGATCGCCACCGCCGCTTCGGGGTCGGCCATCAGCATCGATTCGGTCAGTTCGAACTCCAGGAGGCGCGGATCGATGCCGGCCGCGGCGACGATGGCGCGCACGGTCTCGGGCAGGCCGGCGTGCGCCAGCTGGCGCGCCGACAGGTTGATCGCCACCGGCGGCACCTGATCGAGCGTGGCGGACCATTCGCGCAGCTGGCGGCACACGTCGGCAATCACCCATTCGCCGACCGGCAGGATCATGCCGGTGTCTTCCAGGATCGAGATGAATTCGAGCGGCGACACCAGCCCGCGTTCCGGGTGGCGCCAGCGCAGCAGGGCCTCGAAGCCGCTGACCGCGCCGCTGTCCAGGCGCAGCTTGGGCTGGTAGTGCAGCTCGAACTCGCCGCGCTCGAGCGCCAGGTGCAGGTCGGTCTCGATCTGCAGGCGCCGGGTGGCGGTCTCGTGCATCTCGGCCAAGAAGAAGCGGTAGTTGTTACGGCCGCTGTTCTTGGCGCTGTACATCGCCGTGTCGGCGCTCTTGAGCAGGGCCGAGGCGGAGGCGCCGTCCTCCGGATAGCCGGCGATGCCGACGCTGGCCGACACGAACAGCTGCTGGCCTTGCAGCATGAAGGGCCGGGCCAGCGCTTCGACGATGCGCTGGGCGACCGCCTCCGCATCGGCCGGGCCTGCGAGCTGCGGCAGCACCACGGCGAATTCGTCGCCGCCCAGGCGCGCCACGACGTCGCCCGCGCGCGCGCAATCCTGCAGGCGGCGGCTGGCCTGGGCCAGGAGTTCGTCGCCGACGCTGTGCCCCATCATGTCGTTGACGCTCTTGAAGCGGTCGAGGTCGATGAACATCACGCCGGCACGCTGGCCCCGCGCGGCGGCGCCCGCGATCGCGTCCTCCAGGCAGCTCGCCAGGCGGTGCCGGTTCGGCAGGCCGGTCAGGGCGTCGTACTGGGCCAGGTAGGTCAGGCGGTTCTTCGCGTCCTCGCGCTCGATCGCGGTGGCGAGGATGTTGGCCAGGGCGTTCAGGAAGCCGTCCTCGTGCTCCTGGAAAGTGCGCTCCTCGGGCGCATAGACGCAGAGTGCGCCGTACAGGCGGTCGCGGCAGACGATGCAGACCTCGATGCTGCTGCCGGCGGCCTGCCGGCCGAGCAGGTCGGCGCCCCAGCGCGCCAGGCGCTCGGCCGAGGCGGGACCGGCGGCGTATTCGAAGCGCGTGCCGGCGACGGCATCGGGAAAACCGGGGCCGGCCTGCAGGGCTGCGCTGCCGGCACCGGCGTCGAAGCCGAACAGGGCGGCGTGACTGACCTGGAGGCCTTCGCAGGCGACCTGGGTGGCCATCTCGAACAGTTCCTGCAGCGGACCGGATTCGAGCGCCTTGCGTCCCAGGCGCGCGATCAGGCCCTGGCGCTTGCCGTTGTCGATGATCGCGTCCTCGAATTGCTTGCGTTCGGTGATGTCGAAGTCGATGCAGATGTACTTTTCGACGCCCCCCGCGTTGTCGAAGATCGGCACGACGGTGCGGTACCACTGGCGTTCGCCATCGCGCGCCGGGACCATCACTTCGCCGCGCCAGACATTGTCCGACGGCGTCCAGCCGCGGTTGCTCTGCGCCAGCGGCACGCCGACGCGCGCCAGTTCGGCGCCGACCAGTTCCTCGCGCGCATAGCCCGAGTGGCGCACGAACTGGTCGTTCACCGCCGTCACGCGGCCCTCGCGGTCGACCTCGCAGACGATGGCGGCCTGGTCGAGCGCGCTCTTGTGCTGGACCAGGGAATTCATCAGTTCGGCGATGCGCTGGCCGTACTGGTCGCGCATGCTGGCGGCGCTGCGGTTGACGGCCTGGATCGCCTCGCGGATCTCGAGCGGGGCGCTGGCGCTCAATGCCGCCTCGGCGCCGGCGTCCTGGTCGCCGTAGAAGCGCAGGCGCCCGAGGTTTTCGAGCCAGCGCGCCAGCAGGTAGCGCGCCAGCGCCAGGCTGGCCGCGAGGACGACCGCGGCCAGGCCGGCCGACTGCAGCAGCAGGGTCCACAGTTGCGCGGCGAGCTTGCGCTCGTCGAAGGAAAGGCGCAGCACGCCGTAGTCCTTGCCGCCGACCGTGACCACGCGGTTGACGTCGAACAGCTCGCGCCCGACGCGGCGCGTGAGCCAGTCCGGGGCCGGGGCGTTGCCCTCTTCGGCCTGTGCGTTCACACGGATCACGCCGCCGCCCAGGTCGATGAAGACGGCGCTGCGAAACGGCGACTGCACCATCATCGTGGCAAGGGTGCGCTTGACGGTGTCGTAGTCGCCGATCAGGGCGCTGTCCTCGACCGCCTGGGACGCGACCTCGACCAGGGTATTGGCCGCGTCCTGGGTCTCCTCGATATGCTGGAGGTACTGGTGGCGGTAGAACATGCCCAGGCCGACGCCGACGAAGACCAGCATGCTCAGCGCGAAGAGCGTGAACACGCGGCCCACGAGCGAGCGCGGCAACAGGAACAGGTGGAGACGCTTGAACATCGCGGCAGGCTCAGCGCAGTTCGGCCGGAGCGGCCTGGTAGAACCTGAGGTAGGCCGCATAGTCCGCATCGCTGGCAGGCACGAAGGACAGCAGCTCGGGCGCGTGGACCAGTTCCGACGACGCCTCGAGGATCTTGCGTCCTTCCGGGTCGCGGTGCATGTTGAGGAAGGCGTCGGCGACGGCGCGCACCTGCGCGGCCGGTACGCGCGGCGAGGCCATCAGCGCCAGGTCGTTGAACGGAGCCGAGCTCCACAGGATGCGGAAGCGCTTGTCCTCGCGTCCGGCGTAGTTCTGCACCAGTTGCGAGTTCGCGCCCGCCGCCCTGGCGCGGCCGCTGAAGAGCTGGGTGAAGGCGGCGTCCATGTTGCCGGCAAACGCCACCGTCACCGGCACGTTCTGGCGCAGCAGCTGGGCATAGGTCACCTTGTAGGCGATCAGCGCTTCCGGTCCCGGGAAGACAACGGTGCTGTTGGCCAGGTCGGCCAGGTGCCGGATCGGGGAGTCGGCGGGAACGACGATCTGGGCGCGCACGGGTTCGGCATTGCGGCGGCCGAACACGGTCCAGCCCATCTTGCTGCGCTCGGGGCTGAACAGGTGGTTGGTGAAGGCGAAGTCGACTTCCTTGGCCAGTACATAGCTGGTGGTGTCGGCCGATGTGCGGCCGAGCTTCAGATTCAGGCGCACGCCGCTCTTGCTCGACACATAGCGCACGATCGGATTCCAGAAACTGGCCGAGACCTGCAGGTTGTACTGGTTGACCGGCGAGAAGTTGTAGGTCGGGGGCTCGGCGGCCACGCTGTTGCTAGAAAGCAACGAAGACAGGAGCAGGGCGAGGCCTGCGCGGAGGATCGTACGCATGATATTGGGGGTGAGGGAGTCGAGAGGCACGGGAATGCAGGGGAGTGCACCCGTAAAATGACTATAACATATTTCGTACAGACAATGCTTGTGAGCAATATTTTAACATTGCAGTTTTGGAACCGGGCTGTGGCGTGTGCTGCCAGGCAGGCTGCCGGTGTGGTGTCGATGCGCGGGCCGATGCCGGCAGTCGGCATGTGGCCGGGACGGTGGCCTCGAACGTGGCGGCAGGGGCCAGCCCGTGCGCGCTTGCCCGGTTTCGCCGGTCCATGCGCGTCAGGTCAACGGGGGGATTGGCAGGGTGAAAACGCGTGACCGGGAGATCGTCGGCGCGCCGACGCGGTAAAGGCGGCAGGCATCAGCCTGCCGGGTGAGAAATCGTGCGTGTGCGCCGCCCAGCCATCGTTCGTTGGCAACGACATTGCCCGGCGCGATCACGAAGCCAGGGGGAGGCTCGCCAGGGCCATCCCGCACGGTCGCGGCGTCGGGAGCACCGCGTGCACGCGCGCGGCGCAGGCACCGGTGCTGCGGGTGCAGCCGTTCACGCTGCGGCCAGGGGAGACTGGTCGCGGCTGGCTCAGAACTGCTCGTCCGGCCGCAGGTAGCGCCACTGGCCCTGCGGCAGTTCGCCCAGCTTGACGCGGCCGATGCGCACGCGCTTCAGGCCCACGACCTTCAGGCCGACCATCTCGCACATGCGGCGGATCTGGCGCTTCTTCCCTTCGCGCAGGGTAAAGCTGAGCTGGTCCTCGTTCTGCCAGCGCACCTTGGCCGGCAGCAGCGGTTTGCCGTCCATCCAGAGGCCGTGGTTCAGCTTCTTGAGGTCGCTGTCGGGCAACTTCCCCGGCCTGGTGTACTGCACGCGCACCAGGTATTCCTTCTCGATCGAGGTGTCCTGGCCGATCAGCTGCTTGGCGATGCGGCCGTCCTGGGTCAGCACCAGCAGGCCGACCGAGTCGATGTCGAGGCGGCCGGCAGGCACCAGCGAACGCAGCTGGGTCGGATGGAAGTTCTCCTCGGACGGGTCCTCGGCCCAGCGGTTCTCCGGCTTGATCAGGGCAACCGCCGGGGTGTAGCCGTCTTCGGCCTGGCCGCTGACATAGCCGACCGGCTTGTTGACCAGGATGGTCACGCGCTTGGACTGCTCGGCCGCGGCCTGGCGCTCGACCGTGATGCGCTGGGAAGGCAGCACCTTGCTGCCCAGTTCGGAGACGACCTTGCCGTCGACCCGCACCCAGCCCCGGGCGATCCATTCATCGGCTTCGCGGCGCGAGCACAGGCCGAGTTCGGACATACGTTTGGACAGGCGGAGCGGTTCGGTCATAAGGCAAAAACAAAAAAAAGAGAAAAAATCAGATGGCCAGCGCGTCGAGCAGCTCGGTCTCGAGCTGGACCTGCACGCGCGGGTTGTTCAGGTTGGGGCCGTCGATCAGGAACACGTCCTCGACGCGTTCGCCCAGGGTCATGATCTTGGCGGTGTGCAGATTGATGCGGTAGCGCGTCAGCACGTTGGCGATCGCATACAGCAGGCCGGTGCGGTCGTGGGCGGCGATCGAAAGCAGGTAGTGCTGGCCCCGCTCGTCCGGCCTCAGGTCGACGGTGGGCGTGATCGGGAAGTGGCGCGACAGGCGCGACAGGCGGGCGCGCGTCGGCGCCGGCAGCGGCGCGCCTGACAGCAGCAGCGCGCACAGCTCGTGCTCGATCAGGCTGATGATGTCGCGATAGTGCTTGGCGAAGTTTTCCTCGGTGACGAGGAAGGTGTCGAGCGCATAGCCGTCGCGCGTGGTGTGGATCTTGGCGTCGAGGATGCTGAAGTTCTTGCGGTCGAAATAGCTGCAGATGCGCGCGAACAGGTCGGGCTGGTCCTTGATGTAGACCGTCACCTGCAGGCCTTCGCCGATCGGCGCCAGGCGCGCCTTCACCACGGGCTTCGCGCTTTTCATCTTGTCGTGCAGGCAGCGCGTCTGCCAGGCGATGTCGGAGGCGTCGTGGCGCAGGAAGTAGACGACGTCGAGCTGGTCCCAGAGCGCCTCGTGGGCGTCGCTCGGCAGCCCGAACAGGCGCAGCGTGGCCAGGGCCTCCTGTTGGCGCATGCGCAGTTCGCGGTCGGTCGAGTGCGGCTCGCCTCCGAGCACGCGCAGGGTGATGCGGTACAGGTCTTCCAGCAGCTTGGCCTTCCAGGCGTTCCAGACCTTCGGGCTGGTGCCGCGGATGTCGGCCACGGTCAGGAGGTAGAGCGCGGTCAGGTGGCGCTCGTCCTTGACCACGTTGGCAAAGGCCTGGATCACGTCCGGGTCCGACAGGTCCTGCTTCTGGGCCACCTGCGACATGGTCAGGTGCTGCTCGACCAGGAAGACGACCAGTTCGGTGTCGTCTTCCGATAAGCCATGGTCGCGGCAGAACGCGAAGGCGTCGACGCGCCCGAGTTCGGAATGGTCGCCGCCGCGGCCCTTGGCGATGTCGTGGAACAGGGCGGCCACGTACAGCAGCCAGCGGTCGCGGAAGTTCGCGATTAGCTGGCTGCAGAACGGGTATTCGTGGGCGTGTTCGCTCATCGTGAAGCGGCGCAGGTTACGCACCACCATCATGATGTGCTGGTCCACCGTGTAGACGTGGAAGAGGTCGTGCTGCATCTGGCCGACGATGCGGCGGAAATTCGGCAGGTAGCGCCCCAGCACGCCGAAATCGTTCATGCGCCGCAGCGCGTGCACCAGGCCGACCGGCGCCTTCAGGATGCGCAGGAAGTGCGCCTTGTTGGCCGGGTCGGCGCGGAAAGCCTCGTCGATCAGGTTGCGCGCATGCCAGAGCGCGCGCATGGTGCGCGCGGTCATGCCCTTGATGTCGGGATGCGCGGTCATGGCGACGAAAATCTCGAGCACCGCCGAGGGATGGGTCTCGAAGGTGTCGTCGCGCGCGATGTCGATGAAACCGTTGATGTTGTAGAAGCGGTTGTTGAAGCGCTCGTCGAGCGGCACCGGCACCGAGGGCTGCGGGAACAGTTGCGCCTCGATGTTCTGCAGCAGGATGGTGTTGAGCTGGGTGACCGTCTTGGCGGCCCAGTAGTAGCGCTGCATCAGGTATTCGCTGGCGCGCCGCGCGCCGGGACCGGGCGCATCGCTGGCCAGGCCGAACGATTCGGCGATCGCGGTCTGGACGTCGAACAGCAGGCGGTCCTCGCGCCGGCCCGTCTGCAGGTGCAGGCGCACGCGGATGTCCTTGAAGGCGCGCTCTTTTTCCATCAGCTGGCGCGCCTCCACGCGCGTGACCAGGCCGCGCGTGGCCAGTTGGCCCCAGGAGTTCGCCAGGCCGGCCGCTTTCGCCACCCACAGGATTACCTGCAGGTCGCGCAGGGCGCCCGGGCTCTCCTTGCAGTTCGGCTCCAGCGCGAAGGCCGTGTACTCGTATTTCGCGTGGCGCAGGCGCATCTCGGCGGTCTTGGCCTGGAAGAAGGCGCGCGGGTCGAGCGCCTCGCGGTAGCGCTTCTGGAGCTGGGCGAACAGGGCGGCGTCGCCACTCACCAGGCGCGCCTCCAGCAGGCTGGTCTGGACCGTGATGTCGGCGGCGGATTCGACCAGGCATTCGTCGACCGTGCGGATGCTGTGGCCGATTTCCAGCCCCAGGTCCCACAAGAGCTGGACCAGGTGTTCCAGCCTGGTCCGGGTGGCCGCGTCGGGCGGGGCGCCGAGCAGGATCAGGACGTCGACGTCGGAATGCGGGAACAGCTCGCCGCGCCCGTAGCCGCCCACGCCCACCAGGGCGGTATTCGCCGGCAGGGCGGCCGCGCGCCAGGCCTCGACCAGGATGCCGTCGACGCAGCGGCGCAGGCTGCGCAACAGCTTCTCGGGCCGGTCGTCGCGCCGGAAGCGCTCGAACAGCGCCTGGCGTTCGGCCTTCAGGCGCTGCCTCAGTGCGGGCCTGGCCTCATCGAGCAGCACGGCGGTCATGGCGTCGCTCCGTCGCTCAGGCCGGAACGGCGGTTTTGGCCAGTACGATGGCCGGCGGCGGCGGGGTACCCGCGGACATCGTCAGCACTTCGTAGCCGGTCTCGGTCACGAGGATCATGTGTTCCCACTGGGCCGAGAGGCTGCGGTCCTTGGTCTTGATGGTCCAGCCGTCCGGCAGGGCCTTGATCTCGCGGCGGCCGGCGTTGATCATCGGCTCGATGGTGAAGATCATGCCCGGCTCGAGCCTTTCCAGCGTGCCTGGCTTACCGTAGTGCAGCACTTGCGGCTCTTCGTGGAACACACGGCCGATGCCGTGGCCGCAGAACTCGCGCACCACGCTGTAGCCGTTCTTCTCGGCGTGCTGCTGGATCACGTGGCCGATGTCGCCCAGATGGGCGCCGGGTTTGACTTTCGAGATGCCCAGCCACATGCACTCGTAGGTGACTTCCGCCAGGCGCTTGGCCATGATCGACGGTTTGCCGACAAAGAACATGCGGCTATTGTCGCCGTGGAAGCCGTCCTTGGTGATGACGGTGACGTCGATGTTCATCACGTCGCCGTCCTTGAGCGGCTTGTCGTTCGGGATGCCGTGGCAGATCACGTCGTTGAGCGAGGTGCAGACCGATTTCGGGAAGGGCGGATAGCCAGGCGGCGCGTAGTTCAACGGCGCCGGCGTGGTGCCCTGCACGTTGACCATGTATTCGTGGCACAGGCGGTCGAGCTCGGCCGTGGTCACGCCCGGCTTCACGAAAGGCGTGATGTAGTCGAGCACTTCGGCGCCGAGGCGGCCGGCGATGCGCATGCCTTCGATTTCTTCCGGGGTTTTGATGGAGATGGACATAAAAAGACTCGGTAAAGCGAAATGATCGTATTTGGTAACAGGGCGTAACAGCTGGGTTGCAATGACGCACGCTGCAATATTCTTGACATTATAAGTTATGTACGGCAGCGACGTGACCTGCCCTCGGGGGAAGGTCCCGGGAAAGGCCGGGACGGCCGGCAGCGCGGTCAGGCGGCAGGCCTGCAAGAAGCTTGAAATACGGGCCGAATCCCGCTAGAATCTCGGGTTGCTTGGACTCTGGTCCGGTAATGTTGTCAAAGTAGTCTATTTTTTTATTCAAATCGCGAATGCGACCGCCATAGGGTGCCCTCGAGGTGACTGGTCGTTATTCAAGAATTTAACCCTGGAGAATTACATGTCCGTTACTATGCGCGAAATGCTGGAAGCCGGTATCCACTTCGGCCACCAGACCCGTTTCTGGAACCCGAAAATGGCGCCGTTCATCTTCGGTCATCGCAACAAGATCCACATCATCAACCTGGAAAAAACCATGGCGATGTACCAGGATGCGATGAAGGTCGTCAAGCAGATCTCGGCAAACCGCGGCACCATCCTGATGGTCGGCACCAAGCGCCAGGCCCGCGACATCATCGCCGCTGAAGCACAGCGCGCCGGTGTTCCTTACGTCGACCAGCGCTGGCTGGGCGGCATGCTGACCAACTTCAAGACCATCAAGACCTCGATCAAGCGCCTGAAGGACATGGAAGCGCAGGTCGAATCGGGTGAAGTCGAGAAGCTGTCGAAGAAAGAAGCGCTGATGTTCTCGCGCGAAATGGAAAAGCTGCAGAAGTCGATCGGCGGCATCAAGGACCTGGGCGGCATCCCTGACGCGATCTTCGTCGTCGACGTCGGCTACCACAAGGGCGCCATCACCGAAGCCGGCAAGCTGGGCATCCCGGTCATCGGCGTGGTCGATACCAACCACTCGCCGGAAGGCGTCACCCACGTGATCCCGGGTAACGACGACTCGTCGAAGGCGATCACCCTGTACGCACGCGGCGTTGCCGATGCGATCCTGGAAGGCCGCGCCAACGCCACCAACGAAGTCGTTGAGATGGTCAAGGCCGGCGGCGACGACTTCGTCGAAGTCTCCGAGCAGGCGTAAGGGCAAGGCAGGCCCCGCGCCTGCCTTGGCTTACACACTCTCTAAGGGGTGCCGGTAATCTGAGCACCCCTTTTTTCAAGCAAAAAGAATACCCCCAGGCGGGCGCCGCGTTGACTGGCGGCCGCATCTTAGGACTCACATTTAGGAGAATACACATGGCAGCGATTACTGCAGCGATGGTCGGCGAACTGCGCGCGAAAACCGACGCACCGATGATGGAATGCAAGAAGGCACTGACCGAAGCCGAAGGCGACATGGCACGTGCCGAAGAGATCCTGCGCGTCAAGCTGGGCGGCAAGGCATCGAAGGCATCGTCGCGCATCACCGCCGAAGGTGTGGTGGCAACCTACATCGCCGGCAACGTCGGCGCGCTGGTCGAAATCAACAGCGAAACCGACTTCGTCGCCAAGAACGAAGAATTCCTGGCCATGGCCAACCTGGCAGCCAAGCTGGTCGCCGAGCAGAACCCGGCGGACGTCGCCGCCCTGGCAGCCCTGTCGGCTGGCGAAGGCAAGACCTTCGACGAAGTGCGTACGGCACTGATCGGCAAAATCGGTGAGAATATGACCGTGCGCCGCTTCCAGCGTTTCGAAACCACCGGCAAGCTGGCTTCCTACCTGCACGGCACCCGTATCGGCGTCATGGTCGAGTACGAAGGCGCGGACGAGCAGGTCGGCAAGGACGTGGCAATGCACATCGCTGCGATGAAGCCGGTTGCTCTGTCGGCTGAGCAAGTGCCTGCTGAACTGATCGAGAAAGAGCGTTCGGTCGCCGAACTGAAAGCCAAGGAAGACGCCGAGAAGGCCGCCGCCGAAGGCAAGCCGGCCCAGTCGCCGGAAATCCTGGCCAAGCGCCTGGAAGGCTCGGTTCAGAAGTACCTGAAGGAAGTGTCGCTGCTGAACCAGGCGTTCGTGAAGAACGACAAGCAGTCGGTCGAGCAGATGCTGAAGGCCGCCAACACCACGGTGAAGGCATTCACGATGTACGTCGTGGGCGAGGGCATCGAGAAGAAGGTCGACGACTTCGCAGCAGAAGTGGCAGCGCAAATGGCTGCCAACAAGCAGTAATACGAAAGCGGGCCGCAAGGCCCGTTTTTTTAACCGTCTGTTTTATTGCAGGCGGTTTTGTAGGGTGGACACCTGTGTCCACGCGGTGATACCTGGCCGGGCGCTCATCCGGCACGCGATCGGAGCCGATAGCCCGTGGCAAGATCAGCGCGTGCGTTTGCCTCGGTAATGGCCATTGGGCGCATGTCCTGGCCGGCGCCCGCGCTGCGGCTTTCATGTGCCCGACAGCGTGGACACAGGTGTCCACCCTACAATGGCGCGCAGCCCGTGCGCGCCTGTTTCACCGCCATCTGTACATTGCAGATGAGGCCGCCAGCCACGAACCGGCAGCCGGAACCGAATTCGAATCAACACAACAGGAGCCCGCTTCATCATGACAAAACCAGCCTACCAACGAGTCCTCCTTAAACTGTCTGGCGAAGCGCTGATGGGCGACGATCCGTTCGGCATCAACCGCGCCACCATCGATCGCATGGTGGCCGACGTGGCGGAAGTGGCGAAGCTGGGCGTCGAGCTGGCGGTCGTGATCGGCGGCGGCAACATCTTCCGCGGCGTCGCCCCTGGCGCCCAGGGCATGGACCGCGCCACCGCCGACTACATGGGCATGCTGGCGACCGTCATGAACGCCCTGGCGCTGGCCGACGCCATGCGCCATGTCGGCATCACCGCGCGCGTGATGTCGGCCATCGGCATCGAGCAGGTGGTCGAGCCCTACGTGCGTCCGAAAGCGCTGCAGTACCTGGAAGAGGGCAAGGTCGTCGTGTTCGCCGCCGGCACCGGCAACCCCTTCTTCACCACCGACACCGCCGCCGCGCTGCGCGGTTCGGAAATCTCGGCCGAGATTGTTTTGAAGGCAACCAAGGTCGATGGCGTATATACTGCCGATCCGAAGAAAGATCCGCATGCGACGCGCTACGAGTCGATCTCGTTCGACGAAGCCATCGCCAAGCACCTGCAGGTGATGGACGCGACCGCGTTCGCCCTGTGCCGCGACCAGAAGCTGCCGATCAAGGTGTTTTCCATCGTCAAGCCGGGCGCGCTCAAGCGCGTGATCATGGGCGAAGACGAGGGTACACTGGTACACGTTTGATTTAACTCTGAATTACCCAAGAACAGGAGAGCAGCATGTCCTTAGCTGACGTGAAGAAGAACGCGCAAGAGCGCATGACGAAGTCGTTGGAGACCCTGAGGGCCGACCTGGCCAAGGTCCGCACCGGCCGCGCCCACACCGGCATCCTCGACCACGTGATGGTCGAGTACTACGGCGCGCCGACGCCGCTGAGCGGCGTCGCCAACCTGACCCTGCTCGACGCCCGCACCATCGGCGTCCAGCCTTACGAAAAGAAGATGCTGAGCACGATCGAAAAGGCGATCCGCGACGCCGACCTGGGCCTGAACCCGTCGACCTTCGGCGAGCTGGTCCGCGTTCCGACGCCGCCGCTGACCGAAGAGCGCCGCAAGGAAATGGTCAAGCTGTGCAAGTCGGAAGCCGAAGACGCGAAGATCGCCGTGCGTAACATCCGCCGCGACGCCAACGAGCAGCTCAAGAAGATGGTGAAGGACAAGACCGCCTCGGAAGACGACGAGCGCCGCGCCTCGGACGAGATCCAGAAGCTGACCGACAAGTTCGTCGCCGACATCGACAAGCTGGTCGCCGAGAAGGAAAAGGAAGTCCTGACCGTCTAAGCGAGGTAGAGTTGGCCGGTTAACAGCATCCCAGGCTTTTCGCCCGGCATGCTGTTACCTGACCCGGCTGCCGCCCGGCCGTTTTTTCACCCGGCCGGGCGCTTCGCTTTATTTGTCGTATCACCGTCATGGCAATGGATTTATGATTTTCAAGAGTTCGACGACTGCAGTACCCGATGTGCCGGCCGTCCCGCGCCATATCGCGATCATCATGGATGGCAATGGCCGCTGGGCGACCAAGCGCCTGCTGCCACGCGTGGCCGGGCATGTGAAGGGCGTCGAAGCGGTGCGCGGCGTGGTCGAGGCCTGCGTGCTGCGCGGCGTCGAGTACCTCACGCTGTTCGCGTTTTCGTCCGAAAACTGGCGCCGTCCGGCCGAGGAAGTCTCGCTGCTGATGCGCCTGTTCGTCACCGCGCTCGAGCGCGAAGTGGCAAAGATGCACGCCAACGACATTCGCCTGAAAGTGGTGGGCGACCTGTCCCGCTTCGACCCGAAGCTGCAGGACATGATCGCCAATGCCGAGCGCAAGACCGCCGGCAACAAGCGCCTCACGGTCTCGGTCTGCGCCAACTATGGCGGCCGCTGGGACATCATGCAGGCCACCAGCAAGATGGTTGCCGCCAATCCCGGCACCACCGAATACACGGAAGAGATGCTGGCGCCGCACCTGGCCATGGCCTATGCGCCGGAACCGGACCTGTTCATCCGCACCGGCGGCGAAGAGCGCATCTCGAACTTCCTGCTGTGGCAGCTGGCGTATTCCGAGCTGTACTTCACCGACACCTTCTGGCCGGACTTCTCGGCCGAGTCCCTGGACGCGGCCATCGCGTCTTACCAGAGCCGCGAGCGGCGTTTCGGCCGCACCGGCGAACAAGTAGCGAACAATACCTGATGCTGAAAACCCGGATCATCACCGCGCTCGTGCTGCTGGCAGTCCTGCTGCCGGTCCTGTATTCCAACAATTTCACAGCCTTCGCGGTAGTGGCGACCGTCTTCTTCGGCGCCGCGATCTGGGAATGCTTCCGTCTCTTCAACCCGGGCTCCAGCAAGGCGCTCATCGTGGCCGCCTTCTGGACCGCCGCCTTTGCCTGGGCTTTCTTTGGCCCGAACGACAGCAACCCGCTCTTCTGGTTCGCCATCTCGCTGCTGCTGTGGGCGCTGCGTTTCGCGCCCTCGCTGAAGGTCGGCCTGCCGCCGCTCGATTCCACCGCGAATACCCTGCTCAGCGTGGTGTATGCGGTGTCCCTGGTCGGCTGCTTCGCGGCGATCGTCGCGCTGTTCTCGTATTCGCCGCTCTACCTGCTGTCGGTGATGGCCATCGTCTGGGCCGCCGACATCTTCGCCTACTTCTCGGGCAAGGCCTTCGGCAAGCGCAAACTCGCGCCGTCGATTTCGCCTGGCAAGTCCTGGGAAGGCGCCATCGGCGGCGGCATTGCCGTGCTGGTCATCGCCACCCTGGTGGTCGTGTTCGGCCGCGAGGCGCTGGCGAACACCTTCCCGGTGCGCGTGCAGGCCAGTCTCGGCTGGGCCGCCATGTACGCCATCCTGGTCCTGATCGTCGCCGCCAGCATCGTCGGCGACCTCTTCGAATCCCAGCTCAAGCGCCGCGCCGGCATGAAGGACAGCAGCAAGCTGCTGCCCGGCCATGGCGGGGTGCTCGACCGGATCGACGCCCTGGTTCCGGTACTGCCGCTGGCGGCACTGATCGGCGCCTGGCTGTAAGGAGTTTCACATGCAACGCATCACCATCCTGGGCGCCACCGGCTCCATCGGCGTCTCGACCCTCGACGTGCTCGCGCGTCACCCCGACAAGTACCAGGTCTACGCGCTGAGCGCGCACAGCCGCGTGGCCGAGCTGGCCGCGCAGTGCCGCAAGCATCGTCCCGCGCGCGCCGTCGTCGGCACGGCCGAGGCGGCGGCCGAACTGGCGCGCCTGCTGGACGGCGTGGCGGTCGACATCGCCTGGGGCGAAGCGGCCCTGTGCGAGATCGCCAGCGCGCCCGATACCGACACCGTGATGGCGGCCATCGTCGGCGCCGCCGGCCTGGCCCCGACCCTGGCCGCCGCGCGCGCCGGCAAGAAGGTGCTGCTGGCGAACAAGGAAGCCCTGGTCATGTCCGGCCAGCTCTTCATGGACGCCGTGCGCGAACACAAGGCCACGCTGCTGCCCATCGACAGCGAACACAACGCAATCTTCCAGTCGCTGCCGGCGAACTATGCGCGCGAGCCGAACGCCGCCGGCGTGGCGAAGATCCTGCTGACCGCATCCGGCGGCCCCTTCCTGCACCGCGCCGTGGAGACGCTCGAGGCCGTCACGCCCGAGGAGGCCTGCAAGCACCCGAACTGGTCGATGGGCCGCAAGATCTCGGTCGACTCGGCCACCATGATGAACAAGGGCCTGGAAGTGATCGAGGCGCACTGGCTGTTCGGCGCGCCGGCCGACCTGATCGAGGTCGTGATCCATCCGCAAAGCGTGATCCACTCGATGGTGTCCTACGTCGACGGTTCGGTGCTGGCCCAGCTCGGCAACCCGGACATGCGCACTCCGATCGCGCATGCCCTCGCTTTCCCCGAGCGCATCGGTTCCGGCGTCGCCCAGCTCGACCTCACCAGCATGGCAGCCCTGCAATTCCACCGGCCGGACTACGCGCGCTTCCCCTGCCTGGCGCTGGCCTTCGCGGCCCTGCGCGCCGGCGGCACCGCGCCCGCCCTGCTGAATGCCGCCAACGAAGTGGCGGTCGCCTCCTTCCTCGAGCGCCGCATCGGTTTCCGCGACATCGACCGCGTCATTGCACGCGTGATGGACGAGAACGAACATGGCGCGGCGCATGACATCGAGGCCGTGATGGCGCAGGATGAACGTGCGCGCGCGGCGGCGCGGCAGATCGTCGACGGCATCGTGCGCCACTAGGCGTACGACGTACGCAACCGGCTCAACCAAGCGGAACCGAACATCATGAACTTCCTCTACACGGCGGTGGCCTTCCTGCTCGCGCTGGGGCCGCTCATCATCTTCCACGAGCTCGGCCACTACCTGGTCGCACGCCTGTGCGGCGTGAAGGTGCTGCGCTTTTCGGTCGGCATGGGCAAGGTCGTCTGGTCGCGCCGTTTCGGCCGCGACCAGACCGAATGGGCGGTGTCGGCCCTGCCGCTGGGCGGCTACGTCCAGATGCTCGACGCCCGCGACCCGGCCACCGCGCCGAAGAGCGAGGCCGAGCTGGCGCGCGAATTCACCCGGCAGGGCGTCTGGAAGCGCATCGCCATCGTCGCGGCCGGTCCGATCGCCAACTTCCTGCTGGCCATTGCCTTGTTCGCTGCGCTGTTCATGCACGGCACCCAGGAGCCGGCCACCAAACTGGCGGCGATGGCCGCCAACACGCCCGCGTATGCGGCCGGCCTGCGCGGCGGCGACGAGATCCTTGCCGTGAACGGCGAGCCGGTCCAGTCCTTCTCCGAGCTGCGCTGGGCCGTGACCCACCTGGCCGTGGACCGCGAAGCGGCGCGTCTCGACGTCAGGGGCGCCAACGGCAGCCAGTACGCAGCCACCATTCCGGCCAGCGCCTTCGGCGCGGTGGACCCCGAGGGCGACGTGATGAGCGCGCTCGGCATCGAGGTCTGGGTCGGCATGGCCAAGGTCGGGCAGGCCGTCGAAGGCGGCCCCGGCGCGCGCGCCGGCCTGCGCCCGGGCGATGTGGTCGAGGCGGTCGACGGCAAGCCGCTGGTCGACGCCGCCGACTTCGTGCGCACCGTGCGCGCGGCGCCGGAACGCACGCTGCAGCTGCAGGTGCGCCGCGACGGCGCGCTGCTGTCGCTGCCGCTCACGCCGGAACGCGATGCGCAAGGGCAGGGCGTGGCCAAGGTCCAGCTGGCGCCCGCGGTCGGTTTCGTGACGGTGCAGGACGGCCCGATTGAAGCCCTGCAGAAGGGCGCGCGCCGCACCTGGGAGATGACGGCGCTGACCTTCAAGATGATCGGCAAGATCGTCACCGGCCAGGCTTCGCTGAAGAACGTGACCGGTCCGCTGACGATTGCCGACTATGCCGGACAGACAGCGCGCATGGGCCTTGCCACGTTTTTGGGCTTTATCGCGGTGGTCAGCGTGAGCCTGGGTGTAATGAATCTGTTACCAATTCCAGTGCTGGATGGTGGCCATTTGCTGTATTATTCGCTGGAAGTTTTGACCGGGCGTCCCCTGTCCGAGCGAATCCAGGCATTCGCTCAACGCGCAGGGGTAGGCCTGCTGTTCATGCTGATGGCGCTCGCCGTCTTCAATGACCTGGGAAGGTTGCTCTGACTTTTCCGCGGCACCGGCAAACAAGAATATGTATGTTGTCCAATGACTGACCCGTTGATTTAGCCAATGAATTCACAACCAGATCGTTTTGCCCTGCCGTTCATTCGCCGCAGCCTGATCGGCGCGGCCGTGCTGGCGCTGTGCGCCGGCCCTGCGTTTGCCGTCAACCCGTTCGTCGTGAAGGACATCCGGATCGAAGGCATCCAGCGGACCGAAGCCGGCACCGTGTTCACCTATCTGCCGGTGCGCGTGGGCGAGACCTTCGATGACGAGAAGAGCATCACGGCGATCAAGGCGCTGTATGCGACCGGCTTCTTCAAGGACATCCGCCTGGAAGAAGAAAACGGCGTGCTGGTGGTGCTGGTCGAGGAACGTCCGGCGATCGCCAACGTCGATTTCACCGGCGCCAAGGAATTCGAGAAGGACATGCTGGTCAAGGCCCTCGGCGAGATCGGCGTGGGCGAGACCAAGATCTACGACAAGTCCGCGGTCGACCGCGCCGAGCAGGAACTGAAGCGCCAGTATCTCTCGCACGGCCTGTACGGCGTGAAGATCACCACTACCGTCACCCCGATCGAACGCAACCGCGTCAACGTGATGTTCAACGTCGACGAAGGCGAGGTCGCGCGCATCAAGCAGATCAACATCGTTGGCAACAAGGTCGTCTCGGACAAGGAAATCCGCGAGCTGCTGCAGCTCTCGACTTCCGGCTGGTTCACCTGGTACTCGAAGGCCGACCAGTATTCCAAGACCAAGCTGACCGGCGACCTCGAAGCGATCAAGTCCTACTACCTGGACCGCGGCTATCTCGAGGCGAACGTCGAATCGACCCAGGTCGCGATCACGCCGGACAAGAAGGACATCTACCTCACCATCAATATCACCGAAGGCGAGAAGTACACCGTCTCGGACATCAAGCTCGACGGCGAGATGTTCGGCCGCGAGGAAGAACTGCGCCAGCTGATCCTGCTCCAGCCGGGCAAGACCTATTCGGGCGCCCTGCAGGAAGCCTCGGTCAAGCGCATCGCCGAGCGCCTCGGCAACTTCGGCTACGCCTTCGCCAACGTCAACGCCGACCCGCAGCTGAACCGCGAAAAGCGCGAAGTCGCCTTCACCTTCGTGGTCGACCCGGGCAAGCGCGCCTACGTGCGCCACATGAACATCGCCGGCAACACCGTCACCCGCGACGAAGTGATCCGTCGCGAATTCCGCCAGTTCGAAAGCTCGTGGTACGACGCCAGCAAGGTCAAGCTCTCGCGCGACCGCGTCGACCGCCTCAGCTACTTCAAGGACGTGAAGGTCGAGACCCCGGAATCGCCGGGCACCACCGACCAGGTCGACGTCAACCTGACGGTCGAGGAAAGGCCGACCGGTAACTTCATGATCGGCGGCTCGTTCTCGCAGGCCGAGAAGTTCACCTTCACGGCCTCGATCCAGCAGGCCAACTTCGCCGGCAGCGGCAACACCGTCGGCATCGACCTGAACACCTCGAAGTACAGCCGGACGATCGCGTTCTCGCAGACCAACCCTTACTTCACCGACGACGGCATCTCGCGCGCCTTCCAGCTCTACTACCGCACGACGCGTCCGCCGCTCTCGAACATCGGTTCGTACACGGTGCGCCAGACCGGCGGCAACCTGACCTTCGGCGTGCCGTTCTCGGAAACCGACACCGTCTTCTTCGGCGCCGGCCTGGAACGCACCACGCTGACCACCGACGAGACCAGTCCGGCGCTGTACCGCCAGTTCGTGGCGCAGAACGGCGGCCCGAGCGACCCAGGCAGCGACCTGTTCGGCGTGGGCACCGGCAAGAGCATGTCGATCCCGCTGACCGTGGCCTGGGGCCGCGACAGCCGCGACAGCGCGCTGACCCCGAGCATCGGCCGCTACCAGCGCGCCAACCTCGAGATTGACGTGTTCGGCGACGCCAAGTACTACCGCGCGGTCTACGAACACCAGTGGTACCGTCCGCTGACGACCTGGATGACCCTCGCCGTGCGCGGCGAGTTCGACTACGGCAAGGGCATCGGCAAGGACGCCTACCCGGTCTTCAAGAACTTCTACGCCGGCGGCATCGGCTCGGTGCGCGGCTACGAGAGCTCGACCCTGGGCGTGGTCGATCCGGTCTACGGCGACGCCATCGGCGGCTCCAAGCGCGTGATCGGCAACGTCGAGCTGCAATTCCCGTTCCCGGGCAGCAGCAAGGACCGCAGCCTGCGCTGGTTCACCTTCGCCGACGGCGGCCAGGTGTTCCAGGAGGACAGCCCGATCCGCCTGAAGGAACTCCGTTACTCGGCGGGTATCGGCCTGTCCTGGATTTCGCCGGTCGGCCCGCTGCGCCTGTCGTTTGCCAAGCCCCTGAACGCGAAGCCGGGCGACCAGCTCGAACGCTTCCAGTTCCAGATGGGGACGGGCTTCTGAGGTCCCCTGGAGCGTCACCCTTTTCACTGCGGAGAACCATGTTGAAAACTCTAAAAGCCTTGCCCGGGACACTGCTGCTGGCAGCCCTGTGCGCCGCTCCGCTGGCCCAGGCGCAAACGGCGCCGAGCCGCATCGGCTTCGTGTTCACCGAACGCCTGATGACCGAATCGAAGATGGCCAAGGCGGCCGATGCCAAGATCCAGGCCGAATTCTCGAAGCGCCAGAAGACGACCGAGGAAATGGTGGCGAAATTCAAGCAGATGAGCGAGAAGTTCGACGCCGACGCCCCGCGCCTGACCGACATCGAGCGCACCCGCCGCGCGCGCGAACTGTTCGACATGGAAAAGGACGTGCAGCGCATGCAGCGCGAGTTCCAGGAAGACCTGTTCCAGCGCAAGAGCGAAGAGCGCGCGGCCATCGCCCAGAAGGCCTACAAACTGATCGAACAGATCGCCGAGCAGGAAAAGCTCGACGCCGTGCTGCAGGAAGCGGCGTGGTCGAGCCCGCGCATCGACATCACCGACAAGATCCTGAAACTGCTGGACAAGTAAGACTTTGGAACAATCGAAACCCTCCCGTGGCGTGCGCCTGGGCGACCTGGTGGAACGCTTCGGCGGCCAACTCGTCGGCAATGCCGACCTCGTCGTATCAAGCATCGCGCCGCTCGACAGCGCCGGCGCCAGCCAGATCAGCTTTCTCTCGAACAGCAAGTTGCGCGCCCTGGCCGGGCAAAGCACGGCCGCGGCCCTGATCCTGTCGCCGCTCGACGATCCGACGGTCGCCGCCACCTACGCCGGCAGCCGCATCGTCACCACCAATCCCTACGCCTACTTCGCGCGCGTGGCCCAGTACTTCGTCTCGCTCGAAGAACAGGCGCCGGCCCCGGGCATCCACCCGAGCGCGGTGGTCGACCCGGCCGCGCAGGTCGACGCCAGCGCCCACATCGGGCCACACGTCACCATCGAGGCCGGCGCCGTCGTGAAAGCGAACGTCGTGATCGACCACGGCTGCTTCGTCGGCCGCGACGCGGTGATCGGCGAGGGCACGCGCCTGTTCGCCAACGTCACCTTCCACCGCCAGTGCGTCATCGGTGCGCGCGGCATCATCCACTCGGGCGCGGTGATCGGCGGCGACGGTTTCGGCTTCGCTGTCGAATCCGGGGTCTACCTGAAGATTCCTCAGACCGGGCGCGTGGTGATCGGCGACGACGTCGACATCGGCTCGAACACCTCGATCGACCGCGGCGCCCTGGCCGACACCGTCATCGAAGACGGCGTCAAGCTGGACAACCAGATCCAGATCGGCCACAACTGCCACATCGGCGCGCACACGGCGATGGCCGGCTGCGTCGGCGTGGCCGGCAGCGCGAAGATCGGCAGCCGCTGCACCTTCGGCGGCGCCGCCATGGTGCTGGGCCACCTCGAGATCGCCGACAACGTGCACATCTCGTCGGGCTCGATGGTCTCGCGCTCGGTGCTCGAACCGGGCCAGTACACGGGCTTCTATCCGCTCGCGAAAAACGCCGAATGGGAGAAGTCGGCCGCGATCGTACGCAACCTCAATTCCATGCGCGAGAAGATCCGCACGCTGGAAAAAACAATTAAAAAGCTTTCAGAACAAAATGACGACTAACACCGAAAAGATCACCCTCGACATCAACGGCATCAAGGAATACCTGCCGCACCGCTATCCGCTGCTGCTGGTGGACCGCGTGCTCGACGTCGAGCTGGGCAAGCGCATCACCGCCATCAAGAACGTCACCGCCAACGAGGAATTCTTCAACGGCCACTTCCCGCACAAGCCGGTCATGCCGGGCGTGCTGATGATCGAGGCAATGGCCCAGACCGCGGCGATCCTGTCGTTCATGACCATGAACGTGAAGCCGGACGAGAATTCGGTCGTGTACTTCGTCGGCATCGACAACGCCCGCTTCAAGCGTCCGGTCGAACCGGGCGACCAGCTCAAGATGGATGTCGAGATCCTGCGCGTCGCGCGCGGCATCTGGAAATACAAGGCAGTCGCCACCGTCGACGGCAAGGTCGCCGTCGAGGGCGAACTGATGTGCACCATTCGTGGCGCCGCCGAGGGGACCATGAAGGGCCAGTCGAAAGGTGATTCGGGAACGGAGCAGTAATGAGCAAGATTCATCCTAGCGCAATCGTCGACCCGCAGGCCGAGCTGGACAGCTCGGTCGAGGTCGGCCCGTATTCGATCATCGGTCCGAACGTGCGCATCGGCGCGCGCACCGTGGTCGGGCCGCACGTGGTCATCGAAGGCCACACGACGATCGGCGAGGACAACAAGTTCTTCCAGTTCTGCTCGATCGGCGCCGCGCCGCAGGACAAGAAGTGGAAGGGCGAGCCGACCCGCCTGGAAGTCGGCAACGGCAACACCATTCGTGAGTTCGTCACATTCAACCTGGGCACGGCCCAGGACGAGGGCGTGACCCGCCTGGGCGACGACAACTGGATCTCGGCCTACGTCCACCTGGCGCACGACTGCCAGGTCGGCAGCCACACGATCTTCTCGAACAATGCGCAATTGGCCGGCCACGTGCACGTGGGCGACCACGCCATCCTGTCCGGCTATGCCGGCGTCCACCAGTTCTGCAAGATCGGCGCCCATGCCTTCATCGGCATGTACACCAGCCTGACCCAGGACGTGCCGCCTTTCGTCATGGTCTCCGGTAACCCGGCGGCCGCGCGCGGCATCAATATCGAGGGCCTGAAGCGCCGCGGTTTCAGCCGCGCCCAGATCGACGGCATCCGCGCCGCCTACAAGCACCTCTACCGCTCGGGCCTGACGCTGGAAGAAGCGAAGGCGGCGCTGGAGCAGGAAGAGGGCGCTTCGCCCGAAGCGGCCGGCGACATCCGTTCGGTACGCGACTTCCTCGGGACGATCACCCGTGGCATCGTCCGCTGATGCACCTCGCCCGGACATCTCGCTAGCCCTGGTCGCCGGCGAGGTGTCCGGCGACATGCTCGCCGCACGCCTGCTCGCAGGGCTGCGTCCCCATCTTCCGAACGCGCGCTTCCACGGCATCGGCGGCCCGCGCATGATCGAGCAGGGGCTGGTGTCGGACGTGCCGATCGAGACGCTCACCGTGCGCGGCCTGTTCGAGATCATCCCGCGCTACCGCGAAATCAAGGGTATCCAGAACCGCCTGCGCGACCGCCTGCTGGAAGAACGGCCGGCCGCTTTCATCGGCGCCGACTACCCGGGCTTCAACCTCGGACTCGAGGAGCAGCTGCGCGCCGGCGGCATTCCGACCGTGCACTTCGTCGGCCCCCAGATCTGGGCCTGGCGCGGCGGACGCATCAAGAAGATCAGGCGCGCGGTCTCGCACATGCTGGTGATCTTCCCCTTCGAAGAGCAGATCTACCGCGACGCCGGCGTGCCGGTGACCTACATCGGCCATCCACTGGCGGAGACCATCCCGCTCGTGCCCGACACGGTGGCGGCGCGCACGGCGCTCGGCCTGCCCGCCAACGCGCGCGTGGTGACGGTCATGCCGGGCAGCCGCATGGGCGAACTGAAATACCTGGCCGAGACGTTTGTCCGCGCAGCGGATTTGCTTGCAAGGCGCGATCCCGGCCTGACTTTCGTCGTGCCGATGGCCGGTGCGAAGCAGCGCGCCTATTTCGACGAGATCGTCGCGAAGGCCGGCCTGCAGGACGTGGCCTTGACCATCATCGACGGCCAGTCGCACACCGCCATCGCGGCTGCCGACGCCGTGCTGGTAGCGTCCGGCACGGCCACGCTGGAGGTGGCGCTGCACAAGAAGCCGATGGTCATCGCCTACCGGGTGATGCGCGCGTCCTGGGAAATCATGCGCCACATGGGCTACCTGCCCTGGATCGGACTGCCGAACATCCTGGCGCGCGACTTCGTCGTGCCCGAGTACCTGCAGCATGCGGCCACCCCGGAAGCCCTGGCCGACGCCGTCTGGCAGCAGCTGAACGACACGGCGCTGCGCGACCGCCTGGCCCAGCGCTTCCTTGAGATGCACCACAGCCTGCTGCGCAACAGCGCGCAGGAGAGCGCGCAGGCGGTCCTGGGCGTCATCGGATCGCGCGCGTAGAATACGCAGCGCGAGGTCCGCAAGGTCAGCAAGGTCCGTAAGGTCCGCAACTTAGCCAAACAAGCAAGCACTGAGAATTCCATGAGCAGGAAGCGCGTTAATTTCTATCCTGGCCTGCCGCCCCGGCTGCGCCCCTTTACCGACCTCGACATCGTCTGCGGCGTCGACGAGGCCGGCCGCGGTCCGCTGGCCGGGCCCGTGTTCGCGGCCGCGGTCATCCTCGACCCGAAGCGCCCGATCGAGGGCCTGCGCGATTCGAAGAAGCTGACCGAGGCGCGCCGCGACGAGCTGGCGCCCCAGATCCGCGAGAACGCGATCGCCTGGGCTATTTGCCATGCGACGTGCGAAGAGATCGACAGCCTGAATATCCTGCACGCGACCATGCTGGCGATGCGCCGCGCGGTCGAGGCGCTGCAGACGGTGCCGACCATCGCCCTGATCGACGGCAACCGCTGCCCGCCCATGGACATCCGCGCCCATGCGATCGTCGAAGGCGACGACAAGTGCCACGCGATCTCGGCCGCCTCGATCCTGGCCAAGACCGCGCGCGACGCCGCGCTGGTGCGCCTGCACGAACAGTATCCGCAATACTGCTTCGACCAGCACAAGGGCTATTCGACCCCGCTGCACCTGGAGCGCCTGCGCCTGTACGGGCCGTCGCCGGTGCACCGCCGCTCGTTCGCGCCGGTGCGCAACCTGCTGCAGGTCGACCTGTTCTCCGCAACCGAAGCTGCAGTCGAACTTGTCAATGAGGCGGCGCCCGCATGAAGAGCATCACCTCGCGCGACAACCCTTTCTACAAGGACCTCGTCAAGCTCGCATCGCACGCGCATGCACGGCGCAAGGCCGGCCGCACGCTGCTCGACGGCGTGCACCTGTGCCAGGCCTGGCTGGACCTGCGCGGCGCTCCCGTGCACTGCGTGGTCTCGGAAGAGGCCCTGCAAAATCCCGAAGTGGCCGACATCGTGGCCCGCGTCGAGTCCCTGCACGCCCACGTGACGGCGCTGCCCGACGCGCTGTTCGGCGCCCTCAGCCAGGTCGAGCATGGCGTCAACCTGTTGTTCCTGGTCGACACCCCGCGGCCCGTGCCGCCGCCGGGCATGACGGTCTCCGCCGTCCTGCTCGACGGCGTGCAGGACCCGGGCAACGTCGGATCGATCCTGAGGAGTGCCGGCGCTGCCGGCATCACCCAGGTCTTCTGCAGCCCCGGCACCGCCTTCTGCTGGTCGCCGAAGGTGCTGCGCGCCGCGATGGGCGCCCACTTCGTGCTGGAGATCTTCGAGAACGTCGACCTGGCCGCCCTGGTGCGCGCCTCGAACATCGCCGTGCTCGCCATGAGCGGCTATGCGCAGCAGCGCCTGTACGACGTCGACCTGCGCCAGCCGGTGGCCTGGCTGCTGGGCCACGAAGGGCAGGGCGTCAGCGACGAGCTGATGTCGCTCGCCTCGCACCAGGTCGTGATCCCGCACGCGGGCCAGGTCGAGTCGCTGAACGTCGCAGCCGCGGCGGCGGTGTGCTTTTTCGAGCAACTGCGCCAGCGGCAGGCATAGACGGCACTGCTTCCTGTAGGGTAATCTCAGGGAATACACCCTGGAGTCGAGATGGACATCGCGCATTTGCACTTTCTGGTAGCCGAGGCCGACAGCGGGCAACGTGCATCCCTGGCCGAGATGCTGGGCCGGCTCGGGGCGACCCGCGTCACCGACGTGCCCGACGGGCACATGGCATTGCGCACCTTCCAGGCCAGCTTCACGCCGCGCGTGCACATCGCCATCATCGACCTGGCCCTGCCGGGCATGGACGGGCTGGAGCTGATCCGCAACCTGGCGGGCCTGGAATCCGACGCCAAGGTGATCGTCACCGGGGCCCAGCCGGCCAACCTGCTGTTCTCGGTCGAGACCCTGGCCCAGGTCTACGGCATCGACCTGCTCGGCACCATCGCCAAGCCGGTCACGGCCGCCAAGCTCAAGCCCCTGATCGACAACTACGTGCCGCCGGCCCAGCTTGACACGGCCGACGTCACGCCGCGTTTCTCCTTCGCCGATATCGGCCTGGGCCTGCAGAAGCGCCAGTTCGAGCCTTTCTTCCAGCCGAAGATCGAGCTGGCTACCGGCCAGGTGCGGGGCCTCGAGGTGTTCGCGCGCTGGCGCCACCCCGAGCACGGCATCCTCGGGCCCTCGGCCTTCATCGACGCGCTCGAACAGAACAACCGCGTCGACTTCCTCGACTGGAGCATGATCGAGCTGTCGGTCGAGCGCTGCCGCTGGTTCCACGACCAGGGCACGCCGATCTCGATCTCGATCAACCTGGCACCCGAGACCCTGGCGCACCCGGCCTTCATCCGCCAGATCACGGCCTGCCTCGGCCGCCACGCGGTGTTGCCCGACTACATCACCTTCGAGATGCCGGAGTCCTCGGTCCTGAACACCGACCCCAACTTCATCGAGCGCCTGGTGCGCCTGCGCATGATGGGATTCGGCCTGGCGATCGACGACTACGGCACCGGCCGCTCCAACCTGCAGCTGCTGGCGCGCATCCCGTTCTCGGAACTGAAGATCGACCGCAGCTTCGTCGACGGGGCGTCGAAGCGCCGCCCGCTCGGCACCGTGCTGCGCTCCTGCCTGGGCCTGGCCCACAGCCTGGACCGCATGTCGGTGGCGGTCGGCGTCGAGACGCGCCAGGACTGGGACTTCCTGCAGGGCCTGGGCTGCACCTATGCCCAGGGCTACCACATCGCCAACCCGATGGAGGCGAGCGCCTTCCCGGGCTGGCTGGAGGAGTGGCGGCATTTCTTCTGAGCGCGTCCGTCGGCAGGACTGGGGCGCACATGTTCGGGTAGTTCGTTCTTTGGGAGACTGAAATGAGCATCCGCATACGCTGCCACTGCGGCAAGCTGCAGGGCGAACTGGACACGGCGGCGGTGGCCGCGCGCGCGAAGTGCTATTGCACGGATTGCCGGGCCTTCGCCCGCTTCCTCGGCAACGAGATCGAGATCCTCGACGGCGCCGGCGGCACCGAAGTCGCGGCGGCGCTGCCGAGCGGCCTGCGCTTCACCCAGGGCATCGAGCACCTGGCCTGCATGTCGCTCAGCCCCAAGGGCATCTACCGCTGGTATGCGAGCTGCTGCCGCACGCCGGTCGGCAACACGCCGCGCAATCCCAGGCTTCCTTATGTCGGCGTGATCCGCGCCTGCCTGGACGCCTCGCCCGCGGAACTGGACGCCGCCCTGGGGCGCGAACACATCGCGGCGCACACGAAGACGGCCTACCGCAAGGTCGAGACGACGCCGGCAGCCACCGCCCGGGCAGTGCTCAGGATCGGCGGCAAGATCGTGAAAGCCCGCCTGACGGGAAGCTGGAAGAACAACCCCTTCTTCGTCCCCGGCAGCGACACACCGGTGCGCACGCCCCAGGTCATCTCGCGCGAACAGCGCCAGAAGCTGAGCTGAGCTGAGGACGGACGGGCCGCCGCTTACAACTCGATCACCAGCTCCGGCCGGAAGCCTTCCTGCTCGCCCTTGCTCAGGTAGCCGAGCGGATTGGCGACCACGCGGCAGGACCAGGGCCGGCCATCTTCGACACCCGTGACGGTGTAGTCGTTCATGCAGTGCAGGTGGCCGTGCATCCAGACATCGGCGAAGGGGAAGAGGGCGTCCAGCGCATTGCAGAAGCCCGCGGTGCCGGCCGCCAGGCCGTAGCGCGGATCGGCGCTCAGCAGGCTGGGGGCGAAGTGGGTGACCGCGACCGTGACGCCGTCGAAGGGCTCGCTGAGCGCCGCGCGCAGCCAGGCCTGGCAATCCAGCGAGAGTTCGCGCATGTCCTCGGCCAGCATCGGCGCGCCGTCCCTCAAGGTCGTGTTCTTGCTGAGGTAGTAGTTGGCCGCACGGAAAGCCTTGCCGCGCAGTTGCAGCTGGCGGGTGAGGTCGGTCTCGCGGCTGGCAAGCGCGTCGAAATCGCTCCACAGCGTGGTGCCGATGAAGCGGACGTGATCGATGACGATGGTTTCGCGGTCCAGCCATTCGATGCCGAGCTCCGCGCAGAGCCCGCGCAGGCGGGTATTGGTCTCATCGAACTCGAGGCCGTCGTATTCGTGGTTGCCGGGCACGAACAGGACGCGCGCCTTGCCCGCACCGGGGCGCCGCGGGGCGAACCGTGCCAGGCCGAAGTCGTCGCCGGCCAGGCGCGAGCCCGACTGGTAGGAGCCGATGTCGCCTGCCAGCACCACGACGTCGGTGTCGGGGGCGATCTCAGGCTGGAAAGCCGGATAACGTTCGAGGTGCAGGTCCGAGAAAAGCTGTATGCGCATAGCCGGGCAGTATAAGGGCAAGTCGCGCGGCTTGCCGCGAATCGGCTCCCGAACGTGCTCGCTTGTATGTTCGATTATGTGTTCCGATACGTGCTCCAATGATATCGGATCGTCCCAATTGCCCGCGTCTGTGCGCTGCCGAACGGAGGGCGGCGGAGCCGACGTTTACGGTACATGCTCCATAGCAAAGGAGGCTGCCATGAGCGAGGAAGCGAAGGGACTGCGGTTTGAGGCACCCACCATGCCGGCCGGGGGCTGGGCCTCGGTGGCGGAAGTGAGCCATATCCTGCTCGACCAGCGGGTCGTGCTCAAGGACAGCCTCCTCCTGATGAAACAGAACAAGCCCGACGGTTTCGCCTGCGTCAGCTGCGCCTGGGCCAAGCCGGCCAATCCCCATCCCTTCGAGTTCTGCGAAAGCGGCGCCAAGGCCACCGCCTGGGAAACCACGAGCAAGGCCATCGGCGCGGACTTCTTCGAGCGCCACACGGTGACTGAGCTGGAGGGCTGGTCCGACCATGCTCTCGAAGAGCAGGGCCGCCTGACGGTGCCGCTGCGCTGGGACCCGGCCAGCGACCGCTACCGCGAGGTGAGCTGGGACACGGCCTTTGCCGAGATCGGCGCGGCCCTGCGCGCTTTCGAGCGCGAACAGGTGGTGTTCTACGCCTCGGGCCGCGCCTCGCTCGAGACCTCCTACATGTACCAGCTGCTGGCGCGCATGTACGGCAACAACAACCTGCCCGACAGCTCGAACATGTGCCACGAAAGCACCTCGGTGGCGCTGCAGAAGACCCTTGGCGTGGGCGTGGGCACCGTGGTGCTCCAGGATTTCGAACAGACCGACTGCATCTTCTTCTTCGGCCAGAACGTGGGCGTGAACAGCCCGCGCATGCTGCACCAGCTCAAGGATGCGAGGAAGCGCGGCGTGCCCATCGTCACCTTCAATCCCCTGCGCGAGCGCGGCCTGGTGAGCTTCACCAATCCGCAATCGCCCGTCGAGATGCTCACCGGGCAGGAGACGGCAATCAGCACCCAGTACCACCAGGTGCGCCCGGGTGGCGATACCGCCGCCATCATGGGCATCTGCAAGGCGCTGCTGGCGCTGGACGACGCGGCCTTGGCCAAGGGCGAGCAGCGCGTGCTCGACGTCGACTTCATCGCCGAGCACACCCACGGCTTCAACGACTTCGAGCTTGCGGTGCGCGCCTGCGGCTGGGAGGCGATCGAGCGCGAATCCGGCCTGGCGCGCGCGGCCCTGGAGAGCGCGGCGCAGGTGTATGCGCGTTCGAGCGCCGTGCTCGGCGTCTACGGCATGGGCCTGACCCAGCACGAGAACGGCGTGCAGAACGTGGCGATGCTCGTCAACCTGCTGCTCATGCGCGGGAATATCGGCAAGCCCGGCGCCGGCGTCTGCCCGGTGCGCGGCCACTCCAACGTGCAGGGCCAGCGCACCGTCGGCATCACCGAAAAGCCCGAGCTGGCGCCGCTCGACAAGCTGAAGCAGCAGTACGGCTTCGAACCGCCCAGGAAGACCGGCATGAACACGGTCGAGGCCTGCGAGGCCATCCTGGCGCGCAAGGTCCAGGCCTTCATCGGCCTGGGCGGCAATTTCGTGCGCGCCGTGCCCGAGACCGTGCTGATGGAAGAGGCCTGGCGCGAACTGCCGCTGACCGTGCAGGTCTCGACCAAGCTCAATCGCAACCACGTCATCCACGGCAAGGCTTCGTATATCCTGCCTTGCCTCGGGCGGATCGAGATCGACCGCCAGGCCGGCGGGCCGCAGGACGTGACGGTCGAGGACAGCACGGCCTGCATGCACGGCTCGCGCGGCATGACGGAACCCGTAGCGAACACGCTGCTGTCCGAGCCGGCGATCGTCGCCGGCATCGCCAAGGCCACGCTCGACCCTAACCCAAAGGTGGACTGGGATGCCTGGGTAGCGGACTATGGCCGCGTGCGCGATGCCATCGAGGAAACCTACCCGGAGATCTTCAGGGATTTCAATGCGCGCATGTGGACACCCGGCGGCTTTCGCAAGCCGGTCGGCGCCGCGCACCGCGTCTTCGCCACCGACAGCGGCCGTGCCCAGTTCACTGTACCCGAGCAACTGCAGGGCGACCCGGCGATGGACGCCGCGCCGCCCGAGCTGCGTTTGTTCACCATCCGCAGCGACGGCCAGTTCAACACCACGATCTACCACCTCGACGACCGCTTCCGCGGCGTGTCCGGCAGCCGCATGGTGCTGTTCATGGCGCCGGCGGACATGGAACGGCTCGGGCTGGCGCAGGGCGACGTGGTGGCGCTGCGCACCGCGGCCATTGATGGCGTCGCGCGCCGGGTCGATGGGCTGGCGGTCGTGCCCTACGACGTGCCGCAGGGCTGCGTCGCGGGCTACTACCCGGAGCTCAATCCGCTGATTCCGCTGTGGCACCATGCGAAGGAGAGCAAGGTGCCGGCGGCGAAGTCGATTGATGTGCTGGTGGAGCGCGCGGCAGGAAGCGTTTGAACAGGCGGGAACGCGCGGCAGGGCTGGGCGCGGCGCCGCCTGGCGCCTGCGTCGAGCCGGACCCGGCGGGGCCGGCCCAGGACTTTGTTCGCATTTTGAAACTTCTTGGCTTATCATTTCGCCAATTCGTTTTGATGCCGACGAGGTTCCATGCCCAGCCTGAAGATTCTATCCCGCCGTTCCCGGCCAGCCATCGCAGCCGGACTGGCCATGCTGCTTGCGAGCGCCTGCGCCGCTGCCGCCGTCGCGCTGCCCGCGTCCCCGGAGGCCTGGCGCAAGGCAGCGCAAGCCGATATCGAGGCCGGCGTGCAGGTCACGCGCGAAAACCATCCGGGCATGCACGACCAGGAAAACCCCGGTTTCGCGCGGAACCTGGAGGCGGCGCGCCTGCACGGCCTCGCGCTGGCTGCCCAGGTACGCGACGCCGCCGGCTACCTCGCCGCGGTGCAGGGATTCAATACGCGCATCGGCGACGGCCATGCCGGTATGGCCGTGCAGCTGGACGCCGCGGCCCTGCCGAGGTCGCGCTGGCCGGGCTTCGTTACCGTCTGGCGCGGCAACGCCTTGTATGTCCACTCATCGGCGGAAGGTCAGCTGGCGCCCGGCAGCAAGCTGATCGGCTGTGACGGCAAGTCGGCCGAACAACTCATCCGCGACAATGTGTTCGCTTTCCAGGGACGGGTGGCCGAGGCCGGGCAGTGGTGGCTGGCCGCGCGCCGCGTATTCATCGATGCACACAATCCCTTTGTCGCGCTGCTGCAGCGCTGCCGTTTTGAATGGCAGGGCAAAACCGTCGAGCAGGCCCTGGCCTGGCGTGCGCTCGATGCGCAGGCGGAGCGCTGGCTGGACGAGAGCCCGGTCGGCGTGCCCGGCCCGGTCGGCGTGGCCGAGCCGCGCAAGAACCTGTACTGGTTCTCGATGCCGACCTTCCATCCGGACGAGGCCGGGCGGGAAGCCTACCGCAACATGTTCCGCGAGCTTGCACAGAACCGGCAGCGCTACCTGGCGGCCGATGCGATCGTGGTCGACCTGCGCGGCAACCGTGGTGGTTCGTCGAGCTGGAGCAGGCAGTTCGCCGAAGCCCTGTTCGGCAAGCGGCGCGTCACCGATGCGGTAAACGCCTACGGCGCCGCCACCGAGGTCTGGTGGCGAGCTTCGCCCGGCAACACCGAGTATGTGGCTTCGCTGGCCGAGCTGCTGACCAGCCAGCAGCGCCCGGAAGAAGCGGCCTGGGCCCGTGCACAGGCCGAGGGCATGCGCGCGGCACTGGCGCGCGGCGCGCCATTTCATGTCGAGAAGGGGGGCGCCGACTCGGTGGAGGCGAGCGTCGTCGACGGGCCGGCGTTCACCCAGCCGTTGTACGTGATCGTGCCGGGCAACTGCGCCAGCGCCTGCCTCGACGCAATCGACGTGTTCTCTCGCTTCCCGAACACGATCCTGGCGGGAGCGCCGAGCTCGGCCGACTCGACTTACATGGATGTGCGGCGCGTGGACCTGGCTTCGGGCCTCGCCTTTGTCATCATCCCGAACAAGGTGTACGTCAAGCGCGGCCGCGCGAACGGACAGATCTACCGTCCGCACTTGCCCGTGCACGAGCTGGTGTGGTCGAGCGAGGTGCTGCTCAAGGCGGTCGAGGCAGACCTGGCGCGGCGCTGAAGCCGCCCCGGCGCGTTCTCAGTACTCCCGCCGATCCGGCTTGATCTCCTGCAGGATCGTGGTCGCGATCTCCTCGATCGACTTGGTGGTCGAGGACAGCCAGCGGATGCCTTCGCGCTTCATCATCAGTTCCGCTTCGTTGACCTCGTAGCGACAATTCTCGATCGACGCATATTTACTGCCGGCGCGGCGCTCGTTGCGGATCTCGGCCAGGCGCTCGGGGGTGATGGTCAGGCCGAAGAGCTTGTGCTTGAACGGCGGCAGCGAGGAGGGCAGCTTGCCGCGTTCGAAGTCGTCGGGAATCAGGGGATAGTTGGCTGCCTTGATCCCGTACTGCATCGCGAGATACAGCGAGGTCGGGGTCTTGCCCGAGCGCGATACGCCGACCAGGATGACGTCGGCCTCGGCCAGGTTCTTGTGCGACTGGCCGTCGTCGTGGGCCAGCGAGAAGTTGATGGCCTCGATGCGATTCTTGTATTCCTCGGAGTCCACGACATTGTGGATGCGGCCGATCGTGTGGGTCGATTTCACGCCCAGTTCCATTTCCAGCGGTGCGACGAAGGTCTGGAACAGGTCCATGTGCATGCCGTTGGAAGCGCGGATCACGCCCGACAGGTCGTGCTTGACCAGCGTGGAAAACACGATGGGGCGCTGGTTGTCGATGGCGTAGACTTCGTTGATGCGCCGCGCCGCGTCGCGCGCCTTGTCGAGCGTGTCGATGAAGGGAATGCGGATCTGGCGGAAACGCATTTCGAACTGGCTCAGCACTGCGTGGCCGAAGGTTTCGGCCGTGATGCCGGTGCCGTCGGACACGAAGAATACGGTGCGCGTGGGCGGGGGAAGGGTCGGGCGGCTCTCTGCGGTCATGATGAAATTTTCGCTAATGCTGACAAGAATGCAGGTTTGTGCGCTGTAAATCGGGGTCGCACGCGGTAAAATGCTCTGCAACGGATTCGCATTGTGCTGCACGACGCCCAGAATAACAAGAAAACACGCGCCCTCTGCCCAGCGCCTGCCCGACAGATTTCTATCATCAAGTAAGGGTGTTTTACCATGACTAACCTGTCTCAAGCAGCTTCATTGAAGGAACCCGAACAGGGCAATGGCGTCTACGTTGCCTCGTTCGAGAACCTGCGCATGACCGATGTCGAATCGGTCGGCGGCAAGAACGCCTCGCTCGGCGAAATGATCAGCCAGCTCGCCGAAGCCGGCGTGCGCGTGCCGACCGGCTTCGCCACCACGGCCCAGGCCTTCCGCGACTTCCTCGGCCATTCGGTCGACGGCGGTCCGTCGCTGGCCGACCGTATCGCCACGCGCCTGGAAGGCCTGGACATCGACGACGTGCGCTCGCTCGCGGCCGCCGGCCAGGAAATCCGCCAGTGGATCGTCGAGACCCCGTTCCAGCCGCGCCTGGAACAGGAAATCCGTTCGTTCTACGAGCGCCTGGTCGCCGATTCGGAAACCGAAATGTCCTTCGCCGTGCGTTCCTCGGCCACCGCCGAAGACCTGCCGGACGCCTCGTTCGCAGGCCAGCAGGAGACCTTCCTGAACGTGGTCGGCATCGACAACATCCTGGAAGCGATGAAGCACGTCTTCGCCTCGCTCTACAACGACCGCGCGATTTCCTACCGCGTCCATAAAGGCTTCACCCACGCCGAAGTGGCGCTGTCGGCCGGCGTGCAGCGCATGGTCCGTTCGGACACCGGCGCCTCGGGCGTCATGTTCACCATCGATACCGAATCAGGCTTCAAGGATGTGGTCTTCATCACCTCCAGCTACGGCCTGGGCGAAACCGTCGTGCAGGGCGCGGTCAATCCGGACGAGTTCTACGTCCACAAGCCGATGCTCGAGCAGGGCAAGTCGCCTGTCATCCGCCGCAACATCGGCTCGAAACTGATCAAGATGGAGTTCACCGACGAGGCGAAAGCCGGCCGTTCGGTGCGCACCGTCGACGTGCCGATCGAGCTGCGCAACCGTTACTCGCTGACCGACGCCGAAGTCGTCGAGCTGGCGAAGTACGCCGTCATCATCGAGAACCACTACGGCCGTCCGATGGACATCGAGTGGGGCAAGGATGGCCGCGACGGCAAGCTCTACATCCTTCAGGCGCGTCCGGAGACCGTGAAGTCCCAGCAGAAGGCCACCGACGCCCAGCAGCGCTTCTCGCTGAAGGGCACCGGCACCGTATTGACCAGCGGCCGCGCCATCGGCCAGAAGATCGGCGCCGGTCCCGTGCGCGTCATCACCGATCCGTCGGAGATGGAACGCGTGCAGCCGGGCGACGTGCTGGTGGCCGACATGACCGACCCGAACTGGGAACCGGTCATGAAGCGCGCCTCGGCGATCGTCACCAACCGCGGCGGCCGTACCTGCCACGCGGCGATCATCGCCCGCGAACTGGGCGTACCGGCAGTCGTGGGCTGCGGCGACGCGACCGAGGCGCTGAAGGACGGCACCTTCGTCACCGTCTCCTGCGCCGAAGGCGACGAGGGCAAGATCTACGACGGCCTGCTGGAAACCGAGGTCACGGAAGTCTCGCGCGGCGAACTGCCGCCGCTGAAGACCAAGATCATGCTCAACGTCGGCAACCCGCAGCTGGCCTTCGACTTCCAGTCGGTGCCGAACGCCGGCGTCGGCCTGGCGCGCCTGGAATTCATCATCAACAACAACATCGGCGTGCACCCGAAGGCCATTCTCGAGTACCCGAACATCGACGCCGACCTGAAGAAGGCGGTCGAGTCGGTCGCCCGCGGCCATGCTTCGCCGAAGGCCTTCTACGTCGACAAGCTGGCCGAAGGCGTGGCGACGATTGCCGCCGCGTTCTGGCCCAAGCCCGTCATCGTGCGCCTGTCCGACTTCAAGTCGAACGAGTACAAGAAGCTGATCGGCGGTTCGCGCTACGAGCCGGACGAGGAAAACCCGATGCTGGGCTTCCGCGGCGCCGCACGCTACCTGGCCGAGGACTTTGCCGAGTCCTTCGAAATGGAATGCCTGGCGATGAAGCGCGTGCGCGAAGAGATGGGCCTGACCAACGTCGAGCTGATGATCCCGTTCGTGCGCACCCTGGGCCAGGCCGAGAAGGTCATCGAGCTGCTGGCCAAGTACGGCCTGAAGCGCGGCGAGAACGGCCTGCGCGTCATCATGATGTGCGAAGTGCCCTCGAACGCCATCCTGGCCGAACAGTTCCTGCAGCACTTCGACGGCTTCTCGATCGGCTCGAACGACCTGACCCAGCTCACCCTGGGCCTGGACCGCGACTCCGGCATGGAGCTGCTGGCCAAGGACTTCGACGAGCGCGACCCGGCGGTGAAGGCCATGCTCTCGCTGGCAATCAAGGCCTGCCGCGCGCAGGGCAAGTACATCGGCATCTGCGGCCAGGGCCCGTCGGACAATCCGGACTTCGCGGTCTGGCTGATGGAGCAGGGCATCGAATCGATGTCGCTGAACCCTGACTCGGTGATCGAGACCTGGCAGAAGCTGGCGGCCATGTAATTCGGCTCCAGGCTCCAAACAAAAACCCGTCGGCCCATCGGCCGCCGGGTTTTTTTTATTCCTTCACCGGCCGCGCCGACGGAGGCCATGATGGTGCCGATCAAGTGTGGCGGCACTCTATCAGGCACTGGCGCTCGGCTAGCTGGCATCCGGCGCCGCCTTCCGCCCGACAGGTCTGGCGTTCGCTTGCGCAATACTCACGGCACGCGAAATCATCCATATGCCTTGCGCGGGCGGATGCGGCCAGGCCGATGGCGAACAGGAACATGGCGATTTTCTGATTCATTTTTGTCTCCGATAATAAATGGTACGAATCCGGGGATCCGCTCGTTATGGTCATCAGCGATACATCGCCAAATTACCCATTCGGGATGCCGGCCTTGGCATTCGATCCAGCTGCAAGATATGAAATTAGCCGTAAAGCAACAAATTAGTTGACTCGGCTCTGGAAATTGTTAGACTTTTGAAAACCCTCGTCAGCCTGTGCGGCGGCGGGGGTTTTTTCGGTGCGAGAGGAGAATAGAGAATGAAACGCTTGTTGCTTGCCCTGGGTTTGGTTGGCGTCGTTCTGTCGGGCGCCGCTGTTGCCGATGATACTGGTTTGTGCAGGGCCGAATGCAATTCGGCCAGGGCGCAGTGCAAGGCCAATACCGGCAAGGCGTCCGGCGACGACGCGGTGTTGCTCCTGAAGAGCGAGGAAACGAATCCGCTGGCGCGTGCCGCGCAAAGCGCCGTGACCCCGAGCGGGACCCTGGCTCTCGAGCGCAGCGGCCAGCAGAATCGCCGCGCGCAGCAGCTTGGCATCTGCGACGATACGTACCAGCGCTGCACCCGTGCGTGCTCGGCTCAGGATAACAGCGGCTCACCGCTGATCCGCAAGCGCTCCAGCGCGGACTGAGCAAGCAGTGCATGCCGATTGCTTGCCATTGATGAGGAGATGAGATGACGGACTGGGTCAACTGGATGGTCGGCGCCGGCATCCTGGTGGTGGCGGAGCTGTTTACGGGAACGTTTTACCTCTTGATGATCGCCATCGGCCTGGCCTGCGGCGGCCTCGCCGCGCTGCTGGGCTTGTCGGGGCCGGTGCAGACCCTGATCGCGGCGCTCACCGGGCTTGCCGCGACCAGCATCCTGCACCGCAGCCGCTTCGGGCGCCCGGCCAAGACGCAGGCGACGCGCGACCAGAACGTGAACCTCGACATCGGCGGACGCGTCACCGTGCACGCCTGGAACAATGGCCGCGCGCGCGTCATGTACCGCGGCGCCCTGTGGGATGTGGAACTGGGCAGCGGCGCCATTGCCGAGGCCGGCGACTTTCGCATCGTGGAAGTGCAGGGTAACCGCCTGATCGTGGCGAATTCATAAGTAAAGCTGATACAAGATACTCATCTATAAGGGATGCTCATGGAACTGTCCTTCGGTGTAGTGGCGCTGGTCATTTTCGTTATTGCCATCGTGTTCGTGTTCAAGACCATCAACGTGGTGCCCCAGCAGCACGCCTGGGTGGTCGAGCGGCTCGGTAAATTCCACGCGGTGCTGGCGCCGGGCTTGAACATCGTCGTGCCTTTCGTCGACCGCATCGCCTACAAGCACGTGCTGAAGGAAATCCCGCTCGACGTGCCGCCCCAGGTCTGCATCACGCGCGACAACACCCAGCTCCAGGTCGACGGCATCCTCTACTTCCAGGTGACCGACGCGATGCGCGCCTCCTACGGCTCGTCGAACTACATCCAGGCCATCACCCAGCTGGCCCAGACCACGCTGCGCTCGGTGATCGGCAAGATGGAGCTGGACAAGACTTTTGAGGAGCGCGACCACATCAACACCACCATCGTCAACGCCATCGACGAGTCGGCCGCGAACTGGGGCGTGAAGGTGCTGCGCTACGAGATCAAGGACCTGACGCCGCCGGCCGAGATCCTGCACGCGATGCAGCGCGTCTCCCCCCTGGTTTATAACTAGTTATTTAAAATCAATGAGTTAAAATAGTACGCTGTACTAAGTAGTAACTAATTCGCGACTTCTAGCCTCTAGCAAAGCTCTCGCGGTCTGCTGCACCACAGTTACGCGACCTAGACGATTCGCTAACAGTACAAGCCCGCTACGAGGGGGCTGATGCAATGAACGGTAGGTGTGGTCCCTGCCAAAGGTGAAGAGACAACGAACAAGAACATGGAAAATATCGAATCCAGCGCTCAACTTGCTAGTGAGTCGTATGAGTAGGCTAAAGTCCGCTTACTGGGAGTATTCGAGAGACGCACATGCCTTTGCAACCGTACTCTGGACATGAACTGGCAGGTGACCGCTCGACACCCCGGGGCGTCTAGGGGATATCTATGAGCAACCGCAGCGTTGTGAAGACACTGTAAAAGTCAGACAGAAATCGGAATGGTGGAGGCTTTTCTGCGATCGCAAACTGGCTTTCCCCTAGCCACCTGTTTCGCCTTATCAAATTGGGCCTAGCATTGAATCTATGGAGAGGAGCGCCGTAGTTTGTTTAACAAAGCTTTATGGAATTCGCTAATTCGTTTCATCTCGATAGACGACTACCCTAAACTACCCTGTCCAAATTGCAGTACCGTAGCGCTTGAGTTGGACGGGCACACTTTCGAATATCGTATTTTGCCGCATGGCGCAATCTCCGAAGACTATCTCGCTCGTATGCTTCCGTTGGGCGGGCAAGGATTAAGAGAAATCTATGAGCAAAATAATGTACTAGGGGTGAGCAGGGAAAACGGAAAAAATCGGGCGTTAAGCCTCTGGGAGCTGAGGTACGGGTTTGAGGTATTGGTACAGGGTCTCCCGACTGATGCCGAACTCTCGAGCAAGCGTGGCTTTTGGCTCGCCGGCACCCGCGCGGCGGCGCAGCTCGACAACTTGGTCATCCACCAGGGCTTTCTTACGCCCGCGGTATGCGCCGCGCTGCTTGGCCAGCGCGATCCCCTCTCTCTGCCGCTCCCGGATCAGCGCCCGCTCGAATTCGGCAAAAGCCCCCATCACCGATAGCAGCAGGTTCGCCATCGGCGAATCCTCGCCAGTGAAGGTCAGGCACTCCTTCACGAACTCGATGCGGATGCCTCGCTTGGTGAAATGCTGCACTAGGCGGCGCAGGTCGTCCAGATTGCGGGCCAACCGGTCCATGCTGTGCACCACCACCGTATCTCCCTCGCGCACGAATGACAGCATGGCATCGAGCTGCGGCCGCAGAGTATCCTTTCCCGACGCCTTGTCGATGAACTGCCTATCCACCTGGACGTTATCCAGTTGGCGTTCCGGATTTTGGTCGAAACTGCTGACCCTGATGTAGCCGATACGTTGACCATGCAAGATAGGTCTCCAAGTGGCGAAAGTGTCAGGGCAACTCTATGACCCTTCGCAGCACCTGTCAAGAAATTAAGAATCGCACTCTATCCTGACTAAGCCATTTAGGCTGGCCTGACATCAGGTTAGGGTATAGCTCATCCTGACGGCGGCAACTCGCAAACGTTCGGCGGTCGGCATGGCAGCAAGCTGCGCGTCTAGGGCAGCCAGCGCCTCGCGCCGGCGTTCACCGAGCTGACGCAACACGGCAAGCTGCGCGGCGGCTTGGTCGCCGTCCGCCGCATCGAGCGCCCGGCACAGCCGCGCCAGGACGTCCAGACCGATACCGGCTTCAAAAGCGGCGCGCACGAAGCACAGGCGCTGCAAGGCGGCAGTGTCGAACAACCCATAGCCGCCCGTGGTGCAGGCCACCGGCCGCACTAAGCCACGCACCAGGTAGTCGCGCACGGCATGCACGCTCACCCCGGCGTCATGGGCCAGTTGCGACACCGTGTAGGCACTCATCGCACACCTCCATGTCGTCACCCGGCGCAGCAAGAAAGCTGCTTTACATCCTTGTTGAACGTCTGCGCCGCCAGCTTCAGCCCTTCGACCATCGTCAGGTACGGGAACAACTGGTCGGCCAGATCCTGCACCGTCATGCGGTTGCGAATCGCCAGCACTGCCGTCTGGATCAGCTCGCCCGCTTCCGGTGCGACCGCCTGCACGCCAATCAAGCGCCCGCTGCTGGCATCGGCCACCAGCTTGATGAAGCCGCGGGTGTCGAAGTTGGCGAGTGCCCGCGGCACGTTGTCCAGTGTCAGGGTGCGGCTGTCGGTCTCGATGCCGTCGTGGTGCGCTTCCGCCTCGCTGTAGCCCACGGTCGCCACTTGCGGGTCGGTGAACACCACGGCCGGCATCGCGGTCAGGTTCAGGGTAGCGTCGCCACCGGTCATGTTGATCGCGGCGCGGGTGCCGGCTGCTGCCGCCACATAGACGAACTGCGGCTGGTCGGTGCAGTCGCCGGCAGCGTAGATGTCGGGTGCGCTGGTGCGCATGCCTGAGTCGATGACGATAGCGCCTTGCGGGTTGACCGTGATACCCGCTGCGTCCAGCGTCAGGCCGCGCGTGTTGGGCGTGCGGCCGGTGGCAATCAGTAGCTGGTCGGCGCGCAGTTCGGCGTGCGCCGTGGTGAGCACGAATTCGCCATCCGCATAGGCGACCTGGCTGGCCTGCGTGTGGTCCAGCACCTCGATACCCTCCATGCGGAACGCGGCAGTGACGGCTTCGCCGATGGCCGGGTCTTCGCGGAAGAACAGCGTGCTGCGCGCCAGGATTGTCACCTTGCTGCCCAGCCGGGCGAAGGCTTGCGCCAGTTCCAGGGCGACCACCGACGAACCGATCACGGCCAGCCGCTCGGGAATCTTGTCGCTGACCAGTGCTTCGGTGGAAGTCCAGTAGGGTGTGTCCTTCAAGCCGGGAATGGGTGGAATCGCCGGGCTGGCACCGGTAGCGACCAAGCAGCGATCAAACGTCACTTCGCGCTCGCCGCCATCCGCCAGGCGCACCGTTAGGGCGTGCCCGTCCTTAAAACGAGCATCGCCGCGCAATACGGTGATGGCAGGATTGCCGTCCAGGATGCCTTCGTATTTGGCATGGCGCAGTTCATCGACGCGCGCTTGCTGTTGGGCCAGCAGCCGCTCGCGCAGGATCGCCGGAGGTGTGGCGGCGATGCCGCCATCGAACGGGCTTTCCCTGCGCAGATGGGCAATGTGGGCGGCGCGAATCATGATTTTGGACGGCACGCAGCCGATATTGACGCAGGTGCCGCCGATGGTGCCGCGCTCGATCAGGGTCACGTGCGCGCCTTGTTCAACGGCCTTGAGCGCCGCCGCCATTGCGGCCCCGCCGCTACCGATCACTGCGACATGCAGTGCATTGTTATCGCCGCTCGCCTTGTCGTCGCTGCTCAGCCACTCGCGCATCTTGCCGAGTAACCCGCCGGGCGTCGAAGTGGGCGGGGCATCGGCAAGCGTGGCCCGGTAGCCGAGTCCTGCTACGGCGGCGGTCAGCGCATCCGGTGATGTGCCCGACAGGGTGGCAAGTTGCGCCGTGCCCTTCGGATAGGACACCAACGCCGACTGCACGCCAGGCACTTTTTCCAGCGCTTCCTTGACATGCACCGCGCACGAGTCGCAGGTCATGCCGGTGATCTTCAAGTAAGTCATGAATTCATTCCTTTTCTATATTGGCTGCCGGCTCACGCCGTCAGCCTTGTTTAGCGGGGAGTTCGCAGCCGTCCGGGTCGCAACGGCGATGCGCCGGCGACACAAAATCCCAAATCGACACCCCGACCATGAAGGCTAGGCCAACGTAAAGCAAAGGCGCGGTCGGCAGGCCGTAGAACCGCATCAAAATCGCTGCGAGCAACGCGAGCAGCGGCCCGATGGCGCCAAGCGCGGTGCGCTGCCACTGCCGGTGACTCCACCAGCCCAGCGTATTGGCCAGCAACGCCAGCGCAGCAAACAGCGGCAACAGTGTTGTAATGAACAGGTGCTCGTACTGGCTCAAGAAGCCCAGCCCGATGGCTGCGCCAAAGCTGGCGAGCGCCGGAAAACAGGCCGTGCAGCCCATCGCGGAAACGACCGTGCCTAGTGCGCCGGCCTTGTCGCCAATACGTGTTATCAGTCCCATAATGTTGTGCCCTGGTCCGGTTCAGAGGATCATTACTTGACGCTGGACCGATAGCCCGCGTCCTCGGTCGCCTTGGTCAGCCTCTGCACACTGGTCTTGGTGTCGTCAAAGGTGACGACCGCTTCACGTTTCTCGAAGGTCACGTCAACTTTGCTGACACCTTCAACCTTGGAAATTGCCTTCTTGACGGTGATCGGGCAGGTGGAGCAGGTCATGCCAGGGACGGACAGCGTGACGGTCTGAGTGGCGGCCCATACGGGGGCAACAACAGCAGCGAGGACGAGGGAGGCAAACAGTTTTTTCATGATGAACTCCGGTGATTAATAGAAAAATGGCATGACGTAGGGAAATCCGAGCGCGACCAGAACCAGCGCGGCCACGATCCAGAAAATGAGCTTGTAAGTAGCTCGCACTTGGGGAATCGCACACACATCCCCTGGTTTGCAGGCTTGCGTCGGTCGGTAAATGCGCCGCCAGGCGAAGAAAAGCGCCACCAGCGCCACGCCGATAAAGATGGGGCGATAGGGTTCCAACACCGTCAAGTTGCCGATCCAAGCGCCGCTGAACCCCAAGGTGATCAGAACCAGCGGCCCCAGGCAGCAGGCCGAGGCGAGGATGGCGGCCAGTCCGCCGGCGAAGAGTGCGCCGCGCCCGTTTTGTGGTTCAGACATACGCTTGTCCTTTCGAATCTAAACTGGATAGGGTAAGCTTACTTCCGTAGTTATGTACGGAGTCAAGCGAAATGGAAAGCAATTTGGAGAATTTGACCATTGGCGTTTTTGCCAGGGCGGCTGGGGTCAACGTGGAAACGATCCGGTTTTATCAGCGCAAGGGCTTGTTGCCCGAGCCGGACAAGCCCTATGGCAGCATTCGCCGCTATGGCGAGGCGGATGTAACGCGGGTTCGGTTCGTGAAATCGGCCCAGCGACTGGGCTTCAGCCTGGACGAGATTGCCGAGCTGCTGCGGCTGGACGATGGCACCCACTGCGAGGAGGCCAGCAGCCTGGCCGAGCACAAACTTCAGGATGTGCGGGAGAAGATGGTCGACCTGGCGCGCATGGAGGCCGTGCTATCCGAGCTCGTGTGCGCCTGCCACGCGCGGCAAGGGAACGTTTCCTGTCCGCTGATCGCGTCGCTGCAAGGGGATAAAGAACCACGCAGTACCGACGCTGAGTAGCCGAGAGTAGCTGCACGCCTTAGCGTGCTTTATTTTCCGTTTTCTGAGGCGACCCCACGAAGAACGCAATGCTCAGTCGCCTGCCCTGGAAAACTGCCGCCGGCAATACCCAGGGCTCAATCTGGCCACACCAGGCTGGCAGGGCTTGGTTTATTTAGAGAAGCTAAGAATCTTACGTGAGGGGCGGGGAAATCGATTCACGCAGCCGCGAACTGAATCTTCCCTTTTCTAGAATATTTCCTACTCTTGGGGCTTGCGCAGCTCCCTGAACCCGCCTTCGGCTATACGCTGCTGGCGCCACACATAGTCCCCGGTCAGGTTGATGTGCTCCCAGCCCAGCGGTGACAAAAATTGCAGCATACCGTCGTCTGGCAACTTGCCTTTCTCACGTAAGGCCTGCGTCGCCCGCTCCAGGTAGACCGTGTTCCACAGTACGATTGCGGCCGTCACCAAATTCAGGCCGCTGGCGCGGTACCGCTGCTGCTCAAACGACCTGTCGCGGATCTCGCCCAGCCGGTGGATGAATACCGCCCTGGCCAGCGCATTGCGCGCTTCGCCTTTGTTCAAACCGGCGTGTACGCGTCGGCGCAGCTCGACGTTCTGGAGCCAGTCCAGGATAAACAGCGTGCGCTCGATCCGCCCCAGCTCGCGCAGCGCGATCGCCAGGCCGTTCTGGCGCGGGTAGCTGCCTAACTTGCGCAGCATGAGCGACGCTGTGACGGTGCCGTGCTTGATCGAGGCGGCCAAGCGCAGCACGTCGTCCCAGTGTGCGCGCAGATGCTTGACGTTCAGGCTGCCGCCGATCATCGAGCGCAAGGCGGGGTGATCGCCCACTTTGGCCGGCACGTACAGCTTGGTGTCTCCCACATCGCGGATGCGCGGCGCGAAGCGGAAACCCAGCAGGTGCATTAGCGCGAACACGTGGTCGGTGAAGCCGGCGGTGTCGGTATAGTGCTCCTCAATGCGAAGGTCCGATTCGTGGTACAGCAGGCCGTCGAGCACATAGGTCGAGTCGCGCACGCCGACGTTGACCACTCTGGTGCTGAACGGCGCGTACTGATCGGAAATATGGGTGTAGAACAGCTTGCCGGGCTCGGCGCCGTACTTGGGGGTTGATGTGGCCCGTGCTCTCGGCCCGGCCGCCCGCGCGGAAGCGCTGGCCGTCCGACGACGACGTTGTGCCGTCGCCCCAGTGCGCAGCGAAGGCGTGCTTGAACTGGGCGTTGACCAGTTCAGCCAGGCCGGCCGAATAGGTTTCGTCCCGGATGTGCCAGGCCTGCAACCAGGACAGTTTCGCGTAAGTGGCGCCGGGACTCGATTCCGCCATCTTGGTCAGGCCGAGGTTGATGGCGTCGGCCAGGATCGCGGACATGAGGAACGTCCGGTCCTTGGCCTGCTCCCCGCTCTTAAGATGGACAAAGTGGCGCGTGAAACCGGTCCAGTCGTCCACGTCCATCAGCAGTTCGGTGATCTTGATCCGGGGAAGCATGCCGCTGGCGAAGTCAATCAGCGCCTGGGCCTCGTCCGGCACGACGGCGTCCTGTGGGATGATCCTCAGTCCTGTCTCAGTAATGATCGCATTGGGCAGTTCGTTCGTCAGCGCGAGCCGGTTGGCGGTGGCCAGTTGCTGTTCGAGCAAGAGCAAGCGGTCGTGCAGGTACTGGTCGCAGTCCTGGTTGACCGCGATCGGCAGCTCGCGCGCTGATTTCATCGCCCAGAACTTTTCCGTGGGTAGCAGGTATTCCTCGAAGTCCCGGAACTGGCGCGAACCCTGCACCCAGATGTCGCCCGACCGCAACGAATTCTTCAGCTCCGACAAGACGCAAATCTCGTAGAAGCGGCGGTCAAGACCGTCGTCGGTGATGACCAGGGGCTTCCACCGCGCCTTCACGAACGCGATCGGCGCATCGTCCGGCACCTTGCGCGCCCCGGTCATGTTCATCTCGCGCAGGACGTCGATCGCGTCCAGCACCGCTTGCGCCGCTGGCGCAGCTTTAAGCCGAAGCACATCGAGGAACTCAGGCGTATAGCGCCGCAGGGTGCTGTACTGCTCTCCCACCAGGTGCAGGTGGTCGAACGTCTCGGGCTGGGCCAGTTCTGCCGCCTCGGTCACGCTTTGCGTGAAGTCTGTCCACGGCAGCACGGCCTCGATCGCGGCATACGGGTCCATGCCGGATTCCTTGGCCTCGACCAGCGCGCGCCCGATTCGGCTGTACAGGCGCACCTTGTCGTTGATGGCCTTGCCCTGCTTCTGGAAGTCCTGCTGATGCTTGTTCTTGGCCGCGCTGAACAGCTTGATCATGATGCGGTCGTGCAGGTCGACCAGTTCGTCCGTCACGGTGGCCATGCCTTCGATGGCCAGCGCCGCCAGTGTCGCATAGCGCCGCTCATCCTCGAACTTCGCCAGGTCGCGCGGCGTCATCTGCGCACCCTCGCGCGCCATCTTCAGCAGGCGATTCTGGTGGATCTGGCGGCCAAGCCCCTCCGGCAGTGCCAGAGACTGAAACACCTTGAGCCTTTCGATGTGTTCGCGCATGTAGCGGGAATTGGGCTTGAGCGGAGACTGGCGCAGCCACACAAGCCAGGTGATGCTCATGTCAGGCGCCACGTTGAGCAGGTTGTCAAGCGAGCGCTTGTGGTGCCGCTCCAGCGGATCGATCAGCGCGCGGTAAATGCGCCGGTTGGCCCGCGTCACGGCCTCGGCGCAGGCCCGCTCGATGACAGTGAGCGCCGGCAGGATGATGCGCTTCTGGCGCAGCGTTTCAAGGGAATGCGCGGCGAGGACCATCGCCTTGTCGGTCTGCATAGCGAGGTCGGCCAGGCTGTCCACCAGCTTGCGGAAGTCCGGCAGGCCGAAGACTGACAGTCCCAGGTAGGCGCGCAGCTCGTGCAGGTGTTCGTTGCGCGTCTTCTCCCGCTCGCCGTATTCCGGCCAGGCGCCGGCGTCGCTGCGCACCTGCTTGGCGATCCAGTGCAACACCGAATCCGGCAGCGCGGTGTCGCTGGCAAGCGCGTAGCCGGGATAGCGCAACAGGCACATCTGGACCGCAAACCCAAGGCGATTCGCTGCCCCGCGCCGCTGCCGGATCAACGCCAGGTCGGCATCCGTGAAGCTGTATTGCTGAATCAAATCATCCTGACTTTGTGGCAATACCAATAAGCTGTCGCGTTCGGTATCGGACAGCAGTGAGCGGCGTGGCATTCGGTCCGATCCTTCGCTGAAAGGTTTGTGTGGTGCGCCGGTAGAAGGATCGCCCTGACAATGGTTCGCATCATTCGAACCCATTAAATTTAAAAAGGTAAAGCGCTTTACGTTTTTGTCTTCCGTGTTTTCGGACTGGCTCCGGCGGGTTTCTTTTTCAAATCCGCGTTCTCGCCCTCCAGCTCGCTAACGCGAGCCTCCAGCCGCTCATTCGCCTGGTGGGCATGCTCCAGGCGTTCCACCACCATTTCCAGTTCAAACTGCCTGCTGCTAGCTAACTCGCGCGTCGCCGTCAGTCCTTCCGTGGCCTCGTACAGCTTGCGGGCTTGCTCCCTGGCCGCGTCTCGCTGCTCGTGCAATGTGTGTTCCAGCTGGGCCTTCTCGCTCCGCAGCACGGCCAGCGCCTCGCGGCCGTCCTGGAAGTTGGCGCGCAGCGTGGCCGCCTCCTGTTCGGCGCGGGCAATCCGCGTTTCGTAGGCGTGCTTGTCATCCTGCCGCTGGGCCGCGCTCGCCTCCTGGAAGTGCTCGAACTGGCGCCGCGCCTGCGCCAGCTGGTCCGCCAGCTCCCGGACCTCGGCCGTGCGGTCGGCCAGGCGCTGGGCCTGCCCCGCCTTTTCTGATTCTAGGGCGGCGATCGCCACCGCATCTTGATGCCGGGCAGCCTGCTCGCGCGCGAACGCCGCCATTACGCTGTGCAGTTCGGCTTTCAGGGCTTCGCGCTCTATGCCAAGCTGGCGCACCTCTTCGCGCAGCGCCTCCGCCGCTTGTGCGACTTTATGTGCCGCCAGCTGGTGCTCAATGCGCAGCTGCTCGACCTGAACCTGCGCGCCTACCTGCACCCGGTCGTAGACGCCCTTGATCGCCTCCAGCAGATCGGCCGGCACGCCCGCGCCCGCCGCCGCGACCTCGCCTTCGTGCTGCGCCTTCCATTGTTTAAGCATTGGCGCGATCGTGCTCTTGCTGCCGGTGCCGCCCAAGGCCTCGCGCACGGTGTCGACGGTGGCGTTCTTGCCGGCGGCGGTCAGCTGGGCGGCCGCCTTGGCGACGTGGGAGTACAGGATACCGGCTCTGGCCATGATCGCTCCTTGGATAAGATAACGTGCGGTGTAATACGTAATGGTACGTTATATTACGATATAAAATCGATCCGAAATGATTCAGTAATTAGGCTCGATAATGTAGATTATCGACACCGATGCCGATCCGCAGCGTGCTATCCTGCGTAACCCCCGTTACAAGCCCGACCGCGAGCAACACAGCCATGGCCACCCCCGAACCCGCCGACAACGGCGCCGAAAATAACGATGCACACCCAGCGTCGGCGCTGCACTCTGCCGTTACAGCTGTGGACGCCGTGCTCGCAGCCCAGCACCGCGCCGTCCTGGCCGCCGCCACGGCCGACAACACGCGCCGGGCGTACCGGTCCGCCGTAAACCACTACCTGACGTGGGGCGGCGTGTTGCCGGCCGACGAAGCGGCGATCATCCGATACCTGCTCACCTACGCGCCGACCCTCAATCCCCGCACCTTGGCGTTGCGCCTGACGGCACTGTCGCAGTGGCACGTCCACCAGGGCTTCCCCAATCCGGCTTCGACACCGACCGTACGCAAGACACTGACGGGGATCGCACGCACGCACGGCCGCCCGAAGAAGAGGGCCAAGGCCCTTCCAATCGAGGACCTGGAACGTATCGTGGTGCAGCTGGTCAGCGCCGGCACGTTGAAGGCGACGCGCGACAACGCACTTTTGCAGATCGGTTTTTTCGGCGGATTGCGGCGCAGCGAGCTGGTCGCCATCGAGGTCGGACATATTGGCTGGACACCCGAGGGCATCGAGATCATGCTGCCGCGCTCGAAGACTGACCAACTGGGCGAAGGGATCATCAAGGCGATCCCGTACAGCGACGGCCCTTGCTGCCCGGCGGCGGCGTTGCGCGCCTGGCTCGACGCCGCCGACATCATGGCCGGACCGGTGTTTCGGTCTATCAGCAAGTGGGGGACGGTGGCCAGCGCCGCTCTGGGCGTGGGCAGCGTGAATACGATCCTGGAGGATTGCGCGACACTGGTCAAACTCGACTACGTGCTAGACCTGTCTAGTCACAGTCTGCGGCGTGGCATGGCCACCAGCGCGCACCGCGCCGGCGCCGACTTCCGCGACATCAAGAAGCAAGGAGGCTGGCGCCACGACGGCACGGTCCATGGCTACATTGAGGAGGCCAGCCGGTTCGAGGATAACGCGGCCGGCAGTCTGTTGCGTAAGCGGGTCAAACCGGCCTGATTTGTCTCAGCGCCCGCTTGCCCGTTGTTGAAAAGCAGCACCGGCCGGCCCCCGACTGTGCCGGGGCGAGCGACGGCATGGCGCGAAGCACGTCCCCGGCGGGCATGCTCAGTAAAGGCGTCTACAGGAAGGGGATGGCATCAAATTCATTGCGCCAGGACATAATGCGCCAAGGCCATCGCTTCGCCCTCGCTCAGTTGGGGGAAAGCTGGCATCGGTACAGGCCCCCATTTGCCAGCGCCGCCCGCTCGAATATTCCTCGCCACCAGTGATACCGCGTCTGCCTTGCCCTTGTACTTTGCCACCACTTCCTTGAATGCCGGCCCGACGACCTTTTTGTCGATCGAATGACATCCCATGCAAGCATTTGCGGCAAGCAACGCTTTCGTATCGATTGCTGCGGTGGCGCCGGCCTTCGGTGCAACTGCAGCTGGCTTTATCGCCGCGTTCGCAATCGGCACTGCGTTACTGCGTTCGGCACCGTAGGTCTTGACCAGGTAATCGACCATGTCCGGGATATCCGCGTCTGAGAATTGCGCACCGAACGGTTTCTTCATCTTTCTCACGGTGGCATCCCAGTAGCCGCGCGGCGATGTCGTGGGCTGCGACTGGATGTAATGGACCGAGTGACATGTCATGCAGTTGCGCTGGGCCAGCGCATATCCCGGCAACTCGCTGGGTTTGAAGACAGCAGTTTCAGGCGGAAGCTGAATGTCGAGGGCGAAAGCTGGGGCCGCAGCCATCAGACTGATGGTGAACAGAGAGCAAATCAGTGGATGTTTCAATGTGGTTCCCCTTATACCGCGACGACGCGCGTCGATTCGACCACATTGCGCATGTAGCCGGCAGGGTTCCACAGGGCGCTCGCGGGTTGGCCTTGACCGATCCGGTTGCCCGCCCGAACCAGCAGTTCGTGGTTTCCTTTTTGTTTCGGCGTGAACGCCGCGCTCCACTCTCGAAAAGAGTAGCGCCCCAGGTCCTTGCCCAGTTGTGCGGCTTGCCAGTTCTTGCCACCGTCGGACGAAAACGCCACCTCATTCACGCCGTAGCCGCCGTCGAACGCAATCCCGCGCACCACCGTCTGGCGCCCGACCTTGACGTGCATGCCGTCGGTCAGGCTGGTCACGAACGAGCGCACGTTGAGGCGATTGATCGGGACGGTCTTGGTCGGCGCCTTTCCCGGCTCGGTACAGGCGCACTGATTGTCGGGGATGCGATAGGCCGTGCTCATCCAAAATCCGTCGAATACCTTGTCGGTCACGGTAATGTCGGACAGATGCTTGACCCAATAGGTGCCGTAGTAGCCGGGCACCACCAGGCGCAGTGGGTAGCCATTCAACATCGGCAGATCGGCACCGTTCATTTGCCAGGCCAGCATGACTTCGCCGTCGAGCGCATGGTCGATATTGAGCGCCTTCATGAAATCGGGCCCGTCGCCAACGGGCGGCGTGTCAAGGCCGTTGAACGAGACCTGTACCGACCCGGCCTTGACGCCGGCCTTTTCCAGCACCTTGCGTAGCGGCACGCCAGTCCAGCGTGCGTTGCCCATGGCACCATTCGATAGCTGGCCGCCGTTGGCGCGCGGCGACAGGTGGCCGCGGCTGTTACCGGAACACTGGTTCACGGCAACCAGTTCGGTGGCGTCAGCCATTTGTTTGAGGTCGGCGAGCGAGAGCTCCAGCGGCGTATTAACATTGCCGCCGACTTTGAGACGGTATGTTTGCGCATCGATCGCGGTGGGAATGCCGCTCCAGTGATATCGGACGAAAAACGCATCGTTCGGCGTAATCACCGATTCGTTGAACACACTGAACGGAGTTTCCAGCTGCGGCGGACGGGCGGTCAGCAGGATCAGCGGCCGCTTTTGAGGATACACGACCAGTTCGCGCTCGCCGTTTTCAAACGGCAGCGTGACGTGGCCTGCCTCCGCCGCGAGCGCGCTCAATACCGGACTGCCGAACACGCCGGCGGCACCGAGCGTGCCGGCCTGCCTCATAAAGGAACGGCGCCGCAACGCCTCCGCCGTCAATATCAACGAGTTCTTCGCCATACTGGTCTCCGTTATTATTGTGAAATCGGCTAGCTCGATACTGCCACAGTATTGTCGTGATTTGCTTACTGCACGCTACTCAATACGGCTTTTTGTGGATCGACGGCCACGTCCCCTTCCATCACCAGGATGCGACTCGCCGTCGCGGCCTTGTCGTTGAGGCTGTTGCTCACGGCGCGCATCGGTCCGATCGCAGTGCCGTTCGCCATCCCCATCGGATTCGTCTTGAAACTGGCCACCGGCGCGGCTTGGCCGGTGACGTACACGCTGTACGCGGTCTGCGGCTTGAGTTTGAACAGCGACACTTCCAGCGCGTCCACCACGCCCAGGTTACGGGCCACAACGAATCCCTTGGCCTCGCCGGCAGCGGGTTTAAGCGCAATGTTGATTGGCTCGCTGTTGGCGCGCGGGACCAGGTTGGTCATGCCGTCGCCGTGCGGCACGGCGTTCGAAACGTACACCAGTGCCTGCGGCGCCTGGCCGACCGGTGCGCGCGCAATCACCTTGTTGGTGGCGCTGTCGATGACATCGACCGCGTCGCCGTTTTCAAGTCCCACATACAGACGTGTGCCGTCGTCGGAGGTCCAGATGCCGTGGGGCAACGCGCCGGTAGGGATCGTCGCAACCAGCGTCGGCGTGGCGTCGGTGGTGTACACCTTGACGACATTCTCACCGCCGATCGTTACGTAAGCACGGGTGCCAGCCGCAGTCTTCGCGAACGCCAAGTGGTTGGTAATGAAGCCGGTATCGATGACGCCCTTTACTTCCAGGCTGGCAGTATCGATGCGCGTCACTTTGCCGGCATCCTTGTGCGTCATCCACATTTCCTTGAAATCAGGGGTGAACTGAAGGAACGGCGAGAACGGGCTGACGACCTTAATGTGCTTGATGACCTTGTGCGACTTCATGTCGATCACGTCGACCACGGGATTGAAGCTGGAGACGACGAACGCCAGCTTGCCGTTCGGCAGGAACTGCACCATGCCGGGGCCGGCGGTCGTCTCGATCCGCTTTTTCTCCTTGAAGGTGACCGGGTCGATCACCGAGATGTAGTCTTCGCCGCGCACCACCGCCCAGACTTCGCGGCCGTCGGCAGTGAAAAACCCTTCATGGGGCGAGCGACCGATATAGGTGATTCCTTTGACCTTGTTGGTCGCCGTGTCGATGAATGCCACCGAGTTAGAGCCGTTTGAAATGGCAATCAGGGTCTTGTGGTCGGGCGAAAAGCCCAGGCCGTGCACATTGATCTCGCCCTTGTATAGCGGCGACAACACGTCCGGACGCTGGTTGCCCAGTTTGATCTGGCCGAGCAGCAAATTGGTCGCCGGGTTGATCACTGAAACGGTATTGGTATTCTGGTCAGCGGTGTAGACGCGGTCTTGCGCGCCAGGAGCGGCAAACGCGGAGGCGGTGAGCAGGCTGCTGACGGTCAACGAGAAAACGCAGTGACGGAGTTGCATGATTTATTCTTTCTTGGTGGTCGAAGTGGGAGCAACTTTTGCCTGAGCCGATTGGTAGCGCTGCAACCAGGCCCGCATAATGTTGATTTCGTTTTGCTGTTCCGTGATGATGCCTTGGGCGACGTTGCGCAATTCAGGATCCTTGGTGGTGAGCAGGAGCGCTTTCGCCATGTCGATGGCGCCCTGGTGGTGCGGAATCATCATCGTCACGAAATCATGTTCCGCAACGCCATTCATTGGCGCGCGCTTCATGCCGTCATCCATGACGGCCATGGCATCGTCCGTCAGCGCGGCAAACGGCTTGGCCGTGCTGGCGATAAATACGGGGGGCTTTGCCGCTGGCGATTGGCCATGATGGTGGGCCATGGCCTGTCCGAGAGCACTAGCGCCAATCAGGGCGGCAACGGCGAAAGTGGCCAAGCGTCGAAGGTACAAGGGACGGTTCATTAAGGTCATGACGGTTTCTCCAGTTGGTCGTACACGGCGGTGGCAACGCGCGCCAGTTCGCCCTTGTTAATTCCAGCCGACAGCGCATAGCCGAATTTGCCGTCGATCCAATAAAACACATTCACCGGTCCCTCCTGGGCGAAGCGAAAACCTGTGTCCTTGTTGTGCGCCTGGTCGGTCGACACGTACAAGGTGAGGCGCTGCCCGGTCGCGTCGTGGTACATGAACTGCGCCACCGCGCCTTGGGCGCCAGGGAGCAGGCGACCACCGATCAGCTCGTAGCCGAGTTTGCCCAGCCGGGGTGGCCGAATTGCCGTGCCGAGGCGTTTGGACAGCCATGCCACTAGCTGCTCTTCCTGGTCAGCCCCGATTTCCACCGGCCGCTTGACATCCGGGCTATAGACAACGTGGGCGATTGCGGCCTGATGGGCCAAGCCGGCAACGTACAGCGCCGGCCTGGCCTGCATGGAATCACCTTGGGCGTACTGAATCTCGCCTGCCTGCTGGCCATGCAGCAGCCACCCTGTCGTGCCGCTGAACAGGGCGATGGCAAGACCGGCTACCAGCCGCTGCCATTGCCACTGGCGCGGTCGCGCTGCGCTTAAGCGCTCCGGCACCGCTTCGTCGAGCACGGGATTGAAAAGCGCGCGCAGTTCATCGTTTTGCGCTGTATAGGCGCGCAGCCGCTCCGCCTCTTCCGGGCGCTGCTCCAGATAGGCGTCGACCTCGAGTCGGCGCGCGGCAGGCAGCTTGCCGTCGACGAAGGCGTGCAAGTCGGCTTCCGTGATGGGTAGGGTATTCATTTGACCACCTTCAAGGGTGCGATGTACGCTCTCCCTTCCATATTCGCGCGCATTTTTTCACGCGCGCGCGACAGGCGCGACATGACCGTACCGATGGGAATCTTGAGCGTTTGCGCGACGTCGTCGTAACTCATTTCTTCCAAGGCCACCAGCAGCAGGATTTCACGCTGTTCCTCTGGCAGCGCACGCAAGGCCGTTTCCATGTCGCGCAGTTCGAGTCCGCTTGAAGGACTGCCAGGTGCTAGTGCCATCGATGTCTCCTCGTTGAGCGCTTCCGTCGGCACTGAAGGCCGCCGCGCCTGGTCGATACGCACGTTGTGCATGATGCTGAACAACCATGCGCGCATATCGCTACCACCCTCCCATGACGCCAGTCTCCCCCATCCGCGCTCGACCGTGTCCTGCACCAGGTCGTCGGCGCCGGCCCGATCGCCGACCAATGCCCGCGCATAGCGGCGCAGACGGGGAATACAGGCCAGCAGCTGGTCGCGCGAATTGGGCATGGATGTCACTGGAGTATCGGTCGATTAATCAATAAGCTGCTGCGGTCAGTTTCGGATCGATCTGCCAGGTTTCGTTGACCAGCTTGCCATCGCGGTAGGTCAGCACATAGCGCACATTGACCTGTGCCTTGCCTTCGAACTGCACCTTGGCGACGATCGTCGCGCCCTTTGGGTTCGCCGATTCCTCCAGAGCAAGCACAGTCACGCGCGCCGGCCCGACAGCCTTGCCGAACTTTTCCCAGGTGGCGCGAATGGCATCGGAACCGGCGTACATGCCGTCAAGCGGCCCGCCGACCCATGTCAGCTGGGCGTTGTCGGCATAGCCACGCATGATGACGGACGTGTCACCGGCGCCAATGGCGCTAAAGTGAATCTGCGCGGCATCGCTCATCGGGCTGGCGACAGCGCTGCCGATCGAAGCACTAGCGAGGATGACGGCGAAGATCGCTTGTTTCATGAAATTCTCCCTGGTTGGGTCAGTCGGACGGAAAAAACCGGTGTTATCGAGGTGAACGGATCTGCGGATGATTTATTCCATCTATTTCAAATTAATTTTCGCAGGCGTTTCGTCGCGCGCTATTTGGGAGAGGCGGATCATCGCTTCCAGCGCCAGAGATGCCTTTGTCTTGTACCGTTCGGGATGGCGCAACATGTAGAACGCGCGCTCCGGCAAGTCGATGTTTGCTTTCGCCAGCAAACCTGCCCGCAGATGCGAGGCTACTACCAGTTCCGACATGGCGGTGGCGAACTTGCCGGCCATCACAGCGGAGCGGACCGCTTCGTTGGACGGCAATGTGAGTGCGATATCTAGTGCATCGAAGTCGACATGCATCGCCTGAAGTGCGCACTCGAGCGCCGAGCGCGTGCCGGACCCCTTTTCGCGCAAGATCCACTGTGCCTCAAGAAGATCCGCGTGCAGCAGCCTCCTCCCTGAAGCCCATGGATGGTGCGCTGCGACTACAGCGACGATCTGGTCGGATGCGATGGCATCGACCGATAGTGTCGGCTCGTCGATGACGCCCTCGACAAAGCCAAGGTCGGCGCCCCCCTGAAGCACTGCTTGGGCGACATTATGGGTGTTATCGATGGTCACGCTCAGTGCGATCGCCGGATGCGCTTGGCGAAATTGCACGAGGTACTCGGGTAGCCAATAGCTGGCGATAGTCTGACTCGCATGAATGGTCAGCGTGCCACGTTTCATTCCACCCAGCTCGGCCAATGTCAATTCGGCGGCGCGCGCGCTGGCGATCGTGCGGCGTGCTTCTATCAGGAAAATACGGCCCGCTTCGCTGATCTCGATGCCGCGGCCGACGCGATTGAATAGGGCAGTACCATAGCGTTCTTCCAGCACCTTGATCGAAGCACTTACCGCTGAAGGGGTGAGCGCCAACACTGCGGCGGCCTGGGTCAAATGCTGTCGCTCGGCGACTTCAACAAAAATCCGCAATTGTTCTAGTGTCATCTGATTGTTCAATTCTATTGAACGATATATTCGATATTGTAAGATGGACATAACAATCTGTCGACTTGATAATCGTTCTATTGAATTCGAGAATCAGGAGCGGCAAATGGTCAAGCAACCACTAAAACTCGTTCGCAACGCGCTGCCAGGCTTGGCACTTTGCGCTGTGGTTACTGCGATAGCTTACGCAATGGAAAACATCGAAAGCGCTTTATTTGGCCACGCATGGCTCGAAAGCCTGGTGCTGGCCATTCTTCTAGGCACCGCCGTGCGGACGGTGCATCGGCTCGATACTCGCTTCGAAGACGGCATCCAAGTCGGTGCGAAATTATTGCTGGAAATCGCGGTCGTGCTGCTGGGCGCTTCGGTCAGCGCCGGTGCGCTGCTCGAAAACGGCATCGGTCTGATGAGCGGCATCGCGGCAGTGGTCGCCATCGCGATTGCGCTCAGCTTTGCCCTTGGCCGTGCTTTTGGTCTGCCGCGCAAGATGGCCATCTTGATTGCCTGCGGCAATTCGATTTGCGGTAACTCTGCCATTGCCGCGGTGGCCCCGGTTATCGATGCGGATGGAAAGGACGTCGCTGCGGCGATCGCCTTCACTGCCGTGCTTGGCGTTGTCGTGGTGCTGGTGCTGCCGCTAATGGTGTCACTGTTGTCGTTTTCACCAACGCAGTTCGGTGTCTTTGCCGGGCTGACCGTCTACGCGGTGCCCCAGGTGCTGGCCGCGACCTCATCGATATCGCTTAGCAGCGTCCACATCGGCACCCTGGTGAAACTGGTGCGGGTGCTGATGCTGGGCCCAGTCGTGCTGGTACTGTCGCTGATTGGTCGGCGCGAAGGTGGTCGTCGTCCTGCGCTGTCGCATATGGTCCCGTGGTTCATCGTCGGCTTTTTGCTACTGCTGACCTTGCGCTCGTTCGGCGCCATTCCAGAGGCGGCAATTGCGCCGATGCACGTGACGGCGAATTTCCTCACCATTATGTCGATGGCCGCACTCGGACTCGGCGTCGATGCGCGCTCAGTCATGCGGGCCGGTTGCCGGGTCGCCGCAGTTGTCGTGTTGTCGCTGCTGGCGTTGGCAGTCATCAGTTTTTTCCTGATAAAAATGCTCGGCATCGTTTGAAGCACTGCCCGATTAGCGGCTACCGTTAGAAATCGAGGATCTGTATTTTTTTAATACGAGAAACTTGGTGGTATTGCAGAAAGTTACAGTCTGATACGCTTGGCAAGCAGTCGCGCAATGCGCTTGCCAGAGCGGTCTTGATTCATCGCTTAGGTGATATGTGCGACCGCGGCTTAAACCTGGTGACGGGCGCCATCGTTCTTTGGCATGCGGTGTTTCTGGAGCGGGCGACACAGGTTGCGCGCGGTCCTGGCAGCACCCCGACGCCAGTATGCTGCAGTTTCGTGTCCTCGTTGGCCTGGGAGCACATCTACGGGACCGGATATTACATTTGAAGGAAGAGCAAGAAGGTTGATGAGAAAAATATCGGCCGCTGCGGACTTCAAGAATCGGTAACAGGGCTTAGCGCCCGATTTTTTCCGTTTTCCCTATTCTCCCCTACTAGGTCTACTGATGGGTGTCGGCGCGGCGCTTGAAATGGCTAAGTTTAGTCCTGCCAAGTTCACATGTTTCCTCGAATGTAAAGCTTGTCAACGACACGTTTCCGCAACAGGTACAGCGGCTATACCGAATCAGCCAAAACGGCACGAACGCCCAAAGATCAAGATCGAGTACTTTTCGCCGACAGTTGACTTATTTCCGCTTCAACGATGGACGCCAGCATCAATTAGTGTCGAATTGCGCCGCGCATTCAGTTATTTCCATTCTGATCTCACCGCTTCTGGCGCAAAGATTCGGCGTGCTGTCGAGCAATTCTGCATAGAACTTGGTTATAGCGAAGGAAATTTGCACAAGCGAATTCAAAAAATGGCAGATCAGTATCCACAGGAGGCTCAATGGCTCCAGAGCTTAAGGTGGTTTGGTAACGAGGCAACGCACGCAGACAATATTAACGAGGCGGATCTGTTGCATTCTTTCGAAATTCTTGAAGAGCTGCTGGACGTTTTCCGGAGGGTTAGCCGATTAGAAGCAGTGCAAGCCGCATCGCTTAAGCTTGAGCAAAAATTCAAAAAGTGAATGTCTGCGGCCTACCTATGGATATTCCATTTCAGCGAATGCTGTAGTATGTGAAAACATGATTATGCGCGAGCTTCTTGGCATTTTTAATCGATAATGCGGTCGGGGCTTGTCGCTCGCAACTCTCGCTAGCCACGATACGACGGAACGAACTCAGAAGTTCCATGACGATACGATTGCCCCACGCAGATTAGCCTAGACAAGTCAGGTTAGGTACTAAGCAGCATACGGCCCGACAAAATTCGCGTATCATGCGGTTAACCGGTGCTGTCGGCCCCGTGTTGTCTTCGCGGCAACGCAGTCCTCCGGATCCGACATAGGCCCGAATGTGATCATTCGGGCCGCCTCCTCGCTAATCTTCCAAAATCGGTATTCAGTACGCCCTATACTCAAGGTGTCGGCATGAGTAAAGAGTGCAATTGCTATCGTTCCAGAGACTTCTAGTTTTTCAGTTGGACTGCGACCGGATCTGCTTCACCGCAGCATGCTTGCCGATTCAGAAAACAGGGCCTCGTCGACACCGCGAGTCCTAGAGTTCCTCATGTAGGTTGCTGTCATAAGGATCGGGTACAAGTACGAATTAGTCGCCTCTGCCGCGACCGTAGCCTTCGACGCGAGATCGGAACAACGTAAGCGCTTTCTGGGCGGCCAGCTCGTCGCCCGATTGGCCGAGAACTCCAAGGACTGAGAGCGCCAAGATCATCTCGACGAAGTGCAGCACCTCCAGTACCTCGCTGCGGCCATAGTGCGGCTCTATACTTCCCTCGGTCAGCCAGCGCTGCACGTGGATGCCGCCAGTGTGGGTGTAGCCACACAAAGAGTTCCACCGCGCCTTCTTAATTCCCGACAGCTGCTTCCCTTCGAAGCCAGCGGTAGACTCCAATGCGTCAATGAGGATCTGAAATTTTGGAAGATCTTTATCGTGCAAAAAGCTTTCGATTTGTACATCGGAAGCACAAGTGCCGAGCCATTCCCCACGCACGTATGACTCGAACATCGGGCGCACTAGTGCGAATGCCGGAGCATAAAGGGAAGCCGACAGTAGCAAAAGAATGCCGTGGTGGTGTTCCTGAGCGATACCAAGACAACTTGCAGAGGCGTTGGACCTCGGAGTAGCCGGCAACTCCTGATTGTGTACCAGCTGACGGAGCGATTCGCCATAAGCGCTTGCGGCCGCGATCTCGGCCGATGTAAGGTGGTTCATTTGCTGTCCTCCGATGCTGGAAGCTCCGTTAAGTGAATCGAGTTTCGAATACCTGCCGTTGAAAATGCACTGTTGCTAAAATTCGTGTGTTTATGGCCGAGAGTGGGGCTCTACAAAGATCGGGTCCTAAGACAAATTTCTGATCTGTCCCTCTTTGCGCTAAGGCCCGGTGAAAACAGGATGGTCCTGGGGGGGCTCAGCGGTCAGCGGATGGGCGCAGAAACTCCACATGTACCTAACGGACTGCCCGGTTAGCTGCTCGAATGATGTATTCCCATCTCCAAGTACCTTATCGAGGAGGATGCTAGTCATCCACGATTCCGTGATCAGTGCGGGGCGCCGCCAAGGATGTATCGGCCTGCTGTTGGCGATGCGGTAATCGAAGTAGCGCCGTATTTGCCCTGGAATCATGTTGTAGACGTGTTGGCGTGCATAAGTCTTTTCTTGCGATAACGCTGCTAGATCCTTAAGAACGTAGTAGATGACGTTCCACACCTGTCCGATTGAAAAGTGGGGCAAATAATCACGCACGGCATCCGCGACTTTTGCAGAGTATATGTCCGGTTTGAGGAAGTGGTACCGATCACACTGCTTTAAGAAGTATTTCCGACATTCGCTTTCGGCCACGAGGAACCAGAGATGTTCTACGGCTTTTGGCTCCGGGTCGTCGAGCCGCGTGAGCAGTAGGGAAAAAACGTCGTTCATCGTACGCCCAGTTGCATCCGGGGCAAGCTTCCAGCTAACGGCCCCAAATGCAAAGTCGGCAGTTCCATCCTCATCGGCCATGTGGAATGTACTCAGGTCGGTCGCGGGGTCAGGGAAAATGATTTTTTGTTCAAACAGTGTCTTGTAGGCGAGCGCCGAGAGGTCTCGTGTGGGCGCGAGCTCTCCAGGATGCGTGTCTGGTCGGGTAAGTCGGTTACCTTGCCACCCAGAATTGGCTGCGACCAACACGCAGTAGAGGAAAAACGATGTTACATAACTGATCGCTGAGTAATCGACCGGAGTGGCGCTTTCTAGGGTACGTGACAGAAACTGTTTGACCTGTACATGCCGGCCCTCCGGTGCCACCGCAGCAGGCTTCTTATGTATCGAAAACGCTATATCGGCGCAAGTTCTGCAACGGTATCTTGAACGATAACGAGTACGGGTAAGGGCACCGCTTACTGGCGAGTAGCTACTCCTATTTTTCACCTCGGCCGGGCGGCCGCATTCGTTGCAGCGAAGGTCAAGCAGGTAGGCATTGCAACTTGACTTTACGATGCCCAGCATATCCCACTTGCCGAGTCCTGACTCTTCAAGCATCACCTCAAATTTCTCAGCCCAGGCGCCATTGCTGACCTTCCAATATCTGCGGCAGAAATCCTGATGTAGGACGTTATCGGTCAAGAAGCACAGGAAGGGGGCAGTGGGTGACATTTTGATCAAGAGAGCGAAAAGCTAGTGCCAGCGGACTTCTGCGCCCAGCTGACGCTGAGAAGCCCACACAAAAGTATGAAAATGATGACTATAGTCCGAAGACGGGATAATACAGTAGCGACATGATTTCTCCTACGTAACAGGAGAAATCTTTGGATCCAGGGCTAGCTTTTGGCAAGGTACTACGTGCGGTGCGAAAGGAGGCCGGCCTCACGCAGGAAGAACTAGGTCTCGCAGCGGAAATAGATCGAACGTTTGTCAGCATGATGGAGCGTGGCGAGCGGCAGCCAACCGTACGCGTACTTTTCAGGCTGTCCGCTGCTTTAAAGTTGCCGCCAGCGCGACTAATCGAACTTACTCAAGAACAGGTGGAGCGGTCCTCTCCGTAAGAACTGTCGGAGATGCGCTGCAGCCGGATATTACACAGTTAGGCGCAGGACGGTGCAGTCGGCCGATCGTAGGGTAGCTCAGGCAGCCCGATGTCGGCATGATCGCAATGTTCATTCCTCTTCGCCGCCGCCGGGATTGTTCGCCTGTTCGGCACGCATCATCCTGTGAAAGCCCTGAAGAACCAGTGCGAGGATCAGCCACCAGGCGTACGCCTACATTATGTCCATTCCCGCAGTTGGCGGCCTGGCGCACAGCTCTGCTATCGATTTGGCATAACAGTGCTGCCGGCTGATGCTCGAGCCATCCTTGTCTGCTTGGGCGATCCAACTCTTGGCTACGAGGATTTGTGCGGCTGCGCGTTGCTCGTTATCGCGCGCGCGGCTGAACCAAAACTGCGCGCACTCGATGATTTGCAACGTGCTGAACGGATCTCCATCGTGCAGCTGCCGTAGGGCGATTTCCCCGAGCGCGGATGAAATTAACTTCGTTCTTGACCAACCTTTCAGCCTGTAGCGGTCGAAGGTAACGCAGCGCGCTTCCCTGTTCGTCTGCGTCGACGATGCGGCGGTAACTTGTGCCAACTGGTCACCATGCGAGATGGATTCGATTTAACGAATCATCGGTATCGTTTCACGCTTGCGTTACAAAAAGTTGCTTGTTCGTAAATTTCCATTGTGTATAGTTATCTCGACTGCGCGATCACACGATTTCAGCTGCAGTGAGAACGACAACAACATACTGGGGATGCAAGCATGGCGACGGCGAAAAGAGCGGCAAACGTTGAACAAGAAACTGCACCACGAGCGCGCCTACACAGACTGACCATATCGAACTTCCGGGGCATCGGACAGATTCCCGTAACGATCGAACTAGACGAAATTGTCGTCCTGGTGGGGCCAAACAACGCAGGGAAAAGCTCCATTCTCAGGGCCTACGAGGTAGTGATGCAAAGTGGGAGCCAGGGACATCTGGAGCTCGACGATTTTCCGAATGGCGTCCTGCCTGATGCAGAGTCGGAAGTGGTTCCCACCATCGAGCTCGAAACGGTTCTGTACGCGGAAAGCAAGCCGCCTGCTGCGCATTGGATCGCCGAAAAGCCATCCGGCGAGCGTCACGTGCGAGAACGGTGGACGTGGAAGAAGCCTGGTGCGCCGAAAAAAGTAGGTTTTAATGTCGAAAAAGATTGTTGGGATGACGAACACGGGCCATGGGGAGCTGCAGGTGTGGCCCAAGTCAACCGGCCGGAACCTCATCGAATCGAAGCGTTCGATAATCCGGCCACACAGGCTGCGGCAATCATCAGTCTGCTCGAGGAAGCCATCAAGCAAAAGGTGAAGGAGGTCACCGGCTCGAAGAGCGAGGAAGGACAAGAAAAAAGCTCTTACGAGAAGCTCCTGGATTCCGTGAAGACCTTACGGAAGGAGGTAGCCGAAGATGCTGCAACTGCAATCGACGACGTCAGAAAGAGCCTGAATGAATCGCTGGCTGAGGTATTCCCTGGCTATGCGATCGCTCTGGATGCCAAGGCGGAGGATGACGTCGAAAAAACTATCTCCTTGTTCAAGATTGCGCCGTCACTCCGGATGGGGCCAAATGACGGCTATCAGTCGTCGCTTGAACGGCAGGGAAGTGGCGCACGCCGGACCCTGCTCTGGACAGCACTGCGCATTCTAGCTGAGCATAAAAGGGCGCCCGCCAAGAAGGACGGTGCCGCGTCCGAACGGCCGCACCTGCTCTTGCTGGACGAACCAGAAATGTGCCTGCATCCGAACGCCATCCGCGATGCATGCAACGTCTTGTACTCCCTGCCATCAACGAAGAAGTGGCAGGTGATGGTTACGACCCACTCGCCCGTCTTCATCGACCTCTCTCGTGACAACACATCGATTGTGCGAGTCGAGCGCGCGACGGGAGGCAACGTAACCGGGACAACGATCTATCGTCCAACCAAGGCGAAGTTGAGTCCCGACGAAAAGGAGGAACTCAAGTTGCTCAACATGTACGATCCCCATGTGGCCGAGTTCTTTTTCGGCGGGCGTACGGTCGTCGTCGAGGGCGATACCGAGCATTCGGCATTCAAGGAGATTATTCAGGCCAACAAGGAACGATTCAAGGACGTGCACGTTGTGCGGGCTCGCGGCAAGTATACGATCATCGCGCTGTGCAAGATTTTGAACCAGTTCGGCAATCCCTACGCCGTTCTTCACGATGCCGATACCCCGACAATCACCACCAAAAAAGGGGAGGCAAAAAACCCGGCCTGGGCGGCAAATCAGCAGATCAAGGACATCGCAGGGGAAGCTCCATGTGGCGCAGTCGTCGTTGCGTCGCTTCCCAACTTCGAGTGCGCCATGTTCGGGAAGCCGGCAAAGGGCGAGAAGCCTTACGCAGCGTGGGAGAAGGTCAGGAAGAGCGAGCAAGGCAGGGCAAAGGTAACCCAGCTGCTGTCGTGTCTGGTGGAGGGGACAGGCGAACTACCGGCAGGTACAGTTAAGTGGGGAACGCTGGATGAGCTCAAGACTGCAGTTTCGGTGTATTCGAAGAAGTTGGATGTCATGGATGCCGCAGCAGCCGTCGAAGCTGCTGTCGCTGCGGCTATTGAAGACGTAGCGAAGTTGCAGGACTAATAACGGTCCAGGAGAGATGATGAAGCACTTCATTGGTTTGGTAGTTGTCGCGTTCGCACTGGTCGGATGCGGCAACAAAGCACCGGAAGTCGCGGCCGACAGCGGCGATAGTGGTGAGGACAGCGTCGCAAAGTGTACCGAGCGCGGTGTCGCATACTTTAAAGAGATCGGTTCTTATCCGACGTTGACGAGCGCACCAAATGCTGGCCGTGCGGCGGAAGATGTGGCAATGGAACGTTGCCAGCGCACGCTAACCGCATTTAGGTGATAAAACTCGTCCTTCAGCCGGCAAGGTTGAAGGACGCTCGGCTTCCTCTCATCGCTATGCTCAACAAGAGGGAACGATTGCTCGCCCAGCAGGAAAATTTCCTTGAGCAGCGAGCGTCCACCGAGCTGAAGCGCTCGTCACCCAGCCTCAGGTTTGCAACGTCCGTGGCCGTGCCATCCATTCCCTCCCTTTGAGCATGCACTCCCAGTACAGTGACGGAAGGATGTCCTTCTTCAGGTGCCAGGCCAGGCGCGACGGCTTGGTGCCGTCGATCAACCAGAGCGGGAAGCTCGGCGAAAGCTTGCCGCCATAGGTAAATTCGGCCAGGACGATCTTGCCCCGTTCCACAGTCAGTGGGCAGGAACCGTAGCCGTCGTAACTCGCCGTTCCCTTAGCCTTGCCCATCTGGGCGAGCAGGTTGTGCGCCACCACCGGTGCCTGCTTGCGTGCGGCAGCGGCAGTCTTGGCGTTGGTGGTATTGCATGCATCGCCAAGCGCAAATATGTTGTCGTAGCGCTTGTGCCGCAAGCTGGCAGGATCGACATCGACCCATCCGGCAGCGTCGGCCAGGGGGCTGTTGCGGATGAAGTCCGGCGGGACCTGGGGCGGCACCACATGGATCAGGTCGAAGTCTCTGACTACGGTCTGCTTGACACCGTCAGCCCCTGTGCGGGTAAAAGTGGCGCGCTTTCGCTCGCCGTCGATCGCGGTCAGGGTTTCGTCGAAGTTGAGCCCGATGCCGTAGGCCTGCACATATTCCATGAGTGACGGAACATAGTCCGCGACACCGAACAAGACCGCGCCAGCGGAGCAGAAGCCGATATCGATATCGTCCAGGACACCGGCACGCTTCCAGTGGTCGGCCGAGAGATACATCGCTTTCTGGGGCGCTCCGGCGCACTTGATTGGCATAGCCGGTTGGGTGAACAGGACGCGACCGCGTCGCATCTGCTGCACGAGGTTCCAGGTGTAGGGCGCCAGGTCGAAGCGGTAGTTCGACGTGACGCCATTGTGGCCAAGCGCATCGGCCAGGCCCTCGATGCCTTGCCAGTCGAGCTTCAAGCCCGGGCACACCACGAGGCTGCGGTAGGCTACTTCGCTGCCGTCGGCAAGCACCACGGCGTTACGTTCCGGTGCAAACTCGGCAGCCGCGGCCTTAATCCAGCGAACGTCACGCGGCATGACCGAGGCCATGTCGTGCACGGTATCGCCGGCCTTGAAAATTCCGGCCCCGACCATGGTCCAGCCGGGCTGGTAGAAGTGGGAGGCGGCAGGTTCGATAATGGCGATGTCGAGGCCGGGCAGCCGCGCCTGCAGGCTGGCCGCTACCGCGATTCCGGCCGCGCCGCCACCGACGATGAGAACCTCATGTGATGGGGACATGTCGACTCCGTCTATTTTTTCTCAAGGCGCGGCGCAAGTGCGCCGAGATCGTACCCGGCCTGCGACGCCGCCTCCAACAGCCTGGAGGGGGATTCCTCGCCCGCCCGGGAAAGTGCCCACATCGACGTCGAGCGCCGTCCGGTGCGGCAATAGCCGAGTACCGGCTTCGGCAACTCGGCCATCAATTGCTTGAACGCGGCTGAATGGGCATCGGTGACATTATCCGGCGCCGCCGGCAGATACCGTGCTTCCATTCCGAAGCGGGTAGCTTCCCGTTCGATCTCGTTGAAAGCAGGTTGGTCCGGTCCTTCGCCGTCCGGCCGGTTGCAGATGATCGAACGAAAACCGTCCTGTGCCAAGGCGGGGATGTCCTCGAGTTGAATTTGTTGAGAGACCGCGAGGTCCGGGCTGAGCTGTTTGAATTTCATGGGATCTCCTGGATGGTTGAGTTTGCCGGCTGACCAAAACGCTTACAAGTTCAAGACCGACAGAAGGAACGCTGCTGCCTGGCCATGCGGATGAGGGTGCGTTATCAGCTATCAAGTGAGCAATTCACCTGCAGCGATTCAGGCGCCATGTCAAAGCATACGTCTGACTCCCAACCCGGCACGCGCACACGATGTCGCGGGTCACCGACATAGGTAACAATATACTTGAAAATAGTTTGAGATGCGATATACTATGAAAACGTATTTTGATGGGTGGCCAAGATGTTAAAGAAAGATGAAGAAGCGGGGCTGTGTCCTGCCGATGGCATCGATATCGAGTCGATGCGCCGTGCAGCAGAGCAGGCCTCAGGCCTGTTAAAGGCACTGGGCAATATCGACCGCCTGCTGCTGCTTTGCCAGATGACACAAGGAGAGTTTTGTGTCAGCGAGCTGGAAGCCTTGACCGGCATTCGTCAGCCCACACTCTCGCAACAGCTTGGCGTGCTGCGCGACGAGCAGCTGGTCCATACCCGCCGCGAGGGCAAGCAGATCTATTACAGCATAGCGAGCAGGGAAGCGATGGCCGTGATGGAAGTTTTGTACGGGCTGTACTGTAAACCGATGAAGGAGAGTAAATCATGACCATCAACTGGAGCGAATTTACGCCGTGGGCGTCACTGTCCGGCGGCTTGCTGATCGGTCTATCGGCTGCGTTGTTTGTACTGTTCAACGGCCGGATTGCCGGCATTAGCGGCGTGCTTGGCGGTTTACTGCGTCCGCTGCGCGGCGACATTGCTTGGCGTATCGCATTTCTGGCGGGACTGCTCGGTGCGCCTTTGGTGTACGGGATGTTTGCTACCTTGCCTGAGGCCCGCATCGAAGCCGGCACCGGGACCCTGGTTGTCGCCGGATTGCTGGTCGGGCTGGGCACGCGTTATGGGGCCGGCTGCACCAGCGGCCACGGCGTATGCGGACTGTCGCGACGTTCGCCGCGTTCCCTGGTCGCCACGGCGAGCTTCATGCTGGCTGGCTTCGTCACCGTGTATGTCGTACGCCACCTGATGGCTTAAGGAGGGAATTCTCATGCAGATCGTAATGGCATTGATCGTCGGGCTTATCTTTGGTATCGGGCTGCTCGTATCGGGCATGGCCGACCCGGCGAAAGTCTTGAATTTTCTCGACCTGGCGGGTAGCTGGGATCCTTCCCTGGCATTCGTCATGGGTGGCGCGATCGCAGTTGGCGTGATCGCATTCCACTTTGCCGCCGGGCGCAAAAAATCGCTGCTCGGCGATGCGATGCGCTTGCCGACCGCCACGCAGATCGACCGGCGGCTGGTGTTCGGCGGTTTGACCTTCGGGGTAGGCTGGGGCCTGGCGGGCTACTGCCCGGGGCCGGCGCTGGTGTCGCTGGTCGGCGGTGGCGAGAAACCGCTCATTTTCACTGGCGCACTACTGGTCGGAATGGCGATCTTCGAACTGCTGGAGCGCCTGCCCACTGCCACTGGGAAGCAGCATGCGTAATCGCAGCGCCAAGGCGGGGGCGACGTCATGCTGATCAGCCTGGGACTGGGCCTGGTAGTCGGCGTGGTGCTCGCGTTGACCGGTGCCGGCGGCGGCATCCTTGCCGTGCCGCTCCTCGTCTTCGGCATGCAGATGGGAGTTGCCCAGGCCGGTCCGATCGGCCTGATGGCGGTCGGCATGGCGGCGGCCCTTGGTGCCATCCTCGGCTTGAAGGCCGGAATCGTACGTTATCGGGCCGCGGTCCTGATCTCGGTGACAGGGATGCTGTTGTCGCCGGTCGGCTTATGGCTTGCGAACCGTATCGACAATCGCTGGCTCAGCGTACTGTTTGCACTCGTCCTCTTGTTTGTGGCTTTCAAAACATTTCGGCGCGCTACGGCTAAGCAGGCTGTCCGTCAGGACCCTGTCGACCTCGAGCAGCCGTGCATGCGTGACGGCAGTACGGGCCGCTTTGTCTGGACGGCGCGCTGCGCGCGTTCGCTCGCGCTTTCCGGCACGGTTGCGGGCTTGCTCTCCGGCCTGCTTGGTGTCGGTGGCGGTTTCGTGATGGTGCCGGCGCTGCAGCGTTATACCAACCTGGATATGCAGTCGACCGTGGCGACCTCGCTTGCAGTGATCGCACTGGTGTCGGTGACAGGAGTTGCCTCGAGCGCAATCGCCGGCTCGATGAGCTGGCCGGTGGCACTGCCGTTCGCCGCGGGGGCACTGGCCGGCATGCTGGGCGGCCGTATCGTATCGGACCGCTTGGCCGGGCCCCATCTGCAGATTGGCTTCGCTGCCGTGTCGGCGCTCGTCGCAGTGGGCATGATCGTCAAGGTACTGTACCGATAACCCGAGCCGCCATGCGGCGCTCATCCTATTCCAAGGAGAACCTCCATGAATCTCAAACCGATTCAGTTGTTTGACACCGAGTCTTCGACTTTTACCTACATTCTTGCAACCCAGGCGGGCGGCGAGGCCGTGCTGATCGATCCTGTCGACGAACATTGGGAACGCGACCTGGAGCACTTGCGGCGCCTCGACCTGAAGCTGGCTTACGTCCTCGAGACGCATGCCCATGCGGACCACGTCACGTCCGCCGGCAAACTGCGCGAGCTGACCGGCGCAAAGGCCGCGGTCCCGAGCGGTTGCGGCATTCCGCCCGCCGACGTCCAGTTGAATGACGGCGATGTGATCCGCTTCGGCGGCGAAGAGATCCTCGTATTGCATACGCCTGGCCATACCGCAGGGAGCATGAGCTATGTGTGGCGCAATAACGTGTTCACCGGCGACACGCTCCTGATCAACGGTTGCGGCCGTACCGATTTCCAGAGCGGCAGCGCCGATGCCTTGTTCGACAGCGTGACGAAGAAGCTGTTTTCGCTTCCAGACGACATGTTGATGTGGCCGGGGCACGACTACAAGGGCCAGGTGGTATCGACGATCGGTTGGGAGAAGCAGCACAACGCGCGGCTGGCCAAGTGCAGCCGCGAGGAGTTTGTCCAGTTGATGGCCGAGCTTGACCTGCCCAAGCCGAAGCGGATCGACGTCGCCGTGCCGGCGAACCAGAACCTGGGTTTGCCGCACAGCGCCTGACGCAAGGACACGGATTGCGATGGCGGACGATACAGTGGCAAAGGCGGCAAGCCTGTGGGACCAGCGATACGGCACACCCGAATTTCTCTTCGGGACGGCGCCCAACGACTACCTGGTCAGTCAGGGGCACCTGCTCCGGCCGGGGATGCGGGCACTGGCGGTCGCGGACGGCGAGGGCCGGAATAGTGTCTGGCTCGCACGCCAGGGCCTGAGCGTAGACGCGTTCGATCTCTCACCGGTGGCCGTCGGGAAGGCCAGGCAGCTCGCCAGCGATGCACAGGTAGTGGTTGACTTTCACATTGCCGATTGCGATGCCTGGAGCTGGGAGCCGGCATCTTACGATGTGGTCGCGGCGATCTTCGTTCAGTTTGCCGACCCACGCATGCGGGCCCGACTGTTCGCAAACATCATCGCCACGTTGAAGCCGGGCGGGATCCTGATTTTGCAGGGATATACGCCCAGGCAACTCGAATACAAGACGGGCGGTCCTGGAGTGCTGGAGAACCTTTATACCGAGGAAATACTACGCGCGGAACTCGGCTCACTGAACATCGTCGAGCTCCTGAATTACGAGGCAAACCTGGCCGAGGGAACGCAACATGCGGGGCGTTCGGCACTCATCGGCCTGGTCGGCAGAAAAGCCCTGTAGTCGCGACGTGGGGCAGCCTGCCGGCCTGCGCCCAAAGCGCACTTTTATAAAAACAATTGATGGAGACAAGCATGGAAGCATCCCAACCGAATCCGGGCGCCGTCTACAAGGAGGCGCCCGGCTATTTTCGGCGTCTAACGGGCGTTGACTGGATGTTCGGCGCCGGCCTGTTGGCCGCCGCGCTGTTCGCGCTGAACCGTTATGCCGCTTTCATGGATGGCTACGAGCGCGCGATCTTGTTGCTGACCGCGCCGACGCTGGCCGCGCTCGGCTGGCACTGGAAGCCGGTGCGCTGGCTGTTCCCGCTGTCTGCGCTTCTGTCCTTGTGGGCCGTGTCGCTCTACGACGGTTCACTGGCAGCGGCGGAACAGAATTTCTTCCTCAAATACATGCTGTCGAGCCAGTCGGCCATCCTCTGGATGAGCGTGCTGTTCGTGTTCTCGACCGTCTTCTACTGGATCGGGATGCTGGCGCGCTCGCATGCCAGCAGTGCGCTCGGCTCGCGTTTGTGCTGGGCCGCCGTGGTGCTGGGTTTCACCGGCATGGCGGTGCGCTGGTTCGAGTCCTACCTGATGGGGGCGGATATCGGCCACATTCCGGTGTCGAACCTGTACGAGGTCTTCATCCTGTTCGCGCTGATCACCGCGCTGTTCCACCTGTATTACGAAGAGCGCTACGCCACGCTCCAGTTGGGCGCCTTCGTCCTGCTGATCATCGCCGCCGCGGTCGTCTTCCTCCTCTGGTATACGGTGTCACGCGATGCCGCCCAGATCCAGCCGCTGGTGCCGGCCCTGCAGAGCTGGTGGATGAAGATCCACGTGCCTGCAAACTTCATCGGCTACGGCACCTTCGCGCTGGCCGCAATGGTCGGATGCGCTTACCTGCTGAAATCGCACGGCATCCTGGCCGACCGCCTGCCATCGCTGGACGTGCTGGACGACGTGATGCATAAATCGATCTCGGTCGGATTCGCCTTCTTCACCGTCGCCACCATCCTCGGCGCCCTGTGGGCGGCCGAGGCCTGGGGCGGCTACTGGTCCTGGGACCCGAAGGAAACCTGGGCCCTGATCGTCTGGCTCAACTACGCGGCCTGGCTGCACCTGCGCCTGATGAGCGGACTACGCGGCCGCGTGGCGGCATGGTGGGCGGTGGTGGGTCTTCTGGTGACCACCTTCGCATTCATTGGCGTGAACATGTTCCTGTCGGGGCTGCACTCGTATGGGGAATTGTGACCCGATTTTAGTTGAGTCCAGGATCCAAAGGAGACCATATGAAACTGTTTCGTGCAATCGCCGCCGTGCTGTTCCTGAGCTTTGCCGCGAGCGCCGCCTCCGCTGCCGGACGGCCCGAGAAGGTCGTGTACCACATCAGCGACGCGAGCAATGCCATGCAGGCGCTCGGTAATATTCGTAACCATCTGAACGCCAGTCCGAACGCCAGCATCGTCGTGGTCACGCACGGCGCCGGGATCGATTTCCTGCTCGAGGACGCCAAGGACAAGAACGGCAATCCCTACGACGCCGTCGTGCAGGAACTCTCGAACCGAAAGGTCCAGTTCCGGGTATGCAATAACACCCTGGAAGGACGCAAGATCGATCGCAAGCGGGTGATGCCGGAAGCGAGCATTGTGCCGTCCGGTGTCGCGGAGCTGGCGCGCCTGCAGTCGCAGGAGGGGTACGCCTACATCAAGCCTTGAAGCCCGTGTGTCCATGGTAGCGGACACTGCCCAGTGGCAGGACTGCGTTGCCGGCATGTCCGTACCGCCGGTAACGCTGCCTTAATCGCAGCCCCTTACGATTGGGCAGCGCTCCAGCAAGGGTCTTCCTCGACCTTTGCGCGGGGCAGTCCCACTCAAGGAGCTTCGAATGAAATTGCATAAAGCAGCGATGTTTGCATTCGCCGGCCTGGTCTTCGGCATGGGGGCGCAGGCGAGCGCCTCGGACCGTACGGGCGAGGTAACCCTGATTCACATGGGCGACCTGCATGGCCACCTCGTGCCGCATGCCAGCGTGCGTAGCGACGCGGCGGGAAAAACGGAAGGTGGCGTTGCGCGCATCTACACGCTGGTCGAACGGATCCGCCGCACCCATCCCGAAAAGACCTTGCTGGTGAACACGGGCGACACCTTGCACGGCGGGGCCGAGGCACTGTTCACCAAGGGGGAAGCGATGATCGAGGTGCTCAACGCCTTCCGTTTCGACGCCTATGCGCCCGGCAACTGGGATTACGTGTACGGGGCAGACAGATTCCTGTCGTACTTCACCGGTCCCCAGGCGAAAGCGCGGTGGAACCCTGTGATCGCGAACCTGTACTACGACAACTACCCCGGCCTGGAAGCAAAGAACGGACAGACCGTGGCGCCTCCCTACCTGATCAAGCAGGTCGGCGGCCTGCGGGTTGGCATCATCGGCTTTACTTCGGACCGCGGGCCGCAGGCGGGCGACCAGAAGGTCACGGCAGGCTTGCGTTTCACCGACGGCAAGGAAGAGTATGCGAAGTATGTGAAGCAAGTGCGTGCACAGGATGTCGACCTGGTCGTGGTGATTTCAGAGCTCGGGCTGCACGGCAACCTGACGCTGGCAGATGCCATTCCCGGGGTGGACGTGATCCTGTCATCGGACAAGCATGAAATTACGCCCAGGCCCGTGGTCTCCCGCAATGGCACCCTGATCGTGGAACAGGGTATGGACGGCCAGGTGGTGGGCGAGCTCCAGGTGCGGGTAAACAAGGGCGTGGTCGCCGACAAGCGCTACGTGTCGCACAGGATCACGGAGCAGCTGGCTGAAGACAAGCGTATCGCCGCCATGGTCGCGCAGGTGCGGGCGCCGCTGGTCAGCGGACCGGCGTTCAAGCCGGGCGTCATTGCCAACCCGTTCAGCGGCGCATTGCTGCGCTACCCGATCGACACCGTGGTCGGACAGACGGAAGTACCGCTGCACCGCAGTAACTTCAGCAACGAGCGCATGCCGGCGGTGATCGAGGGTTCCTCGCACGACTTCCTGACCGATGCCTTCCGGCGACAGGGCGGGGCGCAGCTTGGCATGATCACGGGCTTTCGCTATGGCACGGCTGTAGCGCCCGGGCCGATCAAGCTCGAGGATCTGTACCACTTCCTGCCGGTGGGAGCCCAGATCGCGCGCGGCGGGCTGACCGGCATGCAGATCAAGAAGGCACTCGAGGGAAATCCCCAGAACACGCAAGCCCGGCCCGGCGAATGGATCAATGGCTGGACTGCGGGCATCAGCGGACTGACGGCGGACTTCGACCCGCAGGCGCCGCAGGGTTCGCGCGTAAGCAATATGCGCATCAATGGCAAACCGATGCGCATGGATGCGACCTATACCGTGGCCGGGCTTTGGTACGAGAAGATTCCGACCCTCATCAACCGGTTGCCAGCCAAAGGTGTCGTGGTGGTAAAGGACGAGACGGGCGCGCCGCTCGATGGCACCGACGTTGTGAAGATGTACCTCGACACCCTGCCGGGCCAAAGCGTGACGAAGGGCGGCCTGCAGCTGGACCGCATCCGCCTGGTCAAGCCGCTTCCGGCCGGGGAGCACGGCATTGTCGAGGTACAGCCGCTGGGCACTGTCGCCCGGTAAGCAGAAAAGGGCACCATGGATAAGCCCTGCGGGCACGGCCATTTCCCGTCCCGCACGTTAACGTGCAGTTAATCCTGGGTCGCGACACTCGGGCAAGACCATGGAGATAACGATGGCGCGAACATGTGTGTAGATCGGCTGCGCACTGTGCGAAAGTGACGACAGCAATCGCTTCGTCCCGCAGGCATGACTGACTCTCGACGAAAGGAACGGAACCATGTTTTTTCAACGGGTAAAAACGCAGGGACTGGGCCACAACGCCTATGTGCTCGGATGCGGCAACGGGCTTGCAGTGGTCGTCGATCCCCGGAGGGATGTGGCAGAGTACCTGCAACTGGCACGCGACAATGGCTTGAGCATTGCCTACTGCATCGAAACGCATCGCCAAGAGGATTTCGAGTTCGGTTCCGCGAGCCTGGCGGAACTCACCGGTGCCAAGATACTGGCGGGCAAGCACCCCCTGTTCGGCCGCGTCGATGTGCAGGTCGAGGATGGGGAGGAATTCAGGGTGGGGACGACCCGCTTCGTCGCGCTCGCCACCCCGGGACACACGCCCGAAAGCATGTCCTATGCGGTGTATCCCGCTGACGCCGGCGACCGGTGCTGGGGCGTGTTCACCGGAGATGCACTGTTCGTGGGCGATACCGGGCGGACCGATCTGTCGGACCCGGGAAAAACCGCAGAGAACGCGGGCCTGCTCTACGATTCGGTGCACCAGAAACTGGCGCCGCTCGGCGAGCAGGCCATCCTGCTACCGGCACATGGGGCGGGATCTGCATGCGGGGGCAACATCTCCGAGCGCGACGAGTCGACACTGGGCATTGAACGCGCGACCAATCCTGTATTCAAGAAAACCCGTGCGGAATTCATGGCGCAGAAGGCCGGTGAGAATCTGCCGCGGCCTCCGTATTTCTCGCACATGGAAGTGGTCAACCTGGAGGCCGGACGGCCCGCACCCGCGTTTCCCGACGATCGCGTGCTGTTGCCGAAGGTATTCCAGGAGCGCGCCAGCGGCCGGGTCATGATCGATACCCGATCGCCTGATGCCTTCGCAGGTGCACACATCCAGGGCTCGTACAACGTCTGGCTCGAGGGTCTGTCCACCTTCGGCGGTTGGCTCGCAGACGAACAGACACCAGTTTTCCTGATCGTGGAGCAGCCTGCCAAGGCGCCTGTGGCAATCGCACAGCTTGCACGCATCGGCATCGACCGCGTCGAAGGAGTGCTCGTGAACGGGGTCGAGGCATGGCGCGAAGCGGGCCTGCCTATCGAAGCATTGGGCACGACGAGCGCCAGCGAGGCTGCACGCTGGCATGAGGAGGGCGAGCTGACTATCCTGGACGTGCGCGACGACATGGAGTGGAAGGAAAAGCACATACCGGGCGCGCAGCATACCTTCGTCGGCCATCTCGAAGAAAACCTGCCCGCGATTCCCAAGGATCGCCGCATCGTCGCTCACTGCAGCGTGGGACATCGCTCCGGGCTTGCGGTCAGTATTCTTCGGCGTAACGGGTATACGAACGTCTATAACATGCTTGGCGGCATCACGGCATGGGACAAGCTCGGGCTGCCATTGAACAGGAACCAGGTCGAATAAGGCGCGGAGGAGACGGACATGGACACGGCTGGCGGTGCATGGAATCCCTATGTGGTCGGCGCCCTTGTCGGCGTCCTCTCGATGGCGACGTTCTACTTTTCCAGCAAACCGCTGGGCGTGTCGACGGCTTTCGCACGCATGGCGGGCATGCTGGGCTACCTGGTCTCCAGGAAACACACCGATTCCCTGGCGTTCTATCAGGATAAGGTCCCCAAAGTCGAGTGGGAAGTCATGCTCGCTTTCGGCATCGTCGTCGGGGCCTTCTTCGCCGCCTGGTCGGGTGGCGAATTCAATGCCAGCCTGATCCCGCCGCTGTGGGAGGCGCATTTCGGAAATTCGGTAGCACTGCGTATGTCGGTCGCTTTCCTTGGCGGCGTGATCATGGCGTTCGGGGCGCGGCTTGCAGGCGGCTGCACGAGCGGCCATGGAATCAGCGGCGCGCTGCAATTGTCGGTCGGGTCGTGGATTGCGCTGGCCTGCTTCTTCGCGGGCGGCGTCCTGGTGGCGCAGGTGATGTATGGATAGCACATCCGCAAAAGCCGGCGCTGGCCGCGCCACGCCCCCCGGAAACACTGGCGGCGGGGACGAGCAAAGCGACTCGCCAAGGCAGCTCGCATTGGGCCTGTTGTTCGGGATGATCTTCGGCTTCCTGTTGCAGAAAGGCGGCGTTGCCAAGTACGACGTCCTGCTGGGCGCGCTTCTGCTCACCGACTTCACGGTCATGAAGATCATGCTGACAGCGATCCTTGTCGGGATGATCGGCATTTTCGCCATGCATGCTCGTGGGCTGGTCAAGCTGCACCTCAAACCCACGAAGTATGCAGCCAATGTCATTGGCGGCCTGGTCTTTGGAGCAGGGTTTGCCTTGATCGGGTATTGCCCGGGAACCGGCGCAGCAGCCTTGGGACAGGGGAATCTCGACGCCGTCGCCGGGATTGCCGGACTCCTGGCGGGTAGCTATCTGTTTGCCGAATTGTCCAGAAAGCTCGGCACGAATGTGCTGGCCTGGGGTGACCGCGGGTGCATCCAGCTCCCCGACCTGATCGGCGTGCGCACCATGCCGTTCCTGATCGTGTTCGCGCCCTTGCTGGGCGTGGCACTGTGGCTGTTGTACTTGTATTTTCCCTAGTTCGACAAGCATGACCCGGGCTCCCGGGGGCATCGGGGGAATGCAGCGCTTCGACAGGTGACATAGGGCTGGCAGCCGCGGGGCGGGGCCGCGCGGTCCATCGGTATGCCTTGCAAGGCTTTCCGCCCGCGATCAACTTGACTTGAACACCAATGCGCCAACGCGCTGCAACTTGGCGTGGACCACGGGCACGGTGAGCATGGTGCTGGCAACGGCCATCAGGAGCAGGGCCGTGAAGGTTTCGCTGGTGATGATGCCCTTGTCCAGCAGGATGTTGACGAAGATGATCATGATCAGCGCCTTGGTCTGCAGCAGCCAGCCGATGATGGACGCTTCGCCCTCACCCCACCCGAGGATTTTACCGGCGATGTGGGTGCCGGCCAGCTTGCCGCTCACCGAGGCGAGCAGTAGTACCGCGGCGACGAGGAACACCGCCGGGCCTCCCATCGCCCAGTTGGTGCGCAAGCCGGTGGAGAGGAAGAACACTGGCATGATGGCCAGCAGCACGTGATGACGCATCAAATCCATCGTCTTCTGGTCGAACCATTCCGCGTCCATGACCGCACCTGCCAGGAAGGCGCCAACTATGTAGTGCAGTCCGGCCCAGTCGGCCGCGAAGGAACAGGCCGTCAGCCAGATCAGGCTGAGGTACCAGCGGTCGCGTTCCTGTAACTTGACCATCAGTTTACGGAACAACACGGTGGCGAGGGCGAACACCGCCAGGAACCCGAGCTGACGTCCGACCCGATCCCAATCGAGCAGGATCAGGGCCAGCACGCCCCAGATCGCGATATCGTCCAGGCTTGCATAACGCAGGATGCGTTGCCCGATCGGCCGGCGCAGGATCTCCAGTTTCTCCATGAGCAGAATCAGGATCGGCAAGGCCGTGACGGCGCACGCCATGCCGACGCCCAGCACGAATTGCCAACTTGCGGCCTTGGGACCGATCCAGCCGGCGTAGCCCAGCATGCCGAGCGCGGCAACGCAGCCAAACACCAGCGGGGTTCCCAGCGCGAGCGATGCAGTGATCATGCTCTCGCGGCGGTGCGCCCAGGCCGCTTTCAGGTCGAGTTCGATGCCAGCAATCATCACGAAGATCATCACGGCCCACCAGGCAATACCGTTGAGCGACTGGATGACCTCGGGATTGAACACAAAGTCATAGTATTCCGGATATGCCTTACCTAGGATGCCCGGCCCGAGCAGGATGCCGGTGATGATCTGCACCACGACGAGCGGGGCGTAGTAGTCCGTGTCGCCCAAACGCCAGATCAGGTAGGGAATGCTGACAATGATCGCCATGGCGATCAGAAAAATTTCGGTCGTGCCCATTACTGCGTGCATATCGTGTCTGGCTGATGTGGTAATTCGAGTAGGCGAGGGGCGAGTATGGTGTGCTTTTTCAAATCCTGGCAAGAAAAAATTGCGATGGTGTAACGCGACCGCGTCAAGACCCATCAATTACCCGCAGCCCAGCAAATCCTTAATCCTGCCTTAATCCGCAGTGCATAGCATTGCTATCCGCTACAGAAACTTGCTCGTACTAAACATGCGGCCCCGGTCAACATTGGGAGGCCACGCCGCATCCGCAGCGCTCTCTCTGTGCGAACCCGATGAACTTGTCTGCGCCGTACTGGCGCAGTCCATTACGCATTCCAAATCATGCCCATCACTATCGGACTACTGCTCGCGCTGAGCTTTACCGCATCGCTTGCCGCGCTCGGCTTCCTGATCTGGGCCATCGCACGCCGCCAGTTCGCGTTGTCGCAGAGCGATGCCTCCACGATCTTCGAGCCGGGCGAAACCGGCGCCCCCGACGACACCACCGCCTTCGGCCGCGCGCCGGCCGATTCCCATGCCCACCGTTTTGACGTGATCCGCGAGCGCATCGACGTCGCCGGGCGCCGCACCGTCCTCTTGATGGCGGCCGTGGCCGCGTTCTGGCTGGTGCTCGGCTCGATGTTCGGCGTGATCGCCTCGCTCAAGCTGCACCTGCCTGACTGGCTGGTGGACCATGCGCCGCTGACCTTCGGCCGCATGCGCACCATGCACCTGAACCTGGTGGCCTATGGCTGGCTGTCGGTGGCCGGCATCGCCTCGGCGCTGTGGATCGTGCCGCGCATTTTCCATACGCCCCTGCGTTACCCGCGCGTCGCCATGTTCGGCGCCATGGTCTGGACCATCGGCGTCGCCATGGGCGTGACCGCCATCGCCCTCGGCCATACCCAGGGCGTCGAGTGGCTGGAGATTCCCTGGCAGATCGGGCTGCTGCTCGCGGTCGGCGGCGCCTGCCTTGCCTTCCCGCTGGTGATGACGGCGCGCCACCGCAAGTCGCACCACATCTACGTGTCGGGGTGGTATTTCCTGGGCGGCCTGGTATGGTTCCCGGTCCTGTACTTCATTGCGAACCTACCGGGCCTGCACGCCGGCGTCCAGCAGGCCACGGTCAACTGGTGGTTCGCGCACAACGTGCTCGGCCTGTGGCTGACCCCACTCGGCGTGGGGACGGCCTACTACCTGATCCCGAAGATCGTCGGCCAGCCGGTGTATTCGTACAGCTTGTCGCTGCTCGGCTTCTGGGGCCTGGCGCTGTTCTACAGCCAGGTCGGCATCCACCACCTGATCGGCGCCCCGGTGCCGACCTGGCTGGTAACGCTGTCGATCGTCCACAGCGTCATGATGTTCATCCCGGTGATTGCCGTGGCGATCAACCAGCACACCACGGTGGCCCGCAATGCGTGGGCATTGAAGCAGTCGGTGGCGCTGCGCTTCGTGGCGCTGGGCGCGCTGATGTACACGCTGTCCTCGTTCCAGGGCTCGCTGCAGGCGCTGCGTCCGGTGAATTCGATCACCCACTTCACGCACTACACGGTCGGCCATGCCCACCTGGGCGCCTACGGCTTCACCAGCATGGTGCTGTTCGGGGCCTTTTACTACATGCTGCCTTACCTGACCGGCCGCGACTGGCCGTGGCCACGCCTGCTCAAGCTGCACTTCTGGCTGGTGGTGGGCGGCTTCTCGGTGTATTTCTTCGCCGTGTCGATCGGCGGCTGGCTGCAGGGCATGGGCCTGCTCGAACCGGGACGCTCGTTCGAAGCCGTGACGCGCGCCACGATGCCTTACCTGGAGGCGCGCTCGCTCGGCGGCACCCTGATGACCCTGGGCCACCTCGTGTTCGCCTTCCATATCGCCGCCCTCCTGATGGGCAAGGGCACCCAGCGTACGGCCATTGCGGGCCAGACGCCGGAAACCGCCACCGCCGGAGCATGACCATGAACCGCCTCATTCCGATTTTCGTCGGCGCCATCGCCATCCTCGCATTCGCGACCCTGATGCTGGTGGTGATCCCCGGCGCGCAGATCCGCGACCAGGTCCCCGCACCGGGGCTGGCCGACTACACGCCGCAGCAGCTGGCCGGGCGCCAGCAGTACATCAACCAGGGCTGCGTCTACTGCCACAGCCAGCAGCCGCGCGCGGCCGGCCAGACCCTGGCCGACTTGTCGAAAGGCTGGGGCCGGGCCCCGACCTCGGCCGACTTCGCCTATGACCGTCCGCACCAGCTGGGCACCATGCGCACCGGCCCCGACCTGCTCAATGTGGGCGCGCGCCTGCCGAGCCGCGACTGGCACCTGACCCACCTGTACCAGCCGCGCGCGATCTTCGGCTGGAGCATCATGCCGGCCTATCCTTACCTGTTCGAACGCAAGAAGCAGGCGGCGCCGGGCGACGTCGTCGTCAAGCTCCCGCCGGAATACCAGCCGCAGGGGGAGGTGGTGGTGGCGCGCCAGGAAGCGCTCGACCTTGCGGCATACCTTCAAGGTCTCAACCGTACTTATCCGGCAGCGCCGGCGGGCCAGGCCGTCCGTGACGAAGGCTATGCATTGTCGAAGGGAGAACAGCGATGAACAAGAACGATCCGGCCAAGAACCCGGCAGCGCCGCAGGTCGACGAAGCCTTCGACCCATGGGAGCGGACGCGCCCGATTCCCCTGTTCGTGGTCGCGCTGGTGTTCGCGCTGGCATTCTGGGGCTTGCTCACCTACGTGTCGGAGTACCAGGCGCAACGCCGCGGGCAGCAGCAGAACCAGCACAGCGCCACGACGGCGGCGGTGGCCGTTGCAGCGGCGCCGCCAGGCGTGGTGCGCGGCCTGGCCGACGCCGACCCGGCAACCCTGCAGGCGGTGAGCGCCGGCACGGGCCAGGCCTGGAGCTGCGCTTCCTGCCACGGCGCCGCCGGCGAGGGAAGTCTCAGCACGCCGCGCCTGGCCGGCCAGCCCGCCGCCTATCTCGCCAAGCAGCTGGAAGACTTCCGCTCCGGCCTGCGCCACAACGAATCGATGGCCTTCGTGGCGCGCGCCCTGAGCGATGAGGACATCGCCAAGCTGGCGCGCTACTACGCCGGCATCGAACTGCGCGCCACGCTGGCGCCCAGCCTGGGCGGTAACCTGGAACGCGGCAAGCTGATCGCCGAGAAGGGCGACTGGAAATCCAACGTGCCGGCCTGCTTCCAATGCCACGGCATGAACGGCGAGGGCGTCGCGCCCGGCTTTCCCGCGCTGGCGGGCCAGCAGCCCGACTACATCTTCGCCCAGTTGACTGCCTGGCACGCGGGAGAGCGCAAGAACTCGCCGCAAAAGCTGATGGACGACGTCGCGCGACGCATGAATCCGGACGACATGCGCGCCGTGTCGGACTACCTCGGCTCGATGCCGGCACCGGCGATGTCGGCCCGGGCAGGTGCCACTTCCACCCCATCGCTGTGATGGCAATGCGCTCTTGAGACAAGATATGAACGACGCGAAGAAAACCACGACCAAGTCACCGTATACCCTGGGCAGCACGGCCCGCCGCATGGCCGCGGCGGCCGGAGGCGGCCTGGTGCTGTTCGCCTTCGGCGCCCTGGTGGTCCAGACCGGAGCCTGGCAGCGATTCCAGACGATGGCCGGATTCACCCCTGATACGCCGGCGCCGGCGCTCACGCGCGAGGCAGCCGAGGCGAAAGCGCGCCAGGAGATGCTCACCGCACGCGCCGAGCGCAAAAAGGACAAGGAAGGCAAGGTGGCCGCACCACTGCAGCCGACCGGTCCGGACGGCTACTTCGTACCGCCGCTCGAATCCGAAATGCCGGATGGTCCGGAGGGCGACGCGATCCGGCGCGGCCGCGATATCTTCATCCACACGCCGCAGTATGCCCAGCGCTACGTCGGCAACAGCATGGCCTGCGCCCAGTGCCACCTCGACGCAGGCCGCCGCGAGAACTCGGCGCCGATGTGGGCGGCCTACGTGCAGTACCCGAAATACCGGGCCAAGAACAACAAGGTCAACACGCTGGAAGAGCGCATCAACGGCTGCTTCAACTATTCGATGAATGCCCAAGCCTCCGAGGCCGGCAAGGCGCCGCCGCCGGGCGACGACATCTACAAGGACCTGATGATCTACATGTACTGGCTCGCCGACGGCGCACCGAACGGCGAGCAGATGCGCGGCGGGGGCTACATCAAGGTCAAGGAGACCCCGCAGGGCTACGACCATGCGCGCGGCGCCAAGGTCTACGCGCAGAATTGCGCGCTGTGCCACGGCGACGACGGGCAGGGCCGCAAGGACGAGAGCGGCAAGCTGCGTTTCCCGCCGCTGTGGGGGCCGGAAGCCTACAACTGGGGCGCCGGCATGGCACGGATCGACACCGCGGCCGGGTTCATCAAGGCCAACATGCCGCTTGGTAAGCCGTACAGCCTGTCGGACCAGGATGCGTGGGATGCGGCGGCCTACATCAACAGCCATGAGCGGCCGAAGGATCCGCGCCAGACCGGGACCATCGAGGAGGCACGCATGCGTTTCCACAAGGATGAGAAGAGCTACTACGGCAAGGAAGTGAACGGCAAGATCATCGGCGTTGGCGTGGCCCGCGCCACCCCAGTCGCCGCGACGAAGGGCTGAGGCGGTGAACCTGGCCTTCGCCGGCATCGACCGGGATGCGCTGCGCCGCGCCGGCCGCATGGTCGTCAGCATCGACGGCATGTGGTGCGCCAGCTGCGCGCTGGCGGTCGAACGCACGATCGCGCGTTCGCCCGGCGTGACCGCGGCCAGCACCAGCTTTGCCGGCGGCTCGGCGCTGGTGCGCTGGGACCCGGACCGGATCGACCTCGACGAATTGTTTGCCCGGGTCGAACGGCTCGGCTACGGCATTGTCCCGCTGGTCGAGTCCCAGGAGATGGAACGGCAGATCGACGCGCAGGCACGAGCAGTCTGGATGCGGCTGGCGGTGGCCGGCTTCTTCGGGATGTGGAGCATGCTCGGATCGGTGGCGCTGTATCTCGATGCCGAGTTGGCGGCCTCGCAAGCCGGATGGTGGATCGCGCTCACTTCCTGCCTGGCCGCGCTGCCGGTCGTGACCTGGTCGGCTCTGGCCTTCTACCGCGCCGGCTGGCGGACCTTGCGTGCAGGCGTGCCCGGCATGGATGCACTGGTGTCGACGGGCGTGCTGGCGTCCTGCCTTCTGTCCGGATGGTCGCTGCTGCGCGGCAGCGCCGACGTGTATGCGGACACCGCGACAATGCTGGTGAGTTTCCTGCTGTGCGGGCGCCTGATCGAACTGCATGCCCGGCGCCGCAACTCGGTGGCGGTCAATGCGCTACGCCAGGCGGTACCGGAAACGGTGCGCCGCATCGGCGTCAATGGCGTCCCGGCGGAAGAGCCCGCGCACCGGGTCGGTCCCGGAGATCTTGTGCTGGTTCACGCGGGCGAGCGCGTGGCGGTCGACGGCACCGTCGTCGAAGGTGAAGGCGAGGTCGATGCGGCGATCGTGAGCGGCGAGTCGGCCCCCTTGCCGGTGGCGCCCGGCGACAGCATCGTCGCCGGTTCCATCAACCTGTCGTCGCGGCTGGTGCTGCGCGTCGACCAGCCCTGGGGCCAGCGCTTCATCGACCGCATCGGCGTGCGCATGCTTGAGCTGCTCGGCACCAAGAGCGCCGCCGCGATGCAGGCCGAGCGCTTTGCGCGCTGGCTGGTGCCGGCCGCGCTGGTGCTGGCGGCGGCCAGTTTCACGTTTAGCTGGGCCGCCAGCGGCGATCCTGTGCAGGCCGCCCTGCGTGCCCTGTCGGTACTGGTCGCTGCCTGTCCCTGCGCGGTCGGGCTGGCCCTGCCGCTGGCGTATGCCGCCTCGACCGCGAGCGCGGCGCGCCAGGGGATCCTGCTGCGCGACCCTGCGTCGCTCGAAGCCCTGGCCAACGTCCGCGAGATCCTGTTCGACAAGACCGGTACCCTGACCGAAGGCATGCTGGAGGTGCGCGAGGTGCTGGGCTCGCAGCACGCCGTCGCGGCCGAGGTGTTTGCCCTCGCGGCGCGGGCGGAAGCGGACATTGCGCACCCGGTGGCGCGCGCGATCCGCTCGGCGGCCGAAGCTGCAGGCAGCAGCGACAGCGGCGGCGATGGGCTGGTGCAGCGTCATGCGCGGGGCTGCACCTGGCGCAGCCGCGATGGACAGGACACAGTACTGGTGGGCAGTGCAGGCTTCGTCGAAGAGCAGGGCGTGGCCTTGCCGGCAAGTGCACCGGCAAACTGCACCAGGGTTGAAGTCGTGCGTAACGGGATGTGGATCGGGGCCATCCTGTTGCAAGACCGCATACGCGAAGACGCCGCGCGCGCCCTGCGTTCGTTTGCGGAGGCAGGAATAAGCACCCGCCTGGTTACCGGAGACAGTGTGGCTGCTGCGGCTCCGGTCGCAGAAGCGGTCGGCCTTGGGCCGGACCAGGTCCATGCGCATTGTTTGCCCGAGGACAAAGTGAAGGTCCTCGAGCGTGCCAGCAAGCCCGCGGTGTTCGTCGGCGACGGTGTCAATGACGCACTTGCCCTGGCTGCTGCCGAATGTGGCGTCGCAGTGCAGGGCGCCACTCCGGCCGCCGTTGCGACGGCAGGGGTGGTCATCGCGACCGGCGGGGTGGAGCAGGTAGCCGCAGCCTGGCGGCATGCACGCCGAACCGTCGGGGTAGTGCGCCAGAACCTGGCGTTCTCGATGGTGTATAACGTGGCTGTGCTGGCGCTGGCCTCGAGCGGCATGGTGACGCCGGTTGCCGCCGCTTGCGCCATGCTGGCCAGCAGCCTGAGCGTCATGCTGAATTCGGGACGGCTGCTTTCCGGGAGGAGTGCGCGATAGCGCGCCTGAACCAGGACTGCGCTATTCGGCAGGAAAGGCGAGGTGCGCGGCCAGCCCGCCGCCCTCGCGGCGTTCGAGGTTCCAGCTCCCGTCGTAGCGCGCGACGATCGCCTTGACGATCGAGAGGCCCAGGCCACTGCCCTGGCCACTGCCTTTGCGCCAGAAGCGCTCTCCTGCCTTGCCGATCTCCGCCTCGCTCATGCCGCTGCCCTGGTCTTCCACCGCGAAACCCGCCATCCCGCCATGCTGCACGATCCGCAGCACGACCGCCGCCTCGGCATCGCCGTAGCGCAGCGCGTTGTCGAGGATGTTGCGCAGCGCCGTCACGGCCAGGGATGCGGGTATGCGCAGGGCGCGCGCCGCGCCGCCTTCGTCGCGAATGCAAACCCTGGCGACCTGCTGCGCCGGAAGCTGATTGACGACCTGCTCGGCGATTGCACCGGCCTGCAGGCGCTCGTCGTCGTCGAATGACATCGAACCCTCGACGCGCGCCAACATCAGGAGCTGGTTGATGATGCCCTGCAGGCGACTGACTCCACGTTCGGCCTGCTGCAGCGCGACCGCGGTGTCCGGTCCGTCGCCACTCATGCGTGCGACCTGGAGATGGGTTTTCACGGCGGTGAGCGGCGTGCGCAATTCGTGCGCGGCGTCGCCGGTGAAGCGCCGTTCGCGCTCGATGGTGCGTTCGATCCTGGCCAGCAAACCGTTGACGGTGGCTACCAGCGGGGCGAGTTCACGCGGCAAGTCCTGCTCGGGCAGCGGGTGGAGCGCGCCGGGCTCGCGCGATTCGAGGGCAACGCGGATCCGTTCGAGCGGGCGCAGCCCATGGCGGACGGCGAACCATAGCGCGACCAGGGTCGCCCCCATGGCGACCAGGAAGGGCACGAAGGTGGCGAACGCGATATTCCGGAACAGCTGCTGGCGGCGCTCCACCTTGTCCGCGGTCGTGATGCGCATCCCGTTGTGCTCGATGGTGTAGCTGCGCCATGTAACGCCATCGATGACACGGGTGCGGTAGCCGGGCGCCACCAGGCCGAGGCGTTCAGGGCTGTTCTCGGTGCGGCCCACGATGCCGCCCCGCAGCAGCCGGATCTCGCAGGCCACGTTGTCGGTGCGGACCAGGTAGGGGATCGGGCTGGAACCGCGCGAGCCTGGCTTCACCGAAAGATGGGGCGAGTCGGCAATCAGCGCGGCGACCATGCGTGCCGATGCAGCGAGCCGCTCGTCGAGTGCGTCGCGGAACTCGTCGCGCAGGTCGACCAGCGTCCAGACCGAGGACAGGGTCCAGAACAGCGCGAACGAAGCGCCGATCGTGACCAGCAGGCGCAGGCGCAGCGTCTTCATGCGCCCGCCTTGCCGAGCCGGTACCCGAGGCCGCGCACGGTCTCCACGATGTTCGGGCCGAGCTTGCGGCGCAGGTGGTAGATGTGGACGTTCAGGGCATTGCTCTCTACACCATCGCCGAGCCCATACAGGCTGTCCTTGACCTGGTCGGCACTGAGGATGCGCTGGCCGCTGTTGAGGAGGGCCTGGAGCAGCGCCAGCTCGCGCCGCGACAGTTCGACCGGGTTCCCGTCCAGCGTCACTACCTGGGTGCCCGGATCGAAGGCAAGCGGACCATGCTCGATGCGGTCGACGCTGCGGCCGGCACTACGCCGCTGCAGCGCATGCAGCCGTGCGACCAGTTCGTCGAGCTCGAAGGGTTTCACGAGGTAATCGTCGGCGCCGCTGCGCAGGCCGGCCACCTTGTCCTGTACGTCGTCGCGCGCGGTCAGGACCAGCACCGGCCAGTCCTTGCCCGCGCCGCGCCAGCGCTTGAGCAGCGTGAGCCCGTCCGTATCCGGCAGTCCGAGATCGAGGAGGAGGACGTCGAAGCGGCCGGTCTGCACGGCCATTTCCGCTTGCGAGGCATTGGCGACATGGTCGGCTCCGATTCCAGACAGGCGCAAGCCGGCAAGAATGCCGCTGGCGACAAGTTCGTCGTCTTCGATGACGAGTACACGCATGGCTAACCCGGGTAGTAAAAGCAGGAACCGCGATCTTACCGCTTTAGGGTTATGCCGCGATTAACGGAATGCCGGACCGGGTCTCCTGGCGATTCGGCTGATTCGTTAATGTGGTGCTAATCGGCAAGGAATAGGATGAAGCATTCGCCAAGCGCTGTGCGGGCCCATTCGGGCCCGTCCGGGCAGGCACCATGCAAGAAAGCACAACACCATGACTATCACCCTCGGACCGCTCGCCTTGCCCGGGCAACTGCTGGTCATCTTTGCAACGATCATCCTCGGCTCTGCCATCGGCAACCGGGTTGCAGCCGCGCGGGGCGTAAAGGCCGAGGGCTCGCTCTGGCTGATCATCGCCGGCGGGGTACTCGTTGCGCGCATCGCCTTTGTTGCCCGTTACTGGCCGCTCTACGCGGAAGAGCCATGGCGGCTGGCGGACCTGCGCGACGGTGGGCTGGCGCCTGTCGCGGGCTTTACGGCGGCCCTCGTCATCGGCGCCATCCTGGCATGGCGCAGGGTCGACCAGCGTGCGGCGATCGTCAGCGCCGTATGGGCTGGTCTCGTCATCTGGATCGGCGGGAATGGGCTGCTTCGCATGACCACCGAGCGCCAGGTCTTGCCCGAGGTGACACTGACCGATCTCGACGGGCGCGCCGTTCCATTGGCCGCGTTTGCCGGCAAGCCCATGGTTGTCAACCTGTGGGCGAGCTGGTGTCCCCCATGTAGGCGAGAAATGCCCGCGCTGGGCAAGGCGCAGCGAGAAGCGAGCGACCTGAATTTCGTGTTCGTCAATCAGGGCGAGGATAGTGCTGCGGTACGGGCCTACCTGAAGACCGAGGGCCTGCCGTTGCGAAACGTGGTGCTCGACCCCGGCGGAGAACTTGCCAAGGCAGCTGGCGCCCCGGGTCTGCCGACCACGCTGTTCTTCGACGCGAACGGAATACTCGTCGACAAGCGAATGGGCGAGGTATCGAGCGCCACGCTGGCCGAACACCTGACCGTCCTGCGCGGCAAGCGCTGAACCGAAAAGCGTGCGATAGCGACATCAACAAACGACAGGAGAAAGCGTATGGTTTTCTTATCCCGGACGGTATTTGGATTTCACCAGTGGCTGCGTGCGCTGCTGCTGGCCCAGCTTGCCGCGGTGCTACTTGCAGCCTCCGGCAGCGCGGCGGCGGCCGACGATGATTTCCTGCCCCCTGAGCAGGCATTCCGCTTCGCCGCCTACATGGTCGACGGACAGACAGCTGAAGTGCGCTTCGACATCGCGCCGGGCTACTACATGTACCGCGAGCGCTTCGCATTCGAAGCCGGGCAGACCCGGCTTGGACAGCCTGCCTTCCCGGCCGGCGAGAAGCACTTCGACGAGACCTTCCAGAAGGAGATGGAAACCTACCGAGGAATCGTCAAGGTGCGTATTTCCGTGGACGGGAACGGAAGTTTCACCTTGAAGACCACCTCGCAGGGCTGCTCCGACAAGGGCTTGTGCTACCCGCCGATGGCATCGACCGCGGTCCTGGCCGCTGCCGGGCCGGCGGGGTCGTCCTCGACCGCGGCGGCGCAGGCAAGCCCTCAGCCGGCCGCTGCCGCGCCGGACAGCACGCTATCGAATGACGACGATAGCGGACGCATCGAACGTGCATTGAGCAGCCGCGAGCTGGCGGTCATCGTCCCGATGTTCCTGCTGTTGGGCCTTGGCCTGTCGTTCACGCCCTGCGTCCTGCCGATGTTGCCGATCCTTTCCTCGATCATCGTCGGTGACAAGGGTTCCGCGTCGCGTGTGCGTGGCCTGGCACTGTCGGTGTCGTATTCGCTCGGCATGGCAATCGTGTACACCGCGATGGGCGTGGCGGCGGGGCTGGCGGGCGAAGGACTGGCGGCGGCACTGCAGAATGCCTGGGTGCTGGGCGCGTTCGCCCTCCTGATGGTCGTGCTGGCCTTGCCGATGTTCGGCGTGTTCGAGCTGCAGATGCCGGCGGTGATCCAGTCGCGCCTGGCGGGGGCGTCCAACCGGCAAGGGGCGGGCACCCACGCCGGTGTGTTCGCAATGGGCGCCATCTCGGCGCTGATCGTCGGGCCCTGCGTCGCCGCCCCGCTCGCGGGCGCGCTCGTGTACATCAGCCAGACCAAGGATGCCTTCATCGGCGGCAGCGCGCTGTTCGCCATGGCTGCCGGCATGAGCGTGCCGCTGCTGCTGGTCGGGGCCTCGGCGGGCACACTGCTCCCGCGCGCCGGTGCCTGGATGGTTGGCGTCAAGCGCTTCTTCGGCGTACTGATGCTCGGTACCGCCTTGTGGATCGCAGCGCCGGTCCTGCCGTCGCGGGCCCTGATGCTGGGATGGGGCCTGCTGGGCGCCGGCTATGCGGCCTCGCTGCTGCTGCCACGACCGCGCCGGCCGTTCGCGGTAGCGGCCGGCCTGGTCGCAGGGGTGCTCGGCCTGACCCAGTTGGCAGGGCTGGCCGCCGGCGGCAGCGATCCATTGGCGCCGTTTGCTACGGCCGAGGCGCATGGAGAGACTCCGTTCCAGCGCGTCCGTTCGGTCGAGGAGCTCGACGCCATCCTGGCCAGGAGTCCCGGCAAGACCGTCATGCTCGACTTCTACGCCGACTGGTGCGTGTCCTGCAAGGAGATGGAGCGTTTCACCTTTTCCGATCCGCGGGTGCAGGAACGCTTCGGCCGGATGCTCCTCCTCCAGGCCGACGTGACCGCCAACAATGCGGCCGACCAGGCCCTGCTCAAGCGATTCGGCCTGTTCGGGCCACCAGGAATCATCTTCTTCAGCCCTGACGGCCGCGAACTCGGCGGCACCCGGGTGATCGGCTACGAAGATGCCGATGCCTTCCTCGCTTCGCTGCGCAAGGCCGAGACCGCGCAAACGGGCGCCCAACCTTGAATAACACCTTCCCCATTGGAGACAACATGCAGGCTTACAAACTCGCGCTTCCAGCCATGGTCATCGCCGCGCTCGCAGCAGCACTCATCAACACGGGGGCGCTTGCCGCCCAGCAGACCCCGCCGGCGCTCGCGCGCGCCGTCGACGCCGGCGTCAAGGTGGTGAAGCAGTTCCCGGCGGCCTCCGGGCTCACGGGCTGGGTGCTGTCCCAGGGAGCACGCCATTCCCTGGTGTATACCACGGCGGACGGGAAGACCTTGGTAGCGGGAGCGCTGATCGACGAGCGCGGACAGAACCTGTCGGCCCAGTACGAAGATATGTACATCCCCCAGCCGGATTTCGCAGCCGCTTACGCGCAGCTGGAGAAATCGGCTTTCATCGCCGAAGGCAGCATCAAGAATCCAAAGAGCGTCATCTACGCCTTTGTCGACCCGAATTGCCCATATTGCCACTTCATGTGGCGCGCAGTGCAGCCATACGAAGCGGCAGGGCTGCAGGTGCGCTGGATTCCGGTCGCGACGCTTGGCCCGACCAGCATGCCGAAAGCGATCGAAGTACTGGCAGCGCCCGACAAAACCGCAGCGTTCCGGCGCATGGAGGAAAACCACGGCAAGCCGTGGAAGCCGGACGCTGGCAAGACCGAGCAGTCGCACCCGTCGGTGGCGGCGTCGATCCGCCGTAACGGAGAGCTGATGGATGCCTTCGGCATAGCTGGCACCCCTGGCGTGGTCTGGCGTGACAAGCAGGGCAAGGTCCAGGTGAAGAGCGGGATGCCGCGTCTGTCGGAGCTTCCGTCCATCACGGGCTTGCCCGAACAACGGGTGACCGACCCGGCACTGGCCAAATTCAAGTGATGGGGCAAGGTTTGAAAAGGCATCCGTTCCCAATGAACGCAGGGCTTTAAATGGGTTAGAGGATCCTGCGCCTCGTGCGCTGCACTTGATGCCTCATCGGTCAATTCAGCCTGTTTCTTCTACCGAAGACGCAGGCTGAGCGCGTTCGTCCATTGCTTGCAAAGGGATGTTGCGCAGCCGCATCACTTCCCGATCCGCAGCCCACGTTAGCAATAATTTCCTTCTGGAACTTTCAGTTTCCTCGGATAATTTTCCTAACTGCTGTGCATACAGTCGATCAGAAATCAAATGAGGAACGGATGAAACTTCGGAACAAGATGGCCCTGTGCATGGCCATTGTCTTTGTGTTGTTCGCGATCGCGTTGGCCGTCGCGATCTCGGGAATGCGCGATGCGACAGCGCGATTCGGCAACTTTGTGGACCAGGACCAGGCTTTCCTGGCCGAGGCGAACACGATGTACGCGCAAGGACTGCAGATGGGGCAGGCGCTCCGCAATGTTGTCCTCGCACCGGATAACGAAACCGGCTACAAGAACCTGGCGGCTGCGCGCAAGGACTTCGACAGCGCCCTGAAATCCGCCCGTGCAGTTGCGGGTAAGGATGCCGCTGCAGATACGGCGCTCACCAGGTTGGAAACCCTGCAACAGCAGCGCGCAGAAGTGCAGGACCGCATCCTTGGACTCGTGAAAACCGATGCCGCTTCCGGCGTCGTCATCCTGAATGGCGAGGAAACCCCGGTGTGGCGTGAAATGCGTGGCGAACTGCTGAAGATCCTGAAGGAAAAGAACGCGGCGGCAGAACAGGTCAAGACCGAACTGGTGACGCGTACCCAGACCATGTTCGCGGCCAGCCTGGCGCTCGCCGCCTTCGCCATCGTCGCCGGCGGCGCCGTCGCATTCTGGCTCACCCGCAGCATTACCCGCCAGCTTGGCGGCGAGCCGGACTATGCGGCGAGCATCGCGGGTTCGATCGCGGCCGGCGACCTGACCGTGCAAATCGCCCTCGATGACGAGCGCAACCAGACGAGCCTGATGTTCGCGATGCGCCAGATGCAGCACAGCCTGGCGACCCTGGTGCAGAAGGTTCGCGACGGTACCGACACGATCACGACCGCGTCAGGTGAGATCGCGGCGGGCAACCTGGACCTGTCGGCGCGCACCGAAGAGCAGGCCAGTTCGCTCGAGGAGACGGCGGCCTCGATGGAGGAACTCACCAGCACCGTGCAGCAGAATTCGGAGAGCGTCCGACATGCCAACGAACTGGCCACGACGGCGTCGGAAGTCGCGCTGAAGGGCGGTCAGGTTGTCGAGGAGGTAGTCGGCACGATGGGCGCGATCAACGAGGCCGCCAAGCGCATCGCCGACATCATCGGCGTCATCGACGGGATCGCATTCCAGACCAATATCCTGGCGCTGAATGCGGCAGTGGAAGCGGCACGCGCGGGCGAGCAGGGACGCGGTTTCGCGGTCGTCGCATCCGAGGTCCGTAACCTGGCGCAGCGCAGCGCCGCGGCGGCCAAGGAAATCAAGGCGCTGATTGGCGATTCGGTGGGCAAGGTCGATGCGGGTAGCAAGCTCGTCAATGTCGCGGGCGATACCATGACCGAGGTCGTCGCCAGCGTGAAGCGCGTCACCGACATCATGGCCGAGATCACGCTCGCCGGACAGGAACAGAGTGCCGGGATCGCGCAGGTCAACCAGGCCATCGCACAAATGGACCAGGTCACGCAGCAGAATGCGGCGCTCGTCGAAGAAGCCGCCGCGGCGGCCGACTCGATGCAGGCGCAGGCGCAGGAGCTGCTGGCGGTCGTCAGCACCTTCAAGCTCGCCCCGGCGCAGGCCGGACATCCGCTGCGCCTGGACGGTGGGGCTTCGCATACGTCCCGTCTGGCACTGCCAGCGATGGCGGGCTAGTCGGTTGCTGCGGATTGAGCCGGCCACCGGTCAGCGCTTGGCCCTCGTGCCAGGCGCTGCGAGCATCTCCAGGCGGCTGTCGAGGCCCTCACGGTCGAGCTCACCCATGTGACGCAGGAACAGGCGGCCATCCTTGCCGTAGAAGAGCGTCGTCGGCATGGCAAACGATCCGGTACGGCGGCCCAGCTCCCGGGCGCGATCGGTCAGTACGTTGTCGAGATCCAGCTTCTGCTGCGCCAGGAACGCCCTGATCGTCGCCGCGTCCTCGCCTTCGTTGACGAAGACGAAGGTGATGCCGGGGTGGCGCTTCTGGGCATCCTGCAGCGCAGGCATCTCGCGCCGGCACGGCGGGCACCAGGTTGCCCACAGGTTGACCACCATCGGCTTGTCCGTCAGAGTCCGTAGTTGCACCGGTGTGCCGTCGAGCCGGCGCAGCTCGACCAGGGGCACCGGCGTGCTGGGCGGTCCGAAATCGAGCATGGCGATGGCGCCGCCGATCCAGACCACGCCCGCGCTCAGGACCGCGGCGAAGACCGGCCGGCGCGGCGTGTTCGTCCTGGCCGTCAGGTGCGCGCCGAGCATGAATGCCACCAGCACGCCGGCCGTGTCCGAGAACCCGCCGTCGCTGACAGCCAGGATCGAGAGCGGCTCGGCGGCGTACTCCGGTGCGTTCTGGAGCACGAACGTGATCCGGGCGGCGACCAGGCCACCCAGGATCGTCTTCCACACCACCGGCCAGCTGTGCCAGCCGCGCCTGCGCCGGTACCACCAGCTCACTGCAGCGCTGGCCACGATGGCCAGCGCCGGTATTGCCCACCTGCCTACGTCGAATTCGTCCACCACTCCTCCTGAAAGGACAGTCTGGCATGACCGTCGTACAGCGGCCGCGTCATGCGCTTCGGGACCGCTTACCAGGGAATGCTAAAGTGCGTGGATTAATGCAGCATTAGCAATCGAACGCGGCTGTATCGTGGCGGCAGCGCGCGCCGAAAACCTCATCGGTCTTCTATACTGCGGGCACCGAGGGCACGTGCGCCCTTGTCTTCAGAAGGAGAAGCCGCATGATCTTCCGACAGCTTTTTGAGCCCTTGTCTAGCACCTACACCTATCTGATCGGCTGTCCGGAGACCGGGCAAGCAGTATTGATCGATCCTGTGATTGTGACCATCGATCGTGACCTAGAGGAGCTTCGGCGCCTGGGGCTGACACTTGCATACAGCATCGATACCCATGTCCACGCCGACCACATCACGGCGGCGCTGGAGCTGAAGAACAAGGTGGGGAGCCGAATTGCAGCGCCAGCAGCGGAACGCGTTGACTGTGCGGATGTTCAGCTGGAAGAGGGGACCCCTTTCAAGGTAGGCTCCATGGAATTCCAGCCCCTGCACACGCCGGGCCATACGTCGGGGCATTTCGCCTACGTGCTCGGGGACCGCGTCTTCACGGGCGACGCCCTGTTGATCGAAGCTTGCGGACGAACCGACTTCCAGCAGGGCGATTCGGATGCGCTCTACCACAGCGTGCGTGGCAAGCTGTTTGCGCTGCCCGACGAAACGCTCGTCTATCCGGCGCATGATTATCAAAAAAGGTGGGTGTCTTCCGTCATGCAGGAAAAGGAACGCAATCCTCGCCTTGGTGCAGACCGCTCGATCGAGGAGTTCCGGCAGATCATGGCGGGGCTCAACCTGCCATACCCGAAGTTTATCGACTATGCGGTCCCCGGCAATAAGCAATGCGGTGTATGTCCGTCTGATCTGCCGGAGAATCTCAGCAAGTACTGCCAGCAGATGACCGAGAGTCCGCAAGGATAGTCAGTCGATATAGGGTCGGGCGACCGATGTATGGCATTGGAAAACACCGACGAATGACGTGGCAGCCTGGCGACGAGAAGCAGATTCACTCCCGGTGTTCGTGGGGCTTCACGAATGGTGCTCGCACATTCGTTTCAACATCAGTGCCAGGTCGCGGAACGTTCGGAAAAGGAGCGTAGCCCCAGGCGACGGAACCAGTAGTGAACCGTTTGATAGGGCGGAAAATCATTCGGTAGCAAGCGCCATTCGCAGACCGAACGGAAGCGAATGGTCGAGGTGCACAGTTTAGTAGCCGCTCTTGTCACCAATGCTTAGGTGTACACAGGTAGCCTTCGCGATATGTAGCTCTTCCCCGTTGTCCACCCAGACTTTAAACGCATTCGGCAATGGCTGAGTGCCTACGATTACGAAAACAATTCCTGATAACGCCGGCTTAGCTGCGATGGCGTAGTCGCGCGCGAGGCGCCTGTCCTCTCCTGAAGGAGAGGGGTGAGGCTCGGGATGCGTGTGCCAAATGCCAACGCAGTGCAGGCCCTGCTTGAAGAGCTCAGCACGTTCGGCGTATGCCGACTTCGGGTCGAACTGAACTCGACCTCGACTTGCACGTCGCGGTTCTAACAGGGTCGCGTGTTCAACGACGACCGATGAGCTAGTCAGGTCACGAGTGTAGAGCTGGCCAACGGCTTCGCAAGACGCAAATTTCGTCTGGGCGTTTGCGCACATGATAGAGGCCGCTGCTGGAGCAAACTCGAGACTCCAATGTGCGCCTTCAAGTTGGAATTCCATGCGCTCATGCATTTTGGAGCACATCCGTAAGCATGCGCGTCAGCATTATTCCGTCGCGAGGGCCTCCTTGGACAGGGACGATAGCTCTGGTCGAAATTGGAACGCCGAGCGAATCAAAGAACGCTTGAGAACGAATTGAACTCCACACCGTCGATGTGACCAGGCCGTTGTCCAGAATGTCTAGGATGCGCTCTGCGGAGAAGCCGGCAGCCTGCAAGACATCTGCACTTCCATAAGGGTGGAAACCTTCACTACAAGCGGGGAGATTCACACGCATCTGCGCCGCGGAGTAGTCCGCGGCATTGACTCGAGTGCTGGCAGGGTCACTTGCCGGCCAAGGCTCACGCGCAACTGTCGCAACAACATGCGTCGCTGCACAGTGGGGTTCGACCCATGCGTGAACGACGGGAGTATCCCCAAGCAGCGCAGCACGTACATGAGCTAGGAAGATGCGTACAGACGACTCCGCGGTCAGGTCTATGACGAGGTCATATTTGCCCGGCTTGCAGTTCTCTGCACACCAAGTGCGCGCGTCTCCAGGGTAACCGCGCACCTCTACGTCTGGGATCTCTTTTCTGATGCGGGCAGCCATCTCCGACGCTTTACCCTTAAGGATGGATGACATCCCAAGTAGGTGGCGCGACACGTTCTCAGGGCCGAACACTTGCGCGTCAACGATGTCGATGGCGCCGACGCCTGCGCGCGCGAGGACATCGATAATTGGACTTCCAAGAGAGCCTGTGCCTAGCGCAAGGACATGTTTCCCCTGACGCCGGCTGAAAGCCGATGTGGAATAGTCCCGTGTCAGTGACCAGGTCGGGTCAACCCGGACGATTTTGATGGGGGCCGCGTGCGGGAGCGTTACTAGCGACACTATCGACTGCGAAATCTGGTAGCCGTACAGTTCCCTGCCATGACAGAACACGACCAGTAAAGGCTTCGTGCCAATTCCAATCTTGTCGCTCTTCGATGGTTTTACCGCCTCTTCCGAGGTATCGACCCATCCTTTGTCTGAAAGCCATTCCGCAATCGAATGGTGCGACTGTGTGATAGAGCGAACCAGCTTTTCAAGCTCATGGAAGTTCTGCGGCCACGTGAGCGGACTCCATCGGAACTCTTCCGGAAGCCGCACGAACACGGCGCTACCTTTAACAAGAGTTCCCGAGCTGAATCCATGCCGGTTCGCTAGTTCAACGGGATCTGTTTCACCAAGGGTGACAACTTGAGTCTGGATGCGCCGGCTACGGCTCCCCTTTGGAGCAAACGCCGCGATTTCGCCTTCGGTCCATTCGTCGACATCGACCATATTTACCAAGGTCGTGCGCGGCCGAGGGCGTCCTTGAGGAGACTTCTGTCGCTGGTTGCAAAACCGGTTCCAGTACGACAAGCGCTCAGCATGCAGTTCTTTTTCTCGCCACTCGGCGTTTGATGAGCGCTGTAGTAGCTCGGTCTTGAACCGCGTGATTGCCCTAATGACCGCTGCAATCGGTCGGTCGAAGTCTGACGGCTGACATACCTCATCGAGACAAACCCGGCCATCTTCCTCCACATGCGGCAACTGCAAACACAGTTCAGCTGCCACATAAAGTTCGCAAGGTACTGCGGGGAAAAGTGCACCAAGCCGGATGCGGGCGCTTTCGATTGGGTACCCCTCTTCGCGCAGGTCCAGTTCCCACTCAAGAGTCGTCGAAGCACTGCTGCGCTTGAGTTTGGTCGCAAACGAACTTCCGACACCGTCGAGCCACGACTCGACGGTGCGTACTGCATCAGGGAAACGAAACACTGGCACCCGGATTTATCCCAAGGTGTCGGCCGAGCCAGGTTTGATAGGCGCAGTCGGATTCGACAGTGGGCCCGCGCTGGCGAGCAAGCCGTCCATGATGTTAGCCTTCGGCCGACTCGCTTTCCATGCTTCGACACCCACGCCGCCGAAGACTTCGCGAATGTCTGCTTCAGGCGCGGTCTTGACGCCGTTATGAAGCAGCTTATCGAGGTCGGCTTCGAGACGGGTGTGCCAGCGCTTGAATTCAGTAGCTCGAGCACCTGCGTCGGTATTCCAGCGGTCGGCAAAATTTTCGAGCGGGAGCTTCGGGTTAGGTATCTGGTATCGGATACCGTTGTGCCCAATGTAGTTGGGCATCATCTCGACAAGCTTGAGAACTACTTCCAGCGGTGAACGGAAGCTTGCCCGCTGGGTGCGGATGAGCTCTTCGTAGGCTCGCGTTACCAGGGTGACGATGATGATGGAAATGGGTTGAGCCGCCTTGCGCTTTTCGTCCGCGAACCAGTACATATTGTCGCGGTGGAGCTTCATCAACTGGACCGTACGGCGCAGGATGTCGTCGAGGCCGACGGGTTCATCTGGTAGAGGTTCGACGTTTGAGCGTGCGACCAGCCCTTCGCTTTTCAGGAACGGCGTCGCGAAGATGAATCGTTGTTCTGCATGCTTGCAGAACCACTCAGCAAACTCGCCTGGATTTGTAGGTGCCCAATCCGTTTCCGGGTCGCGAACGCGCAAGCTGCCGCCTGCATAGCTGGCACCTCGCACAGCGGGCGTCACATCAAAGTAGAAGGGCTTCCCAGGATAACCCAGACGCCAGCAGCGACGCTTTTCTTCACGCTTTCCCGTAACCTCTTCGTTACCGTCCAGCGCCTCACCAAAACGCTGAAACATCGTCTCTGGCGGAAGCGCATCGTATCCAGGGCCAGCCAGCTCGACGAAGATATCGATGTCGAATTTTACGGGGTGACGCGGGCTGATGGTGGTTTGCGTACGCATGGACCCTTGCGGCGAGACGATAACGTCATGACGCGGCAAGCGCAGCTTTTCAGCAATCGAGTCACCAAGAATTTCGTATTCATCCTCAGCCTCGGCTCTATCTGTTGCGTTGAGCTCGAGGCGTCGCAATAGTGAGCTGATGAGCTGCTCCCACTGCTGCTCTTCCTGGCGTACGATGAGCGAATCAACGATGCGTTTCGACAAAGTTAGCGATGTTGTCATGTTAGGTCTCAGGTCTGAAGGGACACCGTCAAGTCGTGGCCGACTGTCCGGATTTGTTGTGACGAGATTTCGATAGTTGGAGCGAAGGCGCCGTTATCAGGCAAAGACTCGTAGCAAACAAACGTTGCATGGTGGCGAGCTTGCATCTTCTGGCCAATCAGCAGTACCGCGCCAGCTGGTGCGCCAACGTAGAGATGTACTTTCTTAACGTTCCATACGTCTTGGAGGTGCTTTAAGGCTTCGTCTACCGCAGCACCGAACAATGTCAGGTCCGAGGGGTGGCGAATTGTCGAGTGGCCGAAATTCTCGACCGAGATTTCAATAGTAGGCAAGGTCAAGTTGCCATTGTCCGCCGAGACCGGCGCGAGCCTGGCGGTAGCGACAGGGAAGGTAAGCGATACGATGAGGTTGGCTGCCTCTTCGGTACCGGTGTGGTCCTTCAACGTTTTGACTTTGAATTTTCCTTGGGTTGGCACTACAGCATCAGTTGGCCAGGCCCATCGTGTGCCCCAGGTTTCACCGATCTTGTTTCGATGTGGCTGGAACACGTGTATGCCCGCCATATCGCCGAGGAGGCGGCCGGCAAGAAGCAATATCGACGTGCCATGAAACGGGAATACGGCCAAGCGAGGCCGCGGCCCGCCTCCAGTGCGCACCCCATTGAGATTAGCCTGCAGGTTAAGCAAGTCGAACTTCAAGGTGGCGAATACTGCGCTCCAGTAACTCGGCTCATGCGGCGCATGATGCTGCCCGCCGAACGCAAAATATGACACCGCATTCTTGCTCGAGCGGCGTAGGCCGCTAGCCCAGAGCGCTTCGTCCATATCACGTTCACTGATGTGCGGAACCTGGCCAGTTACGTTACCCAACAGGTACATAACGTCGGCTTCTGGGTAGCGAAGTGTTCCCAGCAGGCGCTTGACCTCATGGATGGAATCAGCGCGCATCTTGCGTAAAACCTCGGTCTTATAGGTGTCCGGGTCAACCTTATCGATGAGCCGATGGCACTCGTCACATAGGAGCAGGAAATTCGATGGCTCATCAACAAGCAGTGGAGACTCTATCGGGTCCCCACGAGGGCCGTCTGCGGAGGCTGCGACGATATGGGCGAAGTAGCTGAACACGCCTTTCCCGCCAGTTGCAGCGTGCTCGCCGAGGTCTCTTCCGCAACCCGGAAACTGGCAACGGTATGCTGCAAGGTACGCGACTTCTCTCTTGACCTCAGGGGATACGTGGCCCAGCCGGCCAGTAACCTGGTCCGCAGTCCTGACCCAGCTTGTGATGAGAGCCTTTTTTACGAGAACAGGCGTCACAGTAGCTAAGTCGACGGAGTGTGGGTCAGCCAGACTCGTCGCGTCCCAGAAGACGCGCTTTGTCCGCAGGCTTGCGCTCACGGCTGCGATGCAATCGTTACCAAACTCGCCGCGGGCAATTGCCTTCCAGAGAGAAGTAGCTGCCAACTTTTCAAACAAAGCAACTTTGAACTTGTTCGCGATGAACAACACCTCGCTACCGCTTGCGAGCGCCTTGCGAAAGCTAGCAGCGAGTTCGTCGTCAGATAGTGCGGGAACAGTAACGCACACCGCAGTCCCGGCGGAGAGTGGTACTACAGTAGCTGGGGAGGGCTGTAAAATTCCCATTGTTGTCCTTGGTTACCAATTGCTAAGTCGTCGGCATCTTGGTGACACTCTTGTAGGACAATATCCTACAGCAATACGGATTTCCATGCAGCTACAACCACAAGGAAATTTTTGCGGAGTGCGAAAGCGACAAGCGGTATCAAGAGTTGCTACACGTTACTCTGCGCCACCTGAGGCAAAGAAGCGGATGAATAACCGAGGGTAAATGTGGTCGAGCCGAAGTGGCAGGAGACGCCTCAGCAGTGGGTGCCGTATCCAACTCTGTCGGATTTCAAGTTCCTTTAGCTTGGCGGGACGAGGGAGGAGGATAAGATTCTGGCTCGGCGATGTGCCATGCAGTGTTCAAAGCCCGGGCTCGACCAAAAGCAGCGAGAGCATACGACCATACTTGGCCTCGGCAGGATAAGTGCTGCCCTTGGTCCTCAACGTGACCACTGGAACGATGTGCTCGTTGGATCAGCACCTCTTCAGTTTTCTTCCTCGTCAAAATAGTCGATAACTTCCTGAAGTTGCGTAGAGAATCCAGGAAGCGTAATTGCCTTATCATCATGGTAAACGGTTCCGTCAGCATCACATCTAATCCCAGATGCGGCTAGCCAATCAGGTTCAAGAAATTGCTTCAAGGGCTGTGTCCACGGTCTTCGCTTTGCGTTTTCTGTAGGGCGCAACGAAGTGACCGCGGATGAAGTAGAAGCCAAAGGGGCGGCCTGTCCCCGAAGTTCAGGAGAGGGAATATTTTTTAACAGTGCGCGCAGTTGCTGATTTTCTACTCGTAGCTTCGCCTCTTCTCGGACAATGATGTGCAGTCTGGATTGTGCGTCCATGTCTGGCAGCAAGTTGATCACTTGATCAAGCGGCGTTTCTGAGGTTGCTCGAAAGTGATGGGTGCGGCCTCCGACCTCGTGAGCGAAGGCTTCCGTTATATCTCGATAATCTTTCCCCGTGGAGTTTCGATATGATTGAGAATTTTGGATGCCGCGGGCCTGCAGCTCTCGACCAATCTTCGCGACACTGAAGTCCATATCTGCGTTCCGGTATAAACTAACCAGTAAATTCCATAGCGCTTCAATTTTGAGTTGTTTGTCCGTTCTCGCGGACTGCTTAAGCCGCTCTTTTAATTCAAAAGCGCGGCCCTGTTCGAAATTATTTGTCGAGCCTGATTTATTTCTTGGATTTTCTGCAAAGTTCATTTTTATGCATTCGGTGTTATAATGGACCTAATCGTCCACGAGCCTGGACCTCGGATTAAATACTGATCTCGTCAGGGGCATGGTGCGAGGGGTTCGAGTCCCGCATTGATTTCTTTGTTGAGGCAAGAGCTAAGGACTTCGCATTGAGCGGCAGAGACGAAAAAACATCTGCAATGATGCCCAGTTCTACTAGTTTTTCTCGCCCTTCTAGAATATTTAGCGCACGTTCGCGTCCGAGGCGCATATACAGCAATTTGCTGAGCTCATTTCCAGTTCTTAGGGCTGTGTCTTCGTCCATGGTTAGAAACGCAGGTGATAATCCATGCGTCGACAACAGTCTGTCGTAATACACATTACGTTTCAAATTCGCCTTTTCCACTGTAGTTCCCTTCGTGGAAGTGAAAAAGATACTTGAGCGACAGACATTATCGAGTACCTCGAATTCTGGACTTTTCTCAAACTGTTGCTTGATAGTGTCAAGGTCTCTGACATATAAAGATAGCTTCTCATTCAACGTTGCTCCGGATTCAAGCATATTGTTATGAATCGTGACGCAGCGCGAAAGAAGGGCGGCTGCGGAACCCATCTCGCTCATTAGTTGATTGAACTCTGAGGTAATACTGTCAAGGCTTTCTGTTGTTTTTACAAGCTCTGCCCAGTCCTCAGGCGCAAGCGGTTCTCCAGATTTCTGGGATTCCCGGCGCCTATGTTCGATTTGAGACTTCTTTTGTTCCATAGCGGTTCGGCGTTTAGCAACATCCACTGCGGCGAGGCTCTTCACGTTCACGGTGGCGGTAAGCCCTGACAGGAACGGCGGTCCGCTAATAAGGAAACGACACTCGGCACAATTTCGCCTCCCACCCGGAACGGGAGTGACCTGTGGCTTCTTGTTTGGAACGGTTACCAACTTCCCTTCATGACAACGGCTGCACCCAGCAGTGCATATGCCAACATCCATGAAAACAAAGCCCTGTGCGTCGCTTAAAAATGCGCCTATGGCGGAAGGATCATTAAATGCGAGAAGGCTTGAGGTTCGTTTTTCCTCCAGCTCTCTCATGCCGTCTGCCCATTCCTTCTGTCGTGCGATCTCAATTCTTGCCTCAACGGCGCTGACAATTTCCCGGAGCTCGGTCATGCCAAACTTGAAATAATACAAGTTCATCCGAACTGTCGAGTGGCCCGCAATATCCATCGTAACCTTTAATGGAACGCCGGCTTTATGCATGGCAGACAGTTGCGTCACGCGCAGCGAGTGCAGGTCATAAAGTACCCGAGTGGGCCTGCCCTTGGAACGCGCAATTACCAAGGGCGGAAGGGCGTTCCCTAATGAGTCTCGATATCCTTCTAAGGATAATCTTTTTTCGACTTCGTCACATAAGTCGTTCCAAAGCGCCGTAACTTTACGGTCGCTAATAGGATGAGACGGATGTCTGGCCGTAGGATCTCGGAACAAGAAGCAGCCTTCAAGCTCCGTGAGCGCATTTTCCCCTTTTTTTTGCTTTAGCTCGGGTACCTCTTTCCACTGAGTCAAGGTTGTTACCGGATTGTGGAGTTCTTGCCAGTTCTGTAGCTGCAGCAAGACGTCGACCACATCATCAGGCGCCCATGGACAGTCATAACCTGTACTCCAGGCATCGCTCGCGCGATTGGCTGACTTGTTAGTGCTGATTCGGAAGTACGGTTGCAGTTTCCCGGTTGATTCGTCGGGGAAAGTTTGCAGTACGCCCCTGCGGATTGGTCTTTTTGGTGAAGTACTCGCTAGCTGATGAGGGTTTTTTACCCTGCGGTATACACGTTCAACCCGACCGTCGAAATGTATATGCTCGACCTCAACGCGTTCACAGTCACCTTCCCCTGAGTCCAAATGCCGAACCTGGAACGTCCGGAATACAGCTTGCAGCTTGACATAGAGGCACATTGCCCGTACGGGTGACCACACTCTTTTGAAGCTAGCCGTGACCGCATCATATTCTTTATACCAGTCTCCAGCTATATTCCCGCCAGGTTCAGGGACGCTGGCTTTATTCTTGGCCCACTTCCAATCGTCGGCTGTCAAGATTTCGAACGCTTTCTGGACAAGCAACAATGGCATTGGATTTCGAGCGGTCTGAAGTTGAGAAGGCTTCTGAGGGGCCGTGACGAACGGATTCCGCAGCCCAACACGGCGCACTTTTTCGCCAGATACGGCATCGTGGTCTGCGAGCGGACCGTCCAGGGCCCATTCAATAAAATCTCGGTGTTTGTTTGGAATCGCACTTGTACCTTTGAACAAGGGCTCAGGTTTAAAATCAACACCAAGAAATTTTAAGGGGTCGCGAGGCAAGTGCGGGTTCGTGATTAGGTAATCCAAAAACATGTTTAGCAGCGACTGCGTGAGCGGGCGCGAGACTTCCTGTTCCGCAAGAAACGCTTCCGCCAGTGACCGCCAACGTTCTAGCTGCCTATCACGGATGAGGCACCACGCAAAGTCATGGCCGCCGCTGCCACGAGATGTATCGCGAGGCCTCACATCAAAATAGTCCCCGGCCGCATACGTAAGCGATTTGCCGCCATTCGCCTTTTGAAATGCGACTAATGGTACTGAAATTTGCTTCAGCTTCCGCAGTATTCCGTCCGTCCTAGTCTGGTGTGCTAGGACGAGGGCCGGATTTAATAGGCGCGGCGTTAGGTCAGCTACAGAGGATAAACCGTAGAAACAAAGTTGCAGCTTAGCGAGCCACTGTTGATTATCAGGTAGTGTTGTAATCGCTTTCGTTCCTGCCCAATATTGCTCAGGTACGAGTTCCTTAATGTGGTCGTCTACGAATTTCGTCGTTGGAAAACGATCGAGGAGCGGGAAGACAAGCACTTCTGACAGCCAACACAGCCGCAAGAACCGAAGAAGTGCGGTTTTGTCAACAAGGGTCCATCCTTTCTTTGCGGTTTTGGAGCCCCATGTTTCTTCTCGAATTTCAAAAATATTGTCGAGCCATATTCCGAATTCAGGCGCACTGCTGATCGTAGTGACAGCCTCAATGCGGTTTTTCATGTTAAGCGAGAATCGGGCGCTCCCATGCTTTTCTTCAATTTGACGTATGACTTGGAGTGCGCGAGATGCGGCCGAGCGTAATTTATCGTTGGAAAAGTTTTCGGGGATATAAAAGCGTTTTAGATCAGTGTTAAGAATAATAACGTGCCCATCTATTCTGCTACTTTCGCGGATAATCCGCTCCTGATCATTGTGCCAGTGGATATTTTTTCTCACGCTAGTTCTGTCCAATGCTCAGGAGATCGGTCTCGGCTTCTACGCATGCCTTACGGACCTCTTGGGATACTTCAAACATGGTCATGTTACCGTAAGCTTCTTGACTTTCAATCGATCGATGGTGGGTTGCGACTTGAATCACCTTTTTACTGAGCCCGGCTTTTCGCAGATCATATACATATGAGTGACGATGTGCATGTGGCGTCGTTCCAAACTCTTTGCCGGGCTTTAAGCCAATCCTTCGGATTGCGGCTGCATGGACTTTTGAAAAGGCTCTGTCAGTCATGGGTTTACCTTTTGGGGTTACGAAAAGGAAAGGGTGGTTATCGGGACGGGGCCGTATTCGAAGATACTCATCCCGCAGTTGGGCGAACGCGCGCGCATACTTTGCGCTTTTCCAAAACACGAGTGTATAGTTTTCTTTTGAATTTTGATAAAGATTTCCCTTCGCACCTACGCGTCGATGTCCTGGCTGAAGGGACAGAGGCAACATGTCATATTTCATCCGGAGAAACGCTGCCCTTGTTGTCATTACCTCGCGTCCAGTCAGAGGGTCGAGATACGAGATCGAGCCCTCATGTGGCTCGTACAAACGGACAACTGCTTCTCCCGGGAGTTGCGGGTCGTCATACATTACGTCAGGTATCCAGAGCGACAATGCATCACTGATGCGCAAGCCGCCGCCGTGAAGTAGCAGTGAAATCATTTGGTCCCTGACGACCGACCATCGAAGTTCGCCACGACGCTTGAAGCCTTCGTTGAGGAGGGGCTTGAAGTATTCGTCTTTAAAACGTATTGGCTCCTGATCAGTTTTCGGAGCAGGCCAAAGTGCTGCTGGTGTACTTGATTGCGCCGATGGACCCTGACTGGCTTGAGCTGTCATCAAGTGGCCAAGAAGGCTTTTGCGTTTAAGAGTATTCCATCGGGCCCAAAACTTAAGCTGTTCCCCGGTCGTCGAGTTTCTTTTTGGAACGATCGATGGTATATCAGATTTATCTGCTATCCAATCCAGGAATGTTGTTAAACGGTCACTAATCGCCTCGACGTCCCGAACACGTCGAGGCGTCCACCATAGATCGAATGGACAAGAGCCTTTCTGTATTGTGCCAAGTGACAATGAAGTAAAAAACGCTAGAAATAGTTCAGTATATTTCGTGGCGCCGCCATAGTAGAATTCCCCACCGCGTGCAGCCACAAAGTCAATGAGTAAGCCAACGGCACGACTGTAAGTGCGCTGACAGCCAATTTTTAGGCCTTGTTCTCGCGAAAACTCTAACCACGGAACGAAGTCGGATCCATGTGTAAGCAGCCTTACCCGCGGCAGTCGGTTCGGATCAAGATCCTCGAACCTGATATGAGCAAGAGGGCTAATCGTAATCTGCTTGTTTATATTGCACCTCTCGATATTTGATACTGATGATCTCTGCCTTTTACAGGAAGCTGCTAGCGCGGCCATCAATCATTGGGCGAGCTACGACGAAATCAGTTATTGCGACGAATATCCAAATCCAGGTGTTTTACCTCAAGTTCTAACGATGCGAGCGTGTCCGTTAAAATTCCGAGATTCTCAAGTGTCTGCCGACCCTCTAACACATCGATCGCCTTGCTTTCTCCCAGGCGTAGATACATCAATCGAGAGAGTTCGTTTCCGGCCTTTAGAGCTGTATGTTCATCAAGCGTGAGGAATGCTGGCTCAAGCCCATGTCTAATCAGCACTTGGTCATAATATCGATTACGTTTGAGGCTGGCTTTATCCGCTGTTTCCCCTCGAATAGATTCAAAGAAAACGGAGCTTTCGCAAACTCGGTCCAACATCTCGAACTCGCTGCATTGCTCGAATTGTTGCTCAAGTGTTCCTTTGTCACGAGTTAGCAAGACAAGCTTGCCGTCAGCAGGAATCTCGCCACTCGCCACTTTATTGTGAATCTCCGCACAGTCGACTGCTAGGCTTGCTGCGGCTGACATCTCAAGCATGATTTGATCAAATTCTGCGGTTAAGCGGTCGAAATCTTCCATTGATCTGACTAACTCGTCAGTGTCAATCAAGCCGAACATTGATGGATTGTCTTTGGCCTCGTGCCGCTTGCCTTTGAGGCGGTTAATTTCCCGCTGAGCGTTCGTTCGACGTCGCGCAATATCGACGCCAGCCAGGCTTTTCACATTGACGGTCGCCACGAGGCCTGTCAAAAATGGTGGTCCACTGAGCAGGTAGCGACATTCTGCACAGTTTCTTCGTCTTCCTGGAACAGGCCCGTACGACGTTTTTTTTCCATCGGTACGGATTTTCCCTTCATGGCAGCCGGCACAGCTCGCAGTGCAAACCCCGACATCCATCAGGACTAGCTCATGGTCTGAACGTTCAAACCGGTGGACAGCTTCCATGTCGCTGTAGGCAAACAGGCTAGTCATCCGCTCGAAGTCGAGATCCTTCGCTGAATTAATCCATTCCTTTTGCCAAGCATTGAGATCGCCTGCTGTATCAAGCGTCGTCAGTAGCCTCCTGGTTTCCGACATGCTGTATTTTGTATAGTAGACTTTCATGGAGATACTGGCATGACCAGCGATCAGCATAACCATGTGTGCAGGGACTCCCACCTTATCTAGCGCTGTGATATTGGTGACCCGTAGGGAATGAAGATCGTACTTCACCTCGGTCGGGTGCCCTGCGTCATTCCGCTGAACCACTAGTTTATAGGGGGTTGTTCCAGTTGGATCGGTAACTGCGTCGGCGGCCAGCCGATTTTCGATTTCGTCGCAGAGAGCTAGCCATAGCTGGTAGACTGCCCCTTTGGAAATGGGATGCTCATTGGCCGGGCTAGTTGGGTCGCGAAAGAGGAAACAGTTTTCCATATCTTTTAGCACGATTTCCCCTTTCGCATGCAGCAAGCTTGGCACCTCCGTCCACGACGTGACACGCGAAATTGGGTTGTTCTCCTCTTGCCACTTACGAAGCCACATTAGCACCTTGACTACGTCATCAGGAGCCCAAGGAGAGTCGTACCCTTTTTTCGAAGCATCCTTTTTGCGATCCTGCCCTTTGTTCGTGCTAACCCGCAGAATCACCGCCACTTGGCCAGTTTGCCTGTCTGCAATGGTTTGAAGTACTCCTTTGGCTCGATCGGTTCTTTCTAGCTTTGCAGCGAGTACGTGCTCATTCCGGATCATGGAATATTGCGACGGTGCATCTTGTGATGCTGAGCCGACGGCAAGTCGGAGGTAATCAGCCTCACCCGAATCAAGATGAATAACTTGGTATAGACGAAGTACAGTACGAAGCTTCATGTACAGGGCGACGGCACGTACAGGCGACCAAATCCTTTTGAAACTTTTGGTTTCAGCGTCATAGTGCCTGAACCAGTCGCCGGAGATCTGTTCCCCCCACAAGCCGGTACCGCTTACTTTCCTGGCCCATTCCCATTCGTTACTGGTAAGAATCTCTAGCGCTTTCTCGACCAAGAAAGGCGGCATCGGGTCTCGTTGAGTGTCGGCACGGCTTCGCTCATGTTTCTTCCGTATAAACGGATTCTTCAGAAACTGAGAGCGCAGAGGACTACCGTCATCGGCGGCAACTCCGGCTAATCCCCATTCGATGACCCAGTCGATGAAATCTACGTGGCTGTTGAGATTTCCACCACGGCCTTCGTAAAGCGGCCTTGGGACTGCTCGCTTGTCGAGGAAAACGTGGGGATCCCGAGGGAGGTGCGGATGCGACACCAGATGGTCAAGGAAGGTATTTAATACTGTTTGAACTCCCGGCAAATTTGATGTTAATGTGCGGTAGTAACGCGCTGCCAGTTCGCGCCATTCATTGAGACCCGGATCCTTTGTGAGCACCCAAGCAAAGTCAGTTCCTGCTTTTCCTCGGGTAGCGTCTCGCATGCGGAGAGGTACGTAGTGAGCAGCAGTGTGGCGAAGCGCCTTCTTATGGTGCGCTACCTGGTACGCGACTAGCGGCTTTGGTATTTTCGCTAAATTTTGGAGCGCGGATTTCTTTCCGGCCTTTTTGGCATAAAGGAAGAACGGATTGACGACCTCTGGCAGCAAATCCGAAACTGATTCGATTCCAAAACATTTAAGACGCAGGTTAGCTAACCATTTTGCGTTCAGCGCAACAGGGGCAATAACATCAATCTCGTCTGAATAGGTTTTTGGAATGAGTTCTTGGCCCCAATTGTCTACGTTCTCGCCGGATCCAATTTTCAGAAAAGGGAACAGGTGTGCCTGAGGGAATAGTAACAAGCCGGCGATCCGACAGCGGCAAATAAAATAAAATATCGCTGCCTTGTCGTGTTTTGAAAGACGCTTCGTTCCGGCCTCAGTTGTTAGAGAAACCGATGCATATATGGGTGCCAGGATCGAATCGAGTGCACGTCCGAACTCGTGAAGGTCGGCAGATTGTGCAGCGAGTTCCAGTTCTGTTTTTGTCGACCGTGATACGCGGAACTTGTTTGTTGCCCGTTCATTGGCAGCAATTCTTTCGCTGCAACGATGGCCTAGTGCGGCCAGTTTTTTTGGATCAAATTCATTGGGTATATAAAAGCGGGTACCATCGACGTTTGCTAAGATTGTACGCCCGGTAAGATAACTGTCTACGCTGAGCGTCTGAGAGGTATTGCAATGCCAAAAACGGCCGTCCATGTTTAGTTGGGTATGATTTGAGCTGAAAAAATTTATAGGCCGGGCACTGGTCCCGTACACAGGTCATAGGTCAAGCTGTACGTCACACGTCCACTGAACGGGGCGTAGTTGGGTTGCTCGGACGACGTGGAAGGGGCAAATGCACCACTGTATTCTTGAACAAAAGTTTGTCTTGAGAGACATTATCGGTGGAAAGTTTCTGAACACCAAGGTCAGTTGCGAGACGCAGGATCGTACTGTTGTGAACACGTCAATGGATAGACAATGAAATTAGTACAAGCAACTCAGGGGGGATTTCAGCGCCAGATCACCGCCGAGCGCGAGAAACGGGCATTGATTGCGGCTTCCGAAGGCCGGCGCCAGGAGCAGATCAACATCGCCAGCGGCGAGCGCGAAGCGGCGATTGCCCGCTCCGAGGGCGAACGCCAGGCCGCGATCAACCGCGCCCAGGGCGAGGCCAGCGCCATCGTCGCCCTGGCCGAGGCCAGCGCGTCGGCCCTGCGCCAGGTCGGCGCCGCCATCCGCGAGCCGGGCGGGGAGGACGCGATGAACCTGCGCGTGGCCGAGCACTACGTCGACGCCTTCGGCAACCTGGCCAAGACCAACAATTCCATCATCGTGCCGGCCAACCTGGGCGAGATGAGCGGCCTGATCGCCAGCGCGATGCAGATCGTGAAGGCGCAAAAATGACGCGCGTGGTGGTGATCACTGGCGCCTCGGACGGCATCGGCGCCGAGATGGCGCGGCAGCTGGCTGCGCGCGAGGGGGCCGGCCTGGCGCTGGTGCTGGCGGCGCGCAATGCGGCGCAACTGGAGCGCGTCGCGACCGAATGCACCGCTTCCGGTGCGCAGGTGCTGGTGGTGCCGACCGACGTGTCGGTGCGCATCCAGTGCCGGCGGCTGGTCATCACGGCGGTGGAGCGCTTCGGACGCATCGATGTGCTGGTGAATAACGCAGGGCGCTCGGCGCATGCCCTGTTCGAGGAAGTCGAAGACCTGGACTGGTACGAGGACCTGATGCGCGTGAACCTGTGGGGTGCAATCTGGTGCACCCAGGCTGCGCTGCCGCACCTGAAGGCGGCGCGCGGCAGCATCGTCGCGGTCTCGTCGCTGGCCGGACTGGTCGGGGTGCCCGGACGCACGGCCTACAGCGCCACCAAGTTCGCCATGACCGGCTTCTTCGAGGCGCTGCAGGCGGAACTGAAAGGCGCCGGCGTCAGCGTGACGACGGCCTATCCCGGCGTGGTCGCGACCCGGATCCGCTATCGCGGCTTCAACGCGCAGGGCGGGGAAGCCGGGGTGAGCGGGCTCAAGGAAGAGGGCGCGATGAGCGTCGAGGAATGCGCGCGCCTGATCATCGCGGGCATGAACGCGCGCAAGCGGGAAGTGGTCATGACGGCCAAGGGCAAGCTTGGCCGCTTCCTCAAGCTGCTGGCGCCCGGCGTGGTCGAAAAGATGGCGCTGGCGGCCCTGGCGGACGAGCGCAAGCCGCACTGAGCGCCTTGAGCGCATTCACTGAACCGATTGCGACTGGCGAAACATGCACATTGACTTGCCGACCGTGGATGTCCATTGCGAACCGGAGCGCACGGGGACGACTGGAAGGCTGCTGGCTGCCGGCGCGATGCGCCTCGTCGAGGCGCCGAGGTGATGGAGGAGGGCGCTTCCCTCGACGATACCGGCCCGGAGGCGGTGGCGGCGTTCGTGCCCGCCTACGCGCCGGTCCTGAGTCCGCGCGGCGCCGCCATCGCCCTGCTGGCGCTGATGTTCCTGTCGGCCCTGATCGGAGCGGCGGCGGACACGCGCGAACGCGAGGAGCCGCTGGTGTGGACGTTCGTGTCCGGTTTCCTGTCGAGCTTCCTGAGCTTCTACTGGTTCCGCCTGGGCCGCGAACAGCGCGGCTGGCCGCGCTCGCGCTGGCTGAGCACGGCCATTGTCTTCCTCACGCCGCTTGCCGTTCCCTGGTACATCGCGCGCAGCCGGCCGCGGGGGCGCAAGCTGCGCGGCGTGCTGCGCTTCTTCGGGTATGTGCTGCTGATGCTGGTGGTGTCGATGGCGGGCGGGTTGCTGGCGCTGCTGGTGTCGTAGGGTGGGGGTCATCAAGGCCAGTGGCCTTGATGACCCCCACCATAACGATGAGCAAACGCGGCCACACGGCTGCGTCAACGCGGCGCATGCTTCAGGTGGGCACGGGGCGCCCACCCTACGGTCCGATCATTCTCGGGCCAGCAAAAAAGGGCGGCAACGCCGCCCTTCGTTCCCGGTCAGCGAGAACTTCAGAAATCGATCGACCCCGACACCACCAGGGTGCGCGGCGCGCCGGCCACCAGGTAGCCATAGTTCGGGTAACCGCCGCTCGATGCCCAGTAATTGCGGTCGGTGACGTTGTCGATACGCGCGCGCAGGGTCACGTCGCGGTCCATCAGGCGCGTGTTCCAGGTGGCGCCGATGTCCAGGCGGGCCCATGACGGCACCTTCTGGGTGTTGGCGACGTCCGCGTACTGGGTCGAGGTGTAGACCGCGCGCGCGTTCAGCGACAGGCCCGGCACGTTCGGCACGTCCCAGTCGGCGCCGAGGTTCACCTGGATTTCCGGCACGCCGATCGCCTCGAAGCCCTCGGTGGCGCCGGTCAAGGTATCGCGTTGCTCGGTGTCGAGCAGGGTGGCCCCGCCCAGCAGGCGCAGGCCCTTGGCCGGCATGCCGAACACCGACAGCTCGACACCGCGGTTGCGCTGTTCGCCGAAGGTGCCGAAGGTGTTGTTCAGGATGTAGGCCTGGGGCTGGCCGGTGGTGAACAGGGCGATGCTGCCGCCCAGCTTGCCGCCGTCGACCTTGACGCCGATTTCCTTCTGGCGCGAGACGTAAGGCGCGAGCGGCACGCCTTCGTTGCTCAGCGGCGGGCCGAAGCCGCCGCTCGAGGCCGAGCCGCCCTGCTGCAGGGCCTCGATATAGTTCGCGTACAGCGACACCCCTTTCGCCGGCTTGTAGACCAGGCCCGCCACCGGCGTGTTCGCGCTCTTCTCATAGCGCGTGCTCTCGGCACCCGTCACGTAGTCGTAGCCGTAGTCCTTCAGGCGCTGGTGGCGCAGGCCCACCGTCAGCAGCACGGTATCGTCGGCAAACGACAGGGTGTCGGCGATCGCCGCGCTCGACAGGATGCTCTTGCGGGTCAAGAGCGGGTCGAACATGTTCCCGCCCGGCCAGAAGCCGGTCGGCGGCGCCGCCACGTTGACCGGGCGGTAGATGTTGGTCGACCAGCCCGCGAAGTCGCCCATCGCATAGGCGTTCTTCGACTCCGAGTGGAAGCCCGAGACGGTGGCCGACAGCCCATGCTTGACCGGTCTGGTGCGCAGTTCGGTGCGCGCGCCGATCTCGCCGGTCTTCACCTCGTCCTCGCGCACGTTGTCGAAGCGGGTCATGGTGGCGCTGCCGTCGAGGGCCGTGACAGTGGCCGAGGCAAGGATATTGGACTCGTCGCCCTTGCGCATGCCCAGCGCGGCCCAGGCCACGCTGTCCGCGCCCAGGTCGACCTCGGCGCGCAGGGTGCCGAAGACGTCGCGCTCCTTCGATTCGGTCCAGGGCTGGGCCCAGTTGGTATCGGCATCCGGCGCGGCCACGATCGGCAGGCCGGCGGCCACGGTCACGCTGGGGCGCGCGTTGTCCAGCTTGTGGTTCTGGTAGCCGACGTCGGCCGAAACGCGGTAGCCGTCGCCGCGCCAGTCGGCGCCGACCGAGAACACGCTCAGCTCGCGCTCCTCGCGGTCGATCGCCGTCTCGCCGTCGCGGCGCACGGCGTTCACGCGGATGCCGCCGCGGTTGTCGGGACCGAAGCGGCGCGCGATGTCGGCCGCCGCATAGCCCTGGCCGCCGGCTTCGACACCGAGCGTGAGCTGGTTCAGCGGCGCGTTCGGCGCGCGCTTGGGCAGCAGGTTGATCATGCCGCCGATGCCGCCGCCGCCCGGCGCCGCGCCGTTCACGAAGCTGTTCGCGCCGCGGAAGACCTCCACGCGTTCCAGCAGTTCGGAGGCGACGAACTGGCGCGGCAGCAGGCCGTACAGGCCGTTGTAGGCCAGGTCGTCCGAGTTCACGGCGAAGCCGCGGATCACGTAGAGCTCCTGGTAGTTGCCGAAGCCGCGGGCGACGCGCACCGAGGGGTCGTTCTGCACCACGTCGGCCACGCTGCGCGCCTGCTGGTCCTGGATCAGCGCGTGGGTGTAGTTGGTGGTGTTGAAGGGCGCGTCCATGATGTCGACGTTGCCCAGCAGGCCAAGGCGGCCGCCGCGGGCGACCTGGCCGCCGGCGTAGTCTTTCGGCAGGCCCTGGCTTGATGCGTCGGCCGAGGCGGTCACGACTACGGTCTGGATGGGCTGGTCGTTCGCAGCCGCTTCAACGGGCGCCTGGGCCTGGGTTTGTGCATGTGCATGGCCGGCAAGGAGGAGGGCGGCGCCGAAGGCGAGGGGAGTGAGGCGGAAAGTCGGCTGTTTCATGTGCGGCGGTCTTGTTGTTAAATGAGAACTGTTCTCATTATTATGCGCGCAAAGCTTGCGGCTGTAAATGAGAACTATTATTATCTACGGCTCTCTGTCCGTCCCGAACCACAATGTCCAATCAATTCCTGCGCCGCTGGAGCTGGATCCACAAGTGGAGCAGCCTGGTCTGCACCGTCTTCATGCTCCTGCTGTGCCTCACCGGCCTGCCCCTGATCTACCACCACGAGATCGGCCACCTGCTGGGCAACGACGTCGAGGCGCCGGCCCTGGCGCCCGAGCTCGCAGCCAATCCGCCGCGCGCGAATCTGGACGACGTGATCGCCGCCGGCAAGGCCCTGTACCCGGGCAAGATCATGATGTACATGTCGCAGGAAATCGACGAGCCGGCGATCTGGAACGTGACCCTGGGCGACCACCCGAACGACGAACACTACAAGCCGATCGCGGTCGACGCGCGTACCGCGAAAGTCATCACCGAGCCGGCCTTCGAGGGCGGCGCCTTCATGTCGACCATGCTGCGCCTGCACGTCGACCTGTTCGCCGGCCTGCCGGGCATGCTCTTCCTCGGCTGCATGGGCCTGCTGCTGATCGTGGCCATCGTCAGCGGCGTGGTGCTGTACGCGCCCTTCATGCGCAAGCTCGAGTTCGGCACGGTGCGCGAGGGCCGCACCAAACGGCTGAAATGGCTGGACCTGCACAACCTGCTCGGCATCGTGACCCTGGTGTGGGCGCTGGTGGTGGGCGCGACCGGCGTGGTCAATACCCTGGCCGACGTCCTGTTGAAGTACTGGCAGGCCACCGAGATCGCCGCCATGCTCGAGCCCTACAGGAACGCGAAACCGCCTGTGCACATGGCGTCGATGGACGCCGCCGTGAAAACGGCGATGGCCGCGGAACCGGGCATGCAGGTCGCCTTCATCGCCTTCCCCGGCACGCCCTTCGCCAGCCCGCACCACTACGGCGTGTTCATGCGCGGCGACCAGGCCTTCTCTTCGCGCCTGTACAAGCCGGTGCTGATCGACGCCGAGACCGGCGTCATCACCGACCACCGCGACCTGCCCTGGTACCTGACTGCGCTGCTGGTCTCGCAGCCGCTGCACTTCGGCGACTATGGCGGCGCCTGGATGAAGTTCCTGTGGGCCATGCTCGACCTGGCGACCATCGTGGTCCTCGGCAGCGGCCTCTACCTGTGGGCGAAGCGCGGCCGCAGCGCGAAAGCGGGCGCCAAGCCCACCCAGGACCTGACCCCCGCCGCCCAGCCCGCCCAACCCGCGCTCGCGCGCACTGGAGAATCCCGATGAACGGACGTTTCATGGCGGTGTGGGGCATGCCCATCCTGCTCGGCATCCTCACCACGATCGGCCTGGTCAGCGCCTTGTTCGGCGACGGCGTCTGGGACGCGGTATCGGCCCTGACGCTGGGCGCGCCGGTGGCGGTGGGCGCCTGGTACAGCCTGCGGCGCAAGAAGCACGGCTGAGGGGCTGCAGGCTCGACGGGGGCCGCCGGCGCCGCTGCCTCAGAGCTCCAGTTCGCCGGTGGGGTTGTCGCCGCACTGCTTCGGCAACAGGCGTGCGGGAACCTCGCCATGCCGGCAGCGCCAGCTCACCTTGCCGTCGGCCCCGGTCGTGGGCCTTAAATAGAAGCCCTTGCCACGCAGGGAAGCGGCGCTCACCATCACCTTCAGTTGCCCGCTGCCAGGATCGATGGCCAGGTGCTCGATGCTGGCCGGGAGCGGCTCGCTGAACCCGGCTTCGCCCAGGCTGCGGGGCAGGGACCCGTTCGATTCGATATGGCGCCCGATAGCCTGCGCGGCCTTGTTGGCATGCGCGAGCGCGGTTTCCAGTTCCTGCCTGAGCTGCCTGTCCTGGTGGATCGGAAGCGCGACCGCCGCCACGAGACCGGCCAGGGCCAGGCCCACGACTGTGCCCGCCACGCTCCATCGCCGCTGCACCCGGTTGAAGTGCGCCACGCTGTCCCAGCGCCTGTTCCGCCACGCCCATCGCCTGCCGTTCATGCCGAGCACGACACGCACGACCAGGCCGACGCCCGGGATCAGGCCGAGCAGGCCCCACCAGGTCCGGTTTCCGATTGCCCAGATCCAGCTGAGAAGGAACGCGCCCCAGGACCAGCCGGCGACGCCTTCGGGCAGCGGATGCCGCTTGCCCTGGCCGGAAGTGTTGGTCCCGGCATCGGGCGACGCCTCGGGTGTGGGTGCTGCGCTTGGCAGGTCGAGATTGTCTGGCATGGCTTACTGTTGCTATTTTGAGAAGTTTTGTAAAAGGGCATGAAATCCTGCTCATGCGGGCGGTTTCCTGCGTTATAGTCATCGTGTCGGCGAATCGCATGTCTGCCCGCGGCTGCAGCGCACCGTGCTCGACGATGCGGTTCCATATGTGCCCCTCTTTGCCTGCCCTGGTGTCAAGCATGAAATCAGCGCTCCACGCATGGATACAGCCCGGCTCGATAAGGACGCGCCCACGGACGGCGCGGGGTGCAGGCTGTTTCTTCAGTCTCGCGATCCTGGCATTGTCGGCCTGCCCGCCATCGGCGCAGGCGCAAGCCCAAGCGCAGGCCCAGGCCGCAGACGCGAACTGGGCAGCATTGCAGCAGACTTACTTTCCCGGCAAACAATTGGAGTCCGCCGCTTTCGTGCGCCTGACCGCACCGGCGCGCGCGCCCAGCGGCGAACAGGTGCCATTCGCCTTCAGCATCGATCATCCGATGACTGACAAGCAGTACATCAAGTCGGTGACCCTGATCGTCGACGAGAACCCGGTGCCGCTGACGGCGGTCTTCCACTTTACCCCCGAAAGCGGCAAGGCGGAGATCGCGACCAGGATCCGCTTTGAAATCGATTCCCCCGTGCATGTCGTGGCCGAAGCGAGCGACGGCAGATTCTACGTGAATTCGACTGTCGTGCGGGCAGCCGGCGGTTGCGGCGGTCCGGCGACAGGCGACAACGCGGCGGCAATGGCGGCGGCCGGGAAAATGAAGATGGCGCTCGACGGGCCATTCAGGCCTGGCAGCGTCAACAAGGCCAGGCTCCTGATCAAGCACCCGATGTACACCGGCCTGCAGCGCGACCTGGCAACGAATGGATTCCGGCCGGCCTTTTTCATCAACAAGATAGAGGTCAGCTACAACGGCAAGCCGGTGATGAAGGCCGACACCTATATCGGCATCAGCGAAGACCCGTCCATCCAGTTCAGCTTCCTCGCCCGCCAACCCGGCGCCCTGCAGGTCTCCATCCGCGACAACGAAGGCGGGAGCTTCCGCCATGCGCTGGACATCGGAGAATAGATGCGTGGAAAATAGATGCGTGGAGGCTGGATGCGGCGCCTGATCCTTGCGGCCTGCTTGCTGGCATGCGCCTGCGCGCACCTGGGCGCGGCGCCGCTGCAGGTAAGCCAGGTCGCGCCGGGCGTCTACGTGCACATCGGGCAGCACAAGGATTTCGGGGAGGGCTACGACGGCGACATCGCCAACATCGGCTTCGTGGTCGGCCTTGATGCTGTCGCGGTCATCGACACCGGCGGCTCGTATGCCGTCGGCAAAGCCTTGCGCGAAGCGGTACGGCAAGTGACCCGGCTGCCGATCCGCTATGTGATCAATACCCATGTGCATCCGGATCACGTGTTCGGCAACGCCGCCTTCGTCGATGCCGATGCGACCGGATCCGGGCCGGCGCCGCGCCTCGTCGGCCACGCCAGGCTGCCCCAGGCAATGCGCGCGCGCAGCGACACCTATTTGCGCAACCTGAACAGGGAACTGGGCGAGCAGGCCGGGAAAAGCAGGCTGGTCGCCCCGGACGAGACCGTGAAACAGCGCCTGATCCTCGACCTGGGTGGGCGCAAGCTGGAATTGACCGCCTGGCCGGACGCGCACACGAACAACGACCTGACCGTCTTCGACGTCAGGAGCGGCACGCTGTGGACCGGCGATCTGCTCTTCATCGAGCGCACGCCTTCCATCGATGGGGACCTCGCGGGCTGGCTGCGCGCCACGGAGGCATTGGCCGGGCAGGCCGCCGTCAACACGATTCCCGGCCACGGTCCTGTCGTCCGCGACAAGAACCGCGCCCTGGCCCGGCAGCGCGACTACCTGAGTGCCTTGCTGCGGGATGTCAGGGCGAGCATCCGCGGCGGCGGCGGCATGCAGGAGGCGATGGACACGGCGGCGGCTTCCGAGCGGGCGCACTGGCAGCTCTTCGATGCCGTCAACCGGCGCAACGTCAGCCTGATCTACCCGGCCCTGGAGTGGGAGTAGGTGATGGGAGTTGGTGATGAGGAGGCGTGATTTCCTTGGGCTGGCGCTGGCCGGGCAGGCAGGTTCCTCCATGGCCGCGGCTCTCGGCAAGGCCGGCCGTGCGCCGTCGGCCAGGATCGGGCGCGTCGTTGTCGTCGGCGCCGGCTTTGGCGGTGCGACCGCGGCCAAGTATGTGCGCATCCTGAGCGGCGGGCGCATCGACGTCACCCTGGTCGACCAGCACCCCGCGCTAGTTTCCTGCCCGGTCAGCAACCGCGTGCTGGCCGGCCAGAAAACGCTGGAGCAGCTTACCTTCGGCTACGACGCGCTCCGGCACGCCCATGGCGTCCGGTTCGTGCAGGGCCGCGTGACGGCGATCGACGCCGACAGGCGCCGCATCGTCGTGGCAGGACACAAGCTGCCGTACGACCGGCTGATCGTCGCTCCCGGCATCGATTTCATGTTCGATGCTTTCCCGCTGCTGGCCCGCGCACAGCAGCAGATTCCCCACGCCTGGAAAGCGGGGCCGCAAACGCGCAACCTGCGCCGGCAGCTCCTGGACATGCCCAACGGCGGCGTCTTCACGATTGCGATTCCGCCGCAGCCTTATCGTTGTCCGCCCGCGCCCTACGAGCGTGCCTGCCAGGTGGCGTTCTACCTGAAGACGCACAAGCCCCGCTCCAAGGTAGTGGTGCTCGACGCCAACCCCGTGATCACCTCGAAACGCATCCTGTTCGAGCGGGCCTGGCGCGAGCTGTATCCGGACATGATCGAGTACGTGCCGGGCAGCGAAGTGCAGCAGGTCGAGGTGGCGACGAAGACCGTCAGGACCGTGTTCGATACGGTCAGGTCCGATGTGCTGAACTTCATTCCGCCGCAGCGGGCAGGGCGGATCGCGCTCGATTGCGGCCTGGCCACCGCCGAAGGGCGCTGGTGCGAAGTCGACTTCCTCAGCTACGCATCGAAGCGCCTGCCCCGCGTGCACGTCATCGGCGATGCGATCGACGCCGGCCTGCCCAAGTCGGCGCACATGGCCAATGCCCAGGCGAAGATTTGCGCCCAGGCCGTGGTGGCCTTGATGCTGGGCGAAGCGCCGGACCCGGCGCCGGCCTTCGACAATACCTGCTACAGCTTCATCGACGACAGGCAGGCGATGCGCATCTCGACGCTGTACCGCTACGATCCGGTGAAGACGAGCATGGAGCCCGTGGCCGCGGGCATCCTGTCGGACCATCCGTCGGCGCAGGAAGGCGAGGATGCCGATGCCTGGGCACGGAGAATCTGGACCGACGCGCTTGCTTAGTGTTGTCGAAGGCTTAAACATCCTTAAAGAAACTCCCGGTATAAAGTCGACATCGACCACCCCGATCCACCTGCCTGGAGACTTGCATGAAGGACCTCATCCGCGCCAACAAGGGTTTCATCCTGTTCCTTTGCCTGTTCGGCGTGTTCCGCACGGCGGTCGCCGACTGGAACCCGATTCCGTCCTCGTCCATGCGGCCGAACCTGCTCGAGGGCGACGTGGTGTTCGTGAACCGCCTGGCCTATGACCTGAAGGTGCCGCTGACGAACAGCATCCTGGCGCACACGGGCGAGCCGCAGCGCGGCGACGTGGTCACCTTCGATTCCCCGCAGGACGGCACCCGCCTGATCAAGCGCCTGGTCGCGGTTCCCGGCGACGTGGTCGAGCTGCGCAACGAACGCCTCGTCATCAACGGCCAGGAGGCCCAGTGGGGACCGGTCGAGACCGTGGTCGAAGCGATCGGCGAGGCCCGGGTGCCGGCGCTGCGCGTGCGCGAGCAGATCGATGGCAAGACGCGCCAGGTCCAGTTCGTCCCGCAGATCCGGACCCCGATGCGCAACTTCGGGCCGGTGACGGTGCCCGCCGGCCAGTACCTGATGCTGGGCGATAACCGCGACAACAGCGCCGACTCGCGCTACATCGGCTTCGTTCCGCGCGACCACCTGATCGGCCGCGCCGAGCGCGTGCTGGTCTCGGCCGACACGCTCGGTAACTGGATGCCGCGCTTCGATCGCTTTGGGATGTCGCTGCGCGACTGAGCAGTCGCCGCGCGCAAGCGTCAGTGCCAGTCCTTGTCCGGCCGCATGTCCAGCCGGTAGGCGGCATCGATCACGTCCTGCAGTTCCACCGGGTCGCTGGTCGGGTCCTCGTCCACCCGGGTGACCCGGTTCAGTTCGTTTTGCCAGCGCCGCAATTCGTCGACATAGCTCTGGTGCGGCACCCGCGCCAGGTCGCCGTCCGCTTCGACCAGGTCGCAGATGCCGTTGTGGAGCCAGTCGCCGGTATGCCAGTCCGGCATGTCGACCGCCGGAAACAGGCAGATGCCCTGCAGGTCCATGCCGCGCCGTACCGCCGCCAGCGATTCGCCCATCACGTCGCGCAGCCAGCTGGCGCGGCCGTGGCCGAGCCCGCTTGTTTCGCCGATGATCATCGGCCGGCGGTAGCGTTCCCAGACCGTCGCGAGCATCTCGCACAGCGGTGCGATGCGCTCGTCGCCGGGCGGCAGCGCCGCATGCGGGCCATGCTCGCGGTATTCCATCTGCCCGAAGGAATAATTGTTCGCGCCGACGATGTCCAGGATCTCGGGCGATCCGCCGAGCTCGGGATGCGCCCGCCCGCCGATGATGTCCCAGGCAAGGAAGGTATCTTCCTCGGTTTCGTGGCGCGCGGCTTCGGCCTGGTCGGGACGGTCGCGCGGCGCCACCACGCGCACCAGCGGATCGATGTGCACCATGCGCGCCTGCGGATCGACTTCGCGGATCGCCTTCACGCCGGCGATCGCCGCCCGGCACAGCGCCACCCGCAGGCGCATCCTGTCCTCCCGGCTGCAACGGTAGGGCGCGGCCCAGCCCCATTCGCCGGCGCAGAACGAAAAGAAGGTGATCTCGTTGATCGGCGTGAAGAAATGCGGGCCGCGGACCTTCGGCAGCACGTACCCGGCGGCGGCGCGGCAGTAGGCGGCGAAGCGCCCCGCGAAGGCCTCCGAGAACGGATCGAGATCCTCGGGATAGCCGTAGTGGCAGAGATCCCAGATCGGGGTGATCCGCGACGCGTTCATGGCCTCGATGAAAGGGAGGATGGGGGCGAAGTCGTATTCTCCGCCCCGGTCCACGAGCGGCCACGGGATGCCCTCGCGCGCAACGGCAATACCCAGCTCGTTCAGGATCCGGTAGTCCTCGGCGGCGTGCCGGTCGTGTGCGGTTTCCGCGATCAGGTTGCGCCGCGCGCGGTCCTTCCACAGGAAGCTGGAGCATTCGAAACCCGACAGGAAGAAGGTCGGGAAGATACCGGGACGCTGCACCATGCGATTCTCCTCTGTCCAAGGGGGGGCTCGGGCTTGCCATGGCAGGATGATGCCGCACTCCCGGCATGGCGCGGCGCGAGCCTGGCGCCGGCCGAGGCGGCCCCCGATGTGTTGACGGAAATATCTGTACAATCGCGGGCCGTGCGCCGCCTGTCGCGGTGCACCACGTTTCCAGAAAGCCCCCCCGATGTACCGACTATTGACCGTCATCCTGGCCTGCCTCGGCATGGTCGGGGCGCTCGCGATCGACACCTACCTGCCGTCCATGCCCGCCATCGGGCGCGAGTTCGGCGTCGGCGCGGTCGCCGTCCAGCAGACGCTGAGCGTCTTCCTGTTCACCTTCGCCTTCATGATGCTGTTCTACGGCACGCTGTCCGATTCCTTCGGACGCCGCCGTGTGATCCTGGCCGCGCTCGTGCTCTACACCATCGCCTCGATCGGCGCGGCCTTTGCCCCGACCTTCGGCATGCTGCTGGCCTGCCGCGCGCTGCAGGGCCTGTCCGCCGGCGCCGGCTCGGTGATCGGCCAGGCCATCGTGCAGGACCGCCTCAAGGGCGCCGAAGCGCAGAAGATGATGTCGAACATCATGATGGTCTTCGGCCTGGCGCCGGCGATCGCGCCCATCCTGGGCGGCTGGCTGCATGTGCACTTCGGCTGGCGCGCGACCTTCGTCTTCCTGGCCGTGTTCGGCGCCTCGCTGATCCTGCTGTGCCTGAAAATGCTGCCCGAGAGCCTGCCTGTCGAGAAGCGCCAGCCCTTCCATCCGGGCACGATCGCGCGCAACTACGGCAAGGTGCTGCGCCATCCGCAATTCCTGCTGCTGTCGCTGTCGGTGGGCCTGGCCTTCGGCGGCCTCTCGCTCTACATCGGCTCGGCGGCCAACTTCGTGATGGAGATCCTCGGCCTGCCGGAGACGGCCTTCGCCTGGATGTTCATTCCCCTGATCGGCGGCATGGTGCTGGGCTCCGCCTGGGGCGGCAAGCGTGCTGCGAAGATCGCGCCGCTCAAGCTGAAATGGATCGGCTTCGGCACCATGGCGCTGGCGGTGGTGCTCAACATCGGCTACAACGCCGTGTTCCCGGCGGCGGTGCCCTGGGCCGTGATCCCGCTGGCGATCTATACCTTCGGCCTGGCGGTGGCGATGCCGGCGATCCAGATGACGGCGCTGTCGCTGTTCCCGGACAACCGCGGCCTGGCCTCGTCGATGCTGGGCTTCATCCAGATGATGTCGTTCGCGCTGGTGTCGGGGCTGGTGGCGCCGCTGCTGTTCGAGAGCGCCTTCCTGCTGGCTTGCGGGGTGGGGGTGGGGCTGGTGCTCAGTTTCCTGGCGTGGCGGGCGAGCAAGCTCGCCTGAGGCGATTTATTGCGGCTGATTTCAGGCCGCTTGAACGCGTGGACGGCAGAGCCGTCCACCCTACGTCCTGCTGCTTGCGTTACGGGGATGACCGCCGCTGACCCGTAGGGTGGACGGGTTCCCCGTCCACGCGTCGATAGGTGAAATGCGATCGGTCGCGACGATCGATCCTGCTGTGACCACGCCGGCCGCGGCACAACACATCAACGCCGATGCTGCTTCATCGCCGCATCCACCTCGCGCTTGGCGTCGCGGTCCTTCTCGGTGGCGCGCTTGTCGTGCTGCTTCTTACCCTTGGCAAGACCGATTTCGCACTTCACGCGGCCGCCCTTGAAATGCAGGTTCAGCGGCACGAGCGTATAGCCCGAGCGCTCGACCTTGCCGACCAGTTTGTCGATCTCGGCGCGGTGCAGCATCAGCTTGCGCGTGCGCAGGGCTTCCGGGTGGCTGAAGGCCGAGGCGGTGGTCAGGGCGCTGATGTGGGCGCCGAACAGGAACAGCTCGTTGCCGCGCACGACGACATAGGCTTCCTTGATCTGGACCCGGCCTTCGCGGATCGCCTTGACTTCCCAGCCTTCCAGCACGATGCCGGCCTCGTAGCGGTCCTCGATGAAGTAATCGAAAAATGCTTTCTTATTGTCAACAATGCTCATGAAATAGCGAAAATTCGCGGGTCGGTTAAACTACTGCTGTCGCGCTTGCAAAATGTAAAACGCGAGCGAAATGCAACTTATCCAACATCATAACAAACGGTTGACCAATGGCAGTAGTGCACAAATCAGTTTTCTTAGGCTATAGCGCCGAGCAGATGTTCGATCTGGTCGCGAAGGTGGAAGATTATCCGAAGTTCCTCCCGTGGTGCGGCGGCGTCAAGCTCATCGAGCGTACCGAGGACAAGCTGGTCGCGAGCCTGGCCATCAACTTCCACGGCGTGAAGCAGAGCTTCACCACCTCCAACCACAACCAGCGTCCGACGCAGATGAAGATGCACCTGGTCGACGGCCCCTTCAAGATGCTGGAGGGCACCTGGAACTTCAAGGCCCTGCGCGCCGACGCCTGCAAGATCGACTTCGACCTGCATTACGAGTTTTCCAGCGTGCTGCTGGCGCAGCTGGTGGGCCCGGTGTTCGGCATGATCGCCAACAGCATGGTCGATTCCTTCTGCAAGCGCGCCGAGGCGGTCTATGGGTGAGATGCGGGCCGAGTTGCAAGCTCAGGTGGGGGGCGAGATGCTCCAGGTCTACGTCTGCTATGCGACGCCGCAGCGCGAGTTCCTGCGCCCGATGCGCGTCGAGCCCGGCACGACCATCGGCCAGGCGATCGAGCAGAGCGGGGTGCTGGTCGAGTTTCCCGAGATCAGCCTGGTGACCCAGCCGGTCGGCATCTACGCGAAGAAGAAAACCCTCGACACCGTGCTGCGCGAGCGCGACCGCATCGAGATCTACCGGCCGCTGATCGCCGATCCCAAGGACTCGCGCCGCAAGCGCGCGGCGAAGAAGGAAGCGGCCGGCTCACGACCCGCCTGAGCCGCCCAGGACTTCCGCGCCCATGCCGGCTGCATAGCATGAGTATCACCCGATCTGGTGATATTTAGTTACAACTGTGCAACCAAGTGGCGACCAATAGGTTGTTTCTTGCTATCATGACGAACTTCCCCTGGGTCGAACACGGGCGTGCCTGACCGCTTTCCCGCGGCAGGGCCAGCATCGGATCGGGGGCCGGACTTCGCGCGGCCTTGCCGCTTTCCTTCCGCCGCTTGCCTGCCAGATGCTGAGTGCCCTGAGTCTCCTGTTGGTTACCACCGCCTTTTCGGTGGTCATGTTGCTGGTCCTGACTTCGCTCGCCGGCGGCAAGGTGGACGGAGTGCGCGAGTGGGAGCAGGCCAACGGGCTGGCGGTCCTTGCGCTGCTGCTGTTCGCTGCGCGCGGCGTGGTGCCGGATTTCCTCTCGATCGAAGCGGCCAACGGCATCTATCTGGTCACCGTGTCCCTGATGTACGCCGGCTTTCGCCGCCATCTCGGCCTGCCGGTGCCCCGCGGGCGCCTCGTGGCCGGCGGCCTGGCCGCGTTTACCGGCGTCGTCGTGTTTCACTCCCTGGTCGAGTCGCTGGCGATGCGCGTCGTGTCGGTGTCGATCTACCATGCGGCCGTCTGTTTCGCGATCTTCGCGACCGTGCCGGTATCGCAGGACGCGCGGCTGCGCTACCCCTTCGCCTTCACGCGCGGCGCTGCGCTGGTGCTCGGCCTCATCCACGCCGCGCGCGGCCTGTTCTATGCGGTAGACGCCTATGCGGCGGTGTCGCTGCTGGAACCGGCCGTGTACAACCTGATCTTCTTCGCCCTCGGCACGCTGGCGCTGCCGGCCCTGACGCTGGGGGCGGTGATGATGGCCAATGCCCGCGTGCTCTCCGAGACCGCCTACGCCGCCGACCACGACCACCTGACCGGCGCGCCCTCGCGCCGCGCCTTCTTTGCCTTCGCCGAACGCGAGCTCGCGCGCGCCCGGCGCCACGGCAGCGGCCTGGGCCTGCTGCTGTTCGACGTCGACCACTTCAAGCGCATCAACGACACCTACGGGCACGGGGTGGGCGACCAGGTGCTGCGCGACCTGGTCAGGCACACCCAGGACGTGGTGCGCAAGATCGATTACTGCGCCCGGATCGGCGGCGAGGAGTTTGCCGTGCTGCTGCCGGATGCCAGCCTCGATACGGCCCAGGCCGTGGCCGAACGCCTGCGCGCGACGCTCGACCGTGCCGTGCAGGTGGCGCCGTCGACGGTCGGCGTCGCCTACACCGTCAGTATCGGCGTGGCGATGCTGGAAGAGGGGGAGGGCTTCGCCAGCCTGATGGCGCGCGCCGACCAGGCCCTGTATGCCGCCAAGACGGGCGGCCGCAACCGGGTGGTGTGCACGCCGACGCTGCCGGCGGCGATACGCGCGTGCAGCGCCAGCGAGGCCTGAAGCGGCCTGAACGGACTGCGGGACCCGAGCCGGCCCGGCGGGTTACCGCCGGCGTCTCAGCGGCACTCGGCAGCCATTGCGCCGGCGCGGGCGCTGCGCTGGGCGCGCTCGGCGTCCGTCAGGTAGCGTTTTTGGCCATCCGGCCCGACTTCGGCCATCCGGATTCCCGAGTCGTACATCTGCCTGGCCTTGCGCACCTCCGCGCAGTGCTCGGCCTTGGCCGCCTCCAGGCGCGCCTGTTCCTGCGCCTTCAGCTCGGCTTCCTGGCTCTCCTTCTGGCGCTTGCGGAAATCCGCTTCGCGCTCGGCCAGCGTCGGCGGCCCTTTCGGTTTCGCGGCAGGCTGGTCCGCGGCCGGCGCCGGGGCAGCGCCCGCTGCCGGCAGCGCCGGTTTCGGGGCAGGGGTGGTGGCCGCCTGCAGCGAGATGGCCGGCAGGCCCGGCGCCTTGATGATGCGCGCCAGTGGCGTGCCTGGCGGTGGCGGCTGGTCCGAATAATGACGCGTCCCGTTCGGCGCGACCCAGACGAATTGCGCCTGGGCCAGGCCGGCAGTGAAGATCAGCGCCAGCGCGAGGGTGCGGCGCAAGGCAGGGGCGAGCAGGGTAGGCGTCTTCAAAGTATTTCCTTACGTAACTATTCTAGATTTCGCCATGATTCGCCGGCAGTGTCAATCGACGACGCTGAGGCCGGGACCATTTTTTCGGCGACGCGCGACGCAAACCACAGGTTTCTGTATAATTCGCTTTTGCGCCTATAGGAAAATGCTATGCGTCTACTCCAAAAAGCACTCACGTTCGATGATGTGCTGCTCGTCCCGGCCTACTCCAATATTCTTCCGGCCGACACTTCCCTCCGCACCAAGCTGACCCGGAATATCTCGCTGAATATCCCGCTGCTGTCCGCCGCGATGGATACCGTCACCGAAGCGCGCCTGGCGATTGCGATGGCCCAGGAAGGCGGCATCGGCATTGTCCACAAGAATTTGCGCCCGGCCGACCAGGCTAGAGAAGTAGCGCGTGTGAAGCGTTTCGAAGCCGGCGTGCTGCGCGACCCGATTACCGTCCCGCCGACGATGAAGATCCGCGACGTCATCGCCCTCCAGCACCAGCACGGCTTCTCGGGCTTCCCTGTCGTCGAGGGCAAGCAGGTGGTCGGCATCATCACCAACCGCGACCTGCGTTTCGAGGAAGACCTCGAGGCCGAGACCCGCACCAAGATGACCCCGCGCGAGAAGCTGGTCTACGTCAACGAGGAAGCGAACACCGAGGAAGCCAAGCGCCTGATGAACAAGCACCGCCTCGAGCGCGTGCTGGTGGTCAACGAAGCCTTCGAACTGCGCGGCCTGATCACCGTGAAGGACATCCTGAAGTCGCACGAGCACCCGTTCGCATCGAAAGACGCGCAGGGCAAGCTGATCGTCGGCGCGGCCGTCGGCGTGGGCGAGAAGGACAAGGAACGCGTGGAATTGCTGGTCAAGGCCGGCGTGGACGTGCTGGTGGTCGACACCGCCCACGGCCATTCGCAAGGCATCCTGGACCGCGTGAAATGGATCAAGGATAACTACCCGCACGTTGACGTCATCGGCGGCAACATCGCCACCGCCGCCGCAGCCAAGGCGCTGGTCGAGGCCGGCGCGGACGCGGTCAAGGTCGGCATCGGCCCGGGCTCGATCTGCACCACCCGTATCGTCGCCGGCGTCGGCGTGCCGCAGATCACCGCGATCTCGAACGTGGCCGAAGCCCTGGCCGGCACCGGCGTGCCCTGCATCGCCGACGGCGGCATCCGCTTCTCGGGCGACATCTCCAAGGCCCTCGCGGCAGGCGCATCGACCGTCATGATGGGTTCGATGTTCGCCGGCACCGAGGAAGCGCCGGGCGAAGTCATCCTCTACCAGGGCCGCAGCTACAAGTCCTACCGCGGCATGGGCTCCCTGGGCGCGATGGCCGAAGGCTCGGCCGACCGCTACTTCCAGGACGTCACCGCCAAGGCCGACAAGTTCGTGCCGGAAGGTATCGAAGGCCGCGTCGCCTACAAGGGCAGCGTGCTGGCGATCATCTACCAACTGGTCGGCGGCGTACGCCAGTCGATGGGCTACTGCGGCTGCGCGACGATCGACGAACTGCGCGAAAAAGCGGAATTCGTCGAGATCACCTCCGCGGGCATGCGCGAGTCGCACGTCCACGACGTCCAGATCACCAAGGAAGCGCCGAACTACCGTTCGGAATAAGCAGGCGGCCGGAAACGGCCGCTTTTGGTATTGGCTGCCGCGTAGCGCGGCACCCGCTTTTGTAGGGTGGGCACCTGTGCCCACGCGGTCTCACGATATGATCGACCGCGACGCCGCAGGTAACCACCCGCCCGGATTACTTCTTTATATCGCACTCAATGCACAGCAAAATCCTCATCCTCGATTTCGGCTCCCAGGTCACCCAACTGATCGCCCGCCGCGTCCGCGACGCCGGCGTCTTCTCCGAAGTCTTCCCCTACGACATCGGCGACGACTTCGTGCGCAACTACGGCGCATCCGGCGTCATCCTGTCCGGCAGCCACAATTCCACCCTGGAAGGCGACTCCCCGCGCGCCCCGCAAGCCGTGTTCGAACTCGGCGTGCCGGTGCTGGGCATCTGCTACGGCATGCAGACCATGGCCGCCCAGCTCGGCGGCAAGGTCGAGAACGGTAAAGTCCGCGAATTCGGCTACGCCGAAGTGCGCGCCCGCGGCCATACGAAACTGCTGAACGGCATCAACGACTTCGTGACAAGCGAAGGCCACGGCATGCTGAAGGTCTGGATGAGCCACGGCGACAAGGTCCTGGAAATGCCGGAAGGCTTCAAGCTGATGGGCTCGACCGACTCCTGCCCGGTCGCCGCCATGGCCGACGAGGAACGCCGCTTCTATGCGCTGCAGTTCCACCCGGAAGTAACCCACACGACCCAGGGCGAAGCCATCATCGGCCGCTTCGTGCACGAGATCTGCGGCTGCAAGAGCGACTGGAACATGCCGGACTACATCGGCGAAGCCGTCGAGAAGATCCGCCAGCAGGTCGGCACCGATGAAGTCATCCTCGGCCTGTCCGGCGGCGTCGACTCGAGCGTGGCCGCAGCCCTGATCCACCGCGCCATCGGCGACCAACTGACCTGCGTGTTCGTCGACCACGGCCTGCTGCGCAAGGACGAGGGCAAGATGGTCATGGACATGTTCTCGAAGAACCTGGGCGTGAAAGTCATCCGCATCGACGCCGAAGCCCAGTTCCTCGGCCACCTGGCCGGCGTGACCGACCCCGAGCAGAAGCGCAAGATCATCGGCCGCGAATTCGTCGAAGTCTTCCAGCGGGAAGCCGGCAAGCTGACCAACGCGAAATGGCTGGCGCAGGGCACGATCTACCCGGACGTGATCGAATCGGCCGGCAAGGGCAAGAAGGGCCAGACCATCAAGAGCCACCACAACGTGGGCGGCCTGCCGGAAACCCTGAACCTGAAACTGCTCGAGCCGCTGCGCGAACTGTTCAAGGACGAAGTGCGCAAGCTCGGCGTCGCCCTCGGCCTGCCGCACAACATGGTCTACCGCCACCCGTTCCCGGGCCCTGGCCTGGGCGTGCGCATCCTCGGCGAAGTGAAGAAGGAATACGCCGACCTGCTGCGCGAAGCGGACGCCATCTTCATCGAAGAACTGCGCAACACCCCGTTCGAACTGCCGGCCGTGGCCGGGATCGATCCGGGCAAGGCGCCGGTGAACTGGTACGAGGCGACCAGCCAGGCGTTTGCCGTGTTCCTGCCGGTGAAATCGGTGGGCGTGATGGGCGACGGCCGTACCTACGAGTACGTCGTTGCGCTGCGCGCGGTGCAGACGCTGGACTTCATGACGGCGCAGTGGGCGCATTTGCCGCATTCGCTGCTGGGCAAGGTGTCGAACCGGATCATCAACGAGGTGCGTGGGTTGAACCGCGTTGTTTATGATATTTCGGGGAAGCCGCCGGCGACGATTGAGTGGGAGTAAATCCGGCCTGAGTAGCTCGTGATCCTCAAATTAATCCAAAAAAAGCCCCTCTTGCACAGGGGCTTTTTTTATACTTTCCCGATCCACAAGCGATCTGTAACGATAGCGAGATCGCCATTCGCTACGGCTGGCGAAAATCGACACTGGCTTATAAGCGAGCTAGCGGTTGCAGGATATCTGCAGCACATTTCCCGCGCTGCCGGCCGGCCAGCACACCGTCATGATAATGCCGGCGCACCCGATGCCGATCGTGATCGGGAATGAGCTGGCGATCTTCGGCGTGCGCCTGCTGTCGCGTGTACTGACCGAAGTCTACAAGAATGGCAGTGAGACCTGCCATTATCGCCGATCATTTTTGTGTATCTCCACAGGCTTGCCGGGAACGTCGCCGAAGCCCGCGGCCAGCGCCAGGAACGAGCGCGTTCGGAATCCGACTCAGTGACGAACTTGCAAATTGTGTTCGCCTACCGCACAAATGATTGACTATCGAACGTCGCATCGCTAAGCTGGCCCCAATCGAACGGCGATCAACAGCCGTGAATCCTCACATCCATTTGGCACACGCCACTGTGCGCATAGCGGAGACATGCATGCCTAAGCAAGAGCTCGACATCCACGGTTTCATCAACCGTCACCCCTTTTCCTCATTTCAATGGCGCGTCTTCACCCTCTGTTTTATCGTCGTCCTGCTCGATGGATTCGATACGGCGGCGATTGGCTTCATTGCTCCCTCCCTGATCAAGGAGTGGGGCGTGGACAAGCCATCCTTGGCGCCCGTGCTGAGCGCCGCCTTGTTCGGCCTGGCAGCGGGCGCCCTCATTGCGGGCCCGCTGGCCGACCGCTTGGGGCGCCGTCTGGTGCTGCTCGGTTCGGTGCTGATTTTCGGTACGGCCTGCGGTGCTTCCGCTTTTGCCTATTCGCTTGAGCAGTTGACGATACTGCGGTTCATCACCGGCATCGGCCTGGGAGCCGCCATGCCGAATGCGGTCACGCTCATGAGCGAATACTGTCCGGACGTACGCCGTTCGACCATTACCAATGCGATGTTCTGCGGATTCCCGCTGGGAGCTGCATTCGGTGGCTTCCTCGCGGCCTGGATGATTCCCGTGTGGGGTTGGCGCAGCGTCCTCATCCTGGGCGGCGTGGCGCCACTGGTCTTGCTCGTCTGCATGGCCTTCCTGCTGCCCGAATCGGTACGTCACATGGTGGCCAAGAAGATGTCGACGGCGCGCATCCGTGCGGTCCTGCAGCGTATCCATGCCTCGGCCGCGGAGGCAGGCAGCTTTGTCATGGGTGAACAAGGCGCCAAGTCGAGCGCCGGCGGCATCGGCATCCTGTTTTCCAAACCCTATCTGATGGGGACCCTGATGCTGTGGCTGGCCTACTTCATGGGCCTGGTCATCTTCTATGCGCTCATCAACTGGATGCCCGTGCTGTTCAAGGAAGCCGGACTGCCGGCGCAGACCGGCACCCTGATTTCCGCGCTGTTCCCGCTTGGTGGGGTTGGAGCCATCCTGCTCGGCTGGCTGATGGACCGGTACAACGCCAATCGCGTCATCGCGATCGGATTCGTACTCACGGCCTGCGCAGTGTTCGCCATCGGCCAGGTCGTCGGCAGCCTGGGATTGCTGACGGTAACCGTGTTCGTCGCGGGAGCCCTGATGAACACGGCGCAGTCTTCACTGCCCGCCTTGGCGGCCGCCTTCTATCCCACGCATGGCCGCGCAACCGGCGTCGCCTGGATGCTGGGCGTGGGGCGCTTCGGCGGCATTGCGGGCTCCCTGCTGGTCGCAGAACTGTCGCGTCGTGAGCTCGAATTCAGCCAGGTATTCATGGTATTGGCGGTAGCGGCCCTGGTGTCGGCAGCTGCGTTGCTGGTAAAACTCTTCGGCGAAGGGGGCAAGCCCTCGGCTGGGCTGGCACTTCGGTCGCAGGTGAGCGTCCACTGACAGCGCCAGGCTGATCGGATCCGGACGTTCGCCGTCGAGCGCGCTCGTCCGTTTCCGATCGGTGAGGCGAGCAGGCCGCTGCGGCCGACCATGCGAAACTGTTCGTCCTTGCAGCCCTTAATCAGGGACTACGCATTGGACCTCGTCGAACATCATGCCGTAGGGGCTGGGCACGCTCGCCTTCAGCTTTACTCAGCATTCCCTCCATCCGGCGAAGTCGACTGGCGCGACAAGGATCCACCCCGCATTTCCTGCTGAACCGACACCGACCGGACTGCCGCATGCGATACGCCCTGGCGCAGCACCGGCTGTGCCTGCCCGCCTACGCGCGAAATCGACGACCGTTTCGTCCCAAGCGCAAAGTCGCTGGGCCGGTTCAGCCCCGTGGCCACCACGGTCACCCGCATGGCGTCGCCCAGCGTCTCGTCGAAGACCGCGCCGAACTTGATGACGGCGTCTTCATTGGTCTGTGCGCAAATCGTGTTCATCACGAGCTTGGTTTCGCGCAGCTTCAGCGTTTCCTCGGATGCGGCGATGTTGACCAGCACCCCGCGAGCGGCGCGCAGGTTCGCGCCATCGAGCAGCGGACATGCGATGGCCTCCTCGGCCGCCTTGGCGGCGCGGTCGTCGCCGGCATGCTGGGCAGTGCCCATCATCGCCATGCCGGTCTGGCGCATGACCGTGCGGACGTCCTCGAAGTCGACGTTGATCATCCCCGGCACGGCGATGATGTCCGCGATGCCGGTCACCGCCTTGCTGAGCACCTCGTCGGCGGCGGCGAACGCCTTTTTCTGCGTGACATCGTCGCCCAGGACTTCCTCGAGGCGGCTGTTGAGGACAATGATGAGCGAGTCGACGCAGCGTGCCAGCGCGGCGATGCCTTCTTCGGCCACGCGCATGCGGCGCGGACCTTCGAATTCGAAGGGTTTCGACACGACACCGACGGTCAGGATCCCCAGCTCGCGCGCTACTTCGGCGACCACAGGGGCGGCGCCGGTGCCGGTGCCGCCGCCCATGCCGGCGGTGATGAACACCATGTCGGCGCCCTTGAGCGCGTCTGCGATGAGGGTGCGTTCACGGGTGGCGCTTTCGCGTCCGACCACCGGATCGCTGCCGGCGCCCAGGCCGCTCTCGCCAAGCTGGATGCGTTTTTCGGTATGCGTATTCGACAGGGCTTGCGCGTCCGTATTCGCGCAAATGAATTCGAAGGTCGACAGGCCGATCGATGCCATATGGTTGACGGCATTGCCGCCGGCACCGCCGACACCGATGATTTTGACGACCGTTTCCGGATGAGGAACTTTTGTTTCGGACAAGGAAAACTCCGTTTGTAGAAATAGCGGGCACCGCCCGCGCACTTGCCGCATCTGCCGTGAGCAGTGCTGGCAAATGCCGAGCCCGTTAGACTACTTGCTGAGGCGCGCACGATAAAGCGTGTAAACGTTTCAATCGAAACCATTTGTAAAAGCCGGTGCAATCGCCGCCAAGGGCTGGCAGGGCAAACGTTCGCGCCGACGCCGGCAACCAGGCTGCCTCCGCCAGCCGCTTGACATTTTTGCCACCCCTGACCCACAATCGGACGACCGTTCGCTTTTCCCTTCCAAAGGATCGCCATGACCAGTCCGACCGCAGTTGCCCACCGTATCTGCCCCTTCTGCGAAGCCAGTTGCGGTCTTGAACTGGACCTGGAGGAGGGCCGCGTCGTCCGCATCCGCGGCGACCAGCACGACGTCTTTTCCAAGGGCTTCCTGTGCCCGAAGGCCATCGGCCTGAAGGACCTGCACGACGACCCCGACCGCTTGCGCGCTCCCCTCATCAAGCGCGACGGCAGGTTCGTCGAAGCCAGCTGGGATGAAGCCTATGCCGAGATCGAGCGGCGCCTGCCGCCCATCATCGCGGCCGGCGGGCCGGATGCGGTGGCCACCGTGCTGGGCAACCCGGTCTCGCACAAGATGAGCCTGATGCTCTACTTCCCGCGCCTGGCCAGGGCGCTGGGCACCCGCAACATGTTCTCGGCTTCGAGCGTGGACCAGGTGCCGAAGATGCTCTCTTGCGGCCTGATGTTCGGCACCTGGCTGTCGGTTCCCGTCCCCGATATCGAACGCTGCGACTTCCTGCTGGTCCTCGGCGCCAACCCGATGGTGTCGAACGGCAGCCTGTGGACCGTGCCTGACTTCCGTGGCAAGGCCAGGGCCTTGCGCGCACGCGGCGGCAGGATGGTCGTGGTGGACCCACGCCGCACCGAGACCGCGGAGGTGGCCGATGCCCACCATTTCATTCGTCCCGGCGCCGATGTCTTCTTCCTGCTCGGCATGGTGCAGGCGCTGTTCGACCAAGGCCTGGTGCGGCCGGGCCGGCTGGCCGCGCACTGCAAGGGGCTGGAGGAGCTTGCCGCGGCGGTGGTGGACTACTCGCCCGAACGTGTGTCCGCGCGCTGCGGCATCGATGCCGCCACCATCCGCGGCCTGGCCCGTACGCTCGCCGCCACACCGCGCGCCGCCATCTACGGCCGCATCGGCACCTGCACCCAGCAGTTCGGCACCCTGTGCTCCTGGCTGATCGACGTGATCAATGTTTTAACCGGCCACCTGGACGAGGAGGGCGGCGCCATGTTCCCCAAGGCGGCGGCTTTCGGCGCCAACACACGCGGCAAGCCGGGCGTCGGCCGCGGGGTCGTCAGCGGCCGCCATCGTTCGCGCGTGTCTGGCGCCGTCGAGGTGGCGGGCGAGCTGCCGATCACCTGCCTGGCCGAGGAAATCGAGACGCCCGGCCCGGGACAGGTCAAGGCGCTGATCGCGATCGCCGGCAATCCGGTGCTCTCAAGCCCCAACGGCCCGCGCCTGGCCGCCGCGCTGGACCGGTTGGAGTTCATGGTCAGCCTCGACATCTACCTCAACGAAACCTCGCGCCACGCCGACGTGATCCTGCCCGGGCCGTCACCGCTGGAGGACGACCATTACGACGTCACCTTCACCCAGTTCTCGCACCGCAATCACGCGCGCTACAGCCCGCCGGTGCTGGCGCGCCAGCCCGGCCAGCCCGATGAATGGGAGAGCCTGCTGCGCATCGCCGCGATCGCGCAGGGGCAGGGCGCCGGGGCCGACATCGAGGCGTTCGACGACGCCTTGCTGGAGCAGGAACTGGACAAGGCCTTCGGTCCGGCCGCCGCGCAGGTGATGGCGGCGCTGGCCCCGCAGCGCGGTCCGCAACGCCTGCTCGACCTGGCCTTGCGTACCGGCCCTTACGGCGACGGGTTCGGCCGGGTACCCGGCGGCCTCACGCTGGAGAAGATCGGGGAAGCCCCGTCCGGCATCGACCTGGGACCGATGACCCGGCGGATTCCGGAAGCCTTGCGCACGCCGTCCGGCAAGATCGAACTGGCGCCGCCCATGCTGCTGGATGACCTCGCGCGCGTGGCAGCGGATCTCGCCGCGCCCGCGCCGGATCTCGTCATCATCGGCAGGCGCCAGCTACGCTCGAACAACAGCTGGATGCACAACCTGCCGGTGCTGGCCAAGGGTGCTTATCGCTGCACGGCGCTGGTGCATCCGCTGGACGCCACCCGGCTCGGCCTGCTCGATGGCGGCATGGCGCAGCTGCGCAATGGCGCGCGCCGCATCGACGTCCAGGTGGAAGTGAGCGACGAGATGATGCCCGGGGTGGTCAGCCTGCCCCATGGCTGGGGCCACGACCTGGCCGGCACCCGTCTTGGCGTAGCGGCCGAGCGACCCGGTGTCAACCTGAACGCGCTGCTCGACGAGAAACTGCGCGATCCCTTGTCGGGTAACGCAGTCCTGTCCGGCGTGGCGGTCGAGATGGCGCCGCTTTGAGGCGCCCTGTCGGATCGAAATAAAAGACCTCACCGGGCGCCACGGAGAGCCCGAGGGGGTCTCTCGTTGCCGAAAAATGTAACTAACCGACAGTGAGCTTCGGGCCGGCTAATGGACTCGAGGCCAGCGACAACACGGGCGACGGGGATCTTCGACCCAGGCGTCCAGGGGGGAGAGGCCTGGTGCACTGGACGTAACCTTGGGCCGGTAGACTCCCTGGGCGGGAAGCACCACCGGCCGCGTGAAGCAGGGCGCCGGTGAATGGCGCCCTCTCCTGGACCGACCTCAGGCCCTTACCGCAGCCGCCGCCGGCTGCCTTCCAAGCACAAGAAAACCGAAGGCCGTCGCCAGCACGTACATGCTGGCGGAGTAGACGGCCGCCGGCACCATCAGCTGGAAGTCGCCCAGCACCGACACCGCGACAAAGATCGCCAGCGTCGAGTTATGGATGCCGATTTCGTAGCCGATCGCGATCGCATTCGGCTTGTCCATCCCCATGATGCGCGGCACGTAGTAGCCCAGTCCCAGGCTGAGTGCATTGAAGGCGATGACGGCCAGCCCGATCGAGGCGAAGGAGGCGGTCAGCGAGCTCCACTCTTTCGCCATGGCGATCAGCGCCAGCGCGGCCAGCACCACCATCGAAAAGACCTTCATGGGTTTCTCCGAGCGGGCGGCAAAGCGTGGCGCCCGGCTTTTCACGAACATGCCGATCAGCACCGGCACCAGCACGATCACGATCACCTCGACCACTTTCCCGGTCTGCATGGGTACGACCTGGCCGGTCTTGGCGAAGGTGTTGATCGCGAAGTTGCCGATCAGGGGCAGGCTGACGATCGACAGTACCGTGTTGATGGCCGTGAGCGAAATATTCATCGCCACGTTGCCGCCGAAGAGATGGCTGTACAAATTGGCCGATACGCCGCCCGGCGAGGCGGCCAGCAGCATCAGGCCGACGGCGTAGGCCGGCTGCACGTCCAGCGCCACGATCAGGCCGTAGCAGACCGCCGGCAGCACCAGTGCCTGCAGCACGAGCGCCAGCAGCACCGGCTTGGGATGCCCGAGCAGCCGGCGAAAGTCGCCAACGGTGAGCGAGAGGCCGAGCCCGAACATGATCAGGGCGAGGGCGCCGATCAGCAGGGTCGGCAACAGCGTGATGAAATCGTTCATTGATGTCTCCTTGTTGTTTTCTTATTTCTTATGTTTGGAGCGCCGAACAAAACCGCCATGGCTGCGTTGCAGCACCTCGTCGTACTTTCGTACTGTCTTCGGCGCTGCGCCTTGCCCTGACGGTTTTTTTCGGCGCTCCCGGGACGGCTTACGTCAGGTAGCTGTCGTCGACGCGGTTCAGCTTGCGCAGCAGCGCCGGCCAGGCGAAGGCGCCACCCAGTCCCGAGGTCTGGACCTTCATCGATTCGGCGGTGCCGCTCAGGATTTCCGGTGCAACCATGCGCAGTTCGCCGCCGCCCGACTGTGCGGCCAGCTGGATCTGGCAGGCGCTCTCGAAGATGTACATCGACAGGAAGGCATCGGGGATGCTGGCGCCGACGGTCAGCAGGCCGTGGTTGTGCAGCATGAGGAAATTGGCCGTGCCCAGGTCGTCCTGCAGCCGCGGCTTTTCGGCGTCGTGCAGCGCCACGCCTTCGTAGTCGTGGTAGGCCAGCGAGGCGAGCACGAAGGTCGATTGCTGGGAGATCGGCAGCACGCCATCGCGCTGGGCGCTGACCGCCACCCCGGCGCGGGTGTGGGTGTGGATCACGCATTGCGCGTCCTCGCGCACGGCGTGGATGGCGCTGTGGATGACGAAACCGGCGCGGTTCACCGGCAAGGGCGACTCGGACAGCTTGTTACCATCCTGGTCGACCTTGATCAGGGACGAGGCGGTGATCTCGTCGAACATCATGCCGTAGGGGTTGATCAGGAAGTGGTGCTCGGGGCCGGGGACGCGGGCGCTGATGTGCGTGAAGATCAGGTCGGTCCAGCCGTACATCGCAACGAGCCGGTAGCAAGCGGCCAGGTCGCAACGCAGTTTCCATTCGTCGGCGCTGACCTGGTCTTTCATGGAGGGGATATGCATGACAGTTTCCTTGGTTGATGGAGGGTTCACGCCGTTTGTTTGGCAGGCATGGCGGCGCTATAGATACTGCGGCGCGGCTTCTCGAATACGCGGCGCAGCATCGGCTCGAATTCGGTGAGCGGCAGTGTTTCCGCGTGCCTGTCGAATGCCGGCGCGTCGTACAGGTCGCAGAATTCGGCGGTGTAGTCATAGAAAGCATGGCCGGCGAACTGCTCGCGCATGTCGCGGTCCATGCCCAGGTGGTGGAAAAAATAATAGCCCTGGAATATGCCGTGGTTCTGCACCATCCAGTGATTGGCTTCGCTCACAAAAGGCTTCACGATCGCCGCCGCGATATCGGGGTGGTTGAAGCTGCCCAGCGTGTCGCCGATATCGTGCAGCAGGGCGCAGACGACGTATTCCTCGTCCCGCCCATCCTTCAACGCCCGGGTCGCGGTTTGCAGCGAATGCGTATAGCGGTCGACCGGAAAGCCGCCGTAATCCCCCTCCAGGATTTTCAGGTGCGCCATGATGCGGTCGGGCAGGGCTTTGGTATAGGGCCCGAATTCCCGGCCGATCAGCTGCCAGTCTTCGCGGGTACTGTCCTTCATGTTGCTGAAATTTGCGCGCGAGTTCATGTTGTCGTCTCCTGGTTTTTGTTATGGCAGGAACCGCCGTGGTTCTCTGCCGATGGTATGACAGGCGAAAGCTTCGGACTGTCAATTTTCTGACACTGAAAGCGCATATCGCCGGGCGCGGGTAGAGGCGCCCGCTGCCCCGGCTTGCCGGCTCAGCCCAGCGCCTTCCTGCGCAGCGCCGAGGGCGGTGCTCCATAGGTCGCCGCGATCGTCCGGGAAAAGTGCGCCGGGCTCGAAAACCCCCAGCGAAACGCGATCTCGCCGACGGCCGCCGGCTTCGATCCCGGGTGCACCAGTTCGCGGTGGGCCATTGCCGTGCGTTGCGCCCAGATGTGCTCCGCCAGCGAGGTGCCTTCCCGCGCGAACAGGCGGTTCAGGTGGCGTACCGACAGTCCCGTGGCCCTGGCCACGTCCTGCGGACAGAGATCGGGGTCGTGCAGGTGCCGGGCCACGTGCATCCTGGCGGCGAGGATGTGCAGCAGAGACTGGGGCAGGGCGCCGGGGCCGCGCAAGCCCGACTGCGCCATCGTCCGCAGGACGGTATGGGTGCACGCGGGCAGGGCGCTGCTGCCCTCGGGCGTCGGGGCCTGCAGGTAGCCGCGCACGGTGCGCCGCAACTGCGCGCCGAGGGCGGCCCCGACGCCACCAAGCGGGGCGATCTTCAAGGGCAGGTCGTCCACGCGCACGCCCCAACAGGCGTCCAGCTCGGCGACCGGGATCTCGACCAGGAACTGCTGCATGTCCGAGAGGAAGGCGAGGGTGTAGGGGCGGCGCGTGTCGTAGACGATGGTGTCGCCGGCGGCCAGCGTGAGCTGCTCGCCGCCCTGGATGAAGAGCGCGGTACCCTTCACCAGATGGCAGGCGAAGACCGCGTCCTTCGGGTACATGCCGACCAGGCGCGCGTTGCGCTCGACCGCGTGCGCGTTGCCCGCGATGTCGGCCAGGCCCATGGTGGGCAGCGCGACGTTGGTCTGGCGCGCGACCAGGCCGTCGGGGGACTGCGAGGTGGTGCGCAGGCCGACCAGCGCGTCAATGCTGTAGCGGTCCCAGTAGGACAGCCGGTCGCCAGGCACCACCGGCGCGGTGCAGGCATGGGTGATGCGGGGGGAATCACAAGGGAAATGCGTGAGCATCGTGTTGTCTCCGTCGGTCGCTGCCGCTTCTGTGGCGGTTTCGCATCGTGCTCCCGCAAACATAGCACGACCGGACGGTTTTGCGGGAGGGCCGTGGCCGCCGCCGCCCGAATCATGTCCCGCTCAGTCAATCGCCGGAGCGCGTCAAGCGCTATATTGGACCCACCTTCATCCATTCTTACAAGACAGGAGACTGCCATGGTAGACAAGGCCACCAACGAATTCTGGCGCGACCTGAAGCCGATCGCCAATGCCTTCAAGCCGCACGCGCTGCCCGAGGCATTCATTGCCAATGCCGCGTCCGAGGACGAACGGCTGTATGTTCCCTTTACCGAAACCGTGTCGTCGCGCCCGCTGTGGATCTCGCCGTCGGCGAACAAGTGGTGCGACATCCTGATGGCGAAGAAGGCCGGGCTGGTGAACCGCCACTATCACCCGCACGAAGTGTTCGCCTACACGATTTCCGGCAAATGGGGCTACCTGGAGCACGACTGGACCGCTACCAAGGGCGACTTCGTGTACGAAACGCCGGGCGAGGGCCATACCCTCGTCGCCTTCGAGCACGAGGAACCGATGCGCGTGTTCTTCATCGTCAGCGGACCGCTGATCTGGCTCGACGAGAACGGCAATTCGGCGGGCCATTTCGATGTCCACGACTACATCGCCATGTGCGAGGCGCACTACGAGAAAATGGGTTTCGGCGCGGACGTGATCAAGGGCCTGATGCGCTGATTTTACGCAGACGTCTGGAAGCCGGCGGCGGTGCTTCGCATGCGGCCCGGTCAGACCGCTTCGGCGCGGCCAAAATAACCGTACTGCAAACTCGCGGCAATCCGTCGCGCCGCCGCCAGGAAGCCTTCCGCCACTTCCGGTGCGAACAGCCGGCGCACATGGCCGTCGAACAGGCCCAGCCAGCGCCGGAAATGTTCCATTTCGATGCCCTGCAGTTGCATGTGCTTGCCGAACACGTTGCCTTTGAATTCGGCGCTGGAGAGCATGACAGAACACCAGAAATCGACCATGCGCTCGAGATGCGGTGCCCAGTCACTGCCGATGGCGCCGTCGAAAACCGGCTGCAGCACGCTGTCGCGCCGGATGTCGGCATAGAAATCGTTGACGAGGGTGGTGATCGATGCGCGGTTCAGTTCGTGGTGCATGCTGGGCTGGTTACTTCAAGCAGGAATTCGGACTGCCTCATGCGGCAGGAGGGGAGACGGCGGCCGCGGCGGCTGGCAGGAAGATCCAGGGCCTGGCTTCAGGCATATTGTGGCAGATACCGGTACAAGCCGAAAGCCTGGGCGTGTCGAAGCAGCCTGCATGAACGCATTCGACGCGGGCCGCCACCATTCCGGTTGTTGCAGAGTGTTCAACAATCGGCCATCATGAAGCCGTGCCCGACTTCCGATGAAAACGCCCATGGACGAACGCCATCCGGCCGCCCCCCCGCAGCGGCATCGCCGTCCACGACCGCGAGCAGACCGCCGCCCTGCTCGATTTCGCCGAGCTGGTCGACGCGGTCGCCGTGGCCGCAGAGGAGCTCGAGGCCGGCGCCATCCGCAGTCCCGAGCGGCTGGTGCTTCCATTGGGGGCAGGGGCGGTCATGCTCAGCATGCCTGCCGCCGCGCAGGATATCGCCATTCACAAGCTGGTCAACGTCCACCCTGCGAACCCCGGCATCGGTTTGCCGGCCATTCACGGTGCCGTGACGGTGTGCGATACGGCCAGCGGCCAGGTCCGGTGCGTGCTCGACGGCCCGGAAGTCACGGGCCGCCGCACCGCCGCCGTCACGCTGCTGGCGATCCGCCGCCTGCTGCCGCAGGCGCCAGGCCACATCCTGATCGTCGGCGCCGGAACCCAGGCCCGCTACCACGTGCAGGCCCTGCACGCGTTGTACCCGCAGGCGCAGGTCTGGGTGCAGGCGCGCACGCAGGAAGCGGCCGCGCGCTTTTGCAACGCGCACCGGGAATTGCACGGCCGCCTGCTGCCGCGTGCAGCCGATGCCCCGGCGATGGACGTGGTGGTGACGCTCACCACCAGCCGCGACCCGGTGTACGACGAAGCGCCGCGGCCCGGTTGCCTGGTGATCGGCGTCGGCGCCTTCAGGCCGGAGATGGCCGAGCTGGGCGCAGTGACGCTGCGCGGCAGCGACCTCTACGCGGACGATCCGCTCGGCGCGCGCCATGAAGCTGGCGACCTTCTGCGCGCCGGCATCGACTGGTCGCGCGTGGGTTCGCTCGGCGCCCTGCTGCGCGGCCCGGTCGACACGGCGCGGCCTGCGGTATTCAAGAGCGTCGGCACCGCCGCCTGGGACCTGGCGGCCGCGCGCCTGGCGTTGCGTCGGGGCGCATAGCGCCAGCCTTGCCAAGCAGCGCAAATAGGAAACCCGGCAGCAGGCAGGTTCGCAGTTCAAACGACATCAACGATAACGGAGACAGGATCATGCGACACATCGACATACACAAGATCGCCGACGCGGCGACATTCAACGGCTTCCACGCCAAACTATTGCTGTGGTGCGCCGTCATCATCATCTGCGACGGCTACGACCTGGCCGTGGCCGGGATCGCGGTGCCGGCTATCATGCAGGACATGGGGGTGACGGCCCAGAACGCCGGCTTCATGGTCAGTTCGGCCCTGTTCGGCATGATGTTCGGCGCCATCTTCCTGGGCACGCTGGCCGACCGCATCGGCCGGCGCTGGGCCATCGTCATCTGCCTGGCGCTGTTCAGCGTGTTCACGGCCGCGGCCGGCCTCACCCATGATCCCTACGTCTTCAGCGTGATGCGCTTCCTGGCGGGCCTGGGCATCGGCGGGGGCATGCCGAACGTGGTCGCGCAGATGACGGAATACTCGCCACGCAGGATCCGGGCGACGATGGTGACCCTGATGTTCAGCGGATACGCCGTCGGCGGCATGCTCGCCGCCATCCTCGGCAAGGGGCTGATCGAGCAGTACGGCTGGCAGTCGGTGTTCCTGGCCGCGGGCCTGCCGGTGCTCCTGATCCCGTTTGTCCTGAAATCGATGCCGGAGTCGATGCCTTTCCTGGTCAAGCAGGGCAGGTTTGACGAACTGAAGGCCGTCCTGCTGCGCCTGGATCCCGGCTACCGCGCCCAGCCCGGCGACAGCTTCGACCTGCCGCCCGTGGACCGCGCCTCGGGCGCGCCGGTCGGCAAGCTGTTCCAGGACGGCCGCGCGTTCAGCACCCTGATGTTCTGGGTCGCCTTCTTCATGTGCCTGTTCATGGTGTATGCGCTGAGCTCCTGGCTGACCAAGCTGATGGCCGGTGCCGGCTACAGCCTGGGCTCGGCGCTGACCTTCGTGCTGGTGCTGAACTTCGGCGCCGTGATCGGCGCGGTAGGCGGCGGCTGGCTGGCCGACCGCTTCCACATCAAGTACGTACTCATCGCCATATATGCGCTGGCCGCCGTGTCGATCACCCTGCTCGGCTATCCGGTGCCGACCCCGGTCCTGTTCCTGCTGGTGGGCCTGGCGGGCGCGTCGACGATCGGCACCCAGATCGTCACCTACGCCTATGCCGGCCAGTTCTATCCGAGCGCGATCCGTTCGACCGGCATCGGCTGGGCCTCGGGTGTGGGCCGCAGCGGCCCGATCCTGGCGCCAATCGTGATCGGCACCCTGGTCGGCATGGCGCTGCCGCTGCAGCAGAACTTCCTCGCCATTGCGATTCCCGCTGTCGTGGCCACGATCGCGGTCTCGCTGATCCGTCACGAACGCTCCGCCGCGGCGGCGGCGCCACTGGCCAGTCCGGCGAGGCCAACCAGTAAGGCCGCCTGAGCGCCTTTCTTTCCATCCGCGCGGCGCGGCCAGGCGGCCCGCTGCGCGTTTTCAAACATCACCATGATCGACAAAACCTGTGAATCGCTGGAACGTGCCGTCGCCGACGTGCACGACGGCGCGACCGTCATGATCGGGGGCTTCGGCAATGCCGGCATGCCATCAAAACTGATCGATGCCCTCATCGCGCAAGGCGCGCGGGACCTCACCATCGTCAACAACAACGCCGGCAACGGCGACACCGGCCTGGCCGCCTTGCTGGCGGCCAAGCGCGTGCGCAAGATCATCTGCTCCTTCCCGCGCCAGGCCGATTCCCACCATTTCGACGCGCTCTACCGCGCCGGCGAAATCGAACTCGAACTGACCCCGCAGGGCAACCTGGCCGAGCGCATCCGCGCCGCCGGCGCCGGCATTGGCGGCTTCTTCACCCCGACCGGCTACGGCACCCTGCTGGCCGAGGGCAAGGAAACCCGCCTCATCAACGGCCGCCACTACGTGCTGGAGGCGCCGATCCACGCCGACTTTGCCCTCATCAAGGCGCACAAGGGCGACCGCTGGGGCAACCTCGTGTACCGCAAGACCGCGCGCAACTTCGGCCCGATCATGGCGATGGCCGCCAAGGTCACCATTGCCCAGGTAGCCGAGATTGTTCCTCTGGGCGAACTCGACCCCGAGGTGATCGTCACCCCGGGCATTTTTGTGCAGCGCGTCGTGAAGGAGGCAGTATGAGCATCGAACAGCGCTTTACCCGTGACCAGATCGCCGCGCGCGTGGCCCAGGACATCCACGAGGGCGCCTACGTCAACCTCGGCATCGGCCTGCCGACCAAGGTGGCGAATTACCTGCCTGCCGACCGCGAAGTCTTCCTGCACAGCGAGAACGGCCTGCTCGGCATGGGTCCCGCGCCCGCGCCCGGCGAGGAAGACGAGGACCTGATCAACGCCGGCAAGCAGCCGGTGACCCTGCTGACCGGGGGCAGCTACTTCCACCATGGCGATTCCTTCGCCATGATGCGCGGCGGCCACCTCGACATCTGCGTGCTGGGCGCCTTCCAGGTGTCGGAAAAGGGCGACCTGGCCAACTGGCACACGGGCGCGCCGGACGCGATTCCCGCAGTCGGCGGCGCGATGGATCTGGCCATCGGCGCGAAACAGGTGTTCGTGATGATGGACCACCAGACCAAGACCGGCGAAAGCAAGCTCGTGCGCGAGTGCAGCTATCCGCTCACCGGCGTGGCCTGCGTCAACCGCATCTACACCGACCTGGCGGTGATCGATGTCACCCAGGATGGCCTGCGCGTGATCGAGATGGCGCCGGGTCTCACTTTCGAAGCACTGCAGGCGGTCACGGGCGCGCCCTTGCTGAGGTAAGGTCCGGCGCAAGCCTGCGTGGGTAGGGATTTTTTGGCACAATGGACAGCCTGTCAACAGGCTGCCATGGCGGCGGCCCGGCGGTCGCCGCATCCTGTGGCGACTGCACTTTACCTACACCCCACGTGAACCACGACTACCACTTCTACGAACCGGCGCACGGACACGGCCTGCCGCACGATCCCTTCAACGCCATCGTCGGTCCCCGCCCGATCGGCTGGATATCCAGCCGCAGCGCGGACGGGATCCTGAACCTGGCGCCCTACAGCTTCTTCAACGCCTTTAATTACGTTCCCCCGATCATCGGTTTCTCCAGCCAGGGCCGCAAGGATACGCTCAACAACATCGAGGCGACCGGCGAGTTCGTGTGGAATCTTGCCACCCGCCCGCTGGCCGAGGCGATGAATGTGAGTTGCGCACCGGCGCCGGCCGAGGTCGACGAGTTCGTGCTCGCCGGCCTGACCCCGGCGCCCGCGCGCGTTGTCAGGACGCCGCGCGTCGCCGAGTCGCCGGTGGCGTTCGAGTGCCGGGTGACCCAGGTGATTTCGCTGCAGACGACGAGCGGCGCCGCGACCGGCAACTGGCTGGTGCTGGGTGAGGTGGTGGGCGTGCATATCGCGCGGCACCTGTTGAAGGAAGGCATCTACGACACCGCCGGCGCGCGTCCCATCCTGCGCGGCGGCGGGCCGGCCGACTATTTCGAGATCACGCCCGAGCAGCTGTTCCGCATGCACCGTCCCGGGTACCCACTCGAGCGCTGATTCCCGAATAAGATACATCCCTGTTTTTACAGGGATTTTTTATTCCCGTCTTACGCCCGCGGCCGAAACAACGGATAATGCGCGCATCTTTTTGCGTCCCAATCTGGAATTCCCATGGAAATCAAAGTCAACTTCCTCGACAAGCTGCGTCTCGAAGCCAAGTTCGACGACTTCACCGTCATTGCCGACCAGCCCATCCGCTACAAGGGCGACGGCTCGGCCCCCGGCCCCTTCGACTACTTCCTGGCCTCGTCGGCCCTGTGCGCGGCCTACTTCGTGAAGCTGTACTGCGACACCCGCAACATCCCGACCGAGAACATCCGCCTCTCGCAGAACAACATCGTCGACCCGGAGAACCGCTACAAGCAGATCTTCAAGATCCAGGTCGAACTCCCGGCGGATATCTCCGACAAGGACCGCCAGGGCATCCTGCGCTCGATCGAGCGCTGCACGGTGAAGAAGGTCGTGCAGCAGGGGCCGGAATTCGTGATCGAGGAAGTCGAGAACCTGGACGCCGATGCCCAGGCGCTGCTGACCCTGCAGCCGGACGCCGCTTCCCAGACCTACATTCCGGGCAAGGACCTGCCTCTCGAACAAACCATCGCCAACATGTCGGCCATGCTGGCGTCCTGGGGCATCAAGATCGAGATCGCTTCCTGGCGCAACATCGTGCCCAACGTGTGGTCGCTGCACATCCGCGACGCGCACTCGCCGATGTGCTTTACCAACGGCAAGGGCGCGACCAAGGAGAGCGCCCTGGCCTCGGCCCTGGGCGAGTACATCGAACGCCTCAGCAACAACCACTTCTATGCCGGCGTCTACTGGGGCGAGGACCTCGCCAACGCGGACTTCGTGCACTACCCGGACGAGCGCTGGTTCAAGCCCGGTCCCGACGATGCGCTGCCGCCGGAGATCCTGGACGAATACTGCCTCGCCGTCTACGACCCCGACGGCGAGCTGCGCGGTTCGCACCTGATCGACACCAACTCGGGCAATGCCGGGCGCGGCATCGTGTCGCTGCCCTACGTGCGCCACTCGGATGGCGAAACCGTGTACTTCCCGTCCAACCTGATCGAAAACCTCTACGCCAGCAATGGCATGAGCGCTGGTAACACCCTGGCCGAAGCCCAGGTGCAATGCCTGTCCGAGATCTTCGAGCGTGCGGTGAAGCGCGAGATCCTGGAAGGCGAGCTGGCCCTGCCCGACGTGCCGCAAGAAGTGCTGGCGAAATACCCTGGCATCGTGGCCGGCATCAAGGGCCTGGAAGAGCAGGGCTTCCCGGTGCTGGTCAAGGATGCCTCGCTGGGCGGACAGTATCCGGTGATGTGCGTGACCCTGATGAACCCGAAGACCGGCGGCGTCTTCGCTTCCTTCGGCGCCCATCCGAGCTTCGAGGTGGCGCTGGAACGCAGCCTGACGGAACTGCTGCAGGGCCGCAGCTTCGAGGGCCTGAACGACCTGCCTCAGCCGACCTTCGCCAGCGAAGCCGTGACCGAGCCATATAACTTCGTCGAGCACTTCATCGATTCCAGCGGCGTGGTGTCCTGGCGCTTCTTCAGTGCGAAGTCAAGCTACGATTTCGTCGAGTGGGATTTCTCCGGCCACGGCGAGAACTCGAATGCCCAGGAGGCCGCGACCCTGCTCGGCATCCTGGAAGGGATGGGCAAGGAAGTCTACATGGCCGTGTACGACCAGCTCGGCGCGACCGCCTGCCGCATCCTGGTGCCCGGATATTCGGAAATCTATCCGGTCGAGGACCTGGTCTGGGACAACACGAACAAGGCGCTGCTGTTCCGCGAAGACATCCTGAACCTGCACCGTCTCGACGACGGCAGCCTGGCGGATCTGCTGGACCGCCTGGAAAACAACGAGCTGGACGAGTACTCCGACATCGCCAGCCTGATCGGCATCGAGTTCGACGAGAACACCGACTGGGGCCAGCTGACCGTGCTCGAACTGCGGCTCCTGATCAACCTCGCGCTGAAGCGCTTCGAGGAAGCGCACGAACTGGTCGGCGCCTTCCTGCAGTACAACGACAACACCGTCGAGCGCAGGCTGTTCTACCAGGCGCTGAACGTGGTGCTGGAGGTGGTGCTCGACGAGGAGCTGGAACTCGACGACTACGTCGTGAACTTCCGCCGCATGTACGGGGACAGGCGCATGGACGCGGCGCTGGGCTCGGTGGACGGCAGCGTGCGCTTCTTCGGCCTCGCGCCGACCAGCATGAAGCTCGAGGGGCTGGACCGCCACCACCGCCTGATGGACAGCTACCGGAAACTCCACGCGGCGCGCGCGAAGGCGGCAGCCCGCTAGGATGCTTCAGCGCCGGATCCGGCCGTGCCGTCCGTGGCCGGCCGGTCCACGCCAGGACGCTCGCAAAGGCCCCTGACTCCAGGGGCCTTTTTGCATGCAGCCGCCGCGCTCATGCGCTGTGCGGCAGGCCCAGCTTCTGGTTTGCCGGCACGGCCACGTCGATCAGCTTGGGCTTGGGCAGGTTCAGTTCACCCATCAGCCTGACGAAGTCGGCGCGGCTGCGATTGGCAAGGCGGGCATTGTGCCGTTTTTCCCAGCCGATCGTCGACACGACCTGTCCCTTGTAGTCGTGGCCAGGCCACATCCGGGTCTCGTCCGGCAAGGCGAACAGCTTGTTCGTCACGCTCTCGTAGAGCGCTTCGGCGCTGCCGCCCTGGAAGTCGGTGCGCCCGCAACCGTCGATCAGCAGGGTGTCGCCGGTAAACACATTGCCGCGCCAGGCATAGCTCATGCTGCCCGCCGTGTGTCCTGGCGTGTGCAGGACCAGGATTTCCTCGCCCTCGCCGAAGCGCAGCACGTCGCCGTCCTGGAGCTGGACCGGGGCCGGGGCTATGCCGCAGCCGCCCGGCACCGCCGCGGCAGCGCCGGTCATCTGGCACAGCTTGCCGGCCGAGGTGACGTGGTCGGCGTGCGCATGGGTTTCGAGTACGAAGCGCAGCTTCAGGTTCAGGCGCGCGAGATGCGCGAGGTCGCGTTCCCAGTGGCGCTCGACCGGGTCGATGATGACCGCTTCCGTTCCGCCGGGCGCGGCCAGGATGTAGGTGAAGGTCGACGATTCGGTGTCGAACAGCTGGACAGGGTTCGGGTTCATCGGATTCTCCAAAGGTGTGCTCTTTCATTTTCAGGACAGGGCCCTGGCGACCATGCCGACGGCCACCAGGGCCGACACGGCGGCAAAGGCCTTCTGCAACAAGGGGCCCGCCACCCGCGCAGCCAGTGAACGCCCGCCCAGCATGCCCGCCAGGGCGCCTGCCGCGAACGGGGCGGCGCGGCCCCATTCGATCGCGCCGTGCATGGCGGCCGTGGCGACGCCGCCGGCCGATATGATCGCGATGACCGCGAGCGAGGTCGCCACCGCCGGCTTGACCGGCAGGTCAGTGTAGCGCTGCAGGGCCGGCACCATGACGAAACCGCCGCCCACGCCGAGCAGGCCGGACAGGAAACCGGCTGCCGCGCCGGACATGGCCAGTGCGCGGGCGCAGGGGCGGGTCCAGACGAAGCGGCCGGTGCGCGATGCGCGCACGCATGCGGGAGCGCGCGCGGCCTGCACCGGGCCGGTTCCCGCCGCCTGCCGATAGGTCCTGGCGGCCACGTAGAGCAGGGTGGCGGCGAACAGCAGGCCCAGCCAGCGGCCGTCGACCAGGCGCGCGGCCTTCAGGCCGGCCGGCGCCAGCAGCATGCCGGCCGCGGCCACCAGCAGCGCGGCGCGGTAGCGCACCGCGCCGGCTTTCAGGCCGAGCACGGCGCCCAGCGTGGCCGCCATCCCGACGGCGAGCAGCCCGATCGGGGCGGCCTCGGCCACCTTGACGCCGGTGCCGAACACCAGCAAGGGCACGGCGAGGATGCCGCCGCCGGCGCCGGTCAGGGCGAGGATCAGCCCGACCGCGAGGCCGAGCAGGGCGCTGGTCAGCATGGCGCGCTCCGGTGTGCGCCGGATGCGGCAGAGGCGCCAGGGGCTTGGATGGGGGAGCGCATCGCTCAGGCCTTCAGTCCGGCGCGGCCGGCGGCGGCGCGATCGAGCACTTCGAAAATGCCCATGCCGGCCAGCATGGCGAGTGTGAAGAGCAGCGGCTTGAGGCCGCCGCTAGCCAGCGAGGCCAGCGCCGGACCCGGGCAGTAGCCCGCCAGGCCCCAGCCGGCGCCGAATGCGAGCGAACCGAGCACCAGGCGGCGGTCGATCCGCGTCGCGCTGGGCAAGTGCATGGCCTCGCCCAGCAGGGAGCGCTCGCGCCGGCCGGCGTAGCGGAAAGCGATGCTGCCGACCAGGATCGCGCCGCCCATGACGAAAGCCAGCGACGGGTCCCAGGCGCCCCCCAAGTCGAGGAAGCCCAGGACCTTGGCCGGATCGGTCATGCCGCTGACGATCAGGCCGATGCCGAACACCAGGCCAACGATGAGTGCCATCAGGATGTGCATGTCGTACTCCTTGTTTTGTCCGTCAACCAAGCAGGTGACGCGTGACGAAGACGGTGGCGAAGCCGGCCAGCATGAAGGCCAGGGTCGCGACCAGCGAGCGCCGCGAGCGCCGCGACAGGCCACAGACGCCGTGCCCGCTGGTGCAGCCGGCGCCATAGCGGCTACCAATGCCGACCAGCAGGCCGGCGGCCACGAGGGTGAAGCCGTCGGCCTCGACAGTGACTTGCGGCAGGGCTGCGGCCAGGCCGTAGACCAGCGGTGCGCCGACCAGGCCGGCCAGGAAGGCCAGGCGCCAGGCGACGTCGCCCGGGGCAGGGCGCAGCAGGCCGCCGACGATCCCGCTGATGCCGGCGATCCTGCCGTTGAACAGGGCAAAAGCCGCGGCGGCAAGGCCGATCAGGATCCCGCCGGCAAGCGAGGTCCAGGGCGTGAAATGGGTCCAGGCGATGTTCATGGTTTGACCCCTTCGGTCGGCAGGCAGAACTGCTGGTACAGCACCTGCATGACGGCCAGGGCCTCCGGACTGTCGATCTTGTAATAGATCTGCTTGCCCTCGCGGCGCGTGCTGACCAGGCGCTCTTCGCGCAGCACGCCCAGTTGCTGGGACAGGGTGGGCTGAGTGATCCCGAGCAGGAATTCGAGCTCGCTGACGCAATACTCGCCCTGCGTCAGCTGGCACAGCAGCATCAGGCGGTCGGGATTGCCCAGCACTTTCAGCAGGGAGCAGGCGCGTGCCGCCGCCGCTTGCATGTTTTTCAGGTTCAGGTGTGGTGTGTCGGCCATGTTGGCGCCTCCTTCGATCTGCTGGCGAACATCATATCTGCTCACAATATATCTTTCAATAGATCGTTGTTTTCCGGTCGGCCCGCATGGAGCCGGCCATGACCGCGGTTTTGTCGAGCCGGAATGGGATGAAGGAGCGTGGAGGGGAAGCGCGTGGCGGCGCGTCGGGGCGCGCCGCCACGCGCCAGGGCGAGCCCGCCTCGATGGCGGGCTCCCGATGCTTCAGCGGCGCAGGGCGCGCCTGACCAGCAAAGCGGCGCCCACGAGCGACAGCAGCACCACCGCCAGCGCCACCCAGCCCTCGTGCTCGTGGATCAGGTGCGGCATGCCGGTCTCGTGGGCGGACGCGGGCGCCGCGGCGACGGTGGCAAGGATGGCGGCGGAAGGTGCGGAAAAACGGGCAAGGCGCTGCGGGAGGTGGAACATGTTGACTCCTTCATGAGGTGGAAGAAGGGCGCCATCGCCGGCGCCCGGGAATCGTTCGCCGGTGTCAGGCGCCGCCGCCGCGATGGGCCCAGGCGGTGGTGCGCTTCTCGACGACGGCGAACAGTTCGTACATCGCCATGGCCATCGCGCCGATCACCATCAGGCCGGCAAAGGCCAGCGGCATCTTCATCGACGATCCGGCCGACACCAGCAGGTAGCCGATGCCTTCGTTCGAGGCGTTCATTTCCGATACCGTCGAGCCGACGAAAGCCAGCGTGATCGCCACTTTCAGCGAGGCGAAGAAGTAGGGCATGGCGCGCGGCAGGCCGACCTTCAGCAGCACATCGGTGCGGCGCGCGCCGAGCACGCGCAGGACGTCCTCGAGTTCCGGCTCCAGGGTCGCCAGCCCGGTCGCGATATTCACCATGATCGGGAAGAAGGAGATCAGGAAGGCGGTCAGGATCGCCGGCCCGGCGCCGATGCCGAACCAGACCACCAGCACCGGCACGAAGGCGGCCTTGGGCAGGGCATTGAAGGCGGTCATGAGCGGATAGGCGGCGGCGTACAGCGTGGGCGAGGAACCGATCAGGAAGCCGAGGGCCAGGCCGACGGCGACGGCGATGCCGAAGCCGGCCATGGTGACCCAGTAGGTGCGCCAGGCGTGGGCCGCGATCGGCCCGGCGTATTCGACCAGCGACTCGAGGATCGCGTAGGGGCTGGGGAAGATGAACTCGGAGACCGAGAAAGCGCTGCAGATCAGCTGCCAGGCGAGCAGGATCGCAACCAGCAGCGCCCAGGGCGCCAGGGTGTGGAGGGCTTTGTTGTTCATGCCAGGTCCTGTGATGATGTCAGCATTGATGCGTCAGCTGCCGCGTACGCGGCCGATGTGCCCGCGCAGTTCGTGCACGAGTTCGTTGAAGGCTTCGGTATAGGTCAGTTCCAGCGCGCGCGGCTGCGGCAGGGGATTGGCCTTGCGGGCGACGATGCGCCCCGGGCGCTTGCTCATCACGTACACGGTGTCGGCCAGGAAGGCGGCTTCGCGCAGGTCGTGGGTGACGAGGATGACGTTGAACTTGCGCTCGCTCCACAGGTCGCGCAGCACGCACCACAATTCTTCCCGGGTGAAGGCGTCGAGTGCGCCGAAGGGCTCGTCCAGCAGCAGCATCCTTGGCTCGTGGATCAGCGCGCGGCAGATCGACGCGCGCTGCTGCATGCCGCCGGAGAGCTGCCAGGGGTACTTGTCGGCATAACCGTCCAGGCCGACGGTCTTGAGCAGGGCCAGGGCGCGCTCGACGTGGCGCTCGCGCTCGCGCCGGAAGCTGGCGCGATGGGGTTCGACGATCTCCAGCGGCAGCAGGACATTGTCGAGCGTGGTGCGCCAGGGCAGCAGGGTCGGCGCCTGGAAGGCCATGCCCACGAACTTCAGCGGCCCGGTGACCGGTTGGCCGGCTATGCTGACCCGGCCGCGGCTCGGCGCCTTCAGGCCGGTGGCCAGTTTCATGAAGGTGGATTTGCCGCAGCCCGAAGGGCCGACGATGGCGATGAATTCGCCCGGCCTGGTCTGCAGGGTGATGTCTTCGACAGCGAACTCGTCGGAGTTATAGCCGAGAAAAACGTTTTGGAAATCGACGAAGATGTCGGACATGGAAAGGCTCTTCATGGCGTCCCCGCACAGGCGGGGACTGGTTGGCTGGGAATTATTTCGGGAAGACGGACAGTTCGGCTGTCGAGGGCAGGAAGGATCCGTTCCAGATCGCCTTCGGGTCCACGCGGTTCTTGGTCTGGTAGGTATCCGACACCTGGGAAGCCATCAGCGACATGCGCGCCGCGGACACCTGGCCGAAGCCTTCGGCGCGCGCATTCGGCGTGGCGATCGCGTCGGCAATGGCCATCTTCAGGCGCCGCAGTTCCAGCTTTTCGTCGACCAGGCCATCGCGCTCCTTGACCGCCTTGATCGCGGCTTCCGGATTGGCCATCACGTCGCGGGCCGCCCTGGCGAAGGCGCGCAGGAAGCCTTTCACCGCTTCCGGCTTCTGTTTGGCAAAGGCGTCGGACACGATGATGGCGTTGCCGTACAACTTGACGCCATGCTTCGGGTATTGCAGCACCGCGATGTCTTCATCCTTGATGCCGCGCGCGTTCAGGTTCAGCAGCGAGGTGAAGGTGAAGCCGGTGATGGCGTCGACATCCCCGCGCGCCAGCATCGTTTCGCGCAGCGGCGGGTCCATGCTGATCCAGGTCGCCTTTGCCGCATCGAGCCCGTTGGCCTTGGCGAAGATCGGATAAGCGCGGCGGCCGGCGTCGAATACCGGCGAGCCGAGCTTCTTGCCGGCCAGGTCGGCCGGACGCTTGATGCCGGACTTCTTCAGGGCGATGATCGCGGCCGGCGTGTCGTTATAGACCATCATGACCGCCACCGGCTTGCTCGGCGCGGCCGGGTTGTTGGCGGTGAACTCCATCAGGGCCGCCACGTCGGCGAAGCCCATCTCGTAGGTGCCCGAGGCGACCCGGTTGACCGCGTTCGCCGAGCCGCTGCCGGCATCGATGCTCACGTCGAGCTTTTCCTGGGCAAAGTAGCCCTTGCTCTTGGCCACGAGGAAGAATGCCGAGGGCCCTTCGAAGCGCCAGTCGAGCTGGAACTTGATCTTGGTGTCCTGGGCCAGTGCCGGCAGGCCCAGCATGCACAGCGCGAGGCCGGCGGCGAGTTTCGTTACGCGTGATGACATCATGGTTTTCTCTCTCAAGGGATACGTTGAAATGGCCGGACGCCCCCGTCCGGCAGGAATGCGGCGGCGGGCCGCGATCAGTAGCGGTGACGGATGCCGACGCCGAAGCTCGTCTCGCGCTCGTGGCCCGTGATCCTGTCGTTCATCGCGACCGCATACACGTCGGTGCGCTTGGACAGGAAGTAGTCGTAGCCGAGCGAGAAGGTGCTGCGCGTGCGCTCGGGCGCGCCCGCCACCTCGCGTTCTGTGCGCGCATACGCGGCGAGCACGCTGCCGCCCCCGGTCGGCACCCAGGCGCCGAGGCTCCAGGTCTTGTCGAGCGAGCTGCGCTCGCCGGTAGTGGCCGATTCGTTCTCGTTGCGCTGCGCCGTCGCCGCCAGCTTGAGGACCCGGAAGTCGTAGCTGGCGCCGACGAAGGCGGTCTTCTGCTTGTTGGCCAGGACGGTCGGGTTCGGATTGGAGACGTCGGTGTCGTGGTAGAAGGCGGTGAGGCCGAGCGGGCCGCTGAAGTACAGCAGGTTGGCGCCGACGTTGTTGGTGCCGGTGCTGCCGGGGGCTTCGCCGAACTGGTAGTGCAGGTTGGCGCTCAGGCCGCCGAACTTCGGCGTGCTGTAGACGACCTGGTTGCTCCAGCCGGTATCGGCCGCGTTGGTCGCGCCGCCCCAGGCGCCGCTGCCCGCCATGTCGGCGTGCAGCACCAGCGGCGAGAAGGTGAAGGAATCGCCGAAGGGATTGAACAGCACGGTCGGCAGGAAGTTGGGCGCCAGGCCGCGTCCGAGCTGCACCTTGCCGAAGCTGCCGGCCAGGCCGATGTTGGCGTCGCGCGAGAACAGGTTGTCGCCGTTGAAGCGGCCCGAGCTGCCGGTGTCGCCGCGGAAGAAACCGGTCAGGGCGAATTCCGCGCGCAGCCCGCCGCCGAGTTCCTCGCTGCCCTTGAAGCCGAACCAGGAAGTGGTCAGGCCGCCGCTGCCCAGGACCGTGCTGCGGCTCGGCGCGCCGCTGAACTGGCTCGAGCCGGCATACATGTCCACCAGGCCCATGGCCGTGACGCTGGTCTGCGCCGCCGCGCCACCCGCCACCGCACAAGCCATGGCCCCAAAGCACTTACCCAAAAATAAATGTGTTTTTGGCTGCCATAACCGGCGCGTTGCTGCGTTGGCTCCTGCTTGCAGTGCCCGCACTGCGGCGCACTCGCCGCCTTGCACCGCATCCGGTTCTGTTTGCCAAAAACTCACATTTATTTTTGGCCAAGTACTTAGCATTGCCTTGATTCTTTTCATTCTTATCCTTTAGTTGATGGTGGGGCAGGGTTACTGCGCGTTCGGCTTGCCCAGGGCCGTCCGCAAATCGAAACGCTTTGCCGGGCGCGCCAGCAGCCTGCAGGCGCACTGGCCAAGGTGACGCGTCATCTCTTCCTGTGCGCTGGCCTTGTCTTTCTTCTCGAGCGCATCGAGCACGGCCGCATGCTCGTCGAACGAGCAGGGCTGCTGTCCGGCCGGATTGGTGGCGGAAATCAGGAGCGTGGTGCGCGACACCAGGCGGCGCAGCGCGTCGACCACGAGCGAGTTGCCCGCCAGTTTCGCCAGCTCGATGTGGAACTCGGCGGACAGGCGGATCCATTGCGGGCGGTCGCCGCGCATGTAGGCGTCGCGTTCGCGCCCGACCAGCGCGCGCAGCGCGGCGAAGTCGGCCTGGTTAGACTTGTCGGCCAGCTTGTGCACGACCTGGGTCTCGAGCATCTGGCGCACCTCGAACATCTCGTAGGCTTCTTTTTCGCCCGGGCTGGCGATGTGGGCGCCGCGGTTGCGTGCGAGATCGACGAGGCCGTCGGCGGCGAGCCTGGCGAGCACGCGGCGCACGGTGTGCCGGGCCAGTCCGTAGATCTCGCCCAGGCCCTCCTCGGTCAGCCGGGTGCCGGCCGGCAGCCGGTGTTCCATGATCCCGTCGTAGATTTCCAGGTACATGCGTTCCTCCGGCAGGACCTGCGGGTCGTCTTCGAGGGGAGTCAGGGTGGCGGGTGCTGGCATGTCCATGGCAATGATTTGGAAAGGAATACTCCCTGCCTGAGCAATTAGCGTGCCAAAGTGCAAATATCTTTGTCGACAATCGCTGGGCGGGCCTGTCGCCACCGGCCCGCTTCATTGGGAAATCGCGCCTCGGTTGCCCCGTCCCGGTCCGCGCTGGACGGGCGCCGGCAGGGCCCGCCGCCGCCGGGACCCGGCGGGGATTGTGTACAAACGCGGAGCGCGAAGCTCACCAATTTGATGCGTAGGCGCACCATCGGAAAGCCGGGACCATGACCCGGATCTTTGATACGCAAAAAGAATCACAGGGTATTAATTCATATATTGGACATATCGTTGCTCATCGGGCACCCTGATGCTTTCATTCGCCAGCCGTTTCAGGAGCACCATGCCTACTTACCGTTCCCACACCACCACCCAGGGCCGCAACATGGCCGGCGCGCGCGCACTGTGGCGCGCCACCGGCATGAAGGACGGCGACTTCGACAAGCCGATCATCGCCGTGGTCAATTCCTTCACCCAGTTCGTGCCCGGCCACGTGCACCTGAAGGACCTGGGCCAGCTGGTGGCGCGCGAGATCGAGCTTGCCGGCGGCGTGGCCAAGGAATTCAACACCATCGCGGTGGACGACGGCATCGCCATGGGGCACGGCGGCATGCTGTATTCGCTGCCCTCGCGCGACCTGATTGCCGACTCGGTCGAGTACATGGTCAACGCCCACTGCGCCGACGCCATGGTCTGCATCTCGAACTGCGACAAGATCACGCCCGGCATGCTGATGGCCGCGATGCGCCTGAACATCCCGGTCGTCTTCGTGTCCGGCGGTCCGATGGAAGCCGGCAAGGTGGTCAAGGTCGTCAACAATGACAGGAAGGTCATCAAGCTCGACCTGGTCGACGCCATGATCAAGGCCGGCGATTCCACCGTGTCGGATGCCGACGTGGCCGAGATCGAACGCTCGGCCTGCCCGACCTGCGGTTCCTGCTCGGGCATGTTCACGGCCAATTCGATGAACTGCCTGACCGAAGCCCTGGGCCTGTCCCTGCCCGGCAACGGCACCATCGTCGCCACCCATGCCGACCGCAAGGAACTGTTCCTGAAGGCCGGGCGCCTGATCGTGGAACTGGCCAAGCGCCACTACGAAGGCGACGACTACTCGGTCCTGCCGCGCTCGATCGCCACCCGGGCCGCTTTCGAGAACGCGATGGCGCTCGACGTCTCGATGGGCGGCTCGACCAACACCGTCCTGCACCTGCTGGCGGCGGCGCACGAGGCGCAGGTCGACTTCACGATGGCCGACATCGACCGCATCTCGCGCCAGGTGCCTTGCCTGTGCAAGGTGGCGCCGATGACCGACAAGTTCCACATCGAGGACGTGCACCGGGCCGGCGGCATCGTCGCGATCCTGGGCGAGCTGGCGCGCGCCGGCCTGCTCGATACCTCGCTGCCGACCGTGCACAGCCCGACGCTGGCGGCGGCGATCGAACAATACGACATCCGCGTCAGCGACGATCCGGCCGTGCACCAGCTGTTCCGCGCGGCGCCGGGCGGCGTGCCCACCCAGGTGGCGTTCTCGCAGTCCGAACGTTTCGCCAGCAGCGACCTCGATCGCAGCCTCGGGTGCATCCGCGACCGCGCCCACGCCTACTCGCAGGACGGCGGCCTGGCGGTCCTGTACGGGAACATCGCCGAGAAGGGCTGCATCGTGAAGACCGCCGGCGTGGACGAAAGCATCCTGAAGTTCTCCGGCCGGGCGCGCGTGTTCGAGAGCCAGGACGCGGCGGTCGAGGCGATCCTGGGCACGAATGGAGCAAATCCCGTGGAAGCGGGCGACGTCGTCATCATCCGCTACGAAGGACCGAAGGGCGGTCCGGGCATGCAGGAAATGCTGTACCCGACCTCCTACATCAAGTCCAAGGGGCTGGGCAAGACCTGCGCGCTGTTCACCGACGGGCGCTTCTCGGGCGGTTCATCCGGCCTGGTAATCGGCCATGCCTCGCCGGAAGCGGCCGAAGGCGGCGCCATCGGCCTGGTGGAAGAGGGCGACATGATCGACATCGACATCCCCGCGCGCACCGTCAACCTGCGCGTGACCGGCGAGGAACTGGCCCAGCGGCGCGCTGCGATGGAAGCACGCGGCGCGGATGCCTGGCAGCCGGTCGGCCGCGAGCGCTACGTGTCGCAGGCGCTGCAGGCCTATGCCGCGCTGACCACCTCGGCCGACCGCGGCGCGGTGCGCGACCTGAGCCAGCTCAGGCGCTGAGCGTAACGCTCCGGCCAGGCCGCCCGCGCATGGGCGGCCATGCGCCGGCATCGGGGGCGCCGGCGCCCTCAGGCAAACGCCATCATGCCGGCGCCGGCCAGCGCGACCAGCCCAGCCCCCAGCCGCTGCAGGCGCGTGTTGGCACCAAGCTGCCAGCCCAGCGCCATCAGCCCCATGCTCGTGCAGATCGCGCCGGCCGCGGCCGCGAGACCGGCCACTTCCTGGCCGTGGGCGTTCCCATGTACGACGCTGAACGCGGCGGCCAGGCCCAGGCCGAGGTTCGCCGGCAGCCGCGCCGCGCCCAGGCCCATCAGGCCCGCCACCAGCACGCTTGCCGCCAGCAGCGGCTCCACCGCGGGCAGCGCGACGGGCAGGAGGGCGCCCGCCGCCAGGCCGGCGAAAACCGTGGCGGCCGCCTTGCGCGGGATGCCGGCGACGCAGCCCCACAGGCCCAGTCCCAGCATGGCCAGCCAGTGGTCCAGTCCCAGCAGGGGATGGCCGAGCCCATGGGCCAGGCCGCCGTCGCCGTGGCCGGGGTGGGCCCAGGCGCTGCCGGCGGCCATCAGGACGATCAGGATAGTCGAACGGTTCATGCTGCGTGCCCCTCCCGGGTGGCGTCCAGCAGGCCCTGCTCGCGGATGAAGGCGACGACCTCGTCCACGCCGGCGCCGCTGCGCAAATTGGTGAAGACAAAGGGCCGCTCGCCGCGCTGGCGGCGCGCGTCGGCGGCCATGATGTCGAGATTGGCGCCCACGTGCGGCGCCAGGTCGGTCTTGTTGATGATGAGCAGGTCCGAGCGCGTGATGCCCGGACCGCCCTTGCGCGGGATCTTCTCGCCGCCCGCCACGTCGATGACGTAGAGGGTCAGGTCCGATAGTTCCGGGCTGAAGGTGGCGGCCAGGTTGTCGCCGCCCGATTCGACCAGGACCAGTTCCAGCGCCGGGAAGTCCGCCTGCAGGCGGGCGATCGCTTCGAGGTTGATCGATGCGTCTTCGCGGATCGCGGTGTGCGGGCAGCCGCCGGTCTCCACCCCCATCAGGCGCTCCGGCGGCAATGCCGCTGCGCGCAGCAGGATCTCCATGTCTTCGCGGGTGTAGATGTCGTTGGTGATGACGGCCATGTCGTACTGGTCGCGCATGGCCCTGCAGAGCTGTTCGCACAAGGCCGTCTTGCCCGATCCGACCGGGCCGCCGACGCCAACGCGCAAGGGATTCGATTGCATACTGGTTCCTTTCAATATCACGACCGGTACAGCCGGCCGCTCTGGACTTCGTGGTACATGGAGAGTTGGGCCAGGCCCGGCGCCCAGCTCGACAGGTCGTCGTCGGGCAGGGCGCGCGCCCGGGCGGCGGCCGCTTCGATGGCCGGGCGCAGCGCCAATAGCAGGCGTTGCCCGGCCACCTGGCCCAGCGGGATCGACTTCACGCATACCAGCACCTGGTTCTCGGCCCACGAGAACAGCATCGCTAGCAGCGCTTCTTCATGCGGCACCTGCAGCGCCTCGACCGCCTGCGCCAGCGCGGCGGGGAAGCAGGTGTCGCGGGTGTGGGGTATTGCGCCGCCGGCCGGGACCAGCTGCAGTTCGATCAGCAGCCGGGTCAGCGAAAAGCCCATCTGCACCGTCTCGGCGCGCAGCTCGGCGCTCTCGCGCGAGGCCAGGTAGCGCGCGTTCCACTGCGCGAACGCGGCGCCGTCGCCGGCGCGGCAGGCCGCCAGCAGGCGCCAGAACACGGCGCCGTCCCAGCAGGCCTGCACGTCGTCCAGCTGGCGCGCCAGGTAGCGCGCGGCGCTGTCCGCGCAGCGCACGCGGCCGCGCTCGATCGCCGTTTCCAGGCCCTGGGAATAGCTGTAGGCGCCCACCGGCAGCGAGGGGCTGGCCAGTTGCAGCAGGTGCAGCAGGGCGCTTGCGTTCACGCGCGCTCCAGGTCGCCGGGGCGGTGAATCTTCTGGCGCAGCGGAACCGGGGCGAGCAGGTGGCGCGGTTCATGGTCATGACTGTGCGCGTGGCCACCGCCATAGGCGCCCGGTTCCGGCTGAAAGGCCGCCTGTTCCTCGGTCACGGTGGCGCCCAGGCCGGCGAGCATCTCGCGCAGCACCGGGTCGGCGCGGATGCGCAGGTGGCCGGCGCCGATCTGCACCTGGCCATGGCGGTTGCCGAGGTGGAAGGCGCAGCGCACCAGCGCCTGGGGATCGGGTGCGTCAATGCGATAGGTCGCTTCGGGCGCCGCGCGCACGCGCACCACCGCGCCTTCGGGCCCGGTGAGCAGGTCGCCGTCGCGCAGCACCGAGCCGCGCGGCAGGAACAGCGCGGCCGTCGCGCCCGAGGCCAGCGTGATGCGCAGGCGGCAGCGCTCGCGCTGGTCGTAGGGGAGCACCGCTTCATCGGTCACCTGAGCGGTGGTCCGGTCGGTTCGCTCCAGGCGGGTGTGCAGGGTCAGCATCGAATATTCCTCCTAACAAGCCTCAAAACAAAAAGTAGCGCTGCGCCAGCGGCAGCACGGTGGCCGGCTCGCAGGTGAGCAGCTGGCCGTCGGCACGCACCTCGTAGGTTTCCGGGTCCACCTGCATGACCGGGGTGGCCCCGTTATGGATCATGTCCGCCTTGGACAGCCCGCGGGTGGCGCGGACCGGCAGCACGGTCTTGGTGAGGCCCAGCCGCCCGGCGATGCCCTCGTCGAAGGCCGCCTGCGAGACGAAGGTGACCGACTTGGCGAGGGCGCCGCCGTAGGCGCCGAACATGGGCCGGTAGTGCACCGGTTGCGGCGTCGGGATCGAGGCGTTCGGGTCGCCCATCTGGGCCATCGCGATCATGCCGGCCTTCAGGATCATGGAAGGCTTGGCGCCGAAGAAGGCCGGCTTCCAGATCACCAGGTCGGCCAGCTTGCCGACCTCGATCGAGCCCACCACGTGCGCGATGCCGTGGGTGATGGCCGGGTTGATCGTGTATTTCGCGATGTAGCGCCGGACGCGGAAGTTGTCGTGGGTGGCGCTAGAACCGTCCGGGGCGGCCAGGTGGCCGCGCTGCAGCTTCATCTTGTGCGCGGTCTGCCAGGTGCGCAGGATGACCTCGCCGACGCGCCCCATCGCCTGCGAGTCCGAGGACATCATCGAGATCGCGCCCAGGTCGTGCAGGATGTCTTCGGCGGCGATGGTCTCGCGCCGGATGCGCGACTCGGCAAACGCCACGTCCTCGGCGATCGAGGCGTCGAGGTGGTGGCAGACCATCAGCATGTCCAGGTGCTCGTCGAGCGTGTTGACGGTGTAGGGACGGGTCGGGTTGGTCGAGGAGGGCAGCACGTTGGCCTCGCCGACGGCCGCGATGATGTCCGGCGCATGGCCGCCGCCCGCGCCCTCGGTGTGGAAGGTATGGATGGTGCGGCCCTTGAAGGCGCCCAGGGTACTTTGCAGGAACCCTGCTTCGTTCAGGGTATCGGAGTGCAGCGCCACCTGCACGTCGAAGCGCTCGGCCACGGCCAGGCAGTTGTCGATGGCCTGCGGCGTGCTGCCCCAGTCTTCGTGCAGCTTCAGGCCGACCACCCCGGCGCGGATCTGTTCTTCGATGGGCCCGGGCAGGCTGACGTTGCCCTTGCCCAGGAAGCCCAGGTTCATCGGAAAGGCATCGGCCGCCTGCAGCATGGAGTGGATGTGCCAGGGGCCGGGCGTGCAGGTCGTGGCCGCCGTGCCCACCGCCGGCCCCGTGCCGCCGCCGATCATGGTGGTGACGCCGCTGGTCAAGGCTTCCTCGATCTGCTGCGGGCAGATGAAGTGGATGTGGGTGTCGACGCCGCCCGCGGTGACGATGTTGCCTTCGCCCGCGATGATTTCGGTCGCCGCGCCGATGACCATGGTCACGCCGGGCTGGGTGTCCGGATTGCCGGCCTTGCCGATGGCGGCGATGCGCCCGTCCTTCAGGCCGATGTCCGCCTTCACGATGCCCCAGTGGTCGACGATGACGGCATTCGTGATAACGGTGTCCATGACCTCGGCATGCAGGCGTTGCGACTGGCCCATGCCATCGCGGATCACCTTGCCGCCGCCGAACTTGACTTCCTCGCCGTAGTGGGCGGCGGCGTAATCGTGCTCGATCTCGATGAACAGTTCGGTGTCGGCCAGGCGGATGCGGTCGCCCACGGTGGGGCCGTACATTTCGGCGTAGGCCTGGCGCTTGATGGTCGCCATCTCAGTTCTCCTCCAGGGACAGGGAGGGTAAGGCGCCCATCACCTGGCCGTTGAAGCCGTAGACTTCGCGCGCGCCGGCCAGGGCCACGAGTTCGACCGTGCGGTACTGGCCGGGCTCGAAGCGCACCGCCGTGCCGGCGGCAATGTCGAGCCGCATGCCGAGGGCGGCCGCGCGGTCGAACTGCAGCGCCGCGTTGACCTCGGCGAAATGGAAGTGCGAGCCGACCTGCACCGGGCGGTCGCCGCTGTTGGCCACGCGCAGGGTGAGGCCGGGGCGGCCGGCATTGAGCGCGATGTCGTCCTCGCGCAGCAGGTATTCTCCAGGGATCATCGATTGCGCCTCATACGATCGGGTGATGGACGGTGACGAGCTTGGTCCCGTCCGGGAAAGTGGCTTCGACCTGGATGTCGGGGATCATCTCCGGCACGCCCTCCATGACGTCGCCGCGCGCGAGGATGCGGGTGCCTTCGTACATCAGCTCGGCGACGCTGCGGCCGTCGCGCGCCCCTTCCATGATGGCCGCCGAGATCAGCGCGACCGATTCGGGATAGTTCAGCTTCAGGCCGCGCGCGCGGCGCCGCTCGGCCAGCAGGGCGGCGGTGAAGATCAGCAGCTTGTCTTTTTCTCTTGGTGTCAGGTCCATGTCGGCAGGATGCTAAGGTGGAGTCAGGTGGCCCAATCAGGTCGCCCAGATGCGGGGCAGGAGCGCAGGGCGGCCGATCAGGTGCGGACGCAGCAGCTGCCACATGCCGGTCATCACGCGGCGCGCATGCTCGCTGTCGCCGCACAGCAGGCGCGCGATGAACACGGACTTGAGCTGGCTGGCGCCGAGCGCGGGGTCGAGCGCGCGGATCTGGGCCAGCAAGGCGGCGGGCAGGGCCGGTCCGACCGCGGTGAGGGTGGCGCAGACCGTCGCGCCATCGAGCCCGAAGGGCCCGGCGAGGGCAGCGGAGCCGGCTTCGAGGCGCGCCTGCTCGTACCACAGCAGTTCGCTTCCGCACCAGAGTTCGGAATGCAGGCGCAGCCCGCCGCGTTCGAAGCGCTCGCCGCTGGCCTGGCGGCCGAAGCACAGCACCTCGCAGCCGATGTAGCGGGCCCCGGCGCCAAGCTGGACGACATGGCGCTGCACCGCGCGCGCGCCGTCGAAGTAGATGGTCTCCTGCGGCATCCACTCGAGCGCCGCGCCATTGCCGGCCGTCAGACTTACCGACTGATGGGCATGGCCGTCGTCATCATTGCAGCGATACCACTTGGTCGCGCCCGGCGAGGTCAGGAAGGCATGCGCCCCTGGCCCGACGCTGGCGGCGACCTGCAGCCGGTCGCCGGCGCGGATGCCCGCGGGAGGGTGCACCAGGATCGCGTGGACGGTCGCGGCGCCTTCCGGATACAGCGGCTTCTGAACCCGCAGCGGACCGTGGTGGCGGTTGCGGCCCACGATGCTGGCGCCGTCGCGCAAGGCAATGTCCAGCTCGAGGCTGGCCAGCCAGCCGGCGGGTGAATCGGTGTGGTGGGTTGGTGCATCTCGCATGCCCCGGTACGTAGCACTTTCCGTGCCACTGCAGGGTACATGCGCGTTGCGTGGCGGTGCGCCGCCTGGCGCCGGTGGTGCGCGGCGCACCCCGTTCGGGCGAAACGTATCGGCAGTGCATCCGGCGGGCGGTTTTGGTGCAGCCTCTTGCTGAAGATGCACCACTTTCATGCGCTAGGCTGAGCGAGGCAAGGGCGCCGGCAGAGTAAGAGAAGCAGTGTTTCCGGCGGCGCTCGAGTGTCTAGCAGAGCTGTGGCGATTCAGTGTGGCTTATTAGTTAGGTCGAGAGGGAGGCTTTAGCCAAAGAGATACCGTGGCCGAAAAAATTGGAGCTTTGACAACCAAATTATCACGACAATCGAATCTGCGCGCAACCTGTTTCGAGGAACGTCAGTAGCTAATCTTCTCGTTGGCGCCGCATGGCGTATGGTGGCTGAATCTGACATGATGCGGTCGACGTGCCCACCTTTGTGAATGCTGCCTTGCGCATGCCAGCCAACGCTAATAGATCCTCTCATTCAGGTAATTGCCTCACCTTAACGAGTGGCTCTGCGCTTGTAACAATGCACTCTATGTGTATAGTCTTCTCAGCGTTTCTTAACCGGGTACCGGTAGCGAGAAATGAACCGCCCCGGATTTTGTAGAGGCTCCATTGTTTGAGAGAATGGAGTCATGAAGAAGCAACCCAAGTATTCCCCCGAAGTCATCGAGCGCGCCGTGCGCATGGTCAGTGAGGCCGCCAGCGAGTACAGCTCGCAGTGGGCGGCGATCGAATCCATCGCAACCAAGATCGGCTGCACACCTGAAACGCTGCGTCGCTGGGTACGCCAGCAAGAGCGCGATACCGGCCAGCGCCCGGGGCCGACCACTGCCGAAGAGGAGCGCATCAAGGCGCTGGAGCGAGAAGTGCGCGAGCTGCGCAAGGCAAACGAGATCCTGCGTCTGGCGAGTGCGTTTTTCGCCCAGGCGGAGCTCGGCCGCCACTTCAAGCCGTGAGGGCATTTATCGACCAGTACCGCCATGCCTACGGCGTCGAGCCGATCTGCAAGGTGATGCAGGTCGCGCCGTCTGGCTACTGGCGCTATGCCGCGCAGCAGCGTAATCCTGCGTTGCGTTGCGCACGAGCCCAGCGCGACGACGTGCTGAGCGTCGATATCGAGCGCGTCTGGCAGGCGAACATGCAGGTCTACGGCGCCGACAAGGTCTGGCGCCAACTGCGGCGTGAGGGCACTGACGTGGCCCGCTGCACGGTGGAGCGCTTGATGCGCAAGGCCGGGCTGCGAGGCGTCATGCGTGGCAAGGTCGTGCGCACGACGGTGGCCGATGCGAAGGCGCCATGCCCGTTCGACCGGGTCAACCGCCAGTTCAAGGCGCAGCGCCCGAACCAGTTGTGGGTCAGCGATTTCACCTACGTCTCGACTTGGCAGGGCTTTGTCTACGTCGCCTTCGTCATCGACGTCTTTGCCCGGCGCATCGTCGGCTGGCGGGTGAGCAGTTCGATGCGTACCGACTTCGTGCTCGATGCGCTGGAACAGGCGTTGTACGCGCGTCAGCCCGAACGGAACGAGCTGGTCCATCATAGCGACAGGGGCTCGCAATACGTGTCGATCAAGTACAGCGAGCGCCTGGCAGAAGCCGGCATCGAACCCTCTGTGGGCAGCAAGGGCGACAGCTATGACAACGCCCTGGCCGAGACCATCAACGGACTCTACAAGGCTGAATTGATCCACCGCCGCGCTCCCTGGAAGACACGTGAAGCCGTCGAACTGGCCACGCTGGAATGGGTATCCTGGTTCAACCACCACCGCCTGCTGGAACCGCTCGGCTATATACCGCCGGCCGAAGCTGAGGCAAACTATTACGAGCAACTGAGCAGTCAAGCCATCCCGGCCTGACTCACACCAACCGGCCTCCACGAAAGCCGGGGCGGTTCAAAAAGCCGACAAGCTGAGGGCGTTTATGGTCGCACAGCGCGTTTCGCTCGATGGTGCAATAAGCCCGCCCAGCCGAGAGCAGACGATAATGAAATTGGCCTTACGGTAGATCAGTGGATCCTTGCTCAATCAGTTTAGTGAGACGTTCAAGAGGGCGCACGGTCGAGGCATCTCTTGGTTGGCAGAACGCGAAAGTTGTCAGAATTTGGGCCGACCTCTAGGGCTATGTACGTCAGCTTCGGGGGCGATAGCAGACGTACACGGCGGCAGTCCGGGCGCCAAGAGGGCGGCCGTGTTCGCAGGCGGACCGATGCCATGGCCCAAGCACTTCTCTCCGTAACCCTTCGGTCGCTTATAGGAGCGCGTCTTCCGGCCCACCGTGGATCGCCGATGGGCGGGCGATCGCGCATCAACGATCGTGCGGCCCCTGACGGGAGTTCTGTTTGTCCTCAGAACCGAAATACCTTGAGTACCTGCCGCGTGGGCTTGGCTACGGCAGCGGCATGACGTGCCGGCGTCGCCTGCACGAATGGATGCAAGGAGGTGTTTGGCAGAGCGTCCAAGAGGCAGTCCTGCGGCGACTCCGTGAGCACGAACAGGCCATATGGGATCGGGCCAGCGTCGATCCGGTCCAGGCACGCGCCCGACTACAGGACGGGCCGCCCGCCACGCTACCGCTATAATCGGCTCATCATTCCCTGCCGCGCCAACCCCGCCCGGAAAGCGAGCGACCCGACCCCATGCACTACGCCCTCGCTGCACGCACCTTCCTCTTCAGTCACTATTTCTACACCGGCCTGCGCATCGCCACGGGCATCGTCGGCCTCACCTTCCTGACCTACTTCATCGCCGACCTGCCGACCGCGATCGCCGTGGCGATGGGCGCCCTGTGCACCAGCCTGATGGACCTGCCCAGCCCCTTGCGCCACAAGTTCAACGAGATGCTGGCGGGCGTGCTGCTGTGCTCGGTGGTGGCGCTGCTGGTCAGCCTGAGTTCGCAGGTGGAATGGTTGCTGTTCACCGTCATCGTGCTGGTCTCCTTCCTTGCCAGCATGATGGTGGTCTACGGCAGGAAGGCGATGCCGCTGCAGTTCGCGGCGCTGTTCGTGATGATGCTGTCGTCCGAAGCCCCGGCCACGCCGCTGCAGGCGCTGCGGCATGGCGCGCTCTTCTTTGCCGGCGGCGCCGGCTACATGGCGTATGCCATGGTCGTCGTCTGGCTGCTGCAGCGCCGCCTCAAGCAGCAGGTGCTGGCCGAGGCGCTGTACGAACTGGTGGTGTATACGGGCATCAAGGCCGGCTGCTACGACCTGGCCAACAGCCTGCCCGCGCAGATGGAGAAGCTGGTGCGCGAACAAAGCGTGCTGGCCGAGCGGCAGCAGGCTTCGCGCGACCTGATCCTGCGCGGCAAGCCGGCACCAAGCGAGGCGATCCTGGTGCAGGTGCACTACGCCATGTTCGACCTGTACGAGCTGGTCCTGTCGACCCACACGGACTATGGCGTGCTGCGCCGGCATTTCGCCGGCGGCCCCATCCTGCCGCTGCTGGGCGAGCTGGTCGGCATGGCCGCGCGCGACATCGAGGCAGTGGCGTATGCGATGACGCGCGACCAGCCCTCGCGCTCCACGGTCGACTACCGGGACGCATTGCGCGCGCTCGATGAGGCGCTGCGGGCGCTGCCGGCGCCGCCCCCGGGCGAGGACGAGGAATTCGATGCGCACGCGGCCCTGCGCGCCACGGTCAACAATATCCGCGAGCTGGTCGCGATGATCGGACGGCTGCATGCCGCCAGCCAGGCGCGCGCATCGTCCGAGGGCGCGCTGCCGATGGTGCCGCATTCGGACATGACGCCTTTCCTCACCCAGCAGCGCTACAGCATCGGCATCCTGCTGTCGAACCTGCGCTGGAGCTCGCCGGTCTTCCGCTTCGCGCTGCGGGTGGCGATGGCGATCTCGGTCGGCCTCCTGTCGGCGCGCTGGCTGCCCTATACCTCGCACGGCTACTGGACGGCGCTGACCATTGCCGTGATCCTCAAGCCGAGCTTCAGCCTCACCCGCCAGCGCCGCACCGACCGCCTGGTCGGCACCCTGATCGGCTGCATGCTCACCGCCGTGATCCTGCATTTCGTCCACTCGCCCGCGCTGCTGATCGGCTTCCTGTTCGTCGCGACCGCCGCGGCGCCCACCTTCCTGTCCATCAAATACCGCTACACGGCGGTGGCCGCCAGCGTGCAGGCCCTGTTGCTGATCGGCCTGACGGTGCCGGTCGGCGCCAGCGCCATCGGCGAACGCCTGCTCGATACGTTGCTCGGCACCCTGATCGCCACCTTCTTCAGCTACGTGCTGCCGAGCTGGGAATACCAGAACCTGCCGCGGCTGGTCGATGCGGTGCTCGACGCCAACCGCAAATACATCGATGCGGCCGCCGGCATGCTTTTGAAGCGCACGGGCGACGACGTCCACTACCGGATCAGCCGCAAGCGCTTCATGGACAGCCTCGCCACGCTCAGCGCGGCGCTCGGCCGCATGCTCGACGAGCCGGCGGACAAGCAGCGCGCGCCGGGCGAACTGAACCGCTTCACGGTGCAGAATTACCTGCTGGTGGCCCACATGGCCGCGCTGCGCCTGCTGTTGCAGCGCTATGCGGAGAACCTGCCGTCGCGCGAGGTCGAGGCCGCGCTCGAGCGCATGTTTGCCGAGGTAAGGGCCAGCCTGGGGGCGCCGCCACAGGCCGGGCCGGCGTCGCCGGACGGGCGGATAAGCTGGATGGCGCAGTGGCCCGGCTGGGCGCCGCTGCAGCGGCGCCTGCGACTGCTGCAGCAGGATGCCGCGCGAGTGGCGCAAAGCCGCGCTGCGATCGGCAATGTGCTCGGACGGGGATGAGGACTGTCCTCTCGCGTGAGGACTTGACGCAGCCCGCTTCCGATACATTCGTGGGGTGTTTGATGCGCCGCCCGGCTCGAGCTGTACGAGGCGGTCCGCGACAACGGCGGCGCCGCGCCTGCAGGGCGGACCTCCCGCCGGACACTGCCTACCTCGCCATTCTGGGAGGTACGGATTCTCGTCCGCTGGCGCATAATGCCCGTGTTCCCCAAGGAGGAAGCGGATGCGCGACGCAGTCATCATCGGAGCCGGCCACAATGGCCTGGTATGCGCCTTCTACCTGGCCCGCGCCGGACTGAAGGTCACGGTACTCGAGCAGCGCGAAGTGGTCGGCGGCGCCGCCGTCACCGAGGAATTCCACCCGGGTTTCCGCAACTCGGTGGCGGCCTACACGGTTTCCCTGCTCAACCCCAGGGTCATCGCCGACATGAACCTGGCCGGTCACGGCCTGCGCGTCGTCGAGCGGCCGCTGTCGAACTTCCTGCCGCTGGACGACGAGCGCTACCTGAAGGTCGGCGCCGGCAGGACAGCCGCCGAGGTGGCGAAATTCTCGCAGCGCGACGCAGCCAGGCTGGATGCCTACGCCAGCCACCTGGACGCCGCTGCCGACCTGCTGCGCGAGCTGGTGCTGCAGACGCCGCCGAACCGGGTCGAGGGCGGCTGGCTCGCCGCGCTGCCCGAGCTGATCAAGGCCGGCAGGCTGGGCAACCGGATGCGCGCCTTGCCGCTCTCCAGCCAGCGCGAACTGCTCGACCTGTTCACCAAGTCGGCCGGCGACTACCTCGACGGCTGGTTCGACAGCGCGCCGATCAAGGCCGCCTTCGGCTTCGACAGCGTGGTGGGCAACTACGCCAGCCCGTACACGCCCGGGTCGGCCTATGTGCTGCTGCACCATGTATTCGGCGAGGTCAACGGCAAGAAGGGCGCCTGGGGGCATGCCGTCGGCGGCATGGGCGCCATCACCCAGGCGATGGCGAAGGCGGCCCAGGCGCTCGGCGTGGAAATCCGCCTGGGCGCGGGTGTGCGCGAGGTGCTGCTGGAGAAGGGCCGTGCATCCGGCGTCGTCACGTCAAAAGGCGAGCGCGTCGACGCGCGCGTGGTGGTCTCGAACCTGAATCCGCGCCTGTTGTACACCAGGCTGGTCGAGCCGGGCGCGCTTCCCGCCGACTTCCTGCGCCGCATGCAGGCCTGGCGCTGCGGCTCCGGAACCTTCCGCATGAATGTGGCGCTGTCCGAGCTGCCGAGCTTCAGCTGCCTGCCCGGCACCCAGGCGGGCGAGCACCACGGCAGCGGCATCATCATCGCCCCCAGCCTGTCCTACATGGAGCGCGCTTACATGGATGCGCGCACCGATGGCTGGTCGCGCGAGCCCATCGTCGAGATGCTGATTCCTTCGACCCTCGATCCGACCCTGGCGCCGCCCGGCCAGCACGTGGCCAGCCTGTTCTGCCAGCACGTCGCGCCCCAGCTGCCCGACGGGTCGAGCTGGGACGACCATCGCGAACGCGTGGCCGATCTCATGATCGACACGGTCGACCGCTGGGCTCCCAACTTCAAACGCTCGGTGCTCGGCCGGCAGATCATGAGCCCGCTGGACCTGGAGCGCAGCTTCGGCCTGGTGAATGGCGACATCTTCCACGGCGCGCTCGGACTGGACCAGCTGTTCTCGGCGCGGCCGATGCTCGGCTATGCGGACTACCGCGGTCCCGTCCCCGGCCTCTACACCTGCGGCGCGGGCACCCATCCGGGCGGGGGCGTCACCGGGGCGCCGGGTCACAACGCCGCGCGCGAAGTCCTGCGCGACGTCGCCAGGCGGCGCGCATGAGCCGCCGCGCGTCGTGCGCGGCGCTGTCCGCCGTCCTCGTGCTGGCCTGCGCGGCGGCGGATGCGGCGGCGGGTGCTGTCCGCGCGCCCGCCGACCTGGTCTACCGCAACGGCTTCGTCTACACCGTGGACGAGAAGGACAGCGTGCAGTAGGCGCTGGCCGTGCGCGCCGGACGCATCGTCTACGTCGGCCCGGATGCCGGCGCCGCAGGCTGGATCGGCAAGACCACCCGCGTCGTCGACCTGCAGGGGCGCATGCTGATGCCGGGACTGGTCGACGCCCACATGCATCCGCAATCGGGCGGCAGCCGCCTGCTCAACTGCAGCCTGGATTACCTTCGGCTCACGGTGGCCCAGTTCCGGGCGCGCATCCAGGCTTGCCTCGACCGCGACAGGAACAAGCATCCAAACAGGCCGCTGCTGGTGGTCAACTGGTTCCAGCAGGGCATGCAGCCCGATGGCACGGCGACCAGCGCCGCCACGCTCGATGCGCTCAGGACCACGCGCCCGGTGATCGTGCGCTCCTCGTTCGGCCATTCGGTGCAGATCAATTCGCGCGCGATCGCGCTGGCCGGCATCAAGCGCGACACGCCCGACCCGGCGGGCGGCAAGATCGTGCGCGACGCTAGAGGCGAGGCCACCGGCCTGCTGGAGGACGCGGCGCAGGACCTGGCGATGCGCCTGCTGCCGCCCTTGAGCGCGCGGGAGAACCTGGCGGCGTCAAAAGCGGCGCTGGATTCGATGCGACGCCAGGGCATCACCAGCTTCCTCGACGCCTGGACCGATTTGGAAACGATGACGGCCTTCGCGGCGCTGCAGCGCCAGGGCAGGCTGAGCGCGCGCGCCCACTTCGCGGTGCTGGTCGAATTGGAGAAAGGCGCGACCCCGCAGGGCGCCGTCGCCGCGCTGCTCGCGCAGCAACGGCGTTTCGACCAGGGCCCGACCCGGGCGGCTCCCTCGCTGCAGGTGCGCCACGCCAAGCTCTTCATGGACGGCGTGATCGCGGCGCCCGCGTTTACCGGCGCCATGCTCGAACCCTATTTGGTGAACAAGGGGACCGACGACAAGCCGGACTGGCAGCCCGGCCCCAGCAAGGGGCCGCCGGGCTACTTTTCCGCCCAGGACCTGGGCGCCACGCTGGCGGAACTTGCCCGGGCCGGTGTCGATCCGCACATCCATGCCGACGGCGACCGCGCGGTGCGCGAATCCCTGGACGCCATCGCGGCGCTGCGCGCAACGGACGCGGGGAAGGACGTGCGGCCAGCCATCGCCCACGCCGAGATCGTGGCGCCGGCCGACTACCCACGCTTTGCCGCGCTCGACGTGACGCCCGTGCTGTCCTTCCAGTGGGCCAAGCCGGCGCCGGACACCGTCGACGCCCTGGCGCCTTACCTGGGGCCGGCGCGCTACGCGACGGTCCAACCCCAGGCCGTGCTGCTGGGCGCCGGCGCCCGCGTGGCCTACGGCAGCGACTGGCCTGTCGATCCGCTCGACGCCTGGTTCGCCCTGAAGGTTGCCGTCACACGCAAGGCCGCGCCAGGGGCGGGGGAGCAATACGCCGGCCGCCTGACCGATCAGCCCGGCATGCCGCGCGCCGCCGTGCTGCGGGCGGCGACCATGAACGCGGCCTGGACGCTGCGCCAGGAAACCGTGACGGGATCGCTGGAGGCCGGCAAGCTGGCCGATTTCATCGTCCTCGACCGCAACTTCTTCTCGATTCCGGCAGAGGACATCGCCAACATCAAGGTGCTGCAGACGGTGGTCGGCGGCAAGGTGGTGTACGAGGCGCCGGCGCCGGGTCTGGCTGCAGCGGGCGCGGCAACGGACAACGAGCGCTGATCAATCCGCGTGCGGCGGTTCGCCGACCATGCCTGCCGTGACGGGCCCCGCCTCCTGCGCCAGGTAGTTGTCCTTGAGCCGGACGTAATGCTCGGCCAGGTAGCGTATGTGGGCGAGCTCTTCCGCGGTCAGGGGCCGGGCCTGCCGGGCCGGGCGTCCCAGGTAGAGATAGCCGCTGTCGAGCACCTTGCCCGGCGGGACCAGGCTGCCGGCGCCGAGCATGACCCTGTCGGCGACGACGACGTCGTCCATCAGGATAGCCCCCATGCCGATCAGGCACTCGTTGCCGATGGTGACGCCGTGCAGGATCACCGCATGGCCGATGGTCACGTGGTCGCCGATGACCAGCGGGGTACCGCTCGGATTGTTCTCGTTCTTGTGCGAGACGTGGCCGATGGTGAAGTCCTGGATGTTGGTGCAGCGTCCGACATGGATGTGGTTGACGTCGCCGCGCAGGACCGCATTGCACCAGATCGAACTGTCGCTGCCGATGCGCACCTCGCCGATGACTTGGGCCGACTCGTGCACGAAGGCCCGCGCGCCGATCGCGGGCGTGAAATCGAGGTAGCGGGTAATGGACATTGCCGGACTCCGGAGTGGCCTTGTCAGCTTAGTCAGCAGGATCGCGAATAAGTTCGGTCCGATTGAACGGCCGCACCTCCTCGGTCCGCTTCCCACCTTCCTGCCGGGGCGCCGGCTTTTCCGAATAGCCGGGGTGGTTGCAGATGTCCTTCAGCTGGCCGCTCCGATGGGCTGCGCAGGCAGGACTCAAGCCATGAGCTGCGCGACGATTTCCAGGGACTTGAGCCGCTTTGCCGGATCGAAGACGTCGCACACGATCATCAATTCGTCGGCGCCGGTTTCCGCGACGAGCTTGTTCAAGCCCGCGCGTACGGTGTCGCGGCTGCCGATCACGCTGCAGCCCAGCATCCGTCCCGCCTGGAATTTTTCCGCGGGCGTCCAGTAGGCATCGATATCCTCGACCGGCGGCTGCATCAGTCCGGGCACGCCACGGAAGAGGTCGGCAAACGCCATTTGCTGCGAGGTCGCCAGATAGTGGGCCTCCTCGTCGGTATCGGCCGCGATGACGTTCACGCCTACCAGTGCATAAGGCTGGTCCAGTTGCGTCGAGGGCTTGAAGTGCGAACGGTAATGCTCGAGCGCCTGGTGCAGCATCTGCGGCGCGAAATGCGAGGCGAAGCCGTAGGGCAGGCCCAGGTGGGCGGCCAGTTGCGCGCCGAACATGCTGGAGCCCAGGATCCAGAGCGGCACCGCGGTGCCCGAGCCCGGCACCGCCTCGATGCCCCCGACGGCGCCGTCGGGAGCAAGAAAGGCCTGCAGCTCGAGCACGTCCTGGGGGAAGTTCTCGGCGTTGCCCGGACTGCGGCGCAGGGCGCGCAGGGTGGTCTGGTCGGTGCCGGGCGCGCGGCCCAGCCCCAGGTCGATACGGCCGGGGAACAGGGTTTCCAGGGTGCCGAACTGTTCGGCGATCACGTAGGGCGCGTGATTCGGCAGCATGACGCCGCCCGCGCCGACGCGGATGGTGCTGGTGCCGGCGGCGATATGGGCGATCACGATCGATGTTGCGGCCGTGGTCACGGCCGGCATGTTGTGGTGCTCGGCCACCCAGATGCGGCGATAGCCCAGGCGTTCGGCATGCTGTGCCACGGTCCGGGCTTCGTCCAGGGCGCTGCGGCGGTCGGAACCCTGGCGTACACGGCCGAGTTCAAGAATGGAAAGTGGGGTCATGGTGAGTTCTCGATGGTGGGGTATCCGCGCTGCCGCAGCGGCCGCGCCGCAAGTACGGATGGCCGGGGCAGGGCGGGGCCTGCCCGTGACGATGCCCGCGCACGGGGGCAAGCCCGGCAGCGGCGCTGATGATCACCGGATGATAGTCGATTACGCGCATTTCCGCTGACTCCCGCAGACGACATGGCCGGCGGCCGCTCACCCCTCGGGCCGAACCCTGCGCTGGTCCGCTTTCGTGCCCGCCAGCTTTTCCCAGTAACCCGGACCGTTGTAGATCTCCTTCAGGTAATCGATGAAGTGGCGGATCTTTGCCGGCAGATAGCGCTGCTGCGGGTAGACCGCCTGGATCGGGTAATCGTGGACCGCGAATTCGTTGAGGACGGTGACCAGCTCGCCGCGCTTGAGCTCGGCCTGGATCTCCCAGGTCGAACGCCAGCCGATGCCCAGGCCCTGCTTCACCCAGTCGAACAGCAGTTCGCCGTCGTTGCAGGCCAGGTCGCCGTCGACCCGCACCGCGAACAGCTTGCCCTCGCGGTGGAAGGTCCAGCCGCGCTGCTGGCCGCCCTGCAGGTTGAAGGCCAGGCAGTTGTGGCGCACCAGGTCCTCCGGTACGGCCGGCACGCCGTGGCGCTCGAAATAGGCGGGCGTGCCGCAGACCACCCGGCGGTTGGGAAAGAGCGGGACCGCGACATAGTTCGGGTCGAGCACCTCACCGATGCGGATCGCCATGTCGTAGCCTTCGCGCACCAGGTCGACCACGCTGTCGGTGAAGTTGAAGGACATCTTCAGCTCCGGGTGGATGGCCCGGAAGGCCGGGGCGTGGGGCGCCACGTGCGAGCGGCCGAAGGCCGCCGGCGCCGACACGACCAGGTGGCCGCGCACGGTGCTGCGTCCCGCGCTGATGCTGTTCTCGGTGATCTCGAAGTCGCGCAGCAGCTGGCGGCAGGGCTCGAGGAACTGCTCGCCCAGGGCCGTTAGCGACAGGCCGCGCGTGGAGCGGTGCATCAGGCGCACGCCGAGCCGCCGTTCGAGCGCGTCCAGGCGCCGGCCCATCACCACCGGCGTCACGCCCTCCATCAGCGCGGCCGCCGCGAAGCTCCCTTTTTCGGTGACGAGGACGAAACTGCGGATCTCGGTGTAGCGGTCCATGGCTGCCTCACTCCATACTTTTAGTATCGACAGAGGCAATAGTAGCAGCAATTCAACATTTCCGGACCCGGCGCTATCCTGATTTGGAAGATCCGATCGATCCAAGGCAAGGGAGGCGCATATGGCCCGTATGAGGGCAATCGACGCGGCAGCGGCGGTGCTGCACAAGGAGGGGGTAGGCAAGGTGTTCGGGGTCCCGGGCGCTGCGATCAACCCCCTGTATTCGGCAATGAAGAAGAATGGCGGCTTCGACCACGTGCTGGCGCGCCACGTCGAGGGTGCCTCCCACATGGCCGAGGGCTACACCCGTGCGCGGGCCGGCAACATCGGCGTGTGCATCGGCACCTCCGGCCCGGCCGGCACCGACATGATCACCGGCCTGTACTCGGCCTGGGCCGATTCGATACCTATCTTATGTATCACCGGCCAGGCGCCGCGCGCCCGCCTGTACAAGGAAGACTTCCAGGCGGTCGACATCGAATCGATCGCCAAGCCGGTCACCAAGTGGGCGGTCACGGTGCGCGAACCGGCCCTGGTGCCGCGCGTGTTCCAGCAGGCCTTCCACATCATGCGCTCCGGCCGGCCGGGCCCGGTGTTGATCGACCTGCCTTTCGACGTGCAGATGGCGGAGATCGAATTCGACATCGAGACCTATGCCTCGCTGCCGGTCTACAAGCCGTCCGCCACCCGCGCCCAGGCCGAAAAAGCCCTGGCCATGCTGAACGCCGCCGAGCGCCCGCTCATCGTCTGCGGCGGCGGCGTGATCAACGCCGATGCGGCGGCGAAGCTGCAGGAATTCGCCGAGCTGGTCGGCGTGCCGGTGATCCCGACGCTGATGGGCTGGGGCGCGATCCCCGACGACCATCCGCTGATGGCCGGCATGGTCGGCCTGCAGACTTCGCACCGCTACGGCAACGCCAGCATGCTGGCCTCGGACTTCGTGATCGGCATCGGCAACCGCTGGGCCAACCGCCACACGGGTTCGGTCGAGGTGTACACGAAAGGGCGCACTTTCGTCCACATCGACATCGAGCCGACCCAGATCGGGCGCGTGTTCGATCCCGACTACGGCATCGTGTCCGACGCCGGCGCCGCGCTCGACCTCCTGATCGAGGTGGCGCGTGGCCTGAAGCTGATCCATGGCCTGCCCGACCGCAGCGCCTGGGTGGCCGAGTGCCAGTCGCGCAAGCGCACCATGCTGCGCAAGACCCACTTCGACAGCACGCCGCTCAAGCCCCAGCGCGTGTACGAGGAGATGAACCGCGCCTTCGGGCCGGAGACCTGCTACGTCAGCACCATCGGCCTGTCGCAGATCGCCGCCGCCCAGTTCCTGCACGTGTACAAGCCCCGCAACTGGATCAACTGCGGCCAGGCGGGCCCCCTGGGCTGGACCATTCCGGCCGCCCTGGGCGTGTGCGCCGCCGACCCCGAGCGCGAGGTGGTCGCCATCTCGGGCGACTACGACTTCCAGTTCATGATCGAGGAACTGGCCGTCGGGGCGCAGTTCAGGCTGCCCTACCTGCACGTGGTGGTCAACAACGCCTACCTCGGCCTGATCCGCCAGGCCCAGCGCGGCTTCGACATGGACTACTGCGTGCAGCTCGCCTTCGAGAACATCAACGCGCCCGAACTGGAGAGCTATGGCGTCGACCACGTGGCCGTGGCCGAAGGCCTGGGCTGCAAGGCCCTGCGCGTGCGCCGCGCCGAGGACATCAGGCCGGCCTTTGCCCAGGCGCGCGACTGGATGCGCGAGCACCGGGTGCCGGTCGTGGTCGAGATCATCCTCGAGCGCGTCACCAACATTGCGATGGGCACCGAGATCGATGCCGTCAACGAGTTCGAAGGGTTGGCCGTACAGCGCGAGGATGCGCCCACGGCGATTGCCAACGTTTGAAGGAGACAAGAGCATGCCAAGATTTGCCGCCAACCTGACGATGCTGTTCAACGAGCTGTCCTTCCTCGACCGCTTCGAAGCCGCCGCCAACGCCGGCTTCAAGGGCGTGGAGTACCTCTTCCCCTATGCCTACGACCCGGCAGCCCTGGCCGAACGGCTGGACCGCCTGCAACTGGTGCAAGTGCTGCACAACCTGCCGGCTGGAGACTGGGAAAAGGGCGAGCGCGGGATCGCCTGCCACCCGGACCGCGTCGGCGAGTTCCAGGACGGCGTCGGCCGCGCCATCGACTACGCCCGCCTGCTCGGCTGCAGGCAGCTCAACTGCCTGGCCGGGATCGTCCGCGCGGGCGCCGACCCGGACGTCGTGCACCGCACCTTCGTGGACAACCTGCGCTTCGCCGCCGACAAGCTGAAGGAGGCCGGCATCCGCCTGCTGGTCGAGCCGGTCAACACCCGCGACATCCCGGGTTTCTACCTGAACCGCACCGAGCAGGCCATCGCCATCCTCGACGAGGTCGGCTCCGACAACCTCTTCCTGCAGTACGACATCTACCACGCCCAGCGCATGGAGGGCGAGCTCGGCAACACGATCGAACGCCACCTGGGCCGCATCGCCCACATCCAGCTGGCCGACAACCCCGGGCGCAACGAGCCGGGCACGGGTGAAATCAACTACCCCTGGCTGCTGCGCCACATCGACCGCCTCGGCTACACGGGCTGGATCGGCTGCGAATACAAGCCGGCAGCCGACACCCGCGCGGGCCTCGGCTGGATCCAGGCGCTGGCCTGAACGACAACCAACAAGACATCAAGGAGAACGACATGGCAACGATCGGTTTCATTGGCCTGGGCATCATGGGCACCCCGATGGCAGGACATCTGCTCAAGCACGGACACCGCCTGTTCACCTACACGCGTGGCGAGACGCCGGCCTCGTTGCTCGAGGCCGGCGCGGTGGCCTGCGCCAACAGCGCCGAGGTGGCAAGACAGGCCGACGTGATCATCATCATGGTCCCGGATACGCCGCAAGTGGAAGAAGTGCTGTTCGGTGAATTCGGCGTGGCCGCCGGCCTCTCCGAAGGCAAGGTCGTGGTCGACATGAGCTCGATCTCGCCGGTGGCGACCAAGGATTTCGCGAAGCGCATCCGCGAATTCGGCTGCGACTACCTCGATGCGCCGGTCTCGGGCGGCGAAGTCGGCGCCAAGGCGGCCAGCCTGACCATCATGGTGGGCGGCAGCGAAGCGGCCTTCGACCGCGTGCGTCCACTGTTCCAGCTGATGGGCAAGAACATCACCCTGGTCGGCGGCAACGGCGACGGCCAGATCACCAAGGTCGCCAACCAGATCATCGTGGCGCTGACCATCGAGGCGGTGGGCGAGGCCCTGCTGCTGGCGGCCAAGGCCGGCGCCGACCCGGCCCGGGTGCGCGAAGCCCTGATGGGCGGCTTTGCTTCCTCGCGCATCCTGGAAGTGCACGGCGAGCGCATGGTCAAGCGCAACTTCGCGCCGGGCTTCCGGATCGACCTGCACCGCAAGGATCTGAACCTGGCCTTGACCACCGGGCGCCAGCTCGGCGTGGCGCTGCCGAACACCGCCACCGCCCAGGAGCTGTTCAACACCTGCGCGGCGCACGAGGGCGGCAGCTGGGACCATTCGGCCATGGTGCGGGCGCTGGAGATCATGTCCAACTTCTCGATCGGCCAGGAAGCCTGATGGACGCCGGCCACCGTGCACTGCTGGCGCGCATGTTCGAGGCCGCGGTCGACGCGGCCCAGCCGGCGCGCCGCATCCCGCTCTACCTGCCTGAGCCCCCAAAAGGGCGCACCGTCGTCATCGGCTTCGGCAAGGCCTCGGCGGCGATGGCCCAGGCGCTCGAGCGCCACTGGCCGGGACCGCTGACCGGCCTGGTGGTGACGCGCTACGGCTACGCCGTGCCCTGCGAACGCATCCGCATCGTCGAGGCCGCGCACCCGGTGCCGGACGCGGCCGGCCTGCAGGCAGCGCGCCACATGCTGGAGACGGTGCAGGGCCTGGGTCCGGACGACCTGGTCATCTGCCTGGTCTCCGGCGGCGGCTCGGCGCTGCTGCCGCTGCCGGGAGCAGGCATCACGCTCGAGGACAAGCAGGCCATCAACCGTGCGCTACTGGCCTGCGGCGCCAGCATCGGCGAGATGAACTGCGTGCGCCGCCACCTCTCGAGGATCAAGGGCGGACGCCTGGCGGCGGCCTGCCACCCGGCGCGCGTGCTGAACCTCCTGATCTCGGACGTGCCGGGCGACGATCCGGTCGACATCGCTTCCGGGCCGACGGTGGGCGACGCGACCACCTGCGCGGATGCGCTGGCGATCGTGCGCCGTTACGGCATCGAGCTGCCTCCAAGCGCGCGGGCGCTGCTCGAAAGCGGCCTGGGCGAAAGCATCAAGCCCGACGATCCGCGCCTGGCCCGGGTCACGACCCACCTGATCGCCTCGCCCCAGATGGCGCTGGAAGCGGCGGCGGCGGTCGCGCGCGCCGCCGGCGTCACGCCGCTGATCCTCGGCGACAGCATCGAGGGCGAGGCGCGCGAGGTGGCCAGGGTCATGGCGGGGATCGCGCTGCAGGCGCGCCGCCACGGGCAGCCGGCGGGCGCGCCCTGCGTGCTGCTGTCGGGCGGCGAGACCACGGTGACGCTGCGCGGCGGCGGGCGCGGCGGGCGCAACGTCGAGTTCCTGCTGGCGCTGGGAATCGCCCTGAATGGCGCCGCCGGCATCCATGCGGTGGCGGCCGACACCGACGGCGTCGACGGCGCCGAGGAGGTGGCCGGCGCATTCCTGGCGCCGGACACCCTGGCGCGCGCCTGGGCAGCCGGCATGCCGCCGCGCGACAGCCTCGACGACAACGACGCCCACAGTTTCTTCGGACGGCTGGGCGACGCCCTGGTGACGGGACCGACGCTGACCAACGTGAACGACTTCCGGGCTATTCTTGTCACCTGAGTTGTCACCTGAGGCCCCGTCTCCGCTTTTCTGCTTTCTGTCTTGCAGGTACGAGCCCACGCCCGTGCCTGTCTTTTTTCAGACCACAGGAGTCCCGATGCTACGCCAACGCCGTTCCCGCATCCTCGCCACCCTCGGCCCCGCCAGTTCCAGCCATGAGCGCATACTTGCGCTGGCCCTGGCGGGCGCCGACGTGTTCCGCCTGAACTTCAGCCACGGCAGCCATGCCGACCACGCCGCGCGCTACGAGGCGATTCGCGCGGTCGAGCGCGAAGTCAAGCGCCCGATCGGCGTGCTGATGGACCTGCAGGGCCCGAAGCTGCGCGTCGGCAGCCTGGCCGGCGGCAAGGCCCTGCTGGAAGCCGGCGCGCCCTTCCGGCTCGACCTGGACGCGACCGTAGGCGACGGCACCCGCGCCCAGTTGCCGCACCCCGAGATCTTCGCCGCGCTGCATCCCGGCGCGGAACTGCTGCTCGACGACGGCAAGCTGCGCCTGCGTGTCGATGCCTGCGGGCCCGACTACGCCGACACCACCGTGCTGGTCGGCGGCGTGCTGTCCGACCGCAAGGGCGTCAACGTGCCCGGCGTGGTGTTGCCGATCTCGCCGCTGACCGCCAAGGACCGGACCGACCTCGCCTTTGGCCTGGAGCTGGGCGTGGACTGGGTGGCGCTCTCGTTTGTGCAGCGCCCCGAGGACGTGCGCGAGGCGCGCGCCCTGGTCGGCAAGCGCGCCTGGATCATGGCCAAGCTGGAAAAGCCGGCCGCCATCGATGCGCTGGAGGAAATTGTCGCGCTGTCCGACGGCATCATGGTCGCGCGCGGCGACCTCGGCGTGGAGCTGCCGCCGCAGCAGGTGCCGGTCCTGCAGCGCCGCATCGTGCATGCGGCGCGCGCCGCCGGGCGCCCGGTGGTGGTCGCCACCCAGATGCTCGAATCGATGGTGGCGGCGCCAGTGCCGACCCGGGCCGAAGTCTCGGACGTGGCCAGCGCGATCTACGAAGGGGCCGATGCCGTCATGCTGTCGGCCGAATCGGCATCGGGCCAGTATCCGGTGGAAGCGGTGACGGTGATGGACGACGTGATGCGCGAGGTCGAGCGCGATCCGCGCTGGCGCACCGGCCTGGACGCCAGCCATACCCCGGCCGAGGCGACCACGGCCGATGCGATCTGCTGCGCGCTGCGCCGCGTCGCCAGCCTGATCGCACCGGCGGCCATCGTCGCCTATACCGCGAGCGGAGCGAGCTGCCTGCGCGCCAGCCGCGAGCGGCCCGCCGTGCCCATCCTGGCGCTGACGCCGGACATGGGCATCGCGCGCCGCCTGGCGCTGGCCTGGGGCGTGCACCCGCTGCGCTTCGCGGAAGCACCCACCCTGAACGAGATGGTGGCCGACGGCGTGCGCGCAGCCCGGGAGCACGGCCTGGCCGGGCCCGGCGACGACGTGGTGGTGGTTGCGGGCTTCCCCTCGGGGCATGCCGGCAGCACCAACCTGCTGCACGTGGCGCGGGTGGGTGATGTGAAGTAAAGACCTCGCATCAAAAGCAACGGGCGCCGCGAGGCGCCCGTTTTGTTTCAGTCTTTGCGTCGTAGGGTGGGCACCCCGTGCCCACGCGTTACGCGCGTATCCTTTCTGCGTTGGTCGACACTGATCGCCCGCCAACTTCAACCTCGGCCCGGTCTGCGTCCATCGCACACTTTGCGGGCGAAATATCGCGGCATGTGACTGCCGGCCACGTACGTAACGCGTGGGCACGGAGTGCCCACCCTACGACGCTTCAGCACGGGGTACAAAGAACAACGGGCGCCTCGCGGCGCCCGTTTTGTTCACTCCGTCCGGCTCAGTCCAGCAGATCGAACAGCGTACGCGCGACCACCTTGGTGGCGCGGCGCAGGTCTTCCAGGTCGATGTGTTCGTCGGCACGCTTGGCATTGCTTTCGCCGACCGTGCGCGGGCCGCAGCCGTACAGCACCGCCGGGATGCCGCGCTCGCCGAACAGGCGCGCGTCGGTGTACAGCGGGGTGCCTGCCGCCTCGACCGGTTCGTCGAACACGGCGCTGGCGTGGCGCGACAGGGCCTCGACCATGGGCTGGTTGCCCGGCAGGGGTTGCAGGGCATTGGCCAGCAGCAGGCGGCGGATCTCGATCGAGATGCCCGGGCAGTCGGCCACGGCGTCCCCGATCAGCTTGCGCAGCGCCGCTTCGACCTCGACCGGGTTCTCCTCGGGGATCATGCGGCGGTCGAGCTTGAGCACGACCTTGCCCGGCACCACGTTGGTGTTGGTGCCGCCTTCGATCAGGCCGACGTTCAGGTAGGGGTGGTTGATGCCCTTGACCTGGCTGCGGGTGCCCTTGTAGATGCGGTTCTGCTCGTAGAGCGCGACCAGGATGCGGGTCGCTGCCTGCAACGCGTCCACGCCCGTTTCCGGGACCGCCGCATGGCCCATCTTGCCGTTCACCGCGACTTCCATCTGCAGGCAGCCGTTGTGGGCGGTGACGACCTGGTAGCTGAAGCCGGCGGCGATCAGGAGGTCGGGCTTGACGATGCCCTGCTCGAGCAGCCAGCCCGGACCGAGTTCGCCGCCGAATTCCTCGTCGTAGGTGAAGTAGAGTTCGACGCCGCCCTTGAGCGGGGCGCCCAGGGCTTCGAGGGCGCGGGTGGCGAAGGTGAAGGTGGCGAAATCGCACTTGCTGACGGCGGCGGCGCGGCCATACAGCTTGCCGTCCGCGATCTCGGCGCCGTAGGGCGGATGGGTCCAGCCTTCGCCCGGCGGCACCACGTCGCCGTGGGCGTTCAGGGCCACGGTACGACCCGTATCGTTATATTTTCGGCGCACCACCAGGTTGGTGATGGTCTGTAGGCCGGCCTCCTGCACCACCGGCGCCGGGACCGCATGCTGCTCGGCCTCGAAGCCGAATGCGCGCAGCAGCTCGGTGGTGCGCTCGGCGTGCGGTGCGTTGTTGCCCGGCGGCGTGTCGGTCGGGACGCGCACCAGCTCCTGCAGGAAGCGCACCTCCTCGTCGAAATGGGCGTCGATCCAGGCGTCGAGGGTCTCGTAAGGGCTAGTCGTGGTCATGTCGGGTCCGTGGCAAGTTGGTGGAGGAGGGATTGGAAGGCAAACACGCACAGTTCGGTGTCGTCGTTGGTGACCGCTTCCAGCGGGTTGTGGCTGATGCCGGCGTTCAGGCCGCGCTGGAACAGCATGGCCTGGGGCATGATCTGGTGCAGCATCATGGCGTCGTGTCCGGCGCCGCTCGGCATGCGGAATACCGGCAGGCCGAGGCTGTCGACCGCGTGCTCCCAGCGTTGGCGCAGGGCGGGATCGCAGGGCGCGGCCGCGGCGCGCATCGATTCTTCGAGCGTGAATTCGAGGCCGCGCCGCGCGCAGATCGCGCGCAGGCGTTCCTGGATGTCGCGCGCGCAGGCGTCGCGCACGTCATTCGTGGTGGCGCGCACGTCGAGGCTGAAGCGGCAGCGCCCCGGCACCACGTTGATCGAACCGTTGGGCACTTCCAGCATGCCGACGGTGGCCACCAGGTCGGGGACGGCGGCGCCACGCTCCTCGACGTAGAGCACGAGTTCGGCGGCCGCGGCGGCGGCGTCGCGCCGCATCGTCATCGGCGTGGTGCCCGCGTGGCAGGCGGTGCCGACGATCTCGCCGAAGAAGCGCACGCTGCCGTTGATCGAGGTGACCACGCCCAGCGGCAGGTCGGCGTCGTTCAGCACCGGGCCCTGTTCGATGTGGACCTCGACGAAGCCGAGGTAGCGCGCCGGATCGCGCTTCAGGGCCGCGATGTCCTCGGCGCGCAGGCCGGCCTGTTCGAAGGCGGCGCGCATGGCGATGCCGTCGGCGTCCTGCTGATCCAGCCACGCGTGGTTGAACTGCCCGGTGAGGGCGCCCGAGCCGAGGAACACGGCCTTGTAGCGCTGGCCTTCCTCTTCGGCGAAGGCGACCACCTCGATGCCGTAGGGCAGGCGGCGTCCCTGGCGGTGCAGCTCGCGCACGCAGGCCATCGGCACCAGGATGCCCAGGCGGCCGTCGTACTTGCCGCCGTTGCGCACGGTGTCGTAGTGCGAGCCGGTGAGCAGGCGTTTCGCTTCCCTGTCCGTGCCATGGTAGACCCCGACCACGTTGCCGACGGCGTCGATGTTCACTTCGTCGAAGCCGCAGTCCTCGCGCATCCAGCGCGCCAGTTGCGCCGCGCAGGCGCGGTGGGCCTCGGTCAGGTAGGTGACGCACAGCTCGCCGCGTTCCGCGTAGCCCGGGTCGCTGTGCGCAGCCAACGCTTCTGCCCAGTCCCAGACCAGGTTGCCCAGCACCGGCTCGTGGCCGAACTTGTCGTTCAGGCGGATTTCGGCGATGCGGTGGATGTTGCGCAGGGCTTCGGCCAGCTCGAAGTCGGGCTGGTTGGCCAGGCGGCGTGCGAAAGTCGCGATGATCTCGCGCTTGGGCAGGCCGGCGCCGCGCGGGCCGCGCACGGCCAGGATGAAGGGGAAGCCGAACTTCGCGTTGTAGTCCGCGTTCAGGCGCTGGATGGTGGCGAATTCCTCGGGCGTGCAGTCGGTAAGGCCTGCCTTGTTCTGCTCGTTGGTCGATTCGGCGGTGAGCGACTTCGACACCATGGCCTTGCCGGCCAGCTCGGGGTGGGCCCGGATCAGGCCGAGCTTGGCTTCGCCCGGCGCCGTGCGCACCGCTTCGATGAGGGCGTGCTTGAGCTGCGCCAGGCTGGCGAAGGGGCGGCGCTGCCAGGCGCGCGCCGCGATCCAGGGCGAGTGTTCGTAGACGCCGTCGAGCAGGGCGGTGAATTGCGCCTCGTCGGCGGCGTTGAGACGGTCAAGAGTCAGCATGTCAGGGGTCAGCATGTTACGTCCAGAGAAAGGCCGTAGCCGGGTCGAAGGGATGGGTGCGCTTCCAGTGGCGCGCGATGTCGATGCGGCGGGCGACCCACACGCGCTCGTGCTGGCCGATGTAGTCGAGGAAGCGCTGCAGCGCGAGGAAGCGGCCCGGGCGTCCGAGCAGGCGGCAGTGCATGCCGATGCTCATGATGGACGGACGCTCTTCGCCTTCGGCGTAGTGCACGTCGAAGGCGTCGCGCAGGTAAGAGAAGAAAGGATCGCCGTGCGAGAAGCCCTGGGGCAGGGCGAAACGCATGTCGTTGCAGTCCAGGGTATAGGGCACGACCAGCTGCGGCGCCTCGCTGCCGTCGCTGCGAGGCACGCGCAGCCAGAAGGGCAGGTCGTCGCCGTAGTAGTCGCTGTCGTACTCGAAGCCGCCATAGTCGGCCACCAGGCGCCGCGTGTGCGGGCTGTCGCGTCCCGTGTACCAGCCGAGCGCGCGCTCGCCGGTCAGGCGTTCGATGGCCTCCATGCCGCGCGCCATGTGCTCGCGTTCGGTCGCCTCGTCCACGTTCTGGTAGCTGATCCAGCGCCAGCCGTGGCAGGCGATCTCGTGCCCCAGTTCGCGGAAGGCCGCGGTGACGTCGGGGCAGCGTTCGAGCGCCATGCCGACGCCGAACACGGTCAGCGGCAGGCCGCGCCGTTCGAACTCGCGCAGGATGCGCCAGACCCCGACCCGCGACCCGTACTCGTAGATGCTTTCCATGCTCAGGTGGCGCGCCGGGAAGGCGGCGGGGTTGAACATCTCGGACAGGAACTGCTCGCTGCCGGCATCGCCGTGCAGCACGCTGTTCTCGCCGCCTTCCTCGAAATTCAGGACGAACTGCACGGCGACGCGCGCGCGGCCCGGCCAGTCGGCATGGGGCGCGTTTGCGCCGTAGCCCTGCAGGTCGCGTGGATAGGTTGGGGTCATGGTCGGCTCGGGTTCAGGGTTGATGGGTCAGCGCTTCAGGATCTCGGCCAGGTCGACGCGCTGGGGGTCGAGGTTCAGGTTGTGCTGGACGTTGGCGAGGTGCTTGCCGACCAGGCGCACGGCGGCCTTGGCGTCGCGCCGTTCGAAGGCGTCGACGATGGCGACATGTTCGTCGAGCGACTCCTCGGCCGACTGGGTCGACTGGCGCATCAGCGCGATCAGGGAAGAGCGGGTCAGCAGCTCGTTCAGCATCTGGACCAGCACCCCGTTGCCCAGCATCTGCGCCAGCACGATGTGGAAGTCGGCCAGCAGGCGGGTGCGGCCCGATACCTCGGTGCCGGTCACGGCCGCGCGCTCGAGCTCGAGATGCGCGCGCAGCTGGCGGATCTGCTCGTCGGTGATGGTCGCGCACAGCTGTTTCGTGACCGCCGTCTCCAGGATTTCGCGCACTTCGAAGACGTCGCGCGCTTCCTCGGCCGTCGGCGTGGCCACGAAGGCGCCGCGCGCGGGCTCGAGCACCACCAGGCGATCGCGGCTGAGCTGGTTGAAGGCTTGCCGCACCACGGTGCGCGAGACCTTGAAGATGTCGCCGATCTTCTGCTCCGACAACTTGGTGCCGGGCATCAGGCGGCGGTCGGCGATGGCGTTCGTGATCGCGTCGACGATGCGCTGGGTGGCGCTGGCCGCCGGCGCGGCGGCCTCGTCCTGGGCCTTGAGGGCGTCGGGCGCATCGACCGGCGGCAGGACGATTTTCAGGGGCGGGCGGGGGCGGCTCATGCTCGGTCGGAGGCTCGTTTAAAAGAATAAATTGTTGACATCGTGTCTGAAGTGTATACACTTTTTTCAAAGTTGAAAACAAAAAGTGTATGCAATCCAGCCGCCCGACCAGGGCCGGCCCCATTCAACAAGGAGACTTATGGGACACCTCAGCACCCACGTGCTCGACCTCATGCACGGCTGCCCGGCCGCCGGCATGCGCGTGAGCCTGCAGCGGATCGACGGCGCCGGCGCCGCCGCCACCACCACCACGATCAAGACCCTCGAACTGAACGCCGACGGCCGCACCGATGGCGGCCCGCTGCTCGATGCAGCCGCCATGGCGAGCGGGCGCTACCGCCTGGTGTTTTCGGTGGCGAAGTATTTCCGCGCGCGCGGCGTGGAACTGCCGGAGCCGGCCTTCATCGACGAAGTGCCGATCGAGTTCGGCATCGCCGACGCGGCCGGCCACTACCATGTGCCGCTCCTGGTCAGCCCCTGGGCCTACTCGACCTACCGCGGTTCCTAGGTTAATTTCAAAAAGATAAAAAAACTGTTATGCAAACTTAGCAGGATCGTATACAGTTATTTTCGTCGCCGCGGAGCGCATCGGCACGCGGACCCAGTCTGCCGCCGATGGTTGCGATGATCGCCCCTCACAGAGCCCGCTGTGGTGATGGGACAGTACAGCGTTCATGGACGCCGTACTTCCTTTTCGCTTGAGGCTCTATGGAAACCTACCTGCTCGACTGGGTCAACCTGTTGCTGCGCTGGACCCACGTCATCACGGCGATTGCCTGGATCGGCGCATCCTTCTATTTCGTCTTCCTCGATAACTCGCTGAACAAGCCGACTGCGCCGGACCTGGTGCAGAAGGGCGTCGACGGCGAGCTCTGGGCCGTGCACGGCGGCGGCTTCTACCATCCGCAAAAATACCTGGTGGCGCCCAAGGCCATGCCCGAGAACCTGCACTGGTTCTACTGGGAGAGCTATGCCACCTGGCTGTCCGGCTTCGGCCTGTTCACGGTGCTCTACCTGTTCAATGCCGGCACCTTCATGGTCGACCGCACGGTCCACGACTGGTCGTCCGGCGCCGCCGTCGCCACCGCGCTCGGCTTCCTGGTCGCGTTCTGGTTCGTCTACGACATCATCTGCCGCGCCTTCGGACGCAGGAAGAACGGCGACCTGATCGTCGGCGCCTGTGTGTTCGTCTTCGTCGTCTTCGCCGCCTGGCTGGCCTGCCAGCTGTTCGCCGGCCGCGCCGCCTTCCTGCTGGTGGGCGCCATGCTCGCCACCGCGATGAGCGCGAACGTCTTCTTCTGGATCATTCCCGGCCAGCGCAAGGTCGTGGCCCAGCTCAAGGCCGGCCAGCCGGTCGACCCGATCTACGGCTGGCGCGCCAAGCAGCGCAGCGTGCACAACACCTATTTCACGCTGCCGGTGCTGATCGCCATGCTCTCGAATCACTACGGCTGGCTGTACTCGGGCGAGCACAACTGGGTCGTGCTGGTGCTGCTGATGCTGGCCGGCGCCCTGGTGCGGCACAGCTTCGTCGCCCGCCACAAGGCCCTGGTGCAAGGCAAGCGCGTGCCCTGGGAACATGCGATGGCCGGCGTGGCGGCCCTGGTGGCGATGGTGGTCTGGCTGACGCCCAAGCCCGAGCCGGTCGAGCCGGTCATGGCCGCTGCGCCCCAGGCTGCCGCCCCGGCAGGCGGCGCTGCAGCGGCAGCCCCCGCAGCTGCCGCCGGCGGCGCCACTGCCCACACGGTCAGCTTCCAGCAGGTCAAGGGCGTGATCGACCAGCGCTGCGCGATGTGCCACTCGGCCCAGGTGCAGAGCAAGGGCATCGCCTTCGATTCCCCGGCCTCGATCAAGCGCCACGCACAGCAGATGTACCAGCAGACCGTGGTGCTGAAGGTCATGCCACTGAATAACGCGACCCAGATCACCGCCGGAGAGCGGGACTTGCTCAAGCGTTGGTACGAAGAGGGCGCGCCGGTCGAGTAAGAACCTGGCCCCCACCGGATGGCGGGCCGGTACCGCGCGCGGTACTGCCTGGCCCTCGCCCGGCAAGCAGCATGCATTCTTTGGTTGCAGACATACGTCAATAATAATCAGGAGACAAGCATGAAACATCAAAGCCGCCATCCGGTGGACGAGCGGCTGCCGCTCGGGCGCTTGAGCGCGCTCGGCCTGCAGCACGTACTGGTCATGTACGCCGGCGCCATCGCCGTACCCTTGATCGTGGGACGCGCCCTGAAACTGTCGCCGGCGGAGGTCACGATGCTGATCTCGGCCGACCTGTTCTGTTGCGGCCTGGTGACCCTGATCCAGTCCTTCGGACTGGGTTCCTGGTTCGGCATCCGCCTGCCGGTCATGATGGGCGTCACCTTCGCCGCCGTCGGGCCGATGGTGGCGATCGCGAACGCCGTGCCCGGGGTCGACGGCGCCCGCGCCATCTTCGGCGCCGGCATCGGCGCCGGCCTGCTGGCGATCCTCATCGCGCCCCTGATGAGCCGCATGCTGCGCTTCTTTCCGCCCGTGGTCACCGGCACCATCATCCTGGTCATCGGCGTCAGCCTGATGCGGGTCGGGGTCGGCTGGGCCATGGGCGGCCCGGACTCGGCGGCCCAGACCGTCGACGTGGCGCGCCTGGCGACCATGGTGGACGACGCGAAGGCGGCCGCCGCGGCTTCGGCAGCGGCCATGCCGGAAACCGTCGCGGCCCCCGCACTGAAACTGGCCGGACCGGTCCCGATGACGCCGAATCCCGCCTACGGCGCCCTGGACGACATGGCGATCGCAGCCTTCGTGCTGGTGGTCGTGCTGGGGCTGGTCAAGTATGCGCGCGGCTTCGTCTGCAACATCTCCATCCTGCTCGGCATCGTGGCCGGCTGCAGCGTGGCTTATGCCGCCGGCAAGATGCACTTCGATAAAGTCGGCAAGGCCAACTGGTTCGAGCTGGTCACGCCCTTCGCCTTCGGCATGCCGACCTTCGACATCGTCATGATCCTCACGCTCACCGTCGTGATGGTGGTCGTCATGATCGAGTCTGCCGGCATGTTCCTGGCCCTGTCCGACATGACGGGCAAGAAGATCGACCAGTCGCAACTGGCGGCCGGCCTGCGCACCGACGCCCTCGGCACCCTGATCGGCGGCGTCTTCAATACCTTCCCGCACACCAGCTTCTCGCAGAACGTCGGCCTGGTCGCGGTCACCGGCGTGAAAAGCCGCTGGGTCTGCGTGGCGGGCGGCATCATCATGATCGTCCTGGGCATGCTGCCGAAGATGGCTGCGCTGGTCGAGGCGATTCCCCAGTTCGTGCTGGGCGGCGCCGGGCTGGTGATGTTCGGCATGGTGGCGGCGGCCGGTATCCGCATCCTGACGCGGGTGGACTTCCAGGGCAACCGTTTCAACCTCTACATCGTCGCGCTATCGATCGGCTTCGGCCTGATCCCGCTGGTGGCGCCGCGCTGGGCCCAGCAGATGTCGCACAGCCTGCATCCGCTGCTGGAATCCGGCATCCTCCTGACCGCGGTGGCCGCGGTGACGCTGAACCTGTTCTTCAACGGCACGCGCGGCGTGCCGGCCGCGAGCCATGAAGAACACGGCGGCATGGAACATTCCGTCGCACAGGTGAGCAAGGCATGAAGCGCGCTACCATGAATATCGTCAAGATCGCCGGCATCGCCCTGGGCCTCGGTGCGGCTTGCGCAGTCCAGGCGGCCGACTGGAGCGACACCTCGATCGGCTACCGCACCGGCAAGCGCTTCGCCGAGCCCTTCAATGCCAACGACATCAGCAAGGACATCATCCAGCTGAACCATGTCAGCGGCTACAAGTACGGGACCAACTTCGCGAACCTGGACGTGCTCCTGTCCGACAAGACCGATCCGTCCTCGAAGGGAGCGTCCTCGGGCGCGCAGGAGTTCTACCTGGTGTACCGGCATACGGTCGAATGGGGCAAGGTCGGCGGCACGCCGCTGCGCTTCGGCCCCCTGCGCGACGCCGGCCTGACCCTGGGCTTCGACGTCAACACCAAGAACGACGCCGGCTACAACTCCAAGAAGCGCATGGTGGTGGCCGGACCGACCTTCATGTTCGACGTGCCGGGCATGCTCAATATCGGCATCTACGGACTGTGGGAGAGCAACGCGCCCTACAGCAGCTTCACAGGAGTGGCCACGCCGCGCTACCGCTACGATACCCATCCGATGCTGGGCGTGGTCTGGGCCTTCCCGCTGGCATCAAACAGGCTGTCGTTCGAAGGCTATGCGAACTTCATCGGCGCCAAGGGCAAGAACGAGTTCGGACGGGACACCGCGGCCGAGACCAACATCGACATGCAGCTGATGCTCGATGTCGGCGTGCTGTTCGACGCCAAACCCAAGCGCTTCCGGGCGGGTGTGGCCTACCAGTACTGGAAGAACAAGTTCGGCAACGACAGCCGTACGATCCCCGGTGCCACTGCACGGACGCCGATGGTCAAGGCGCAGTATCACTTCTAGCAAGGCTGACCGCCTGCCGTCAGCTCTCCGCCGTGGCATAATCGTCCCGGGCGCGCACCGCGTGCGTACCCGGGAATTACCAGCAATATCGGCAATATCAGCCATATCAGGAAGGACAGGAGAGCCGATGGTATTCGAGAGCGCAGAAATTCTGATCAAGCCGGGCATGGAGGCCGAATTCGAGGCCGCCGTGCGCCAGGCAACGCCGCTGTTCCAGCGTGCCCGCGGCTGCGCCGGCATGCAGCTCCAGCGCGGCATCGAGAACCCGCGCGCCTACCGCCTGCTGATGCGCTGGGAAACGCTTGAGGACCATACCGTCCACTTCCGGGGCAGCGAGGACTTCCAGGAATGGCGCCGCCTGGTTGGCCATTGCTTCGACGCCCCGCCGAACGTCACCCACCTCGATACCGTGTTCGAAGGTTTCTGATCCGGTTCGTCCCATGTGCGTCAACTACCGTCCGCCCACGCCCGAACAGTTCGGCAGGTTCGGCACCATCGGCGCCTTCAGCGACCTGCCGGCCGACTGGCGCTGGCCGGAAGAAACCTGGAAGGACTACGTCGCGCCCATCCTGCGCGCGAGTCCCGGCAGGCGGCCCGAGGCCTGCCTGGCGAGCTATGGCATGGTCCCGCGGCGCCACATCCCGCCCGAGATCAAGCCCTTCGACACCATGAACGCGCGCGCCGAGTCGCTGGTCGAGCGGCGTTCGTTTGCCCCGGCCTGGCGCCGCCTGCAGCTGTGCGCGGTGCCGATGGCCTGGTTCTACGAACCCTGCTACGAGAGCGGGCGCGCCGTGCGCCATGCGATCGGCATGGCGGACGAATCGCTCTTCTTCGTGGCCGGACTGTGGCGCGACTGGCAGGAACCGGACGGCAGCGTCCAGTCCTCGTTCACCCAGATCACCATCAACGCCGACGACCACCCGCTGATGCGCCGCATGCACAAGCCGGGCGACGAGAAGCGTTCGCTGGTGATCCTGCCGCAGGACGAGGTCGAAGACTGGCTGGCCTGCCGCAGCACCGACATGGCGTACAGCTTCCTGCGCCATTATCCGGCGGAGCGCATGCGCGACTGGCCGGCGCCGGCCGCGCCGCGCGCCAGGGCGCCTGCACCGTCGCCGAACCTCGAGCTGTTCTGATCGCCCTTTACAATCGATGCCGGCTTCGCCCGGCTGCCTGAGCACATGGAGGACGGATGAAGCAACTGAAACGAGGAGAGCGCCTGCCGCTGGCGGACCATGCGCCGGCCGGCGCCCTGCAGGCCGGCCTGTCCGCAACCGGACTGCCGCTCGACTTCGCCTGTTTCGCGCTCGACGCCGGCGGCAAGCTGGTCGACGAGCGCTACATGACCTTCTTCAACCAGCCTGTCAGCCCCTGCGGCGGCGTGCGCAAGGCGGCGGTCGGCGCCGACGGCGAGGGCTTCGCCTTCGAGCTCGGGCGCCTGCCGGCGACGGTGGAGCGGGTCGTCGTCACCGCCAGCGTCGATGGCGGCGGCGTGATGTCGCAGCTGCGCTCGGGCCACCTGCGCCTGGTGGCGCAGGGCGGCGAGTTCGCGCGCTTCGATTTCACGGGCCAGGACTTCGCGGCCGAGCAGGCCGTCATGCTGGGCGAACTCTACCGCAAGGACGGGGGATGGCGCTTCATGGCGGTGGGCCAGGGTTTCAATGGCGGGCTGGCGGCCCTGGTGACGCATTTCGGCGCCGACGTGGAAGCACCGGCATCACCATCACCATCGCCGTCACCCGCCGCGGGCCGGCCGGCAGCTGTCGTCAGCCTGGAAAAGCGCGTCGAGCAGGCTGCGCCCCAGCTCGTCAGCCTGGTCAAGTCGGCCGGCGTGTCGCTGGCCAAGGTCGGGCTCGAGCAGCACCGCGCCCGGGTCTGCCTGGTTCTCGACATTTCCGGCTCGATGAGCACCCTGTACCGCAAGGGACTGGTGCAGCGCTTCGCCGAGCGCATCCTGGCGCTGGGCTGCCGCTTCGACGACGACGGGGAGATCGACGTCTTCCTGTTCGGCAGGAACGTGCACCGCGGCGCGCCCATGGGCCTGGGCAACTGGTCGGACTACGTTGGACGGATGATCGAGCGCCATCCACTGGAAGGCGACACCCGCTACGGCGCGGCGATGGAAGCGGTGCGCCGGCATTATTTCCCGGATTCCCGGGGCGGCGAACGCAAGCAGCCGCTCAAGGCCGCGCTGCCGGTCTACGTCATGTTCGTCACCGATGGCAGCACCTCCGACCAGCCGCTCACCGAGCGCCAGCTGCGCTGGGCCAGCCGCGAACCGATCTTCTGGCAGTTCATGGGCATCGGCAAGGGCAGGAAGTCGAAAGCCAAACGGCTCGCCAGTTTCGCCGACTCCGACTTCCCCTTCCTGGAAAAGCTCGACGATCTCGATGGCCGGCTGGTCGACAATGCCGACTTCTTCTCGGTCGCCAGTCCCGACGAGCACTCGGATGCCGAGCTGTACGACCTCCTGATGACCGAGTATCCCGGCTGGGTGAAGCAGGCGGCGCGGCACGGGCTGCTCGGCTGACGCCTCCTGTCAGGTATCAGCGCGCCTTGACGTCCCGTCTTGCGTCCCGCTCTGCGCCGGCCGCCTCCCGCGCGCCGATCGCGCGCAGCGGCTCCGGTGAAAACTCGATGGTCTGGGCCGGGAAGGCCAGGCCGATGCCGGCCGCTTCCAGACGCTCGTAGATAGCCAGCAGCAGCTCCTCGCGAATGCGCACGCTGTGTTCGAAGTCGAGCACCTCGATGTAGGCGAAAACTTCGATGTTGAAGGAACGTTCGCTGATCCGGCCGAGGTGGGCGCGGGCGCCTTCGCCGATGTACTCGTGTTCCTTCACGATTTGCTGGACGATGCCGATCGCCTCGCGCAGCCTGGCCGACGGCGCCCGGTAGTCGACCGCGATGACGGGGTTGAACAGGAAGCGCTCGCGCGGCGCGAAGTTCTCGATCTGGCGCGCCGACAGGTCGCCGTTGGGAATGGTCACCAGGGTGCGCTCCAGGGTGCGGATGCGGGTGGAGCGGATGCCGACGTCCTCGACCGTGCCGATGATGTCGCCGACCTTGATGAAGTCGCCGACCTGCGCCGGGCGGTCGGCAATCACGGTGACGCTGCCGACCAGGTTCTCCACGGTCTTCTGCGCGCCCAGGGCCAGGGCGATCCCCCCGATGCCCAGCGCCGCGATCCCGGTGGTGACGTCGATGCCGAAGGTGTCGAGGATGCCGATCCCGGAGAACAGCAGCAGGAGCACCTTGGCGGTGCGCCGCAGCAGGGTGATGACGGAGACGACCTGGCGGCGCTGGCGCTGCTGCATGCGCACGATCGCCAGTTCGGCGGTGGCGTCGACCAGGCGCAGACCGAACCAGACGAAGGCGACCACCGAGATGATGCCGGTATAGCGCAGCAGGGTCTGGCGCGCGACGATGGCGACCGGCAGCCGCTCGGCCCAGCCGAAGAACACGAAGACGGCGATCAGGAGGCTCAGGGGCGGCAGGGCCGCCTCGAAGAAGCGGTACAGGCCATTCGTCGCGGGGTCGGCCACCAGGCGCCGCATGACCGCGACCATGAGCGCCGCCACCATCCACAGGCCGCCGAAGATCAGCACGCCGAGACCGATCAGCAGTCCCCAGTCCTTCAGGGGCGCACCGGCAACGGTGAACTCTTCCTGCTGGCCGGCCTGGGCCGCCACGGTGCGCCGGGTCGCCGCGGCGATCTGCTCCATCGTGTCCTGCGAGATGCGCCAGACCTGCTTGCCCTCGTCCTCGCTGCGCGTCAGGAGCACCGGCACGCTCTTACCCTGGATGCCGATCTGGCCGACGTGCTCCTGGTCGATGGGCAGGTCGTCGTCGATGCGGCCCACAAGCTCGTTCGACAGCACGGCGTAGGGCTCCAGCGAACCGCCATTGTCCAGCAGGGCCTGGAAGGCGCGCGCTTGGCTGGCGGCGTTGACGCGCTGCCGGTTGCTGTTCGCGGGCAGGTCGAAATACTGGGCGGCGCGGTCGTAGTCGTGCTCGGCCAGCGCGCCGATCAGGCCCGAGATCATCGAGCGCGGGGTTTCCCGGCCAAGCGGGTCGGGCAGGACGGCGGGAGCGGCCGCGGCGGGGGCAGGCTTCTGGACCACGGGCAGGACGGCGCCCGCCGGCAGGCTCAGTGCGAGCGAAAGGAGAAGGAGGAAGCGGAGAAAAACGGTACGCATGCTTGAAACGTGTCCTTTACAGTGGGGCGCAGGCCGGAAGCGGCGCGGCTGCCTGGGGCCGGGCATGTAGGGAATACCCGCCGGCAGCGGCTGTCCGTCGGGCCTGCAAGGGCAGCCCCTGGGCAAAACCAGATCGCTGCGGATGTGCGCGCAGTGCCGCCGTGCCCGGTGTGGCCGAGTTGGCCGGGTTGGCCGCGTTGGCCGCGCGCGAACCGGCGCCGGCATGCAGCACGGGTCAAGGCTGCCCCGACGAGGGACAGCGGGATGTCTGGCGGCAAAGCTTACCATTCATGGGGCCGCCCGTCTGCACGCTTGCCGCTGGCCTCGCGGCTGCGCAGGGTAGTGCACGGCGCCCGCGTCCGGGTTATTATCACTATCTCATCCAACACAGGAACCGATACGCCATGACCACGTCCAGCTATCCCGATACCCGTCTCCTCATCGCCAACGAATGGTGTGACGCCGCAGGCGGCAAGACCATCTCGGTACTCAACCCGGCAACGGGGCAGGCGATCGGGACGGTGGCCCATGCATCGATCGCCGACCTGGACCGTGCGCTGGCCGCGGCGCAGAAGGGCTTCGAGACCTGGCGCGACGTGCCGGCCGCCGAGCGTGCCGCCACGATGCGCCGCGCCGCCAGCCTGCTGCGCGAGCGCGCTGGCGACATCGCGCGCCTGCTGACCCAGGAGCAGGGCAAGCCGCTGGTCGAGGCGAAGGGCGAGACGCTGGCCGGCGCCGATATCATCGACTGGTTCGCCGCCGAAGGCATGCGCGTGTATGGCCGCATCGTCCCGTCGCGCAACCCGAAAGCCCAGCAGCTGGTGCTGAAGGAGCCGGTCGGCCCGGTTGCCGCCTTCACGCCGTGGAACTTCCCGATCAACCAGATCGTGCGCAAGCTGGGCGCGGCGCTGGCGACCGGCTGCTCCTTCCTCTGCAAGGCGCCGGAAGAAACCCCGGCTTCGCCGGCGGCGCTGCTGCAGTGCTTCGTCGATGCCGGCATCCCGCCGGGCGTGGTGGGCCTGGTGTTCGGCGACCCGGCCGAGATTTCCGGCTACCTGATCCCGCACCCGGTCATTCGCAAGGTCACCTTCACCGGCTCGACCCCCGTCGGCAAGCAGCTGGCCGCGCTGGCCGGCGCCCACATGAAGCGCGTGACGATGGAGCTGGGCGGCCATGCGCCGGTGATCGTCGCCGAGGACGCCGACGTCAGGCTGGCCGTCAAGGCTGCTGGCGCGGCCAAGTTCCGCAACGCCGGCCAGGTCTGCATTTCGCCGACCCGCTTCCTGGTGCATAACGCCATCAAGGAAGAGTTCACGCGCGCCTTCGTGCAGCATGCCGAGGGCCTGAAGCTGGGCGACGGCCTGGCCGAGGGCACGACCCTGGGCCCGCTGGCCAACGCGCGCCGCGTCAGCGCCATGACCAAGGTTGTCGAGGATGCCCAGGCCAAGGGTGCGGTGCTGGCGCTGGGCGGCCAGCGCGTCGGCGAGGCCGGCAACTTCTTCGCGCCGACCATCCTGGCCGATGTGCCGCTGGAAGCGAGCGTGTTCAACGACGAGCCCTTCGGCCCGGTCGCCGCGATCCGCGGCTTCGACAGCCTGGAAGAGGCGATTCTTGAAGCCAACCGCCTGCCTTACGGCCTGGCCGGCTACGCGTTCACGCGCTCGATCAAGAATGCCCAGCTGCTGATGAACCGCGTGGAAGTGGGCATGCTGTGGATTAACCAGCCGGCCACGCCAAGCGCCGAGCTGCCCTTCGGCGGCATCAAGGACTCGGGCTACGGCTCCGAAGGCGGCCCGGAGGCGCTCGAGGCCTACCTGAACACCAAGGCGGTGTCGATGGTCGGCGTGTAAGGGCAGGGGAGAAAAAGACGGTCGGGGCAGCCCGGGGAAGCCCGCCGCCTGCCCCGGAGCGCGCCCTCAGGGCCGCTCGTCCACCACCTGGCTGATCTGCCGCACCGGCACGACGTTGGTGAAGTTGGCGAGGTCGGCCGCCAGTTCCGCGGCGTGCGGTCCCACGCCCGCCATGAGCGCCTCGACCGAGTCGCAATACACGTGACACATCGCGATGAAGGCCGGTGCGCTGCCCGGCGTCACGCCGCTCATTCCCTGGTCGATGCTGTAGCGCCTGCAATGCGCGCCCATGCGCTGCTTCAGCAAGGGCATGTGCACGTCCCGGTAATAGGCGTGGTCGAAGACTGCCTCGGCGCTGTGGGGATACATCACGCTCAGTTTGATCATCTCTGTTTCCTTTTCCTGGTTTCTGAAAAATACGTGACCGCCGTGCTCAGGCGGCCGGTTCACGAAAGACAAACTGCAGGATGGCGTCGATCCGCTCCTTCAGCTGTTGCGGAGACCACGGCTCGTCGATGCCGAGCGCGAGAATGCGCTGGCGCTCGGCGGCGGCCATGGTCAGCGCCAGGTCGGCCGTCATCAGCGGATCCTGCGCCGGACAGAAGTTCTTCCTGCACATGCGTTCGAGCCAGGCGGCCACCTGCTTCAGGCCGTGCTCGTTGCGGCTGAGGTAGTAGGCTTCGCCGATGGCGGGGAAGCGGCTGCGCTCGCGAATTGCCATTACATAGATCCCCACCGCCTGGGGGCCGCAGGCGAAGTTCACCCATTCCTCGAGGAAGCGCGCCAGCACGACGTGCGCATCGGCGGCGCTCGCCACCGGCAGGTCGAGCATGGTCGTGGCCACCCGGGCGCCACGCCGGATGATGTGGCCGATCAATTCTTCCTTGCTGGAGATGACGGTGTAGACGGTGCGTTTCGATACCTTGGCGCGCTGCGCTACCTGGGCCACGCTGAAGTCGGCGTCGGCCGCCTGTTCGTTGAGGATGTCGACCGCGGCGCCAATCAGGCGGTCGAGCACCTGGTCCGGCGTATAAGTGGCGGGCCGGCCGACCTTGGGGCGTTCTTCCTTGCTCATGCTGTCTCTTGTCTACGTTGTTAGTTATTTAATATTGTCAAAAAATTAGGAAACCATGCAGTTTACAAATCTATGCGGGAAGCATATCATACTGTTTGTAAACATTTCTTTAGGTTACTTATGAACACCTCTTCGAGGTCCGGACCGCTGCTGGCGATTACCGGATCCATTTTCATCCTCCTCGGCCTGGCCCTGCTTGGCGGCGGCATCTACCTGGTCAGCCTCGGCGGCTCGGCCTATTATGTCGTGTCCGGCATTGCCATGGTCGCCACCGGCGTCCTTGTGCTCAAGCGACGCCGTTCGGCCCTGGGCCTGATGGCCGCCACCCTGGCCGCCACCGTGATCTGGTCCCTGGTCGAGGTCAGGTTCGACTGGTGGCAACTGCTGCCGCGCCTCGACATCTGGTTTGTCGCGGCCGTCTGGCTGCTGCTCCCCTTCGTCGATCGCCGCCTGGCCAAGCCGGAAGAGGGCGCCGATGCCGGCCGCAAAGCCCTGCTGGCTTCGGTCGTCGTCACCGTGCTGGTCGCCGTGATCGCGCTGTTCCAGGACTACCATGACATCCACGGCGTCGTCGCTGCGGAGAACATGGCCGCCACCGGCACGCACGATGCCGCGGGCGTGGCCGAGAACGACTGGTCGGCCTACGGCCGTTCCGGCCACGGCGACCGCTACGCGCCCGCCGCCCAGATCACCCCGGCCAACATCGGCCAGCTGCAACAGGTGTGGAGCTACCACACGGGCGACTTCAAGGGGGCGACCGACCCAGGTGAAATCGCCAATGAAGTGACCCCGATCAAAGTGAATGGCATGCTGTATATGTGCACGCCGCACAATATCGTGATCGCGCTCAATCCCGATACCGGCAAGGAAATCTGGCGCCACGATCCGAAGATCAACCGCGACGCGGCCCATTACCAGCACATGATCTGCCGCGGCGTGTCCTACTGGGACGCCAACGCGCCGTCGCTCAACGGCGCCCCGCCGCGCGCCGACGCCGCCACCATGGAATGCCCGCGCCGCATCATCGCGCCGACCATGGATGGCACCCTCATCGCTGTCAACGCCGATACCGGCGAATCCTGCAAATCCTTCGGCGAGAACGGCGTGATCGACCTGTACAAGGGCCACCCGGTCAAGACCCGGGGCATGCTGATGCCGACCTCGCCGCCGGCCGTGTCGCAGAACATGGTGGTGATGGCCGCCAGCGTCACCGACAACGAGTCGACTAACGAACCTTCGGGCGTGATCCGCGGCTACGATCCGGTCACCGGCAAGCTGGTGTGGAACTGGGATCCGGCCCGTCCGGACGAGACCAACCCGCTGACCGAAGGCAAAACCTACGTACGCAACTCGCCCAACTCCTGGGGCGTGTCGAGCATCGACGAGAAGCTGGGCATGGTCTACATCCCGATGGGCAACGAAACGCCGGACACCTGGGGCGGCAGGCGCAACAAGAACGGCGAACGCTTCAATAGCGCCATCGTCGCCCTCGACCTGGCCACCGGCAAGCTGCGCTGGGTCTACCAGACCGTGCATCACGACATCTGGGACATGGATATCGGTGGCCAGCCGACCCTGGTCGACATCGATACCCCGAAAGGGAAAGTGCCTTCGGTGGTGGCAACCACCAAGACCGGCCACATCTTCGTGATCGACCGTCGCGATGGCTCGCTGGTCGTGCCGGCGCCGGAAAAGCCGGTTCCGACAACCAACGTCGCTGCCGGCGACTGGGTCTCGCCGACCCAGCCATATTCGGCCCTGAGCTTCCTGCCCGAGCGTAACATCAGCGAAGCCGACATGTGGGGGACCAGCCCGTTCGACCAGCTGGCTTGCCGCATCATCTTCAGGAACCATCGCTACGAAGGCCCGTTCACGCCGCAAACCGTGGGCGAAAAAGGCAAGGGCGCCATCATTTCCCCGGGCCCGCTGGGCATCTTCGAGTGGGGCGGCGCCACCGTCGACCCGGTCCGCCAGCTGTTGATCGTCAATCCCGATTACATGGGCTTCCTGGAGCGCCTGGTACCGCGGGAAAAAGCCAACGCCAAGGGCGGCACCGGCGGCGAGATGGGCCTGCAACCGCAGACCGGCCTCCCGTTTGCAGTCGAGATCAGTCCCTTCCTGTCGCCGCTGGGCTTCCCGTGCCAGGCGCCGCCTTGGGGCTATGTCGCAGCAGTCGACCTGAAGACCATGAAGAAAGTGTGGATGCACAAGAACGGCACCACCCGCGACAGCGCACCGGTGCCGATCTCCCTGCCCCTGGGCGTGCCCAGCCTGGGCGGGATGATGACCACCGGCGGCGGCGTGACCTTCCTCAGCAGCACGCTCGACTACTTCATCCGCGGCTACGATGTCAGCAACGGTAAGGAAATCTGGAAAGCACGTCTGCCGGCAGGCGGCCAGGCTACCCCGATGAGCTACGTGTCGGACAAGACCGGCAAGCAGTACGTGGTCGTCATGGCCGGGGGCCACGGTTCGCTCGGCACCAGGATGGGCGACGAAGTGGTTGCCTTCGCACTCCCCGACGGCGTCGCGGCTGCCGCCGCCAAGCCGGCCAAGCTCAAGTAAGCAGCAGCGCGCGGCGGCCTTGCCCGTCGCGCGCTTTTTATCCTTCCTCATTCCAATACACATCCACGCATGCATGGCGGAGCTCCGGTACCGGCCGGGCCGCCGCATTGCCGGAAACAGCATAGTATGAATACCATCTCGCGCAAGACCACCATCGCGGCCGCCGTCGCCGCCTTCTCCCTGGGCCTGCTGGCGCCCGGGCTGGCCGCCGCGGCCGACGCCAGTCCCTACCTGTTCGGCGACTGGAACGGGCAGCGCAGCCGCCTGGCTGCCGACGGCGTGGCTTTCGATTTCGGCTACACCTCGGAAGTCGCGCACAACACCTCGGGCGGCGCCCGCGACCTGACCCGTTACAGCGACCAGTGGGTGCTGGGCAGCACGCTCGACCTGGCCAGGCTGTGGGGCTGGCAGGGCGGCAGGTTCAAGGCCACCGTCACCAACCGTAACGGCAAGAACCTGAGCAACGACGCCCGGCTCGGCACCTTCCAGCAAGTCCAGGAAGTCTACGGCCGCGGCCAGACCTGGCGCCTGACCAGCTTCTACCTCGAGCAATCACTGCTCGGCGGCGACCTGACCCTGAAAGCCGGCCGCATGGCCATCGGCGCCGACTTCGCCGCTTTTTCCTGCGACTTCCAGAACCTGACGTTCTGCGGTTCGCAGCCGGGCAACCTGGTCGGCAGCTACTGGGCCAACTGGCCGGTCAGCGTCTGGGCTGGCGTCGCCAGGCAGAAGACCACGGAGCAAACCTACGTGCAGCTGGGCGTCTACCAGGTCAACCCGAGCTATGTCGACGATCTCTACGCCGTGCACAAGGGTATGCACCTGGGCAATCCGGGCGGCACGACCGGCGCCTTGATTCCTGTGGAATTCGGCTGGCAGCCGAAGGTCGGCCTGTATAAGGGCTTGCCGGGCAGCTACAAGATCGGCGCCTGGTACAACACGTCCGATAGCGCCGATCTGAAGCTGGACGCGCAGCGCCGTCCGCTGGGTTCCAGCAGCGTAGGCGCCCTCCAGCGCGACGGCGCCTACGGCGCCTACGTCAACCTCGAACAGCAGGTGACCGGCAGCGCAGGCGGCAAGGGCACGACCGTGTTCCTGAACGCGACCCAGGCCGACAGGTTCACCGCAGCCACCGATCGCCAGGTCGCGTTCGGCATGGAATACAAGGGCGCCTTCGACCGTGCGCGGGACATGATCGGCCTCGCCATCGGGGCCACCCACGCGAACGGCCGGCGCGCCAACCATCAGCCCAGCGGCGACGAAGCGCATCCACAAGCACAAACCGCCGTCGGCGACGGCTATGAGTATGCGGCAGAGGTGTTCTACAGCTGGTCGCCACTGCCTTCGGTCAGCATCCGTCCGAACCTGCAGTTCGTGAAGCATCCGGGCGCGAACACACGAAACGCCGATGCCGTGGTGTTCGGCCTGAAGTCCTCGGTCGCCTTCTGATACGCCGCCAGCCCATGCCGTCTCGCACCGGCAAGGCTGGCCGGCGCAGGAGGCCGGCCTCCTGACGCCCGTGGCGGTGGTCCGAGGGACGCCGGCGTTGCCGTATAGTGACACTTGGTCAGCCCATGGTGCTGCTTTCACCCAGGCAAAATTGACGGCGCCGCAAGCCTTGCTCTATGATTTATTGACATAAATTTCACAAAGCGGCATGCGAGACGCCTCCTCCACCCGGTTCATCCGCTTTCATCTCAAGATACGCCACCTCGTGCTGCTGGTCGAGCTCGGGCGCCATGCCTCGATCCTGCACGCGGCCGAGGCCGCCGGCCTGACCCAGCCCGGCGCCTCGAAGCTGATCGGCGAACTCGAGCATGCGCTCGGGGTTCCGCTGTTCGAGCGCCTGCCGCGCGGGGTGGCGCCGACCTGGTACGGCAAGGTCCTGATCCGGCGCGCCAGCGCCGCCCTGGCCGAGATGGATGCGGCGCACCAGGAAGTGATGCAGGGCCAGGCCGGCTTCGGCGGGCGTGTCAGCGTCGGGAGCGTCCTGTCCCCGGCAAGTTCGCTGGTGCCGCAGGCGGTCAAGCTGCTCAAGGAGCGCAACCCGCGCATCCAGGTCGCGGTGTCGGTCGACAACAGCAACGCCATGGTCGAGCAGTTGCGCGCCGGCGAGCTCGACATCGTCATCGGCCGTATCCACGACCCGGCCGCCGGTGTCGAACTCGATTTCGAGCCGCTCGCCGACGAGGTGCGCAGCCTGATCGTGCGCGCCGGCCATCCCTGGCTGGCGCGCACCGACCTGCAGCTCGAGGACCTGGTCAATGCCGCCTGGATCCTGCCGCCGCCGGGCCGCCTGCGCGACCAGCTAATGGCGCTGTTCATCGCCCGCGGCCTGGAGCAGCCGGTCGACATCGTCGAAACCCTGTCGCTGCCGCTGGTGATGCGGCTGCTGATGGACAGCGAGCGCGTGGTCGCGCTGCCACCGGGGCTGGTCCAGGCGGCGCTCGATGCGGGCACGCTGGCGGTGCTGCCTTTCGAGGTCAAGTTGCGCGCCGACGTCTACGGCATCGTGACCCGCAAGCGCCACCACCTGTCGCCCTCAGCCGAAGCGATGCTCGCGGCCCTGCGCGAAGCGGCCGGCCTGGCGCCCCACGCACGTCCGACGAATACGGATTTGGCATACGTCCGGTGAATTTCGTTATGGGAAAGCGCGGCCAGCCGTCCGTATGATCTCATCCATGCAATGCGCGGCCGGTGGCGATATGCCGGCAGCACGAACGACATGGAGCGAGGAAAAGGAGCAAGACATGTGGACATTTCCTGACGCAGCGGCTGCAGGCGAGGGCAGGGCATGACGAGGCTGCCGTATCCGTTGCCGAATCCGCTGCCGACCCTGTTTGCCGGCCTGTGCGCGGCGGCGCTGCTGGGCTGCGTGCACAGGCAACCGACCACGAGTTCGATCGGTAATTTCCCGGACCCCTTCGTGCTGCCCGACGGCGGCGGCTACTACGCCTATGGGACGAACGGCGACGGCATCAACGTGCCGACGCTGCATTCCACCGACCTGCAGTCCTGGCGCGCGCTGCCCGACGCGATGCCGAAGCTGGCGAGCTGGGTGCGGCCCGAGGTGCCGCACGTCTGGGCGCCGGAGGTGCTCAAGCTGGGTGAACGCTACGTGCTGTACTACACGGCGCACGACCTCGCCACCGACCGCCAGTGCGTGGGCGCGGCCGTCGCGGATTCGCCGGCCGGGCCTTTCGTCGACGACGCGGCCAAACCGCTGGTCTGCCAGGCCGAGCTGGGCGGCACCATCGACGCCAGCCCCTTCGTGGACCGCGGCCGCATCTACCTGTATTTCAAGAGCGACGGCAACTGCTGCCAGATGCCCACCCATATCTTTGCCCAGGAACTGAGGCCGGATGGCCTGGCCGTGGTCGGCCAGCCGACCCGGCTCCTCACCAATGGACGTGTCTGGGAAGGCAAGGTGATCGAGGCGCCGACCATGGTGCTGCGCGACGGTAAATACATCCTGTTTTACTCGGCCAACGATTTCGGCGACGGCTCCTATGCGGCCGGGTACGCCAGTTGCGCGGGGCCGCTGGGACCTTGCGAGCCGGTCGGCGACGCGCCCTTCCTGAAGAGCCACGCGGAAAGCCGCCTCTACGGCCCCGGCCACCAGGCCATCTTCAAGGTCGGCGCCCAGGACTACATCGCCTACCACGCCTGGGAACTGCGGGCCGACGGCAAGCGCGGCGAGCGGCGCTTCCTGTATATCGACAGGCTCGACTGGGTGGACGGCAAGCCGGTGGTGCGGGGCCCGACCCTGGTGAAATGAGGCGGGCACCGCGGGCGCGGCGGCGTACCCGGCGCGGGTCAGCCCGGATGCGGGCGATAATAGGGCGCATACGAAGCACGATGGAGCGGCCGGGACAGGCCAGCCATCCGTAACGACATGGAGACAGAGTGGTGCAACGCAGGCGTTTTCTCGGAACTTCGGTCCTGCTCGGCATGCTGGTCGCGCCGACGCTGACGCATGCGCAGGCGCGCGGGCAGGTCGAGGTCAGGATGTGGACGCTGCTCAGCGGTGGCGACGGCGCGCGCATGCGCGCCCTGATCGACGGCTTCAATGCCAGCCAGGGCGGAGTGCGCGTGGTCAGCACCACGCTCAAGTGGGGCGAGCCCTTCTATACCAAGCTGATCACCTCGTCGGTGGTCGGGGAGGGGCCGGACATCGCCACCGTGCACCTGTCGCGCCTGCCCAACCTCGCCGGCGGCGGCGTGCTGCGCCCGATCGGCGAGCGCGAGCTGGCGGCGGCCGGCCTGAAGGGCGGCGACTACTTCCCGCGCCAGTGGGAAAAATCGCGCTATGCCGGCGCCAACTATGCGATCCCGCTCGACCTGCACCCGCTGGTCCTGTACTACAACAAGACCCTGGCCGGCCAGGCCGGGCTGCTCGACGGTGCGGGGCGCCTGAAACCCATCGTCGGCTACGAGGCCTTGAGCGCCGCCTTCCGCGCGGTCAAGGAACGGACCGGGAAGGCGGGCCTGGCGATGGAATCGGGCCAGGGCTCGTATGCAATCTGGCGCCTGTGGCTGTCGCTGCTGGCCCAGCGCAAGGTGCCGCTGATCGAGAACGGACATTTCGCCTACGGCCGCGCCGGCGAGGAGGAACTGGCGAAAGTCAGCGCCTGGTTCACCAGCGGCTATGGCCCGGTGGGCCTGGATTACCCTGCCTCGACCAGCCAGTTCATGGGCGGCGGCGCGGGCTTCATGATCAACGGTGTGTGGGAGGTGCCGGAACTGGTGCGCACCACCAAAGCCGGCACGCTCGGCTTCGAATACGGCATCGTGCCGTTTCCGCGCCTGTACCAGGACGCCAGCGTCTGGACCGACTCCCACGCCTTTGCGATCCCCGCCAACGAAGGCCGGGCCATGCCGCCCGAGAAGGTGAGCGCGGTGCTTGCCTTCATCGCCTACGTCAGCCGGCATTCGCTGGGCTGGGCCGAAGGCGGCCACGTGCCGGCCTATCGCCCGGTGGCCGAATCGCCCGAGGCGCGTGCCCTGATGCCCAACGCCATGTATGCGCAGGCGGCCCAGAACGTGGTCTACGATCCGGACGGCTGGTACATGGGCGCCGCCGGACCGGTCGAGTCGATGGCCTCGAAGTTCATGCCGGGTGCGCTGTCCGGCCAGCTGACGCCGGCCGAGGCCCTGGAGATGTTCGAGAAGGAGGCCTTGCGCCTGCTGCGCAAGAAGCCGCCGCGCTACTGAGCAACTGAGTGAGCAACTGAGTGAGCAACCGGGTGAGTGACCGAAGGAGAAGCCGATCTTGAGACAAGCAGCGAGTCCGACCGAGGCGGCGCTGGCGCCGGCGCGTGCCGCCGGGCCTGTGCCCACGGGTTCCGTCCCCGGCTCTGTTCTGCAGCGTGGCGCGCGCGCCGAAGGCCTGCCCGCCATGCTGCTGCTGGCGCCCTTCGTGCTGGTCTTCCTGCTGTTCTTCCTGGTGCCGGCCCTGCACACCTTCTACCTGAGCCTGACCGAGAGCAGCCTGACGCGCACCAGCGCCTTCGTGGGCCTGGCCAACTATGCGACCCTGGTGCAGGACCCGTCGTTCTGGGCCTCGCTCTGGAACACCTTCTATTTCGCCCTGCTGACCGTGATCCCGCTCACCGCACTGGGCCTGGTGATGGCGCTGCTGGTGCACCGTTTCGTGAAGGCCCAGGCCTGGCTGCAGGGCGCCTTCTTCCTTCCTTATGTGCTGCCGATCTCGGTCATGACCCTGATCGCGGACTGGATGCTGCAGCCCTCGTCGGGCGTGATCAACCACCTGGTCGGCGGCCAGCGCGCCTGGCTGGCCGACGTGCACTGGGCGCTGCCGGCGGTGGCGATCGGCACCGTCTGGTGGACGGTGGGCTTCAACATGCTGATGCTGCTGGCCGGCCTGCGCAACATCCCGGCCGAGCTGTACGAGGCGGCCGCGCTCGACGGCGCGCGCGGCTTCACGCTGTTCCGGGCGATCACCTGGCCGGCCCTCAAACCCGTGCTCGGCACGGCGCTGCTGATCCAGCTGATCGCATCGCTCAAGGTGTTCGGCCAGACCTATATCCTCACCAGCGGCGGGCCCTACAACACCAGCCGCGTGACCCTGCACTACATGTACGAAACCGCCTTCACGCAAAGCGACGCCGGCTACGCGGCCGCGGTCGCGATGGCCTTCATGCTGGTGGTCATCGCCCTGTCCCTGCTGGCGCGCTTGCTGGCAAGGAGGGCTGCATGAGGAGAAATGTATGAGGAGAGGCGCATGAAGCAGCGCTCCCAGCTTGGCTGGACCGTCGTGGCGGTGACCGCGGCCGTGGTGCTGGCGGCCCTGTGGGCCTTCCCGCTGCTCTGGGCCCTGTCGACCGCGCTGCGGCCGGAACACGAGACGGTGTCGGCCGTGTTCCACTGGCTGCCCCAGACCTGGACCCTGGATGCCTTCCGCAAGACCCTCAGCGCCGGCAACATGCCGCGCTGGCTGTTCAACAGTGCGCTGGTGGCGCTGCTGGTCACCGTGGTGACGATGGCGATCAGCCTGATGGCGGCCTACGCCTTCTCGCAGCTGCGTTTCCGCGGCCGTTCGCTGCTGTTCGGCCTGGCCATGCTGGCCTTCCTGCTGCCTTTCGAGGCCTTGCTGGTGCCGCTGTTCCGCACCATGCACCAGCTCGGCATGATCAACAGCTACGCCGGACTGGTGTTGCCGCAGGTGGTGTCGCCGGTGGTGATCTACGTGTTCAAGCAGTTCTTCGACCAGATCCCGGCCGACTTCCGGGAAGCGGCCGTGATGGACGGCGCCGGCCCCTTGCGCGTGCTGTGGAGCGTTTACCTGCCGATCTCCGGCAACATCGTCTGGGCCATGGCCATCGTCACCTTCATCGGCGCCTGGAACAACTTCCTCTGGCCCTTCATCATCGTGACCTCGAACGAGATGATGACGATTCCGCTGGGCCTGACCCAGACCTACGACGCCTTCGGGGTGCGCTACGCCCAGCTGATGGCGGCCGCCCTGCTTGGCGCGCTGCCGGTCGGGCTGGCCTACATCGCGTTCCAACGCCGCGTGACCCAGGGCTTCCTGGCGGCGAGCGGTCTCAAAGGCTAAAAAAACAGGAGCAGACATGGCATCGGTCAGCCTACGAGGCATCAAGAAACAATACGACAACAACAGCGTCATCAAGGGCATCGACCTCACCATCGAGGACGGCGAATTCGTCGTCTTCGTCGGACCTTCGGGCTGCGGCAAGTCGACCCTGCTGCGCATCATCGCCGGACTCGAGGACATTACCGAGGGCACGCTGGAAATCGGCGGACGGGTCAGCAACGACATCGAACCGGCGAAACGCGGCATCGCCATGGTGTTCCAGAGCTATGCCCTGTATCCGCACATGAGCGTGTTCGAGAACATGGGTTTCGCCCTCAAGCTGGCCAGGGTGCCGAAGGCGGAAATCGCGGAGCGGGTGCGGCGCGCCGCCGAGATCCTGCAGATCGGGCACCTGCTGGAGCGCAAGCCCAAGGCGCTGTCCGGCGGCCAGCGCCAGCGCGTGGCGATCGGGCGCGCCATCGTGCGCAAGCCCGAAGTCTTCCTGTTCGACGAGCCGCTGTCCAACCTCGATGCGGCCCTGCGCGGGCAGACCCGCGTCGAGCTGGCGCGCCTGCACCGGGAATTGAAGAGCACCATGATCTACGTCACCCACGACCAGGTCGAGGCAATGACCCTGGGTACGAGGATCGTGGTCCTGAATGGCGGCCGGATCGAGCAGGTCGGCACACCCTCGGACCTGTACGAGCGGCCCGCCAACCGGTTCGTCGCCGGCTTCCTGGGTTCCCCGCGCATGAATTTTTTCGACGCGACGCTCGTCGCGCAGGACCAGCGCGGCGCCACCGTGCAGCTGGCGGGCGGGGCGCGGGTCCAGGTTGCAGCCGACGCCGCGCGCGCGCGGACCGGGGACAAGGTCACTCTTGGCGTGCGGCCCGAGCACCTGCAGATGGCCAGGCCTGGCAGCGGCGAGGGCGGCATCGGCGCCGCCGTGGCCCTGGTCGAATACCTGGGCGATGTGACCCTGGTCTATTTCCAGGTCGATGGGGTCAGCGAGATGGTGGCGGTCAAGTGCGATGCCGATACCGCGCCCCCGGCGCTGGGGAGCAGGGCGGAGCTGGTGTTCCCGGCGACGCGGGCCTTCCTCTTCGACGAGGCGGGCCAGGTGTTCGCCCCCGGCTGGGTGGAAAGCACCGCCGAACCGCTGCGCGCCAACGCGGCGCGCATGCCATGACGTTTTCGGATAGCTCCTGCGTGTTTCGTTATGGGTGACGGCTGGGCTGCTCTTCTAATATGTGTGTTGACACTGGCCGGCAGCGACCGGCAGGCAGGGTGCGATCACATTCATGGAAACCCAGGAGACAAGCATGATCCGACTGAAAGTCAAGCCGATCTGTGCCGCCATCATGCTGATGTCGGCGTACGGGGCGCCGGCGCTGGCGCAAACCACCACCGATAACGCGGGTACGGGCACGGAGGCGCAGGCCGTGCAGCCCGCGGCCGCAACGGGCGCCGAGCCGGCCCAGCCCTCCCAGCAGGCCGCCGCCGATGCCCAGCCGGTCCAGGCGGTCTCTGTGGTCCAGGTCACCGGCCTGCGCCAGAGCCTGCGTTCGGCCGAAAGCATCAAGCGCGACGCGCTGCAGGTGGTGGACGCGATCAACGCCGAGGACATCGGCAAGTTTCCCGACCGCCAGGCCGGCGACGCCCTGCAGCGGGTGGCGGGCGTGCAGGTCGGGCGCGACCGCGGCCAGACCAGCACTGTCATCATCCGCGGCCTGCCGGACGTGGCGACCACAATCGACGGCAACGAGATCTTTACCGCGGCCGCGCGCCGCTTGTCCTACGAGGACCTGCCGGTGCAGGCCATCTCGGGCCTGGACGTCTACAAGTCGGCGACCCCGAACCAGCTCGAGGGCGGCATCGCCGGCGCCGTCAACGTGCGCCTGCGCTCGCCCTTCGATTCGAAAGGCCTGAACTTCACCGGCTTCGTCGAAGACCGCATGCAGAAAACCAACGGCAGCAGCGCAACCGATGACAGGCACAATCCGGGCGGCGGTTTCTCGGTCAGCAACCGCTGGGACACCGGCATCGGCGAAATGGGCGCCTTGCTCGACGTCGCCGTCTTCCGCGAGAACTGGGCCTACCCGGTGCAATGGGTCGACCGGCCCACCAACGTGTTCTCGGTGAGCCCGGACGGCACCGCGACCCGGCTCGGCGATCGCGGGCCGTTCACGCCCGCCGCGCCCGGCGATGTGCTGGGCCAACTGCCCAACATCGGCGGCATCTACAACAGCGGCAAGCGCGAGCGCCAGAGCATCCATGGCGCCTTCCAGTGGAAGATCAGCCCCGAGCTCCAGGCCAGCGCCCAGTACCTCGGCATGGGTTACCAGGGCCGTAATGCGGTCAACTACATCCTCGACATCGTCACCTGGGCGCCGCGCCTGACCAACGTGGTGCTGGCGCCGGGAGGCAGCCACTGCAACACCCCGCAAGGCGTGATCTGCCCGATCATGTCGGCCGACGCGGCGGCGGCACAGTTCGACACCGGCCTCTACGACTGGGACCCGTATACCGCCACCAGCACCTGGGGCCAGAAAGAGCGTACACGGACGAATTACCTGAACCTCGCCCTGCGCTATGCGAGCGGCCCGCTGACGGTCAATACGCATCTGGCCTACACAAGGTCGAAATTCGTCAACGACACCGTCATCGTCGACCAGCAGATCCCGGGCGCCAGCTCCAGCGTGTATGCCGTCGGCGCCGATGGCCACGGCGGCTATAACGCGGTCACGACGCCGGGCAGCGCGAACGCTTTGCGCGACCCGAACCAGTTCGTGCTGCGCGGCCTGGTGCAGAACTGGAACGAGCAGGGCGGCAATCAATTTCAGTGGCGCGCCGACGGCACCTATCGCCTGGGCGGCGACGGCTTCTTCCGCGCCGTGCTGGCGGGCGTGCGCCTGTCACAGCGCAAGGCCAGCTACCACGGCGCCGAACGCGCCTCCGACTTCGATACCGATGTCCGGCCCACCCCGATCGGGCTGTTCGGACCCTCCTTCCAGCAGCTGGTGCCGGGCCTGGACCGCCTGGGCGGGCCATGGTACACGCCTTCGTCCGACTTCCTGATCGATAACGCCGACGTGGTGCGCAATGCCTATGGCCAGCCGAGCGGACGGGTGCCCGATGACCCGACCCGCCTGTTCGACCAGAAGGAGCGCAACGCGACCTTCTACCTGTCCGGGCGCTGGGAAGCCGAGTTCGCCGGCGTGAAGGTGAGCGGCGAGGCGGGCGCCCGCGTGCTGAAGGACAAGCGCAGGCTGCGCGGCCAGAACCGCATCGGCGACGTGGTGACCGATGTCAGCCTGTCGACTTCGGAAACCAATGTGCTGCCGAGCATCTCGGCCATCGTCAACTGGAACGATCAGTGGCAGTCGCACCTGTCGGCCGGCAAGACCCTGACGCGGCCGGGCTTCCGCGAGCTCAATCCCGCGCTCTCGCTGGTGCCGCCGACCGTGAACGCGCCCGGTAGCGGCAATGCCGGCAATCCCTACCTGGAGCCGACCCGTTCGAAGAACCTGGACGCGACCCTCGAATACTATTTCGCGAAGAACGGCTACGCCCAGATCGCACTGTTCCATCGCGACATCGACGGCTACCTGCAGAACTTCACGCTGGACGAATCCATCGGCGGCGTGACCTACCGCGTGACGCGGCCGCAGAATTCGGGCAAGGGCACGCTGCGTGGCGCCGAGCTCGGCGGCCAGAAGTTCTTCGACTTCCTGCCCGGCATGTGGAGCGACTTCGGCATCCAGGCCAACTACACCTGGATCGACGGCGACAATGAGACCCGGACCGACCTGGCCAGCAATGTCTTCACCAGGACCGCCCTGGTCGGCGTGGCCAAGCAGAACTTCAACGTCGCCCTGCTCTACGAGGGCAACGGCATCACCGGCCGCCTGGCGGCAACCCGGCGCGGCGACTATGTCGAGCAGATCGCCGAGCCGCCGTTCAACCAGGACCGCGTGGTCAAGGCCACAACCTTCGTCGACCTGAGCATCGGCTACGAGCTGACGCCCAACGTGTCGCTGCACTTCGACGCGATCAACATCACCAAGGCGAAATTCGAAAGCGAGCTGGGCCCCTACCAGCCGCGCGACATCCGCTATAACCCGACGACGTATGCGCTGAGCCTGCGCTACAAGATGTGAGGAAGAGGTAACGATTCGGAGTAATCGAGTTATCGCGTTGGCGCCAGCCGTCCGTCCATACGGCCGGTTGGCGCCTTCAGGAGAGAAAATTGGCACGAACCTACCAGAACCCGGTGTACCCCGAGATCTTCGCCGATCCCTTCGTGCTGAAACACGAGGGCGTCTACTATGCCTACGGCACCGCGCCCGGCAGCACCAATGGTCGCCAGATCCCGGTGCTGCGCTCACCCGACCTGGTCGACTGGGAGCCGCTCGGCCACGCGCTGGAGCCGACCGGCGCCTTGCATTACTGGGCGCCGGAAGTGGCGTTCCATGAGGGCCACTTCTACATGTACTATTCCTCGGGCTCGGCCGACGAGGGCACCGACCAGAAACTGCGCGTGGCCGTCGCCGACCACCCGGCGGGGCCCTTTGTCGACACCGGCAAGATCCTCGTGCCCGACCAGCCGTTCTCGATCGACGCCCATCCCTACAGGCACACGGATGGCCAGTGGTACCTGTTCTATTGCGTCGACTTCCTGGAGCTCACGGGCGACCACCGGATCGGCACCGGCATCGTGGTCGACCGCCTGCTGGACATGACGACGCTGGCCGGCGCACCGCGGATGGTGGTGCGCCCGCACCAGGACTGGCACGTGTTCCGCAAGGGCCGCCTGATGTACGGGCAGATCTACGACTGGCACACGGTGGAGGGCGCTTCAGTGCAACTGCACGACGGACAGGTCTACTGCTTCTACAGCGGCGGCGCCTGGGAGCGCGAGAACTACGGCGTCAGCTATGTCGTGGCCGATCATCCGCTCGGGCCCTATCATCGCCCGGGGGGCGGGCACGAGGCGCTGCTGATGCGCAGCCGTCCCGGCATCGTCGGCCCCGGGCACAATTCCTTTACCACCTCGCCCGACGGCAGCCAGACCTGGATCGTCTACCACGCCTGGGACACGGCGCAGACCGCGCGGCGCATGTGCATCGACCGGCTGGATTGGGACGCTGGGCGTCCATCCACATCGGGTCCCAGTTCCGGCCCACAGGCGGCACCCGCCAGGTAAGCCTGCCCGTCACCACGCATTCGAACAATCCGGCGCGGCTGTCTGTTGTGAATGGCAGGGCGCGCCTGCAGCGAGCGGGCCGCGGCAGGCGCCTGCGGCGCGGCGGCGTCCCTGCTGGCCGGGTCAGCGCTGGGGCGAGACGACCCTCTCCAGCAAGGCCGCGAGAGTTACGACAGGAACGATCAGCCAGGCCAGGTAGGCCAGCGAGGCACCGAACCAGCGCCGCAAGAGCGTGCGCGCGGCCAGCAGCACCAGGACCGCCAGGCTGGAGAACAGCGCCGCGCGCAGCAGCAGGGGGGGCATTCACTTGTCATCGTCGAACTCGTCGATCAGCTGGCGCAGTTCCTGGATGTCGGCCTGCGACAGCTTGCGCTGGCTGCCGAAGTGCGCGACCAGCGGCGCGATGCGCCCGCCGAACAGGCGCTGCACCAGGCTTTCGCTTTCGCGGGCCAGCCAGGCTTCGCGCTGCAGCACCGCGTGGTAGAGGAAGCGCCGTCCGTCCTTCGTGGCCGCGATCGCGCCTTTCTTGAGCAGGCGGTTGAGCAGGGTTTTCACCGTGGCGGTCTGCCAGTGCTGAGTTTCAAGCAGGGCGACGACGACCTGCTCGGCCACCACCGGCCCGGGCGCGCGCCACAGCACCTCCATGACGTGCGACTCGGCGTCGCTGATGTTGATTCCCGAGGTATTCGCCATGACAGCACCATTTACAGTTGTAATCGAACTCGATGATTACATCTGTAATTTATCGTGTCAAGCGCGCTGCGGAGAGCCCGCCATTGCGAACAGGTCTTTTTTCGTCGAAATGTCTCCCACTGCACGGTTCGCCCCGGATGGTTCCTGCACACTCGGTCCTATGCAAGGCCCCTGGGAAGACGTTTAAAATTGCCACATCGCAAAGGTGAGAGGAAAAAGGATGTCGACATCAAGCATGACCGTGGAACAGGGCATCCAGACAGCCGGGGTCGGCAGGTTCCAGTACCGCCTCTTCCTCATCTTCGGCCTGGTCTGGATGGCCGACGCCATGCAGGTCCTGTCGATCGGCTTCACGGCGCCCTCGATCGCGAAGACCTTCGGCATCGCCATGCCGCAGGCGCTCGAGACCGGGACCGTGTTTTTTGTGGGCATGCTGATCGGGGCTTTCGGCTTCGGCCGCCTTGCCGACCGCATTGGGCGCCGGCCGGTCCTGATGGCGGCGGTGCTGGTCGACGCCTGCTTCGGCGTGGCATCCGCCTTTGCCCCGGATTTCACCTGGCTGCTGGCGCTGCGCTTCCTGACCGGTATCGGCGTCGGCGGCACGCTGCCCGTCGACTACACGATGATGGCCGAGTTCCTCCCGAGCGACCGGCGCGGGCGCTGGCTGGTGCTGCTCGAATCCTTCTGGGCGGTCGGCACCATCCTGCTGGCGGTGCTGGCCCTGGTCGCGCTGCGCTGGGGGAGCGACGCCTGGCGCGTGATCTTCTTCGTCACCGGCATCCCGGCCCTGGTCGGCGTGGTCCTGCGCTTGTCGATTCCGGAGTCGCCGATGTACCTGAACCGCAGCGGCATGCCGGAGCAGGCGCGCGCGGTGCTGGAGCGTGTCGCGCGCGTGAACGGCCGCGTGGTGACGATTCCCGCGCTACGCCCCGAGAGTCCGGTGAAGCATACGCTGGCCGCGTTGTTTTCCAGCGAACTGCGGCGCAGGAGCGTCTGCCTGTTCGCGGCCTGGATGCTGATCTCGATCGCCTACTACGGCGTCTTCGTGTATCTGCCGGTACGCCTGAGCGCGGAAGGCTTCGGCTTCATGCGCGGCCAGGAATTCCTGATCGTGCTGGCGCTGGTGCAGCTGCCCGGCTTTGCACTGTCGGCCTATGGCGTGGAACGCTGGGGAAGAAAGCCGACCCTCATCGGTTTCCTGCTCCTGAGCGCCGTGGGCTGCATGTTCTACAGCTTTGGCAGCGCCACAAGCGTGGTGGTCGGCTCGACCCTCCTGATGAGTTTTGCCCTGCTGGGCACTTGGGGCGCCCTGTATGCCTTCACGCCCGAGGTCTACCCGACCGACCTGCGCGCCAGCGGCATGGGGACGGCCGGCGCGGTGGCGCGCTTCGGCGGCCTGTTCGCGCCGGCCATCGTGGCGCCGGTGATGGCGACCCACTTCACGCTGGCGCTGGCGATGCTGGCCGGGTTCCTAGCGCTCGGCGCGGCCGCCATCGGCTATGTGGACGTGGAGTCGCGCAACCGGGCGCTCGAGTAAGCGCGGCCGCCTCAGCCTTCGTTTGCCTGGCGCGTGGACATCCGGCGGCAAGCCTCGCCCAGCACCGTGACCAGCGCAACGCCGCCCGCCACGGTCAGGGCGCTGCGCAGGTCGGGCTGCAGCGCGCCCAGCGCGAACAGCAGGGTGGTCGCCTCGGCCGGTGGATGACGCGCCTTTGCCGCCGCCTGCAGGCCCATCGACAACAACACCGCCAGCACGGCGGCGGCCAGGCGCGGTCCGGACAGGGCGTGGGCGTCGGTCACGCTGGGAAGATCGACGGCGCCGGCGAGATGGACCGCCGCGATCCCGCAGGCCAGGCCGATCAGGTGGCCGGCGAACACGTTCCACGGCCTGGCGCTGGGCAGCGCCGGCGTGCCGGCCTGGATCGCGACGGTCGGCCCGAGGCTGGGGAACATCCAGGGCACGCCGGCCGCGATGGCGCCCAGCCCGACCAGGCCGAGCACGAGGGCGGCTGCAAGGGGCGGGGCGGCCGCGCGCGCGAGCTTGCCCGCGTCCATCAGGACGGCACGACCAGGGTCTGCGGCGCTGCTTGCCGGATCCGGCCGTGCAGCCACTCGAGCTGGCGCTTGTTCTGGTGGCGGGTGGTGGTAATCGCAGCTTCGAAGTCCTTGTCGTGCAGCGAGCGCGCGGCCTGTTCCAGGATGTCGAGCGAGATCATGCTCTCGTTGACCAGCAGCCAGAGGTCGTGCAGGTCGCGCAGCATGTCGAAGCCGCCCTGCTTGCGTTGCACCAGCAGGGCCTCGTCCAGCCGCTTCGGTTCGCCCTCGCGGCGCTCGCCGTAGTGCTGGACGAAGGGCTCGAGCGCATCGGCCGAGGCGCCCGACCACTGCGCGAACACGTGGCACAGCGGACCGATGTCCGGCTCGTCGGGGTGGGTGGTGCGGATCTGGTCGAAGGCCTTGACCAGGCGCCGCTCGCTGATCTGCAACAGGCCCAGGTAATCGGCGACGTGGGCGCGCAGCGGGCGTGCCTTGTCCCAGCCCTCGACCAGCGCGTCCTTGACCTGCTTCAGTGCATGCACGACGCCGGTCCCGGTCGACGCCGGATCGCTCACCCCGGGCGCGGCCGGGTCCATCCGTTCCGGCTGCGCTGCCGCGGGCGCCGCGATCTTCTCGATGCGCACTGCCGCATACTTGTAATGCGGCTGCTTGCTGACCGGGTCCCACTCGTAGATCGTCAGCTCGTTGGCGGCGCGCGCGCGTCCCGGCTCGTCCCAGTAGCCGAAGTGGAAGGGCACGAAGACTTCGCCGGCGCCGATATCGCCGAGCGTGGCGCGGGCCTCGGCGACGCCGCGGCGTGAGGTGATGCGGACCCAGTCGCCGTCTGCGATGCCGAGGCGTTCGGCGTCCTCGCGCGCGAGCTGGACGAATTCTTCCGGCGCCGCCGCGGCCAGTGCTGGCGCGCGGCCGGTCTTGGTGCGGGTGTGGAAGTGGTAGACCAGGCGGCCCGTGGTCAGGTAGAGGGGATAGTCGGCGTCGGGTTCTTCGAAGGGCGCCATGTGCTCGGCGCCCTTGAGGACGGCGCGGCCCGCCGGATTGCTGGCCCGGTATTCCTTCTCGGGCACTGGCGCGCCGGTGATCAGGTCGTGGCCGAAGCTCTCGCAGTAGTCGGCGTCGGTCGGGAAGACCAGGTCCTGGTAGATGCGCGGCAACCCGTCCGGGTGCGCTTCGTTGCAGGGCCAGGGAATGCCCGAGCCGCCGCTGAGCTTTTCGTAGCTCAGGCCGGTGTAGTCGCAGGGACGTCCGCGTGTGCAGGCCTTCCAGCCTTCGAAGGCTTCTTCGGGGGTGGTCCACTTGACCAGGGGCGCGCCGTCCTTGTCCCTGAAGTCCATGCGGCGCGCGAAGTCGACGAAGATGTCGAAGTCCGAACGCGCTTCGCCCGGCGGCTCGACCGCCTTGTGGCTGATGTGGACGGTGCGGTCGACGTTGGTGAAGCAACCGGTCTTTTCTCCCCACAGGGCCGCAGGCAGGACCACGTCGGCCATTTGCGCGGTCTCGGTCAGGAAGGCGTCCTGCACGACCACGAACAGCTCGGGATTTTCCAGGATCCTGCGCACGCGGTTCAGGTTGGGCAGGGACACGGCCGGGTTGGTGGCCTGGATCCACAGCATGCGGATCGATCCGGTCTCGCAGTAGCGGAAGATCTGCATCGCATGGGTGGGCGGGGTCCAGTGCGGGATGATGGCCGGGTCGACGTTCCAGACCCGCGCGAGGTCCTCGATGTGTTCGATGTTGTTCCAGTTGCGGAATCCCGGCAGGTCGCCGTCGGCGCCGGTTTCCCGGGTGTTCTGGGCGGTCGGCTGGCCGTTCATCTGCATGATGCCGCAGCCGGGGCGGCCGATGCGTCCCAGGACCAGGTTGATGTTGTTCACCTGGACCGCCGCGGCGGTGGCCTGGTTCGACTGGTAGACGCCCTGCAGGCAGCTCGAGAGCAGCATGCGCGAGGCGCCGATGATCCCGGCCGCGCGGCGCAGGTCGGCGGCCGGCACGCCAGTGATTTTCTCGACCCGTTCGGGCGGATAGGCCTCGACCAGCTTCGCCAGATCGTCGAAGCCCGTGGTGTGCCGGTCGACGAAAGCGCGGTCGGCGTGGCCGCCGGCGATCAGGAGGTGCAGCAGGCCATTGAGCAGCGCGACGTTGGTGCCGATCTTCGGCGCCAGGTGCAGGTCGGCTTCGCGCGCGGTCATGGTACTGCGCGGATCGATGACGATCAGGCTGGGTGGGTTGGCGGCGCGGCGCCGGTCCAGCACCCGCATCCACAGCACGGTATCGGTATTCGACATGTTGTGCCCGACCATCAGGATGCAGTCGGTGCTGTCGACGTCGTAGTAGGAGCCGGGCTGGCCGTCGCTGCCGAAGCTTTCCTTGAGCGCGGCGGCAGCGGTGGCGGTGCACAGGCGGGTATTGCCGTCCATGTGGGGCGTGCCCAGTCCGGCCTTGCCGATCATGCCCAGCGTGTAGTATTCCTCGAGGAAGAGCTGGCCGCTGGTATAGAAGCCGATCGCCCCGGCCGTGAAGTCGCGCTTGACCTGCCTGGTGCGCTCGACGATCAGTTCCATTGCTTCCTCCCAGCTCGCCCGTTCCAGGCGGCCGTGACGGCGGATCATCGGGTGGGTGAGGCGGTCCGGGCTGTTGTTGGCCTCCCAGCCGTGCAGTCCTTTCGGCCCCAGGCGGCCGCGGTTGACGACATCCTGCGCGCGTCCGCGCACCCCGACAATGCGTCCATCCTTCACGCCGATGTCGCAGCCGCAGCCGTTCGAGCACAGCACGCAGGCCGATTGCACCCAGCGCTCGGGCTCCTCGAGCGTGCGCTGGTCGACCCGCACGGGCCAGTCGCCTTCGCCCGCATATGGCGTGCGCTCGCCCCAGATGTCGGCAACGCTGTTCCTCGATTCCATGCTTCTCCTCCTGAATGAACCGTCCGGGCGACAAGCAGAGGCGCTGGCGCTCTCCGAGCGTGCGATCCGGAAAAACATTTATAGAAAAGTACTTGTCAATCCAGCATAGCCCTCCTGGCAAAGATGAGGCGCAAGATAGATGCAGCGTTCGTCGTCTGCGCGGCCTCCTTGCAGGTCGCGGAGTGGGGAGGGCGGCTTGCGACAGCGCCTGGCGCCATGCTGTCGGCCACCTCGTGGTCGCGTGGAACGCTGCCGGTGTCCGATGCTTTCTGCGCTGTCCGACCGCTCGACACGCGTGAATCCGGCATGTCGCATGTTCCATAACAAGGGGCTTGCGCGACACCCCGGCGGTTTGCTATAGTTCGCCTCCGCTTCGGCGCTGACGTAAAACATCAACGAAATCAGGTAGTTGATCTTGCAACAGCAAACTCAGGAAACTGAGCTGAAGCAAACGAGGGGTTGACGAGTATCGCAAAACATCGCATAATCTCACTTCTCTGCTGCTGACGAACAAAACGATTCGCAAGCGCAGCAAGGTAGTACAGAACAACGGTTCTTTAACAATTAACAGTCGATAAGTGTGGGCGTTTGATGAAGGTGCCAGCTGACTTGTTCAGCTGATTACTTAAAATATCAAATGTTCGCACAAAGTATTAAACGTTGTCTCAGCAATGGGATGACGGTCAGTATTTTGAGTGAGCGACTCCGCTAGCGATAGCGGATGACTCGAAAGAGTCAACAAACAGAGATTGAACTGAAGAGTTTGATCCTGGCTCAGATTGAACGCTGGCGGCATGCTTTACACATGCAAGTCGAACGGCAGCACGGGCTTCGGCCTGGTGGCGAGTGGCGAACGGGTGAGTAATACATCGGAACGTACCCAGAAGTGGGGGATAACGTAGCGAAAGTTACGCTAATACCGCATACGTTCTACGGAAGAAAGTGGGGGATCGCAAGACCTCATGCTTTTGGAGCGGCCGATGTCTGATTAGCTAGTTGGTGAGGTAAAGGCTCACCAAGGCGACGATCAGTAGCTGGTCTGAGAGGACGACCAGCCACACTGGAACTGAGACACGGTCCAGACTCCTACGGGAGGCAGCAGTGGGGAATTTTGGACAATGGGCGCAAGCCTGATCCAGCAATGCCGCGTGAGTGAAGAAGGCCTTCGGGTTGTAAAGCTCTTTTGTCAGGGAAGAAACGGTAGGAGCTAATATCTCTTGCTAATGACGGTACCTGAAGAATAAGCACCGGCTAACTACGTGCCAGCAGCCGCGGTAATACGTAGGGTGCAAGCGTTAATCGGAATTACTGGGCGTAAAGCGTGCGCAGGCGGTTTTGTAAGTCTGACGTGAAATCCCCGGGCTCAACCTGGGAATTGCGTTGGAGACTGCAAGGCTGGAGTCTGGCAGAGGGGGGTAGAATTCCACGTGTAGCAGTGAAATGCGTAGAGATGTGGAGGAACACCGATGGCGAAGGCAGCCCCCTGGGTCAAGACTGACGCTCATGCACGAAAGCGTGGGGAGCAAACAGGATTAGATACCCTGGTAGTCCACGCCCTAAACGATGTCTACTAGTTGTCGGGTTTTAATTAACTTGGTAACGCAGCTAACGCGTGAAGTAGACCGCCTGGGGAGTACGGTCGCAAGATTAAAACTCAAAGGAATTGACGGGGACCCGCACAAGCGGTGGATGATGTGGATTAATTCGATGCAACGCGAAAAACCTTACCTACCCTTGACATGTCAGGAATCCTCGAGAGATCGGGGAGTGCCCGAAAGGGAACCTGAACACAGGTGCTGCATGGCTGTCGTCAGCTCGTGTCGTGAGATGTTGGGTTAAGTCCCGCAACGAGCGCAACCCTTGTCATTAGTTGCTACGCAAGAGCACTCTAATGAGACTGCCGGTGACAAACCGGAGGAAGGTGGGGATGACGTCAAGTCCTCATGGCCCTTATGGGTAGGGCTTCACACGTCATACAATGGTACATACAGAGGGCCGCCAACCCGCGAGGGGGAGCTAATCCCAGAAAGTGTATCGTAGTCCGGATCGCAGTCTGCAACTCGACTGCGTGAAGTTGGAATCGCTAGTAATCGCGGATCAGCATGCCGCGGTGAATACGTTCCCGGGTCTTGTACACACCGCCCGTCACACCATGGGAGCGGGTTTTACCAGAAGTAGGTAGCTTAACCGCAAGGAGGGCGCTTACCACGGTAGGATTCGTGACTGGGGTGAAGTCGTAACAAGGTAGCCGTATCGGAAGGTGCGGCTGGATCACCTCCTTTCTAGAGTAGCACCGGAGCTAACGCTCGGCATCAAGCGCCTACGCTTATCGACTGTTGATCAGAACTATATTTAGCTGAAGCGAAAGCTTGAGCTAAGTGTAGTTTGCGTTCTTTAACAATCTGGAAGAAGTAAAGTTTTTTTAAGCGTGTAAGCGAATCAGGAATGATGAGTGAGCACACTTAGGGTAGTAATCAAAGTATCAACAAACATGCAATAACGCTGTACTCTTGATCCTGTAGCGTTCCCTGTTGTCAGCAGGGGCTAACGTTATAGGGACAAGCGAATAAGTGCACATGGTGGATGCCTTGGCGATTACAGGCGATGAAGGACGTAGTAGCTTGCGATAAGCTGCGGGGAGTGAGCAAACACACTTTGATCCGCAGATTTCCGAATGGGGAAACCCGGCCCTTTGGGTCATTGCATGCTGAATACATAGGCATGCAAAGCGAACGCGGCGAACTGAAACATCTAAGTAGCTGCAGGAAAAGAAATCAACCGAGATTCCCAAAGTAGTGGCGAGCGAAATGGGAAGAGCCTGTACGTGATAGTCGATCGGATAGTGGAACAGATTGGAAACTCTGGCCATAGCGGGTGATAGCCCCGTACACGAAATCCGGACGGTGGTACTAAGCGTACGACAAGTAGGGCGGGACACGAGAAATCCTGTCTGAACATGGGGGGACCATCCTCCAAGGCTAAATACTCGTAATCGACCGATAGTGAACCAGTACCGTGAGGGAAAGGCGAAAAGAACCCCGGGAGGGGAGTGAAATAGATCCTGAAACCGTGTGCATACAAACAGTCGGAGCGGACTTGATCCGTGACGGCGTACCTTTTGTATAATGGGTCAGCGACTTACATTCAGTGGCGAGGTTAACCGAATAGGGGAGCCGTAGAGAAATCGAGTCCGAACAGGGCGACAGTCGCTGGGTGTAGACCCGAAACCAGGTGATCTACCCATGGCCAGGATGAAGGTGCGGTAACACGCCCTGGAGGTCCGAACCCACTAATGTTGAAAAATTAGGGGATGAGCTGTGGGTAGGGGTGAAAGGCTAAACAAACCTGGAAATAGCTGGTTCTCTCCGAAAACTATTTAGGTAGTGCCTCAAGTATCACCATCGGGGGTAGAGCACTGTTATGGCTAGGGGGTCATTGCGACTTACCAAACCATTGCAAACTCCGAATACCGATGAGTGCGAGCTTGGGAGACAGACGTCGGGTGCTAACGTCCGGCGTCAAGAGGGAAACAACCCAGACCGCCAGCTAAGGTCCCAAAGATTGGCTAAGTGGAAAACGAAGTGGGAAGGCTAAAACAGTCAGGATGTTGGCTTAGAAGCAGCCACCATTTAAAGAAAGCGTAATAGCTCACTGATCGAGTCGTCCTGCGCGGAAGATGTAACGGGGCTAAGCCAGTCACCGAAGCTGCGGATATATTTCTCGTGATTTATCACTTGATCTATATGGTAGGAGAGCGTTCTGTAAGCCTGCGAAGGTGTCTTGTAAAGGATGCTGGAGGTATCAGAAGTGCGAATGCTGACATGAGTAGCGATAATGCGGGTGAAAAGCCCGCACGCCGTAAGCCCAAGGTTTCCTGTTCAACGTTCATCGGAGCAGGGTGAGTCGGCCCCTAAGGCGAGGCAGAGATGCGTAGCTGATGGGAAGCAGGTTAATATTCCTGCACCGTCGTATGATGCGATGGGGGGACGGATCGCGGAAGGTTGTCCAGCTGTTGGAATAGCTGGTTCTTGACTCATAGAAGGCGCTTAGGCAAATCCGGGCGCGGAATTCAAGGGGTCGAGACGGGTGGCCATGCGCCACGAAGCAATCGGAAGTGGTTCCAAGAAAAGCCTCTAAGCTTCAGTCATACGAGACCGTACCGCAAACCGACACAGGTGGGCGAGATGAGTATTCTAAGGCGCTTGAGAGAACTCGGGAGAAGGAACTCGGCAAATTGGTACCGTAACTTCGGGAAAAGGTACGCCCCGGTAGCTTGATCACTTTACTGTGTGAGGGCGAAAGGGTTGCAATAAACTGGTGGCTGCGACTGTTTAATAAAAACACAGCACTCTGCAAACACGAAAGTGGACGTATAGGGTGTGACGCCTGCCCGGTGCTGGAAGATTAAATGATGGGGTGCAAGCTCTTGATTGAAGTCCCAGTAAACGGCGGCCGTAACTATAACGGTCCTAAGGTAGCGAAATTCCTTGTCGGGTAAGTTCCGACCTGCACGAATGGCGTAACGATGGCCACACTGTCTCCTCCCGAGACTCAGCGAAGTTGAAATGTTTGTGATGATGCAATCTACCCGCGGCTAGACGGAAAGACCCCATGAACCTTTACTGTAGCTTTGCATTGGACTTTGAACCAATCTGTGTAGGATAGGTGGGAGGCTTTGAAGCGGGGACGCCAGTTCCCGTGGAGCCATCCTTGAAATACCACCCTGGTTTGTTTGAGGTTCTAACCTTGGTCCGTTATCCGGATCGGGGACAGTGCATGGTAGGCAGTTTGACTGGGGCGGTCTCCTCCTAAAGTGTAACGGAGGAGTTCGAAGGTACGCTAGGTACGGTCGGACATCGTGCTAATAGTGCAATGGCATAAGCGTGCTTAACTGCGAGACCGACAAGTCGAGCAGGTACGAAAGTAGGACATAGTGATCCGGTGGTTCTGTATGGAAGGGCCATCGCTCAACGGATAAAAGGTACTCTGGGGATAACAGGCTGATTCCTCCCAAGAGTTCATATCGACGGGGGAGTTTGGCACCTCGATGTCGGCTCATCACATCCTGGGGCTGTAGCCGGTCCCAAGGGTATGGCTGTTCGCCATTTAAAGTGGTACGTGAGCTGGGTTTAAAACGTCGTGAGACAGTTTGGTCCCTATCTGCCGTGGGCGTTGGAAATTTGAAGGGGGCTGCTCCTAGTACGAGAGGACCGGAGTGGACGAACCTCTGGTGTACCGGTTGTCACGCCAGTGGCATTGCCGGGTAGCTAAGTTCGGAAGAGATAACCGCTGAAAGCATCTAAGCGGGAAACTTGCCTTGAGATGAGATTTCCCGGAGCCTTGAGCTCCTTGAAGGGTCGTTCGAGACCAGGACGTTGATAGGCTGGGTGTGGAAGTGCAGTAATGCATTAAGCTAACCAGTACTAATTGCCCGTACGGCTTGTCCCTATAACCTTAGCAGGTACAGGTCAGGATACAGCGCTGTTTGTTGATACAGTTGCTACCCAATACTTCTTCCAGATTCAGAGTGGCGCTCGCATGGGTGAGCGAAACTCGTACAAGTCATGCCTGATGACCATAGCAAGTCGGTCCCACCCCTTCCCATCCCGAACAGGACCGTGAAACGACTTTGCGCCGATGATAGTGCTGCAACCAGTGTGAAAGTAGGTTATCGTCAGGCTAGTTAATTAGCAGTAAGCAAAAAACCCCGCAGAGTGATCGCTGCGGGGTTTTTTGCTTTTGGACTTTCGCTACGGGTCCTCGAGGCTTCCAGAAATGATCTTCATCTGACCTTCATGTATGCAAGCCTGCGCCAGCCCACGGCGCGGTCTTCGCCGCATGTGCTCAAGCTGCGCCGGTCCTGCCGTCCTTGATCTCCGTGTACAGCTTTTCCGTCAGTTTCAGCAGTTGGCTGCCCGGTCCTCCGCGGTGGTAAAGCTCTTGCCAGATCAGCTGCAATTCGCGCATCGCTTCCCGGGTCGACTTCTTTCTTGCGGCGATCAATGCCCGGCCATAACGCCCATATAACTGCCCGATCGAGACGCCTTCGTTTTCCACCAGGCGTTGGAAACGCAGTTCTGCTTCTTCCAGACACCTCCTTCGCTCATCCGCAAGCGTGCCCGGTCTCCTGCCTGTCTTTTCCAGTTCCTCCCGGCTCGGCTTTGCGTCCCCGGTGTTCCCTGGCTGTGACTTTCGCGGTCCGTTTTCTTCGGCGGCCTTTTTGTTCAGATCGTCTTCTTCCTTATCCAGAAGCGAGGCGGTCGCCATCAATGCAATCCCGATCCGCGGGCTTGTCTGGTATCCGTTTCCCTCGCCGCCGTAGTCTTCCGCGAAAGCCTCGGCCTTGCGGTAGTGTTCAAGCGCCCGCTTCGGTTGCCCTCGCATATGAAAATAGTCGCCTTGCATCATTTCGGTTCGCATACGGATCCATGGCGATAGCGGAGCAGGTGAGTGCAGCTTTTCCAGGCATGCCTCGGCTTCGTCCCACTTTTCACGCGCGCACTCGATACGGGCGCGCCAACAATGCGCCAGGGCGCGTAAATCAGGATCATCCTGTCGGGCCAGCGCTTTCTCGCCCTCGTCAATCGCAGCAATCGCCTCGTCCAGCATCATCTCTTCCGTTTGAGTCCAGGCCAGTGCATCGATCCTTAATAGCGCTGCAGTCGAGGCGGCCTGCTTTTGCTCGTCATCAGGCAGACGCTTGTTGTTGGCTTTCTGGTCGAGCATACCGATCGCGGCCACCAGCATCGCCTTGCGCTCATCATTGAGAAAGCGGCTATCCATATAGTGGGTCAGGACCATGGCGAAATCGACGATACGGCGATCGCCGCCGACCTCGCGCACCACATGCTTGATGATGCGCCAGTACGGGTCGACCTGCGACATCTCGTCTCTGACCAGCGCGTTCCAGTACTCGGGAATGATGACTTCCTTCCCGTCGATCACCGCTTTCGTCCGTCGTATGACGTTCTCGTCCTTGAGGAACTCGAGCAGGCGATTCGCCAGTCGCTCTTTGGCACCGCCTGGCCCATCCTTCAGGCGCAGGCGCAGTGCTTCCCTTGTGAGCCGGTGCAGGGTGTAGGAAGCGTCGGCCCCGTCGCGCTCCAGCAGTCCGGCCTTGACCAGGATTCCGGCGGCTTCGGCAAAGCGTGAACCGGGCATGCCTTCTCCCCCTGCCGCAAGGTGGAGCAGGCGTGAGGGAGCTGGCTCGGACTCGGGGAAAGCCAGCATGGCGGTCAGAATGGGCAGCGTGCCGGTGTACGCCTGCGAGGACGCCAGGAAGTCGACGGTGACATTCACAAGCGTGGCGAACACCTGGTCGATGTTCCTGCACGGATCCCCACGGAGCGGTTCCAGGGCTGCGCACAGATCTTCGATCGACTGGCGCATACAGGCGCGGACATGTGAACGGAAGGCCTTGGCGCTACGGGGCGGGGCTCCCGTGGAGTGGTCCGCCGAGGCTGACGGCTGCGCTTCGTCAGGTTCGTCCGGACGCTCCCTGCTGCATGCATCGAACCTCAGACTGATCAAGCCCAGGCCGAGCTTGATCGCCTGGGGGTTTCCAAAGCCGAAACGTGCAAGAATGTCGACCGCTTTCGTCGCCAGGCGGTTGTGAAGCACCTTGAGTTTGACCGCGTTTGCCTGCTCGAACGCGACATGCTTTGCCTCCGGCGGCTTCAGCTCTTCCAGTTGCACCACGAAGTCGTCGAGGATGAGACTGTGCGATGTGATCACAATCTTGCTTTTCGGGTGAGAAAAGATACGCAGGTTTTCCAACCACTTTGCGATCCTGCCGAGTTCGGAATCGGTACGCTCGAGGTCTTCTATCACGACCAGGACTCTTTCGTGCTGCAGAAGCCGCGTCACCTCCTGCATTTTGATGAACTCGCGCGCCGCCGCATTGCTGACCTCACTGGGCCGCTGCGCGCCAGGTATCATCGAGGCGGTCTGTATCGAGCTGGAGATCGCCCGCAGGATGCGGTCGAGCGTATGTCTGCAAGGATCCTTGCCTGTACCATTGCCTGGATCTGCCCGGATCCACACCGCGCAGGCAAATCCCTCGCACGCAAGCATATCGCTGCGGCTGCGAATCGCGTTCGCAGCTGCCGCAGCCACGATGGCGGTCTTTCCGATGCCTGGTTCTCCCTTCACGATCACCACCGGGAACTCGGAACGCAGACCGTCCTCGATCCGCTGCAAGGCTTCAATTCTCACCAGCGAACCCTTATGTCGGGGAATCTCGAAATTGTCGCCAACAATGAATTTTCTTTCCCGTACGAAATACTTGCGCCGCTCATAGTTGTGAAGCGCGAGCGCGAAATGGCGCAGCCACTCTTCTATCTTTTCGCTGGCCCCGGGTTTCCCGGGCTCCGCATCGATCTCGATCGCCTTGACACCTCGCCGCTTGAGGGCCGCAACCGCAAGCTTCGATGGCCTCAACTGCAGCGAGAACAGCAGAGGGCGTGTTGCACCGGATTGGGATGCTACCTTTCCGAGGATCATGCCGAGATCGATATCGCTGAAGCTATAGCCCAGGAACAGGACGGTACGGGTCTGGAGCTCCACTTTCAGCAGGTCGGCCACGGCCGGATTCCTGGTGAAGTAGCTGTAATAGTCGCCCGCCGTAAAGACGAGGGAGGAAGAGTCGTTGAGATCGCCATGTAACTTGACGATCGACAGCTTCGAGTTGTCGGACAAGCCGACTTGCGAGGCGTTCGCGATGACTGTCCGGTTCATCCCTTGCCGGTGAGAGGCCTGTTCCAGGAGGTCGTCGAAATTTGTCGTGTAGATCCGCTGCACCGGGAGACACACGATCAGTTCGTGCACCCGGGTGAGCTGGAACCGGACATCACCAAGCATCTTGCGCAAATGATTCTCCAGTTCCGATCGCCCGTAGAGCGTTTCGTAGAGATCCGCGACCTCCAGATACGACATGCATGGATCAATGCCCTTGCCCAACTGTCGTCGAAGTGGATCTATCAGCTCGCTCCAGAGGGGCATGCCTGAGCCTGAGGAAATTCCGGCGCCGACGAAAATCGTGCCGTTGCCACTGGCGAAGCGCTCAACAAGAACGGGGTCGATATCAGGATCGGCGGGCATACGGGTTCTCCTCCACAAAACCAAATATCGACTCCTTGCTCAGCCTAGGAGCCCGGCCGGGTCGATACTTGAGATGAATCAAACGTTTTATGACGCGACCGTGCTAGGGAGTAAGTTTCGCTGATGTGTCCGTGCTCCCGCCCTCGCGTAGAATACAGCGTCGTCCATTCGTACAGTTCGCCCTTGCATTCCGCCCTCAAGCCCATCATTCGCGCCGCCTTGTATTACCTGCTGTCGGTCCTGGCGATCGCACTCGTGCTCCTGGCGGGCAGTTACCTTGTCGATGGCATCAAGGGCGCGCTGTCCTCGCGTGACCGTCTCGCGCTGATGGCCGGCGTCCAGATCCAGGTGGATGCTTATCGGCAGGAACAGGTAGCCAGGCTGAGGATGCGACTTGGGGAGGCCAGGTGGCTGCCGCTGACCGCGGTCGACGACCGGATCCGCACCGTCACCAGGGAATTGGCGGAAACCAGGCGGGAGGAAGCCGGCGAACTGGCTTTCCTGCTGGACGCGGGCCCCGAACAGTATGCTGCGCAGCTGGCTTCGCGCTACCAGGCCAGGCTCGCGCGCGCCCTCCTGACGCAGGAACTGGGCTACCTCCAGCAAGTGCGCGCCCATCTCTTTGCCGTCCAAAGCCGGCAGGCTGCGCTGGATGAGCTGGGCCGGCTGCTGGAGCGGCACCGCGCCGTCTACGCCAGGCTGCTGCAGAAGCGCCAGGAGGTCGACCGGCTCGGCTGGGTCGATGCCCGGCGCATGCAATACCCCTGGGCCAGGAGCCCGAAGCTGGACAGGCTGGCCGCCGAAGTGCGCAGCCTGACGGCGGAGAACAACAGGGCGGCGGCTGCCTACCGCGCCCAGGCGCTGGCCCTGCGCCGCATGCAGACGGTGTCGGACCTGGGTGAATTCGCGCCCGACGGGCACGCGCTGGACCTGGCCCTGCGCCCACTGGCGGTACAGGTCGCCGAGGCGCGTGCGGCCGTTTCAAGCGACGTGCTGTCGCGGCTGGCCGCGCCGCTGCGCCAGGTCTTGCCCCTCGCCGTGGGCATTCTCGTTGCCGCCATTGCCGGACGCGCCGTGATCCGGGCCTTCTTCTATTTCGTGCTGGCGCCCCTTGCAACGCGCGGCGCTCCCGTGCGCCTGGACCGGGCGCAGCTGGGTCTGCAAGCCGGGCAGGGCGGGCAGGCGCCGCCTGCAGTGGCGCTCCTGTCGCCGTCCGCCGTCTCGCAGACCCTGCGGCTCGCGCCGGGAGAAGAGCTGCTGGTGCTCCCGAGCTACCTGCAAAGCGCTCCTGTCGGCGCCGCCCGCAGCACGCGCTGGCTGATCAGGGACAGGTCGTGGGCCAGCCTGAGCGCGGGCATGGCGATGCTCACCTGCGTCCGGACCCGCAACGCCGGAGAAGAGGTCGTGCTGTCGGCCAGCGACGACGGGCTGAGCGAGATCGCGCTGCTGCGCATCCCGGCCGGCCAGGCCCTGGCGATCCAGCCGCGCGCATTGGTCGGCGTGGTCGCGAGCCATGGCGGAGCCATCGACATCGGCTGGCATTGGCGCCTGGCTTCCCTGCACGCCTGGCTGACCCTGCAGTTACGCTTCTTCGTGCTGCGCGGGCCGCTCACGCTTGCGGTGCAGGGCAGGCGCGGGGTGCGGGCGCAGGAAGCGCGGGCGACACAGGCGCTCAGGCAGACTGCGACGCTCGGCTTCTCCACCGGGGTGGCCTATTCGGCCGTACGCAGCGAGCCCTTCCTGCCTTACCTGCGCGGACAGGCGCCCCTGCTGTACGACCGCTTTGGCGGCGCCGGCATCTACCTCTACGATGAGACACCCGGCGCCGGCAGGCCGGGCCGGGTGCGTCGCGGACTCGAAGGGGTGACCGATGCGCTGCTCAGGCTGGTCGGGTATTGACCCTGCGCCATCGGCTTGCTCCATGAAGTCGTGCCTTGCCGGCCGAACCTGCCCGACCGTGCTGATCATCTAGAAATGTAACTAACCAACATATAAAAACAAGATCGGAAAAACAACTCGACGCCGCGGACTGCGGCCAGAATCACAACACGCCACCAGGCCTCCAGGGCGGGGGGCCAGGGCGTCCGCCACGCAGCCAAACCTGAACGAGAAGTGGCGGCACGCCTGACCCGGCGGAGGAGAGAAGAGAGCACACCCGAATCGTGCAGATGCCTCTTCGGGACGCAGGAAGGCGGAGGCGAACGAACCGGCCGGAACGCTAGGGCTTGTCCTTGGGCTCGCGCAGGAGGCGCCTGAGCAGCTCGAGGTCGATCGGCTTGGTCAGGTGATGATCGAACCCGGCTTCGAAGGCGCGTTCGCGGTCCTTCTGCTGCCCCCAGCCGGTGGTGGCGATCAGTTTCATGGAAGGGCCCTCCGGCAGCTGGCGCAGGCGCCGCGCCAGTTCGTAGCCGTTCATGTCCGGCAGGCCGATATCGAGCAGGGCCACCGTCGGACGCGTGGCCGGCACCAGTTCGAGCGCATGGGCGGCCGAATGCGCGACCGCGACTTCGCAGCCGGAGGCCTCGAGCGCCATGGCCAGCGTCTCGGCCGCGTCCTGGTTGTCGTCCACCACCACGACCCTCGCCTGGGCCTGCACGGTCTCGGGCGAAGCCGGCGCTGACGGGCAGTCCGCGCCGGCGGCCAGCGGCAGGCGCACGATGAAGGTGCTGCCCTGGCCGGGCCCAGCGCTTTCGGCTGCGATGCTCCCGCCATGCAGTTCGACGATGCCGCGCACCAGGGCCAGCCCGATGCCCAGCCCGCCCCTGGAGCGTTCCAGCGCCGGTTCGAGCTGGGAGAACATGTCGAAGACGGTGGCGAGCGCCGAGGCCGGAAGCCCGATGCCGTTGTCGCGTACCCGGATCTCGGCAAGCGCCGGCTCGCAGTGCAGGTGCAGTTCGATCAGCCCGCCGTCGGGCGTGTACTTGGCGGCATTCGTCAGCAGGTTGAGGACGACCTGGGCCAGGCGGGTGGCGTCGCCGTCCACCATGACCGGACCATCGGCCACGAACAGGCGCAGGGTGTGGCCGGCCGACTGCATCGTCGCCGCCAGGTCCTGCGCCGCGCTGCGCACCAGCGCCGACAACTCCACCGGCTCGCGCCGTAGCTGCATGCGGCCCTGGGTGATCCGCGACATTTCCATCAGGTCGTCGACCAGGCGCGTCAGGTGGCGCAACTGGCGGTCGAATACCTGCAGCAGGCGTCCGTCCGTGGTCTGGCCGAAGCGCAGCGTGAACACGTCGAGCGCGCTGCGCATCGGCGCCAGCGGATTGCGCAGCTCGTGCGACAGGGTAGCCAGGAACTCGTCCTTGCGCCGGTCGGCCGCCGACAGCTGGGCATTGAGGCGGGTCAGCTCGGCTTCGGCGCTGCGCCGCGCCTCCAGGGCGCTTTCCGCCGCCTGGCGCGCCGCCAGCAGTTCACGCTCGTAGGCGCGGCGCTCGGATGCCTTGAACAGGGCCCAGTGGTAGACGGTACGGCCCGCGTGCTCGCGGCGCACGATGTTGATCAACATGGGCAGGCGCACCTGGTCCCGGTTGCGCAGGTCGACCTGGATCTCCGCCACCGAGCCTTGTACCTGCAGCAGGGGCTGGCAATGCGTGTGATAGAAGAGGCGGGCGCCCACGGGCAGCAAATCCTGCATGCGCCGCTTGCCGACGAGTTCGTCCTGTTCGTAGCCCAGCCAGGTGCAGGCCGGGCCGTTGACCCGCAGGATCACTCCGTCGGTGGTAGTCAGGAGCAGGGCGCAGGCGGCATCGTCGAACAGCGCCTCGCCGCCGGGCGAAGGATCGCTCACGGCCTCAGCGCAGGGTTTGCGCCAGGAAGGCGTCGATCGCGCGCGAGCTTGCGGTCGGTGCGCTCATGTGCGGGCAGTGGCCGACGTTTTCGATGACATGCAGGGTGCTGACCGGCAGGTGGCGGTGCAGGAAATCTCCCACGGCGCGGGGCGCCACGAGGTCGTCGCTGCACTGCAGGATCAGGGCAGGAACGGTCGAATGCGCCACATCCGCGCGGTGGTCGGACAGGAAGGTGACGCGCGCGAAGTGCTTGGCGATCGTGGGATCGTTGCTGCAGAAGCTGCGGGTCAGCTCCTCGCGCAGCTCCGGGCGGCCGGGCACGCCCATGATGGCCGGCGCCAGGCTGCTCGACCAGCCGAGGTAGTTCGAGTCCATGGTCTCGAGCAGCTCGTCGATGTCTTCGCGGCTGAAGCCGCCGACATAGTCGCCGTCGTTGATATAGCAGGGCGAGGGGCCGACCATGACCTGGGCGACGAAACGCTCCGGCGCCTTGATCGTGGCCAGCATGCCGATCATGGTGCTGACCGAATGGCCGACGAAGACGACCGGGCCAGTGGCGAACTCGTCGAGGATCTCGAGCAGGTCGTCGGCATAGCCGTGCAAGGAGGAATATTTATCGCGGTCGTAGGCCGACAGGTCGGAATTGCCGCTGCCGACCAGGTCGAATGCGATCGTGCGAAAACGGTCTGTATAGGCCGGGGCGAGGAAGCGCCACATGGTTTGATCGCAGCCAAATCCGTGGGCGAACACCATGGTTGCGGAACCATCGCCAGCGATACGGACGTTGTTACGTGCTTGTATGCGCGACATGAAAGATGCTCAATTGAGAATTTAACAATCGGATTATACATGATTAATTGTTGAGCAGGATTGTGCGTGCATATGTCGATCCTGCAGCACTGCTGGCTCCGGCAGGCCTGCACCTGTTTCGGGTTCTGTGCGCGGTCGGAAGGGCGGCGCTGTGGCGCGATTACATCAGGACAAACTGTATCGCTGTATCAGCCAGCACCAGGCTGCGGCGATTGCCCTCCTGAACGAGCAGGAAACACCGCAGTGGCGCAAGATGCGCGCCGAACTGCTCGACCTGCTCAAGGCGAAGAAGGCCGAGGTCGAGGTGACCAAGGCGGAACTGGTCGCCAGGACCGAGCGCCTGCTCGTGCTCAGCCTGGTGCTGGCGGGCTGCGCGATCGTCGTCGGCGCCGCTGTCGCCTTCTGGCTCACGCGCAACGTCATGCGCCAGCTGGGCGGCGAACCGGAGTATGCCGCCGCGATTGCCGGCGCCATCGCGGCCGGCGACCTGACCGCACGCATCGCGGTCGACGACCGCAACGGCAACAGCCTGCTTGCCGCCATGGCGCGCATGCAGCAGGGCCTGGCTGTCCTGGTGCGCCAGGTGCGCGACGGCACCGATGCCATCACCACCGCATCCGGCGAAATCGCCAGCGGCAACCTCGACCTGTCGAGCCGTACCGAAGAGCAGGCCAGCTCGCTGGAGGAAACCGCGGCGTCGATGGAAGAACTGACCTCGACGGTGCAGCAGAACGCCGCCAGCGTCCAGCAGGCCAACGCACTCTCGGCCAAGGCCTCGGCGGTGGCGAGCAAGGGCGGAGAAGTGGTGCAAGAGGTGGTCGCGACCATGGACTCGATCAATGCCTCGGCCAGGCGCATTGTCGACATCATCGGCGTCATCGACGGCATCGCCTTCCAGACCAACATCCTTGCCCTGAATGCGGCGGTCGAAGCGGCGCGCGCCGGCGAACAGGGCCGCGGCTTCGCAGTCGTGGCGTCCGAGGTGCGCAGCCTGGCCCAGCGCAGCGCCACCGCGGCCAAGGAAATCAAGGTCCTGATCGACGATTCGGTCGGCAAGGTCGATGCCGGCAGCAAGCTGGTGAACGTGGCCGGCGAGACCATGCAGGAAGTGGTAGCGAGCGTGAGGCGCGTATCCGACATCATGGGCGAGATCACCCACGCCGGCCACGAGCAGAGCGCGGGCATTGCCCAGGTCAACCAGGCGCTGTCGCAGATGGACCAGGTGACCCAGCAGAACGCCGCGCTGGTCGAGGAAGCGGCCGCGGCGGCCGATTCGATGCAGGCCCAGGCGCAGCAACTGCTGGCCGTGGTCGGCACCTTCAGGCTGGCCGACGGCACCGACGCCGCGCCCGGCGCCGGCTACGCCGGGCCGCGCCTTTCCCCGGGCCGTGCGCCGGCGCTTGCCGTCGAGGACTGACGCACCGGCGCCGGCCGCGGTCCCGCCCTGGCGGCTGCATGCGCGGCCGGCCCGGTCATCAGGGCCGCCGGCTTCCCGCTGGTCGCGCCGGTTGTGCTAGAGTGCCAGGCTCGCCGGGTTGCTTGAAACTCAGCCCACTTCCAAGCGAAGGCGCCGGCGCGTGCAGGGGCAAAGCCGGTGCACGCGCGCCTTCACGCTCAACTCCAAAGTCAGAGAAAACATGAGTAACACTACCGCCAGCCCGGAATTCTGGCAGCGCGTCGACGCCGTCATCAACCTGGTCAACGACCAGTCCGAAGCGAGTTCGCCGAGCGAAGCCGGCGCCTCCGCACTGTTCGCCGCGGCCCGCTTCAACGCCTTCCTGCTCGCGCAAGGCACCGGCAGCGCCGAGAACATGGCGCTCGAAAAAGAGCGCGCACTGGAGTATTTCACGGGCCAGTTCCGCGACATGCTGGTCGCGAATATCGACAACTTCATCGAGAACTACGCGACCTTCATGCAATCGAACCAGCAATAAGGCGGCTGGCCAGCAGTGCTGGCCTAGCGGTGCTGGCCTGTTACTTACTCGAACCAGGAAAAGCCGTCGCGCGCCAGCAGCGCGAACGAGGCCGCCGGTCCCCAGGAACCGGCCGCATACTGCTGCGGTTTCTCGCCCAGGGTCTTCCAGCCTTCGATGATCGGGTCGGCCCATTCCCAGGCCGCTTCCAGTTCGTCGCGGCGCATGAAGTGGGTCAGGCGCCCGCGCACCACGTCGATCAGCAGGCGCTCGTAGGCTTCGGCGCGGCGCTGCTGGAAGGCCGACTGCAGGTCGAGGTTCAATGCCACCTGCTGCATCTGCATGCCGCTGCCGGGCTGCTTGGCCATGATCTGCAGTTTGATCGCTTCTTCCGGCTGCAGCTCGATCACCAGGCGGTTGGTGACGCCGCCCGGGTTCTCCGGGAACAGCGGGAAGGGGGGATTCGCGAACTCGATCACGATCTTCGAGGAGCGGCGCGCCATGCGCTTGCCGGTGCGCAGGTAGAACGGCACCTTCGACCAGCGCCAGGTATCGATGTGGGCGCGCAGGGCAACGAAGGTCTCGGTGCGGCTTTCCGGCGGCACGTTCGCTTCTTCCAGGTAGCCTTTCACTTCCTCGCCGCCGGACACCCCGTGGCTGTACTGGCCGCGCACGGTGTCGCGCGCGATGTCGGCCAGGCTGAAGCGGCGCAGCGAGCGGATCACCTTCAGCTTCTCGTCGCGCACGGCGTCCGGCGAGAGCGAGGTCGGCGGCTCCATCGCCACGATGCACAGCAGTTGCAGCAGGTGGTTCTGCACCATGTCGCGCATTGCGCCGGTGCCGTCGTAGAAGCCGGCGCGGCTGCCCACGCCCACTTCCTCGGCCACCGTGATCTGCACGCTCGAGATGTTCGGCGCGCGCCAGATCGGCTCCAGGATCGAGTTCCCGAAGCGCAGCACGGTCAGGTTCTGCACCGTTTCCTTGCCCAGGTAGTGGTCGATGCGGTAGATCTGCGACTCGGCGAAGTGACGGCCGACGGCCTCGTTGATCTCCACCGCCGAAGCCAGGTCGCGGCCCAGGGGCTTTTCCAGCACCACGCGCGCATGCTTGTCGACCAGGCCGGCGGCGGACAGCTTGTCGCAGATGGTGGTGAACAGCGAGGGGGCGGTGGCCAGGTAGAACACGCGCTGGGCGCCGGCGCGCGAGGCCTCGGCCAGGGCGCCGAAGCTGGGCGCGGCCTGCACGTCGAGACGCACGAACTCGAGCAGGTTCAGGAAGCCGTGCCAGGTGTTCTCGTTGAAGTTCTCGCTGGCGATGAAGGGCCGCGAGTGTTCGCTGACATGGGCCAGGTAAGCCGTACGGTCGAACTCCTGGCGTCCGGTCGAGAGGATGCGCGTCGCGTTCGGCAGGTTGCCGTGCAGGTAGGCCATGTAGAGCGCGGGCAGCAGCTTGCGCATCGCAAGGTCGCCCATGCCGCCAAAGATGACCATGTCGAGAGGGAGTTCGGTGTCGGGAGCAGGTGTAGGCGTCATGTCGGCATTCTTCGTGTGGTTGAGCAGCCGCCCCTGTGTAGCAGGCAACGGCCATGGTGCAATGAGGCCGTAGGATATCACTAGCCCGGCGCTTCTACCGGACCTGCTTCTTTGCAGCACCTTGGTGCGACGCAGCGTCGATTACGATATAAAGCGCTATTGCCTTGGGGTGGCTCAATAAACATGCTGTTTAACCGGGATCTTTTTCAACGGATATTGCTTGGCAAACAGCAAGACCGTATGATCGTCCATCGTCCCGGAACCTGAAGGCGTGCTCATGCGATTTGATTTCTTTCAGCGGATATCACGCGCTCCGACCAATCCCCGTGTAGCGTCGAAGCCGCGCGAGTTCGACGTCGCCGACCTCTACCGCGGCCCGATCGCCGATACGGCCAGAGAAGACCTGCCGCTACGCGCCCTGGACGAAAAGCTCAGGCAAGCCTATTTCTGGATCGTCAACACAGCGATCATCAGCCCGCACTACGACATCGAGTACAACGACGGCCCCGCGCAGCGCTATGTTGTCGGCGACGCCAAGCGCTCGCTCACCCTTCCTTCGGCGCAAAGCTACTCGAGCTTCATTCTGCTGCCGCTACTGACCTTCGCGACGCGTCGCAAATGCCTGTTCGTGGGCGGTCCGGGGCGCGGCAAGACTGCCAGCGCGATCCTGATGGGCGTGCTGTCCGGCGCCTCGGTGCGCGACGTACGGCGCGCGATGCAGCACGGGCACCCGCAGATGACGGTGGCCGACCTGCTCGGCAATCCGCTACCCGCCGACCTGGTGGCCGCGCAAAGCATGAACGACATTCGTATCGCCTGGCGTTCCTGGTTGTCGATGCGGGTCAAGATCGTCGACGAATACAACCGCATACCAACTCGCACGCAGAGCGCGTTGCTGACCGTGATGGGTGATAACTATGCCGAGGTGTTGGGCCAGGTCTTCGAGTGCCCGCAATCGGCCTGGTACCTGACCGCCAACGACGAAGAGGGGGGCGGAACCTTCCAGGTGATCGAGGCGCTGCGCGACCGCATCGACGTCATCGTCCAGGCGCTCGCCTTCAATCCGCGCTTCCTGGGCGAACTGCTGCTGCGCATCGAAGAGAACGTGCGGCCCGAGGAGTTGATGCCGCGCGAGTTGATCTTCACCGACGAAGAAGTCGACGAGATGGGCGGTGCCATCCGCGACATCGAGGTGCCCGAGCAGGTCCGGCGGCGCCTGGAATTCTTCGCCAGCCAGTTCGAGCTGTGCGAGCCAGCAGCAGGCCAGTTCGAATACATGACCAAGGACACCGCACGGCTGGCGGGCACTCCCTGGCACGAACTGGCAGCCGCCGAGAACGGGCGCGACCGCCTGGCGGACCTGGGCTGCCAGACCCGGAATGGCCTGTCGGTGCGCAATCTGACGACCTTGCTGGTGTATGCCAAGGCGCTGGCCTGGTTCCGGGGCAATGCGCACGTCGAACTCGAAGACCTGCGCCAGGTGCTGCCGTTCGTCCTGCACGACAAGCTGCGTCCCGACCTCGACGCGCCGTTCTTCGGACTGCCGGAGAATGCCGCTTACCGGTCGGACCGCGTCGGCTGGCTACGCCGCCTGTTCGATCTCGCCAACGACGAATACACCCGCCTCGGTCTGGAACGCGACGACCCGGTTGGCGACCTGGCGGCGCAGTTCGCGCATGGCCTCGATGGCCTGTCCGAGCGCGAAACGCGCGCGCGCCTGGTGAAGATCGAAAAGCTGATTGCCGAAAAGGTCAAGGGCCGCAAGCTGTATGGCCACCTGTACGACGACCTGCTCAAGCTGAAGTACCTGCATCAACGCTACACGAATTACCTGACCTGGCTGCGGGCGCAATAAGATGATCTCTCCAGCCCTTGCCGGCGCCCTCGCTGCGCGGCGCGCCGATTTCAACCGCCGTACCCATGAGGCGCACCGGCGCTACCAGCAAGCTTTCGACGAGGCGGCGTTTACTGCTTTCCTGGTCGTCGAAGTCGACGGCGTGGTGCAGGCCGCCGCTCGCCTCGCAGAGGACCGGGTGCACGCGGTGGCATCGGCCGCCTACGACATCGCGCTGGAATTGAACGGCCTGAGCGGCGCGGCTGGAGCCGGAGGGGCGGCGTTCGTCTCGCAGGTGTGGCGCGAGCTGGCGCCGGCGCTGGCGCGCCTGGTGGCACTGCATCCGGAGCAGGTGCTCGGCATGTTGAGCAACGCCGCGCTTCATCTGACTTCGCTCGCCGGCGCGCGCAGCGCGCAGTGGCTGGATGAGATGATTGCGCTGGCGCCCCGTATAGAGACGCCCGCCGAGCTGCGCGCCGTCGGGCAGGTCCTGGCGTGGCGCGCCGGCGCCGCGCACTTCCGTGTGGGAGCGCTGGCCGCAGCGGATGGCTTGCCGGAAAGCCTTGCTCTGGCCGCATTTCCAGGGTACGGCGAGCAGGACTGGCGGGCGCTACGTTCGCGCCTGCAGGCCGACCCCTGGCACCGGCCAGGGCACGAGGGTGGGTGCGAGATCGGCGGCTTTACCGGACTGGGCGGCACTTTCGCAACTCCGCCGCAAGTGCGTGCCGGTGTGGACTGTTTCGTGGTCGAGTCGGGCGAGCGCCACTTCCTGTTGCTGGCCGATGCCTACGGTGCGATGCTGCTGACGGCAACCCCCGAAGAGTTCGCGGCAGCCGACCAGGACGCGCAGCAGCCCGGTGTCGAGGTCGCGAGCAATATGCTGCTCGTCGGACGACAGGCCATCGCGATCGACCTCCCGGCAGCAGGACTCAAGGCCTGCGCAACGGCAGCGACAATTGCCATTACCTCCCCCTATACGCATGCGATCCGGCTGGTGCCCCGCGAGGCTGGGCATGCTTGAACCGGGCCTGCATTCCACCGACGCCTTGCTCGAACGGTGGCGCCAGGCCTGGCCGCAGGCGCTGGCCTGCTGGAGCCGCTACACGCGCCTGCACGACGCGAGGCTGTGCGCCACCACGGTCGAGGCGGCCCAGGAAGGACTAAGCGGCAGTTTCGCCATGATCCGCCTCGCCGACCAGAGCGTCGTCATCGACTTGCAGGCAATCGGGGCGCTCGGCTTGCAGGAGCATGCGGTCGAGATCCTGGCCCACGAGATCGGCCACCACGTCCTGGCGCCGGGCACCGCGACCAGCCACTTCCGCATGCTGGCCCGGGTGCGGCGCGCGCTGCCTACCCTCGAGCGCCATGCCGCGATGGTCGCGAACCTGTATACCGATTTGTGCATCAATGATCGCCTGCAGCGCCAGGCCGGCCTGCGGATGGCGGAGGTCTACCGCGTGCTGGCGGCGAGGCAGGATGCCAGGGACGAGGCCGGCAAGCCGAAGGAGCAGGGAGCCGTCTGGACGCTCTACATGCGCATCTACGAGCACCTGTGGCGGCTGGACAAGGGGAGCCTTGGCGGCGCGCGTGGCGACGACGCGCTCGAGACCGACGCTTGGCTGGGCGCGAAACTGGTGCGCGTGTACGCTAACGACATGATGACCGGGGCCAGCAGGTTCTCGGCCTTGCTGCTGCCTTACCTGGTGCAGGACCCCGAGCAGCAAGGCCTGGAGAAGCATGTGCTGGACACGGGCGAAGCGGGCGCCGGCAGTTCGCCCGGCGGCCTGCATGAGCTCGCGCCAGGCGAAGGGGACGAGGCGATCCATCCGGCTGAGGACCGTCTGATCACGGACGCCGGGGGCGAGGCCAAGGGCGAACCGGTTGACGAGAACGAGGCGGGAAGCGCAGGGGGGCAGACCCGCGAGCCTTTCGAGTATGGCGAGATACTGAAGGCGGGCGGGGTCGAACTCAGCGACCACCAGATCGCAATACGCTACTACCGCGAACGAGCGCTACCTTATATGATTCCTTTTCCGCGCAAGCGCGTGGCCCAGGCCGCCGAGCCGCAAATGGAATCCGTGGAGACCTGGGACATCGGTGAACCGTTGGACGAGATCGACTGGATGCAGAGCCTGATGCTGAGTCCGACGCCGGTACCGGGCCTGACCACGGTGCGCCGTGTGTACAGCCGCGACACCGCAAACGAGTCCGATCCCTTGCCGGTCGACCTCGACCTGTACGTCGACAGTTCCGGCTCGATGCCGAATCCGCAGATCGCCACCTCCTGGCTGGCGCTGGCCGGCGCCATCATCGTCCTGTCGGCGCTGCGCGCGGGCTCGACGGTGCAGGTGACGCTGTGGAGCTCGAAGCAGGAGGTGCTGCGCACGAACGGCTTCGTGCGCGACGCCGACGCCGCTCTGCACGTGCTGACCGGCTTCTTCGGCGGCGGCACCTGCTTTCCGATCCATCGTCTGCGCGACACGTATGCGCACCACAATGCAAGCGGGCGCCAGCGTCCGGTGCACATCCTGATGATCTCGGACGACGGCATCACGACCATGTTCGACCAGGACGAGCGCGGCGCCAGCGGCTGGGACATCGCCGCCGCTGCATTGGCCGCAGGCGGCGCGGGCGGCACCATGGCGCTGAACCTGCCGGAAGACTGGGAAACCGGCGACCGGACCTGGTTCGGGCACGTGGCGCGCGACCTGAAACGTGCACGCGACGAGCAGGGCTGGCAGATCCACGCCGTTTCCGACATGGCCGGGCTGGCCGCGTTCGCGCAAGCCTTCGCGCGGCGCCATTACGGCGACACTGGCCAGCCTGCCACCCGTTCCCACATGTGAGTGCCAGATGAAGCATGATGGTCCCGACCTCGAACGCCTGACGCGGCGCCTTGCCGACACCCCGGTGGATTTCCTGGCCGAGCCGGCTATCGGTACCCGCGGCGGGGTTGCCGTTGCCGCGCTGGTAAACGACCTGCTGGCCCTGTACGGCGCACGCGCCTGCGCCGGTACCCTGGCGCGCTTCGAGGGATGGGATGCGCATGCCGACCGCAACCGCCTGGCGCTGGCGATGATCGTGGTGTGGCTGCTCGCCGACGAGTGGTTCCGTGACGCGCGGCTGGAGCAGCCGGCGCTGGTCGCCGTGCTGGACGAGACGGTGGCGGAGCTCGCCGGCGCCGCTCCCGCACACCGTTTCGTCAACGACCCCGAGCGCCGCGAAGAACTCGCGCGTTCGGTCCTCGCAGCGATCGACTACCGGCCGCGCGGCGAAACGCCGGAACAGGCCGGCGACCGCCTCGCAGCGATGAGCGGCACCGCACGCCGCAAGCTGATCGAGGCCAGCCGCGGATCGGAAAAGCGTGCCCGCGCCATCCGCGAGGCGCTGTTCAGGAAGGCGGCCGAGGAATCGGCCGACAAATGGACGCGCGAGTGAGCGAAACGGTATCGAACGACGCGCGCATGCATCGCGAGCGTTTCCCGACCTTGACGCCGGCCGGTCAGCGCATGCTCGATTTCATGCTCACGCATCCGCATGCCCCGATCTATCGCAACGCCAGCGGCAACCGCCTGCAGGCGTCGGAAGTGGAGATGGTGCGTGCATTCGAGCGCGAGACTGCTCGCGCCCATGTCGGCTGGACGCCCGATGCAATACCGGACTGGGCCTCCGGATTTGTCGCCGACACCTTCGCCACTGTCCCGTACTATCGCGCGCTCGGCTCGCCGCCGCTGCGCTTCAGCGATATCGCCCCGGTGTCGCGTGCCGATCTTGCGGCCGATATCGCACGCTTTGTGCCCGACCATGTCGATACCGGTCGCCTGATCAACTTCCAGACCACCGGCACTACCGGCCACCCGCTGGTGGTGGCCTCGCATCCGCTGGTGGCGGCGAAATACGCCGCCTTCCACAAGCGCGCGCTGCGCCGCCGCGGCATCGTTCCCCAGCATGGCGCCGGGCAGGTCGGCGTCGTCCTGCTCGGCTACCAGAAGCGCTGCTTCACCTATGTGTCGGTGAACCCGACGATGGACGAGTCCGGCCTGGCCAAGATCAACCTGCATCCTGGCGACTGGCGCGATCCGCACGACCGCGCGCGCTACCTCGACGCGCTGGCCCCGGAGATCGTCGCTGGGGACCCGATCTCGTTCGGCGAATACTTGGAACTGTCATTGACCACGCGGCCGCGCGCCCTGATTTCGGTGTCGATGATGTTGCATGCCGGCCTGCGCGCGCGACTTGAGGAACGCTTCGGCTGCCCGGTGCTGGATATCTATTCGCTCAACGAGGTCGGTCCGGTCGGCGTGTTCGACGCGGGGCTCGGCGGTCACCTGCTGTTGCAGCCGCGCCTGTTCGTGGAAATCCTCGACGCACAAGGAAACCCGTCCACGCCCGGCGTCGCGGGCGAGATCACAGTCACCGGCGGCTTCAATTTCTGCCTGCCCCTGCTGCGCTACCGTACCGGCGACTTCGCCACGCTGGCCCACGGGCCGGAGGGGCCGGTACTGGTCGGCCTGTCGGGGCGCCGTCCGGTGCGCTTCTTCGCGCGCGGCGCCTGGATCAACAACGTCGACATCACGCACGCATTGCGGCCGTTGCCGATCTCGCATTTTTCGTTTCACCAGGAAGCGGACGGAACTGTCATACTCGCGCTGGCCCGGAGCGCGATGGCGTACTCCGGGCCGGCACGTGCGGCACTGGCGCCCCTGTTCGGCGAACAGCAGATATGGGTGGTGGAACTCGTGGCCGACGACAAGACCTTGCAATATACCTCGACACTGGCAGGCGCCCACTCATGATCGGACCACTCGAAATTACCGCCAACGCCGCCGCCACGGCGGCGATCCTCCTGGCCGGACGCAACAGCATTCATACCTGGTGGACCGGCATCGTCGGCTGCCTGCTGTTCGCGCTCCTGTTCTTCCAGGCCAAACTGTATGCCGACGTGGTTCTGCAGGTCTTCTTCGTGGTCTCGAGCGTGGCCGGGTGGCGGCTGTGGCTGCGCGGCGAGCGGGGACAGGCGCTGGCGGTGTCCTCGGCGGATGCCCGCACCCTGGCATGGATCGTCCCGTTCGGCCTGGCCTGCGCCGCTGGCTACGGCGCACTGCTGCATTTCTGGACCGACGCCTATGCACCTTTCGCGGACTCGATGGTGCTGGTATTCAGCGTGATCGCGCAACTGCTGCTGATGCAGCGCCGCATCGAGAACTGGCCGTTCTGGCTGCTGGTGAATTCGATCGCGGTGCCGCTGTACGCCAGTCGCGGCCTGTACCTGACCGCCTTCCTCTACGCCGTTTACTGGATCAACGCCATCGTCGCCTGGATGCGCTGGCGGCGCCTGGCGCGGCAGCAGAAGCAGCAGCAGGCCGGCGCGCTGGCCGAAGCATGAGACGCTACCGCCGCGGCCTGGTGGTCGGCAAGTTCTGTCCGCTGCACCGCGGCCACATGCACCTCATTCAGAGCGCGCTCGATGCCTGCGAGGACGTGCTGGTCATCAGTTATACGAAGCCCGGGTTCGGGCGCTGCGATACCGAAGCGCGCGACGGCTGGCTTGGCGCCCTGTTTCCGCAAGCGGCGCGCCTGGTCGTCGACGATGCGCTGCTTGCCGCAGCTTTCCGCGGCGGGAAGATCGACCATCCGGCCGCGCTTCCGGCGAATGACGCGCCTGCCGACGTGCACCGTGCGTTCTGCGCCTGGCTGTGCTGGGCTTTCTGGGGTAGGGAAGTCGATGCGGTGTTCACCAGCGAGGATTACGGCGACGGCTTTGCTGGCGCCCTGTCGCAATACTTTTCGTCCCGGCTGGGACGCGCACATCATGTGCGTCATGTGTGCGTTGACCTGGGACGTGGCGCGGTGCCGGTATCGGGCACGCAGGTCAGGAGCGATCCTTCGCGTTACCGTCCCTTCCTCGATCCGCTGGTGTATGCTGATTTCGTCGACCGGGTCTGCATCCTGGGCGGAGAGTCGAGCGGCAAGACCACAGTGGTCGAGGCGCTCGCTGCCGCACTCTGCACGACCAGCGTTCCCGAAGTAGGGCGCACGCGCTGGGAAGAAAAGGGCGGCAAATTCATGTTCGAGGACATGCGCGCCATCGCCGAGGATCAGGTCGCCCTCGAGATTGCGCTGGCTCAGGAAACGCGGGGACCGCTGATCTGCGACGGCAGTGCGCTCACCACGGTGTTCTACAGCGAGGATGGGTACGGCCGGGTAGATCCGGTCGTTGCACGGCTGGGACGCCGACGTTATACGCATACCTTCCTTTGTGCGCCGGACTTTCCTTTTGTCCAGGACGGAACGCGACGCGACGCTGCTTTCCGCCAGCGCCAGCATGATTGGTACCGGCAGACGCTGGACATGGCGGGCATCGCATACACATGCCTGCATGGAACGCTTCCGGCGCGACTCGGTCAGGCCCTGGAAACGCTTGGCTGTCCCGGCGGCCCATACGACGTTCAGCGTCGGGTGGCCCTGGGGTGAACAAGCCCACACCGACTATTGTGTCTTGGCAAGGTGGACGTCGGAGGCGGCGCTGGAGTTGGCTGGTCCCGCGCGGAGGGCCGCGCCGGGACACATCCACTGTGCCATGGCATGACTTCTGCCTATTACCGCCCCTCGGGGCGGGTGCCCGTGCGCGGCAAATTTATTGTCGCTGCAGCTGCACTGGCAGCGCTGCCAATGGCGGGGCTGCATGCATGGGCGAGCTTTCATGCGGAACTCGGGGTTAGCGTGTTCACCGTGATCGTGGCGAGCAGTTGTCTGGCTTTGCTTGCCAAGGAGGCGGCGGCGCGGGGGAAGATTCGTAATCCGCGCTGGATGGGCGGTGCCGGCATGCCCGGGCGGCGAGTCCTTCGTCACGGTTGCCAATTGGGTAGCGGCTGCGCCGGTTAACGAAGCACAGCGCGGAACCGCGAAGATGCCCGCCATGCCGCCCGAGAAGGTGGGCGTTGTCTACCAGGCCGACGAGCCGGTGGTCGAGTTGTTGCGGGTGTCGGCCGAGGGAACCAGCCAGCTTGTCCGGCGTTGGGAAGAGACTGTACCCGCCCTGGTGCCTGAGGGCGGCCAGGCCGGCGCGAGGCAAGGTGGAGCGAGAACATAGCGGCAGCGCTCAGCCCTTGTACCGGATCGCCTCGATCACCAGCCCCAGCGCCCGCGACGACTGCCTGCGGCTCGGGTAGTACGCGAACAGCCCCGGAAAGCGCGGGCACCAGTCCTCCATCACGCTCACCAATCGTCCCGTGCGCAGGTGGGGTTCGGCCATCTCCAGCGGGATGAAGCCCAGGCCGCAGCCGCTCAGGGCCGCTTGCAGGATGTGCGGCGCCGTGGTGCACACGACCTGGCCGCGCACCCGCACCTCGAGGTCGCGGCCTTCGTGCCGCAGTTCCCAGGCATACAGACCGCCGCTGCTGGCCAGGCGCAGGTTGATGCAGTTGTGCTTCATCAGGTCCTGGGCCGAGGCGGGCGCGGGACGGTGCGCGAAGTAGGAGGGGGCGGCGACGATCGCCATCGGCATCTCCTCGGTCAGGCGCACCGCGATCATGTCCTTGTCGACCTGGTCGCCGTAGCGCACGCCGATGTCGAAGCGCTCGGCGGCGATGTCGACCAGGCGGTAATCGGAACTGAGCTCGACATGCAGGTCGGGGTAGAGCGGCAGCAGGGGCGCCAGGCGCGGCCACAGCAGGCTTTCGATCACGTGGTCGATGGCCGTGATGCGGATGGTGCCGGCCGGCTTGTCGCCCAGGTCGCTCACCGCCGTGATTTCCGCCTCGATCTCTTCCAGTCGGGGACCGACGTTCTGCAGCAGGCGCTCGCCGGCTTCGGTGGGCGAGACGCTGCGCGTGGTGCGGGTCAGCAGGCGCACCCCGAGACGCTCTTCCAGGCCGCGGATGATGTGGCTGAGCGCCGACTGGGTCATGCCCAGCTTGCTGGCGGCGCGCGTGAAGCTGCGTTCGCGCGCGACCGCGAGGAAGACCAGGATGTCGTTGATGTTGTCACGGGCCATGGATGGAATCTCGAAGAATGGGAAGCGGCCGACGCCGTTTGGTACGATAGTTTATGATACAGCGCACCGAATCGATGCGTCGATTCATGAGTCTGGCTCATAAGGGCATGCAATTTCGCCTTCGTTCTGCTTGCCCGTTTGCCAGTACCATCTCCCCCTGTTTCGACCTCGCGCCTGCTTGTCGCCAAGCCCGCGCCAGGTCTGCATAGCAACCATCCAAAGGACTCCACCATGACCGTCAAAGCCTACGGCGCCCACGCCGGCGACCAGCCCCTCGTTTCCCTCGACATCACCCGCCGCGAAGTCGGCGCCCACGACGTGCAGATCGACATCGCCTTCTGCGGCGTCTGCCACTCCGACCTGCACCAGGTACGCGGCGAATGGGCCGGCACCCTGTATCCCTGCGTGCCGGGCCACGAGATCGTCGGCCGCGTCGCCGCGGTCGGCGCCCACGTCAGCCGCCACAAGGTCGGCGACCTGGTCGGCGTCGGCTGCATGGTCGACAGCTGCCAGCATTGCGCCGACTGCGAGGACGGCCTGGAACAGTACTGCGACAGCATGGTCGGCACCTACAACGGCCCGACCGCCGACGCGCCGGGCCACACCCTGGGCGGCTACTCCGAGCAGATCGTGGTGCACGAGCGCTTCGTGCTGCGCGTGAGCCACGCCGAAGACCAGCTGGCCGCCGTGGCGCCGCTGCTGTGCGCCGGCATCACGACCTGGTCGCCGCTGCGCCACTGGAATGCCGGCCCCGGCAAGCGCGTCGGCATCGTCGGCATCGGCGGCCTGGGCCACATGGGCATCAAGCTGGCCCGTGCGCTCGGCGCCCACGTGGTCGCCTTCACCACCTCGGAATCGAAGCGCCAGGATGCGCTCGCCCTCGGCGCGCACGAAGTCGTGGTCTCGCGCGACCCGGGCGCGATGGCCGAGCAGGCCAAGTCGCTCGACCTGATCGTCAACACCGTCGCCGCCCCGCACGACCTGGACGCCTTCCTGACCCTGCTCAAGCGCGACGGCACCATGGTGCTGGTCGGCGCGCCGTCGACGCCGCACCCGTCGCCGCAAGTTTTCAACCTGATCATGAAGCGCCGCGCCCTGGCCGGCTCGATGATCGGCGGCATCCCGGAAACCCAGGAGATGCTCGACTTCTGCGCCGAGCACGGCATCGTCGCCGACATCGAGATGATCCGTGCCGACGACATCAATGCGGCCTATGAGCGCATGCTCAAGGGCGACGTCAAGTACCGCTTCGTGATCGACAGCGCCACCCTGGCCGCGTAATCCAGGAAAGGCAGCACCGTTTCATGGAACTTCGTCTCCCCGCCGAGATCGACAAGGCCGCGACTGCGGCCGCCCCCTCCGCCGGGCAGCGCCCGGCGGCCTGGGGCGCCGTCTTCGCCCTGTCGCTCGGCGCCTTTGCCCTGGTCGCCTCCGAGTTCATGCCGGTCAGCCTGCTGACGCCGGTGGCCGGCGACCTGGGCATCAGCGAAGGGCAGGCCGGCCAGGCGATCTCGGTCTCCGGCGCCTTTGCCCTGCTCACCAGCCTGTTCATGGCGCCGCTCGCCGGACGGCTCGACCGCAAGGTCCTGCTGCTGGCGCTGACGGGGATGATGATCGTATCAAGCACGGTCGCCGCCTTCGCGCCCAACTACACCTTGTTCATGGTCGGCCGCGCCTTCATCGGCGTGGCCATCGGCGGCTTCTGGTCGATGTCGGCGGCCACCGCCATGCGCCTGGTCCCGGTGGAGAAGGTGCCGCGTGCGCTCGCCGTCCTCAACGGCGGCAACGCGCTCGCCACCGTCGTCGCCGCACCCCTGGGCAGCTACCTCGGCGGGGTGATCGGCTGGCGCGGCGCCTTCTTCTGCCTGGTGCCGGTGGCGACGCTCGCCCTGGCCTGGAAGTGGCTGACCTTACCGCCCATGCATGCGGAAGGCGGCCAGGGCGTCGGCGCGGTGTTCCGCCTGCTGCGGCGTCCGGCCATCGCGCTGGGCATGGCCGGCGTCAGCCTGTTCTTCATGGGCCAGTTTGCGCTCTTCACCTACCTGCGCCCTTTCCTCGAGAGCGTGACCCACGCCGGTGTGACGACCCTGTCGCTGCTCCTGCTGCTGGTGGGCGTGGCCGGTTTCGTGGGCACGACCCTGATCGGCGCCTTCCTGAAGACCCAGCTCTACCGCACCCTGACCGTGATCCCGCTGGCGATGGCGGCCATTGGCGTGGGCCTGATGTTCTTCGGGCAGTCGCTTGGCGCGACCGCCGTCCTGCTCTGCCTGTGGGGCCTGGTCGCCACCGCGGCGCCGGTGGGCTGGTGGACCTGGCTGGCGCAAAGCCTGCCGCGCGACGCCGAAGCCGGCGGCGGCCTGATGGTGGCCGTGGTGCAGCTGGCGATCACGGCCGGCGCCACGCTCGGTGGCCTGCTCTTCGACAGCCGCGGCTACGTGGCCACCTTCAGCCTGAGCGCGGCCATCCTCGCCGTCGCCGCGCTGCTGGCGCTGCTGGCCGGGCGCGCCGCGCGCCGGGAGGGGTAAGCAGGCTTTTCTCTCCACTCACCCGAAGGACGTAAAGCTTCCTGGATGCCAGCTCGAGCTGCCCTCCGATGTATGGATAATGCTTCGCCGTAGTATGTGCGCAAACGCAGGTCGATCCCCTACATCCGAGAACAGGAGCTTGCCATGTCCAACAAACGTTCATTCTTCGCCACGCTGGCTGCGATTGCCTGGTCCTTTGTCGGCCTGCGCCGCAAGAAGGATTTCGACGTCGACGCCGACGGCGCTTTCAATCCGGTCTACGTGATTGTCGCCGCGCTGCTCGGGGTGGCTGCTTTCATCGGCTTGCTCAGGCTGGCCGTGCACCTGGCGGTTTCCTGACCCCGGCGGCTGGATCATTACATGAACATGCTGTTAAACGAAACCCTGGTTGCCTGGCTCGATGCGCATGCCGAGGCGCTCGATGCCGAAACAGGCTGCGGCGAAGAGCTGTTGCAGGTGCTGGCGGGAGCAGGCCTCCTGCGTGCCGGCGTGCCCGAAGAATGCGGCGGCACTGGCGGAACGACCAGCTCCGCGATCGCGGTGGTGGCGGAACTGGCCGGGCATTCGCTCGGCGCCGCCTTCGTCTACTGGGCCCAGCGCGCCGTGATCGAATGCCTGCTGGGAAGCCCGAACCGTGATCTGGCAAACGGGCTTCTGCCGCGCCTGATGGACGGCAGGCTTGCCGGTGCGCCGGGACTGTCGAACGCCATGCGCGCTTTGACCGGCTTCGACCGGCTGCAGATTCATCGTACTCCGGAAGGACTTGCCGGTATGGTGCCATGGGCAACCAACCTGCACCGGGAAGGCGTCGTCATCGCGGTGGCGGCCGATCCTGCCGGCGGCAGCCCGGCTGTGTATGCGATTCCGGGCAATGCGCAAGGCCTTGCGATACATCCGAATGCCGACCTGGCCGGCCTGCGCGCAACCCGGACCGGTTCCGTCCGGCTCGACAGGGTGGCGGTTGCCGACCGCTGGCTGGTCGACCAGGATGCCAGAACCTTCCTCCCGCGGCTGCGCCCCGCCTTCATCGCCTTGCAATGCGGGTGGGGGCTCGGCCTGGCGCGCGCCTGCCTGCGCTCGGCGCGCAGCGCGATCGGCGCAGCGCCATCGATCCTGCTGCCTGAGATCGACCAGCTGGAACAGGCGGTCGAAGACTACTGGTCCATGCTGTCGGAGCGCATCGATGGCGACGCCTTCGGCGGGCGCGCCGGCGACCTGTTCGCGGCGCGCCTCGGGATGGTCGACCTGGCGATCAGCGCCAGCGACCTGGAACTGCAGGCGCTCGGGAGCCGGGCCTACTCGCGCACAGCCGGCCAGGCATACGCGCGCCGCCGGCGCGAAGTGGCTTTTCTTCCCATCGTCACGCCGAGCATGGTGCAGTTGAAGACGGAGCTGGCCAGGTTGCGCGCATGAGCGCGCACCGGCAGCGCCGGCAAGCCCGGCGGCTCAGCGCCGGGCTTGCGGCTCGCGCATGCATACATGAACGGTCACGCAAGCCAGCAGCGCCGCGACGGCGGCCGCCAGGAAGGCATGCGCAAAGCCGGCGGCGAATCCGGCGCGGACGAGGACCTCGAGTCCGGGTGGCGCCGCCCCCGCAGCGGTCCCGGCAGCAGCCGCGGCATGCGACAGGTCGCCGGCCACGAGGCGTTCGATCCTCTCCGGCGACGCCTGCAGGCCAAGGCGCTCCACGCCATCGAGCAGCGTGCCGCGCACGCCGCCGGCCAGCAGCGAACCCAGGCCGGCGAAACCCAGCAGGATGCCGCTGAAGCGCGAGGTCGTGCTGATGCCCGACGCCATTCCCGCGCGCTCGGCCGGGACCGCGCCCATGATGGCTTTCTGGGTCTCGCCGTTGAGCAGGCCGCCGCCGGACCCCAGGATCGCCATCCCGAGCGCCGCCAGCAGGGGCGCGTCAAGCAGGTGGGCCGACCACATCATGACCAGGTTGCCGAGCGCAACGATGGCCAGCCCGAGCGCCAGGATCTGGTAACCGGGCATGAAGGCGGCCAGCCGCCGTCCGACCTGGGGCAGGAGCAGCATCGCCAGCGCGAACGGCAGCATGCCCACGCCGGCCTCGAGCGCGGTGGCGCCGTGCGCGTTCTGCAGGTAGAGTGGCAGCAGGGACGCCATCACCTGCGCCGACGCGGCGTAGGCCAGCATGGCGACGACGGCGCCGACGAAGCGCCGGTTCCCGAACAGCGCCAGGTCGAGCATTGGCGCCGCTGTTTGGCGTTCGACCGTGACGAACAGCGCGAACAGGCCGATCCCGGCCAGGAAGCGCAGCAGCACCGGAGCGCTGGTCCAGCCCTGCGCCGGACCGGTGATCAGGGCCCAGGTCAGTGCGAACATCGCCGCCGCGAACAGCACGATGCCGGGGAAGTCGAGCACGCGGCGCTCGGGATTGCGCGAGTCGGGCACCCAGCGAGCAACCGCGAGCGCCAGCGCGGCGCAGACCGGCAGGTTGATGTGGAAGGCCCAGCGCCAGCCCAGCCAGTGGCTGATGATGCCCCCGATCAGCGGCGACAGCACCATCGTGCAACCCATGATCGCGCCCCACACGGCCCAGACCCGGGCCCGCTCGCGCTCGCCGTGGAAGGCGTGTCCGATCACCGCCAGCGAAGGCGCGAGCAGGAAAGCGGCGCCGGCTCCTTGCGCCGCACGCGCCAGGTACAGCGCCCTGGCGGTCGGCGCGGCGCCGCATGCCAGGGAAGCCAGGGCAAAGATCGCCAGGCCGGCCAGCAAGACACGTTTGCGCCCGCTGCGGTCGGCGATGGCGCCGGCGGGCAGCAGCAGGGCCGCAAAGCATAGCAGGTAGGTGCTGACCACCCACTCGATGTCGGCAAAGGAGGCCTGCAGGTCGGTGGCGATGGTCGGCAGCACGATTCCGACCAGGTTGGTGTCGAGCACCGTCACCGCGCAGCCCAGGGAAGCGGTCAGCAGCAGCGGGGTGGTGGAGCGGGGCGCGGCTGTGGAATCGAGGGAAATGTGGCGTGTGTGCATCCGACAGTCTCTTCGTTAATTGACAACTACCATTACACTCGATTCCGGTATTTGTTTCATTAACCATAAAAGCTAAAATAATTCGGTTAGAGCGAATACTGACCAATACTGGCGATCTGGAGGTGGTGCTTGGAACTGCGGCATTTTCGTTATTTCGTGGCGGTGGCCGAAGAGCTGCATTTCGCCCGCGCCGCCGAACGGCTGGGCATCGCGGCGTCCACGCTGACGGTGCAGATCCAGGAGATCGAACGCGCGCTCGACGCCAGGCTGCTCCAGCGCACCAAGCGCAGCGTCAGCCTGACCGCTGCCGGCGAGCTCTTCCTCGACCAGGCGCGCGCCAGTCTGGCGCAGTTCGAGCGCGCGCTCAGCGTCGGGCGGCGGGCGGGGCGGGGCGAACTGGGGCGCGTCGAGCTCGGCTATGTCGGCTCGGCCGCCTTTGCCGGCATCCTGCAGCAGCACATGATGCGTTTTCGTGCAGCCTGGCCCGAGGTCCACGTGCAGACGAGGGAAGTGCGGATGGGGATGTTGCCGGGCCTGGTCGCCGACGGCCAGATCGATATCGGCTTCCTGCGCCTGCCGATGGCGCTGCCGGATGGACTGTGCGCGCAGCTGCTCCAGCGCGACCGCTTCTGCCTGGCGCTGCCCGACGACCACCGGCTGGCCGGGGCGAGCTCGCCGATCGACCCGGGCGCGCTGGCGCAGGACGGTTTCGTCGTGCCCGAGCAGGAGCTGGGGACGCAGGAACTGGGCCGGCGCGGAAGATTCACGCCGCATGTCGTGGCCACGCCGGGCAACCTGCTGGCGGTGCTGACCGAGGTCTCGATGCGGGTGGGCATCGCGGTCGTGCCGGATGTCGTCAGCGCGACCGTCCTGCTTCCCGGCGTCGTCTTCAAGCCGCTGGCGGGCGAGCCGATCACCTCCGAGCTCGCCGCCGTGTTTCGCCGCAACGAGCGCTCGCCCGTGGTGAGGAACCTGATCCGCCAGCTGGCGTCGGCAAGCTAGCGCGCCCGTGCGCCCGGCGCTGCCGCCTGTGCGGCCGCCGGCGCCGGTTCCCACCGCTGCGGCGCCACCACGTGCGAGGTGGCCGGCTCCTGCATGAAGTGCGGCGAGGTCATCTGCACGCCGTTCAGGTTGAAGACGTCGACGATCCGCCCGTGCAGGCGGCTGCGCAGCTCGACATGCTCGCGCGGCGAGGCCGCGCCGCCCTGGGCCACCAGCCGGTATTCGATATAGAAGTCCGACAGCGCCGTCTGCAGCACGAAGGGCGCGGGCTCGGGCAGGATGCCCTCGGTCTCGCGCGCCGCCTGCTGCAGCATGGCGTGCACCTGGCGCCAGGGCGTGTCGTAGCCGATCGCGACCGCCGCCTCCAGCGTGAACGCGGTGTCGCCGCCGGCGCGGGAGAAATTCTTCGTCGTGTTCGACAGCACCAGCGCGTTCGGCAGCGAGACCTCGGCGCCCAGCCCGGTGCGCAGGCGCGTCTCGAACATGCCCAGTTCCACCACCACGCCCTCGGCCTCGCCGATGCGCACGTATTCTCCCTTGCGCAGCGCGCGCGTGTACATCAGGATCAGGCCCGAGGCTCCCTGCGCGACCAGGCTGGAGCCGCCGATCGAGACCATCAGGCCGGCCAGCACGGTCACGCCCTGGAAGGCCGCCGTGTGCGAACCGGGCAGGTAGGGGTAGGCCATGGCCAGGGCGAACAGGACGATGGCGACGTTCACCAGGCGCCGGGTCGGCGGCGCCGTGTCCTGGTCGAGCCAGCCCACTTCGAGTTCGCCGCGTTCGACGCGCTTGAGCACCGAGCCGGCGGTGAGGATGGCCAGGCGCGCCAGCGCCGCGATCACCACCACCACGACAAGGCCCGGCAGGGCGCGGCCGATGCCGCCGGCGACGTCGAAGGCGGTCGCCGCCAGGTAGCCGCGCAACTGCTCGCCCCAGTCGTGGAAGTAGGGGATATGCCCGAGCAGGAAGGTCGCCCACAGGAAGGTGGCAAACAGGCGCGCCGACCAGACCAGCACGCTGGACGCCTGGCGGATGAAGCGCACGACGTGTTCGGCGTCGAGCAGGGCGACATTGCGAAAGCGCACCTGCTCGATGCGGCGGCCGACCGCGCGCTTGGTGTAGGCGCGCACCCGGCGGTGCAGCAGGCCCAGGCCGCGCAGCACCAGCCAGTAGGCCAGCGTCGCCGCCAGGCACCAGGCCCCGGCCACCAGCAGGTAGCGCGGGCTGCCCTGTTCGCGCCGCTCCTGCAGTACCTTGTCGAGGACCTGCGCGGCCTCCTGCGCGGCTTCCTCGGTGGTGTCGCCGGCCAGCATGTTGACGTCGCCCGGGGTCACCAGGAACAGCAGGCGTCCGTCCAGCAGCACCTGGGTGCCTTCGGCGATGGGATGGGTGGCGGTGCGCTGCGGGCCGCCCAGGGCGATGGCCTTGTCCAGGCGCTTGCGCGCGCCCTCGGCCCGGTCCTGGGCGGGAAAGCCGGCCAGGCTGGAGCGGAACACGAAAATGGTGCGGGCGCCGACGCTCAGCTGGGCTGCCGCGGCCGCCGCGGTTGCAGGGGCCGGCTGGACCGGCGCGCCCTGCGCGAAGGCGCCGAGCAGGAGGAGGATCAGGAGAACGAGAAGACGAACCGGGGCAAGCATGCGAATTGCTGATGGGTTTCTAATGGGAAAGCCCGCCATCATGCCATGCATCGCCCCGGCTGTCTGTGGCGTGAACGCCTTTCAGTCCGCATGCGCGATGCGCAGGCCGCCCTTGTTGTCCGGGAGCCAGACCTCGGCGAGGTCGGAACTGACGTCGAAAAAGCCCAGTCCGTGCTTCGCGGCGAGGCCGTACACCGCCTCGTGGGCCTGGTCGATCCTGTCCCAGTCGGAGAAGGAAAGATAGATCAGCGCGCGCCCGATCGTGTAGTCGGTGCCCGTTGCATCCTCCGGCGCCGTGGCCGCCAGTGGCGGGAACACGGCCGCCAGGTCGGCATAGAAGGCCTGCAAGGCGGGCGTGGCGACGGCGGGATCGTCGTAGCCGTGGTCCTCGTCCCACTCGGTCTGTTCGTCGTACCAGTCGAGGAAGGCGGGGCGTTTTTTCGGGGCCGCGTCGGGCGCGAATACCATCAGGTCGTAGCTCATGGATTCAGCGCGGCTGGCGGTCGAGGAGCGCGCCCAGGTTGTCGAGCGAGATCATGTGCGCGTACAGGCGGCTCATGATGCCCTTGCCGATCAGCATGCGCAGGTCGTCGGCCCGCAGGCGCTCGAGCAGCTGCTCTTCGACCCGGTACATGCCGGCCAGGTTGGTGATGGCGCCGTTCTTCGCGATCGCCTGGGCGCCGAAGGGGCGCAGCACGTCGAGTTTCCTGAGCAGGTCGCACATCTGCTGGGTGCGGATCAGGTCGGCTTCGTATTCGAGCACCAGGTGGCGCTGCGATTCCCACCACGGCTGGTTGGTCGTGCCGTCGGCTTCCAGCAGCGGCAGGCCATTCGCAGGGTCCAGCGCTTCGCTGGCCACGCAGACGATGCGCTCGTCCTGCTGCTGGCCGCCGCGGCTGACGGTCGCCATGCAGAAGGGATAGCGGCGCAGGTAGGCCGGCAGGTAGACGCCGTCCTGCCAGCGGCCCTCGGGCGTGACGAACAGGTTTTCGTTGTTCGCCAGGCCCACCAGCGCGACCACGCCGAAGCTCTGGCCGTTGTCGGCGCTGGCGAAGATGATCGGGTAGTGGCGGCTCGCGGGACCGATTTCGGCCATCGTCACCGGAACCGCATTGGTGCGGCGCAGGGCCGGCGGCACCATGCCGGTGGCCGGGCGGATGCGCTGGGTGTTGAGTACGGGTACGACTTCGCCGTAGCCGAAGGGAGGGGTGATCGAAAGCGAATTCATTTCTTGAGGCATATCGTTATCCTGAAAAAACTCCGGCCCCACGCAGGGGCCGGAGAGATCCTCACCTGGAGGAGGATGCGCCAGGTTTATTCTTCGGTGACGCCGTCGCGATTGCGGCGGTCGTTCTCCGAACCTTGCGCAGCGGCCTGGCTGCCGTCGGCAGCGTCGTTGCGCACCATGTTAACACCGTTACCGTCCATGAACAGTTTGCCGGTGATCTGTGTGCCGCGCACCGCCGGACCGCCTTCGCCGCCCAGCGCCGCCGGACGCGCGCCGGTCGACGTGTCCTGCACCACCTTGTTCATGTTCTGCAAGGTGTTGTCGGTGCGGTCCAGGTAACGGTCCACGTTGCTTGGCGGAACGATCAGGGTCGCCACGCGGCCGGTCGGCACGCTCCACGCACTCATCTTCGGATCGTGGTAGATGGTGTTGCCCGTGGTATCGAACACCATCTTCACGTCGCCGAGGTTGAGGCGGCCGTTGCCGGCCACGTGGATTTCGCCGGTGTGCTGCAACTGGCTGGCCCAGCCGTCCATGCCCGGCACGCAGGTGTCGGCCGGCGAACCATTGGTCCATGCTGAACGGTCGAACTCGCCACCGAAGCTGAGTTCGGCGCCCTGGGTCACGAACTTCTTCAGCGTGGACATGACATAGTTCGTGTCCGAAGTCGCATCGAAGTCCTTGTCCGAGTGCACGCCGATGATCCGGCGGGTGTCGAACGAGGACAGCTGCACGTGGCCGTTGCCGCTCGACAGCTTGAACGTCGCGTTGTCGGTCAGCTGGTCCGAGATCAGCTTGACGTCGGCGCGCGCGCCGCTGCCGGCCTGGGCGTCGATGGTGCCGTCGAGTTTGAGCTCGGTCGGCGCCGCCAGCGAGGCCAGCGCGTTGCCGCTGCCGCCCGCCACCACGTTGGCCGTCACATCCTTGGCCGTCACGGCGTTGCCGCGCACCGCGATGGCCGCGTTGCCCGTGCCGCCGGTGACGACCGACTTGACGGTGTCGTTCAGCACGACTTCCGAGTTGCAGCAGTTGCCTGCCTGGATGTCGATCGTCGCGTCGCCGGCATTGCCGAAGCTTGCCGCGCCGATGGTGGCGCCAGCTTCCTGCGTGATCGTGCTGGTGGTCGTGCCAGCTGCGGCGCCCTTGCCGGTCGTCTTCAGCGTGATCGAGGCGCTGCCTGCCGCAATGCCCAGGCCGAGGTTCTCGGCGCCGAGCTTGCCGTTCACGGTCATCGTGTTGCCGGCCTGGGCCAGCAGCGCTGCCGCGCCGCCGCCCTGGGCCTTCACAGTGACCGGACCGAGCTTCGCGTCGCCGGCCTGGGCCAGCAGGGTCGCTTGCGCGCCAGCCGCGTCGCCGCTGCCGGTGTTGCCGACCTCGACCGTGGCGCCGGTCGTATCGAGCGAGCCGGACGCCTGCAGCAGCAGGTTCGCGCCGCTGGCGTGGTCGGCGTTGCCGATGACGGTAGCGTTGCCGTCCAGGCTCAGGTCGCCGTTGCGGGCAACGATGACCGCGCCGGCCGACGCTTCGCCAGCGCTGACGGTGAAGTCGTGCACGCTGCCCGATGCGCCGGAGATTTCCAGGCTCGAGCCGCCCATCATGTCGATGGCGCGCAGCGTGCCGTCGAGCTTGAAGGCAGCGCTGTCGGCGGCATTGTCGCCGGCACCCGCTTCGACCGACAGGCGGGCGGCGCGGCCGACCGCTTCGATCGTGCTGGCCTTGTCCTGGGTGACGCTCGAACCTGCGCCGCCGGTGGTCGTGATGCCGACCAGGGCCGCGCCGGTGTGTGCGCCGTCCACGTCGCCGTTGGCGGTGGCGGCGGCAACGATGTTGCCGTTGATCGCCATCGCGCCATGGCTGGCCAGGTCGACCTGGGCCACGCCGTTGGTCGCGCCGCTCTTGATCACCGAGCCGGCGGCCTGGACCAGCGAACCGTCCAGTGCGCGCAGGTCGATGTTGGCATTGTGCGACGCCAGCGCGCTCAGCTTGCCGTCCAGGGCAAGCTTGCCGTTCGTTGCCGCCAGGTCGATACCCGCATCGGCGCCGGTAGCGGCGAGCTTGCCGTTGACGGCCAGGCCCTGTTCGCCGGTCACGTGCACGCCGGCCGCGCCATTGACCGCTGCCGCGTCCACCGTCGCATTGGCCGCGATGGCGGCGGCGCCGCCGGCAGCCAGGTTCAGCTGTGCGTCGCCCGCTACCGCGGTGGCCGAAAGGGCGCGCGTCACGTCCAGCTTGCCGCTGGCCGAAGCGTCCAGGGCAGCGCTGCCGCCCGTGACGCTGACATTGCCCAGCACGCTGCCGCCATGGTGTGCAAGCAGTTCGGCCGATGCGGCGCCGTCCAGGTTGGTGACCGACAGGTTCGCAGCGCGCGTGTCGAGCGAACCCGAGGCGGCCACCTGCAGGCCGGCGCTGCCGGCGTTGCCGATGACGAGACCGTTACCGTCGAGCGTCAGGTCGCCGTTGCGGGCGGTGATGACGGCATGCGCCGAAGCGTCGCTTGCGGTGACGGTGAAGTCGTGCACGCTGCCCGATGCGCCTGCCACTTCCAGGCTCGAGCCGCCGAAGGCGTCGATCGCACGCAGCGAACCGTCGAGCTTGAAGGCAGCGCTGTCGGCGGCGTTGTCGCCGGCGCCCGCTTCGACCGACAGGCGGGCGGCGCGGCCGACCGCTTCGATCGTGCTGGCCTTGTCCTGGGTGACGCTCGAACCTGCGCCGCCGGTGGTCGTGATGCCGACCAGGGCCGCGCCGGTGTGTGCGCCGTCCACGTCGCCGTTGGCGGTGGCGGCGGCAACGATGTTGCCGTTGATCGCCATCGCGCCATGGCTGGCCAGGTCGACCTGGGCCACGCCGTTGGTCGCGCCGCTCTTGATTACCGAGCCGGCGGCCTGGACCAGCGAACCGTCCAGTGCGCGCAGGTCGATGTTGGCATTGTGCGACGCCAGCGCGCTCAGCTTGCCGTCCAGGGCAAGCTCGCCGCCTGCCGCCGTCAGGCCGATGCCGGCATCGGCGCCGCTGGCCTTTACCTCGCCATCGACGGTGACGCCCCGGTCGCCCTGGACGTCGACGCGCGCCGCACCGTTGAATGCGGAGGCGTCCACGGTCGCGTTGGCGGCGATGCTGGCTGCGTCGCCGGCGCTCAGGCGCACTTCGGCCTGGCCTGCGCCAGCAGTGGCCGAGAGAGCGCCGGTCACGTCCAGCTTGCCGCTGGCCCTTGCATCGACACTGGCCGTGGCGCTGCCGGTAACGCCGAGCTTGCCCAGCACGCCGTCCCGGGCGACCAGTTCAGCCGTCGCGCCGGCGCTACTGCCGCCATTGTGGTTGCTCACGACCAGATCGGCAGCGCTCGTGTCGAGCGTGCCCGCGCTGCTCAGCGCAAGCCGGGCGCCATCGGCGCTGTCGGCGTTGGCGCCGATAGCGCCCTTGCCGTTCAGGCTGACGCTGCCGTCGGCGGCCAGACCGGTGATCGTCACCGATGCCGTGCCGGCGGCCGAACGGGCGCTGAAGTCGCCCACCGTGGCGCTGGCCGCGGTGAGGTCGATCGCGGCGCCACCGAACATGCCTTCGGCCTGGAGCGTGCCGCCCAGCACGAGGTCGGCGGCGGTCGGTGCGTCCGTCGCGCCGTTGCCCGCAGCGGCGACGATCATGCCCTGGTTGCCGCTGGCAAGAACGGTGGTGCCCGCAGCCTGGACGATGTCCGCGTCCTTGCCGCCGGTGGTGACCAGGTAGACGGCGGCGTCGCCGGCCGTCGAGGTGGCGCTCAGGTTCGCCGGCAGGGTCAGGGCGGTGTTTGCCGCGGCGACCAGCGTGGCGCTGCCGCCGAAGGCGCTGGCGCTGGTCTGGCCGATCGTGGCGGCGCCGGTTTCGGCCACCAGGATCGCTTCCGCGCCTGCGCCCGGATTGGCGCCGCTGCTGCTGACCGCGACGGTCGCGCCGCTCGTGTCGAGCGAGCCGCCGGCCTGCATGCGCAGGCTGGCGCCGCCGGCCAGTTCGCCGTTGGCGGCGACGAGGCCGGCGCCGTCCAGCGCCAGGTCGCCCGTGAAGGCGGCGATGGCGGCGCTGGCCTGGCCGTTGGTGGCGCTGACGGTGAAGTCATGCACGCTGCCCGCGGCGCCGCTGACGAGCAGGCCGGCGCCATCGGTATCGCCGGCGGCGCGAATGGTGCCGTCGAGCTCGAAGGCGGCGGTGTTGCCGTTGCTGCGGCCCGGTTCGCCGTTGCCCGCCGCGATCGATACGCGTGCCATGCGGCCGGTCGCCTCGATCGTGCTGGCGCCGTCCTGTGTGATGGCGGCATCGGCGCCGCCAGTGGTGACGAGGTCGATCCGTGCCTCGGCGCCGGCCGCGGCAAAGACCTTGCCGTCGACCGTCATCGCGCCCTGGCTTTCGAGCGCAACCTGGGCTGCGCCTTCGGTCGAGCCGCTGCGCAGCGCCTTGCCCGCAGCTTGGGTGAGCTTGCCGCCCAGTGCGCGTCCGCTGATGCCCGCATTCCGGCTTGCCTGGACCGTCAGGTCCGCGTTCAGGTCGACGTCGCCGCTTGCCGCGGCCACGTCGATGCTCGCATCCCTGCCGCTTGCGTTCAGGTTGCCGTCGACGGTGACGCCCTGGTCGCCCGTGACGTTCACGCTGCCCCAGCCATTGCCCGCCATGGCGTTCACGAGGCTGTCGGCGGCGATGCCGGTGTTGCCGGCCGCACCCACGCTGACCCTGGCGCTGCCGTAGAGCGCGTTGGTGGTGGCCGACAGCGAGCGGGTCACGTCCAGGTCCTTGCCGGCGGACGCGTTCAGGTAAGCCGTGGCGTTGGCGCTCACGTTCATCTCGCCGAGCACGGCGTCGCGGCCAGCGTACAGGTTCGCCGACGCGCCGGCCATCTCGCCGCCGTTGAGGTTGGCAACGGTGAGGGTCGCCGCGCTCGTGTCGAGCGCGCCGGCGCTGCTCACCGTCAGGTAGGCGCCGGTCGAGTCGTCGGCATTGGCGACCACGCGGCCGCTGCCGTCGAGGACGATGCCGGCATCCGGCGCCAGGCCTTCGATCGTGGCCGAGGCCAGGCCGCCGGCCGATTCGGCGCTGAAGTCGTGCACGCTGCCGCCGGCGGCGCTGATGGTGATGCTGGCCGAGCCGAGGGTGCCGCGGGCCTGGACGTCGCCGCCCAGCGCGACAGCGGCAGGGCCACCGTACTTCTGGCTGCCGGCGCTGATGCTGACCGCGCCGCGGTTGCCGTGCGCGGCGATGGTGACGCCGGCGTCCTCGGTGATGGTGGCCGATGCGTCGCCGGAGGTGCTCAGGTCGACGACCGCTTCGCCGCCGCGGGCCGTGGCGCGCAGGTCGGCAGGCACGCTCAGGCCCTGGCCCGCCGATGCCGACAGGTAGGCCGAGCCGCCTTCGGCGTTGACCGTGGTCTGGCCGAGCTTGAGGCTGCCCCCGTCGGCGCGCAGGTTGACGCGGGCATTGGCCGACGCGCCGCTGCCGGTGTTGGCGACCGTGACGGTAGCGCCATTGGTGTCGAGCGAACCGCTGGCCTGCGCATGCAGGTTCGCGCCGAACGTGTTGTCGGCCTGGCCGGTGATCCCGACCGTGCCGTCGAGGGCCAGGTCGCCGTTCAGGGCGCTGACCACGGCGATCGCAGGCGCCCCGGTGGCGCTGAGCTGCAGGTCATGCACGGTGCCGGTGGCGCCGGCGATCTCCACGCTGGCGCCGCCGTTGGCGCCGGCGGCGCGCACGCTGCCGGCGAATTCGAACGCGGCGGCCTGGGCGATGTCGTCGGCCGGACGGCTGGCGCCGGCACGCAGGATCACGTTGGCGCTGTCGCCTGCGGCCTCGATGACGGCGTCCTTGTCCTGCGTGATGGAGGCGCCGGCGCCGCCGGTGGTGGCGACGTCGATCAGCGCCATGCCGCCCGGCTGGCCCATCGGGTCGCCGGCGATGGCGTGGATGCCGCCGTCGAGCGCCATCGCGCCGCTGCTGTTGATCTGTACCAGGGCCAGGCCGCCGTTGGCGCCGGCGCGGATGGCCGTATCGGCTGCCTGGGCCAGGGCGCCGTCGGGCACGCGCACGCCGACGATGGCCTGGCGGCCGCCGAGGGCGCTGAGGTTGGCATTCAGGGCGATGTCGCCGGCGCCCGCGTCCAGGTTGATGCCGGCGAGGTCGCCTGCGACGGCGCTCAGGTCGGCGTCGAGGTCGATGCCGCCGCTGCGGGCCAGCAGGTCGATGTTGGCCTGGCCGCCGATGCCGCTGGCGGTGGCGTTGAGCTGGCCTTCGACGGCCAGGTGCTGGTCGCCCGCGATGCTGACGTGGGCGAAGCCCTGCTGGTTGCCGGCCGTGGCGTTCACGGTGGCGCCCGCGGCGACCGTGGCGGTGCCGGTGGCGGTCAGGACCGCCTCGGCGCGGCCCACGGCGCCGCTGGCGTTGACCGACAGCGTGCTGCCGGCGTCCAGGTCGGCGCCGGCTTCGGCGTTCAGGGTGGCGCTGGCGCCGCTGACGGACACGTTGCCCAGGACGTTGTCGCCGCCGGTGGCGTTCAGGGTGGCCTGTGCGCCGCCCTGGTAGTGGTTGTTGATGACCGAGATGTCGGCCGCGCTGCTGTCGAGCTTGCCAGCACCGGCCGCCCAGAACGAGGCGCCGCCGTAGCTGTCGCTGTTGGCCGTGGCGCGGCCACTGCCGTCGAGCACGAGCTTGCCCTCCGCGGCCGTGGCGCCGATCATGACCGATGCGCTGCTGCCGTTGGAATCGGCGCTGACGTCGTGGACCGTGCCGCCGGCGCCATTGATGGTGACGCTGGCGCTGCCCGCGTTGCCGCGTGCCTCGACCGTGCCGGCCAGCGCGAGTGCGGCGCCGCTGGCGGCGTCCGGCCAGGCCTGGCCGGCATTGATCCGGACGCTGGCCATGTTGCCGCTGGCGCGGATGCTGGTGTCGGCAGCCTGGGTGATGGCCGCCGCGCTGCCGCCGCTGGTGCCCAGGTTGGCCTGTGCATTGCCGCCCATCGCGACGGCCGTGACGTCGCCGTTCAGGGTCAAGCCCTTCTCGGCGTTCAGGGTCGCGTCGGCCGCGCCGCCCATGCCGTTGGCGCTCGCAGTGAGGCTGGCGCCGGTATCGAGCAGCAGCTCGCCGCCGATGCTCGCCAGGCTGGCCTGCGCCACGCCGGCGGGACCGGACTGGGTGGCCGCGAGCGAGTCGTGCGCCGTCAGGTCGCCGCTGGCGATCACGTTCAGGGTGGCGTCGCGGTAGCCGCTGGCCAGGCCGCTGCCGGCCAGGTCGAGCGCGCCATTGGACGCGTTGATGTGGGCGGACGCCGTTCCGGCGCTCGAGACGGCGCTGAAGTCCTGGACCGTACCCGATTTGCCCGAGACGTCGACCGAAGCCAGGTCCGAGGTGCCGCGTGCCTGCAGCGTGCCCTGCAGGTCGAAGGCGGCGTCGCCGTTGCCGGCGCGTACGCCGACGTTGCCTGCGGCGCCGCTGGCCAGGATGAGCGTGCCGGCGTCCTGCTGGATCTGCGCGTCGGCGCCGGTGCTGTTGACGTTCACGCCGGCCGCGCCGCCCTGGGCGGACGCCGTGAGGTTGCCGCCGAGCTCGACGCCGGTCGCGCCCGTCAGGCGCACGTTGGCCGTGCCGCGGTAGCCGCCACTGGTGGCCGCTGCCGAGCCGGAACCGTCGGCAACCGTGAGCTTGCCGTCCGTGCCGAGGTTGATGTCGGCGCTGCCCGCATTGGCGTTGGCAGCCAGTGCGCCGCCGGCCAGCAGGTCGCCGGTCGCGCTGGCGAAGACGGTGGCGGTGTTGTAGGCGCCGACGCTGATGGCGCCAAGCGCGGCGTCGCCGTTGTCTGCGCTGAGCGCAGCGCGCGCGCCGGCGTTGGCGCTCCAGCTGTCGTTGCGCACCGCGATCTTCGCGGCGCCGGCGTCGAGCGTGCCGGCGGCGTTGATGGCCAGCGATCCGCCGAGGGCGTCGTTGGCGTTGCCGGCGATGGTGCCGGTGCCGTCGACGACCAGCGTGCCGGCGGCATCGAAGGTGTTGACGGTGACGGTGGCGATGTTGCCGGTGGAGCTGGCGCCGAAGTCGTGGACGGTGCCGGAAGCGGCGTCGATCGTCACGCTGGCCGCGCCGGTGCTGCCCTGGGCCGCGACGCTGCCCTGGAGGGACGCGACGGCCGCGTTGGCGGCGTTCGGCGAGATGGCGCCGGCGTCGATGTCGACGGTGGCCGTGCTGCCCGCCGCCAGGATGCGGGTGCCGGCATCCTGGGTGATGGCGGCCTGCGCGCCGCCGGTGGTGGTCAGGACGACGTTCGCCGCGCCGTTGCGGTTGGCGACGATGGCCTCGACGTTGCTGCCGAGGTCCATGGCGCTGTCCGCGCTGAGCGTGGTGCTGGCCGAGTAGGTCGGCACCGACAGGTAGCGCGAATAGCTGTTCGAGACGAAGGTGTTGCCGGAGGCGGTGGCGCCCACGGTCTTGCCGTCGGCGGTGTCCAGGCGCTTGCCGGCGCCGCTGGCGGCCACGTTGACGGTCGCGGTCTTGTAGCCGCTGGCCTTGACGTCGCCGCCCAGGTCGATGTCGCCGTCCGTGCTTTGCACGTCGATCGAGGCGCTGCCGCCGTCGACCGTGTAGTCGTAGCCGTAGTTGTAGTAGCCCGACACGGTGTTGAGCCGCTGGTGGGTCGACGAGGCCAGGATGTCGCCGGCCTTGATGTCGGTGCCGGCCTTGAAGGCGATGGCGGCCACGCCGGCGCTATCGGGTCCGGTGACGGTGGCGCTCGATGCGCCGTCGACCGTCAGGCTGTCGGTGGCGGCGACGTCCAGGTAGGCCGAGCGGCCGCCCGAGACGGCGATGCTCTCCAGGTGCACCTCGCCGTTGTCGCTGCGGATGCTGGCGCGGCCATCGTGGCCGTTGTAGGCGTTGGTGACGACAGCCGGGGCGTCCGCCATGTCGACGTCGCCGTCGTAGTTGCGCACGGTCAGGCTGACGTCGGCGCTCTTCGCGCCGATCACGTTGACACCGCTGTCGATGGTGATCAGGCCATTGCCGGTGGCGCCGCCGGCGCTGCCGGCGGTGACGCTCATGGTGGCGCCGGCCAGCGAGTTGGAAGCGGCATTGAGCAGCGGGTGCTCGGCGACGACATCGTAGCTGGTGCCGCCGTTCAGGTTGACCGAGGCATTGTCGCCGGCCGCGATGTTGGCGCGCGCGGTCGAGGTCGATGCGGTGTAGTTGGTCGAGAAGCTGTCGTAGTAGTCGGTCTCGGCCTTGTACGAGGTGAATTTGTCGCCGGTGTTGTTCAAGCCGTCGGCCGTGTCCTGGTGGCCCCAGAAGGCGTCGGTGAAGGAGCCGCTGCCGGTATTGGAGCGGTTGGTCGAACGCACTTCCATGCCGTTCATGCTGACCGAACCGGTGGCCTTCACGTCCAGGGCTGCGCTCATGCCTTTCACGCCCGAATACTGCATGCCGGTCGTGGTCCAGCCGCCGGACGAGTCGGTGTAGGTGGAGATGTTCGGGCTGTAGGTCGAGGTGGCGCCGTTGATGACGGTATACGGGCCGAACTGCCAGATGTAGCGGTCGCCGCCGGCGCCCTTGACCGAACCCTTCAGGTTGTTGTAGGTGTTGACGGTCCGGTGCTCGGTCGAGCGGCCCTCGCGGTCGTAGGTATAGGTGAGGACGGTCTGGCTGCCGCTGGTGTAGTTGAAGTTGTTCACCATGTTGCGCCAGGATTCGGTTTCCGAATAGGCGGCAACGGCGTAGCCGTCGGCCTTGACGCGGGTTGCGCCCGTGATCGACACGTCGCCGCCGGCATTGATGCTGCCGGAGGCTTCGGTGCCGGTCGGGCGCCAGAAGTTGTGCCGGGTCGCGTTCGCGGTCTGCCAGTAGCCGCCCACGCTGGTGTCGAACACGGTGTTCTTGTCGGTGGCAAGGACGTTGACTTTGGCGGCGCTGACCGAGCCCTTGGCCTGGATGTCGAGCAGGGCGACGATCGGGTGGTCGGCCTGGCTGACCAGTGTCCACGGCTGCTGGCCGTAGTAGCTCGGGGCGGCATTGCCGGCCGTGGTCCAGTTGTAGTTGTAGTAGCCCAGGCCGGTGGCGTTCGAATTGACGGCGCCGCCGACGCTGACGCTGCCGTTGTCCGCGCGCAGCGACACCGAGGTGGTGAGCGCGCCGGCCGAGGTGTTGGTGATGTCCAGGTTGACGTCGCCGTCGACGGCGAGGTCGCCGCCATGGGCGCGCGCCGCGATGCCGAAGCTGGTATCGGACTGGGTGCCGATGGTCCTGGCGACGCTCAGGCCAGCGGCGCGGATGCTGCCCGACTCGAGGTCGATGCGGGTGCCGGCTTCCAGTTGGCCGACGTCGATGGCGCCGCTGACGATGTCTTCGCCGTAGCCGGTGGACATGGCGATGCCGCCGTCGACCTTGATCTTGTTGCCGCGGTTGGCGAAGCTGATGGTCGGGTTGCCGCTGCCGGAAGCGCGCAGGCTGAGCGAACCGCCGGCGCCGCCGTTGGAGCCGTCGAGCACGCCGTCGCTCAGGCTGGAAACGGTGATGCTGGCGTCCTGGCCGATCGCGGTCAGGTTGACGTTACCCGTGCGCAGCTGGGCTTCCAGGTTCTGTTCGTAGATGGTGCTCTGGTCTTCGGCGTTGGCGCCGGCGCCGTCGGCGATGGTGATCGCGGTCGGGTCCAGGGTCAGGGTGCCGAGCTCGCCGTTCGGCGCGCGCAGGTCGACCAGGCTGCGGTTCAGGACCTTGTTGCCCGACAGTTCGACCTGGCCGCCGTCGCCGCCTTCGGCGCCGCCGCGCGCGGTGATCTGTGCGCCTTCCTTGTAGCGGTTGGTGCCGTCGGCCCAGGTCATGACCGAGCCGGCGTCCGAGGTGCCGCTATCGGCGCCGCTGACGTCGATACTGCTGCCGGCTTCATGGGCGATGTCGCCGCTCGCGCGGATCTCCACGTGGCCGCCGTTGGCGCCGGCCTGGGCGCTGGCGTCGATGCCGCCGCTGTTGGCGACACTGCCGCCGCTGCCTTCGAGGTAGATGGCGCCGTCGCGCTCGACCGTGCTGCGGGCCTGGATCAGGCCCGAGTTGTTGACCACGGTGGCGGCGAGGTCCTGCGCCACCTCGGCGGTCATGATGACGCGGCCGCCGTTGGCCAGGATCTGGCCGCTGTTCTCGACGCCGGCCAGGTGGGCGACGGTGGCCTTGTCGACCTGGTAGTTGATCAGGCTGCTGCCGGCCATCTGCAGGGTCAGGGCGTCGCCCGAAGCCAGCAGGACAGTGCCCAGCTGGGCCGAGACCAGGCCCTGGTTGGCGACGTAGTCGCCGGCCAGCACGACGTAGCCGCCGCCGGCGTTGAGCGTACCCTGGTTGACGACGGTGGCGCGCTCGGGCGCGTTGGCGCCGCGCGCGAAGCGGTAGTCGCCGCGCATGAAGTCCTCGTCCTTGATGTCGAGGGTGGTGGCGACGATGCCGGCGACGTCGACCACGGCGCTGTGGCCGAAGAAGATGCCGTTCTGGTTGACCAGGAAGATCTGGCCGTTGGCGCTCAGGTGGCCGAGGATGGCCGAGGGGTCGGAACCGACCACGCGGTTCAGCGCGACCGAGTTGCTGTCGCGCTGGATGAACTGCACGTGGCCGCCCTGGCCGATCGAGAACGATTGCCAGTTGAGGACGGCCTTGTCCGAGCTTTGCTCGATGACGGTGTGGCTGCCGTCGGGGTTGGTGATGGTCGCGGCGCCGGCGACGACCTTGCCGCCGGTCGGCATCTGGGCCAGCGCCAGGGCCGGCATGGCGCCCAGCGCCAGCGCCAGCGCGCTCGGACGCTGCGCCCAGCTCATGATCGAGCGGACCAGGGGTTTTAGTTGCGGCAGGGCTGGCGACGACGTTTCGGTATGTTTGCTCATGGTTTGCTAATGCAGGTTGTTCTTGTGCGTCAGGATGCGGTAAGCGGTGGCGCTCTTCAGAAGCGGGTGGTCAGGTTGACCCAGACGCGGCCGTTCTTGCGCATGTCGCTGGGATCCAGGCTGCTGGTCGGCTTGGCGGCCAGCACTTCGAGCTGGGTGCCCTTGGTCGGGAAGAAGGTCGCGCCGATACCGGCGCTGCCGATCGCGTTCGACTTCGGCTGGCCCTCGACCGCCTCGACGCGCGAGACGCGGCCGCCGTCGGCGAAGACGCCGAACCAGCCCGGGGCGCCGAACAGCGTCGTGCGGTAGCGCAGTTCGACGCTGGCGAAGGCGCCGCGGTCGCCGCGCACGTCGGCCGACGGGTAGCCGCGCACCGAGGTCGGGCCGCCGAGGCTGAATTTCTCGGCGTCGGCCAGCGTGTCGGGCGTCCACTGGGCGGCGCCGGCGAGTTTCACATTCCAGGCAGGCGTCAGGTTGTAGAGGTAGGAAACCTCGCCGTCGATCTTGAACTTCTGGCCGACGTTCGAATGGTCTTCCTTGTAGCCATTGAAGTTGCTGCTGACGCGCAGGCCGGCGGTCGCGACGTTGAAGTCGTCGTCGATGTGGTTCCAGGCGGTGCCGGCTTCGAAAACCGAAACGCGGCTCTTCGACAGCTCGACGTCCAGCGCAGACTGCTCGCCGGCGAAGCTGCGCACGGCGAAGGTGCCGTACAGGTTTTCCTGGGCGCTGCGCAGGAACGGATGGATCACGGTGGCGCTGGCGAGCTGGCTCTTGCCCTTGATGTCGAGACGGGCCAGTTCACCGCTGATGCCGTAGTTGATGTGGGTGTAGCTCAGCGCCAGGCGGGTGCCCTGGACGTTCAGCGGCAGACTGTAGTTCAGGCCGCCCAGCTTGAGCAGGCCGTGCTCGGACACGCTGGTGCGCACGCCCAGCTGGTCGCCGATGCCGAAGGGGTTGTTCAGGTTGGCGCTGGCGTCGACGCGGGTGCGGCCGATTTCGGGACGGCCGTAGTTGTTCACGCTGACTTCGCCGTCGTAGGCCTTTTCGCTGACCAGGAATTCGGTGGTCGTGGTGCCGTATCCGAGGCCGGGAATCAGGACCGCGCGGGTAGTCAGGCCCGGCAGGTCGTTCAGGGTCAGCACACGCTCTTCCAGCGGCTCGACGCGCACGGCCTGGCCCAGCAGGGGGGCGCTCCAGCGCTGCAGGAAGGGCTCGCTGTAGAGTTCGTTTCCGGTGAAGGTGGTGCGGTCGATGCGGCCCTCGATCACTTCGATGGTCACGTTGCCGTCCTCGACCCGCTGCGCCGGAATCACGGCGCGCGCCACCGGGAAGCCCTGCTTGCGGTAGAAATCGGTGACCAGCCGGGTGATCCTGTGCAGCTCGAACAGGTTGAGCGGCTTGCCCGCTTCGGCATCGACCAGGCGGTGCAGGGTGGCGGCGTCGATCTCCTTGTTGCCGACGATGCGGAAGGCCTTGACCAGGGTGCGGGGCGCGTTCGGGTCGAGCTGCTGGCCATCGGCGGAACGCGGCAGGACCAGGCCGCTTTCCTTTTTCGGCGGCGGGATCGGGGACTCGGCGGCGCGGGTGGATTCGAGGACCGCGCCCGGCGTCGGCACGCTTTGTACAGGTACCTGGGATTGGGCGGCGGCGTCGAGCGCGAACATGCCGCTCAGGATCAGGACGACGACTTCGGCGATGACAGTTCGCTTGACCGGCGCGGAACGTGAAACGGAGGAAGAGAATTGCATAGTAGTGGCAAAAGGAGAACGAAATCGCACGCGCTTTTTGTTGGGCGAGCGAGGCCAGCGCGTAGCGTCGTACGCGAAAAAAATCAACTACCGGAATGAAGAGCCTGTGGTGAGGAGGACTTTGGCTGCTGCGAGCAAGGATCCAGGTCACCGTAGGACGAATCCTACCAAGTTCATTGAGATTCCATACGGAAACTTTCTACAGGCATAAGAATCTCCTGCAAAGAAAGAGGGCCTGTCTCTTTTTGTACACACAATGTTGCAGCGCATGCAATGCCGCAGCCGGTTCTTGTAGAGATGCCAAGACCGGTGCGGATGAGGCTGGCCAACCGGTGGCGGCAGCGTGGCGGCCCGGCGCGTTACCGTTTTTACCTCGAACGAGAGACGGGAAGATCGGCTTTGCCGCGGTGTGCGCGTACGTGGCGAACTGCGCTGGAAGCCGATGCGAAAGCGCGGAGACGGGGCAGTAAGTTGCTGCATCGCGCAACAGACCCTGCTACTTTTGAGAAAACAATCTACAACTTGGTGTTTCTTCGTGGCTACTATCGTATCTTCCAATTTAGTAGGATCAGTCCTACGCAAATTGAGGAGTAAACGAGCATCGTTTTGACTCCTGCTGAAAGCGGACTGATTCAAAGTGCCATGCCGGGGCGAAATTGCTACACATAATGTCCAGAAACTCCCACGCGCTGGCGCAATCATCTATTTGTTCGAGCGCAAATGACGGAGCGATGCCCGAGTTTGCTCAAACAGGTATGGACCAGGCAGCGGATCATCGGCTTATTCCCGCACCACCAAGGGTGCCGGGCTGCTTTTTCCTACCTGGAGGAATACATGCTTCGCGTTCAAGGAAACCCCCGATCCGGCGCCAAGGCGGCGTGGCGGCTGCCCTGCCTGTTTTTCGCGCTCGCCGCCGCCGCGGCTGTGGCGGAGCAGGCGAAGGCTACGCCCGGCGTGGACGACCAGTATGCTCCCGCGCACGCCAGCCGCACGACTTACCGCGTCGTCAACCTGGCTTCCGGCCCGCTCAGCACCATACCGAAGATCAACGCCAAAGGGCAGGTGGTATTCTCGATCAATCCCGGCCCGGCGTCGCGCGGCTACTTCTACGATGGCGCGGCCGTGCGGGACATCGGCACGCTGGGCGGTTCGGATACGCGCGCGTACGACCTGAACAATGCAGGGCAGGTGGCCGGCGGCTCGACCCTGCCCGATGGGCGCGAGCACGCCTTCGTCTGGACCGCGGGCGGCGGCATGATCGACCTCGGCGTCGTTCCGGGGGCCTATAACTCGCGGGCGCAGGCGATCAACAACCAGGGTGTCGTCGCCGGCGTCTCCGAGGCCACCTTTTTCGTGCGCGCCTTCCGCTGGAGCGCGGCGGACGGCATCGAGGATCTGGGGGCCTTCACTTCCGGCTTGGCAAGTTTCTCTAACGCCACCGCGCTCAACGACGCCGGCCTCATCGTGGGGAACTCGGATACCGCCGACATCGAGACCCAGATCTTTGCCTGGACACGCGCCAGTGGCCTGGTCAACATCGATACGCTCGACAGCAGGTATTCCGATGCCGTGGCGGTGAACGCGAGGGGGGAAGTAGTCGGCGGCCACATTCCCGCCGGCGATACGCTGCTATACCGCGCCTACATCTGGAGGCCCACGGACGGCATGCTCGACCTGGGAACGGCGGGCGGCACCGAATCGTTCTCCATGGCGATCAATGAGCGCGGCCAGGTTCCGGTCCTCGTCAATTATGCCGATGAGACCCAGCGCTCGATGTCGTGGACGCGCTCGGGCGGCATGCGCGACATCGGCACCCTCGGCGGACGCTTTACGCGCGCGTTCGAGCTCAACAACAAGGGCCAGATTGTCGGCTCTTCCAACAACAGGGCCGGCGAACGCCGCGCATTCGTCTGGTCTGCCGGCACCGGCATGGTCGACCTGAATACCCGCCTGCGCCATGCGCCCCCCGGCCTGGTGCTGGACGACGCCCTTGCGATCAACGACAGCGGCGCGATCGTCGCGACGACCAATGCCGGACTGGTGCTGCTCAAGCCGGGCCATGGCGGCAAGGACGGACACGCCGTCGGCCCCATCAAGGCGCCGGCACTGGTCAAGGTCGGGACGCCGCTGCAGGCGTCGGTGGCCTGGGTGGACGAGGACCGCGTCGGCACTCGCAGCATCGACTGGTCATGGGGTGACGGCAGCGGCGGCGCGAGCAAGATGCGCGAACTGGACGGGGTGGGCAGCGCCAGCGCCAGTCACAGCTATGCGGCCCCGGGTATCTATCCGTTGACGGTGACGCTGGTCGACCGCGTGGGACGCAGCACGGCGGTCCGCCTGGATGTCGTGGTGGCGGCGCCCGGCGGCGTCGCCGGCAGCGGCGCGGTGATGTCGCCGCCGGGCGCCTACGCGAAATCGCCGCTGCAGGCCGGCAAGGCCAGGTTCAGCCTGGTCGCGCCCGCCGCGGACGGCACGCGTGCGCAGGGCGGCCGGGGCCGGCTGCAGTTCGACCTGCCCGGCCTGAACCTGCGCAGCGACAGCCTGCGGCTGGTCGGGCGGCAGGGTGCCCGGCAGGTGTTCGAAGGCAGCGGCAGCATCGCCGGATCGGGAAACTGGCAGTTTCGCCTGGCGGCCACGGCCGGCGGACCGGCGGGCGCTCGGGGTAGCGCTCAGGGTAGCGGTCATGGGCGCTTCGCGATCAGGATCTGGCGCACCGATCCGGTGACGAAGGCCGAGGTAGTGGCCTACGATAACCAGCGCGCCGGCCAGGAAGCCGCTGCGCTGGTGGAGGGAGGCATCGTGAGCGAAGCCGCCGACTGAGCTGGGGCCCTGGCTCCGGGCGCCGGCGCCCGGCGGAAGCCGGAAGCCGCGCGTCCTCATTGCAGTCGATTACTGCACCTGCTCCTGCTCCACCGCCTCGATGCGCCGGATCGCCACCTTCGCGATGCGCCTGTCCTCGACGGCCAGCACCTCGTAGCGCAGGCCGTCCAGTTCGATCGCCTGGCCCGGTGCGGGCAGGGTCTCGAACCGGGCGAGCAGGAAGCCGGCCAGCGAGGTGTAGTCGTCGGCATCGATCACCAGGGCGTCGGTCTCCAGCACCTGCTCGAGCAGGTGCAGGTCGGCCGTGCCGTCGACTTCCCACAGCCCCGGCCCCTGGGGCCGCACTGCCGGCTGTTCGTCCTCGTCCGGGAATTCGCCGGCGATCGCTTCCAGGATGTCGACCGGGCTCAGCAGGCCCTGGACCGTGCCGTATTCGTCGGCCACCAGCACCAGCTGGCCATGGGCGCGCTTGAGCGTGTCCATCGCCTTCAGGACCCCGGCCGTCTCCGGCAGGATGATGGGCGCGCGCATCGGGCCGGCGTCCGGAGTGGCGATGGACCGGCCCTGGAGCAGGGCGCCCATCAGGTCCTTGGTGCGCGCGATGCCGACAATATTGTCGAGCTCGCCACGGCAGACCGGCATCAGGCTGTGCGGCGTGGTCTGGAGCTGGGCCAGGATCTCGCCCGGGTCGTGCTCGAGGTTCACCCAGGACATCTCCGAGCGCGGCGTCATGACCGAGCGGATCGAGCGGTCCGCCAAGCTCAGGACGCCGCTGACCATGTGGCGCTCCTCGGCCGCGAAGGCCTGCTCGGCGCCCGGGCCTTCGTCGGTCTCGGGCGCCGGTTCGCTGCGCTTGCGTTCGCCCAGCAGGCGCAGGACGCGCTGGGCGGTGCGCTCGCGCAGGGGAACGCGGGCCTCGTTCTTCATCAGGTTGCGGCGCGCGAACTGGTTCAGGGTCTCGATCAGGATCGAGAAGCCGATCGCGGCGTACAGGTAGCCCTTCGGGATGTGGAAGCCCAGGCCTTCGGCGACCAGGGCCAGGCCGATCATCAGCAGGAAGCTCAGGCACAGCACGACCACCGTCGGGTGGGCATTCACGAAGCGGGTCAGCGGCTTGGACGCGAGGATCATCACGCCGATCGAGATCACCACGGCGGCCATCATCACGCCCAGCTCGTCGACCATGCCGACGGCGGTGATGACGGCGTCGAGCGAGAACACGGCGTCGAGCACCACGATCTGGGCCACCACGGCGCCAAAGCCGGCGTAGACCTTCGATTCGCCCGGGGTGTGCGTCACGCCCTCGAGCCGCTCGTGCAGTTCGACCGTGGCCTTGAACAGCAGGAACAGGCCGCCCAGCAGCAGGATCAGGTCGCGCCCCGAGAAGTCGAAGGACCCCAGCGAAAACAGCGGCGTGGTCAGCGTGACCAGCCAGGACACGATCGTGAGCAGGCCCAGGCGCATCGCCATCGCCAGCGACAGGCCGAGCAGGCGCGCCTTGTCGCGCTGGTGCGGCGGCAGCTTGTCGGCCAGGATCGCGATAAAGATCAGGTTGTCGATACCCAGGACGATCTCCAGGAGTACCAGTGTCAGCAGGCCCACCCAGATGGTGGGGTCGAATAGCCATTCCATGTAAAACACCTCTTCAATTCAACACATGCGCGGACCGAATTCCAGGCAAGGCCATGTGCGGCTCGAGGAGCGGGCAGGACAGGGCTGGAGTCGGGCGACGAAGACCGGTCTTGCGGCGGCGCGGCATGCGGGACGCGCCGGCGAAAGCGGACCGGTTTCAAGGCCGCCGGGGCGGCGTCAGGCCGCGCGCGGCGGACGCAGGGGAGGCGCAATGGCGTGGCAGGGCCGGCGCGCATCGTGCGGCGCCGTGGCGACGGCGCGTAGCGCGGCCAGGCGCCGGCCGGCGTCGATGTTGACGATGTCGTGCAGGTCGATGCCGGGAGGCGGCTCGTCCGGATCGAGGTCGGAGGTGGTGTCGATGTCCAGGGCGGCGCCGCAGGCCGGATCGGCATGGGCGGCCGACAGCGTGGCTTGCGGTGTCGGGGCATCCTTTCCGGCCGTGGAGACAGACAGGGACAGCGCCAGCACGTTCAGGGGAAACAGCAGAACCAGGAAGAGGACGAGAAATCGTCTCATACGTTATCGGAAGACATGACGATGCCAGTATAGCATGCGGCTCCCGGGGGCCCTGCGAGAGGCTGGTCCTATGCGGACGGCATGAAATGCTCGGGAAGTGTTAATCGACGATATCTTTATGCTAAGGTGGCGGCTTGACTTGCTAAGGAGGCAATGCGCGCCGCTTTTCCCTGCTACCCGCTGCTCTTGCCATCCTCGTGTTCGGGGGCTGCGGCAAGAACGAAGGGGGCGGGACGCAGACCGCCGGCGGCGCATCCACGACGGCGGGGAAGATCGACTACTGGCCCATGCTCGGGCCGCTGCTGGCCGGCAGCTACACCGGCGGCTGCATGCGCCTGCCGCAGTCCGAGGTCTTGCGCGGCGCCGCGATCGTCCTGGGCGAGGACGGCAGGCTCAGCGCGCCTGACATCGGCGTCGATATGCGCGGTGCGCAGATGATACAGCTGGCCCGGGAGAGCAAGGCCGGCACGGTCAAGGTCAGCGCCATGCTCTCGATCGATGCCGCCAACGGCCCGGTCCTGAGCCTGAGCGACGAGGGCAGGCCGGATGGGGCCAGCGCGGTGATCATGCAAAGCGAAAGCCAGATCAGCTGCGGGAAGGGGGCACCGCTGGCGAAGCTGCGCGGCCAGCCGCTGTACAAGGTGGCGGCCAGGATCATCGAAGGCTCCGGGCGCACGCTCAAGTGCGGCAACCTGAAGACCAGGATGGAATGGAAGGATACCGGGTTCAAGGTGGCAAACGGGATCGTGACCCTGGGCGCCGAATCCTTCGACCTGCGCCTCGCCGGCAAGGAAAGCCTGATGCTGACCGCCGAGGAAAGCCAGCTCGCCTATTCCTTCAGCCTGCCGGGACGCCCGCTGATGTATGTCTTCTACGACGCGGCCGGCCAGGTGATGAGCGTCGAGGGGCGCACCGAGCATGAGACGACGCATGCCTGTCATATCGATGCCTGACTGAGCGACGCCTGACCGAGGACCAGCGCACGGCGCGCCCAGGCGCCTGCACCGGCCGGCACCTGCCGGCGCGGGGTCCGCCGTTCCTCAGTTTCCCTTATTGCGCGTCCGACTGCACGTCCGGCCGCGCATCCGCGAACGCCGCCAGTTGCGCGCAACGTGCGTCGATCGCGAGCAGGGTCGGGTAGCCCGACAGGTCGCATTCGAAGCGGCGCGCGTTGTAGAGCTGGGGCACCAGGCAGCAATCGACCATGGTCGGGGTGTCGCCATGGCAGAAGCGGCCGGTGGCCGGATCGCCGGCCAATTGGCGCTCGAGGGCTGCCAGGCCGAGCGCGACCCAGTGGCGGTACCAGGCGTTCTTCTGCTCGGCGCTGACGCCCAGTTCCTCGCCCAGGTACTTCAGCACGCGCAGGTTGTTGATCGGGTGGATGTCGGCGGCGATCGCCTGGCTCAGGGCCCGCACGCGGGCGCGGCCGCGGGCGTCCGCCGGCAGCAGCGGCGCGCCGGGCCGGGTCTCGTCGAGGTACTCGATGATGGCCAGCGACTGCGGCAGCACCAGGCCCTCATCCTCCAGCACCGGCAGCAGGTGCTGGGGATTGATGCTGTCGAAGGCGGCGCCGAACTGCTCGCCGCCGTTCTTCGAGAGGTGGACGTAGTATTCCTCGGCGGCCAGGCCTTTCAGGTTCAGGGCGATGCGCACCCGGTAGGAGGCCGAGCTGCGGTAGTAGGTATGAAGCTTCATGGGTGTCAGTTGTTGGTGGTGGGTTGGAGCGGCATCAGCGGCGCGGTCTCGCTTGCGGCCGGTTCCGCCGCCGGCTCGGCCCGGCCCTGCAGCCGGCCCATGGCCAGCAGGGCGAAGGCGGCCAGCACCGCGGGGACGGCGAGCATTAGGAAGATCGCCTGGTTCGACAGTTCCGCCGCCAGCAGGGCGCCGCCGACCATCGATCCCAGCACCGAGCCGCTGCGGCCGATCGCCGAGGCCCAGCTCACGCCGGTGGCGCGGCTGGTGGTCGGGTAGAAGGCCGCGGCCAGGGCGTTGGCGCCGACCTGCGAGCCGCTCACGCCGAAGCCCACGCCGAACACGGCCAGCACCAGCAGCGGCACGTTGTCGGTGACGATACCGACCGCGCCGATGCACAGGGCCGCGCAGCCATAGGCCAGGGCCAGCACGCGGTGCGGGCGGTAGCGGTCCATCCAGCGGCCCAGCATGATGGCGCCGGCGGTGCCGCCGATCTGGAAGGCCGAGCTGATGAAGGAAGCCTGCGACAGGCTGTGTCCTGCGCCGTTCAGGATGGTGGGCAGCCAGCTGGAGAGCAGGTAGATGATGAGCAGGCTCATGAAGAAGGTGGTCCACAGCAGCAGCGTTCCGCCAATCAGGCCGGGGCGGAACAGCTGGCTCACCGGTGAACCGGGCAGCTTGACGTCGCTGACGGTCAGCGGCGGCACGGCCCTGGCGCCGCCCGCGACGCCGCCTGCAATCTTCGCTGCGATGGCGCTGCCGTCGCGTCCGCGCAGCACCATCCAGCGCAGCGACTCGGGCAGGGCGAACAGCAGGACCGGCACCAGCACCAGGGGCAGCGCGCCGCCGATCATCAGGATGCCGCGCCAGCCGACAGTCGCCAGCAGTTGCGCGGCCACCAGGCCGCCCAGGGCCGAGCCGATCGTGAAGCCGCAGAACATCAGGGTCACCAGGCTGGCGCGGCGCGCCTGCGGGCAGTATTCGGAGGTGAGCGTGATCGTGGTCGGCATCGCCCCGCCCAGGCCCAGGCCGGTGAGGAAGCGCAGCACCAGCAGGGTCGTCATGTCGGTCGCGAACGAGGACAGCAGCGACGTCAGCCCGAAGAAGGCCACCGAGAGGATCAGGATCGGTTTGCGGCCGTGGCGGTCGGCCAGGGGGCCGAGCAGCAGGGCGCCAGCCATCAGGCCGAACAGGCCGGCGCCGAACAGCGGCGCCAGGGCGGCGGCGCTCAGCTGCCACTCGCCGCGCAGCGCCGGCGCGATGAAGCCGATCGAGGCGGTGTCGAAACCGTCGATCGCCACCACCAGGAAGCACAGCACGAGCAGGCGCTTCTGGAGTGGGGAAAAGGGATGCTGGTCGATGAACTGCTGGACGTTCTGGGCTTGCATGCTGGTCTCCTGGTGTGTCCATGCGGCCGCGCCCTGCGCCGGGGCGCTTGCGGCCGTCCTGTCTTACGCGGTTTACGCGACTTTCACGCTGATCGGCGTGAGTCCGTCGACTTCGCCGACCATGGTCTGGCCGCGCTGGACGGCGCCCACGCCTTCTGGCGTCCCGGTCATGATCAGGTCGCCCGGCTGCAGCTCGAACAAGGTCGAGAGCTGGGCGATGGTCTCGTTCACGTTCCAGATCAGGTGGGTGATGTCGCTCTTCTGCACGGTCTTGCCGTCGACCGTCAGTGCGATGGCGCCGGCGTTCACCGCGCCGCTATTCTCCAGAGCGGTGATGGGGCCGATCGGCGCCGAGTAGTCGAAGGCCTTGCCGATCTCCCAGGGCCTGCCCTGTTCGCGCATCCGCATTTGCAGATCGCGCCGGGTCATGTCCAGGCCGACGGCGTAGCCGAAGATGTGCTGCTGCGCGTCTTCCGGATCGATGTTGCGGCCGCCCTTGCCGATGGCGACCACCAGCTCGATCTCGTAATGGTAGTTCTCGGTGCGCGGCGGGTAGGGAATCTCCACCGTGGCGCCTGCCGGGACCGGGACGATCGAATGGGCGTCGTTCGGCTTGCAGAAGAAGAAGGGCGGTTCACGGTCCGGGTCGAAGCCCATCTCGCGGGCGTGGGCGGCGTAGTTGCGGCCGACGCAGTAGACGCGGCGCACCGGGAAGACCGCTTCGCTGCCGTTGACGGGCAGGCCGACGACGGCCTGGGGCGGGAAAATGTAGTTGTCGCTCATGATGGTCTCTTTCGTTTGCGTTATTCGGGGAGGAGTTCTTCGCGCAGCAGGCCGATGGCTTCCAGCACCGGACGGTCGGAAAAGCTGAACAGCACCACGTCTTCGGGCGCCTCGAAGCGCAGCGTGGCCCAGGACGGCACCACGAAGGTGTCGCGCGGCGAGAAAGCGTAGCGCTCGTTGCCGATGATGGCCGTGCCGCTGCCTTCGACCACGCTGTAGACCGTGCCGTCGGTGCTGCGGTGGGCCTGGCCCTTGAAACCGGCCGGGAGCAGCTGCATGCAGGCGCCGATGGTCGGCATCGGCGCGCCGCCGGTCAGCGGATTGATATAACGGAGTTTCACGCCGACCCAGGGGTCGATCTCCTGCTGGCGGCGCAGCGTTTCCAGGGCCTCGCGCGAGCGGGCATAGGGATAATTGAAGATCGGCGAGCTGGCGCGGGTGTGCAGCTGGCGTACCGGCGCCATGTTGTAGCCGTAGGCGGCCAGGCTGCGGCCCTCGGGGCGCGCCACCTGCTGGCTCGATTCTTCGCCGTTCTCGGCGAAGCCGCCGCTGAAGAAACGCGTGGTCGGGATGTCCAGGCCGTCGAGCCAGACCACCGGTTCGGCCACGCCGTCGATGCCGGGATTGCCGTGGTCATGCCAGGCCCAGGACGGCGTCAGGATGAAGTCGCCCGGGTGCATGGTGGTGCGCTCGCCGTCCACCGCCGTGTAGGCGCCCTTGCCCTCGACGATGAAGCGCAGCGCCGACTGGGTGTGGCGGTGCGCCGGCGCCACTTCGCCCGGCAGGATCAGCTGCAGGCCGGCGTACAGCGAGTGCGTGATCGAGGAGCTGCCCGGCAGCGCCGGGTTTTCCAGGATCAGGACGCGGCGCACGGCTTCCTCGGCCGAGATCAGCTCGCCTGCGCGCTGCAGGTGCGGGACGATGTCCCGGTAGCGCCACAGGGCGGCGTCGTAGCCCGGCGTGGGCTGCTTCGGCACCAGGGTATGCAGCGACTCCCACAGCGGGGTCAGGTGCAGGGACTGCATGTCCTGGTAGAGGGCGCGGCGTGCGCTTTGCAGATCGTTGTGCATCGTGTTCTCCTTGCTGTTCTTCTCGTAGCCGCTCACGCGGCCAGGCAGTTGTCCGCGTTCCAGCCGTACAGCCATTGCAGGGCGTCGTAGAAGCCGTCCTGGCCGCGGCCCTTCCACAGGTCGTTCCTCACCAGGCGCTCGACGCCGTGGGCGTGGTACAGCCGTCCCATCTCGCGCGCCGACAGCACCACGCGCGCGGTGCGGGCGATGCGCGACTGCTGGTACAGGGAAAAGGCGGCTTCCATGTCGTAGCCGCAGTGCCGGACCGCCGCGCCCAGCGTGACCGCGTCTTCCAGCGCCATGCAGGCGCCCTGGGCCAGGTATTGCAGGGTGGGGTGGGCGGCGTCGCCGAGCAGGGTGATGCGGCCCTGGGTCCAGTTGTCGACCGGGTTGCGGTCGGCGGTGCTCCAGCGGCGCCAGCTCGAGGGGCAGTGCAGGAGCTTCCTCGGCAGGGGATCGATGCCGGTGAAATAGGACAGCACTTCTTCCTTGCTGCCGTCGCGCACGTCCCAGACTTCCTGCTCGCGGCTGTGGAAGGTGACCACCAGGTTGTACTGGTCGCCGCTACGCAAGGGGTAGTGCACCAGGTGGCAGTTGGGACCGGCCCAGACCACGGGCGCGTTCCAGCGCAGTTCTTCCGGCATCTCGGCGGCGGGCACGACGGCCCGGTAGACCACGTGGCCCGAGACCCGCACCGGGTCGCCGACCACGACCTCGCGGGCGACCGACTTGATGCCGTCGCAGCCGATCAGGTAGTCGGCCTGGTAACGCCGTCCGTCGCGCGCCAGCACGGTGACGCCGCGCCCGTCCTGTTCGATGGTGTCGATGTGGCAGGAGGTGACCAGCTCGATGGCCGGGTTGTCGCGCACGTGTTCGAGGATGGCGGTGTGGATGTCGGCGCGGTGGATCACCGCATAGGGATTGCCGAAGCGCTGGCGGAAGGATTCGCCCACTTCGAAGGCGCCGACCTCGCTGCAGTCGACCGCGTCCATCATGACCAGGCGTTCGGTGAACACGGCGCGTGCGCGCACCGCTTCGCCCACGCCCAGCGCGTCGAGCGCGGCAAAGGCGTTCGGTGCGAGCTGAAGGCCGGCGCCGATCTCGCCCAGCGTGGCGGACTGTTCCAGCACCGTCACGGCCAGGCCGAGGCGCGAGAGCGAGAGCGCGGTGGCGATGCCGCCGATGCCGGCGCCGGCCACGATGACCGACGGTTTGCGCGCGCTCGCTGGGCAGTTAGTTGATTCCATGACGGTCTCCATACATCGCGTGAATGAACTGTAGTCTGCCGAAACGCGCGTATGCTGGATACTGATCGTTACCGATTGTTATAATCAGATTTTTCAATAATGGTGGCGGCCATGAAGCGTTTCGATCTCGAACTCCTGCTGATCTTCGACGAGATCTACAAGACGAAGAACGTCACGCGCGCGGCCGACAACCTCGGCCTGCCTCAGTCGACCGTGAGCCTGGGCCTTGGCAAGCTGCGCGAGCATTTCAACGATCGCCTGTTCAGCCGCACGGCGAAAGGCATGGAGCCCACTCCGCGTGCCGAAAACGCCATCGAGGACGTGCGCCGCGCGATCCAGGCCCTGCAGCACGCGCTGGCCGACCAGCCCGTGTTCGACCCGGCCGGCAGCAACCGCGAGTTCCGCATCTGCATGACCGACATCAGCGAGATCGTGCTGGTGCCCCGTTTGCTGAACTACCTGCGCGAGCATGGGCCCGGGATCCGGGTCGACATCTCGAAGATTTCGCCGGACAGCCCGCAGGAACTGGCCGACGGCACGGTCGACCTGGCGGTCGGCTTCATGCCCCACCTCGAGGCGGGCTTCTACCAGCAGGTGCTGTTCGACCAGCACTTCGTCTGCCTGGTCGCGAAACACCATCCGCGCGTCCGCGACAGCCTGGGCCTGGAAGCGATGACAGGCGAGGGCCACGTGCTGGTGCGCTCCTCCGGCACCGGCCATGCGATCGTCGACAAGACCCTGGCGGGCGCAGGCATCGGGCGGCGCGTGGTGCTGCAGCTGCCGAGTTTTCTCGGCGTGGCGCGCATCGTTGCCCAGACCGAGCTGCTGGCCATCGTCCCCTACCGCTATGGCGCGTCGATGATGGCCAGCGAAGAGGTCCGCATGCTGCCGGTGCCGCTCGAGCTGCCCAGCTTCCAGGTCAAGCAGCACTGGCACGAGCGCTACCATGCGGATTCCTCGAACCGCTGGCTGCGGCAGACAATCGCGGAGCTGTTCTCGTAAGCCCCGGCGATCGGTTATGCTTGTGGCAATAACGAAGAACCGACAAGGAGACACCATGCAATCGACCATCCTGAACCGCCGCGACATCGACTTCCTGCTCTACGAATGGCTGGAGGTGGAAGGCTTGAGCGCGCGCGAACGCTACGCCGACCACAGCCGCGAGACCTTCGACGCCGCCATCGACAGCGCCGCGCGCATCGCGACCGACCTGTTCGCGCCGCATAACAAGAAGAGCGACAGCCAGGAGCCGCATTTCGACGGCGAGAAGGTGACGATCATCCCCGAAGTGAAGACGGCGCTGGAAGCCTTCTGCTCGGCCGGCTTCATGGCGGCGGCCCAGGACTACGAGTACGAGGGCATGCAGCTGCCCTATGTGGTGGACCGGGCGATCGCGGCCTGGTTCACGGCGGCCAATGTGGCGACCTCGGCCTACACCTTCCTCACCATGGGCAATGCGAATACCCTGCTGAAGACGGCGACGCCGCGCCAGGTCGAGCGCTTCGTGCGCCCCCAGCTGGCCGGGCGCTTCTTCGGCACCATGTGTTTGTCCGAGCCCCAGGCCGGCTCCAGCCTGTCGGACATCACGACTCGCGCCGAACCCGATCCGGTCGAGGGACCCGAGGGCGAGCGCCAGTACCGCCTGCGTGGCAACAAGATGTGGATCTCGGCCGGCGAACATGAACTGGCCGAGAACATCGTGCACCTGGTGCTGGCCAAGATCCCCGGCCCCGACGGCAAGCTCATTCCGGGCGTGAAGGGCATTTCGCTGTTCATCGTGCCGAAGTACCTGGTGAACGAGGACGGTAGCCTGGGCGAGCGCAATGACATTGCCTTGGCCGGCCTGAACCACAAGATGGGCAACCGCGGCACCACCAACTGCCTGCTGAACTTCGGCGAGGGCAAGCACCAGCCGGGCGGGCGCGCCGGCGCGGTCGGCTACCTGGTGGGCGAGCCGCACAAGGGCCTGGCCAACATGTTCCACATGATGAACGAGGCGCGCATCGGCGTCGGCCTGGGCGCCACCGTGCTCGGCGTGACCGGCTACCTGCATGCCCTCGACTATGCGCGCAACCGTCCCCAGGGCCGCCATCCGGCCGAGAAGGACCCGGCCAAGCCGCAAGTGGCCATCATCGAACACACCGACGTGCGCCGCATGCTGCTGGCGCAGAAGGCCTATGCCGAGGGCGCGCTGGCGCTGATCCTCTACTGCGCGCGGCTGGTCGACGAGCAGCGCACCGGCGAGACGCCCGAGGCGCGCCAGCACGCCGGCATGCTGCTCGACTTCCTGACGCCGATCGCGAAATCCTGGCCGTCGCAGTGGTGCGTCGAGGCCAACAGCCTGGCGATCCAGGTCCACGGCGGCTATGGCTATACGCGCGAATACAATGTCGAGCAGTTCTACCGCGACAACCGCCTGAACCCCATCCACGAGGGCACCCACGGCATCCACGGCCTCGACCTGCTGGGCCGCAAGGTGGCTATCCAGGACGGCGCGCTGTTCAAGGCCGTGTCGGGGGAAGTCGCGGCCAGCATCGCGCGGGCGCGTGCGCTGGACAAGACGGACCTGGCCGCCTGGGCCGGCCGGCTGGAAGCGCTGTGGGCGCGCATCGGCGAGGTCACGGCAAGGCTCTACGGCGCGGGTGACATGAACAAGACCCTGGCCAACGCCAGCCTCTACCTGGAAGCGGTCGGCCACGTGGTGGTGGCCTGGATGTGGCTGGAGCAGGCGGTCGTGGCGGCGAAGCGTCCGGAAGACGATTTCTACCGCGGCAAGCTGCAGGCCTGCCGCTATTTCTTCAACTGGGAACTGGCGAAGGTCGATCCCCAGCTGGACCTGCTGGCGAGCATCGACACGACGACGCTCGACATGCAGGACGCCTGGTTTTAAGTAAGTGAATAGGTAAGTGAATCAGTAAGTGGATGTTTGATGGCAGACAGTTTTGAAATAAGCGACCAGCTCACGCTGAACGACATCGAGGTTGGCGCGCGCCTGGTCGAGGCCCTGGTGCACCACGTGAGCAGGAACGGGGCGGCGACGCTCTCCTATCCCGACTTGCTCGAGCTGGGACGCTTCCTCGATCCCAAGGATGCCGCCATGGCGCGCGCCGAGCCGCTGGGCACCGCGATGAAGCTGCGTTTCGTGGCCGAGTACTGCAAGGCGCAGGGCGCGCCGAACCTGGCCTGCCTGGCGGTGCATCCGGCAAGCGGGCGTGCGGCCTTCGCTTGCGCGGAGGACGTCGAGGCCGAACGGCAGGCGGTGGCCGCGTTCGACTGGCCGCAGGCGTTGGCCCGGCTTCCCGACTACGTGCGTGCGGCGCAGGGCCGCGTGCCGGTGCGCCTGAAACCGCGCAGGGAGCGGCCCGCCGAGGTGTCGTGGTACGCCTATTTCACGGCGCACCGCGAGGCCTGCAAGGGCGTCACGTCGGCGGACAAGAAGGAAGTCGTCAACCTGGTGATGGGCGGTCTTGATCCCGAGACGGCGCTGCGCCGCTTCCTGTCCGCCAAAGCCGCCTATGAAAGTGCGGCCGTCTAGCGCGCAGGGCTGCAAAAAATACCACGGCCCTGATGTACGTTTCTGGTTTGGTGTATCCTTCGCGCCGCATAACCTCCGCATTCAATTCCTGCGCCGGAGGGGAGCGTTGAAGAAGACAAACCAGAAAGACATACCGTGAAACAGAAACACCTGCAGTTCATGATCGCGCTGGCCCTGGCCGGCATTACCGCAAGCGCCGGCGCGTCCGGCTACCGCTTCGGTTCGCAAAGCGTCTCGGCGCAAGGCACCGCCGAGGCGAATGGCGCCGAAGCCGCCGACGCTTCCACCGTGTTCGCCAATCCGGCGGGCCTGTCGCGCCTGGAAGGCCGCCAGTTCGTCGGCGGCGTCACCGCCGTGCTGCCGCATTCGAGCTACCAGGATGCCGGCTCCACCCGCTTTACCGGCAGCCCGACCGGCGGCAAGGCCAGCCAGGACGACTACGCGCCGAGCGCCGTCGCCGCACCCTCGCTCTACTACAGCCATCGGATCGACAGCCGCTGGACTGCCGGTTTCGGCGCCTTCGTGCCCTTCGGCACCGACCTCGACTACGATCGCGACTGGGCCGGCCGTTATTCGCTCACCAGCATCAAGCTCGAATCGCTGACCCTGAATCCCTCGATCGCCTTCAAGCTGAACGAACAGCACGCCTTCGGCTTCGGCATCGACATCGACTACATGAAGGCCAGCCTGTCCCAGGCGGTCGACGTGCCGGGTACGATCCAGGCGGCCCAGCACAGCGGCACCGGCGCCGTCCTGGCGCGCCAGATCGCCACGCTCGGCGGCAACCCGGCGCTGCTCGCAGGCGCGGGCGACGCCTATGCAAGCGTGAAGGGCAAGGACTGGGGCGTGGGCTTCAACCTGGGCTACCTGTTCACGCTCGACGAGCACACCCGCTTCGGCATCGCCTACCGCTCCTCGATCAAGCACGAGCTGACCGGCAGCGCCGCCTGGGACTTCTCGACCGTCACTTCCGACGCCGTGGTCAACGGCGTGCTGCAGGGCGCCTCGCGCCGCCAGAATTCCGACGCCCGCGTCGCGCTGCGCACCCCGGAAACCCTGTCGCTGTCGGCTTTCCACCAGTTCGACCCGCGCTGGGCCGGCATGCTGGATGTGACCTGGTCGCGCAACTCGCGCATGCAGGACATCGACATCGAATTCGTCGGCACCGACGAAGGCGACGAAGTGATCCGCCAGCAGTGGAAGAACACCGTGCGCGTGTCGCTCGGCGCCAGCTACAGGCTGAACGACAACCTGACCCTGCGCGGCGGCCTGGCCCACGACAATGCGCCTGTGCGCAGCACCGAACTGCGCCATGCCGCGCTGCCTGACGCCGACCGCAACCAGCTGTCCTTCGGCGCCAACTGGAAGCTGAGCCCGACCTCGTCGATCGACCTGGCCTACAGCTACCTCGACTTCAAGGACGCCTCCGGCAGCTACACCAACAACTGCAACCCGGTCGCCGTCGGCTGCACCGGCAATGGCGAAACCACCCGCGGCACGTGGAAGACCCACATGCAGCTGCTGGGCGTGGCCTACAACCAGCGCTTCTAAGCTTCATCCCCTGGATGCGCAAAAGCCGGCGTTCCCGCAAGGGGCGCCGGCTTTTTCTTTACCCGTAGGGTGGGCGCCCCATGCCCACGCGTGACGCCTGCGTCGTGTTGGGGTTCAGTAGAGGCCGCGTCTGCTCGTCGTTTCAGTAGAGGCCGCGTCTGCTCGTCGTTTACGCGTGGGCACGGGGCGCCCACCCTACGGACCTTCGATGCATCGGAGAGTGGCAGACGGCGGTAGGGCGCCCGGCGCCCACCATATGGTAGCGCGAGGCGCGGCAGGAATTGGCGGAAGGCAGAAAGAGTCGAACTTACAGGAGAGCGGCTGACGCCCCCCACCGGGTTTGAAGCCCGGCCCCATCACCGGATGAGAATGCCTTCCATGGATTGGCGGCCCGATGCCGCCATGTTGTACGCCGCTAGCTGCCGGCGGGTGCGCTTGACACTGCCGGCGGCTCGGGCCAGCTGGCCTGCGGCCTCGGCAGGTGGGTATTGCGGACCCGGCGAGTATAGCCGACGCGGTCGAAAAACTCCAGAATCTGGATCGCCCGCTTGCGTCCCAGGCCGGTCGCGTCGCGGAAATTCGCCGCCTGCGCATCCGGCAGTTCGGCCACGATGCGCGCCAGTTCCGCCAGCGGCGCCGGATGGTAGAACAGGTCGTGCACCACCTGGCTGAGCTGGCCGGCGCGCGCGAGCTTGCGCAGCAGGGCGCGCACCGTGTCCTCGGGCAGGTTGTACTTGCCCGCCAGGTCGCGCACCCAGGGCGGATCGTAGCGCCCGGCCTGGATCGCCGGCAGCAGCCGTGCGGCGATGGCTTCCTCCGCCGGCGTCAAGGCCACGCTGTGCGAGGGCAGGCGCAGGCTGGCGCCGCTGCGCGCCAGAAGGTTGGCGTCGAGCATGCGCGTCACCAGCGCGCTCCAGATCGCGTCTGGCAGTTCCGGCGCCACCATGCGCTTCAGGCGCCACAGTTCCAGGCCCGGTTCGTCCGGCTGGCGCGCATGCCAGCCCGCCAGGCCGTCGAGCACGCGCGCTTCCAGCGGCGCGAGCATCTCGGGGGCCACCAGCAGGCTGTCGCCGCCGGCCAGCGGCAGGCGCAGGAACAGGTCGGGCAGGCGCAGCGCCTCGGGGGCGCTCCCGCTCAGGCGCACCAGGCTTGATGCGGCGAGGCCGGAAGGACTGGCGCCGACCAGCCGCGCTGCGTCGCCGTCGAGCAGCCAGGCTTCCAGCGCGGCCAGCCAGGCCAGGCGCGCCGGGCTGCGGCGCTTCCTCGCAGGCCCGAAGGGATCGAGCACCAGGCCGCCGCCGATGGTCTGGGTGGCCTGGGCATTGCGCACCACGAAGCGGTCGCCAGGCGCCGCATGCAGCGGCGCGTCGAACACCAGTTGCACCCGGGCGTGGCTGCCCGGCGCGAGCTGCTCGCCTTCGAGCGGCACCAGGTGGGCCGTATGGTGGGCCGCGCCGATGTGCACGTGGACCGGCGCCCAGGAGCCAAGGACCGGTGCGTCGGGCAGCAGCGACAGGATGGCGTCGAAGCGCTCGGAGCAGGCCGAGATGCGCGGATCGACGACCCAGCTGCCGCGTTCGATATCGTCCTTGGCCACGCCGGCCAGGTTCAGCGCCAGGCGCTCGCCGGCCTGGCCGCTCCCGGCGGCTCGGCCCTGGGCGTGGATCGCGCGCACGCGGGCCTGCTGGCCGCCGGGCGCGAGTTCGAGCAGGTCGCCGACCGCCACCCGGCCCGCGAGCGCGGTCCCGGTCACCACCGTGCCCTGGCCGGCGACCGTGAACACGCGGTCCACGCCGAGCCGGAACAGGCGCTCCTCGCCCTGGTTCGGCAGCGCGGCGGCCACCTCGGCCAGGTGGGCCAGCAGCGCCGCCACGCCGGGGTCGCCGGGGACCGTGGCCGCGGTCGGGAAGCGCGGCGCCCCGGCGAAGGGCGTGCCCTCCAGCAGGGCCGCGACTTCGCCTTCGACCTCGCGCAGGCGCGCTGCATCGACCCGGTCGGTCTTGGTCAACGCCACGCAGGCGCGGCGTACGCCGAGCAGTTCGAGGATGGCCAGGTGCTCGCGCGTCTGCGGCATGATGCCGTCGTCGGCGGCGACCACCAGCAGGGCCAGGTCGATGCCCGTGACGCCCGAGGCCATGGTGCGGATGAATTTTTCGTGACCCGGTACGTCGATCACTCCGAGCGTCGCGCCGCCGGGCAGGGGCGCATAGGCGTAGCCCAGCTCGATCGAGATGCCGCGCGCCTTTTCTTCCTTCAGGCGGTCGGTGTCGACCCCGGTCAGGGCGCGCGTCAGGGTGGTCTTGCCGTGGTCGATGTGGCCTGCGGTACCGACGATCATGCTGGCCTGTTCTCCGCTAGCTGCGCGAGTTGTTCGATGAAGGCGGCGACCTGATCCTGCTGCAGGCAGCGCAGGTCCAGCCACAGGGTGTCGTCGGCGATGCGGCCGACCACGGGGCGCGGCAGGGCGCGCAGGCGCCGCTCCAGTACACCGAGCGGATTGCCGCGCACGCCAGGCAGGGCGCGGACCGCCAGGCCGTAACTCGGCAGCAGTTCCACCGGCAGGGCGCCGCTGCCGATCTGGCTGTTCATCGGCGCGGTGGCCACCGTGTAGGCCTGGCCCAGGGCGGCCTGCAGCGGCGCGGCCAGGCTTTCCGCCAGTGTGCGCATCTCGGCGGCGGGGCGGGTCAGCAGGCGCAGCGTGGTCAGGCGCTGGGGCAGCAGGTCGGGCGCGCGGTACAGGTTCAGCACCGGCTCGAGCGCGGCCAGGGTCAGTTTCGAGACGCGCAGGGCGCGCTTCAGGGGATTCTTCTTGATCGCGGCGACCAGGTCGGCGCGGCCGGCGATGATGCCGCACTGGGGGCCGCCGAGCAGCTTGTCGCCGCTGAAGGTGACCAGATCCGCGCCGGCGGCGATGGTTTCCTGCACCGTGGTCTCGTGCGGCAGGCCGTAGCGTTCCAGGTCGACCAGGGTGCCGCTGCCCAGGTCCACGGCCAGCGGGATGTTCCGTTCGCGCGCCAGCGGGGCCAGCTCGGCGACCGTCACTTCCTTGGTGAAGCCGGTGATCGCGTAGTTGCTGCAATGGACCTTGAGCAGCATCGCGGCATTCGCACCGGCATATTCTTCGTAGTCGTGCAGGTGGGTGCGGTTGGTGGTGCCGACTTCACGCAGGGTGGCGCCGGCGCGCGCCATGATGTCCGGAATGCGGAAGGCGCCGCCGATCTCGACCAGTTCGCCGCGCGAGACGATCACTTCGCGGCCCGGGGCGATCGCGTTCAACATCAGCAGCACGGCGGCGGCGTTGTTGTTGACGACCGTGACCGCCTCGGCGCCGGTGAGGGCGCACAGTTGTTCCTCGACCAGGCTGTCGCGGTCGCCGCGCTTGCCGGTGTCGAGGTCCCATTCCAGGTTCATCGGCCAGCGCAAGGCGTCGACCACGGCCTGCACCGCCTCGTCGGGCAGCAGGGCGCGGCCGAGATTCGTGTGCAGGACCGTGCCGGTCAGGTTGAATACCGGACGCAGGCGCGACGCATTCGCGGCCAGCAGCCGTTCGCCGAGCCGGGCGACGATGCCCTCGGCCGAGGTGTCGGCCGGGGAGTCGGCCGGGGAGTCGCTCGCGGCGCCCGAACGCAGGCTGGCCCGCAGCTCGTCGAGCAGCACGCGCAGCGCCGCCACGGTCTGCTCGTGGCCATACTCGGCAAGCAGGTCCTGGCAGGCCGGCGCGCCCAGCAGGGCGTGCACGGCCGGCAGGCGCAGCGATGGTACGGCCGCTTCGCTCACGCGTCTTCTTCCTTCAGCCAGAGCAGGGGATTGCCGCTGGCGCGCGCATAGCCCGCCTCGGAGACGAGGACGTCGAGCAGCATGCTGGCCAGGTCGTCCGCCACAGGTTCGATGTGGAAGTCGTGCTCCTGGTTGAAGATCTTGCGGTAGGTCCAGCAGTCGTCGCAGGTCTCGGCGCGCGCGACCTTGGTCGGGTCGTTGGCCTTGTCCAGGGTCTTGCCCTCGGCGGCAGCGGCGACGTTGGCGGCCTGCGGGTCGGCATGCCTGTCGACCAGGCCCTGGTAGGCGACCTTGCCGTTCGCTTCGCAGCACGAGCATTTCACGCGCACCATGTGCCACTCGCTCTCGCAGCAGCTGCAGTGCAGGTAGCGGTAGCCCTGCGACTGGCCGCCGATGCGCACCGCGCTGGCGACCGGCTGCGAGCCGCACACCGGGCACAGGGTGCCGGTGACCAGGGGCTGGGCCCAGGCCGGGTCGAGCTGGGCGGCCATGATCGACCAGCTCACCTGCAGGGCGGCGGCCACGAAAGGCGCGCGCAGCGGGTCGATGCCGTCATGGTAGCCGCCGAGGATGGCGTCGGCCAGGCCTTCGAGTTCGGCCTCGCTCATGGCGCGCAGGTGTTCCAGCGCGGCGCCCAGTTGCGGCGAGGTGCTGGCAGCGGCGGTGACAGCGCCCTCCAGATGACCGAGCAGGCGGTCGAAGACGCTGCGCCACTCGGGCGGCCTGCTGCCGGTGACAGGCAGCGGCGGCATGTTGTGGTCGTGCGCCAGCTTGAGCGCCGCCTGCTCGGGCAGGGAGACGCCGGTGGCGCCGAGTTCGGCCACCACGGCTTGCTGGGCGTCGGCGACATGCGCCATCAGGCCCAGGTAGCCGCGCAGCGCGTCCTCGACGGGAATGCCCGGCACCTCGCCGGCCGCCAGTTGCCGCAGGCGCGCGGCGCGCGCGGCGAACAGGGTGGCGGGGTGAGGCAACAGCAGGCGGGGAATGGCGTTGTGATCGAGTGCCTCGATCTCGCCCGGTTGAAGTAGACGTTGTACCAACAGAATCTCTCGAAAAAGCAAGGCCGGGTCGCGCGTAGCGAACCCGGCCTATTTTAATGGAAGCTGAAAAAACGCGTCAGCGACGGGTCTTGCGCATCACTTCCTCGAACCAGCGCGGATGGTGCTTGCGCACCCAGCCGTAGGTCACGGTGCCGCGGGTCATGGCGCCCATGGTGCCCTTGACCCAGATACCGGCATACACGTGCACGATGATCGCGACGATGATCACGAAGGCGAAGAAGGCGTGCAGCAGGGCCGACACGCGGATCAGGCCGATCGGGAAGTAGCCCGAGAACCACTGGCGCCAGATCACGACACCGGTCAGCAGCAGGAAGGCCATCGCGACCACCAGCGTGAAGAACAGCATCTTCTGGCCGGCGTTGTAGCGGCCCACCTTTGGCAGCTTCTCCTCGTGGTTGGCGAGCACGTCCGGAATCTGGCGCAGCCACTGGGTATCTCCCGGCTCGAACTGGTTGTGGTGCCAGAAGCGCACCACCAGCACCGCGAACGAGGCGAACATCACGACACCGAAGAAGGGGTGCAGGATGCGGGTCCACTGGCCGCCGCCGAACAGCGCGGACAGCCAGGCCATGACCGGATGGAACATGGCCAGGCCCGACAGGCCGGCGAGGACGAAGCAGATCGCGGTGATCCAATGGTTGCTGCGTTCGTTCGCGTTGTAGCGCTCGATCAGCGGGTTGCCATCCTTATCATGCTTCATGCTTTTCCCCCTGCAGCTTGCGTGCCTCCGCCAGGGCCTCGGCTTCTTCTTCCTTGCTGACCTCGTTCGGACCGACACGGGTGTAGTGGAAGAAGCCCGCCACGGCGGCAGCGGCCATGCCCACCAGCGCCAGCGGCTTGGTCAGGCCCTTCCACAGGCCCACGGTCGGGCTGATGCTCGGGTTGTCGCGCAGGCCGCTGTACAGCGAAGGCTTGTTGGCGTGGTGCAGCACGTACATGACGTGGGTGCCGCCGACGCCGGCCGGGTCGTACAGGCCGGCGTTCTCGTAGCCGCGTTCCTTCAGGTCCTCGATGCGGCTGGCCGCCTGGATCTTCATGTCCTCCTTGGTGCCGAACATGATGGCCCCGGTCGGGCAGGTCTTGACGCAGGCCGGTTCCTGGCCGACGGCGACCCGGTCCGAGCACAGCGTGCACTTGTAGGCGCGGTTGTCCTGCTTCGAGATGCGCGGCACGTCGAAGGGGCAGCCGGTCACGCAGTAGCCGCAGCCGATGCAGTTTTCCTGATGGAAATCCACAATGCCGTTGGCGTACTGCACGATCGCGCCCGGCGACGGGCAGGCCTTCAGGCAGCCCGGGTCTTCGCAGTGCATGCAGCCGTCCTTGCGGATCAGCCACTCGAGGTTGCCGTCTTCCTTCTCGTGCTCGGCGAAGCGCATCACCGTCCACGACTTCGGGGTCAGGTCGATCGGGTTGTCATACACGCCCGAGTTGACGCCGACTTCGTCGCGGATGTCGTTCCACTCCATGCACGCCGTCTGGCAGGCCTTGCAGCCGATGCACTTCGATGCGTCGATCAGCTTGGCGACGCTGCCGCCGACCGGGGCTCTAGCGCTGGGCGGAGGCGTCGTCGTGGCCGACACGCGTTTGATATCCAAAGATTGTAGTGCCATTTCTTTTCTCTCCGGTCCTTAAGCCTTCTCGACCTTCACGAGGAAGGACTTGAATTCCGGGGTTTGCGAATTGCCGTCTCCGACCACCGGGGTCAGCGTGTTGGTCAGGTAGCCCGGCTTGGTCAGGCCCTTGAAACCGAAGTGCAGCGGAATGCCCACGGTGTGGGTTTCCTTGCCGTCGATCTGCAGGGCGCGGATGCGCTTGGTGACGATGACCTTGGCGACGATGTGGCCGCGCTTGGACGAGACTTTCACCTTCTCTCCGCTGGCCACGCCGATCTGCCTGGCCAGCGCCTCGCCGATCTCGACGAACTGCTCCGGCTGGATGATCGCGTTCAGGCGTGCGTGCTTGGTCCAGAAGTGGAAGTGCTCGGTCAGGCGATACGTCGTTGCCACCACCGGGAACTCCTCGGCCGTGCCCATCTCCTTGCGGTCGTTCGGGAACACGCGGGCGCCCGGATTGCTGGTCGCGCGCGGGTTGTTCGGGTGCATCAGGTTCTTGCCAACCGGATTCTCGAACGGCTCGTAGTGCTCGGGGAAGGGACCCTCGTTCATCATGCCGCGCGCAAAGAAGCGCGCCACCCCTTCGGGGTTCATGATGAATGGGTTCATGCCGTTGGCCGGATCTTCATCCAGCTTGAAGTCGGGCACGTCGGCGCCGGTCCAGCCCGCGCCATTCCAGCGTACCAGCACGCGTTTCGGATCGAAAGGCTTGCCCTTGGTGTCGGCCGAAGCGCGGTTGTACAGCACGCGGCGGTTCGCCGGCCAGGCCCAGGCCCAGTTCAGCGTATTGCCGATACCGGTCGGGTCGCTGTTGTCGCGGCGGCCCATCTGGTTGCCGGCCTGCGTCCAGGAACCAGCGAAGATCCAGCAGCCCGAGGCGGTCGTGCCGTCATCGCGCAGTTGCGCGAAGCTGGCCAGCTGTTCGCCTTTCTTGACGATGAGCTTGGTCGGATCCTTCGGATCGTAGACGTCGGCCAGCGCCTTGCCGTTGAATTCCATCGCCAGTTCTTCCGGCGTCGGGCTGTGTGGCTTGGCGTAGGGCCAGGTCAGGTTCAGGATCGGGTCCGGGAACTTGCCGCCTTGCGTCTGGTACGACTTCTTCAGGCGCAGGAACAGTTCCGACATGATCTCGATGTCCGAACGGGCCTTGCCCGGCGGTTCGGCGCCTTGCCAGTGCCACTGCAGCACGCGCGAGGACGAGACGAGCGAGCCGCGTTCTTCGGCGAAGCAGGTGGTCGGCAGGCGGAACACTTCGGTCTGGATCTTGCTCGAATCGACGTCGTGGAATTCGCCGTGGTTCTTCCAGAACTCGGCCGTTTCCGTTTCCAGCGGATCCATGACGACCAGGTACTTCAGCTTCGACAGGCCGGCCAGGACCTTGGCCTTGTTCGGCGCCGAGGCAATGACGTTGAAGCCCTGGCAGATGTAACCGTTCATCTTGCCCTGGTTCATCAGCTCGATGGCCTGCAGCAGGTCGTAGGGCTTGTCCAGCTTCGGCAGGTAGTCGAAGGCGTAGTTGTTGCCCTCGTTCGCCGCATCGCCCCACCACGACTTCATGAAGGAGACGTGGAACTTCTTGTAGTTGCTCCAGTAGCTGAGCTGGTTCGGACGCATGGCCTTCGGCGCGCGCGCGCCGATGTAGGCGTCGAAGTCCTGTTCGGCTTCGTTCGGCAGGGTCATGTAGCCCGGCAGCAGGTTCGACATCAGGCCGAGGTCGGTCAGGCCCTGGATGTTCGAGTGGCCGCGCAGCGCGTTCATGCCGCCGCCTGCGATACCGATGTTACCCAGCAGCAGCTGGACCATGGCGCCGAGGCGAATGGTCTGGGCGCCGGTCGAGTGGTGGGTCCAGCCGAGCGCGTACAGCACGGTCGCGGCGCGGCCAGGCACGGCGGTCGAGGCAAGGGTCTCGGCCACTTTCTGGAACTGCGCAGGCGCGACGCCGCAGATCTTCTGCACCATTTCCGGCGTGTAGCGGGAGTAGTGCTTCTTCATCAGCTGGTAGACGCAGCGCGGATGCTGCAGCGTCGGGTCGACCTTGGCGTAACCGTCTTCGCCAATTTCGTAGTTCCAGCTCGATTTGTCGGTGTACTTGCCGGCTGCTTCGTCGTAGCCGGAGTAGATGCCGTCATTGAACGCGTAATCTTCGCGGACGATGAAAGGCATGTCCGTGTAATTGCGGACGTATTCGTGTTGAATCTTGTCGTTCGTCAGCAGATAGTTGACGATCGCGCCCAGGAACACGATGTCCGTGCCGGTACGCGTCGCAACGTAGTAGTCGGCGACGGACGCAGTTCGGGTAAAGCGTGGATCGACCACGACCAGCTTGGCTTTGTTATGCGCCTTCGCTTCGGTTACCCACTTGAAACCACAGGGGTGTGCTTCGGCGGCATTACCGCCCATGACGAGGATCACATCGGCATTCTTGATGTCGACCCAGTGATTCGTCATCGCTCCACGGCCAAACGTCGGGGCAAGACCTGCCACCGTCGGACCGTGTCAAACACGCGCCTGGTTATCGAACGTGAGCATGCCCAAAGACCGGATGGTCTTGTGGGTGATGTAACCTGCTTCATTGCTGCCGGCCGAAGCGGCCAGCATGCCGGTGGTGAGCCAGCGGTTGACGGTCTTGCCGTCGGCGGTCTTCTCGACGAAGTTGGCGTCGCGGTCTTCCTTCATCAGCTTGGCGATGCGGTCGAGCGCCTGGTCCCAGGAAATCTTGGTCCATTCGCTGGAACCCGGAGCGCGGTATTCCGGCTCGAGCAGGCGGCTCGGGCTGTGGATGAAGTCCACCAGCGAAGCGCCCTTCGGGCACAGGGTGCCGCGGTTGACCGGGTGGTCGGGGTCGCCTTCGATGTGGATGATCGAGGCGGCGGCATTCTTGGCGCCATCGCCAAGGCCGTACATCAGGATGCCGCAACCGACGGAGCAGTAGGGGCAGGTCTGGCGGGTTTCAGTCGTGCGTGCCAGCTTGTACTGCCGGACTTCGGCGAGCGCCGTAGCCGGAGCGAAGCCAAGCACCGCCAGGCTGGAGCCCGCGATGGTGGCGCCTGAAACCTTCAGGAACTGGCGCCTTGACATCTGGTTCATTAACAATCCTTCTTAAAGGAAACGACGGTTTTCGAAGTTTAACACTTATAGAAGACTCGGGTCAGTGCTAAAATTTTCCAAAACCTAGAATTCACGCTCGAAAATGTGGTTTGTACGTATAAATTGTTAAATCTGGCGAAATGGCGCGTGATGAAAATAAACAATCGACAACGAAACGGCGATAGCGAGAGCCTTCCCCTAACGGCCGGATCCCGCAGCGTCTTGCGCATGCGGCAGGACGTCCTGACGCAGGCCGAGGACTGGGTGGTCGAGGAAGCGGCGGTGGCCCTGGTCTACAACGGCATCTCGCATGCGGTGATGATGGCCAGCCCGGCCGACCTGGAGGATTTCGCGCTCGGCTTCTCGCTCAGCGAAGGCATCATTGCCAGTCCCGCCGAGTGCTACGGCATCGAGGTCGAGAACACGCCGGCCGGCATCACGGTCCAGCTCGAGGTCGCCAGCCGCGCCTTCATGGAACTGAAGGAACGCCGCCGCACCCTGGCCGGACGTACCGGCTGCGGCCTGTGCGGCGTCGACAGCCTGGACCAGGTATGCCGTCCGCAGCGCACCCTGGCCCCCGCGCGCGGCTTCCATGTGGACGGCGTGCGCCGCGCCCTGGCCGCGATCGGCGCCGAGCAGATCCTCACGCGCCAGACCGGCGCCGCCCATGCCGCCGCCTGGTGCGCGATGGACGGCAGCCTGCAATTGGTGAGGGAAGACGTCGGCCGCCACAATGCCCTCGACAAGGTGATCGGGGCGATGGCGCGCAGCCAGGCAAAGCCGGAGGAAGGCTTCTTCCTGATTACCAGCCGGGTGAGTTTCGAGATGGCGCAGAAGGCGATCCAGGCCGGCGTTTCCGCCCTGGTCGGCATGTCCGCGCCGACGCTGGCGGCAGTCGAGCTGGCCGAGCAGGCCGGCATGACCCTGCTGGCCTTTGCGCGCGGACGCGACTTCGTCTGCTACAGCCACCCGCAACACCTCGGCCTGGACGGAAACGGGCAGGGCGCATGAGCGAGCATCTCTGGACCTGGCTGGCGGCGCGCCGCAACCATCCGCCGCGGCGCCTGCTGGCCCCGGGGCCCGATGCGGCGGCGCTCGATCGTATCTTCGAGGCGGCGGCCCAGGCGCCGGACCACGGCCAGTTGCGGCCGTGGCGCTTCGTTCTCGTTCCGGAGGGTCGCCGCGCGGATCTCGGGGCGGTATTCGAGCGGGCGCTGGCCGAGCGCGATCCGGGCAGCGACGAGGGAGCGCGCACCCGGGCGCGCGAGAAGGCCTTCCATGCGCCCTGCCTGATGGTGGCGGTGCTGGACGACGCCCCCAAAGGACCTGTCCCGACCGCCGAAAAGCTCGTGTCGCTGGGCTGCGCGGTCCAGAACATGCTGACCGCGGCCCAGGCGCTGGGCTATGCCAGCGGCCTGGCCAGCGGCGCGGCGATGGACAGCGCCGGCATGCGCGCATTGCTGCGCCTGGCTCCTCAGGAGCAGGCGATCTGCTTCATCGCTTTCGGCACCTCATCAGCGCCGCGGCCGCCGCGCGAACGGCCGCGGCCCGAGGAATTCGTTTCCGTTCTCTGATCCATGAGACCGCCTGGCGACGCGGCCCGATCACCGCATCGGGGAATTGCTGCGCATCACTGGATATCGGCCGGCCATGCTTTGCCGTCAAGATAAGCTCAAGTCCAGACCGAGCCTCCTGGCCAGGGCAAAGGTGCCGAGCACCAGGCCCACGAGCAATAGCACGAAGAGTGCGGTGATCTTGACGGTCGCGCGCAGCACGGCGCGCGTCTCCTCTTCCTTCCTCATTTCCTTCCTCTTCTTTTTCCCTTGATCGTAGTGCCACTTGATGGCGAAGAACATGCCCGTGCCTAACACGAGAAACTTGAACGTAACGGCGACGATAGGGAACCAGTCCATGATGTTGAGTATTTCCGGTGATTTGCCGAATGCAGATGAGAGGGGAAAAAGCGTCAGCGGCAGCCATGCAAGGATGGTGTTGCTGTACGCTCTGAGGCATACTACTTTAAAAGCAATTTCCATACATTGAGACAAAATGTCCCAGTTGAAAGCCATACAAGATGAGGAGCTGCCAATCTGGCTGCCGCGCCTGGCCGGGAACAAGGGGCCGCGTTTTCTGCAGATTGCCGATGCCTTGCAGGCGGCGGTGGCAGAAGGATCGCTGAAACCGGGCGACCGCCTTCCGCCGCAGCGCCTGCTGGCAGCACAGCTGCAGGTCGACCTGACGACGGTCACGCGCGCCTACGACGAAGCCAGGCGCCGCAAGCTGCTGGAGGGCCGCGGCGCGCGAGGCACTTATGTCGCGGCGCCGAAAGTCGAATTGACCTCGATCCTTGACCTGAGCATGAATACGCCGCCACCACCGGATGGCGTGGACTTCGACGACATGCTGAAACAGGGTCTGTCCCAGGTACTGATGAGGGCGGATAATGCATCGCTGATGACTTACCACCTGGGCGGGGGAAGCGACTCCGACCGCAAGGCTGGCGCCAAATGGCTGGCGCCGATGTGTGGACCCCTGGATTCCGGGCAGCTCGTTGTCTGTCCGGGGGCGCAAGCGGCGATCGCCGGATTGATCCTTGCGCTGACGGAGCCTGGCGATGTGATCCTGGCAGAGCCAATGGCCTATCCCGGCTTGCGTGCCGCAGCGACCCAATTCGGCCGGCAGATCATTGCGGTGGAAGCGGACAGGCACGGAATGCTGCCCGGGCTGCTCGAGGAGGCGTGCTGCCGGCACAAGCCTGCTTTGGTCTACCTCAATCCGACCTTGCAGAACCCGACCGCCATCACCATTCCGGAACACCGGCGCAGGGAGCTCGCCAGCATCGCGAAGCGCTGCAATGTACGCATCGTCGAGGACGATCCCTACTGGCTCCTTGCCGATGGCCCGCCACCACCGATTGCCACGTTTGCCCCGGAACAGGTGGTTTATATCTCGACCCTGTCGAAATGCCTGACGCCCGGCTTGCGGGTCGCCTTCGTGCTCCTGCGCGACCCGCACGAACGGGAACGTTTCCTGGCCGCGCTTAGATCATTTGCGCTGATGGTCGCTCCCTTGAGCGCCGCGCTGGCCACCCAGTGGATCCTCGACGGTTCGGCCGGCGGATTATTGGCGGGCGTACGCAAGGAGGCGCGCCTGCGTCACCGGATGACGCGGGATATCCTGGCGGGGCGCTACAGCGGCGCGGAAGACGGCCTGCATGTATGGCTCGAGTTGCCGGCGTATTGGAATTCCTCGCAGCTTGCGCGTGCAGCCGACAGCTATGGCATCGCCGTCACGCCGGCGGAGGCATTCGCAACAACCGGCAGCGGATCCGTGAATGCAATCAGGATCTCTTTGGGCAGCATCAAGGACCGTGGACGCCTGCAGGCGGGTCTTCAACGACTGTCTCATCTGCTTGCGCGGCCGCCCGGGTCATTCAGCGCTGCCGTGGTTTGACTGACCAGCAAACGCCGCGCTTCACCCGGGAGTTGCCGCCATGCGGTCGCACACTTGCATACTGCTGTTGGCGGGCGCCCCGGGGTTTCAGCGTTCCTCGTCGCGGTGGGTCTCGGTCGGCTCGGGCCAGCGCGCCGTCGGCAGGTGCCAGCCATGGTGGATCGCCGCCAGCCGCAGGCCCAGGCAGAGCGCGGCGCCGCCACAGGCAGTGATCGTCGTCGGCCAGCCCAGCACATGGCCGACCGCCACCACGGTGGCGCCGGCCAGGGCCGCCACCGCATAGATGTCCGACCTGAACACACCGGGCACGTTCGACAGCAGCACATCGCGCGCGATGCCGCCGCCGATCCCGGTCAGCATGCCGAGCAGGGCGGCCATCAGCGGATCCAGTCCGAACACCAGCGCCTTTTGCGCGCCCGCCACGCAGAACAGGGCCAGACCGACGGCGTCGAAGAACAGCACCGGGCTTTGCAGGCGGTTGATGACCGGATACCAGAAGAAGATCACCACGCCGGCCAGCAGCGACACCGCCAGATAGCGCCAGTCGCTGATCGCCGCCGGTGGCGTCGCGCCAATCAAGAGGTCGCGTACGATGCCGCCCGAGTTGGCGGCAACAAAGGAGAGCACCAGCACGCCGAAGATATCCAGCCGCCGGCGCGCGCCGGCAGTGGCGCCCGAGAGGGCGAAGACGAAGGTGCCGACCAGGTCGAGCGTGAGGACGAGGGTCTTGATCGCCGCGTCGACGTCAAGCGAGAGAACATTGAACACTTGTTTGGCCTTGGATTGCGGGGGAGGGCGCGGCGCGGCGGGCGCCGGCGGCCTGTACGGACAAGAGTGCAATGATAGCGCAAGGGCTCGGTATAACGGAAACGCGGACGCCCTGACGGAACGTGGATCGTAGGGTGGGCACCCCGTGCCCACGCGGAAGCGTGCTCGATGTTGGCGCATGACTCGTCGAGCACAACGCATTCACGCGGCGTGTCGAAAGCGCCCCGCGAACGCGCATTTGAACCCTTGGCTGGTTTGGTGTTGCGACTGCGGCCACGCCGCGGAGCGAATCGTCGCGGCAGCGGACTACGGACGAACAGGTAACGCGTGGGCACGGCGTGCCCACCCTACGGTCAGCGTCGTCGTCATAAAAAATGCCGGCGGCGATGCATGTCGCGGCCGGCGTTTTCAAACCGACGCTTTTAGAACGCGGCGATGCCGGTCTGTGCACGGCCCAGGATCAGGGCGTGGATGTCGTGCGTGCCCTCATAGGTGTTGACCACCTCGAGGTTGACCATGTGGCGGATGATGCCGAATTCGTCGGAGATGCCGTTCCCGCCCAGCATGTCGCGCGCGACGCGCGCCACGTCCAGCGCCTTGCCGCAGGAATTGCGCTTCATGATCGAGGTGATTTCCACGGCCGCCGTGCCTTCGTCCTTCATGCGGCCCAGGCGCAGGCAGCCCTGCAGGCCCAGTGTGATCTCGGTCTGCATGTCGGCCAGCTTCTTCTGCACCAGCTGGTTGGCCGCCAGCGGCTTGCCGAACTGGTTGCGGTCCATGGTGTACTGGCGCGCGGTATGCCAGCAGGCTTCGGCGGCGCCCAGTGCGCCCCAGGCGATGCCGTAGCGCGCCGAGTTCAGGCAGGTGAACGGACCCTTCAGGCCGCGCACTTCCGGGAAGGCGTTTTCTTCCGGGCAGAACACGTTGTCCATCACGATCTCGCCGGTGACCGACGAGCGCAGGCCGAACTTGCCGTGAATCGCCGGCGCGCTCAAGCCTTCCCAGCCCTTCTCCAGGACAAAACCGCGGATCGCGCCTTCGTCGTCCTTGGCCCAGACCACGAACACGTCCGCCACCGGGGAGTTCGTGATCCACATCTTCGAGCCGGTGAGCGCATAGCCGCCATCGACTTTACGGGCGCGGGTGACCATCGAGCCGGGGTCGGAACCGTGGTTCGGCTCGGTCAAACCGAAGCAGCCGATCCATTCGCCGGTGGCCAGCTTCGGCAGGTATTTCTGTTTGGTGGCTTCGTTGCCGAACTCGTAGATCGGGACCATGACCAGCGAGGACTGCACGCTCATCATCGAGCGGTAGCCCGAGTCGACGCGCTCGACTTCGCGCGCGATCAGGCCGTAGGCGACGTAGTTCATGCCCGGGCCACCGTACTGCTCGGGAATGGTCGGGCCCAGCAGGCCGAGCTCTCCCATTTCACGGAAGATCGAGGTGTCCATGGTCTCGTGGCGGAAGGCCTCGAGGATGCGCGGCTGCAGCTTGTCCTGGCAGTAAGCGGCGGCCGCGTCGCGCACCATGCGCTCTTCGTCGGTGAGCTGCTGGTCCAGCAGCAGCGGATCGTCCCAGTGGAATGCGGTTTTCTTGCTCATGTTGGTCTCTTTATTCAGGTTGATTTACATGTTCGGGTAGTTCGGCCCGCCGCCACCTTCCGGCGTGACCCAGACGATGTTCTGGGTCGGGTCCTTGATGTCGCAGGTCTTGCAGTGCACGCAGTTCTGGGCATTGATCTGCAGGCGGTCCTGGCCTTCGTCCGTCTTCACGAACTCGTACACGCCGGCAGGGCAGTAGCGCTGCTCGGGGCCGGCGTATTTGGCCAGGTTGACCTCGACCGGAATCGTCGGGTTCTTCAGCGTCAGGTGGATCGGCTGGTCTTCCGCGTGGTTCGTGTTCGAGATGAACACCGAGGACAGGCGATCAAACGTGAGCTTGCCGTCCGGCTTCGGATAGACGATGGGCTTGAAGTCCGAGGCAGGGCGCAGGCACTCGTGGTCGGCATGCTTGTGACGCAGCGTCCACGGGGCCTTGCCCTTGAACAGGATCTGGTCGATGCCGGTCATGATGGTGCCGAGATACAGGCCCTTGCTCATCCACGGCTTGAAGTTGCGCGCCACGTGCAGTTCCTCGTGCAGCCAGGACTGCTTGAAGGCTTCCGGGTAGCTGCTCAATTCGTCGTGCTGGCGGCCCGCTGCCAGCGCCGCAAAGGCCGATTCCGCGGCCAGCATGCCGGTCTTGATCGCGCCATGGCTGCCCTTGATGCGCGACACGTTCAGGAAGCCGGCGTCGCAGCCGATCAGGGCGCCGCCCGGGAACACGGTCTTCGGCAGGGATTGCAAACCCCCGGCCGTGATGGCGCGCGCGCCATACGAGATGCGCTTGCCGCCTTCGAAGTAGCCGCGGATCGCCGGATGCGTCTTGTAACGCTGGAATTCCTCGTACGGGGACAGGTAGGGGTTCTGGTAAGCCAGGCCCACGACATAGCCGACTGCGACCTGGTTGTTCTCCAGGTGATACAGGAAGGAGCCGCCATAGGTATCCGAAGGCAGCGGCCAGCCGGCGGTATGGATCACCAGGCCCGGCTTGTGCTTGCTCGGGTCGATTTCCCACAGTTCCTTGATGCCGATGCCGTAGCTCTGCGGGTCGGCATCCTTGTTCAGGTCGTACTTGGCCATCAACTGCTTGCCCAGGTGGCCGCGCGAGCCTTCGGCGAAGAAGGTGTATTTCGCGTGCAGCTCCATGCCGAGCTGGAAGTCCGAACCCGGCTGTCCGTCGCGTTTCACGCCCATGTTGCCGGTGGCGACACCCTTGACCGAGCCATCCTCGTTGTAGAGGATTTCCGCTGCCGGGAAACCCGGGAAGATTTCCACGCCCAGGCTTTCCGCCTGCTGGCCCAGCCAGCGCACCACGTTCGCGAGCGAGACGATGTAGTTGCCGTGGTTGGTCAGCATCTTCGGCATCATGAAGCCTGGCGTACGGATCGCCTTGGTTTCGGTGAGGAAGAGCATCCGGTCCTCAAGGACCGGCGTATTCAGCGGCGCGCCGAGCTCCTTCCAGTTCGGGAAGAGTTCATTGAGCGCGATCGGGTCCATCACCGCGCCCGACAGGATGTGGGCGCCGACTTCGCCGCCTTTTTCCAGCACGCAGACCGAAACTTCCTGGCCTTTTTCAGCCGCCAGTTGCTTCAGCCGGATGCTTGCTGCCAGGCCGGCAGGCCCGCCACCGACGATCACGACGTCGTACTCCATCGACTCGCGCGGGCCGTATTCTTCAATTAAGCTCATGTCGTCAGCTCCAGGATCTCAGCGCGCAAAGTACAGGTCGTGCAGGTGGTCGAGGCTGACCTCGGAGGCCGGCTGCGACAGCACCACTTTACCGCTTTGCATCAGGTAGACGTGGTCGGCCACGCCCACCGCGCGGTGGGTATTCTGCTCGACCAGGATCATGGTGCGCCCATCCTGCTTCAGGCGGCCCAGGATCTCGAACAGTTCGTTGACCATCACCGGCGCCAGGCCCAGCGACGGCTCGTCGATGATCAGGACCTTGGGGTCGCTCATCAGGCCGCGCGCCATCGCCAGCATCTGGGCTTCGCCGCCCGAGAGCGATCCTGCCAATTGCTTGCGCCGCTCGCGCAGGCGCGGGAACATCTCGTAGGAGCGCTCGAGGTTGGTCGAGGCGCCGGCCCGGTGCTGGGGCGCAAAGGCGCCCATCATCAGGTTTTCCTCGACCGTCATGTCGCGAAACACCATGCGGCCCTCGGGAATCATGGCCATCGAGACCTGCATCATGTCCCAGGTCGGCTTGCCGTTGAGCGGCTTGCCGTCCAGGACGATCGCGCCCTGCGACACCGGGATCAGGCCCATGATGGCGCGCAGCAGGGTGGTCTTGCCGGCGCCGTTCTGGCCGATGATGGTGGTGAGCTTGCCCGGCGCGATGGACAGCGACAGGTCCCACAGCACGTTGATGGCGCCGTAGCCCGCGCGTACGTTTTGAATCTCCAGCATCTCAGCCTCCGGTATAGCTCTTGATCACGGCCGGGTCGTTGAAGACCTCGGCCGGGGTGCCTTCGGCGATCAGGCCGCCGAAGTTCAGCACGGCCACGCGCTTGCACAGGTTGCTGATGGTCTCGATGTCGTGCTCGATGATGACGATCCCGACCGAGAATTTCTGGTGCAGGTCCTTCAGCATGTTCATGAAGTTGCGCTTGCCGTTGGTCTCCAGGCCGGCCAGCACCTCGTCCAGCAGCAGCAGCTTGGGATTGGTCGACAGGGCCTTGGCCACTTCCAGCGCCTTCAGTTCGGTGAGCGCCAGGCCGGTCGAGGCATCGCGCTCGGCCTTGGCGGTGAGGTTGGTGAAGGCCAGGATCTCGTCGATGCGCTTCCTGTCGACCGACCCGGTGCCGAAGCGCTGGGCCACTTCCAGGTTCTGGCGCACCGTCAGCTCGTGCATCGGCTGCGGGATCTGGAAGGTGCGGCCGATGCCCATGCGGGCGCGCTGGTACATCGGCGCGCGCAGCACGTCGGTGCCGTTGAACACGATGCGGCCAGTGGTCGGGCGCACCAGGCCCGAGATCGCATTGAACAGGGTGGTCTTGCCGGCGCCATTGGCGCCGACCAGGCCGACCACGTCGCCGGTGCCGACCGACAGCGTGACATCGTTGACCGCCGTGAGGCCGCCGAAGCGGACCGTGACGTTTTCAAGCTGCAGCATCTTTTTTCCTCATGAACTTGCGGAACAGGCCAAGCAGGCCGTCCGGGCTGGCGATGATCATCACGACCAGGACCAGGCCGAGCACCAGCTGGTGGCCGGTCGGCATGATGTTCTTCACGAACAGCTGGTCGACCAGGTAGACCACGACCGCGCCGATCAGGGGACCGGTGATGGTGCGGTAGCCGCCGAAGATGGCCGCCACGATCGGGATCGTCACCCACAGCGCGCTGAAGGCGTAATCCGGCTCGAGGAAGTTGATGTAGTGGGCGTTGAAGGCGCCGACCACGCCGCACATGAAGGCCGACACCAGCAGCATCAGCGCTTTCAGCAGGGTGTTGTTGACGCCCACCACGCGGGTCGCGTCCTCGCTGTCGTGCATGGCGCGCAGGGCCAGGCCATGCGGGCTGCGGCGGATGCGGTCATAGATCCAGGCGAACACCAGCACGATGGTCAGGATCACCAGGTAGTTGCCGATCTTGCTGGCGAAGTCGAAACCGAACAGGGTCGGCAGCTGCGGGATGCTGGCGATGCCGGCCGAGCCGCCCGTCACCGATTCCCACTCGGTGGCGAGGATGCGGAAGATGTGGGCATAGGCCAGGATCGCGAGCGCGAAGTAGGGACCGCGCAGGCGCAGCACCGGCAGCATCAGGATGGCCGAGACCACCGCGCCGACGCCGCCGAGCAGCAGGCCGAGGAAGATCGGCACGCCATGCTGCATGCTCAGCACGGCCGAGGTATAGGCGCCGACGCCGAAGAAGGCCGCGTGGCCGAAGCTCACCATGCCGCCCAGGTTGCCCAGCAGGGCCCAGGACAGGGCGATGCCGCCGATGACGAGCGAGGCGATCACCAGGCTCATCACGTAGGCGTCACCGCCCAGGAGCACCGGCACCAGGATGTAGGCCGCCACCAGGACGGCAAGCAAAAGTTTATTGGTTTTCATCCACGCCTCCGTACAGCACCGAACAGGCCGTTAGGCATGACGAACAGGACCAGCAGGAACAGGCCCATGCCGGCGAGTTCTTGCAGGGCCGAGCTGGCCAGGGTGACGGTGAGCGATTCGGCCACGCCCAGCAGGACAGCGCCGATCAGCACGCCCGGGATCGAGCCGATGCCGGCCAGGACGGTGATGATGAAGGCCTTCACGGTCAGCACGCTGCCGTAGGCCGGGGTGATCACGCCATAGCTGAACAGGGCGACGCCGGCGAAGGCGGCCAGGATGCCGGCCACGATGAAGGACACCAGTTCGGTCTTGCCGGGGTTGATGCCCATGAGCTTGGCGGCGTCGCGGTTGCTCGAGACGGCGCGCACGGCGCGGCCATACCAGGAGCGCGAGAGCCACCACCAGAGGGCGACGATCAGCACGATGCTGACGCCGAAGAACAGCACTTCGGAGCGCATCGAGTACAGTTCGCCGACGACGAAGGCTTCCTGCATCCAGCTCGAGCTGGTGGCGCGCACGTCGGCGCTCCAGATCATCAGGACCAGGTTGGTGAGGATTACGCCGACGCCATAGGTCAGGGTGAGCGAATTGATTTCGCGGTTGGTGCGGATCTTGCCGACCACGAAGTACAGCAGCGCCGAGGTGATCGTCACGACGATCACGGCCACCGGGATGGCGGTCAGCGGGTTCCAGCCAAGTTTCGATTCCACCGTGTAGGCGATATACGCCGCCAGCAGTACCAGTTCGCCGTGTGCCAGGTTGATCACTTTCATGGCGCCGAAGACCAGCGCCAGGCCAAGTGCGATGAGGGCGTAGGAGCCGCCCTGCAACAACCCGGAATACACGGCTTGTAAGATCAAGTCCGTCATTTATGCATTCCCATCGCTCAGTTCCCATCAAATTCATGCGGGCCGGGGAATCCGGCCCGCCTACTTCATGCTGCTGTCTTACCAGGGCACGCCCGGGAAGACCGGCTTGGCGGTTGCCGCTTCCTTCGGCCACACCAGTTCGACCTTCTTGCCCTGGTGCTGACCCATGCGCTGGGTGAAGTTCTTGTTGTCGCCGTTGGCGTCGAACTGCACGCGGCCGATCAGGGTCTGGCGGTCGGTCTTGCGCATTTCCTCGATCACGCCGCCCTTCTTGATGGTGCCCTTGTCGGCGGCGCGTGCGATCGCTTCGAACAGCAGCATCGACTGCACGTAGCCGAACTGGCCCAGGTAGTCGGGTTCCTTCTTGTGCAGCTTGGTGTAGGCGTCGCCGAAAGCCTTGCCGTCGGCGGTCGTGAAGTTCACCGGGAAGGGCAGGACCGCGGTGCCGTACACGTTCGGCATCAGGTCCGGGAAGTCAGCCGCCATCTTCGGGGTGGCCAGCGACCACACGCCGGCGATGGCCTTGACGGTGTTCGGCTTGAGCACGCGGGCGGCGCGCAGGATGCCGACGTACTCGTTCTCGTAGCCGACCATGGCGATGAATTCCGAGCGGTCGCGCAGCTTGACCTTGTTCAGGATGGGCTTGAAGTCGGTGATCGCCGGGTCAAAAGCGTGCATCGCGACCTTGATGCCCTTGGCGGCCAGGGTCTTCTCGACGTCCGCGGCCAGGCCGTGGGTGGCGTCCTTGGTCGAGTAGATGATCGAGACTGACTTCACGCCGAGGTCGCCGATCAGGCCGACCAGGGCCTTCTGGTAGCCCTCGGTATTATTAATGCGGAAGAAGTTCTTGCGGCCGGCTTTCACCAGGCCGTCGTCGACGCCGCCCGAGGTGATGTAGGCCAGGCCCAGCTTGTTCGCCGCGTCCGAGGCCGGCGAGATGTTGTTCGAGCCGTAGCCGCCGGTGACGGCGACCACGCCCTGGCTGGCCAGCTTCTCCACGGCAGCCACGGCTTTCGCCGGTGCCGATTCATCGTCCACGGTGACCAGCTTGATGGTGTGCTTGCCGTTGGTCTTGTTGAAAACCTCGGCCGCCACGCGGATGCCTTCCTGGGTGCCCATGCCGACGCGCGCCAGCGGGCCGGTCAGCGGGATCTGCACGCCGACCAGGAATTCGTCGGCGTGCGCCGAACCTGCGCTCATTGCTGCGCTCAGTGCTGCACCTACCGCGAGGGCGATTGTCTTTGCCTTGCTCATTGTCTCCACCTTTTCAGATTGTTGTCGATACTGGCTCCGTCGCCGGAACCCCTTCCTTGTGCCGTCGGGCCGGTGGCCCTCCGTCATCCGTTCTGCAAAATCGATGGCAAGCCGGGGGCGTTCACGCCCTGCGGGATGCCTGGCGTGCCTTTCCTTTCTTGCCGGGTCAGCGGGGCGTGGCCCCGCTTAATGTATGTGGCGGCCCATGCTCGTTTCCACGTTGCGCACCAGTTGCACCAGGCGCGGGCCCAGGTCCTCGAGCAGCTTGTCCTTCGGGAGCAGGAAAGCCGGTCCGCCGCAATTGAAGGACGTCGTCTTGGCGTTCTCGGGGTCGACCAGGGGCACGCCGACGGCGCTGATGTTCACGTCCCATAGACCCGAGGACAGCACGAAACCGCGGTCCTGGTAATCCTTGAAGCCTTGTTCGATGTCGGCCTTGATCTTCGGCCAGTTGGTTTCCGCATGCAGGCGGATGTGGTCCATCAGGAAGTCGCGGTCGGCCTGGGGCAGGCCGCACAGATAGGCTTTGCCCATCGCGGTGGTGGCCAGCGGGATGCGCGAACCGGCGTCGCGGCGCAGGCTGACGGCGGCGCTGCCGCGGCAGGCTTCGACGTACACCATGTCCAGGCGGTCGCGGATGCCGATGGCGACGCTGCACTGGGCGTATTCGGCCAGTTCCTGCATGGCGGGACGCGCGAGCTTGCGCACGTCGATGTTGGCGAGCAGGGTGTAGCCGAGGGCGAGCACGGGTGCGCCGAGCTGGTAGCGCCCCGCATCGGGCGAATAGGTCAGGTAGCCGAGCTTGGTCAGCGTATAGGTCAGACGCGAGATGGTCGGCTTCGGCATGCCGGTGCGCTTGGCCATCTCGCTATTGGTCAGTGAGGCCTCGCCGGGCCGGAAGCTGCGCAGGATCTCGAGCCCGCGCGCCAGGGCGGTCACGAATTGACGGTCCTTGGCGTTGTCTTCCTCAGTGAATGACTGAATTTCGTCCATCTCGATTGTCTCCATTGCCCAGCATCTGTGGCTGAGTCTGGAATTGATGATCACACACGAAAAACGGCAGTGTCAACTGTTTTGTGAAATGGTGGTTCGCACTGCGAAATGGCGAATATTTACGCTCCCATGAAACACGGGCAAAAACCGAGAAAAACGGTTTTTCGCGGGCCGAAATGGGTCGCGTCAAGACGTTTACATTCCCGCCAAAAATCGGTTATCGTTGACTTCGCTGCAAAATGCAAAACACAATTTCGCACAGCGAACCAACTACAAGACAAGGAGACAGGATTCATGAATTCCGGCGCAACTGCCCAGGTCGTGCGTGAACGGCATGGCGACATCCTTCTGGTAACCATCGATAATCCGCCCGTCAATGCCCTCGGGGTGGACGTGCGTCGCGGCCTGATGGAGGCAATCGAAGCCGCCGACGGCGACGCCGGCGTCAAGGCCATCGTGCTGGCCGGCGCGGGCCGCAACTTCCTGGGCGGAGCCGACATCCGCGAGTTCGGCAAGCCGCCGATGCCGCCGGCGCTGCCGGATGTCTGCAACCGCATCGAAGCCTCGGACAAACTGGTCGTCGCCGCCATCCACGGCGCGGCCCTCGGCGGCGGTCTCGAGATCGCGCTGTCCGCCCATTACCGCGTCGCACTGCCGAGTGCCAAGCTGGGCCTGCCGGAAGTCGCGCTCGGCCTGCTGCCGGGCGCCGGCGGCACCCAGCGCACGCCGCGCCTGGTCGGCGCCAAAGCCGCGCTCGACCTGATGCTCTCGGGCCGTCACGCCAGCGCCGCTGAAGCCGCCAAACTGGGCCTGGTGGACCGCGTCGCGCAGGGCGTCGCACATGGCGAGGATGCGGCCGCCGCCGGCATCGCCTATGCCAACGAGCTGCTGGCAGCCGGTGCGCCGGTGCGCCGCACCAGCGAAGCGAATGCGCTGTCGAACCGCGAAGAGCAGCAGGCCGTCATCGACGCCGCGCGCACCGAGACTGCCAAGAAATCGCGCGGCCTGTTCTCGCCCCTGAAGATCGTCGATGCGGTGCAGGGCGCCCTCGACCTGCCTTTCGACGAAGGCCTGGCCCTGGAACGCAAGCTGTTCCTGGAATGCCTGGACAGCCCGCAGCGCGCCGGCCTGGTGCATGCCTTCTTCGCCGAACGCGAAACGGCCAAGTCGCCCGAAACCCGTGACGCCAAGCCGCGCGCAATCGCCAGCGTCGGCATCGTCGGCGGCGGCACCATGGGCGCCGGCATTGCCGTGGCGGCCCTGGACGCCGGCCTGCCGGTGACCATGATCGAACGCGACGAGGAAGCGCTGGCGCGCGGCCGCAAGAACGTCGAGAAGGTCTATGACGGTCAGGTGAAGAAAGGCCGCATGACCGAGGAAGCCAAGGCCGCCGTCATGGCGCGCTGGTCCGGCAGCACCCAGTACGATGCGCTGGCCGGGGTCGACCTGGTGATCGAAGCCGTGTTCGAAGAGATGGGCGTGAAGAAGGCCGTGTTCGCGGAACTCGACCGCGTCTGCAAGCCGGGCGCCGTACTGGCCACCAACACCTCCTACCTCGACATCGACGAGATCGCCGCCAGCATCTCGCGTCCCCAGGACGTGATCGGCCTGCACTTCTTCTCGCCGGCGAACATCATGAAGCTGCTCGAGATCGTGGTGCCGGCCAAGGTATCGAGCGACGTCGTCGCCACCGCCTTCGAGCTGGCCAGGAAGCTGAAGAAGACCCCGGTGCGCGCCGGCGTCTGCGACGGCTTCATCGGCAACCGCATCCTCGCCGTCTACGGCCAGGCGGCCCACTACATGATGGAAGACGGCGCCTCGCCCTACCAGATCGACAAGGCCCTGCGCGACTTCGGCTACCCGATGGGTCCCTTCCAGGTGTCGGACCTGGCCGGCGGCGACATCGGCTGGGCCACCCGCAAGCGCCGCGCCGCCACGCGCGACCCGAAGGCCCGCTACGTCCAGATCGCCGACCGCCTGTGCGAGCGCGGCTGGTTCGGCCAGAAGACCGGCCGCGGCTACTACCTGTACCCGGACGGCGCCCGCACCGGCACCCCGGACCCGGAAGTCGAAGCCATCATCGAGCAGGAGCGCCAGCGCGCCGGCATCACCCCGCGCACCTTCACCGACGAGGAAATCGTGCGCCGCTACCTGGCCGCGATGATCAACGAGGGCGCGAACGTCGTGCACCAGAAGATTGCCCTGCGTCCGCTGGACGTGGACGTGACTTTCGTCCATGGCTACGGCTTCCCGCGCTACCGTGGCGGTCCGATGAAGTATGCCGACACCGTCGGCCTGCCGAAGATCCTGGCCGACATCCAGGAATTCGCCAAGGAAGACCCGCTGTTCTGGAAACCGTCGCCGCTGCTGGTGGAGCTGGTCGAGAAGGGCCAGGACTTCGCCAGCCTGAACCAGCTGAGCAAATAAGCTGAGCAAATAAGCTGAGCAGGCCAGGTGTATAAGCCTGGCAAATAAATCGACAGTTTAAATAAGTTAGTCTTATAAATCAGGAGACTCGCCATGCGCGAAGCCGTCATCGTTTCAACCGCCCGTACGCCGCTGACCAAGGCGCACCGCGGCGAATTCAACATCACTTCCGGCCCGACCCTGGCCGCCTTTGCCGTGCGCGCCGCCGTCGAGCGTGCCGGCATCGACCCGGCCCTGATCGAGGACGCCATCCTCGGCTGCGGCTACCCGGAAGGCACGACCGGCCGTAACGTTGCGCGCCAGGCCGTGATCCGCGCCGGCCTGCCGATCTCGATCGCCGGCACCACCGTGAACCGCTTCTGCGCGTCCGGCCTGCAGGCCATCGCCATCGGCGCAGGCCGCATCGTGGTCGACGGCGCTCCGGCCGTCATCGCCGGCGGCGTGGAAAGCATCTCGCAGATCCGCACCCGCGAAAAGGGCGACTCGGGCATCGACCCATGGATGCTCGAGAACAAGCCCGAGCTCTACATGCCGATGATCGAGACCGCCGACATCGTCGCCGCCCGCTACAACATCAGCCGCGAAGCCCAGGACCGCTTCTCCTTCGAATCGCAGCGCAAGACCGAGGAAGCGCAGCTGGCAGGTCGCTACAAGGACGAAATCGTCTCCTGCACCACTACCATGCAGGTCACCGACAAGGAAACCGGCGCCGTCTCGCAGCGCGAAGTGACGATCGACCAGGACACCTGCAACCGCCGCGGCACCACCTACGAGGGGCTGGCCAAGCTGGCGCCCGTGAACGGCCCGGACAAGTTCATCACCGCCGGCAACGCTTCCCAGCTGTCGGACGGCGCTTCGGCCTGCGTGATGATGGAGGCAAAAGAAGCCGAGCGCCTGGGCCTGGCCCCGCTGGGCGCCTTCCGCGGCATGGCCGTCGCCGGCTGCGAGCCCGACGAAATGGGCATCGGCCCGGTGTTCGCGGTGCCGAAACTGCTGTCGCGCTTCGGCCTGACCGTGAACGACATCGACCTGTGGGAGCTGAACGAAGCTTTTGCATCGCAGGCCATCTACTGCCAGCAGCGCCTCGGCATCCCCGACGAGCGCCTGAACGTGAACGGCGGCGCGATCTCGATCGGCCACCCGTTCGGCATGACCGGCGCCCGCCTGGCCGGCCACATCCTGTTGGAAGGCAAGCGCCGCGGCGCCAAGTACGCCGTGGTCACGATGTGCATCGCCGGCGGCATGGGCGCGGCAGGCCTGTTCGAGATTTACTGAGGATAGTCATGGACCTGAATTTCACCCCCCAAGAAGAAGCATTCCGCGAAGAAGTCCGCGCCTTCCTGGCCGAGAAGCTGCCGAAGCGCCTGAGCGACAAGGTTGCCAACGGCAAGCACCTGACCAAGGCCGACATGGAAGAGTGGCACGCGATCCTGAACGCGCGCGGCTGGCTGGCCAACCACTGGCCGGAAGAATACGGCGGCCCGGGCTGGACCGCCGTCGAGAAGTTCATCTTCGAGAACGAATGCGCGCTGGCGAATGCGCCGCGCATCGTGCCTTTCGGCGTCAACATGCTGGGCCCGGTCCTGATCAAGTACGGCAACGAGGCGCAGAAGCGCTACTGGCTGCCGCGCATCCTGGACGGCTCCGACTGGTGGTGCCAGGGCTACTCGGAACCGGGCGCCGGCTCCGACCTGGCAGCGGTCAAGACCACCGCCGTGCGCGGCACTGACGCCGACGGCGACCACTACATCGTCAACGGCCAGAAGACCTGGACCACGCTGGGCCAGCACGCCAACATGATCTTCTGCCTGGTGCGCACCAACCGCGAAGCCAAGAAGCAGGAAGGCATCAGCTTCCTGCTGGTCGACATGAACAGCCCGGGCGTCGAAGTGCGTCCCATCATCACGCTCGACGGCGAGCACGAAGTCAACGAGGTCTTCTTCACCGACGTGCGCGTGCCGGCGGAGAACCTGGTCGGCGAAGAGAACCGCGGCTGGACCTGCGCAAAGTACCTGCTGACCTACGAACGCACCAACATCGCCGGCGTCGGCTTCTCGGTGGCCGCGCTGGCGCGCCTGAAGCGCATCGCCGCGACCCAGACCCGCAACGGCAAGCCGCTGCTGGACGATCCTTCGTTTGCAAGCCGCCTCGCCCGCGTCGAGATCGACCTGGAAAACATGAAAACCACGAACCTGCGCGTGATCGCGGCGGTGGCCGGCGGCGGCGTGCCTGGTGCGGAAAGCTCGATGCTGAAGATCCGCGGCACCGAGATCCGCCAGGAGATCCTGTCGCTGACCCGCCGCGCGATGGGCGTGTATGCGCGTCCGTTCACCCAGGACATGCTCGACGCGGAGTACAGCGGCGAAGCGTTCGGCCCGGACTTCGCAGCCGCCGCGACGGCGCAGTACTTCAACAACCGCAAGCTGTCGATCTTCGGCGGCTCGAACGAAATCCAGAAAAACATCATCTCCAAGATGATCCTCGGACTGTAAGGGGAGACACATGAACTTCGAACACACTGAAGAACGGCGCATGCTGGCGGACAGCCTGAACCGCTACATCGCCGAACAGTACGACTTCGAGACGCGCAACCGCATCGCCGCGTCCGAACAGGGTTTCTCGCTTGAAAAGCTGGAGAAATTCGCCGAACTGGGCGTCATCGGCGCGCTGCTGCGCGAAGAAGACGGCGGCTTCGGCGGCGGCGGCTTCGATGTCGCCGTGGTCTTCGAAGCCCTGGGCCGCGGCCTGGTGCTCGAACCGCTGCTGGGCAGCGCCGTGCTGGCGGCCGAGGCGATCTCGTTTGCCGGCAATGCCGAACAAAAGGCCGTGCTGGAAGAAATCGCGGCGGGCGCCACCATCGCCGCCTTTGCCCACGACGAGCCGAACACCCATTACGAACTGGCGCGCGTGCAGACCACGGCCCGCCGCGAGGGCGAGGCCTGGGTGCTGGACGGCGTCAAGGCCGTGGTCCAGGCCGGCGAGCAGGCGAATGTCTTCGTCGTCTCGGCCCGCACCTCGGGCAATATCGACGACGAAGCCGGCATCTCGCTGTTCCTGGTGCCGAAGGACGCGCCTGGCGTTTCCGTGCGCGGCACCCCGACCATGGATGGCGGCCGCGTGGCCGACGTCAGCTTCGCCAACGTGCAGCTGACCGGCGCCGCCCTGCTGGGCGAAGAGGGCAAGGGCTATGCGGCGCTGGAACGCGCCGTCGGCCGCGGCATCCTGGCGCTGTGCGCCGAGGCCCTGGGCGCGATGGAAGCGGCCAAGGCTGCCACCCTCGACTACCTGCGCACCCGCAAGCAGTTCGGCGTGCCGATCGGTTCCTTCCAGGCCCTGCAGCACCGCATGGCCGACCTGCTGCTGGAAATCGAGCAGGCCCGTTCGACCGTCATCAACGCCGCCGCGGCCCTGGAGCTTGACCGCATCACGCGCGAGCGCGCCCTGTCGGCAGCCAAGATGAGCATCGGCCGCATCGGCACCCTGGTGGCGGAAGAGTGCATCCAGCTCCACGGCGGCATCGGCATGACCTGGGAACTGCCGATGGCCCACTTCGCCAAGCGCCTGGTGATGATCGACCACCAGCTCGGCGACGAGGACCATCATCTCGAGCGCTATATTGCGCTGGGTCGGCAACATCAGCGCGAGTCGGCCACGGCATGAGCGCCGCCGTGCTGGTGCGTACCGAGGGCGCCGTGCGCGTCCTCGTCAACAGCAATCCGGCGGCCCGCAATGCGATCCGGCCGGAACTGTACGACGAGTTGCCGGCCGCGCTGGATGCGGCCGCGGCCGACCCAGGCATCGGCGCCATCGTGCTGGTCGGCGACGGCGACTTCTTCTGCGCCGGCGGCGACCTGCGCCAGCTGGCCACGCGGCGCGAACTGCCGCCGCACGAACGCCGTGCGAAGATCGAGCGCCTGCATGGCCTGGTCCGCGCGATCCGCGCCTGCCCGAAGCCGGTGATCGCCGCCGTCGAGGGCGGGGCGGCCGGCGCCGGCATGTCGCTGGCCCTGGCCTGCGACATGCTGGTCGCGGCGCGCAACGCCTTCTTCGCGATGGCCTATGTGAAGGTCGGCCTGAGTCCGGATGGCGGCGCCACCGCTTTCGTCTCGCGTTTTCTTTCGCCGCAGCTGATGATGGAGCTGTGCCTGCTGGGCGAGCGCCTGGGCGCCGAACGCATGCATGCGCTGGGCGGGGTCAACCGCCTTGCCGAGCCTGGACAGGCGCTGGCCGAAGCCGTGGCGCTGGGCGCGCGCGTGGCCGAGGGACCGGCGAACGCCGGTGCACGCATCAAGCGCCTGTGCCAGAATGCCGGCGCTGCGACGCTGGAAGAGCAGCTCGACCTGGAGGCGGAGCTGATGGCCGAGTCCCAGGGCGACGACGAAGCGCAGGAGGGCATCGCCGCCTTCTTCGCCAGGCGCGCGCCCGATTTCGCGGCCTTGCGCTCTGGTGCTTCGAGGCAGGAACAAGAATAGCCATGCCGGCGCCGCGCGACAATGAGATCGCCGGCGCCGGCAGGCAGAGAAAAGTGGAGTGTATTGTGACTAGCAAATCGAATCTGCCGCTGGCTGGCGTGCGCGTGCTCGACCTGTCGCGCGTGCTCGCCGGTCCCTGGTGCGCCATGGTGCTCGGCGACCTCGGCGCCGAAGTCATCAAGGTCGAGCACCCCGAACGCGGCGACGACACGCGTGACTGGGGCATGCGCATCGGCTCGACCGAGACCGCCTATTTCAACAGCGTGAACCGCAACAAGCGTTCGGTCTGCCTCGACCTGAAGACGCCGGAAGGCCAGGAGATCGCGCGCGAGCTCGTGAAGAAGAGCGACGTCGTGATCCAGAATTTCAAGTTCGGCGACGTCGAACGCATGGGTCTCGGCTACGACGAGCTGAGCAAGGAACAGCCCGGCCTGATCTACTGCTCGATCACCGGCTACGACCGCACCGGTCCGGAAGCCACGCGTCCCGGCTACGACCTGGTGATCCAGGGTGAATCGGGCCTGATGGCCCTGAACGGCGAACCGACCCAGCCGCCGCTGAAGTTCGGCGTCGCGGCGGTGGACATGATGACCGGCATGTACGCGGCCCAGGGCGTGCTCGCCGCGCTCTACGAGCGCGAAAAGACCGGCACGGGACGCCATGTCGGCATGGCCCTGTTCGACTGCGGCCTGATGATCACGGCCTACTATGGCCTGGAGGCGCTGCTGCGCGGGAACGACCCGCCGCGCTTCGGCAACGGCCATCCCTCGATCATGCCGTATGGCGTGTACGAGGCCGGGGACGGTCCGCTGGTCATCGCGGTCGGAAACAACAGCCAGTTCCTGCGCTTCTGCACCGAGGTGATCAACCGCCCCGACATCGCGGCCGACGAACGCTTCAAGACCAACCTGACGCGCACCCAGCACCGCGACGAACTCATGCCGGAACTGCGGCGCGAGATCGCCGCCCGCAAGCGGCGCGACCTGCTCGATGCGATGAGCCGGGTCGGCATTCCCTGCGGCGAGGTGGCCGGCCTGCACGAGGCGCTGACCTCGCAGCGCGCCGTCGAGGGCGGCCTGGTCCAGACCATGCCGCACGAGGAAGCCGGCAGCGTGCAGATCCTGGCCTCGCCTTACCGTTTCAATGGCGAGCGCCTGCCGGTGCGCCGCGCACCGCCGAAGCTGGGCGAGGGCACCAGCGCGGTGCTGGCCGAGCTGCTCGGCCTGTCCGAGGACAGGCTGGCCGGGCTGAAGGAACGCGGGGTCGTGTAAGCCGGCTGCTTGCGGGCTGCCGGGTCCCCCCCGGCCGCTCGGCAGCAGGAACCCGGAGGCTCGAATCGCGCTCCAATGCCTTTGGCGGCGTATCACCGCGCCGCCCTTGGCTCTGGAGGAGCGCCAAATGAATCCGCTATCGAAACGTCTATCGCTTGCGGCACTGGCCGTGCTGTTGAGTGCCTGCGCGGCGGTCACCCCGCGCCAGGACCTGGTCGGCTCCGCCGCGCCGCCCGAATCCGCCACCCGTACCGTCACCATCACGCCGGACACCCGCCACGTCGACGTCGTTGGCGGCGATGTGGTGCGCTTTGCCGCCGGCGGCAAGGTCTTCGCCTGGGATTTCAATGTCAGCCCCCTCGTCACCGTGTTCGCACTGAACCAGGTGGCGCCGCCGGGCACGCTGGACCATGAGGTGCTGGTGTATGTGACGCCCGACCCGCGCTATTACGAACCGAGCCAGATCCCTGCGCTGAGCAGGCTCGCGAACGAGTAGGCCGGGCCGGTTTTGGAAGAGCGCCTGACAGGATGCCAGGCGCTCCCGCTCAGCCCGGGTCGGCCGACAGGCCCGCGGCATCTCCCGCCGCGGCCCTGGGCTCGCGCATGCGCAGCATGGCCACGAGCGAGACCGCCTTGACCGCGATCGCGATCCAGAACACCAGCAGGAAGCCGAAGTGGTGCGCCAGCACGCCGCCGAGCAGGGGGCCGGCGGCCATCATCAGGTGCGAGGCCGTGTCCGACACCGCGATCAGCATCGGCAGTTCCTGGTGGGCGCCGAACTCCAGCACGAAGTTCTGCGAGGCGAGCTGGTAGCCGCCCAGGCCCGCGCCCAGGCCGCAGAAGGCCAGCACGAAGAACGCCAGGCTGGTCGAGAACATCAGCGCCAGGGTCGAGAGCAGCCACAGGCCGACGCTGAGCAGGAACACCAGCCGGTAGCCGCGCGCGTCGGCGATGCGGCCCCAGAGCAGGTTGCTGGCGGTCTGGGCCAGGAGGAAGGACAGCGACAGGTAGCCGAGCGTGGCGCCCGAGAGATCGATGAAGCCGCCGGCGTGGATGGCGTAGAAGGGCGCCGCCGCCATGCCGAAGGCGGCCAGGGCGCGCGCGGTGAAGAAGCGCGCGAACTGGCGGTCGCCGCGCAGCATGGCGGGTACCTCGCGCAGGCGCTGGGCCAGGCTGGAGGCGGCGCGCACGGCCAGCGACTCCGGCTCGCGCAGGAAGCTCAAGGCCGAGATGCCGATGCTGGTGAGGATGAAGGCGACCATGAAGGTCGCCGCATAGCCGTTGCCGAAGGCGTTGGCCTCGACCAGGTATTTGCCGCCCAGCCAGGCCACGGCGGAGGCCGACAGGCCGCCGAGGAAGTTGCGCATGCCGCCCAGCTGGCCGCGCCGGTTGGCGGGGATGACTTTCGCGATCACGAAATTGAAGCTGACCGCCTGCATTCCCCAGAAGAAGCCGAACAGGGCCAGGAACACGCAGACCGCGACCAGGGCCGCGTCCCCTTCGAGGAAGAAGCCGGACAGGGCCAGCCCCAGCACCTGGGCGCGCATCAGCCAGCCGACGCCGAACACGACCGGCATCACGCGGCGCCGGTGTTCGATCAGGGTTGCGCTCCAGATCGAGGACAGCGCCATGCCGAGCGACTGGCCGGCCAGCGCCAGGCCGACCGTCAGGTTCGATTGCGACAGCAGGTAGATATAGGCCGGCACGAAGGTCGGCGCCGTCACCAGCCGGAAGCCTGTGACGCCGAGGAAGCCGTGCACCAGGTTGGCGGCGTAGTTGCGCGGCAGGTCGCGCGCGACCTGGGCGTCGTAGGCGGCCTGCGCGCCCTGGGCCTGCTCCTGTGCGGCCGCGTCGAGCGCCGGCGGCCTTGCCGTCATGCCGGCGTCTCCGGGCGGGTCATCGCTTGCCCATCCGCTCAGCCGCGCGTGCGCGCGACCGACAGGTCGGCGATGCGCTCCCACTGGGCCGCCACGTCGTCGGCGCTGGCCTGCGGGCCGAGCTCGACCCAGGGGCTTTCCATGATGGCGGCGAGGCTGAAGCTGCCGCCGGCCGCCTGCAGGATGGCGCCGCTGGGCGCGCCTTCGCTGCACAGGTAGACCACGCCCGGAACGATGTGTTCCGGTCCCAGCCTGTCGAGCTGCTCCTGCGGCATCAGCCCGGCCGTCATGCGCGTGGCCGCGACCGGCGAGATGGCGTTCACATGGATGTGGCGCTTGGCGCCTTCGATCTTCAGGGTGTTCATCAGGCCGACCAGGCCCATCTTGGCGGCGCCGTAGTTGGCCTGGCCGAAGTTCCCGTACAGGCCGGAAGGCGAGGTGGTCATCACGATGCGGCCGTACTCCTGTTCCATCATGACCGGCCACACGGCCTTGCTGCAGTTGAAGGCGCCCATCAGGTGCACGTCGAGCACGGCCTGGGCGTCGTCGAGTTCCAGCTTCATGAAGCTCTTGTCGCGCAGGATGCCGGCGTTGTTGACCAGGATGTCGATGCGCCCGAAAGCCTTCATCGCCTGCTCGACCATGGCGGCGACGCCCTCGCGGTCGGTGACGCTGGCGCGGTTGGCGATCGCCTCGCCGCCCATGGCGGCGATCTCGGCGACCACGGCGTCGGCGGCGGTGCCGGCGCCGCGCCCGTCGGCTGCGCCGCCCAGGTCGTTGACGACGACGCGCGCGCCGCGGCGGGCGAGTTCGAGCGCATAGCAGCGTCCGAGACCGCCGCCGGCGCCGGTGACGATGGCTGTTTTTCCTGCGAAGCTGATCATGGGTCTGGCCTTTTTTAGTGGTTGCGGTATGTCTTCCCGAAAATCATAGCACGGCAGACCGGGCTGGAAAAAGGAAGATGCGTCATTTTTAGAAAAGACAGTCTGTCCTGTTCGCAGTGCGGAATCGGGCGGTTTCCACAGGCGGGGCCGGGCTATAATGCCCGCTGCTCAACTGTCCCGGTGCCGCCATGGAAGAACCCGTCAACGCCAGCCGCATGACGCAACGCTATGCGAAGAAACGCGAGGCCATCCTGCACGAGGCGGCGCGCCTGTTCAACCGCAGCGGCATCAAGGGCGCGACGCTGTCGGACGTGGCTGGCGCCGTGGGCCTTTCCACCAACAGCATCACCTACTACTACAAGAAGAAGGAAGACCTGGTCGTCGCCTGCCTGCTGCGCTCGATCGAGACCGTGAGCGGCATCATCGCCAGCGCGGCGCACGAGCCCACCCCCGAACAGCGGGTGCGCAGCTTCGTCGTCCTGTTCCTGGCGCGCCTGGCCCGCACCGCAGCCGGCCAGGACGGCGAGATGATGACCTTCCGCGACGTGCACGTGCTCGGAAGTCCCCATTCGGAAGTCGTCTTCGCGGCGTATATCGAGATGTTCCGCGCCTGCCGGCGCCTGCTCGCAAGCGGCCCGATCAGGCCGGGCCGGCGCGTCGAACTCAATGCGCGCACCCACCTGCTGCTGACGCTCACGCTGTGGACGATGTCCTGGAGCGCGCGCTACGACCCCGAGGACTTCGCGCTCGCCGCTGACCGCATGGGCGACATCCTGGTCCAGGGTATCGGGTCGGCGGCCGCGCGCTGGCGGATCACGGCCCTCGACGAGGCGCTCACGGCGGCCCCGGGCGCCGGCGACAGCGCGCAGGACGCATTCTTGCGCGCCGCCACGGCCCTGATCAACGAGGCCGGCTACCGCGGCGCCTCGGTCGAACGCATCTCCGCCCGCCTGAACGTCACCAAGGGCGCCTTCTACCACCACAATCCCAGCAAGGAAGAACTGATCTCGGCCTGCTTCGATCGCAAGTTCACGGTCATCCGCGAGATGCAGCGCATCGCCATGGCGAGCCGGGCGTCGGGCTGGGACAAGCTGTGCGCCGTGTCGCGCGCCCTGGTGCGCTACCACTTTTCCGAACACGGGCCGCTGCTGCGCACCTCGGCCTGGAGCGAACTGCCCGACGAGATGCGCGAAGCCAAGCTGCTCGCCACCGCCCGGCTCGACCAGCGCTTCGTCAGCCTGCTGGTCGAGGGCATGCAGGACGGATCGATCCGCCCGCTCGACCAGGCGATCGCCGGCGCGCTGGTGAGCGGGATGGTGAACGCGGCCGTGCTGCTGGACCGCTGGGTGCCGGACGTGAACGGGGAGAACGCGATCGAGCTGTTCGTGAGGCCGCTGTTCGAGGGACTGCTGGCGCGGGATTGAGCTGCCCTTTCCAGCGTTTCGGGGTTTCGGTATTTCGCTGTGCGAGCCAAGGGCGGGCGCTGCTACATTTTTTCGTAAAAGGGGTATTGCACAGCCCGCGAATGCGCGATACCGTAGGGTGGGCGCCCCGTGCCCACGCGTGACGCTCGTATGGTGTTGGCGCATCAACGGGCCAACAATGTTCATCGTTCACGCGTGGGCACGTCATTGATGCCCCCGGCATCAATGACCCCACCCTACAACAGCACGCATAGCCGTGCCATTCACCAAGGAGGAGACACATGTCATTGTTCGACCTGAGCGGTAAAGTCGCCATCATCACCGGTTCCTCGCGCGGCATCGGCCGCGCGATCGCCATACGGGTGGCGGAGCAGGGGGCCAAGGTGGTCGTTTCGTCGCGCAAGGAGCAGGCCTGCGCCGAAGTCGTCGCCGAGATCAACGCGGCGCAGGGCGAGGGCAGCGCGATTGCCGTGCCGGCCAACATCTCGTCGAAGGAAGACCTGCAGCGCCTGGTCGACGCCACCAATGCCGCCTTCGGCAAGATCGACATCCTGGTCTGCAATGCGGCCTCGAATCCCTACTATGGCCCGATGTCGGGCATCAGCGACGAGCAGTTCCGCAAGATCCTCGACAACAACGTGCTGGCCAACCACTGGCTGATCGGCATGGTGGCGCCGCAGATGATCGAACGGCGCGACGGCGCCATCGTCATCGTGTCCTCGATCGGCGGCCTGCGCGGCTCGCCGGTGATCGGCGCCTATAACGTGTCGAAGGCGGCCGACATGCAGCTGGCGAGGAACCTCGCCGTCGAATTCGGTCCGCACAACGTGCGCGTCAACTGCATCGCGCCGGGCCTGATCAAGACCGACTTCGCGCGCGCCCTGTGGGAAGACCCGGAGCGCCTCAAGGAAGTCAACGAGCGCGCGCCGCTGCGCCGCATCGGCGACCCCGACGAGATCGCCGGTACCGCCGTCTACCTGGCCTCGCGCGCAGGCAGCTTCGTCACCGGCCAGAACATCGTGGTCGACGGCGGCGTGACCATCTGAGGAGGCGGCATGGACGAACTGCAGGCATTCCGCCGGGAGGTACGCTCCTGGCTGGAACAGAACTGTCCGCCGGAGATGCGCGTGCCGGCAAGCGGGGACGCCGACATCGTCTGGGGCGGGCGCAAGATGCAATTCGGGTCCGAGGCCCAGCGCCTCTGGCTCGAGCGCATGGCGGCCAGGGGCTGGACCGTGCCCGAGTGGCCGGTCGAGTACGGCGGCGGGGGCCTCTCGCGCGAGCAGGCCAAGGTGCTGCGCCAGGAGATGGCGGCCCTGGGCTGCCGCGTGCCGCTGCAAAGCTTCGGCATCTGGATGCTGGGGCCGGCGCTGCTCAAGTACGGCACCGAGGAGCAGAAGCGCGAACACCTTCCCCGCATAGCGCGCGGCGAGATCCGCTGGTGCCAGGGCTACTCGGAGCCGAACGCGGGCTCCGACCTGGCCTCGCTGCAGACCCGGGCCGAGGACCGCGGCGACCACTTCATCGTCAACGGCCAGAAGGTCTGGACCTCCTACGCCGACAAGGCCGACTGGATCTTCTGCCTGGTGCGCACCGACTTCACGGCCAGCAAGCACAAGGGCATCAGCTTCGTGCTGTTCGACATGGACAGCCCGGGCGTCTCGACCCGGCCGATCACCCTGATCTCGGGCAAGTCGCCCTTCTGCGAGACCTTCTTCGACAACGTGCGGGTCGAGAAGCGCAACCTGGTGGGCGAACTGAACGAGGGCTGGACCATCGCCAAGTACCTGCTGACCCACGAGCGCGACATGATCGGCGCCATGGGCGAGCGCGCCCGTCCGCCGGCGCTGGGCCAGTTCGCGGCCCGTGCGGTCGGCCTGGACGCGGCCGGCAAGCTCGACGATTCCATGCTGCGCACCGATGTCGCCCGTTTCGAAGTCGACGAGGCGGCCTTCCGGCTGCTCCTCGAGCGCAGCGGCGACCTGGCGCGCCAGGGCAAGGCGCATCCGGCATTCTCGTCCGTGCTGAAGTATTACGGTGCGGAGCTGAACAAGCGTCGCTACGAACTCCTGATGGCAGGTGGCGGCAGCGACGCGCTGGAGTGGGAGGGCGAGCGCAGCGGCGACGGCGAGCTGGCGCGCACATGGTTGCGGTCCAAGGCCAATTCGATCGAGGGCGGCACCAGCGAGGTGCAGTTGAACGTCATCGCGAAACGCATCCTCGGCCTGCCGGGCGCCTGAGCCCACACTTTTGGAGCGCATTCGGAGAACACTATGGCACTTGTACTGAACCAGGAACAGGACATGCTGCGCGAGAGCGCGCTGCAGTTCATGAAGGAGAGCGCGCCGGTGGCCCAGCTGCGCGCGCTGCGCGACGGGCGCAACGACGACGGCTTTTCGCGCGCGCTGTGGGCGAGCTTTGCGGAGATGGGTTTCACCGGCGTGCTGGTGCCGGAAGCCTACGGCGGGCTGGGGCTGGGCATGGTCGAAGCCGGCGCCATCATGGAGGCCATCGGCCGCAACCTGACGGCGGCGCCGTTCTTCTCGACGGCAGTGCTGGGCGCCAGCCTGCTGGTGCGGCACGGGAACGCGGCCCAGAAAGCGCGCTGGCTGCCGCCGCTGGCGCGCGGCGAACTGCTGGTGGCGCTGGCAGTCGACGAGGCGGCGAAGCACCGGCCCGAGCGCATCGGCCTGCGCGCCGAGCGCGACGGCGACGCTTACGTGCTGAGCGGCGACAAGCTGTTCGTGGTCGACGGCCACGTGGCCGACCTGCTGCTGGTGGCGGCGCGCACCGAGGACGGCGTCACGCTGTTCCTGGTGGAGGGCGATGCGGCCGGACTGCGGCGCGAGCGCAGCAGCATGGTCGACGCCCACAATGCGGCGCGCCTGGCGTTCGGGGGCGTGCGCGTGGGGCCTGATGCCGTTGTCGGCGAAGCCGGGCAGGGCGGCGCGCTGCTCGAGGGTGTGCTCGACATCGGCCGCGCCGCGCTGGCGGCCGAGCTGCTGGGCATCGCCGACGAGGTCTTCGAGCGCACCCAGTCCTATCTGAAGGAGCGCCGCCAGTTCGGCCAGATCATCGGCGAATTCCAGGCGCTGCAGCACCGTTCGTCCATGCTCTACTGCGACATCGAGCTGACCCGCGCGATCGTGCTCGGCGCCCAGCAGGCGCTGGACGAGGGCAGCCCGCAGGCGGCGGCCCTGGTCTCGGCGGCGAAGTCGCGCGCCGGCCTGACCGCGACCACGGCGGTGCAGGAAGGCGTGCAGATGCATGGCGGGATCGGCATGACGGACGAGTTCGAGATCGGCTTCTTCATGAAGCGGGCGCGGGTCGTCGAGGAACTGCTGGGCGATGCGCGCTATCACGCGGACCGGTGGGCGAAGCTGAGCGGGTATTGAGGTTACCGCCGTTTCGCTTTTTCGTAGGGTGGACACCTGTGTCCACGCGGTCGTGCTTCGGCATACAGCAAAGTCTCTCCATGCTGGCGTGCTCGGGTTGGAATGGCTATAGAAAACGCCGAAGCCGTACAGCGTGGACACAGGTGTCCACCCTACAAAGTCAACATCGAAAAGAAAAAGCCCGCTACTGCTTCCAGTAGCGGGCTTTTCATTTACCGGACGGCCAGGCAGGCCGCCCCGATCAATCACTTCGCCGCATTCAGCGCGCGCAGGAACTGCCCCTTGATCTTGCCGCCCTCCACGGTGCCCAGGATCACGTTGGCGATGGTGCCGCCCTTGGCGTCCAGGCCGTCGATGTCGTTCGGGTTGTACATCGCCGGCAGAGTGGTGTAGGCCTTTTCCATCTGGGCGCGGATCTTCTCGGCGTCGGTCGTGGTGCCGGCCAGCTTCATGGCGGCCACGGTCGCGTGCACGGTCGAGTAGTTCAGGCTGATCTCGGTGCTCGGATCCTTGCCGGGATTGAGCTTGCGGTAGCGCTGGGTGAAGGCGACCGCTTCCGGACGGTCGTCGTTCGCCAGCGGCATCACGCCGATCGAGCCTTCCAGCGGAGCGATGCCGCCGACCACCTTGGCCATCTCGTCGATCTTGGCCTGGTCGAGGATGATGAAGCCGCCCTTGAAGCCCAGTTCGCGCGCCTGCTTGGCCACCAGCGCGGTCGGCTCCGAGGCGCCGCCGATGAACATGACGTCCGGCTTGGCCTGCATGGCGCGGCTCACGCCGCTGTAGAAGTCGGTCGCCTTGTTGTAGGACATCGGGTTCTCGGCCACGATCTTGCCGCCGTTGGCTTCCCACACCGGCTTGAAGGCGGCCGCCCAGGCTTTCGCATAGTCGTGGTCGGCCTGGACCATGGCGACGTTCTTGCCGTGCTTGGCCATCATGGCCTTGGTGAACGGGGCGATGTAGCCGGTGAAGTCAGGCGGAATGCGGATGGTCAGCTTGTTGCCGCGCTCGGTCACCTGCGGCAGGCTGGTGTAGGCCAGCAGCAGCACCTTGGACTTCTCGTTGAAGGCCTGGACCGCGAACACGCCGCCCGAATGCGGCACCAGCACGGCGGCGGTCTTGTGCTGCTGGACCAGGCGCTGCACGTTGATGGCGGTTTCCGACGGATTGTACTTGTCGTCCAGCGCCACGATCTCGACCTTGTAGCGCTTGCCGCCGATTTCCAGCGGCTTGGCGTTGATCTCGGCGGCGGCCATTTCCATGCCGGACAGGACGTTCTTGCCGTACAGGGCGGCGCCGCCGCTCAGCGGTCCGGAGAAACCGATCTTGATGGTTTCCTGGGCGTGGGCGACGCCGCCGGCCAGGGCCAGCGTGGCGGCAGCGGCTGCCAGAAGGGTGCGGCGGGTCAGTTTGGCTTGCACTTTCATGGGGTGTCTCCTTGGTTTTGCTTTGTTGTGGGTGCTACTGTCGAATACTCCGTCGATACATGAAAACAGCTCAGGCGCCGCTCAGGCTCCGATGTAGGCCTTGCGCACCTGCGCATTGTTCAGCAGTTCCTCGCGTCCGCCTTCCATCACGATCCGTCCCTGTTCGATGACGTAGGCGCGGCTGGCGATGTTCAGGGCGGCGTAGGCGTTCTGCTCGGCCAGCAGCACCGTGGTGCCGGCCTTGTTGATGCGGGCGATGATCTCGAACATCTGCTTCACCACCAGCGGGGCCAGGCCCAGCGAAGGCTCGTCGAGCAGCAGCGCTTTCGGCCGGCCCATCAGGGCGCGTCCGATCGCCACCATCTGCTGCTGGCCGCCGCTGAGCGATCCGGCCGGGCTGTCCTTCTTCTCGTACAGGATGGGGAAGAGCTCGAACACTTCGTCCAGCGTGCGCTGGGTGCCACGGCTGTCGCCGCGGTGCACGTAGGCGCCCAGGGTCAGGTTCTTCAGCACCGACATGCCGGGGAAGAGCTTGCGGCCCTCCGGGCAGTGGATCAGGCCATCGGCGACGATCTGCGAGGGCTTGCGGCCGACCAGGTTCTGCGAGCCGAAGCGGATCGTGCCCGAGGAGGCGCGGTTCAATCCGCTCATGGTCAGGAAGATCGAGCTCTTGCCGGCGCCGTTCGAGCCGAGCAGCACCACCAGTTCGCCTTCGTCGGCGTGCAGGCTGACGTCGTGCAGGGCCCGGAAGCTGCCGTAGGAAAGGTTGACTTTGTCGAGTTTAAGCATGTTCGCTCCCCAGGTAGGCTTCGATCACGACCGGGTTGGCGCGGATCTCGGCGGGGGTGCCCTCGGCGATGCGCTCGCCGTAGTTCAGCACCAGGATCTTGTCGGCCAGGTTCATGATCATGTCCATCTTGTGCTCGATCAGGCAGACCGTCAGGCCGCTGTCGGCCATCTTGCGGATCAGGCGCGCCAGGCCCTCGGTCTCTTCCGGATTGACGCCGCCGGCCGGTTCGTCCAGCAGCAGCAGGCTCGGGTCGGTCGACAATGCCAGGGCAAAGGCGACCCGCTTCCTTTCTTCCTGGGAGATGTCGCCGGCGATGCGCGCTTCGATGTGCGACAGGCCCACGAAGTCGAGCGCGGCGCGCGCCTTCTCGCGGCAGCGGCGTTCCTCGTCTTTCAGGCGGCGGGTGCCGAGGATGGCGTCGATCAGGGTCGAGCCGGTGCGCAGGCGGTGGCCGACGATCAGGTTGTCCAGCACGGTGGCGGTGTCGAACAGGGTCGTGGTCTGGAAGGTGCGCGCCATGCCGAGGCGCGCCACCTGGTCGGCGCGCAGGCCGGTCACGTCCTTGCCGTCGAAGATCACCTTGCCCTCGGTCGGCGCGATCGCGCCGCTGATCAGGTTGAAGAAGGTGGTCTTGCCGGCACCGTTCGGGCCGATGATGGCATTGATGGTGCCGCGCGCGAAATCGGCGCTGACGTCGTTGACGGCTGCCAGGCCGCCGAAGCGCTTGGTCAGGTGGTCGATCTTAAGCATGCGAGGCTCCTTTCTTCGTCGCGATGGCGGGTTTGGCGGCTGGCGCCTGCGTCGGTGCGGCCTGCGCCGGTGCGGCCTGCGCCGGAGCCGCCTGCAGCGCCGCCTTCCTGCGCTGGCGGTTCTGCCAGGTGCCGACGATCCCGTACGGCAGGAAGATGACCAGCAGGACCAGCACCGGGCCGAACACCACGAAGCGGTATTCCTGCAGCACCTGCAGGTACTGGGTCAGCCACGGTACGGAGATGGCGCCGAGCAGGGGGCCGAGCAGGGTGCCGATGCCGCCCACCAGCATGTACATGGTCATGTCGAAGGTGTGCTCGACGCTGGCCACGCCCGGGCCGAGGAAGCGCACATAGCCGGCGTACAGGCCGCCCGCCAGGCCCGAGAAGAATACCGACAGCATGAAGGCCAGCAGCTTGTTGCGCATCAGGTTGATGCCCAGCGCCTGGGCCAGCTCGTCGCCGTTGCGGATCGCCATGAAGGTGCGGCCCAGCAGCGAATGGACGATGCGGTGCATGATCCACAGGCTGGCGACCAGGAAGAACAGCACCAGGTAGTACTGGGTGCGTGGTTCGGAGAAGTCGAGCGAGCCGATGCTCTCAGGTGCCGGGATGCCCATGATGCCGACCGTGCCGTGGGTGAAGCTTTCCCACTTCTCGATCACCAGGAACATGATGTAGCCCACGCACAGGGTGAAGATCGAGAAGAAGTGTGTCTTCAGGCGCAGCGACACGATGCCCACGAAGAAGCCGAGGGCGGCCGAGACCACGCCCGACAGCGCGAAGGCGACCCAGAACGAGACGCCGTGGTCGACCGTCAGGATGCCGACCGTGTAGGCGCCGACCGCCATGAAGCCGCTGTGGGCGAGGTTGTACTGGCCGGTGTAGCCGGTGATCAGGTTCAGGCCGATGGTGGCGATCGCGTAGATGTAGGCGGTCGACATCACGGTCAGGTGGTAGTCGTTACCGGCCATGAAGGGGAAGGCCAGCGCCAGCACCAGCAGCAGGCCCCATCCGGTTTTTGCGTTGATGAGCTTCATCAGTGTGCTCCTTTCGCGAACAGGCCCTGCGGACGCAGCGACAGGATCAGCACCAGCAGCGCAAAGGCGATGATGTCCTTGTAGTCGGTCGAGATGTAGAAGGCGCCGAAGGCTTCGGCAAAGCCGATGATCAGGCCACCGACGATCGCCCCGGGCACGCTGCCCATTCCGCCCAGCACGATGATGACGAAGGCCTTGGTGATCACCAGGTGGCCCATCGATGTGTAGACCAGGTTGATCGGTGCGTACAGCACGGCCGCCATGCCGGCCAGGGCGCCGGCGATCGCGAAGGTCAGCATCGCGACGCGGTTGGCGTCGATGCCGACCAGGGCCGCGCCCTCGCGGTTCTGGGCCATGGCGACGATGGTGGCGCCGGTCACGGTCTTCTTCAGGAACAGCTGCAGCAGCACCACCAGCAGGAAGGCGGCGCCGATGATCAGCAGGCGCTGGGCCGGCATGGTGATGTCGCCGAAGGTGAGGATCTGGTTATAGGGCGTGGCCATGCGGTGGAAGTCCGCGCCCCAGATGGCCTGGGCGCCGGCTTCCAGGAACAGCAGGATGCCGATCGAGGCGATCATGTGGTGCAGGTAGGGCGCCTTGCGCAGCGGGTGGAACACCAGGCGCTCGGACAGGACGGAAATGAGCGCCACGGTGACGGCGGCGCCCGCCATGCCCCACCAGTAGTTCAGGCCAAGCCTGTCGATGATGAAGAAGGCCGAGTAGGCGCCGGCCATGTAGAAGGCGCCGTGCGCGAAATTGGGTACGTGCAGGATGCCGTACACCAGCGTGAGCCCCAGCGCGACGAGGCTGTAGACGCCGCCCAGGGTGAGTCCGTTGAGGACCTGTTGCAGGAAAAGCTCCAAAATCTGTCTCCAATATTATTTGTGTGGTCGTGCTGCTTTTGGATGCCGTGCGAGGTGCGTGGTGCTCAGTCGAACATGATCACCCCTCGTGCATTGCGTCCTTCGGCCAGGTCGGCAAAGGCCTGCGGCGCTTCGTCGATGCGGTAGCGGCGCGTGATCAGTTCATCGAGCTTGAGGCGCTTCGCGCGGTACAGGGCCAGCAGGCGCGGGAAGTCCTGGCGCGGGCGGGCCGAACCGAAGTAGCTGCCGGTCAGCGTCTTCTCTTCGAAGGTCAGGCTGCCGGTGCGCACCGTGGTCGTGTCCTTCGGGTGGGCCACGCCGACCGCCACCGCCTTGCCGCCCTTGGCCAGGACGCCATAGGCCTGGGCCACGATTTCTCCCTTGCCGACGCATTCGAAGGCGTAGTCGGCGCCGCCATTGGTGAGTTTGCGCAGGACCTTGATCAGGTCGGGCGTGCCGGCGTTGACCGTGTGGGTCGCGCCGAACTCTTTCGCCAGCTCGAGCTTGGCGTCGGACATGTCGACCGCGACGATCATCGCCGCGCCGGCGATGCGGCAGCCCTGGATGGCGTTCAGGCCGACGCCGCCGCAGCCGAAGACCACGGCGATCGAGCCCGGCTCGACCTTGGCGGTATTCGTGGCCGCGCCGACGCCGGTCATGACGCCGCAGCCGACCAGGCAGGCGCGGTCGAGCGGCACGTCCTGGGCGATCTTCACCACGTTGTCGACATGCAAGGTGGCGTATTCGGCCATCACGCCGCAGCCGGAAAAGATGTTCAAGGGCTGGCCGTCCAGTCCGCGGGTGCGCACGGTGCCGTCGGGCAGGGAGATCGCCGCTTTCGCGGCCTGGTCGCACAACTGGGGGCGGCCGGTCTGGCACCAGCGGCATTTGCCGCACATGCTCACGAAGGAACTGAGCACGTGGTCGCCGACCGCGTATTCGCTCACGCCTTCGCCGACGGCCACGATCACGCCGGCGCCCTCGTGGCCGAGCACGAGGGGAGCGGGCATGGGAATCGTGCCGTTGGTGGCGGACAGGTCGCTGTGGCAGATGCCGCAGGCCGCCATCCTGATCATCACCTCGCCGCGCCGCGGGAACTCGACCTCGATCTCCTCGACCACCACCGGTTCCCCGGTGGTGCGGCAGACCACGGCCCGGGCGCGCTGGTACTTCGTATCACTCATGAATGCCATCCTCCTTGGAAAAAACGCGGGCGCGTCAGGCGCGGCGCGGCGTCCCGCATTGCCGGGATCGTGCGGTGGATGGGAAAACGGACGGGAGACCCCGGCCGTATGGTTGCTTCGTGCTCGACGAAACCTGAGCTGTAAACATGCTTCTGACTCCTGTGCGTGGGTTCCGGAGAACCCATGGTATTCAGATCATTCGTTTTGCTAGGTGAAACAAAGCGGTGTAAAATGGAACAAAAAAAGGATACGACACTTTTGCATCGGTAGCAATGATTTGTTCAGCAGTCACGTGGAACTGCATGGAACTGCACCTTGCCGGCGATGTGGGGACAAAAACGAAGTGCCGCTGGCTCAGGACCGCCTTGTGTTTGCGCAATGGTTCAGCCAGTTTGCCATGCGAAATCCATCTCGGAAAGAGCCTTTGCTGCAATAGCAGAAGAATTCGTATTCCTGCCGCGTATTCCTGCGGCCTTCATATCTGGGGTAAGCCATGCAACTGAGCGAAATGAACCGCAACACGGACGATGCCGAACCGGGCGAGAGCCCGGATGCGTCGAAGAACAACGAGGACCGCTACTACATCACGGCCCTCGCGCGCGGGCTCGAGGTGCTGGCCTGCTTCCGCTCGGCCGACAAGGGCCTGACCAACCAGCAGATCGCCGAGCGCTGCGGCCTGCCGAAGTCCACGGTCACGCGCATCACCTATACCTTGACCCGGCTCGGCTACCTGGTGCAGGAAACCGGCGGGCGCTACATGCTCGGCACCGCGACGCTCGGCTTGGGCAGCGCGATGCTGGCGCGCCTCGACATCCGCCAGCTGGCGCGGCCGATGATGCAGGAGCTGGCCGATTTTTCGGGCACCACGGTGTCGATCGCGATGCGCGACCGGCTGTCGATGATCTACGTCGAGGTCTGCCGCAGCACGGCGGCGCTGTCGCTGTCGCTGCAGGTGGGCTCGCGCATGCCGCTGGCGGTATCGGCCATCGGCCGCGCCTACCTGGTCAAGGCTTCCGAGCAGGAGCGCAAGGACATCCTGAGCCGCGCGCTCGAACTCGACGAACTGGCCTTCACCGCCATGAAGGAGGGACTGGAGCGGGGGCTGCGCGACTACGAGCAGTACGGCTGCACTACCTCGTTCGGCGAGTGGCAGAAGGACGTCAACGGCATCGCGGTCGGCTTCTTCCCGATCGGCGGCAGCCAGCTCATGTCGGTCAACTGCGGCGGGCCGTCGTCGAGCGTGTCGCAGGAGTTCCTGCTGGGCGAAGTGCGGCCGCGGCTGATCGAGATTGCGTCGCGGCTGGAGTCGTGAGCGCACCGGCATGCACGCAGGCCTGGAATTCCTGCATGCACGGGCAACGCGGCGGGCGCGGAAGGCCCGGAAACTAATCCGCTAACAAGGCAAAATAGATGCTGCCATATGCCAGCGCCGCTGCGAGCGTGGCCAGGCAGATGCCCAGTAGCGGATACCAGTTGATGGCGGATGTGGCTGGGGTGTCAACCTGAGGCTGATCGGAAACTTCTACTGCTTTAACTGCGGTCATGCGTGTGAGCGTGCTGACATAAAGACGTAAATTCTAACGGGTAACAATTTCCTTTTGGAAGAAATGTTTATAGAGAGCAATCTCTACCGCGTCTGCCAAGCTGGCGGCGCAGGCTTTCCTTCCCCTGACGAATCCTATGAATAAATCCATCCTGATCACCGGCGGCGGACGCGGCATCGGCGCGGCCTGCGCCACCCTCGCCGCCGAGCGGGGCTACCGCGTCTGCGTCAACTACCTGTCCGACGACGCGGCCGCCGCCGCTGTCGTCGACGCGATCGCCAGCCGCGGCGGCGAGGCCTTTGCGGTCAAGGCCGACGTCGCGGACGAGGAGCAGGTCGAGCGCCTGTTCCGCGCCGTCGACGAACGCTTTGGCCGCCTGGACGCACTGGTCAACAATGCCGGCGTGCTGTCGCAGCAGATGCGTGTGGAGCAGATGTCCGCCGCGCGCATCCACCGTATCATGGCGACGAATGTCGTCGGCAGCATCCTGTGTGCGCGCGAGGCGGTGCGGCGCATGTCGACCAGCCACGGCGGGGCGGGCGGCGCCATCGTGAATGTGTCCTCGCGCGCCGGCGTGCTGGGCGCGGCGGGCGAGTATGTCGATTATGCGGCTTCCAAAGCCGCCATGGACGCGCTGACGATCGGCCTGTCGAAGGAGGTCGCGGGGGAGGGGATCCGCGTGAACGGCGTTCGCCCCGGCCTGATCGAAACGGACATGCATGCGAGCGGAGGCGAGCCGGGACGTGTAGCGCGCCTGGCCGCCTCGGTCCCGATGGGACGCGGAGGCCAGGCCCTTGAAGTGGCGCAGGCGGTGCTGTGGTTGCTCTCGGACGCCGCCTCGTACACGACGGGGTCCTTCATCGAGGTGTCGGGCGGGCGTTGAGGCAAGCCGTCCGGTTCAGCCGACGCGCCCCATGAACGGCACCACGCCGAAGAGAAGCGCCGCCAACAGCATGATCAGCGAACCAGCGATGGCCCACAGCAGCGTGAAGCGCTGGTGGTCGCCGAACTCGACCTTGGACATGCCGACCAGCAGGTAGGTCGATGCCACCAGGGGGCTGAGCAGGTGGACCGGCTGGCCGATCAGCGAGGCGCGGCCGATTTCCGCGGCGCCGATGCCGTAGACGGCAGCCGCCTTGGCGAGGATGGGCACGATGCCGAAGTAGAAGGCGTCGTTCGAGATGAAGAAGGTGAAGGGAATGCTCAGCACCCCGGTCACGATCGCGAGATAAGGCCCCATCCAGTCTGGCACGGCGGCGATGACGCTCAGCGCGATCGCGTCCACCATCCTGGTGCCCTGCAGGATGCCCACAAAGATGCCGGCGGCGAAGATCAGCGAGACGACCGGCACCACGTTGGTCGCATGGTGGGCAATCCTTTCCTTCTGCTGCTCCAGGCGGGGATAGTTGAGCATCACCGCGACCGCGAAGAAGATCATGAACAGCACCGGCAGCGGCAGGACGCCCGCGACCAGCAGGACCAGCAGCAGCGCGGTGAGCAGGGCGTTCACCCAGATCAGTTTTGGCCTTGCGAGCGCCGGATCCGTCACGCTCACGTCCGGGTCCTGATCGGCGCCGCCGGCGACCGCGCCGCCGTCCTGCGCCACAAGGCCCGCCTGCACGACCCACTGGCCGGTGGTGCCATCCATCTCGCCGGCGGCGGCATGCCGGGCCCGGGCAGGCTGCAGGACGCTGACGTTCGATGCCGGGCGGGCGCCGGCATGCGCGGCCAGCTGCACCGTGCCGATGCGCTTGCGCTCACGCTTGCCCAGCACGTAGGCGACGAAGAGCACCCAGGCGATACCGGCGAGCATGGGCAGCAGCATGGGAACGAACAGCTCGTGCACCTCGACCCCGAGGGCGCTGGCCGCCCTGGCGGTCGGCCCGCCCCAGGGCAGGATGTTGAAGACGCCGCCGGCCAGCATGATGACGCAGGCCAGGATCAGCTGGTTCATGCCGAGGCGCCGGTAGAGCGGGAGCATGGCCGACACCGTGATCATGTAAGCCGTGGCGCCGTCGCCATCGAGCGAGACCAGCATGGCCAGCGCCGCCGTCCCGACCACGATTTTCATCGGGTCGCCGCGCACCATCTTCACCAGCCTGCGGATGACCGGGTCGAACAGGCCGGCATCGATCATGATGCCGAAGTAGAGGATCGCGAACATCAGCATGACCCCGGTCGGGGCCAGGTTCTTGATCCCGGTGAGCATCATCGGCCCCAGTTCCTTGCCGAAGCCGCCGATCAGCCCGAAGGCGATGGGCACGACGATCAGGGCGACCATGGCCGGCAGGCGCTTGGTCATGATCAGGAACATGAAGACGATGATCATCGAGTAAGCCAGGATGGTCAGCATGGGAATTCTCCTCACAATGCCCGCGGTCTCCCCGTGGGAGCGCAAGCGTCACTAAATGGTGTTACGGCGCGATGCCGCGGCGTGGGGTTGCGGGCGCGCGATGCGCCGCAGTCCGGTCGGAACCGGGCTGGATCAGGCGGGGAAGCGCGGCCGGGAACGCGCGCGCGAGGGCTGGCTGGTCATGTGGTCTCCGAATGTTGTCATCGTTATGTGCTGCTTGTGCTGCCGACTATAGGCGGGCGCGGCTTTCAATTAGCTTTCAGCGCGCCCGCGCGCGGCCCGGACGATCAGGTTCGGATGCGGGAAAGGCGGGACGCCGGGAGCGGCCCTGGCCGGGTCAGGCGCCCTCGGGCGGCGCGAACTGCACGCTCACCTTCAGCCCGCGCCCGTCCTCGCCCTGGCCGAGCGCAAGAACGGCGCCGTGCATGCGGGCGATGTCGCGCACGATGGCCAGCCCCAGGCCGGTGCCGCCGGGATTGGCCTCCAGCGTCGCCTGGGCGCGGTAGAAGGGCGTGAACACCTTGTCGTGCTCGGCGGGAGCGATGCCGGGACCGCTGTCCCGCACTTCCAGCAGGACGCCCGCAGGACGGCGTCCCACGCGCAGCTGCACGCTGCCGCCGGCCGGCGTGTAGCGGATCGCGTTGTCGACCAGGTTCGCCACCAGCTCGTGCAGCAGCAGCGGGTCGCCGTCGACGGTCGTGTCGCCTGCGCTCCCGCCGCCCTCGACGTCCAGCGCCAGGTCGATCCCTTTCTGCACCGCCGGCAGGGCCAGTTCCAGCCCGACCTGGCCCGCCACCGCCGCCAGCGCGACCGGGCTGGCCTGGATCCTGCCGCCGCCATGCTCGATGCGCGCCAGCGTCAGCAGGCGGTTGGCGAGGTGGACGGCGGAGTCGGTGGTGAGCGCGACCGAGCGCACGATCTCGCGCATGGCGGCCGGGTCGCTTTCCCTCAGGGCCAGCTCGGCCTGGGTCTTGAGCACAGTGAGCGGGGTGCGCAACTGGTGCGAGGCGTCGGCGATGAAACGGCGCTGGCTGGCGATCAGGTCCTGCATGCGGGTCATGGCGCCGTTCATCGCCACCACCAGCGGGCGCACTTCCTTGTGCACCAGCGCCGGATCGACGTCGGACAGGTCGGACAGCGAGCGCGTCTCGACCTCGTGCTTCAGGTCCATCAGGGGCCGCAGCACCAGGCGCACGGCGAACCAGACCAGGGTCGCCACCGCCAGCACCATCAGCGCCTGGCGCAGCAGGGTGCCCAGCAGGATGCGGCGCGACAGGGCGCGGCGCGCGTCGAGCGTCTCGCCGACCTGGATCAGGGCGATGCCGCGCATGCTGTCGTCGAAGACCGGCTGCAGCAGGGCCGCGATGCGCACCGGTTCGCCGTTGTACTGCGCATGGTAGAAGCGCACCAGGGCCGGATACAGGTCGGAACGCGGCACGTTCTTCGGCACCGGCGGCAGGTCGTCGTAGCCGGACACGGTTTCGCCGCGCAGCCCCGTGACCTTGTAGTAGATGCGGCCCAGGGTGTCGGTCTCGAAGCTGTCCAGGGCCACGTAGGGCACGTCGGCCACGACTTTGCCGTCGCGCACCGACACCCGCTCGGCCAGCGCGCGTGTGGAAGCGAGCAGCGAACGGTCGTAGGCGATGTCGCCGGCCTCCAGCGCGTCCTGGTAGAGCGACACCGCGTTCAGGGCGACCAGCGCGACCAGGGGCAGGATCAGCCAGCGCAGCAGCTGGTTGCGCAGGCTGCCCGGCGGGCGGGCAGCCTTCAGGGCCATGGCGCCGGTTTCAAGCGGGTTTTTCCTGCAGCAGGTAGCCGATGCCGCGCAGGGTCACGATGGCGGTATTGCCCTCGGGACGGCGTTCGAGCTTCTTGCGGATGCGGTGGATGTAGAGCTCGATGGCATCGAGGTTGGCGTCGTCCACCAGTGCGAACACCTCGTCGAACAGCTTTTCCTTGGACAGCGCGCGGCCCGGGCGGGCGATCAACGCTTCGAGCACGGCGTGCTCGCGCGGCGTCAGGGCCAGCGGCTCGCCGCAATAGTGGAACATGCGCGCGACCGTGTCGAAGCTGAGCTGGCCGCAGCGGTGCACCAGGGCCTCGTTGCCGCTGCCGTTGCCGAACCTGCGGCGCAGCAGCGCCTTGACCCGCGCCTCGAGTTCGGCCAGTTCGAAGGGCTTCGCCAGGTAGTCGTCGGCGCCCAGGTTCAGGCCCTGCACCTTTTCCTCCAGGCCGCCGCGGGCGGTCAGGATCAGCACCGGCGTGCCGCCGCGCGCTCCGCCGCGGGCGCGCAGGCGGCGCAGCACGTCCAGGCCGTCCATCTTCGGCAGCGTCAGGTCCAGGATCACCAGCGCGTAGTCCTGGGTGTGGAGCAGGGCGTCGGCGTCGGCGCCGCTGGCCGCGCATTCGACGGTGAGCTTGGCGTCGCGCAGCGCCCGGGATACCCAGTGCGACAGCTCGACATGGTCTTCGACTAACAGGATTCTCATCGCGCCAGTGTAAGCGCAAAGCTCGTCCTTCGGAAAGGCCGGGCGCGAGCGATTTTCCACAACGCCGCCCCAGGCCGCGCTGAAAGCGAACTGAAAGCTCGGCCCGCATATAGTCGGTTTCATAAGGCAGTAGCAGGCAGTACATAACGATGACAGTACCGGAGACAAGATGAAGAAATCGGCCCTCGCGCTCGCCGTCCTGGCAGCGCTTTCCCTGAATTACTCCGCCCAGGCGCAAACCAATGTGCAGGTCTATGGCCTGGTCGACGCCGGCGTGGAGAGCGTCAACCATGCCGCTCCCGACGGCGGCAGCCTGGTGCGCGTGGTCTCGGGCGGCAAGAACACCTCGCGCTGGGGCCTGCGCGGCAGCGAAGACCTCGGCGGCGGCCTGAAGGCCGTCTTCAACCTCGAGGGCGGCATCCTGATGGATACCGGCGCCTCGGACGGCCCGCTGTTCAAGCGCCAGGCGAACGTGGGCCTGGAGGGCGGTTTCGGGCGTGTGGTCGTCGGCCGCTCCTTCACCACGACCTACGACCTGGTAATCAAGTTCGACCCGATGGGCTTCGCCCCGAACTACTCCTGGGCCACCAGCGGCGGCGCCACCGGGCCGTCGAAGTACGGCATGACGACCGCCTTCGACAACCTGGTCAAGTACAGCGGCCGCAGCGGCAACTTCAGCTACGGCGCATCGGTCGGCCTGGGCGAGCAGGCGGGCAGCTCGGCGGACGGGCGCAAATACGCGCTCGGCGGCTCCTGGTCCGCCAACGGCCTGGGCCTGATGGCGGCCTGGGAGCAGGTCAGCGGCGCCACCCCGGCGGCGGGCGGGGAGCGCGACCGCACCAGCGCCCTGCACCTGGGGGCGGACTACCAGAGCGGCCGCTGGCGCTACACGGCGGGCCTGCGCAGCTACAAGTTTGACTCCGGCCGGGCCGCTAGCGCCGACCTGCGCGGCGACACCTGCTGGGGCGGCGTCACCTGGGCGGTCGACAAGATCACCCTGACCGGCGCCGTCTACCACATCAATACCCGGGAGCTGCCGGCGGCCCAGGATGCCGACCCGACCATGTTCGTGGCGCGCGCGATGGTTAACCTGTCCAAGCGCACCTGGCTCTACCTGTCGGCGGCCCACGCCAGGGCCGATCACGGCCAGCTGGTCGGCCTCTCGCGCGACGACGCGGGCTTTGCCGACACCCAGACCGGCGTCACCGCCGGCATCCAGCACCGCTTCTGAATTCGGCCTTAGAGCGCATCCCGGCCCGGGCGGCTATCATGCACACATGAGAATGCCGCGCACCTTCCTGATTTCGCTGCTGTTGCTGCTCGCGCCGTCGCTGGTGCTGGCCGCGCCTGGGGCCGCCGCCGCGGCGGGCGAGGCTGAATGCCTGGTGCCGTCCAAGCCGGGCGGCGCGATGGACCTGACCTGCAAGCTGGCCCGCGAGGCCTTGCGGGGCCAGCCCGGCGCGCCGCCGATGAAGCTGAGCTACATGCCGGGCGGCGTCGGCGCGGTGGCCTGGCATACCCTGGTGTCCCAGCGCCGCGCCGAGCCGAATACCCTGGTCGCGTTTTCCGGCGGCTCGGTATTGAACCTGGCGCGGGGCAAGTTCGGCAAGGCCAACCTTGAAGACGTACGCTGGGTCGCCGCCTTCGGCGCCGACTACGGCATGGTCGCCGTCCCGGCCGATTCGCCCTACCGCACGCTGGGGCAGCTCCTCGGCGCCCTGAAGCGCGACCCGCAGCGCGTACTGGTCGGCATGTCGGGCACCATCGGCAGCCAGGACTGGATGAAGATGGCCCTGCTGGTGAGCAAGGCTGGCGTCGAGCCGCGCAAGATGCGCTTCGTCGCGCTGGAAGGCGGCGGCGAGCAGTTCGTCGCCATGCAGGCCGGCTACGTGCAGGCCATTTCGGGCGACACCTCCGAGGCCCTGCTGTATGCGGGACGCGGCACGGTACGGGTGCTGGCGGTGCTGTCCGAACGGCGCCTGCCCGGCGTGCTGGCCGGGGTGCCGACCGCGCGCGAGCAGGGCTACGACGTGGTGTGGCCGGTGATTCGCGGCGTGTGGATGGGGCCGGGCGTGAGCGAGCGGGACTACCGGCGCTGGGTCGCGGCGTTCGACGGCGTGGATGCCAGCCCCGAATTCGCCCGCCTGCGCGAGCAGGCCGGGATGTATCCGTTTTCGCTGACCGGAGAGGCGCTGACCGGCTACATCAGGCAGTCGATCGCGGACTACAACCGGCAGGCCGCGCAGTTCAATCTGGTGCGCGAGCGCTAGCCGGCGGATGCATGCGGCGGCCGTTCAATACAGTCCGACCGGTTCGTTAAGAAACCAGGTGCTGGTCGACGAGCGGCGCGGCCAGCCTGGCGTGCGTGCAGCCAAGGTCGTGGTCGGCACCGGCGAACACGTGCAGCTTCGCTCGCGGAAGCAGGGCAGCCAGGCGCTCCCCGACCTTCACCGGACTGATCGGGTCCGCATCGCCCCAGAGAAGCAGCGTCGGCATATGCAGCGCGGGCAAGTGCGGCGTCAGGTCCTCATGGTAGCTGGTGAACCAGTCCGGCAATCCGGGATGCGCCGCGCGCATGGCCGGGCGCCAGTCCTCGGCGCCGAAGGGGCGCAGATCCATCCCGCCTGAGGTCACGGTCAATACCAAGTGAGTGACGAGCTCGGGCCTGCGCAGCGCGGCAAGCATGGCGACGACACCTCCCATCGATTGGGCAATGATGGCGCTGGGCTGGTCGAGTTCGGCAAGCACCCTGGACGCCAGGTCGTCGATGCCGCGAACGTCCGGGTCTCGCGGAACGCCGTTGGGCTCCTGTCCACAATCCTCAGTAGCCCGCCGCCAGCTGCTCCGGCGTCAGCGCATTCATCACCGCGAATACACCGCTGGCGCGCAGGATGCGCCGCGATCCCACCTGCAGGAAGCAGTTCGCGAACGCCACGCGTCCGCCCAGCTTCTGGATGTCGACATGCGCCTCGACCCAGTCGCCCGGGCGGGCCGCGTCGACGAAGTCGGTGCTGAGGTTGACGGTGACGAAGGACTGGCGCCCCTCGCAGTGCATGGTCAGGCCCAGGCCGAGCGCCGAATCGGCCAGGCTGGCCAGCATGCCGCCGTGGGCGATGCCGCGCATGTTGGTGTGCTGTTCGGTGATGCGCATCGCGATCACGGTGACGCCGTTCTCCCGGCTGCAGTACAGATCCCCCAGGTTGGCCATATAGGGGCCGCCGCGTTTCAGGCGCTCGAAGCCTGGCGGCACTTGTGTGTTGTTGTCGTGTGATGTCATGGTTATGCCTGTGTGCGCCGTTCTATAGTCGGCATGTGGATTTTGCACAGTAAAACACGCAAGGGTATGTGTCAACCCTGCAATACAGTGCGCAGGTACACACGTTTCGCTGCGCGGAAGGGTCATTTACTTCCATTTTCTCGGCTGCTACACTCGACCGGAGTAAAACGTGGTTTTACTGTGCGGTACATACAGACAAGAACAGGAGACATATGGCTTTCCAGTTTTCCGAACGCGCCCTCGAACTGCAGCGGCGCGTCAAGCATTTCATCGACACCGAGATCGTCCCCTGCGCGGCCGCCTACAAGGAAGAGGTCGATGCCGGGCGCAAGGCCGGCAACGCCTTCATCGTACCCCAGACCATGGAGCGCCTGAAGGCGAAGGCGAAGGAAGCCGGCCTGTGGAACCTGTTCCTGCCCGAGTCGGAACTGGGTGCGGGCCTTACCAACCTCGAATATGCGCCGCTGTGCGAACTGATGGGCCGGGTGCCGATCGCGTCCGAAGTCTTCAACTGCTCGGCGCCCGATACCGGCAACATGGAGACCCTGGTGCGCTATGCCTCGCCGGCGATCCAGAAAACCTGGCTCGAACCGCTCCTGGCCGGCGAGATCCGCTCGGCCTTTGCCATGACCGAGCCGGAGGTGGCGTCCTCGGACGCGACCAACATCACGGCCAGCATCGTGCGCGACGGCGACGAGTACGTGATCAACGGTCGCAAGTGGTTCACCTCGGGCGCGGCGGACCCGCGCTGCAAGGTGATGATCTTCATGGGCAAGACCGATCCGGACCACCCCGAGCGCCACCGACAGCAGTCGATGATCGTGGTGCCGACCGACACCCCGGGCGTGACCATCGTGCGCGACATGCACGTCTTCGGCTACGACGACGCGCCGCACGGCCACGCCGAGGTGCTGTTCGAGAACGTGCGGGTGCCACGCGACCATATCCTGCTCGGCGAAGGCCGCGGCTTCGAGATCGCCCAGGGCCGCCTGGGGCCGGGCCGGATCCACCACTGCATGCGCCTGATCGGGCGCGCCGAGATGGCGCTCGAGGCGATGTGCCGGCGCACGCTCGAGCGTGTCGCCTTCGGACGCAAGGTCGCCGACCAGGGCGTCTGCCGCGAGCGCATCGCCGAGTCGCGCATCCTGATCGACCAGGCGCGCCTGATGGTGCTGAACGCGGCCGAGATGATGGACAAGGTCGGCAACAAGGTCGCCGCGCGCGAGATCGCGATGATCAAGGTGATCGCGCCGAACATGGCCTGCAAGGTGATCGACTGGGCGATCCAGGCCCATGGCGGCGCCGGCGTCAGCCAGGACTTCGGCCTGGCCCAGGCCTATGCCAGCGCGCGCTCGCTGCGCCTGGCCGACGGTCCGGACGAGGTACACCGCAACGCGATCGCCAAGCTGGAACTGGCGAAGTATCGTTGAACCTGCGGCTGAACCGGACAGTAGCGGAGCGGTTCGCGCCGCCCGCATTACACAGGATGCAAGAAGGAGACAAGATGTCTGAGCGCCACCTGCCATTCTGGCCCACGGGCCTGCCGCGGCACCTCACCGTGCCGCAAACGAATCTGTACTACAACCTCGAGGTATCAAGCACGCGCTACCCGGACAAGACCTTCGCGATCTATTACGACACCCCGATCAGCTACCGCGAGTTCAGGGACGAGGTCGACGCCATCGCCGGTTTCCTCCAGAGCGAGTGCGGCGTGGAGCAGGGCGACCGGGTGCTGCTCTACATGCAGAACAGCCCGCAGTTCATCCTGGCCTATTACGCGATCCTGCGCGCCAACGCGGTCGTGGTGCCGGTCAACCCGATGAACCTGACCGAGGAGCTGCGCCACTATGTGAGCGATACCGGCGCCACCACCATCTTCGCGCCCCAGGACCTGTATGAGCAGGTGCAGCCGCTGGTCGGCGCCGGCCTGCGCCACGTCGTGGTCGCGGCCTATTCCGACTACATCGAGCGCCCCACCGACCTGAAGGTGCCGGACTTCGTGGCCGCGCCGCGGCGCGCGATCGCGGGCGAGGGCGTGGTGCTGTGGAGCGACATGCTGGCGCGCGGCTGCCGCCCCGGTCCCCTGAAGGCCGGCCCGGACGACCTGTGCTGCATGCCCTATACCTCGGGCACCACCGGCAACCCCAAGGGCTGCATGCACACCCACCGCAGCGTGATGTACAACACCGTGGCGGGGGTGCAGTGGTTCGGCGCCCAGCAGGACTCGGTGGCCCTGTGCGTGCTGCCCTTCTTCCACGTGACCGGCATGCAGGGCGGGATGAACGGGTCGATCTTCATCGGCGGCACCGTCGTGGTGCTGTCGCGCTGGGACCGCGACACGGCGGCCGAATGCATCCGGCGCTACCAGGTGAATTCGACCCAGCTGATCTCGACCATGGTGGTCGACATGCTGTCGAGCCCACGCGTGGCCGAATACGACCTGTCGAGCATCCGGCGCATGAGCGGCGGCGGCGCGGCGATGCCGGACGCGATCGCCCAGCGCATGCAGGATCTCATGGGCGTCAAGTACGTCGAGGGCTACGGCATGTCCGAGACCATGGCGCCGACCCACATCAACCCGGGCGAGCGTCCCAAGAAGCAGTGCCTGGGGATTCCGATCTGCGATGTCGACGCCCGCGTGGTCGACCCCGAGACGATGCGCGAACTGGCGGTGGGAGAGGTCGGCGAGATCATCGTGCACGGGCCGCAGGTGATGCAGGGCTACTGGAACAATCCGCAGGCGACCAGCGACACCTTTGTCGAGATCGACGGCAAGCGCTTCCTGCGCACCGGCGACCTTGGACGGGTCGACGAGGACGGTTACTTCTTCATGGTCGATCGCCTGAAGCGCATGATCAACGCCTCGGGCTACAAGGTCTGGCCGGCCGAGGTCGAGGCGCTGATGTACCGGCATCCGGCGATCCGCGAGGTCTGCGTGGTGGCGGCGCAGGACGAACGGCGCGGCGAGACCGTCAAGGCCGTGGTGGCGCTGAAGGACGGCTTTGCCGGCAGCGTGAGCGAACAGGACATCATCGACTGGTCGCACGCGAACATGGCGGCCTACAAGAGCCCGCGCATCGTGGAGTTCTGCGAGACCCTGCCGAAGTCGGCGACCGGGAAGGTGCAGTGGCGGGACTTGCAGGCGAAGCGGGCGGCCGTCACTGGATAAGGTAGGGATACACGTAGGGTGGGCGCCCCGTGCCCACGCGTGACGGCTGCTTCGTGTTGGCGTTCACAATGGGCCGCGTCTGCTCGTCGTCCACGCGTGGGCACGGGGGCGCCCACCCTACGCAACAATAAAAAAGCCGGCTGGGTGCAAACCCAGCCGGCTTTTGTTCGTCCCGAAGGGCGATCAGAACATGTGCATGATACCCACGGTCAGGCGGTTCGCCGAATCGCTGCCCACGGCGACGAAGCCCTGGGCCAGGTTGATGTCGGTTGCCTGCACGATGCGGTCGGTCGCAGCGTGGCCGTAGGAGAAGTAGGCGGTGCTGCGCTTGCTCAGCGCGTAGCGGGTGATGAAGATGTACTGCTGCGAGTCGTCCTTCAGGTCGCCCGAGCGGCGGGTGTTGTAGAAGGCGCCGGTCAGGGTGATGGCCGGTGCGACCGGGACGTCGACGCCGGCGCCGAAGACGCTGATCTTGCGGCCGGTGCTGTCGAGTTTGTTTTCCGAATAGGTCGACTTCAGCACGGCGCGCGACATGGTGTACTTGACGCCGATCGCATGCGAGTGCAGCAGGTCGGGACTGACCGCGATGTTCGTCGGATTGTTCTTCATGCGGGCATAGGCGCCGTACAGGTTCAGCGGACCGGCATTGTAGAAGGCCGAGGCGCCCACGTAGGAGTTGCGCTGCGAATCGCCCGCCTGCTCGCCGAAGGCGCGCATCAGCGCGAAGCCGAAGCCGCTGAAGGACGGCGAGACGTAGCGGATCGAGTTGTTCTGGCGCAGCGCGGTGCCGCTGCCGTTGGCGCCGTAGGCGCCGTAGACGCCGGCGTGGTTCATCGCGGAGAACAGCACGTTCGGGCTGGTGGCGGCGAAGGCCAGGCCCATCGGGTCGGCCATGCCGACCGACAGCACGCCCAGGATGTTCTGGCGGCCGAAGTCGATCGAGCCGAAGTTGCCGGTCAGGCCGACGGTGGCTTCGCGGTCGAACAGGCTGGTGGTCGGCGGGTTGCCGGTACCGACGCCGGCGGCGCCGGTGTCGTTGAGCAGGGTGCCTTCCAGGCCGAAGCGGGCCTTCAGGCCGCCGCCCAGGTCTTCCACGCCCTTGAAGCCCCAGCGTGACACCTGCATCTGGCCGGCTTCGACCGTGGTGCGGCCGCCGTTCGGGCCGTCATTGTTCACATGGGTGATACCGGCATCGACGATACCGTAGATGGTGACACTGGTTTGCGCCGACGCGGCGGACATGCAGGCGGCGAGCGCGGCCATTGCGATGATGTGCTTCTTCACTGATGCTGTCTCCTCTTTTTATGATGGTCGACCCCGGCGAGGCCAATCGCACTAAAGCTGCATAGCGGCACCGTTTCTCTTGGTGGAACTCAGCCGTCTATAGTGAAACTCTATTTTCATGTGACAACACTGTCAACAATTATTAATGCATCTACGATAGACAGTGTGGCTGAGCCGTATTTTTGTCTCGCGGCATCCACACGAATGGGAGAAAAGCCTCAGGATGAGGGAAAAAGGCGGGAAAACCGTTCTGCTGTGCGAAACTGCACGATGAGCTGTCGATGCACGCACATCGGCGTGGGGCGATGTCGGCGCCGGCGGCCGGGTGCGGCCGGCCCGCTTCAGGCGCCGGGCGCGCCGAGGAAGTCGCGCACGAGGCGCAGGACGAGCGCGGGCTGCTCGCGGTGGGGAACGTGGCGGGCGCCGGCCATGATCTCGACGTGCGCCGCCCCCGCGGCGAGCCTGGCCAGCGTTTCGGGGTGGCGCACCGAGCCGAATTCGTCGTGCTCGCCGTGCAGGGCGAGCAGCGGACAGCGTACCTGAGGCAGCACGCCGTCCAGCGACCATCCCGCGAACCCCGGGCCGAGCCAGGTTTCGGTCCAGGCATCGAGCACCCAGCGCGCCTTGTCGCCGTGGTAGCGGACCAGGCGCCCGAACTGGTCCGGATCCTGGAAACCGAGCCTGGCTTCGCGGATGCCGGCGTGGGTGCGCTCCTCGACGAAGGCCTGGGCCGATTCCGTGACCAGGGCGACGCAGTCATCGGGATGCAGCGCCGCGCAATGGACGGCCATGCCGCCGCCGACGCTGTGGCCGAAGGCGATGAAGCGGCGAAAGGCCAGTGCCCGCTGCAGCGCCGGCAGGACGAGCCTGGCTTCCTCTTCGATGAAACCCGGTGCGAGCGCGCCGCCGCGCGGATCGGAGCGGCCGAAGCCGAGGCGGTCGTAGGCGATCACGCGCCGGCCCAGCACCTGCGCCAGCGCGGCCGGAAAGTCGCGCCACAGTTCGACGCAGCCGAGGGAATCGTGCAGCAGCAGGAGGGGCGCTTCGCCGGCCTGGCCCTGGGCGTGCTGCGCCGCATGCCAGCTGCGCACGAAAAGGCGGCCTTGCGGGTGATCGACCCAGGTATCGCTGACCTGGATTGGGGTGTGCTCGGTAACTGTCATGAATGCGCGTGAGGCTGGTTCGACGTTGCGGGCGCGGGCGCCACGCCCCGATCATAACCCAGGCGCGTACAGCACGGTCCAGGCCGGCGTGGCCGGGCCCGGAAGCCGCACAGGAAGCAGGGACGGAAAAAAGCCCCTGCATGCAGGGGCTTTCGAGAGTACTACCGACCGGGGCGGCTTATTTCTGCGCCACGGTCTGGGCGGCGGCCTGGGCGACCACCGTTGCGGCTGCCGGCTCGTCCAGCGTGATCGCCTTCAGGCCCAGCGCCTCGCTGCTGTAGTGGCGGATGCGGTTGGCCAGGGCCGGGTCGTTGTTCAGCTTCTGGCCGTAGGACGGCACCATTTCCAGCATCTTGGCCTTCCAGGCCGGGGTTTCCAGCGTGTCCTTGAAAGCGGACTGCTTGAGCACCTTCAGCATGATCGGCGCGGCGGTCGAGGCGCCCGGCGAAGCGCCGAGCAGGGCCACGACGCTGCCGTCGGCCGAACTCACGACTTCGGTACCGAACTGCAGGATGCCGCCGTCTTTCGAATCCTTGATGATCTGCACGCGCTGGCCGGCGGTGGCCAGGGTCCAGTCTTCCATCTTCGCTTCCGGCAGGTAGTCGCGCAGCGAGGCCAGGCGGTCTTCCGGCGTGAGCATGACCTGTTCGATCAGGTACTTGGTCAGCGGGATGTTGTCGATACCGGCCTGCAGCATCGGACGGACGTTGCTGGTGCTGATGGCGGCCGGCAGGTCGGTCCAGGAACCGTTCTTCAGGTACTTGGTCGAGAAGGTCGCGAACGGTCCGAACAGCAGGGTGCGCTTGCCGTCGACGATGCGGGTGTCCAGGTGCGGCACCGACATCGGCGGCGAACCGACCGAGGCCTTGCCGTACACCTTGGCCAGGTGGGCGTTGACCAGCGCAGGGTTGTTCGTCATCAGGAACTGGCCGCCGACCGGCATGCCGCCGTAGCCTTTCACTTCCGGGATGCCGGTTTTTTCCAGCAGCGGCAGCGCGCCGCCGCCGGCGCCGATGAACACGAACTTGGCGCGCACGGTCTCGACCTTGTCCTTGGCGAGGTCCTTGATGGTGACGTTCCAGATGCCGTCGGCGCCGCGCTTGATGTCCTCGACCTGGGTGCGCAGGTGCAGGGCCACGCCTTTCTTCTCGGTCAGGTTCTTGACCATGGTGCGGGTCAGGGTGCCGTAGTTGACGTCGGTGCCGATGTCCATGCGGGTCGCGGCGACCTTCTGGTTCTTGTCGCGGCCGTTCATGACCAGCGGCGCCCACTGGCGGATCTCGTCATGATTTTCGGTGTACAGCATGCCCTTGAACAGGTTTTCCTTCTGCAGGGCCTCATGGCGCTTGCGCAGGAAGTTGACGTTGTCGTCGCCCCAGACGAAGGCGATGTGCGGCACGTTGTTGATGAAGGCGCGCGGGTCGGGCAGGTAGCCGTGCTTGACCTGGTAGGCCCAGAACTGCTTCGAGATCTCGAACTGTTCATTGATGTCGACCGCCTTCTTGGTCTCGACCTTGCCGTCCGGGCCTTCCGGCGTGTAGTTCAGTTCCATGAAAGCCGAGTGGCCGGTGCCCGCGTTGTTCAGCGTGTCCGAGCTTTCGGCGGCGACCGAGTCGAGCCGTTCGTACATCTCGACCTTCAGGTCGGGCTGCAGTTCGGTGAGCATGGTGCCCAGGGTGGCGCTCATGACGCCGGCGCCGATCAGGACCACGTCGACGGGCTTGTCGTTCTTGGGAGCCGGGGCCTTGCCGCATGAGGCGAGGAGCAGGCCGGAGAGTGCAACTACGAGTACTTTACGCATGGCGTTATTTCAGGATCAAAAAACTCAAAACTACGGTTGCCCCTGCCTGGGTGGACAGGGGTATTGCAAATTGGCGCTCAGGAGCGCCCGTTCAGGTTGGCCAGCAGCCGGGAATACAGGTCGGACAACTGGCGCAGTTCATCGGGGCTGAAGTCGTTGCAGGCCTCGATGACCATGTTCGACACCTCGGGGATGGCCTGTTCGGCCAGCGCGCGGCCACGTTCGCTCAGCTTGATCATCACGGCGCGCCGGTCGCCCGGCTTCGGGCAGCGCTCGACCAGGCCGCGCGCCACCAGTTCGTCGCACACGCGGGTGAGGTTGGCCGGCTTTTCGTGGCAGGCTTCGCTCAGTTCCGAGGCGCTCGAGCTTTCGTCGACGCAGCCATACAGGATGGCCAGCACGGTATAGCTCGAATCGGCGAGGTCGTATTTCTTGACCAGGGCATTGGTGCGGTCGCGGAAGGTCTTGTGCAGGTGATTCGTCATCCGGACCAGTCGCATCGCGTCCACGGGAAACCCTGGCATGCGCGCCTCGACGCGACGCAAACGTTGATCGGTTGGCCCAAAGTCACTCATCGTTATTCCTTGCAGAAAAGACAAAGAACGGATTGTAATCCGGGCGCAGGGGGCTCAGGGAGCTGCGGTGGCCGCGGTCGCGGCGGCAGGAGCGGCTTCGACCACGCGGGCCGATGCGCGGGCGCTGCGGTCGACCGGCAGGTTTGCGTAGTGCGCTTCGGTGATCGGGTAGGAGCCGTCGGCCTTGGCTTGTTCGAGTTCGGCCAGGACGCGGGCGCGCACCGGGTCGTTCGAGCTTGCAGGGCTGGTCGATGCGCAACCGGCCATCAGGGAAAGCAGCAGGGTAGGGATCAGGATTTTCGTGATCATTTTGTTCGCCAAATATCGTTGGATTGAAAGTTTGGCGGGCCGCCATCGGTCCGTCAGGACTAATTTTATCACTGAATAGTACATTCCTGAACTAAGTGATTCTACGCATTCTTGCCTGGCAAGAACATGTGGTCGAAATCGGAAAGCGATCCGGGCCCCGTGCGGAACGGGAACCCGGCGCGGCTGGCGCGACCGCCAGCCGGAAGGAAGACAGCGCTTGCGCGCCTCAGTGCGCGGCGGCCTCGTGGCTGTCGGGCAGGAACCAGTTCAGCAGCACGGCGCAGATGCCGCCCGTGGCCACGCCCGACTCGAGCACGTTGCGGATCGCGGCCGGCATGTGCACCAGGAATTCCGGCACCTGCGACACGCCCAGGCCCAGGGCCAGGGAGACGGCGATGATCAGCAGGGCGCGCCGGTCGAGCTGCACGCTGGCGAGGATGTTGATGCCGGCCGCGGCGACCGCGCCGAACATCACCATGGCCGCGCCGCCCAGCACCGGCTCCGGCACTGCCTGGATCACGCCGGCCACGCTCGGGAACAGGCCGAGCACCACCAGGAACAGCGCGATCCAGACGCCGATGTGGCGGCTGGCGATGCCGGTCAGCTGGATCACGCCGTTGTTCTGCGCGAAGATCGAGCTCGGGAAGGTGTTGAAGACGCCCGCCAGCAGCGAGTTGGCGCCGTTGAGCAGCACGCCGCCCTTGATCCGCTTCATCCAGACCGGGCCTGCGACGGGCTCGCGCGAGATCTTGCTGGTCGCGGTGACGTCGCCGATGGCTTCCAGCGAGGTGACGAGGTAGATCACGATCATCGGGATGAACAGCGACCACGAGAAGGACAGGCCGAAGTGCAGCGGCACCGGCACCTGGAAGGCCGGCGCTTCATGCATGCCGGTGAAGTCCAGGCGGCCGAGCCAGGCGGCCAGCGCGTAGCCGACCGCCAGCGCGATGACGATGGCGCTGCTCCTGAGCCAGACCACCGGAATGCGGTTCAGGATCACGATGATGGCCAGCACCACGCCGGACAGCAGCAGGTTCTCGCCGTTCGCGAAGCTGCCGTTGGACATGGCCGCAAAGCCCCCGCCCATGCTGATCAGGCCGACCTTGATCAGGGTGAGACCGATCATCAGGACCACGATGCCGGTCACCAGCGGCGTGATCATGCGCTTCACGAAAGGCAGGACGCGCGAGACGCCCATCTCGACGAAGGAGCCGGCGACCACGACGCCGAAGATGGCGGCCATCACCGCTTCCACCGGGGTGCCCTGCTTGACCATCAGCGAGCCGCCGGCGATCAGGGGGCCGACGAAGTTGAAGCTGGTGCCCTGCACGATCAGCAGGCCCGCGCCGAGCGGGCCGAAACGGCGGCACTGGACGAAGGTGGCGATGCCGGAAATGACCAGCGACATCGAGACGATCAGGTTGGTGTCGCGCGCCGAGACCCCGAGCGCCTGGCAGATCAACAGGCCCGGCGTGACGATCGGGACGATGATGGCCAGCAGGTGCTGGAGGGCGGCGAGCATGCCGACCAGGGGGCTGGGGCGGTCTTCGAGACCGAGGACGAGGTCGGCGCGAACCTGGGCCGAGGCGGGGACGGAGGGGGAAGCGGAGGCGGGCAGCTTGGGTTGGGTAGTCATGCGCGGGCACCGGGCAAAAACGCGATTTTACGCTGTTGCGCTTTCCATGGCTCATTTTTTGTCGCGGCCTGCGCCCTTCAGCCCGAGAACAGCTTCGCGAGCACCCCCCGGATCCACATGTTCGCCGCGTCCTTGTGGTACTTGCGGTGCCAGTGCTGTTTCAGGTCGAAGTTCGGGATCTCCAGCGGCGGCTCGATCAGGCGAATGCTGGCGATCTTGGCGAAGGATTCGCCGACCGCGTAGGGGACGGTGACCAGCAGGTCGGTGGAAGCGATGATGAAGGGGATCGACATGAAGTGCGGGGTTTCGAGCACGATGCGGCGCTCGATGCGGTGGCGCTTGAGCAGCTGCTCGAAGATTTCCTGGCTGCGTCCCTCGGCGCTGATGACGGCGTGGCCGATGCGCAGGAAGTCGTCCATCGAAATGCGGCTTCCCCTGATGCGGTGCCTGGCGTTGAGCAGGCTGATGAAGGAGTGGGTGAACAGGCGCTGCTGGAAGAAGTTGCGGGCCTTCAGGTCGGGGAAGTAGCCGACCGCCAGGTCGATCTCGCCGGCCTCGAGCCCCTCGGCGACTTCCTCGGGCGACGCCGTCACCGAGCGCATCCGCGCGTTCGGGGCATGCGCCTGCAGGTAGGCCAGCAGCTTGGGCAGGAAAGTCATCTCGCCGATGTCCGACAGCGCGAAGGTGAAGCGGCGCGTCGTCGTGGCCGGATCGAAAGCCGCGCCCGAGAGGACGTCGGTCTTCACCCGCAGCAGGATGTCCTTGGTCGGGGCGATCAGGGCCTCGGCGCGCGGCGTCGGCGCCATGCCGTGCGAGCCGCGCACGAACAGCGGATCGCCCAGCGCCGCGCGCAGCTTGTTCAGGGCGATGCTCACCTTTGGCTGGCTCCAGCCGAGACGGTTGGCGGCGCGGCTGACGCTGCGCTCCTCGGCGATCGCCAGCACCACCGGCAACAGGTTCAGGTCGAATTCGGTGTCGCTGTTCATATTTCGTTTTCGAATAAATGTTATGCGGCGAATTATCTTGAGAGATAACACAGCTTCACTATGATGGCAAACACGGTCGCTGGACAACAAGCCGACAACGATACCTACAACAGACAAGGAGACAGGCATGAATCGCTTCCCGATGGCGTCATGGTGCATCGCTTTATCCCTCGGCGCCGTGGCGGCGCACGCCAGCGCCGGCGCCGATACGATCAAGATCGGCGTCATCACCTCGCTCAGCGGACCGGCCGCCGAGAGCGGCGCCCAGATGAAGGCCGGGATCGATACCTGGCTGCGGATGCACGGCGCCACGGTGGCCGGCAAGCGCCTGGAGGTCATCTACAAGGACGACACCGGCACCCAGCCCGACATCGCCAAGCGCCTGGCCACCGAGCTGGTCACGCGCGACCGGGTCGACGTGCTGGCCGGCTTCGTCTTCACGCCGAACGCCATGGCCGCCGCCGGCATCGCCGACCAGGCCAAGAAGCCGATGGTGGTGATGAACGCCGCCGCCTCGGCCATCACCGCCCGTTCTCCTTATGTGACGCGGGTTTCCTACACCATCGCCCAGTCGGCCAAGCCGCTGGCCGAATGGGCCTACAAGACCGGCGCGCGGCGCGTCTATACCGTGGTGGCCGACTATGCGCCCGGCGTGGACGCCGAAGCCTGGTTCAACAACACCTTCACGGCCCTCGGCGGCAAGATCGTCGGCTCGGTGCGCATGCCGCTCTCGAGCGTCGACTACGGCGCCTTCGTCCAGCGCATCAAGGACGAGAAGCCCGATGCGATCCATGTCTTCCTGCCGAACGGCCAGCCGATGGTCTCCTTTACCAAGGCCTACCGCGAGAAAGGCCTGGACAAGGCGAATATCCGCTTCCTGGGCGGCGAAGGCTGGGGCGACGAGGATGTGCTGAAAGCCGGCGGCGATTCGCTGGTCGGCATCTATTCCTCGGGCTTCTATTCCTATACCCGGCCCGGTCCCGAGAACGCGAAGTTCGTCGAAGCCTTCGGCAAGACCGTGAACGGCAGGATGCAGCCGTCCTTCCTTGCCGCCGCGTCCTACGATGGCATGGCGCTGATCGCCAAGACCCTGGCCAGGACGAAGGGGGATGCCAGCGGCCCGGTCTTCATGGCGGCGCTGAAGGGCTACTCGAGCAGCAGCCCGCGCGGCACGGTGGCCATCGATCCCGCCACGCGCGACATTGTCCAGACCATGTACATCCGCCGCATCGACAAGCAGGGCGCCAGGCTGGTCGCGACCGAGATCGACCGCTTCGATGCGGTCAAGGACCCGGGCAAGGAAGCCAAATGAATCAACACGAGGAGCCGATCATGTTTCCACTGAACCGATGGTATGTCGCGGGCTTTGCCTGGGAATTGCAGGACAAGCCCCTGGCGCGTACGCTGCTGAACCACAAGGTCGTGATGTTCCGCACCGGGTCGGGCGAGGTCGCGGCGCTCGAGGACCGCTGCTGCCACAAGTCGCTGCCGCTGTCCTGCGGCACGGTCGAGGACCGCGGCGTGCGCTGCGGCTACCACGGCCTGCTGTTCGCGCCGAACGGCGCCTGCCTGGAGATTCCGGGCCAGGAACGCATCCCCGCCAAGGCCTGCGTCAAGTCCTTCACCCTGGTCGAGAAGGACCAGATCCTGTGGATCTGGATGCCCCAGGAAGCGGGTGCGGCGCCGACCACCGAGCCGCCCTCGTACTGGGTGCACAGCGACCCGCGCTACCGCTTCCGGGGCGACGTCTTCCATTACGACGCGCCTTACCAGCTCATCCACGACAACCTGCTGGACCTGAGCCACCTCGGCTATGTCCACCTGAAGACCATCGGCGGCAATGCGAAGGTGCACATGAACGCGGACCTGCGGGTCGAGGGCAGTGGCGAGCAGGTCAGGGTGCTGCGCTACATGCCGGATTCGGCGCCGCCGCCGACCTACCTCGGGGCCTGGCCGTTCAAGGGCAATATCGACCGCTGGCAGGAGGTCGAGTTCAATGTCAGTCACCTGAACATCTGGACCGGCGGTGCGGACGTGGGCACCGAGGACCTGGACGACCCGCAGCGCGGCGGCTTCCACATGCGCGGCTTCCACGCGATCACCCCCGAGACCGAGCACAGCGCGCACTACCTGTGGACCATGGCTTCGAACAGCCATCCGGACAAGCCGGACGTGAGCGACCTGGTGTACGAGCAGACGGCCCTGACCTTCTACGAAGACAAGGTCGTCATCGAAGCGCAGTACCAGAACATCCTGCGCTTTCCCGGCGCGCCCCAGGTCGACATCCACGTCGACGCCGGCCCGAACCGGGCGCGCCGCATCGTCGAGCGCCTGCTGAAGCAGCAGGCAGGCGGCGTCGCGCCACTGGCTGCGGTTGCGGCGCCGGCGCGCTGACAGCGGCGATCCAGCACGCATGCCGGCCGCGCCGCAGGATGCGCGGCCGCATGCCCGAAACGAGGACGAGAATGAGGATGAAAGCGTCATGAACATGCCATCGCCGCTGCGCGTCACCGTCCTGGCCAGGCACAGCGAGGCGCAGGACATCGTCGGTCTCGAGCTCGGTGATGCCGGCGGAGCGCCGCTGCCGCCGTTCACGGCCGGCGCGCACATCGACGTGCAGCTGGGGCCGGGCCTGACCCGCCAGTATTCGCTGTGCAATGCGCCGTCCGAGCGGCACCGCTACCTGATCGCGGTGCTGCGCGATCCGCGTTCACGCGGCGGCTCGCGCGCCATCCACGACAGCGTGCGGGTAGGCGACAGCCTGCAGATCAGCGCGCCGCGCAACCACTTTCCGCTGGTGCAGGCCAGGCGCTACCTGCTGTTCGCGGGCGGCATCGGCGTCACGCCCATCCTGTGCATGGCCGAGCGGCTGGCGCAGCTGGAGGCGGACTTTACGATGCACTATTGCACCCGCGCGCCCGAGCGCACGGCATTTCGCGAGCGCCTTGCCGGCTCGTGCTTCGCCAACCGGGTCCGCTTTCATTTCGACGCCGGTACGGAGCCAAGGCTGGACATTGCCGCAGCGCTGGACGCGGCCACGCCGGACACCCACCTGTACGTGTGCGGGCCGGCAGGCTTCATCGAGGCGGTCACGAGCGCGGCAGGAAGACAGGGCTGGTCGGGCGAACGCGTCCACGTCGAGCATTTCGGCGCCGCGCCCGCCGCAGACGCGGGTGCGGCGCCCTTCGAGGTGAAGATCGCCAGCACGGGCCAGGTGTGCAGGGTCGGCCCGGGCCTGAGCGTCACCCGGGCGCTGGAAGAACAGGGCATCGTCATCCCGGTCTCCTGCGAGCAGGGCGTCTGCGGCACCTGCGTCACGCGCGTGCTGCAGGGCGCGATCGAGCATCGCGACCAGTATTTCACCGACGAGGAGCGGGCGCTGAACGACCAGTTCACGCCCTGCTGTTCGCGCGAACAGGGCATGCTGGTGCTCGACCTCTAGCTTCCCGGGGCCGCGCGCTGCGCCTCCAGCCAGTCGAAGATTGCCGGCCAGATGCGCGCATGGGCGCTGCGGCCCACGAGCACGCCGACGTGCTGCAGGTTGACGCCGACGTCGCCGCCGTATTCGAGCAGGAGCTTGGCCGGGCTGGACGCGGCGTCGTGGAAGGGCAGCACCGACTGCGGCGGAATCACCTTGCTGCGCGGGTCGGCCACGCTCACCAGGGGCGTGCACAGGTCCTTCGGCCCGATCCTGCGGCTACCGACGCTCAGCTTGCCCTGCATGAGTTCGTCCTTGCGGTAGAGCGATTCGACCAGGTCCACGAACAGCTGGCCCGGCAGCGGGAACTCGTCGTGGGTCCAGCGCTCGACCCGCATGTGGGTGGCCATGGCCTGCGGATTGAAGAGCGACATGCTGCGGTCCAGCATGCGTTCCCACTGGAAGGCCTGGGGCTCGGCCATCGCGCTCATCATGTTCAGGAATACGCCCGGGACCTGGCCGAAGGTGTCGGCGATCTTGCGTGCATCGGGCACCTGCTTGATGAGCGGCGAGAAGCAGCAGGTGCCCGGCTCGAAGTGCAGCGGCGCCTCCAGCAGCACCGTGGCGCGCAGGGCCTCGGGGTGCAGGCAGCTGTGGATTGCGGCCAGGATGCCGCCCAGCGAATGGCCGGCAAGGTAGACGCGCTGTTCGCCGCTGTCGGCCTCGATCACCCGGCGGGCCTCCGTCAGCAGGCGGTCGCCGTAATCGGCCAGTCCATAGTCGAGCGTGCTGTCGGCCAGGGGCACCCATTCGGCCAGGTAGACCCGGTAGCCGCGCTCGCGCCAGCGCCGCACGACGCTGATGTCCGGCGCCAGGTCCCAGATGTAGGAACGCTTGATCGGCGCCGGTACCAGCAGCACGGCCGGGCCATCGTCGTCCGCGTCGCCGTAGCGGCGTACCTGCATGCCGGGCTCGGTGTGCAGGATGGTGTGGGGTGTTTCCTGTGGTCCGTAGCCGGCGCGGTCGTACATCTGGCCGCGCGCCTGGCGCGATCGGTCCATGTTCTTCAGGGTCGTTGCCCCGAGTGTCGAAAAGCTGCTCCAGTTCATTGCGTGCATGGCGTCCTCAACGGGTTTGGGTGGCAGCACTCTACGCCAGCTTGGGTGCGCTTCCAACCGTGTTCCAATTGAACCGGCGCTGCCTTTGCGCCGCGCTAAAGGCGCCGCCGCAGCAGGAGGTTCCTTGTATCGACATCAGCTTACCGCAAACAGGGATCCGTTACGGCGAGACCGGCAAGGCCGGTCGACGGCGCGCGGCGCGGGCCCCGCGTGGCGGTCCCGCGCCTGGCCGTTCGGGCCATATCACGCCTTGGCGCGCCGCTTCTGCGCCTCGGTGATGGTCCAGTAATAGATGGTGCGGCCGTCGACGGTTTCGGTCTTCTCGGCCGGCCATTCCGCGCCCATGTCGAAGGCATGGGACACCACCCGCGAGCCGACCTTGAGCTGCTGCCACAGGCGCGGCCGCAGCTTGGTATTGATGCTCGGCAGCAGGTAGAGGGTTACCACCGAGGCGTCCGACAAATCGGCCTCGAACAGGTCGCCCACCTTGAAGTTCACCTGTTTCTCGACGCCGGCCTTGCGCGCGTTCGCCCTGGCCTCGGCGATGCGGTTCGGGTCGAGGTCGATCCCGGTACAGCGCGCGCCATACTCCTTGGCCGCGGTGACGACGATGCGCCCGTCGCCGCAGCCGAGGTCGTAGAGCACGTCGTTCTTGCCGACCTTGGCCAGCGCCAGCATGCGGTCCACCACCTGCTGGGGCGTGGGCACATAGGGCACGTCGAGCGCGGGCGGGGTGGGGGCATCCTGGGCGAGCGGGCCGGGTCCGGGAAGCAGGCTGAGCCCAGTGGCGGTGGCGCCCAGGAGCAGGACATTGCGACGGCTGGTGGGGTGGTTCATCGACATTCTCCTTTGATGGACAAGGCGGAACAAGGCGGGACAGGCGGAACAAGGGGGGATTCGCGGGTCAGGGCGGGGTGGAGGCCCCTGCGCCGGCCTGTTTGCCGCGCAGCAGCGGCAACAGCAGCAGGCCGAGGGCGAGCACCGCCACGCCGATCCAGGCCGCGTTCAGCCCGCCGAGCGACTGGCTGAACACGTAGGACAGGCTGGACCAGAGCATCCAGGCGCAGGTGGCGCAGAACAGCAGCGGCACCAGGGGAAACAGGGGAACCTTGAAGGGCCGGGGCAAGTCCGGCTCGCGCCGGCGCAGCACGAACAGCGAAGCCCCGGCCAGCAGGAAGAACAGCCAGAACACGGGCGCCGTGAACTCGACCATGGCCTTGAAGCCGCTGCCGACCGCGCTGCCGATGCCGACCAGCACCAGGGCGGCGACGCCCTGCACCAGCATCGCGGCGGCAGGCGAACCGCGCTCGCCGTCCCAATATCCGAGGCGGCGCAGGCGCGGCCAGTCGCAGCCCATGGCGTAGCCGGTGCGGGCGCCGACGATCATGGTGGCGTTGATGGAGGTGAGGGCCGAGACGGCGACCAGCAGGGCGATCATGGTCTCGCCGATCGGCCCCAGGGTGGCGCGCATGACGTCGGCGGCGAGCGCCTCGGACGCGGCCATCCCCTGCATCCCGAGCACATGCCAGCAGGCCCAGGTGACGAGCAAATAGAGGCAGGTGATGACCAGGATCGACAGCGTCAGCGCCTTCACCATGCAGCGCCTGCCGTCGCGCACCTCGGCGCTGATGTAGGCGGCTTCGTTCCAGCCGCCGTAGGTGAGCAGGACGAAGACCATCGCCATGCCGTACGAGGCGCCGGCGCCGTTGGCCGGGCTTGATGCGGCTGCGGCGGGCGCGGGATCGGCCAGGAAGGCGGCGGCGCCGGCGATCAGCAGCAGGCCGCCGACCTCGAGCAGCGTGAGCCAGCCCTGGGTGGCGGTGCCGGTGCGGATGCCGCGCAGGTTGAGCAGGGTGAGCACCACGATGACGGCGCAGGCGTACAGCGTGGAACCGGTGCCGCGCGCCACGCCCGGCAGGGGCAGGGCCTGCTGCAGGTAGTCGCCGAACACGAAGCCGAGCAGGGCGATCGAACCGGTGGTGATCACCGAGAAGCGCGCCCAGCCGAACAGGAAGGCCACCGTGCGCCCGTAGGCGCGGCGCAGGAAGTGGTAGTCGCCGCCCGCGTGCGGATAGGCCGTGGTCAGTTCCGCGTAGCACAGCGCGCCGATGAAGGAAACCAGGCCGCCGAGCGCCCACAGCGCGAACATCGCCGTTGCGCTGCCGCTGAGGGAAGCGACGATCGCGGGCGCCTTGAAGATGCCTGCCCCGATGACCACGCCGACGATCAGTGCGACGGCCGCGCGCAGGCCGATGGTCGGCCTGGGTTGGGCCGCTCCGGGAGGTGCTGCGATGCGTACCGCTTCACTTGGGTCCATGGCAATCATGCTCGGCAAAGGAAGTTCGACCGCCCGATGCACGCCGAGTTCGCATTGTGCCGGACCGGATTGCGTGCGGTTCCGGTGCGCACCGCCCTGGCCGACGGCGGGCCCAGTATGTCATGAGGATTGCGTGCGCCCATCTGGACGCGCACTGGACGCGGCGTTTCCTGGATCGTCGGGGTGAGAGCGTCGCGGGGCCGCAACACCCGCCGGCTACGGCTCGCTAACGGCGTCCCACCAGGTGGGCGTGGAACAGTTCGCGGTCGGCGCCGGGGTTCATGGGGTAGCCGATCTTTCCGGCAATGATGTGGGCGACCGGCAGGCCGTCGCGAAACAGGATGCGGTTGCCGCCCAGCGCAGGCACCTTGTCGCCCGGCAGCAGGGTGCCGCAGAGGTTCAGCGGATCGATGCCGGACAGGCAGACCAGGGCGCCGTCGTGGGGGCGGCGCCGTACTTCGCGCAGCAGCGGGATCGCCTCGGGCAGCGCGAACTGTTCGCCCGAGAACCCGGCGACGAAGCGGCCGCCGCGGATCTCTCCCCGTGCTTCGAGCCGGTGGTAGACCGGCAGCAGTTCGCGCCAGGAGGGCAGCCAGGAGGCCTCGCGTTCGAGCAGGCGCCAGAACATCACGCCATAACGCCGCAGCAGGGTCATGGCGACGTATTCCAGGGTGTCCGGATCCAGCCGGCGCCGGCGCGGCGGCGTACCCGCGTCAGGCGGCGTGTCGTTCTCCATGCCCGCACGCCGCACCAGCGCCCAGCGCCCGGCTTCCTCCATGCCCGGGCCGGCGCCGCGGCGACGCTTGCGGTCCATGCTGGTGCGCTTGGCGGCCGGTTGCAGCATGGCGCGCATGCCGGCGAAGCTGTCGGCGTTGGCCAGGCCCAGGGTCACCAGTTCGCCCAGGGCATTTTCCAGTTCCACGGGCAGCATGCGCACCTCGTGCACCAGTTCATCGAAGAACAGCGCGCCGTGGCGGCGCAGGGCGTCGAGCACCCCGACCGCGCGCGGCGACACCTCGGGCGGGCCGGCCGGCTGGGGCAGGGCATGCCAGAGCGCCGTCTGGCGCCGCGGCAGCAGCACGATCGGGGTGCTGCGCACCGGGCCGCCGTTTGCCGAGCGCGGCGCGTCGATGCGGGTCCAGACCAGCTTGCCGGCGCGGCAGAGGTCGTCCAGCCACAGGATCGAGTAGTCCGGCATGCGCAGGGCCAGCAGGTCCGGCTCCCACGACCCGGCCGGCGCCGGATAGCCTTCGAGCTGGGCCAGCAGCCGGGGCAGCGCCTCCTGGCCCTGCCACCGGGTATCGGGCGTCAGGTGCTGCCAGTCGAACAGGAAGCGCATGAAGTCCTGCAGCGCGACCGGTTCGATCTCGCGCCGCAGCCGCCTGATGGTGTAGCGGTGGATGCGCGCCAGCAGGTGGCGCTCGCACCACTCTTCCTCCGCCGCGCCGGGCGTGAAGCGGCCGCGCATCACGTAGCCTTCGCTCTCGAGCTGCGCCAGGGCGATGGCGACGCTGCCGGCCGGCAGGGCAAGCGCGGCGGCGATGGCGGCGAGCGGCTGTGGCCCGCTCCCCGAGAGGCGGGCGCGCACCAGTTCCACCAGCGCGGTATCGAAGGTCCAGGGCTCGCCCTCGTTGCCGCGGTGGCTTTCGGGCACGACGAGCGGCGGCGCGATGGCGGCATCGGGATAGACCGCCTGCAGGCAGTCGAGGCGTTCGAGCGCCACCCAGAGGTCGACGGGACCGGCAGCGCCGCCCGGGCCGTGCATGCGCGTGGCGCGGCCGGCGTCCGCCAGCGCCTCCAGCCAGGCCGGCCAGCCTTCCTGGCGCTGCGCTTCCTCCTGCGTGATGCAGCCCAGGGCCACCAGCGCTTCCTGCACCTCGTCGGCGCTGCGCGCCTGGGGCCAGGCTTCCTCGGCCACGCCGGCGATCGCCTCGGGGTCGAGCGCGCCCAGGTCGTCGGTCGACGCCGGGTCGCTCCAGCGCCGGTTCAGGACCGCCTGGGTACGGCGCTCCTCCAGCGGAGCGTCGTCGAGGAAGGCATAGGGCCGGGCATTCAGGATCTCGGCCGCCAGCGGCGAGGGTGCGGGCAGGTCGCGCGCCAGCAGGCGGACCTCGCCCGCCTCCATGCGCCGCAGCAGTGCGAGCCAGCCCTCGCTGTCCATCGCATCGTGCAGGCAGTCGTCCAGGGTCTGGTCCACCAGCGGATGGCTGGGCAGCTCGCGCTCGCCGACGATGTTCTCCAGGCAGGCGGCCCCGTCCGGGAAAATGGTGGCCAGCAGGTCGTCGCTCTTCATGCGCTGCAATTGCGGCGCCACCTTGCGCCCGCCGGCAAAGCGCGGCAGGGCCAGGGCGGTCGTGGCGTTCCAGCGCCAGCGCACGTTGAACAGCGGCGCATCGAGCAGGGCCTGCACCAGGATCGGCTCGGCCGTGTTCGAGCGCAGGTAGCGCCAGACTTCGTCGAGCGGAAAACTGTGGCTGGTCGAGAGCGAGAGAATGATCGCGTCCTCGGTGGCCGCCGCCTGCAGCTCGAAGTTGAAGCTGCGGCAGAAGCGTTTTCTCAGCGCCAGGCCCCAGGCGCGGTTGATGCGGCTGCCGAAGGGCGTGTGCAGCACCAGCTGCATGCCGCCGGATTCGTCGAAGAAGCGCTCCATCACCAGCGTGTCCTGGGTCGGCAGGGCGCCCAGCGCCGCGCGCGCACGGGCCAGGTAGTCGACGATCTGGCTGGCCGCGTCTTCGTTCAGGGCCAGGTGTTCGACCAGCCAGCCGACCGCCCGCTCCAGCGCTGCAGTGTTGTCGGCCGGCGCGGCGGCCTTTCGTCGCCCGGCAGCCGGCTCCATCAGCTGACGCTCGACCTCGGCCCGCAGGCGCGCCACGCCGGCGGATAGTTCGTTGCTGCGCCCGGGCGCCTCGCCGTGCCAGAACGGGATATTCGGCGCCGCACCCTGGGCGTCCTCGACCCGCACCTTGCCCGACTCGATCTTCATGATGCGGTAGGAGGTATTGCCGAGCTGGAACACGTCGCCGGCCAGGCTCTCGACCGCGAAGTCTTCGTTGACGGTGCCGACCGACAGGCCCTGCGGTTCGAGCAGGACACTGTAGTCGGCATTCTCGGGTATCGTGCCGCCCGAGGTGACGGCCGCCAGCTTGCCGCCGCGCCGGCCGCGCAGGGAGCGGGTGGCGGCGTCGCGGTGGATGTAGGCGCCGCGCACGCCGGCGCGCGTGGTGTAGCCCTCGGCCAGCATGCGCAGCAGGGCGTCGAAGCTGCGCCGTTCCAGTTCCGCGTAGGGCTGGGCGCGCCGCACCAGCTCGAACAGGGCGTCCTCGCCCCACTCCCGGCAGGCCACTTCGGCCACGATCTGCTGGGCCAGCACGTCGAGCGGCGCGCGCGGGATGCGCAGGGCATCGAGTTCGCCGCGCCGCACGCAGTCGAGCAGGGCCGCGCATTCGACCAGGTCGTCGCGCGAGGTCGGGAACAGCCGGCCCTTGGGCGTGCCGCCGACAAAATGGCCCGAGCGCCCGACGCGCTGCAGGAAGGCCGCGATGTTGCGTGGCGAGCCGACCTGGCAGACCAGGTCGACGTCGCCGATGTCGATGCCCAGTTCCAGCGAGGCCGTGGCGATCAGCGCCTGCAGTTCGCCGCGCTTGAGGCGCTGCTCGGCGTCGAGGCGGTACTCCTTGGCCAGGCTGCCGTGGTGGGCGGCGACGTGGCCGGCGCCGAGGCGCTCGCCCAGGTGGCGCGCCAGGCGCTCGGCCATGCGGCGCGTGTTGACGAAGATGAGCGTGGTCCGGTGCAGCACCACCAGTTCGGCCATGCGGTCGTAGACCCGCTCCCAGACTTCGTTGGGCATCACGGCCTCGAGCGGCACCGGCGGCAGTTCCAGCCCCAGGTCGCGTGCGCGCACGTGGCCGACGTCGACCACGGCGCAGGTTTTGCCCTGGCCGACCAGGAAGTCGGCCACGGCGGACAGGGGTTTCTGGGTCGCCGAAAGACCGATGCGCACCGGCGCGGCGTTTCCGGACTGCGTCCCGTGCTGCGCGCACAGGGCGTCGAGGCGCTCCAGGCTGAGCGCCAGGTGGCTGCCGCGCTTGCTGCCGGCGACCGCGTGGATCTCGTCGACGATCACGGTGCGCACGGTGGAGAGCATGGCGCGCCCGCTGTCCGAACCGAGCAGCACATACAGCGATTCGGGCGTCGACACCAGGATGTGCGGCGGGCGGCGGCGCATGGCGTTGCGCTCGGCGGTCGTGGTGTCGCCGGTGCGCACGGCGCTGCGGATGCCATGCGGCGGCAATCCCATCGCCGCCAGTTCGCGGGCTATGCCCTCCAGCGGCCCCTTCAGGTTGACACGGATGTCGTTCGACAGGGCCTTCAGGGGCGAGACATAGAGCACCCGGGTCTCGTCCGGCAGCGGGCCCCTTACGCTGTCGCGCACGAGGGCGTCGATCGCTGCCAGGAAGGCGGTCAGGGTCTTGCCCGAGCCGGTCGGCGCCGCGACCAGCGTGGCGCGGCCGGCCTGGATCGGTGGCCAGGCACGCAGCTGGGCCTCGGTGGCGGCGGGAAAGCTGGTGGCGAACCAGGCGGCCACCGCCGGGTGGAAGTCGTGGCGCAGGCTGGCGGGGAGGGCGAGATCGTTCATGCGTAGCAGATGGGGTTGACCGGGCCGATGGCAAGATTATCCATCAATTGTTCCCCCGGCACGGCCGGCAAGGTGGCTACTTTCCAGTATCACCGATGGTTATCTTACCGAACTGTCACCGTGCTCGCCACCCTCGACGCGCAGCAGGACATCGTGCTCTGGAACCGCTGGATGACGGTGCGTTCCGGCCGCTCGGACGTGCGCTGCGCCGCGCCTAGCGGGCGCAACTGCGTGGTGGCGGACGGCGATGCCGTGCAGGCTTGAGGGCCGGTTAGTCCTGCGCCTTGGCACTGGCGCAGGCCAGCATGGCCTCGGCGATGGCATCCTGGCCGCCCGTGTGCAGGGCCCCGGCCGCGCCCCGCAGGTCGCGCACTTCCTTGTTCTGGCTGAGCTTGGACTTGCCTGCCAGGCGCGTGATCTCGATTTCGATGCCCACGATGGCCCCGAGCAGGGTATCGATGAATTCCCTTGGGCTGTCCGACATCTTCCAGGGCGCCGGCTGCGAGGCTTCATGGGTCTTCGTCAGCCGTCCGACCAGGGCGCGCACGAAGCGCTCGTCGTCGTGCACGCGGATGCGTCCGTGGGCATGGACCACCATGTAGTTCCAGGTCGGCACCTGCCTGTGCTCTTCGTGCTTGGACGGATACCAGTTGGGCGAGATGTAGGCGTCGCCTGCCTGGAAGATCACCAGGACTTCGTCGCCGTCCTTTACCTCGCGCCAGAGCGGATTGGCGCGCGCCACGTGGGCGCGCAGGACGCCGGGTGCGCCGGGCTGCGCGCTCAGCTCGAAAGGAAGATGGTTGGCGTCCAGGCCCTGGGCGCCGTGCGTGACCAGGGCGCCGAGAGGGTGTTGGCGAATCAGCGCATGCAGCGCGTCGAGGCGCGGTTCGTCGAAATGGGCGGGTAGGTACATGTCGGGTTTCCCTGGTTGCCGGAACGTCGATTATCGCGGTTTTCCTGCCCCGTGTGTCCGCGTGCCGGCTGGCGCCGCCATGCGCCCTTGCGCCACACTCCCGCCGTGCGACACGCAGACGAATCACGGCAACACCAGCCCAAGCCGCATCGCCCAGCCACACCATGCATGAGCGCGCCAGCATGGACGCGGCGCGCCCGCTCGCCGATACTCTTCGTCCGCGCAGCATCGCCGATATCGGGTATGCGCCTGTGCCGCGCCGGCGCAGGCATTACTTCGGCTGGTAGATCTGGTCGAACACGCCGCCGTCGGCGAAGTGGGTCTTCTGCGCGTTGGCCCAGTTGCCGGCGACGTCGACGATCGTGAACAGCTTTACCTGCGGGAAGCGGCTGGCATAGGCCTTGGCCGCCTTCGGCGTGGCCGGACGGTAGTAGTTGTTGGCGATGATGGCCTGGGCCTCGTCGGTGTAGAGGTAGTTCAGGTAGGCCTCGGCGACCTTGCGGTTGCCGTGCTTGTCGGCGTAGCGGTCGACCACGGCCACCGGGGGCTCGGCCAGGATGCTGACCGACGGGGTGATGATGTCGAACTTGTCCGGGCCCAGTTCCTTTACCGCCAGGTAGGCTTCGTTTTCCCAGGCGATCAATACGTCGCCGATGCCGCGCTCCACGAAGGTCGTGGTGGCGCCGCGTGCGCCGGAATCGAGCACCGGCACGTTCTTGTAGAGTTTGCTCAGGAATTCCTTCGCCCTGGCTTCGTTGCCGCCCGGCTGGCGCAGGGCATAGCCCCAGGCGGCAAGGTGGTTCCAGCGCGCGCCGCCCGAGGTCTTCGGGTTCGGCGTGATCACCGAGACGCCCGGTTTCACCAGGTCGTTCCAGTCCTTGATGGCTTTCGGGTTGCCCTTGCGCACCAGCAGCACGATGGTCGAGGTGTAGGGCGCGCTGTTGTGCGGCAGGCGCGCCTGCCAGCCGTGGCGCAGCAGGCCCTTGTCGACCAGGGCGTCGATGTCGTAGCCGAGGGCGAGGGTGACGACGTCGGCTTCCAGGCCGTCGATCACCGAGCGCGCCTGCTTGCCCGAGCCGCCGTGCGACTGCTTGATCTTGACGTTGTCGCCGGTTCGCGCCTTCCACGACCTGGCGAAGGCGGCGTTCACGTCCTGGTAGAGCTCGCGCGTCGGGTCGTAGGACACATTGAGCAGGTTGATGTCGGCGGCGAAAGCGGGTTGCAGCAGCGCGGCGGTGGCGAGCAGGGTCAGCAGTTTCTTCTTGATCATGGTGGTTCCAAAATGGTCATCAGGTAAGCCATACGTTAATGGCTCGCCGCACTGATGGGAACGAAGCTTTTGCTACATGCGTATCTGTTTTCCGTATATGGCCGACCAGCACCTCGATTTACGCCAATGCGTGCGCTACACTGCGCGCTTTGACCGAAACGAACCACACCATGGCCCTTCCGACCGAGCTGCGCGCGGGCGCGCTGGCATCCCTGCTCGAAACCGATCCCGCGGCGAAAACCCGCATGGTCGCGGAACTTGCCGAGCTGCACCGCAAGGGCGACGTGCAGGTGAGCAATACCGCATCGTTACATCCGGCCGGGGCGATTCCCGGCCGTCCAGACAAGCCCGAGCTGGTGCCGCCGCGCCTGGTCGGACGCCGCTCGATGGCGACGAACGAGGGACGCGCCATGCTGGTCCACGCGCTGGCCCACATCGAATTCAATGCGGTCAACCTGGCGCTGGACGCGCTGTGGCGCTTCCCCGGCATGCCGCACGATTACTACAGCGACTGGCTGCGCGTGGCGAGGGAAGAGGCCTGCCACTTCGCGCTGCTCTCGAACCACCTGGCCACCCTCGGCTACGCCTACGGCGACTTCCCGGGCCACGACAGCCTGTGGGAGATGGTCGGCAAGACCAGCGGCGACGTGCTGGCGCGCATGGCCCTGGTGCCGCGCACGCTGGAGGCGCGCGGCCTGGACGCGATTCCGCCGCTGCGCGCGAAACTCGCCCAGGCAGGCGACCAGGCGGCCGCACAAATCCTCGACATCCTGCTGCGCGACGAGGAGGGTCATGTGGAGATCGGCAACCGCTGGTACCTGTACCTGTGCGCCGAGCGCGGGCTGGAACCGGTCTCCACCTACGACGAGCTGACGGTGCGCTACAAGGCGCCGGTCCTGAAGGGGCCGTTCAACCTCGAGGCGCGCCGGCGCGCCGGTTTCAGCGAAGCGGAGCTGGCGCGCCTGGCCTGAAGAGCTGCGCCGAACCGAAAAGGCCCTACGCCGTTTCGCGCAGCGCCCTTGCGCTGGCCAGGTATTCGGTAACCCAGTAGAGCAGGGCGGCGCCCGGCAGGGCCATGCCCAGCAGCAGGACCGCATGCCAGCCGTACTGCGAAAACACCCAGCCGCCCGCCGCCGAACCGACCGCGCCACCGACGAAGAACAGGGAAAAATAGATGCCGTTCAGGCGGCCGCGCACTTCCGCGCCGAGGGCGAAGATCGCGCGCTGGCCCAGCACCATGTTCGCGGCCACGCCCATGTCGATGATGACGGCGGCGACCACCAGCAGGGCCAGCGCCAGGTCGCGCGAGGCCGGCGCAAAGAGGGGCAGGGCGAAGCCGGCGATCGCCAGCAGCAGGGCGCAGGCGGTGGCCGGCAGCGTATGGCCGCGGTCGGCCAGCTTGCCGGCGATCGGCGAGGCCACGGCGCCGGCCATGCCGACCAGGGCGAAGACCGCGATGCCGGTCTGCGACAGGTGGAAGGCGGGCCCGGCCAGCATCAGCGGCGTCACGGTCCAGAACAGGCTGAAGCAGCCGAACATCGCGGCCTGGTAGGCGGCGCGCCGGCGCAGCACCGGGGTAGCCGCGAATAGATGGCGCAAGGACCCGATCAGGGACCCGTAGGAGAGAGGCGACTCTGGCTGGCGCGGCGGCAGGCGGCGGCGCAGCACGAAGGCGAGCACCAGCACGATCAGGGCGGCGGCGCCGAACACGCTGTGCCAGCCGGCGTGGTCGGCCACCAGGCTGGCCGCCGGGCGCGCCAGCATGATCCCCAGCAGCAGGCCGCTGACGACCCGGCCGACGTTGTAGCCGCGCGTGTCGTCGCGCGAAAAGTGGGCCGCGAAGGGCACCAGCACCTGGGCCGCCACCGAGCCCAGGCCGATGCCGAGCGAGCTGGCGAGGAAGAGCCAGGCCTGCTGGCTGAAGGCGGCCGCCGCCAGGGCCAGCGCGGTGCCCAGCAGCAGGACGAAGACCAGGCGCCGGTTTTCCAGCAGGTCGCCGAGCGGCACGATGAAGAACAGGCCGAGCGCATAGCCGATCTGGGTGAGGGTGACGACCAGGCCGGCGGCGCCCGCCGACAGGCCGGTGGCGGCGGCAATCGGCCCGACCAGGGGCTGGGCGTAATACAGGTTGGCGACGATCAGGCCGGCGGCGACGGCCAGCAGGCGCACCAGGCCGGGTGCTATGTCGGCGGATGCAATGTCGGGGATGGGCGCCGACGCGTGCTTCATGGATTCTCCTGTGGACAGGCGCCGGATCGGCCTGTCATACAATGCATCTTATCCGATTGCGCAGCGAACCGTGCCGGGCCGACCCTTGTCGAGGCCGGCGCTGCGTGATTCCACCTGGAGTCAAGCATGAACCAACACATCCAACCCGTCGCGTTAGACAAGGCCTATCGGCTGCTGACCCACGGACCGACGGTCCTGGTCTCTGCCCACCACGCGGGCATCGACAACGTCATGGCCGCGGCCTGGGCCTGCGCCCTCGACTTCGCGCCGCCGAAACTGACCGTGGTGCTCGACAAGAGCACGCGCACCCGCGAACTGATCGAGGCCAGCGGCCAGTTCGTGATCCAGGTCCCGACCGTGCGGCTGCTGCAGCTGACCCATGAAGTAGGCACGCGCAGCCGCGCCAGCGAACCGGACAAGCTGGAGGTGTCCGGCGTCGAACTGTTCCGGCTCGGCGAGACCGGCATGCCCTTCGTTGCGGGCTGCTCGGCCTGGCTGGCCTGCCGCCTGGTGCCGGAGCCGCACAACCAGCAGGCCTACGACCTCTTCATCGGCGACGTGACGGCCGCCTGGGCCGACGAGCGGGTGTTCAGGGACGGGCGCTGGAACTTCGAAACCGCCGGCCTGGAATGGCGCAGCATCCACCACGTCGCCGGCGGACATTTCTATGCGATCGGCGAGCCGATGCAGGCCCAGGCCGACCCGGAAGCCTGAGTCCGGCGCCATAGTCGAATTTTTCGACGATAGGCGGGCAAACTACTCGCTTTCCGTTCCCGCCGCGGCGCCGCATAATGCACTTCATCGACAACACGGCCCCAGCGAAGAACGGTAGCAGCAACCCGCTTTGCGCAGATGTTCGAACACTTCGAACGGCCGATAACAAAGGAGCGTATCATGTTGAAAGTACGTAAAAGCGAAGAACGCGGCGTGGCCAACTTTGGCTGGCTGGACTCGAAGCACACCTTCTCCTTCGGCCACTATCACGATCCGGCGCACATGGGCGTGGGCCCGCTGCGCGTGATCAACGAGGACCGTGTCGCCGGCGGCGGCGGCTTCGATCCGCACGGCCACCGCGACATGGAGATCATCTCCTACGTGCTGGACGGCGCGCTCGAGCACAAGGACAGCATGGGCAACGGCTCGGTGCTGCGCTACGGCGACGTGCAGCGCATGAGCGCGGGCAAGGGCGTGGTGCACAGCGAGTACAACCACTCGCCGACCGAGCAGGTCCACTTCCTGCAGATCTGGATCCAGCCGAACCAGGTCGGCGCCCCGGCCGGGTATGAAGAGAAGCACTTCGACCGCGAATCGAAGCTGGGCCGCCTGCGCCTGGTGGCCTCGAACGACGGCCGCGAAGGTTCGGTGTCGATCCGCCAGGACGCCTCGCTGTATGCCGGCATCCTGGACGGCGACGACGAGGTCAGCTTCCCGCTGGGAGAAAAGCGCATCGGCTACCTGCACGTGGCGCGCGGCCAGCTGAACGTGAACGGCATCGCGCTGAAAGCCGGCGACGCCGTGCGCGTCGACGACGAAGCCGCGATCGTCCTGAACGGCGCCGACAACGCCGAAGTGCTGCTGTTCGACCTGCCGCACTGATTCGGGGACGGCGTGCCCGATCGAACACGCTGATGAAACGACGTAGGGTGGGCGCCCCGTGCCCACCAATTCAACCTACGTTTGCGAACCGGTGGGCACGGTGCGTGTTCAGCACAGAGACATAGGTAACACTTGTCTAGAGACATAGGTAACACCTTTTATGATCATTGCACAGCTAACAAGTGGAGTGTGCGATGCCTTGGAAGGAAAGTTCCCGTATGTCCTCTCGTCTTGAATTTGCCATGCTGGCGGATGCGTCTGACAGCAACATGACAGCGCTTTGCCAGTCTTTCGGCGTCAGCCGAAAGACTGGCTACAAGTGGCTCGATTTGTATCGGAAGCACGGCCCGGAAGGGCTGCAGGAGCGCTCACGCCGTCCTCTGTCGTCGCCCAAGCGATGCGGTGCCGAGTTGGAGGCGGCAGTATTGAACCTGCACGACAAGTATCCCTGCTGGGGTGCCCGCAAGCTCAAAGCACTGCTCCCCGAGACCGCGGGCAAACCGCATCCAAACACCATTGCTGCCATTTTGAGACGGCATGGGCGCCAACTAGTGCCTCATGTCAGCCAGACCAAGCCTGCCAAGGGACGCTTCGAACACGAGGAACCGAACAGCTTGTGGCAGATGGATTTCAAAGGCCATTTTGCCTTGACCAATGCAGCGGCCGGCCGCTGCCATCCGTTGACAGTACTGGATGATCACTCCCGCTTTTCGCTGTGTCTGGCTGCGTGCTCGGGCGAAGACGGCCCGCAGGCAAAGGCTGTGCTTACAAGGACGTTTCAAAAATATGGACTGCCGCAGCGCATTACCTGCGACAACGGTGCGCCTTGGGGAACAGCCGGGCATAAATCCATCTCGCGGCTCGAGGTGTGGCTGGTACGCCTGGGTATCCGCGTCAGCCATAGCAGTCCGCACCATCCGCAAACGCAGGGCAAGGACGAGCGGTTTCATCGAACGCTCAAGCGCGAACTCCTGGAGCGCTACGGTTATGGCTCGCTTGCCGCGTGCCAGGAGGCCTTCGATGCCTGGCGCGACCAATACAACCTGATTCGTCCCCACGAGGCACTGGGACAAAAAGCTCCCGCCACCCGCTACCAGCCCAGTGCGCGCAGTTTTCCATCCCACCTGCCGCCGATCGAATATGACGACGGCGACATCGTGCGTACCGTACAGCGGCACGGCCAGATCAATTTCAAGGGCCGCAGTTACTTTGTGGGTGAAGGTTTGTACCAAGAGCCTGTGGCAATCAGAGCGACGGATCAGGACGGCGTCTTCAACGTCATCTTCTGCCACCAACAGGTTGCACAGATCGACCTCACCAGCAGCTAAAATAGCACCACGCAGTGTTACCCATGTCTCTAGACAGGTGTTACCTATGTCCCTGTGCTAAACAGTGCGCCCACCCTAATGTGATGGACTCCACCCTCCTGATATCGGCATCATTGTGCCAAGCGTGCCAGATTGGGCTGGCACGCTAAAACAAGAGGGGGAGTCACCATGAATGCTAGCGCAAAAGTAGTTGGTTTGGATATTGCGAAGGACGTGTTCTTCGCGGTCGGGCTCGATGGAAACGGCAAACGGGTGTTCAAGAGTAAGCTTTCTCGAGACCAGGTGCTTGCGCAGTTCGCGCAGATGGCTCCGGCGATGATTGGTATCGAAGCGTGCGCGGGTTCGCATTACTGGGCACGCAAGCTCGTCGAAATGGGACACGACGCCAAACTGATTGCGGCCCAACACGTCAGGGCATATGTCACCGGTAACAAGAACGACATGAACGACGCTGCTGCAATTGCCGAGGCGCGCTCGCGTGGGGCAACCAAGTATGTGCCGATCAATACGGCTGCACAGCAAGATTTGCAGATGCTGCACCGCGCTCGCAGCGCCCTGATGACGGAACGGGTGGCGATGATCAACAGGATCAGGGCGTTTGCCGGGGAATATGGCCGGGTGTTTCCCAAGCGCGTGGAAAGATTCCGCGACGGACTGAAAGCATGGCTGAACGATCTGGACAATGGTTTGTCTGGTATGGCCCTGGAGACGTTCCGGGAGCTCAAGGCCCAGCTGGACGACAAGGACGAGAGGATTCAGGCGTACGACCGACGTTTGAACCAGGCAGCCAAGTCGGAACTGGCGAAGAAACTGATGGAGGTGCCGGGTGTGGGGCCGTTGACGGCAACGGCAGTGCAGGCAACCATCGCCGATCCGCGCCACTACAAGAGCGCGCGGGACTTTGCAGCGAATTTAGGCCTCGTGCCACGCGAGCATAGCAGTGGAGGCAAGCAGCGCCTGTATGGCATTACCTGCAGGGGCGACAGCTATCTGCGCACCCTGCTCATACACGGAGCGCGCAGTGCACTGAGAACAGCAAGCGGCAAGCCCGACAAGCTGCTGCAGTGGGCAACAAGGCTGGCAGAACGGCGCAGTTTCAACGTTGCCGCGACTGCGCTGGCCAACAAGATGGCCAGGGTGATCTGGGCGTTGATGGCGCATGGACGCCCGTACGTTCCGGCCTGGTCGAAAGACACGCCCAGGCCGGCCTGAAAAGACTGTCGATTAACTCAGCAACAGCAAGGAGCAACCGCCAAGTTTGCGACGAGAAGAAAGAATGATGCCAACAGGTTGGACCGGCGTCGGGTGAATCCGTAAACTGTAGTGGCCATCAAGGCCGTCACCCTATGAGGATCCTGACGCGCGTATCACATCAGGGCCAGAGCACTGGAAACGCTCAACATACAGGCCGAATAGATACAAGCAAACTCTTCCTAACGGCAGAAATTCAATCTTCTTCTTGCAAATCGGGTGGAGTCCATAGATACAGTACTGGTTGATTGATCGGTCAGCCGCGCGGCAGCATCCTCGACACGGTATCCGACCCGCGCAACCTCTCCTTCCACCACGCCAGCGCCGCCCCTTCCTCGCCGGTGCGCCAGGCCAGGTACAGCGTCTCGTCCGGCTTCGGTTCCTCGACCGTCTTGACGACGAAACGTCCCTGCGCCACATCCTCGCGTACCCAGGCTTCGGGCAGGAAGCCGAATCCCAGCCCGGCGCGCTGGAAGGCGTACTTGGTCTGCATGTCGGGCACGGCCAGGGTGTCCTGGCCGAACAGCAGGCCGACGGTGCGTGCCTGCAGCTGGCGCGCCGAATCGGACACCGACACCGCGCGCCAGGCCGCCAGGTCGGCCTTGGACAGGGGCCGGTCGACTGCTGCCAGCGGGTGCCCGGGCGCCACCACGAAGACGAAGGAAACGGTCGCCACCGGGATTGCACTGTAACCGCCGCCGGAAGGGCCGGCGCCGGCCGCGCCCACCAGCAGGTCGGCGCGGCGTTCGAGCAGGGCTTCCCAGGTCCCGGAGAGTTCTTCCTTCAGCAGGCGCAGGCGGGTCTGGTCGGCTACCTGGCAGAATGCCTGGATGTCGTCGATCAGCCCGCACGGCGCCAGCATCGAGTCGATCGCGATCGTGAACTCGGTCTCCCAGCCGGAGGCGACACGCCGCACGCGCCGCTCCAGGTCTCCCGCCGCTTTCAGCAGGTAGCGCCCTTCCTTCAGCAGTTCCGCGCCGGCCTGCGTGAGCGTCACGCGCGGCCCGAAGCGCTCGAACAACTGCACGCCCAGGTCTTCCTCGAGCTTGGCGACCGTGTAGGAAATCGTCGATGGCACCCGGAACAGCTCCTTGGCGGCGGCCGCGAAGGAGCCGCGCCTTGCGATGGTGTCGACCGTCAGCAGGGCGTCGAGGCTGAGTTTGAGCATGGGCAGGGCGCTGCCGGCATCAGAAGTAGAAGTTGGCAAAGGCGCCGACGTGGTCGCCCTTGAGCTTGCCGCCGTAGCGCTTTTCCTCGTACTCGTCGTTCACGTAGCGCAGGGTCACGCCGATCGAGGGCGTTGCCATGTATTCGAGCTCGGCGACTGCGCTGGTCGTGTTCTTGAACTTGTAGTCGCCGATGTCGCCGGCGCCGCTGCTGCGGAACTCGGCGCCGGTGACATAGCGCAGGCCGCCGCCGACGCGCACCTTCTCGGTGACGTGGTAGTAGCCCAGCAGTTCGAACGGAACGCGCTGGAAGCGCATGTCGCCGTTACGGGCGCTGGCGTCGTCGACGTGGTAGCCCACCGTGGCCTTCAGCGAGAATTCCGGGCTCACGCGATAGTCGATACCGGCCTGCACGGCGACCATGTCGCCGGCGCGCAGGTCGATCTCGTCACCGTCTTCGTAGTAGGCGGTGGCGATCTTGTCGCCGCCGAAGGTCAGGCCGGCGCCGAGGACGAAGCGCAGGGGCTTGGCAGCCACGGGCTGGTAGGCGACAGGCGTCACGACGGCTTCGGTGGTTTGCGCCTGCGCCGCGGCCATCGATGCGAGGGCGAGCGTCAGTGCGAGTGCGATCTTTTTCATGTGTTTTGTTGTGTTTGTTCTCGGGGCGGCACTGCGCGGGCTTGCGCATTCCGTAGGCGTCATTGTAAAGATGCAACTTTCCAATTGCAAACTTTGCAAGCGCAGGGGGGGCGGGAGTGTTGCCGGGGCGCCGCGCATGGGGCGCCCCGGCAGGGCGGCAGCGGCAGGACTGCCGCTGCGCGAGTAGGAGGCAGGCGCGGATGGGCCGCGCCGTGGTGCTTAGAACACGCGCTGCAGCCAGCCGTGGCGGTCTTCCGCGCGGCCGTTCTGGATGTCGAGCAGGGCGGCCTTCAGCCTGGTGGTCACGGGGCCGGCGCCGCCGTCGCCGATGGTGGCTTCGAAGTTGCTGCCCTTGACCTTGCCGATCGGGGTGACGACGGCGGCGGTGCCGCAGGCGAAGGCTTCGGTCAGGCGGCCGCTGGCGGCGTCCGCGCGCCACTGGTCGATCGAGTACGGCTCTTCGCGCACGGTCAGGCCGAGGTCGCGCGCCAGCACGATCAGCGAGTCGCGGGTGATGCCCGGCAGGATGGTGCCGCCCAGCGGCGGGGTCTGGATCGAACCGTCCTCGAACACGAAGAACACGTTCATGCCGCCCAGTTCTTCCACATACTTGCGCTCGACGGCGTCGAGGAACACGACCTGGTCGCAGCCCTGGCGGATCGCTTCGGCCTGCGCGGCCAGGCTGGCGGCGTAGTTGCCGCCGCACTTGGCTTCACCGGTGCCGCCGGGCGCGGCGCGGATGTAGTTCTCGGACACCCACAGCGTCACGCCGGCCGCGCCGCCCTTGAAGTAGGAGCCGACCGGCGACGCGATCACGCAGTACAAATATTCGCTGGCGGGCTTGACGCCCAGCGCCGCTTCGGTGGCGACCATGAATGGACGCAGGTAGAGCGCCGAACCTTCGGCTTCCGGGATCCAGTCGCGGTCCTCGGAGACCAGGGCGCGCACCGACTCCAGGAACAGCTCTTCCGGCAGCGGCGCCATGGCCAGGCGGACCGCCGAATTGCGGAAGCGGCGGGCGTTGGCGTCCGGGCGGAACAGGGCGGCGCCGCCCTGCGGCAGGCGGTAGGCCTTCAGGCCTTCGAAGATTTCCTGTGCATAGTGCAGCACCATGGTCGACGGATCGAGCGGCAGGTTGGCGCGCGCCTCGACCTTGCCGTCGTGCCAGCCACGGCCTTCGGTGTAGCGGATCGTGACCATGTGGTCGCTGAACGCGCGGCCGAAGCCCGGGTTCTGCAGCAGCGCCGAGCGCTCCGCGGGTGGCATGGGGATCAAGGATTTTTCGATCGACAGCGTCGATTGGCCTTCGTTGTTCATACAGTCTCCAGAAACGGCGGAATGGGCGTGGCGACGCCCGCAAAACCGACATTATCGGTCAATTCGGACGATTTGTTGTGCACTTCGTATTTCCGGCCGCAAATGCGGCGCCGTCTGCCGAATATTTTGCGTTGCAGAAAGTAATCCGGATTGGCGCTACAATGGGTTTTCACTTCCAGCATCGTGGCGCACCATGAACGACCAACACGGCAGACCCATCCACGAACTGAGCATGACGGTGCTGATGACACCGGACATGGCCAACTTTTCGGGCAATGTCCACGGCGGCACCATCCTGAAGTTCCTCGACAGCGTGGCCTATGCCTGCGCCAGCCGCTACTCGGGCTCCTATGTGGTGACGCTGTCGGTGGACCAGGTGATGTTCCTGGAGCCCATCCACGTAGGCGAACTGGTGACCTTCCTGGCCTCGGTCAACTACACCGGGACGAGTTCGATGGAGGTCGGCATCCGCGTCGTCACCGAGAACATCCAGCAGCGCACGGTGCGCCATGCGAACAGCTGCTACTTCACGATGGTGGCGGTGGACGAGCAGCGCAAGCCGCAGCCGGTGCCGGCGCTGATGCCGGAATCGGAAGACCAGAAGCGGCGCTTCGCCAAAGCCGAGGAAAGAAAGCGCGCCCGCCAGGCGCTGCACCCGAGGAAGCGCTAGCGCGCCCGGCGCGCCTGTATGCCAGGCGCCTTATTCGAGGTTCTCATGGTGGTCCGCCACACCCTGTTTCCAGTAGGCCGACACCCGCATCGCGTCCCTGGCGATGCCTTTTTCCTCGGCCAGCACGGCGCGCAGCCGGCGCATCGCCGCGGCTTCGCCCGCGCCCCAGGCAAAGCCTGCGCCGTCGGGGAGGGCCAGCGCGCGCACGCGTTCGACCAGGGCATCGTCGTCCTCGACCCAATCAACCTGGACATCCGCAGCCCCGCCGAAGGGCAGGCGGTCGCCGTCGCCCGCCGCGGCGACCACGATGGCGCGGCTGCCCGCCGGCAGTTCCTCGAGGCGGCGGCGCATCGCCGGCAGGGCGGTGGCGTCACCCGCGAGCAGGTACCAGTCGAACGCCATCGGCACGATCATCGAGCCGCGCGGCCCGCCGACGATGGCCTTGTGCCCCGGCCTGGCGCGGCGCGCCCAGTTCGAGGCCGCGCCCTCGCCGTGCAGGGCGAACTCGATCGTGAGTTCGCGCGCTTCCGGGTCGAAGCGGCGCGGCGTGTAGTCCCGCCGCACCTGCGTTCCGTCTTCGCCATCGAACATGAACTTCACGTGGTCGTCGAAGGACAGCGAGACGAAGTCGGCCAGCGCTTCGCCCTGGAAGGTGACGGCGACGAAATGCGCGCCGATCGGGGTCACGCTCGCGACGACCACTTCGCGCATGCGCAACTCATGGCGCACGCGCTGGACCTGGCGGTGATGTTGCTGTTCCATGTTTCACCCAATTAGTTGATAATGTCTCCTATTATGAGAAAACAAGTTGATAAAGTCAATCAAAATCCGTCCGGGCAGCCGTCCGGCACGGTCGGCGACGTGTTCGATGCCATCCATTCGATCATGCACCTCTACCGCTCGCAGCAGTTCCGCGCCTTCGCCGGCGGCGAGCACGAACTGACCCACATGGAGAGCAAGGTACTGCGTTTCTTCGCACGCGAGCCGGGCGCGACGCTGAGCGACCTGGTCGCGCATTCGGGACGCGACAAGGCCCAGCTGACGCGGCTGATCCGCGGTCTGCGCGACAGGGGACTGCTCGATGCGAGCGCGGACGAGGCCGACCGGCGCAGCACGCGGCTCTACCTGAGCGAGACGGGGCGGGCGCTGCATGCGCAGCTCGATGCGATCGGGGCGGCGTTGTCGGAGCAGGGCTTGAGCGGGCTGAGCGAGGGCGAGCGGGAGCAGTTGCATGGTTTGCTGCAGAGGGTAAGGAGCAATCTGGCGCGCAGTGCGGACGTAGCCTGAGCTGACGGTCTACGGCCGCGTCGGCTCGATGCAAAGGGTGAGACAGCGTGGGCACAGGTGCCCACCCTACGAAACCCTGGCGAATTGTGCAGGGTGGGCTCCCGAGCCTGCGCAGAAAGGGGCAGGCAATGATGCCACCGATGTAAGGCTCGCATACAATGCGCGCTATCCGACACGCCACGATCGAAACCAGCCATGGAAATCCTTCGCACTGCCCGTCTGTCCCTGCGCACCTGGCGCGAGGACGACATCGACCAGTTCGTTCGCCTGAACGCCGATCCGGCCGTCTACGAATACCTGCCTGGCCCCGTGAGCCGGCAGCAGGCGTCCGAGTTCGCCGCCATGCAGAACGCCCTGTACGAGCGCCACGGCACCTGCTACTTCGCCGCGACCTTGCACGGCAGCGACGTGCTGCTCGGTTTCGTGGGCCTGAAGCACCAGGCTTTCGACCAGCCCTTCGCGCCCTGTTTCGAACTGGGCTGGCGCCTGGGGACGGCCCACTGGGGACAGGGCTACGCCACCGAAGGCGCCCGCGCCTGCATCGCATTCGGCTTCGACCAGCTGCGACTGGAAGAAATCGTCTCGTTCACCGTACCCGGGAACGTGCGTTCGCGCCGCGTCATGGAACGCCTGGGGCTGCGCCACGACCCCGCGGCCGACTTCGCCCACCCGGCGCTGCCGCCCGGGCACCGGCTGTCGCGCCACGTGCTGTACCGGCTTGCCCGCCCCGCGCCGGGCTGATCGGGTTGATCTGCTGGGCTCGCTTCAGCGCACGGTGTCGATTTCGCGCAACCAGGCGTCGGTCGTGAGCAGGCGCGGGTCCTGGTCGGCGCTGTGCGTGCCAGGGACGTTTTCCATGCCGCCGACCAGCCAGCGGGTGCGGTAGGACGCCAGCGCGCGCGCCTGGTTGCCGCGCGGCCCGGCAGGCAGTGCGATGCGTGTCATGGCGCCAGTGGCGGTGTCGAAGCGCGCCAGCAGGGGCGCGCTGGTATCGGAGACACTCTCGCCGCCCGGGTTCTGCGTGTAGCCGGTGGCGCCGGCGAGCAGCACGGCATTCGCCGCCAGCGGCAGCAGGTCGAGGATGGCGTCGCCGCGATCGACGTCGACCCGGCGCCAGGAAAGCAGGCCGGTTGCGCCGCCCGTGCGCGCGACGTAGCCGTCCCAGCCGCTGCCGTCCGCCGCACGGGTGCTGCGCACCCGGCCTGCGACCAGTACCGTATCGTCGGCCCACCTGAGCGCGTGGACCTCGGATTTGCCGCCGTTGTCGATGGCCAGTGCGCGCGCGCGCATGCCCTGTTCGTCGAGCACGGTCAGCAGCACGCCGTCGGTGAAGCCGGCCGGCAGGGGCTCGTCGAAGGTCTGGCGGTGCGCGAGGGCCAGGTCGGAGCGGCCTGACACCAGTACGCCGACCGCCATGCGCCCGCGTGCGTCCATGTCCATGACCAGCTTCCAGTGATTGTCGACGCCTTCGAACGGGTCGTAGCTGCCGCTCGTCGGGCGGTTGCCGTCGAGGTAGATGCCGGGTTCGACGAGAGTGCGCCAGCGCTGCGTGAAGCGTCCACCGGCGTAGTCGAAGCGGTAGGCGACGACGCCGTTGCCGCCGCTGCGCAGTGCAAGGCCCAGGGCCGTGCCGGCGGGCGCGATGCGCACTGCGTCGCGGGTCTTCAGCGGCGCCATTGCGCTGCGGTCGCGCACCTCGCCCGGGAGACCGAAATACGGATCCTGGGCGAGGCCGGGGTCGCGCACGTCCTGCATCGCCAATTGCCCACCCTTGTCGTCGAGGCGCACCAGCCTGAGCGTCGTCCCGTTCGACAGCACGGCCGAGATCTCGCGCTGCGGATGCAGGGCGAAGTCGACCAGGGTCCAGCCCGGCGGCGGCGTCCACGCATGGGCCCTGGCGCCGGCGGCGTCCGAGATCTCGAGGCGGCGCTCCATGATGGTTTCATCCATGAAGCCGTGCGGCTTCTCGGTCATGGCCACCCAGGTCTCGCCCTCGCTGCGCAGCTTGACCAGCGACAGGCCCGGCAGGGGGATCGCCAGCTTGGCGGGCGGCGGCGGGACAGGCTGGGACGGCGCCGCATCGCCGCCGGTGCCGCCGCAGGCACTCAAGAGGGCCGCGGCGGACAGCAAGGCCAGCGATGCGGGAAGGCGGCGCAGGCGGGAAGGTGTGTCGGTGTCGGTGAGGGCGCGCATGTCGGCAGTCGGTCCAGGAAAGGAAAGCTGGACATTATCGCGAAGAAGCCGGACCGAAGCTTAGTAAAATTGTATTGACATGTCGCGCTCTGTCGCGCCACCCGCCGCCTTTGATGCGGGTCCAGGCCGGCAGGCCTGTCGGCTCGGACTACCGTTCCACGAAGTCGCGCATCGGCCGAGTCACTTCACGAGCCGCAGGTGCAGGATCGGATAGGGTTCGCCGAACCCATCGGTTGGCGAGCGTCCGTGCTGGCGAAAACCCAGGCGTTCGTAGAAGCCGCGTGCCTGGGTGTTGTCTTCGTTGACGTCGACCTGCGTCACGCCGAGCCGGTCGATGGCGAAGCTGGTCAGCAACCGGCCGGCGCCGCCGCCGCGCCGGGCGGGATCGACGAACAGCATCTCGAGCATGGTTCCGCTCGTGCCCATGAAAGCGTAGGCGCTTCCATGCTCGTCGCGGATGCAGTGAATCGGGGAAAAGCCGAGCAGGAGCTCGCGCACGACCGGCGCCAGCTTGATGATTGCCTCCTCAGGCAGGAAATGATGGGTCGCCCGTACCGACGATTCCCATACCTCGTACAGGCGGGAGGCGTCGGCGGCGGTGGCAAGTGCGATCTGCATGGTGCGGGCCGGTGTTCGCCGGGCGTCGGCCTCAGCGCGCCGGCACCCGCTGCTGGCTGCGCAGGTAGGCCAGCAGGTCGGCCACCTGCTTCTCGTTGCTCATGCCCCAGAAGCGCATTTTGGTGCCCGGAACCAGGTCGTCCGGGTCGTCCAGGAAGCTTGTGAGGGTCTTGTCGGACCAGACGATGTTCGAGCGCTTCATCGCCGTCGAATAGCCGTAACCCGGCAGGCTGCCGGCGCGGCGGCCGAAGAGGGCATTGAGCTGCGGACCGAAGCCAGAGTGCGCGGACGGGCCGACATGGTGACAGGACGAGCAGCGCGAAGCGAACAGCCGCTGTCCATTGTTCAGGTCTGCCGCGCCGGCGCCAAGGTGCAGGCCGAGCAGGAGGGTCAAACACAGTTTCTTCATCGTTCAGGTGTTTTTCAATCGGGACGCCGGGCTGCGGCCGGGCGGTAGGCGGCCATGAAGGCGGCCACGGCGCGCTCGGCGGCGCCCTCGATCTGCTCGGAAGATGGCGCATCGAGCGTCCGGTACAGCAGGCGTTCGCCCCATTCGGCATCGAGCAGGGCCTTCAGGTGGCGCGCCGCCAGTTCGCTGCCGGCCACGCGCAGGTGGCCGGCTTCCATGGCGTCGTGCAGCAGGGCCGCCAGCAGCGCGGTGACCCGGCCCGGACCGAGATCGTAACACTCGTTGCCGAGGCCTGCACGCGGCGCCTCGGCCAGAGTGAGGCGCCGCATGGCCAGCGCCTCGGGCGAGCAGGTGAAGCCGAGGAAGCGGCGCCCGAAGTGCGCCAGCGCCGCGCCGAGGTCGGCCACGGGTTCCTCCAGCGCCGCCCGCGCCACCTCGAATTCGGCCTCGGCCGCAACGAGGGCGATGGCAACCAGCAGCTCTTCCTTCGACTTGAAATAGCCGTACACGGTCGCCTTCGAATAGCCGACGCGGTTGCAGATGTCCGACATCGAGGCGCGGTCGAAACCGGACTCGTGGAACACGTCCGTTGCCGCATCCAGGATGGCCTGCCGCCTGGCTTCGCTCTTCTTCATGGGAGTCTCGCTGTCAAAAACGGCTGGTGCGGCAAGGATGGGCAGACGGGCGCTTGCGCGTGGCCTGCTTGCCGCCTTTATTGTTCCCGGCGCACGCGGGCCATGTTGTTCTGGCCGACGACCTGGAAGTACAGCGCGCCGAACATGCCGCGCTTGATGCGTACCTTCGGGTTATGCAGTTGCGGCAGCACGGCCGTGCTGCCGTCGACGATGCGCCAGACCTGGCCGTTGGCCAGCGTGATCCGCGTGTTGCCTTCCCAGCCGTCGAAGTCGCCGACGATGCTGCTCTCGAGGTACTCCGGCTCCTGCTTCTTCGCTGCCTTCTCCATGCCGAAGTTCTGTTCGGCCGCGCGGGCCGGCGCGGCGGCAAGGGCTGGGGCCGGTGCGGTCGAGGCGGCGGCAGGGGAAGCGACGAGCGGCGCGGCGCCGACCGGCATCGCGTCGTAGCAGGCAAGGCGCTGGGCGCTGTCGGGCAGCGCGCGGCATTTCAGGACGGTCGCATCGTCGGCGGCCGTGGCGGCGCCGGATGCGAGCAGAAATAGAGACAGGAGCGGGGACAGAAGCAGGGACGGGGGAAGGTGCGGAGCTTTCTTCATGGGCTTTCCGATAAATGGACGCGCCGCGCCAGATGCACGGCCGAGTCCGATTATATCGGTACGGTGCCCTCCGTGGCCATCGCCGCAACGACGACCACGGATCAGGGACTTTATGGCGCTTCTTACGCCGCGATGGCCGCGGGCGCCGCCTGGCCCTGGGCTGCCAGGTGGCGGTTCACTGCCGACAGCACGGCGCGGAAGGAGGCGGTCACGATATTGCTGTCGATGCCGGCGCCGAACAGGGTCTGGCCGCTACCGACGCGCAGCTCGACATAGCAGGCCGCGCGCGCATTCGCGCCCGAGCCGATCGAGTGTTCGTGATAGTCCATCAGGCGGATGTCCAGGCCGAGGGCGTTCACAAAAGCGTCGATCGGGCCGTTGCCGGCGCCGCGGCGCACGGCCTGCACCCGCTCGTGCATTGCGGTGATTTCGATCTGTACCGGCTGCTCGCCCGTGCTGTCTTCGGTCATGCGATGCGAGATGTAGCGGTAGGGCGCCTCGTTTTCCAGGTACTCGCGCTGGAACAGGGCGTGAATGTCGCTTGCCGCGATCTCACGGCCGCTGCTGTCGGCCAGCTGCTGCACGACGCGCGAGAATTCGATCTGCAGGCGGCGCGGCAATTGCAGGCCGTATTCCTGCTCCAGAAGATACGCCATTCCGCCTTTGCCGGACTGGCTGTTCACGCGGATCACGGCGTCGTAGCTGCGGCCCAGGTCCTGCGGGTCGATAGGCAGGTAAGGGACTTCCCAGATTGCATCGGCTTTCTGCTGGGCGAAGCCCTTCTTGATTGCGTCCTGGTGCGAGCCCGAGAAGGCGGTGAATACCAGGTCGCCGGCATACGGATGGCGCGGGTGCACCGGCAACTGGTTGCATTCCTCGACCAGCTGGCGCACGGCGTCGATATCGGAGAAGTCCAGGCCCGGGTGCACGCCCTGGGTGTAGAGGTTCATGGCCAGGGTCACCAGGTCGACGTTGCCGGTGCGCTCGCCGTTCCCGAACAGGCAGCCTTCGACGCGGTCGGCGCCGGCCATCACCGCCAGCTCGGCGGCGGCCACGGCGGTGCCGCGGTCGTTATGCGGGTGCACGCTGATCACGAGCGAATCGCGGCGTTCCAGGTTGCGGCACATCCATTCGATCTGGTCGGCGTAGACGTTCGGCGTCGCCGCTTCGACGGTCGAGGGCAGGTTGACGATCATCGGGTTCGCCGGCGTCGGCTGCCAGACGGCGCTGACGGCATCGACGATCTGCTTCGAGAAATCGAGTTCGGTGGTCGAGAACGATTCCGGCGAATACTCCAGGCCCCATTGCGTTTGCGGATGGGCCGCCACCAGTTCCTTGATCAGGCGTGTGCCGTTGACGGCGATCTGCACGATCTCGTCGCGTTCCATGCCGAACACCACGCGGCGGAATACCGGCGCCACCGAATTGTAGATGTGGACGATGGCGCGCTTGGCGCCGACGGCGGACTCCACGGTGCGGCGGATCAGTTCATCGCGCGCCTGGGTCAGGACGATGATGCTGACGTCGTCGGGGATGTGATTGTCTTCTACCAGCATCCGCACGAAGTCGAAGTCGGTCTGCGAGGCCGAAGGGAAGCCCACTTCGATCTCCTTCAGGCCGATCTTCACCAGCATCTGGAAAAAGCGCAGCTTTTTCTCCGGGCTCATCGGCTCGATCAGCGCCTGGTTACCGTCGCGCAGGTCAGTGCTCATCCAGATCGGCGGGCGGGTGATGGTCTTGCCCGGCCACTGGCGGTTTTCGAGGGCAATGGCGGGGAAGGGACGGTATTTGGCGGCTGGGTTGCTCAACATGATCGATGCTCCTGCTTGAAAACGATAAAAACGGAACTGCCTCGGAAGGCGGAATGTGGCGGGGGCTGCCGGACGGGCCACGGAACGCTAGGCCCGGCAACCGATCGGTAGGTTTAGCGCGCCCGGCAGGAGGCGCAGTGCAGCCGGCAACAGCAGTGCTGCCTTGCTGGTGAACGAAATCGTGGAGTGGATGAAGACTTGCATCGTACAACTTTCCTCTGACTACTTAGTGAATCCGGCAATGCGCCGGACGCGGCGGCGGTGATTACGCGCGTAGTAGTAGCGACGCTAGCGATAGCGCGCCAGCGGCAGGTAGGGAAGTCGGCAGATGCAGTTGGATAGACATTGACCTGACTGTAGGCCGAATATAGTTCGGTGTCAAGCCTCGGTTTTGTTGAACTGTTGCGTATGGACGAAATAAAGTTCCCTAGTCAGGGGGTAATACCGTTTAGTTAAGCTGGAAATAGCTTGGTTCGGGGAGGCATCGTAGGGTGGGCACTCCGTGCCCACGCGTTACGTGCGCCTCCTTCGTCTGCCGCCAGGAACTTCTCGCCCGCTAAGGTCAATCCTGGCCCGCTTCCATTGCACACTTTGCGGGCGAAATGTGGCCGCATGTGACTGCCGGCCACGTGCGTAACGCGTGGGCACTCCGTGCCCCCCTACGACTACGGTTTAACTGAACGGCATTACTAGCCAGGGGGCAATTGCCGGCACCCCTGGCGCGTTCACGACTGCGGGGGCTGGCTCAGGAACACCCAGGCCACGGTAATCACGACCATGCCGGTCGCCGTGATGCACGACCAGGTGAAGAACCAGGCCGACAGCAGGGTCGCCTGCAGCGCGCGCTCGAGCACGAAGCCGAGCATGAAGTCGAAGGCGGTCAGGAAGGACCAGCGGCGCAGGTAGACCGGCAGGTACTTGCTCATGCGCCGGTTGTGCTGGAAGGCGGCGTGGCGCTCGATGGCGTTGCGTGCCCGGCCGACGTCGGCGAACAGCCAGTCGAAGAAGATGAAGCGGTACAGCAGGGTGCGGAAGGGCAGTTCCGCGACCTGGCCATTCTGAACACCTTGGGCGCCGTGCTGGGGCTCCTGCGTTGTCATGCTCGCCTTTCCGGGACACCCGCGGCTGGCGCCGGGTTCCGACCGATGCGTTGGGGATGAGACGCCAGTATGCCGCAAGCAATGCCATCGCTACCGGGCCGCGTCAAATCGTGCGGAAACAAATGCTGGATGGCAACAGATACGCTGTGCAAGGGCAGGGGCGCCGGCCCTGCGGCTGGGCAAACCCGGCGCTAGCCGTTAGCATGGTGTTTTTGTTCCCAAGCATCAGCATGTTCCTGCACGACCCCATCAACCTCCGATCCATCCGCGAAGACGACCTTGACGCCGTCCTGGCCGTCCAGGCAGCCTGCTACCCGCCCGTCATGCAGGAAGCAAGCGAAGTGGTGCGCTCGCGCATCCGCGCCGCCGGCGCGACCTCGTTTGTCGCCGAGTGTGGCGGCAAGGTCTGCGCCTATGTATTCGCCTACCGCAGCAGCCAGGGCGCGGTCACGCCGCTGGACGCCCACTTCGCGGTGCTTGAAGAGGGCGACACGCTCTACATCCACGACCTGTCGGTATCCCCGGCCGTCGCCGGCCGTGGCCTGGCGCGCCAACTCGTCGAACGGCTGCAGCGGCTTGCGCGCGAAGAAGGGCTGGGTTACTGCGCCCTGGTGTCGGTGCAGGATTCGCAACGCTTCTGGGCGCGGCTGGGCTTTCGCGAGACCGTCTGCGCCGACGAGCCGGCGCGGCTGGCGCTGGCCAGCTATCCCCCGGTCGCCCTCTACATGTGCTGCGCCCTCGGCTGAGGACGCCGCACCCGGATGGCGCATCCTTGCTATAGTTGCTCCTTTCGCGCTCTCGACGCGCAGCAATATCGAACAATGAGGAACCAATGAAGAAGCACGCCATCGCCGCCGCCATCCTGTCCGTCGCCGGACTCGCCAATGCCCAGGAAGTCGTCAGGATCGGCCACTCGGCCGCCGTCACCGGTCCGGTTGCCTATTTTGGCAAGGACACCGAAAACGGCGCCCGCATGGCGGTCGAGGCACTGAACGCGCGCGGCGTGGCGATCGCCGGCAAGAAGGTGCGCTTCGAGCTGGTGGCCGAGGACGATGGCGGCGACCCGAAGCAGGCCACCAACGTGGCCCAGAAACTGGTCGACCAGCGCGTCAACGGCGTGGTCGGCCACGAGACCTCGGGCACCACGATCCCCGCCTCGAAGATCTACAACCAGGCCGGCATCCCGCAGATCTCGCCGTCGAGCACCAGCCCGAAATACACCCAGCAGGGCTTCAGCACGGCCTTCCGCGTGGTCGCCAACGACGTGCAGCTGGGCCAGGCGCTGGGCCGCTACGCGGTCAAGGACATGGGCGCGCGCCGCGTCGCCGTGATCGACGACCGCACCGCCTACGGCCAGGGCCTGGTCATGGAGTTTTCCAGGGGCCTGCGCCAGCAGGGCGCCACCATCGTCGCGCGCGAGTTCACGCACGACAAGGCGAGCGACTTCAGCGCCATCCTGACCAAGATTCGCGCCCAGAAGCCCGACCTGGTCTTCTTCGGCGGGATGAGCGCGGTGGCCGGTCCCATGCTGCGCCAGATGAAGCAGCTCGGCATGAACGTCAGGATGATGGGCGGCGACGGTATCTGCTCGGACGAGATCCACAAGCTGTCGGGCGGGGCCATGGCGGATGGCCAGGTGTTCTGCGCCGAGGCCGGCGGCGTGGATGCGGCCGGCAAGGCGGCGATGGACCGGTTCCGCGCCGACTACAGGAAGCGCTTCGGCATCGATGTCCAGATCAACGCGCCTTACGCCTATGACGCCGTGATGACGATGGCCGAGGCCATGGTCAAGGCCGGCTCCTCCGCGCCCGCGAAATACCTGCCGGTGCTGGCGAAGATCGAAACGAAAGGCGTCACCGGACCGATCGCTTTCGACGCGCGCGGCGACATCCGCGACGGCACCATCACCCTGTACACCTTCAAGGGCGGACGCCGTACGGTCCTGGCCGTCACCAAATAAGCCGGGCGGCCGCAGGCCGGCAAACTGAACTCGGTCTCGCGGCCGGTGGTCGAACACTGTCCGCTGCTGTTTTCGCCACACGTGGCGTCTTGCGCTTTGGTCAAGCGGCCGGCAGCATTACACTGTTCCCGGGCACGGGCGAGACCGCGCGCGCCTGTCGGGGCGTGCCGCGCCCCTGTTCGCCACCGGAGGCTCCCGCATGGACCCGTCGCCAGAGGCCGGGCCGGCCGCTCCCGGGCCGCTGCAGAGCCTGTGGACGCTGGTCGACAACCTCGATGCCTGCTTCTACGTCAAGGACGTGGATGGCCGCTACCTGTTCGCCAATCGCGCGCTCGGGCTGGTCTTCAATGCCGAGCCGTCCGCGATCGTCGGCCGCGGCGACGGCGACTTCGTCGACCTGACGCGTTGCGACACCATTATCGTCACCGACCGCGAAGTGTTCGCCACCGGCGCCAAGCTCGAGCGCGACGAGGTGCTCTACCTGCCCGAGCGGGGACGCCGGGTCTTTCGTACGGTCAAGCTGCCGCTGTTCGACGCCCAGCGCCATGTCATCGGGTTGTGCGGCATCTCGACCGACATCACCGAAGAGCGTCGCACGGTCGACGAGCTCATCAAACGGAACATCCTGTTCGACACGATTCTCTCCAACGTCGACAGCTCCATCTACATGAAGGACCGCGAAGGCCGCTACCTGTATGCGAACCGGCGCGTGCTGGAGATCATGGGTGTCGAGCTCGACGAGCTGATCGGACGCACCGATGGCGACTTCCTGCCACCCGAGATCGTCGGGCCGCTGCAGGAGAACGACCGCGCCGTGCTCGCCGGCCGGTCACAGGCGGTCGAGGAGGTGGTGACGGACGCCCGGGGCAACAGGCACGTGTTCTGGACGCGCAAGATCGTGCTCGACCTGCCAGGGCAACCGGTGTGCGTGCTCGGCCTGTCGACCGAGATCACGGAGCTGCGCGGCCTGCGCCGGCGGCTCGAACACGAGCGCGTGACCGATTCGCTGACCGGGCTGGCCAACCGCTTCAAGTTCGAGAGCACGCTCGACGAGCACCTGCTGGCGGCCGGCCCGGGCGCTCCGCGGCTGGCAGTGGCGATCTTCGATCTGGACCAGTTCAAGTACATCAACAACAACTTCGGGCAGGCGGTGGGCGACCAGCTGATCCGGCTGGTCGCCGCGCGCCTGCAGCAGTGCGGCGTCGGCATCGGCCACCTGGCGCGCCTGTCGGGCGACGAGTTCGCCTTTACGCTCCCGCTGACCGGATCGATCGAGGACCTGGCGCACGAGATCGAGGAGATCCGCGCCTTCCTGTCCCAGCCTTATCCGGTACTGCAGCAAGCCCTGCACCTGACCTTCAGCGCCGGCATCAGCCTGTCTGGCGTGGACGGCAACTGCGCCAACGAACTGCTGGGCCGGGCCGAGGCGGCCATGTATTCCGCCAAGGACAACGGACGCGACCAGTACCGCTTCTACTCGCGCTCGCTCGGCGCCACCGTGGCCGAGCGGGTGGCGCTCGAGCGCGACCTGCGCGCCGCGATGGGCTCGGGCGAATTCACCCTGCACTACCAGCCGAAGATGCGGCGCGACGGCACGGTGGCCGGTTTCGAGGCCCTGATTCGCTGGAACCGTCCCGGCGTCGGCCTGGTCGCGCCGGACCGTTTCATCCCCCTGGCCGAGCAGCTCGGCCTGCTGCTGGGCCTGGGCCGCTGGGTGATCGACGAAGCCTGCCGCCAGATCGCCCACTGGCGCACCGAGGGCATGGGCGAGGTGCCGGTGGCGGTGAACCTCTCGACCAGCCAGCTCACCAGCGCCGAGCTGCCGGACTATGTGTTCGAGACCATCCGCCGGCACGCGCTCGCGCCCGGCAGCCTGGAGATGGAACTGACCGAATCGATGATGATGTCCGATCCCGAACTGGCGATCGACATCCTGACCCGGCTCAGGCGCGGCGGGGTCACGCTGTCGATCGACGACTTCGGCACCGGTTTTTCGTCGATGGCCTACCTGCGGCAGTTGCCGGTGAATTACCTCAAGCTCGACCGCTCCTTCGTACAGAACATCGCCGACGACCCCAAGGATGCGGACCTGTGCGCCGGCATCATGGCCCTGGCCCACAAGCTCGACATGCACGTGGTGGCCGAGGGCGTCGAGACGAGCGAGCAGCACGCCGCGCTGGCGGCGGCCAACTGCGACCTGTTCCAGGGCTTCCTGTTCAGCCGGCCGATGTCGGCGGCGCAGGCGACGGAGTTTCTAAGGCGGTAGCGACGCGGTTTTCGTAGGGTGGGCTCTCGAGTCCACGCGGTCTCACCAGCGGCGAATCGGCGCCTTCATTATTGACCGGCTCGTCGGTGATACCACGGACCGCAAGCTGTGAAACAGCGTGGACTCGGGAGTCCACCCTACGAAGAACCAGGGGCCTCACCGCCTCATGCTCTCACTGACAACTGAAGCTCGCCGCCTCCTCGACGTTGCCGCTGCCCTTGTAGCGCGCCACCTTCGGATACGGGCACAGCGGCCGCGTACGGGTCGCCGACCACGCCGCCGGCAACTCGCCATTCGCGCCGCCGGCATTGCCCGCACCGCGCGCGCTGGCCAGCACGCTGTCGGGCGCCTGGCCTTTTTCGACCCAGTTCACCAGCGGCGTGAGCATGTCGAACTGGTCGGTCGCCGGCCCGCCCGAGCAGTGGTTCATGCCGGGCACGCGGAAATACCGCGCGAAGTTCGAGGCGTCGCCGCCGTTCGTCGCCCGTAGCGCCTCGTACCAGGCCGTGGTGTCGTCGCTCGAGAAGATCGGGTCGCTGGTGCCGTGGTAGACCAGCATCTTGGCGCCGCGGTTCTTCAGCGTGGACAGGTTGGCGCCGTCCGGCGGCGTCATGAAGGAAGTCCCGCTCTCGGTATAGGTGGCATTCGTCGCGTTGGTGCGCGCCAGCAGGCTGTCCAGGTTGGCGTTCAGGACGAAGTCGCGGCCGTTGAAGGTGGCCGGGTCTTCCGGCGGCACCGCCCAGATGAAGGCGACGGCCCCGGAATCGCGGTCGATCGGCGCGCCGAACTTCCAGCTCGCCCAGCCATTCGTGGCCAGGCCGGCGTCGTACGGGAAGCTGGTGTAGATCGTCTTGCCGGATTCGGTCTTCGCGCCCGCGAACAGGGCGGCGATGCCGGTCTTCTGGGCGGCGGACAGGCAGGTGCCGTTGCGCTCTCCGCTGCAGGTCGGCACGTCGCGTTCCAGGTTGAAGGCAGCCTGGCAGGCGCCCGTGTCCTGGACCAGGCCGTCGGCCGCGCCGTCGAGCGCATCGCACTTGCCCAGCACTGCGTTCGACACCAGCGCGCGCTCGGCCTGGGTGAAGCCGGTCGGCAGGTCGCCCGGGGTCGAGGCGAGCGAGGCATAGGTCTTGGCGCCGGCGATGTTGGCCAGCGCCGCCAGCGGCAGGCGGTAGCCTGGATTGCCGACCAGGTAGCCGTCGTACTGCTCGGCGTAGCGCGCCGCCGCCACCATGGTGTGGCGTCCGCCGTTCGAGCAGCCGCCGATGTAGGAGCGGTCGGGCGCCTTGCCGTAGGCGACCCGGATCAGGCTTTTCGCCATCGGGGTCAGCTTGGCGACGGCCTGGTAGCCATAGTCCAGGCGCGCCTGCGGGTCGATGCCGAAGAAGGGCGTCGGTGCGCCGTGGCCGGCGTCCGAGCTGATCACGGCGAAGCCCTGGTTCAGTGCGTTGTCGAGCGGTCCACCGCCGCCCACGGGACCTGCGGCCGTGACCACGCTGCCGTCGACGCCGCCGTTGGCCTGGTAGAAGAAGCGGCCGTTCCAGTTGGCCGGCAGGCGCATCTCGAAGCCGATCGCATAGCTCTTGTTGTCCACGGGGCTGACGCGGCGGAACATCTGGCCCAGCACCTGGCAGTGGGCGGCGACCGGCTTGCCGGCGACGGTCAGGGTGCCGGCCGCGATCTCGTTGGCGGCGGTAATCGTCGTGTCGGGAATGTTGACGCGGGTGACCAGTTCGGTGCAGGCGCCCAGGGTCGCGCCGACCGCCGGCGCCAGCTGGGGCAGTTGGGCGACCGGGGGCGGCTGCTGCGGCGCCGGCACCTCGTGGTCGTTGTCGTTGTCGCTGCAGCCGGCGAGACCGAGCAGGGTGATGGCGGCGACGGCGGCGCCGAGTGTTCTGGAATGCTTGAGGTGCATGTCTGTTCTCCTGTTGCGAACCGTATGAAGGGCGTGATGCGCGAAACGTCGGGACGAACCGGTCCAGCGCAGCCCGGGGACCGGACTGCGGCAGGACCTGCACTACAGGGTAAAAGAGGGAGACGCTTAGTCGGGCATCACGTCCTTGAGGACGCCGATCGGCTGGTTGACCAGCTTGCCGTTGACCTTCTTGACCTCGCGGATGTACATGTTCTGGACGATGTCGCGGGTCTTCGGGTCGATGCTGATCGGGCCGCGCGGGCTGTTCCACTTCATGCCCGACAGGGTCTTCACGGCGGCGTCGCCGGTGACCTTGCCGTTCAGCCTGCGCACGGTCTCGTAGATCATGCCCATGGTGTCGTAGGCGGCCACGGTGACGAAAGTCGGCGCGGGACGGCCCGGATTGGCGTCGGCATAGGCCTTGAGGAAGCTCTTGTTCGCTTCGTTGTCCAGGGCCGTCGAGTAGTTCAGCACCGTCACCGCGCCCAGCGCGCGGTCGCCCAGGGCTTCGAGCGTCGGGTGGTCGCTGGTCATGTCGCCCACGCCCAGGAACTTGATGCCGGCCTTGTCCAGGCCCTTGTCGCTGAAGGCCTTCAGCAGGCCGGCGCCGTCTTCCGCGCCAGGAGCGAAGAAGAACAGGGCGTCCGGCTTCTGGTCCTTCACGCGCTGGACGAACGGCGAATAGTCGGGGTTCGCCAGCGGCACGCGCGAGGAACCGACGATCTTGCCGCCCGCCTCCTGCAGGCCCTTGGCGAACTTGGCCTCGGCATCGTGGCCGGTGCTGTAGTCGGTCACCAGCGAATACACATTGCTGATCTTGTTCTGCGCGGTCCAGGTGCCGAAGGGCTCGGTCATCTGCTGCATCGTCATCGAGGTGCGCAGCATGTAGGGCGACTTCGCGGTGATGCCGGTGGTAACCGCGTTCATGACGATCATCGGCGTCTTGCCTTGCGTTGCCACTGGGGCCACGGCCAGCGCGCTCGGGGTCAGCGAGAAGCCGATCAGGAAGCTGACCTTCTCGCGTCCGATCAGCTCCTGGGCCGCGCGCTTGGACAGCTCGACGTTGCTGCCGCCGTCGTCGCGGTAGATGACCTGGATCTTCTTGCCGGCGACCGTATCGCCGTGCTGCTTCATGTAGGTCTTGATGCCGTCCTCGAAAGGCTTGCCGATGTTGACGAACGGTCCGGTCAGGGCGGCGATGACGCCGATCTTGATGGTGTCGCCATTCTGGGCGTAAGCGCCGCCGCTGGCGAAGGGCAGGAATGCAAGGCCGATGCAGGCCAGGGTCTTCAGTTTCATGTCGTCTCCTCGTTGTAGGTATAGGTGCCGCTAGCTGCTCTCAGTTGCTCACAATGGTCTGAGTCTCCGTTCCGTCGTACATCGCATCGACCAGGGCCGCGCGCCGGTTCAATACCGCGGCCTGGTTGATCGACCCCTTGTCGGTCTGCTCGCGGTGGTCGATCGAAGGCGGCTCGGACAGCAGCAGCATCCGTTCGATCCGCTTCGAGGAGCCGCTGGCGTCGACGTTCAGCGTGTCGAGCAGGCGCTTGAAGTGGCTGCGCACCGGTTCGCTGGCCAGCACCTCGGCGGCAGGCGTACCGGCCGGCAGGCCCGAGAGTTCGGTGCAGTGGTCCAGGCGCGGGAAGACCAGCAGCCCGATCGTGGCGCGGTTCAGGCCCGTCACCACCGCGTCCTGCACATAGGGTGCGCCTTGGCTGATGACGCGTGCGCGCAGCGGCCCGACGCTGACAAAAGTCCCCGAGCTGAGCTTGAAGTCCTCGGCGATGCGCCCGTCGAACATGAAGCCCAGCGTCGGCTGGCTCGGGTCGACGAAGCGCAGGGCGTCGCCGGTGCAGTAGTAGCCGTCCTCGTCGAAGGCCTCGGCGGTCAGGTGGGGCGCACGCCAGTAGCCCGGGGTGACGTGGGGGCCGTGGAAGCGCGCCTCGAGCTTGTCGCCGACCGGGACCAGCTTGACCTTGCAGCCGGGCGCCGGCACGCCGACGTAGCCCGCTTTCACGATCGGCCCGGTGCCGAAGGTGCAGGAGGGAGAGGTCTCGGTCATGCCCAGGCCGGTCATGATGCGGATGGTCTCGCCGCAACGCTTCAATGCCACCGCGTCGAGATGGTCCCAGCAGGCCTGGGACAGGCCGGCGCCGGCGCAGAAGAACAGCTTCACCTGCGAGAAGAAGTTGGCGGCCAGGACGTCGTCGGTTTCGAGCGCCTCGGCCAGCATCTCGAAGCCGGCAGGGATGTTGAAGTAGACGGTCGGTGCGATCTCGCGCAGGTTGCGCAGGGTGCGTCCGAAATCCTGGCGCGTGGCGCGGCCGTCGTCGATGTACAGCGTGCCGCCGTTGTAGAGCACGATGCCGACGTTGTGGCTGCCGCCAAAAGTGTGGTTCCAGGGCAGCCAGTCGAGCAGCACCGGCGGGGCCAGGCCGAGGAAGGGGAAGGTCTGGAGCAGCATCTGCTGGTTACTGCAGAGCATGCCGTGGGTGGTGATCACCGCCTTCGGTTTCTTGGTCGAGCCCGAGGTGAACAGGAACTTGGCGATGGTCGAAGGGCCGACCTGGGCGTTGCGCACGTCGATGGTGGTGGGTTCCGTCTCCAGCAGCGAGGCGAGGCTGGTCGCGCTGCGGCCCGCGACGTCGCCGCCGGCCAGGATCAGCTCCACGCCGTCCGGCAGCACGGCGTCGATGGCGCGCGCAAAGGCCTTGCCGTCCGACGCGTAGATCGCGCCCGGCGTGAGCTGTTCGATCAGGTCGCGCAGCTTGGCCGGATCGGTCGCCACCAGCGAGTAGGCCGGCGACAGCGGCGAATAGGGCACGCCCGCGTACATGGCGCCGAGCGCGAGCTGGAAGTGCTCGAGGTCGTTCCCGGACAGGATGACCAGCGGCCGGTCCTCGTTCAGGCCGCGCTCGAGCAGGGCCTGGCCGATGCGGCGCACGCGCTGCAGCACGTCGGCGTAGGACAGGCGAATCCACTCGCCATCCGGGCCGCGCTGCGCGACCAGGGTGCGGTCCGGGTATTTCTGCGCGCCTTCGACCAGGCGGTCGGTGAAGCGCGGCGGCACGGGCTCGAGCGGCGTGACGGCGTCCACGTGCCAGGTGTCGCCCACCTGGAACGCTGCGACCTCGGGATTCCCGAGCTCGACGTGGCGACGCTTCACACCGCTGCCGCCTGCCTCAATCGTCGATTGGGTCATGGCGGCCTCCGCTCAGATCGGGTAGTGGCGCGGGGTGGTCTGGACCGTGATCCAGCGCAGGTCGGTGAACTCGGCAATCGCCGCCTTGCCGCCGAAGCGTCCGTAGCCGCTGCCTTTCACGCCGCCGAAGGGCATCTGCGCCTCGTCGTGCACGGTCGGGCCGTTGATGTGGCAGATGCCCGACTCGATGCGCTGGGCCACCGCCATCGCGCGGCCGATGTCGCGGCTGAACACCGCCGAGGACAGGCCGTACTCGCTGTCATTGGCCAGGCGGATCGCTTCCTCGTCGGATTCAAAACGGAGCACCGAGACGATGGGGCCGAAGGATTCTTCCTGGTAGACCAGCATCTCGGGCGTGACCTTGTCGACGATGGCCGGCTGCATGATGTTGCCATCCACGCCTTGCTGCGCTTGCGTGACGCTGGCGCCGCGCTCGCGCGCGTCCTGCAGCATGGCCTCCACACGGTTCGCTGCGGCCGGGTCGACCATGCCGGCCAGCGGCGCATCGCTGCGCGCGGCCTTCAGGGTCGCGGTCTTGGCGGCCAGCTTGCGGGTGAACTCATCGGCGACCTTGGCGTCGACCAGGATGCGGTCGGCCGACATGCAGATCTGGCCCTGGTTGAAGAAGGCCGAGAAGGCGGCTGCTTCGACGGCGGCATCGAGATCGGCGTCGTCCAGCACCACGACCGGGTTCTTGCCGCCCAGTTCCAGCAGCACCGGCTTGAGGTATTTGGCGGCGGTCTGGGCGATGATGCGGCCGACCTTGGTCGAGCCGGTGAAGTTCACGCGGCGCACGGCCGGGTGGGCGATCAGGCGCTCCACGACCGTCGGCGCGTCGTCCGGGGCATTCGTGATGAAGTTCACCACGCCCGCCGGGAAGCCGGCGTCGACGAACACCTGGCCGATCAGGCGGTGCAGTTGCGGGCACATCTCGGAGGCTTTCAGGATCACGGTGTTGCCGCAGGCCAGAGGCATCGCCACCGCGCGCGTACCCAGGATCACCGGCGCGTTCCAGGGCGCGATCCCGACCACCACGCCGCAGGGCTGGCGCACGCCCATGGCGAGCGAACCCGGCACATCCGAGGGGATCACCTCGCCGGCGATCTGGGTCGTCATCGCCGCCGCTTCGCGCAGCATGTTGGCGGCCAGGGTCACGTTGAACTGGTACCACACCGGCGCGCCGCCGGCTTCCTCGACGGCCGCCTCGACGAACTGGCTGCGCAGGGCTTCCATCTTGTCTGCGGCTTTCAGCAACAAGGCACGCCGCGCGCCCGGCAGCATGGCCGACCATGCGGGGAAGGCCGCCTGCGCCGCGGCGATGGCGGCGTCGACGTCGTCGAGGGTGGCGGCGGCGGCGCGGGTGGCGACTTCGCCGGTGGCGGGATTACGGCGCTCGAAGCTGGCGCCGTTCGAAGCTGCGCGGGTTTCCCCGCCAATCAGCAGATCGGTCTGGAACATCAGAGGTCTCCTCTGGTTTATCGAATGAGAATGCGCTGGATAGAAGGCGGCCGCACGCAGGACGTGGGCCGCCACCATTATTATTGTTCTGTTATTCGCGTGCGGATTTTTTTCGCTGTTTCAGGCGTTCCGCTTGTAGGTCTGCAGGCCCGGCTTGATGGTCTTGTCGTCCAGGAACTGCTTCAGGCCTTCCTTGCGGCCTTTTTCCGGGTCGCGGTAGTTCGACTGGTCGGTCTTGGCGTAGAGGTAGTCCTCGCCTTGCTCCCAGGTCAGTTCGCGGCAGCGCTTGAAGCCGATCTTGGCGTAACGCAGCACCACCGGGTTCTTTTCCAGCAGCTTGTTCGCCAGTTCGATCACGGCGTTGCGCAGTTCTTCCTTCGGCACGCTCTTGTTGATCAGGCCCATGGCGGCCGCTTCCTTGCCGGTGAAGGTGTCGCCGGTCATGATGTAGTGCAGGGCGTTGCGGTGGCCCATGGTGTCGGCCACGGCCTTGCTGACCAGGTTGCCCGGCGGGATGCCCCAGTTCACTTCCGACAGGCCGAACACGGCGTCGTCGGCGGCAATGGCCAGGTCGCAGGCCACCAGCGGCGAGAAGGCGCCGCCGAAGCACCAGCCGTTGACCATGGCGATGGTCGCCTTGCTGTACATGCGCAGCAGCTTCCACTGCCACTGGGAACAATCGCGGCGGATGCGCTCCTGGGTGATCTCGGGCTTGCCGTCGGTCTCGCGGAAATACTCTTTCAAGTCCATCCCCGCGGTCCAGGCGTCGCCGGCGCCGGTCAGGACGATGACCTGGGCCTCGTCGTCGAGCTCGAGGGTTTCGAGCACGTCGATCATCTCGCGGTTCAGCGTCGGGCTCATCGCATTGCGCTTCTCCGGACGGTTCAGGGTGATCCAGCCGATACCGTTCTCCACATCCACCTTGACGGTTTGCCAGCGCGCTTCGTATTTGGACATACAATGTCTCCTCAGTAGAAATTTGTTATCAGGCTGCCTGATATGTGCCTTATACTATACGCACCTGATTCGCTTTACAAGTAGCTTTTTATGAACACTGCAAAAAAATTATCGGCGCCTATGAAGGCGCCTGGCCCTAGCGGTCTGGCCTACCTGGTCGGCCGTCTCGACCATGTGTTGAAGCAGCGCCTGCGCGACGCCCTGGCGCCCTGCGGCCTGAGCGTGCCGCAGTACACGGCGCTGTCGGTGTTCCGCGCCCACGGCTCGCTGTCGAACGCGCAGCTGGCCATGCGGACGATGACCTCGCCGCAATCGGCGAACGAGATGGTCAAGCAGATGGAGGGGAAGGGGTGGATTGCGCGCACGCCGGACCCGACGCACGGGCGCATCATCCAGATCGGGCTGACCGAGGCGGGCGAGGCGGTGCTGGCCGAGTGCGACGTCCACGTCGCGGACACCGAGCGCCAGATGTTCCCGGACCTGGATGAGGAGCAGAGGGCGACGTTGCAGGCGCAGCTGCGCGGGGCGGTGCGGGCGCTGAGCGTGCAGGGGATCTAAGACGCCTTCATGCCTTTTTTGGCTGGCAGTGCATGGTTCGCCAGTTCATCGGAAGGGAGCACCTTGACACCCTGGACGACAGGAACCGTCCGGACCAGCGCGAGTGCGACAGCCTTCGCCTGGACCGGCACGTAGCGCCCAGGCAGGAACGGCGACAGCAGGCGCGCAAGGGGAGCGGCAATCCTTTCGCCCCAGCGGACCGGCTGCTTCAGGCTGCCCCGATCGCCGAGCAGGAGCGAGGGATGCGCAATCACCAGGGTCGAAAACAGCGGCTCGAGCGCGTCCTCCAGTTCGCCCTTGACGCGGTTATAGAACACTGGCGACTTCGCGTCGGCGCCGACCGCGCTCACCAGGCCGGCGCGCGTGGCGCCTGCCGCGACGGCAGCCCTGGCCACCGCAAGGTTGGCCTCGAGGTCGACCGCCCGGAAGGCCTGCTGGCTCCCCGCGACCCGGATCGTCGTACCCAGGGCCAGGTAGACCTCGTCGACACTCGGCAAGGACGGCAGGGCGGCGAAATCGACGATGTGCACGTGCATCCTGGGATCGGACCGGGGGAGATCGCGCCGGCTGAGCACGTGGATGTCGCCCACGGCCTGGTCGGCGAGCAGGGCCTGGAGAATATGTCCTCCGACCAGCCCGGTGGCGCCGGCGAGCAGGACCCTGCGGGGATGGGGATAGTCAGGCATGCATCTCCTTGTTGGTTGGACTGGGCAGTGCCGGCTTGCCCGGCGCTTGCCGCCAGCTTAATCCATATCCCGGCCGGGCACTGACATTGGAGCCCGACCGTCGATTATGTCGGCTAACTTCAGCTAAACTAGGCGCATCCAGAACGGAGGCGAACGATGAAGACGGGGACACACCTGCGCACATTGAGCCTGATCCTCGCGGCGGCTTGCGCCAGCCCCGCGCCGGGCATGGCGGACGATAGTGTCCAGCGTACCGTCTCGCGTTCCGGCATCCCCGCATTCGACGAAGCCATGCTGTCCCCCGAATTCTGGATCCGCCGCCTGCCCGATCCGGATGCGGTGCTGCTCGACGCGCGCGACACCGCGGCCAAGCGCGCCCGCGTCCATGGTCCGGACGGCGGTTTCGTCGACCTGCAGCGGCTCCCGGCAAACGTCAGCCGCGAGCAGGTGCTGGAATGGATCAGGCAGGCCGGGCAGTCGGTGGTGAAGATCGGCGTCGACGAAGCTGGCAAGCCGGTGGCTGAATCGGCGCTCGCCGCCATCCGCCGCAATACCGCCTCCGATCGCATTGCTGCCCAGACGCCGGCGCGCTACGGCCTGAGCGTGCGCCGCGCCCAGCTGCGCATCCTGCCGACGGAGCGCATCTTCCACGCCGCCGCCGGCCAGCGCGACTACGAGAGCCTGCAGTCCGGCATGCTGTTTCCGGGCGAGCCGGTCGTCATCCTGCATACGAGTGCGGACCGCCACTGGCTGCTGGCGATGTCGAGCCAGGGCCCGGCCTGGGTGCGCGCGAATGACATCGCCGAAGGCCCGAGCAAGGAAGTATTCGGGTATGCGGCCCGGGCGCCCGGCCGGGTCGTCACCGGCGACCAGGTGCGCACCGTCTTCACGCCCGAGGCGCCCGAGGTGTCCGAACTCTTGCTGGACATGGGAACCGCCTTGCCGTTTGCCGATGTCCGCGCCGGAGAACCCGTGAACGGCGCGAGCGCCTATGCGTCCTGGGCCCTGGAAGTGCCGGTGCGCGGCGACGACGGCAGACTCGCCTTCAAGCCCGCCTTGCTGCGCCGTAGCGCCGACAGCGCGCCGGGCTACCTGCCGCTGACCCAGGCCAACATCATCCGCCAGGCCTTCAAGTTCCTGGGCGAGCGTTACGGCTGGGGCCACCAGTTCAATGCGCGCGACTGCTCCGGCCTGACGAGCGAGGTCTACCGCAGCATGGGGCTGCTGTTGCCGCCCAATTCGGGCCTGCAAGGTTCGAGCGCGGCTTTCCGGCACCGGCGCTTTACCGATCAGGACAGCCACGCCGACCGGGTGCTGGCCCTGAAGGGGGCGCAGGTGGGCGACCTGGTCGTCGTCCCCGGCCACGTGCTGATGATCATCGGCCACGTCGACGGCGAACCTTACGTGATCCAGGACGTGCCCTATGCGGTATTCAAGGACCCCGGAACCGGCCAGGTCCGCAAGACCAAGCTGAACCAGGTCGCGGTCACGCCGCTGCTGCCGCTCTACGCGGACGACAAGACCCTGTACGTGGATGCGATGACGAGCCTGGTGCACGTGACCGGGCGCTAGGCGCGACCGGGGAGCGCGGCGACGGCCTTGCGTGCCTTGCGCTACAGTCGGGCCATGCCAGCAGCCCAGGAACATCCCCGCACCCCGGACGGACGCTATTTCGTCGTTAAAGGCCGCCTTTGGCGCCTCAGTAACCCGCAGCTCGACCCCGGCCTGCGCCAGCAACTGGTCGACCAGTTGATGCGCGCCCGCCGCCAGGTCGGAATCGCCGTGAAAGCGGGCGACAAGGACGCCGAGCGCCGCGCCCGCGCCGAGGTCGACGCGGCCAAGCACGCCCTGGGCGAGCGCGGCCCCGTGTGGTGGCACGATGGCGCGCCCGACTACAACCGCAGGCTGGTGGCCAACACGCCATACGCCGCATGGTACGCGGCGCTGCCCGCCGGCGACCGCGATTGAGACCGCGGCCGAGGTCCGCTCATTGCGCTCAGCCCGCCAGCCCCAGGTCCGTCGTCATCTGCTCGCGCAGCAGGTACTTCTGGATCTTGCCCGTCACCGTCATCGGGAAGCTCTCGACGAAGCGTACATGGCGCGGGATCTTGTAGTGGGCGATCTGGCCCTTGCAGAAATCGCGGATCTCGTCGGCATCCGCTTCCATCCCGGGGCGCAGGATGATGCAGGCGCACAGCTCCTCGCCGAACTTCGCGTCCGGCACGCCGACGCACTGCACGTCCAGCACCTTCGGATGGCGGTACAGGAATTCCTCGACCTCGCGCGGGTAGATGTTTTCGCCCCCGCGGATCACCATGTCCTTGGCGCGTCCGACGATCGCCGCAAAACCGTTTTCGTCGATCACCGCCAGGTCGCCGGTGTGCATCCAGCGCGCCGCGTCGATCGCCTCGCGCGTCTTTTCCTCGTCGCCCCAGTAGCCCAGCATCACCGAATAGCCACGCGTGAGCAGTTCGCCTTTCACGCCACGCGGCACGATGCGACCCTCGGCGTCGACGATCTTGACTTCCAGGTGCGGGTGCACGCGGCCGATGGTCGACACGCGCAGCGCCACCGGGTCGTCGGTCGAACTCTGGAAGCTGACCGGCGAGGTCTCGGTCTTGCCGTAGGCGATCGTGATCTCGGACATGTGCATGCGGCTGATGACGCGGCTCATCACCTCGGCCGGGCAGGGCGAGCCGGCCATGATCCCGGTCCTCAGGGTCGACAGGTCGTAGTCGGCGAAGTCGGGATGGTCGAGCAGAGCGATGAACATGGTCGGCACCCCGTGCAGGCCGGTGCAGCGTTCGCGCTGCACGGTTTCCAGCACCGATTTCGGCTCGAAGCCTTCGCCAGGAAACACCATGGTGGCGCCATGCGTCACGCAGGCCAGGTTGCCCAGCACCATGCCGAAGCAGTGGTACAGGGGGACCGGGATGCAGAGGCGGTCGCGCGCGCCCAGCTTCATCGCCTCGCCGATGAAGAAGCCGTTGTTCAGGATGTTATGGTGGGTCAGCGTCGCGCCCTTGGGCGAACCGGTGGTGCCCGAGGTGAACTGGATGTTCACCGCTTCGTCGAACTGCAGCTCGGATTCCAGCCGCGCCAGCTGCTCCAGTTGTGCCGGCGCGGGCTCCGCCATCAGCGCGTCGAAGTTGAGCATGCCCGGGGTTTGCTCGCTGCCCAGGCGGATCACGTGGCGCAGATCGGGCAGCCTGGTGGAGCGCAACATCGACGGCCGGGCGTCGCGGATCTCGGGCACGACGTCCTGCACCATGCCGATGTAGTCGCTGGTCTTGAAGCTTGGGGACAGGATCAGGGCGGCGCAGCCGACCTTGCCCAGCACGTACTCGAGTTCGGCGCGGCGGTAGGCCGGGTTGATGTTGACCATGATGAGGCCGGCGCGGGCGGTGGCGAACTGCACCAGCACCCATTCGGCGCAGTTCTGCGACCAGATGCCGACCCGGTCGCCGGGCTGCAGGCCGAGCTTCAGGAGGCCGGCGGCCAGGCGCGTCACGCGCTCGTCGAATTCGCGGTAGGTCCAGCGCACGTCCTGGTGCGGGACGACCAGGGCGTCGTTGTCGCCGTGGCGCGCCGCGATATTCTTCAGGAAGAGGCCGATGGTGTCGCCGATGAGGGGCAGGTCGTGCGCGCCGTGCACGTAGCTGAGCTTGGATTGCATGTTGTCTCCATGTCGTTTTTGTCGAGGACGATGCCAATGAGGAGGCGTGCCCGGGCCGGGCGCTGCCGGGTCCGGGCAAGCGGGCCGTCTTGAAGCGGCCTCTTGCGCTGATGCTGGCGCCTATAGTACCGTTTTTCTCGGTGGAATCGGCGCACTCGGCGGCAATAGCCCTTCGTCCAGCAGTTCTTCCCAGAACACGGCCGGGATCTCGATGTGCAGCAGGGTGGCGTTGCGGCGCAGGTGCTCGGGGCTGCTGGCGCCCGGAATCGTGGCCGAGACCACCGGATGCGCCAGCCCGAACTGCAGGGCCGCGGCCGCCAGGTCGACGTTGTGGCGCGCCGCCACCTGGCGCAGCCGCTCGCGGTGGGCGCGCTGCCCGGGTTTGGCCGGCTGGTAGTCGTAATGGTCGCCGCCGGCCAGGAAGCCCGAGTTGAACGGCCCGCCCACCACCACGCTGGCGCCGCGTTGGGCGCACAGCGGGAAGAAGTCCTGCAGCGGCGTGGTTTCCATCAGCGTATAGCGTCCGGCCAGCAGGAAGACGTCCGGATCCGATGCCTGCAGTGCCCGCATGCAGGGCTCGACCGTGTTCACGCCCATGCCCCAGCCCTTGATGACGCCTTCCTCGCGCAGTTTCACCAGTCCCTCGAAGGCGCCGCCGCGGCCGGCCGCGATGCGGAAATGGTGCTCGAAGTCGTCGCGGCTGAAATGGTCGGGCGAGAGGTCGTGCACGTAGACGATGTCGATGTGGCCGAGCGCCAGGCGCTGCAGGCTGTCCTCGACCGAACGGCGCACGCCGTCGCCCGTGTAGTCGGCGACGCGCCTGAAGGGCATCGCGGACACGAAGGGACTCTGGATTTCGCCGGGGTGGTGGGGCACGAGGAGGCGCCCGACCTTGGTCGAGAGCGTGAATTCCTCGCGCGGACGGCGCCGCAGCGCCATGCCGAAGCGGTGCTCGGACAGGCCGGCGCCGTAGTGCGGGGCGGTGTCGAAGTAGCGGATGCCCGCTTCCCAGGCGGCGTCGACGGTGGCATGGGCTGCCTCGTCGCTCGTCGTGTGGTACATGTCGCCCAGCCCGGTGCCGCCCAGGCCCAGGCGCGTGATCGGTCGATAGCGCTGGTTCACCTTTGGTCCTTTCTTGTTCGGATAGTCGATGAGGGCGTGCCGCCCCGCCGGCTCATGCTACACCGGCAGCGCGGGCGCACGGTTGAAGGGCGAGGGACAAGCGACGCCGTCCGGTATTCATGTCGTACCGGCGGCATGCAAGGGGTATGAGAGAAATTTATCTAGACACTTTTAGCTAGACAATTTATTCTAGTTCGGCCAAGGCAAGAAGTAGCAGCACGCGTCGCCATGCCGCATGCCCGTCAACCCTCGCCGAAGCGCCACGGATGCCACGTATCCTTGTTTCCCTGCTCCTGTGCACCACGATGGCTGCCCACGCGGCCGACACCTTCACATTCACCAGCCCGCCCGGCCCGCACACTGTCGGCGTGAAGGTCGTACAGCAGTATGACCGCTCGCGCCTCTACAAGACGGCAGTCGACCAGTACACCGGCGAGGCGGCGCAGGGCGAACGGGCGCGTCCGGTCCAGGCCATCGTCTGGTACCCGGCCGACGCCGGCGGCAGGCGCCAGACCTTCCGCGACTACCTGGAGACCGGGCCGACCGAGGACGACTTCGCGCGCAGCCGCGCCGAAGTGAAGCGCCGGACGCAAGCCGGCATCGACGAGTGCGCCGGCACGCGCCGCGCCGCGCTGCTGCGCGACCTGTCCCGGCCGATGCTGGCGGTACGCGATGCCCCGGCGAGGAAGGGCAGCTTTCCGGTGGTGATCTATGCGCCCGGCTTTTCCGGAAACGCGTTCGAGAACGCGGACCTGTGCGAGTACCTGGCGAGCCACGGCTACATCGTCCTGTCCAGCGCTTCGCTGGACGAGCACAGGCGCACGCCGACGCTCACGGTCGAGGGCCTGGAAACCCAGGCCCGGGACATCTCCTGGCTGGTCGGCCATGCAGGCGCTCTGCCGCAGGCCGACGCGAGCAGGGTCGCGGTCGTGGGTTTCAGCTGGGGCGGGCTGTCGAACGTGGTCGCCGCCGCCCGGGATCGCCGCATCAGGGCACTCGTCAGCCTCGACGGCTCGCTGGACGGTTACTCGGAGCTCGTCGACGGCGGCAAGGACGCCGCGCGCAACGTGACGCCGGCGCGGGTTGCCGTGCCGCTGCTCTTCCTGGGATCGCGCCCGGCCGTTGGCGCTGGCGCGGGACCCGGAGGCAAGGCCCCGCGCAACGCTACCTGAAGCAAAGCACGCAGCCGCCAGGCGTTGCGGTGCCGTGAGCGCCGGGCGGCGAAGGGCGCCGGACTGGCGGCTTCCGGCGCCCGAAGCGCAGGCCTAGCCGCAGGTATAGCTCGCCGCCAGGTTCGGGTCGCCGCCCGTGTACACCGCCTTGAGCGGATACAGGCAGAGCGGCCGGCTGCGTGGCGTTGGCGCCGTTGCGGCCGTCTGCGCCGTCAGCGTGCCCGGCGCCGTGCCTTTCTCGACCCAGTCGGTGAGCGCCGTATAAAGCTGCTCGCGCGTGGGCAGCGGCACGTTCGCGTCGGGGTTGGCCGTGCCGTTCGAGAAGCCGTGGCCCATGCCGGGCACCAGGTAGAGCCGGTAGAAGGACTGCACGGCGGCGAGCCCGCCCATTTGCGCCAGCACCCGCTCATAGTAGTGGATGGTCCCCTGGGGGAAGATCAGCGGGTCGGCCAGGCCATGGTAGGAAATGAGCTTCGCGCCGCGGTCGCGGAACCTGGTCAGGTCGGGATTATCGGTATTGATGTAGCCAAACGCCGGATCCAGTGCCACGCCGCGCTCGAAGGCGTTCGCCAGCTGCGCATAGCTGAGGAAGCGCCAGCCGTTGGCGCCATTGCCGGTGGCGTTGATCAGTTGCGGTCCGCCGACGGTCGGGTTCTGCAGCTCGATCGCCACCCAGTCGGTCGAGATGGCGAACGGCGTCGGCCCGCCCAGTCCCAGCAGCGAGGTGCCGCGGGTCAGGCCGTACCACTTCTGCCTGTCGGCCAGCGTCGGGGCGAAGCCGTTATCAAGAGCTGGACTCGGCACGCTGCCGTCGTCCGTGATCCCGTACCACATCTTGTTGATCACGTTGGCCTGGACCGTCGAGACGCACGCGGGGCTGGTATTGACGCCGCCGCTGGCCGGGCACAGCACGTCGATGTCGACGGTCGGATCGTAGCGGCACTGGCCCGGATCGGGAATATAGCCCAGGTGCTGGCCGCCGACCACGTCGCAGGCGGCGATGGCTGCGTTCGAGACCAGGTTCAGCTGGGCTGGCGTCATGTTGGCGCCCAGGTCGCGCAATTGGGCAAGCTGCATGTAGAGCTGGGAAGTCTGGAATTTCGACCAGTTCATCGCCGGGGCGCCGGCCAGGATGCCGTCGAAATCCTCGGGATGGGCCTGCGCTTCCTTTATGCCCTGGCGCCCGCCGGTCGAGAAGCCGTCCCAGTAGGCATGGCGCGCGTCGCGGCCGTAGAAGGCCCTGGTGAGCGCCTTGGTCTTGAGCGCCATCTCGTGCAGGCTGCGCTCGGCGAAGTCGCGCCACAGCACCGTGTTGATGGTGCCGTCCGGGTTGATCGCGAAAGAGCCGCCGGGCGAAGCCGCATTGCTCACGTGCCCGGTGTCGGTGCTGGCCGATACCGCGCCCTCGACGCCGGCAATGGCGGCGGCCCCGGCGTCCCCGATCGCGGTAAGCGAGCGCTGGGCGCCGCCGGCCCAGCCTCCGCCGCCCAGCACGTGGATGCGGTTGTTCCAGTTGGCTGTCGTCGGCAGCCAGACTTCGATGCCGATGCCCGGCGAGGTGGACGGAGCGTCCGCCGGGCCTGGATTGCCGGGGCCGACATTGAGCTTGACCAGGCAGATGTCGTTGGCGGCGACCGGGGTGGAATCGGTGGCAGTGCCGGACAGCAGGATGGGATCGCCCTTGCGGAAGGCCTTGACCAGCAGGACGGTGGTGTTCGCATCCGGCCTGAATCCGCTCTTCATCGAGTCGTCGCAGGCCAGCAGGGCAGGCGGGGGAGGCGGCGGTTCGGGCGGCGGGTCGTCGTGGTCGCTGGAACAGGCCGACAGGCCGAGGAGGGCGGAGAAGATCGCGGTAAGCGGGAAAACCGGATGGCGCTTGCTGCCGTTCGTCGTGCGGTGCATGGTGTCTCCAGATGTCTGCGTTGGTCGTGCGCGCCGGAGCCGGCTCTGGGTGTGGCCGTTAGCCGGCGCCCTGCGTGAAGCCTGCGGGTCGGGTCCTCCCTGTCATGGAAAGCGGGCGTGCCGCGCGTCTCGGCGAGACGCGGCTGTCATCGATTCTGGCGCGCAGGTTTTGCGGGCGGAATGCACTTTTTCGTGTATCTCTTGGATTATTCTCGCCGTGCAGCGGCGTCGCTGAGCTGGCGCAAGCGGCGCGCGAGGAAGCTGGAGTGGGGCGCCGTAGGAAGCGGTCGCGGGAGAGCCGGGAAGGGGAGGCGGCCTGTTCGCCCGGATTGTGGGCATGCGTGTCCGGAACCGCCCGTGGACCCGGACGCCGCAGCGTCCGGGAAACCCTGGTTTACTTTTGCGACAGCACCCACTTTGCCAGGGTGTGCGCCTCGGCCTGGCTGACCTGGGGGTTGGCCGGCATCGGGACCGGGCCCCATGCGCCCGAGCCGCCCTTCATGATCTTTTGCACCAGCTTCGTTTCCGCATCCTTCTGGCCCGCGTACCTGCCTGCCACTTCCTTGTAGGCGGGGCCGACCAGCTTGCTCGCGACGGCATGGCAGGCCATGCAGTTCTTCTCCTTGGCCAGGTCGGCCTGCGCGAAAGCGCCGGTGGATGCGAGAAGGGACAGCGCGGGCAACAGCAACAGCGATCGTTTCATTTCTTGTCTCCGAATTTATGGTGTGCAGCCGTGGCTGCCGAGCTCCGATTCTAGCCCGCTCTTCTGACCCCGGGGTAAGTAGGTGGATACTACCAACGAGTTCGCTTTGGATGAAATAATCCGATGCAGGCGCAATAGCGTGACTGGCGCTCTAACAACTACACGGAGACACCATGAACATCATTCCCATTTCGCGCGCCGCCACGGCCTGCGACGAGCCCTCTGGAGAAGTCGTCAAGGTCAATGTCCCCCTGACGCGCCGTGGATTCCTGAAGGGCTCCGCCGTCCTGATGGGTTCCATCGCGAGCAGCAGCGTCCTGTTTACCCTGGCGCCCAGCCCCGCCTGGGCGCTGCCATTGAAACGGTTCACAAAAGACGAGGGCGCTGTGCTGATGCAGATGGGGCGCGTACTTTATCCCCACGACAAACTACCGGATGCGGTGTATGCGCTGCTGGCCAAGGACCTCGACGCCGGCGCCGCCAGGGACGCCGCCATCGCGGCCCAGCTGCGCAGCGGCATCAGGGAACTGGATCGCCTGGCAGGCGGCAGCTTCCTCCAGGCGGACGGCGGCAGGAAACTGAAGGCCGTCACCGACATGGAGGGAACGCCCTTCTTCCATACCGTCCGCGCCCAGGGCGTCACCTCGATCTACGACAACGACATGGCGTATGCGGTGTTTGGTTATCCCGGCGCGTCCTGGGACAAGGGCGGCTATATCACCCGCGGCTTCCAGGACCTGAACTGGCTGCCGGCGCCGCCGGAAGAAGTCAGTCCGCCGCCCTATATGGGGTAGAGGACGGGCTGAACGGCGCGCTGTACTTATATAAATAAATAAAGATCGCGGAGACAGGCATGGCAAAAATCAGTCACAAGGACGACTCGGTCGTCGTCATCATCGGGTCCGGCGCGGGCGGCGGCACCCTGGCAAACGAGTTGTGCCAGAAGGGCATCAAGGTCGTCGTGCTCGAAGCCGGCGCGCGGCAGTCGAACGCCAGTTTCATCAACGACGAATGGAAGGCCTTTGCCCAGCTGTCCTGGCAGGACAAGCGCACCACGTCGGGCAACTGGCGCATCGCCAGGGATTTTCCGAACCTGCCGGCCTGGATATGCAAGACCGTGGGCGGCACCACCACGCACTGGGCCGGGGCCTCGCTGCGGCTGCAGGAGCACGAGTTCAGGGTTCGAACCACCTATGGCGAGCTGCCCGATACGAACCTGCTCGACTGGCCGGTCACGCTCAAGGAGCTGGAGCCCTACTATGCCAAGGCCGAAAACAAGATGGGCGTCACCCGGACCAATGGCATTCCCGGCCTGCCCGGAAACAATAATTTCAAGGTGATGCATGCCGGCGCCACGAAGCTCGGCTACAAGGACTGCCATACCGGGAACATGGCGATCAACAGCGTGCCGCGCGACGACCGTGCGCGCTGCATGCAGCTCGGTTTCTGCTTCCAGGGCTGCAAGTCGGGTGCGAAATGGTCCACGCTGTATACCGAGATCCCCAGGGCCGAAGCGACCGGTAATCTCGACCTGCGTACCGAGTCGCACGTCGCGCGCATCGAGCACAACGCCAGGGGCAAGGTGACCGGTGTCGTCTATTTCGACAAGCACGGCAAGGAACAGCGCCAGAAAGCGCGCATCGTGTGCGTGGCCGGCAATTCGATCGAGACGCCGCGCCTGCTGTTGCTGTCGGCGTCGACCATGTTCCCGAATGGCCTGGCCAATTCGTCCGGGCAGGTCGGGCGCAACTACATGCGCCACCTGACGGGATCGGTCTTCGGCGTCTTCGACCAGCCGGTGCACATGTACCGCGGCACCACGATGGCCGGCATCATCCGCGACGAGGCGGTGCATGACCCGAAGCGCGGCTTTGCCGGCGGCTACGAGATGGAAACCATCTCGCTGGGCATTCCCTTCATGGCCGCCTTCATGAACCCGGGCGGCTGGGGCGGCGATTTCGCCTGGTTCATGGAACACTATACCCATATGGCGGGCATGTGGATCGTCGGCGAAGACATGCCCCGCGAAAGCAACCGGGTGACCCTGAATACCGAGGTGAAGGACCAGTGGGGCCTGCCGGTGCCGCACGTGCATTATGATGACCATGCCAACGACCTGGCCATGCGCGAGCACGCCTTTACCCAGGGCGAGCGCATTTACCAGGCGGCCGGCTCGATCAGGGCCATGCGCACCCCGCCTTACCCGTCGACCCATAACCTGGGCACCTGCCGCATGGGCGACAAGGCGGGTAACAGCGTATGCAACAAGTGGGGCCAGACGCACGATATCGACAACCTGTTCATTTCGGACGGTAGCCAGTTCACGACCAGCGGCGCGGAAAACCCGACGCTGACGATCGTGACGCTCGCGATCCGCCAGGCGGATTACATCCGCGAGCAGATGGCAAGGAAAGCGATTTAAGGGTCACCTCACCCGGTGGCGAACTTCGACACTCAAACTCCCAGGACCTGGATCTCGACCATGTGTGAATTTTTTGTTAGCGCCGACCCCATTCTCTACGAAGCCCGCACCCGCTCGCTGCGTATCCGCGGAATGATCACCAGCATCCGGCTCGAAAACCTGATGTGGGACACGCTGGCCCAGATCGCAGCCGAGGAAGGGCGCAGCACCAATGCCCTGATCACGACCCTGCACGACGAAATCATGAAAGCCAATGGCGAGGTCAGTAATTTTGCGTCTTTCCTGAGGGTGTCCTGCCTGCGTTACCTCCAGCGCAAGCAGCAGATGGGCAATGCGGAACTACCGGCAAAACGCGAGGCATGCGGCGGAGGAAAAACAGTCGTGTCGATTGCCGGGCGCTAGCCGGAGTCGCTGCAACGGCTTCCCGTGTCAGTCGATTTACTTTTACAACCTGAAGAACGAAGGCTTGATCAATGACGTTTAATACCGAAACCCAACCCGGCGTCTGCACCGACCTTGCGCCGGCCACCCGCGGCTTCGCTTTCAATCACTCGATGCTGCGCGTGAAAGACCCCGCGCGCGCGCTGGACTTCTATACGCGCATCATGGGCATGCGGCTGCTGCGCAAGCTCGACTTCCCGGAGATGAAATTCTCGCTGTACTTCCTGGCCCATCTCGACGAGGGCAGCCAGGCGCCCGAGGACGAAGGCGAGCGCACCGTCTGGACCTTCAGCCAGCGCGGCATCCTCGAGCTGACCCACAACTGGGGCACGGAAGACGATCCGGAATTCAAGTATCACGACGGCAACGCCCAGCCGCAAGGCTTCGGCCATATCTGCTTCTCCGTTCCCGATCTCGCCGGCGCCATCGCCTGGTTCGACAAGAACGAAGTCAGCTATGTGAAGCGTCCCGAGCAGGGAAAGATGAAGGACGTCGCCTTCATCAAGGATCCGGATGGATACTGGATCGAAATCGTGCAGCCGGTCCTGATGCAACATGTCGGCAAGCCGGCTGCAACGGATCCCGCCTGATCCCGGAAAGGCGAATCCATGATGCGGCAATCGGCAATCGACAGCGAACACCATGCGGATCATGTCCATGCCCCCAAGGTGCTTGCCATTCCGGCCTTCGAAGACAACTACATCTGGCTGATTCATGACGGAAAACACGGCGTTGTCGTCGATCCCGGCGACGCCGAGCCCGTCATCGAGGTGCTGCGCGCAACCGGGCTGCATCTGTCCGGCATACTGATTACGCATCATCACGGCGACCACACCGGCGGCATCCAGCGTCTGGCCGACCTGTACGGATGCGCGGTGATCGGACCGAAAGGCGAAGACATCGCGGGCCTGACCCGGCGTGTCGACGCCGGCGACGCCGTCGGGCTGCCCGGGCTTGGGCTGGATTTTACCGTTCTGGACGTTCCCGGCCACACCCGGGGACACATTGCCTACTACTGCGCGCAGTTCCGCTGGCTGTTCCCGGGGGACACGCTGTTCGCTGCCGGCTGTGGCCGGCTGTTCGAGGGCACGCATGAGCAGATGTTCCAGTCCCTGTCGCGACTTGCGGCACTGCCGGACGACACCCGGGTCTTCTGCGCCCATGAGTACACCCTGAACAACCTGGCCTTCGCGCTGGCGGCCGATCCGCACAATCCTGCCCTCATCGAGAGGGTGGGCGTGGAGGAAGCGAAGCGAAGAGACGGCCTGCCGACCATTCCGACCACGATCGCGATCGAAAAACGGACGAATCCATTCTTGCGCACGTCCGATCCCGATATTGCCAGGACACTGGCCATGCGCAGGCACATCGAAGCCCACGACCCGGTGGCTGTGTTTGCCGGGCTGAGAGACTGGAAAGACGTGTTTCGGGGATAGGGCGCCATTGGACTGCTCATGCTTTGCGGAGTGGCGAATCGCGGAATGACGCAGGCGGGACCGGAACCTGGCGTACCGAAGCGCAGGCCGGAGGGACCTTGCTTGAGGAGAGTAGCGGCCCCGGTGCACGATGCCGGGATGCGCCGCGCCGCGCGCCAAGGGGCGTCACGGGCGGCGGGGACGTCGGCTTACTTGCCCGGATCCTTCATGTTCGGGAACTGGTCGAATTCCACGTTGTAGGGCTGGCCGTTGACCTTTTCGACCCTGCGCACGTAGACGGTCTGGATGACGTCGCGGGTTGCCGGGTCGATCGTGATCGGGCCGCGCGGGCTGTTGATCTTCATGCCTTTCAGGACCGCCATCGCCTTGTCGCCCTCGATCTTGCCGTTCAGCTTCTGGCTGACCTGGTAGATCGCGTTCATGCCGTCATACGCGGCGACCGCCATGAAGTTCGGGCGTCCGCCCTGCGGGTTGGCGGCGGCGAAGTGCTTCAGGAAGGCGTCGTTCTCGGGCGACTTGTGGGCGGCCGAGTAGTGGAAGGTGGTAATCACGCCGAGGGTGTTGTCGCCCATGGCCGGCAGCACGTGGTCGTCGGTCAGGTCGCCGGTGCCGATCACCTTGACGCCGGCAGCGGCCAGGCCGCGCTCGCGGTAGCCCTTCATGAAGGCGATGCTTTGTTCGCCGGCGGGCACGAAGACGAACACGGCGTCCGGCTTGGCGTCCTTGATGCGCTGGATGAAGGGCGCGAATTCCGGGTTGCGCAGCGGGACGCGGATCGCTTCGACGATCTTGCCGCCGTTTTTCACCAGGCGGTCGCTGAAGGCCTTTTCGGCATCGATGCCGGGGCCGTAGTCGGCCACCACGGTCGCGACGTTCCTGATGTTGTTCTTCAGGGCCCAATCGCCCATCGGCGCCGAGATCTGCGGCAGGGTCATCGAGAAGCGTGCGATGTAGTCCGACTTGGTCGTGATGACCGACGTGGCGGCGTTCATGATGATCATCGGCTTCTTGGCCTGCTGGGCGATCGGCGCCACGGCCAGCGCTTCCGGCGTCAGGCCGAAGCCGGCCAGGAAGTCGACCTTCTCGCGCACCACCAGTTCCTGGGCCAGGCGCTTGGCGATTTCCGGCGAGGGGCCGGTGGTGTCCTTGTAGATCAGCTGGATCTTCTTGCCGGCGACCTTGTCGCCATGCTGGGCCATCCAGGCCTTGATCCCGCCCTGCATCTGCTTGCCGTAGTCGGCGAAGGGGCCCGAGAAGGCGGCGATCACGCCGACCTTGATGGTGTCCTGGGCCTGGGCAGGCAGGGCGAAGGCGCCGGCCACGGCGAGGGCCGCGATGGTCTTGAAAGTCATGCTTGTCTCCTGTTAATTGGTCTGGTGATCAGCCTCGATGCACCTGGGCGGCATCGTGTTGTTGTCGCAACCAGGTCGGCAATCGGCTCAAGCATATTGTTGACAAGGTTCCGTGACAACAATAGTATCGTTTTGGCGTTCGATTAACAACCTCTTGTTCGATAATCGAACGACGTATCGAAATCTGCCCAGTAGCTGATAATAAACCCAAGGAGACAACATGAAGAACATCCTGTCCAGCGCAGCCGCGCTGGTTTGCGGCCTGGCCGCCGCCACGTCCGCCCACGCCCAGACCTCGGTCCAGGTCTACGGTATCGTCGATAGCGGCATTGCCCATCTGACGAACGTCAACAATGCGGGCGATTCCAACACCAAGATTCCCTCGCTGACCAGCTCCTTCCCTTCGCGCATCGGATTCAAGGGCAGCGAGGACCTCGGCGGCGGCCTGCAGGCCTTCTTCGTGCTCGAAAACGGCCTGGCGATGGACACCGGCACCCAGCAGCAGGGCGGCCGCCTGTTCGGCCGGGCCGCCAACGTCGGCCTGAAGGGCGACTGGGGCACGCTGACGCTCGGCCGCCAGCAGAACATGACCTACATCTCGGGCTTGAAGACCGACGTGCTGGGTCCGAACCTGTTTGCCATCGGCAGCATCGACCCCTACCTGCCGAATGCGCGCAGCGACAACGCCATCGGCTACATGGGCAACTTCAGCGGCTTCGTGCTGGGCGCAACCTACAGCTTCGGCCGTGACGCATCCGCCGCGGGCGGTCCGGCCGCCACCAACTGCGCCGGCGAAGTGGCGGGCAATTCCAAGGCCTGCCGCCAGTACACCGGCCTGGTCGGCTACGAAACCAAGCAGTGGGGCCTGAACGCCTCGTACGACCGCCTGTACGGCAATACCGGCGCAGCCGGCGGCCTGACCAGCAGCAACAACGACGACATCCGCACCACCGTCAACGGCTACCTGATGATCGGCCCGACCAAGATCGGCGGCGGCCTGATCGATCGCGAAACGAACGCGATCACCGGCACCACCGAATCGCTGCTGTGGTACCTGGGCGTGAGCCACCCGATCAACAACTTCGTCATCGATGTCCAGGCCGCGGCCCGCAACACGAAGAATTCGGATGACGACGTGACGATGCTGGTGGCGCGCCTGAACTACGCGCTGTCCAAGCGCACCGTGGTCTACACGGCGATCGGCCGCATGGACAACGACGGCAATTCGGCGGTGGCGCTGGATGCCGGCGGCACCGTGGGTGTGGGCAAGACCCAGAATGGCGTCATGGTGGGCCTGCGCCACCACTTCTGAGGAGCGCCGCAAAAACCTTCCATGGCTGCGTTGCCCGGTCTCGCCGTACTAGCGTACTGTCTTCGACCGGGCGCCTTGCCCTGGAAGGTTTGTGCGACGCTCGACACTCTGCCTTTCAGGGCAGGAGCACCGACAGTTCCTGGGCCCCGCGCAGCAGCACCGGCAGGAACTCCTGCTGCATCCGCTCGACGCTGACGCGGCCGGCCTGGGCGCCGACGTTCAGCGCCGCCAGCACCTGGCCCGAGGCGCCGCGCACCGGCACCGAGATCGAGCGCAGGCCCAGTTCCAGTTCCTCGTCGTTGATGGCGTAGCCGTTCTGGCGTACGCCCGCCAGGATCTCGCGCAGGCGCTTCTGCGAGGTCACGGTCTTGTCGGTCAGCGGGCGCAGTTTCGTTTTCGCGAAGTAGGCATTGAGCTCCTCCGGCGGGAGGTGGGCCAGCATCACGCGTCCGAGCGAGGTGCAGTAGGCCGGCAGGCGGCTGCCCGTGTTCAGCGCCACCGACATGACCCGCGTGGCGGCGGCGCGCGCCACGTACAGCACTTCGCCGTCATCCAGCACCGCGAGCGAGCTCGATTCGCCCAGTTCGCGGCTGATGTTGTTCAGGTAGGGCTGGCTCGACACCGTGAGCGGCGTCGACGACAGGTAGGAATAGCCGAGCGTGAGCACCTTCGGGCGCAGCGAGAAGTTGTTGTGCTCGGCGCCGACGTAGCCGAGCTGCTGCAGGGTGTACAGGCAGCGCCGCACGGCCGCGCGCGGGATGCCGGTCTTCTGACTGATCTGGGCGATGGTCTGGGGCTTGCGCGAATCGCTGAAGGCGCGCACCACGGCCAGGCCGCGCGCCAGCGAGGTCATGAAACTGGGGTCGGTCAGGGCGTCGATCTGCTCGGCGATGCTGAGCTCGCGCTCTTCGCCGTTGGCCTCGATTTCCGGGCTGTCGGCCTCGTTTGAAGTGATCGCAGTATTTGTCATGGCGGGATTGTAATGCACGGATGGACGCTTCGATTGGTCTTTTTTCTTGACCTTTCGGCCAGGGTGCCACTACACTTGGTTGGGCGGTAATCAAACATCAGTGCGATTATCGAACAACGGCAACATCATTTCAAGTGCGCCGGCATGGCTGGTCGCACGACAAGGCGGAGACATGATCGACAAAACCTATGAATCGCTGGAACGTGCCGTCGCCGACGTGCACGACGGTGCGACCGTCATGATCGGGGGCTTCGGCAATGCGGGGATGCCCTCGGCACTGATCGATGCCCTCATCGCGCAAGGCGCGCGGGACCTCACCATCGTCAACAACAACGCCGGCAACGGCGACACCGGCCTGGCCGCCTTGCTGGCGGCCAAGCGCGTGCGCAAGATCATCTGCTCCTTCCCGCGCCAGGCCGATTCCCACCATTTCGACGCGCTCTACCGCGCCGGCGAAATCGAACTCGAACTGACCCCGCAGGGCAACCTGGCCGAGCGCATCCGCGCCGCCGGCGCCGGCATTGGCGGCTTCTTCACCCCGACCGGCTACGGCACCCTGCTGGCCGAGGGCAAGGAAACCCGCCTCATCAACGGCCGCCACTACGTGCTGGAGGCGCCGATCCACGCCGACTTTGCCCTCATCAAGGCGCACAAGGGCGACCGCTGGGGCAACCTCGTGTACCGCAAGACCGCGCGCAACTTCGGCCCGATCATGGCGATGGCCGCCAAGGTCACCATTGCCCAGGTAGCCGAGATTGTTCCTCTGGGCGAACTCGACCCCGAGGTGATCGTCACCCCGGGCATTTTTGTGCAGCGCGTCGTGAAGGAGGCAGTATGAGCATCGAACAGCGCTTTACCCGTGACCAGATCGCCGCGCGCGTGGCCCAGGACATCCACGAGGGCGCCTACGTCAACCTCGGCATCGGCCTGCCGACCAAGGTGGCGAATTACCTGCCTGCCGACCGCGAAGTCTTCCTGCACAGCGAGAACGGCCTGCTCGGCATGGGTCCCGCGCCCGCGCCCGGCGAGGAAGACGAGGACCTGATCAACGCCGGCAAGCAGCCGGTGACCCTGCTGACCGGGGGCAGCTACTTCCACCATGGCGATTCCTTCGCCATGATGCGCGGCGGCCACCTCGACATCTGCGTGCTGGGCGCCTTCCAGGTGTCGGAAAAGGGCGACCTGGCCAACTGGCACACGGGCGCGCCGGACGCGATTCCCGCAGTCGGCGGCGCGATGGATCTGGCCATCGGCGCGAAACAGGTGTTCGTGATGATGGACCACCAGACCAAGACCGGCGAAAGCAAGCTCGTGCGCGAGTGCAGCTATCCGCTCACCGGCGTGGCCTGCGTCAACCGCATCTACACCGACCTGGCGGTGATCGATGTCACCCAGGATGGCCTGCGCGTGATCGAGATGGCGCCGGGTCTCACTTTCGAAGAACTTCAGGCTGTAACGGGCGCGCCCTTGTTGGCACCTGTATTGGCCGCCGAACAAGGAGGAAAAGCATGACTGATGCCTACATTTGCGACGCAATCCGCACCCCGATCGGCCGCTACGGCGGCGCGCTGAAGGACGTGCGCGCCGACGACCTCGGCGCCATCCCGCTGCGCGAACTCATGAAGCGTAATCCGGGCGTGGACTGGACCCAGGTCGACGACGTCATCTATGGCTGCGCCAACCAGGCCGGCGAAGACAACCGCAACGTCGCCCACATGTCCTCCCTGCTGGCCGGCCTGCCGGCCGATGTGCCGGGTTCCACCGTGAATCGCCTGTGCGGCTCGGGCATGGACGCGATCGGCATCGCCGCGCGCGCCATCAAGGCCGGCGAAACGCAACTCATGATTGCCGGCGGCGTCGAATCGATGACGCGTGCGCCTTTCGTGATGGGCAAGGCCGAGACCGCGTTCTCGCGCCAGGCCGAGATTTTCGACACCACCATCGGCTGGCGTTTCCCGAACAAGCAGATGAAGCACCTGTACGGCACCGATTCGATGCCGGAGACGGCCGAGAACGTCGCGGTCGATTACAAGGTGTCGCGTGAAGACCAGGACCGCTTCGCGCTGGCGAGCCAGCAGAAGACGGCGCGCGCCTGGAACGAGGGCCTGTTCGCGGAAGAAATCGTCCCCGTGCTGATCCCCCAGAAGAAGGGCGACCACATCCGCTTCGAGCGCGACGAGCATCCACGCGAGACCAGCATCGAGGCCCTGGCCAAGCTGAAGGGTGTGGTGCATCCCGAAGGCAGCGTCACCGCCGGCAATGCCTCGGGCGTGAACGACGGCGCCTGCGCGCTGCTGCTCGCCAGCGGCGAAGCGGCAGCGAAGTATGGCCTGACCCCGCGCGCCCGCATCGTCGGCATGGCCACCGCCGGCGTGCCGCCGCGCGTGATGGGCATCGGCCCGGCGCCGGCTTCCAAGAAGCTGCTGGCCCAGCTCGGATTGAGCATCGGTCAGATGGACATCATCGAGCTCAACGAAGCCTTTGCATCGCAAGCGCTGGCCGTGTTGCGCGAACTCGGCGTTGCCGACGACGATCCAAGGGTGAATCCCTACGGCGGCGGCATCGCCCTCGGCCACCCACTGGGCATGAGCGGCGCCCGCCTGGTGACGACCGCCATGTACCAGCTGCACCGCACCGGCGGCCGTTACGCCCTGTGCACCATGTGCATCGGCGTGGGGCAGGGCATCGCGATGGTCATCGAGCGCGTCTGAAGCCGCCCGGCCATACGATTCATAAGAAGAGAAGCAGGAGACAAACATGCATTATCAACTACACGCACCCGGGAGGCTGCCATGATCGGCAACTTCATCGGCGTGCTCTTCGACGGCATCGCCTACGGCGCCCTGCTGTTCCTGATCAGTGTCGGCCTGTCGGTCACGATGGGCATGATGAACTTCATTAACCTGGCCCACGGCGCCTTCGCCATGGTCGGCGGCTACGTCTGCGTGACCCTGCTCAGCAAGCTGGGCCTGCCTTTCCTGGCGACGCTGCCGCTGGCCTTCGTCGCGGCGGCGGTCGTCGGCCTGGTGCTCGAGCGCACCCTGTACCGCCAATTGTACAAGGCGACCCACCTGGACCAGGTGCTGTTCTCGATCGGCCTGACCTTTATGGCGGTGGCCGGCGCTACCTTTCTCTTTGGCCCGACCCAGCAGCCGGTGCACCTGCCGGACTGGCTGCGCGGCCAGGTCCACGTGCTGGGCCTCGATCTCGGCTCCTACCGCCTGTTCCTGATCGGCGTCGTGATCCTGATTACGCTCGGCCTCTACCTGCTGATCGAGCGCACGCGCTTCGGCGCCCAGATCCGCGCCTCGGTCGACAACCAGACCGCGGCCGAAGGCCTGGGCATCAACGTCAGCCGCGTCTTTTCGCTGACCTTCGCGCTCGGCTCGGGCCTGGCGGGCCTCGGCGGCGGCCTTGGCATCGACGTGCTGGGCCTGGACCCGAGCTTCCCGATCAAGTACATGGTCTACTTCCTGCTGGTGGTCGCCGTCGGCGGCGCCGGTTCCATCAAGGGGCCGCTGATCGCGGCGCTGATCCTGGGCGTATTCGACGTCGCGGGCAAATATTATGTGCCGGAAGTGGGCGCCTTTGTCATCTACACGCTGATGGTCGTGCTCCTGATCCTGTTCCCCTTCGGCCTCGTACGGAGGAAAGCATGAACGCGTATTCCACTTCGGCCATGAAGGCCAAGTCCCAAACCGGCTCGCCGGACGCGCCCGGTGCTTCCATTGACCCCGCAAAGGCTGCCATGAACCACAGCGCACTGCACCTGCCCAACGACCGCTGGAAGCTGATGGAGATCGTCTTCTGGCTGCTGCCGGTCGCCTCCTACTTCTTCTTCCCGGACTACCTGGTGCTGGTCAGCCAGATCATCATCATCGGCCTGTTCGCGATGTCGCTCGACCTGATCCTGGGTTACGCGGGCATCGTCTCGCTCGGCCACGCCGCCTTCTTCGGGCTGGGGGCCTACACCGCCGGCCTGCTGTCGGTGCATGGCTGGGGCGAGCCGATCTCGGGCCTGTTCGCCGCCGCCCTGGTGGCGGGCGTGTTCGGCTTCATCGTCAGCTTCCTCGTCGTGCGCGGCCAGGACCTGGCGCGCCTGATGGTCACCCTCGGCATCGGCCTGATGCTGTTCGAGGCCGCCAACAAGGCGGCCTTCATCACCGGTGGCGTCGACGGCCTGTCGGGCATGGCGATGGACCCGCTGTTCGGCGCCTTCGAGTTCGATTTGTTCGGCAAGACCGCGTTCTGGTACAGCTTCGCCGTGCTCTTCATCCTGTTCGTGGCGATGCGCCGCCTGGTCAATTCTCCCTTCGGCCTGTCGCTGCGCGGCATCCGCGAGGGCGGGCGCCGCATGCCGGCGATCGGCGCCAACGTCGACCGCCGCCTGGTGGCCGTGTTCACCCTGGCCGCCGCGATCGCGGGCGTGGCCGGCGCGCTGCTGGCCCAGACCACGCAGTTCGTGGGCCTGGACGTGCTGGGCTTCCCGCGCTCGGCGGAACTCCTGATCATGCTGGTGCTCGGCGGCACCGGCCGGCTGTACGGCGCCCTGATCGGCGCGGCCGTGTTCATGGTCGCCCAGGATTACATCTCGGGCCTGGACCCGGCCTACTGGCAGTTCTACATCGGCCTGCTGCTGGTGCTGATCGTGCTGTTCGCACGCGGCGGCATCCTGGGCGGACTGGAAAAGATTTTCGCGCGCCTGACGAACAAACAGCAGCGCAAGGAGGCAGCATGACCGAAACCCTGCGTACCGAGGGGCTCTCCAAGCAGTGGGGCGGCTTCAAGGCGAACACCGACATCTCGCTCACTTTCGAGCCCGGCGCGCGCCATGCGCTGATCGGCCCGAACGGCGCCGGCAAGACCACCTTCATCAACCTGCTGACCGGCGGCTTCCCGCCGAGCAGCGGCAAGGTCTGGCTGGGCAACGAGGACATCACGAAGCTGGCGCAGCACGAACGCGTCAAGCGCGGCATGACGCGCACCTTCCAGATCAACACCCTGTTCGCCGGCATGACGGTGCTCGAATCGGTGATGCTGGCGATCTGCGAACGCCGCGGCCTGCAGAAGGTGTGGTGGAAGACGGTGGCGAATCACGCCGACGTGGTCGAGGAAGCGATGGCCCTGCTGGCCACCCTGAAGCTCACGAAGGAAGCCAACAGCATCACGCGCAGCATGGCCTACGGCAAGCAGCGCCTGGTGGAGATCGCCCTGGCCCTGGCCACGAAACCGAAGATCCTGCTGCTGGACGAGCCGGCGGCCGGCATCCCCTCGGCCGAGAGCCGCGAACTGTTCGAGGTCATCGCCGGTCTGCCGCGCGACGTGACCGTGCTCTTCATCGAGCACGACATGGGCCTGGTGTTCCGCTTCGCCGACCGCATCACCGTGCTGGTGGGCGGCAAGGTGCTGACCGAAGGGACGCCCGAAGAAATCGCGGCCGATCCGCGCGTGAAGGAAGTGTATCTGGGGGAGGCCGAACATGCCTGAACTGCTGGCTTTGGACAAGGTCACCGCCGGCTATGGCGAGTCGATCGTACTGGAAGACGTCTCGTTCACGATGAACGAGGGCGACAGCCTGGCCCTCTTGGGCCGCAACGGCGTCGGCAAGACCAGCCTCCTGGTGACGCTGATGGGCCTGACGCGCCTGCACAAGGGGAGTATCCGCTGGGCCGGCGGCGACATCGCGCGCGTGCCGACCTGGAAGCGTTCGCGCGTGGGCCTGGGCTGGGTGCCGCAGGAGCGCCACATGTTCCCCTCGCTCACCGTCGAGGAGCACCTGACGGTGGTGGCGCGCCCGGGACCCTGGAACCTGGCCAAGATCTACGAGATCTTCCCGCGCCTGCAGGAACGCCGCAACAACATGGGCAACCAGCTCTCGGGCGGCGAGCAGCAGATGCTGGCCATCGCCCGCGCCCTGATGACCAACCCGCGCATCCTGCTGCTGGACGAGCCGATGGAAGGCCTGGCGCCCATCATCGTGCAGGAACTGGTGCGCGTGATCCGCCGCCTGGTGGCGGACGAAGGCATGTCGGTGATCGTGGTCGAGCAGCACGCGCGCCTGGCGCTGTCGCTGACCTCGCGCGCCATCGTGCTCGACCGCGGGCGCATCGTGCACGATTCGGATTCGGCCAGTTTGCTGGCCGATGGAGAAAAGCTCGACCGGCTCGTGGCCGTCGCGTAACGTAGGGTGGGCGCTTCGTGCCCACGCGTGACGCATGAACATTGTTGACGGCATCAGGACGGCAGAAAACACGCCGACGTTGAGCGCAGTTCACGCGTGGGCACAGGGGCGCCCACCCTACGGGCACCATGCTTTATCAGCTTTCGCTACGCCCACCGATGGGCACACATATAAAAACGAGGAGACAAGATGTCTGAACTGAACACCACCCGCCGCACCATCCTGCTCGGCGCCGCCGTGCTCTCCGCCGGCCTGGCCTCCAGCGTCGCCAACGCCGCCGAGCCCCTGAAGGTCGGCCTCATCGTCCCGATGTCCGGCCCCTTCGCCTCGACCGGCAAGCAGGTCGACGCCGCCGTCAAGCTCTTCCTCCAGCAGAACGGCAACACGGTCGCCGGCCGCCAGGTGCAGGTGATCCTGAAGGACGACGGCGGCGTGTCGCCGGACGTCACCAAGCGCCTGGCCCAGGAACTGGTCGCGCGCGACAAGGTGCAGGTGCTGGCCGGCTTCGGCCTGACCCCGCTGGCCTTTGCCGCCGCGCCGGTCGCCACGCAGGCCAAGGTGCCGATGATCGTCATGAACGCCGCCACCTCGGTGATCCCCCAGCGCTCGCCCTACATCGTGAGGAGCGGTTTCACGCTGGCCCAGGTCACCGCGCCGATGGCCCAGTGGGCGGCGAAGAACAACATCAAGTCGGTAGTTACCTTTGTCTCCGACTACGGCCCCGGCATCGACGCCGAGAAGGTCTTCGTCAAGGACTTCACCAAGGCCGGCGGAAAGATCGTCGCGACGCTGCGCGCGCCGCTGCGCAACCCCGACTACGCGCCTTTCCTGGCGCGCGTGAAGGACGCCAAGCCCGACGCCGTGTTCGTCTTCGTGCCTTCGGGCGAGGGCGCCGCCGTGCTGAAGCAGTTCACCGACCGCGGCCTGGCCGCCGCCGGCGTCAAGCTGATCGCCACCGGCGACGTGCTCGACGACGACCTGATGCCGTCGATCGGCAACGCCGCGCTGGGCGTGGTCAGCAGCCACCACTATTCGGCGGCCCACCCGTCGCCGGAGAACAAGGCCTTCGTTGCCGCCTTCACCAAGGCCAACAAGGGCATGCGCCCGAACTTCCACGCGGTCGGCGCCTACGACGGCATGCAGTTGCTGTATGCCGCCCTGAAGAAGACCAACGGCGACAGCACCGGTCCGAAGCTGGTCGAAGCGATGAAGGGCATGGCGTGGAACAGCGTGCGCGGCCCGGTCAGCATCGACCCGGCCACCCGCGACATCGTGCAGACCGTGTACATCCGCAAGGCCGAGCAGGTCGACGGCGGCATCTACAACGTCGAGTTCGACAAGGTCGAGAAGTTCAAGGACCCGGGCGTGGAGTAAGGAGCAGTCTTCGGGCTCTTATCACCGGAGCCCGGAGCGCTTCCCGTAGGGTGGGCACTTGTGCCCACGCGGATTCAACCTGCCGATAGCAGCACAGGCAACAGCCCCACGTGCGTGTGCGAACGATCTCTGGTGACGACGCCAGTGATCACAAGGTGATACCGCGTGGGCACAGGTGCCCACCCTACGAAAACCGCGACGCCTCGTGGCCGGAAGATTCACGCCCCCCGCGCCACCTTCAACGCCAGCGGCGCCCGGCTCTGCTCGTTATTCTCCCTGACCAATTTCGCCAGCAGCGCCATGAACTGCGCCTGCTCGGCCTCGCTCAGCGGCGCCAGCAATCGATCGCGCAAGCGCTGCGCTCCCGGCACCAGCGCACGCAGCAGCCGCGTGCCCTCCGGCGTGATGTGCAAGGCCCGCTGGCGCCGGTTGTGGGGCAGGACTCTGCGTGAAAGCAGCCCCTTCTCCTCGAGCCGGGCGCAGACGGTGGCCCCGGTCGAGGTATCGATCGCCGCCAAGCCCGCCAGCGACACCTGGTCGATGCCCGGATGCTCGGCCAGCCGGCTCAGGATCGCATACTGCACGGGCGTGAGTTCGTCGCCCATCTCGTCGTAAAACAAGGACACCGAAATCTGCTGCGCGCGACGCAGCAAGTGCCCGGGGTGTTCGTACAAATCGAGCATCGAGCCCTGACTGTCGCGTGCATTTTCTGTCGGCATATTTCTTATCGATACGTGGTGCGGTGCACCATCAAAAAAGTTCGAAAACCCAGTTTACTTTGTCCTGCAAACGCGTGATACTTTTTTAAACATTCAGTGTACTGAATATTAAGCTCATAAATTATAGGAGACAAGGATGTTCCCCAAAAACGCTTGGTACGTTGCCTGCACCCCCGACGAAATCGAAGGCAAACCCCTGGGCCGCCAGATCTGCGGCGAGAAGATCGTGTTCTACCGCGGTGAGAAAGGCAAGGTGGCGGCGGTCGAAGACTTCTGCCCGCACCGCGGCGCGCCGCTCTCGCTCGGCTTCGTCCGCGACGGCAACCTGGTCTGCGGCTACCACGGCCTGGAAATGGGCTGCGAAGGCAAGGCCATCAGCATGCCTGGCCAGCGCGTGCGCGGCTTCCCCTGCATCCGCAGCTATGCGGTGGAAGAGCGCTACGGCTTCATTTGGGTCTGGCCGGGCGACAAGGCGCTCGCCGATCCGGCCACCATCCACCACCTCGAGTGGGCCGACAATCCCGAGTGGGCCTACGGCGGCGGTCTGTACCACATCAACTGCGACTACCGCCTGATGGTCGACAACCTGATGGACCTGACCCACGAGACCTATGTGCACGCGTCCTCGATCGGCCAGAAGGAGATCGACGAGGCGCCGGTGACGACGAAGCTGGAAGGGGAGCAGGTCGTGACCAGCCGCTTCATGGAGAACATCATGCCGCCGCCGTTCTGGCAGGCGGCCCTGCGCGGCAACGGCCTGGCCGACGACGTCCCGGTCGACCGCTGGCAGATCTGCCGCTTCAACGCGCCCAGCCACGTGATGATCGAAGTCGGCGTCGCCCACGCGGGCAAGGGCGGGTACAACGCGCCTGCCGAATACAAGGCGTCTTCCATCGTGGTCGACTTCATCACGCCGGAGACCGAGACCTCGCACTGGTACTTCTGGGGCATGGCGCGCAACTTCAAGCCGCAGGACGCCGAGCTGACCAAGACCATCCGCGAAGGCCAGGGCAAGATCTTCAGCGAAGACCGCGAGATGCTGGAACTGCAGCAGCAGAACATCCTGCGCCATCCGGACCGCAAGCTCCTGATGCTGAATATCGACGCCGGCGGCGTGCAGTCGCGCCGCATCATCGACCAGTGGCTGGCGCGGGAGCAGCAGCAACAGCAGCCGCAACAACAGCAGCAGGGGGCCGTGGCATGAGCACGATCGAGGTGAAGGTCGCGAACCGGACCTGCGAGGCCGACGGCATCTGCAGCTACGAGCTGGTGCGCACGGACGGGCAAGCCCTGCCGCCTTTCGAGGCCGGCGCCCACATCGACGTGCACCTGGCCGGCAACCTGGTGCGCCAGTATTCGCTCTGCAATGCGCCGGGCGAAACCCACCGCTACCTGATCGGCGTGCTGCGCGACACCGATTCGCGCGGCGGCTCCCAGGCCATGCACGACCACGTCGACCTGGGTTCGGTCCTGCAGATCAGCGAGCCGAAGAACCACTTCCCGCTGGTCGAGGCCAAGCGCACGCTGCTGCTGGCCGGCGGCATCGGCGTCACGCCGATCCTGGCGATGGCCGAGACGCTGGCGGCGAGAGGCGCCGCCTTCGAGATGCACTACTGCGCGCGTTCGCCGGAAAAGGCGGCGTTCAAAGAGCGCCTGGCCGGCTGCGGTTTCGCGGCGCAGGTGCAGTTCCACTACGACAGCGGCGAGGCCGCGCAAAAGCTCGACCTGCCCGCGCTGCTGGCCGCGCCGGAGCCCGACACCCACGTCTACGTCTGCGGCCCGCAGGGCTTCATCGACTATGTGCTGGGCACTGCCAGGGCCCAGGGCTGGCCGCCAGCCCAGCTGCACGTCGAATACTTCAGCGCGGCGGCGGTGGACACGAGCGGCGACCAGGCCTTCGACGTCAAGCTGGCCTCCAGCGGCAAGGTCGTGACCGTCCCGGCCGGGAAGACCGTCATCAAGGTGCTGGAAGAGCAGGGCGTCGTGATTCCCTATTCGTGCGAGGAAGGCGTCTGCGGCACCTGCCTGACGCGGGTGCTGGAAGGCGTGCCCGACCACCGCGACATGTACCTGACCGAGGAAGAGCAGGCGGCGAACGACCAGTTCACGCCCTGCTGTTCGCGTGCGAAGACGCCGTTGCTGGTGCTGGATCTGTAAGCGACGACCGTAGGGTGGGCACGGAGTGCCCACGCGTTACGTGCGCGACCTTGCACCCGCGACGGAGAGTCATCGCCCGCAAACATATGCGACTACGATGACGGGATTGCAGGCTAGGGCACAGCGCTGTTCGGGCGCCGGCGTCCCCGGCCCACGCTTGCGAGCGGCCGGCATACGCCAACGGAAGTGGACAGGCGCGTACCGCGTGGGCACGGAGTGCCCACCCTACGCCGGCCGTGTTGCGGTACCCGCGCCGCGCGTGACGTGCAGCATCCGGCTCGGCGCGCGCACCCTGGCGGTATGCCAGACGCCGCGCGGCACCACCACCGCGCCGCTGCCTTCCAGTGCCACCGTGACGATTTCGCCGCCCTGGTCGAGCAGCAGGTCGACCGCGCCGGATAGCAGGTAGACGAACTCGTCGCCTTCCGGATGCATTTCCCAGGTCGGCCAGTCGCGCGTGCAGTCGTACTCGCTGATCAGCCAGCCTTTGCCGTACTGCGCGATCTCGGAAGCGGGCAACTGCCAGAAGCTGTCGCCCGCGACTTCCTGTGCCTTGCCGTCCTCGGCGAGGTGGATATAGGTCTGCCTGGGATGAAGGACCATGGGGACTCCTGTGCCGACGGGAAGAAGTCCCTCATCCTATCATTACGAGCGGCGTGTCAGAGCCCGTCGATGAACGCTTCGACCGCTTGGCCGAAGGCCGCCGGCTGCTCGATCGCGCTCAGGTGCGAGGCCTCAGGCAGCACCACGAGGCGGGCGCCTGGAATGGCGTCGGCCAGGGTCTGGGCCATCGCCACCGGCGTGCCCTGGTCGAGCTCGCCGGCGATGACCAGGGTCGGTGCCTTCAGCTGCGCCAGGCGCGCGGTGGTGTCGACCTGGCCGACGGCATTGCAGCAGCCCACATAGCCGACCGGATCGGTGCTGACGACACGGCGCCGGAAGCGCGCCACGGTTGCCGGCTTCTGGGTCCGGAAGCCATCGTGGAAGTAGCGCCCCATGACCGCATCGGCGATCGCTTCGATGCCCTGTTCGCGCACGGTGGCGATGCGCTGCTCCCAGACGGCGCGCGCCGCCTCCGGATAGCCGCTCGTGGTATTGGCCAGCACCAGGGCCCGGACCAGGGACGGATGGCGCAGGGCCAGCTCCTGGCCGACCATGCCGCCCATCGACAGGCCGACCCAGACCACCGGTCCGGTATCGAGTTCGCGCAGCAGGCGCGCGGCGTCGTCGGCCAGGTCCATCATCGAATACATGGCGTCGGGCGAATCGGAGCTGCCATGGCCGCGGTGGTCGTAGGCGATCACGCGGCAGTCCTGGGCCAGCGCGTTGGCCAGCGCATCCCACATCGTCAGGTCGCAGCCCAGCGCATGGCTGAGGACCACGGTGTGGCGCGGCGCCTTGCCGCTCCTCGGTTCGCGCACGCTGTAGTGCAGCACCGGGCTGCTTTGCGTACGGCCTTCGCGGCCGATGCCGGTGTGGGCCGCGTCGGCAGGCGCGGCCGGTTCCAGCGTGTAGCCGATCTGCCCGCCCACCTCGCGCAGGATCTGCAGCGTGTGCGTGAAGGCGGTGTTCGCGGCCGGCACGCCGGCGTAGATCGCCGACTGCATCAGGATTTCCTTGATCTCGTCGGGCGTGAGGCGGCTGCCGTCCTCGCCCAGCAGGGCGGCGCGTACGTGCAGCTCGAATTCTTCCCAGCGTCCGAGGGCGATGGTGATAGCCAGGACGATCGCGCGCCGGGTCTTGTGGTCCAGGCCCGGGCGGCCCCAGATCTCGTTCCAGGCGTAGCGGGTGATGAAGTTCTGGAAGTCGGCGTTGAAGCCGGTGGCCTTGTCCAGCGAACGGTCGACCCAGGCGTCGCCGAGCACGTTGCGGCGGTTCTGCAGGCCGCGTTCGAAGTCATGGTCCAGGGGATCGAAACTCATACGTGTGATCTACTCGTAAAAAGGGTGGGTGGAGCCGAATGTGGCCATGCTCGCGCGCAGGGCCTGCAACTGGCCTTCGGCGAGACGGCGCGCCGGCGCGGCGGCGGTATACGGATCGAACAGGGAGGCCAACTGCTTCGGATCGACATGCGCGGACAGGCTGGCGTCGGCCTGCACGGCCTCCAGCAGCAGGACGTCCAGGCTGCGGCTGCCGCCGGCGGCGCGTCCGCTCAGGTCCTCGAGCAGGGCGTGCGCCTTCGGACGGCCGATGGCGCCGGCGAGGTAGCTCGAGGCGGCTTCCGCGAACACCAGGCCATGCAGGGAGGCGATATTGCCCAGCATGCGTTCGCGGTCGACCTTCAGGCCGGCCAAGGCTTCGTCCAGGGCGCGCAGGGCGCCGTGGGCCGACAGGAAGAGGTTCGGCCACTCGGCCAGCTCGGCCTGCCAGTTGCCCAGGCCCCGCTCGTGTTCCTGGTTCATGCAGGCGAGCAGGGCGGCCGCATGCTGGGGCGTGCGGCGCGAGGCCGCGATGGTGATCATCGAGGACACCGGATTGCGCTTGTGCGGCATGGCTGAAGAACCGCCACGCCCGCCGCCCGAGGGCTCGGCCAGCTCGGCGACTTCGCCCTGGGCCATCAGGCTCAGGTCGGTCGCGAGCTTGCCCAGGCTGCCGGTCAGGACCGCCACCTCCATGCCGAGGCGCACCCACTCGTCGCGCTGGGTATGCCAGGTGGCGTCCGCCACCTTCAGGCGCAGTTCGCCGGCCATGCGCCCGGCCACGGCCGCGCCGCGTTCGCCCATGACCGACAGCGTGCCCACGGCGCCGCCCAGCTGCAGTTGCAGCGCGCGTGCCGCCGCGGCCCGGATCTGCGCCCGTGCGCGCACCAGCGGCGCGAGCCAGCCGGCGGCCTTGAAGCCGAAACTGGTCACCTGGGCCGGCTGCATCAGCGTGCGCGCCAGTACCGGCGTTGCCAGGTGGCTTTCCGCCAGCCGCAGCAGGTGGCCGCACAGGTCGTGCAGGCCGTCGTCGAGCAACTGCAGGGCGTCGCGCGTGACCAGCACCATCGCGGTGTCGATCACGTCCTGGCTGGTGCTGCCCCAATGGACGTGGCGGGACGCCTCCTCGTCGTAGAGGGCGACGGTGCGGGTCAGCTCCTTGACCAGGGGGATGGCCAGGCTGCCCGCGCGCCGGCCCGCGACAATCAGGGCCGGGATGTCGTAGAGCTCGGCCTTGCACACGCCGGCGATCGCGGCGGCGGCCTCTTTCGGGATCAGGCCCTCCGCGGCCTGGGCCTGGGCGAGGGCCTGCTCGAAGCGGAACATGGCCTGCACGACCGCCGCGTCGTCGAAGGCGGCGATCATGTCCGTCGTGGTCAGGAAACTGTCGAAGATCGAAACGCTCACGCAAAGCTCCTGTTCTGTACCGCTTACGCGTAGTCGAAGAAGACCGTTTCCTTCTCGGTCTGCATCCAGATGTCCCAATGATACTGTCCATCCCCGGTCTTGCGCGCCAGCAGGGTGGCGCGGCGCGCCTGCGGCACCTGGTTCAGGATGGTCGATTCGGAAAGACCCGTGTCGTCCTCGAGGAAGACGGCGGTGAACTGGTGCTTGACCAGGCCGCGCGCGAACACGGTCACGTACATGACCGGCTCGCCGCGCGTGGCCGGCTGGGGCAGCGGGATGCGCATGCTGAATTCGCCGTCGGCGCCGCTGGGCGTGCGGCGGAAGCCCGGGATCAGGTGCTCGGGCTCGAGCGCGGCGCCTGCCGGTGTCCAGGCTTCGATCTGGGCGTCGTTGATCGGGTTGCCGTCGCCGTCGTAGATGACGCCGCTGACCAGGATGCTCGGGCCGTCGATCTTCTGGGCGCCGGGCGCCGAGGCGTCGGACGCCCATTTCCAGGCTTCGTGCGAGAACGGGCCGATGGTTTGCGAGGTGGTGATGTTGCTCGATTCGTTGGTCATGGCGTTCTCCTTACAGGCCCATCGGCGTGGCGTTGCGTCCGCGCAGGACGATATCGAATTCGTAGCCGAGCATTTCGCTGCCGACCGTGTGTTCCAGGCTGAAGCGCGCGATCAGGCGCTGGCGCGCGGCCTCGTCGGGCACGCTCTGGAAGATCGGGTCGTAGTCGAACAGCGGGTCGCTCGGGAAGTACATCTGGGTCACCAGGCGCTGGGCATACACATTGCCGAACAGCGAGAAGTGGATGTGGGCCGGACGCCAGGCCTTGTCGTGGTTGCCCCATGGGTAGGGGCCGGGCTTGATGGTGACGAAACGGTAGCGGCCGTCGTCGTCGGTCAGCATCTTGCCCAGGCCGTGGAAGTTCGGGTCGAGCGGGGCGGCGTGCTGGTCGCGGCTGTGCCAGTAGCGGCCGGCCGAGTTGGCCTGCCAGACTTCGATCAGCGAGTTGCGCACCGGCTTGCCGTCCTCGTCGACGACGCGTCCGGTGACGACGATCTTCTCGCCCAGCGGCTCGGATTCGCCGTGCACGGTGAGGTCGGCGTCGTTCGGCAGCAGGATGCGCGGGGCGGCGACAATGTTCTGCGTCACCGGCACCGGCGCCTCGATGCGCAGGTTCGGCTGCAGGGGGCCGCGCTTGACGGTGGATTTGTAGGCGGGGTAGATCAGTTCCGGCCAGATGCCCGGCTCGATGGTGTCGAATTTCACGGCGTGTCTCCTTGGTTTGGATTGTGCGATGCCGAAAAATGGTAGGGCGTTCGTCAGACCGCCACAAGCATTGGAAGTGCCGAGGCATTCGCTGTGCGCACGAAGTGTGCGATACTCGCACAAATCCTTGAGTTTTTGCTTACATGAGTCTGGAAAACGACGCAGCACCGGATCTTCCCGCCGAACGCGACCTCGTCGCCGGCCTGGAAAAAGGCCTGAAAGTGATCGAAGCCTTCGACCAGGAGCGCTCGCGCCTGACGATAGCCGAGGTGGCCGAAGCGACCGGCCTGACGCGCGCCGCCGCCCGCCGCTACCTGATCACGCTGACCCACCTCGGCTACATGCGCCACGAGAACAAGCTGTTCTCCCTGACGCCGGCCGTGCTGCGCCTGGGCCAGTCCTACCTGCATTCGGCGCGCCTGCCGCGCATCGTCCAGCCCCTGCTGTACCGGCTGGCGTATTCGCTGGGCGAGGCCGCCTCGGTCGGCGTGCTGGACCACGACCAGCTGGTCTGCGTGGCGGCGGTCAGCGCCGGCCAACTGGTGTCGGCCACCCTGCAGCCGGGCACCCGCGTGCCCGCGTATTGCACGGCGAACGGACGCATGCTGCTGGCCAGCCTGCCGCAGGAACAGATCGCGGGTTTCCTGGAGCGCGCCGCGCCCGAGCAGATCACCCAGCACACCATCGTCAACAGGGAGCGCCTGGCGCTCGAGATCGCGCGTGCCCGTTCGCAGGGTTATGCGCTGGTCGACCAGGAACTGGAACTGGGACTGCGCACGGTGGCGGTCCCGCTGCGTAACTTCCGCGGCGAGGTGGTGGCGGCGATGAATGTGAGCGTGCATGCCGGACGGCTGCCGGTGGAGCAGATGGTGGAGCGGTGCTTGCCGGCGATGATCAAGATCCAGGTGGAGCTGGGGGCGCTGCTCTAGCGAGGCGAGGGACTGTGCGCCTGGGGCAAGGCGGCGCGGCGGTTCAGATCCGTTCGTCCGGACGCAAGGTCAGCACCTGCACGCCATCGCGCGTCACCGCCACCGTATGCTCGAACTGGGCGGACAGCCTGCCGTCGCGCGTCGTCACCGTCCAGCCATCGTCATGGTTGTGCACCTCGGGCCTGCCCTGGTTCAGCATCGGTTCGATCGTGAAGACCATGCCTTCCTGCAGGACCAGTCCGGTGCGCGGGCGGCCCCAGTGCGGCACCTGGGGCGGCTCGTGCATTGCGCGGCCGATGCCGTGGCCGCAGTATTCGCGCACGACCGAATAGCCGTGCAGCCTGGCGTGGCGCGCGATGGCATGGCCGATGTCGCCGAGCTGGGCGCCGGGGCGGACGGCCTCAATGCCTTTCCACAGCGCCTCATAGGTCACCTGCACCAGGCGACGGGCTTCCGGGTCCACCTCGCCGACCAGGTAGGTCTTGCTGGAGTCCGCGATGTAGCCGTTCTTCTCCAGCGTGATATCGAGGTTCACGATATCGCCGTCCTCCAGGAATTCCGTCGTGGACGGGACGCCGTGGCAGACGACCTCGTTGCGCGAGGAATTCAGCACATAGGCAAAGCCATACTGGCCCTTGCTCGCCGGCCGCGCATGGAGCTCGTCGACGATGAAGCGCTCGACCAGGTCGTTGACTGCATGGTCGACATGCCGATCAGCTTCAGTCCGTCGAGGTAGCCGAAGACGCTCGCCAGCAGCCGGCCCGATTCCGCCATCAATGCGATTTCTTCCGGGCGCTTGATCATGCGGTCGCCCCGGCAAGCAGGGGCGCCTCGACCCCGGCGGCACGCAGTTCGCGCACGATGATCTCGTTGAAGCTCAGCGTGGGGTTCAGTTCGCTCAGCATGCCGATCTTGATCCAGAAGGCGGCCTGGGCGTTGATGGAGCGGTTGCCCACGGTGCTGGCCTTGCGGACCTGGTCGTGCAGCTCGTCGTCGATGTTCACGATGCCCATTTGTCGCTCCTATATATGATCCATATATGGAGTATATATAGGTGGCGCGCCCCAGCGCAATGCGTTTTCTCAGCCGCCGGGATGTCAGAGTGCGGGGAGGATCCAGTAGATCCAGAGCGTGAGGACGGCGTATGCCAGTAGAGGCGCCGCCAGGGCGAGCACGACAAGCCATTTCATGACAGTTGCGGTACGGGTGCGCAGGCCGGCGTGCCGCCTCACCAGGCGCCTGGACCACAGGGCGCCCGGTCCTGCGACCAGCAGCGCCAACATATAGGTGATACCGAGCACCGCGATCATGAGAAAGGCGTCTGAGCCTCCCGCCGCGCCCTTGTGTTGCTGGGCGTACGCGATGCCGGCGGCAACCCAGGAGGCGGCCATGAGCAGCGGCGCCAGTCCCAGCAGCATGAGGACGTTGGCGAGGTACAGCTTATGTTGGGCGATCATGGTGTGTTCCTCTGGACAGGAGCGTCTTGTGCCGCCATCCGGCCTGCGCCGACGCCTACCCATACAACGACGCACAAGACCGAAAGCGGCGTCAGGAAGACGAGCGGCACCGTCAATTCCGGGCGCCTGGCAGCGACGAAATGGCAACCCAGGTTGACCAGCAGCGGGATCAGGAGCCGCACGGCCGCATAACGGTTCAGGCGCCGCACGGCGTCGTTCGGTCCGTAGTCGACGAAGTTCAGCAGCTTGCGGTCCGGGGCGAAGAACAACAGCGCGGCGACGAAGGCGAAGACCAGGGCGAGGACAAGGAAGATGTCTTGCATGCGTTTGTTCCCCTAGTTGGATGATGGGCGCGCGCTGTCGTCCTGCGCCGCCCCCGCCTGCGTCTGCTGCCTGAACTCCTTCGGCGTCACCTTGACCAGCTTCTTGAACAGCCGGCTGAAGTAGGCCGGGTCCTGGAACCCCAGCTCGTAGGCGATGCTGGCGATCCCCGCGGGCACATAGGTCAGCTTGCGGCAGGCTTCGAGCATCAGGCGGTCCTGGGTGATCTCGAAGGCGGACTTGCCCGACAGTTTGATGCAGAGCCGGTTCAGCCGCGTCGGCGCTACGCGCAGCAGTTCGCAGTACCGGCCGACCTGCCACTGCTCCTTGTAGTGGCGCTCGACCTCGACCCGGAAACGGCTGAACAGCTCGAAGTCGCCGCGTCCCGAGGTATCGGCGATGCGGCGTTCGGCATGCACGCGCACCAGCATCAGCAGGGTGCTGCGCGCCAGCCATTCGAGCATCAGGGTGTGACCCTGGCGCGGCCAGGCCGCTTCCGCAATCAGGTTCTGCAGCAGCGCATCGATGCGCGCGCGCATGTCCGGCACGGACTCCAGGCCGATCGCCAGCGGCTGCACGAACAGCGGCGTGAACAGGTCGCCTTCATGGCCGGCGGCGGCGAACAGCATGTTCTGGTCGATGGTCAGCACGTAGCCGTGCGCCTCCTCCGAGAAATCGAAGCCATGGGGCAGCGAAGGGTGGATGGTCAGCGCGACCGGCGCGGCACACTCCCACAGGGCGCCGTCGATGTTCGCGCGAACTTGCCCGCCGAGTAAAAAAAGTACCTGAAACAAGCCCGCATGGGTATGGGTGTCGATGTGCCAGTCGTATTTGCGGCTGCGTGTCTCGATCAGCTCGATATGCACGCCTTCCGCGTCGGTGCCCCGCGTGAGCTCGCCATACAGGGCGAACTGGGGGATCTGGGCGGGCAGGGCGGCGTGGGGCGTCGGCATGGCTGGGAACGAAGTGTCCGCAAGGGAATGCAAAAATAGTACAAGTTTTTTCGGCTTTCATCCATTCATATCGCATCAGGCGCGCACTAAGCTGTCGATATACAAAACACAAACACGGAGACATATCATGCGCACCCAGGTCGCCATCATCGGCGCCGGTCCGGCCGGCCTTCTGCTTTCCCACCTGCTGCACCTGAACGGCATCGAATCGATCGTGCTCGAATCGCGCAGCCGCGCAGAGATCGAGGCGACGATCCGCGCGGGCGTGCTCGAACAGGGCAGCATGGACATCCTCAACGACGCCGGCGTCGGCGAGCGCATGCGCAAGGAAGGCGCCCTGCACCACGGCATCGAGTTCGCCTTCGGCGGCCGCCGCCACCGGATCGACCTCACCGAGCTGACCGGCAAGGCCATCACCGTTTATCCGCAGCACGAGGTCATCATCGACCTGGTGGCGGCGCGCCTGGCGGCCGGCGGGCAGATCCTGTTCGAATCGCACGAGGTCGCACTGCACGATCCGAGCACCGAGCGTCCCGCCGTGACCTTCGTCCACCAGGGCGAGGCCCGGCGCATCGAGGCCGATTTCGTGATCGGCTGCGACGGCTTCCATGGCGTGTCGCGTCCGGCCATTCCCGAGACCGCCCGGCAGGATTTCCAGCGCACCTATCCCTTCGGCTGGTTCGGCATCCTGGTCGAATCGGCGCCGTCCTCAAGTGAACTGATCTACGCCCAGCACGAACGCGGCTTCGCCCTGGTGTCGACCCGCTCGCCGACCGTGCAGCGCCTCTACTTCCAGTGCGACCCCAAGGACCACGTCGACAACTGGTCGGACGACCGTATCTGGGCCGAACTGCACGCCCGCCTGGAGCACAACGACGGCTGGAAGCTGAACGAGGGCCGCATCTTCCAGAAGGGCATCATCGGCATGCGCAGCTTCGTCTGCGCGCCAATGCGCTCGGGCCGCCTGTTCCTGGCCGGCGACGCGGCCCACATCGTGCCGCCGACCGGGGCCAAGGGCATGAACCTGGCGATCTCCGACGTCAAGCTGCTGTCGCAGGCGCTGGACAGCTACTACAAGAAGGGTAGCGAAGAAGGGCTGGACGGGTATTCGGAAGCCGCCCTGAAGCGCATCTGGCGTGCCGAGTATTTCTCGTGGTGGATGACGCGCATGCTGCATACCTTCGCGGACGCCTCGCCCTTCGAGCGCCAGGTGCAGCGGGCGGAGCTGGAGAACGTGGTGGCCTCGCGGGCGATGAGTACGGCGCTGGCGGAGAATTACGTCGGGGCGTTCTGAGCGGCTCGCCGATTCAACGGTGTGAGCGGTTGGTCGATTGTGGTATCGGTGGGCACGGGGCGCCCACCATGAGGCGCGTCCGCGGTGCTACCGTTCTTCCGTGACGGCGGTCAGCAGCGCCACCGCCTCGTTCGCCCCCATCTTCGCCGCGGCGTCCCGCGCCGACATCCCACCCGCATCGACCGCCAGTGGATCGGCGCCGCGCGCCAGCAGCAGGCGGGCGATGTCGATGCGGTCGAACATGGCCGCGATCATGAGCGCGGTCTTGCCGTTCGGACCGGCCGCGTCGACCTGGGCGCCGCTGTCGAGCAGCAGCGTGGCCACCGGCAGGTCGCCCTTGAAGGCGGCCCCGGCGAGCGGGGTCTGGCCGGCATCGTTCAGCAGTTCCGGATCGGCGCCGTGCTCGAGCAGCACGCGGGCGGCGTCGAGGTGGCCGTGGTAGCAGGCCAGCATCAGGAGGCTGTCGCCGCGCTCGTTGCGCAGGTTCGGCGGCAGTCCCTGGTCCAGCAGGGTGGCCAGCTCCCCGGCGTCGCCGGTCCGCGCGTGCTGGAACACCCGGCGCACGAAGGCCAGGGTGTCTTCGTCGAGTTCGCTCGGGTTGGCGGGGCGGGGCGGTTCCTGCGCTTGCATCGGGTTCTCCTGTTCGGTAAGCCTGCATTGACGACATCGCCCATTACATCACAGGCGCCGCCCGGGCGTCGCCCGCTCCCGCTCAGCGGGCCGGCGTGGTGTGGCGCGCCGGCGCCGCTGTCTTGCGCAGCAGGGGATAGGGATTGATCGCGCCGCCGGTTTCGTAGATGCCGTAGTGCAGGTGGGGCGGCGTGCCCGCCGCATTGCCGGTCGTGCCGACGTAGCCGAGGATGGTGCCGGGACGCACGCGCTGGCCGTTCTCGATGTCGGCGTAGCGGTCCAGGTGGGCGTAGTAGTGACGCTGGCCGCCGGGGCCGAGAACCCACACCACCTGGCCGCCGAGGCGGTTGGTGCCGACGCGCAGGACCACGCCCTCGGTGCTCGCGATCACCGGCGTGCCGCGCTTGGCGAAGATGTCGATGCCCTCGTGCCTGCGGCCGCCGCTGCGCGCGCCGCCCCAGGTGTCGCGCAAGGCCCGCGCCTCGACGCCGCGCACCGGCACCGGCAGGCTGGAAGGCGCCGGGAGCGACGCCAGGCGCATCGCATACAGCATGTTCTTGACGTAGGGGCCGACCAGGGCGTACGCGCCGACGAACAGGACGATCAGGACCAGGCTGCGCAGCAGTATTCGCATGGAGAGTCTCGTTGGCGGCGCCCGGCGCGGTGGCGAGCCGGGACGCAAGAACGCGCAGGCGCGCGGTGGTGGCCGGGCGCCTGCGCCTGTGTGGAGACCGGCGGCGCTGCGCCGCCGGCTGTCCTACTACCTACTACCTACTACCTACTACCTACTACCTACTACCTACTACCTACTACCTACTACCTACTACCTACTACCTACTACCTACTACTAACTGCTAACTGCTAACTGCTAACTGCTAACTGCTTACTACTTACTACTTACTACCTACTACCTACTACCTACTACCTACTACCTACTACCTACTACCTACTACCTACTACCTACTACCTACTGCTCCTTGCCCATCACGTCCTGGTCCAGGCTGCGTCCCGGCGGCCCGCCCTGGGTGGTCGGACGCTGAGAATCCGACGATTGTTGCGAACCGGATTGCTGGGAGCCCGACTGCTGGGACTGCCCCTGCTGGGAGCCGGACTGTTTCGACTGCGACTGTCCGCCCTGCATGTTGCCGGCCGAACCGCGGGTCCCGGTGCCGAGCGCCGGCGTGACATAGTCGTCGTCCGGCTCGGCGGCCTGCTTGTTGCCGGCACGGTTGCCGGAGTCGCGCGCCGAGGGCTTGCCGACGCCGCCGTCGCGCACGCCATCGTTCAGGTTGCCAGTGGTGCCGGTGATGCCCGCGCTGCTGGTGCCGACGCCGCTCAGTTCGTCGAAATTGTTGCCTTTCATGCCATGACCTTTGTTCTCGCCCATACTCGCCTCCCGCGTTCACGTGTCGATGCCTCGATGGTAACTTGCGCACTTGTAGGGACAATAGGAGAGGGGACGATGCGCCTGTAGGAACTGTCGGACGAGAGCTAAATTCAATCCGACGCCACGATTTTTCCGGCCGTGCTAGCCTTTCCTTTTGGCAACTTTTCGGAGGGCAAGCGTGCACACCCAGGTCAAGGATTCAGTGATGGAAGCAATCGGCAACACCCCTGTCGTCCGGCTCAAGCGCGTCTTTCCCGACGCACAGGTGGTCGCCAAACTCGAATACATGAATCCGGGCGGCAGCATCAAGGACAGGATGGTGAGGCACATGCTGCGCGGCATGCCGGCCGGCACCCGCCACGTGGTCGAAAGCTCCTCCGGCAATACCGGCGCCGCGCTGGCGATGGCGAGCGCGGTCTACGGCCTGGACTGCGACGTGACCGTGCCCAGGACCACCAGTTGCGAGAAAACGAAGCGCATCGCGGCTTACGGGGCGCGGGTGCACCCCTGCAGCGTCGATGGCGGGGTCGACTATCACACGGCGGCCGAGGAGATCGCCCGCGACTCCGGCGCCTACTACCTCGACCAGTACTGCTCCGATCTGAACCGCCAGGCCCATTACCGCGATACGGGTCCCGAACTGTGGGGGCAACTGGCCGGCGAGATCGACGTGTTTGTCTGCGGCATCGGTTCCGGCGGCACGATTTCCGGCATCGGCCGCTACCTCAAGGAACAGGACCCGAAGCTGCACGTGATCGGCGTCGAGCCCCTGCATTCGTCCTACCGCCGCCTGGTCACGGACGCCAGGGCCGAGGGCGAGTTCGCCACCGTGATCGAGGGCGTCGGCAAGCGCCAGCCCTCCAGCAGTTTCGACCCGGCGGTGGTCGACGACGTGGTCCAGGTCCCGGACGACGAAGCACTGGAATGGGTGCAGCGCCTGGCGCGGGAGGAGGGCATCCTCGCCGGCGGATCGAGCGGCTGCGTGAGCGCCGGCATCGCCAGGCTGCTGCCGCGCCTGCGCGGTGCGCGCATCGCCACCGTGTTTCCGGACTCCGGCGCGTTCTACCTGTCCAAGTATTTTTGACGGCGAGGGCGACGCGGGACGCCGCGCGCATGCTTGCGCCGGGCCGGTATTTTGCGCGCCGCAGCGTGCTCTACTGGACCGCCCAACCGTAGAATAGCGTTTGCAGCGATGTCTACTTCCCGGAAGGAAATGCCCATGTCTTATATGTTGCTGATCCAGGAGCCCGTCGGCCAGCGCGCCACGCGCACCGAGGCCGAGGGCCGCGCCCTGTACGAACGCATGCTGCGTTTCGGCGACGCCTTGCGCGAGGAGGGCGTACTGCTGGGCGCACAGTCGCTGGCGCCGCTTTCGCAGGCGGCGCGCGTGACGCTCGACGGCGGCAAGGCGCGGGTAATCGACGGCCCCTTCGCCGAGGCCAAGGAAATGATCGGCGGCTTCTATCACGTGAGCGTCGCCACGCGCGAGGAGGCGCTGGCGCTCGCCGCCCGCTGCCCGGCGGCCGAGTGGGCGACCATCGAAGTGCGGGCGCTGGCTCCCTGCTATCAAAGCTGACACCCGAAGCTGAAAAATTTTTTCGCATGACCTGTCGATTTCCGGCCCGCCCGTTCGTCGTGGTGTCGAAAGCCGGTTTTTCACGGGACTATCCGCCCCGGGCCAGGCAATCTTTCACATAGAGGAGAACGAACATGCGCTTCATGATCATCGTCAAGGCCACCCCCGAGTCCGAAGCCGGCGTCATGCCGGGCGAGGAACTGCTCAACGCCATGGCCGACTACCACCAGGAACTGGCGCGCGCCGGCGTCCTGCTCGACGCCAACGGCCTGCATCCGAGCAGCAGGGGCTGGCGCATCCGCTACAACGGCAAGGAGCGCACCGTGACGGACGGCCCGTTCACGGAATCGAAGGAAATGATCGCCGGCTACACCATGATCCAGGCCCGCTCGCGCGAGGAAGCCCTGGAATGGGCGCGCCGCTTCCCGAATCCGCGCGGCGAAGGGATCGATGCCGAGATCGAGGTGCGCCAGGTGTTCGAGCTCGACGATTTCCCCCAGACCGAGGCCCTCGAACGCTTCCACGAGCTGGAAGCGGCCCCGCAAGCGCAGGCCTGAACGCCGCCCCGCCTTCACGCTCAAGAAAGGGAACACCATGCACAAGCAGATTTTCGTCAACCTGCCGGTGAAGGACATCGACAGGACGCGCGCATTCTTCGGCAGCCTCGGCTTTTCCTTCAATCCCCAGTTCAGCGACGACAAGGCGCTGTGCATGGTCATCAGCGAGCACATCTACGCGATGCTGCTGCAGGAAAGCTATTTCCAGACCTTCACCACGAAACCGGTGGCGGACGCGCGGACCAGCACCGAGGTGCTGACCTGCCTGTCCTGCGACAGCCGCGAGGAAGTCGATGCCCTGGTGGCGAAGGCGCTCGCCGCCGGCGGCCGGGCGCCGAACGAGCACAAGGACTACGGCTTCATGTACTACCACGGCTTCGAGGATCTCGACGGCCACGTCTGGGAGCTGATGTACATGGACCCGAACGCGGTGCCACCCCAGGCCTGATGGAAGACCGCGCAGCAAAGGCGATCGGCGCGGTCTGGCGCATCGAATCGGCCAGGATCGTGGCCGGCGTCGCGCGGCTGGTGCGCGACCTCGGCCTGGCCGAGGAACTGGCCGGCGATGCGCTGGTCGCGGCCCTCGAGACCTGGCCCGCGTCCGGCGTCCCCGATAACCCCGGCGCCTGGCTGATGCGCACGGCGAAGAACGCCGCGCTCGACCGCCTGCGCCGCGACAAGGCGTTCCGGGAAAAGCTCCAGCAGATCGGGCCGGACCTGGAAGCGCAGGAGGCGCATGTTGTGCCCGACTTCGTGCCGGACTTCGTCGACAGCCTCGATGCCTCCCGCAACGACCTGGGCGACGACATGCTGCGCCTGATGTTCATTGCCTGCCATCCCATCCTCTCGCAGGAAGCCCGGCTGGCATTGACCCTGAAGCTCGTCGGCGGCCTGGCCACCCACGAGATCGCGCGCGCCTTCCTCGTGCCCGAAGCGACGGTCGCCCAGCGCATCGTGCGCGCCAAGCGCAGCCTCGGCCAGGCGAGGATTCCCTTCGAGCTGCCGCCGCCCGCGGAGCTGGCCGAGCGTCTCGGCACCGTGCTCGAGGTGGTCTACCTGGTCTTCAACGAGGGCTACACCGCGACCGCGGGCGAGGACTGGATGCGCCCGGCCCTGATCGAGGAAGCCCTGCGCCTGGGACGCATGCTGGCCCAGCTCGCGCCCACGGAGCCGGAAGCGCATGGCTTGATTGCGCTGATGGAGCTGCAGGCTTCGCGCGCGAAAGCCCGGGTCGACGCCTCGGGACGTCCGGTGCTGCTGCTCGACCAGGACCGGGCGCGCTGGGACGGCATCCTGATCCGGCGCGGCCTGGCGGCGCTGGCGCGCGCCGAAGGTCTCGGCGGGGAATCGGGGCCGTACGCGCTGCAGGCTGCGATCGCCGCCTGCCATGCGCGGGCACGTACTGCGGACGCGACCGACTGGGCGCGCATTGCCGCGCTCTACAAGGAACTGGCGCGGATCATGCCCTCGCCGGTGGTCGAGCTGAACCGGACGGTGGCGGTCGGCATGGCCGAGGGGCCGGCGGCCGGCCTGGCGCTGGTCGATGCGCTGGCGGGCGATGCAGCGCTGCGCGGCTACCAGTGGCTGCCGAGCGTGCGCGGCGACCTGCTGGAAAAGCTGGGAAGGCGGGACGAGGCGCGCGCCGAGTTCGAGCGGGCGGCGGCGATGACGGCGAATGCGCGCGAACGCGCCTTGCTGGAGGCACGGGCGAGCGCATTGTAAGGGAATCGGGCTGGCGTGCAGCCCGGCGCAGCGATTACTCGCCGTGGTGATGCTTCTCGTACTCGTCGGCTTCCGCCTTGGTCGCGTGGACGATGCCGTCCGGATGTTCCGGCGGGGTGTACAGGGTGTACAGGCGCATCGGCTCGGTCTGCGAAGTGTTGATGACGTTGTGCTCGGTGCCGGCCGGGATGACGACGGCGACGCCGTCTTCCAGCGCATGCTTTTCGCCGTCCAGGATGGCGACGCCTTCGCCCGCTTCCACGCGGATGAACTGGTCGTGGCCGGTATGGTGCTCGGTGCCGATCTCTTCGCCCGGCTGCAGGGTCATGATGACCAGCTGGCTGCGCTCGGTGGTGTAGAGGACTTCGCGGAAGTTGTTGCCCGCGAGCGTTTTTTCTTCGATGTTGATGCTATAGCCCGACATGATTTCTCCAAAATAAGTGGCGGCGCATCCATGGCGCCGCGCCATCTTGATTGTATAGCACGCAAGGAGAGGCCGTCGGTCGCCGCCTTTCCGTGCCGAGCATGGAAGAAACCAGGCCGCGCCCTCAGCGTTTCCAACCGCGTTCGCGGGCCGCGCGCTCGGCCTGGGCGTCGAGCGCCGCGCCCTCGATGCGCTCGTCGATGGCTTCCAGCACCGCCGCCGGCATCTCGCTGGCGGCCTGGCGGTACTCGGTGCCGGCGGCGCCGCCTTCCTCGAACACGGGAATGCGCCAGCCATCGCCTTCGCGGCAGGCCAGGCCGGCGCTGCCCTGGAGCTGGAAGCTGCGGCAATAGCCGCCGTCCTTGGTGGCGAAACTGGTGCCGATCCGCACCGGGCCCTGCGGCTGGGCGCTGGCCAGCTGGTCGCTGAGCGCGCCCGCCAGCGCTGCGCCGGCGACCAGGCGTCCATCCGCATCCGCGCTCACCCAGGTTTTGTCGCCGCCGGCCCCGCCCAGCCAGGCGCTGCCGGCAAGCACGCCGACCACCAGCGAGGCGGCGATGCCTCCCCATTGCAGCCAGGCCGGACGGCGCCCGGCGTTCGGCCTGCCCGAGGTTGCCGCGGCCGCGGCGGCCTGCCTGCGGGCCTCGCGTACGGCGTCGAGCGAGACCACGCCCGGGGCCGGGGGCGGCGCGGGGCGCAGGCGCTCGGGAACAGGTTCGTCCAGCACGCCGGCATAGGCGCCGAACACCTTTGCCCGCAAGGCGCGGTGGCGCTCGATGGCGGCGGCCACCTGCGGGTCTTCGCGCATCGCCCGCTCGACGGCGCTGCGCTGCGGCTCGTCCAGTTCGCCGTCGGCATAGGCCATCAGGGTTTCGTCGGAAAAGTTCATGTCATGGTCCTCGTTTCATCGGACAAGAGTTTCTGCAATGCGTCGCGCGCCCGCGCCAGACGGCTGGTCAGGGTGCCGATCGGGATCTCGAGCGCCTCGGCGGCATCCTTGTAGGACAGCCCGTCGACCAGCACAAGGCCGACCACCAGCCGGTGCTCCTCGGACAGCAGGCTCATCGCCTTCTGCACCGCGAGCCGCTGCTGGTGCGCCTCGGCCGAGTCGTCGCCGACCTGCTCGCCTTCCTCCTCGGGCGCGAAGACCTGGTCGCGGCGCACGCGGCTGCGCACTTCGTCGATCCAGGCGTTCTTCACGATGCGGAACATCCAGCTGTCGAGCCTCGTCCCTTCGGTAAATTGTTCGCTGCGGCCGAGCGCGCGTTCCATCGCGACCTGGACCAGGTCGTCGGCGTCCTCCCGGTGGAAGGTGATGGAGCGCGCGAAGCGGCGCAGGCGCGGCAACAGGGCGGCAAGGTCGGTGGCGAGCATAGGGATCACGTGGTTCACATCGCTGGGTTCACATCAACATAACGACGGCGGGAGGGATTTTATTCCATCGTCCAAACGTTTTTCAGTAAGAAACTTCGAAAGACCATTGAATGTATGATCTCGTCCATGACCCCACGCCGCCTTTTTTCTTCCCTGACGCTCTGCGCCGCGGCCAGCTGGAGTACGCCCGCCGCTGCGCAGTTGCGCCTGCCTTCCCTGGGCCTGCCGCAGATAGGCCAGCCGGGCCAGTCCGGCCTGGACAACCTGACCCGGCCGGCCGAGCGCCTGCTCGACCGCGCCGTCCCGGGCGACCTGTCCAGGCTGCGCCTGGACCAGGTCGGCCAGCTGCTGGAGCGCTACCCGAAGCTGGTCGAGCCCGACCCGCGCGGCGCGCCCGTCGTACGGCGCGAGATCCTGGCCAGTTCGCCCAGCCTTGATGCCTTGCGCGCGGCGCTGGCGCTCGGCATGACGGTGCTGCGCGAGCAGCGTTTCGAGGAACTGGACGAATCGCTGGTGGTGTTGCGCGTGCCCGACGCGCTGTCGACTGCCGAGGCACTGGAGCGCCTGCGCGCGCTCGACCCGGAGGGCGGCTACGACTTCAACCATCTGTATACAGGCAGCGGAGGCGCCGGCGGCGGCGCGGTGCCGGAAGGGGCGGCCAGCGCCGGCGTCGTCGGCCTGATCGACAGCGGCGTCGACACCGGCCATCCTGCGTTCGAGGGCAGCACCATCGAACGCTACGGCTGCGAGGGAGCGGTCCACCCGGCGCCGCACGGCACGGCGGTGGCGGCGCTGATGGTCGGGCGCGCCGGCCGCTTCGAGGGCGCCGCCCCGGGCGCGCGCCTGTACGCCGCCGACATCTATTGCGACAGCCCGGTCGGCGGTTCGGCCGAGCGCATCGTCGCGGCCCTGGCCTGGATGGCGCGCCAGAAGGTCGGCGTCGTCAACATCAGCCTGGTCGGTCCGCCCAACACGCTGCTGGGGCGTTCGGTGGCGGCGATGGTGGCGCGCGGCCACCTGCTGGTGGCGGCGGTCGGCAACGACGGCCCGGCGGCGCCGCCGCTGTACCCGGCCAGCTACCCGGGCGTGGTCGGCGTGACGGGCGTGGACCGCCAGGGCCGCCCGTTGCCCGAGGCGGCGCAGGGCCCCCAGGTGATGTTCGCGGCGCCGGGCAGCCAGATGGTGAGCGCGGCGCCGGGCAGGCCGCCTTACCGCCAGGTGCGCGGCACCTCGTTCGCGGCCCCGCTGGTGGCGGCCCTGTTGTCGACGCGGCTGCCCCAGCCGGACCGCCAGGGCGCGGCGCAGGCGATCGCGGCGCTGGCGCGGCAGGCAGACCATTCCGACCCGGCCGCGCGTCATGCGCTGGGTTTTGGCGTGGTCGGTGCGGGGCTGCGGATGGACCCCGCGCGCTTTCGTTGAAATTTTTTTCCAGGGTGATGGAATAAACGGTCGAGTCCGCTCGTTTTCCTGATAACGGCGCAGGATTGTCCCCGCCACTTACAGGAGAAACGAACATGAAGACCAAAAATATCGCTCGCTACATCGCCATCGCCCTGACCCTCGGCGCCGCAGCCTCGGCCCATGCCCAATTGCTGGGCGGCGGCGGAGGCGGTCTCGGCGGCTCGCTGGGCGGCATGATCGGTGGTGGCGGCGGCATGGGCGCGCGCATGGGCGGCATGGAACAGATGGGCGGCCGCGGTTCCCTGCTGGGCCAGCGCACCATCGAGCGCCAGGTCGAGGCTGGCGGCAGCGGCAGGGCCGAGGGCAGCGGCAGCGCACGCGCCGCGGCGCCCTCGGTGACGGGTCAGCTGGGCGGGGCCCTGGCCCGTGAATCCTCCGGCGCGGCCAGCGCCCCGCGTGACGCGGGCGACGCCGGCCAGGCAGGCGCAATCGCGCGGCCGGCATCGGCCTTGAGCGGCAGGCTCGCCGGCGCAGGCAGCGCGGGCGGCGCCGCCGGCGCGGACAACGCGCCTTCCGCCCCGGCATCCAGCAGGGGCGCACTCGGCGGCGCGCTGGCTGGACAAGCGGGCGCCAGCCGCTCGGCAACGGTCGGCGCCGGCCAGGGCAGTGTCGGCGGCAGCGCCCAGGGGCAGGGCGCGGGCGAGGCCTCGGTCGCATTGACGCCGGGCGTCTCGGCCGGGCAGGCGCGCGACCTGGCCGGTGCTGCCCGCGCCCATGCCGGGGCCGCGGCGGCGCCGGCGGTGGCGGGCGCCCGCAACCAGGCCGGCGCCACCCGCGCCTATGCGAGCGCCACGACGGCGAACGCCCGCGGTGTGGCCAACGGCACGGCCAGCGGCGCCGCCGGCGCGGCCGGTTCCGCGCTCGCAGGCGTGAAGGGCGCCGCGGGAAGCGCGGGCAGCGCAGGCCTGCCGGCTTCGGCCGCGCTGGGCGGCTCGGTCTCGACGGGCGCCAGCGCTTCCGGTTCGGGCGCAGGCGCGGGCAGCGACAGCGGCAGCGGCGCGGGCACGAACTGATCGCCTGGCCGGGCCGTTCGGCGGCATCGGATCGCATCCCGGCGACGCCCCTCCGCCGCCGGGGTGTGGTTTCATTTATAGCAAAGCCGAATGTCTATATAGAAAATTGATCGTTCTTGCTTGCCCGCATATGTCATATACTCCACGGTTCGAAAATTCAGCCGTTGGAGAAGTTCTTGAAAACCCGCCGCACATTCATCGCCTGCGCGATTGCGCTGTCCGCTCAACTGTCGTTCGCAGCGACCGCCCACGCCGACCAGCTGGCCGACATCCGGAAGAAGGGCGAGATCGTCTTCGGCGTGCTCGGCACGGACGAGCCGAACAGCTTCATCGATCCGAAGACCCGCGAACTGGTCGGTTATGAAATCGATATCGCGAAGGCCGTGGCGAAGAAGATCGGCGTCAAGCCGGTGTTCAAGCAGCTGTCGGTGGCTGCCCGCATTCCCGAGCTGCAGCAGGGCCACGTCGACGTGCTGGCCGCCACGCTCACCCACAACAAGGAACGCGAGTCGCAGGTCGACTTCGCGCTGACCCACTTCGTCACCGGCTCGAAAGTCATGGTGCGCGCGGCCAGCGGCATCACGGCGCTGCCCCAGATGGCGGGCAAGAAGGTCGTCACCGTCCGCGGCGGCACCCAGGAAACGAATATCCGCGCCGCCGTCCCGACGGCAAATATCGTCACCTTCGAGAACACCCAGCAGGCCTTCCAGGCCCTGCAGCAGGGCAAGGGCATCGCCTATGTGAACGACGAGTCCTCGCTGCTGGCCGACTACGGCAAGCTGGGCCCTGCGGCGAAGAACTTCACCATCCTGCCGACCAGTATCGGCGTCGAGTCGATCGCCCTCGGCCTGCGCAAGGGCGAGAAGAGCCTGAAGGGCGTGGTCGACGCCACCCTGCGCGAGCTCGAAAGCAGCGGCGCGGCCAACCAGCTCTTCAACAAGTGGTATGGCCCGGGCACCCGCCCGAACATCGCCAAGCGCGCCTTCACTATCCATACCGACAAGATCTGAGCATTGCCCGAGCACTGAGCTTTGACGTTTTTCGATCCCAGTATCCTGCAATCCGGCCAGTACCATGACTGGCTGGTGCAGGGCCTCGTCCTTTCCCTGCAACTGACGGCCGCCAGCTTCGTGCTGGCGCTGCCGTTCGGCGCGCTCCTGGCGCTGATGCGCAGCTCCCCGAACCGCCTGTTGCAGGGCGTCGCCGCCACGGTCGTCGAGGGCATCCGCAACGTGCCCCTGCTGGCCCACCTGCTGTTCTGGTACTTCGCCTTTCCCGAACTGCTGCCCGAACCGCTCAAGATGGCGCTCTACGACAGCAATCCGGAAGCGATCTGCGCGGTGATCGCGCTGAGCCTGTACAGCGGCGTGCACATGGCGGAGGACATCCGCAGCGGCATCCGCGCCGTCCCGCGCGCCCAGGTCGAGGCGGCCCGTTCGCTCGGGCTGGGACGCATTGCCGCCGTGCGCCTGGTGCTGATGCCGCAGGCGATCCGCATCGCCGTGCCGCCGCTGCTGTCGCAGACGGTGAACCTGTGGAAGGACACCAGCGTGGCCACCGTGATCGGCGCGGCCGAGATCATGTACCAGGCCGCGCGCGTGGAGACCGCGACCTTCCGCAGCGTCGAAGCCTTCACCTTCGCGACGCTCGCCTACCTGACGGTGTCGCTCATCATTTCCCTGGCCGCGCAGCTCTACCAGCGCCGCTTCCCGGTACGTACCGTATGAGGCCGGCATGCTCGAACTGATCCAGGAATACTGGCTGTACTTCCTCGTCGGCCAATACCCGAACGGGCCGCTCGGCGGCCTGACGCTCACGGTGCTGCTGTCCGGCGCCGCGCTGCTGCTGGCGATGCCGCTGGGCCTGCTGCTCGGCGTCGCGCGCGTCAGCCCCTGGCGCGCCGTGCGCTGGCCGACCGCCGTGCTGGTGCAGGTGGTGCGGGCGGTGCCGCTGCTGCTGGTCGTGTTCTGGGCCTACTTCTTCCTGCCGGCGGTGACCGGCGTGAAGACCGGGCAGGCCACCACGATGCTGATGACGCTGGTGCTGTTCGACGCGGTGTATCTCGCCGAGATCGTCGCCGCCGGCCTCAAGGCGCTGCCGAAAGGGCAGATGGAAAGCGCACGCTCGCTCGGCCTGAATTACGTGCAATCGCTGCGCCTCGTGCTGCTGCCGCAGGCCCTGCGCCACGTGCTGCCTTCGCTGGTCAACCAGCTGGTGGCGACCATCAAGGCGACTTCGCTGGGCTACATCATCGGCCTGTCCGAGGTGTCCTTCATCGCCACCCAGGTCAACACCCTGGTGTTCACCAAGGCGGTCGAGGTCTACATCATCCTCGCACTGACCTATTTCGTCCTGTGCTTCGGCCTGTCCCGGCTGGCATTCCTGCTCGAGCGCCGCATCGGCTCGGGCGCCCGGTTGTAAAGAAAGTTCGAACGATGATCGTTCTCGATAAAGTCAACAAGTGGTACGGCGACTACCATGCACTGGTCGACGTGACCGAAAGCGTCGCGAAGAACGAGGTCGTGGTCGTCTGCGGTCCCTCGGGCTCCGGCAAGTCGACCCTGATCCGCACCCTCAACCGCCTCGAGGAAATCGACGGCGGACGCATCGCCATCGACGGGCGCGACATCCACGCGCGCGGCCTCGACGTGAACGCGCTGCGCGCGGGCATCGGCTTCGTGTTCCAGCACTTCAACCTGTTTCCCCACCTGACGGCGCTGGAGAACTGCACCCTGGCGCCGATGAACCTGAAGCGTGCGACCAGGGCCGAAGCAAAGGCCTACGCGCTCGAACTGCTGGACGGGGTCGGCCTCGCGCACAAGGCCGACGCCTACCCGCACCAGCTCTCCGGCGGCCAGCAGCAGCGGGTGGCGATCGCCCGCGCGCTGGCCATGCGCCCGCCGATCATGCTGTTCGACGAACCGACCAGCGCGCTCGATCCGGAGATGGTGGGCGAAGTGCTCCAGGTGATGCGCAAGCTGGCCAGGCAGGGCATGACCATGGTCTGCGTGACCCACGAGATGGGCTTCGCGCGCGACGTGGCCGACCGCATCTGGTTCATGAGCGAGGGGCGGATCCTGGAGCAGGGAACCCCCGAGGCATTCTTCAGCAATCCGACCCATCCTCGGGCGCAGCAGTTCCTGGCGGACCGGAACAGCCGATAAACGTAGGGTGGGCACGCTGTGCCCACGCGGAACGCACCACACTGTTGGCGGGTTTTGGACCCGGACCGTGGATCATCGTCGGCGCTTCCAAATGATCATTCGAGCCGTTTCGACATTCCTGTGCCGCGTCTGAAACCGCGCTACCACGCGCCGTCTTCCGCGTGGGCACAGCGTGCCCACCCTACGGTCGCCGCCGCAGGCTTCGATCACGACTTCAACGCGCTCAAATCCAGCTCGACCCAGGTCGGCACGTGGTCGCTCGGCTTTTCGCGTCCGCGCACCTCATGGTCGGTGCCTGCGGCGCGCAAGGCCGGCGCCAGGCTGGGGCTGAGCAGCAGGTGGTCGATGCGCAGCCCGGCGTTGCGACCGTAGGCATTGCGGAAGTAATCGTAGAAGGTATAGATCACCTCGTCCGGATGCATGGCCCGTAGCGCGTCAAGCCAGCCCTGGTTGACCAGGCGGTGGAAAGCCTCGCGCGTCTCGGGCCGGAACAGCGCGTCGTTCACCCAGCGCTCGGGCTTGTAGACGTCGAGCTCGGTCGGCATGACGTTGAAGTCGCCCGCAATGACGACCTTCGCCCCGGTATCGATGAGCTGGGCTGCGCGCGCGATCAGGCGCTCGAACCAGGCCAGCTTGTAGTCGAACTTCGGCCCCGGCGCCGGATTGCCGTTCGGCAGATACAGGCCGCAGACGACGATGTCGTTCACCACCGCCTCCAGGTAGCGGCTCTGTTCGTCGTTCGGGTCGCCCGGCAGGCCGCGCGTGACCTCGACCGGATCCGTCCCGCGCGCCAGGATCGCCACCCCGTTCCAGCTCTTCTGGCCCTGCCAGATCGCGCCGTAGCCGGCGGCGTTGATTTCCGCCAGCGGGAAACGCTCCTGGGGCGCCTTCAGCTCCTGCAGGCAGGCGACATCCGGTTTTGTTTCTTCCAGCCACTGCAGCAGGGCCCCCAGGCGGCTGCCGATGCCGTTGACGTTGAAAGTGGCGATGCGCATGGATTCTCCGATGTGATGAGTTGATGGTGTTGTAGCGCAGCGCGGACTGGACAGGCGCACGGCAGCGTTATCCGCCGTGCATGAGGCCCGGCCGCTAACGCCGAGCGTGCGCGCGAGAATTTGCAAAAAAGATATTATTGGATTTTACACACCACCCATCGGAGATGCTCATGTTTAAAAATACCCTGCGCGCCCTCACTGCTTCCGTGTTGCTGGCCGCGACCGCCCAGGCTTCCGCAGGCGGCTGGGTTTACAAGACCCTCGACGTCGAGGGCGTGCTGGTCGAAGCCGTCGGTCCTTCCGCCCGCTGCCCGTCGAAGTTCGGCGGCACGATCAGCGGCCACGGCGAGAGCGAATTGATGGGCAAGGTGGTCTTCATCGCAACCGACTGCATCACCCCGGCCGGCCCGCTGTTCAACTTCAGTGGCGGCAAGTTCATCGTCATGACCACCTCGGGCGACCAGATTTTCGCCAACTACAGCGGCCAGTTCGTGCCGACCGGCGAAGGCGCGAAATACGTCTTTTCCGGCGCCAGCTTCCAGGTCACCGGCGGTACCGGCAAGTACGCCCGCATCACCGGCGGCGGCACCCTGACCGGCGGCGAAGACATGGCGACCGGCCAGGGCAACATCAAGCTGTCGGGCCGGGTGCTGTACCTGCAAAAATGATCGCGAGCCGGCGCCGCGGCGCGCCGGCAGCGGCCGCCTTTCAGCGGCGCGGGCGCGGCGACGGCGGCGCAACCAGCATCAGGCGCGCGCCGGGCGACTTGGTGCGCGCCTTCAGCCACGCCTGGGCGCGCTCGAGCTCATCGGGTTTGAGCGCGCGCTTGCAGCGGGCGCTCAGGATCGGCACCTGCTGCGCGCTGCCGTCCTCGGCGGCGGTAACCACCACGTTGCCCACCAGTACGTCGGTGCAGTCCGGATACTGGGCGCTCAGCTCGGCGGCAATGTCGGTGGCGGTCTTGTCCCAGGCCGCGCGTTGCGCCAGCTGTTCGCGCAATTGGGCGATCGTGGCGTCGCGTTCGCGCAGCCCGTTCTGGGTGTCGCGGAAGATCTCGGCGAGGATATCGGCTTTCAGCGTGGTCACGTCGACCCGGCTGTCTTCGGCCTGGTGCACGACCAGGCGGGTGCCGGCCAGGCCCGCGTCCGCCAGCTTCTTCTCGATCGCGCCGATGGCTTCGGCGGGCATGCGCACGCCGACCAGGGTCAGTTCGATCTTGCGGTCGAGCGCCGACAGGTTGGTATCGACCACGTGGGTCCGGGCGCCATGGAATTCCTGGCGGATGAACTGGCGGGCGCGGCTGTCGAAGACTTCGTTGTCGACCAGCTGGATCGCCAGGTAGATGCTGGGGAGGGCGGTCAGGGTGACCACCGCGATCAGGGTGCGCTTGACCCGGCGCTCGACGCGCGGGTCGACGAACTTGCGGTGCGGCAGGCGCAGGTATTCGATGACGATCACGGTCGATGCCGCAATGAACACGCAATTGATCGAGAACAGGTAGAAGGCGCCGCCGAACATGGCCCAGTCGCCGTTGGCCAGGCCGTAGCCTGCCGTGCACAGCGGCGGCATGAGGGCGGTGGCGATCGCCACGCCCGGGATCACGTTCGATTTCTCGCGCCGCGTCATGCCGATGATGCCGGCCAGGCCGCCGGCCAGGGCGATCAGCACGTCCCATAGCGTCGGCGTGGTGCGCGCCAGCAGTTCCGATTGCGCTTCCTGCAGGGGGGTGAGCAGGAAGTACAGGGTCGAGGTCGCCAGGCTGATCCCTGCGGCAATGCCGAGATTGAGCAGGGAGCGCCGGATCAGCGGAAAGTCGAAGATGCCGATCCCGTAGCCGATGCCGACGATGGGCCCCATCAGCGGCGAAATCAGCATCGCGCCGATGATCACCGCCGTCGAATTCGTGTTCAGGCCGATCGAAGCGACCAGGATGGCGAACATCAGGATCCACGGCGTCGCGCCGCTCAGTTCGACGCCCGCGCGGATGCTGCGGTCGATGACGTCGTCGTCGGCCTTGTCGTGCAGCAGGCTGAAGCGGTGCGAGACGGTCGGTGGCGGTTCGGGCGGGGAAGCGGGCGAGGCCGTATCGAGCAGGGCCTCGCGGTCGGGATGGCTCATGGATTCCTCCAGCGTGCGCAGGGCGGCACGGCGGAACGACAGGGGAAGAAAAGGACGCGGTACATGGGGGCTCCTTGCAGGCCGGGCGCGCTGACTGCGCCCGGACAACTGAAAAAAGCGATTGTTGCCGAAAGTCTCTATTTGTACAAATCTATTTCACTGGGTTGGTCATGCGAAAAGAGCGGCACTTGCCGGCGCAGGAAGACATCTCTCTCCCGGCGATGCCGCCGCTTCGCCGCTCTTTCACGACTACATTCCTACAAATGTAATTGCATCGTCGGTAATTATTCGCTACAATAACATGGGCGCCCAAGGCTCATGCCGTTCAGTCAAGCTGGAAATGGCTTGCTTCGGGCACGCATCGTAGGGTGGGCATTCCGTGCCCACGCGTTTCGTGCGCCTCCTTCGTCTGCCGGCAGGAACTTCTCGCCCGCTAAGGTCAATCCTGGCCCGCTTCCATTGCACACGTTGCGGGCGAAATGTCGCCGCATGTGACTGCCGGCTACGTGCGTAACGCGTGGGCACGGGGCGCCCACCCTACGAGTTTGTGAACAAATCCACCATGGCGGCGTTGCATCGTCTTGCCGTACGAGCGTACTGTCTTCGACGACGCGCCTTGCCCTGGTGTTTTTTCACAAACTCTACGACTACGGCTTAACTGAACGGCATGAGCGCCCAAGGGCTCCCTTTTTCTTTTCTCCAGACAAAAGCGGTCAGATGACAAAGACGGATCCGGGCGGCGCGCCGCCGGAAAGCGGCGAGCACGCTGCACGCAAGGGCGGGCGCGGGCATGACTGGCGCCATGCGATGCGCTCGGAATTCTCCGACTGGCAGCTATGGTGGGGCAGGGCCGTGGTGGTCGGCCTGGCGGTGCTGTCCGGCCTCGTCATCGTCGGCTTCACGGCGCTGGCGGAGCAGGCCGCGGACCTGTTCGATTACCTGCGTTCGACCTGGTGGTGGAGTCCCTTGCTGTGGACGCCGCTGGTGGCCGCTGCCATCGTCTGGTGCACCCGCCGCTTCGCCCCTGGCGCCGCCGGTTCCGGCATTCCCCAGGTCATGGCCGCCCTCGATTCCGGGGTCGACAGCGGTTCGCGCGGGCTGTTCGTGTCGCTGCGCCTGAGCCTGGCCAAGATCCTGCTGACCGCCGGCGGCCTGCTGGGCGGCCTGTCACTGGGGCGCGAAGGCCCGTCGGTGCAGATCGCGGCCGGCGTCATGCTGCAGGCGCGCCGCCTGATTCCGCAACACCGCAGTATCCACGTGCACGGCCTGCTGGTGGCCGGGGGCGCGGCCGGCATCGCCGCCGCCTTCAACACGCCGCTGGCCGGCGTCATGTTCGCCATCGAGGAACTGGCGCGCGCCCCCGAGCAGCGCAACAGCGGCCTGATCATCACGGCAATCGTGCTCGGCGGCCTGGTCGCGGTCTCGGTGTACGGCAACGCCACCTATTTCGGCGTGATCCGGGTCGCCCACCTGGACCTGGCCCTGCTGTTGCCGGGGCTGGCGCTGACCGTGCTGGCCGGCGTCGCCGGCGGCCTGTTCTCGCGTCTCCTGATCACCTCGCTGCGCGGGCTGGGGCACGACCCGATGAGCCGGCTGCGCGGGCGCCGCCCGGTCGTGTTCGCGGCGCTGTGCGGTCTGCTCGTGGCGCTGATCGGCCTGGTGACCGATGGCGCGACCTTCGGTTCCGGCTACGCCTCGACCCGCGCCATGGTCGAGGGCACGGGCGTGATGCATGTGGCCTATGCGCCTTTCAAGTTCCTGGCGACCTGGCTGAGCACCTGGTCGGGCGTCCCGGCCGGCATCTTTGCCCCTTCGCTGGCGATCGGCGCCGCCCTCGGCAACGACGTCGCGCTCGTGGTCTTCCATACCCAGGTGCCGGCCCTGATCGCGCTGGGCATGGTCGGCTTCCTGGCGGCCGCCACCCAGGCGCCGCTGACCGCCTTCATTATCGTCATGGAAATGGTGAACGGCCATGCCATGGTGCTCAGCCTGATGAGCTGCGCCCTGGTGGCCAGCTTTATCGCCCGCCTGATCAGTCCGCCCCTGTATCCGACGCTGGCGCGGCTGCAGCTCGAACGCATTCCCCGTCCCGCCGAGGCCCAGCCGCCTGCCGAGGCGCAGCCGCGCGCTTGAGTGCGGTCGTGCGGCGAGTCCTACAGCAAGGACGCCCGTGTGCCTATTGCAAGGGTTTGCCGGGCGCTTATCATCTTCGGAACAGCAACGAGACCGGAGATGATGATGTCTACTTCCACCGACAAGAAGGATGTACAGGGCCGTTCCTGGGACCAGATCACCAAGGACGGCACCAGCAGCGCCGGCAGCATGGGCACCGGCGGCACCGGCGACATCGGCAGCATGTCGGGCCAGTCCGGCGCGGGCAGCCAGCAGGATGCGCGTACCGACGACCTGCTGGCCACCGATTCCGACCAGGGCGGCGGCGCCGAGGGCTTCCAGAATCCCGACGGCAAGGGTGAACTGCAGACGGGCATGGAAGGCATCGGCAACCGCACCGGCAGCGGCGCCGGCAACCGCCAGTCCGGCGGCCAGCCGCAGGAAGGCCAGCTGAACCAGCAGGGCTCGGGCGGCATGCGCAGCACCGAGACCGACCGCGACCGGGACAATTCCGCACGCGAAGACCAGCAGAACCGCTGATCCGGCCCCAGGCCCCGGGACGCGCGGGCGGCAGGCTGGTCGTTACACTGGCGGCAGGGCGCAGGCGCCTGCCCGCCTGCGCGTTTCCCACATGTACGAGGAGACCCGCCACATGAGCGAACACATCGCGGAAGACAGCGCGCAACACAGCGTGCAGCACATCGGCATCGTCGCCTGTTCGGCCGAAGGCGCCGCGCTGTGCTACCGCACCACCTGTATCGAAGGCGCGAAGCGGCTCGGCCCGCACGCGCACCCCGAAGTCAGCATGCACACCCCGTCCTTCGCCGATTATGTCTCCTGCATCGAGCGCGGCGACTGGGAAGGCGTAGGAGAGCTGATGCTGTCCTCGGCCGGGAAGCTGGCCCGCGGCGGCGCCGATTTCCTGATCTGCCCCGACAACACCATCCACCAGGCGCTGCCCTTCATCGAGCAGCGCTCGCCCTTGCCCTGGCTGCACATCGTCGACGCGGTCGGCGAGCAGGCGCTGGCGCGCGGTTATCGCAAACTCGGCCTGCTGGGCACGCGCTGGCTGGTCGAGAGCGAGGTCTATCCGGCCAGGCTGGAAGCCCTCGGCATCGAGAGCGTGCGCCCGACGCCCGAACAGCGCGAGGACATCAATCGCCTCATCATGGACGAACTGGTCTGCGGGGTGGTGAACGCGGAGACCGTACCGCGTTTCCAGAGCGTGATCCAGACCCTGGCGGCCGAAGGCTGCGACGCCGTGGTGCTCGGCTGCACCGAGATCCCGCTCGTGATCAACAAGGACAACTCGCGCCTGCCGATCCTCGATTCGACCCGCCTGCTGGCGCGTGCGGCGCTGGAGCGGGCGATCGGGGCGAAGGAGGGCGCGCAGGCGCAGGACTAGACGCTCAGGCGACCGGGCGCGCCGCGCGCAGCGTCAGCTTCACGATCTCGCCCGACCGCCACAGGCGCATGCGCGGCCCCCAGCCGCCGGCGCCGCGGCTGACTACCAGCGACATCGGGCCGACCTGGTACTCGCCCATGTAGCGCGGGAAGCGCCGCTGGACCAGGAAGTTGAAGGGCCAGATCTGGCCGCCGTGGGTGTGCCCGGACAGCATCAGGCCGACGCCGCGCGCGGCGGCCTCCTCGACGACCGGGGTGGCGGGGATATGGCACAGCAGGATGGTGGCCGTTTCGCTTTTTTCAGGGACGACCGTGTCCAGCCCGCCCAGGTATTCGCGGCCGCCGCGCATGCTGCGGCCAATGTCGTCGATCCCCGCCAGCGCCAGGCCCGGCGCCAGTTCCACCTTCTCGTTGCGCAGCCAGCGAACGCCTCCAGCCGCGAATTCGGCGATGGTGGTGTCGGCGTCGCCATAGAACTCGTGGTTGCCGGTCACCGCCCACACGCCGCGCGGCGCTTCCAGGGCGCGCAGCACGGCCGCCAGCTCCGGCTCGCCGAGCGGATTGTCCTCGACCTGGTCGCCCACCATCAGCACCGCGTCCGGCTTCAGGGCGTTGATCTGGGCGACGCGCTCGGCCATCCAGCCGGAGCGGCGCTGGGCGCCCAGGTGCAGGTCGGTGACGGCCACCAGCACCATGCCGTCCAGGTTCGCCGGCAGGTTCTTCAGCGCCACCTCGTATTCGCTCACCGCCGGTGCGCGCACGGCCTGGAAGATGGCGAAGGCGCTCACCAGCACGCCGGCCGCCGCGCCGGCGGCGAGAATGCGCGGCGCCTGCCTGCGCCACCAGAAACCAAAGCCGGTCAGCAGGTCGGCCGCCAGCAGGCACAGGGTCATCAGGAACAGCACGCCGAGCCAGGTCATCGCGAACTGGCCGGGATACCAGCGCCAGTCGATGGCTTCGTCGCCGAGCTGCACGCCCCAGAGGTACACCAGCCAGAGGACCACTGCGCCGATCCACCAGGCGCGCGCCGGCACCCGTTCCCGCACGAAGGGGACGCGGTGAAGACGGTGGGCGACGTAGAAATGGAAGAGGGAACCGATGACGTTCAGGATGATCGAAAACATGCGCACGCTTCGCCGGCGCCGGCCGGCCTTGTCGGATGAATGGCGGCGCGCGAAACCGGGCGCCGGGAATCGGGCGATCTTAACCGATGCGCGCGGGTCCTGCCGGGGGCGCCCGTTTTCGCGGCCTCGGGCCGGCCGCTGCGGCCAGGATCTTGCGAAAGCGCGGGCATTCGAGGTGGCTCTGCGCGGAGCAGACGGCGGCGTGGCGCAGGCCGTCGCGCAGGGCGCCGAGCTTGCGGATGGTCCGGTCCAGGTCATCGGCCTTCGCTTCCAGCATCCGGCGGTCGATGGCGAGGCTGCCGTCGGGGCCGAACATCTGCGCGATCTCGGCCAGCGAGAAGCCCGAGGCCCGCCCGAGGGCAATCAGCGCCAGGCGTTCGATCACGCCCGCATCGAATACCCGGCGCAGGCCGTGCCTGCCGTTCGAGGCGATCAGGCCCTTTTCCTCGTAATAGCGCAGTGTCGACGCCGGCAGGCCGGAGCGCTTTGCCACTTCCCCGATGTCCATCGTTATCCCCTTGACTTCAAGTGCACTTGAGGTGGCACGATGGCATCCATCGATCAACCGGCGCAAACGGAGGCTGGACATGGAAAGCAGGAACGAGCGCGGGCAGGGTGGGCTGTGGAACGGCGGCGCCGGGAATGCCTGGGTAGAGGAACAGGACCTGATCGACCGGATGTTCCGGCCGGTCGAGGACCTGCTGGTGGAGGCGGTCGCGCCGGGACGGGCGCTGCGGGTGCTCGATGTCGGCTGTGGCACCGGCGCGACCACGCTGGCGCTGGCGCGGCGGCTGGGGCCTGGTGCGCACTGCACCGGGATCGATATCTCGGCGCCGATGGTCGACGCGGCCCGCCGGCGCGCTGCCGAGGAAACGAAGGAAGCGAAGGACACTGCGGCGGTGGACTTCGTGTGCGCGGACGCGCAGCGGCATGCCTTCGCGCCGGGGGGCGTCGACCTGGTCGTGTCGCGTTTCGGGGTGATGTTCTTCGACGACCCGGTGGCGGCTTTCGCCAACCTGCGCCGGGCCACGCGGACAGGCGGGGCGCTGCGCTTCGTCGCCTGGCGCGGGCCCGAGGAGAACCCCTTCATGACGGCGGCCGAGCGCGCGGCCAGGCCCTTGCTGCCCGACCTGCCCGAGCGCGTGCCGGACGAGGCGGGCCAGTTCGGTTTCGCGCGCGAAGCGCGGGTGCGCAACATACTCGAGCAGGCCGGCTGGGAAGGCCTGGCATGCGCAGCGGTCGATGTGCGCTGCGGTTTTCCCGAAAGCGAGCTGACTGGCTACCTCAGCCGTATGGGACTGGTCGGACGCGCCCTGGAAGGCGCGGACAATGCGCTGCGCGAGCGGGTGATCGCGCAGGTGCGTCCCGCCTTCGATCCCTTTGTCCACGAGGGCATGGTGTCGTTCATCGCGGCCTGCTGGCTGGTGACCGGGCGCGCAGGAGCGGCATAGGCTGCTCCTGCGCGCGCTGGAAGGCAGCGTCGGCTCAGCCGGCCGCCGCCCGGGCCGTCCCAAGGCCGGCCATGCGCTCGACGAAGGCGGCGGTCACCTCCGGCTGGGTCACCGGCAGCATGTGGCCGCCCTCGACCAGTTCCAGCTGCGCACCCGCGACCTTGTCGACCAGGGCCTGGCCATTCTTCTTCCAGTCCAGGATGGCGTCCTGGCGGCCGTAGAGCACGCCGACCGGGAGCTTCAGCTCGGCGTAGCGCTCCTGGACCGCGGGCATGCGCAGCGGGATCGCCTGCAGGTCGCTGGACGCGGCCAGGAACTGCTTCGGGCGCAGGCTGAGCAGGCCGCCGCCCTTGACCGCGAAGTCGGCGGGCACCGGTTCCGGCGCGAACACGTGCGCCAGGACCTTCTTGCTGCCGGCGATCGAAGCGGGCGTGGCCAGGGTCCAGGCGAACAGCTTCCTTACCCAGCGCGTCTCGATGGTCAGCGCCCTGAAGGCCTCGGGCACGGTGTCCGGCGCGTGGGTGAGCGGCGCCACCAGGGCCAGGGCGCCGACCGCGCCCGGATGCTCCAGCGCCAGCGTGAGCGCAATGGCGCCGCCGAGCGAGTGGCCGACCACGGTCGGGCGCTGCAGCCCCAGTTTGTCGACCAGCACCGCCAGCGCCTCGGCCTGGCTCGATACGTCGGCGCCATGCAGTTCCTCGCGCAGCGAGTGGCCCGAGCCCGGACGGTCGACCACGGCCACGCGGTAGTTGCGCGCCAGGCGCTCGACCAGCCCATAGTCGAAGTGGCTCATCTGGCCGCCCAGGCCGTGCACCAGCAGCACCGCCGGCGCCCCCGCGCCGGCGCTGTCGTGTACCCGCACGTGGAGGCGCCCGCCCGGCACCTCCACGAACTGGCCCTTCGCGGGCAAGTACTGTTCGATGCGGCGCGCGGTGCGGTGGGTGAACCAGGCCAGGCCAAGCAGCACCAGCGCGACCAGGGCAAGGAGGAAGAGCAATGCGTTCATCGGGAAGTCGCTTTCTTCAGGAGACGCCAGTAATTGACCGGCGAAATGCGTTCGAGGAGGGAGACGGCCTTGGCGTCGCTGCCGACCAGGATGCGGGCTTCGCGCCGCTCGATGCCGCGCGCGATGATCTCGCCGGCGGTTTCCGGCGGCAGGCGCAGGAGTTTTTCCGCGATCCTGCGGCCGCGCTCGATCTCGTCCTTCGGCGCGTCAAGCGGCACGCGGGCGCTGCGCGCGATCGAGGTCGCCACGCCGCCGGGGTGGACCACGCTCACGCCCACGGTGCTGCCTTCGAGCTCGTGGCGCAGCGCGTTCGAGAAGCCGCGCACCGCGAACTTGCTGGCCGAGTAGGCGGCCTGGCCCGGCGGCGAGACGATGCCGTAGATGCTCGATACGTTCACCACGCGCGCGTCGTCGCTGCGCCGCAGGTATGGCAGGAAGGCGCGCGTCATGCGCACCACGCCATGGAAGTTGATCTCCATGAGCCACTCGAAATCGTCCTCGGACACCTGCTCGAAGGTGCCGCCGAGCGCCACCCCGGCATTGTTCACCAGGATGTCGATGCGCGCGTGGGCGGCCTGCACTTCCTCGGGCAGGGCGCGCACCGCCTCGCGGTCGGCGACGTCCAGCACATGGGTGGTGACGCGCACGCCCTGGGCGCCCACCATCCAGGCGGTCTCCTTCAGGCCCTCGGCGTTGATGTCGGCCAGCGCCAGGTGGCAGTGGCGGCGCGCGAGCGCGGTGGCGGTGGCGCGGCCGATGCCGCTGCCGGCGCCGGTGATCACGGCGACCCGGTTCGATACGTTCAAGGCATGGCTCCTTTCGATCCGAAACGGATGACGCCGTCGGCGATGCGGCCGAAGCGGATCGTCATCATGTCCTGCAGGTAGTTCTGGTAGACCTGCCACGGGCGGCGCGAGCCCTGCTTCGGCAGCATGGCGGCGGCGCGCTGCACATAGCCCGAGGTGAAGCTGAGGAAGGGTTCGGGCTGCACGCCCGCTTCCGGCTGCACCACCGCGATCGCCTGGCCATGGCGGTCCATGTGGCGCAGCAGGCGGCAGACCCAGGCCGCGGTGAGGTCGGCCTTCAGGGTCCAGGACGCGTTGGTATAGCCGAAGGTCATGACGCTGTTTGGCATACCGGACAGCATCATGCCCTTGTACGACATCGCCTGGCTCGGATCGAAGGGCTGGCCGTCGACCACGATGGCGGCGCCGCCGAGGATGGACAGGGACAGGCCGGTGGCCATGACGACCACGTCGGCTTCCAGTTCCTGGCCGGACGCGAGCAGGATGCCGCGCTCGGTGAAGCGTTCGATGTGGCTCGTCACCACGTCGGCCCGGCCCTTGCGCATCGCCCGGAACATGTCGCCGTCGGGCACGACGCAGACGCGCTGGTCCCAGGGCTTGTAGCTGGGCGTGAAGTGGGTGGCGACGTCGAAGGAAGGCCCGAGCTGGTGGGCCGCCATCTGCACGATCTTCTGCTTGACCAGCTCCGGTCTGGCGCGCGCGATGCGGTACAGCAGCATCGATTCGAGGATCACGCGCCAGCGCGTGGCCCAGTAGGCCGCCTTCGGCGGCAGCAGCTTCTGCAGGCGCCGCGCGAAACGGTATTCGGACGGACGCGAGACGACATAGGTGGGCGAGCGCTGCAGCATGGTGACGTGGGCCGCCTCCTTCGCCATCGCCGGCACCAGGGTCACGGCGGTGGCGCCGCTGCCGATCACGACCACGCGCTTGCCCTTGTAGTCCAGGTCCTGGGGCCAGAACTGGGGCTGGACGATGCGGCCGCGATAGATGTCCTCGCCGTCGAAGGCCGGCCGGTAGGCATGGTCGTAGCTGTAGTAGCCGCTGCACATGTGGAGGAAGCGGGCGCGCAGGATGCGCAGCTCGCCGCTGGCCCGGTGTTCGACATGCACGGTCCAGCAGGCCTGCGCGCTCGACCACTCGGCGCGCACCACCTTGTGGCCGAAGCGGATGTGGCGCTCGATGTCATGCTGGTCCGCGGTCTCGCGGATGTAGTCGCGGATCGAGGGGCCGTCGGCGATCGCCTTCGCGGCCAGCCAGGGCTTGAAGGCATAGCCCAGGGTGTACATGTCGGAGTCGGAACGGATGCCGGGGTAGCGGAACAGGTCCCAGGTGCCGCCGATGGCGTCGCGCGCTTCCAGGATGGCGTAGCGCTTGCCGGGGCAGCGCGCTTGCAGCATGGCCGCGGCGCCGATGCCGGACAGGCCGGCGCCGACGATCAGCACGTCCAGCAGGTCCGGCGCGCCGTCCGTCTCGGGATGGGTATGCATGGTGTCTCGATTATCATTCTAATAAAGTGACACTCTACATTGTCAACATTGGGATGACAAGCCAGAAGTTGCCGGGACGGATAGCCGCTGTGTCAGAATAGCGGCATGACCCCAGAATCCACTCCGGCGCGCGCCTATCGTGGCGTGTCGCTCGATGCGCGCCGCGCACAGCGGCGTACCCGGCTGATCGAAGCGGCGATCGCCGTGTACGGCGAACGCGGCTATCGCCAGGCGACGGTGAAGGCCGTCTGCGAAGCGGCCGGCCTGACCGAGCGCTATTTCTACGAATCCTTCGAAAACAGCGAGGACCTGCTGGTTGCCTCGTTCAACGCCGTGACGTATTCGGTGTTCGGCGAGATCGCGGCAGCCGCCCAGGCGGCCGGCCGTTCGCGCCCGGCTCGGGCGCGCGCCATGCTGAGTGCCTACTTCGGCGCGCTGCAGCGCGACCCGCTGTCGGCGCGCGTGTTCCTGGTCGAGATCCGCGGCGTCAGCCGCGCGGTGGACAAGGCCTTCGATGCGGCGCTGCGCGTGATCGGCGCCGAGGTGGCGCGCCACGTCGCCGGGCCGGACGCGGTGGCCGACGAACTGCTGCAGGCGGGGATCGTGGGCGGGGTCATGCATATCGCCCTGCGCTGGATTGACCAGGGCTACCAGCCCCCGCTCGAGAGCGTCATCGAGACCGCGCTGCGCCTGGGGATGGTGCTGGCCGCGCCGGCGGGCGCGCGCAAGGCGCGCCAGGCCCCTGCGGCGGCTGCCACTTAGGGTGCACTCCTAGTCCTCGGCGAAGAAGTCGGCGTCCAGCACCAGCGCGCGCAGCGGCCGGCATTTTTCCTCGGCCAGCTCCGCCTTGCTGCGCAGGCGCCTGGCCTCGCTGCCCTTGCCGGCAGCGGCCGCCATGTCCGCCATCTGCTGCAACAGCAGGATGCGCTCCTCGACTGCCCGCACCAGGTCCCAGATGCCGTTGTCGATCGCTTCGTTGACCTCGACAAGCAGCGAGGTGGGCGAATACGCGTGGCCGGTATGGCAGCGAAACCGCACCATTCGCCCTTCCTCGATCTGCACGAGTACCCCATGGCATTCCGGACAGGTGTATTTCGATACCTGTCCAAGATTCATTACACCGGCTTGCATTCCGTTTCCCTCCAGGGCGACCAGGTTCTCGACCCGCTGGCCCGCACGCGGCGCATCGTTCCCGGGCAGGCGCCGGGCCGTGGCGACCTCCTCGGCGATCCGTTGCGCCAGCAGATGGGGGGCTCCGACGAGGTCCATTCTAGCGCGCCTGGACGCGCCCCGGCATCCGATGGCAGCCGCACGCGCTTGCACTCCTGGCTGCAAGGCATGGAAAAAAGATAAAATAACCAAAGGTCATCGAAGGATCGGACATGCTCGGTACGTGGAATATGCATAGGTGTAATAGTGGGGACGGGCCGCCGGCGGCCGGCCGTGGTGTGCCCGCCGTCGACGCGGAGGCGGCGGCATCGCCGGCGCTGTTGCCGCGGCTGCGTAAAGTGCTGGTCGTCGACGACGAGCAGGACCTGGCGGACATGGCCCAGGCCCTGCTCGGCGCGCACGGTCTCGCTGTCGTGGTCGCCTACTCGGCCCAGGAGGCCCTGCGCATGCTTGCCAGCGACAACGAGATCGATGCGGTCTTCTCGGATGTCGTGATGCCGGGGATGACGGGCCTGCAGCTGGCCGATGCGGTCACCGAGATGTACCCGAAAATCAAGGTCGTGCTGGCCTCCGGCTACACGTTGCCGGCGCTGCTGGCCGAGCGCGAGCGCCACTACCTGTTCGCCACCAAACCCTACCGGATCGAGACCATCCTCAAGCTGCTGCGCACCTAAAGCAGCCCAGGCGCCGTTCAGGGCGCCGCGCCGATACCGTCGATGACGGCGACCAGCGCGCGCATGTCGACCGGCTTGACGAAGTGGTGGTCGAAACCGGCGCTGCGCGAGAGCACCCGGTCATGCGCCTGGCCATAGCCGGTCAGCGCCAGGTAGAGCGCCGCGCGGTCGCCCTGCAGCGCGCGCAGGCGCCGCACCAGTTCGTAGCCGTCGATGTCGGGCAGGCCGATGTCGAGGATGAAGACCTGGGGCCAGTCGGCCTGGACCATCTCCAGGGCCTCGCGCGAGGATGCGGCGGTGGCCACCACGTGGCCGAAGGCGCGCAGCACCTCGGTAAGCGACTGGGCGGCGTCGAGGTTGTCGTCGACGACCAGGATGCGCGCCCGTCCGGCATGCGCCGCGGGCGCGGCTGCCGGCGCCGCCGTGGCGGGCCTGTCCAGCTTGTTGTCGGCCAGCCTGAGCGTGACGCTGAAGGTGCTGCCCTGGCCGAGTCCTGCGCTGCGCGCCTCGACGCTGCCGCCGTGCAGCTGGACCAGGCTCTTGACCAGGGCCAGGCCCAGGCCCAGGCCGCCCTGGGAACGGTCCGGCGTGCGCTCGGCCTGGGTGAACAGGTCGAACACATGGGGCAGCACGTCGGGCCCGATGCCGATGCCGGTGTCGCGCACGGCGACCGTCACGCTGCCTTGTCCGCGCTGCACCGACAGCGCGATGCGTCCGCCCTGGGGCGTGTACTTGGCGGCGTTGTTCAGGAGGTTGGCGAAGACCTGGACCAGGCGGGTGCGGTCGCCGTCGACCCAGCCGCCGCCCTCCACCTGCAGTTCGAAGGCATGGCCGCGCGCCTCGATCAGCGGGCGCGCCTGTTCGACCGCGCCGGCCACCGCCGCCCCGATGTCGACCAGGGTGCGGTCGAGCTGGACCAGGCCGCGCGTGACGCGCGAGACGTCGAGCAGGTCGTCGACGAGCTCGGTCATGTGGCGCACCTGGCGCCCGATGATCTCGCTCGAATAGCGCAGGCGGCGCTCGTCCAGGCCTGGCATGGCCAGCAATTGCGCGGCATTGCTGATCGGCGCCAGGGGATTGCGCAGTTCGTGCGCCAGCATCGCCAGGAATTCGTCCTTGCGCCGTGCAGCCGCGCGCAGTTCGGCTTCGCCCGTCTTCTGGGCATGGATGTCGGTCAGGGTGCCCATCCAGTCGCTCACCCTGCCGTCCTCTGCGGCGAAAGGCAGCGCGCGGCTGAGCACCCAGCGGTACTGGCCCGTATGGTGGAGCAGGCGGTGCTCGAATTCGAAGGGTATGCCGGCGGCGCGGCTGCGTTCCCACTGCGCGAGCAGGGGTTCGAGGTCCTCGGGATGCATGGCCGCGTGCCAGCCGTTGTCCTGCAGGCGTGCGGCCGGGATGCCGGTGAACTCGCTCCAGCGCTCGTTGAAGAAGAAAGCGCCGCTGTCCACGTTACTCGACCACACCATCTGCGGGATCACGTTGGCGATCGCCCGGAAGCGCCGCTCGCTGTCCCTGAGCGCCTTCTCGGCCGCCACCTGGGCGCTGATGTCCATGTGTGCGGCGACGGCGCCGGTCAGTTCGCCGCGTGCGTTGCGCATGGCGGCGGCGCGCACCAGCACCGTGCGCCGTGTCCCCGGGCTGCCGAAGGGCTCGATCTCGAACACCCCGGCGTCGCTTTCGCGCCCGGCCAGCACGCGCGCCACCGGCCACTCGTGCGAAGCAAGGGGCTGGCCGGCGTGCGGCCCTTCGGTATGCCAGCCCTTCCATACGGCGTATTCGTCGACCGAGCCGGGCTGGGGATACTCGCCCCAGATCGCATCGTTGGCGGCGTTCCCGATCAGCAGGCGGCCTTCGCGGTCGATGTAGAAAATGCCGACCGGCGCCGCTTCCAGCAGCGCGTCGAGGCGGCGCCTGTCGTTCTCGGCGCGCAGCGAGGCCGCCGAGGCCAGCTGCTCGCTCACGCGCAGCGCTTCGGCCTGGGCCTTGCGCTGGCTGATGTCGACCGCGATGCCGGCGAAGCGCCGTCCGCCGCCGGCCGGATCGGCGAACACCTTGCCGCGTGCGTTGACCCAGGCGTCATGGCCGGAGCGCTGGGGGATCCGGTACTCGATGTCGTACAGGGTTTCGGTGCGGATCGCGTGCTCGATCGCCGCCAGCACCCGTGGCCGGTCGTCCGGGTGGATCATGTCGGTGAAGCGCGCCAGCTCGGTGCCGTCGCGCGCCAGCGCCGCGTCGACCTGGAACAGGCGCGCGAAGCGCTCGTCGACATGGGTGGCGCCGGTCGCGAGGTCATAGCTCCAGGTGCCGATGTTGCCGGAAGCTTCGAGCGAGAGCGCAAGCCGCTCCTCGGCTTCCTTGTGGCGCGCCAGGGCCGCCATCTTGTCGCTCATCTCGACCACGGTGCAGATCAGGCCGCGGACCGCGCCCAGCTCGTCGCGCAGCGGGCTGAAGGAGAAGGTGAACCAGGCCAGTTCAGGGTAGCCGTGGCGCTCGAGGGTGACGGCGTAGTCCTCGAAGAAGAACGACTCTCCTTCCAGCACGCGGCGCACATACGGGGCGAGGGCGGGCCAGGACTCGGGCCAGACCGTGGCGTAAGGCGCGCCCAGGGCGGCGTCGGCCTTCTGGCCGAGCATCGGCACGTAGGCGTCGTTGAAAAACAGGGTCTGTTCCTCGCCCCAGGCGAGAAAAGTCGGAAAGGCCGAGCCGAGCACGATGCCAAGCCCGGTGCGCAGTGCCGGGGCCCAGCTCGATACTGGCCCAAGCGGATGGCCGGACCAGTCGCGTCGGCGGATGCGCTCGCCCATCGCGCCACCCTGGTCCAGGAACGCGTGCTGCTTGGTGCTGCTTTCCACGGCTGCCCTTGCTAAAAAATTTGCATTGTACACAGATGCTGGCGGCCATGCCGGCAGGCGGACGGGCGGTGGCGGCGGACATCCAGGGTACCCGATCGGCGGGGCGCAGCCATTCGTTCAGCGCTTGCAGAGCTGTCTTGCGTGGCTCTTGCACTCGCTGCCAACCGTGCGTGCCCGTTACGCACAGTCGCTTCATACTTCCTGGCTCCGACTACTCGCACAGGACCGGTCATGTCAACAGTCAATATGGATGAACTCGAACGGGCGGCCATGATGGTCGAGGATGGTGACGGTACGATCACGGCCCTGGTATCACGCGAAACAGGCATGATCCACCTCTTGAATGATGAGTACATGGACGAGGAGGCGCCCACGCCATCGGCGTCCGGCGGCTACGACGGCTACGTTCCCGTGCCGGCCGCGGGCACGCTCGGCATCGGAGACGGGCTCGTCCTTCGCTTCGCCGCCATCCACTTGGCCGAAGACCAGCATACTGTCCGCGATCTGTTCCAGAACCGCAATACTGAAGGCTTCGCTCGCCTGCTGCAGGAGCGCGGCGCGGCCGAAGCCTGGGAACGTTTTCACGACGAAACCACTCAAAGCACTCTACGGCGCTGGTGCGAAGCGAATGCTTTGCAACTGGCCGAGTGAGGAGGACCAGGTCAGACGGCCCGCATCCGGTTGTTGCCGCGCACGAGAACGTTCAACGGTCCATGGCCCCAGAAGGCACGATAGGTATTCCAGCCAAGCTCCATCACCGTGGATTCCTCGCGAAAGAAGGCGCCGACATTCCCGACCAGTCGGCCGGTCTCCTTTTCCTCGACAGCCCACCATCCGGCCCCATGTATGAGCCATAGTCCCGCCTGTGAACAGAAGATTCGCCATGCGGCAGGGCGGTCGGCCGGGACCAGGTGGGCCGAGCTTACCGGGTCGGCCAGATGCGCTGCGAATACGTCAAAGTCCTCCCGTCGATATTCACGAAGCACGAGCCGTTCCGTGTGAAGGTATGGAACAGAAGTGATGAAGTCGCTATTCATGAGCCAGACTCCATGTAACGGTGCCGGATAAGCCGTCTTGTCGGCTACAAGCTGCGATTCGCGCCAGTTTCCTGCAGGGCTAGGGTAAAACAGCCGATGGGCAGCAGGATCCCGTTTTGCGAGCGGCGCAGGCTCGGATTCTCGTGGTGTGCAAACCGTCGGCGCATTCAGCCGAACAGAAAAAGCCTGGCGAGGTGCTGCGGGACAGTGGTGACATCGGGTTCCCTTGTTGAATCGATGGACCTGCTCATCATCATCCCGTGTTTGCAGTGCGACAACATCTCTATCTGCCCGCGCGGGGCAAACGCTCAGTCCCAGCCCTTGTCGGTCTCGCTGTCGTAGTTCTTCAGGTCGCGCGCGAACATCTCGTTGAGTTCGTCGCGGGCGCGCTTGGCCATCGAGACATACTGTTCGCGGTCCTTGTAGTAGGGGTAGACCGCGTCGACGCTGGCCTTGTTGTGCTCGCGGAACTTGAGGGTGGCCTCGCGCGCGCGGTAGGCGCCGTAGCCGAGCTGGCACAGCACGCGCCGCCCGAGCTGCAGGGCCGATTCGAAGGTCTCGCGCTCGATCACGGTGATGCCGCGGTCCATCAACTGGTAGTAATGGGTGACGTTGCGCGCCCGCGCCAGGATCGGCAGGTCGGGGAAGTCCGCGCGCACCGCGTCGGCCAGCGCCAGGCTGTCGTCGATGTCGTCGATCGCCAGCACCAGGGCGCGCGCCTTGGCCGCGCCGGCGGCATGCAGCAGGTCGATCCGGGTGGCGTCGCCGTAGAACACCTTCAGGCCGAAGCGGCGCAGCAGCTCGATCTGGTCGGGATCGTGGTCGAGCACGGTCAGCCTGACCCGGTTGGCGATCAGGAGGCGGCCGACGATCTGGCCGAAGCGGCCGAAGCCGGCAATGATCACATGGCCCTCGTTGGCGTCGATGGCGTCGGGTTCCCGGCGGTTCTGGCCGCGGTAGCGCGGCTCGAGCACCTTGTCGTGCAGGAGCAGCAGCAGCGGCGTGGAGACCATCGACAGGGCGACGACCGCCACCAGGATGGACCCGGTCTCGGGCGCGAACACGCGCGCGGTGGCCGCCGCGCCGAACACCACGAAGGCGAACAGCCAGCGCTGGCCGCGCGCGATCCCGAAACGGAAGGACAGGGCGAACAGCACCGCCAGCTTGATCGCGAGAAAAGCCAGCACCAGGCCGAGGATCAGCCAGGGTTGCGAGAGGAAGACGCCGAAGTCGACCGACATGCCGACCGCGATGAAGAACAGGCCGAGCAGCAGGCCCTTGAAGGGCTCGAGGTCGGTTTCCAGCGCATGCCGGTATTCCGAATCGGCCAGCAGCACGCCGGCCATGAAGGCGCCCAGCGCCATCGACATGCCGACCCATTGCATCAGCAGGGAAATGGCGATCACCAGCAGAAGGGCAAAGGCGGTGAAGATCTCGCGCATGCCCGACTTGGCGATGATGCGCAGGGCCGGGCGCACCAGGTAGCGGCCGCCGACCACCAGCCCGAGGATCACGCCGCCGACCCGGGCCGCCTGGAGCCAGCCGCCTCCGCCGGCATGGTCCGCGGCGGCCACGCCCAGCACCGGGACCAGCGCGATCATCGGGATCGCGGCGATGTCCTGGAACAGCAGCAGGGCGAAGCCGGCCTGGCCGGCGGGGGGGGCCATCAGGTTGCGTTCGCCCAGGGTGGCGAGCGCGATCGCGGTGGACGAGAGCGACAGGCCGAGCGCGGCGATCAGGGCCACGCGCCACTCGATCCCGGCCAGCAGGGCGGCGCCGAACAGGGCGGCGGCCACCAGCAGCACCTGGGCCGTGCCCCAACCGAAGATCTGGCGCCGCAGCGACCACAGGCGGTCGGGTTCGAGTTCCAGGCCGATCAGGAACAGCAGCAGCACCACGCCGAATTCGGAGAAATGCAGGATGTCCTCGACTTCGCGGATCAGCCCGAAGCCCCAGGGGCCGATCGCCATCCCGGCCAGCAGGTAGCCGAGTACGGCGCCCAGGCCCAGGCGCTTGGCCAGGGGCACGGCGAGGACCGCGGCGGCCAGGTAGATCAGTGCGTTGGTCAGCAGGCTATGTTCCATGGGTGTGTGCTCCTGGTCCCGGCGTATTCAGGAAGTCCGCGAGGCGGGCGCGGAAGGCGGCGACGTGGGCGGCGACGGCTTCCTCGGAAGCGCCGTTGGCCCCATGCAGGATGTGCGGCGCCAGCCAGCGCATGCCGCACAGGGCGGCGGTCTGCTCGAAAGGCGGCAGGAAGTCCTCGAAAGGACGGCCGTGGCGTTCGCCCGGCGCGTAGGCGGCCAGCGGGCTGCCGGTGGTGGCGGCGAGCAGGTAGCCCTTGCCCTTCAGGGCCGTGGCGCCGGGACCGTAGGCCCAGCCGGGCTGGAGCACCGCGTCGAGCCATTCCTTGAGCAGCGAAGGCATGCTGTACCAGCGGATCGGGTGCAGGAAGACGACCAGCTCGGCCTGTTCCAGCAGCGCCTGTTCGCGCGGCACGTCGATGAAGAAGTCGGGGTAGGTTTCGTAGAGGTCGTGCAGGAGCACGCCCTCGAGCGAGCGGGCGGCCTCGGCGAGGCGGCGGTTGATGCGCGAGCGGTGCGGTGCGGGATGGGCGTACAGCACCAGGATGCGTGGATTGGTCATGCTTGACGAGGCTGTGGTGTTGCACAATTGTACAGGCAGGGCGGGGACCGCGTGGCGCTGCGCCCGCGATCGCGCCCGAGGTCTCGCGCGGCGTCCCGGCCGAGAGCGCCTACCAAGACCTCCATGGCTGCATTGCAGCTCCTCACCGTACAGGCGTACTGTCTTCGTCGCCGCGTCGGGTGGCCGTATCCCTTGCCCTGAAGGTTTTGTCAGGCGCGCCAAGATGGGCCGGTCATGGATGCGGCAAGGCAGCACCGCCTGTCGCCTGCTGTGCAATCGCCTGGCACAAAACGATGAGAAATAATCCTGCGGCCGCGCTATTTGCGCGCGCGAAAGAGCGGCTTCCGATCAATATTATTCAGCCAAATCGGCCTTAGCGGAAACGATTATCCGATTTCACATCGATATATCTAGGCAGGAAATTATTTCATTTTCGACATATATATTATCGGCGGATTAATGATGTGAAAAGAAAGATAATATTTCGATTGATTTGCGCCGGGTTTTATATCCTGCGAAACGAAGGATGAAAAAAAACCGGACTGCGCGGGCAGTCCGGTTCCGGATCGATCCGGCCAGTGCTGGCCGGAGTGCGCGTGTGGCTTAGAACGAGTAAGCGACGCCGGCGACGATCTTGGTGACGTCGGTGTCAGGCTTTTGCACTTCCAGGCGGGCGTTGATGACCGGGGTGAAGGCGTAGCCCATGCCGATGCCGTACAAGGCGTTGTTGCTGTGTTCCTTGGTCTTGACGCCGTTGAACTTCTCTTCGCCGTCGATACGGTTGTAGCCGATACGGCCGAACATGCTGAAACCGCCGCTCAGGGGAACGGTGCCGACCAGCGAAACGTCCATCTGGTCCAGGGTGTAGTCGGCGCCGGTGCCGAAGTCGCTGTCGACCAGGCGGTGGTAGCCGGCTTCGACGGCGACGTTCTGGTTGATGTTGTAGCCGACGAAGGCGCCGTAGCCGCCCTTGTCGTCAAAGCCCGACACCTTGGTCGAGGAAGCGTCGACACCGGCGTAGAACGGGGTCGGTGCGGCAGCGAAAGCGACCGACGATGCGGCAGCCAGGGCGGCTGCGATTGCGATTTTCTTGAACATATTTGATGCCTTTTCTTACGGTGATACAAAAGGGCCGAAACGCCATGTTTCGGCCGGGGCCGAATTATCGCACGAACATTCTATTTCTGCAGAGCAGCACGAAAACGCGTGCTCCAAAGCGCCCGAAAATGTTTATCGCGGGCGAGGCAAATAAATACAATCCGATGACATATTTGCCTGATCGACAATTGCAGAAAGAGGCGCTTCGACGGGAGGCATGGAATGCGCAGGAAGGAAGGAATACGGAGAATGCGCAAGTCCCGCATCATTTCCGGATAATCGGCCGTATTTAATTCGTTTAAAGGCTGGAAAAAGGAGAAGTGAAGAATAGGGGCAGGAAAGCGGAGATTGCTCTCCCCACTTTCCTGCCTTTGCAACCGGCGTGCAGAACGCCTCAGATATGCAGCGCGTGGCCGAGTGCGCGCAGCGCCGCTTCCTGGACCGCTTCGCCCAGCGTCGGATGGGCGTGGATGGTGCCGGCGATGTCTTCCAGCGTGGCGCCCAGTTCGATGGACTGGCCGAAAGCGGTGGACAGTTCCGCGACGCCGCGTCCGACCGCCTGCCAGCCGAGGATCAGGTGGTTGTCGCGGCGCGCCACGACGCGGACAAAACCGTCCGTCGATTCGATCGTCATCGCCCGGCCATTGGCGGCGAAGGGGAAGCTGGCGCCGATGGCATCGATGCCGGCCTTCGCGGCCTCATCCGGCGACAGGCCGACCACGACCACCTCTGGATCGGTATAGCAGACGGCGGCGATCGCATTCGGCGTGAAATGGCGGCGCTTGCCCGAAATGATCTCGGCCACCATTTCGCCCTGGGCCATGGCGCGGTGGGCCAGCATCGGTTCGCCGGTCAGGTCGCCGATGGCCCAGACCTTGCGCATCGAGGTGCGGCACTGGTCGTCGATCTTCACCGCGCGGCCGTTCATGTCGAGCTGCAGGCTCTCCAGCCCGAAGCCGGCGCTGCGCGGGCGGCGGCCCACGGCGACCAGCACGCGGTCGGCCGGCAGCACGCCTTCCTCGCCGTTCGCCGTCTTCACGCGTACGCCATCGCCGGCCGCGTTCAGGCCCAGCACGCTCGCGCCCAGGCGCAGCTCGACGCCCAGGCGCTTTAGCGAGGCCGCGACCGGCTTGGTCAGTTCGGCGTCGTAAGCGGGCAGGATGCGATCCGCTGCTTCCACCACCGTGACCTCGGCGCCCAGCTTGCGGTAGGCCATGCCCAGTTCCAGGCCGATGTAGCCGGCGCCGACCACGACCAGCCGCTTCGGCACGTTCTCGGGCGAGAGCGCCTCGGTCGAGGAGACCACCATGCCGCCGAAAGGCATGAAGGGCAGCTCGACGGGTTCCGAGCCGCTGGCCAGCAGCAGGTGCTCGCAGCGCACGCGCAGCAGTTCTCCATCGGTCTGCTTCACCTCGACCGTCTTGCCGTCGAGGATGCGGGCAAAGCCATTGATCACCTGCACGTCGTTCTTCTTGAGCAGGGCGCCGACGCCGCCGGTCAAGCGTTTGACGATGCCGTCCTTCCAGGCAACGGTGCGCTGCAGGTCGATCGCCGGGTTGCTGGCCATGATGCCGAGGGCCGAGCCGTCGGCATAGTGCCTGGCCTTCTCGAATTCCTCGGCCGCGTGGATCAGGGCCTTCGAGGGGATGCAGCCGATGTTCAGGCAGGTGCCGCCGGGTTGTGCAGCTTCGACCAGGATGGTCTTGATGCCGAGCTGGCCGGCGCGGATCGCGGCGACATAGCCGCCGGGACCGCCGCCGATGACGAGCAGGGTGGTACTGATTTGATTCATCGGCTCACTCCACGAACAGGGTTGCCGGGCACTCGAGGTAGCCGCGGATGGTCTGGATGAATTCGGCCGCCACCATGCCGTCGATCACGCGGTGGTCGAAGGACGAGGACAGGTTCATCAGCTTGCGCGCCACCATGGCGCCATCCTTGATGACGGGCCGGTCGATGATGCGGTTCACGCCGACGATCGCCACTTCCGGCCGGTTGATGACCGGCGTCGTGACGATGCCGCCCAGGGCCCCGAGGCTGGTGATCGTGATGGTCGAGCCGGTGAGTTCTTCGCGCAGGGCCTTGCCGCTGCGCGCCGCCTCGGCCAGGCGCGCCACTTCGGCGGCCGCCGACCACGGGTCGCGCGCCTCGGCATTCCTCACCACCGGCACCATCAGCCCGGCGTCGGTCTGGGCCGCGATGCCCAGGTGGACCGGGTTGTAGGTGGTGACGATGTTGGCGTCGTCGTCGAAGCGGGCGTTCACCATTGGATACTTGCGGATCGCCAGCACGACCGCGCGCATGATCAGCGGCAGCAGCGTGAGCTTGGGACGCTGGCCGGCATAGCGGGCGTTCAGCTGCACCCGCAGCGCTTCCAGTTCGGTGACGTCGACCTCTTCCACGTAGGTGAAATGGGGGATGCGGCGTTTTGCCTCCTGCATCTTCTCGGCGATCTTGCGGCGCATGCCGATCACCGGCATGGCCTGTTCGCCCTCGAGCACGGCGTAGCGGCGGTCGCCTTCGGCCGCTTTTTTCTGGCCGCGCGCCACATAGGCATCCAGGTCGGCGTGGGTGATGCGGCCGGCCGGACCGGAGCCGCTCACGTATTGCAGCTCGATGCCCATGTCCCAGGCGCGCTGGCGCACCGCGGGAGCGGCCAGCGGTTTTTCGCCGGCGGCGCGGCCATGGTGCGCAGGCGCGGCGGCCTGTCCGCCAGCCTGGGTATGGGCGGGGGCAGGCGTCGGCGCCGGGACCGGAGCAGGACGGGGCGGCGCGGCATGGGCCGGCGCCGCCGTTTCCTCGCTGGTCACGCTCGTGACGACCGTTTCCGGCTGGGCCACGGTGATCGGCGGGAATTCGTCGACCGTGTCCTTGCCGGGGGCGGCTATCGCCGCGCCGGCGTGCTGGCGCGCGGTAGTGCTGCCCGTGGCCGGAGCATCGCCGCTGTGGTTGCCGGCGCCCTCGACCTCGAGGCGGATCAGTTCCGCGCCGACAGCCATCGCTTCGCCCAGCTTGCCGCCCAGCGCAACGACGGTGCCGTTCACCGGCGAGGGAATCTCGACCGTGGCCTTGTCGGTCATGACGTCGGCCAGCACCTGGTCTTCCTTGACCGTGTCGCCCGGCTGCACGTGCCAGGCCACGACTTCGACTTCCGCGATGCCTTCGCCGAGGTCAGGCATCTTGATGACGTGAATACCCATTATTTCGCCTCCATCGCACGTTTGAACGCGGCGCCGACGCGGTCGGGGCCGGGGAAGTACGCCCATTCCTGCGCGTGCGGATAAGGGGTGTCCCATCCGGTGACGCGCTCGATCGGCGCTTCCAGGTGATAGAAGCAGTGTTCCTGCACCAGGGCGGCCAGTTCCGCGCCGAAGCCGGAAGTGCGCGTCGCCTCGTGCACGACCACGCAGCGGCCGGTCTTCTTCACCGATTCGACGATGGTGTCCAGGTCCAGCGGCCACAGGGTGCGCAGGTCGACGATCTCGGCATCGATGCCGGTTTCCATGGCCGCCGCTTCCGAGACCCAGACCATGGTGCCGTAGGTCAGCACGGTCAGGTCGGCGCCCGGCCTGAACACCGCTGCCTTGTCGAGCGGGACGGTGTAGTAGCCTTCCGGGACTTCACCCAGCGGGTGTTTGCCCCAGGAGACGACAGGGCGGTCGTGGTGGCCGTCGAAGGGACCGTTATAAAGGCGCTTGGGCTCCAGGAAGATGACCGGGTCGTCGTTCTCGATCGAGGCGATCAGCAGGCCTTTCGCGTCGTAGGGATTGGACGGCATCACGGTGCGCAGGCCGCACACATGGGTAAACATCGCTTCCGGGCTCTGGCTGTGGGTCTGGCCGCCGTAGATGCCGCCGCCGCAGGGCATGCGGATGGTCAGCGGCGCGGTGAAGTCGCCGGCCGAGCGGTAGCGCAGGCGCGCCGCTTCCGACACGATCTGGTCGGTCGCAGGATAGAAATAGTCGGCGAATTGGATCTCGACCACCGGGCGCAGCCCGTAGGCCGCCATGCCGACCGCGGTGCCGACGATGCCGCCTTCGGAAATCGGCGCGTCGAACACGCGGGTCTTGCCGTATTTGGCCTGCAGGCCATCGGTGGCGCGGAACACGCCGCCGAAGTAGCCGACGTCCTGGCCATAGATGACGACGTTGTCGTCGCGGCCGAGCATGACGTCCATGGCCGAACGCAGGGCCTGGATCATCGTCATTTGCGTTGTCGTGACCGGTTTTGAATCGTTATCGTCGCGTGCCATCTCACACCCCCAGTTGTTGACGTTGGCGGCGCAGGTGCTCGGGCATGTCCTTGTAGACATCCTCGAACATCGAGGCCGCGCTCGGCACCCGGCCGTCGGCCAGCGTGCCGTACTGTTCCGCTTCCTTCTGCGCGGCCAGGACCTCGGCCTCGAGTTCGGCCTGGACGCGTTCGTGCTCCGCGTCGGACCAGGCGCCGATCTTCGTCAGGTGCTGGCGCAGGCGGGCGATCGGGTCGCCCAGGGGGAAGCGCGACCAGTCGTCCGCCGGGCGGTAGCGCGAGGGGTCGTCGGAGGTGGAGTGGGGGCCGGCGCGGTAGGTCACCCATTCGATGAGCGTCGGTCCGAGGTTACCTCTAGCGCGCTCGGCGGCCCAGCAGGAAGCCGCGTACACGGCCAGGAAGTCGTTGCCGTCCACGCGCAGCGAGGCGATGCCGGCGCCCACGCCGCGCGCGGCGAAGGTCACGCTCTCGCCGCCGGCGATGGCCTGGAAGGTCGAGATCGCCCACTGGTTGTTGACGACGTTGACGATGCAGGGCGCCCGGTAGACGTGGGCGAAAGTGAGCGCGGTGTGGAAGTCCGATTCGGCCGTGGCGCCGTCGCCGATCCAGGCCGACGCGATTTTCGTATCACCCTTGATGCTTGATGCCATGGCCCAGCCCACGGCCTGGGGCACCTGGGTCGCAAGGTTGCCGGAAATCGAGAAGAAACCCTTTTCCTTGACCGAGTACATGACCGGCAGCTGGCGGCCCTTCATCGGGTCGCGCTCGTTCGAGAGCAGCTGGCAGATCATGTCGACCATCGGGTATTCGCGCGCCATCAGGAGGCTTTGCTGGCGGTAGGTCGGGAAACACATGTCCCCGTCCTTCAGGGCCAGCGAGTGCGCGGTGCCGATGGCTTCCTCGCCGAGCGAGGTCATGTAGAAGGACATCTTCTTCTGGCGCTGGCCGATGACCATGCGCGCATCGAAGATGCGGGTCTTCATCATGGTGCGCAGCCCGAAACGGAGCTGTTCGGGATCGATGTCCGGGGCCCAGGGACCGACGGCGTTGCCGTCGTCGTCGAGCACGCGGACCAGGGAGGAAACCAGGTCGGCGGTGTCGCCGAACTGGACGTTCACGTCGGGCCGGCGTACTTCGCCGGCTTTTGATAACTGCAGATACGAAAAATCAGTCTTGCAACCCGGGCGGCCGGTTGGCTCCGGGACATGCAGCGACAGAGGATGACCCTGGCTCATAATTCGCTTTCCCTTTGTGAGGTGATGTGCGGCAAGCGGAAATGATAAATCCTGCAAGCCCGCGCACGAGCATTGCAACGAAGTATTTTCGTGCTGCTGTGCAGCATGGGATGGGGTGAATCAGCCTTTGCCGAGGCGTTCGCGGACGGACTTGTTTCGCCTATCGACGCGTGGACGGCAGAGCCGTCCACCCTACGGGCATGTCGGATACGCTGGCGTCATTCGCCGTGTGCCGGAGGGACGTAGGGTGGACGGGTCCCCGTCCACGCGTCGATCGTTACCATTGGCAAATCGCGCACGCGCCGGCACCCACATCCACCATGAAGCTAGCACGCAGTCAGGCATCCAAAGGCGACCCCGGCCAAACGTGTGCGAATCAGAATTTACTCAAGACACCGCCTGCGCCGACCACCCGCCACCCAGCGCCCGGTACAGCGCGATCAGGTTCTCGATCTGTGTGCGCCGCAACGTGACCAGCGACAACTCCACCTGGTAGAGATTGCGCTGGGCGTCGAGTTGCTCGAGGTAGGAGGCATAACCGGCCTGGTAGCGGTCGCGCGCATAGCCGAGCGAGCGTTCGAGGATGGCGCGCCGCTGCATGGCGTGGCCGACCTGGTCCTGCAGGCGCGGGACCCCGGCCAGGGCATTCTCGACTTCCGAGAAAGCCGTCAGCACGGCGCGGCGGTAGGCGAAGGCCGCCTGGTCGCGCTGCGAGGCCGAGGCCTCGTACTGGGCCGTGAGCCGGCCGGCCGAGAACAGGGGCGCGAGCACGCTGCCGCCCACGCTCCAGATCCTGACCGGGTCGTAGTCGAGGGCGCTGACCAGCACGCTGCCGAGCTGGGCGCTCAGGTTGATCTGGGGCAGGAAGGCCTGGCGGCGCAGGGCCAGCGCAGTGTCGGCGGCCGCCAGCAGCAGTTCGCGCTGGGCAATGTCGGGCCGGCGCGCCAGCAGTTGCGAAGGCAGGGCGTTCGGCACCGGCGGCAGGTGCAGGTCCTGGAAACCCTTGCCGCGCGCCACGGGGCCCGGCAACTCGCCGGCCAGCAGCCGCACCGCGTTTTCCTGGCGCCGCACGGCCAGCTCGAGTTCGGGCACGGCCTGCAGCACCGACTGGTATTCGGACTGGGCCTGGGTCAGCTGGAGCTGGGAGATGTAGCCGACCCGGGCCTGATCAAGCGCGAGACGCAGGGCCTCGGCGCGCGAGGCGACAGTGGCGCGCGTGATGAAGAGCTGGGCGTCGAGGGCGAGCAGGGCAATGTAGTTCTGGGCGGCGCCCGCGGCCACGGCCAGGGCCGCGGCGTCGCGCTCGGCCTGGGTGGCGCGGTATTGCAGGCCGGCGGCGCGTATCTGTTCGCGGATGCGCCCGAAGATGTCGGGTTCCCAGCTGGCCTGCAGCGCCGGCTGGACCGCGCGCGAAGTGCTGGCACCGGTCGCTTCCAGCGAGCGGCCGGCCTGCACGCCCACGGCCAGGTTCAGGGCCGGCACGCGCGCGGCTTCCGCGGCCTCTGCCTGGGCACGCGCTTCGTCGACACGGGCAACCGCGATCAGGACGTCGCTGTTGCGCGCCAGCGCCGCTTCGACCACGGCGCTGAGCTGCGGGTCGCCGAAGCTGCGCCACCATTGCGGGTCGACGTTGGCCGTGCCCGCAAGCGGCTCGCGCCAGGACGCCGGGGCGGCCACGCGCGACAGTTCGGGCGCAGGCCGCAGGGCCGGCATGCAGCCGGCCAGCGCGCCGGCGCCAAGCGCCGCCAGCAGGGCGTGGAAACGGCGGCGCGGCATCCATGGCTTGGTCGTCGAGCGCACCCTCATCGCGCTCCCTCGCGCGGCTGGGCGCCGGTGTCGACTTCCGCCGTCACCGACATGCCGGGACGCAGGCGCCGCGCCAGTTCCTGGTCGGGGTCGATGGCGATGCGGATCGGCAGGCGCTGCACCACCTTGGTGAAGTTGCCCGAGGCGTTATCGGGCCTCAGCACGGAGAACTCGGAGCCGGTGGCCGGCGCGATCTGCTCCACGTGGCCGGTGAGGGTGGCGCCTTCGAAGGCGTCGACCGAGAAGCGCGCCGGCTGGCCGATGCGCATGCGCCAGGTCTGGCCCTCCTTGAAATTGGCCACCACCCAGAGCTGGTCGGGCACCAGGAACAGCAGTTGCGAGCCGGCCGTCACGTACTGGCCGCGCCGCACCGATGCTTCGCTCACCTGGCCGTCGCGCGGCGCCTTGATCACGGTGTTGGCCAGGTCGATCTTCGCCAGCGCGAGCTGGGCCTCGGCCGTGCTGACCTGGGCTTCCAGCCCGCCGCGCGCAACAAGGGTGGACTTGATGCGCTGCTGGGCGATGTCGATCTCGGCGCGCGCCTTCAGGACGTTGGCCGAGGCCAGGCGCGCCGAGGTACGCACCCGGTCGCGCTCGCTGAGCGACACCGAACCGCGTTCGGCCAGTTCGTCGACCCGGCCCTGCTCGGCGCGGGCGCGCGCCTCCTCGGCCTCTGCCGCGGCCAGGTTGGCGCGCGCCGAACCGAGCGAGGCCGTGTTCTGCGCCTGGGTCTGCTCGGCATTGTTCAGTTGGGCCACCGCGTTGGCGAGCTGGCCCTCGGCCTGGCGCACGCGTTCGGCGTAGATGCGGTCGTCGATGCGCAGCAGTTCCTGGCCCGCCTTCACGTACTGGAAATCCTTGACCAGGACCTCGCTGACGTAGCCGTTGACCTGGGGCGAGAGCACGGTGATCGCCCCGCGCACATAGGCGTTGTCGGTGCTCACCCGCGCGGTGTTGAAGGGCCCGATGTGCCAGGCCCACATGATCAGGGCGATGCCGACCGCCGCCACCACCAGCATGATGCCGATCGAGGCCGGCGTGGCGCGGATCTTCTTGGGCGGGGCATCGGGCGCCGGAGCCGGAGCCGGTGCCGCCGGCGGCGGTCCGGGCGGGGCGGCGGGCCGCGGGGGCGCCGCCTGCGCGCCCTGTTCCGGCGCGCCGTCGTCCGAGTCGCCCGGCGGCGGCGGATTGGCTTCGGCTTGCTCGGTTTCTTCTCGGGTCGGATGAGTCGGGTTGTTCATGTTTCTTCTGTCAGCGGTTTGCGGCGCCCGCGGGCGCCGGGTTGGCGGCGGCGGCTGCCTTGCGGTCGCGGATCGCGGCGCGCACCGCCACGAACAGCGACCAGAACAGGAACAGCAGGGCCAGGATGCCGGAGAGGGCAAAGACGTCGTTAAAGGCGCGCACGTTCGCTTCGCGCCGCGTGATCTGGGACAGCAGGGCCGTGCCTTGCGCGGCCCGCTGCACGGGATCGGTAATGATCGAGCGGTAGACCCCCTGCTGCATCTGCAGGCGCTGGGCCACCTGCGGGTCGGCCGGGTTGACGTTGGCCACCAGCTCGCTCGAGTACACCTGCTCGCGGTGCAGCTGGTAGGTGCTGAGCAGGGCCGAGCCGGTCATGGCGCCCAGGGTCTGGGTCATCGACAGCACCACCGTGAAGGTGACCACGTAGTTGGGACCGAATTTCAGCGCCTGGGTGATGCCGAGCAGGACCAGCGGTCCCATGAACATGCCGCTGCCCAGCGCCACCAGGAACTGGCTGAAGTAGAAGTCCTGCGGCCGGTCCAGGCTGGTGCGGCCATAGTCGAGCACCGCCGCCACGCCGAACAGGACGATGGCGGCGATCAGCTGGGGGATCAGGGTCTTGGGACTGAAGGTCAGCGCGCTGGCCAGCATGCCGACGATGGTCCCCACCAGGATCACCGCGAACAGCGGCTGCATCTGGTCCGGACCCATGCCCAGGGTGCGCAGCAGGCCCACCGCGCCATAGGTCTGTTCCGAGGTGAGGAAGCGGATCAGGAAGGCGCCGACGATGAAGCGCAGGATGCTGGGCGTGACCAGCCAGCGCGTCTGCAGGAGCGGATTGGCGCGGTGGTGCTCGACGTACAGCGCGCCGCTGATCAGGACCACGGCGCCCATCAGCAGCCAGGCCAGCCAGGTTTCGTCGAACCACCAGTGCGAATAGCCCTGGGCCAGGACCGCGACCAGCATCGCCGCGCCCGGGGCCATCAGGGCGAAGGTGAGGAAGTCGAGCTTCTCGAAGACCTTGATGTGGGCGCCCGGCGGCAGTTTCAGCACCACCACCGCCGCCAGCGAACAGAGCGCCAGGCCGGCCTCGAACAGATACAGGTTGTGCCACTGGCCGAACACCAGCAGCGTCGGCGAGAGCAGCCAGGCCAGGGGCGTGGCGAGCTGCGGGATGCCGACCCCGATCACGACCATCTTGCCGGTGTAGGCGCGCGGCGCCGCCTGCAGCATGTAGAGCATCGACAGGGTGGTGGCGGCGGCGCCGGCGAAACCGCTGGCGGCGCGCACCACGACCGCCATCGCGAAGCCGCCGACGAAGAGGTGCAGCAGGGTCACCGCCGCGTACAGGCCGAGGCCGATCTCGGTGAACAGGCGCATGCCGAACTGCTGGCGGAACTTGAAGACCAGCATGTTGGCGGTGACGTTGACCATCACGAAGGCGGCCGGCAGCCAGGCGCCCTCCGAAGGCGTCAGGCCGAGCTGGCCCTGGATGGTCGGCAGGTTGGCCGTGACCAAGGCGTTGCCCAGGCCGCCGGTGATCCCGACCAGCAGGGCCACGCAGGCGTAGGCCGCGCGCACCGCCGGGCTGTGATACGGCATCGCCGGCGAACCGGGCAGCGAAGGCTTTTCGTGCTCCTCCCAGTTCGGCGTTGGCTTGAGCAACTGGGCCATGCTAGCGTCTCCGCGCGGGCGCGGCCAGGCCGCCCCTGATCAGCTCGAGCGCGCGCCGCACCTGGGCCCGGCGCTTGGCCGGCGTGCTGCCGCTCAGGGTGGCGCCGAGCATGCCGCAGGCCAGGACGATGTCGCTCGGGCGCAGGTCGGGGCGGCAGGCGCCGCTGGCGATGCCCGCCGCCAGCGGCGCGCGGAACAGCCGCGCCAGGCGCTCGCGCCCGCTTTTCGCGGCCGGGTGGCCGGGCTCCACCGCGCGCCAGTAGTCGGTGACGGCGGGCGAGGCGACGATGCGCTGGGCCACCTGTTCGAGCAGGCCGAACAGGTCGCGGCCGGCGGCGCCGTCCTCCAGGCCCGCGAGCGCGCGTTCGAGCAGCGCGTCCATCAGGACCGCGCGGTCGGGGAAGTTGCGGTACAGGGTGGCGCGTCCGACCCCGGCGCGCGCCACCACCAGTTCGAGCGGCGCGGTCACGCCGTGGCTGGTGAACACGGCGTCGGCCGCGTCGAGGATCTGGTCGCGCCGCAGCGCAGCGTCGGATCTGAGCATCGTCGTCAAGTCGGGACACCTTTGTCCGGTTAATCGGAAGCGGACAATGATGACCGGCCTGCCGTGGCGCAGGGGCGCCGGGGACAGCTGGGGACCGGTTGTCGCTTTGCTACTAGAATACTGCGATGCGGCAGCGCCGAGCGCACGGCTGGATCGGCGCCGCGTCAGGCGGGCGCCCCGAAGCGGCGCTCGAACTCCTCGATCGGGATGGGTTTGCCCAGCAGGTAGCCCTGCAGCACGCGGCAGCCGTGGGCCACCAGGAAGTCGAGCTGTTCGCGCGTTTCCACGCCCTCGGCCACCACCGTCAGGTCGAGGGTGCGCGCCAGCGCCAGGATGGCGTCGACGATGGCGCCGGCGTGGGCGTCGCCCGGCAGGTCCTTGACGAAGCTGCGGTCGACCTTCAGTTCGGCCAGCGGGAAGCGCCGCAGGTAGCTCAGCGAGGAGTAGCCGGTGCCGAAATCGTCGAGCGAAAAGCGGATGCCCTGGGCGCGCAGGGCGTCCATCTTGGCGGTCACGTCCTCGATGTTCTCGGCGAAGACGCTTTCGGTCAGTTCCAGGCAGAGCCGGCCGGCAGGGGCGCCGCTGGCCTGGAGCGCATCCAGCACGCGCTCGGCGAAATCGATCTCGCGTAGCTGGTGGGCGCTGATGTTGACGGCCAGCGTCAGGTCCTTCAGGCGCGGATGGCCTGCCCAGCGCGCCAGCACGCGGCAGGCCTGGTCGAGCACCAGGTTCCCCAGCGGATTGATCAGCCCGCTGGCTTCGGCCAGGCCGATGAATTCGTCCGGCGGGACCAGGCCGCGCTCGCCGTGGCGCCAGCGCACCAGCACTTCGCCGCCTGCCAGCGCGCCGCCCGTATCGAACTGGGGCTGGCAGTGGAGCTCGAAATGCTGGTGGTGGATGCTGTCGCGCAGGTCGTTTTCGAGGTCGATCTGGCGGTCGGCGGCGGCCTGCATGCTGGGGTCGAAGAAGCGCACCGTGTTGCGGCCTTCGGCCTTGGCCCGGTACATCGCCAGGTCGGCCTGGCGCAGCAGCAGGTCGACGCTGGTGGCGGCCGGCCCGAACACGGCCACGCCGATGCTGGGCGTGCTCACGCTCGGGCGGCCCGCCAGCTGGTAGGGGTGCGCCAGGGCGGCGAGCAGCTTGCTGCCGATGACGTGGGACTCGTGGATCGCGGTGGATTCGGATTCGCCCAGGTTCTCGAGGACGACCACGAATTCGTCGCCGCCCAGGCGCGACAGGTGGTCGCTCTCGCGCACGGCGTGGCGCAGGCGTTCGGCCACCTGGCGCAGGAGCTGGTCGCCGACGTCGTGGCCGAGGGTGTCGTTGAGCAGCTTGAAGTTGTCGAGGTCGATGAACAGCAGGGCGCCGTACTGGCGCGAGCGCGCGCCGCGGGTGAGGATTTTCTGCAGCTGCTCGATCAGCAGGCGCCGGTTCGGCAGCCCGGTGAGGTAGTCGAAGTAGGCCAGCTCGTAGATGCGCTGCTCGGCGCGCTTGGTTTCGGTCAGGTCGGTATTCGTGCCCGACAGGCGCAGCGCGCGGCCGCTCGCGTCGCGCAGCACGAAGCCGCGCGCCAGCACCGGCACGTAGTGGCCGTCGCGGTGGCGCAGGCGCATCTCGAAGTGGTAGCTGCGCTCCTGCGACGCCACCACGCGTTCGAGGATGCCGTGCACGCGCGGCAGGTCGTCGGGATGGGTGAGCTGGCGCCAGCCGCTGTCGTCGCCTTCGCGCTCGCCTTCGTCGCAGCCGAGCATTTCCCACCAGCGTGCCGAGTAATACAGGCGGTTGGTGACCAGGTCCCAGTCCCAGGGCGCGTCGGTCGATCCCTGCAGCACCAGGCGCAAGCGCTCCTCGGACTTGTGCAGCGAACGCTCGAGCGCCTTCAGCGCGGTGCAATCGGTGAAGCAGACCACCACCTCCCTGAGCTTGCCGGCGCCATCGAATACGGGGTAGGCATTGCAGATCAGCCAGCGCAGCTCGGCGCCGGGCAGGCCGACCACGACATCGCTGACCATCTCGCCGCCGCGCAGGACGCGCGTGACCGGGTACTCGGCCGGCGGCATGACGCTGCCGTCCGCGCGCAGCACGTTCCAGGCGCCCGAGTCTGCCGGGTGGGTGCGCATCCGGTCGATCGCCTGCCCGAGCAGGCCGAGGGCAAAGCGGTTGGCATAGATGGCGCGCGAGTCGGCCGCGCAGACCACCACGCCGGCCGGGATGTGGTCGAGCAGTTCGTCGAAGCTGCGCTGCCGGCTGCCGTGCTGTGCAGGCCTGGCTTCGAACAGGGTGGCGACATAGTGCGTGGCGGCGCCGCCTGCGCCCAGGGGCAGGATGTGCAGGCCGGCCGGCTGGGCGAGGACGCTGGAGCGTTCGAGCGCCGCGCCCAGTTCGGCCAGGCTGCGGCCGACCACTTCGGCGTATGCAAGGCGGGTGCGCGCGAGGAAGGGCGCGCTGGCGCCCAGCACGCGTTGGCCGGCGTCGGCGACCACGCTGGCGCCGTCTTCCAGTGGTAGTTGTTCGTCAGTCTTCATGCCCGGCTTGCCGAAATGCTCAAGCGGGCATGGTAACCGCTCGCGCCGGCGGGCGGCGCAAGCGAGCCGTGCGCGCTAGCCGACCCGGCGTTGGCGCAGCAGGTAGCCGGCGCCCAGGACCGCCAGCCACACGGGAATCAGGTAGACCGAGGTGCGCAGGCCGGGCGTCAGGTACATGACCACCAGGATTGCAGCCAGGAACACCAGGCACAGCCAGTTCGAGAGCGGATGCAGCGGGCTCGGGAACAGGGTCGCACCCTTGCCCCCCGCGGCGCGGCTGGCGCGAAAACGCAGGTGCACCAGCGAGATCGTGGCCCAGTTGATGATCAGGCCCGACACCGCCAGGCCCATCATCAGCCCGAAGGCTTCGCCCGGCATGACGTAGTTGACCAGCACGCAGGCGAGCGTGGCCGCGGCCGACACGCCGAGGGCCGCGAGCGGCACGCCGCTGCTGGTGAGACGCTTCAGGAAGCCCGGGGCGTTACCCTGGCTGGCCAGGCCGTAGAGCATGCGCGTGTTGGCGTAGACGCCGCTGTTGTAGACCGAGAGGGCGGCGGTCAGGACCACGACGTTCAGGACGGTCGCCACCGCATTGCTGTTCAGGGCCGCGAAGATCAGCACGAAGGGGCTGCCGCCGCTGACCACCTTCTGCCAGGGGAAGAGCGAGAGCAGGATGAAGAGGGCGCCGACGTAGAAGATCAGCACGCGGTAGAGCGCCTGGTTGGTGGCGCGCGGGATGGTCTTTTCCGGATTGTCGGCCTCGGCCGCGGTAATGCCGATCAGCTCCAGGCCGCCGAAGGAGAACATGATCACGGCCATGGCCATCACCAGGCCCTGGACGCCGTTCGGGAAGAAGCCGCCGTGGCGCCACAGGTTGGCCACGCCCGCCTCGGGGCCGGCGCCGCCGGTGGCGAGCAGCCAGCCGCCGAACAGAATCATGCCGATCACGGCCACCACCTTGATGACGGCGAACCAGAACTCGAGTTCGCCGAAGGCGCGCACGTTGAGCAGGCTGAAGGAATTGATGACGAGGAAGCAGGCCAGGGCCGAGACCCAGGTCGGGATCTCGGGCCACCAGTACTGGACGTAGACGCCGACCGCGGACAGTTCGGCCATGCTGACCAGGATGTACATCATCCAGTAGTTCCAGCCGGTGACGAAGCCGGCCATGTGGCCGCCGTACTTGTCGGCGAAATAGCTGACCGAGCCGGCCACCGGTTCGGCCACCACCATCTCGCCGAGCTGGCGCATGATCAGGAAGGCGAACAGGCCGGCGACCGCATAGCCGAGCAGGACCGAGGGGCCGGCCATCTGGATGGTCTGGGCGATCCCGAGGAAGAGACCGGTGCCGATCGCACCGCCGAGGGCGATGAGCTGGATGTGGCGGCCCTTGAGGCCGCGCTTGAGTTGTTGCGTCGCTTCTGCCATTGCCGCTGCGCCAGTATGCAAAAGTCAATGATTCTAATGCATGTTGGCGATGCCGGCATGCAATTCGCGGCAGTGTCGGGGCGGCAGGTACAGGTTGTCCATCAGGGCCCGGGAGCCTGCCGGGCGCTGCGCAACACCCGGAGCGGCCCGCACCGGCGGCCGGCATGGCGCCGGCCCACGCTCATGGGCCGCCTCCTTCGCCCTTGGGACAATATAGCGCGTACAGGGTGCGCATCACCGCCAGCGCTTCCGGACTGGAGATCGTGTAGTGGATCTGCTTGCCTGCGCGGCGGGTCTGCACCAGGCCCTCGTCGCGCAGGACCGCGAGCTGCTGCGACAGGGTCGGCTGGGTGATCCCGAGCGCGGCCTCGAGCGCGCCCACCGCGTGCTCGCCTTCGGCCAGCTTGCACAGAAGCAGCATACGGTCGGGATTCGAGAGCACTTTCAGCAGGCCGCGGGCGCGTCCGGCGGCGGCGCGCATGGCCTGCAGGTCGATCGGGGCGGTGGTATCCATCATGCTTGCTGGTCCTTCATGGTGTGCGGTCGGCCGCTTGATCAATGGTCGTGGCATGGATTGTTGCTTCCCGGGGCCTAGCGCAGGGCCGCGAGGCGCTCGCGCAACTGGGCCGGGGAGAGTTCCCCCATGTGGCGCGCCGCCAGCCTGCCCTTGCTGTCGTAGAACAGCGTGGTCGGGTAGCCATTCACGTCGGTGGCGCGCGCGAAGCTGCGGATGGGGTCGAGCACCACGTTGGCCAGCTTCAGGCCCTCGCCGTCCAGGTAGCGCGAGACGGCCGCCGGCTGCTCGGCCTGGTTCACGAAGACGAAGGTGACGTCGGGATTGGCGGCCTGGGCCGCGCCGAGGGCCGGCATCTCGCGCCGGCAGGGCGGGCACCAGGTCGCCCATAAATTGACCACCATCGGCTTGCCGCCCAGTTCGGGCAGGCTGACGCTGCCGCCGTCCAGGCGCTTGAGCGCGACCGCGGGCAGGGGCGCGGCCGCCGGTCCGGCAAGCCGGGCCGCGAAGCCGGCGCCGGCCCAGACCGCGATGCCCGCCAGCGACGCCGCCAGCAGCGGGCGGCGCAGCGCGGGCTTGCGGCGCACCTGCTCGAAGCCGATGGCGAAGGCCACCAGCAGGCCGGCAAAGGCGACGAAGCCGCCGTCGCGGATGTCGAGCATCGACAGCGGCTGGACGGAATAGGTGTCGAAGTACTTCAGCACGAAGGCGGCGCGCGCCGCCAGGAAGCCCCAGACCAGCATGTGCCAGAGGGCCGGATCGGCGTCGACCGCGCGGCGGCGGCGCCACCACAGCACGGCGAGGTTGGCGGCGGCGACGCCGGCGAGGGGCACCAGTACGCGCACCGGGATGGCCAGCGGCCCGAGATTGACGGCATCCAAGCGTGTCTCCTGGAAAGTGTTTGCCAGGATGGTAACGCAGAAGTATTAACGGATCATTAAGAGCGCCTGACACAAGCTCCATGGCTGCGTTGCATCGTCTCGCCGTACAGGCGTACTGTCTTCGACGCTGCGTCGGGTGGCCGCATCCCTTGCCCTGAAGGCTGTGTCAGGCGCTCTATGGCAGGCCGAGGCGTGCGGCAAAGGGCGGGGCGCCTGCAGCCGCACGACGGCTCAGGAAATCGGCAGCAGCACCGCGCGCGCCGCCTTCACCAGGGCCGCGCCCATCCTTTCCAGGCGCGCCGGCTGGATGCGCCAGGCATGCCAGTACAGGGGCACGTCCACGTGCAACCGTGGCGCCAGGTCGACCAGAGCGCCGGACGCCAGCATGTCGGCGCACTGCTCCAGCGGCAGCATGCCGTAGCCCAGGCCCAGGCGGATCGCCTGCACGTAGGGGTCGCTCGCCGGTACGTAGTGGAAGGGGTAGCTGCCCTCAGGAAGGCCGACATGCTGGAGCAGGAAATTGGTCTGCAGCGTGTCCTTGCGGTCGAAGACCATCACCGGCGCGCGGCGTGCGGCCTCGCGTTCCAGTCCGGCGGGGAACCAGCGGCGCGCAAAGGCGGGCGCGGCCACCATGCGGTAGCGCATCAGGCCGAGCGGACTGACCGTGCAGCCGCGCATCGGCGCGGCCTCGCCCGATACGCAGGCCACGGCCTGGCCCTGTTCCAGCAGGGCAAAGGTATGGCCCTGGTTGTCGAGGACGAACTCGACCAGCAACTGTTCTTCAAGCAGGACCGGCGCCAACACGGGAAGCAGCCAGGTCGCCAGCGTGTCGTTGTTGACGGCCAGCGCGACCCGCACCGGCCCGGCGTCGCTGTCCAGCTCGGCCAGGAATTCCTCTTCCAGCAGGCTGCGCCGGCGCAGGAACTGCAGCAGGCGCATGCCGGGCGCGGTCGGGCGGCAGGGCCGGGCGCGCACCAGCAGCGGCGTGCCCATGTCCTGCTCGAGCGCCGAAATGCGCTGCGACACGGCCGAGGGCGTGATGCGCAGTTGCTGCGCGGCCCCCTCCAGGCTGCCGGTGTCGACGGCGGCGACAAAGGCCTCGCCGCGGCGCCAGTCGATCTGCATCCCGTTCTGCATGGATTAGCTCCGCTTAATCAAGTTTAGAAAGCATTAATATAATTGATGAGAGCCACCGCGGCGTCCATACTTCCGGCTCAAGCAAACAGAGCGGAGCCGGACAGATGTTGTCGATGTTTTCACAGCAGGTATTCATGCAGGGACTGGGACTGGGCGCAAGCCTGATCATGCCGATCGGCGCCCAGAATGCGCACGTGATCCGCACCGGCATCCGCGGGCGCCACGTGGCGCTGACGGTCGCCGCCTGCGTGCTCGTCGACGTCAGCCTGATCGCCCTGGGCATGTCCGGTTTCGGCGCCCTGGTCGAGGCGTCGCCGCGCCTGCTGGCGGCCTGCCGCTGGGGCGGCGCGGCCTTCCTCCTGTGGTATGGATTGCGCTGCCTCCTGAGCAGCTGGCGCGGCGGCGACGCCCCTGCGCTCGCCGGGGAAGCGCAGCCAGGGGGCGCGCACAGGGCGCTGGCCGCCGTGCTGGCGATGTCGCTCCTGAACCCCCACGTCTACCTCGACACGGTGGTGCTGCTCGGCGCCGTGGGCAGCAGCCTGGCGCTGGAGAACCGCAGTTCCTTCGCCGCCGGCGCGATGGCGGCCTCGCTGCTGTGGTTCACCGGACTGGGCCTGCTGGCGCGGCGCTTCTCGGGCGTGCTGGGACGGCCGGCGGTGTGGCGCGGGGTCGAAGCCTTTACCGGGGCGACGATGCTGGTGCTGGCGGGGCTGCTGCTGCGCGGCTAGCGCAAGGGCGCCCGGCTCAGCGCAACGAGCGCGACAGCACCGCGTGGCGGTGCTCGAAGAAGCGCTTCACGAACCAGCCGACCACCGGCTCGGCAAAGCGCGGCGTGAATTCGACGTTGTCGGTGACCACGGTGCCGTCCGGCGAGGGCGTGACGATGCGTTCGTGGCGCCACAGCCGCATCGACAGCAGCGGCGACTGCTCGACGAAACGCCGGCCCGGCTCGAGTTCGACGAAGGTCAGCTTCGACATGTCGATCGGGAACAGCCCGAGCAGCAGGAACTGGCAGCGGCAGATGGGTTTTTGCAGCGTCGTTTCCCTGCCGATGTGGGTCAGGTCTTTCGGGAAGGTCATCTTCAGGATCGGCCACATTTCCGACTTGATGCCCCGGATGGAAGTCGACCACGACCAGGCCTCGTCGACCGAGGCGGGCACGGTGGTCGCAAATGTGAATCGCTTAGTCATCGTCAGGCTCCAGGCGGTAGGTTCCAACCCAGTGTGCGCGGATCCGGAGAATGCTTCTGTTCGCTATCTCGCAATTCGTGTGAGCAAATGCACCATGTGTGAGGGACGCAACGACAAGAGCGGCCGGCGTGCCGGCCGCGTGTCTCAGGCCGTCCCGCCGTCGGCCGCGCGCTCCTCGCTCGGCGCCGGCTCGGGCGGCGGCGGGGTGTGCGTGACGAGCACGCGGTCGATCCGGTTGCCGTCCATGTCGACGATCTCGAACTTGTACTCGCCCCATTCGATGGTCTCGCCGGGTTGCGGGATGTAGCCGAACTGGTAGAGCAGGAAACCGGCCAGGGTGTGGTAGGCGCCGTTTTCCTCGGCGGGGAAGGCGACGCGGGTCTCGAACAGGTCACGGAAGCGGTCGAGCACCATGCCGCCGTCGAGCAGCCAGCTGCCGTCCTCGCGCTGCACGGCGTCCGGATCGTGCTCCTCGCCGATGACGGTGACATCACCCACCAGGGCGCTCATGACATCGGTCATCGTCACCATGCCCTGGATGTCGCCGTACTCGTCGACGATCAGGCCCAGCTCCGTGTTGTTCTTCTTGAACAGTTCCAGCGCGCCCATCGCGCTGACCGACTCCGGCACGTACAGCACGTCCTGCACGGCGGCGTCCACGTCGATCGCCTCGAGCGACCCGCCGCGCACCGCCTGTTCGAACAGGTCGCCGGTATGGATGAAGCCGACCACGCGCGAGCGGTCGCCGCGGCAGACCGGCAGGCGGCTGTACCTGCTCTCGGCGATACAGTGCAGGATCTGGGACCGGTCGCCTTCGAGATCGATGAAATCCATGTCCACGCGGGGCGTCATCAGGGCCTTCAGGTGGCGGTCGTCCAGGCGCAGGGCGCGCGAGACGATGTCGTACTCGGTCTTCTCGAACACGCCGGCGTCGGTGCCTTCCTTGATCATGCCGGTGATGTCTTCCTCGGTCGGCGTCTCGTCCTTGTGGCCGCCGATGCCGATCAGGCGGGTGATCGCCTCGGTGGTCAGGGCCAGGATCTTCACGAATGGCGACATGATCGTCGAGAGCAGGCGCAGCGGCGGGGCGATCAGGGTCGCCATCGCTTCCGGGTACTGCATCGCGATGCGCTTCGGGACCAGTTCGCCGAGGATGATCGAGGCGAAGGTGATGCAGACCACCACGATGCCGAGGGAGAGCTGGTAGGCATAGGGCTGGGCCGCCGGCATCGACTCGAACCAGGGCCGCAGGCGCGCCACCAGCGAGGCTTCGCCGAAGGCGCCGTTGAAGATGCTGATCAGGGTAATGCCGACCTGGACCGTGGACAGGAAGTGGCTGGGGTTGTCCGCCAGCCTCAGCGCCGCGTGGGCGCCGCGGCTGCCTTCCTCGGCCTGCTTTTCGAGGCGCAGGCGCTTGGCGGACACCAGCGCCAGTTCGGACATCGCGAAAACACCATTCAGGAGGATCAGGAAAAGGATGATCAGTATGTCGGTCATGGTGTAAAAGCGAGTCTCCAGCCGGCGGGCCGGGCCGGGTTCCGGGGCGCGGGGAATGCGCTGTTGGCATCATCGCATGACGCGCCGGACTGGCATCGCACCGCAGGAAACGGCCGTCCGACCCTGGCGGGCATGAAGGCCGCGTGCGATGATCGATACGTCGTGGTTCGCCAGGTGGACTGATCTTTTCAAGTGGAAACTGCCGGGTGCAGCCATGGGTCGGGCCATGCGGCGAACCCGGTTTCGGCCGATCCGGCGTTTCCGCGCTGCTAAGGAGAAAGGCAAATATGCCCGCTCGCAAGCTCTTTCGCGCACTGGCCTTCGGCCTGCTCGTGCTTCCGGCAGTCGTGCATGCCCAGCCGGTCGGCGACTTCCACCAGCACGTCTTCAGCGACGACACCATTGCCCTCATCGGTCCCGCAGCCGGCCTGATTCCATTGCGCGCGTACGACCTGGTCGCGCTCCTCGACAGCGCCGGCATCCGCAAGGCGGTCCTGCTGTCCACCGCCTACATGTTCGGCAGCCCGCGACGCCAGGTCGACAACGAATACGCCCGCGTCCGCCGGGAAAACGACTGGACGGCCGCCCAGGCCGCGCAGTTCCCGGACCGCCTGCTCGCTTTTTGCGGCTTCAATCCGCTGAAGGACTACGCGCTGGTGGAACTGAACCGCTGCGCCAGCATCCCGGGCCTGCGCCGTGGGATCAAGCTCCATCTCGGCAATTCGGATGTGCAGCTCGACAATCCGGCCCACGTCGAACGCCTGCGCGACGTCTTCGCCGCCGCGAACGCGAAGGGCATGGCGATCGTGGTCCACCTGCGCGCGAATATCGGCAAGAAGCGCCCCTACGGAGAGAAGCAGGCGAGGGCATTCCTGGAGCAGGTGCTGCCGGCGGCGCCGGACGTGGTGGTGCAGGTGGCCCACCTGGCCGGCACCGGGCCCGGCTTCGAGGACCCGCCGGCGCGCGAGGTGCTGGCCGTGCTGGCCGGGGCGGTGGAGCAGGGCGCGCCGCAAACGCGCAATCTCTGGTTCGACCTGGCCTCCATCGCCGACCGCGGCCTCACCTCCGATGCGGCCGGCCTGATGGCGCAACGCATCCGCCAAGTCGGCGTGGAGAGGGTGCTGTACGGGACCGATGCGGCCCAGGGCGGCAACCTGCGGCCGCGCGAGGCCTGGGCGGCGTTTCGGAGGCTGCCGCTGACCGAGGAAGAGTTCGCGCAGATCGCGCGCAATGTGCCGCCGTATTTCCGGTGATTTCCAGTGAAAGCCTGGCTTCGAACATAAGCATCCATGATCCTGCGGGTTCGCAAAATATGTAACTAACCAACACATGAAAATCAACAACCAAAAAAACACACGCTACGGACTACGGACATACCCATGCCACTCAAACAAGCCGCCAGGAGAGGGGCGGCCTCAGCCGATGACGGTGACGACCACGCGCCGCCGGTGCGGCGCGCTGCGGTGCTCCCATAGATAAATGCCTTGCCAGGTGCCCAGCAGAAGGCGGCCGCCGCCGATGGGCACCGTCAGGCCGGTATCGGTGAGCACGTTGCGCGCATGGGCAGCCATGTCGTCCGGGCCTTCGTCGTTGTGGCGGTAGGCCGGGTCGCCGTCGGGCGCCAGGCGGCCGATGATGGTTTCCAGGTCGCGCCGCACGTCGGGGTCGGCGTTTTCCGTGATCGTCAGCGAGCAGCTGGTGTGCTGCACGAAGACCTGGGCCAGGCCGCACCGGATGCCCGAGTCGCGCACGACCCGGGCGACTTCTTCCGTGATGTCGCGCGTGCCGCGGCCGCGGGTGGCGAAGTCGAGGATTTCCTGGTGCGCCATCGCTGCTCCGTTCAGGGCGTGGTCCGGAAGTTCTTGCGGATCCCGGCCCAGCAGTCCTGGTAGCTGCCCTGCAGTTGCGGCGAGGCGAGGGCCTGGGCGGTCGGGATCAGGACGTTGCGGGTCTCGAACATGAAGGCCATGGTGTCGGCCACCTTGGCGGGCTTGCTGGTGTCGGCATTGCTCGCCTTTTCGAAGGTCGCCGCGTCCGGTCCGTGTCCGCTCATGCAGTTGTGGAGGCTGGCGCCGCCCGGCACGAAACCTTCGGTCTTGGCGTCGTAGGCGCCGTGGACCAGGCCCATGAACTCGCTCGCCACATTCCGGTGGAACCAGGGCGGGCGGAAGGTGTCTTCGCCGGCCAGCCAGCGCGGCGGGAAGATGACGAAGTCGAGGGTGTCCACGCCCGGGGTGTCGGAAGGCGCCTGCAGCACCAGGAAGATCGACGGGTCCGGATGGTCGTAGCTGATCGAACCGATGGTATTGAAGTGGCGCAGGTCGTATTTGTAGGGGGCGTAGTTGCCGTGCCAGGCGACCACGTCGAGGGGCGAATGGCCAATCTTCGCGGCCCACAGGTTGCCGCAGAACTTGGCCACGAGTTCGAAGTCGCCCTCGCGCTCTTCATACCTGGCCACGGGCGTGAGGAAGTCGCGCGGGTTGGCCAGGCCGTTCGAGCCGATCGGCCCCAGGTCGGGCAGGCGCAGCAGGGCGCCGAAATTCTCGCAGACGTAGCCGCGCGCTTCGCCGTCCGGCAAACGGACCTGGAAGCGGATGCCGCGCGGGACCACGGCGATTTCCTGCGGTTCGAGCTCGATCGCGCCCAGTTCGGTCGCGATTTCCAGGCGGCCCTGCTGCGGGACGATCAGGAGCTCGCCGTCGGCGCTGTAGAAGAAGCGATCGAGCATCGGGCGATTGGCCGCGTACAGGTAAATGGCGCAGCCGCTCATGCTCTCGGGCGAGCCGTTGCCGGCCATCGTTACCAGGCCGTCGACAAAGTCGGTCGGGGCCTCCGGCATGGGCAGCGGGCTCCAGCGCAGCTGGTTCGGCGGCGGCGCTACCTCGTGCAGGTTGGCGACGATGCGGCCGTTGCCGATCTGCTCGAAGGGGCCGTGCATCGCCGCCGGGCGGATGCGGTAGAGCCAGGAGCGGCGGTTGTGGCCGCGCGGGGCGGTGAAGGCGGTGCCGGAAATCTGTTCCGCGTACAGGCCGTAGGGGACGCGCTGGGGCGAATTGCGGTGGCGCGGCAGGGCGCCGGGCAGGGCCTCGGTGGCGAATTCGTTGCCGAAGCCTGACTGATACTTCGTTTCGGTTCCGATGTTCTGGGTCATGCGCGTCTCCTCGCAAAGTGCGTCGATTATTGTGTCAATGAGCACTCTAAGCCAGCCGTTGGTATTTTACGACATGAATAGATGAATGTAGACTATTCAGCATATCAATACTGGACCCCTCATGATCGAGCCCCACGATGTCGACCTGAACCTCCTGTCCGTGTTCCAGGAAGTCTACCGCGAGCGTCAGATATCCGGCGCGGCGCGCCGCCTCGGGCTGTCCCAGTCGGCGGTGAGCAACGCCCTGGCCCGGCTGCGACGCCTGTTCGGCGACGAACTGTTTGTCCGCACCGGGCAGGGCATGCAGCCCACGCCGTTCGCGGAAGGCCTGGCCGAGCCGGTCGGCGCCGCCCTGGCCCAGGTGACGCTGGCCCTGAACCGGCGCAGCGGCTTCGATCCGCTCACGAGCAGGCGCCGCTTCACGCTGGCGATGACGGACGTGGGCGAACTGCACTTCATGCCCACCCTGATCGAGCGCTGCCGGCTGGCGGCGCCGCACCTGCAGCTCAGCTCGGTGCGCGCCGGCAGCATCGCCCTGAAGGAGGAGATGGAGAGCGGGCGCGTCGACCTGGCCATCGGCCCCTTCGAGGACATTTCCGAGGCCCTGTACCAGCGCCTGCTGTTTCGCCAGCCCTATGTGACGATGATGCGGCGCGGCCATCCGCTCACTCAGGGCAAGGTCGACCTGGCGCGCTTTGCCGAGGCCGAGCACCTGTTCGTCGACTCGCGCGAGAGCCCCTACGACCGCATCAACCAGCTGCTCGAGAAGGCTGGCGTGGGCGGCTCGACGCGCTTCCGGGTGCCGCACTTCACGGCCGTGCCCTATATCGTCGGCGGCAGCGACCTGGTGGTGACGGTGCCGCAGAAGCTGGCCGAAAGGGCCGGCCCGCCCTTCGGCCTGGCCTGGATCACGCCGCCGCTGGCGCTGCCGCCGCTGCAGACGAACATGTTCTGGCACCGGCGCTTCAACCAGGATCCGGGCAACCAGTGGCTGCGCACGCTGGTCGTCGACTCCTTTGCCCGGTAGCGCCAGCCCATGCTCGAGCTCGTCTATTCCCGGTGGCTTTGATCTGGCGCAAACTCTTTGGCCGAGGACCGGCGATGCTGATGGTTTGCCTGAGAGGAGATCACGATGCACCTGTATCCACGCGCCCGCGCGGCAGCGCTTGCCGCCCTCATGCTCGCCATCGGCGTCCCGTACGCCCTGGCCGACGAGACCTGCAACTCGCCCTACATGGCGAACCTCATCAAGGGACAGGAGGATTACCTCTACGTCTGGACCCTGGGCGTGAAGGGCATGGGCGACGGGTCCGACAAGCTCGTCACGCTCGACGTCAATCCGAAGTCACCCAAATTCGGCCAGGTGATCACCCAGGTATCCGTGGGCGGGCGCGGCGAAGCCCACCATGCGGGCTTCACCGACGACCGGCGCTTCCTCTGGGCGGGCGGGCTCGACGACAGCAAGATCTATGTGTTCGACATCCACAGCGACCCGGCCAGGCCGAAGCTGGTCAACACCATCAGCGATTTCGCCCAGCGCTCCGGCCTGGTCGGGCCGCATACCTTCTATGCGCTGCCAGGCAGGATGCTGATCGGCGCGGTCTCGAACGCCAGGGATGGCGGCGGGACCACCGGCATGGCCCTGTACAACAACAAGGGCGAGTTCATCCGGAAATACGATATGCCCACTGCGCCCACTGCGCCCAACGCATCGACCGCGCCCGGCCTGAAAGGGGCCGACGGCTATGGCTACGACCTGGCGATCAACCCGGCGAAGAACGCGATGCTGAGCTCCAGCTTCACCGGCAAGAAGAACTACATGACGCCGCTCGGCACCCTGATCAAGGACCAGGGAGCGATGAAGCAGTTCGGCAATACCATGGTGGTCTGGAACCTGAAGGCGATGCAGCCCGAGCAGGTGCTCAGCGTGCCGGGCGCGCCGCTCGAAATCCGCTGGTCGCTGCACCCGGGCGGCGACTGGGCGATCACCGCCACCGCGCTCACTTCGAAGCTCTGGCTGGTGAAGAGGGACGCCAGGGGCCAGTGGCAGGCGAAGGACGTCAGCGCCATCGGCGACCCGGCCAAGACCCCGCTGCCGGTCGACATCTCGATGCGCGCCGACGGGAAGGGCCTGTGGGTGAATACCTTCATGGACGGCACTACCCGCTACTTCGACATCAGCAACCCGGAAGCGCCGCGCCAGACTTACGCGAAGAAGACCGGTTCCCAGGTCAACATGATTTCCCAGAGCTGGGACGGCAAGCGCGTGTACGTGAGCTCTTCGCTGCTGGCGAACTGGGACAAGACCGGGGCCGACAACGAGCAGTTCGTGAAGCTGTTCGCCTGGGACGGCAAGGAGCTGAGCGAGAAAATGAACGTCGACTTCTACAAGCTCAAGCTCGGACGACCGCACCACATGAAGTTCGGCGCAAGATCGGGCCAGGTGACGGCGGGCCAGCCCGCGCCGGACACTGGCGCCGTGGACCGGGTAGCGGCCCGGTGAGGACCTGGTTCACCCGCGCAGGCGGGCGTGGCGACGCGGGCAGGGCGCCTGCCGCGCGGTCCGCCGCACTCGGCGCCCTTTTACTGGCGCTCGCCCTGGTCGCGGGTGGGCAGGCGGCCCGGGCAGCCCAGGCGCAGGGGCTGTCCGGCCTGCCGCCGCTCGGCTACCTGCCGCCCGCGCCCGGCACCTACCGCCTGGAGCGCATCATGAAGGCCCCCGAGGGCGTCGTGCTGGAAAGCGACGGCAGCGTGCGGCGCCTGTCGGAGTTTACCACCGGCAGGATCACGCTGTTCTCCTTCATCTACACCTACTGCACCGACGCGAAGGGCTGTCCGCTGGCTTACGCCACCCTGCACAGCCTGAAGCAGACCATCGAGCAGACCCCGACCCTGCGCGGCAAGGTGCGTTTCGTCAGCATGAGCTTCGATCCGGAACACGACACGCCGGTGATGATGCGCAGCTATGGCGGCAGCGAGGCGCGCGACCGGCGCGGCCTGGACTGGCATTTCCTCACTACCCGCAATGGCAGGGAACTGGCGCCGATACTCGACGGCTTCGGCCAGGACGTCTCGGTGGCCGCGCCCCAGGTCCCGGGCCAGCGCCTGCCCGTCCTCAGCCACATGCTGAAGGTCTACCTGCTCGACTCCGGCGGCACGGTGCGCGAGATCTATTCGACCTCGTACCTGCATCCGCAGGTGCTGCTCGGCGACATCAGACCCTGCTGCTGGAGCGCACCCTCGCCGGGAGGCGCTGAAAAAATCGCTTTCCTTTTGCCGGGCGTTCTCGGGTATGCTCCGCCGCGAGCATGCCGATTCGACATCAAAAACCGGACGCGACGCGCGTCGGCTGGCGTATCATTCCGGTCACGTCGAACCGGCCCGGCGCGTGCCAGGCATGCAACAGGGCCGGATCGCATGTTCGTCCGGCCGGCAGCATCATGCCGGCCGCATGGTTCCGCGGCGCTGCGCCCACGAGGCAGGGGCGCCGTCTGGAGGAGATAACAATTGCACCAAGAAGGAAATAACATGGCTGACCTGTTTGAGAATCCGATGGGCCTGATGGGCTTCGAATTCGTCGAGTTCGCGTCCCCGACCCCGGGCCTGCTGGAACCGATCTTCGAGGCGCTGGGCTTTACCAAGGTGGCTAGGCACCGTTCAAAGGACGTCACGCTGTATCGCCAGGGCGAGATCAACTTCATCATCAACAACGAGCCGAAGAGCTATGCGGCCTACTTCGCGGCCGAGCACGGCCCGTCGGCCTGCGGCATGGCCTTCCGCGTCAAGGATTCGCACGCGGCCTACAAGCGCGCCCTGGAACTGGGCGCCCAGGCAATCGACATCCCGACCGGCCCGATGGAACTGCGCCTGCCGGCGATCAAGGGCATCGGCGGCGCGCCGCTCTACCTGATCGACCGCTTCGAGGACGGCAAATCCATCTATGACATCGATTTCGAATTCATCGACGGCGCCCCCCGCCGCCCCTTCGGCCATGGCCTGAAGATCATCGACCACCTGACCCACAACGTCTACCGCGGCCGCATGGCCTTCTGGGCCTCCTTCTACGAGCGCCTGTTCAACTTCCGCGAGATCCGCTACTTCGACATCAAGGGCGAGTACACCGGCCTGACCTCGAAGGCGATGACCGCGCCGGACGGCAAGATCCGGATTCCGCTGAATGAGGAAGGCAAGGCCGGCGGCGGCCAGATCGAGGAATTCCTGCTGCAGTTCAACGGCGAAGGCATCCAGCACATCGCACTCTTGACCGACGACCTGATCAAGACCGTCGACGGCCTGCGCGCCGCCGGCGTGCCCCTGATGAGCGCGCCGCCCGCGACCTATTACGAGATGCTGGACGGCCGCATCCCCGGCCACGGCGAGAACCCGGCCGAACTGCAGGCACGCGGCCTGCTGCTCGACGGCACGGTCCAGGACGGCAAGCCGCGCCTGCTGCTGCAGATCTTCGGCGAACCGCAACTCGGTCCGGTGTTCTTCGAGTTCATCCAGCGCAAGGGCGACGACGGCTTCGGCGAAGGCAACTTCAAGGCCCTGTTTGAATCGATCGAACGCGACCAGATCAAGCGCGGGGCGATCAAGCAGGCGGAAGTGGCGTAAGACGCGGCTTCAGGTCTGGCCCGCGCCTTGTTTCCTACCGCGGCGTCCCGGTGACGCTGCGGCGTGCCCCTGTCGCACCGCGTGGGTTCAAGAACCCACCCTACGAAAACTTGTGGCAGGTGCCGGGCGTTTCGGGCTTGCCGCCGTTGTACCGCGTGGACTCGGGAGTCCACCCTACAAAGGCACAATGCGTCCGCTGGTTCGGTTTCGTAGGGTGGACACCTGTGTCCACGCGGTATGGCACGGTCGATTGCCGACATATCAGCCGTCATGGCGGCCCATGCCTGCTGCTGTCCGGCGCGTGGGTGCAGGCATCACCTACGTGTTAACGCGAATCGGCTTTCGCCGGGTGCGCGGCTATAATGCTGCCCGCTGAAAATCCGCCGCCTTCGCGCCGCCTACGCAGGCCCGGGGTAAATACGTGCCCCCACGCGCGCTACGGCCCGGCGGATTGTCGCGATATCATCCCTACCACGCCATCCATTCGGAGGACCGCCTTTGCTTCCCGCCTTCGCCATCCTGTTATTGTTCCAATGCCTGGGCGAAGGCGTCGTCTTCCTGCTCGGCCTGCCGGTACCGGGTCCGGTGGCGGGCATGATCCTGCTGTTCTGCACCCTCGTCGCCTGGCCGGCGCTGCAAACGCGCATCGAAGCGGCCGCCAGCGAACTGCTGCGCCACCTGTCGCTGCTGTTCGTCCCGGCCGGCGTCGGCATCGTCGCCGCAGCCGGCAGCGGCAGCGGGCACTGGCTGGCGATCCTCGCCTCGCTGGTGGTCAGCACCCTGCTGACCCTGGCCGTCACCGGCTACATCCTGCACAAGCTGGGTCCGGCGCCGGAGAAGGGCGGCGATGCCTAATTTTGCCAACCTCAGCCATTTCTGGGTCTATCTCTCGGCCTCGCCGCTGCTGGGCCTGACGATCACCCTGTGCGCCTACCTCGTCGCGCAGGCGATTTACGCGCGCTGCAAGTTCTCGCCGCTCGCCAATCCGGTGGCGATCGCCATCGCCCTGGTCAGCCTGGTGCTGCTGGCCAGCGACATGTCCTACCAGCGCTACTTTGCCGGCGCCCAGTTCGTCCATTTCCTGCTCGGGCCGGCGACGGTGGCGCTGGCCGTACCCCTGGCGCGCCAGCTTCCGCGCATGCGCCGCGCCTTCCTGCCGCTGGCCTGCGCGCTGGTGTGCGGCTGCGTCACGGCCATCGTGTCGGCGGTGGGCGTGGTCCTGCTGCTGGGAGGCTCGGAGGTGCTGGCGCACACGGTGGGGCCGAAGTCGGCCACCACGCCGATCGCGATGGCGGTGTCGGAGCGCCTGGGCGGCGTGCCGGCGCTGACCGCGGTGCTGGTGATCGGCACCGGGATCTTCGGCGCGATCACGGCGCGTTTCCTGTTCAATGCGATGAAGATCGATTCGCACGCGGCGCGCGGCTTCGCGCTGGGCCTGGCCGCGCATGGCGTGGGAACGGCGCGCGCCTTCCAGGTGAGCGCCGAGATGGGGGCCTTCGCAGGCCTGGGCATGGGGCTGAACGGCGTATTGACCGCCGTGCTCACGCCCTGGCTGCTGCCGATCGTCGTCCGCCTGGTCGGCTGAGGCGTTGCTGCCGGCTCGCGCGAGCCGGCCTTTCGCTTGTTTCGTTCTTCGCTATCCCGCTCAGCCGCCGTGCGGCATCGAGTTGGCGTTGGCCCAGGTGCGGGTGTTACCCATGGGGCTGCCCGGCTTCGTCACGAAAGCGCGCGCGGCGAACAGGGCGCTGGCCAGGCCGACCACCATCGCGGCGGTGCTGCCCGAGAAGCCGACAGCGTGGCTCTTGGCCAGCTTGCCGGCCTTCGGCGCCACCAGCTCCATGCGGCGCCTGGTCATCTGCGAGCCCAGTTCCGACAGGCGCGCCTTGCTCATCAGCGATTCAGCCTGGGGCAGCAGGGTGGTTTCCTCGTCGGCGACGTGGTGGATCACGTCGCGCATCAGTTCCATCATCAGGCGGTCGTGGCGCGGGTCGGAGCCGCTGGTGCGGCGCAGTTCGGCGATGATGCGGCGCATCTCATTGTGTTCCGGTTCGGCCTTGTGGACGAAGGGCTCGCCCTTGTCGAGCTGGCGCATCACCGGATAGAACACTTCCTCTTCCAGCGTCGCGTGGATTTCCAGCGCGGTGCAGATGGTTTCGGCCAGCGCTTTCTTGACGCTGGGCGCCTTGTCTTTCGTGTACTGGTGGAAGGTCACCATCACGTGCGAGTGATCGAAACGGATCATGTCGGTGATGGTCGGGCTGAGTTGGTTCAGAGAAAACATGTTCTTCTCCTAGTTGACGATTGACTAACATGCTAGCCCGTTCCGCTCGACGGTCGCGTAGGACTACGCCGTGTATCGGCGTCGGCGCAAGCCGCGCGCCGAGCAGGAAATCGCTCGACAATCCAGATTTCCGAACTGCAGCTTTCATGCATTCATCTGTGCTTAAAATTGGGCAATGTCGCGCCTGCCTGTACTGATCAGTTCTTAAACTGGATTTACAAGTTGTCACCTTTGTCCTACACGGAGACGGCAGCGCTTCTGATTACTCGAGCGCCAAGGCCTGCGAAGATGAGTCCACGTTCGACTGACGGCGCAAGGCCGTGCAGCCGTGTATGGATGGCGTCGCACGCTGTCGCGTGAACGCTTAGTTTCTATCTATCGGAGGAGTCGGAATGTTTGCACACAACAAGCGACTGCAATATACGGTCCGGGTCGCCGGACCGAACCCGGGTCTCGCGAACCTCATGCTCGAGCAGTTCGGCGGACCCCAGGGCGAGCTCGCCGCGGCGATGCGCTACTTCACCCAGGCCGTATCGGAAGACGATCCAGGCCGCAAGGACATGCTGTTCGACATCGCCACCGAGGAGCTCAGCCACCTCGAGGTGATCGGCCACATCGTCGCCATGCTGAACAAGGGCGCCAAGGGCCGCCTGGCCGAAGCCGTCGACAGCGAAGCCGAGATGTACCGCAGCATCACCGGCGCCGGCAACGACAGCCACATCACCCAGGTGCTGTATGGGGCGGGTACCCCTTTGACCAATTCCGCCGGCGTTCCCTGGACCGCTGCCTACATCGATTCGATCACCGAGCCGACCGCCGACCTGCGCTCGAACATCGCCGCCGAGGCGCGCGCCAAGATCGTCTACGAACGCCTGATCGCCTGTACCGACGACCCGGGCGTGAAGGAGGCGCTGGGCTTCCTGATGACGCGCGAAGTGGCGCACCAGAAGTCCTTCGAGAAGGCCTTGTACTCGATGGAGTCGAACTTCCCTCCGGGCAAAATGCCAGCCGACCCCCGCTTCTCCAGCGTCTACTTCAATATGTCGCAGGGCCCGGGCGAAATGCGCGGCCCCTGGAACCAGGGCGAGAAGTGGGACTTCGTCACCGATCGCGAGAAGCAGATGGGCGTCGACGGCGGCTCGGGCGAGGCCGAAGTCAAGCTGCCGGCCGAGGACGTCGAAGTCCTGAAGCAGATGCAGATGCGCACCATGTCCGATCCGTCCAAGGATCCGACCACCGGCGCCGAACTGGGTCTCGATCCGGCCTCGCCGAAAGGCGCGTCCGCCATCAGCAAGCCGTGACACATCCCGCCGCCAGCAGTGACGCACGTTCCGGTCACGGCGGCGTAGAATCGGCACCGTGATGTTCGACGCCCCGCCTCAGTGCGGGGCGTCGCGTTGGCGGCGCCGCAGAAAGGATTCCCCCGATGGACCCATATCCGCAAAAACTGCGGCAAAAGTCGCGCTGGACCGACGCGCTGGCGCGCGCGTTCACGTTCCGGCGCCTCGTCGGCCTGCTGATCTGCTCGGTGGGCTGCCTCTTGCTGCTCGGGAGCCTGGTCGAGCAGATCATGAACGCCAATCCGAAGATGCACGCGGCCCTGCTGGGCGGCGGGACGGCCGCCGTGGCCACCGCGCTCGGCACCCTGCCGGTGCTGCTGTCGCAGAATTTTTCGAAGCGGACCTATGACAGCTTCCTCGGCTTCGGCGCAGGGGTGATGCTCGGCGCGACCGCTTTTTCGCTGGTGATCCCGGCCCTGGCCGCGGCGAAGTCCGCCGGCGCCGGCGCCTGGGAGGCCAGCCTGCTGGCCGGCGCCGGCATCATGCTGGGCGCGGGCGCGATCCTGCTGCTGGGCCGGGCGATCGAGCCGTCTCATATCCTCGAGCGCGACGACGTCAGCGGCAATTCGCTGCGCCGCGCCTGGATGTTCGTCGCCGCCGTCGCCCTGCACAACATGCCCGAGGGCCTGGCGATCGGCGTGGCCTATGCCGGGATCGACCTGGAGAAGGCCAATTCGCTCACCACCGGGGTCTCGATCCAGGACGTGCCGGAAGGCCTGGTGGTGGCGCTGGCCCTGCGCACCGTCGGCTACAGCCGCCTGAGCGCCGTCGGCCTGGGTGTGCTGTCGGGCGTGGTCGAGCCCATCGCGGCGGCCGTCGGCGTCGCCCTCATCGGCATCTCGGCCGGCATGCTGCCGATCGCCCTGGCGGCGGCGGGCGGCGCGATGCTGTTCGTGATCGTGAACGACGTGATTCCGGAGATGCGCGAAAGCGGCAACGGCACGATGGCGACGATTGCCCTCATCTTCGGCTTCATCCTGATGACGGTGCTCGATACGGCGCTGGCCTAGGAACGGCGCGGCGACCCTACCCCGGATCGAAGTGCCGCACGAACCAGGCGCAGGCCAGCGTGGCGACCTGCTCCAGCGTGCCTTCCTCCTCGAACAGGTGTCCGGCGCCGGGCACGATCGCCAGTTCCTTCTCGCAGCGCAGCGCGGCCAGGGCCTGGCGATTCAGGTCGATCACCACCCCATCTTCGCCGCCGACGATCAGGAGCGTCGGCGCATCCACCTGCGCGAGCGCGGCGCCGGCCAGGTCCGGCCTGCCGCCGCGCGAGACCACCGCCGCTACCCCGCTGCCGCTCTCGGCCGCCAGGCGCAACGCGGCCGCCGCGCCGGTGCTGGCGCCGAACAGGCCCAGGGGCAGGGGAGCGCTCAGGGGTTCGGTCCCCAGCCAGGTCGCAGCCGCGTGCAGGCGCCGGCACAGCAGGGCGATATCGAAGCGGTTTTGCCCGATGGCGTCTTCCTGCGCGGTGAGCAGGTCCAGCAGGAGGGTGGCGATGCCGGCGTCGTGCAACTGGGCGGCGACGTAGTTGTTGCGCGGGCTGAAGCGGCCGCTGCCGCTGCCGTGGGCAAACAGGACCACGCCGATGGGCGTGGCGGGCAACTCGAGCATGCCCTCGAGTTCGACCGGGCCGGCAGGCACGGTCACCTGCATCTTGCGGGTCATGAATCGGGCCTCAGGCAAATATGGAGTTCGACCTGCGCCGGATAAAAAAATTCCGGCGGACTGCTGTCCGCCGGACCTTGTTACTGTGCGAATCTACCGCATATCGCTTACTGTCTTGCCTGCCTGCAGCGGTTCCTCAGTCGCGGATCTCCAGCTTGCGGTTCAGCGACAGCGCCGCCAGCGAGCCGACTGCGCCCGACAGCAGGTAGAGGCTGACATAGCCGAGGCCGAAGTTGGCCGACAGGCCGAGCGCGACCAGCGGGGCGAAGGCCGCGCCGACCAGCCAGGCCAGGTCCGAGGTCAGGGCTGCACCGGTGTAGCGGAAGCGCTGCTGGAAGTTCGAGGTGACGGCGCCGGCGGCCTGGCCGTAGGACAGGCCCAGCAGGCCGAAACCGATTAGGATGAAGGCGTTCTGGCCGGCGACGCCGCCGTCCATCAGCATGGGGACGAAGGCCGAGAAGATCGCGATCAGGGCTGCCAGGGTGCCCAGGGTGGTGCGGCGGCCGACCTTGTCGGCGACCAGGCCGGAGATCAGGATGCAGACGGCCGCGATTGCCGCGCCCCACATCTGGATGTAGAGGAAGTCGCTGATCGGGCGGGTGTCGTAGAGCTGGATCCAGGACAGCGGGAACACGGTCACCAGGTGGAACAGGGCGTAGCTGGCCAGGGCGGCCATGGCGCCGATGACGATGTTGGTGCCTTGTGCGCGCACCAGTTCGCCGACCGGGGCCGGATCGAGTTCATGGGCGTCGAGCAGGCGCGAGTATTCGGTGGTCGACACCAGGCGCAGGCGGGCGAACAGGGCCACGACGTTGATCGCAAAGGCCACGAAGAAGGGGAAACGCCAGCCCCAGACCAGGAAGTCGTCGGTTTGCAGGTTGTCGATCAGGTAGGCGAACAGGCCGGCGGCGATCAGGAAGCCGAGCGGGGCCGAGAGTTGTCCCAGCATCGCGTACCAGCCGCGCTTGTGCTCGGGCGCGTTCAGGGCCAGCAGCGAAGGCAGGCCGTCCCAGGAACCGCCCTGGGCCACGCCCTGGGCGATGCGCATCAGCGCGAGCAGGACGATGGAGGCGCTGCCGATCGAGGCATAGGTTGGCAGGAAGGAAATGACCACCGTGGCCGTGCCGATTAAAAATAGTGCCAGAGTAAGTTTTATTTCACGACTGAAGCGCTGCTGGATTGCCATGAATACAACGGTTCCCAGGGGGCGCGCGATGAATGCGAACGCAAAAATCGTAAACGAGTACAGTGTGCCCTCAAGCCGATCAGCCCACGGGAAAAAAACTGCTGGAAAAACGAGCACCGAGGCGATCGCGTAGACGAAGAAGTCGAAATATTCGGAGGCGCGGCCAATGACCACACCAACTGCTATCTCACCCGGTGAAATGTGCGCATCGCGGGCATTGATGTTGCGGGCTCCGCTGTGCGGGGCCGTGATTGGAGCGGCACCTGCGCCGCCGTACGTCGTCGAGCTTTGCATATCTTCGTCTCCAGGTAGGTCATGTCAACGCCTTCGGATCCCCTGGCCTGGGCAAGGGTGGGACAAAACGTCCAATGTGCAACGAAGGCCGTTAGCAGTACAGTAGCATGTTCTCATTCCCATGTAACGTTAGATACCTAGCATGATTCCTAAAATTGTCCGTCCCGGACTTTCCTTGCTCCTGCTTGCAGTGCTGTCCGGCTGCAACACGGTGGTGATGAATCCCTCCGGCGACATTGCCAAGCAGCAGGCAGAACTGATCACCATATCGGTCCTGCTCATGTTGATCATCATCATCCCGGTGATGATCCTGACCGTCGTCTTCGCCTGGAAGTACCGCAAGGGCGCGAACGCGAAATACGAACCGGACTGGGACCACTCGACCAAGCTCGAACTGGTGATCTGGGGCGCGCCGCTCCTCATCATCATCGCGCTGGGCCTGATCACCTGGATCAGCACCCACAAGCTCGACCCCTATCGTCCGCTGGATCGCATCGACGAACACCGCCCGGTCACGGCCGAGCACAAGGTGCTCGAAGTGCAGGTCGTGTCGCTGGACTGGAAGTGGCTCTTCATCTACCCGGAGCAGGGCATCGCGACGGTCAATGAGCTGGTGACCCCGATCGACACCCCGGTCCGCTTCAAGCTGACCTCGTCGACCGTGATGAACACCTTCTACATCCCGACCCTGGCCGGCATGATCTACACGATGCCGGGCATGGAGACGACCCTGAACGCCGTGCTGAACAAGACCGGCAACTACAAGGGCCTGTCGGCACACTTCAGCGGCGACGGTTTCTCGCACATGCATTTCGCCTACAAGGGCGTGACCGCAGGCGACTTCGACGCCTGGGTGCAGAAGGTCAAGGCTTCGGGCGGCGAACTGTCCCGCGCCGAGTACCTGACCCTGGAAAAGCCGTCGGAAAAGGAGCCGGTGCGTACCTACGGCGCCGTCCAGCCGGCCCTGTTCAACGCCGTCGTGAACCGCTGCGTGGCCGAAGGCGCCGTCTGCATGAACCAGCAGATGCACGCCGACATGCAACGCCACCGCGACGACGTCGCCATCCGCAACCTGCCGGCGGACGCCAAGCGTCAGCTCGCCGCGGCGACTACCGCGGCGGCGATTGCCGAGGGCGAAGTCTGCGAAACCCCTACTAATTCTGTGAAGAAGTAACCATGCAAGACTCATTTGACTTGACGAAGCTAATCTTCGGACGGCTCAGCTGGGACGCGATTCCGTTCCATGAGCCCATCCTGCTCGCTACCTTCGCAGGCGTGCTCGTTGGTGGCCTGGCCCTGCTGGCCCTGATCACCAAGTTCCGCCTGTGGGGCACCCTGTGGCACGACTGGTTCACCAGCATCGACCACAAGAAAATCGGCATCATGTACATGGTGCTCGGCCTGGTCATGTTCCTGCGCGGCTTCGCCGACGCACTCATGATGCGCGCCCAGCAGGCGATCTCGTTCGGCGAGAACGCCGGCTTCCTGCCGCCTCACCACTACGACCAGGTCTTCACCGCCCACGGCGTGATCATGATCTTCTTCGTGGCGATGCCGTTCGTGACCGGCCTGATGAACTACGTCGTGCCGCTGCAGATCGGCGCCCGCGACGTGGCCTTCCCGTTCCTGAACAACTTCTCGTTCTGGATGACCGCCATGGGCGCGGTGCTGGTGATGGCCTCGCTGTTCGTCGGCGAGTTCGCGCGTACCGGCTGGCTGGCCTTCCCGCCGCTGTCGGGCATCCTGGCGAGCCCGGGTGTCGGGGTCGACTACTACATCTGGTCATTGCAGATCGCGGGTGTGGGTACACTATTGTCAGGTGTTAACCTGGTCGTGACCATCATCAAGATGCGCGCGCCGGGCATGGACCTGATGAAGATGCCTGTCTTCACCTGGACCTCGCTGTGCACCAACATCCTGATCGTGGTTTCCTTCCCGATCCTGACCGCCGTGCTGGCCATGCTGGGCATGGACCGCCTGTTCGACACCGCCTTCTTCACGAATGACCGCGGCGGCAACGCCATGATGTACGTGAACCTGATCTGGATCTGGGGCCACCCGGAGGTGTACATCCTGATCCTGCCGGCCTTCGGTATCTTCTCGGAAGTCGTCTCGACCTTCTGCGGCAAGCGCCTGTTCGGCTACACCTCGATGGTGTATGCAACCTGCGTGATCATGGTCCTGTCCTACCTGGTCTGGCTGCACCACTTCTTCACCATGGGTAGCGGCGCGAGCGTCAACTCGTTCTTCGGCATCACCACGATGATCATCTCGATCCCGACCGGGGCGAAGATCTTCAACTGGCTGTTCACCATGTACCGCGGCCGTATCCGCTTCGAACTGCCGATGATGTGGACGGTCTCGTTCATGCTGACCTTCACCATCGGCGGCATGACCGGCGTGATGCTGGCCATCCCGGCTGCCGACTTCGTGCTGCACAACTCGCTGTTCCTGATCGCGCACTTCCACAACGTGATCATCGGCGGCGTCGTGTTCGGCGTGTTCGCCGGCATCAACTACTGGTTCCCGAAGGCCTTCGGCATCAAGCTGAACCAGTTCTGGGGCAAGGTCTCGTTCTGGCTGTGGTCGATCGGCTTCTGGTTCGCCTTCATGCCGCCTTACATCCTGGGCTTCATGGGCGTGACCCGTCGTACCAGCCACTTCGAAGATCCGGAACTGCAGCCGCTGTTCATGATCTCGCTGTTCGGCACCCTGATGATCGCCGGCGGTATCGCCGCGCTGCTGATGCAGATGTTCATGACCTGGAAAGACCGCGAGAAACTGCGCGACCACACCGGCGACCCGTGGGACGGCCGTACCCTGGAGTGGTCGACTTCGTCGCCGCCGCCTGACTACAACTTCGCGTTCACGCCGGTGGTGTACGACAACGACTCCTTCGCCGACATGAAGAAGAACGGCTGGAAGCGTCCGCTGAACGACTACGTGGCTATCCACATGCCGAAGAACACCTGGGCAGGTTTCGTGATCGCCGCGCTGTCGATGGTCGTCGGTTTCGGCATTATCTGGCACATGTGGCTGCTGACCGGCCTGGCCTTCGTCGCCATGATGGTCGCCATCATCGTCCACACGTTCAACTACAAACGCGATTACTACATCTCGGCCGAAGAAGTCACCCGTACCGAGAATGCACGTACTAAATTGCTGGAAGCCCATGTCTAACAATCACGCAACCCTCACTGGCGGCGCCGTCGGCGGCGCCGCCCGCGAATACCACGTTCGCGAGCATCATCCGGAGAACGGCACCCTGCTGGGCTTCTGGATCTACCTGATGAGCGACTGCCTCATCTTCGCCTCGCTGTTCGCGACCTACGCTGTCCTGGGCCGCAACTACGCGGGCGGCCCGACCGGCGCCGAGCTGTTCGACCTGCCGCTGGTGGCCATCAACACGGCCTTCCTGCTGGTGTCGTCGATCACCTTCGGCTTCGCGATGATCTCGGCCCAGGCCAAGAAGCTGGGCGCGGCCCAGCTCTGGCTGGGCATCACCGGCGTCCTGGGCCTGTGCTTCCTGGGCCTGGAACTGTACGAGTTCTACCACCTGATCCATGAAGGCGCAGGTCCGTCGCGCAGCGGCTTCCTGACCGCGTTCTTCTCGCTGGTCGGCACCCACGGCCTGCACGTGCTGTTCGGTATCGTCTGGCTGGTCACGCTGATGTTCCAGCTGGGCAAGCACGGCCTGTCGGCCGAGAACATGCGCCGCCTGTCGTGCCTGTCGCTGTTCTGGCACTTCCTGGACGTCGTCTGGATCTTCGTGTTTACCTTTGTCTACCTGATGGGAGTGCTGCCATGAGCGACCACCACACTCACGACGCCCTCCACGGCCATACCCATGGCGACGAGCCGGGCGTGCATTACAGCCTGAAGGACTACACGACCGGCTTCGTGCTGGCCGTGATCCTGACCGTGATCCCGTTCTGGCTGGTGATGGGCAATGTCCTGCCGCCGGAAACGACCAAGTTCGTGATCCTCGGTTTCGCCGCCGTCCAGCTGGTCGTGCACATGATCTACTTCCTGCACCTGAACGCGAAATCCGAAGGTGGCTGGAACATGATGGCGCTGATCCTGACCATCATCCTGCTGGTGATCGTGCTCTCGGGCTCGATCTGGGTCATGTATCACATGAACGCCAACATGATGCCCGGCATGGGCGACGCCGCCGCCGTGACCGGTCACGGCGCGCACGACATGCAATGATGTCGAAGCACGATCAGGCAGCCATCCGGCCGCGCAGCATGGGCCGGGTGATCCTCGCGATCCTCGGGCTGTTCCTGATCGTGCTGTTCGCGGGGCTGGGAACCTGGCAGGTGGTTCGCCTGCAATGGAAACTGGCCCTCATCGAACGGGTGGAGTCGCGCGTGCGCGCGGCTCCCGTTTCTCTTCCCCCGGCGAGCCGCTGGGCGGACGTTTCAAAAGAATCCGACGAATACCGGCGCGTACGCCTCTCCGGTCACTTCCTCTACGAATACACCACGCCGGTCCAGGCCGTTTCCGAACTGGGCGCCGGCTTCTGGCTTCTGACGCCCCTGTGCACGACCGACGGTTCCGTCGTTTTCGTCAACCGCGGCTTCATTCCCGCTTCCGGCAACACCGCCGCCACCTATCCCGCGCGCCGCGCGAATGGCGACCCGTGCGCTGCCCTTGAAGGCCCGCCCCATGCGCTGACCGGCTTGCTGCGCATCGCCGAGCCGGGCGGTGGCTTCCTGCGCGATAACGATCCTGCGCGCAACCGCTGGTTCTCGCGCGACGTCGCGGCCATTGCCGCCGCGCGCGGACTGTCCCATTCCGCGCCGGACGGCGCTCCCGTCATCGCGCCGTTCTTCGTCGACGCTGCGCGCGGCCAGGACCCCGCCGGGGCCCCGGACCGCCCCGTCGGCGGCCTGACGGTCATCTCCTTTCAAAACAATCACCTCGTGTATGCCGTCACTTGGTATGCTCTGGCCTTGATGGTTGCCGGTGCGTGGTGGTATGTTGCGCGCTTCGGTGCAAAAGGAGAGGCCGCCAGGGCCGGGAACGATGGCAGGAAAGCTTGATCTACTAACAAAAATAACGCCTTCGATCGCGTCCAGCGCCGAAGCCAGCGTCGAATACGCCGCCGGTCACAAGAACATGCTGCAGCTCATCGAGCTGCGCTGGATCGCCGTCGTCGGCCAGGTCACGACCATCGCCGGCGCGATCCTGATCTTCGACATCAACCTGCCGCTGGTACACATGCTGCAGGTGCTGGCCTGCCTGATCGCCTTCAACATCGCCAGCCACCTGCGCTGGCACGAGAAGAAGCCGGTGTCGAACGCCGAGATCTTCATGGCCCTGCTGGTGGACGTGGCCACGCTCACCGTGCAGCTCTATCTCTCGGGCGGCACCACCAATCCCTTCGCCTTCCTCTACCTGCTGCAGATCATTATCTCGGCGGTGCTGCTGGAAGCCTGGTCGACCTGGACCATCGTCGCCATCACCCTGGTCTGCCTGGGCCTGCTCGCGGTCTTTGCCCAGCCGCTCGCGCTGCCCTTCGACCATGCGCGCGGCATCGCCAGCCTCTACGTGCAGGGCATGCTGATCTGCTTCGCCCTGAACGCAGGCCTGCTGGTGATCTTCGTCTCGCGCATCAGCGGCACGGTGCGCGCCAAGGCGGCCCAGCTGGCCGAACTGCGCCAGCGCGCGGCCGAAGAAGACCATATCGTGCGCATGGGCCTGCTGGCGTCCGGCGCGGCCCACGAACTGGGCACGCCGCTGGCCACGCTGTCGGTGATCCTGGGCGACTGGAAGCGCATGCCGGAGTTTCGCAACAGCCCCGACCTGCTGGAAGAGATCGGCGAGATGCAGACCCAGCTCCAGCGCTGCAAGTCCATCGTCAGCGGCATCCTGCTCTCGGCCGGCAAGGCGCGCGGCGAGTCGGCGGTGCGCACGACCATCCACACCTTCCTGGACGGCCTGGCCGAGGACTGGGAGGACAGCCGCCCGGTGAAGGACTTCGAATACGAGAACCGTATCGTCGACGACATTCCCGTCGTCTTCGACTCGGCCCTCAAGCAAAGCATCGACAACCTGCTGGACAATGCGCTGGAAGCCTCGCCCACCGGCTGGGTGAGCCTGTCGGCAAGCGTCGAGGAGGGCATGCTGAACCTGGTGGTGACGGACCGCGGGGCCGGCTTCGCTCCGGCCGTGCTGGCCCAGTTCGGCAAGCCCTACCAGAGCACCAAGGGCCGCGCCGGGGGCGGTCTCGGCCTGTTCCTGGTCGTGAACGTCGCGCGCACCCTCGGCGGGGCCGTGGTGGCGCGCAACCGGGAGGAGGGCGGAGCGGAGGTGACGCTCACGATACCGCTGGCGGCGATCTCCCTGGGCGGGGAGGGCGAACATGTCTGATATGCCTGATGTGTCCGATCCTCCGGTCCTGCTCATCGTCGAGGACGACGAAGCCTTCGCCCGCACCCTCGGGCGCTCCTTCGAGCGGCGCGGCTACAAGGTCCTGCATGCTCCCGGCTACGAGGAAGCGGCCGAGGTCCTCAAGGAGCACAACCCCGGCTATGCGGTGGTCGACCTGAAACTGAAGGGGAATGCCTCGGGCCTCTCCTGCGTGCAGATGCTGCATGCGCACGACCCGGCGATGTTGATCGTGGTGCTGACCGGTTTCGCCAGCATCGGCACCGCCGTGGAGGCGATCAAGCTGGGCGCCTGCCAGTACCTGGCGAAGCCCTCGAACACCGACGACATCGAGGCCGCCTTCGGGCACGTGGCCGGCAGCACCGATGTCGAGGTCACCAACCGCTCGACCTCGATCAAGACCCTGGAGTGGGAACATATCCACGCGGTGCTGGCCGAAACCGACTTCAATATCTCGGAAGCGGCGCGGCGGCTCGGCATGCACCGGCGCACGCTGGCGAGGAAGCTGGAGAAGCAGCGGGTCAAGTGACCGGCCCGTTCGCGGCGGGTAGTGGACATGGGGTCCCGCGCGGCCCGGGTCCACCCTGCATTCACAACGGCAGCCGAACCTTCCGTAGGGTGGGCGCCCCTGAACTGACCCCAATAAGTTAGACACAACTTATTGGGGTGATATGGGTAAGCACACGGAGCAGTTCAAGATAACGGTTGTCCAGGACTATTTGTCTGGTCGGGGAGGCTACCGGGCTGTGGCTCAGCGCCATGGCATGGCCAATCGCTCGCTGGTGGAGCGCTGGGTAACAGCGTATCGACTGCATGGGGATGCTGGACTGCGCAAGAAGCGGAGCAGATATACGGCCGCATTCAAGCTGTCGGTACTACAGTACATGTGGGAAAATCGCCTTTCGATCACCCAGACCGCTGCCCGGTTCGATATCCGCGGTCATTCGACGGTAGGAGTCTGGGAGCGTGCCTATCAAGAAGGGGGGAGCGAGGCATTGGCTCGCCCTCCAACAAGCAGATCCGAGAAGATGATCATACCGACGACAAAGCCGGAAGTAGCGCATGAAGACAAGCGTAGCCGCGAAGAATTGCTGGCCGAGTTGGAGTACCTGCGGATGGAGAACGCCTACCTAAAAAAGTTGAGAGCCTTAGTTCAGGCAAGGCAGGAAGCGGAGTCTGCGAAAAAACCCAAGCGGTCCAAGAACTAAGGCAGCAATATCGACTCGACGGTCTGCTCAAGCTGGCAGGACTTCCTCGAAGCTCGTTCTATTACCGGCTCAAAGCGCAAGCTGCCGATGACAAGTACGGACAATTGAAAGCGACGATCAAGGACGTATTCGAGCGCCACAAGGGACGTTATGGTTACCGCCGTGTGACCTCAGCCATTCGCCAGCTTGGCGAACGCATCAATCATAAAACCGTACAGCGTTTGATGGGGCAACTGAAGTTGAAGTCCCTGGTTCGTCCCAAGAAATACAAGTCTTTCAAAGGCGAAGTGGGCAAGACGGCGCCGAACGAATTGCAGCGCCGGTTCGAAGCAAAGGCGCCAAAGCAGAAATGGGTGACCGACATCACCGAGTTTCATGTCGCAGGTGAAAAGCTTTATTTGTCGCCTGTGCTCGACCTATACAATGGTGAGATCATCGCTTTCGAAACGAACAGGCGCCCTCGGTTCGAACTGGTGACATCCATGCTGACCAAGGCATTTTCAAGACTTGGCCCGGAGGACAAACCAATGCTCCACTCCGACCAGGGATGGCAATACCGCATGCCCGCTTATCAACAGGCACTGACCGAGCATGGGATCGTGCAGAGCATGTCGCGCAAGGGTAACTGTCACGACAATGCGGCCATGGAAAGCTTCTTTGCCGTGCTCAAGACCGAGTTCTTCTACTTGGAAAAAATCACCAGCATCGATCAGCTGGAAGCTGGGATTGATGAGTATATTCGCTACTACAACAATGACCGCGGCAAGCTCAGACTCAACGGGCTGAGCCCTGTACAATTCAGGACTCAGCAATTGGCAGCATAGATCAACTGTCCAACTTTCTGGGGTCAGTTCACCCGTGCCCACCTGGATTGTTATCGGCTCCTGCGCCGGGGGCGACGATCCTGCCCCCAACGATCGACGCGTGGACGGCGCAGCTGTCCACCCTGCGGGTATCGTCGGCAAATTGCGGTGCTTGTGCCCTACAACCCCGCCAGCATCCTGCGCACCGCCTGATGCGCCTCCAGCCAGCCGCTGTCGACGAGCTTCGGGCGGCACTCGTGACACTCCTCGAAGGGATTGCAGGCGTGCGCCAGCTCGATGTACTTCGCACCGGTCACTGGTTTCGCCGCGCGCGCATCGCGCGAGGAGGGCCCGGCAGCCGCGTCCGCGCCGCCGGCCAGCCAGCGCGCGAAGGGTTCCAGTGCAACGCCATCCGGCACGTACCAGCTCTTCCTGGTCGGATTCCATCGTGCGCCCAGCGCCTTGGCTTCGTCTTTTTCCGCGTACGGAACCTTCAATACTTTCATTACCGCCTCATCTTTTGAAGCCGGTATTGTAAGCCCTGGTCGATCCGAGGACGTGTACCGGCCGCGGCTTGCGGCCTGCGCCGTAGACAACAGCATGGTCCCGGCCCGCTTGGCAGCCCTGCACGGCGGCCGCAGGATGTTCCTGCCCACCCACGCCACGCCGGGCGAATACCGCTTTCCCCTGCTGTTCGCGGCACTGTTCAACGGCATCGGCTTCCTCGTGCACCTGCTGCGCTGAGCGCGCCGCTCAGCCGCCCATCTTGCTCAGCGCGAAAGCGCACAGGAAGCCCGCCACCGTGATCAGCCCGGCGAAGTCGCGCGCCTCATCAAAAGCCTCGGGAATCATGGTATCGACCAGCATCGCCAGGATCGCGCCCGCCGCCACTGCGGTCGTGGCCGCCACCACGCCGCCCGACACGCCCTCGAAGGCGGTAAAGCCGACCAGGGCCGCCACGCCCGAGGCCAGCGCGATCCCGCCCCAGATCCCGAAGATGTAGCCGGCCGGGCGCCCGGCCTTCTTCATGCCGGCCGCGCTCGACAGGCCTTCCGGCACGTTCGAGAGGAAGATCGCCGCCACCGCCACCAGGCTGACCTTGCCGCCGCCCAGCATCGACAAGCCGATCACGATCGACTCCGGGATGCCGTCGAGCAGGGCGCCCACGGCGATCGCCAGGCCGCTGCCGCTGTCCTCGGCCTCGCTGGGCTGCTGGCCACCCGAGCGCTTGCGGTGCTTCGCCCCTTGGCGCGAGAGCAGCCAGTTCGCCAGCGTATAGACCGCCGCGCCGGCCAGGAAGCCGAGAGCGGTGGAAGCGAAGCCGCCGGTATGGTAGGCCTCTTCCATGAGCTCGAAGGACAGCGCCGAGATCAGGACGCCACTGCCGAAGGCCATGATCGCGGCGACCAGGCGCGCCGGCACCTTCAGCCAGTAGCCGGCCGCGGCGCCGATCAGGAGGGCCCCACCCGCCACCAGGCCCCAGAAGCCCGCCTGCAGCCATGCCGGAATGCCACCCATGCCACTCTCCCACGTTGTTGTGCTCGACAAAATGCTACCTGCAAGCGCGGGAAGGGCGCGTCCGCCTGCCCCCTGGCAGTTCACCAGGGCGTCATACGGCTGTGGTACATTCGGCACTTTTGCAGGAAAGCACTATGAGATCCAGCTCCCTGAGCCGTTTTGGAGCGCTGCTGCCGGCCGCCGTGCTGGCAGGCTGCGCCAGTTACGCGCCGGTCCCCACCCACACCGAAGCCGCCTTCGTGGTGCTCGGCGAGAACGGCCAGGCGATCGCCCGCGTCATCACCGCGGCGAGCGCCTGTCCGCCGCTGCAGGTCGACGGCCACCTGATGCCAATGCGGGTGCGCGTGCCCTTGTCGAGCATACCGGCGCGCCCCGGCCAGCCGCACACGCCGGCTTCAAACGCGGTGCTGACCTGCGAGGCGCCGATCCCGGCGGGCACATTCAGCGCCAGGGCAGGGGAGCAGGTATTGCCGGTGCCGAAGGCCGAGGCGAAACGCATCGTCGTCATCGGCGACACCGGCTGCCGCCTGAAGGGCAAGTTGTTCCAGGACTGTAACGATCCACAGGCCTTTCCCTTTGCACGGGTGGCGGCCAGCGCCGCCGAATTCAAGCCGGACCTCGTGATCCACGTCGGCGACTACCACTACCGCGAAGACCCCTGCCCAAGCGACCGCCCCGGCTGCGCCGGCAGCCCCTATGGCTACGGCTACGACGCCTGGGCCGCCGACTTCTTCACGCCGGCGCGGAAGCTGCTCGCGGCCGCGCCCTGGGTGCTCGCGCGCGGCAACCACGAGAACTGCTCGCGCGGCGGCCAGGGCTGGTGGCGCTACCTCGATCCGCGTCCCTTCGCGCCCGGCCGCGACTGCGACCTGCCTGAAAACGACGCCAGCGGCGACTACAGCGACCCCTATGCGGTGCCGCTGGGCGGCGGGGCCCAGCTGATCGTCTTCGATACCGCCAACACGAACTGGAAAGGCCTTCCGAAAACCGATCCGCGACGGGCGAAATACGCCGACACCTACCGCAAGGTCGAGCAGCTCGCCCACGGGGCGGCCTACAACATCGCGGTCGACCACCATCCGCTGTTCGCCTTCGGCGCCAACCGCGATGCGAAAACCGGCGCGATCACGCTGTTCGGCGGCGACCAGGGCCTGCTCGACGCCTTCGGCGACGTCGATCCGGGCTATTTCCCGCGTTCGATCAGCATGCTGCTGTCGGGCCACGTGCACCTGTGGGAGCAGCTCAGCTTTGCGAGCCCCCACCCAACCCAGTTCGTGGCCGGCTTCTCGGGCACGGCCGAAGACATCGTCCCCCTGCCGGCCAGCGTCCCGCCAGGACAGGCGCCGGCGCCCGGGGCCGTGGTCGAGGCCATGAGTTCCTGGATCGACGGTTTCGGCTTCATAACCATGGAGCGCAGCGGACCGGATGCCTGGAAAGTCGTGGTCTGGGACCGCGACGGCAAACAGAAGAACAGCTGCAGCGTGAAGGGCCGCCGCTCGCGCTGCGAACTGGCCCAAGTGAATTGATGGTCAATACATTCCAACAAATATAGTTGCCAAGGAAATATATATCGGGCAATATAGAGCCATCGGAGCCGCCGCCACGGTGGCTTTTCGATCAGCGATGAGGCGTTCATTCGTTTCTTTTGAGCCCCCGGCCAGCCCGGGGGCTATTTTTCGCGGGAGGCCCACCGCCCGGTGGTCCATGTCGTGCTCCCGCCCTTCCTGGAGGACACGCATGTTTGACTACTCCGATCTCGGCTTGCAACTCGCCTGGCCGCTGGCGATGACGCTGGCCTGGATGGCCGGCGAACTGATCTACCGCTGGACCGCGCTGCCACGCATTGCCGTCTACGGCCTGGCCGGTTTCGTGTTCGGCAACCTGGCCGCCGGCTACCTGCCGCCGTCCGAAGCCAAGAATTTCATGCTGCTCGCGAACCTGGGCTTCGGCCTGATCCTGTTCGAACTGGGCTACCGCATCAACCTGCGCTGGCTGCGCAACAACCCATGGATCGTCGCGACCTCGCTGCTGGAAGCGGCCTGCACCTTCGCCGCGGTCTACCTGGTCGCCCACCTGTGCGGCATGGATCGCCTGCCCGCCGCGCTGACGGCCTCGCTGGCCATGTCGAGCTCGCCGGCGGGCCTCCTGCGCGTGCTGAACGAGCAGGGCGCGGCCGGCCAGGTCACCGAGCGCGCCATGCACCTGACCGCGCTGAACTGCGTGATGGCGGTGTTCACCTTCAATATCGTGGTCGGCATCGGCGTGTTCCAGACCTCGGGCGACATCGCGCACGCGGCCGGCAGCAGCCTGCTTGTGCTGGCCGCGTCCGCCGGCCTGGGCGCGCTGTTCGGCGCCCTGGTGCCGCTCTGGCTGCGCATGATCGACGCCTCGCGCGACGGCACCCTGGCCTTTGCGCTGGCGGTGGTCCTGCTGGTCGCCATCACCTCGGTGCTGCCGCTGTCGCCGGTGCTGGCGGCGCTGACCTTCGGCCTGGTGGCGCGCCACCGCCGCATTTCGCTCAGTCCCGCGCAGCGCAACTTCGGCGTGCTGGGCGACCTACTGACGGTGTTGATGTTCTTCTTTGTCGCCACCAAGGTCCAGGTCGAGCACGTCAGCGGCGGCCTCGCCCTGGGCCTGCTGCTGGTGCTGGTGCGCGCGGTCGTGAAGGTGGCGGTCTGCACCCTGTTTGCGCGCGTGTCGGGCATCTCGGCGCGCAAGGGGGCGCTGTCGGGCCTGGCGCTCACGCCGATGGCGGTGTTCGCGATCATCCTGATGGAGCAGACCCGCTGGATCGGCGTCGACCTGTTCGACAGCCTGGCGCCGCTGGCCGCCGTGATGCTGCTGCTCGACGTCGCCGGCCCCATCCTGACCCAGCGCGCCGTCGTCTGGGCCAACGAAACCCGCACCGGAAAGGAGGCTTGAGATGGCACTCGAACGCTTCGCCCAATCGCAGTCGCTCACCATGGGCGTCGAACTGGAACTGCAGCTGGTCAGCCTGTCGGACTTCGACCTGGTTGCCGCTTCCCCGGACATGCTGGAACTGCTGGGCCGCGCGCCCTTTCCGGGGAACGTCACGCCCGAGATCACCGAGAGCATGATCGAGATTAATTCGAGCGTGCACACCCACCACGGCGAGCTGTTGGAGGAATTGCGCGAGATCCGCGACACCCTGCTGCGCGCCGGCGACCTGCTCAACGTGGGCGTCTGCGGTGGCGGCACCCACCCCTTCCAGCAGTGGTCGCAACGGAAGATCTTCTCGAAGCCGCGCTTTCGCGAGGTCTCGGCGCTGTACGGCTACCTGGCCAAGCAGTTCACGGTGTTCGGCCAGCACGTGCACATCGGCTGCGGCTCGGGCGACGAGGCGCTGTTCCTGCTGCATGCGCTGAACCGCTACATCCCGCATTTCATCGCCCTGTCGAGCTCCTCGCCCTTCCTGCAGGGCAGCGACACGCGCTTCAATTCGGCGCGCCTGAACTCGGTGTTCGCCTTCCCGCTGTCGGGCCGGGCGCCGTTCCTGCTGAGCTGGGATGCCTTCGAGCGCGACTACTTCACGCGCATGGAGAACACCGGCATCGTGAAGAGCATGAAGGACTTCTACTGGGACCTGCGGCCGAAACCGGAATACGGCACCATCGAGTTGCGGGTCTGCGACACGCCGCTGACGGTGGAGCGGGCGGCGGCGCTGGCCTGCTACCTGCAGGCGCTGTGCCGCCACCTGCTCGAACGAAACGAGCCGCCGCCCCTGGAAGACGACTACCTAGTCTACAACTACAACCGCTTCCAGGCCTGCCGCTTCGGCCTGGACGGCACCCTGGTGCACCCCCAGAGCCACGAGACGGTCTCGCTGCGCGAGGACATCCTGACGACGCTGCGCCACCTCGAGCCGCATGCGCGCGCCCTCGGCAGCGAAGCGGCGCTCGAACACCTGTACAACGAGACCCATACCGGCAGCGACGCCGCCTTCCTGCGCGCGGCCCATGAACGCGGCGGCAGCGCCGAGGCGATCGTCGACGCCGCGCTGCGGCGCTTCCGCGAGGGCATGCCGGAGTAAATCAGGGAAAGGGAGGGGCGCGGCGCAGTCCGTGCCCGCAAGGGTCGGGGTTCAGGGCTGGCCGAGCGGCACCTGGGCGTCGGCCTCGTCCACGCCCAGCGCCGCGATCAGCTGACCCAGGTCGTGTTCCAGGCGCGAGAGGGTGGCCTGGTCCAGGCTGGCCAGGGCGCCGGGCAGCACGCCGGAAAACGGCATCGGCGCGCGCTGCAGCACGGCGTCGGCGGCAGGCAGGGTGCGCAGGGCCACGCCGCGCCGGTCCAGTCCTTCGCGCGCGCTGGCGACCAGGCCGCGTCCGCTCAGGGTACGCACCAGGTTGCTGGCGGTCGACTGGTGAATGTCGAGCGCGCGCGCCAGTTCGGTCACGCCGATGCCGGGCGACTGCGCGATCACGGACAGGGCCCATAGCTGGGCGCCGCCCAGGCCGGCGTCGCGCTCGACCTGGCGAAAGTGGCTTTTCACCGAATTGAAGACGATGCGGAACTGGCGCAGGACGCGCGTTTCGGGGGCGAGCTCGCCAGGGTTGTTCTGTTCAGGCATGCCGACATCATAGCGGAAAGCGGCCCCTCGCAGGGCGGTCGCCTCGCACGTCCGCGCCCTGTGCACGGGCCGTGGTCGGCTATACTTGCCGCATAGAGAACCAATCAGGCGCAAGGACACCAGTGGACCAGGACGAGAAGACCGACAACGAATTACGTCAGCAGGCGAAAAACTTCTTCGGCGGGGCAGGCAGCAGGGCTCAAGCGGGCGTGCGCCGCGCGCACGGCATCCTGCAGGGGCGCCCGCGCTGGGAACAGGCGCTGCTGATCGGCCTGTGGACGGCGGCGGCGCTGCTGCTGGCCCTGCTGGCCTACCTCCTGATCCTGATCCCGCTCACCCCCGGCATCGACGACCTGAAGCAGGCCAGCACCGCGCGTCCGAGCGTGATCGTGTCGAGCGACGGCCGCGAGCTCGGCACCTTCGAGCAGGGCCTGCAGGAGCGCGTCAAGCTGTCCCAGGTTTCGCCGCACGTGGTGACAGCCCTGATCTCCACCGAGGACCATCGCTTCTACGACCACCACGGCGTCGACTTCACCCGCATCGCCGGCGCGCTGCTGGCCAGCCTGAAGGGCGACGCCCAGGGCGGCTCGACCATCACCCAGCAGCTCGCACGCAACATGTTCCCCGAGGAGATCGGCCGCGCGCGCAGCATCAACCGCAAGCTGAAGGAACTGATCACCGCGATCAAGATCGAGAACACCTACAGCAAGACCGAGATCCTGGAAGCCTACCTGAACACGGTGCCCTTCCTGTACAACGCGCGCGGCATCGAGATGGCCGCGCGCACCTACTTCGGCAAGCCCGCCGCGAAACTGGACGTGCTGGAGTCGGCGACCCTGGTCGGCATGCTGAAGGGGACCTATTACTACAACCCGGTCACCAATCCCGAGCGTTCGCTGGGCCGCCGCAACGTCGTGCTGGGACAGATGTACAAGCATGGCGCCTTCAGCGAGGCGCGCTTCAGGGCCCTGACCAAGCGGCCACTGCGCCTGCGCTTCGAGCGCCTGGCCGAGCGCAGCGGCCGCGACAACCACTTCACGGCCTACGTGCGCAAGTGGCTGCTCGAGTGGGCCGACGAGAACGAGTACGACCTGGCGCTCGATGGCCTGGTCGTCGAGACCACGCTCGACGCCGACCTGCAGCAGGCCGCCTTGCGCGCGGTCGAGCGCCAGGCCGGCGCCCTGCAGGCGGTGGCCGACGTCGAGTGGGCCAACTCCTGGCTGCCGAACTCCAGCTCGACCGGCATGTACACGGCGATGCGCGCGAGCGTCAAGCCCTTCGACTACTTCTGGCGCTCGCACGAAGCCCAGCTCGACGCCTTCGTCCGCGAATCGGGCGAATACCGGCGCGCCGTCGACGGCGGCGAAGCGCCGGCCGCCGCGCTCAAGCGCCTGAAGGCCGACCGCGATTTCCTGCGCGAGCTGAAGGAAGCCAAGTCGCGCCTGGAAGCCGGCTTCGTCGCCATGGACCCGACCACGGGCGAGGTCAAGGCCTGGGTCGGCAGCCGCGACTTCGCGCGCGACCAGTACGACCACGTGGCCCAGGCCGCGCGCCAGCCCGGATCGACCTTCAAGCCCATCGTCTACGGCGCCGCGCTGGAAAACGGCATCCCGCCCGAGCAGACCTATGTCGACACGGTGATGGAATTCGACATGGGCAACGGCAAGGTCTGGCGCCCGACCGACATGTCCGGCACCACCGGGCGCCAGATGACGATGCGCGAGGGCCTGGTGCACTCGAAGAACACGATCACGGCCCAGGTGATGCAGGACGTCGGCCTGCCCTCGGTCATCAAGCTGGCGCGCAACATGGGCATCCGCCAGAGCAAACTCGCCTCGGTGCCTTCGCTGGCCCTGGGCACCAGCCCGGTCACGCTGCTGGAAATGGTGAACACCTACGCGACGATTGCCGCCCAGGGCGAGTACCGCAAGCCCGTCTTCGTGCGCCGCATCCTCGACCGCGACGGCAAGGTCGTCGCCGACTTCGGCAGCGTGGCGCCCGAGCGCGCGCTCTCGCAGGCGACCAGCGTGACCCTGATCGACATCCTGCGCGGGGTGATCAACCGCGGCACCGGCACGGGCGTGCGCTACCGCTTCGGCGTGACCGGCGACGTCGCCGGCAAGACCGGCACCACCCAGAACAATGCCGACGGCTGGTTCATCCTGATGCACCCGAACCTGGTGGCCGGCGCCTGGGTCGGCTTCAACGACAACCGGGTGACGATGCGCAGCAACTACTGGGGGCAGGGAGGCCACAACGCGATCCTGCTGGTGGGCGACTTCTTCAGGACGGCGCTCGACGACGGCAAGATCGACAAGGACGCGCTGTTGCCCGGCGGGCGAAAGCCGGAGCCGAGGCGCATCCAGGAAGAGCCCGAGGAAGAGTTCATCGAGCCGGGCGAACTGTACGAAGGCGTGCCAGCGGACGAGGCGGTCGAGGTGCCGACGCCGGTGGAGGACGAGGCGGTCGAGGTCGAGACCGTGCCGGAAGAGGAGCTGTCGCCGCCGCCTCCGCCGCCGACGCCGGTGCCGTCGCCGCTGTTCTGATCGCAGCCTGCGTCGTCAACCGTATCTATGGACTCCACCCGATTTGCAAGAAGAAGATTGAATTTCTGCCGTTAGGAAGAGTTTGCTTGTATCTATTCGGCCTGTATGTTGAGCGTTTCCAGTGCTCTGGCCCTGATGTGATACGCGCGTCAGGATCCTCATAGGGTGACGGCCTTGATGGCCACTACAGTTTACGGATTCACCCGACGCCGGTCCAACCTGTTGGCATCATTCTTTCTTCTCGTCGCAAACTTGGCGGTTGCTCCTTGCTGTTGCTGAGTTAATCGACAGTCTTTTCAGGCCGGCCTGGGCGTGTCTTTCGACCAGGCCGGAACGTACGGGCGTCCATGCGCCATCAACGCCCAGATCACCCTGGCCATCTTGTTGGCCAGCGCAGTCGCGGCAACGTTGAAACTGCGCCGTTCTGCCAGCCTTGTTGCCCACTGCAGCAGCTTGTCGGGCTTGCCGCTTGCTGTTCTCAGTGCACTGCGCGCTCCGTGTATGAGCAGGGTGCGCAGATAGCTGTCGCCCCTGCAGGTAATGCCATACAGGCGCTGCTTGCCTCCACTGCTATGCTCGCGTGGCACGAGGCCTAAATTCGCTGCAAAGTCCCGCGCGCTCTTGTAGTGGCGCGGATCGGCGATGGTTGCCTGCACTGCCGTTGCCGTCAACGGCCCCACACCCGGCACCTCCATCAGTTTCTTCGCCAGTTCCGACTTGGCTGCCTGGTTCAAACGTCGGTCGTACGCCTGAATCCTCTCGTCCTTGTCGTCCAGCTGGGCCTTGAGCTCCCGGAACGTCTCCAGGGCCATACCAGACAAACCATTGTCCAGATCGTTCAGCCATGCTTTCAGTCCGTCGCGGAATCTTTCCACGCGCTTGGGAAACACCCGGCCATATTCCCCGGCAAACGCCCTGATCCTGTTGATCATCGCCACCCGTTCCGTCATCAGGGCGCTGCGAGCGCGGTGCAGCATCTGCAAATCTTGCTGTGCAGCCGTATTGATCGGCACATACTTGGTTGCCCCACGCGAGCGCGCCTCGGCAATTGCAGCAGCGTCGTTCATGTCGTTCTTGTTACCGGTGACATATGCCCTGACGTGTTGGGCCGCAATCAGTTTGGCGTCGTGTCCCATTTCGACGAGCTTGCGTGCCCAGTAATGCGAACCCGCGCACGCTTCGATACCAATCATCGCCGGAGCCATCTGCGCGAACTGCGCAAGCACCTGGTCTCGAGAAAGCTTACTCTTGAACACCCGTTTGCCGTTTCCATCGAGCCCGACCGCGAAGAACACGTCCTTCGCAATATCCAAACCAACTACTTTTGCGCTAGCATTCATGGTGACTCCCCCTCTTGTTTTAGCGTGCCAGCCCAATCTGGCACGCTTGGCACAATGATGCCGATATCAGGAGGGTGGAGTCCATCACATTAGGGTGGGCACCCTGTGCCCACGCGGAAGGCGGCACCGTGATGGCGACTGCAACGATCGAAAGAGAAGCGCCGCGTTGACGCTTCCGAGGCGTTAACGCGGCGCTTCCTTTTCGGTACCGGTCCGGGCCAACACAGATCCAGCTTCCCCGTGGGCACGGGGTGCCCACCCTACGTCCTGCGACCGTTCCTGGCTTACAGAATCGGCGTCCCGCCCGTCACCGCGATCCGCGCGCCCGAGATATAGCTCGCCTGGTTCGAGGCCAGCAGCACGTACACCGGCGCCACCTCGGCCGGCTGGCCGGGCCGCTTCATCGGCACCTGCTGGCCGAAGCTCTCGACCTGGTCCGGCGGCATGGTCGAGGGAATCAGGGGCGTCCAGATCGGACCCGGCGCCACCGAGTTCACGCGGATGCCTTTCTCGGCCAGCAGCTGGGCCAGGCCGGCCGTGAAGTTCGCGATCGCGCCCTTGGTGGCGGCATAGGCCAGCAGGGTGGGCTTGGGATTGTCCGAGTTGACCGAGGTGGTGTTGATGATGGACGAACCCGGCTGCATGTGCTTCACCGCGGCCTTGCAGATGTGGAACATGGCCGTGATGTTGACCTTGAAGGTATAGTCCCACTCCTCGTCCGGAATCTCTTCCAGCGAGTCGTGCGTCATCTGGAAAGCGGCATTGTTGACCAGGACGTCGATCCGGCCGAATTCCTGCACGGCGCGGTCCACGATGGCCCGGCAGTGGGCCGGTTCGGCCAGGTCGCCCGGCACCAGGACCGCCTTGCGGCCGGCTTCCTCGACCAGGCGCGCGGTCTCTTTCGCATCCTCGTGCTCGTTCAGGTAGGCGATCAGCACATCCGCCCCCTCGCGTGCGAAGGCGAGGGCGACGGCGCGGCCGATGCCGCTGTCGGCGCCGGTGATCACGGTCGCCTTGCCGGCCAGCTTGCCGGAACCCTGGTAGCTGGTCTCGCCGTGGTCGGCCTTGGGTGTCAGCTCCTTCTCGGTGCCGGGCGGTTGCTGTTGCTGCGTGGGCTGGTTCATCGAAACATCCTCCTTCGTTCAAACGTGGTTGGAACGGCAGCCCGAAGCGGGCGCCTACGCGCCTTGCGGCAGGCTGCGCAGGGCTGCCGGCGAACGCACCCGGCCCTCGATGGGCAGTTCGGGTGCGGCGTTCTCCGCCGGCTCCTGCAGCAGCAGCTGCTGGGCGCGCGGCGCGCTCGAGATGCCAAGGTCGGAAAGCATCCGCATCGCATCGAGCAGGATGGCCTGCTGGGTGTCCATGAACAGGTCGTAGTTCGCATCGAGCATGGTGTAGACGATCTCGTACTCGATGAAGTTCTGGTCGAATTTGCTCAGGTGGGCGCGGTCGAAGCGCGCCTTGTCGCGCTTGCCGATGATCTCCTTCAGCGCCGGCGGCACCCTGGCGGCCAGTGCCGCCGGCGTTTCCGGGTGGGCGCGCAGGTTGAACACGATGCGGCGCGTTTCCATGCGCTTGAAGTTCGATACCGTGTTCTTCAGCAGGTCGGCGTTGGCGATCACGATCTGCTCGCCGCTCAGGGCGCGGATGCGGGTCGTCTTCAGGCCGACCTTCTCGACCGTGCCCGAGGTGCTGCCCATCGAGATGAAGTCGCCGACCTCGAAGGGTTTGTCGATCGCGATCGAGAGCGAGGCGAACAGGTCGCCCAGCACGTTCTGCACGGCCAGGGCGATGGCGATACCGCCAATCCCGAGGCTGGCGACAAAGGTCGTGACATTGATGCCCAGGTTCGACAGCAGGGCCAGGGCGAAGATCACCCAGACGGTGGTCTGCAGCACCCAGATGATGAGGGTGTGCGCGATCGTGACCTGGGCATCGACGCCGGCCGGCGCATGGGTGCGGAAGTAGCGGCGCGCGGTGACCTTGATTGCGCTGTGCAGGTAGATGGCCAGCTGCAGGCCGAGGGTCAGGAACCACAGGTGGCCGACGCGCGCATTCCAGGGCGGAGGCAGGTCGAGCGCGGACAGGCCGATCAGGACGGCGGTGACGAAGACCACCAGGTTGCTGGTGCGCGCGAGCGTCTTGCGCAGCACTTCGGCGACCGGGCGGTGCGCCCACTCGTCGCTGAGCCGCTCCAGACGGCGGCGGAACAGCACCAGCACGCCGTGGATGGCGAGGAAGGCGGCGACGGCCAGCGCGAGGGCGAACAGGGCGTTGGGCAGGCTGATGTCGAGCGATGCGATAAAGGCGCGGATATCCACATTGGGCTCCTTTCATGAACGGGGGCGCAAGGGCGCGCAGGATGAACCAGGGCCGGGGCCAGGGGCGGCAGGCCGGCGTGGCCGGCCGCCGGTTCCACTGCCGCGGCTTGGGCCGCGGCGCGTGAGGGACGCGCGGGGCGTCCGGAGAGGGCGGAACTTAGTTGCGGCCGAGGTGCTCGCGCACGGCGTTGACCGAAGGGCCAACGGCTTTCACGGCGCGCTCGAGCTCTTCCTTGCTGACGCCGAGGGCTTCGGTCCAGTGACGCACTTCCCATTCTTCGTGCACGTTGATGCGGGAGCGGTCCTGGGCGCCGCGGTTTTCGAGATTGTCGGACATGATAGGCCTCCTATTGACGAGTTTGAAACGAATATGCCACCGGGCACAGGCGTGGTCGGTTAAGCATTTCACCTTGAGTTCGCATTTTCCTGGTGATTTCTTTTGCGCAGCTCTACAGGAAAGTTCCCTTTCATTAGCCCGTCCGTTTGAGCGAACTCAGCTAGTAGCCAATCTGCCGCCGTTTGCTTTCCAGCCGGACTCAGCAGTAAGTTTGGCGTAAGAAGCCCGTCCGAGGATCGATGAGTCGCCTGCGCACTATTTTGGTGCATCTTGGCAACTCATCCTGGAGGCAAACATGAAGATTCGCAAGGGGTACGGGCAGTCGCGCGGGCTTGCGCGCAGCCTTCTGTCCGCCGCGGTCGGCGCGGCCTTGTTGACCGCGTGCCAGTGGCCCGGAGGCGCCGTCGACCAGCTGAACGAGCTGCGCGGCCCGACGCGCGACCTGACGGTGGAACTGCGCGAGGGCACCAACATGGCGGCCGCGCCTTCGCCAGACGGACACCGCATCGTGTTCTCGGCGCAGGGCGCGCTGTGGGTGATGCCGGTGGGCGGTGGCGAGGCGCGCCGCATCACCGACTACCGCCTGGAGCCGACCGCCCCGGTCTGGTCGCCCGACGGCAAGCGCATCGCCTTCCAGAACTATGCGCCTGAAGGCAACTTCCACATCTGGACCATTTCCCCGGAAGGCCATCACGCCACCGAGATCACCACCGGTCCGTACGACGACCGCGAGCCGGCCTGGCTGCCCGACGGCAGCGGCCTGGTGTTCTCGTCGGACCGCAGCGGCGACGGCCAGTACAAGATCTGGAGCGTGGCGCTGGGCGGCGCCGCGCCGGTGCAGCTGACCACGGGCCCTGGCGCCGAGCGCAATCCGGTGGTTTCGCCCGACGGCACGCGCCTGGCCTATGTCGACGGCGCCAACGTGGTCACCGCGCCCGTCGCGGGAGGCGCGCCGACGGTCGTCGCGCCCGGCACCGCGCCGGCCTGGACCCCGGACGGCTCAGGCCTGGTCTACCAGAACGCGGCGCGCCAGCTGGTCGTCGCCGGCGCCCAGGTCACCGCCGATGAAGACATCTTCCCCTTCCCGGTGCGCTTCCTGCCGGACGGGCGTTTCCTCTACACGGCGGACGGGAAGATCCGCACCCGCGACGCGCTCGGATCGAATCGCGCGGACATCGATTTCCGCGCCGAGCTGAAGCTGCGCCGGCCCGTCTTCAAGCACCCGAAGGACCGCGGTTTCGACAACTTCGACACCCGGCCCGTGCGCGGCATCAGCGCGCCGGTGCTCTCGCCGGATGGCCAGAGCATCGCCTTCGTCGCCCTCAACGATGTCTGGATCATGCGCATCGGCGCCGACCCGGTGCGGCTCACCAACGACCCCGACCGCGACGCCAGCCCGCAGTGGACGGCCGACGGCGCCGCCGTCTATTTTTCCTCGGAGCGCGGCAACGCCGGCCAGCTCGCGGTCGACCAGATCGACGTCGCCAGCCGCACCCGCACCCGGCTGGCGGCGATTCCGGGCCGCTCGATGGTCACGCCCAAGCTGTCTCCGGACGGCGGACGCATCGCCTACACCACGCTGTCGGGCCAGCTCGAGATCTGGAACCGTGCAACCAGCACCCCGGAAGTCATCCTGCCCTCGGTCAGCACCCAGGTCAGCACCCCGCAATGGACGCCGGACGGCCAGCGCATCGTCCTGGTCGACAACGAGCGCATCAACAACCGCTTCCGCGAGGGCTACAACAAGCTGCGCGTGATCGACCTGGCCACGCGCAGCGGCACCTTCTACGCCGTGGCGCCGGTTCCGCGCCAGATCTCCGAGCGCGACGAGGGGGCGGCCGCGCTGTCGCCGGACGGGACCAAGGTCGCCTTCATCATGGATTCGCGCCTGCACGTGATGCCGCTCGGCCCCACCGGCGCGCCCACCGGTCCGGCACGGCAGGTCAGCGACGACATGGCCGACCTGCCGACCTGGGGCGGCGACTCGCAGACCATCCTGTACAAGTCGGCCGAGCGCGTGCGCACCGTGCGCGCCGACGGCAGCGCCACCCGGGAGATTCCGGTCACGCTGGCATGGCGCCAGCAGGTGCCGCAGGGCCGCACCCTGATCCACGCCGGCGCGCTGTGGGACGGCGTCGGATCGAGCCTGCGCAACGATGTCGACATCGTCGTCGAAGGCAACCGCATCGTCTCGGTGGCGCCGCACGGCGCGCACGAGGAGGGCGTGCGCGTGGTCGACGCCGGCGGCCTCACCGTCATGCCGGGCCTGATCGAGACCCACCTGCACCCGCTGACCCTGTACCAGGGCGGCCAGTTCGGCCAGATCGCCCAGCTCATGCTGTCCTACGGGATCACCACGGCGCAGTCGGTGGCCGGACCCCTGCACCAGAGCATCGAGATGCGCGAAGCCCTGGAAGCGGGCAACCTGATCGGGCCGCGCCTGTTCGTCTCGCCGCCGCTGTGGGAGGGCAACCGCCTGTTCTACAGCTTCGCGCGCACCCTGCGCACCCCGCAGATCGCGCAGATCGAGATCGACAAGGCCAAGCGCATGGATGCCGACTTCCTGAAGAGCTATGTGCGCGCGCCGATCCCGATCATGGAGCGGATCGCGCAGGGCGCCCTGGACCTCGGCGTGCCCAGCGGGACCCACATGGTGCAGCCGGGCGCGGCGACCGGCCTGGCCGGCACCACCCACCTGTCGGCGACCCAGCGCATGGGCTATGGCTGGTCGAAGTCCTTCGCGCGGGCGATCACCTACCAGGACGCGGCCGACGTCTACGGCAAGGGCGACTTCCACCTGATCGACACCCTGTTCTCCGCCAGCGCCCTGGCCGGGCTCGACCCGGGCATCGTCACCGATCCGCGCTTCATCCTGGTGCCGCCGAACTTCGTGACCGGGCTGCAGAACGCGCAACCGCCGACGGCCGCCCAGATCAGCACCATCGTCAACGACGCCACCCAGCAGGCCAAGGTGAAGGCGGCCGGCGCCCTGGTTGCCAACGGCACCGATTCGCCGCTGGTCGTGCCGGGCATCTCGCTGCACCTGAACCTGCGCGGCGTGGCCCTGGTGCAGGGCAACCTGGCGGCCCTGCAGTCCGCCACGCGCGACGCGGCCCGGATGGCCTTCGTGGGCGATGACCTGGGCACGGTCGAGAAGGGCAAGCTGGCCGACCTGGTCGTGGTGAACGGGAACCCGCTGGCGGACCTGCGCGCCGCCGCCGACGTGCGCCTGGTGATCAAGAACGGACGCGTGTTCACCCTCGACGAGATCCTGGCGCCGGCGCGCACGCCGCAGCAGCTCGCCGCCCGGCGCCTGGCCCTCGAGGCGCAGGAAAAGCTGTGCCGCGACGAGCCGCATCACTGCGAGGAGGCAGGCGGTCATGCGCATTAAATAAACTGCGACGGCAGTACTGGCTCCTCCATGGTGTTTTGAGGTACGCTTGTCGTATCGTTACCATGGAGGAACCACCGCATGACCTATGACACCGCTCAGCCTGAACGGAGCGCCATCGACGCGACGCCGGGCATTGTCGCACTCGACTTCGGCACCAACTGGTGCGGCTACTGCCGCGCCGGCGAGCCGGCCATCGAGACCGCCCTGAAGGATTACCCGCAGGCGCGCCACATCAAGGTCGAGGACGGCCCCGGCCGGCCGCTCGGGCGTTCGTTCCGGATCAAGCTGTGGCCGACGGTCGTGGTGCTGAAGGACGGCGTGGAAGTGGCGCGCGTGACCCGCCCCGACGGCGCCGACGCGGTGCGCGAGGCATTGGCCAAGGCCGTAGTCCAGGCGGCCAACCCATGAGCGCCCCGAAAAACCGCGCGCGCACGGTCCTGTTCGCAAGCCTGATCGGCACCACCATCGAGTTCTTCGACTTCTATATCTACGCCACCGCGGCGGTGCTAGTGTTCCCGAAGCTGTTCTTCCCGGCCGGGGACGCCTCCGCCGCGATGCTGCAGTCCTTCGCCACCTTCGCCATCGCCTTCTTCGCGCGGCCGATCGGCTCGGCCCTGTTCGGCCACTTCGGCGACCGCATCGGGAGAAAAGCCACCCTGGTCGCGGCCCTGCTCACCATGGGCATCTCGACCATCGTGATCGGCATGCTGCCGACCTACGCGGCGATCGGCACGATGGCGCCGCTGCTGCTGGCGCTGTGCCGCTTCGGCCAGGGCCTGGGCCTGGGCGGCGAGTGGGGCGGGGCGGTGCTGCTGGCGACCGAGAATGCGCCGCCGGGCAAGCGCGCCTGGTACGGCATGTTCCCCCAGCTCGGCGCGCCGATCGGCTTCTTCCTCTCGGGCGGCGTGTTCCTGCTGCTGACGCAAACCCTGAGCGAGGAACAGTTCTTCAGCTTCGGCTGGCGCATTCCCTTCCTCGCCAGCGCGATCCTGGTCGGCGTCGGCCTGTACGTGCGCCTGAAGATCACCGAGACGCCCGACTTCCAGGCCGTCCTCGACCGCAACGAGCGCGTCAAGGTGCCGGTGGTCGCGGTGCTGCGCGAGCATCGCGGCGCCCTGGTGCTCGGGACCCTGATGGCGATGTCGACCTTCGTGCTGTTCTACCTGATGACGGTGTTCGCGCTGAGCTGGGGCACGACCGCCCTGGGCTTTTCGCGCACCGAGTTCCTGGTGATGCAGCTGGGCGCCGTGGTCTTCTTCGGCCTGACCATCCCGCCGTCCGCCGTGATCGCCGACCGTTACGGCCGGCGCGCGGCGATGATCGCGGTGACGGTGGCGATCACGGTCTTCGGCCTGCTGTTCGGGCAGCTCTTCGTCTCCGGCCACATGGGGATGGTGCTGCTCTTCATGGTGCTCGGCCTGGGCCTGATGGGGCTGACCTATGGACCGCTGGGCACGCTGCTGGCCGAGCTGTTCCCGCCGGCGGTGCGCTATACCGGCGCATCGCTGACCTTCAACCTGGCGGGCATCCTGGGCGCATCGCTGGCGCCCTACATCGCGACCAAGCTGGCGACCGAGTACGGGATCGCCTCGGTGGGCTGGTACCTGTCGGCCGCGGCAGTGCTGAGCCTGATCGCCCTGCTGCTGACCTCGGGCGGCAGGACGCGCGAGCGCGTGCCCGAAAGCGCGGTGCAGGGCCGCGGATAAGGAAGTACTGTAATAAGGAAGTACTGTAGGGTGGGCGCCCCGTGCCCACCGGAACGATGAGCTATTGCGACGCTGGCATCTGGTGGGCACGGGGCGCCCACCCTACGGGGCAATGCGGGACCTGGAACGACCTTAGAACGAATACACCAGCGTCAGCGACGTCTGCGTATCCGTGTTCTTCTTATCCGTCGGCACATTCGTGTCGTTGCGGGCGCTGAAGGCGGCCTTCATCTGCATGGTGTCGTTGATCTTGGTGCTGAGCGACGACTCGGCGATCGAGTGCACGTTCGAGGTGCCGCGCTCGACGCTGAGGGTCTGGACAAAGGCCGCCGAGGGGCTGACCTGCCAGCGGAAACGCGCCGCGCCGCGCACCGTCACGCCGTTCTCGGTTTCGCCGGTCTCGCGCTGGCCCGTGAAGTAACCAGGACCGATCTCGACGTCGAGCGCCGTGGTGTCGCTGTTGTAGAGCTGCGAGCCATGGCCGACCGCGAACGAGGTGTAGCGCGTGTAGGCGCCGAACTTGTCGTTGACGTGCGAGCCGAGGACAAAGGCGCGGCTGCCTTCCTTCATCAGCTTGTAGGCGGCCTTGGCCGACAGCGCCCAGCGCTCGGCCGAACGCTGGCGGTAGCGTTCGCCGTCATCGTCGGTGATCTCGTCTTCCTTGAAGTAGCCGCTGACGATGTACTCGTTGCTCCAGTCGGCGGTCTCGTGGCGGGCGTCGATCTTGCCCGTGACCGAGGTGCCGGTGGTGTTGCCGGTGGTCGTGATCGCACCCAGCTCGGCCGAGGTGAACCAGCTTCCCTCGGGAATGGTTTCCGGACGCACAACGGACAGGCCGCTGTGGATGCTGCCGATCTGGGGGAGGTCGTCGGCGGCGCCGCCTGCGGCGGCGGCCATGCCATGCGCCGAGGCCAGGAGGACCAGCGCGTACAACGGGAATGATTTCATAAGCATGAGGACGGCTATGGCAAAGGCCCGGCCGGGAGGCCAGGCTTCTGCGCTTCATTCGTTCGGGGAAGGAGCGCCGGTGCACGCCGTGCGGCAAAGGGGCTCGGCCGACATTGTATCCCAGAAGCAGCACGAGCACGCCTTTCCAGGCGAACAGAAACCGCCGCGTGCGGCGCTTACGCGACTCAGCCGTAAGCGCCGCGGCAGGGCGTCGGGTGCCGGCTCAGGTGCCGATGTGGACGATCTTGAAAATGAACAGGGCTGCAATCACCCAGATCACCGGCTTGACTTCGCGCGCGCGGCCGGTGGTGAGCTTCAGGGCGGCGTAGGTGATGAAACCGAAGGCGATGCCCTCGGCGATCGAGTAGGTGAACGGAATCACCAGCGCCGTGATGGCGGCCGGGATGCTCTCGGTGGTGTCGCCCCACTCGATGTCGCCGAGGTCGCGCAGCATCAGGCAGGCCACGAACAGCAGGGCCGGCGCGGTGGCGTAGGCCGGGACCACGCCCGCCAGCGGGGCGATGAACAGGCAGGCCAGGAACAACACGGCGACGGCCAGGGCCGTCAGGCCGGTGCGTCCGCCGGCCTGCACGCCGGCCGCGCTCTCGATGTAGGCGGTGGTGCTCGAGGTGCCCAGCGCGGCGCCGGCGACGATCGCGCCGCTGTCGGCCAGCAGCGCCTTGTTCAGTCTTGCCATCTTGCCTTCGACCAGCAGGCCGGCGCGGCTGGCCACCCCCATCAGGGTGCCGGTGGCGTCGAACAGCTCGACCAGGAAGAAGACCAGTACCACGTTCAGGATGCCGACCGAGAGCGCGCCCGGGATGTCGAGCTTGAGGAAGGTCGGGTCGATCGAGGGCGGCGCCGAGAACACGCCCCTGAAGGTATTCCCGCCGAAGAAGAAGCTCAGCACGGTGACCACGATGATGCCGATCAGGATCGCGCCGCGCACCTTCAGGCGGTCGAGGGTGACGATCAGCAGGAAGCCGACGATGGCCATGATCGCTTCCGGCTTGTGCAGGTCGCCGGCCTTGACCAGGGTCGGCTCGCTGCCGACCACGATGCCGGCGTTCTTCAGCGCGATCAGGGCCAGGAACATGCCCAGGCCGACGGTGATCGCTACCCGCAGCGAGTGCGGGATGCCGTTCACGATGGCGCCGCGCAGGCCCAGCACCGAGACCAGGATGAACAGGCAGCCCGAGATGAACACCGCGCCCAGCGCGGCCGGCCAGGCCACGCCCATGCCCAGGACCACGGCGTAGGCGAAATAGGCGTTCAGGCCCATGCCGGGCGCCATCCCGATCGGGTAATTCGCATACAGGCCCATCACGGCGCTGCCGAGCGCGGCGACGATGCAGGTCGCGACGAACACCGCTTCCTTCGGCATGCCGGCGTCGCCCAGGATCGAGGGGTTGACGAAGATGATGTAGGCCATCGTCAGGAAGGTGGTAAAGCCGGCGAGCAGTTCGGTCCGCACGTCGGTGCCGCTCTCTTTGAGTTTGAAGTATTTGTCGAGCATTGTCGGCTGGGCTCCAGCGGTTGGGGCGCGGCGGCGCCGCGCATGGTTGGGATGGGCGAAGCATACACCCGTCGGGCATGTGTCGTCAGCAATGTTTCCCGACAAGCCCAGCCGAATGGCTATCATTTTCATCCAACGTAAATATTTTCTTTCCTTGATTTATGTTGCAACGTTGGTATCATCGATTTGCTGGCTGTCATGTCGACGGCCGTCAACCTGTGAGCCAGAGATGCAAATCAAGGCCTACCTGTACCTGATGGCTGCGGCAATCCTGGTCCCGGTGATCCTGTTCGCCGGGCTGACGCTGCGCCTGCTCGAACAAGCCGAAACCGAACAGGCGCTGGACGGACTGAGCGCAGCCGCGCGCAGCGTCGCGCTGCTGGTCGAGGACGAGCTGGCCGACGCCGAGACGGCGCTGCACGCATTGAGCGCTTCCCCGGCGCTGGCCAGCGGCAACCTGGCGGCTTTCCGCAGGGAGGCCCTGGCCGCCACGCGCGGTCCGGCCAGCTGGACCATCCTGATGGACGGGGAGGGGCACCAGCTCCTCAACACTCTCGTGCCCGCGGGTACCGCCTTGCCGCACGAGGGGCAGAAGGGCCTGTCCGTCCTGTTCGCGCAGCAGCGGGCGCTGGTCTCGAACCTGATGCCGGGCCGGGTCAGCGGCCGCCTGATGACCTATGTGGGGCTGCCGGTGACGATCGGCGAGCAGCGCTACGTGCTCGCCCAGGGCTTCAGCAACGAACACTTCCGCCGACACCTGGGCGCCGGCGTTCCGGCCGACTGGCAGGTCGACGTGGTCGACCGCGACGGCAGGCTGGTCTCGTCCAACCTCGGCTCGGTGGAGCTGGTCGGCCAGCCGGCGCCGCCGGCCCTGCTCGCGGCTGCGCGCGGCGCCGAGGAGGGCATCCTGGCGGTGCCGCTGCGGCGCAGCGACGAGGGGCGCGCCGCGTTCCACCGCGTCGGCTCCTCGGGCTGGACCGTGATGGCGGCGGCCCCGCTCGAGGCAATCGCGGCCGGGAGCGGGCGCGCCAAACGGATTGCCGCGCTCGGCCTGGTGGCGGCGCTGACCTGCGCGGCGGCGCTGTCGGCCTGGCTCGGCCGGGTATATGCGCGGTCGATGCGGCGCGCGGTCGATGCCGCCGCCGTCCTCGGGCAGGGCGGCGCGCCCGATCCCGGCCGCTCGCGCATCAACGAGATCGACGCCCTGCTGCAGGCCCTGCGCCAGGCCGGCGACGAACTGCGCCGCGCCCAGATGTTTCGCGAACACGCGGGCAACGAACGCCAGCACATGCTCGAGCGCGAACAGCGGGCGCGCCAGATGGCCGAGGAGGAAAACCGGGCCAAGGACCAGTTCCTGGCCATGCTCGGCCACGAGCTGCGCAACCCCCTGGCGCCGATCGCCAGCGCCGCCCAGCTGCTCAAGATGCCGGGGCTGGACCCGCACCGCGCGCGCTATGCCGGCGACGTGATCGGGCGCCAGATCGAACACATGAACCGCCTGCTGGGCGACATGCTGGACGTCTCGCGCGTCACGCGCGGCCTGGTCACGCTCAACCTCGAGGACGTCGACCTGCGCAACGTGGTCGAGCGGGCGGTCGAGCAGACCCGGCCGCTGATGGAAGAGTGCCAGCACCGCCTCGAGCTGCGCGTGCCGGCGCATCCGGTGCTGGTGCGCGGCGACCAGACCCGCCTGACCCAGGTGGTCGCCAACCTGCTGACCAATTCGGCCAAGTACACGCCGCCGCACGGGCACATCCAGCTGGTGCTGTCCGCCGCCGGCGACGAAGCCCAGCTGCAGGTGGCCGACGACGGCGAAGGCATCAGCGCCGAGCTGCTGCCGCGCGTGTTCGACCTGTTCTCGCAGGGCGAGCGCAGGCCCGACCGTCCGCAGGGCGGCCTGGGCCTGGGCCTGGCCCTGGTGCGCAGCCTGGTCCACCTGCACGGCGGCAGCATCGACGCCAGCAGCCCCGGACGCGGCGGCGGCAGCATCTTCACGATGCGCCTGCCGCTCAAGCAGGAGTTGCCGGCCCTGAGCGGCGTCGCCGCAGCGCTGCCGCGCCTGTCCGACGCCGCGCCGACGGGCCTGCGCGTCATGCTGGTGGACGACAACATCGACGCCGCGGTCAGCCTGTCGCTGCTGCTCGAGGCGGCGGGCGACCACCTGGTCTCGACTTACTACGATGCCGCCAGCGCCCTCGAATGGGCCGGCTTCGAGCGGCCCGACGCCTTCATCCTCGACATCGGCCTGCCCGACATGAACGGATACGAGCTCGCGCGGCGCCTGCGCGCGATGCCGCAGTTCGCCACGACCATGCTGATCGCGCTGACCGGCTATGGCCAGCTCCAGGACAAGACGCGTGCGCGCGAGGCCGGGTTCGACCTGCACATCGCCAAGCCGGCCGAACCGGACGAGATCCTGGCGGCGCTCGCGCAGGTGCGCGTAGCCGACATGCGGGTAGCCGACGTGCGCCTGTCCGACATCGAGCGCACCAGCTGAGCAAGGAGCCGGCGCGCGATGGACTGCTGGCGGCGGCGCCGATTTGCTAACATGGCGCCTTCATCACTCAGGATCGACCCCCATGCCGAAAAATAAGAAGCCCGTGCCGCGCAAGGCGGCGGCACCCGCCGAACCCGATACCGACGCGCTGGCCCAGGCCCTGGCCGACCTCGCGCTCGAGGTGGCCGAGGGCGAGGAGGACGAACCCGGCAACCCCGAACTGCTTGCCGCGCGCGAGGAGGAACTGGTGGTCGCGGTGCGCAAGGCGCTGCGCCGCAAGCGCGACGAGGTACTCTACGGCGCCATCGAGATCGCGCGCTTCACCGATCCGCACGCCTGCCGCCTGCTGCGCGGCCATATCGGCGAACAGGCCGCTACCCTGCACCTGCGCCGCGAAGGCGAGCCGGAACGCGAAATCGACGCCTTCCTGATCCCGCTGTTCGTGCGCAGCACCGGCGGCCTGGTGGCCGAGGAAACATTCGCCGACGACGTCGCCTACGAAGAGCTGGCGGCCAGCTTCGTGGCCGGGGACCTCGACAGCAAGGACGCACGGGTGGCGCTGGTGCGGCATGCCTACGACCTGGCCGAGATCGACCATATTTCGTTCAGCACCCTGCAGGAACTGCTGCGCGAGGCCGCTGCGAGCCTGGGGAGCAGGAAGCCGGCGCCGGCGCCGCTGCTGGAGGCCAGCATCCGCGGCTGGACCGGCGAGCGGGTGGCGCCCGACGAAACGGCCATGGAACTGCGCTTCCTGCTCGGTTTCTCGATGAAGCGCGCCGGCGATCCCTTCTACCAGGTGCCGGCTGACGAGATCGGCGCCGACGTCTATTTTGCCGACCGCATGCGCCGCTACCGCGCCTGGACCGAACGCGTGGCACCGCTGGTGCGTCGCTGCCTGGCGCGCGATCCCGAGCGGCTGTCGGTCAATTTCCTCTACCAGGATTTGTTCTACGGGGCGAAGGAGCAGGGCGTGGCCGAACTGGCGATCCTCGGGCTGCTGTCCGAGATCAAGGGCCTGCTGGCGGAAAAGGAGCTCGGGGCCGATGCCGTGCGCGCGGTGGTCGCGCCGGTCGACGGCGGCGAACACATCGTCCTGCGCGTGAACCTGTACGCCCTCGACGGCGGCCCGCCCTGGGGCGGCGTGAGCCGTGCGGTCGACCTGGCGGCCGATCTCGGCGCCGAGGTGGACGAACTGTGCGATGCGCTGACCAGCCTCGGCATCGACGACGTCTCGACCGCCGACGGCTTCAGCGAGGACGGGCATCCCGAGGGCGCCCAGCCCTATCCGGGCGACTGAGTCCGCCTGCGCCGGGCGGCTCTCGCTGCAGCGCAGCATTTCCCTCTGCGCTGAGCGGCCCATTCGTGGCCGCTACGTACCCGTTTCCCTTCCGCTATACCTACAGCCTGTCGCCGCCCTCGCGGCGGCGCCGCGCACACCTCAAACAGCCCCGGCAGCAGGGCAGAGCCGGGGCACACGCTTGCGCACGGCTTCTGTATGGATGAGTTTTCGTAGTTGTTTTTCTTGTATGAACGTAGGACTTTACCTACAGATGAGGCAATGCAACAACGGTCTCTCCTATGAGAGCGGATTTGTCTGGCGCACAAAATCATTTCCCTCAGCCAATGTTGCGATGCATAAATGAAAATAATGATAAATTTGCATGTTACGATTGCCGGGTTCGATGTCGGAAGAGCAGCCGCAGCGCATCGCGCCAGCGCTTTGCCGCCGGACCCCAAGATCAACTAGAACGCCCACGAGGCGAAAGGAAATCAACATGCCGACCCTTATCGTGTTTTGCCACCTGCGCTGGGATTTCGTGTTTCAGCGTCCCCAGCACCTGATGACGCGTCTGGCGGAACACTATGACATCCTCATCGTCGAGGAGCCGGTGCACACCGAAGGGCAGGTACACCTGAAGAAGACGGCCGTCGCGCCGAACATCACGGTGTGCCAGCCGCATACCAATGTCCCGCACCACGGTTTCCATGACGACCAGATCCCGGTACTGCAAAGCCTGCTGGCCGACCTGGTCCCGGAAGACGAGCGTCCGGTTGTCTGGTTCTACACCCCGATGGCGCTGCCGCTGCTGCAGGGCTTCAATCCCTCTCTCGTCGTCTACGACTGCATGGACGAGCTGGCCGCCTTCAAGAACCCGCCGAAGCAGCTGCTGCAGCGCGAATCGGCCCTGCTGAACATCGCCGACCTGGTCTTCACCGGCGGCCCCAGCCTGTACGAAGCGAAGAAGAACCGCCATGCCAACGCCCATTGCTTCTCGAGCAGCGTCGACGCCGCCCACTTCCGCCAGGCCAGGAACGCCGAGATCTCGCATCCGGAGCAGGCCAATATCCCGCATCCGCGCCTGGGCTTCTACGGCGTGATCGACGAGCGCTTCGACACCGAGCTGGTGCGCCGCATGGCCGAAGCCCATCCGGAATGGCAGATCGTGCTGGTCGGCCCGGTGGTCAAGATCGACCCGGCCGAGCTGCCGCGCGCCGCCAACGTCCACTACATGGGCCAGCGCACCTACCAGGAGCTGCCGCAGTTCCTGGCCGGCTGGGACGTCTGCCTGCTGCCGTTCGCGATGAACGAGTCGACCAAGTACATCAGCCCGACCAAGGTGCTGGAGTACATGGCTGCCGAGCTGCCGAGCGTGAGCACCCCGATCACCGACGTCAAGGTGCCTTACGGCGACGTGGTGGCGATTGCCGCGACCCCGGAAGAATACATCGCCGCCTGCGAGCGCATGCTGGCCCTGGGCGCCGACGAGAAGGCCGCGCTGGCCCAGCGCATGCGCGAGGTCGTCGCCAACACTTCCTGGGACAAGACCGCGGCCCGCATGCACGAGCTGATCAGCACCACCGTTCCGGGCAACAAGGCCAAGCCGGCCCCGGTCGCCGCCGAGACCGTCATCCCGGCGCGCGCCGAACCGCTGCCGGTGCAGGCTGCGTAAACCTCCGCTGCTCCAGTCAAACCCGCCCGGCCTATGGCCCGGCGGGTTTTTTCATGTCCATGAATGCACTCGTAGGGTGGGCACTCCGTGCCCACGCGTTTCGTTCGCATCCCTCATTGTTGGCTGAGAGATGCCGCTCGCACCGCCGAGCGTCGCCGGGCGCCATGTCGGATCACCAGTACTGCATGCCGTGCGGACGACACGTCGCCGTTGCGGACGACGGGAACGCGCGTAACGCGTGGGCACGGAGTGCCCACCCTACGTGTCCTGGACCATCGGGTTGTGCGGGCGTGCGCCGCCCCGACAGCTTCCGGTCAATGCCGGAACGAAGCCGGCGGCGGCACCACGGCCGGATGCGGCCGCTGGGCGGCGTCCTGGTCGGCCAGGCGCACGATCGACAGCGGATGGGCGAAGCGGATCTGTTCGCGCTCGAAGCGGCGGTAGATTTCGAGCAGGATCGCCTGCTGGGTGTCCATGTGCTTGATGTAGTCCGGACTCTGGAAGTGGTAGACCACTTCGAAGTTCAGCGACCATTCGCCGTAGTTGAAAAAGTGGGCGCGCTCGAAGGCCGCGCTGGGCTCGCTCGTGATGACCTCGCGGATCAGTTCCGGGACGCGCGCGAGTTGCTGCTCGCTGGTCCCGTAGGCCACGCGCAGCACGAAGGCGACGCGCCGCGTCTCCATGCGCTTGTGGTTGTGGATGCGGCTCTTGAGCAGGTCGCCGTTGGAGAAGATGACCTGCTCGCCGCCCAGGCCGCGCAGGCGCGTGGTCTTCAGGCCGATGTGCTCGACCGAACCGAGCACGTCGCCGACGATGATGAAGTCGCCGATCTCGAAGGGCTTGTCGAGCATGATCGAGAGCGAGGCGAACAGGTCGCCCAGGATGTTCTGCACCGCCAGGGCCACCGCGATGCCGCCGATGCCCAGGCTGGCCACCAGGGCCGTGATGTTGAAGCCGAAGTTGTCCAGCACCATCAGGAAGGCGATCACCCACAGGGCCAGGCGCAGCAGGAAGGTGACGACGGTGCGCGAGGACTTGCGCGGGGCATCGCCATTGGCGAGGTAGCGATCGCGCCAGGCGCGCAGCAGGGTGTCGCCCCAGATCGCCAGCTGCAGGATGATCGCGGTGATCGCCACCCGTGAGGTGATCAGGCGCTGCTTGTCGGTCAGCTCCAGCGCCAGGGCGCCCAGGTAGGCGGACACCGCCAGCATGCCGACGATATAGGTCTTGCGCAGCATCTTGGCCACCAGGTCATCGGCCACGGTATCGGTGCGGCGCGACAGCGCCTGCATCTTGTGCAGCATGAGGCGGCGCAGCCAGTGCAGCGCCAGCGTGCTGCCGAGGGTGATGGCGACCGCGATCGCCCAGCTTTCGAGGTCGTTGTTGAGGAAGGTGAGATCCATTGGGGCTCCGGTGTACCGCCGCTAAGGCAAGGCAAGCTGCCAGTGTGCGGCCCCTGCCGCGGGGAGCGCGCACAGTTGACATCCGGCAGCACGAGGCATACATTGCAATCTTTGCAATCACGCATTGCACTCTCGCCTTCGCCCGTCCTTGCCGCCACCGCCCGCCGAACACACCATGAGCAAATTCACCGTCTCCTGCGGCACCTTGATCGTCGACGGCGCCGGCCGGCTGCTGCTGGGCCACGTCACCGGCACCGCGGCCTGGGACATCCCGAAAGGCATGCAGGACCCCGGCGAGACCAGCCTGGAGGCGGCCATGCGCGAGCTGCGCGAGGAGGCGGGCGTGGCCTTTGCGCCCGAGCGTTTCGTCGACCTCGGCCAGTTCGACTACCGGCGCGACAAGCGCCTGCACCTGTTCCGGGTCGAGGTCGGGACGGAGCTGGGCGACCTGCGCCAGCTGGTGTGCACCAGCTTTTTCCCCCACCATGCCACCGGCCGGCCGACCCCCGAGATGGATGGTTTTCGCTGGGCCGCGCGTGCGGAGGTGAGCCAGTTGTGCTGGCCGCGCATGGCCAGCCTGCTGCTTACGCTGTCGTGGTAGTGGCCGCGCCCGGCGCGAGCGCGGCCGCGATGGCGTCGAGCGTGGCCGGCTTGGTCAGATGGCGGTCGAAACCGGCGCGGGCACTGCGTTCGCGGTCGGCCGCGCCGCCCCAGCCGGTCAGGGCAACCAGGCGTAGCCCGTCGTTGCGGCGGTCCCTGCGAAGCTCCGCCGCCACGTCGTAGCCCGACAGGCCGGGCATGCCCAGGTCAAGGAAGACCACCTGGGGCGCGAAGCCGGGCAGCATGCGCAGGGCCTGGTAGCCGTCGTTCGCCACCGCCGTGGTGTGGCCCATCGAGGACAGCAGGGCCGCCAGGGTGTCGGCGGCGTCGCGGTTGTCGTCGACCACGAGGATGCGCTGGCTCCCGGCATCCTGCGGCGGCACCGTCGCTGCCGAATCGAAGGGCGGGAGTGTCGGCGCGTCATCGAACGCCAGCGGCAGGCGCACCGTGAACCTGCTGCCCGCGCCCGGCCCCGGGCTGGCGGCCGTCACGCTGCCGCCGTGCAGCTCGACCAGGCTGCGCACCAGCGACAGGCCGATGCCCAGGCCGCCCTGGGCGCCCTTGTCGCCGACCTGGGTGAACATCTGGAACACACGCTCGAGCGCATCGGCGGGAATGCCGATGCCGTTGTCCGAGACCGTGATCACCGCGTCGAAGCCATCGCGCGCGGCTGCCAGCACGATCGCGCCGCCGCGCGGGGTGTAGCGGGCGGCATTGTTGAGCAGGTTGCTGACCACCTGGGTCAGGCGCGTCGGGTCGGCGTACAGGCGCACCGGTTCCGCGGGCGGGTCCAGCGTGAACGCATGGCCGGCCGCCTCGATCAGGGGAAAGCTGCTGTCGACCGCCGCCGACAGCACCTCGCCCAGGTCGATCCAGGCGCGGCGCAGCTCGACCTGGCCGCGGTTCACGCGCGCCACGTCCAGCAGGTCGTCGACCAGGTGCACCAGCTGGTCGAGCTGGCGGTCCATGATGGCATGCACGCGGTTGCGCGTGGCTGCGTCCGTGCTCGATTCGGCTCCGGCGCGACGCAGCAGCTGCAGGCCGCTGCGGATCGGCGCCAGCGGGTTGCGCAACTCGTGCGCCAGGGTCGCCAGGAATTCGGTCTTCAGGCGGTTCGCCTCGGCCAGGTCGGCCGCCAGGCGGCGCAGTTCCTCCTCGGCCGTCCGGCGTTCGGTGATGTCCTTGAACAGGACCGCGACGCGCCGGTCGCCGGCCGGGCCGATGCGCATCGCATACAGGTCGAACCAGCGGCCCAGGGCGCGGGCCTCGTTGACGAAGCGCGCCGGCTCGCCGGTCTCGACGACGCGACCGAAGATGTCGAACCAGTGCTGTTCGTGCTCGGGCGCGATGTCGCGCATGCGCCGGCCGACCGCGTCGACCAGCCCGGTCTGGCCGGCGAAGGCGGGGTTGGTTTCGAGGAAGCGGTAGTCGCAGGGACGTCCGCCGGCGTCGAAGATCACCTCGATCACGCACATCGCCTCGTCCATCGCGTCGAACAGCCTGCGGTAGCGCTCCTCGCTGGCGCGCAGCTGCTGCTCGGCCTCGAACTGGCGGGTGGCGTCGATCACCACGCCGGAGACCGAGGCTGGCCGGCCGTCGGGGCCCGCCGCGATCTGGCCGCGCGCGATGATCCAGCGCCAGCGCCCGCCCGGCGCACGCACGCGGAAGGTGGCGTCGTAGCCGGCGCCCTGGCGCAGCGCCGTTTCCAGGCGCGTGCGCGTGGCCGCCAGGTCGTCGGGATGGATGGTCGCGAAATACGCCGCCATCGGGGCTTCGGGCGGCACCACGTCGCCGAAGACCGCCGCCAGGCGCGCGTCGCCGTGCACGCGGTCGTTCATGATGTCCCACTCCCATACCGCGAGGTTGGCGGCGGCGAGGATGGTCTCGAGGCGCTCGCGCGCCGCGCCGAGCGCACGTTCGGCCCGGCGCCGCTCGGCGGCGGTGTTGAAGGCGCCGACATAGAAGCGGGCCTTGGCCGCGAGGATGGTCGGCGACACCGGCTCGTTCAGCACGGCGATGGCGCCGGCCTGGTACATGTCCTCGAGCGGGAAGCCGGGCGCCGAGGGTACGCCGAGCACGACGATCGGGGTATGGCTGGATCGGCGGTTGGCGCGCATCAGGCCGACGGTCTCGAGCAGGCGCGCCGCGTCGCCCGCATAGCCGACCAGGATCAGGGCGAAGTCGGTGGCGCACGCCTGGGCCAGCGCTTCGCTGGCCGAGCGGGCGCGCACGACGTCCTGGCCGAGCTGGGCGCCGACCTGGCCCACGGCCGGATCGGATGCTTCGCGTTCGCAGACGAACAGGATCAGGCCTGCGGGGCGTGGGGTCACCGGCCGGTCTCCGCGGTCGGCAGCGCTGGGGCCGCGGCGGGCGCGGACAGGTGCATGCAGATGGTCATCGATACGCCGCCCGGAACGGCATGGCCGCCGGCAGTCTTGTTGTACTCAGGATAAGAATGTAAAAGCGTCACGCGGAGATGTCAACCTTTCAAAGTTGCCATGCCTGTGCGCTTGCACTGTGACATTGTTTCCACAGGCGAGGCAATCGGCGCCGGCCGACGGTCGCGATGCCGATTTTTTCGGAGTAGCATGGCAAGGCGCCAGTGTGCGCAGGTGCATGCGACGCAGGTGCATCAAGACAGCGAGAACCGAGGAGACAGCAATGCAAGACGGAGCATACAGCGCCGACCCGTACGACGTGGCGACCATCATGGGGAGCCTCTACGGTGACGGCATCATCGCCTGCAAGGACGCGTTCGAACGGCCGTGGGTCCAGCGCCTGGGGCAGGACATCGCCACGCTGTTCGAGGAAGCGCGGCGCCAGCCGGGCGGCGCCCTGGAGCGCGGCCCCAGCCGCTATTACGTCGAGGTCCACCCGGAGCGCATCTCCGGTTTCGCCGACATCATCGGCCACCCCTGGGTCGTCGCGGTCTGCCGCGCGGTGCTGGGACCGGAATACCGCGTGGTCGAGGCCGGCTTCGACATTCCCGGGCCGGGTGCGCTGCACCAGCCCTGGCACCGCGACTTCGCGTCGCCGCCCGAGACCCTGGTCGGGCGCCGCCTGAATTCCCTGGCCTTCAATATCACCACCGTCGACGTGGACGAGGACATGGGCCCCTTCGAGATCGCGCCCGGCACCCAGTGGGACGACCTGGCGGGGGGCGACCCGATGTTCCCGCCGCGCGAGACCTGGCCGCGCTACGAGGCGCGCGCCCAGCGCAAGCTGCCGCGCATGGGAGACATCTCGGCCCGTTCGGCGCTGACCATCCACCGCGGCACGGCCAACGTCTCGGACCGGCCGCGGCCGGTTTTCGTGCTGGGCGTCGACGCGCCGGACGGACACAACGCCGACAAGCACGACCTGCAGCTCACCCGGTCCTATTACGAGAGCCTGGCGCCGGAACTGCGCCGCCACATCACCTGCCGCGTGGTGGACCGGCTCGAGCCCATCGTGCAGGCGCACACCATCGAAGGCCTGCGCATGGGCGTGACGATGTAAGCGCAGCCTGTACAGGCGGTCGTGGTCCGGCAGCGATGAGCAAAAAAAACGCCTGCGCGGCAGGTCGCGGCGCAGGCGCTGGGGAGGAGGGCGGCTTCAGGGCGTGCCCTTGTCCTCGCTCTCCGGTTCGGTGCTGACCGTGTCGGGCAGCGACTCCGTGATGCTGCCGGGCATCTGGCCGACGCGGCGGGCGTCGTCCGACTGCATGTCGAGGTTGACTTCCTCGGCCACCTCGAAGCGGCCGTCCTCGGCGCCTTCCTCGCCCGGCAGCAGGTTCTCCGAGCGGTTCAGGTTGTCGGTCTTGGACTGCTTGTCCTCGGGCTGGCCCTGCTGGTCGCCCTGTCCTGGCGTGGTCATGGTTTCCTCCGTATGCACATTGGGATCATGACTTCATTATCACCGAGACAAGCCGGGCCCGGCGCACGCTCCGTGCGCGGCCTGATTTGCCTACCCTTGCCTGCGTCCTATTTCGCGCGGCAGGTTCTTTTCCAGGATCGCCCAGATGATCAGGCCATAGGCCAGCAGGCGGATCAGGTAGTGCAGGGGCGAATCCTCGCCGCCGTTGTCGTGGACGGCCGAGTACAGGCGGTGCAGGCCTTCGATGAAGAAGGACAGCGCGAAATAGATGAAAAAGCGGTCGCCCGAATTGCGCCAGAAGCGCAGGAAGAACAGCGCGATGACGAGCGAGCCCATGGTGATGGCCCCGGTGAGCAGTTCGGTCATGTCATTCCCGTTCATGTCATTCCTTCTCGTAGATCAGGCCGTACAGCAGCAGGGCGACCGCGACCAGCGCGCTCACTAGGCGGGCGGGCAGGAAGTCGATGTTGGGGAAGACGATCTTGTCGAGCAAGAGGAACAGGTTGTTCAGTGTCATCACCGCGAAGCAGGACCCGCTCCAGAACAGCAGCCGGTGGCGGGTGCGCCGGTAGCTCGCGAACAGCAGCCAGGCGCAGGCCAGCGAGGTCAGGATGCACAGGAGGTAGATCGTTTCCGCCACTTACGAATCCTTTCGCAGTTTGAAGGCGTCGGCGAATTGTTGCGCCTTGCGGTCGAGGGTAGAGTGGATGAGCAGGGTGACTTCGACCAGCTGCCTGGCATACAGGTCGGCCAGCGCGTCGATGCGTTCGCGCAGGTGCTCGGAGCTGGGCTGGTACTGGTAACAGGCTTGCGGCGTGTCGGCGCAGGGACCGACCATGCCCGCACGGCACAGGTCCTCCAGCAGTGCGTGGGCGGTGCGCTCGCGTACGTAGAGGCGCTGCGCCAGCATCTCGCTGTGCCATTGCCGGGCCGGATTGGCGCGCAGCAGCAGCAGCGCTTCGAGGAAGGGTACGGACGGAATGCTGGTCAGCACAAAGCGCCGCAGGTCCTCCGGGATCGGGGCCTTTTCCATTGACGGTCGTTTGTTTCCGTTACGGAATGTTATCAAAAGAGCGCGTATTCTAGAGGATTCCGCTGGACAATGCACAGGCTATCGTGCGCCGGTCCAGCATGCTCGCATCCTGGGCTAGTGTGTGGGATTATGTGTCGGCTACAATGCGGCCCCGCCACACTCTTTCCGCTGCACACATGTTTCTCAGATTCTTCAGCGCCGCCCTCCTGGCCGGCGCGCTGCTCAGCCCCGGCCTGGCCGCCGCCACCGGCTGTCCCGACCACTACGCCGACGGGCGCGCTCCCGAGATCCGCAATCCCAAGCTGGCCACCGCCACCCGCGAGCTGTGCTACGGCGTGTTCGGGGTCATGCATTCCGGCGTCACCCGTACGCCCTTGTGGTCGGCCGAAAACCTGCGCGCCGAGAACGTCGAGTCGGCCCAGGGCATGAAGCGCGACAACGACTTCCACGCCGAATCGCGCCTGCCGCGTTCCCAGCGCGCGGAGCTGTCCGACTATGCGCGCAGCGGCTTCGACCGTGGTCACCTGGCGCCGAACGGCGACATGCCCGACCGCCGCACCCAGCGCGAGAGCTTCACGCTGGCCAACATGGTGCCCCAGGACAGCGACCACAACCGCCATATCTGGGCGCCGATCGAAGGCGCGGTGCGCAAGATGGCGAAGAAGGAAGGGCAGCTGTACGTGATCACGGGCCCGGCCTTCCTCGGCGCCAACCTGCGCAAGGTCGGCAACGTGATCGTGCCCAGCCACCTGTACAAAGTGGTGTACAGTCCGCGCCAGAAGCTGGCCGCCGCCTGGTTCACGGAAAACCGGGCGAACGCCGATATCCACGTGATCCCGGTGGCAGAACTCGAGCGCATCGTCGGCATCGAATTCCTGCCCTCGCTGAGCCAGAAGCAGAAGGAGCGCATGCTCAAGCTGCCGAAGATCCGCCAGAAGAAGGGGCGCTCGTCCTGAGCGCCGTCCCGAGAAAGGAATGCCATGACCGCAAAGAAGAAATCCGAGAAAACCTTCGTGCCGTTCGCGAACGAAGCCGATGTGGTGCACGTCGGCGACCTGATGCTCGAGAACCGCCTCGACCGCATCACGCTGTCGGGCGACGTCGACCTGACCCTGGACCAGGCCGGCCTTGCCCTGGCGCGCCGCCTGCACGCGCTGCTCGGCGAGATCGTCGGCAGGATGGAAGGCGCGCAGTTGCCCGAGCGCCTGCCGCCGCCGAACGTCGAACAGGTCGACAACCCCTTCAACTGATCCCCCTTCCGGGCGACGCCGATGCGCTCGCCCGGCCTCTCTCCGCCGCGGCCATCGTCTCCTCCCCGGGATGCGCCGCGTCCGTCCCGCGCTGGCCCCTCCGTTCCGAACGGCGCCGATCCAGACTGGCGCGGTGCGAAATCCAGTGCTTCAAAACCTCATCCGTTTATAGGGGTCAATGGTGCGCTAGCCCCCGGGTGTTTGGAGTAAGCTGATCTGGTCTCGCGTCAGCGACCTTACGGAGCCCAACCCGATGGCAGGAAACCCGTCAGACCCGACAGCACAGGATCCCTTGCGGATTCCCGTTGTCGCGGAACAGCTCGCGGTCGGCACCCGAACGGTGGACACCGGGCGCGGCGTCCGCATCCACAAGACCGTGGTCGAACAGCCGGTCACCATCGACGAGCGCCTCGGGCGCGAGGAGGTGGAGGTCAGGCACGTCCCGGTCGACCGCCTCGTCGCTCCCGAGGAGGCGCCTACCACCCGCCACGATGGCGACACGTTGATCGTGCCGATTCTCGAGGAAGTGCTGGTGGTCGAGCGGCGGGTACGCATCAAGGAAGAGCTCCATATCACCCGGGTCCGCCGCGAGGAACATCACCAGGAGTCCGTCGTCCTCAAGGCCGAGCAGGTCAACGTCGAACGCTTCGACGAATCCGGGTCCCCGCCAACGAAATGACCAATATATCTGGAGGAATGATCATGCAACATACTCTGATTGCCGTCTTCGACAACCATAACGATGCTACCAATGCGATGAACGAATTGCTCTCGTCGGGCTTCTCCCGCGAGGATGTGCGCCTGTCGCATGGCAACGAGGATCCGTCGATCGCGGCCTCTGGCACCACCACCATGGCCGACACCACCGACGCCGGCACCGAGCCGGGCATCGGGGCCAGCATCAAGAACTTCTTCAGCGATATCTTCGGCACCGACAACAACGAGCACCACGCCAAGTACAGCACGGCGATCGAACGCGGCAACCATGTGCTGACCGTGAACACCGACAGCGAGCCCGAAGTCGAGCGCGCCGCCGACATCGTCGAGCGCTACGGCCCGGTCGACATCGACGAGCAGTCTGAAAAATGGGCCAGCGGCGCCGGCATGGGCGGCAGCATGAACTCGGTCGGCGCGGGCGTCATGGGCGTCGGCGCAGGCGGCCTGCAGGGCTCGCCTTCGATGTCGATGCAATCCGACACCGACCGCCTGCCGCTGAACCAGCAGTCGCTGAACGACCCGAACCCGATGGGCACGACCTACCAGGAACCGATGTCCTCGAACGACGAACTGAGCCGTGGCACCTATGGCTCCGGCAGCGGCAACCTGCAGACCAGCATGGGCAGCAGCACCTCGCTCGGCCAGGGCGGCTCGGCTTCGGCCTCGTCGTCGCAAGGTTTGTCTTCGCAGGCTTCGTCGGCCTCGGGCACCTCCCTGCAGGGTTCGGCGCTCGAAGGTTCGGCCGCCGCGACCCAGGCATCGAGCCTGACCGGCTCCCAGCAGCGCGACACCAGCACCGCAGCGATTCCCGTGGTGCAGGAACAGCTCAAGGTCGGCAAGCGTGAAGTCCAGCGCGGCGGCGTGCGCGTGTTCTCGCGCGTGGTCGAAACCCCGGTGAACGAGTCGATCGGCCTGCGCGAAGAGCACGTGAACGTGCAGCGCCGGGCGGTGGACGAGCCGATCAGCACGACCGACGCCACCGCCTTCAAGGAGCAGTCGATCGAGATGCGCGAAACGGCCGAGGAAGCCGTGATCGAGAAATCGGCGCGCGTGGTCGAGGAAGTGATGGTCAACAAGGAAGTGTCCCAGCGCGAGCAGCAGATCCACGACACGGTGCGCCACACCGAGGTCGAGGTCGAACAGCTCGGCGCCGGTGCCGCCCGCTCGAGCATGATGAGCGACGACGACTACTACCGCAACCACTTCACCAGCAACTACGGCACCACCGGCGCCTCGTACGAGGACTATGCGCCGGCCTACAGCTACGGTTCTGAAATGGCGCGCAACCAGAAATACAGCGGCCGCAAGTGGGACGACGTCGAAAGCGACCTGTCGAGCGACTGGTCGACCCGCGCCGGCAGCTCGACCGGTTCGACCTGGGAAAAGATGAAGTCGGCGGTGCGCCATGGCTGGGACCGCATGACCATGGACGACGACGATTCCTACTACCGCAACCACTACAACGCCACCTACAGCAGCATGGGCGGCGACTACGACCAGTACAAGCCGGCCTACAGCTACGGTTCGCAGATGCGTAACAGCGACCTGTACCGCAACCGTCCATGGGACGAAGTGGAGCCCGACCTGCGCAGCAACTGGGAGAAGCAGCACGCCGGAAGCACCGGTTCGACCTGGGAAAACATGAAGGCGGCCGTTCGTCACGGCTGGGACCGCATGACCTCGTGATCTCCGCTTGAGGCCCGCCAGCCCCGGCTGGCGGCTCAGTGCCAACAAAACGGGCGCCCTCGGGCGCCCGTTTTGTTGGCGGCATGCGTTTCCACGCTTGCCACCTCGCTCAGTTTCGCTCGGTTAGCCGCGCTTACGGAAATTGGATGATCCTTAGCGCGGCTAAACTCGTATCACTCGGCGAAAGCCTGGGCTGCCGGCGTGATCTTCACGTTCTCGGCCTTGATCCCGAGCTTCATGTTGCCGATCGCCTGGTCTTCGTCCAGCACCGCCTGCGGCTTGGCCGCGTCGTACTTGATCGGCGAGAACGCATCCGACACCAGGGCCTGCTTGAGGCCGGCCGCGTCCTTGGTGATGAACACCACGGACAGGTTCGTTGCCGACAGGTGCTTGCGGATCGCCGCGTTGACGTCGGCGACGGTCAGCTTCGCCAGGCCTTCACGCATCATCTGGGTGAATTCCGGCGTGCCGTACCACTGCGAATCGAGGGCGTAGCCGAGGCGCTGGTCCTGGGTCGCGGTCATCACGAACACGTTCTTCATCAGGTAGCCGCGGGTGACCTCGAAGTCTTCCTGGCTCATGCCGTTGTCGACCAGCTTGCCCAGTTCCGACAGCGCCAGGCGCAGCGCGAAGTGGGCGTTTTGCGGCGCCACCGGACGGATCCAGACTTCGAACAGTTGCGCCTTGCGGCCCAGGTTGGGGCGCGGGAAGAAGCCGTACATGCCGCCGGGGAAGGCTTCGATGTAGGCGTAATCGCCGTAGTTCAGGCCGCGCAGTTCGCGCACGCGCTGGTAGAGCTGGCCGCTCGAGGCGCGGTGTTCGCCCAGCCAGGTCTTGGCCAGCCACAGCGCCGGGAAGTCCGGGTGACGGCGCGTTACTTCCAGCGGCAGGCCGAAGGAAATCGCGGTGGCGCGGGTGTTCTTCTCGATGATCTCGACTTCCAGGCCTTGCGGCTTGCGGCCCAGCGGCACGCCGGTGGCCGGCAAACCGCCGCCTTGCGGCAGGCGCGCCAGCCCGGTCTTCAGCGCCGCGATCATGGCGTCGCTGACGTCGCCCGAGATGCCGACGCGTACGGCGCCCTGCGTGTAGGCCTGGCGGTAGAAGGCCTTGACGTCGTCCAGGGTGATGGAGTCGATGCCCTTCACGGTGCCCAGCACCGGATGGCCGTAGCCGCTTCCGGCGTAGACATTGGCCTGCAGGCGCTCCTTGCCGAACTCTTCCTCGTTATTGTCCTTCAGGTCGAGTACCAGGGCGTTCTTCTGGGCGTCCTTCACGCGGCGGAAGTCCTCCTCGCGGAAACCCGGCTCGAGCAGCATCGGCAGCGCGATATCCAGGAATTCGCTCCACTTGTCCTTGTGGATGGAGCCGGTGAAGGTCGTCATTTCCTTGTCGACCTGGTCCGAGAAGCTGCCCGCGAGCGGGAACAGGGACTTGGTGATCTCGTCGATCTTGCGCTCGCGCGAACCGGCTTCGGCGACCATCGAGGCGGTCAGGGCCGCGAGGCCTTCCTTGCCTTTCGGATCGTGCGCGGAACCGGCCGCAAACAGCAGCTTGAAGCGCACCTGCGGCAGCGCCGACTTCTGTACCAGCACGTCGAACTTCGCGTCCGTGGCCTTCGGCGCCAGGGTGGCCAGCTTCGGCAGTGCCTCGATTCCCTGCGGCAGGGCGTCGTGCGCCAGGGTGGTCACGACCATGCCGTCGTCGACCAGGTACTTGCGCGCGGCATGCTGCAGGTCGGCCGGGGTCAGGCTGTCGACCAGGCGGTAGTAGCGGTTCAGGGTGCCGTAGGAACGGTTGAAGTGGACGTAGGAGGCCAGCGTGGCGGCGATCTGCTCGGTGTTGTCGAGCGAGCGCACCAGACCGTACTTGTTGGCCGATTTCGCGTCCGCCAGTTCCTTGTCGCTGACCGGGGTGTCGCGCAGGCTCGCGATCGTCTGCAGGATGGCGTCGCGTACGTAGAGCGCGTCGGCCGGCTTTTTCACGCGCGCGCCGATGGTGGCCAGGGTCGGATCGACGCGGTTCGGGGTGTAGTCGAACAGCTGGTCGACCTTCTGCTCGTCCTGCACCAGGCGCTTGTACAGCGGCGAGGTCGGGCCGAAGGAGAGCGAGAGCAGCATCGAGAGCGCGGCCTGGTCCTTCGCGGTGTCGGAGAAGGCCGGCGCGCGGAAGGCGACGGTCACCAGCGGCAGGGTCGGGGCCGGCCATGGCACATGGCGGTACTGGGCGCCGCGCGGTGCGGGTTCGGCCGGCACCGGCGCGTTGTAGCTGCCTTTCTGCCACTTCGACCAGTACTTCTCGACCAGGGCGATGGCCTTTTGCGGCTCGACGTCGCCGGCGACGATGATGGTGGTCTTCTCGGGGCGGTACCAGCGGTCGAAGAAGACCTTCGAGTACTCGTACTGGTTGGGCATGTCCTCGATGTCCTTGAGGAAGCCCATCGTGGTGTGCTTGTAGGTGTGGGTCGTGAAGGCGGCGTCGCGCTGGACCTCGAACAGCTTCTGCATCGGGTTCGCGCTGTTCTTGTTGTACTCGCCCAGCACGGCGCGCGACTCGGTCTTGAACGCCTCTACGGAATAGGACAGGTGCTGGAAGCGGTCGGCCTCGACCTTCAGCACGGTTTCCAGGTCTTCCTTGGCGAAGGTGGTGTAGTAATTGGTCAGGTCGTCGCTGGTGTAGGCGTTCTGGCGCGCGCCGGCCTGCGTGATGACCTTCTGGTACTTCTCGGGCGGATAGCTGGGCGTACCGCGGAACATCATGTGTTCGAAGAAGTGGGCGAAGCCCGACTTGCCCGGCTCGACCTCGTTGCGCGAACCGGTCTGCACGGGAATCGTCACCGACACCAGGTTCGGGAAGCCGGTCGGCACGACGATGATCTTCAGGCCGTTGGACAGGGTCTTTTCGGCGGCCTTGAAAGGCAGGACGTCGCCGGCGCTGGCTGCGGCGGGCCTGGCCGGCGCGGCCAGCGCCGGAAGCGCGATGCTGGGTGCGGACAGCGCGAGCAGCGCCATCGGGATAAATTTGGACACACTGGCTCCTTGGGAAAAAATCCAGCGCGAAGCATAAGATATTCCCTAAGGAATTAACAGCGTTATCAGGTATGCATGCCGGGCCGCAGGCAAACGGCGCCGCGCCCGGGCGGACCATGCGGCCCGCGCCTCAGACCGGCCCGTGGTCCGGCATCGGCAGGCTGATCCGGTTGCGCCCCAGGTGCTTGGCGCGGTAGAGGGCGGCGTCGGCGATCGCCACGAGCTGGCTGGCGTCGTTGTCCGGGCCGGCGATCGCGGTGGCGGCGCCGATCGACACCGTCACGTGCTGCAGCGGCGCATGGCCCGCCGCGCCGTACAGGGGCACGCGCAGCTGCTCGACCCGGCGCCGGATGCGCTCGGCGACGATGGAGGCGCCCTTGAGCGACTGGTTCGGCAGGATCACGGCAAACTCCTCGCCGCCGTAGCGCGCGACGAGGTCGTTGGCGCGCATCTCGCTGGCCACCGCGGTGGCGATGCGTTTCAGGCATTCGTCGCCGCCGAGGTGGCCGTTGGCGTCGTTGTAGGCCTTGAAGTTGTCGACGTCGACCATCAGCAGCGACAGCGGCTGGCGCTGGCGCAAGGCGCGCTGCCACTCGGCGTTGAGGGTGTCGTCGAAGCAGCGGCGGTTTGCCAGGCCGGTCAGGCCGTCGCGGGTTGCCAGCTTTTCGAGCGCGATCCGGGCCATTTTTTCCTCGGTGAGGTCGCGCAGCGACTCGACCACCGCCTTCAACTGCCCCTTCTCGTCCAGGATCGGGCTGGCGTCCGCGGCCAGGTAGCGGCGCTTGCCGGCGCGCGGCATGTCGCACCAGGTCTCGATCGACAGATGGGACTGCATGTGCGAGGTCTTGCTGTGGCGCGGGTAGATATGGCGGATTTCGTCGGTGCGGTTCTGCAGCACCAGGTCGGCCAGGGTCGGGCGCGGCTGTTCGTAGAAGCTGCGCCAGTGATTGTCGGTGCCGATGATCTCCTCGGCGGGCACGCCGGTGAGGCGCTCGCAGGCCCGGTTCCAGATCAGGACGTGGGCATTGCTGTCCAGCACAAACACCGGGATCGCCAGCATCTCCATTAACTGGTGAGCGAAAGCCAGATCCTTGCCGGGCGAAAGAAGGTTGGGTGTGCTTTCGATCAGGCGATGCAAGGTTGTGCTGGTCATGTGGCGGCCTTATCAGGTATCTGTTGAGCAATCTATTGATTGCTGACAAGAACCGATTCTGCTACCTCAAGTCTTCAGCTCCATTGACTTGCGGCAATAGTCACAGGATTGACTTCTCAGCCGGCCAGCACGCCATGCGGACCGGGTAAAACGATGGCAATCCGGCGGCCGCCACCGCCTCCGCTTTCCACCTGGAGGGCGCCGCCGACGGCGCGCAGGCGCTCGCGCAGGCTTGCCTGGCGGCGCGCGCCGCTGGCGTCGGCGGGGCCGTCGTCCTCGATGCTGAGTGTAATGCCGCCTGCGGCGCGGGTCAGGCGGACCCGCACCTCGGTGGCGCCGGCCGCGCGCGCCAGGTCCGACAGCGTTTCCTGCAGCACACGGTAGAGCAGGGCATCGAGCCCCGGCTCGGACGCGGCGGCGCTGTCCATCGGGTCGAGCTGGAAACAGTGCTCGATGCCGTTGATGCGGGTGAATTCCGACAGTTGCTCGGCGATGGCCCGGGCCAGGTCCTGGCCCGGGGCCAGCGGGCGCAGGTCGCCGACCAACGCGCGCAGCGAGCGCAGGGCCAGGTCGAGGGTGACGATCATCGCGCTCGCTTTCTGGTGGGTGGAGGGGTGGATGCCGCAGCTGGCCACCTGCAGCAGGGCCAGCTCGGCGCGCAGTGCGTACAGGGTCTGGCCCAGGTCCTCGTCGATATCGCGCGCGATGCGGCTGCGCTCGGCGTCGCGCGCGCCTTCCTGCTGGCGCAAGACCCGGGCCAGGATGGCCTGGGTGTCGGCCAGCGTCGATTCGAGGCTGGCGCGGGCTTTCTGCTCCAGGCAGAGCCGGGCGGCCATGTCGCGCGCCTTGTCGTCGAGATCGATGCCATGGCGCAGCAGCAGGCAGGCCCCGCCGGCGGCGGCCAGCAGCCAGACCAGGGCGCCCAGGGTGGACGACGGGAACAGCCCGCCCGGCATGCCGGCCGCGGCCACGCTGGCGCCCAGGATGAGCAGGGCGGGCAGGAAGCCCGCCGAGCGGGTGAGTGCTGTCTTCATGACGATCCTTCCGACGGGTTATCAGAACTTTCCGGCACTCAAGTTACTGCTTGTCGCCATTGCATACCTTGCAGATGGTCAATATGCGTGCTGTATGGCAATTCCAACAGCACCGCCGCTGGCAGGGCCCGGAGGTCGGCAAAGAGCCTTCCGCGCGGTTATAATGGAAGGTTGACGAGAGGCTTACTGTGACTTACAGCATCAAAGAGATTTTCTATACCCTGCAGGGCGAGGGAGCCCACGCCGGGCGTCCTGCCGTGTTCTGCCGTTTTTCCGGCTGTAACCTGTGGAGCGGCCGCGAGGCGGACCGCGCAAGCTCGATCTGCCAGTTCTGCGACACCGACTTCGTCGGCACCGACGGCGAGCGCGGCGGCAAGTTCCGCGACGACGCCAGCCTGGCCGCCGAGATCGACAGCCTGTGGCCGGCCACGTATGCGCCATCGAAGTACGTGGTGTTCACCGGCGGCGAGCCCCTGCTGCAGCTGGACGCGGCGCTGATCGAGGCCATGCACGCGCGCGGCTTCACGATCGCCATCGAGACCAACGGCACCCTGCCGGTGCCGCCCGGCGTCGACTGGATCTGCGTCAGCCCGAAGATGGGCTCGAAGCTGGTGGTCGAGAAGGGCAACGAGATCAAGGTCGTGATTCCGCAGGCGAACCAGGACCTGGCCGCCTACGAGCACCTGGACTTCGAGAACTTCTTTGTCCAGCCGATGGACGGCCCGCTGGCCGCCCAGAACACGCGCCTGGCCATCGAGACCTGCCGCCGGAATCCGAAGTGGAAGCTCAGCCTCCAGACCCATAAATTGCTACAGATACCATAACAGAGTAAAAAGCTGATGCTGACCATTACCCGCAAGCTCGAATTCGACGCCGGCCACCGGATTCCCGACCACAAGAGCCAGTGCCGCAACCTGCACGGGCACCGCTATACCCTGGAGATCACGCTGGTCGGCGCGGTCATCCAGCTCGATGGCAATTCCGACAACGGCATGATCATGGACTTCTCCGACATCAAGGCGCTCGCCAAGGAGCACCTGGTCGACGTCTGGGACCATGCCTTCCTGGTCTACGAAAAGGACGACAGGGTGCGCGAGTTCCTCGCCAGCCTGCCCGGCCACAAGACGGTCGTCATCGACCGCATTCCGACGGTCGAGAACCTGGCCCAGGTCGCCTTCGAGATCCTGAAGGCGGCCTATACCGACCGCTACGGCACCGGCCTGCGCCTGCACAAGCTGGTGCTGCACGAGACCCCGAACTGCTGGGCCGAGATCACCGATGCCTGATACCGTGCCACCGGCAGCGTTCGAGGCGGATCCGGCGCAAGCCCAGGCCGCGCAGCCGGCTGTCGTACAGTCGGCCAATGTGGACTCGGCTGCCGCGCAGCGCGACGCCGCCTTCATGCGCCTGGCGCTGGCCCAGGCCGAGCGCGCCCGCCTCGAAGGCGAGGTGCCGGTCGGCGCCGTTGTCGTCAAGGATGGGGAAGTGGTGGCGGTCGGCTACAACCAGCCCATCGGGCGCCACGACCCGACCGCCCACGCCGAGGTCAACGCCCTGCGCGCCGCCGCCGAAAAGCTCGGCAACTACCGCCTCCCGGGCTGCGAACTCTACGTGACCCTGGAACCTTGCGCCATGTGCTCGGGCGCGATGATGCATGCGCGCCTGGCGCGCGTCGTGTATGCGGCCAGCGACCCCAAGACCGGGGTGTGCGGCTCGGTGCTCGACCTGTTCGCCCACGCGCAGCTGAATCACCATGCCGAGGTCATCGGCGGCGTGCTCGCCGAGGACGCCAGCGCCATGCTGAAAGGCTTTTTCGCCGAACGCCGCGCGGCCGCACGCCGCATCGTGGCATCGTAAACACAGGCGCACGCACGCCTGTGCGAGCGCCGCCGCCGTGCTGAAAATGCTATGCTGGTTCTCGCGCTGCCGCCTGGCAGCGGAAGGAGACCAGCCTTGTCTTTCGCTCTGTCTTTAGCGTTGTTTTCAGCTCCGTGTTCAGCGTTGTCCTCAGCGTTGTCTTCCTTTAGCAAGCGCCGGCGCCGTGCAGGCCTGCCGGCCCAGCCGCCATGCCGACGCTGACCGCCAATGGCATCCGCATCGCCTTCGACACCGCCGGGGACGCCAAGTCCACGCCGGTGCTGCTGCTGCACGGCCTGGGCATGCAGCTCACGAACTGGCCCGACGCCTTCGTCGACGGCCTGGTCGAGCTGGGCTTCTACGTGATCCGCTTCGACAACCGCGATTGCGGCTTGTCCACCAAGTTCGACCGCGCCGGCAAGCCCAGCCTGGTCTGGAGCTGGATCAAGTCGCGCCTTGGCCTGCCGTTCAAGCCGCCTTACGGACTCGAGGACATGGCCGAGGACGCCCTCGGCGTCCTGTCCGCACTCGGGATCGCGCGCGCCCACCTGGTCGGCGTCTCGATGGGCGGCATGATCGCCCAGATCCTGGCTGCCCGCCATCCGCAGCGCGTGCTCAGCCTCACCTCCATCATGTCGAGCAGCGGCCGGCGCGGCCTGCCGGGCCCGACGCCGCAGGCACGCCAGGCCCTCCTGAGCCGGCCGGACGACCCGAAGGACGTGGAAGCCATCATCGACCAGGCGGTCGCCTTGCAGAAGGCGGTCGGCAGTCCAGCCTACCCGACGCCCGACAAGCAGCTGCGCCGGCGCGCCGCGCGTTCGCTGCGGCGCTGCTATTGCCCGGCCGGGGTCACGCGCCAGATGCTGGCCGTGGCGGCCGCGGGCGACCGCAGCGAACTGCTGGCCTCGATCACCGTGCCGACCCTGGTGATCCACGGCGCTTGCGACCCGCTGGTGCCGCTGGCCTGTGGCGAAGACACGGCCGCCCAGGTGCCGGGCGCGCGCCTCGAGGTCATCGAGGGCATGGGCCACGACCTGCCGGCCCAGCTCAACGAGCGGATGCTTGCCTTGATCGACGCCCATGCGCGCGGTAAGATGGCTCCCGACTCAACACCGCGCTTCTTCGTCAAACAGTGATCACCTCCCGACTCGGCGTCGCGATCGTCGCGCCCGCCGGCTACACGCCTGACCAGGCCGCGGTCGCGCGCGGCATCGCCCGCCTCGAGGCCCAGGGCTGCCTCGTCCACAACTATTACAGACCCGACGCCGTGCACCAGCGCTTCGGCGGCACCGACGAGGCCCGCCTCGGCCAGCTCTACGATGCGGCCGACGATCCCGACATCCAGCTCGTGATGGCGGTGCGCGGCGGCTATGGACTCACGCGGCTGCTGCCGCGCATCGACTTCGAGCGCCTGGCCGCCAGCGGCAAACTCTTTGTCGGCTATTCCGACATCACCGCGCTGCAGATGGGCCTGTATGCGAAGACTGGCGTGCTCAGCTATGCGGGGCCGCTGCTGGCGGGGGACTTCGGCGCCGAGGAGCCTTGCGACTTCACCTTGCAACAGTTCTGGGACTGCCTGGCCGGCCCGGCCCACCGCATCGTCGAGCAGGCCTGCGGCAATCCCCAGGTGGATGTTTCGGGCACCATTTGGGGCGGCAACCTGGCGATGCTGACGTCGCTGCTCGGGACCGAATGGTTCCCGCGCATCGACGACGGCATCCTCTTCGTCGAAGACATCGCCGAGCATCCCTACCGGGTCGAGCGCATGCTGCTGCAACTGATGCAGGCCGGGGTGCTGGAGCGCCAGCAGGCCCTCGTGCTGGGCGACTTTTCCGGCTACCGGCTCGGCGCCCTGGACAATGGCTACGATTTCGATGCGATGCTGGCGCATTTGCGCGCAACGCTGTCGATCCCGGTGCTGACCGGCCTGAGCTTCGGCCACGTGCCGCGCCGCGTGACGATTCCCTTCGGCGCCCAGGCACGGCTCCAGTCGGGCGAGACGGGCTTCACGCTCGCGCTGTCGGATTACCCGACGCTGCGCTGCGCCTGAAGCCGGGCAGGTAGGCCGCCTTGCCTTGCGTCCGCGTGCGGCTCGTCCGTTGCCAAGGCGTCCATCTTTTCAGTCCCCGCATCCGCCAGCTGCCTTCCTGGATGGTAAAATAGACGGTTAATCGCAATCTTTGCGCAAACTTCGCTTTAAAGGTTTCTACCCGTGCTCAGTACAGCCAATATCACGATGCAATTCGGCGCCAAGCCGTTGTTCGAGAACATTTCCGTCAAATTCGGCGAAGGCAACCGTTATGGCCTGATCGGCGCGAACGGCTGCGGCAAGTCGACCTTCATGAAGATCCTCGGCGGCGACCTCGAGCCGTCGGCCGGCAACGTCAGCCTCGACCCGGGCGAGCGCCTCGGCAAGCTGCGCCAGGACCAGTTCGCGTACGAGGACGTGCGCGTGCTCGACGTCGTCATGATGGGCCACACCGAGCTGTGGAACGCGATCGCCGAGCGCGACGCCATCTACGCCAACCCGGAAGCCACCGACGACGACTACATGAAAGCCGCCGAACTGGAAGGCAAGGTCGCCGAATACGACGGCTACTCGGCCGAAGCGCGCGCCGGCGAACTGCTGCTGGGCCTGGGCATCGGCACCGAGCTGCACCAGGGCCCGATGAGCGCCGTGGCGCCGGGCTGGAAGCTGCGCGTGCTGCTGGCCCAGGCCCTGTTCTCGGATCCGGACATCCTGCTGCTGGACGAACCGACCAACAACCTGGACATCCACACGATCCGCTGGCTGGAAGACATCCTCAACCAGCGCAACTCGACGATGATCATCATCTCGCACGACCGTCACTTCCTGAACCAGGTCTGCACCCACATCGCCGACATGGATTACGGCACCCTGAAGGTCTATCCGGGCAGCTACGACGACTACATGCTGGCCTCGACCCAGGCGCGCAACCAGCAGCTGGCCAACAACGCCAAGGCCAAGGAAAAGGTCGCCGAACTGCAGGACTTCGTGCGCCGCTTCTCGGCCAACAAGTCCAAGGCCCGCCAGGCGACTTCGCGCCTGAAGATGATCGACAAGATCAAGATCGAGGAATTCAAGCCGTCCTCGCGCGCCTACCCGTTCGTGCGCTTCGAAGGCGAGAAGAAGCTGCACCGCCTGGCGGTGGAAGCCGAGGGCCTGACCAAGTCCTACGACCGCACGCTGTTCAAGAACTTCTCGATCATGGTCGAGGCGGGCGAGCGCATCGCGATCATCGGCGCCAACGGTGCGGGTAAGACGACGCTGCTGCGCTGCATTGGCGGCGCCGACATCACCGGGCTGGACGCCGACCAGGGCCGCGTCAAGTGGGCGGAAAACGCCAACGTCGGCTACATGCCGCAGGATCCGACCGAGGAATTCGCCACCGACGCCAATCTCACCGACTGGATGGGCCAGTGGACGAAAGAAGGCGACGACGACCAGGCCGTGCGTTCCATCCTCGGCCGCCTGCTGTTCGGCGGCGACGAGGTCAAGAAGTCGGTGCGCGTGCTGTCCGGCGGCGAAAAGGGCCGCATGATGTACGGCAAGCTGATGCTGGGCCGTCACAACGTCCTGCTGCTCGACGAACCGACCAACCACATGGACATGGAATCGATCGAGTCGCTCAACATCGCGCTGGACAAGTACGAAGGCACCCTGGTCTTCGTCTCGCACGACCGCGAATTCGTCTCCTCGCTGGCCAACCGCGTCCTCGAAGTGAAGGAAAACGAAGTGGTCGACTTCCGCGGCAGCTACGAAGAGTACCTGAAGAGCCAGGGCATCGATTAAGTACCAGGGTGGACGGCGCAAAACAGTCCACTGGGCTGTTTTCCCGTCCACGCGTCCAACCGGCGTCGGCCTGCCGCGGTGCGGGCCGACGCAAGCATGTGAGATGAATATTCGCATGAACATCCCCATCAAGACCTTCGAATACGACCACCCCCAGGACGGCGCCGCCTGCACCGCCCACGCCTGGGCCAAGGTCCCCGCCACCCCGTCGCTCGAGGAAAAACGCGAACTGAAGGAGCGCATCCGCCGCCTGCTGAAGGAAAAGGAAGCGGTCCTGGTCGCCCACTACTACGTCGACCCCGACCTGCAGGACCTGGCCGAGGAAACCGGCGGCTGCGTCTCCGATTCGCTCGAAATGGCGCGCTTCGGCCGCGACCATCCGGCCAGGACCCTGGTGGTGGCCGGTGTGCGCTTCATGGGCGAGACCGCCAAGATCCTCAGCCCGGAAAAGACCATCCTGATGCCCGACCTGGAAGCGACCTGTTCGCTCGACCTGGGTTGCCCGGCCGAGGAATTCGCGGCCTTCTGCGACCAGCATCCGGACCGCACCGTGGTCGTCTACGCCAACACCAGCGCCGCCGTGAAGGCGCGCGCCGACTGGATGGTGACGTCCTCGATCGGCCTGGACATCGTCAGGCACCTGCACGAGCAGGGCAAGAAGATCCTGTGGGCGCCCGACCGCCACCTGGGCTCGTACATCCAGAAGCAGACCGGCGCCGACATGCTGCTGTGGCAGGGGTCCTGCCTGGTGCACGACGAGTTCAAGGGCATCGAGCTCGACCTCCTGAAGGCCCAGCATCCGGATGCGAAAGTGCTGGTGCACCCCGAGTCGCCGAGCAATGTAGTGGCCCAGGCCGACGTGGTCGGCTCGACCACCCAACTGATCAATGCCGCCCAGACGATGGATGCTACCACCTTCATCGTCGCCACCGACAACGGCATCCTGCACAAGATGCGCATGGCCGCACCGGGCAAGACCTTCATCGAAGCGCCGACCGCCGGCAACAGCGCGACCTGCAAGAGCTGCGCGCATTGCCCGTGGATGGCCATGAACGGCCTGAAGAACCTGGCCGACGCATTGGAAAACGGCGTGGAAAGCGGCACGAACGAAGTCTTCGTCGACACGGAAACCGGCCGCCAGGCCGTGCGCGCGATCGACCGCATGCTCGATTTCGCCGCCGCCAAGAAAGCGAAGGCGCTGCCGCAAGGCGCGCTGGAGAACAATACCCAACTGTTTTCGGGAGTAGGCCCCGCATGACGACCGCATCGACTAATCTACGCAATCCCCACGACCAGTTCGACGAAAAGCTGCAGGCCGCTTTCGAGCAGAACATCCTGGCCGCGCTGCTGGAAGACGTCGGCACCGGCGACCTGACCGGCCTGCTCGTTCCCACCGAGCCACGGGCGAAGGCGCGCGTCATCGTGCGCGAGGAAGCCGTGCTGTGCGGCGCACCCTGGTTCGAGGGCGTGATGCTGGCCATCGACCAGGACATCGAGATCGCCTGGCAGTACGCCGAAGGCGACCTGATGACGGCGGACAGCGTGGTCTGCACCATCGAGGGCTCGCCCCGCTCGCTGTTCACCGCCGAACGCGCCGCCCTGAACTTCATGCAGCTGCTCTCGGGCGTGGCCTCCGCCACCCGCAAGTATGTGGACGTGATCGCGGGGACGAACGCCGCCATCCTCGACACCCGCAAGACCCTGCCGGGCCTGCGCCAGGCGCAGAAGTACGCGGTGCGCGTCGGCGGCGGCAAGAACCAGCGCATGGCCTTGTACGACGGCATCCTGATCAAGGAGAACCACATCGCGGCCGCCGGCGGCGTCACGCGCGCGCTGGAGAACGCGAATGCGCTGAATGCCGGCCGGGGTGCCAACGTTCCGGTGCAGATCGAAGTGGAGACCATCGCCCAGCTCGAGGAAGCGCTGGCGGCCGGCGTGCAGTCCGTCCTGCTCGACAACTTCGACCTCGACATGATGCGCGAGGCGGTCAAGGTGAACGCCGGCAGGGCGCTGCTGGAAGCCTCGGGCGGCATCAATTTGCAGACCGTGCGCGCGATCGCCGAGACCGGCGTCGACCGCATCTCGATCGGCAGCCTGACCAAGGACGTGCGCGCAACGGATTACTCGCTGCGTATCGTCGGCTGAGCGGGCTTCGGCCAGGGACAAGAAAGGGCGGGCGATCCGATGGACGCCGCCCTTTTTTCATTGGCTGGTGAAGCTGCGCCTCAGACCCCGCTTTCCCCGGCCCGCGCCAGGGCCTCGGCGCGCGCGCTGCGCAGCACCACCGGCTCGCCCACCTGGTTCGCAATCGCGTCGACGGCGCGCGCGACCAGTTCCGGATGCGCGTAGTGCACCATGTGACCCACGCCCGGCTCCAGCGTCAGCTCGCTTTCATGGCCTGTGGCCTGCAAGGCCTCATGCAGGCGCTCGGAGTGCTTCGAGCCCCTGACCATCTTGTCCTGGGTCCCGGTCAGGATCTGCACCGGTACGCGCAGCTGGCCGTAGCGCTTCGAGAGCGAGATCGCGGCCGGCGCCATCAGCGCGGCCTCGGCGCCACTCGCACGCAGCTGCTTGGGGCGCAGCAGCATCCAGACCGGCAGCTCCCGGAAACGCTCGGACACCTTCATTGGCGAAAACACGTGCTTCGAGAGCAGCGGCCAGAGCAGGCGCGAGACCAGCGGCGAGATCGTGTGGCGCATGATGTCGCCAAGGACGGGAATGGCCGGCTGCGCCACGATCGGCACGTCGGGGCGCAACGTCGGATAGTAGTAGCCCGACAGCAGCACCAGGCCGCGCACGAAGTCGGGCACCTGCAGGCCCATCGCCATGGCCACCATCGTGCCCCAGGAGTGGCCGACCACGATGGCCGAATCGATCTTCAGTTCCTGCAGCGCGTGATGCAGCAGGCGCACCTGGGCGTCGGGCGTCCACACGGTGGTGCGCGGCCGCTCGCTGTAGCCGTAGCCAGGGCGGTCGAAGGCGATCACCCGGTAGCGGTCGGCCAGGCTGTCGACCACGCCGCTGGTCTCGAAATCGTTGGCGACCACGCCGTTGCCGTGCAACAGCACCACCACCGGGCCGCTGCCGCGTTCGACATAGTGCAGGCGCACCCCGTCGACCGCGACGAAGCGTCCGCGCGGCGGGTTCTGGCGTTCGGCCTGCGCCGTTTTCGCGCGCACGTAGAAACAGGATGCGGCCAGGGCCAGGCCACCGACCAGGGCCTTGCCTTGCCAGTTGCTGCGTTCGGTGCGAGTCGATGTCCTCACAGTTCCCCCTTTTCCTTGATTTCGCTGATCGGCAGCGGCGCGTTATCGGCGCGCAGCAGTTGGGCCACCCGCGGCAGCAGGGCCTCGGCCGACTCCTCGAGCTTCAGGGAGATCAGGTGGTCGGCACGGGTGCGCCCGAGGTTGACGGCGGCGATCGGCTTGCCGCTCTCGGCCGCCAGGCGGCAGAAGCGGAAACCCGAATACACCATGAGCGAGGAGCCGACCACCAGCAGGCCGTCGGCTGCCTCCATTTGGGCCAGCGCGCAGCCCGTGCGCGGCGGCGGTACGTTGTCGCCGAAAAAGACCACGTCCGGCATCAAGGTGCCGTTGCAATGCGGGCACCAGGGCAGGTGGAAATCCTCCAGCGCCTCCGGCTCGACCTGGGCGTCGCCGTCCGGCAGCGGCGTGGCCATGGCGCCGGCCAGTTGCGGGTTCGCCTCGACCAGTTGCTGCTGCACGAAAGCGCGCGGCATGCGGGCGCCGCAATCGAGGCAGACCACTGAATGGATGTTCCCGTGCAGTTCCAGTACCACGTGGCTGCCGGCCTGCTGGTGCAGGCCGTCGACGTTCTGCGTGAGCAGCGAGCCGATGCGCCCGGCGCCTTCGAGCGCGGCCAGTGCCTCGTGCCCGGCATTCGGGCAGGCCTTGGCCAGCACCGGCCAGCCGATCATGCTGCGCGCCCAGTAGCGCCGCCGCACCAGCTCGGAGCGGCGAAATTCGGGGCCCTGGATCGGCTGGCGGCCGCGGCGCACGCCATCGCGGTCACGGTAGTCGGGTATGCCCGAGGCGGTCGACAGCCCGGCGCCCGTCAGGACCAGGGTCTTCGGATGGCGCGCCAGGAATTCCGCCAGCTGATCGGCCAGCCTGCCAGCCGCTTCTGCTGTCCTGTCATGTATCGTGAAACCTTCAGCCATCTTGCTTTCATCCTCCTGTCCGCTGGGATCGTAGCATTCTTGCCGGGTCGGCTAACACACGTTTCCTGTAGGCGAAACCCCGCTTCGGCTGTGGGACAAGCCGCCGCGATCCGGTACTAGCGCGCCGACACCGCGATGCCGCCGACGATCAGGAGGAAGGCCAGCGCATGGTAAAGGTGGGGCGCCTCGCCCAGGAAGCTTGATGACAGCAGGGCCGTGAACAGCGGGGTCAGGTTGATGAAGAAGGAGCCCAGGGTCGGTCCGGCGCGCTGCACGCCCGCGCCCCAGCAGCGCATGGCCAGGATGGCCGGGCCGATCGCCACGTACAGCAGGGCTGCCACCACCTGCCAGCTCCAGGCGACCTCGATGCCGCCGACGAGCGCCTCGGCACCGGACAGCGCGCCGCACCACAGCACGCCATAGCCGACCTGGACCAGCAGGAAGGCGGCCCAGTCGGCGCGCACCGCCGGCACGTCGGGCTGCTGCATCAGGAGCCAGCTGTAGAAAGACCATGCGATCGTCGCCAGGATCATGTAGAGGTCGCCCGCGACCAGGCGCAGCGCCGCGAGCTGGTGGATGTCGCCGCGGCACAGCACCACCAGCACGCCGACGATGGAAAGGACCGCGCCGGCGATCTGGCGCGGCCTGACCTGCACCTTGAAGAACAGCCGGCCGACCAGCAGCATCCAGACCGGCATGCCCGAGGCGACCAGGGTGACGTTGATCGGGGTCGAGCTCTGCAGCGCCAGGTATTGCAGGGAGTTGTACAGGCCGATACCGAACAGGCCGAGCAGGCTGTAGCGGCGCCAGTTCGCCAGCGCGCCGCTGCCCTGGCGCAGGGCGGCGCGCCCGAGCGGCAGCAGGATCACCAGGGCGATGGTCCAGCGCAGCAGGTTCAGCGTCATCGGCGGCACGGCGTCGCGCACCAGGCGCCCGACGATGGCGTTGCCGGCCCAGAGCACGGGCGGCACGGTCAGGAGCAGGGCGGTCGAGGCGGTGAGTCGTCGGTTCATGGGCAGCAGGGAAAACGGCCCGCGGGACGGCGGGCCGGGAAAGGAAGGATACCGGACTTCAGCGCCGCGACGGCGTCAGCACGCTCGGCAGCGCCTTGGGCAGGGTGTCCGGATAATCGCGCGAATAATGCAGGCCGCGGCTTTCGTGGCGCGACAGCGCGCTGTTGACGATCAGCGAGGCGACGTCGACCAGGTTGCGCAGCTCCAGCAGGTCGTGCGTGATGCGGAAGTTGCGGTAATACTCGTCGATCTCTTCCTTCAGCAGCGCGATGCGGTGCTGGGCGCGCTCCAGGCGCTTGGTGGTGCGCACGATGCCGACGTAATTCCACATGAAGCGGCGCAGCTCGTCCCAGTTGTGGGCGATCACCACCTCCTCGTCGGCGTTGGTGACGCGGCTTTCGTCCCAGGGCGGCAGCGTCGGGTTCTCGACCGTCGGCGCAGCCGCGATCTGGCTGGCGCAGGCGCGGCCCACGACCACGCATTCGAGCAGCGAATTGCTGGCCAGGCGGTTGGCGCCGTGCAGGCCGGTGCAGGCCGTTTCGCCAACCGCGTACAGGCCGGGGATGTCGGTGCGTCCGGCCAGGTCCGTCACCACGCCGCCGCAGGTGAAGTGGACCGCCGGCACGACGGGAATGGGTTCCTTCGTGATGTCGATGCCCAGTTCCAGGCAGCGCGCGTAAATGGTCGGGAAGTGCTCCTTCAGGAACTCGGGGCTTTGATGGCTGATGTCGAGGTGGACGTAGTCCAGGCCGCGCTTCTTCATCTCGAAGTCGATCGCACGCGCGACCACGTCGCGCGGCGCCAGTTCGCCGCGCTCGTCGTGGGCCGGCATGAAGCGCGTGCCGGCCGCGACGCCGGCTTCCGCAGGCAGCTTCAGGACGCCGCCCTCGCCGCGGATCGCCTCGGTGATCAGGAAGGATTTCGCATACGGGTGGTAGAGGCAGGTCGGGTGGAACTGGATGAATTCCATGTTCGACACGCGGCAGCCGGCGCGCCAGGCCATCGCGATGCCGTCGCCGGTGGCGGTGTCCGGATTCGTCGTGTACAGGTAGACCTTGCCGGCGCCGCCGGTGGCCAGCACGGTGTGCTCGGCCTCGAAGGTCAGCACCTTGCCGCTCTTTTCGTCCTGGACGTAGAGGCCGTGGCAGCGCGGCTGGCCGACCAGGCTAGGGGTGCCGCCGTGTACGCCCTTGCCGGTGAGCTTGTCGGACGTGATGACGTCGATCGCGCAGTGGTGTTCGAACAGCGTGATGTTCGGGTGCGCGCGCACCTTCTGTTCGAGGGTGACCTGGACCGCGTGGCCGGTGGCGTCGGCGGCGTGGATGATGCGGCGCTGGCTGTGGCCGCCTTCGCGCGTCAGGTGGAAGCCCAGCTCGGCGGAGGCGTCGCGGGTGAAGGGCACGCCCTGTTCGATCAGCCATTCGATGGCCGCGCGTCCGTGTTCGACGATGTAGCGCGTGGCCGCCTCGTCGCACAGGCCGGCGCCGGCGACCAGGGTATCGGCGATGTGCTGGTCGTGGCTGTCGCCGGAATCGAGCACCGCGGCGATGCCCCCCTGCGCCCAGTTGCTCGCGCCGTCGAGCAGTTCACGTTTCGAGATGATCGCGACCTTGCGTGTTTGCGCGAGGTGCAAGGCGACCGACAAGCCGGCCAGACCGCTGCCGACAATTGCGACATCAAATTTCATGACAACTCTACTATTTGTACAGAGGCATCACTATAGTCGATTTGGGCCTTCCGCGTCCTGTCCCTGGGCCGTTTTCAGCCCGGTTTTCGCCGGTGTCTACCAGGAGGTCAGCCAGCTCGCGCTGGCCGCGGCCACGGCTTCGCGCCAGGCGCTGCGGCTGAAGGCGCCGTCGGCGCCGGCGATCTCGACCCGCCGGCAGCGCGCACGCTGCACTTCGAGCAGGCGCGCGCCCTGCTCGACGAGGGGCTCGCCACCGGCCAGGACCAGCAGGATGTGGCCCTCGTAGGCATCGAAGGCGCGCGCCAGATCGGGCGCAAGCGCCGGCCCGCGCAGGCCGAAGCCATGGCGCAGCACCGGCAGGTGGCGGCGCAGCAGGCTGGGAGCGTATTTGCCGATGGTGCGCAAGGTGGCGCCGTTGGCGGGGCGGCCGGCCTGGGCCAGCTCGGGATTGAACAGCGCCAGCCCGGCCACCCGCGGGTCGCCGGCCGCGTACATGGCCGCGCTGGCTGCCGCATCTCCGGCAGCGAGGATGACAGATTCTTTCATTTCGGGTACATGGATGAAAAATTCTTTCATCGCGCTGGCGATGTCGGCGCCGCCATCCTGCTCGCAGGTCCGGCCTTCGCTGTCGCCGGCCCCGAGGCGGTCGAAGCGCAGCACCGCGATCCCGCGTCCCGCCAGCAGGCGCGCGAGCAGGGTGAACTGGCGGTGGCTGCCGGTGCGGTACTGGCGGCTGTCGGCCAGCATCAGGAGGCCGCGCCCGAGCGGCCGTTCGGGCACGTCGACGATGCCGATCAGGGCATTGCCCCCGCACTGGAAGCGCAGGGCGCGTTGTTCGAGTTTCATGGACAGTCTCCCGCGAACAGCATGGTCGTGGCCTCGCGCAGCTCCGGGCAGTCGAGGTGGCCCGCCGTGTTCGCATCAGCGCTCCAGCCAGGGCTGCCGTCGAACTGGCGGTAGTACAGCGCGACGCCGGCCTCGGCCCAGTGCTCCTTCATGCGCGCGGCGCCCGCCTCGGCCCGCTGCGGCGCCGGGCCGCCGTAGCCGAACCAGTGGATGGTGCAGGGCGGCAGCGCGATCTGTGCGGCGTCGCAGGCGTCGATCGCCTTCACCAGCGGCACCGCCACTTCGTAGCCGGCGACCTCGATCACGCCGTGCACCGCGAGCTGGGCGCGCAGGGCCGAAGTGCTGCGCGGCGCGCCCGGGGCCGGATCGCGCAGCTGCTCGGACAGGCGCAGGAACTGGTTGATGCAGGTGCGTCCGCTCAGGTAGGGTTGCCAGAGCAGCAGGCGGCGCGGCTTGAGGGCGGCGGCGACGTCGAGCGCGAGCAGGCCGCCCAGGCGCAGGCCCCACAGGGTCAGCGGACCGGTGCCGCGCTCGGCCAGCCAGGCGGCGGCCAGCTCGAGGTCGGCGCGCCAGATCTGCCAGCGCCCGGCGTTGAACTCGCCGCAGCTGTCGCCGCAGCCGAACAGGTCGATCTGCAGCACGGCGTAGCCCAGTTCGGCAAAGGCGCGCGACTGCATGGCGGCCATGCGCCGGGTGCGATTCAGCTCCTCGGCAAAGGGATGAACATACAGAATGGCGCCGCGCGGCGCGACCTGGGGATTGGGCGCGTGGTACAGGCTGAAACGCGTGCCCGGCTCAGCGTCGAAAAAGAACGGTTCCACGCGCGGCGTGGTCAACAGCGGAGCATTCATGGCGCTGGCGTCTCCTGCACTGGTGCGGCCCGTCGCGGCGGTGCGCGTGTCGAAGCCGGGTTATCGGTGTCACGATCATGCATTTATGTCAATTTGACATGCTGCCCCCGGTGTTGTGTTGACTGACGACAGAGACCTTCAAGCAATATCCATTGACGCTTGTCAATGAACCCGAGGCAGATTTTCTCAATGATGAATCTTTACGCATTGCATCTTTGGAGGAGACATGGCCCAGCTGATCCATGAACTGGTCGAGCAGGCGGCAAGCCGCACACCATCCGCCACCGCCTTGCGCCAGGGCGCGGCGCGCGTCAGCTATTCCGGGCTGGCCGCCGCCGCCGCAGCGGTCTCCGGCGCGCTCGCCGGCGGCGGTGTCCAGCCCGGCGAAAGGCTGGCCGTCTGCCTGGCGCCCAGTCCCGAGGCAGTCGCGGTGCTGCTGGGCGCCTCGCATGCCGGCTGCGCCTTCGTTCCGCTCGACCCGGCGCTCGAACCCACGCGCTGCGCCGCGCACCTGCGCCACAGCGGCGCGCGCGTCCTGGTCACGGGCGCGCGGCAGCTGGCGGCGCTGGCCCCGGCCCTGGGCGACTGCGCGGCGCTGCGCACCGTGGTCGTCCTCGGCGGCGGCGCGCCGCGCGGCCTAACCCAGCGCGCCGTCGCCTGGGAGGAATGGCTGGCCGGCGCCGGCAAGGGCCCTGCGCGCGCCACGGTTCCCGCGCTCGGCGCCTTGCTCTACCAGGCGAACGAGACTGGGGAGCCGGTGGCGACCGCGCTCTCCCAGATCAACCTGATCGCGGGCGCCGCCTCGACCGCACGCTGCCTGGGGATGGTGCCGGGCGACCGCATCCTGGCCGCGCTGGCGCCGCACCATGACTACGGCCTGAATGCGCTGCTGGCGACGCTGTCGGTCGGCGCCACGGCCGTCCTCGAGGCGCCGGACTCGCCGCAGGCGCTTGCGCAGCTTCTCGAGCGCGGCGAGATCACCGGCCTCACGGCGGCCCCCGCCACCTGGGAGGCGTTGGCGGACGCTGCCTTCGGCCGGGCCGCCGACTGCCTGCGCTACATCGCCAGCGCCGGCGGCAGCCCGGGGCGCGCGGCAACCGAGGCCCTGCGCCGCACACTGCCGCGCACCCGCATCCACCTGATGTACGACGTCGGCGACGCCTGCCGCTCGACCAGCCTGATGCCGTCCCAGCTCGACGAACGGCCCGGTTCGATCGGCCGCCCGATGCCGTATTCGGACTGGCTGGTGCTGCGCGGGGACGGACGCGAATGCGCACCCGGCGAAGCCGGCGAACTGGTGCAGCGCGGTCCACTGGTGACGCTCGGCTACTGGAACGACCGCCAGCGCAGCGCCGCCCAGTTCCGCAGCCTGCCGGCCCTGCCGGGCCTGGCGCCGCGCGAGAACGGCCGCTGGCCGGGCCTGGGCGCGCGCAAGGACATGGATGGCTACCTTTACCTGGTCGATGCGCGCAGCGACACCATTACCACCGGCGGCTACCGGGTCAGCCCGCGCGAAGTCGAGAACATCGTGGTCGGCACCGGCCTGGTGGCCGAAGCGGCGGCGGTCGGGGTGGCCCATCCGGTGCTGGGCCAGGTGATCGCCGTGCTGGCAACCGCGCGGCCCGGGGCGCGCCTGGATTCGACGATCCTGTTCGGCGCCTGCCGCGCCCGGCTTCCCCATCACATGCTGCCGGCCATGGTCGACGTGCGCCGCGCACCGCTGCCGCGGGCACACGACGGCCAGATCGACCGCGCCCTGCTGGCAGGCGAACTGGCCCCGCTGTTCGCGGAGACCGCGCCATGAGCGGCCTGTGCGGATGGTTCTCGCGCGAGCCGGCGGCGCTGCCGATCGCCGAGATGGCGGCGCCCCTGCACCGGCCGCCCGCGGCGCCCCTGCACCGGCCGCCCGCGGCGACGGTGCGCTGCGGCGTCCACGCCATGGGGGCGGTGGCGCTGGCCGGCGCCCAGTTGTACCAGGAGGACGGGCTCCTGATCGCGCACTGGGGCGACCGTCCCGACACGCTCGCCCGCCTCTGGCGTACCCACGGCGCCAAGGCCTGCGCCGCGCTGTCCGGGCACTTCGCCTTTGCGATCCTGGACGAGCGGCGCGCCGAGGCCCTGCTGGCCGTGGACCGCTGCGCGACCCGCCCGCTGTACTACCAGATGGTGGGCCGCACCCTGCTGTTCGCCAGCAGCGCCGAAGCCCTGGCGCGCCATCCCGGCGCCGGGCGCGAGATCGACCCCCAGGCCGTCTACGACTACCTCTACCTGCACGCGGTGCCCGGGCCGCGCGCCATGCTCCAGGGCCAGCGCCGGCTCGCGCCCGGCGAATGCCTGCACCTGCGCGACGGCCGCGCCGAGCGCATGCGCTACTGGCGCATGCGCTATACCGAACACGCGCTCGGCACGGCGCCGCAGTCGGAACTGGCCGACGCGCTGACATGCGCCGCCGACGGCGGGCGCGACGGCCCGGGCGCGGCCGTCCTGCTCGGTGGCGGCGCCGGCAGCGCGGCCCTGGCCGGCCTGCTGCAGCGCGCCGGCGGCCAGCCGGTGCGCACCTACGCCGTCGGCTTTGCCGGCGAGGCGCCGGCCGCACTCGAACCGGCGCGCGCCAGCGCGCGCAGGCTGGGCAGCCGCCACGCCGAGGTCATGGTCGGCCCGGCCGACGTCGTCGCCGCGGTGCCGGTGCTGGCCGCTTGCAGCGACGGCCCCTGCGGCGATCCGGCAGCCGTGATGCTGCTGGCGGCGGCGCGCATGGCGCGCGCCGACGGCGCCAGCCAGCTGGCCGGCGCCCAGGGCGGGGCCCAACTGTTCGGTTGCGGCCGGCGCCAGGCCTCGGTCGCCCGGCCGGGGCGTTACGAGCGCCTGCCGGGTGCCCTGCGCCAGCTCGCCATCGAGCCGCTCCTGTTCCGTCTGGCGGTGCGCGTACCCGGGGCGTTCGCGCGCCTGCGCGAACGCATCGAGCTGTCGCTGGCGCCGGTACCGACCCGGCTGCGGCGCGCCAACGCCTTGCTCGGCTATGGGCCCGTGGTATTCGAGCCCTCCTTCCTGGAGCTCGTCGATCCGGAGGCGCCTGCGGCCCTCGAGGCGGCGGCCTGGTGGGGCGCGCAGGCGCGCAGCGCGGTCAACCGCCTGGTCGAGCTGGAAATGCGCATCGACCTGCCTTGCCGCGTGCTGCCGGCGTTTGCCGGCGCCTGCGCGGCGGCCGGCATCGACGCTTCCCATCCTTACCTGAACGACGCGGTGGTCGCAATGGCGGCGCGGCTGGCGCCTCGCCACAAGGGCGCGGACGCGCCGCGCAAACTGTTCGGCGCAGCCCTGCAGGAGCTGGTGCCGGGCCAGAGTTGGCGCAGCCCGGGCGCGCCGGTCCTGCCCTTGGGGCGCTGGCTACAGACCGACGCGGGCCTGCGCGCGCTCGCCTGCGACAGCCTGTCGGACCTGGCGCGGCGGCGCATCGTGCGGCGCGACTTCATCGACCTGCTGCTGTCGCGCCGCCTGCCGGAAGATCCGGTACTGCATGGCCGGACGGTGTGGACCCTGATGATGCTCGAGCAGTGGTTTGCGCGCCAGCGCCACGACGGCTGCGCCCATGGCGCCCGCCAGGACGCCGCCGTACCGCTGGCCGGGGTGCCCTGAGGCTGCGCCGCTCAGGCGCTTGCCGCTCGCGTGCGTCATCCTGCCGGCCCGGCTAGCGTCGCGCCGGCTCCGCCTGCTGCGCCAGCGCGTCGTAGACAGCGATATAGCTGCGCGCCATTGCGGGCAGGCTGTGATGGGCGATCACCTGGCCACGCGCGCGCGCGCCATGGCGCAGGCCCATCTCGGGAATGCGGCAGTAGTCGGCGATCGCAGCGGCCATGACCTCGGGCGACATCGGCGGCACCAGGATGCCGGTCAGGCCGGGCTGGACCAGTTCCTGGTGCACGCCGACCGCGGTCGCCACTACCGGCAGGCCGCTGGCCATCGCCGCAAGCAGGGTGTCGGGCGCGCAGGCGGCCAGCGCGGGCAGGACCATCAGGTCCATCGACCGCATCAGTTGGGCCGTGTCCTGGCGCCGGCCGGGCAGCCAGGCGCGCTCGGCCGCGCCGGCGCGCTCCAGCATGCCGCGGCATTCGGCGCGCATCGGGCCGTCGCCGACGATCAGGAGCCGCAGCCGCTGGTGGGCGGGATGCGGCGACGAGATCAGGCGCAGGAAGGCTTCCACCAGGGTGAGTTCGTTGCTGGCGCCGTCCATGGCGCCGATGCTGCCGATCACAAACGCATCGTCCTGCATGAACCCGGCGGGTCCGACCGCCGCGTGCGGGCCCAGGCGCGGATGGAACTCGACGCTGTCGACGCCGGCGGAGATATGCGTCACACGCGCCGGTTCGGCGCCGACCTGTTCGATCAGCCAGCGTTCCTGCTCCGCGCTGGCCGCGATGAAGTGCTTGACCAGGCCGCGCAGGACGCGCCGCACCAGGCCGGTCCTGGCGCGGCGCGGTAGCGGCGGCGGAAGCAGCAAGGATTCGCGGGCCACTTCGCCGTGCACGCGCAGCCTGACGCCGGCCAGCGCGGCGACCAGTTGCCCGTCCAAACTGCCGGGGCTGCGGGTATGGACCAGGTCCGGACGCAGGGAACGCAGCGCCCGGTACATGCGCAGGTAATAGGCCGGATCGAGCCCCGCACGGCGCTTCAGCTCGACCACTTCCACGCCGCGCTCGCGCAGGTGGGCGTGGAAGGCGCTATGTTCGCCCAGGCACAGGACGGCATGGCGGTAGCGCTCCGCCGGCATATGGGCGATCAGGTCGAGCAGCGCGGCGCCGGCCGCGTCCAGTTGCGGCACCAGGTGCGCAACCAGGCGTGGCGGCTCCAGGCCGGGCGCAATGGCGGCTGCGGCTTGCTTGTCCATGGCATGGTCAGCCGACGCTGGCGACGGAGTGCGCGGCGCCGCCCAGCAGGGCTGGCAGGACCGCCAGCCGGAGCTGCCAGTCGTGCTCGCGCAGGACCCGGGCCCGCGCCGCGCGCCCGACCGCGATCGGGTCGTCGACGCCGGGCAAGCCGGCAGCGGCGCCTTTCCCATGCGTGAGCAGCGCTGCGATGCGCGCGCGGAAGTCGGCGGCGCCGGCCGCGACATAGGCCTCGGGCAGATGGTGGCAGGCCAGCCCGGCGAGCGTGCGCGGCGCGGCCAGCACGGCCTTTTGCAGCGACATCGCGGCCAGCACCTGCAAGGCGCCGACGTGGGAGGTGCCGGGCGGCGCCAGGACCAGGGCGGCGTGCGCGAGCCAGGGCCGCGGGTCGGCGACGCTGCCCGTCACCACCACGCCCGGCACGCGCGCCAGGCTGCGCACGCGCGCATCGGGACGCGGCCCCACCAGGTAGAAAGCCAGCGCCGGGTCGGCCACGCGCAGCGGCGCGAATACGTCGTGCACGAACCACTGCGCCGCTTCGATGTTGATCCTCTCGTCCATGGCGCCGGCCAAGACGATCGCGCGCAAGCCCGGACGATACGGAGAGCGATGCAGGATGTGCGGCGAGTAATAGTCGGGATCGACGCCGCTGGCCAGATGCCGGGCCTTGTGCGCCGACTCCGGCGCGAACAGGCGAAAGCGGGCGACGTCGGCGGCGGTGGCGAACAGGGCGTGGTCACAGGCGGCCCCGGCGGCGCGCTCGCGCGCCAGCAACTGGCGCGCCTGGCGCCGCCACAAGACCGTAGTCGGCCAGCGGCGCGAGGCGCCATGGCGGCGGCGCTGGTCCGATTCCAGTTCGACGAAGTCGATCACCCGCACCGGCCCCGGCGGCAGCGCTTCCAGGTAAGGCCCCATGCCCGCGCCGGCCGCCAGCACCGCCGTGACCGGTTGACGCGCGCACAGGCGCGCGGCCCAGGCGGCCAGCACCGGGTCGACTTGTGCGCCACCGCCGCGTACCCGCTGCCGGAGACCCGGCGGCGCGACGAAGCAGGTTTCATGGCACAGGGCGCGCACGCGCGCGAACTGGCTGCCTTCGCGGGCAGGATCGGCCACGCAGCCCAGGTGCACGCGGAAGTGGCGCGCCAGGAAGCGCAGCATGTGAAACCAGCGCAGGCTTTGCGCGCTCCCGTCCGGCCGCGGCAGGCTGGGCGCGAGCACCAGCAGGTCGCGCGTGGGCATGAGGGGCGCCGTGGACGCGTTCATGAGGCCACCCGTTGCAGGAACGGCGGGTGCGGCCGGGTCGACTGACGGCGGTGATCGAGCTTCATCGCGGAATCTCCAGTGTAAGCCTGGCGGTGGGCGCCCAGCGCGGTGGCGTCTGATGACGCCGTCACATGAGGCTGTCGGATGATTATATGGCCGCGAAAACGATGCATTTTGTTACCCATTTTTTAGTTGACACCCGTCAAGAGTCGGGTGGCGCCGGCCGCGCGGAGACGCTACGCCAGCCGGAAATCGATCAATGCTTGTGGCAAATTTCTCTTGGTTTTGATCTATGTTTAAATGGCAAATATTTTGGATCGAGGAAGGGAACCGCCCTACGGCTGAGCTTGTCTGACTGGCACCGATACCGTTTTCGCCGTCTTCGCCAATATCGGCGCGACGCCACCCAGGAGGAACGAGCATGCTGGTTGATGAAATGCCCATCGCAACATTCGAGAGCGCGGCTGTGACGGCGCGCCCCAATCCACCCCGCCAGGGCGCGCAGCGCGCCCCGGACACCACCCGGCCCCAGCTGTTCAACGTGCGCCTGGCCACCTCAAGCGGCCGGCGCGACGACGCCGGCGTGCTGCTGCGCCGCATGTATGCCTGGCGCGGTTATGCCGTCGAGCCGGGCGAACGCAGCGATGGCGCAAGGGTGACCTTCTACGCCGAGACCGACGGCGACCTGGTCGGCACGATGAGCCTGTGCCTGGACCTGCATGGTCGCCTGCCGGCCGACGAGAACTTCGCCGACCGGCTGGCGCCGCTGCGCCGCGCCGGCCGGCGCCTGTGCGAGCCCTCGCGCCTGGCGATCGACCGGGGCATGTCGAAGCGGGTCTTCGCAGCCCTGATCCACATCTCCTACCTGTATGCCCACAAGCTGCACGGCTTTTCCGATTACGTGATCGAAGTCAATCCGCGCCACGTCGCCTTCTACCAGCGCATGCTGGGCTTTGCCGACTTCGGCGGCGAGCGTCCCTGCAGCCGGGTCGGCGCGCCCGCCGTGCTGCTGCGCCTGCCGCTGTCCCACATGGGCGCCCAGATCCGGGAATGGGGCGGGCGCTTCGACGAGCCCGGCGCCGAGCGCTCCTTCTACCCTTACTTTTTCCCGGTGCGCGAGGAAGCCGGCATCACGGCGCGCCTGGCCGCGCTGTGCGACGGCGAGGAGCGGGCATGAGCAACCTGAGCGAACTGCACGGTGTCGGACACGGGATCGGACCCGGCACGGGACTCGGCGCAGCCCTCGAAGCGATGGCGGCGGTGGTCGGCCCCGTCCACCTGCTGGCCGACGAGGCGACCCTGGCGGCCTACGCGCGCAGCACCGCGGCGCGCGCTGTGCGGCCGCTGGCGGTGGCGCGTCCGTCCAGCGCCGACGAGGTGGCGCGACTGGTACGGATCGCCGGCGCGCACGGTCTGGCGGTCTATCCCGTCAGCACCGGCAAGAACTGGGGCTATGGCGACGCTTGCGCCGTCGGCGCCGGCCAGCTGATCCTCGACATGTCGCGCATGAACCGCATCCTGCGGGTCGACCCGGAATTGGCCTATGCCGTGATCGAGCCCGGCGTGACCCAGCGCCAGCTGTCGGACTTCCTGCGCGCCCAGGGCTATCCGCTGTGGGCCGACTGCACCGGCGCGGGCCCGGATACCAGCTACATCGGCAACATCATGGAGCGTGGCTTCGGGCATTCGCCCTATGGCAACCGGCTGCAGCACGTGGCCGGGATGCAAGTGGTGCTGGCCAGCGGCGAGCTGCTCGAGACCGGCTTCGGCCACTACCGCCAGGCCAAAGCCGCTCATCTCTTTCCCTACGGTGTGGGACCTTTCCTGGACGGCCTCTTCACCCAGTCGAACATGGGGATCGTCACACGGCTGGGCATTTGGCTCATGCCCCAGGCCGAATGCGTGAACCATTTCCTGTGCAGCGTGCCCGCGCATGCCGACATCGCCCAGGTCGTCGACGCCCTGCGTCCGCTGCGCCTGGACGGCACCTTGCGCAGCATCCTGCACATCGGGAACGACATGCGCGTGCTGTCGGGCGGGCAGGTGTTTCCGCGCGAGGCCGTGCCCACGGGGGCGCGCCTGCCGCCCGGACTGCGCTCGCAACTGCGGACGGCGGGCGGCGTCGGCGCCTGGATGGTCTCGGGCGCCCTGTACGGCAGCGACGCCCAGGTGGCGGCGGCGCGCAGCGCCCTGCGGCGGGCCTTGCGTCCGACACGCGCGCGTGCCCACTTCGTCACCGCGCGCAGCCTGGAACTGGGCGCGCTGGCCGGGCGCCTGCTGGGCAAGACGCCGCTCGGGCGCCAGTTGCGCGCCCGGGTCGCGCTCGGCGAATCGCTGTTCGAGATGAACCGGGGCGTGCCGAACGGGCGCTTCCTGGCCGGCGCCTACTGGCGCCGCCGCGGCGGCCTGCCGGCCGCCTTCCCGGAAGCGGCCAACCCCGCGCGCGACAATTGCGGCCTGCTGTGGGTATCGCCGGTGCTGCCGCTGCGCGGCGAAGACCTGCTTGCCGTCCATGCGCTGGCCGAGGCCCAGTTCGAACGGCATGGCTTCGACCTGTTCGCCACCTTCAGCATGATCAACGAGCGCAGCCTCGGCGGCGTGCTGACGATAGCCTACGACAAGGACGATGCCGAAGAGACGGCGCGCGCGCGGGCCTGCCACGACGCGGTTTTCCATGAGATGTTCGACGCAGGCTATATTCCCTACCGCGTCGGCAGCCACTCGATGGCGGCGCTCGACCCGACGGGAGACAGCTACTGGCGTACCGTCGCCGCGCTGAAGACGGCGCTCGATCCGCAGGGCGTCCTGGCGCCCGGGCGCTACCAGCCGGACGTGGCGGCGCAGATGGGGTGAGCCGGGTCAGGCCGCCCTGAGCCGATCCGGCGCCGCGGTGCTTTTCCTCAGAAGCCGATGCGGCGCGCCGGCAGCGTGCGCACCACGCCGCGAAAGTCCACCGTGTGGAGCGTGACCGGCCGCCGCCAGACCCGCTCCATGTACTCGATGACACGCTCGGCCTGCTGCAGGTCCAGGCCGCGGCCGTCGTGCTGGAAGTCGTGGCGCAGTTCCAGGCTGCCGTCCGCGGCGAGCCCGGTGACCGCGATCCACGGGGCGCCATAATTGTACTTGGGCGCCAGGATCGCCTCGCGGATCGCGTGGATGTCGCGGTTGGCGAGGCGGGTTTCGCCGTCGCGGCGCGTTTCGTGGACGAACAGGTCGAGCCGCTCGGCCAGTTCCTCGTCGAGGTAGTTGCGGATGAAGCCGAAGTCGTCCTCCTCGCGCATGATGTCGCGCGCCGCCGCCAGTCCCTTGCGCTCGATGATGTGCTCCCACATCGAAAAGCCGAGATGATAGGGGTTGAGCGAAAGCGCGAGCTGCTGTCCGCTGGCGTAAGGACGCACGACATCGGAATGCGACTTGACGGCCGCAAGATACAGTTCATGCGGCAGGAAGCCGGCTTCGCGCAGCAGGCGCGCATGCCAGTAGGAGGCCCAGCCTTCGTTCATGATCTGGCAGGCGAAGATCGGGTGAAAGCAGAAGGCTTCTTCGCGCACCGCCAGGAAGATGTCGCGTTCCCACTCGGCCAGTTCCGGCCCGTACTGCGCGATGAACCACAGCAGGTCGCGCTCGGGCCGGGGCGGCAGGGGCGAACGCCGCGCGCGGGTGTCGCGTTCCGGCGGAATCGGCTCCCCGGGCAGATGGGCATAGCGGTCGTGGAAGGCGTCGGGCGCCGCTTCGGCCGGCGCGTCCAGGAATTCCGGATAGCGCGGGCGGTGCAGGGGCTGGTCGACGTCGATGTGCGCTTCGAGCGCGAGCGCGGCGTCGAGCACGGCCTCGACCCGCTCCTGCCCATGGGCGGCGAGCGCCGCTTCCAGCCGGTGCGCCCGTCCGGCGCTCTGTTCCAGGATGTGGCTGCCGGCCATGTCGAGGAAGCGCCTGAACAGCGCGTTGTTCTTGGCAAAATCGGCATGACCCAGCACGTGGGCGGTGACCAGGGTGTTCTCGGCCAGAGAATTATGCTCGAGCATGAAGGCGCGGCAAGGCTCGCCCGGGAACATCACCTCGAAGATGCGCGAATGCCCCATGTGCTGGCGCACCAGCTGGTGGATGTAGCGTACGCCGAAGGACCAGTGGCGCATCCGCACCGGTAACCCGTACACGGCGATCTCGAGCATGAAGTTGTGCGGCACCATGTCGAAATGCACGGGGGCGAAATCAAGGCCGAGTTCGACCGCCAGCGCCTCCAGGCGCGCCGCGTAATCGGCCAGCCGGGCGTCCCGTTCGCTCATGCGTGCGCCTCCCCGGCGCCGGCGTGCTCGCCGAAGAAACGGCGCAGCGCGCGCCAGACGTCGTCGCCATTGGACAGGACGCTGGCGCCGACCGGCAGGCCGCGCGTTTCCAGGTCGGAAAACATGCGCCGCATCTCGGTGTCGAGCGAACGGGTGACGCCCGGCAGGGTCTCGACAAAGCCGAGATAGTTGAACATCCCCGCCAGTTCCTTCAGGCTCTGGTGGGTAGCGCCGCGGTCCTCGGTGAAGTTCTCGCCATCGGAAGCGTAGAACAGGTAGAGGTTGGTCTGCCCGGCCAGGCGCTCGCGGCGGACGATGTCGAGCACGAGGCGGAAGGCGCTCGAGGCGATGGTGCCACCGATGCCGCTGACCTGGAAGAAGTCGGCCTCCCCGAATTCCCAGGCCTGGGTGGTATGCGCAACGAAGCGCGCGCCGACCTTCGCATACTGGCGCCGCAGGCCCTGCAGGGCAAAAAAGAAGAAGGATTTGGCCAGCTTGCGCTCGAGCTGGGTCATGCTGGCCGACACATCGACGACGAAAAAGATCAAGGCGTTCGTGGCGGGACGAGGCCGGTTCACGAGCTGGCGAAAGCGGAGGTCCTCGTCGGTGAAAGGAAGCGGATCGTCCTGTACGGCGCGGCGCTTGATTGCCTCCTTGAGCGTGCGCCGCCGGTCCAGGCGCGAGCGTGCGCCGCGCTTGTCCCAGCCCTCGCGCACCAGTTCGGTGTCGTCGATGCCGGGGCTGGGCCGGGGTTTCAGGTCGGGCAGGCGCAGGTCTTCCCACAGCCAGTCCATCACCTCGTCGATCGAGAATTCCAGCAGCAGGCGCACTTCGCCGTCCTCGTTGCCGCCGGCGCCGCCGGCATCGTCGTCGTCCTCGGCCTGGCGCAAAACATCGCCCGGTTCCCCCGGCCCCTGACCGGCGCCGCTCGAGATCCGCCCTTCGGCCAGCCGAAAGCGCGCATGTTCGAGCATGCGCACCGGCACCTGGACGCTGCGTTGCTGCGGCCCGGAAATGAAGTCGGGCCCGGCGATCAGGTCCGGCAGGTGTTCGCGCACCGCCTCGCGCACCTTCTCGTTGTGGCGCAACCAGTCACGCGCGCCGCGCGAGAACAGTTCGTACCACTCGGTGCTGATGGTGAACGCCACGGCAGTGCCTCATTCCTGGGCCAGCAGGGTGGTGACATAGTTCAGCGCCTCGCGCGCGCTGTGCGCATCATAACCGTACTCGTCGACCAGGCGCTTCTCGACGGCCGAGATCTTGGTGCGCACCTCGTCGTCCGGGCGCTTGGCCGAACTGACCAGGCGCAGCACGTCGCGCCTTTGCTCGAACAGGTACTGCTGCACGGCGTCGTTGAGCTGGATATGGCTGTCCAGCCCGAATTTGACGCCGCGCTTGTAGGCGCCCATGGCCTTGCGCACGACTTCCTGGCGGAACGATTGTTTGCCGGACTCGGAAATGTGAATTTTTTCCTCGACCGCGCGCAGGAAACGCTCGTCGGGCCGGCGCTCCTCGTTGGTGATCGGGTCCTTGATGGTGCGGTTGTCGAGCATCGCTTCGACCTCGTCGAGGTATTTGTTCAGCAGTTCGAGCGCTTCCTGCTCGAACGAGACGAACAAGGCCTTGTGCACGTCCTGCTTCACCCAGCGGTTGTAGAAATCCTTGCGGGTCAGCACGAGATAGTCGACCCATTTGCGCTTGCGCCGCGGCTCGATGCGCGCGTCGTTCTCGATTGCGTCCTTCAGGGCCAGCAACACGTCCATCGTCGACAGGCTCTTCTGGTTCGAGCCGATGATCGCGTTCGACAGCGCATTGATGACGAAGCGCGGCGACACCCCGGCCAGGCCTTCGTCGGGCGCCTTGTCCTTTTCTTTGACACGGCGGATATCGGCGCGGTTCACGCCATCGACTTCCTCGTCGGCATGAATGCGCACCTTCCTGACCAGTTCCACCTCCTTCTCGTCGCCGTCCTGGATGCGCGACAGGATCGCGAACACCGCCGCCGCATGCAGCACATGGGGGTCGAGATGGACGTCGCGGAAGGCGGGCGCGGCCGAGGAAATCAGCTTGCGGTAGATGCGTGCCTCCTCGCGGTAGTTCAGGGTATAGGGCACCTGGATGATGACCATGCGGTCGAGCAGGGCCTCGTTTTCGCTCTCCTGCAGGAATTTGCGGAATTCGGCAAGGTTGGTGTGCGCCAGGATGGTCTCGTCGAGGTAGATGAGCGGGAAGCGCGCCACCTTCACGTTCTTTTCCTGGGTCAGTGTCAGCAGGAGGTAGAGGAATTCGCGCTTGACCTTCAGGATTTCGATCATTTCCAGCACGCCGCGACTGGCGGCGTAGACCGCGCCGGACCAGGACCAGGCCCTTGGGTCGCCCTCGTCGCCGTATTGCGCCACTTTCGACAGGTCGACCGAGCCGACCAGGTCGGCCAGGTCGGCCGTGGTAGGGTCGTGCGGCGCATAGGTGCCGATGCCGCTGCGGCCCGCTTCGGAGATGAAGAAGCGCTCGACCGGCATGCGCAGGAAGTCGCCGTCGAACTGGTCCTCAAGGCGTGCGCGGCAGTGCGGGCAGGCTTCGCCGGCGATGTCGATGCCGTAGGTATTGCGGAAGGCCGCCCGCATGGTGTGCGGAATCAGGTGCAGCGGCGACTCGCGCACCGGACAGCCGGCGATGGCGTACAGGGCGCCCTCGTCGGTGTGGCTGTATTCCTCGAGGCCGCGCTTGAGCAGGATGACCAGGGTCGACTTGCCGCCGGAGGGAGGCCCGAGCAGCAGCAGGAGGCGGCGTCCGACCTCGGAGCCGCTCGCGGCCGCCTTGAAGTAGTCGAGGACGCGCTCGAGCGCCTCGTCGATGCCGAACAGGTCGTCCGCGAAGAGGCGGCAGTGGGTCTTGCCCGGTTCGTCGACACAGGTCGCGCGGATCATGTCCCAGATATATTGATGGGAGGTGCGGGCAATGCGCTGCGGCTGCTCGGGCAGGATGCTGGCCATGAACTCGGAGAAGGTGCCGGCCCAGTGGCCGGCCCGATGCTCCCTGGTGAACAGGTCCAGGCTATGCAGGAAGTTGTCGTGCCCGTCCGAATGCGCCGGACGCGCGTCGTCGCCTGGGTGCGTCACGTTTCCTCCGTTTCAAATGTGCGCGAAGAAGCGGCCCGGCCGGCCGCGCGAAGCCACAGTATCGGTGGGCACCGCTTGACGCGCCTGAGGCGCATCAACGTGCGCGACCGAACCTTGGGTGGCAAGACTGGCCTAACAGCGGCCGGGAAGAGCAAGCACTGTGCACGGAACGCGCAGGCGCCGCGGCCGTGGCGTGCTTGCGTTCGCCGCCGCACCGATGATCCGTCCACGGCCGACTAGGATGGCGCTTTAGTCAACTCTCAAGGGAATGCCATGTCCACAACGAACGCCTCCGCCCAGGCTGCCGCGCTGGCCGACAAGATCCGCTCGATGCGCTTCGCGATGTTTACCACCGTCGACGAGCACGGGCACCTGATCAGCCACCCGATGACCAACCAGGACACCGACGAGCAGGGCGGGCTCTGGTTCTACACCTCGATCCATACGCCGCTGTGGCAGAACATCGCGCTGCAACCGGAGGTGAACGTCAGCTTCGCCCAGCCGGACGACAGCCTCTATGTGTCGATCAGCGGCACCGCCGAGCGCGTGGTCGACCGGGCGCGCATCCACGCCCTGTGGAATCCGATGGTCCAGGCCTGGTTCCCGCACGGCCCCGACGACGAGCACGTGGTGCTGGTGCGCGTGGCGCCGCACAGCGCCGAGTATTGGGATTCGAACGACAGCAAGATGGTGCGCCTGTTCCAGATGGCGAAGGCGGCCGTGACGGGCACCACGCCCGACGTCGATCCTGGCGAGCACGGCACCATCAGGCTGGAAGAAGGTCAGTCCGGCCGCGCCTGAGGCGGCGAGCCGGACGGCGTTTCATCGGGAAGCGTCGGTCCGGTCCTGAGAGGCCGGCGGCAGGTCGGCTTCGGACTGGTTGGCGCCGCTTTCCGGCGAACCGAGTCCGGTGCCGGTACCGCCGCCCTGGCCGGAACGGGTGTCGAAAGCGCCGCGGGCGCCGCTTTGCATGCTGCTGTCGTCCGGCTCGGAAGCATTCCCGGCTGGTCCGGCCGGCGCAGAACCCGGAGCCGGGCGCGCGTTCGCGTCCCCAGCCCCGCCCACGTCCTGGTTGGCGGTGAGCTGCTCGCCGCCGCTGCCGCCCGTCTCGCGCTGGGTCTCGTGACTCGGCGTCGCGCCGCTCTGGCCGCTGGTGACGCCGCCGACACCGATCGTGGTGGATGGGTCGTCGCCCTGTTTACCGCTGGTATCCGTTGCTTGTGAATTCATCGTATCCTCCGTTTAAGTCCTGACCCTATTGCGTCCTGAGCCGATTATGCCCACTGGATGAGAGCACGCCATCGGCGGGTTCAGCAAGACCGTGTAGGACCACGCCGCAAGCGTCAGCGGTAGCGCTTGTAAACGCTGGCCGTACCGTCCTTCTTCACCAGCATCACCTCGTATGGTTCGCCATGGGCGGCCTCCATGCCCGGCGAACCCATCGGCATGCCGGGCACCGCCAGGCCCGCGGCGGCCGGACGGGTCGCCAGCAAGCGCTTGATGTCCGAGGCCGGCACATGGCCTTCCACCGCGTAACCCTGCACGTGGGCGGTATGGCAGGAGCCATACTGGTCGGCGATGCCGAATTTCGCGCGATAGTCGCCCGGATCGGCCACGTCCTGAGCCTTGACCGTGAAACCGTTCGCTTCCAGGTGCTTGACCCATTGCTTGCAGCAGCCGCAGCTGGCGGTCTTGTAGACCTCGATGACGGGTTGGGCGGCGCCCGCCGTGAGGGGCAGGGCGATCAGCGCCGGCAGCAGCGCGCGCGAAAGGGGTCCGAACAGCATGGTTTTCTCCAATAAGTGCATCAGGGCCCCGGCCGGGAGCGGCACGGCGGGCAAGACGAGATCCTACACCACGCCCCGGCGCGACGCACGGCTGGACTGTCCCTCGCGACATCAAGCCGCCGCCTGCACATTCGTAGTATCTTTATGGAAACGACACGAAAGCGGCGCAGTTCGCTCGACCTGGAGACTACACATGACCTCGCATCCCAGCGCCGGCGCATCGGGTGCCCCCATCCTGCCCGCGACCAGCCCCGATGCCCCGCTCGACACCGTCATCATCGGCGCCGGCTTCGGCGGCGTGTGCATGGGCGCGGCCCTGCTGCGCGCCGGACAGCAGCGCTTTCTCATCCTCGAAAAAGGGCAGGATGTCGGCGGTGTCTGGCGCGACAACACCTATCCCGGGGCCGCCTGCGACGTCCCTTCGCACCTGTATTCCTTTTCCTTCGCGCCGAATCCGGACTGGTCGCATACCTTCGCCACCCAGCCGGAGATCCATGCCTACCTGCGCGACTGTGCCCGGCGCTTCGGCCTGATGCCGTACATCCATTTCGGCCAGGCCTTGTCCGAGGCCCGCTACGACGAGCGCCGCGCTATCTGGGAGCTGACGACCGGGGACGGCGCCCGCCTGCATGCCAGGATCGTGGTGACGGCGACCGGCCTCCTGAGCCGTCCGGCCATGCCGCGTATCGAGGGCATGGGCGCCTTCCGGGGCCGCGCCTTCCATTCGGCCCAGTGGGACCACGCTTTCGACCTGGGCGGCAAGCGCGTGGCCGTGATCGGCACCGGCGCCTCGGCCACCCAGTTCGTGCCGGCGATTGCGAGCCAGGCCGGGGAGCTGCTGGTCTTCCAGCGCTCGGCTTCCTGGCTGAAACCGCGCGGCGACCGGCCCTATCCGGCCTGGCGCAAGCGGCTGTTCAGGCGCCTGCCGGCCCTGATGCGGCTGCACCGCGCGCTGATCTATACCAGGTATGAATCGCGCGCCCTGGCCTTCACCCGGTTCAAGGGACTGATGCATGTCGCGGTCGGCCGGCCCTTCCGCCGCATGCTGGCGCGCGATATCGCCGATCCGGCCCTGCGCGCGCGCCTGAGCCCGGATTACCCGATCGGCTGCAAGCGCATCCTGCTGTCCGACGATTACCTGTCGGCGTTTGCCCGGCCGAATGTCAGGCTCGTGACCGACGCGGTCGGCGTGTCGTCGCGGACGGGATCGAGACCGCCGACGGCAGGCTGCATCAGGTCGACGCGATCATCTACGGCACCGGCTTTGCCGCCACCGACTTCCTGGCGCCGATGCGTGTCACCGGTCGCGACGGACTGGACCTGAATACCGCCTGGCGCCAGGGCGCCCAGGCTTACCTCGGCACCACGGTGCCGGGTTTTCCGAACTTTTTCATGCTGTATGGCCCGAATACCAACCTTGGCCACAATTCCATTGTTTACATGTTGGAGAGCCAGGTCGCGCACATCATGCGAGCCCTGGCCGCGATGCGCGCCGCGAAAGCGACGAGCGTCGAAGCCAGCCCGGCCGCGCACCGCCGCTTCAACAGCGCGCTCCAGGCGCGGCTGGCGGCAACGGTCTGGAACGGATGCAACAGCTGGTACCTGGACCGTCATGGCCGCAACAGTGCGAACTGGCCCGGATTCAGCTTCAGCTACCGCTGGCTGGCGCGTCATGCCAGCCTGGCCGCCTACCGTTTCGCCGCTCCTTTGCCGGACCACCCCGGCGGACTGCGCATCGCCGCGCCGCGGGCAGTGATGGAACGCCTGCAGGCCGGCTTCCAGCGCGCATTCCTGCGCTGCTGCTTCCGCCCGCTGATCGGGCCGCCCTTCAAGGCCGGCACCCAGCGCGCCATCGTGGGCCTGCTCGCGCCGCTGATGCCGGGCGTGGCTGGCGTACACTGCCGCCGCCAGCGCTACCACGGTGTCCCGGTGGAGATCCTCGCCCCGGAAAGCGCTACGCCCACCCCGGGCCGGCGCGGCGTCATCCTTTACCTGCATGGCGGCGCGTTCTGCCTCGGCAGCCCGGCCACCCACCGCAGCATCACGACGCGCCTGGCGCGCGACGCCGGCCTCGCTGTCTGGGCGCCCGACTACCGGCTTGCCCCCGAACACCCGTATCCGGCCGCGCTCGACGATGTCCAGACCTGCTACGAGGCCTTGCTGGAAAGCGGTGTCGCAGCGCACGAGATCGTCCTGGCCGGCGACTCGGCCGGCGCATCGCTGGCGCTGGCCCTGGCGCTGCGCCTGCGCAATGCCGGACTGGCCTTGCCGGCCGGCCTGGCGCTGGTGTTGCCGGTTGCGGACCCGGGCCTCGATGGCGGAACCGTTGCCGCCAATGCGCGCATCGATCCCATGGTGCGCAAGGCCTGGGTCGCCCAGGGCCTGGCCTGGTATGCCTGCCCGCCGCGGGAGGGCGCCCATGCGCCGCTGGCAAGCGCACTGGATGGCTTGCCGCCGATGCTGGTGCAGGTTGGCGACCAGGAAATCCTGCATGGCGATTCGACACGCCTGGCGGCGCATGCGGGGCGCTGTGGCGTATCATGCCGGCTCGAGGTCTACGAGGAGCGCTGGCATGTGTTTCACCTGCAGGCGTTTTACCTGCGTTCGGCCCAGGACGCGATCGCGCGCCTGGCCGGATTTGCAGGCGATTGCATCGCGCGCGGCGCGGCGCCCGCCGAGAGCAGTGCCGGCCTTGCCGCCCCGGACCAGGTCAAGACACATTGATGCGCGGGCAGGCGGCGGCGACCGCAACTGCACCGTGCACTGCCAGGGGGAACGCACCGCATGATGTACGCATTCGCCGCCGCGGCGGTCCTGTTGCTGCACCTGGCGTTCGTGCTGTTCGTCGTGTTCGGCGCCTTGCTGGTGGCGCGCTGGCGGGGGCTCGCCTGGCTACACCTGCCGGCCGCGGCCTGGGGTTTCTTTGTCGAAGCGAGCGGGCGCGGCTGCCCGCTGACGCACTGGGAAAACCTGCTGCGCATGCGTGCCGGACTGGAAGGATACGGCGAAAGCTTCGTCGCCCATTATCTGCTGCCGCTGCTGTACCCGGGCAGCCTGACACGGGAACTCCAGCTCGGACTGGCGGCCGGAGTCGTGGTCGCCAACCTGTTCTTCTATTCCTGGGCGTTCCTGCGGCCGGCATCGCGTACCGGCCGCCGCCCTTAGCCCGGGGTAACGTGCGGTCGCCACGCCGAGCCGGTGTTATCCTCATCCGGAGGGCAGCGGCCCGGTTCCTGGAGACACCCATGACAATGACGGTAGGCGATTTTGTTCTGCAACGGCTCGACGAGTGGCAGGTCAGGCGCATCTATGGCTATCCCGGCGACGGCATCAACGGCATCCTGGCCGCGATGCGCCGCCAGGACCGCATCGCCTTCGTCCAGACCCGCCACGAAGAGCTGGCCGCCTTCATGGCTTGCGCCCACGCCAAGTATACGGGCGAGGTCGGGGTCTGCATGGCCACCTCCGGCCCGGGCGCCATCCACCTGCTCAATGGCCTGTACGACGCCAAGCTCGACCACCAGCCGGTGGTCGCCATCGTCGGCCAGCAAAAGCGCGCCTCGCTCGGCGGCAGCTACCAGCAGGAAGTCGACCTGGTCACCCTGTTCAAGGACGTGGCCGGCGCCTTCGTGCAGATGGCCACGACGGCAGGGCAGATCCGCCACCTGGTCGACCGCGCGATGCGCACCGCGCGCAGCGAGCGCTGCGTCTGCTGCGTGATCATTCCCTCCGACCTGCAGGATGAAGAGGCCGTGCCGACACCGCCGCGCCAGCACGGCAACGTCCTGTCCGGCATCGGCACGCTGTCCTTTGCCGAGGTGCCGCCCCAGGGGGCGCTGAGGCAGGCGGCCGACATCCTCAACGGCGGCCAGCGCGTTGCGATCCTGGCCGGGGCCGGCGCGCATGGAGCGGCGGACGAACTGGTCCAGGTTGCCGGGCTGCTGGGCGCCGGCATTGCCAAGGCGCTGCTCGGAAAAATGACCGTGCCCGACGAGCTGCCATTCGTGACCGGTTCCATCGGAATCATCGGCACCCGCGCCAGCTTCGACATGATGAACGAGTGCGACACCCTGCTGATGGTCGGCTCGAGCTTCCCGTATTCGGAATTCCTGCCGGAAGAGGGCCAGGCGCGCGGTGTCCAGATCGACATCGACCCGAAGATGGTGAGCCTGCGCTACCCGATGGAAGCGAACCTCGTCGGCGACGCGAAGGCGACGTTGCAGGCCCTGATCCCGCTGCTCGAGCGCAAGCAGGACCGCAGCTGGCAGGAGAAAATCGAACGGAAGGTGCGCGAGAGCTGGCAAACCCTCGAACGCCAGGCGATGCAGGAGACGCCCGAGCTCAATCCCCAGCGCGCCTTTCGGGAACTGTCGCAGCGCCTGCCCGAGGACGCCATCCTGGCGGGCGACTCGGGTTCGACCACCGCCTGGTATGCGCTCGACATCCAGGCCCGTTCGCGCATGATGGGCTCGCTCTCCGGCGGCCTGGCCACCATGGGCTCGGCCATGCCGTATGCCTTCGCCGCAAAGATGGCGCATCCGGAGCGGCTGGTGGTGGCCATGGTCGGCGACGGGGCCATGCAGATGAACGGCATGAACTGCCTGATCACGATCGCGCGGCACTGGCAGGACTGGGGCGATCCGCGCCTGATCGTGCTGGTGCTGAACAACCGCGACCTGAACTTCGTGACCTGGGAGCAGCGCGGCATGGCTGGCGAGCCGAAATTCGAGGCCTCCCAGCGTTTGCCTGACCTGGCCTATGCCGATTACGCGCGCCTGCTCGGCCTGGACGGCGCCCGGGTCGAGCGTCCCGAGGAACTCGTCCCGGCCCTCGAGGCCGCCTTTGCGGCTAAGAAACCATTCGTCCTCGATATTGTCAGCGAGGCGAATATTCCTCCCTTGCCGCCTCACATTACCCGCTCCCAGGCCAGGCAGTACTTCGAGGCCATCGAAAAAGGCGAGCCGGAAGCCGATGCCGTACGGCGGGCGCTTGCTCAACAGGGGTTGACGGAGCAATAATGCGCATGTGCTGGCTTATTGTTATCGCTCGAGACGCACGCGTGTAAGAACGCGGCGGCGAACGGGGTAGGTCGATAGGCGCCTTGCTGCATCGCGGGCGCTTTCTTTTTATCCAGTGATGGCTGTACCGGGTGCCGCCGGCGCGAACCGCAGGCGGAGGAGGGTACGCGTGCGTGTAGCATGGCCGGCGGAAAACAGAAAAGCTGCAGGGAAGCGGGAAAGGCGCGCCGGACACGGACTGGCGACCTTCCGAGAGGAGACGATAATGGATAACCAGGAGAACACGTAGTGAGTATTTTTAGGACGAAAAACCTCGATGCCATGGTGGCGGGCAGCCGCACCCCGGGCGGGCTGAAAAAGGTCCTCGGGCCGATGGACCTGATCCTGATGGGTATCGGGGCGATTGTCGGCACGGGTATCTTCGTGCTGACCGGCACCGGCGCGGTCACGGCCGGCCCGGCGCTGACGGTTTCCTTCATCATCGCCGCCATCGCCTGCGGCTTCGCCGCCCTGTGCTATGCGGAATTCGCTTCCAGCGTTCCCGTCGCCGGTTCGATCTACACCTACTCCTATGTCACCCTGGGCGAAATCGTCGCCTGGATGATCGGCTGGGACCTGCTGCTCGAATACGGCCTGGCCACCTCGACGGTTGCCGTGGGCTGGTCCGGCTACTTCCAGTCGCTCCTGAAGGGCATTGGCATCGTGCTGCCGGAAGCCTTGCGCGCCGCCCCCGGCGCGGTACCGGGCGTGGCCACCGTCTTCAACCTGCCGGCCTTCCTGATCATGATGGTCCTGACCTTCATGCTCTCGCTCGGCGTGCGCGAGTCGGCCCGTGTCAACAACATCATGGTGCTGATCAAGACTGGCGTGGTGCTGCTGTTCATCTTCGTCGGCATGAATTATGTCAAGCCGGACAACTGGACGCCATTCATGCCCTTCGGCGTCGGCAGCGTGATGAGCGCGGCCGCCCTGGTGTTCTTCGCCTTCATCGGTTTCGACGCGGTCACTTCCGCCGCGGAAGAAGTCAAGAACCCGACCAAGGACCTGCCGATCGGCATCATCGGCTCGCTGGTCGTCTGCACCATCCTGTATGTCCTGGTCTCGGGCATCATGACCGGCATCGTGCCGTTCCCGAACTTCAAGGGCGTCGACCACCCCGTGTCGCTGGCGCTGCAGTACGCCGGCCAGGATTGGGTCGCCGGCTTCGTCGACCTCGCCGCCATCCTCGGCATGAGCACCGTGATCCTGGTCATGGCCTACGGACAGACCCGCATCCTGTTCGCCATGTCGCGCGACGGCCTGCTGCCGAAGAAGTTCTCGACCGTGCACCCGAAATACGGCACCCCGTATTTCGCCACCTGGATGGTCGGCATCATCTTCGGCCTGATCGCCGCCGTCGTCCCGCTGGACGTGCTCGCCGAACTAGTCAACATCGGCACCCTGGCCGCGTTCTCGCTGGTCTCGGTGGCCGTCATCGTGCTGCGCAAGACCCGTCCCGACCTGCCGCGCGCCTTCCGTTGCCCGGGCGTGCCCGTCGTGCCGGCCCTGGCCATCCTCTTCTGCCTGGTCCTGATGTCGTTCCTGAGCTGGCACACCTGGTTGGCCTTCGCCATCTGGCTGGTGCTGGGACTGGTCGTGTACTTCGGCTACGCGCGTTCGCGCTCGCTGCTGAACAAGCCGCACTGATCCGCGCCGGCGCCAGCCGGTGCATGCGGGATCGGGAAACCGGCCGCCGGCGATGCCGCGGCCGGTTTTTTTACGCCGGGGTTGCCGTGCCCTGGACTTCGAACGGCGCCGGGGACTCGGTGAAATCGTCCAGTGCCGCGGCCCGGGCCCCGAGCCCGGTCATGCGTTCGATTGCCCGTTCGCCGTCACCTGGAGCGACATCGACGGCGCGCATCGCCTCAGGCACGATGACGACGTCGAAACCGTTCTCGCGCGCATCGATCACCGTGTTCAGCACGCAATAGTCGGTCGCCAGGCCGCAGACGAACACCCGCGTCACGCCGTGCTGGCGCAGATGTTCGGCCAGGGCGGTGCCGTTGAAGGCGGAATAGGCGTCGGCGTCGGCGCTCTCGGCTTTCGAGATGATCACCATGTCGGCCGGGAAGGCCAGCTCTTTCGAAAACGCCGCGCCTTCGGTATCGGCCACGCAATGCGGCGGCCAGGGTCCGCCGCGGGCGGCAAAGGAGCAGTGGTTCCCGGGGTGCCAGTCGCGCGAGGCGTAGACCGGCAGGCCGCGGGCGGCAAACAGGCCCATCAGGGTGTTGACCGGTCCCAGGACCTCGTCCCCACCGGGCACGCCCAGGCTGCCGCCGGGCAGGAAGTCGTATTGCATGTCGATGACGAGCAGGGCGTCGGTCTCGTTCAGCTGGATCGGGTTCATGTGCATGCGCTCTCTGGTTAATTGAAGCATCAATCTTTGGCACCAAACAAAAGGGTAGCACGGCGCCGCCGCAGGCGTATCGCGGATGACCTGCTTTTGCTATACTGTATATTCATACAGTACACATGCAGCACCCATGACCAAATTCATTCCGCTAGACCTCGGCCCAAGCGCTTCCGACGAAGGCGCAAGCGCACCCAGCGGCCGCCTCGACGTCAAGATGTTCCGGGTAGCGGACGACCCGATCACCGAAGCCCAGACCGACGTCGAGATCGCGCGCGAGTTCATCGCCAACGGCGAGCTGACGCCGAAGTCGATCGCCAACTCGCAGAAGGAGCTCTACCGCTTCCTGACCTGGTGCCGCGAAGAAGCGAAAAAGACCTTGTCCCAGCTGAACGTGGCCGACCTCAACGCCTACAAGGAATTCATGCGCAATCCGCCGCCGGACTGGATCTCGAAGACCAAGTGGCCGCGCAGCGATCCGCGTTATCGTCCCTTCACCGGGCCACTGTCCGACCCGAGCCGGCGCCAGGCCATGATTGCGGTCAAGGGCCTGCTGGCTTTCGCCGAACAGACCGGCTACCTGCGCCGCAATCCCGGCGCACTGGTGCGCAATGTGCGTACGCCCACGGCGAGCCGCATCACGCGCTACCTCACGCCCCAGGCGATCGAGCTGGCCATCGCCACCGTCTCCGCGCGCCTCGCCGATTCGCCGCCAACCATGCGCCGGCGCGAGCGCGACCGCTTCCTGTTGATCGCGTTCGCCCAGACCGGCGCACGCCTGAACGAGATCGTCGGCGCCTCCATGGGGTCGATCTACAGCGAGGGAGGAGGGCGCTGGTGGCTGGACGTGGTCGGCAAGGGTAACAAGCCGCGCCGGCTGCCGGTGCCGCCCCAGATGCTCGAGGCCTTCCGGCGCTACCGCGAGGCCTTCGGCCTGCCTGCCGAAACCAACCGCGCCGATCGCATGCCGCTGGTCCTGTCTAGCCGCAGCCGGGCAATCAGCCGCCTTTCCGACGAAGCAGCGGGCGAAGCGCTCAAGGCGGTGTTCGCCGAGGCCGCGCTGCTGGCGGAGCGCCAGGGCGACGGCGACTCGGCGGCAGCCTTGCGCCATGCCTCGGTGCACTGGCTGCGCCACAGCATGCTGACCAACCACGCCAACAACGGGGTACAGCTGAAGACCCTGCAGGACACCGCCGGCCACGCCAACATCGCGACCACGGCCGCTTACCTGCACAAGACCGACAACGAACGTCATGACGAGATCATCAAATCGGGCGGGAACGGTTGATTCCGGGCGAGGAGATCCTGTAGGGCGTGTGCAGGTCGTGGCCCTGGCAAGGCCGGGCAGGGCGCCAGTCCGTGGGGCACGTTCGTCCCCGTCAGGTGGCGTGTGCCCACGATGCGAGCGCGTCAGGGCGGAAGGACACGGCCTCCTGATGTTCGGTATGCCGGCACAGGGTTGGGGCGGGGTCGGCATACCCCGTCTCCCTGAACGCGGGCCTTTGCGAAGGAACGGCGCCAGGGCCATACGCGCTCTCGGCTCGACTGGCAGGAGGGCATGCCGTGGTGTGCTCCCGCGCCTGTTTGTCGCCGGTGGTTTCGCGGCAGCGAGTGCGTTTTCCTTCCGTGGTTGCTGCCGTATCGATGTCGGAAGGCGCAACGCCAACGCGCCGGCGGCCAGGACCAGGCGCCGACGGCCGAGGTCGGACAGCGCGTAACAAACCGTCACAGAGCGCGAATAACCAACTCGACATTAGCATATATATTGTCGAGTTCAGGATCGGGAGGCCGAATCGATGAGGGGAGACACCTGCCCGGCAGGCCGCAGGCAATCCAGTATCGCTTCAGATCCCGGTACATGGTTCTCGACGGCCAGCACTATGCTCCCAGGAGCTTTCACCGATTCCCTCCGCTCCTCGTCCTGGTGCCCGGCCAATTGCCGCGCCCTTCACCCGGCATACAGGCTTTCGCTCGCCTGTTGGTGCCTGCGGGCGGCAGCAGGTCGACACTGGCGAACCACAGTCCTGGCGTGCCGAAACCTGCACCTCGACCAGGCATTCGGAGCGCCACCATGCCCGGGATGCCACAGGCCCCGTTGTTGAGCGGAATCCGGAACGCCTTCCCGGAACGCTGGAAGGCGCTGTAGCGCCTTGCCGCCAGCTTGCTGACGAATGAGGCGACCTAGATCCGGTCCAGGCATTGTGGCCGGATTCGCTCCGTCGACAGTCGATCCTGCAAGCGCTGGCCCTGCGGGACCAGGTGCCCGGACGACTCCGACAAGCACGATCTTGGCTCGGACGCTGTGCGGTTTGCGCCGTGGCCGCTCTGTTTACAGCCCCGGTTTGACGGCGCTGCGTGCCTGTCCAAACTCGGACCAGTGTGCACACGATCGTGGCAAACAGCCGCCGGCACTGCGCGCGCAATAGCTTGCGCCGCTCCTGGATGGCTGCAGGCAGTACTGGCGTGTCAGGGCTGCCTGCAGCAAGGTCAAGTTCGCGTAGCAAGGGTCGCCGCTCCAGGAGGCGACGGCAATTCCCGGAGCCATGCAATTCACCCGCGTCCACGGTACGGCCATTTGTTCTGTAGGCGTAACGTCCGATTGCTGGACGTCCGGCGAACTAAATCTGACACCCCTGTATCCAGGCTAACTACTTGATTTTTCTAGGGTCTTCTGCTCTGATGTCTCAAAATTAGTTCGCTTTGCCGCGAACTAATTTTGAAACTTCGCGAACGCGCGAACTAATTTTGGGACTCGCCGATGCTTATGGTTGGCGGGCCGCTGCAGCCTGGACCGTTCCAGCGGCATGCGGGCCAGCTGAAAGGGTCTGTATGCGTTGTTCGAGCGTTTCAGGCAGCACTCTTCATAACGATCCCTCCAGGTTCGAGGCCATACACCCAAGGTACTTCACTCTGGCCATCTTGCGCAGCCTCAATCGCGCGACTCGCAGACTTCTCAACCTAAATGGAATGTGACGATCTTAGATTGAGACGATCAAACGACCATGTTGGCGGGTCGATGCGGTCGCGCGAAAATGATCTGGAACAAAATGATTCACTAAGTTAAGATTGATGCAAAATTAACGTTTGGTTCAGGAGATGGCATGTCCGTTCCACTGCGCTTCGCAAGTCCCGCTGACAATAGTCGTCCGCATGGAAGCCATCGTTATGATGTTTTTGGTCCCAAGATACAGCGGCAGTTGGCCCTCTTCGGACGCGATGCGCTCGATGCATGGACCCTGCTTGAGGCGGATTCGGATGTCATAGCCTACTGCGAGCGTCCGCTTAGTCTCCCAGACCTTAAGCGCAAACGGGTAGTCGATTTTTGGGTTTGCCGGAAGGAACGAGAAGAATTCGTTTTTTTGCTACGCCCCAGCGAACTGTCATCCGGTTTGGATCATCCTTCTTCAATCCCTGCGTTCAAGGCTTGGGCTGCTAGCTTTAACATCACACCGACCTTTGTCAACCCAGAGGATCTTGGGTCCCAAAAAATGTTGCTGGCAAACTGGGAGTCTTTCCTCTGCGACCTCGCCGCCTTTGGGAAATACATACCAGAAACGTTATCGAACCGGGTTGCCAAAGCGCTTCCTTCCTCTAAAACGTTGACCGAACTCGAACAGCATTTCCCTGAAGAGGACCCCGTACTGTTGCGTGTCGCCGTCTTGTCCTTGCTACATCGGGGGCGTGCGGTATGCAGCACCTTGGGTAGCGAAATGTTCTCGTCCGGTACTGTGATCGAGGCTAAATAATGAAAGAGCTAGTCTACGGGGCGTTGAAGTTTGACAGATTCTCGATACCTGAGCACCTGAGTGACCTTACGAGTTGGCCGGCCGTAGATCAGATGGCACTTTCGGAGGACGCCCGCTCGTCCTTCAAACAAATTTGTGAAGCTATCACAATCTTCCTGACAGACCCGCATACTCCTGTCTCGATCATTCTAGAGACTACCGGAGTAACCAGGGCCTCACTCTACCGCGCGCTTGCCCGTTGCTGGAAAAAGCACCCCGATGGGCGAATCTATGGGTTCCGAGGTGCCATTCCTTATAGTCGGCTGAAGGCTTACGAACGAACCGCAGCAATAAAGGAGGAGATGTTCGGGCACGGTGGCTCATCCGGGGCATTCCAGCGCTTGTTGCGTGACTACCCGAAAATCGAGAAGCTTTTAAGCAAGCATGCTGAGAAGCGCAACCAAAAGATAAAGTCTGCACGCGAAGTGCGCAAGCCGCTTCGAGAGGTCCACGATCTATTCCTCAAAGCGTGTCGTGCAGAAGGGATCAAGCCAAACGAATATCCGTTCACAGAGAGTCGAGTCGGATTTCGGTCGCTGCAAAAGTATTTCAAGAAGGCGGCAGAGAAAGAATTTGGAGAAGCAGTGGCCAACGCGGGTGGCCTGCGATCAGGCGCGCCCGTAAGCGGTAAAGAACAGGCGCCCGCCGCTACACGCGCGTTCGAGGTCGTTGAGTTTGATGGACACAAAATTGACCTGCGCCTAACGGTGAAATTAAAAGATCCCTTCGGGTTCGAGCAGTGTCTCGAACTTCATCGCATATGGATTCTTGTCCTGCTCGATGTCTATTCGAGAAGCGTGATCGGTTATTCACTCGCCCTCGGAAAAGAATATAACAAGGACGATGTGGCAACTGCGCTGCAGTCAGCACTCAACCCATTCGTCCCACGCGCCTATACTATTCCTGGGCTCCAAATAAAAGCCGGGGGAGGTTTTCCATCGTCAACGGTTCCTGAGGCTGCGTATGCCTGCTGGAACTGGTTGCGCTTTGACGGCGCAAAGTCACACCTCGCTGTGGATACGCAAATCAGGTTAAATCAGATCATTGGTTGCTGGTCGGACAATGGGCCGGGGGGAGAACCAAACGATCGCCCTTTTATTGAGCGTTTTTTTCATCTCATCTCACTTCATTTCGCGCATCGACTGCCTGGCACTCTAGGAAGCGATCCATCGTCAATAGAGAAAGCGCTCGGCGATCCTGGCTCAGATATTTCTTTGTTAGTGGAGTATCACGAATTAGAGGAATTGATCGAGGTTCTTCTTGGAAATTATAACGGTGAGCCTCACAGCGGCATTGGTGGACGCACCCCATTGGAAGCGGTCGCATATTCCGTGAAGCGGCCGGGATACTTACGAAGGCTTCCTGTCTTTCTGCGATCAAGTCTCTGCCTTTTACAGGAAGCTCGGATTGTTACAGTGAAGGGGTCGCTTCGTAACGGCGTTCGTCCACACATCAATTTCTCGAATGCTCGATATACCAACGAAGTATTGGCAGGGAACGCCGGATTGATCGGCAAAAAACTGCGTATCTATTACGACGTCCGAGACATCAGAGTTGTAAAAGCGTTCTTCGAAGATGGATCAGAGCTTGGTATTTTAACCGCCGCTCGCCCATGGTGCTTTACTCCGCACTCACTTCGGGTGCGACAGGAAATATATCGATTGATAGCCGAGAAAAAACTACATATACGCGAAGGTGAAAACCCGATTGAAGTGTGGGAGAAATACAAATGGAGCCAAGCTCGAACGAATAAGAAGGCGGCAAATGATCTGGCGAAAGCCCATGTAAACGTCTCGTTGCTCCCGTCGGCAGCGACTCCGGTTCCGCGGGTCCCGGCGAAAGAAATCGTCAATCCGGAATCCAATGCAAGCAACCAGGAACAGAAAGGAAATGCCGCCGAATCACGTTCCCCCGACCTCACCCCGGCGCAACCACGGGTCCTGAAAATCCGTCGTACTGTCACCTTCTAGGAGTTGCTGTGATTACCTATCTGCGGCCCGTCACCTTTGCTGAGCATCCGGTAACACAGCAGACTTACATTGTTCCGACGCCCTCGATCGATGCGCTGGCCGAGCGTGTCAAGCGCCTGATTCGCCTTCGCACTCCTGGCGCCATCATTTATGCGTATCCCCGTTTCGGTAAAACGTACAGTATCCGCTATGTCATTAATGTCTTGCAGGCTGACTATCCGGAATCGGTTTTCATTAGTTTTGGCTGCGAATTTAAAAAAGCGCCATCGGAGGATGGTTTCTTCGCAAATCTTCTCGAAGCAGTAGGACATAAAGGTGCGGCACCCGGCTCCGTAACCAAGAAGCGTATAAGGCTGATTGAGAGGATATGTGAACTGGTCGACAGATCGGGGCACAATTGGGTTGTGTTTTTTGGGGATGAAGCACAGAAACTCGGGGTGACGGAATACGAATGGTTGCGTGATGTGCACGACAAGCTGGAAAGAAGAGGGATACGCATGATTACTTTTTTGGTGGGGCAGCCGCAATTGCTTCATCAGAAGACGGCCTTACGCCAAAGTAACCACACTCAGATCGTGTTACGTTTCATGATCGTAGAAATGCGCTTCGACGGACTTTGTTGCGCCGAAGATATTGCTACTTGTTTAGCGGCATACGATGAAGCCTGTTTTCCGCAAGGTTCTGATTGGACCTTCACAAGGTTCTTCTATCCCAATGCTTTCGACAATGGACTTAGGCTGCTTGATCAGGCAAACGTGGTATGGGACGCCTTTTGCACTGCGCACGCCAATGCCGGTTTCACTTCTGACATAGAGATCCCAATGCAGTATTTCGCTCATACTGTAGAGATCGCGCTTTCGGAAAACAAGCATCTTGACGCACCAAATTTTCGATTTAGCCGGGATATCTGGAACAAGGCGATCAAGGATTCCATGTATGTAGAAGCCCAGGAGGAACTTCGTTTAGGCCTGCCTGCGACGGATCTAGCTGCAAAGAAGCGTAATGAAGAACGCGCGAATAATTCTTGATACTGTTCGGCCGCCGGTTGCAGGTTGGACATGGCGCGAGGATTGGTATAGCGGTATTGACTCAAGCTTCGGGCTGCTCCTGAAATTTGCTATGCTGAACGCGCTCTCCGCTCGAGAAATTGCGAAAATATTCGTAAGTGCAAATTCCGGGAGGCGGGCGGCGATATGTGGTCGACCTGATGTTGACCTCCGAAGCTCGGAAGTATTCGATCTTGACGAGATGAGCAATATTTTCAGGCTTCATCAGACTCAGGTGCGCTCAGCGTTTGTCCAAGAAATTCTGCCTGACGGAAGGTTAAGATCAAGTGATCACCTGCGTTGGTGCGAGTTATGCCTGCAACGCGGGTTTCACCCTGCAATCTTTCAAGTATCGATGGCGGCGTATTGCCCAATTCATCGGACTGCTATTCGCTCGACATGCCCTCACTGTAGTGCGGAAATTCCTTATAGGCTCAGGTCCGACATATTTTCGAAACCCTTTGCATGCCCGCATTGTGGAATCGATTGGGCGCCGAGATTGCGGGCTCCGCGTGCGAACATCCTTGTTCCTCGGATAAAAGAGCATGGTTTCGTAACTAAGCTGCAACGTTTTTTCCAATTCGAGGATCGTGTGCTTACTTCGAAACTCGAAATCGGCAAGAAGGCCCTCCAGCTTGCTCAGGGTGAGATTTCCTTCTCCCCACTCGAACGCTCCGGTTACATCTCAAGATACCTCGGATTCGTATCGCATGTACTTGAAGAAACGGGATACGATAAAGGCAGTCAGCAGTTGCATCTCAACATGGAACGTGTTGAACGCTGTGAGCGAGGTGTCTCACGTACAGTTCTATTTGAAGACGACGATCCGACCATGCACGATTCCTCAGAGGCTGACCAATCAGTCGCGTATACGGTCTCGTCCAAGAGTGATGCGGAGCTCGCGAGCTTAAAGACCGTGTATCGAGCGGTGCGTCGACGACTATGGCGGCAATTAGTAGGTACTCATCGCCGTTGTGTTGTTAGCGCCGCGCAGCATCTCTGGTGGCGTGTAGAGGGGGAGATCACCGCCAGTTTCTGCCCGGTCGCTGAGGCTTTTATCCGCTGGAGGATGATTTGGGAGGGCTGTGGCACCCCACGCTATCTCTTTAGAGAAAGCGATCTTGAGATGTACGGTATTGTCGGCTGGCTGTCAGCTCGGGCTTCTCCTTGTCCGCCGCATTGGTCAACGGCGACGCAAATTTGGGTGCTCGCCCATATATTCTCGAGTGCTTGCATTGAAAGTTTCCGCGAGCTGTTAGCCGTTGCTCAACAAAACTCAGAGAGGGGTAAAACCTATTGGCTGCGCCAGCGCACCCCTTCCCGCTACGATACATACTGGGCGGTCGGAGGGGCCGACTGTGCCGACCGTCCAACTTATGTATATGTGCGCGCGCCGATGCCGGCCTTTTATCCACGAATCGCTGAAGATACCCGACGGGCTCATTTGGAAAAACACATGGCACACTTGGCGACGATCTATCGATAGCTTTAGACCACCAGCTACAGAGCGCGACCGCAGCCGCATCCCTCCCACATACACAACAGGTCATTGTTGACCTGTGATAAGTCAACGTCTCCCCAACACCGCTGAGTACACTCGTCGTTCGCCTATTGTCTGCTTATACATAGCATGGGTATCGACGAGTCCCGTGAAGAACCTGACGCCCCGGCGTCTGTTGCCCAGGTCATCGCAGAAGCTTGGCACACCAATTTTACGTTGAATCTGGACAGGGAAGAGTCAGCCTTTCTTGCTGGGATTCATGCGTACTTGATCGACGCCCGTGAGCCGAGCCTGGACGACGAGACTCTCCGCCGCATTTTTGCACCCGTGTATGAACTGGCGCAGTCAGGTACTGACAGCGAGGCCCAGCGCGCAACACGGATGATAGGGCGACTCAGGGCACAGGGCATCCTGCTACGCACCGACTTTGGCGGGCTCACGAGCGAAGGCGAATATACGCTTTCGCAGCTCGGTCTTGCACTGGGGCGCTCCATGGAAAAGGAGCGGGAACTGACCAAACGAAACCTGTCTTTCATGCTGATGCATATGCGGACGGTTTTGGTACAAGTACTGAACGCAGCGGCCACAGCGGACACGGAACAGGAGTGGGAAGGCCAGGTAGTCTGGCCTCTCCGGGACATAGTAGCCGAACTGATCCGCATGGTCGACCAACGGCAGCGCGGCCTGGATGCAGCGCACAAGGCACTACGAAAGGAAATTACAGAGCTTGTCGACAGTGAATGGGCTGACGCTATCGACACGTGCGTAGCAATGATCCGGCGGGTCGACCGCACCTTGCGCGAATTGAACGAAGTTCTGAGTGAACATGTCGAGCACCTTGACCGTCAGTTGTTTGAACTCTCCGCATACGCCGATCGACATCCCGACCTTCCAGTGCTGCTGGACCGCACCCGTACTCAGCTGCTGCGCCTCCAACTCTGGAGTACCCGGCGCTACGAGGAGTGGCATGGCTACTACCGGAACGTGCAGACGTTCATCCGCGACGTCGTCCAGACCGACCCGAACAATATGTTGCGTGGCCGTATGACGGAACAGATCCGACAATTTCAGGACCGGCCATACGGACTAGTGCTCGTTGCTCCCGAACCGTTTCTGCACCTGCGCGATGTGACCCGTGTCGCCGCCTCAGCACCGTTATCGGTGCCTCAAGAAGTCCTCTCCAATCAGAAGCTGGCTGAGTATGCGAAGCCGCCTCTAGATGAAATCGATCTGGCTGTGGCTGCGCTTGTAGCTCGCCTGAAAGAGGAAGGGGAACTAGATATTGTGGCAGCGGTACGGGAAGTCGCCCCGCACTTCACCGAAAACGAGTACTTCCAGCTGCTGATGCGAGCCACGCCTATATTGCTGGCGCACGGCGCTACCTTGGAGCGAATTCTCGAGCAAGCATGGTGCCCCTTGTCGGAACGCCTGCACGCCCAGTCGCTCGAGCTGCACCTGCGTCAGCCGACGGCGCAGTCCGGGTTCGAGCTTATCGACATGCCGGCCACGTCGTACCCGGTCCCTACAGATGAAAGCCCGTTGCCATGACTTATCAGTCCCTGGAGCAGGTTATAGCTGATCCGCTGTTTTCGCGAGTCGACCTGGATCTACGTCGGGGCAGGCATATCGGGGCCGATTGCGACCCTTTCATGTTTGATTTCCTGACGACCGCGAAACCCTTCCTCGACAGTTTTTATGGAAGATACGACGCCACGCTCCTGGCACGCGAAGAAGGATACTTCTACCTTCTTCCTGACCGCCTGGCAGTACCTCCGCCTCTCGGGCAGCGTAAGCTCGGCGCCATGGACATGCTGGTTGGCCAGGCGTTGGCCCTGATGCGTCTGGATCCGAAGTGGCTCGAGTCGAACCTGCGCATTCCACAGCTAGCTGTCCTCGAACTGCTGCAACAAATCCTGGGCGAGGAGCGGTTGTTGCGGGTCATACCACGCCGCCGCGGCAGGGACGTGGACCAGGATGCACGCAAGCTGCGCGAAGCCTTTGCCGCTTCAGTCCGATCCCTCGAGCGGCAGTATTTCATTAAGTGTGAGGGGCGAGGTGAGGCGACCCTGGTCAGGCCATTGGTCGCCATCATGCGCTTCGCAGACCCGGTGCGGACTTCCGAAGAACTCGGCGACGCCTTGGAAACCCTGATCGCCGACGGCCAGATAGCGGATGGCGGCGACGATGCAGATTCGGATCCCGACGCCTGAGAGGAATGCAAATGAAGCTGTTTCGTGCTTATGCAAAGCGTCTCGTCGTCGCAAACTGGAAGGGCATCATCTTCCATTCGTTCGACCTTGACCGCCATGTAACCGGGCTTGAGGGCCAGAACGGGTCCGGCAAAACGACGGTCATGGCGGCGTACGTAACCGCTATTCTGCCGAACCAGAAACTGCTTTCGTTCAAGAACATCGGCGGGAACGCGCCGGGAACACGGGGCGATGGAGGGCTATGGGGGCGTCTCGGGGCGGACGGAATCAATTACTCGCTGATCGAATGGGTTACGCCGCGAGGCAAGAAGCTCTGGGCTGGTGTCGCGATGACGCGCGGGACGCTGCCCTCGATCGACATCAAGCCGCTGACCGTCCACGACCTTCCCGCCGATGCCAGTCCCTATGACGTGCTGCTCCTTCGCGAGGGCGCGGGAGCCATCGTGCCGCCGTTGCCGCGGCTGCGCGAACATGTCGCGATGCACGGCGGGCGGTTGGTGGTGCACAAGTCTCTCGCCGATTATATGAAGACCTTGTTCGATCACGGTATCACACCGATGCCGATGACGACCCACGACGAACAGGAGCGTTTCTACCGCGTCTTGTCCACATCAATGGAAGGATCGGCGCTGGCTACGCTGATCAAGACCGGGTTACGTGACTATTTGCTTTCACCGGATCCTTCGCTTGAGAGGCGCGTGTCGCTCATGCGCGAGAGCCTGGAGCAATGCAGGCAGACGAAACGGGAACTGGAGCGCGCACAGGACGCGCATTCGGAGATCAGCGAGTTGTTCGACGCCGCCTGGAAAATGGCATCGTATGCCTATTTCGGCGCGCGGGGACGCTATGAGCAGGAAACCAGGGTCTGGAAGGAACAGGTAGCCACGAACAATACCGCGAAGACGCAATATTTCTCCGACCAAGCCAGAGTGGCGCACCTACGCGAGCGCGCGGAAGAGCTGAAGGTCGAACTTGCGGCGGCCAAGGCAACCGAAGAAGCGCGCAGGCAGGAATTACAAAATGCCATAAAAGCCCGATCATTGCGGGTTGATTTCGTGGGCGCCGAGCAGGAGCAAGGACGCCTTGAGGTGCAGGCCGATCAGGCACGCTTAGCCTGTGACCAGGCTGAAGCTGCGGAACTGCACGCGACCCAGGCGTTGCAGCGTGCCCAGGATGAGCACACCCGTATCGCGGAAGAGCTGGCAGACACGCAAAAAGCCGTGGAAGGCCTGATCCGGCGAGTGACAGAGTTTCGAATGGCCCGTGACTTGTTGTGCGCAGCACAGAAGGCAATGAGCCCGGTAAAGCTGGACCGTGATAACGCCGTCCTGGTAAAGCAGCGATTGGATGACCAATACGAGGACGAAACCCGCGCCCAGACGGCGACACAAGTCGAGCTCGACGCGCTGAGCGACCATTTGACGCGTTTCGAGATCCTGCTTGGGAAGTTACAGATATTGGCTCGGGCAGAGAAGTGGAAGGAACCGAACGCAGACACTGCTTACGAGCAAGCCTTGACACTCGAGGCGATACGTCGGGAACACAATGCCCGTGTGGCTCAAATGGACGGCCTGCAAGTTGATCTGGCACGTTCCCGGGATCTGGCGAGGCAGCAGGCCGAGGCGCGACAGCAGGCTGCTGAGCTCCAGATTACTGGCAGTGCAGCGTTGTCCGAACAGCTAGCTCTCGAGGGCGCACAGCTCCAGCAACTGGAGAACGAAAACGCCCGCCTGACAATAGAGATCTCCGAAACGCAGGATGCTCTGGTCGAGGCTAAGGGGCGCCTTCCGGCATTGGAAGAACTGGTGCGCCGCTACACTCAGGCGCGAAGCTGCCGGGAGCTTCTTGCCGAAGCCTGTCCGGAGTGGGCAGCGCTATCAGAGGCAGATAGCCTGGTTCAAGCCGCAGGAGCAGGCCGGCGCGCTCTTGAAGACACTGAAGAGCGTCGGCGAAGTACCGAATCCAGGCTGCACGATACAGCCGATCGCATTCGCGGTCTGCAGCATCACGCAGGCCTGCTTGATCCACGGCTCGGAGCCGTGGCCGAGCACGTCGAGGGGCGTTTGCTGGCTGGCCGGTTCGACGAACTGCCGGCGCAAGATGCGGCGTCTACGCAGGCGCGCCTCGGTATGTGGACTGAGGCAATTGTGGTGGAAGCACCCGAACAGGCGGCCCACCAGGCGGCGGAACTTTGCGACCGCCCCGACACGTTATTGTTCGTGTCGGAGCAAGCCTTGCTCGCCACACAGCAGGGGCACAGCCTCGAAGACAGTGAACTTGTCGTGGAATCGCTAGACGGGGAAAAGGCGGCTCGTTTGACGCGACGTCCGCAATATCCCGTGCTCGGCCGGAGGGCGCGGGAGGAAGAAATCGCGCGCCTGCGTGGCGAGCGAGGCAGTCTCGAAAACGAACTTGGACAGCTGCGCGAGCAGTCCCGCGTTTTGAAAGAAGGCCTGCAACTGGCAGAGAGGCTGCTTGGGTTTGGGCCGGCGGCCTGGGCTCTGGACCCGACTCCCACCCTGGCCGCGGAGCAAACTGGCGTCCGTACCCTTACGCAGGCGATCGCAGCGCTGCGTGCGAGGAGCGCTGGTTTAGCAGAGGCGGCAGCATTATCCAACAGGCGGCGGCAACGCATGATGGCGCTAGAAGCACGGCGCAGCCTGCTCGATCTGCCCAATCACGACGATGAAGCGGCAAGACTCATGAGTCAACTTGAGTCGGCACGTTTCGCGAAGACCTGGCTAGGGCAGCACGGCGCCGCGGTACGGCAAGTCCTGGATGGCCTGCCGATCCTCGCCAAGGTCGTCGATGCAGGACAACGAACACGACTGGAGCAAAGTCTTGAACGCTACCGCCGGTCGCGCGACCGTCTGGGCTACCAGCGCGAAGCCCTTGCCGGGCTACTGAGCGTCATCGACCATCTCGAACGGGAAGAGGACGAGCGAATATATTCCGAGAAGAGTAGTGTGATCGCGGCTCTTCAGACAAAAATGGAGCCGGCGAGAGGCTACATGAGGGCGGCCGACGAGACACTGCAAACCCGGCGCCGCGAGTTCGATGCGGCACGCACGGCCTACTCCCACGTATCATCCGCACTCATTCAAGCGGTTGAACGATGCAAGACGCTCGCCGAGGAACTGGCCGGAACCGGGGTGCAGGGTACGGACGAGGAGGTCGCCCTTGCCCAGAAAGCGAATGAGGCGGGACGAGCGCACGTCAGCCGACTAAGTGCCGAGCATGACGAGACGAACAATTCGTTTATCGAGGGGCGTACTAACCTGAAAATGCTGGAAGAAAAGGTTGTGGCGCAACGGCAGCTCGCCTCAGAGAGACTTTCGGCGCTGCGCTTTGAGCGCCGCGCACAACGTGAGCTCGACCGGGTGGTGGGCCAACTGGGGTTGCGCGGCCGAATCGACTCCGACCTCAACCGCCAACAGCACTTTCCTACAGGCAGCCAGATCAACGCTTTCCAATCGTCCAAGGAACAGCAAGCATTGCTGTTCGAGCGGCTGAAGGAGTGCCCCGACGTTGTGCTTGACCTGAAGCGGATCGACGGGTTCAGCGAACCGGCCGGCGAGCGGCGCGCAGTTCAGACCTTACGTGCGTGGGAACGTGTGCGTCGACATATCGAGCAACGCATTCCCCGGAACATCGCCAGCGCTGACGACCCACAGATCGCCTTGGCCCAAATGTCGGAAAAAATGAGCGAGCTGCAGCGAACGCTTGCAGGGCAGGAGGAGGACATGCGTACACGGTCTTCAGGGCTGGCAGACGGCATTACAGCGCGCCAGCGATCAGCAAGATCGTTGGTTATCCGCCTCAACCGCGAGCTAGGACAGGTGAATTTCGGATCCATAAGGGGACTGCAGATCACGATCACCACTCCAGACGACATGACAACGATGCTTGCCTGCTTAAAGCGTGATAGCAGCCTGTCGTTGTTCGATTCCGGCTTGCCGCTGGAGGAAACGCTGGAACGACTTTACCGACGCGAGACCGGCGGTACGATTCAGGGGGCCCGGTTATTCGACTACCGAAACTATCTGCACCTGAAGCTGGAAGTGAAGCGCATCAACGGAAAATGGGAGGCCACGAGCGATGTTTCGACGGGTGAAGCGATCGGAGCGGGCGCAGCTGTGCTCGTGATGATTTTGCGTACGTGGAACGAGGAGGCCAACCGAATCTCCGGTTCTGCTGGCTATGCAATGCAGCAGATCTTGCTTGATGAAGCGAACCGGCTCGATGAGCAGGCACTCGACACACTTACGGAGTTCTGCCAGCGAATGGATGTCCAGGCCCTTGTGGCAGCGCCCGGGCTTGAAAAACCCCGGCGCTCGACTGTTTTCCAACTCAGCCGTAGCTTGCGCGGCAAAGACGAGTATGTAACGATCCGCGGCACCAGGATAACCGCGTGAAGTGGGACAACGACGAGTTGCGAGCGGCAGCATTAAGGCTCCTTCTGTCAGGAACAGTTAAGGTGAGCAAGGCTGCGGCGCCGCTGCTGGAGGAGTTGGAGGAGCTTGGCCTGGTCACGCCGTCCGCGCGAAAGGGTGAGTTTCTGTTGCCGTCCCGGCAACAGGAAAAACTGCGCCAATACTTGGCCGCACGTTGGACCCAACTGGGCGAAGCGGAGTTGGCTTTCGCTTGTCGTTCAAATGCGATCACGGCAGGGGCGCTACGCAAAATGAGGCGGTCACCGCTTAAGCTGCCGCATGGAATATGTGAGCTAAATCGCAAGACCTGGTCCGCATGGGCGGGCGCGCATTCCAAGTCAGGCTCCAAAGGGCCGCCGGACGGTATCGTCCTGACAAGCGATGACGGCTTGAGGTTGCGTGCCAATGTCGGCTTGCAAATCGCTAGCGAGGAGGGACTCCTGCTTCCGATTGATGGCCTGCAAGCGGTGTTCGGGGAAGTCCTGGTTCCGGAACGGGCATTCGGACGTCGTTGGCATGTGGCAGGTGTGATGCCCCAGCTCATCTTGACCGTTGAGAACATCGGCGCGTTTGTCGATTTTCCGGCACCACCATGGCTGCTTCTGGTGCATGCCCCCGGGCGAAACACGGCGCTAGCGACCCGCTTTATAGCTCGCGTCCCGGCAGACATTCCTTGGGCCCATTTTGGAGACCTGGATCCGACTGGACTGGACATCGCCTTGTCGATTCGTAGCCACGGCCATGGCCGGCCGGCCGTGCCGTGGATTCCGAAGGCCGCGTCCGAGCTACTCGAGTCACACAGCTTGCCCCTCGATTCGCCCTGGCCCGAACGGGCTTGGCCAAGCGCTCTCCAAGAGAACCCAGTGCTGAGATGGCTGTCGGAGCGCCAGCGTTGGCTGGAGCATGAGGCCGTAGTCCTGCTTCCAGGCATTGCAGAAGAGCTGGAAGAATTGGCACGGCCTCGCGGAACGGAGCATCCAAGCAAAAGTTAAAGATTCAATATTCAGGGAATCGGCGAGGAAACTCCACATGCGCCCCCACTGACTGCCCAGTCAGCATCTCGAACGATGTGTTTCCATCCCCAAGCACCTTATCGAAGAGGATGCTGCTCATCCACGATTCCGTAAGCGGCGCAGGCCGCTGCCATGGCCGTATTGCCTTGTTGTTGCCTAAACGGTAATCAAAGTAGCGCCGCAGGTTTCCAAGAATCATATTGTAGACATGCTGGCGCGCGTAAGTCTTTTCTTGCGCAAGAGCTGCCATATCCTTCAACACATAAAAAATCACGTTCCACACTTGCCCGATGGAGTAGTGCGTCAGGAAGTCGTGAACGACGGCCGCGACTTTTGGAGAATAGATATCGGGCTGGAAGAAACGGTACCGTTCACACTGTTTGAGGAAGTACCGGCGGCACTCGCTCTCGGCGACCATGAACCAGAGCTGTTCAACGGCGTCCGGCTCGGGGTCGTCGAGGCGCGTAAGCAGTAGGGAAAAGACCTCCTTCATGGAGCGCCCGGATGCATCGGGAGCCAGTACCCAACCGACACTTTCGAAAGAAAAGTTGATGGCTCCGTCCTCATCGCGGATCGTGAATACCCGAGGGTCGGAGGCAGGGTCGGGAGAAATGATCCTGTCTTCGTATAGCGTCTTATAGACACGCTGCGACAGGTCCGGTGTCGGCCCCAGTTCTCCTGGCTGCGAGTCCATTGAGGCTAGCCGGTTACCCTCCCATCCGGCATTGGCAGCGACCAGCGCACTGTACAGGAAAAACGACTGCACATAACTCAGTTCTGAGTACTCAATAGGGGAGGCGTCTGTCTGGACACGCGACAGAGCCTGCGTTATCCGAGCAGTGTGCTGCGCCAAGACGATTTCATTGGCCCTCCTGTCCGTAGCGAGCGCAGCCGCCGCACAGGATCCGCACCGGTTCACGCCCCGGTAGTAAGCGGAGCCGATAGGCCTGCGACTAGATGGCGAATACTGGCTTCTATTCCGTACCTCCAGCGGAACACCGCATCCGGCACAGGGGAAATGACGTAAGTAGGCGCGGCAACTCGACTTCAGAATCTCAAGCATTTTGGGTTGGCTGATTCCCGATTCATGCAGGATCGCGTCGAATTTCTCAGTCCATGCGCCCTCAGTAACAGCCCAGTACCTGAGGCACAAGGTTTGATGAAGAGGATCATCGGTGAGGAAACAGAGGAAAGGAATGCTGGTTGACATCGTTAAAGAATGGAGCAAGGAAGGTGTGCGCCGGCCATCAGGCAGTAGCGAAGCTACTCGAATTGCAGGCCCGCGCAACACGCAAAATGATGACTATAGTCCGAAGACGAAATGATACAGCAAGGACATGATTTCTCCTACGTAACGGGAGAAATCATTGGATCCAGGGCTGGCGTTTGGAAAAGTTTTGCGTGTAGTGCGGAAGAAAGCGGGCCTGACCCAAGAACAGCTGGGTCACGCTGCAGAGGTTGACCGAACATTCGTCAGCCTGATGGAGCGCGGCGAGCGACAGCCGACGGTGCGTGTGCTTTTCAAGCTCGCTGCCGCCTTGCAGGTGACGCCGGCGCGACTGATCCAGCTCACCCAGGACATGGCGGAGCAGGACTTAGCCGGTAGCCCATGATCGTTACGAGGTCCCGCGCACCCGGCAACGGTATCACGACAATATACGGCTACCAGCCGATCCGGTGTTTTTCTTCCGTTTCAGCATGGCGGGCGTCGTCGGACGAATGCAGGTAAGTGTTCGTTGTGCTAATCGACTCGTGGCCCAGGTTATCGCGAACGTGGCGGAGGTCGACATCGTTGTTCGCCATATGCGACCCCGCGGTATGGCGCAGCCAGTGCGCTGACGCCTGGGTTACGCGGGCGGCGGCAGGTGCGTGTTCAGGACCTCGCTGACGGAGTCGATCCGCGGTTTTGGCGAACAGCGCCTTGAAGATCTCATGTACGCCACCGCGCGACATCGGTCGAGGGTTTCCGCCTATCGGTAGGAGTAGTGGCGTCGCTTCTCCAGGAACGGGGTACGGCTGAAGGCCCAACTCACGTCGGTAACGGGCCAACTCGACCATTAGCTCGTCGGTCGCCGGCACGATGCGCAATTTGTCGCCTTTGCCGAGCACTTCCAGCCACCAGCGCTCTTCGCCGTCGCGGTCGCGGCGCCGGAAAAAGCCTCCCATGCTGTTGCTGGTGATTTCAGAGATACGCAACCCACAGACGTAACAGAGCGAGACCAGCCAGCGTAGCCGCAAATAGTGTTCGCGCTCACGCGGCGTCTCCCGCGGCAGCGTGTCTACGGTCATTTTTACTTCATTCCACAGCTCGTCGTCGAGATAGCGAGAAATTCTTGGCGCAGATCGCCGTCGGCGCTCACGCGACAGAGCAAGAGGATTACCGGCTAGATAGCCTGCGTTGACGAGCCACGAAAAGAGGGTATTCAGGATAACCGCCGCCTGACGCTGGCTCGACGCCGACAGCGGCCCGGCAAACGGCCGCCACCCCGGATCTGTCCGCGGGAATTTTCGACCTTCTGCGGCGATCCAGCGAGTCGCGGGCGTCGGGTTCCGCAGAAACAGCTGGTACTCGAGCCAATCCTCGTGGGTCAGTGAAGAAAGTGGTTTGCCCAGTTGGAGCGTGCACCAAAGCAGCAGGCGCTCGGCCTCCTTGCGATAGTTGTCGAAGGTGGTCCGCTTTTCCAGAAAACGGGCCAGCCAGGCCTTGATCGCGTCGATGTCATTATTTGCTCGTATCTGGGATGTGCCGGCGCGTGCGCGGTTGGTCCCCTGGGAGCCGTCGAGCTGCCCGGGAATGGTGATGATCTCGAGAGGAGCGACCACGGCTGGCGACGGGATGACGGAATTTGAAGGGGGCATGACGAATGTTAGTTAATACAGCCGCTTGTGGCCACTGTCGGAATTGCGCTCAACGCAGACGACCCTGATCCTACCCGAAGCCAAGCGACAGCCTGGATTGTATGCCGGGATTTCGTGCGCAGACCAGGGCTTCGCGAGCGGCGTCTGAACCGGCAGGGTCGAAGGGCCACATCGAGCACGTGCACGGGTCGTCCAGTCCTTGCCTCCAAGCCGAGTCAGCGCTTCGAGCATGGGCGAGGGATATTTGCTTCCTTGACCATGCTGTTCGATACCGGACCGAACAAGGCACTCAGGACTAGATGTTGTCCGTAAGTACCGCTAACTGTTCCAACTTTGAGCTCTGACTGCGACCGAGCAATGTACTTAAGGTTGCTTACGAGCGGGATGGTAGGCGACGGGATCAACGACGCGCCGGCGTTGGCCAAGGCGAATATCGGCTTCGCCATGGGGGCGGCCGGCACGGATACGGCGATTGAAACAGCCGACGTCGCGCTCATGGATGACGACCTGCGCAAGATCCCTCAGTTCATCCGATTGAGCAGGCAGGCCAGTGCCATCTTGAAGCAAAACATCGTTACCGCCCTTTCAATCAAGGCGGTGTTCCTGGGACTGGCGATTGCGGGATCGGCCACCCTGTGGATGGCAGTGTTTGCGGACATGGGCGCGAGCCTGCTGGTGGTCTTCAATGGACTGCGGCTGCTCAAGTTCAGTGGAGCACGCGGCGGGACGTAAGCAGGCGCGTCCGCTTCCAGACGCCTATTCTGGGACCTTGTCGGCGGCTTACTTGTTGACTGGGTAGTTCGCCGGCTGCAAAGCGCGCTCGACCAACTCGATCAGGATATGGATGACCTTGATATGCAGCTCCTGCACCCGGTCCGCGTATCGGCCCGCACTTGTACAGATGCATACGTCGGCATTCTGTTCGAGCTGCGACCCTGACCGCCCAGTCAGGCCGATCACCTTCATTCCGCGCGCACGGGCAGCCTGGGCAGCCAACACGACTGATGGGCTGCCGCCGCTCGTGCTGATTGCGAACAGGACGTCGCCATCGCCGCCGTTACCCTGGACGAAGCGGGCAAACACCTGGTCGTAGCCGTAGTCGTTGGCCACACAGCTGATATAGCTCGGGTCGCTGATGGCCACGGCTGCCATCGCTGGGCGATCCTCGCGGAATCGCCCCGACAGCTCTTCGGCCAAATGCATCGCATCGCACATCGAGCCACCGTTTCCGCACGAGATGACGCGGCGTCCGCTGCGCAATGCGTCGATCAACAGGGAGGCGCCGGCCTGAATATTGCCGAGTTGGGTATCATCGCTGATGAGGCGGTCGAGCGCGTCGCGTGCCTCGACGAGGTTGGCCCTGATATGGTCGATCATCGCTTTTCTCCTTCGTGCTCGTCGTGGTCGGCGTGCTCGTGTGCCAGCGTAGGCCCGAAGCTGTGCTCTTCAGCCGCCTGTTCACAGGGCGTCGTTTCGATCTGGATGGTGCTGTGATGGATATCGTACTCGCGCGCCACGAGTTCGCGGATCGCCATCAGCAGAGCTTGCGGGTCTGCGACAGCAGTACCCTGAACGACGTGCACGGTCAGGCTGGCTTTTCCGCTGGTGATCGACCATACATGCAGGTCGTGAACGCTGGCCACGCCCGGCACTCGCGCAATTGCATCCTTGACGTCGGCAATGCCCAGTCCCTCTGGCACCCCCTCGAGCAGCACGTTCATGCTTGCCTTGAGCAGCGTCCAAGTACGTGGCAGCACCCACAGCCCGATCGCAACGGCAATCACCGAATCGACCCAGGTCCAGCCGGTGTAGCGAATAACGAGCGCACCAATGATCACGCCAATCGAACCGAGCATGTCGCTCCAGACTTCCAGATAGGCGCCCTTGACGTTCAGGCTGCTGTCCTTGCCGCTCGAGAGCAGGCGCATGCTAACGAGGTTCACGACCAGGCCGAAAGCGGCAACCATCAGCATCGTTCCCGACTGAATTTCCGGTGGATTGTGCAGTCGCTGGTAAGCCTCGTAAAGGATGTAGATCGCCACCGCGAACAGCAGCATGGCGTTGAAAGCGGCCGCCAGGATCTCGAAGCGGTAGTACCCGAATGTCCGGTTGCTGTCTGCCGGGCGTTTGCCGATGCGGATTGCGGCCAGTGAAATTGCCAGCGCCGCGCTGTCGGTAAACATGTGCGCTGCATCCGAGATTAGCGCCAGGCTGTTGGTAAGGATGCCGCCGATAATTTCAGCGATGAGGAAGGCGGTCGTAAGGCCGAGGGCAATCCAGAGTGGTCGTTCGTTCTGGCCCGGCTGTGCTGCATGTGAATGTCCTGAACCCATTGTTTTCCCCTTATATAGTAATTACGGTTGTGCTGACAAATTAGAGAAGCGAGACCCTCGCGGAGAGTTCGGCACGCTTCCTGCCGCTCGCCCGCGATACGGACGGGCGCCAAGGACGCCGGAGGATTGCTATTTTTTCTTCGCGCTGCGCGCTGAGCCCTTCCTTTTCTTCTTGTTTGCCGGATTGTTGCGGTCCTTGTATTTGAGCCAACCGAAAAACACCATCATCAGGCCAAAGAAAATCAGGCTGCTGATTCCAACTACTTCGATGAGCTGACCACGTATCGGATCGGGCAGCTGTTGTTGTAGTTTCATTGTTCGTCTCCTTGCGATTGCGTTCAACGCTTTGTCTCTCTAGCAGCGAATCAGTCCAGAATCCGGCCAAGATGGAGCACGGTACGTGCGCACAGCATCAGTACGATGCTCAGCCCGGCAAGTGCGTCCAGCTTTCCTGCCTCAACGCCCAGTGGGCTGAACGCGACACAAAACGCCAGCACGGCTGGCGCTGCGGACAGCATTGCATCGACCTCGCGCCAACTACGTCCAGCATCGCCGGGGCGCAAAGCCAGCGCACCGGTAGTCGCAGCGGCCAGCGCTCCGGGTATCGCAAAGCCTGCTATTGCCAGGGCATTGAGCGGCTCTGCGTGAAACATGCCGTGTGCGCCCATGGCGGTAACGCATATGGCCAGCAGCAGACAACACGCCCAAATGATGAGCTGGGCAAGTGAATACAGTGCGTCGCCCGACCTGATTCGGGATTGCCCTGCATCCTTGTTGTCAAGTAGCAGGCGAAAACCGATGCTTGCTGCGTGATGTGAGGCAGCTCCCATGAGGACGACGCTTTCCAGAACGACTCCTCCGGTAATGCAGCTCAGGAGCGCCGTTCCGTGCGCAGCAAGGTCCAGCCCGAAAAGCCGGCGTGTACCTGGCGACCGACTTGGGGTGTCTTCACGCATTTCATCCTCCTCAGCCGGGCCGCAAGGATTCCTCGCGGCCCGGCAGTCTCAATGCACGAGAACCTTCACCGGCTCCGCTGGTACTTCATCGCTGTCCTTGCGATGAGCAAGCCGGTAAAGGAGGGGAAGGACGAGCAGCGTCAGCGCCGTCGAGGAAAGAATGCCCCCGATCACAACGGTCGCCAGGGGCCGCTGCACTTCGGCGCCGGTGCCGGTCGCAATCGCCATCGGCACGAACCCAAGGGACGCCACCAGGGCCGTCATCAGCACTGGCCGCAGGCGCGTCAAGGCGCCGTGCGTGATCGCCCGGTCCAGCCCCATGCCGTCGTCGCGCAAGGTGCGGATATAGGAAATCATTACCAGGCCGTTCAGCACCGCGACACCCGACAGGGCAATGAACCCGACCGCCGCCGAAATCGACATCGGAATACCACGCAGGGCGAGAGCGATGACGCCGCCCGTCAGGGCGAAGGGGATACCCGTAAAGACCAGCAGCCCGTCCTTCACGTTGTTGAACATCATGAACAGCAACGTGAACACGATGAACAGGGCGAGCGGCACCACCAGCTGGAGCCGGGTCGTGGCCGACTGCAGTTGCTGGTAAGTGCCGCCCCAGCTTGTCCAGTAGCCCGCCGGCACCTTGACATCCCTGGCGATTGCCGCGGCTGCCTCAGGTACGAACGAGCCGATATCGCGTCCGCGCACGTTCGCGCTCACGACAATGCGCCGCTTGCCGTTTTCCCGGCTGATCTGGTTCGGACCAGGCGCGAATTCGAGCGAAGCAACCTCGCCCAGGGGGATGTAGGTCGTCGCGCCGCCGTCCTCGGCGGGCAGGGAGATTGGCAGCTGCCTGAGCGCGTCGAGATCGGTCCGCAGCGTTTCGGGCAAACGAACGACGATATCGAAGCGGCGGTCGCCCTCGAACATGGTGCCGGCTTCGCGACCGCCGGTTGCAATGGCCAGGGCTTCCTGCACGTCGCCGATGTTCAGGCCATAGCGCGCAGTCTTCTCGCGGTCGATGTTAACGGTCAGCATAGGCAGGCCGCCCGTTTGCTCGACCTTCACTTCGGCCGCACCCGAAATGCGCTGCAGTACCTCGGCGATCTCCTTGCCGGTCGATGCAAGCACCTCCATGTCGTCGCCGAAGACCTTGACGGCAACGTCGCTGCGCACGCCGGAGATCAGTTCATTGAACCGCAACTGGATCGGTTGCGAGAACTCGTAGGAATTGCCGGCGTATTTCTCGGCCTCTTCCTGGATCGCCGCGATCAGTTCGTCGCGGCTCTTCTTCGGTGCTGGCCATTGCGCTTCAGGTTTGAGCATGATGTAGCCGTCCGAGATGTTCGGCGGCATCGGGTCCGATGCGATCTCGGCAGTGCCGGTGCGGGCAAACACTCTGTCGATCTCCGGGAACTTCGCTTTCAGGCCGGCTTCCACCTTTTTCTGCATTTCCACGGACTGACTCAGGCTGGTGCCAGGAATGCGCAACGACTGCAACGCCAGGTCGCCTTCGTTCAGGCTCGGAATGAATTCACTGCCCAGCCGCGTCACCAGTAACCCCGACAGGACGACGAGGACGACCGCGCTCGTGATAACCAGTGCCGCGTTGCGCATGACTTTTTCGAGCATCGGCGCATAAGCACGTTTGGCCATGCCCATGAGCCTGTTTTCCTTCTCGGTGACGCGCTTGCCGATAAACAGGGCCACCGCGGCGGGGATGAAGGTGATCGACAGGATCATGGCGCCGACCAGGGCCGCAACCACGGCGAAGGCCATCGGGTGGAACATTTTTCCTTCGACACCCGACAGCGCGAAGATCGGCAGGTACACAACCATGATGATGAGCTGGCCGAAGAGCAGCGGTCGCCGTGCTTCCCGGGCAGCCGCGAACACTTCATGGAAGCGCTCGGAGAGGGTCAGGTCGCGCTTGTGGTGCTCCTGCGCATGCGCGAGGCGTCGCACGCAGTTCTCGACGATCACGACCGCGCCATCGATGATGATGCCGAAGTCGAGGGCGCCCAGGCTCATCAGGTTCGCGCTGACCTTGTACGACACCATGCCCGTGAAGGTGAACAGCATCGCCAGCGGGATGACCATCGCCGTGATGATCGCCGCACGGATGTTGCCGAGGAAGAGGAACAGGATGACGATCACCAGCACCGCACCCTCGAGCAGGTTCTTCTTGACGGTATTGATGGCCTTGTCGACCAGTACCGTCCGGTCGTACACCGGCACCGCCTTGACGCCTTTGGGCAGCGAACGGTTCACCTCGACCATCTTGGCGGCAACGGCCTGCGACACGGCGCGGCTATTCTCGCCGATCAGCATGAATACCGTGCCGAGCACGACTTCCTTGCCGTTTTCGGTCGCCGCGCCGGTACGCAGTTCACGCCCAATGTCGACGGTCGCCACATCGCGCACGCGGATTGCAACACCCTTGACGTTGCTGAGGACCGTGTTGCGGATATCGTCGAGGGTGCGCACCTGCCCCGGCGCGCGGATCAGGAACTGCTCGCCACGGCGCTCGATATAGCCGGCACCGACGTTGTTATTGTTGCGGTCGATCGCGCCGACGACGTCGGACAGCGACAGGCCGTAGGAGCTGAGCTTGGCCGGATCGGGTGCGATCAGGTATTCCTTCTCGAAGCCGCCGATCGAATTGATTTCGGTGACGCCGGGCACCTGCCGCAACTGCGGCTTGATGATCCAGTCCTGGACTTCGCGCAAGTCGGTCGGCGTGTACGGTGTGCCGTCGGGCTTTTTCGCGCCCGGCTCGCTTTCGACCGTCCAGAGGTAGATCTCGCCCAGGCCGGTAGAGATCGGGCCCATCATGGGCACCACGCCTTCAGGCAAGTTTTCCCTGGCTTCCTGGATTCGCTGGTTGACGAGCTGGCGTGCAAAGTGGATGTCGGTGCCATCCTTGAAGATGACGGTCACCTGCGACAGGCCATAGCGCGACAGCGACCGGGTTTCTTCCAGGCCGGGGAGCCCCGCCATGACCGTTTCGATCGGGAAGGTCACACGCTGCTCGGCTTCCAACGGCGAATAGCCGGCGGCCGACGTGTTGATCTGGACCTGGACGTTGGTGATGTCGGGCACCGCGTCGATGGGCAGTTTCTGGTAGTTGTAGATGCCGACGGCCGCCATGGCGACGACGCCCAGCATGACAAGCCATCGGTGCTCGATGGCGAAGCGGATAATGCGTTCAAACATGTCGGGTTCCTCGATCAGTGTTCGTGCTCGGCACTGCCTTTGCCTTGCTCGGCTTTCACAACGAAGCTGCCCGTTGCAACGTATTGCGCCCCGGCGCTCAGCCCGGCGACGATCTCGACGTTCTTGCCGTCGCTCGCGCCAAGCGTGACCGGCTGGGCCTGGAAGCCCTTCGGCACTTTTGTAAAGACGACGGCTTTGCCCTCAATGGTCTGCACGGCATCGGCTGCGACCGCAACGGCAGCTTCCTTCGTGCCGCGCACGAGAGCGACGTTCACGAACAGTCCAGGGCGCCATGCAAGGCCCGGGTTGTCGATGACGACCCGAGCGGTCGCGGTCCTGGTCTGTTCGCCCAGCAGGCTACCCACATAGCTGACCTTGCCGGTGACCGATGCGCTGCCGGCAGCGGATTTGATCGTGACCGGCTGGCCGACGCGGACCGATTCCAGGTCTTTGGCCGTCACCACGATCTCCACCCAGACGGTCGACAGGTCGGACACCAGGAAGGCGTTCGCGTCTTCCTTCACCGCTTCGCCCTGCGACAGGTGCTTTTCGACCACGACGCCGTTGAAGGGCGAGCGCAGGACATAGCGGTTCACGGCGCCCCCGTTGATCTCGGCGCCGAGGGCCGTCAGTTTCGACCTGGCGGACTGCACCTCGATCTGCGCTTCACGGTAGGCCTGCTCGGCTTGCAGGTAGTCCTGCTGCGCCGAGATCCGGTCTTCCCACAGCTTCTTCTCGCGTTCGTAGGTGGTGCGCGCCAGTCCGAGGCGCTTGTCCGCGGCGAGGGCGGTACTGCGCAGTTCGGCCAGGTCGGGGCTTGCGATGACGGCCAGTGGCTGGCCCTTCTTCACCTCCTGGCCGAGCGAGGCGGAGACCGATTCGACCACGCCCGCCACCCGGGGCACGATATGCGCGGTGCGGTCTTCGTTGAAGCGCACTTCGCCCGGCAGCGTGACGGCGGTATCGATGCGCGCCGGAGCGGCCTGTGCGACGGCAATGCCCGCCCCTTGCGCTTGCTGCGGCGTCATCTCGATCAAGCCGGGCGGTTCGTCGGCATGCTCTTCCTTGCCTCCCGATTTTTGGGCGGTTTCCTCTGCGCGTTCGCTTTCTCCCTGTGCAGCTGGAGCGTCCTTCTTCCAGAAGAGAATGGCGAGTGCCAGCACGAGACCCAGGCCGATCACGGCGGCGATGGAAAATAGGGATTTCTTGTTGATAGTGGACTTCATGGGGCAATCCTGTTGTTGAGGTCGGCGCCCGCGTCTGGAGCGACGTAGCGGCCAAGGTCGGCGACGGCGCGGTAGCGGTCGTACAGTGCCTGGATGTATTGGGTGCGGATCTGCAGCAGCGTGCGCTGGGCATCTAGGACGTCGAGGAATCCGAACTTGCCAGCTTCGAAACCGATTACCGCGGAGTCGAACACGCGCTGCGCCGCCGGCAGAATGTTCTCGCGCATGCTGCGCACCTGCTCGCGCGACAACTGGGCGCGCTGGTACGCGTTGGTAAGCCCCTGGTGCAGGCGCAGGCGTTCGGCCTCCAGTTCGGCGCGTGCCTTCTCGGCGCGACCGAGCGAGGCCTGCAGGCTGCCCTGGTTGCGGTTGAACAAGGGCAGCGGGACCGACAGGCCGACCACGGTCTGCGAACGCCCGATCTCGTCGTCCTTTTTGTTGCCGACGATAAGCGTGAGGTCGGGCATACGCTGGGCACGATCGACGCCGACCTGAGCTTCCTCGCGCTGGACCTGCAAGTTCGCGCGCCGTAGCTGCGGCGAGGTGGCCAGCCGCTGTTCCAGTTCGGCCAGCGCAGGCGTTGGTGCCAGGTCGAGCTCGGGGACGATCAGGGTAAGGTTTGCCTGACCAGTTTCGCCCCAATAGGCGGACAAGGTGTGCATGGCAATCGCCAGGTCGCTCTGCGCCTGGGCCAGCTCGAGCCGCGCCGATGCCTGTGCCACGCCGGCGCGATCCTGCTCGACAGGCGAAACCCGTCCGGCCGTGACGCGCTTTTCGGCCGCCACTGTTGCTTTCGCTGCGACGTCGAGCGAGGTCTGGGCGATGCGCACGCGCTCCTGTGCACCCAGGGCATCGAAATAGGCCGTTGTGACGTCGGCGCGCAGATCGGTACGGGCCACGCTGAGGTTGCCTGCCGCAAGACTGCGTTCGCGTTCGGCCAGGTTGATACGCGCCGAGCGCTTTCCTCCGAGTTCGAGCACTTGGCTGAGCTGCACGGTCTGGGTGCGGGTACCGCGTTGCGTTCCTTCACGGACAAAGGACACTTCGGGATTCGGGAACAGGCCCGCCTGGCGGCGCATGCCGTCGGCGATCGCAACATCGAGCGCGGCCGCGCGCAGGCTTGGGTTGGCCGCCAGTGCCTTTGCGATGGCTTCATCGAGCGTCAGCGGCGGGCCTGCGACGGGTGCTTGCTGCTGTGTTGCCACAGGAGACAACGGCTGCGCTGTCACCTGCGCAGCACTCGGCAACGCCTGTGCAAATAGCACGGACGCCCCGAGGACGAAATACTTGGGATGCATGAATAACTCCGGTTATTGAAAACGAAGGCTATTCAGCAGCGAGACGTATCGGGATGGCCTTCTCAGGCCCGCCCGCACAATGATGAGTGGATGTATACGATCTGCCGCCGAATCAGACGGCGGAGATCCATTGAGGCCGCTCGGGACGAGCGGAGTATAAGGAGGAGTATTGAAGCTGGAGCGCCGGCGGCGCCAGACGGACCGGCTCAATAATCACTTGCGCAACAGGAAGTCCTTCAAAGGCAAGCGTCGCGTGAGCACAGGAAGCGCAGTGCGAGTGCATTGCGACTTTCTTGTTGGAACCCGTCGGCTTGTCCTTCTCAGCGGAGGCGAGCTTGTGCGAGTCGGCCTCCGACGAATGATGACCGAAATGCTGGGCGGCACGGCCCGACTCGTGCTGACAATAAGCAGCAACCACACTCCAACTGAGCTGAAGAGCGAGGATCGTCAGGACTAGGTAGATGAAGCGTCGGGCGGTCATGAAGAAAAGTATAGCACGTGGGATCGTTTGTCTTATGCGCTCATATCCTTACTTCAGCTTCAGGATGCGACGTGCGCCCGAAAGTACGATCACGCCAATCACCGTGCCGACAATCAAATCGGGATAAGGCGATCCGGTCCAGGTGACGAGTGCGCCGGCAGCAATCACGCCGATGTTTGCAATAACGTCATTCGCCGAGAAAATATAACTTGCCTTCATGTGCGCCCCGCGGTCGCGTTTCTTTGCGATCAACACCAGGCAAGCCACATTCGCAACCAGGGCTACCGCGCCAACGCCCATCATCAGGCCCGATTCCGGTTCGCTTCCGAAGAAGGCCCGGCGTACCACTTCACTGAGGGCGCCCAGCGCGAGCACGAGCTGCAGCCAGCCGGCCAGGTGTGCTGCGTGCGTCTTCATCGCCGCAGCCCTGCCCACTGCGTACAGGGCCAGGCCGTACACAGCGGCGTCCGCAAACATGTCCAATGAATCAGCGACCAAACCGGTCGATTCTGCGACCAGCCCCCAGATCAGCTCGACCACGAACATGATGCCGTTGATAGCTAGCAGCAACCAGAGCGTCTTCGCCTCCGATGCGTCGCCGGCCTTGTCTTGACTGGCTTCTTCATGGGACGAATCCAGTTGCGACCCGATCAGATGGGCACCAAGCTTCAGCGGGCCAAGTTTCTGCAAGATCGGATCGACTTCCCCCATATGCGCAACATGGAGCTGCCGCTGGGAAAGGTCAAAGTTCAAGGAATGAATGCCGCCGACATCCGCCAGTGCCATGCGGATCATGTTCTCCTCGGAAGGGCAGTCCATCTTGGGAATCCCGAGCGTACTCAGCGTACGTTTGCTGTCGACTTTCGGCCTGGCTGGACGGGATCCGCGCAATTCGACACCCAGCCGCAAGGGCTGCAGCACCTGCACGAGGGCGTCCGCTTTGCCGTCGTGGAGCACAGTCACCGTGCGGGTGTTGAGGTCGAAGGCAATGTTGTCGATGCCCGAAACTTTGCCTAAGGCCATCCGAATCAAATTCTCTTCGGACGGGCAGTCCATCTTCGAGACAAATAGTTCGGTTTCGAGGCGGGCTGCCGTAGCGGTTTGGTCTTGTGTCATGACGATGAGCCTAGGATCGGAATTGTTCGAAGGATAAAGCTTCAACCCGCTTCAAGGTCAAGCGTGTTCGCCACGTCAGAACCGTCCAGCCGGAGGAATAATCTATTGCTGAGGTGACAGGGCGCCGATGATGCCGCAATCGGAAACTCGGCCGCCCTGGCATGAAATGAGCAGACGGGACAGGTGTTCTTTCAGTGAGTTGAGGTCTCTGATCTTCTGCTCGACTTCTGCAAGATGCTGCTCGGTCAGCGCAGTCACTGCACAGCAGTCGCCATCGCGGCTATCGGAAAAGGCCAACAGACTGCGTACCTGATCGATCGTGAAGCCGATTTCCCGGGCACGGCGAACGAAGCTCAGGCGGGCCACATCCTCGCTGCCGTACAGCCGATAGTTACTGCCGGTCCGCGATGGAGAATCGAGCAACCCGATTTTTTCGTAATAGCGAATCGTCGGCGCAGGGGTCTGCGCCGCGGCGGACAGCTGACCTATCGTAAAAGTGCGTGACATATGCTTGACCTTAAAGTGACTTCAAGGTTTATAAAGTTCATTTATTAATCCGTCAAGCGAATTCACCTATGCGCACCAAGATGAATCTCTGTGTCACCGCAGCGTTGCTGGCCATGTGCGCAGTTGCGGGATCTGCCTTTGCCGAAAGCACTGCACTGACGCTTGCCGAAGCCGTTGCCAGAGCCCGCATCCAGGCGCCGCAACTGCAGAGCGCCGATGCAGCACTGCGGGCTGCAGACGCCAATGTGCGCCTGTCCGGCCTGCGGCCGAATCCGACACTTTCCGTGGAAGCGGAAAATGTGTTGGGCTCAGGGCGCTATTCCGGTTTTGGCGGGGGAGAAAAGACGGTTTCACTGTCGATGCCCCTCGAGCTGGGCGGCAAGCGGGGCGCCAGGCTACGTGTGGCCCAGGCCGAGCGCGCTGCTGCCGACGTTGGTGCGCGCTCCGCTGAAGCCGAATTGACGTTCCAGATCACCGCGGCGTTTGTTACGCTTGCCGCCAGTGAGCGCTACCTTGCGATCACAAAAGCCGGTCATGAGCTGGCCGAACGCGCGCATCACGCGGCACGCGAGCGGGTACGGGCCGGAAAAGCATCTCCCATAGAAGAGCAACGGGCCGACGTGCTACGAATTAATTCCGAGGTTCGCCTGGGAAAAGCAATGCGTGCCGCCGAGCTGGCGCAGAAAACGATCGCACGGCTGACAGGCGCGCCAATGCCGTTCTCGATAGCGTCTGCCTGGTTTGAGCAGATCGAAGGGAGCGAGAAGGCACCGCCGGCGCGGCAGCAGCTGGCGATTGCGACGGCGGAGGCGGAACTGGCCGCTGCAGAGGCTCGCGTCGATGCGGCCAGGCGTGAGCGGGTACCGGACGTCACGCTGACCGCCGGCATGCGCCGGTATGGTGAAACTTCCGAAAAGGCAGCTGTGCTGGGCCTGTCCGTCCCCCTGCCATTGTTCAACCAGGGCAGCGCCGCGCTTGCACGGTCCCGGGCGGAATTCGATCGCGCGTCCGCCGTGCGCCGCGCCGTCGTACTGGAAGTCGAACAGTCTACTGCACAGGCAGAAGCTGAGGTGGCCGACGCACTGGCGGCTGCACGCGCCGCCAACGGTCCCGCACTGGCAGCGGCAGAAGAAGCGGCACGTATCGCGAGGATCGGTTATGCCGAAGGGAAATTCCCGCAACTCGAATTGATCGAAGCCGAACGCTCGCTGGCCGAAACCCGCGAAAGCTCGGTCGATGCGCTCGCAGCACTTCATACGGCACGGGCGCGTTTGGCTCGGCTACAAGGTTCCAACTCTCCAATATATAAGGACTGACCCATGCAAGCGGTATTCCGATCGGGCCTGTGTGCCGCGATGATCCTCTTGAGCGCATGCTCGCCCAAGCCGGAAACGACCAGCCGTCAAGACGCTGCCGAACATGGCGAACAAAGCGCGAATGCCAAAGGCGAACAGGCCGAAAAGGCCGAGAAAGGCGAGGCCGTAGAGCGGGGCGAAGCTGCGGAGAAAGAAGGCGGCGAGGCCGAAGCCAAGGAAGACTTTGTCGCGCTGTCGGACCAGCAGATCAAAGCGGCAGGAATCGAGGTTATGCCAGTCCGGCAGTCGTTCGCCGGGGCCGTCGAGGCGCCGGCGGTCATCGCGGCGGATCCGAAGCATGCGGCGGTGGTCTCGAGCGCCGTGGGTGGCCGGGTGGTCGAGATCCGGCGCAACCTTGGCGACCCGGTCGCTCGTGGCGACGTGCTTGCCGTAATCGAAAGCCGTGACGTAGCCCAGCTCAGGGCCGACGTCGAGATCGCCAAGCGGCAGTACGAACTGTCGCAGGCCAATTTTGCACGCGAAGAACGTCTGTACGGCGAAAAAGTCACTTCGCGGCAAGAATTCGAGATTGCGCGCAATGCCGCGCAAGAAGCACGCACCCGTCTTCGCTTGGCCGAGCAGCAGCTCGCGGCCGCAGGCGCAAGCAGCGGGGGACAGCTCAATCGGCTGATGCTGCGCTCACCCATCAAGGGCAACGTCACGGCACGACAGATCGCCTTGGGCGACATCGTCGCACCGGACGCCCATCTTTTCGAGGTCGCCGACCTCAACGAGCTGACGGCCGAACTTTCGCTCTCGCCGGACGACGCTGCCCGCATCGCCGTGGGCACGACCGTGGACGTGTCGACCGACGGTCGCACCGGCACGGGCCGCATTACGCATGTCTCGCGTGTCCTCGATCCCGCGACCCGCCAGGTACGAGCCATTGCACGCTTGTCGAACGGCCGCGGCGCGTGGCGTATCGGCGAAACGGTCCGGGCATCGATTGCGCTCGAAGGGAGCGCCGGTGGCACGCAACTGGCCATTCCACGGACGGCTGTGCAAACCGTCGAGGACAGGCCCAGCGTATTCGTTCGGGCGAGAGACGGATTCGCGATCAAGCACGTTGTCCTCGGCGGCAACACGGCCGGCTACGTCAAGGTGATGGGCGGCTTGGAAGGCAACGAACAGATTGCGGTCAGCAATACGTATCTGCTGAAGGCGGAGCATGGAAAAGGAGAGGCGGGAGACGATGACTGATCTCTTCACTCGACGGCTCCTGAAGGACACCCAACCATGATCGCTCGTATCGTCAACTTTTCCGTTGCGCGGCGGTGGCACGTGCTCATCGCAACGATCCTCCTGTCGATCCTCGGGGCACTTGCGCTGACGCGCCTGCCCATCGACGCAGTACCGGACATCACCAACACCCAGGTGCAGATCAACGTCGTTGCACCTGCGCTCGCGCCGGCCGACGTGGAGCGGCAGATCACCTATCCGATCGAAACGGCGTTTGCCGGGATACCTGGCCTGGAATCCACCCGGTCGCTGACCAGGCACGGGTTTGCGCAGGTGACTACCGTCTTCAAGGACGGTACGGACATCTATTTCGCGCGCCAGCAGATGGCTGAACGGCTGCGCGCCGTCGAGCGCTCGCTGCCGCCAGGCGCTACCGCAAGCCTGGGCCCGATCGCGACCGGGCTCGGCGACGTCTACATGTGGACGGTCGAATACGCCTCGAAGCCTACCCCGAAAGCGGGGCCGGCGGCTGGGCTGCAGGCCGATGGCAGCTACGTCACTCCAGAAGGCGAAGTGCTGCGCAGTGCTGCCGAAAAAGCCACTTACCTGCGCACGGTGCAGGACTGGATCGTCGCACCCCAGCTCAAGAATACCGAAGGGCTGGCAGGCGTGGACGTCATCGGGGGCTACGCCAAACAGTACGTGGTCACACCGGATCCGCAGCGGCTGGCAGCCCTGGGGATCAGCCTGACCATGCTGGGCGAAGCGCTCGAGCGCAATAACACGAGCGCCGGCGCCGGTGTGGTCGTTCAGAACGGGGAAGCCCTAACTGTCAAGGCCGACGCGCGCATCACGTCAGCCGAGGAACTGGCGAAGACCGTCATCACGACCCGTAGCGGCACGCCGGTACTGGTTTCGCACGTCGCCACCGTCGGCATGGGACAGGAAGTGCGATTCGGATCCGCATCCGAAGGCGGGCAGGAGGTCGTCGTCGGTACCGCCGTGATGCGGATCGGGGAGAACAGCCGGACGGTTGCCGCCGCGGTGGATGTCCGCCTGAAAGAGATCGCGCGCTCCTTGCCGCCGGACTTGCTGATCCGGCCGGTGCTTGACCGCACCCGCCTGGTCGACGCCACCATCAAGACCGTGGCGACCAACCTTACCGAGGGTGCGCTGCTGGTGATCGCCGTGCTATTCGCGCTCCTCGGGAACCTGCGCGCGGCATTGATCGCCGCGGCGGTCATCCCGGTCACGATGCTGATGACCTCTGCGGGCATGCTCGAAGCAGGGCTGTCTGCGAACCTGATGAGCCTGGGCGCGCTGGACTTTGGCCTGATTGTCGATGGCGCGGTCATCATCGTGGAAAACGCGCTGCGCCGGATCGCGGAACGCCAGCATGCGACCGGCAGGATATTGACGAAGGCGGAGCGGCTCGAGACCGTCGCCGCCGCCGCACGCGAAATGATCCGGCCAAGCGTCTACGGCCAGGCGATCATCATTCTCGTCTACGCGCCCCTGTTGACGTTCCAGGGGGTGGAAGGCCGCATGTTCGCACCGATGGCGGTGACGGTTATTCTCGCACTGGTCTTCGCGTTCGTCCTCTCGCTTACGTTCGTGCCGGCCGCGATCGCGCTCTGGCTTTCGCGCCATGTCGATGAAAAGGAAAACAAACTGGTCAAGGCCGTGTCCTCGTCGTACGCACCGTTGCTGGAGCGTGCTCTCGCGCGGCCGACGCTGACCGGCGTATTGGCGGCGATCGGTTTCGCGGGCGCACTCGGCCTGTTTACGACACTCGGCCAGGAATTTCTTCCGACGCTCGACGAGCAGGACGTACTGCTCCAGGTGGCACGCATCCCGGGCACTTCCCTTGAGCAGAGCCAGGCCATGCAGTTTGCGGTGGAGAAGGCGGTCGGCAAGCTACCGGAGGTGAAGCTCGTGTTTTCAAGAACGGGTACTGCCGAACTGGCGGCCGACCCGATGCCGCCGAACATGACCGATACCTTTGTCATCGTGAAAGACCGCTCGGAGTGGCCGGAACCACGGATGAGCAAGGCCGAGCTGGTGGAAAAGATCGAGAAAGCGGTCGCTGGCATCCCGGGCCAGAACTACGAGCTTACCCAACCGATCCAGATGCGCTTCAACGAGTTGCTGGCCGGCGTGCGTGGCGACATCGCCGTCAAGGTCTATGGCGACGATTTCGACGCCATGCTCCGCACCGCCGAACAGGTCGCGGCAAAACTGCGCGCGGTCGAGGGCGCGGAAGACGTCCGCGTGGAGCAGGTGCAGGGGCTTCCGCTGCTCGATGTTCGGCTGGATCGCGACGCCATGGCACGGGTCGGCCTGACCGCCCAGGACGTGCACGACACCTTGGCCGCAGCCATTGCCGGCCGCGAGGCCGGGTCGATCTATGAGGGGGACAGGCGATTCGACGTCGTCGTGAAACTGGGCGAAAAGACCCGCAACGACGTGGAAGCCTTGCGCCTGCTGCCTGTGCTGACGCCGAGCGGCAGCTTCGTTCCGCTGGGATCGGTGGCCCTGCTCGAGACGGCCAAGGGACCGAACCAGATCAGCCGGGAAAACGGCAAGCGCCGCGTGGTTGTCCAGGCCAATGTGCGCGGCCGTGACATTGCCGGCGTGGTCAGCGAGGCGCGCGCGAGTATCGATGCGCACGTACGGCTACCGGCCGGCGTATGGCTCACCTGGGGCGGGCAGTTCGAGAACCTGGAACGTGCGCGGATGCGCCTGGCCGTCGTGGTACCGGCCTGCTTCGCGCTCATCGTCGTACTGCTGTATTCGGCCGTCGGTTCCTGGCGCGCCGCCGCAGTCGTCTTCACGGGTGTGCCCCTGGCCCTGATTGGCGGGATTGCAGCGCTCTGGCTGCGTGGGCTGCCGTTCTCGATTTCGGCCGCCGTCGGATTCATTGCGCTGTCCGGCGTCGCCGTCCTCAACGGTTTGGTGATGGTGGGATCGATCGACGACCTGGCAAAACAATTGCCGTGGGCGCAAGCCGTTCGCGAAGGCGCGCTGCGGCGGCTGCGCCCGGTGCTGATGACGGCCCTGGTCGCATCACTGGGCTTCGTCCCGATGGCACTGGCGACAGGCGCCGGGGCCGAGGTGCAGCGTCCGCTGGCGACCGTGGTCATCGGTGGGCTGATCTCGGCCACGATCCTGACGCTGTTCGTGCTGCCGACGCTGTACCAGCGCTTTGCCCGCCCGGCAGAGAACGTAGCGGAAGGCATTTGACGGAACCATGGCCAAACATCTTTCACCGCTCTCTGCCGTCCTGGGCGCCGGACTGATCGCCGCCACCGATCTGGTCACGAAGGCCCAGGTCGTGGATCGGCTGGCCTACGGCCAGCAGGTTGAGCTGCTGCCAGCATTGAACATTGTCCATGTTATCAACCAGGGGGCGGCTTTTGGCCTTCTCGCCACAGCGGGCGGGTGGCAACGTTACCTGTTCATCGTTGTGGCTGTGCTGGCGTCGGTATTGATCATTCAAATGATCAGGAGGCCGGCGACGACGGCCACGGAGAGGGCAGCGTTGGCGATGATACTTGGCGGGGCAATTGGAAACCTGATCGACCGCGCCGCACGCATGGGCGTTGTCGACTGGATTGACTTGTATGTGGGCACGTACCACTGGCCGGCATTCAACATTGCCGACATCGGTATTACGCTGGGCGCGGCAACTATTGTCTTGCACACGGTGTTTAGTGGGAGCACATCGGTTACAGTGCATAAGCAAACACGACAGTGATATAGCGCTGTAACAGGCGGCGGAACGGAACGCTACCTCGACTAGTTGCAAACAGGCTTCCAGCCGGCTGGATACTATTCTTGCGCTTCTTTTGCCTCCGAAAGAATCTCATATCCTCCTTTCGCAGCGATAAACGACACGACCGTTCCAAGAATCAGATCGGGAAGGTTTGAGTTCGTCCACATCACCAGCGCGCCCGATAGGACGATGGCGCCGTTCACGATCGAATCATTGTTCGTAAAAATGGCTGAGGCTTTGAAATTGATGTCCTGCCCCCGATGCTGCTTTAACAGCCGGATGCAATAAATATTCAGAAGCGCATTTGCAGCGGCCATCGCCATCATGGCCGGCCCCAACGGGGCTTCGCCGCCGAGAAACCTGCGAATGACTTCGACTAATAACAGGCAGGCAAAGCCGATGAGGAGCCAGCCGGAAAGCTGGGCGGCACGGGTCTTGATTGCGGCAGACCGGCCGACAGCGTATAAACTCACGGCGTACACGGCTGCATCTCCTAGATTGTCGAGACCGGCGCCGATCACGGCGGTTGAAGATGCCCACGTTCCAATTGCAACACCGGCTAGACATTGTCCCAGGTTGATCAGTAGGACTTTCCATAGAATGCTGCGATCCTCCTCGTTTGAGGCATCCAGATCCAGCTCGTCGCTATGTGCGGTGTTGCTCGTAGTCATGCGGTCTCCGATAAACGATAGGGTCAGCTGCGCCCAGTTAAGGTCGGCTCAGCATCATTACTGCGGTGCGGAAGACGCAAAAAATTTACGTGGCCCGAAAAACTGGTGCGCTCAAGGGGGTCCGCTCTTGTCAGTAGCCACAGCAGCAGGCTTCTTTGGCTTTGCATGCTTCAATATCTGCACAACCTGAGGCAACGCACCATCCTTGCAAAAAGGAGGAGATATCTCGACCTTGTCGTGAAGCTCGGGCTTGATCGAGTCGGGCACTAAGGCGCTGACATATCTGTAAGAGCGAAGATGGGGTACTGTAATTTCGGCGTATTGATGGCCAGAAATCTGAGCCGTGTCCAGACCTGCGAGGCAGGCAGGACGGTTCGTCTTCAATTTCTCTTGCGTATAGAGTTCGCTTACCCAGCCCGTTTTGCTGTTCGGTCCAAGCCGTGGATCAGCGCAGCCAACGAGAATAAGTAGTGAACTGAGCGCAACGATACGTTTTCCGTTATTTTTCATGACAGTTCCTATAAAGATCAGCCCGCCTTCCGTCACCAGCCGCGACACCTGCGCGGCCGAGTCCTAGGTCATCATTTCCTGCCCGGCGCTGGTACATGGTTGAATACCTGTTCGCTACCTTCGCGCTTTGATCAGATTCAGTCCGAAGCCAAGCCCGGCCGCCAGGAGCAGAGCCACCTGTGCCCCATAGGTCTGCGTAGTCGGATAGATACCAAGGACCGGCAAGCGCGGTCCCTGCATTGGGGTCGCCATCAACCATCCGGCTTCCTGCAGGCCTGCGATCCCTTTACCGACCAGCACGACTGCCAGAGCGGCGACCAATGCCGAACTGAATGAAAAGAACTTACCAATAGGCATGCGTGCGCTCGTGCGCAGGAACACGGCGGCAAGAATCGTCAGCAGGACGAGGCCCGTTACGAAGCCTCCCATCAGTGCAGGGCCGTTGCCGTCGGCTGCAAGGGCCGAGTAGAACAGGACCGTTTCGAAGACTTCCCGGTACACCGCGACGAAGGCCAGGACGAACAAGGCCCATGCCGAGCGCTTTTCCATCGCTGCCGTGAGATGCTGCTTCAGGTAAGCCTGCCACTGTCCAGCCTGGCTTTTCTGGTGCATCCACAGGCCGACCGACAGCAGCACCGCCGCCGCGAAGAGCGAGGACAGGCCTTCTGTCACTTCGCGGCTTGCGCCACTGATACTGACCACGTACGTGGCTACCAGCCACGTCAGCGCACCTCCGGCCAGTGCCGAGATCCACCCGGCGTGTACGTAGCGCAGCGCCTGGGGGCGTTCGGCTTTGCGCAGGAACGCAACCATCGCGATCACGATCAGCAAGGCCTCGACACCTTCGCGCAGGAGGATGGTCAGCGCGCCTACGAACACCGTCGTTGCGTCGGTCTTGTCCGAGCCGGTGACTGACTCGACACGTAAAAAGTACTGATCCAGCTGCTGGGCGTATGCCGTTGCGCCCGCGACGTCACCTCGAGCGACCGCCCCCCGGTACAGTTGCATCGTCCGTTCCACGTCGACCAGCAGTTGGCGGTCGGTCGCGTCGAGCGCCGCCTCGAGCGGCTCGAAGCCGTCCAGATAGGCCGACAAGGCAAGATCGGTGGCGGTCGCGCGCTGGCCATTCTTCAAGGCGTCCAGGCTCTCTTGCAGCAGCTTGCGCGCAAGGGCGATCCCCTTGCGTTCCTGCTGTTCCCGGACAATGTCGGGGTGCGTGCGTGCATATGCCTGCGCTGCTCGCGCGGTTGCCGGCGGCATCGCCTTCGCCAGCTCTTCTTCGGTCGTCGTGACAAGGGCGGTCATGTCAGGAAGCGCCGCGGCGGGGACTTCATTTCGTGCAAATGCAGTTTTCCCCGCTTCAATCTCGGTATCCTTGAAAGACAGGGAGCCAACATAGAACGCCAGGGACCAGCGGTCGTGCTCGGACAAGTTGGCAAACGACGGCATCGATGTGCCTTCGACACCCTGACTGAGCACCTGGTAAAGGGCCATGAGAGAACGGGAGCGGGCCCTTTCCTCATCTGTGAAAGCGATCGGTTTCGGGTCGAGCTTTGCCGCAAGAGCGCCGTCGCCGGCACCAGTCGCACCGTGGCATGAAGCGCATTGCGCCTGGTACAGCGCGGCGCCACGGGAAAGATCGGGCATGGCGCGCGGCGCTACAGGAAAGGGATACGCCTGGAGGAGCAGTCGGTTTGCTTCCCGGGCAAGCTGGCCTACACGCTGGGGGCTGTCTTTGCGTTCGACCGCGTGCCTCAGATTTGCGGTAGCTGCGGCCAGTTCCGAGTGCAATGGATGAGGAGGCAAGGACTGCACCTGACTCTGCGCCCGCGCCGAGAACTCCCGCATTTCTCCGTACTCAGGTTCACTGATGACCGCTCCATTCTGGACGGCGCCGGGGTAGTCCACAACGACATAATCGAGCAACTGCCAGAGCTGCCTGACCTGCGGTTCGGACGATTTGGATTCTGCATGTGCCGTGCCAGCCAGGAAGCTGCAGAGAGCCGCGACGTAAATGAACCAACGCCAAATGGGGTACTTCATAATGAAAAACCTGACCAGATGTAGAGGAGCTTGACATTTAACACCTTCAAGCTACTTGAAGGTCAAGCCGTATACTGGATGCCCAGAACGGAATTAAAACGCCTTCGGCGTCGGAAGTGCCTGAACAGGTCATACGCATCCTGCTGGGAGCCCTTGGGTCGGTGGTCGGGATCGTCCCGGCTGCTAATACTGGTGGCACGAAGATCAGCATGCTCAAACGGTTGCCAACCGATCCAAGTATCAAGAAACTGATCAGGTTGAGCCCAGCAAAGCACGATGATGCTTGACGCCACGGATGTTGAGGCGAGGGCGGAAAGCCACGTTGGCTCCTCCGTCGCTGACGGCTCCATGTGCTTTAAAGGACGAGACGTCACGCTTACTCCAAGAGCTTGACACTGGCCGCTACGCGCCCCCACAATGCTTGTTGAAATGTCCAAAGTGATGAAACCATCCCGTTCAACCCGCTTCGTTGCCGCCGTGATTGCCGTGATCAGCTTGCTGTTCACCCAATTGGCTCTGGCTTCGTACGTCTGTCCCGACGAGACCACGCCGGAACGCATGACGATGGCGGCGGTTGACAACGGGATGTCCGACATGGATCACTGCACCGGCATGGACAAGGCCCAGCCGAGCATATGTCACGCGCACAACCACTCCAGCCCGCAATCGCTCAACAAACCCGATTTGCCCACAGTGCTGCCGTACCTGTTGATCGGGCCGGCGCTGTCAGTGGTCTTGCTCAATGATGGCGAAGCACCTCCAGACGTTTTTGCTGCCATACCCTCGTTATCCCGTGCGACGGAGCCGGCTTTGGCCATACGCCACTGCTGCTTCCGTATTTGACAACTCCGCCTGCTTGATTCGCCGCGCGCGCTTGCGCACGCGATGTATTTCAACGCTTGTGGAGATCGCATGTCCTTTTTCTTTTCCGCGCGCCGTCACGGGCGCGCTCCCCTGTTTTCGCTGACAGGATACCTGGGCGTATTGGCAACGTCCCTGGCCTTGGCGGCGCCTGCCCTTGCCGCCGATGCCTTGTCCCTGGCCGAGGCGCAGCGTCTCGCCATTGAACGCTCGCGGCAGATTACCGCGCAGGATGCTGCTGTGACGGCTTCACGTGAGATGGCAGTGGCAGCTGGCCGCTTGCCCGATCCGGTGCTCAAGATCGGTGTCGACAACCTGCCAGTCAGCGGCCCCGACCGTGGAAGCTTCACTGCGGACTTCATGACGATGCGTCGTATCGGCGTGATGCAGGAAATCACACGCTCGGACAAACGCAGCTTTCAAGCTGAGCGGTATCAGCGCGAAGCGGACAAAGGGCTGGCCGAAAAAGACAAGGCCATCGCCGATGTCGAACGTGCGGCGGCCATTGCCTGGCTCGATCGCTACTATGCCGAAGCAATGGCATCCGTGATCGCGTCCCAGCGCGAAGAGGCGCAACGTGAGCGCGAGGCCGCCGATGCCGCCTACCGGGCCGGACGCGGAAGCCAGGCTGATGTACTGTCCGCCAGGGCTGCCGTCGCACAGTTCGACGACCGTATGGACGATGCCGCGCGCCGGGTACGCAGCGCGAAGATTGCGCTCGCGCGCTGGGTTGGCGACATCGCCGACCAGCCCCTGTCCGGTCAACCGGCATTCGACACCATCCGGCTCGACCCGGCCTCGCTCGATACCCAGCTTGCCCATCACCCCGAGATTGCCGTTCTCAACAAGCAGGTCGATGTCGCTGCGACCGAGGTGAAGCTGGCCGAGGCCAACAAGAAGTCCGACTGGACCGTGGAAGTGGGCTATGCGCAGCGCGGTCCGGGATATTCCAACATGATCTCGTTCGGCGTCTCGGTCCCGCTGCAGTGGGACCAGAAAAACAGGCAAGACCGCGAACTGGCTGCCAAGCTCGTCACGGCTGAACAGGCTCGTGCCGAACGCGACGAGATGCTGCGAGCGCATACGGCGGAAACGCGCGTCATGGTGGCCGAGTGGCAGGCCAATCGCGAACGCTTGGCACGGTATTCCCGGGAACTCATCCCACTGGCGCAAGAGCGCAGCGGGGCAAGCCTGGCTGCCTACCGTGGCGGCAAGGCGACGCTTGCCGAGGTGCTGGGCGCGCGGCGTGGCGAACTCGACGTTCATCTCTCCAGGTTGCAGCTCGAAGCCGACACCGCCAGGCTGTGGGCAGAACTGAACTTCCTCTTTCCCACTTCGCACGGCGCGATGCCGGCGGCCGCCGCCATCTCCAGGAACACGAAATGACCAAGAAAAAGAAGCTCATCCTCGCGTTGTCCGCGGCCGCCATCCTGATCGCCGTCGGCGGTGGTCTGTTTTGGGCCGGTATGCAGCATGGCCTGCATGCCGCCATGCCAACAATAACCGGCAGCGGCGCGTCCACGAGCGGCGACAAGGTCGATCCTGCGACGGGCAGAAAAGTGCTCTACTGGCACGATCCGATGGTACCCGGCCAAAAATTCGACAAGCCGGGCAAGTCGCCCTTCATGGACATGCAGCTCGTGCCGGTGTATGCCGACGAATCAGGCGATGACGGCAAAGTTGCAATCAGCCCGCGCGTACAGCAAAACCTCGGCATCCGGACGGCCGAGGTGAAGGAAGGCAGCCTTGCCACAACGCTTGAATCGGTGGGTAGCGTGGCCTGGAATGAGCGCGATCTTTTCCTCGTGCAGGCCCGTGCCAACGGGTATGTCGAGCGCCTTCACGTACGTGCGCCGCTCGACCGTGTCCGCAAAGGCCAGGCGCTGGCCGATATCTACGTCCCCGACTGGGTGGCGGCGCAGGAGGACTACCTGGCCGCACGCCGTATGTCGGCGGATCTCGCTGACGCGGCACGCCAGCGCATGCGGCTGGCCGGCATGACCGGCGAGCAGATCCGCCAAATAGAGAAAAGTGGCAAGGTTCATCCGCGTTTGACGATCACCTCACCAGTGTCTGGCGTGGTGGCCGAGCTTGCCGTGCGCGAGGGTATGACCGTCATGCCCGGTGCGTCGCTGTACCGCATCAATGGCCTGTCCACTGTCTGGGTGAATGCCGAGATTCCTGAAGCGGCAGCCGCCCAGGTACATCCGGGCAGCACCGTCCAGGCACGCGCCGCCGCCTGGCCCGGTATGACCTTCCACGGCAAGGTCGGCGCGATCCTGCCTGAAATCGATCCCGCCACACGCACCCTGAAGGCGCGCATCGAGCTCGCCAACCCGGAGGGACGGCTGGTGCCGGGCATGTTCGCAACGGTTAGCCTGACACCGGCCGCGCGCAAGGCCATCTTGCTGGTGCCGAGCGAGGCCGTGATCCAGACCGGCACCCGCAGCGTCGTATTCGTTGCGAGCGAGGATGGGAAGTTCGCTCCGGTCGAGGTGGAAACGGGGAGCGAAGCCAATGGCCAAACGGAGATCCACAGCGGCCTGTCGGCCGGCCAGAAGGTCGTCGCGTCCGGGCAGTTCCTGGTCGACTCGGAAGCCAGTCTCAAGGGCGTGATCGCACGCATGGGCGATGCGGGTGCCGCCAACGGCGCCAAAGCGGCTGCCGCCCCGGCGCACCATGGTCGTGGCCGCGTCGAGAAGATCGATCCCGACAGTATCACGCTATCGCACGAGGCGATGCCGACGCTGCAATGGGGACCAATGACGATGCCGTTCAAACTGCCGCCGGACGGCTTGCCGCGCAATATCGCCGTGGGTAACCAGGTCACGTTCGAGATCCGGCAGACTCCGGAGGGCGACTACCAGATCACGTCGATCACGCCGGCCGACAAGCAAACCGGTAGCGGAGACGGCAAATGATCGCCAAGCTGATCCGCTGGTCCATCGTCAACCGTTTCCTGGTCTTGCTGGCCACTGCCGGCCTGACGGCCTGGGGCGTGTGGGCTCTGTCGAAAACGCCGCTCGACGCCATCCCGGACTTGTCGGATACGCAGGTGATCATCCGCACCACCTACCCGGGACAGGCACCGCAAATCGTCGAAAACCAGGTCACGTATCCATTGACGACGACCATGCTGTCCGTGCCGGGAGCGAAGACGGTACGCGGCTATTCCTTTTTCGGCGACTCGTTCGTCTACATCCTGTTCGATGACGGCACCGATCCCTACTGGGCACGTTCGCGGGTGCTCGAATACCTCAACCAAGTGCAGTCGCGCCTGCCGCCGCAAGCGAAACCATCGCTCGGGCCGGACGCCACCGGAGTGGGGTGGGTGTACGAATACGCGCTCGTCGACAAGAGCGGCAAGCACGACCTGTCACAGTTGCGCGCCCTACAGGACTGGTTCCTCAAATACGAACTGAAGGCGGTCGCGAACGTGTCGGAAGTCGCCAGCATTGGCGGCATGGTCAAGCAGTACCAGATCCAGCTGGACCCTGACAAGATGCGTGCTTTCGGTATTTCGCACGCCAGGATCGTCGACGCCGTGCAAAAGGCCAACCAGGAGACCGGAGGCTCGGTACTGGAGCTGGGCGAAGCCGAATACATGGTGCGCGCGTCCGGCTATCTGCAATCGCTCGACGATTTTCGCAAGATTCCGCTGACAACCAGCGAGGCCGGTGTGCCGGTACGACTTGGTGATGTCGCTCGTATCCAGATCGGCCCGGAGATGCGGCGCGGCATCGCGGAGCTGAATGGCGAAGGCGAAGTGGCCGGTGGCGTGATCGTCATGCGCTCTGGGAAGAACGCACTCGAGACGATCGACGCGGTCAAGGCAAAGCTTGCGGAGCTCAAGTCGAGCCTGCCGCCCGGTGTCGAGATCGTACCGACCTACGACCGCTCGGGCCTCATCACGCGTGCAGTCACCAACCTCGAACACAAGCTGATCGAGGAATTCATTGTGGTCGCACTGGTCTGTGCGATCTTCCTGTTCCACATGCGTTCGGCGCTGGTGGCGATCGTGTCACTGCCAATCGGCATCCTCGCGGCTTACCTGGTCATGTACTACCAGGGTGTGAATGCGAACATCATGTCGCTCGGCGGGATTGCAATCGCGGTCGGCGCGATGGTCGACGCAGCCGTGGTCATGATCGAAAACGCCCACAAGCATATCGAGGCATGGAACCACGCCCATCCCGGCAAGAAGCTCGCTGGCGACGAACACTGGCGTGTGATCGGCGATGCGGCTGCCGAGGTCGGCCCGGCCTTGTTCTTCTCGCTGCTGATCATCGTGCTGTCATTCGTGCCGGTGTTCACGCTCGAAGCGCAGGAAGGCAAGCTGTTTGCGCCGCTGGCCTTCACGAAGACCTATGCCATGGCCGCCGCCGCAGGCCTGTCCGTGACGCTGATCCCGGTGTTGATGGGCTACCTGATCCGTGGCCGCATTCCGGACGAACAAAGCAATCCGCTCAACCGCGGTCTGATCTGGCTGTACCGCCCGCTGCTCGAACGCGTGTTGCGGTATCCGAAGACAGCGATCATCGCTGCGGGCCTGATCGCTGCCGCGACAGTTTGGCCATTGTCACGCCTGGGCGGCGAGTTCATGCCGCCGCTCGACGAAGGCGACCTGCTATACATGCCGTCGGCCCTGCCTGGACTTGGCGTCGGCAAGGCGGCTGAACTCTTGCAGCAGACCGATCGCCTGATCAAGACTGTCCCGGAAGTGCAAAGTGTGTTCGGCAAGGCTGGCCGCGCGGAGTCGGCCACCGACCCGGCGCCGCTGGAGATGTTCGAGACCACGATCCAGCTCAAGCCACGCGACCAGTGGCGTGCCGGCATGACGCCTGACAAACTGGTCGAGGAGCTGGACCGCATTGTCAAGGTTGCCGGCCTGTCGAACGTCTGGGTTCCGCCCATCCGCAACCGCATCGACATGCTGGCCACCGGCATCAAGAGCCCCGTCGGCGTCAAGATCGCGGGCACCGATTTGAAGGTCATCGACCGCATCACCGGCGAGATCGAGCATGCCGTAAAAAAAGTGCCGGGCGTGTCATCCGCGCTGGCCGAGCGCCTGAATGGGGGCCGTTACATCGACGTGAAGATTGACCGGGATACCGCTGCGCGCTACGGGCTGAACATCGCCGACGTGCAAAGCGTTGTGTCGTCCGCGATTGGCGGAGACAACATCGGTGAAACGGTCGAGGGATTGCAGCGCTTTCCGATCAGCGTGCGTTACCCGCGCGAGGTGCGCGATTCGGTCGAAAAACTGCGCGAGCTACCGGTCCTGACCGAGCGTGGCGCCCAGATCCGGCTCGGCGATGTCGCGGCAATCCGCATTGAGGATGGACCGCCCATGCTCAAGAGCGAGAACGCGCGCCTGTCGGGCTGGGTCTACGTCGACATTCGCGGCCGCGACCTCAGCTCGGCAGTACGCGACATGCAGCAGGCCGTGGCCAGCGAGGTCAAGCTGCCGCCCGGCTATTCGGTATCGTGGTCCGGCCAGTTCGAGTACCTGGAACGCGCGACGGCGAAGCTGAAGATCGTGGTTCCGGTCACGCTGGTGATCATCTTCGTCCTGCTCTATTTCACCTTCAAGCGCCTCGACGAAGCCGTTCTCATCATGGCCACCTTGCCGTTCGCGCTGGCCGGCGGCGTGTGGCTGCTGTGGCTGCTCGGGCACCACTTGTCGGTACCGAGCGGCGTCGGCTTCATTGCGCTTGCTGGTGTGGCGGCTGAATTCGGCGTGATCATGCTGCTGTACCTGAAGCATGCCTGGGAAGCCCGCGTCGAGGCCGGACGCGACAGCGAAGCCGACCTGGTCGACGCGATCCGCGAAGGCGCCGTCCTGCGCGTGCGGCCAAAGGCGATGACGGTCGCAGTCATCATCGCGGGTCTCGTGCCGATCATGATCGGCGCTGGGACGGGTTCCGAAGTCATGCAGCGGATCGCCGCACCGATGGTCGGCGGCATGGTGACAGCGCCGCTGCTGTCGATGTTCGTGGTGCCTGCGGCCTACCTGCTGCTGCGCCGCCGCCAGGCGCGGCGCATGCACGGGCTGCGCCAGGTACCTGCGGCCGAGGAGCGAACGATTCATGCGAAATAGCACGGCAGGCATGCGGTATCTGCGCCGCTGGGCCTGCAAATACACCCACCTCAACTGAAATACGAAAGGAAATATGATGAAACGTCACACCATGATTGCCACGATGTTAGCCCTTGCCGTGTCTGGATTGGGCGCCGCGCAGGCACAGCCGAGTCAAACCGGCATGAACACTAAGTCGTGCCAGGACATGATGAAAGGCATGAACATGGAAGGCATGAACATGCAAAACATGGACGCCAAGTCGTGTGAGGAAATGATGAAGGGCATGAGCGTACAGCAAGCAAACAAAGGTGCGCAGGCCACTCGCCATGAGGCTATCGGTACGGTGAAATCCGTCGACCCGGCCGCAGGAACCGTGACGCTCGCGCATGGGCCGATCAAAAGCCTGAACTGGCCGTCCATGACGATGGGCTTTGCCGTCAAAAACAAGGCCATGTTCGACAAACTTTCGGTCGGCAAGAAAGTAGACGTGGAGATCGAGCAGCAAGGCGGCAAGTACGTCATTACGGCCGTGAAGTAAGCATGTTGCCGGCGCGACGGATGAGTTGAGCGCGGTATCGTCCGTCGCGCATGGTGCCGGTGCAACATGGCGGCGCCTACGGACACTATTTACCGCTATAGATACTCGACACCCGAGTGGTTCAGGACCACTGACGACGGTACGTATACAATGTGGGAAAAATGTAACAGAATGTGTGCAAAACTGATAATTGCCGTGCTACATTAATCACATGCGTAAGCCGTTCCGAATATTCTTCCTGTTCCTGCTTGTCGTGTCCCTGCCGATGCGGAGCATGGCCGGGGTAGCAACAGCAGAATGCGGCATGGACCATCAAGCTGCCGTTGATGGCAGCGCGGGCCACACCGCCATGCTTGTGCACGAGATGCAAGATATGGAAGCGCATGAAGCAGGGCACGAGGACATGCCCGACCATAGGCAAGCAGCCCCGCAAGACGAACAGCCCTGCGACGACTGCGAGACAGCGAGCGACGTTCATGAAGCTACCGGCTGCGGCACCTGCGCGCAATGCTGTATCGGCGCATGTGCTCCGCCTCCTATCGTTGTCCTTACCGCGGTCGAAGAAGCCGTCAGCAGCGTGCAACTATTCCACCTCTCTTCCTTTACCGGGCACATACGCGCCCGCATTGAGCGGCCACCACGGCTCGCGTGACCCTTCGCGTCCGGACTGACGCTTTCCTGTAGGCCCTGCTGAACTCCCGGCGTGTCTTCCGGTACCTGTGCTCGCGTGCACCGGCCGGGTAGCCGTGGCTTCCGTACTGGCTATTGGACCATTGGTCCCTCCATGCCCGCTCCTGCAGGCAAACACTGCCCCTGGCATCGGCGGCAACCCGTCGCCTGCCCGTATCTCGGTTTCTAAAACAATGCACCTGGAGAGAAAAATGAAATACAAGACCATTCCGGCGGCCACCGCCGCGCTTGTGCTGGCGATGTCGCACCAAGGCGTTCACGCCCAGCAGCCCGCGACTACCGGCGAACCCGCCGACGGCGGAGGAATGCAACGCGTCCAGATCACGGGCAGCCGGATCAACCTGAGGCAGGAGCAGATTTCCGGCGTGGGGCCGGTCACGGTGATCGACGCCGACACCATCCAGCGCTCCGGCGCGATCTCGGTCGAGACGCTGCTGCAGCGCCTGCCGTCGTCGGCCGGCACCGCGGGCAACCAGTCCAGCGCCTACTGGACCAGCAACGGTTATGGCACGACCCAGGTGAACCTGCGCGGCCTGGGTATCGATCGTACGCTGGTCCTGCTCAACGGCAGGCGCGTGGTCTCGGGCGGCACCGGCGCCAACAGCTCCGTCGACCTGAACATGATCCCGGTCGCGATGATCGAGCGCGTCGAGGTGCTCAAGGACGGTGCCTCGGCGATCTATGGCGCCGACGCCGTCGCCGGCGTGGTCAACATCATCACCAAGAAGGCCTTCGACGGCGTCGAAGCCTCGGTCCGCTACGGCAGGACCGCGGAAGGGGACGGCGCCGAGAAGTCGGCCGACGTGGTCTGGGGTACGCGCAGCGAGCGTGGCTCCCTGATCGCCTCGCTGAATTACTCGGAAAGCGAGGCGGTCAACCTGGCCTCGCGCGCGCCTTGCGCACTGGTGGAAGACGACGGCGAACTGGTTTGCTCGGGCAGTTCCTCGACCATCGGGGGCCGGGCGCGGCTCGCAGACGGGAGGCGCGTCAATTTCAACCAGGACCCGAACGGTAACCCGCGCGGCTTCGAAACCTATAGCGCGGCCAAGCATGCCTACAATAGCAACCCGTTCCTGAATGCGGTCAATCCCATCAAGCGCATCGGCGTCAGCGCTTTCGGTAATGTGCACCTGAGCGAGAAGGTCGAGCTCTTCACCGAGCTGATGTTCACCAATCGACAGTCCGAGCAGCTTGCCACACCGGGCGCAATTGGTGTCTACCGCCCGATTCAGATTGCCGCGAGCCATCCGACTAATCCGACCGGCCAGGACCTGACTCTAGAGCGGCGCCGCGTCGCCGAAGTCGGGCCGCGCTACTTCTTCCAGGAGACCAACACCTTCCGCGTGCTCGCAGGCCTGAAGGGAACGATCGCAGGCAGCTGGGACTGGTCGGCATCCCTGAACTGGGGCCGCAATACCGGTGTCGACGGCATGACCAACATCATCAACCTGGACCGTGTGGATGCGACGCTGAACGCGGCGACGTGCGGGACCGGTCCGGGCGCTGCCCCTTGCGGAAACTACCTCGGCTACGGCAATCTCAGCCCAGCTGTGCTCGACTACATCCACTTCACGACGCGCGACCATGGCGGCAACGACCAGAAGAGTTTTAATGCGAGCGTCAGCGGGGAGCTGTTTTCCCTGCCGGCGGGCCCGGTCGGATTCGCTTCCGGCTTCGAGTACCGCCGCGAGCAGGGCTGGCGCGATCCGGACAGTCTGATCGTGTCGGGCGCAGCCAATACCAATGCCCAGGACCCGATCGCCGGCCAGTACAGCGCGCGCGAGGTGTTCGCCGAGCTGTCGGTTCCGGTGCTGGCGAAACTCCCGTTCGTGGACGCGCTGAACCTGAACGCGGCGGCGCGCTATTCCGACTACAGCCTGTTCGGCTCGCAGGCCACCTACAAGCTCGGCCTGGACTGGCAGGTCATTCCGTCGCTGAAGCTGCGCGCCAATCGCTCGACCGCTTTCCGGGTACCGAACGTCCCGGAACTCTTCGGTGGAGTGTCCGAGGGCAACCTGACGACCACCGATCCCTGCAACAGCTGGAATACGATGGACCCGAATTCAGCGGTCTACAGGAACTGCCAGGCCTCGGGCCTGCCGGCGGGCTTCCGCCAGTTCGGTCCGTCCATCCTGACGACCGGCGGCGGCAATCCGAATCTGAAACCCGAAGAGGCGGACACCTTTACCGTGGGCGCGGTCTGGACCCCGTCGAAGTCGCTGACCCTGACGCTCGACTATTTCAATATCGAGATCGACAACGCGATCGAGACGGTACCCGGTTCGACCAAGCTGGCCGTGTGCTACAACTCCCCGGGGCTGTCGCACATCTTCTGCAGCCCGTCGAGCTTCACGCGCGATCCGCGCACCGGCGAAATCAACTTCCTGTCCTCGCAGCCTGCCAACGCGGCCCAGCAACGCGTCTCCGGCATCGACTTTGGCGCCTTGTATGACTTCAAGCTGTACGGCTGGAATTCGTCGCTGTCGGCCGATGTGTCGCGCCTGAACCGGTTCGACGTCGCTCCGTTCCCGGGCGGGGAGGTGATCGAATACGCCGGCAAGATCACGGGTGGCCGCGGCAGCTACGCCAAGTGGCGTTCGACCGCGTCGCTGACGACCGGGATCGGACCGTGGTCCGGCTCGTACACCGTCCAGTACATCGGCAAGGCGGACGATATCAATGCGGCGCCTGGCGACATCGGCGCGCAGGCACCGAGCGTCGTTTATCACAACGCGAGCGTGAAGTATGCCTTCAACAAGGCCGTGGCGATTTCGTTCGGTATCGATAACCTGTTCGACAAGAAGCCGCCGTACATCCAGAGCTGGACGGACGGTAATACCGACACGATGACCTACGACCTGCTCGGCCGCCGCTGGCACGTGCGCCTGGGCTACAAGTTCTGATCGGGCCCGCCAGGGCTTTTCGTGCCGCCGGGCCTGCCTGCAGGCCCGGCGCTACAACTCAATGTCGACATAATTATGCAATCAGCTTTCTGGGTGCGCCGCGCCCACAAATGGATAGGACTGGTGATCGGAGTCCAGGCACTGCTGTGGATGATCAGCGGGCTCTACATGGTCGTGGTGCCGCTCGAGGTCATCCATGGCGACCACCTCGCCCATGTCCCAAGCGAGCATCTCGCGACCTCCAGCGCGAGGATGCCGCAGGCGAAACTGCACGACACCTATCCCGGCATCACCTCGGTTCGTCTGAAGGTGTTGCTGGAGAAGGAAGTGTACGAAATCAGGCAGGACAAGAAAGTCAGCCTGGTCGACGCGGTCACCGGCAAGACCATCAGCCCGATCGACCGCGAGACCGTACTTGCCCTGGCAGACGCCGCCTACGCAGGCGAAGGCAATGTGCGCGGCATCGAATGGGTAACCAAGGCGCCCTCGGAAGTCGGCGCGCGGCCGGTCCCGCTGTGGGCGGTGCACTACGACGACGCCGGCAAGGACACCCTGTACTTCTCGCCATTCTCGGGCGACCTCGTCGCACGGCGCCACGAACTCTGGCGCTGGTTCGACTTCCTGTGGATGTTCCACATCATGGATTACGAGGAGCGCGAGAACGTGAACAACAGCCTGCTGCGGGTCGCCTCGATCACGGGCCTGGCCTTCGCGCTGTCGGGCGCCTGGCTGCTGTTCTACAGTTTCCAGCGCAGGAGGCAGGCATGAGCCATTGGATGCGCAAGCTGCACAAGTGGATCGGCCTCCTGATCGCGATCCAGTTCCTGTTATGGATGGGCAGCGGGGTGGTGATGAGCCTGCTCGACGCAGGCAAGGTGCAGGGACGGGAATTCCGGATCAAGCCGCCTGCGCCGCCAACCTGGCCGCGCGACGCGCTCGACCCGTCTGCACTACTGGCGAAAAGCACGGAAGGTGTCTCTTCGGTTACCTCCGGCTGGGTGCTCGAACGACCGGTGTACCAACTGCAGGGCGACAAGCGCAGCTGGCTGGTCGGCGCGGTCGATGGCCGTCCGTTCGCCATCGATGCGGCGCTCGCCGGCGCGATCGCTCGCGCGTCGTACTCGGGGAAAGGCCAGGCTGGAATCGCGCGGCTGCTCGACTACTCGCTCGAAGCGCGGGCACACAAGGAGCCGGTGTGGCGCGTCGACTTCGATGACGCCGACGAGACCTCGGTGTACGTCTCCGCCCGTTCGGGCAAGGTGCTCGAACATCGCAACAGCACCTGGCGCCTGTTCGATTTCTTCTGGATGCTGCACATCATGGACTATAGCGAGCGGACCGACTTCAACAATCCGCTCCTCGTGTCCAGCGCAATCGGCGGCCTGTGGATGGCCTTGAGCGGCGTGTGGCTGCTGTTCGCAAGCGTGCGCCTGGCGGAGTTCGTCCCCGCTCGCCTGCGGCGGCGCAGCCGCATCAATCTCGCAGCATCGGCGGGTACGGAGCCCCGGTCGGTCGATGCCGCCGCCGGCGACACGGTCTTCCAGGCGCTTGCACGCTCGGGATTGCAGTTGCCTTCAAACTGCGGTGGCGGACAAAGTTGCGGCCTGTGCGAGGTCAGGTGTGTTGGCAAGGTTCCGGCACCGACAGCTGCCGACCGTGCGCTGCTGCCGTCGCACAAGCTCGACGCTGGATACCGCCTGGCATGTGGGCTGTCCGTGGGGCGCGGCATCGATATCGATGTCGGCGACCCCTCGCTGCTGGCCACTGACCAAACCGCAGTCGTCGCCGGTGTGAAGGCGCTGACACCCTTCCTGCGCGAGATCTCGTTACGGCCAGCACGTCCCCTTGCGTGCCGCCCGGGTGCTTATGTGCAGGTGCATGTCCCGGCCTATGCCCGTGATGCCAGCCATATCGATGTCCCGGATGACCATCGCGACGATTGGCACAGGGCCGGAACAAGCGGCCAGTTGGTCAATGACGCGCCACTGCGCCGCTCCTATTCGGTCGCGGTACCGGTGGAGCGGGCCGACGGCCATCTCGTTTTCCTGGTGCGCTTCATGCCGGGCGAACGGCCAGGGAGGGGCTCGAGCTACATGTACACGCTCAAGCCGGGCGACACGGTCTCCTTCAGCGGCCCGTACGGCGATTTCGCGCTCAAGCCCGGGGCACGCGAGAAGGTGTTCATCGGTGGCGGCGCAGGCATGGCTCCGCTACGCGCCATGATCCATGCGCTGTTCGCGCAAGGGGCAAGCGAACCTGTGCACTTCTGGTACGGCGCCCGCAGCCGGCGTGACGCGCCTTATGTCGACGAGATGGCGGCGTTGGCGGCACGCCATCCGAATTTCGACTGGCGGCTCGTGCTGTCGGAAGAGGGCGGTGCTGGGCCGGCAAGCTTCGTGCACGAGGCAGTGCGCGATGGCTTGCTGCGAGACCATCCGAATCTGGCGTCGCTCGAGTTCTACGTATGCGGCCCGCCGGCCATGCTGGCGGCGACGCGCCGGATGCTGCAGGAACTCGGTGTCGACGACGGCATGGTCGCCTTCGACGACTTCAAGGTCTGAGACCGCACGGGAGCCGCCATCCTTACCTCAGCTTGCGCGAGGGCCAGTGGTCATGGACGATGGTGCAAGCCTTCCCAGACAACCGCGGTGTTCCAGTCGATGCGCTCGGTTTCCTTGAGCACCTTGCGCGTGGACGACCTGGCGAAATCAGTGCCATCCGCTAGGTGGCTGCTCGCATACTCGCCGCGCGTACGTTCGACGTGGCCACCCTCGTAGATCAGCGCTTCTGGTGCTAGGGGGCAATTGCCTTTGCCTGGTCGCCGGCGGCAAGCGCGGTGTGGAAGGCGGCGGCCGCCCTGTTTCGGTCGGCCGCCATGCGTCAGAACAGAAACGACTATCCGCTTGCATTACATCTGTTCGCCCGGGGGCGAGGTCGATGCAAGCCAGGCCGCCAGCACGACGACCGCCAGTAGCACCAGCGCTTCGATCCACAGGATGCGCCTGAACCTTGCCGGGAAGTGCTCCGGTGTGGCGTTACCTGTGGACTCGCGCGCGAGCCAGGGCGGCATCACAAAAAAGCGGTTGAAACCGCCCAGCATCGCCGCTGCCCCCACGAGCAGCAGCTTGGCCATGAGCGTACTGCCGTAGGGGTTGCCGACCAGGTTGCTGAACCCGCCCAGGCTGCGCCAGGCGGCGTAGATACCGGTCACGAAGATGCCAGTCAGGGCAACCGTCGCCGAGCTGGACAGGGACGCTACATAAGCGGCCCGCGCACGCCTGTCGGCTGCGGTCATATTGTTGGATGTCCTCAACATGACGCCACCGGACAGGACCACTTCCCCGACCCACAGGCTGATCAGGCCAAGGTGGACCCAGTCCATCAACAGACGCACGCTGATGTCGCCGTCGCTTGCCGCGTGGCTCATCATCCCGCGGGTGTACCAGAACGCGGCCAGTCCCAGGAGGGTCAGCAGCGCCGGGCGCGTGCTTCGGACACCACGGAGGAGTGCCCCGGCGGTGGCCACTGTCAATCCGGCGATGCCGATCGAGGACGCGTATCCGAGGTGAGTGGAGGTCAGCATCGACCAGGTGGCGCCTCCCGCTTCGGCGACCGGCACTTCGGCCATCGCCGCCGATTCGAGCCACAGCCACACGACGCTAACGACCAGTGCGACGAAGGCGCTGGCGACGGCAGCCTTGCGAATCGGTTGGCCGCGTACTTCAGCCCACTTCGATGTATCGCCGGCAAGCCACAAACGGGACGCGGTCGCTCCCGTGAGCACGGCAACGGCCAGGTTCAGCAGGGCAGTGACAAGATGCTGGGCGGTTTCCAGGCCCGGCCCCATCACTTGACCTTGAACGTAACGTCGCCCTTTGCCTTATGGCCGTCGTGCGTCATCGTCGACCACTGGATATGGTACTCGCCGGTGGATAGCGCCGGCAGCGGAGCAGTCATGACGGTGGGATCCGCCTTGTCGACGATTGTGGCGGCGACCGGGATGTCGTTGTTCTGTGGGCCGGTCACCTTGATCTTGCTGAACGCGGGCTCGAGCGCTTCGTTGAACTTCAGGCGGACCTGCTTTGGTGCCGTGTCGTACGTGCTGCCCGCTTCGGGATTGGACGATTGCAGTTTTGCGTGTGCGAAGGCCGAGGAGGTGACGGCGCTTGCGAGGGCGAATGTGGTGACGGCCAGAATGCGTTTGAGGGACATGCTTTTCCTTTTCGTTAGTTTAATCAAGTGCGGAGATGGTCGCCTTCCTGATCCGTCAGCCTGCGGATAAGGAAGGCATGGCTTTTACTTGGCCGCTTCAAGTTTGGTGACGATCAAACTGCCATTGACGCGCTCAACCCGGAAGCGGATGTTATCGCCGGCCTTTACCTGATCGAGCATGGCCGGATCCTGCACCTTGAACACCATCGTCATGGCTGGCATGTTCAGGTTATTCAGCGGGCCATGCTGGATCGTCAGCTTGCCGGCGTCCCTGTCGACCTTCTTCACTTCACCGGTCGACAGTGTGTTGGAATCTCCCTGCGTTTCGGAAGGTCCTGCGTTATGACCGGCATGATCATTCATCTGCATTTGAGCGGATGCACTGCTTGCTGCGAGGGCGAGACCAGCCGATACAACAAGCGAGGAAAAAAGCGAGGAAAAACGAATCATGTAAGGCTCCAGAAAAATTGAAAAATTTCCGATTACGACAGAGGTACAAGGACGTTTGCCGCGGCGGGTGTGAAACTTACTCCAGGTGTTCCTTTCATACAGCGTTCAGTCGGAGCACTTCGTTGCCGCGCATCGTGATTCGCTGGCCGTCCTCGGTCACCATGACCTTACCCTCTTCAATGCTGGTCGCGCGGCCGTACTCCTGACATCAATTAGCGAGAACTAGTTGAAATACTGTGGCGACTCGCTCACATACACCGTGAGATTGTCTGCGCCGGGCAGAATGTGCGAGAGTGGGAAGGACCTCGTGTCGAGCGTGTCGAAACTCCAGGTCACGCTCTTGCCGCCGGCATTGATCACGACGGCCTCGAGGCGGGTCACGTTCAGGTACCGCGTCTCCTGGTCGATCGTGATGGTGCGGCTGGCGCCGCCAGCGACTGCGTATCCGAACGGCGCCTGCCGGCCCGGCGGCGCCGCTTGCGGCGCAGCGGTGAGTTGCGGATCGGACGCTGGCGTCGGCTCGGCGTGCGCCAGCCCGGCGGCCATTGCGGTTCCGGTGAATAGCGTCGCGAAAGCGATCCTGGCGATGTATGCGGTCATCTGGTTCTCCTGTTGGGACGTGCCTTGCTTGTTAGCGAAACGGGAAAAGTCCCGCGTTGGAGGCCATATTACGCATGCGACGCCGACAGGAAGGTGACTCGAAGCTTACGTTTTCGTAATCGTCCGGTCAGGAGCGGCCGCGCCGGCGTGGCAGAGGGCAGATGATCTACATCCGCGCTCACCCGGGCAGATCTGGTCGACGTCGCGTCAGGGCTTGCAGCAGACCGCGCTTTCGCAGGTTAGGAAGATCGTCGACCCGCAGCAGAAAGACATCCAGAAATTCGACGCCTGGTTGAAATAGCGCCCTGCCGGACAAGCCCCCGTTTGCGGACGGCGGCATTCGGAATTCCAGACGCTGCCGAATGGGCGGCCGTAATCGCGCAGTCAGTCTACCGCTGGCCCTGCGTCAAGCGACTCCGGTTTCCAGCGCCGCAGAAGCAGTGAATTCGACACCACACTCACGCTGCTCAATGCCATGGCAGCGCCGGCAATGACGGGACTCAGGTAACCGAAAGCCGCCAGCGGTATCCCGACGATGTTGTACACGAATGCCCAGCCCAGGTTCTGCCTGATCTTTCGATAGGTCTTCTTCGATACATCAATCGATTCCGCGACGAGCGAGGGGTCGCCGCGCATCAACGTCACGCCTGCGGTATGGATCGCCACTTCGCTGCCCGTCGACATCGCCACTCCCAGGTCTGCCGCGGCCAGGGCGACAGCATCGTTGATACCATCGCCGACGAAACAGACGGTCTCGCCATTCTGTTTGAGCTCGCTGACGACGCGCGCCTTGTCGGCCGGGAGCAAGCCGGCCCTGAAATCGTCGATGCCGACTGCTTCCGCGACGGCCCTTGCCGCGCCTGCATTATCGCCCGTCAGCATGACGGCGCGTATTCCGAGATTGCGCAGCCGAGCGACCGCATCCTTCGCGGTTTGCTTGATCGTGTCGCCGAATGCGAGGAGTCCACACAATTCCAGGCCGCCCGCTGTCGTCACGACCAGCCAGGAAACGGTGCGGCCGGCGTTCTCATGATGAGCGGCGACGCCTTCCAACGCGCCCACAGAAATGCCAAGTTCCTGCAGCAGCCGTGAGTTGCCGAGGTAAGCCGTGGCGCCATCGACATCGGCCTGGACACCGCGCCCGGGCAGCGCTTTTGCATTGGACACGGGGCGCAGCGCGATACCGCGATTGGACGCTTCCGCTTCCACCGCCTTCGCTAGCGGGTGATCACTATATTGCTGGAGCGCGCGCGCCAGTTCGAGGAGGTCGCGCTCCGGCAGGCTCGCACCTTTTACGGCGACCAAGGCAGGTTTCCCTTCGGTGAGCGTTCCTGTCTTGTCAAACGCGGCTACGGTGACCGCATGACCGGTTTCCAGTGCCTCGGCATCCTTGATGAGGATGCCGTAACGGGCCGCGACACCGGTGCCGACCATGATCGACGTCGGTGTCGCCAGGCCAAGGGCACATGGGCAGGCGATCACCATCACCGCAACCGCGTTCAGTAGCGCCTGTTGCCAGTCCCCGCTGGCGAGCCCCCATCCGACAAACGTCACCGCCGCGATGACGAGTACTACCGGAACGAAGACGGCGCTGACCCTGTCGACGAGTCGTTGAATCGGGGCTTTGACGGCTTGCGCGTCTTCCACCATCTTGATGATCCGTGAGAGCATGGTTTGGCCGCCAACCGCGATTGCCATGGCAATCAGCATGCCGTCAGCATTCACCGCACCGCCGGTAACGGTGTCGCCGACGGATTTCGAGACCGGAAGGCTTTCGCCGGTCAGCAGCGACTCGTCCAGATGACTGCTCCCTTCGACGATCACCCCGTCGACAGGGACGCGATCGCCGGGACGGACAATGAAAAGGTCGCCGTGACGGACGCTGGCGATCGCGACCTCTTTGTCGACGCCATCGCGGCGCACGATCGCGTTGATCGCACGCAGGGACTCGAGCGCGCGCAGCGCGCCCACGGTCTGGTGCTTGGCGCGCTCTTCCAGCCATTTGCCAAGGAGGACCAAAGTGATGATGACAGCAGACGACTCGAAATACAGGTGTTGCATACCGTCGTGGCTGTGCTGCGCCCATAGCAGGTAGACCGAAAGCCCGTACGCAGCCGAGGTACCGAATGCCACGAGCAGATCCATGTTGCCGGCACCTGCACGCAGGGCCTTCCAGCCAGCCTTGTAGAAGCGCGCGCCGAGCCAGAATTGAACCGGCGTCGCCAGCAGCAGTTGCAGCCAGCCGGGCAGGGCCCAGTCCTGGCCGAACGGCATGGCCAGCATCGGTACGACCAAGGGCAGGCTCAGGAGGGCGGACGCGGCCACGCGCCACCAGCTGGGCAGGCCGGGAGTGACGTCCGAAGCAGGCGGGTTCTCGTCAGGTATCCTGGCCTCATACCCGGCTTGCGTGACAGCATCGATCAACATATCGGGGGAGAGGCCGCCCAGCGCCCTTATCTGGGCTTTTTCCGTTGCAAGGTTCACCGATGCCTCGGCCACTCCAGGCACTTTCCGAAGCGCCTTCTCCACTCGCGTGACGCACGAGGCGCAGGTCATGCCGGAAATCGAGAGGCTGAAGGCCGCAGCCGGCACTTCGTAGCCGGCTTTTTCCACGGCTTCATACAGTGTTTCGACAGGCGTTTCGGGATCGGCACGTACCGTCGCCCGTTCCGTGGCCAGGTTGAGTGACGCCTCGCGCACCCCGGGAACGGCCTTCAAGGCGCGCTCGACGCGTGCGGCACACGAGGCGCAAGTCATGCCGCCGACCTGGAAGGTCAGATCAGTCACATCCGGATTTCGTTCAAGAGCACTATTCACTGGTCTCTCCATTAGCAATGGTCTTCAGGATAAAGCTTCCAATCATTGGAAGGTCAAGCGGTAACCGTGCCGGGCTGAGACCAGCGCCTGATCGTAGCTGGGATGATTCAGTAAATGGAGAGTTTGTCGGCGTCGGCGGCGCTGACAGGATGCTGACTTCCGGATTACATTTCTGTCAGGTGCGGGACAGGATTGTCCGGGCAGGGCAAAATCGTCGGAAATTTCTTGCAAACTGTTCTACACATGAAGATTCTTGTAGTTGAAGACGAGCCCAAGACCGGCGAATACCTGCGCCAGGGGCTGATGGAGGCGGGTTTTGTGGTCGATCTGGCGCGCGACGGCGCCGATGGACAACACCTTGCGCTGACCCAGGCCTACGACCTGGCCATTCTGGATGTCATGCTCCCCGGCATGAATGGATGGGAAATCCTGCGCGGGATCCGGCAGGCAGGGAAGGACATGCCCGTCATGTTCCTGACTGCAAAGGACGACGTCGACCATCGCGTCAAGGGGCTGGAGCTCGGCGCGGACGACTACCTGGTCAAGCCATTCGCGTTCTCCGAACTGCTGGCGCGTGTGCGCACCTTGCTACGCCGTGGCACGAAGGTCAAGGAAGCCGAGTCACTGCGCGCCGCCGACCTGGAGCTCGACCTGCTGCGCCGTCGGGTCACCCGGGCCGGTCAGAAGATCGACCTGACCGCGAAGGAATTCGCCTTGCTGGAATTGCTGCTGCGGCGCCAGGGAGAGGTGTTGCCACGATCCCTGATCGCGTCCCAGGTGTGGGACATGAACTTCGACAGCGATACCAACGTGATCGAGGTGGCGGTCCGGCGTCTCCGTGCGAAGGTCGACGACGCGTTCGAGGCAAAGCTGATCCGCACGGTACGTGGCATGGGCTACGTACTGGAGGCGCCGTGAAGCTGCCGGGAGCGCGCTCGGTAACACTGCGCCTGACGCTGCTGTTTGCTTCGGCGTCTGGCGCGGTGCTGATGGTGCTCGGACTGGTCGTTGGTCACCTCGTCGAGCGCCATTTCGCGGAACTCGACACGGAGATGCTGAGCGGGAAACTCGAGCTCGCCAGACACGTTTTGGGACAGGTGCATACGGCGGCCGAGCTCCAGGCGCTCGCGCCTCGGGTGGAAGCGGCATTCGTCGGCGATCACGAACTGTCGCTGCGAATCCGGGCCACCGACGGCACGATACTGTACGCCAGCCCCGATGCCGACTTTCCGCGGGTATCTCCCGACCCAGGGGGCGTAGCCGGACTGGTACACGCCGCTGATGGGCGGGAGCTGCGGGTACTGACGGGATCTGCGCCGCTCGGGATGCAGGTTCCGCCTGTGCTCGTCGAGCTAGCCACCGACCTGGTTCACCACCAGCACTTCATGTCATCGTTCCGCATCGCGCTTTGGGCGACCGTCGGGCTGGCCGCCTTCGTCACCGGACTCATGGGCTGGGCGGTGGCGCGGCGTGGCCTGGCGCCGCTGCGCGCCATCACAAGCGACGCCGCCCGTCTGACCGCGGAGCGGCTGGACTGGCGCGTGCCGGTGGACTCGGTGCCGCAGGAGCTGGCCGAGGTCGCAGTGGCCCTGAACCAGATGCTCGCCAGGCTGGAGCGTTCGTTCCAGCGGCTGTCCGATTTTTCGTCGGACCTGGCGCATGAGCTGCGCACCCCGCTCAGCAACCTGCTGACCCAAACCCAGGTTACCCTGTCTCAGCCCAGGAGCACGGCGGAATACCGGGACATACTGGCCTCCAATGCGGAAGAGTACGAACGCCTGTCGCGCACGATCTCGGACATGCTGTTCCTGGCAAAGGCCGAGAACGACCTGATGGTGCCGCAGCGGGAACTGGTCGATCTGCGTGAGGAGGTCGAGACAATGCTGGAGTTCTACGGCAACCTGGCGGAGGAAAAATCGATTGAGGTTTCGGTCAGCGGCCAGGCCAGCGTCGCAGGTGACAGATTGATGCTGCGCCGGGCGATCGGTAACTTGTTGTCGAATGCATGCAGGCATACCGGGGTCTCTGGTGCGATCTCGGTCGTCCTGTCCAGCGTGCCGGGAGGCGGCACGACGATCACGGTGCGCAACACGGGCGAAACGATCGATGCCCAGCACTTGCCCCACCTGTTCGACCGCTTCTACCGCGCTGATGCCGCGCGCCGCCGCGATGCGGAAGGGGCGGGGCTCGGACTGGCGATCACCCGATCCATCGTGCGCGCACATGGCGGCGCGGCATCGGCCCGGTCCAGTGACGGGGTGACCGAATTCGAACTAATGTTGCCGGCCTGAGTTCAAGCGCGGCTGTGCCGTGCGTCGGTTTAGCCGGCGTCGCTCGCACCCGTACGTTGTTGATCGCCGGCACGACGCAATGAGCAAGGCGCCTTGCGCCAGGCTTTTTCTACTGTAAACCGCCGACGCGAAGCGTGTGCGGCTTGATTGTACATCGTGCTAAATTGTCTTTATGCGAAAACTGTTGCGGTTATTCTTCTGGTGTCTGCTCGTCGTATCCCTGCCGATGCAAAGCATCGCGGCGATTGCGAAGTTTGAGTGTGGCATGAGCCATCAATCAGGGATGGCTAGCGATATCGGAGAGAACAAAGCGCTACTGCAGCACATGGGAAATGACGCTGCACATGAACCGATGGTTTCAATCGGCAGCAGCGCGATGCAGAGTGTCGACTCGGACGAAGATTGCGGCAGTTCTGGTGAGCACAAGCGTGTCGCGTGTGCCTTCTGTGCAGGATGTTGTATTGGAGCATATGCTCCGCCTCCGTGCATTGCCCTCACTGCAGCCGAAGAAGTAGTGCAGGACATTCGACAGTTTTCGCTTTCCTCCTTTGACGGGCATATACCCGCCCGTATCGAGCGTCCTCCAAAGACCGCCTGATCGAGACCTTGTTCGCTTCGTCGCCACGTGGTCCTGCATTAACCAAGGGCCAAATCCGTTCGCGCGCATAAGTGTTGTCACGGTCGAGAGGTCTCATCCCTAACAGGTCACCACCCCGCTAGGAACCACGCGATATGGCTGCCATGCTATTTGGCAAGGAGCGCTTTTGCCCGTCGTTCTCGCGGTCGTTCCGTCGAGCGCCACGTAAGGGTCCGTGCAGCGCAACTTTAATTTGGGAGGAGTCGTATGGAAGTTTTAGATATCAAGGACCGACACGTCAGTCGATGGCGTCGTCGTGTGTTGAAAGGACTAGGCGCAACTGCGGCGTTGGCAGGCTTGCGCCCAGCGTCGCTTTTCGCAGCCCAGAGCAACCGCACTGAACTGCGCGGCACTACATTCGATCTGGAGATCGGGCCGACGCCGGTGAACTTCACAGGAGCGCCGCGCATCGCAACCGCGGTTAACGGCCAGGTGCCGGCGCCGACCCTTTATTGGACGGAGGGTGACGTCGTTACCATCCGGGTCACGAACCGTTTGCCCACAGTGAGTTCCATACACTGGCACGGCATTTTACTGCCGGCAGACATGGATGGAGTGCCCGGGATAAGCTTCTCAGGCATCAAACCCGGGGAAACCTTCACTTATCGCTTCGAAGTCAAGCAAAGCGGCACCTACTGGTACCACAGCCACTCGGCGTTCCAGGAGCAGTCCGGTCTCTACGGACCAATTGTCATCGTTCCGAAGTCGGGCGAGCGCGTGGCGGCGGACCGCGAGCATGTCGTCATGCTGTCCGACTGGACGGATGAGAAGCCGGAACGTGTGATGGCGAACCTGAAGAAGATGAGTGACTTCTTCAATAACAAGCAGCCCACCTTCGGCGCATTTGTCAGCGACATTAAAACCATGGGTTTCGCGGCTGCCGTCGAAAAGCGCAAGATGTGGAATCAGATGCGCATGATGCCGACAGACTTCAGTGATGTGACGGCCAGCCGGAATATCAGCGGCGCACTTCGGTTCTTGATCAACGGCGCCACTGCGGACGGGAATTGGACCGGACTTTTCCGCCCCGGAGAGAAGGTGCGGCTACGCATCATAAATGGCGCTGCGACTACCATCTTCGATCTGCGGATTCCCGGCCTGAAGATGACGGTGGTCTCCGCCGACGGGCAGGATGTGGAGCCCGTTACGGTCGACGAGATCAGGATTTCAGTGGCCGAGACCTACGATGTCATCGTCGAGCCTGCCGAAGACAAGGCCTATACGATTTTCGCTCAGTCGATCGGACGATCCGGCTTTGTGCGGGCCACGCTTGCGCCGAGGCAGGGGATGCAGGCAGCCGTGCCGCCAGTGGACGAGGCACAGTGGCTTACGATGACGGACATGATGGGGGCCATGGCCATGTCGGGCATGCATGGATCCGGATCCTCGGCCGGCAGCCACGCGATGAATGGGGGCCGTCCACCGGCTGCGATGGACCACGGCCAGATGCAGCATGCAATGCCTCCGGAAAACCATGCCGGCCACACCGCCCCGGGCTCGGGCACTGCTGCGAAGAATACTGCTATGCCGAAAGTGAATCACGCGCGAACAGAGTATGGTCCCGGCGTCGACATGCACGTCGACATGCCTCGCACGAACCTGGATGACCCTGGAGTCAATCTGCGAAATAACGGCCGGCGGGTGCTGACCTATGCCGACCTGCGCACTGTCGGCGGTCCTGTCGACCCGCGCGAACCGACGCGCGAGATCGAACTGCATCTGACGGGCAATATGGAGCGGTTCATGTGGTCGTTCGACGGACAGAAATTCTCGGAGGCGCTACCGATCCACTTCCGGTTTGGCGAACGGCTGCGTATCGTACTGGTCAACGACACGATGATGAATCACCCGATCCACCTGCACGGCATGTGGAGCGAGTTGGAGTCGGAGAGCGGGGAGTTCCTTGTCCGCAAGCACACGATCAACGTCCAGCCGGCGCAGCGGATCACGTATCGGGTGACCGCCGATGCACCAGGGCATTGGGCATATCACTGCCACTTGCTTTATCACATGGAGGCAGGAATGTTCAGGGAGGTGGTCGTATCATGAAAAAAACACCGTTAGTTTCACTTCAGCTGGCGCTCGCGTTATCGGCCGCCTTATCGGCACACGCGCTGGCCCAATCCAGCAGCCGGCCGTCGGCGCAATCGACACAATCTACTGAGGGCGCGCAGCCCACTTCTGGCAAGGATATGTCAGAAATGGATCATGCAGCCATGGGTCATGCAACCGCAGCACCGCCGACCAAGCAAACAGCGCGGAAAAAGCAAGCTCCGCCAAAGCCTGCCCGCGGTGCTGGACGTGGAGGCGCTGCAGCGGTGCCCCAGCCTGCGCCGGAGCTGGCCGTGCCCGCCATGGATCACGCGGCGATGGGGCACGGGGCAGCGGCGGGGCAGGCCAAGCCGGCAGCACAACCAACGCAGCCCGAGACCCCGTCGGCCGCACAGTCATCGGCGGTGGACCAAAGCCACGCCGGACACGTGATGTCCCGGCCGCAGCAGTCGAAGGGAACATCGCAAACTAACCCGGGAGCGCAGAGCCAGGGCATGGGACAGATGGATCACTCGGCCATGGGGCACGCGAACGCGCCGTCGCAACCTCCGAAGGTCACCGTTCCCGGCGGTTCGATGGATCATGCCGCCATGGGGGGCGCCATGACCGGAGGTCAGGGAATGCAGATGGGCCCGATGCAAGGCGGATCCCCCCCTCCTGATGCGCGTGACCCGAACGCCTATAACGAGGGTACACGGCATGCCGGTTTCGGCAATCACGAAATGAACGATAACGCCCCATTCGGAAGGGTACTGTTTGACAAGGCGGAGTTTGCGAAAGGAGATGGAGAGCGAGGCCAGAACATCGAACTCGAAGCCTGGTACGGCAACGACTACAACAAGTTGTGGATCAAAGCCGAAGGCGAGCGGCGCGGCGGCGCGCTTGAGGAGGCACGCACGGAGCTGCTATGGGATCGTGCTTTCGCCACGTTCTGGAGCACGCAACTCGGTGTCCGTCACGATACTGGGGAAGGAAGAAGCCGTGACTGGGTAGCCTTTGGCGTGCAAGGGCTGGCACCTTATTGGTTCGAGACCGAGGCCACGGCCTACTGGCGCTCCGGGAGCGGCCTCGCGGCGCGGCTGAGCACGAAGTATGAAGTGCTGTTCACTCCGCGCCTCATCCTCGAGCCGGAACTGTCGGCAAACCTGTACAGCCGCGTCGACCAGGAGCGGGGAACGGGCTCGGGCCTGTCCGACGTAAGTGCGGGATTGCGCCTGCGCTATGAGATCACCCGCAAGTTCGCGCCCTACGTCGGCGTGACATGGAGCAGGCAATTTGGCGAGACGGCTGACTTCGCGCGGCAGCGTGGCGGGAAACCGCGAATTGTCCAGGCGGTCGCCGGCGTGCGCCTGTGGTTCTAGGGAGGATGGGCCATAAACCGTCCCCACACCGTGTAGACGTCCTGAAACCGAGACATAACCCAACTTTCAAGGAGAACATCATGCACCAGCAACACGAAACCTGTATCAAAGCCTGTAACGATTGCGCCGATGCGTGCGACATGTGCGCCTCTGCTTGCCTGCAGGAAGACGACGTCAAGATGATGGCCCGCTGCATTGCGCTCGATATCGATTGCGCGCAACTGTGCAGGACGGCCGCAGCGATGATGGCAAGGGGTAGCGAAGCTGCAAAAGCGGTTTGCGATGCCTGCGCGGCGATCTGCGACATGTGCGCCGACGAGTGCGCAAAGCATCAGATGCAGCACTGCCAGGATTGTGCCGCCGCCTGCCGCCGGTGTGCCGATGAGTGCCGGCGCATGGCCGGCGCACACTGATCGTCAGTGTCGTGCTCAACCGCTGCTCAGGCAGAGTGGCGGAATTCCCAGGTGTTCGTCGGGCCATCCTGACGGGCACCTGCATGTTCGGTCTGGAAGGTGACTCAGCTTTTCGGGCTGCCTCGCGATCAAGCCGACCTGGCGCGCAGGAGCCTGGCGGACAATGCCACGCCAGGCCATTTGACCTGCTATTGCGTTGTACGCCGCCCAGACCCTGGCCAGGACGGCCTATAGAAAAATAAAACGGAAAGGTATGATGATGACTCAGTTACGAAACCGAAACCTTGCTGTTCATGTGGGTCTCTGGGTCCTGCTATTACTGCTTGGGGCAATCTTCATCTGGTTCGGATTTTATAACTTCGCGGCCGACGTGAAGCACTCACGGCCCGTATTTTCGCTGATCGAAACTGCACGTGAGCGTTCCGTGCAGGTTCGCGCCGCGAAAATCGGCGTGCCGACGCTGGAGGACCGGGCAGCCATCGTCAAAGGTGCCGGCAACTATCAAGCCATGTGTGCCCAGTGCCATCTGGCTCCCGGAATGGGGCCAACCGAGCTCAGTCGTGGGCTGTACCCATCACCGCCTGCGCTCGCGAAAAGCAATGTCGATCCTGCGGTGGCATTCTGGACGATCAAGCACGGCATCAAGGCGTCGGGCATGCCTGCCTGGGGCACAAGTATGGGCGACCCGGATATCTGGAGTCTTGTTGCCTTCCTGAAGAAGCTTCCAGGAATGGAAGCAGCCGCTTATCGCGAACTGGTCCAAAGCAGTGCCGGCCACTCGCATGCAGGGGCCGCTGCCCCGAGCCATGGAAATACGCCGCACAGCATGGAAGAAAGCATGCATGGGGAGCACGATGACGCTAACCCGAAGGCATCGGCTGCCACCGGACCCGGTCATACGCACAAGGAAGGCGAGCAGCACTGAGGCGTGTCGGCGTCTATCCTGGCGCGGCGGTCAGTGGCTTCGAAATAGCAAGGATGCCTTTTTGGCCGTCGCCGAAACGAGCGATGGCCTCCCGATGTTTGCTCAGTTCGCCATAGCCGATATAGCGCACGTCGAGTTCGCTGACGCGCGAAAATGCGGGGCGGGCGAACTGTGCACGCACGTCGCTCTCCCTCGCGTCGGGGGCGACCAGGAAAAACGTCGAGCCGTCGTGATCGGGAACCCCAAGGGCAAGGTCGAGCATCCGCACGATTCCCGAATAGATACTGGTGCTGTGCTCGACCTCGAATGCCAGCGTGATTCTGTCGGTGCTCCGATCGATCCATAGTACATCGATGAGGCTGACAGTATCGGATGCGGAGCTTGTCCGGATCGCTTTCGGCAATTCGCTCAGGCAGCCGTCCGCCAGCTTGCCATCACCGTAGGCGCGCCCTTTGTCATTGCTTGCGATCCAGACGTGGTATCCGAGAGCCAAGCCCAGATCGCGTAACCAGCCTTGGACCTCCGTATGGGTCCGGTCTGTTTCTGCGGCTAGCTTGCGTGCGTTGGATGCCGCAGCGTTTCCTTCATGCGCCTTCTCGAGGTCGACCTTCCAGTCGAGTGATACCCCGGTGCCGCTGCCAACGCTATAGCGACCAGTGCCGATATCGAACATGAATCCGGCCACGGCGCCCAGATCATTGGACAGTATGTTGCGATGCGTCGCATTGAATTCGATAAGGCGCTCGCGCATGGCGAGGTACTCGGTCCAACGGCCGAGTTTCACCTTCGCACCGAAAAATTCGTTGAAACCCTTAACGATCGCGGTATTGTTGGGTGGTACAAATGTCGGGTGGAGGAAGTAGAGCAGATTGGCACAGGCGGGCCCGAGGCCTTTGATCTGGCGTGCGTCCAGCACACGCACGGCCTCCACAAGCTCGGCTTCACTCTGACAGCAAAGGCAGGTATCCAGGAACCGTCCGAAGGCGAGCTGGTTGCCCCGGTCTTCATAGATATCTGGAATACGCAATTTCGGCTTCCAGAGGAACGCATGATCTGCGCCTTTGAATATCTGACGCTGCTCCGCGATGGAGTGCACTACCGTTTCAAGCGAAGATCCCCGGTATGCGACGCCAAACACACCATCACGGATCTCGCGGACCACTTCCTGCAAGCCCCTCCGGATCGAGCGGAAGTTCTTCAGCCTTTGATCCCATAGAAACCACGAGCGGTAGGTCCCATCGGGATCTGCCTTCCACTGCTCGATCAGCGATCGCTGCTGTTGCGTGGCGGGCATCGTCAATACGTCCATCTATGTCCTCAAGAGTTGGAAGGAGTGCGCAATTATTGTAGCTTGGAAAGTGGCCAAAAATGCGACTAAGCGGCACTTGCTCCCAACCGAAATCCAGACCGCCGCACTGAGGCGCGTGGGCGGGCGCATAGCTCAACACTAACAAGTACCTCACGAGTGCCGGAGCGGAAGAAAATTGGCGGCCTGCCGGCCGCCAACGGCAGCAAAACTTCAAAATCTATCGCTGCGTGAAGGATTTACTTGGCTTTGCGAGAGGACCAGTGGACGTGAACGATCACCCAGTCGCCGCCCTTTTTTTCCAGGACAGCCGTTTCGGTGCCGAAGACATGCAACGGCTTGCCACGCGAAGTACCCGTCGTTTCGGTCTCGGCCCAGACCACGGCGGTGTTACCGTCGACACGTTCGGACTGCTTGAGAACCTTGCGCGTAGCGGTTTTCGCGAATTCCATATCGCCGCCCAGGTGGTGGCCGGCATATTCGTCGCGCGAGCGCTCGACGTATCCTGCCTCGTAGATGGCAATCTCCGGCGACAGGAGCGAGAGGGCCTTGTCCTTGTCGCCCGTGGTGAGTGCGTGGTGGAAAGCGGCAACGGCGTCTGTCGGGGATGCGGCAAAGCCGCTTGCGTGCACGCCCAACAGCGCGGTAGCGAGTGCGGCCGCTGCCAGGGATTTTTTGAACATGTTTTCTCCTTCTAATTAGTTTTTGTTCAGGACGTCATCGGTGGCGACGTCGAGGTCAGGATGGCCGCGACAACGAGCACAGCGAGCAGGACAATCGCCTCGACCTGGAGGATGCGCGCAAAACGGCCGCTTGCTTCGCGTGCGGCATCGCTCGTCTGAGTCAGCGCTCGCAGCAGAGAAGGCATGACAACGAACCGGTTGATGCCGCCAAGCGCTGCTGCGGCCAGGACGAGACCGACCTTGATGATCAGGGTCGTACCGTACGGGTTGCCGAGCAGATTTTCAGGAACCTCCAGCACGCGCCACGTGCTGATCGCCCCTGTGACGAAAATACCGGCCAGGGCGACAGTTGCGCTGTTTGAAAGCGCCTCGACGTAAGCGGCGCAATCAGAACGGCTCTCGGAAGTGTTCCCGGGCAGCTGGCGTAGGGTGATCAGGCCCGCTACGAGCACTTCGCCCATCCAGGTGCTGATCAGGACCAGGTGCAGCCAGTCGACCGCGACGGCCCAGGTGAAGTCGCCGGCGGCGCCGGCGTGGCTGACCATGCTGCGGCTGTAGAGCAGCACACCGATGGCCAGGACGCGGATTGCGGAAGTCCCGGGGGCGGTTTGAACACGCGGGGGGGCCGCCGCTGCGGCGCCTGTCACGACGAGCGCGGCGGCGCCGATCATCCACGCCAACCCGAAGTGCGTTCCAGTGATCACCGATCGCACTGCCGGCAGCGCTTCAGGCAAGGGCACCTCTGCCATCGATGCCGCTTCGATCCAGAGGATCGCGACATATGCCGCCACCGCTGCGGCGGTTCCTGCGAGCAAGGCAGCACGCAGGCGCGGCAACATGGACTGGGCCCAGGGCGAAGCCTTGGCACGCAGCCAGAGCAGCGCCGCGCTTGCCCCAACGAGGAGGGCAAGCGACAGGTTCAGGATGACGGTGACGGCGCGTTGAACCGATGCGAGATCGGATTCCACTTATTTCACTTGGAAGGAAAATTCGCCCTTGACCTTGTGACCGTCGCGGGTAACAGTGGTCCACTGCACACGGTAGGCGCCCGCATGCAGGTCTGGCGTCGCGGCAACAAGCGCCTTGGGGTCGGCCGGGTCGGCAGCAAGCTTCGACGGCTCGAGCACTGCTCCTTTCTGGTCGATCAGCTTGATCTTGCTAAAGGGAAGTTCGAGGGGCTCGTTAAATTGCAGGCGCACCTGCGCCGGCGCCGGGCTGACGACGCTATTTGCCGCTGGTTGCGAGCCCACCAGCTTGGCGTGGGCCAGCGCGGCGGGTGCAGCAACGGTGGCGACAGCCGCAGCTACGGCGACAAGCAGATTCTTGAAGTTCATGTGATTTCTCCTTGATGCCCCCGCGCCTGTGCAAGCGCGGGGACGTGCTGCACGGACGGGTTCCTGATTACTGCGCCTGTTCCAGCTGGACGACGGTCACGGCACCGTTGGCGCGGTCGGCAGCGAACCTGACCTTGTCCCCGACCTTGACCTGCGTAAGCATTGCCTGATCCTTCACCCGCATGACCATCGTCATCGCGGGCATGTTGAGGTTCTTGATTTCACCGTGGCGAATCGTGATTTTCCCCGCGTCCTGGTCGATCTTTTTCACTTCGCCATCGATCAGCCCTGCCGGCGCGGATGCTGCATGGCCGGCGTGGCCTGCCTGGGCGCCATGCGAGCCGTGTCCGGCGTGGGTGCTTTCCTGGGCCAGCGCTACCGTGCTTGCGGCGGCCATCACGATGGACAGGGTCAGTTTCGAGAATGCGTTCATTGTGGTTCCTCCAGTTAGGTGTGGTCAGTTGTAGTGCTTGAAAACAGCGGTCTTGCCATTGGCCTGCACCAGCAGGACGTCGTACGGATCCTTGCGCGGGCCTTCCATCCCGGGCGAGCCGAGCGGCATGGCGGGCACGGCCAATCCCTTGGCCTTGGGTTTTTGCGCGAGCAGCCGCTTAATGTCGGCCGCGGGCACATGGCCTTCGATCGCGTAGCCCTGGATCATCGCGGTGTGGCAGGACCCGAGCGCGTTGGGAATGCCGCCACGTTCGCGGTAGTCCGACGGATTGGCGACGTTCGCCACGCGGGGCGTGAAGCCATTGGCCTTCAGGTGTTCCACCCATGCGCCGCAGCACCCACACGACTCGCTCTTGAACACGTCGATGACGGGGGCGGCCGCCATTGCAAACATTGGTGTGCACAACGCAGCGGCGAGTGCGGCCTGGCGTAATAATCGCTTCATGAGACACTCCTTTCGTACTCAGCTTGGGCTCGTACTTTAGTTATCGATGGCCTTGATGGCCAGTGGGCTTACGAACGGTTACTTCGATGTCCACAGGCTTCGTGGCAGGCATGGCTTGGCCGCCTGCCGTCTGGCTGCGCACGGCGGCCGGCGGCTCTCCCTTCCATTCATAAGCAACGGTCCCGGCCGGGTGCTTGTACCAGCCCGGATCCTTGTAGTCGCCCGGCTTCTGGTCCTTACGCACCTTCAGCACCGTGAACATGCCCCCCATCTCCACGCCGCCGAACGGACCCTGGCCGGTCATCATCGGCAGCGTGTTCTCCGGGATCGGCATTTCCATCTCGCCCATCGAGCCGCCTTTTTCGCCCATGACCATGTAGTCCGGTACCAGATTGCTGATTTTCTCGGCGACACCGCGGTGGTCGACGCCGATCATGTTCGGCACGTCGTGCCCCATCGCATTCATCGTGTGGTGCGACTTGTGGCAGTGGAAGGCCCAGTCGCCCGGCTCGTTGGCGATGAATTCGATGGCGCGCATCTGGCCCACCGCGACATCGGCCGTGACTTCCGGCCAGCGCGACTCCGGACGGGTCCAGCCACCATCGGTGCCGGTCACTTCGAACTCGTGCCCGTGCAGGTGGATCGGGTGGTTCGTCATCGTCAGGTTGCCGAAGCGGATGCGCACGCGGTCGTTCTGGCGCACGTTCATGGTGTCGATGCCCGGGAAGGCGCGGCTATTGAAGGTCCACAGATTGAAGTCGGTCATCTCGTTCACGCGCGGCGTGTAGCTGCCCGGGTCGATGTCATAGGCGCTCAGCAGGAACACGAAGTCGCGGTCGACCCGGTGGTGGGCCGGGTTTTTCGGGTGCGTGACCCAGAAGCCCATCATGCCCATCGCCATCTGCACCATCTCGTCGGCATGCGGGTGGTACATGAAGGTGCCAGGGCGCTTCGCGACGAATTCATAGACAAAGGTCTTGCCCGGCTGGATACCCGGCTGGTTCAGGCCCGTGACGCCGTCCATGCCGTTCGGCAGGCGCTGGCCATGCCAGTGGATGCTGGTGTGCTCCGGCAGTTTGTTGGTGACGAAGATGCGCACCCGGTCGCCTTCGACCACTTCGATGGTCGGGCCCGGGCTCTGGCCGTTATAACCCCACAAGTTCGCCTTCATGCCGGGCGCGATCTCGCGCACCACGGGTTCCGCGATGAGGTGGAACTCCTTGACCCCGTTGTTCATGCGCCAGGGCAGGGACCAGCCGTTCAGGGTCACAACCGGGTTGTAGGGACGTCCGTTGGGTGGAGGTGGCGGCGGCTGGGTGGCCGCGCTGGTCATGATGGGTGCTTCGGGCAGGGTGGCCGCGCCGGCGCGGCTCACCAGGCCTGCGCCAACCAGTGCAGCTGCGCCAGTGAAAAAATTTCGACGAGTACTCATTACTTGTTTCCTTGATTAATGTGCTGGGGCAGCTTCTTCGCTTGCGCCGCCGCCCATGCTGACCGTGGCGCCGCCCGTACCGTTGATGGCGGCCTGCAGGTCGGTGTCGGCAATCCAGTAGTCGCGCTGCGCCTCGATGGCGGCGTTCACGCCGTTGATTTGTGCCCGGGCGTCGGCAAGCAGCTCGAAGACGCTCATGAGCATGCCGTTGTAGCGCAGCAAAGTCTCTTCCGAGATCTTTTTCCGGAGCGGCACGATCTCGTCCCGATAGTGCCGGGCGACGTCGTAGCTCGTGCGGTAGGCCGAATAGGCTTCGCGCACCTGAGAGCGCGCCGTGACGGCAGTATTGGCCGTGCGGTGAACCGCCTGCATGTAGAGCGCCTCGGCTTTTGCCGTGCGTGCGCCGCCCCAGTCGAACAGCGGCAGGGCAAGCTCGATCTCGTAGCCGTTCTCGCGCGGCTCGCCGGACGTGCTCGAGTTCACGTAGCCGGCATCGAGCACGTTGACGAAGCCGGTGGCTTTCGTCAGGCCCAGCGCTCGCGCCGTCGCTTGCGTGCTCAGCTTCGCCAGCTGCACGTCCAGGCGCTGCTGCAGCGCGAGCGATTCGATGTTGCCGGGGTCGCGCGGCGCGCCTGGCAGGTCCGGAAGCCTGTCGGGCAGCTGGAATGCCATATTCGCGCCCCACACGCCCATCAGCCTTGCCAGCTGCTCGCGTGCTGCCGTCGCGTTGTGGCGGGCACGCGCCAGCTGCGCGGTGGCTTCGGCGGAGAATGCCTGCTCGCGCGCCTGGTCGAGGGTGCTCAGGTGGCCGACTTTCGCCATGCGCGCCGCCAGTTCGGCGCTTGCCTGCGCGGCATCGCGCACCTGCTCCGCGTATTTCGCCGACTGCGCCGCCGCAACGGCATTGAACCAGGCCTTGCGCGTGTCCGCAGCTGTGCCAACCGCTTCGGTGGCGGCAACGAGCTTCGCACTCTCGAAGCGGCGTCCTTCGATGTCCCGGCGCAGGGGGATCGTGACGAGTCCGATGAGATCGAACATGACGCTGCGTTCGATCTCGGTTTCTCCGCCACCCGACATCCGGCCGAAGCTGAAGGACGGGTTGGTCATACGGCCGGCCTGTACCAGGTCGGCTTCGGCGACCCCAAGTTCGGCAAGCGAGGCACGCAGGCCGCGGTTGTTGAGCAGGGCAACGCGCACCGCATTATCGGCAGACAGGGGCTGCTTCAGCAGCGCGGACAGTTCCGCCTGGGCTTCGGTTTCAGCACTGGTGCCGCGCGGAAGACGAACGTCCTGGCCGATGCGCTCGGTGGTCATGGACGAGACGGCGTCCAGGCCGCCGTCCTTTGAAAAGCTCGCGCAGCCGGCCAGCGTGAGGGCGACGGCGGCGATAGCAACCGTGCGCAGAGCCGGTGCAATTTGTTTTGTTGTCATTGTTCGGTCTCGCCTCAGTGATGCTTGTGTTGTTCGGCGGACGCCGCGGCGGGCTCGGCGCGGCGCGGCGCGTCACCGGGGGCGGGAGCCGGCGATTGGTGGCCCGCATGCGCGGTCTGGCCACCCACGGCATCGTTGGCGGCGCGCCACGACTTGTCGGGTGGCGGTACGCCATCCTTCATAGCAGGCGTATAGCCGCTCATGGCCGACGCATAAACGGTGGCTGGCACGGCGACGGATGGATCGGCCGGGTCGGGCGTACGGGAGTTCTGCTGGGCCTGTGCTCCAAGCGCAGCAGTGAGCAGGGTGCCAAAGGCAACCCACAGCTTGAGTTTCATTGTCAATCCTCGAAATCGGTAACAGGGTGCGCAGGCGCGCACCGGAGCTCAGGACAAACCGCCGCGGCAATTTGGCGCCGGCGGGTGTCCTGGTCGATCAAGCGGATTTATTGCCGGGGAGGGCGTTGGAGACCGTCGGGGATGAAACCGGCAACGAAATCGGCGCGAGGCACGATCACCGGCTCGGACCCGTCATAAGCGGGAAGTGGAAGAGAAAATGAAGGAGGCGCAGCCGCACCTGCACACAATGCCGAGCAGGCGCTGCACGATGAGTGGCCGGACTTTTTCGCCTCGGCATGATGGCCATCGCCGCCGAAAACCGCAGTCGCCTTTGCTGCCGCGTGCCCGCCGTGCTGGGCATCCGCGTCGTCCAGCCCCAGGTGCGACGTATGGTCGATCGTGGCAACCGCTTTCGCTGGCGGATTGGCCGGCACGCACGACATGCTGGCGGCAGCGGCTGCCGCGTGGAGCGGAAGCACGGCCATCAGGAGCCAAACCAGAAATGTCGTGAGCGTACGGTTCATAGATTTGCTGAGTATAGCACGACGCTTTTCTGTTTCGAACAGCTTTAAGCTTGACCAAAGTCAGCCGGATGACGCGCATGCCGGCCTGCATGTTGCCTTAACGTGTGGCACCGCACAGCCGCGACGGGCCGACTGGCACGATGATCGGACCTGGACGCGTGGCGCAACTGCTGCGCGATATCTTGACATCGAAAAGGAGCTGAAGATGAAAAAGATCCAGTCACGAATCGTCTGTACAGCCGGCAGCCTCATGCTCGTATTTGGCGTTGCGGGAAACACGCTCGCGCAAAATAGCCATGCGCAGCACGGTAGTGCTCCCGCCGCAGGGGCACAGCAGCATGCCGGCGGCGGCCATGACATGATGAAGACCATGGACGAGATGCACCAGAAAATGTCCTCCATGCCGATGACTGGCGACCACGATCATGACTTTGCCATGATGATGCGTTCGCACCATCAGGCCGGTGTCGACATGGCCCGCGCTGAGCTCGAGAAGGGTAAGGATGCGAACCTGAAGCAGATGGCCAAGAAGATCGTTTCCGATCAGACCAAGGAAATCAAGAAGCTCGACGACTGGCTGGCCAAGCATCAGGCGTCCGGAAAATAAGTGACTCATCCCGGCAGCGCGGCAGGCCGGCTGCGCTGCCATTCCAGCTACCGAAAAGTACGACACCCGATTTCCGGACGGTATCGTGCACGCCAGCTTCGCCAGTCCTGTTAGAGTTTTTGCATGGCTGCGCTACGCACACTGGTGATGTATTTGCTTTGTCTGATGGTTGGGTACCACGGGTACGCCAACGCGGCAGTGACCTGCTCGATGCTTGACATCGGGCATCACTCCCAGACAGACGCATGCGCCGAGACGGGCGATGCTCCAGATTCAGATGGTGACGAATGCTGCTGCGTGTCGGCTGCTCAATGCTGCGCAAAGTTCATGGTTCCGTTTGCCCCGCTGCCCGCCGTGACGAACCTGGCATCACCAGCCCCTGAGCTTCAGGATTGGACCAGGGCCATCACGGCTTTCTCCTCTCACACCCCTCCCGTTCCCGATCCACCTCCGCGCGCCTGAACGACAGTGCGGCCGCCCGTCTGGAGTGTTCCAGGCGCTCCGGCGGTGCACCACCGACGTCATGACCTCGACCACACACAGCTGGCGTGCCTTTGGTACGCCGGTCCGAACGTGTTCGTCCAAAAATACTCACAATCGATGGGGGTTACATGAAGCGCAACCATTTTCTTCGTGGTGCGATAGTCATTGCTTCGCTTTTTTTACCGATGGTCACGCCAGCCCATGCCGGCATCATTCTCGTCCACGACAGGTCGGCATTCGGCGCCACGACCACGAGGTCCGGTACCGATGACTTCGAAGACCTGGAGGCTAGCCAGGTCGAAGGCGAGCTTGAGCGCACGGCGGGCTCCTACAGTTACCACGTCGCTGCAGGTCCGAGCGATGCCGGCTTCTATCCCGCGACATTCAACGGCGACACCTTCCTGACGTCGACGATGGCAAGCGATGTGCTGACGTTCCGCGGATTTGCGCCGGATGTTTTCGCCTTCGGGGGCAGTTTCTTTGCAACCGACGCCTACGGTGCGCTCGTGCCTGGTCACACCATCGAGCTGACCGCTGCTAGCGGATCCGACAGGATCGCTTACACGCTCGACGGCTCGTCCCTGAGCGCGTTCTTCGGATTCATTTCAACCAACGCTCTCACCGAAATCACACTGCGCACGATCGGCGAGCAAGGCAACGTTTACTGGGCGACTGCCAACAATGTTGTCCTGGCGACCAATGACAGTGTTGCGCCGGTCCCCGAACCATCCTCCCACGCAATGTTGCTGACGGGCCTGGCCGCAGCAGCGTTTGCACGCCGGGCGCGGCGGTACCGCGCATAAGCAAGAGCCAGATGGACTAATCCACCACGATCAAGGAGCATGACATGAAAGCACAGAACCTGAAACTGAATCGTTTTTCCCTTTCGGCACAATCGCGTGCACTGGCTTGCCGCGCCGCGCTCAGCCTGGGTGTCCTTGCCGCTTCGGCCGGGATGGCACATGCGGAGGGCCCCGGCAGGGGCAACACGGCCCAGTTCGAGAAGAACTACCTCGTCTTCATCATCAACCACCATTACTCGGCACTTCGCATGACCGAGCTTGCGGCCGGCACGGATCCGATGCGCGATCCGCAGATCGTCGCGCCGCAGGAAGGAACATCGCCGACACCGGGCTTTGCCGCAACACCGGCGAAGGCGAGCGACGACGAGATCAGGTCGATGGCGCGCATGGGGAACCGTGAGCAGCGTGAGGAGATTGGCCGCGCCCTGCGCATGCTCAGGGAGTGGTACGGCATCCAGTACCAGCCGCAACTCACGCCTGATGGACGCCGGATGATCGCCATGCTCGAGGCAACCCCGACAGGCAGCCAGTTCAACCAGGTGTTCCTGCGTACATTCAGCAATCACCACCTGAGCGCGCTCGCGCCCAGCCTGCACTGCACCGTCAAGAGCGATCTCAATCATGACGGTTTGCAGCGCTACTGCGAGAACATCGTGATTGTCCAGAAGAACGGCATCAACGATATGCGCGAGATGTTGTGCAAGAAATATGCGGACTGCGGCTTTATTCCGATGACGGGCGACAAGCGGAAGGACCACGAGTTCTAAGCGACCGTCCTGACGTTAATGGCCCCCAGTGCCGCCGCATTACCAGGCCGTGCGGCGGCAATGAGGGACGGGCGAAAAAGATTGACCGTCACCGCTCATGGCGCTTGACCTTCCGATGATGGGAAGGTTTACAGTGCTTACAGACCGTTCAAACAGGAGGTACGCTATGCATACGTTCAAGGTAGAAAAGATGTCGTGCGGTGGATGCGCCGCCCGGGTTACCCGTGCCGTGCAGTCGATGGACCCCGAGGCAAAAGTCGAGGTATTGCTGAACGACGGCCTCGTCCAGGTGGATAGTGCGGAGACGGCGGATGCAATCGCAGAAGCCGTAACCGCTGCCGGATATCCGGCGAGCCAAGCCGCGCGGACTTGAGCAAGAATGTGTGCCGGAGTAGTTCCGGCACACATCGACTACACGTATGAAGCGAGTTCGATGTACGAGACCAGGAAAGATTCCAATATGAACGACCTGTCGCAGCATGATCACGAGGGACCCAAACATCATCCCGGCCATGGCTCAGGGCACGGCGCCGACCATGGGAACGGGGGCGGCGAGAAGCCGTTCACCGACCCGGTCTGCGGCATGAAAGTCGGAGCCGATCCAGCCAAAGAGATCCAGTACGAAGAGGCGACCTATCACTTCTGCAGCACGAAATGCATGGACAAGTTCCGCGCGGCGCCCCGGCAGTACGTCGGTGGCGCAAAGCCCGCGCCGGCGGCGGCCGCACCGGAAGGAACGATCTACACCTGCCCGATGCACCCCGAAGTCCAGCAGTCGCAGCCCGGCAACTGTCCGATCTGCGGCATGGCGCTCGAGCCCATGCTGCCGTCGCTGGAAGAAGAAGAAAATCCGGAGCTGGTGGATTTCAGGCGCCGCTTCTGGTGGACCCTGCCGCTGACCGTCATTGTGACCGTGCTTGCGATGGCCGGACACCGGCTCTTCCCGGCTGGCCTGGCGGGACAGAGCTGGATCGAGCTCGTACTGAGTACGCCGGTCGTGCTGTGGGCCGGATGGCCGTTCTTCGTCCGGGGCGTGCAGTCGCTGCGCAATCGCAGCCCCAACATGTGGACGCTGATAGGACTCGGCGTCGCAGCCGCCTATGGCTACAGCCTGGTCGCGACCGTCGCACCTGGGCTTTTTCCGCAGACTTTCCTGATGCACGGGCGTATCGGGGTCTACTACGAGGCGGCCGCGGTCATCATCTCGCTGACCCTGCTGGGGCAGATTCTGGAGCTGCGTGCGCGCTCCCAGACATCCGCCGCGATCAAATCGCTGCTGGGCCTGGCACCGAAGACGGCGCGCCGCATCAATGCCGACGGCAGCGAAGAAGATATTCCACTGACCCATGTCCACGTCGGCGACGCGCTGCGCGTGCGTCCAGGGGAGAAGGTCCCCGTCGACGGCGTCGTCCTTGAAGGCGAAAGCGCAGTCGATGAATCCATGCTGACCGGCGAGCCGCTGCCCGTCACCAAGCGACCGGGCGACAAGGCGATCGGCGCCACCATCAATACCAGCGGCAGCCTGGTCATTCGCTCGGAAAAGGTAGGGGCGCAGACCATGCTGTCGCAAATCGTCCAGATGGTGGCGCAGGCACAGCGCTCGCGCGCACCAATGCAGCGCCTGGCGGACGTGGTTGCCGGCTACTTTGTGACGATCGTGGTGGCCATCGCCGTGCTGACGCTGCTTGGCTGGGGTTTCTTCGGACCGGAACCAAGCTGGGTGTACGGCTTCGTCAACGCGGTCTCCGTGCTGATCATCGCCTGTCCATGCGCACTGGGGCTGGCCACGCCGATGTCGATCATGGCAGCCACTGGCCGTGGCGCCACGCAGGGGATCCTGTTCCGTGATGCCGCCGCCATCGAGGGCCTGCGCAAGGTCGATACGCTGATCGTCGACAAGACCGGTACGCTCACCGAAGGCAAGCCCGCGTTCCACTCGGCGGCCGCGGCGCCTGGCGGGAGCGAACAGGAAGTATTGCGGATTGCCGCCAGCATCGACCAGGGGAGCGAACACCCGCTGGCCCACGCGATCGTCGCCGAGGCGCGCAGCCGCGGATTGGTTCTGGCAAAGCCGGAGAGCTTCGAGTCCTCCAGCGGTATCGGCGTGCGCGGGGTGGTCGAAGGCAAGCAGGTTGCACTGGGTAACACCGCGCTCATGGATATCGAGAAGGTCGCCTGGCAGCCGCTCGCAGACCAGGCGGAAAGTTTGCGTCTCGAGGGCGCAAGTGTCATGTACCTGGCGGCCGACCGCCAGCTCCTGGGACTGGTCGCCGTATCGGATCCGGTCAAGCAGACGACACCCGAAGCCCTGGCGACATTGAAGGAGGCCGGGATCACGGTCGTGATGGCGACTGGCGACGGCCTCACTACCGCGAAATCGGTGGGCACAAGGCTCGGCATCGAGGAAGTCTATGGCGAGGTCAAGCCACAGGACAAGCTCGCATTGGTGGAACGCCTGCAGGGGGAGGGCAAGACGGTCGCGATGGCTGGGGACGGCATCAACGACGCCCCGGCACTGGCCAAGGCCAATGTCGGCATCGCGATGGGGACGGGCACCGACGTCGCCATCAACTCCGCGCACGTCACGCTGGTGAAGGGCGACCTTCGCGGCATCGCGCGGGCGCGCCTGCTGTCGCTGCAGACGGTACGCAACATGCGGCAGAACCTGGCCTTCGCGTTTGTCTATAACGCGCTCGGGATTCCTCTCGCCGCAGGACTGCTTTACCCATTCACCGGCCGCCTGCTGTCGCCGATGATTGCGGCGCTGGCGATGAGCCTGAGCTCCGTGTCCGTTATCACCAACGCGCTTCGGCTGCGCGGAACAGCGAAGTAACAGGAGCTGCCCGGGGAGTGCGCGGGAAAATAGGCGTTTGGTGCCGCAATACAAGAAAATGCGCCGCGGCATCGCGTTTTCGGGTGCTTGGCTCTGCCAAAGCCCTGCAGCTTGGGACTGCTCAGAATATCGACATCGGTTGGGTTATATCGTCACTCCGAACTTGTTCATTAAGGAGCGGCGGTCATGCCGAAAATCACGATTCTGAAGAAGACAAATCTCCAGGAAGACAACTGGCATTCGATGTTGATCTCGCTGTTCAGGGGATGGGCGGCGTTGGAGGTGGCCGCGGCGCATCTGCGTGCCATGACCTATCCCGGCTTCGGTGAGGTAGCGAATCCGCCCGTGCTCTTCGTGGGGCTTGCGTTCAGCACGGGCTTCGCTTACCTGGCCGTGATGGTTTTCTTCGTGCTCAGTGGCTGGCTGGTCGGCGGAAGTTTCCTCAACAAGATGGACTCGGAGCGTGCGCTCCAGCATTACGCGGTCGACCGGGTTTCGCGCCTGTGGGTCGTGCTGGTGCCGACCTTCGTGGTCGCGCTGCTCGCGGGCGTCGCCGTCGGCGTGGTCGATCCGGCCCGGGTTTCGTTTTCGGCAGACAACCCGTATTCGGTCAGCGCCTTCATCGGCAACATGTTTGGCCTGCAGACGATCCTCGTGCCTTCGTTCGGCGAGAACTTCCCGCTGTGGAGCCTGGCCAACGAGACCTGGTATTACGTGCTATTCCCGCTGCTGGTACTGGTGTTTCGAGGCAGATCGATCGCGTGGCGGGCTTCGGCGCTGCTGGCGATCGGCGTCATCGTCCAACTGGTCACGCCCGAGATCATCCTGTACTTCTCGATCTGGCTGCTCGGCGTCGCCTTCTCGCGGGTGAAGATCGAGGCGGGACCGGTCCTGCGGTGGGTACTGCTGATCCTGGCCGCCGGTAGCGCCGTCCTCATCCGCCTGAAGGGCACAAACGAATTTAATCTGGAAAGCTATCCCCAGTTTCTAATGTTTAGCTTACTCTTCGGACTGTTCCTGTCCAGCATGCAGTTCAAACGCCAGCCGTCTTCCAAGCTGGACCGGTTGGACCGCACCGGGAAATTCTTCGCCGATTTCTCCTTTACCCTGTATGTGCTGCACGTTCCGATGATTTTCGTGATGGTGTACCTGATGCCGTCGCTGCTCGGTACCAGCAAGCTCTCGCCCCACATCCTGTCGCATTACCTCGTCTATGTGGCGATGTTCCTGGTGCTCGTGGTCGGTAGCTACTTCTTCCATCTGCCGTTTGAGGCCAATACGGGGCGCGTGCGTCGATGGGTGAAGGCGCAGCTGTTTGCGCGTGTCGGTACGGTTCGGACTTGAAGGCAGGACGGGGCGGCGGAAGGTCACGAAGTGGCCGACCGCCGCCCAGCACCCTGCTGGGCTCACGACCCGACCCGTTGAACGGATAGGCGTGCGACCAACACCAGGCATGTCTGGGCTTAGTTGCCGGGTGCATCGTGTCTGTCAGGGTCGCTATTTGTCAGCAACTTCGCCAGAAAAGCGGGCGGCTCCTCCACATCCGCTCCTGATCGCAGACGGCAGGTCGCAGTAGCGTCATTTATGCGCATTTGCGTTGAAGTTTTCTTTCTTCGCAAGACCTCCCCGACCCTAGTCGCGTTACATACCTACTCAATCCGCCGCGCTCTTCGCAAGCCAACGTTCAGCCGAAAGAGTCGAACTACGAAGTACAGAGGATGAGATCCCCAGAGGACACTGCTAGCGCGATTCCGCGATCGCGACATTAATTTCAGCTTCTCCAACGATAAGCTGAAGTGCGGGTAAGCCATCCTCAACCATCTCTAACGCAAGGCCGACCAGTTGGATAACGTCATCTCTGCTGGCGTTAGCGGAATGACCTCGGGGATGGGAATGCCATTCGCCCACATATCCAACAATGTTCGCTGTGCGTACTTCAACGTCGTCAATGAGTTGAGCAACCCCGCTGGTTCCTCGAATAAACGACGCTGGGGTACCGATACTGTCTGGCGGTGCTGGACAGGCTTTCACGATGACGATGCGCTTCAACGACAGGTCGTGGTAGCCAAGCAGTATGCCCCCGGTCTCGCTTGGCAGGTTTGCCAAGCGCATCGCACGCAGTTCGTTCTCAAGCCCCTCATCCATGTAGACCGTGAAATCCGCGACTTGGCGAAAGGTTTCCTTGAACGCAGGTACTGTGTAAGCTTCTACCGCGCCGCTATCTGAGTCACGATGCCACACAGCAATCTTGGCATCGGCCACCTTTGCGGACTCAATCACCATCTGTGCTAAATTCGCCGCGTGTACCTGCACTTGCGCCAGCGACAGTCTGAACGAAATATCCCTGCAGCTAGCGCCACTCCAGAACGTTCCACCGTGTCCGATTAGGTGATGCCGTCCCCACGCGTTTTCTATCAGAGCGCGATAGTACTGCGCCTCGATCGTTCGAAGGTGGATTGATCTATCCGCATTCTCTGCGAGCAGAACCGATGACTTGCCGCTTGGGGTGAGGAAAACCGACATATGTCGGGGCAGGCGAAGATCGTCACTCGCCAATCGTGGGTATTCCAGTGTCGTTGAGGCATCGATAACCAGGGCGGCTGCCCCAATAGCTCCGGCAACTCCTGGGCTTGAAAGGGCGGTGGCATCCGCAACCAAAGGTGCGAACCGATCCTCATCCCTTGTTGCCATCTTTGCCAATCGAGCGCCGACGCTAGCTTTTGATTGGCCAATATTACCGTCGAACGCAACGTGCCTGGTGAGATTGTGTGGCTTGATATGGTCCTTGTCGATCACAGTCCAAGTGCCCCAGCCAGAACGCGCCCATAGGTTGAGTAGGCTGCTCCCAAGTGCACCGGCACCGACCAGTACACTTTTAACGCCTTCGTCCGATAAGCCGGATTGCGCACGGAACGCTGCAGTGTCGTTCTTACGCAATAGGGCAAATTGAACAAGCTGCATGTTATCGAGGGCCTCCAACACAGGCGCTTTGCCGAAGAGAGCATTCTCTCGATAGTATCTACCGCCATGCAACATCAGCGCACCGATCTTGCGTCCCACTTCGAGAAAGGGCTCGAAGATCATGAACGCACGGTGCAGAGTTCTGCTCGGTGCTTCATGCACTGAACGCCGCATCGGCGTGTGCAAAATAATTGTCGTGTACGCGCCGCCAAAAGGCTGCACTGCGCCGTGCTCAGACACGCGATTCGAAATCTGTTGGCGAATCAAACCGAGTACGTCCACACCTTTAGAGTGCAATATGCGAGCAAGCGCTTCCATCGATTGCGGGGTATCTTCGATACTTCCGTGAACCACCGGAGGCAACATGACCTGAATAGGCTCTGCTGCCAGTTCGGTGGACTCAGCCGTCGTAGTGAGGACGTACGTTTTTCCACCGCCTGCGTGCTGTTCTGACGCCGATATTGTGAATTTCTGTCCTTGCGCGATTAGTTCGTCGAAATTACTGGGAACAACCAGTTCGTCGTCTGAATTGAAGAACAGAATTTCCGGCAACTGATCGGCTGCATGTAGAGTTCCCGTCGCACTCGAGGCCAACCACCACTTGACTCGGCGTATGAACCGCTGCGGAGTCCATGTTCTGATGACTGTTGCTGTAGGCTCGTAATACAGACAAAGATCTCGTGGCGTGTCGGGTAAAGTCTGGTTCTGGTGCAGGAGCGCCGGAAAGTCTCTGCGCAGAGCGAGGGCATCTACTAGATAGCGTGGATTTCGCCACACCACAAATGCAATTCTTTCGGAATACTCAATGCCAACGCGGCAGCGGGTCGGAACACCGTGCGATTCGAGGTCGACGACGATAATTTCTCTTGCGCCATCCTCAGTTCGCCAACAGTCAACGAGCCTACAGTCCACGTCATGCCGGACGGCTTGGAAAAGCCCTCGTGCACGCTCTAACTGCAGATCAGCAGGAGCTATAGAAACCGCGCCTGGAAACCCGTAGTACGCCGTCACTTTTTGCCTGCGCGGGACGGGGTTGAAACCGCTGCGCCGACCGCACCAACGGCGGTAGATTTGATCCAGGCATTCCCTTCGGAAGTTAATTCGAAGATGATTGGCTCTGGTTTGTTGGCATTGGGTTCTTCCATTGTCACCAAAAATTTTCGGCCTTTTACCGCCTCGAGGCTTTCCTCATAAGCCTTGCGCGCCTGTATGTGCGGCGGCTGTTTCTGTTCGTAAGACTCTTTTACGTCAGTGCAGGGGCAACTGCAGCTAACGATGTAGGCACCTTTCCGCCCAGCATCAAGTATCTCTTGTACCTTGGGTTTTGGAACCGTCTTCTTGTCTCCCTTGTCGTCACTCAGCGCCAAGTAACTACAGTGATGAGGGATATTGTAGATATCCCATGCCAAACGACCCATATTGTCGTGATACTTCGTTGTATCGACAATGTCGCCAAGGCTTTCCCAAGTTGCGTCGCCGACCTCCAAATAATCGTAAATTTCGCCATCAGCGTCGAAGCGAACGTTGAATACCAGCGATGCTTCGTTACGGATTATGTCGCCATCGTCACAATGCTTGATAAACGGCGAGTGGCAAAAGAACTCGACTTTATCGTCTTCCAATGAAAAACCATCGACTAGCGTGCCCGCGTCAACGAACAGGTGGTCGCGTGCATCTGGGCTTTCACCCGCTCCTTCAATTTCGGGGTCAGCCAATCAATGAGGGCCTGGGGCTGAGAGAAGACCTTGATGCCTCTTCCTTCGAGGAGTCGGTGCCTGCCCTCTTGGCGTAAGAGGACGAACTCGTTCATCTGACTATCGTTGTCAGCGGTTTCCAAAAGCATCGCAGCCGGCATCCAAAGCTCCTGGATCTTTATCCGATCATCGCCCTGATATTTCTTGGCGTGCAACAGCTCGAAAAATTCGGTACTGCCCTGAATGTGGTCCAGATCGGCGTGAGTAAATGCGACCACATCGAAGTAGTCGCGGCCGGCAGCGGTGAGTTCCGCCCTCAATTCGGCTTTTAAGTTTATTTCCGGGCGTTCGGCGTTTTCCGATGCAGAAGAGTGGTTAAAGTCGAAGAGAATCCGCCGTCCGTTGTTCAAGATGGGGTGATCAGGGAAAACGGAAAAAATCGGGCGCTAAGCCACTCGGGCGCAGCAGTTGAACGGGCCAGCCGAGTCAAGGCGCAAGTGTCACTTTCAGGTATTGGTACAGGGTCTCCCGACTGATGCCGAACTCACGCGCAAGCGTTGATTTCTGCTCGCCAGCGGCGGCACGGCGACGCAGCTCGACAACTTGGTCGTCGACCAACGCCTTCTTGCGGCCACGGTATGCACCGCGTTGCTTGGCCAGTGCGATCCCCTCCCTCTGTCGCTCGCGGATCAGCGCCCGCTCGAATTCGGCGAACGCCCCCATGACCGATAGCAGCAAGTTCGCCATCGGTGAATCCTCGCCGGTGAAAGTCAGAGACTCTTTAACGAACTCGATACGAATGCCGCGCTTGGTGAGCTGCTGTACCAGGCGGCGCAGGTCGTCCAGGTTGCGGGCCAAGCGATCCATACTGTGCACCACCACTGTGTCGCCCTCGCGCGCGAACGACAGCATGGCATCAAGTTGCGGCCTCAGAGTGTCCTTACCCGACGCCTTGTCTATGAATTGCTTGTCCAGCTGGACGTTGTCGAGTTGGCGTTCTGGATTTTGCTCGAAGCTGCTGACCCGAATATAGCCAATGCGCTGACCGTGCAAGATGTGTCTCCAAATAGCCGAAAGTGTCAGGGGAACTCTAAGACCCTTCGCGGCATCTGTCAAGAAACTATAAACCGGACCCTATCCTGACTGATCAATCCGGCTTATCCTGACATCAGGTTAGGGTATGCCTTAGTCTGACAAATACGCTGATGAAAGTCGCAGTCCTGTCATCAGGCTGTAACGATATTTCTATAAATTTGGAATTGTCGTATCATTGACTCGATGGCGAATAGGAGACCCACATGCCTGACCACAGAAGTTTCAACGTACTTTTCCTCTGCACCGGGAACTCCTCGCGGAGCATCATTGCCGAGGCGGTGCTGAACGCCACGGGCACCGGTCGTTTTCGCGCCTACAGCGCTGGGAGCCATCCCGCCGGCTCGGTCCATCCTTTCGCGCTTGAGCAAATCGAACGGCTCGGTTTTCCCGTCACGGACCTGCGCAGCAAAAGCTGGGACGAATTTGCTGCGCAGGATGCCCCTCACATGGATTTCGTGATCACCGTATGTGACAAGGCGGCCGGCGAAGTTTGCCCGAGCTGGCCAGGCCGCCCGATCACGGCACACTGGAGCTTTGAGGATCCGGCCGCGTTCACGGGCACCGAACAGGCGCACCGGCAACTCTTCGCGAAGACTTGCCGCGAGATCAAGAACCGGCTCGACGTTTTTTCGATGCTCCCTTTCGAAACACTGTCGCGCCTGGCGATCGAAAAGCAAGTCAATGCCATCGGTCAACCGGTTGGACTGACGAATACGGCTGAGTAAGCAGCCGATTCAAGGCTGGCCGAGCAATCAATTACGGACTTCGCAATGGAAACCAAACAAGTCTTAGCCGCCCTTGCCGCCCTGGCCCAGGAGTCGCGGCTCGCAACCTTCCGCCTGCTCGTGCAAGCTGGACCGGCAGGGATGTCGGCAAGCCGAATCGCCGAAGCGCTGCAAATGGCGCCGTCATCGCTGTCGTTCCACTTGAAAGAGCTCACCCACGCCAACCTGGCGGTACCGCGCCAGGAAGGCCGCTTCATCATCTACGTGGCGAACTTCGACACCATGAATGCCCTTTTGGGCTTCCTGACCGCGAACTGCTGCGGCGGCAACCCGTGCTCGCCGGTCACAGGTTCAACGTGTGACACCAGCGCCGAGACCGCTTCCCTCTAACTCTAATTTTTCCACCCTGATCAAAGGTTTATCGTGAACGTACTTTTTCTGTGCACCGGCAATTCGTGCCGCTCCCTCATCAGCGAAGCCGTCTTCAACCATCTGGCCCCGAGCGGCTTGCACGCCATCAGCGCCGGCAGCCAGCCGATCGGGAAGCTGAACGAGCGCGCCGTCGCGCTGCTGCACAGCAAAGGGATCTCGACCGAGGGTTATTACAGCAAGTCCTGGAACGACCTGCCCGTGACGCCGGACGTCGTCGTCACGGTTTGTTCGAGCGCCGCCGGCGAAACGTGCCCGGCCTACCTCGGTCCGGTCCTGCGCACGCATTGGGGCGTCGACGATCCTGGCCACGTCATCGGCACCGAAGAAGAGATCAGCACGGCGTTCGAGAAGGCTTACGCCACGCTACGCGCGCGGATCGAAGCCTTCCTGGCCTTGCCGCTGAACGAGCTGCAGGACGACCGTGACCGCTTCAAAGCCGAGCTCGATCGCATCGGGCACATCGAAGCCTGACCAGCCGACGTCTGACAATTTCGACGGCCAGGGCTTGCACCTGGCCTTTTACGTGCGCCGTCGGCCACGACCAGTTTGAAGGAACACCTGTGCTCATCGCATTTCTTATTTTCCTGGCGACCCTGACGTTCGTGATCTGGCAGCCGCGCGGTCTTGGCATCGGCTGGAGCGCGTCGGTTGGCGCCGTCCTGGCCCTGCTTGCCGGCGTCATCCACGTCAGCGACATCCCGACGGTCTGGCACATCGTCTGGAACGCCACCGGCGCCTTCGTCGCCGTCATCATCATCAGTCTGCTCCTCGACAAGGCCGGCTTTTTTGAATGGGCTGCTTTGCACGTGGCGCGGTGGGGCAACGGCAGTGGCAAGCGCCTGTTCGTACTGCTGGTTTTGCTGGGCGCCGCGGTGGCTGCGCTGTTCGCCAACGATGGCGCCGCGCTGATCCTAACCCCGATCGTCGTGGCGATGTTGCTCGCGTTGCGCTTCTCGCCCAAGGCGACGTTGGCGTTCGTGATGGCCGCCGGCTTCATCGCCGACACGGCCAGCCTGCCGCTGGTCGTCTCGAACCTCGTGAACATCGTCTCGGCCGACTACTTCGGCATCGGCTTCGCGCGCTACGCGGCCGTCATGGTGCCGGTGAACGTGGTATCGGTCGCCGCGACGCTCGGCGCCCTCGTCTGGTTCTTCCGCAAGGACATCCCTGCCGATTACGACCTGGCACAGTTGAAGCGTCCGCAAGAAGCCATTCACGACCAGGCTACCTTCCTGACCGGTTGGTGGGTGCTGGCGATGCTGCTCGCCGGCTTCTTCTGGCTGGACGAGATCGGCATCCCGATCAGCGCTGTCGCGGCCGTCGGCGCCGCCGTCTTGCTCGCCGTCGCGGCGCGCGGGCACAAGATCTCTACCCGGGCCGTGCTGCTCAGCGCGCCCTGGCAAGTGGTCGTGTTTTCGCTCGGGATGTACCTGGTTGTGTACGGCTTGCGTAACGCGGGGCTGACGAACTACCTGACCGCCTTGCTCAACCAGTGTGCCGAGCACGGCGTTTGGGGCGCGGCACTGGGTACCGGCTTCATCACGGCGATCCTCTCGTCCATCATGAACAACATGCCGACCGTGCTGGTCGGTGCCCTGGCGATCGATGCCACGTCGACGCAGGGTGTCGTTCGTGAAGCGATGGTCTACGCGAACGTCATCGGCGCCGACCTCGGCCCCAAGATCACGCCGATCGGCAGCTTGGCTACCCTGTTGTGGCTACACGTGCTGTCGACCAAGAACATCCAGATTTCCTGGGGCTACTACTTCCGCATCGGCATCGTGCTGACGCTGCCAATCTTGCTGGTCACACTGAGCGCGCTCGCGCTACGCCTGAGCTAAAAAGGAGCACGACATGGACGTCACCATCTACCATAACCCGGACTGCGGCACGTCCCGCAATACGCTGGGACTGATTCGCAACGCCGGCATCGAGCCCACCGTCATCGAGTACCTCAAGCATCCACCCGACCGCGCGACGCTGGTCGACCTGATCCAGCGCGCCGGTTTGCCGGTGCGTGGCGTCATCCGCGAGAAGGGGACGCCGTACCATGAACTTGGCCTCGATGACCCGGCGGTCACGGACGAGCAGCTGATCGATGCGATGATCGCGCATCCGATCCTGATCAACCGCCCGATCGTGGTCACGCCGGCCGGCGTTCGCCTATGCCGACCATCCGAAGTCGTGCTCGACATTTTGCCGGCAGCGCAGCGCGGCGCATTCAACAAGGAAGATGGCGAGCCCGTCGTCGACCAGGAAGGCAGGCGCGTGAAATGAATCCGATTCCGAATCTTCCGAACGTCAAGCCCGAGCTGCTGGACCAGCCTACGGTCGAGAAGCTGGCCCCTGTCGGCGACATGAACCATCCGCCCCGGATCCTGCTGCTGTACGGTTCGTTGCGCGAGCGCTCGTTTAGCCGTTTCCTCACCGAGGAGGCCGCACGTATCCTCGAGCACTTCGGCGCCGAAGTGAAGATCTTCGATCCCATGGAACTGCCGATGGTCGGCAGCGTGCCTGAGACGCATCCGAAGGTGGTCGAACTGCGCGAGCTGTGCCTGTGGTCGGAAGGCCAGGTGTGGTGCAGCCCGGAGCGGCATGGTGCGATCACGGCGGTGATGAAGAACCAGATCGACTGGATTCCGCTGGAAATGGGCGCGATCCGGCCGAGCCAGGGGCGGACGCTCGCCGTCATGCAGGTGTGCGGCGGCTCGCAGTCGTTCAACGTCGTCAACACCCTGCGGTTGCTGGGCCGCTGGATGAGGATGTTCACGATCCCGAACCAGTCTTCGGTGCCGATGGCCTATAAGGAGTTTGACGAGGCCGGCCGCATGCGGCCCTCGGCCTACTACGACCGCGTGGTCGACGTAATGGAAGAACTCTTCAAGATCACGCTCCTGATGCGCGGTCGGACGGACTACCTGACGGACCGCTACAGCGAACGCAATGAACGGCATGTTAAATACATCTCGACATTAGTCACCAAGATCTAACGATTCCGTCTTATGCCACGCCGCTCACTGCTTTCCGATACCGAACGTGACAGCTTGCTGGTATTACCCGAAACTCAAGATGACCTGATCCAGCAATACAGCTTCACTGACGCCGACATGGCTTTGATCCGGCAGCGGCGTGGCGCCGCAAACCGGCTTGGCTTTGCCGTTCAACTGTGTCTCTTGCGCTACCCCGGTCACGCGTTGGCCAACGACACGGCGCTGCCAGACCCGCTCATCCACTGGATCGCCAAACAGGTACGAAGCGATGCAGCCGCTTGGCCAGAATATGGCGAGCGGGAGAAGACACGCAACGAGCACCTGCACGAGCTGCGCGCTTACCTGGGACTGTCCGTGTTCGGGCTGTCGGACTTTCGCAAACTGGTGCACAGCCTGGCCGATCTCGCGATACAGACCGACAAGGCCATTGTTCTGGCCGCCCATTCCCTCGATACGCTGCGACAGAAGCGCATCATCCTGCCAGCGCTGGCCGTCATCGAGCGGGCCTGTGCCGAGGCGGTGACAAGGGCGAACCGGCGCATCTACCGCGCGCTGACCGAGCCGCTGGAGCGCCACCACAAGCGGGCGTTGGACAACCTGCTCAACGTCGCGCCCGACATGAGTATCACCTGGCTGGTGTGGCTGCGCCAGTCGCCACTCAAGCCCAACTCACGCTACATGCGCGAGCACATCGAACGGCTCAAGGTGTTCCAGTCGCTCGCCCTTCCGGACGGGCTGGGCCGCCAGATCCACCAGAACCGGCTGCTGAAAATCGCGCGCGAAGGTGCGCAGATGACACCGCGCGACCTGGCCAAATTCGAGGACGAAAGACGCTATGCAACGCTGGCGGCTTTGGCCATCGAGGGCATGGCCACGGTGACCGACGAACTGGTCGACCTGCACGACCGCATCATGATCAAGCTGTTCAGCGCCGCCAAGAATAAGCATCAGCAGGACTTCCAGAAACAGGGCAAAGCGATCAACGACAAGGTTCGCTTATACTCGAGGGTCGGCCGCGCACTGGTCGAGGCCAAGGAATCGGGCGGCGATCCGTACGCGGCGATCGAGGCGATCCTGCCATGGTCGGACTTCGCACAGAGCGTCACCGAGGCCGGCCAGCTGGCCCAGCCCGAGTCGTTCGATCACCTGTCCCTGGTTGGCGAGCAGTACAGCACGCTGCGCCGCTATACGCCGGAGTTCCTGGATGTGCTCAAGCTGAAGGCGGCGCCGGCCGCGCAGGCGGTCCTCGACGCGATCGACGTGCTGCGCGAGCTGAACAGGACCGGTGCGCGCAAGGTGCCTGACGACGCGCCGGTCATTTTCGTCAAGGCGCGATGGAAGCCGCTCGTCATTACCGATGAGGGGCTTGATCGCCGCTTCTACGAAATCTGTGTATTGTCGGAGCTGAAAAACTCGCTGCGGTCTGGCGACGTTTGGGTGCAGGGATCGCGGCAGTTCCGTGACTTCGAGGAATACCTGCTACCGGCGACGAAGTTCGACGCCATGAAGACGGCGCATGAGCTGCCGATCACGGTCAACCAGGACTGCGACCAATATCTGCATGACCGCTTGCTGCTGCTCGAAAAACAGCTGGCTACGGTCAACCGCCTGGCATTGGCCAATGAGCTGCCCGACGCGATCGTCACTGAAACCGGGTTGCGGATCAGTCCGCAGGATGCCGTGGTGCCGGACGAGGCGCAAGCGCTGATTGACCTGACCGGAGGCCTGCTGCCGCGTATCAAGATCACTGAACTTCTAATGGACGTGGACGACTGGACCGGGTTTACCCGCCATTTCGTCCACCTCAAAAGCGGCGAACAGGCCAAGGACCGCACGCTGCTGCTGTCGGCGATCCTCGCCGACGCCATCAATCTCGGCCTGACTAAGATGGCGGAATCGAGCCCAGGTGCGACCTATGCAAAGCTGTCGTGGCTGCAAGCCTGGCACATTCGAGACGAGACTTATGCGGCGGGACTGGCCGATCTCGTCAATGCCCAATTCAAGCATGCGTTCGCCGAGAACTGGGGCGACGGCACTACATCGTCGTCGGACGGCCAGCGCTTCCGCGCCGGTGGCAGGGCGCAGAGTACAGGCCACATTAACCCCAAATACGGCGCCGAGCCGGGCAGGCTGTTTTACACCCATATCTCCGACCAATACGCCCCGTTCAGCACCAGGGTCGTCAACGTCGGCGTGCGCGACTCGACCTATGTGCTCGACGGCTTGCTGTACCACGAATCGGATTTGCGCATCGAGGAGCACTACACCGACACCGCGGGCTTCACCGACCACGTGTTCGCGCTGATGCACCTGCTGGGCTTTCGGTTTGCGCCGCGCATCCGTGACCTTAGCGACACGAAGCTGTACGTGCCCGGCAAGGTGACGGATCATCCGGCGCTGCGGTCGATGATTGGCGGCAGTTTGAATATCAAGCACCTGCGTGCGCACTGGGACGAGGTACTACGCCTGGCCGCCTCGATCAAACACGGTACCGTCACGGCATCCCTCATGCTGCGCAAACTCGGCAGCTATCCTCGCCAGAATGGTCTAGCGATCGCGCTGCGCGAGCTGGGGCGCATCGAGCGCACGCTGTTCATCTTGGACTGGCTCCAAAACGTCGAACTGCGCCGGCGCGTACACGCAGGCCTGAACAAGGGGGAGGCGCGCAACGCACTGGCCCGGGCGGTCTTCATTCATCGGCTGGGTGAAATCCGTGACCGAACTTTCGAACAGCAGCGGTACCGCGCCAGTGGCTTGAACCTGGTAACGGCCGCCATCGTGCTGTGGAATACGGTCTATCTGGAGAAGGCAACTCATGCCCTACGCGAATCTGGCAAGCTGGCCGACGACGGCATGCTGCAGTTTCTGTCGCCGTTGGGGTGGGAGCACATCAACCTGACCGGGGATTACGTCTGGAGGCAGAACCGGAAGGTCGACGAGGGCAAATATCGGCCACTGCGTGACTTCAACGGTCAGCAATAGGGCTTAGCGCCCAATTTTTTCCGTTTTCCCTGTTCGCCCCAAGATGATTTGGGTTGTGTCACCGTGACCTACTGGATAAAACTTGAGGATGTGCTTAGTCTGCCTGGTCGCCATTTTGCCGCCTTTGTTTGAGGGGAAATCATAGTTGCAACATTGACACTTTATCTTTTACCATCCCTCAAGTAAAGCGGTCATCAGGACAAAACATTCACGCGCTTATTCGGGCTCGAAATTTTGGGGAGAATCACGTGCCGCGCAGACCGGGCTGCAAGAACTCAGCGGACAAACCGAGGCCGAATTCGGCCTCGACCTTTGCTGCTACTTGATATCCGTGTTCGGCAATGGCATCGAAGTCTCGTAAAGTCGGGCGACGCAGCGTAGTAGGGTAACAAGATGCGAAACTCGCTCGTCGACATTGCCGAGGGGAATCCGCCGTAACGGGAGTGTCGATATACACGTACGCTCCTTGGCCCGGATTGCTTTGTAGGTAGTGAGCGAACGCGCGAACGCGTAGTGCCCGTGATTGTTCGGACATGATGTCTGCAACACGTTTAAGCCTCCAAGGATTAATCGCGAATCCAGAAAATCCAGGTTGGAGCGGAGCGCCGGCATCACTGACAATAATTTTTTCCCCGTCGAGTTTGGGAGCGCCTCGGCCAGCATCGAAAAAGGGCTCAAGTCCCAGGTTGTCGTAAACGCCCCCGTCGTATAAATGCAGGTTCTTGTAGCCAATGTCGACTACGCTTTCACTTCCGACTGGTGCATTCCAACTGCGTCGGCGCCATTCAAAGCGGTCCGCCCTCAGCACCAAGGGGCCAAAGCCCCCAGGAAAAGCGGCTGACACGGCCAGAGCGCTCGACAACGGAAAGTTTCGAGGCGAGGCGTAGCCAATCGTATAGTCACCGATAGAGTCGCGTTTGAAACGGAAGCGCTTGCCGTTCTCGGCAGTGGTGCCATTGATCGACAACTCGGGCGTACAGGGGAGGGCGGAGACCTTACGTACGACACCCCATTCCCTTTCCAGGGCGAGGGCGAGCAGGTTCGCGCGCGAGAACAGGTAGCGTAGGTTCCAAGGCCTGAGGAGTTGGCGTCCCGCGCCCCACTGTAAGCTGCGCGCGCAGAGCTTACGACGCAAGGCAGGGTAGACATCCGAAATGAAGCTGCTGGAACTCGGCCATTCGTAATTCGACTCTTGCAGGATCAGACCGACAAGCAGGCTACCGCCGGACACCGTCGACACGCGCTGCACATGCTCGAGTGCGTTACGCTCAGCCAAATATCGCAGCACGCCAAGGTGGAACACCATGGCACGAATTCCCCCTCCAGACAGCACGAGGGCCAGGCGTGGCGAGACATTTTTACTCATCAGAATCGGCGGTAAGGGGCGCCGATCTGACGCGCACGGATAGAGTCAGCGTTGTGCTTCAGCTTGTCGAATTTCTTCGGCTCAAAAAAACCGTGCTTGTGAACCTGGGTCGTGGCGCCCATCGTATCCAGCCAGCGCACATGCGACGTCCCGTTCTCCGAGTAGACCAGAACATCGCCACGAATCGTGGTCGCGAACGGGATCTCCTTGCGGCCGAGCAGTTGTCGAAGAGTAGGGGCAGGGTGGCCGTACTGGTTGTCATGGTCTACGCCGCATACCGCGAGACGGGGCCGAATCTCATCGAGCACGTCACTGGTCAGGAAGCCGTTATCGGCTCCATGGTGCGGCATCAGCAACACATCGATTTCCCCGCGCGCAATCCGGCACGACTTGATGAGTGCAGCAATAGCTGGCGATTCCACGTCGCCGAGACTCAACACATTGAAGCAACCGGTCCGGTACAGCTTCACCGTCGAATTGTCGTTCGATTTGTCGTAGAGGGTCTTCGGATGGTAGACCAGGTCTTTGTATCCGTAGCCGGCGCCAGTTTCCAAGCCTTTGATGTAGGCCGGTGTGTAAGCGATGGCACTGAGCCGCGTCGCACCACCGCGAGCGTACTCGCGAATCAGGTCACGACAGGCCACCCCGCAGTTGGTAGTGGGCTCGTATCCGGGGTATTCCACACGGGTCGGACGCCACACGTCCAGAATCTCACGCAGTTCCGAAAGGTTGCAATGGTCGCGATCCCAGCTGGTGATGTGCAGGACGCCGATATGTCGTTTCCCGCAGATCTGAAGCTCCTGCGCGATACTTGCTCGGTTGCAATCGTTCACGCGGGCTTCGATGAGGGTGAACGTGCGCCCGTCGAAATACGAAAACGAAGCCCCAGCGCATCCCAGGCGGTATCCACGGAACCTCGTAGGGCCTACGCGTAACTGGGGAAAAAGGGCCTTGGTAGCTAAAACGATATCGTTGAGATTCAAAATTTCTCCGCTAGGCTGTCTGGCTACGTCCGCACCGGCAGATAGCCAGCTGACGAGGTTGCTAGCTCCAAATCTTGCGCCTGAGAACTCGAAAAGTCAAAGGAAGGAGGAAATTACCGCACTCGGCGCGGGGCGACGACGCTTGACCAAGATTCGATGGCGGCGCTGACATTATAAGAATAATGTCATATTTCTGGAGGAGGGTATCAAGTTCCTAACGTAATACGTTATATTATTTATTTTCCACTCTCCAGGCGGCGCACGTGAAAACAGAAGAGCATTCAAGCGAAAACGCTATTGCTGCGGGTATTGCGGAGCTGCGCCAACGATTTCCACGCACCCAAGACCTTTACCGCGAGGTCTGCATCCTATTGTTCTTCCGCTTCGGCATCACGCCTACGGCGAACAAGCTCTATCAACTTGTGCGCAAGGGGAGCATGTCGGCGCCAACCGAGGCGCTCAATCACTTTTGGAGTACGTTGCGGGAGCGTTCGGCCGTAACGGTCGAGCATGCAGACCTGCCAGACGAGCTCAAGGCTGCGGCCGGTGATATGGTCGCTGCGATCTGGAGGTCTGCCCAGACCATATCGCAGGACGCTCTGGCCGAATACCGGACCGAAGCTGCAGCAGAGGTGGATGAGGCAAAAGCCGGCGAAGCGCAAGCGCAAGCAGCCCACTCAGCAGTTTCAAAGGTGCTTGAAGACGCACGTGCTCAACTGCGTACGAGCGAGGAGCTTGTTTTACAACTGCGGCAGGAATTGGCCGCGGCCGCGGCAGTCAATGCTGGTCTCGAAGCACGGCTAGAGGACCTCAATCGCCAGATGCAGGACATCCAGTTAAGGCTGGACCGATCGCACGAAGAGCGCGCAGCGGAACGGACAAAGCTGGACGAGCGCACGCAGTTAGCAGAACGACGGTATGCCGACATGGAGAAACGTGCACTTCGTGAGATCGATCACGAGCGCACGGTAGTGTCCAAGCTCCAGAAAAGTCTTGAGGCAGAACGATCCGTGCACCTTTCCGTGACCGAACGACTCCGATCGGATCTTAGTGCAGGGCAGGAGACGATTGGACAGTTGCGCCAACATGTCGGTGGCCTGGAAAGCACGGTCAACACACTCACGAGAGAACGAGACCGTGAGCGTGACGAGCTTGTGCAGATACGCGCGCAGCTAGAGGTGGCGGCACGGCAGGCAAGCGGCGAGAAAGCTCGAGCCGATCAACTGCACGAAGAAATAGAGAGGTATCACATCGAACGGAAGGGAAGCCCGAAACGAAGTACACAGATCAACACCGGTAAGAAGTCGCTACGAAAGGCACCCAGCCGTGGCGATGGGTAGGGGAGGTGCAGCTAAGCACATACCAAGATCACCATATATCGCCCCCTTCTTCGCTGATCCACGCCTTCATGACCACGCCTTCATGACTGATACACCTAATGAATGGGTCGAAATAAGTGAGGCATCGAGACACACCTGAATATGCCCTGAAATTGCAGAAACCACAAATCTGTGTTTTCAGGGTAGATTGAGGTGTAAATAGGAAGAGCTTTTAGGTGTGAGCGTTTGCCCTCTGCTAAAAGGGAAGTAATTACTCGATCTACATCGAATTGCGTCGTAATGCGAACTCGACATTAGGTTTTATATTGTCGAGTTGGGCATTTTCCAAATTTTATTCGGAACCGGAGCAGTGATCCCTGCTGAGTAATGATATTTTGGCCGCTTGACTGCTTTTGGATTTACTCGTTCACCGGCCAGGCGATCAGAATCACTTGCAAAACATTGCGCATTGCGTATAGCACTCGACCTGGCCGCAACCGATAGCGTCGCATCGAACCAGACCGCAATCCTTTCGTCCGGAGGAAATCATGCTAGAGAGACCGTTAGGTGTGCCCGCTGAGTCAAATTCGGGGCTTGAAGTCGTTGTCGAGCAAAAGATAGTTCGAGGCGACGCTGCGAAAGGCACGCGACCTTACGTATGCATCGATCAGGTTAAATATACTAATGAGTCGCTCGCGAGCATGCCGGAAGCGATCGGTCATAAACTGATTGTCCAGTTCGACGCGCGTGACATGCGAACCGTGCGCGGACACCTCGAATCTGGCGAAGATGTTGGGATCCTTACAGCGAGCAAGACGTGGTCGGGGCAACGCCACTCGCGGGCCACTCGAAAGGCAATCATTTCCCTCTCTGCCAAACGGCGAACGCAAACAACAATGGCGGATTATCCGCTCGATGCCTTCGTGCGAAGCAAACTCGAGCAACCATCCGGCAGCGCACGGTAATCTACGCTGCACGTCAGCCCCGCGTTGTTCCGCGGCGACTTCTTTACGTCCACTGGCACGACGGAGGATGCTGACTTTCAATTCCCGAGCTGTGCCACTGATTGCCGCCTGGGCGGCGCAACCAGTGGCCCCTGTAGGCTCGGACACCTCACTTCAGCCAATCGCGGCCGCCGAATGCGTTCGTGATTATTCTGCCGAGGCGTCATGCCGCGTATCCGCGCTTCGCCGGCGTCCACTCGAAGTAAGTAAAGGCTGCTGGATTTGCCCAGAGTTTGACAGCATGGGACTCGATCACAACGCACGGAGGGACGAGTCCTAGGGGCAGGCTTCCGCAAGCGTCTCCAAGCGCTTATAGAGAGCGGCAGACGCAGGGCTACAGGCCACGCACAGAAACGTCCAAAGTTCTTATGGAGCCGAGGAGGCAACTGAACCCTATGGATGTCTCAAAATTAGTTCGCAACTTCCGGCGAGTCTCAAATTTAGTTCGTCTAAGTGTACACTTTTAGTTCGCCGGAAGGCTGGACAGGGGACCCGCCAGCACATAAATCAACACCGCATTTAACATAATATAGATTATGCGCTTATTTGGTTTTCTTGCCGTTGACGGCTTCATCCGGGTCTTTCGACCCTCTGTACCACGTTTTGCCGTCTCTTCGGACCCGATCCACGAAAGCGCTCATCGTGGCATTCCAAGGACTCCGCTCGGATCTACTCGAAAGTCGGCCCATCCTCGTCCCTGGTCGATGCAGCGGCAAACTCCAATTGCAGCGGCAAACTCCAATAACACCCGTCTGGCGCCGGCCCCACGGACGACAAGGCCCTGGCCAACCATCTTGCGGCTTGCCGATGACGAGCGCCAAATAGTCCGGTTCCTGCCCAGCCGGCCTCCGGGCGCCAGCTCCGCTTGTTCGGCCTGTTCGTTCAGCGCGCGTTCTCCAGCGGTCAGAGGCGCGTAACCAGGCAGCGCGTTCACCGTGTCCGCTGCCTTGGCTTGCGGTGCGCTGTCGTCTTCAATACCTCCTTGCCGGCCTCGTCCTGGTGGCATTGCCTGGTCCTGCCCGGCGCCGTCGACAGCGCCGATCAGCAAGCACCAGCCCGGGCGGCCGTTGAAGAGCCGATGCCCTCGAGGCGTGGCTGTCGCCCCTTGCGTGTCGCACTGGCACCGGGCCGCCCGTGAAGACGAAAGGCCCGCGAACAACGACAGCGGCGCCTATGCCTCAGCGCCGCTGCCCCGGCCAGCTCGGAGGCATGAATTGCAGGAGTAGCGCACCCGCGCCCTCACCCGCTGGCGCAAGCGTCTGGCGCGAGGCTGGCATCGAGGCGGCAGACGCTCGTGGCCATCACACCGGTGGGACAGCCCCGGAACGCTATGCTGGCGCATTCAAAGGCAACCGGCCGCGTTATCGACCGGACTTGGCGCGCTCCCTGACATCGCAGGGCGAGCGTCGGTAAATATATTACTAGCACATCCGATTTGGGAAGCCAATTGACTTTCTTGTATCTTTACTCTACAATTGAGCACAATTTACAACAAATACCTTCAGTAACACCTCTGCTGCACACCGTTTTCCATGCAATGCGTGGGAAATAATTCTTGGGCCATGCGCCCGCATCCCGTAATCATTTGACGCGATTTCCCGTCAAATATCCCGGCGCCTTGTACTTACCCGGCGCCTGCGTGATTAAAAGTCCTGAATCCCAGCCTCTTTTAACACGCGTATGACACCCATGTACGGCATCCGCCCGCCGCGATGCGTGTCTCGCCCCTTTTCCGTCGCCTGCGCGCGCCCCTGCGCCGCTGCATTGCCGACGGCTCAGGGTCTCTTGATTCCCGTTAGCGCCAATGGCTGCAGGGTTTCATTCCATTCGCCAAATCGAAGGAGAACCACAACGTGGCAAAACAGATCGTCATCGACCATGTTTTCAAAGTGTACGGCGACCAGCCCGAAGAGGCGCTCGCGCTCGTCCGCGAGGGCGCCAGCAAGCAGGATATCCTGGCCAGGACCGGATGCACGATCGGTGTGTTCGACGCCACCTTTACCATCGAGGCGGGAGAGATCTTCGTCATCATGGGCCTGTCCGGTTCGGGCAAGTCCACGCTGGTGCGCATGCTCAACCGCCTGGTCGAGCCGACCGCCGGCCGCATCCTGATCGACGGCGACGACATCAATACCCTGCCCGACGCGCAGTTGCGCGCCCTGCGCCGCAAGGACATCAGCATGGTGTTCCAGTCCTTCGCGCTGCTGCCGCATGTGTCCGTACTCGACAATACTGCATTCGGCATGGAACTGGCCGGCATGCCCAAAGCCGAGCGCCATGCGCTGGCCCGGGAAGCGCTGGAACAGGTCGGCCTCGCAAGCTATGGCGCCAGTTATCCGGACGAACTGTCCGGCGGCATGCAGCAGCGTGTGGGACTGGCGCGCGCGCTGGCCAGCGACCCGTCGATCCTGCTGATGGACGAGGCGTTTTCGGCGCTGGACCCGATCATGCGCACCGAGATGCAATCGGAGTTGCTGCGCCTGCAGCAGATCAAGCGCCGTACGATCGTCTTCATCTCGCATGACCTCGACGAAGCCATGCGCATCGGCGACCGCGTCGCCATCATGAAGGACGGCCATGTGGTGCAGGTGGGCACGCCCGAAGAAATCCTGCGCAAGCCTGTCAACGACTACGTGCGCAACTTCGTGCACGGCGTCGACGCGGCGGCCGTCTTCAAGGCCGGCGATATTGCCCGCAAGAGCCAGATCGTGGTGTCGGAATCCCCTACCCGCGGTTCGCGCGCGGCCTTGTCGATGCTGGAGGAGCAGGACCGGGCCTACGCCTATGTCGTGAGTCCCAGGCGCGAATTCCTCGGCGTGGTGTCGGCCGATTCGCTGCGCAGCGCGCTCGAGGGCCATACCGGTCCGCTCGGCCTGGCGCATGCCTACCTGCCGGATGTGCAGACCATCGATGCGGACGCCCCCGTCGCAGGCCTGTTCGGCCAGGTGGCGCAGCTGCCGTACGCGGTCCCGGTGGTGGGCAGCGACGGCGGCTTCCGCGGCGCCATCAGCAAGACCACCTTGCTGAAGTTCCTCGACCGCGACACGCCCCCGATTCCTGAGCCCCAGACCCAGAAAGGACAAGCATGAATTCCAGTACCGCTACCGTAGTAGAACCGGCAGCCGCGCAAGCTGCCCAGATCAACCCATGGCTGCCGACCCCGCCGGGCGACACTTCCTGGCTCGACGCGGCAGGTCCGGCCGTCGCGCCCGGGCACGCCGAAGGTGTCAGCCTGACGCAGATCCTTGACGGCTCGCTGCCGCTGCAATCCTGGATCAACGACGGCCTGGGCTGGGTTGTCGCGCATTTCCGCCCCTTGTTCCAGGCCGTGCGCGCGCCGATCGACGCGACCCTGAGCGGTGCGAGCCACGTCCTGCTGGCCGCGCCCGCGCTGGCAGTGATCGCCATCATCGGTTTGCTGGCCTGGCAGTTCACCAGCCGCGCGCTGGCGGTCGGCACCGTGCTGGCGCTGCTGGTCCTGGCCATGCTGGGCGTCTGGCCGGAGGCGATGATCACCTTGTCGCTGGTGCTGACTTCGCTCGCGTTCTGCCTGGCGATCGGCCTGCCGCTGGGGATCCTGCTGGCCAGCAGCGACCGCGCGCAAAGCATCTTGCGCCCCCTGCTGGACGCGATGCAGACCACGCCTGCCTTCGTGTACCTGGTCCCGGTGGTGATGCTGTTTGGTATCGGCAATGCGCCTGGCGTCATCGTCACCATCATCTTCGCCCTGCCGCCGCTGGTGCGCCTGACCAATCTCGGCATTCGTCAGGTCAGGCCGGACCTGATCGAGGCGGCGCGCGCCTATGGCGCCTCGCCCTGGCAGTTGCTGACCCGCGTGCAGTTCCCGCTGGCGATGCCGTCCATCATGGCCGGCATCAACCAGTCGCTGATGTTGTCGCTGTCGATGGTGGTGATCGCCTCAATGATCGCGGTCGGTGGCCTGGGCCAGATGGTATTGCGCGGCATCGGCCGCCTGGACATGGGCCTGGCAACCGTGGGCGGTCTCGGCATCGTGCTGCTGGCCATCACGCTGGACCGCCTGACGCAGGCAATGGGGCAGCCGCGCCGCGGCGTGCGTCACTGGTACCAGACCGGCCCGGCCGGTTTCATCCTGCGCCTGGTACGGAGCAGTCCGGCCCGCGGCGAAGCGGCCGCGCCGGCCACGCCAGTTACCGCACGATAAGATAAAAGAAAGGACACCGATGCAGCATATCGAACACTTCAAGCTCACCTATAAAACGAAGCGCAAGTTTCAATGGTTGTCGGCCCTGGCGCTGGCCGCCCTCACCCTGACGACCGGCCTGGCCATGGCGCAAACGCCGGAAGCCGGCCTGCCCGGCAAGGGCATCAAGGTGCAGGCGCTCCAGAGTGCGATCGCCGAAGAGACCTTCCAGACCATGCTGGTCGACCGCGCCCTGGAAAAGCTGGGCTACGAGCCGCAGCCGATCAAGGAAGTCGAGTACCCGACCGCACACATCGCCATTGCCAATGGCGACGCCACCTTCCTGGCGGTGCACTGGGACCCCTTGCACCAGGACTATTACGACAATGCGGGCGGCGACGCCAAGTTGCTGCGCACCGGCCAGTATGCAGGCCCGGCCGCCCAGGGCTACCTGGTCGACAAGGCGACGGCCGAGAAGTACAACATCACGAACATCGACCAGCTGCGCGACCCGGAGCTGGCCAGACTGTTCGACCACGACGGCGACGGCAAGGCCGACCTCACCGGCTGCAATCCGGGCTGGGGCTGCGAGGCGATGATCGAGCGCCACATGGACGCCTACAAGCTGCGCGCGACGGTCCAGCACGTGCAGGGCAGCTATTCCGCGCTGATCGCCGATACGATCGGCCGCTACAAGCGGGGCGAACCCATCCTGTACTACACCTGGACACCCTATTGGGTGAGCGGGGTACTGGTACCGGGCAAGGATGTCGTCTGGCTGCAGGTGCCGTTCTCGTCGAATCCGCAGAACGCCAATACCCGTCTCGACGATGGCAGCGACTATGGTTTCTCGGTCAACACGACGCGTTTCGTCGTGAATCGCGCCTGGGCCGACGCGAATCCCGCCGCCGTCAGGCTGTTCGAGGTCATGCGGCTGCCGATTGCCGACATCAATGCGCAGAACGAGCGCATGCGCGATGGCGAAAACACGCAGGCCGATATCGCGCGCCATACGGAAGGCTGGATCAAGTACCACCAGCAGCTGTTCGACAGCTGGATTGCCCAGGCACTGGCGGCGGCGAAACCTGGTGCGGGAGCGCTGGCGCCTGACGACGCTGCGCAAGCTGCTGCGCAAGCTCCCGCGCAGCCCTGAGCGACCGCCGGCTGCGTGAAGCAGCGCTCCACCACGCTTTCGACGGCTGGGCAAGCTTTTACCGGCTTGCAAGCCCCCTGGCACGCACGCAGCGCGCTCCGCTCGAATGCCGGACGGGATTGCCGCCCTCAGGCGCCGTGCGGCGCGGCCGTGGCGGCAATGGGAAACATGCGGTCGTAGGCGATGTTGAACAGGAAGCCGTAGACCAGGTAGAAGATGACGATCGCGATATCCATCATCAGCGCCGCCCACAGGCCGACGCCGAGGTACCAGGCGATCATGGGGACCAGCATGATCACCAGCCCTGCCTCGAAGAGCAAGGTGTGGACGACCCGGATCGCCATTGTTTTATCCACGCTGCCCCGCAGGCGCCGCATCGCGCGGTCGAATCCCAGGTTGAACACGAAGTTCCAGAGTGTTGCGATGGTGGCCGAGGCGATGCCGATGAAGCCCATGTGTTCGACCGGCTGGTGGAAGATCGCTGCCGATCCCGGGATGAAAATGGACAGCGCCACGGCCTCGAACATGAGCGCGTGGCGGACGCGGTCCCAAAAAGTACGCATGTAAATCCTTTTGCTTGCCAAGCCGGCAGCAATTGGGGTGCAGCCGGCTTAGTTGCGGGCGCGGACATCCTTCTACGGCATGGTCCGGTTTCGCGATTGACGTTTCGGAAACATGATCGCATACTCGATAAATGTATGCATACAGGAAAATCCGAGACATCATGCTCCAAATATGAAACACCTCAACTGGGACGACCTGCGGCTGCTATTGCTCATCGTGCAGGAGGGCACGCTGCGAGGAGCTGCCAGGAAGGCGGGGGTGAGTCCGGCCACGATGTCGCGCCGGCTCGACGAGCTCGAGGAAGCGGTCGGGCAGAAACTTGTCGAGCGTTTCCAGGGCGGTTGTATTCCGACAGCGTATGGCAGCGATATATTCGCCCTGGCCGGCCAGATGGGCGAGATTGCGCTGGAAGTCGAGCGCACCCGGGATCAGGGAAACGCCCATGCGGCATCCGGCGTGGTCCGCATCAATACCGACGAGTGGCTATCGTATTTCCTGACGACGCGCTTCGCGCCCTTCCATGACGCCTATCCAAATGTCGAAGTCGAGATCGTCACCTCCCACCGGCCCTACAACCTGGCGCGGCGCGAAGCCGACATTGCAATTCGTCCTTATCGCCCCGAACAGCTCGACCTGGTAACGCGCCGGCTCGGCACCTTGTCCTTCGGCCTGTATTGCAGCCGCGATGTCGCGACGCGCCATGCCGCAGCGCTTGCAAGCCGGGATTGGGCGAAGCTGGCCTTCGTCGGTTTCGACGAGCCGCGTTCGGAGTTCCAGTCCGACCGGTGGTTGCGGGCGCTGCCTGGCGCCCCGGCGCCATGGATGCGCTGCAGTTACGGGCTGGGGATCCTGGACGGTGTCGCCCATGGCGCCGGCCTCGGTGTGCTTGCGACCTTTCTCGCAGGCGACGCGCAGGATCTCGTCGCCGCGATTCCCCATATTCCCGAGCTGGACCAGGATATCTGGCTGTCGATGCACAGCGGCCTGCGCACGAGCGCGCGCGTCAGGGCGGTAGTGGATTTCATGGGACAGGTGTTCAGCGAATACCGGGAAACGGGCCGTTGATGCATGCGCACTGACAGAAACCGCAGACTCCGCGCACCGATTTGCTGAAAAAAGCACCAGAAATGCGTACAGCGAACCGCTCGTTCGACTGACGGGAACCCTGGCTTTTGCGCTGGCTCCAGTCAGGCCCTTCGCTTGTTTCGGTGTCAAAATCGCCGTGTTATACTCATCCAATCTATGAACCGTCTGCTCACGACATTGCTGGTCTGGCTCTTGATGGCCGCCCTGCCGCTCCATGCGGCGGCTGCGTCCATCAACATGTCGTGCGCGCCGGTTCCGTCACCAGCGCCTGCGGTGCCGGTGGCTGGACACGCAATGCATGCGACGCATGACGATTCCCACGGTGAGGCCGATGCCCACCACGGAGGGCATGCAGCCGACGCGGCCTCCGACAACGATGACACGCATGCCAAGGCAGGCAAGCTGAAGCATTCTTCCTGCAGTGCCTGCTCGGCGTTTTGCGCCGGCGCCGTTGCGCCCCCTTCCTTTTCCCTTCCCTTGCCCGCTTTCGAGGGCTCCGAGGCAATCCTCGTCACCCGTGCCGACTCCGTCGCGGGTTTCATCCCCGACGGTCTCCGACGTCCACCCCGGCGCTGAATCCGCTTGATCGACCAGGTATCCGCAGCGGCAGCCGACGCCGCCACGGTCTTGCCTGGGCTTCGGTGCGCGCCTGCGCACCCCGCTTACCGATTTCGAGGATGAACAATGAAACGCAAACCTTGGCTTGCCCTGTGCTGCCTGCTCGCAGCCCTGGCTGCTGTCCTGCCCGGCGTCCAGGCCGGACAGCGCTCCCCCAGGCCCGATCCGGCTGATCCACGCGTCGCCGTGCCGGCGCCGGCCTATGTCTCGGCCATGCAGGACTATCTACCGGCCGTGAAAGACGGCGGACCGACGCCCGACCGCTCTTGGCGCGCCGCCAACGCTGCCGTCGGCGGACAGAGCCCGCACGCCGGCCACCAGGCGCCAGCGCCAGCATCTGCGTCCACCGAACCGCCGCAGCGCGCCAAGCCCGCCCCGGCGTCCAGTGAACACCACCAGCACCACTGAAGCGAGGCCGAAGATGACAGCAAGACAATTTACCTCGGCGGTGCGCAGCGTCGCGCTCGGCGCGGTCGTGCTGGCGCTCGCCGGCTGCGCGAGCTTTTCCAGCGACGGCGGCATCGACGCCGTCTCGTCGATGACCGCCGCGCGCATCGGCCAGGACCTGCGCCTACCCCGGCACGGCGACGCGGGTGGCCTGGCACAGGCCGAGCTCAGCGAAATGCTGAAACAGCCCCTGTCCGCCGACAGCGCCGTGCGCGTGGCCCTGCTCAACAACCGCGGCCTGCGCGCCTCGCTGGCGCAACTCGGCATCGCCGAGGCCGACCTGGTGCAGGCGGGCCGCATGGCCAATCCGTCGATCGGCTTCAGCCGCATGTCCGGCGGCGGCGAGACCGAGATCGAACGCAGCGTCATGTTCGACCTGGTGGGCCTGCTCACCATCCCGCTGCGCCGCGACATCGAGTCGCGGCGCTTCGAGGGCGCCAGGCTGCTTGCCGCGAGCGACGCCGTGCGCCTCGCCGCGGACACGCGCAAGGCCTGGTTCAATGCCGTGGCCGCCGCGCAGTCGGCCCGGTATGCCGAGCAGGTGCGCGAAGCCGCACAGGCAAGCGCCGAGCTGGCCGCCCGCATGGCGAAAGTCGGCAACCTGAGCGCGCTCGACCAGGCACGCGAACAGGCCTTTTCCGCCGAGGCGACCGCCCAGCTGGCGCGGGCACGCCACAAGGCCACGGCCGCGCGCGAACGGCTCACTCGCCTGATGGGCCTGTGGGGCGCCGATACCGCTTTCCAGCTGCCCGAGCGCCTGCCCGACCTGCCGGGCGCGCCGCGCGACGCCGCCGACATCGAGTCGCTGGCGATGCAGCAACGCCTGGACGTCCAGCTGGCGAAGCTGAACGCGGCAGCCACCGCGCGCGCCCTCGGCCTGTCGAAAACGACCGGCTTCGTCAACGTGCTCGACGCCGGCTACGTCAATTCGAGCAAGTCCGGTTCGCCGCGCGAAAACGGCTACGAGATCGAGCTTGCGCTGCCGCTCTTCGACTGGGGCGGCGCGCGCGTCGCCAGGGCCGAAGCGACCTACATGCAGTCGGTGCACCGCACGGCCGACATCGCCATCACGGCGCGTTCCCAGGTGCGCGAAGCGTATTCGGCCTACCGCACCAGCTACGACCTGGCCCGGCACTACCGGGACGAGATCGTGCCGCTGCGTAAAAAGATCTCGGAAGAGACCCTGCTGCGCTACAACGGCATGCTGATGAGCGTCTTCGAGCTGCTGGCCGACGCCCGCGCGCAAATCAACGGCGTGAACGCCGCCATCGAGGCGCAGCGCGACTACTGGCTTGCCGACACCGAGCTGCAGTCCGCCATCCACGGCGCCGGCGGCGCGACGGTCAGCCTGGTTGGCGCCGCAGCGCCCGAGGCCGCTGCCGAACACTGAACAAGGATGAAAGAGTAATGAGTTCTCGTCGAGATTTCTTCACGGGCGCCGCGGCGCTCGTCGGGGCCGGGCTGGTAAGCCGCGCCGGCGCCGCCACGCTGCCCGAAGCGCCCATCATGGGCAGCGCAGCCACCCAGCCGCCGCCTCCGCCCCCGAATGGCCGCCCCTACAACCCTGTCGTCACCCTGAACGGCTGGTCGCTGCCCTGGCGCATGAACAATGGCGTCAAGGAGTTCCACCTGATCGCCGAGCCGGTGGTGCGCGAGATTGCGCCTGGCATGAAGGCGAACCTGTGGGGCTACAACGGGCAAAGTCCCGGTCCCACGATCGAGGTGGTCGAAGGCGACCGCGTGCGCATCTTCGTGACCAACCGCCTGCCCGAGCACACCAGCATCCACTGGCATGGCCAGCGCCTGCCCAACGGCATGGACGGCATCACCGGCCTGACCCAGCCGGGCATTGCACCGGGCAAGACCTTTGTCTACGAATTCGTCGCGCGCCGCGCGGGGACCTTCATGTACCACCCGCATGCCGACGAGATGGTGCAGATGGGGATGGGGATGATGGGTTTCTGGGTCACGCACCCAAAGGATCCCGCCCTGCACGCGGTGGACCGCGACTTCGTCTTCCTGCTGAATGCCTACGACATCGAACCGGGCAGCTACACCCCGCGCGTCAACGAGATGCTGGACTTTAATCTCTGGACCTTCAACAGCCGCGCCTTTCCCGGCATCGACTCGATGAACGTGCGCCAGGGCGACCGGGTGCGCATCCGCGCCGGCAACCTGACGATGACGAACCACCCGATCCACCTGCACGGGCACGAGTTCGAGGTGACCGGCACCGATGGCGGCTGGACCCGGCCCGAGTCGCGCTGGCCCGAAGTCACGACCGACATCGCGGTGGGCCAGATGCGCGCCATCGAGTTCGTGGCGAGCGAGCCGGGCGACTGGCCCTTCCACTGCCACAAGTCCCACCACACCATGAATGCGATGGGGCATGACGTGCCGACACTGATCGGCGTCGACCACCGCGGCGTGGCCGAAAAGATCGCGAAACTGGTCCCGGACTACATGGTCATGGGAGACAAGGGCGGCTCGATGGGCGACATGGAGATGCCGCTGCCGGACAACACCCTGCCGATGATGACGGGCCAGGGCCCCTTCGGCGGCATCGAGATGGGCGGCATGTTCACCCTCCTGAAAGTGCGCAAGGACCAGAAGCGCGGCGACTACATGGACCCGGGCTGGTACAAGCACCCCTCCGGTACGGTGGCCTACGAGTGGAAGGGCGAGCCGCCCGCAGCCGTGCGCAGCCAGGACGCGGGCGGCCAGGCCCTGCCGGCCGCAAAAACGCCGGAGGTCGAAGTCACCGTTCGCAAGCCCCGGGGCCACCAGGGCCATCACTGATCCAGAATTTTTTAACCACGACAACTGAACCGACAAGAGGAATAATAATGAACGCACTCTCGAAACTGACCCTGACGATCGTGATGGCCGCCGCAGGCGCATTTGCCTCGGCCCAGGAAGGCGCGCACGATGCCCACGGCGGGCAGGATGCCCACGCCGGCCATGCCGGTCACCAGGCGACTGCCCCGGCCGATCTTACCGAGGGCGAAGTCAGGAAGGTCGACAGGGAGACCGGGAAAGTCACGCTGCGCCACGGCGAGATCAGGAACCTCAACATGGCCGCGATGACCATGGTCCTGCGGGTGCAGGATCCGGCCATGCTCGAGCAGGTCAAGGTCGGCGACAAGGTCCGGTTCGCAGCCGACCGCGTCAACGGCGCCGTGACCATCGTGCAGCTGGAAAAGGCGCAGTAACGCAGGCTGACGCCATCAAGGAGAAACCACATGCGCATCCAACACTTGCTGATCGCCGCCGCCACCGCGGTCGCCGCAATGGCCGCCCCGGCCGCGCTGGCCCATACCCGGCTCGAGAGCTCGCAGCCGGCGGCCAACAGCGTCGTCAGCCCGGCGCCGGCCCAGGTCCGCCTGCGGTTCAGCGACCCGCTTGAACTCCCGTTCAGCAAGGTCAGGCTGGTCGATGACAAAGGCGCGGCGGTCGACGCGGCGAAGATCGCCGTCGACCCCGCCGATGCCAGGGCGCTGATCGCCACCACGCCCGGCCTGCATGCCGGGGCCTGGCGCGTACAGTGGAGCACCGTCACGCGCGACGGACACAAGGTGAAGGGCGAATTCGGCTTCCGGGTGAAATAAGTGGAGTCCGAGCTCGCGTCGGTCCAGCGCATCCTCACCGTCGTCCTGAACCTGTCGCTGGCCATTCTCGTCGGCGCGAGCACGGCGATGCTCTGGCTGCAGGCCAGGGCCTCGCCATGGGCCCGCGGCATGCTGCCGCGCCTGCGCGCGGCGCTGCTGGTGGGCGCCTGCGCCGCAATGCTGGCGTATGCCGGCATTCTCTGGCTGGAGGCGGCGTCGATGGCGGAAGTGCCACTGCCTGATGCGCTGCCGGCGGTGCGTTCGGTCATCCATGCAACGCACTATGGGCTGGCGTGGATGATCGGCGCGGCCGCCCTGCTGGTCGCAGGCGCCGTCTCGGCCGCACCGCTGCGCCTGCAGACCGGCGCCGCCGCCGGCGCCATCCGCATTTTGGCCATCGCCGTGCTGCTCTACAGCCGCAGCATGGTTAGCCACGCGGGCGCCGCCGGCGACTTCACCTGGACAATTGTCGTCGACTGGCTACACCTGGTGCTGGTCAGCCTCTGGGTGGGCGAAGTGCTCGTGGCGGCCGTGATCACGCTGCGGCGCCCGGCGGGGAGCGCGCCCGGAAACCGTGCCGACTGCGCCGCCTACGTCGCGGCGCTCTCGCGCAGCGCCACCCTGGCGCTGGCCGGCATCTTCATCACTGGCGCGTTCGGCGCCTGGCGCGTGCTCGAACGTCCCGAGGACCTGGTGAGCAACCCCTACGGGCTCACCCTCATCGCCAAGCTGGTCCTGGTGCTGTGCGCGGCGGCGCTGGGCGGGATCAACCGCTTCGTCCTCATGCCCTTGCTGCTGCGTTCCTTGACAAGGCCCGGCCAGGGGACGCCCGATGCCGGCGGCCGCTTTGCCCGCGTGCTCCAGCTCGAAGCCCTGGTGCTGGCCGCCACCCTCATAGCCGCAGCTTTCCTCACTTCAACCGCTCCACCCATGGCATCCTAGACAATAACCATATTCAAGGAGAGATGATGTTCAAGAAGTCCCTGGCAGCCACCGTCCTCGCCGCCGCCACGTTCGGACTGCATGCAGGCGCGCTCGCTGCCTCGCCAAAGGAAACCGTGGCTGCCTTCCATCAGGCCCTCGCCAGCGGAGACAGGGACAAGGCGCTCGCCTTCCTGTCTCCGGAGATTGCCATCTACGAATCGGGCTTCGTCGAGCGCTCGCGCGACGAGTATGCCAGCAGCCACCTGGGCAGCGACATCGAGTTCTCCAAGGGTGCGACCCGCAAGGTCCTCAAGCAGTCCGAGCGGATCGACGGCAACATCGCCGTGGTATGGGAAGAGACGGAAACGCTCGGCACCATGCGCGGCAAGCCGGTGCACGTGCTCGGTATCGAAACGGCCGTGCTGGAGAAAAAGGGCGACGACTGGATCATCGTGCATGTGCACTGGTCGTCGCGCCGGGCAAAGTGAGGTCGAATCCTGTCCCGGCACGGGCGCCACGCCCGGTGCATCCCTCCGGGCTGGGACACGAGTCTGCAAACGGAGGCGGCACGATCCGGTGCACGCAGCGCCGGATCGGCCCTGACTCGTCGGCTACCGTGACCGGGCTCAGTTGCTCAGCGCGATAGCGCCTTCCGACACCGTCGCGTAGTTGGACACAGCGGCCAAGGCGCCCGTTTTCGCCGCCGGCGCACTGTCGTAGTCCAGCACCTCCTTGCCGGTCTCGTCAGTATGGACGATGCGCACGCGCATGCGGTCAGTATCGCCCGCATTCCTTCCCTTGCCGTCGACAGCATCGATCAGGAATCGGTAGCCCGTGCTTCCATTGAAATGACCGCTACTCTCGATGCGGACCTGCTGGCCATTTCGTACCGCACTGGTCACCCTGTCGCTCTTGAAGGCGAACGGCTACCCTCGTGGCGGCCGCCGCCGTCGCTCTGCAAAGTGCTGCCCAGCGGAGACCAGAGCGCGAATTGCAGTGCTTGTACCCCGGCGCCGGCGAGCATGCCGCGGCCGCTGATCGTGGCCATTGCGGGGTCATTCACCAGCACCTGTCTGCGCGTCTCCGTCGTACGGCCGCCGGAATCGGTGATCCTGAGCGTGAGCGTCACGAAACCTGGCGCGCAGAAGCGGTGTTGCAGGCGGACCTCGCCGCCGCCAGTCGACTGGCGGACCAGTGGATGCGGCGATACGCAGCCGTCACTCCACTCTGCAGCCGCGGTATGGGTCTGGGTGCGCGCGTTGTCAATGAAGCCGAGGGTGGCCCGCACTTCCTGCCCCAGCTCGACGATATCCGGCAGGTCCTGGATCGGGCCGAGCACAGGCGCGTCAGTGCCGACCTTCCCGGGCCGCAACATGACCAGGCCGGCATTCGAATCGGCGAGGATCGTGCCTGCGTCGTTGATCGCGAACGCGGTATGGAGGACGAGACCAGGAGGGCGACGATACAGGGTGCCATTCAGGTCGATCGGCGCAGTCAACCCACGCCACAGGATCGCACGTCCGCGCGGTTCATTTCCTCCGGCCACGCCGACGATCTCGCTGCGCTCGTTGATCGCGCCGGCACCGGTATAACGTGCCCATGAAGGACGCGGCAACAGGACCAGGCCCCGGGCGGGCGTCCACAAGTACGCGAAGAAGCTGTCGCCGTTCGTGGTGCTGCCTACCAGCTGCCTGCGATCGTTGAGGTCGGCGGGACGGCTCCCACGCGCGCCGGTCAGCACCAGCGGGCCGCCGGCGCTGCGGAAGAAGCCTTGCGTACTGCCGCTCGCCGGATCGCTGGCATAGCCGGCGGCATCCCCTCGTTCATTGAGGAGCGAAGTGAAGGCCAGGTTGCCACCCGGCGGCGCCAGATTGAGCTGGCGGCCGGCGGGGTCCCACAGCGTCGCGTAAATCCGGTCCGGCGTGTCGGCGAAGCCGCCGGTGAGCCCACGGTTGTTGATCGCATGCGCTTCCGACAGTGAAAACGGCAGCGGTCCGAGAGGACGAATCGTGCCGTCTGCCTCCCAGCGCACCGCGCGCGCCGACACCCCCAGCGCATAGATGGCGCCTGCGACCTGGTTGCGGTCGTTGATCGCACGCGCGCTGCTGCCCACCGGCGCTGGCAGGATGCGGTAGCCTCCTGCGACTGGACAGAATCCCTTCGCGTGGAGTGATCGCAGCAATAGCCATCGAATGCGGGGCGCAGAACCGGAATTCGCTGGCGCCGGACGGCTGTCGCCTTCGCCCGGTCCTGCTCACTCTAGAGTCGCCAATTCCACATCGCGCTGATCAGGCACAAAGATCATCCCGCTGAGCCGTGAGCTTTCCTGCGGAAAAGCATTGCGCGGAAAAATCAAACCATGTAGCAAGTTGCTTAGGCGAAGCAGCTGCGCAGCGGGACAAGCCGACAGGAAATAGGCATGCCAGTGCGGCCGCAATCGGCTCATCCCTGCGCCCTCGCAAGCCAGGCGCCAGCCCCCGGATCTAGGATTCGAGACGTCCCGTACCCGTCGGAGGAAGCATGAATCCCCCAAGCAAGCCTCGCATCCGCCTGCTCGGCAAGACCAACCTGAATGAGGATTACCAGCACTCGCTCGTCATCTCGGCCTTGCGCAGCCTCGCGGCGCTGCAGGTGCTGGCCACCCATCTGCGCGGGGAGTTCCACCCCAGCCTGCGAGCGGTCGCCGAGCCGGCCCTCTGGTATCAGCTTCTGGCCTTCCTGACCGGATTCGGGCACCTCGCCGTCGTCATCTTTTTCCTGCTGAGCGGCTGGCTGGTGGGCGGCAGCGTGCTGAACAAGCTGGAACAGCCCCGGCTGCTGGCCTCGTATGCGATCGACCGCGTCACGCGCCTGTGGATCGTGCTGATACCGGGGTTTCTGCTTACCATCGTGCTTGCCACGGCGACGGGAAGCGTCGACCCGCACCAGGTCAGCTATGCGGCCGCCAACGAATATTCGGTCACCGCATTCCTGGGTAACCTGTTCGGACTGCAGGGAATGGCAGTGCCCCGATTCGGCGGCAATTATTCCCTGTGGAGCCTGGCCAACGAGATCTGGTACTACGCGCTCTTTCCGCTGCTCCTGCTGCCATTCATCGGCAAGTCCAGGTGCACGAAAGTAGGCGGCCTGGTCGTTGCGGCCTTCATCGCCTCCCAGCTGCTGTTCGACATCACGCTGTATTTCCTGATCTGGCTGCTCGGCGTCGGCTTTTCGCGTATCCAGATCGAGCTGTCGCGTGCAATGAGGTTTTTGCTGATCGTCGCGCTGCTGGCGCTGGCCGCCTATCTCCGGCTCAGCGGCAGTATCGGGACCCTGATTGCGGCCACGTTCCCCGAGGACCTGGTGTTCAGCCTGCTCTTCCTTTGCCTCCTCTCGAGCCTGCAGTTCCGCGCCGACCACAAGCGTTTCGGCAACCGGATGGCGCGCATGCTGGGGCTGCTCGCGCCATTTTCGTTCACGCTGTACGTCATCCACTACCCGCTGCTCTACCTGATCAAGGACCTTGGCCAGCCGCTCGGCATCGGGCAGTTGTCGACGACGGATCCCGGCTCCATCCTGGTGTTCTGCGCGCTGTTCGTGGCCATCGTCGCTTTCGCCTGGCTGTTCCACCTGCCCTTCGAAGCCCAGACCAACCGGGTCCGCGCCTTCGTCAAGCGCCTGGTGCTGGAGTCCGGAACCAAGCCGTATGCGGGGCCGCGCATGCGCGACTCCTGAGCGGGACCGCTCAGGGGCAGCTCACTTCTGGCGCCGCTTCACCGCGTAGCCATACTGGATGGGCCAGGCCGGCTCTTCCTCGAAAGCATGCTGGGCCTTCAGCGCCCAGTAGGGTTCGCGCAGCAGTTCGCGTCCGACCAGGACCAGGTCGGCGTCGCCGCCGGTGATGATCTCGTCGGCGTCTTTCGCGTCCGTGATCAGCCCCACGGCGCCGGTCGGGATCTCGGCGTCGTCGCGGATGCGGCGGCTGCAGGGCACCTGGTAGCGCTTGGCTACCGGGATGCGCGCGGTCGGAAGGTTGCCGCCGGTCGAGACGTCGATCAGATCGACGCCCAGGTCCTTGAGCCGGCGGGACAGTTCCACCGACTGCTCGATATCCCAGCCGCCGGCGGCCCAGTCGGTGGCCGATATGCGCACGAACAGGGGCAGTTCGGCGGGCATCGCGACGCGCACCCGCTCGGTGACGCGCAACAGCAAGCGCATCCGGTTGTCCAGGCTGCCGCCATACTGGTCGCTACGCTGGTTGCTGTGCGGTGACAGGAACTGGTGCAGCAGGTAGCCGTGCGCGCCGTGGATCTCGAGCACCTTGAACCCGGCGGCCAGGGCGCGGCGGGCAGCCGCCTCGAAGGCATCGACGATGCCCTCGATGCCGCCCTCGTCGAGCGCGACCGGCGCCGGGTCGTCGGGGTGGAAAGGAATCGCGCTGGGCGCGACCACCGGCCAGCCGCCCTCGGCGGCGCTCTTCAGGGCGGCGCCGCCAAGCCAGGGCGCCGCGGTGCTCGCCTTGCGCCCGGCATGCGCGAGCTGGATGCCGGCCACGGCGCCCTGGCTTTCCACGAAGCGGGCGATCCGGGCCAGCGGCTCGATGTGGGCGTCGCTCCAGATGCCCAGGTCGCCCGGGGTGATGCGCCCATCGGGAGTCACGCCGGTCGCCTCGACGATCACGAGGCCGGTGCCGCCGACGGCGCGGCTGCCCAGGTGCACCAGGTGCCAGTCGTTGGCCATGCCGTCCTCGGCCGAATACTGGCACATCGGCGCCATGGCGATGCGGTTACGCAGGGTCAGGCTGCGCAGGGCCAAGGGGCTGAGCAGGTCGACTTCCGGCACTTCCTGGTCGTGCGAGGCGTCCACGCGGGCGCCGTGGGCGGGAACCTGTGCGCCCGGTCCCGTGGCTTGGGCAAACTCCGAGTTCATGGCCAGTCTCCATCTGCAGATGCGTCGCCTGGTTGGACAAGCGCCGGCGATTTAAGCTCCATGCGGGCAAATCGTCAGCATGCCGGGAGCGAGCCGGCCTCCCTCCATGCGCACCCATGAACCGCGCCCGCGCGTTTGACTTCGATCAAACCCGCTGGGTGCTCGAACGGCAGACTAAGGCCGGCTGCACGCGACTGACCACGCGCGGTGCGGGGTCGCGCGGCCGCCTCGAGGAGCCACCATGTTCAAGCATATTCTGATTCCCACGGATGGGTCGGAGCTGTCGGAACGCGCCGTGCTCGCGGGCGTGAGCTTCGCCAAGGAGGTCGGGGCCCAGGTGACCGGCATCACCGCGCTGCCCGAGTTCCGCACCTTCACTCTCGATTCCGACATGATCGAGATGACCGAGGACGAATACCTGTCCGCCAGTGAAGGGCGCGGCGCGAAGTATCTCGCGACGGTCACCGACGCCGCCCGTGCCGCGGGGGTTTCCTGCTCCACGGTACTGGCGCGTACTGACCGGCCCTATGAGGCCATCCTGAACGCCGCACGCGAGCGCGGATGCGACCTCATCGTCATGGCCTCGCATGGCCGACATGGCGTTGGCGGGGTGCTGCTGGGCAGCGAAACCCAGAAGGTGCTGGTGCAGAGCGCAATCCCGGTGCTGGTCTACCGCTGAACGGCGGCGATACGATCGAGCGGCGGCAGCGTACCGGCCGTGCTGTGCAACGACGCCTGGGCGGCGGCCTGCCCAAGCGGACGCTGCCGCTTGCCCGTCCAGAGTATAAGTATAGGAGGAATCGTTATTGGTGTCGCAAGGAAGCGCCTGTTAAGCTTGCCTCCCTTCGGCAGCCATGGCGCTGCCGTGACACTTCCAGCAACACCAGGAAAACCTAGAGAGAATTCATGAGCTGCAAACATCCCCACGCCAATCCGGCGCGCGCCGTCCTCGTCCTCGGACTGATCGCCTCGCTGGCCTCGCCGCTGTCGCAGGCCCAGGACACCACGCCGCAAGACCCCGCCGCCACCGCACAGATGCAGTCCGTCGTCGTCACCGGCACCCGCTCCCTGAACCGCCGCACCCTCGACTCCGAATCGCCGGTCGACGTCATCGGCAGCAAGGAATTGCTGAGCACCGGCTCGGGCGAGCTGGCTACCGTGCTGTCGCGCCTGCTGCCGTCGATGAATTTTCCGCGTCCGAGCGGCGCCGACGCCAGCGACGCGGTGCGTCCGGCCCAGCTGCGCGGCCTGTCGCCCGACCAGACCCTGGTCTTGGTGAACGGCAAGCGCCGCCACGCATCGAGCGTCGTCAACGTCAACGGCACCCTCGGCCGCGGCTCGGCCCCGGTCGACCTGAACGCGATTCCGCTGGCGGCGATCGAGCGCATCGAGGTGCTGCGCGACGGCGCATCGGCGCAATACGGCTCGGACGCCATCGCAGGCGTGGTCAACATCATCCTGAAGAAGGGCGCGGAGGGCGGCGAAGCCGAAGTCACTTACGGCCAGTACGACAAGGGCGACGGCGAGCAGGCCACCGTGCGCGGCTCGGCCGGCTTCAAACTTGGGAACGACGGCTGGGTGCGCGTGGCCGTCGAGGCGGCCGACCGGAATGCGACCAACCGTTCCTTCCCCGACCCGCGTGCGTCCGCCGGTCCGCGCCAGGGCACCGTGACCCAGCGCTACGGCGATCCGGACAGCCGTCCGCGCACCCTCTTCCTCAACAGCCAGGTGAGGATCAACGACGATATCGACTGGTACGCCTTCGCCAACTACGGCGAGCGCAAGACCTCGTCGGCGGCCACCTTCCGCACAGCCTTCACCGACAATTCGCAGACGACGCTGCGCACGCCGCTGTATCCGCAGGGCTTCCAGCCGCTGCTGGACAGCACATCCGTCGACAGTTCGCTGGTGACCGGCTTGCGCGGCGAGCTGGCCGGCTGGCGTTGGGATGCGAGCCTCAACTACGGTCGCAACCGCTTCTCGCTGGACGTCGACAATACGGTCAACTACAGCCTGGGCGCGTCCAGCCCGACCAGCTTCTACGCCGGCCGCCTGACCTCGACCCAGGAGCTGGCCAACCTGGATGTGGCGCGCGAGATTCCGGTGTCCTTCATGAGCGGTCCGCTGACGGTGGCCCTCGGCCTTGAAGCGCGCCACGAATCGTATGAGATCGGTGCGGGCGAAGCGAATTCCTACTTCGGTTCCGGCGCCCAGGGCTATGCGGGCTTTCGTCCCGAGAACGCCGGCAAGAATGGCCGCAACAACAAATCGCTCTACCTGAACCTGGAAGGCGACATCACGAAAGCGCTGTCGGGCTCCCTCGCCCTGCGCCACGAGCGCTACAGCGATTTCGGCAACACCACTTCGGCCAAGGCCTCGGCGCGTTATACGGTCGCCCCGGGCTTCGCCCTGCGCGGCACCGCGTCGAGCGGCTTCCGCGCACCGTCGCTGGCCCAGTCGTTCTACACGATCACGACCACCAATTCCCTGCTCGTCAACGGCACCAGCGCGCTGGTCGAGACCGGCACCTTCCCGGTCGGGAGCGCCGCCGCCACGGCGCTCGGCGCCCAGCCGCTGAAAGCGGAAAAGGCACGCAACCTGAGCATCGGCGCCCAGTGGCAACCGAACCGCAACTGGACCACGACCGTCGACCTGTACCGCATCGACATCGACGACCGCATCGTGTTCTCGTCGAACCTGCAACTGGGCAATGCGCCGGACCTGCGCAACGAACTGGCCGCGCGCGGCGTGTATGTGGGCGCCGCCCGCTACTTCACCAACGCGGTCGACACCCGCACGAAGGGCGTCGACCTCGTCAGCACCTATCGCCTGAACCTGGGTGAAGCCGGGCGCGCCGACCTGACGCTGGCCTACAACCACAACGACAACGAGGTCAAGCGCGTGGCCGCCACGCCGGCCGTGCTGTCCGCACAAAACCTGTTGCTGGCGGACCGCCAGACCGTGAACCGCCTGACCGTCGGTTCGCCGAAAGACAAGCTGGGCCTGAGCGGCGAATACACGCGCGGCGCCTGGAGTGGCCGTGCCGTCGTCACCCGCTACGGCAGGTTCACGGTGCCGCAGAACGACCCGGCGCTGGACCAGACCTACGATCCGCAATGGGTGCTCGACCTGTCGGCCAGTGTGCGCATCGCCAGTCAGTGGCGCTTGACCGCCGGCATCGACAACGTCACCAACCGCTATCCGGCCCAGGTGACCTCGGTCGCCAACCTCAACGTGAATGGCACCCAGCCTTACAGCGTGTGGGCGCCGAACGGGTTCAACGGCCGCTTCTTCTATGTGAAAGCCGGCTACACCTGGTAAGCACGCCCCCGCTGCGCAGCCACCGGTCCCGGCCGATGCCGGGGCCGGATCCTCACGCGCGAAGGCAGTGGACGCCTTGCCCTGCCAACGGGCTCTCATGCCCGCCGCCTTCAGCGCCGCACCGTCCTGCCGGGCCTTGCGTCCGGCGGCCCCGGTTCCTTCGAACATCCTCCGGGCTCCGATGCCGATTCGCGTGCAAATGCCCGATGCCCGATGCCCGATGCGCGAGGGCGTCCTGTCCGCCGGTCCCCCCTTTCCTGTAGACCTGTCTGGCTTGTCGATATCGTGTCCGTAGTCCGTGGCGTTTGATTCTTCGGTTTGGTGTTTTCATATGTTGGTTAGTTACGTTTTTGTGTTAAGGTAAGCCATCTACATCACATCCGCTTTGCCATGCACCTCCTGAATTCATGGGATGCCGACCCGGTTCGCGCATTCAGGGACTTCATGTCCACTCCGGCGTTCGCCGAAACCGGCCGGCGCGTGCGCGCCGATGGCACGCTCCGGGTCCTTTCCGCGGAGTCGGCCAAGATCTACGTCTTCATGTTCAACAACGTCACAGGCTGGATCATGGAGCAAGGCCTCACCTTCTCCACCGTCACCCAGGCAGACCTGTTGCGCTTCATCGGCCGCACCGTCAAGGGCAAGCGCGTCCTCAACAGCAAGATCGCCTATCGCTACCTGCGCCTGCTGGAGCGCTGTTACGAGCATCTCGGCGTGGCGCCCAACCCTGCCCAGCAGGCCATCCTCGGCATCGATCGCGCCCACATTGCAAAAGACGAGGCGGGCCGTGCCCTGTCCGAGGACCAGCTGGAACGCTTCTTTGCCGCCCTGCCCGCCGAGGCCCCGCGGCGGCGCCGCAGCACGTCCTTCGACGGCTGGAAGCGCCGGCGTGACCGGGCCATGCAGGTCGTCATCGCGCTGGCCGGCCTGCGGGTGTCCGAGGCGGTCGGCCTGCTCGTGCCGGAGGTCGGGCGCCAGGCGGCGCTCGACGGCTCGATCGAGCTGACCATCACCCCCGACGAGAAGCACGACACCAGCCATGAACATACGGTCACCCTCCCCCGCCAGGGCGCCGACGAGCTGCTGCCCTGGTTGCGGGAGCGCGAAGCGATGGCGATCCCGGGCCAGTTCGTGTTCCCGGCCAACCTGACCGGCGCGCGCATGACCAGGAAAACCGTCTACGTGCAGATGCGGGCCACTTTCGAACGCGCCGGCATGGACCTGTCGCGCTCGGGCGGACGCACCCTGCGCAACACCTTCGCCAGGCGCCAGCTCGACAATGGCGCGAGTGCCGACGAGCTCAAGGACGTCCTTGGCCTGGCGCTCGAGCGTTCCGCCGCCGACTACAAGCTGACCCGCGTGAAGCCCGACCCGGCGGAGTGACACCCGGCAGAGCGTCACTGTGGGTTAGTTACAAAATTCGGCAGCCGCGGCGGACCGTCGGCGGTCCGGATAGCGCTCGCACCTGGCGCGACCGGCAGCTTCGGCAAGCCGGGGAGCCAGGAACGAGCGCACAAATGAAAAAGGCGCCGCTGCAGGGCGGCGCCTTGGCGATCGGGCAGGCCGATCAGATCCAGTAGATCAGCGCGGCCACGCCAACGATGAGGGCGACCTTGGTGACCTTGTAGGCGGTCTTGTTCCAGGCCTTGTAGCGGCGGCGGTACTGGCCCATCACGTGCGAGATCCGGAACAGTTTGCTGACGAGGCCGGTCTGGTCGCCGGTTTCGTTCGGCGAGCTGGCGGCCGTCATCATGGTGCGGCCGAGCCAGCGGTTGACCGCCTGCATCCAGCGGTAGCGCATCGGGCGCTCGACGTCGCAGAACAGGATCACGCGGTCGCTCTCGCTGCCGTTGATCGCCCAGTGGATATAGGTTTCGTCGAAGATCACGCCCTGGCCGTCGCGCCAGCTGTGGCGCTGGCCGTCGACGTCGATGAAGCAGCGGTCGTCGTTCGGCGTGGCCAGGCCCAGGTGGTAGCGCATCGAGCCGGCGAAGGGGTCGCGGTGGGGATTGAGCTTGGCGCCCGGCGGCAGTTCCGCGAACATCGCGGCCTTGACCGAGGGGATGGCCTGGAGCAGCGCATGGGTCTGCGGGCACAGGCGCTGGGCCGATGGGTGGCTGGCGTCGTACCACTTCAGGTAGAAGCGCTTCCAGCCGGTCTTGAAAAAGGAATTGAAGCCGGCGTCGTCGTTCTGCTCCGCCGCCTTGATCTTCTTGAGCGCGAGCATGTTTTCCGCTTCGGCGCGGATGATCTGCCAGTTCTGCTGCAGCGGCGCCAGTTCCGGGAATTCGCTCACCGGGATATAGGGCGTACTTGGCACCTTCGAGAAGTAATGCATGAAGATGTTAATCGGCGCCATGAACGACGAATGGTCGAACAACTGGCGTCCGAACGGCAAGCGGACCTTGCCGCGGAAATGAATGTGCAGAATCGAAAGGAAATAGAAACCGATCACTGCCCACTTCATCACACACCCCCACAGGAAACTGACCACATGGTCAGCATCAGATTAAACAGGGCGCAAGAATAGCATATCCGCCCGAGGGCCGTCCGGCCGCCGGGCGAAATCGACAGGGATTGTCGCGTTCGTGCCGAAGCTTGCAGCGATGCCGTCAGGCCGTGGCACGATGACGAACCGGCCACGCGCGCCAAAGCCCCGGGCCGGCCGCACTGTCACTGTCAGTGCAGCGAGGTCATGGCATAGCCTTTTTCGTTCAGTTGGCTGCTGAGGTTCTTGATGTCGAAGTCCGGCAGTTGCTCGGCATTGTCGTCGACCTCGAACGCACGGGCCTCCACTTCCCAGTCGGTATTGGTGGCTTCCTCGGGGATGTTACGGGTTTCCGGCACGGCCAAGTAGGAGAACTTGCCGTCGCTTTCGGCTCTGCGGTAAATGTCCAGGCGCATAATCGTTTCCTTACAGTGAAGAGCTCGCTTTCGGATGAAAGCGGACGACTCCACAGTAGGCGATCGCGCCCCGCGCGTCTGTTAATTGCCCCACACTCTGCCGGACCGCGGCTCAGCGACCGGGCGACAGCCCGAGCACCCGCGCCGGCAGCATCACGATGGCACGCAGGAGCGAGAACACCGCCTCGACGCCGATGCCGAGCAGCCGGAACGGCAACAGGATCAGCCAGACCAGGGGATAGGCCAGCAGTGCCAGCAAGGCCAGCGGCCAGCACAGGAACAGCAACAGCAGCCACAGCAGGAAGCCCAGCATCGCGCACTCCATCATGTTATCGACAGGCGCAGTGTAGGCCGGCGCCCTGCCCGCCTCAACGCGACTGCGACGAATGGCGCGCCGGCGGGTCCAGGCCGTCGATTTCCCCGATGGGCGGTATCGACAGGCGCGGGCTCAGCGGGCGGCGCCGCGGATCGCCTGCGCCACGCGCGTCTTGCCGGCGCGCTCGGCGAGCTGCTCGGCCGTCAGGCCTTCGCTGTTCTTCAGCGAGGCCTTCGCGCCCTGGGCGATCAGGAGCAGCGCGGTGCCGTCCTTGCCCTCGCGCGCGGCCATCATCAGGGGCGTATAGGCGCCGCTGCGGGGCGGCGACAGCGCGTCGATCTTCGCGCCCCGCTCCAGCAGGCGCTTCACGATTTCGTCGTCGCCAGCCGCCGCGGCATAGTGCAGCGCCGTCCAGCCCGGCTGATTGACCTTCGCCCCTTTCGCCAGCAGCTTCTCCACGGCTTCGCGGTTGCGCTTGAAGGCGGCCATCATCAGCGCGGTGTTGCCATTGACGGCCCGGGTTTCCAGGTTGGTGCCCGGGTGGTCGAGGAAGACCTGCATCACCCGCATCGCGTCTTCGCGCAGCGCCAGCACCAGGCCGGGCTCGCCCCCGAGCGGATTGAGCTGGTTGGCGTTGACGGTGGCGCCGATCATGGCCTGGACGGTCTTCGCGTCGTCGAGCTGGACCGCCCGGAAGAAACGCGTGAGTTCGGCGGCATCCGGCGGCCTGGTGGCTGCACTGGATGCACTGGATGCACTGGCTGCCTGGGCCAGGCCGGCCCCGGCGCCCATCGCGAACAGGAAACTGCGCAGGATGGCGCGGCGCGGCAGGCTCATGGTCAATCCTTTCTGGCGTGCTGGAACAGCTTGAAGAAGTTCTCGCTGGTGCGGTCCGCCACTTCGCGCAGCGGCACGCCCTTCAGGTTGGCGATGAACTCGGCCACGTGCGGCACATAGCCCGGCTCGTTCATCTTGCCGCGGTAGGGCACCGGCGCGAGGTAGGGGGCATCGGTCTCGACCAGGATGCGGTCGAGCGGCACGGCGCGCGCCACTTCCTGCAGGTCTTTTGCGCTCTTGAAGGTGACGATGCCGGAAAACGAGATGTAGAAGCCCATCTCGATCGCGGCCTGCGCCACTTCCAGCGACTCGGTGAAGCAGTGCATGACGCCGGCGACGCCGCCGGCAGCCACGCCCGCGCCCTCTTCCTGCAGGATGCGGATGGTGTCGGCGCTGGCCGAGCGGGTATGGATGATCAGGGGTTTGCGCGTCTCGCGCGAAGCACGGATATGGGTGCGGAAGCGCTCGCGCTGCCATTCGAGGTCGCCCTCGAGGCGGTAGTAGTCCAGGCCGGTTTCGCCAATGGCGATGATCTTCGGATGGTCGGCCAGCCCGACCAGCTGCTGCACGGACGGTTCGGGCGTGTCCTCGTAGTCCGGATGCACGCCGACCGACGCGTAGATGTGCGGATACTGTTCGGCCAGGGCGAGCACGGAGGGGAATTCGGGCAGGTCGACCGAGACGCACAGCGCGTGTGTCACCCCGTTTTCGGCCATCCTGGCCAGGATCTCGGGCATGCGCGCGGCAAGCTCGGGGAAATTGATATGGCAATGGGAATCGATGTACATGCCGACATTGTAAGGCCAGCCGACAGACGTTGCCACGCGCGGATTGTTTCATGGTTCTGTCGGGTGGGCGCGGCCGGCGTAGGCACCTGTGTCCACGCTGTGCGGACTTCGCATTGCCGCGGCCGTCACCAGGAGAGTACCCAACGCGACCTTGCAGTTGCCGGCGCCCGGTTACAGCCGGGAGCGCAAACGCACGACCGCGTGGACACAGGTGTCCACCCTACAACTACACAAAAAGAGCGGCCGTAGCCGCTCTTTTCTCACGCAGGCGAAAAATTACGCAGCGTTCTTGCGACGGCGTACCGCCGCGCCGGCGCCCAGCAGGGCGATGCCGAACAGGGCCAGCGAGCCCGGCTCAGGCACTTCCGCGCCTTCGGCCAGCTTGAACTGACCGTTGGTGCCCAGGAAGAAGTACTGACCCGGCGCGTTCGCGTAGGTGCCGCCCGAGCAGCCTGGGCCGGCGAAGCCGCCGAACTGGCAAGCCACTTCATCGACCAGGCGGTCGGTCGGACGGCCCAGGGTGTTGGCGTTGGTGAAGGCGAAGGACAGGACCGACGAACCCGACAGGTCCTTGCCGGCGCCGGTGAAGAAGTAGCCGGCGTCGAGCATGCCCGGGGCGGCCGAGGCCAGCACGGTCACCTGGCCGTTGTTGGTCGGGCTGCCGCTGGCATCGACCAGGCCGCCGCCGCCAGCCAGCACGTTGAACTCGGCGATCAGGTTGCCCAGGTTGGCGCCGAAGTAGCCTTCGGTGCTGCCATACTGGCCGTCGGTCGGGTTCTGGTACATCTTGATGGTGCCGCCGGTGAACTTGAAGGCGCCGTTGAAGGTGCCGGTGCCCATGGCTTCGAAAGTCGCCGTGATGTTGCCGCCGGCATAGTTCAGCGGGAACAGCATGCCGTTGCTGTCGGCCTGCTGGATGTTGAAGACGGCGGTTTCCTTGAACGTGAAGGAATTCTGGCCGGTGGTGGTCAGTTCGATGAAGGCATTGCCGTTCACATCGAGGTATTCGTTGACGACCTGGCCGTCGTCATAGCCGCCGCCATTCGGGTTGAAGACCCAGTCGTTGAGGACGGGAGCTGCAAATGCGGTACCGGAAGTGCAAGCTGCGACAGCTGCTGCGCAAATCATTTTCTTAACAAATTTCATATTTCCTCTTAACCATTTGGTCGTCGTAAGATGGGACCCACAATGCATGCAAGACGCATGCCAGAGAAAATACTTCCTTATTAAACAATGACTTGTAAACTTCTCCCGCCAAGTCGCGCGTCAGTGTAAGAATTCCCGACAAGGAGCTGTGTCTCACAGGAATTTACAATGTTCGCACTGAATTGTTAAATACCGCACATAGCGTGCCGCTTACTCGACCACGCGCTTGCCGAGAATGATGAGGTCGCGCTCGATCCCGTCCAGGTTGGCAACACGCGGGAAATGCGCCCAGGTATCGAAACCGAACTTGCGGAACAGCGCCAGGCTCGGCGCGTTGTGGCCGAAGATGAAGCCCAGCAGGGTATGCACCTTGATCTGCGGCGCGAATGCGATCGCCTGCTCCAGGCAGTAGCGGCCGATGCCCTTGCCGCGCCAGCTTTCGGCGATATAGATCGACAGCTCGGCCGTGCCCGAATAGGCCGGGCGGCCATAGAAATTCGAGTAGGACATCCAGCCGATGACTTCCGGATGTTCGGACTTGTCCTCTGCATCGTGGATCACCCACAGCGGGCGCCGTTCGGGCGTGTGGTCGGCGAACCAGCCTTCGCGCGAGGCGACGGTGATGGGTTCGGTATCGGCGGTGACTTCGCGCGAGGCGACGGTGGAGTTATAGATGTCGACGATGACCGGCAGGTCGTCGCGGCGGGCGAGGCGATGTACGTAGGACGGCATGAAGTGAACTAGAAGTGAACCAGAGATAAGCTGGAAGTGGACTGAATGGGCAGCGGAAATCGGCGGAAATGAAGCCTACAGAGTGTGGGTGGCGCGCGAGGAGCGCAGCGCGGCGCCCAGGATTTCTTCGATGCGGGCCTTGGCGCGCTGGCCGGTTTCGTCGGCCGGGAAATGCACACCGACGCCCTGGGCCTTGCTGTTGTTGGCGCCGGCGGGCGTGATCCAGACCACCTTGCCGGCGATCGGATACTTGTTCGCATCGTCCATCAGCGACAGGATCAGGTAGATCTCGTCGCCGATCTTGTAGGGTTTGTTGGTCGGCACGAACATGCCGCCGTTCTTCAAGAAAGGCATATAGGCGGCGTACAGGGCGGCCTTTTCCTTGATGGCAAGCGACAGCACCGCCGGCCGCGGCACGAGCGAGGCGTTCGGGTCGGTTGTATTGCCGGACATCGGTTTCCTTTCAGGCGGAGCTGCAGCAGCGCGTGTAATCGAGCAGCATGTCTTCCACGAACAGTTTAGCCGACAAGGGGTGGTCCGCCACCGCCCGCCGCTCGTTCGTCGACTTTACTGCACGCAACAAGTTCGCAGTGTGCACGTTGCCGGCCAAGCCTGCAAGTTCCTTCTGGTAGCGCGGATAGTAGCGCACCACGCCGCACAGCTTCACCGACAGCAGGTCGTAGAGCCAGCGCTGCTGCCAGGACACCAGCGCCGCCAGCGGCGTCTTGCTGAGCTTTTCCGCGCTGCGCAAGGCCGACTCGGCGCTCGGGCGCGCCAGGAAGTGCAGCAGGCTGTCGAGTTCCTCGCGGTTGCCGAGCTCGGCCTGGGCGCGCGCCGCCAGCGGGGCGCCGCCCTCCTCGCGCAGCCAGCTGTCGGCGTCGGCCACGCCCTGCTGCTTCAGCCAGGCCAGCGCGGCGGCGTGGTCGGGCATGGGCAGGGCGAACTTGCGGCAACGTGAAAGGATCGTCGGCAGCAGACGGTCCAGCCCGTTCGAAGCGAGCAGGAACACGGTGCCGGGCGGCGGCTCTTCCAGGGTCTTCAGCAGGGCGTTCGAGGCCGGCATGTTCAGCGCCTCGGCCGGATACAGCACGACCACGCGCAGGCCCTGGCGGTGAGTCGAGATGTTCATGAAGTCGGCCAGATTACGGATCTGCTCGATCTTGATCTCTTTCGAGGGCGCCTTGGCCGACTTGGCCTTCTTCTCGGCCTCGCCGCCCTCCTCGCCTTCGCCAGCCGGCTCGTCTTCCAGGGCTTCCGGGCGCACCCGGCGGTAGTCCGGGTGGTTGTGCTGCACGAACCAGCCACAGGACGCGCAGGCGCCACAGGCCTGGCCGTCGGGCTGGACGTTCTCGCACAGGAGGGCTTGCGCAAAGTGTTCGATGAAGTCGGCCTTGCCGATGCCGGCCGGGCCATGGAACAGGATTGCATGGGGCAGCCTGGCGCGCAGCTGCTGCAGCTGCTCCCAGGCCGCTTGCTGCCAGGGGTAAATCAAAACAATTTCTCCAGCGCCTCGGCAATCGTCTGCCGGGTCGCTTCAATGCTGCGCGTCGAGTCGACCACCACGAAGCGCTCCGGGAACTGGGCGGCGCGGCGCAGGTACTCGGCGCGGCAGCGGGCAAAGAACTCGCCCTGCTCGCGCTCGAACTTGTCGAGGGTGCGGGTGGCGTCCAGGCGCTCGCGCGCCACCTCGAGCGGGACGTCGAACAGCAGCGTCAGGTCGGGCTGCAGGTGGGGGTGGACCCAGGCTTCGAGCGCTTCCATTTTCAGGCGATCGAGGCCGCGCCCGCCGCTCTGGTAGGCGAAGCTGGCGTCGGTGAAGCGGTCGGACAGCACCCAGGCGCCGGCGGCCAGGCTCGGTTCGATCACCTGGGCGATGTGCTCGCGGCGGCTGGCGAACATCAGCAGGGCCTCGGTTTCCAGGTCCATCTTCTCGTGCAGCAGCAGGTCACGCAGCTTTTCGCCCAGCGGCGTGCCGCCCGGCTCGCGCGAGGCGACCACACGCTTTCCGCGCCCGGTGAGAAACTCGCTGATATAGCCGATGTGGGTCGACTTGCCGGCGCCGTCGATGCCCTCGACGGTAAGGAATTTGCCGCGCTGTGTCATGGTCTTGCGATCCCGCGCTGGTACTGGTTGACCGCGCGGTTGTGGTCGTTCAGGTTGCTTGAAAACTGGCTGGTGCCGTCGTTGCGCGACACGAAGTACAGGGCGTCGGTCTTGGCCGGCGCCATCGCCGCGGCCAGCGATTGCACACCCGGCAGCGAAATCGGCGTCGGCGGCAGGCCGTAGCGGGTGTAGGTGTTGTACGGCGTATCGGTCTGCAAGTCCTTCTTGGCGATCTTGCCTTCGTAGCGCAGGCCCATGCCGTAGATCACGCTTGGGTCGGTCTGCAGCATCATGCCGGTGCGCAGGCGGTTCACGAACACGCCGGCGATCATCGCGCGCTCGCTCTTCTGGCCGGTTTCCTTCTCGACGATCGAGGCCATGATCAGGGCCTCGTAGGGATTCTTGTAAGGCAGGTTCGGCTCGCGCTTTTCCCAGGCCGCGTTCAGGCGGTTCAGCATCATCTGGTGCGCCTGGCGGTAGATCTGCAGGTCGCTCGCGCCCTTGGCGAAGAGATAGGTATCCGGGAAGAACAGGCCCTCGGGCTGCTTGAATTCCGACGAGATCTTCGCCATCAGTTCGGCATCCGACATCTTCGCGGTTTCGTGGCGCAGCGTTTTGGTGGCGGCGATGGCTTCGCGCATCTGGCGGAAGGTCCAGCCCTCGATGATGGTGACGGCTTCCTGGGCGAATTCGCCGCGCACGAGTTGCGTCAGCAGGCGCCGCGGCGAGGTATTCGGTTTCAGTTCATAGCTGCCGGCCTTGATGCGCCCGGCGTCGCCGCTCAGGCGCGCGAGAACCTGGAACAGGAAAGGATTGACGGGCACGCCGGCCCTGGCCATCTGCTGGGCGGCCGCGTTCACGCCGCTGCCGGGCGTGATGGTGAATTCGATCGGCGGATCGCTCGTGGTCAAGGGATGCTTGGACCACCAGGCGAAACCACCAGCCGCCGCGACTGACACGATCGCGCCGGTAACAATGATTTTTTTTATCAGTGCCATTCTCTACTGTTCTTGTGCTTTTAAGCCGTCTCCGGCGCGAAATGCTCGACAACTCTATAATGAGGCCGTAATGATAAAGCCTAATTGCGAAGAATATTGGATTTATGAGCAACTGGACAGAATATCTGGCGTCGCACGGCGCCCGCTTCCATATTGACGAAGCCACCCAGGTCGAGGATTTCGGCCGCACCCTGACAGCGGACGAGCTGGCCGCCGGTTTCGTCGCCCCCGTGACCGACCTCGGCCTGATCGCGGTCGCCGGCGACGATGCCGCCAGCTTCCTGCACAACCAGCTGACGAACGACGTCGAGCACCTCGGCAACGGCGAAGCCCGCCTGGCCGGCTACTGCACGCCGAAAGGCCGCCTGCAGGCGACCTTCCTGATGTGGCGGGACGAAGACGCGGTTTACCTGCAACTGCCGCGCGCCATCCAGCCGCCGCTGCAGAAGCGTTTGACCATGTTCGTGCTGCGGGCCAAGGCCAAGCTGCGCGACGCCACCGCGGAAGAGACCTTTGCGGCCGTGCTCGGATTCGGCGGCGCGAAGGCCGAAGCTGCGCTGCGCGCCCAGGTGGGCGAACTGCCGGCCGCGGCCTACGGCAAGGCAAGGGGCGACAAGGGCACGGTAATCCGCCTGGCCGACGCCTTCGGCGCCCCGCGCTACCTCCTGCTCGCTTCGACTGCAAACGCCCAGGCCATGTTCCCGGCTTTGACCGCCGAACTGGCGCTGGGCGGCAACCAGGCCTGGCAGCTCGCGGCGATCCATGCCGGCGTGCCCCAGGTGACGCAGCCGACCCAGGAACAGTTCGTTCCGCAGATGGTCAACCTCGAACTGCTCGGCGGGGTGAACTTCAAGAAGGGCTGCTACCCGGGCCAGGAAATCGTCGCGCGCAGCCAGTACCTCGGCAAGCTCAAGCGCAGGACCAGCCTGGCCACGGTCGAGAACGCGGCCGCGCGCGCCGGCGACGAGGTCTTCTCGACCGCCGATCCGGACCAGCCCTGCGGCATGGTGGTCAACGCCGCACCGAACGGACTCGGCGGCGCCGACATGCTGGTCGAGATGAAGCTGGCGGCCCTGGGCGAGGACGTGCGCTTCGGCTCGGCCACCGGCCCGGCCCTGCGCTTCCTGGCCCTGCCCTACCAGCTCGACGCGCTCGACATCTGAGATGATCGACCTGTACGTGTACTACAAGGTCGCCGAGGACCGGACCGCGCCGCTCGAGCCGCTAGTGCGCGCCATGCAGGCGCGCCTGGCGCAGGACCTGGGCGTGAGCGGCCAGCTCAAGCGCCGCCCCGACACCCGCGACGGCCTGCAGACCTGGATGGAAGTCTACGCTGGCGTTCCCGAACAGTTCGCGGCGCAACTCGACGCCGCCGCCGCCGAAGCCGGCCTGGCGGACCTGATCGAAGGTCCGCGCCGTGCCGAGGTTTTCCTGGAGTTCAACGCATGTGCCTGATCGTCTTCGCCTGGCGCGTCATTCCCGGCGTGCCAGTGATTGCCGCCGCCAACCGCGACGAGTTCTACGACCGCCCGACCGCGCCCGCCGCACCCTGGCCGGAAAACCCGAACGTGATCGCCGGGCGCGACCTGGAACACGGCGGCAGCTGGATGGGCGTGACGCGCGAGGGTCCCAAAGGCCCGAAATTCGCCGCGCTCACGAATATCCGGGCGCCCAGCGAAGTGCGAACGGACGCCCCTTCGCGCGGCGCGCTGGTGGCCGACTTCCTCAAGGGTTCGCTGTCGGCCGCCGAGTACCTCGAAGTCATCAAGGAACGCGGCGACGTCTACAACGGCTACAACCTGGTGCTGGGCGACGCCAGCGCCCTGTACTGGTATTCGAACCGCGCCGGCGACGACCCGCGCAACGGCCAGCCGCTCGAGCCGGGACGCATTTACGGCATCTCCAACGGGCTGCTCGATGCGCCCTGGCCGAAAGTCACCCGCACCAAGGCCCAGTTCGCCAGCCTGCTGTGCCAGGGCGCGCCGGAAGACGCCTACTTCGAGATGCTGGCCGACACCACGCGCGCGCCGGACATGCGCCTGCCCGAGACCGGCGTGCCGATCGACCTGGAGCGGGTGTTGTCGGCGGTCTGCATCGAAACGCCGGGCTACGGCACCCGCACCTCGACGGTGGTGAAGCTGTACGAGAATGCGCCGGCGGAGCTGCACGAGCGCATATTGCGGCCTTGACCCGGGCCGGCTGGTGGCGCTCACACCGTGAACGGGCCACGGCCGTAGGGTGGGCGCCCCGTGCCCACCAAACACAGGCATCGCGTTGGCATTTGCAATCAAATCCCGCCTGCTCATGCTTCCGGTGGGCACGGGGCGCCCACCCTACATGATCGAACTCAAATAACGAGGGTTTAGCAGCGCGGAATCACCTGCATCCTTGTCCAAGGCTCTTTTGCAGCGATACGGAGGACGTCATGCGTACGCCTCTTTCCTTCCTGGCGGCACTACTTGCCGCCGCCCTGCTCTCGGCCTGCCAGGCGAGCACCCCCAGCGCCTCCATCAACCAGCTCCCGCACGAGGATCCGACGGAAACCAGCACCAGCCTGGCCGACTCGCCCCAGGTGGGCGGGACCGGCAGCGCCGGCGCCAGCTCGTCCGGGGAGCAGGCCTGCCTGCGCGGCAAGCACGAATGCTCCACCGACAAGCAATGCTGCTCGGGCCGCTGCATGCAGGCAGGCAGCGCGAGCGGCATATGCGGGAAGTAGGCGCCGGGAGAGGCGCCGAAGCAGGTTCGAGAAACGAAGCAGCTCAGAGCTTGGCGCGCAGCATCTCGCGGATGTGGGGCGTGGCCGCGTAGGGGTCCGGCGGATTGCGCTGTTCCAGGATGGCGTTCATGTTCTCGGCCACACCGCCCAGCGCGTGCGGGTGCGAGAAGATATAAAAGCGCTTCTCCTGAATCGCCTCGAAGGTCATGCGCGAGACGTCGGCGGCCGACACCTTGCCCGATTCGACCGCCTTGGCCGTCAGCGCCTGCGCCGCGATCTGGCTGTTGGTCGGGCCATTCTCGCCCTTGAGTTCCTCGGGGCGGTTGCGGTGCGAGTGGCTGATGCCGGTCGGCACGAAGTACGGGCAGAGCACCGAGGTGCCAATCGGCGCCCCGACCAGCTGCAGGTCGTGGTAGAGCGTCTCCGTCAGCGACACCACCGCGTGCTTCGAGACGTTGTACACACCCATTGCCGGCGCGTTCAGCAGGCCTGCCATCGAGGCCGTGTTCACGATATGGCCCTCGAAGGACGGGTCCTTTTTCGCGCACTCGAGCATGGTGCGGGTGAACACGCGCACGCCGTGGATCACGCCCCACAGGTTCACGCCCAGCACCCATTCCCAGTCCTGCTCGCTGTTTTCCCAGATCAGGCCGCCCGAACCGACGCCGGCGTTGTTGAACACCAGGTGGATGCCATGGAAGCGGGCCACCGCCGCGTCCGCCAATTCCTGCACGTGGGCGCCCTTGCTGACGTCGCACACCATCGCCAGCACCTCGACACCGCGCGCCAGCAGTGCATCGGTGACTCGCTCGAGGGCGTCGGCCTGGACGTCGGCCAGCACCAGCTTCATGCCGAGCCCGGCCGCGGTTTCCGCGAATTCGCGTCCCAGGCCGCTGCCGGCGCCGGTAATGACGGCTACTTTGCCGCTGAAGTTCTTCATCGTTTTCCCCTCAGACTGCGGACACGCCGCCGTCGACCGCCAGGATCTGGCCCGTGATGTGCTTGCCGGCGTCGGAGGCGAACAGCACGACCGCGCCCTTCAGGTCCTCGTCGTCGCCCAGGCGCCCGAGCGGCGCGTCCTTGGCCAGGGTATCGGCGCCGATGGTCGACAACACGCCCTTGGTCATTTTAGACGGGAAGAAGCCCGGCGCGATGGAGTTGACGGTGATGCCGTGGCGACCCCATTCGCCGGCCAGCGCGCGCGTGAAATTGACGATCGCGCCCTTCGAGGTGTTGTAGGCGATGGTGCTCATCGTGCCCGGCGGATTGCCGGCGAGACCCGCGATCGAGGAGATGTTGACGATGCGCCCGTAGCGGCGCGGGATCATCGACAGCTTGCCGACCATCTGCGACACCAGGAAGATGCTGCGCACGTTCAGGTTCATGACCTTGTCCCAGGCCTCGAGCGGATGCTCCTCGGCCGGGGCGCCCCAGCTGGCGCCGGCGTTGTTGATCAGGATGTCGATGTGGCCGAGGCGGCGCAGGGCTTCCTCGACGAAAGGCTGGACATTGCTTTCCTGCGACAGGTCGCAGGCGATCGCCGAAGCCTCGATGCCTTTCGAAGCCAGGTGGGCCACGGCGGCGTCGAGTTCTTCCTGCTTGCGCGAGGAAAGCACCAGGCGCGCGCCCTGCTCGCCGAGCGCCTCCGCCATCTGCAGGCCGAGTCCGCGCGAGCCGCCGGTCACCAGTGCGGTCTTGCCTTGAAGTGAAAATAATTCCTGGGTAGTGCGCATGCTGTCTCCGTTGTTATTGTGTTGCGAAGGTGGGTCAGACTTCGTAATCCATGCACTGGCGCTCTTCGCGCACGGCCTTGAAGAATGGCATCAGGGCCTGGTGGGTGGGGTGATTGGCGTAGGCTTCCAGCGCCTCCTTGTTCTCGAAGGCGGAGACCAGCACCACGTCGTAGGTCGCCTCCAGGCCCGGCTGGGCCAGCGCGACCTCGAACTGCAGGATGCCCGGCACGATGTTGGCGCAGGCATCCAGGCGGCGCTTCATTTCCTGGGCGTTCGTCTGGCGGTCGGCGCCCTCGGCCTGCTCCTTGAGCTTCCACATCACGATGTGCTTGATCATATCTTTCCCGAATCTATCTCGTTAATACCAAAGGTTTTACATATCACTGGACTGCGATCAAGGCGCCGCAGTTACAGCACTTCGAACAGTCCGGCCGCGCCCTGGCCGCCGCCGATGCACATCGTCACCACGACATACTTGACGCCGCGGCGCTTGCCCTCGATCAGCGCATGACCGACCAGGCGCGCACCCGACACGCCATACGGATGGCCGACCGCGATCGCGCCGCCGTTCACGTTCAGGCGGTCCATCGGAATGCCCAGCTTGTCGGCGCAGTACAGCACCTGGACGGCAAAGGCCTCGTTCAGTTCCCACAGGCCGATGTCGTCGACCGTGAGGCCGGCTTTCTGCAACAGTTTCGGCACCGCGAACACCGGGCCGATGCCCATCTCGTCAGGCTCGCAGCCGGCCACCGCGAAGCCGCGGAACACGCCCAGCGGCGCCAGCCCTTTGGCTTCGGCCATGCGGCGGCTCATCACGATGGACACCGAGGCGCCGTCCGAGAACTGGCTGGCGTTGCCGGCGGTGATGACGCCGCCCGGCAGCGCGGTGCGGATCTTGCTCACGCCCTCGATGGTGGTGTCGGCGCGGATGCCCTCGTCGGCGGCGATCGTCACCTCGCGCGTGAGCAGGCGGCCCGAGGCCTTGTCGGCCACGCCCATGACGGTGGTCATCGGCACGATCTCGGTGTCGAAACGGCCTGCGGCCTGGGCGGCGGCTGCACGCTGCTGGCTCTGCACGCCATAGGCATCCTGGCGGTCCTTGGCGATCTCGTAGCGCTTGGCAACCATCTCGGCGGTCTGCAGCATCGACCAGTAGATCTCGGGCTTGCTCGCGCGCAGCGCCGGGTCGCGCAGCATGTGGGTGTTCATTTCCTGCTGCACGCAGGAGATCGACTCGACGCCGCCGGCGGCGAAGATCTCGCCTTCGCCGGCCAGCACGCGCTGGGCCGCCAGGGCGATGGTCTGCAGGCCCGAGGAGCAGAAGCGGTTGACCGTCATGCCCGGCACGGTCACCGGGCAGCCGGCGCGCAGGGCGATCTGGCGCGCGATGTTGCCGCCGGTGGCGCCTTCCGGATTGGCGCAGCCCATGATCACGTCCTCGACTTCGCCCGCGGCGATGCCGGCGCGTTCGATGGCGGCGGCGAGCACGTGCCCGCCGAGGGTGGCGCCATGGGTCATGTTGAAGGCTCCCTTCCACGACTTGGCCAAGCCGGTGCGGGCGGTCGATACGATGACGGCGTCTTGCATTCTGGTCTCCCTGGTGTTGGTGTATGAGGTGTTCGATGAGGTGTCGGACCAGATGAGAATAGCACAAGATTAGTACGGTCGTTCGCAAATCTTGATGCTTGCGCCTCATCATATACAGATGGGATTTTCCGTACGGCTGGGGCGGTCAAACGTTCAGTCAAGCACAGCGGCACCGCCCATGCAGCCACGCCGCAAGCGACCTGCAAGCGACCTGCAAGCGCCCCGAGCGCCTCCTGCAACCGGTTCGCAAGCAGCCTCGTCAACCATTAGTAAGTTTGCAGTAAGTTTGGAGCAAGCATGACGTAAGTTTAACGGTCCACACTCCGTGCACGCTGACCAGAATCCTGCACAGACAGGTTCCACGTACGGCTATCCGAGACCTACATTACTATACGGAGACATACAACATGGCTATCACACCCGGCATGACCGCGGGCGGGAAGGCGGTACCTTCCTCCCAGGGAATGACCAAGGAAGAACGCAAGGTGATCTTTGCGTCCTCGCTTGGCACCGTTTTTGAATGGTACGACTTCTACCTCTACGGTTCGCTCGCCGCCATCATCGGCAAGCAGTTCTTCCTCGGTGATACCACCACCTCCTTCATCTTCGCCCTGCTGACTTTCGCCGCCGGCTTCATCGTGCGTCCCTTCGGCGCGCTCGTGTTCGGCCGCCTCGGCGACATGATCGGCCGCAAGTACACCTTCCTGGTCACCATCCTCATCATGGGCGGCTCGACCTTCCTGGTCGGCCTGCTCCCGGGCCACGCCTCGATCGGCATCGCGGCGCCGATCATCCTGGTCACCCTGCGCATCCTGCAAGGCCTGGCGCTGGGCGGCGAATACGGCGGCGCGGCCACCTACGTCGCCGAGCACGCGCCGGAAGGAAAGCGCGGCTACTTCACCGCCTTTATCCAGACCACCGCGACCATGGGCCTGTTCCTGTCGCTGCTGGTCATCCTGGGCACCCGCACCGCCGTCGGCGAAGAGGAATTCACGGCCTGGGGCTGGCGCATCCCCTTCCTGGTCTCCGTCCTGCTGCTCGGCATCTCGGTATGGATCCGGATGTCGATGAACGAGTCGCCGGCCTTCGCCAAGATGAAAGCCGAAGGCAAGACCTCGAAGGCGCCGCTGTCGGAAGCCTTCATGAACTGGAAAAACGGCAAGATCGTCCTGCTGGCCCTGGTCGGCCTGACGATGGGCCAGGCGGTCGTCTGGTACACCGGCCAGTTCTACGCCCTGTTCTTCCTGACCCAGACCCTGAAGATCGACGGCCCGACCGCGAACATCCTGATCGCCATCGCCCTGCTGCTGGCCACCCCCTTCTTCCTGGTCTTCGGCTGGTTGTCGGACAAGATCGGCCGCAAGTGGATCATCCTGGGCGGCTGCGTCATCGCCGCGGCCACCTACTTCCCGATCTTCAAGGCCATCACCCACTACGGCAACCCGGCCCTGGAGCAGGCCATCAACAGCGCACCGGTCGTGGTCGTTGCCGACCCGAACTCGTGCAACTTCCAGGTCGACCCGAGCGGCACCCGCAAATTCCCGGCATCCTGCGACATCGCCAGCCGCATGCTGACCAACGCCTCGGTCAACTACACGACCGTCGAAGCGCCGGCCGGCACCGTCGCCAGCGTCAAGGTCGGCGACAAGGTCTTCCAGAGCTTCAACGCCACCATGACGCCTGACGGCCTGGACTTCGACAAGGACAGCAAGGCCAGGGAAGCGGCACTGAAGAAGGAAATCACCGGCGCCCTGAAGGCCGCCGGCTATCCGGAAAAGGCCGACCCGAACCAGATCAACAAGCCAATGCTGGTGCTGCTGCTCTTCATCCTGGTGATCTACGTGACCATGGTCTACGGCCCGATCGCCGCAATGCTGGTCGAGATGTTCCCGACCCGTATCCGCTACAGCTCGATGTCCCTGCCTTACCACATCGGTAACGGCTGGTTCGGCGGCCTGCTGCCGACCATCTCGTTTGCCCTGGTGGCGGCAAACGGCAACATCTACTACGGCCTCTGGTATCCGATCATCATCGCCCTGATCACCGTCGTGATCGGCGCCCTCTTCGTTCGCGAAACCAAGGACAACAACATCTACGCCACCGACTGAGCGCAAGCCTGCCGGAAAACGAAAATGCCGCTGGAAACAGCGGCATTTTTTTCATTCCATCCGGGGAGCAGCTCGTCTCACCGCCCAGTCATGCGGCTCCGCCGGCAAGCTTCGCCAACTTGAGCACATCGCTTGATTCGATGCATTCCGGCACTTCCTTGGACAGCGCTTGCAGATGCGGCGCTGCCAGATGCCGGTCGAGGTCGGCCTGGCTGCGCCACTCCTCGGTAAACACGAAGCGACGGGGATTCTCGATATCGCGATTGATCTGGTAGCTGATGCAGCCTTCCTCGCGCAGCGTCGTGTCGACGACGCCCCGGAAGAGTTGTTCCAGTTTCTGTTCAAAGCCGGGTTTGGCGACGAAGATGGCAACAACGAACAAGGTCATGGCGGTTCCTGAAGGTGAGTGACCGACAAGATTATCACAGGAATTCAGGCCGCCAGGCCCCCGGCCTGCCTGGCATCGCAGTCGAACCAGAAAAAAGCGGACGACGCCAGCTGCCGCCGATTCAACACCAGAGAGAACTGTCCGCCCCGCATCTACTGCGCCTGGCTGACCAGGTAGGCACAGCGCCTTGCTCCCTCCAGCTGATGCTCGATCCTCACCACGTTCACCCCCGGCCCCAGCACGCGCCGGAACACCTCCAGCTCCGAGCGGCAGAACTGCTGGCAGGACTGGGCCGCCGCGCAGATCGGGCAATGGTTCTCCAGCAGGAGCAGGCTGCCGTCCGCGCGCGGCTCGACCTCGGCCATGTAGCCCTCGAGCGAACGCGCTTCGGCCAGCGCCGCCACCTGCTCGTCCAGGGTGGCGTTGCGGTCGACCCGGGCCGAATAGGCGCGCTCGCTGCTCTCTTCTCGCGCCACGATCAGCTTTTCCAGCCCGGACTCCCCGAACAGCGTGCGCACGCCTTCGATCAGGTCGAGCGTCAGCTCCGCATGGCGGTCGGGAAAGCGCGCATGGCCCGTCTCCGTCAGCTGCCAGCGCCGCACCGGACGTCCGACCTTGCCGGGCGTGTCGAGAAAACTCACCAGGCCCTTCTCGACGCCCAGCTCGAGCTGGCGCCGCACACCCATCGCCGTCATCCCGAGCAATTCGGCCAGCGCCTGCGCCGTCTGCGCGCCCCGGGTCTTGAGCATCATGAGCACCTGGTCGAACGTATTCATTTCACCTCCACTTTCACTTCCATTTGCGCCTCGACCGCGCGCCCACTCCAGTTGCGCATCGCCAGCGCCGCCCAGGCCGCCAGCAGGCCGCCGACGACCAGCACCAGGCGCGTATCGAACAGCGTCAGCACGCCGCCCACCAGCGCCATCACGATATTGGCCAGGCAGAAGGTGGTCGAGAGCAGACCCATGACGGCGCCCTGCCCGTGCGCGGCGAACTGTTCGGCCGACCAGCCTTGCAGCGTGGCGTTGTAATAGGCATGCGGCAGGCCAAACAGGACGATGGCCGCCAGGCCGATCCACAGGTTGCCGAAGCCGACGGCGAGGATCGCCGTTGCGGCAAGCGCCGCCTGGCCGCTGGCGCGCCGGCGCGGCTCCAGGGGGCTGGCGCGGCCGGCGAACAGGGCCGCGAAGGTCATCAGGGCGCACATGCCCATGTTCACCAGCGCAATCTGGCGCGTGTCGTAGCGGCCGATGTCGACCAGCCACAGCGGGAAGAATTCGTAGAAGGAGGCGACCCCGCAGGCGTAGGCGAAATGCAGCACGAACAGGGTGCGCAGGGGCGTGTGGCGCAGCAGGGTGAGCGAATGACGCTCGCGCGCCACCGTCCACCAGCTGCCGCGCTGCGGGGCGATCTGTTCCCGGTCCAGCGCCAGCGCGGCCAGGCCCGCGCCCAGCAGCAGCGCGCCCGCGGCAATATAGAAAGGCACCGTGATCCCGGCCGCGACGGTGAAGCCGGCCAGCAGCGGCCCGACCAGCCAGCCCAGGTGGAAGGCCCCGTTCAGCCAGGATAGTGCGTGGTTGCGCAGCCCGCCCGTCAGGCGCTCGGCCAGCATGGCGCGCATGATGGAGCCATTCCCTTCCAGCAGGCCGGTGACGAAGCGGGCAAGCAGGAACAACGGATACGACTGCGCCACCAGCGCCCAGGCCGTCAGTGCGTGCCCGACGGCGGCGCCGACCGCGGTGATCAGGAGCACGCGCCGGCGTCCGAAGCGGTCCGACACCGGGCCCAGCATGGCGCTGCCGATCAGGAGCCCGACCGGATTGATCATCAGGGCGATGCCGAACAGGAGCTTGGAGGGCAGGCCGAGGAAGCCGGTCAGGTCATTGGCGACGCCGGCGGCAAACAGCGGCGGCAGGATCGGGTAAGGCAGTGATGCCCCCGTCGTGGAGAGCAGGCCCAGCAGGCAGGCGCTGGCGATCAGGAGCACAGTCTTCATGGACGGTCCAGGACGTTGCAATATCAGCATCGTATGCCTGAGCCGCCAATAAGTAAACGTTTTTGTTTATTTATTGAAGAGGGCAAAAAAACGGCGGACCCGTGGTCCGCCGTTCCGTCGGTCTTGCCGGCATTCAGCAGGCAAACCAGCTTGTCAAATCAACCGTTGAACCCCTTGCCCTCGCCGGCCAGGCCCTCCAGCAGTGGCGCCGGCGCCCAGGCTTCGCCATGACGGCCGCGCGCGAATTGCTGGATTGCGGCAAGCACGTTCGGCAGGCCCACCGTATCCGCGTACAGCATCGGACCGCCGCGGTGCAGCGGGAAGCCGTAGCCGGTCAGGTACACCATGTCGATGTCGGAGGCGCGCAGGGCGATGCCTTCTTCCAGGATGCGGGCGCCCTCGTTCGCCAGCGCGAACACCAGGCGCTGGACGATCTCCTCGTCCGAAATCGCACGGCGCTCGACGCCGATCTCCTTCGAGTAGCCGACGATCATCTCGTTCACGGCCGCCGAAGGATAGGCCTTGCGGTCGCCCGCCTGGTAGTCGTACCAGCCGGCGCCGGTCTTCTGGCCGAAGCGGCCCTGTTCGCACAGGCGGTCCGGGATCGGCGAATACACCAGTTCCGGCGACTCGGCATAGCGGCGCTTGCGGATGTACCAGCCGATGTCGTTGCCGGCCAGGTCGCTCATGCGGAAGGGGCCCATGGCGAAGCCGAATTTCTCGATCGCCTTGTCGACCTGCTCCGGCAGCGCGCCCTCTTCCAGCAGGAAGAAGGCCTGGCGCAGGTACTGCTCCACCATGCGGTTGCCGATGAAGCCGTCGCACACGCCCGAGACCACGCCGGTCTTGCGGATCTTCTTGGACAGCGCCAGGGCCGTCGCCAGCACGTCCTTGCCGGTCTTCGCGCCGCGTACGATCTCCAGCAGTTTCATGACGTTGGCCGGGCTGAAGAAGTGCAGGCCGATCACGTCCTGCGGGCGCGAGGTAAATTCGGCGATCCGGTTCAGGTCCAGCGTCGAGGTGTTGGACGCCAGGATCGCGCCCGGCTTCATCACTTCGTCGAGCTTGCGGAACACCTGTCCCTTGACCTCCATGTCCTCGAACACGGCTTCGACCACGATGTCGGCCTGGCCGATCTCCTCATACGAGAGCGTGCCGGTGATCAGGCCGATGCGCTGCTCGGCCTTGTCCTGGGACAGCTTGCCCTTCTTGACCGTGTTCTCGTAGTTCTTGCGGATGATGCCCAGGCCCTTGTCCAGGGCTTCCTGTTTCATCTCCAGGATGGTGACCGGGATGCCCGCGTTCGCGAAGTTCATCGCGATGCCGCCGCCCATGGTACCGGCGCCGATCACGGCCGCGCGCTCGATCTTGCGGGTCGGGGTGTCGGCCGGGACGTCGGGCACCTTGCTGGCGGCGCGCTCGGCGAAGAAGGCATGGCGCAGCGCCTTCGATTCCGTGGTCTGGGCCAGGGCCAGGAAGCGCTCGCGCTCGAAAGCAAGGCCGTCCTCGAATTTCTTCGTGACGCTGGCCGCCACGCACTCGACGCATTCGAGCGGCGCCGGGAAGGGACCGGCCATGGCTTTCACGGTATTGCGCGAGAACTGCAGGAAGCCCTCGTAGTTCGGGTAATCGATCTTCAGGTCGCGCACTTTCGGCAGCGGGCGGACGTCGGCGATGCTGTTCGCGAACGCCACGCTGGCGGCGACGAGGTCGGCGCCGGCATCGAACACGCGGTCGAAGAGTTTCGTCTCGGCGAGCTTTTCCGACATCACCGGATTGCCCGAGACGATCATGTTCAGGCCCAGCTCCAGACCCACCACGCGCGGCAGGCGCTGGGTGCCGCCTGCTCCCGGCACCAGGCCGATCTTCACTTCCGGCAGGCCGATCTGAGCGCCGGGCAGCGCCACGCGGTAGTGGCAGCCGAGCGACAATTCCAGGCCACCGCCCATGCAGACGCCGTGGATGGCCGCGACGACCGGCTTGGACAGGTTCTCGGCGGTGGCGATCAGGGTGTGCAGCGTCGGTTCGGTCAGGGCCTTGGGCGAATTGAACTCGCGGATGTCGGCGCCGCCGGAGAAGACCTTGCCGGCGCCGGTGATGACGACCGCCTTGATGGCTTCATCGCTTTCCGCGCGGCGCAGCGCCTCGACGGCCGCACTGCGGGTTTCCATGCCCAGGCCGTTGACCGGCGGATTGTTCAGGGTGATGACGGCAACGCTGCCGTGAACGACGTAGTCTGCACTCATGTCTCTTCCTTATTAGTAGTTGAACTGCTTTGAACGGCTTCTCGAACTATAACGTAAAAAAGTACGATCGTCTTATTTCTTCGTTTCCAGTGTCAAATCCGGCCCCGCTCCTGGCGGATGGGCGATTGCGGCGCAGTTGCGGCGCAGTCGTGGCGCAGTTGCTTTATCATGCGGGCCATGAAAGCCATGCGCAGCAAAGTTCCATGAAGATAATGCTTGACCCGGCGGAAGTCGAGTTCAGCGCGATTCGCGCCCAGGGCCCCGGCGGCCAGAACGTCAACAAGGTGTCGTGCGCCGTGCATGCGCGCTTCGACGTCCACGCCTCTTCGCTGCCCGAGGCCGTCAAGGCTCGCCTGCTGGCCCGACGCGACAGCCGCATTTCCCAGGACGGCGTGGTGATCCTGAAGGCCCAGGCTGCGCGCAGCCTGGAGCAGAACAAGACCGATGCCCTGCGCCGCCTCCAGGACATGGTCGACCTGGCCTCGGTAGCGCCCATCGTCCGCCGTCCGACGAAGCCGACGCGCGGCTCCCAGCGCCGGCGCCTGGACGGCAAGGCGCGCAGCGGCGAAGTCAAGCTGCTGCGCCGCAAAGTCATCGATTGAAACCCGCAGCGGCGAGTCCCGCCTCGCCCTGCCACTGAGGAAACCCATGCTCAAACTCATCCAGGAACTGATGCGGCTCTATCTGCCGGAAGGCGCCGTGACCGAAGAAGCGCTGCAGGCCCACATCCTCGGCCAGCAGGCCCTGCCCGTGGAGATCACCACCAGCGGCGGCCTGACGCGCGCGATCGCGATCCCCTTCCAGCGCATCCCCAAGCCCGACGAGGGCCGCCACTGGACCCTGCTCTGCGACGTCGCCCACGCGCTGCAGGCCGAACTGGACTTGCCGGCCCCGGCGGTCAGCATCGGCAGCGGCGGCGGGTTCTGCCTCTGGCTCTCGCTGGCCGTCGCCCTGCCCTCGCTGCAGGTGGGCCAGTTCGTCGAACTGCTGCGCCAGGCCTACTTTCCCGAAATGGAGCCGGTGATCGGCGCCCCGACGGAGCTGCCGCCTTGCCTGAACCGGGAAACCGGCCGCTGGGCGGCCTTCATCAATCCTGGCATGGGCGCCTCCTTCATCGGCGAACCCGGGCTCGAGATCGCGCCGCCGCAGGCGGCCCAGGCCGCCTTCCTCGAGGGCCTGGAGAGCATCGATCCGGTCAGCTTCGACCGCGCCCTGGCCCGGCTGCTGGCGCGCGACCAGGTCCCCGTCGAGGCCGAAGACACTGCTGCCGAGCCGGCGGCGATGCTGTCCACCCCGGCCCCGGCGCTACTGCGTCCCGCGGCCGCGCCCGAAGGCCTGCTGCTGAAGGACGCCACCCTTGAAGACATCGTGCGCCACCTCCATGCCCTGAACATCGAGCCCACGTTCCGGCATCTGATTCCGTCCGGGCGCCAGGCCTGAAGTAGTATGGATTTCATGCAGGGAGCATTGCTACTTTCGCAACTTGGAAATATGATTGAGACTCATTCCTATTTGTGAGGCAGTCATGAAAAAGAATCTCGCAGGACTCCTGGTATTGTTGGCTGCAGGTTCGGCAGGCGCGGCCCAGGCCGACCTCGCGCCGCGCAACGCGGCTCTGGACGCGCAGATCGCGTTCTGGACCTCCAGCGTGAGCGCCGCGGACCTCGCCGCAGGCGCCCAGTGCGCAGCGCCGAACGTGCCTGAGGTATCGACCCGCCACCTGGAAATCCGGGCGGTTTCGCAGTCGATCGAGCGCTGGGAGTCCTGCCACAGGCAATTCGTGCAGCAGTTGGCGGCGAAACCGGCCGAGGCCCGCATTCCCGCCGACGTGCTGGCGGCAATGAGCGCGGACCAGCGCCAGCAGGCCCTGCGGCACGTCGAGGCGATCCAGGCCAGCATGCGTGCGCAAGCGTTCGCCGACGGCGCGGCGCAGATGGCGCGCAACGATGCCTGGCTGGCGCGCACCCTGGACCAGGCCGCGACCGAGTATCCGGCACTGGCCGCCAGCCGCCTGCCGTTCACCTCCGCCGAAGCGTCCACGCTCTTCGACGCCCGCAAGCTGCGCTACGAACAACAGCGCCAGCCGCGCCGCGCGCGCGGCTTCTAGGGCTCCTGGCTGCTTCCCCGCTTCCGACCCAGGTGGCCGGAAGCGGGGGCCTCCCAGCCAGGTCCGGGGATTTACAGCTTTCCGGCCCAGCGGCGGCAGCCCTCCAGGCTGCGCTCCGGGTTTGCGCCCCATTCCGACAACCTGATGTCGGTACCGATCTCGTCCAGCAGGCGCAGCAGGGTCTCCTTGTCCCTGGCAAGACAGGCCATGTAGGCATAGTTGTTGCGGCGGTCCGGACTATCCGGATAGCGCGCGAACATGTCCTCGTAGCCCTGCTTCATGGTATCCCAGTCGGCATGGCTCGACTCGAACAGCGAGTGCTTGAAGTACCTGTCCGCGGCTGTCGCATACAGCCGCGCATACATGCCCATGCCGAAGCGGTCGCGGCTTTCCGCGGTTGCCTGCCTGATATAGTCGTCGAGCTGCTTTGGTGTGCCTCCCCACTTGGGGAGCAGGCCCTCCACCATGGCGAAGTAAAGGGCGATGTCGTCCGGATTGCGCTTCAGGCCGTCCCGCCGGATCGCGTCGAGCTGCGCGATGTTCCAGTCCAGGCCCCGGCCGATCTTCAGCAGCAGGCGATGGGCGCCGCTGTCCGTCAAGGCCACGTCGGCGTGCGCTTCCAGGTAGCTCACCGCACGCCGCAAGTAATCGTGGAAATCCTTCCAGGCCTCGGGCGGCACCTCCCGCGCAAAACCGCCGCCACGGTAGGACCACCCGTGTTCCACCAATACCGCGGCGTGCAGGATGTGGGCAAGCGCCGACTTCGGGTTGTCGCGCGCCCACTCCAGCGTCAGCGCCTCGAGTTCGCGCAGGTAGGCTTCGTCGTCCTTCACCGTTAAGGCGATTACCCTGTCGGTCCCCCTGTCGAACCATCCGAGCGGCGAGACACCGTTCTCCTCGATGCGGCCCGGCTGTTTCAGCAATGCATACTGTTTTTCGAGCGCGGCGAAATCGCCGGTCCGCATGGCGTTCGCGGCCGCGATCGTGACCGCCGATTCCTCGGCGGCCAGGGCTGGGAGCGCTACGGCGAAGGCTGTCGCCAGCGCGAGCGGCGCCAGGCCGCGCAGGACAAAGGACTTCGATATGACAGGCATTCTCATTGCGACGCTCCTTTCGCGTGTTGGCCGGCCTGGGCGTCGTTTCCATCCGGCGGGTTGAGATCCCAGACCATCTGGAGCACCTTCGGTCCAGGCTTGCCGTCCTTGCCGTCGCTGCCGGCCAGCGCATGGCGCACCGCCAGGGTGTCGAAGGTATCTTCGAAGGCGATCGGGCGCACCCCGCGGATACCCGGCACCGTGAGCTTGCGGCCGCTGACCCAGGCCTGCAGCGGCTTGCCCATGGCGTCGAAGGTGCGCGTGACCGTCGTCGTGCCCGTCACGCCGAAACGTGCGGCGAGCTCGGGATAGCCAGGGCTGCCTTTCGCCTTGCCGCCATCCTTCTCCTGTTCCCTGTCGCGCGGGCCCTCGCCGTAGCGCAGGCGCGCCGTGAGCATCGTCCCGTAGCGAAATGCCGCCAGCGCGTCGGCAGGCGCCGCACCCGCGCCGATGCTCGCGCGCAGCCACCAGCGCTGGAAATGGCAGCGGCTTTCCAGGCTCAGGGCTTCGTAGTTCAGGCGATTGCCCAGCAGGCCGGCGGCGACTATCGGCGGCAGGGCCGGCCGGAACCGCCATCCCGGGGCTGCGCGAGCAACTCGGCCGCGGCGACCTGTGGCGGCACAGAAGGCCAGGGCGCGGTTGCCGGGCGCGGCTTGCCCCAGCGTTCCAGCAGGGTGCGCTCGGTGGCGAGCGCAGCCTGCCGCTGGTCCGGCGGCATTGCCTACAGGCGTAGGATCCGGCGGGCGAACTCGAAGTTGGCCCTGTTCTCCGGAACCTCGCACACCGACGGCGCGCGCTGGATCGCCGCCAGGGTGGCCGCCTCGTAGGCGGCGTCGCCGGTGTCGACCTGCCATAGCGACAGCTCGTTGAGCACGCGCGCCCAGACGGAATACGACACCGCGTAGGGATTGCGCTCCACGGTTGTTCCCAGCAGCTTGCGCTCTTCCATCGCCCACTGCGCCAGCAGAGCACGCATGCGCGCCAGGTGCGCGGAGCCCAGCGCGCTGGCCGCCTCGCGCAGCGCGGGATCGAGGTCGAGCTCCTTCGGCAGCACGAACAACGCCGCCAGGTTGCCATGCACGTCGCTGGCGACCTGCACGTCCTGTGCGCCCGGCGAGGCCGGTGCGGCCGGTGCGGCCGCGCGCGCGGGAATGCCTGCGCAGAAAATACCGAGGGCCAACAGGCTCCCGGCCCGCAATACGGATCGCATCACGCCGCTCCTTGTCTATAAATATTTACAAAATAAAATTTCAATTAAGCATCAGTTACGGGCGGGCGTCAAGCGCCAAGTCCCCGGTCCCGCACTTGCACCATCGCCCCGCCCGCGGCCGGGAGTCGCAGCGTGCGTCGCCCGCCCGCCGGTGTACCCTGAACACATCGAGCGCCCCGTGGCCTCGTGACCACAAGGAGGGCGCCATGACGGAGGCATGCCGGCATATCTGCCTCGGCTTCACGGAGGAACGGTATCCGGAGGGTACCCATATCTGTTATCTGTACAGCAGCGACGAGGAGCGCAGGCGCATCCTGCCCCTGTTCGCGCGCCATGCCCTGCTCGAGAACGAAGCCTTCGGCTACCTGGCCGACGTGCCGACCCGCGCGCACTTGCCGGAAGCCATCGCCCAGCTCGACCTCACCGCCGCCTTGCTGCACGCCCCCGGCCAGGTGGAGCTGTCGACCAGCATGGAAGGCTATTACCCCGACGGCAGTTTTGACCCGGAAACCCTGCTCGCCAGCCTGCGCGCGAAGTACGCCCAGGCGCGCGCCGCCGGACTGCAGGGCGCGCGCCTTGCCGGTGAAATGGACTGGGCGCTGCGCGGCGTTCCCGGGACCGAGCGCATCATCGAATGCGAATCGCGCATCAACGAGCTGGTCAGGCAGACGCCGATCACCGTCATGTGCCAGTACGACCTGCGCAAGTTCGACGGCGCCATGATGTTCGACGTGATGAACGTGCATCCGGTCATGATCGTCGGCGGCCATATCCTGCGCAATCCTTTCTACCGGCAGGAATAAACCATGGATGCCCAGTCCAGCGCCGATGCAGACGGGCCGAGCGCCGCGGTCCTCGGCCGCCTGCTGGTCATCCAGCAGGCGGTCGACGCGATTCCCGACGACATCCGCATGGTCGAATTCGTGCGCCGCGCACTGTCGGGCCTGCCGGGGATCGCCGACGTCTTCCTGCATCTCGTCGGCGTGAACGAGCCCGATCCGCAACTGGCGGTCCTGCTGGAGCGCTGCGTCGCCGCGATTCCGGACCAGCCCACCCACAACCTGCTGCGCGAGCTGGGCCCCGACATCCAGTGCTTCCCGATGGATACGCCCGGGCAGCACCTGGGCAGCCTGGTCGTTTTTGTCCGCGACAAGGTGGCCTTGCAGCCTTACCTGCCCTTCCTGAGCAATATTTCGAGCACCATCAACCGCGTCCTGGTGTCGCGCCGCTACCAGGCCCGCCTCACCCAGCTCAACGCCGAGCTGCGCGAAGCGCGCGACCTGCTCGAAATGCGGGTGGCCGAACGCACCCGCGAACTGGAATACCGCGCCACCCACGATCCGGTCACCGGCCTGCCGAACCGGGCCCTGCTCATCGACCGCCTGCACAATGCAATCGTCAACGCCCAGCGCGACGGCCACATGGTCGCCGTGGTCTACCTCGACCTGGACAGCTTTTCCTTCATGAACACCGGCCTGGGCAACGCCTGCGGCGACGCCTTCCTGTGCGAGACGGCGCGCCGCCTGTGCCGGCTGGTGCGCGAGAGCGACACGGTGGCGCGCATCGGTTCGGACGACTTCGTCATCCTGCTCGCCGGCCTCGAGAACGTCGAACGCAGCAGCGCACGCCTCTCGGCCATGCTGGCGGCCGTGCGCGAACCGATGGCGCTGGTCGACAGGCAGGTCGTGGTCACCGCCAGCATCGGCGCCTGCGTCTATCCGCTCGACGGCGCCGAGGCCGAACTCCTGCTGCGGCGCGCCAACACGGCGATGCACAGGGCCAAGGCCTCGGGCAAGGACAACGTCCAGTTCTACGCCAGCACGCGCGACGCGCCGGTGGCCGAGCGCATGGAGCTCGAAACCGAGCTCAGGCACGCAATCGGCGCCGGCGAGCTGACCGTCCACTACCAGTTGAAGCTCGATGTCGCCGCCAACCGCTACGTCGGCGCCGAAGCGCTGGTGCGCTGGCAGCATCCGAAGCGCGGCCTCCTGCAACCGGGCAGGTTCATTCCGATCGCGGAAGACTCCGCGCTCATCGTCGCGCTGGGGGAATATGTGCTGCGCCGCGCCTGCCTGCAGGCGCGCCTGTGGCAGGAAGCGGGACTGGAGGGCATGTCGGTGGCGGTGAATGTCGCGGCCCGGCAGTTGCGCGACGAGCGGATCGTCGAAACCGTCAGGCAGGTGCTGCGCGACACCGCGCTGGCGCCGGAACTGCTCGAGCTGGAAATCACGGAAAGCTCGATCATGCACGACCTCGGCCACGCGAGCGCGCTCCTGCACAAGCTCAAGGGCCTGGGCGTGAAGATCTCGATCGACGATTTCGGCACCGGCTACTCCAGCCTCAGCGCCCTGCGCAACTTCCCGGCGGACAAGCTGAAGATCGACCGCTCCTTCGTGCACGAGATCGAAACCGTGCCCAGCGCGGCGGCCGTGGCCCTGGCCGTGATTTCCTTTGCCCGCACGCTCGGGATGCGCGTCAATGCCGAGGGCGTGGAAACCCTCGGCCAGGCCCAGTGCCTGAAGAAGCACGGCTGCGACGAACTCCAGGGCTACCTGCTGGCGCGCCCTGTGCCGCCGGACCAGGTGCCGGGCCTGTTCAGGCAGGCGGGCCTGGCCGAATGGAACCCGGCAGGCCCCTGAGGGTTGCCCGGCGCCTCAGGCGGTCGGCAGCTGGTGCTCGCGGTACTGGTCGCGCAGGCGGTTCTTCTGGATCTTGCCGGTTGCGCCCATCGGCAGCGCCTCGGTGAACACCACGTCGTCGGGCAGCCACCACTTCGCCACCTTGCCCTCGAAGAAGGCCAGCAATTCCTCGCGCGACACGTCCTGCCCGGGGCGGCGCACCACCACCAGCAGCGGACGCTCGTCCCATTTCGGGTGGGCCACGCCGATGCAGGCCGCCTGCAGCACGGCAGGATGGGCCATCGCGATGTTTTCCAGGTCGATGCTGCCGATCCACTCGCCGCCCGACTTGATCACGTCCTTGCTGCGGTCGGTGATCTGCATGTAGCCGTCGCCGTCGATGGTGGCCACGTCGCCGGTCGGGAACCAGCCGTCCTTCAGGACGTCGCCGCCTTCGCCGCGGAAATAACCCGAGACGATCCACGGTCCCTTGACGTAGAGGTGGCCGTAGGTCTCGCCGTCCCAGGGCAGCTCGTTACCATCGTCGTCGACGATCTTCATGTCCACGCCGAAGATCGCATGGCCCTGCTTCTGCAGGATCTTGCGCTGCGCTTCCTTCGGCAATGCCAGGTGCTTGGCCTGCAGGCCGCCGGTGGTGCCCAGCGGCGACATTTCGGTCATGCCCCAGCCGTGGATCACGTGCACGTCGAGCTTGTCGATCAGGGTGTCCATCATCGCCGGCGGGCAGGCCGAGCCGCCGATCACGGTGCGGCGGAAGGTCGAGAACTTCAGGTTGTTCTGGAGCGCGTAGTTGATCAGGCCCAGCCAGACCGTCGGCACGCCGGCCGAGAAGGTCACTTTTTCGGACTCGAACAGTTCGTAGAGCGACTTGCCGTCCAGGGCCGCGCCCGGGAACACCATCTTCGCGCCCGACAGCGGCACCGAGTAAGGCAGGCCCCAGGCGTTGACGTGGAACATCGGCACCACCGGCACGATCGTGTCCACGCTCGACACGTTCAGCGAACCCGGCATGGCCGAGGCATAGGCGTGCAGGATGGTCGAGCGGTGCGAATACAGCGCGCCCTTGGGATTGCCGGTCGTGCCCGAGGTGTAGCAGAGCGACGCGGCCGAGTTCTCGTCGAACTGGGGCCAGACGTAGTCGTCGCTGCTGGAGGCGATCAGGTCCTCGTAGCACAGCAGGCTGGCGATCTTGGTCTCCTGCGGCATATGGGCGCGGTCGCTCATCAGCACGAAGGACTTCACGGTCTTGCAGTGCGGGGCGACGGCCTCGATCAGCGGCAGGAAGGTCAGGTCGAAGAACAGGTACTGGTCCTCGGCGTGGTTGACGATGTAGGCGATCTGCTCGGGGTGCAGGCGCGGGTTGATCGTGTGCAGCACCGCGCCCGAGCCCGAGACCGCGTAGTAGAGCTCCATGTGGCGGTAGCCATTCCAGGCCAGGGTGGCGACGCGGTCGCCGATCTGCACGCCCAGGCCCTCGAGCGCTTTCGCCATGCGGCGCGCGCGCTGCGCGCACTCGCGGTAGGTGTAGCGGTGCAGGTCGCCTTCGACGCGGCGCGAAACGATCTCGTTGGCGCCGTAATGGCGGGCGGCGAACTCGATGATGCTCGAAATGAGCAGGGGCTGGTCCATCATCTGGCCCATCAGCGGGCTCTTCGGGTAAGGCGTCATCGCTAGGTCTCCTGTGGCTGTCAGCTATGATCTTTATGTCAAGCTCGGACGAGTGTGATTCGTGGCGATGCAGTGCGTCAACATGTTTCGATGGTGCGTTGCAACAAGCACCGTTTCGGTGCGTCGGCAGCCGGCGGCGGCGGGCGTTACCGGATGTAAGCGCGCTTGCCGATCATGCGTGCGCGAATAGAATCGGCCCGGTACGGTAGAATCGCGTTATCAATCCGACTCTTGATCCAAACCTTGGTCTGACTCTTACTCGCACTGGAACTGCCATTACGCCCAACGAACTCCCCTTCGGCAACGGCTTCGCAGCCCTGCCGCCCGCGTTCTACACGCGGCTGATCCCGACGCCGATGCCCGCGCCGTACTTCGTTGCGGCCAGCGCGCGCGCGGCCAGCCTGGTCGGCCTGACGCCCGAGGCCCTGGCCCAGGACGACTTCGTCGCCGCCTTCACCGGCAACGCCGTGCCCGAGGGCGCCCAGCCGCTGGCGGCCGTGTATTCCGGCCACCAGTTCGGCGTCTGGGCCGGCCAGCTCGGCGACGGCCGCGCCATCCTGCTCGGCGACCTGCCCGGGCTTGATGCCCGCATGGAGCTGCAGCTCAAGGGCGCCGGCAAGACGCCCTACTCGCGCATGGGCGACGGCCGCGCCGTACTGCGTTCCTCGATCCGCGAATTCCTCTGCTCCGAAGCGATGGCCGCGCTCGGCATCCCGACCACCCGCGCCCTGGTGGTGACCGGCTCGCAGCAGCGCGTGATGCGCGAGTCGCTCGAGACCGCCGCGGTCGTCACCCGCATGGCGCCCTCTTTTGTCCGCTTCGGCTCGTTCGAGCACTGGTATTACCGCGACAAACAGGACGAACTGCGCCAGCTCGCCGACTACGTGATCGACGGCTTCTATCCCACGCTGCGCAGCGCGCAGAACCCCTACAAGGAACTGCTGGCGGAAGTCACGCGGCGCACCGCGCGCATGATCGCCGGTTGGCAATCGGTCGGTTTCATGCATGGCGTCATGAACACCGACAACATGTCCATCCTCGGCCTGACGCTCGACTACGGTCCCTTCGGCTTCATGGAAGCTTTTGACGTCAACCACGTCTGCAACCATACCGACCAGGGCGGGCGCTATTCGTATGCGAACCAGGTCGCGATCGGCCACTGGAACTGCTACGCCCTGGGCAACGCCCTGCTGCCGCTGATCGGCGAGGTCGACGCCGCCCAGGAGGCGCTGGACGTCTACATGCCCGAATTCGAGCGCAAGCTCGACGCGTTGCTGCACGCCAAGCTCGGCCTGACCCAGGCGCACGAGGGCGACCGCGCCCTGTTCGACAGCCTGTTCACCATCATGCAGGCCAGCCACGTCGACTTCACCCTGCTGTTCCGGCGCCTGGCCGACCTGAAGGTCGGGCAAGCCGGCAGCGAGGAAGGCGTGCGCGACCTCTTCATCGACCGCGCCGCCTTCGACGACTGGGCCCTGCGCTACCGCGAGCGGCTGCGCCTGGAGGACAGCGACGACGCGGCGCGCCGCGCCGCCATGAACCGGGTCAACCCGAAGTACGTCCTGCGAAACTATCTGGCGCAGCAGGCGATCGAACGGGCACAGAACGGGGATTACAGCGAGGTCGGCAAGCTGCTGGCAATCCTCGAGCAGCCTTTCGACGAACAGCCCGGGCACGAGGCCTACGCCGCGCTGCCGCCGGACTGGGCCGCCCACCTCGAAGTCAGCTGTTCTTCCTGAACCGATCTTCCTGCGCCATGCTTCGCCTTTGCTTTACCTTTGCTTCACCAGATTTAACCTGAAAGACCACCATGACCGATAAAGTGACCAAGACCGACCAAGAGTGGCGTGCCCAGCTCGACCCGATGCAATACCAGGTGACGCGCCATGCCGCCACCGAGCGCGCCTTCACCGGCAAATACTGGGACCACCACGAGCACGGCATCTACCACTGCGTCTGCTGCGACACCCCGCTGTTCGAGTCCGACGCCAAGTTCGAATCCGGCTGCGGCTGGCCCAGCTATTTCAAGGCGCTCGACCCGGAAAACGTCATCGAGAAGGAAGACCGCAGCCACGGCATGCTGCGCACCGAGATCATCTGCGCCGTCTGCGACGCCCACCTCGGCCACGTGTTCCCGGACGGCCCGCCGCCGACCGGCCTGCGCTACTGCATCAACTCGGCCGCCCTGCGCTTCGAAGCGCTGTAAGCCTTACCCTCGAGACCGACCCGACACGACATGAAATTCCTGTTCGATTTCTTTCCGCTGATTCTCTTTTTCGCGGTCTACAAGTACGGCACCGGCAACGAAGCGGCCGCCGTCGCCCTCGCCGAGACCTGGCTGGGTGGCATGGTTTCCGGCGGCAAGATCATTGCCAGCCAGGCGCCGATCATGCTCGCCACCGTGGTCGGCATCATCGCCACCGTGCTCCAGGTCGGCTACCTGCTGGTACGCCGGCGCAAGGTCGACACCATGCTGTGGGTCTCCTTCTTCGTCATCGTCGTGTTCGGCGGCGCGACGATCTATTTCCACGACGAGACCTTCATCAAGTGGAAGCCGACCATGCTGTACTGGATCTTCGCCGGCGCCCTCTTCGTCAGCCAGGTCTTCCTCAAGAACAACCTGATGAAGAAGGTGATGCAGGAAGCCCTGCCCCTGCCCGACGAGATCTGGCCGCGCGTCGGTTACCAGTGGATGGGCTTCCTGTTCTTCCTCGGCGCGCTGAACCTGGTCATGGCCTTCGTAGTCTTCAAGGACAACACGAGCGCCTGGGTCAACTTCAAGGTATTCGGCATGACCGCGATTTTCTTCCTGTTCAGCGTCGGCCAAGCCATGCTGCTGGTTAAACATGTCCCACAGGAGGAAGCATGAGTCTCGATAACCGCGTCGACACCCGCGTCGCCCGCATCGAAGCGCGCCTGACCGAGGCCCTCGCGCCCCTCGACCTGGCCGTCGGCGACGACTCCGCCCTGCACGCCGGCCATGCCGGCGCGGCCTCGGGCGGCGGCCATTACAGCGTGCGCATCGTCTCCGAGCGCTTCGAGGGACTAAGACTCGTCATGCGTCATCGACTGGTGTATGATGCCGTGCACGATATGATGAAGGCCGAGATCCACGCCCTGGCGATTACGGCCCTGGCGCCGTCGGAGCTAAGCTGAGGAAACGAGCCGAGGAACCGGACTGAGGCCGGTTCAGCGCCGCTTAAGAAATCTGTCGCAAAATTGAATTGCTCAGTAAAAGAAATAAATCAATAAATCCCGTCCAAGCAACTCCCTCCCACAGGAAACACCATAATGACTTTTAAGCCAGCACGCCTGCTGTTAGCCCTGATCGCCGTTATCGCAGCACCCGCATTCGCCCAGAACCTCGCCGTGGTGAACGGCAAGGCCATCCCGACTTCGCGCGTGGACGCGATCGTGAAGCAGGTCGTGGCACAGGGCCAGGGCCAGGACTCCCCGCAACTGCGCGAGATGATCAAGAAGCAGCTGATCGAGCGCGAAGTGCTGATGCAGGAAGCCATCAAGCAGGGCTATGACAAGAAGCCGGAAGTCAGGCAGGCGCTCGACAGCACCCGCCAGGCCATCGTCGTCAGCCAGCTGGCGCGTGACTACATCGCCAAGAACCCGGTGACCGACGCCGAGATCAAGGCCGAGTACGACCGCTACGCCAAGACCCAGGCCGCCGAGAAGGAATACCACGTGCGCCACATCCTGGTCGAGAAGGAAGACGAGGCCAAGGCCATCATCGCCAAGCTCAAGGGCGGCGCCAAGTTCGAAGAGCTGGCCAAGCAGAGCAAGGACACCGGTTCGGCCAACAACGGCGGCGACCTCGACTGGGCTACCCCGTCGGCCTTCCCGCCGGAATTCGCAGCCGGCTTCACCAAGCTGCAAAAAGGCGGCATCACCGAGACCCCGGTCAAGACCGGCGCCGGCTACCACGTGATCAAGGTCGACGACACCCGCGCCGTGAAGGTGCCGGCCCTGGAAGAGATCAAGCCGCAGATCGCCGAAAGCCTGACCCAGCAGAAACTGGCCTCCTACCAAGAGGAAATGGTCAAAAAGGCAAAGGTACAGTAAGATGTTGTGCCTCCGGCGCGCGCGGTTCAGCGTTCGCGCGCCGGGTTTCGTCGCCAGCGGCGACTTATCGAGTTTTTATAGGATCCGAACAATGATTTTGAAGCCCACCCGCCTGTTGCTCGCCATGACCGCGATGGTTGCCGCGCCCGTTGTCTTCGCGCAGAACGTTGCGACCGTCAATGGCAAGCCGATCCCGGCGGCAAAGGTTGACCAGGTGGTCAAGCAGGTTGTCGCCCAAGGCCGCGCCACGGATTCGCCGCAACTGCGCGAACTGATCAAGAAGGACCTGATCGGCCGCGAAGTCCTGATCCAGGAAGCCGACAAGCAAGGCGTCGGCGCCCGCCCGGACGTGAAGGCCGCCATCGACAACGCGCGCCAGAGCATCATCATCAACGCGATGCTGGCAGACTACGTCAAGAAGAACCCGGTCAAGGATGCCGAGATCAAGGCCGAGTACGACAAGGCCAAGGCCCAGGCGCCGGAGAAGGAATACCACGCCCGCCACATCCTGGTCGAGAAGGAAGACGAGGCCAAGGCGATCATCGCCAAGCTCAAGGGCGGCGCCAAGTTCGAGGAACTGGCCAAGCAGGGCAAGGACGGCACCGCCCAGAACGGTGGCGACCTGGGCTGGGCCGACCCGCGCGGCTTCGTTCCTGAGTTCTCGAAGGCCATGACCTCGCTGCAAAAAGGCGCGATCACCGACACCCCGGTGAAGACCCAGTTCGGCTACCACGTCATCAAGCTGGAAGACGTGCGCCCGGTCCAGGTCCCGCCGCTGGACCAGGTCAAGCAGCAGGTCGCGGAATCGCTGCAGCAAAAGAAACTGGCGGAATTCCGCGAGTCGCTGATGAAGAAGGCGAAGATCCAGTAATTTCGGATCGGACGAATAGAAAGGCGCTTCCATGGAAGCGCCTTTTTTGTTTTCGGTAACGAGATCGCCGCGGGTTTGGTTTTTGTAGGGCGGGCGCCTGTGCCTACGCGGTCTCACCGTTCGAACAGCGGGACCGTCCCACGAAGTCCCGCTCGCGATGCGTTGAGTTCGTAGGGTGGGGCCTCGACCCCACGCGGTACAGCTTCGGAACTTTCGTAAAGCATCCTGGATACGGGAGCGTGACTTCGTGAGTCGTTGCCGTGGATCAACCGGTGAGACCGCGTGGACTCGGGAGCCCACCCTACGAAAGGCCGGGCCGCATCGGTCGCACGGGCCAAGGTGAACGAAGCCCCTGCCCCGCCTCCACGCCCATCCGCTGCTCAATCCGGGCAATGCTTCGGCGCTCCCGGATACTCCCGGTTGTTATACACGTCCAGCGTCCCGGCCCAGGCCTTCTGCAGCGCGCACTCGCCCGGCCCGCAGGTCGACAGCGTCGCGCCGCCCTGGATCCAGGCCGTCGCCGCGGCGATCACGCCCTGCACGCCCGAGGGCGCCGAGGCGCCGGCGGCGCGGTTGAGGACGGCCGCGATGTACTGGTGCGCCAGGATCAGGTAGGCGTTGCCACGCACCGGGCTGTCGAGGACCTGCTGCCAGGTCAGGCCGCTGGAGAAGAACGGGGCATTGCGGTCGTAAGACGCCGGCCACATCACATTCGGCTTGTTGCCCCAGTAGCCGCAGGTACGGCATCCCTGGCGGTGGCAGCGGAGGTGCTGCCGGCGACAAGGCTGAGCACGGGCCCGAGTGCAAGCGTCAGTTCGATCGGGATGGCGGTTTGGCGGGTGCGGAAGCGCCTGAGCTGTCTCCTTGAACAAAGGGCGAATGGAAAGCCAGCACCCATGATCCGCCCGCGCCCGGCGCGTGGACTTATCCCAGCCCAGCTTGCCAAGTCTTTGAATTTTATAGAAGAAATGTTGAAATAAAAAAAGCGCCCCAAGCGGGGCGCTTCTTTTGTTGCGTCAACCAGAGATCAGCCGACCCACTTGCGCGCGTTGCGGAACATGCGCATCCACGGGCTGTCCTCGCCCCAGCCTTCCGGCGCCCAGGAGTGCACGACGGTGCGGAACACGCGCTCGGCGTGCGGCATCATCGCGGTGAAGCGCCCGTCCGGGGTAGTGACTGCGGTCAGGCCGCCCGGCGAGCCGTTCGGGTTGAACGGATACTGTTCGGTGGCCTGTCCGCGGTTGTCGACGTAGCGCAGCGACTGCACCACTTGCGAGATGTCGCCGGTCTGCGAGAAGTCGGCGAAGCCCTCGCCGTGGGCGATCGCCAGCGGCGCCTGGGTGCCCGCCATGCCGGCGAAGAAGATCGACGGCGAGTCGAGCACCTCGACCATGCCGAAGCGCGCTTCGAACTGCTCGGACTTGTTGCGGGTGAACTTCGGCCAGGCGTGGGCGCCCGGGATGATGGGCTTCAGGTTGGCCAGCATCTGGCAGCCGTTGCACACGCCCAGGCCGAAGGTGTCCTGGCGCGCGAAGAAGCGCGCGAACTGTTCGGCCAGCCCCTCGTTGAACAGGATGGTCTTGGCCCAGCCCTCGCCCGCGCCCAGCACGTCGCCGTAGGAGAAGCCGCCGACCGCGATCACGCCGTGGAAATCATCCAGCTTGGCGCGGCCGGCGATCAGGTCGCTCATGTGCACGTCGACCGCATTGAAGCCGGCCTGGTGCATCGCCCAGGCGGTCTCGATGTGCGAGTTGACGCCCTGTTCGCGCAGGATCGCCACGCGCGGACGCACGCCCGTCGCGATGAAGGGCGCGGCGATGTTCTCGCTCGGATCGAAGGTGAGCTTCGGCGACAGGCCAGGATCGGTTTCGTCCAGCAGGCGCTCGTATTCCTGGTCGGCGCAGGCCGGGTTGTCGCGCAGGCGCGCGATGCGCCAGCTGGTCTCGCTCCACAGGCGGTGCAGGCTGCTGCGTTTTTCGTTGTAGATGACTTTCGCGTCGCGCGTGAATTCGACCACGCCGCGATCGTTGACCTTGCCGATGATGTGGCTGCAAGCGCCCAGGTTCAGTTCGCGCAGCACGTTCATCACCTGCCGCTTGTCTTCCTCGCGCACCTGGATCACGGCGCCCAGCTCTTCCGAGAACAGCGCGCGCAGGGTCATCTCGTTGCGGCGCTCGCCGACCTGGGCCGCCCAGTTCTTGGCGTCGCCCCAGTCGGAGGCGTGCTCGCCTTCCATGGTCAGGATGTCGAGGTTCACCGAGACGCCGGCGCGGCCGGCAAAGGCCATCTCGACCAGCGTGGCGAACAGGCCGCCATCGGAACGGTCGTGGTAGGCCAGCAGCTTGCCCTCGGCATTCAATCGTTGAATCGCTCCGAAGAAGGCCTTCAGGTCTTCCGGCGAATCGACGTCCGGCACGGAATCGCCCAGTTGCTGGGTGACCTGCGCCAGCGCCGATGCGCCGAGGCGGTTCTTGCCGCGGCCCAGGTCGATCAGCACCAGGGCGGTATCGCCCGCATCGAGCTTCAGTTGCGGGGTCAGCGAGCGGCGCACGTCCGGCACCGGCGCAAAGGCGGAGACGATCAGCGACACCGGCGAGATCACCTCCTTGGCTTCGCCGCCATCATTCCAGGTGGTGCGCATCGACAGCGAATCCTTGCCGACCGGGATGCTGATGCCCAGGGCCGGGCACAGTTCCATGCCGACGGCCTTGACGGTGTCGAACAGGGCTGCGTCCTGGCCCGGCTGGCCGCAGGCAGCCATCCAGTTGGCCGACAGCTTGATGTCCTCGATCGAGGCGATCGGGGCTGCAGCAATGTTGGTGATCGCCTCGCCCACGGCCATGCGGCCCGAGGCGGCGGCGTCGATCACGGCCAGCGGGGTGCGCTCGCCCATGGACATCGCTTCGCCCTGGTAGCCTTCGTAGCTCATCGCGGTGACGGCGCAGTCGGCCACCGGCACCTGCCATGGGCCGACCATCTGGTCGCGCACGGTCATGCCGCCCACGGTGCGGTCGCCGATGGTGATCAGGAAGGATTTGTCGGCCACGGTCGGCAGCAGCAGCACGCGGCGCGCGGCTTCTTCCAGCGCGATGCCGGTCAGGTCGACCGCCGGCAGCGTGCGCTGCACGTGCTCGACATTGCGCTGCATCTTCGGCGGCTTGCCGAGCAGGACTTCCATCGGCATATCGACGGGATTGTTGCCCATTTCCGGATCGATCACGCGCAGCTGGCGCTCTTCGGTGGCGACGCCGACGACCGCGAACGGGCAGCGCTCGCGCTCGCACAGGGATGCAAATTTCTGCAGGTCGTCTGGAGAAATTGCCAACACATATCGCTCTTGCGACTCATTCGACCAAATTTCCTTCGGCGCCATCCCGCTCTCTTCGAGCTGGATCTTGCGCAAATCAAACGTCGCGCCGCGCCTGGCGTCGTTCACGATTTCCGGGAAGGCATTCGACAGGCCGCCCGCGCCGACGTCGTGGATCGAGATGATCGGGTTCTCGGCGCCCAGCTGCCAGCAGCCGTTGATGACTTCCTGGGCACGGCGTTCCATTTCGGGGTTGCCGCGCTGGACCGAGTCGAAGTCGAGATCCGCGGTGTTCGTGCCGGTCGCCATCGAGGACGCGGCCGAGCCGCCCATGCCGATACGCATGCCCGGGCCGCCCAGCTGGATCAGCAGGCTGCCGACCGGGATGTCGTTCTTGTGCGTGTGCTGGTCGGCGATGTTGCCGATGCCGCCCGCGATCATGATCGGCTTGTGGTAGCCGTAGACGCCGCCGGCGGCCTGGGCGTTCTGTTCGTAGGTGCGGAAGTAGCCGCCCAGGACCGGACGGCCGAATTCGTTGCTGAAGGCGGCGCCGCCGAGCGGGCCGTCGATCATGATCTGCAGCGGCGAAGCGATGCGTTCCGGCTTGCCGTAGACCGGCGCCTCCGCCCTTTCACCCCTGGCGGTCACGTCGGCCGCGTTCTCCCAGGGGCGCTGGGCGTCCGGCAGCAGCAGGTTCGAGACCGTGAAACCGGTCAGGCCCGCCTTCGGCTTGGCGCCGCGGCCGGTCGCGCCCTCGTCGCGGATCTCGCCGCCGGCGCCGGTCGAGGCTCCCGGGAAGGGCGAGATCGCGGTCGGGTGGTTGTGGGTCTCGACCTTCATCAGGGTGTGGACCAGCTCGCTCGACGGGGCGTATTCGCCGCCCGCGCGCGGGAAGAAGCGCGTGACGCTTGCGCCTTCCATGATCGAGGAGTTGTCGCTGTAGGCGACGATCGTGCCCTTCGGCTGCAGCTGGTGCGTGTTCTTGATCATCTGGAACAGCGACTTGTCCTGCTTCACGCCGTCGATCACCCAGTCGGCGTTGAAGATCTTGTGGCGGCAGTGTTCCGAGTTCGCCTGGGCGAACATCATCAGTTCCACGTCGGTCGGGTTCCGCTCGGCCCTGGTAAAGGCGTCGAACAGGTAGTCGACCTCGTCTTCCGACATCGCCAGGCCGAGTTCGGTATTGGCGCGCACCAGCGCCTCGCGGCCCTGCCCCAAAACGTCGATGGCTTCGAGCGGCTTGCCTTCGAGCTCGTCGAACAGGCGCACGGCGTCGTCGGCACTGCGCAGTACGGTTTCCGTCATGCGGTCGTGCAGCAGGGCTGCGACCAGTTGGACTTCCTCGTTCGAGAGCTTCTTCGGGGCGCCAATGCCGGTGCCCAGGATGCCGCTTTTCAGCACGACCTTGTAGGCCACGCCGCGCTCGATGCGGTGCACGTGGGCCATGCCGCAGTTGTGCGCGATGTCGGTCGCTTTCGAGGCCCAGGGCGAGATCGTGCCCAGGCGCGGGATCACGAAGAATTCTTCGGTGGCGCCCTCGTACAGCGTCTCGGGGACCGGCTCGCCGTAGGTGAGCATGGCGCTCAGGCGTTCGGTGTCCGCGGTGGACAGCGGCGCGCTGGCGTCGATGAAGTGGTAGAAGCGAGCCTGGACCGATGCAATCGTGGGAGCGACTGCTTGCAGCTGGTTCAGGAGGCGTTGGCTACGAAATACCGAAAGGGCGTTGGAACCCGGCAGAATCAACATGGCTGGAAGTTGGTTGATGCAGCGTGGCTGCGGGTGAAAGATAGCCCGCTATTATACAGGGTTGACAACACCTTCAGCGACTCGGAGCCTGCCGCGGGTTGCCCGGCGCGATCCTTGCCGGTATCGTAGCGCCAGGAGACGCGCAATGGCCGAGCACACGAGAGAAAAGATGCAAGAGAACAGCAAGTTGTCGGTACTGGTGATCGACCCCAATCCCGGCATGCGCGCCAGCCTGCAGAACATGCTGAACCTGGGCGGCATTAGCAAGATCGAGTATGCCGTCAATGCCGGCACCGCGATCCGCCAGCTCACCCGCCGCTCCTACGACATCATCCTCTGCGAGTACGATCTCGGCAACGGCGGCGGCGCCGGCGATGGCCAGGACGGCCAGCAACTGCTGGAAGACCTGCGCCACCACCGCCTGATCCCACCCTGGGCGATCTTCATCATGCTCACCTCGGAAGCCGTCCACGGCAAGGTCGTCAGCGCAGCGGAACTCGCGCCGACCGACTACGTGCTGAAACCTTTCACCGCCGAGACTTTGGGCGCGCGCATCACCCGCGCCATCGACAGGCGCGCTGTCATCCTGCCGACCTGGCAACTGGTCGCCCAGGGCAACTTGCGCGAGGCGATCCGCTCGGCGGCCGCCAGTGAACTGGCCCACAGCCGCTACGCCCTCGATTTCGCGCGCCTGCGCGCCGAGCTGCACGTCCAGCTCAAGGAGCACGTCGAGGCCGAGCAGATCTACCGCAAGGTGCTCGGCTACAAGCCGCTCGGCTGGGCCGGCCTGGGCCTGGCGCGCGCGCTGTTCGCCCAAGGACGCATCGACGAGGCGCGCGACACCCTGCAGATGCTGGTCTCGGCCAATGGGCACCTGATGGCGGCCTACGATCTGCTCGCCCGCTGCCACGAATCCGCTGGAGCCCACGCCCAGGCCCAGAAGATCCTCGAGGAAGCGGTGGCCATCTCGCCGCACATGGTGCGCCGCCTGCGCAAGCTCGGCGACATCGCGCTCGAAGCGGGCGACCCGGCGGCCGCCGAAAAGGCATTCAGGCAGGTGGTCGCCAAGGCCCGCTATTCCGAGTTTCGCGATCCCGAGGACCACGTCAGGCTGGCCAGGGCCCTGGTCAGGCGCGGCGACCCGCTGGCCGCCGCCGGCGTCGTGCGCGACCTGGAACGCTCGCTGCGCGCCAGCCCTGAAGTCGACGCCTGCGTCGCGGTCGCCAACGCGGCCCTGCACGAGGCCACCGGCAACCACGCCGCCTGCCTGACCGACCTGCACGCGGCCGCGGCGGCCGTGGGCGCCAGCAGCGGCCTGTCGACCGGCCTGCGCATCGGCCTGGTGCGCTCCTGCCTGGCGCAGCGCCTCGACAGCCAGGCCCAGGAAGTGATGATGACGGTGGTGAACGACGCCGGCAGCGGCGTCACGCCCCAGGACGCCCTGCAGGTGTTCGCCGATTGCGGCCGGCGCGACCTGGCCGACGGCATGCACCAGCAGCTCAAGGCCCAGGCCCAGATCCTGCTGGGCGTGGCCGACGAGAAGCGCAACATGGGCGACGTGCGCGGCGCGGTCCAGACCCTGCTCGAGGCGCTGCACATGGCGCCCGGCAACCTGCAGGTGATGATCGCGACGGCGGGCGGCGTCCTGCGCCAGATCGCCGAACTCGGCTGGGACCATCCGCTGGGCGAATTGTGCTTCGAGCAGCTCGAGAAGATCCGGGCGGTGGATGCCCAGCATCCGAGGCTGGAGCCGCTGACGGAGGAATACATGGGCTTGCGGCGCAAGTACGGTATCTCGACCTGAGCCGGGACGCCTTCATCGCATTGCCTTCCGTAGCGCCACGGGGATACGCGGCCCGGCTCGTAGGGTGGGCAGGCCGTGCCCACGCGTTTCGTACGTTTCCGACGTCGTTGGCTGCGAGGTCTCGCTCCGTACCATTCGAGCTTGCCCGGAACATCGACGACATGCTGTTCAACCCGTGCAGCTTCGCTCGCTTGCCCGAGCGAGACCTTGCTGCACGAGTCCGAACGATGGGCACGTAACGCGTGGGCACGGAGTGCCCACCCTGCGCCCTTCGTCAAGCCTTTCCGTAACCTCCGCCGCCGGGCGTCTCGATGACGAACATGTCCCCTGCCCCCATCTCGACCTTGCCGATGTGCCCGACCTGCTCGACGCTGCCATCCGCGCGCACCACGGTGTTCACCCCGCGCGCGCCCTCTTCTCCGCCGGCCATCCCGAACGGGGCGTAGATCCGGTTGTTCGACAGGATCGCCGCCGTCATCGGCTCCAGGAAGCGCACCTTCCTCACCCCGCCGTTGCCGCCACGCCAGCGCCCCGCTCCGCCCGAGCCCTGGCGGATCGAATAGCTCTCCAGGCGCACCGGGAAGCGGAACTCGAGGATCTCGGGATCGGTCAGGCGCGAATTGGTCATGTTGGTCTGCACCACGTCGGTGCCGTCGTAGCCTTCGCCCGCGCCGCTGCCGCCGGAAATGGTCTCGTAGTACTGGTACTTCGCGTTCCCGAACGTGAAGTTGTTCATCGTGCCCTGCGAGGCCGCCATCACCCCCAGCGCGCCGTAGAGCGCGTTGGTGATGCAGGTCGAGGTCTCGACGTTCCCCGAGACCACCGAGGCCGGGTAATGCGGGTTGAGCATGGAGCCGGGCGGGATGATGACCTTCAGCGGCTTCAGGCAGCCGCCGTTCAGCGGAATCTCGTCGTCGACCAGGGTGCGGAACACGTAGAGCACGGCGGCCATGCACACCGCCGAGGGCGCATTGAAGTTGTTCGGCAGCTGGCTTGACGTGCCCGTGAAGTCGATCTCGGCGCTGCGGCTGGCACGGTCGACGCGGATCGCCACGACAATACGTGCGCCGTTGTCCAGCTCGACCGTGAACGCGCCGTCCTTCAGGGCGCCGATCACGCGCCGCACCGCCTCCTCGGCATTGTCCTGCACGTGGCCCATGTAGGCGCGCACCACGTCCAGGCCGAAATGGGCCACCATGCGGTGCAGTTCCTCGACGCCCTTCTGGTTCGCCGCCACCTGGGCGCGCAGATCGGCCATGTTCTGGTCCGGATTGCGCGCCGGGTAGCGGGCACTGCCGAGCAGTTCGCGTGCCTCGGCCTCGCGCAGCACGCCATCGACCCCGTCGACCAGCTTGAAGTTGTTGATCAGGACGCCCTCCTCCTCGATGTGGCTGGAGTCCGGCGGCATCGAGCCCGGCGTGGTGCCGCCGATGTCGGCGTGGTGGCCGCGCGAGCCGACGTAGAACAGGATCTCCTGCCCGGCCTCGTCGAACACCGGCGAGATCACGGTCACGTCGGGCAAGTGGGTGCCGCCGTTGTAGGGGTCGTTCAGCACGTAGACGTCGCCGGCGCGCATGCGGCCGGCATTCTCGCGCATCACGGTCTTGATGCTCTCGCCCATCGAGCCCAGGTGCACCGGCATATGCGGGGCGTTTGCCACCAGCTTGCCGTCGGCGTCGAAAATGGCGCAACTGAAGTCGAGGCGCTCCTTGATGTTCACCGAATAGGCCGTGTTCTGCAGGCGCAGGCCCATCTGCTCGGCGATCGACATGAAGAGGTTGTTGAAGATCTCCAGCATCACTGGGTCGGCCGTGGTGCCGATCGCGCGCCGCTCGGGCAGCGCCTCCACCCGCCTGAGCACGAGGTGGTTGTACGGCGTGACCTCGGCCTGCCAGCCGGCTTCGACCACGGTGGTGGCGTTGTTCTCGGCGACGATGGCGGGGCCGCCGATGATGTCGCCGGGCCCAATGTCGGCGCGGCGGTAGACGCCGGTGTCGCGCCACTGGCCATTGCCGAACATCGGCACGGTCTGCGAGGGCGCAGGCGCGCCGGCGCGCGCCGCGTCGGCAAGCCTGGTCTCGGGCGGCGCCTCCGAGCGGCCCAGGGCCTCGACCGACACCGCTTCCACCACCAGGGCGCGCGAGGGCATCAGGAAGGAGAAGCGGCGCTTGTAGGCGGCCTCGAACTGGGCCTGCATCGCCGCGACGCTGTCGTAGCCGACGACCAGGGCCGAGTCCGTGCCCTCGTAGCGCAGGTGCACGCGGCGGATGACGGCGATGCGTTCCTCGCCCACGCCCTGGGCCAGCAGCTCGGCGCGCGCCGCTGCGGCCAGGACGTCCAGGCGCTTTGCCAGGGCCTCGGCGCTGGCAGCGCCCAGCTTCTCTTCTATTGCCTGCTCGCGCATCGCGCTCTGGTCGGCCAGGCCCATGCCGTAGGCCGAGAGCACGCCCGCCAGGCTGTGGATGAAGACGGTCTTCATGCCGAGCGCGTCTGCCACCAGGCAGGCATGCTGGCCGCCGGCGCCGCCGAAGCTGGTGAGCGCGTACTCGGTGACGTCGTGCCCGCGCTGCACCGAGATCTGCTTGATGGCGTTGGCCATGTTCCCGACCGCGATCTGGATGAAGCCCTCGGCCACCTGCTCGGGCGTGCGCACGTCGCCCGTCGCCGCCTCGATCTCGCGCGCCAGCGCCGTGAAGCGCGCGCGCACGGTCTCGACGTCGAGCGCCTCGTCGCCCCTCAACCCGAACAGCTTCGGGAAGTGCTCCGGCTGTATCTTCCCGAGCATGACATTGCAGTCGGTGACCGCGAGCGGCCCGCCGCGGCGGTAGCTGGCCGGTCCCGGATTGGCGCCGGCGCTGTCGGGCCCGACGCGGTAGCGGCTGCCGTCGAAGTGCAGGATAGAGCCGCCGCCGGCCGCCACGGTGTGGATGCTCATCATCGGCGCGCGCATGCGCACGCCGGCGACCTGGGTCTCGAACACCCTCTCGAACTCTCCCGCGTAGTGCGAAACGTCGGTCGAGGTGCCGCCCATGTCGAAGCCGATCACCTTGTCGAAGCCGGCGAGAACACTGGCGCGCACCATGCCGACGATGCCGCCGGCCGGACCGGAGAGGATGCTGTCCTTGCCCTGGAAGGCGCGCGCATCGGTCAGGCCGCCGCTGGACTGCATGAACTGCAGGTTCGCGCCCGGCAGTTCCGACGCCACCTGGTCGACATAGCGGCGCAGGATGGGCGAGAGGTAGGCGTCGACCACCGTGGTGTCGCCGCGCGCGACCAGCTTCATCATCGGGCTGACGCCGTGCGAGGTCGACACCTGGGTGAAGCCGATCTCGCGCGCGATGCGCGCCACCGCCGCCTCGTGCTGCGTATAGCGGTAGCCGTGCATGAAGACGATCGCCAGCGCGCGCAGGCCCGCATCGAAGGCTTCCTGCAGCGCGGCACGGGCCGCCGCCTCGTCGAGCGGCCGCACGACTTCGCCGTGGGCGCCGATGCGCTCGTCGATCTCGGCCACCCGCGCATACAGCAGCTCGGGCAGCACGATGTGGCGGTCGAACAGGCGCGGCCGGTTCTGGTAGGCGATGCGCAGCGCGTCGCGAAAACCCCGCGTGATGGCCAGCAGCGTCGGCTCGCCCTTGCGCTCGAGCAGGGCGTTGGTGGCGACGGTCGTGCCCATTTTCACCGCTTCCACGGCGGCCGCCGGCAGCGGCGCGCCGGCTTCCACGCCGAGCAGGTGGCGGATCCCGGCGACGGCGGCGTCGCGGTATTGTTCCGGATTCTCGGACAGGAGTTTGTGCGTCACCAGCTGCCCATCCGGGCGGCGCGCCACGATGTCGGTGAAGGTGCCGCCGCGGTCGATCCAGAACTGCCAATCCATGTCTTGCCCTCTTGCAGGTTGTGGTTTTGTCATATTGTAGTCGCCTCCCGGCCTGGATCGGGCACAATGCAGGCATTCGATATCAATGAGCAGAAGGCGAGGAACATGAACAGCAAGCTTTACAGCGTTGCCCAGATCCGGGCGGTCGAGGAAGCCGCGATGCGGGAGCTGGAAACAGGCACCCTGATGCGGCGCGCCGGACGCGCCGCCGCCGACCTCGCCTTGAGCCTGGTCGGCGCCGCCCACGCGCAGCCGGTGCTGGTGCTCGCCGGTCCGGGCAACAACGGCGGCGACGCCCTCGAGCTGGCCGCCAACCTAAGCGAAGCCGGGCTGGATGTCGTGGTGCTCTACTTCGCCCCGACCACCGGCCAGCCTTCGCCGGAAGCCGCCCAGGCCCTGGCCCGTGCGCGTGCCAGCCGCGCCAACTTCGCCGACGTCGCCCCCGACACGCGCGACTGGGCGCTGGTGGTCGACGGCCTGTTCGGCATCGGCCTCGCACGCAACCTCGTGGGGCGCTACCCCGAGCTCGTCACCGCACTGGACGACATGCGCTGTCCGGTGCTGGCCCTGGACGTGCCGAGCGGCCTCGACGCCGATACCGGCATGCCGGTCGGCGAAGGCGGCGCCGCCGTGCGCGCCACCCACACCATCACCTTCATTGGCGACAAACCGGGCCTGCACACGGCCTTCGGTCGCGACCACGCCGGCGAAGTGCAGGTGGTCGATCTCGGCATCGACGAAAAGCTCTTCCCGCCGCCGCTGGCCCGGTTGGCCGGGCCCGCCCTGTTTGCCACGCAGCTCGCGCCGCGCCGCCAGGGTTCGCACAAGGGCAGTTTCGGCGACGTCGCCATCGTCGGCGGCGCCCGCGGCATGCTCGGCGCGGCGGTGCTGGCCGGCCGCGCCGCCCTGTACGCCGGCGCAGGCCGGGTCTTTGTCGCCACGGTCGATCCCGGCCCGGGCTTCGACAACCTGCAGCCCGAGCTGATGTTCCGCGCCTCGAACGCCCTCAAGTTCGAGGGCCAGGCGCTGGTGCTGGGCCCGGGCATGGGCGACTCGGTCGAGGCCATGCGCGCGCTCAGCCACGGCATCGACGGCGCAGGGCCGCTCGTGATCGACGCGGATGGCCTGAACCTGGTCGCGGCCAGCACCGAGCTGCAGGGACGCCTGGCGCGGCGCCAGGGCGCCACCATCGTCACCCCGCACCCGCTCGAGGCCGCGCGCCTGCTCGGCATCACGGCTGCCGAGGTGCAGGCCGATCGCCTGGCCGCGGCGCGCCAGCTCGCCCGGCGCCTGAACGCCGTCGCCGTGCTCAAGGGCTCGGGCACCGTCATCGCGGCCCAGGAGGGCTGCATGGCGCTCAATCCGACCGGGAATCCGGGCCTGGCGAGCGGCGGCACCGGCGACGTGCTGGCGGGCGTGTGCGGGGCCTTGCTGGCCCAGGGCTGGCCGGCATGGGAAGCGGCGGTTGGCGCGGTGTGGATGCACGGCGCGGCGGCCGACCGGCTGGTGGAGGACGGCGTCGGGCCGATCGGGCTGACGGCCGGGGAATTGCCGGCGGCGCTGAGGAAGGTGTTGAACGGGCTGGTGGCGCAGGCGCTGACGCGCTAGGTTTTGTAGGGTGGACATTCGTAGTGCTGGCATTTAGCCAGCCCTACTGTCCACGCGGTCGTACCGTGGCATACCGCACCATGTCCGGTACGTCGTTTCGACCGGGTGCGCGGATGCCGCAGGCCAGGTTGAATGCGCGGATGGGAGAAGGGTGAGACAGCGTGGACACAGGTGTCCACCCTACGAAAAGCGCTAGGCCAGGCGGCCTGCGGCGATGGTCAAGGTCCGCCCGCAACGTGCCGCCATCGCCGGATCGTGGGTCACCAGCACGAGCGTCGAGCCGCGTTCGCGATTGAGTTCGAACATCAGCTGAATCACGGCCTCGCCGGTCGCGGCGTCGAGGCTGCCGGTCGGCTCGTCCGCGAACAGCAGCGGCGGTTCGGTGACGAAAGCGCGCGCCAGGGCCACGCGCTGCTGCTCGCCGCCGGACAGGTACTTCGGATAGTGCTTGAGCCGGCTCGACAACCCGACACGCCCGAGCATCGCTTCGGCCTTGGCACGGGCGTCGCCGTCGCCGCGCAGTTCGAGCGGCAGCATCACGTTTTCCAGGGCGTCCAGGTGGGCCAGCAGCTGGAAGGACTGGAACACGAAGCCCAGCTTGGCCTTGCGGAAGGCGGCGCGGCCGTCTTCATCGAGTGCGAAGATGTCGGTGCCGTCCAGCAGGACCTTGCCGCTGCTCGGCGTATCGAGCCCGGCCAGCAGGCCCAGCAGGGTCGACTTGCCCGAGCCGGAAGCGCCGACGAGCGCGAGCGTCTCGGCCGGTTGCACGGTAAAATCGATGTTGTGCAGGATGGTGAGTTCGCCGCTGGCGTCCGCCACCCGCTTCGACAGGCCGCTTACTTCGATGGCGGCCGGTCGTCCTTTTGCAGTGGCAGGATCATTTTTGAAAGCCTCGGGATTATCACGCATGCTTGCTATTCTCAAGAAATTGTCTGTCGGTGCGCTCATGCTGGCCGCGTCGGCGAGCGCCTATTCTGCACCAAAAACCGTCCTTGTGCTGGGTGACAGCCTCTCGGCCGAGTATGGCCTGACGCGCGGCGCGGGCTGGGTCGCCCTGCTCGAACAGAAGCTCAAGGCCGAAAAGATCGACGCGCGCATCGTCAACGCCAGCATCAGCGGCGAGACCACCAGCGGCGGGCGGGCGCGCCTGCCGGCGCTCTTGAACCAGCACAAGCCGCAGATCGTCGTCATCGAACTGGGCGCCAACGACGGCCTGCGCGGCCTGCCGGTGGCCGCGGCGGAAGCCAACCTGCGCGAGATGGCGACCATGTCGCAGAAGCAGGACGCGAAAGTCATGCTGATCGGCATGCGCATGCCGCCGAACTATGGCCGCGCATACACGGAACGCTTCTTCGGCATGTACCGGAATTTGGCGAAGGAAGTGAAGGCGCCACTGGTTCCCTTCATGCTCGAAGGCGTGGCCGACAAGCCGAGCCTGTTCCAGGCCGACCGCCTGCACCCGAACGCCCAGGCCCACCCGATTATCCTCAATAACATCTGGCCGACCTTCAAGGCCCTGATCCAATCACGATGAAATACCCCGCCGTACTGAGCTTCGCCGACATCTTCCCCGACCTGGATAGCTTCGACACCATCATCGACGCCCGCAGCGAGGGCGAATTCGCGCTCGACCACCTACCCGGTGCGATCAATTGCCCGGTGTTGAACGACGAGGAGCGCATCCGCGTCGGCACGCTGTACAAGCAGGTCGGCGCCTTCGAGGCGAAGAAAGTCGGCGCGCCCCTGGTCGCGCAGAACATCGCCCGCCATATCGATACGCTCTTCGCCGACAAGCCGCGCGACTGGAAGCCCCTGGTCTATTGCTGGCGCGGCGGCAACCGCAGCGGCTCGATGGCCCACATCCTTGCCAAGATCGGCTGGCCGGTGGTGCAACTCGACGGCGGCTACAAGGCCTACCGCGCCTACGTCAGCGAAGCGCTGGAGAACCCGCCGGCCGTGGACTTCCGCGTGGTCTGCGGCACCACCGGCAGCGGCAAGAGCCGCCTGCTCGAAACCCTGGAACAGGTCGGGGCCCAGGTCCTCGACCTCGAGCGCCTGGCGGCCCACCGCGGCTCGGTGCTCGGCCACCTGCCCGACGAACCGCAGCCGACGCAGAAGATGTTCGAAAGCCGGATCTGGGACAAGCTGCGTCACTTCGACCTGGACAAACCTGTCTTCGTCGAATCCGAGAGCAAGAAGGTCGGCAACCTGCGCGTGCCCGGCGCGGTGATGGAGCGCATGCGCGCCTCGCCCTGCATCGCCCTGACCCTGTCGCGCCCGAACCGCGTGCGCCTGCTGATGGAGGACTACCAGCACTTCGCGCGCAACGCCGACGCCCTCAACGGCCAACTGGAACACCTGGTGCAGCTGCACGGCCGCGTGAAGATCGACAACTGGCATGCGATGGCGAAGGCCGGCGCGATGCCCGAGCTGGTCGACCAGCTGCTGGTCGAGCATTACGACCCGGCCTACCTGCGTTCGATCGACCGCAACTTCGTCCAGTACGGCAAGGCGCAGGTGCTCGAGCTGGCGGACATCGGCCGCGAGGATTTCGTGAACGCGGCGCGGGCGCTGATGGCAGCGTAACACCTCACGCAGCGCGGACCGTAGGGTGGGCACGCCGTGCCCACGCGTTACGTGCCTGGCAGCAGTCCGTGGCCGCGATGACGCGCTCCGCGACGCCGGCAATATAGACAGCGCTAACGGGATGCTTTTCGACCACTACCAGTAAGCCACTTTAGCCTCGATATCCGATGCCAGCACTGTTCCGGCTTCCGCGTGGGCACAGCGTGCCCACCCTACGGTCGCCGCACGCGACTTCGGCGCACATCACGGAACCCGCGACGTAAAAAAACCCGGCTGCTCGCGCAGCCGGGTTTTTCTTCGTCCAGAGAACAGGCTTATTCGGCCTGGTCCGCCGGCTTGCTTGCCGACGCATGGATCTTCGCCTTGGCCTTGGCCTTGACCGCCTCGACGAAGTTGTAGAGCTCGGCCTGGCCCACCAGGCCGTTGATCTGCTGCGCCTCCTGGGCGCGGCGCGCCTGGTCGACCTGGGCCGGCTGCGACACCTTGCCGATGCGGTAGACGCCATAGCCCACGTTCGGCACTTCCACGCCCACATAGGCCGGCAGCTTGGTCACGTCGGCCTTGAACACGGCCAGGGCGGCGGCGGTGTTGATGGTCGGCTCCTTGGTGCGCGACAGGACCTTGGTCTCGCCGAAACCGGCGGCGTCGCCCGATGCCCTGGCAGCCTTCAGCTTGGCTTCACCGGCCTCGCGCGCCAGGCGCAACGCTTCTTCCTGGGTCACGCGCTGGCGGATCTGGGCTTCGACTTCGGCCAGCGGGCGCTTGCTCGCCGGCTTGAATTCGACGACACGGCCCGCCACCAGGACAGCCGGCGCCACTTCGACGGCTTCGGTATTACGCTTGTTCTTGATCGAATCGTTCGAGAACAGGGCGGTCAGGAACTTCTCGTTGTTGAACGGTGCGGCGCCCAGGGCCGGGTTCGGCTTGCGGGTCAGGCCGTCCGCGGTCTGGATTTCCAGGCCCAGCTTGTCGGCCGCCGGCTTCAGACTGTCCGACTGCTCGTACACGATGTCGTTGAAGCTCTCGGCCAGTTCCGAGTACTTCTTCGACAGCTTGGATTTCTTCAGCTCCTCGGCGATCTCGGCCCTCGCCGCTTCCAGCGGCTTCTGCTGGGAGGGCTTGATCGAGGTAAGCTTGATGATGTGGAAGCCGAATTCCGACGGCACGATGCTGCTGACTTCGCCGTCCTTGAGCGCGTAGATCGCGTCCTCGACCGGCTTGACGAAAGCGCCCTTCTCGACCACGCCGAGGTCGCCGCCCTGCGCGGCCGAACCCGGATCCTGCGACTGCGCCTTGGCGATCGCGGCAAAGTCGGCCGGGTTCTTGCGTACTTCGGCCAGCACCGCTTCGGCCTTGGCTTTCGCAGCCGCTTCTTCGGCCGGCTTGGCGCCCTGGGCCTTGGTGATCAGGATGTGGCTGGCGGTACGCTGCTCGGGCGTCACGAAGCGCGCCTGGTTGGTCTTGTAGAACTGCTCCACTTCGGCGTCGGTGACCGAGACCTGCTTTTCGACTGCCGCCGAATCGAGCACGACGTATTCGGCCTTCACCTGCTCCGGAATCTGGAACAGCTGGGCGTTCTTGTCGTAGAAGGCCTTGACCATCTCGTCGGTGACCTTCACCTGCGGCAGGTAGTTCGCGATCGGGAACAGCAGTTCCTGGACTTCGCGTTCCTGGTCATTGATGTTCGAGATGCGGTCGGCGACCGAGCGCGGCGCGAACGCGGTCGACTGGATCGAACCGGCCAGCTGCTGGATCGCCATGTCGCGACGCATGCGCGCGTCGAACATTTCCGGAGTCATGCCCTGGGCGGCCAGCGCAGCCTTGTACTGGTCCATGTCGAAGCTGCCGTCCGGCTTCCTGAAGCCCTGGATCTGGTTGATCGCCTTGAAGATGGCCTGGTCGCTCACGGTCAGGTGATTGCGGGCGATCTCGGCATTGATGGCGCGTTCGGCGACCAGGTTTTCCAGCACTTCACGCTTGGCTTCCGGCGTGTCGAACATCTTCTGGTCGAACTGCGGGCCCAGTTGCTGGCGCGCCTGGTCGATCTGGCGGCGCTGGGCATCGTCCCATTCCTGCTGGGTGATGCTGCGACCATCGACCTCGGCCACGCCGGCGGCGCTGTCGCCACGGTTCTGGTAGCTGTCGACACCGACGAAGATGAACGAAGGCACGATCAACAGTGCCAACACACCGTACATCACGCGCTTGTTGTTACGTACAAAATCAAACATGGTCACCAATCACTCTGGAAATGGCTTCAAAGCACAAGTTAAAAAAAAAGGCGAACTCGCGTTCGCCTCTTCTCTGTGGAAACGCCATCCTGGCGCCCCGGAAATGCTGAATCTGGCGGAGCGGACGGGGCTCGCCTACGTTACCGCAGGCCGCGGAATCCCTTGCAAGGGATTCCCTTCTCACCCCAACTCGCGCTCCCCGCAGGGGGAGCGCTTTTTTCACCACAATTTTGGCGGAGCGGACGGGGCTCGAACCCGCGACCCCCGGCGTGACAGGCCGGTATTCTAACCAACTGAACTACCGCTCCAAATTCGGAGTATTTTGAGTGGCGGAGCGGACGGGGCTCGAACCCGCGACCCCCGGCGTGACAGGCCGGTATTCTAACCAACTGAACTACCGCTCCACATCAAATACAAGGTATTGCCTGCCTGGCTGGTGAAAGCTGAGAGGCTAGAGCTTCTCACCTCAGGAGATCATCGACCTCAAACATACCGCCAGACATTCTTCTCTGCATGTCACTGCAGAGAAGGCATTAGTTTACAGCATCTTTTAACGCTTTACCAGCCTTAAATTTCGGGACCTTGGCGGCCTTAATCTTGATCGGTTCCTTGGTACGCGGATCGCGGCCGGTGCGGGCAGCGCGTTCACCCACGGTGAAAGTGCCGAAGCCAACCAGGGTCACGCTGTCGTTCTTCTTCAGCGTCGCGGTCACGGCTTCGATCATGGCGTCGAGTGCGCGCGTAGCCGAGGCCTTGGTAATGTCCGCGGATTTCGCGATTTCTTCGATCAGTTCAGTCTTGTTCACTCTATCCTCTTGTACGTTCTGACGCGGCAGCGCTGCGCCTTCCTGCAAAAAACTGCAAGGGCGTATTAAACAAGGGGGATTTGCTTCTGTCAAGCAACAAATTGGGCAAACGGCGCGTAGAGACTCGCGATACGTAGGGTGGGCACGGCGTGCCCACGCGGAACGATGAGCATTGTTGGCGGCTCAAACAGCATAGTGTTAGCGCCACAAGTACTGCACGTTCAGCGAGCGAATTGTCCGGGCAGCGAACTCCGGACAGGCGCGTAACGCGTGGGCACGGCGTGCCCACCCTACGGGAAACGGTCAGGAAAATCCAAACACCGAGCGCCCGAAACAAAAAGAGGCGCCCGCAGGCGCCTCCTTCATACTGCGATCAACTCAGCGATCAGTGCTTGACCACGTCGCCCTGCCCTTCGGCCGAGCTCGACGGCGTCACCGACACGGCCGGCACGTCGACCAGCGGTTCCGGCTGGCGTTCCAGCGCAACTTCCAGCACCTTCTCGATCCAGCGCACCGGCACGATCTCGAGCTTGTTCTTGACGTTGTCCGGAATCTCGGCCAGGTCCTTCACGTTCTGCTCGGGGATCAGGACCGTCTTGATGCCGCCGCGATGCGCCGCCAGCAGCTTTTCCTTCAGGCCACCGATCGGCAAGACTTCGCCGCGCAGCGTGATCTCGCCCGTCATCGCCACGTCGGCACGGACCGGAATGCCGGTAAAGATCGACACCAGGGCCGTGGTCATCGCGATACCGGCGGACGGACCGTCCTTCGGGGTCGCGCCTTCCGGCACGTGGATGTGGATGTCGCTCTTCTCGAACACCTCGTTCTTGATGCCGAGACGCTGGGCACGGCTGCGCACCACGGTACGTGCCGCCTCGATCGATTCCTTCATCACGTCGCCCAGGGTACCGGTGCGGATGATGGCGCCCTTGCCCGGCACGTTCACGGCTTCAATCGTCAGCAGGTCGCCGCCGACTTCGGTCCAGGCCAGACCGACCACCTGGCCGATCTGATTTTCCTTCTCGGCCACGCCGAAGTCGTAGCGGCGCACGCCCAGGAACTTGTCCAGGTTCTTGCTGCCGACGACAACGCGCTTGTCGCTCTTCTTCAGCAGCAGCATCTTGACGACCTTGCGGCAGATCTTCGAGATTTCACGCTCGAGCGAACGCACGCCGGCTTCGCGGGTGTAGTAGCGGATGATGTCGCGGATCGCGGCTTCTTCCACCTTGATCTCGTCGTCCTTCAGGCCGTTCGCCTTGACCTGCTTCGGCAGCAGGTAGCGTTGGGCGATGTTGGTCTTCTCGTCCTCGGTGTAGCCCGACAGGCGGATCACTTCCATCCGGTCCAGCAGGGCCGGCGGGATGTTGAACGAGTTCGAGGTCGCCACGAACATCACGTCCGAGAGGTCGAAGTCGACTTCCAGGTAGTGGTCCGAGAAGGTGTGGTTCTGTTCCGGATCCAGCACCTCGAGCAGGGCCGACGACGGGTCGCCGCGGAAATCCGCACCCATCTTGTCGATCTCGTCGAGCAGGAACAGCGGGTTGCGCACGCCGACTTTCGCCAGCGATTGCAGCACCTTGCCCGGCATCGAGCCGATGTAGGTACGACGGTGGCCGCGGATCTCGGCCTCGTCGCGCACGCCGCCCAGGGCCATGCGCACGAACTTGCGGTTCGTGGCGCGGGCGATGGACTGGCCCAGCGAGGTTTTACCGACGCCCGGCGGACCGACGAAGCACAGGATCGGGGCCTTGAGCTTGTCGACGCGCTGTTGCACCGCGAGGTACTCGAGGATGCGTTCCTTGATCTTCTCGAGGCCGTAGTGTTCGGCTTCGAGCACCTTCTCGGCGTTGGACAGATCGTTGGCAACCTTCGACTTCTTCTTCCACGGCAGCGACACCAGGGTGTCGATGTAGTTGCGCACGACGGTGGCTTCGGCCGACATCGGCGACATCAGCTTGAGTTTCTTGATCTCGGCGGTGGCCTTGTCCAGTGCCTCTTTCGGCATCTTGGCGGCGATCACCTTCTTCTCGAGTTCGTCGATATCGGCGCCGTCTTCGCCTTCGCCCAGTTCCTTCTGGATGGCCTTGACCTGTTCGTTCAGGTAGTACTCGCGCTGCGACTTTTCCATCTGGCGCTTGACGCGGCCGCGGATGCGCTTCTCGACCTGCAGGATGTCGAGTTCGCCTTCCAGCTGGCCGAGCAGGTGCTCGAGGCGCTTGGCGACGTTGAAGATTTCCAGGATGACTTGCTTCTGCTCGAGTTTCAGCGGCAGATGGGCGGCAACGGTGTCGGCCAGGCGGCCGGCGTCGTCGATACCGGCCAGGGATGCGAGGATCTCCGGCGGGATTTTCTTGTTCAGTTTGACGTACTGGTCGAACTGCTGAACGATGGCGCGGCGCATCGCCTCGACTTCGGAGTCGTCGCCGATTTCCGAACGCAGCGGGGTCAGGTCGGCCACGAAATGGGTCGGTGCGTCCGTGATGTGATCGATTCGCGCACGCTGGGCGCCTTCCACCAGCACCTTCACGGTGCCGTCGGGCAGCTTCAGCATTTGCAGGATGTTGGCAACGCAGCCGATCTCGTAGATGTCGGCAGCGGAAGGTTCGTCTTTGGCGGCAGCCTTCTGGGCGGCAAGCATGATGCTCTTGCCCTGCTCCATCGCAGCCTCGAGGGCCTTGATCGATTTCGGGCGGCCAACGAACAGGGGTATCACCATATGGGGAAACACGACCACGTCGCGCAACGGCAGGAGGGGCAGCGTCGTTTGCTCGGTTAATTTGGAAGTTGTCATGGCATACCTTATAAAAAGCGTGTAGACGATGTTGGGCGCACACGGTGAAAACTCAAGACCGGCCAACACATATTTCTTCGAATTAAAAAAGACGTTCGAGAATGCAACCTGGCCGTTCCAATAAAATCCCCGTCTGAAATAAAAAAGCCACCACGCGACCGTAGTCGCGAGTGGCTTTTCGATTGAAGCCGGATGCTTTTATTGAGGTAAATTGTACCGCCAAGCACCCGGCGCACAAGCGCTTTTGTGGTTTCCGCGCGGAATTTTTTAGTTTTCGCCCGAAGCCTTTGCGCTTTCGCTGTAAATCAGCAATGGTTTCGCGCCGTTCGTGATCGTATTTTCGTCGATCACGACCTTCACGACGTTTTGCTGGCTTGGCAGCTCATACATCACGTCAAGCAGCGCGTGTTCCAGGATGGAACGCAGGCCGCGTGCGCCGGTCTTGCGTGCCAGCGCCTTCTTGGCGATCGCATGCAGGGCCGCCGGGCGGATTTCCAGTTCCGCGCCTTCCATTTCCAGCAGTTTCGAGTACTGCTTGATGAGCGCGTTCTTCGGCTCGATCAGGATCTGGATCAGCGCTTCTTCGGTGAGTTCGCTCAGGGTTGCTACGACAGGCAGACGGCCGACAAGTTCCGGGATCAGTCCGAACTTGATCAGGTCTTCCGGCTCGGCCTCCATCAGGATCTCGCTGTTCGAGCGCTGGGTCTGGCTCTTGACGCTGGCCGCGAAACCGATGCCCGACTTCTCGGAGCGGTTCTGGATGATCTTGGCCAGGCCGTCGAAGGCGCCGCCGCAGATGAACATGATGTTGGTCGTGTCGATCTGGACGAAGTCCTGGTTCGGGTGCTTGCGCCCGCCCTGCGGCGGCACCGAGGCCATGGTGCCCTCGATGAGTTTCAGCAGGGCCTGCTGCACGCCTTCACCGGAAACGTCGCGCGTGATCGACGGATTGTCGGACTTGCGCGAGATCTTGTCGATTTCGTCAATGTAGACGATGCCGCGCTGGGCCTTCTCGACTTCGTAGTTGCAGCTTTGCAGCAGCTTCTGGATGATGTTCTCGACGTCTTCGCCCACGTAGCCGGCTTCGGTCAGCGTGGTGGCGTCGGCGATCACGAACGGTACGTTCAGCATGCGCGCCAGCGTTTGCGCCAGCAGGGTCTTGCCGGAACCGGTCGGGCCGACGAGCAGGATGTTGCTCTTGGCGAGTTCGACGTCGTCTTTCTTGCCGAGGTGCTTGAGACGCTTGTAGTGATTGTAAACAGCAACAGACAGGATGCGCTTTGCTGTTTGCTGCCCGATCACGTACTGATCGAGCAGTTCGGCAATCTCGTGTGGCGTCGGCAGATCGGACTTGGCGCCCGCCACCGACTCGACGTTCGAAGTCTCGTCGCGGATGATGTCGTTGCACAGGTCGATGCACTCGTCGCAGATGAAGACCGAAGGTCCTGCGATGAGTTTCTTCACCTCGTGCTGACTCTTGCCGCAGAACGAGCAGTACAGAAGCTTTTCGCCGCTGGAGGATTTTTTGTCAGACATGGGGGCAGGTATTTAGTGATTTGCTATGAATATAACGCGATTACGGAGCGCGCAACACGACTGCGCACACCGCCATGCTACCCGAAATAAAAAACAAACGCCCGAACGTATTCGCGCCCGGGCGTTTTTCAGCAACACCTTGTGGGATGCCTCAAGCGCGGCTGGTCAAGACCTTGTCGATCATGCCGTATTCCAGGGCCTCTTCGGCCGACATGAAACGGTCACGGTCGGTGTCCTTGTGGATCTGCTCGATGCTCTGTCCGGTGTTCTCGGCCATGATGCGCGCCAGGCGCTCGCGCAGGTACAGGATTTCCTTGGCCTGGATCTCGATGTCCGACGCCATGCCCTGCGAACCACCGGACGGCTGGTGGATCATCACGCGCGAGTTCGGCAGCGAGAAACGCTTGCCCTTCGCGCCTGCCGCCAGCAGGAAGGCGCCCATCGACGCCGCCAGGCCGGTGCACAGGGTGGAGACGTCCGGCTTGATGAAGTTCATCGTGTCGAAGATCGCCAGGCCTGCCGAGACCGATCCGCCCGGCGAGTTGATGTAGAGCGAGATGTCCTTGTCCGGATTCTCGCTCTCCAGGAACAACAGCTGGGCAACGATCAGGTTGGCCATCTGGTCGTTGACAGGACCGACGAGGAAAATCACGCGCTCCTTGAGCAGGCGCGAGTAGATGTCGTACGCACGCTCGCCGCGGCCACTTTGTTCAACTACCATCGGCACGAGGCCGAGTGCTTGGGTGTCCAATGCCGGATTACGGTTCATACCTGTCTCGTTCCTTGTAAAAAGGGCTTAGATAAGGGTGCATCGGTAGGCTCAAAAGATGAGCCTACCCATTTCCTCAAGCCTGCGGGTTGCTACCCATCAATTCATCGAAAGCGATGGTCTTGGTGCTGACCTTCGCCTTGCCAAGCACATAGTTAACGACGTTTTCTTCCAAAACAAGGCTTTCCACTTCGCCCAGGCGACGGCGGTCGCTGTAGTAGTACTTCAGCACTTCCTTCGGATCTTCGTAGCTCTGTGCGAAGTCTTCGATCTGCGCTTTCACCTGCTCCTGGGTGGCTTGCAGGTTGTTGTCCTGAACCAGTTGCGACAGGATCAGGCCCAGGCGCACGCGGCGCTCTGCCTTCTCGGCGAACAGTTCCGACGGGAACGGCAGGTTCTTGACGTCCATGCCGCGCTGGGCCATGTCCTGGCGGGTCTGCTCGGCCAGGCGCTCGGAGTCCTGCTCGATCATGACCTTCGGCACGTCCATCTCGGTGACCTTGACCAGGGCGTCCATCACGGCTTCCTTGTTGCGGGCCTTGATGCGGGCGTTGACTTCACGCTCCAGGTTGGTCTTGATGTCGGCGCGCATTTTTTCGATCGAGCCGTCTTCGATGCCCAGCGACTTGGCGAACTCGGCGTCGACTTCCGGCAGATGCGCCCATTCCAGGTTCTTCAGGGTGATGGTGAACTCGGCGGTCTTGCCGGCCACGTCCTTGCCGTGGTAGTCCTCGGGGAAGGCCAGCGGGAAGGTCTTGCTCTCGCCGACTTTCAGGCCGACGGTAGCGGCTTCGAATTCCGGCAGCATGCGGCCTTCGCCCAGCACGAAAGCGTAGTCGTCGGCCTTGCCGCCGGCGAACTCGACGCCGTCGATCTTGCCGACGAAGTCCACGGTCACGCGGTCGCCGTTGGCGGCAACGGCTTCGCCGCCGTCGCCGTGCTCGCCGGCTTCGCCCTTGGTGTGGTAGTGCACGCGCTGCTTGCGCAGGATGTCGATGGTCTTGTCGATTTCGGCGTCGGTCACCTCGGTGGCGACGGTTTCGATCTCAACCGCGGCCAGGTCGCCGATGACGACTTCCGGGAACACTTCGAAGGTCGCGTCGAAGGCCAGCATGCCTTCCGGTGCGTCCTGCTTCGGCTCGATTTTCGGGAAACCGGCAACGCGCAGCTGGTTTTCGTTGGCGGCCTCGTTGAAGGCGCGGCCGACGCGGTCGTTCAGCACGTCGGTCTCGATCTGGTAGCCGTACTGGGCTGCGACCATTTTCAGCGGCACTTTGCCCGGACGGAAGCCAGGCGCCTTGGCGGTCTTGGCCTGCTGCTTGAGGCGTTTTTCAACTTCCGTACGGACGTCGCTCAGCGGAAAAGTGATCGTCAAGCGACGCTCGAGTTTACCCAGGGTTTCGACTGCAGTTGCCATCGTAAAAATCGTCCAAAAAAATAATTATTCGTGGTGCGAGGAGGGGGACTCGAACCCCCACACCATTGCTGGCGTCAGGACCTAAACCTGGTGCGTCTACCAATTTCGCCATCCTCGCTCAGGATTGCATATTGCCACAAAAACAAAGGGCGCCCGACAGTGAAACCGGCCGCCCTGCACTCCTTCGTCTAGGGGCTACAACTTCAACCCGGTATTTTACTGGATTTTCTGACACTAGAGGGAGTGAATTTTGTGTCAAGCACGGGGCGTGGGCGTTTAATTGCAGGTTGCGGTGCACAATGAATCGAGATAAGCCGTCTCTATTTGGAGGTTGAAACGGCGCGGGTTCGAGAACCCACCCTACGCTCTGCCTCTGATCTGCCGATGAAACAGCGTGGACACAGGTGTCCACCCTACAAGAGCGGGTTTCGCAGGGTGGACTCCCGAGTCCACGCTGTATGGCACTCACGCAGACCCGGGAGCTCCGACTTGCGCGACATCCGCAGGGTGGGTTCTCGAACCCGCCGCAACGCACGCCCGAATCGCCGAAACGCGTCCTCTCCAGTCAAGCCGCCGGCTTCTTCACCCTGAACCAGGCCGCATACAGCGCGGGCAGGAACAGCAGGGTGAGCGCGGTCGCCACCAGCAGGCCGCCCATGATGGCGACCGCCATCGGCCCCCAGAACACCGAACGCGACAGCGGGATCATGGCCAGGGCCGCGGCCGCCGCGGTCAGCAGGATGGGGCGGCAGCGGCGCACCGCCGCCTCGACGATCGCGTCCCAGGCCTCGGCGCCGTTCTTGATGTCCTGCTCGATCTGGTCGACCAGGATCACCGAGTTCCGGATGATCATGCCGAACAACGCGATCACGCCCAGGTTGGCCACGAAACCGAATGGACGGTCGAGGATCAGCAGCGCCATCGCCGCGCCGGCCACGCCCAGCGGCCCGGTGAGGAAGACCAGCAGCGAGCGCGAGAAGCTGTGCAGCTGCAGCATCAGGAGCGTGAACACGATGAACAGCACCAGCGGCACGTTGGCCGAGATCGAGGCCTCGGCTTCCGAGCTGTCGGCGGCCGCGCCTTCGAGCGTGATGCGGTAGCCGGCCGGCAGCCTGGCGCGCAGCTCGGCCAGCTTCTCGCCGACCTGGCCGGACACCGTCGGCCCCTGGATGCCGGGAACCACGTCGGACTGGACCATGATGGCCCACTCGCGGCCCTCGCGCCAGATGACGCCGGGCTCCCACACGAATTCCACGCGCGCCACCTGGCCGATGGTCACCGGACGGCCCGACGCGGTCGGGATGTTCGTGTCGCGCAGCACCGTGATGGTCGAGCGCTCCTCCAGCGGCTGGCGCACCACGATGTCGATCAATTCGTTCGTTTCGCGGAATTGCCCCACCGTGGTCCCCGACAGCACCGTGTTCACGGCGCGGCGCACCGACTGCGAGGTCACGCCCAGGGCGCGCAGCTTGTCCTGGTCGAGGTCCAGCCGCAGCACCTTCACCGACTCGTTCCAGTTGTCGTTCACGCCCACCGCGTTCGGGTTCGCGCGCAGCACGTCCTTGACCTGGTCGGCCAGGCCGCGCACGACGCCAATGTCGGGACCGGCGACCTGGAACTGCACCGGATAAGGCACGGGCGGCCCGTTCGGCAGCAGTTTCACGCGCCCGCGCACTTCGGGGAATTCGTTCCTGAACACCTCCTCGATCTTCAGGCGCAGGGTCTCGCGGTGCGCGGCGTCGACGGGCAGCACCACGAACTGCGACACGTTCGACTGCGGGAAGATCTGGTCGAGCGGCAGGTAGAAACGCGGACTGCCGGTGCCGACATAGCTGGTGATGCTTTCCACACCCTCCTGCTTGCGCACGAAGGTCTCGAACTTCTTCACCAGCGCCTCGTTGGCGGCAAAGCTGGTCCCTTCGGGCAGCCACATCTCGACCATCAGTTCGGGACGGCTGGAATCGGGGAAGAACTGCTTCTCGATAAACTTGAAGCCGAAGACCCCGAGCACGAACACGGCAAGGCTCAGCGCGATCGTGGTCCAGCGGAATTCGACGCACCAGTTCACCAGGCGGCGGAAGCGACGGAAGCCCGGGGTGTCGAACACGTCGTGCGAAGACTGGGCGTGGCCATGCGGTTTCACCTTCAGCAGCAGGAAGCCGATGTAGGGCGTGAAGGTGACCGCCACCACCCAGGACACCAGCAGGGCGATCGCGTTCACCGAGAACATCGAGAATGTGTATTCGCCCGCCGCTGATTTCGCCAGGCCGATCGGCAGGAAGCCGGCGGCCGTGATCAGGGTGCCGGTCAGCATCGGGATCGCGGTCGAGGTATAGGCGAAGGTCGCCGCCTCGAAGCGCGACAGTCCCTCCTCCATCTTCCTGACCATCATCTCGACCGCGATGATGGCGTCGTCGACCAGCAGGCCGAGGGCGATGATCAGCGCGCCCAGCGACACCTTGTGCAGCGAGATGTCGAGCATGCGCATGAAGAGGAAGGTGATCGCCAGCACCAGGGGGATGGTCAGCGCCACCACCAGGCCCGGACGCACGTCGATGGACAGCCTGGGCTTGGTATGCAGGCCGAGCGCGACGAAGCTCACCGCCAGCACGATGACCACCGCTTCGATCAGGGTGTGGATGAATTCGCTGACCGAAGCGGTGACCGCTTGCGGCTGGTTCGACACGCGTTCGAGCTCGATGCCGACCGGAAGCTGGGCGCGGATGCGCGTCACCGTCGCGTCCAGCGATTCGCCGAGCTGGATGATGTTCCCGCCCTTCTCCATCGACACGCCCAGGCCGATCACTTCCTTGCCGTTGAAACGCATCTTGTCCGTCGGCGGGTCCTGGTACTCGCGCTTCACGGTGGCGAAGTCGCCCAGCCGGAAGGTCGTGCTCCCCGCGCGCAGTTGCAGGTCTTCCAGCTCCTTGGTGGTGCGGATCGCGCCGGTGACGCGCACTTGCAGGTTGTCCGTCGGCGTGACCAGCACGCCCGAGGCCTCGACCCCGTTCTGGGTCGCGATCTGGTTGACGATCTGCTCGAAGGGCACGCCCAGTTGCGCGAACTTCTTGTTCGAGAACAGGATGTTGACCTTCTCGGCCTGCACGCCGAACTGCTCGACCTTCGCCACCAGCGGCACCCCGAGCAGCTGCTGGCGCACGAAGTCGGCGTAGTCCTTCATCTCGGCGTAGGTGAAGCCGTCGCCCGAGAGCGCGAAGATGGAGCCGTAGGTGTCGCCGAATTCGTCGTTGAAGAAGGGCCCGATCACGCCCTGCGGCAGGGTGCCGGCGATGTCGCCGATCTTCTTGCGCACCTGGTACCAGGAGTCCGGCACGTCCTTCGGCGGCGTCGACTCGCGCAGTTCGAGGATGATGGTGGTCTCGCCCGGCTTGGAGAAGCTGCGGATCTTGTCGATGTGGGGCGTTTCCTGGAGCTTGCGCTCCAGCTTGTCGGTCACCTGCTCGGCCATCTGCACGGCGGTGGCGCCGGGCCAGACCGCGCGCACGACCATGGCGCGGAAGGTGAAAGGCGGATCTTCGTCCTGGCCCAGCTTCTGATAGCTGAATATGCCGCCGAGCAGCAGGGCGGCGATCAGGAAACGGGTCAGCGGGATGTTTTCGAGCGCCCAGCGCGACAGGTTGAAGCCCTTCATTTGGCGGCCCCGCCGTCAGCGGGCGCCACGGTCGCGGCAGGTGTTCCAGAAGCGGCCGCCTCGGTGTCGCCGCGGCGCGCCACGTCGGTGGTGAGGATGCGCACCTTCTGGCCATTCCTCAGCAGGTTCACGCCCGCCGTCACGATCGTCTGGCCCGGCTTGACGCCGGCGCCGAGCAGCACGTCGTTGCCCGCCTGGCCCGCGATCTGGACCGGCACCAGCTTGACGGCGCCATTCTCGACGATCCAGACGCTGGTCACGCCCTTCTCGTGATGCAGCGCGGTGAGCGGCGCGCGCAGGCCGCCGTTGCCGCTGCGCGAGGCGAACTGCACGGCCGCGGTCATGCCCAGGCGCACGTCCGGACGCGGCGGGATCGCGACCTTGGCGGTGTAGGTGCGGGTGGCCGGATCGGCCACCGGCGACACTTCGCGCACACGCCCCGGAATCGCTTCGCCCGGGTTGGCCCAGAGGCGCACGGTGACGGAATCGATTCTCCGGATCTCGTCGACGCGGTCCTCGGGGATGCCGATCACGACTTCCATCTCGTCGGTGCGGGCCACGCGCACCACCGGCGTGCCGGCGTTGACCACCTGCCCGACCTCGGCGTCGATGCCGGTGACCACGCCGTCGATGTCCGACTCCAGCTTGCTATAGCCGGCCTGGTTGGACTGGCCGCGGAAGGCGGCGCGCGCGGCATCGGCTTCGGCCTGGGCCGCGCGCAGGGCGGCGCGCTTGGAATCGAGCACCGACTGGCTGACGAAATTCCTAGCGCGCAGTTCCTGGTAGCGCTTGTAGTCGGAGCTGGCCAGGTCGCGATTGGTCTCGGCCGCGCGCAGGCTGGCCTGGGCCTGGCTCGCCGCCAACCTCAGGTCCTGGGGATCGAGCTGCATCAGCACGTCGCCCTTCTTCACGATGGCGCCGATGTCGACCTTGCGCTCGACGATCTTGCCGGCCACGCGAAAGCCCAGGCGCGACTCGATACGCGGGCGCACCTCGCCCGAGAATTCGGCGCTGGCGCCGGGCGCGCCCTGGCTCAGAACGATGGCGCGCACCGGGCGCACGTCGTCAAGCTTCTTCTCGTCCTTCGAACAGGCCGACAGGGCGAGCGCCAACAAAGGGAGGACGAGGGCGGCCAGCGGCCGGCGCAGTCGGGTGAAGTCGGACACGTTTCTTATTCCTTTTGATTGCAGTGTTCGGACACGGGCCGTTGAACAGGCCTGGGACGGCGATGCTTCGGCAAGGCTGCGACCATTATCCATGCAAAGCGGCCAGCCCCGAAGCCCGGCAATTATAATCATGCAAACACACAGCGTAAATGACTGACAAGTCATCGATTTGCATGCCCGTCGACCATTACGAGAACTTCCCTGTCGCTTCCATCCTGATGCCGCGCCGCCTGGTGCCGGCCGTCGAAGCCATCTATGCCTTTGCCCGCGGCGCCGACGACATCGCCGACGAGGGCGAGGCCACGCCCGGAGAGCGCCTGGCGAGCCTGGCCGGATACGAAGCGGCGCTCGACGCCATCGCGCGCGGGGAAACGCCGGCGGGCCCGATGTTCGCGCGCCTGGCCGCCGCAGTGCGGCAGTTCGCCCTGCCGTTGCAGCCGCTGCGCGACCTGCTCTCGGCCTTCCGCCAGGACGTGGTCACCACGCGCTACCCGGACTACGCCAGCCTGCTCGACTATTGCCGGCGCTCGGCCGATCCGGTCGGCCACCTGATGCTGGCCCTGTACGGCGCCGTGGACGAACGCAACCTGCGCGACTCGCATGCGATCTGCACGGCTTTGCAACTGATCAATTTCTGGCAGGACGTAGCAATCGACATCGAGAAAGGCCGCATCTACCTGCCGCAGGAAGACCTGGACCGGCATGGCGTGGGCCAGCACGACCTGCGTACCGGCGCCGACACGCCGGCCTGGCGCGCCCTGATGGCCTTCGAGGTCGCACGCGCACGCAGCCTGATGCTCGGCGGCGCCCCTCTGGTGAAACGCCTGCCGGGCCGGATAGGTTGGGAACTGCGCCTGATCGTCCAGGGCGGCCTGCGCATCCTGGAACGCATCGAACGCGCCGATTACGACGTGTTCCGCCGCCGTCCGAAGCTGGGCAAGGCGGATTACCTGCTCATGGCCTGGCGCGCCGTATTCATGTAGACGCGGCATGTGAGCAAGAAAACACCGATTGGCGGCCCCTGCGCTGCGTGCTTCGGCTAAGATAGCGGATTCGCATCGCCAAATATTGCATTTTCTACATGTCTCCTGACGAATACTGCCAGCAAAAGACGGTCCAGAGCGGTTCCAGCTTCTACTACAGCTTCCTCTTCCTCGAGCCGGCGCGCCGGCGCGCGATCACGGCGCTGTACGCCTTCTGCCGCGAGGTCGACGACACCGTCGACGAGACCACCGACAGCTCGGTCGCGCGCATCAAGCTGGCCTGGTGGCGCACCGAAGTGTCGACCATGTACAAGGGCACGCCGACCCATCCGGTCACCCAGGCGCTGAAACCCCACCTGGAGACCTACCGCCTGGAAGAGCAGCACCTGCAGGCGATCATCGACGGCATGGAGATGGACCTGGACCAGAGCCGCTACCTCGACTATGCGGGCCTGAAGCGCTACTGCTGGCACGTGGCCGGCGTGGTCGGCATCCTGTCGGCCAGCATCTTCGGTTTCTCGAACCCGCAGACCCTGGCCTATGCCGAAAAACTGGGCCTGGCCTTCCAGCTCACCAACATCATCCGCGACGTCGGCGAAGACGCACGCAAGGGCCGCATCTACCTGCCGGTCAACGAGCTGCAACAGTTCGGCGTGACCGCAAGCGACCTGCTCAACTCGCGCCACAGCGAGAAGTTCGAGGCGCTGATGCGCTTCCAGACCGAGCGCGCCCAGCAGATGTACGACGAGGCGCTGCTTCTCTTGCCGAAGGAAGACCGCCGCGCCCAGCGCCCGGGCCTGATGATGGCGGCGATCTACCGCACCCTGCTCGACGAGATTGCGCGCGACAACTACCACGTCCTGAACCAGCGCATCTCGCTCACGCCCCTGCGCAAGCTCTGGCTGGCGTGGAAGACCTATGTGCGCGGCTAGGACGGACCTGCGGGTGGCCGTGGTTGGCGGCGGCTGGGCAGGCTGCGCCGCCGCGCTCGAACTGGCCGACCAGGGCGCCCGCGTCACGCTGTTCGAAGCGGCGCGCACTTTGGGCGGCCGCGCGCGGGGCGTCGAGGTCCAGGGCAAGACGCTGGACAACGGCCAGCACATCCTGCTCGGCGCCTACGACCGGACCCTCGGGCTCCTGAAACGCGTCGGCGTCGATCCGGCGTCCGCCCTGCTGCGCCTGCCGCTGCAGATGCGCTATCCGGCAGGGAGTGGCGGCATGGACTTCGCCGCCCCGCGCCTGCCCGCGCCCTGGCACATGATCGTCGCGCTGTGGCGGGCCAGGGGCCTGGCGCGCGAGGACAAGATGGCGCTCGCGCGCTTCACCAGCAGCGCGCGCTGGATGGGCTGGCGCCTGAACGACGACGTGCCCGTCAGCGTGCTGCTGGAGCGCTTCGACCAGACCCCGCGCCTGATCCGTCTCATGTGGCAGCCGCTGTGCCTGGCCGCGCTGAACACCCCGCTCGACCGTGCTTCGAGCAACGTCTTCCTGGCCGTGCTGCGCGACAGCCTGGGCGCACGCCGCGCCGCCTCCGACATGCTGATCCCCCGTCTCGAGCTGGGCGCCCTGTTCCCCCAGGCCGCCGCCCGCGCCATCGAGACCAGGGGCGGCGCCGTCCACACCGGCGCCAAGGCCGCTGCCCTGGCGCGCACGGACGGTGGCTGGGAGCTGCAGCTCGGCGGCCAGTCCGCTGGCGCAGAGCGGCAAGGCTTCGACGCCGTGGTACTGGCCACGGCGCCGAATGCGGCCAGCGCCCTGCTCGCCGGACTGCCGGACGCCGCCGAACTCGCGGCGCAGCTCGACGGCTTCGACTACGAGCCGATCTCCACCTGCTACCTGCAATACGAGGCCTCGCTGCGCCTGCCGCTGCCCTTCTGCGCCCTGGCCGACGATCCGGGCCAGGGACGCCATGGCCAGTTCGTCTTCGACCGCGGCCAGCTCGACCCGGGCCAGGCAGGCCTGCTGGCGGTCGTCGTCAGCACCGCCGGCGCCGCCGCCGCCCTCGACCAGGACGCCCTGGCCGCCCTGATCGGCGTCCAGCTGGCCCAGGCATTCGGGCAGCCGGCCCTGTCCACGCCGCTCTGGCGCCGCGTCATCACCGAGAAGCGCGCCACCTTCGCCTGCACCCCGGGTTTGACTCGTCCCGGCAACGAAACCGGCCTCCCCGGCCTGGTGCTGGCGGGCGACTACACCGCCAGCGACTACCCCGCCACCCTGGAGTCGGCGGTGCGCAGCGGCCAGGCCGCCGCGACGGCCATCCTCTCCCACGCCCGCCTGCCCCGCGAAAACGGCGGCCTGTCGCACGGCGCTGGCGCCCGCCAGGCCGGTTCCGTACAGTAGCAACATCGGAAAACCGGATCGTGGACATGGAGATGACTTACCAACTTGGATTGCGCCTGCTGGGCCTGCTGGCCCTGGTTGCCGCCAGCACGGCGGTGCTCGTCGCGCCGGAACTGATCGGCGGCCATGCCGGCGCCACCCTGCCGGCGCTCGGCTCGATGCTGTCGTTCGGCCATCCCTGAGGCGGCGGCTCGATGGGGAAACTCGAATACCTCGACGCGCTCAAGCGGGCCATGCTGGGCCTGCCGCCCGAGCTGCAGGCGAAGACCCTGGCCTGGTACGAGCAGCGCTTCGTCGACGGCGCGGCCGCCGGGCGCGGCGAAGCGGACATCGCGCGCGAACTGGACGACCCGAAGAAGGTCGCCCTGACCCTGCGCGCCAACAGCCACATGGCCGCGTTTGCCGAGCAGAAGAACCCGGCCAACCTGGTGCGCCTGTGCGCCTCGGTGCTGGGCCTGCTGGTGTTCAACCTGTTCATGGTGATTCCGGCCGCCGTGTTCGGCTCGCTGCTGGCCGCGCTCTACATCTCCGCGCTGGGTTTCTACGTGGGCGGAATCGCGATCACGGCCAGCGGCCTGTCGGGCGCCAACGAACTGGTGCTGGACGGACCGCTGCGCCACGTCAGCATCGGCGACGGCGAGCCGGAACGCGTGCGCACCCGGATCTCGATCAGCGAGACCGGCATCACGGTCGACGACGCCGATCCGCCCCCTGCCGACGAGGCGGCCGACGAAGCCAACGGCGATCCCGGTTCCGCCGACACCTCGCGCGTGGTGCGCGGCGCGGAACGCGTCGCCGGCAGCAGCGTGCGTATTTCGACCGACATGGACGAGGACTCGCGCATGACCCAGACCGTACTCGGCCTGGGCATGGTGCTGGGCGGGATCGTGCTGTTCCTGGTGTCGATCGTGGTCACGCGTTACGCCGCCCTGGGGGTGAAACGCTACGTGCAGATGAATATCTCGCTGCTGCGCAGCGCCTGAGGAGCCGCGATGCGCGCACTGATCCGAGTCGGACTCTCCCTCCTGATCCTGGCCTTCGTCCTGATCGGCCTGTCCTACACCATGCTGCGCGCCCAGGGCGTGGCTTCGCGCCCCGAGGGCCGGACGGTCACCACCGACACCCGCCCCCTCGAGCGCCGCGTTCGCGCCATCGAACTGAACGCCCCGGTCGACCTGATCGTGCGCTACGGCCCCCAGCCCGCGCTCGTGGTGCGCGGCGAACAGCGCCTGCTGCAGAACATCGAGACCAGCGCCAGCGACGACACCCTGCGCATCAGCACGCGCGGCCTGCTGCTGCGCCACCGCCAGCCGCTGGAAGTGGAAGTCACCCTGCCGATGCTCGACACCCTGAGCGTCGACGGCAGCGGCAACACCCGCGTCAACGGTTTTTCCGGCGAGCGCATCGAGGTCTCGCTGAACGGCTCGGGCAGCGTGCGCTTCAACGGCCGCTACCGGCAGGCCCGGGTCGCCCTGCACGGCAGCGGCGAACTCAGCCTGGACGCCGGCAACAGCGACAGCATCGAGGCCGAGCTGATGGGCTCCGGCGCCATGCGCCTGGCCGGCGCCACGCGCCGCTTCGAGCTCGAAGCCAGCGGCTCCGGCACTCTCGACGCCGAGCGCCTGCGCGCCGAGGAAGCGCAGCTGCACCAGACCGGCTCGGGCAACGCCACCGTCACCGTGCGCGATACCGTGTCCGCCTCGGTCAGCGGCAGCGGCGACATCGACGTGCATGGCGAGCCCTCGCAGCGCAGTGTCAGCCGGACCGGGAGCGGGACGGTGCATTTCGTCGAGTAGCCTGATCCGCGCGTGACAAAGCGCGCATTTTGCTGCGCGCGCGCTCGGCTACACTCTGCTGTCGTCCGGCCTGGTTCCAGGCCCGGAAATATCAGGAGTCGGCCAGCTCACCATGATCAAACTGCGTTCCACCATCCACTACCTCGGCTTCGCGCTCGCGGGCGCCTGCACGGCGGTCCATGCGCAGCAAGCCATGGAAACACCCGCACCCCCTTCAGGGTCTTCGATCCGGGCACTGCAGGCTGCCTGCGCACCGGATGCAGGTTCCGGCGCTTCGCTCGACCATGTACACGTGCGTGCACAGCCCGCCAGTCCTGGCGACCTGCCCTACCACGAGGCGCGCTCCAGCCTCACGGACGGACGTGTCCGGATCTACCACGACCCCGGCCTCGCCGCCGCGGCGAGCTCGAAGGCCGCCTGCCTGATGGGAATGCTGGACCTGCTGGCGGCCGTGGTGCCGGAAGCGCCCGGCGGCACCGTCTGGTCGCCCATGGTGATTACCAAGAACAACGATTACCTTCCGCCCAGGCGCGACGGCGAACTGCGCTGGCTGAACGTCTTCACTGCCAGCGGCTGGACGCCGGCCACGATCCGCTTCCTGATCGAGGTGATGCCGCACGAGGAAGTGCACCTGATCCAGAACAGCAGCGGCATCAAGCTGCCGCGCTGGTTCGCGGAGGGACAGGCTGACTGGGCCAGCCTGCAGGTGATGGCGCTGGTGCGTCCGGACCTGGCGCGCGCGGTCCATGAACGGCGCATGGATGATTCGCGCACGCTGGGCCAGGCGCGCCTTGTCGCCTGGGGCGGCCTGCGCGTCAAGCCCGAGGCGATCGAGCGCCAGTTGTCGGCCGAGGACCGCGCGCGCCGCGCGCAAGACCCATCCTATCACCCGCCGGGACCCTTCAGGTTCGGCCCGGACGACCTGGTCCAGGACAACGCGGACGAACCAGGCCGCTATGGCGCTGCGCTGGCGCTGTTCGACGGCCTGGAGCAACGGCACGGACGCGCGGCCGTGCAGGCCTGGGTGAGCGCGGTATTCGCGGGCAAGGATGCGGCAAAGATTCCGGCCCTGGCGCAGCAGATGTTTGGAGAAGACATCACGCCATTGTTGCGCTAGCAAGAATCCGACGCAGCGCGGTCAGCGCTTGTCGGCCCCCGGCCCCGCCTGGGGCGCCTGGCCGATCAGCCGCTCCAGCCGCTCGCTCGGCGAGGGCCGGATGGTCGCCGCCGACGAGCGCAGGCAGTCGAGGACCTCGGCGCGGACCGGCTCGCGCTCGACCACGTTGCAGGTCAGGGCGAGCTCGACAAGCAGGTTGCGCTCGTCCTGGGGCATGGTCTCGATCCCGGGCCAGACTACGGCGAGCTGGCTCATCGTGGATGCGGAGTGCCGGTTGAGCATGAACTTCGCGCCGACCGCGCCGAACAGCGCGAGGACGACAAGGATCACGATCAGTAGAAGAAGGCTTGGTGCTTGCTTGGACATGGTATTCCCGTGGTATTTCCAGTTGCGGCGCAAGGCCGGTCTCGATACGAACAATCAGGATTGGGCGAGCCAGCGCAGCACGCCCGCGCCAGCCGCGCGACCGCTGGCGAAGCAGGCGCTCAGCAGGTAGCCGCCGGTCGGCGCCTCCCAGTCGATCATCTCGCCGGCGACGAACACGCCAGGCAGGGACGCCAGCATGCCCTTGCCGTCGAGCGCTTCGAAGCGCACGCCGCCGGCGCTGCTGATCGCCTCATCGATGGGACGCGCATGCTTCAGGACCAGGGGCAGCGCCTTGATGGCCGCCGCCAGGCGCTCGGGGTCATTGTAGCCTGCCGCGTCCAGGCATTCGCGCAGCAGGCCCGCCTTCACGCCCTTGATGCCGAGCCGGCTCTGCAGGTGGCTCGACATCGAGCGCGAACCGCGCGGGCGCAGCACGTCGGCGCGCACCCGTTTCAGGTCGTGGTCGGGCGCGAGGTCGAGCCAGATGGTGGCTTGGCCGCGCGCCGCGACCTGGTCGCGCAGGGGCGCCGACAACGCGTACACGAGGCTGCCCTCGATGCCTGTGGCGGTCACCACGAACTGGCCCTGGCGCCGCTCGCGCTGGCCGTCGCGGCCTTCCCAGGCGATCGCCACGGTCGTCAACGGCGTACCGGCGTATTTCTCGCTGAAGTGGGCGCTCCAGTCGGTGTCGAAGCCGCAGTTCGACGGCACCAAAGGCGCGATCTCGACACCGCGCTGCGCCAGCAGCGGGACCCAGGCCCCGTCCGAACCCAGCCTGGCCCAGCTCGCGCCGCCCAGGGCCAGGATGGTGGCGCCGGCGTCGACGGCCAGCTCGCCCTCGGGCGTGGCGAACAGCAGGCTGCCCTCACGCCAGCCCTGCCAGCGGTGGCGCATGTGGAAGCGCACGCCGGATTCGCGCAGGCGGTGCAGCCAGGCGCGCAGCAGGGGCGCCGCCTTCATGTCGGTGGGAAAGACGCGGCCGGAGCTGCCGACGAAGGTGTCGATACCGAGTCCGTGGATCCAGTCGCGCACCTGCTGCGGGGTGAAATGCTGGAGCCAGCGGCCCACTTCCCCGCTGCGCGCGCCGTAGCGCGCCACGAAGGCGTCAAAGGGCTCGGAGTGCGTGATGTTCATGCCGCCCTTCCCCGCCAGCAGGAATTTACGGCCGGTCGAGGCCATGGCGTCGTAGACATCGACCGCAACGCCGCCCGCGGCCAGGACTTCGGCCGCCATCAGGCCGGCGGGGCCGCCTCCGATGATGGCGACGCGGGACGTGGTGTGGAAGGATGCGGACATGCTGGCAGGCTGGTGGAATCGAAGTGCGGCATTGTAGCCGGGATTGGGTTCTCAGGATAAATGTAAAGGGTGATTGACATCGAATTCCGGCCGGCATAGCATGTAAAGGGCACTCTACATCGCAGTTTTCAAACGGAGGCAGGGCATGCACGAGAAACGCGTCAACAAGGCCCATCGCCGCGAACGACCGAGCTTCACCTACGGCTTCCTCGAGAACGCCGGCCTGCCGCGCCTGTCGACGTTCACCGTCTGGTGCGTACTGTGCGGCGCTACCGGCCTGGTCGGGGTCGTGCGCAGGCTGGCAGGCAAATGAAGAATGCCATCCGCGAACTGCGCGCCGCGCGCGGCTGGAGCCAGGCCCACCTGGCCGAGCTGCTCGACGTGTCGCGCCAGACCGTGATCGCGATCGAGAACGGGCGCTACGATCCCAGCCTGCCGCTAGCCTTCGCCATCTCCAGACTGTTCGGGCAACCGATCGAATCCATCTTCACCCCAGACCCGGAGCCAGCATGAAAGCATCCCTGTTGTTCGCATTGATCCTCGGCGCGGCCGCGCCGGTCCTGGCGCAGCAAGCGGCCGAAGCGCAGCCGGCGCCGGCAAGCCGCTTCGCCGCCAGCATCGTCCCCGCCGAACGCTTCGAAGTCCAGGGCATGCTGGTCGAGCGCCACGGCCAGGGCGGGCGGCCGCTGATCCTGATTCCCGGCCTCGGTGGCGGCAGCTGGGTCTGGCAAGAGACACTGCGCGAGTTCGCCGGCAAGCAGGCCATCTACGTGGTCACCCTGCCCGGCTTCGACGGCCGCCCGGCGCCCGCCGGCGACCCGGTCGAAGGCGCGCGGCGCGCGCTGCTGGAGCTGATCGCCAGCCGCAAGCTCGACAAGCCGGTGCTGGTCGGGCACAGCCTGGGCGGCACCCTGGCCCTGGCCCTGGCCGAGATGCAGCCCGGCCGCATCGGCGGCGTGGTGTCCATCGACGGCCTGCCGGTCTTCCCCGGCACCGAGGACGTGCCGCTTGATCAGCGCCCGCAGGTTGCCGAGGACATGCGCGCGCGCATGGCGGCGGTCACGGGCCCGGCGTTCGCCGCGCAGCAGAAGCGGTACATGCGCTCGATCGGCGTGGTCGACATGGACAAGGGCGACGAGCTGGCGAAACTGAGCGCACGCAGCGATCCGGCCGCGATGGCCGCCTATGCGGCCGGCATCGCCACCCTCGACCTGCGCCCGCAACTGCCCGCGATCACCGCACCGGTGCTGGTGATGGCGCCGTATTTCGCCCTCGACGCGATGCAGGCCGGGGTGACCGCACCCCAGAAGGTCGCGTATTATCGTGAACTGATGCAGGGCACGCCGCGCCTGGAGGTGATCGCGATCGACAACGCGCGGCACTACGCCATGTTCGACCAGCCGCGCGCCGTCAGCGACGCCCTGCGCGCCTTCCTCAAGAACCTCTAAGGAGCAGACCATGCCCAGCACCGCCCACTGGATCGGCCAGTACCTGTTCGCCGTCGTCTCGATGTCCGCACTGCTGCTGGCGGTCGACGTACTGATGCGCGGCGAAGCCTTCGCGCGCGCCTGGCCCTCGGCCCTGGCCTGGGCGGCGATCGCCTCGGCGCTCTTCGTCGGGCGGCGCTACTACAACATGCGCAAGGGGCTCGATTGCGCAGTCTGCGAGCGTCTCGACAAGAAAAAATAAGGCCGCGCCCACGATGAAAACGGGCACGAAAAAAACAGGCATCCTGCGCGGTCTCGGGGTCGGCATCGGTATCGGGACCGCACTCGGCCTCGCGCTCGACAGCCTGGCGCTCGGCGTCGCGCTTGGTGTCGCGCTTGGCGTCGCAATCGGCACCGCCACCGGATCGCGCGCCTCCGGTCCGCGCCTGCCGGGAAGCTGACCCGTCTCGCGGGCGCAACGCCACGGCTGCGGCATTTCCCGCCGCGCCGGGGCGCTTTTCCTCCTTGATGAGCATCAGTCCCGCCCTATGGGGGTGGCTGATACTACCGAGTTATTCACCATGCATTTGTTAAGACAACAATATTCTTCTTGACAACCATGTTCATGGGAATATTCTTATACGCACGAAAGTGAACGATGCGCTCCCTCGATGGACGCACGATTCGCCCGGTACTTCGGTTTAATCATCTTGGAGGATGAGTATGTCGGAAATGTCACGGCCGTCCATGGCCCGCAGGACAGTGCTGGGCGCGATCGCGTCCAGTCCCCTCTGGATGCACAGCGCCTGGGCCGCGTCCCAGTCCATGCGCATCTCGCACCAGTTCCCCGGCGGCAGCATCACGGAAGGCGACTTCCGCGACCGCCTGTGCCGCATGTTCGCCACCGAAGTCGAAAAGCGCACGCGTGGCAGCCTGAAGTTCTCGATCTACCCGAATTCGACGCTGATGGCGCCCAATGCCCAGTTCGGCGCGCTGCGCAAGGGTGGGCTGGACCTGGCCCTGGTGCCCCTGTCCTATGCCGGCACCGAGGCGCCGGAAGCCAACATCGGACTGATGCCGGGCCTGGTCACGTCCTACCAGCAGGGCTACGCCTGGAAGAATGCCGACGTCGGCAGGGAACTGGCCCGCATCCTCGACGACCAGGGCCTGGCCGTGATCAGCTGGATCTGGCAGGCGGGCGGCGTGGCGTCGCGCGGGGCGGAACCGATCCTGCGTCCGGAACACGTGCAGGGCCTGAAGGCGCGCGGCGGTTCGCGCGAAATGGACCTGATCCTGCAGGACGCCGGCGCGTCCATCGTCAACGTGCCCTCGAACGAGATCCACAACGCGATGAAGAGCGGCGCCCTCGACGCCGCCTTCACTTCGTCGACCTCGCTGATCACCTTCCGCCTGCACGACGTGGCGCGCTCGCTGACCACCGCGCGTGGCGGCGGCTACTGGTTCATGCTCGAACCGCTGCTGATGTCGAAGACGGTATTCGCGCGTTTAACGAAGCAGCAGCAGGCCGCGATCATGCAGGTGGGCGCCGACCTCGAAAAATTCGCGCTGCGCATGGCCATGGCCGACGACCAGCAGGTCGCGGGCTACTACGCCCGCGCCGGTGCGCGCGTGGCCGACATGGATGCGGAGTCGCTCAGGAAGTGGCAGGAAGTGGCCCGCACCACGGCCTGGCGCGACTTCGGCGGCCGCAGCGACAACTGCGCGAAACTGCTGGCGCTGGCGGAAAAGCAGATCGTGGCGCTGTAATTGCGCCGGTTCCAGGCGATCGGAGCCGTTGGCGTATCCCGTAGGGTGGGCACCCGTGCCCACGCGGATTCAGCACGCCACCGGCAGCACAGGCCACAGCCCCAGGGCGCGTGAAAAGCCCGCCGTCAGCCCCCGGTCACCGGCGGGAAGAAGGCCACTTCCCCGCCCTCCTGGACCGGCGTCTCCGGCCCGCACATCACGTGGTTGAAGGCCATGCGCAGCGCGCGCCCGTGGGACAGGGCTTCACTCCAGACGCCGCCGCGCGCGATCAGGTGTTCGCGCACCTGGCCGACGGTGCGGACGGTCTCGGGCAGTTCGATGCGTTCCTGGGCGAGACCGACGGCCTCGCGCACGGACGCGAAAAATCGCAATTCGATGTGCATGGTTCTCAATGCTGGAGTTCGGCGAAGGGAATGAAGCGCACGATGTCGCCTTCGTTGATGACGCGTCCCGGCGGGTTGTCGACCAGGCCGTCGCCCCACACGGTGGAGGTGAGCACGCCCGAGCCCTGGTTGCTGAACAGCTCCAGGCCGCCACCCGCGTTCACGCGCACGCGCAGGAATTCGTTGCGGCGGTCGGCCTTGGGCAGGCTGAAGTCGGCGCGCATCTGGTAGGCGCGCGGCTCGACCGGACCGCTCACGCCCTGCAGGCGCAGCAGGAAGGGGCGCACGAACAGCAGGAAGGTGATGAAGCTCGACACCGGGTTGCCCGGCAGGCCCATGAAGAAGCACTTGCCGCCCGCCGTTTCGCTCCTGCGCACCTCGCCGAAGGCCAGCGGCTTGCCCGGCTTGACGGCGATCTGCCACATACCCAGCTGCCCTTCCGCTTCCACCGCCGGCTTGACGTGATCCTCTTCGCCCACCGAGACGCCGCCCGAGGTGATGATCAGGTCATGCGCGCGCGCCGCTTCGCGCAGGGTCGCGCGCGTGGCGTCCAGCGAGTCGGGCACGATGCCGTAGTCGGTGATCTCGCAGCCGAAGTTCTCGAGCAGGCCGCGCAGGGTGAAACGGTTCGAGTTGTAGATCGCGCCCGGGGCCAGCTTGCCCCCCGGCGCTTCGCCCGGCATCGTCAGCTCGTCGCCGGTAAAGAACACGGCCACGCGCAGGCGCCGGCGCACCGGCAGGCTGGCCAGGCCCACCGAGGCGGCCAGGCCCAGCTCCTGGCTGCGCAGGCGCGTGCCCGCCGCCAGGATGGTCGAGCCGGCGACAATGTCTTCGCCGGTGCGGCGGATCCATTCGCCCGCCTTCGGGGTGTGGCGGATGACGACGGTGTCGCCCTGGGCTTCGCACTGCTCCTGCATCACCACGGCGTCCGCGCCCGGCGGGATCATAGCGCCGGTGAAAATGCGCGCGGCGGTGCCGGGTTCGAGCGGCTCGCCGACGCTGCCGGCGGGGATGCGCTGGGCGATGCGCAGGCTGGCGCCGCCGTTGACGCAATCGGCCGTGCGCACGGCGTAGCCATCCATCTGGGTGTTGTCGGCCGACGGCACGTCGATGGTCGAGGCCTGGTCCTGGGCGAGCACGCGGCCGTTGGCTTCGATGGTTGCCACTTCTTCGATCTCTGCCACCGGCACCGCGGCGGCCAGCAGCGTATCGAGCGCCTCGCGCACGCTCAGCATGGCGCGCACGGGTTTGTCGGTCGCGGGTTGGTCTTTTGAAGCGTGGTCTTTTGATGCGGTCATGATTCTTACAGTCCGGTATGCGCGGCGATGAAGGCCTTCATCTCGTCGACGTTCGGGCGCATCAGCACGAATTTCTGGGGCAGCGCCTCGAGGTCCTCGAATCCGGCCGGGCGCGGCGCGTCCGTGCCCAGGGCTTCCAGGATGGTCTCGTTGAACTTCGCCGCCAGCGCGGTCTCGAGCACGATCATCGGCACGCCATCGTCGAGATGCTCGCGCGCGACCTTGATGCCGTCGGCGGTGTGGGTGTCGATCACGATGCCGTAGTCGTCATAGGCCATGCGGATGGTGTCGAGACGGTCGGCGTGCACCGACTTGCCCGAGACGAAGCCGAATTCGCCCACGCGCGCGAACTCGTCGCCGTCGCTGCCCGGGCCGCCCGACAGGTCGAAGCCGCCGTGGGTCTCGACCTTGCGGAACAGCGCATGGGTGCGCTCGCTGTCGCGTCCCACCAGGTCGTAGACGAAGCGCTCGAAGTTCGAGGCCTTCGAGATGTCCATCGACGGGCTGCTGGTGTGGAAGGTCTCGGCGCTCTTCCTGACGCGGTAACGGCCGGTGCGGAAGAACTCGTCGAGCACGTCGTTCTCGTTGGTTGCCACCACCAGCTTGTGGATCGGCAGGCCCATCATGCGGGCGATATGGCCGGCGCAGATGTTGCCGAAGTTCCCCGACGGGACGGTGAACGAGACCTTCTGGTCGTTGCTGGTGGTCGCCGCGAGGTAGCCGCGGAAGTAGTACACGACCTGGGCCACCACACGCGCCCAGTTGATCGAGTTGACGGTGCCGATCTTGTGGCGCGCCTTGAACGCGAGGTCGTTCGAGACCGCCTTGACCATGTCCTGGCAATCGTCGAACACGCCTTCGACGGCGATATTGAAGATGTTCGGGTCCTGCAGGCTGAACATCTGGGCGGTCTGGAAGGCGCTCATCTTGTTCGCCGGCGACAGCATGAACACACGCACGCCACGCTTGCCGCGCATCGCGTACTCGGCGGCGCTGCCGGTGTCGCCCGAGGTGGCGCCGAAGATGTTCAGCTCGTCGTTGTTCTTCGCCAGCGCATACTCGAACAGGTTGCCGAGCAGTTGCATGGCCATGTCCTTGAACGCGAGCGTCGGGCCGTTCGACAGCGCCTGCAGGACCAGCTTGCGGCCGCCCTCGTCTTCCAGCACGCGCAGCGGCGTGATGTCCGCGCTTGATTCATCCTCGCGCGCATTGCGGTAGACCTCGGGCGTGTAGGTCTTGCTGGTCAGTGCCTTCAGGTCGGCGTCCGGAATGTCGGTCGCAAACTTGCGCAAAATTTCATAGGCCAGTTCGGCGTAGGACAGCCTGCGCCAGGCGTTGAGCTCCTCGCCGCTGACGCGCGGGTATTCGGCCGGTAGAAACAAGCCGCCGTCGGGGGCCAGGCCGCCGAGCAGGATGGAGGAGAAGGATTCCGGATTACGGGAAGCGGATGCGCTCGTAGCGCGGGTAGAGACATATTGCATACGTTGATGATCCGGTTGGGCTCGCGTTGATCTCTTTATTATAGTGCGGGCCGGCCAGTTACGTATGTGCGGTCGAGATTGGCGTCGTCGGACCAAAGCGGAATCGCGTTTGCGTTTCCGGCGTCCTGGACCGTGACCGTAGGGTGGGCACCCCGTGCCCACGCGGACATCTGCGCTGTGTTGGCCGAGCTCCGGTTAAAAAAGACGCGTCCCGGCGGCGCCCCTGAAGCGCTCCGGTAACGCGTCGGTTTCGATGTCTTCCTGCGCTGCCAATGCGCCGGCATACGCGTGGGCACGGCGTGTGTTTAGCACAGGGACATAGGTAACACCTGTCTAGAGACATGGGTAACACTGCGTGGTGCTATTTTAGCTGCTGGCGAGGTCGATCTGTGCAACCTGTTGGTGGCAGAAGATGACGTTGAAGACGCCGTCCTGGTCCGCCGCTCGGATCGCTACAGGTTCTTGGTACAAGCCTTCACCGACGAAGTAACTCCGGCCCTTAAAATTGATCTGGCCATGCCGCTGCACGGTGCGCACGATATCGCCGTCGTCATATTCGATCGGCGGGAGGTGGGAAGGAAAACTGCGCGCACTGGGCTGGTAGCGGGTGGCGGGAGCTTGCTGTCCCAGTGCCTCGTGGGGACGGATCAGGTTGTACTGGTCACGCCAGGCATCGAAAGCGTCCTGGCACGCGGCGAGCGAGCCGAAACCGTATCGCTCCAGCAGTTCTCGTTTGAGCGTGCGGTGAAACCGCTCGTCCTTGCCTTGCGTTTGCGGATGGTGCGGACTGCTATGGCTGACGCGGATACCCAGGCGTATCAGCCACACCTCCAGCCGCGAGATGGTTTTATGCCCGGCTGTTCCCCAAGGCGCACCGTTGTCGCAGGTAATGCGCTGAGGCAGCCCATATTTTTGAAACGTCTTTGTGAGCACAGCCTTTGCCTGCGGGCCGTCTTCGCCGGAGCATGCAGCCAGACACAGCGAAAAGCGGGAGTGATCATCAAGTACTGTCAATGGATGGCAGCGGCCGGCCGCTGCATTGGTCAGGGCAAAATGGCCTTTGAAATCCATCTGCCACAAGCTGTTCGGTTCCTCGTGTTCGAAGCGTCCCTTGGCAGACTTGGTCTGGCCGACATGAGGCACCAGCTGGCGCCCATGTCGCCTCAAAATGGCAGCAATGGTGTTCGGATGCGGTTTGCCCACGGCCTCGGGTAGCAGTGCTTTGAGCTTGCGGGCACCCCAGCACGGATACTTGTCGTGCAGGTTCAATACTGCCGCCTCCAACTCGGCACCGCATCGCTTGGGCGACGACAGAGGACGGCGTGAGCGCTCTTGCAGCCCTTCCGGGCCGTGCTTCCGATACAAATCGAGCCACTTGTAGCCAGTCTTTCGGCTTACGCCGAAAGACTGGCAAAGCGCTGTCATGTTGCTGTCAGACGCACCCGCCAGCATGGCAAATTCAAGACGCGAGGACATACGGGAACTTTCCTTCCAAGGCATTGCACGCTCCACTTGTTAGCTGTGCAATGATCATAAAAGGTGTTACCTATGTCTCTAGACAAGTGTTACCTATGTCTCTGTGCTGAACAGCGTGCCCACCCTACGGTCGGGGCCGCGTTCCGCAAGTCCTTTAGCGGATCACGGCGTGCAGGCCTGCGCTCAGCAAGCCGCGTGATTCACGGTCACCACGTGCACCGCCAGCCCGCCCAGCGAGGTCTCCTTGTACTTCGCCTGCATGTCCGCCCCGGTCTGGCGCATGGTCTCGATTACGTTGTCGAGGCTGACGAAGTGCGTGCCGTCGCCCTTCATGGCCAGCGAGGCCGCCGTGATCGCCTTGATCGCGCCCATGCCGTTGCGCTCGATGCAGGGAATCTGCACCAGGCCGCCGATCGGGTCGCAGGTCATGCCCAGGTGGTGCTCGATGCCGATTTCGGCCGCGTTCTCGATGCGCTCGTTGGAGCCGCCGAGGGCCGCCACCAGGCCGGCCGCGGCCATGGCGCAGGCCACGCCGACTTCGCCCTGGCAGCCGATCTCGGCGCCCGAGATCGACGCGTTCTTCTTGCACAGCATGCCGATCGCGGCGGAGGTCAACAGGAAGTCACGGATGCCTTTCACCGGGTCGCTCGGGCGGCAGTCCTCGGCGTAGTAGCGCAGCACCGCCGGGATGATGCCGGCCGCGCCGTTCGTCGGGGCGGTGACCACGCGGCCGCCGGCGGCGTTCTCTTCGTTGACCGCCATCGCGTACAGGGTCACGTGGTGAGTGGCGTCGTGCGGCAGTTCGTTGACGCGCTTGCCCTCCGTGCAGTGGGCCTGCTTCCACAGGCTTGCCGCGCGGCGCTTGACGTTCAGGCCGCCCGGCAACTGGCCTTCGGTGACCAGGCCGTGGGCAATGCAGTCGCGCATCGTGGTCCAGATGCGGTCCAGGCCGGCGTCGAGCTCGGCTTCGCTCATGCGCACCAGTTCGTTCGCGCGCAGCATGTGCGGAATCGCCAGGCCGTGCCTGCGGCCCTGCTCCAGCAGTTCGCTCATGGTATCGAAGGGGAACGGCACCTCGAGCTTCGGCGCCTCGGCGGCACGCGTCTGCGCTTCGCCGGCCGCGGTGATGAAGCCGCCGCCGACCGAGTAATAGATGCGCTCGATGACGCTGCCGTCATGCAGCTGCAGCACGAAGCGCATGCCGTTCGGGTGCTCGGGCAGGGTCGAGGACTTGTGCCAGACCAGGCCGGTGCGCGCCGAGAACGGCACTTCCTTCGTGCCGAGCAGGCGCAGCACGCCATCGAGCTCGGCGTCGGCGAGCTTGTCCTCGACGCTGTCGGGGTCGATGTCCTGCGGCGTCTCGCCCATCAGGCCGAGAATCACCGCCTTGTCGGTCGCGTGGCCGACGCCGGTCAGCGCCAGCGAACCGTAGAGGTGGGCCTCGACGCCGACGGCCTCGTCAAGGCTGCCGCATTCGAGCAGGAAGCGGCGCGCCGCCACCATCGGGCCCACCGTGTGGGAGCTCGATGGGCCGATACCGATCTTGAAAAGATCGAAAACGCTCATGTCCATCTGTCTTGTCTCGCTGTACGTTTCTATTATTTTGTTTGTTCGAGTGGCGTTGTTACGCCGTGGCGCCGACGTCGATGTTCTCGAGCATGCTCGCCACCATTTCCTCGATGCCGCTCCGGGCCTTCCAGCCCCAATCACTTGTCGCGCGGCTGTCGTCCAGACTCTTCGGCCAGGTGTCGGCGATGGCCTGGCGGCTGTCCGGCTTGTAGGCGATCTCGAATGCCGGCACGGCCTTCTTGATCGCGGCGGCCAGTTCGCGCGGGTTGAAGGAGACGCCGGCGACGTTGTACGAGGAGCGGATCGCCACCTTCCCGGCCGGGGCTTCCATCAGCTCGATGGTGGCGCGGATCGCGTCCGGCATGTAGATCATCGGCAGCGTGGTTTCCGGGCCGAGGAAGCACTCATACGTTTCACCCTTGAGCGCCGCGTGGAAGATGGCGATGGCGTAGTCGGTGGTGCCGCCGCCCGGGGGCGACTTGTAGCTGATGATGCCGGGGTAGCGGATGGAACGCACGTCCACGCCGTACTTGGTGTGGTAGTACTCGCACAGGCGTTCGCCCGCGAGTTTACTGATGCCGTAGATCGTGGTCGGGTCCATGATCGTGTACTGGGCGGTGTTCTCGGCCGGGGTGTTCGGGCCGAAGGCCGCGATCGAGGAAGGCCAGAACACCTTCAGCGGTTTACCGGCTTCGCCGCGCTCGCGGGCGATTTCGAGGATGTTCAGCAGGCCGTCCATGTTCAGGGTCCAGGCCTTCAGGGGCGCCTTTTCGCCGGTGGCCGACAGCAGCGCCGCCAGCTGGTAGACCTGGGTCACGCCTTCGTCCTGGACCACGGCCGCCAGGCGCTCCTTGTCCAGCACGTCGAGCTGGGCATAGCGCGCGGCGCCGTAGACGTTGGTGCTGCCGATGTCGGTGGCGAGGACATTCCCGGCGCCGTGTTTTTCTGCCAGTGCGGTGACCAGTTCGCTGCCGATCTGGCCGTTGGCGCCGATGATGAGGATACGTTCCATTGACTGTTATTCCTTGAAGCCTGATTAGTTATTCTTGATGATGCCCAGCTCGCGGCCGGCCTGCTCGAAGGCGGCCAGCACCTTGTCGAGCTGCTCGCGGGTGTGCGCGGCGGAGAGCTGGACGCGCACGCGCGCCTGGCCCATCGGCACCACCGGGTAGAAGAAGCCCGACAGCAGCACGCCCAGTTCGAACATGCGCGCCGCGAATTTCTGCGCCACCGGCGCGTCGAACAGCATCACCGGCACCACCGGGTGGGTGCCCGGCTTGATGGTGAAGCCGATGCGCTCGATCTCGCTGCGGAAGTAGGCGGTGTTCTCCATCAGGCGGTCGCGCAGCTCGGTCGACTTGCTGATACGTTCCAGCACCGACAGCGAGGCGCCGGCGATCATCGGGGCCAGGGTGTTCGAGAACAGGTAAGGACGCGATTTCTGGCGCAGGGTCTCGATGACTTCGCGGCGAGCAGAGGTGAAGCCGCCCATCGCGCCGCCCAGGGCCTTGCCCAGGGTGCCGGTGATGATGTCGATCTTGCCCAGCACGCCGCAGTGCTCGTGGGTGCCGCGACCGGTCGCGCCCATGAAGCCGGAGGCGTGCGATTCGTCGACCAGGGTCAGGGCGCCGTACTTCTCGGCCAGTTCGACGATCTTGTCGAGCTGGGCGATGGTGCCGTCCATCGAGAACACGCCGTCGGTGACGATGACCTTGTGGCGCTTGCCGGCTTCCGTCGCGGCGATCAACTGCTTCTCGAGGTCGGCCATGTCGTTGTTGGCGTAGCGGTAGCGCGCGGCCTTGCACAGGCGGATGCCGTCGATGATCGAAGCGTGGTTCAGGGCGTCCGAGATGATGGCGTCGTTCTCGTCGAACAGCGGCTCGAACACGCCGCCGTTGGCATCGAAGGCCGCCGCGTAGAGGATGGTGTCTTCGGTACCCAGAAAACGAGACAGGGCCTGCTCGAGCTCCTTGTGCACGGTCTGGGTGCCGCAGATGAAGCGCACCGAGGACAGGCCGTAGCCGTACTTGGCCAGCGCGGCTTCGGCGGCCTTCTGGGTTTCCGGATCGCCCGACAGGCCGAGGTAGTTGTTCGCGCACATGTTGATCAGGGTGCGGCCATCGTCGGCCACGACTTCGGCGCCCTGGCGCGAAGCCAGCACGCGCTCGGGCTTGAACAGGCCCTGGTCGCGCAGCGTGGAGAGGCTCTGCTGCAGGCCGGTGTAAAACGCGTTCTTCCCTTGTTCGCTCATGTCATTTCCTGTCTGTGATGCCGGCTTGACCGACTGTTGGACTATGCTGTACCGTTGACCGCTCTTTGTACCGATTCAATGCCTTGTCACGTTTTCGGTATTTCGAACTAAAATTCAATATAATGAATATTACGCCCACCGGCCGAACTTGGCAAGATCGCTTGGCAGGGTGCGGCGCCCTCCATTTACTAGAGCTGGCTTTTTTGAGATGAAGACCCTGGTTACGACCAATAACGCCCCGCCGGAAGTCGGCGCCACCCTGCAGCGCCTGCGCCTGGCGCGCGGCCTGACGCTGGAGGACCTGTCGCGCATCGCGGGGGTATCGAAGTCGATGCTGTCCCAGATCGAGCGCGAGAAGGCCAATCCTACCATTGCCATTACCTGGCGTCTGGCGAATGCGCTGGGCGTGCAGATCGGCGAACTGCTGGCCTCGGAAACCCGCGACGTGGAAGCCATCCGCGTGCTCGACGCCCACGAGACCCCCACCCTGCCCGGCACCCACGCCGGCTATACCCTGCGCATCCTGGGGCCGATGGAGCTGGCCGGACAGTATGAATGGTACGAGCTGACCCTGGCGCCGGGCGGCGAACTGGCTTCCCAGGCCCATGACCCGGGCACCAAGGAGCACATGACGGTCATCAACGGCTCGCTCGAGGTGGAAGTCGGGTCGTCCAAGCGCAAGGTCAAGGCGGGCGGTACGGCGAGGTATCCGGCGGACCAGGATCATGTGATCCGGAATGTGGGCAAGACCGAGGCGAAGGCGCTGCTGGTGGTGGTGCACCGATAAGCGTCGTTCGAGGCGGCTCTTTTTTGATCCGACATTTGTCTTCATGCGTAAACAGATGTTTTCACGGGTCGCATCTGTTCATATGCCCTACCGCGTGGGCACAGGTGCCCACCCTGCGCCAATGCAAGCGCCAACAATAGAATCAGCACAGCGCGTTTCGCAGGACGTACCGCGTGGGTACGCGTACCCGCCCTACTCTCTGTGGCCGCCAGCGGAAGAATCGCGCCGCTGGGTTCGGTAGGTTGGGCTCTTGAGCCTACGTGGTCGTACCCGTGATCCGCCCCACCTCAGCAGCCGTAATAATCGCTACACAAATACAAATCGGGCCAGCCGAATCCCACGATTCGGCTGGCCCGATCTCTTTGCGGATCAGGCGGCCCTAGCGCCGCCCGATACGCCCGCCATTACATCTTCAGCGCGCGGGTCAGGAAGCCCCAGCGATCCGCCACTTCCTCGATCTGCTTGGCGGTCGGCTTGCCGGCGCCGTGGCCCGCCTTGGTGTCGATGCGGATGATCACCGGGTTGCAGCCGGCCTGGGCAGCCTGGGCCGCCGCGGCGAACTTGAAGCTGTGGGCCGGCACCACGCGGTCGTCGTGGTCGGCGGTGGTGACCATGGTCGCCGGATAGGCCGTGCCGGGCTTCAGGTTATGCAGCGGCGAGTACTTGACCAGGGCCTTGAACTCTTCCGGGTTTTCCGACGAGCCGTAGTCCGAGGTCCAGGCCCAGCCGATGGTGAACTTGTGGAAGCGCAGCATGTCCATCACGCCGACCATCGGGATGGCGGCGCCGAACAGGTCCGGACGCTGGGTCATGGCCGCGCCCACCAGCAGGCCGCCATTGCTGCCGCCGCCGATTGCCAGCTTCGCTGGCTGGGTCACCTTGTTGGTCACCAGCCACTCGGCCGCGCCGATGAAGTCGTCGAACACGTTCTGCTTCTGCAGCTTGGTGCCGGCCTGGTGCCAGGATTCGCCGTACTCGCCGCCGCCGCGCAGGTTGGCCACGACGTAGACGCCGCCCATTTCCATCCAGGCCAAATTGGCCGGCGAGAAGCCCGGCAGCATCGAGATGTTGAAGCCGCCGTAGCCGTAGAGGTAGGTCGGGTTGTTGCCATCCAGCTTGAGGCCCTTCTTCGAGACGATGAACATCGGCACTTTGGTGCCGTCGCGGCTGGTGTAGAACTGCTGGCGCGTCTCGTAGGCATTCGGGTCGAAGTCGACCTTGGGCTGGCGGAAGACACTGGTCTTGCCGGTCTTCATATCCAGGCGATAGATCGTGGTCGGGGTGGTGAAGCCGGTGAAGGAGAAGAAGGTTTCCGTGTCGCCGCGCTTGCCGGTGAAGCCCGAGACCGAACCGATGCCCGGCAGCGCGATCTCGCGCACCAGCTTGCCGTTGAGGTCGCTCACCCGCACGACGCTGCGCGCATCCTTCAGGTATTCGGTGATGATGCGCTCGCCGATGATGTGGGCGCCGTTCAGCGTCTCGGCCGTTTCCGGAATGATCTGCTTCCAGTTCGCTTCAGCCGGTTTACGCAGGTCGATCGCGACGATGCGCTGGCGCGGCGCCTTGCGGTCGGTACTGAAGTAGAAGACGTCGCCGACGTTGTCGATGAAGTCGTAGGCAGCGTCGAAGTTGTCGATCAGCGGCACGACCTTCGAATCGGGCTTGGACAGGTCCTTGTAGAAGATGCGGTACTTGTGGGCCGTGCCCTTGGTCGCCGTGATTAGAAGGTACTTGCCGTCGTCGGTGGTCTGGGCACGGAAGCCCCATTCCTTTTCGTCGGGACGGTCATAGACCAGGGTGTCGGCACTTTGCGGGGTGCCGATCTTGTGGAAGTAGAGCTTCTGGTGGTAGTTGACGGCGGCCAGCTTGGTGGCCTCGGTCGGCTCGTCGTAGCGGCTGTAGAAGAAGCCCTTGCCGTCCTTGGTCCAGGCGGTCTGGGAGAACTTCACCCACTTCAGGTGGTCTTCGAGGTCCTTGCCGGTCTCGATGTCGCGCACCTTCCACTCGTTCCAGTCCGAGCCCGAGGCCGCGGTGCCGTAGGCCAGCAGCTTGCCGTCCGGGCTCACCTCGGCGCCGGCCAGGGCGACGGTACCGTCGGCCGCCAGGGTGTTCGGGTCGAGCAGCATGCGCGGCTGGTCGTTCAGGTTCTTCAGGGTGTACAGCACCGACTGGTTCTGCAGGCCGTCGTTACGGCTGTAGAAGTAACGGCCGCCTTCCTTCGACGGCACCGAGTAGCGCTCGTAGTTCCACAGCTTGGTGAGACGCTGGCGGATCGCCTCGCGCTGCGGGATCTGGGCCAGGTAAGCCTGGGTCACCGCGTTCTGGGCATCGACCCACTGCTTGGTTTCGGCGCTGTTGGCGTCTTCCAGCCAGCGGTAAGGGTCGGCGATCGACGTGCCGTGGTAGTTGTCGCTCTGGTCGACTTTCTGGGTGACCGGATACTTCACTGCGCCGGCCGGGCAGGATGCCGGATCGGCGGCCTGGGCGCCGAAGGCCATCATCAGGGCGACGGCGAGCGTTGCGTGTCTCATGTGCATATTGTTCTCGAAACTTGGTTCATGAAGGCGGATGTGCCGAAAAGCATCATAACGCGAAACCCGGCAGGATGCGACCCGCCAGCGGCCTGGCGCCACGAGTGGCGCGCGCATGGCGGCGCCGGAGAAAGCCCGTCAATACGGACTGCGCGCCGGACAGGCGCAGCAAGGCGCGAGCCCGTATGCGGCGCGCATCAGTCCTGGTCGTCGCGCCCGGGGCGGCGCGCGTTCGCTTCGCGGTGGCTGAGCTGCCACTTGTGGGACAGGTCGATCGCGTGCCCGATTTCGGACGGGCTCAGGCGCCGCGCGACAATGGTCTTGTTGACGTTGGCGGTGGCGTCCCCGCCCTCGGCCGCGAGCAGCATCCACATGTAGGCGCGCACCGGGTCGCGCGCCACGCCGCGCCCGCTGTTGTACATGCCGCCCAGGTTGTACTGGGCCAGGGCATGGCCCTGTTCGGCGGCCTGCTCGTACCAGTAGACGGCGCGCCGGTCGTCCTGCTCGACGCCCTGGCCGCTGGCGTACATCACGCCCAGGTTGTTCTGGGCGCTGGCGTCGCCCTGGTTGGCGGCCAGCAGGTACCAGTGAACGGCGCGCGCCTCGTCGCGCTCCACGCCCTGGCCGTTGGCATAGATGACGCCAAGGTTGAACTGGGCGTTCGCGGCGCCCTGCTCGGCCGCGCGCCGGTACCACTCGACGGCGCGCTGCGGATCGCATTCGGTGCCGCGTCCGTGAGCGTACATGTTGGCCAGGTTGTACTGGGCCGCCACGTGACCCTGGGTGGCGGCGCGGGTGTACCACTCGAGGGCGCGCGGCTCGTCGCGCTCGAGTGGCAGGCCGGCGCGACCCTTGGCGAACATGGTGCCGAGGATGAACTGGGCCTCGCGGTCGCCGTGGCTGGCGGCGCGCTGCAGCCAGGCCAGGGCGCGGCGCGGATCGGGCTTCACGCCCAGGCCTTCGGCATAGGCGATGCCGAGCTGGCGCTGGGCGCCGCGCTCGCCCGCCGCCGCGGCCTGGCGGAACCAGTACAGGGCCTGGGTGTCGCTGGCGTCCACGCCCTGGCCGCGCTTGTACATCATCCCGAGGTTGAGCTGGGCCGGGGCGTCGCCCTGCAGCGCGGCCTTGCGGAACCAGGCCATGGCCAGCGGATGGTTCACCGCCGCACCCAGGCCGTGCAGGTAGCACTCGCCAAGCAGGTTCTGGGCGCTGGCCATGCCCTGCTCGGCCGCGCGGTAGTACCAGGACAGCGCGCGCTCATGATCCTGGGCGACGCCGCGTCCCTTGCGGTACATGTGGCCGAGATTCTGCTGGGCCGAGGCGTCGCCCTGGTCGGCGGCCAGGCGGAACCAGCGCGCGGCTTCGGCGTCGCAGGCCTCGACGCCGCGGCCGTGGTAGTACATGGCTCCCAGGTGATTCTGGGCGAAGGCCAGGCCCTGCAGCGCGGCGCGGCGCAGCCAGCGGAAGGCGGCCGCGTCGTCGCGTTCGATGCCCTCGCCCTTCTTGTACAGCAGCCCGAGGTTGAACTGGGCATAGGGATTGCCGCGCTCGGCGGCTTCGCGGAACCACACGTAGGTCTGATGGCTCTCGCGGTGGAGCTTCTGGCGGTTCATGCTGGCCTCGTGGCGGTCGACGTGTGTACGCGCGGCGTACCGGTGCGCGCTCCGTTCGTATGCGCGCCAGGCAGCCTCATAAGTATTAACAAAATTTTAATGACGGCAGGCCGCGGGAGTTTGACTGCGCGCAATCGTGACCACGCGCGCGCCAACAAAAAAGCCCACCGCGCTGGCGCGCGGCGGGCTGTTCGGAAGGGCGATGCGGCGCCTCAGAGCGCAGGGCGGCGCGGTCCGAGGGCGTAGACCAGCATCGCCAGCAGCGCCAGGCACCAGACGATCAGCGCGCCCGAAGGCAGGTCGAGCACCACCGAGAGCACCAGCCCGAGCGCATAGCCGCCCACGCCGATCAGGTAGGCGAAGGGCAGCTTGCGGCGCTCGGGATAATGGCGCACGGCCAGGCTCGGCACGATCAGGCTGGCGAACACGAGGTAGACGCCGACCAGCTGCACCGAGGCCGTCACGGCCAGCGCGAACACCAGGTAGAAACCCAGCCGCCCGAGCCGGTTGCGCAGGAGCGCCAGCAAGGCCAGGATCAGCACCGCGCCGATCGCCGGCATGAGCAGCTGGTCGTAGCTGACCCAGAGGATCTGGCCGGCCAGCAGGTCCTGCAGGTGCTCGCCGCCATGCGGGTTGTGCGCGACCAGCAGCAGGCCGGCGGTGGCGGCCAGCACGAACAGCACGCCGATCTGCGCTTCCTGCACGTCGGGCCAGCGCTTCTCGGTCCAGGTCAGGAGCAGGGCGCCCAGCACGGCGGCGACGCCGGCGGCCGCCTGCATGGTCCAGCCGTGCGGATCCATCTCGAGGGCGCTGGCGATGATCACGCCGAGCGCGGCGATCTGGGCGATCGCCAGGTCGATGAAGACGATCCCGCGCCGCAGCACCTGGGCGCCGAGCGGGATGTGGGTGGTCAATACCAGCAGGCCCGCCAGGAAGGCGGGGAGGATGATCAGGAAGTCGACGTTCTCCACGATTACTTCGCCGCCGCGCTCAAGCGTTGCACGGTGGTGTCGAACAGCGCGAACAGGTCGCGGCTCTGGGCGTCGGCGCCTACCGTGTAGGGAATCACCACCGCCGGGATGCCGGCGCGCTGCGACAGCCACTGCGAGGCGCGCTCATCCTGGTAGGCCGCGCGCAGCACCAGTTTCGCGGGCTGGGTCTTCAGTTGCGACAGCAGCTGGCCCAGCTGGGCCGCGCTCGGCTCGACGCCGGGTTTCGGTTCCAGCGTGCCGACCTGGCGCATGCCGAGCCAGCCGAGCAGGTATTCCATGTTCTTGTGGTGCTCGACCACGGTCACGCCGCGCAGCGGCGCCGCCTGCGCTTCCCACTTGCGCATCGCCGTCGCCCACCGCGCGCTGAAGTCGTTCTGGCGCGCCGCATAGAAGGCCGCGTTGGCCGGGTCGATCGCCGCCAGGCGCTTGGCCAGCTGGGCGCTGACCAGGGCGATGTTGTGCGGGTTCAGGTGCACGTGCGGATTGCCGTAGGCGTGGACGTCGCCCTCGGCGCGGTCCAGGCGGTTCGGGATGTCCAGGCGCGGGACAAAGGTGCCGGCTTCGAAGAAGCCCGGCTGGCCGCGCGCTATTTTTGCGTTGCCCGACTGCTGCACCAGCAGCGGCAGCCAGCCTGCCTCCAGGTCCAGGCCGGTGCAGACCAGCAGGTCGGCGTTGCGGGTGCGGGCGATCAGGCCGGGCCTGGCCTCGACGCGGTGCGGGTCCTGCAGCGCATTGGTCGCGCTCGAGACATTCACCTTGTCGCCGCCCAGTTCCTGGGTCAGCGCCTGCCACTCGGGCTCGCAGGTGAGCACATTGATGGCCGCCTGGGCCGGGACGATGGCGGCGAAGGCCAAAGCCCAGCCAGCCAGAAGGATCGAACGGTTGAATTTCATGCTGCTCTCCTTAGAACGCGTGCGCCGCGTGGGCGCCCAGGCTCATGATGTACTGAAGGAAGACCTGGTTGTCGCTGACGCCAGGACGCGCCTCGTCGCGCGCGAACTGCAGGCGCAGGCGCGAGAACTCGGACGGGCCGTAGTCGACCATCACGCTGGCGCGCTTCGGCGCGTAGCTTGCGAGGGCCGGGAAGGCCGCGAGGCCCAGCGTTCCGCTCTCGACCAACCCGATATATGGGGTGCCCGAGGACAGCCGGTCGTAGCGCAGGCCGGCGCGCCAGTTCGGCATGAACTGGTAGACGCCCTGCAGGTACCAGCCGGACTGGGTGCTCGCATACGCGTCGGCCAGCTCGCCGGACGCCAGGGAACCGGTTTCCTTGCGGCGCATGTATTCGCCCTGCAGCTTGAAATTGCGTTGGGTCGGATTGCCGTTCGGCGCCCATTTGTAGACGGCGTCCGCGACCCACATGGTCGAGCGGCCGGAGAAGGCATTCAGCACGCCTTCGTCTTCGAATTCGCGCTTGTCGGCGCGCGTGCGCAGGTAGGAAAGACCGGCGCGCCAGCTCGAGGAGTCGCCGATGTCGTCGCCCACGTGGGCGAACACGCTGGCGGCGCCGACGCCGTTCTTGTTGCGGTCGTTGCCGGGGAAGGCGCGGCCGTTGCCCAGCTCCACACCCAGTTCGAGGAAGGTGTTCAGCGGCGCCAGCCAGCGCGCCTGTACGCCGTCGACCTTGTACTGGCCGCCGAAGAAGGCCTGGTAGGCCAGCGGCGCATCGGCGAAGTCCCAGGTGTGGCTGTGCAGGGCGTTCAGGTAGCCCACGCCGGACAGGAAGCGGCCCGCCCTGCCGTTGATGCCGCCGCCCAGTTCGCGGGTGCGCACATAGGCTTCCTCGACCTCGACCTCGTTCTCGCCGCTCAGGGCGAAGGTGATCTGGCCGGCGAAAGTCGGGTCGATGTTCGCCGACATCGTCAGTTCGGATTCGCCCAGGTTGAAGCTGCGGCTGCCCGGACCGGCCTCGCCTTCCGGCGACATGAAGCCGCCGAAGCGGTAGGTGCCGGGATCGCGCTGGAGGTTGCTCAGGGTGCCGCCGAGGACCAGGCCGATGCTCGGGTTGAAGCTGTTGTCGCGCTGGGCGACGCCGCCGGCGGACGAGGCCACGGCGGCCGGCGCAGGAGCGGCCGGCGCAGGAGCGGCGGGCGCAGCCGCCACTTGCGGCGATGCGGCTTGTGCGGCGGCCGGGGCCGGGACCACCGCGGCGGCCTGCTGCTGCGCCGCGGCGGCGGCGTTCTGGGCCTCGGCCACGGCGGCCTGGGCATCCTGCAGGCGCTGTTCGAGCGCCTGCAGGCGGGCTTCGTAGGATTCCTTCATCTCGCGGATCTGTTCGCGGATCGCGTCCAGTTCCTTGGTGTCCGCGGCGCTGGCGGACAGGGGCAGTGCAAAAGCGGCGGCGATCGCCGCCGACAGAACGGTATTTTTGAACATCGTGTTCTTCCGGTTCGAATAGAGATAGACCGGCGCGTCCGGCAAGCGCGGACGACCCGGGGCCAGGGGCAAGCTCTAGACGAAGGAAGGCGGGGCGCGGGAGTGGAAGGCGCAAACGGTGCGCGGCAAAGCCTGGGGCGTTGCGCGCGCGGCGACGACTTCGGTCTGCAGCTCAAGAGGGACGAACTGGCGCAGCGTGCTGCCGACCGGCGTCGCCAGCTGGGCCAGGGCCAGGCACTGGTTGCAGCTCTGGTCCTGGGCGAGGGCCTTGGAGAGCTCGCGGTCTTCGCCGGCAGCGACCGGCGCGTAGACCAGCCGGCCGGTCCAGTGCGACATCGCATGTGCGAAGGCCATCTGCTGGGATACCAGCAGGAGCAGCGACAGCAGCACATGGACAATACAACGGCGCATCATGGTGCCGGCATTGTAATGCGATCAGTTAATTTGAGTAGCTTTTTTTTCAGCTGCGTATTTATCGAGCCAGCCCGGCACCTTGGCCGCCGCCAGCCGGTTCAGGCTCACCAGCAGGTCGGGCGCGACCTGGGTCAGCCCATAGGAAGAACCGATGTGGCGGCCAATGTGGATCAGCACTTCCGCCGCCACCTCGGCGTCGGCCTCGGCCCGGTGGGCGGCGCTGCGAAAGGCGATGCCGAGCTGGCGCGAGAGCTGGCCCAGCTTGTAGCTGGCCATGCCGGGAAAGACGCGGCGCGAGAGCTTGAGCGAACACACCAGGCCGGCGTGGCCGCAGGCGCGGTCCAGGCGCGCGCTCTCGGCGAGCAGGAACTTCTCGTCGAAGCTGGCGTTGTGGGCCGAGAGCGTGTCGCCGCCGATGAAGTCGAGCAGCTCGGGCACGACCCGCGAGGCCGGCGGCGCCGTGTCGACCATCTCCTGGGTGATGCCCGTCAGGCCCGTGATGAAGGCCGGGATGCGCACACCGCAGTTGACCAGCGAGACATAGCGCTCGGTAATGCGCCCGCCCTCGATGCGCAGGGCCGCGACCTCGGTGATGCGATCGCCCATTGCCGGCGACAGGCCCGTGGTCTCGAAGTCGAGCATCACGATGGGACGTTCGAAGATATGCATGGTCTTCCCTTTGTCAGCCGAAGTTAAGCGAATTTGCGGCGCGCGTCGAGCGCCAGGCCCGCGCCAATGCTGCCGAACAGGTCGCCCTCGACCGCACGGGCGCCCGGGACCAGCGCCTTGACGCGCGCACGCAGCAGGCCGACGCCGCTCGAACCGCCGGTGAAGAACACGGTGTCGACCGCGTCCGGGGCGACGCCGGCGTCGGCCAGCAGGCGCAGCACGGTGGCGTCGATGCTGTCGAGCAGGCCGCCGATCGCCGCTTCGAACTGCGGGCGTTCGACCGGCAGGTTCTGGGGCGGCGCCAGGCGCTCCAGCTCCAGCGTGACCGTCTCGTGGTCGGACAGGCCGATCTTCGCGGCCTCGACCTGCATCGCCAGCCAGTGGCCGGCGCGCTCGTCGATCAGGTGCTGCAGGCGCTGCAGTTGCGCCGGCTCGCGTGCGTCGCGCACCAGGTCGGCGAGCTGGGCGATGCTCTTGCGGGTATAGGCCTGGTTGATCGTGTGCCAGGTGGCCAGGTTGAAGTAGTAGCTCGACGGGACGTCGGCGCCCGAGCGCAACTGGCTGCCGTAGCCGAGCAGCGGCATCACGGTGGCCAGGCTCAGGTACTTGTCGAAGTCGGTGCCGCCGATGTGCACGCCGCCGGTGGCGAGGATGTCGTCGCGGCGCTCGGTGCGGCCGGCGCGCTCTGGCCCCAGGCGCACCAGCGAGAAGTCCGAGGTGCCGCCGCCGATGTCGGCGATCAGGACCAGTTCCTCGCGGTCGATCTGGGATTCGTAGTCGAAAGCGGCGGCGATCGGTTCGTACTGGAAGGCGATCTCGCGAAAGCCCACGCTCTTCGCCACCTCGGCCAGGGTGTCCTCGGCAAGCTGGTCGGCGGCGCGGTTGTCGTCGATGAAGAAGACCGGGCGGCCGAACACGGCGCTGTCGAAAGCGCGTCCGGCCTGGCGTTCGGCGCGGCGCTTGAGCTCGCCGATGAACTGGGCCAGCAGCACGCGAAACGGCAGCGCGCGTCCAGCCACCTCGGTCTGCCCGTCCATCAGGCTGGTGCCGAGCAGGCTCTTGAGCGAGCGCATCAGGCGGCCCTCGTAGCCCGACAGGTAGTCGGCCAGCGCCGCGCGCCCGTAGCGCACTTCCTCGTCGTCGGCGTTGAAGAATACCACCGAGGGCAGCGTCGGCTTGCCGTCCTCGAGGGCAAGCAGCGTGCGCTGGCTGCTTGCTTGCTGATGTCCAGTGCCGATCCAGCCCACCGTGGAATTCGAGGTGCCGAAGTCGACGCCGCATGCGTTCGTCATGTCTGCCTTTCTTTGGAAGGGGCGGTATGTTACCAGAAGCGGGCCCGTCTGGCGACCCGGCCGCGCAGGCGTTGCATGACAGACACGCACAGGCTCGCGCCGCCGCCGCTGCCGTCCTGCCTATAATCGTGGCAACCAGGGAAACCATGCGATGACCGCCATGCCAGATTGCCGCTCGTCCGTCACCGACGCCCGCCGCGCCCAGGCGGGCCGCACCCTTGCGGGAGCATGAGCCATGGCGCGCCGCTGGACCCTCAAGCGCAACTGCTCGCTGACGCCGCGCCAGTCGCTGGCCTTCTACGCCCTCCTCTGCTGCGCCTCCTTCGGGATCGCCCTGGTCTTCCTGCTGCAGGGCATCTGGATGGTGCTGGCCTTTGCCCTGGTCGAGATGACCGCCGTGGGCCTGGCGCTGCTGCACTACGCCCGCCATGCCCTCGATGTCGAGACCATCGCCCTCACCGAAGGTGCGCTCGTCATCGAGCGCATCGATGCCGGGCGGCGCGAAGAGATCCGCCTCGATCCGACCTGGCTGCGCGTGCTGCCGCCCGAGCCGCGCACGCGCAAGCTGATCCACCTGGAATCGCACGGCGCCCAGGTGACGATCGGCGCCTATGTCTCGGAAGCGATACGGGTCCAGGTAGCCCAGGAATTGAAGCAGGCCCTGCGCGGCGGAGGCGCCTTGAGCACCCTCAAAAAGTTGTCTCCGATGTAAGTTTCCTCTTACATCCACACGGCTGCGCTACCGATAGGTGTTTTCTATCCCGTTTTGCATAATCCTCTATCAGATATGCCAAGCGTCACAAGCGCAAAGGCAAGACAACCAGAGGGGAAGATGCAGAACACTCACAAGCCGCAGGGCTTTGCCATCGTGACGCACGGTGGCGCCGGCGAACCGCTGGAATATACCGACGGCTGCGAAAACGCAGCCCGCAGCGGACACGAGAAATTTCTCGAAACCGGTGATGCGCTCGATGCGGCCATCGCCGCCGTCCTGGTGCTCGAAGAGGACGAGCGCTTCAATGCCGGCACCGGCTCGGTGCTGTGCCTGGACGGCGCCACCATCGAAATGGATGCCTCGATCATGGATACGCGCGGACGCTTGGGCGCGATCGCCGGCGTGCGCGACGTGCGCAATCCGATCCTGCTGGCGCGCGCCGTGGCCGACACCCCGCACGTGCTGCTGATGGGCGAAGGCGCCGACCGCCTGGCCCGCGCCCTCGGCCTCGAAGCCGCCAGGCCGGTCAGCGCCAGCCAGCGCGAGAAACACGAGAAGCTGCTCAAGGAACTGGCCGGCTCGGTGCCGCTCATGCCCGGCATCGACAACCGCATGTTCGAGCGCTTCTGGAACTACAAGACCCCGCTGCAGCTGCCGAAGGGCGCCGCCCACGATACGGTGGGCGCCGTCGTGCGCACGCCGGACGGCCACTTCGCGGTCGCCGGCTCGACCGGCGGCTCGGCCCCTTCCCTGCTGGGCCGCGTGGGCGACACCGCGATCGTCGGCAGCGGCTTCTATGCGGGCCCGCTGGGCGCCGTGGCCGCCACCGGCATCGGCGAACACATCGTGCGCCACATGCTGGCGCGCACCGTCTACGGCTACATCGAAGAAGGCATGCCGCTGCAGCAGGCGCTGCAGCGCGGCATCGACCTGATCGACAAGGATGCCGACACCGGCCTGATTGCCGTCACCAGAACCGAAGCTGCTTCCTGCAGCAATACCCATATGCCAACCGGGAAAATCGTCGAATAACATGAAAACGGAACCGCACCAGACCGCAGCGCACGGCCACCTCGTCATCATCGGCGGTGGCGAGGACCGCAAGCACGACAAGGAAATCCTGACCCGTTTCGTCGAACTGGCGGGCGGCGAAAACGCCCGCATCGTCGTCATCACGGCGGCCAGCCAGATCGCCGACGAGATGTGGGAAGTCTATGACAAGGCCTTCGGCGACCTCGGCGTCAAGCAGCGCGCCCACCTGCGCCTCGACTCGCGCCAGGACGCCAACGACGAAGAGAAGGTCAGGATGGTGGCCGAGGCCGACGGCATCTTCATGACCGGCGGCGACCAGAAGCGCCTGCTGGCCATCATCGGCGGCACCACGCTGGACGCCGAGATGCACACCGCGCTCAAGGTGCGCGGCGCCTGCATCGGCGGCACCAGCGCCGGCGCCTCGGCCATGTCCGGCCACATGCTGGCCCAGGGCAAGACCGACCTGCTGCCGGAAAAAGGCGCGGTCAGCCTCGGCGCCGGCCTGGGCTTCGTGCACAAGGTCGTGATCGACCAGCACTTCTCGGAACGCCAGCGCCTGGCGCGCCTGCTGTCGGTGGTGGCCCAGAACCCCTACCTGATGGGCATCGGCATCGACGAGGACACGGCCCTGGTCATCGAGCGCGGGCGTGGCATCCAGGTGCTCGGCGAAGGCTCGGTCACCGTGGTCGACGGACGCACGATGAACACCAACATGGCCGACATCCGCGAGCACGCGACGCCCGAGCTGATCGACGTGCGCCTGCACCTGCTCCCCGCCGGCAGCAAGTACTACCTGCCCGAAGAAGGCGACACCAAGGCGAAGCCGATGTCGCGCTCGCTGCAAGAATTTTTGGAAAATGTGACGAAACGGAACCCGATCTCATGAGAATCATCGAAAAACGCTTCCTGCGCGGCCCCAACCTGTACAGCGCAGCCCCGTGCCTGATGGCCGTCATCGATACCGCCGGCGCGGAGGCCGCGCCCGGCCTGGTGGCGCGCCTCGTCGCCCTGCTGCCGGAACTGTCGCCGGAAGCCTCGGCGCGCCTGGCCGCGCTCAGCTGCGCGGCCGACGCCGTCGAGCCCGTCGTGATGGAGCTGCAGCGCCTGGCCGGCGCCCCCGCCACGTTCAGCCAGAGCCTGGAGGTGGCGCGCAAGCCCCACGCGCGCCGCGCCGTCTGCGGCTACCGCACCGAACAGGTCGCGGGCGAAGCGCTCGATGTGGCCCTGGCCATGATCGGCGCGCTGCAGCGCGGCGAGGACTTCGATGTCGCGGCCGCCGTCAAGGCCCTGCACGAGACGGCGGAAGATTATGCGATCGGCACCAGCACCGGCGCCGTGGTCTCGGCGGCCGAGCGCCGCGGGATCCCGTCCCTGCGCATCACCGACGAGGCCAACCTGTTCCAGCTCGGCTGGGGCAGCCGCCAGAAGCGCCTGCAGGCGACCATCACCGGCGCCACGAATTCGATCGCGGTCGGCATCGCCAGCGACAAGCAATTGACCAAGACCCTGCTCGAGCAGGCCGGCTGCCCGGTCCCGGCCGGCGCCACCGTCACCCGCCTGGAAGAAGCCCAGCGCGTGGCGCGCCGCCTCTCGGGCCCGGCCACCATCAAGCCGCTCGACGCCAACCAGGGCAAGGGCGTGACCACGGTCTGCTCCACGCCCGAGGAAGTCGAGCGCGCCTTCGAACATGCGCGCAAGTACAGCCGCCACGTCATCGTCGAGGAATACCTGGAAGGCCGCGACTACCGCGTGCTCGTCACCGGCAACAAGATTGCCGCCGCTTCCTGGCGCCGCCCCCCCTGCGTGACGGGCGACGGCAAGTCGACCGTGCGCGAGCTGGTCGAAGTCGAGAACCGCAACCCGGCGCGCGGCGAAGGCCACACCAACATCCTGACCAAGATCCCGATGGACGCCCTGGCCGAGGCCATCCTCGCCAAACAGGGCTACGGCTTCGACTCCGTGCTGCCGCTTGGGGTCTCGGTCGACCTGCGCGGCAACGCCAACCTGTCGACCGGCGGCACCGCCGAAGATGTGACCGATCTGCTGCCTGAGGAAACCCGCGACATCTGCATCCGCGCTGCGCGCACCATCGGGCTGGACGTGGCCGGCATCGACGTGATCTGCCAGGACATCTCGCAGCCGCTGCGCGAGCAGAAAGGCGGCATCATCGAGGTGAACGCCGCGCCCGGCATCCGCATGCACCAGTACCCGAGCCGCGGCACCCCGCGCGACGCCGGCGCCGCCATCGTCGAGGCCCTGTTCGGCCAGGACGACGGCCGCATCCCGGTGGTGGCGGTGACCGGCACCAACGGCAAGACCACCACTTCGCTGCTGATCGCGCACGCGGCGCGCCTGACCGGCCAGCGCACCGGCGTCACCACCACCGAGGGCGTCTACATCGACGGCCAGCGCATCATGGAAGGCGACTGCACCGGCTACCGCTCGGCGCGCACCCTGCTGACTTCGCCGGAAGTCGATTTCGCGGTGCTGGAAACGGCGCGCGGCGGCATCCTCAAGCGCGGCCTGGCCTATGACCGTTGCGACGTCTCGGTCGTGCTGAACGTTTCGAGCGACCACCTGGGCCTGGACGGCGTCGACACCATCGAGGACCTGGCGAAGGTGAAGGCCGTGGTGGCCCAGCGCGCCTCGCGCGCCGTGGTGCTCAACGCCGAGGACGACTACTGCGTGGCGATGGCCCAGGACCTGCAGCACAACGTCGAGGTGCTCTACTTCGCGCTGGACGCCGACAATCCGGTCCTGCTGCGCCACCTCGAGTCGGGCGGGCGCGGCGTCTACCTGCAGGACAACACCGTGGTGCTGGCCACCGGCGCGCGCCACGAAGCCCTGGTCGACGTGCGCCAGATGCCGGTCTCGCTAAACGGCTGCGCACGCTACAACATCGCCAACGCCCTGGCCGCGACCGCGGCGCTGGCGGCCACCGGCTTCGGCAACGCCGAAATCGTGGCCGGCCTGCGCAGCTTCGTCTCCGACAGCAAGCACAACCCGCTGCGTTCGAACGTCTTCGACGTCGAAGGCGTGACCGTGATCGTCGACTACGCCCACAACTGCGCGGCCTATGCCGCCCTGGCCGAGACGGCGCGCGCGATGACGCCGGGCCGTGTCGTGGGTGTCGTTGCTGCGCCGGGCGACCGGCGCGACGCCGACCTGGTCGACATCGGCCGCACCTGCGCCGCCGGTTTCGACGAGCTGGTGGTGTACGAGACCGAGAACCGCGGCCGCAAGGCCGGCGACGTGGCCGCCCTGCTGGTCCAGGGCGCACGCCTGGGCCGCATCGCCGCCGACCGCCTGCAGTGCGAGCTGGACGTGCACAAGGCGATCCGCGCCGGCCTGGCCCAGTGCCAGCCGGGCGACGTGCTGGTATTCGGCTGCGGCTCCTCGATTTCCGAGCTGACCGAGGCGCTGCGCCCGACCAAGCCGGAGATCGCGCAGCGGATCGAGGCGGAAGCGGTATAAGGGTTTGATGTGAGAGTGGAAGCGGCCCTGCGGGGCCGCTTTTTTTTTGGCGGCTCGCGGGACGGGCGCCGGGTTTCATGCGGTGAGACGGCGTGGGCACGAGTGCCCACCCTACAGAGTCGGGCTCGCGGTCTGGGCGCCTGGTTTCGGCCCGTGAGACAGCGTGGACACAGGTGTCCACCCTACGAAACCCGCCTTTGTAGGGTGGACACCTGTGTCCACGCGGTCGTACCGCCGCACACCCCACCCTGCCCGGCGTGCCGTCCGCGGCGCAAAAAAATGGCCCCGGAAACCGGGGCCATCTTCGTCGACCTTCCTCAACCGATCACGCCGCCTGCGCCGCGATCCTGTCGGCGCTTTCCGGATCGTCCATGCGCAGCGCATCGATGAACACCTGCAGCGAGGACCCGCAGGCGAACACCAGCACGTCCCCCGGGCTGCACAGCGACAAGCCGAGGCGGATCGCCTTGTCGACCTCGATCTCGCGGTGCAGGGTGTCCGACGGTCCGATCACGTTCTCGGCGCCTTCGAGGATCAGGTCGACCGCGCCGCCCACAGGCCGGCCGCGGCTCTGCGATTCGTACACGACCAGCTCGTCGAAGCGTTCGCCGCAGATCTCGCCGATCTGGACCAGGTCGCTGTCGCGGCGGTCGCCCGGCGCGGTGACGATGCCCACCAGCTGGCCCGGCAGCAGCGCGCGCGCCATTTCCGCCAGGGCCGCATAGGCCGCCGCGTTGTGGGCGTAGTCGACGATCACCGTCACCCCGCGCACGTCGAACACGTTGGTGCGCAGCGGGTTGGTCTTGCTGTCCGAGACAAAGGTCGACAGGCCGGCTGCGATCTGCATGTTGGAGAAGCCGGAGGCCATCAGCGCGGCCGCGGCGGCCAGCGCGTTGGCGATGTTGTAGCGTGCGCGCCCGCCGTAGCTGGACGGCATGGTCTCGACGCGCAGCAGTTCCTGCTGGCGGGTGCCGTCGGCCAGTACGATCGCGTTGTCCTGGAAATAGGCGCCGCGCCCGCCGTCCTCGAGGTGCTTGAGGAGGATGGGATTATCGGCTTCCATCGAGAAGAACAGCACTTCGGCGCCCGGCTTGGCGCGGCGCACCATGGACACGCACAGCGCATCCTCGGCATTGAGCACCACCGCGCGCGAGGCCGACGAAGCCACCACCGCCTTCACCTGCGCCAGGTCCTCGATGGTGTCGATGCCGTCCAGGCCCAGGTGGTCCGGCGACACGTTCAGGACCACGCCGACGTCGCACTGGTCGAAGGCCAGGCCGCGCTTGAGGATGCCGCCGCGCGCCGTCTCCAGCACCGCGAAATCGACGTCCGGCGCGGACAGTACGGTGCGCGCCGACCAGTAGCCGGTGCAGTCGCCCTTCACCAGGCGCTTGCCGTTGACGAAGACGCCCTCGGTGGTGGTCACGCCCGTGCCGAGGCCGGCGACGCGCGCGGCGTGGGCGATCATCAGCGTGGTGGTGGTCTTGCCGTTGGTGCCGGTGACGGCCACCAGCGGGATGCGGCCGTTCGACTGGCCCATCAGGCCGTCGATGATGGCCTCGCCGGCGTCGCGCGGCTCGCCTTTGCTCGGATGCTGGTGCATGCGGATGCCGGGCGCGGCGTTGACTTCGATCACGGCCCCGCCCTGCTCCGCCAGCGGCTGGGAGATGTCCTGGCAGACGATGTCGATGCCGGCCACGTCCAGGCCGATCTTGTTGGCGGCGCGCACGCAGAGCTGGCGCGTCGATTCGGGCAGCAGGTCGGTCACGTCCTCGGCGGTGCCGCCGGTGGACAGGTTGGCGTTGCTGCGCAGTTCGACGACGGCCCCCTTCGGCGGCACCGCATCGGGCACATAGCCCTGGCGGCGCAGCATGTCTTCGGCGTGGGCGTCGAGCGCGATGCGGGTCAGGATGTTGCTGTGGCCATTCCCGCGCGCCGGATCCTGGTTCTCGATCTCGACCAGCTCGGTAATCGTGCTGACGCCGTCGCCGACGACGTGCGCCGGACGGCGAAAGGAGGCGGCCGCCACCCGCCCGCCCGCCACCAGCACGCGGTAGTCGCGTCCTTCGACGAAACGCTCGACGATGATGCGGCGGCCGTACTGGCGCGCGAACTCGAAGGCGCGCGCCACTTCCTCAGGGGTGGCGCAGTTGGTGGTCACGCCCTTGCCCTGGTTGCCGTCGAGGGGTTTCAGCACCACCGGCTTGGCGACGCGGCGCGCGACGCGCTGGGCTTCTTCGACGCTGGTGACGGTGGCGCCTTCCGGCACCGGCACGCCGGCCTCCTGCAACAGGGCCTTGGTAAGCTGCTTGTCGCTGGCGATCTTCACCGCCACGTAGCTGGTGTCGCCGGTGGTGGTGGCCTGCAGGCGCTTCTGCTTCGAGCCCCAGCCGAGCTGGAACAGGTTGGCGTCCTCGGTGATGCGCTGGGTCGGGATGCCGCGCTCGTGGGCGGCGGCGAGCACCGCGGCGGTGCTGGTGCCGATCGCGTAGCGCGAGCCGAGCGAACGCAGCTCCTTCAGGCGCGGTTCGATGTCGAACGCTTCGCCATGGGCGAGCGCGGTGACGACGTCGACCGCGAGCTGGAAGGCGGGCTCGGCCAGCTTTTCGATCTGGTACTGGACCACGATGCGGAACTGCCCGGGGCGTCCGCTGGCCGGGCGGGTGCGGCCGTAGCCGACGGTCGGGCCGGCCATCGACTGCAGGGTCAGGCTCACGTGTTCGACCACGCGCGCGAGATAGGTGCCCGCGCGCAGTCGCTGGGCGAAGCCGCCGGGCTGGCCGGTCGGCAGCAGCTGCCCGTGCAGGGACGGCAGGAGGGCAAGCAGCGCGTCGTTGAAGCCCGGGATGTCCTTCGAGGAGACGCCGTACAGGTCCTCCAGGTCGATGACGCTCAGCAGGCAGGGGGTGTCGGCGTGGAGATTGGGGCCACGCAGGAATCGTTGTTCGAGGATGTGCACGAGAATGTCCCTATGGTTCTTTATATCTTTGTAACGTTCTGTGTTGCGGTCATGCGGAGACAGCCGGTGCGCCCAGGAAGCGCACCGGCCGTCGACAATCTTGTGGTCGTACGTGCCTCAGATTTCGAGCAGCTTGGTGTACATGCGGGTGGCCATCAGGCCGGCCGCACTGTGGTGGTGGGCCGGCGACATCAGTTCGCCCAGCAGCGCCATCGCTTCCTGCTTGCCGGCGGCAGCGGCCACGCGCTGCTCGAGCAGGCCGAGCTCGTTGTCGCTTTCCCTGTCGTTGGCTGCGCTGCGCGCCGCGCGGCGCCGGATCAGCCCGCGCTCCGGGAAGCTGCTGCTGCGGTCCAGGTGCTGGCCCAGGTTGTCCAGCGTGCGCTGGCGCGCGCGGTGGGTCAGCATGCGCCCTTCCTTCGCCGTGCCCTGGCCGTTCGGGCTGGTCACGATCCAGTCGCGCAGCACCTGCTGCTCGTAGGCGCTGAACACGCCGAACATCTCGGCGCGCTCGCCGTGGATCAGGCGCCAGAAGCGGCTGTTCTCCACGTCCTCGCCGCGCTTGATCCAGCCGGCGCTTTCCATCGCCGAGAGGAAGCCCGGGATCTGGGCCGGGTCGCCCAGCCAGTCGTTGACCGAGCGGCCGGCGACGCGGCAGTAATCGGAGTGCATGTTCTTGCCCACCGAGCTCTTTTGCGCCAGGATGTGCACCAGTTCTTCCTGCAGGTCGAACTCGGCGATCACCGACGTGGTGCCGGCGCCCAGCTCGTTCAGGCGGTAGCCGTCGAGCACGCGGCGGTAGAAGGCGGCGCGGTCGCCCACGCGCGGCATCAGGCCGTTCAGCGCCTGCACCGCCTTCTGGGCGTGGCCGGTGGCGGCATTGTCGACCGTGACGTGCAGCGTGAAGTAATACGGGTCGATGCCGAATTCGTTCAGCTCGTACGAGGTGATCAGCAGGTGCAGCGGCAGCTGCTCGTAGCCGAGGTTGTAGCCAATGACTTCGGGCAGGAAGCGGTCGGCATTGTGGCCGAGCGCAAGCTGGATCGCGCCCTGCAGGTAATGCTGTTCGTCGAGGTGCTCCCAGCCTTCGCAGCCGTGGGTGGCCAGCAGCTTGCGGTAGATCGTGACGTGGTTCTTGTCCGGTACGCCTTCGCCCAGTTCCTCGAGATAGGTCTTGATCAGTGGGTGGAAGTCCGGGTTGTCCCAGTGGCGCAGCAGGCCGTAGAGCCAGGCGCCGTCGACCAGCTTGGTCGGCGCGACCGACTTCAGGAAGTAGAGCGCATGGGCGCGGTTGCCGAAGTAGCGGCGCGGGGCGCCGGCCTTGCGCGCTTCCAGGTATTCGCGGTATTCGGCGCCGACCGCATCGGTGCGGGCCTGGACCCAGTCCGGCAGCTGGGCCAGGGTGGGCGGCAGGTCGGCGGGAATCGACTGCACGCTGGCGATCTGCTCGCGCAGGAAGCGCTCGGCGGCGCGGGCCTGTCCCAGCGGGTCGGCCAGCAGGGCGAAATACAGGTCCTTGGCAGGCGTGGCTGCGGCGCCGCCGGCCGGGTTCGCGGCGCTTGCGGCCTGGGCGACTTCAGGAACATCGGTAACGAGCGAAGGCGTCATGGAATGCGTGTCCAATATTGTTGAATAATTACCATAATTATCCAGACTGGACTTGGCACGGAGAATCGGCACGCGTGCTCCGAGGGTGTAAGACAGGGATTACAAAAGTATCTAAATGTTAACGGATTGCATCAAGACAGGGCGGCCGCTTCTCACTCTCCCAGGCAGATGCCCAGTTCGCGTGCGGTGGCCACCGTGTCGCCGTCGACCGGCACCTGCTTGGTGCGCCCGGCAACCTGGCCGAGGGGCACCAGTTCGATCGCCTGCCAGCCCAGCGCGACCATGACGCCGGCCTGCCCCGCCGCCAGGGCGCGTACGGCCGCCGCCCCGAAGCGCGAGGCGCAGACCCGGTCGAAGGCCGAGGGGCTGCCGCCGCGCAGCAGGTGGCCGAGCACCACGGTGCGGCATTCCTTGCCGGTCAGGTGCGCGAGCTGCCCTTCGATCTCGGCGCCGATGCCGCCCAGGCGCTCGGCCCGGCCGACCTCCGCCGCCGCCTTCACCCGGCGTTCGCCGGACTGGGGCGCGACACCTTCGGCGACCACCACGAGCGCATGGTGATGTCCGGCGGCGTCGCGCCGGCGAACTGCGTCGGCCACCGCCTCGATGCGGTAGGAAATTTCGGGAATCAGGATCGCATGGGCGCCGCCCGCAATGCCGGCATGCAGGGCGATCCAGCCGGCGTAGCGCCCCATGACCTCGACCACCATCACCCGGTGCTGGCTGTAGGCCGTGGTGTGCAGGCGGTCGATGCACTCGGTGGCGAAGCCGACCGCGGTATCGAAACCGAAGGTGGAGAAGGTATGGGCCAGGTCGTTGTCGATGGTCTTCGGCACCCCTACCACGCGCAGGCCCTGGCGGTGCAGCGCCTCGGCAATGCCCATCGAACCGTCGCCGCCGACCACGACCAGCGCGTCCAGTCCGCGTTCGCGGCACAAGGCCACGACTTCCATGGTGCGGTCGGTTTCGACCACGCTGCCGTCGGGCTGGGGCGTCGGATAGCGCAGGGGATTGCCGCGGTTCGTGCTGCCGAGGATGGTGCCGCCCAGGTGGCCGATCCCATGCACGTCCTCGACGCCCAGGCGCCGTACCGGTTCGCCGCTGCAGGCCGCGGGCGCGAGCAGGCCGTTGAAGCCATCGCGGATGCCGTGGCATTCCCAGCCGAGCCGGTCCGCCGCCAGCACGACCGAGCGGATCACCGCGTTCAGGCCGGGTGCGTCGCCGCCACCGGTCAGCAGCCCGATGCGCCCGATGCCGGGCGATGCCTGCGCACCCGGCGCCGTGGATGGATCTGCACTCACCTGTTCCTCCTTCCGGCCTCTCCCGGCCTGGCATTACGATAGCATGGGGCAGGCAGGGCGCACCGCGCCGGGAACCCACGGCCGGGCTCACGGTGTCTAAGCCCGTGTGCGATGGCGCCGCCCGAACCACCCATCCCCGCCATCGCGCCTGTCCGGCATCCCGCATGGAGGTGTACGATGGCGCAAACCCAGGTCCTGATCGCCGGCGCCGGTCCCAGCGGCCTGGTACTCGCACTGTGGCTGAACCGCATGGGCGTCGACGTGCGCGTCGTCGACCAGGCCGCCGGGCCCGGCACCACTTCGCGCGCCCTGGCGGTGCAGGCGCGCACGCTGGAGCTCTACCGCCAGCTCGACCTCGCACTGCCCGTCATCGAACAGGGCTATCCGATCAAGGCCTTCAATATCTGGACCGAAGGCGAGCACCGCGCGCGCATCGAACTGGGCGCCATCGGCGCCGGGCTCACGCCCTACCCTTTCCTGCACATCTATCCGCAGGACAAGCATGAACGCCTGCTGGTCGAGCGCCTGCTCGAGGCCGGCGTGCGCGTCGAGCGCCAGACCGTCCTCGAGCACTTCGAGGAAGACGGCGACACCGTGGTGGCGCAGCTGCGCGACGCGGCCGGCAATACCGAGCGCGTCGAGGCGCGCTACCTCGCCGGCTGCGACGGCGCCCACTCGAAGGTGCGCGACATCATCGGCGCCGGCTTCCCCGGCGGCACCTACCGCCAGGTGTTCTACGTTGCCGATATCGAGGGCGAGAGTCCGGCCCTGAACGGCGAACTGAACCTCGACCTCGACGAGGCCGATCTGCTGGCGGTCTTCGCCATGGCCCCGCGCGGTCATGGCCGCCTGGTCGGTACCGTGCGTGACGAACGCGCCGACCGCGCGGAAACCCTTCAGTTTTCCGACGTCAGCCAGCGCGCCATCGACAATCTCCTGATCAGCGTGCACAAGGTCAACTGGTTCTCGACCTACCGCGTACACCACCGGGTCGCCGAGCACTTCCGGGGCGGACGCGCCTTCCTGGTCGGCGATGCCGGCCACATCCACAGCCCGGCCGGCGGCCAGGGCATGAACACCGGCATCGGCGACGCCATCAACCTGGCCTGGAAGCTTGCGGCAGTGGTGCAGGGCCGCGCGCCCGACAGCCTGCTCGACAGCTACGAGGCCGAGCGCCTGCCCTTTGCGCGGCGCCTGGTCGAGACCACCGACCGCGTGTTCGGCTTCCTGACCGCGGACGGGCCGGTTGCCGAGATCGTGCGCACCGGCATCGCGCCGCGCATCATGCCGCTGATCGCGAAACTGCCGGTGACGCGAGAATACTTCTTCCGCACAATCTCGCAGACCGTGCTCCACTACCGCCACGCGCCGCTCAACAGCGGCACGGCGGGACGGATCCGCGGCGGCGAGCGCCTGCCCTGGGTCGAGATCGCGGGCGGCGACAACTTCGCGCCCCTGCCCCGTCCGGGCTGGCAGGTGCACGTCTACGGCAAGCCCAGGCCCGAGGTGCAGGCCTGGTGCGATACCCACCGGGTGCCGCTGCGCAGCTATCCCTGGAGCGAAGCCTGCACGCACGCCGGCCTGGCGCGCGACGCCGTCTACCTGCTGCGGCCCGACACCTACGTCGGGCTGGCGGCGGGGTCACCGTCGGCGCACGTGCTCGACGAATACCTGCGCGACAATGCGCTGGGCCTGTAGCGCCGGCCCGGGCCGGCCCTCAGCAGCCTTCAGTGCTTCTTGCCGCCGCCGGAAATCTTGTTTTCGGTGGCCCAGGCGCGGCGCTTGGCTTCCGCCGGCGGCGTGCCGCGCTTCTCGTAGCCTTCCTCGATGTGCTTGGCCTGGCGTTTCTGCTTGTCCGTGTAGGACGACTTGTCTCCTTGTGGCATGGCAGCCTCCTGTGGGTTCAAAGGGTTAAGGATTAAAGGGGTGCGGGATTCGCGCCTTGCGCGCCTGCGCCCGGCTCGACCAGTTCCACCTTCAGCCAGCCCGGCCGGCGCTCGTCGAAGGCCTTGTAGGCCTCGATCACGGACGCCATGCCTTCGCGCTGGGTGATGATGGCGGTCGGATCGATGGCGCCGGTACGCACCAGTTCGATCAGGTCCGGGATGTACTTGCGGTGGTTGCAGTTACCCATCCGGATTGTCAGGTTCTTGTTCATCGCGCTCCCGATCGGGAAGGACGTGTCGGCCGGCGGGTAGACGCCGATGATGGACAGCGTGCCCGCCTTGGCCAGCGCCTGCACCGCCCACTGCTGGGCCTGCGATGGCGCCTGGCCCGGATGCCAGTTCGGGCCGTCGGGGTGCTGCACCGGCGCGACGGCCTCGCGCTCTTTCCTGAACTCGTCCGCCTGCTCCTGCGCCTGTTTCGCCGCCGGGCCGTGATGGGGGCACTCGGCGTCCACCCCGACCGCATCGATCGCGCAATCGGCGCCGATGCCGCCGGTAAGCTGCATGATCACCTGGACCGGATCTTCCTCGTCGAAGTTGATGACCTCGGCGCCCTGGCGCTTCGCCATCTCGAGGCGGTCCGGCAGGTTGTCGACCGCGAGGATGCGTCCGGCGCCCAGCAGCTTGGCGGAGGCGATCGCGAACTGGCCGACCGGGCCGCAGCCGAACACGACCACCGTGTGGCCATGCCTGATGCCGGCCAGGTCGGCGCCGAAGTAGCCCGTGGGGAAAATATCCGACAGCAGGATCGCCTGGTCGTCCGTGACCTGCTCGGGCAGCTTGATCAGGTTGATGCTGGCGAAAGGCACGCGCGCCTTCTCGGCCTGCAGGCCATTGAACGGCCCGGTGGTCTTCGGCCCGCCGTAGAAGGCGGTGCCGGCCGCAGGCCCGTTGGGATTGGCGTTGTCGCACTGGCTGTAATAACCCGAACGGCAGTAGGAGCAGTAGCCGCAGGCGATGGTCGAGGGGATGACGACCCGGTCGCCGACCGACAGGTTGCGCACCTCGCTGCCCACCGCCTCCACGATCCCGACCGCTTCGTGTCCGAGGATGGTGCCCTTCTGCATATCGCTGAAGGTGCCGCGTACGAAGTGCAGGTCGGTGCCGCAGATGGCGCTCACGGTGATGCGCACGATGGCGTCGCCCGGCTCCTCGATCTTCGGCTCGGGCACCTCCTCGAGACGAATGTCGCCCACGTCATGGAAAACGACGGCTTTCATGTTGCTCCTTTCGCGTGATCGATGTTATTTGCTGCTGTCGAACTTAGCACTTCGACAGCACCCGCTGCGCACGTTACCGCCGGTCACTAACCGCATGCGTTCGCCAGGCGGCATCAAATTGACGAGCGGCAAAGCTGCGCCGCCAAAGCGCATTTCCGGCGAAGATCGCCCTGCACCGGCCCGCCGCAGGGCGCCGGCATCGAACCAGCGGCGGCGGGCCATCACCCGACAAACCAGCATTGGAGCGCCATGGATCTCACCGTTAACAACAGCACCACCTCCGACGTCCTCGTCACCCTGTTCGCCGAACTCCAGGACGGCAGCTTCAAGGCCAAGGTCATGGCCGAGACCGACGTGCCTTACGCCCCTTACTGGGAGGACGAGGTCGAGCAGCTCGTCGTCTACATCGCGCCGAACGAGGAGCAGCTGGACGCCATCCTCAAGGCCCTGAACGAGCGCCGCCTGCCCTTCAAGAGCCTGCAGGATTACGGCTCGGCCGCCGGCGGCACCTCGACCATCCCGGTCTAGCCGGACAGCGCACGCCATGGATACCTCTTCCCTCTGGCAGGGCACCGCCGCCAAGAGCGCCTGCCTGCCCACGCTGCAGACCGACCTGAAGGTCGATGTTGCGATCGTCGGCGGCGGCATCGCCGGCCTGACGGCGGCCATGTTGCTGGTCGAGGCCGGCCAGCGCGTGGCCGTGTTCGACAGGCACAAGGTCGGCAACGGCTCGACCGGCAACTCGACCGGCAACCTCTACCCGACCGTGGACGTCAGCCTGCAGGCCATCGCCGCCGAAAGCGGAGCCGAGACCGCCGCGGCCGTCGCGGCCTCGCGTGGCGCCGCGATCGACCTGATCGAGCGTACCGTGCAGCGCTTCGGCCTGGACTGCGCCTTCGAGCGCGTCGGCTGGCACTTGATCGCCGCCGACGCCGCCCACGAGCAGCTGGTGCGCGACGAGCAGGCTGCTGCTGCCGCGGCCGCGCTGCAGGCCACGCTGCTGGACGACGCGCCCCTGCCGATCCCCGCCGTGCGCACCCTGCGTGTGGACGGCGCCGCCCAGTTCCAGCCGCTCGCCTACCTGCGCCAGCTGGCCCAGGCCATCGGCAGCGAGGATTGCCTGATCTTCGAGAACACCGAGGTGCTCGCTGTCGACGACGAGCCGCCCATGGTGCACACGGCGCATGCCAAGGTGCATTGCCGCCAGGTGATCCTGGCCACCCACACGCCGGCCGGCATCCACCTGGTGCAGTCCTCGATGGGGGTGGTGCGCGAGTACGGCATCGCCGCGCCCCTGCACGACGCGCCGCCGCCGCCCGGCGTCTACTGGAGCATCGGTGCCGAGCGCCATTCGGTCCGCAGCTACCGCGCGCACGGGCGTGACTACCTGGTCGTGGTCGGCGCCGCCCACAAGCTGGGCGAGGCCGTGGTCGGCGCCGACCGCTACGACATGCTGGAAGGTTTCGCGCGTGCGCACTTCAAGCTCGGCCCGGTCGAGTACCGCTGGTCGGCCCAGCGCTACCGCATGCCCGACAAGCTGCCCTGCATCGGCCGCAACATCGACGCGAAGAACACCTATATCGCCACCGGCTTCTCGGGCGATGGCCTGACCTACGGCACGCTGGCCGGCATGCTGCTGGCCGACGAGATCCTCGGCCGGGCCAATCCCTGGGCCGACCTGTACCGGGTCGGGCGCATAGCCAAGGACCAGCGCCCCGAGGGCTTCGAGCAGGAGTCGACCCGGGCGCCGGCGCCGGAACAACTGAAGCTGGACGCCGGCGCGCGCGCCCGGCTCGACGGCGTCCAGCCCTGCGAAAGCCGCCAGCTCGAGCTGCAGGGCCAGCCGGTGGCGGTCTATCGCAATGCCGAAGGCGCGCTGCACGTGGTCTCGGGCAAGTGCAGCCACATGGGTTGCGCGCTCAAGTGGAACGGCGCCGAGATGAGCTGGGACTGCGAATGCCACGGCAGCCGCTTCGATCCCGAGGGCCGGGTGCTGGAGGGGCCGGCGCTGGCGCCGCTGGCGCGCCTGGACACCGGCGCCCCGGCCGACAGCCCGGACGAGCCGGACCCGAACGCCGGCGACGAGGAGTAAGGGCCCCGCGCGCCGGGCCATCCGGGGCTGGCCGCGGGCTTGGCTGTTTCAGGAAGCGCGCGCCGGCCGCGCGGCCGGCGTTTCGCGCGTGACGAGCACGGTGGCGATGCGGCGGTCCAGTACCTCGGCCACCTCGAAGCGCAGGTTGTCCAGTTCCACCGCCTGGCCCACTTCCGGCAGCGTGCCGAAGCGCTCCAGCATGAAGCCGGCCAGCGAGGTGTATTCGTCGTTCTCGCTGACCAGGGCCTCGGTCCCCAGCACCTGCTGCAGGTAGTGCAGGTCGGCGCTGCCGTCCACGCGCCAGCGCCCCGGGCCCTCGTCGCGCACCACCGGCAGCTCGTCCTCGTCCGGGAACTCGCCGGCGATCGCCTCGAGGATGTCGATCGGCGTGACCAGCCCCTGGATGGTGCCGTACTCGTCGGCGATGAGCACCACCTGGCCGTGCGAGCGCTTCAGGGTTTCCATCACCTTCAGCACCCCGCTCGCGTCCGGCACGATGATGGGCGGGCGCACGTGCGCCGGGTCGATCCTGCCGGCATGGGTGAGGTCGGCCATCAGGTCCTTCGCGCGGGCGACGCCGACGATCTCGTCGAGTTCGCCCCGACAGACGGGGAAGAAGCCGTGCGGCGTGTCCAGCAGCTGGGTGCGGATGGTGGCGGCGTCGGCCTGCATGTCGATCCAGGAGATGTCGGCGCGGTTGGTCATGATCGAGCGGATCGAGCGCTGCGACAGGCTGAGCACGCCGCTGACCATGTTGCGTTCCTCGGGGACGAAAGCGGTCTCCGGGTGGAGAGCCCTGCCCTGCCCCGCGCCTTCCCTTCCTTCTTCACTCCTGGCGCCGAGCAGGCGCAGCACCGCGTCGGCAGTACGCTCGCGCAGCGGCAGGTGCGCCTCCTGCCTGGCGAAATTGCGGCGCGCGAGCTGGTTCAGGGCCTCGATCATCACCGAGAATCCGATCGCCGCGTACAGGTAGCTCTTCGGAATGTGGAAGCCGAAGCCCTCGGCGATCAGGGACAGGCCGATCATCAGGAGGAAGCTCAGGCAGAGCACGACCACGGTCGGGTGGGCGTTGACGAAGCGGGTGAGCGGCCTGGAGGCGAACAGCATCACGCCCATCGAGACCACGACGGCCGCCATCATGACGCCCAGCTCGTCGACCATGCCGACCGCGGTGATCACCGAGTCCAGCGAGAAGACGGCGTCGAGCGCGATGATCTGGGCCACCACCACCCCGAAGGAGGCGTATTCGGCCGGCCCCGCATGGCTGTGGGCCTTGCCCTCGACCCGCTCGTGCAGTTCCATCGTCGCCTTCCCCAGCAGGAACAGGCCACCGAGCAGGAGGATCAGGTCGCGCCCTGAAAAGCTGAGCTGCCCGATCGAGAACAAGGGCGCGGTCAGCGACACGATCCAGGAGATCATGGTGAGCAGCCCCAGGCGCATCAGCATCGCCAGCGTCAGGCCCAGCAGGCGCGCCTTGTCGCGCTGCTCGGGCGGGAGCTTTTCCGCCAGGATCGCGATGAAGATCAGGTTGTCGATCCCGAGCACGATCTCGAGCACGACCAGGGTCAGGAAGCCCACCCAGATATTCGGATCGGATAGCCATTCCATGGTGCCCACTCCGCTTGTGTATGGATGACCGATTGTAATAGGCTGCCGGCGGGGAAGTCGCACGCGACCGGCGCCGACGCGGTATGATGAAGAGTTTCCCACGCACGGCCGCGCTGCCGCCGAGTTCCAACCACCTATTGTTTTACGCGACGACCAGACCATGGCCGATAACGACGACCACGATTACCAGAGCCGGCGCCAGTTCGCCGAGCTGTTCCAGGAAGCCCCGATGTTCATGGCCCTGCTGCGTGGTCCCGAACACCGGTTCGAATTCGTCAACCCGGGCTACCTGCGCCTGATCGGCCACCGCGAGGTGGTTGGCCACACGGTCGCCGAAGTGCTGAACGACGCCGCCAGCCAGGGCTATGTCGCCATGCTCGACAAGGTCTACCGCAGCGGCGTCCCCATCTCGGCCAATGGCGCGAAGTATGCCATGCAGCCCACGCCGGACGCTTCCGTCCTCGACCGCTACATCGACTTCGTGCTGCAGCCGGTGCGCTGCTCCAGCGGCGCCGTGTCCGGCGTGCTGGTGCTCGGTTCGGACGTCACCGACCGGGTGCAGAGCGAAATCCGGCGCGACGCCCTGGCACGCCTGACCGACGCGCTGCGCGAGCTGCGCGCGCCCGAGGACATCAGCTACTGCGCCGCACGCATCCTCGGCCAGACCCTGGGCGCGAGCCGGGCCGGCTTCGGCCTGATCGGCGCCGCCGGCGACACCCTGCACATCGAGCGCGACTGGTGCGCCGAGGGCGTCGAGAGCATGGCCGGGGCCATCGACCTGCGCCAGTTCGGCGACTTCGTCGACGAGCTCAGGCGCGGCAAGCCGGTGTTGATCCGCGACGTCCAGGCCGACGCCCGCACCGCCGCCGCGGCCGATGCCCTGGCCGAGCTCAGCGCGGCGTCCTTCCTGAACCTGCCCGTGCTGGAGGACGAGCAGCTGGTCGCCATGGTCTTCGTCAACGCCGCGCAGCCACGCGACTGGACGCCCGAAGACCTGGCCCTGACGCGCGAGGTTGCCGAGCGCACCCATACCGCCAACGAGCGCCTGCGCAGCGAGATCGCGCTGGGCGCCAGCGAGGCGATGTTCCGCACCATCGCCAACGCCATGCCGCAGATGGTGTGGTCGACCCTGCCGGACGGGTACCACGACTACTACAACGAGCGCTGGTACGAGTTCACCGGCATGACGCCGGGCAGCACCGACGGCGCCCACTGGGCCGACGTGCTGCATCCCGAGGACCGCGACGCCGCCTGGGCCGCCTGGGCCGACAGCCTGGCCAGCGGCGGCACCTACGAGATACAGTACCGCCTGCGCGACCGTTCGGGCGCCTACCGCTGGGTGCTCGGGCGCGCCATGCCGGTACGCGACGACGAGGGCACCATCATGCGCTGGATGGGCACCTGCACCGACATCCACGACCAGAAGCAGGCGGAGAACGCGCTGCGCCTGGCGAACCAGCGCAAGGACGACTTCCTGGCGATGCTCGCGCACGAACTGCGCAACCCGCTGGCCCCGATCAGCACCGCGGCCCAGGTGCTGCGGCTGCGCCAGGGCGATCCGGCCTATGCCCAGCGCGCCGGCGAGATCATCGAGCGCCAGGTGCGCCACATGACCGAGCTGGTCGACGACCTGCTGGACGTCTCGCGCGTGACGCGCGGGCTGGTGCAGATGGAGCGCGAGCCGGTGGAGCTGCGCGCGGTGGTCGATGCCGCCGTCGAGCAGGTGCGCCCCCTGATCGAGGCGCGCCACCACGAACTGGCGGTGGCGCTGCCGGCCGCGCCGGTGTACGTGAACGGCGACCGCACCCGGCTGGTGCAGGCGATCTCGAACCTGCTCAACAACGCCGCCAAGTACACCCAGCAGCACGGCGCCCTGCAGGTCGCGCTGCACGTCATTCCTGACGGCGGGGATGGCCAGGCTGTGGTCTCGGTGCAGGACAACGGCAGCGGCATCCCGCCCGCCCTGCTGCCGCACGTGTTCGACCCGTTCACCCAGGGCGAGCGCACGCCCGACCGCGCCCAGGGCGGACTGGGCCTGGGCCTGACCCTGGTGAAGAGCATCGCCCAGCTGCACGGCGGCGCGGTGGCCGCGGCAAGCGGCGGCCAGGGCCAGGGCAGCACCTTCACGATCTCGCTGCCGACGATCGCCGCGCCGGCCGAGACCGCGCCAGGCGGGGACAGCGGCACGGCGCCCGCGCCGGCGGCTGCGGCAGCGCTGGGCATCGTCGTGGTCGACGACAACCGCGACGCCGGCGCCTCGCTGGCCGCGGCGCTGGAAGCGCAGGGCCACACGGTCAGCCTGTTCGACGATGCCGAAGCGCTGCTGGCGGCGGGCGACGAGGTCAGGGCCGATGCCTACATCCTCGACATCGGCCTGCCGCGCATCGATGGCTACGAGCTCGCACGGCGCCTGCGCCAGCGTCCGGCCAGCCGCGCTGCCCTGCTGGTCGCCCTCACCGGCTACGGCCAGGCGCACGACTTCACGCTCTCGAAGGGCGCCGGGTTCGACCACCACCTGGTCAAGCCGGCCAACCTCGATCAGCTCGAGCGCATCCTGCTCCAGCACGCGCTGCGCACGGCGCAAAGCGCCTGAAACGGGAGATCAGAACAGCGCGCCCTGGGTGCTCGTCAGGCGCGCGAAGCTGTCGTCCAGGAAGGGCAGGATGGCGTCGGCGATCGGCTCGAGCTGGCGCGTGAGGTAGTGTTCGTAGTCGATGCTTGAACGCCGCGCCTCGAGCGGCTCGGGTCCGGCCAGGGTCATCACGTAGCGGATCCAACCGCCGTTGCGGTAGATCGCCGGACGGCCCTGGCGCAGGTGGAATTCGTCGGCCATGCGCGCGGCGCGCACGTGCGGCGGCACGTTGCGTTCGTACTCCTCGAGCGGCCGGCGCAGGCGCTTGCGGTACACCAGCAGGTGGTCGAACTCGCCGCGCAGCGTGCGCGCCACGTAGTCGCGCACATAGTCCTCGTAGGGCTGGCCCTTGAACACGCGCAGGTAGAGCTCCTGCTGGAACTGCTGGGCCAGCGGCGTCCAGTCGGTGCGCACCGTTTCCAGGCCCTTGTAGACCATCTCCTCGCCGCCGTCCGGCGTGCCCACCAGGCCGGCGTAGCGCTTCTTGCTGCCTTCGTCCGAGCCGCGCACCGTCGGCATCAGGAAGCGCCGGTAATGGGCCTCGTATTCGAGTTCGAGCACGCTGTCCAGGCCCAGTTCCTCGCGCAGGCTGCGGTCCCACCATGCGTTCACGTGTCCGACCAGCGCGCGGCCGATGCGCTCGGCATCGGCGTCGTCGTGGGCGCGTCCCAGCCAGACGAAGGTGGAGTCGGTGTCGCCGTAGATCACCTGGTAGCCTTCGGCCTCGATCAGCTCGCGCGTGCGGTGCATGATCTGGTGCCCGCGCATCGTGATCGAGGAGGCCAGGCGCGGATCGAAGAAGCGGCAGCCCGACGAGCCCAGCACGCCGTAGTAGGCGTTCATGATGATCTTCAGGGCCTGCGACAGCGGCGCGTTGCGTTCGCGCTTGGCGGCCTCGCGCCCTTCCCATACCTGGCGCACGATACCGGGCAGGCAGTGCCGCGTGCGCGAGAAGCGCGCGCCGCGAAAGCCCGGCACGGTCGCGGCCTCGTCCTCTTGCAGGCCCTCGACCAGGCCGACCGGGTCGATCAGGAAGGTGCGGATGATCGAGGGATACAGGCTCTTGTAGTCGAGCACCAGCACCGAGTCGTACAGGCCGGAGCGCGAATCCATGACGAAGCCGCCCGGGCTGTCGCCGCCCGGCACGTCGCCGATGTTCGGCGCCACGTAGCCCTTGCGGTGCATCAGCGGGATGTACTGGTGCTCGAAGGCAGCGACCGAACCGCCGCTGCGGTCGGCCGCGAGCCCTGTCACGCTGGCGCGCGACATCAGGAATTCCAGCAAATTCGTTCGATCGAAAATGCGCGTGACCAGCTCGCAGTCCTTCAGGTTGTAGCGCGCCAGCGCCGGCTTGTCCTCGGCAAACATGCGGTCGATCTCGGCCATGCGGTCGAAGGGGTTGTCGATCGCCTTGCCCTCCCCCAGCAGTTGCCGGGCCACCGCCTCCAGGCTGAACGAGGGGAAGCTCCAGGTGGCCGAGCGCAGCGCCTCGATGCCGTCGATGACCAGGCGGCCCGCGATGCAGATGAAGTAGTGTTCCTGCTTGCCGCCATGCTCGCGCCATTCGATCGCGCTGCCGTCGCGCCCCAGGCGCAAGGGGCGGCCCAGCTTCACGGCATGCTCCTGCAGCACGCGCATGTCGAACTGCACCAGGTTCCAGCCGATCACGGCGTCGGGATCGTGGGTGCGGAACCAGGCCTCCAGGCGCTCGAGCAGTTCGGCGCGGGTCGTGCAATAGTCGAGGTCGAAGTCGAGGCCGGCGGCCTCGTTCGGGTCGTGAGGCGCGGGACCGAGCATGTAGACCTGGCGCTGGCCGCAGCCTTCCAGTGCGATCGAGTACAGCTCGCCTTTCGAAGTGGTCTCGATGTCGAGCGACACCAGGCGCAACGCCGGACGGTAGCCGGGCGCGGGCCTGAGCTGGCCCGCGGACAGCAGGCGCGGGTCCCGGGGATCTGCGATGCCGCTGAAAGTGACGGGCGCGGTGATGAAGCGCTCCATCAGGTAGCGTTCTGGCGGGCGGATGTCGGCCTCGAACACGTCCACGCCCTGCTGGCGCAGGCGCTTTTCCAGGCGCAGCAGCTGGCGGTAGCCGCGGCAGTACAGGCCCAGCACGGGCCGGTGGCGAAAATCGGCCAGCGCCAGTTCGCGCAGTTCCCAGCCGCGCTCGCTGCGCAGGACGAATTCGGCGGCCTCGCGCTGCTCCACAGGGACGAAGGCGATCGCCGGCTGGGGCGCGACGCGCACGCGGCGCGGCCCGCCGTCGGTGGCGAGCCAGAAGTCGACCTCGACGCCGGCATCAAGATCGTTCCAGTGGCGCGTCAGCAGGAAGCCCTGCTGCGCGCCTGCCATGCCCTCCGCTGTCATGTCGCTGCCATCTCCGCCATCCCTGATCCCGGGCTGCCGCGCCGGCAGCCGGGCAGGATTATACCCGCGCGGGAATGCCGGAAGCTCAGCCGTTCGCGGCCCGTCTCTCCTCCACCGGCGCCTGCACCTCCGTCCAGGCCTCGGGCTGGTCGAGCTTGAGGAGCTGGGTCGGATAGGCGAAGGGGATGCCTTCGCTGTCGAAGCGCTCGAAGAGCAGCACGTTGATCGCCTGCTGCACATCCATGTAGACATTGTAGTCGCCGGTCTTGACGTAGTAGACGGTCTCGAACTCGAGCGAGGAGGTGCCGTAGCCCTTGAAGTGGGCGCGATCAAAGGCAGCCTGCTCCTGGGCCTCGACCGCTTCGCGCAGGATCTGCGGGATCAGCAGCACCTGGGCCTTGCTCACCTTGTAGGGCACGCGGATGGTGAACAGCACGCGCCGGCTCTGCATGTGCTTGTAGTTGCGGATCCGGCTCTTCAGGAGGTCGCTGTTCGAGAACACGATCTGCTCGCCGCCCAGGCTGCGCAGGCGGGTCGTCTTCAGGCCCACGTATTCGACCGTGCCGAGCACGTCGTCGACGATGATGAAGTCGCCCACCACGAAAGGCTTGTCCAGCACGATCGACAGAGACGAGAACAAATCGCCCAGGATGTTCTGCATCGCCAGCGCCACCGCGATGCCGCCGATGCCGAGGCTGGCGACGAGGGTCGTGATGTTGACGCCGAAGTTATCGAGGATCATCAGGATGATCACCACCCACAGCGCCGTGCGCGCCACGAAGCCGAGTGCCGCGGTCGAGGTGGTGCTGGCGGCATCCTCGGCGCTGCGCCGCAGGCGGTAGTGGTGGAACCAGCCCTTGATGCCGACGTCGCCCCAGCGCGCCGCCTGCAGCAGGAAGACGGTGACGGACAGGTGCTGCAGGAACACGCCGCTGCGCTCGGGAATCACCAGTCCCTGGGAGCCGGCATACACGCCCATCATCAGGATGAAGACGGGATGGGTGGCGGCGAGGATGTTGACAGCCAGGTCGTCGAGATAGGTCACCGTGTTGGGCGCGATATGGGCGAGGCGCCGCAGCAGCAGGCCTTTGGCGGCGTACAGCAGCACGATCACGGCGACGGCGATGCCGAAGGCGACGAGCCAGGCCTGGATGTCGTTGTTGGTTACGAGATAACGCATGTTCTTTCCTAATTTAAAACAGTATTCAGGCCGCCTCGGCCTGGTTCCGGCCAGGCGCCAGGGCCGGGCTCGGGCTGGCCGCGCTCACGGCGGCGAGGAAGTCCTCGCCCCAGCGGGCCACGTCGTGCTCGGCGACGATCATGCCCATCCGCTCGGTGCGATAGGCGCGCTCGTCTTCGCCCATGGACAGGGCCTGGTGCAGGGCCGCCGTCATGGCGTTGGCATCGTAGGGGTTGGTCAGCAGCGCGCCGTGCAGTTCGACCGCCGCGCCGGCGAACTCGGACAGGATCAGCACGCCCGCCCTGCCCGTCGCCCTCCTTGCCGCGACGAATTCCTTGGCCACCAGGTTCAGGCCGTCGCGCAGCGGCGTGATCCAGGCAATGTCGCAGGCCGCGTAATGGGCGATCACCTCGTCGAAAGGCAGCGAACGGTAGAAGTAGCGCACCGGCACCCAGTCGAGCGTGGAGTAGCGGCCATTGATCCGGCCGACCGTGCGGTCGACCTCGACGCGCAGGCTCTCGTAGATCTCCATCCCCGGGGCGGCCGGCGTGATGATGTTCAGGAGCGTCACCTTGCCGATGTGTTCCGGATGGGTTTCCAGCAGGCGCTCGAAGGCCTGGAGCTTCTCCAGCGTGCCTTTCACATAGTCGAGACGCTCGATCGAGACGATGCCGGTGACCTCGCCCAGGTAGTCGCGCACCGCCTGCGCCGCGTGCTGCACCTCCGGGGAGGCGACCAGGGCCTCGATCATCGCCGCGTCGGTGCCGACCGGGTGCGCACCCAGCGCCACCCGCCGGCCGCCGGCCACGATGGCGGTGGTCATCGTGTCCACGCCCAGCGCGCAGCCATAGGTCAGGAAGCGCGGCGCGCATGGCGCGCTGCCGCAGACCTCGACCGCCGCGAACGAACGCACGGCGTCGACGAAGTTCTCGACGTAGCGCGGGATATGGAAGCCGACGTAGTCGCACTGCAGCAGGCTGCCGATGATGTCGCGCCGCCACGGCAGGATGTTGAAGACGTCGCTGGACGGGAAGGCCGTGTGGTGGAAGAAGGCGATGCGCAGGTCGGGACGCACCGGGCGCAGGAAGGCCGGCACCATCCACAGGTTGTAGTCGTGCACCCAGACCACGGCGCCATCCTCGGCTTCGCGCGCAGTCCGCTCGGCGAACAGGCGGTTCACCTCCAGGAAGCGCTCCCAGTGGGCCTGGTTGAACTCGGCCTTGTCCGGGAAGGAGAAGATGATCGGCCAGAAGGCCTCTTTCGAGAACTTCTTGTAGAAGATGTCGATATCCTCGGCCGTGAGCGCGATGCGCGACGCCTTCAGGTGAGGATAACGTCCGGGATCGACCGCGACATCGCTGTCGAAGCCTTCGGGCGCACGGCTCGGCTGCTGCGACCAGGCCACCCAGGCGCCGCGGCGCGCGCCGGCGAAGAAACGCAGCAGGGTCGGGATGATCCCGTTCGGGCTGCGCGGACGGCGCCGCTGGAGCACGCCGTCTTCGACCACTTCGTCGAATGGCAGGCGATGGTAGACCATCACCAGGCTGGCGTTCCCGCCCGGGGCGACCGGCGCCGGTGCGAGACCGCCATCGCGCAGCGCCCCATGGTGGGCCAGCCCTTCGAGAATGCCGTCGCAGCCTTCGCCGGCGGCGACATGCACCAGCGGCCGGCCGCGCACCGCTTCCACCAGCGCGGGCTCGGCGCTGCCGACCACGATGCCGTGCAGGCCGGTCTCGAACATCGACAGGTCGTTCAGCGTATCGCCCGCCACCACGATGGTCGAGGGATCGAAGCCGACGGCCTCGGCCAGGCGCAGCAGGGCCGGACCCTTGCCGACGCCGCGCGGCAGCACGTCGAGATAGCGGCCGGCCGAGAGCAGCAGGTCGCAGCCGAGGGCTTCCACCCGGGCGCGCAGCGCCGGAGTGACAGCGCCCTCGCCGACCAGGAAGGAGCAGCGCCTTTCCTGGGGCACGCTCTGGCGTCGCAGGCCGGGGAAACCGGCCAGCGCCCTGAGCACCGCCTGGGAGCCGGGCCAGCGCACGGCGATCTCCTGCTGGATATCGCCGACCGGATGCAGCCTGCCGTCGACGACGGTGGCGCCCACGTCGGCGATGATGTAGTCGGGCATCGGGATGGTGGGGTCGCTCAGGAGCGGCAGGATGGTCTCGAGCGCGCGGCCGGTGACGAAGACCAGTTTCGCGCCCTCCTCCTGCGCATGAAACAGCTCGCGCACGCGGCGCCGCGCTTCGGGACTGCCGGCCAACAGGGTTCCGTCGAGATCGGTAGCCAGTACAAAGTTATTCGGTTGCAGGCGCGAGGCCCATCGTGGTGCTACTACAGTCATCGTCTTCGTCCTTTCAGAGCGATGCGCTCGGCGCTGCTGCGCCGACCTGGTGGGCGTGCGGGGTGAACCGCACAAGGCGAACACAATCGGACCCGGCGCCCGGATACGGGGCGCGCCGGCGATTGCCAGGAAAGTGGAAACGGGTCTAAGTACTCAACCGAAAATAAATGTGAATTTTGGCAAACAGAACCGGAGGTGCGGCTTGCCGATGCGGTGCAAGGCGGCGAGTGCGCCGCAGTGCGAGCACTGCAAGCAGGAGCCAACGCAGCAACGCGCCGGTTATGGCCGCCAAAAACACATTTATTTTTGGGTGAGTACTTAGCCCGCTGTAGCGGAACGCGGCGGCGTGGCCGCGTTGATAGAAATGTATTGTAACGGCTGAGGTGCATTTGTACAAATGTAGATTCCCAACCGAACTGCATCTTGGGCGCATCCGGCCCGCATCCGATTGCATTTCTGCACCCTGGCCCACCCGCCACCGGCAGAGCAGAACCCATGCCCGCCGCCGCGTCTATCACTTTGATGTATCTCAAACCGGCGCTTTCTTACACGGCGAGACTGTGCCCTTCGACGACGATCGATGGAGGATGGGAGATGATGCGCAGCGGCGCCGGCCATGGACGGATGCAGGTCATCGGCAGCGCGATGCGGCATGCACGCAAGAGCCTGTGCAGCCGGATCGAGCAGCTCGCGACCGCGCCGCACGACGCCTTCGTCGCCGCCTGGCCGACCCTGGTGGCCGAGGTCGAGGCCCTCTTCCGCCACGAGGAAGCGCTGATGGAAGCGGCCGGCTATGGCGGCCTGCAGGCCCACCTGGCCGACAATGCGCTCGCCCTGTGCGCCCTGCACCGGGTCACGCCCCAGGTCGAGGCCGGCGACACGGCGCTCGGCCGCGAAGCCCTGGGCGCGCTCGCCGCCATCCTCTCGCTGCACCGCTTCACGGCCGACCTGGCGCTCGTCGGCAGCGGCGCGCGCGGGCGCAGGACGGCCTCCGCCCCGGCGCGCTTCACGCGCCACGCCCAGCAGATCACGGTACGGCCAGGCCCGCGCCGCGCTCCGGGCAACGGCCCGGGTCGCTGACGCCAGCGCGGAACAGGACGGACGCGCGGAGGCGGCACTCACGTCCAGGGACCTCTGTTCGCCTGGCACGGGGCGACAAGGCTGTCGAGCCTTCCCCGCAAGCTTCGGCTCCACCGATCTGCCGAATTTGATCCAGATCATGGCGACGCTCCCGTCGGGGCAGCAGACTGCTCTCATTGCCGCGCCGGACCGGGGGCGCCATCCGGACGTTTGGCCCAGCGGCGCACAGGGGGATGCATGTTCAAGCGGATACTGGTTCCCACCGATGGCAGCGCGGCCTCGATGGCCGCGGTCGATGCCGCGGTCGACTTGGCGCATGCCTGCGGCGCCGAAGTCGTCGGCCTGCATGTCAGGCCGCTGCGCCCCCTCTTCAGTGAAGTCCTCGGCGTCCTCACCGCGCCCGAGGCCGAGGAAAAAGCCCGGGAATGCCTCGCTTATGTCGAACGCCGCGCCGCCCAGGCCGGCGTCGGCGCGACCTTGTCGACCAGGCGCGCGGACTCCCCGGCGGACGCGATCGTCGCGGCCGCGCGCGACCTGCACTGCGACCTGATCGTCATGGGCTCGCGCGGCCGCGGCCAGGCCAGCGCCCTGCTGCTGGGCAGCCAGACGCAAGGGGTGCTGGCGCACAGCGCCATTCCCGTCATGGTCGTGCGGCAGGCGCGCGGTGCGGCGGGAAGCTGAACGCGCCCGGCATTCCAAGGAAAGGATCCGCCATGTACAAGACCATCATCGTGCACGTCGACGACAGCCCGCATCTGGACGCCCGGCTGCAGGCCGCCGCCTGGCTTGCGAATGCGCACGAGGCCCACCTGGTCGGCGCCGTGGCCACCGGCATCTCCTGGCCGGCCTACGCCATGCTCACCGGCTCGATAGCGGTGGCGCCCGGCGACGAATACGATGCGCTGCGCGCCCAGGCACGCCGGAGCCTGGCACGCTTCGCCGGGCGCGCGCGCCAGCTCGGCGTGCAGTCCTTCGAGGAGCGCCTGGTCGAGGACGAGAACCGCGACGCCCTGCTGCTGCAGTCGCGCTACGCCGACCTCGTCGTCACCGGCCAGGACGGACCCGATGCGGGCGCGGTGCGCGGCCTGCCGCAATACCTGGCCCTGCACGGCCCGCGCCCGGTGCTGGTGGTGCCGCCCTCGTATGCGGGCGAGCCGATGGCCGACAGCATCGTGGTCGGCTGGGACGGCAGCGTGGCGGCGCTGCGCGCCATCGGCGGCGCGCTGCCGCTGCTCGAGCGCGCCGCCAGCGTGCGCCTGGCCCTGGTCGACCCGGACCGCGAGCACGGACTGCACGGCGACGAACCCGGCGCCGACATGGCGCTCTACCTGGCGCGCCACGGCGTGAAGGTCGAGGTCGTCGTCGAGCGCAGCAAGGCCCCCGCCGGCCAGGCCCTGCTCGGCATTGCCCGGGACGCGGGCGCCGGCCTGCTGGTCAGCGGTGCCTACGGCCACAGCCGCTACCGCGAGATCGTGCTCGGCGGCGTCACCCGCATCCTGCTCGAGCGCGCCGCGCTCCCGGTCCTGTTCGCGCACTGAGGCCAGCCATGAACCAGCCCGGCTTTCCCGCCGCCAGCGTGCTCGAGCGCGACGCCAGCGCCTGGCAGGGCACCCACCACCATTACCCGGAAACCGAGGTCGGGCATGCGTCGGCCGACCTGGCGCTGCACGCCTGGCTCGGGCGCTTCACCGGCCACGTGTCTCCCGCCGCGCAGGCCCTGGCCTGGCTCGACTGGAGCAGCCACCTGCTGCTCTCGCCCGACAAGCAGGCCGAGCTGGCCGTGCACGCGATGTCGGCGGCCACCCGCTGGCTGCACTACTGCGCCGGCGCCGCCACCGCCAGGCAGGCCGAACCGGTCGCCCCGCTGGCCCAGGACAAGCGCTTCGTCGATCCGGCCTGGCACCGCTGGCCCTGGAACGCGCTCAGCCAGGGCTTCCTGCTGCAGCAGCAGTGGTGGCACCGCGCGACCAGCAGCGTACGCGGCATGTCCCAGCACCACGCCGACGTCGTCACCTTCGTCGCGCGCCAGCTGCTCGACTGCGTGGCGCCGTCGAACTTCGTCTCCACCAACCCGGTGGTGCTGGAAGAGACCTGCGCACGCGGCGGCATGAACCTGGTGGGCGGCGCGGCCAGGGCGGCAGCCGACCTGGCCCGGGCGGCCGGCGGCGACGCCGGCCCCGGCCTGCGTCCCGGGCGCGAGGTGGCGACGACCCCGGGCCGGGTGGTGCTGCGCAACCGCCTGATCGAGCTGCTGCGCTACGATCCGGCGACCCCGCAGGTGCACGCGACGCCGCTTCTGATCGTCCCGGCCTGGATCATGAAGTACTACATCCTCGACCTCTCGCCGCACAATTCGCTGGTGCGCTACCTGGTCGAACACGGCCATACCGTGTATGTCATCTCCTGGAAGAATCCGGACGCCGGCGACCGCGAACTGAGCCTCGAGGATTACCGTCGGCTCGGCGTGATGGAGGCGCTCGACGCCATCGTGCGCGAGACCGGCGCGCCGCGCGTCAACGCCTGCGGCTACTGCCTGGGCGGAACGCTGCTCGCGATCGCGGCGGCGGCCATGGCGCGCGAGCACGACTGGCGCCTGTCCAGCCTCACCCTGCTGGCGGCCCAGGTCGACTTCACCGAGCCGGGCGAGCTGTCGCTCTTCATCGACGAGAGCGAAGTCAGCTTCCTGGAAGCGGCGATGTGGAGCCGGGGTTACCTCGATACCCGCCAGATGGCCGGCGCCTTCCAGCTGCTGCGCTCGAACGACCTGATCTGGTCGCGCCGGCTGCGCCACTACCTGCTCGACCTGCCGGAGCAGCAGACCGACCTGATGTCCTGGAACGCCGACGCCACCCGCATGCCCTACCGCATGCATTCGGACTACCTGCGCCGCCTGTTCCTGAACAACGACCTGGCGAGCGCCCGCTACCTGGTCGACGGCAGGCCCGTCGCGCTGACCGACATCGAGGCGCCGATCTTCGCGGTCGGCACCCGCACCGACCACGTCGCTCCATGGCGCTCGGTCTACAAGATCGGCCTGCTCACCGACGTCGAGGTGAGCTTCCTGCTGACCTCGGGCGGACACAACGCGGGCGTGGTGGCGCCCCCCGGGTGGCGCCGGCCGCGCCTACCAGCTCTCGACCATGGCGCACGACGCGCCCTACATCGACCCCGAGCGCTGGCAGCGCGAAGCGCCGGTCGTCGAAGGCAGCTGGTGGCCGGCCTGGGAAACCTGGCTGGCGCAGCGCGCCGGGCCGCTGGTCGACGCGCCGGCCACGCAGCCGGGACTGGGTCCCGCGCCCGGACGCTACGTGCTTGCGCCCTGAGGCACGCCCTGGCGGAGGACGCCCGGAGATTCCGGACGCCGATGCGCTTCCGCCCCCCGCGGCATCGCTCGGCCTTGACCTGCCGGCATGAGCCGGCATGCGCATGACCGGCCGGTCTCCCTGTTTCCCTGCGTCCCGCACGTGTGCGAGCGATTTCTGCTGTAATGTGGGCCATGCAGGAAAACAACACAGTATGGAGAAAGCAATGAGCAAACCTGGCCCGACGGCCCCACGTCACCCCAACAAGAACGCGGATGGCCGAACCGGCCGGACCCGGCAGTCCTGAGCGGAGACCACGATGCAATCGAATCCGCGCCAGCTGTTGCTGAAAATGTTCGAGGCCGCCGTCGAGGCGGCGCAGCCGGAACACTGTATTCCGCCCAACCTGCTGCCTTATCACGCGGCGGCCGGCAAGGGCCGGGTGGTCGTGATCGGCGCCGGCAAGGCCTCGGCCGCGATGGCCCAGGCCGTGGAACGGCACTGGCCCGGACCGCTGTCCGGCCTGGTCGTGACCCGCTACGGCTACGCCGTCCCCTGCGAGCGCATCGAGATCGTCGAGGCCGCGCACCCGGTGCCGGACGCCGCCGGCCTGGCGGCCGCGCAGCGCATGATGGCGCTGGCGCAGGGCCTGGGTCCGGACGACACCGTGATCTGCCTGATCTCGGGCGGCGGCTCCTCGCTGCTGCCGCTGCCGCTGGAGGGCATCACGCTGGAGGACAAGCAGGCGGTGAACCGCGCCCTGCTCGCTTCCGGCGCCACCATCAGCGAAATGAACTGCGTGCGCCGCCACCTCTCGGGCATCAAGGGCGGACGGCTGGCCGCCGCCTGCCATCCGGCGCGCGTGATCACGCTCCTGATCTCCGATGTCCCCGGCGACAACCCCTGCGACATCGCCTCCGGACCGACGGTGGGCGATCCGAGCACCTGCGCCGACGCGCTCGCGATCGTGAAACGCTACGGCATCGCCTTGCCCGCGCATGTGCGCGCCGTGCTGGAAAGCGGCGCCGGCGAATCGGTCAAGCCAGGCGATCCGCGCCTGGCCGGCTGCGAAACGCGCATGATCGCCACCCCGCAGATGGCGCTGGAAGCGGCGGCCGCGGTGGCGCGCCAGGCCGGCATCACGCCCCACATCCTGGGCAACGCGATCGAAGGCGAAGCGCGCGACGTCGGCAAGGCCATGGCCGGCATCGCCCGCCAGGTGGCGCAGCACAAGCAGCCCTTCACCCCGCCCTGCGTGCTGCTGTCGGGCGGCGAAACGACGGTGACGGTGTGCGGCAAGGGTCGCGGCGGACGCAACGTCGAATTCCTGCTGTCATTGGGCCTGGCGCTCGAAGGGCAGCCCGGCATCCATGCCATGGCGGGCGACACCGACGGTGTCGACGGCCAGGAAGAGATCGCGGGAGCGCTGCTGGCGCCGGACACCCTGGCCAGGGCCTGGGCACGCGGCATCCGGCCGGCCGACGCCCTGCAGGACAACGACGGCCACGGCTTCTTCGGCGCCCTGGACGACTCGGTCGTGACCGGCCCGACGCTCACCAACGTGAACGATTTCCGGGCCGTGCTGGTGCTGGGCGGCGACTAGGCAGGCAGCGCTGCGCAAAAAAAAGGCGACCCGATGCCGCAATGCCGTTCAGTCAAGCTGGATGTAGCTTGGTTCCGGCAGGCATCGTAGCGTGGGCACTCCGTGCCCACGCGTTACGTGCGCCTCCTTCGTCTGCCTGCTGAAACTTCTCGCCCGCCAAGGTCAATCCTGGCCCGCTTCCATTGCACGCTTTGCGGGCGAAATGTCGCCGCATGTGACTGCCGGCCACGTGCATAAAGCGTGGGCACGGGGTGCCCACCCTACGACTACGGCTTAACCGAACGGCATCGCCCCGATGCCGCCGTTTTCATTCGCCTTCGCGGTTCCCGGAACGCGGCCGCGTATTGGGCGTATTCCTGGCAATCCGTCAGGACAGGACGGCCACGATCCGCCCGGCGACCTCCCGCAGCCGATCCATATCGGCGGGAACGGCGGCATGCGGCAACAGCGCCGCCGCCTCGCGCCGCGGGATGATGTGGAAGTGCAGGTGCGGCACGGTCTGGCCCGCCGCACTGCCGTTGAGCTGGGCGACCATGATCCCCGGCGCGTCCATTGCGGTCTTGACCGCGGCCGCCACCTTCTTCACGGTCCGGATACAGGCCACTGCGCCCTCTTCCGACAGCTCGAACAATTCGGCGGCCGCCTCCTTGGGCAATACGAGCACGTGGCCCGGAGCCTGCGGCATGATGTCCATGATGGCGAGCGTGGACGCGTCCTCATACACCTTGATGCAGGGTAGCTCGCCGCGCAGGATCCTGGCGAAGGGGTTCTGGGTGTCATAGGCCATAGGCTGCTCCGTTGGACTGGTCATGGGTTGTCGGAAAAGTCGAGTATGCCGCATGGCCTTGTCGGCCATGCGGCTTTATCGGGCAGCGCCCTGTCAGCGCACCCCGGCCACGGCCAGCGCCGTCATGTTGACGATGCGGCGCACGGTCGCGCTCGGGCTGAGGATGTGCACCGCCTTCGCGGCGCCCAGGAGGATCGGGCCGACGGTGACGCCCTTGCCCGCCGCGACCTTCAGCACGTTGAACAGGATGTTGGCCGAGTCCAGCGAAGGCATGACCAGCAGGTTGGCGCTGCCGGCAAAGCCGGTCACGCCATCCGGCTGGTAGAGGCGGCGGATGTCCTCGGACAGCGCGGCGTCGCCGTGCACCTCGCCGATCAGGGCCAGCTCCGGTGCGCTTTGCGCCAGCAGCTCGCGCGCTTCGCGCATCTTGCGCGCCGACGGACGCTCGGACGAGCCGAAGATCGAGTGCGACAGCAGCGCGGCCTTTGGTTCCAGGCCGAAGTGGCGCAGTTCGGTCGCGGCCAGGCGGGTGATGTCGGCCAGTTCCTGCGCCGACGGGTTGTCGTTGACGTAGGTGTCGGTGATGAACAGGGTCAGCTTGTCCAGCACCAGGGCGTTCATCGCCGCCAGCGCGCCGGCGCCAGGCGCAGTGCCGATCACGTCGCGCACGTGAGCCAGGTGGCTGTCGTAGCTGCCCTGCATGCCGCAGATGAGGGCGTCGACTTCGCCCGACTGCAGCAGGCGCGTGCCCTGCAGGGTGGCGTCGCCACTGCCGTCCGGCTCGGCCAGCACGTAGTCGACGTCGCGCTTCAGGCGCAGGCCGGACTGCTTGACCGCCTGTTCCACGGCCTCGGCGGCGCCGATCAGCACCGGCTTGGCCAGGCCCTCGTCGACCACGGTCTGCACCGCACGCAGGACGCGCTGGTCCGTGCCTTCGGCGTAGGCGACGCGGCGCACCTTGGCCTTGGCCTTGGCGAACACCGGTTTCATGAAGAAGCCGGTGTGGTAGATCATTTCGCCCAGGCGGTCGCGGTAGGCGTCCATGTCGGCGATCGGACGGGTCGCCACCCCGGAGCTTGCGGCCGCTTCAGCCACGGCCGGTGCAATGGCCGCCATCAGGCGCGGGTCGAAGGGTTTCGGGATGATGTATTCGGGACCGAAAGTCAGGTCCTGGCCGGCATAGGCTTCGGCCACGGTGTCGTTGGCTTCGGCCTCGGCCAGGCGCGCGATCGCGCTCACGCAGGCCAGCTTCATCTCCTCGGTGATGCGGGTCGCGCCGCAGTCCAGGGCGCCGCGGAAGATGTAGGGGAAGCACAGCACGTTGTTGACCTGGTTCGGGTAGTCCGAACGGCCGGTGGCGACGATGCAGTCGGGACGCGCGGCCTTCGCCACTTCAGGACGGATCTCCGGTTCCGGATTGGCCAGGGCCAGGATCACGGGACGGTCGGCCATGGTCTTGACCATCTCTGCCGTCAGCACGCCGGCGGTCGAGCAGCCGAGGAAGACGTCGGCGCCGTTCACGATGTCGGCCAGGGTGCGCGCGGAGGTGTCCTGCGCGTAGCGCGCCTTGTTGGCTTCCATGTTGGCTTCGCGGCCCTGCCAGATCACGCCCTTCGAGTCGGTGACGAAGATGTTTTCCTGCTTCACGCCCAGGCTGACCATCATGTCCAGGCAGGCGATCGCCGCGGCGCCGGCGCCGGAGGCGGCCAGCTTGATTGCACCGATATCCTTGCCGACCACTTTCAGGGCGTTGATCAGGGCCGCGCTCGAGATGATCGCGGTGCCGTGCTGGTCGTCGTGGAAGACCGGAATGTTCATGCGCTCGCGCAGCTTCTTCTCGATGTAGAAGCACTCGGGCGCCTTGATGTCCTCGAGGTTGATGCCGCCGACCGTCGGCTCGAGCATGGCGATGGCGTCGACCAGCTTGTCGGGGTCGTTCTCGGCCAGTTCCAGGTCGAACACGTCGACGCCGGCGAATTTCTTGAACAGGCATCCCTTGCCTTCCATGACCGGCTTGGACGCCAGCGGGCCGATGTTGCCCAGGCCGAGCACGGCGGTGCCGTTGCTGATCACGGCCACCAGGTTGGCGCGCGAGGTATAGTCCGCCGCAGTGGCGGGGTCGGCCGCGATTTCCTCGCAGGCATAGGCTACGCCGGGCGAATACGCGAGCGAGAGGTCGCGCTGGTTCGACAGGGGTTTGGTCGCGACGACCTCGATCTTGCCGCGTACCGGCGAGCGATGGTATTCGAGCGCATCGGCACGCAGCTGGGTGTCGTCGGATTCGCTGAATTTGCTTTCACTACTCATGTGACTTCCTATTTGATTTGGCAATCCGTGCTCTACTTGGCGCTGCGGCAGTGCCAGCGTCACCGGCGACCGGCCGCAGCCGACTGGGCGAGCGGTCGGTTCAATATTATCCCAAGACGCGACGCCCAGCCCACCCAAAGTAGTATCTGGTCTGCAAGTTTAACCGATGGGCAAACTTTGCGTCTGACCGTCAAAGTATCGGCTGTCCATACCCGGGCGATGTCGCGTTTGCAGCAAAGCAAAAAGCCCATCGATCTGCATCGACGGGCTCCTCCGGCTTGGGCCGGATAGTGCAGTCCGCACCGGCGGGCTGGCGCTCTCACTCGTGAAACGCGTCTTCCTTCGGCCCGCCATGGTGAAGCCTGGGCTTATTCCTTGATTGCTTCGAGGGCGATGTCGATGCGCACTTCGTCGCTCACGCCGGGCGCGTACTTGCCGGCGTTGAATTCGCTGCGCTTGATGGTGGTGCTGGCGTTGGCGCCGATCGCGTCCTTCTTGAGCATCGGGTGCGGCATGGCCTGGAAGGAGGTGACGGTCAGGGTCACCGCCTTCGTGATGCCCTTGATGGTCAGTTTGCCTTCGATGGTCGACGGCTTGTCGCCCTCGAAGTTGACCTTGGTCGACTTGAAGCTGGCCGTCGGATACCTGGCGGTATCGAGGAAGTCCGCGCCCTGGATGTGCTCATTGAACAGCGGGAAGCCCGTGTTCACCGACTTCATGTCGATCACGATGTCGACGCTGCCCGTCTTCGCCGCCTTGTCGAACACCACCTTGCCGCTGGTCTTGTCGAAACGCGAGAGCTGGGTCGAAAAGCCCATGTGGTTGTAGGAGAAGCGCGGGTAGGTGTGGGCCGGGTCGAGCGCATAGGTCTCGGGCGCGGCGAAGGCCGGGGCGGATACGGCCAGGGCGACGGCGGTTGCGGAAATCAGTTTGATCAGTTGCTTCATGGTGGGTCCTTTTAAAAAAATGAGTTCATGCGAAAGCGTAGGCGTCCATCGCCAGCACGCCATGCTCGAAGCTGGTGTGCAGCCGGGTGGCACGGGCCTGGGGTCCGGCTGCGCCCATGGCGACGAACAACGGCAGCAGGTGTTCCTCGGTCGGATGATTCCGCTCGGCGTGGGGCGCCGCGCGGCGGTAGTCGAGCAGGGCAGCGCGGTCGCCGGCGTCGAGGCGCACCTTCATCCACTGCTCGAACCCGCTCACCCACTCCGGCGCGGGGGCGTCGATGGCCTGGCCCCGGAACTCGACCAGGTTGTGGGTCAGCGAACCGGAGCCGACGACCAGCACGCCCTCGCTGCGCAGCGCCGCCAGCGCGCGGCCCAGGCGCTCGTGTTCGGCCGGACTGGCGCCGCGCACGACCGAGAGCTGGGCGACAGGAACGTCGGCGCTTGGGGCCATCAGCGACAGCGGCACCCAGGCGCCGTGGTCGAGCCCGCGCACCGCGCTGCGGCCGACCGCGATGCCCGCTTCTTCGAGCAGGGCGGCGGCGCGTTCGGCCGCGGCGGGCGCGCCGGGCGCCGGATAGCGGATCTCGAACAGGGCGCGCGGAAACCCGCCGAAATCGTGGATGGTCTCGGGCTGGGCCGCCATGCTGACGGCCGGCGCATGCATCGTTTCCCAATGCGCCGAGACCACGAGGATCGCTTCCGGGCGCGGCAGCGAGGCGCCGAGACCCTGCAGGAAGCGCCGTGCGGGCGTGTCCTGGATCGCCAGCATGGGCGAACCGTGGGAGAGGAAAAGCGTGGGCAAGGCAGTCATGTCGGGTCCTGTCGATGGCGGCAGCGCCGCGTTAACAGGAACCATCATATTCTTGCGGCGAGCGGTGATAAAGTGCGCAAAATGGCCCAGACTGTCTCGAAAATGGGAACAATCGCTTCAATCCCAGTCTGGCTGGGCGAAAGCGTCGGCGAGGAAGTCGATCAGCAGCCGCAGCTTGGGCGACACGAACTTGCGCGACGGGTAGACCGCATGGATCCCGAGCTCACCCGACCGGTAGCCGGGCAGGATTTCGCGCAGCGTCCCCTGCGCCAGGTCCTGGCCGACGATGAAGGTGGGCTGGAGAATGATTCCCTGGTGCTGCAAGGCCGCCGCGCGGCAGGTGTCGCCGCTGTTGGTGCGTACGCGCGGCACGACCTTGACCGTGCTCTCGCCATCGGGTCCGCTGAAACTCCAGTTCTCGCCGCTGGCGGACAGGCTGTAGGAAATCACGTCGTGGGCCCGGAGATCGTCGGGGTGGACCGGCTCGCCACGCCGGGCCAGGTAGTCCGGGGACGCGCACACGGCCATCCGTGTCGTCGCCAGTTTGCGGCTGATCAGGGAAGACGGCGCGAGCTGGCCGATGCGCACCGCGGCGTCATAGCCTTCCTCCACCAGGTCGGCCACGCGGTCGGACAGGGTGATGTCGAGCGCCAGCCGAGGGTGCCGCGCCATGAAGGCCGGCCACAGCGGCGCCAGGTGCATGACGCCGAAAGTCACGGGCACGTTCAGCTTGAGCAGGCCGGTCGCCTCGCCGACGCGCGACGAGATCTCGGCCTCGGCCTCGTCGAGGTTGCCCAGCAGCTCGCGGCAGCGCGCGTGGAAGATCTCGCCTTCGCTCGTAGGCGAGAGCCGGCGCGTGGTCCGGTGCAGGAGGCGCACGCCGAGGCGCTCTTCGAGTTCCGCCACGTAGCGTGAAACGGCTGCTTTCGACATGCCAAGTACGTCCGCGCCAGCCGTGAAGCTGCCGGCCTCGACAACGGCGGCGAAGACTTTCATTTCGAGGAAGCGGTCCATTTTCTCAATCAATGAAACAATGGCTGGATTATAGCCATATTATTCCATTCTTGGGTTCAATATGGACGGGCGAGCATACTGTCGGGCTGGGCATTCGCGGGAACGAAAAAGCCAGCATTTCTGCTGGCTTCTGGCTTTCAGGCGGGCGTACCCGGAACGATCACTGGCTGCGCGCTTCCGCGTCGATCCTGGAATTGGCCGCCGTATCGCGCATGAACCAGCAGACCGCGAGAGTGCAGGCAATCACGCCCGTGGCGTACCAGTAGAAGCCGCTCTCCATGTCGACCGACTTGAACCACAGCGCGAGGTATTCGGCCGTGCCGCCGAATACCGAGACCGCGAACGCATACGGCACGCCGACGCCGGTGGCGCGGATGGTGGCCGGGAACAGCTCGGCCTTGACCAGCGCGTTGATCGAGGTGTAGCCGGACACGATGATCCAGGCGCAGGCGATCAGCGCAAAGGCTTCCCATGGGCCGCTGGCGTTGCGGATCGCCGTGAGCAGCGGCACCGTGAACAGGGTGCCGAGCAGGGCGAAGCCCACCAGCAGCGGACGGCGGCCGATACGGTCCGAGAGCGCGCCGTACAGGGGCTGCAGGCACATGGCGAACAGCAGCGAGGCCGCCGAGACCGCCGTGGTCTGGGAATCGGTGAGGCCGACCGACAGGCGCAGGAATTTCTGCATGTAGGTGGTGTAGACGTAGAAGGCCAGCGTGCCGCCCATCGTCAGGCCGATCACCAGCATGACCTCCTTCGGGTGCTGCATCAGTTGCTGCAGGCCGCCCATCTTCTTGGCCTTCTTGCGGGCGGCCTCGAAGGAATCGGTTTCCGGCATGTTGTGGCGCATGGTCAGGGCCAGCACGGCGAGCGTCGCGCCGACGAAGAAGGGAATGCGCCAGCCCCAGGCACGCAGCTGCTCGTCGGAGAGCAGGAAGTGCTGCAGGACCAGCAGGAGCACCAGCGCCAGCAGCTGGCCGCCGATCAGGGTGACGTACTGGAAGCTGGCGTAGAAGCCGCGGTGCTTCGAATCCGCCATCTCGGACAGGTAAGTGGCGCTGGCGCCGTACTCGCCGCCCAGGCTGAGGCCTTGCAGCAGGCGCGCCAGCAGCAGCAGGCAGGGCGACAGGATGCCGGCAGTAGCGTAGGTCGGCGCGCAGGCGATGATGAGCGAGCCGAAGCACATCAGCAGGACCGAGGCCATCAGGGCCGTCCTGCGGCCGCGCCGGTCGGCCAGGCGGCCGAACAGGATGCCGCCGATCGGGCGCACGAAGAAGCCGAGGGCGAAGATGCCGGCCGTGGACATCATCTGTGCGGTCGGGTCCTGGGCCGGAAAGAAGGAACTGGCGAAGTACAGCGCGAAGGCCGAATAGCAGTAGAAGTCGAACCACTCGACCAGGTTGCCGGACGAGCCGACGAAGATTGCGCGCAGGCGCTTGGCGGAAATGCGCTCGCCGGCCATGGCGGCGCCGGCAGGACGGCCACCGGCGGCCGGCTTCGTTGTGATTGTCGTCATTCTTGTCTCCTGTGATGGACGGGAGATCGACACATCGTCCCGTCCGGGACCGCTACTATCGCGCCCGAACGCTCTACGCGCATCCGCAACATCGGCGCGCCCGTCTACGTAAAACTACGGAGAAGTGTTCCAAAACGCCGGCGTAACTGATATCGTCTCGCGATTCGATCCCCAGGAATTTTTGAATGGCCAGCTGGTTCATCGCGCGACACTGGCGCGGGCTCGCCGCCGCCGCGGGAGCACTGATCCTCATCGCGGCCGCAAGCAACTGGGCCGAGCAGCGCGAACTGCAATCCAAGACCCAGGCCCTGCACCAGGCGGCAAGCGCGCACGCGCTGGGTTTGCGCGGCCTGGTCGAGAAACACGACTTCCTGCCGCACGCCGTGGCGCGCCATCCGGGCGTGCTTGCGCTGCTGCGCGCCCCGCACGATCCGGTCCTGCAGGCGCGCGCCAACGAGTACTTCGCCGACCTGCAGGCGACGACCGGCGCCGCCGCGCTCTACCTGGTCGACCGGAACGGATTGACGCTGGCCTCCAGCAACTGGAACCTGCCCTCGAGCTTCGTCGGCCAGAACTATCGCCAGCGGGCCTACTTCGAAGACGCCATCCAGGGCCGCCGCGGCTTCTTCTACGGCCTGGGCCTCACCACCGGCCAGTCCGGCCTGTTCATCGCGGAGCCTGTACGCGTGGGCGGAACCATCCTCGGTGTGGCAGTGGTCAAGATCAGCCTGGAAGCGCTGCAGACGGCCTGGATGAGCAGCCCGGATCCGGTCGTGCTCAGGGACAGCCGCGGCATTGTCTTCATGAGCACCGTTCCCGAATGGCTGTTCCATAGCCTGGGCCCGGTCTCCGCCGCCGACGCGCGCTGGGTCGCCGCGCACGGCCAGTACGGGAGCCGCAGGCGCTTCGAGGCCCTGCCATGGACCGTGGAAGCGCTGCCCGGCTCGTCGGGCTTCATCCTGCACGCCGATATGGAAGGCCGCCGCCGGAAGCTTCTTGCGCTCGACACGCCCTTGCGCGAACTCGGCTGGACCCTGACCGTCACATCGAGCATGAAGGAAGTGGTCCAGGCGCGCCAGTCCGCGTTCATGCTCACGACCCTGGCCGTTGCGCTGCTGCTGCTCGGCCTGTCGTACTGGCGGCTGCGCGAAAAGCGCTTCGTCGAACAGCGCTCGGCGCGTCTCGAGCTGGAACGGCGGGTCGAAGAGCGCACCCGCGACCTGCAGGAAGCGCACGCCTTCCGCAAGGCGATGGAAGACTCGCTGCTGGTCGGCATGCGCGCCCGCGACCCGGAAGGCAAGATCATCTACGTCAATCCGGCGCTGTGCGCCATGGTCGGCTACAGCGCCGAGGAACTGCTCGGCTGCCGGCCGCCCTACCCCTACTGGCATCCGGACGACCTGGAAAAGCAGGCGCGCGAAAGCGACGACGCCTTGCAGGGGCGGGCTGCGCCGCATGGCTTCGAATCGCGCATCCGCCACAAGGACGGGCACGACGTCATCACCATGGTCTACGCCGCCCCGCTGGTCGACGCCCAGGGCGTGCACCGTGGCTGGATGAGTTCGGTCGTGGACATCACGGCGCAGAAGCAGGCCGAAGCCCGGCAGCGCGACCAGGAACTGCGCCTGCAGCGCAGCGCCCGCCTGGCGAGCGTCGGCGAAATGGCGTCCACCCTGGCGCACCAACTGAACCAGCCGCTGATGGCCCTGTCGAACTTCGCCGTCGCGGCGCGCGCGCTCGCCGCACAGGGCTCGCCCGAGATACTGGCCGGCGCGCTCGACGAGATCGTCGGGCAGTCGCAGCGCGCCAGCGAAATCGTCAAGCGGGTGCGCGCCTTCATCAATCCGCAACGGGCCCAGTACGAAACCCTGGCGATGGCGAGCATCGTCACCCATGCCGAGACGCTGCTCAAGCCCGAACTGCAGCGCCAGGGCGCCAGCCTGGGGGTGGTGCTCGACGACGCCGGCGCCACGGTGCGCGGCGACCGCGTCCTGCTCGAGCAGGTCGTCGTCAACCTGATCCAGAATGCGCTGCAAGCCATGCAGGACCAGCCGTCCCGGTCGCCTGGGCGCCGCGACATCGAACTGGCCTGCCGCCGTGCCGGGCAGGGGCTGCGCATCAGCGTCGCCGACCGGGGGCCGGGCATCCCGCCCGAACGGCTCGAGCAGGTCTTCGCCCCCTTCTTCACCACCAAGCCCGACGGCCTGGGCCTGGGATTGAGCATCTGCCGCACGATCGTCGAGGCCCATGGCGGTTGCATTAGCGTCGAAAACCGTGACGGCGGCGGCGCCGTCTTTGCCTTCACCCTGCCCACCTTGCCATGAAAGACATCCCACTCACGCTGTACGTCGTCGACGACGACGAAGCCCTGCGCCGTTCGCTGCTCCTGCTGCTGTTTTCCCAGGGCCTGGCCGTGCAGGCCTTCGATTCCGGCGAGGCCTTCCTCGACGCCGTCGACATGCGCCAGCCGGGCTGCGTGATCCTCGACCTGCGCATGGGCGGGATGAGCGGCCTGGCCGTGTTCGAACGCCTGCTGGCCGAGCACAGCCCGCTCGTGACCCTGTTCCTGTCCGCGCACGGCGACATCCCGACCGCGCTGGAAGCGGTGCGGCGCGGCGCCTACGACTGGGTCGAAAAGCCGGACACCCAGCAACTGCTGGCCAAGCTGCCCGCCGCCACCGCCCTGGCCCGCGCCCGCGCCCAGGCGCTGCGCATGTGGGCCGAATTGACGCCGCGCGAGCGCGAGGTGGCGCGCCTCGTGGGACTGGGCCAGCCCAACAAGGAGATCGCGCGCATGCTGGTGCCGCCCTGCAGCCATCGCTCGGTGGAAACGCACCGCGCCAACATCTTCAGCAAGCTGCAGTGCGCCAACGACAACGAGCTTGGCCGCTGGCTGGCGGCGCATCCGTGGCTGGACTGATGCGCGCTGTCGGCGGCAAGCGGGAATGCGGCCGCTGCGCCAAGGCTGCCGTTCAGGCGGCCACCGGCATGGCTTCCCGCAGGCTTGCCAGCTCTTCTTCGCCCAGTGTTTCCTTTTCCATCAGCCGCCGGGCGGCCGCCTCGAGCAGCTGGCGCCGCGCGGTGAGCAGTTCCACCGCGCGCGCGAACGCCCCGTCGACGATCTCGCGCACCGCGCAGTCGATCTCGCGCGCCGTCGTTTCCGAGTAGCCGCGCGGCCGGCGCTCGGCCTGGGGGACGCCGAGGAAGGACTGGCGCTCTTCCTCGTACACGAGATGGCCCAGCTTCCTGTCCATGCCGTAGCGGGTGACCATGCTGCGCGCGATGTCGGTCACCTTCGCCAGGTCGTCTGCCGCGCCGGTGGACAGGTGGCCGAACACGAGGTGTTCGGCGGCGCGTCCGCCGAGCAGCACCGCCATCTTGTTCTCCAGTTCCTCGCGCGTCATGAGGAAACGGTCCTCGAGCGGCCGCTGCAGGGTGTAGCCGAGTGCGCCGACACCGCGGGGAATGATCGACACCTTGTGCACCGGATCGCTGCCGGGCAGGGACATGGCGACCAGCGCGTGGCCCATCTCGTGATAGGCGACGATCCTGCGCTCCAGCGGGTTGAGCAGGCGGTTCTTCTTCTCGAGGCCGGCGACGATGCGCTCGATGGCGCCGGTGAAATCGGCCATGCCGATGGCCTCCTGCTTCCTGCGCGTCGCCAGCAGCGCCGCCTCGTTGACCAGGTTGGCAAGGTCGGCGCCGGAGAAGCCGGGCGTGAGCGCCGCGATCTTCTCGCGGTCCACGTCAGGCGCGGTCTTGATCCTGCGCATGTGCACATCCAGGATCTGCAGCCGCCCCGCCTTGTCGGGTCGGTCGACCAGGACCTGCCGATCAAAGCGGCCGGCGCGCAGCAAGGCCGGGTCGAGGATTTCCGGACGGTTGGTTGCCGCCAGCAGCACCAGGCCCGATGCAGGGTCGAAGCCGTCCATCTCCACCAGCAACTGGTTGAGTGTCTGTTCCTTCTCGTCGTGCCCGCCGACATAGGCGCCGCGCGCGCGGCCGAGCGCATCGAGTTCGTCGATGAAGATGATCGCCGGCGCCTTCTGCCGCGCCTGTTCGAACAGGTCGCGCACGCGGGCGGCGCCGACGCCGACGAACATCTCGACGAATTCCGAGCCGCTGATCGAGAAGAACGGCACGCCCGCCTCGCCGGCCACCGCGCGCGCCAGCAGGGTCTTGCCAGTGCCCGGCGGTCCCACCAGCAGCACACCCTTGGGCGTGCGTGCGCCGAGCCGGCCATAGACCTTCGGCTCCTTGAGGAAGTTGACGATTTCCTTCAGTTCCTCCTTCGATTCATCGACGCCGGCGACGTCGTCGAAGCTGGTTTTCACGTCGGTTTCGACATAGATCTTCGCCTTGCTCTTGCCAATGGACATGAACCCACCGCCGAGGCCACCCTTGTCGGCGAAACGTCGCATCAGGAACATCCAAATGCCGAAGAACACGACCGCGGGGAGAATCCAGCCGAGAAGATCCCGGAAGAAGGTGTTCTGCACGACGCCGGAAAAGCGCACGTCGTACTGGGCGAGGTCGCGAGCAAGGTCCGTCTCGACCCGGGTGGTCACGAAGTGCGTGCTGCCATCCTCCAGTGGCTTGCGCAGCTTGCCCCGGATGTGGTTCGAGTCAACAGCAATTTCCTCCACATTACCCGCCTTCAATTCCGCCATGAACTGGCTGTACGGCAGGGGCTCGACCGCCTGCATGAGTACCCACACATCGCGCAGCAGCAGGATGCCGAGCAGCGCAAAGCCGAGGTACCAAAGATTGAATCTGGTCTGTTTTTCCATCATGTTCGCTCCAGACAATGGGCCGCCGGATAAAGGGAAATGGCGACCGCAGTGGTTCCATACGCGAGACTTCGTGCGGACAAAAAAAATCCCCCCGCAGGGTATGCGAGAGGATTTCAGTGGGATGCCGATGCGGCATGCCTTTCATACGGCCGGCTTGTCCCTGTGCCAGTGCTTGCGCAATGCCGGGTCCTGGGCCATGGCCCAGATCGCGAGCAGGGCAACAATGCTGCCCACCACGGCCGCGTTGGTCGTCACGTCCCTGTTGGACGCGAACCCCAGCGCCCATGGGGAGATGGCTACCCAGGCACCGAACAGGATGTTGGCCCCTTCTTCCCAGGCCTTCGGCACATACATGGCGGCGGCCGCCAATAGCACGATCGCCGCGCCGAGCGCCCACGCGTTCCAGGCCGCCCTGGGCAGCTCATCCGCATAGTTCATCAGCCAGGGAGAGGCAAATAACCATGCGCCAAGCAACAGGTTGATCCAGTCTTGCCATCGATTGGTTTTCATGATGCTTACCTCCTTTCACGGAAATGCATGCCATTGCCGCGGACAGGCAGCCGCCCGGCCTTCCCCGGAGGGTGCGGAGCGAAGCCTGCCGCTCATCGAAAAAAATAGCGTCGAGCCCCATAAAAATCAAGATTCCGGGACCGCAGCAATCGCGGCCGCCATCGAGCGTCAGGTCACCCAGCGCTGGCCTCCGGCAAGCCCCTGGGCAGGCAAGCGCTGCTCAACAATTGTGCGGCCCGCAGTGGAACGGCATGACTTGCCAATCAGTTCCTTGACCGCCACCAGGCCGACAGCTGCGAGCGCAAGCCCTGTTGAGCAGTCAAGCTCGAGCAACGACGCTCCAAGGGCAAGATGCTGCCAGGTATTGCCGCTCCCGCTTGCACCTAATGCCATGACGTTGCTGATAATCAATTTCGTAGTAGTTCACGCTCATAAAATCGATCTCATCAACGCTTGTGTTGTGCGACCAGAGGCAGGCAAATGTTCACGCGTAGAGAACCAACAGCAAGGCCACACGATGTCGATAGCAAGGGGCGCTTCCGGCCTGGCTCACGTCGGTTGCCTTTCCGCCGCCAACAAGGCGCCTTCGCCATCATGTGTGCCGGCTCCCTCATCGTGATGCTCGGTATGTGCGCTGTCGCTATCGACATTGGCCAGATATATAACCGAAAGGCCGAACTGCACGGCATGGCGAAAGCGGTTGCATTGGCGGCGGCAGGCCAGCTTGACGGGACAACGGCCGGCGTCACCAATGCATTGAATAGGGCCGCTGCGGTCGCGGCCACCTATCGTCATACGTACGGCAGCTCTTATACATGGTCCGATTCGGCGATTCGGTTCAGTAGATCGCCGGCTCCCAACGGCGACTGGATCAGCGCGGAAGGAGCAAGGGGCCAGCCTGCAGGGGTTTACTACGTGGAAGTCGACACCACCCGTCTCGGCGACGGCTCAGGGAGCGGCGCCACATTCATGACGGGCGTGCTCTCCCCCGCCCTCGCGTCGTTCGCCATCAGTGACCGTGCAATAGCGGGGCGCGCCAACCTGAAGATCACTCCGTTGGCGATTTGCGCGATGTCGCCGGATGCTGGCGCGCTGCGCGCAAATCCGGGCCCACCCATAGCGAACGAACTGGTGGAATTCGGATTTCGCCGCGGCGTCAGTTATGACCTGATGGCACTCAACCCAGGCGGTACTGGTGGCGAAACCTTCGTGGTTGACCCCTTCGCCTTGCCCGGAGGTTCATATGCGAGTTCGAACACGACGCCCTCCAAAGTTGGACCGTCTGTGTGTGCGGGAAAAATCTGGGCGCCCGGAATAATGGGCGCGCCCATCCATGTTTCTCGTCCATTCCCGCTTGCATCCCTGTTCAACCATTTGAACTCGCGTTTTGATGACTACACCACAGGCGACTGCAACGCAAACGGGGCGCCGCCGGACTTCAACATCAAGCCGTTCGCCAGAGCCACGGTAGCCTGGATGGGCCATACCGGCGAACAAACAGCCAAGCCATACACGGGTGGCGGGCGCGCGGAAACAGTAGCAGACCCGCTGACTGCTCCAGACGGCACCACTCCCGAAAACTACGGTGTGTTGTGGTCATACGCGAAGGCGGTGAAGTATGCCTCTTACACGCCAGGCGCGCGAGAACCGAACCGTGGCTACACCACCTTTGGCACTGGCGACTGGACAAGCTTGTACAAGCCAAAACCAGGCGTCTCCGGTTACCCGAGCGGATCGGAGACGCCGTACCAGGCGGTTAGCGGGAGCAACTACAGAGCCCCCTCTGCGGCCCATCTGGCGATCTCGCAAACCGGACGCCGCGTTCTCAATATCCCGCTGCTCGCCTGCCCCGTTCCTGCCGGGGCCGATGCGACTGCCACCGTGCTCGGCATCGGGCGCTTCTTCATGACCGTGCCCGCCACCAGTACCACGATCAGCGCGGAATTTGCGGGTACGGTTCCGGAGTCCGCACTCGTCGGCAAAGTGGAGCTGTTCCTATGAGCAAGGACAACAAGAACACAAGGCGCCGGCAACAGGGCGCGGCGGCGGTCGAGCTTGCCCTGGTGCTGCCGATCCTGATCGCCTTTTTCACCGCCCCCCTGTTCTTTGCAATCTATTTTTGGCACTACACAGTGGCCCAGAAGGCCGCCCAGGATGGCGCGCGCTATCTCTCGACAGTGTCCGAACAGGAAATGCGTGATCCGGAGCTGGCACTGGCCGCCGCGAACACTGCCCGAGAAATCATCAGGGGGGAGCTTGCTGACCTGATCCCTGCGCAAAACAGCGTCGCCGTCGTGCTGCATTGCGGTACGGCAGCGAATGGCGTGATGAACCTTTGCACCGGAGTCGGAGACGGCCCCTTGCCTGAATTCGTCAATGTCAGCGTTCAATTCCGTTTAAGAGACCAATTTTTCGGCTTTGTCAATACAGGTAGATACGGTTGGAACGTTTCTGCATTGGCGGCGGTGCCCTATGTCAGCAACTAAGCGCTCCCGCACCATCTTGCCACAGCCGAGACGCCAGCGTGGTGTTGCTGCGGTCGAATTCGCACTCCTGGTGTTCGTGTTCCTTGCCTTTGTATTCGGCATCATCGAGCTCGCCCGCATCATGTATCTCTACAACACGCTCCAGGAAGTGACGCGCCGCGCCGCGACCGCAGCAGCGTCGGCGAACTTCCAGGACCAGGCCGGGCTCGACCGGATACGCTACTTTTCCGTGCTTCGCGACACGCCCGGCGAGCTTCCATTAGGTGCGCCAGTTACGGACAGGCATGTCCGCATCGAGTACCTCGCACTCTTGCGCAATGCAGACGGGAGCCTGACGTCGACGCGAATCGACCCGGGCGTCCTGCCGGCGGATCCTGCGGCGAACCGCCAGATATGCCATGCAAACCCGAACGCTGCAACGTGTGTCAGACTGGTGCGAGCACAGATTTGTGATCCAGAGGTGGCTGGCCAATGCCAACGGGTGCAGTACCAGATGCTGTTTCCACTGATCAGCTTGGGCCTGTCGCTACCACGCGCGACAACCACGGCCACCGCCGAGTCGCTCGGGTACACGCCCGGGCAGGCGCCATGACAAGCGTTTTCAAGGCCGCCCCCATTGACGTTGCAGATGACTATCGGAGGACCTACGATGCACGGTGGACCGGTGATAAGGCAATCCGCGAACGCTGGCGTGGCTTGCTCCTGCTGGCCGGTGTTCGCTACCGCAATCCGTACCAGACCAGGCCTACCTTTGCGTCCAGCCTCCTGATGCTTGGCGCAAATCCCATGTACGTCGCGACTCAGCTTGGCCGCGTGGACAGTACCTTGGTCTTCCAGACCTTTGGCCGATGGATCGCTTCGGGCCTCGACAACGACAGGCGCCAGCGCCTGCTCAAGCTTTACACTCGTACTGACGTGCGCAAGGGCGATGAGTTCCCACGTTTTGGGTGAACTTCCGGGGTCGTCAAGGCCAGCACGGTTCGACGCTCGTAACTGGAAGACCCTCTGGGAAGACATGCGTTTGCTGGCGCTTGACCGCTGCAGCTGGGACAGCTCCATGCAAGCGCCGAAGGGATGTTGCGTACCCGAACTCCCGCAGTCCGCGCAGCATGGGCACCTGCCGGAGCAGAAGACGCGCAAGCCCTTGTCCAGGCACATCACGCGTCAGCCGGAAACATAGCCGGTTCCGACTTGGGGCCCCATCCCACGAGGCGTTTTATTGAGGTCCCTTTCGCAGAGAATACCGAGGCGAAATGGCTTGGCGCGCTCGGATCCAGACTTCAAAAAAATGGTACGTACCTCGCGGTCTGGACCGGAAGCTGGTTCGCTGGAAAGATGTTCTCTTCCCACCCTCGATGCGTGCTGTACGCTTCACGGGCGAGAAACGGCGGAAGGCCAGCAACAAGAAGGAGGCCACGAAAAACGTGCCTTTGGCGATCAAATTGGCCATCTCTGCCACGCAGCGGCTGGATAAGGAGCTGGACGACCGGCTCGAATACTTGCTGCATGACTCCGATTAAGGCCACTCAATCGCCTTCAGCTCGGCTGAGGCCACCGCACGAGCTGCCAGTGGGAGTCCCTTGAGGTCGTGGCTGACCGCAGCTTGCACTACCTCGTCGAATGCGCAAGGTGTGTACACCTTGCTGCCTCGCTGTGCTTGCACGAAAACGCGTGCCTCTCGTCCTGCCCCATCGCGTGATCGGTGGCCCGTCAATTGCAGCAGGTATGCTTGTAGCGCTCGAAATAAAAATGCCGCTCAGCTTCAACTGAACGGCATCTGCACACAGCCCGGCCCCTTCCTGATGCAGGGCGCCAATCTTACAGAGGCGGCATCGGACCATTCATGTACGGCGCCCCAGCCAGGGCGATCACACGGCGCAGTTCGGCACGCAGCCGTGCGAGCACGCGAGGGAAACCGGTTCGGGAATCGGCATGGCGGGAATTCGTCACGGTGGTCATGGTAGCTCCAGTAAATTCGTTAGCGTTAAGCGATGGGGCGAAGCTTATGCCGCTCCGAGGCATAAATCCAATTCAGAGTTTCGATTCCGGAAATACGGTCACGTAATAATTGTCGCCGCGATCAACCGCGTTTATCGTAATGAGGTATCACAGGCGTTAATATCGCGCCATATTGCACGACGTCGGGCGACGAATGCCAATAACCTGGCCCTCGGGAACAGTCGCCGGCCACGCAGGCTGGCTTTGGCCTGCCAGTAAATAAGGCCGCAGGAACACGGATGACTGATGGGAACGGCGGCCTGAATTGCGGGCTCGCACTGGATAAGCTTTTTGGGACAGTCTGAAAGCATATTGCAACCAGGAGGCACGGGCTTTCGGCGATACTCGTGAGGGCAGCGCAGCACCGGCATGCAAACGCCCGCGCGCCGATTACAGGGCTCTGCAGGACAGATCGCAGACGCAAGGACCGGTGCATGACTTTTCACCCATCCACAAGGGCCATTCGTTGCATTCCCGTACGCTCACCATCATCCTTGGCGGACTTGCCATGGTCGGCGCCTTCGCCGTCGATACCTTCCTGCCTTCGTTTCCCGCCATAGCCACTGACTTCTCGGTCGACGTCGCGCTCGTCCAGCAGGCCCTGAGCGCCTACCTGCTGGCGTTCTCGGTCATGAGCCTGTTCTACGGCACCTTGTCCGACGCCTTTGGCCGCCGCCCCGTCATCCTGGTCTCGCTGTTCGTGTTCACGGCGGCCTCAGTCGGTGCGGCGTTCGCGCCGAGCTTCGGCTGGCTGCTGCTGTGCAGGGTATTGCAGGGGCTCTCGGCGGGAGGCGGACGGGTGATCGGCCAGGCCGTGGTGCGCGACCGGTTCTCCGGGGCCGAAGCGCAGCGCATGATGGCCAGCATCACCATGGTGTTCGGCCTCGCCCCCGCCATCGCGCCGGTGATCGGCGGCTACCTGCACACGGCTTTCGGCTGGCGCTCCGTCTTCGTCTTCCTCGCCGCCGTGGGCCTCCTACTGATGGCCGCCACCTGGCGCTACGTCCCGGAATCCCTCCCTCCGGACGCGCGCGCCCCTTTTCATCCGGGCACCCTGGCGGCGCATTATCTGCGCGCCCTGCGTAACCCGCGCTTCGTGGCCGGCGCCCTGGCGGTGGGCTTCGCGTTCGGCGGACAGGCCATCTATATTTCGGCTGCGCCGCACTTCGTGATGGATATCCTGAAGCTGCCCGAGACCGCGTTCGCATGGCTGTTCGTCCCCATGATCGGCGGACTCGTGATCGGTGCGGCCGTCAACGGAAGGCAGGCGTCGCGTTCGACGCCTGCAGGCCTGCTGCGGCTCGCCTTTGCCTGCATGGGCGCCGGGGCGCTGGTCAACCTGACAGGCAATCTCTTCTACGAGGCAGAGCTGCCCTGGGCGGTGCTGCCGATCACGGCCTATGCGTTCGGACTGGGCCTCGCGATGCCCCTGATGAGCATCGCGACGCTGGATATCTACCCGCGGATGCGCGGGCTGGCCGCCTCGCTCATCACCTTCGTGCAGATGCTGGTGTTTTCGCTGATGTCGGGTGTAATCGCGCCCTGGCCTTCGGAAGTGCAGCCAGGCTGGCCGGCGTCGTGCTCGCCTGCTTTGTGCTGGCAAGCGTATGCTGGACGTTTGCGCAGCGGCCGGGCAGCGAGTCCCGCCGGCCGCATGCGCGTGCGTAGTCGGCTCAGGCCGACTCCGGCACCCGCCTCGTCTTCAGGAAGGCCTCCAGCGTCTCGCCGCGCATGTGTGCATACACCTGCAGGTTCGACATCTTCTGCACCCGCGCGAACTTCTCGAGCACGAAGAAGCTCACGCCATAGCGCACCAGGCCAAGCCAGTCCTGGCGCCGCACCAGGTCGCGCTCCTCGACGCTGAGACGCAATTCGTCGAAGGCCGCCTCGATGTCGCGCGTGACCAGTTCGCGAAAGGCCGGTTCGCGGTGACGCCAGAAGAACCGGTTCAGCTGGAGCGCCTTGACGCTGTGCTCGATGTCGAATGCATAGGTGCCGCCGATGTCTTCGATGCCGGCCAGTTGCTCGTTCGATTGCGCCTTGACCGGCGCCGGGGGCGGGCCGCTGTCCCCGACCTGTTCGTACACGGCCACGGCCATGTTGGTGGTCGTCGCGAGATAGTGGTTCTGGTGGACGCACCTGATCTTCTCCGTCAGGGCGCCGCGCATGGCCATCCACATGATGACTTCGACACTTTCGGCGCCGCCGCGCCGGACCAGTTCGGCATGGCTCATCGACGTCAATGTTTCAGGCTGCTCGACGAACAGCCGCAGGAACTCCTCGTCCCATTCGGTATCGTTGAAACCGGTGCGTTCGCCGTGGATCTGGTGCGACAGCCCCCCGGTGCCGACGACGACGACTTTCAGATCCTCGGGAAAGGACTCGACTGCCCGGCGAACGGCTTTGCCGAGCTTGTAGCAGCGTTTTGCCGTCGGCAGCGGATACTGCAGCACGTTGATCGCGATCGGCAGAATCGCGCCCGGCCACGCGGGTTCGTGCGGCCACATCAGGCCCAGTGGCGAATTGCAGCCGTGATCGAGTGCCCTGTCCTGGAACACGGCCATGTCGAACTCCTCGTTGACCAGGCAGTCGGTCACGTGCGCGGCCAGCCTGGCGTGCCCGCGTATGCCCGGCAGCGGGCGGCGGCCGGCGCCCTCGTCGGCCATGTCGAACTCAGGCGACACGCCGATGGCAAACGTCGGGTAACAGTCGAAGAAGAAGCTGTTCGCATGGTCGTTGTAGAAGAACAGGAGCACGTCCGGCTGCTGCTCTTCGAGCCATTTCGCGACCGGCCTGTAGCCGTCGAACAGCGGCGCCCAGGCCGGATCGTCCTGCCGCTTCCGGTCATAGGCCAGCCCGATGGTGGGGACATGCGAGGTACCGATGCCACCGATAATTTTTGCCATGATAGTTCCTGTACTGGTGAAAGTGGTCGGGCTTGCAGGGGCTGTTCAGATCCAGAACATGCCGCGCCGCTCGGCGAATTTCCAGCCCTGGGGTGTCAGCACGAAGCGGTCGCGGTACGCGCCCGGGACCGGCGCCTTCGCATCGAGCGGCAGCGCGCTTCCGTCCTGCGGCCTGGTGCCCGAGAGCAGCAGGATGCGCGAGCAGGCCTGGGCATGTTGTGGATCCTCCACCTCGACCAGCACGTCGCTGGTGACATGGAAGGTCATGACCTCGGCCGGGCGCTTGCGGAAGGCCTCGAGGATCGCGCTGCGTCCTGCGATGCCCAGGCCTGGCGCCGACGGACGGTAAAGGACCGCGTCGTCGGTAAACAGTGCCGCCAGTTCATCGTAACGGCGCTCGTCGTTCAGCCAGGCGTAGCGGACGATCAGGTCCGTGCATGCCTGCCGGATGAAAGCCTCATTCATCGCCGCCCTCCTCCAGCCAGGCGCGCATGGCGTCCAGCACCGCATCCGGCTGCTCCATCATCGACATGTGGCCGCAGTCGTCGATCAGGCGCAGCAGCGGCGGCCGGGGGAGCAGCCCGGCCATCCGCAGATGCCGATCCGGCGGGCTCCAGCCGTCCTGCAGCCCGCACAGGACCAGGGTCGGACAGGCGACACTGCGCAGCACGCCCGTCGCGTCCGGCCGGCCGAGCAAGGCGCGCGTCTGGGCGGCGTAGATTTCGGGCGACATTCGCCCCACCATGTCGAACACTTGCTTGACCAGCACCGGGTCGGAACGCCGGCCTGGCGCCAGCATGGGCAAACCCCAGGCCGGGGCGATCGCGTCGATGCCTTCACGCGCTGCCTGGTTGACGAGTAGCGCGCGCTTCTCGCGCTCCCCGGGCGCCGGACCCTCGTAGCCGGTGTCGAGCAAGGCCAGGCGTTCGACACGGCCCGGCGCGCGGCGCATGACCTCGAGCGCGACACGTCCGCCCATCGAGTGCCCGGCCAGCGCGAAGCTGTCGGGCGCGCCGTCCAGTACGCGTTCGGCCATGGCGGCGAGCGTATCCTCGCCTTTCGTGAAACTCAGCACGCGGACATCGTGGTCGCGTGCGAGGGACTTCGCTTGCGCCTCCCAGACGACTTCGTCGCACAGGAGTCCGCACAGCAGATAGATCGTTGTCATAGGTTCGGATCAAACAGAAACGGGCCATGGCGGCCCAGGGGCGCCGGCGACGGAGTCGTCCCCGACGCCATTGCCTTACTCGACGCCTGGATCGCGGAATTTTTCGATCGTGGCGAACTCCACGTTGTAAACGCCGCCGTCGCGCTTCTCGGCCTTGCGGATATACACGTTCTGTACGATGTCGCGTGTTTGCGGATCGATCGTCACAGGGCCGCGCACGCTGGTCCAGGACAGGCCTTTCATTGCTTCGATCAGCTTCGTGCTGTCGCTGTCGCCACCGGTTTTCTTCAGCGCGGCGTACAGCAGGTGCATGCCGTCATAGCCGCCGACGCCGTGGAAATTCGGGCGCATGCCCGGATTCGCCTTGGTGAACGCGGCAACATAGGCCTTGTTCTCCGGCGACGGATGCACCGCCGAGTAATGGTGGCTGCTCACCACGCCCAGGGCGGCGTCGCCGATGCTCGGCATCAGGTCGTCGTCGAGCACGTCCCCGGTGGCGATCAGGCGCACGCCCGCCGCCGCAAGGCCCCGGTCGGTAAATTGCTTCAGCACGGCCGCGCCCTCGCCCGAAGGCACGAAGACGAACAGCGCGTCTGGTTTTGCGTCCTTTACGCGCGCCAGGAAAGGCGCATAGTCGGGGTTGCGCAGCGGTACGCGCAGCGTCTCCACGATCTTGCCCCCGCCCTTTGCGAAATCCTTGACGAAGACTTTCTCGGCGTCGATGCCCGGGCCATAGTCGGACACCAGGGTGATCACCGTCTTGATGTTGTTCTTCGCTGCCCACTGGGCCATCGGCGCGGTGACCTGGGGCACCGTGAGGCCGGTGCGCACGATGTAGGGCGAGCGCTGCGGAATGATCGAGGTGGCGGCGTTCATGACGATCATCGGTATCTTGGCCTGGGTCGCAATCGGGGCGGTAGCCAGCGCCAGCGGGGTCAGGCCGAAGCCGGCCAGCACCTGGACCTTGTCGCGCGCGACCAGCTCCTGCGCGATGCGCTTGGTAACGTCCGGCGACACACCGCCGTCGTCCTTGAGGATGATCTGGATCTGGCGCCCGGCGACGGTCGATCCGTTCTGCTGCAGGAAGAGCTTGACGGCAGCGTCGACTTGGCGGCCGGTGGAGGCAAAGGGGCCGGACATGGGCAGGATCAGGCCGACCTTCAGCGGTTCGGCGGCGTTGACGGCGCCGGCGGCCAGGCCGGCGGACAGCGCTGCGGCGCCGAGCAGGATGGTGCGGCGGGTGTTATTCAGCTTGCTTGACATGTTGTCTCCTCGTTTCTATATGTTCCCCCGTTGGCGGGGAATTAGAAGTAGGGTGGGCGCCCCGTGCCCACCAAATGTTCGCACCGTGTTGGCGCGGTTCATAGCCAACGCAATGCGGGCTTCGGGTGGGCACGTTCGTAATTGAGGCCATTGGCCTCGATTACCCCACCCTACGGTCAGGCGACCGCGACCAGCCTGTCCAGCTTCTCGCCATCGGCCAGCAGGCTGGCGCTGTCCGAGTCGTGCACGATGCGCCCGCGGTCGAGCACGATGGCGCGCGAGGTCAGCGACAGCGCCAGGCGCGCGTGCTGCTCGACCACGATCACCGACATGCCTGACTCAAGCACCAGGCGGCGGATCACGCGCACCAGTTCCTGCACGATGATGGGCGCCAGGCCTTCCATCGGCTCGTCCAGCAGCAGGATGCGCGGGTTGGTCATCAGGGCGCGGGCGATGGCCAGCATCTGCTGCTCGCCGCCCGAGAGCTGGTTGCCCATGTTGTTGCGGCGTTCCTGCAGGCGCGGGAAGATCTCGTAGATCTTGGCCAGGTTCCAGGGTCCCGGGCGCGCCACCACCGTCAGGTGCTCCTCGACGGTGAGCGAGGGGAACATGTGGCGCTCCTGCGGCACCCAGCCCAGGCCCACGCGCGAACGCTTCCAGGTCGGCACGCGCGCGATGTCGCCGCCGGCCCAGCGGATACTCCCCTTGTGCAGGCGCGTCAGGCCCATCAGCGTCACCAGGAGGCTGGTCTTGCCGACGCCGTTGCGGCCCAAGAGGGCCAGGCTGTCGCCCTCGTTCATCGTGAACGAGACGTCTTCCAGTACGATCGACTCGCCATAGCCGGCGGTGACCTTGTCCAAAGCCAGCAGTTCAGGCATGTTCGGCCTCCCCCAGATACACTTCCTTCACGCGCGGATCGGCCGCGATTTCTTCGGGCGTCCCTTCGGTCAGCACCTTGCCGCCCACCAGCACGGTGATGCGGTCGGCGAAGCGGAACACCAGGCCCATGTCGTGCTCGATGAAGAGCACGGTCACGTCGCGCGGCAGACCGGCGATGACCTCGAACAGTTCGCGGCTCTCGGCCGAGGGGATGCCGGCCGCCGGCTCGTCCAGCAGCAGGATCTTCGGTTTCGTGGCCAGGGCCAGGGCGATCTCCACCAGGCGCTGCTTGCCGTAGGCCATGCTGCGCGTGATGCTGTTGGCTTCCTTCGTGAGCTTCAGGGTGGCCAGCAGGGCCATCGCTTCCTCGACCACGTCGGCGTGATTCGCCACCGTCTTCCACCACACCTTCTGCAGGCCGCGGCGCTCGCAGATCGCCAGCATCACCGACTCGAGCACGGTCATGCCCGCGAACAGGGTGTTGATCTGGAAGGTGCGCGTCATGCCGCGCTTGACGCGCTCGTGCTGGGGCAGGTTCGTGATGTCCTCGCCGCCCAGGAACACCTTGCCGCTGGTGGGCGGGAAGCCGCCCGTGAGCAGGTTGATGAAGGTGGTCTTGCCGGCGCCGTTCGGGCCGATCAGCGCATGGCGCGCGCCGGGCTCGAAAGTGAGCGAGATGTCGGTATTCGCCTTGAAGCCGCCCCACTGCTTGGAGAGGCCCTCGGTACGCAGGGTGTCGGTCATGCTGCCTCCTTGCGCTGCTGCTTGTTGAAAATGCTCGCGTAAATCTTTTCCAGTCCGCCCAGGATGCCGCCGCGTGCGAACAGCACGATCAGCACCAGCAGCAGGCCGATGTAGAACTGCCAGTAGGCCGGATCCAGGCCCGAGATGTAATCCTGGGCCACCATGAACACGGCCGCGCCGATCAGGGCGCCGTACAGGCGGCCGGTGCCGCCCAGTACGACCATGATCATCAGGTCGGCCGAGCGCGGGAAGCCGAGCACATCGAGCGCGACGAACTGGGTAGTCTGCGCCAGCAGCGCGCCGGCGATGCCGGCAACGGCTGCGCCGATCGTGAACACCGCGACCAGGCGGCGGTCGACGTTGGCGCCGATCGCCGGCATGCGGCGCCCACCTTCACGGATGCCGCGCAGCGACAGGCCGAAGGGAGAATTGACCAGGCGGCGCATCGCCACGAACAGGATGAAGAGCACGGCGAAGCTGTACCAGAAGGCGGTCTTGCCGTACAGGTCGAACTCGAAGGTCCCGAACAGCGGGGCCGTCATCATGCCCGACAGGCCGTCGACGCCGCCGGTGATGAAGGCCGCCTTGTTGGCGGCCTCGAACAGCATCAGGCCGATGCCGAGGGTGACCATCAGGCGCGCCAGGTCCTGGCCGCGCACGACGAGGAAGCTGACGATGAAGCCGAACACGCCCGCCACCAGGGCGGCGGCGAACAGGCCCGAGATCGGCTCGCCCCAGCCATGCACCGACAGCAGGCCGGCGGTGTAGGCCCCCAGCCCGAAGAAGGCGGCGTGGCCGAGCGAGACGATGCCCGCGTAACCCAGGATCAGGTCGAGCGACATCGCGAACAGGCCGATGATGATGATCTGGCTGACCAGCACCAGGTAGTCCGGGAAGAAGAAGTAGGAGGCGACCGGCAGCAGCCAGAAGACGATCTCCATCAGCTTCCAGCGGTCGTTGGGCAGGTGCAGTGCGCTGTGGTTCATGGCAGCCTTTGCGGGGTCAATGGAAGCACCGGGCGCGTCCGGCGAGCCGGTTTGGGACTTGGCCTTCATGGCCGAAGTGGAATACGCGTTCATGCTTTCCTCCGTACGAGGCCGAAGGGGAACAGGATCAGGAGCACGACCATCAGCGTGTAGATGACAAAGGCGCCCACTTCCGGCACATAATATTTGCCCGCGACGTCGAATACGCCCAGGATCAGCGCCGCGATCAGCGGCCCCTTGATGGAACCGGCGCCGCCGACGGCGACCACCAGCAGGAAGTAGACCATGTACTTGATCGGGAAGCTCGGGTCCAGGCCCAGCACGTCGATGCCAAGGCCGCCGCCGAGGCCCGCCAGGCCCGAGCCGAGCGCGAAGGTCAGCGAAAAGACGCGGCTGACGTTGATGCCCAGGCCTTCGGCCGCGGTCTGGTTGTCGACCGAGGCGCGGATCTGGGCGCCGAAGCGCATGCGTTCGATCAGCAGGTAGAGGCCGAGCGTGACCAGCACGACGACGCCGATCAGGAACAGGCGGTAGGCGCCGAGGTCGAGCCCCAGCACGTGGACCTGGCCGCGCAGCCAGTCCGGCAGGTGCACCGGTTGCTGGGTCGGGCCGAACAGAAAAGTAGCCCCGGCCACGGCCATGAAGGTCAGGCCGATCGAGAACAGTACCTGGTCCAGGTGCGTGGCTTTATAGAGCTGCCGGTACAGGCTGCGCTCGAGCACCAGGCCGACGAGCGCGGCGACGATGAAGGCCAGCGGCAGCGTCGCCAGGAACGGCAGGCCGAGCTTGCCGAGCAGGGTCACGCAGACATAGCCGCCCACCATTGCAAACGAGCCGTGCGCCAGGTTAATGAAGTTCATCATGCCCATCGTGACCGACAGGCCTACGCTGATCAGGAATAGCAGCGCCCCGTAGGCGATGCCGTCGAAGAGTACGCCGATGACGTTACCGATCATGGCCACCGCCACCGTGTTTGTCGTCCTTGTTCATGCTTGTCTCCAGCTTTCATTTTGTTTCTGCGACGATTCAGCAATCCCTCCCCGCCCTGCACCGCTTGCGGCGCCGGAACGCGGCGTCGCGGTGCAAGGCAAAGAGTACGGACAATGATCAGAAGTGATGACGCAGGCCGAGCATGACGCCGTTCTGGGTCCTGCCCACGCCCACGGTGCCGCCGGCATCCAGCGCCACCGCCGAGGCGCCGTCGTTGTCCATGCGGCCGATCGCCGTGTACACCACCGTGCGCTTGGACAGCGCGTAGTTCAGGCGCGCCACCAGCATGGTCACGTCGTCGTCCGAATTCTTCGCGTTGCGCGCCGCGGCCTGCAGGTCGAACACGAAGTTATTGATCGGATGGCTCACACCCAGGTACCACAGCAGCGACTCGGTCTGGCCGGTGGCGGCATTCGTTTCGCGGTCGATAGCGCCGCCGCCGATCTTGGTCGGGCCGATCATCATGTAGCCGTTGACGGTGGTGCGGATGTCGGTGTTGTTGCTGCTGGTGAGACCGCCGGCTGCGCCGGTATTGCCGTACAGGCGGTCATAGGAGGCATTCAGGCCCCAGGCCTTGGTTTCGTAGCCGAGCAAGGCGGTGTACTGGCGGCAGGCCTTGGAGTCGCCCGCCACTTCGCCGGCGCAGTTGGTGGCGGCCGGGCCGCCGACGGCGGATGCGTCGCGGCCGAAGCTGTAGGTCGCGCCAACCACGAAGCCGCTGAAGTTGCCCATGTAGCCGATGGCGTTGTCGCTGCGCGCATTCGGCAGGTAGGGATCGATGCTGCCGATGGCAAACAGGTTCGAACCCAGCACGTCGGTCTTCAAGCCCGAGATGTAGGTCATGTTCTGCTGGCGGCCGAGCGTCAGCGTGCCCCAGTCGCCCTTCAGGCCGACGTTGGCGGCCCGGCCGAACAGGCGGCCGCCCTGCTGCTGGGTGCCGGTGTCCATCGCCAGGCCGTTTTCGAGCACGAAGAAGGCCTGCAGGCCGCCGCCGAGGTCCTCGCTGCCCTTGAATCCGATGCGCGAAGGGAAGGAACTGGTCAGCGAAGGGATCTTGGTGATCGAGTCGCCCGCATTGTTCACGTTCGTCAGGTGGGCAATGCCGCTGTCGACGATCCCGTAGACCTGGACCGAGGTCTGGGCCTGGCCGGCGGAAGCGGCGAGGCCGCACATCAGCGCAACGGCGCTGCACATCGTATTCTTCATATTGTCTCCATCGTTTATTGTTGTTGGTGCAGATACGAGAAACTGGCTGTCAGGCAGGCATGTCAGTCGATATACTTCAACCCCGCCTGTTCGAGTGGCCCGCGCATGTTGTACATGTCGAGTCCAAGCACACCGGCGGCAAGCTTCGCGCGCTTCTCGCCTTCCAGATCCTCGCGTTTTTGTGCGGCCGCCGCCACCCGCGCCGCGTCGGCCGCAGGTACGACGACGATGCCGTCGTCGTCGGCAACGACCACGTCGCCCGGATTCACGAGTGCCCCGGCACAGATCACCGGAATGTTGACCGATCCGAGCGTCGCCTTGATGGTGCCTTTGGCGCTGATGGCGCGGCTCCAGACCGGGAAACCCATCTCCTTGAGAATGCGGACGTCGCGTACGCCGGCATCGATGATCAGCCCGCGCGCGCCGCGCGCCATGAAACTCGTGGCCAGCAGGTCGCCGAAGTAGCCGTCGGTGCACTCGGCGGTGATCGCCGCGACGACGATGTCGCCAGGCTGGATCTGCTCCGCCGCAACGTGCATCATCCAGTTGTCGCCCGGGTGCAGCAGTACCGTCACCGCCGTGCCGCTTGCGGCAGCGCCCGGATAGATCGGCCGCATGTAGGGCTTGAGTAGTCTGACGCGGCCCATCGCTTCGTGCACGGTGGCGCTGCCGAGGCGGCCCAGGTGCTCGGCAGCCGCGGCGTCGGCGCGCACGATATTGCGCTTGACGATGCCGAGCTGGTTCATCAGGGGAGTGCTCATTTCAAAGTCCTTTCTGCTTGAGTGCGGCATCGAGGCGCGGATAGACGCGGCGCGCATTGCCTTCGAAGATCTGGAAGCGGTCCTGGTCGGACAGCGCAGCCGCCTCGACATAACGTTTCGTATCGTCGTAGTAGTGGCCGGTCTCCGGGTCGATGCCGCGCACGGCGCCGATCATCTCGGAGGCGAACAGCACGTTCTTCACCGGGATCACTTTGGTCAGCAGGTCGATGCCGGGCTGGTGGTAGACGCAGGTGTCGAAGAAGATGTTGTTCAGCAGGTGCTCTTCCAGCAGCGGCTTCTTCATCTCCTGCGCCAGGCCGCGGAAGCGTCCCCAGTGATAGGGCACCGCGCCGCCGCCGTGCGGGATCAGGAACTTCAGGGTCGGAAAATCCTTGAACAGGTCGCTCGTCAGGCACTGCATGAAGGCCGTGGTGTCGGCGTTCAGGTAGTGGGCGCCGGTGGTGTGGAAGCACGGGTTGCAGCTGGTGCTCACATGGACCATCGCCGGGATCCCGTATTCGACCATCTTCTCGTAGATCGGATACCAGTAGCGATCGGACAGCGGCGGCGCGGTCCAGTGCCCGCCCGAAGGATCGGGATTGAGGTTGATGCCGACCATGCCGTATTCCTTGATGCAGCGCTCCAGCTCCGGGATGCAGGTCTTCGGGTCGACGCCGGGCGACTGCGGCAGCATGGCCGCGCCGATGAAGTTGTCGGGGAAGAGCTGCGACACCCGGTAACAGAGTTCGTTGCAAATCGCGGCCCAGGTCGCGCTCGTTTCCACATTGCCGATGTGGTGGGCCATGAAGCTGGCGCGCGGCGAGAAGATCGTCAGGTCGGAGCCGCGCTCGCGCATCAGGCGCAGCTGGTTCGCTTCGATCGATTCGCGCAGCTCGTCGTCGCTGATCCGCAGTTCCGACGGCTTCGGCCCCAGTTCCGGCGTGTTCAGGTTCGCAACCTGGCGGTTACGCCATTCCTCGAGCGCCTTGGGCGCCGTCGTGTAGTGACCATGGCAATCGATAATCAGTGGCTTGCGCATGTGTGGTCTCCTTGATTCGTGCTTGTTGATGTTTATTCGGGAATGAGTACTTCGCCGCGCATGATGGGACGGGCGGTGCGCAGCAGCGCGGCGCGGACCACCTTTTGCGGATCCTGGGCATCGAGCTCGAGCTCGACGCTGAATTCCCCGGATGGGTGTTCCACCGACACGGTCTTGCGCAGCCCGCCGGGCAAGCGGGCGATGCCCTGCGTGACCGAACCGTCCAGCACGCAGGCGGTGGCCACCGTGACCGCCGCCAGCACCCCGATGGCTTCATGGCAGACGTGGGGAATGAAGCAGCGCGTGGCCACGTTGCCGCCCGCCGCGGGCGCCGCGACCAGGCACATCTTCGGATAGCTTTTGCTGGCGACATCGCCCAGGCCCATCAGTGGCCCGCAAGCCAGGCGCAGCGCTTCGAGGCGGGCACGCAGGGAAGCGTTGCCGTTCAGTTCCTCGACACTTTCATGCCCCGTCACGCCGAAGTCCGCGGCCCGCACGATCACCATCGGCATGCCGTTGTCGATCAGGGTCGCCTGCACCGTGAACGGCTCGGGGCCGCCGACCTGGATATCGTCGAGCACGCGGCCACTTGGCAAGAGCGACGGACAGACCGAGCCGGCGGTATCGAGGAAGTTGATCGTGATCGGCGCCGCGCTGCCCGGCACGCCATCGATGCGCGCGTCACCGCGGTATTGCAGCCGGCCGCCGGGTGTCAGAACGGTGACGTCGCACTGCATGTTGGTGTTCAGCGTCAGGATGCGCGCCGTGGTCGTGCCTTCGCCGGGCGGGAGCAGGCCGCGCTCCAGTGCGAACGGCAGCACCGCGGCGAGCATGTTGCCGCAGTTGGGCGTCACGTCGACGGTCTCCCTGTCCGGCTGCAGCTGGGCGAACAGGAAGTCGAGGTCGACGCCCGGGGTGGTGCTGCGGCGGACAATGCCGACCTTGCTGGTGAGCGGGTGCGCGCCGCCGAGGCCGTCGATCTGGCGCCGGTCCGGCGAGCCCATCGCGGCCAGCAGCAGGCGATCGCGTGCGGCCGGATCGGCCGGCAGGTCGGACTCCAGAAAGAAGGGACCGCGCGACGTCCCGCCCCGCATCAGGATGCAAGGCACCGCCCGCAGGTCGGATGGGATTTGGTCAGGCATGAAGGATTGGGAGATGGACGCTTGAGACATGGGATGTACCCCGGAATGCGCTTGATGGTGGCAAGTATCCCGGCTGTCGCGCTGCGCGTGGTTGCTTTGTGGGCAATGGAATGTTCTAATTTGCTTATTATTAGTCTTTCTTCCCACCATGAGCCAGATCAGCCTGCGACACCTGCACGCTTTCCGTGTCGTCGCCGCCACCGGCGGCATCCGCCGCTCCTCCCTGTCCCTGTTCCGCGCCTCGTCCGCCGTGACGCGGTCGGTTGCGACGCTGGAGGAACAGCTCCAGGTCCAGCTGTTCGAGCGCAAAGGCAGCGGAATGTTATTGACCGCTGCCGGCGAAGTGGTGCGGCTGCGCGCCGACCGCATCGATGCCGAGTTCCAGGCGGTTCGCGACGACGCCCTGCGCGCCCAGGACAAGCACGGCCGCAAGGTCGGCGGCATCGAAGCGCTTCTCAACGAGCGCCGCCTGCAGGCCGCGGCCCTTCTGGCGGAGGTGCACCACATGCCGACCGTCGCCCACACGATGGGCACTTCGCAGGCGGCAGTGAGCCAGGCCATCTCGCGGCTGGAAGACATGCTCGGCCAGCCCCTGTTCCTGCGCACCGCGCACGGCATGCTCCCGACCGATGCCGGCCGCAAGTGGATCGAGCGCTTCGAACGCGCGCTGGCCGAATTGCGCCACATTCCGGAAGATGTCGCCGCACTGGCCGGGGTGGTCGAGGGCACGGTAACGATCGGCGCACTGCCTCTGGCGCGCGCGCAGCTGCTGCCGCTGGCCATCACCTCGGTGCTGCAGCGCCACCCTCGCCTGCATGTGAGTTCCCTGGAAAGCCCCTACGGCGAACTCACCGCCGGACTGCTGAGCGGGCGCATCGATTTCATCGTCGGCGCGCTGCGCAACGCCCCCGGCGAAGCCTTCAGCGCGCGCGCCCTGTTCGAGGACAGGCCGGCCCTGGTGGCGCGCGCCGGACATCCGCTCGCCAATAAGGAGAAGCTGTGCATGGCCGACCTGCAAGGCTATCCCTGGGTTCTGTCGCGTCCGGGCGCGCCCTTGCGCGAGTCGCTCGGGCAGTTCTTTCACAAGCATGGCGTGGCGCCTCCGCAGCCTGCCGTGGAGACCGGCGACCTGGCCCTGCTGCGCGGTCTCCTGATCTCGAGCGACATGCTGACCGTCCTGTCCGCCCACCAGCTGCATTACGAGGTAGCGACGTCCCAGCTGGCGGTTCTGCCTTTCGACATGCCTGGACTTGAACGATCGATTGGCATCATGACGCGCAAGGGCGCGCACCTGGCGCCCGGCGCCCGTGTCCTGCTCGATGAAATGGAAACCATCAGTGCGCGCTGGGCAACTACTCTGGCACCAACACCTCGATAAGCAGATAGCAACGCTGCGCAACCCGAAAGCAATACCTGAGGGAGAGTAAAAACCTATACTCCGAATGCGGTATCACAGAAAGACATAAGGGTTATTCAGTTCCACGCTGCTGGTTCGGCAACATGAACACATCACCGGCGTGGAACGCCTGGCCCATGTTCGCATAGGAGACTTAATGAATACAGTACACACCCTTGATGTGCGGGCGCACATCAACAGCCGCCCGATGAGCGGCTACCAGTGGCTCTTGCTGGTGCTCTGCTTCCTCATCATCACCACCGACGGCATCGACGTCGCCATCATGGGCTTCCTGGCCCCAGCGATCACCAAGGAATGGGGCATCTCGCGCGCCGCGTTCGGCGTGGTCATGAGCGCGGCTCCCATCGGCCTGGCGATCGGCGCCCTGCTCATTGGTCCGCTGTCGGACCGCTATGGCCGCAAGAAGCTCCTGATGGGCGCGGTCGCCTGGTTCGGTACCTTCAGCATCCTGTGTTCGCTCGCAAACGACGTGGTCACGCTGTCGCTGCTGCGCTTCCTGACCGGCCTTGGCCTGGGCGCGGCGATGCCCAACACGACCACGCTGTTATCGGAGTACATTCCGGAGAAGTCGCGGGGCACCCTGCTCGCCGTCATGTTCACGGGCTTCAATCTCGGCTCGGCACTGGTCGGCTTCGGCGCGGCCGCGATCCTGCCTGATTACGGGTGGCGCAATGTCCTCCTTGCCGGCGGTCTGATCCCGCTGGTCTGCTTGCCCTTCTACCTCTGGCTGGTGCCCGAGTCGGTCCGCTTCCTGGTCGTGCGCAAATATCCATCGGAACGCATTGCGCGCACGCTTCGACGCGTCGTCGGCTCCGACGTCCCCGCTGCCACCAGGTTTACGATCAGCGAACAGACCGTGCAGGGCGCACCGACCAGGGCGTTGCTGTCGCCGGATTACCGGAAGATCACCTTGTCGCTGTGGGCGACCTATTTCATGGGCCTGATGGTGATCTACCTGCTCAGCGGCTGGCTGCCCACGCTGATCAAGGACGCTGGCCTGCCGATCGAACGCGCTGCGAATCTTACCGCCCTGTTCCAGCTCGGCGGCACCGTCGGCGCCCTGGTGGTCGGCTACCTGATGGACCGCTGGACCCCGAACAAAGTGATCGCTTTCGCTTATATCGGTGGCGCCGCCTTCATCCTGTTGCTCGCCTCCGGCTCGGTCGAATCGTCGATGTTTGCCGCCTTCGTGCTCCTGGCGGGCTTCTGCATGAGCGGCGCCCAGACGGGACTGAACGCCTTCGCCCCATCCTGCTACCCGACCGCAGTGCGCGCTACCGGCGTGAGCTGGATGCAGGGCATGGGCCGCTTCGGCAGCATTTTCGGCTCGTTCGCCGGCGGCGTGATGCTGTCGATGGGTTGGGGCTTCAGTGCAGTGATCGCGATCCTTGCCATCCCTGCCACGATTGCCGCGCTCTCGATCGTCTTCACCAGGCTCGCGCCACGCAAGCTCGCTGCGGCCTAAACACACTGGAATCCAAGGAATTATCATGGCAAAAATTATTGGCGCGATTGCTTCATCCCACACCCCGACCATCGGCTTCGCGATGGACGCCAACAAGCAGAACGACGCCGTCTGGGCGCCGATCTTCGCAGCGTTCGAGCCGGTAAAACAGTGGCTGGTGGAGAAGAAGCCAGACGTCCTGCTGATGATCTACAACGATCACGTGACGTCCTTCTTCTTCGACCATTACTCGGCGTTTGCCCTGGGTATCGGAGAGCAGTATCGCGTCGCCGACGAGGGCGGCGGCGCGCGCGACCTGCCGCCGGTGGGTGGCCATGCGGCGCTGGCACGCCATATCGGCCAGTCCCTGATGGCCGACGAGTTCGACATGTCCTTCTTCCAGGACAAGCCGCTCGACCATGGCTGCTTCTCGCCGCTGTCGATCATGTGGCCACACCAGAAAGACGTTCCCGAGGGTCAGGGACACTGGCCGGGCGCGATCGTGCCGCTGCAGTGCGGCGTGTTGCAGTTCCCGGTGCCGTCGGCGCGCCGCTGCTTCAAGCTGGGCCAGGGCCTGCGTCGCGCGATCGAGAGCTATCCGGAAGACCTGAACGTGGCCATCGTCGCGACCGGCGGCCTGTCGCACCAGGTCCACGGCGAGCGCTGCGGCTTCAATAACACGACGTGGGACCAGCAGTTCCTGGACCTGTTCGAAAAGGACCCGGAAGTCGTCCTGAACATGACCCAGGCCGACCTCGCCCGTCTTGGCGGCTGGGAAAGCGCCGAAATCATCATGTGGATGGTGATGCGCGGCGCCATGCCGGCCAGGATCAAGTGCCTGCACCGTGAGTACTACCTCCCTTCGATGACGGGCATCGCGGTCGCGCTGTACGAAAGCGAGGTGGCGGTCGATCCCGCCTTCAATGCCACCGCGAACGAATTGCACCGCCAGCATATCGCGCACCAGACCAGGGGCGCGGAGGAGCTCGAGGGCACTTATCCGTTCACGCTGCAGCGCAGTGTCGACGGCTACCGTATCAACAAGTACCTGCACCAGTTGATCCAGCCTGCCTTCCGCGAACGCTTCCTGGCCGATCCCGAGGCGACCTACGACGAGGCCGGCCTGCTGCCCGAGGAACGCGACATGATCGCGCGGCGCGACTGGCAGGCCATGATCCGCTACGGCGTCATCTTCTTCCTGCTGGAGAAACTCGGCGCCGTCGTCGGCGTATCGAACCTGCATATCTATGCCGCGATGCGTGGCCAGTCGCTGGAAGACTTCCAGAAAACGCGCAACACGAAAGCCCTGTATTCGGTCGCCGGCGCCGCGGCCTCGGCCGCCACCGACTGGAACCAGCAGAAAACCTGATCCCGCCGCACCTGCCTCACCATCGTTGTACCCCGGGGAGCCCTCCGCCAGAAGAGGGCCGCCGGGGCTGCCATGCCCAATGACCAACCATAGGAGACGAAGCATGCAACGACCGTTCCAACGTGGCGCCACCGCCCTCGCCATCGCGACCCTGTGCGGCAGCGCCGCTGCGGCCCAGCCCCTCAGCCTGAAGAACACCCCTTCGTGCGCCAGCCTCGCCGGCATGGCGATCCCGGCTTCGCGCATCGATCTGCCGACCCGCGGCGCCACCGTGAACGAAGCCATCCCTACCGTCGACATCGATACTGCCGGCGCAAGACGCGACTACTGCAAGGTCACCGGCGTCATCCATTCGGTCGACCCGAATGCCGCCCCGATCCGGTTCCAGCTCAACCTGCCCACGCGCTGGAACGAGCGTGTGCTGCAGATGGGCGGGGGCGGCACCGACGGTACGGTCGTGACCGGCCTTGGCAGCTACGTGGCGCAACCTGCCACCGACCCGACGGCGCTGGCGAAGGGTTTCGTCACCCTGGGCAGCGATTCGGGCCATAACGCCGACAACGATCCCCCTTTTGACACCCGTTTCGCGCTGAACCAGGAACAGCTGCTCAACTTCGGCCAGCTGCAGGTCAAGAAGACGCTGGATACGGCCCAGGCCGTGATCAAGGCCTACTATCGCAAAAAGCCGCGCTACGTCTACTTCGCCGGCGGTTCGCAAGGCGGCCACGAGGCCTTCGACGCGGCCCAACGCTATCCGGAAGATTATGACGGGGTGATTGCGCAATACCCGGCCTACAACATCATCAACATGCACCTCGGCTCGCAGGCCCAGGCGCAGGCGATCTACGGCAGGCAGTCCGGCGTGCCGAGCGTGGCGTGGATGAACCCAGGCAAGGTGGCGACGCTGGTCAAGGCCGTGGCCGACACCTGCGACAAGCTCGACGGCGCGGTCGACGGCATCATCGGCAATGTCAGAGCCTGCAACGCCGCCTTTACCATCGATACCGTGAAAGCCACGTTGCGCTGCAAGGACGGGCTGGATACCGGGAACAGCTGCCTGTCCGACGCCCAGATCGGCGCCGTGGCGAAAATCGATTCGCCGGTCCAGTTCGATTTCGCCTTTGCCAGCGGCTCGCGCAGCTATCCGCACTGGCCCATCCTGGAAGGCGCGACCTTCCTGAACAACCACCTTGGCCGCACGAATACCGCCCAGAACCCGCCCGTCGTCCCGTTCGACCCGGTGAATGGTTCGGCCTTCCAGCTGCTGCCGGCGGCCGGCACCATCAAAGGCATCGTCACCCGTGACTTCACGACCGACGCGCTTGCCTTCGACGCGAATGCCTGGGTGCCGCGCATCCAGCAGGTTTCCAGCTGGACGGAAGCGACGAGCACCAACCTCGAGCGCTTCCGCCGCAGGGGTGGCAAGATGCTGATGACCCATGGAACCATCGACGACTCCATCACCCCGCACAATACGAGCGCCTACTACGAGAAGCTGGTGGCGGCGAACGGCCAGGCCAAGGTGGATGATTTCGTTCGGTTCTACCTGATCCCCGGCTTCGGTCACGGCGACGGGATCTTCCGCGCCCGCTGGGATTCGCTCGGTGTGCTGCAGGCCTGGGTGGAGCAGGGCCGCGCCCCGCGCGACCTGGTCGCCCTCGACGGCAATACCGGCACACCGGGCGCCGGCCGCACCCGCCCGCTATGCGTCTACCCGGCTTACCCGAAATACAAGGGTCATGGCGACGTGAATTCTGCCGGCAGCTTCAGCTGCGCGCAGCCTTGACGCCACGAGCGCCAGCGTGAGGAAGCGGCAGCAGGAAGACGCCCCCCTGCTATTCCCCTGTCGGCGGCTTCCATGGCGGCCCTGACCCGGCCGCCATAGACGGGAGCTCCGACATCGTTTTCGAGGTCGCTGGATGTGCGTACGTGAGCGACTGCGCAACCGAAGCTTTCCGTGCCGCCGTTGCTTAGTGATTCGCGCGGCAATACGTCAAGGCACGAGATTTCGTTAGGGTGAGCCTCTGGAATCAGGAGCTCCAACGGAGACAATGATGAGCGTTATCCACAAATCGAGCGCCACACCGCGGCGGTCAGCCCAGAACGTCCAACGCTTGCTTTATTTGATAGATCAGCTCCAGACGCGCGATATCGGATATGCCGGTGCTGCGGAGCTTCTACGTTGCTCCCGGTCCCGCGCGCGTCAATACCTGCACGAGTTACTGAGCAATCACATCATCCTTAACATCCCACGTATGATGGCGCAGGATTCTCCCGACGAGCGAGGATTCTGCCTCAATCCACAACAGGCAATCGTGCGGCGCTTTGTCGCCGAACTTCGTGGGCAGGCTGGTTCAGCAGCTTCGCCCAGGAATGCCGTGGCACGCGAGCACAGCAGCCCCGTCGAGCCGACTCAACGCGACGTCTGGCGGGACCCGCTCATCGTTGCGCTGTTCGGGCCGGCCCCAGGACGCTCCGCTTGAAGAAGCAGCCTGAAAAACACCCAAGCAAAAAAAGAGCCGGCAGCTTTCGCTCCGGCTCTCTTTACGCCGCTGATTTCTCAGCTGAATTCTGGTGGGAAGTGCAAGTTTCGAACTTGCGACCCCTGCAGTGTGAATGCAGTGCTCTACCCCTGAGCTAACCTCCCTGACAACGAGGAGTATTATGCCAAAAACTTTCTCCAACGTCAAACTATCGGCGAATATTTTCTCCAAACACATTCGCCCTTGACGCCCTTGTCGAGGCCGGCCAGCAGTTCCTCGTGCGCGGCCAGCTCCTCGCCCGATGCCTGGACCACGATGATCTCGCCCAGCGGCACGGCGTCGAGCAGCACGCCGGCCCCCGTCTCTTCCGGCTCGACATCCATCGACAGCGAATTTTGCCCGCGCGTCATCGCAAGGTAAACGTCGGCCAGCAACTCCGAGTCCAGCAGCGCGCCGTGCAGCTTGCGGTGGGCGTTGGAGACGCCGTAGCGGTCGCAGAGCGCATCCAGCGAGTTGCGCTTACCCGGATGCATTTCCTTCGCGAAAACCAGGGTGTCGATGATGGCACCGCAGTGGTCGACGAAAGGCGGCAGGCCGAGGCGCTGGAATTCGTGGTTCAGGAAGCCCAGGTCGAAAGGCGCGTTGTGGATGATGATGTCGGCGCCCTTTACGTACTCGCGCAGTTCCTCGACGATCTCGTGGAATTTCGGCTTGTCGCTCAGGAACTCGGTCGTCAGACCGTGGACCGCGAGCGCGGCCTCGTCGGAGTCTCGCTCGGGATTGATGTAGCGGTGGAAGTTGTTGCCAGTCAGCGTACGGTTGACCAGCTCGACGCAACCGATTTCGATGATGCGGTCGCCAGTGCGGGGATTAAGACCTGTGGTTTCGGTATCGAGAACGATCTGGCGCATGGAGAATACTGATGAGTTGAGGCAAGACGGCAGTATATCTCAAGCGGGCTGTTCTAATGGAAGCTCGAGAATCCGTAGCGAGCAAAAAGGAGTGCTGGTCGAGGAGCAGAGCTGTACTTTAGTACAGCGAGCACCGCAGACCGGCAATCCGACGCGCAGTAGGTTTATCGGGCTTCCATCAACGACGTCCCAGCGCCACACCCTTGTTGGCCAGCACGTCCGCGCGCTCATTACCCGGATGGCCGTTGTGCCCGCGCACCCAGCGCCATTCGACGGTGTGCTGCTGCTGGGCCAGGTCGAGCGCCTTCCACAAGTCGTCGTTCTTGACCGGCTCCTTCGACGCGGTTTTCCAGCCGCGCGCCTTCCAGCCGTGGATCCACTCCGAGATCCCCTTCTGTACATACTGGCTGTCGGTATGCAATACCACTTCGCAAGGCCGGTTCAGGGCGCTGAGCGCCTCGATCACCGCCTTCAGTTCCATGCGGTTGTTGGTGGTATTGGCTTCGCCGCCATAGATTTCCTTCTCGTGGCCGTCGGCCATGAGCAAGGCACCCCAACCGCCGGCGCCGGGATTGCCCTTGCAGGCGCCATCGGTAAAAATTTCCACTTTCGTCATGCCGCCTGTCTTTCCGCTTTCTCGTTCATTCTCTGTTGGTTGCCGGGACCGCCTGCCGGGCCCGGCTTGATTTCTTGTTCCACGCCGGCCCGATCAGGTGCATGCCCTTGACCCGCTTGATCGCATGCACGACGTAGACGGCGCCAAGGTAAGGCCACCAGCGCTGGCCTGCGCCTTCCATCATGGCGAAGCGCTGCAGCCACTGGGCGGTACGAAACGGTGGTGCGTAGCAGCCGAAATGGCTGTTGCTGACGCCAAGATTGAGCAATTTTAACCAGTCTTTCAGGCGCGGCATAGAGATGAACTCGCCTGCGGCCGGCAGGTAGCCGCCGCTGGTGAAGCGCCCGAAGCCCTGGCGCATGCCCCAGAGACTTGCGGGATTGAAGCCGCAGATGATCACCTGCCCTTCCGGGATCAGCACGCGCTCGACCTCGCGCAGGACCTGGTGGGGCTCGGCCGCGAACTCGAGCACGTGCGGCAGCACGACCAGGTCCAGGCTCTGCGAGGCGAAGGGCAGATCGGCGAAATCCAGCGCGACGGCAATCTGCTTGCCGCTCGCGGCGAACGCGAGTTCGTCCGCGGTCGAGGTGCGCGTGGCCGCCTGCCACTTGTTGGGCATGCGGTTGGCGGCAAGCGCGTCGATCTGCGGCACGCCGATCTGCACCGCGTTGAAGCCGAAGATGTCGGCCGTCAGCTCGTCCAGGCAGGCCTGCTCGAAGGCACGCACGTAGGCCCCCGCCGGCGAAAGCAGCCATTCGTCGAGCGCTATAATGGATTTTTCGGAAGCAGCGCTATCCATGCCTACCCTCTATTGAAACCATGACCAATCCGCTCCCAGGCGTCGCGAGCGACGCGCCCCGCAATGATTTGAGTGTCCTGACCGTGCCCGCGTTCAAGGATAATTACCTCTGGCTGATCCACGACGGCGCGCACGCGGCCGTGGTCGATCCGGGCGACAGCGGCCCCATCCTGGAGGCACTCGCCACGCATGGATTGACCCTTACCGCCATTCTACTCACCCATCACCATGCTGACCACACGGGCGGCGTGCCGGCGCTGCTGGCGCGTTTCCCGGTGCCGGTCCATGGGCCGCGCAACGACCGCATCGATGCCGTCACCCATCCGCTGGACGAGGGCGACCGCGTCACCTTGCCGGGACTCGGCCTGGAACTGGAGGTGCTCGAGGTGCCGGGGCATACGCTGGGCCACATCGCCTACGTGCGGCGCACGCCCGGCCAGCGCTGGCTGTTCTGCGGCGACACCCTGTTCGCGGGCGGCTGCGGCCGCCTGTTCGAGGGCACGCCCGAGCAGATGGCGGCCTCGCTGGAGAAGCTCGCCGCCCTGCCCGAGGATACGCAAGTGTATTGCGCGCACGAGTACACGCTGTCGAACCTGCGCTTCGCCCAGGCTGTGGAGCCCGGCAATAAAGCACTGGCGCTGCGCATGCGCGACGAAGGCGCGAAGCGCGCAGTTGATGTGCCGACCGTGCCGAGCAGCATCGGCCTGGAGCGGCGCACCAATCCGTTCCTGCGTTATCGGGAGCCGGCGATCGTCGCTGAGCTCGTCAAGGCCGGCAGACTCGCCGAAGGTGCGACGCCCGTGCAGGCCTTTGCGGCGCTGCGGGAGTGGAAGAACGTGTTCTGAACTGGCGGGACTTGCGTCGCTACCGCCTGTCCCGCCGAGCGGCGCTTCATCTACTGACAGCAATGGAGACGTAGGGTGGGCGCCCTGTGCCCACCGGACTCACCGACGTCTGTTGAACTGGTGGGCACAGGGCGCCCACCCTACAATACGTTCGAACAGCGCTGCGGCGCTTGCGGGGACTGAACGCGTGGACGGCAAAGCCGTCCACCCTACTGGTCTTTAAATTTCCTCGTACAGCGGCAGCGTCAGGAATTCCGCGAACTGTTCCGAGGTCGACATTTCTTCGAAGATCTCGGCGGCACGCGCATAGCTCGGGTTGTCGCCGTTCGGCGCCACGCCCTTCACCTTGGCCAGTTCTTCCGGAATCATTGCGCGGACCATCTCGGCGGTGACCTTTCGGCCGTCTTCCAGCACGCCCTTCGGCGAGCGGATCCACTGCCAGACCTGGGAACGGCTGATCTCGGCGGTGGCGGCGTCTTCCATCAGGTTGTGGATCGGCACGCAGCCATTGCCGGCCAGCCAGGCGCCCAGGTAGTGGATGCCGACGTTGATGTTGTAGCGCAGGCCCTCTTCCGTGATCGGCGCTTCCGGCTTGAAATCGAGCAGCTGGGCGGCCGTGACTTCGACGTCCGGACGCTGCTTCTCGATCTGGTTCGGCTTGTCGCCCAGCACCTTCTTGAACTCCGTCATCGCCGGCTCGACCAGGCCCGGGTGAGCCACCCAGCCGCCGTCGTAACCATCGGTCGCATCGCGCGCCTTGTCGTTGCGCACGCCGGCCATCGCGATCTCGTTCTTCTCCGGATCGGTCTTGATCGGGATCAGGGCCGACATGCCGCCGATCGCCGGCGCGCCGCGCTTGTGGCAGGTCTTCAGCAGCAGCAGTGCATAGGCGCGCATGAAGGGGGCGGTCATCGTCACCTTCGGACGGTCGGCCAGGCAGAAGTCCTTGTCATTCTTGAACTTCTTGATGCACGAGAAGATGTAATCCCAACGGCCCGCGTTCAGGCCGGCGCTGTGTTCGCGCAGTTCGTACAGGATCTCGTCCATCTCGAAGGCGGCCACGATGGTTTCGATCAGCACGGTGGCCTTGATGGTGCCGCGCGGCAGGCCGAGCGCTTCCTGGGTGGCGATGAAGATGTCGTTCCACAGGCGCGCTTCCAGGTGCGACTCCATCTTCGGCAGGTAGAAGTAGGGGCCGGCGCCGCGCGCCAGTTGTTCCTTGGCGTTGTGGAACATGAAGAGCGCGAAGTCGAAGATGCCGCCCGAGATACGCTTGCCGTCGACCAGCACGTGCTTCTCGTCCAGGTGCCAGCCGCGCGGACGCACGACCAGGGTGGCCACCTTGTCGTTGAGCTTGTACGACTTGCCGTTCTGCTCCAGCGAGATCGTGCGGCGCACCGCATCGCGCATGTTGATCTGGCCGGTGATCTGGTTGTCCCAGTTCGGCGTGTTCGAATCCTCGAAGTCGGTCATGTAGCTGTCCGCGCCCGAGTTCAGGGCGTTGATGACCATCTTGCGCTCGACCGGACCGGTGATCTCGACGCGGCGGCATTCCAGCGCGGCCGGGATCGGAGCAATCTTCCAATCGCCATTGCGGATGTGGGCGGTCTCGGGCAGGAAGTCCGGACGCTCACCCGCGTCCAGGCGGCGTGCACGCTCGACGCGGGCAGCCAGCAGTTCCTGGCGGCGCGGTTCGAACTGGCGCGTCAGCTTCGCTACCAGTTCCAGGGCTTCCGGGGTCAGGATCTGTTCGTAGCCAGGCTTGATGTCGGCACGAATCTCCAGGCCGGTTGGGGTGGCGATGGTCATTGCAATACTCCTCGATGTGAAAAATGCAGAGCGGTCAGGCAGCGGGCCCGGATGCGACAGGCGCAGGTTGACCGGGGCCAGCTTGGCGTTTGTCATATCATCAAGTATATTCACATATTAGTACTTAAACGATACATTTATTCATATCATCTGTGCGTTTTTGTCACAGATAGCAGGGAGCATATGGGCAAGTTCAGGGAAATCTCCACCTTCGTCGAGGTCGTGGCGCGCGGCAGCCTGTCGGCCGCGGCGCGCGCCGAGGGGATCGCGCCGGCCATGATCGGCCGCCGGCTCGACGCCCTGGAAGCACGCCTGGGCGTCAAGCTGCTCCAGCGCACCACGCGCCGCCTCGCCCTGACCGACGAGGGCGCGGCCTTCCTCGAGGACTGCCAGCGCATCCTCGGCGAACTCGAGGAAGCCGAGAGCGCGGTTTCCGAGCGCAGCGCCAACGCCCGCGGCCACCTGCTGGTCTCGGCGCCGGCAGGCTTCGGGCGCCAGCACGTCGCGCCCCTGCTTCCTTCCTTCCTGGCCGAACACCGCGAGCTCACCGTCAACCTGAACCTGAACGACCGCCTGGTCGACGTCATCGGCGAAGGGGTCGACGTCGCGATCCGCATCGCCAGCCTGGGCGATTCGAGCCTGGTCGGCGTGAAGCTAGCGGACAATCACCGGGTGGTGGTGGCCGCGCCCAGCTACCTGAAGCGCCATGGCACGCCGCAGCGGCCGGCCGACCTGGCGCGCCACAACTGCCTGGCCATCAGCAGCGAGGGCAGCCAGCGCGGCTGGACCTTCCGCGAAGGCGGCAAGACCGTGACCATGAAGGTGGCCGGGAACATGGGGTGCAACGACGGGACCGTGCTGCATGAGTGGGCGCTGGGCGGAAAAGGCCTGGCCTGGCGTTCGATGTGGGAAGTCGGCGCCCAGATCGAATCCGGCGAGCTGGTCACCGTGCTGGACGATTTCGCGGCCCCGGGCAACGACATCTACGCGGTGTTCGCCCAGCGCCGCCACCTGCCCTTGCGCATCCGCGCCTTTGTCGACTTCCTGCGCCACGCCTACGCCCAACCGGACTACTGGCGGCGCTGAGCGGCGCCTGCGGGGCGCATGCAGGGGCAGGCGCGCAAAACCGACAGACGAAAAAAATCCCCGGCATGCCGAGGATTTTTTCATCGTGATACAGCGGCTGAAATTACAGCGGCTGGATGTTCGATGCTTGTTTGCCCTTCGGACCCGAGGTCACGTCGAAGGAGACGCGCTGGTTCTCTTGCAGGGACTTGAAGCCTTGGCTCTGGATAGCCGAGAAGTGAGCGAACAGATCTTCGCCGCCTTCGTCAGGGGTGATGAAGCCGAAGCCCTTCGAGTCATTGAACCATTTAACGATGCCAGTTGCCATTACAATTTCCTATTTCAGTTAAGTGGGCTTACGCCCGTTTATGATCGTTTGAAGAAGCAAGAAAGAAATGACAGACAGACTGCACTACTACCTCGAACCCAACGATCCCGTATTATACCGAATAAAACGCTTGTCACGCGGTTTTCGCAAAATAAAAAAAACGAATCGCTTAACAATGCCGGAAACCAACTTTTACGCCGGTGTTTTTGTTTCGGCAGTAGGAAGAATATAGGACATCGAAGGTCTGGAAGTTTGCGCTGGATCAAACGGCTCGACGCTAGACTTTTGGACTACGGCACTATCGAAAAAGCCGAGCTGTGATAACCGGGAGACGGCGCCAGCCCTGCTTCGACGAAGCATCCGAGCGCGCCGAGCCAGGCGCTCCAGTCGTCCTCGCCGACCGTCTCGAAGGCGGTCAGCACGCCCAGGCGCTGCTCCAGCAGGCGCGCGCCCTGCCCCAGCTCGCGAAAGCCGAAGGTGACGGCGGCGCCTGCCAGCGTATGCAGCAGCGACTGCAGCTCGGCCACCAGGGCCGGCACCGGGGCCCCGGGAACGAGCTCGTCGCCCGCTGCCGCCAGTTGCGCGAGCGTGGCAGGCAAGCCGGCGCGAAACCGTTCGTTGGCACTGGTAAGCCGCGCAAAAAAGGCGGAGTCAACCGGGCCGGCCATTCCTTACTTCGTACCGAAGATGCGGTCGCCGGCGTCACCCAGGCCCGGCACGATGTAGGCGTGGTCGTCCAGGTGCGAGTCGAGCGAGGCGACATACAGCTTGACGTTCGGGTGCGCGTCCTGGACCACCTTGACGCCTTCGGGCGCGGCGACCAGGGCCAGGAACAGGATCTGCTCGTCGGCGACGCCGCGCTTTTTCAGCACGTCGATCGCGTGCACGGCCGAGTTGCCGGTTGCAACCATCGGATCGCACAGGATGAAGGTGCGGTCGGTGACGTCCGGCAGGCGCACCAGGTATTCGACCGGCTCGTGGGTCTGCGGGTCGCGGAACACGCCGATGTGGCCGACGCGGGCCGACGGCACCAGCTCCAGCAGGCCGTCGCTCATGCCGATGCCGGCGCGCAGGATCGGCACGATGGCCAGCTTCTTGCCGGCGATCACTGGCGCGTCGATCGTCACCAGCGGGGTCTGGACCGGACGCGTGGTCAGCGGCAGATCGCGCGTGATCTCGTAGCCCATCAGCAACGTGATCTCCTTGAGCAGCTCGCGGAAGGTGCGGGTCGAGGTGTCATGCTCGCGCATGTGCGACAGCTTGTGCTGGATCAGCGGGTGGTTCAGGATGTAGAGACTGGGAAAGCGCGGATCTTGTTTCATTATCGACATGTAGATGTTCTGTGGTTGAGGCTCGTATCCCGCCATTATCCCAGTCGCGGGCCGGTTTGTCCCGCCCCGGCATGGAAATTTCCGCCTATGCCAGGAGTGCCCGGCCCAGGATCGCCTCGAAGTCGAGCCCGGCCGGCAGGCGTCCGAAGGCGCCGCCGACGTCCTGGGCAATGCGCGAGGCGACGAATGCCTCGGCCACGAAAGGCGGCGCGTGGCGCAGCAGCAGCGCGCCCTGGACCGCGATCACCAGATGCTCGGCCAGGCGTCGCACGCTGCTCTCGTCGGCACTGACCAGCTCCTCGCCCAGGCGCGCGGCAAAGGCCGCGAAGCGCCCGTCCATCTGCGCCGCCGGCATCAGTTCCGCTTCCAGCGCCGCGCGCGCTTCCTGCGGCGCCCTGGCCAGCGCGCGCAGCACGTCCAGGCACATCACGTTGCCGGAACCCTCCCAGATCGAGTTGACCGGAAATTCGCGGTAGAGGCGCGCCAGCGGGCCGTCCTCGACATAGCCGTTGCCGCCCATGACTTCCATCGCCTCGGCGCCGAAGGCCGGTCCGCGCTTGCACAGCCAGTACTTGCCCGCGGGGGTGAGCAGGCGCCCGAGCGCGCTTTCCAGCGGGTCGTCCGGGCGGTCGAAGCAGCGCGCCAGGCGCAGCGCAAAGGCGGTCGCCGCCTCCGACTCGATGGCGAGGTCGGCCAGCACGTTCTGCATCAGCGGCTGCTGCGCCAGGGGCCGGCCGAAGGCGGCGCGTCCGCGCGCGTGGTGCAGCGCATGGCACAGGGCGGCGCGCATGATGCCGGCGGTGCCGACCACGCAATCGAGGCGGGTATGGCTGCCCATTTCGAGGATGGTCGGGATGCCGCGTCCGATGGCGCCGACCAGCCAGCCGACCGCGCCGCAGAACTCCACCTCGGACGAGGCGTTCGAGCGGTTGCCCAGCTTGTCCTTCAGGCGCTGCACGCGGATCGCGTTGCGGCTGCCGTCGGGCAGGTAGCGGGGAACGAAAAAGCAGGACAATCCGGCACTTCCACCTGTGCCAGCTGAGTCGTCGGTCTGGGCCAGCACCAGGTGGGCGTCGCACTGCGGCGCCGAGAAGAACCACTTGTGGCCGACGATCTGCCAGGCGCCCTCGCCCTCTTCGCCGAAACGCGCACGCGCTTCGCCGGGCGCGATCCCGGTGGCGCGCGTGGTGTTGGCGCGCACGTCGGTGCCACCCTGCTTCTCGGTCATGCCCATCCCGACCAGGGCGCCGCGCTTCTGCTCGACCGGCAGCGAGCGCGGGTCGTATTCGCGCGACAGGATCTTCGGCAGCCATTTCGCCGCAATGCGCTCGTTGCGGCGCAGCGCCGGCACCGAGGCGTAGGTCATGGTCACCGGGCACTGCGCGCCGTTCTCGACCTGGCCGAACATCAGGTAGGCCGCCGCCCGCGCGACCTGGGCGCCCGGGCGCGGATCGGCCCAGGGGCTGGCGTGGGCCCCGGCCTCGATCATCAGCGTCATCAGCTGGTGCCAGGCAGGATGGAATTCGATCTCGTCGATGCGGCGCCCGCTGCGGTCAAAGCTCTGCAGACGCGGGCCGTTGGCGTTGGCCACGCGCGCCAGGTCGAGGATCTCGAAGCGTCCCAGGCGCTCGCCCAGGGCGGAAAGTTCGTCGGCAGCCCAGCCGCCGCCCTCGCGCGCCAGCCCTTCCTGCAGGGCAGGATCGCAGCGGAACAGGTTGACGTCGCCAAACGGCGTCGCCTGGTTGAACACCTCGTGCGTATCGAACTGGTTCATGCTGTCTCCCTGCCCCGGCGGGCCGTCCTGAGGTTTAATGTTGCAATAAAGCATCATTCGAAATGATCGTCCTTCCCCGGTGTCTCGCTGATCGGTAACAATGTCCGCCAGGCGAACCACCTGGCCGCCCGACTAGACGTTCCGGCAAGGTCTCGGGGGCATGGCGCAAGCTCGCAGACGGCACCCTGCCATGACGGGACGCCAGGAGGCCCGGGAGCTGTGCCAGGCACTCTTAGATCCTGTCCCAGTAGCCAGAAGTCGCTCCTGACGCGCCCGGCAAGCGTGGCCGGCGTTGCTTGTCGTTGCGTGGCTCGCCACGCGGCCTCCTCGCGCCTTGCCCACGGTTGCCATGCATCGCCATGAGCTTCCCCCCGTCTACTGGGATAGGCTCTTAACGATCCGGCAACAGGCTAGCGCAAACGGCTGCTCCAGGCAAGACGCCCCTGCGGCAGCGCAAAAAGCTGCACACACGGGCCTTCGTTTCAGCAGTATTTAGTGCCGTTTGGAATCTTTCAGTGATAAAGTCCCTTGTGGTTTGGTAAACTTGCACGCTTACACCTCCAGCAGGTGCCAGCAATCAAACAGAATTCAAAACAATGCGTTCCAGTTCCTCCGCCGTGCCGTTCGACCAGCCGCACCAGCCTCCGGCGCGCGTGGGCGTCGACAGCATGATGGAGGCTGCCGGCGACGCCGTGTTCCGCGTCGCCCCATCCGGCCAGATCCGGGCCGCCAGTCGGCGCGCCGAGCGCCTGGTCGGCCTGGGGCCGCTCGAGGGACTGCTCCTCAACAGCATCGCTTCCGAATTCGACCAGGCCGCGCTGCGCACCGCTTTCGTCGACGCTCACGCCGCGGCCGAACCGGTCGCGGTGCGCGCGCGCCTGAAATGCGGCGAGCGCGAAACCTGGTTCGAGCTGCGCATCGCCTGCTGCGGGGACGACGACGCCCTGCTGGTGGTCGGGCGCGACATGAGCGCCCAGTACGCCACCGAGGAGCGGCTGCGCCACATGGCGACCCACGATGCCCTCACCGAACTGCCGAACCGCCTGCTGCTGGCCGACCGCATCCGCATGGTGGTGGCCAATGCGCGCCGCTCGGGACAGGGCTTTTCGGTGGCAATCGTCGGCCTGGACGGCTTCAAGAAGGTCAACGACGGCCTCGGCCATCCGGTCGGCGACGCCGTGCTGCGCCAGGCTGCGCTCCGCCTGCGCAAGACCCTGCGCGACAGCGATACCCTGGCGCGCGTCGGCGGCGACGAGTTCGTCGCCGTCCTGCCCGGTACCTTTTCCGAGGCCCAGATCAAGCTTGTCACCGGCCGCCTGCTGGCCACCCTCCAGCCGCCCTTCGAGACCGATGGCCACACCATCTACCTCGGCGCCTCGGTCGGCGTGGCCGTCTATCCACAGCACGCCGAGGACGACACCGGCCTGCTGGCCCTGGCCGACGCCGCACTCTCGCGCGCCAAGGAAACCGGCAAGGGCCGGGCGATCGTCTACAGCGCCCGCGAACAGGGTCCGCCGCAGCACGACATCTCGCTCGAAGCGGCGATGTTCAACGCCGTGCGCGAGGGCGAATTCCTGCTGTACTACCAGCCTATCGTCAATGCGCGCACCCGCGTCATCGAGGGTTTCGAGACCCTGATGCGCTGGAAGCACCCAACCCTGGGGATGGTGCCGCCGGCGCGCTTCATTCCGATCGCCGAAACCAACGGCCTGATTACCATGCTCGGCGCCTGGGCGCTGAAGGCGGCCTGCGCCCAGATCCGCCACTTCGAGGAAGCGGCCGGACGCCCGCTCTACATCTCGGTGAACATCAGCCCGCGCCAGTTCAGGAACGACAAGTTCCTCGACGTGCTCGACGAGGCACTGGCGTTTTCCGGCATCCCCGGCGAAAAGCTGGTGCTCGAAATCACCGAAGGCACGCTGATGGTCGACCCCGCGCACGCCGAGACCATCCTCACCCGGATGGCGCAGCGCGGTGCGCGCATCGCGATCGACGACTTCGGCACCGGCTACTCTTCGCTGGCCTACCTGAAGCGTTTCCCGATTTCGGTGCTGAAGGTCGATCGCGCTTTTGTGAAAGACTTGCCGCAAGCGCAGAAGGAAGCGGCGATCTGCAGCGCCGTGCTCGACATGGCGCGCCACCTCGACCTCTCGGTCGTGGCCGAGGGCGTGGAGACCGAGGCCCAGTTGGCCTGGCTCGACGAGCGCGACTGCCGCTACGTGCAGGGCTACCTGACCGGCAAACCGATGCCGGCCCACGAGGCGATCGCCGCCCTCCCGGACAACCACACTACGGCGCTGCCGCCGTCCGCACCGCGCGCAGGCACACAATGAAGCACATGATGACGCCACCAGCACACCAACTGCATGCGGCCCAGGGCAACACCATACTCGACCTGCTGTGGGAACGCATCCGCCGCCAAGGCGACATGCCCGGCTTTACGCGCGCCATCAACGCCATCCTGGCATCGATGCGCGGCGAGGACGAACGCGAATTCTCGATGACGCAGACGGTCCTGTCCGATCCGGTCCTGACCCAGAAGGTGCTGCGCCTGGCCAACAGCGGCATGTACTCGGCCTTCGGCCAGCGCGTCAACACCGTCTCCAAGGCGGTGCTGGTGCTCGGCACCGACGCCATCGGCCACCTGGCGCTGGGCCTGAAGCTGATCGAGGAACTCTCGAAGAGCACGCCGAATTCTGCGAACGCCCACGTCGAGATGGAAAAGGCGGTGCTGGCCGGGATGGTGGCGCAGCAGGTTGCCGCCAGCGCCGCCACGCGCGACCCCGAGGAAGCCGTGGTCTGCTCGATCCTGCATTCGCTGGGCCGCATGATGGTGACCTTCTACATGCCCGAGCGCTGGGCCGAACTGCAGGCGCAAGCCGGCGCCGGCAACGAGGGCGCAGCCGCGCCCGCGCTGCTCGGCCTCTCCCTCGAACAGATCGGCCGCGCGACCGCCGAGCACTGGGGCCTGCCGCGCAACCTGGTGGCGGGCATGCGCAGCGTCGAGCCGGGCGAGCGCGAGGAAGGCTTCGGCCACGAGGACTGGCTGGCGGCGCTCGGCACCATGTCGACGCGCTGCGCCAATTCGCTCTGGAATGACGACGCCGCCGGCGAACAGGCAGTGCGCGAACTGGCCGAGGCCTTCGCGCCGATGCTGGGCGTGGAACCCGAGCGTATCCTGGGAGCGGTCGACAAGGCCAAGCTCGAGGCCGCGGCCGGCCTCGCCATCGCTCCACTGGCGAACCATGCGGAAAAACGCGCGAAGGTCGACGCCGTCGAGCGCAAGCGCGAGGCCGGCAACCGCATCCTGATGAGCGGCGTGGCCGACATGCGCGACGCCGGCCTGGAGATCAGTCCCGGCCAGATGACCTCGATGGCCCTGGAAACGATCCACCGGGGCCTGTCCTGCACCCGCGCATTCGCATTCCTGCGCAACCGACGCGAGGGCAAGTACCAGGCCAAGATGGGCCTGGGCGACGGCAGCAAGGCGCTGCTGCCAAACCTGGCCTTCGAGGACGGCTACGAGGCCAACGTGTTCCACGCGGCGCTCGCCAGCGACCGCGTGATCTTCATCGAGAACGCGCGCGACCCGAAGTTCGCGGCCAATCTCCCGGGCTGGTGGCGCGGCACCCTGTCGGCGGGGCGCTGCTTCGTCGTGATCCCGCTGTGCATGCACGGCCAGTCGATCGGCTTCGTGTACTGCGACTGGGACGACAGCTTCCCCTCGGTGCACCTGAGCCAGGCAGAATTCTCGCTGCTCAACGACCTGCGCGCGCTGGTGGTGCGCGCCGTCGAGCGGCGCGCCCATCCGGAACTGGCGACGCTGAACAAGGCGTAGGGTGGGCGGCTCGACCCTGGAGCCGGAATATCGGCAAGGTGTGCGCCGCCCACGCGTTCAACGCGAGCATGCATCTCTGCGACGGCTCACCTGCCGCTTGGACGCGTGGGCGGCGCAAGCCGTGCGCCTGTACTGCGTATCCGGGCAGAGCCGCCCACCCTACATCAGATACGTGGGGTATCGACGCGCACGTCGCCGCACTGGGCGCGGTGCATCAGCGCGTGGTCGATCAGCACCAGGGCCAGCATCGCTTCCGCAATCGGCGTGGCGCGAATGCCCACGCAGGGGTCGTGGCGGCCGAAGGTTTCGACGGTGCCTGGAGCGCCGGTCTTGTCGATCGAGCGGCGCGGCACGCGGATCGACGAGGTCGGCTTGATCGCCAGCGATACCGTGATGTCCTGCCCGGTCGAGATCCCGCCCAGCACGCCGCCGGCCTGGTTGCCGACGAAGCCCTCGGGCGTGAGCTCGTCGCCGTGCTCCGAACCCTTCTGTGCGACGGACGCGAAGCCGGCGCCGATCTCCACGCCCTTCACCGCGTTAATGCCCATCATCGCGTAGGCAATGTCGGCGTCGAGCTTGTCGTAGATCGGCTGGCCCCAGCCGACCGGCACCTTGCGCGCCACCACGTCGATGCGCGCGCCGATCGAATCGCCGGCGCGGCGCAGCTCGTCCATGTAGTGTTCCATGCGCGCCAGCAGCGCCGCGTCGCCCGTCGCGGCAAAGAAGGGATTGTGCGCGACATGCTCCCAGCCTTCGAACGGGACCTCGATATCGCCGAGCTGGCGCATGCAGCCCATGAATTCGATGCCGTGGCGCTCGCGCAGCCATTTCTTCGCCACCGCACCCGCGCCGACCACCGGCGCTGTCAGGCGCGCCGACGAACGGCCGCCGCCGCGCGGATCGCGCACGCCGTACTTGTGCCAGTAGGTGTAGTCGGCGTGGCCGGGACGGAAGGTCTCTGCGATGTTGCCGTAGTCCTTGCTGCGCTGGTCCTCGTTCGGGATCAGGAGCGCGATCGGGGTGCCGGTGGTGACGCCTTCGTAGACGCCGGACAGGATCTGTACCCGGTCAGCCTCCTGGCGCTGGGTGACGTGACGCGAAGTGCCCGGCTTGCGCCGGTCGAGCTCGGGCTGGATATCGCTCTCTGCCAGCGCCATGCCCGGCGGACAGCCGTCGATGACGCAGCCGATCGCCGGACCGTGCGACTCGCCAAAGGTGGTAACGGAAAACAGCTTGCCGAAAGTATTGCCAGACATGGTAGAAGGATGGAGTGACAAAAAGAGCATTCTACCAGCCCCCACGCATGGTGGAACTCCGGGCTAGTCCCTATTCCAGTGTTGCTTTATAGAACTTATTTTTGTTCCATGGAAAGTTTCCGGCGCCGAGACATGTTTTTACAGCTATACTTGTCCGTTATGAAATGCCGAGCCTGACCATGGAGACGCAATAACAATGCCCGCATCGATTACGCCCATAGACGGCGCCGACGCGCACGACAACCTCGTGTTCCTGGACGAAGCGCCCGCCGATACGGACGCACCGAAACCGCATGCAAGCCGCGACACCTGGCGCGTCCTGATCGTGGACGACGACGCCGATGTGCATTCCACCACCACCTTCGCGCTGGGCAGCCTGGAAGTCCTGGGCCGCCCGCTGGAATTCCTGCATGCCTATTCCGCCCTTGATGCGCGCGCGCTGCTGGCGCGGGAACCCGGGATCGCCGTCGTCCTGCTCGACGTGGTGATGGAGCAGCCCGACGCCGGCCTGCACCTGGTGCGCCACATCCGCGAAACGCTCGGCCTGCACGAGGTCCGCATCATCCTGCGCACCGGCCAGCCCGGCTATGCACCGGAAATGGACGCCATCCGCGATCTCGACATCAACGATTACCGCACCAAGTCCGAGCTGACCCGCACCAAGCTGTACACGACCGTGGCCGCGGCGCTGCGCGGCTACCAGCAACTGCATACGCTCAAGCGCGGCCACTCGGCCCTGGAACGCATTGCCCGCGTCGGCGCCGAGCTGATGAACCTGCACACCCCGCGCGAGATCGCCCGCGCCGTGCTCGCGCATGCGGCCGCGGTCCTGCTGCAGGAACCGGACGGCGTCCTGTGCGTCAGCGAGAACGGCTTGCCGCATGTGCTGGGGGCGGCCGGCGCCTGCATCGACCTGGAAGGCGGCGCCCTGCGGCACCACCCCGACCCCGCGCTGCAGGAACTGGCCACGCGCGCCCTGCATGAGCGTACCAGCCTGTACACGCCCGAGCGCCTGGCGCTCTACTTTGCCGGCAAGTCCGGACGCGACTTCGTTGCCGGCATGCACCTGCGCGAGCCGGTAAACGAGGGCCGGCGCCGCCTGCTCGAGGTCCTGTGCAGCGTGGTCGCGGTCGGCGTCGACAACCTCGAACTGGTGGGACGCCTGAACCAGGCGGCCTTCTACGACCCACTGACCGGGCTGCCGAACCGCACCCGGCTGGTCGAGCAGCTCGACAGCCTGCTGGCCGGCCCCGGGCGTTCGCAGGCGACGCTGGCCCTGGTCGACCTCGACCATTTTGCCGAAAGCAACGACGCCCTCGGCCACCAGTTCGGCGACATGCTGCTGGTCGCGGTGGCGCAGCGCCTGCGCAAGCAGCTCGGGGACCTGGAGCTTGCGCGCATCGGCGGCGACATCTTCGCCGTGCTCGGCGCGGATGCGCGCTGCAGCCCGGCCGCCCTGCAGGCACTGTTCGCGGCGCCGTTCGCGATCGACGGCCAGGACGTGCAGGTCTCGAGCACCCTGGGCCTGGTGCGCCTGGTCGAACACGACGGCAGCGGCGCCGACGCCCTGAAGGATGCCGACATCGCCCTCAAGCGCGCCAAGACCCGGCAGCGCGGCGGCCACTTCTATTTCCTGCGCTCGATGGGCGTCGAGATCCGCGAGCGCGTGCGCCTGATGCACGCGCTGCGCCGCGGCTTCCGGCGCGGCCAGCTGTTCCTGGCCTACCAGCCGCAAATCGACCTGGCCAGCAACCAGCCCTACGGCGCCGAGGCACTGCTGCGCTGGCGCCTCGATGACGGCAGCCTGGTGCCGCCCGACCGCTTCATCCCGATCGCCGAGTATTCCGGCCTCATCGTCGAGATCGGCGCCTGGGTGCTGCGCGAAGCCTGCGCCGAGCTGATGCGCCTGCGCGCCGCCGGCCACCGCGACTTCACCATGTCGGTGAATGTCTCGCAGGCCCAGTTCCGCCATCCGCAATTCGTCGAGGTGCTGCGCCGGGCGCTGGCCGAGACCGGCGCCCCGCCCGCCTTCGTGGAACTGGAAATCACGGAATCGATGGCGATGGAGGACCCGCGCCACCTGGCCGAAATCCTCGCCGCGGTGAAGCAGACCGGCGTGTCGATCGCCATCGACGACTTCGGCACCGGCTTCTCTTCGCTGTCGCACCTGCAGCGCCTGCAGGTGGACCGCCTGAAGATCGACCGCGCTTTTGTCAGCGAAATCACCGATTCCGCGCGCGGCAGCAGCATCGCGGAGATGGTGATCCAGCTCGGACGCAACCTGGGGCTGTCGGTGATCGCGGAAGGGGTCGAGGACGAGCGCCAGGCGCAGATCCTGCACGCACTGGGCTGCCCGCTGGCGCAGGGTTACCTGTTCTCGCGGCCGCTGTCGCCGCAAGACTTGCGCGTGTGGCTGGGCGGGCAGTCGCAGAACACCGCGGCATAAAGCGAAGTCCGAAACCGCGACCGTAGGGTGGGCACGCCGTGCCCACGCGGAAGCTGGCGCAGAGGCCACGCATTTAGCACTCGACTGTCGGAACCGTTGGCGGCGTCATTTATGGATACGCCACGAAAAGCGAACTTTAGCGAACCACCGGATGCAGGCAATACGCATGCGTTCGCGTGGGCACGGAGTGCCCACCCTACGGATTACGCTACCAGCTCCGGCGTACTAGGTGCAGCCCGTCCGTCTCTCAATCCTCGGCCGCCTGCTCGGCCGGCCAGTCACGGATATACGCCTTGAGCATGCGGTTCTCGAAGCTTTGGGCTTCCAGCACCGCGCGCGCGACGTCGTAGAACGAGATCACGCCCAGCAGGGTCTTGGCGTTCATCACCGGCAGGTAGCGCGCGTGCTTCTCGAGCATCATGCGGCGCACTTCGTTCACCTCGGTGTCCGGGGTGACGGTGATCGGACTGTCGTCCATGTAGCGCCGCACCGTGCCGTTGCCGACCGAGCCGCCGTTGGCGTGCAGCACCTTGATGACCTCGCGGAAGGTCAGCATGCCGACCAGGTCGCCGTATTCCATCACCACCAGCGAGCCGATGTCGCGTTCGGACATCGTGTTGACCGCTTCGGCCAGCGGCGTGTCGGGCGTGACCGTGTACAGGATGTTGCCCTTGACCTGCAAAATTTCCGAGACTTTCATGTTGGCCACCCCGGCGTCAGTTAGTTTATTCACTGTAAATACTTTTTTTATCAGGCTAAAAAACGAATGGAGCCTTAAGCCTAGCAGAAAATCCAGTTTCAGGAGGAAGACACTCTCGGAAAGCGTTGCGATCCCATAAATAAATGCTACGATGCCGCGCATAATTATTTCATTAACGAGACATCCATGAGCGGTCCACGATACCCCGGTTTCGATACCCTGTCGCTGCACGCCGGCGCGGCGCCCGACCCGGCCACCGGCGCGCGCGCCACGCCGATCCACTTCACCTCCTCGTTCGCCTTCCGCGATTCCGATCACGCCGCCTCGCTCTTCAACATGGAGCGCAGCGGCCACGTCTACTCGCGCATCTCGAACCCGACCAATGCAGTGCTCGAGGAGCGCATCGCCGCGCTCGAGGGCGGTGTGGCCGGCATCGCCACCGCCAGCGGCCAGGCCGCGATGCACCTGGGGCTGTCGACGATTGCCGGCGCCGGCTCGCACATCGTGGCATCAAGAGCCCTGTACGGCGGCTCGCACAACCTGCTGGCCTATACCCTGAAGCGCTTCGGCATCGAGACGACTTTCGTCGACCCGCGCGACATCGACGCCTGGCGCGCCGCGATCCGCCCGAATACCAGGGTCCTGTTCGGCGAAACCCTGGGCAATCCGGGCCTGGACGTGCTCGACATCCCGCGCGTGGCCAGCCTGGCCCATGAGCACGACCTGCCGCTGATGGTCGACGCCACCTTCACAACCCCGTACCTGCTGCGCCCCTTCGACCATGGCGCCGACCTGGTCTTTCACTCGGCCACGAAATTCCTGTGCGGCCACGGCACCGCCATCGGCGGCCTGCTGGTCGACGGCGGCACCTTCGACTGGCACGCCGCCCACGTGCGCAGCGGCCGCTTCGCCGAACTATGCGAGCCCTACGAGGGCTTCCACGGCATGGTCTTCGCCGAAGAGTCGACGGTCGGCGCCTTTGCCCTGCGCGCGCGCCGCGAGGGACTGCGCGACTTCGGCGCCGTCATGAGTCCGCACAACGCCTTCGCCATCCTGCAGGGCATCGAAACGCTCGGCCTGCGCATGGAGCGCCACGTCGCCAACACCCGCCGTGTCATCGACTTCCTGCTCAGTCATCCGGCAGTCGAGTCGGTTTCCTATCCCGAGCTGGACAGCCATCCGGATTACGAACTGGCGAAAAACCTGCTGCCGAAAGGCTGCGGCGCCGTCTTCACCTTCACGCTCAAGGGCGACCGCGCCGCCGGCCGCCGTTTCGTGGACAGTCTGAAGGTGTTCTCGCACCTGGCCAACGTCGGCGACGCCAAGTCGCTGGTGATCCACCCGGCCTCGACCACGCACTTCCGCGTCCCGCCCGAGCAGCTGGCCGCATCCGGCATTGGCGAAGGCACGATGCGCCTCTCGGTCGGCCTGGAAGACCCGGACGACCTGATCGAAGACCTCGCGCGCGGCCTGAAACTGGCCCAGAAGGGAGCCTGAACATGATCCTCACTGTCAATGAGCGCGACGCCTACGCCTACACCGGCGGCAAGGCATTCGATGCGGCGCTGCCGACCGTGGTCTTCATCCACGGCGCCCAGAACGACCACTCGGTCTGGGGGCTGCAGTCGCGCTGGTTTGCCCACCACGGCTACGGCGTGCTGGCGGTCGACCTGCCCGGCCACGGCCGCAGCGCCGGACCGGCCCTGGCCAGCGTCGAGCAGATGGCCGACTGGCTGCTGGCCCTGCTCGATGCGGCCGGCGTGAAACGCGCGCTGCTGGCCGGACACAGCATGGGTTCGCTCGTGGCGCTGGAAGCGAGCCACCGGGCGCCCGGCCGCGTGCGCGGACTGGCCATGCTGGGCACCACCTACCCGATGAAGGTCTCGGACGCCCTGCTCACGACTGCGCGCGACGACGAGGAGACGGCCATCGACATGGTCAACATCTGGTCGCACTCGGGCATCGCCCCCAAGCCATCCAGCCCGGGGCCGGGCTTTTCCGTCATGGGCGGCGCGCGCCGGCTGATGCAGCGGATGTCGGCGGTCAATCCCGAGCAGCTCTTCCATACCGATTTCTCGGCCTGCAATGCCTACGCCAACGGCGAGGCGGCGGCGCGCGCGGCCACCTGCCCGACACTGTTCATCTTCGGCGCGAAGGACATGATGACCCCGCCGCGCTCGACGAAACTGCTGACGGGCGCCGTCCAACGTGGCAGGATCGTGACCGTGGACGCCGGCCACTCCCTGATGAGCGAACAGCCCGACGCGGTGCTCGACGCGCTCATCGGCTTTGCCGGCACGCTCGAGAACGAGGAGACCGCGGCATGAACGCACGCCATACGACTTTCAGCGAGTTTTATCCGTACTACCTGAGCCAGCACGCCGACCGCCGCTGCCGCCGCGCGCATTTCGTCGGCACCTCGCTGGCGCTGCTGGCGATCCTTGCTGCGCTGCTCAGCGGCAGCGGCTGGTGGCTCCTCGGCGCCCTGGTGCTGGGCTATGGCGGGGCCTGGGTCGGTCACTTCCGTTACGAGAAGAACCGGCCGGCGACCTTCGACCAGCCCTGGCTGTCGTTCAAGGCGGACTGGGTAATGTACTGGCAGATGCTGACGGGGAAGCTGAGCTGGTAAGCTTCACGAGACGTGGGCGATCCCGTAACGCGAATCCACGTTGTTGGCAGATCCCGTAGGGTGGGCACCCCGTGCCCACGCGGAAACCTGCCCATTGTTGGCCAAAGAGGAATCGGTACGGGCCGATCAAGAACACCGTGGCGCGATGCTGGCAACGCGGCCACGACAAAGCCAACACACATCGACCTTTTGCGTGGGCACGGGGTGCCCACCCTACGGTCACCGCTGCGTCCGTAACAGCGTCAACGCGTTTCGAAGTACTCCGCCACCGACTGGTCCAAGCCCTGGGCCACCGCCGCGTCCACATGTTTCGCCAGCCCCGCCGTATCGAGCGCGAGCGGCGAACCCAGGGCCGGCACGGCGGCCGCCGTCACCCCGGCGCTGGCCCCGCCGAACACGAACAGGCGGTACACGTCCGCCACCTTCAGCTTGCCCGGATCGGCCAGCAGCACCCAGTCGTCGGTCCCGGCGCGCACGGTCGAACCCCATTGCGTATGGCTGGGCACCTCGGCCTGCACCCGCCCGACCCAGCCGGCCGCCACCATCTGCTCGAGCAGCAGGCTCAGCTCATCGTAGCCGATCCGGGTGTGGGCGCGGATCGCCGCGCTCGACACCAGGGCCGAGCCGGTCGCGTGGGCGTTTGCGTGCAGTACCTTGAGCACCGCCATCGCATCGACGAAAGCGCCGCCCGGTCCCGGCACATGCCACCAGCGCTCGTACTTCACCACCGGCAGGGCCGCGGCGACGACCGCGCCGACCAGGGTGATCAGCCACGACAGGTAGATCCAGACCAGGAACAGCGGCAGCGCCGCCAGCGCGCCGTAGATGATGGCGTAAGCGGGAAACTGGCGGATGAAGAGCGCGAACAGGCGCTTGGCCAGTTCGAAGGCGATCGCCGCGGCCAGCGCGCCCCAGAGGGCGTCGCGCCAGTTGACGTAGCGGTTCGGCACCGCCACGTAGAGCAGCGTGTAGGCGCCCGTCGTCAGCGCCACCGAGGCAAGGGTGGAAAACAGCGTCGAGAACAGCGCGCCGACGAAGGGCACGGCCCTGGTGATCTCGTCGGTGGCCGTGAACAGCTGGGAGGTGACGGTCAGCGACAGGCCGAACAGCAAGGGGCCCAGCGTGATCAGGGCCCAATAGATCAGCATGCGCTGCATCAGCGGACGCGGGCGGCGCACGCGCCAGATCTGGTTGAACACGCGTTCGATCATGCCCATCATGGCGGTGGACGTGAGCAGCAGCGCAATGGCGCCGATGGCAGACAGGCCCTTGGCCTTGCTGGCGAACTGGGTCAGGTTGGAGATGATCGTGTTCGAGATCGCCTTGGGCATCAGGGCCTGGGCGAAATACGTTTCCAGGGCCGTGCGGAGCTGACCGAAAATCGGAAACGTGGTAAAAATCGCCAGTATGATCGTCAGCAGCGGGACCAGTGCCAGCGTGGTCGTAAAGGTGAGGCTGCCTGCCACCTGGGGCAGGCTTTCCTCGCGCAGTCGGCGGCGCGCAAAGCGCACCAGGTCGCGCGCTTCCGGCAGCGTGAGGCCGCGGATGCGTTCGGCGCCGGCGCTGAACATTTCGCTGGTGGAACGCGAAATCGAGTGAACCGTTTTGGAGAGCATATTGTCGTTCTAAAATTGACGATGAACCAGCAACGATGAACCAGCTATCGTCGGGGGCATGTCATTTGAGCAAAGCACCCTATAATACCAATGATGAACCCGACCACCCTGACTATCCTCGTTTTGTACTATTCGCGCCATGGCGCTACCCGCAAACTCGCTGAGCTCATTGCCCAGGGCATCGAAAGCCTGCCCGGCGTCGAGGCGCGCCTGCGCACCGTGCCGGCGGTGTCGACGGTGTCGGAGGCGGTCGAGCCCGATATCCCGCGCAACGGCGCACCCTATGTCGAGCTGCAGGACCTGGCCGAGTGCGCCGGCCTGGCCCTGGGCTCGCCCACCCGCTTCGGCAACATGGCGGCGGCCATGAAGTACTTCCTCGACGGCACCGCGACCGACTGGCTGGCCGGCACCCTGTCCGGCAAGCCGGCCGTCGTATTTACATCCACCGGCAGCCTGCACGGCGGCCAGGAGGCGACCCTGCTGTCGATGATGATCCCGCTGCTGCACCACGGCATGCTGGTGATGGGCCTGCCCTACACCCATCCGGAACTGATGAACACGGCCAGCGGCGGCAGCCCCTACGGCGCCACCCACTGGGCCGGGATCGACGGCGACAAGCCGGTCACGGAGGACGAGAAACGCCTGGCCATCGCGCTCGGGCGCCGCCTGGCCGAAGCCGCTGCGAAGTTGCACAACCAGTTGCAAACATAACTGCACGGACCACGCTGATGCACACCCCGAAGATCTTTCACATCGGCGCCATCGCCAGCCTCATCCTCCTGATCGGCTGGCTGGTGGCATGGGAAATCTGGGTCGCCCCGCTGCACCCCGGCGGCTCGCTGCTGGCGCTCAAGGCCCTGCCCCTGCTGGTGCCGCTGCGCGGCGTCATCAAGCGCGACCTCTACACGCTGCAATGGTCGTCCATGGTGATCCTGGTGTATTTCGCCGAAGGCGCGGTGCGCGCCTGGAGCGACGAGCTGGAAGCCTCGCGCATCATGGCGATCGGCGAGATCGTCCTGGTCTGCGTCTACTTCGCCTGCGCCCTGCTCTACCTGCGCCCCTACAAGAAGGCCGCCCAGAAGCTGGCCAAGGAGCTGCTCGACAAGGTGAAAGTGCCGCATGGCTGAGGACTTCCTTGCGCGCTGCCGCGCCATCGTCGGCGCGCCGCGCGTGCTGCTTGATGCCGCCGACATGGCGCCCTACCTGACGGACTGGCGCGGCCGCTTCACCGGCCGCGCCCGCGCCGTGCTGCTCCCCGGCGACACCGCCGAGGTCGCGCAACTGGTGGCGCTGTGCGCCCAGGCGCGCGTGCCGATTGTGCCCCAGGGCGGGCGCACCGGCCTGGTGCTGGGCAGCGTGCCCGACGCCAGCGGCACGGCCGTGGTGCTCTCGCTGCGGCGCATGAACCGCATCGGGCCGATCGACACCATCAACCGCACCATCACTGTCCAGGCCGGCTGCATCCTGCAGCAGATCCAGGACGCGGCGAACGAGGCAGGCCTGCTGTTTCCGCTCTCGCTGGCGGCCGAAGGCAGCTGCACCATCGGCGGCAATCTCTCGACGAATGCCGGCGGCACCGCCGTGCTGCGTTACGGAAATACCCGCGACCTCTGCCTGGGGCTGGAAGTGGTTACCCCGCAAGGCCGCATCTGGGACGGGCTGCGCGGCCTGCGCAAGGACAACACCGGCTATGCGCTGCGCGAACTCTTCGTCGGCGCCGAAGGCACGCTCGGCATCATCACCTCGGCCGTACTGAAGCTCTACCCGCAACCGAAGGCGGCGGTCACGGCCCTGGTGGCGATCGACTCGCCGGCGCGCGCGCTCGGCCTGCTCTCGCTGATGCAGGACGTGTGCGGCTCCAGCCTGACGGCCTATGAACTGATGTCCCATTTCTGCCTGCGCCTGGTGGCCGAGCATTTCCCCCACCTGCCGCGTCCCTTCGCGCAGGCGCATGCGCAGTACGCGCTGCTGGAAGTGTCGAGCAGCGAATCCGAGCAGCACGCCGTGGCCCTGCTCGAGTCGGGCATCGAGGCCGCGCTCGAGGCCGGACTGGCGATGGACGCGGTCGTCGCGACCTCGGGCGCGCAATCGGGCGGACTCTGGCAACTGCGCGAGCACATCCCGCTGGCCCAGGCGGCGGCCGGCAAGAACATCAAGCACGACGTCTCGCTGCCGATCTCGCGCATCGCCGACTTCATCAGCACCACCGATGCCCAGCTGGCGGAACACTTTCCCGGCTGCCAGGTAGTCTGCTTCGGCCACCTGGGCGACGGCAACCTGCACTACAACGTCGCCCCGCCGCAGGGCCGCTCGCACGACGATTTCCTGGCGAACCAGGAAGCGATCAACCGCATCGTGCACGACAGCGTGGCTGCCTTCGACGGCTCGATCTCGGCCGAGCATGGCATCGGCGCTCTCAAGCGCGAGGAACTGAAGCGCTACAAGGACGACGTGGAGCTGGACATGATGCGTGCCATCAAGGGCGCCCTCGACCCGCTCGGCATTATGAACCCTGGCAAAATTCTTTGAGACCAGGAGAGCATCGATGCTGAAACTGATGGCAGCAATGGCCGCCTGCGCGCTGGCGCAAAGCGTAGCCGCAGGGACGATCTACAAGTGCACGGTGAACGGCAAAGTCAGCTACGGCGACCAGCCCTGCAGCGCGGGCACGGCCGCGGAGCTGGCCGTGCGGGCTGCGCCGCCACCCGACAAGGGTGCCGCCGATAAATTGGCTTCCGATAAGCTGCGTCTTGCGGCACTCGAGAAAGACCGCGCCGCGCTCGACATGCGCGAGGAACGCGAACGCCAGCGCGCGGCCAAGGCCTCGGGCGCACTGCGGCAGAAGTGCGAGCGCCTGCGCCTGAAGCAGAAGTGGATGGAAGAAGACCTGCGCGGGCTGCGCGGCGAGGCGCTGGCAAGCGCGCGCCTGAAGGCGCAACGGCAGGCGGAGGTGCTGGCGGTGGAATGTCCGGCCTGAATTCCCTCTCCCCAGTTCTTTCGCGCTGGCTGCTGCTCGGCGAGTGGCGCGCGCACCCGGTGCGCGCCCTGCTGGCCATCGCGGCGATCGCGGTCGGCGTGGCCATGGGTTTCGCCATCCACCTGATCAACGCCGCCGCCTTCAACGAATTCTCCGCCGCCATCAAGAGCCTGTCGGGCCAGGCCGACATCCAGGTAGCCGGGCGCGAAGCCCTGTTCGACGAAGCCATCTACCCGCGCCTGGCGCAGTACGAAGGTGTCGCCCTGGCGTCCCCGGTGCTCGAGATCCAGGCCGCCGTGCCCTCCGTGAAGGGCGCGCTGCGCATCGTCGGCATCGACCCGCTGCGCGCCGGCTATATCGCGCCGGACCTGCTCGGCGTTCCGGGGGAAGGCCGCGGCGCCGACGTGCTCGCCGACGACACCATTTTTCTTTCCCCTGCCGCGCAGGGCTGGCTGAAGCTGCGCGATGGCGCCCCGCTCACCCTGCGCGCCGGCACCAGCGACTTCAACCTGCGCGTGGCGGGCCCGGTGCAGCGCGCCCGTCCCGGCCAGCGCATCGGCGTGATGGACATCGGCGCGGCCCAGTGGCGCTTCGGCCAGCTCGGCAAGCTCTCGCGGGTCGACTTGAAGTTGAAAGACGGCGTCAACCGCGCCCAGTTCGAGCAGCGCCTCACGCAGGACCTGGAGCGCGAATTCCCGGGGCGCTTTCGCATCGGGCAGCCCAACGACAGCGAACAGGAAAGCCGCAACAACAACCTGAGCCGCGCCTACCGCGTCAACCTCACGGTGCTGGCCCTGGTCGCCCTGTTCACCGGCGCCTTCCTCGTGTTTTCCACCCAGGCGCTGGCGGTGATGCGCCGGCGCAGCCAGTTCGCGCTGCTGCGCGTGCTCGGCGTCGAACGGCGCCAGCTGCTGCGCCAGGTGCTGCTCGAAGGCGCCAGCCTGGGCGTCGTCGGCGCCCTGCTGGGCGTGCTTGCCGGCTACCTGCTGGCGGCCCTGGCCCTGCGCTTCTTCGGCGGCGACCTGGGCGCCGGCTACTTCCCGGGCATCAAGCCGCAGGTCGTGTTCACGCCGGTCGCGGCGGCCGTCTTCTTCGCCCTGGGCCTGGGCGTAGCCCTGCTGGGTTGCCTGGCGCCGGCCCTGGAGGCGGCGCGCGCCAGGCCCGCGGTGGCCCTCAAGGCGGGCAACGACGAGGCCGCGCTCTCCGGTCTCGCGCGCATCTGGCCCTCGCTGGTCTGCCTGCTGCTCGCCGCCGCCTTCGCCTTCGCGCCGCCCGTGTTCGAGCTGCCGCTGTTCGGCTACTTCGCGATCGCCCTGCTCCTGGTCGGCGGCATCGGCCTGATGCCGCGCCTGGCCGCCTCCACGTTCCGCCTCCTCGGCCGCCCGCTGCTGCGGCGTCCCAGTCCGCCGCCGGTGCTGGCGCTCACCCTCTCGCGCCTGGCGAACGCCCCGGGCCAGGCCTCGATCGCGCTGGGCGGCGTGCTGGCCAGCTTCAGCCTGATGGTGGCGATGGGGATCATGGTGGCGAGCTTTCGCGTCTCGGTCGACGACTGGATGCGCCACATCCTGCCGGCCGACCTCTACGTGCGCACGGCCTCGGGCGGCACCACCGGCTCGCTCGACCCCGCGCAGCAGCAGGCGATCGCCGCCACGCCGGGCGTCGGCCAGGTGCAGTTCCTGCGCACCCGGCCGGTCTCGCTGGCGGCCGACCGCCCGGACGTGGTCCTGATCGCCCGCGACATCGATGCACGCGATCCCGGACGCCTGCTGTTCCTGGTTGGCGAGTCGCGTGCCGTGCCGCCCGGCGCGCGTCCGGCCTGGGTCTCCGAGGCGATGCTCGACCTGTATGGCGCGCGCGTCGGCGAGAATATCACCCTGCCGCTCGGCGGCAGGCCCGTGCCCTTCTTCGTTGCCGGCGTCTGGCGCGACTACGCCAACCAGTCCGGCTCGGTCGTGATCCGCCTGCCCGACTACCGCGCCATCACCGGCGAGACGGCGGTGACCGATGCCGCCATCTACACGGGCGGCGCGGAAGAAACGGACCGGATCGAGCGCGCGCTGCGCCGGCTGCCTTTTGGAGCGGCGCTGCAACTGGCCCGTCCCGGCGACATCCGCGCCGCCAGCCTGCAGATCTTCGACCGCAGCTTCGCCGTGACCTACCTGCTGGAAGCGATCGCCATCGTCATCGGCCTGTCCGGGGTGGCGGCCACCTTCTCGGCCCAGACCCTGGCGCGCGCCCGCGAATTCGGCATGCTGCGTCATGTGGGCGTCACGCGCGGCCAGGTGCTCGGCATCCTGGCCTGCGAGGGCGGCCTGCTGACGACGCTGGGCGTGGCCTGCGGCTTCGCCCTGGGGCTGGTGATCAGCCTGATCCTGGTCTTCGTCGTCAATCCGCAATCCTTCCACTGGACCATGCAGCTGCATCTGCCCTGGAGCCTGCTGGCGATCGTCGCCTTTGTCCTGGTCGCGGCCTCGGTCGCCACGGCCCTGGTGTCGGGCCGCTATGCCTTGTCCGGCGGTCCGGTGCGCGCCGTCAGGGAGGACTGGTAATGGAGGGTTTGTCATGCGGCTGATACCGATACTGTTGCTGCTGGCCTGCCAGCTCGCTTTCGCCGGCAAGCCGGCGTTTGCCCCGGTGACGCCGGGCCGGACCATGCAGTTCCCGCTCGACTACGGCGCCCACCCGGAATACCGCACCGAGTGGTGGTACGTGACGGGCTGGCTGAAGACAGCGGCCGGCAAGCCGCTCGGCTTCCAGGTCACCTTTTTCCGCAGCCGCACCGAACACGACACCGACAACCCGAGCGCCTTTGCCCCGCACCAACTGGTGATCGGCCACGCCGCCCTGTCCGATCCGGCGGTCGGCCACCTGGTGCACGACCAGCGCAGCGCGCGCGAAGGCTTCGGCCTGGCCTGGGCGAAGACCGGCGACACCGACCTGAAGCTCGACGACTGGCGCATGACGCGCGCACCCGACGGCCGTTACCGCGTGTCGGTGAAGTCCGGCGAGATGACATTGGAACTCACGCTCACCCCGACCCAGCCGGTGCTGGTGCAGGGCGAAGGGGGTTACTCGCGCAAGGGCCCGGCGCCGCAACATGCCAGCTACTACTACAGCCATCCGCAGCTGCGCGTGACCGGCCAGGCAGGCCGCGCCGGCGCCGTGCAGGCGGTCACGGGCAGCGCCTGGCTGGACCACGAATGGTCGAGCGAAGCCCTGCAGCCCGAGGCCAGCGGCTGGGACTGGGTCGGGGCCAACCTCGACGACGGCTCGGCGCTGATGGCTTTCCAGATCAGGGCCAAGGGAGGTGGTAAACTATGGGCGCACGCGACCGTGCGCGATCCGCAGGGCCGCGTTACCCGCTACGCGCCCGGGCAGGTGAGTTTTTCCCCACAGGCGCGCTGGAAGTCGCCGCGCACGAATGCCGAATATCCGGTTGCCACGCTGATTTCGACCGGGGCCACGCGCTGGCAGCTCACACCCCTGCAGCAGGACCAGGAGCTTGATTCGCGCCGCTCGACGGGCGCCGTCTACTGGGAGGGCGCGGTCAGCGTCGCGCGCGACGGCGTGCCCGCCGGTCACGGCTACCTCGAGATGACCGGCTACGTGCGCGACATGAAACTATGAACCACGAGACAGAACAACAACAAGCACCACGATGACCAAGCGTTCCGCCAGCTCCACCGCCTCCGCCGCGCCCGCCAAGGGCAGCCTCGCCGCCTTCAAGGGCCTGCTGCCCTTCCTGCGTCCCTACCGCCGCCAGTTCCTGCTTGCCGGCATTGCCCTGCTGTTCGCGGCCGGCGCCACGCTGGCCATCCCCGCCGCCTTCAAGCAGATGATCGACCTCGGCTTCGGCGCCGCCGCCGGCGCGCACAGCATCCGCAACGTCGACGCCACCTTCCTCGCGCTGTTCGGGGTGGCGACCGTGCTCGGAATCGCGACCGCGGCGCGCTTCTACATGGTGTCCTGGCTGGGCGAACGCGTCACCGCCGACATCCGCAGCGCCGTCTACAGCCACGTGGTCAACCAGAGTCCCGCATTCTTCGAGACCACCCAGACCGGCGAAGTGCTGTCGCGCCTGACCACCGACACCACCCTGATCCAGACCGTGGTCGGCACCAGCATCTCGCTGGCGCTGCGCAACACCCTGCTGTTCCTGGGCGGCCTGGTGATGCTGTTCGTGACCAGCGCAAAGCTCACCGCCATCATCCTCGGCCTGCTGGTCGCGGTCATCGTGCCCATCGTGCTGTTCGGCCGGCGCGTGCGCAAGCTCTCGCGCGATTCGCAGGACCGCATCGCCGACGCCTCGGCCCTGGCCGGCGAGATCCTGAACGCCATGCCGACGGTGCAGGCCTACACCCACGAGAAGATCGAGGCGAAGCGCTTCGGCGCCTCGGTCGAAGGCGCGTTCGGCGCCGCCATGCAGCGCATCCGCGCGCGCGCCTTCCTCACCATGCTGGCCATCGTGCTGGTGTTCGGCACCATCGTCTTCGTGCTGTGGCTGGGCGCCCATGCCGTGCTGCAGGGGACCATGACCGGCGGCGACCTGGGACAGTTCATCCTGTACGCCTCGATCGTCGCCGGCTCGATCGGCGCGCTGTCGGAAGTGATGGGCGAAGCCCAGCGCGCCGCCGGCGCCACCGAACGCCTGCTCGAATTGCTGGCGGCCCGCTCCGACATCCGCAATCCGGCCCACCCGCGTCCGCTGCCGGCCCGCAGCGGCGGCGGCGCTGCCCTCGCCCTGCGCGACGTCACCTTCGCCTATCCGTCGCGCCAGGACACGGCGGCGCTGTCGCATGTGTCGCTCGACATCCGGCCGGGCGAGACCGTGGCCGTGGTCGGCCCCTCGGGCGCCGGCAAGACCACCCTGTTCCAGCTGCTGCTGCGCTACTACGATCCGCAGGCCGGCGCCATCATGCTCGACGGCGTCGACATCCGCGACCTCGACCTGCACACCTTGCGCGGCGCGATCGGCATCGTGCCCCAGGACACGGTGATCTTCTCCGCCGACGCGATGGAAAACATCCGCTACGGCCGTCCGGACGCGAGCGACGAGGAAGTGATCAAGGCGGCGAAGCTGGCCGCCGCCCACGAATTCATCGAGCGCCTGCCGCAGGGCTACCGCTCCTTCCTGGGCGAGCGCGGGGTGCGCCTGTCGGGCGGCCAGCGCCAGCGCATCGCCATCGCGCGCGCCCTCCTCAAGAACCCGCCGCTGCTGCTGCTGGACGAAGCCACCAGCGCCCTCGACGCCGAATCCGAGCGCCTGGTCCAGGGCGCGCTGGAGGCGGCGATGGTCGGACGCACCACGATCATCATCGCCCACCGCCTGGCCACCGTGCAGCGCGCCGACCGCATCGTCGTCATGGAAGACGGACGCGTGGTCGAGACCGGCACCCACGCCTCGCTGGTGGCGCTCGGCGGGATCTACGCCAATCTAGCGGCCTTGCAGTTTCATCACGTGCATGTGGAGCATTGAACAAGAAATGGTGCGCTGCGCAACAGATTGACCTAATGCTCGGCAACATTTGTTGCCGCACGGCATAACCAACGGTTATGATGATCGAAGAAACCGGTATTCCCCCTTCTTCGATCATGCTCAAACAAACATTTTCCACCGCTCGCTGGAGCGTCGGCTCCAGGATCAGCGCGTTCTCCTTCGCCCTGGTCGGCGCCGTCCTCGCCGCCCTGGTGACGACGATCTCCCTCACCACCTCCTCGATCCTGGAAGAGCGTGCGCGCCGCAGCCTCGACGGCGAGCTGCAGGGCGTCGTCAACACGGTCGAGCTGTTCAACAAGACCGTGTCGAACGAGGCGGTCAGCTTCGGCCGCATCTTCGCCACCAATTTCACGGACGGCTACGCACTCGACGCCGAACACACGGTCGACATCGGGGGCAAGCCGGTGCCGACCCTGACGAACGGCGGCCGCGTCCTGAATCTCGACTTCGGCATCCCCGACCGCTTCACTGCCGCCACCGGCGCCAACGCGACCATCTTCGCGGCCAGCGGAGAGGACTTCGTGCGCGTCAGCACCTCGGTGAAGAAGGAAAACGGCGAGCGCGCCGTCGGCACCCAGCTCGACCGCGCCAGCCCGGCCTATCCCGCCCTGCGCGCAGGCCGTACCTATATCGGCCTGACCACCCTGTTCGGCAAGCAGTACATCACCCAGTACGAGCCGGTGCGCGACGCCGCCGGCAAGGTCGTCGGCGCCCTCTACGTCGGCGTCGACATCACCCGCGACGTCGCCTTCCTGAAGGAGCGCATCCGCGCGATCAAGGTCGGCGAGACCGGCTACTTCTACATCCTGAACGCGGCGCCGGGCAAGAACTTCGGCGACCTCGTCATCCACCCGAGCAAGGAAGGCACGAACCTCCTCGAGAGCCGTTCGGCCGATGGCCGCCCCTTCATCCGCGAGATGCTCGAAACGAAGAACGGCAGCATGGCCTACGCCCTGAAGGACGAGGGCGAAGAGGAAATCCGCAACAGGTTCGCCGTCTACACCTGGTTCAAGGACTGGAACTGGGTCATCGCCGGCGGCACCAATGTCGACGAGATCACCGCCGAAGCGACGGCCCTGCGCAACCGCTACATCCTGTTCGGCCTGGTGGCCCTGGTCGCTTTCGCCGTGGCCCTGTACGCCTTCGTGCGCAGCGCCGTCACCCGCCCGCTGGCCGAGGCGCGCGACGCCGCCATCCGCATCGCCGAGGGCGACCTGACGGTGCGCGTATCCAGCCGCGGCCAGGACGAGATCGGCCGCCTGCTCGAGGCCATGAACGGCATCAGCAGCAAGCTGTCCACGGTGGTCGGCAACGTGCGCGAAGGCGCCGAGCAGATCGCCAACGCCTCGCAGGAAATCTCGACCGGCAACCTCGACCTGTGCATGCGCACCGAGCAGCAGGCCTCCAGCCTGGCGAGCACCGCCTCCTCGATGGGCGAACTGACCGAGACCGTGCGCCAGAACGCCGATCACGCGCGCCAGGCCAACCAGCTCGCCCTGAACGCCTCGAGCGTCGCCCAGAAGGGCGGCAGCATGGTGGCGCAGGTGGTCGACACCATGGAATCGATCAACCAGTCCTCGCGCAAGATCGGCGACATCACCGGCGTCATCGACGGCATCGCCTTCCAGACCAACATCCTCGCCCTGAACGCGGCCGTGGAAGCGGCGCGCGCCGGCGAACAGGGCCGCGGCTTCGCGGTCGTGGCCAGCGAAGTGCGCAACCTGGCCCAGCGCAGCGCCGCCGCGGCCAAGGAGATCAAGGCCCTGATCGCCGCCTCCAGCAGCGAGGTCGAGGCCGGCAGCAGGCTGGTGAGCGAAGCCGGCGCGACGATGAACGAGGTGCTGGCCAGCGTTGCCCGCGTCACCGACATCATGGCCGACATCAGCGCCGCCAGCCTGGAGCAGACGGGCGGCATCGAACAGGTCAACCGCGCCATCGGCGAAATGGACGAGTCGACCCAGCAGAACGCCGCGCTGGTCGAGGAAGCCAGCGCTGCCACCCAGGCCCTGCAGGACCAGGCCGCGCAACTGGCGCGCGCCGTGCGCCTGTTCCGGCTGGACGATGCCGCGCCCGGCAATGCCCTGGCTGCGCCGGCGCGCCATCCGGCGCTGACGAACGATTGACCCTACATCATCTTTCCGGCCCCCGTCTTTCGGTGTAGAGTAACAACCCCTCTACACCGGAGCCCTGCCTTGTCCGACGCCGACCTGATCCGCCGCTGCCACACCGTCTTCCCGGGCCACCGCGCCCGCCGCCCCGCCGAGATGTACGCTGCCATGGCCGCCTGGTGCGAAGCCAACGACGTCGAGCACGACGTTTACGGCAGCGGAGAACTGATCGAGTCCTTCGAAAACAGGATCGCCGCCCTGCTCGGCTTCGAGGCCGCCGTGTTCTGCATCAGCGGCACCATGACCCAGGTCACCGCCCTGCGCCTGGCCAGCCAGGACCGCGGCGGCGCCCCGGTGGCCCTGCATCCGACCTCCCACATCTTCGTGCACGAGCGTGCCAACCACCAGTTGCTCGGCCACTTCGCCGCCCTGCGCGCGGGCGATCCGCAGCGCCCATTCACCGCCGCCGACCTCGAAGCGATCCCCGACCGCCTCGGCGCCGTCGGGCTCGAAATTCCGATGCGCGAGATCGGCGGCCAGGTGCCGTCCTGGGACGAACTCGAGGCGATCAAGGCCCACTGCAAGGCGCGCGGCGTGCACCTGCACATGGACGGCGCGCGCCTGTGGGAAGCGGCGGCCGGTTACGGCAGGCCGGTGGCGGACATCGCCGCCGGCTTCGATTCCGTCTACGTGTCGCTGTACAAGGGCGTGGGCGGCCTGGGCGGCGCCATGCTGGCGGGCAGCCATGACTTCGTCGCGCGTGCTGCCGAATGGTTCAAGCGCCAGGGCGGCAACGTGATCCACCGCTCGCCCTATGTCGTGGCCGCCGCCATGCAGTTCGATGCGAGGATCGCCGCCATGCCCGACTACTTCCGCCGCACCGAATTCCTGTACGAGACGCTGCGCACCCACCCGGAAATTCGCGTCAATCCCGCGCGACCGGCCGCCAACATGCTCCACCTGCACCTGCCGGTGAGCCGCGAGCGCGCGCTGGCCATCCGCGACGAACTGGCGGAACGGCACGGCATCTGGCTGTTCAACCGCGTCAACCACGGCGTGCTGCCCGACACCAGTTACTTCGAGCTCTACGTCGGCGACAACCTGCTGGCTGCCTCGGATGAACAGATTCGCACGGCGCTGGACCGGTTTGCAGCGGCGCTGCGCACGCCTGCATAAGTTACAATAGCGGGTTTTCCAAGGAAGGACCGTCATGCGCCAATACCTCGACTTCATGCGCCATGTGAAAGAGCACGGCGCGCTCAAGACCGACCGCACGGGCACCGGCACGCTCTCCGTGTTCGGCTACCAGATGCGCTTCAACCTGCAGGAAGGTTTTCCGCTGGTGACCACCAAGAAGGTGCACCTGAAGTCGATCATCCATGAACTCATCTGGTTCCTGCAGGGCTCGACGAATATCGCCTACCTGAAGGAAAACGGCGTCTCCATCTGGGACGAATGGGCCGACGCCAACGGCGACCTCGGCCCCATCTATGGCTACCAGTGGCGCAACTGGCCGACGCCGGGCGGCGAACACATCGACCAGATCAGCCTGGTCATGGACCAGATCAGGAACAATCCGGACTCGCGCCGCATGATCGTATCAAGCTGGAACGTGGCCGACGTGCCGCAGATGAAGCTGCCGCCCTGCCACGCGCTGTTCCAGTTCTACGTCGCCGACGGCAAGCTCTCCTGCCAGCTCTACCAGCGCAGCGCCGACATTTTCCTGGGCGTGCCCTTCAACATCGCTTCCTACGCGCTGCTGACCCACATGATGGCCCAGCAGGCCGGCCTGGAAGTCGGCGACTTCGTCTGGACCGGCGGCGACTGCCACCTGTACTCGAACCACCTGGAGCAGGCCGACCTGCAGCTTTCGCGCGAGCCGCTGCCGCTGCCGAAGCTGCTCATCAAGCGCAAGCCGGACTCGCTGTTCGACTACCGCTTCGAGGACTTCGAAGTGGTCGATTATCAGTCGCACCCGGCGATCAAGGCGCCGGTGGCGGTCTAGCGCGGCAGGCGTGCGCGTTTCGTCCATCAGTCATCGTCCCGCGCACGCGCAACTGCTGCTGCCGGCCGATGCCGTCGACCTCTTCGCCGGCCTCGGTATCCGCGGCGACCGCCATGCAGATCCGCTCTCGGCGCGCCAGCTACTGCTGGTCTCGACCGCCGTCTACGAAGACCTGGCCCTGCCTGCGCTTGCGCTGCGCGAAAACCTGGCAATCGGTGCCGATACAGCGCATCTCGCTTCCGGTACCGTGCTGCGGATCGGCGACGAAGTCCAGCTCAGGATCATGTTCCAATGCGAGGCCTGCGGGCAGCTCGACGCCCTCCACCCGGGGCTGGCGAAACGCATCGGCAAGCGTCGCGGCGTGCTCGCGCGCGTCCTGGCAGGAGGCCGCATCGCCCGGGGCGATTCTGTGCACGACCTCGGCGTCCTCTTTCCCGCCTGGTCCGACGACTGGCGCGAACGTGTCCGACGCGTGCTGGACGCCGTGCCGGCCGGCGCGACGATCGAGTACCGCCAGCTGGCACGCCTGGCGGGGATACAGTCGAGCTATTGCCGCGCCTTCCCGCGCCTGATCCGTCAACTTGGCGACAACCATGCCGGCAAGGCGGTGTCCTCGCAATCGGCACATACCCTCCCGCGCTGGGAGGGGCAAGGCTTGTTTGATCATTCCTGAGTGCCCAACGGCGCGCTCCCGTCACCTACACATAAAAAGTTATCGGAAGATAAATATTTTATGTTAATGTTCGGTATTTTCAGGCAAGATGAACGGTCCGTTCACCCAAGTGCCTGCCTCTAACCAGAACCCGGGACGGCAACGCCGATGAATCCACGACTTCTTCTTGCTGGACTTGCATCCCTTCTCGCCGCCTGCGGTGGTGGTGGTGGCGATTCCGGTACGTCTGCCGCGCCCCCGGTGGCCCAGGCGCCGGCGCTTCCCCCACCCGCGGCGCAACAGCCGCCCGCGGCGCCAGCACCCGCGCCGACCGCCCCGCTCCCACTCGAACCTCCTCCCGTGTCACCCGTACCGGTCGTGCCGCCGCCCGCTGCACCAGCGCCGGTCGCGCCGTCCGCCCCGCCTTTCTCGATCAGCCCGGCAACCGTGCGCGCGACCGCGGTGGCAGGCTACTCCGCGGCGATAACGCTTGCCGCTGTCCCGACCACCGGCGGCACCGAAGCGGCCTACGTCGGATTCGATTCCGGTGGCTCGACGCTCGTCTCCGAACCGACGCTGACCAGGCTCGCCAACGGCGCCATCGAGGTCAAGCTGACGACGCTGGCCTCTGCGCCCGCAGGCCGCCATACCGGCAACTTCACGGTCAATGTTTGTACGACGGCGCAATGCACCCAGCAGCTCCCCGGCGCCCCGTTCAAGCTGCCTTACGAGATCAATGTAGTCGGTCCGGACGGCCTGCTCAACAAGTTCGACGTCAAGCCGCTGCGCAAGCTCACCGGTGCTGCCGGCTGGGTCACCGTGCAAGGCAACGCCGCACGCAGCGGCCACGTCCCGGTCACGCTCGCACCCGCCAGCTTCAGTCCGCGCTGGGACTTCTATTCGCCGAAACAGGCGCACTATAACGCGCGGCATACGTTCACCGAGGTCGCCGCCCAGGACGGCGCACTCTATGTCGGCGTCGGCCTCGACCGGGACTCCACGAGCGTCGGCTACATGTTGTACGCGCTGGGCGAAGAGGACGGGCGGATACGATGGACGCGCGACTTCGGGGACCTGCCGTACCGCGGCGTGCGTGCGCCGGCCATCGGCAACGGCAAGGTCTATGTCGTTGCAGGCGACCAGGAGAAGACGACGCTGCATGCCCTCGACCAGGCGAGCGGCTCACAGGCCTTTGCCAAACGGATCTACTCGCAATGGCCGAGCTTCCGCGCGCCGGTCGTCATTGGCGACCTGGTCTATACCGAAAGCGGCGAGTTTGGCGGCTGGGGGGCGTATAACGCCGACAACGGCGACATGAAGTTCCATTATCACCTCCCTTCCTGGTTGCAAGGGGTGTCTCCGGCAACCGACGCCGACTACATCTACATCTACAGGAACAACGTCGAGGTGCTCGACCGCCGTACCGGGGCCCTGCTCGCCGTACTGCCGCCTTTCGAGATTCCTTCCTATGTCGACGGGCCGCGTGCGCGGCTGGCCTCTACGACGATGCTCGGCTCGCCGGGCACGGTATTCGTCGCCTCGGTGTACGTGCTGGGCGCCATGGATACCGTATCCAAACGCGTGCGCTGGCAGGTGCTGGGACAGTATCAGCAAAATGCCGCATTCGCCGACCAGATGGTATTCGCCCTGAACGACAGGACGCGCGCACTCGAAGTGCGCCGCGAAAGCGATGGCGCTCTGCAGTGGACCTGGACGGCAAAAGACGGCGCCGGCTTCGCGGGCGATGTCCTGGTGACCAACAATCTCGTCTTCGTCAGCACGACCGCCGGCACCTATGCCATCGACCGCGGCAGCCACGCGACGGTGTGGAAGCATCCCGCATCGGGTCCGCTGGCGCTGTCGGAGTACGGGGTACTCTACATCAAGGACGGCACCGTGCTGCACGCAATTAACGTGCAGTAAGCCCGCGCGCACCCGGCAGGTGAACGCTCGCCTTGACAGACGGTGCCGGGGGGCGCCACCATCTGCCTTTCACCAGCCACAGACAAGGATTACCGGCATGCGCCCGCTCTCACCTGCTTTCCACCTGCCCCCGGGGGAGGCCCGATGACGAAACTGACCATGGTCGTCGCCATCGATGCGCAAGGCGGCATCGGCATCGACAACCAGCTTCCCTGGCACCTGCCCGAAGACCTGGCCCACTTCAAGCGCGTCACCCTCGGCCGCCCGATCATCATGGGCCGCAAGACCTTCGACTCGATCGGCCGGCCGCTGCCCGGACGGCGCAACATCGTCGTCACCCGCAACGGCGAGTGGCGCCACGACAGCGTGGAGGCCGTGACCTCGCTCGAGGCCGCCATTGCCCTGGTGGGCGACGAGGAAGCGAGCATCATCGGCGGCGCCCAGATCTTCAATGCGGCGCTGGACCTGGCCGACCGCATGATCGTCACCGAGATCGCACGCACTTTTGACTGCGACACTTTCTTCCCGCCGATCGACCCGCAGGTGTGGCAGGAGACCGCGCGCGAGCGCCACCATTCCGAGGCCCAGGGCTTCGACTTCGACTACGTGACCTACGAGCGCAAGGCGTAGGGCGGGGTCATCGATGCCGGGGGGCATCCATGACGTGCCCACCCTGCATCCTCGTGTGCGCCATGCCTGAACGCATCCCGTTACCCTAGTAAAAAAATGTTCACCGGACAGCGGATTTTCTGCGAAAATCCGCTTCTTATTTTTTCGGTGCCGTGTGAGCGGGCCGCGTCAACCGGACGTGGCTGCCCCCACGGCGCTTCGCATTGGAGCTGTCAATGAAATTTCGTTTCCCAATCGTCATCATTGACGAAGATTTCCGTTCCGAGAACACATCCGGTCTCGGTATTCGCGCGCTTGCAGCGGCGATGGAAAAAGAAGGCATGGAGGTGCTCGGCCTGACCAGCTACGGCGACCTGTCCCAGTTCGCCCAGCAGCAGTCGCGCGCCTCGGCCTTCGTGCTGTCGATCGACGACGAGGAATTCGGCGGCGGCTCGCTCGAGGAAACCGATTTCGCCCTGACCGGCCTGCGCGCCTTCGTGCAGGAGATCCGTCACAAGAACTCGAACATCCCGATTTATATTTACGGCGAGACCCGCACCTCGCGCCACATCCCGAACGACATCCTGAAGGAGCTGCACGGCTTCATCCACATGTTCGAGGACACGCCAGAATTCGTCGCGCGCCACATCATCCGCGAAGCGAAAGCCTACCTGGATAGCCTGGCGCCGCCCTTCTTCCGCGCGCTGGTGAACTACGCCTACGATGGCTCCTACTCCTGGCACTGCCCGGGCCACTCGGGCGGCGTCGCGTTCCTGAAGAGCCCGATCGGCCAGATGTTCCACCAGTTCTTCGGCGAGAACATGCTGCGCGCCGACGTCTGCAACGCGGTCGAGGAACTGGGCCAGCTGCTGGACCACACCGGCCCGGTGGCCAAGTCCGAACGCAACGCCGCGCGCATCTACAGCGCCGACCACTGCTATTTCGTCACCAACGGCACCTCGACCTCGAACAAGATGGTCTGGCACTCGACCGTCGCCCCGGGCGACATCGTGGTGGTCGACCGTAACTGCCACAAGTCGATCCTGCACTCGATCATCATGTGCGGCGCGATCCCCGTGTTCCTGATGCCGACCCGGAACAACCTCGGCATCATCGGCCCGATCCCGCTGGAAGAGTTCACGCCCGAATCGATCGCCCGCAAGATCGAGGCCAACCCGTTCGCGCGCGAAGCGAAGGACAAGAAGCCGCGCATCCTGACCATCACCCAGTCGACCTACGACGGCGTGGTGTACAACGTGGAAGTGCTGCGCGAGATGCTCGACGGCCGCATCGACACCCTGCACTTCGACGAAGCCTGGCTGCCGCACGCGACCTTCCACGACTTCTACAAGAACATGCACGCGATCGGCCGCGACCGTCCGCGCGCCAAGCAGTCGATGATCTTCTCGACCCAGTCGACGCACAAGCTGCTGGCCGGCCTGTCCCAGGCTTCTCAGGTGCTGGTGCGCGAATCGGAATCGGTCAAGCTCGACCAGGACGCCTTCAACGAAGCCTTCCTGATGCACACCTCGACCTCGCCGCAGTACTCGATCATCGCCTCCTGCGATGTCGCCGCGGCCATGATGGAAGCGCCGGGCGGCACGGCCCTGGTCGAGGAATCGATCCTGGAAGCGCTGGACTTCCGCCGCGCCATGAAGAAGGTCGACGAGGAATTCGGCAACGACTGGTGGTTCAAGGTCTGGGGTCCGGACGTGACCTCGGAAGAAGGCATTGGCACCCAGGAAGACTGGATGATCCGCGCCGAGGACGACTGGCACGGCTTCGGCAACCTCGCCGAAGGCTTCAACATGCTCGACCCGATCAAGTCGACCATCGTGACCCCGGGCCTGTCGCTGGACGGCCAGTTCGGCGAAACCGGCATCCCGGCCTCGATCGTGACCAAGTACCTGGCCGAGCACGGCGTCATCATCGAGAAGTGCGGCCTGTACTCCTTCTTCATCATGTTCACGATCGGCATCACCAAGGGCCGCTGGAATACTTTGGTTACCGCTCTCCAGCAGTTCAAGGACGACTACGACCGCAACAAGCCGATGTGGCAGGTGATGCCGCAGTTCGCCGCCGCCAACCCGCGCTACGAAAACCGCGGCCTGCGCGACCTGTGCACCCAGATCCACACCTTCTACAAGCAGTACGACGTGGCGCGCCTGACGACCGAGATGTACCTGTCGGACATGGTCCCGGCGATGAAGCCGTCGGACGCGTTTGCGAAGATGGCGCGCCGCGACATCGAGCGCGTTGCCATCGAGGACCTGGAAGGCCGCACCACCGCGATCCTGCTGACGCCTTACCCGCCGGGCATCCCGCTCTTGATCCCGGGCGAGCGCTTCAACAAGACCATCGTCGACTACCTGCGCTTCGCGCGCGACTTCAACGAGAAGTTCCCGGGCTTCGAGACCGACGTCCACGGCCTCGTCAAGCGCGAGATCAACGGCAAGCTGGGCTACTTCGTGGATTGCGTGAAGCAGGACTGATCTTCGGTCCACGGAGGTGGGAAGAGGAGCCAGCGGCTCCTCTTTTTGTTTGTGGGGTGTGCACGGTGGACGCCTGGGTCGACGCGGTATGGTGCCGCTGCAAATCGCAACGCGCCGGCAGAACAACAGGACGCGAAAGATCAGGGTGCTTCCAAGACCGCAACGACGCAGGCAATGAGACCGCGTGGGCACAGGTGCCCACCCTACGATTACCTTCGCTTCAATTCAACGATCGGGGCCGGGACCGGCGCAGCAGCCCCCGAATTCAATTCTCGCCGCGCATGCGCGATCACGCTACGCGCCGCGCTCAGGCCCAGCAAGCCCATGACGGCGGCCACGAACAGGTCGGGCAGCCCGCTGCCCGCCTGCCAAACGCCCAGCGCCGCCAGCAGCACAGCGACGTTGCCGATCATGTCATTGCGCGTGCACAGCCAGACCGAGCGCATGTTGGCGTCGCCGTTCCTGAACGCGAACAGCAGGGCCGCGACCAGGCCATTGGCCGCCAGGGCGAGGACGCCGATGAGGCCCATCGTCTCGGCTTCCGGCACGGTGCCCGAGGCCAGGTGCCACAGGGCCGTGCCGAGCACGAACGCACCATAGGCGCCCATGCTCGCGCCCTTCACCAGCGCGGTGCGCGAGCGCCAGATTGGGGCGAGGCCAAGGACGAACAGGGAAATGCCGTAGTTGGCGGCGTCGCCGAAGAAGTCGACCGCATCGGCCAGCAGCGAGACGGAACCGGTCGCCCAGCCGCCGGCCAGTTCGACGCCGAACATCAGCGCATTGACGACCAGGGCGATCCAGAGCACGCGCCGGTAACGGGGATCGACGGGCGGTTTACCGGTAGAGCAGCCGCCGCCGCAGCAATCTGCCATCCTTGCACCTTACCGATATGATACAAATTCCGCAGGCAGGCCGCGAAAACCGTATCAGGTCTTCGGCAGCGTCACGCCGTGCTGGCCCTGGTATTTGCCGCCACGGTCCTTGTACGAGGTCTCGCAGACTTCGTCCGATTCGAAGAACAGCACCTGGGCGCAGCCCTCGCCCGCGTAGATCTTGGCCGGCAGCGGGGTCGTGTTCGAGAATTCCAGCGTAACATAGCCTTCCCATTCCGGTTCGAACGGGGTCACGTTGACGATGATGCCGCAGCGCGCATAGGTCGACTTGCCCAGGCAGACGGTCAGTACATTGCGCGGAATGCGGAAGTATTCCATGGTGCGCGCCAGCGCGAAGGAATTCGGCGGGATGATGCAGACGTCGCTTTTCACGTCCACGAAGGACTTCTCGTCGAAGTTCTTCGGGTCGACAATGGTGCTGTTGATGTTGGTAAAGACCTTGAACTCGTCGGCGCAGCGGATATCGTAGCCATAGGACGACGTGCCGTAGGAAATGATGCGGCGGCCGTCCGCCTCGCGGATCTGGCCCGGCTCGAAGGGTTCGATCATGCCGGTTTCCTGCGCCATGCGGCGGATCCATTTATCGCTCTTGATTGCCATGCTGCTCTTTCGGGAATGCGGAAAATCCCGCGATTTTACGCGAAAAGCCCGTTCCGGTCCTGCTTTGCCATGCCATTTTGGCCAGTAGCGTGGGGCAGCAAACGCCGGATCATCTCATGCGTGAGTCGCGCCGCGCGCGCCGGGTGTTCCATCGGATACAAATGGCTCCCTTCGGTCATGACGAAATTCGCGCCGACCAGCTTGCGCGTGGACGCGAGCCCGGCCTGGCGCAATTCCTCGGAACGATTCGCGCCGATGAAACCGACCGGCACCGGGAAGTCATGGCGGATCACCTCGCCCATGTGGTGGGGCAGCGAATTGTAGATGCGGGTCTCGACCGCGCGGTCGAAGCGCAGCTGCACGCCTTCCGGATGCGGTTTCAGGCCGACGTCGAGGTAGTCGTCCAGCACGCCGGGCGCCCAGGCGGCGAAGATGTCCTTGGCGATGAAATGCTGGTAGGCCGCCTCACGGCTGGGCCAAACATTGCGGCGGCGCTCGGAAAAGCGCGCCGGCGAGAACTTCGAGCCCTTGCCCAGCAGCTTCACCAGGCGCCAGAGGAAGGCGCGCCAGCCCGCCACCACCGGGGAATCGAGCATCACCACGCACTGCGCCAGCTCGGGGCGGCGCTCGGCCGCCATGGTGCTGAGCATGCCGCCGAGCGAGTGGCCGACCAGGATCGCCGGCCGGCCGTATTGCTCGAGCTGGGCGATCAGCTCATCGACCAGTCCGCTCCAGCCGTCGCCGACGGGATAGCGCGGATCGTGCCCGACCATGTCGGTGCTGTGGACCTCATAATGGACAGCGAGCGCGTCGAGCATCTGGCGGTAGGTGCCCGACGGGAAGCTGTTGCCGTGGCAGAAATGCAGCAGGGGTTTGGTCATGAAAGCATGGGATACACGAAACTGAACAGGTTTCGATTGTAATGTGACAAGCCCCCGTACGTTCTCCGTTTAGAGGGAAACCCCTACAGTCAGCTCGGCGACATAGCCGTTGACGATATCGCCCGACATGCTCGCCATCTGCAGCGCGGTGCCGTCGCTGAAGACATTGTCGGTCGCATAGCTGATTCGCGACAGGTTCTGCACGCTGGCGCCATAGCCGTTCGCCGTATAGACCTCGTTCAGGGTCGCCAGCGGGAAGGTGAACTGCGAGGTCTTCACGCGGTTGGCGGCGCTGGTCGAGGACACCAGGGTCGGATAGACCTCGAAGTGCACGTGGGGCATGCGCCCGTCGTAGCAGCCGGGGAAGATGGTCAGGAAGGTGACATAGCCGTCGGCGTCCGCCGCCTGCACGCCGCGCAGGTAGTTTTCTTCCTTGACGCTGCTCGAATACATCGAGTAGTTGCCATCGCGGTCGCAGTGCCACAGGTAGACCGTGGCGCCGGCAACGGTGGCGCAACTGGCGGCCACGTCGACCATCTTCAGCCGGATCGTCAGCGGCACGCCCGCCGCGACGCCGCCGGCGCCGGCGATGCTGGCGCGGATGTCGCTGCGCACGATGCCCGACAGGGCCAGCGCGTTGACGACCTTGTCGTTGCTGCTGTTGGTGCCGTCGGCCGGATACGGTCCGCCCGTCTCCTCGGGGATTACCGAACAGGCAGCGCTGCCGGTCGTCGTGCCGGCGCCCGGCGTGCTGGCGGAGCCCGTGCTTGCCACCCCGGCCGTGCCGCTGTCGCCCGCGCCGCCACAGCCTGCCAGCGGCACCGCCGCCGCGCCGGCGAACAGCCAGCGCAGGCTGCGGCGCCGGCTCACCGCCGCGTTCATCAGCCGCTCGATGTCGGCGGCCAGGCCGTGCTCGTGCCCATGGTCGTGATCGTGATGCGTCATGATCGCTCCCCTCTTCTCAGCGGCGCGGCGCGCCCGGACCGTGTTCGCGTTCCGGCTCGCGCGCCAGCGCTTCCTTCTGCTGCGGCGTGAGCAGGGCCATGACCCGGGCGGCGGTACGCACGCGCAGCAGTTCGCGCGCGGCGATCGCCTGGCCCAGGGCCTTCGACTGGGCGGAAGCGCGCGCCTCGTCGTACTGGCCCGCTTCCATCATCGCGCGCAGCGCCTCCATCGCCTTGCGCTCGGCCTTGTCCTGCTCGCGCTGCTGCGGCGCCTGGGCGTGCATGATCGCGAACAGGCGGTCCTGCTGGGCTTCGCTCAGTGCGATCCCGCGCAGGAAAGGCAGGCCGGGGCCGCCCATGTGGCGGCGCGGGCCGGTGTCCGGACCGAAATCCGGGCCGGGGCCCGGTCCGTCGCTGTCGGCCGGCGCCGGGGGCGCCGCCATCGTTTCGTCGAAGCCGGGGGCGGCGTGCAGGGGACCTGCCAGGGTGGCGGCAACCAGTGCGGCCGCGCCGATGCGGATGAAGTGCATGTCAATCTCCTGTTGCGTTTTCCAAGACGGCCATTCTGGTGCGCCCGCATGTAAAGCGAGGTAAGCCGGCGTAAATCCAGGTAAGTCCCCGGCAAGGCGGAGCCGAGGATGTAAAGCTGGGTAAAAAGCCCCCACCGCCCGCGCCCGGCCGCAGGCGCCCCTGCTATCATCCGGCGGATGAACCACGTACTGTTGATCGACGACGACGCCGAGCTGGTCGGCATGTTTACCGAATACCTCGAGCAGGAAGGCTTCGCCGTGGCCTGCGCGCACGACGGAGAATCGGGCGCCCGCGAAGCCCTGTCCGGGCGCTACGCCATCGCCATCCTCGATGTGATGATGCCGGCCCTGAACGGCATCGACACCCTGCGCCGCATCCGCGCCCAGAGCCGCATCCCGGTCCTGATGCTCACCGGCCGCGGCGACGACGCCGACCGCATCCTCGGCCTGGAGCTGGGCGCCGACGACTACGTCACCAAGCCCTGCACCCCGCGCGAACTGACCGCCCGCGTGCGCGCCATCCTGCGCCGCACCCAGGAAGCCCAGCCGGGCGCGGGCAATGGCGTGGTGCTCTCGGTCGGCAAGCTCACCATGCTGCCCGAGCAGCGCCGCGCCACCTGGGACAACCAGCCGCTGGAACTGACCAGCACCGAATTCAACCTGCTCGAAGTGCTGGCGCGCCACGCCGGGCGCCCGGTCAGCAAGAACGAACTGTCCGAGCAGGGCCTGGGGCGACCGCTGGCGCGCTTCGACCGCAACATCGACGTCCACCTGAGCAGCCTGCGCCACAAGCTCGGCACCCTCGACGACGGGCGTTCGCCGCTGCAGACGGTCTACCGTCTCGGCTACCAGCTGATCCGCGACTGAGGCCTGCGATGCGACTGCCGGGCGGACGCCTGTTCTGGAAATTCTTCCTGTCGATCCTGCTGGCCCAGATCGCCGCGGCGGTCGGCATCGGCAGCATGTTCTGGCTGCGCGAACAGGCGCGCCTGTCGAACGCGATCACCGTCATCGAGACCGGACCGCCGGCCGGCTTCATGCTCGATTCCGCCACCATCGCGCTGAAGTACGGCGGCATGCCGGCCCTGCGCGAGATGGTTTCAGGGATGGTCGCCCAGAAAGGCCGGCATTCCATCTACGCCATCGACCGCAACGGGCGCGAACTGCTCGGGCGCGAAGTCACCGCGGCGATGCGCGAACAGGCCAGGCGCGAGCTGGGCACGGACCGGCCCTACCGCCCGGTGCGCATGCTCAAGGCCCCCGACGGCCAGCAGCTGCTGCTGTTCGTGCCGCGCGTCTACCGCAACGCCGCCGGCGACACGTTCACCGCGGCCCAGGTGGCGCCTGGCGCTGCGCCACACGGCGCCCCGCAGATGGCGCCGGACCTGCAGCAGCCCCGCCGCGCCGACGCGCCGCCAGGTGCGGACGGTCCCGGCGAGCGCCCGGGGTTCGGACGCGGCGACGGTCCACGCGGTCCCTTCGTGCCCGGCTGGCCGCTGACCCGGCCGATTCCGCTGTTCGCCACCATCATCGTCAGCCTGCTGTTCGCCGCCCTGCTGGCCTGGTACTTCTCGCGTCCGATCCGCGCCCTGCGCAGCGCCTTCGAGGCCGCCGCTGCCGGCGACCTCGCCCCGCGCTTCGCAGACGGCAAGCTCGGCGGCGACGAACTGAACGACCTGGGACGCGACTTCGACCGCATGAGCGGGCAACTGCGCGCGCTGATGGATGGCCAGCGCCGCCTGCTGCACGACGTCTCGCACGAACTGCGCTCGCCGCTGGCGCGCCTGCAGGCGGCGATCGGCCTGGCGCACCAGCAGCCGGACAAGATCGCGACCTCCCTGGAGCGCATCGAGCGCGAGGGCGTGCGCATGGACAAGCTGGTCGGCGAGCTGCTGGCGCTGTCCCGGCTCGAAGCCAACCCGGACCTGCCGAAGAACGAGACGATCGACATGCAGGAACTGGTCGACGGCATCGCCGCCGACGCCCGCTTCGAAGCCGGACCTTCCGGCCCCGCCATCGAACTCGACATCGAAGGCGAAGCGCCCGTGTGCGTGCGCGGCTCGCCCGACCTCCTGTGGCGCGCGATCGAGAACGTCGTGCGCAACGCGGTCAAGCACGGCGGCGCCCAGGGCAGGGTCGACCTGCGCCTGCGCGCCGATACGAACACCGTGCACGTCGACGTGCTGGACCGCGGCCCGGGCATCCTCGAGCAGGACCTGCCGACCATCTTCCAGCCCTTCTACCGCTCGAACCCGACCAGGAACAACGTCGACGGCCACGGGCTCGGGCTGGCGATCGCCGAGCGCGTGGTGCAGGCCCACGGCGGCGCCATCACGGCCCGCAACCGCGAAGGCGGCGGCCTGCACGTGGCGATCACGCTGCCGCTGGCGCGCTAGCGGTCCTGCCGGTAGCCGTCGTGCCAGTAACGGCGCTGCGTGCGCCGGTACTCGCTCACCGCGATCTTCTCGCCGAATCCGAAGGTGATGGCGCCCGACTCGTCGGTACGCAGGCGCCGGATGCCGAGCTGGCCGTAGCGCTCGAACACCTCCTTTTTGGGGTGGCGATAACGGTTACGGTGGCCGACCTGGAACACGCCGATCGACGGTTTCACCGCCGCCAGGAAGGCCGGCGTCGACGAGGTGCCGCTGCCATGGTGGGGCGCGAGCAGCACGTCCGCGCGCAGACTGCCCGGCGCCGCCTGCAGCAGGGCCGCTTCCTGGGCCGCCTCGATGTCGGCGGCAAGCAGGATGGCGCGGCCCTTGGCCGAGATGCGCAGTGTGCAGCTGCGCGCATTCGCCTTCAGCCCCGGCTCCGCGTAGCTGGCGGGCGTCGGCTGCAGCATCTCGAAGACCACGCCGTCCCACTCCCAGCGCTGGCCCGCTTCGCAACGCCGATGCGCCGCCGCCTTGCGCACGGCCGGGTGGCCAGGCGCGAGCGAACTGGCCATCCATCCGATCTCCAGCGCCTCGAGCAGGGTCGGCGCGCCGCCGGAATGGTCGGTGTCGCTGTGCGAGACGATGAGACCGTCGAGCTGCTTGACGCCACGCGCGCGCAGGTAAGGCAGCAGCACGCGGGTCGCGCCGTTCTGGGTCGCCGCGTATTGCGGGCCGGTGTCGTACAGCAGCCGATGCTTTTCCGTTTCGACCAGCAGCGCCATGCCCTGGCCGACGTCGAAAGCGGTCACGGCGAACTCGCCGGGTGGCGGATGCGTCGGCAGCAGCGTGAACAGGGGCAGCCATGACACCGCGCCTATCCAAGGTGCCGGCCAGCCGCGCGGCGCCAGCATCCAGGCAGTGCCGAACAGCGCGAGCACGAACAGCCAGGGCGGCGGCTGCGGCGCGCTCCAGACCGCCAGCGGCAGGGTCGCGAGCCAGCCCAGCGCCGCGGCCAGCCAGGCCACGCCGAGATGGGCAAGCGCCAGGACGGGAGCGGAGAGCGGCGCCGGCAGCAGGCTGCCCAGCAGCGCCAGCGGCGTGACGGCAAAGCTCACGACCGGAATCGCCACCGCATTCGCGAGCGGCCCGATCAGCGACACCTGGGAGAACAGCAGCAGCGTGAACGGCACCAGGCCCAGCGTGACCGCATACTGGGTGCGCGCGGCCAGGCGCAGCGCGCCGCGCCAGCCCGCAGTCCGGGCCTCGAAACGTCCCGCGCCCGCATACAGGATCACGCCCACCGCGCCGAACGACAGCCAGAAGCCCGGCCACAGCAGGCACCAGGGGTCGAGCAGCACCACGACGCCCAGCGCCAGGCAGAGCACATGCGACACGCCTGTCAAGCGACCGCACCACAGGGCGACGGCCACCACCGCCAGCATGTAGAGCGTGCGCTGCGCGGGCACCCCGAAGCCGGCCAGCAGCACGTACAGCAGCGCGGCCGCCGCGCCGGCCAGCGCCGCGACCTTCTGCGCCGCCAGGATCAGCGGCAGCTGTGCGCACGTGAAGAAGGAGCGGCGCCACAGGCTGGAGGCGAGCCAGGCGGCCAGTCCGGCGATCATCGTGATGTGCAGGCCCGAAATGGCGACGAGATGGCTGACGCCGGTGCGGTTGAACACGTCCCAGTCGGCCTGCTCGATGCCGCGCTGGTCGCCGATCACCAGGGCCACGATCACGCCGGCATACGGCTTGCCGCTGAGTGCTTCGACGATGCGTGCGCGCAGCAGGTCGCGGCAGCGCTCGACGACGTGGACCGGGCTGAAGACGAAGCTGTCGATGCGCCGATTGCTCCCGCCCGGCCGCACGTAACCGGTGGCACGCACGCCCTGCCCCAGCAGCCAGGCTTCGTAGTCGAAGCCGTGCGGGTTCGCGTTACCGTGGGGACGCTGCAGGCGCACGGTCAGGCGCCAGCGCTCGCCGGGGCGCACCTGGACGCCCTCGCTGCCGCCGTACCACGACAGGGCCAGGGTTTGCGGCAGCGTCGCTGGATCGTCGAGGACTTGTTCGACCTTGAACTGGAAGCGTACGCCCTCGCCGAAATCGTGGGGCAGCCTGGCGATGGTGCCGACGACCGCGATGTCGCGGCCCTCGTCGGCTTTCGCAAGTTCCTGCGACAGCGCGGCATGCGCCAGGATGGCGGCCCAGCAGAAGCCGAGCAGGCTGCCTGCCAGCGCGGCCCGTGTCGCGCCGCGCAGCGCGAGCAGCAGGACCAGGGCGGCCAGCGCGCAGGCCAGCAGGTGCCAGGGATCGGGGAGTGCCGGGCGCGTCTGGAGGAAGGCTGCGCCTGCGACGAAGCCGAGGATGGCGCAGCGCATGGGTGTTACGCCAGCTTCAGGATCGTCATTTCCGCACCGTCCCCGAGGTCGACCTGATGGCATTCGAAGCCTGCGAACGAAAGGCGTGTTGCGTGGCGCTGGCCGCTGGCGACATCGCCGGGCGAAGGCGAATACTGGACAAGATCTTGTTCCACAAACCGATTGCGGCGCCATCCGACAGCGAGGGTGAGACGGGCTGACGATTCCCGTTTCCGGTCGTCATTTTGAATACGACATGTGGAACGAGGACGTTGTCTTCGGCCCCATTCATCCGGATGGCTCGGCAACCGGGAGAACATCGTGATCTGCTCGCGCTGATCGGCAGTGAGCGGGTCACGGACATAGGCCCGGTCCATGCAGAATCCCGGTTCGGCAGGGATGCCGTTATCGGGGTTCGTCACGAGCTGCTTGACCGGCCTGGGAAGGTCCTCGATCCACTCGAGACCGCGGTTTGCAAAAAACAAATCGATGCTGATGCCATGACCATGCACCAGGGCTTCCGTCGTGATGCCTGCGTCGCGATAACGCTCCACGCCGCCCATGCCGTCGCCCTGGGTCCCCTCGTTGACTGTTCGGCTGTGCCTGAAGATCTTCCCGACGAGGCCACTGTCGGTCTTCACGTCCCTTGCCGACTCCAGGTTCTTGTTGTCGCCAAACCGGTCCGGCGTGGCCCGGATCTGTGCCTCACGGCCGGCAACACGCTTCTGGAATTCCTCCGGCGTTTCGTCGAAAGCCGAGATCCTGAAGCCATCGATGCGCGCCTCGCTCAGCTCGACCTGCGCCTCCTCCGGCAGGTTGATCAGAAACCTGCCGACACATAAGGTCTTCATCTTCGCAGTCATCCCCGCTACCGTCTTCCGGTCCTGTTCTCCATGGTTGGCCAGGACATATCCGGCGCCAACGGCACAAGGAATAGTAGGCGCGAACAGCCATTTTGCGTACTTGCGGACGACAGCCATCATCCGGGGCCCGGGCTCGCTGCTTCTACCCGTCGGGTCGCCGAGACCGACAAGCACCTCCCGAAGTATTCATGATCGCTGTTTCTCCGCGTGTCACGCGCAACAAGCGGATGGCGAGAACAGCAGCATTCACAGAACGTCGTCATATGATGTCTGTAGCGCTTAAACTGCTTTGCCAGACGCGTCTAGCGCCTGGAATTTGATGTCCTGGTCTGCGACGAGTCTTGGAGGCGGGCTGCACTCGCAGATACACAGATCGTCGCTCAGGGCGTATTCCTTGCCTGCGAAAGTGTCGGAGATCCGCGGCATCACGCACTCGATGTGTCCCTGCGTATTACATGCAGGACAGGCAACCGGATCACCCTCACGTGCCAACGGTTTCCCGTCGACGATACAGGATTGGCTGGATGCGCTGACCGTGCCGCCTGCAGTCGTCGTCGCCCCGCCCCTGATGTGATAACGCCTGTAAGTCATTACCACTCCGCACCAGAAAAGGAAAACTGCAATGTAGCCGAATCGGCGCCCCCGACATTGCGACAAGCCAGCTCAACCAGGCAGTTGGCCGTCGACGCCCACGGGAATGTCGATCGCAGCGTGGGGTAATACTGTGATCGGAACCTCAAGCGATCGCGGGAGGGTCGCCCTCGGCTTGAGGCGGGGTGGTTTCCTCGCTTGGCGCGGCGGAGTGTCGAACCAGTTGCCATACACTGCGACGCTGAATTGCCTGCGACTTCACGAACGCTCGACCGAAAGCTGCCGGCGGGACTTCGAACGTTGCCGCCGGCAGCAGACTGCCCGCAGCGAACCAGCGCGTGCCGTCGAGAGCGTGCGACTCCTCGCAGCGCCACCAACCACTGGCCGGGCATTGCATCCCGGTCTTGGCGATGCAGCCAATCGAAACACCTGGCTCGGCGCACGATAACGCAGTCTCGATCGCACTACTGCTGTCGGCCTTTGCCGCGAATGTCGCCTGTGCCAATGGCACTGGTGGGGGAGTTCGGTCGCGCTCACGCTTGTCCACCAACTTCCAGGCGCTACGCGTAGGTGCTTCGTAGCTGGGCTGCAGTCCGCGTATCTTCTGCCATAAGGATTGCGGGGGCAACAGCAATGCCTGTGGCAGTTTCTGGCCCTTGTTGAAGTATTGGCGTTGCCCACCAAGTACGGCGACACCATCGCCCCCCTCGCCGCACAGCCACCAGCCACTTTGCGGGCAGCGCTCACCTGCTTCGGCACACGTTCCAAGCGGTGGCACTGGTGGGCCTGCCTGAGCGACCTCGATAGGGCTGGTCGGTCTTAAACGAACACTCGAAGAAATCTTTTCCCATAACTGCACAGCCGTTTGCTCGGTCAGGCTCGATTGGACTGGCTTACCGCCCGCGCGCGGATTGACGCCTGTATCAAGTTCAAGAAGCAACCTGGGCTCAAGTACATTCTCCTCGCTGCCATTCGTTTCCCACGCAAAGCTGAAATTGGTAGTGAAGTTCAGCTCGGTGGTTTTTATTCCGATTTCTTCTCCAGCGAACCCACTGATTCTACGCTCTCCTGCCCGTAACATTCGTGAACGCGCACGCGTAAGGGCATCGGTGGCCGCAGCATCACGCTCTACCAATCCCAGGCCCCGATGAAGTCCCGTATTCGTCCAGAACGCCAATGTGATATCGGGATGTCCTGGAAAGGACGCGAACATAGTCACGCTCTCATGGCGTTCTTTAGGAGATGGGTCCGTGATGATCGCTCTGTCCACACAGAACCCTGGAACATTGGGAGTATTGTCCTGGTTGATGCTCACAAGTTGAGTCATCAGTGAGGTAACAACGCCAACGCGTTCCGGCGCATCGCCTTCACTGTTGAAACTAAAGGTGGCGCCATTCTTGTTGATATGCCCTTCGATCGTCACAGTTTCGTGATAAACACGCTGTTGGTTCCTGATGTCATAGCTGCGATAACGACTGTGGACAAGGAGTTTTCCTGAAACCCCAGGAGCACGTACTTCCTTGCTCATTTCGATATTTTTCCGTCCGAGCATATTCGGTGCAGCCGCAAGCCTGGCTTCCCGCTCAGAAATCCATTGAGCGAATTGGTCGGCTGTTTCCTCATGACGGGTAATATCAAAGCCGTCGAGGCTGGCCATCTTCATGCTTACACGCGCGTCCGCAGGCACATCAATGAGCAACCGGCCCACACATACGGTTTTCATCTTGTTGCTCATCTTGGGTGCCTTCCTCGTGTCATCACTGCGCTGCACGGCTCGTACGCATGTAATACCGACAGCGCCGATGATGGCGAGCGCTAGCAGCCACTTTACGCACCTGCGGACGGCGGGCATCATTTAATGCCTTGAACAATCTTGACTATCAGATGACGCGTCAGCAGAAGCATCGCGTCGTTTGAGAAGCTATCCTGGTGTCCAAATCCGCGTGAGGCATACACTTCACGTACATGCGCGGCTACGCCGGCACTCGACTGGCCTGGCACTGTATCGTCACCATGCGCGTCCTGACCCCAGACGCTAAATCGCAATTTCACACGGCCCTCAATGACGACCTCTCTAGCCCCGTCAGGGGCTTGCGCCACCAGCCGTGCGTTACGGGTATTTGCCGGCGTGAGCACGATGCCCTGGCCTGCCGTGACCCGGGTCGCCCAACGCACAGTTCCGTATGTACGCCGCTCCTCGTCAACTCCATAGAATGCAAAGGTATTCGGGTGATAGTACGGCTTGCTCTCGGCGCCGTCAGACTTTACGCCCGTGCCGATGATCGTTCGGTGGAAATGTTCAGCGGTATCGATGGCTTTCCGAACCGCCTCCCGAATCGCACCAGGCTTTCCCTTAAAAAGACCGGCAGGATCGGCAAGACCTGGGTCAATCAATCGATACCACGACTCCATATCACGGTACAGGTCGTACGGGTTCCCGGCGGGAAGCGCCAGGACCTGCTGCTCCTTGTCAGCGCCATCGACCCGACTGAGCGTTTTTACCAGTAACCACGGCTTCGGATACAGATGATTTGGCAACAGCTCCAATGCACCCGGAGCCGTCGCCATGACAGCGGTTGTCTCCGACGCGGTCATTCCAGCAATCTCGGCAAAGCGATTCGCTTTAACGTTGTTCACGAAGTCGTTCGTATAGCGCTCGCTTTCGGTACCACATGCGATACGCCGGTATGCGACTGGCGCACCCAGGGCAGGCATTACTCCGTGGATTATGCCGGCGATATCGGCCGAGTCGGTCGGACTATTTGCCCGAAGACGGGCGCAAGCCCGTGCCACCAGTCCTCCCATTGAGTGCGTTATTAGAATGACGCGTTCACATTCGTGCTTACGCGACCGCCAAAATGCCTTGATTTCGTCGATACGACGGCTCAACCGTTGGGCGGACACTGCACAAGACTCCAACCAGTTATATCCAACCGCATAGACCGGATATTGGAAACCAGAGAATTTTTCTAATTCGGCCTCGGTCACCCGGGCAATGCTACGTACACCCCAGCTCGTTGGGCTACATTGCATCACCCGCTTCCAGTGAACACGAATTTCCCTTTCCCCACGTTTGTCGATTCGAAAGGTCGTATCCAAGTATGTCTGAAGTTTCTCGAGCACGTCCCAATAGGAATCCTTGTGAATTTCTCCCCATCCGCGCGCGCGCAATTCAGCTTGACTTAATCCGGCAATCTCGCCGAGCTCGCCTGACCCGTCCACTTCGAGCGCGGCAGGATTCAGGATGCGTTGACGCGTAGCGGGCGTGCGCCGCTTCCATTTCCTCGCCTCCCTGAGACCTTCGAATACGCCGTTCGGAGCACGCCAGGCGGGATCGTCAGCGTCGACGTCGGCGTCGAGGTTCCGTTCAGGTTTCGCCAATTCCGGCTCGCCTGGCGCCTGACCTTCTCCTCTGCGTTGCGAACCTCGCGATGGCGCGCCCTGCTCTTCCGATTTTGCAGAACGTGCGCGCAAATTCGTTCCCATAATCCCCGGTACGAAAATAACCGGAATGACCTTGCGCGAGCCGACAGTGACCTTGGCCCGGACCTTGAACGACTTTGGTGTAGCGACTGTATGTGCTAACAGACTGCCATCGGTATCGACCGTCGGCTGGCGAATCGGACGAGTCGGCTCGCTCATGCGATGCTCGCGCCGGTTGCCTTGTCGTCTTCCTCGGGAAAGAGCCGGAACTCGATGTCGCCGAGCGAATACGCGTGCAGGATGTCGGTACGTCCCTCGTCGTCGGTGACCCCCTCGATGGTGGTGCCGTCCTCGTGGCGCGCGATGTAGCGGCGCCCCTTCGCAGGCAGGCCGGTCTGACGGTCGATGACAACCACGCGCTCGTCGGTCTCCAGTCCACTATGTGCCAGGTCAAGTGCTGCCGGACTCGCCCCAGCCCCATCAAGATTCTGAAAACTCGCAGCGCGAACTACATGCCCTGCCGTGCATTGCTGTGTGATTGCATTAGCGCCCCACACCGTCTGCGCCCCCTGCGCCACGACTTTCACCTCCGGCGCCTGCAAGTCGATGCCCTCGGTCGCGATCAGGCTGATGCGGCCCGACGACTTGATCTCGATGTGGCCCTGGTGAGTCTGGAGCATGATGTTGCCGCGCCCCGCAACCAGCTTCATCCCGAGCGAGTAGGCGAACATGCTCAGGCTGCGCGCGGCGCGCACGAACAGGTTGCGGCCGGCCGAGAGTTCGGTGTCGGATGCCGACACCAGGTCGATCTTGCTCTGCGCGCCGATGGCGACGTTATCCTCGCTCGCCACCAGCACCCCGGCCGGTCCGGACGCCGCCAGGAGGGGCGCACCGCCTGCTCCTTCGGCGACGTTGGAACCCTCGTGCCAGCGCTTGAGCTTGTCCACCAGCTCGGCCAGGCGCGGCCTGGCTTCCTCGTCTTCGTTGTGGCTGATGGCCTGGCGCTCCAGCTCCTCGAGGACGCCCTGCATCACTTCGGCCAATCCGACGAGACCGCCGCGTTCGAGCTGCTCACCCTCACCGCCCTCCGCGCTGATCAGGACGCCCTGGCCGCCGCGCACGGCAACGGCCTTGTCGCTGCGCAGTTCGGCGCCTTCGCCGCGCGCTTCGCCCTGCCCGCCCGTGCGGGCGCGGGTCAGCCAGCCAAGGTTCAGCTCCGACCGGGCGTGGTCACTTGCGACCTGGGCGCTGATTTCGCCGCGCGTATCGTCGAAGCGGAGCTGGCTGCCGCGCTGGCCGCCGATCTCGCGGCTGCGCAGCCCCGACAGGTAGCGGTTACCGGGGAGCTCGCCGGCGCGGCTCAATGCCGGCGGGTTGGCGCGGCCGTTGAACAGCTGCGAGAGGATGATCGGCTTGTCAGGGTCGCCCCCGAGGAAGGCCACCAGGACTTCCGAACCGACCCGCGGAAGACCGAGGGCGCCGCACTGCTGCTGGCTGCCGGGACCGTTCCCGGCCCAGTTCGAGGCCACGCGCACCCACGCGGAATCGACAGCGTTACCCGAGGCGCCGGCGCCATGCGCGTGCTCGTGGTCTGCCGGACGCATGCCGGGGAAGCGGATCTTCACCCGGCCGAGCTGGTCGCAGTGCACCTCCTCGTTGTCCGGCCCGACCACGATCGCGCTCTGCAGCTGCGGATGCGGCAGGTCGGCACGCGGGTCGTAGGCGGGCACGATCGGTACGCCGCGCCGCACGGCCGTGAAGCGTACGCGCACGGGCGGCTCGCTGGCCCCGCCGCCCGGCGCATCCCACCCGTTCTGCGCCAGCAGCTTCTCCACCCGCGCCGACAAATCCCCCGGCAGGTTGTTGCGCGCGCTGACCTGGAGCTCGGTGATGACGAACTGGCGTTCGGCTGCCGGATGGGTGTCGATCTCCGGATGATCCGCAAGCGTGAAATACTGTCCGGCGCAGAAGTCGCGCACGCTGCCCTCGCCATGGAAGCACTTGGCCTCGAGCTCGTGGCGCTGCATGCGCAACTGGCCGAGGCGCCAGTGGTCCTCGACGTCATTGCCGGAATGCGGAGTCTCGATCAGGTAATCGTCGAGGCTGGCCGCCAGGCCGTTGCCGTGTCCGCCCTGGTCCAGGCTGGCGCGCGCCGTGGTCGACATGAACTGCAGGCCGCCCGGGTTCTTGTAGTCCCAGCTGTGGCGGGTGGCGCTGCCCGGCTGCAGGCTGCGGACGGCGCCCCAGGAGGTGATGGTGTCGCGCTCGTCGGTTGGGTCGTCGCGGTGGTAGCGCACCGTGCCGGCCGCGTTCTCGGGCAGGCCGTTGGCGTCGGCGAACAGCACCAGCGTGTGGGCGGGGGTGCGGTCGTGCAGTGGGTCCACCGCGGTGGCGCGGCTGCGGCCCGGGCGCACCGTCCACGAGATCCCGCGCCGGCGCAGCAGGCGCCGGACAAAGGCGGCGTCCGATTCGTTGTATTGCATGGTCTGCTCGCGCGGCGGATACAGGCGCATGTCGAGCAGCGGGTCGAGTTCGTATTCGAAGGCGCCGGCCAGCACGGCGTTCGCATGGCGCCATTCGTCGAACAGGACCTGGACGATCTCGAGCTCGTTCTGGTAGCGGAAGATGCGGCTGTTGACGCGCTTTCCCATCACCGCCAGCGCGTCGCGCAGCACCAGCTGGTAGGTGGCCAGGGCGCCGTCGGAGTCGCCCGAGCGCGCCTCGGTGACGATGCCGCAGATGCTGCGCAGCTGGCCGCGGTCGGTGACGACCTGGATCTCGGCCGGCAGCGCGATCAGTTCCTTGAGCGGCAGCGCCGGATCGCTGGCGACGCAGGAGACGCGGTAGTCGATGCCGCCGCAGATCGATTCGGCGCCGGTGATCCGCTGCGGCAGCAGGATGTCATCGGACAGCCCCTCGGCATGGGCCAATCGCAGGCGCAGGGCCCGGTGCGCGGTGCTCAGTGACTTCTCGTGCTCTAGCACGCGGAGAAACTCGCTCGCGCTGTCCAATTCCGGCTCCCTGGTTGAAAACGGTATGGTCCCACGAACACGACAATTCGCGCTTGCGCGTGCTCACGAGGATCCGGCTGAACTGTTCAAACGTCGCGTTGTCGCAGCACCCGAGCGTGAGAATTCGGTCCCGTGCCCGCGCCCGCCGCGTGAATATTCACACCCGGGCCGCGCCGCCTATCCGCGGCAAGCCGGCAGCTAAGGCTCCAGGGCCGTATGCAGGAAGGATGTGACGGCGTCGACCAGCCGCGGCGCAAGCGGCAGCGCCGGGTCGCCGTAGGACGCCAGTTGGGCGCCATCTGCCGGCACCATCTTGAGCACATGGTTCATGCCCTCGACGATCTCCAGGCGCGCGCCCGGATTCGCCCTCTTCAGCGCCTGCGCATCCTCCACGCCGACCTGGATATCGGTCGTCCCCTGCACGATCAGCACCGGTATCGACAGGGCGGCGATGCGCTTGGCCGGCACGTAGCGGAACTGCGAGATCAGGTAGGGCTGCACGCTCGGACGATAGAGCGCGGCGAGCAGCGGCGGTACGCCGTCCACCGTCTGGCCCCGCTCGAGCGCGCCCAGGATGCGTTCGTTCTCCTTGAGCAGATCGGGCGGCAGCTTGTCCGCCAGCTGGCGCCGCAGCACGGCCGGCAACGGCGTGCCGACGCCGGCGAACGAGACGAAGGCATCGGCGCCGGCCTGCCTGGCCGCCACCATCCCGATCAGCGATCCTTCGCTGTGTCCGATCACCGCCACTTTCGAGAAACGCGGGTCCTTGCGCAGGCGCGCGGCCCAGGCGGCGGCATCGTCGATGTAGGTCTCGAAGCGCAGCGCCGACTCGCTCTGCATGGCCTGGGCGCTGGCGCCGATGCCGCGCTTGTCGTAGCGGACCGAGGCAATCCCGGCCCGCGCCAGCGCCTGCGCCAGCATGCGCAGGCTGTCGTTGCGGCCGGGGATCATGCTGGAATTGCCGTCGCGGTCGGTGGGGCCGGAGCCGGCGATGATCAGGGCCACCGGCACGGGGCCTGCCGCGGCGGGCAGCACCAGGCTGCCGGCGATCTTGCCTGTGGGGGTGTCGAGCGCGATCCCGGCCTCGCTGATGGCCTGCGCAGACTGCGCCAACGCAGGTGCGGGCACAAGCGCGGGCATGAGCACGCACACCAGGAAAGACAGCAGCCGTCCGATCATCCTTGCCTCCGGTTGTAGAAAAACGGGTCCTACGACAGCAGCGTTGCCAGGCGCGGAATCGCCGCCAGCGAATTGCGCCAGGCGGCCTGGCGCAGTGCGGTTTCTTCCATCCCGCGCAGGCCGGCCAGGGCCGCGCCGATCGCCGGCAACTGCTCGGGGCTGTTGCGCGCCGGGTGGATCCAGCTCGGCGAGATATCCGGCGCATCGGTCTCGAGCACCAGCGAATCCAGCGGCAGCTCGCTTGCCAGGCGCCGGATCTGCAGCGCGCGGGTGAAGGTCATGGCACCGCCGAAGCCCAGGTGCATGCCGAGCCTGATGAAGGTCTCGGCCTGCTGGAAGGAGCCGTTGAAGGCGTGCGCGATACCGCCCGGCGGCGTGACCTGGCGCAGGTGCTTCAGGACCTGGTCCTGCGAGCGGCGCACGTGGGTCAGCACCGGCAGGTCGAAGTCGCGCGCGATGCGCAGCTGGGCGCGAAAGAAGCGTTCCTGCTTCTCGCGCATCGCCGGCTCGCACAGCATGGGAAGGAAGAAGTCCAGGCCGATCTCGCCGATGGCCACAAAAAGAGGATCGCCCATCGCCTTCGCCACCGCCGCGCGCAGGACCTCCAGGTCCTCGTCCTCGGCCTGCGGCACGTAGATCGGGTGGATGCCGAGCGCATAGCTGGCGTTGTTCGACTGTGCGTGGGCCTGCGCGGCCAGGGCCGCCACCTCGTCGAAGTTGGCGCGCGCCACGGCCGGGATCACGATCATCGACACCCCCTGCTGCCCGGCGCGCTGCGCGACGTCGAGCGACTGCGCGCCGAATTCGTGGGCGTCGAGGTGGCAGTGGGTGTCGATCCACATGGCTTACGTCTCCAGCGGCTGCAGGCCGTGCTCGGTCATGCGCAGCGCGCGGTCGCAGCGGCGCGCCAGTTCCATGTCGTGGGTGACGATGACGAACGAGGTGCCGAGGGTGCGCGACAGTTCCAGCATCAGGTCGAAAATCGCCATCGCCGTGGTGTGGTCCAGGTTACCGGTCGGCTCGTCGGCCAGCACGCAGGCCGGCTGGGTGACGAGGGCGCGGGCCAGCGCCACGCGCTGGCGCTCGCCGCCGGACAGTTCGCCGGGACGGTGGGTGGCGCGCTTGCCCAGGCCCACGCGCTCGAGGATGGCCTGGGCCTTCTCGAGCGCGGCCGCGCGCTTCTCGCGCCGGATCAGGAGCGGCATGGCGACGTTGTCCAGGGCCGAGAACTCGGGCAGCAGGTGGTGGAACTGGTAGACGAATCCGAGGGAGGAGTTGCGCAGTTCGCCGCGCCGGGTTTCGGAGAGCGTTGCGAAGTCCTCGCCCAGCAGGGTGACCGAGCCGGCGGTCGGCGTGTCCAGCCCGCCCAGCAGGTGCAGCAGGGTCGACTTGCCCGAGCCCGAGGCGCCGACGATGGCCACGCGCTCGCCGCGGCGGATCGCGAAATCGATGTTGTCGAGCACCCGCACCTGGTACTCGCCCTGCTTGAAGGTCTTGCCCAGGGCACGGCAGGCCAGCACCGGCGTCGCGTTGTCCATATCGGTCATGTTACTCATAGCGCAGCGCCTCCGCCGGTTTCACGCGCGCGGCCGAGCGGCTCGGGTAGATCGTGGCCACGAAGGCCAGCAGCACGGCGATGCCGCCGATCCTGAAAACGTCCGGCCAGCGCAGGTCCGACGGCACGGTGCTGTTTTGGTAGATATCCTTCGACAAGAACTGCACTCCCAACAAATGTTCAATGAATGGAACGATGACATCGATGTTCAGGGCGACCAGCACGCCGCCGACCACCCCGGCGACGGCGCCGAGCACGCCGACCATCGCGCCCTGGATCATGAAGATCTTCTGGATCGAGGCGGGCGACGCCCCAAGCGTGCGCAGGATGGCGATGTCGGCCTGCTTGTCGGTCACCGTCATCACCAGGGTCGAGACCAGGTTGAAGGCGGCCACCGTGATGATCAGGGTCAGGATGATGAACATCATCTTCTTCTCGGTCTGTACGGCGCCGAACCACACTGCGTTGAGCTTCGACCAGTCGCGCATCTCGAGTTCGCCCGGCATCGATTTTTCGAGTTCGGCCGCCACCTGGGGCGCCTGGTGCATGTCGGCGATGCGCAGGCGCAGGCCGGCCGGCGCCGACAGGCGCTCCATCTTCTCGGCGTCCTGCAGGCTGACGAAGGCCATGCCGGCGTCGAACTCGGCGTGGCCGGATTCGAAGATGCCCGAGACCGTGAAGCTGCGCATGCGCGGCAGCATGCCGGCCGGCGTGGTCTGGGCCTGGGCCAGCAGCATGGTCACCTTGTCGCCCACCTGCAGGTTCAGCGACGCGGCCAGCACATTGCCGAGGACGATGTTGAAGCTGCCCGGCGTGAGCGAATCGAAGCTGCCCTGGCGCATGGTGCTGGCCACTTCCGAGATGTTGCGCTCGGCCTCGGGCAGCACGCCGCGGATGGTGGCCGGACGCATCGCGCCGTCGCGCTGCTGCAGCAGGCCCTGCGACTCGACGAAGGGCGCGGCCGCCTTCACCGCCGGGTTCTTCAGGGCCTGCTGGGCGGCCTCGCGCCACTGCGGCATGTCGCCGCGCGTGTCGAACACCTCGATATGGGCCAGCACCGACAGCATGCGGTCGGTCACCTGCTTCTGGAAGCCGTTCATCACCGACAGCACGATGATCAGGGCCGCCACGCCCAGCGCGATGCCCGCGACCGAGATCAGCGAGATAAAGGACAGGAAGCCGCTCTGGCCGCTTCCCTTGCCCGCGCGCGTGTAGCGCAGGCCGACCAGCCATTCGAACGGCAGTTTGTGATTGAAGCTCATGTTCATTCGTAGCGCAGGGCTTCGGCCGGCTTCACGCGCGCCGCCGCCCAGCTCGGGTAGAGGGTGGACAGGAAGGCCAGCAGCACGGCCACGCCGCCGATCGCGCCGACATCGAACCAGCGCAGGTCGGACGGGATCTCGCTGATCAGGTAGATTTCCTTCGACAGGAACTGTACCCCGAAGGCGTGCTCGATGGCCGGCACGATGACGTCGACGTTGAGCGCCACCAGCACGCCGAGCACGACGCCGAGCAGGCTGCCCAGCACCCCGACCAGGGTGCCCTGGACGATGAAGATCTTCATGACCGAGCGCGGCGAAGCGCCCAGGGTGCGCAGGATGGCGATGTCGGCCTGCTTGTCCTTGACCGTCATGACCAGGGTCGACACCAGGTTGAAGGCGGCCACCGCGATGATCAGGGTCAGGATGATGAACATCATGCGTTTTTGCGACTGCACGGCGGCGAACCAGATCGCGTTCACCTGCGACCAGTCGCGCACCATGTAGTCGCCATGCAGGCTGCGGCGCAGCTCGGCCGCCACGCGCGGGGCCTGGTGCAGGTCGTGCAGGCGCAGGCGCAGGCCGATGGGGCCGGTGAGCTGGGCCGCCTGGACCACGTCGTCGAGCTGGACGAAGCCGAGCATGGAATCGAATTCGTAGTGGCCGGCTTCAAAAATGCCCGAGACGACGAAGGCCTGGGTGCGCGGCGCGGCCGGGGCGCCGCTGGCGGTGGCGCCGGCAACGCCGAGCAGCATGGTCACGCGCTCGCCCACGCCCACGTGCAGGGCGTCGGCCAGGGCCCGGCCCAGCACGATGTTCATGGTGCCCGGCCGCAGGGAATCGAAGCTGCCCTCCTTCATCTGGCGCGCGACTTCCGACACCCTGGCTTCCTCGGCCGGGAGTACGCCGCGCACCAGCACCGGCTTCATCACGCCGTCGCGCAGCAGCATGCCCTGGACCTCGACGAAAGGCGCGGAATCGGCCACGGCGGGGTTACGCGCGGCTTCCATGCCGACCTCGCGCCAGTTCGGCATGGCGCCGCGGATATCGAAGACCTCGATGTGGGCCAGCACCGACAGCATGCGGTCGGTCACTTCCTTCTGGAAGCCGTTCATCACCGACAGCACCACGATCAGGGCGGCGACGCCGAGCGCGATGCCGGCCACCGAGATCAGCGAGATGAAGGATATGAAACGGTTACGGCCGCTGCGCTTGCCGGCGCGCGTATAGCGCAGCCCGACCAGCCATTCATACGGCAGTGTGTGAATGAAACTCATGAATTTGTAGTGTTTGACAACTGACCCCGCAGTTTGCCACACAAAGCTCATCCATGACAGGGCGCACGAGCACCTTAAGTATGCTTTCAGGCTGTGGCGGTCCGGTCACGGCCCGGTGCTTGACTACGCCCGACCCGGCCATTTGGCCTACAATCACGGCATGTCCCAGATTACGCTTGTCCTCCCCTTCGCCCTTCCCGTCCCCGAATTCGCGCCCGACCTGGTGCGCGCGCTGCAGGCGCCGAGCCTGGCCGCCCTGCTGTCGCGCACTTCTGCCCGACGCACGCTGCCGCCCGACGACGCGGTACGCGCCCTGCCGCACGAGCAATGGCTGGCGCGCGCCCTGGACCTGGACGCCGGCGGACGGCCGGCCTTTGCCGGCGCCGCGATGCGCGCCTACGGGCTCGATCCTGCTGGCGGCACATGGTTTATCGTCAACCCGGTGCACATCGAGATCGCGCGCACCCACCTGATGATGGGCGACCCGCAGGGGCTGGGCCTGGCTGATGCCGACAGCCGCGCGCTGTTCGACGCGGCCCGGCCGTATGTGGAGGAAGCCGGCCACGCTCTGCTCTACGGCGACGCCCAGACCTGGTTCCTGCGCGCTGACGACTGGGCGGAGCTGGACACGGCCACGCCCGAGGCGGCGCTGGGCATGGACCTGACCGACTGGATGCCCAGCGGCGCGCGCGCGGCGGCCTTCCGCCGCCTGCAGAACGAGATCCAGATCCTGTGGCATACGCATCCGGTGAACGCCGCGCGCGAGGCGCGACGCCAAGCGGCCGTCAACGCCTTCTGGCCCTGGGGCGCAAGCGTGGCAAGAAGCGCGGCCGATGGCGCGTCGGCGCCGCTGCCGCGCCTGGCCGCTTTCGATACCGCCGCCTGGCTGGCCCGGCTGGCCGGCGACAGCCCAGGCGACCTGGCGCAGTTCGCCGCCAGGGTCGATGGCGACGCCATCCTGGTCTGCGGCAGCGTGGCGCCCTATGCGCTGGCCGCCGACTGGGGCGGCTGGGTCGCCGCGATGGGCCAGCTTGAAGCTGTGCTGTTCGCACCCATCTTGGAAAGCCTGAAGACGGGCCGCGTACGCCAGCTCAGGCTGGTCCTGAGCCACCGCGACGCGCTTGCCGAATTCACCACCAACGCCATGGCGCAACGCAAGTTCTGGCGCCGTCCCACCCTGGAAGCCTTGATTTGAAGACCCGCATCACCACCCGTCCCTGCCCGTTCCGCACCTCCGAACTGCTGCGCCAGGGAGGCGTGCATCCCGTGCTGGCGCGCATCTACGCGGCGCGCGGCCTGCTCGACCCGCGCGAACTGGCCAGCGAACTGGCCGCGCTGGCGCCGCCGGCGGGACTGAAGCACATCGACGCCGCGGCCGTCTTCCTGGCCGACGCGATCGCCGCGCAAAAGAACATGACCATCGTCGCCGACTACGATTGCGACGGGGCGACGGCCTGCGCGGTGGCCCTGCGCGGCCTGCGCGCGATGGGCGCCCGGGTCGACTACATCGTGCCGAACCGTTTCGAGTACGGCTACGGGCTCACGCCCGAGATCGTCGAGCTGGCCGTGCGCGAAAAGGCGCCGGACGTCATCATCACCGTCGACAACGGCATCGCCAGCATCGACGGCGTGCTCGAAGCGAACCGGCGCGGCATCGAAGTCGTCGTCACCGACCACCACCTGCCGGGCGACGCCCTGCCGCCGGCGCGCGTGATCGTCAACCCGAACCAGCCCGAATGCGGCTTCCCGAGCAAGCACCTGGCCGGCGTGGGCGTGGTCTTCTATGTGCTGCTGGCCCTGCGCGCCGAGCTGCGCCGGCGCGGCGTGTTCGACGCGCAGAGCCAGCCAAAGTTGGACAATTTGCTCGACCTGGTCGCGCTGGGCACCGTGGCCGACGTGGTGAAACTCGACGCCAACAACCGCATCCTGGTCGCGCAGGGCATCAAGCGCATGCGCGCCGGCCGCATGCATCCGGGCGTGGCGGCGCTGTTCCGCGTGGCCGGACGCGAAGCACGCTGCGCCTCGCCCTTCGACCTCGGCTTTGCCGTCGGTCCGCGCCTGAACGCCGCCGGCCGGCTGGAGGACATGTCGCTCGGGATCGAATGCCTGGTCACCGACGACGAGGGCCGCGCCTGGGCCATCGCCCAGCAGCTCAACGAGATCAACCTGAAGCGCCGCGAGATCGAGGCCGAGATGCAGGACACGGCGCTGCTGCACCTGGACGACTTCCAGCCTGCGGACAGCAGCACCATCGCGGTCTTCGACGAAGGCTGGCACCAGGGCGTGATCGGCATCGTCGCCTCGCGCCTGAAGGAAAAATTCTATCGGCCGACGATCACCTTCGCGCCTGCCGGACTGGGGCTGATCAAGGGCTCGGGGCGCTCGATTCCCGGCTTCCATCTGCGCGATGCGCTGGACCTGGTATCCAAGCGCGTGCCCGGGCTGATCGACAAGTTCGGCGGCCACGCGATGGCGGCCGGATTGACCATCCGCGCCGAGCATTTCGACAGCTTCTGTGAGGCTTTTGAAGCGGTCGGGCGCGCCTGGCTGACCGAGGCGCAACTGGAGCGCGTGATCGAGACCGACGGCCCGCTGGAAGACGAGTTCTACAGCACCAGCTTCATCGAGCTGTGCGACGGCCAGGTCTGGGGCCAGGGCTTTGCCCCGCCCGTCTTCTGCGACGAATTCCGCGTGCTGAGCCAGCGCATCCTGAAGGAGAAGCACCTCAAGCTCCTGTTGGAGCGCAACGGCCGCCGCTACGACGCGATCTGGTTCGGCCACACCGACGCCCTGGGCGAACGCGCCCGCGTGGCCTTCAGGCTCGATGCGAACGAGTACAACGGCGTGACCAAGGTGCAGCTGCTGGTCGAGCACGCCGAGGCAATCTGACACCATCGCGTTCTCGTAGGGTGGACACCTGTGTCCACGCGGTAGAGCGTTTGCGGATCCGCTGCACCTCCGAAAGCCAGTGCGCATACGTAGCGACCTACGGTGATTGACGAGAACGCATCGGTAGGACAGCGTGGACACAGGTGTCCACCCTACGAAACCCTACCGCCCGCAATCGCACCCGCGGTCGAACACGATCTTCCACGTCCCCGGCCCTTCCAGCCGCCAGACCGAATTGAAGCGCCCGACCTGGCGGCCGCTCGGGTCGGTCACCGGCCCGCTGCTGTAGGCCAGCGTGCCCGAAGCCAGCACCTCGACCTGGTCCGGCGCCCAGGCGAAGGGCGCGGCGGCCCCGTCGAAATAGGGGCGCCAGGCCTCGGCCACCGCGTCCCTGCCGCGCTGGGCGCCGCCCGGCACCATGAACACGGCTTCCTTCGACAGGAAGCCGGCGAATGCCTCGAAATCGCGGGCCCGCATGGTTGCCGCGAAAGCGCGCTCCGTCTCTATTACCTGTTGCCTGAGTTCTTCCTGCGTGCCACGCGAGCCGCGCGCCATGCAGGCCGCAACGACCACCGCCACCAGCGCTCCCAGGATGATGCCTGCCGATCGCCAACTCATGGAAATATCCTTTTCCTTTTGACAAGTCGGCGCCAATTCTGTCATGGCGCAAGACCCTTGACAACCGGTAGTTGCACACTCTCCGAAAATGGAGTATAAATACTCCAGAAACGGAGGAATCTATGAGTCTGGCCTATGCTTACCCCACGAGCCGCTTCGAGCCGGCGGTGCTGGTCGACCTGAATTCACGCGCCGAGCGCGAGCGCCTGTCGCAGTCCGCGCTGAAGGGCTTCTTCAAGCTGGCCGCCGCCTGGGGCCTGCGCGACGAGGACGCGCGCGAGCTGCTCGGCGGCCTGTCCGCGTCCAGCTTCTACGACTGGAAGAAGAATCCCGACCGGGTGCTCGAGGTCGACCGCATCACCCGCATTTCCTACCTGCTCGGCATCTACAAGGCCTTGCACATCCTGTACGGCGACAAGCTCGCCGACGAATGGATAGCCCTGCCCAACACCAACGTCATCTTCGGCGGCCGCACGCCGCTCGCCTATATGCTGGGTGGCGGCCTGCTGGCCATGCAAACGGTACGCAAGCTGCTCGACGCGCGCCGCGGAGGTCTCTGATCTTGCCGGTCGTACCGAAACTTACCGCCCTGCGCCAGTTCGACACCTGCCGCCTGATCCCCTCGCGCTTCGCCGATGTCGAGGATTCGGTGCTGGCGCCGCTGGCCGACAGTACCGATGTCCTGCGCGACCTGTTCGACCTCGACAACGCCACCAACGAGCGCCTGCGCGGCGAGGCCGGCCTGCTGCCCGGCATCGGCGTCGACGAACTGGTCTTCGGCGTGCCGAACTTCCGCATCATCAACGCGGCCTATACCTATGCGCGTCCGGAAGGCAGCCGCTTCAACGACGGCGAACGCGGCGCCTGGTACTGCGCCTTCGAGGCCGAGACCGCGCTCGCCGAGGTCAGCTTCCACAAGGCGGTCGAGTACGCCGAGATCCAGCGCTTCGACGACAGCGCCACCTACCAGTCGATGCTGGCCGACTTCACCGGCACCTTCCACGACATCCGCGGCATCAATTTCAGGGATTGCCTCGACCCGCAAAGCTACGTTGCCTCCCAGGCCCTGGCCGCCGAACTGCTGGAACAGGGCTCGATGGGCATCATCTACCCGAGCGTGCGCCGCCCGGAAGGCACCAACCTGGCCTGCTTCCGTCCGGCCCTGGTGGGCAATGTGCGCAAGGGCGTGGCCTATCGGTTAACATGGGAGGGCTCGCCGCAGCCGCGGATCGAGATCATCCAGGACCATCGCACTATTTTATGAAGACCAAACCGGAAAACGACACCGAGCTGCACGACAAGATCAACCGCGAAACCGCCCGCGTGAAATGGGATGAGCTCGAACGCCATTTCGCGCAGGGCAACGTGATCTATGTCAGCGAGGCGCTCGACCTGATCGACGTCGCCATGCGCATCTCGCACGACGACAAGGACAATATCGCGCGTTGGATGGCTGAAGGAAAGATCGCCAAGGTCTCGGACGTGCAGGCCGAAAGCTGGTCGGCCGGCGAAGTCCTGCTCTGGGGCACCGTCGTGCACCCCTTTATCCTGGTGCAGCCGGAGAAGAAGCAACTGCACTGACAGGCCGTCCCGCCGGGGCCGACGCGCGGGCGCCCGGCTTCCCATTTCAGGCAATTGCGACATCGTCAACACCTCATGTTGCAGTTTTGCCGCACAGCATCATTTTCCCTGATTCGGCTGTTATACTCGCCCCGGCGGCGCAGCCCCGCCTGCGGCGCGGCGCCTCCCGCCGCCGCGTTCTGCGCAAGTCCGACACCGCCGCCCTGCGCGGCCTATCCACCGCTTGAATCAGGAAATCCAACGTGAAGAACCTCAAGATCGGCGCTCGACTCGGCATCGGCTTTGCGATCGTGCTCGCCCTGCTGGCCGCGCTTGCCGTCACCGCCCTTAGCCGCATGCAGTCTGCGGGCGACATGACGAACCGCCTCGTCCACACCAGCATCAAGAACCAGCGCAACGTCGCCGAATGGAGCAAGTACATCGAGGTGAACAGCGCGATGATCGAGACCGCCTTCGCCACCAGCGACCCGGCCAAGGTGAAGGAAATCGCCGAGCGCATGAAAGCCGTGTCCGCCCGTTCGACCGAACTGCAGCGGGAAATCGAAAGCGCCGTACGCAACGAAGGAGTGAAGGCGCAGATGGCGGTCGTCAAGGAAGTGCGCGCCGCTTACCTCGATGCGCGCGCCGCGCTGTTCAAGGCCAAGATCGACGGCGACGAGGCGCTCGCAACGAAGATTCATGCCGAGCAGATGGTCCCGCGCAGCGCCGCCTTCCTGGACGCCATGAACAAGCTCGCGACCATGCAGGTCACCGCCGCCGACGCCATCGCCACCACCATCCTGGATTCCTATGCGAACACCCGCGTGATCCTGATCACCCTGAGCATCGCCGCGCTGGCGCTCGGTATCGGCTGCGCCTTCCTGATCACGCGTTCGATCACGGTGCCGATCCGCGAAGCCGTGGCAGTGGCCGAAAAGGTCGCGGCCGGCGACCTGAGCAGCCACGTGCGCAGCCAGAGCCGCGACGAAACCGGGCAGCTGATGCGCGCCCTGGGCGGCATGACCACCGCCCTGGCCGAGATCGTCGGCCGCGTGCGCAGCGGCACCGGCGCCATCGCCACCGCCTCGAACGAGATCGCGGCCGGCAACCAGGACCTGTCGAGCCGCACCGAGCAGCAGGCCGGCTCGCTCGAGGAAACCGCTTCGTCGATGGAAGAACTGACCTCGACCGTGAAGCAGAACGCGGACAACGCCCGCGAAGCGAACCGCCTGGCGCGCAATGCGGCGGCGATCGCCGGCGACGGCGGCGCGGTCGTGGCCGAGGTGGTCAACACCATGGGCTCGATCAACGACTCCTCGCGCAAGATCGTCGACATCATCAGCGTCATCGACGGCATCGCCTTCCAGACCAACATCCTGGCGCTGAACGCGGCCGTGGAAGCGGCCCGCGCCGGCGAACAGGGCCGCGGTTTCGCGGTCGTGGCCGGCGAGGTGCGCAACCTGGCCCAGCGCTCGGCCACCGCGGCCAAGGAGATCAAGGCGCTGATCGACGACTCCGTCAGCAAGGTCGAAGCCGGCACCAGCCAGGTCGACCGCGCCGGCGCCACCATGACCGAGATCGTGCGCAGCATCGAGCACGTGACCACCATCATGGCCGACATCGCCGCGGCCAGCGAGGAGCAGAGCGCCGGCATCGAGCAGGTGAACGTGGCGATCACGGAAATGGACCGCGTCACCCAGCAGAACGCCGCCCTGGTCGAAGAAGCGTCCGCCGCCGCCGAGTCGATGCAGAACCAGGCCGACGAGCTGGCCCGGCTGGTCAGCACCTTCCGCCTCGACACCGACGGCGCGGCCCAACTGCCTGCCCGCGGCTACGCCCGCAGCGAAGCGCCGCGCCAGGCGCTGGCCCTGGCGGCGAACGCCTGATCGGACCTGCCCTCTCGTGGCCGGCGTGCGCCGGCCACTACCTTTCCACCGGCCGGCCGCCTGCGCCGGCCGCGTCTCCCGCCGCCGGCTCATGGATCGGACAGCGGTTCAGTTCCGAACGGCGCATGCGCGACACCGCCATCACCTCCCTGCGCGCCCGGTTGACCGCGCCCAGCGGCCGGTGCGCCGCCAGGCAGTTCCAGGGGTCGAAGGCAATCCCGTCCTCCAGTTGCGGGGAGGCGTAGTCATCCCAGGCCTGCTGGCGCGGCACCGACAGGCGCGCCACCGTCACATAGGGGCTGAGCTCCTCCGGCCAGGCGACCGAGGCATCCTCGACCGGCATCGCCTCGGCGTCGACGCACAGCTGCACCCGCAGCTCCCACTCCGCCGCCGGCGCGCCGGTGTCGCCGAAGAATGCGCCGATCGCGGCGCGCTGGGCGTCGTCGCCGTTGCCGATCGCCTCGCCGGACAGGGCCAGCAGCGCGGGCGAGACCGGCGCCAGCGCGAACTTGGCCATGTACTGGCCGTACAGGAAAGGCGTCTGCGTGTAGCAGGTTTCGCCCAGCGGGTGACGCTGGGGCTCGCCAGCCGCGCCCCTGAGCCTGACGCTCGCGCCGCCCAGGCCCTCGATGGCGCCCTCGGCGCCGCGCATCAGCGCCGAGACCAGCTGCTTGGCCCCCTTCATGTGGCCAATGCTGGCGGCCGCCAGCTTCGAGGGCGCTACCAGACCCTGCGGCCCGGGCAGCGCAAAAGCGGGGGCGTTCACCATCAGGAAATCCTGCGAGCGCCCCTCCCTGGCCGGATCGAGCCGTTCGCCCGGCACCTCGAGGATCTTGATGGCCACCGCGCGCGGCGTGGGCACCGAATCCGGCAGCTGCTCGGGCGGCGGCGAGGACCAGCGCAGCAGCGCTTCGTAGCCGCCCGGCGCCGCGAACAGCCCCTGGGCCAGACAGGCCGGCAGCTGGTCGGCCACCGTGAGGGTCCCGCGCAGCAGCGCGTGGCCCTTGGCGTGCACGGCGCGGCGTGCGTGTCCTTCGGACTCGGCGGCCCTGTTGACCATGCCCGCGAAGATGTTCTGCAAGGCGTGGATCGCCTCGGCCTCGTCCCGCGCGATGTGCTCGAACTGCGGCGCGTACAGGATCGGTTCAGGCGTGCGTGACGGTTCGGTGTTCATGCCGGCTCCTCCTGGTCGAGCCGCCACTGTAGCTGGAAGCGCCGAAGCGGCGCGTCCGCCACGGGTCCTCAGTACGCCAGGACCGCCGGCGCGCCGAGTCCGCCGCGGCCATCGCTCTCCAGCTGGAAGGTGTTGACCACGCCGGCCAGCTCGTCGGCCTGCTGGCGCAGCGACTGGGCGGCCGCCGATGCCTGCTCGACCAGGGCCGCGTTCTGCAGCGTCATCTGGTCCAGGCGCACGATGGCGGCGTCGACCTGCTCGATGTCCTCGCTCTGCGAGCGCGTCGCCCCGGAAATCTGCCCCATGATGTCGCTCACCTGCTGCACGCCGTCCACCACCTTGCGCATGGTGTCGCCGGCCTGGCCGACCAGCGCGGTCCCCTGGCCGACCTTGCTTACCGAATCCTCGATCAGCACCTTGATTTCCCTGGCCGCCGCGGCCGAGCGGTGCGCCAGGTTGCGCACTTCGCCGGCCACGACCGCGAAGCCGCGGCCCTGCTCGCCGGCGCGCGCCGCTTCCACCGCCGCGTTCAGCGCCAGGATATTGGTCTGGAAGGCGATCGAGTCGATCACACCGATGATTTCCTCGATCCTGCGCGAGGAATCCTCGATCAGGTTCATGGTCGCGACCACGCCCTCGACCGCCGCCCCGCCTGCCACCGACACCTGCGCCGCCTGGTTCGCCAGGACGCTGGCCTGGGCCGCGTAGTCGGCGTTCTGGCGCACCGAGCCGATCAGCTGCTTCATCGACTCCGCGATCCGGGCCAGTGCGGCGGCCTGGGTTTCGGTGCGCCTGGACAGGTCGAGGTTGCCGCTGGCGATCTCGCCCGAGGCGGCGGCGATGGCGTCGGTGCCGCCGCGCACCTTGGCCACGATGGCGCTCAGGCTGTCGCGCATGCTGCTCATCGCGGCCAGCAGGCTGGCCGGACGGGCGCGGCGGGTGTCCACCTCGCAGTGCAATTCTCCCTGGGCGATCGCGCGTGCGACACCGGTCGCATAGGCGGGCTCGCCGCCGAGCTGGCCGAGCAGGTTGCGCGAGATCGCCAGGCCGATCACCGCGCACAGCAGCGCGCACAGCACGGCCAGGCTGCCGATCCAGTAGCGCGCGCCCGATGCCTCGGCCATGGCGGCCGCGCCGGCCGCCTTCGTGCGCGCCTGCAGGTCCTTCACCAGGACATCGATGTCGGCCACGATCCGGCGCCGCAGCGGGCTGCATTCCTGCACCAGGAAAGTGCCGTAGGCCTGCATCTCGCCCGCGGCACGGAAGCGTCGCGGTCGCTCCAGCTCGCGCGCCATCGCCAGCATGCCCTCCTTCACCCGCGCGTACTGCGGATGGCCGGCCAGCTCGGTGTCGAGCGGCTGCAGCGCGGCCAGGTAGGCCGCCTTCTGGGCGTCGAGGATGTCGAGTTCCCGGCCAGCCGCCTGCGCATCGTCGAAGATGAAAGCGTTGCGCGCCGCGATGCCGGTCTGGCCCAGCGCCTCGCGCGCCGCGTAAAGCGGCTCGAGCTGGGCGTTGTGGCGCGCTTCCACGTCGACCAGCGCGGTCTCGATGCTGTTCACGCGCGTGATCGCGAACACGGCAAGCACCACGGTGACCAGCAGCACCAGCGCAAACGCGGTGTACAGCCTGACCGTGAGGCGGGCTTGGGAAAAGTTCATGTCGGCTCCAGGATGCTTCCGGCCGGTCCGAACACCGGCGCGGAGCAAGTATTGATGAATTTGCTCAAGATTGTGTCTCAACAATTTCTTTAACGCAACTCTAATTGCGTTTTTTGTTGGTTTTATCGCGTTTCATGGCCAGAAAATCGGAACCCTCAGGTAGTTTCATCAAATCGGCTATACTCCTATAAAGAGTAGGAATATTGATGAACAGTAATTTCACGGAAGAAGACCCGATTCTCACGACGAGCGCGGCCGCGCGCATGCTCGGTGTCGCCACCAGCACGGTCCAGTTATGGATGGAAAGCGGCGCCATCGAATCGTGGAAGACACCGGGCGGACACCGCCGCACGCGCGAGAGCCATATCCGTGCCCTGATGAACAAGGTGGGCGGGCACGAAACCGGTAACGGCGGACGTCGCGTGCCGCCGACACCGCTCGACCCCGAATACCTGCCGAATCCCGAGGCCGCCTTCCCGGTCCCGCCAGACGAGGACGCGCGCCTGGCGGCGCTGGCCGCATCGAACCTGGTCGACAGCCCGCCGGAAGAACGTTTCGACCGCATCGTGCGGCTGGCCTCGATGGCGACCGATTCGCCGATCGCCCTGATCTCGCTGCTGACCTCGCGGCGCCAGTGGTTCAAGGCGCGCGTCGGCCTGCAGCCACAGCAGACACCGCGCGAATGGGCCTTCTGCTCGCACGCGATCCTGCAGGACCGTCCCTTCGTGGTGGAGGATGCCGTGGCCGACGAGCGCTTCAGCGGCAATCCGCTGGTGCTGGCCGATCCGCACATCCGCTTCTACGCCGGCGTGCCGCTGCGCGACCAGGACGGCAACGCCATGGGCACCCTGTGCGTGATCGACCGCGAGCCGCGCAAGCTGCGCTCGACCGAGCTGCAGGCCCTGCTCGACCTGGCGGCGATCGCGTCGACGGAAATCTCGCGCAACGACAAATAAGGCGCGCCTTCGGGTAAGGCCGTCGTCGGGCGATGCATACCGCGTATGTATCGCGCGGCCTACAGTGTTGCGTGGAGGCTCGTAGGGTGGACGACTCTACCGGACGCCACGCACTCACGCGGCCGATCCGCCGTCCACGCGTTCAAATCACCTCAGCAAGCCTGCGGCCCCGAGCGGCGTCCCAGCGTAAAGGCCGCCCGTCACTCCCGCACCCGATGCGTCATCGCATGTGCGGCCTGCCGCATCAACAGCTCCGCCTTGCGCGGATCCGTTTCCGTCAGCGCCAGCTGCTGCAGCGCCTCGGGGTATTCCAGCTCCGCGGCCGTTTCCAGCCAGCGCCGCGCCGCCGCCGGGTCGGGCGGCGCACCCTCGCCCGCCGCCAGCATGTTGGACAGCACGAACATCGCCGCCGGCACGCCGCCCTGGGCCGCCACCGTGAGCAGCGCCACGGCGCGCGCCGGGTCGGCTGGCATCCCCTCGCCGTTGCGGACCTTCAGCGCCAGCCGGTAAGCGGCGATCGCCTCCCCGGCCTGCGCTTGCGTCTGCGGCACGCCAGGCGGCTCAGCCGGGGCCGCCGATGCGCCGCCGCCGAGCGCGAAGCCCAGCAGCAGCGCGGCAGGCAACAGGATCGGCTTCATTTCGACAGGTCGACCGTGTACAGCGCAAAGCCCTTGCCCTGGCCGTCGTCCGCCTTCAGCAGCCCGACGTTCTCCAGCCCTGCCTCGCGCGCCAGTTCCAGCTTGCCCGGGGCCGAGCGGAACACCACCGGGCCGGCCGTCTTCACCGGGGTGAAGCGCCAGCTGCGCTGCGAACCGTTGGCCTTGCGGGTGAGCTGCTTCACTTCGCGCACATAGGCGATCAGCACGTCGCGGCTGGTGTCGGGCGAGGCCAGGATGGTCTTGCTGCCGTCCAGGCCCGGGAAGTTGCCGCCGCCGCTGGCGCGGTAGTTGTTGGTGGCGACGATGAATTCCTGGCTGTCGGCCACCGGCTCGCCGCGCAGCTTCAGCTTGCGGATGCGCTGGCCCGGCGCCTGGGTGACGTCGATCTCGAAGCTGATCTCGCTGGAGGTCGGGACGTCGAAGTTATAGCTGGGGAAGCCCTGGTTGATGAGCTCCTGCGCTTCTGTCCTGGCCGGGTCGATGGTGTTGAAGCGGCGCGCCGAGGTCTCGAGCCAGGCTTTCAAGCCTGCGCCGTCGACCTTCACCGCGTACAGCGCGTTCGGGTAGAGGTAGAGGTCGGCCGCGTTGTTCATCGCCAGGCTGCCCGGCGCGACGTCGGTGTAGTCGAAGGCGCCGGCGAAGCCGTTCTTGAAGGCCGCCGACATTGACAGCACCGGCAACTTTGCATACTGCGGCAGGTTCGTCGCCACGTACTTCTCCACGTAAGCCGTCTGGGCCTGGTTGACCACTTCGAGCGCCGAGATGTCGCCGACGTCGACAAAATAGGTCGACATGCGGAAGTCGCTGCTGCCCACCGGCGTCTTCACGAAGCGGATCGTCGCCTCGTGCTCTTCCCTGATCAGGGCCGCGACCTGCGGGTCGGGGGCGACGAAGGTCTTGTCGGCGTTCTGGGCGGCGCGCGCCTCGACCGTCGTCCTGTCCTTCTCGATGGTCCAGCGCTTGCCGTCGGCGCGCAGGTGCAGCGCGACCACGCCCAGGTGCTTGCCCCAGAGGTTGGCCATCACGGTCGGCACGCCATGCACGAAGCCCCTGGCCTTGTCCACGCCCGGCAGGTTGAACTGGGGCGCGCTGCTGGCCGCGTTCGGGAACAGCTGGTGCGAGTGCCCCAGCAGCATCACGTCCACGCCTTCTACCCGTGCCAGGTAGTAGCCGGCGTTTTCCATCTGCGGCGTGTAGGGGCTGCCGTCCAGGCCGCCGTGGGCGATGGCCACCACGATGTCGGCGCCCTTGCGGCGCATCTCCGGCACGTACTTCTCGGCCGCCTCGCGCACGCCGGTGGTGTAGACCTTGCCTTCGAGGTGGCGCTTGTCCCAGGACATGATGCCGGGCGGAGTGAAGCCGATGATGCCGACCTTGACCGTCGCCGTGATCTTGCCGCCCTTCGCATCGAGGCCGCTGATCTTCTTCTCGATGATGCGGTAGGGCTCGAACAGCGGCGCCTTGGTCGTCACGCTGTAGACGTTGGCCAGCACCTGCGGAAAGGCCGGGCCGGCGCAGCGCTTCGGCTGCTCCAGGCCGGGCACCCTGAAGCGGTTGCCGGTCACCTGCCCGAGGAAGGCCAGGCCGTAGTTGAATTCGTGGTTGCCGATCGAGGCGCCGTCGTACTTCAGCGCATTCATCACCTTGTAGATGCCCAGCGTCTGGTCGCAGCGCACCGGCGCCACCAGGGCCTGGTAGTCGGCCAGCGCGGTGCCCTGGATGGTGTCGCCGTTGTCGAACAGGACCGTGTTCGCGTATTCGCGGCGCGCCTGGGCGATCAGGGTGGCGGTGCGGTCCAGGCCGATCGACGGCTCTTCGGCCAGCTTGAAGTAGTCGTAGCCGACCACGGTGGCGTGCAGGTCGGTCGTTTCGAGAACGGCCAGCACGGCGCTGGCGCCCTTCGGTGCGGGTTTGGCGGCGAAGGCGGGCGCGGACAGGACGGCAGCAGGCAGCAACAGCATGCCGATTTGATAAGAGATTGAGTGTCGCATGAGCAATTCTTGGGTGAGAACCGGAGGATGATACGGCAGCGGCGCAAGCAGCGGCAAGGAATACGCCCGCGCGCGGTCCCGGGCCCACCGGGTGGCCGGCGGTCTGGGGTATAATCGAAGGTTCGATTTAACTCATTCAAACGCCAAGATCATGGAAGCTGAACGCATCAACGCCATCTCCGCCCTGCTGAACGACCTGACCAGCCGTGAAGCCGAACTTCGGAGGTATCTTTGACTTCGATCGGAAGTCGGAGAAACTAGAACAGGTCAACCAGGAACTCGAGGACCCGACCGTCTGGAACGACCAGAAGCGGGCCCAGGACCTCGGCAAGGAAAAGAAGGCCCTCGAGGCCGTCGTGCTGACGCTCGAGAAGGCGCGGTCGGACCTGCTTGACGCCACGGACCTGTTCGAAATGGCGCGCGAAGAAGGCGACCATGACACCCTGGAGTCGATCGGCAGCGATGCCGAGGAAATCCAGAAGACCATCGAGGCGATGGAATTCCGCCGGATGTTCAGCAACCCGATGGACCACGCCAACTGCTTCATCGACATCCAGGCCGGCGCCGGCGGCACCGAAGCCCAGGACTGGGCCTCGATGCTGCTGCGCCAGTACCTGCGCTACTGCGAACGCAAGGGCTTCAAGGCCGAGGTCCTGGAAATCTCCGAGGGCGAGGTCGCCGGCATCAAGACCGCGACCATCAAGGTCGACGGCGAGTACGCCTATGGCCACCTGCGCACGGAAACCGGCGTGCACCGCCTGGTGCGCAAGTCGCCGTTCGACTCGGCCAACGGCCGCCATACCTCGTTCACCTCGCTGTTCGTGTATCCGGAAGTCGACGAGTCCTTCGAGATCGAGATCAACCCGGCCGACGTGCGCATCGACACCTACCGCGCATCCGGCGCGGGCGGCCAGCACATCAACAAGACCGACTCCGCGGTGCGCCTGACGCACGCTCCGTCGGGCATCGTTGTCCAGTGCCAGAACGACCGCTCGCAGCACCGCAACAAGGCCGAAGCCTGGGACATGCTGCGCGCCAAGCTGTTCGAACTCGAGATGCGCAAGCGCATGGCCGAGCAGCAGAAGCTGGAAGACTCCAAGACCGACGTCGGCTGGGGCCACCAGATCCGTTCCTACGTGCTGGACCAGTCGCGCATCAAGGACCTGCGCACCGGTTTCGAAACCGGCAACACCAAGAACGTGCTGGACGGCGACCTGGACGACTTCATCTCCGCTTCGCTGAAACAGGGCGTCTGATGGCTCAGGTAAAACGCGCGCTGATCTTCGACATGGACGGCACCATCGTCGACAACATGGGCTTCCATACCCAGTCGTGGATCACCTTCTTCGCCCGCCGCGGGCGCGACATCGATGCGGACGAGTTCTTCCGCACGACGGCCGGCCGCCAGGGCAAGGAAATCATCCGCTCCTACATGGGCGAGGACCTGCAGGACGAGGAAGTGCTGCAGCTGAACCATGAGAAGGAAGCCGTCTACCGCGAGCTCTACGCCCCGCACCGCAAGGCGGTCGAGGGCTTCGAGGACCTGATCGCCGACGCGCGCTCGCAGGGTATTTCCCTGGCGGTCGGCACCGCCGCCCCGCCGGCCAACGTCGAGTTCACGCTCGACGGCCTGGACCTGCGCCGCCATTTCGACACCGTCGTCGGCGCCACGGACGTCGCCCGCGGCAAGCCGCACCCGGACGCCTTCATCGAAGCCGCCCGCCGCTGCGGCGCGCAGCCGGAAAACTGCATCGTCTTCGAGGACGCGCCCCTGGGCGTGGAAGCGGCGCGCCGCGCCGGCATGCGCTGCGTGGTGATCACCACCACCCTGCCGGCCGAAGCCTTTACCGAATTCGACAACGTGATCAAGATCGTCTCCGACTTCGCCGAGCTGTCCGTCGACGAGCTGTTCGCCTGATCAAACCAAACGAGTACCAACCATGACTACGGAAAACCAAGAAAACAACACGCCAGCCCAGGTTACCCCGGCGGCGGACGAGAACAAGATCATGGCAGAACGCCGCGCCAAGCTGGCCGCGATCCGCCAGCAAGGCGTCGCCTTCCCCAACGATTTCAAACCCGAGCACAAGGCCGCCGAGCTGCACGAGCAGTACGGTTCGCTCACCCGCGAAGAGCTGGAAGAAAAGGCCATTCCCGTGGTCCTGGCCGGCCGCATGATGCTCAAACGCGAAGCCGGCAAGAAGGCCGCCTTTGCGACCTTGCAGGACGCCTCGGGCGCGCGCGCCGACGGCCGCATCCAGATCTACGTCACGCTCGACGCGACCGGCGAAGCGGCGATGGAAGCCTTCCGCACCTACGACCTGGGCGACATCCTGGGCGTCGAGGGCACCCTGTTCAAGACCAAGGTCGACGAGCTGACCATCAAGGTCACGAAGCTGCGCCTGGTCACCAAGTCGCTGCGCCCGCTGCCGGACAAGTTCCACGGCCTGGCCGACCAGGAGACGAAATATCGCCAGCGCTACGTCGACCTGATCATGAACGAAGAGACGCGCCGCACCTTCAAGGCGCGTACCGCCGCGCTGTCGTCGATGCGCCGCTTCATGGAAAAGAACGGCTTCATGGAAGTCGAGACCCCGATGCTGCACCCGATCCCGGGCGGCGCCGCGGCCAAGCCTTTCATCACCCACCACAATGCGCTGGACATGCAGATGTTCCTGCGCATCGCGCCGGAACTCTACCTGAAGCGCCTGGTGGTCGGCGGCTTCGACCGCGTGTTCGAAGTGAACCGCAACTTCCGTAACGAGGGCGTGTCGATCCGTCACAACCCCGAGTTCACGATGATGGAGTTCTACGCGGCCTACACCGACTACACCTGGCTGATGGACTTTACCGAAGCCGTGATCCGCCAGGCCGCGATCGACGCCCAGGGCACTGCGGTGCTGAGCTACGGCGGCCGCGAGCTGGACCTTTCGAAGCCCTTCCAGCGCCTGACCATCGTCCAGGCCATCAACAAGTACGCGCCTGGCTACACCACCGAGCAACTGGAAGATCCGGCTTTCCTGAAGGCGGAACTGCTGAAGTTCGGCGTCAAGCCGATCGCCACCGCCGGCCTGGGCGCGCTGCAACTGGCGCTGTTCGAAGAGACCGCCGAAGCCCAGCTCTGGGAGCCGACCTACATCATCGACTATCCGGTCGAAGTGTCGCCGCTGGCGCGCGCCTCGGACACCCGTGCGGGCATCACCGAGCGCTTCGAGCTGTTCATGGTCGGCCGCGAGATCGCCAACGGCTTCTCGGAGCTGAACGATCCGGAAGACCAGGCCGCGCGCTTCCTGTCGCAGGTCGAGGCGAAGGACGCGGGTGACGAAGAGGCGATGTACTACGACGCCGACTACATCCGCGCGCTGGAATACGGCATGCCGCCGGCCGGTGGCTGCGGCATCGGCATCGACCGCCTGATCATGATCCTGACCGACTCGCCGAACATCCGCGACGTGCTGCTGTTCCCGCACCTGCGCAAGGAAGACTGATCGTCGGATCAGTTGGTGGAATCAAAAGAACGGGGCGCCAAGGCGCCCCGTTTTTTATTGTTGGCTTCGAAGATGGCGTAGGGTGGACACCTGTGTCCACGCTGTACGACGTGTGCAGGTGGCTTCGCTTGAAGCCGCCGCGGCACATGCACCGTACAGCGTGGACTCGGGAGTCCACCCTACGAAACCCAACTACTTACTTCACGATCGTATAGCAAGGCGTATACGCCTTGCCCGGCAATTTCATCCGGCTCTGCTCCACGAACGAGGCCAGCAGCGCATCCATCGGCTCCATGATCTCGCGCTCGCCATGGATCTCATACTTGCCGAACTCCTCGATCGCACGGATGCCCTCTTCCTTGACGTTGCCGGCCACCACGCCCGAGAAGGCGCGGCGCAGGTTGGCCGCCAGCAGGTGCGTTTCCTGGCTCTTGTGCAGCGACAGGTTGCGCATGTTTTCGTGAGTCGGCCGGAACGGGCGCTGGAATTCCTGGTCGATTTTCAGCAGCCAGTTGAAGTAATACGCATCGCTGTGCGCCTTGCGGAATTCGCGCACTTTCTTGATCCCCTCGTGCATTTCGCGTGCGACCGCGTCCGGATCGTCGATGATGATCTTGTAGCGCTGGCGCGCCTTGTCGCCGAGCGTCTGGGCGATGAAGCCGTCGATCTGCTCGAAATATTCGCGCGCCGTCGCCGGACCGGTAAAGATCAGCGGGAAAGGCATTTCCGCGTTATCCGGATGCAGCAGGATACCGAGGATATAGAGAATCTCTTCCGCGGTGCCGGCGCCGCCCGGGAAGACGCAAATGCCGTGGCCAACGCGGACAAAGGCTTCCAGGCGCTTTTCGATGTCCGGCATGATGATCAGGTCATTCACGATCGGATTCGGCGATTCGGCGGCGATGATGCCCGGCTCCGAAATGCCGATATAGCGCCCGCCCTGCAAGCGCTGCTTGGCGTGGCCGATCGTCGCGCCCTTCATCGGGCCTTTCATGGCGCCCGGACCGCAGCCGGTGCAGATGTCGAGTTCGCGCAGGCCGAACGCATAGCCGACCTCTTTCGAGTAGTTGTATTCGATGCGGTTGATCGAATGGCCGCCCCAGCACACCACCAAGTTGGGATTACGCTGCGGCTGCAGCAGGTTGGCGTTGCGCAGGATGTGGAACACCGCGTCGGTGATGCCTTCGGGACGCGACAGGTTGAAGCGCGGATTGTCGGTGACTTCGAAATTCACGAAGACGATATCGCGCAGCACCGAGAACAGGTGCTCGTGTATCCCCTTGATCATCTTGCCATCGACGAAGGCGATGGCCGGCGCGCCGCGGATATCGAGCTTGATGCCGCGTTCGCGCTGGATGATGCTGATATCGAAACTGCTGTAGCGCTCCAGCAGTTCCTTGCCATCGTCGATCGAGCTGCCCGAGTTCAGGACTGCGAGCGAACATTTGCGGAATACGGAATACAGGCCACCCTGGCTGGTGTCGAGCAGTTTGGCCACTTCGGCCTTGGACAGGACTTCCAGCCGGCCTTCTGGAGAAATGAGAGTATCGACGACTTCGTAGTTCATACGTTCTTCCTTTTCTGACGCTCTTGGGGGGTCTTCACAAATCTGAATGTTTCACCAATATACGACAAGTGGCTGGGACACGCGTGTCCAATCGCACGCCGATTGTGCGGCACCGCACCATGCGCGCGCGTGTTTACCACAATGGCAAATATTTTTCTTGAGCCCAGCAATATCTACTAAAATGCGTGCGGATTGGAAGCTGCGAATCATCTTTGCCTTCCAACGATAACAGTTATTCTTAAAACTATATTTCGGGAGGAACCGCATGAGCGGTGCAGCTGCTACACCCGCCGACAAGGTCGTCATTCCAGAGTTCAAACAGATCATGGGCCACCCAGCGCCGCTGTGGATGCTGTTCATGACCGAATTCTGGGAGCGCTTCGCTTTCTACGGCATCCGTTGGGCCCTCGTGCTCTACATCGTCGCCCAGTTCTACGGCGGCGACGCCGTCGGCCAGGCCGACGCCAACCTCACCTACGGTTCCTACCTCGCGCTGGTGTACGCCGGCGCCGTCTTCGGCGGCCTGATCGCCGACCGCGTCATCGGCTACCAGCGCTCGATCCTGATCGGCGCCGTCTTCATGGCGGCCGGCCTGTTCATGATCACGATCCCGAACCAGGACCTGTTCAAGCTCGGCCTCGCCACCATCATCGTCGGCAACGGCATGTTCAAGCCGAACATCTCGACCATGGTCGGCAAGCTGTACGCGATGAACGACACCCGCCGCGATTCGGGCTTCACCATCTTCTACATGGGCATCAACGCCGGCGCCTTCATCGCCCCGATCCTGACCCAGATCCTGGCCCAGAAACTGGGCGACGGAACGACGCCTGCCTACAAGGTCGTGTTCTTCGCTTCCGGCATCGGCATGCTGATCAGCCTCGTGTGGTTCTACATCGGCCGCAAGACCCTGGCCGGCATCGGCCGTCCCGACCCGCAGGCCGAAGGCATGGCCCGTCCGCTCGCCGTCATCATCGGCAGCGTCGTCGTCATCCCGGGCGTGTACTTCCTGCTGAAACTCGGCGCCAACACCCTGCAGGCGATCCTGACCGTCCTGTTCATCGTCCTGGCCCTGATGCTGATGATCGAAGGCATCCGCAACGGCAAGGTCGCGCGCGACAAGACCATCGCCATGATGATCATCTTCGCCTTCAACATCCTGTTCTGGATGTTCTTCGAGCAGGCAGGCAGCTCCTTCACCTTCCTGGCCGACCAGATCGTCGACCGCAACTTCGGCGACTGGACCTTCCCGGTCGCCTGGTTCCAGAGCGTGAACTCGGTCGCCATCATCGTCTTCGCGCCGATCATCGCCGCGATCTGGGTCATGCTGGGCCGCCGCAACGCCAACCCGTCGATCCCGCGCAAGTTCGGCCTGGGCCTGATCTTCAACGGCCTGGCCTTCGGCCTCTTGATGTACGCGCTGTCGACCCTGGTCGACGACGCCGGCAAGATCCCGTTCTGGACCCTGTTCACGGTCTACTTCATCCAGTCGGTGGGTGAGCTCTGCCTGTCGCCGATCGGCCTGTCGATGGTCACCAAGCTGGCGCCGGTGCGCCTGGTCGGCCTGGGCATGGGCGGCTGGTTCCTGTCGACCGGCATCGGTAACAACCTGTCGGGCATCTTCGCCTCGCATGTCTCGGGCGAAACCGGCATGTCGATCGCCTCGGCACTCGACGGCTACACCTTCGGCTTCTGGTCGCTGGTGGGCGGCGGCGTCCTGCTGTTCCTGATCGCACCGCTGATCCAGAAGCTGATGCACGGCGTGAAATAAGCGTCCCTTCGCTTCAACGAAAAACGGCAGCTTCGGCTGCCGTTTTTTATGCCTGTTGTGTGTGCCCACCCTACGCGTATCCCACCGATCGCATGAAATCCGCGCCCACCATTCAACCGCCGGCGGTCTCCCCATCCAATTCGCGCCGCATCGCCTCCATCTCCTCCACCATCCACTCGCGAAAACGCTGGATCTTGCTCATGTTTTCCTTGTGGGGATTGGCGAGGAAGCGGTAGCCCATGTCGAAGCGCGCGCTGCGGCAGGCGATCTGGCGCAGCGCGCCGGAAGCGATGTCCTGGCAGGCGATCCCGTAGGGCACCAGGGCCACGCCCTGCCCCGCCACCGCCGCCTGCACCAGCACGCCCCAATGGCTGTAGCCGCGCGAGAAATCGTACTTGCCCTTGAGCGCACGGTTCTCGTTCAGGAGCTGCAGCCAGGATTCCGGCGACTTTTCGCACAGCAGCGGCTGCTGCGCCAGGTCGGCCAGCGTCAGGCCATCCTGGCCGGGCGCCAGCAGCTCCGGACTGTAGACCGGCACCAGGCGTTCGCGAAACAGCAGCGCCGGGTCGCTGTCGCGCACCTGGCCGTAGCGGATCGCCACGTCGGTGGTGTCGGCTTCCAGGTCGACCGGGGCGTCGTTCGAATCGATGCGGATGTCGAGCTCCGGATGCAGCTTGGTGAAGCGGTGCATGCGCGGCACCAGCCACTTGATGGCGAAGGAATGGGTGGTCGAAATGCGCAGCACCGACTCCTCGTCGCCGCGCTGCAGCGCCCCGACCTTGGCGCGCAGGTCGGCCAGCATGCGGCCGATGGCGATCGCCAGCTCCTGCCCCTTCTCGGTCAGCGAGATGTGGCGCGGGTGGCGCACGAACAGCGGAAATCCGATGGTCTCCTCGAGCTGCTTGACCTGCAGGCTGACCGCCGCCGGCGTCTTGTGCAGCTCGCGCGCGGCCAGCTTGAAGCTGCCCCAGCGCGCGGCGCACTCGAAATCGATCAGCCCGGAGAGGCTGCGCAGCGGCTTCATGTTCGCTCCATGCGCAAGTTTTTCTTATTCATAGAAGCGTTTTTTCTCGTTTGATGATTTTTGCTGCTGAGCACAAAATATACTCGATTCGTCAAGGAGAAGCCATGCACAAGAATACTTTGGTGATCGGCGGGACCCGTTATTTCGGCAAGCTGCTGGTGCAGCGCCTGGTAAGAGCGGGCCACCGCGTGACGATCGCCACCCGCGGCTATGCGCCCGATCCCTTTGGCGAGCGCATCGAGCGCATCCGCGTCGACCGCCGCAACGAGACTGCCATGCGCAGCGCCTTCGCCGGCAAGGACTACGACCTGGTGTTCGACCAGATGTGCTACAGCCCGCTCGACGCCGCCATCGCGACCCGGACCTTCGCCGGCAGGGTCGGGCGCTACGTCATGACCTCGACCATCGACGTCTACCGCGGCCTCGCGCCAGGCGGCGCGGCCCTGCGCGAATCCGACCTGCCCGTGCTGGCGCAGGCGATCGACACCGCCTATCCCTGGCACGACCCCAAGCTCGCGGTGCAAAGCTACGTGACGGGGAAGATCCAGGCCGAGGCCTACCTGTACCGCGACGGTTCGCTGCCCTTGGTGACCGCGCGCCTTGCCCACGTGCTGGGCGGCCCCGAGGAATTCACGGGACGCCTGGCCTATTACGTCGACCTGCTGCGTCAGGGCGCGGCCCTGCCCTACACCAACGCGGGCGCGAAGGTCTCCTTCCTCGGCACCCAGGAGGCGGCGGCCTTCCTCGACTGGGTCGGCGCGCAGGACTTCACCGGGCCGGTGAACGCCGCTTCAGGCGGGCCGCTGTCGGCGCATGGCCTGTACGGCCGCGTGGCCCAGGTGCTCGATGCGCAGGCGCGCTTCAGGCGCGTCGATGGCGCTCTGGCCCCGGGCCAGCTTTCGCCCTTCGACTTCCAGCAGCCGATGGTGCTGGACACCGCGCGCGCGCAGGGTCTGGGATATCGCTTCAGGCATTCCGACGCGTGGCTGGACGATGTGATTCGCCAGCATGACCTGGCGTTTGTCTGATCCCTGGCGGGATCCGCGCCGCGGGTTTGCATAGGGTGAGACAGCGTGGACACAGGTGTCCACCCTACGAAACCCATCACACCCGAATAGGCGATGGTCGGGGTTGCTGTTGTAGGGTGGGCATTCGTGGTGCTGGCATTTAGCCAGCCCCACTGCCCACGCGGTCTCACCATCAATGATCAGGCAATGCGACCAGCACCACAATCCTCCACCACTCTTCAAAACAAGACGGGCGCCGAAGCGCCCGTTTCACTTTACTTCTGCGCTTTCTCCCGCGCCACCCAGTACAGCAGCAGCACGATCGCCGCATACGGAATCAGTGACAGCAGGTCCGCATTCGGCCCCGACACGAAGGGATTCGAGCTCTCGGCCCACTTCGCCATCATGCTGTCGAAGTTGGTCATGACACCCGCCGTGATCGCGATCACGATGCCGGCCAGCGCGCCGCCGGCGATGTAGCCCGAGGCGAGCAAGGTGCCGGAACTGCGGTCGCCCGCGGCCTGGCGCTCTTCCTCGTTCAGCTTGGCGTACTGCGGCAGCTTGTTGTTGCGGCGGTCGGCGAACCAGCGCACCGCGCCGCCCACCGCGATCGGCAGCGTCGACACCAGCGGCAAATAAACCCCTACCGAGAACGCCAGCGCCTGGATGCCGGCCAGTTCCAGCACAACCGAGATCATCACGCCGAACAGCACCAGGGTCCACGGAAGCTGCTGGTCAAGGATGCCCTTGATGATGTAGGACATCAGCACGGCCTTGGGCGCGTCGTACTTCTTCACTTCGGTGCCATCCGGACGCTGGTGGTAGTGGCCGTTGATGCCCGGGTCGACCAGGTAGGCCAGCTTGCCGTCGTCGGCCACCAGGTACTTGCCGGCAGGGCCGCCCACGGTGTCCGTCTTGCGCCAGACCTTGTAGGTCTTGGCGTCGCTCTCGGCCTGCGGCCCCTGCAAACGCTCGGTCTCGACCAGTTTCGACACGTCGACGGTGACGGCCGGCGCGACCTGGGCGGCCGGGACGTAGACTGTGCCGGCCTCGTTCAGCTTCAGCAGGATCGGCCCGAGGATCAGCGCCGAGGCAAAGGCGCCGCACAGGATGGCGTACTGCTGCAGGCGCGGGGTCGAGCCGACCAGGAAGCCGGTCTTCAGATCCTGCGAGGTGGTGCCGGCGTTGCTGGCCGCGATGCAGACGATGGCGCCGACCGACAGCGCGGTCACGTAATAGCGCCCGCCGGTCCAGCCCATCACCAGGAAGATCAGGCAGGTGAACAGCAAGGTGGCGACCGCCATGCCCGAGATCGGGTTCGAAGACGAGCCGACTTCGCCGGTCAGGCGCGAGGAGACGGTCGCGAACAGGAAGCCGAACACCAGGATCAGCAATGCGCCCAGCAGGTTCATGTGCAGCGGCGTGGCGAAGGTGATGATGGCGATGATGGCCAGGCAGCCGATCGCCACCCACTTGATCGGGATGTCCTGGTCGGTGCGCAGGCCGGCGTTGGCCGCCGTTGCCTTTCCTTTACCCATGCCGGCCAGGCCGCCCTTCAGGCCGTTCCAGATCGAGGGCAGCGAGCGCACCAGCGAGATCAGGCCGCCGGCCGCCACGGCGCCCGCGCCGATGTAGAGCACGTAGGCGTCGCGGATGTCGTCGGGCGACATGTCCTTGATCAGCATCGTTCCGGGCGAAAGCGGCACGGTCAGCAGCTCGCCGAAGAACTTGATCATCGGGATCAGCAGCAGATAGGACAGCACGCCGCCCGCCGCCATCGTGAAGGCGATGCGCGGGCCGATGATATAGCCGACGCCGACCAGCTCGGGCGACACTTCCGCACCGGCCGAACCGGCCTTCAGCGGCGCACCGAACTCGAAGTTGGCCACGTCCTTCCAGCCCTTGAGCGAAACGTTCGCGACCTTGTACAGCAGGCCCAGGCCGAAGCCGCCGAAGATGATGGCGGCGCGGCGCTTGGCGTCACGCGCCGCGTCCGAGCCGGCAACCCGCACTTCGCCCGCGGCCTCGCGCGAGGTGTCGGTGGCGGCGGCCTTCAGCACCTCGGCGCAGGCCGTGCCTTCCGGGTACTTCAGCTCGCGGTGGGCGTCGACGATCATGGTGCGGCGCATCGGGATCATCATCAGGATGCCCAGCAGGCCGCCCAGGATACCGACCAGCATCACGCGCGAGATCTCGAGATCGAAGCCGAGGATCATAATGGCCGGCATGGTCACGCCCAGGCCGAAAGCCAGCGATTCGCCGGCCGAACCCGCGGTCTGCGTGATGCTGTTTTCCAGGATGGTCGATTCGCGCCCGCCCATCTTCTTGAACATGCCGAACAGGGTGATGGCGATCACCGCCACCGGGATCGAGGCACTGACGGTCAGGCCGACTTTCAATACCAGGTACAGCGAGGAAGCGCCGAAGACCATGCCCAGCACGACGCCCATGACGAGGGCGCGGATGGTCATTTCGGGCAGTTGCGCCGTCGCCGGAATATAGGGCTTGACGGCGGGAGGAGCAGGATCGTAGGGCATCGTATTCCTTGGATGTCTTGGAAATCGGCTTGTCTCAGGCAAGCCTGAAGGCGTGACTATGGCATATGCTTTGATGGAAGGAAAGCGCATTATAATGGCCCGCACCGGGCCGCTGACCCTTGCGGTCCCACAGCACGAGAGAACCGTTTTGACCAAGTCCACCCGGCCTTCCCCCGCCCTCAAGCCGTTCCGGCCACTTCACCGCGAGCGCGGTTTCATTTTCTTCATCCTGGCCGCCATCGTCGTGTTCGTCGCCGGCCTGGCGATCTACGTGTTCGCCGCCATCCTGCCGAAAGTGCCGGCGATCGACGCCGTCCTCGATTACAAGCCCAAGATCCCGCTGCGCATCTACACCGCCGACAATGTGCTGATCGGCGAATTCGGCGAGGAGCACCGCGATTTCGTCCCGATCGCGAAGATTCCGCCGATGATGAAGAACGCCGTGCTGGCGATCGAGGATGCGCGCTTCTACGAGCACAGCGGCATCGACTGGATGGGCGCCGTGCGCGCGGTCGGCTCCAACCTGCGCAGCGGCTTCGGCTCGGGCGGCGCCTCGACCATCACCATGCAGGTGGCGCGCAACTTCTTCCTGTCGAAAGAGAAGAAGCTGTCGCGCAAGATCAACGAGATCGCCCTGGCCTACCGGATCGAGGATGCGCTCACCAAGGACCAGATCCTCGAACTCTACATGAACCAGATCTACCTGGGCCAGCGCTCCTACGGTTTCGCCAGCGCGGCGCGCGCCTACTTCGGCAAGGACCTCGACAAGCTTTCCATCGCCGAAACCGCAATGCTGGCCGGCCTGCCCCAGAATCCGGCGCGCAACAACCCGGCCGTGAACCCGAAGCGCGCCAAGGCGCGCCAGGAACAGGTGCTGCGCCGCCTGCGCGACCTCGGCCAGATCGACGAGGCCCAGTACGCGAAAGCCGTGGCCGAGCCGATGCGCGTGCATTCGCGTCCCCAGGAATTCGGCGCCCACGCCGAGTACGTGGCGGAACTCGCCCGCCAGGCGGTCTACGCCCGGTTCAAGGAAGAAGCCTATACACGGGGATTGCGCGTCGTCACCACGATCCGCGAAGCCGACCAGAAGGCCGCCTACGAATCGGTGCGCCGCAACGTGCTGGCCTACGACGCGCGCCACGGCTACCGCGGCCCGGAAGCGCGCATCGAACTCCCGGCCGACGAAACGGAGCGCGAGGAAGCCATTGTCGAGGCCCTGCAGAAGCGCCCATCCAGCGACGGCCTGGAACCGGCGGTCGTGCTCGCCGCTTCACCGAAGCGCGTGCAGGTCGAGACCATCGCCGGCGACGTGTTCGACATCGAGGGCGCCGGCCTGAAGTTCGCGGCCGCCGGCCTCTCCGGCAAGGCCAAGGAATCCGTGCGCATCGCGCCGGGCGCCATCGTCCGCATCAGCAAGCTGCCGAAGGACGGCTGGGGCATCAGCCAGGTGCCGCAGGTGGCGGCAGCTTTCGTCGCGATCGACGCCGACAGCGGCGCGTATCAAGCGCTGGTCGGCGGCTTCGACTACAACCTGCAGAAGTTCAACCACGTGACCCAGGCCTGGCGCCAGCCGGGTTCGGCGATCAAGCCCTTCGTGTATTCGGCGGCCGTTGAAAAAGGCTATTCCCCGGCCACCCTGATCCTCGACGAGGCGCTCGACATGCCGGGCGAGAATGCCGGCGCCACCTGGTCGCCCCAGAACGACGATGGCGTCTTCGATGGCCCGATCACGATGCGCTATTCGCTGGCCCACTCGAAGAACGTGCCGACCGTGCGCCTGCTGCGCGCGATCGAAGTGCCCTATGCCCACGACTTCCTCGGCCGGTTCGGCTTCGACCTGGCGCGCCACCCGCAGAACCTGACCCTGGCCCTGGGCACCGGCGCGGTCACGCCGCTGCAGATGGCCGGCGCGTACGCGGTCTTCGCCAACGGCGGCTATGCCGTGAAGCCTTACCTGATCGAGAAAATCGTCGACGGCGACGGCACCATCATCCAGCAGGCCACGCCGCCCGCCCCGCGCCAGGAGACGGCGCGCGTGCTCGACGCCCGCAACGCCTTCATCACCGACAGCATGCTGCGCGACGTCACCCGCTACGGCACCGGCGCCGCCGCCACCAAGCGCCTGGGCCGTCCCGACATCGCCGGCAAGACCGGCACCACCAGCGACGCCATCGACGGCTGGTTCGCCGGCTACGGCGGCAATGTCGTCGCCGTGGCCTGGATGGGCTACGACGAACCGCGCTCGCTGGGCGGCCGCGAATTCGGCGCGACGCTGGCCCTGCCGATCTGGCTCGACTACATGCAGGTCGCCCTGGCCAAGCACCCGCCCGTCGAGCGCCCGGAACCGGAAGGCCTGGTGCGCGAGAACGACGACTGGGTGTATGCGGAGTTCGCGGAAAATCCGCAGCTGCACGGGATCGACGTGATGGCGGAGGCGCCGGCCGAGGATCCGAACGGATTGTCGGAGGGGGAGGAAGTCATGCCTGCCGAGCCGACGGGGGAGAATGCGCATCCGTTGGCGGATCCGACGCGCTGAGGAAAAGCTGGGGAGAAGCTGGGGTCAGGTCTGACATTCGGACACGAGCTCAGCCATAAACGCGTTCTCTTCCTGCTCGCGGCTGCGGTATCTCATCGCCGGACATCTCCGCATCCGATACCGTCGCCCGTATGACGCGACCACTTCGACTCGAATTTCCTGGGGCCCTCTACCACGTTACATCGCGCGGCAACCGGCAAAACGCCATCTATCGGGATGATTCCGATCGCCGCGCATGGCTGGATCTGCTGGGACTGGTGTGCAAACGCCACAACTTCCTGATTCATGGCTTTTGCCAGATGACGAATCACTTTCATCTGTTGATCGAGACCCTTGAGGGAAATCTCTCGCAGGGCATGCGTCAACTGAATGGCGTGTACACCCAGCATTACAACCATCGACATCGTCTCGTCGGCCACCTGTTCCAGGGCCGCTACAAGGCCATCCTCGTCCAGAAAGAAAGCTATTTACTGGAACTGGCCCGCTACATCGTCCTGAATCCCGTGCGCGCGAACATGGTAGCGGCGCCAGGCGATTGGCAATGGAGCAGCCATCATTACCTTGTCCATTCCGCCCACCCTCCGACCTGGCTCGAATGCGATTGCATACTCGGCCGCTTTGGACCGACGCGCGCCGAGGCTATCCGTGCATATGACGCGTTCGTGCTGGCGGGCATCAACGAAGCGAGTCCGCTTGCCGCGACGCGCCATCGCATTCTCCTGGGCGACGACGCGTTCATAACGAAGCACGAAAACATGCGGCTATCGGAGGAACTGGGGGAAAATGCCAGGGCTGAGCGCCGTGCAGTTGCGCCTGACCTGGCATCGTACCGGGCCATGCATGGCGACCGAAACGAAGCAATGGCGCGCGCATACCTGTCGACTGCCTACACGATGCCGCAGATTGCGGACGCTTTCGGCGTGTCGACCAAAACCGTCAGCCGGGCGGTGGCAGCGTACGAACGCGGGTGCAGCAAGACTAATGATGAGCTCGTGTCCAAATGTCAGACCTGACCCCAGCTGTGACCCCAGCTGTGTCGCCACCGCCTCAAAATTGTAAGACCGATAGCGCGCACAATTGACACGCGCGCTGGGCGCGTGCCAACATCCGTTTCCCGTCGCCAACTATCAACCTTACCACCCGGATCGGACCGACTCCCATCATGACCACTGCCACGCCTACCTTCGACGCCCGCGGCCTTGCCGAGCTCCTCGACGCCAGCAGCCCGGAAGCGCTCGATGCGCTGGACTTCGGCGTGATCGCGTTCGACGCCGAGACCATCGTCCGGCGCTACAACGCAACCGAATCGCAGGCTGCCGGGCTGTCGCCCCAGCGGGTCATCGGCGAGCCGCTGTTCACCAATGTCGCGCCCTGCATGAACAACTTCATGGTGGCCCAGCGCTTCGAGGATGCGGCCGACCAGGGCAGCGCGCTGGACGACACCATCGACTACGTGCTGACCCTGCGCATGCGTCCGGTCAAGGTCAAGCTGCGCCTGCTGGCCAGCCCATCGGGCGCTTACCGCTACGTGCTGGTCCAGCGCCGGTGAGCTCGGTGGACGACGGCGTCGAGCAGCTGCGCGCCGAGCACGAAGCCCTGATCCAGTTCCTCTACCTCGCCCCGGTCGGGCTGGTGCAGGCCGGCATCGACGGCGAGATCGCCATGATCAATCCGATCTCGGCCCAGCTCCTGATGCCGCTGTCGCCCGACGGCTGCCTCTCCAACCTGTTCACCGCGCTCGAGGGCGTGGCGCCCGGCCTGCGCTTCCAGTGCGAACAGTACCCGCACGGCAGCGGCATGGTGTTCGAGGGCCTGCACATCCACCTGCGCGCGGCCGAGCGCAAGCGCACGCCCCAGGTGCTTTCGCTCAGCCTGTTGAAGCTGGACGCGGCGCGCATCATGGCCGTGCTCCAGGACGTCACCGCCGAGGTGAAGCGCGAGCGCCAGCTGCGCCAGAGCGACGCCTGGCTCAACGCCATCCTGACCCGCATCAGCGACTATGCCCTGGTCTCGCTCGACCGAGAAGGGCGCGTCTGCGACTGGAACGAGAGCATCGCCCGGGTAACGGGCTTCGGCGAGCACGTCGTCGGCGCGCCCTATTCCGTGTTCTACCCGCTCGACGCGATGACGGGCGAACACCTGCGCGACCGCCTGCGCGAAGCCGAGCGCAACGGCTGGAGCCTGGACGAGGGCCTGCGCCTGCGCGCCGACGGCAGCCAGTTCTGGGGCAGCGCCCTGATCGCGCCCCTGCCGGACCGCGAAGCCTTCGGCCTGGACGATCCGGAAGCACCCAGCTACTGCCTGATCCTGCGCGACATCAGCGACAAGCGCGCCGCCACCGAAAGACGGCGCCAGGCGGCGTTCTGCGACCACCTGACCGGGCTGGCCAACCGCCGCGCCTTCTTCGAGGCCGCCGAACTGGAGCTGGACCGCGCCACTCACACGCCGCGCCCGCTGGCCCTGGTCATCTTCGACGCCGACCTGTTCAAGCACATCAACGACCGCTACGGCCACCCGGCCGGCGACCGCGTGCTGTGCGACCTGGCCGACGCCCTGCGCGACAGTTTCCGCATCGTCGACACCGTGGCCCGCCTGGGCGGCGAGGAATTCGCGGTGCTGCTGCCTTCCACCGGCGAAGAAGCGGCGCTGGTTGGCGCCGAAAGGCTGCGCGCCCTGGTCGCCACCCGCCTGGTCGCGACCGACCACGGCGAAATCGCCTACACTGTCAGCGCCGGCGTTGCCGTGCTCGACGCCCAGGATGGCGAGCCGGGAGGTATCGACGGCCTCGTCAAGCGCGCCGACCAGGCGCTCTACCTTGCCAAGCGCAGCGGAGGCAACCGCACCGTCTGCTGGACACCGAATTTGCCTACCAATGAAGACACTCCAAAGCGAAGCCGCGATGCAGGTTGAGAACATCGACGCCTACGAGGCGCTGGTCCAGTTTCTCTACCGCGCACCGATCGGCCTGGTGCAGACCGGCCTCGACGGCGCGGTCGACATGCTCAACCCGATGGCCTCGAACCTGCTGATGCCGCTCGCCGTCGAGGCCGGCCTGGACAACCTGTTCGCGGTGCTCGACGCCGTCGCGCCCCAGGTCAGGCAGATGGCGGCCAGCTTCGACCAGCCCTCGGGCGTGGTCTGCGACGCCCTGCGCGTGCCACTGGGCGCGGCGCACACAGCCCCGGGCGCGCCCCAAGTGCTGTCGATCAGCCTGCTCAAGCTCGACCCGCAGCGCCTGATGGCCGCAATCACCGACGCCACCTTCGAGATGCAGCGCGAGCAGGACACCCTGCGCCGGCGCCTGAGCAACGCTGCCCGCACCGACGCCCTGACCCGCCTGCCCAACCGCGCCGCCGTGCGCGAGCAGTTGCAGACGCTGCTCGACCAGCCCGGGCGGACGGGCCAGTTCGCCCTGCTGTTCCTGAACTTCGACCGCTTCCGCCAGATCAACGACACGCTGGGCCAGGCCGCCGGCGACCAGTTGCTGGTCGCCGTCGCCGACACGCTGCTCGGTGCAATGGCCGAGCGCGTCTGGGGGGCGCCTGCGGGCGCCCGGCGCATCGATGCGGCGGCCGGCAACGGCCACCTGGTCGCGCGCGTGGGCGGCGACGAATTCGTGGTGCTGCTCGACGGCCTGCGCTATCCCGAAGAGGCCGAGAACGTCGCATTGCGTTTGCTGTCCATACTGTCGCGCCCCTGCCAGATCGACGGACGTGAGGTGTCCTGCCGCGCCAGCGTCGGCGTGTTCTGGGGCGCCGGCGCCGCAGGCGACGCCGACGCCGCCATGCGCGACGCCAGCATCGCGATGATCGAGGCCAAGCGCGCCGGCGGCGCGCGCCACGTCGTGTTCGAGGCCTGCATGCGCGAACGCGCCTCCCGGCGCGCCGACATCGAGGCGCAGTTGCGCACGGCGCTGGCGGAAGAACAGCTGTTCGTGGTCTACCAGCCGGTGGTCGGGCTGGATCCCGACGGCAGCACCGACATTTCCGCCGGGGTCGAGGCCCTGGTGCGCTGGCAGCATCCGGTGCGCGGCCTGGTGCCGCCTTTCGATTTCATCGGCGTGGCCGAGGAATGCGGCCTGATCGACCAGATCGGCGACTTCGTGCTGGCGCGCGCCTGCGCCGATTTCATGCGCTGGCGCACGCTGCTGGGCGCCAGGGCTCCGCGCCTGATGGCGGTGAACCTGTCGCGGGCCCAGCTGGCCCAGCCCGGCTGGATCGCCAGGGTCCGCGCCATCCTGGAAGAAACCGGCATGCCGCCGGCCAGCCTGCAGCTCGAGGTGACGGAAAGCCTGGCGGCCCAGGACGAGCACACCCAGTTGCGCCTGCACGAACTGAAGGCGCTCGGCATCAAGCTCGCGCTGGACGACTTCGGCACCGGCTATTCCTCGCTGTCCAGCCTGCACCTGTTGCCGGTCGACACAGTCAAGATCGACCGCTCCTTCGTGTGCAAGGCCGACACCAGCGACCACCACCAGGTACTGATCGAGGCCACGGTGAAGGTGGCCAGCAGCCTGGGCATGAACACCGTGGCCGAGGGCATCGAGACCGCGGCCCAGGCCGAGGCGGTGCGCGCCCAGCACTGCGCCAAGGGGCAGGGCTATTTCTACAGCCGGCCGCTGCCGACCGAAGCCCTGGTGGCCTGGATCGCCGGACAGCACGCTGCCTGAGCATATCTGTCCGGCTGATCCTACACTCGCGTCCGCCGTGTTCCTATGGCGTACCGACGAGATCGCTCGCATGATGGCATCCTCAATCAAAAAAGGAGGACTACCATGAAGCGCACCACCATGAGCATCACGCTCGCGGGCCTGATGGCCCTCGGCCTGGCAGCATGCAGCTCGACCGGCACCGATTCGATGAACAGCAGCACCAGCAGCACCAGCGGCTCGAGCATGTCGGGCACGACCAGCAGCGGCGGCACCGTCAACGCCAACCGCAGCGACGGCAGCGGCACCACCGGCACCGGCGGCTACTACGGCAGCGGCGCAGGCAGCGCCAACGGCAATGTTGCTCCGGCCACCGGCTCGGTCGGCACCGCCACCGGCACCATGGGCACCACCGGCACCACCGGCACCATCGGCACCCAGGGCACCACCCGCGAAACCGCGGTCCAGGGCACCAGCACCAGCGGCAGCGCCGGCAATTCCCAGAGCACCGGCAGCAACGGCCGCTGATTCTGTCCCCTTATTCCCTGCGCGGTCCCGCCGCGCAGGCCCCATCATTTCCCCTTGGCAGTACCGCGCCACCCTGGCGACAACGATGCATGCCACCAAGACACAGGCAATATCCTGACTGTCCGGTATCTCCTACAAACGCTCTCGTTTTCTTCCTATAGCGAAGCGAGCACCGCGCTCGCATGATGAAAGCCTCACACGACAACGGAGGAAAACCTATGAAGCGCACTTATCTGAGCGTCATGCTGGCCGGCCTGATGGGCCTGGGCCTGGCGGCCTGCAGCTCCACCGGTATGGGCGACACCTCGTCGGGCACCAGCTCGTCGGGCACCATGGGCAGCGGCGCGACCACCGGCTCGGGCATGTCGGGTACCAGCGGCTCGGGCACTTCGGGCTCGACCACGGGCACGGGCTCAACCTCCGGCACCTCGGGCAACTGGGGCACCTCGGGCAGCGGCACCTCCGGCGCCACCGGTACGACGGGCACCACCGGGACTTCGGGCATGAGCGGCACCTCGGGCACTACTGGCACCTCGGGTACCACTGGCACTTCGGGCACGACCGGCACCTCGGGTACGACCGGCACCACCGGCACCACCACGGGCACCGGCCGCTAAGCCATCGCACCGCGCGGCGCGCCCCACGGCGCGCCGCATTCCGGCGCCTGTCGCCCCCGCAGCACATCCCTCATCCGCCCCCTCGGGTAGAATCCTTCACTCCGATACGGCCGACACTTCCCGACAATGAAAAACTGGATCGCGCGCCTGCTTGGCGGGTCCTCCACGCACGCCTCGCCGCGCGCCGGCGGGCAACCGGCCCGGCCCGCCGCCGGCACCGGTACGTCCGCGGCACCGGCGCCAGGCACGGACCTGGACACGGCCCGCGCACTCGACCTCGCCTTCTACCGCTGGCTGGCCGGCCCCGCCAGGAGCGAGGCGCCGCCGGCCCGCGAGGCGCTGATCCTGGGCGAACTGGCGCGGCTTGCGCATGCGCCGGCGCAGGCGGCCGGGCTGGTGCCGCGGGTGCCTGCCGTGATCCCCGAACTGCTGCGCAGCCTGCGCGACGAAAGCATCTCCGGCGCCGACCTGGCGCGCATGGTGGCGCAGGACGTGGTGCTGGTGGGCGAAGTGATCCGCGAAGCGAACAGCTCCTGGTACCGCCCGCCGACGCCGGTGCGCACCATCGAGGGCGCCCTGCTGCTGCTGGGCCGCAACGGCTTGCGCATGCTGCTGGCGCGGGTGGCCTTCCGTCCGGTGTTCAGGCTGCAGGGCGGACGCCTGGCCGCGCAGGCGGCGCCGCAGGTCTGGAGCCAGTCCGAGAAATGCGCGTTCGCGGCCAGCACCCTGGCGCCGAGCTTCGGCGCCGATCCTTTCGAGGCCTACCTGGCCGGGCTGGTGCAGAACGTCGGCCTGGTCGTGGCCTTGCGCGTGATCGACCAGGTCGAGGGCGGCGCGGCGCTGCCGGACTCCCCCGCTTTCGCATTCGGACTGCTCGTCCACGCCCGGCGCCTGGCCCACGGGATCGCGCTGCACTGGCAGTTTCCGGAAAGCGTGGCCGGCGCTATCCTCGAAGGCGAACGCCGTGGCGACGACGCGAGCGCCTCGCCCCTGGCCCGGGTGCTGGCAACGAGCGACCGCCTGGCCAAGCTGCGCCTGCTGGAAGACGCCGGCGCCGTGGACGCGGACGACCCGCTGTTGAGCGCCATCGTCGGCACCCGCCTGCGCCCCTGCTATGATCGGCTTCGTCCAAACCAAGCGGAGGAAGGTTGATGCCGTTCCCGATAGAACAAAAACTCGTCATCGGCGTCGCCTCGAGCGCGCTGTTCGACCTCGCCGAGTCGCACCAGGTCTACGTCAGGCATGGCGCCGAGGAGTACCGCGCCTACCAGGAGCAGCACCTGGACACCATCCTCGGCAAGGGCGTGGCCTTTCCCTTCATCCGGCGCTTCCTGAACATCAATAAATGCTTCCCGCGCCAGTCGCCGGTCGAGGTAGTGCTGTTTTCAAGGAATTCGCCCGAGACCGGCCTGCGCGTGATGCGCTCGATCGCCCACTATGGCCTGGACATCTCGCGCGCGGCCTTCATGAACGGGAAATCGCCCTACCCCTACCTGCCGGCCTTCAACGCCTCGCTCTTCCTGAGCGCCAACGAGGAAGACGTCAAGAGCGCGATCGCCGTCGACTACCCGGCCGGCCTGGTGCTGCCCTCGAAGATCGCCGACGAGGACGACGACCTGGAACTGCGCGTGGCCTTCGACTTCGACGGCGTGCTGGCCGACGACGAGTCGGAGACGGTCTTCAAGCGCAACAACGACCTCGGCGAATTCCATGCGCACGAAACCCTGCACGTGGCGCGCCCGCACAGCCCCGGACCGCTGGCCGCCATGTTCCGCCAGCTGGCCATCCTGCAGCGCCTGGAAGAGCGCGCCCAGCGCCGCGACCCCGGCTACCGGCGCATCGTGCGCATCGCCATCATCACCGCGCGCAACGCGCCCTCGCACGAGCGCGTCGTGACCACGCTGAAAAGCTGGGGCGTGTCGGCCGACGAGACCTTCTTCCTCGGCGGGATGGACAAGTCGCGCGTGCTGGCGGTGTTCAAGCCCCACATCTTCTTCGACGACCAGATGGCCCACCTGCGCGCCTCGCCCGGCGGCACCATCCCGATGGTGCATGTGCCCTTCGGGATCGCCAACCGGCGGCCGGCCGCCGCGCACGAGCCTGTAGCTGCGACGGGCGAGGCGTCCGTCCCCGCCGAGGTGTGATCCTCCTTTACCTCGGCGCCGCGATCGCCCCGCGGTAGAGCGCGTCGGTGATGCGCTCCTGGAAGCGCGCCTCCGACGAGAAGCGGCCCGGCTGCAGGTCCGGGTTGGCGCCGACGCCGCTGGCGACATAGATCATGCCGTCCTTCGTCGCCGGGTCGAACACGAAGAGCGCGTTCAGTCCCCAGGACCAGCCCAGGTGCCCCACGCCCGTGAAGCCGCCGCCCTCGACCAAACGGTCGCCGCGCGGCCGTCCCGGCCCAGGGCTGCTGGCGTCGACGAAGTGCTGGTTGCCGATGCCCCAGGCGTGGTACAGGCCGCGGAAGTTGTCGCTGTCGCCGTTGCCGTTGCTGCCGTCCGGGCTGGCGGTCCACTGCCGCGACAGCATGGTGGCGATGGTGTCCGGCGCGAGGATCCGGGCGTCGCCGTGGCGGCCACCGTTCATCAGCATCAGCATGATGTCGGCCAGCTCGTCGGCCGAGATGCGCAGGCTGCCCTGGGGGCCGAACAGGGTGCCGTTGGTGCCGACCGCGTAGCGCTCCAGCCCGGGCGGCGCGCCCGGCGGTTCGACGCCGAAGTCGTCGGCCTGGGCGATCCAGGGCCCGGCGGGGTCCCAGGCCTCGGCGCCATCCTTTTCGCGCTTGCGGTAGAGCGTCGCGACGTCCTGCACGCGCGCCGGCGCGAAGTCGGCCAGGTAGAAGCCGGCCTTCAGGCCCATCGGGTCGAAGACCAGCGCGCGCATCAGGCGGTCGAAACGCTGGCCGGCGACGCGCTCCATGACGGTCGCCACCAGGCCGTAGTTGAAGTTCACGTACTCGAACCAGCCGCCGGGCCCGTGGTCGCCGGCCCAGGCGGCGCCCCTGCCGTAGTGGCGCCCGCCCGGCAGCAGCACCTCGCGCAGGTCGACGTCCGGCGCCCACTTGAAGCCGCCCTCGTCGCGCAGCGACGAGGTGTGGGTCAGCAGCATGCGCAGGGTGATCGCCCGGTCGGGAAAATGCGGGTTGCGCAGGCGATAGCCGAGGTAGTCGCTCACGTCCCGGTCGAGCGCCAGGCGGCCCTGCTCGACCATCTTCATGGCGCCGAGAGTGGTGACGAACTTCGAGATCGAGGCGATGCGAAACAGGGTGTTGGCGTCGACCGGCTCGGCCGGCCTGCCGTTGGCGGCCAGGCGCCTGCTGCCGAACTGGCGGCTGTAGACCACCTCGCCGCGGCGCACGGCCACCACCGCCAATCCAGGCAGGGGCAGGCCGGGGTCGTCGACGATGGCCTGCAAGGTGCGCGTCAGCGCCTCGACCTGTGGCGGCGGCAAGGGAGTAGCGAACGCCGAGGTGGCGAGGACGGACAGGGCAAGCATTGTGCGCAGGGCGTTCATGGATTCGGGAAGCGTGACTCGGTTTGTGTTCGTTTGCGAACATGAGAATGTACAGACTCAAGGCATACTAGGCAAACTTGCCAAGAATAATAAATCCAAGGTACACCATGCACTTTCCGATCATCGCCGTCCTGGTCGCACTCATCCTGCTTGCCACGCTCCTGCCCTTCTCGCACCGCACGGGCTGGTGGATCCGCGACCTCGACTTTCCGCGCCTGCAGATCGCCTTCCTGGCGCTCGGGACGCTGGTGGCGGAGCTGGGCCTGCTCGACCTGGCGGACCCCGCCAGCGAGGCCCTGGTTGCCGTCACCGCCGGCTGCCTGCTGTACCAGGCCTGGTGGATCATCCCTTACACCCGGGTATATCCGCACGAGGTCAAGGTGGCGGCGAACGTCGACGAGGCCGAGCGGATCCGCGTCCTGACCGCCAATGTGTTCACGCCAAACCGCAACGCGGACGGCCTGATCGCGCTGATCCGCCAGCACCGGCCGGACGTCTTCGTGACCCTGGAGTCGGACGGCTGGTGGCAGGAACGCCTCGACACGCTCGAAGCGGACTACCCGTATTCGATGAAGTGCCCGCTCGACAACCTCTACGGCATGCACGTGTATTCGCGCCTGGCGCTGGAAGACACGGCGATCCAGTTCCTGGTCGAGGACGACATCCCATCGATGCACGCGCTGGTGGTGCTGGAATCGGGACGCAAGGTGCGCATGCACTTCCTGCACCCGGCGCCGCCCAGCCCGACCGAGCACGACGAATCGACCGAGCGCGACGCCGAGCTGCTGGTGGTGGCCAAGAGCGTGGCCGGCCTGGATACCCCGGTGGTGGTGGCGGGCGACCTGAACGACGTGGCGTGGTCGGTCACGACGCGGCTGTTCCGCAAGATCAGCGGCCTGCTCGACCCGCGCATCGGACGCGGCATGTTCAACACCTTCCACGCCGGCATCCCTTTCCTGCGCTGGCCGCTCGACCACCTGTTCCACAGCCGGCACTTCACCCTCTCCTTCATCCGCCGCCTGCCCAAGTTCGGCTCCGACCACTTCCCGATGCTGGTCGAGCTGGCCTACGACAGGAAGCACGGCGCGGACCAGGAAGGCCTGCAGGCCGACGCCGACGACGAGGCCCTGGCGCGCGAAAAGATCGCGGCCGAGCCGGTGAAGGTGTCGGATGTGCACGAGCCGCAGGCGTGACTGGCCCGGCTTTTCGTGGTTTTCGTAGGGTGGACACCTGTGTCCACGCGGTCATACATGTGCCTGCCCTGACGTGAACCGCCAGGCCGCAGGAGCGGGTTACCCGGCGCTACGCGGCATCGATGTCATTGCTCATCCGCCGCACAGCGTGGACTCGGGAGTCCACCCTACAACACCATCTACGGCGCCACCGACGCCGCCCGCTTCAGGCAGCGCAGCGTAAACGTCGAGCGCGTATGCTTCACTCCCGGCAGCTTGTACAGCTTCTGGCGCAGGAAGCGTTCGTAGCCTTCCGTTCCCGACACCGCCACCTTGATCAGGTAATCGTATTCACCCGACAGCAGATAGGCCTCCATCACTTCCGGCAGGTCGGCCAGCGCATCCTGGAAGGCCTGGAAGATCTCGTCGTCGTGGCGGTCGACCGTGACCTCGATGATCACCGTGTCGGGCAGGCCGAGCGCGCGCTGGTCGAGCACCGCGACATAGCCCTGGACGTGGCCCGATTCCTCGAGCGCCTTGACCCGGTGCCAGCAGGGCGTGGGCGAGAGGTTGACCGTGTCCGCCAGCTTCTGGTTGCTGATGCGCCCGTCGCGGCTGAGGGTGCGCAGTATCTTGCGGTCGATCTCGTCGAGCAAACCGTCCTTCATCGCAATCCGTCCTTTGCAAATAATTAAGCCCGAAGATAGTTCTTCCATATTTTAGCCCAACCATGGAAGAGTCTTCCGGCGCATTGGCAAATGCGCCATGCATACGAAAGAATATTTTTTGTGCATCGCAGTAAAATCGATGCCTCCCTATCAAGCACAGCAAAGCGCCTCCCCCGGTTGCCTCATGAGGGCTCCGTTGTATGGCGGCGCAGCATTCCCGTTTTGGAGTTTTCGTGTCAGAAGCAGCATCCCGCGCCGGACTAGGCTACCGCGACGATCCTTTCGCAGCCGAACTGCCGCTCATGTTCGCCGCGCCCGCCCTGTTCGCCGCCAACCTGGTGGTGGCGCGCTGGGCCGAAAGCGCCGCCATTCCGCCCGTCTTCCTCGCCTTCGGCCGCTGGGCGCTGGCCTTTGCCATCCTGCTGCCCACCGTCGGCCCGCGCCTGTGGGCGCTGCGCGGCGTGCTGCTGGCGAACTGGCCGCGCATCCTGCTGCTGGCCGGTCTCGGCATGGGCATGGCGGTCGCGCCGCAATACATCGGCGCGCGCCATACCAGCGCGGCCAACATCGCCATCATTTTCGCGGCCTGTCCGGCGCTGGTGACCCTGATCGAAACCCTGGTGTGGAAGGCGCCCCTGCACAAGCGCCAGGCCGGCGGCATGCTGCTGGCCATTGCCGGCGCCCTGCTGGTACTCTCGAAAGGCGACCTGGCGGCCCTGGGCGCCATGCACTTCGGTCCGGGCGACCCCTGGGTGATCGCGGCCGCGTGCGGCTGGGCCCTGTACACCGTGCTGGGACGGCGCATGCCGCTGCCGCCGCTGCCGGCCACCTGCAAGCTGGCCAGCCTGATCCTGGGCGGCGCCCTGGTGCTGGCCCCGTTCGCCGCACTGGAAGCGGCCAGCGGCACGGTGCCCGATTTCGGCGACCCGCGCCTCTACATGGCCCTGGCCTTCCTGGCCGTGGTGCCGAGCCTGGGCGCCTACTTCTGCTTCGACCGCCTGGTATCGATCGCCGGCCCCGCGCGCGCCAGCATGTCGCTCTACCTGATCCCGCTGTTCGCCACCCTGGCCGCCTGGCCGCTGCTCGGAGAGGCGCCGCGCCTCTACCATGCGGCGGGCTTCGGCTTCATCCTGGCGGGCGTCGTGGTGTCGAGCATGCGCAGGCGATAGAGCGCCTGAAAAGCCCTCATGGCTGCGTTGCATTCGTCTCGCCGTACTATTCGTACTGTCTTCGACGATGCACCTTGCCCTGAGGGCTTTGTCAGACGCTCTGGTGGTCGGCCGCGTGGGCGCGCATGGGCGCGCGGGGGCAAAACCATGCCCCTTCGTCTATAATGAACGACCCATCGCACCGATTGTAATGCGCGCCTGAATGCCTTTCGATCTCAACAAGCACCTCCCCAAACCGGGTAACCGTTTCGTCCTGCCGGCCCTCGCCGGCTCCTCCGACGCCTACGCGCTCGCCCTTGCCGGCCTGGCGTTCAAGGCCAACAAGCAGATGCTCACCGTCATCGTGGCGAATGCCAGCGACGGCCAGCGCCTGCTCGACGAGATCGCCTGGTTCGCCGACGGCAAGCTTTCCTGCCACCTGCTGCCGGACTGGGAAACCCTGCCCTACGATGCGTTTTCGCCGCACCAGGACCTGGTGTCCGAGCGCCTGGCGACGCTGCACGAGATCGGGAGCGGCCACTGCGACGTGCTGGTCGTGCCGGCCACCACCGCCCTGGTGCGCCTGGCGCCGCCGTCCTTCCTGGCAGCGTATACCTTCTTCTTCCGCCAGGGCGAAAGCCTGGACGAAGCCAAGCTGAAGGCCCAGCTCACCCTGGCCGGCTATACCCACGTGTCGCAGGTGATGTCGCCGGGCGAATACTCGGTGCGTGGCGGCCTGATCGACCTTTTCCCGATGGGGTCAAGCCTGCCCTACCGCCTGGACCTGTTCGGCGACGAGATCGAGACCATCCGCACTTTTGATGCCGACACCCAGCGCTCGCTGTATCCGGTGAAGGAAGTGCGCCTGCTGCCGGGCCGCGAGTTCCCGATGGACGAACAGGCGCGCACCAGTTTCCGCCGCCGCTGGCGCGAGCGCTTCGAGGGCGATCCCTCGCGCTCGCCGATCTACCGCGACATCGGCAACGGCATCGCCTCGGCCGGCATCGAATACTACCTGCCGCTGTTCTTCGAAGAGACGGCCACCCTGTTCGACTACCTGCCCAAGGACAGCCCGCTGGCCATGGTCGGCGACATCGAGGCCGCGATCGGGCGCTTCTGGCTCGACACCGACTCGCGCTACCGCTTCCTGAAGAGCGACCGCGAGCGCCCCATCCTCGAGCCGGCCGAACTCTTCCTCGGCGCCGAGCAGTTCTTCACCTGCGCCAAGCCGCACGGACGCTGGAACATCGGGCGCGACCCGAATGCGCCCGCTTCCGAGCTGTCGGCGCCGATCCCCGACATCGCCGTCAACCGCCGCCTGGAAGACCCGCTGGCCAACCTGCGCGCCTACCTGGCTGCTACCTCCTGCCGGGTGATGATCTGCGCCGACTCGAACGGCCGCCGCGAAACCCTGCAGCAATACTTCAACGAGTACAAGCTGGACGTGGCCCCGGTCGAGGGCTTCGAGGGCATGCGCGCGTCGGATGCGAAAGTCGCGCTGGGCGTGGCGCCGCTGCAGGCCGGCTTCGAACTGTTCGAACAGGCCAGCGGCTGCATCGCCTTCATCACCGAGACCGAGCTGTATGCGGGTTCGGGCCGGCGCGCCGGCAAGAAGAAGCAGGAAGCGACCAGCCAGGTCGAGTCCATGGTGCGCGACCTGTCGGAGCTGAAGGTGGGCGACCCGGTGGTGCACATCAACCACGGCATCGGCCGCTACATGGGCCTGATGAGCATGGACCTGGGCGAAGGCGAGACCGAGTTCCTGCACCTGGAATACGCCAAGGAGACCAAGCTCTACGTGCCGGTCTCGCAGCTGCACGTGATCTCCCGCTACTCCGGCACGTCGCCCGAAGACGCGCCGCTGCACGCCCTGGGCTCGGGCCAGTGGGACAAGGCCAAGCGCAAGGCCGCCGAACAGGTGCGCGACACCGCCGCCGAACTGCTCAACCTGTACGCCCGCCGCGCCGCGCGCCAGGGCCACGCCTTCGAATACTCCGCGATCGACTACGAGAACTTCGCCCAGAGCTTCGGCTTCGACGAGACGCCGGACCAGGCGGAGGCAATCAACAACGTCATCAGGGACATGACCTCGGGCCGGCCGATGGACCGCCTGGTCTGCGGCGACGTTGGCTTCGGCAAGACCGAGGTCGCCCTGCGCGCCGCCTTCATCGCCGTCATGGGCGGCAAGCAGGTGGCGATCCTGGCGCCGACGACGCTCCTGGCCGAACAGCATGCGCAAACCTTCGCCGACCGCTTCGCCGACTGGCCGGTGAGAATCGCCGAGCTCTCGCGCTTCCGCACCGGAAAGGAGATCAACAACGCGATCAAGGGCATGGCCGACGGCACGCTCGATATCGTGATCGGCACCCACAAGCTGCTGTCGCCGGACGTGAAGTTCACGCGCCTGGGGCTGGTCATCATCGACGAGGAACACCGCTTCGGCGTGCGCCAGAAGGAAGCCCTGAAGGCCCTGCGCGCCGAGGTCGACGTGCTGACCCTGACCGCGACGCCGATCCCGCGCACGCTCGGCATGGCCCTGGAGGGCCTGCGGGACTTCTCGATCATCGCCACCGCGCCGCAGAAGCGCCTGGCGATCAAGACGTTTGTCCGCAGCGAGGATGGCTCCGTCATCCGTGAGGCCTGCCTGCGCGAACTGAAACGCGGCGGCCAGATCTACTTCCTGCACAACGAGGTCGAGACCATCGAGAACCGCCACGCGATGCTGCGCGAGCTGCTGCCCGAGGCGCGCATCGGCATCGCCCACGGCCAGATGCACGAGCGCGACCTGGAAAAGGTGATGCGCGACTTCGTGGCCCAGCGCTTCAACATCCTGCTGTGCACCACCATCATCGAGACCGGCATCGACGTGCCGACCGCGAACACCATCATCATGCACCGGGCCGATAAATTCGGCCTGGCCCAGCTGCACCAGCTGCGCGGACGCGTCGGCCGCTCGCACCACCAGGCCTATGCTTACCTGCTGGTGAACGACGTGTCGAACCTCACCAAGCAGGCGCAGCGCCGCCTGGACGCGATCCAGCAGATGGAGGAACTGGGCAGCGGCTTCTACCTCGCCATGCACGACCTGGAGATCCGCGGCGCCGGCGAGGTATTGGGCGAGAACCAGTCGGGCGAGATGCTCGAAGTGGGCTTCCAGCTGTATTCCGACATGCTGAACGAGGCGGTGCGCTCGCTAAAGGCCGGCAAGGAGCCGGACCTGGCCGCGCCCCTGTCGTCGACGACCGAGATCAACCTGCACTGCCCGGCGCTGCTGCCGGCCGACTTCTGCGGCGACGTGCACGAGCGCCTGTCGATCTACAAGCGCCTGGCCAACTGCGAAACGCAAGGCAAGATCGACGACATGCAGGAAGAGCTGATCGACCGCTTCGGCAAACTGCCGGAGCAGGTCAAGGCGCTGATCGAGACCCACCGCCTGCGCATCGCCGCGAAACAGGTCGGCATCGTGAAGATCGACGCCCACGGGGAAGCGGCAAGCCTTCAATTCATGGAGCAGCCGCCGATCGACCCGATCAAGATCATCACCCTGATCCAGAAGAACCGTCACATCAAGCTGGCGGGCCAGGACAAGCTGCGCATCACCGCCGCCATGCCGGACCTGGCGACGCGGGTGACGCAGGTGAAGCAAACCATCAAACAACTGCTGGCATAAAGAATATGACGATGAATCTGGTATTGCAGGGGCCCGGCGCGGCGCAGGGAAAACTGGCCGCGATCGGCGCACAGGCGCGTCCCGCGCGCGTCGTGGCCCTGTCGGCGCACGCGGTCCGCTGCGAAGGCGTGCAGGCGACGCCCGAGGTGGTCAAGGCGGTGCAGACCCAGGCGCTGGTGCTGGGCGTCGACGCCACCTTCATCGAGGCCGGCCGCACGCTGCGCGACTTCGGCCTGGTGGCGATGGACATGGACTCGACCCTGATCACGATCGAGTGCATCGACGAGATCGCCGACATGCAGGGGCTGAAACCCCAGGTCGCCGAGATCACGGAAAGCGCGATGCGCGGCGAACTCGATTTCGCGGCCAGCCTGACGCGCCGCGTCGCCCTGCTCGAAGGGCTCGAGGCCACGGCGCTCGAACGCGTCTACGAGGAGCGCCTGCGCATTTCTCCCGGCGGCGAGGCGATGCTGGCCGGCGTGCAGGCGGCCGGCCTGAAGACTCTGCTGGTCTCGGGCGGCTTCACCTTCTTCACCGAGCGCCTGCAGCGGCGCCTGGGCCTGGACTATGCGCACGCCAACGTGCTCGAAGTCGTGGACGGGCGCCTGACGGGACGGGTGGTCGGCGGCATCGTCGACGCCGACGAAAAGATGCGCACCGTGCAGCGCGTCTGCGACGACCTCGGCATTCCCACCAGTCAGGCGATCGTCATGGGCGACGGCGCCAACGACCTGAAGATGATGGGGATCGCCGGCCTGTCGGTCGCCTTCCGCGCCAAGCCGGTGGTGCGCGCGCAGGCGGATGTCGCGCTCAACTTCAGCGGGCTGGACGGGTTGCTGACGGTCCTGGCCTGAGCCGGCCGCACGCTCCACATCCCATCGATACGGGCGGCGCCGTGCCGGCGCCGCCGGACCGATCCGAGCGGCTCCTTGTGTAATAAAATTTCATTAGCACACGTTTTTTGAAATAATATTTCACACGCCTCGGCGAGCGCAGACGCCCGCCCACCCCTCCTGCGCCTTCCTGTTCCATCAATTTCTTTGCTTTGGGCAATGAATTGCTACACCGCAAGGACAATCTCATCAATTCCTGCGCCAGCGCAAACGGCCTGACGAGCTTCTCTTGAGTCGGCCTCGGCGCCGCCTTAGATTGTTCATGTGGCACCGCCCGCGTCGCGAGTCCGGTATCGCCCACTTCTCGATGGAGCCAAGGTATGCACGACTTCCTGCCTGTCCCGCCTGGCGCCCGCGGCGCCGCCCGGCCCGCGCGCCGCCAGTTCCTGCGCGCCGGTCCCCTGATCGCGGCCAGCCTGGCCGCGCCGGCGCTGCCCGCGGCGGCCCAGACCGGCGCAGGCGAACGCTGGTGCGCCACCTGGGGTACGGCCCCGGCCGGCCCGCCGCCTTCCACCAGCGTCCTGGGCACCACCAGCCAGACGCTGCGCCTGATCGTGCGTGCAAGCATCGGCGGCGCGCGCGTGCGCATCCGCCTTTCCAACGAAATGGGCAGCGCCCCGCTGCGCATCGGCGCCGCCAGCATCGCCCTGCGCTCCTCGGGCTCGGCCGTTACCCAGGCCAGCCTGCGCCAGCTCAGCTTCGGGGGCCAGTCGGCCATCACCATCCCCGCCGGCGCGCCGGCGCTGTCGGACCCGGTCGAGCTCAGCGTGCCGGCCCAGGCTGACCTCGTCATCAGCCTCTACCTGCCGGGCGCCGCCGAGGCCACCACCATCCACAACCTGGCGCTCCAGACCGGCTACCTGTCGCCGGCGGGCGACTACACCTCGACCGTCGCGATGCCCGTGGCGCGCACGCTCGCGTTCTGGCCCTTCCTGACCGAGGTCGACGTCGCCGCCGCCGCGCCCGCCCTGGTCGCGCTGGGCGATTCGCTCACCGACGGCGCGCGCAGCACCAACAACAGCAACCGGCGCTGGCCGGACTACCTGTCGCGCCGGCTCCAGAGCGCGCTGGGCGCCAGCGGACGCATCGGCGTGGTCAACCGCGGCCTGAGCGCCAACCTGCTGCTGAGCGACTACGCCAACGCCATGCTGGCCGGGCGCGACGTGCTGGAACGCTTCGACCGCGACGTGCTGGCCACGAGCGGCGTGCGCTACCTGGCCCTGCTCATCGGCATCAACGACATCTGCTACAGCCCGAGCTCGAACCCGATTCCCGTGGCCGACCTGATCGCGGGCTACCGCCAGGTGGTCGCCCGCGCCCATGCGCGCGAGATCACGGTGATCGGCGCCACCCTGCCGCCGATGGAAGGCTTCGTGTACTACACGCCCGCGCGCGAAGCGGTGCGGCGCGCGGCCAACGACTGGATCCGCGGCAGCGGCGAATTCGACGCCGTGGCCGACGTCGAGTTCGCCCTGCGCGACCCGGCGAACCCGGGGCGCATCCTGCCGGCCTATGACAGCGGCGACCGCCTGCACCCGAACGACAGCGGCTACCAGGCGATCGCCAACGCCTTCCCGCTGGCGCCCTTCGTGTCGGCGACCACGCCGCCGCTCGAGTTCACCTACCGTTGAACCCGGCCCGGAACGACACGTAGTGAGGACCTGTAACAAGCTGTAATTCCACACCAAAATGGACAACGACAAACTATCATGGCGACATCAGGAGGACCGTCATGAAAAAACTCATCGTCATTGCCGCCGCGCTGGCGGCGCTCACGGGCTGCGCCACCCAGTATCCCGGCCCGGCCAACTACGGCACCCGCGGCTATGCGCAGGCCGCCGATCCCGATGGCTGGCAGGTGGTCTCGGTCACGCCGGTGCCGCTGGGCACTGGCGCGCGTGCGGGCGACGCCGGCGTGGTGACCAGCTCGCCCGTGGTCGTCAACCCGGCGCCCGCCAGCCCGGTATATGTACCGCAGACTATCTACGCGCCGGCGCCGGTCGTGGTCCAGGACCCGTACTGGTATCCGCCCGTGTCGATCGGGCTGGGCTTCAGCTTCGGCCGCAGCTGGGGTGGTCGCCACCACTACCATCCGCGCCCGCGTTTCCACCGTCGCTGAGCGGCGCCGCGCGGGGCCTTGCCGCCCGCGCCGGCACCATATTAGTGAGGCCGCACAGACCGTGCGGCCTTTTTTTTGCGCAGCAAAATACGCCTGTTTCCTTACCCCTAACTTACTTTTCCCCTGCGAGCATTTATTTCGTTTGCATGGTGCGACGCGTCACAGCAATAGATTGCTGTTGGCCAATTGCTAACCTACAATGATTTGTCGATGGCGCCTCGGCGGTGTTTTTTCCGCCTCGCGGACCAGCGTACGGCAAGACTAAAAACCACTACGGAGACAGCAAATGAATTTCAGCATGAAAGCATTGGTTGCAGGTGTAGCACTGGGTTTCTCGATGTCGGGCATGGCTGCGGAGCCGATCAAGATCGGTGTGACCGGACCGTTCACGGGCGGTTCGGCGCCGATGGGCGTGTCGATGCGCGACGGCGTCAAGCTGGCGGTGCAGGAGATCAACGCCAAGGGCGGCGTGCTGGGACGGCCCCTGCAGATGGTCGAGCGCGACGACGAGGCCAAGCCGGAACGCGGCGTGCAGATCGCCCAGGAGCTGATCAACAAGGAACGCGTCGCCGCCACCGTCGGCTACATCAACACCACCGTGGCCCTGGCCTCGCAGCGCTTCTACCAGAACGCCAAGATCCCGGTGATGAACAACGTCGCCACCGGCTCCGTGATCACCAAGCAGTTCGCCACCCAGCCCGAGAACTACATCTTCCGTAATTCCGCCAGCGACACCATCCAGTCGGCGATGATCGTCGAGGAAGCCGTGACCCGCCGCGGCTTCAAGAAGGTCGCCATCCTGGCCGACTCCACCAGCTACGGCCAGCTCGGCCGCGAAGACCTGGAAAAGACGCTGCAGCAGAAAGGCATCAAGGCCGTCGCCGTCGAAAAATACAACCTGAAGGACGTCGACATGACGCCCCAGCTGCTGAAAGCCAAGCAGGCCGGCGCCGAAGTGGTGCTCACCTACGGCATCGGCCCCGAGCTTGCGCAGATCGCCAACGGCATGGAAAAGCTGAACTGGAAGGTGCCGATGATCGGCAGCTGGACGCTCGCCATGGCCAACTTCATCGACAACGCCGGCAAGAACTCGGAAGGCACGCGCATGCCGCAGACCTTCATCCAGGAAGGCGACACCCCGCGCCGCAAGGCCTTCATCGACGCCTACATCAAGGCCTACAACCCGCCGGGCGGCCGCATGCCCTCGGCCGTCTCGGCCGCCCAGGGCTATGACTCGATCTACCTGCTGGCCGCCGCCATGAAGCAGGCCGGCAGCACCGAAGGCCCGAAAGTGAAAGCCGCACTGGAAAACCTGAACGAGAAGGTCGAGGGCGTGGTCACCACCTACAACAAGCCGTACAGCAAGACCGACCACGAAGCGATCAACTTCGAGAACACCCGCTTCGGTGAAGTGCGCGGCGGGCGCGTCGTGCTGGCCAAGTAAGCGCCGCATCGTGAGCTGACAACACGGCCAGTCCCCGACACCGGGGGCTGGCCGGGGATGCGCTGTCCTCGCGCTGTATTTGGCGCTGCCTGCGTTCCAGTTCGTCGTCACGCGTCCCTGGCGGGACAGGTTCTTTTTGTCGACCGGCGGCGCACGCGCTGCCTCACGGGTGAACATCATGGAAATTCTTCTGCAGCTGGTCTTCAGCGGGATCGCGCTCGGCATGATCTATGCCGTCATCGCATTCGGCTACCAATTAACCTTTGCCACGTCGGGCACGCTGAACTTCGGGCAGGGCGAAGCCCTGATGCTCGGCGCCCTGGTCGGCCTCAGCCTGGCCGGCAACATCCACGGCGGCCCCTACATGAGCTACTGGGTCATGATCCCGCTCGTGATCCTGTTCGGCGCGGCGCAGGGCGCCTTCGTCGAATGGATAGGCGTGCGTCCGGCGATCAAGCTGAAAAGCGAATTCGGCTGGATCATGTCGACCATCGCGCTGGCCATCATCTTCAAGAACATCGCCGAGAACATCTGGGGCAAGGAAGACATGCCCTTCCCCTCGCCGCTCGACTCCACCCCGTTCCAGGTCATGGGCGCGAACGTGCAGCCGATGCAGGTGGCGGTGATCGTCGGCGCCCTGCTCATCATGCTGGCCGTCGAGCTCTTCAACCGCAAGTCGATCTACGGCAAGGCGGTGGTGGCGACGTCGAACGACCGCGACGCCGCCGGCCTCATGGGCATCAACACCGGCCGCGTGATCACCTTCTCCTACGCGCTGTCCTCGGCCACCGCGGCCTTTGCCGGCGTGCTGGTCGCGCCGGTGACGCTGACCGGCGCCACCATGGGCGCTTCGCTCGGCCTGAAAGCCTTTGCGGTGGCGATCATCGGCGGCCTGACCTCGGGCATGGGCGCCATCGTCGGCGGCCTGATCATGGGCATCTCCGAGACGCTCGCCGGCTACTACATCTCGACCGGCTACAAGGACGTGCCGGCCCTGCTGCTGCTCCTGCTGGTGCTCGCCGTCAAACCGTCCGGCCTGTTCGGCAAGGCCGCGATCAAGAAGGTCTGACCATGAACAAGAAGACCCTCCTCGCCTCCGTCGTCGGGATCGCCGCGCTGGCGGCCTTCCCGCTGGTCGTCACCAATCCCTACTACGTCCACCTGGTCGAAACCATCCTGATCTACGCGATCCTGCTGTTCGGGCTCGACATCGTGGTCGGCTACACCGGCCAGGTCTCGCTCGGCCACGCCGGCCTGTTCGGCATCGGCTCGTATGTCACGGCGGTCCTGATCATGCATTTCGGGGCACCCTGGTACCTGGCCATCCCCGCCAGCATCCTCGGCACCGCGCTGTTCGGCGCCGTGCTCGCACTGCCCGCCCTGCGCGTGACCGGCCCCTATCTCGCAATGGTGACCCTGGCCTTCGGCACCATCATCCAGATCCTGATCAACGAGATGTCCTTCATCACCCAGGGACCGATGGGCATCACCCTGACCAAGCCGAGCGTGTTCGGACGCGAGCTGCACGAGACCGAATACTTCTACATGGTCGCGATCTTCATGGTGGCCGCGCTCACGGTCGTCCACTTCCTGCTCAAGTCGCACTTCGGGCGCGCCTTCGAAGCCCTGCGCGACAGCCCGATCGCCTCGGACTGCATGGGCGTGTCGGTGTACCGCTACAAGGTCTACGCCTTCGTCATCAGCGCCGCCCTGGCCGGCCTGGCGGGCAGCCTGTACGCCTACTCCGAGCAGTACGTCGCGCCGAACACCTACAACTTCGAGCTGACCATCCTGTTCCTGCTGGCCGTGATCATGGGCGGACGCAAGACCCGCACCGGCTCCATCATCGGCGCGATCATCGTCGTCATGCTGCCGAGCCTCCTGGCCGACATCGCGCTGTTCCGCCAGATCGCCGTGGCCGCGGCGGTGCTGGGCGTGCTCGGCTCGGCGGTCGCCCTGGCGCGCCGGCGCACCACGCCGCGCCGGGTGCTGGTACCGCTGGCCGCCACGGTCGGCCTGGCGATCTGGGCCTACCGGATCGAGAACATGGTCGACTGGCGCCTGACCATCTTCGGCCTGATGACGCTCTTCGTCGTCTACTACCTGCAGGAGGGGATCGTCGGCTTCCTGCGCCAGCTGCTCGGGCGCCGCGCCGCCCACACCCGCCCGGTCGATGCCGACAGCGCCGCCGACGCGTTCGCCGGTGTGAAGAACGAAGCGGGCAACGCCGGTGGCAGCGGCGACCTGCTGCGCGCCGAGAAGATCCTGATGCAGTTCGGCGGCCTGAAGGCCCTCAACCAGGTCGACCTGAACGTGGCGCGCGGCGCCGTGCACGGCCTGATCGGCCCGAACGGTTCCGGCAAGAGCACGATGATGAACGTCCTGACCGGCATCTACAAGCCGACCGCCGGCAACGTGGTGTTCGCCGGCGAGCGCATCACCGGCCGTTCGCCGTCCCAGATCGCGCTCGGCGGCGTGGCGCGCACCTTCCAGAACGTGCAGCTGTTCGGCGAGATGACCGCCACCGAGAACGTGCTGGTCGGCCTGCACCACAGCTTCCGCTCGAACGTGTTCGACGCCATGGTGAAGACGCCGAGAATCCGCCGCGAAGAGGCGGCGGCGCGCCGGCGCGCGGCGGCCATCCTGGACTTCGTGGGCCTGTCGAACCTGGCCGACGAGGAGGCGCGCAACCTCCCCTACGGCAAGCAGCGCCTGCTCGAGATCGGCCGCGCGCTCGCGCTCGACCCGCGCCTGCTGCTGCTCGACGAGCCGGCCGCGGGCCTGACCGCGCCCGACATCCGCGAGCTGATGGCGATCATCCGCAAGATCCGCGACCACGGCATCACGATCATCCTGATCGAGCACCACATGGACGTGGTGATGTCGATTTCCGACACCGTGACCGTGCTCGACTTCGGCCAGAAGATCGCCGAGGGCAACCCGGCCAGCGTCCAGGCCGATCCCAAGGTCATCGAGGCCTACCTCGGCGGCGCCGCCGACACCGCGCCGCCCGCCGCGGCCGCCATCTAGGAGAACACATGCTATCGATTCAACATCTGGAAGCGGCCTACGGCAAGGTGCAGGTCCTGCACGGCATCTCGCTGGAAGTGCCCAAGGGCAGCCTGGTGACCCTGATCGGCTCGAACGGGGCCGGCAAGACCACCACGATGCGCGCCATCTCCGGCATGATCAAGCCGCGCGCCGGCAAGGTCACGCTGGACGGCAAGGACATCACCGGCCTGGACTCGCACCGCATCGCGCGCAGCGGCCTGGCCCACTCGCCGGAAGGGCGGCGCGTGTTCGCCACCATGAGCGTCACCGACAACCTGCTGCTGGGCGCCTTTCCGCGCTTTACCCGGGCCCGGCCCAAGGGCGACGTGGCGCGCGACCTGGAACGCGCGATGGAACTGTTTCCGCGGCTGAAGGAGCGGCGCGAGCAGCTCGCCGGCACCCTGTCCGGGGGCGAGCAGCAGATGCTGGCCATGGCGCGCGCCGTCATGCTCAACCCCGACGTGGTGCTGCTCGACGAACCTTCGATGGGCCTGGCGCCGATCCTGGTCGAGGAAGTCTTCCGCATCATCACGCGCCTGAAAAAGGAAGGCGTGACCATGCTGCTGGTCGAGCAGTTCGCCGCTGCCGCCCTGAACGTGGCCGACTATGGCTACGTGCTGGAAAACGGCCGCATCTCGGTGCACGGCCCGGCCGAGAACCTGAAGCACGATCCGAAGGTGGTGGCGGCCTACCTCGGCGGCGGGCACGCGCATTGAGGCAGGCGAGCCTGGCGCCGGCGGCCCCGCGCCCGTGAAGGCGGCGGGCGCGCTCGGCGGGCGCGACTACCTCGCCGCGCTGTGCGTGGTGCTGGTCTGGGGCACCAACTTCGTGGCCATGAAGCTGGGCCTGCGCGAACTGACGCCCTTCCAGCTCGGGGCCGGGCGCTACCTGTTCGCCTTCCTGCCGCTGGCGTTCGTGGTGCGCCCGCCGCGCCTGGCCACGCGCTGGGTGCTGCTCTACGGCCTGTTCCAGGGCGTCGGCCAGTTCGGCCTGCTGTTCCTGGCCCTGCGCGCCGGCATGTCGGCAGCGCTGGCGCCGGTGATGCTGCAGATGCAGGTTTCCTTCACGGCCCTGTTCGGCTTCGTGCTGCTGGGCGAGCGCGTCGGGACCAGCCTGAAGGCCGCGATGGCGATCGCCGCGCTCGGGCTGGCCTGCTTTGGCGTCGACGTTGTCAAGCTCGGCGGCTCGGAAGTGAGCCTGACCGGCTTCCTGCTGACCGTCGCCTCGGCGGCGATGTGGGCGGCCTCGAACATCGTGGTGCGGCGCGCACGCGAGGCGGCGCCAGACTTCGAAGTGCTGCCCTTCATGGTCTGGAGCAGCCTGGTGCCGGTCTTCCCCTTCGTGCTGCTGTCGCTGGCCTTCGACCCGGCCGGGACGAACTGGGACTGGCGCCGCCTGTCGGCCGGCGGCTGGGCCTCGCTCGCCTACCTCGGCTGGTTCGCCACCATCCTCGGCTATGCGATGTGGACGGGCCTCCTCAAGCGCCACCCGGCAAACCGGGTCGCGCCCTTCAGCCTGGCCGTGCCGCCGGTCGGCATCGCCGCCGGCATGCTGGCCCTGGGCGACATCGTCACGCCCTGGCAATGGGCCGGCATCGCCCTGGTCGTGCTCTCGCTCGCGCTGGTCGTGTTCGGGCCGCGCCTGTGGCCGCGGCGCTGAAGCGGGCCGTTATAATGTCCGGCTTTACGCTGTCAAAAGAAAAAGACATGGACACTTCCAAATTCAAGCGCTACCCCGGTTCGCGCGCCTTCTGGTTCCTGTTCGGCGTGGGCCTGGGCGGGATGGGCCTGGTCACGGGCATCGAACGCGGCCTCACCGGCGAGACCCTGATCGGCATCGGCCTGATCCTGCTCGGCATCCAGGGCCTGCTGCGCCCGGTCGTGCTGACCCGCGCCGGCAGGATGAGCAAGGAAGAGATGTCGCGCGACGTCGCGCTCGGCAGCGATGCCTTCCACGGCGGCCTGTCGCTGGTGATGGTGGCCTGCCTGCTGGTCGGCTTCGTGCTGAAGTACATCGTCAAGGCCTGAGCGCCCGCCAAGCCCGGTTGCAGGCACGGGCCGGCGCCGGACTCAGGGTGCGCCGAACAGGTCGTGCGCATCCAGGATCGCGTAGGCAATCTCCGGCCGCTCCTGCAGCAGGCGGCGCACCGCCGCCGGGACCGACTGGCGCACCTTCCTGCACAGGCCCGGTTTATCCTCGAGCACGATGATGATGCCGCGCACGGTGCGCACTTCGTTCGGACCGGGTGCGATGCGCAGCTCGGCGCCGACGTTCTTGCGGATCAGGGCCTGCACGTGTTTGAGGTCCTCGTAGTCCGTGACGCGCTCGATGCGGGCGAGCAGGTTCTGCTCCTGGCGGCGGTCGATCGCCAGCGGGCGGTGGTCGGCCTGCGGGTCGGCCAGGACGCGTTCGTACCCGCACACGCAGGCCCCGGGCGGGCACTCGGTGCGGATGGGGTACGGCAGGCTGACGGCGGTGTCGGTCACGGCGGCGCGCTTCCTTGCTCGGGCTGCGGGTTCGGTGTCGCCGCCGATTCTAGCGCAGGATTCCCCAGGGGCGCAGCGCCACTCACGCTCGTCAACAGTGCCAGCATGCGCTTGTGGTGCGAGCCCTTCCAGAATACGCGGGCGCAGCAGTCGCAGGTATTGAATTCGTCGTGCAGCTCGCGTACCGAGGGCGGCAGGCGCTCGATCACGTCGGCCTTGGCGACCGCGCGCAGCGGCAGGTTGCAGTGCAGGCAGACCGTGAACGGCCGGGCGCTCGCGGCCAGGTCGAGGCGGTCGAACAGTTCGCGGAACTGCTCGGCGGGTTTGAGGGCATGCAGGTAGCAGCCGTGCGTGACGCTGCGCCGCTTGAGCAGCTCGCGGTCGCGGGTCAGCACTACCCGGTCCTCTTCAAGCGCGATGGCGACGATCTCGTCGTCGTGGTAATGGTTGTCGTAGAGCGTGTCGAAGCCGGCCATGCGCAGCAGGCGCGCCAGGCCGCCGAGGTGGGCGTCGGCCACGAAGCGCAGCCGCCTGAGCGGGCGCTCGCGCACCCGCAGGAGCGGCGTGATGTCGAAGGTCTCGAACTTCGGGTAGACCGCGACCCGGTCGCCCTCTTCCAGCAGGCGGTCGAAGCCGCTGCTCTCGCCGTTTACCAGGATCAGTTCGACTTCGGTGTGCGGCACGCCCAGGGCCTCGATCATGTGCTTCGTGGTGGCGGTGCGCGCGCAAGGCGCCGAGAACTCGCGCCTGCGCCGCTCGCGCGGCAGGAAGTCGTTCAGCTCTTCGTAGAAGCGGAAGCTTGCCGTCACCATGGACGCAGTATCACACCTTTGGCGGCAGCCCGTCCCGGCACGCACGCAACACGTCGAGTGCGTTGGGCACGGCTGCGCCGGCGGCCGTGTTGTCGAAGATGCACCAGACCTTGCGCCCGGCCGCGCTGTGCACGGCCAGGTCGCGCGCCAGCGCATCGAGGTAGTCCCGGGAATAGGACGAGTAATAGATGCGCGGCGCGCCGTGCAGGCGCACGTAGATGTCGTTCGTGGTCGGCACATGGGGGCCGGGCTGGCCGGCGGGCGGATCGGCGATCACGCGGGTCACGCCGCGCTCGCGCAGCACCTCGGTGGCGATGTCGCTGAACCAGCTCGGATGGCGGCCCTCGCAGGCGATCATACAGTCGAAGCGCTCCTGCAGGCGCAGGAAGAAGTCGCGCACGGTCTCGTCGTGGAAGCCGAACTTCGGCGGCAGTTGCACCAGCAGGCAGCCGAGCTTCTCGCCCAGGGCGCCCACCTCGCCGGCAAAGCGCGCCAGCAGGTCGTCGATGCCGCGCAGGCCGGCGTCGTGGGTGATCGAACGCGGCACCTTGACCGCGAAGCGGAAGGCTTCGGGCACGCTTTCGGCCCAGCGCGCATAGGTCTTGGGCTGGTGCGGACGGTAGAAGGAAGAATTGATTTCCACGACCGGGAACACGGCCGCGTAACGTTCGAGGTGACTGCCCTCGCCCGGAAAGTCTGCGGCATGCTCCGTGCGCAAGCTCCAGCCGGCGCAGCCGATCAGTTGGGTACAAGCCTGGTTCGGTATCGTCATTGGTTGATTTGCAATGTCTCTTGTCGCAATTGTACGCCCACGCGCATTGCCATGGCGCATGGTTGAGCCGGGCGGCCGGCCGACGCGCCCTGCCTGCCCGGATTACAATAAGGGCATCATGTCCGAGGAGAATAAGCCGTGAGCGATCCGATCCACATCGTCTGCCCGCAATGCGACGCCGTCAACCGTCTCGCCTCCGAGCGCCTGTCCGACAACCCGGTCTGCGGCAAGTGCGCGCAGGCGCTGTTCACCGGCCGCCCGCTCGACGTCTCGTCCGAGCGCTTCACCCGCCATATCGCGCGCAACGACATTCCGGTGCTGGTCGACTTCTGGGCCGACTGGTGCGGCCCCTGCAAGATGATGGCGCCGCATTATGCCCAGGCCGCGGCGCGCCTGGAACCGCGCGTGCGCCTGCTGAAGGTCGACACCGAACGCGCCCAGGACCTGTCGGCGCGCTTTGCGATCCGCAGCATCCCGACCCTGGCGCTGTTTCGCGGCGGACGCGAGGTCGCACGCCAGGCCGGCGCCATGGACGCGGGGCGCATCGCCGCCTGGGTCCAGTCCCATCTCTGAGCACCGGGGCACGCACGCCAGCGCGGGTTGGCTATATCACCACGCAGGACTGCTACAATCGGGCCAAGCGGGGTCGACCCGAAGGAGCCAACCATGTCGCAAGAACTCGTCCTGGACCGGGGCGTGGAAGACGCCAAGCAACTGGCGCGCATCCTCTACCTGGTCCACGCAGCCACCTTCTTCTTTTCCCTGGGCACGCTGTCGATCCTGCCGGTGATCGTCAACTACGTGAAACGGCCCGACACCACGGGCACCATGGTTTACAGCCATCACACCTGGATGATCCGCTCGTTCTGGTTCTACGTGCTGTGGATGGTCGTCGGCGGCATCCTGTTCGCATCGGTGGTCGGCATCCTGTTTGCCTTCGCGGTCTGGGGGCTCGCCTGGGTCTGGAAAGCCTATCGCCTGATTCGTGGTTTTTTGGATCTGAACAGCAATAAATCCATGCCTGTTTGAGCCTGTCTTGACGCACTGGACCGTTTTCAGGGCTAGAATGGTTTCCTTGTGGAATCATCAACCTTCAGGGCGACACATGAAATCGGTTCAGCAGGAAGTCGACGAGCGCAGCAATCTCACTGGCACCAACAAGTTCGAATTGCTGCTGTTCCGTCTCGGCGGCGACGAGAACGGCGAGCACAGCGAACTGTTCGGTATTAACGTATTCAAGATCCGCGAGATCGTCGCCATGCCGGCGATCACGGCGGTGGCCGGCTCCCCGCCGCATGTGCTCGGCGTGGTCAACCTGCGCGGCCAGATCATCCAGGTGCTGGACCTGCCGGCGATTGCCGGCGTCAAGCCCAGGACCGGCCTGAACATCATGCTGGTCACCGAGTTCGCACGCACCACCCAGGCCTTCGCCGTCGAGAGCGTCGAGGAGATCGTGCGCCTGGACTGGAGCCAGGTGATGTCGGCCGAGCACAGCGCCGGCAGCGGCATGGTTACCAGCATCGCCCGGATCGAGGGCGAGAACGGCGCGGATGGCCGCCTGGCCCAGGTGCTCGATGTCGAGACCATCCTGCGCAACATGAACCCCGATTCCGGCCCCGAGGTCAGCCGGCAGGCAGTCGGCGCGAAGATCCAGATCAAGCCGGGTGCGATCGTGCTGGCGGCGGACGACTCGGTGGTTGCCCGCGCCCTGATCGAGCAGGGCCTGGACGCGATGGGCCTGCCCTACATCATGACCAAGAGCGGCAAGGAAGCCTGGGACCAGTTGGCCAGCATCGCGAACGCCGCCGAAGCCGAGGACAAGAGTGTGTACGACAGGGTCGCCCTGGTGCTGACCGACCTCGAGATGCCGGAGATGGACGGCTTCACCCTGACCCGCAACATCAAGAAGAGCGCGCGCTACGGGAACATTCCGGTGGTGATCCATTCCTCGTTGTCGGGCACCACGAACGAGGAGCACGTCAGGAACGTCGGCGCCGACGCCTACGTCGCGAAGTTCTCGGCGGAAGACCTGTCTACGACCTTGCGCTGGGTGTTGAAGCAGTAAGAGCCTGTCCCAGTAGCCAGGAATCGCTCCTGACGCGCCTGGCAAGCGTGGACGGCGTTGCTTGTCGTTGCGTGGCTCGCCACGCGGCCTCCTCGCGCCTTGCCCACGTTTGCCATGCATCGCCTACGCGCATGTCGCCATGGGCTTCCCCCGTCTGCTGGGATAGGCTCCAAGTTGGCGATCGGGACGCCGCGGTGCTTCCCGTTTGCGTTTCGATTGATCGGACGTAGTACCGCGCGGGCACCGGTGCCCACGCGGATGCCCCATCAGCCCAAAGTTGACGCCACCGAAGCCACGAGCTGCGTCGCACCGCCTTCACAGCTTCGAAAGCGCCTGCTCGATATCCGCGATCAGGTCGTCCGGCTCTTCCAGTCCGATATTGAAGCGCACCAGCGTGCCCTTCTCCTGCCAGTTGCGGCGGATCGCCTGCATGCGGTAAGGCACCGCCAGGCTGTTCGCGCCGCCCCAGCTGTAGCCCAGGCCGAACAGTTCGAGCGAATCGACGAAGCGGTCGGTCTGGACCTCGGTATAGCGTTCGTCGAAGATCACCGAGAACAGCCCGCCGGCGCCCCTGAAGTCGCGCTGCCAGTGTTCATGGCCCGGGCATTCCTCGAAGGCCGGGTGCAGCACGCGCACGATCTCGGGACGGGTCTTGAGCCAGCCTGCGACCTTGCGCGCGGCGCGGTCGTGGGCTTCGAAGCGCAGCTTCATGGTCGGCAGGCCGCGCATCACCAGGTAAGCGTCGTCCGGGCTCACGCCCAGGCCCAGGCGCATGTGGGCGGTGGCCAGCCTGTCGTGCACGGCGCGATCGCGGGTGATGACCGCGCCCATCAACAGGTCCGAGCCGCCCGACTGGTACTTGGTCAGTGCGTGCATGACGATGTCGACGCCGACATCGAAACCGCGCAGCGCCAGGCCGGCGGCCCAGGTGTTGTCCAGCGCCACCAGGACGCCGCGCGCGTGGGCGGCCTCGCAGATCGCGCGCAGGTCCGGCACTTCCATCGACACCGAGCCCGGGGCTTCGGTCCAGATCAGCTTCGTGTTCGGCTGGATCAGCTCAGCGATGCCGGCGCCGGCCAGCGGGTCGTAGTAGCGCGCGCTGATGCCGAAGTCCTGCGACAGCCAGCGGCCCAGTTCGCGGTTCGGGTTGTAGACGTTATCGGGCAACAGGACGTCGTCGCCGCTCTTCAGGAAGGCGAAGTCGACCATCGAGATCGCCGACAGGCCCGAGGGCGCCAGCAGGCAGTGATTGCCGCCCTCGATCTCGGCCAGGCGCGCTTCGAGCGTGAAGGTGGTCGGCGTGCCGTGCAGGCCGTAGGTGTAGGCGGTCTTGTTCTTCCAGTCGCCCGAGCGCAGGGCGGCGACGTTCTCGAACAGGACGGTCGATGCACGGTGGATGCCGGGCGGGTAGGCGTCGAAGCCGCCTGGCGCCGTGTAGTCGGTGTGGATCAGGGTGGTCTGGAGGGACTTCTTGGTCATGGTGGCCCTTTTGAACGGTGATGGATCAGCTGATTCAAACGTGAAATGCCGGCGCTGCTGATACTAACAGCGGCCGGCATATCGACGGTGCTATACCGCGTGGGCAGTAGGGCCGGCTAAATGCCGGCACTACGAATGCCCACCCTACGAAAACCGCGCTACTTACGCCACGGTCGCCCACAGGTCGTGGGCGTCTGCCTTGGTGACGACGACGTCGGCGAACTGGCCGACGGCCAGCTTGGCCTTGCCCGGCACCAGCGAGCGCTTGATGTGGACGACGCCGTCGATTTCCGGGGCGTCGGCAGCCGAGCGGCCGATCGCTTCGCGGGCATTGACTTCGTCGACCAGCACGCGGATGGTCTTGCCGACCTTGGCCTGCAGGCGCTTGGCCGAGATCTCTTCCTGCAGCAGCATGACGCGCGCGCGGCGTTCTTCACGCACTTCCTCCGGCACCGGATTGGCCAGCTCGTTGGCCGTCGCGCCTTCGACCGGCGAATAGGCGAAGCAGCCCAGGCGGTCGATTTGCGCTTCCTTCAGGAAGTCCAGCAGGTATTCGAACTCGGCCTCGGTCTCGCCCGGGAAGCCGGCGATGAAGGTGGAGCGGATGGTCAGCTCCGGGTTCATCTTGCGCCAGGCCAGGATGCGGTCCAGGTTCTTCTCGCCGCTGGCCGGACGCTTCATGCGCTTGAGGACGTCCGGATGGGCGTGCTGCAGCGGGATGTCCAGGTAAGGCAGGACGTGGCCGTCGCCCATCAGCGGGATCGCCTGGTCGACGTGCGGATAAGGATAGACGTAGTGCAGGCGCACCCAGGCGTCGTACTGGCGCGCCAGCTGGCCCAGGGCCTCGACCAGTTGCGTCATGTGGGTCTTGACCGGGCGGCCGTTCCAGAAACCGGTGCGGAACTTCACGTCCACGCCGTAGGCCGAGGTGTCCTGCGAAATCACCAGCAGCTCCTTGACGCCGGCCTTGAACAGGTTTTCGGCCTCGATCAGCACCTCGTGGATCGGACGCGACACCAGGTCGCCGCGCATCGACGGGATGATGCAGAAGCTGCAGCGGTGGTTGCAGCCTTCGGAAATCTTCAGGTAGGCGTAGTGCTTCGGGGTCAGCTTGACGCCATGGTCGGGGACCAGGTCGACGAAGGGATCGTGCGGCTTGGGCAGGTGGGTATGCACCGAATTCATCACTTCGGCCACGGCGTGCGGGCCGGTCACGGCCAGCACCTTCGGGTGCACCTTGGTGATGATGTCTTCGCCCGAGGCATCCTTCTTCGCACCCAGGCAGCCGGTGACGATGACCTTGCCGTTCTCGGCCAGCGCCTCGCCGATCGCGTCCAGCGACTCCTGCACCGCGGCGTCGATGAAGCCGCAGGTGTTGACGATGACGAGGTCAGCGCCGTCGTAGGATTTGGCGGTCTGGTAGCCTTCCGCGCGCAGCTGGGTCAGGATCTGTTCGGAGTCGACCAGCGCCTTCGGGCAGCCGAGCGAGACGAAACCGACCTTCGGCGCTGCCACGCCGGACGCCGGCGTCGGGATGACAACGGCTGGCGCGGGCGCTGGCCCACCCGTTGCTGCAAGGCTGCTGGTGGTGACGGAAGGATGACGACGGAGTTCAGGCATGGTCTGACTACAAATGATCGGGGCAATCCGTGATTGTACCCGAAGCGGACGTGCCTCGCAGCCTCCAGGCGCCAGCGCCGCCCCATGCTGAAGCGTGCGCGCGACATTGCCATTCGCTTAAGTGGGATGCGCAGTTGCCGCCCGGGGAACGGTTTCGGGCAGCAAGTTGGACTCGAAGACGAGTTCCGGCACGATCACTTCCCATTCCTCGCAACGCACCATGGCCAGATAAGCCGGATCGGTATCCTTGCGCCGACGCCGGACCACGGCATGTACCCGCGCCGAAATGCAGCGCATCCGTTGCGGCGGGCAAAACGACCTGGCAAGCCGTCCGACGATGCGCCCAGCGAGGTTGCTCAGCTCCCATCGTCCACCGTTATCCCTCAATACGAGGGTATCGCCTGCGGCCAGCGCCGCGATGGCGCCGTGCACCTGGTCGGCACCGCCAAAGCGCCCGGCATAGCCGAGATCGATGTCGCCGAGCGCCGGGCGCAGGTAGCGTCGTCCAAGCTGTTGGGGCAGCGCCGGCGCGGGCGCCGGACGTTGCACCGCGCAGGCGGCATCGCCCAGGTGCGACAGGAAAGGATTGCCGGCGCCTGCATCGGCCAACATGAGCGTCCGGCGCGCCCGCGTCATCGCTACGTAGAACAGGCGGCGCGATGCGTCCGGATCCTCGTTCTCGGCCGTTCGGCCCCACCCGCCATCGAGGACTGCGACATGGTCGAATTCCAGTCCCTTCGCCCGGTGCGCCGTCAGGAGCAGCAGGCCGCCCTGGCGCCGCCGCAGCTCGCGCCCCCACTCGGCCAGCCATTCGACGAAATGCTCGCAGGGCAGCTCGACGTCGCCCGTGTCGAGCGCATATTTGTCGACCGCCTCGCGCAGCACTTCCCACCAGGGGCTCCCGGCCTGGGCAGGAATGGCGTCGCGAATCTCGCTTGCGCGCACCAGCCTGCCTTCCCGCGCCCGCAGGCTGGCGACGAGCTGACGCGTTTCGCGCAGCTGCCAGCAGTGGAGCAGGTCTTCGTCCGCCATCTGCGCCGGTATGCCGTACAGCTCGCAATAGCTGCGAACCGGGTCGAGCGACTTCCAGTCACGCGCGATCACGGCCGTGCTCGCCCAGTCCCAGGATGGCGAGAGCGACGCCAGCCTGCGCAGCTCGGCCATGACCGCGGCCGCCTGCCGCTCGTTGCCTGGGCCAGTCTGCAACACTTGCACCCGCCCCTGGCCGACGGCATCGATGCCCTGCCAGTCGCCGCCTGGAGAGACCGCACGCCGCGCCTTGTCGACCGTGATCGGCTGCGCCGCTTTCATGCGCCCGGCGGCCGGCTCGATGACGCGGTTGGCGGCATCGACGACGTGGCGCGTGGAGCGATAGTTCTCGACCAGGAAGCTCGGCCGGGCGTCATAATCGGTTTCGAAACGACGGATGAACTCCACGCTCGCGCCACCGAAAGCATAAATATTCTGGTCGTCATCGCCGACCGCGAACAGGCTCAGGCGACCGTCCTCGTCGGACCGGGTGCGGCCCGCGATGGCGGAGATCAGCTCGTACTGTGCGGGCCCGATGTCCTGGTATTCATCGACCAGCACCCAGCGAAAGCCCGCCAGCAGCCGGTCGCGCTGGGCATCGGCCTCCTCCGGCGCGCCGCCCTCCCCCTGCAGCAGCGCCACCGCGGCGCGCACGACCTCGTCGAAGGCCCCGTCGTGCTTCATGGCCTGCCTGCGAAAGCTCGTGCCTGTCAGGCGCATGGCAAATGCGTGGCAAGTCATCACCATCACACCGCGTGCGTCGTCGCCGAGCAGGGCCGCCAGGCGGCGGCGGATTTCGATGGCGGCGTGACGGTTATAGGCAAGCGCCAGGATCCCCTGCGGATTTTCACGGCGCACCCGCACCAGGTAGGCGATCCGATGCACCAGCACGCGCGTCTTGCCCGAGCCAGGCCCGGCCAGCACCAGCACATTGGTCTGCTCGCGATCGTCCGCGACGATTTTCTGCTGCTGGGGATTGTTGAGGCTTTCCACGATGGCGGTCCAGGATGCCGGCGTGGTCTGGCGCTCGAGCTCCTTCTGCGTCGCCGGCAGCCACAGGCGCAGGAACTCGTCCCGTTCCAACCTGAAGTAATCGAACACCATGCGCAGGGCCTGCGCCACCGCCTGCAGGCCCCGGCGCACGAACTCGGCCATGACATGGATTTGCACCACCTGCTCGTCGTAATGCATCTTCAGCGGTGCGAAATCGGCTTTCGCGAAACCGCGGCGCTCGCCCGAGAGGCGGATCGTCATGGCCGGCCTGAACACGGCCAGCCCCTTGTTCAGGCGGATCACTTCCTGCTCGTGCAGCCACAGCAGTGCCCTGTCGAGCAACTTACCCGAATCCTTGACCTCCGATAGCAGCACGACATCCTCTTTCAGTGCTGCGTGCAGCTTTCCCAAGCTGGTCTCTGCCAGCAGGTCGGTGCCGCGCGCTCCCGCCGGCAAGGCCTCCAGCAAGTGGCGCAAGACCAGGCAGGCCGCTTGCCGCCTCAGCTCGGCTGTCCTGACCAGCTTGCTCCACTCGCGTTGCAGCGTCACCTGCATGTGCTCGGCATCCAGGCGGCGCAGGCGCAGGCTGCCTATGCCGCCTTCTTCGCTGCGGCCGTCCATGGAAATGCCGTTGAGCATACGAACCAGCTTTTCCGGCAAGGCCGAGGGATGGCCCGCATCCTTGAGCGCCTGGGTCGCCTGGCGCAGATGGAGAACCGACTCGGCCCCCCTTTCAAGGTCGGGCGCCGCTTCGCGCAGGGTCGCGACCAGGGCCGTTTCCAGCGCGACAGCTTCCTCCAGCCGTTTATGCGAGCCATTGACCACGCCGGCATGCACATAGGCCGTCAGCAGGGTGTCGTTGCTGGCGATGCCCAGCCGTTCCAGCTCGTAGAGCGCAGCGCGAAGCTTGTCCGCGCTGAGGCCGGACAAGCCCATCAGCTCGTCGGTGGAGATGCCTTCGTCGGCATCGGCGCTCAGCATCGCCTGGACGAGGGCCAGCAGCTGCCCGCGGTACTGGTCGAACATCGGAAACGCATCCAGTTTGCGCCGCGCTTCCTCGATCGAATTCACCTTCAACGACGACGGAAAGACTTGAACACGATTCTCTTCCCGCGTCAGCAGTCCCGCCTCCTCCAGCCAGGACACGGCGGTGCGCACCCGGGTGTCGTCGGTTGCGCTGTCGCGTTCGAACACGCCCTCGGCGTCTTCGGCCAGGATTTCCCCGGATGTGGCAATCACCTCGCCGTCGCCCTTCTTCTTGCGCTCGAGCGCACGCAGGGAGCGCAGGACCGACTGGATCTCGCGTTGCGTCAGTCGCGAGCGGGCCGACATGCCGAACTGGCGCTCGACGTCGAGCGACGAATAGAGCAGGACGCAGCGGGCGCGCGCACGGTCGCGACCCGCGCGCCCGGCTTCCTGAAGGTAGTTTTCGAGCGAGCCCGGCATATCCGCATGGATCACCAGCCGCACATCGGGCTTGTCGATTCCCATGCCGAACGCATTGGTGGCGGCGATAACCCGCAGCTCGCCCGCGATAAAGCGCTGTTGCGCGGATTTCTTTGTTTCGGAAGCCAGGCCGGCGTGGAAGTGCGCGGCAGCGACGCCTTTCTCTTGCAGATACCTGGCAATCTCTTCGGTCTGCTTGCGCGAGGCGCAATAGACGATAGCGCCTCCAGGCTTTCCATCCGGAAGATCCTGTTCCAGCAATTGATGGACATGGGCGAACTTCTCCGCCGGCGTCGTCGGCAAGAAGTCAAATTCGAGGTTGTCGCGCTGGGCGCCGCCGTTCAGCACCCTCAGCTCGACACCGACCTTGTCCCGGAAATGCCCGACCATGTCCTGCACGACCTCCGGCTTCGCGGTAGCCGTCAGGCACAGGATGGGCGCCAGCTCACCCTCCTGGACCGATTCGCGGATGAAGCGGCCGACATAGCGGTAGTCGGGGCGGAAGTCATGTCCCCATTTGGAGATGCAGTGCGCTTCATCCAGCACCCACATCCCGATTTCCCGTTGCGACAGCACCTTGCGGACCGATTTACTACGCAGCTGCTCGGGCGCGATGATCAGGATGGCAACATCGCCCAGCCGCACACGGTCCAGTATTTCGGCGCGCTCGGGCAAAGAGAGCAGTCCGTTGATGGCGGCACTGCTGCCGATGCCGCGGGCTTCGAGGCCAGCCACCTGGTCGGCCATGAGCGCCACCAGGGGAGAAATCACGACGGTCAAGGCACCCGTCTTGTCGTAGCGCGACAGCGCGGGAATCTGGTAGCACAAGGACTTTCCTGTTCCGGTCGGCAGGATACCCAGCACATGCTGGCCGGCCATTGCCGCCTCGACGATGGTTTGCTGCAGCGGGCGGCCGTTCTCGTCTTCCGGTTGCGGCCTGAAGGCGTCGAATCCAAACCAGCGGGCCAACTCCTTGCAAGCGTCGTGGCGGTCCCTGCACCATGCGCAGGCGGGGTCCGCACAGCGCATATCGCGGAGCTTGCGTACGATCTTGCCCGCGGCGGGATACTGGCGCCGCACCCAGGGCGGCATGACCGAATTGCTGCCGGAAACCGATAACCAGGCCAATGCATAGGCAAGCGGCCACCCCAGCGACTGGGCATCGTCCGCGCATTGCCTTGCCTGGGCAGCACATCCTCGGCCTTCCAGATAGCGGGCGATCGCCGTGCGGGCGGCCTCATCCGATGGCCGCGGCTGGCGCCGGATAGTGGTGAAGAAGGCGTTCAGGCCCGATACGGTCGCATCCCTCGTCGTCAACCAGTGCCATGCCAGCAGAAGGTCGGGCGCCGAGTGCCCCATCTCCTGGAGGGCAGCCACCTGGTCGCGAAATACCTCCAAGGTCAGCCGGGCATCGAGCTCAGGATCGTTCAACTGGCCGCGCTGGAGTTGCCCGTCCTGGTAATGCTTGACCAGGTGATGGTAGGGATTGCGCGGAAAAGCCAGCGGGTTGATGCATAGCGTATCGACAACCGGCAACTGCAGCAGCTTTAGGTCGGGCTTGGCTGCAAGCAGGTAGCTTCGGTCGAACGCGATGAAATTGTGTCCAAGTACGAATGAGGAGCCGCTGGCGAATTCGTCCAGTCCGGCCAGCGCCTGGAGCAGATTACCCTGCCGGAACACGTACGCGCCGCCGGTATCGCCACGTACGCCGGCCAAGGCGTGGATCTTTTCGTCCCTGACGCCAACCTCGAGGTCAACCGATATACAGCGTGGTGCGAGGGGCGGACGTTGGCCGGCACCATCCGCAGCCGCCGTCTCGCGCGAGGCGCCTTGAGGCAAATTCGAGTCCATAGGGAGCATGCTCATGCCGACGCGGCCTGGACCGATGCCGATCCTGCGCCGCACCGCGGAAGAGTGGGTTCGTGACGCTATTCTAAAGATTATCTCCAGGAAATAATACTGTTTTAGCGTTGAACATCACTTCCCTGGTGGTCCCAATACGAGGACGCCCAGCAGCGGGGCAGGAAAGAAGCGGCCCGCCCCGCCAAATCGGTCTGGCGCTTACTTCTTGTCCGTCGGATTCATGCCCGGGAAGGGAAAGGCCGCGAACATCGCCTTGCTCTGGTTCTGCATCTGCTCCTGCATCTGCATGAACAGGTTCTTGCTCTGGTCGATGTAGTTGTTCATCATGCCCTGCATCATCGGACCCTGGACGTTCATGAACTGGGTCCACATCTCCGGACTGAAAGGCTTGCCTTCCAGGGCGCCGGCGGCATTGCTGGTGAACTTGTTCTGGATGTCGGTAAAGGCCTGGACGTTCTTTTCCAGGTAGGAACCCATCATGCCCTGCATCGCGTGACCGTAATAGCGGATGATCTGGGCCAGCACTGAGCTCGAGAACATCGGCACGCCGTTCGCTTCCTCTTCGAGGATGATCTGCAGCAGGATGCTGCGGGTCAGGTCTTCGTTCGTCTTGGCGTCGACCACCGTGAACTCGTCGGCGTCGAGGACCAGCTGTTTCACGTCCGTCAGGGTGATATAGGAACTGGTCTGGGTGTCGTAGAGGCGACGGTTCGGGTATTTCTTGATCAGGCGTTCAGTACTGTTTTTTGCACTACTCATCTCAAGTTCCATTGGTTGCGCATGGCTTCATGGGCCGCGCTTTTCATCATGAGCATACAGCCGGTAAAGATGGCTCCTGCTGTCTCCGTGTTGCTTGCAGGACCGGAATTCACCGAATTCCGGTGCAGGTGCAGCAATTGAAGGTTTTACCACCCAATTTATTTATAAGCAATACCTATACGCCTTAATCGGCCCTTGCCTTGACATAGCGTCCCGGCGCCGGCTCGGACGGCAGGTACTGGTCGTTGCCCGGCTGGGCCGGGGCCGGTACTTCCTTGCCGCCATTCTCGAGCAGGAACTTCGCCCATTCCGGCCACCAGCTGCCCTTGTGCTCGACGGCGCCGGCGAACCAGTCTTCCGGCGTGCGCGGACGGGTACGGCCGTTCTTCTCGTTGACCCAGTAGCTGCGCTTGCCCTTCGAGGCCGGATTGATCACGCCGGCGATGTGGCCCGAGGCGCCCAGCACGAAGCGGTTCGCCTTGGCCTTCTTCGGATTAAGCAGGTTCATCGAGGCAAACGCCGCCTGCCAGGGCACGATGTGGTCCTCTTTCGAGCCGTAGATGAAGACCGGGCAGTCGATGCGGCCCAGGTCGACCGGCACGCCGCAGACGCTCAGCTTGCCCGGCTGCTTGAGCTTGTTCTCGAGGTAGGTATTGCGCAGGTACCAGCAGAACATCGGACCCGGCAGGTTGGTGCTGTCGGCGTTCCAGTAGAGCAGGTCGAAGGCCGGCGGGGTCTTGCCCTTCAGGTAGTTCTGCTGCACATAGTTCCACACCAGGTCGTTCGGGCGCAGGGCCGAGAAGGTGGTCGCCAGGTCGCGGCCCGGCATGATGCCGCCCTTCGCCAGGGACTGCTCGCGCAGCGCGACCTGGGCTTCGTCGACGAACACTTCGAGCACCCCGGTGTCGCTGAAGTCGAGCAGGGTCGTGAGCAGGCTCAGGCTCGCCGCCGGCTGCTGGCCGCGCGCGGCCAGGACCGCCAGCGCCGACGCGGCGATCGTGCCGCCGACACAGAAGCCGAACACGTGGGCCTTGGGCTGTCCCGTGATCTCGCGCACCACGTCGAGCGCCTCGATGGCGCCGCGTTCGACGTAATCGTCCCAGGTCAGGCTGGCCATGCTCTGGTCCGGGTTACGCCAGGACACCATGAACACGGTATTGCCCTGCTCGACCACGTAGCGCACTACCGAGTTTTCCGGCTGCAGGTCGAGGATGTAGAACTTGTTGATGCAGGGCGGGATCATCAGCAGCGGCACCTCGCGCACGGTCGGGGTCGCCGGGCTGTACTGGATCAGCTGGAACAGCTCGTTTTCGTACACGACGTGGCCGGGCGTGGTGGCGACGTTCCTGCCGACCTCGAAGGCCGATTCGTCGGACTGCGAGATGCGTCCCTTCTGCATGTCGGCCAGCATGTTCTGCAGGCCGTGCTGCAGGCTCTCGCCCTTGGTCTCGAGCATCTTCTTCTGCGCTTCCGGATTGGTTGCGAGGAAGTTCGCCGGCGACATGGCGTCGACCATCTGCTGCACCGCGAAACGGATCTTCTGGCGTTCGCGCGGCGGTGCCTCGACGGCGTCGGCCAGCGCCATCATGAAGTCGGCGTTGAGCAGGTAGGAGGCCGCCGAGAAGGCGGAAAAGGGGTACGACGTCCAGTCCGAGCCCGAGAAGCGGCGGTCATGCAGCTCGGGCGTGCGGCCCAGCATGAAGTCCTGCCACAGCTTGCCGGCTTTTTGCAGGTAGTCCTGGCGCAGCGCGTCCAGGCGCGCCGGCGCGATGCCGACCTTGAAGTCCTTGAGGATGCCGGCGAGCGGGTTGCCGGCCAGCGGATTGGCCACGCCGGCGCCGAGGTCGGCGACCGGCATCTTGAGCCAGCCCTGCCAGGCCGAGGGATCGGTAAGCTGGGTCATCCAGGTTGCGGCGAAAGCTTGCGGGTCGGGCATGTTCATGTCGGCGTCCGTTGGTAGAATCGGGTTGTCAACTGGAGAAAAGCATGTGGATCGTTGCTATCGGCTGGGCCTATGTCGTCATCCTGATGGCGGCGACCGAAACCTCGGTGATCGCCGGAATTATGACTTTTTTCGGCTACGGCGTGTTGCCCATGTCTATACTTTTTTACCTCACCGGGGCTGGACGGCGGCGCCGGCGTCGCGCCGACGCATCGGCGCGGCCACTGAACGGACCGTCCAGTGAGGACACCAGCTTGCCACTCAGCACTATTGCGCCCTTCGCACTGGCCGACGGCAGCGACGCGTCGGGCGATTGCGGGAGCGGCGGCGACGGTGGCGATGGCGGCGGCTGTGGCGGTGGAGACTAGCCAGTATTGATGACGCCGACGGCTTTTACTTGAGCCAGATCAAACTCGCCTGGCGGCCAGTGACACCGTCGCGGCGGTAGGAATAAAAGCGGTCGCGCTCGGTAGCGGTACAGTGGATCCCGCCGGCAATACTGCTCACCCCGTCCCGCTCGAGCATCAGGCGCGCCAGCGCGAACATGTCGGCCAAGTATTTCGAAGCGTGACCAGGGTGGCGCCGGAAAGCAAAACCGATGTCCACGCCAGGCAGCGCCGCGGCGAAGCTGTCGAACACGTCCTGGCCCACCTCGAAGGCCAGCGGCCCGATCGCCGGCCCCATCCAGGCCGTGATCTCCCCTGCCCCGGCCGCGCGCATGGCGCGCACGGTTTCCCGCAGCACGCCCCCGGCGAGGCCGCGCCAGCCCGCATGGGCTGCCCCCACCACACGGCCGTCGAGGTCGGCGAACAGCACCGGCAGGCAGTCGGCGGTCAGGATCGCGCACACCACGTCGCGGCCGGTCGCGACGCTGGCGTCGCCGACCCGCACCGGCTGGTCCGGCCCCACCGTCGCGGCATCGACCACGCCGTTGCCGTGCACCTGGGAGATCCAGGCCGGGCGCCCCGGCAGCAGGACCTGCAGGCGCGCACGGTTTTCCGCCACGGCCGCCGGGTCGTCGCCCACGTGCATGCCGAGGTTCAGCCCGCCGCCACCGCGGCCGTCGTCGTAGGGTCCGGTCGAGACCCCGCCGGCGCGCGTGGTGGCCAGGGCGCCGATATTGGCCGGCAGCGCCGGCCAGTCGGGGATGACCAGGTCGGCGGCGTCCATCAGGAGGCTTGCGGCTCGGCGATGCCGGCGCGCGCGATCAGTTCGGCGAAATCCGCGGCCAGCGGGACCACCCATTCGCACTGTTCACCGGTGGCCGGGTGCACCAGGCCCAGGCGGCGCGCCTGCAGCGCCTGGCGGTGGAACACCGGGCTCAGGTGGGTCTTGCCGTAGACCGAGTCGCCGACCAGGCCGAAGCCGATCGACAGCATGTGCACGCGGATCTGGTGGGTGCGGCCGGTCTCGAGCGAGCAGCGCACCAGGCTGACCGGACGGCGGTCGAGCATGCCGCTGGCGACGCGCTCGTAGTGGGTGATCGCCGGCTTGGCGCCCAGGCCGGTCGAGACCGCCATCTTGACGCGGTCCTTCGGATGGCGGCCCATCGGCGCATTGATGGTGCCCGACAGGTTGGGCGTGCCCCACACCAGGGCGAAGTACTCGCGCTTGACGCTGCGCGCCTGCAGCTGCCGCACCAGGTCGGTCTGGGCGGCCAGGGTCTTGCCGACCACCATCAGGCCGCTGGTGTCCTTGTCCAGGCGGTGCACGATGCCGGCGCGTGGCACGGACGCCAGTTGCGGCGCGTGGTGCAGCAGGCCGTTGAGCAGCGTGCCCGACCAGTTGCCGGCGCCCGGATGCACGACCAGGCCGGCCGGCTTGTTGATCACGAGGATGTGCTCGTCCTCGTACACGATGTTCAGTGCAATCGCTTCCGGTGCAAAGGCGGTGTCTTCCGGCGCCGGCTGCGGTTCGACGACGACGGTCTCGTCGCCATAGGCGGTGTCCTTGCCGCGCGCCGGCTTGCCGTCGACCAGCACATGGCCCTGCTCGAACCAGAGCTGCAGGCGGCTGCGCGAAAACTGCGGCACCAGGCCCGCCACGACCTTGTCGAGGCGTTGACCGCAAGCCTGCGCATCGAGCTGCAGGGTGATCGGCGAAAGATCGATGCCGCTGGCGGCAAGGGGAAACTCGGCAACGATATCGTCGTCGAAATCGGAGTCCAGGGGTAATTCCGCCGAATTCGGCGCAGGAGTTAATATCACGTCAGTCCCATCGGCTATAATCAGCCGTTCGTTGAATCTCGGTAAAACTTTTCTGCAAAAAGCTATGCAAAAAAAATTGTTGGTGGTGCTTGCTACGAGTGCCTTGTTGGGCCTGTCCGGCTGCGGCATGTTGCCGGGAAAGACAGACGCCACCCAAAATCAATCAGCGGAGAAATTATACGCTGAGGCACGCGAAGAGATGGCCGGCGGCCACTACGAAGCAGCGATCACGCTGTTCCGACGCCTCGAATCGAACTACCCCTTCGGCACCTACGCCGCCCAGGCGCAGATGGAAATCGCCTACGCCCACTACAAGGCGCAGGACCAGGCCGAGGCCCTCGCCGCCGTCGAGCGCTTCATCAAGTTGCACCCGAACCACCCCCAGGTCGACTACATGTACTACCTGCGCGGCCTGATCAACTTCAACGACCAGATCGGCTTCATGAGCGTGCTCTACTCGCAGGATCCGTCCGAGCGCGATCCGCGTGCGACCCGCGAAGCCTTTGCCGCCTTCAAGGCCCTGGTCGACCGCTTCCCGAACAGCAAATATGCGCCGGATTCCATCGCGCGCATGAACTACCTGATCAACGCGATGGCCGCCTACGAGGTCCACGTGGCGAACTACTACTACCGCCGCGGCGCCTACCTGGCCGCCGTCAACCGCGCCCAGAACGCGGTCTCGGACTACAGCGAATCGCCGTCGCGCGAGGAAGCGCTGTTCATCATGATCCGTTCCTACGACAAGCTCGGCATGTTCGACCTGCGCGACGACACCCAGCGTGTCTTCCTGCGCAACTACCCGAACAGCCGCTTCATGAACCCGAACGCCAGCGGCGACGCGCCATGGTGGCAGTTCTGGGCGAAGTCGGGCGCCAAGCCGGCGCCGAAGGACATCACCGCTACGCGGTGATGTCCGTAGGGTGGGCACTCCGTGCCCACGCGGAACGGTGAACATTGTTGGCAGCGCAAATGCACAATCAATGTTACCGTTCGCAGCATCCCCCAACGCCTGACTTGTCGACCAGGTGCCGCGCTAACGACTTGCCGTAATCGCCGCCAACGATTTTCATCGTTCCGCGTGGGCACGGGGTGCCCACCCTACGCCTCGACTTTGCGCCGGAACACCCAGTTGCGCTCGCCCGATTCGGACGGAACAAAGGCATAGCCGTCGACGTCGAAGGCCTTCAGCGCCTCCGGGTCGGTAATGCCGTTCTCGATCGCGTAGCGCGCCATCATGCCGCGTGCGCGCTTGGCGAAGAAGGAAATGATCTTGTATTTCCCGTTCTTCCAGTCCTCGAACACCGGCGTGATGACGGGCGCGTCCAGCAGCTTGGGCTTGACCGACTTGAAGTACTCTTCCGATGCCAGGTTGACCAGCGCGCCGGACTGCGTCTTCGCCAGCTCGGCGTTGAGCGCGCGGGTGATGGTCTCGCCCCAGAAGGTATAGAGGTCCTTGCCGCCGGGATTGGCCAGCTTCGTGCCCATCTCCAGGCGATACGGGTGGATCAGGTCGAGCGGACGCAGTAGTCCATACAGGCCTGACAGGATACGCAGGCGTGCCTGGGCAAAGGCGGTGGCCTTCGCATCCAGGCTGCGCGCGTCCAGGCCGGCATACACGTCGCCGTTGAAGGCCATCACGGCCTGGTAGCCGTCGCCATGGTCCGCCGTCCAGCTCGCATAGCGCGCCACGTTCAGCACCGAGAGGCTGTCGGAAATGTGCATCAGGTCGCCCACCTGGCCGGGCGAGAGGTCGCGCAGCACACCGATCAGCTGGGCGGCGCGGTCGACGAAGTCGGGGAGCGTGTGTTCCTGGGTCGGGGACGGCGTGTCGAGGTCGAGGGACTTGGCAGGCGATAATACAATCAGCATCGTAAACGTAAAAGCAATTAAGTTCCCATATGATACCTGCTTCCGCACAACGCATCGTTCTCGACACCAACGTTTGCCTGGATCTGTTCGTCTTCCACGACAAGCGCTGGGACCTGCTCCTGCAGGCGCTCGAGGCCGGCGAAGTCCAGGCCCTCACCCGCGCCGACTGCCGCGGCGAATACCGCACGGTGCTGCATTATCCTCACCTGCCGCTCGACGAGGCCGCGCGCGAGCAGGCGGCGGCGCGCTTCGACGCCTTGATCGCCGTGGTGGCCCCGGACAGCAAACCGGTCCGCCTGCCGGTCTGCACCGACCGCGACGACCAGAAGTTCCTGGAGATCGCGCGCGACGCCGGCGCCCAGGTCCTGGTCACGAAGGACAAGGCCCTGCTGAAACTCGCCCGCAAGACCCTGCAGGCCGGACTGTTCCGCATCATGCTGCCGGAAGCCTGGACCAGGACGCAGCTTGCCGGCGCAGTACAATGATCGATACCGCAACTCTACCTTCGACCATGAACACCCCAGCACTGCAATCGCGCCTGCCGGCTGTCGGCACCACCGTTTTCTCCACGATGTCCGCCCTCGCCGCCGAGCACGGCGCCGTGAACCTCGGCCAGGGCTTTCCCGACTTCGGCTGCGACCCGCGCCTGCTCGACCATGTGAACGAGGCCATGCGCGCCGGCCACAACCAGTATCCGATGATGAGCGGCGTGCCGGCCCTGCGCGAAGCGATCGCGGCAAAGATCGGCCGGCTCTACGGACGCAGCTACGACGCCAACCTGGAGATCACCGTGACCGCCGGCGCCACCCAGGCGCTGACCACGGCCATCCTCTGCTGCGTGCATCCGGGCGAGGAAGCGATCGTCATCGAGCCGGCCTACGACAGCTACGCGCCCGCGATCGCGCTGGCCGGCGGGGTGATGGTGCCGGTGACGATGGAGCTCGACGGCCAGGGCTACAGCGTGCCCTGGGACAAGGTGGCAGCCGCGGTGAGCCCGCGCACCCGCCTCATCGTCATCAATTCGCCGCACAATCCGACCGGCGCCATCCTGCGCCGCGCCGACCTCGAACGCCTGGCGGCGCTCGTGGCCGGCACCGGCATCCTCATCCTGTCCGACGAAGTCTACGAACACATGGTGTACGACGGCCAGCGCCACGAATCCGTAGCCAGCCACCCGGTGCTGGCCGAGCGCGCCTTCGTGGTCTCGAGTTTCGGCAAGACCTACCACGTGACCGGCTGGAAGATCGGCTATGTGGCCGCGCCCGCGGCGCTCACCGCGGAGTTCCGCAAGGTCCACCAATACAACGTATTCACGGTGAACACGCCGATGCAGCACGGCCTCGCCCGCTACATGGCGGATCCGGCGCCCTACCTCGAGCTCCCTGGCTTCTACCAGAAGAAGCGCGACCTGTTCCGCGCCGGCCTGGCCGGGACCCGCTTCGAACTGCTGCCGGCCGACGGCACCTATTTCCAGTGCGTGCGCTATGACGCCGTATCAAGCCTGCCCGAGACCGAGTTCGCGCGCTGGCTGACCACCGAATTCAAGGTCGCGGCGATTCCCGTCTCGCCCTTCTACAGCCAGCCGAAGGAGTCGGGCATCGTGCGCTTCTGCTTTGCCAAGCAGGACGAGACCTTGCGTATCGCCCTGGCGCGCCTGGCCAGGATCTAAGGAAGCACTGATTTATTCATGACGGCGGTCTTGGCCTGGAGAAAAAACGCCCTGCTGCGTTGCAAATCCTCGCCATACCACGCGGTATGGCTGCGGTTTGCGCCTTGCCGGCCGCTTTTTTTCATGGCCTATCCCATCCGCCAGAACAAATCAGTGCTTCCTTAACGCGCCACCTGCTGCAGCCTGCGCTCCACAAAGCCCTGGAGCTCGGGCGAGAGCGTGCCCGCCGCCTTGGCGCGGCGGAAGGCCTCGGCGGCATCGGGGCTGCGCTTTTCGGCCTGCAGCGAGATCCCCAGCCCCATCCACCACACCGCGTTGTTCGGCGCGCTGCGCAGCGCGGCCTGGTATTGTTCGACCGCCTCGCGCTGGCGTCCCTGGCGCTGCAGGGCGCCGGCCAGGAAGCCGTGGTATTCGCCGTCGCCCGCCGCGTAAGGCAGGGTGCGCAGCAGGGTCTCGATGCCGCTGCCGCCGCGCTCGATCTGCAGGCGCGCCAGCAGCATCGCCAGCGCCGGCTGGCGCGCGTCCAGAGCCAGGGCCTGCTGCAGCTCGGCCACCGCCTCGTCGTTGCGCCCGTTCTCGATCAGCAGGCCCACCAGGGTCTGGCGCGCGGCATCGTGTTTTGGATTGGCGCGCAGCGCCGCCTGCAGGCCGGCGATGGCCTCGGCGACGCGGCCGTCCTGCAGGCCGGCCAGGGCGCGGCGGTAGCCATTTTCGGCGCGCTGGAGCGCGGTTTCGCTGCGGCCCTGGACCGGGTTGGCAGGACGGGAATCGTCCGCACCCGCTTCGTCCGGGAAACTGCCGGCGGCGATTTCCTTGCGCTTGAGCGCGGCGCCCCGGGCGACGTCGGCACGGGCCTTCTGCGCTGCCCTGTCCTGTTCGGCGCGCAGCCGGGGCGCGGCGGGGGCGGGCGCGGCTGCCGGCGCCGGATCGTCCTGCGCGGCCGGCCTCTCGGCCTGCGCGGGCGCGGGCGCCGCTGCGTTGACGGCCGGCGCAAGCTCGGCCACGGTCGCCGGCACGGCAGGCGGCGCGGCCTGTGCGGCCGGCGCCGGCGGACGCGGGTCGAAGGTCTTGCCCTTGATCGGCAACAGCACCATGGCGCCCACGCCCAGTGCCGCTGCCAGCAGCGCGGCGGTGATGGCCGCGATCCGGCGGCGCGGGCGGGTCGACGCACCGCCCGGCACCGGTTTGACCTCGAGCGGCACCTCCCCCGCACGCGCATTGCCGCGCGCATCGAGGTCCTGCAACATTTTATTTATCAGGCTCATCGTACAAAAGTCCAGGCAAGTCCCGCCATGCCGGCAAGCACGCTTGCGCCGGCCAGCCATGGCCAGCGGCGGCGTTGGATGGCGATGGTATCGCGCGCGGCGGCGGCCACGTGGGCCGCGCCCACCTCCTGCCGTCCCTGCCCGTAGCACAGCATCAGCGCCTTGTGCGCGAGGATGTTCACCAGGCGCGGGATGCCGCCGCTGGCGCGGTACAGGCGGGCGATCGCGCGGCGCGAGAACAGGCGCGCGCCGTTGTAGCCAGCCACCCGCAGGCGGTGCGCGATGTAGTAGTCCAGGTCGTCCCGGTCCAGCGGACCGAGATGATAGTGAAAGGTGATGCGCTGGGCGAGCTGGCGGATCGACTCGTGTTCCAGCTTGCGGTTCAGTTCGGGCTGGCCGAACAGGACGATCTGCAGCAGCTTGCGCTTTTCCGTCTCGAGATTGGTCAGCAGGCGCAGCGCCTCCATGGTCTCGAGCGGCAGCGCCTGGGCCTCGTCGATGCACAGCAGCACGCGCTTGCCCTGCCCTGCCAGCATCAGGAGGTGGTGGGTAAGCGTTTTCAGGAGCTGGTGCTGGTCGACATCGCGGTCCAGCACCAGCTCGAGCTCGTCGGCAAGGGCCAGCATCAGGGTGCGCGGCTCGAGGTAGGGATTCGGGATCCAGGCGGTGATGAAATCCTCGCCCAGCGTCGCCATGAACTTGCGGCACAGCAGCGTCTTGCCGGTCCCGACCTCGCCGGTGATCTTGATGAAGCCTTCGCCGGTCCTGGCCGCCACCAGCAGGGTGTTGAGCGCTTCCTGCGAGCGCGGGCTGCCGAAAAAGAAACTCGTGTCCGGCGTAATGCCGAACGGCAGCTCGCGCAGGCCGAAATGCGCTTCGTACATTATCTGCGCTCCAGGGTGCGCGGATCGAGCTGCTCGATGCGGCGCGTGGTGTCGAGCAGGTCCTGGTTCCAGTTATTGGCGCTGTCGACGATGGTCGGCTTGATCAGCACCACCAGCTCGCGCTTCTGGTTGATCTTGTTCTTGTTGCGAAACAGCGCACCCAGCACCGGCACCCTGCCGGCCCCGGGAAGCTGGCTGGTGTCGTCGGTCGACGCCTGGCGCATCAGGCCGCCGATCGCGACCACCTGGCCGTCCTGGCCGCGCACGATGCTGTCGAGTTCCGAGGTGCTCGACGCCGCCAGCGGAAGGGTCAGCGAGCCGGCCGAACCGAGGTTGATGCCCTTGGTCACGGTGCTGACCTGGCTCACCGAGGGATGCACGTGCAGCAGGATGTTGCCGCTGTCGTCGATCTGCGGCGTCACGTCCAGCACCACGCCCGAGAAGAAGGGCTGCAGCGTCACGCTCGGGGTGATGGTGTTGCCGGTGGCGGTGTTGTTGGTGGTCGTGGTCACGCCGGTCACGTAGAACTCGTCGGTGCCGATCTTCAGCACCGCCTTCTGGTTGTTCACGGCTGCGATGCGCGGGCTCGACAGTACGTGGACCGTGCCCTGCGACTCCAGGAAGGAGATCAGGGCCGCGAAGTTATTCGTCTGCACCGCCAGGCCGAACAGCGAACCGGCCGCGTTGGCAGCGTTCGACAGCGAAAAGCCGGTGCTGGCCGACAGGCCGGTGCCGTTGCTGATCACCGGCGGCTGGCCGCCCGTGTAGGGCAGCGGCGCCAGGCCAGTGCCGGGCGAAATCAGGCCGCCCGAGACCCGGTTCGGGTGCGAGCTCTTGATCGAGGCGAACGAAGCCCAGTTGATGCCGCTCTGAAACTGGTCGTTCAGCTCGACTTCGAGGATCTTGGCTTCCAGGATCACCTGGCGGTCGACCGCGAGCTGGGTCGCCTTCAGGTAGGCGTCGACGTTGCGCAGCTCCTCGGGCATGGCGCGGATCACGAGCACGCCCGACTGCGGGCTGACCACCACGCTGCGCCCGCCCTGCTTCGAACCGACGATGGCTTCGATGGCGTCACGCAGGTCGGTCCAGAAATCGTTGTCCGAGGTGGTGTTGACGTCGGTGCTCTGGATCTGGCTGTTGCCCTGGCCGTAGGGATCGTTCGGGTTGTTCGGGTTGTTCTGGTTATTGCCCATGCCCTGGTTGCCGACGCCCTGGCCCTGGTTGCCGCTGCCATTATTGTTATTGCCGGCGTTCGAGACCGAGGTCGAGGTCACGCGCAGGTTCGACGTGCCGCGGCGGTTGCCGACCAGGTAGTTCACGCGGAACATGCGGGTCTGCATGGTCAGCGGACGGATCGTCACGCGGTTGCCTTCGATCTTGTAGTCGTAGCCATACATCTCGCGAATCGCTTCCAGCGTTTCCTGCAGGGTGACGTCCTTCAGGTTGGCGCTGATGCTGCCCGACACCTCCGGATGCACCAGCATGTTGTAGCGCGTGCCGGCCACGATCGAGCGGAAGAACTGCTGCGCGGGGACGTTGTTGAAGGCGACGTTGAAGCGTTCCTCCAGCGCCGGGCGGGCCTTCGGCAATTCCTTCGCCAGCTTCGACGCCGGCGGCAGCAGGGCGTCGGCGACCGGGTCGCTCGCCGGCTGGGGCGCGCTGGTGGCGGCGCTGGCGGTGGCGACTTCGCGCTTGATGGCGTCATAGGTCGCATGCGGCGGCGTGACCTGGCAGGCGCCGAGCAGTGCGGCGCCCGACAGGACGCTCGTGGAGAGTAGGTGTTTTCGCATCGTCATTGTTCTCGTCAGTCTCCGCGTACACGCTCGAGCCCGCCACCCGACGGGGGCGGGCTGGCGGGAGCGTCCAGTTTCAGCACGCGCCGTTCGCGCCCGCGCACCAGCTCGACTTCGTTGGGGCCCATGCGCGTCACGCGCATGCCGCGCACCGTGTCGCCCAGGCGCACCGTCTCGCCGTCGATGACGGCGACGTGGCGCCCGCCCGGCTGGCGCGCGATGAGCACCGACTGCAGGCGCGGCGCGGACGGTGCCGCGGGAGCGATGCGCGCAGCCGCACTCCCTTCCAGCATCGAGGCCGGCGGCCGGGTCGGGTCGCGCAGCGCCTGGGCGGCGGCCGGCAGCGAGCATGCAAGCAGCAGGCACAGCGCAAGTGCGCGTCTCACGGCGCACTTCTTCACAGCTTCATCCATTTGCGGTCCAGGCTCAGGGTGTAGAGCGTCAGCGTCAGGCGCGACGCCGGCCAGGTCTCGGCCTCGAGCTGGGCGCGGCCCCAGAACAGCTGGGTCGGCAGGCTCTCGAGCGCGGCCATGTAGTCGATCATGTCGAGGTAGCCGCCGCGCACGGTGATCTCCACGCCGTGACGATACAGCAACTCGGCCGGGCCGGGCGTGGTGTTTTGTGAAGCCGCCGCCGTGCCCGGCGCGGGCCCGGCGGCGCGCCTTCCCGCTTCCAGCACCGACTCGGCCGGCAGGGTGCGCACCGACACCAGCGTCAGGCGTCCGTTGGCGCGCACGATGGAATCGAGCAGCGGCGCCATGCGCTCGGGAGCCACCAGGCCGTTCTGCATCGCGCGCAGCTGGATGCTCAGGTCCTCGATTTCCTTGCGTACCGCCGCCAGGCGCGCGCGCGCCGGTGCGTCCGGATCCTGCTGGGCCGCCTCGACCCGCGCGCGGATCTCGTTGTCGATACCCTCGATGTTGTTGTTCTGCTGGCTGATCTGGGCATTGAGCGCGTCCTGCCTGCGCAGCTGCGGTCCGAGCGCGAAGAAGTGCATCAGGAACACGATGGCGGCCGCGCTGGCCGCGAACACCAGGATGCGTTCGCGCAGCGTCAGGGCGTCGATGCGCGCCGCCAGTTTGATCCATCGTTCTTTCATGGGCGCGGCGCCTCGCTGTTCGATTGCAGGCTGAATTCGACGTACGGCGCAACCTGGGGCGCCGCCGGCTCGGCCGGCGCCTGCGCGCCCGGGACCGCCGCTTTCGCTCCCTCCGAAATTTGCAGGCTGCCGAAGCCCTTGCCCTGCAGGACAGGCTCGCGCGTCAGCCGCGTCAGGTAGCCAGGCACCGCCTGCGCATCGAGGGCGCGGCCGCGCACCCCGATCTCGTTGCCGGCGCCATGAATGGTGATGCCCGTCAGCCACAGCCCTTCGACATGCTGGCGCGCCAGTGCGCGGAAGTATTCAGCGTAGCCGCGCGTGTTGCCCAGCTCTCCGCGCTGCAGCACGCCGGACACCTCGCGCAGGGCGCCGAGCTGGCGTTCGGCCTCGCTCACCGCGCCGGCCAGCGTCGGATCCTTCTGGCGCGGCGGGAACTCGGCCGTCACCGCCGCCAGGCGCGCCTGGCGCTGCTGGAGTTGCGCCGCGCCCGCGTCGGCCTGGCGCTGCAGCGACTTGACGCGCATGTCGCCGTAGGCCGCCATCGCCGCCACGCCCAGCACCAGCACGGCGAGCGCCTGGGCCATGGTGCGGCTCGAGAAGATCTTCTTCTGCTGCAGGAAGATCGGGTTGAACAGGTTGATCTGCTGGCTCACAGCACCGTCTCCTCGTGGCGCAGGGCCGCGCCGAGCGGCACCAGGAAGCGCTGCTGCAGGGCCTTGTCGGCCAGCTCGGGCGCCCGGCCGAAGTCGAACAGGCTCGCCAGGTCGAGGGTATCGACCGGCATGTAGAGGTTGCTCGACAGGTAATCCTCGAGCCCGACCACGGTCGACGGGGCCAGCACCAGCTTTGCCACGCTGATGAAGGAGTACTGGCGCTCGAAGTTGTCGAGCGAGCGCTGCAGTTCGAGCGTGACGCGGTCGAACACGGCGTGCCTGCGCTCGTGGACGGGATCGAGCAGCTGCTCGGGCGCGATGTCGATGCGCCGCGTGAGATAGAGTTCGCCCTTGTAGGACACGGTCAGCAGGCCGCCCTCCTCGCTGAAGGACAGCATGGCCAGGCCGCGCCCTTCCGGCTCGATCATCGCCGCGATGTTTCGCTGCGCCATTTCGGGAATGTCGATCACGGACAGTTCGACTTTTGCCCCGGCAAACAGCTTCTGGCGCGCCTCGATGATGCTGTTGCGCGCCGCGATCGCGAACATCGAATGCTGGGCGCGCACCGCCGCGCCCTGGTCGACCGGCAGGTCGAGCACGTCGATGGTGGCGTCGTCGATGTGGAAGTCGAGCATGTCCTTCAGGCGCCAGCGCACCGCGGTCTTCAGTTCGTCCGCCGCCACGTTGGGCGCGTCCACCGACAGGATCTGGTATTCGCCGGCAGCCAGTACCGTGCTGCAGCGGTAGGCGTTCGCATGCAGCTCGCGGCCCAGCTTCTCCAGCAGCTCCGGTCCCACCTTGCCCGGATAGAAGACCGCCTGACGGACCTGGGGACGGATCTCGGGCGCGGTCTGCATGCTGACGGCGGCGATGCCGTCGCGCAGCAGGCTGATCGCCAGCCATCCTTCTCTGTTCTTGGCTCTTCTAAAAAAACGCATGCAGGTCGGGTACCGTGGTGATACAGCGATGAGGTTTGTCTCGTAAAGGCTTGATTATATTCAAGTCCGACGCCTAAGCGATAAAAAAATGTTGCTGGTTTATTCAGCCTGCTGCCGGATTATCATTGACGCGCCGTCAATAGACTTCCCGCAGGTAGATCAGCGCGCTGCGGGTGGCGCCGAAATTCACCCTGCCGCGCGTCGCCGGCAGCCAGGGATGGCCGGTGGGCTGGACCCAGACGCTGCCGGCCCGGCCCGCGCCCGGCGCGTTCAGCAGGTAGACGCCGGCGCCGCCCGTCAGCGTGACATTCTGCGTCGCGCTCGGACTGTTCAGGATCGCGGTATTGCAGTTCTGCAGTCCCGTATCGCCGGCCGCGGGAGTGGCCGTGCCGGCCCGCAGGTCGCGCCAGCAGGAGGTATAGTTCGCCGCCGCCGTGAAGGCCTGGTTCGGGATGTCGGTGTGGTTGACCCATGCCGCGCCGCTCCAGTACTGGGCCTGCAGCCTGAGCGGCGTGCGCCGGGTGTTGCTGCCCTGGGCGCTGCCGACGTTCAGGCGGCCGTTGATGATCATTACGCCATCCTCGGCCGACTGCGCCGGGTCGTCGCGCAGGGACGAGATGGCGACGGCTTTCAGGCCGCTCGACAACGCGCCGGTCTTGGCCACGGCAACCGTCTCCGGCGAGCTTGCCCGCAGGTAGATCGGTGTCGGCGCGCTCCAGGCCGTGTTCGCGGGCTTGCTGACGTCGAACGGCGTCTCGAGCGTGAAGTTCGGCGCGCCGGTCAGGCGCGCAATGCCGGCGTCCGAGCCGAGCTCGCCGCCAACCAGGGCGCGCGTGGTGGCGCCCTGCCCCGGCGCCGTCACGGCGCTCAGCGTCACCGGTTTGCGCCAGGCCCCGGTGTAGTTCTCCAGTTCGTCGCCGGCCAGGTTGTAGGCCTTGACCTCGACATCGAAAGGCTGGCCCGAATAGGCCGCGCCGCTCACGACCGCGGGCGCGCCCTCGCACCCCATCTCTGCTTGGCATTGCGAAGGCGCGGTCACCGTGGTCGTGTAATAGGCCGGGTAGAAGCGGCCGACCGGCTCGCGCTTGCCGCCCACGGCCAGGCCGGTAGCCAGGTAGTCGGCCAGCGACGGCGTCAGGTTGATGGCGCCGACCTCGCTGTACTGCAGCGTGGCGGCGATCGAACCGCTCTTCGCTCCCTGGCCCGACGACGTCAGCGTACCCGCTTCGCTCATCGGCGCCGCCGTGCCCGCCGCCGGCGAATGCGCGAACGACACCGTCGGCAGATTTTTTTCGTTGCCGAAGTTCTGCGCGAACGTCGTTCCATCGGCCAGCAAGGCGCCGACTTCGACATTGAAATCCTCCCCCGTCTTGGCGAAGGCGACGCCGTCGGGCGTGATCGTCCGCGGATTGGCGCCGCCGAGCACATTGGTGATGCTGCGCACTGCCAGCTGGAGCGGACGCGCGGTGAAGGAATTCGAGGAGGCGACACGCCCGTTCGCCAGCAGGTTCAGCTGGACTGTGCCCACGTCCGGGTAGCCGAAGTTCGACTGCGCCGCCGTCACCGCGGCCGAGGCGCTGTTGGCGGCAAAGGCCATCTTGACCGCGCTCGACCAGGCGCTGGCCGTACCCGCCGCCGGCGCGCCGCCGTTCGGGGTGCAGACCGGCAGCACTGCGCCGGCATAGCCGGCGCCGACCTTGCCGCTGGCCGGATCGTCGCAGCTCAGGCTGAACTGCATCGGCACCGTGGTCTGCTGGGTCGTGTGGAGCGCCATGGTCGTGGTTCCGTTCACGGCCGTGACGTAGATCTTGGCGTTGGCGCCGCCGGTCATCGGCCCGTTGTAGAGCGGGCAGTCGGCGCTGTCGACCGCCTTGTTCGGAGCGCAGGGGACGGACGTGAACACGTAGCCCGGCATCGCGGTCGCGGAGCCGGTCGCGGTGAACGTGCTGCTGGCGCTGTTGTTGGCGCTGTTGTTGTCCGAGGTGCCGGCCACGCTGGCGTTGTTGGTCATGCTGCCGGCCTGGTTCACGGCGGCGGTGATGACCAGCGGCGCGGCGGTCGTGTTCGGCGCCATCGACGGCCTGTAGGTGCAGGTGACGACCTGGCCGCTGCTGGTGCAGCTCCAGTTCACGCCGCTGGCGGAGACGAAGCTCATCCCCGCCGGCAGGGTGTCGGTGACGGTGATCGGGCCAGCCTCGGTATAGGGGCCGTTGTTCGACACCACCAGGGTATAGGTCGCCTTGCCGCCGACGGCGGTCGAGCCGCCGCGCGTCATCGCGATCGAGAGGTCCGACACCGGCAGGGTCGGCACCACCAGGATCTCGGCATTGAGCAGCACCAGGTCCTGGCCGGTGCGGTAGGTCGTGGTCACGCTGGGCGCATAGAAGATCCACTGCACCACCTCGGTGTCGTAGGCGTCGAAGTCGATTCCGTAGGAAGAGGGATCGCGGTTGATGTTGCTCTTCGAGTTGAACTGGTTGCCGGACGGGTTCATGTCGTCGGTCAGCTCATTGCCCTCGAAGATCAGGTTCTCGCCGCCCTGCGACAGGGTGGAGTCGCCTTCCCAGGTGATGTGACCGACACGCGCCTTTTCGCGGGTCGGCCACCAGGGCGAGGGCCAGCGGAAGTTGGTGGCGGTGAAGCTGATTTCGCCGTTCTGGAAGAAGCGGAAACCCTCGTACAGGTTCAGCACGCGCTCCGGCTCGTCACGGTGCGAGTAGATGACCAGCAGCGAAAAACCGCCCAGCACCGCCTGCGACGCGCACCAGGGATTGCCGGTGGCGACCGTCAGGCCGGAAAAGCCGTAGGTGCCGGCTCCCTTGTTCTTGACGATGTCGGTGACGTCGGCGGCGCCGCCGAAATACTTCATGCCGTTGCCGACCGTGTTGGACGAATACTTGCGCGTGGCGGTGACGGAGTTGCCTTCGAAGCTCACGGTATTGTCGGCGGAGCCGGAGCCGGCCCAGTAGAGTTGTGCCGACAGCACCGTCGCGTTGCTCGGCAGGCTCAGGCTCGCCTTGAGCGTGCTGGTCGAGGAGGCGACCGAGCAGGCATCCTTGTTGTTGGGCTTGGTGCGGAGCGTCACCTGGGTGCCGGTGAAATTGACGCTGCCGTTGAAGCTCTTCCACAGGCTGATGGCGGTGTCGGCGCGCGCCGGGGCGCACAGCGCCAGCAGCATGGCGAACCAGGCGCACAGGCGCAGCAAGAGTGGCAGCGCGCTCAAATCTGCACCTCGATCACGCGCGCGACGTAGTCGGCGCTGTTGTTCGGAGCCGGGCAGTCGCCCGCGTTCGCCGTGCAGGCGCTGGCGCGGATGCGACGGCGGTCCAGGTTGACGTTCGCGTTGGCCGAGGCCGGCCCCGGATTCATCCAGCATTCGACCGTGACGCGAAACGGCGCCAGCGTGCCGGCCGGGAGCTGGAAGCGGTCGATCGCGGACACCGCGCCGTTCACCGAGGCCGTGGCGCAGTAGGCGGCATCGGTCGCGCGCCGCAGCAGGGCCCACTCGATGCCGGCGCGCGCGGCCTGGTAGGCGCGTGCGCCCTGCTCGTCCAGCGCGCTGGACTGGCGCTGGGTAGCGAAGATGGCGACCAGGGCGGCCGCCAGTCCGGCCAGCACGACCAGCAGGAAAATCGCGGTGACCAGGCCGGCGCCGGCGCTGCGGCGCGCCTGCGGAAAATGAAATGAATACGGCATCATGGCGTATTGTCGACGTGGACCTGGTGGACCAGGCGCACCGCTGGGGCGGCAAGGTTGCGGGTGCGCAGGCTCAGGGCCAGCACCACCAGGCCGGCATTGGTGGCGGCCACGTGATCGCCGCGAAAGACGTTCGCGCAGTTGGTGACGCGCGCGGCCAGCACGGCCGCGCGCGCGTTCGCCGGCGGCACGACCATTGCCGCGTTCACGCCATAGTTCGAGTAGCGCCGGATCTGGAAGCCGCCGTCGGGCGCGGCTTCGCAGACATAGGAGACGGCGCCCTCGACGACCTGGAAGCGCGCGTCCGGAGAAGGCAACGGCACCGGCTGCGCCGCGAAGCGGTTGACGCCCAGGGTGATCACGGGGCTGACCGCGCCCGCCGCCACCGCCTGCGCCACCGGCGACATGGTCGTGCCCTCGTAGGCGTCCGCACCCGGCACGCCGAGATTCATGACCGCGATGAAGTCGCCGGGCTGGATGGCCTCGGCCAGGGTGCCGACCATGCCGAAGCTCGTGTCGCCGGCGTCGGTGAAGGAGAGCGTGTCGCCGCCCTGCACTTCATCCTCCTCGGCCAGGTAGCGCCCGCCCGTCCGGGTGAGCAGGAATTCGATGGCGCTGCCGGCCGCGTTCACGCGCACGCTGTTGGGCAGGGCCAGGCGGATGTCGCGCGCCATGCGGCGCAGGGCGAGGTCGGCCTCGTCGCTGGCCTCGGCGCGGGCGACGGCGTCGACGTAACCCTGGATCGGCGCGCGGATGAAGACGGCGACGATGGCGCCAAGGATGCCGATGATGACGATCACCATGATCGTCTCGACCAGCGTGAAGCCGCGCTGGGCGCCGCCGCGGGACACGCACACCGGGCGCGCCATCACTGGAAACCCGGGCGCGCGTGGCGCGTGCGGTAGGCTTCCAGCACCACCGGCCCATCGCCGCCGAAGGTGACGGTGACGCGGATGCGCAGCACATCGGTATTGGCCAGCGTGCCGCCGGCGCCTGCGCCGCCCAGCTGGGCCGGCGCGACGTTCACGGTCGCCGCATAGCCCTGCACGCCGAGCGGCTGGCCGGTGACGTCGACCAGCTGGCCGGCGGCGTCGTTGAATGCGGCCGTGTCCACGTTGGGCTGCACCACGTAGTCGTTGACGTTGTCGAAGGGACGCGGATTGACCGGCTCGGGCGCAAGCTGGCCCCAGTTCTCCCGGATCGTGCATTGGGTCGGGTCGGCCTGGGTGTCGAAATCGGGCGAGCTGGGGTCGCACAGGGTGAAGCCGGCCGAGCGCACCTCTTCCAGCAGGCCTTCGGCAATCATCAGCGCCTGCTTGCGGCGCAGCGGATCGGCGCTATTGGCGGTGGCCAGGCGCATGACCATGATGATGCCGGCCAGGGCGATGGCGACGATCACGATGAACATGATCAGCTCGACCATGGTCACGCCGCGCTGGCGGCGCAGTCGCTGCACGGTCTCAGAAAACATGGCCGGTCACCGCGGCGACGCTGACGGTGCGGGTGGCGCTGCCGCCGACGATCGTGACGCTCAGTCCGCCGAACTGATTGGCCTGGGGCGGGTTGAAAGGCTGGCCGAGGGCGTCGAAACCCATGACGGTGATGTTCGCGTTGCCGGTGACATTGGCCGGACGGCCTTCGCACATCCAGGTGCGCACGCCGCAGGCTGCGCGGGTGGCGTCGGACCAGCTGTTCTCGCTTGGGGCGCGCACCTGGTTGGGGGCGGCGCAAGGCTCCTCGTTGGCGAAGCACAGTGCGATGCGGTTCGGGGCGAGCTGGACGAAGACGTTGCGGTTCTGGGCGATCGCGATCTTCTGGCCGTAGCGCAGGATGGCGCGCAGCTGCTCGGCTGCGGTCTCGGCGTCGTAGACCGTGCGATCGAAAAAGCGCGTCATCGCCACCGCCGACACGATGCCGACGAGGACGATGACGAGGATGAGTTCCACCATGGTGAAGCCATGATGGCGAAGCCGAAGCCGGAGGCGGCCGGGGGCCGGAGCCAAGGAAGGATACAGGCCGGCCACGTCGTCAGGACAGGATTACTGGCAGCTGTCGGCAGTGCCGGTCAAGGTGATGACCGGGGCGGTGACGATGCCGGTGGTGGCATTCGCCGACGCCGGGGCGTAGGTGACGAAGCATTTTGCCACGTTGGCCGATTTTTCCAGGCTCTTCGGTGCGATGGCGATGTTGCCAGCGTCAACTTTCGGACGCGGGCTGCCGGTGGTCGCCTCTGCGCCTTCGGCAAACACCACGTAATCGGTCTCGGCCAGGCCGGCCGCTGCCAGCATCTTCTTACGGTTATCATCAGACGTGATCACCGGATAGCCGGTGGCCGTGCTCATGTCGACGGCAGTACCCTCGACGTCGACGGTCGAGCCTGGCGAAACGAGAAACTTACCGTGGATCATGGCTGACGAGGCGGACAGGGCGCCCCTGGCTGCGTTCAGGCTGGCGAGACGAGCGTCGCCGCTCAGGTTGGTAAATTTGGGCAGTGCGGTCGCAGCCAGGATGCCGAGGATGACGATCACGACGATCAGTTCGATCAGGGTGAAGCCGCCTTGGGCCGATTTGATGCTCTTGTTCATTACTTTTTCTCCGATTGAAGGGACGCGGAACAAACCGCTTTAGTTACTAGTAGCGACCTTCTGGTTTTCGACTTCATCCAGTACCAGGCCTTCGGTGACCTTGCTCCGTCCATCTGGTTCGACCGGCTTGGGCACGCGGAGCAATTCTACCTTGAACCTAAGAAATTCTGGTGTCTCGCCAGAAAAACTTTTGGTCGATGCCGATAGATAGACCAGGGTCCGTTTCGCTTTGTCGAAGTACCAATTCCCCTTTGGGAGTGTGGATTCATCCGGGGAATAATACTCGCCAAGGTAGTTTTTTGGGCGTTCCACCAGCCAATCCATGGGATTTTCATGTGCAATTGGCAATAAAGCGGCCTGGCCGCCATTCGACAGGGCCTGGGCCGAGCGTACCGAGAGTGCGGTTCGCAGCGAGCTGATGAGTTGTTTCGCCGCAACGAGCTCGGATTCGCCCGCGTAGGCGACGAGGCGATTCAGCAACATGCCGGCCAGCAGGCTGACCACGGTGGCGGCCACGGCCAGCTCGAACAGGGCGAAGCCGCGCGCAGATCCAGCGGAACGGGCCGATCGCATCGTCATTGCCGGTGCAGGGCCGCCTGGCCGAGGTCCCAGATGGGCAGGAAGATGCCGAGCGCCATCACCAGCACCGTCAGGCCGAGGAAGACGATCAGGATGGGCTCGATCTGGGCGGACAGGGTCTTCAGCTCGTAATCGACTTCGCGTTCGTACATCAGCGCGATCTCGTCCATCAGGTCGTCGAGCGAACCGGTCTCCTCGCCCACCGCGATCATCTGCAGCACGATGGGGGTGAAGACGTTGGCGGCGGTCGAGGTGCGCAGGATGCTTTCGCCGCGCTCGACGCCGTCGCGCATCTGTTCGATGCGGGCGGCCAAATAGGCGTTGTCGGCGGTCTGCGACACCACGGTCAGCGCCTGCACCATCGGCACGCCGCTCCTCATCGACAGCGCGAAGCTGCGCGCGAAGCGCGACATGGTCGACTTGTGGATGATCTTGCCGGCGATCGGCAGGCGCAGCTTGTAGCGGTCCCAGTTGTAGCGCCCCTTGGCCGATCCGACCCAGGAGCGAAAGCCGAGGAAGCCGCCGACCGTGGCCGCCAGCAGCAGCGGCCAGTAGTCGAGCGTGAAGCGCGAGGTCGCCATCAGGATGCGCGTCATCAGCGGCAGTTCGGTGTGCAGGCTCTGGAACACCTTGGCGAACTGGGGAATGACGAACATGTTCACGACCACCATCGCCAGCGCCATTGCGATCACGACGAAGCTCGGATAGCGCAGCGCCGCCTTGACGCGGTCGCGCATGTCGCGGTCGAATTCGAGGTGGTCGAACAGGCGCAGGAAGATCTCTTCCAGGCGCCCGGTCATTTCGCCCACCCGCACCATCGACAGGTAGAAGCTCGAGAAGACCGCCGGGTGACGCCGCATCGCGCTGGACAGTTCGCGTCCCGAGTCGAGCGACTCGCGCAGGTCCTTGATGACGCGGCCGAAAGCCGGACTGGTGCTTGACTCCTGCAGGCCGGCCAGGCCGCGCATGATGGGCACGCCGGACTTGAGCAGGGTGTGCATCTGGCGGCTGAACAGCTGCACGTCCATCGACTTCACCGGCTTCTCGCGCACGCGCTCCCACCAGCTCCGTGCTTCGCCGTTGGCGGCGCTCTTGCGCGTGGTCGCCACGATCTCGACCGGCGTGACGCCGGTGCCGAACAGCTGGTCGGCCACGGCGCCGGCATCGGGCCCCTCCAGCACGCCCTGCATCAGCTCGCCGCGCGCGTTGCGGCCCTTGTAGGCAAAGAAGGGCATCAGTCCTCTACCTGGTTACTGATGCGCATGGCTTCGGCAATCGTCGTGCGTCCCTGCACGGCCAGCTGCACGCCGTGGCGGCGCAGGGTCTCGCCCGCCATCTCGGCCTGCGCCACCTTCAGGAAGTGCGACGGGTCCGGGTGATTCGCGGCGTCGGTCACGGCGCGCGTCATCTCCAGCAGTTCGTACACGCCGGTGCGACCGCGGTAGCCGGTGCCGTTGCAATGCGAGCAGCCCTTCCCGTGGAAGAAGGGCGTGGTGTCGGCGTGCTCGCCCAGTTCGGTGCGCAGCCAGGTGCGTTCCGGCGGCGTCGGCGCGTAGGGCGTGCTGCAGCTTTCGCAGATCACGCGCACCAGGCGCTGGGCCAGCACGGCCTGCAGCGAGCCGCCCACCATGTAGCGCGGCACGCCCATGTCCATCAGGCGCAGCGGGGTCGAGGCGGCGTCGTTGGTGTGCAGGGTCGAGAGCACCAGGTGGCCGGTCATGGCGGCGCGCAGGCCGATCTGGGCGGTTTCCTGGTCGCGCATCTCCCCGACCAGCACGATGTCCGGATCCTGGCGCAGGGCCGAGCGCAGCACGCGGGCAAAACTCAGCTCGATCTTCTCATTCACCTGGACCTGGTTGATGCCCTGCAGGCGGTATTCGACCGGGTCCTCGACCGTGATCAGCTTCTTCTGGACCGAATTGAGTTCGGCCAGCGCGCTGTACAGCGTGGTGGTCTTGCCGGAACCGGTAGGTCCGGTCACCAGCACCAGGCCGTTCGGGCGCTGGACGATGGCGCGGAAGCGTTCGAGCATCCGGCGCGGCATGCCGATCGATTCCAGGCGCAGGGTATTGCCGGCCTGGCTCAGGAGTCGCATGACGACCGATTCGCCGTACTGGGTCGGCATGGTCGAGATACGCACGTCGATGCGCTGGTTCCTGACCCTGACGGCGAAGCGGCCGTCCTGGGGCAGGCGCTTTTCCGAGATGTCCAGGTCGGCCATCAGCTTCAGGCGCAGGGCCAGCGGCGTGGCGACCTTGATGTCGGCCTCGGTCTGCAGGTGCAGCACGCCGTCGATGCGGAAGCGGATCTGCAGGCGCCCTTCCTGGGGCTCGATGTGGATGTCCGAGGCGCGCACCTGGGCGGCGTCGTCGAACACCGACTGCAGCAGTTTCACGACCGGCGCCTCTTCCAGGCCCGGGTTCGCGGTCATGGCCCCGAAGTCGACAAAGGCGTCGCCGATGTCGGCCTCGACCTCGCGGGCGAAGTCGGTGATCTCGCCGGTACGGCGGTAGATGCGGTCGATCGTGTGCAGGACCTCGGTCTCGTTGACCACCGCCAGCTCCACGCCCTTCTTCAGCAGGCGCGCGATCTCGTCGTAGGCGAACAGGTCGGTCGGGTCGGACACGCCGACCAGCACCGTCTCGCGGCGGTCTTCCAGCACCAGCGCGCGGAAGCGGCGCGCGGCCGTTTCCGGCAGCAGGCGCACCAGCTGGTCGCTGATGTTGTAGAACTTGAGGTTGACGTAGGGGATGTTCAGCTGGCGCGCCAGTGCGCTCGAAATCTGTTCCTCGGTCACGAAGCCGTTCTCGACGAACACGCGGCCGAGCTTGCGTCCAGTGCGTTTCTGGTCGGCCAGGGCCTGGTTCAACTGCTCTTCGGACAGCAGCTTTTGCTGGATCAGCACCTCGCCGAGTCGGATTTTTTCCGGCCTTGCCATGAGTCCCTTACGAATGATCTGGAAATGGGGATTATTCTAAGGCAGAACCGGGCGATATTTACCGTCGGAATTTATTTCTGTGGCCAGGATGCCGCGCTCGGCAGTGCGATGCGTGTAAGATAAACAAGAGCTGGATGGGCCGAGAAGTTCTCGTAGGGTGGGCACGCCGTGCCCACGCGGTACGCACGGGGCCATCGTCCGCTGCGGCGAGATGCCGCTCGAAACGCATGCGATGAATACGAACCAGGTGAGTGGCTCCGCTTTGCCCCGCGAGCGAGTCATCACGGCTAACGCTGAACGCATCGACACGTAACGCGTGGGCACTCCGTGCCCACCCTACGGTCGCTGCTGTCGTCCGATTCAATTTTCGTGAGGTTGTAGATGCCTGAACAAGCCCCGACGCGCCGCCGCGTCTTCCTGATGCGCCACGGCAGCGTGACCTACTTCGACGCCGCCGGCAAACCGGTCCTGCCCGAGCAGGTCCCGCTCAACGAGGAGGGCCGGGCCCAGGCCGATGCCGCCGGCGCCGCCTTTGCCGCCGCCGGCATCCGTTTCGACCGCGTCATCGTCTCCGGCCTGCCGCGCACCGTCGAGACCGCCACCCGCGTGCTCGCCGCCAGCGGCCAGCAGATCGCGCTCGACACCTGGCCCGAGCTGCACGAGATCCGCGGCGGGCGCCTCTCAAACATCCCGACCGCCGACCTGAAACGCGCCTTCACCGGCGCCTTCGAGGGCGTGGTGAATCCGGAGCAGCGCTTCCTCGGCGGCGAATCGGTCGGCGAGATGATGGACCGCGTGCATCCGGCGATCCAGAAACTGCGCGCCGACCCCGGCTGGGACACCGTGCTGCTGGTCCTGCACGGCGGCGTCAACTGCGCCATCCTCTCGCTGGCGCTTACCGGCCAGCGCCTCTTCCTCGGCGGCCTGGCCCAGACGGCCGGCTGCATCAATGCGCTCGACGTCGGCGCCGACCCGGCCGATTGGGTGGTGCGCTTCGTGAACTACGTGCCCCCTGCCCCGCTGCAGCCGGGTGCGCGCAGCACCACGATGGAACAGTTGTTCGAGCAGTACAAAAGGTCACGCTGACGACGACGCCGAGCTCGCGCCGGGCGCACCGGTTCGCCTGGCAAAACGGCCGAAAAAATAGCAAAAACAAATAGCACGGTCGTGCATTTCATCGGCTACAATCACTCGACAACAACACAGGAGGAGACGCCAGTGTACGAAGAAATGATGGGCACCAAACCGGTGTCCGAGGCCCAGAAATTCGATGTCGAGGCGCTTGCCGCATGGTTGCGGGAACATGCGCCGGACTTCCCGGCCGGCCCGCTCGAGGTCGAGCAGTTCAAGGGCGGGCAATCGAACCCGACCTTCAAGCTGCGCGCCGGCGGCCAGCAGTACGTGCTGCGCACCAAGCCCGGCCCGGCAGCCAAGCTGTTGCCGTCGGCGCATGCGATCGACCGCGAATTCCGCGTGATGCAGGCCCTGCACGGCGCCGGCTTCCCGGTGCCGCGCCAGATCGTGCTGTGCACCGACGAATCGGTCATCGGCCGTGCCTTCTTCCTGATGGAATGCGTCGAAGGCCGCGTGCTGTGGGAGCAGTCGCTGCCCGGCATGACGAAGGAAGAACGCGGCGCCATCTACGACGAGATGAACCGCGTGATCGCCCAGCTCCATACCATCGACTACGCCGCCGTCGGTCTTGCCGACTACGGCAAGCCGGGCAACTACTTCGCGCGCCAGATCGAGCGCTGGACCAAGCAGTACCAGGCCTCCGCAACCGAGACCATCGAGGCCATGGACCGCCTCATCGAATGGCTGCCGAAGAACATCCCGCCGGGCGAGGACACGTCCATCGTGCACGGCGACTTCCGCCTGGATAACATCATCTTCCACCCGACCGAGCCGCGCATCCTCGCCGTGCTCGACTGGGAACTGTCGACCCTGGGCCACCCGCTCGCAGACTTCTCCTACCACTGCATGTCCTGGCATATCCCGCCGGGCAAGTTCCGCGGCATCGCCGGACTGGACCTGGCAGCGCTGGGCATTCCCGACCAGGAAGAATACGTGCGCCGCTACTGCGAGCGCACCGGCAAGACCATCCGCCCCGAGGATTTCAACTTCTACCTCGCCTACAACATGTTCCGCCTGGCCGGCATCATGCAGGGCATCATGAAGCGCTACGTCGACGGCACCGCCTCGAGCGCACAAGCGCTGCAGAACGGCAAAGCCGCCCGCCCCATGGCCGAGATGGCCTGGCAATTCGCGAACCGCTGAGGGCGCGCCCCCACTATAACAAGGAGACATGCAATGGATTTCGAGTATTCCGACCGCTGCAAGGAACTGCAGGCGCGCCTGATCGCCTTCATGGACGAGCACATCTATCCGAACGAAAAGGCCTTCAAGGAAGAAGTCGACCGTAACGGCGCCGCCGGCGACCGCTGGGTACCGACCGAACTGATCGAACGCCTGAAACCGCTGGCGCGCGAACGGGGCCTGTGGAATCTGTTCCTGCCGAAGTCGGCGCGCGCGCCCGAGGGCCTGTCCAACCTCGACTATGCCCCGCTGTGCGAGATCATGGGCCGCGTGTCCTGGGCGCCAGAGGTGTTCAACTGCTCGGCGCCGGACACCGGCAACATGGAGACCCTGGAGCGCTACGCCGGCGAGGAACACAAGACGCGCTGGCTCGAGCCCCTGCTGCGCGGCGAGATCCGCTCGGCCTTCGCCATGACCGAGCCCGACGTGGCCTCGTCGGATGCGACCAACATCGCCACCCGCATCGAGCGTGACGGAGATGAATACGTCATCAACGGCCACAAGTGGTGGATCTCGGGCGCGGGCGACCCGCGCTGCCAGATCTTCATCGTCATGGGCAAGACCGATCCGAACGCGGCGCGCCACCAGCAGCAGTCGATGATCCTGGTGCCGGCCGACACGCCGGGCATCACGATCAAGCGCCCGCTGCCGGTGTTCGGCTACGACGACGCCCCGCATGGCCACTGCGAGATCCTGTTCGAGAACGTGCGCGTCCCCGCCGCCAACATGCTGCTGGGCGAAGGGCGCGGCTTCGAGATCGCCCAGGGCCGCCTCGGACCGGGCCGCATCCACCACTGCATGCGTTCGATCGGTGTCGCGGAGCGCGCCCTGGAACTGATGTGCAAGCGCCTCGACAGCCGGGTCGCCTTCGGCCGCAAGATCTCCGAACAGGGCGTGTGGCGCGAGCGCATCGCCGAAGCGCGCATCCGCATCGACACCGCGCGCCTGCTGACCCTGAAGACCGCCTACCTGATGGATACGGTCGGCAACAAGAAGGCCCAGGCCGAGATCGCGATGATCAAGGTGCTGGCCCCGACCGTCGCCCAGCAGGTGCTCGACTGGGCGATCCAGGCCCACGGCGCCGGCGGCGTCTCGGACGACTTCCCGCTGGCCTACCAGTGGGCCGGCAACCGCACCCTGCGCCTGGCCGACGGCCCGGACGAGGTGCACCGCAACGCGATTGCCAAGCTGGAGCTTGCCAAATACGCATAAGCTGTTGCTGGGCATCTACATCCCGGGCGGCTTGACGGTCTTCGTCGGCCGTCGAGCTGTTCCCCGCCGCCCGGGTCGGCTACCATGAGGGCAAGCGGCCGGCCAGGCCGCGCCGACCCGGATGTTCTCCTTGCCTTTGTTTCGCCGTTTCTCCCTTCCTTCGATCCGCTCGAAGCTCTTCGTCCTCGTCCTCGCCAGCGTGCTGCCGATCGTGTTCGGCTACATCGCCTTCGTCCGCGACGCCGGCCAGCGCGAGCACGAGCACGTCGCGCGCGATGCAGCGACGGTGGCGCGCGCCCTGGTCGCCGCCCTTGACCGCGAGCTCGAGAGCGCCGAGTCGGCCGCGCGCGTGGCGGCCGCCTGGCCCACGCTCGATGCGCGCAGCCTCGACCAGTTCCATGCGCGCGCGCGCGAACTGCTGCGCCCCGAATTCCCGGCCCACGGCTTCGTCCTCACGGGCAGGGACGGCCGGCCGCTGCTGAGCACGCACGTGGCCTTCGGTACGCCGCTTCCGCCGGTCGCCAACCTCGAATCGGTCCGCAAGGTCTTTCAACAGGGCGACGCCGTCACCTCCGGCCTGTATGCGCCGGGCCCCGGCCAGGCGCCGGTGGTCTCGGCCGACGTGCCGGTCTGGCGCGGCGGCAGGGTCGCTTATGTGCTCTCGGCCGAGGTCCGGCCGCGCCGCATCGCCGACCTGCTCGGCGCCCAGCAACTGCCGCCGGGCTGGGTGGCCGAGGTATTCGACAAGCACGGCCTGATGGTCGCGCGCAACCTCGACCAGACCCGCCACCAGGGCGGGCGCATGAACGCGGCGTTGCAGGCGGCATTGGGCGCGAGCCCGGAAGGCGCGGTCACGCTGGCCGGCCAGGCGGGCGAGCCGGACTGGTATGCGGTGTATTCGCACTCGGACCAACACGGCTGGACCGTGACCGTCACCTATCCCGAGGACGCCGCGCGCGAGCTGCTTGGCCACACCCTGCCGGCCACCGTCGCCGGCTCGGCCGCCCTGCTCGGCCTGAGCCTGCTGCTGGCCTGGGGCATCGGCGGCACGATCGCGCGCTCGGTGAGCCAGTTGAGCGAACCGGCGGCCGCGCTCGGACGCGGCGAGCCGCTGCGCCTGGCCCGGCCCCGGATCCGCGAGGCGGCAACCGTGGCCGACGCGCTGCGCCAGGTCGAGGGCGAGCTGCTGCGCTACCGCTCGCACCTGGAGGCGCTGGTGGCCGACCGCACGGTTGAACTGGAACGCCTGAACGCGCGCGTGGAGACCGTGTACGCCACCGCGCCGGTGGGCCTGTGCTTCGTCGACCGCGACCTGCGCTTCGTGATGATCAACGACTACCTGGCGGCCATGAATGCGGTCCCGGCCCAGGACCACCTCGGCCGCACCCTGCCCGAACTGCTGGGCGAGGTCGGCGTCGTGTTCGAGGAGGCCTACCGCCGCGTGCGCGACACCGGCCGCCCGCTGCGCGACGTCGAGACCACCGGCGCGGTGCCGGCCGCGCCCGGCCTGATGCGCTCCTGGCTGTCGAGCTACTACCCGGTATTCGGCCCGGGGCGCGAGCTGGTCGGCATCAATGCGGTCGTGCTCGACATCAGCGAGCGCAAGCTGCTGGAGCAGCAGAACCGCGACAACGAGGAGATGTTCCGGGTGCTGTTCGAGGCCTCGGGCGACGCCCAGGCCCTGCTCGCCTATAACGCCAACTTCGTCAGCGCCAACCAGGCCGCGGCCACCCTGTTCGGCTATGACGAGGTGGAGGAGTTCCTGATGCTCTCGCCGGCCGGCGCCTCGCCCGAGTTCCAGCCGAACGGCCGCCGTTCCGATGAGATGGCCACCGAGCTGATGCGCCAGGCGCTGCACGCGGGCGGCGTCCAGTTCGAATGGGTGCACCGGCGCCGCGACGGCGGCAACTTCCACGCCGACATCAAGCTGACCCGCCTCGACATCGGTGGGCGCGGCATGATGCAGGTCCTGATCCGCGACATCAGCGCGCGGGTGGCCGCCGACGCCGCCCTGCGCGCCAGCGGCGCCCAGTTGCGCCAGCGCGAACGCTTCATCCGCACCGTCACCGACAACCTGCCGGCGCTGGTGAGCTACTGGGACGCCGACGGCAGGCTGCGCTTCGCCAACCGTCCCTGCCTGGCCTGGATCGGCCGGCCCGAACAGGACGCCATCGGACGCCGCGCCGAGGAACTCATCCCGCCCGAACACAATGCCCGCTTCGCCCCGTATTTCGCGGCCGTGCTGGAAGGCGAGCCGCAGCGCTTCGAATGCGAGCTGCCGCCGCGCCCCGCACCGGAAGGCGAGCAGCCCGGCGAAGCCATCCACGTCTGGGGCAGCTACCTGCCCGATATCGACCGCGATGGCCAGGTGCGCGGCGCCTACAAGCTGCACATGAACGTGACCGACCTGAAGCGCACCGAGGGCCGGCTGGTGCGGGCCCTGCGTGAAGCCGAGCAGGCCAACCGCGCCAAGAGCGAATTCCTCGGCAACATGAGCCACGAGATCCGCACGCCGATGAACGCGATCATGGGCCTGGCCCGCCTGCTCGAGGAAGCCCCGCTGGGGCGGCGCGAGCGCGGCCACGTGGCCCACATGAAGGCGGCCTCGACCTCGCTGCTGGGCCTGCTCAGCGACCTGCTCGACTACTCGAAGATCGAGTCCGGCCAGCTCGCCCTCGAACGCCTGCCCTTCCGCCTGGACGACACCCTGCAGAGCATTGCCATCCTCAGCAGTCCGGCGGCCTGGGCCAAGGGCCTGGAACCGGTGTTCGCGGTCGCCCCGGACGTGCCGGAGCAGCTGCTGGGCGACCCGCTGCGCCTCGAGCAGGTGCTGCTGAACCTGGTCGGCAACGCGGTCAAGTTCACCGAGCGCGGCGAAGTCGTGCTGGCGGTCGAGGTGGCGGCGCGCGGCGGACAAGGCGTGCGCCTGCGCTTTACCGTGCGCGACACCGGCATCGGCATCGCACCCGCGATGCGGGAGCGGATGTTCGAACCCTTCTCGCAGGGCGACAGTTCGGCCAGCCGCAAGTACGGCGGCGCCGGACTCGGCCTGTCGATCGCGCGCCGCCTGGTCGGGCTGATGGGAGGCGAGCTCGGCGTCGACAGCCAGGCGGACACCGGCTCGACCTTCCACACCGAACTCGAATTCGGCGTCGCCGAAGCGGCCACGCCGGCAGACGGGGAGCGCCTGCGGGTGCTGGTGGTGGACGACAACGCCAGCGCGGCCCAGGCCTTGCGCGCCACGCTGGCCGGCTTCGGCTGGGAGGTCGCCTGCGCCGCCGGCGGGGTCGAGGCGCTGGCCCTGTTGCGCGAGGCGCCGCGCTTCGACCTGGCGTTCGTCGACGCCGCCATGCCCGAGCCCGACGGCCTGGCGGTGCTGGCCTACGCGCGCGCCGATGGCGCCATCAGCCTGCCGCCCACGGCCCTGCTGGCGGCCGACCCGGAAAAGGAACGCCTGGCAGCGCTGGCCGGCGACCTGGCGCCCGACGCCATCCTCGGCAAGCCCTTCACCCGCGCCGCCCTGCGCGAAACAGTGGCCGAACTGCGCGGCGGCGCGCACCGGGCGCCGGCCCCGAAACCGGTGCTGGCGGCGCGCCTGGCCGGCCTGCGCGTACTGGTGGTGGAGGACAATCCGATCAACCAGGAAGTGGCCAACTACGTGCTGGTGCATGCCGGCGCCACGGTCGACCTGGCCGCCAACGGCCGCATCGCCCTGTCCATGCTGACCGAGCAGGACGCGCGCCACGCGCAGTACGATGCCGTGCTGATGGACCTGCAGATGCCGGTCATGAACGGCTTCGAGGCCAGTGCCGCGATCCGCGCGGCGGGACTGCGCACCCTGCCGATCGTCGCCATGAGTGCCAACGCGATGTTCGAGGACCGCCAGCGCGCGCTCGCGGCAGGCATGGACGAGCACCTGGCCAAGCCGATCGACGTCGACGAACTGGTCGCCACGATCGAGCGGGTCACCGGCGCGGGCCCGGGCGAGGGGCGCGGCGCGGTGCCGGCGCTTCCGGCACCGGTGGGCCTGCCCATCCTGCCCGGCATCGACCTGAAGGCGACCCTGCCGCGCTTCGGCGGCAGCTACCCGGCCTTCGTTTCGGTGTTCCTGCGCTTCGCGCTGACCCAGGCGCAGGCGGTGGACGACATCCGTGCGCTGGTACGCCAGGGCGACCGCCCGGCCGCGGCCCGGCTTGCGCACCGGCTGCGCGGCGTCGCCGCCAACCTGGGTGCGAACGAGGTGGCGGCGCAGTCCCTGCACCTGGAAGAGGCGCTGCGCGGCGCCGACGAGGCCCACCTGGCATTGCGCCTGGGCGACCTCGACGCCGCCATGGCGCGGGTGGCGGACGCCGCGCATGAACTCCGGCCGGCCATGCCGGAGGAAACGGCGGCGCCGGCAGGGACGAGCATGCGCACGGACGCGTTGGCAGGCTTGTTGGAATTACTCCAGAATAACAACATGAAGGCGATGTCCGCCTACGAAGCCCTGCGTCCCGCCCTGGCCGGCATGCTCGCCCCCGGCGCAGCGGCGGCCCTGCAGGAGGCGGTCGGCACGCTGCGATTCGAACAGGCGGCCGGCCTCGTGCGGACTATACTGGAAGCAAAGGGAGATTCATGAGCTGGACCGACATGGCCCTGAACGGGCGCATCCTGGTCGTCGACGACGCGATGGAAAACATCCAGATCCTGCACAGCGCGCTGCAGGACGAGCACGAGGTGCTGTTCGCGCTCGACGGCGCGAAGGCCCTCGAGCTGGCGCGCGCCCAGCGTCCCGACCTCATCCTGCTCGACGCCGTCATGCCCGGCATGGACGGCTACGACGTGCTCTCGGCGCTGCGCGGCGCCGCCGACACCTGGGATATCCCGGTCATTTTCGTCACCGCCCTGAAGAGTCCCGAGGACGAGACGCGCGCCCTGGACGCCGGCGCGGCCGACTTCATCAGCAAACCGGTCAACGCGGCCGTGGTGCGCGCGCGGGTGCGCACCCAACTCACGGTCAAGCGCCAGGCCGACGCGCTGCGCGCGATGACGCTGACCGACAGCCTGACAGGGGCGGCGAACCGGCGCGCCTTTACCGAGCGCATCGAAGCCGAATGGCGGCGCTGCGCGCGCGTGCAATTGCCGCTGGCGCTGGTCCTGGCCGACGTCGACCACTTCAAGATGTACAACGATTACTACGGCCACCAGGCCGGCGACGTCTGCCTGGAACAGGTGACGCGCGCCATGCAGCGCACCGCCGGCCGCGCCCAGGACATGGTGGCGCGCTACGGCGGCGAGGAATTCGCGATCCTGCTGCCCCAGCTCGACGCCACCGGCGCCGCCGGCGTGGCGCGCCGCCTGCTGGCCGAACTGGCCCAGCTCGCGATACCGCACGCCGCCTCGCCGACCGCGTCGGTGCTGACCGTCAGCATGGGCATCGCATCGATCGTGCCGGTCAGCGGCCAGCCCAGCGCCAGCCTGATCCGCTCCGCCGACGCCGAGCTGTACCGGGCCAAGGCGGATGGGCGCAACTGCTACCGGATCGCGGCGGCAAGCTGAAACGGGAAATATCCTGTAGGGTGGGCACTCCGTGCCCACGCGCTACGGACCTGCCCACTTCCGTTGGCTGCTCCGCAACCAATACGCGGCAGATACCGCAGCGTTAGCGGTAGTGCACTTTCCACTCGGGCCGCCGACTGCGGATGCCTCGGCGAGCGATATTTTACGGTCGCGATCCAGGCGGCGCGCACGTAAGGCGTGGGCACGGGGTGTGTTCAGCACAGAGACATAGGTAACACTTGTCTAGAGACATAGGTAACACCTTTTATGATCATTGCACAGCTAACAAGTGGAGTGTGCGATGCCTTGGAAGGAAAGTTCCCGTATGTCCTCTCGTCTTGAATTTGCCATGCTGGCGGATGCGTCTGACAGCAACATGACAGCGCTTTGCCAGTCTTTCGGCGTCAGCCGAAAGACTGGCTACAAGTGGCTCGATTTGTATCGGAAGCACGGCCCAGAAGGGCTGCAAGAGCGCTCACGCCGTCCTCTGTCGTCGCCCAAGCGATGCGGTGCCGAGTTGGAGGCGGCAGTGCTGGCCCTGCACGACAAGTATCCCTGCTGGGGTGCCCGCAAGCTCAAAGCACTGCTCCCCGAGACCGCGGGCAAACCGCATCCAAACACCATTGCTGCCATTTTGAGACGGCATGGGCGCCAACTAGTGCCTCATGTCAGCCAGACCAAGCCTGCCAAGGGACGCTTCGAACACGAGGAACCGAACAGCTTGTGGCAGATGGATTTCAAAGGCCATTTTGCCTTGACCAATGCAGCGGCCGGCCGCTGCCATCCGTTGACAGTACTGGATGATCACTCCCGCTTTTCGCTGTGTCTGGCTGCGTGCTCGGGCGAAGACGGCCCGCAGGCAAAGGCTGTGCTTACAAGGACGTTTCAAAAATATGGACTGCCGCAGCGCATTACCTGCGACAACGGTGCGCCTTGGGGAACAGCCGGGCATAAATCCATCTCGCGGCTCGAGGTGTGGCTGGTACGCCTGGGTATCCGCGTCAGCCATAGCAGTCCGCACCATCCGCAAACGCAGGGCAAGGACGAGCGGTTTCATCGAACGCTCAAGCGCGAACTCCTGGAGCGCTACGGTTATGGCTCGCTTGCCGCGTGCCAGGAGGCCTTCGATGCCTGGCGCGACCAATACAACCTGATTCGTCCCCACGAGGCACTGGGACAAAAAGCTCCCGCCACCCGCTACCAGCCCAGTGCGCGCAGTTTTCCATCCCACCTGCCGCCGATCGAATATGACGACGGCGACATCGTGCGTACCGTACAGCGGCACGGCCAGATCAATTTCAAGGGCCGCAGTTACTTTGTGGGTGAAGGTTTGTACCAAGAGCCTGTGGCAATCAGAGCGACGGATCAGGACGGCGTCTTCAACGTCATCTTCTGCCACCAACAGGTTGCACAGATCGACCTCACCAGCAGCTAAAATAGCACCACGCAGTGTTACCCATGTCTCTAGACAGGTGTTACCTATGTCCCTGTGCTAAACAGGGTGCCCACCCTACGGGCGGCGCCAGCGTATCGGCAACGGACGGGCAAGCGCCAGCTTGCCCGGGGCGTATCGCCACGTGTCGAGGATTTACGCCGGCACACCCTCCGGCCGGCGCCGGAACATCGCCATGCCGTCGATCGTGCACACCCGCTCGCCGCGCTGGTTGGTGGCGACCCAGGTCGACCAGACCACGCCGCGGTCGGGCTTGGAGCTCGAGGCCTTGACCTCCTTCGTCACGTAGCGCAGCGAGAGCGTGTCGCCGGCGCGCACCGGTTGCAGCCAGCGCACGCCGTTCAGGCCGGGCGAACCCATGCTCGAAGCCTCGCAGCGCATGCCGTCGACCACCATGCGCATCATCATCGCGCAGGTGTGCCAGCCGCTGGCGATGACGCCGCCATAGATCGACTTCGCGGCCGCTTCCTTGTCGATGTGGAAGGGCTGGGGATCGAACTGGGTGGCGAAGGCGATGATCTCGTCCTCGTTCACGGTACGCGTGCCGAGGTCGATTTCCTGGCCGGGCACGAAGTCCTCGAAGTACCAGTCGCGGCTCATGCTGCGACTCCTTCCCTGAAGCCCGGCTGGGCGATGAAGCGCGTCAGGTGGTGGTCGGCGTCGCCCAGCGTCAGCTCGATCGTCGCCAGACGCTTGAAGTAGTGCGCCGCCGGCAGTTCGTCGGTCACGCCCATGCCGCCATGCAGCTGCACCGCCTGCTGGCCGATGAAGCGCGCCGCCTGGCTGATGCGGTATTTCGCGGCGGAGACCGCACGGCGGCGCTCGGCGGCATCGCTTGACCCCAGCTTGACCGCGGCCAGCATGGCCATCGAGCGCGCCTGCTCCAGGTGGATGTACATGTCCGCCATGCGGTGCTGCAGGGCCTGGAACTTGCCGATCGGGGCGCCGAATTGCTGGCGCGTTTTCAGGTATTCCAGCGTGGCCTCGAAGATCGCCTCCATCGCGCCCAGGGCCTCGGCGCACACCAGGGCCGCGCCGTAGTCGAGGGCCGCGTCCAGGATGTGCCAGCCGGCCCCGGCCGCACCGATCACGGCGGTGGCGTCGACGCGCACGTTGTCCAGCACAAGGTCGGCGGCGCGCATGCCGTCGAGGGTGCGGTAGCCGGTGATGCGCACGCCGTGCGCGTCGGCAGGCACCACGAACAGGCTGATGCCCTCCTCGGCGCGCTGCTCGCCACCCGTGCGCGCCGAGACCACCAGCATGCCAGCCTGGGCGCCGTGCAGCACCACCTTTTTCTCGCCGTGCAGCAGGTAACCGTCGCCATCGGCTTGCGCGCGGGTGGCGATGTCGCGCATGTCGTGGCGCGACTGGCGTTCGCCCAGGGCGCAGGCCAGCTTCAGCTCGCCCGTTGCGACACGCTCGAGCAGTTGCGGATGCAGGCCGCCCAGGCGCAGGAATTCGGCGCCGAGCACGGTCGCGAGATAGGGCTCGACCACCAGGCCGCGGCCCAGTTCGCGCATCACCACGAACATGTCGACGGCCGTGCCCGAGAAGCCGCCCTGCTCTTCCGGCACCGGCAGCGCCGTCATGCCCAGTTCCGTCAGGGTGGCCCAGGCCTCCTTCGAGACGCCTTCCTCCGAGTGGACGATGGCGCGGCGCGCCTCGAAACCGTAGTCGCGGCCGATCCAGCGCTTGAGCGCGTCGGCGAACTGGAGCTGCTCAGGGTTGAAATTGAAGTCCATGCCCTCTCCTCACAGACCCAGGATCATCTGGGTGATGATGTTGCGTTGAATCTCGTTCGAGCCGCCGTAGATGGAGGTCTTGCGATAGTTGAAGTAGTATGAAGCCAGCGGCGCCGCGTCGTCGTCGTCGAACACGCTGTGTTCGCTCTCGCCTTCGAGGTAGGCCGGATCGAAAGGCAGCGCCATCGGGCCGACCGCTTCGACCATCAGTTCGGTCAGCGCCTGCTGGATGTCGGTGCCGCGCACCTTCAGCACCGAGGCTTCCGGACCTGGCGCCTTGTCGGCCTTGGCCAGCACGCGCAGCACCGTCATTTCCAGCGCCATCAGTTCGATCTCGAGGTTCGCCAGCTTTGCAGCAAACAGCGGGTCCTCGATCAGGGGCTTGCCGTTCCTGCTCTCGCGCGCAGCCAGGCCCTTGAGGAAGGCCAGTTCGCGCTTCGAGCGGCCCACCGCGGCAATGCCCGTGCGCTCGTGGCCGAGCAGGTACTTGGCATAGGTCCAGCCGCGGTTTTCCTGGCCGACGAGATTGGCCACCGGCACGCGCACGTTGTCGAAGAAGACTTCGTTCACCTCGTGGTCTTCGTCGAGCATGATGATCGGGCGCACCGTGATGCCCGGGCTGTGCATGTCGATCAGGAGGAAGGAGATGCCCTCCTGCTTGCGCACGCCCGTATCGGTGCGTACCAGGCAGAAGATCATGTCGGCGTGCTGGGCCAGCGTGGTCCAGGTCTTCTGGCCGTTGACGATGTAGTGGTCGCCATCCCTCACCGCGGTGGTCTTCAGGGAAGCCAAATCGGAGCCGGCGCCCGGCTCGGAATAGCCCTGGCACCACCAGTCCTCGCAGGACAGGATGCGCGGCAAATAATAGGCTTTCTGTTCGGGGCTGCCGAAGGCCATGATCACCGGCGCCACCATGCTCACGCCGAAGGGCAGGATCTGCGGCGTGCCCGCCAGCGCGCATTCTTCCTCGAAGATGTGGCGCTGCACCGGCGTCCAGCCAGGGCCGCCGAATTCGACTGGCCAGCCCGGCGCCACCCAGCCTTTTGCAGCAAGGATCTTGTGCCAGCGTACGCTGTCTTCCTTGCTCAGGCGCAGGTGGCTGCGCACCTTGTGCTGCAGGTCCGGCGGCAGGTTCGCGGCCAGGAAGGCCCGCACCTCGTCGCGGAAGGCCAGGTCTTCATCCGTATAGTTCAGGTCCATACTGTCTCCTTGTTATCGTCGTCCGGGCTCGCCTAAAAAAGCACGACCGTTCACAAGGGATTGTACCTGAAAAGCCTGGGAAATTATCAAATAAAAAAGGGTGGCAAGCCCGAAAAGGCCATGCCACCCCTCGGGGCAAAACGCCGGATTACTTCGCGCGACGGCGACGCAGCGCGCCAACGCCCATTGCGCCGGCCAGCAGCAGAGCAATGCTCGACGGTTCAGGAACTTCGGCAGCTTCTGGTGCGGTGGTGCCTGGAGCAGCAACCGGCGGGACCGCGGCCGGAGCCTGCACTACGGTGCCTGGGGCAGCCGAAGCGGACACGCCGGCGACGCTGGTGGCGGCCCAGCCGGTCAGGGTGCCCGGGTGAACGCGGGCGGTTTGTGCTTGAGCTGCACCAGCGGTAACGAGCAGTGCTGCAATGACGAGGTGACGTACTGACATGATTGCTCCTTCTTAATGAGAGTGGCTTTACTGTGATAAATATGTCAACAGCAAGATCATGCTATCACAACATTAAAAAAGGGCTGTTCCAATTGAATTCAATTCCAAAAAGAAACAATACTTCCTACAGGAAGCTTTCCTATTGGAATTTCTTTCCTTTTGGAATGTACGCTCGCGAACATTCTTGATCAGCAGCGGTGCAGGTTGTGTCGGCCAGGCGGCATGCAGGCAGGACCTTGCGCGCGACAGCACTGGACTTAAAAAAAGAAAGCTTCCAACTGGAAGCTTTCCTGGTACGTTCTTTCTCTGAATAGTCGCTGGCGGACGTTTCAGCACGCTGCCAGCGACCATCGTCAGGGCTTGGCCGAGCTCATGTAAGGCATCACGCGCGAGGCCATGCGGGTGTCCGTCTTCAACATGCCCGCTTCGTCGGCCAGGATGTGGGCCGCTTCCTGGAGCAGCACGTCCTTGGCATCCTTGGCGGCCTTCTCGGCGGCCAGCTCGGCCGACAGTGCACGCTCGTCCGCCTGCAGGCCATCGTCCTGCTGCGGGCTGTTACGTGCGGCAACCACGGTCTTCACCGGCTTGGTCGGCACCGGCACCTTGCTGCGCGCCTCCTTGCCTCCCGGCGCGGCCGCCGGCTCGTCCGCATTCGCGCCCTTGCCGCCGGCCAGGCGCGCTTCACGCGCCTTGGCGCGGGCGTCCTGGGCATCGCGTTCCTTGCGGCGCACGGCTTCGTTCAGGGAAATCGCATTTTCCTTACGAATCCGCATGACTTCCGCGATGTCTTCACGCAGATCGAGGAAATCCTTGTCCTTCGCGATGCGTGCCTCGTGGCGTTTTTGCAACGGGTCGACCAGTTCCTTCAGGTTACCCAGTGGAACGTAGGTCGCCGGCTTGATCGAGACCCAGGGCAGCGCATTGCTGAACGAGGATTCGCCGAAGTTCTCGACATCCGACAGCACCGGCAGCTTGATGTCGGGCGTGACGCCGCGCAACTGGGTGGTGCCGCCGTTGATGCGGAAGAACTGGGCGATCGTCATCTTCAGTTCGCCATAGCGCACTTTCTCGGACTGCGAAAAGCGGTCCAGGTCGAGCAGGGTCTGCACCGTGCCCTTGCCGAAGCTCGGCTCGCCGATCACGAGGCCGCGGCCGTAATCCTGGATCGCGGCGGCGAAGATCTCCGAGGCCGAAGCCGAACCGCGGTTGATCAGGACGCCCATCGGACCGTCCCAGGCCAGGCCGGGCTTGGTGTCGGCCTCGACTTCGACGCGGCCTTCCGCAGTGCGCTGCTGCACCACCGGGCCCTTGTCGATGAACAGGCCGGTCAGCTCGACCGCCTCGACCAGCGAACCGCCGCCGTTGTTGCGCAGGTCGATCAGCACGTTGTCGACCTTGTCCTTCTTCAGTTCGCCCAGGATGCGCTCGACGTCGCGGGTCGCGCTCTTGAAATCCTTGTCGCCCTTGCGGCGGGCTTCGAAGTCCTGGTAGAAGGTCGGCAGCGAAATCACGCCGATGCGGCGCGTGACGCCATTGTCCTTGACCTCGATGATGGATTTCTTGGCGGCCTGCTCTTCCATGCTGATCTTCTTGCGCACCATCGAGACGGTGACGTGCTTGGCGTCGACGCCGGCGTCGCCCGGGATCACGTCCAGGCGTACGGTCGAGCCTTTCTCGCCGCGGATCAGCTGGACCACGTCGTCGATGCGCCAGCCAAGCACATCGGTGAACGGGCCATTGCCCTGGGCCACGCCGACGACGCGGTCGCCGACTTTCAGCTTGCCGGATTTGTCCGCCGGGCTGCCCGGGACGATCTCGCGGATGATGGTGTAGTCGTCGCGCGTCTGCAGCACGGCGCCGATGCCTTCGAGCGAGAGGCGCATCGCGATGTCGAAGTTGTCGGCCGAGCGCGGGCCCAGGTAGTTGGTGTGCGGCTCGATGGCGGTCGCGTACGCGTTCATGAACATCTGGAACACGTCTTCGTTATTGAGCTTTTGCAGGCGCGAGATATAGCCCGCGTAGCGCTTGTCCAGCGTTTCGCGGATCGCCTTCTCGTCCTTGCCGGCCAGTTTCAGGCGCAGCCAGTCGTTCTTGACGCGCTTGCGCCACAGGTCGCGCACTTCGTCCTCGTTCTTGGCCCAGGGGGCTTTTTCGCGGTCGAGCTGCAGGGTCTCGTCGACGGTGAAATCGAATTTGGTCTTGAGCAGGCCGCGCGCATAGTTCATGCGGTCGTTGAAGCGCTGCTGGTAGAGGTTGAAGATGGCAAACGGCACCGCCAGCTCTTCGTTGTTGATCGCATCATCGAACTTGGTGCGCATGGGCGCGAAGCGGTCGATGTCGGCCTGGGTGAAGTACAGCTTCTCGCTGTCGAGCGATTCGAAGTAGTTGTCGAAGATTTTCTCCGACATCGCGTCGTCCAGCGGCATCGCCTTGTAGTGGTAGCGCGCCAGCACGCGCGAAGCCCACAACGCCGCCTGGGTCTGGGCCGCGACCGGCTTCATCTGGGTGGAGGCGACTTTCTCGGGCTGTGCGGTCACCGCATGCGTGGACATGGCAAAGGCCAGCGCAATCATCAACATCTGCTTCTTCATTTATGCGTTCTCCGAACGTGTACTGTGGTGTCTGCCGGCAGCGCACGGATACCACCGGTATCCGGGGCGCGCAGACCATTCTACAGGATAGCGCAAAGATGCAGAGCCGGGCGACAGGGGGTCCCCTGCCCTTAAGGTTGGCTTAAGCGGGGGTGGACAGCTTGTCCAGTGCCTGCCTCCGGCCCCGGCCGAAGGCCTGCCGGGGCTCGCTCAGTTGCTCTTGCCGTACTTGTAGAAGGGATCGTACAGGGGCATTTCCTGCTCGGTCGAGCGCAGCTCGCGGCCGCAATCGAAAGAGGTGCCGCCGGTGCCGTAGGTCGGCGTATAGCCGCTGCCGTCCGGGCAATCGACCATCGCCAGCGCCTTCTTGACCGTGTTGCCCCAGCCGCCGTTCTGCAACGGGCCGTTGCACCAGTACTCGCCGCCTTTGGTGACGCGGCACCAGGCGCGCGCGCGTCCACGGCTGGGCTTGCTCGCGACCGGCACCGGGTCGGCGCCGACACGCGCCTCGCCGGCGTCGGCCAGGGCCGTGCTGTTGCGCGCAGCATTACTCGACTGCACGAAGCCGCGCATCTGGCGCGCCGCGTTCTCGCGCGCCTCCTGCTCCTGACGGGCGATACGGGCCGCACGTTCCGCCTCCTGGCGCGCGGCGCGCTCCTTCTGCTCGGCCGCCTGGCGCGCAGCACGGGCCTCGCTTTCGGCCTTGCGCTGGGCCGCCTGGGCAAGCTGGCGCTCGGCCGCCTGCTGCTGGACGGCGGCGGCGCGCTGCATCTTCTCCGCTTTCTGTTCCGCCTGCTGCCCGGCCTGGCGCGCGCGTTCGTTGGCGGCACGCACCTCGCGCTCGCGCTGGGCCGCCGCCTGCATCGCGGCCATGCGCTTGTGCTCGGCGGCCCGCTCGGCCGCCATATCGGCCTGCTGGCGGCTGTACTCGTCGGCGGCGCTGGCCAGGCCACGCTGGAACTCCTCGCTGGCGGCAATCTCGCCAAGCGTGCCCAGGACTTCGCCCGTGCCTTCGACGGTCGCCACCAGGGCATTGGCCGCGCCCTCTCCGATATAGCTGAGCAGGCCGCGCGAGCCGACCTCTTCCCGTGCGTCAGCCGCCAGTTGCGTCGCCTGCGCCGCGAAGCCTGGGTCGAAGCGGGTGCGCAAGCCCAGGGCGAAGAGTTTCAGGTTGCCGGAGAGCACGCGAATGTTGGTGTTCTCATCGGCCACCGAATGGTTGTCGGTTTCGGTGCTGACAACTTCCCGGAACAGCACCGGGCCATCCACGGGCGTGCCGCCGCGTACCGTATATTCGACCACGGCCTTGCCGCCGCCCAGCGACTGGATCGCCATGCCGACGTGGGCACGCTGCGCGCCGTCGGCAGCGAAAAAACCGGCGCGCTTGAGCACGATACGCGCCGCGGCCGGCAGTTCGTTGGCGATCTCGCCGCCCGGCGTGACCAGGTCGACCAGGCCGAGCCGGTAGGCGATGACCGGCCTGGCGACCGCGACCTTCTCGATCCAGCGGTCGGCCGGCACCAGTGCGTTGGCCAGCGCCGGCAAGGGCAGCAGCCCCGGCAGCGCCAACAGGAACAGGCAGAGGGAACGGATCATTCGAACAGGCCGCCCTGGATCCAGTTCTGGAGCGCGCGCTCGTGTTCGGTCATCAGGGACGCCTTGTTGGCCTCATGGTTGACCGGCCCCAGCACCAGGAAATAGATGCCGCCCAGGGTCTTGACGTGGGTCGAGGCGGCCTGCTGGTGCAGCCGGGCCTGGCCGCGCGCGCCGTTCCTGTACAGCGTGTAGCTCAGTTGCGACGGGCGGGTGTCGGAGATCGCCGGGAACAGGCCGATCGTGAACGAGGACAGCATCATCTGGCCCAGGTCCTTGGTGCTCTGCTCGAAGCCGGTGGCGACCTCGTCCACCACGATCGTGTAGTCGGGCCGGACATCGCTGCGGGCGCCATCGCGCCAGGCCTTGAAGCCATAACCACCGAGCATCTGGACCAGTTCATCCGCGCGCGCTTCGGGACTGCCGTCGCGGCAAGGATTGACGACGAAAACGATATTCGACGAGCAGGCATCGGCCGGGCTGCGGTCGCGCATCGTGTACTGGACGGCGACGGACTTGCCGCGCGCCTGGAAGGCCTCGGCATCGACGGATGGGGAAAGGGAATACACGGCGGCGCAACCCTGGAGCAGGAGCGCGGTCATGACAAGGAACAGCAAACGCATTTCTGGACAACCTTCTTCTAGTGGAATGTAAAACCGCCGCGGCAAGCGCCGGCTGGCCTCTGCGGGCCGGGCGGTATTGTAGGGCGTCAAGACCCACTTTGCATGAAAGGTATTAGAAGAAAGAAACTAACGTTGCTGTTGTGCCACGCCAGCTCGGGGGAGAGTGGCTAGGGCCGGAACATGCCCGCCTGCCATCCATACACGCCGGCGCCGAAGGCCAGCACCAGCAGCCAGGGCCAGGAACGCAGGGCCAGGCGCCAGTCGACCGGCGACGGCCAGAACGAGAGGAACTGGGGCGCCAGCAGCGCCGCCAGCAGCAGGTCGAGCGGCTCGAAATGCCAGCCCGGCCGGGTACGCCATGCCGCCACCGTGAGCGGCACCAGCAGCACCAGCAGCGGTGCGAGCGCGGCCGGCGCGGCGTTGTACCAGCGCAGGTTGGCGAAGGTGACCGAGCCAAGCTCCCAGACCCGGCCCTTGCGGCGCGGGATCAGGTTCAGGCCGATGGGCTCGGCATTGGTGAGCAGGCCGACGCTAAAGTGGGCCAGTTCGTGGCACAGGGTCCCTACGGCCGTCAGCACGAAAAAGCCGGGATGGGCACCCGAGAGCATCCAGAACAGGAAGGCCAGCGCCAGCGAGGGCACCAGGTAGAGGAGGATGTCGCCGTGGCTGCACAGGAAGGCCGGCGCCACGGCGGCGCAGGCGGACAGCAGGTTCACGGGACGAAGACCTTAGCCGGCGTAGAAACAGCGCCCGCAGGCCTGGCGGTAGCTTTCGTTGCCGCCGATGCTGACCTGCTCGCCTTCCTTGATGCGGCGCCCTTGGGCGTCGACGCGAATGTTCATCGTCGCCTTCTTGCCGCAGGAGCAGATGTTCTTGATTTCCTCGATGTCGTCGGCCAGCGCCAGCAGGTAGGCCGAGCCGGGGAAAGGCTCGCCGCGGAAGTCGCTGCGCAGGCCGTAGCAGATCACCGGCACGCCGCGCACCTGGGCCAGCTGGTGCAGCTGCTGGACTTGCGCGGTGCTGAGGAACTGGGCTTCGTCGACCAGCACGCAGCCGACCCGAGGCGCTTCCTCGAGGAAGTTGGTGTCGCCGCTGAACACGTCGACCTGGCGCTGCGGGCCCAGGCGCGAGGTGATCAGGCCGACGCCGTAGCGGTCGTCGATGGCGGCCGTGTACAGCGCGACCTGCTGGCCCTGCTCCTCGTAGTTGTGCGCCACCTGCAGCAGGGCCGTCGATTTGCCGGCGTTCATCGCCGAATACCTGAAATAGAGTTTCGCCACAGCCCTGCCCTGCATGCCCGGATTTTGAAGTGGCGGCAATTATAGCAAGCGGGCGAGTGCCAGCGCCAGCGCTCCGGGAAGAAGGACAAGGCCGTAGGCACCACTGGCGCTCCGCGGCCAGCGGCGTTTTCGCAGACGGACGACGGGCTCGGACCGGATCAGGTGCGGCGCCGGCGCAACCAGCCGACGACGCCCAGGCCCATCAGCATCATGGCGTAGCTTTCAGGCTCGGGAATCGGCATGGCCAGGGTCACGTCGTTGGCGGTCGGCCAGTAATTGCCGCCAGACGCCAGGGTGACCGAAGTCAGCGGTGAGCTGGACACGAAACCCAGGAAGCTGGTAGTGGTCGCGCCGCTCAGGGTGTAGTTCAGGGTAGTGCCGTCCATTGCCGTGAACAGCAGGGTCCCGTTCGGCACGAAGGCGCCGTTGACGTCGGAGGCGAAGAAATAGCCGCCGAAGCCGACGATGCCGGGTGCGAAGTTGGAGAAGGTAATGGTCTCGTTATCGACGTTCGGCGTCAGCCAGCCGTCGCCGCCGCTGCCCGCACCGTAAAGCCCGCTTGGCGCCGATGCCGTATAGCTGTAGGCGCCGGCCGTCCGCTCGAACGGGCTCTCGTAGAGCTGGATAGTCAGATCGTCGTAGGTATCGACACCGTAGCCGCCTACCGCGGCCAGGAAGGCGGCCTGGTCGGTATAGACGTTGATCTGCGCCTCGGCGCCGGCCGCTACGCACAGCAGTACGGCAGCGGTCAGGCTTTTCAGGGGAAAGGGGTGGCGTTTCATGATTGCGCTCCTTGCGAAGGGATAAGAGGTACAGCGCTCTGCGGCACCCAGTACAACGCATCCCAGCAGATGTGGCAATCCGAATAACGTTGTTATTGTGACAGTTTGATATAGCTCAGTTGTGCGCAGGTTGAGCTGACAAAGAGATCGAGCCGCTCAAGCTTGCCGCGCGTGAACGACGACACGCGCCGGGTTGCCGGCAACGGTCGCGCCGGCCGGTACGTCGTGCGTGACGACGCTGCCCGCCCCGACGATCGCGTCGTCGCCAATGGTGACCCCGGGCAGGATGATGGCGCCGCCGCCGATCCAGACATTCGCGCCGATCGTCACCGGCCTGCCGCATTCGAGGCCGCTGCGGCGCACATCCGGGTCGCGCGGGTGGTCGGCGGCATAGATCTGCACCGCCGGGCCGATGCGGGTGTCGTCCCCGATCGTCACGCGCGCGGTGTCGAGGATCACGCAGTTGTAGTTCAGGAAGACGCGCGCGCCGAGGTGGATGTTGTAGCCGTAGTCGCAGTAGAACGGCGGGCGCAACATGACGCCCTCGCCCACCGCGCCCAGCCGTTCACGCAGTAGCGCATCCCAGGAATCGGGCGTGCCGAGTGCCGCGTTGTAGCGCGCCAGCCAGGCCGCGCAGGCCGACAGCTCGGCCAGCAGCTCGGGCGCGTCCGGATGGTAGAGCTCGCCAGCCAGCATCTTGTCCTTTTCACCAGGCGCCATCGCCGCTCCTTCATTGGCCAACATTATTGACCCGGATGGTACTTGCGTTCCAGGGCCTTCTCGATGTCTTCCTTGTAGAAGAGCACGTCCTTGAATTCGCCTCGGCTGTACATCTCGGCCTGGTCGGCGAAGTGCTTCGAGGCCGGATTGCCGCTCTGGCCGCCGGCCAGGATGCTCTTCGCGCGCAGCTTCGGACCGAACTCGACGGCCGCGACGAAGCTGTTGCCGCGGTCTCCGTAGATGCGTTTGGTCTTCTGCTTGGCCACCATGCCGAACGAGGCCAGCGAGCCCCAGTGGGCCGAGGTGAAAGCCACCGGATAGCTCGGCTTGCTGTCGTCGTACTGCTGGTCGATGTCGCCGCTGATGCGCTGGAAGCGGTTGATCTCGCCCCAGGGCGTCTGCCAGGTGCCGAAGTCTTTCGTGAGTTTATCCGAGGCGCGCTGCAGGGCGGCGAGCCGCTCTTCGGCATCCAGGCGAGTGGTGATGTAGTCGACCGAGGGCATTCCGGCGGCGCGCGCCTTCGGCGCTGCATGGGCCACCATCTCCTGGCCCCAGTAAACGGCCAGCGAAGTCGGCACCGAACTCGTGGCAAAGCGCAGGTCCCAGCCACGCAGCGCCGCCACCTGGGCAGCCAGCGCCGCCTTGCGTGGATCGTTGGCAGGCAAGGCCTCGTAGTCCTTCGCCAGTTGCGGCACCAGCGGCTCGAAGGCGGTCAGGTAGCTGTCGTAGGACGCCGCGATCAGGCTGTCGACCGTGAAGTCCTTCGCCCCCTTCAGCACGCGCTCGGCATGCACGCCGCGCGCGTTTTCCGGCAGCGACCACATGTAGTCCGGGTAATCCTTGCGCTGGGGGCTGCTCGCACCCGCCGCGCTGAACGGCCAGTTGTTGGTGTTCGAGATGTAGCCGCTGGCCGGGTTGAACAGCGTGATCGTGTCCTTGATCTCGTGCAGGCCCTGCCACTCGGTGGCCGGGTTGCTGCCGTCGACCGGTTTGGTCCAGTCGAAACGCGGGTCGCGCTTGGGGATGAAATTGCCGTGGAAATAGGCGATATTGCCGTCGGCATCGGCATACACCGTGTTGTTCGAGGAATTCGTGCGCAACTGCATCGCCTCGTAGAAGGCGTTGTAGTTCTTCGCCTTGGTGCGGGTGTAGGACTGGGTCAGGGCCTTGACCGGCTCGTCCATCATCTTCACCGCCACCCATTTGCCGTTCTCGCCTCGCACGATCGGGCCGTGGTGGCTGAACCAAGCGGTAACGGTGCGGCTGGCCAGCTTGCCGCTCGCCGTCTTGTACGGCAGCGTGACCGGCACGGCGCGCAGCGCGCGCTCTTCCTTGCCGTACTTGTAGAAGAACTTGCCGCCGCGCTCGACCACCGTTTCCAGGTATTCGTCGATGACGTCGCCGCCGCCCGAGGTATGCATCCAGCCGGCGCGGTCGTTGAAGCCCTGGTAGATGAAGAACTGGCCCCAGGTCACCGCGCCATAGGCGTTCAGGCCTTCTTCGCTGGCCATGTGGATCTCGGGACGGAAGTAGAACGAGGTGTGCGGGTTGATCATCAACAGCGGATACCCGGCTTTCGTCAGCTTGGGCGCAATCGCGAAACCGTTCGAGCCGCGCGGCTCGGCGTCAAGCAGGTTGCGGTTGTCGGCCACGCTGTTGGCCGATGCGGGCTGCGGGCGCTTGCCGTAGAAGGCCTCGAGATCCTTCAGGTCGATCGACTCGATGTCGCCGCCGATGCTGCCCTCGCTGAAGGACAAGGCCATCCAGGGCTCGAAGCGGGTGATCAGCTTCGGTTTGACTTCGGGATGCGTGTGCAGGTAGAAGTTCAGGCCGTCGGCGAAGGCCACCATCAATTGCTTGAGCCAGTCGGGACTGGCGGCGTACTTGGCCTGCATGTCCGCAGGCTGGATATACAGTTTCATGCGCAGGTCGCGCCAGATCTCCTTTTCCCCCTCGACCTCGGCCAGGCGTCCCATCGCATTGATGTAATTGAGTTCGACGCGGTTGAAGTCGTCCTCGGCCTGGGCATAGATCATCCCGAACACCGCATCGGCGTCGCTCTTGCCGAACACATGGGGAATGCCCCACTTGTCGCGCATGATCGTCACGCGCTGCGCCGTCTGCTGCCAGCGCGCCAGGTCGGCGGCCGGGGTCTTCGCAGAGGCCGGAGCCGCTGGGGCCGCTGGGCCGGCCGGTGCGGCGATGGCTGCGGGAGCGCCGGCAACAAAAGCAGCGCCGGACAGGGCCAGGGCCGATGCGACGAGGCGGGACAGGATCATGCGGGTCTCCTTGTGGTGATCGTTTTTGTTCGATGCTTACAGTCCGGCGTTGGCCAGCTTCTGCTTGAGGATCTCGTTCTCGGTCAGCAGGGTCGCCATCCGGTCCTTGAGCGACGCGATCTCGGCCTTCAGGGCCGCTTTCTCGTCGACCGGTTCGCCGTCCGGACCGGTCTTCTTCGGCTTGGTGGCCATTTTCTGCTCGCGCACCTGGCGCGCGGCCTGCTGCAACTCCTTCTTGCCGCCGGCGACGGCCGCGATCTGGGCCTCCTGCGGCAGCTGGGCGACATTCGCCGCGGCGCTGAGCGAGATGGTGCCGGCGCGCACCGCGTCGACCAGCTGCGGCGCGGCCGCCTTCTGGATGCGTTCGATCTGGCTGATGGTGTTGCTCGAGACGCGCGCGGCCTTGGCCACCTCCTCGCGCGTGTTCCATGGCGGCGGCGGACGCGAGTCCATGTCGTCCGGTTTCGGCTCAGGCGGCTCCTCGGCCATCTTCTGGGCCATGCGCGCGGTGACGATTTCCTTCTTTCGCAGCGCCAACAGGCCACGCTGGAAGTCCGACACGCTGCGGCGCGCCAGGTGGTTGTCGATCATCCAGAGCATGACGTCCTCGATCGACGAAAACTTGTCGTTCTGGACGGTGCGGAAGTCGATGCCGTGCTTGCGGCAGATCTCGTAGCGGTTATGGCCGTCGATGAGGACGTCGCCCCACAGCACCAGCGCGTCGCGGCAGCCTTCGGCGAGCAGGCTGCGTTCCAGCGCGGCGTATTCGATGTCGGTAAGCGGGTCGACGAAGGCGCGCAGTTCGTCGTGTATCGTGATGTTCAATGTAGGTCCTTGTACTTCGCTTGCACTTCTTGCGGCGCCGTCATGGCGCCGGGGTGCATGCTACACCATTCGATGGCTGAGCCAAAGACGGCCTGCCCCCTGCAGGGCCCGGATGCAGCAAAATGTTGCCAGACTGACCCTGCCGCGCCCCGCTTGTGCTAGAATCCTGCGCTCTGCCCGAATGGTGAAACTGGTAGACACCCGGGACTTAAAATCCCGTGCCAGAAATGGCGTGCCGGTTCGATCCCGGCTTCGGGCACCACCTTATCCCTGCTGTGTTCGACACAGTCCTGCCTGCCGCGGCGCACGCTGGCTCCTGCCGCAATTCCAGCCTGGATGTGAGAATGCGAGAGGTTTTTCAGGACCTGCATCGGCTAGGATGCCGCATTGCCTGAACAGCTCCTTTCCCATGTCGAACACCAAAGCTGCCGGACAGACTATCTGCCTCAGGCAAGTTTCTCGAACCTTGGCCATCCTCCGTTCCTTGCCGCTGCTGGCGTGCGCGTTTCTGGCCGCCTGTTCGACGCCGCGTGCACCCGATCTGCACAACATCGACCTGGTCGTGGCGCGCGGCGCCAACCAGAACACCCCCATCGCATTCGATATCGTCTACGTATTCGACCAGGCGGCCCTGGCACGCCTGCCCAGGACGAGCGCCGAATGGTTCAGGCAGCCGAACCCTCCCGCAAGTTCTCTCGGCAGCCCCATCCGGGCCTTCTACTATGAACTCGTACCGGACTCAACCACAAGGATACCGGAACCGTTGACGCATGGAGCAATTGCCGTTGTCGGTTACGCCAACTACACCGACGAGGCAGGCCAGCCGATGATCGATCTCACGGGGTACCGCAAGGTCACGATCCGGTTCGGTCCCGATCGCATCGACCTCAGCGGCGAGCGCTGAGCCCCAGGCTCCACGCCGACCGGAACGCAGATAAAAAAAATGCCGCTGTCACATCACGCGACAGCGGCAAACGCTCAGTTGGTCTGAGTTGGAGACATTTCCTATCGTATGGGCGGCGGTGGCAGTCTCAAGGTCCGCGAGGGCGTAAATTCTTCCTGCCTTGACGTAGGCGCAATCGCACACACTCTTCTCCATTTCCGACCGGGCGATCAGAAAACCTTGGTCAACGACACCACGAAAGTATTCTTCCCCGGATCCGAATAATCGATCCGCCCCGCCCGCTCCGGCACACCCGCCGTATAGCGCTCGTAGGCATGGGTGGCGCCGAACGCCCGCGTATATGCTCCGGTCGCCTTCCAGCCGCGGCCCAGCCTGCGCGTAACGCCCACCTTGACGTCGCGCCAGTTCCAGTAGTCGTTGCCGGCGCCTGCCACCCGGCCTTCGCCCACGTGCAGGTTGAGCGTGGTGGCGCTGCCGAGCTCGACGTTCGCGCCGCCGTCGAGGTAGCCGGTGCCACGCGCATTCGCGATGCCGAAGAAGTTGCGCGTCACCGTGTAGTTGTATTTGGCGTACAGCGCCTTGTAGCTCACCGCGGCGGAGATTTCGCCGTAGTCGTAGCGCACCCCGCTGCCGCTGAGCGCGGCGCCCGGATACTTGTAATAGTGGGTCATCAGGCTGTAGCCCAGCGGGCCAAGCGCGGCGCTGTAGCCGCCGTACAGGTCCCACTCGAGGGAGCCGCCCGCGACGATGCGATCGCTCACGGTCGAGAACCAGGTGCCGCCCGACCAGCCGTTCTTGCCGACGAAGTCGATGCCGGCCTGGGCGGCGGGCCTGCCCCAGCTCTGGCGGAAGCCCCGCGACACGTACTGGCTCGCCACGGTGGCGTTCGCCGACCAGGACGTCGCGGTGTCGGCGGTGAAGGTCATATCGGCCTCGGGCCCTGCCGCATGCGCGGACGGTGGCACGGCATACAAGGCAAGACAGGCAAGCGGCAACAGCCGCTGGACGGAGTTGAACATGGTGGCGTAGGTTTGGCTGGACGCGACAGGGGCGGCCTGGAAGATGGTGGAAAATGCCGTACGGCAATTAACTGAGGCGATTGTAGAGGGGATGCGTGCGCGCCCGGCGATTTCATGCCAGCTTGAAAATCGCTTTTTTTCGCGGATGCGTGATCCGCGCAACAGCGTGTTCAATGCGGCATTCAAGGAGGGCAACACAAGACGCACCTGGTGCCGGCGCCGCCCGGCTTCCCGCCTTCCCTGCTCCCTCGTCTTGCACAAGCGCAAGCAGCGTAGGGATTTTCCGGCGCGCCTGCGTAAACTATGCGGCGGCTCAAGCCTTGCGCATCGCGTCGGAGCCATCCCCTCCAGCCTGGCCGGCGAGGCAGTATGATTTCCGCTTCGCAATGTCCGGCAGGTGCCGGCTGCGCATGGAGGAAGGCATGACCGATCCGGCCGGGCTGTTCGCTCGCTGCACAGGCAAGGGTAACGTGTCCACGGACCGGGCCCTGCCGTCTTTCGCAGGCCCCCCAACGCCGCCCGGTCCGGCAGGGCGTTTCGCCCAGCTCGCACGCCTGCATGCGCTGTACGCGGATCAGGGCGCGCAGCTGTCGCCAGCCGGCCTGAAGGCGCTGCTCGCGCTTGCCGCGGGCTGGCGGAACTGGCCCCTGGCCGCGGTGCTCGGCGAGCGCCTGCGCGGCACCGGCGGGCTCGACGCGCAGGACACCCTGCACCTGGTCGACGCCTGCCGGGCCCTCGGCAAGGCCGAGCGGGCGCTGGAACTGGCCAGCAGCCTGCACGGGCGCGCGCGGGACGAAGGGCGCTACGCGCGCCTGGTCGACGCGCTGCGTTCCTGGCGCGACTGGCGCTCAGGCTTCCCGTCGACCCGCGGTCCCGGCGGCAGCGCGGCCGAACTCGCGCTGGAACCGCTGGCCCACCACCACGCCCAGGACTTCCTCTGGCAGTACCACGACCCGGCGATTGCTGCGCTGTGCTGCCTGCCGGTTTTCATCGACGAGCTCGACTGGCATTACTGGATGGCCGACGTCTGGCGCGCCGGGAACCGCCTGCCGCATGCGGTGCTGCACCGCGAATGGGGCTTCATCGGCTGCGTCAGCCTGGCGGTACACCGCGACGTCGGCTTTTTCTATTACTGGCTGGGACCGGACTTCCAGGGCCGGGGCCACGGTCCACGCGCCGGCGCGTTGCTGCTGTCGCTGGCGCAACAGGCCTACGGACTGCGCTGCTGCTATGCCAAGGTCTACGACTACAACCTGCGCTCGCGGCGCGGCCTGGAAAAGATGGGGTTTGCCGACCTCGGGATCAGGGGCGCGGGCGAGGATTGCAACCAGGTCTTCTACCGGCGCGGCCCCACGCAAGCGCGCCGGCGCATCGTCGGCGAGCTGCACTGGCTGCTCGCGTGCATGGACGCCCAGGTGCGCCCGGCGCCGCAGCCGGCCGCATCGTGCGAGGACGCGGCGCCGGCCTGACACGCATGACACAGACCCGCCGGCCTGCGCCTCAGGCGCCCTGGTAGATCAGGACTCCGCACACGGCCGCGCCCAGGACCAGCAAGCCGAACAGGAACCAGCGCATCGCGCTCGCCAGGCCGGCGACCGCCTTGTTCGCATCCTCGTTGAGCATGCCGCGCTTGCGGCTGGAATTGAGCAGCATCGACACGAAAATGAAGAGGAAGAAAAGGAGCAGGACAAACTTCATCGATCCATCCTCAGGTGCGCGCCAGCACCAGCACCAGCGACACGAAACTGACCAGCAGGCCGGACGCCGCGATGACCCCGACCACCTGCAGGCGTCCGCGCGCCGCTTCCATCTTGGCGATCAGCTGGGCGTTCTGGTCCGCCAGTTCGGTGATCAGTTTCGAGGCGTCGCGCAACTGGTTGTGCATCTGCGCAATCGCCGCGTCCTGCTGCTCGATGTGCGCCACCAGCATCGCCACGCCGTCGTCGCCCACGGCCTGGCCCGGCATGATCGCTTCCTCGGCCATGGCGCCCGGCGCCCCCTGCTTGCGGCCCACCGTATCCCACAGCTTGCGCGCGCCGTTTGCCACCTGCGGCGCCGCTGCGATCACGTCGCTCCACGGAACCGCCTTCAATACCTTCAGCCAGGCTACGGCCATCTTGTTTCCTCCCATGTTAACCAGTCTCAGGATAGCACCTCCCTGCCGTGCCGAACCGCCCCGCTGTGCTGCAATCGTGCAGATGCCATTTTTGCAGTACCATGGCCCCATGTGTGGACGATTTGACCAAAGCCAAACGGCACGCTACTACGCGAACGTGTTCGGCTGGGCCGACGCGGTGTACGACAGCGAGTCCAGCCCCGCCTACAACGTCTCGCCGGGCAGCTATCGCCCCGTCATGCACCTGCAGGACGGCGAGCGCCGTATCGACGACGTATTCTGGAGCTACCGCGCGAAATGGGCGGAGGGCAAGATTCCGATCGCCATCAATGCCCGCCTGGACAAGCTGACCAACCGCTACTGGAGCCGTCTGCTCAGGAACGGGCGCGCGCTCGTGCCGGCCGAGGGCTGGTACGAGTGGACCGGCGAAAAAGGCAAGAAGCAGCCCTGGCACATCCATCGCAAGGACCGTGCGCCCCTGTTCATGCTGGCGCTGGCGAATTTCGGCACGTTTACCGAGAACCGGGCCGAGGCCGGCTTCGTGATCGTGACCGACGATGCCGGCGAAGGCATGCTCGACATCCACGACCGCCGCCCGGTCGTGCTCGATGCCGCCGACGCGGCGCTGTGGCTGGATCCGGCGCTCTCGCCCGAGGCGGCGGTCGAGCTGGCGCGCAACGCAGCGCTCCCGCCCGAGGCCTTCGAGTGGTTCAAGGTCACGCCGGCCGTCAACCGGGCCGGCGCCAACAGCCCGGAAATGGCGCTCCCCCTGGCCGAATGAGCGCCACCGCCGGCCGCCTTACTCGAGCACGCTGACCAGGGCCAGCACGCCGAGGGACAGGCCGATGATCACGCCGGCGCGGTTGCGCAGGCGCTCCCCGCGTTCGACCAGCTGCCGCGCAATGCGGCGGCGCGGCCGGCGCGCGTTGGCCTCAGGGTTGAGGTTCTGTTGTTGCGATTTCTGTTCCGTGTTCATCTCTACGATATCCATTGGCGGTCTTGTGAAGATAACTGCCGAAGGTTGAAAATGCCGGCCGCGGTGGGCGGCAACATGAGGTTGGGCAGGCTCGGCTGACGACAGCGTGCTGTCGGCCGAGCTCAACCAAGCCGGGCGAGATGCTCGGAAATGCGGGCACAGGCGGCGCTGGCGGGAATGCAACAGCGCACATGCTGGAAGCGGAAATGGGAAGCGGCACGGGCAGGCGCCGCACCGCGGAGGGACGTCAAATTGAACGACTGATCGTGCTGAGAGCGTGACATTCCAGTTACCGTATTCAATCCGCCATCGGCGCGCCGCGACAGGCGGAGACCGACCGCATGAAACATCCGATTCTACACGAACAGCTTGTCAGATCAATACGCGGTTGGTGCAGGCCTGCGTCAGATCAAGGCCCCTGTTGTTAGCTGGCCCATTTTCTTCCTTGTGCTGGCCTCCCTGGACATTTCCCGTCTGCTGCAGCAACTGAATTCCCTGGTTTCTCTGCAATCGAACAAAGGTCTGATCCAGGTCGTGTCCAGAGCGGCAACTAAAGCGACGAGGCCGGTGTCATACATGGACGCACACACCGACGCACGAGGACACGATGGGCATCTATATGCAATTACGAGAGACGTTGAAGGAAGGCGAGCACTACGCCGGGGTCATCCTCGGCAAGGATGGGCAACCCGACCATCACCTGATCCTGCTTCCCGGCGACCTGGGCGACGTCAGTTGGCCGGGAGCGATCGACTGGGCGGGGGCGCAAGGCGGGGAACTGCCGAACCGGCGCGAGCTGTCGCTGCTCTTCGCCAACCTGCGCGAGCAGTTCGCGCGCGAATGGTACTGGTCGTCCGAGCCGCATGAAACGCGCTCCCAGCTGGTCTGGGGCGAGAACTTCGCGAGCGGCATCCAGACGGTCTACGGGCGGCCGTTCCGTGGCCATGCGCGCGCCGTCCGGCGGGTGCTGATCGAGTAGCCCCCTGGTCGGGCACAGGGCCGGACAGTGGGCGCGGCCGGGAACAGCCGGGCCGACGCCGGAGGCCCACCAGAGACAGGAAGATTGCGAGGAAGACTGCAAGGAAGCATTCCGCTTCCGGGCGCGGATCGTTTGACTCGTCCGCGCCCTCCCCGCCTGTCTTGACGCTTGCCTTACTCCGAGGCGCCGCGCGCTTCGGCGGCCGAGATGCGCCGGCCGTTGCCGCCGTTGCTTGCCCGGCTGACGGCCATCAGGCCCGCTCCCAGCAGCGCCAGGCCGAGCACGGCGCCGAGCGGGGAACGCGGCATCCAGCGCATCGCGGCGCCGGTGACGGCGCTCGGGCTTTCGCGCTGCGGATCCGAGTGGCGGCGGCGCAGCGCGCCATTGCTGGCCGGGCCGCCTGCGTAGAGCTGCACCATTTCGCGGACAAAAGGCACCATGTCCTGGGGGCCGCGGCTGGTCACGAGGTTACCGTCGCGCACCACTTCCTGGTCGAGCCAGGTGGCGCCGGCATGGACCATGTCGTCGCGCACGCCGGGCCAGGAGGTCAGCGTACGGCCCGACAACAGCCCGGCGGAAGCGAGCACCCAGGGGCCATGGCAGAGCGTGGCGATCGGCTTGTCGAGCAGGTCGAAGGCGCGCACGAAATCGCGCACCTCGCTCGACTGGCGCAGCGCGTCAGGATTCATGAAACCGCCTGGAATCAGCAGGCCATCGTAGTCGCGCGCGCTGACCTCGTCGACCGTCCAGTCGACCGCGACCAGGTCGGCGGGCTGGTGCAGGTTCATGCCGCGGATCTTGCCGCGTTTCAAAGAGATGATGTCGACCTCGGCGCCCGCCGCACGCAGCGCCGCCACCGGCGCCGTCAATTCCACTTTCTCGAAGCCGTCCGCGGCGAGCACGGCGATACGCTGTCCTGCCAGTTTCTTCCGTCCAGTCATGGTGTCCTCCGTTGAGATATGTGCGGGGGAGTCTACCGCAATGGCTGAATTGGCAGCGTACGGTCCGGCGCGCACCTTGCAGCGCACCATGATGATGCCTCGGCCGCCGCGCCTGGCGAAAAAATGCCCGCGGCGGGGGGCGCGGGCACACGCAATCCGCGCCGGCCGGCCTGGCCGGCTGGACGGTTTACTTCGCCGGCACGTTGGCGCGGCCGATCGGCTCCTCGATGTTGGCCAGGAACCAGGCAGTGGCCGTCATCAGGGCCACATGACGGCGCAGCAGGTCGGGGTCGACCTTGTCCAGGGTGTCGGCGGCGGTGTGGTGGTAATCGAAATAGCTCGACGTATCGATCAGCGGTGCGAAGCTCGGCACGCCGGCACGCTCCAGGCCCGACAGGTCGCCGGTCGAGAGCGCATCCTGGCGCTGGAACACGCCGGCGCCGATCGGCAGCAGGGCCGCCTGCAGCGGCGCGAACAGCTTGCTCGAGGTCGCCGGCACGCTGGCCCGCAACCCGAAGGGACGGCCGACGCCGTTGTCGCTCTCGATGGCGCCGATGTGCTTGCCGGCGTTTGCCTGTTGGGCTTCGAGGTAGGTGCGGGCGCCGCGGGTGCCGTTTTCCTCGTTCATCCAGGCGATCATGCGGATCGTGCGGCGCGGGCGGTAATCGAGTCTCTTGAGCGTATCGAACACCGCCATGGCGCTGGCGACGGCCGCCGCGTCGTCGTGGGCGCCGGTGGCCAGGTCCCAGGAATCGAGGTGCCCCGAAACGATGACGACCTCGTCGGCCTTGTCGGTACCCGGCAGGTCGGCGATCACGTTGTAGCTGTCGGCGTCGGGCAGGATCTTCGGCGTGAGCACCAGGCGCATCGCCAGCGGGCCGCGCCTGGCCAGGCGGCTCATCAGCATGGCGTCCTCGACCGTGACGGCGGCGGCCGGGATGCGCGCGCCGTCCTGCAGGCCCGAGTTGCCGGTATGCGGCAGGCGGTAGTTGGCGCCGCCAACCGAGCGCACCAGCGCCGCCGCCGCGCCCATCTCGGCCGCGATGCGCGGGCCGTTCACGCGGTAGTTCGAACCCTGGCCATAAGCCTGGCCGGCCAGGCCGCGGTCGGCCATGTGCTGGTCGAAAGGCACGTCGAACAGGACGATGCGGCCCTTGACCTCGCCTGCACGCTGCTTGAGCTCGTCGAAGCTGGACACCACGATCACTTCGGCCTTCAGGCCCTCGGCCGGGGTTGCGCCGGAGCCGCCCAGGGCGCTGAGCACCACGCGCTGGGTGATGCCGGCCGGGCGCCCGCGGTATTCGACCAGCTCGCCGCTCTCGGCGCCACGCACCCAGTGCGGCACCTTCACCGGCTGCAGGGTCACCTTGGCGCCGAGTTTACGCATCGCATCGGCCACCTGGGTCACGGCCGCCGCCGCGCCGGCCGAGCCCGACAACCGCGGGCCGATCAGGTCGGTCATGTCGGCCGTGCGTTCCCAGGCATAATCGCTCGCCATCGCGGTATCGCGGATCCTGGCCAGCGCGGCGGGATCGTTGCCGGGGCTGGCGGCCTGGGCCGATGCGGCCAGCAGGGCGGCGGCCATCAGGCCGAGAGCGGGAATGCGGATGCGGCGGTTCATGCGGTGATTCCTTCAGTCAAGTACTAGGGACCCGAAGGTTAGCGCATATGGCAGGTTTTTGCTGCGCGCCGGCTATCGTCACGCCGGTACCAGGCGCACCAGCGTGATCTCCGAAGGCGCCCCGAAACGCTTGGGCGGCCCCCAGTAGCCGGTGCCGCGGCTGGTGTAGACCCAGAGGGCGCGCACCTTGTGCAGGCCGGCAACGAAAGGCTGCTGCAGCGGCACGAAGAAATTCCAGGGGAAGAATTGCCCGCCGTGGGTGTGGCCGGAGAGCTGCAGGTCGAATCCGGCCTCGGCGGCGGCCGGCGCCGTGCGCGGCTGGTGCGCCAGCAGGATCTTCACATCGACTCCCCGCGGCGCTCCCGCTGCGGCGGCATGCGGGTCGCTGCGGTGGCTGGGTACGAAATGGTGGGCAGTGAAGTCCGGCACGCCGGCGATCAGGACCTTGGCCCGGCCGCGTTCGCGCACCACGTGCTGGTTCAGCAACACGGTCAGGCCCAGGCGGCGCACCTCGGCGATCCACTCCTCGGCGCCCGAGTAATATTCGTGGTTGCCGGTCACGAAAAAGGCGCCGTCCGGCGCCGACAACCGCGCCAGCGGCTGGGTATGCAGGGCCAGGCGCTGCACGCTGCCGTCGACCAGGTCGCCGGTGACCGCGATGGCGTCGGCCTTCAGGGCATTGACGCGGTTGACGATGGCGTTCAGGTAGGGGCGGCGGATGGTCGGGCCGACGTGGATGTCGGAAATCTGCGCGATGGAGTAACCATGCAGCTCTTCCGGCAGGCCGGCGATCGGCACATCGACCCGCTTCACCCGCGCCAGGCGGCGCGCGTTGACGAAGCCGATCAGGGTGACCGCCAGCGCCAGCAGCGGCACCCCGGCCGCGCTCCAGTGGGTGAAGGCCGGGCTGGCAAAGCCGCTCACCCGCACCATGAGCAGGACGATGTCGCGGAGAAACGTAATGACGAGCAGCGAAGAAAACAGGCCCATCGCCAGCAGGCCGAACCAGGCCAGTTGCTCGGACCAGCGCCGCCGCCGCAACGAGGAGGACAGCAGGCCGACCGGCACCAGCACGGTCGACAGCGCCAGCAGCACGACGCCGGCCAGCATGCCGCCCAGCCCCAATCCCATGTCCGGCATCAGCCGCGCCCCGATATACACGTGCAGGAGAATGAGCAGGGCAAGGACGGTGAACAGGTTACGGCGAGCTGACATGGTGTGGAGAAGAGTGGAAGCGGTGTGTGTTAGATGGGGCGGGCGCGGCGGTCTGCAAGCCTTGTCAAAAGAATGTTACGAGACCACCCCGACTTGTAAAAGTCTGTATTAGTCGATGAGACCCTGTGCGGGCAGAACTATAGTGTGTCCATGCCCGGCCTCCTTGCGATCATGTCGATCCACGCCGGGGAACAAAGGAAAAGCCATGTTGAACAAGAAATGCTTTGGTGCGGTGATCCTGGCCGCGGTTGCCGTCTCGCCCTCGGCATTCGCTGGCGACCGCGGCGTCAATACGGCGGTCGGCGCGGTGCTCGGCGCAGCAATTGGCGGTAGTGCGGGTGGTGGCACCGGCGCCCTGGTCGGCGGCGTGCTTGGCGCGGCAGTCGGCAACTCGATCAGCACCCACGACGATCGCCGTCATTACGGCGGCCGCGGCTACGGCTCGGTCAACTACGGTCCGGCCCCGGTCTACGCCCAGCCGCGCCCGGTCTACTACGAGGCCCCGCGTTACTACCGCCAGCCCGAGGTGGTGTACGTCGAACCGCGTCACCGCGGCTGGGACCATGGGCGTGACCGTGGCGGCCGCGACCGCGACTGGGACCGCGGCCATGACCGCGACGGCTACCGCGATGGCCGCGGCTGGGACCGCGACGGCTACCGCCGCTGATCCAGCCTGCCACTGATCCAGCCCACTCCACAAGAGCCGCGTCGCCGACGCGGCTTTTTTTCGTCCGTCCACCCAACGCCCCTTTCCCCTCCCCTCCGCTAGCCTGCAGCGGCGGCGCCTGCCGCCCCGTCATTAGCGGAGGGATGCATGTACGACAGCGGCGACATCGTGACACTCGCGGGCGGCCATTACCGGCTGCGCGAACAACTGGCCGGTTCGGCCTATGGCCTGGTCTGGCGCGCCGAAGGCGGCCCGGACGGTGAAGTCGCGCTCAAGCTGGTCAACCGCGAACAGATGGCGCGTGCGCCCGCCGCGCTGCAGGCGCGCTGGAGCGAATGCGCGGCGTGCGAGATCGCCTTCCTGTCCAGCCTTGCGCCCTGGGACGCGCGCCACATCGTACGCCTGCTCGACCATGGCCATCACGAGGGCCTGCCCGCGCTGGCCCTCGAACTGCTCGACGGCGACCTCGCCGCGCACATGACGGCCAACCAGGCTGCCGGCCGGCGCACCGGCCTGGCCCAGGCGCTGGCCTGGCTGGCCCAGATCAACCAGGCGCTGGCCAAGGTCCACCAGCAGGGCTGGCGCTACCTCGACCTGAAACCGGCCAACCTGCTGGTCGACGCCGCCCGCGGCACGCTCAAGCTGGCCGACTTCGGCACCAACCGCAGCCTGGACGACGCGCAGCAGCATTCCTATGCCGGCACCGCAAGCTGGCAGGCGCCGGAACAATTCTTCCCGGCCGAGGGCGCAGGCTACCTGACCGATGCGCGCAGCGACTACTTTGCGCTCGGCGCCATCTTCTTCTATCTCGTCACCGACGGCGCCACGCTGCGCTACCACGGCGCCTGCGCGGATGCCTACCGCGCCCACGGCAGTTCAGGCGCCGCCCAGCTGCGCGCGGCCTGGGGCGGCGCCCTGCCCCCGGTGCTGGCCGAGGACGAGGCCGGGCGCTTCCTCGCCTGCGCAGGCGCGGGAGAGTGCCGCGGCGACCCGGCGGCGGCCCTGGCCCTGCTGCGCGCCCTGCTGGCGCTGCGGCCCCAGGACCGGCCGCGCCATGCGCTGGAGATCAGCCGCCTGATCGCGGCAGCCCAGGGCGGCATCGACGGCTCCCGAAATCCGGCAAGGAGCGCCGAACGAAGCGCAGAGCGGAGGGCGGCGTGAGGGGCGCCGGACGCATCGCCGTGGGCACGCTGGCGACGGCCGCCCTGCTCCTCCCGTGCGCGCTGCAGGCCTTGGCCTTGCTGCGCATGCCGCCCGCCTTCAGCCCCGCCCGGATCGCGGTCACGCTGGCGCCCGGCCAGGGCATCGAACTGGGCCGCGCGGAGCTGGCCGCGCCCGGGGCCGATCCGCGCCACCTGCGGCTGCGCCGCGACGAGGCCGGGCGCTGGTGGATCGCCAGCGCCAGCGGCATCCAGGGCCTGCGCCTGGAGACCATGGGCGAATCCCGGCGCAGCGGCGAACTAGCCCTGCTCGCGGGCCAGCGCTTCACGCTCGGCGCCACGCACTATACGGTGGAGGCTGCCGGCAGCCACCTGCGCCTGAACGACGGCCGCCACGTCTGGGACTACGACGGCGCCCTGGTGCGGCGCGACGGCGAAACCCAGGGCGCCTGCCCGCAGGCCACGCCCGGCGCGCGCCTGCTGTCCGCCTGGAACCGCTTCATGCCCGCCTTCCTCGGCTTCGCGCGCCCATTGCGCCTGGGCGGCAACCTGTCCTGCGCGACCATCATCGGCAATGCCGAGGCCGCTCCGGGCAGCGCCAGCATTGCCTTCGGCGACGGTGCGCCGGTCCTGCTGGCCGCCACCGGCGCCGGGCGCGCGCCGCTGCTGGCCGAGATCGACGGCCTGCCGGTCGACCTGGCCCTGCGCGAGCAGGCGCTGGCGGGGGTCACCGCGCTCACGGTCGGGCGTACCCGGCTGCTGGCCGATATCGATGGCGACCAGTTGCGGCTGCGTCCGGTCAGCCGCGTTGCCCTGTTCGGCGAGACCCGCACCGAACTGCCCGCGGCGGTCACCTGGCAGTGGGAAGCGCGCCAGCCCTGGCTGCTGCCGGGCTGGGCGCCCTGGGCCGCCGCCCTGGCGCTGGGCAGCGGCCTGCTCGCCGCCTTCCTTGCCTGGCGTACGGCCTGCCGCAAGCATCCGGGGCTGGCTGTGCGCTGCGGCGCCGGCGTCGCGCTCGTCCTTGCCGGCCTGGCCATGCTGCTGTCCCAGCGCGCCGGCCAGGCGCCCGGCCCCGCCCTGAGCTTGCTGCCGGCCTGGGCCGCGCTCTGGTACGGCATTGGGCTCGGCGCCGGGTCCGGCACCCAAGCGCGCCGTCCGAATCCGGTGCTGGCGACCGGCGTGCTGCTGCTGGCCGGCGGCCTGCTGCTGCAGCTCGAGCTGGGCGCGGCCGCAGCCGACACCTCCTGGATGCGCCACTTCCAGAAGACCGCCGCCGCCACCACGCTGGGCCTGGGCCTGGCCGGCCTGGCTGCGCTCTACCGGGGCCGCCGCCCCCTGTCGCAGGCCCAGGTCGAATGGCTGCTGCTGGCCCTGGCCTGCGGCGCGGTGCTGGCCCTCCTGGCCCAGGTCGGCTGGGGCAACGAGACCGGCGTCTTCGACCTCCAGCCCGTGGAATTCGCCAAGCTGGCGCTCACGGTGCTGACGGCCCACTGCGTCGCCCTCGGGCTGGGCGCGGGCGAAACCCGCAACGGCGCCCTGCTGCGCTGGCTGCGCCTGGCCTCGCCCGCGCTGCTGTTCATGGTCCTGCTGGCCGTGGCGCTGGTCCAGGTCGACGATTACTCGCCCCTGATCCTGCTGCTGGTCTGGGGCGCGGCCATGCTGCTGGCCTGGTCGCTCGCCGTGCGGCGCAAGGCCGTGGCCTGCGGCGTGCTGCTGCTCGCGGCCGGCGCAGTGCTGGCCGTCGCCCTGCTGCGCGGCGCCAGTCCCGAGGATATCGCGCACTGGAATTTCTACGGCGAGCGCTTCCTGGTCTGGCTCGACCCGGCGGCCCATCCGCACACCGGCCAGCAACTGCTGCTGGGCGCCCGCGCGGTCGCCAGCGGCGGCTGGCTGGGCGCCGACGGCGTGTTCGGCCTGGCGGCGCTGGGGCAAGGCGCGCCCGATGCCCTGGCGATTCCCGCGGTGCAGGACGACTTCGCGCCCTCCTTCTTCCTGCACCGCCACGGCCTGCTGGCGGGCCTGGCCCTGTGGACGCTGCAGGCCCTGTTCCTGTGCGCGCTCCTGCATGCGGCCCAGCGCGCCTGGCAGGCGGGCCTGGCGGCGCGCGACTTCCGCCATGCCTGGCGCGCCCGCCTGCGCTGCTTCGTGCTGTGCGGCGGAGCGGCCTTCGTGTTCGGCCACTTCCTGCTGTCCTGGGGCACGAACCTGGCCTTTTTCCCGATCATGGGCCAGCCGATGAGCTTTCTGTCGGCGGGCGGCTCGCACCTCCTGTTTTTCATCTTCCCCCTGCTAGCGTTCGGTGCCGCGGGCGCCCAATCTTTAGAGGAGAGTTAATCATGCCGGTCTACGTCCAACACGAATCCCTTGGCAAGGTGAGCGATGTGTTCAACGCCGAAGCCTTGTGGCAGGCGCCTGGCCTGGCGCTGTTCGCGCGCCGCCCGCTGCTGCGCGACCTGCTCGAGCGCGCGCCGCGCGAGCAGCGCGGACGCGCGCCTACCCGCTGCTTCTCCCACGTGACCCTGATGCTGCCGCAGGACGAGGTCGACGACGACCGCCACCTGACCCGCGGCGCCCGGGTACGCGACCTGACCCAGACCCTGCAGTCGCTGCACCAGAAGGACTTCGGCGACCTGCTCGGCGCCGACGAGGTGCGCTACCACGTGGTCGGCTCGGAAGCGCTGGAGCCGGGCCAGGTCGAGGTCAAGTTCGGCCATGCCGTCTACCTGCCGGCCCCTGGCGAGCAGGTGCAGTACTCGGTCAGCGTCTCGCGCGACAGCGCCATCTGGGAAACGGTGTGCCCCATCTACCCGGGCCAGCGCCTGACCGTCCTCGGGCACGACGCCGCCAGCGCCACCCACGCGGTGCCGGGCTGGCCCTTCGCGCTGGACGGCGCCATCCTCCTGATCAACGACGGCCCGGACGCACCGATCGAAGTGCAGGTGCGCCCGAAGGACGCGTTCGAGTGCCATTTTGATGCCGCCGGCGGCTACTACACGATCCGCACCCGGCGCGGCGATGCACCGGGCAGCACGGGGCGCCTGCTCCTGAGAATCACGCCCAGCCAGCCGGCCATGACGCAGATCCCGCGCATCGCGCAGGCCACGCAGCTTGCGCCCCGTCCGGCCGCCACACCGCCTGTTTCCGCCCCGGTCCGCGTGCCGGCCGTCTGGAAGACGCGCGCACGCACACTCGACGACGCCGACCTGACCGCCACTCCGGCCCTGCAGCGCGCGCACCCGAACGCCGGCAGCGAAGCGACCTTCGCCCCGGTGGCGCGCCAGCGCGTGGCCCTGGCGGCGCTGGCCCTGCCGCGCCTGAGCCGCTACCGCGAGACCGGCGCCCAGCTGCTCGAATTCGGCCTGGACCGCAAGCTGGCGGTGTGCGCGCCGGGCGAGGACTGCCTGATCGGCTTCGCGGTCGACGAGGCCGACGAGGTCTACGCCATCGGCGCAGGCGGGCGCCAGCGCATCGGCGTGCCGAACCGCTTCGCGCCGCTCGATGGGCTCGAGCTGCGGGTGCTGGCGCCCGCGCCCGAGATGGCGGATCGCTACAGCGCCCTGGTCTGCCTGCCGCAGGCGCCCTCGCTGCCGGTCCCGGGCGGCGCGCGCATCGCCTTCGGCCGCGGCACGCCCGCCCTCGGCGCCCTGCGCGTGTTCGACAACGCCTGCCTGCGCGGCGCCGACGGCATGGACGCCGGCAGCGCCGACCGCCTCGGCCTGTCGCGCGAGGCCTTCACTTTCGAGGCCGGGCCTGACGGCTGGCGCGTCGCGCGCCAGTCGCCGACCCAGGCCCTGTTCCACCTCGACGAGCGCCTCGGCTTCGTCGCCGCGCTCGATGCTGCGACGCTCGAGGCGCCCTGCCTGGTCCCGGCCGGGCACCACATCGTCGCCGGCCATTACGTGCTGCGCATCGAGGCGTAAGGATGCCCGCGATCCTCACCCTGCTGGCCTGCTGTGGCGCCGCGCTGCTGCTGACGCTGGCGCTGTCAGCCTGGCTCACGCCGCGCGCCTGGTGGCGCCGCGCCAACGCGCGCGCCCTGGCCGTGCTGGTGGCCGGAACCGGGGCATTCGGGACCGCGCTATGGTGGTGGGCGGCGCCTGCCGGCACCGCGCCCCAGCCGGCGGTCGCCGTGCACCAGGACGCGCCGCTGCCGGGCCGCAGCTACCGTGTGGCCGATGCGCTCAACCTGCGCTCGGCCGTCGGCGTCGGCGCAGCGCGGGTGGCGGTGCTGCCGGCGGGCTCGGTCGTCACCGCGACCGGCAGCCAGGATGGCGACTGGTGGCGCGTCACTGCCCAGGTCGAAGGCGCCGCCGTCGAAGGGTGGGCCAGCAGCCTGTGGCTACGCCGCGCGGACGAGCGCAGGCGCTGATGGGATCTTCAAGCCGGCGTAGCTGGCGTGTAGCGCATCGGGTTGAAATACAGTCCCTTCACGCATTGCGTCGGCGCCGTGCGCACGAAGCCGAAGGCCTCGTACACGGGCACGGCATGGTTCGAGGAATTGACGGTGAACTCGCCCGAACCGCCGCGCGCCACGGCCTCGCGCCGCGCCACGTCCCAGAGCTGGCGCGCCAGGCCGCGCCCATGCCAGCGCTTGTCGACGAACAGGTGGAACAGGTGGCTGTTGGCGCGCACGCCGATGAAGCCGGCCAGCGCCGCATCCATCTGCGCCACGTGGTAGACGTGGCCGCTGTGCACATAGGCGCGCAGCCCGTGCTCGTCGTTCTCGCGCAGGAAAGTCGCGGCGCCTTCCGGCGTCGATTCATGGACGATGAATTCGCTGGCGGCGTCGCGCAGCAGGCGGGCGCACAGGGGGAGATCGGCTTCTTCGAGAGGTCGGATCAGCATGAGGGGTGCGGGCTTTGCCAAAACCCTAAGTTACCATGCTATACGATACCATGGACACCTTGCGGCGGGCTGCGGCCCGTTCCCATCAACCAGCCTGCCTGAACAGGACACGCGTCATGTTCGAAGGACTCGATTTCGGCCCCCACCTGGACGTGGCGGCGAGGAGCAGCATCGGCGCCGGCCCGGTCCTGCGCGCCGAGAACCAGGACAACTGCGTCCTCATCGATACCCGGGGCCGGGCTGCCTTCCTGGCCGGGGGCGCGCCGCAGCGCGTGCAGTTGCCTGGCTGGCCGCCCGGTCACGTGCGCCTGGCCGTCCTCGACGGCATGGGCGGGCACGGCCACGGTCGGGAAGCCGCCGAAGCCGCCGCCGCCGGACTGCTGGACATTCCGGCCTGTACCGATCTCGACAGCCTGTGCGCCCACCTCGACGCCCTGCACGCCGCGCTGCAGCGCCGCTTCGACGCGCTCGGCGAACCGGGGCCGCGCCCCGGCACCACGCTGACCCTGCTCGAGATCGCCCCCGGCGGCCAGGCGCTGCTGTGGCATGCCGGCGACTCGCGCCTGCTGGAGATCGGGGCAGGCAGGGTGAGCCCGCTCACGGTCGACCATGTGCCGGCCACGGCTTACGCAATGAGCGGCCTGCTCGGCGAGGCTGCGTGGTGGCGCCAGGTGCACGGCGAACACTGGCCGCAGATCGCCCAGGCTTTCATCCTGGGCAATACCTTTGCCGATCCGCTGCGCCTGGACGACGGCCTGTTTGCGCTCACCAGCGAGAACCTGCCGCCCTGGCTGCACGCCCTGCCCGACCGCCGGGCCCTCGCGCTGCGCCCGGACGCGACCTGGCTGCTTGCCACCGACGGCTTCTGGTCCTGCACCGACCCTCAGGAATTCGTCGCGCGCTGGCCGCGCCTGCTCGGCCGGGGCGACGCCGCGGCCGGGGTCGCCGCGCTGTTTGACGAGATGGAAGCGCGCCCGCCGGTGGGCCTGCAGCCAGATAACCTGACCGCCATCGTGTTGCGCTGCCGCCCCGCGCGCCGCGACGAAACGGCACTGCCGGAAAGCAATTGATTTAGAATAGGAAATAGTGCTTTAAGCCAATTTTCGCCGGCCAGGCGCGCGCCATTGCCGGGCTAAAACGCGTAAGCTTGCCCTGTCCCTGAGCCCGCCAGTCCCATGAACCGTTGCGCCAATCCTGATCATCCGCATTGCACTGTCTGGGTCCTGCCAGGGGACGGAACCTGCGCGCACGGACACCCGCAGCCGGCTTGCGCGGAAGCCATGAGCGCGCCCGAGCCTGAAGCCGCCGCCGCGGCGCCGATCGTCGCCCCGGCGCTGCGGCGCCCGCACCTGCATGTCAGCGGTTTCGACCCACGCGCCGCCGGCGGCCGCCAGGTGCTCAAGCTGGAATTGCGCGGCATGCCGCCGGACTGCGCCCCCCAGGTGGCGATGCTGGCCAGTTCGCGCCTGCGCCTCGAAGGCGGCGAGCGCCACAGCTTCACGCGCACGCTGCGCGGCGACTGGCTGCCGGTCTTCCTCGAATTTTCCTCGCGCGGGCTGGAGCACGGCCAGTACCGGGTCGAACTGGAACTGCACAGCCGCACGCGGCCGGCGCGCTCCTGGCAGGCCACCCTCCTGATCCTGGCGCCGCGCCTCGACGCCAGCCTGCACGAGATCCACCAGACCTTCCTTGCCACCCACAAGAACGTGCGCGTGAGCGCTGACGACGCCTCGATCGCCCGGGTCAATGCCCGCCTCGATGCCCTCCCCGGCGGCCGGGTCGACATCGATGTCGCCGCCAACAACGCCGGCATCGCCCACCTCGACCTCGACGCGCGCGGCGGCAAGATCGACCTGGGCTTTTCCAGCATTGCCTGGGACGAAGAGCTGCTCGAGATCGACCTGCCCGCCGAGGAGTCCAGACACCCCTGCCCGGCCAGCAGCGCCTGCCTGGAATTCGCCGGCGCCGGGAGCGCGCGCCCCCGCTGGCTGCGCCTGTTCGCGCTCGACGAATGCATACTCGGCCGCCACGACGGCGATGCCGACATCCGCCTGATGCACCACGACGCCACCGGCCCCGCCCGCGACGGCCTGACGCGCCGCCTGTCGGCGCGCCATGCGGTGATCCGGCGCGGCCGCGAGGGTTTCGAGATCGAGGACGTGTCGCGCTACGGCCTGCTGGTCGACGGCGCCTGGCCGGGCAAGCACAAGAGCATCACCCTGCGCCCGGGCATGCGCATCGAACTGACGGCCAGCATTCCGGGCATTGCGGTGCTGGAGGTGACCGCCGTCCTGCCGAACGCGATCCTGCTGCACCGGCTCGACGCGGGCATGGCGCACGAGGCCTTCTACATCGTCGACCCCGAGCGCCAGCCCGGCTTCACGCCGCGCCTGGGCGCGCTCGGCCTGCCGCTGCTGTTCCACCGCGACGGCGGCTTCTGGCATGCCGATCCGGGCAGCGGCGTCGACACCCCGCTGACCCCAGTTACAGCGCCCGAGCGCCTGCAGGGCTGGCCGCGCGGCGCGCGCTTCGCGGCGCGGGCGTATCCGGACGGGCGTAGCGGACAGACGCCTGCGGCGGCGGAGCGTCACGTGTCCTGATTCCCTGCGTCGGCCTCGACAGTAGGGTGGGCACTCCGTGCCCACGCGGAAAGCCGCATCGAGTCAGCCCTGCTCCCATCGAGAACGACGCACGAAGACAGCGCCAACAATGATCATCCAGAAGCGCTGGCGACTATCGAGGCGTGCGTTTCCAAACGCGGCCAACGGCGCGCACGCTTTCGCGTGGGCACGGAGTGCCCACCCTACGGTCGGCATGCGCGACCGCTCGCTCTCTAATGCCCCTGCGGCAGCAACACCAGGAAGATGAGGGCGCAGCCCGCCAGCAAGGCCGCCTGCAGCCCGAAAACAATCATCGGGATGCGGAGATGTTCGGGGATGTTCATGACGTGTCCTTTCGTACGACGCTAAAAAGACCGTTTTGAAAGTTCTCAGGCTACTCCGGGCGCCAGGACACGGCGCACGCTAGCCCGCAGGCATCGCCCTCAGGATTCGTCCTCGGAAGCCGCGGCGGGCAGCTCGCGCGCCACGCGGAAACCCACGATGTCGTTCGACATCACGGCCGAGAAACCGTTGCGCAGCGCAGAGCGCAGGTAGCGCGGGTTGTAGAGCCAGGAACCGCCGCGCAGGATGCGCCGGGCCCGCTCGCCGCCCTCTTCCCAGGCGCTGCCGTCGAGCGGCGCGCCCTCGTAGCTGTCGTGCATCACGTCCTGCACCCATTCCCAGACGTTGCCATGCATGTCGTGCAGGCCCCAGGGGTTGGGCGGGAAATGCGTGACCGGCGTGGTGCCGCGCCGGTACGCGCCGCGCGCTCCGCCGTTGTAGGTGAAGTTGCCGTCGTAGTTGGCCAGGTCGGTGTGGATACTGTCGCCGAAGCTGAAGGCGGTCTTCGTGCCGGCGCGGCAGGCGTATTCCCATTCGGCTTCGCTGGGCAGGCGGTAGCGCTCGCCCGTGGCCTCGCTGAGCCAGGCGAGGTAATGCTGGGCGTCGACCCAGCTCACGCCGACCACCGGATGGTCGTCGGTTTGCGGGAAGCCCGGTGCCGCCCAGTCGACCTCGCCTTCGGAGCGCCAGCCGGTAGCCTCGGCAAACAGCCGCCACTGCCCGACCGTCACCGGATAGCGCCCCAGCGCGAAAGGGCGCGCGATGCCGACCCAGTGCTGCGGGGTCTCGCGCGCCAGCCAGTTCTTCTGGGCGCCCGCCGCCATCGCGATCCTGCGCTCGTGCTCGGGCGAACCCATCTGGAAGCGTCCGGCGCGCAGCACCACCAGTTCCGGCCCCTCCGCGCTGCCGTCGAGGAAGCGGTCGCGCATCAGGACGGGGGCGGCCGCCGCTGTCGGCGCGGCGGCCGGCGCTGGTGCGCCCGTTTCGCCAGGCGCACCCGCCCTGGCGCGCGTGCGCTCCTGCTCGGCCAGGTAGGCCGCCGCGGCCCTGGCCTGCAGCACCTTGCGCTGGGCCTCCTCCTGGGCCTGGCGCGCCTTCGCGAGCTCTTCCGCCTGGCGCGCGCGCAGCTGTTCGCGCAGGGCTTCGCGCCGGGCGCGCCGCGCTTCCTCGGCCTCCTGGCGCGCGCGGCGCTCCTGTTCGCGGCGCAGCCTGTCGGCCGCGGCCTGGGCTGCCACCGCGGCGGCGGCCTCGCGGCGGGCCTGTTCGTTCAAGGGCTGCGGCGCACGCGCCGGCCGGGCTGGTTCAGGCGGCGCCGGCTCCGTCGCCGCGGGAGAGGCAAGGTCCGCTGCGGGCGCCGCGTCCACGGCTTCGGCGCCCGCAGAGGAAGCGGCTTCGATGAGCGCTGCATCCGGCTCGTCCGCCTCGTCCGGCTCCCCGAGCTCCACCCTCTCCAGCAGCATCAGGAGCGCCGACACGCTTTCCGGGCGCGCGGCCGGATCGTGGGCGAGCCCGCCCAGCAGTGCGCGCCACTGCGCCTCGTCGAGGGCCGCCGGCCGCGTCGCCGCCCCGACCGAAGCGGCCGGCAGCTGTCCCGCCACCATCTGCTGGATCATCGCCGCCACCGCGTACACGTCCAGCGTGCGCGCCGGCGCCAGGTTCGGGGTGGACGCTTCCGGCGCCCGGTAGCCCGGCGTGCCCGATACGCCGGGCGCTTCCAGCAGAGACACCGCGCCCTGACCCTTCCTCGCCCGCGCCGCGATGCCGAAGTCGAGCAGCTTGACCTCGCCCCGCCGGGTGACGAAGACGTTGGCCGGCTTGATGTCCCGGTGCACCAGGCCGTGCTTCTCCCAGGCGTAGTCGAGCGCCGCGGCCACCGGCGCCAGCAGCGCCAGCGCCCGGGCCAAAGGCAGCGGCGTCTCGCGCGCCAGCAGGGCGTCGAGGTCCTCGCCCTCCAGGTGTTCCATGATGACGAAATAGCTGGACGTGGCCGGGTCCTGGGCCCAGTCGTAGACGCGCACGATGTGCTCGTGCGCCAGGCGCCGCGCGCGCGTGGCCTCCTGCACCAGCAGCTTGGCGTGGCTGGCGCTCTCGGTCAGTTCCGGCGACAGGATCTTCAATGCGACCTGGGCGCTGTGGCCCAGCTCCGCGTGGGTCGCCAGGTCGGTCGCCTGCCAGACCTGGCCCATGCCGCCGTGCGCGATCAGGCGCTCGAGCCGGTAACGGCGGTTGGCCGGACCGACCTGCTGGCCCTGCATCAGCCCGAGCTCGGTGCCGCGCGCCGCCTTGTCTTCCGGGGGGAGCGCGTACACCGCATCGAGGATCGCGTTCTTGCGCTGGTCGAACTCCTGGCGGCTCAGCAGGCCGTCGTCGTGCAGCGCGCGCAGTTCGCGGATCTTGTCGATGGCTGTCTGCATCGCCGGCTCAGTCCTGCAGTGCCGCGCCGCAGCTGGCGCAGAAACGGTCGCCCGCGCGCGCCGGATGCCCCTGGGCGCAGCGCCGCGCCTCCTCGACCGCCTGGACCAGCGCGCCGGCCACGCTGGCCTGGGCGCCGAGCGCCGTCTTGTTGACGTCGTTCTGGAGCGTGAGCAGGTCGATCTGGTGGCGCCTGTCCTTGTCGACCTCGCGGTCGCGGCGCAGCCGCTCCTGCTCGGCCGCTTCCTGGGCCAGGCGCGCCGCGTCCACCGCCTTCAGTTCGCCGCCGGCCGCCACCACGCCGGCCAGGGAGGCGAGCTGACCCGCATCCATGGTCGCGTGCACGCGCGTCTTCATGTAGTCGGCCAGCACGGCCGCATTCGGCGCGGCGGCGACCGCCAGTTTCGCCGTGTCGTCCAGGCGCCCGATGGCTTCGGCGCGCGCGATCTCGATGCGCGCCAGTTCGAGCGCATGGTCGAGCTGGGCCGCGCGCTCGGCGCGCTCGTGCCCCAGGCGGCGCAGCTCCTGCTGCCACTGCGCTTCCTGCTCGGCGCGGCGCAGCGCGTGCTGGCGCTCCCCGGCCATCAGCTCGACTTCCTTGGCGCGCTGGGCCTGGCGGTGCTCGGCCTCGATGGTGCGCAGCAGTTTCTCGTGCTGGGCGACCGCGTCCTGCTGGCCGCCCTCGCGCTTCAGGGCATCGATCTTCTGCTGCACGCGCTCGGCTTCCAGGCTTTCGGCGCGCTGCAGTTCGCGCATGCGCTGCTGCCCCGCCAGCTCTTCCCATTCCTGTTCGCGTTCAAGCGCGCGGCGGCGCGCAGTGTTCGCCAGCGCCAGCAGGCCCAGTTGCGCGGCGTGCTCTTCCTCGTCGAGCGCGCGGGCGCGCCGGGCAGCGAGGTCTTCGGCGGCGCGCAGGCGCGCCAATTCCTCGCGCTGGCGCGAGGCGTCCGCGATCTCCTTCACCTGCTCGACCTTGTTGCGGATCTGCTGGAGCAGCAGGGTCTGGGCGAAGCGCTGCTGGGCGAGCTGGCGCGCGCCGATCGCTTCCTGCTGCGCCACCTCGAGCGCGCCGCGCATGCGGATCTGGGCCAGGGCCTGCAGGTGCCGCCATTCGGCCTCCTCGCCGGCGCGCTCGCCGCGCTTCTTGGCAAAATCGTGCTCGAGTTCGGCCAGCACTTCGCCGGCCCCGCGCTCGATCGCCTCGCGGCGCGACTTCGCTTCGGCCACCCGTGCATACAGGTCGATCTCGCGCGCCCGGATGCCGTGGGCGCGCTCGGCATTGCCGAGGGAAAGTTCGGCCCGGTCCAGCGCTTCGTCCTGGCGCAGCTCCAGGCGGCGCAGGCGCAGGCGCGCCTCGTGCTCCTCGCGGCGGATGCGCTGCCATTCCTGTTCGTCGTAGAGTTCGTCGAGCTGGCGCGCATGCGCCATCTGCACGCGGCGCTCGTCGGCCGCCAGCCACAGCGTGCCGATGCGCGCGCGGTTGGCGTCGAACTTGTCGTGGCGCAGCGCCAGCGTGTCGACCCCGGCCACGCCCAGACCGTACTGGGCCAGCAGCAGGCGCAGCGCCCCCTGCAGGCGTTCGTCGAACTGGGGACGCAGGTCGCGGTTGGCGGCCATCTCGCGCAGCGACTGGGCGCCGACGAACTCGGCGGCCAGCTGGCGCACGGCCGGTTCGAGCAGTTCGCGCAACTGGGCGCTGCCGACCACGCCGGGCATGGTCATGAAGTGGCGCGCAAAGGCCGGCACGTTCTCCACGCGCAGGCTGACGGTGAAGCGCGCCGCCACCTGCAGGTGTTCGACCGTCTCCAGGTCCTCGAACGCGAATTCGACCGGCAGCGCGCTGGTCCGCGTGATCAGGATCTCGGCATGCCCGTCGCGCAGCAGGTGGTTCAGGCGCGTGAAGAAGCCCTCGATCTCGTATTCGCCCTGGGGCACTTCGGTGGCCTGGTCGCCCTGCAGGATCCAGGCGCGCGCGGTGGCAGGCACGCGCAGCGTCTTCACGAACAGGCCCGAAAGCGCGTTCACGCCGAAGAATACGGCCAGCTCGTCGGGACCGGCAACCCAGCGGTTCTCGACCAGCACCGGCTTGTTCCGGGGCGCGCCCAGCGTGATGCCGCAGGCCGCGCAATAGCCGGCGCCGCCCGCATTCTTGTGCTCACAGCGCGGGCACCGGGCGCCGCCAAAACCGAACATCTGGAACATGATCCGACTCCATCCTCAGGTAATCCCCAGCCCGGCGATTCTAGCAGCCGGGACAGTACCGGGCCTTGCGCGCGCAAGACCTCTCAAATAATGCCGATCCGCTCGACACAGGCCAGGCTTGCGCCTTTCGCGCGCAGCGCGTCGCGCAAGCCGGGGGGCAAGCCGCCCTCCCAGGCGCGCGGCAGCAGCACGCGGTCGCCAGCCGCCGCTTCGCGTTCGATCAGCGCGCATTTCGGCGCCAGCCCTTCCACGCCCTCGACCTGGCCGGCGTGCCAGGCGTTTGATGCGCCGCTGGCGATGATGCGCCCGCGCGGCAGGAATTCGCGCCCGCGCGCCATGCGGTCGGCCAATACCAGCGCCAGTTCGTAGGAGTTCCCATGCAAGTTGTCCTGGCCGAAGCGCACCGTGGTGCGCCAGCGTGGAGCTGTCTCGCCGTCGAAATGGCGCGCGCCCGCCAGGGCCTGGCGCAGCGCATGCTGGCGGGCGCTGTCCAGGCCCGGGGCCGCGATCGCCTCGTCCTGGGGCACCGTGCCGGGTTCCAGCGGGTAGACGCTGACCTCGACCCAGCACAGGCTGTCGTTGATGCCGCCGCTGTGCAGCGGGAACCAGGCGCGTGCGCTCGACACCGACTGCGCCACGTCCGGCTGGCCCGACAATGCACCAAGATGGTGCAAATGCCGGGGGCCGCCGAGCAGCGCGTCCGCCGGCGGATGGCGCGCGTCGTGGCCGTCGATGCGCCCGCGCTGCCACTGCTCGGACCAGCCCAGCGCCAGCGGCGCGGCGCGCAGCGGCAAGACCCCACGCACCATGCGGTCGGCCAGCACCACCGCCAGTTCCCAGTCGCGTTCGTGGGCGCCGGGCGCGCGGTCCATGCTGATCAGGACCTGGTCGCGGCTGTCGTAGCGCGCCTCGGTGTGCCGGGCCAGGCGCGCCACCTGCTGCATGCGCGCGGCGATGGCGGGGGCGCCGGGCGCGCTGCACTTGACCTCGGCCAGGCTGCCGCGGGGGCGGCGCGTGGCCGTGACCGTCACCACGCTGCCGTCGGCCAGCAGGCTGCGGCATTGGGCGGTGTCAGGACGGGTGTGCGGCTCGGCCTTCATGCCTGCTCCTTCGGCGCGACCAGCTTGCGCCCGTCGAATTCGTGTTCGAGGTTGGCGACGATGCGCTCGGCGTCGTCGAACAGCAGCGCCAGTCCTTCGTCCCCGGCGCGCTCCAGGCGCGCCAGCAGCGCCCAGGCTTCGTCCAGCGCGGCGGCGGCGCGCACGCTGTGGTGGGCCCGGCGCGACTGCTGCTCGGGCGCCAGCGGCTGGCCGGGCGCGGCCAGCGCCAGGGCCGGCATGCTGGCCGCCGCCAGGCAGGCCAGGTCGAGGCGCTGCAACAGCGCCTGCTGCTGGCGGAACAGCGCCTGCCCGCTCGGCAGCGCCGCCAGGCGCAGCCGGCACATCACGCAGGGCAGCTCCAGGAACAGGCGGCGCAGGGCCCGCGCATCCTCCTGGGCCGGGTCGAAGGGCTGCGCGGCCGCTGCCTGCGTCCGGGCGGGAGCGGAAGGCGCGGCCGCGGGTTCGGCCCCGATGAAGGGCTCGTCCTGCGCCAGCGCGGCGCGCGCACGCAGCGCCTGGGCGTAGTCGCGGCTGGCGCCCAGGTCGACCGGCACGCAGTCGTCCACCGTCAGGCCGAAGCGGGTATAGAGCAGCTGGTTGAAGCCGGCGCGGAAGGCATTCCACTCGTCGAGCGTCGTGCACGGCGGCAGCTCCAGGTTGCCCTGGGCCAGTTCGCGCTGCAGCGCGTCCTCGATGCGCGCGCGGAGCTCGTCCAGCACCAGTTCGCCCGCCGCCTCGCTGGCGAGGAAGAGGTCGAAGCGCTGCTGGGTCATGCGTGGATCCGCGCTGTCGATGGCGAAGTGCACGCGCAGGCCGATCTCCGGCGCCTGCGCGAAGGGCAGCAGCTCGCAGCCGTAAGGGCCCGGATGGAAGCACCAGCCGCTCTCGCCTTCAACCAGGGCGATGCGTCCGCCCGCGCTGATGCGGCGGGTGTGGCCGGCGCGGTCGACCGCCACGCCGACAGTGGACGGCGGCAGCACGCAGCCGGATCCGATCGGCCGCGCCAGCACCCGCTCGCCCAGGCCCGCCGCGTCGAAACCTGGTGCGCGCCCGATCCGCCTGAACAGGTCGAACATCATCTCAGGCCGGCACCACGGAAAAGGCCGCGCCATGGCCCTGGAAGTGCGCGGCCGGCGCCTGCGCAAAAGGCCAGGCGCCTTCGCACTCGCCGTCCGCATCCAGCCGTCCCTGCAGCACTTCCTGGCCGGCGCCGTCGAGCACGCGCAGCAGCGCTGATTCGCGCAGCAGGCGCGCCGCGAACGGAGCCGCCGGCGCCAGTTGCAGGATCACGCGCCGCGCGCTCCCGCTGCCCAGGAAGTAAAGGCGCCAGTAGCCGTCGTCGGTGGCCAGTTGCTCGAGTTGCGCGCCGCTGTCGGCTGCGCGCAGCATCCCGGTGCTGCCCTGCCAACCGCCGTCATTGGCGGCCGCGCGGCGCGCCAGCGCCAGGCTGCGCAGGCGGCGCGCCGTCAGGGGCGAAGCCTGCAGGGCCGCGCGCTCGCCCGCGGTGAGCGGCCGGCTGCCGTCCAGGGCGGCGAGCAGCACGGCGTCGCCCAGCACCAGGCGGTCGCCCTCCACGCGCCGGCCCAGCACCAGCCGCTCCTGCAGTTTGCGCTCGATATCGCTCGTCGTCTTCAATTCATCCTCCCGTTCGTGGTGCGGCCAAGAGGCGCGCGATGGCCGCGTCGCGCCGCTTGCGCAGGGTCGGCAGCGAGACCCCGTCCAAAGCCGCCAGCTGCTGCATGGTCGGCAGCGCGCCGGTCGCCGGATCGCGCCAGGCCTCGGGATAACTGTCGTCCTCCCCGCCCAGCAGCTTCAGGTAGACCGCCAGGCGCACCGGCAGCGTGTCCGCCGCCAGCAGGCGGCCGATCGGGCTGCCGGGGTCCTCGGCGGCGCGCGCCGCAGGCATGAAGCCGGGGGGAAGTGAAACCGCTTCCGCCCGCAGAGCAAGTGCCGGCCAGTCTTCAAGCGCGGGCGAGGGATCGGGCAAGGCGGGCGGCGGCACGGACACCGCCACATCGAGCTCGTCCTCGCGCGCTTCCAGGACCAGGTCGGGTCCCGGGGTGCTGCCCTGCGCCGACTCGTCCAGCACCCGCCAGTAGTCTTCCAGCCAGGCGCCGGCGGCGTCCTGGTCGTGCAGCCAGTCGCCGTCGCGGTTGCTGGAGATCGCCTCGTACTCGCCGATCTCGGCCAGCATCTCCGCGATCTTCTGCGGGCTGTTCTTCAGGCTCTCGAAGCGCTTCGACTTCGTGTGCAGGGGCCCTGGCGAGCCGGTGAAGCGCTCCAGGGTCTCGCTCCAGCGCATGATCCACTCCGGGCGGCAGCCGGCGATCGACTGCAGCTGGCGCACCTCGATCGGGATCGAGAACTCGACCGGCCGGCCGAGGATGGCCCCGACCTGGGCCGCGTTCTCGTGCCAGCCGGCGAACAGGCGCGCCACCTCGCCATAGGCGGTGTCGAGCATGCGGTAGGCATAGATGCGGTTCGGGCTGCAGGGGCGGCCGCAGGCGGCCTGGTAGTTGTCGGCGTCGACCTTGTCGCGCAGGACGGCGAACATGTCGTTGACCTTCTTGCGCAGCAGGGCCTCGCCGCCGGGCTGGCGCCAGAAGCAGGGGGCGCGCGCGTGCGCGCTCCCCAAAGCCGTGCGAAATGCCTCCCAGTCGCCCGGCCGCGCCGCCAGTTCATAGGCCAGCAGCAGGGCCAGCTCGCCGACCGTGTCGCCATAGCTGTTGCCGCTCGCCTGGAAGCGCGCCGTGCGGCTGGACGCGTGCAGGCATTCGGCCAGCAGGTCGACGTACAGCGCCAGCGCCTCGTCCAGGGGCGCCGGGGCGAGCAGTTCGGCGGGGTCGCAGCGCGCAAAGGCGCCGAGCGAGCAGGCGCCCAGCAGCTTGCGCACCTGCTCCCAACCAGGTTCCTGATACCGGGTTCCCGGCAAACGCATAGCGTCCTCTTGAGTCAAATGGCATATCCGGCAAACAATGGATGTTGCGGATTTTGCTAATCGAGCAAATCATGCCATAGAAACACAAAATCCAGGCGCGCTGGAGAGCCTCACTTGCCCTTCAATTCCTGCTTTTGGACCAGCATGCTGCGCAGCAGCGCGGCCACGACCGGGGCCGCGTGCGCCCCGCCCGTTTCTTCCGAGCGGCTGACGAACACGGCGAAGGCCAGGCGCCGGTCCTGGCCCGGGATGCTGCCGGGCTCGAGCCAGCCGGTGAACCAGACCGTGGCCAGGCCCGCATCGCCGACCGGCGCGGTACCGGTCTTGCCGTACAGGCCGGATCGCAGGCCATCGAACTCCGGCGCGCGGAAGGCGCCCGCTGCCGTGCCCTGCGCCACCACGCCGCGCAGGCCGGCGCGGATGCGGTCCAGGCGCACCCCGAGCGGCTCGCCCTCTTCCGCCCGGGCCTCGCGCCCGTCCAGCGCCAGCAGCAGGCGTGGCTGGACGGCGCGGCCTTCGCCGACGGCGCCGGCCGCCAGCGCCATGTGCAGGGGTGTCGCCTGCATGCGCAGCCCGATCGCCATCTGGCGCAGCTCGTGGCGCGAACCGATCGGGTCGCTGGCGGCAATGCTGGCCTGCAGGGCGTCCCAGTCGCGCCAGCGGTACTCCGACGGCAGCAGGCCGCCGTCCAGGCGCAGCGCCCGCTCGAAGCCGAGCCGGCGCGCCATGTCGGCCACCGGCCGCACGCCAGACAGCGCGCCGGCGTCGAGCGCGCGCAGGCTGGGTGCCCCGCCCTGCGGCTTGCCGAGCAGGCTGCGGTCGGCCAGCTCGGCGGTCCAGGCGAACCAGGTATTCAGGCTATGGGTGAGCGCCTGCGCCAGGCCCAGCCTGCCGTCCTGGGCGCGGCGGTCGAGGTGCTGGTCGCGGAAGTTAGTGATATGGACCCCGGTCCCCAGCGGATAGCTGGCGGCGTCGGTGCGGAAGGCGTAGCCCCCGGCGGCGGCCATGGCGTTGATGCCGGACAGGGGCATGCCGTCCAGCAGCGCATCCAGGCGCGGGTCTTCCTTCGCCGCCAGCTCCAGCCCGAGTGCGCTGACGATCTTGAAGGTCGAACCGGGACTGCGCTCGGCGCCGCCGTCGTGCTGGAAGGTGGCCTGGCGCAGGGGGCTGCGCGCCGGATCGACGCGGTCGAAGTCGCGCAGCTCGCTCCACGCGGCCGCATCGGGCGCACCCTGGCCGCCGGCGCTCGCGGCGGCCAGGATGTCGCCGCTGCCGGTGTCGAGCAGGACCAGTCCCGCCTGGCGCTCCGGCGGCGGTGCGCTGCCACCCTGGCAACGCCGGCCGTCCCACTGGCCGCGGCGCAGGCCGACGCAGTCGAGCGCGCCCTGGGCCGCCGCCTGCAGCGCCAGGTCGAGGCTGAGGGTGGCCTGGTGCGGCCTGCCGCTGGGCGCCGGCTGGCGGCCCAGCATGCCGGCAATGCTGTTGGCATGGCCCTCGCGCAGGCCGAGCAGCGTGGCCAGGCCGGCCGCGGCCGCGCCTGGGGCCGGACGTCCGCCTCCCCACAGGCGCTCGCCGTGGCGGTCCGCCAGCAGCACCGGCGCCGCCGGACCGGGGCCGGGGCCGGGGCCGGCGGCCTCGGGCAGCGGCTGCCAGCGCAGGACGCCGCGCTCGACCACCAGGTGGCGATAGGCCGCATCACCGGCCGAACCGAATCGTCCCATGTCGAGCGGCGCCGCTTCCAGCACGACACGGCGCGCGCCCGGCGCCAGCGCCAGCACCAGTTCGTTCACATCGTCGGCCCGGGTGCAGGCGCGCCCGCCGCACACCGCGTGCGACGCGACCAGGCTGGCGCCCTCGAGCGCGCCGGGGCGTCCCGCCAGCATGATCTCGATGCGCTCGCCGCCCCGCGCCGGACGCGGCAGCACCAGGGCTAGCCGGGCGGCGGCCGCGCCTGCCGGCCAGTCGGCGATCCGGCTCCACGGCGCCCAGCCCCGCGGCAGGCGGTCGAACAGGCGCGCCGCCAGCGGCATCGCGGCCACGGTCCCCACCGCGACGGCGCCTGCATTGGCCTGGACCGTCGCGCCCGGGGCGTCCGGCCGCAGGCGCCAGGCCAGCAGGCGCCGCTCGCTGTTGAAGATGCGGACCTGTTCCAGCACATAGGCGCCGTCGGCGCGGTGGTGCAGGCGTTCCAGCAGCTTCAGTCCGGCGGCGTCGAGCCTCACGCCGTCCCAGCTGCGCAGGTCGCCGGCGCGCTGGGCTGGATCGGCGGCGCGCCAGCGCGCCAGGTCGCGCGGGGCCACTTCGATCAGTCCGGAGGGCGCCAGGCGGATGAAGCCGCGTTCGCGCAGGCTGTCGAACAGGGCGCCGTCCTCCAGGCGCGGCGCGGCGGCAAGCGGCACCCGGTATTCGCCGGGCGCGAGCGTTGCGCTCACCACCTCGCCGTGGACGGGAAAGGCCGCCACCTGCGCCGCCTGCAGGGCAGCCGGGGCCGGAGAATAGCGCTGCAGCACCAGCTCGCCCGCCGGGCAGGCCGCGCGGGCCCGCCGTGTCACGCGCAGCGCGCCGGTCTCGCCCCAGACCAGCCAGCCCTGGCGACCAAGAATGGCCTCGCCGCGCTCGCCCTTGACGATGACGCCGGCGCTGGCGTCGCCGATCCAGCGTGCGGCAGGCGCACCGCTCCAGCTCACCCGCAGCGGCGCGCCGGGCGCAGCAATGCCGGTGATGTCGAGCTGGGGCATGGGCTGCCCGGCCAGCACCACGTTGCGCAGGGTGACCGGACTGCCTGCCGTCTCGTTGCGCCTGGCCCAGCGCGCCACGTCCTCGAAGCGGTAGCCGATGCGGATCGGTGCCAGGCGGCCGCTGTCGCGCTCGAGCATCTGCTCGCACAGGTCGATCGCGACGGCCCGCTCGGCGCGCATGCCGGCGACCACCAGCAAGGCGCCGTTGCCGTGGGCGCCCAGGCTGACGCCGGATTGATGCGGCACGCTGAAGGCCAGGCCCGGCAGCGCCGGCTGGAAGGCAGGCAGTTCGCGCACCAGGCCGCTGCCGGCGCCGGCCGGGCCGGCCGCCGCGCCGAGCATGCGGGCGTGGTGGGCGATCAGGATGGCCCCGCCGATCGCCACCGCCAGCGCGCCCAGGGCGAGCCACCATCCGGCGCCAGCATGCGCTCCCGCGGACACCCGCGCGTTGGCGGCGGCGCCGACCGGCCGTGCACCTGCGCGCAGGTTGCGCGCACGCCGCCGCGCCCGCCTGCTGGCGGCCAGCCCATCCAGTACCGTGGCAAACACTCCCTGCATCGAACCCTCCCCCTGGCGCCCGCGACGGGCGCATCTCGCGCATGCCTAGCGGAGGGACGGTGAAAAGCATGCAGATACGGTCGGGTTGGCGCGCGTTGTCCTCCGTTTTGTGCAGGTCATCCCGCTTTTCATGCGGCTCGTCGCAATCCGGTGGAGCATCGGGGCGGGCTTGGATACAGTGCATCCATCGCAAACCCACCCGCAAGGAGAACACCGTGAACATCGCCAAGCACATGGAAGCCGTTTTCGTCGTTGCCCTCGCCGCCGCCGGCTCCGCCAGCTACTTCGTGGACACCCTGCCGCAAGCCCAGGCCCGCCCCGCCCTGATCCAGGATTCGAGCATCGCCACCAACACCAAGATGGCTGTGGTGGTCGTCAAGGGCAAGCGCATGAGCGAGGCCGAAAAACGGCAGACCCTGCTGGCCGATCGTCGCGAAGCCGGGAGCCGCATTTGACCGCCCGCGCGCGCCGGGCCGTGCACTGAGCACGCCCGGCAGCGGTTTCCCCTCTCCCCTCTTCTCCCCGTCCTTTCCTTTCGTTTTTCACCGGTTTCTCCCCGGCTGTTGTAGCCGCGCTGCTGCAATCTGTTTCAGTTGTAAGCACATGCGTCAAACGCCCCATTGCGCGTAAGTGATTGATATAGTGAATCATCCGCTTTGGATTTGGAGAACGAACATGAAACGCAGCCTCACTCTCGCTACCCTGATCGCACTCGGCGCCGCTGCATACGCTCCACTGCCGTCGATGGCGCAGGGCAACCTGGAAGTCTATATCGGCACCGCTCCGCCGGCGCCCCTGTACGAACGCGCGCCCAGCGTGCGCCGCGGCTATGTCTGGTCGCCGGGCTACTGGGAGTGGCGCGGGCACCGCCACCACTGGATCCCCGGCACCTATATCGTCGAGCGTCCGGGCTATGTCTACGCGCCGCCGTCCTGGCGCCAGCGCGGCGGCCAATGGGTCATGACCCAGGGCTACTGGAGCCCGCGCGACCGCTACTATGCCGGCAACGACCGCTACTACGACCGCGGCGACCGCTACTACGGTCCGGACCGCGGCTGGCACGACCGCGACCGCCGCGGCCCGCCGCCCCGCGTCGAAGGCCGCCGCGACTACGACCGCGATGGCGTGCCGAACCGCTACGACCGCGACCGCGACAACGACGGCATCAGCAATCGCTATGACCGCGATCGCGACGGCGACGGCATCGGCAACCGCCGCGACCACAATCCGGATAATCCGTATCGCCGGTGATCGTGGACCGGAGCGGATGAAAAAAAAGCGCCCCCATGGGGCGCTTTTTTGTTGGGTCGGTATTTAGTACAGGGCATATCGCGCAGGTTTTCCGGTGATCGGGCGGTGAAGCTTTGCCGATGACCGACCGGTGAGACAGCGTGGACACAGGTGTCCACCCTACGAATGCCCTTGCAGGGTGGACTCCCGAGTCCACGCTGTACGACGTCCGATCTGTCGTGGCGTTGAACCAGGCACAGACGTCAGCGTTTCAAATGCTTGTCCAGGAACGCCAGGATCTTCGCACTCGCTTCCGCCTGGTTCTTCTTCTTCGAGAACCCATGCCCTTCGTCCGGGAAGACGATGTACTCGACCTCGACGTTATTCTTCTTCACCGCCTCGACGATCTCGTCGCTTTCCGGCTTGATCACGCGCGGGTCGTTGGCGCCCTGGATCACCATCAGGGGCTTGCGGATGTTCGCGGCGTGGAACAGCGGCGAGGTCGCGGTCAGGAATTCCTTGTCCTTGACCGGGTCGCCGATCTCGTCGTACAGCGCCTTGCGCTGGGCTTCCCAGTAAGGCGGGATGCTTTCGAGCGTGCGGATCCAGTTGCTGACGCCGAAGATGTCGATGCCGACCTTGAAGGCTTCCGGGCGGAAGGCCATCGCCGCCAGCGTCATGTAGCCGCCGTAGCTGCCGCCCATGATGCCGATGCGCTCCGGGTCGACCCAGCCCAGGCTGGCCAGCCAGGTCTTGGCCTCCACGCAGTCCCACAGCGGCTCGAGGCCGTGCCTGCGGTCGTCGGCGGTGAAGAAGGTCTTGCCGTAGCCCGAGCTGCCGCGGTTGTTGATGCCAAGGACCGCATAGCCGTGGTTGACCAGGTACTGGATCTGGGCGCTGTAGCCGCGCATGGTCTGGCCGCCCGGTCCGCCGTGCACGTAGACCACGGCCGGCACCTTGTTCAGGTTCGACGCGCCCTTGGGCTTGTAGAAGATCGACGGGATCACCGTGCCGTCGAAGGACTTGAAGCGCACCACCTCGGCCTCGACCAGGTCGTCCGGATCGATCTCCGGACTCAGGCTGCGGGTCAGCTGGACCGTCTTCTTCGTGCGGAAGTCGTGCACGTAGAGGTTGTTCGGCGAGCGGTCGCCGTTGACGTAGAAGGCCATCAGGCTGGCGCTCGGCGAGAACACCGCGCCGCGGATCTCGCCGCCGCTGGTCTTCGGCAGCGCCACCGGTTTTGCGCCCGCTGCGTCGACCACGCGCAGGCGGATGCTGCCGTCCTCGTTGACATAGCTGATGCGGTGGCCGCCGTTGCGCGAATAACCGGTGCCGAGGATGTCCCAGTCGGCCTTCTCGACCTCGGTCACGGCGCCGGTGGCCAGGTCGTAGGCGCGCACGCGGGTGAATTCGCCGCCGTCGTTGGTGGTGAACAGCAGGCGCTTCGATTCCGGATCGAAGTCCTGGGCGCTGTAGCTGGCCGTGCCCTGGTGCGGCGAGATGTGCTTGACCTGGCCCGTGGCGACCTCGTACAGGTAGATGTCGCTGTCGGCCGTGGTGTTCGGCTTGCCCAGCGCCAGCCAGCGGCCGTCGCGGCTGATGGCCGAGACGGTCTGCCCGGTCTCGTTCTTGTAGACCATCGTACGGGCGTAGGTTTTCGCGTCGTACTTGTAGAGGTCGAAGAACTTCGGGTCGCGTTCGTTGGTCACCACATAGAAGGCGTTGCCGTCGGGCTGCCAGCCGGCGAAGCCCGCTTTCAGCTTGGCCCCCGGCGTCAGGTCGCGCTCGCTGCCGTCGAGCTCGCGCACGAACAGGTGGTTCTGCTCGTTGCCGCCCTGGTCGCGCGTGAACAGGACGCGGTCGTCGTTGTAGAAGAAGCCGACCGCGTAGGTGCTGTCGGTGGTCGATTTGGTCAGCGCGCGCGGCGTGCCGCCGCCGACCGGCAGCACGTAGGCATTGAAGATGCCCGATGCGTTGCTGCTGAACAGGATCTGCTTCTCGTCGCGGCTGAACGAGGCGCCGCTGACGGAGGTCGTCGCCATGAACTGTTCGATGGTGTAACGCTTGTGTTCCTTCTGTCCCTTCTGCGCCTGCTTGGCGGGCGCCGGCGCGGCGGCCTGGGCAGGCGAAAAAGCGGTGGCGATGCAGACGGCCAGCGCGGAGGCGCTTACGACATGGTGCAACAAACGCATGGGTTCTCCTGTTGAACGACGGGCGAAGTGAAACAACGAAACGAATGTCGAAATAACACCAGGCAAGTGTTGCAAGCTTTACACGCCGTGTCAACGCCGCCGAAAGCGGTTATGCTCACGTCATGAACGACCTCGTCCGCCTCGAAGGCGCCGCCAACAAGACCGAACTTGCCGCCAGCCGCAAACTCGTCCGGCAGACCGGCATCCCGTTTGAAGCAGCCCTGCGCGCCACGCTCGAACGCAGCGCGGGCGCGGCCGGCCTGGCCCAGTTGCTGGCCGAACGCGCCGCCCTGCGCGCCGCCGAAGCCGCCCGCGCCCTGTCCAGGCGCGCCGCGCGCGACGCCGCGCTGGCCCTGCGCCGCGCCCGCCACGAAGGCGCCCCGACCGCCTGGCGCGCCTGGTTCGACGGCTCCGCCAAACCCAATCCCGGCCGCTGCGGGATCGGCGCGCGCCTGCAGGGACCGAACGGCGAACTGGTCGAACTGTCGCAGGCGGCCGGGTACGGCAACAGCAGCGAAGCGGAATACCGCGCCCTGATCCTGGTGCTGGAAGCCGCGCTGGCGCACGGCGCCGGCCCGCTCACCGTCTACGGCGACAGCCAGGTCGTGATCAACGACGTGAATGGCGGCATCGAGGACAGTGTCCTCGTCCTGCGCCCTTACCGCGAACGCGTGCACGCCCTGCTGGCCCGGCTGCCCGCGGTCACCCTGCGCTGGGTGCCGCGCCACAAGAACCTGGAGGCCGACGCCCTGTCGCAGCGGGCCAGCGCCTTGCCTCTTGAAGAGACCGATGACTCCACCACACACTGAAACCGAGCTCGCCACCTGGCGCCCCCGTTTCGTCGCCCTCGCGGAGAGTGCGGCAACCGCGACCGCCGGCAACGACGGCGCCCACGACGCCAGCCACCTCGAACGGGTCTGGCGCAGCGCCCAGGCCCTGCTGGCCCATCATCCCGAGGCGGACGCCCTGGTGGTAATGGCCGCCAGCTACCTGCACGACCTGGTCAACCTGCCGAAGAACGATCCCGACCGGGCCCAGGCTTCGCGCCGCTCGGCGGGGCTGGCGCGCGAGGAACTGGCGCGGCTGGGCTTTCCGGCGGAGCGGCTGGACGCGGTGGCCCACGCGATCGAGGCGCACAGCTTCTCGGCGGCGATCGCGCCCACCACGATCGAGGCCAGGATCGTGCAGGACGCCGACCGCCTCGACGCCCTCGGCGCCGTCGGGCTGGCGCGCATGTTCTATATCGCCGGGCGCATGGGCAGCGCGCTGGCGCACCCCACCGATCCGCTGGCGGAGCAGCGCGAACTGGACGACCGCAGCTATTCGCTCGACCACATCATGGTCAAGCTGGCCAGGCTGCCGGAGATGATGCAGACCGAGGCGGGACGGGACATCGCGAACGAGCGGCTGGGCAGGCTGCTGGTGTTCCGCAAGGAGTTCGCGCAGGAGTGGCTGGGGGCGTAGGGTGGGGTAATCGAGGGCAATGCCCTCGATTACATACGTGCCCACCAACACGATGAGCATACGCAGCGCCTTCGACGTCAACGCGACGCGCGCACTCGGTGGGCACGGGGCGTGTTTAGCACAGGGACATAGGTAACACCTGTCTAGAGACATGGGTAACACTGCGTGGTGCTATTTTAGCTGCTGGCGAGGTCGATCTGTGCAACCTGTTGGTGGCAGAAGATGACGTTGAAGACGCCGTCCTGATCCGTCGCTCTGATTGCCACAGGCTCTTGGTACAAACCTTCACCCACAAAGTAACTGCGGCCCTTGAAATTGATCTGGCCGTGCCGCTGTACGGTACGCACGATGTCGCCGTCGTCATATTCGATCGGCGGCAGGTGGGATGGAAAACTGCGCGCACTGGGCTGGTAGCGGGTGGCGGGAGCTTTTTGTCCCAGTGCCTCGTGGGGACGAATCAGGTTGTATTGGTCGCGCCAGGCATCGAAGGCCTCCTGGCACGCGGCAAGCGAGCCATAACCGTAGCGCTCCAGGAGTTCGCGCTTGAGCGTTCGATGAAACCGCTCGTCCTTGCCCTGCGTTTGCGGATGGTGCGGACTGCTATGGCTGACGCGGATACCCAGGCGTACCAGCCACACCTCGAGCCGCGAGATGGATTTATGCCCGGCTGTTCCCCAAGGCGCACCGTTGTCGCAGGTAATGCGCTGCGGCAGTCCATATTTTTGAAACGTCCTTGTAAGCACAGCCTTTGCCTGCGGGCCGTCTTCGCCCGAGCACGCAGCCAGACACAGCGAAAAGCGGGAGTGATCATCCAGTACTGTCAACGGATGGCAGCGGCCGGCCGCTGCATTGGTCAAGGCAAAATGGCCTTTGAAATCCATCTGCCACAAGCTGTTCGGTTCCTCGTGTTCGAAGCGTCCCTTGGCAGGCTTGGTCTGGCTGACATGAGGCACTAGTTGGCGCCCATGCCGTCTCAAAATGGCAGCAATGGTGTTTGGATGCGGTTTGCCCGCGGTCTCGGGGAGCAGTGCTTTGAGCTTGCGGGCACCCCAGCAGGGATACTTGTCGTGCAGGGCCAGCACTGCCGCCTCCAACTCGGCACCGCATCGCTTGGGCGACGACAGAGGACGGCGTGAGCGCTCTTGCAGCCCTTCCGGGCCGTGCTTCCGATACAAATCGAGCCACTTGTAGCCAGTCTTTCGGCTGACGCCGAAAGACTGGCAAAGCGCTGTCATGTTGCTGTCAGACGCATCCGCCAGCATGGCAAATTCAAGACGAGAGGACATACGGGAACTTTCCTTCCAAGGCATCGCACACTCCACTTGTTAGCTGTGCAATGATCATAAAAGGTGTTACCTATGTCTCTAGACAAGTGTTACCTATGTCTCTGTGCTGAACAGGGCGCCCACCCTACGACGATGTTTTTTTAACATGAACGGTGCTAAGATGGTTCCTTTTGGCAGGACCCGTCCATGCTGCGCAAGACTGCTTCGCACCAGGCCAAACCAGGCAATCTCAACTTCGTCCTCGTCAGCGTCTTCATCGACGTCATCGGCATCGGCCTGATCGTGCCGGTGATGCCGCTGCTGGTCGGGCAGTTCGTCGCCGGGCGCGACGAGCAGGCGCTCTGGTACGGCATCCTCGCCACCGTCTTCGGCCTGCTGCAGTTCATCTTCATGCCCATGCTGGGCGCGATCAGCGACCGCGTCGGACGCCGGCCGGTGCTGCTGTACTCGATGGGCGGGATGTGCCTGAACTTCCTCGTCACCGCCTGGGCCCCGAGCCTGGCCTGGCTCTTCCTCGGGCGCGCGATCGGCGGGCTGTCGGCCGCCAGCATGTCGGTGGCGATGGCCTATGCCTCGGACGTCTCCACGCCCGACACCCGCGCGAAAAGCTTCGGCAAGATCGGCGCCGCCTTCGGCATCGGCTTCATCTGCGGCCCCGTGCTGGGCGGCCTGCTCGGCGAAATCAACCTGGCCCTGCCGTTCTACGTCGCTGCAGCCTTGTGCGCCGTGAACCTCGCCTACGGCTTAATGCCAGTCAGTTAAGCTGACTGGCATTTTTCATTGGAAATTTGGATCTGGGCTGTTTGACGACTCTTGGATAGGAGCGCGTTCGACGTTCGGGCAAGAGATAGGCGCGGGCCTGCTCGCGTAGCAATGCCAGGCGCCTGGGGAAGGTGCCTGGTGTCTGCAAGGGCCAGTGGTAAAGCGCAGTGGTGATGGCCAGGGCCAGCCATTGGAAGCTCAGGTACTGAGGCGTCACATGCAACTCGTCGGCCATCTGGGCCATTTCATGGCGCAGCAGGTTATAAGCGATGAGCATTCCCCACACTTCCTGACGTACCAGTTCGGGCAGTTTGCTGCGCAAGGTCGTCGCCTTTTTCAGCATGCTCTGCTTGATCTCCCTGAAGCCCAGTTCGATCTCCCAGCGCTGCACGTAGTGCGCGGCGATGTCGCGTGCGGGAAAACGCTGCGCGTCGCACAGCGAAGTAAGAAACTGGCGTGCCTGTCCGCCGACCTTGCATTCGATCAGACGGGCTTGCCAATGCGTCGGCAACCCAGGATGCAGCCTCTGCGCCCGCGGAGAAACCGGCAGGTGCACCAGATAGTCGCCAGGAGCAAACCGGTGCACGATTTCGTGGCGCAGCGGCGTTTTGGCGCGCATGAGCCAGTGTCTTTGTGTTCCGGCCTTTTGCCAGTCGAGCAGGAAAGCGGCCGAGAAATAGGCGCGGTCGAAGATCGTCAGGGAATCGTCCGGCACCGCCTGCATGAGCGGCGCGGCAAAACTGAGTTCGCCGGTACGATAATCGCCGAAATTGGCCGCGCGAATCAGATGCGTATAGGTGTCCATCAGGCAGACAGCGCGCAACTGCGGCCATGCACCACAGCCATGGGCGTTCGAGGGCCGGCCAAATTGCGCCAGGTTGGCTTGCGTGTCGGGCACTGACCAGACGACGCCATCGACGGCGTAAGTGCGCAGGCCATGAAACCGCTCCTGCTCGGGCACGGGGCAACTTCCCCAGCAACTGGCCAGGCGCTCGAACAGCCACGCCATCGGCGCTTCGCCCAGACGCTCACGACCGGCGACCGACGCGCTCGGAACCGGGGCGCACAGCGCCGGGCCGTCGGCAAGATCGAGTTGCTGCACGATGTGCCAGATCGGTTCATTACGAAACAGGGCCAGTCCGATGACCAGCCACACCATGCGCTCGGCGGGAAGCCGCCGGCGCCGCAGCGAAACCGTCCCGGTCTGGCGCAGGGCCTCATCGATCCACTCCGGCTCAATCAGGCTGGCAAAGCGCTCGAACTCATGCGGCGCCAGCTCAGCCGCATAGTCCAGGTCAAGTTGGAGAGCCATAATAAAAAACGGATTCACGTTGATCGTGAATCCGTTTTAGTTGCTGCAGCCAGCCAGTCAAGCGCTTAAGTGACTGGCATTAGCCTACGGCTGGTTTTTCGTGCCCGAGTCGCTGCCCGCCGCCACCCGCGCGCCCTTCAGCTGGCAGCGCGTCAATCCGCTGTACGCGCTGCGCCGCCTGCTGGGGCGGCGCGACATCCGCGGGCTCGTCATCGTCTTCGCGCTGACCACCTTCGGCCAGATGATGACCCAGGCCACCTGGGTGCTGTACACCACTTTCCGCTTCGGCTGGACCCCGCGCGACAACGGCATCGCGATGTTCTGCGTCGGCCTGGCCGCCGCCGTGGTCCAGGCCGGACTGCTCTCGCTCCTGATACGGCGCTTCGGCGAGACGCGCCTGGCTGTCATGGGCCTGACTTCCGGCGCCATCACCTTCGTGCTGTACGGCCTGGCCACGCAGGGCTGGATGATGTACGTCTTCATCTGCTGTAACCTGCTGGCCTTCGCCGCCGGGCCGGCCCTGCAGGGCATCATCTCGCGCGAAGCCGGCCCCGGCGAACAGGGCGAGTTGATGGGCTCCCTGCAGTCGATCAGCAGCCTGGCGGTCGTGATCACGCCGCTGCTCGGCACCGGCATCCTGGGCGCGGTCAGCCACCTGCCCCCGAACGACTGGCGCATCGGCAGCAGCTTCTTCCTGTCGGCGGCGATGCAGGCGCTGGCCGTGCCGGTGGCGATCCGCACCTTCCGCCAGCGGCGCCTGGCCGTATGACGCCCGCCGCGGGGATCTCCGGCCCCGTGATGGCAGCCGTGCTGTGCGCGGCGCTGATGCACGCCGGCTGGAACGCCCTGGTCAAGGCCAGGGGCGACGCCTTCCTCTCGACCGTGCTGGTCACGGCCAGCGCCGGCATCCTCTGCCTGCTGGCCCTGCCCTTCCTGCCCCAGCCCCTGCCCGCGAGCTGGCCCTTCATCGCCGCATCCAGCCTCACCCAGGTGCTGTATTACGCCCTGCTGATGGAGACCTACCGCGAGGGCGACATCAGCCACGCCTATCCGCTGATGCGCGGCTGCGCGCCGCTGATCGTGGCGCTGCTGGGCCTGGGCTTCATGGGCGAACGGCTGGCGCCCGGCCAGTGGCTGGCGATCGGGCTGATCTGCGGCGGCGTGCTGGCGATGTACCTCAGTGCGCGCGGCGGCACCGCCGGCGCGCGCCGCACCACGCTGCTGGCCTTGTGCACCGCCTGCGTGATCGCCACCTATACCCTGATCGATGGCGCCGGCGTGCGCCGCTCAAGCGCTCCGGCAGCCTACACCATGTGGATCTTCGTCTTTACCGCCTGCGGCGTGTCGCTGCTGGCCCTGCGCCGGCGCCGCGAACTGCTGCCCTTCGCGCGCCGCCATCCGGCCCTGCTGCTGGGCGGCGGGGCGATGTCGGTCGGCTCCTACGGCGTGGCGCTGTGGGCGATGACGCAGGCGCCGGTGGCCGCCGTGGCGGCGCTGCGCGAGACCTCGATCCTGTTCGCGGCCGCGATCGCTTTCCTGGTCCTGCGCGAGCGCATCGGCCTGGCCCGGCTGGCCGCCGCGGCGCTGATCGCCTGCGGGGCGGTGGCGATGCGCCTGGGCTGAGCGTGCCCGGCGTCGATACCGGGTTCCCGAGCGTGCGGCCGCAACCCGGACACGCGGCGTCAGCGCAGGGACCGGGGATCCGTCGGCCCTGCGCTGACATCAGCCGCTCGAGCGCAACAACGCCGGAGCACCGCTCGCGATCGTCCCGCGCACGCCATTGCGCCCGCCGCGCTTGGCCGCATACAGTTCTTCGTCGGCGGCCCCGATCAAGGCGTCGACATGCTCCGGCGGAACCGGATGCCACGCCGGGACGGTGGCGACGCCGAAGCTTGCGGTCGCGGCGACGCGCGCGCCGCCTTCCACCGCGATGGAAGCATCGGCAAAGGCCTGGCGCACGCGTTCGGCCAGCGCCAGCGCCCCTGGCAAATCGGTTTCAGGGAGCACCACCAGGAACTCCTCGCCGCCGTAGCGGATCACGCTGTCGACCGTCTCGCGTGTCATCGCGCGCAGCAGGGCGGCAAACTCGCCCAGCACCCGGTCGCCGGCCGCGTGGCCATGGCTGTCGTTGATGCGCTTGAAGTGGTCGATGTCGCACAGGACCACCGACAGGGCGCTGCCGTAGCGGCGGCTGCGCGCCAGTTCGGCCTCCAGCAGGCCGCGCTGCAGCACCCGGCGGTTGCGGCAGCCCGTCAGGGGATCGCGGTCGGCCAGCTCCTGCAGCAGCATGGTCGAGCGGAACTGCTCGCGCTGGGCGATGTGGAAGCGGTGCGCAGCGATGTAGCCGAGCGCATTGCCGAGGATGAGCATGAGGACCAGCGCCACCAGGTCGTCGATCTTCAGCGACGCCTGGAACAGCAGCATGCCGGCAAAGACCAGGCTGGCGCCGACGCCGATCGCCACCGCGTAGACGAAGCGGTTCGGGATGATGACATAGACCGCCATCAGGATCAGCGCGTGCGACATCAGGTTCCACGCCATCGCGCTGGGCTGGAACCAGCACAGCACCGGGAAAACCACCAGTCCCACGGCCTGCGCGGCGCAGCTGGCCCGGACCGAGGCCACCACGCAGTCCGGTCGACGCGCAATGGCGGCGCAGGCGCCCAGGGCCACCAGCGCCACCAGCACGCGCAGGGCGACCATGCACCAGGCGGTGAGGGTCGGACCCAGGGTCGCGATATCGGTGAGGCCGAACACGACATAAAAGGCCGCCGAGAACAGCAGGCTTGCCTTCAACTGGGCGTTGCGCTCCGCCAGGACGTGGCGCATGAAACGCTCCTCGCATTCGCGGTCCGCGAACTCGGCGCGGCGGCGGTCGATATGCAGGCGCAGGGCGGACAGGTGCGGGAGCGACACGGCAGTTTCCGGCAGTGGATCAGGAGGCCGCGCCACGGCGGCCGCAGGAACGGCAACCGGCCATGATCAGAACTTCGCCTCCACGGTCGCGCGCAAGGTCACCCCGACCGGATACTCCCCGCGCCGCACCACCAGTCCGCGCCCATCCTCGAGATAGCTGCTGCGGTGGGTAAAGTCCTGGTCCAGCAGGTTCTGGCCGGCCACGCGCAGCTGCAGCTTCGGCGTGAACTTGTAGAGCACATAGGCTTCCAGGTCGCGCCGCGCCTCGATATACGAGGTCTGGCGCTCGGACACGCGGACCCGCCCGCCCTGCTTGTAGGCGAAGCTGGTGCCGGTGCTGAAGCTGCCGGTCTTGTAGTCGACGCCGAGGTTGGCCGCGAGCGGCGTCTGGCCGTCCAGGCGGTTATCCGGGCCCGGCACGCCGTCGACCTCCGACCAGTTGCGGCTCAGGCTGGCGCGCAGGTCGATCGCCGGGGCGCCCTCCATGATCGCCTTCAGCGGGAATTTCGCTTCCAGCTCCAGCCCGCGCGTCTCGGCGCGGCCGGCGTTCATCGGCATCGCCACCCAGCGCGCGCCGTCGAAGTCGACCAGGTGGCGGGTGTAGCCGTCGATGCGGCGGCTCGAGACGCTGGCCGAGAGCAGCGCGCCATCAAGCCAGTAGTGCTCGTACGAGAGGTCGAAGCCCAGCGCCAGTTCCGGCTGCAGGTTCGGGTTGCCCTGGTAGTCCGGGTCGGTCGAGCGGTTGTCGACCGAGGTCTGGCGGCGCGGAATCAGGTTCGAGACGCTGGGCGCCTTGTAGGTGCGGGTGACGGCGAAGCGCAGCTGGTCGCCCTTGGTCTCCGGGATCTTCCACAGGGTCTGCAGCACCGGGCTCCAGACGCTCGAGCGCGAGCGGCCGGTCCCGAAGGTATTGCCCGAGGTGCGGGTGCGGATGCCTTCCCAGCGCGCGCCGAGATACACCGACAGGCGCGGGCTGATGCTCCACTCGTCCTGCGCATACAGCGCCAGGCGCGCGACCTGAGCCTCGAACTGTTCGCCGCCTGGCAGTCCCGGGAACACGAGGCGGCCGGCTTCGCGCTCGAGGCGGCTGTCCTCGCGCGTGTTGTAGCCGCCGTCCCAGCCCATGCCCAGCGCGTGGCCCTCGAAGATCGTTCTCGAATATTTGCCGGTGCTGGTCGCACCGCGGTCCTCGCTCTCGGACGCAATGACGTTGTCGAGCACGCGCGGCGCGCCGGCGGGCGTCCAGCGGCGCTGCTCGTTGTCGCTTTTCCCGCGCTGCACGCCCAGCTTGGTGTCGAGCTTGGCGCCGCCTTCCATCTTGTGCACCCAGTTCAGTTCGGTGCGCAGGTAGCTGTTCCTGACCTCGTTTGCGAGATCCAGCTCCGGATACGCTGCCGGCGCCCCGATGCCGGTGCTGGCGACTTCGTTCGTGCGCGTCTTGAACCTGGTCATGTTGAGGAAGGTCTGCGAGGTCAGCGTGTCGCCGTTTTCCAGGTTCCAGTTCAGGCGCGGCGCCAGGTTCATGAAGTTGAAGGAGCCGTCTTCCCTGCCCGTCGTACTGCGCGCCTGGGTCTGCAGGCCGCTGGAGGCAAAGCCATCCTCGGTGACGGTGGCGGTGCGCTCGAAGCTTTCGTGGGCGGCTGCGCCCGAGATCGAGTACGACATCTTCCCAAGCTTGTCGGACAGCTGCAGGTTCGCGTTCGGTCCGCGCATGCCGCTGCTGGTGCGGCGCATGCCGAGCTTCAGTTCGCGCTGGCCGCTGCGGATCGCCTTTTTCAGCACGATGTTGATGGTGCCGGCCACCGACTGGGTCGAGAACTCGGCGCTGGCTGCGCGCAGCACCTCGATGCGCTCGATGACGTCGGGCGAGAGCGATTCGATCGAGAAGCCGGCCGGCGCGCGTTCGCCGTTGATCAGGATCTGGGTGTAGCCGGCGCCCAGGCCGCGCATGCGGATCTCGCCGCCGCGCCCGTTGCTGCTGTTGACCGTGATGCCCGGCACGCGCTTGAGCACGTCGGTGACGCTGGTGTCGCCGTATTTGACGATCTCTTCCTGGCTGACCACGATCCTGGTGGCGGTGTCGTCGCGGCGCGGATCGTAGGCCGCGGCACTGCCCTTGACCTCGACCGTCTGCATCTTCTGCGCGGACTGAGGCGCGGCCTCCCCGGTCGCCTTGCCGCCTTGTTGCGGGACTTCCTGGGCGTGCAGCGGGAAGCTCAGTGCCAGTGCCGCGGCCAGCAGCGTCGGGCGAATCGGGGAAAATGCGCGGTGCATAACAGACAGACAATAAACGGAGCGCGTATTGTCGGTCAGTTTTCCCGGCTTGTGTTGCTACAAAGAATATTTTTTTGATATGCATGTGCAGCGCACAATGGACGCCGCGCCGGCCGCCGCAGCGCCGGACGCCATCGGCAGAGGACGATGCGCTACACTGGGCAGGCACGGCCGCTGTGAAAACAACCATATGCACCGGCTCAACCCTTATTTATAATTCGCGATTCTTTCGTTTGGGGCCTTCCACCGTGTCCGACCGCTTTAAAGTACTGCCGCAATATGTCCTGCCCAAGCAGGCGCTGACCTCGTTTGCCGGACGCGTTGCCGGCGCCCGCGGAGGCGCGATGACAACCCGCCTGATCCGCTGGTTCGTGGCCAAGTATGGCGTCAACATGGCCGAGGCGGCCAATCCCGACATCGCCAGCTACGCCAGCTTCAACGAATTCTTCACCCGGCCCCTGCGTGACGGCGTGCGTCCGCTTGCCAATGCCGACTTCGTTTGCCCGGTCGATGGCGCGATCAGCCAGTTCGGCGCGATCGACGACCACCGCATCCTGCAGGCCAAGGGCCACAAGTTCACCACGGCCGAACTGGTCGGCGGCGACGCCGGGCTGGCCTCGCACTTCCAGCACGGCAGCTTCGCCAACCTCTACCTGAGCCCGAAGGACTACCACCGCATCCACATGCCCTGCGACGGCCGCCTGACGCGCATGATCTACGTGCCCGGCGCCCTGTTCTCGGTGAACCCAACCACGGCGCGCGGCGTGCCCGGCCTGTTCGCGCGCAACGAGCGCGTGGTCTGCGTGTTCGAGTCCGGGCAGTTCGGCACCTTCGTGATGGTGCTGGTCGGCGCGACCATCGTCGGCAGCATGGCCACCTCCTGGCACGGCGTGGTCAATCCGCCGCGCATGGCGCGCATCTGCGACTGGACCTACGACAGCCAGCCGGTGGTGCTGAAAAAAGGCGAAGAAATGGGCCGCTTCCTGCTCGGCTCGACGGTCGTGATGCTGTTCAAGGAAAACACCATCAGTTTCAATCCGGAGTGGGCGCCCGAGCGCGCCGTGCGCCTGGGCGAAATGATGGGCAACCGCCCGCTTCAGGGCGCCTGACGGGCGCCCTTTCCGGCCGCTGCCAGGAAGGCATGCAGCTCCGCTGCCGGAAGCGGCCGGCTGAACAGGTAGCCCTGGAACAGGCTGCAGCCGCAGCTGCGCAGCTGCTCGCGCTGCGCGGCCGTCTCCACCCCTTCCGCAACCACGGATAGTCCCATCGCCTGCCCGAGCGCGATGATCGTATTCACGATCGCCAGGTCGCGCGGATCGCTCTGCAGGTTGTGCACGAAGGATTGGTCGATCTTGAGCTGGTCAAGCGGCAGCCGCTTCAGGTAGGTCAGCGAGGAGTAGCCGGTGCCGAAGTCGTCGAGCGAGAAGCGCACGCCGTGCTCCCTGAGCGCCTCGATCTTTTCGATCGCGCCCTCGATATCTTCCACCAGGAGCGACTCGGTCAGCTCGATTTTCAGCCGCTGCGGATCGGCGCCGGCGCTGCGCACCGCCGCCAGCACTTCGGCCACGAAGTCGGGCTGGCGAAACTGCAGGGCGCTGACATTCACCGCCACCCGCAGTCCCCGGCTCGCGGGATGGCTGTCCAGTTCCACCAGCTGGGCGCAGGCCGCTTCGAGCACCCAGCGCCCCAGGGGCAGGATCAGGCCGGTGTCCTCGGCCAGGGGAATGAACTCCGCCGGCGACACCATGCCGCGCTCCGGATGCCGCCAGCGCAGCAGCGCCTCGACGCCGATGACCCGGTCTTCGCTGTCGAGCTGGGGCTGGTAGTGGAGCAGGAACTCTGCTCGCTGCAGGCCCTGGCGCAGGTCCGCGTCGAGTCCGGCGCGCGCCACGGCGGTCGCCTGGATCGCGGGATCGAAGAAGCGCACGGTATTGCGGCCCGCGGCCTTGGCCTGGTACATCGCCAGGTCGGCGCGCTTGAGCAGTTCGGTGATGGTCGGAGCGCTGCAGTCGAAAAAGGCGACGCCCACGCTCGGCGTGATGTGGCGCTCGTAGCCCTCGAGGTTGAAGGAACCGTTGAGAGCCGCCAGGATGCGGCCGGCGACTTCGGCCGCGTAGCGCCCCGCGCTTTCCTCGCAGGCGCCGATGTCTTCCAAAACGACGACGAATTCGTCGCCGCCGAGCCGCGCCACCGTGTGCCGCTCCTCCACGCTGCCAACCAGGCGCCTGGCAACGAGATCGAGCAGGAGGTCGCCGTTGTCGTGGCCGATCGTATCGTTGATGTTCTTGAAGTGGTCCAGGTCGAGCAGGAGTACGGCCCCGAAGCGGCCCAGGCGCGCATGCATGGTGACGGCGTGCGCCAGCCGGTCCATGAGGAGCTGCCGGTTCGGCAGGCCGGTCAGGGTGTCGTAGAAAGCCAGCCTGCCGATCTCCTCGTGGGCCAGCTTCATGTCGTGGATGTCGGTGGTGGTGCCGTACCACTTGGTGATGTTGCCATTGCCGTCGCGCACCGGCAAGCCCTTGGCGATATGCCAGCGGTAGAGCTGGTCGGCGCCGCGGCGCAGGCGGTACTCGACCGAGAAGACCGCACCGGACCGCACCGATTCCGCCCAGGCCGACAGCGTCCTGTCGACGTCGTCCGGGTGCAGCAGGCCCATCCATTGTTCGCCGATACGCGTGCTGTCGCGCAGGCCGGCGTAGTCGACGATCGCCTGGTTGGCGAAATCGATGATGCCGTCGGGCGTGGCCGACCAGACGATGTGGGGCATGGCGTCGGCCAGATGGCGGAAGCGGCCGCGCTGCGGCTCGAGCGCCTCGTGGCCGCGGCGGCGCAGCTCGAGCCGCGCCATGACGGCTCCGGCCAGGGTGCGCAGGCCTTCCAGCTGGGCCGGCGCCGGCGTGCGCGGTTCGCCGTCCATGACCGCCAGCACACCGAGCACGAAGCCGTCCGGCGTCACCAGCGGCATGCCGGCATAGAAGCGCCAGCCTTCGCGCCGCGGCGCCGCCGCATCGGGCGGCAGGGCCTGCAGGTCGGGAACGACCAGCTCCCTGCCGTTGGCGAGGAGCTGGGCGCACAACGAGTCCTGGTGGGCCAGTTCCGCCAGGTCCAGGCCGATCCGCGATTTGCGCCATTCGCGGCTTCCGTCGAGAAAACAGAGCGCCGCCATGGAGGTGCCGAAAAGGGTGGCGGCCAGCCGCACCAGGTCGTCGTAGCAGTCCTCGGCCCCGCTATCGAGAATGTCGTAGGCCTCGAGCGCCTGGCGCCGATTCAGTTCGTTCAGATTTTCAGAAAGCATGGTTGGCCGAAGGAGTTTGCGGTCGCGCCACAACCAACATGATTCTTGTCGGCTGCCGCACGCTCCCATTCTAGCCAAGCTGCTCTGAAATCCCCTAACGATTGCCGTACGCCAACATCAATGTCCTTCAAGCAATGTCGGTAAAAGGCGACGCCGGCCGTCTTCCCCACGCTGCCGGCATGTGCTTCAGCTGCTCAGGCGCCCGACCACCTCGCGCGCCGCCAGCCCGCCTCCGCCGATGAGGACGCTGAAATACACGATGGTGAGCACATTGCTGATGTAGCCCAGCAGCACGCAGACGCCGTCGCGCTGCAACAGGCCGATGGCCAGGAACAGCAGCGCGACGGCCGGGAAGGTATTGCTGAACGGGATCAGGCCGAAGGGCATCATCAGGAGCACGGCGCCCAGGATCAGGGAGGCGTCGTTCATGCGCTGGACGGGGCCGCCGGCCACCAGCCATTCGATCCGGTTCGGGCGGCTGACGCGTTCCAGCTTGTGCAGCAGGGGCAAGGCCTTGCGCAGCACCGGACGCAGCTTCTTGGTGCCGATGGTCTTGTGTTTCAGGCGCGACGGAATCCAGAGTTCGCGCCGGAACAGCCGGCTGATGCCGATCAGGAGGATGGCGGCGCCGAACACGGTGCTCACGCCGGGAATGGAGATGGGGATCAGGAACACCAGGGTGAGCAGCGCGGCCAGGATCAGGAGGCCGTCATTGCCCACGCGATGGATCAGCTCGCTCAACGTGATGCCGGTGGGCGGCAGCGAGCGGACCAGGCTGCGCAGCCTTTGGGAAATCGGTTCAGCGTACATGGGACTCCTTTGCGTCTTGCGTCGTGGTGGCGGGAAACATGAGCCGCCCACGGCCGAGCCAGGCGCTTGCCAGGCTCAGCCGTGGGCTGGAGCGACATTATAATTTTGCTACGACACTCGTTCAAGGAATTCGATTGCGCTCAGGACCGCAGGCCGAACCTTGCCTGCCGCGTCCGGTCTAGCGGGGGCGGTAGACCGCGCACAGCTTGTGGCCGTCCGGGTCGCGCACATAGGCGAGATACATGGCGCCCAGGCTGCCTTCGCGCAGGCCAGGCGGGTCCTCGATGGAAACACCGCCGTGCGCGAGCGCCGTGTCGTGGAACTGCTGCACCTGCTCGGGCGAATCGCACCTGAAGCCGATCGTGCTGCCGTTCGCGACGCAGGCTGCCTCACCATTGATCGGCTCGGTAATGCCCAGGGTGCCGCCGTTGTGCCGGTAGAAGAGCCGGGCGTGGCCGGACGGCGCCGTGTTGGGGATGGGCTCGCCGGCCCCGAGCGTGCCGAGCACGGCGTCATAGAAACGTTTCGAGCGCTCGATGTCGTTCGAACCGATCACGATGTGATTGAACATTGCCTGTCTCCTTCTTGTGTGGTGGTGTCACGGCTGTGGACAGGCAGTATAGATGAACTGACGGGCGGATTGCCGCGCTTTCAGGCCAGCGCCAGCGCTTCCAGCGCCGGAATCACTTCGCGCAGGCTGGCCGCCTCGCAGCTCGGCGTGGCCTGCGAGGTGTTGGCCAGGCCCTCGGGATTGAACCAGCAACTGTCGATGCCGAACAGGTTGGCGCCGAGGATGTCCGCATCGAGCCGGTCGCCGACGATGACCGTGGCCTCCCTGCTGAAACCGCGCGCCATCCGGGCCGCGTAGTCGAAGAAGCGGCTGTCCGGCTTGGCGTGGCCGCAGGCTTCGGACGTGGCAACAAACGAGATATATTCGCCCAGTCCGGAACTGGCGATGCGCCGCTGCTGGATGTGGTCGACACCGTTGGTGATGATGCCGAGTTCCCCGATGCCGGCCAGGGCCTCGCACAGCTGGCGCGCGCCGTCGACCAGGACCACGGTTTGCGGCAAGGCCTCGAGGTAGAGGCGGCTGGCGGCTTCGGGGTCGAGGTCCAGGCCGGCCGCCTGGAAGGTCTGGCGGAAGCGCTCCACCTTCAGGAAGTCCTTGGTGACCGTGCCGGCCTCGAAGCTGCGCCACAGGGCCAGGTTGAACGCCTGGTAGTGCTGGAACAGGCTATCGGTGCTGCCCTGCAGGCCGAGGGCGCGCAGCGTGCGTTCGAAGGAGAGGAGTTCGGACGCGCGAAAGTCGAGCAGCGTGTCGTCCAGGTCGAAGAGGAAGAGCGTGTGTTTCAATGCGTCGAAAGGATAGGGCTGGGAGGCTTGCATCATAGCATGCTGACCGGCCGCTCCCGGCGGCCCCTGATGCGCTGCTCAGGCCGCCCGCTCGTTCCTTGCGGCCTCGGCAAGGAGCCAGTCGCGGAAGGCCGCCAGCTTGGTCAGCCCCGCGCATTCCGGCCGATACACGACGTAGTAGGCCAGCGGCGACTGGCAGCGCACCTGCGGGAACAAGGGCAGCAGGCGCCCTGCCCGCACGTCGTCGTGCGCCATCGCACCGCGCGCCAGGGCCACGCCATGGCCATCGATGGCCGCCTGCAGCACCGCCGCCGAGTTGTTGATCCGCAGGCCGCGCGCCGCGCCGGGGTCGCCAACGCCGGCCAGCGCGAACCACTGCGCCCATGAGGGAAAACCGCTGTGCCCCTCCATCGACAGGTCGTGGATCAGAGTTTCTCCAGTCAGGTCCGAGGGCTTGCCCAGCCGGCCCGGCGTGCGCAGCAGCGCAGGCGAGCAGACCGGATAGATCTCTTCTTCCATCAGCTTGTCCGCGGCCAGTCCCGGCCAGGCGCCGGCGCCGTAGCGCACGCCGATGTCGACGCCTTGCGCAACGAAGTCCACCGGCTTGTGGTTCGTGTCCAGGCGCACGTCGGTATCGGGCCAGGCGGCCTGGAACCTGTCGATGCGCGGCAGCAGCCACTTGGCGGCGAATGCGGGGCTGACGGTGACAGTCAGCACACCTCCCGCAACGCCCTCCTTCAGGCGTTCCACCCCCAGGGCGAGACGGTCGAACCCCGCGCGGATATCGGGCAGCGCCTTCTGGGCCGCCTCGGTCGGAACCAGTCGGACGCGGCCGCCGGCGTCACGTTCAGTTCGGCCGCCGCTGCGGAGAAGCTCTTGTGGCGGGCGCTGGCCTCGAAGGCGCGCAGTGCGTTCAGGTGGACGAGCGAGGCCATGACGATAAAGATTTTCTTTCAATGAGAGACAGATTATCTCATTTGCCGGCGTGCGCGCGTTGGTCGACAATCCTGTACATCTCAACGAGCAAGGATGCAATCAACATGAGCAATCAATTCGAAGGCAAGAAACTGCCGGTCGCCTGCGCCGGCCACAGCTGAGGAACGATCATGCTCATCCATGCCGACTTCTCGCGCCGCGCCGTCGTCGCCCCCGACCAGTACGCCTGGACAGCCTCGCCGCAGGGCGGTGTCGAGCGCGTCATGCTGGACCGGATCGGCGCCGAAAAAGCGCGCGCCACCAGCATCGTGCGCTACGCGCCCGGTTCGCGCTTCCCTGCCCACACCCATCCGGGCGGCGAGGAAATCCTGGTCCTGTCCGGCGTCTTTTCCGACGAGCACGGGGACTATCCGGAGGGCTGGTACCTGCGCAATCCGCCGGGTTCGGCCCATACGCCTTCCAGCCGCGAGGGCGCCACGATCTTCGTCAAGCTGCGCCAGATGACGGCAACCGAAACCGCCGGCGTGCGCATCGACACCCGTGCGCCCTCGTCCTGGCGGCAGCAGGGCGCGCGCGCGGTCTGTCCGCTCTTTGCCGCCGAGGGGCAGGAAGTGTCGCTGCAGCGCGTGGAAGCGAACGGCATGGTCCTGGCCGAGCCGGTGGCCGGCGCCGAGATGCTCGTGTTGGCCGGCGAGCTCGTCGAGGACGATGCACGCCACGCCTGCGGAACCTGGATGCGCCTGCCTGCCGGCGCCTATCCCGCGCTGCGCGCCGGCCCGCAGGGCGCAACCCTCTACCTGCGCACCGGAGCCCCGGCCGCGGTGCCGGCGCAGGAGTGAGCATGCGCAGCGCACGGATCGCGATCGTCGGTGGCGGCCTGGGCGGCCTGTTCGCCGCGTATTGCCTCGAGCAGGAAGGAATACACGACTACGTCCTGCTGGAAGCGCGCGACGGCATTGGCGGACGGATCGCGTCGCACGGGGCGGCTGGCGCCGACCCGCGCGAGCGCTTCGATCTCGGGCCGACCTGGTTCTGGCCCGGCATCCAGCCGCGGCTGGACCGTCTGATCCGCGGCCTGGGCCTGGAGCGCTTTGCCCAGCACGAGGAGGGCGAGATGCTGGTCGAGCGTGCCGGCAGCGAGCCGCCGTTCCGGGTGCCTGGCTACGTGAACGCACCGCCGTCGATGCGCCTCGCCGGAGGCATGGCGGCGTTGACCGATGCCTTGCGGGTTCGCCTGCCCGACGCGCGGGTCGTCACCGGCCAGGCCGTGCGCCGGCTGCGCCAGGCCGGCGGCCAAGTGGAACTGGACTGCGAAGACCTCGCCGGCCAGGCGCACACCTGGCGCGCCGCGCACGTGCTGCTGGCCGTGCCGCCGCGCCTGGCCGAGAGCAGCATCGCATTCACGCCCGCACTGCCGCAGGCCCTGGGCCGGGCGTGGCGCGCGACGCCGACCTGGATGGCGCCGCATGCCAAGTATGCCGCCGTGTATGCGGCGCCCTTCTGGCGCCGGTTGGGCCTGTCCGGCGAAGCGCGCAGCAGCCGCGGGCCGATGGGCGAGATCCACGACGCTTCCGTGCCCGGCGCCGGCGCCGCGCTGTTCGGCTTCCTCGGGATTCCGGCGCAGCTTCGCCAGGGCCTGGATGAGGCGACGATGCGCGCGCATTGCCGCGCGCAGCTGGTGCGCCTGTTCGGCCCGCAGGCGGCAGCGCCGCAGGCCGAATTCTTCAGGGACTGGGCCTTCGAGCGCTACACGGCCGCGCCGGCCGACCTGGCCGAACTGGCCGGCGGCCAGGAGCACGCCGCCGCGCCCGCCTCCACGGCCGATTCCGGGCCATGGGCGGGGCGGCTGACCGGCATCGCCAGCGAATGGTCGCGCCAGTTCCCCGGCTACCTCGCCGGCGCCATCGGCCGAGAGCGGCGTACATGCCATGCTGGAGGCGCTCCTGCGTCAGGACACGCCCGCCGCGTCCAGCAGCGCGGTGCCATAGGAATTATCGATCAGGCATAGCCATGTGCCGTCCGCCTCCCGCCGGAACACATAGGTGGCGCGCCGCGTCACCGAGACCGGCCTGCCCTCTTCCACATAGTCGAGCAGGGACTCCATGATCACGAGGGCGGTGCCGCCGCCCTCGACGACTTCGAACAGGCCCTGGCTGACGACGAGGCTGTGCCGGACGTACTCGGCGATCTTCACGAAGGCCGCCCGGATGTTGGCCTTGCCGCTGACGTTCAGGCCCGGCTTCACGACGAGGGTGGCGTCGGGCGCGTAGAAATCCATCAGGGCGTCGAAGTCGCCTGCCGTGATGGCCCTGTCTGTCGCCTGGATGACCTGTTCGAGTGGATGCGATGCCATGGTAAGTCTCCTTGAGTTGGCCGAAGAGACGGGCATCGATGCACACCCGCCGCTCGGCGGGTTGCAACGAAAAAGCGCTAACCCACCATTGGAAGAATGGTGGTGATAATCGCCAGGGAGGTGGTGCGTACGCAGTTCATTGCCAAATGCTAACACAGCCAGGGACGGTGGCAAGCGCCGTCCCTGGCTTTTTTGTCATGGCAGACCGGGCAGACCGCCAGCTAGCGCCCTTCGCCGCCCGCCTCGCTGCAGAACATCTCTTCCATCATGTCGAGGAAGGCCCGGGTCTTGGCCGGCATCAGGCGCCGCCCCGGGAACACGGCCCAGCCGGTGGCGGTCGGCATTTCCCACTCCGGCAGCACGCGCACCAGTTCGCCACGGCGCACGAGCGGCGCCGCAAACAGTTCGGAGCTGGCCGCGATGCCCGCGCCGCTGCAGGCGATGCGCGCCAGCAGGTCGGGCGAGTTGGCGGTCAGGCGCGCCGGCAGCTCGCGTTCCCAGCGCACCTTGCCGCGCGTGAGCACCCAGGGCACGGCCCCGCCGCTGCGGCTGAGCAGGCACAGCAGGTCGTGGCCCAGCAGGTCGTCCGGGTGCTCGGGCAGGCCGCGCACGGCCGTGTAGCAGGGCGAGGCATACAGGCCGAAGCGCTGCAGCGTCACCCGGCGCGCGTTGAGGGAGGCGTCGTCCGGCAGGTCGCCCATGCGGATCGCGATATCGAAGTTCTCTGCCACCAGGTCGACCCGGCGCGGCGACAAATCCAGTTCCACGCTCACGGCCGGATAGCGCTCCAGGAAGCGCCCGATCATCGCGCTCATGCCGAGGTTGGCGAAGTCCGCCGGCAGCGAGATGCGCAGGCGGCCGCTGGGCGCGGCCTGGCGGTGCTGGGCCAGGGCGCCGGCCGCTTCGCTTTCCTCCGCCACCTTGCGCGCGTGCTCGAGCAGGCTGGCGCCGAACTCGGTCAGCACCAGCTTGCGGGTCGTGCGCTGCAGCAGCCGCTCACCCAGGCGCGCTTCGAGCAGCGAGATGCGGCGCGAGACGGTCGACTTGGGCAGGTTCACGCGCGCGGCGGCCTGGCTGAAGCTGCCCGCGTCCACGATCCGCGCGAACAGCAGCAGGTCGTTCGGTTCGACTTCCATGACATTGTTCCACTGGCTGAATAATGTTATCCATTCTAGCGGCTTCTGGTTCGATTTTGGAACTGCTAAAGTAGCTTCCATCGATACACAACCCATACACAACAAAGGAAGCCTCCATGAACATTCTGCAGATCACCTCCAGCCTGCGCGGCGCCCAGTCGGAATCGACCCGCGTTGCCAACAGCATCGTCGCCAAGCTGGTCGCGGCCAATCCGAACGCGCTAGTTGTCACCCGCGACCTGGCGCGCGATCCGCACCCGACCCTGGACGAGGCCGCCCTGGGCGCCTTGTTTACCCCGGTCGAGCAGCGCACTGCCGAGCAGGCCGCCCGCGTGGCCCTGGATGACGCCCTGATCGCCCAGGTGCAGGCTGCGGACGTGGTCGTGATCGGCGCGCCGATGTACAACTTCGGCATCCCGGTGCAACTGAAGAGCTGGTTCGACGCCATCGCCCGTGCCGGCGTGACCTTCCGCTATACCGAGAACGGTCCGGAAGGCCTGCTGAAGAACAAGAAGGTGTTCGTGACCACCTCGCGCGGCGGCATCTACCCGGTCGAGGCCGACCCGCAAGTGCCCTTCGTGCGCATGCTGCTGAACTTCCTGGGCATGACCGACCACACCTTCGTGTACTCGGCCGGCCAGGCGATGGGTCCGGAAGCCGCAGCGAAAGGCCAGGCCGAAGCCGACGCGACGGTTGCCGCCGCACTGGCGTAAGGCAAACAACTAAGAGCGCCTAACAAAAGCTTCAGGGCAAGGCGCATTGTCGAAGACAGTACGAGCGTACGGCGAGACGATGCAACGCCGCCATGGAGGCTTTGTTAGGCGCTCTAAAGCCGCTCCGGCGGCGCAGACAAGGAGAAGATGATGACCCAGGTAGTGAACACCCAATCCGTGACGAAGGCGCGCGCAATCGAGCGCGTCATCGCAGGCCAGTACGTGATGGACGGCGCCGGCGTGAAGATCAACCGCGTCCTCACCAACACCCTGCAGCGCCGCCTCGATCCCTTCCTGATGCTCGATGCCTTCGGGAGCGACAAGGCCGGCGACTACATCGCCGGCTTCCCGGAGCACCCGCACCGCGGCTTCGAGACCGTCACCTACATGCTGACCGGCCGCATGCGCCACCGCGACAGCGCCGGCAACGAAGGCCTGGTGACCGACGGCGGCGTGCAGTGGATGACGGCCGGGCGCGGCGTGATCCACTCCGAGATGCCCGAGCAGAACGAGGGCCTGATGGAAGGCTTCCAGCTCTGGCTCAACCTGCCCGCGAAGGACAAGATGAGCGCGCCCTGGTACCGCGACATCCCGAACGAGGAAGTGCCGCGCTTCACGCTGGATTCCGGCGCGACCGTGCAGGTAATCGCAGGGACCAGCCACGGCGTGGCCGGCGCGGTGCAGCGCGAAGGCACCGAGCCGCTCTACCTCGACGTCGAGCTGCCGGAAGGCGCGACCTTCGAGCAGGCGCTGCCGGCCGGGCACAATGCCTTCATCTACGTATTCCGCGGCGAGGCGGTGGTGGCCGGCAAGGGCGTGCCGCAGACGCGCATGGCGATCCTCGACAATGCGGAAGGCGCCGACGGCGTGGTGATCAAGGCGGCGAAACCGACCCGCCTGCTGCTGATCGCGGGCCGTCCGCTGAAGGAGCCGATCGCGCAGTATGGCCCGTTCGTGATGAACACCCAGGCCGAGCTGCAGCAGGCCGTCGAGGACTTCCGCGCAGGCCGCTTCGCTTAGCGCGCAAGCAGCACGTTGACTGACAACGCGGCCGGGCGATCCATGCATCGCCCGGCCGCGCTTGCGTTACACTTCCGGCATGTTCATCGTCCGTCCTTCCCCGCCATGCCCCTGATGCCCATCGTGCTCGACCTGCTCTCGAAAGCGAGCCACGCGCTGGGCTTCGAGACCATCGACCGTTTCCCCGCCGGCCACGCCTATGCGCGTACGCGCTGGGACCGGGCATACTTCGACATCGCCTCCGACCTCAAGCCCGAGGCCATCGAGCGTTCGTTGTGCGAGTCGATCGCCAACACGCCTTCGGTATTCGCCCACATCGTCAATCCGACGCCGGCCATGCAGCGCACCCTGCTCGGCGTGATCGACACCCGCCTGCGCCGCTCCTGCGGCGCGCCGACCGACCTGGTGATGCTATTGATCGAGGCCTACCGCAGCCCGCACACGATCGAAGCGCGCCCCGGCCTGCGCGCGGCCATCGAGGCGACCCAGGGCCAGGACATGCGCGAGCGCGTGCACGCAACCCTGGCCTTCCTGGGCGCGATGCCGGCGGCCTTCGACGTGATCGAAGCGCGCGACTGAGAAACCGGACACGCGTCTTCGAACCGGAGTCCGGCATCAGCGTGGGATGGGGTTTTCTTCCGCCGACCAGGTGACTGCGACGATCTTCCAGCCCGCGTCGGTCCTGACAAGTTGCCAGCCTTCCTTGCCCCAGGCGTTCTTGTAGTCGCCGCTCATGAAGGTGTAATCGAACCAGACCTGGGCGACCTCGCCGTCGGTGTCGATGCGCACGTTGGAGAAGGTTTCGGATTTCACTTCCCTGGACCTCGCAATGCTTTCGATGAACTTGCGGGGACTGCCTCCCTGGACCTTGGTGGCCAGGGGCGTTCCCGTGCCCTTGAGAGCTGCGTTATACCTGCTGACACTGTCATCCGTATAGACGACATTCCATGCGATGTCTTCCCGCAGGAAAAGCTTCATGAAGCCGGCGACGTCCTTGTCGACGATCGCTTTTCCGAAACTTGCGATCACGTCTTCGATCTGCTCCCTGCTCGATGCCATGCTCTGCGCGAAAGCCGACTGCGGCGCCGAAACAAGGAGACTGGCGGCGAGTATGGCGGCGGAAAGTACAATTCTCATCATTTCTCCCTAGGCGAAGTTGAGGTAGCTTTTCTTGCCACATCCTAGCACTGAAGAGTTCCAGTTCGAAGAAATATTATTGAACACTAGACATCGGAGGATGGCAGCCGATTCACGTGGTACACCGGCCGCGCCAGGTTGCTCGGCACATAGCGCTCGCGCAGGCGCATGAAGGGCGTTTCGACCAGCCGGTACAGGAGCCAGCCCGACAGGACCGACAGCGCCAGCAGCACGACAATCGCCACTGTCGTCTGCGGCCCGAATCCGAGCCCGCTCAGGACCTGGGCCCCGAGCGCGCTCGCGCCGCGGTGGGTCAGGTAGATCGCATAGGACCACAAGGCCAGGCTGGCGGCGCCGGGAATGCGCAGTTCGCGCAGCAGCGAACGCTCGGACAGCGCAGCCAGGATCAGCAGGCCGAAGCCCAGGCCCAGCAGCGGATAGCCGAACACCGTCGCCGCGAAACCGTAGTGGTTATCGAGGAAGAGCCAGAATGTCAGGCCGGTCACCACTACGCCGGCGGACAACCAGAACCGGCCCTGGTGCGTGAGCGCGGCCCAAGCCTGCGGGTGGCGGTTCTTCAGCAGCGCAAGCGCGACGCCGGCCACCAGTTCGTCGAGGCGGCATAAGCTCGAGTAATAAATGAGCTTGTAATAGAAGTAAATCCCATACTTGTGGGCGTCGACGTGGGCGCTCCAGAGCCAGGCGCGCAGCAGCATGCCGCCGATCACGACCAGCCCGATGACGACCCAGGCAAAGGAAATGCGCAGGCGCAACGCCGCGCCCAGCATGGCCAGCGCCGGCAGCAACAGATAAAACTGCTCCTCGATCGCCAGCGACCAGCTGTGCGAGAACGCAGTGCCCGGCGCCAGGCCCAGGTTCTGGGTAAAGCTCAGGTAGCGCCACAGGGGCAGGAGCGGCGCGTCCTCGCGGAAGGCCGGCCACAGGAAGTAGATCGCCAGCACCACCCAGAAATTCGGCAGGGTGCGCAGCAGGCGCCGCGCATAGAAGGACTTCAGCGACAACCCCTCTTTCGTGCCGAGCGCGGCGCAGATCTGGTTGCCGATCAGGTAGCCGGAGAGCGCGAAGAACAGGTCCACGCCCACCCAGCCTATCCGCCCGACCCAGCCGAAGGTACCGTCGTCGTTGGAAACGAAGAGCGTGTAGTGGTGCAGCACCACCAGGGTCACGGCAAGGGCGCGGAGGGTGTCGAGCCCGTGGATACGTGCACTGGGGCGCGCACTGCTGAAAGAGGTCATCGGTCGGGTTGGCTTGCCAGGGTTGCGAATGATGCCATGCTGCACGCACGCGGGCCAGGGTTTCCCGATAAAATGACGCCACCGATATTTCCTTGGATCACCATCGCATGAGCTCCGCCCGCAATTTCCAGTTCAAATCCGTCAACTATACCGGCCTGGGCCAAGGTCCGCGCGTCATCATCATGGGGGCGACGCACGGCAACGAAATCTGCGGCACCGAGGCGATCAAGCGGGTGATGGCCGAAATCGACAGCGGGGAACTCCGGATCGTGGCGGGCAGCGTCACCTTCGTCCCCATCGTCAATCCCCTCGCCTACGCCAAGAACGAGCGCAACGGCGACCGCAACCTGAACCGCAACCTGTTCCCGAAAGACGACCCGCAGGACTTCGAGGACCAGGTCGCCAACTGGCTGTGCCCGCTGCTGGCCCAACACGATGTGCTGCTCGACCTGCACTCCTTCAACGCCGCCCATGGCGAGCCCTTCGTGATGGTGGGCCCGGTCAACAACGACGGCGAGCTGGAGCCCTTCCAGCATGCCGAAAAAGAACGCGCGCTGGCGCGCCGCCTGGGCGTGCGCCGCTTCGTGACCGGCTGGATGGCGGCCTATGGCGGCGGCGTCAAGCGCCGCACGCGCGGGAATGCAGCCGAGCTCGAGACCGTGCTGCGCTACGGCGTCGGCACCACCGAATACATGCGCACGACTGGCGGCTACGCGCTGACCCTCGAATGCGGCCAGCACGTCGACCCGCGCGCCCCGGAAGTGGCCTACCGCGCCATCATCAATACCCTGGCCCACCTGAAGCTGATCGACGCGCCGGACCCGGAACCGGTGCCCTTCGACGAAATGGAAGCCCTGCAGATGGTCGTGGTGCACGACAAGACCGATGCCGCCGACCAGTTCAGCCGCGCCTGGGCCAGCTTCGACCCGGTGATCGAGGGCGAACAGATCGGGGTACGCGCCGACGGCACGCCGGTACTGGCCGAGTTCAGCGGCCGCATCCTGTTCCCGGACGCGAAAGCCGGCGCCAACTCGGAGTGGTACTACATGACCCGTCCGAATCCGGAGTTCGGCAGGAGCTGAGCGTCCTTCCCTTCCGCTTGAAGGCGGCGCCAGCCCGCGCCTTCGAGCGCCAGGCAAGCGCTTCGAAGTCCAACGATAGCTGCTGCGCTACACAAATGAGACCAATGAGCCCACCTCGACGCTTCTCGCCTTCGATGAGCCGCCGCCATCTCGTGCTGGCGCTTGCCTCCTTGCCTTTTCCCGCAGCCGCCGCGCCGACGGCGGGCAAGGCCGGTTTCGCCGCTGTCGAAGGCGAGTTGAACGGCGAGCTCGGCGTGGCCGCGATCGACACTGCCACCGGACGGACGATCGGCTATCGCCAGGACCAGCGCTTCCCGATGTGCAGTACGTTCAAGGCAGTGCTGGCGGCGGCCGTGCTGGCGCGCGAAGCCATGGAGCCCGGTTTGCTCGACAGGCGCCTGCCCTTGCCAGAGTCCGTCTTTGTCGACTGGTCACCAATTACCGGCAAGCACGTCGACGGCGAACTGAGCGTGGCGCAGTTGTGCGCCGCGGCCCTGCAATACAGCGACAACACCGCCGGCAACATGCTGCTGCGTGAAGTGGGCGGTCCGGCCGGGTTGACGCGCTATGCACGCGCGCTCGGAGACGAATATTTTCGGCTGGACCGCTGGGAAACCGAGCTGAACACCGCAACGCCTGGCGATGAACGCGATACGACGACTCCGCTGGCGATGGCACGCACGTTGCAGAAGCTGTTGTTGCTGGACGGCTTGCCACCGCCGGGGCGCCGCCGCTTGCGTGACTGGATGCTGGGGAACACGACGGGCGCTGCACGCATCCATGCCGGCGTGCCGGCCGGCTGGCAGGTGGCCGACAAGACAGGCACCGGCAGCTACGGCAGCGCCAGTGATATCGCTGTGATCTACCCACCGGACAAGGCACCGATCGTGCTGGCTGTTTACACCCGACAGTCGGTAAAAAACGCCAGCGCGCGCAGTGATATTATTGCCCAAGCTGCAAAAATCGCGATCAGCGCCTGCCGATCATAAGCCCCTCGAAATCCGGACAATGCGCGCGGACGCAGGGCAGGTCATTGCTCCGTTGCGCCACATTTGCGGCGTTCATTACAGCGAATCTGAAAGCGGGGGAAAATGGAACGCTCGTCAGCCGGATGGGGCAGCGGCCTGATCGGGGTCATCATATTCAGCGGTTCATTACCGGCGACCCGGATTGCCGTCGTCGATTTTTCCCCGATGTTCCTTACCTCGGCACGCGCCGTGATTGCCGGTTTGCTCGGGGCGTTTTTCTTGTTCACACTTCGGCAGACGCTGCCATTAAAAAAGGTTCATCACGGATTTCCGGGAAATGCGGCTTTGATCTTCAGGAAGAAGAAGTCGCTATCGCGGTAGCCGTAGGCCATCCGCTTCATGACCTTGATGCGGTTATTGATGCCTTCGAGCTGGCCGGTATGCATCGGCCAGCGCAGCCGTGCTGCAATGCCCCGCCAGTAAGGCTTGAGCTTGGCAGCGAATCTCCTGAGCGGCTCGATTCCGCTGTCGCGCGCCATCCTGAGCCAGTTCCGCCAGGCGAGAAGCCATTGCCATCCGCCTGATGTCTGCCAGAGTTCCTTAAGTGTCGTCTTCATCACGTACACCGTCATCAAAGCCTGGTTGGCGGCTAGCAGCTCATCCAGATTCGCCTGCTGCGTCGGCGGGACGTTTTCCCGGTTGCGCAGCAACAGCCAGCGGGAGCGCTTGACGACTTTACGCTGTGGACGATCGTCTCGCAGACGATTGGCCTCGTCGACGCGTACCCGGTCGATGACTTCACGGCCATACTTGGCGATGACGTGAAACAGGTCGTAGACCACGCGCGCTTTCGGACATTGCCGCCGCACTTCCAGGTCGAACGCGGTATTCATGTCCATCGCTACGGCTTCGATCCTGGCGCAGCGTTCAGGGCCGAGCCATTCGAAGAACGGCCGGATGGCCTCGCGGCTGCGGCCTTCGCCGACCCAGAGCACCTGCCGGCTGTCGGCATCGAGCACGACCGTGGCATAGCGATGGCCTTTGAACAGCGCAAACTCGTCCATGACAAGCCGGGTTGGCTGTGCTGCAGGCAAGGTAGCCAATTCACGTTCCAGCTTGGCACGCTCGATATTGCGCACCGTCTCCCAGTGCAGCTGCGCCAGCTTGCACACATGGGCTACCGGCAGCTTCTCGCACCACAAGCCTACAAATTCAGCCAAGGCGCGGGTCACTCGGGCGTGCCGGTCGAGCCAGCTCACGCGCTCAGTACGGGTGCCGCATTGACCACACCGAAGCCGTCTGAGAGGCACACGCAGCCACACCGGCAAACCGAACATGGGCAGCTCGCGGATAGTGCGTAGGCCTGTTTCGTGTATCTGATGACAGTGATGGCCGCAGCCGCCGCATACCATCGGCGCCCCAGGATCGCGTCGCAGGTTGATCCACACTGCGTCAGGTCCGCGTTCCAATTTAGATGCAATGAACCCTTCCCAGAACGGGAGGTCAAGATTATGATTCGTCATGAAAGCGGTGAGTTGAGTCAGCTTTGTTGGTCGCACAACAAGTCTAGCTCTTCTTCACCGCTTTCTTGTTTTTAGCATTGCTTCCCGCTAATCCGTGAAGAACCTTAAAAAAGGATATCTTGCCGCTGCTTGTCGTTTCCCTCGGCGTGGTCCTTGGCTTTCCGCTCCTGACCGGATTCGCACTCCAGCACATCACGGCTGCCCATTCCATCGTCTTCATCGGACTGTTGCCCCTGGCGACCGCCATCTTCGGTGTCCTGCGCGGCGGCGAGCGTCCCAAGCCGGCATTCTGGGCATTTTCCATCCTTGGCGCAGCAACGGTGGCCGGCTTTGCGCTTTCCACAAGCGACGGCGGCTCCATGCCTGGCAACGCGCTGATGGTGGCCGCGATTCTCCTTTGCGGCCTGGGTTATGCGGAGGGCGCAACACTATCGCGCCGGCTAGGCGGATGGCAGGTCATTTCCTGGGCACTGCTATTGTCGCTGCCGGCGATGGCAATCATTGCCATGTTCACCGCACCCGCCATCTGGACGTCGGTTGGCGTGCCGGCCTGGGCCAGCCTCGCCTACGCGTCGATCTTCAGCATGCTCGTTGGCTTCATCTTCTGGTATCGGGGCCTTGCACTGGGCGGCATTGCCAAAGTCGGCCAATTACAGCTCTTGCAACCATTCTTCGGCCTGATACTGGCAGCGGTATTCCTGCATGAGCCGATCTCGTCGGGCATGATCGCCTCCGCGCTTGTCGTCGTATTGTGCGTTGCCGGAGCCAAGCGCTTTACGTAGAGCCTATCAGCGCCATCCGGCCAGTGCGGCTAGAATCTGGTCAGGCATGCAAGTTAACCCGAATTCAAGGAGAAATCGATGACCGACCAGCAGAAGCACGGAGTGTACGAACCGCCGAAAGTCTGGACCCCGACCGCTTCCGGCGGCAACTTCGCCAACATCAACCGCCCGGTCGCCGGCGCGACCCATGAGCAGGAGCTGCCCGTCGGCAAGCATCCACTGCAACTGTATTCGCTGGCCACGCCGAACGGCGTCAAGGTCACCATCATGCTGGAAGAACTGCTGGCTTTGGGCCACGGCGGCGCCGAGTACGATGCCTGGCTCATCAAGATCAACGAGGGCGCCCAGTTCTCCAGCGGTTTCGTCGCCGCCAACCCGAACTCGAAGATCCCGGCCCTGGTCGACCGCAGCGGCGAGAAACCCCTGCGCGTGTTCGAATCGGGCTCGATCCTGCTGTACCTGGCCGAGAAGTTCGGCGCCTTCTTGCCGCAGAACATCGCGGCGCGCACCGAAACCCTGAACTGGCTGTTCTGGCAGATGGGCTCGGCGCCTTTCGTGGGCGGCGGCTTCGGCCACTTCTACGCCTACGCGCCGGAAAAATACGAGTACCCGATCAACCGCTACGCGATGGAAACCAAGCGCCAGCTCGACGTGCTCGACCGCCAGCTGGCCGAGCACCGCTACGTGGCGGGCGAGGAGTACACCATCGCCGACATGGCGATCTGGCCCTGGTACGGCCAGCTCGTGCTGGGCCATCTCTACAATGCCGGCGAATTCCTCTCGGTGCACGAGTACCAGCACGTGCGCCGCTGGGCCGACGAGATCGCGGCGCGCCCGGCCGTGATCCGCGGGCGCAAGGTCAACCGCGTGTTCGGCAACCCGGAAGACCAGGTGCCGGAACGCCACGACGCGTCCGACCTGGGCTGATCGGCCACACGGTCGAGACCCTGCCCGCCGCCCTCCTCCTGCGGGCGGCGGGCCTCAATCGATCCGCTTCAGGGCAGACCGCCCGCGGCCGGCTTCCTTTGCCAGGTACAGGGCCTGGTCCGCGGCCACGCCCAGTCCTTCCGCGTCGACGCCCGCCGACGCGCTGTAGGCCAGGCCGATGCTGGTCGACACCATCCGCTCGCCCTGCTCGAGGAGCACGGGCCGCTCGAAGGCTTCCAGGATCTTCGCCGCCACGAGTAGCGCTTCCTCGGCCGACTTCACCCCTTCCAGGATCACCGTGAACTCGTCGCCCGCGAGACGGCAGACCGTGTCGGTGGCGCGCACCGCGGCTTTGACGCGCTGCGCGAATTCCTGCAGGACGGCGTCGCCGGCGGCATGGCCCAGGCTATCGTTGACCTGCTTGAAATGGTCGACGTCGAGATACATCAGGGCAATCGCTGTGCCGTTGCGGCGGGCGCGGCGCAGCGCCTCCTCGAGCCGCTCGCCATAGTTGCGCCGGTTCGGCAGGCCGGTCAGCAGGTCGATGCGGGCCAGCCGGTTAAGCTCTTCCTCGTGGCGCTTGGCCGTCGACACGTCGGCGCTCAGGACATAGACGCCGCGGCAGGCTCCGTCCTGGACGTCGGGGATGGCGGTGACCTCGACGGTCCTGAAGCCATCCGGGCCCGGCATGCGCGTCTCGAACTTCACCGGCTCGCCCGCCAGGCTGCGGCGCAGGAAGGGCGCGTCGCGCGCGTACGGTTCCTCGCCCAGCGCTTCCTTCACGGTCCTGCCGACAATGTCCGCCACCGGCACGCCGTACCACTTTTCATGGGTGGCGTTCACGAACCGGTAGCGCTCCTCATGGTCGATGTAGGCGATCAGCACCGGCAGGTTGTCGGTAATCGTGCGCAGCGTGCGTTCGCTCGCCTCCAGGCGGCGCGCCGATTCGCGCAGTTCCGTCACGTCCTTCAGAGCGATCACCGCGCCGATCTTCGTGCCATCGGTTGCATGCAGGGCGCGCCCGCTGGCGAACACCGTGCGCGGCGCGCGCTGCAGGCGCTTGACGACGACCTCGGCGTTCTCGACCAGCTCTCCCGCCAGCGCCCGGTGGAGGGGTGTCTTCCCGGGGGCGATCGGCGTCTTGCCGTCGGCCGCGAACAGCCGGTAATGACCGTCGCGCTCGTCGAGCGAGGCGGCGTCAGGCGGCAGGCCGTTGATCTCGCGCGCCGCGCGGTTGAACAGGGTCACCCTGCCCTCGCGCGAGCAGACCACCACGCCGACGTCGATGGAATCGAGCACCGCGTCCAGCAGTTCGCGCTCGCGCGCCAGTTCGTCCTCGATGCGCTTGCGCTCCGAGATATCCTGCATGAAGGTGCCGAAGAAATGGGTCGTGCCGTCGTTCACCAGGCCGATCGTCATCTCGACCGGGAACTCCTCGCCGTTGCGGCGCTGGGCGACCAGTTGCAGGCGCCTGCCGACCACGCCGGTGCTGCCGGCGATCGAGAAGCGCTCGATGCCGCGGTCATGCGCCTCGCGGTAGCGCGGCGGGATGATCATGCTCGACACGCTGCGGCCCAGGGCCTCGTCGCGGCGCCAGCCGAAGATCTGCTCGGCGCGCGGATTCCAGTCGATGATGCACCCGGCCGCATCCACGCCCACGAAAGCGTCCAGGGCAGTGTCGAGGATCGCCCGGATGCGCCGCTTGCCGGCGCTGCTGGCCGCAACCGCCGCCTCCAGCGCCATCGTGCGTTCCTGCACCCGCCTCTCGAGCGTCGCGTTCAGCTCGCGCAAGCCCTGCTCGTTGGCGCGCAGCTTGGCTAGCAGGGCGTCCAGGGCGCTTTGCAGGATCTGCACTTCGGCCAGCCGGCTGCGCACCGGCGCGATCTCGTGGACGCGGCCCTCGCGCAGGCTGTCGGCCTGGTCGGTGATGGTGCGCAGCGGGCGGGTCACGGTGCGCGCCAGCGCCCAGACCGCCAGGGCGGCCAGCAGGGACGTGGCGAGGCCACCCCACAGGATCTTCGCCTTCAGGGCCTCGACCGGGCGGTAGGCGTCCTCGAGCGGCTGGCGCACCACGACCACCCAGCCCATCCCTGGATACGTCCGGTGGCCGCGGCTCGGGCTGTAGCCGACCAGGTAGCGCCGGCCGTCCGGCCAGGTTTCGATCGCCGAGCCGCTGGCGCCCTGCCGGGCCCGCAGCACGCTTTCCTGGTCCAGCACCTTGCCGGCATAGGCCGGCGGCCCCAGCAGCACCGAGCCGCCGCGGCTCAGGATCAGCGTATCGACGGCCTTGCGCTCGGCCAGCGGGCGCAGCACCGAGCGCTCGATATCGGCGGCCCATTCCCAGCTCAGGTGAGCGGCGAGCACGCCCTCGATCTCGCCGCTCTTGCCGCGGTAGGGAAAGGCGATATCGAACAAGCGCAGCGGCTCCCGGCGCGGATTCGGCAAGAGCTGGGCCAGCAGCACCGCCTCATGGACATCGTGCAGGTGCTGGCCCTTGCCGGCGGCGGCAAACCAGGGCCGGCGCGAGACGTCGACGTTTTCCAGCAGACCCCGGCTGGCCACCTGGACCTTGCCGGCCTTGTCGGTCAGGCCGATCCAGGCGTAGTAGGGATAGGTCGCCTGCATGCTGTCGAACAGGGCGCGCTTGACCGCCAGGGGCACTGCGCGGTCCGTGATCTCGTGGCGCTCGGCCATCAGCTTCACTTCGCGGTAGCGCTCGAACATCCCCTGGTCGAGCTTGTCGGTGGTCTGGAACGCCAGCTCGGCCAGGCTGCGGCCGATGTCGGCTTCCGCCTGCCTGGCCGAGGTATGGCCGACCAGTTGCAGCGTCACGAAGGTGAGCAGCAGCATGGCGGTGGCCATGGCGATGGCCAGCGAGGGCGCCAGCGCGATACGTCGGAAGCGAAGCTGTAAGGACATGGACTGGGAAGGTGGCGAACATTTCAACCCAGAATCGTAACATGTGGTTCACTCAGGTCAATTCCGGCTAGTCGTCGGCAGCCGCTTTCGTCATCGCATGTGTTTCCAGGCCCTGGCCTGGCGCACGCGGCGCGGCGGCGCCGGCCTCGCCCGCCTGCGTGTTCCGGTGTACCGAGGCGCAGGACACCACCCCGGCGCTCAGCAGGACCAGGGCCGCACCCTCGGCCAGGGTCGGCCAGCGCCCCGCCCACAGGAAGCCGTAGAGCGCGGCGAAGATGGTCTCGAAGACGATCATCTGCCCCATCAGGCTCAGGGGCAGCGCGCGGCTGGCGTAGTTCCACAGGCCGTTGCCGATGACCGAGCAGAAGACCGCGACGGCGCCGACCACGCCGGCGAAGCGCAGCCAGTCGGCATCAGCATGCACCTGGCCGGCGAACAGGAAGGCCGGGACCGCCAGCAGCAGGGCCTGGCCGCCGGTCACCACCCCGACCAGGAGGCTCCACTCGTGGGCCGACACCGTGTCGAGCCGCGCCAGTATCCGGCTGTTCGCGACCGCATACACGGTCCAGGAAGCCAGCGCGCCGAGCGCGCAGGCCAGGCCCATGAGCGAGCCCTGGCCTGCGCCGGCCCCGGCCAGCGACTCCCAGCTGATGCAGAGCAGCCCGGCCAGGCCGAGCAGCAGCGAAGGCAGCAGCCGCCGCAACGCCACCGCCTGCCTGTCGCGGCTGCCGACCAGGGTGACCGCCAGCGGCAGCAGGCCGATCACCAGCGAAGCCATCGCCACCCCGCCGGCCTGCACGGCGGTGGCAAGGAACAGGTAATAGACGATGTTCCCGCACAGGCTGAGCCAGAAGAGCGCGCGCCACTCGGTGCGCGTCAGCTGACGCGCCAGGCGCCGCCACGAAGGGGCGATCAGGACGGCCGCCACCAGGCCGTAGACGATGTAGCGGCCGGCCGAGAGCTGCAGCGAGCCGAAGCCTGCCGCCAGTTCCGGCGCCACGAAGACCAGGCCCCAGAGGGCGCCGGCCAGCACGCCCGCGCCGATGCCGAGCCAGGTTTGTTTCACGAGCATGTTCAGTCTCCAGAAAACACGGAGTCTGAACCCACCGCGCCGGGAAATCTTGTCGGAAGCTCCGCCGCTTTTGGCGTATCTTCCGGTTGCGGGGCTGGAACCGGATTCAGCCCGCGCCCGCGCGCGCCAGGATGCTCTCCAGCCTGGCCGTGTCGATGGGCTTGACCAGGTAGTGGTCGAATCCCGCGGCCAGGGCGGCCTGCTGGTCGCTCTCCTGTCCGTAACCGGTGATCGCGACCAGCAGGCTGGCGGCGGTCTCCGGCCGGGCGCGCAACTGCTGCGCCAGCTCCTTGCCGTCCATCTCGGGCAGCCCGATGTCGAGCAGGCAGACCTGGGGCGGGTCAAGGCGCGCCCGCTCGAGCGCGCCCTGCGAGCGATGCTCGACCGCCACCTCGTGGCCGGCCGTCTCCAGCAGCACGGCCAGGGTCGTGGCGGCATCGACGTTGTCGTCCACCACCATGATGCGCAGCGGCGCGGCGGCTTCCCTGGCCTCGTCCGCGGACATGTCCGGCCGCGTGGCGCCGCCTACATCGGCCAGGCGCGGCAGGCAGACGGTGAAGCGGCTGCCCTTGCCGGGACCGGGGCTGTCGCAGGACACGGTCCCGCCATGCAGTTCGACCAGGCTCTTCACCAGCGCCAGGCCCAGCCCGAGGCCGCCGGACGAACGGTCCGGGGTGCGCTCGGCCTGGGTGAACAGGTCGAAGGCGCGCGCCGCCATCTCGGGCGCCATGCCGATGCCGTTGTCGACGACCGCGATGCGCACGTGGCCGCCGTCGAGCCGGGCCGTCAGGGCGATCTTGCCGCCGTCGCGGGTGTACTTGGCGGCATTGTTCAGGATATTGGTGACGACCTGCACCAGCCGCTTCTTGTCGCCGAGCACCAGCGGTGCCCCAGGCGGCAGGCTGCAGCCGAGCTCATGGTGCCGGGCGCGCATCAGCGGCATGACCTGCTCCACCGCATCCCTGAGAATGGCGTTGACGTCGGCCGGCGCCTTGTCCAGCGTGACCAGGCCGTTGGTGACGCGCGAGACGTCGAGCAGGTCGTCGATCAGGTGGGTCATGTGCAGGACCTGGCGGCCGATGATCTCGCTGGTCCGGCGCACCCCCGCCTCGTCCAGCCTGCCTTGCTGCAGCAATTGCGCGGCCACCCCGACCGGCGCCAGCGGGTTGCGCAGCTCGTGGGCCAGCATCGCCAGGAACTCGTCCTTGTGGCGGTCGGCCTGCCTGAGCTTTTCCTCGGCCTCGCGGCGCTCGGTGATGTCGCTGGCGGCGCCGATCCATTCGTAGATCGCGCCGTCGGCGTCGAACATCGGCACCGCGCGCGAGAGCGTCCAGCCGACGCTGCCGTCGAGGCGGCGCACCCGGTGCTCGAGCTCGAAGATCTTGCGTTCGCGGATCGCCTCCTCGACAGCGGCATGCACCAGCGCGTGGTCTTCCGGCGGAATGTATTCGTCGAGCCAGAACTCGTGCGAGTCGGCGCTGTTCTTGAGGAAGCCGCGGCCTTCCAGTTCGCGGAGCCGGGTCCAGTCCGGATTCATGCGGTAGACGACGTCGGAGGAAGCCAGGGTCAGGGCGCGGAAACGCTTCTCGTTCTCGCGCAGGGCATTTTCCGCGCGGATCTGTTCGGTCACGTCGCGGTTGGTGTGCGATATGCAGACGATGCGGCCATCGGCATCGAAGATCGGGCTGCTGTACGAGCTCCAGAAACGTTCCTCGAAAACGACCTGGCCATCGGGCAACGTGACGGGGATGGGATAGCGCTGCACCGGCAGGTTGTCCGGCTGGCCCGTCTCCATCACGCGCGCGAACGAGCTGCGCAGCTCCGCCTCGCTGGTGTCCTCCGGGTCGTGCGGGTTGCCGGGGAAGGCTTCGAACAGGCTGACGCCGACCAGTTCCTCGCGGGTCCGGGACGATGCCCGCAGAAAGGTATCGTTGACGGCGAGAATGATCGCCTCGGGCGTAGGCGAGAGCAGATAGTTACCGACGGGAGAACTGTTGAAAGCCGATTCGAATAAAGCTGGGGAAAGCATCTGGTCTACTCGCCGGACTCGGCGCTTCTGAAAATCGGGAACGCCAGTGTAGGAGCAGTCTTGTCTCGAAGGCAAGCGGGTTCGTGTCAGGGCCCGGCATTTTCCCGGCTCCGGCGCCGATACGCCGCGGGCGTCGTGTCCATGTGCCGGCGCATGGCGCGGGTCAGCGCGCTCTGGTCGGCAAACCCGGCCCGCAGCGCCACCTCGGCGATGGCCTGCCCGCTGCCCGCCAGTTGCCGGCAGGCGAGCTCGATACGCTTTTGCAGCAGCCAGGCATGGGGACTGGTGTCCAGTTCTTCACGGAACAGTTCGTGCAGGCGGCTGGCGCTCAGGCCGGCGCAGCGCGCCATCGCCTCCAGGCTCCAGGCCAGCCCGGGCTCGGCTTCGATCCTGGCCAGCAGCGCGGCCAGGCGCGAACGCGGCTGGGGAACGTCCAGCGCCAGGGTATCGAGCAGCAGCGGCATCCAGCCGGCGAGTACGGCGGGCGCCGCCTGTCGCGCCGCCATGATGCCCATGTATTCGACCAGCTTGCGCGCGGCCGCGCCGATCGGGGTGAAGGGGCGCTCGCGCAGGCGCTCGAAGGCATCGTGGGTCATCGCCGCGCGCCCGATGTCGACGATCAGGGAGCGGTTGGCGACCGCGCTGTACTGCGAGTGCCAGGCGCCCGGCACGACCAGGGCGCCGTGCAGGGGATCGAGCCGCCCTTCCCTGCCGTCGATCGCAAGCCGCACCTCGCCGTCCAGGGGCAATACCAGCTGGGCGAAATCGTGGCGGTCCGCCGTCGGCTGCGCCGGATAGCTGCGGATCGCCAGGTCGACGGATGGGCTCTCGATCATGGACAATGGCGTGCGGGGATGCGGTACGAAGCCCGAGTCTAGCACGCCCGCCCGCACGCCGCGGCGGCTCAGTCGTCCAGGCGCATGCCGCTGCAAGAGGCCAGGCGCGCCAGGTCCCAGCCCGATCCGAGCAGGACCATGCGCGTGAACAGGTCTTCGCGCAGGCGCGCATCGACCTCCCCGCCCAGGCAGCGCAGGCGCCGGTCGCGCACGCCGACGTAGACCAGCCGATAGCGCGCCGCCAGCCGGCCCCAGAGGGCGTGGGCGCCGCTCGACTGGCGCGCGCCGCTGATCAGGCAGCGTCCGCCGTCGAGCCACCAGCGGTAGACCGTGGTGGCGATGCCGCGGCGCTGGTAGCGGACCCGGTATTTCGAGTGCGGCGCGCGCAGGCAGGCGCCGGCGCCGCGACCCGCTTCCGGCACCCGGCTGAACACCGTGTAGCCGGCCAGGCGGCCGCTGATGGCATCCTCGACGTACACGTAATGCTCGCCGCCGGCTTCGCGGTGCCGGAACACGAAACCGGGCAGCACGATGGGCAGCAGCGGCAGGCCATGCAGGGCGTCGCCGCGGCAAGCCATGCGCCGCTGCAGTTCGTCGAGCTCGCGCTCGAGCTCATCGGCGGGCCGCTCGACGTCGATGCGCAGCTCAACCGGCCCGCCGCACCAGGGCGGGAAGGAAAAAACCAGCCTGTACACAGGGAACTCCGGTGGCGTCCCGCCTCAACGGCCGGGACCACCCCACCAGCCGCTCAGCAGTCTCGTCGGGCGCAGGCAGGCATGCACGCGCGCACTGGACTCCCAGGCATCGCAATGCACCTGCAGTCCCGCATACACGCCGTAGCCGGCGCCGGCGGCGATCTCTTCGCCCGCCTGCAGGCTTTCCCCGGCCTTGATCGCGCCGCGCGCAAGGATGGCCTTGCCGGCCTTGATGCCCCAGTTCGCCTGCAGGTGGCTGGCGCAGTCGATGCCGGCGCCGGCCTCGATGCCCTGCCCGGCGCAGATGCGCCCGTGGGCGGCAATGGCGCCGCCGGCGCGCAGGCCCTTGCCGCAGTCGAGCGCGGCGCCGGCCGTGATGTCGCGTCCAGCAATGCAGTTCGCGCCCGTCGTCAGTTCGCGTCCGCTGACGATGTCCCAGTCGGCGCGCAGTTCGCCGCCGACCCGGATGCTGCCGGCCGCCTCGATGCCCCAGCGCACATGCAGGTTGCCGCCGGTTTCGATGCTGCCCTCGCTGACCACCATGCCTTCGCAGCGCAGGTCGGCGCCACAGGCAATCGCCGTGCCGGCGCGGATGCTGCCGTCGCAGCGGATGCCGCCGCCGGTGCGCAGCACCGTGCCGACGGTGATGCTGCCGTGTACGACGAGGGTGCCGGCGAACACGATGGCGTCGGCCTCGAGGGCGTCGACCGACAGCACGGCGTCGGTGGGGCCGAATTGCGCCAGCAGCCAGCAGGCGTCGTCGACGCGGCCGTCGGCCACCAGGGCGTCGAGCAGGGGCTGGTAGTCGGCGCCCTCGTCGTGGTGGCGCAGGAACCAGCGGAAGCCCTCGGCGCAGGGACGCTTGGCCTTCACGAACTGTCTGGTGATGTCCATGGCCGTGCTAGCCCACCAGGCCGGCCAGCGCGCTGCCGGCCGCCATCGCCACGCCCAGCGCCGCCATCAGCGCGCTGTCGCGCCGGTTCGCGTCCCTGTGCTCGCGCCATGCGGTCCAGAACAGGCAGGCGCCGATGATCGCCAACGCCAACACGAGCTCCTTCATTCCCTTTTCCTCCTTCCGGCGAACCGCCAACTGATCAGCAGCGAGTATCGGCGATCGCCCCCGGCTTGCCTATTCGCCCGCGCCCCTACGGGTTTCCCTTACACCCGTCGCCGCAAGCCGGCGCCAGGTGCCGGGACGCGGGGAATTTCGTATACTCCGGCCTTTGTCCTCCCGCCCGGACGCCCGACCGGCCCCACCATGAACAACCTGCGTGCTGTACGCGCGGCAGGGAACGGCCTTGCCTTCCTTGCCGCCTACGTTGCCTTCGACATCCTCAGCGGCCCCGAAGCCCGGCTGCAGGTGATCGCCCCGGTCTGGCACCCGGCCGCCGGCCTGGCCCTGTACGCCCTGCTGCGTTACGGCCGGCATGCCCTGCTGCCGCTGTTCGCCGCCGCGCTGGTGGCGGCCGCGATCACGCCGGCCCTGCCGGCGCGGCCCGGCTTCTCGCTGCTGGTCGGGCTCCTGCCCCTGCCGGTGTACGCGGCGGCCGGATGGCTGACGCGCCGCCTGCTGCCGGGCAGCGCCTTCTTCGCCAGCCACCGCGGTCTGCTGTCCTGGGCCGGCATCGTCACCCTGGCCAGCATCGCCGGCGCGGTGCTGTACGCGGGCATGCTGCTGGGATCCGCGGCCTTTGCCGGCCCGGCCTGGATCGAGGCGGTGACCCGCTATGCCGTGGCCGAGACCGCGGGCATGCTGGTGATCGTGCCGGCCGCCTGGTGCCTGCTCGACCCCGCGCTGCGCGCCGAGGCCCTGCAGCGCGTGCGCACGCCGGAAACCCTGGCCTACGCCGCCCTGATCGCGCTGGTGCTGTCGATCGCGCTGCAGGGGCCGGCGCTCGAGTCCTTTGCCTACCACCTCCTGATCCTGCCGCTGGCCTGGGCCGCGGCGCGCCAGGGCATGGCCGGCGCGATCGCGGCCGCGATCGTGCTCGAAGCCGGCGTCACCGTGGCCGCCCTGCGCCCGCTGGCCTATGCCGCCCACATGCCCGACGTGCAGATGCTGGTGCTGACCCTGACGCTGTCGGGCTTCCTGATCGGCATCGCGGTGGACGTGGCGCGCCGCGCCAGCGACGAACTGCGCCAGTCGCTGCGCCTGGCGGCGGCCGGGGAGATGGCGGCGGCGCTGGCCCACGAGCTGAACCAGCCGCTCACCGCCCTCTCGGCCTACGGCAGCGCCTGCCAGCGGCTGGCGGAGCGCGGCGGTGGCCCGCTGCCCGACCCGCTGCTGCAGAAGACGATCGCCGCGATGGTGGCTGAATCGCAGCGCGCATCGAACGTGCTCAAGCGGCTGCGCGAATTCTTCCGCACCGGCAGTGTGCGCCTGGAGCCGCTGTCGCTGCCGGCGCTGGTCCAGGCCGGCGTCGATTCCCTCGCCGTCCAGGCGCGCGAGGCCGGCATCAAGGTCGAGGTCGGCACCCTGCCCGCGGCCAGCCTGCTGGGCGACGGCGTGCAGCTCGAGATCGTGCTGCGCAACCTGCTGGCCAACGCGATCCAGGCGCTGGCGGAGCTGCCCGAGGGCTTGGCGCGGCGCGTCACGGTCGACGCCGGCCTCGAGCGCGGCAAGGTCTGGATCAGGATCGCCGACAATGGTCCCGGCATCGCCCCGTCGATCCGGGCGCGCCTGTTCGAGCCCTTCGTGTCGCTCAAGTCGAGCGGACTGGGACTGGGCCTGGCGATCAGCCGCGCCATCGTCGAGGCCCACGGCGGCAGCCTGGCCGCCGCGCCGGGGCGGCACGCGGTGCTGACCATCGTGCTGCCGGCGCAACTGCCGGACGAGAAAGAGGAGGAGAATGAGAAGCGCCATGAATCCTGAAAATACCGTCTTCATCGTCGACGACGATGCCGCCGTGCGCGACGCCCTCGGCCTGCTGCTGAGCCTGCACGGCTACCGCACCGCCTTCTTCGCCGACGCCGCCGCCTTCCTCGGCGCCTGGCAGGCCGGCATGCGCGGCTGCGTGCTGATCGACATCCGCATGCCGGGCATGGACGGCCTGAGCCTGCAGAAGGCCCTGGCCGAGCGGGGTTCCCGGCTGCCGGTCCTGATCATCACCGGCCACGGCGATGTCGATTCGGCGCGCGAAGCCTTCCGCGCCCAGGCCGTCGACTTCCTGGAAAAGCCGCTGCAGGAAGCGGCGCTGGTGGCCGCGATCGAGGAGGCGTTCGCGCGCCAGGCCAGCAGCGGCGGCAACAGCGCGGCGCGCGCCGACTACCTGCGGCGCGAGGCCAGCCTGACGCCGCGCGAACGCGAAGTGATGCTGCAGGTGGTGGCCGGACGCCACAACCGCGAGCTGGCGCAGGCGCTGGGAATCAGCGTGCGCACGGTCGAAGTGCACAAGGCGCGCATGATGGACAAGCTCGGCGCCCCGACCGTCGCCGACCTGGTGCGCCAGCACCTGCAGCACGGCGCCGGGCTTCCCGGCGCCTGACGCCTCAGGCCGGGCTGGCCTCGGCCAGGCCGGCGCCGCCGCCATGGGCGACGCCGTGGGCGAGCTGCGTGCCGGCCGGGCCGATCAGGACGTCGCAGTCGGCATCGCGGCTGAGACGGCGTGGCGCCTCGCCCAGGGCGTCGCGCCCGCGCCGCCCCTGCCCCTGGCGTCCGAGCACGACCAGGTCGGCGCCGATGCGCCGCGCGCAGGAGCGGATCACCGGCACCGGAAAGCCGGAATGCACGGCGCGCGCCCGCGGCTGGCGCATCGGCTTGAGCGCGTCGATCCAGTTTGACAAGCGCTCGCGCGCCGCCTCGCAGCCACGCACCAGGTAGGCGTCGACGACGCCGGCGGGCACCTCGAATTCGCGCATCAGGCCTTCGTCGGGCAGGCGGTAGGCGTGCAGGAAGGTGAAGTGGGCGCTGGGCGCGAGCGCCAGCGCCATGCGCGCCGCGTTCAGGGCGTCCTGCGAAAAGTCGACCGCCACCAGCACCCGCTGGTAGACCTCGCGCGGCTCCTGGTGCACCACCAGCACCGCGTTGCGGCTGCGCCGGACGATCTCGTCGCTGTCGGACGACGCCAGCAGCTTGAGGAAGGCGTTGCGCCGGTGCGGCGCCAGGATCGTCAGGTCGGCCGCCATCTCCTGGGCGCGCCCGACCACGATCGCCGCCGCCGGCCGCGCCTGTTCGTTCCAGAGCACGTCGACCGCATCCGGATGGTCAGGCAGCGCGAAGGGACGGCGCTGCCCGGCCACCCAGGCGCGCAGTACGCCGCAGCCGACTTCGAGATGGCTGAAGCTGGTAAGGGGCGTACCCATTCCCCGTTTGCCCTGCCTGACAGCGATCATGTCGAACTTGCCCACGTCGAGCTGGGCGCTGAGCAGGGCCGCGCGCAGTTCGGCGTTGCGCGACTGCGCGCTCTGGGTCGTGGCCAGCAGGATTTTCTTGATGTCGTGCATGCGGTTCTCCTTTGCCATGGACGACGCCGCGCCACAGGGCGCGCCGTCGTGTTGGAAACGGGGTCCGTGGTGCGCGCCGCGTCCGGGCGGCGGCGCCCGGATCGCTAGAAGCAGTAGGCCGACTGCGCGGCCGGCGCCCGGCGTGGCGGCCAGTCCGCCCGTACCGGAGGCGTGATGGCGAGGATCTCGAACGCGTCCCCGCCGCCCGCCGGGTCCCCGATGGCGACCACGCTGCCGCAGGCGCGCCCGAGCACGGCCAGCGCCAGCGGCGTGAGCAGCGACACCTGGGCCAGGGCCAGGTTCGCGTCCTGGGGACAGGCGATGAAGACGCCCTCGCGCTCACCGCTGCCGAGCTTGCGGCAGCTGACGTGGGAATACAGGGCGGCGTACTGCGCCGTCCTGTCGGATTCGGGCAGCAGGATGGCCGTGGCCAGGATGTCGGCGAGATGCGCGCCGGCGCATGCGCGCTCGCCGCCGGCGCCCAGCCAGGCGGCGGCAAGCCGGCTCAGCACGGCGGCATCGTGTTGTTGCAGATAGCGTGGTTCGGTCATGGAAATGGCCTTTCGCAGCCGGCGCGAATGCGCGGCCGCAGAACGAAATGGAAAGTCGGCCAGCCGGGGGCTGGCAGCTCAGGCAAGTCGTGGGCAGGCTCGGGAGGCCGGGGCCGCGTGGGCGCCCGGCGCTCGCCGAGCTTACGAGAGGCCGGCGATATCTCGCGTGGAAAGGTGCACGAGGCGGGCGTACAGGACGCCGCATTCGCGCGAAGCGAGGCAGGTGGCAAGACGCGGGCAACTGCACGCCACGCGGCGCCCGGCCCGGCGTGGGCAGGCGTGTTCGGCGGGGCGGCGGATGCGGTCAGTGTTCACGTCGGTGCACGGTGATGGTGTTCAAAACCCGGTCGAGTATAGCGCAGCTGGTTTTTTCGTCAACTCCACGGCCAAGGCAGGGTGCGGTGCGGCGCTCAGCCTTCCTTGAACCTGACGACCGTGAGCGCGCCTTCTCCCTCGATGTAGGCGGCCTTGACCTCCTCGACCGACGCGATGCTCTGCTGGCGCAGCGAACTCATGAGCTCTTCCTCGGTCAGGAATTCGCGCCGCATGTTCCGCCTGAGCATGCGCCCATCGCGGATCACCTGGATCGGCGGCGAGGACACCAGCTTCTCGATGAAGCGGAAGCGGTAGCTGGCGGCATTGATGATGAAGTTCCAGCCCATCAGGACGAGGACCAGCACCAGGCCTTCAAAAATGGAGGTGTATTCGCCGAAGGCGTTCGACGCCGCTTCCGCGATCAGGAGCAGGAAGATCAGGTCCATCGTGGCCAGCTCGCCGCCGGTGCGGCGCGGCATGAAGCGCATCAGCACCAGGATGGTGAAGTAGAGGATCGTGCCGCGCACGACCAGTTCGAGGACCGGGGTCTCGACCACGAACAGGTCGGACCATGCGTCGGGAAGCCAGTTCATTGTCACCTCTTCGCTGCGAAATGCCGTGGACATGGGCGGGCCGCAAGCGCAGCCCGGCAGCCGCACTGTACCCGTCCCGGCCTTTCCATGACGCGCAGGCGTGCGCGCCGTTGTACGCGGCGCGGTTCTGGTGGATAATTCGCACCCATGAACGATACCGCTACCCTCCCCCCGCTCCCAGACCGGCTCTCGATCGACCCGAGCAGCCCTTTCCATAACCGCGACGTCTTCCAGCATGAAATCGGCATCCGCTTCAACGACAAGGATCGCCACGATGTCGAGGAATACTGCATCAGCGAAGGCTGGATCAAGGTCGCCGCCGGCAAGGTGCTCGACCGCAAGGGCAAGCCCATGCTGATCAAGCTGAAGGGCAAGGTCGAGGCGTTTTACCGCTGATCGATCGCGACAGTTTTCCCATCACGCAGACGCAGGCGCCTCATTAAGGCGCCTTTTTTGTAGGGTTGGCACCTGTGCCCACGCGGTGCGGAACTGTCGCGTATCCGCACGGATCCTCTTCAGCGAAGATACAAACAGGCGTTTTGGTACGCTTCAGCACCATACAGCGTGGACACAGGTGTCCACCCTACGACCTCGCCTCCGAGTCAGGGCGTCAGCAGCTTCAGCCCGGCAATCCCTAGCGCGATCAGGCCGATCGACGCAATCCGCAGCGCGCCTGCCGGTTCGCCCAGGATCACCATCCCGAACACGGCCGTGCCGATGGTGCCGATGCCGGTCCAGACCGCATACGCCGTCCCCAGCGGCAGATGGCGCACGGCCAGGCCCAGCATGCCCACGCTGCCTGCCATCGTGGCCAGGGTAAAGGCCGAAGGCCACAGCCGCGTGAAGCCTTCCGTGTACTTCAGGCCTACCGCCCAGGCCACTTCAAGCAGGCCCGCCACCACCAGGTAAATCCAGCTCATCGCTTCCCTTTCGCGGACCAGGCCGCCTGTCAAGAACGGCCCGCAGTATACCGTGTGCCGCTCGCGTGCCCTGCGCCGCCCGTCCCGCCGCTTCCGCAAAATCAAGCGGCCTCGGCAGGAATCTGGCGCTTCCCTTAAGATGGCCGCCAGCTAATTTCTTGAAGGAGCATGCATGACCACCCTGTTCGACCCGATCAAGATCGGCGCCTTCGAGCTGCCGAACCGCATCATCATGGCGCCGCTGACCCGCGCCCGCGCCGTCGGCCCCGGCCGCGTGCCGAACGCCCTCATGGCCGAGTACTATGCCCAGCGCGCCAGCGCCGGCCTGATCCTGTCCGAAGCGACCTCCGTGACGCCGATGGGCGTCGGCTATGCCGATACCCCGGGCATCTGGTCCGAGGAACAGGTCGAAGGCTGGAAGCAGGTGACGCAGGCCGTGCACGAGGCGGGCGGACGCATCGTCCTGCAGCTCTGGCACGTCGGCCGCATCTCCGACCCGGTGTTCCTCGACGGCGCCGCTCCGGTCGCCCCGAGCGCGATCAAGCCGGCCGGCACCGTCAGCCTGCTGCGTCCGAAGCGCGAATACACCACCCCGCGCGCGCTGGAAACGGCTGAAATCGCCGGCATCGTCGCCGCCTACCGCAAGGGCGCCGAGAACGCGAAGAAGGCCGGCTTCGACGGTGTCGAGGTGCATGGCGCCAATGGCTACCTGCTCGACCAGTTCCTGCAGGACAGCACCAACCAGCGTACGGATGCATACGGCGGCCCGGTCGAGAACCGTGCGCGCCTGATGCTGGAAGTAACCGATGCCTGCATCGACGTCTGGGGCGCCGACCGGGTCGGCATGCACCTGGCCCCGCGCCGCGATTCGCACGACATGGGCGATTCCACGCCTCTTGAAACGTTCGGCTACGTCGCCCGCGAGCTGGGCAAGCGCGGCATCGCCTTCATCTTCGCGCGCGAGGCCGTGGGCGAAGACAGCCTGGGTCCGCTCCTGAAGAAGGAGTTCGGCGGCCCCTTCATCGCCAACGAGAAGATGTCGGTGGAAACGGCCGGGCAGCTTCTCAGCACCGGCAAGGCCGACGCCATCGCCTTCGGCCTGTGGTTCATCGCCAACCCGGACCTGCCCCAGCGTCTCAAGCTGGGCGCCGAGCTCAATCCGCTGCGCTCCGAGGTGATCTACGGCCAGACCGGCGAGGGCTATACGGACTACCCGGCGCTGTCGGCATAAGCGTCCACGGGCGGCCGCGCGCCGCCCTGCCTGCCCCTCCTCCGTTTCAAAGCGCGCCCGTCAATACGGGCGCCGCGTGCATACGCAACTCCTGCGCAACGCCCGTTGCACTCATGATATTCTTGCGCGATTCGCATGATGCGCCCTCGCTGGCGCGTGCTTACAAGGACCGCTACTTGAACATCTTCGCACTCCGCCTGATGGCGCTCGCCATCGCTTCCGCCTTCGCTTTCGGCGCCACCGCCCATGCCGCACATGCCGCCGCCGCGCCTGCCCGCGCCGAGAATGCCTTCCTGTCGCAGCAGGACACCGCCGCGCGCTCGGCCCGCGTGTCGAACGTCGCCTACGCGCTGGAATTCACGCTGACCGGCAAGGAGACTTTCAGCGGCGTCACCACGGCCAGCTTCGACCTGAAGGACAAGGCCTCGCCGCTGACGATCGACCTCGACAAGGCCACCGTGAAATCGGTGACCGTCAACGGCAAGACGGTGGATGCGAAGTACAACAACTGGTTCATCACGATTGCCGCCGCCGACCTGGCCGAGGGCCGCAACACCGTCGTCATCGCCTACGAGCGCCTGCACAGCACCAATGGCGAAGGCCTGCACCGCATGGTCGACCCGGTCGACGGCCGCGTCTACACCTACTCGCACTTCGAGCCGGCCGCGGCGCACCAGATGTTCGCCGTGTTCGACCAGCCCGACCTGAAGGCGACCTACCAGGTCACGGCGAGCGTCCCGGCCGACTGGCATGTGGTGTCGACCACGCGCGAGTCGAAGATCGAGCAGGCGGGCGACTTGCGCCGCTGGACCTTCCCGACGACGAAGAAGCTGAGCCCCTACAACTTCTCGCTGCACGCCGGCCCCTATAAAGTCTGGGAAGACAACAGCGGCAAGTACCCGATGCGCCTGTTCGCGCGCCAGTCGGTAGCGGCCCAGGTGACGCCGCAGGACTGGTTCCGCTACACGAAGGACGGCCTGGCCTTCTTCGACCACTACTTCGGCATCCCCTACCAGTTCGAAAAATACGACCAGCTGCTGGTGCCGGACTTCCTGTACGGCGCCATGGAAAACGCCGGCGCGATCACCTTCGCCGAAGGCCGCTTCCTGCACAAGGCGAAGATGACCGACGCCCAGCGCCAGTCGCTGGCCTCGGTCATCATGCACGAGATGGCCCACCAGTGGTTCGGCGACCTCGTCACCATGCAGTGGTGGAACGGCCTGTGGCTGAACGAAAGCTTCGCTTCCTTCATGGGCACGCTGGCCACCGCCGAAGCGACCGAGTTCAAGGATGCCTGGCAGGCCTTCTATTCAAGCGGCAAGCAGGCCGCCTATGCCCAGGACCAGAAGCTCACGACCCACCCGATCGAGGTGCCGGTGCCGTCGACGGCCAACGCCTTCGACAACATCGACGCCATCACCTATTCGAAGGGCGCCTCGACCCTGATGCAGCTGCGCCACCTGCTGGGCGCGGAGACCTTCCGCAAGGGCGTGCACAACTACCTGGTCAAGTATGCGTACCAGAACGCGAAGCTGGACGACTTCATCGGCAGCCTGGGCCAGGCCGCCGGCCGCGACCTCTCCGGCTGGACGCGCCAGTGGCTGTACGAGCCGGGCGTGAACACGATCGCCGCCGACTACACCTGCAAGGCCGGCAAGATCGCGTCCTTCAGCCTGAAGCAGAGCGCGAGCCGCCAGTTCCCGACCCTGCGCGAGCAGCGCGTGCAGGTGGCGACCTTCAAGGTCGAGGGCGGCAAGGTGGCGCTGGCGCAGAACGTGGCCGTCACCTATGCCGGGGCGACGACGAACGTTCCGGGCCTGGTCGGCAGTGCCTGTCCGGACCTGGTCTATCCGAACTACCAGGACTGGGGCTTCGTCAAGGTGCAACTGGATGATCGCTCCTTCGCCACCGCGCGCGCCAGCCTGTCCCGGGTCGAGGACCCGCTGCTGCGCACCATGCTCTGGCAAAGCCTGTGGGATGGCGTACGCGACGCCAAGCTGCCGCTGAACGAATTCATCGAGACCGCGCTGACCAATGCGCCGCTGGAGAAGGACTACACGCTGCTGGGCGACATCCTTGGCAAGGTCGCCGCCTCGAAGGACTATCTCGACGCGATGAACCTGGACAGCGCCTGGGCGCGACAGACCCGCACCACGCTGGAAGAGATGGCGTGGAAGGGCGTGCTGGCGAACAAGGGCAACGAGAACTTCCAGCGCCGCTGGTTCTCGACCTACCTGGGCCTGGCCAGCACCCCCGTCGCGCTCGACCGCCTGAAGGCCATCTTCGCCGGCAGCACGGTCGTCGAAGGCCTGACGATCAACCAGGACCTGCGCTGGGCCATCATCGGGCGCCTGAACCGCTATAACGTGGCGGGGGCAGCCGCCCTGGCCGAGCAGGAAGCGCAGCGCGACAAGTCCGACACCGGCCAGGCCGCCGCGCTGGCGGCCAGCGTCGCGCGTCCTGCCCCGCAGGTGAAGGCGCAGTGGCTGGGCACGGTCGAAGACCTGCAGACCAAACTGCCGTTCTCGAAGATCCGCACCGCGATGAACAGCCTCTACCCGAGCGAGCAGAACGCGCTGTCCGAGCAGACCGCCAGCGCGCGCCTGGCGAAGCTGCCGGCGATCGACAAGGCGGCCGGCCCGGTCTACATGCGCGCCTACGTCGGGGCCCTGATCCCGGCCACCTGCACCCCGCAAAGCGTGAAGCGCCTGAGCGAGGCGGCCGACAAGTACCAGGACCTGTCGGCCGGCACCCGCCGCGCCCTGCTCGACACGTTGCAGGAAGACCAGCGCTGTGTCGCCATCCGGCAGGCCATGACGGCGCCGAAGTAAGCCGCCATGGTGAGCGGCGTTCCGGCATCATCGCGTACCGTGTCGTGGACGCCGCTCGTCCTGGCGCTGGGCCAGCACCTGCTGCTGGTGCTGGCCTGGTGGCTGCGGCCGGGCGTGCAGCTCCCCGGCCTGGCTCCCACCGAGCGCACCACGATGCTGGTCATGGTCAAGCCGCCGCCTCGGTCCTCCGCCACTTCCAGGTCCCTGCCCCGGCCGCCCGCGGTCACGCGCGCGCGGCCGCCAACGCTGCCCGCCCAGCCCGCCCAGCCCGCGAATCCCGACGCTGTCTTCGAACCACAGCCCACCCCGCCGCCCGCCGAAACCGAGGCTGCGCCCGCGCCCATGCCGGGCGGGCTGCTTGACGCGTCGCGGCGCATGGCCGGCAGGATAGCCCGGGAACTGCCTGCGGACAGCAGCCCGATCACGGCCGAACCCGACCGCAAATGGGAGCGCTTCGCCGGCATGGTGGCGGGCGCGCGCGTCGACGCCGGCCGCAGCGTGAGCCTGGACAGCTATACGGCTTCCGACGGCGTGACGATCTACCGCAAGACTGTCGGCGGCCGCGCGCGCTGCTATATGAGCGGCAGCGTCGGCGGCCTCGGACCGGCCGACGGTCACTCGGCCGGCAACGTGCCCTGCCCGCCCGGGGTGCGCTGGACCCGGCTCTAGCAGCCGGCGGACTTCAGGGGGCGGGACTGGACGACGGCCGGCACAGCTCGGCCACCCGGCGCCAGTCCCCGCTGCCGCCGCAGCCGGGCGGCGGTCCCTGCTTGAGCAATTCCTCGATCCGCAGCGGCGCCATCTCGTTGACCCGCACCTCGCGGTTGATCGGCAGGCAGACGGCGTCGTGCCAGGCCGCGGCGACGCCGGCCGGCGCCGGCAGCGGACCGCGCAGGCGCACGGCGGCCTGCTCGCATTCGTTTTGCGTCTGGTATACGCCGCGCAGGCTGCTCGATTCCAGCGTCACTTCCAGGTTCTGCTGCAGGTAGAGCAGCAGCACGATCGTGTACATAAGGCCTCCGCGACAGTACGGCCGGGTTCGCTCATCAAGCCTGAGCTGGATCAGCCCGGCTCGGCGGTAGAAGCTTAGGCTGTGCGCTTCGATTAAAAGAGGACAGCAATGCCGAAGCTTATCACCTGGAATATCCAGTCGGGCCGCACCGCGCAAGGCGGCGCCGACCTCGACCGCGTCGTCTCGACGCTCTCGCGCTTCTCCCATTTCGACGTGTTGTGCCTGCAGGAAGTAGCCTCCGGATACGAGGCGCGCGACGGCAGCCCGCTCGGCGACCAGTTCAAGGGCCTCGCCCTGCGCCTGCCGGGCTACAACCTCGCCACCTGCACCACCCTCGACACCCTCGCGCCCGAGGGAAGCCGGCGCCGTATCGGCACCATGATCTTCTCGCGCTACCGCATCCTGCAGGTATTTCGCCACTCCCTGCCCTGGCCGCCGGACCCCGAGGTGATGAGCATGCCGCGCAGCGCGCTGGAAGTGACGCTGCAGACGCCCTGCGGCCTGCTGCGCGTGCTGTCGGTGCATCTCGAATACTTTTCGCTGATCCAGCGCATGGCCCAGGTCGGACGCCTGCGCGAACTGCACCGCGAGGCCGTCCAGCACGCCCGCGCGCCGCGTCCGGGCGAGTCGGAAGCCGGTCCTTTCGAGGCGCTGCCGCGCGCCGCCAACACCATCCTGCTGGGCGACTTCAACATGCTGCCCGGCTCGCCCGAATACGCGCGCCTGCTCGAGCCCTTCCACGACGGCACGCCGGCCCTGCGCGACGCCTGGAGCCTGACCCAGCCGGGACGGCGCCACGCGCCGACCGTCGGCCTGCACGACGACAACCCGGACGCGGGCGCGCCCTTCACCTTCGACTTCGCTTTTGTCAGCGCGGGCCTGGCCGAACGCGTCGGCAAGATGCGGGTGGACGCCGCCGAGACCGGCTCGGACCACCAGGCGCTGCTGCTCGAAATCGGATGAGCCTGCATCCGACCGGGCTGGCGGGTAGAATGGTCCTTTTGCCGGCGGCCCTTGCATTGCACGTCATGGACGCCTCGCGCGCAAGGACCGCGGCTGCTGCCAGAAGGAAACCGATTTGAACTGGGATTATCCGCAACCGTATATCTTGTCGCTCGTGCCGCGCCCTGAAGACATCGATGGACTGAACCACACGAACAATGCCGTTTATGTCCGCTGGTGCGAACAGGTCGGCTGGGCCCATTCCGAGTCGCTGGGCCTGAGCCTGGAGGACTACCGGCGCCTGGACCGCGCGATGGCGATCCGGCGCGGCGAATACGACTACATCCTGCCGACCCTGCTGGGCGAGGCGTTGACGCTCGCCACCTGGCTGGTCGGCGGCGACGGCAAGCTGTCGATGGAGCGGCGGTTCCAGCTGGTGCGCAACAGCGACGGCGCGACCGTGCTGCGCGGGCGCTGGGAACTGGTCTGCATCGACATCAGCGGCGGCCGGCCGCGCCGCATGCCGCCGGAGTTCCTCGACGCCTATATGCCCCAGGTCGTCGCGGCGAACTGAGCCATGCACGGGCGCGCGTGAGCTACCTTGCGCGCGCTCAAAAGGAAACTTGAGCAAACCGGGCCGGGCGGCGGGTGTGCCGGGCGACACTCTCTGAGTGCCCACAAGGATCCCTATGGCCAGTCCCGACAACCTCGCCGCCGCCCGTCGCGCCTATCCGCTCGCCGCCCTGCTGCGCTGCGTTGGGTCGCTCCCGCTTCTGCTCCCGCTTCTGCTCCCGTTTCTGCTTGTGCTCCTGCTTGTGCTCGCCGGCTGCTCGCGCGAGGATTCGTCCGAGCAGCTCGTGGTGCCCGAAGTCGTGCGCACCAACCTGTACGTGGCGCCCGGCGGCTCCGACGCCAATCCCGGCACCGAGGCCGAGCCCTTCCGCACCATCAGCCGCGCGGCCCAGGTCGTCACGCCCGGCACCACCGTGTACGTGGCGCCCGGACAGTACACGGGCGGCTTTCGCACCGAGGTCAGCGGCAGCGCCGAGGCACGCATCATCTTCCAGTCGAGCGAGCGCCGCGGCGCCAGGATCGTGCCGCCACTCGACTCGCGCACCACCAGCGCCTGGGACAACCGCGGCAGCCATGTCGACATCGTCGGCTTCGAGATCGACGGCACCCAGTACCAGAGCGGCAACAAGTGGCTGAACGGCATCTACAACGGCGGCTCGCACAACAACATCCGCCACAACCACGTGCACCATGTCGGCGTCGACGTGCCCTGCGAAAGCGCAGGCGGCGCCGGCATCCTGGTGGACGGCTCGCACAAGGGCACTGGGTCCGAGGTAGTCGCCAACAACGTGCACGACATCGGACCGGCCGATTGCGGCTCCCACCACGGCATCTACATCGGCACCGAGGCGCGCGTGCGCAGCAACCTGATCTACCGCATTGCCGGCGCCGGCATCCAGCTCTGGCACGACGCCAACCGCGTCGAGGTCACCGGCAACACCATCTCCACCTCCGGCGCCGGCATCGTGGTCGGCAGCGGCGACTACCACCACGGAACGGGCCCGAACGACTACACGGTGGTGGCAAACAATATCGTGTACGACAACAGGCAGGGCATCCTGGAACTGGGCCAGACCGGCGAGAACAACAGCTACCGCAACAACCTGGTCTTCCAGAATGCAGTGGCCGACTGGCGCCTGCCCGAGGGCCGCAAGCACGTCGGCACGATCGCGGCCGAGCCGGCCTTCGTCGAATACAGCCGCACCGGCACCCCGGACTTCCGCCTCAGCCCGCGCTCGCCGGCGATCGGCAAGGGCCTCCCCGGCGACACGCCGGAACAGGATTACCAGGGCAAGCTGCGCAGCAAGGCGACGGGGTATGACATCGGGGCCTTCCAGCACTGAGAGCGTTCGCCCCCCGCCTTACAGGATTTCGCGCACCAGCTCGAACGGCCGGCACAGGCGCACGCCCTTGGGCGTCACGACGAAGGGCCGATTGATCAATACCGGATGCGCCAGCATGGCGTCCAGCAGCGCCTCGTCGGTGACCTCCGGCGCATCCAGGCCCAGCTCGCCGTACAGGCTTTCCTTGCTGCGGATCGCCTCGCGCGGCGTGAGGCCAGCGGCTGCCAGCATGGCCTGCAGCTCCTCGCGGGTCGGCGGATTGCTCAGGTAGTCGATGACGCGCGGCTCGATGCCGGCGTCGCGGATCGCGGCCAGGGTGTTGCGCGAGGTGCCGCAACGCGGATTATGGTAGATCGTGATGTCCATAGTGATAAGCCTTGCTGAAAGGACAGCATGATACCGCAGCAATACATCAACAGTACCGCAGCACCATCGCCGCCGCCATACAACAGGCGCGCCATTTTTGCTTGTCGCCCTTGCGCGGCCGCTATAGAATCCTCCGCTTGGTTTTCCGGGGAGTAAGTTTGCTTCCTTGCGAGAACAGTAAAATACAAGGATAACGGCCGGTTCACACGGCACGACGGAGAAAACATGAGCGATCATCTGCTGCGCCCCGCGGCACTGCCCACCTGGGGTCAGCGCACTTCCCTGCGCCTGCTGAACCTGATCGGCTGGAAGATGCACTACAAACCGCTGCCCGGGCCGCACGGCATCGCGGTCGTCTATCCGCACACCTCGAACTGGGACTTCTTCATCGGCCTGCTCGGCAAGTGGGCCGTGGGCCTGCAGTTCCGCTGGCTGGCCAAGGATTCGCTGTTCAAGGGCATCCTGGGCCCGGTCATGCGCTACTGGGGCGGCATCGCGGTCGACCGCCGTGCGCCGATGGGCGCCACGCGCTCGCTGGCGCAGAACATGCTGCGCGAAGAATGGTGCTGGGTCGCGATCACGCCCGAAGGCACGCGCGGCTACCGTCCGCACTGGAAAAGCGGCTTCTATCACCTGGCGCTGGCCGCCGACGTGCCGCTGCTGCTGGTCTACATGGACTACAGCAAGAAGGTGCTGAGCGTGGTCGACACCGTGCGCCTGACCGGCGACCAGGAAGCCGACATGGCCGCGATCGCCGCCGTTTACGCCGGCAAGCAGGCGCTCTACCCCGAGCTGGCCGCGCCGATCAAGCTGGCCCCGCCGCACGCGGGCCCGGACCGCAGGAAGAGCGCCTGAGGCGCCCGAAACTCCCGCCCGAGCCTCTCTTATGCCGCGAGCGCTCCCTTGCGCTCGCGCACGAACAGCGTCTTGTAGTAGATCGCCGTCGCGCGCCAGTCGCCTTGCGGGGTCGCGCAGTATTCCGGCAATTCGCCGATCCGGGTATAGCCGAGCCGCTGGTAGAGCGCCTCAGCGCCCGAGCCCGCCTCTGTATCCAGGAACAACAGGCCGCGCCTGAGCGCCAGCGCCTGCACTTCCAGGGCCTCCATCAGGGCCGTGGCCGCGCCGCTGCGCCGCGCGCCGCTGTGCACCAGCAGCTTCTGCACTTCCGCACGGTTCAGGCCGTTCGGCTTCTGGCACAGGTCGAGCTGCACCGTGCCGACCAGCACATGGTCGCGCCAGGCCACCAGCAGCACGCGCGAACCTTCCGCCACCGCTGCGCGCACGTCGCGCCAGTAAGCATCGGCCGCCGCCTCGTCGATCGAGGCCATGAACCCCACCGATGCGCCATGCGCGACCGCGTCCAGCAGCAGTGCGCGCAGCGGCGCCGCGTGCGCCGCTGCGCCGGCGGCGTCGAGCATTCGAATCTGCATCATGGTTTCCTCCGTTGTCGTCAACGCAGAGCGTGCAGGATTCGTGCCTGCCTGTCCAGCCGTGCTGCCGCGAGAAATGCACCAATATGGTGCATTCGTCGCCTCCGTACATCCCGATGCACTAGAAGCGGACCCCGACAGCGAGCGCCGCGACATCGCGGTCGGCGACCTGGTTGTAGTCCCCTCCCCAGCCCGGCAGGTACTGCATCTCGAACAGGTAGCGCTGGCGGTACTCGAAGCGCAGCGCCAGGTTGGCCGTCTTGCGTCCCTCGTTGAGCAGGAAGTCGCCGGCCCAGCCTTTCACGTCATGCGCGAATGTCATGCTGGCGCTCGCGGCCAGGCCGTCGAGCAGCGCCGGGACGCGCGCATCCAGGCGCAGCCGGTAGCCCCAGGCGTTCGCCGTGGCATAGCCGCGCAGGCTGCACTGGCGGACGGCATTGCCGGTGGCGACGGTGCAGGCGCCGTTCACCGGGCCGACGCCGAAGATGTCGGCCCGCCCGTAGCGCCGCAGCGCCTGATCCGGCAGGTTCGATGCATGCTTGCCGACCACTTCGGCCGTACCGGTGAACCCGGCCCTGCCCCATTGCCACTCGCGCTGGGCGCCCAGCTGCAGCTGCGACATCGCATACAGGTCGTAGCCATGGAAGAGGCCTCCGGGCGGCACCGCGTTGGCGTCGGCGCGCAGCAGGGCCGGCGCGCTGGCGTTCAGGAAGGGCGGGAGCACGTCGCCTGGCGCCAGCATGAAGGGCTGGCGCGGCCGGTAAGACGCTTCGCCGTAGAAGACGGCGCGCCCGCGCTTGTGCGCGACCGTGAGCGCGGTGATTTCCAGGTCCTGCGGGTACTCGGTGAAATAGGCCATGTTGCGCCCGTCGGGATCGCCGGCGATCAGGGCCGGGCCATTCGGGCGCGTGCTGCGGCGCAAGCTCGGCAAGGCCGTGCGTGCGTTGTAGCGTGCGTGGTAGATCCCGACGTCGAGCGCCAGCGCTGCCGATTTCCAGGTCAGGCCGACACCGTACTCGGGACCGTTCACCTCGGGCGTGGGCAGGCGCTTCTGGTAGGCGCCAAGCGGGATGCGGGCGCGGTCGCTGACCATCGGCTGGCCCGACATCACCAGGTCGCAGCCTTCGGCCAGGTAGTCGCTCAGGGCCCACAGGGTGCCGCACATGTCGAGCGCGGTCGGCCTGTGGCTGGTCTGGTAGTAGGCCTCCACGCCGAAGGCGGGCGCGAACTCGAGCCGCCCGGACAGCATCGGCACCGCCACGCGCATCTCCTGCGGGACGGCGCCAGCCCTGTGCAGGGCCGGCAGGTCCTTCGGATTGAGCGCCTCCAGCCCGCCGGGCGTGATACTGCGGTTGCCCCAGTCCAGCGACTGCTGCCCGAGGCGGGCGCTGTAGCGCAGCCTGTCGGCCTGGCCGGCATACTGCAGCCAGGCCTCGCCCAGGGCCACGCCCGAAAAACGCGACAGGCGCGCGGCGCCGGCATCCGACAAGGGCGCTCCCGCCGCATAGCCGTTGGCGACATTGCCCCAGGGGCGCTTGCGGTTTTCCAGCGCCTCGTCGCGCCAGGCCTTGACCCGCACCAGCGCCGACCACGGGCCCTCGCGCAGGCTCAGGTCGAAGTAGGCCTTCAGGGCCAGGGAGGCCAGGTCGCCGCGGGCGTAGTTCAGGTTGGCGTCGTCGGCATTGCCGCCGCTGCCATAGCCCGCCAGGCCGATCGCAGCGGCATTCACGCCGGTCAGCAGTTGCGGGTCCTGGGCCTGGGTGCGGGCCACCGCGCCGAAGTTCACGCGCCCGCTGATCTTCGTTTCGACCGCCTGCGCCGCGGGCAGGCTGCCCAGCGCCAGCGCCAATGCCGGTCCAAGCACGGCTGCGCCGCGTGTCAGGTTGAGGGAAAAGCCGGTGGGATGGACTTGCCCGGTCCTGGGCCGGGACGATGCGAGCGGCGCCATGGCATGGCCCGGCTCAGTGAGGACGGCGGGCCAGCATGCGCTTCCAGGCCGCCAGCTCGAGCAGGCCGGCGGTCGCAAGCAGCGCGATGGAATTCTCGGCCAGGCCCGCGATCCAGAGGACCGGCGCCAGGAACAGACAACCAACGGTGATGAAGCGATGCATGCCAGCCTCCTTCATATTTATTATTTGCAAGTTAATACTGCCACAGCATTTGTGCTGCCGCAATATCTGCAATTCATTCTTTGTTGTTCGAAAGCTGGTCCCAGGCCATCGCCGTGCTCAGGAACACCCTGCCCTTCAGTTGCGGCAGCAAGTCGCTCTGCTTGAGCCGGTCCATCACCGGCCCCTTCACCTCGGCCAGGTGCAGCGTGACGCCGCGCCCCGCCAGCATCGCATTCAGCTCGGTCAGCCCGAACAGCGCCGTGGTATCGACCTCGTTCACCGCCGACAGCACCAGCACCAGGTTGCGGGTGCCGGGGTACGCGGCCAGCTCGTCCTCGATGCGGGCGTTCACCGCCTCGACGTTGCCGAAGAAGAGGCCGGCGTCGATGCGCAGCATCAGCAGGCCCGGATGGGTGTCGGCCGTGTAGCGCGCGATGTTGCGGAAATGCTCGGTGCCGGGAATGCGGCCCAGCACCGCGATGTGCGGACGGCTGGCGCGCCAGATCAGGGCGCCCATCGACAGCGCCAGGCCGATCACCACGCCCGCCTCCACGCCCATGACCAGCACGCCGCAGCCGGTCGCCACCAGGGCGGCGGCGTCGGCGCGGTCGAAGCGCCAGGCGGTGCGCAGCGTGCTGGCGTCGAGCATGCCGAGCACGGCGACGATGATGGTCGCCGCCAGCGTCGGCAACGGCATCAGCGCCAGCCAGCCGGTGGGTGCAACCAGGGCCAGGGCCAGCAGCGCGGCCGTGATCAGGCTGGCGAGCTGGCTGTTGGCGCCGGCGGCGAAGTTCACCGCCGAGCGCGAGATGCTGCCAGTGACCGGCAGGCCGCCGCTCAGCGCGCTGCCGAGGTTGGCGGCGCCCAGGCCGATCAGCTCGTGGTTGCTGTGCAGCTTTTCGGCGCGCTTGAGCGCCAGCGTCTGGGCGCCCGACATGCTGATCAGGAAGACCATGAAGCCGATCAGGAGGGCCGGCTTGAGCAGTGCGACCCAGTGGCTGGACGAAGTTTCCAGCGCCAGCAGCGGCAGGCCGGCCGGGACGCGGCCGGTGGTGTGCACGCCCAGCGCCTGCAGGTCGAGCAGGGGCACCAGCGCGGTGGCGCCGAGCACGACCGCCATCGGCGCGAGCTTGGCGCCGATATCGGCCGCTGTCGGCGCCAGCCCCAGGCGGCGCAGCAGCGGCGCCAGGTGGCTGCGCGCGAACAGCAGCAGGAGCAGCGACACGACACCGAGGATGGCGCTGGGCAGGTGGAAGTCCGGCAGCTTCGCGCCCAGCAGCGCCGGCAACTGGCCGAGGGCGATGACGATCGAGGAACCGATGGTGAAGCCGCTCATCACCGGACGCGAGAAAAAGTTGGCGACGAAGCCCACGCGCAGCAGGCCGCAGACCAGCAGCACCGCGCCCGAGATCAGCGCCAGCTGGGCCGCCAGCGTGGCGTACAGGGCGCTGCCGGCCGGCGCCAGCGGCGCCAGGGCGGACGCGGTCATCAGCGAGATGATCGCCATCGGCCCGACCGACTGGGTGCTGCTGGTGCCGAACAGGGCGTACAGGGCCGGCGGCACGATGCTGGCGTAGATGCCGACCACCGGCGGCAGCCCCGCCACCAGCGCGTACGCCATGCCCTGCGGGATCATCATCATCGCCACGACCACCCCGGCGCTGATGTCGCCCGGCAGCATGGCGCGCCGGTAGTGCCTCAACCAGTGCAGCATGGTGTTCTTCGTTTCTTAGCGTGTTTCAAAGGCGCAAGGGTAGCATGCCGGACGGGCCGGTGGCCGGCCTTTTGTAGGGTGGACACCTGTGTCCACGCGGTTTGGTACCGGTGCACGCCACCGAAACGTCCGGCAGCCGGCCGCGTCGCAAGCCGCGTGGCTCGGAAACGGTGAGACGGCGCGGGCTCGAGAGCCCACCCTACGAAAACCCACAGCCACCCGGAACATCCGCGGTGCCGTAGGGTGGACACCCGTGTCCACGCGGTATGGTGCCGGTCCACGCCACGGAAACGTCCGGCAGCCGGCCGCGTCGCAAACCGCGGGGTTCGGAAACGGTGAGACAGCGTGGACACAGGTGTCCACCCTACGAAACCAGCGATGATTACATCGCCAGCTCGACGCAGTTGCGCCCTGCCCGCTTGGCCCGCCCCAGCGCGGCATTCACCCGCAGCATCAGCGAGTCGCCGCTTTCCTGTTCGCCGAGCTGGGCCACGCCCAGGCTCACGGTCAGCTGGTCGCAGCCGGGAATCGGGGTCGCGGCGATCGCCGCGCGCAGCTTCTCGGCGATCTTCAGGCCGTCGATCGCGCTGGTATGCGGCGCGATCACCTGGAATTCCTCGCCACCCGAGCGCACCACCATGTCGCTCGAACGCAGCAGTGCTTGCGCCGCCTCGGCCACCGTGCGCAGCGCGACGTCGCCGACCGGGTGGCCATAACGCTCGTTGATTTCACGGAAGCGGTCGATGTCGAAGGCGATCAGCGCCAGCGGCAGCCGGTAGCGGCGCGCGCGCTTGATCTCGAGCTCGAGCAGGGTCTCGCCGTGGCGGCGGTTCGCCACGCCGGTCAGGGCGTCGACGGTGGACAGGTGCGTCAGGCGCGCCAGCAGTTCCTCGCTCTCGCGCCCCATGTCGGCCATGCGCAGGCCGAGCGCCACCAGGCCCGCCAGTTCGTCGAAGGCGTCGAGCTGGTCGCGCGAGAACACATGCCTGCTGTCGAACAGCAGGCACAGCGACCCGCGCGCGCTGTTCAGGCCACTGCCGGGCCCGCCCGCCGGGATCGGCAGGCCCAGCACCATCTCGACGCCATGCGCGCGCAGCGCCTCTGCCAGCGCGGGCTCGCCCGATTTTTCCGGCGCATCGAGCAGCGCGACGGTGTTGGCGGCGGCCGCCAGCAGGCCGGGGAAGGCGTGGCGCAGCGGCGACTGCAGCAGGCGGTCGCCGCGCTGCAGCACGCTGGCCAGGTTCAGGGTGCGGCGCGCGCCGTGCTGCGCCTGCAGCCGCAAGTCGCCGCCGGGCTGCAGGTAGAACAGCGCCGCATGCACGACGCCCGGCCAGCTGCACAGCGCCTCGCACAAGTGCTCCGACAGCGCCAGCAGGTCCTCGCCCTGTCCAAGGGCCGCCTGCACCCTGGCGCGCAGGGCCGCCAGTTCTTCCAGCTCGCTTTCGCGCGGCGTCGGTGCCCGCACCAGGCTGGCGCCGGCCGCCAGGCGCGCCGCGAGCAGCTCGCGCAGGGCCTGTGGCGCGAGCGGCGCGATCGCGTAGTCGAGCGGACCGCAGGCCATCAGGGCCGGCAGCCAGCGCATGTTCGCGAACGGGCACAGCACCAGCGTCGGTTCGCCCGCGCGCGCCGACACCAGCCGCGCCAGGCTCGCCAGGTCGAGTTCGGGATCGAAGCGCTCGAGGTCGATGACGAGGAGATCGACCGCTTCACGCTGCAAGGCCTCGAGGGCGGCGTCGGCGCCGTCGGCCAGCGCCAGGCGCGCGAATTGGCCGCCGCAGTCTGCCTGGAACGCAAGGCGCCGCTGGGCTGCCGGGTTGACGAACAACCCGGCGCGTTGGCCTTGCGGCTCGGCCTGCTGAGGCATGGTTTTCTCCTTGTCATGCATATTTGTTACGAAGCGGTATGAATTTTGACATATTTGGGAGGGGCCGAACAGGCAAGGTGTGTTCTTGTGTGTGGAAGCGCACCGTCGCGCCCGGGCGCGCGGCCGATACTGGCGCGGTCAAGAACCAGGATGCGAAAGGAAGCGTGCGATGGCCAACCAGGACGATGTAGCGAACCACCAGAAGGCGATCCAGAACCGCCAGGACCAGCTCGACGCGAGCGGGGGACAGCAGGAAGGCGAAAAGCCGGTCCAGATCGGCGCCCAGCAGCCGGTGCCGCCGATGCCCGAGCAGCACCTGGCCAAGCCGGGACTGGAGGCGCAGATGGAGGTCAAGCCGCGCTTCATGGCCGAACACTACAAGGGCAGCGGCAAGCTCGAGGGCCAGGTGGCGATCGTCACCGGCGGCGACTCGGGCATCGGGCGCGCAGTGGCGGTGCTGTTCGCGCGCGAAGGCGCCGACGTCGCCATCCTCTACCTGAACGAACACGAGGATGCGGCCGAGACCCAGCGCTGCATCGAGGCCGAGGGCCGGCGCTGCGTCACCATCGCCGGCGACGTCAAGGACATGGAGTTCTGCCAGCAGGCGGTGGACCGCGTGGTCGCCGAATGGGGCCGCCTGGACGTGCTGGTGAATAACGCCGCCTTCCAGGAGCACGCCAGCAGCCTGCTCGACATCACCGAGGAACGCTTCGACGAGACCATGCGCACCAACATCTACGGTTACTTCCACATGGCGAAGGCCGCCCTGCCCTACATGAAGCGCGGCGCGGCCATCGTCAACACCGGTTCCGTCACCGGCCTGAAGGGATCGAAGATGCTGCTCGACTATTCCTCGACCAAGGGCGCGATCCACGCCTTCACGATGTCCCTGGCCGCCAACCTGCTGGACAAGGGCATCCGCGTGAACTGCGTCGCGCCGGGCCCGGTGTGGACCCCGCTCAACCCGGCCGACCAGTCGCCGGACAAGATCGTCCACTTCGGCGAGAGCACCACCTATGGCCGCGCGGCCCAGCCCGAGGAGCTGTCGCCGGCCTACGTGTTCCTGGCCTCGAACGCCTGTTCGAGCTACATCACGGGCATCGTGCTGCCGGTGACCGGCAGCGTCGGCGAATAAGGAGAAACGGCATGGCGCGCAGCATGTGGAAGGGTGCGATCAGCTTCGGGCTGGTGCACATCCCGGTCGAGATGTACCCCGCGGTGAGCAACAATGCGCTCGACCTCACCATGCTCGACCGCCGCGACTTCTCCCCGATCGGTTTCAAGCGCTACAACAAGACCACCCAGAAGGAGGTCTCCTGGGACGACATCGTCAAGGGCTACGAGTACAGTTCGGGCGAATACGTGGTGCTGTCCGACGAGGACCTGCGCCGCGCCAACCCCGAGGCCACCGCGACCATCGACATCCTCGCTTTCGTCGACGCCGGGGACGTGCCCCTGCTGTACTACGACCATCCCTACTATCTCGCGCCCGGCAAGGGCGGCGACAAGGTGTACGCCCTGCTGCGCGAGACGCTCAAGAAGGTCGGCAAGATCGGCATCGCCCACGTCGTCATCCGCGTCAAGCAGCACCTGGCGGCGCTGGTGTGCGAGGGTGACACCATCGTCCTCAACACCCTGCGCTACCCGGACGAGATCCGCGACGCGGGCGAACTGAAGATCCCGTCGGCGAAGGCGAAGAGCGCGGCGATCAGCGACAAGGAGCTGAAGATGGCCATGGCCCTGGTCGAGGGCATGAGCGAGGACTGGGACCCGAGCCAGTACCACGACGACTACCGCGAGGACCTGCTCGCCCTGGTCGAAAAGAAGATCAAGGCCAAGCAGACCAAGACCATCACGATGCCGGACCCGGACGAGAAACCGGCCAAGTCGACCAACGTGATCGACCTGGTCGCCCTGCTCCAGGCCAGCCTGGGCAAGAAGCCGGGCAAGGGCAAGGCTGCCCAAGGTGATGAGAATGCGGACGAGGACGACGACGAACCGCCGCCGCCGAAGCGCTCGCCCAAGCCGGTCGAGGTCGAGGACGAGGAGGAAGCGCCGCCCCCACGCGCCCGCAGGACGGCGGAGAGCCGCGAGCCTGCCACCGCCAGCGCGAAGCGCACGGCGGCGAAGTCGGCTACAAGGACCGCGGCCAGGCCGGCTGCAAAACCGGCCGCAAAGAAGGCTGCCGCGAAATCGACCCGCGCCGCGCCGCCGGCCGCGAAGGCGCCGGCGCGCCGCAAGAAGGCGGCGTGACGGCCCATGGATGAATTCCTCGACTTCCTCCAATGGCCCGCGATGGCGGTCAGCCTCTACGCCGCCTACCTGATCGGCTCGCAACGCGCCGGCAGGCGGGTGTTCGGTTTCTGGATGTTCATCCTCAGCAACCTGCTGTGGATCGTCTGGGGCGTGCACGACGAAGCCTGGGCGCTGATCGCGCTGCAGGCGGCCCTGATGGCGATGAACATCCGCGGCATCTGGAAGAACGACTCGCATCACAGGGCGCATGACACGGCACATGACACGGCCGGCGCGACAGACGCACCGGCCAGCAGCGAAGGCCGGCGTTCAGCCGGGCGGCGCTGAAGACAACACCCACGCGACACGATTCGCTCACTCAAGGAGGTTCACATGCGTAAGATGATCATGATGGCGATTGCCGGTTTTATCTGGAAAAAAATCCAGGCCAAGATGAATGGGCAGACCAGCGGGTCGGTGCGCCGCTACTGATGATCCGCCGCGCTCGCTCTCGCAGCGGGCGCTGGCACGACCGCGCGGTTCGCGCAGGGCGCCCTAGTTCTTGGGCACGTTCTGCGGCGTGTGCACGTCGGTCTGCGCGAGCGGCGCCTTGCTCAGCCACCCGAGTGCATCCTTGAGCTTCATACCGAGACCGTTTGCACCAACGTCCAGGATGACCGCCGTCGAGCAGCAGGACTGGAGGCTATTCAGCGCCTTTTGCGCTTTTTTGAACGTGATACCGCCGGTTCGAGAGGCATCGCAGCGGCCGATCAGCCAATCCTTGAAAACCGGAGCGCCCTTCAGCACAAATTGCTGGCCGGGAACGACGTCTTCGTAACCAGGCCCGGCAAGTTCTTCCTCCGCGCCGTCGAGCGAACGATATAGTGGAGCGCCGCCATCGTCGGGCCAGAACACATAGCCGATCTCCGCGGTGTTCTTGCCAATCCTGTTCCTCAGGGCGAGCAGCTTGCTCAGCTGCCAGTGCACGCCGGTCAGGTCGCTGGTCTTGTCGCCGCCAGTAAGCATGGCCAACAGCTTGGTGTTCGCGTCCGGGTCGAGTTCCTTGCTCGAGGGAGCGCGCTTTACCGTCGCCGTCTTGGCGCCGCCATGGTCAACCCGTTTGGCCTGCAGAATCGCGATGACGTAACCATTGTCGCGGCAAAGCACGAGCGCAAAGTCCGCGCCGATGCGTGCCTCGTCGTTCTTGCTGAACTGCTGCACCCAGGCAATCGCGGTTTCCCCGCGCGGGGCCCAAGGCGCCCAGAAGCGGGTTGCGCCAATCAGCGCGGTGATGAAGGCGCTGGTGGTTGCCTCTTCATCGAGCTTGCGTCCGAAAATGGCGCCGTTCAATAAGGCGAAAGCCTCTTCGCAGACCGCTGCGCCGGTGAATTTCCGGGGAAGCAGTGCAAATTTGGTCCCCATCTTGACGTGCATTGCATCGACTGTCTGCCGCATTGAAACGTAGGACCAGGGACTTGGTGCGCTCGTCTTTGGAATCGTTACTGCGGGTGCCGCCCCTTGCTTCATCTTGTTCATGCCACTCCTTCGTCGTCCTCAAACCATGCGTCGCTGCTTTCATCTGAGCTCGTGGATTCTAACGGTTACAAAGAAGATCAAATTTTATTTTGAGACTTGGTAAGCATGGCGATTAGGGTTTAGCTATCAAACCAATCAAATCAATTAAATTTATCTTTCACTCATCAGTATTTAGAATCCTCTTCATCAAATTCGTCATTTTTTGAAGAGGAGCGAGCATGACCCAACCCCGCCTGACCACCGCCTCCGGCATCCCGGTCGCCGACAACCAGAATTCCCTGAGCGCCGGCCCACGCGGCCCCCTGCTGCTGCAGGACTTCCACCTGATCGAAAAGCTCCAGCACTTCAACCGCGAGCGCATCCCCGAGCGCGTCGTGCACGCCAAGGGTTCAGGCGCCTACGGCACCTTCACCGTCACCCACGATATCAGCCACCACACCAAGGCCAGGCTGTTTTCGGAAATCGGCAAGAAGACCGAGACCTTCCTGCGCTTTTCCACCGTCGGCGGCGAAAAAGGCAGCGCCGACACCGAGCGCGATCCGCGCGGCTTTGCCCTGCGCTTCTACACCGAGGAAGGCAACTGGGACCTGGTGGGCAACAACACGCCTGTCTTCTTCATCAAGGACCCGATCAAGTTCCCGGACTTCATCCACACGCAAAAGCGCCTGCCGGACAGCAACCTGAAGTCGGCCAACATGATGTTCGACTTCTGGAGCCGCGCCCCGGAGAGCCTGCACCAGGTGACGATCCTGTTCTCGAGCCGCGGCACCCCGGACGGCTACCGCCACATGGACGGCTTCGGCAGCCACACCTACAGCCTGATCAACGAGGCGGGCGAGCGCGTCTACGTGAAATGGCATTTCAAGACGCGCCAGGGCATCAAGAACCTGAGCAGTGCGCAAGCCGTGCGCCTGGCCGGCGCCGATCCCGACCACGCCCAGCGCGACCTGTTCGACGCCATCGCCGCCGGCAACTTCCCGCAGTGGGACGTCAAGGTGCAGGTCGCCACACCCCAGCAACTGGCCGACTGGGAAGCGCGCACCGGCTGGAACCCGTTCGACCTCACCAAGGTCTGGCCGCATGGCGACTTCCCGATGCTGCCGGTGGGCGTGCTGGAACTGAACCGCAATCCACTGAACTACCACGCCGAAGTCGAGCAGGCTGCCTTCTCGCCAGCCAACGTGCCGCCGGGCATGGGCTATTCGCCTGACAAGATGCTGCAGGGCCGCCTGTTCGCCTACCACGACGCCCAGCTCTACCGCGTCGGCACGAACCACCAGCACCTGCCGGTGAACGCTCCGCGCTGCCCCTTCCACAACCAGCAGCGCGACGGCGCGATGGCGATCGCCAACGGCGGCGCGGCGTCGATCTACGACCCGGTCGATCCGGTCGGCAAGGGCGTGCTGGGCATGGGCCACGGCGAGCAGGAACTGCCGCTCTACGGCAACGCCGGCCGCTTCGACTTCCGCGGCCAGGAAGACGACTACACCCAGCCCGGCAATCTGTTCCGCCTGATGAGCACTGACGAGAAGCAGAACCTGTTCGAGAACCTGGCCGGTCCGCTGAGCCAGGTGAGCGACGAGATTCTGCAGCGCCAGCTGCGCCAGTTCGACCTGGCCGACCCGGCTTACGGACGCGGCGTGCGGGCTGCGCTGAAGGCGCGCGGCCGCAATGTCGACTAAGCTCGACTAAGGCCGGCGAGGCAAGTGCTCTACGGCCGGCTCCGCCGGCCCCTCCTCTCCCTGGCGCCGCAGGCCTCCTGCGGCGCCTTTCTTATGCCGCAGGAATAGACAGAGGCATGGTCATTGCCTCCAGGAATGTCCACGGTTACACTCGCTCCTGTTCGAACAACAGGAAAGCAGATGCGTAGCGCGAAAACGCCCCGTTACCAAGGAAAAATCAGTAGCTGGAAGGACGAGCAGGGTTTCGGCTTCATCGCGCAGAACGGCGGCGGGCCCAGCGTGTTCTTCCACATCAAAGCCTTCACCGAGCGCGGCATCCGCCCGGCCGCTGGCGACCTGGTCACCTACGAATTGAGCGCCAACGAAAAGGGACAGCCGCGCGCCGAACGCGTCGCCTTCGTGCGTGACCGGCATGCCCGTCCGGATGCGCCTTCGGGCAGCCGGTCCGGTTCGCCCTTGATCGCTTTCGGCTTTCTCGCCGTTCTCGCCGTCGCCGTCCTGCTCGGCAGGCTTCCTCTCCTGGTGCTCGGGCTGTATGTCGCCGTCAGCCTGGTCGCCTTCATCGCCTATGGCGTCGACAAGTCGGCCGCCCGCAACGGGCGCTGGCGGACGAAGGAAAGTACCCTGCACATGCTGGGGCTGTGTGGGGGCTGGCCGGGCGCCCTGCTGGCGCAGCGCGTGTACCGGCACAAGTCGAAGAAGCGGGAATTCCAGGTGGTGTTCTGGTTTACCGTTCTCGTCAATTGCGCCGTGCTCGGGTGGACCGTGCTTCCTGCCGATGTGCGCAGGTCTGCCCTGGCGATAATTGGTTAGATTTCGAGCATTACTCAGGGGATATACTCCAGCTGATTTCACGCTCACCTGAAGGGAAACCCATGAAGTTCATCGTCCAGGCCGCACTCGGCTTCTCGCTGCTTGCGGCGGCGCCCGCATTTGCCGCTGCCCCGGCGCCCACGGCACAGACCGGCGTCGCCAGCGCCGCACACCTGCAAGCCGTGCAGGACCTGCTCGGCGCCATGCAGTTCGAACTGGCCCTGCGCGGCGTCGCGGCGCGCAGCGGCTACCAGAGCGAAGCCCAGCGCAAGGCCGTGTACGCCAGGCTCGACAGGATGCCGCCCGCCGAGGTCTACCGGCGGCTGGCGCCTTCGCTGGCGCGCTTCGTCTCCGCCGATACCGCGATCGAGATGACCCGCTTCTACCAGACCCCTTACGGGAAGAAAGTCATCCATGCCAGGTACAACAGCGCCGCCCAGGTCATGATGCCGGGCGCGCGGGCGGCCGTGGCGCCGGAAGAAAAGAAAGAGCGCAAGCGCGCCGCCTATGTCGCGGCGAGCAAGGAACTGGCGGATGCGGAGCCGATGTTCCAGCGCGAAGCCTTCAAGCTGCTGCAGAAGATCAACAGCGAGAAGGGCTGAACAGGTCTTCGCGGTTCCCGAGCCTCAGGAAGGCTTGAAGCCCATCTGCTTCATCGCCGCCGTCAGCGTCTTTGCCGCTTTGGCATACCCCGTCCAGGGCTCGTTGCCCCGGTCCAGGCGGGTGTGCACGTTGGTCACGTTCCAGTGGTCGCCCGATTTGAGGGACTTCAGCTCGTCCCAGGCGACCGGCACCGAGATGCCCAGGCCCGGCCGCACGCGCGCGGCCCAGGCGCAGATGGTGGTGGCGCCCTGGCCGTTCCTCAGGTAGTCGATGAAGATCTTGCCGACCCGGTTTTTTGCCCCGCTCTTGAAGGCGAAGCGCTCCGGCAGCGTGGATGCCAGGTGCTTGACGATGGCCTGCGAGAAGGCCTTCACCGTGTCCCAGTCCCTGCCGCCCTTGATCGGCACCACCACGTGCAGGCCCTTGCCGCCGCTCGTTTTGAGGAAGTTCGGCAGGCCGAGTTCGTCCAGGAAGGCGTGCATCAGCTGGGCCGCTTCCTGCACCGTATGCCATTCGACGCCCTCGCCCGGGTCGAGGTCGAACACCATGCGGTCGGGCTTGTCGTAGGCCTTGCCCGTGGCGTTCTGGGTATGGATCTCGACCACGTTCCACTGCGCGGCCGAGAGGATGCCCTCGACGCTGGCGATGGTGAGCATCGGCGGGTGGCCGGGGTCGAGCGACTCGTCCATGTGCTTCACGCCCGGCATCTTGCTCACGTCGGCGTGCTTCTGGAAGAACAGCTCGCCGCCCACCCCGGCGGGCGCCCGCACCAGCGACACCGGCCGGCCCTTCAGGTGCTCCATCATCAGCTCGCCGACCAGGGCGTAGTAGCGGATCAGGTCGAGCTTGGTGGTGCCGGTTTTCGCGTCGATGACGCGCTCCCCATGCGTCACCTTCATCGTCGCCGGCAGCCTGCTCGGCGCCGCGACCGGCTCGGGAGCAGGATCGGCCACATCGTCTTCCTCGAGCGGCGCCACCTCCTCGATCGGTTTGGCGACCTCGCGCGTGATGCCCTTGGCCGGCTTGTCGCTGCGCAGGCCCTGGAACACCGGGTGGCGGATCGAGCCGGTGTTGGTCCACTCCGAGAAGCTCACCTCGGCGATCAGCTTCGGCTTGACCCAGTGGTGCTTGCGTCCCGGGACCGAGCGCGGCGGGAACGGGCTCTCGTCGGTGTCGAGGGCCTTCAGCTTTTTCGTGATGTCGCGCAGGCTTTCGGCGTTGAAGCCGCTGCCGACGTTGCCGCAATAGCGCAGCACACCGTCCTTGTCGTAGGTGCCCAGCAGGAGCGAGCCGACGCCCTGGCGCGAGCCCTTGGGGTCGGTATAGCCGCCGATCACGAACTCCTGGCGCATGCCGCACTTGAGCTTGATCCACTCGGGCGAGCGGCGCGAGACGTAATGCGAGTCGCGCCGCTTGCCGATCACGCCTTCCAGGCCGATCTTGCAGGCGGCGACCACCAGGCCTTCCGGGTCGTTGCCGAACTCGGCCGAGAAACGCACCTTCTCGGACGGCTGGGCCTGGGCCAGCGCGCCCTCGAGCAGCGCGCGGCGCTCGACCAGGGCGACCTCGCGCAGGTCGTAGCCGCCCAGGTAAGGCACGTCGAACAGGAAGTAAAGGATGTCGGCCCCGTGGCTGCCGTCGAAGGCCAGCTGCAGCATGCCGAAGTTCGGCCGGCCGTTGGCGTCGTGGACGACGATTTCGCCGTCGTACCAGCCGTCGGGCAGCCCCATGCGCTCGAGTTCATCCTTCAGCGGGGCGAGCCTGTCGGTCCAGTCGTTGTTGTTGCGGGTGATGAGGCGCACCTTTCCGTTCTCGATCCGCACGAGCATGCGGTAGCCGTCGAACTTGACCTCGAACACCCACTCTTCCGGGTCGGGCGGCGGACCGTCCACCAGGGTGGCCAGTTCGGGCGCGAATTCCTCCGGCAGCTTCGCTTCGACGGCGCCTTCGGGCAGGCCGGGCGTCGTGCCGGCATCCTTCGCGGCCAGCTTCGCCACGGCCTTGGCCGCGGCCGCGTCGGCCTTCGCCTTGGTGGTGCGGCCGGCTTTCGTCGCCTTGGCTTTCGCCGGCGCCTTCGTCGCGGTGTGGGGCATCGGCAGGTTCTTGACGCTGTCGGGCATCTCGTCGATCACCGAGAATTCCTCGGCCGGGCGCGCATAGTCGTCCTTTTCCTTGATCAGGAGCCAGGGCTCCTGCTTCTCGTCGCCGCGGCCCTTCATGCGCACCAGCACCCAGTTGCCGTGCATTTTGTGCCCGTGCATGCGGAACTTCAGGTTGCCGCTGCGGTAGCCCTTGTGGGGATCTTCCAGCGGTTCCCAGGTGCCCTTGTCCCAGATGATGACCTTGCCCGCGCCATATTGCTTCTCAGGGATGGTGCCCTCGAAGTCGGAGTAGGAAATCGGGTGGTCCTCGACGTGCACGGCCATGCGCTTGTCGTGGGTGTCGTAGCTGGGGCCCTTGGGCACGGCCCAGCTCTTCATGACGCCGTCGAGCTCGAGCCGGAAGTCGTAGTGCAGGCGGCTGGCCCAGTGCTTCTGGATGACGAAGGTCAGCGCGTCCGCGCCGGGCGCCCCGCCTTCGGCAGGCTCGGAAGTGATCGAGAAATCGCGCTTGGCTTTGTATTCCTTGAGGGCGTCGGACATGGCAGGCTCCTGCGAACTTCGATGGCCCCAGTCTAGGCTGCCCGGCCCGGCGCGACTGTACGGCAGCTAACGGTTGACCTCGGGTCGCGCCCGGGCCGACCCGGTTCGATCCAGCATGCATCGATTGTAACGGGATGTAATAAGCGTCAACGTTGCGAAACGGGACCGCGTTACTGGCTCAGTAACACCGGCATTTCCCCAAGCGGGACGTCCAATTCTGACCACTACTGAAGGAAAGACACCATGAGCAAGATCGTCGCTACCCTGATTGCTGGCCTGTTCGCTACCTCGGCATTCGCCCAGAGCACGGCCACCCAGGCGACCACCCCGGCTACCAAGGCCGAGGCCAAGGAAGCCAAGGAAACCGCGAAAGCCGATGCCAAGGTAGAAAAGGCCAAGGCCGAGGCGAAAGCGGACGTTGCCGACGCCAAGGCCGATGCCGCCAAGACGAAAGCCAAGGCCGAGAAGAAAGCCAGCAAGGAAAAGGCCGAGGCCAAGGCCGATGCCGCCGAACAGAAAGCCGAAGCCAAGCACGACGCAGCAAACCACCATACCACTACTGCGTCCACCAAATAAAGCCGCTCGAGCTCCCCTCCATATACCCAAAAAAGACAGGGCCCGCCCTGTCTTTTTTTCGTCCCGACGCGACACCGCATGCGGCCCTGCCGTCAAGCTTTCCGCTCTGCCTTCTTGCCCCGCTTTTTCACGCATGCGGCGCGCATGCTCTACAATCATCCGATCCCATCTGAGGAAAGAAGCGCCATGCACAAGATCGTCTTTCTCGACCGCGACAGCCTGATGGCCACGGTAAGGCCGCCGGCCTTCCCCCACGAATGGCAGGACTACCCGGCCACCGCGCCCGACCAGGTGCCCGAGCGCCTGCGCGGCGCCACCATCGCGGTGACCAACAAGGTGCCGCTGCGCGCCGACGCCCTCGCCCAGCTGCCGGAGCTGAAAATGGTGGCGGTGGCCGCCACCGGCACCGACAACGTCGACCTGGCGGCCTGCCGGGCGCGCGGCATCGCGGTCGCGAACATCCGCAATTATTCGGTCGTCTCGGTGCCCGAGCACTGCTTCGCCCTGATCCTGGCCCTGCGCCGCAACCTGCGCGCCTATACCACCGATGTCGAGGCCGGGCGCTGGGAGCATTCGAGCCGCTTCTGCCTGCTCGACCATCCGATCGGCGACCTGGCCGGCAGCCGGCTCGGCATCGTCGGCTTCGGTGCGCTGGGGCGGCGCGTGGCGCAGATCGGCCAGGCGTTCGGGATGCAGGTCGCCACCGCCTCGCGCTCGCCGGTCGACGCGCCGGGCGTGAGCCAGCTGCCGCTGGACGAACTGCTGGCGAGCTCGGACGTGATCAGCCTGCACCTGCCGCTGTCCGCACAGACCCGCCACATGATCGGCGAGCGCGAACTGGGCCTGATGAAGCCGACGGCGCTGCTCATCAACACCGCGCGCGGCGGCCTGGTCGACGAGCAGGCGCTGGCCGAGGCGCTGATGCGCCGCACCATCGGCGGCGCCGGTTTCGATGTGCTGAGCCAGGAACCGCCGTCCCCGGACAACCCGCTGCTCGGGCTGCGCCTGCCGAACTTCATCCTCACGCCGCACGTGGCCTGGGCCAGCGCGGGGGCGATGCAGACCCTGGCGGACATGCTGGTCGAGAATATCGAGGCCTGGGAAGCAGGACGGGCGACCAATCTGGTGTGACGCCAGCGGGTTTGGCGCGGAGCAGGTGGGCACGGAGGCGCCCACCCTACGGCCTGCAAGCGCGGGTTGAACGCGTGGACGGGAGACCCGTCCACCCTGCAGGTCTGACCGGAGGGACGTAGGGTGGACGGCTGTGCCGTCCACGCGTTCAACCGGCCATCGATCCGTTGCGAGGCTCAGGCCTGCAGTTGCCTCTCGTCGCTGGCATGTCCTGTGGCCTTCGCGTCCGGCGCCACCTGCGGCAGGTCGAGGATGAAGACCGTCCCTGCCCCGTCCCCGCTCTCGACCCTGATTGCGCCGCCGAGCAGCGAGGTGGCGATGGTGTGCGCGATATTCAGGCCCAGGCCGGTGCCGCCCTGCCCCATGCGCGTGGTGAAGAAGGGGTCGAACACGCGTGCCAGGTGCGCGGGCGCGATGCCGCGGCCATTGTCGGCAAAGCGCAGCTGGACCCAGTCCGCATCCAGCCGCCGCGCCGACAGGCGCATCCGGCCGCCCGGCGCGTCGAAGGCGTGCAACAGCGCGTTGTTGACGAAGTTGATCACCACCTGGCCGAAGGGTCCCGGATAGCTGTCCATCGCGATCCCCTCGGGCACCTCCACTTCGAGGTTGTGGCCCGCCAGGCGCACCTTGTTCATCATCGTCGCCGCGATCTCCTGGCAGGCGCGCGCCAGGTCGAAGCGGCGGCGCTGGGCGCTGGCCTGGTCGACCGAGACCTGGCGGAAGCTGTTCACCAGCTCGGCCGCCTGGTGCAGGCTGCGCTGGATCAGCTCGAGCGCTTCGCGCGAGGCGCCGAGGTAAGCGGCCAGGTCCGAGCGCCGCAGCGCCGCTTCGTCGAACGCGGTCCCCAGGTCAACCGTCTTTTCGAACAGGGTACTGGCCATCAGCAGGCTGTTGCCGATCGGGGTATTCAGTTCGTGGGCGACGCCGGCCACCACCGAGCCGAGGGCGGCGAGCTTTTCCTGGGCCGCGAGCTGGGTCTGCACCTCCTTCAGCTGGCGGTAGGCCTGCGCATTGTCGAGCGCCACGCCGACATAGGCGGCCAGGGTGCGCAGCATGTCCAGGTGCACCCGCTGGTAGGCGCCGCCGGTGTAGCTCTGCACCGCCAGCGCGCCCAGCACGCGCTTGCCCACCGCCACCGGTACGTAGAGCAGTGCGCGCGGCTGCCCTGCGCCGCTGGGCAGCGCGGTAGCGCGCACCGCGTCCAGCGTCGCTGCCGGCAGATAGCGCCCCCATTCGCTGGCCAGGTCGTTGATGAAGACCTCGCGCCCGTGCTCGACGCACCAGGCGGCCAGCGAGGCGGCATCGCGGCGCTGCCGCACCGCCGGGGGGCAACGCTGCCCATCGACCACGGCATACGGGATGTCGAGCAGCGCCTCGTCGGCGCGCGCCACCGCCACTGCGAACACGGGCGCGTCCATCAGCACCTGCACATGCTCGTACAGGGTGTCCATGATGGCCTCGATGTCGAGATTGGCCGTCAGGCGCCGGCCGATATCCGACAGCAGCGCGATGTTGCGCCGCGCCTGGTCGGCCGCGTCCTTCTGCTGCTCGGCTTCGCGCTTGCGCCGCTCGGCGGCATCCTTCTGCAGCAGCAGCTCGGCGGTACGCGCGTTCACCTGGCGTTCCAGCAGGCGCTTCTGCTGCATCAGCGCGCGAATGCGCAGCCAGTAGACGCCGAAGGCCGCCGCACCGGCCAGCGTCATGGCCAGCAGGCGGAACCACCAGGTCTTCCACCACGGCGGCAGGATCGTGATCGAGAGCGTGGCCGGAGACGCGCTCCACACCCCGTCCTTGTTACTGGCGCGCACCCGGAACACATAGCTGCCGGGGTCGAGGTTGGTATAGCTGGCGAAGCGCTTGCCGGCGTCGGTCTCGACCCAGGCATCGTCGAAGCCGTCGAGCCGGTAGGCGTAGCGGTTGCTCCCCGGCGCCGCATAATGCAGCGCCGCGAACTCGAGCGAGAACACGGCGTCGCGGTGCGACAGCGTGACGGCGCCCGGCTGGTGCAGGGGCAAGGCGCGCGGCTTGTTGAAGACCAGGAAATCGGTGATGCGCACCACCGGCGGGTAGGGATTGTCGCGGATCGCATCCGGCTGGAAGGAGCTCAGGCCGTTGACGCCGCCGAAGTGCAGCTGGCCATCCGGCCCGCGCGTCGCCGAATCGACGAAGTAGCTGCCGTCGAGCAGCCCGTCCTTGGCCGTGTAGTGCTTGTACTGCCCGTTGGCCGGGTCGAGCCGGCTGATGCCGACCGTGGTGCTGGCCCACAGGCGCCCGGCGCCGTCTTCGAGCATGGCGCCGATCGGCACCGCTTCGCGCGTGTCGGTGATCGTGTAGTAGCGAAACGCCGGCCTGCCCTTGGTGTCGCGCTCCATGCGGTGCAGGCCGCCCGCCGTGCCGACCCACAGCTCGCCGCGGCGCGATACCAGCACGTCGTGGACGCGGTTGTGGCGCAGGCTGGCCGGATCAAGCTCGTCGTGGCGGTAGTGGGTGAAGACGCCGCTGGCGCGGTCGAAGCGGTCCAGGCCGTTGTCGGTGCCGATCCACAGGATGCCGTCCCTGTCCTCGACCATCGCGAACAGCCGGTTCTCACCCAGGCTGGCCGGGTCCGCCGGATCGTGACGCCAGGACCGGCGCACCTTCAGGTCCGGTCCCAGCAGGTAAAGGCCGGCGCGCGTGACTACCCAGGTGGCGCCGTCGCGCGTCTTCATGACGGCCTGGATCAGCGCGGCGCTCGCCTCCGGACCGAGGTCGACGCGGTGGAAGTCGCCGCCGCGCTCGTCGCACCAGGCCAGGCCGGCCGTGGTCCCGACCCACAGCCGTCCGTCCACGATCGAGACACTGTGCACCACGTCGCCCGGCAGCGAGGCCGGGCGCCCGGGTTCGTGGCGCAACTGGCGCGCGCGACCGCTGGACGGATCGAACAGCAGCAGGCCGGCGCCCGAGGTGCCCATCCAGAGCTGGCCGTCGGCGCGGGCCGCGACGTCGCGCACTTTGCGGAATCCGCTCTGGTAGCCGCTGTCCGGCGCATAGCTGAAATGGGAGAAGCCGCCGCTGGCCAGGTCGGTGCGGCTCACGCCGCCGAAACGGGTGCCGACCCATAGCGTGCCGGTGCGGTCGATGCGCACCGCCGCTACCTGGTTGTCCGACAGGCTGTGCCGGTCGAGCGCGTGGCTGCGGTAGGACACGAAGCGGCCGCTGGCCGGATCGCGCCAGCGCAGGCCGTCGAAGTCGGTACCGACCCAGAGCGTGCCGCCGTCATCGTGGTACAGCGCCTGCACCCGCACCTCGCCGACGCCTTCGCGCGCTTCCACCTTGCGTCCCCGCGGCTGGCCTGCGCCGAGGCGCCACTCCTCCAGCCCGCCCTCGGTGCCGACCCAGAGGGTCTTGTCCGGCCCCATCGACAGCGACAGGATGCGCGCGCGGCGCGGGTCCTTGTCGGAGGAAGGAAAATGCTCCAGGTGCGCCGCACCCGGCGCCAGGCGCGCCAGGCCGCCGGTGCTGCCGACCCACAGCTTGCCTTCGCCATCGAAGGCCAGGGCATTCACGATGCTGTCGGCGGTTTCCGCTGGCCGGGTGTCGGGATGACGCAGCGTGGTGAATGCGCCGGAACGCGGATCGAAGCGCTTCAGGCCGTCGCTGGTGCCGACCCAGAGTATTCCCTGGCGGTCGGCGACGATGGCGTTCACGCTGCGGTTGGCTTCCTGGACGGCGCCGGGTTCGAGCAGGGAATAGCGCACGAACTTGCCGCTGCCCGGGTCGAAGCGCGCCAGGCCGCCCTTGGTGCCGAACCAGAGCCGGCCCTCGGCGTCCTCGAAGGAGGCGTTGACGAAGCCGTCCGGCAGCGAAGCGGGGTCGTGCGGATCGTTACGGTAGACAGTCAGGCGGTAACCATCGTAGCGGTTCAGGCCGGCCTGGGTGCCGAACCACATGAAGCCCTGGCGGTCCTGCAGGATGGTCAGGACCGACTCCTGGGTCAGCCCGTCCTCGATCGACAGGCGCTCGAAGCGCAGGTTGCGCGGCGAGGCGGCGTTGGCGCCGCCCAGCGCGCCGGCAAGCAGCACGGCCGCCAGCGCGGACAGCACGATGCGCGCGCTACGGTGACAGGCGCGCCTGGTAAACCCCAGCATAGTCTTCCGGATCAAAACAGGTTGCTCTCAATCTACCAGAACACCTCACGGAGTTGTAATAAATTAAGACTTCCGCAAAGACCATGCCGCTGCTATAATGCGTGCATCGGGCGGCTGTAGCTCAGCTGGATAGAGTACTTGGCTACGAACCAAGGGGTCGTGGGTTCGATTCCTGCCAGCCGCACCAAGAAACACGGAAGGCCAGATCGTAAGATCTGGCCTTTTTCGTTTTGTGCGTCCGGCTTCAGCCGGCAGCGGTGCGGCATGCCGCCGCCGGTTTCGAGCACGATGGCGCGCAGACGGGCCGCAGAAAAATGCCTGCCCTCCTGTTTTGCCATCCTCTCAATCAAGGCTTCCAAAAAACAACAAGTGCCGCTATAATGCGTGCATCGGGCGGCTGTAGCTCAGCTGGATAGAGTACTTGGCTACGAACCAAGGGGTCGTGGGTTCGATTCCTGCCAGCCGCACCAAGAAACACGGAAGGCCAGATCGCAAGATCTGGCCTTTTTCGTTTTCCGCTTCCGTCTTGTCTTCAGGCCGCATGTCGGCCTTTCCCCTCCCTGCTCAGCCAGCATCGCTTCGACAAGTCCACGCGCGCGTCAGCATCGCTGCAACGCTTCCTTCGCCAGCCGGCTTGCGACAGTCTCAATTGGCACTTCCATAATCGGCCACGCCCCGCTATAATGCGTGCCTCGGGCGGCTGTAGCTCAGCTGGATAGAGTACTTGGCTACGAACCAAGGGGTCGTGGGTTCGATTCCTGCCAGCCGCACCAACTTTTTCAAGAGAATGGCTCAGAAGAAATTCTGAGCCATTTTTCTTTTCCGCGCCGCTTGTCCGATTGCGCTTCCGCCACCGCCCCAACCGCCCCCCCTCATGTTCGCCACTCGCGCCGTGCCGTGAATACCCATCCGCACCAGTTGCAATTAGCGCTTCCCTTATCCAGCAGGCCCCGCTATAATGCGTGCCTCGGGCGGCTGTAGCTCAGCTGGATAGAGTACTTGGCTACGAACCAAGGGGTCGTGGGTTCGATTCCTGCCAGCCGCACCAACTTTTTCAAGAGAATGGCTCAGAAGAAATTCTGAGCCATTTTTCTTTTCCGCCTCTCTTTTCTTTCCGCTTCGCATACTGTGGCGCGTGCCGTGCCATTTCACGGTCAACAGTCAAGCGACTCGCTTAAACGAGGCTTAGCTCTGCACAGGACTCCTACTTTTGTTTTTGTAGGATTGCGCTGACGGTATCTGATCAATGCCTGTGATCTTTTTCTTAACAAAAGGATCGAACCGCCCCTCCCTCTATGGCCGCCCGGATTCCGTCTCCATGTGGCATGAATTACCCGATGGCAGTATTGTCGCCTGCGTGACACATCTCAGCATGATGCGCGCGCAGCGCTGATCCCTTTGCTAGCATAAAAAGCCCCGATTGCCACAACCGGCCGCATGACGCGGCTGACTTCTTGCGTGAGGTAGCTATGAAAAAATCTTTGATCGCAGCAATCGTGTTGGCAGGCGCGTCCTTCGGATCGACGGCGGTACAGGCGCAGGTCATCGGCGAATCACCCCAGGCGCTCGACCTGGTGGACGATACCGCCGCCTTCTTCGGCGACAGCCTGGGTGAAGGCAACAGCGGCAGCACCTTCGCCGACCGCTTCACTTTCACGATCGACGGGACGGTGGGCATCAACGTCGACGCCATCGTCGCCTCGGTCAGCCGTTCGCCGGACGTCGGGCTGGACATCACCGGCCTGTGGCTGTTCGACGGCAACGACACCCTGATCAGCCAAGGCACCTCGCTGCAGTCGGGTGCGGTGGACGTGTGGACGGTCGCAGGCGGCAACCTGAGCGCCGGCGATTACTACCTGCGGGTGAACGGCAACATGGTGTCGAACGACGCAGCCTCGTTCGGCGGCGCGATCATGCTGGCGCCGGTCCCCGAACCGGAGACCTACGGCATGATGCTCGGCGGCCTGGGCGTGCTGGGCTTCCTGGCGCGGCGCCGCAAGGCCAAGCGCGGGTGATGCCAGCCCGGCGCGCCACCCATACAATGGCGCGAAAAAAAACGGAGACGCGCCGCGTCTCCGTTTTTTCATCTTTCCCCCGTTTCGGCCTCAGGTGCGCAGCTTCTTGATGATGCTGCGGTTGCCCAGGATTTCCTCGATCTGCTCGAAACGCACCGGCTTGACCATGTGGTGGTCGAAGCCTGCCTCGAAGGCCAGCTGGCGGTCCTTTTCCTGGCCCCAGCCGGTGACCGCGATCAGGGCGGTCATGGCGCCGCAGGAAAGCTTGCGGATGCCGCGCGCCAGGTCGTAGCCCGACATCTGCGGCAGGCCGATGTCCAGGAAGGCGTAGTCCGGGCAGAAGCGCGCCGCGGCCGCCAGGGCGTCCGGACCGTTGTGGGTGATGACCACGCTGTGGCCCATGGCGGTAAGCAGCGCGCCGATGCTGTTGACGAAGTCGACGTTGTCGTCCGCCAGCAGGATGCGGTAGGTCTCGGTGCTGATGAAGGCGGCCGGGGTTGGCTTGGTCGGCAATTCGGGCTCGACCACGATCGGCAGGCGCACCGTGAAGCAGCTGCCGCGCCCCAGTCCTTCGCTGCGCGCCGTGATCGTCCCGCCGTGCAGCTCGACGAGCTTGCGCGCCAGCGACAGGCCGACGCCCAGCCCGGCATTGGTGCGCTCCAGGGTCGAATCGACCTGCACGAACATCTCGAACACCGAGTCCAGCATCTCGGGGGCGATGCCGATGCCGGTATCAAGCACTTCCAGCACCAGGGTCTTCTCTTCCACATGGCCGGACAGGGTCACGCGTCCGCCGCGATTCGTGTACTTGGCCGCGTTGTTCAGCAGGTTCGACAGGATCTGCGCCAGGCGAGTGGCGTCGCCATGCAGGAACACCGGCCGGTTCGGCAGGTCCAGCACCAGCTCGTGGCCATGCAGCTCGATGTAGGAGCGCACCACCTCGAGGGCGTCGTTGACCACCGCCTTCAGTTCGACCCGGCCCATCTTGATCGCGAACTTGCCGGTGTTGATGCGCGAGACGTCGAGCAGGTCGTCGACCAGGCGCACCATCTGGCGCAGCTGGCGTTCCATGATGTCGGTGGCGCGCTGGGTGGCCTGGGCGTCGCCGCTGCGGATGCGCAGGATGTCCAGGCCGGTACGGATCGGGGCCAGCGGATTGCGCAGTTCGTGCGCCAGGGTCGCGAGGAATTCGTCCTTCCTGCGGTCGGCCACGATCAGCGCCTCTTCCGCCTTCTGGCGCACGTCCATCTCGTGCTCCAGCGTGCGGTTGGCGGCCTGCAGGGCGTCGGCGCGGCGCCCGATCTCGGCCAGCATGTCGTTGAAGGCTTCGACCAGCACCCCGATCTCGCCGCTGTCGTTGCCCGGCACGCGCAGGGTGAAGTCGCGCCGCTGCATGACCTGGCGCGCGACATTGGTGACCGCCTCGAGCGGCCGGGTGATGGCCGCCTGCAGGCGCGAGGCGACCAGGGCCGCGATCACCAGCGCGCCCAGCATCACGCCGCCGAGGATGGCGCCATAGTTGAGCAGGCGGTCGACCAGCCCGTAGCGCGAGCGCAGGTAGACGGTGCCGACCAGTTCGCCGTTCTCGACAATGTTGCGCCAGACCTCGAGGCCGCCGTGCTCGATGCGGTAGCCGGCCGCGCGCGGACGCGCCGGCAGGGCCTGCTCGGTGCCGGCCTTGACGTAGCTGGCGAAGCGCGAGCCCGAGGCGGTGAAGACGGCGCCGGCCAGGATCTGGGGACGCGCGCGCAGCACGGCCAGCTGCTGCTGGGCGGTCCTGGCGTCGCTGAAGGCGAGCGCCGGCGCGGTGACGCTGGCCATGATGTCGGCCTGGGTGGAGAGGTCGTCGATCCAGAGGCGCTGGAAGGTGCGCAGGTCGAGCACCAGCATGGCGATCGAGGCCGACAGCAGGGCCGCCAGGGTGGTGAACACCGCCATCTTGATCAGCTTGCTGCGGACGGAGCCGGTATCGTGTGCGTTCATCAGGAAGCCCCTTTCACGACACGGTTGGCGACGGTGAGCAGTCGCGAACTGAGTTTCACGTTATTCCTCTCTGCGGAATCGAGCGAGACGTCGAAGCGCACGCGCTCGTCGATGATCCTGAAATTGATGACGCTGCCCTGCTGCAGGCCGAGGTCGCACTCCGTCACCGGCAACAGCGCGGCGGGGCTGTTCCTGAGCACGCGTCCGGCGCGCGCGCTGTCGTTGCCGGCGATGAACAGCAGGTGCACCGATCCGCCCTCGCCTTCGCGCAACTGGCGCACCACGACCGGACGTCCGCCGACATGGCGGCCCGCCACCACGCGCGCCAGCTCGGCCGCCATCTCGTCGGAACCGAGCACGCCGATCGTCACCGGTGCGCCGGGGTCGGCGAAGCTCGCTGCCGGGAACTCGGCATAGCCGAGGAATTTATAGATGAAGGCGGCCTTGACGCGGCGCTCGAGCGCCTGGCTGGCGCCGCCGTCCTGGGCCAGCGCCGGCCGCGGGATGGCCCCGGCGGCGGCAAACACCGCCGCGGCGCAGGCCAGCGTCCAGCCGGCCAGCCGCCAGGGCCGCCGGAACATGCCTGCCGGGCCGCCGCACGCGCGGGCGGACGGCGCGGAAGAAGAAGAAAGTCGGTGTCGAATCATTGGGCCTAAAATTGCAGGATCGCGCTCATCGTCAGGCTGCGCTCGAAGGTCTGGCGCACGCCAGGCTCGCCGAATTCGGCATGCTCGTCGTGCAGCAGGTTGCGCCCGACAAGGGCGAGCTCGAGGTTCGGCCTGGCCTGCCAGGCGATCCGCGCGTCGAGCTCATGATATCCCGGCACGGCCGGTTGCGTCAGCCCGCTCGTGTGTCGCAGCGACAAATCGAGATGCAGGTGACGCGCCAGCTCGTGGGCCGAGCGCAGGCTCCAGTAGTGTTTCGGGTCGTTGGCCTCGAGCCCGGCGACCCGCGAACGGTCGCGGCTGTCGGCGTTCGCGCCGATCCGGACATCCTGCAGCACGGCGCCTCCGGCCAGGCGCCAGCCGCGCATCGGCTGCCAGCTGGCCCAGGCTTCCAGGCCGCGCGCCAGCCCTTGCGCGCGGTTCTCGAAACGGGCCGGCATGCCGGGCTGCGCTTCCAGCGTGCGCAGGCGGTCATAGTCGCTGTGGAACAGGGTCGCAGCGACCGAGAGCGAGGGCGACGGCTGGGCGCGGTAGCCCAGCTCGAGCACCCGCGCGGTCTCGGACGCGAAGTCGGGCCCGCCCTCGATCGCGTAGCGCGGCGAGCCGTCGGGATCGCTGCCGGCGACCAGGCGCAGGTCGCGCTCCAGGCGCGAGGGGGCTCGCACCGTACGCGAGGCCGCCGCCCACAGCAGCGTGTCGGGCGCCGCGCGCCAGGCCAGGCGCGCACTCGGCAGCCACTCGACGCCGGTATACACATTGTGCTCGGCTCGCGCGCCCGCCGTGAAGCGCAGCGACTCGCCCAGGACGATCTCGTCCTGCACGAACAGGTTGGCCCAGCGCAGATTCCTGTTTTCCGGGACCATGCGCAGCCAGGGACTGCTGCGGATGCGGTCATGGCTGACCCGCACGCCGCCGCCCCAGGCCAGGCGCTGGCGCGCGTCGATGGCGAGGTCGTGCTGGAATTCGAGGTCGGCGGTATCGAGGCGCTGGCTGCCCACCGGCTGGCGCCGGCGCTGATGGTCGAGGTAGGCCTGGACCCGCAGCGTCGACCCGTCGCCCAGGGTGCGCACCGTGCGCGCCAGCAGGTTGGCGCCGCCTATCGTGGTGCGCGGCGCCGCGGTCTCGCCCATGGTGCCGTCGTAGACGTCGCCGCTGACCGTGAAGCTGCCGCCGGCGCGCGTCCAGTCGGCGCGAAAACCGGCCTGCCGGCGGCGCCAGCCGGTGCCGCGCAGGGGGCCGCTCAGTGAGTCACCTTCGCTGGCGACGTCGTCGCGGTGCAGGACCTTGGCGTAGATGCGGTAATGGCCGCCCGCCCCCAGTTCGCCGCCATGACGCAGCGAGCCGCTGGCGCCGTCGCTGCCGCCGCGCAGGACGAGCTGCCCGCCCTGGGTGTCGCGCGCCGCCCGCGTGATGATGTTGATGACGCCATTGACCGCGTTCGCGCCCCAGATGGTGGCGCCCGGTCCGCTGATGACTTCGATGCGTTCGATGTCGGCCATGATCACGTCCTGGGTGTCCCAGAACACGCCCGAGAACAGCGGCGAATACACGCTGCGCCCGTCGATCAGGACCAGGAGCTTGTTGGCCAGGGTCGAGCCGAAGCCGCGCGCGCTGATCGCATAATCGTGGGCATTCGCGCGCGCCACCTGCAGGTTCGGCGCCAGGCGCAGCGCTTCGGGCAGCGTGGCCGCGCCCGAGCGGCGGATCTCGGCGCCGCTGATCACGTACACCGAGGCGGGCGCCTGCGCCAGGCTGGTTTCCTGGCGCGCGACCGAGCTGACGACGATGTCCGCCAACTGCTCGAGCGAATAGTCGGCCAGCGTCCCCCCCTCCTGGGCCTGAACGCTGGGGAAGACCGTGAGCAAACCCAGGAAGGCGCAAGTCGGCAGGCAGGTTTTTAACATATTTGCCATGGTAAAACATTTTCCGCCATGCACCAATAGCGTGCACCAGCCGTGCGCAGCATGCACCAGCCATATTCTCAGCCTATAACTGTCATTACAAATAAAAATTGGAAAGTCCTGTTGCACAGCAGCATAATCCTGCCTGTCTCCTCTATTCTCCCTTAAGGAAATAGATTCAGCCCGCTCCTCACCGAGCGGGCTTTTTTTTGCCCAAACGGCCGGGTGGCCGCTATCATCGCCGTACTCACCCCTCCGGGAGGACGCCGTGCAGGAACTGCAGCCCGCCCCGCAGCGCCCCGAACTCGAATTCTGGTTCGAGTTCGGCAGCAACTACAGCTACCTCGCCCTCATGCGTGTCGAGGAACTTGCCCGGCGCAGCGGGGTTCCCCTGCGCTGGCGGCCCTTCCTCCTGGGCCCCATCTTCCGCCAGCTCGGCTGGAGCACCTCGCCTTTCGTCCTCCAGGAAGCCAAGGGCCGCTACATGTGGCGCGACATGGAACGCGAAGCGCGCAAATACGGCCTGCCCTTCGTCCAGCCCTCCAGCTTCCCGCGTGTGGCGCTGCTGGCGATGCGCGTCGCCACGCTCGGCGCCGCGCAGCCCTGGATGGCCGAATTCTGCCGCCGCGTCATGCGCCAGAACTGGATCGACGACCTCGAGATCGACGACCGGGAAAACGTCCTGCGCGCCCTCGAGGGGCTGGTGGGCGACCCGCAGGCGGTGCTGGCGGCCGCCCTTGGCGAGGAAAACAAGCTGCGCCTGCGCGCCAGGACCGAGGAAGCCCGGACGCGTGGCGTGTTCGGCGCCCCGACCATGTTCGTCGGCGACGAAATGTTCTGGGGAAACGATCGACTCGAGGATGCGATCGCCTGGGCGGCCGCCGGTGGCGCGCCATGAGCTCCTGCGCCAGAGGGCTGGCGACGCAAGCGCGCCGACGGTGCACCGCTATTTAGTGTAGGATTCGGCCATGTTTTCGAATACACAACAGGTCGTTTCCCATGCCCGCTTCCGGTAAGTCTGCACACACCGTTTCCACCTACGACTGGAGCACCAGTACGCTCGGCGATCCTGCTGGCTGGCCGCAGCCGCTGCGCCTGGCCGCGGAACTGATGTTCAACACGCCGCTGCCGATGCTGCTGCAATGGGGCCCGCAGTCCATCCTCCTGTGCAACGAGGCCTACGGCACGCTGGCCGGGCCGGGCTTCGGCCGCGTTCCCGGCGGCTCGGTGCCGGCCGTGATGCCGCCGCCGCTGACGGCCGGCCAGGACGGCGCGTCGCGCGCCTGGCAGGGTGAAGCGGCCGTGGTGCCGGGCGTTGCGGTGAGCTTCGGCGCCGCCGGACCGGAGCGCTACGACCTGCATTTCACGCCCATCGTTGCGGACGGCAAGGTGGGCGGCGTGCTGTGCGCGCTGGCGCCGGCGAGCGCTGTCGAGGCAAGCGTGCCTGAAGAAAGCGGCGCCCTGCAGATCCTGGTGGTCGAGGACAACCTCGATTCGCAATACCTGGTATGCGAGATGCTCAAGGCCTTCGGCTACGAGGCCGACGGCGTGGCCCATCCCGACGACGCGCTGGCGCACATGGCCGGCAAGCGCTACCACGTGCTGTTCACCGACGTCAGCCTGCCCGGCATGTCCGGCGTCGACCTGGCGCGCGAGGCGCTCACGCGTTATCCGCACCTGAAAGTGATCTTCGCGTCCGGCTACGGCGACATGCTGCTGCGCCACCTCGAGTTTCCTTATCAGTCGCTGCAGAAGCCCTACGAACTCGATCAGCTCCAGGATGCGCTGAGCAAGGTGGCGGGCCAGACGCGGGTGGGCGCCTGAGTGCGGCCCAACCGTGTGGTGGCTGCCAGGCCGGTTGGGCTAGAATGGCGCCTGGCCACGCCTGGGCGCGCATGCGCCCGCTGCCGCGCACCCGTTGCGCATCGACCGCGCCCCGCGGGGAACCAAGAACCATGATCTCGACCGACACCACCTGCAAACGCACGCGCCCGCCCCCGCCGGGCCGGGCCGCTCGCGCGTGGCGATGCGGCGGAGGGAAGCAGGCGTGAGCGACAACCGCGACGATCTCGAGACCATGCGCTCGGCCGCGCTGCGCAATGCCACCAGTGTGCTGGCCGCACGCCAGCGCGCCGAAGCCGAGCTGATGGCCGCCAAGGAGGCGCTGCGCCAGGCCAACGAACGCATGGAGAACATGCTCGAGAGCCTGACCGACGCCTTCTGCGCGGTCGACTTCGACTGGCGCATCACCTACATCAACGGGCGCGCCCTGTCGATGCTGGCGCCGCTGAACAAGACCCGCGAAGGCCTGCTCGGCAAGAGCCTGTGGGACGAGTTCGAGGAACTCCAGGGCAGCAACCTGGCCAACGAGCTGCGCCGCGCCATGCAGTCGCGCCAGATGGGCAGCCGCGAATTCTTCTACCCGCGCCTGTCGATCTGGATCGAGGCGCGCCTCTACCCCTCGCCCGACGGCCTGACCCTCTACTTCCAGGACATCACCCAGCGCCGCGCCGACCAGCAGGCCCTGATCGACGGCAACAGCCGGCTGCAGGTGGCGCTGGCGGCGGGCCGCCTGGGCGACTGGCGCTGGGACGCCGCCAGCGACCGCGTGATCCTGGGCGAGCGCGCGGCGAGCATCCTCGGCCTGGAAGCCGAAACCCCGCTGGCCTGGCTGGCACTGCGCTCGCGCCTGGACGAAGCCGACCGCGAGATGGTGCGGCGCGCGGTACTGCACGCCTTTGCCACCCATACCGACCTGAACATCGAGTGCCGGCTGCTGTCCGACGGCGGCCAGGTGCGCTGGGTGGCCCTGGTCGGCCGCGCCGACTACGCCAACCCGGCGCTGCGCGACAGCGTGGTGGGCATGACCGGCGTGGTGCAGGATGTCTCCTCGCGCAAGAATGCCGAGGACAGCCTGCGCCAGAGCGAGGAAGTGCTGCGCGCGCTGGCCAACACCATCCCGCAACTGGCCTGGATGGCCCAGGCCGACGGCGCCATCGTCTGGTTCAACGAGCGCTGGTACGAGTACACCGGCACGACCCCGGACAGCGCGAGCGGCTGGGGCTGGCAAGACACGGTCGACCCCGAAGTCCTGCCCACCATGCAGGAGCACTGGCGCACCTCGATCCGCACCGGCGAACCGTTCGAGATGGAATACCCGATCCGCGGCGCCGACGGCCAGTACCGCTGGTTCCTCACGCGCGTGAACGCGGTGCGCGACCGGCACGGCATGGTGGTGCGTTGGTTCGGCACGAATACCGACGTCGACCAGGTCAAGCGCGCCGAGCAGGCGCTGCGCGAAGAATCGAAGGTGCTGGAGCTGCTCAACAGCACCGGCGACGCCCTGGCCTCGACGCGCGACCTGCGCTCGCTGCTCCAGGTGGCCACCGATGCCGCCAGCGGCATTGCCGGGGCCCGCTTCGGCGCCTTCTTTTACCACGGCAAGGAAGGCGAGAAGCCGACCTTCTCGCTCTACACCCTGACCGGCGGCAGCGCCAACGAATTCCAGAGCTTCGGCGAGCCGCATGCCACCGCCCTGTTCGGCCCAAGCTTCCGCGGCGTCGGGCTGGTGCGTTCGAGCGACATCAGCGCCGGCCTGGCCGACGGATCGGCGCCGCAGGCCGCCTCGCAGTTCGCCCCGCAGTTCTCGCTGTTCTCGGACAAGCCGATCGTGCGCAGCTACCTCTCGGTGCCGGTGGTGGCTGCGAGCGGCGAGGCGATGGGCACGATGTTCTTCGGCCATCCGGAGCCCGGCGTGTTCACCGAGCGCACCGAGCGCATCGTGCGCGGCATCGCCGCCCAGGCCGCGGTCGCGCTCGACAACACCCGCCTGTACGAGGCCGCCCGGCAGGCCGCCGAGGAGCGCAAGGTTCTCCTCGAGAGCGAGCGCGAAGCGCGCGCCGAGGCCGAGCGTTCGAGCCAGATGAAGGATGAGTTCCTGGCCACGCTGTCGCACGAACTGCGCACGCCGCTGTCGGCCATCCTCGGCTGGGCCCAGGTGCTGCGCCGCGGCGGCAAGGACGAGGCCGACCTGCAGCGCGGCCTGCAGACGATCGAGCGCAACGCCCGCTCGCAGGCGCAGCTGATCGAGGACCTGCTCGACATGAGCCGCATCACCTCGGGCAAGGTGCTGCTCGACATGCAGACGCTCGCGCCGGCCAGCTTCGTCGACGCCGCCATCGAGACCGTGCGCCCGGCAGCCGACGCCAAGAACATCCGCCTGGAGAAACGCTACGAGCCGAATCCCGGCATGATCGCCGGCGACCCGGCGCGCCTCCAGCAGGTGGTATGGAACCTGCTGTCGAACGCAATCAAGTTCACCCCGCGCGACGGCCAGGTCACGGTCGAACTGGGCCAGCGCGACGGCTCGGTCCTGATCACCGTGCGCGACACCGGGGCCGGCATCCGCCCCGAATTCATCACCCACGTGTTCGAGCGCTTCCGCCAGGCCGACGCCTCGATGACGCGGCGCCACGGCGGGTTGGGACTGGGCCTGGCGATCGTCAAGCACCTGATCGAGCAGCACGGCGGCACGGTGCGCGCCGACAGCCCCGGCGAAGGCCTGGGCGCCAGCTTCTCGATCGAACTGCCACTGGCGAAAGCCGCGCCGCAGGCCACGCGTTCGCGCGCCGCCCTGGTTGGCACCCCGGCGCCGGCCACGCCGGAGCTGACGCTGCGCGACCTGAAGGGCGCCTCGGTGCTGGTCGTGGACGACGACCGCGACGCGCGCGAACTGATCGCGCGCATCCTCACCGACTGCAATGCCAGGGTGCGCATCGCCGCCAGCGCACGCGAAGCCTTCGACGTCCTGCGCGCCGACCTGCCCGATATCCTGATCAGCGACCTGGGCATGCCCGAGGTCGACGGCCTGGAACTGCTGTCCTGGGTGCGCGGCCTCGGGCGCGACCGCGGCGGCCTGCTGCCGGCCGTCGCCCTGACCGCTTTTGCCCGCTCGGAAGACCGCCTGCGCGCCCTCGAAGCGGGCTTCAACGCCCATATCTCGAAGCCGGTCGAGCCGAGCGAACTGATCGCGGCCGTGGCATCCCTGGTGCGTCCGGCAGCGGCCAGGATACGATTGTGATGTTCCTACCCGCGGACGCGGCGCTGTCCTACAAGAAATTTCGGGGGCTTTGCTAGACTACGATAGATGGGAAAGTCGGATTCCTGAGTGAAATTTGTTTCCTTCCAGTACCTATTTAGACGAGAAGAAGCATGCCGAGCAGACAAGACATTTTGAACGCCAAAATTTTGGTCGTGGACGATTCGCCCGACAATATCGAGCTGATGGAAGAGATATTGCGCGAAGAGGGCTACACCAACGTCAGCTCGACGATGGAGCCGGAGCAGGTGTGCCCGCTGCACCGCGAACACAATTACGACCTGATCCTGCTCGACCTGCAGATGCCCGGCCTGAACGGCTTCCAGGTCATGAAGAGCCTCAAGGAAATCGAAAAGGGCGGCTACCTGCCGGTGCTGGCCCTCACGGCCCAGCCGAGTTTCAAGATTGCGGCCCTGGAAGCAGGCGCGCGCGACTTCATCAGCAAGCCCTTCGACCTGCTGGAAGTGCACAAGCGCATCCACAACATGCTCGAGGTGCGCCTGCTCTATAAAGAGCTGGCCCAGTACAGCCGAGCCCAGCAAGAACTGGCCCTGCACGACGCCCTCACCGGCCTGCCCAACCGGCGCCTGCTGGAAGACCGCATCGAAACGGCCCTGCAGCACGCCAACCGCAGCCACGCGAAGGCCGCAATCATGTACCTGGACCTGGACGGCTTCAAGGCGATCAACGACACCTATGGCCACGCCTACGGCGACGAGATCCTGAAGATGGTCTCGCAGCGCCTGCTGGCGTCCTCGCGCAAGGAAGACACGGTGGCGCGCCTGGGCGGCGACGAATTCATGGTGGTGCTGGGCGACATCCACAGCCTGGCCGATGCCCAGGGTCCGGCCGCCAAGCTGGTCGAAGCGCTCTCCGAGCCCTTCTTCATCAACGACCTGACGCTGCGCCTGTCGACCTCGATCGGCATCAGCATCTACCCGGACGACGCCGAATCGGTCGACGCCCTGATCAGCATTGCCGATTATGCGCTCTACGAAGCCAAGCGCGCCGGCAAGAACCGTTACTGCTCGACCGCCGGAGGCACGCGCCAGGTGGCCGTGAAAGCGCCCCCAAAGCAGGTGGCTGAGCTGGCTCAGCACCGCTGAAGACCCGCCAGCCGCCCACGGGCGGACCCGCCCTTTCGACCGGCGCCGGCCTACCAGCCGGCGCTGTTTTCATTCCTGAGCACCGTAGGGTGGGCGCCGTGCCCACCGGAATCATGAACGGTGGGTGCACGCGCCACGGTATAAGGGTGATGTGGGCTCATGTGAAAATGGCGCCAGCAGTCACGTGTGCGTCATGTTGGCGTAACCCGTGCCGCCACCGCCGCCTACGCATCGATACACGCTGCAAACGAATGCGTATGTTCAGCGTTCACGCGTGGGCACGGGGCGCCCACCCTACGCCTTTGCCCTACTCGACCACGCATCAACCACGACGGCGCCCGCCGCCCGCAACGAATGCGGACGCACGGGCGCCGTGTGATGCCGGCGGCGCGCCGCCGGCAGGAGACCGCGCCGCTCAGGCGCTGCCGGGCTGCTTCGACTCCGTGCCGACGCAGGGCTTGCCCAGCGCTTCCTCGTTGTGCGCCGCGATCGCATCGGCGCCCTGGTGGTCGCGGGCGGCGTCGACCTTGTCCGGAGCCACTTCGATCCGCGTGATCCCGGAGTCGACCGAGATCGGGTCGCTGGCCGGGAAAGTCATCTCGACGGCTTCGTCGAGCAGGGTTTCCTTGGCGGCTTCGCCCTGGGGCTGGCTGCCGGCGCCGGCCATCATGTTGATCGCGACGGCATTCGCAACGACCTCGAGCCGCGCCAGCTGGCCGACGGTGGTGACGCCGAACGCCTCCTGCAATGCCCTGGCCTCTTTCTCGCCGACGCCGTTCAGCGCGGTCAGCGGACAATCCATCAGTTCGCGCGGCGACTTGCCGTGGAACGCTTCGTTGACAATTGTGGTGATATTCATATTTGTCCTTTCAAGTGGGCGCGCCTGTCCTCCATTGACACGGTTGAACTGGACACGGTTCCACTATCGCACAGGCCTCCCGGCGGGTATGTGCGGTGCCGTACATGGGCGCAAGGGCCAGCCCAGTGCTGCGCACGATTGCTGGCAAACATTGCATATTGCCGTGCTATCATTCCACGCCGCGTAACCGTGTCTTTACTTTCGGAAAGCGGACACACTCTGCTATGCTTGCAGGACCGCAGAGTGATCGGCCTTTGCCTCGACAACGCAGCAGGAACGACGTGCCAACCACCGACAAACCGAAGATACTTGTCGTCAACGACGACGCAGCCAGCCTGCTGGCATTGACCAGCCTGCTTGACCAATGGGCCATTGAAACCGGCTATACGGTGCTCTCGGCGCGTTCCGGCCAGGATGCGCTGCGCCAGGTCCTGCTGCACGATTTCGCGGTCATCATCCTCGACGTCAACATGCCCGGCATGGACGGTTTCGAAACCGCCGAGGCGATCCACCAGCGCGCGCGCTCGGCCGACATCCCGATCATCTTCGTGACCGCCTTCCTGGCCGACGAGATCGACCGCCTGAAGGCCTACCAGCGCGGCGCCGCCGACTTCCTGTTCACCCCGGTGATCCCGCAGATCCTGCACGCCAAGGTCTCGGTCTTCGTGGCGCTGGCCAACAAGAACGAACAATTGCGGCGCCAGGCCGACAAGCTGTCCCAGCATACGCTCGAACTCACCGCCACCAACGAGCGCCTGATGCGCGAGATCGAGGACCGCCAGGCGGCCGAGCGCAAGAGCCACGCCAAGGACGAATTCCTCGCCATGCTGGGCCACGAGCTGCGCAACCCGCTGTCGGCGATCAGCAGCGCCGCGGCCCTGATCGACATGCCCGGCGCCGGCCCCGAGATGGCCAGCCGCGCGCGCCAGATCATCGGGCGCCAGAGCCAGCACCTGTCGCGCATCGTCGACGACCTGCTCGACCTGTCGCGCGCCATGTCGGGCAAGATCCTGCTCGAGCGCCGCCCGGTCGACATGGCCAGCCTGGTCGGCGCCTGCCTCGACACCTTCCGCGCCACCGGCCGCACTGCCGGCTACCGCATCAATGTCGACCTGGCGCCGAACTGGGTCGACGGCGACCCGACCCGCCTCGAGCAGATCGCCACCAACCTGATCGACAACGCACTGAAATACACGCCGGTCGGCGGCAGCATCGACATCGTGATCGGCGCCGAGGGCGACGACGTCCTGCTCACCGTCAGCGACACCGGCGTGGGCATCGCCCCCGACCTGCTGCCGCACGTGTTCGATGTCTTCGTGCAGGGTTCGATCAGTCTGGACCGCGCCCAGGGCGGGCTCGGGATCGGGCTGGCGCTGGTGCGCCGCCTGGTCGAGCTGCACGGCGGCAGCGTCAGCGCCACCAGCGGCGGTGCCGGCGGCGCCGGCAGCGCCTTCACGATTCGCCTGCCGCGCGCCGAGCCGGCGAAGGGCAGCGAGCCGGCCGAGGCGGCGCCGGCCGGCCACGCCGGCCGGCCGACCGTGCTGCTGATCGAAGACAACGAAGACGGCCGCGAGATGATGGCCACCATGCTCGACGTCTACGGCTACCCGGTGCTGCAGTCGGCCGACGGCCTGGACGGCGTGGCCCTGGCCACCAGCAGGCTGCCGAAGGTCGCCCTGGTCGACATCGGCCTGCCCGGCATCGACGGCTACGAGGTGGCGCGGCGCCTGCGCGCCAACCCGGAGACGCGCGCGATGCGCCTGATCGCCCTGACCGGCTACGGCCTGGCGGACGACCAGCGCCGCGTGCTCGAAGCCGGCTTCGACATGCACCTGGTGAAACCGGTCGATATCGCCCAATTGCTGGGCGCGCTAGGGGAACCGGCGCCGCTGCCGGCGGCGGCAGGCTGAGCGTTTCACGTAGCACTTCCGTGTAGGGTGGACGGCTCCACCCGGCGGTATGCGTCCCGCCGCCAGGTGCGCCGTCCACGCGTTCAACAAGAGGGGGCACAGCCGAAGCGTGGTTTCAACCGTGATTTGAACGCGTGGGCGGCGCCATCGCCGCGTGATTGCATGTCACCGGGTGTAGCCGACCACCCTACATCGACGCCTCGATCTCTTCCTGGCGCGCCTTCATCTCCTGCCCCAGCGCCTGCATGTCCAGCTTCAGCTTGCGCGTTTTCGGGAACATTTCCTTCTCTTCTTCCTCGACGTGGTGCTCGATCATTTCCGACAGCACCTTGACCTTCGCATCGTACAGTTCGTCGTCCGGGTCCATCTCCTGGATCTGGGCGATCAGGTCCTTGGCCGACGCGTGCTCGACGACGGCTTCGTCGACCATGTCCCCGGTCTCCTCCTCGCCCTGGCTCGCCTCGCGCGTGGCCGGGTAGAAGATTTCTTCCTCGATCGTGGTGTGCATGATGAGCGCGTTGCAGATCTGGTCGGCGATCTTCTTCTTGCTCACTTTGGCGCGGTCGGTCAGTTTTTCGAACTGCTCGAACAGTTCTTCGACCTCGCGGTGTTGCTTCGTCAGCAGTTCGACGGCGTCGACGGTGGCAGTCGTGTTAGTAGGCATGTGCGCTCCTGGAATGGTTTATGAATTTAATAAGATTCCTGAGCCTCCAGCGTGATCCGAAACGCGCGCGCTTACTGTTCGGCAGCGCACGCTGGCTGCCAGTGCGCGCTTCCGGTGCGAAGCTGTTGTATGATTTGGGAAACATTTAACCGAGCCTACGATGACCGCACCGGACCCGCACCACCCCGACCCGGAACTGGATCGGCAGGTTGCCGAACGCACCGCCGAGCTGACCGAACTGGTCGGCCACCTGATGAGCTGCTGGGACGAGGAGCGCCGGCTGCTCGCGCGCAAGCTGCACGACAGCCTGGGCTCGTCGATGACGGCCCTGACCATGCACCTGGGCCTGCTGTCCAAGAACCTGACCGACGACAAGGCCATCGAGCGCGCCGGCCAGATGAAGACCCTGCTCAACAACATCATCGAGACCAACCGCAAGGTGCAGCTGTCGCTGTGGAACGACAAGCTCGAATTCCTGGGAATCAAGGCCGCGCTCACCGAACTGGTGGCCGAGTTCGGACGCGAGCACGGCATAGCCGCCCGCGCCAGCCTGCCCGACGACGACGACGCCTATGCGCGCGCCCAGGGCGTGGCCCTGCTGCGCTGCGCCGAGGAAGGCCTGCGCAACGTGGCCAGGCACGCCCGCGCCGGCAGCGTCGAGGTGATCCTGGACGACGACGGCGACCAGTTGATGCTGACCGTGCGCGACGACGGCGTCGGCCTGGTGGAGGGAACGGCGCCCTCGGAGTCGCGCAACTGCCACGGCCTGCGCCTGCTGCGCGAACGCGCGCGCGCGCTCGGCGGCACGCTGACGCTGGCGCCGGCGCTGGGCGGCGGCACGGCCTTGACGATGGTGTTGCCGCGGTAGGGTGGGCCCCGTGCCCACGCGTGACGCATGCATGGCGCTAGCGCACCAGAAGCACGCTGACAATGCGCATGGTTCACGCGTGGGCACGGCATTGAGGCCGCTGGCCTCAATGACCCCACCCTACTACGATTTGTTTCGTTAGTGCAGCTTGACCAGCGGCGTCGTGCGGCGGATCAGGAAGCGCGCCAGCGCCAGCAGGCCGGTGCGCATCGAGCCCAGCACCGCCTGGTGGTGCATCAGGTGCAGGCTGGTGTACATCAGGCGCGCCATCATGCCCTCGACGAACCAGCTGGTCCCACGTAGCGAACCCATCAGGTTGCCGACGCTGGTCGTCTTCCCGACCGAGACCAGGGAACCGTAGTCGCGGTAACGGTAAGGCTTCTCGTCGAAAGCCTTGCCGGCCGCCATGCGCACGAACTGCTTGAGCAGGTAGTCGGCCTGCTGGTGGGCGGCCTGGGCGCGCGGCGGCACCGGTTTGCCGTTGGCGTCGATGCAGGCGGCGCAATCGCCCAGGGCGAACACGCCGGGCACGCCCTTCACCCGCAGGTTGCCGTCGACCTCGATCTGCCCGCCCTTGTTGACCGGCAGGCCGAGCGTGCCGAGGAATTCGGGAGCGCGAATGCCGGCCGCCCACACCACCAGGCTGGCCGGATACACGTTGCCGTCGTTGTCGAGCACCTTGTCCGGCTCGATCTTCGTGACGCGGCAGTCGGTCACGACCGTGATGCCGCGCTCGCCCAGCAGTTTCAGGGCCGCCGCCGAGACCCGCTCCGGCAACGGCGCCAGGATGCGCGGCGCGCCTTCGAGCAGGGTGATGCGCACGTCGCGCTTGACCTGCAGGCGCGAGAAGCCATAGGTCGCGTACACGCCGGAGGCCTCGCGCAGCTCGGCCGCCAGCTCGACGCCTGTCGCGCCGCCGCCGATGATGACCACGTCCAGCGCGGCCACGGCGTCGGCGCGCTCCTCGCGCGCCTGCTCGACCACCGCCATCAGGCGCAGCAGGCGCAGGCGGAAGCGCTCGGCGTCCTCGGTCACGTTCAGGGAAATGGTGTGCTCGCGCGCACCCGGCACGCCAAAGTAGTTCGCGGTGCTGCCGACCGCCATCACCAGCGAGCCATAGCCGATGTGGCGTTCGTGCAGGACGTCTTCGCCATCGGAAGCGCGCACGGCGCCGACGGTGATGCGGCGCTGGGCGGCATCGAGCCCGGTCATCGGACCGTAGACGAAGGTGAACCCGTTATCGTGGGCCAGCATCTGGTAGGACAGGCCTTCCTGGTGGATGTCGAGGGTGCCCGCAGCCACCTCGTGCAGGGAGGGCTTCCAGATATGGTAGAGCCGGCAGTCGACCAGCATCACCTTCGAGGGCCCGAGTTTGCGCCCCAGTTTGCAGGCCAATTCCAGCCCGCCCGCCCCACCACCGACGATCACGATTTCACTTTGCAAAGCCACCTCCCATACGTTGTGCCACTTGGCACAGCGCAAGTCTACACCGGGAGGAGAATCCGCGTGGCGCGCGACCCCAAAAACGGTCGCGGCCGGTTTGGGAACCTATCTCAGTGACCGCGGCCGTGTCCGTGTCCGTGGCCGTGGCCGTGGCCGTGGCCGTGGCCATTGCCGTGACCGTTGCCATGTCCATGACCGTGGTCGTCGTGCCGGTCATGGCGCTCATGGCGTTCGACACGGTGGTGACGCTCGCGGTAGCGCGGCGCGTAGGTGTTGGTGTACCACTCGTCACGCACGAACATCACCGGACGGCCGCAGGCGTCGTAGCGCCCGCAGTAATTCTTCCACTTCTTGCGGTGGCCCGGCGGCACGCGCAGGTAGATCGGCTGGGCGCGCACGTGGCGCACTTCGCGCACGATCACCGGACGCTCGTAGATGACCGGCGGCGGGCCTAAATCGCCGATGTCGAGGCGGCCGTAGAAACCGGGCTGGCCGACGCTGATGCTGACATTGGTCTGGGCCATGGCCGGGAGCGCGCAGGCGGCCAGGGCGACGCCGGCGAAGAGCAGCTTGAAGGGGGATTTCATCTGGAGGTCCTCTCGTTATCTCGTGTGATTCGAACTTTATCAGGCGAAACGTTACTTTTCAGTACGTTGCAACACACATTTACAACTTGTCGCGCGGAATAGGCGCTGTGGCGTCGATCAGACGCTCGTATCGCTAGAATCGGCCCCAACGAAAGGCTACAAGGAGAATTCCAATGTTTTGCCATCCTTACCAGCGCGTTTCCCTCGCGCTTGCGGGCCTGCTGGCCGCCGGCGCGGTCCAGGCCCAGGTCCAGGTCGGCGCCGGTGCCGATCTCGGCACCACCGGCGCCGGCGCCCACCTCGTGTTCGGCCTCACCCCCAGCCTGAATGCCCGTCTTGGCCTGAATTACTTCAAGCACGACTTCAGCAGGAGCACCGACAACGTCGATTACGACCTCGACGGCAAGCTGCGGACCGTCAATGCCCTGCTCGACTGGTATCCGCGCGCGGGCAGCAATTTCCGCCTCAGCGGCGGCGTGTTCTACAACGACACCCGCTTCGACGCCGTCGGCCGGCCGAGCCAGGGCGGGAGCTTCCGCCTGAACGGGACCACCTACAACGCCGCCGACGTCGGCGTGCTGGTGGGCAAGGTCGACTTCCGCAAGGCCGCGCCCTACCTCGGCATCGGCTGGGGCAATGTTTTCACCGCCCAGCGCGGCTGGAGCTTCGGCGCCGACCTCGGCGTGTTCTACCAGGACGAGGCGCGCGTGCACCTGCGCAGCGTCAACTGTACCGTGCAGACCGTGCTGTGCGGCCGACTCGCGGACGACGTCGCTGCCGAGGAGCTGCGCCTGGCCGACGAAGCCTCGGACTACAAGGTCTATCCGGTGTTGCGGGCCAGCCTGTCTTACCGCTTCTGAGGCCGCTGCTGGAACGTGTGCGGAGCGCGGCCGGCGCGGGATTTTGGCTATCATCGGCGCCAAGGAGGTTCGCCATGAAACTGCACCTGCTGCGCCTGTCCGCCCTCGCCCTGGCCTGCGTCCTGGCCAGCGGCTGCAAGGACCGCCACGAGCCGGTCAAGCCGACCGCGCCGGCATCGTCCGAGCGCTTCCTCGACCTGTGAGCTGCGCGGGTCGCTTGCCATTTGCGCTTGCCGGCGCGCGGCAAGGTAAACTATTGGCTGTTCATTTTTGCCCAAGGTTTCCATGTCGTTTGCCTCCCTCGGCCTGATCGACCAGATCGTCCACACCCTAGAGACCCTCAATTACAAGGACCCGACCGCGGTCCAGGCGCAGGCGATTCCTGCTGTCCTCGCCGGCAAGGACGTCATGGCCGCGGCCCAGACCGGCACCGGCAAGACCGCCGGCTTCGCCCTGCCCCTGCTGCAGCGCCTGTTCAAGAAAACGGCGAAAGCCAGCCCGAATTCGGCGCGCGCGCTGGTGCTGGTGCCGACCCGCGAGCTGGCCGAGCAGGTGCACGAGAGCTTCCGCGTCTACGGCGCCGGCCTCGAACTGCGCACCATGGTGGCCTACGGCGGCGTCAGCATCAATCCGCAGATGATGAACCTGCGCAAGGGGGTCGATGTGCTGGTGGCCACGCCCGGCCGCCTGCTCGACCTGCACCGCCAGAACGCGGTCAAGTTCAACGAAGTGCAGACCCTGGTGCTGGACGAGGCCGACCGCATGCTCGACCTCGGCTTTTCCAAGGAACTCGACCAGGTGTTCGCGGCCCTGCCGAAGAAGCGCCAGACCCTGCTGTTCTCGGCCACCTTCTCCGACCAGATCCGCGCCATGGCCAACCGCCTGCTGCGCGAAGCGGTGCGCATCGAGGCGACGCCGCGCAACACCACGGCCAGCGCCATCAAGCAGTGGCTGGTCCCGGTCGACAAGAAGCGCAAGCCCGCCCTGTTCCTGCACCTGCTGAAGAAGCACGGCTGGGACCAGGTGCTGGCCTTCGTGAAGACGCGCAAGGGCGCCGACGAACTCGTCGAGCTGCTGGCGGCCAAACGCATCGCCGCCGACGCGATCCACGGCGACAAGCCGCAGCCGGCGCGCCTGCGCGCACTCGAGCGCTTCAAGGCCGGCGAGGTCAAGGTGCTGGTGGCGACCGACGTCGCCGCGCGCGGCCTGGACATCGACGACCTGCCGGTGGTGGTCAACGTCGACCTGCCGATCGTGGCCGAAGACTATGTGCACCGCAGCGGCCGCACCGGCCGCGCCGGCGCCTCGGGCGAGGCGGTGTCGCTGGTCTGCGCCGACGAAGTGCAGCAGCTGGCCGCGATCGAGCAATTGACGAAGCAGACCCTGAAACGGATCGAGGAAGACGGCTTCGAGCCCGACCACCGCGTGCCCGAGACCGATGCCAGCGGGCAGATCGTCAAGAAACCGAAGAAGCCCAAGAAGCCGAAGGGCGAGGCGAAGGTGGTGCAGGAAGACGTGCGCTTCCGGCGCTGAGCCGGAGCCAGAGGCCCGTGTGAACCTGAATTATTATTTCAAGATTGATCCGTATCTGAAAGAATATTTCACAACCAAGCTTACTGCAGCACCAGCCGCAGCTTGCGCACACCCTCCTCGCCCGCGGTGACCTCGAAGCCCAGTTTTTTGACCAGCCCGATCATGCGGCTGTTCTGCGGCAGCACTTCGCCGACGATCTCGCGCGTGCCGCGGCTGCGGCAGTAATCGATCAGTTTGCGCATCAGGATCCTGCCCAGGCCGTGACCCTTGAGGTCGGAGCGCACCGTCACCGCGAATTCGGCCGAGATGTTGTCCGGATCGGCCACCACCCGCCCCACCGCCAGCGTCTCGGCTTCCCCGTCCGGCCCGGGACGGGTGGCGATGAAGGCCATCTCGCGGTCGTAGTCGATCTGGGTGAAGCGCGCCAGCTGCGAGGGGTTCAGCTCGCGGATGCGCACGAACATGCGGTAGCGGATATCGTCGGGCGTGAGCGCGTCGAAGAACTTCAGGTGCGCCGGGCCGTCTTCCGGACGCACCGGCCGCAGCAGCAGCTTGCCGCCGTTCCATTCGATGGTTTCCTCCAGTTCGCGCGGATAGGGCCGGATCGCCAGCCGGTCGAGCGTCGAGCCCGAGCGGTCGGCCAGGGCCAGGCGCATGCGCGCGTCGAGCACCACGGCGCCGTCGGCGTCGGCCAGTAGCGGGTTGATGTCGAGCTCGACGATTTCCGGGATGTCGCAGACCAGGCGCGAGACCTGCACCAGGGTGGCGAGGATGGCGTCCATGTCGGCCGGCCGACGGTTGCGGTAGCCGGCCAGCAGGCGCGCCACGCGCGTGCGCTCGACCAGGTCGCGCGCCAGCACGGCGTTCAGCGGCGGCAACGCCACCGCGTGGTCGTCCGCCACCTGGACCGCCACGCCGCCCTGGCCGAACACGAGCACCGGGCCGAACACCGGATCGGTCGCCGCGCCCAGGATCAGTTCGCGCCCTTCGGGGCGGCGCGCCATCGCCTGCACCGAAAAGCCCTCGAAGCGGGCGTCGGGGCGCAGTTCGGCCAGGCGGCGCCGCACGCGCCCGGCCGCCGAGCGCACCGCCTGCTCGGAATCGAGGTCGAGCGCCACGCCGCCGACATCGGACTTGTGCATCACGTCCGGCGACAGGATCTTCACCGCCACCGGAAAGCCGATGCTCCTGGCGGCCGCCACCGCCTCCTCGACGTCGAGGGCGCGGCGCGTCTCGACCAGGGCCATGCCGTAGGCGCGCAGGATGGCCTTGGTCTCCGGGTCGGACAGCAGGTAGCGCCCGCTCTTCAGGGCCTCCTGCACCAGCGCGCGCGCCGTGGCCCGGCCGGACGCCAGCGTACTCGAAATCGAGGTCGGGACCTGCATCAGCAGGTTCTGGTTGCGGCGGTAGTGGACGATCTGCAGGAAGCCGGCCACCGCGTCCTCGGGCGTGTCGTAGGTCGGCATGCCGGCGGTCGAGGCGAGCTCGCGCGCCCTGGCCACCGAGTCGCCGCCCAGCCAGCATGAGAGCACGTTGCGCGAGGAGCCGCGCGCCAGCGGTGCGATGGCCTCGGCGATGTCCGCGCTGTCGACGGTGGCGGTGGGCGAATGGATCACCAGCACGGCGTCCGCCCCCTTGTCCTGCAACAGGATCTCGAGCGCCTGGCGGTAGCGCTCGGGTTCGGCGTCGCCGAGCAGGTTGACCGGGTTGGCGCGCGAGCCGCCGGGCGGCAGCAGGCCCCCCAGGCGTTCGCGCGTGTCGTCGGAGAGCACGGCCAGGCTGCCGGCGCCGCAGACCAGGGCGTCGGCAGCCAGCACGCCGGGACCGAAGCCGTTGGACAGGATCGCCAGGCGCTCGCCGTGCAGCGGCCGGGCGTGGGCCAGGGTCTCGGCCGCCGCGAACAGCTCCTCGGTGGTGAACACGCGCAGCATGCCGGCGCGCCGGATCGCCGCGTCGAACACGTCGTCCATGCCGGCCAGCGCCCCGCTCTCGCTGGCCGCCGCGCGCACGCCGCTGGCGACGCGGCCGGCTTTCAATATCAGCGTCGGCTTGCTGCGCGCCGCCGCGCGCGCGGCCGACATGAACTTGCGCGCATAGCGCAATTCGTCCACATAGAGCAGGATCGAGCCGGTGGCGCCGTCGCTGGCCAGGTAGTCGAGCACGTCGCCCAGGTCGACGTCGCTCGAGTCGCCCAATGCGATGAAGTGGGAAAAGCCGATGCCGCGCGAGCGCGCCCGGTCCAGCATGCCGGTCATCAGGGCGCCCGACTGCGACACGAAGGCGATCCGCCCCGGCAGCGCCCCGCTGTGCGCGACGCTCGCGTTCAGTCCCAGCGCAGGCGAGAGCAGCCCGGCGCTGTTCGGCCCGAGGATGCGCAGCAGGTAGGGATGGGCGGCGTCGAGCATGGCCTGCTTCAGCGAGCGCCCGCGTTCGTCGCGCGCCACGTGCAGCCCGGCGCTGAGCACGATCGCCGCGCGCGTGCCCTTCTCGCCGAGCTGGCGGATGAGCGAGGGGACGGTGGCGGGCGGCGTGCAGATGATGGCCAGGTCGGGCGTGGCCGGCAGGTCGGCGACGCCGGCGTAGACCGTTTGCCCGGCCAGTTCGGTGTACTTCGGGTTGACCGGATACACGGCGCCGCGAAAGCCGCCCGCGGCCAGGTTGGCCAGCAGCGTCGCGCCCAGGCTCCCGGGGCGCTCGGAAGCCCCGATCAGGGCCACCGAGCGCGGCGCGAACAGCGAGCGGAGATTGCGGGTGCTCATGCGCGGCGGGCCCCGGCTTTCCCGCCCTCACCCGTGCCTCGGCCCGGTAGCGATTTGGCTAGACTTGGCTTCACGACCCACCACTCCTTTCCTCATGAGCGACAACAAGAACACACCGCCCGCGGCCGACAGCCGCAAAGTCATCTACGCCGCCATCGTCGCCAACCTCGGCATCGCGGCGGCCAAGTTCGTCGTCGCCGCCCTGACCGGCAGCGCGGCCATGCTGGCCGAAGGCATCCACTCGGCGGTCGACACCGGCAACGAATTGCTGCTGCTGGTCGGCGAAAAGATCGCCGGCCGCAAGCCCGACGCCCGCCATCCCTTCGGCTACGGCAAGGCCGTCTACTTCTGGGCCCTGATCGTCGCGCTGTCGGTGTTCTGCCTGGGCGGCGGCCTGTCGATCTACCACGGCATCCACAGCCTGCGCGCACCCGAGCCCCTGAGCGACCCGTTCTGGAACTACGTCGTGCTGGGCGTGGCCTTCCTGTTCGAAGGATACAGCTGGAACGTTTCGCGGCGCGCACTGAACAGCAACCGGCGTCCCGGCGCCACGCTCTGGCAGACGGTCAAGGCCAGCAAGGACGCCTCGGTGTTTACCGTGTTCATCGAGGACAGCGCCGCCCTGCTCGGCATCCTGGTGGCCGCCGCCGGCATCTGGCTCGGCCACCTGCTGGACAACCCGTATATCGACCCGGCCGCCTCGATCCTCATCGGCCTGCTGCTGGTGGGCGCGGCCTTCACGCTGGCGCGCGAGACCGGCGGCCTGCTGGTCGGGGAAGGCGTGGGCGTGGAACGGACCGGCAGGCTCAGGCAGATCTTCGAAAACGACCCGGCGCTGGAAACGGTGGGACAGTTGATGACGATGCAGCTGGGACCGGACGACGTACTGCTGACGGCGGCGGTGCGCTTCCGGCGCGGCATGCGCATCGACGAGGTGGATACCGCGATCGCACGCCTGGAAGGCCTGGTGCGGGAGTTCGATCCGGCGATCCGGCGTGTCTATTTCGAGGCCGCGGCCCTGCGCTCGGCGATGCGGTAGCGGCGCTCGGGCAAGGCGCGCAGCAGCGCGGACTGCGCCAGCAGCGCGGCCATCAGCTCCTCGACCAGCAGGGCCAGGACCGCTTGCGGCAGCCCGGCCAGGAGCGGCAACTGCGCCGCGTTGGCGCCCAGGGCGCGGGCGCGGGGCAAGGCCGCCACCGGCACCGCCGCCAGGGCGCCGCCGCCGGGCTCGTTGCCGCTGAAAAAACGGACACGGTAGCGGCGGTCGACCAGCAAGGTGCCGTTCAGGAAGCGGTCGACGCCGACGTCGAACAGCACATGCCGGATCACCTCGGCGGCGCGCTCGGCAAGCTCGCTCCGGTTCTTGCGGCGGCGTGGAACGAAGAGCTGGACGATCCAGGCCATCGGTGGGTCCTTGGGTTAGCGAAAGGACAATATGTTACCAGCAGGCATTTATTCTTGCAATTGCTGCCAATGCCTGTTGCGCCGCGCCCCGCGCCGCCCGCAGCCGGCCTGCCCGCTACGCTGCCGAGCGCGCCGTCACCGGGTAGCCGGCCTCGTCGATCGCGGCGGCGATGCGTTCGAGGTCGGCGCCGCTGTCGATGCGCACCTTCTTGGTCGGCAGGTCGATCTCGACCTTCGCCGCGGCGTCGATGCCCTGCACCGACTTGGTCACGCGGCCAACGCAATGGCCGCAGCTCATGCCTTCGACGGTCAATTCATACATGGTGTTTTCTCCTTTCGATGGGGACGGGAGCGCCCCCGGGGTTGATGTCACGGTTGCCGCTGCCTGCCAGCGGCGCAGCAGCAGCGCATTGCTGACCACGCTCACCGAGCTGAGCGCCATCGCGGCGCCGGCCAGCATCGGATTGAGCAGCCCGAAGGCGGCCAGCGGAATGCCGACCACGTTGTAGACGAAGGCCCAGGCGAGGTTCTGGCGGATCTTCCGGTAAGTGCGGTGCGACACCTCGATGGCGTCGGCCACCAGGCCCGGCTCGCCGCGCATGAGGGTGATGCCGGCGGTATGCATGGCGACATCGGTGCCGCCCGCCATTGCGATGCCGACGCTGGCCGCGGCCAGGGCCGGGGCGTCGTTGATGCCGTCGCCGACCATCGCCACGGTGCGGCCGGCATCAAGTTCGCGCCGCACGTGTCCGGCCTTTTCGCCGGGCAGCACCTGGGCGGCGTAGCGCTCGATGCCGACCGCCGCGGCGACGGCGCGCGCGGCCCCGGGATTATCGCCGGTCAGCATGACCGGCGTCACACCCATGGCCCGCAGGCGCGCCACCGCGCTTGATGCGCCGGCACGCACGCGGTCGCCGAACGCCAGCAGGCCCAGCACCTCGACCCGGCCGGCGGCGCCGCGCGCCAGCCACGAGACCGTCCGGCCGTCGCGCTCGTGGCGGGCGGCGGCGTCCTGCAGCGCGCCGCCGGCGGCGCCGAGTTCCTCCATCAGGCGCGCATTGCCGAGGTAAACCGTGATTCCGCCGACCTCGGCCTGGACCCCGCGCCCCGGCAGCGCGCGTGCGGCGCCGGCCGCCTGCAGCGCGACCTTGCACTCGCGCGCATGGTCGAGCACTGCACGCGCCAGCGGATGTTCGCTGGCCTGCTGCACGGCCGCCGCCAGCGCCAGCACCAGGCCGGGGTCGGCGCCTTCGACCGCGACCACGGTGGGGCGGCCCTCGGTCAGGGTGCCGGTCTTGTCGAACATGACGGTATCGAGCGCATGCGCGGTCTCGAGCGCTTCGGCGTCGCGGATCAGGATGCCGTGGCGCGCCGCCACGCCGGTGCCGACCATGATCGCGGTGGGCGTGGCCAGCCCGAGCGCGCAGGGACAGGCGATCACCTGCACCGCCACCGCGTTGAGCAGCGCCGCCTGCCAGTCGCCGGTGGCCAGCACCCAGCCGACGAAGGTCAGCAGGGAGACCAGCAGCACCACCGGCACGAACACGGCGCTGACGCGGTCGACCAGGCGCTGGATCGGCGCCTTGACCGCCTGCGCGTCCTCGACCTGGCCGATGATCTGCGACAGCAGCGTGGCCGCGCCCACCGCCGTCACCCGCACCAGCAGCAGGCCGTCGGCGTTCACCGCGCCGCCGGTGACGCGGTCGCCCGGCTCCTTGGCCACCGGCAGGCTCTCGCCTGTCAGGAGCGATTCGTCCTGGTGGCTGCGGCCCTCCTCCACCTTGCCGTCGGCGGCGACGCGCTCGCCCGGACGCACCACCAGCAGGTCGCCGACCCGCAGCTCGTCGACGCCGACCGGCAGGTCGACGCCCGCGCGCCGCACCAGCGCTTCGGTGGGGCGCAACGACTCGAGCGCGCCGATGGCCTCGACGGTCTGGCGCTTGGCGCGCGCTTCCAGCCACTTGCCCAGCAGGACCAGGGTGATGACCACCGCCGAGGACTCGAAGTACAGGTGGGCGTTGCCGTGCGCGGGACCGAACAGCAGCAGCCAGACCGACAGGCCGTAGGCGGCGCTGGTGCCGATGGCGACCAGCAGGTCCATGTTGCCGGCCCCGGCGCGCAGCGCCTTCCAGCCGGCGCGGTAGAAACGCGCGCCCAGCCAGAACTGGACCGGCGTGGCCAGCAGCCACTGCAGCCAGCCGGGCAGCGTCCATTCGGCGCCGAACAGGCCGCCCAGCATCGGCAGCATCAGGGGTGCGCTCAGGAGCGCGGCCGCCGCGACCGGCCACCAGGCAGGCAGGCGCGGCGCTGGCGCGGCTGCCTGCCGCTTGTGTTCTTGCGTCACGGCGGCTTCGTAGCCGGCCTTGCGCACGGCTGCGAGGATGGCGTCGCTGGCTGCGCTGCCGCGCACGCTGGCGCGCTCGGTGGCCAGATTGACGCTGGCGTCCTGCACGCCGGGCACGGCGCGCAGCGCCTTTTCGACCCGGGCGACACAGGAGGCGCAGGTCATGCCGGCGATGTCGAAGCTGGTTTCGCCGGCCCTGGCGTGTTGTTCGCGTCTGTTATCCATGCTTGTTCTCCTTCCGATACCCACAGCATATGCCTTCCCATCGTGGGAAGGTCAAGTGTACTGGCTCCGGGACCCGTTTCAGGAAGAATGAGCCGTTCGGCAGCGCCGCCGCGCCAGAACTTTCGTCCGGCGCGGCCATCGAAGTTAGGACTCGTCAGTATCCAGCTCCCCGGAGGATGCATGAAGACCGCACGACGCAGTTTCCTGGCAGTACAGCTTTGCCTGCTGCTTGCGGCCTGCGGCAGTTCGGACGAGGAGCCCCGGAACCAGGCCGAGGCGGCGCGCGCCAGCGTGGCCGGCCAGGCGCCGGGCGCGACGCCTTTCGTGGCGCACCTCAGCCTGTCGCTCGAGGAATTCACGCACCTCGCGAGCGTCTCCTACACCATTGCGCCCAGGCCCGGGACCTACTCGCGGCCAATGACCGCGACCTACACCCGCGCCTGGCTCGAGCGCAGCGGGGCCTGGCGCGCGGCCGAGAAACGCCTGGCGGTCCCGGTCTTCGGTCTGTATGCCGGTTACGGCAACCAGTTGAGCGTCACCGTCGCCTTCGCGGACCAGTCGAGCACTGAAGACAAGGTCACCGTGGCCGCGCCTGCCTATACCGGCCCGGCCGCGGTCTACGAGACGCCCCAGGTCAGGACGCCGCGCAGCGCCGCTGCCGATCCGGGCTTCGACTACATGCTCATCAAGAACAACATCAGCGGACCGGTAGTGCTCGACACCGACGGCAAGCTGCGCTGGGTCGGCCCCGACATTTCCTACTCGAGCTCGACCTGGTTCAGCGGCGACGCCTTCTATTCCGGCAACCCGGCGGCGCCGGAACTGGTGCGCTTCGATCTCGCCGGGGCCTACACCACCACCCGGCTGGCCTCGGCCCGCTACACCAACTTCCACCACGACCTGGGCGCCGGCAAGCAGGGCCTGCTCGCCGAACTCGACGCACTGGACGCCGGCGTGCGCAAGATCGAATCGATCCTGACCGAGATCGGGCCGAACGGCGAAGTGCTCAAGGAATGGGACCTGGCCGGGATCTTCCGCGCCGCCATGCAGGCCGGGGGCGACGATCCGTCGAACTTCGTGCGCGACGGCAGCGACTGGTTCCACGTGAATTCCGCCATCTACGTGCCGGCAGACGATTCGCTGCTGGTCTCGAGCCGCGAGAACTTCGTCGTCAAGCTCGACTACGCTACCGGGCGCATCAGGTGGCTGCTCGGCGACACCAACAAGCACTGGTATGACTACCCTTCGCTGCGCGCGCTGGCGCTCAGGCTCACCAGGGGCAACACGCCGATCGGCCAGCACAGCCTGTCCATCGCCTCGAATGGCGACCTGCTGCTCTTCAATAACGGTCTCGGCAGCCTCGAAGCCCCGCCGCGCACCTCGCCCGGCCTGACGCGCAGCTTCAGCGCGCCGTCGCGCTATACCATCGACGAGGGAGCGCGCACCGCGACCGAAGTCTGGACCTACGTGACCGAGCCGCCGGTCTATTCCGACATCTGCTCCAGTACCTATGAGACGACGCCCGGGAATTACCTGGTCGCCTACTCCGCCGCGGCGGCGCGCAACCGCAGCCGCCTGCTGGGCGTGAACAGCGACGGACAGGTGGCCTTCGACTATGAGTACCCGAGCGTGAACTGCGCGCTGGTCTTCATTGCCCAGCCCATTGCGTTCAGCAACCTGGTCCTGAGGTAAGCGGAAGACCGGTCAGGGCCCGCCCGTGCGCCGCCGGGCGGCAGGCAGCGGCGCCATCGGCGTGATGAGGTAGCGCATGTCGGCACGGTCGGTGGCGACTGCAGCGGTGACAAGGAAGCTGTCGCGTCCCAGCCGCGCGCCTGCCGCGGGCGCGGCGGCGAGCTGGCTCGGCCCGACCTCGTCCGCACGCAGGATCAATTGCACCTCAAAATCCACGCCCGGCGCCGCAAACCAGGCCAAGGTGCGGCGCAGGGCCGCCGCCATGTCGCCGCTGGGCAGGAAGCGCTCGAACACGTCGCGGCGCAAGGGCCCGATGCGCAGGCGCGCGCGCAGGTCCGGCCGCCAGCTCCGTTCGCCGAGCAGGGTGTTTTCTCCGAGACAGGCGCCGGCGCCGAGCGCGCTCTGCTCGTGCGGCGCCATCCTGCTCCAATGCCCCACCGCCTGCTCGAGCGCGACGGGCAGGCCGAAATAACCCGCCAGCAGGCGCTCGAGCAGCGCCGCCGAACGGGGCCGCTGTTGCAGCATCCCGGCAAAATGGGCGATCACGTCGTCCGGCACGCCGGGACCGGGGCCGCCCCGGCTTTCCTCCCCGTCGGCGACCCCGGCCAGGGCCAGGAGCCGGGCCCGGAAGCAGTCGCCGCGGCCTGCGGCCGCGTGCTCGACCCGGTGCTTGCGCCAAGCCTCGTAGTACAGCGCCAGCATGCGGCCGGACAGCATGTCGAGGAAGGCGCGTGGCGCCTCGTCCCGGTTGGCATGCTGCCATTGCTGGATACGTTCGGTGTAATGGGCAGGCAGGGCGCCATGGGCTCCGAGCAGGCCCATGAAGGCGGGCGTCATCCGGAACTGCAGTCCCGCCAGATCCTGCTCGCCGCCGCCCTGCGACGGGCCCTGCGTTGCGGCATCCGCCCCGGTGGCGCCCGCGATCCGCAAGGCCTCGATCTGGCTGGGCGGGAACCCCAGGTGCAGGCTGTTCTCGAAGCGCAGGTGGTCGCGCAACGCGCGCTCCGGCGCCACCCCCTGTTCCTCGAGCCAGCGCAGCAGGATCGTGACGGCCTGGACGAATTCGAAGCCCTGCGGCGCCGCCAGCAGGCGCGCGATCACGCTCGTGCCTGTTCGGCGCTGCGAGGGGGGCATGCGTGGATCTCCTGTCCGGTACGGCTGGAGACGATCTCGAGCCGGGTGAAGCAGTTGAGCTGGCTGTTCAGGGCGAAGTAGCGGTCCATGACCTGGGCGAACACGAACAGGCTGGCGCCCGCGAACGCCTCCTCGTCGACCGTCATGCGGATGCCGACCCCGGGCATCAGGGTGGACACCGGACGGGTCCTGATCCAGGCGCGCATGCTGCCGTGCTCGAGGCCGACGATGCCGGCGATCTGGCGCCGCGCGCCGTTCGAGCGCGGCAGGTCGTACAGGGTCAGCATCTTCTGCAGGTCGGCCAGCCCGGCGTCGGTCAATCCGGCATGGTTGAGCGCCAGGTGGGAGATCAGGCGCCAGTGCGCACCCTTGCTGTCGAAGCGGTAGCTCGGCGTGGGTTTGCGCAGCAGGCGCCAGGGCGCACTGCTCGCCCCCATTTCGGCGATCAGGTCGCCCTCCGGGTTGCCGACCCTGAGCTGGGCCGGCAGGTCGCGGTTGGTGCAGGTCAGCTCGGTCGACACCGTCGCCTCCGCGATTTCGCTCGGCCGGAAGTCGGCGTCGACCAGGGCCAGCCGGATCTCGTGTCCGGGACTGACCTGGGCCAGCGTTTCGTCGCGCCGGGCGACCCAGAAATGGCGGCCGGGCGCCGCTTCCGCCTGCTCGTGGCGCACGGCGTACAGCGGGGCGAACTCGATCGCGCTGGTCGCGCCGCGTGCTTCGCGCAGCACGCGCACGCGGTCGATGCTGTGGATTTCGTAGGAAGCCGCGTGCGCCGAATCGGCCGCCAGCGGGTAGTCGGCGCGGGTGTGCGAGAGCTGGATCGGGTCGCCCGCCTTGCGGAACAGGTTGACCACCGGGGTGCAACCAAGCAGCAGGTTGCCGGCCGACAGCGGCGCCAGCAGGCGCGCTTCGAGCGAATCGGCGCCCGGCGCGCGCAGCGGCAGGTGCAGCGTGAAGCGCGCGCACCCCGGCGGCAGCAGGCGTACGGCCGGCGCCAGGTCGATCTCGACGAAGCCGAACTTCTCGGGATAGCTGAAGTACTCGGTGAGCAGGCGGAAGGCCGGATGCGAGCGCGGACTGTCGGGCAGCACCGCGTCGTCGCCGCCGAAGCCTGCCAGCCGCAGCGGCGAAGCGTCGAGCGCCTGCCAGGGCGCGCTGTCCGCCTGGACCCAGGCGCCGGCGCCGTGCATGAACAGCGCGTCGAGCAGCGCCGCACGCAGCGAGGCCTCACCGTCGACGAAGACGCGCACCCGGCTCATGCCGCGCGCCCACAACGCCGCAAAAGAACCGCGGGTCTCGAATTCGATGGCGACACCGGCGACCACCCCGCGCGGCAGGCGCGGCGTGCGGCTGGAAGCCAGCGGCGCCGAGAACGCGGCGCGCGCGATGCGCAGCGGTCCCGCGACCACCGGATAGACCGTGCGGAAATGGCAGATCGTGCCCTGCACGGCGGCGCTGCGCAGCGCCGTGCCGCGCGGCAGCAGCGCGAACTCGCCCGCGCCCGCGTCGAAGCGGTCCTGGGCCAGCTGGGCGATCGCATACGAAGGCAGGGGCCGCAGATAGTGCGGATACAGGCTTTCCAGCAGCGCTTCGGTGAAGGTCGGATAGTCGTCGTCGAGGCGCTTGTGGATGCGCGCGCTCATCAGGGCAATCGACTGGATCAGGCGGGCAACGCCCGGGTCCTCGATGCTGTCGCCGGCAATGTGCAGGGCCCCCGCCGGCTTCGGAAAGCGATTGCGGAACTCGCGCGCGAACTGTCCGAACAACCCCAGCTCTTCCTCGAAATACCGCAGAAGCTCATCCATACGTTCTCCGCAGATTTGCTGAAAACCAAGGGGTATGCTCCCATTGCATTCGCCGACAGATGTTGACAGCCGTTAAGGAGAGACGGGGGTATGTTCGAGCCTGCTGTCTGGAACGGTGTTACGTAATTCGCCTGCATGGCTGGAACCGCAGACTGTCGCCGAAAAGAAGAAGCTACCTTGCGGAAGCTTTACCAAAGATCGAGCAGGGATTCGCCCACGTTCCGCGGGCCGCGGTTGCGCGAGTACGCGCAACCCTTCTCATCCCACACGGAGAGCGTGCGTTGCAGGGCGCCCCACGCCCTGCAACCCCTCCTCGCCTCCGCCGAGTTACAAAAGAAAAAAGCCACCTTTCGGTGGCTTTCTCTTTTGTAACTTGGCGGAGGCGGTGGGATTCGAACCCACGATACAGGTTTAAGCCCGTATGCTTCCTTAGCAGGGAAGTGCCTTCGGCCACTCGGCCACGCCTCCAGTCAGCTCTTAACAGTGTTGCTCGTTGTCGCTGAGTGCACGCATATTAATGGCCACACCTCATTTGGTCAAGGAAGCGCGGCCAAATTTTTGAAAAAAGTTAAGCTTGCTCCAGATCAAAAGCTTTATGGAGGGCACGGACGGCCAGCTCCATGTATTTCTCGTCGATCAGGACGGAAATCTTGATCTCGGAAGTCGAGATCATCATGATGTTGATGCCCTCTTCCGCCAGAGTGCGGAACATCTGTGAGGCAACGCCGACGTGGCTGCGCATGCCCACGCCCACCGCCGACACCTTCGACACCTTGGCGTCGCCCAGGATGCGGGTGTAGCCCAGCTCTTCGCGCTGGCTTTCCAGCACGCTCAGCGCGCGCTGGTAGTCGTTGCGCGAGACCGTGAAGGTGAAGTCGGTCTTGCCGTCCACCGACTGGTTCTGGATGATCATGTCCACTTCGATGTTGGCGTCCGAGATCGGACCCAGGATGTGGAAAGCGACTCCGGGCTTGTCCTGGACACCCAGGACGGTGATCTTGGCTTCATCACGGTGGAAAGCGATACCGGAGATGACGGCTTGTTCCATGTTGGTTTCTTCCTCAAACGAAATCAGGGTGCCCGACTTGGCTTCCTCGGCCAGGGGCATCAGGGGATCGGTCAGCGACGACAGCACGCGCGTCGGGACCTGGTAGTTACCGGCGAACTCGACCGAGCGCGTCTGCAGCACCTTCGAGCCGAGGGAAGCCAGTTCCAGCATTTCTTCGAACGTGATCTTTTCCAGGCGGCGCGCCTCGTGCACCACGCGCGGGTCGGTGGTGTAGACGCCGTCGACGTCGGTGTAGATCAGGCACTCGTCGGCCTTCAGCGCGGCGGCGATCGCCACGGCCGAGGTGTCCGAGCCGCCGCGGCCCAGCGTCGAAATGTTGCCCTCTTCATCCACGCCCTGGAAGCCCGTGATGATCACGATCTTACCCGCGTCGAGGTCGGCGCGCACGCGCGAGTCGTCGATCGACTGGATGCGTGCCTTGGTGAAGGCGGAGTCGGTGCGGATGCCTACTTGCCAGCCGGTGTAGGACACGGCGTCCTTGCCGATTGCCAGCAGCGCCATGGCCAGCAGGCCAACCGATACCTGTTCGCCGGTCGAGGCGATCATGTCCAGTTCGCGCGGGTCCGGCTGCGGCATGATTTCCTTGGCAAGACCAATCAGGCGGTTTGTCTCGCCCGACATCGCCGACGGCACCACGACGATTTTGTGCCCGGCGTCGTGCCATTTGGCGACGCGGGCCGCAACGTTCTTGATACGGTCCGTCGAGCCCATCGACGTACCACCGTATTTGTGGACAATTAAAGCCATAACTGTAAGCTTTCCAGCTTGTAAAGGATCAAAGGGGAACACTTACTCTAGCATGTTGCAGCGCAAAATCACAAGAGAGTAAATCCGAAAAGCTATACGGAATGAAAATAAAGTAATACGGTTTTCGACTAGAAACTATTTGGCGCTGGACTCCCAGCGCAGTGCGACCAGACTGGCTGGTGGGTTGCCGAAATGCCGGCAATCCATGCCCAGGCCCGCAGCGTAGATGAGCTCGCCGTTGGCGCTGACGATGGGCAGGCGCGTGCGTTCCCAGGCCGGCACGTCGGCCGCCTGGTAATGCACCTTCAGGCTGCGCGTCGGGCGGTTCGGCGCCAGCTTCAGGCGCTCGCCTCCCTTGCGGAAATCGATGACCAGCGGCTGGGTGCGCAGCCAGGCGGCGTCGAAGCCCGTCTCGGCCGGCTCGAAGTGCAGCACCCCGCCATAGACCGGAAAAGCCAGCCGCCCTTCCCCGGCCCACAGGAAGCTTTCGCCGAACTTCTCGATCACGCCCTCGTCGTCGGGGTCGCGCATGCCGGCCAAGTCGGCCAGCTTCGGCGTGATGTGGAGGCGGTCGCGATGGCGCCGGATGTGGCAGGCCGGGTGCGTCACGAGCAGCTGGGCGTCGTGGCGCGCTTCCAGCAGTTGCGCCACCATCTCGACCAGCCAGGCGGTCGAGGGCATGGCCAGGCCGCGCACGCGGAACCAGTGGCGCAGCATGTTGTAGGCCCGGTCCAGGCTCATGGCGCGCAGGCGGGCCACATCCACGGCATCGTCGACCAGGCTGGCCGCCAGGTCCTGTTCGGCCAGCTCGTCCAGCAGGCGCTGGGCCGACTGGGCATGCGCGGCGCTGCGCGCGAAGCGCTGCTGGAAGCCGGGAAAGGCCTCGGCCAGGGCCGGCATCACCCGGTGGCGCAGGGCATTGCGCGCGTAACGCGGGTCCAGGTTCGATTCGTCCTCGACCCAGCTCAGCGCGTTGTCGCGGGCATGGGCTTCCAGCGCGGTGCGCGACAGCGGCAGCAGGGGCCGCGCCATCACGAGTTCCGGGTTGCCCAGCAGTTCGGGAGCGCTGTTTGCGGCATCCATGCCCGACAAACCGGCCGGCCCCGAGCCGCGCAGCAGTTGCAGCAGCACGGTTTCGGCCTGGTCGTCGAGGTGGTGGGCGGTCAGCAGCAGCGTGGCGCCGTGCTGGCCGCACATCTCGCCCAGGGCGCGGTAGCGCAGCTTGCGTGCCGCCGCTTCCGTACCCGAGCCACGCTTGTCGACGTTCACGCGGCGCGCCTCGAAACCAGCACCGAGCGCTCGCGCCGCGCTTTCCACGTGCCCAAGCCAGGCATCGGCATGCGGGCTGAGCCCGTGGTGGACGTGGAAGGCGGACAGTGTGACGCCGTGTTCGCGGCACCAGTTCGACGCCAGGTGCAGCAGGACCATCGAATCGAGGCCGCCGCTGCAGGCGATGGCAATGGAGGAAGGGGAAAACTGCGCGCGCAGCGCGTCGAGCGCGCGCGCGAAAGTGGCCGGGACGGACCCGGCGGATGAACTACTCACTCGGTACGGCTCACTCTTCGCTTGGCGTGGTTTCCTTGAACTTACCGTAGGCCATCAGCTTCTGGTGACGGGCTTCGAGCAGGTCCTTGGTCTTCATGCCCTGGAACTGGCGCAAGGTATCGGCCAGCGCGCGCTTGAGCATTTGCGCCATGCCTTTCGGGTCGCGGTGGGCGCCGCCCAGCGGCTCGTTGATGATCTTGTCGATCAGGCCCATCGCCTTCAGGCGGTGCGCGGTCAGTCCCAGTGCGTCGGCGGCGTCGGCCGCGCGCTCCGAGGTCTTCCACAGGATCGAGGCGCAGCCTTCCGGCGAGATCACCGAATAGGTCGCGTATTGCAGCATCAGGACCGCGTCGCCGACGGCGATCGCCAGCGCGCCGCCCGAACCGCCTTCGCCGATGATGGTGGCGATCAGCGGCACTTTCAGCTCGGCCATGACGTAGAGGTTGTGGCCGATCGCTTCGGACTGGCCGCGCTCTTCGGCGTCGATGCCGGGGAAGGCGCCCGGGGTGTCGACAAAAGTGAAGATCGGCAGGTTGAACTTTTCCGCCAGCTTCATCAGGCGCATGGCCTTGCGGTAGCCTTCGGGTTTCGGCATGCCGAAGTTGCGCATCGCGCGCTCCTTCGTGTCGCGGCCCTTCTGGTGGCCGATGACCATGCAGGCCTGGCCGTTGAAGCGCGCCAGGCCGCCGATGATCGACTGGTCGTCCGCGAAGGTACGGTCGCCGTGCAGCTCATGGAAATCGGTGAAGATCGCGTTCACGTAGTCCATGGTGTAGGGACGCTGCGGGTGACGCGCGATCTGGGAAACCTGCCATGGCGTGAGCTTGGCGTAGATATCCTTCGTCAGTTGCTGGCTCTTCTTGGCCAGGCGGTCGATCTCTTCCGAGATGTCGACGGCCGAATCGTCCTGGACGAAGCGGAGCTCTTCGATTTTCGAATCGAGCTCGGCGATCGGCTGCTCAAAACTGAGGAAAGTTGTTTTAGTCATTGTACCTCCGGGTTATTCTGTGGCCACGGCGCTGGGGCTGCCGGCGGCCTTGGGTGCTACTTTTCGGCGCTATTCTACCGTACCTTAAACCGTATCGGACGCGGCATCGGCCCCGCTGACGGGGTCGAGACTGCGCCACAGGTACCAGGTGGCAACCGTGCGCCACGGCTCCCAGTTCGCCGCGACTTCGCGCGCATCGCTGCGCGAAACCGGCTCGCCGGAGAAATAATTCTGGCTGATGCCCTGGATCAGGCCGGCGTCGTCCAGGGGCAGGACGTTCGGCCGGAGCAGATTAAATATCAAAAACATCTCGGCTGTCCAGCGGCTGATGCCGCGGATCCGCACCAGCTCGGCAATCACCGCCTCGTCGTCCATCTGCGACCACAGGTTGGTGTGGACACGCTTGGCCTTGAAGTGGTCGGCCAGGTCCAGGATGTATTCGGTTTTCCGCTTGGACAAGCCGCAGGCGCCGATCCCCTCGGCGCCCAGCTTGATGACCTGGCTCGGCGTCATCTTCGGACAGGCCTGGCTGAGCTTGGCCCAGGCCGCATCGGCGGCCTTGGGCGTGACCTGCTGGCCGACGATCGAGCGCGCCAGGGTGGTGAAAGGGTCGGGGTGACCCTTCAGGTGCATGTCGCCGAACTGCGGGATGAGGCGCTTCATGATGCGGTCGCGCCGCATCAGTTCCGCTTTTGCCTCTGCCCAATATGCCGGAACCTCGAGTTCCGGCGCGTCAAAGCCGCTCTTGTCCTGTTCCGCTGCCATTATGCGCGACGCCAGTTCGTCGTTCCGTCTGGCTTGTCTTCGAGAATGATCCCGGCAGCAGTCAGTTCGGTGCGAATACGGTCCGCCTCGGCAAAGTTGCGCGCCTTCTTGGCGGCGGCGCGCTCTTCGATCAGGCCGGCGATGCGGCCCTCGTCCAGACCGCCCTCGCCTGCGCCTGCCTGCAGGAAGTCCTGTGGCGCACGCTCGAGCAGGCCCAGCACGCCGGCCAGGGCCTTCAGCTGGCGCGCGGTCGCGCTCGATTTGGTCCGGTTCGCTTCGCTTGCCAGGTCGAACAGTTCGGCCACGGCCAGCGGCGTGTTGAAGTCGTCGTCCATCGCTTCGCGGAAGCGCACGGCGTGCTCCTCGTTCCAGTCGACTTCCACGGCTTCGCCGCCGAGATCGAAATCAGCCAGCGCCGTGTACAGGCGCGTCAGCGCGCCCTTGGCGTCGTCGATGTGCACGTCCGAGTAGTTCAGCGGGCTGCGGTAGTGGGCGCGCAGGATGAAGAAGCGCACCACTTCGGCGTCGTATTTCTTGAGCACGTCGCGGATGGTGAAGAAGTTGCCCAGCGATTTGGACATCTTCTCATTGTCGACACGCACGAAGCCGTTGTGGATCCAGTAGTTGACCATGGTGCCGCCGAAAGCGCCTTCGCTCTGGGCGATCTCGTTCTCGTGGTGGGGGAACTGCAGGTCCTGGCCGCCACCGTGGATGTCGAAGCGTTCGCCGAGCGTGGCGCAGGACATGGCCGAGCACTCGATGTGCCAGCCCGGGCGGCCGCGGCCCCATTTCGAGTCCCATTTGGCCTCGGCGGGTTCGGACTCCTTGGCGGCCTTCCACAGCACGAAGTCGAGCGGATCGCGCTTGCCGGTATTGACGTCGACGCGCTCGCCGGCGCGCAGGTCGTCGAGCGACTTGCCGGACAGCTTGCCGTAGCCTTCGAAGCCGCGCACCGCATAATTCACGTCTCCGTCCTCGCTCTTGTAGGCCAGGCCTTTTTCCTCGAGCTTCTCGATGATCGAGAGCATCTGCGGCACGTATTCGGTGGCGCGCGGGACGACGCCAGGGGGCAGGATGCCGAGCGCCTGCGTGTCCTCGTCCATGTATTTGGTGAAACGCGTGACCAGCGAGGACAGCGTTTCGCCGTTCTCGACCGCGCGCTTGATGATCTTGTCGTCGATGTCCGTGATGTTGCGTACGTACTTGACGTCGTAACCGGAAGCCATGAGCCAGCGATAGATGACGTCGAACGCCATCATCATGCGCGCGTGCCCGACGTGGCAGTAGTCGTAGACGGTCATGCCGCAGACATACATGCCGACCTTGCCGGCCTCCATCGGAACGAATACCTGTTTTTCGCGCGCCAGCGTGTTATAGATCTTTAATTGGCTCATTGGTGGTGATGATTCGAGAGGGGACGGGACGCCCGAGCAATGCAAATGCCGGGCACGGTTGCCAAGGAGGCGCGCGCCGGGAAGTGGTGCTTTGCGTCGAGACCGTCAAGACCCTCGTTGTTGTTCTTCTTGATAGAATGGGACGTTCTGCGCAGAGTATAGCATTGATAAAATCCCGACTGGCCGCCTACGGCTCAGGTTTATTTTTCTGTAAAAGACTTGACACGGCATTGCGCCACGTCCACCGAGGAGACGCCTCCATGACCCTATTCGCACGATTCCCTGCCCCATCGCTGGCGCGCCTGGCCGCCGTTGCCGTTACCACTGCCGCCCTGACGATTTCCGGCGCCGCGTTGGCTGCCGACAATCCGCAGGTCGCACTGAAGACCACGATGGGCGAGATCGTCCTCGAACTCGACCAGGAAAAGGCGCCGAAGAGCACGGCCAACTTCCTGCAATACGTAAAATCCGGCTTTTACAAGGGCACGGTATTCCACCGCGTGATCAGCGACTTCATGATCCAGGCCGGCGGCTACACCGAGAAGCTCGTCGACAAGCCGGGCGTGAGGAAGCCCATCCCGAGTGAATCAAGGAACGGCCTGTCGAACAAGCCCTACACGGTGGCGATGGCGCGCACCGACAACCCGAACTCGGCCACCTCGCAGTTCTTCATCAACACCAACGACAACGCCGGCCTCGACTATCCGGGCCAGGACGGCCACGGCTACACCGTGTTCGGGCGCGTCGTGAAGGGCTTCGAGACGGTCGACAAGATCAAGAACGTGGTCGTCGACGACATGCGCGGCATGCAGAACGTGCCCGTGGTCCCGGTCGTGATCCAGAACGCCACCATCCTCTCCGGCGATAAGCTTGTAAAATAGCGGTTGCACATTTCGCATCCCAACCGAATTCACAACAAGATAGGACATCACATGACCTCCGTACTCATGACCACCAACAAGGGCAACATCACCGTCGAGCTGGACGCTGAGAAGGCGCCGAAGACCGTTGCCAACTTCCTGGACTACGTGAACAAGGGTCACTTCACCAACACGATCTTCCACCGCGTGATCAAGGACTTCATGATCCAGGGCGGCGGCTTCGAACCGGGCATGAAACAGAAAGCCACCGACGCCACCGTCGAGAACGAAGCCAAGAACGGCCTGAAGAACGACAAGTACACCATCGCCATGGCCCGTACCTCGGCGCCGCACTCGGCATCGGCCCAGTTCTTCATCAACACCAAGAACAACGACTTCCTGAACTACCCGGGCCAGGACGGCTGGGGCTATGCCGTGTTCGGCAAGGTCACCTCGGGCACCGAGATCGTCGACGAAATCAACGGCGTGCGCACCTCGCGCTCGGGCATGCACTCGGACGTGCCTGTCGAGCCGGTGATCATCGAAAAAGTCGAAGTCATCCAGTAATCCGGTAGTTGAACAGAAAGGCGCGCGGGATCACAAAGCTCAGCACGACGATGGCCACTCCCGCGCGCACGCTCGCGCTTTTTATTTCCGACCTGCACCTGCAGGAATCCCACCCACGCACCGCCGAGGCTTTCTTCCGCTTCCTGGAAGCGCATGCCGCACGCACCCGCCAGCTCTACCTGCTCGGCGATATCTTCGAATACTGGGCCGGCGACGACGACCTCGACACCCCCTTCCACGTCCGCGTGGTGAACGCCCTGCGCGCGCTCAGCGATGACGGTGTCGAACTGTTCTGGATGGCCGGCAACCGCGACTTCCTGGTCGGCCAGGGGTTTGCCGAGGCCGCGGGGCTGACCCTGCTGGCCGAGCCGCATGTCGTCGACATCGGCGGGCGGCGCATCGCCCTCGTGCACGGCGACGCCGAATGCACGCTCGACACGAAGTACATGGAATTCCGGGCCATGGTGCGCTCCCAGGCCTGGCAACAGCAATTCCTCGCCATGCCCCTGGAGAAGCGCAAGGCGATCATCGCCGGCCTGCGCGAAGGCAGCCGCGAAGCCCACACCACCAAGTCCTACGAGACCATGGACGTCACGCCAGACGCCATCGAGGCGGTGTTCGACGCCACCGGCGCCGATATCCTGATCCACGGCCACACCCACCGCCCCGCCCTGCACCGGCACGGCGCGCGCCTGCGCTACGTACTGCCCGACTGGGAACTCGACCAGGAACCGCCGCGCGGCGGCTGGATCGCGCTCGCCGAGGACGGCGCCCTCCTGCGCTGCGATCTCGACGCCAACGCCGACGCCAGCGCCTGACTTCCTCTAAAAATATTGCACTGCGCAATATTTCGTTAGTTTTCCGCCAAGCAAAATCCTCTATCATGCGCCCTTGAACCGTGCGCGGCCTGACGCCGTGCAGGGTCCAGCCCGGCGCGCCGTTTTGACCGTCCAGGCCCGCTTTTTTGCAGCTCGTCGCATTCCCGTGGTTGCCAGGGATGCTGGTGTCATACTTCACTACAACACCAACGCATTCATTCAACAGGGGAGCCAGACATGCAGGATCATGTGCCAGGGCCGGAACGACAGGGAGGCCGAGCATGAATATCGGCTGGAACGACAATGCACCGATTTATCGCCAGCTCAAGGACCGCGTGATCGGCATGATGCTCGACGGCGTACTGAAGGCAGGGGATCCCCTGCCTTCGGTACGACAGGTAGCTTCCGAGTACCAACTGAACCCGATCACCGTTTCCAAGGCGTACCAGGAACTGGTCGACGAAAACCTAGTAGAAAAAAGAAGGGGAATTGGCATGTACGTCACTGAAGGAGCAAGCGAGAAGCTGCTTGCAAGCGAACGGGAACGCTTCCTGAGCGAGGAATGGCCGGCGATGGTGGAGCGCATCCGCCTGCTGGGCCTGGACGTCGAGCAACTGCTGCGCACCGCCGAGCCGGGAGGTGCAGCATGAGCGCCGTGATCTCGGCCCGCGGCCTGAGCAAGCGCTACGGCAAGCAGACGGCGATCGACGGCATCGACTTCGACATTCCGGCCGGACGCATCGTCGGCCTGATCGGCCCCAACGGTTCGGGCAAGACCACCACGCTGAAGGCGGCGCTCGGCCTGATCCCCTTCGAGGGCGAGCTCACCGTGATGGGCTTCGATCCGCGCACCCAGCGCGATGCCCTGATGCAGGACGTGTGCTTCATCGCCGACGTGGCGATCCTGCCGCGCTGGCTGCGGGTGCGCGACGCCGTCGACTTCGTGGCCGGCATCCACCCGCGCTTCGACCGCGCCCGCGCCGAGCGCTACATTGCCAATACCAAACTCAAGCCGGCGATGAAGGTCAAGGAGATGTCCAAGGGCATGATCGTGCAGCTGCACCTGGCCCTGGTCATGGCGATCGACGCCAAGCTGCTCGTGCTCGACGAGCCGACCCTGGGCCTGGACATCATCTACCGCAAGCAGTTCTACCAGAACCTGCTGGAAGACTATTTTGACGAGAACAAGACCATCGTCATCACCACCCACCAGGTCGAAGAAGTCGAGCACATCCTGACCGACCTGATGTTCATCCGCGACGGCCGCATCGTGCTGGCCGCCTCGATGGACGAAGTGGGCGAACGCTACATCGAAGTGATGGTGCCCGCCGAAAAGGTCAACGCCGCGAATGCGCTGCAGCCGATCGACCAGCGCACCGTGTTCGGCAAGTCCGTGATGCTGTTCGACGGCGTCTCGCGCGCCCAACTGTCCGCCCTCGGCGAAACGCGCAATCCGAGCGTGGCCGACCTGTTCGTGGCAACGATGAAAGGAACCTACGCATGAATACGATGAAATGGCTGCTGCGCCGCGAATTCTGGGAGCACAAGGGCGGCTTTGTCTGGGCGCCGCTGATCGCGGCCGTGATCATGGTGGTGCTGGTGGGGGGCATGATCGGCTACGGCATCTCGACCGGCAAGCTCGACGGCGACAGCGTCACCATCCGGGTCGGCGGCGAAGAGGTGCACCACGCCAGCAGCTCGAAGATCGCCACGCTGGCGGACCACCACACCCGCAGCGAGATCGCCAACGTGGCCGCCAATAACTACATCGCCACCGGCGCACCGATCTTCATCGTGCTGCCCATCGTCGCCTTCTTCTACTGCCTGGGCGCGCTCTACGATGACCGGCGCGACCGCAGCATCCTGTTCTGGAAGTCGCTGCCGATCTCCGACACCACGACCGTGCTGTCGAAACTGGTGACCGCCCTGGTGCTGGCGCCGGCGATCACGATCGGCATCGCCAGCGCCGCCGCCTTCCTGATCCTGATGCTGGGCGGCGTGGCCGCCAGCCACCAGGGACTCGACCTGTACGGGCCCCTGCTCAGCAACGTGAACCTGTACCTGTCGCCGGTCTACCTGTTGGCCATGATTCCGGTCTACATCCTGTGGGCGCTGCCGACCGCCGGCTGGCTGCTGCTGGTGTCGAGCTGGGCAAAATCGAAGGTCTTCCTGTGGGCCGTCGGCCTGCCGCTGATCGCCGCCGTGCTGCTGAAGTGGATGGACTACCTGCTGGCCCTGTACGGCGCCACCATCAACGCCGACTGGATCATCAACAACGTGCTCGAAACCCTGCTGCTCGGCCTGGTCCCCGGCGCCTGGTTCATGGACGGCGGCACCGCCCTGCCGCTGCGCGCCCAGCACGGCGTGGACATGCTGTCGGTGCTCGGCGCCTCCTGGGGCAGCCTGGCGCGGCCGGAACTGTGGGTCGGCGTCGCTGCCGGCGCCGCCATGATCGCCGTTGCGATCCGCCTGCGCCGCTGGCGCGACGAGGGCTGAACATGCGCCGCGCGCCGCTGTTCGCCCTCACCCTGGCCTGCGCCTTCGGCGCCCTGCTCGCCTGCGGCCCTGCCGCGGCGGTGCCGGGAGTCGACGAGCCGGACACCATCGAAGTGCACGGCATCCGCAAGCCGGAGGTGCACAAGTACAAGGCCATCCTCGCCGGTCTGGACAGCTTCGACAGGCACCATGCGCTGGCGCCGAACGTGCCCGAACTGCGCTTCCGGATCAGGGCGCTCGGTGGCGCCGGCCTGCCCCAGCAGCCGCGTGTGCGCATCGAGGGCGACGGCGACTTCGTCCTGCCGCTCGCCCTCGACGCCGCCAACCGCTTTACCGTGCCGCGCAGCGAGGCAGCGCTCGACGCCGATGGCGAGCTGGCGCTGAACCAGAAGCGCAAGCTCTACCGCATCGAGCCGGAGGTGCGCACCCCGGGACTGGCCGCCAACGTGCGGCGCCTTGGAGACTTGCGCCTGGAATGCCGGGTGATGGTGGGGATCGCGAAGGAAGAAATCTCGCTGGTCTGGGTATTGGCCATCAACGGCCTGCTGCGCACCCGCGACTGGTGCGGCTTCACGCTCGAGGAGCCGCCGAAGTGGGGTTTCGACGCCGAAGCGCCGCTCATCGCCGCAACCTTGCGCGAAGGCGAACGCAGCCAGAAGCTGGAGACGAAGAAGACCAGCTTCGAGGTCGTCCTGAGCGACGCTTCCTGGAGCGACGATGCGCTGGTGGAGCTGGAATTCGGCGCGCCGCCGGTCGCCGCGGCTGCCCCGACGCCCCCTGCCACCGCGCCCTGAGCCCGGCCACCCCGGGCTTGCAGGCCGACCTTGCAGGGCCGGCCACCACCCGCGTTTTTCACGCTATCGGAGCCATCATGAAACGCATCGTCCGCACGCTTCTTCCGGCGCTGGCCCTGGCCTGCTCCGCCGTCCAGGCGCAAAGTCCGGCGCCAGCCCCCGCTCCTGCCCCCATGGCGGCCGAACTGACCGCCATCGGCACCAAGCCCTGGCTGGTCGAGACGGCCAGCGCCGGCAGCGGGCGCTACACCATCATCTTCGAATCCGGCTTCGGCATGGGCCTGAGCGCCTGGCGCAAGGTGGCGCCCGAGCTGGCCGGAACGGCGCGCGTGGTCGCCTATTCGCGCGCCGGCCACGGCAGGTCCGAAGCGCGCCCGGAACCGCGCACCATCGCGCAAAACACGAACGAACTCGAGCAACTGGTCGCCGCGGGCAAGCTCGCCCCGCCCTTCATCCTGGTCGGCCACTCGTACGGCGCCCTGCTGGTGCGTTCCTTCGCCGCCCGGCACCCGGGCCAGGTCGCCGGCATGGTGCTGGTCGACCCGGGCGACGAGCGCTTCAATCCCGCGCTGCGCCAGCTCGACGCCGGGCGGGCGGCGGCGGACGAGCGCGCCTTCGCCGCCATCGTGCCGGCGAAATTCCAGCCCGAACTGGCACTGCTGCAGCCGGTGCTCGACAGCGGCAGGCTTCCATTCGCCGGCAAGCTGCCGGACGTGCCGACCGTCGTGCTGACCTCGATGCAAGGGGCGGAGAAACCGGAATTCTTCCTGGAGACGCCTGAAGCGGTCGCCATCAAACAGGGGCTGCATGCGGATTTCGTGCGCCAGTTCAGCGCCGGCTCGCAAGTGTTGACGGCAAGAGCGGCCACAACATCCAGCTCGAGGAACCCGAACTGGTGATTGCAGCCGTCAGGCAGGTGATTGCCGCGGCCGACAAGGCCGCGGCGCAGACGCGGCGCTGAGCCCAGCCAGGTTGAACCTGGTTGCGCTGCGCCTTACTGGAACTGCTGGCGGAAGGCCTCGAACTGCGCCCTGAGGTCGGCGACCTCGGCGCGCAGTGCGGCGACCTCGGCTTCCAGCTGGCCGATGCAGCTGCCCGGGGCGGCCGCCGGGCCTGCGGCGGCGCCGAAGGCGGAGTCCTCGCGCGACACGGAAATCTCACCGCCGAGCAGTTGGCCGTAGCGCGGCTCCTTGGTGCCGGGCGCGCGTTCGAGGCGGGCGACGATGGGCGGGTATTTGTCGATCAGGAACTGCAGCACCGCCTCGACCTCGGCCACGCTCTTGAACTCGTGCAGGCGGCCGGTGCGGGTGCGGATCTCGCCGGCGGTCTGCAGGCCGCGCAGCATCAGGACGGTGAGCACGGCCAGCTTGTCCTGCTCGAGCGTCCACTTGATGCGCATGCGGTGCTCGTACTTGGTGACGCGCGCGCCGGCCTGGGTGATGCCGTTGACCAGGCGCCGCTCGATCAGGCGCTGCAGGGTGTCGTGGACGGTGTCGTCGGACAGTTGCATCACCGGATCGCGGCTGGAGAGCTGGTTGCAGCCGGTGACGATCGCATTCAGCGACATCGGGTAGTTATCGGGCGTGAGCGCTTCTTTTTCGGCGAGCACCGCGAGGACGCGGAGCTCGAATGGGTCCAGTACGGGATCGGTCCCGTCCTTTGCTTCATCAGTCATGGTTTCCTCAGTCGACCAGCCGGTTCAGTTCGGCCTGGTCGAGTTTATCACCCTCGCGCACGTTCGGACAGGCAATGCCTGCCGCCTTGATGGTCGCGGTCAGGCATTCGATCTGCTCGTCCTGGCGCGCGACGTGGTCGATCAGGCCGCGCAGGGCTTTCGAGAGCGGGTCGTCGCCGTTCGGCGTGACGCCATAGGCGGCGAACATGCGCGCGCTGCGCGACTGGTCCTCCTTGCGCATGATGTGGGCCGGGTTGCCGACCGCGGTGGCGCCGGCGGGAACCGGCTTGACCACGACCGCGTTCGACCCGACCTTGGCGAACTCGCCGACCGTGAAGGCGCCCAGCACCTGGGCGCCGGCGCCGACGATCACGCCGCGCTCGAGTGTCGGGTGGCGCTTGGTGCCGGCCACGAGGGTCGTGCCGCCCAGGGTCACGCCCTGGTAGATGGTGCAGTCGTCGCCGATCACGGCGGTCTCGCCGATCACGACGCCGAAGCCGTGGTCGATGAAGACCCGGCGGCCGATGGTGGCGCCGGGGTGGATCTCGATGCCGGTGAGGATGCGCGCGATGTGGGAAATGAAGCGGCCGAGCCACTTCAGGTTCATGCGCCAGCAGGCATGCGCCCAGCGGTGGAGGACGATGGCATGCAGGCCGGGATAGCACGTGAGCACTTCCCAGCCGTTACGGGCGGCCGGGTCGCGTTCGATGATGCTCTTGATATCTTCGCGCAACGAGGAAAACATAATCAGTACAGAAGCGAAACAGCGGCAATGGTAGCTTATCCGGCGGCCGGCTGCTTGGGAGGGGGTCAATTTTGGAGGGTGTTGCGGAGCGTGCGCGCGGTGCGCAAGTGCACGTGGGGCTGTTGCCTGCGCTGCTACTGGTGCGTTGAATCCGCGTGGGCACGGGTGCCCACCCTACGGATGAGGCCTCGGACTAGCGGTAGGGAAGATCCGGTAATGCGCCGGGGTTCGGTGCTTGCGACCGGCAGTCCGTAACGCATCCTGTAGGGTGGGCACCCTGTGCCCACGCGGATCAAACACACCGTTAACCCGGCAGGCAACAGCCCCGGGAACGCTTGCAAGCGCTCCTGAAACTTCTTTAACCCTGCACCCCGCGCTGGCGGCGCGCTTCGTACAGGCAGACGCCCGAGGCAACCGAGACGTTCAGGCTCTCGACCGAGCCGAACATGGGGATGGACACCAGCAGGTCGCAGGTTTCACGGGTCAGGCGGCGCATGCCCTCGCCTTCGGAACCCATCACCAGCGCGACCGGGCCGGTGAAGTCGGCTTCGTACAGGCCCTTGTCGGCGTCGTCCGAGGTGCCGATCAGCCAGATGCCGCGTTCCTTCAGCTCGCGCATGGTGCGCGCCAGGTTGGTGACGGTGATGTAAGGCACGGTCTCGGCCGCGCCGCTGGCGACCTTGGCGGCGGTGGCGTTCAGGCCGACCGCCCGGTCCTTCGGCACGATGACCGCATGCGCGCCGACGCCGTCGGCCACGCGCAGGCAGGCGCCCAGGTTGTGCGGGTCGGTGATGCCGTCGAGGATGAGCAGCAGCGGCGCACCTTCGATGGCGTCGAGCAGTTCGTCCAGGTTGCGCGCCAGCGCCAGCTGGCTGGCGAAGGCGATCACGCCCTGGTGGCGGCGGGTGCCGACGATCTTGTCAAGACGGCTTGCTTCGACCGGCATGACGCGCACGCCAGCGTCCTTGGCGCTGGCGATCAGGGCCTTCATGCGGGCGTCGTTGCGCTCGGCGTCGACAAAGATCTCTTCCACCGATTGGGCCTCGTGGCGCAGCCGCGAGGTCACCGCGTGGAAACCGAAAATCATTTTGTTCTTCATTCTTTACTTCTTTTCCTGGAACTCGTTTTGGATGCGGTACTGCCGGCCTTGGCGGCCGGCTTCTCGGCGCCGCTCTGGGCGGCGGCGCTCTCTGGTTCCGCCACCGCGGCTTTCGCGGCGCGGGTGCGGCGTGGCTTGGCCGGCGCCTCGGCGGCCGCCGGTGCTTCGGCTGCTGCCGGTGCTTCGGCTGTTGCCGGCTCGGCCGCCTTGCTGCGGCGTGCGCGCTTGGCTGCGGGAGCCGCAGCCGGCGCCGCTTCGGCGGCGGTCTCGGTTTGCGCGGCCGGCGCTTGCGCTTGCACGGACTTGGCTGCACGCTTGCGCTTCGGCGTTTCGGCCACGGGCGCCTCGGCCGGCGTTTCCACCGGCTGCGGCGCTGCTGGCGCGGCAGCTTCGACCGCTTCGGCCGGCGCCTGGACGGCGGACTTGCGCTTGCGTGCCGGCTTGGCAGGGGCCGGCGCCTCGGCTTGCACCGGCGGCGCGGCCGGAGCGGCAATCTCGCGCTCGGCTTGGACCGGCTCGACCGGCGCCTGGGCAGCGGCCTTGCGCTTGCGCGCCGGCTTGCCTGGTGCAGGAGCCTCGGCTTGCACCGGTGCCGGCTGCTGCGCCTGGAGCACCTCGGCCTGGCCGGCCTGCGCTTCCTCGTCGGCCTGCTTGCGCGCAGCCTGGCGCGCCAGTTCGGCGGCCGCCTTCCTGCGGGCGTTGCGCGAGCGCTTCGGCTTGGCGCCGGCGCCCGGCGTCACGGCCTCGCTTTCCGGCTCGCCGGCCTGCTCCGCTTGCGGCGCCTCGGCACGCAGCAGCTTGGCCTGCTGGCGCGCCAGCTCGGCCGCTTCCTTGCGGGCGCGGCGCGAACGCTTGGATTTGCCGGACGGCTTGGCTTCCAGGATGTCGTCGAACTGCAGGCGCGAAGCCTGGCCGTTCGCCTGGCCCGGCACGGCGTCGCGCTTGCGTCCACCCTTGCCTTCTTCGCCGCCCTTGCCTTCGTTCTGCGCGGGCGTCTCGACCGCGTCCTGGCCCTCGGCCAGCACCAGGTCGATCTTGCGCGACTCGAGGTCGACCTTGGCCACCTGCACGACCACGCGGTCGGTCAGGCCGAAGGTCTTGCCGGTGCGTTCGCCGCGCAGCTGGTGGCGCGCTTCGTCGTACTGGAAGTAATCCTGGCCCAGTTCGGTGACGTGGACCAGGCCCTCGACATACAGCTCGTCGAGTTGCACAAAAATGCCGAAGGTGGTCACGCCGGCCACGGTGCCGGTGAAGGCCTCGCCCAGCTTGTCCTGCATGTAGTAGCACTTGAGCCAGGCTTCGACGTCGCGCGAGGCTTCGTCGGCGCGGCGCTCGTTGGCCGAGCAGTGGACACCCAGGGCGTCCCAGATCGTCAGGTCCTTTTCGTCCTTGGCCTTGCCTTCCGCCTTGTCCTTGGCGGCCTGCTTGCGCGCGGCGTTCGAGACCGTCGTGTTCAGCTTCGACACGTCGATGCCCTTCGGTTCGTAGCGCTTGCCCTGCAGGATGGCCTTGATGGCGCGATGGGTCAGCAGGTCGGGATAGCGGCGGATCGGGCTGGTGAAGTGGGCATACGCCTCGTAGGCCAGGCCGAAGTGGCCGACGTTGTCCGGGCTGTAGACGGCCTGCTGCATCGAGCGCAGCAGCATGGTCTGCAGCAGGGACGCGTCCGGGCGATCCTTGATCTCGCGCATCAGGGCTGCATAGTCGGCCGCGGTCGGCTTGTTGCCGCCGCCCAGGTTCAGGCCGGTCTGCTTGAGGAAGGTGCGCAGCTGGTTCAGCTTTTCCTCGGTCGGCACGGCGTGGATGCGGAAGGTGCCCGGGTGCTTGTGGCGGATCAGGAGGTCGGCGGCGCACACGTTCGCGGCCAGCATGCATTCCTCGATCAGGCGGTGCGCATCGTTGCGGGTGCGCGGGATGATCTTCTCGATCTTGCCCATCGCGTTGCAGACGATGTAGGTCTCGGTGGTCTCGAAGTCGATCGCACCGCGTTCCTGGCGCGCGCCCAGCAGCGCATGGAATACCGCGTTCAGGTTCAGCAGGTGCGGCACGACGGCCGGACGGCGCGCGGCTTCCTCGCCTTGCGGGTCGGCCAGCACTTCGGCTACCTGGTTATAGGTCAGGCGTGCGGCCGAATGCATCACGGCCGGGTAGAACTGGTAGGCGGTGACTTCGCCCTTGCTTGTTACGACCATGTCGCACACCAGGCAGAGGCGGTCCACGGCCGGGTTCAGCGAGCACAGGCCGTTCGAGAGCTTCTCGGGCAGCATGGGGATCACACGGCGCGGGAAATACACCGAGGTGCTGCGTTCGATGGCGTCGGCGTCGAGCGCATCGTTGGGTTTCACGTAATGGCTGACGTCGGCGATCGCCACCAGCAGGCGGAAGCCCCTGGTGCGGCCGATCTTTACCGGTTCGCAGTAAACCGCGTCGTCGAAGTCGCGCGCATCTTCGCCGTCGATCGTTACCAGCGGCACGTCGCGCAGGTCGACGCGGTTGGCCAGGTCGGCATCGACCACTTCGTTGGGAAGCCTGTTGGCCTGCTTCAGCGCCGCGGCGGAGAACACGTGCGGCACGCCGAACTTGCGTACCGCGATCTCGATTTCCATGCCCGGGTCGTCCAGTTCGCCGAGCACCTCGACGATGCGGCCGGTCGGCTGCTGGAAACGCGCGGGCTGCTCGATCAGTTCGACGCTGACGACCTGCCCCGCACGCGCCTTGCCTGGCGAGCCGGCCACCAGGATGTCCTGGCTGATGCGCTTGTCCTCGGGCGAGACGATCCAGACGCCGCCTTCATTCAGCAGGCGGCCGATGACGTGGGTATTGGCGCGCTCGACGACTTCGACGATCGTGCCTTCCGGACGACCGCGGCGATCGAGGCCGGTAACGCGGGCGCGTACGCGGTCGCCATGCAGCACCTTCTGCATTTCCTTATCGTTCAGGAACAGGTCCGGGCCTGGCTCCTCGGGAATCACGAAACCGTAGCCGTCGCGGTGGGCGCTGATACGGCCGGCCACGAAGCCGGATTCATCCGCCAGGGAATAGGCACCGTCGCGACCGGCGCGGATCTGGCCGTCGCGTTCCATTGCGTTCAGGCGGCGGCCCAGGACTTCCTGGGCGGCGGGCTTCACTTTGAGAGAGCGCGCCAGGGCGGCTGCGTCGAGCGGCGTGCCGGCGTCGCGGAAAACACCGAGAATTTCTTCGCGGCTGGGAATGGTATGAGTAGGTTGCTTCAAATCGTTTTCTTGAATTTCTTCTATATATGCGCCGGACCGGCCGGCACCGTGGTTGGATTGACACCTTGACAGGCGTAGTGTAACGGAGGACCGCAGGATTCGCCTAACGAAGCGTGCTCCATGAAACGCGGTCCGGCGGTCGGGTGGCGGGGGGCGAAAAAGCCCGGTTGCAGTCCCTGCAGGAGGTTTTTGACTTTTGCCATCCTTCCGCTATAATCTCGGCTCTTTCGCAACGACAGCATGTGAAGCGGAGGAAAAGCGGGTGCAGTACAGGCAGCTTCGCCGCGTGAACAACGAAAGTTGATCTAGCGAAAAACGACAAAGCCTGATATTGTATCAGCTTCAGCAGCAAACGCAGTAACAGTGCCCACGTGGCGGAATTGGTAGACGCGCATGGTTCAGGTCCATGTGCCGCGAGGTGTGGGGGTTCGAGTCCCTCCGTGGGCACCACTCTACCGGAAGTGATCCGCAAGAGTAAGCAGTACCATTGATCGTAGGGTGGGCGCCCCGTGCCCACGCTGGAAGCATGATTAATGTTTGCAGTAAAAGCAGCATCAGTGCCCACGTGGCGGAATTGGTAGACGCGCATGGTTCAGGTCCATGTGCCGCGAGGTGTGGGGGTTCGAGTCCCTCCGTGGGCACCACTCTACCGGCAGTGATCCGCAAGAGTAAGCAGTACCATTGATCGTAGGGTGGGCGCCCCGTGCCCACGCTGGAAGCATGATTAATGTTTGCAGTAAAAGCAGTAAAAGCAGCATCAGTGCCCACGTGGCGGAATTGGTAGACGCGCATGGTTCAGGTCCATGTGCCGCGAGGTGTGGGGGTTCGAGTCCCTCCGTGGGCACCACTCTACCGGAAGTGTTATCCGCAGTAGTACCGTAGCGTTTGCTCCCGAGCGAACGACTCATTGCCAGCAATTTGTTGGCAAGTGCAGTACCGTAGTATCAGCAGCACTAGCAGTGCCCACGTGGCGGAATTGGTAGACGCGCATGGTTCAGGTCCATGTGCCGCGAGGTGTGGGGGTTCGAGTCCCTCCGTGGGCACCAAAGGTTTTCTGGCGACAGCCGGCGCAAAACGCCGCAATCCTTGAAAAAGGTTTGCGGCGTTTTGCGTTGTCGCTCGCCCTTTCGCTTTTATTGCGCCGCCAGGTCGTCCAGGATCGGGCAATCCGAGCGGCTGTCGCCATGACAGGATGCGGCAAGCCGCTCCAGGGTGCGCCGCATCGCTTCCATCTCCGCGATCTTGCGGTTCAGGTCCTCGATATGGGAGCGCGCGAGCGCACGCACGTCGGCGCTGGCGCGGCCCTTGTCCTGCCACAGCGCCAGCAGTTCGCGGATCTGGTCGAGCGAAAACCCGAGCGCGCGGGCGCGGTGGATGAATTGCAGCACCTGCACGTCCTGGCGCGCATAGACGCGGTAGCCGGCTTCGGTACGGCGCGCCGCGCCAATCAGGCCGATGGATTCGTAATGGCGGATCATCTTGGCCGATACGCCCGAGGCGCTGGCGGCCTCGCCGATGTTCATTGCGGTGGTATCGCGTGCGTGGCAGTCCATGTCGTCCTTTCCTTTCCCAAGAACGCAGGATACACCTTCCCATCGTGGGAAGCACAAGCGGAAATGCTTGACTGTGCCACGGAAGCGGTTATGCTCGGGCTAGCATGAAAGTCTCCACCATCATTACCAGCTGCCTGCTTGCGGCAAGCTGCGCCGCCATCGCCAAGCCCGCTCCCTGGTACCAGTGGCGCAGCAAGGCCGACGGCGCGCTGGCCTGCTCGCAGACCCCACTTGGGCCAGGCTGGGAACGCGCCGCCGGGCCCTATCAGGACGCACGTTGCGAAAAGCGCATCGTTGCTAAATAATAGGCCCGGTAGTTCAGCAGGTCGTCCGTCGTTTTCTACAAATACCGAGGAGACATTGATGTTCACGAGTCCCGAGCAGTTCGCCAACGCCACCAAAACCCTGTTTGACCTGCAAATGCAGACCTTCGAGGCGCTCACCAACAAGACCGTCAAAGGCCTGGAACAAGTCGTCGCCCTGAACATGGCGACCGCACGCAGCACCATGGACCAGACGCTTGCCGCCAGCCGCGACCTGACCCAGGCGCGCGACGCCCGCGCCGCTTTCGACGCCCTGTCCGCGCGCATGGCGCCCAATGCGACCGACAGCGCCGAATACCGCGCCCAGCTGAAAACCATCATCGACGACATGCAGAGCGAATTCCAGCGTGCCGCCGACGTGCACGTCGCCGAGGCCAAGAGCACGCTGTCGGCCCTGATCTACGACGTCACCCAGAACGTCAAGCCGGGCTCGGAAAACGCGGTCGAGATCATCAAGGCCGCCATCGACAACGCCTTCAAGGGCTACGAGCAGGTGACGCAGGCCACCCGCCAGGCCGTGCAGACCGTCGAGGCGCAGATCGCGAAAGCCTCCTCGCTTGTCAATCCGGGCATGGACAAGGCCGCGTCCTCGGGTGAGAAACCGGCTGAGTAAGCGGCCGAATCAGCAAAAACAGGGCGGCCGCCTGGTCGCCCTGTAATATTCTTTCACGGCACCGCTTTCGGTGAAAGAATATTTCATCCCTGTTCTTTCCTTGCTTACCCTTCGCGCTGTATTCCCAGCAGTTCGTCGACGTGGGCCAGCGCACCCGCATCCTTGACCACCGTCTTGAGCCACACGTGCAGCGGCTGCTCGCCCCAGCTGGCCGCCTTGTCGGCCAGGTAGGCGACCGGACTGTGCGGTTCGGTTCGGCGGAAGAACTCGGCCACCGCGCGCAACTGCGCGAGGGCCTGGGCGCGCGTCTGCAGCGGGCCGGCGGCAAGCGCCGGCTGCGCACCGCCCGGCTGCGGCGCGGCCGCATGCCGTTCCGCTTGCTCCGACGGCTGCGCGGTGACGGACGCACCCGCGCCCGCCGCGGGCATCACGAAGTGCACCAGGTTCTGCAGCGCAGTCCTGGCGCCGCTGAAGCTCGGCCCGTCCGCGCCCAGGCGCGCGTCGACCGCCTTTTCCAGCGCGTCCAGCGCCGACACGCAGTATTCGCCGTCGGCCAGCAGCCCGGCATAAAAGGCCTTCGAGGTGCGGCTGCGCGCCGCCTCGACATCGGCGATCGCATCCGCGCCGTGGCTGCGCGCCACTTCGATGTCGCGCATCGAGAAGGCCGCGCCTTCCGTCACCGGACATTCGGCGGCCAGCTGCGGCACGCGCGCCGCGATCCAGCCCAGGTTGCCGATGCGCCGCTCGAAGCCGTCTTCGTCCGGCAGCGGATACAGGCCGTCCCAGTAGCGTTCGCACAATGCACCGATCAGTTCCAGGGCCTCGCCCAGGGCGCGCAGGCCGGCTGTCTTCGCGTTCGCCTCGGCCAGCCAGACCGCCAGTTGCAGGTCCTTGCTGCGCGATTCGATCAAGGTGGCGCAGCGCTTGGCGACGAACTTCCAGTCCGCTTCCTTTAATGTCGTGACCCAGGCGCCCTGCTCCAGCGAGGGGTCGTCGGCCTTCCTCGCCTGGGCGATGGCGTCGAGTTCGGGCGAGAACGCCATGTCCTCGCCGCAGGGCGCGGCTTCGCTGACCGGCTTCAGGAGTTGTTCGAGCGTGCTCATTGGCGCCTCCTCAGGCCGGCTCTATCGTGTACTTGAAGCGCCCGGCCCTGGTCGCGCCGACCTTGATGCGGGCGATCGCGCCGCCCTCGGCCATGCGTGCCAGCACGGTGTCGGCAATCTCGGGCAGCAGCGTGCCGTTCAGGATGGTGTCGACATTGCGCGCGCCGGAGTCGACCTCGGTGCAGCGCGCCAGCACCGCGTTCACCAGGGCGTCGTCGTACTCGAAGCTGGCCTGGTGGTTGTCCTGCACCCGCCTGGAGATGCGATTGAGCTTGAGGCGGATGATATTCGCCAGCACCTCGTCGTTGATCGGGTAGAAGGGCACGACCGCCAGGCGGCCGAGGAAGGCGGGCTTGAACTGCTTCATGAGCTGAGGGCGGATCAGTTCGGCCAGCTGCTCGGGTTTCGGCATCTCGGCCGCCGGCTTGTTCAAACACGCCTGCATCATCGTGCTCGAGGCGGTATTCGAGGTCAGGATGATGATCGTGTTGCGGAAGTCGATTTGGCGGCCTTCGGCGTCGTCCAGCACGCCCTTGTCGAAGACCTGGAAGAACAGCTCCAGTACGTCCGGGTGCGCCTTCTCGACTTCGTCGAGCAGCACCACGCTATAGGGATTGCGCCGCACGGCCTCGGTCAGCACCCCGCCTTCGCCATAGCCGACATAGCCCGGCGGGGAACCCTTCAGGCCCGAGACGCTGTGCGCCTCCTGGTACTCGCTCATGTTGATCGTCACCAGCTTGCGTTCGCCGCCGTACAGCAGGTCGGCCAGGGCCAGCGCGGTCTCGGTCTTGCCCACGCCCGAGGTGCCGACGAACAGGAACACGCCCTTCGGCTTGTTCGGGTCGTCGAGGTTCGCGCGCGCCGTGCGCACCCGCTGCGCCACCGCGGCGGTGGCATGCGACTGGCCGAGGATGCGTTCGTCGAGCAAGGACTGCAGCTGCAGCACGGTCTTGATCTCGTCCTTCACCATGCGCCCGAGCGGAATACCGGTCCAGCTGGCGACGATGGCGGCCACGGTGTGGCCATCGACCTGCACCGGCACCAGCGGCGCCTCGCCCTGCAGCATGCGCAGTTCCTCCATCAGCGCACGCATCGGCGCGCTGTCGCCGCGCCCTGCTTCCAGCTCTGCGCGCATCGCAGCGATCTCGCCGGTCAGCGCGTGTTCGCGCTGCCAGCGCGCCTGCAGGCGTTCCTGCTCGGCGATCTGCACGGCGCGCTCGTCGCGCAACTGCGCCAGCTTCGCGCCATGGTCCATCCCGGCGCTCTGCTCGCGCGTGAGGGCGGCGGCCCGGGCGTCGAGCTGCTCGATGGCGCGGGTGCAGGTTTCCAGCAGGGCCGGCGTGGCGCTCTGTCCCAGCGCCACCTTGGCGCAGGCGGTATCGAGCACGCTGATCGCCTTGTCCGGCAGCTGGCGGCCGCTGATGTAGCGGTGCGACAGGCGCACCGCCTCGGTAATGGCCTCGTCGTACACCCGCACCCCGAAGTGCTTTTCCATCAGCGGCGCCATCGCGCGCAGCATCGCGCAGGCGGTTTCCTCGTCGGGCTCCTCGACCTTGATGACCTGGAAGCGCCGCGCCAGCGCCGCGTCCTTCTCGAAGTACTTCTTGTACTCGCCCCAGGTGGTGGCAGCGATGGTGCGCAGTTCGCCGCGCGCCAGCGCCGGTTTCAGGAGGTTGGCGGCGTCATTCTGGCCGGCCGTGCCGCCGGCGCCGATCATCGTGTGCGCCTCGTCGATGAAGAGAATGATCGCGTGCGGGCTCTTCTTCACCTCGTCGATCACGTTCTTCAGGCGGTTCTCGAATTCGCCCTTCACGCTGGCGCCGGCCTGCAGCAGGCCCATGTCCAGCGTGTGGATCTCGACCCCGCGCAGCACCTCGGGCACGTCGCCCTTGGCGATGCGCAGCGCCAGGCCCTCGACCACGGCAGTCTTGCCGACGCCGGCCTCGCCGGTGAGGATGGGATTGTTCTGGCGCCGCCGCATCAGGATGTCGATGGCCTGGCGGATTTCCGGGTCGCGTCCGATCACCGGATCGACCTTGCCCTGGCGCGCGCGCTCCGTCAGGCAGGTGGTGAACTGGTCCAGCGCCGGCGTCTTGCCGGGCGCCTGGGCTTCGAGTTCACTGACCGGATCACCGACGCCCTGGGCCGGCACGGCAGCCGCCGGGGCAACGGCTTCTTTCGAACCGCGCGTGAGCCTGTCGAAGTCGTGCTTCAGGCGCTCGAGCGGAAACTGGGTGAACAGGCGCGAGCCGCGCTGGGCCAGCTGGGCCAGGCCGGGCTCGGTGAGCAGCGCCAGCAGCAGATGGCCGCTGCGGATCATGTTCGGCTGGCCGTTGCCGAGCGAGGCGATCAGCCAGGCGTGCTCGAACAGCAGCGGCAGGTGCTTCGAGAACACCGGGGTGCGCGCGCTGCCCGTGGCGAAACGGGCGACCTCGCGCCGCAGGTCGTTCTCCAACGCGCTCAGGCTGATGTCGCAGGCGCGTGCGGCGACCACGACATCGCAGTCGGGCTGCTCGAGCAGTGCCAGGAACACGTGCTCGATGTCGACTTCGTACTGGCCCAGCCCGACGCAGATGTTGGCGGCGCGCGTGGCCGCGGTGCGCGAAGCGTCGTTCAGTTTGCCGATCAGGGTCTTGAGGTTGATGTCCATTCGTGTCGCATCCTTTGTGTCGGTAGAGGAATGACGCTAGCGCTTGCCGTCAGGCCCGCGCGGGCGCGCCGGGCGCCGCACCGCGTAGTGCAGCGACGAGGGCTGGAGCACGGCGCTGAAATTGACCGCGTCGCCCGTATCAGCCAGGGCCAGGCGGGCGTTGATGACGAAGTCGAGCCGGTTGGCGCTGCCGGGTACCGGCACCAGGGCGGCGCTGACGTCCTTCAGGCGCGGCTCGTGGGTCTCGATGGCGGTCTTGATGCTGGCGCAGATCGCGGCGCGGTCTTCCGCGCTGGTCAGGCAGAAGGCGGCAAAGTCGGCCAGGCCGTAGTTGAGGATGGAAGCGCGCGCCTGGGGGAACTCGTCGAAGATGCCGGGTGCGAGCGCGACGCGGGTGTTGAGCAGCGCCTCGAGGTCGCGCGCCACCAGGTCCTTGATCTGTTCGATCGTCAGGCGCGGGCTGGCGGCGCCCGCTTCCCGGCGCTCGTCCATCAGGCGGTCGAGCACCCCGGGTGTGAAGCCGTTCATGCGTTTGTCCTGGAAGGAGAAAAAGCAAGGAAGCGTAAGGCGTACCGTGCGCGGCACGGTACGCCGGTTCGTCCATATGGCGGGACTCGAGCTGCTCCCCGGCGCAGCAGGCAGCGCGCCGGGGGCGGCCCTTATACGATCTTGTTGGCGGCCAAGTCCCAGCCGCCCGAGGTATTGCCGCCGGCGCCGCCGGTCACCTTCTGCTGGGTGTACTTCCATTTGATCTTCGAGAACTTCAGGCCGACCTTCTCCTGGATGATCGCGCCTTCCTCGACCTTGGGCTTGATGGCGCCGATCAGGACGTTCTCCAGCTCGATCTCGAAGTACTTGATGCGGTCGCCCTGCCCGTCGGCGCGCATGAATTCCAGCTTGGCCTTCGGGATAGTCTTGCCGGCCGAGCAGGTCTGCAGCAGGACCGGCGAGGACAGGTCGGCCAGCTTGTCGATCACGACTTCCTCGTGTTCGCAGCGCTCGGCGGTGTGGCCGCCGCCGGTCGAGGCGGTGGCCGAGCGCGGTTGCTTCACGCCCCAGGTCACGGAGGTGCACTCGATCCAGTCCTTGTGCTTGTCGTCCATCGATTCGCCCTTGATGCCGTCGATCTGCAGGTACACGTCAATTGCCATTTTTGTTTACTCCAGTTTTCAGGTTAATGGTGGATCAGCTTTTGGTCGACTGCGGCAACTCCGCGACCAGTCGGAGCGAAACGGACAATTCATCAAGCTGGAAGTGCGGGCGCAGGAAGGACACGGCGCGGTAGCAGCCCGGGCGGCCCGGCACTTCCGACACCTGCACGCTCGCTTCGCGCAGCGGGAACTGCGCCTTCTGTTCCTGGCTCGCGTTGTCGTCCAGGAGCACGTACTGTGTCAGCCAGCGGTTCAGGTAATCCTCGACGTTCGAGGCGGCGGCGAAGCTGCCGATCTTGTCGCGCATCATGGACTTCATGTAGTGGGCGATGCGCGAGACCGCGAAGATGTACTGCAGCTGCGAGGACAGCATGGCGTTGGCGTTGGCGGCCTCGTTGTTGTACTTCTTCGCCTTCTGCGCCGACTGCGCGCCGAAGAAGGCCGCGTACGACGTGTTCTTGCAGTGGACCAGGGAGATGAAGCCCAGGTCCGACAGCTCCTTTTCGCGGCGGTCGGTGATCGCGACCTCGGTCGGGCACTTCAGCGCGACCTCGCCCTCGTCGGTCTTGAAGGTGTGGGTCGGCAGGTTTTCGACCAGGCCGCCGCCCTCGACGCCGCGGATCGCCGCGCACCAGCCGTAGTCCTCGAAGGCGCGGGTCAGCTTGGATGCGAAGGCATAGGCCGCGTTGCACCACAGGTACTTGTTGTGGTCGGTGCCGTCCACGTCCTCGACATAATTGAAGCCTTCGGTGGTCTGGCCATCGACCGGGTTGAAAGGCAGGCGGCCGAGGAAGCGCGGCAGGGTCAGACCGACGTAGCGCGAATCCTCGGACTCGCGGAACGCCTTCCACTTGGCGTATTCGACGGTGTCGAAGACCTTCGCCAGGTCGCGCGGCTTGCCGAGGTCGCCGAAGCTGTCGATGCCGAACAGTTCCGGCGCGGCCGAGGTGATGAAGGGCGCATGGCTGGCGGCGGCCACGTGCGACATCTGTTCGAGGAAGTACATGTCCTCGGGCTGGCGGCTCATCTCGAAGTCGCCGATCAAAGCGCCGTAGGGCGCGCCGCCGAAGGTGCCGAATTCCTCTTCGTAGATTTTCTTGAAGAGCGAGCTCTGATCGAATTCGAGGGCGGCCTGGAAGTCCTTCACCAGTTCGCGCTTGCTGGCGTTGAGCATGCGGATCTGCAGGCCGGCGCTGGTCGAGGAGTTCTTCACCAGGTACTGCAGGCCGGTCCAGCTGCGCTCGAGCTTCTGGAACTCGGGCGCGTGCATGATCGCGGACAGCTGGGTCGAGATCATGCGGTCCAGCTCGGCCAGGCGCGCATCGATCATCGCCGACAGGTTGTTCGAGACCACCATGGTGCCCGACATCACCTGGGTCACGAGTTCCGAGATCAGGTCGCGTGCGCGGGCATGCTCGCTGTCGGAGCTGGCGACCCGGCTTTGCTCGACGATCTGGTCGAGCAGGGAATTGTCCAGTTCCAGCGCGGGCTTGGCCGCCTGTTCGAGGATCGCCGCCATTTATTTCTCCTCCGTCTTGCGCAGGCTTTCGAGCTTTTCGGTATTGCCCAGGACTTCGCTCAGGATGTCGTCGAGCTTGTCGTTCCCCGCCAGCTTGTTGCGCAGGTCGGCCAGCTTGGTGCGCGCATCGAGCAGGCCTTTCAGGGGGGCGACCTGCTGCACCACCGCCTCGGGCCGGAAGTCGGCCATTTCGCGGAACTGCAGCTGCACGGCGAACTGCCCGCCCTCTTCCGTCAGGTGATTCTCGACGCGAAACTGGGTGGCCGGTGCGATCCCGCCCAGCACCTCGTCGAAGTTGGAGGCGTCGACATTGACGAACTTGCGGTCCTTGATGCGCTTTTTCTCGGCCTCCGGGTCGGCGCCAAAGTCGCCGATCACGCCGACCACGAAGGGCAGCTCCTTGTTTTCGATGGCGTCGCCGATCTCGACGTCATAGGTCATCTGCACGCGCGGCGCACGCACTTTCTGCAGGCGTTTCTGCACGCTTTCACTTTTTGCCATGTCGACTCCAGGGTGGGGAAGACGGACCGGCCTGCGCCGGTCCACGGGGGTTTATTTAAGCGCGCCGAACGGGTCGCTCGACGAGGATGCGGTGGTCTTGGCCGGGGTCTGGGACGTGGACGTGCGCGTCGTCCGCTTCACCGGGTTCTTGGGCTTGACGGCGCCCGGCACCAGCACTTCCTCGCCCAGGCTGGCGCGCAGCAGCTTGGCCAGGTCCTGGGCTTCAGACTTCACGTCGCTGTTGATCTTGTTCATGCGGGTCAGGTCGGCCAGGGCCTCGCTCGATACCCGCAGGCCGCTGACGGCGGCGATGCTGTGGGCCAGGGTGTCGTCGGGGTCGCGTTCGAGCGCTTCCTGCGCATTGACGATCGCTTCCCCGTAGTCGTTGGCGTCGAAGCGCATTTGCGCCATGCGTAGCCAGGGTGTCTTGTCGGTCGGGAAGGCCTGGGCGGCGCCCTTGAGCACGGCAAAAGCCTTGTCGGCCTGGCCCGCGGCCACCGCCGCATCGGCCTCGGCCACTGCGGCGGCGACGGTCGTCGCCTTCGCAGCGCCGCCGGCCCCTTCACCGGTGCTGGCGCAGGCCGCGAGCAGTGCGGCGCAGGCGACGGCCGGTATCAGACGTTTCAACATCATGTCGGTCTCCAGTGCGTTGAACCAGACGCCATTATTCGGCAAGCGTTCCGACAAGAATTGCGCACAGTCAACATTTACACGCTTGGAGGATGCGCCGCATGAAACCTGCAGAGCTTGCGGAGCCTCAGTCGCAGAACACGCCAGTGCTGTTAAATGAGCATTGGCATAATTTACGAAAGGCAAGAATCCAATGAGAGCCCTTCCCTGCCTGAGCATCCTTGTCGTCGCCGCGGCGCTTGCCGGATGCGGCGGCAGCCTGCAGGCCATCGCCGGCAAGGCGCCCGAACTTCCCGAATCGCAAAAGCCGCCACGCGCCGTCCCGGTCCGCCTGCACGCCGCGGCCAGGCTCAACGTCGACGCCCAGGGCCGTCCGCTGGCCCTGGTGGCGCGCGTCTACAAGCTGCGCCAGAACGCCGCCTTCGAGCAGGCGCCGTATGCCGCCTTTCTTACCCCGGCCGCCGAGAAAGAGGCGTTCGGAGCCGACGTGGTCGAGGTCAAGGACGTCACCCTGGTGCCGGGCCAGCGCTACGAGTCGGTCGAGAAAGTCACGCGCGAGGCAGGCTACATCGGCGTCGTCGCCCTTTTTCATTCGCCGGCGCCGCAGCGCTGGCGCCTGGCCTTTGCCGCGCCCGAGGCCGAAAAGGCGGGGCTGACCGTCGGCCTGCACGCCTGTGCGCTGTCGGCCGGGGCGGGCGCCAAACCGACAGTTGTCGAAGTCAAGACGCCCGGCTCTGCGCGCTGTCAATGAGCCTGCGCGGCTTTCGATCAAGCTCAACATTTTCCGAGAACAATTTCTTTGTGAGGTGTTCGTGAACATGCCATCGAAATTGCTGTGGGGCGAAGGGTTGTTTTTACGCCCCCAACATTTCCAGCAGCAGGACCGCTACCACGAGGCGCGCCTGAACCAGACCGCACGCGCGCTGCATCCGTATTGCTGGGGCGTGCGGCGCCTGGAACTGGACCATGAGGCGCTCAAGTCCGACACGCTGCGCATCGACGCGCTGTCGCTGGTCTTCCCGGACGGCGAGCTGTACCGCGCGCCCGAACTCGATGCCCTGCCGCTGCAGGTGCGCCTGGGCGACCTGCCCCCGACAACCCAGACCATCACCTTCCACGCCGCCCTGCCCGCGCTGAAACCCTACGGCGACAACTGCGCCGAGCCGGACGAGGACCACAGCGACGCCCGCTTCGTCCAGCACGAGCGCGAGACCCAGGACCTGTTCACGCGCGCGGCCGACGCCCCCGTGGTCTACTTGAGGAAAACCGTGCGCCTGGTGTCGGACCTGGATGCGCTGGAGGCGTTCGACAGCTTCCCGCTGGTGCGGCTGCGCCGGGTCGCCACCGGCGGCTTTGAAGTCGACCCCGGCTTCACCCCGCCGAGCGTCTCGATCGAGGGCGCGCCCGGCCTGCACAATGCGGTGGCGCGGCTGATGGAAAAGCTGCTTGCCAAGGTCAACACCCTCTACGGCCACATGCGCGAACCGAGCAGGAACGTGGTCGAGATCCGCGGCGGGGACATGTCCTCGTTCTGGCTGCTGCACACCGCGAGCACCGGCTACGCGGCGCTGTCGCACTACCTGAACCATCCCGAGCTGCACCCGGAGCGCCTGTTCGGCGACCTCCTGATGCTGGCCGGCGGCCTGATGGCCTATTCGCGCAGCTACAAGCTGGAGGACCTGCCGGCCTATTCGCATCTCGATCCGGGTCCCGCATTCGCGCGCCTGATCGACATCCTGCGCGACCTGCTCGACACCGTCGTGTCCTCGAAATACTTCTCGATCCCGCTGTCGAACGACCGTCCGTCCTACCACCTGGGCGCGCTCGATTCCGGCAAGATCAACGCCCAGGCCACGCTCTACCTGGCGGTATCGGCCGACATGCCGGCGCTGCAGCTGGTCGAGATCGTGCCGCTGCGCTTCAAGCTCGGCGCGCCCCAGGACGTCGACAAGTTCGTGCTCTCGGCCATGCCCGGGGTGCGCCTGGTGCACGCACCGCAGGTGCCGGCGGCGCTGCCGGTACGGCCCGACACCTATTATTTCGTGCTCGAAAACAAGGGCACGCTGTACGAGAACATGCTCAAGGCCCAGGCGATCTCGATCTACGTGCCGAACGGGATCCGCGACCTGCAGCTCGACCTGATCGCGGTGGTCGCATGAGCGCCCACGTCGAACGGCGCGCAGCGCCCCAGTCCGGCCGCGGCGCGACCGGCACCAGCCCGCAGAACCTGGTCGACCTGATGTACGAAGGTTTCTACGCCCTGTTCCTGCTGAAGAACGGCTGCGGTCCGCACGACAAGACCGCCTTCGCCGACCACATGACCGCCTTCCTGGGCGACGTCGACCGCAACGCCAAGGCCCTCGGCGTCGCGGCCGAGGACGTCACCGCCGCCAAGTACGCCTTCTGCTCGGCGGTCGACGAGATCATCCTGCGCTCGAACTACGATGTGCGCGAAGCCTGGGAGACGCGCCCGCTGCAGCTGCGCGTGTTCGGCGACCAGCTCGCCGGCGAACACTTCTTCCACCGGCTCGAGGACCTGCGCGCGAAGGGCAGCGTGCACCTGCAGGCGCTCGAGGTCTTCCACATGTGCCTGCTGCTCGGCTTCCAGGGCCGCTACGCGCTCGACGGCCAGGACAAGCTGAACTACCTGGTGGCGCGCCTGGGCGACGAGATCGCCCGCATGCGCGGCAAGAACCGCGGCTTCGCGCCGCACGCCGAGCGGCCCGACCAGATCACCAACACGCTGCGCAGCGATTTGTCGCTGTGGGTGCTGTCGGCGGTCTTCGCGCTGGCCGGGCTGGCGGCCTATGTGGGCTTTCGCGCCAAGCTCTCGCACGACACCGAGACCACCCTGGCCAGCTACAACGACCTGGTGAAGCTGCCGCCGCGCGCGGCGAACGTGACGATCACCCTGCCCTAGCCTGCACCCCGCCCGGCTTGCACGGCAGGGCGAAGTCGACGTGGTAGTGTTCGTCGTGCCGGATCCACGGCCTGCCCTTCATGAAGGGCAGGCCGTGCAGCTTCTGCGCCTGGCTGGTCTTCATGAGTTCCGCCATGAGCGGCGGATCGAAGATCACCAGCGCGATCCCCACGTCGTTGCGCCGCGCGGCTTCCCGCAGCTCCACCAGGTGGGCGGCCAGCGCCTCGAAGTCGATGCGCAGCTCGCCCGCGCGTCCGCGCGCGTCGAACTCCAGTCCATAGCCGAACTTGTTCAGGGGCGAGGACGGCAGCGGCACCGATGTTCCTTTTCCGTCCACCACCGGCACCATGAAGTCGACCGACAGGCCGTTCTGGTGGGTCCTGTGCGGCCGTATGCGGCCCCCGTTTTCCAGCCCGGTCTCGCCATAGACGAAGCGCTTGCCTGGCACGCCGCGCGCCAGCGCCGCATAAGCGTCGAGCAGGACGTCGCGCACCCGCGCGTGCACATGGGTGCGCCCCAGTTGCACGCCGAGACGGCTGTAGGCTTCGAAGTTGGGCCCGGCGGCGGGCAGCGCGACCGCGCCGTCGATGCTGCCGGCGCCGACGCGGCCGTAACAAGTGCTGGCCTGCGCCGGCGCGAGGGCAAGAAGAAGTGGAAGCAGGAGGAAATGAACGTGTCGTCTGGCTGGGTATGCGGTCACTGGACAACCTTGAACTCGATGCGGCGATTGCGCGCGCGGCCCTCGATTGTACGATTATCCGCCACCGGCCGGTCGGGACCCTCGCCGGACACCGCGATCGAGTCCGGGTGGATGCCGCGCGCGGTCACATAGGTCTTTACGGCCTCGGCGCGCGCCTGGCTCAGCGACAGGTTGCCGGCGCGCGAGCCGGCGTTGTCGGTGTGGCCGATGACCTCGACCTTGATGCCGTTCAGCTTCTTCATCGCCTCGCTCATCTGGTCAAGGATCGCCATGCCCGAGGGCGTCAGCGCCGCCTTGCCCGACTCGAATTCGATGATGCGGTTGGCCAGCGCCGCGTCGAGCACGCCCTGTTCCGAGACCGCCACGCGCAGGCCGTTGTTGACGGTGTAGGTCGGATTCAGGCTGGCGGCGATGTCGCCGGCGATCTGCTGGCGCTGCGCTTCGCTGGCGACGTCGCCGCGCAGGCTGACGTTGCTGCCATCGACCTTCAGCTGGCCGCGGCTGATCAGCTTCAGGTTGGGGCCGATCAGGCGTCCCACGTAGTCGTTCCAGTTGGCCGGCGTGGCGACACGGCCGACCGAAAGCTGGTCGACCACGCGCTCGGCGCCGTAGACCTCGCGCAGGCGCGCCAGCAGGCTGGCCTTGCTGGCTTCGTCGGCGACCGTGCCGGCGACGACGATCGGCGCCCCCGGCGCCGGGGCGGCCTGCGCCGCGCCAGCCGGTGCCGGAGCGGGTGCCTGCGCATGGACGGCGCCGGCGAGCAGCAGGGCTGCGATTCCGGAAAGTGGTTTGTTCACGGTGCGCCTCCGATGAAGGTCTTGAGGAACAGCTCGCGCGCGAGCTTCAGGGGCAGCTGCGGCTGGTCGAGGTAGCTGGCCAGCGCGCGCACGTCCACATCGAGGCCGAGCTGCTCGTCGATCCACGCGGTGTCGTTGAAGCGCACCTGCTGCTCCAGGCCGACCAGCGGGTCGATAATGCCGCGCAGGGTCTGGACGGCGGCGCCGGAAAAGCCGATCACCAGCACCGGATTGCCGTCCTGGCGTGTAAAGAAGAGCGCCAGGTCGAAATCGATGCGCCGCACGAAAGGGGCCACCAGCTCCAGCCAGAACGCCGCCACCGGCGCGCGCAACGACTCGTCCTCGGGCAGCGGCAGCACCAGGCTCTTGTCGACCTGGGCCGGCTTGCTGTGCATCACCGGCTGCAGCAGCAGGCCGAGCGCGAGAATGAGGCGGCTCGCCTCGCTGTCGCCGAGCAGGCGCGAGAGCGAACTGACGGTGCCGGTGGCCAGGAAGCCCGCCAGCGCGCTGTCGCATTCGCCGAGCGGCACCACCGCTTCGCTGATGTGCTGCAGATGAGGACCAGGATCAGGCGCCGCCACCACCTGCGGCGCCGTCGCTTCCAGGAAGGACCAGAGGGGCGCGAAGGCCAGCGGGCAGCGCGAGACGAAGGCCGGCGGATCGGCCACGTCCAGGGTGCGCATCATCAGGAAGGGAAAGCGGCGCCCGGGCGCGTCGTGGCTGGCGACCAGGTGGCCGGCCACCGCGTGCTTGCGCGCCGGGCCGGCAAAGACGAAGCTCACCGGCGCCATGGCGTCGTAGTCGATCTTCCAGCGTGCGCTCGACGGCAGGCGCTGCATCACCGCCGCCAGCCAGTCGTCGAGCATGCCCATGGCCGGGGCATCGTGCGCGACCTTGACGAAGTCGCTGCGCGCCGGGATCTTGCCGAAGTAGCCGATCCGGTCCAGCAGGGCCGCACGGGTCATTGCGCACCTCCGGCCACGGCCATGGCGGGGGTTTCGGCCGGCCGGCCAACGATGGTCACCGGCAGGCGCAGGCCGCGGAAGCCCTGGCTGGCCGGAGCGCCGCTGGCCGCGCCGGCTTCGGCGCTGCTGGTGATCTTCAGGTCGACCGCCACCGTCACGCTGCCGGCGCTCCAGCGCAGTTCGTGGACGCCGCCGTCCTTTTTCTTCTTCGCCGCCGCTTCGATCATGCGCTTCAGGCCGAACTGCCCGGGCTCATTGAACAGCTCCACGCTTCGCCCGTCGAAGGTGACCGCGGTAATGCGTGCGCCCGAGGTACCCTGCGGCCCCGGATGGACCATGTTGGTCCAGACCGGCGGCGTGTTCCGGTAGCGCAGCTGCTGGCCATCGATCTCGATCGTGTATTCGGTCGTACCTGGCGCCGGGGCGGCCATCAACTGGAACACCGTCTGCGGTCCCGACGAGGCAGACGAGGCCACGCCATTGCTCGACAGGGGCGCGACCCAGCCTGGGAAGGCCTGCACCGCCTGCGGCGCCAGCGTGATGCCGATATCGGCCCAGGTACGCGGCGAGAGCACGTCGCCGCGCCGCACCACCAGCGGCCCCATGGAGGTATTGACGAACTTGGCGACCGCCCCTTCCGGACCGAAGACCTGGCCGATCTCGGCGCCGGTCGCCTCGATCTTGCTGCCGGGCGCGAACGGGTACTTGTCAGCCAGGGTCTTCTGGAAGGGCTCGACCACCTGGGCCTGCCAGGTCTTGTTGATCTCGGACTCGGACGGCTGCACGACCATCGCGAAGGTCTGGACCAGCGGACGCACCAGCAGGGGCCGCAACGCCGCCTTCTGCGGTTCGGTCATCCCGGTCAGCATCTGCTCGTCGACGTACTTGAGCGCGTCGGCCAGCTCCGAGCCGCTGCCCTCCAGCGTCTGCTGCATGAACTGCTTGGCGCCGGGGCCCGGGTCACCCTGGTTCTTCAGCTGGTTCAGGCGGGTGCGCAGGCGCGACAGCGCGTCCAGGTACCCGCTCATCAGCGAGGCCTCTTTCTCCTTCGCGCCGACCAGCCGCGCCACGCCCGCAAACTCGCGTCCGATCGGTCCCATCGCGCCCGCAGCGCCAGCTCCAGCTCCCAGCGGCCCGACCGCGTCGGCCAGCGTGCGCGCGTCCGAAGGCGCGCGGCGCAGCACCACTTCCTTGAACCAGGCCAGCAGGCCGCGTTCGGTCTTGCCCAGGTTCGCGCGCACCGCGCTGGGATTGTCCCAGGAAGTCTCGTCGTAGATGGTTTTCAGCAGGCGCGCCAGCGGGGAGTTCTGCGGGTCGCCCAGGCGGTTCATCGCCTGCACGCTGGCCTCGAATCCCTTCAGGTCTGCCACCGTCACGCCCTGCACGAACTTGCCCCACTCCTTCGCATACTCGGCCTTGTACATGTCGACCAGGGTCTTCTGGATCTGCTCCGGGCTGCCCTCCAGCGTCAGGTCGTCCTTGGCGGCGGTCTTCAGGACCCAGTCGGTGCTTTGGGTCTCGCGGTTCGACGCTTCGCGGATTGCGCCTTGCACGTACTTGTCCCAGGCGTCGCGGGTGAAGGCGCCGCTGACAGCATGGCTGCCGGCCAGCAGGCCCTGGTCGTGGTCGCCGACGATGCGCGCCACCGTCACCGCCGGGAAGCGGGTGGCGGCGCGGGTCTTGATGTCGGAATAGACGCGCTCGCGCGCCGGGGTGCCGCGCACCACGCGGCGCAGGTTCTCGCGCACGCCGTCGAGCAGGCCGAGCTTCAGGGTGACCTGGGGCCAGGCCTGGTCGCCGATCTGCCCGAGGTGGAAACTCAGGAGGCGTTCGGCGCTGCGGATCATCTGCTCGCGCGGCATCGCGCCACGGTTGGCTTCCAGCCAGGTGCGCCAGTAACGGGTCAGCTGGTCGTTCAGGTGACCGGGCTCGGCGTGGCTTTTATCGCCCAGCATCAGGTAGGTCTTCAAGGCGTTGTAGGCGTCGGCGACGTTGGTCGGCGAGACATCCTGGTAGGGCTGGCCCGGCCGCGCGGTCGGTGCCGCAGGAGCGTTCGGATCGAGTGCGGCGGCGTTGGCGTTCACCTCGGCCAGCATGGTTTCCAGCGCGGCGGCGACCGGCTCGACCATCACCGCACGTACGCCGGCGAAGTATTCGTCGCGCAGCTTGCGCTCCAGTTTTTCGCCCTGGTAGAGGCCGAAGGACAGCGCCAGGGGCTGGTCCTGCTTGTATTTGTCGAGCTGCTCGATCCGGTCCTGCAGGATATCGAGCGCTTCCAGGCGCGACTGCAGGTCGATGCGTTTGTCCTGCATGCGCATCACCTTGTCGAGGTCGGCCTGGACATTGGCGACCAGCTGCTGGTTGCCCATGTAGGACCAGCTCCAGCCGCCCAGCGCGGCGCCCAGCGCGATCGTGGCGGCGAAGAAGGCCGCGTACTTCAGGCGTGCGCTGGCCGGGTTGGTGTAGCGCTTGACCAGCTCGCGGTCGGCGAAGATGACCTTCCTGAACAGGTCGAGCAGGAAGTAGCCGCCGCCCTCCCCGGCCTGGTCGTTTTCGCCAACGCGCTGTTCGTGCAGCTCGAGGTCGAAGCGGCTGGCCACGCGCTTCGAGGCCAGGTCCTGTACCGCCCCTTCCTGCAGGGCGCTGGTGAAGTAGAAGCCGCGGAACACCGGCTTGAACTGGTAGGTGTTTTCCTCGAACAGGGTCGAGAGGAAGGCGCGCAGCGGGGTCTTGATCGACGCGAATTCGAGCGGGAAGGTGAAGACGCCGGGGCGCATCTGGGCGCTGCGGTTGCCGGCCATGTTGGCCAGGCTCAGCTCCTTCAGGCCATCGTGCAGCTCATCGAAGTGCGTATCGAAGAAGGCCAGCACATCCTGCGGCGTGCTGCGCCGGTTGTAGCGCAGTGTCGCGCCCCAGATGCGATCGCGCTCGGTGCGCTCGCTGTCGTGGAAGAAGTCGGTGAAGCCGGCGATCAGATCGGCCTTGGTGAAGATCACGTACACCGGCGCATACACGCCCAGGCGCTCGGTCAGCTCCTGGACCCGGGCGCGCAGGCTCTTGGCCAGCTCCATCGTGCTGCTGGCCGGGCCGGCGGTCAGCTCGGCCACGCTGACGGCAATGATGATGCCGTTGATCGGCGCGCGCCGGCGGTGCTTTTTCAGGAGGTCGAGGAAGCTGAACCACTCGGCGCGGTCGCCATCGAGGACCGAGTAGCGGCCGGCGGTATCGAGCAGGATGCCGTCGGTAGTGAAGAACCAGTCGCAGTTGCGGGTGCCGCCCACGCCCTGCACGGCCTTGCTGCCCGGGATCGGGAAGGTCAGGCCGGAGTGGGCGATGGCGCTGCTCTTGCCCGCGGCCGGATTACCGATGATCATGTACCAAGGCAACTCGTACAAGGCCTCGGCGCCGCGGGTCAGGCCAAGCTTCGAGGTCTTGATCGTGTTGATCGCCTCGAGCATGTTCTTGCGCAGCACCGCGACCTCGCTCTTCGGTCCGTCCCCCTGTCCGCTCTTCTCGCTGCCGGCCGCGAGGCTGGCCGTCAGGCGTTGGGCGACGCGCCTGCGCCACAGGCGCCGCAGGCCCCAGTACATGCCCCACAGAGCCAGCAGCGCCAGCGCCGCGATCAGCGACCAGATCAGGCCAAGTTCGATGGTCTCGGCGCCAAGCAGGAGGAAACCAAGCAGTGCGGTAATGCCGATCACGACGAGCACGCGGCTGTCGATGAGGAACTTCCAGAGACGGGCCATGGCGGGAGCGTGTTTAGGTTGGGAAATAAGTTCAGACAGGCAATGCTCGCACCATTCCCCGGGCCAAAAGTTGACCCGCCTCAAACTCAAGGAGCCGCTGTGCTAGCGGCGCATCACTCCGCGCAGGCGCAGTTCCGTGTGCCCCAGGTCCATCATCTTCCAGCGGCCGCCCCAGGTCAGGCCGAGCTGTTCCGCCACTTCGCCGTAGAGCTGGTAGCCGCGCATGGCCCAGGGATCCTTCTCCGATATCACCAGCTTGCCGTCGCGCCAGAAGGCGCAATCGGCCGCCAGGCCATACTGGTGCCAGCTCTGGAAGGCGCGCGCATTGGTGACGGCGCCGCCCATCTGCGCCAGCTGGTCCTGGCGCGCCGGGCTGCGGTAACCCTCGAGCAGGGCCATCTCGTAGCCGTGCTTTTCCTTCATGATCTTGAATGCCAACAGCAGCCTCTGGCTGAAGTCCGGATGCATCAGGCCCCAGTTGCGGCTGGCGTTAACCAGCATCGGCCGCACCAGCACCACTTCCTGGGTCGTGAAGGCCAGCGGCGGCGGCGCCACCGGCGGCACCAGCTGCTCGCCCTGCAGCAGGGCGGCGATCTGGGCGTCCGGCAGCGCCTCGACCGGCTGGTAATCGGGCAGCATGTCGGGGGAACGCATCACCAGCGCCAGCAACGAGGGAATCGCCACCACCGGCACGCCGATCGCCAGCACGATCCAGTTGCGCCGCGCCAGCTTGAGGGCCTTGTTGCCGAAAGTGGCAAGATCGCGCCGCAGCGCGGCCGGCCGGGGCAGGCGCTCGCCGCTCCAGCCTGGAGGGCGGCGCGCCAGGCGCAGGCGGCTGCGCAGGTTGAACACGAGCTGGCCCACCATCGCACGTCCGGCCGGGAACAGGGCCAGCCAGATCACGGTGCAGGTGACACAAAAGTACAGAAGTGCGAGAAAGATCAGCATGGCTTTCCCCCAGATTGTTTCTAATCGGATTGAAAACGCAATCTTAGGAGTAATGCCGTGCGCCCTACAGACGAAAATCAAGCAGCCTCGACACGACCGAACCTGATGTCGTCGCGCCGTACCGCCGGCGAGGAAAACATCCTTGCCATGCTCGAGCGCGACTCGGCCCGGCGCGTGGGCGGACGCATCTCGAGCCCACGCCTGGCCTGGTATTGCACCGCGGCCGCGTTCGCCGGCATCCTGGTCGGTGTCGTCGCCTGGCTGGCCTACGACAACCACACCACCGCCACGGCCATGCAGGTCGAAGCCGAGCGCGTCGTCGAAAATCCGGCGCCGCCGTCCCCGCCCGCACTGTCTCCCGAGGCGGCCCCGCCCGAGCCTGTACCTGTGCAGCTTGCCGAAGCGCCGGCCGCCGCCCTCATCGTCGACCAGCCGCAGGACCGGCCTGCCGGCCCACCGCCGCTGGTCATGCTGCCGCCGGAAGAGACCAGCGCCGCGAAACCCGCGGTCCAGGTCAAGCAGGCGCCGCCCGTGCCGAAGGCCGAAGCGGCAAGCTTGCCGAAGCCGGCGCCGGCACCGAAAACCGCCAGCGTGGAGAGCGCGAAGAAGACGGAGAAACCGGCGAAGGTCGAGAAGGCCGACAGGACGCCGAAGCCTGCCAGGGCCGTCAAGGCGGAGAAAGCCGGGAGAACCGACAAAGCCGAGAAAGCCGGGAGAACCGACAAAGCCGAGAAAGCCCAGCGCCCCGCGGCGCGCGCCGCCAAGCCGCCGGCCCGCACCGCCGTTGCCGACAAGACATCGGCGCGCAACCGCAAGAACGCGCAGGCAAGCAGCGCCGACACCGCGGTCGACAACGACGTTGCCCTGATCTCGGCCATCATCCAGCACTCGGAGCGCCATCGTGGCGAGCGTGCGCCGGCGGCAGCGTGCACAGGCGCGAAATGCCCGGCGCCACCGCCCAAGCCCTGATGTGGCAAAAAACCACGGCCCAAGGGTTTCGTCGCTGAAACTGCTGGGCCGATGACACGGCGTGGCGCTATACTGGATAGAAGCACAGTGTCGCGTCTCGCAATGAACAGGGTTCTGGAAAACGAGTTTTATTACCTGGACAATTTCCAGGGCGTCCTGGACTGGATCGGACAGCGCTACGACGACCTGCTGACCGACGAGGAACGGGCTTTTATCGCAGCATTTACCGCGCTGCCGCAGCCGGCGCGCGCCCTGTTCGTGCGCATGGTCATGCGCAAGGGCACGCTGTTTCGCGCCAGTAAGCTGCGCTACGCCGAGATCGGCTGCCCGGTCGAGGCGGCCCAGCACCTGCTCGCCACCGGCTGGGTCGAACGCGATCCCGTCATCTCCCTCGACGAATTGTTCGACCTGCTGGCGAAACCCGAGATCGCCGCCGCCTTCGGCCCCCATCTGCATCAGAAGACCGCAAGAAAGGCCGAGCAGCTCGAAGCGCTGCGCGCCGCATTCGCCGACGACCGCGCCTTCTCCGCCTGGCACCCGGACTGCGACGACCTGGCCCTGCGCATCCACGTCAAGCCGCTATGCGACCGCCTGCGCCTGGTCTTCTTCGGCAACCTCCACCAGGACTGGACCGAGTTCGTGCTGTCCGACCTGGGCCTGTTCCGCTACGAACAGGTCGAGTTTTCGACAGCCTCGCGCGGCTTTCGCGACCGCCGCGACATCGACCACTACCTCCAGATGCACGCCTGCAAGGAGCGCTTCGCCGAGGGCCTGGAGCCACTGGACGACATCGCGCGCGACCTGCCCAGCCACGCCTTCCACAACGACTGGCTGGAAAGCCGGCGCGAAAAGCTGCTGTTCCAGATCGGCCAGCACTACGAAAAGCAGAAGGACTGGGAGAATGCCCACGCGCTGTTTGCGCGCTGCCGCTTTCCCGGCGCCCGGGGACGGGCGATCCGGGTACTGGAAAAGGCCGAACGCTACAACGAAGCCTGGGAACTCCTGAGCGCGGCCCAGAGCGCGCCGGAGAGCGACGCCGAGCGCCAGCACCTGCTGCGCATCGGGCCGCGCCTGGCGCGCCGCCTCGGCCACCCGAAGACCATCGCGCGGCGCATCGAGCCCGTCCGCCTCGACGTCTGCCTGCCGATGCCGGCGGGCGACTGGTGGGTCGAGGGCGTGGTGCGCGAGCACCTGGCCTGCGAGGAGGCGCCGGTGTTCTACGTCGAGAACGTGCTGGCCAATGCGCTGTTCGGGCTCCTGTGCTGGCGCGCCATCTTCGCGGCCATCCCGGGCGCTTTTTTCCACCCCTTCCACCGCGGGCCGGCCGATTTGTACAGCCCCGACTTCGCCCAGCGCCGCGCCGCCGAATTCGCCGATTGCCTGGCCCAGCTGGACGACGGCCGCTACCGGACGACGATCATGGCGTACTTTGTCGAGAAGGCCGGCATCGCCTCGCCTTTCGTCGCTTGGGACTATCTCGACGGCGCGCTGCTCGAACTGGCGCTGGACTGCATTCCGGCCTCGCACCTGAAGAAGTGGTGCGAACGCATCCTCGCCGACGTCAAGGAAAACCGTACCGGCTTTCCCGACCTGATCCAGTTCTGGCCGCACGAAAAACGCTACAACATGATCGAGGTGAAGGGCCCGGGCGACCGCCTGCAGGACAACCAGCTGCGCTGGATCGAGTACTGCGCCGCCCACGCCATGCCGGTCTCGGTGTGCTACCTGCAGTGGGAGCAGGCGGCTTGAGCGAGGCCGCGAGCAACGACGCGAACTGCAGCACGCGCTACACCGTCGCCGTGCGTGCGCTCTGCGAATTCACCGCCAAGCAGGGCGACCTCGACCTGCGCTTCACGCCCTCGCCCACCGCCCAGGAAGGCATCGCCGGCCATGCGGTCGTGACGGCCCGCCGCGGCGCAGGCTACCGCACCGAGGTCTCGCTGTCCGGCGACTACGGCCCGCTGCATGTGCGCGGCCGTGCCGACGGCTACGATCCGGACGAAAACCTGCTCGAGGAGATCAAGACCTACCGCGGCCAGCTGTCGTCGATGCCGGAGAATCACCGCCACCTGCACTGGGCCCAGTTGCGCGTCTACGGCCACCTGCTGTGCGTGGAACTCGGGATGGACCAGGTCAACCTGGCCCTGGTCTACTACGAGATCGGCAGCGGCCTGGAGACCGCGCTGCGCGAAACCCGCAGCGCCGCCGAGCTGCGGGCGATGTTCGAAAAGCAGTGCCGCCGTTTTGTCGCCTGGGCCGAGCAGGAGCTGCGCCACCGCGAGGCGCGCGACGCCGCCCTGGCCGCATTGCGTTTTCCCCATCCCGCTTTCCGCCCGGGCCAGCGCCAGCTCGCCGAGACCGTCTTCAAGGCCAACAGCGCGGGCCGCTGCCTGCTGGCCCAGGCGCCGACCGGCATCGGCAAGACGGTCGGCAGCCTGTTCCCGGTGCTCAAGGCCGCACCTGGCCAGCGCATCGACAAGGTCTTCTTCCTCGCTGCGAAGACTCCGGGCCGCCAGCTCGCGCTCGACGCAGCGGCCACCATCCGCGCCGCCAGTCCTGCCCTGCCGCTGCGGGTGCTGGAACTGGCCGCGCGCGACAAGGCCTGTGAGCATCCGGACAAGGCCTGCCAGGGCGAGTCCTGCCCGCTGGCCAAAGGCTTCTACGACCGCCTGCCGGCGGCACGCGCCGCGGCGCTGGACGTGCCGGTGCTGGACCGCGCGGCGCTGCGCGAAGTCGGCCTGGCGCACGATGTCTGCCCCTACTACCTCGGCAGCGAGATGGCGCGCTGGAGCGACGTCGTCGTCGGCGACTACAACTATTATTTCGACGGCAGCGCCATGCTGTACGCCCTGGCCCAGGCCAATGGCTGGCGCGCCAGCGTGCTGGCCGACGAGGCGCACAACATGGTCTCGCGCGCCCGCGCGATGTACTCGAGCCAGCTCGACCGCGCAGCCCTGCGTCTGGCCCGTGCCGCCGCGCCCGCCCCCGTCAAGAAGACCCTGACCAAGGTCGCGCGCGCCTGGGGCGAGATGGATGTGGACGCGCCCGCCGCCTACCAGGTCCTGGCCGCCCTGCCGGAAAAGCTTCTCTCCGCCCTGCAGGGCGCCACCAGCGCCATCAACGACCACCTCGCCGAGCAGGCCGTGCCGCTCGACCCGGCGCTGCAGGACTTCCATTTCGACGCCCTGGCGTTCCAGCGCCTGGCCGAATCCTTTGGCGAGCATTCGCTGTGCGACGTGTCCCGCGCGGGCAAGGACACATCGATCAGCATCCGCAACGTGGTGCCGGCGCCCTTCCTCAAGCCGCGTTTCGAGGCCGCGCATTCGGTGACGCTGTTCTCGGCCACGCTCAGCCCCTGGCATTATTTTGCGGACCTGCTCGGGCTGCCCGAGAACACCGGCTGGATCGACGTCGAATCGCCCTTCTCGGCCGGCCAGCTGAAGGTAGGAATCGCGGCGCACATCTCGACCCGCTACCAGCACCGCACCGCGTCGCTGGCGCCGATCGCGCAGCTGATGGCGCGCCAGTACGCGCAACAGCCCGGCAACTACCTGGCCTTCTTCAGCAGCTTCGACTACCTCGAGCAGGCCGCCGAGCAGTTCGCCCGGGAGTACCCGGAGGTGCCGATCTGGCGCCAGGAGCGCCGCATGAGCGAGCCTGAGCGCGCAGCCTTTCTCGAGCGCTTCGAGCCGGATGGCCGCGGCATCGGTTTCGCGGTGCTGGGCGGCTCCTTCGGCGAGGGCATCGATCTGCCGGGCGCCCGCCTGATCGGCGCCTTCGTCGCTACCCTCGGCCTGCCGCAACTGAATCCGGTCAACGAGCAGCTGCGCGCACGCATGCAGGCCATGTTCGGGGCCGGCTACGACTACACCTACCTGTATCCCGGCCTGCAGAAGGTCGTGCAGGCGGCGGGACGGGTCATTCGCACCGAGCAGGACCGGGGCGTGGTCTACCTGATCGACGACCGTTTCGACCAGCCCGCGGTGCGCGCCCTGCTGCCGCGCTGGTGGCAGGTCGAGCGCCTCGCTACATCAGGTTCCTGAGTTTCTGGTAGCCGCTGCGGGACACCGGAATCCGCTTGCCGTCCTTGAGCACCGCGCACCAGCTGTCCTTGGTTGGTGCCTCGATACGCGCGATTGCGCTCACGTTCACGATATAGGAACGGTGCACGCGCAGGAACAGCCCGGGATCGAGACCCTGTTCGAGTTCGGCCATGCGCCCGTTCTTCAGGTGCGCCTTGCCGGCGGCATGGATCTCGACATAGTCGTCCTGGGCCTCGATCCACTCTATGTTCTCGGCAGGCACCACGTGTACGCGCGCGCCGTCGCGCACCAGGACCCGCGCCAGGGGCCCGTTGCGGCGCGCCGCTTCGGCCGCCACCGCCTCGACCGCTTCCCGGGGCGTGGCGCGGCCGCGCGCACTGTCCAGGGCCTGGGCCAGGCGCTCGCGGCTGAAGGGCTTGAGGAGGTAGTCGATCGCCCGCACCTCGAAGGCCTTCAGCGCGAACTGGTCGTAGGCGGTGACGAACACGTAGCGGGTGCGCGCGCCGGCCAGCTCCACCACCTCGAAGCCGTCGAGTTTCGGCATCTGGATGTCGAGGAAGACCAGGTCCGGATCCAGCTCGCCGATCGCCTTCACCGCTTCGAAGCCGTTCGCGCATTCGGCGACGATCTCGATATCCGGGTGCGGCGCCAGGTACTCGCGCAACAGCGCGCGCGCCAGGTGTTCGTCGTCCACGATGATGACACGCATGTTCCCTTCTCCGTTAGGTGGTGGCTGCCGTTGCCGGCTCGTCGATCGCCGGCAGCGTGAGGTCGACGCGAAAGTGCTGCGCTTCGCGCGTCCAATGGATGCTGGCCTCGTGGGCGTAGGTCGCCGCCAGGCGCTCGCGCACGTTGGCCAGGCCAATGCCGCAGCCGGCCGCGGGGCTCGCGGTCTCGCCCCTGTCGGTATCGTCCTCGTCGGCGTCGTTCTCGACACGGATGCGCAGCATCGAGCCGGCCCGTTCGGCCGCGATACGCACCGCACCGCCGTCGAGACGCCTGCCGATGCCGTGCTTCACCGCATTTTCGACTAGCGGCTGCAGGATCATCGGCGGCACCAGGCAGCCGCACGCATCCGCCCCCACCTCGTCCTCGAAACGCAGGCGCGGGCCGAAGCGCACCTGCTCGACCGCGAGGAAGGCGCGCACCAGCGCGATCTCCTGGGCCAGCGGCACCTTGCGCTGGGCATCCATGCCCAGGCTGCGGCGGAAGAAGTCGGACAGCTGCAGAGTCATGCCGCGCGCCGCCGCCGGGTCGATCGTGGTCAGCGCGCTGATCGAATTGAGGCTGTTGAACAGGAAGTGTGGATCGATCTGGGTGCGCAGCATGCGCAGCTGGGCTTCCTGGGCCGCCAGCTTCATCTCCAGCTCGCGCCGCTCGAGGTGGCGGGCGCGCTCGAACTCCAGCGCCAGGTACTGGCCAACCGCCGTCAGCCCGTACAGGATCACGCCCAGGCCGAACATCAGGGCGGCAAACGGACGCGTCACCGCCAGCGGACCTGGCGCCGACTCGCGCAGCAGGTCGCTCCAGCCGCTGCCTGCCGCGGTCCACAGCGCGCTGGCGCACACCGCCGTGCAGGCGAACACCGGCAGCACCGCGTACCAGGGCTTGCCCGCCAGCGGATAGGCGCGGCACAGGTAGTAGGAAGAAAAGCCGCTGGCGCAGCCATAGACCAGTGCCAGCGGCAAGGCGAACAGCAGGCCCTCGCCCCAACGGCTGCCCGTGGCGGCCACGATCAGGCCCGCCAGCATCAGGCCAAGCAGCAGCCAGGCCGCCAGGTAGAGCGCGATGCTGCGGCGCGCGAACATCAGTTACGCACCTCGACCCCGCCCATGATCGCGTAGCCGCGGATCACCAGGCGCTTGCTGTTATCGGGCGGCGCCGTGGTCTTTTCGTCGAAGCCGCCCATGATCGGAGTGCCCTGCAGGACCACGGTCCAGTCGGGCGGGCACTTGATCGTTACGCCGCCCCAGAACGCGAAGACGTTGATCACCGCTTCGCCGGATGCGATCGAGGCGCCGCGCATGTCGAGCGTGCAGCCGCCCATCACCGCGGTCACTTCGCCGCCGCGGAAGTCCTGGCTGTGCACGCGGCGCTCGAAGCCGCCGAGGATGGCCGTCACATCCAGCATCTGCGTGTCGTTGACCGGCGTGCCCGTGCCCAGCTTGTCGTCGACCACGCCGTGGGTTGCCACGCGCTGCCCGCTCATCGCCCGGTACACCACCATGGCGCCGGCCACGATCAGGACCAGCGGCCAGGCCATGCGCCAGCTGACGTCGATGATGCCGAGCCGGTTCAGGATCATCGCGGTACCGATGCCGATGCCGGCAAGGCCGACCAGGTAGCCGTTCGGCGTCGAGGTATCGAGCAGCTTGGCGAAGCCGGCAAAGATGAAGACCAGCGGCCAGAAGGAGAGCGCGTGGTGGATCTCGATGATGTCGAGGTTATCGAGCAGGAACAGCAGGCCGACGGCGATCACGAGCAGGCCCATCAGCACCTGGCTGGTCATGCCGCGTTGCGCGCGGCGCGCGCGCCGGGCGGAACGCCGGGACTCTTTTCCACCGCTTTCTTCGATACTGTCCTTAAACATGGTCCTTCTCCTTCGCGGACGGGAAGCGGCGCGCGATCACGGGCCCGAGCACCAGCTGCAGTCCCCACATCAGGATGAAGAGTGGCCAGCTGTTACGAAAGCTCAGGCCCAGGAAACCCTCGGACACCGCGAACAGCCACAGGCCGATGAAGACCAGCCACAAGCCGTTGGTGAATTCCCTGGCGCTCGGGTAGCCGATGGTCTGGTTGATGCCGGCCACTACCAGCAGCAACGGCCAATAATGCCATAGCTCGTCGGCATCGGCGATGTCCATGCGGTCGAGCAAGAAAACCAGGCCGACCACGATCAGGACCAGCCCCCACATCATTTGCTTGCGTTGCCTGTAGCTGCTTTCGGTACCCATTGCTTCCTCCGTGTTGTGATGTAAACACGATAACGGGACCGGCGGCAGGAGGAAAGCCTCTTTCGGCGAACGACGGTATGGAAGCGGTGAATGGCGAAGACTTCGGCGAACGGCGGAGGCAATCGTTCGGCAACGCCCCGGGACGAGAGCCCCGGGGACCGGCGATGCAGGCGAGCATGGCCTCTGTGGGCCGCAAAGCCGGTGGATCGGGAAGGCAAAAAAAGCCCGCCTCGAAGGGCGGGCGGGATGCGTTCGCTGGCGCTGCTCAGAAGGCGGCGGACAGGTTCATCGGTGGCTGGTTCTTGACCTGGTTGCGGTATTTGGCGCGGGCCGCAGCCTGCTTGACGGCTTCGCGCGCGATGTTGGTGCGGCGAATTTCGAGGCGTTCCTGCTTGCCGCGGTGCTGGGCTTCGTGTTTGTTCCCGATTTTCTTGGTCATGACCTTCTCCTCTGTTGAAACGATTGCTCGCGCATTCAGGAGCGGTTGGTCGCCATCTTGATATCCGCCGGCATCAGCATTCCCCACCCGAGCTGGCGCCGGATTTCTTCCGGCGTGGGTGGCGGCTTCGGATCGCGCGAACGCCGTTCGAGGTATTCGCGTACCAGGTGCTTCGGTGGATTCTTCGTCATGACAGACATGGCGCCTCCGTTTGCGCTCACCGCCGCCCCATGGCGACGACGTGGAATCTGGTGCCGATCCTCGAGGCGACCGGCTAACCTGTTGAGATATTTGACGTCCGCCGGATGAATCGCAGGCGTCTCACTCACACGGTTTCATGATAGCGGCGCCTGTGCGCCGCTACCGTTAAGTGCCGCACACTGTGCGCCACAACCCAGCCGTTTCCGGTGCCGTAAACGAAAAAAGGGGAGCCGAAGCTCCCCTCCTCATGCTGCGCGAGGCGTCATCAGAACTTGTACTTCAGGTTCAGGTAGAACTGGCGGCCGCTCACGTCCAGCTTCTGCTGCTCTTCTTCGCTATAGCGATAGTAGGCGCGCTTGACGTTGGTCAGGTTGGTCGCGTCGAAGGACAGCACCAGCTGCGGGGTGATGTTGTAGCTGGCGTTGAATGCCAGCGTGGTCACCGGTGCGGCCATGGTCGGCGCGGTCGGCATCAGGACACCGTTGATGGTCGACATGCCCTGGCTGTTGGCGGTCGGCGACGGCGCGGTAGTGCTGTTCACGTACTCGCCGCGGTAGTTCGCCACCAGGCGCGCCGACAGCTTGTCGTTCTCGAAGTACAGGCCCAGGTTGCCGGCCCACTCGGACGCGCCCACCATCGGACGGCCGTCGTCGACCTTGGTCTTGGCGCGGCTGACGTTCGAGGTGAAGCCCCATGGCGAGCTGCCGAACGGCTGCTCGTAGGCCAGCTCGATGCCGGTGATCTTCGCGCCCTGCTGCGACGAAGTGTTGATGAAGAAGGTCTTCACCACCTGGTCGCGCGGGTCGGTCAGTTCGATCGTCGAGGTGCCGACGGTGCCGGTCTTCACGTAGCCGTCGATCTTCGAGTGGAACACACTGGCCGTCACGGCCGAACGGAGCGCGAAGAACCAGGACCAGGACAGGTCGACGTTATCGGAGGTCAGCGGACGCAGGTCCGGATTCGGACCCGTGACCTTGCAGCCGCTGGCGTCGCAGCCCGGGGTGCCGAAGCCGCTGCCCAGCACGTTGTAGTTCTGGCGGCCGATGGTGCGGCTCGCGCCGAAGCGGGCGATCATGTCCGGCGTGATCTCGTAGCGCAGGTTCAGGCTCGGCAGGAAGTTCTTGAACACCTTGTGGGTCGGCGTCTTGTAGTACATCGTGCCGGCCAGCGGGTTGAACGGCACGCCGTCGTAGTAGGCAGTGGCGTCGCCGGCGGTGGTGATGGCGCCCGGATAGGCCGCGCAGACGGTGGCCGGCTGGCCCGGCTCGGTACGCAGGCAGGTGCGCGGGTTCGGGATCGGGGTGGCGATCTGGGCGTCGACTACGGTACGCACGTAGCGCACGCCGACGTTACCCGACCACGGTCCGTTTTCCAGGTTCGCCATCAGGTAGCCCGAGCTCTGGCGCTCGCGCATGTCGATTTCCGAGCTGACGCGACGCTCCCATTCCGGGCTGGTTTCCTTCGTGTTGGCCGCGATGTAGGCCTTCAGCGCTTCCGGCGTGTAAGTGAAGCCGGTATTGTCCCACCAGCCGCCACCCAGGCCATTGCCGAAGTTGCCCGGATAAGGCTGCCAGCCTTCGGTCGGGGTCGCGGTCGGCTGGATGATCTTGCCGTTGGCGTCGAAGGTATAGGTCAGCGGCGTGCGGAAGGCCGGGCCCCAGCGGCCGCTCTTGCGCTTGTGGTCGGCGTGGCGCAGGCCCATCTCCAGGGACTGGACCCAGGCATTGTTCAGCTTGTACTCGGCATCGACCTGGCCGCTCATTTCCTTGTCGGTGGTGCGGATGCCCGAGGCGGTGCGGCCGACGATCATGTAACCGCTGCCGTCCGGGTTGATGCCGGGCTGGTTCAGGCCGGCGCCATGGTACTTGACGTAAGGCGCCTCGTGCAGGCCGCCCATGGCATATGAGACGCCGGTGCCGTAGCGAGCGAAGGTGGTGCCCTGGTCGAGGTCGGTCTTGCCGACGCCGCGGGTGGTCGAGAACAGGCCCTTCAGGGTCAGGTCCGGGGTCACGCGGTACTTCGCGTCCAGGTCCAGGAAGGAGCTGGTCGCCTGTGCGCCGTCGCGGTAGAAACCTTCCGAGTTGCCGACGTATTGGGGCGTGGTGCCGTCCGGGAACACGATGTCGGCCGCCTTCAGTACCTTCAGCTCGTGGCCGTACATGGTGCGCTCCGTGACGATCACCGGGTTGCGGATCTGGGCATAGACGCGCTGGCCATTCGAATAGGTGTTCGGCGACGAGGCCGCGGTGCCACCCAGCGGCTCGTTCTTCCCGAGCAGCATCGAGTACATGGCGCCCGAGGTCAGGCGGCCATTGTTGTTGGCGTTCATCGACGAGTGGAAGCCGGTCATGGTCACGTCGAAGTCGGCGTTCGGCTTGAACTGCATCGAGATCATGCCGCCCTTGCGGTCGCGCACGGACTCGACGAATTCCGAACTCATCGAACCCGGCAGGCGCACGCCGTTCAGGTCGGCCGCCGTGTAGCCGGTGCCGGCCAGCGAGGCGTCGGTGATGCCGAGCATGGTCGCGGTGTTGATCACGTCCCAGCCGCTGCTGGTGCCGTAGGCGAAACGCGAGACCGAATCGCGGCGCACGTAGCGCTTCTCGGCGAAGCCCTGGGCGATGATGCCAAAGGTGCCGGCCTCGTTCTTCCAGTTGACCGAGGCGTTCAGGTCCGGCGCCGCCTTGTCGGGCAGTTGCGCATAGCTGGCGCCCAGGCTGACCACGCCCGACAGGCGCTCCTTCTGCGACAGCGGCTTGCGGGTGGTGACGTTGATGGTACCGGCCAGGCCGCCGTCGACGATGTTGGCCTGCGAAGTCTTGTATACCAGCGCCTGGTTCAGCACCGATGACGGCATCAGCGACAGGCTGGTCGAGCGCGAGCTCGAACCCTGGTCGCCGACGTACCAGTCGCCGCCGGAGACGGTATGGCCGTTGAACAGGATCAGTGACATGTCCGGGTTGGTGCCGCGCATCGACACCTTCTCGGCTTCATCGTAGTCGGTACGCACTGCCACGCCGGCCAGACGCTGCAGCGAATCAGCCAGGTTCTTGTCGGGCATCTTGCCCACGTCTTCCGCCGTGATCACCTCGACGTTGGCGGTAGCGTTCTTCTTGACGCTGAGCGATTTGGCCATCGAGGCACGGATACCCGTGACCTCGACGGTCTGCATCGGGGCTTGGGCCTCGGCGGTCTGCGCCATGGCCGGCAAGGCGGTCAGGCTGAACATCGCCATCGAAACGGCGGCCGCCAGCGGCTTCTGCTTGAACATGATCTCTCTCCTGGTATAGATATTGGTGTGATGCACGGCAGTCGGTTCGCTGCCATATTATAAGTATTATCTATAAGCAAATATTTTGGACAATCACTTGTCGTCTCACAACTATAACTTGAAGGAATGTACACAGCGAGCAACAGACGGTTATAGCCGCATCACGAATTTTCATTATCAAAATGGCTCGGACCGCGTTAGCGTCCTGATTTTCGCCACCCAAGGACCCCACCCATGCGTTTCGCCTGCCTGCTCCTCGCCGGCGCCGCCCTCGCCGGCTGCGCCACCCCGCCTTCCCCGACCGTGCAGCCGGCGCCAGCGCCGCTCGCGACCATCCTGCAAAAGCAGATCTACCAGATGAGCCCGAGCGAGGCCGGCCGTTACGTGGCCTGGCAGCACGAGGCCGAGCCGGACTTGCGCAAGCGCATCGCCGCCATCGGCCGCAAGAACATCGGTCAGCCCTACATCCTGAATCTGCTGGGCGAGTTCCCGTTTGAGGTACACGACAACCTGCCGCTGTTCAGCCTGGATCACAGCGACTGCGTCGTGTTTGCGGAACACACTTACGCAATGGCGCTCTCGCGTTCATGGGAAGAGTTCTTCTGGATGCTGCAGCGCATCCGCTACAAGGACGGGGTGATCGGCGTGGCCACGCGCAACCACTACACGGAACTGGACTGGAACGTGTCGAACCGCTGGCTCGTCACCGACATCAGCGCCGAACTGGCCGGCGCCAATGGACCTGTCTACGACATGCGGGTGGACCGTGCGCGCTTCCTCAGGACGCGCCACAACACGGTGCGCGACATTCCGGTCGAGACCAGCCGCCAGGCCTTCGTGCCGAAGGAGCAGGTCGCCGGCATCGCCAGCCAGCTACAGGAAGGCGACTTCGTGAACGTGATCTCGACCAGAAACGGCGAGCACTGGGCCTCGCACGTGGGCCTGGTGGTGCTGGGGCCGAACGGGGAACGCCACTTCCTGCACTCGGCGGAACCGAAGGTGCGTGAAGAAACCTTCGAATCCTTCATGGCGCGCGCGGCCGAGCGCGAAGCGAAGAACGCGCGCGAAGGCCGGCAGGGCCAACGCCTGGCCGGCTTCAAGTTCCTGCGCCTGAACGACAACATCGTGGTGCCGCCAATGGCGCCGCAACCGCGTCCGGGGACCTGACGCATTTTCAGGGGGCGCTGCCGCGCGCTCCGCCATATCGCCAGCGCATCTCCACCCATCGCCGCTGCACAGTCCGCCCGCCCTACGGGCGGATCCTTCCTCCTGCCGTATCCGCCGCGACATCTGCCGCCCCTTCTTCCCGACTCCGTCGCGGATGCGCCACGCCCCTGCCGGATGCCCTTCTTTAGCAGCAATCCAAGGCGCAGGCTCATGCGCATTTAATTTCCTTTAATAAATTAATTGCTTGTCGAACGGAAATCTATTGCCGAGTAAAAGCCGATTTATTTCCTAATTACATTTCTTTAATTAAATGAATCTTGAATTCCGTTTTAATTCGGAATTCCCGGTTGAGCGGGGTCAAACTCATCATTCCGAGGGACCGCGATAATAAACTTACTCAGCAACGGTTAGTCTAATCGTCGCCCAGATTCCACTTATAGCCTGACTATTTCCAACGAAATTCAATTTCAGTCCTTGCCCATTTAGTTTGTTTGCGCATCGTCTTTATCGCTCCTTCTGCAACCCATCTGACGAGTTACGCGATCCCATGCCCACTTTATCCGCCCGAGTATTAAGCCAGTTTTGCGCAGGAATGGTATCGCTGCATCGCACTGCCAAAATAGCGCTGATGATTGCCATCGATCTGGTGGCATTGCCTTTGTGTTTTCTCGTCGCCATGTTATTGCGAGGTGGCGATATGAAACTTGCCTCGAATTACGCCCCCGCCTCCTATATTATTGTGGCGCTGGTGACGATTGCCGCCTTTTCGATGTCCGACCTGTATCGCGCCGTCATTCGCTTTATCGACGGACGCCTGTTAAGCACCACCGGATTTGCGCTCGGCATTGCAGTGTTATGCGCTTATGTCGTGTCGTTCGCCATGAATGACACGATGTTCCCGCGCAGTGCGCTCGCGATCTACTGGTTCATCGCTTTCTCGTATGTTGTCGCTTCCCGTATCGGCATGCGCAATTTCCTGCGCAGCCACAGCACGCGCCGCCCCGCCTCCGACGCCGTCGCGATTTACGGAGCCGGCGAAGCTGGCGCACAGTTGGCGCAAACGATGCGCAACAGCGACGAATACCGCCCGGTCTGCTTCTTCGACGACAAGCGCGCCCTGATCGACCGCACCATTGCCGGCCTTCGCGTCTTCCATACCGACCGCCTGGCCGACCTGGTCACGGCCCACGGCATCCGCACCGTCGTCATCGCCGTGCCGGCCATGCCCGCCGAACGTCTGCGCGACATCATGCAGCGCCTGGCCGGCGCCGGCGTTACCACCAAGATCCTGAGCCGGCTGGTCGACCTGGCCGACGACCGGACACGCCCGCGCGACTCGATCCGCGAGCTGAAGTTCGAGGACCTGCTCGGCCGGCCGCCGGTACCGCCCCGCCTCGACCTGTTTGCCCGCTGCGTACGGGGCAAGACCGTGCTCGTGACCGGCGCCGGCGGCTCCATTGGTAGCGAACTGTGCCGCCAGATCGTCACGCTCGGTCCGACCCGGCTGCACCTGCTCGACCACTCCGAGTACGCGCTCTACACGATCCGCCAGGAGCTCGTCACCCGCTTTCCCGACCTGCGCATCGACGCCCATCTCGGCTCGGTCTGCAATGCCGAGCTGCTCGAGCGCATCCTGTCCGACGGCCACGTCGATACCGTCTACCACGCCGCCGCCTACAAGCACGTGCCGTTGGTCGAGTCGAACATCGTCGAAGGCCTGCGTAACAACGTGCTCGGCGCCCAGGTCGTGGCGACGGCCTGCGCCGCCCACCAGGTCGAGACCTGCGTGCTCATCTCCAGCGACAAGGCCGTGCGTCCGACCAACATCATGGGCGCCAGCAAACGCATCGCCGAGCTCATCTTCCAGGCTGCGGCGGCCCGGCAAGGCACCAAGACCACCTTCTGCATGGTCCGCTTCGGCAACGTGCTGGGGTCGTCCGGCTCGGTCATTCCATTGTTCCAGCGCCAGATCGCCCGCGGCGGCCCGCTGACGATCACACATCCGGAAGTGTCGCGTTATTTCATGCTCATTCCGGAGGCCGCGCAGCTTGTGATCCAGGCCGGCGCCATGGCCAAGGGCGGCGACGTCTTCGTGCTCGACATGGGAGAGCCGGTACGGATCGTCGAGCTGGCGCGCACGCTGCTGGCCATGTCGGGCCTGACCGAGAAGACACCGCAGAACCCCGATGGCGACATCGAAGTGAAGTTCGTCGGCCTGTTCCCGGGCGAAAAGCTGCACGAGGAATTGCTGACCGACGGCACGGTCTTCCCCAGCGAGCATCCGCGCATCATGCGCATGAAGGAGAACGCACTGCGCCCGAGCGTGCTGGAAACCTGCATTACCTGCCTAATGATGGCCTGCGAAACCCATGAGCGCGGCATGATCGAGTCGATGGTCAAGGCCATCGTCAGCGAATACACGCCCCAGCTTCCCAACATCGCACCGGCCCAGGTGCCCGAGCCCGAGCCCGAACCTGCGCGGCTCAGCCTGATCAACAAATTCGTGCCGTTCCGGATCTAGACGGCCCCCGTAGCACCCACCCCACCTTACCCCACTGTTGGCGAGGATATACATGCGCGACGAACACCAATCGGCCCACCTGCAGCAGCTCATGGCCAAACTGCGCGACCGCACTGCGGTCATCGGCATCATCGGACTCGGCTATGTCGGTCTGCCCCTTACCCTGCGCTACGCGGCCGTCGGTTTCCGCGTGCTCGGGATCGACATCGATGCGACCAAGGTCGACAAACTCAACCGCGGCCAGAGCTATATCGAGCACATCCCGGCTGCCGAAATCGCGTCGGCGCGTGCGGCCGGCTTCGAGGCGACCACCGATTTCACCCGCGCCGGCGAGCCCGATGCGCTGATCATCTGCGTGCCCACCCCGCTGAACGCCTATCGCGAGCCCGACCTGTCCTTCGTGCTCGACACGACCGATGCCCTGCTGCCCTTCGTGCGCCCCGGCCAGCTCGTCTCGCTCGAAAGCACCACCTATCCCGGCACCACCGAAGAAGAACTGCGTCCGCGCCTCGAGTCGCGCGGGCTGGTCGTCGGGCGCGACATCTTCCTCGTGTTCTCGCCGGAACGCGAAGACCCGGGCAATCCGCATTTCGAAACGCGCACCATCCCAAAGGTCTGCGGCGGCAGCACCGCCGCCTGCCTGGAGGCCGGCGTCGCCCTGTACGGAACCGCGATCGACCGCATCGTGCCGGTCAGCTCGACGCGCGCGGCGGAACTCACCAAGCTGCTCGAGAATATCCACCGGGCGGTCAACATCGGCCTGGTCAACGAAATGAAGATCATCGCCGACAAGATGGAAATCGATATCCACGAGGTGATCCGCGCCGCCGCCACCAAGCCCTTTGGCTTCACGCCCTACTATCCGGGCCCGGGCCTGGGCGGGCACTGCATCCCGATCGACCCCTTCTATCTCACCTGGAAGGCGCGCCAGTATGGCCTACACACCCGCTTCATCGAACTGGCCGGCGAGATCAACAGCGACATGCCGCACTGGGTGATCGGCAAGGTGACCGATGCGCTCAACCAGCGTGGCCGTTCGGTGATGGGCAGCCGCGTGCTGGTGCTGGGCATCGCCTACAAGAAGGACGTCGAGGACATGCGCGAGTCGCCTTCGGTCGAGCTGATGGAAATCCTGCGCGACAAGGGCGCCCATGTCGACTACTCGGATCCGCACGTGCCGGTCTTCCCCCGCATGCGCGAGCACCGCTTCGACCTGTCCAGCGTGGCGCTGACCCCGGATTCGCTGGCTTCCTACGACCTGGTGCTGCTGGCCACCAGCCACAGCGCTTTCGACTACGACATGATCCGCCGCTACGCCAACCTGATCGTCGATACCCGCGGCGTCTACCTCGAACGCCTGCCCCACGTCGTCAAGGCCTGAGCCGCTACCGGAGAAGATCATGCGCAACTATCCCCCTGCCATCCTCGACCGCAAGATCCGCTTTGCCCTGGTGGGCTGCGGCCGCATTGCCAACAACCACTTCGGCGCCATTCGTGAGCACCGCGACCGCTGCGAACTGGTCGGCGTGTGCGACATCGACCCGCGCGCCCTTGCCCAGGCCGCCGACAAGACCGGCGCCGAGGCCTACACCAGCCTCGACGCCATGCTCGACCGCTGCGACGCCGACGCCTTCATCGTCACTACCCCGTCCGGCCTGCATCCCGAACAGGCGGTCCGGATCGCGAACGCCGGACGCCACGTGATCACCGAGAAACCGATGGCCACCCGCTGGGAGGACGGCAAACGCATGGTCACCGCGGCCGACGCCGCCGGCGTGCGCCTGTTCGTGGTCAAGCAGAACCGGCGCAACGCCACCCTCCAGCTGCTCAAGAACGCCGTCGAGAAAAAGCGCTTCGGCCGCATCTACATGGTGAACCTGAACGTGTTCTGGACCCGGCCCGACGAGTACTACAACAGCGCCAAATGGCGCGGCACCTGGGAATTCGACGGCGGCGCCTTCATGAACCAGGCCAGCCACTATGTCGACCTGATCGACTGGATCGTCGGTCCTGTCGAAAGCCTGCAGGCCTATACTGCCACGCTGGCGCGTAACATCGAGGTCGAGGACACCGGCGTCATCAGCCTGCGCTGGCGCAATGGTGCGCTCGGCTCCATGAATGTCACCATGCTTACCTATCCGCGCAACCTGGAAGGCTCGATCACCATCCTCGGCGAGCACGGCACGGTGCGCATCGGCGGGGTGGCCGTGAACGAAGTGCAGCAATGGGAATTCGCCCACCCCGACCCGGACGACGACAAGGTGCACGAAGCCAGCTACCAGACCACCTCGGTCTACGGCTTCGGCCACCCGCTCTACTACGACAACGTCATCAAGGTGCTGCGCGGCGAGGCCGAGCCCGAAACCGACGGGCGCGAAGGGCTCAAGTCGCTCGAGGTGCTGGTGGCCGCCTATATGTCGGCGCGCGACGGCAAGCGTGTCGCGCTGCCGCTGGAGTACTGATCATGGACCGGCACAGCCTCGAAGGGCAGATCCACGCCAGCGCCATCGTCGACGCCGGCGCCACCCTGGGACCCGGCACCCGCGTCTGGCATTTCGCCCACGTCTGCGGCGGCGCGCGCATCGGCGCCGCCTGCTCGCTCGGCCAGAATGTCTTCATCGGCAACGACGTACAGATCGGCAACCGGGTCAAGATCCAGAACAACGTCTCCGTCTACGACGCGGTTACGCTGGAGGACGACGTGTTCTGCGGCCCCAGCATGGTGTTTACCAACGTCCACAATCCGCGCGCGGCGGTGGAGCGCAAGAGCGAGTACCGCCGCACCCTGGTCAGGCGTGGGGCGACGATCGGCGCCAACGCCACCATCGTCTGCGGCGTGACGGTCGGCGAATATGCCTTCGTCGGCGCCGGCGCGGTCGTCACCCGCGACGTGCCGGCCTTTGCCCTCATGGCCGGCGTGCCGGCGCGCCAAATCGGCTGGATGAGCCGCCACGGCGAGCGCCTGCCCCTGAGGATCGGCGGCAACGGTGAGGCGCGCTGCCCGCACACGGGCGACCTCTACCTGTTGCAGGACGGCGTCTGCATGCTGGTGCCGCGCACGGAAAACGGCGCACCCCAACCCTGAACTCACGGATTCGACATGGAATTTATCGACCTCAAAGCACAATACGAAGCCTCACGCGAACTGATCAACGAGCGGATCCAGACCGTGCTCGACCACGGTCAGTACATCATGGGACCCGAGGTGGCCGAACTCGAGACGCGCCTGGCCCAGTACACCGGAGCGCGCCATTGCATTACCGTCGCGTCGGGCACCGAAGCCCTCGTGATCTCGTTGATGGCGCTCGGCGTCAAGCCGGGCGACGAAGTCATCACCACCCCGTTCTCCTTCATCGCCACCGCCGAAGCCATCGTCCTGCTCGGCGCCACCCCGGTCTTCGTCGACATCGACCGGGCGAGCTGCAACCTGTCGCCCAGCCTGATCGAAGCAAAAATAACGCCGCGCACGCGTGCGATCATGCCGGTGTCGCTGTTCGGTCAACCGGCCGACATGGAGGAGATCAATGCGATCGCCGCACGCCATGGGCTCGCCGTCGTCGAGGACGCGGCCCAAAGCTTTGGCGCGACCTATCGCGGCAAGAAAAGCTGCAACCTGTCGACCGTCGGCTGCACCAGCTTCTTCCCCAGCAAGCCGCTCGGCTGCTATGGCGACGGCGGCGCGATCTTCACCAGCGACGATGGCCTCGCCAGCGCGATGCGCGAAATCCGTGTCCACGGCCAGTCGCGCCGCTACGTCCATACCCGTATCGGCGTCGGCGGCCGCATGGATACGCTGCAATGCGCGATCGTGCTGGCCAAGCTGGAACGTTTCGAATGGGAGCTGGAACAACGCGCCAGGGTGGCCGCCCGCTACGACGCCCTGCTGTCGGGCCGGATCGGCCTGGTCGGCCGCATGCCCGAGCGTACCAGCGTGTACGCCCAATATACGGCGGTGGTCGAGGAACGCGACCGTATCCAGGCAGCCCTTCATGCGGTCGGCATCCCCACCGCGGTGCACTACCCGGTTCCAATCCACATGCAGCCGGCGTATGCCCACCTGTCTTCGCCCGATGCCTGTCCGGTCGCACGCGAGATGGCGGCCAAGGTGATCAGCCTGCCCATGGGTCCCTACCTGGCAGCCGAGTCGGCCCACATGGTCGCAGCCACGCTGCTGAGCGCGGCCGGGGTGGCGCTGCCTGGCGGAGACCGCGCTGACGAGGAAGCGGAGGCGCCGAGCGTGGCCGCCGCAGCCCCCCTGCTGCCCTGACCCTGGCGCTGTCGATCAATCGGGCTCGCCCGTTGCCGGTGGCAGCGGGCCGGATACGTTTATTGATTTTTTTATCAGGAAGCACACCATGTGCAGGATCGTTCATCTCACTTCTGCCCATCCGCGCAACGATCCGAGGATCTTCATCAAGCAATGCCGCACGCTGGCGGCAAACGGGTACGACGTGACGTTGGTGGTGGCCGACGGCAAAGGCGACGCCCGCCTGGATGGGGTCACCATCGCGGACGTGGGCCGCCTGCCCGGCCGGCTGCAGCGGATCTTCAAGACCACCGGGAGGGTGTTCGACAAGGCCGTCGCCCTGGATGCGGATATTTATCACTTCCACGATCCCGAATTGATTCCCGCCGGGCTCAAGCTCAAACGCCGGGGCAAGACGGTCATCTTCGACTCGCACGAGGATGTTCCTCGCCAACTGCAGGGCAAGCCTTATCTGGGCCCCGTGTCGCGGCGCGTGCTGCCGGCGCTGTTCTCCGCCTATGAACGCTTTGCCTGCCCCCGCTTCGACGGGATCATCACGGCCACGCCTTTCATCCGCGACTCGTTCCTGAAGATCAATCCTGCCACGGTGGATATCAACAATTTCCCCATCATTGACGAGTTGGCTGACAGCCTGTCCTGGACCAGGAAGCGCAACGAGGTGTGCTATGTCGGTGCAATCAGCGGCATCCGCGGCATTCGCCAGCTTGTAGAGGCAGGCACGATGCTGCGGTCGGGAGCGCGGCTGAACCTGGCCGGACGCTTTTGCGACCCGGCAGCGGAAGCGGAAGTCAGGGCACATCCGGGCTGGCAGCATGTCAGCGACCTGGGATTCCTTGACCGCGCCGGCGTACGCGAGGTCATGTCGCGCTCGGTGGCGGGGATGGTCACCCTTCTTCCCCTGCCGAACCATATTGATTCCCTGCCAACCAAGATGTTCGAGTACATGTCATCCGGCATTCCGGTGATCGCCTCGAACTTTCCGCTGTGGCGCGACATCATCGAAGGCAACCAGTGCGGCATCTGCGTCGACCCGCTTGATCCTCGAGCAATCGCTAACGCAATCGACCATCTCGTCACCAACCCCGACATTGCGAAGTCGATGGGCGAACGCGGCCGCAAGGCCGTACTGGAGAAATACAACTGGAGCATAGAGGCAGCAAGATTGACCGATTTCTACGGAGCACGCACACATGTTAACCAAGCTATCGCAACTGTTTGACCAGGTCACCACGATTGCCCGGCTGCCGGTCGTGCGGCTGCAATTCCATATGGATCTGAATCCGGAAAACGTCGAAAGAAACTACAGGTATTACACAAAACCGCATCCGAAGTACAAGATTTTCCCGAACAAGTCGGTCGGAGCCGCCCTGGTCGATTTGACGAAATTCCGTACGCGCGAAGAGTATATGCAGCACATCAAGGGCCGCAATTCGGCGGACCGCCACGCCAGGAAAGCCAAAGGCAAGGGCTACACTGTGGTCGAAATAGACAGGAATGATTTTATTGACGATATCTACGAAATCAACAATTCGGTCGAGATCCGCCAAGGGCGGCCGATGGATGAGGCTTACCTGGAAAAAAAGACCAGCTACCAGTCCGAAATCAATTTCAAGTATTACGGCGTGCTGAATTCTGCAGGCAAATTGATGGCATATGGAGAACTCGGCTTCTACGGTAATTTCGCCTCGTTCACGCGGGTCATCGGCGTACGCAACAACGACGGCATCATGCATTTGATGGTGACGGAAATCATTTGTCAGCTGATCGAAGCAGGTAGCTATCAATACCTCATGTATGACACCTACTTCGGTGCCAGTCCGGGCCTCAGGACGTTCAAGAAAATGCTCGGTTTCCAACCTTATCGCGCGAAATATTCCCTGCAATGACTACGATGCTCAGCCGTTTGTATTGCGATTACCTGATGCCCTCCCAGCTGCCAGGCTACGAAGAGGTAGTGCGTTCGGCGCAGGAGGCCGGATACATGCAGACCTCGGTGCGCGGCTACTTCGACCTGGTGCGCGAAGGCCGGTGTCTTCCGGAAAAAGTTCTCGTCCATCGCCACGACATCGACACCGACCTGCGCACCACGCGCAAGCTGTTCGACATCGAGAAAAAGTACGGCATTCAGTCCAGTTTCTATTTCAGGTTATCGACCCTGGACTTCAGCCTGATGCGCGAAATAGAAGAATACGGAAGCGAAGCCAGCTACCATTATGAAGAGCTGGCGACTTACGCCAAAAAGAACAAGATCAGGTGCCCGATCGCCCTACGCAGCAGGATGTCGGAGATCCGTTCCAATTTCATCGCCAACTTTTCGCGCGTTGAACAACAGCTCGGCAGGAAAATGCGGACCGTGGCCAGTCATGGCGATTTTGCAAACCGGCGCTTAAAGGTGAACAACACCGAGATTCTCGCCGACGCGCAGCTGCGCCAGGACTGCGGTATCGAATGTGAAGCGTACGACCGCGCCCTGCTCGATCATATCGACATCTACATCGCCGATCGCCCGGCCCCGCAATACTTCTACCCAACTTCGCCGGCGGATGCCTTGCGCGCATATCGCAGAATCTGTCTGGTGACCCATCCACGGCAGGTCGAAACAAACTGGAAAGAAAACACCAAGGACAATTTATTCCGGTTTTATGAAGGCCTGGTCTGGTAAGGCGACGCCCACGCCCGCTGACAACCACGGAGCAGTCACGAATTTTCCCATGAACCTTAAGAAGATTCTTAACGTAATACGAGGCCGCCCTGCGCACATCAAAGCCAGCGTGGCCTCCGCCATTCACGCTGCAGCCGGCGCGCGCCACACCTTCGCTGCCCGCACTGGCAGGCAGGCCGGCATGGCCGGCCGCCGGGTTGCCGGGCTTCGATCCCCCGCCCCTGGCGTGTTATGCGCCAGCCTGTGTATCCTGCTCGCCTCGTGCAACAGCACCAAGCATCTCTACGTCGCGACTACGGGCTCCGACGCCAACCCGGGAACGCGGGACGAGCCCCTGAAGACCATTGCCCGTGCAGACGCGCTAGCCCGCCCCGGCTGTACGATCCACGTGGGTCCCGGCACCTACGAAGTCAACGCTCCCTCGGCGCGCAGTGCCGGGATCCGCACCACGAAGAGCGGCACGGCCTCCGCTCGCATCAAATTCGTCTCCGACGTGAAATGGGGGGCGAAAATTGTCTTTTCGGGTACCGGGATCGCCTGGAACTCGAAAGGCGCTTATGTGGACATCGATGGCTTTGATATCTCCGGCACCGGCCGTATCGGTATCCTGGCCGAGGGCGGCAGGGAGAACATCACCAACAATTTCATCCATGACCTTACGGTCAGTGGCGGCTGCAACGGCAGTGGCGGCGCCGCCATCAATATCTGGGGCGCAGTTGGTGGCGCCGTCATCGATTCCAATGTCATCAGGAATATCGGCGGCCAATGGCTCGCGTCACGCAACTGCAATACCGTGCAGGGCATTTATGTCGCCAACCACAACAACCGCATCTCGAACAACATCATTTCGGGCGTTGCATCGGTCGGCATCAACAGCTGGCACGGCGCGACGGATTCGACAATCGTCAACAACACCATTTTCAATTCCAAGATGGGCATCGTCATCGGGCAGGGCGACAGTGGCGCGACGGCAGTCGGCACCCAGAATAATTACGTTGCCAACAATATCGTTTATCGCAATGCCTACGGCATCAGCGAAATGGGCAAGGTAGGTGGCAACAACCGCTATGTCGATAACCTGGTGCATTCCAACGGAAATAACTGGCGCGTCAAGGGTACGGTTAGTGGAACCATTTCTGCCGATCCCTTATTTATGAACTATCAGCCAAACGGCTCCGGAGACTATCGCTTGCAAAGCAAGTCTCCCGCAGTCGGCCGTGGCGCCAGCAGCCATCTGCTTCCGCCACCTTCCACGAAAAAAGCGACGGAGCCGGTGCTCGAAATAAGTGAGGTCGACCATTAGGCAAGCGTGCGTGAAAGCGTGAGACCGTCTACCGGCACCTTTGAGCGCCTGGCAAATCTCCATTGCTGGATTGCATCGTTTCTCCGTACAGACCTGCTGTCTTCGCCGCTGCACCTTGCCCCGAAGGCCTTATTAGACGCTCTCATGCCCAGGGCATAAGGGCGCGACGCTCGGCGAAACCAGGAGGAACGTGCAGCGAGACGATATAACACTGCCATGCAGCTTTACCAGGCGCGCCAAACATGATCGATCCGGAACGACTGCGAGGCCCCCACTACGTCATAAGGGGAAATAATCCCTGCGCATCTCGTCAACATCAAAAGGCCGACCCCATGTTTATGCGACTATTTATTATGCGCGTTGGCCCGTGGAGCAGATATAAAAAGCCCTCGAGGTAAGGTGTATTGAAAACAGGCTGGCATGGCCGACATGCAAGACAAGTATATTTTATGCGCCTGCCTTTCTGCAGACCATTTCCCTTTTTTCGCAACGCTTGCCGTCCACCCTTTCCTGCCTTGTGGAGGGTGCTGAGCATGCAGGCGGATCAAAAGAGTATGAAGGGGCGTCTTATGCTTAAGGTCGTTACCTCTGTATTTTATGAAAGCAAATGCAGGCGCTGCCTGTTCACACTGGCCAGCCGAAGGTTCCTGGTTCAGATAACACCGCCCACCATGGCGCATATCCAGGCAGCTTTATATTCACTTCATCGATCGAGCGTGCTCGCGTTTCCCATCACGATGGTTGCGGGCCTGTCATTGGCAATGGCAAGACGGTATGAAGCGACGATCACCCTTTTCCCTGAAGGCGAGGATGCGGCCAGCGATTTGTTTTGGCATAGCCTGTGCGCATTCGCGCCAGGTGTGAGTCTTTTTCCCAAGTATCTGGAGCGAGTCGAATGAATATCCTGTTGATCAATCATTACGCCGGCTCGCCACGCCACGGCATGGCATACCGCCCTTACTATCTGGCTCGCGAATGGGTGCGCGCCGGACACCGTGTTCGCATCCTTGCTGCGGACCGCTCGCACATTCGGGCCCGGCAGCCCGACCTGGCAGGCAAGGCGCGCCTCGACGAAACCATCGACGGCGTGGAATACAGCTGGTATCGCACGCCGCCGTATAACGGGAATGGCATCGGGCGGGTCAGGAATATGAGCGCCTTCGTAACCGCCCTGTACCTCGAGAGCAAAGATATAGCGCGGGCGTACAAACCGGACGTGGTAATCGCGTCGAGCACCTATCCGATGGATATCTGGCCGGCCCACCGCATTGCACGGCTGGCCAAAGCAAAACTACTGTTCGAGGTGCACGACCTGTGGCCACTCTCCCCGATGGAACTCGGAGGGATGTCAAAATGGCATCCTTTTATCATGTTGGTCCAGCAAGCCGAGGACTATGCATACCGCCATGCCGACCGGGTAGTGTCGATGCTCCCCAAGGTACGCGAATACATGATGTCGCGCGGCCTGGCGCCTGAGAAATTGCATTTCGTACCCAACGGAATCGATCCGGGCGAATGGCTGACAGACCGTCCCGACTTACCGGACGAAGTTGGCGCCACGCTCGGCCGCCTGCGCGCGCAGGGCAGCGCCATCGTCGGCTATGCGGGCACCCACGGGGTGTCGAATGCACTCGACAATATGCTTGACGCGGCCAGGCTGATGCAGGGCGAGAAGGTCGCCTTTGTGCTGGTCGGCGGTGGCCCGAGCAAGGCGAGCCTGCAGGAGCGCGCATCCCGCGAAAATCTGGACAACATCTATTTTCTCGATCCCGTCGAGAAAAGCCGTGTCCCTTCCTTGCTGACTCACTTCGACATTGCCTACATCGGCTGGCACCGGCATCCGCTGTATCGCTTTGGAATCGCTCCAAACAAACTGATGGACTACATGATGGCGGCATGTCCCGTCTTGCATGCGGTAGAGGCAGGGAATGATCCGGTGCGCGAAGCCGGTTGCGGCTTGACCATCGAGCCTGACAACCCCAGGGCGGTGGTCGAGGGAATCCGGACCCTGCTGGCGCTCCCTGCCGACGAGCGTCGCGCGATGGGAGAACGGGGCAAGGCCTTCGTGCTCGAGAACCTCACCTATCCGGTGCTGGGTCGACGCTTCCTTGCTGCCTGTTCCTGATAACAGGCCGAGCCAGTCATGGAGTCGGCACCTATGCCTGTACCAAAGTCCCGGACGATGACATTCGACTGCCGGCGTACAGCCTGTGCACAACAAATGGTTGTCCTTTGAAACTCAGATCGAAAGGATGAAGAATGGTAAAGCGCTTCTTCGACTTGTTTCTCGGGTTGCTTGCTTCGATTATTTTTATTGTCCCGTTGATCATCGTCGCCCTGTTGGTAAAGCTGACCTCGGAAGGACCGGCACTGTATTGGTCGAACCGGGTCGGCCGGCATAACGTCATTTTTTCGATGCCAAAGCTGCGCACGATGCGGGTGGGTACCCAGGTGGTCGCGACCCACCTCCTCCAGAATCCCGACCAATGCCTGACACCGATCGGCGGCTTCCTGCGCAAGTCCAGCCTGGATGAATTACCGCAGTTGTGGTGCATCCTGCGTGGCGAAATGAGTGTCGTCGGTCCGCGGCCGGCCTTGTTCAACCAGGACAACCTGATTCAGATGCGCACCGAGAAAGGCGTCCATGTGATCCGCCCGGGCCTGACCGGCTGGGCACAGATCAACGGCAGGGACGAATTGCCGATACCGGAAAAAGTGGAACTGGACGTGTATTACCTGCGCCGCCAATCCCTGGCCTTCGACTTAAAAATCATCCTTCTGACCATCCTGAAGGTGGTGCGCCGCGACGGCATTACCCATTGAGCCGGGCCGCCCGGCAAAGGGCTTATCACGGCAGTTCGTTCTCATCCATGCGCGACGGTCCGGTCCTGGTGCCGTCGATGCCCGGGTCTGAAATCACGCACTGACATTTCCCGCCAACGCAGGTCTTCGACAGCGCCCATCGGTCAGCCGAATCCCTCGATCGCGCGCGTGGCGCGCCGCTCATCATCTCCCTGAGCGCGCGGGAATGCGTCAAACGAAAGGTTTGGAACACCGGCAGCTGCATGGTTTCTCCTGCTACCGATACGCGGCACGGAATCAGGAACAGATCGTTGCGCCGATGCTGTCAATGACTTCCGCTGCACTGCAGATCCGCTCCATTATCGGAAACGACGTGCTGCCGTGGGCGCGCTTGAACCTCGTCGTTCGTACCATGAAGCCGGCCTCACTTTACTGTGCCTCTTCGATGTGCTTGTCGCCCCTCCACCTGTCCACAGGGTTGGCCGGGTTATGGACCTTGCATACCAATTTCTCGGACCATTTATAAGGATGGTCCCGACCCGAAAAGTAAAGCGCAACGTCATCCAGTTTGTGATTGACCGCGGATGGCTTGATGCCAAACATCAGGGCAAAGGCAAGTAAGCTCATCGGAACCGTCCACCGATGAAGGTTTGGTGCGGGCAAAGTTCTTGCAATGCGTATATATCCCAGGCTGATAGAGAAGCCCAACAGAGAGCTTGCCAACACCTCCGACGCCGTATGAAACCCGAAATGGACCAGAAGCACGCAGAGGGCAACGCTGACACAGATGCTGAAAACCACTCCGCCGGTACGCCAGGGCCGTGACGCTTCTTGCAGGGTGACGAAGAATAAAACAGGGAGGACGGCCGTTGCACACAAGGCATGGCCACTCAATGCCTTGAAGTCGAGTGAGCGGATGCCTGTATCCCAGCCGAGGAAGGCTATTTTTGACGATGCGACCAGACTCAAGCCCGCAGCGAACATCAGACACCAGCAAAGCGCCAGCTTCCATGCCCGTCCGGTGATCAACCATACCGCGATCGCGGCGGCCAGAGGAAGCGCGATTGCAGTGTGGCCTATATCGATCATCAGTTTCCAAGGCATCATGTAGAGCACCAACCTTTCTAGTGGACCATCTGCTGCGAACGATGCACCGCCAAGTCAACATGCATGGCTTCAAAGCACCTGGAAAACCCCACGGGGACCGTGCATCGTGACGGCCTCCGGCGTACTGCCTTCGCTAATGCGCCGCACCGCCGCACCCGTGGCTTCGGGCTTCTACCAAGTGTTCTTGAATGCGTTTCGCGTCTTCGTCAGGCAAGCCTGTAAACCGCGGGGACCTGCGTCTGGCCCTCCCCTGTTCGTATCGATACCTGGCAAATGCGCCGAGCGCGGCGCCAACACTCATATCGGGAACGCTCTTCGCCGTCAGCGCCCACAGGATCGTGATGCAGGCGAGCGCAAAGGCCAGCATGAATTCACTCGATTTCGACCTCGAGAAATACCCATCGGCAAGCATGTGCAATGCGGGCCAGAGCAATAGAGCCGATAGAAAGAGCAGGCCCAGCAACCCGAAGTCGACCCATGCACACAGGATGTTGTGCGCATAGTGACCGTCGGCGTAACTCCCAAAATCGCCGAAAAACGGGTTCTGAGTAATCGTATGCCATGCTTCTCTTGACAGCTGCTCTCGAGCCACACCCGAACTGGAATGCGACAAATCGAATAACTGTAGTATCCGGTTATCCGGCAAGCTGCCGACGATAGCCTCGGCGTTCAAGCCAATCCATGCCAGGAGAAAAAAAACAAGGACGACGGAATAGAATTTATTTTTCGCGTAATACAGTTCGATGATCGGAACCACGAACAGCACGGCAGAGAATTCGCTACGGGCGCCATTAAGAAACAAGGTAGCAATTGCCAGTCCGTAGAGCAGGATTCGCACACCAATGAATTTAACGACCGCAATCACGATCAAAAATGTATAGATGTAGGAGCGCGCAAACCCCTGATAGGTGGCAAGGCTTTCCGGGTTGGTCGCCTCGTCCAGTGAGCGCAAATAGAAGAAGCCGTCGATTGAAAAATAAAACGTAATTGCCGACATCAGGATCAACGATACCGCAGCAAAGACGATGAAAATCTTGTCTTTAAAATCGATCATCCTGAAGATGATATAGGTATCTACACAAAAAATCAGGGCCGCCACGTATCTTACCAGGATCCCCTTGTTGGCCCCGCTTGCAAAATTCGCGGCAAGCACGAGAGAGCAATAGGCCAAATACAGGATGAAATAAAAGTCCAGATCGAGGAAATACTTGTTATCTCTTTTTACCGCAATAAGATAAATCCACACAAAAGGCAATGTAAACAAGAAAGCGACCGGGGAGAAGTAGCCACCCAGAACGGCACCAATTATCCCAAGCCCAAGCAAAGTATGGTAGAAAAAAAATCCTGGGAACAACAACAGGAACGCCAGATGAATGATGAACTTCACCTTCGGTGACGCCATCGCTCGGTTCGGATGAAGATCTATGGCATGCATGATTTATTGGCCACGGCGTACCGGTGCGTTACCTGATGAACTGTGGTCACTCAGTAGTGGAGTGCTGCACCTGATCACGTACTCCCTCGCGATTCTGCGCGAACCGATGGGACATATACAGATAGACCACGTAGAGCAGCGAATAACTGATCGTATAGTTCCAGAGAACTTGCGTCAGCGAAAGCGGAGCGAGGAAGACGGAGATCGTGGTAATGAACAAGGCAATTTGCCAGACAAATTCTATTTTTTGCTTGCCTGCAACGAAGAACACATAACTCAGAGGACTGGCAACAAAATTAAAGTAATACAGCGGCGCAAGGATTCGCGCGAACTCCCCCGCGCCGCGCCACGGTTCGCCAAATACCCATGCGCAAAGGTCTGGTGCAAACAGGAAGATAAACAAGGCAGGGCCGAAACCAAGGAGGACGAGCGCCTTGAAGGTGCTTCGGTATGCTTTCTTGCAATTTCCAAGCGTCTGGAATTCATGCACTGCCTGGCGCTTGAAGACTTCCAGCACAGAGGCCGCAAGCAGCGAGATGGGGGCCGTCAATATTCGTTCGGTCAAGGCAAACCAGCCTGCCGCCACAAATCCGTATTTCGCACCAATCAAAAACAATGGAAATTTTCCGGCTGCCATGTTGAGCAAACCAGCTGGCAGCGAGAAACGCCAGAAGGACTGATGCTTTGCGAGGTACTTGCGTTGTGCATTGCTGAGCTTGATGCCAATACTGGCGCGCGGCGGTGCAAGCAGGATAATTGCTGCGGCCATACCGGCTACGAGCCCGATCAATTGTCCAGCCAATAGAGCCGTTCCGCCTACACCGATCAACAGCAGGATCAGTTGACCCAGAGCGATCGCTCCCGCACCGAATACCTTGACGAGGGCTGCCTTTCCAAAGGCACGGTAGGAGGTTGCATACGCGCTCGCCATATGGCTGTAGGCAGTCAGCCAGGTGCCGATCCCAATGGTCAGCAAGCCAAACCACGACATGTTTTGCGCCTGCGGAATGCCCCCTATGCGTGCCAGAACCGCACAGAGCGTAATCACAATCGCAAGCAGAGTCGAGAAATAGGCCACAACACTGAAACAGGTCTGCTGGGCGCTTGGGTCATGGTCGAGGATCATCGCGGCTTCCAGCCGCAGGCTTGCAACGGTGGAGGCGATGGCAATGACGCCCAACCAGATACTGAACGCCCCCATATCTGCCGGCGTCGCCAGTCGTGTAATGAGTGGTGCAATCAACAGGGGCAAGGCTTGCGCTACGACGGTGCCGGTGAGAACAGTAGCAGCATGTTTCCAAAACACAGGTACAGTCGCAAGCATATTCACTCTCTGTAGAAATTTATGCCAAGGAAACTTTCGCAAGCAGTTCTTTGAAATATGCTCCGCTGCATTCTTGAGAAATTGAACGCCTGCCAACCGCCGTTAGATTGTCTTGTTTTTAAGGATCCTTGGATTGATGAGCATCAATGCTCACTCTGCTGCCTCTTTAGCGAGCTTTCCATATTGCATTTAGCGCGCCTGAAATAAGCGCCTGGGCAGGCGCTGTGTTGCGGACGGCGCAACGCTGCAGCAGAACGAAGTATTGCCGCCCTGAAAGCGGCCTCTGCGACTAGGAAGCCGAACGAATTTGCGCTGGCTAACGCTGGACGGCCACAAATAGATCGTGGCACCCATATCGCTTCATTTGGCTGATGCAATAGAAGCGATTATAAATTTCCCAGCCTCACTATTTTCCAACATAAATATTCACCATTTGAAGAGCGTGGAGTGCCCTTGGCTACCAAGCGATCCGAACCATTATCAAAAATCGTTTGCGTAATTTCAATGTATAGCCTCGGCTAATTGATATCGTCGAGTGAACACGGGGATATTTCCAACATGGCTATCCGTAGCATGGATATTCCCGATTAGTCTTTCCTGGCTCGCTGCAGCAAATCGAATTCCCTCGGTGCTCATTACGCTCCGACTGCGCCAACTCAACCAATATGTCCGCCGCTGCAGTATTGCTCTGCCTAGGAAACTCCAAAATACAATGCATGAGACCTGATTAGCTCTAGATCGTTTCCGCTTGCTTGGACTGAGTTCCCTGTTGACAGCAAGTACATGATTTCTCTTCTGTAATCAATCGCGGCTCCGGGAAGTGTCAGCGGCTGAACGCGACTAACCTTTGCGAGGACGTAACATGCGCAGTATCAAAATGCCCAAAGTGACGTTTCAGGTTCATGGCCAGCTCGGCGATGATTACTGGCATTCCATCGTGATTTCACTAATGCGCGGTCTTGCCGCATTCGTGGTCGCCGCCGCGCACCTGCGCGCCGAAATGTATCCGGGACTGCGTACGCTTGCGGATCCTTCTCTCTGGTTCCAGGGTTTTGCTTTCGCCACCGGCTTCGCGCACCAGGCGGTGCTCGTGTTTTTCATTATCAGCGGGTGGCTGGTGGGCGGCAGTCTTCTCAACAAGATGGGGCAGCCCGGGGCCATGACGAACTATGCAATTGACCGCGCAACGCGCCTGTGGACAGTGTTGATCCCGACTTTCGGGCTGACCCTGCTGTTTGGCGTGGGCACCGGTGTCCTCCTCCCGAACACCATCGACTTCTCATCCACCAACGAGTTTTCGGCGCTATCGTTCATCGGCAATCTGCTCGGCCTGCAGCGCGTGATCCTGTCCGATTTCGGCGGCAACTATGCACTGTGGAGCCTGGCCAACGAGACTTGGTATTACGTGCTGTTCCCTTTGCTGGTCCTGCTGTTCACCACGCGTCGCACCGGCACGCGTCTTGCCAGCGGTGCCGCGCTCGTTCTGGCGGCGGTCGTGCTGCCGGTCGAAATCATCTTGTACTTCGCGATCTGGCTGCTCGGCGTCGCATTTTCGCGCGTGCGGATCGAGTGCGGTACCGGCATGCGTTACCTCTGGCTGCTACCGCTTGCCGTGGCATCCGCGTACTTCCGGCTGACCGGAGACAATGACAAATTCGATCAAACCACCCTGGGAATGGACCTCTTCCTCAGCGTGATGTTTCTGATGCTGTTATGCAGTCTGCAGTTCAAGGCCGCACCGACATCGAAACTGGCGCGGCCGTTGGCCCGGGTCGGCAAGTTTTTTGCTGAATTCTCGTTCAGCCTGTATGTCCTGCACCTGCCGCTGATCTTCCTGCTCAAGCATGTGGCGTCGACCCAGTTCGGGTTGCGCCAGTTGTCGCCCAGCGAGCCGCTGCACTTTGCCGTGTACCTGGGCATGCTGGCGACCTTGCTGCTCGGTGCTTATTTGTCCTATCTGCTGTTTGAAATGCATACCTACCGTATCCGCCGCTTCGTGAAGGAGCTGGTTGCACGGCCTGTCGTGGTGCCGGGTGCTCCGCGCGCTGCCGCGTCTGCCAAACGCTAGCATAAGCGCGCGTGGCGCATTGCGCCGGTGGGCAGCAGAGCAAGGCGATATCGAACCACAGGAGAGTTCATGACGACAATCGCAGTCATCGGAGCGACAGGGGAAGTTGGATTCAGGCTGATACCTGCGCTGTATTCCTCATATCGGATAGTCGCCATCGTCCGCAACCAGGGTAAGCGAAATTTCGGGCCCTATTCCGACGTGGACGTGCGCCAGGTGGACGACATATCGAATGTCGACAGAGTGGCGCAATCGCTCGAAGGCTGCGAAGCCATTGTGAATACAGGCTATATCTGGTTTGCGGAACACATACACCAGGCCGTCCTGCGAAGCCAGGCCTCGATTCGCCACATTGTCTTTACTGGGTCGACTGGAATCTTTACGCGCCTGCCCTCAGAAAGCGCCGAACGCAAGCGCCTGGCTGAGACGTATATCCAAGAACACTACCGCTGCCCCTGGACCATCATCCGTCCAACCATGATCTACGGTCACAAGGATGACCGTAACATCTCGCGGCTCGTCCGGGCCGTGGCGCGTTATCCGGTCATGCCCTTGATCGGAAAGGGGGAAAGCCTGATTCAACCGGTACTGATCCACGACCTCGTCAAAGCCTACGAAACGGCATTGCTTAACCCCAAGTATTACAACAAGTCGTACAACATCGGCGGCAGCAAGGCCTATTCGAATCGCGAGCTCATAGTGTGTGCAGCGTCCAGCCTGGGCCGGCAGGCAAGATTGGTCCCCCTTCCCGCAGGACTCGTTCACCGCGGAGTAGCGCTGCTGTCGAAAATGGGGATCAGCCCAATCTCTACTGAGCAGGTGCAGCGTTTTCAGGAAAACAAGAATATCGATCTGAGTGCGTTCATTACGGACTTCGACTACGTTCCGCGTGATTTTGAACAGGGAGTCCAGCTACTGATCCACGATTTGAAAGAGCACGGCTTGTTGCGCTGAGATCCAGGAAAAGCCGTTGTGACAGGTAACAAAGGTGACGTGACGTCCTTAGCCACGGCGTCCGTTCCTTATTTTCATACCAGCCGCTGTTTTCTCCGAACAGACCTTCAGTGCCCTCCCAGTCTATAGATGCCGAGCTCACCGGCTTTTCGTGATCCTGTCGACTACGTTTTCGCACGAGGCCGCCGAGGTATCCGCTAGCGACATTCCCAGGTAATGCTCCGGAGCCCGGCGATCGGCTTTGACGCTGTGCCCTGCCCGAGCGTCTTATCAGGCGCTTCAAATCCTCCCCCTTTTCACCCTGCCCGTTACGCGGCCATGCTTGTACGCCCGAGGCCGGATCAGCGCCACACCATGTGGTCAATCACCGTATTCCGTTGCCAACTCAGAGCAACTTCTTTTACCTCAAAGAAATTAACCTAGCGCATTTGATAAAGCGCGGAAATTTTTCTTCAAAAACATTGAACTTAGGAAGTTTCCTGCCCTCAAAGCTTACTCTTTCACGATGTTTAGGTAGGGTAAGTTCAATGAAGAAATTCGTTTCCGCTGTAGCTAATGTCCGTCTCAACCAACTGCTGTGCGCCAGCGCCACTGTCCTTTTGGCCGGAAGCGCCGCTGCCGCGACGCTCCCGGCCGGCGCTGAAGTAGGCGCCACTGTTGAACCAGCTTACGACTCGCCCGCTCCGACGGCGGTCCTGTCGAACGTCACAACCGGCACGGGCACGGCCAAATCGGATCGCACCATGATGACTCCGAGCGCGACCAATGTTACCGGTCACCTGTACGTCTCGCCGACCGGTTCGGACTCGAACCCGGGCACGCAAGCCAAGCCGGTGAAAACCATCGCCCGCGCCGACGCCCTGGCCCGCGCCGGCTACGTCATCCACGTCGCTCCCGGCACCTATAAGGTGGCGGCCCCCTCGGCTTCCAGTGCCGGCATCCGCACTACCCGCAGCGGCACCGCGACCGCCCGCATCCGCTTCCAGTCGGACGTGAAATGGGGCGCGAAGATCGTCTTCTCGGGCACCGGCCTGGCCTGGAACTCGAAGGGCGCTTACGTCGACATCGTCGGCTTCGACATCAGCGGCACCGGCCGTATCGGCATCCTGGCTGAAGGCGGCCACGAGATCATCTCGAACAACTTCGTGCATGACCTGAAGGTCACTGGCGGCTGCAACGGCAGCGGCGGCGCGGCGATCGACGCCTGGGGTCCGGGCGGCGGCGCGGTCATCGATTCGAACGTGGTGCGCAACGTCGGCGCCCAGTGGGTCGCTGCCCAGAGCTGTAACACCGTGCAGGGTATTTACGTAACCAACCAGAACAACACCGTCTCGAACAACATCATCTCGGGCGTGGCGTCGGTCGGTATCAACAGCTGGCACGGCGCGACGTCGAACACCTTCGTCAACAACACCATCTTCGGCAACAAGATGGGCATCGTGATCGGTCATGGCGACAGCGGCGCCACCGCTGCCGGCACCAGCAACAACTACGTGGCCAACAACATCGTCTACCGTAACGGCTACGGCATCACCGAGATGGGCAAGGTCGGCACCAACAACCGCTACGCCAACAACCTGGTGTTCAACACCGGCCGCGCATTCCTGGCCAAGGGCACTGTTACCGGCACCGTCTCGGCCGAACCGCAGTTCGTCAACTACCAGGTGAACGGTACCGGCGACTACCGCCTGAAGAGCACCTCGCCTGCCATCAACAAGGGCACCGCGACCCGTGCACCGAAGGTCGACTTCGCCGGCGTGGCCCGTCCGCGCGGCGGCGCACACGACATCGGCGCTTACGAGTACTAAGACGCCCCTTTCCTGGCGCCGCCCGACGCCAGGATTGGAATGAAGGACAAAGCCCCGGCACGCTGGAAGATCCCAGCTTGCAGGGGCTTTTTCGTGTCGATCGCCATTTCCTTGAACTGGACTTCGCTACAGCGCTGTAAGCCGCTGCCGCCGGGATGGCATTCCTACAAGTCCATAGGAACTCCACTAATCTGCATTTCAACAATGGTAACGCCACTGGCGACTCATCAGCGCATTAGCTGATGAGAAACTGTATGCACGTCTTCATAACGCGCGGAAATTTTTTCCTCAAAACATTGAACTTAGGAAGTTTCCCTCCCTCAAAGCTTACTCTTTCACGCTATTTAGCTAGGGTAAGTTCTGATGAAATTCGCTCCTCTCGTTGCAAACGTCCGTATCAACCAACTCCTGTGCGCCAGCGCCATGGTCCTGCTGGCCGGTACCGCCTCCGCCCAGACCGCCAAGGAAATGCTCGTCGAGCCGGCCTACGATTCGGCTGCTCCGAGCGCCGCCGCCGCCGAACCGGTCGTCGCCACCGCTCCCGTGCTCTCGAGCGCGACCACCGTCACCGGCCACCTGTACGTCTCGCCGACCGGTTCGGACTCGAACCCGGGCACGCAAGCCAAGCCGGTGAAAACCATCGCCCGCGCCGACGCCCTGGCCCGCGCCGGCTACGTCATCCACGTCGCTCCCGGCACCTACACCGTCGCCGCGCCTTCGCTGTCGAGCGCCGGCATCCGCACCACCAAGAGCGGCACGGCCTCGGCCCGCATCCGCTTCCAGTCGGACGTGAAATGGGGCGCCAAGATCGTCTTCTCGGGCACTGGCCTCGGCTGGAACTCGAAAGGCGCCTACGTCGACATCGTCGGCTTCGACATCACCGGCACCGGCCGTATCGGCATCCTGGCCGAAGGCGGCCACGAGATCATCTCGAACAACTTCGTGCACGACCTGAAGGTCACCGGCGGCTGCAACGGCAGCGGCGGCGCGGCGATCGACGCCTGGGGCGCCGGCGGCGGCGCGGTCATCGACTCGAACGTGGTGCGCAACGTCGGCGCCCAGTGGGTCGCTGCCCAGAGCTGCAACACCGTGCAGGGCATCTACCTGACCAACCAGAACAACACCGTCTCGAACAACATCATCTCGGGCGTGGCGTCGGTCGGTATCAACAGCTGGCACGGCGCGACGTCGAACACCTTCGTCAACAACACCATCTTCGGCAACAAGATGGGCATCGTGATCGGTCATGGCGACAGCGGCGCCACCGCTGCCGGCACCAGCAACAACTACGTGGCCAACAACATCGTCTACCGTAACGGCTACGGCATCACCGAGATGGGCAAGGTCGGCACCAACAACCGCTACGCCAACAACCTGGTGTTCAACACCGGCCGCGCCTTCCTCGCCAAGGGCACTGTTACCGGCACCGTCTCGGCCGAACCGCAGTTCGTCAACTACCAGGTGAACGGCACCGGCGACTACCGCCTGAAGAGCACTTCGCCTGCCATCAACAAGGGCACCGCGACCCGCGCCCCGAAGCTCGACTTCGCTGGCGTGGCCCGTCCGCGCGGTGGCGCACACGACATCGGCGCTTACGAGTACTAATCTGTTCCTGCACTGGCGCCGCCCGGCGCCAGGACTGGAATGAAGGACAAGCCCCGACAAGCTGGAATCGTCCAGCTTGTCGGGGCTTTTTCATGCACGAATGCAGGTGTCGGGAAGCGCTGTCGCGTCATCGGCTTTTCGATGCCCGAGCGTCAACAAGACCTGACGTTCTGCTGATTGCAGCGGTGGCGCCACCGCGAGACTGTCAGGTGACATACCCGATCTGCGCGGTGGTCGTCCCGTAATGTGTCGAGCTTGCGCCGAGCCGCAGCGCCATATCGTTGAACAGCACGCCCTGCGGCGAGATGCCCGCATGATGGAGGCGTTTCACCGACTCGTTGATTTGCGCTTCAGTGGTCACCCCGGCACGCGCCACGATGAAAACAGCGCCGGCGTGGGCGCCGATGATAAGCGAATCGGCCACGGACAGGATAGGCGGCGGGTCGATCAGAACCAGGTCGTAGCGGCTGCTGACCGACTCGAGGAGTGCGCCGAAATTCAGGTGCAGCAGGAAGTCCGAGCGGTTCGGCGGCAATTCACCCGTCGGGATGAAGTCGAGGTTGTCCATGACGTCATGGTGGATGATGTCTTCGATCGGCATCGAACCAATGATCGAGCGCGACAGTCCGCGCTCGCGCCCGATCCCGAAATAACGGTGCAGGTGACCATTGCGCAGGTCGGCGTCGATCAGCAGCACGCGCTTGCCGCTCGAGGCCATGACGGCGGCAAAGTTGGCCGAAATGAAGGACTTGCCGATCGAGCGCGTCGGACCAGCGAACATGACGATGTTGTTCTTGAAGTGGGGCATGGAGAACTGCAGCGCGGCGCGGAAACTGCGCAGGCTTTCGACCGCCGCATCCTCGGGCATGATCTGAGCCAGCAAGGGCAAGGGCGCCGTCTCGCCGCGCGACTTGCGCAGCAGCTTGTCCTGGTTGGTGCTGTGAGGGATCGACGCATACACGACGCGGGCGTTCAACAGACGTTCGATCTTTTGCGGGTCGTCGATGCCGCCTCTCAGGGCCTTGCGCGCTAGCGCGAGCAGCGTACCGATGAGCAGGCCGGTGATCACCGCCAGCGCCACGATCAGTGGCCGGTTGGGCTTGAGTGGCTTTTCGGGCGGGATCGGTGCGTCGACAAGCCGAACGTTGCTGACGCGGCCGACCGAGATCAAGCGCAGTTGCTGGGCCGTGTTCGACAGGGCCGTATAGAGGTCGGTGTTGACCTTGATGTCCCGCGTCAGCCGGGCTTCGTCCTGTTCGAGGACGGGAAGGGTTTTGATGCGCGCCGATATTTCCTCGATCTCGGCATCGACTTCCTTGCGCTGGCGGTTGATCGCGGCGACGATCGGGTGATCCTCGGTAAAGCGGGCCAGCAATTCGGTCTTTTTCTGCAGCAATTCGATGCGGCGCGCCCGCGCGGCAGTGGCCTGCGCCAGGCTGACGCGCGCTTCTTCGCGCAGGTCGACCGTGCCATGCAGGTTGCGGAACTGGTTATAGCGGTCCTCGGACTGCTCCAGCTGGCGCTTCAGAATCGGCAGCTGCTTGTTCAGGAAGGCCAGGGACTTCTCGGCTTCCTCGGTCTTGCGGGCGAGGTTCTGGCGCATGTATTCGCGTCCGATCTCGCTCAGCAAGGCATTGATGCGCTTAGCGTTTTCACCCTGCAGTTTGACCTGGATGACGCCGGACTGCTTGCCCTGTTCGGTGATCACCATCGCGGTCTGGATGGCCTGGATGGTGCCCAGGCGCGATTTGCGTTTCAGGCGAAAGCGCGCGCCCGGATTCGCATACAGGCCGTCGACCTTGATCTCGACCGTGCCATCCGGGGTCTGCACGCGGTAGCGCTGGCCGACCGTCCCCTCGAAGGCCAGGCGCTGGCCGCCACCGGAGAAGTGGTAGCGGTTGAAGCCGCGGGCGGTCAGCGTGAACTCTCGGTTGAGCCATGATTCTGGCACGTCGAACACCGTCACCTCGGCCTTTTCACCGCCCCATACATAGCCTCCATAGCCGAACAGGCCCGGCGTGGACAGCTCGCCATTGTTCTGGTTCGCGAACCAGAAGCCCACGACCGGGAAATACTTCGGCTGCACCTCGATGTAGAGCTGCAGGTTGTCGACCGCCTGCGACACGACCATGCGCGAGCGCAGCAGCTCCATCTCGGCGATGGCAGCCTTCTTGGTCTCGAACAGCGACGACGCTTCGCTCAGGATGTTCTTCGAGGCGTTCGGGCTTTCCTCCTCGACGTGGATCATGAGGTTGGCCTCGTACACGGGCTTGGCCACCAGCGCGTACAGCACGGCGATCAGGGTGATGAGGGCCGTGATGCCACCGATCAGCCAGCGGTTGTCGTACAGCGTATTGAAGTGCCCCTTCAGGTCGACTGCCGGCTCGTCCGTCGTGTTGAGCGGCGGACGCGGGTCGAACGGCACGCTCAGGATCGGCGGGCTGTGCGTGACGTGCGCCAGGGAATGGTTGTCGGCGGGCTTGGTCATGATCGTTTCTGTTCGTGACGGACGGTGTGGTCGGGACGCAAGGTCAAGGACGGGTGGTGACGCCGACCGCAGAGGTCAGCGCGCCGGGGAACAGCAGGCTCAGGTGGCGGTTCCAGTTGGCCAGGGGCGAGGCCGCGACGTACACCACGTCTTTCGGACGCAGCTCGAACGATTCGGCCATGGCCAGCGAGCCGGTGAGCCGGGCGTCGAGCTGGAACACGCGGGTGCGCTCGGGGGTCTTGCGCACCACGTAGATCTGGCGCGCATCACCGCTCAGGGGACTGATGCCGCCAGTCTCGCCCAAGGCCTCGTTCAAGGTCAGGCGCCCGTTGTGCATGGTCAGCGCGCGCGGCGTGACGACTTCGCCCGAGACGAAGACCTTGCTCTCGTCGCGCGAGTGGACGCGCACGACGTCACCCGGCGCCAGCATCACGTTGCCGGGGTTGATCCCTTTCTGGACCAGTTCGCGCAGGTTGATGCTGTAGCGGGCGTCGCCGCGCTCGAGCGCGATGCGGCTCTGGTCGGCCGAGGGCAGCAGGCCGCCGGCGCGGTTGAGCGCTTCGACCAGGGTCATCGGGATGTCGTTGATCGCCTGCAGGCCGGGTGACTTGACCTCGCCGTCGATGTACACGCGCTTGCTGCGGTAGGCCTGCACACGCAGCGTGATGTTCGGGTTGGCGATGTACTTGGCCAGCTTTTGCGTCAGCAGCGCGCGCGCCTGCTCCTCGGTCAGGCCCTCGACCGGCAGCAGGCCGGCGAAGGGAAACTGGATACGACCCTGGTGGTCGACTGCGAAGCCCGGCTGGGCAATGTTGGCAGTGGCGCCCGCCACGGCGACGACGGCATCGCTCGACGCGGCAGCGGCGGTCATGCCGCCGGCGGCCAGTTCCGGGTGGTCCCAGACCACGATGGAGAGGATGTCGCCGCGGCCGATCGTGTAGGGCGGTGGATGCGGCACCAGCAGTTGCGACAGGTCCTGGTCGCCGCGTTCGGCATTGGCCTGCTTCTCGGCGGCGATCAACTGCTCGGTGATCATTTCGGTCGGGGGTGGCGGGTCGGCCGCGGCGGCGCCATCACTGGAGCGGAACTGCGGGCCAGTGGCGCAGCCGGCAAGCGCGAGCGCACTTGCTACGACCACCAGGCGCAAATACGAAATTTCTTTTGGAAAATCCATGGGCTTGCCTATGATAAATGGGTGCCTTGTCAGGCTGACCAAGTCAGCGTAAGGCGTCCATCACCGGCAGCTTTGCTGCACATCAAACGGCAGGCTCAGGTAAGCCCGTGGACCCTGGGCAAGTACGCCATCCATTGCGCATGACGAAAAAGTGGACTCAGCGCACCTCTTCGAGCAGCTTCAGGGTCTCGGCGAAGGTCCAGATGCGGCGGATTTCGATCACGTCGAAACGCGCCGCCACGTTCGGCGGAAACGCGGCGTAGCGCGCGTTCAGGTGCACTATGCGCCGCACCGCGTCGTCGGTGTCGGCACGCCCGCTCGAGCGCAGGATCGTGACCTCGTCGATGCTGCCGTCGCTGCGCACGGCCACGCTGACGATCGGGTCCACGCGTGCGGGAATGGCCGACAGGCGCATCTGGATCTGGGCCGCGTTGCGTTCGATCTTCTGGCGGAAGCTGTCGACGTACATGCGCAAGGGGACATCGCGCTCGTTCGAGGCGACCATGGCGCGCCGTGGCCTGGCGGCCTGCTGGGCCGGCCGCAGGGCCGCCGGCGGGTCGGCCGGGATGTCGATCCCACGCATCAGTTCGCGGGCGCGCAGCGCCAGGTCGCTGCCGAGCATGCCGCGTGGAATGGCGCTGCCGCCTGCGCCCTTCCCCGGCCCCGGAGCCAGGCCGGCGTCGCCCGTGCGGTCCGCCCCGGCCAGGGCCGCCTGGCGGGCACGCTCGGCCTGCGCCGCCTGTTCGGCCTGCCGGCGCGCGACATCCGCCTCGCGCTGGCGCTCCTCGAGTGCCTGCTCGAGCTTGCGGCGCGCGATCTGCTCGGCACGGCGCGCCTCTTCCTCCAGTTCGCGCTGGCGCGCCGCCTGCTCGGCCAGCGCATGTGCGGCCGCTTCCTGTTCCCGCTGCAGCGCAAGCTGACGCTCACGCGCCAGCGCTTCTTCCCGCTGCCGGGCCAGTTCGCGCTGCGCGTCCACCTGACGCTGCGCGGCGGCGATCCGCTCACGCTCCCCGGCCTCGCGCAGTTCCGCCAGGCGCGCCTCCTCCGCGCGCCGGCGCCGCGCTTCCAGGGCGCGAGCACGCAGGCCTTCCTCATCGACTCGCTGCTGCTCGGCGGCCAGCCGAAGCCGCTCATCCTCACGTTGCCGCTCGCGCACAAGCCGCTCTTCCTCGGCGCGCACCGCGGCCAGCCTTTCCTGTTCCTCTTCCGCGCGCACGCGGCGCCGCTCTTCCTCGGCGGCCAGGCGCGCGCGTTCCCGCTCGTCTTCCTGCTCTCGCGCCAGCGCCTCGGCCTCGTCCTGCGCGGCGGTCTCCGGGGGCGTCGGTTCGACCGCCGGTTGGTCGGCTGCGGCAAGCTGAGGCTCGCTCTGAGGCTCCTCTTGGGACTCGACCGCCAGCCCGGGGAGCGGCAGCCTGAAAGCGGCATCGGGATTGTCCTGCTGTGCGATCACCGGCGTTTCCAGGGCCTCTCGAAGCGGCGGTGGCGCTGGGCGGCGCAGCAGGCGGCGGCGCTTGGCCAACTGGCGCGCCGGCGGCTTGGCCGGCGCTGGCGCCGGCGCCAACGGCACCGGATCGCGCAACTGGAAACCGGACGATGGCGCAGGTGGGAGCGGCGGCGCGGCGGCCATGCGCGGCGCCGGTGACGCCGACGCATCGGGAAGCGGCGGCGCTGCCGGCGATGGCGGAACCGGCCCGGAGGCTTGCGGCGGCAACGGCGCCAGGGTAACGGCGATCGGTCCCGTGGCTCCCGCCAGCATTCCCGGCACCCCGAACTGGATCGACAGGATCACGGCATGCACGAGGAGCGACAGCAGCAGGCCGGCCAGCATGCGGCGGTTGGCGACGTCGTTTGCGTGCGGCGAAGCGGAGGCGGCGTAGCTCATGCGCTGCGGGCTGTATGGTTGAGCACCTAGCTTAACGTTTACTTAAGGACGCTTGCGCACGCTAGCAATCGCCACATCCGTGGACAATACTGGAGGCAATGCCGACCAGGGGAGGCGCCGATGCATCCAGGTTTTATTTTCGCAACGGGTATCGAGAACAGCAATCCGACCATCGATGGTGGCCGCACCCGCATGGACGAGCTCGAGAAATGCGGTCATTACGCGCACTGGTCGCTCGACTTCGACCTGGTCCAGGAACTGGGCCTGCGTGTGCTGCGCTATGGCCCCCCCCTGCACCGGACCCACCTCGGACCCGAGCACTACGATTGGGAATTTGCCGACCTCGCTTTTACCGACCTGCGCCGCCGGAATATCGCACCGATCGTCGACCTCTGCCACTTCGGCGTACCCGACTGGATCGGCAATTTCCAGAATCCCGACTTCCCCGAACTCTTCGCCAGCTACGCCGGCGCCTTTGCGCGACGCTATCCCTGGGTGCAGATGTACACGCCGATCAACGAGATGTGGATCTGCGCCGTGTTCTCGACGCTCTACGGATGGTGGAACGAACAGTTGCGCACCGACGCCGCCTTCGTCACGGCGATCAAGCACCTGGTGAAAGCCAACATCCTGGCGATGCACGAGATACTCAAGGTCCGTCCCGACGCGCTGTTCGTGCAGAGCGAATCGACCGAGTATTTCCATGCCGAGTCGCCCGACGCCATTGGTCCGGCCGAGATCAAGAATGCGTTGCGCTTCCTCGCGCTCGACCTGAACTATGGACGGCGCGTCGATTCGGAGATGTACGAATACCTGCTGGACAACGGGATGCGGCGCGAGGAATACCACTTCTTCCTCCAGCATAACCTGAAGCACCACTGCATCATGGGGAACGACTATTACCAGACCAACGAGCACTATGTATCGGCCGACGGGATGACGCGTGCGGCCGGCGAGATCTTCGGCTATGCGGTCATCACGCACCAGTACTACAACCGCTACCGGCTGCCGGTGATGCACACGGAAACGAACCTGTGCCAGGGACCGCAGGGGGACGAGGCCGTGTACTGGCTCAAGAAGGAATGGGCGAACGTGCTGCGGGTGCGCAACAATGGCGTGCCGCTGATCGGCTTCACCTGGTATTCGCTCACCGACCAGGTCGACTGGGACAGTGCGCTCAGGGTCAACAACGGCAACGTGAATGCATTGGGCCTGTTCGACCTCGACCGCAAGATCCGGCCCGTGGGCGTGGCCTATCGCGAGCTGGTGCGTTCGTGGGAAACCGTGCTGCCGACCAAGAGCATCTGCCTGCAGGTGCCGGTGGTGATGCCGCAGGAATACGACAGCGAGCTCTCGACCATCGATCCCGCGTCGCCCGTGAGCGGCAGCCTGCTAGGCCAGTAGCGCGAGGCTTTCCCCGAACATCTAGCGCTTACGCGGCGTAAACGTATAGGTCTCGCCGTGCGCGAGGTAGACCACGCCCTCCTCCAGCCCGGCCGCCTTCACTTCGCGCGCGAAATCGGCGAGCGGCGACTTGAAGACGTCGTAATCGTTGTAGTGGATCGGGATCGCCTTCTTCGGCCGGATAATCTGCAGCATCTGCACTCCGTCCTTGCCGTCCATCGTCACCTTGAACACGCCCAGGATGCGGGTGCCGCCCAGGTGCAGGAGCGCCAGGTCGATGCCCGGGAAACGCTGCGGGATGGTATGGATATCGTCGTAGACCAGGGTGTCGCCACTGATGTACATCCGGTAGTCGGGCGTCTCGGGGCTGGCGCCGAAGTCGAGCACGCTGCCCATCACCTTCGGCAGCAGGACCGACACGCCTGCCGCCCCATGGCGTCCAGGCGTCGCAGTAATACGCAGGCGCGCCTCGCCCTTGCTCACTTCCAGGCGGTCCCATTCGCTCAGGGCGAAGCGCTGGGTGAAGCCCATCTTCTTGAGCGCTTCGCTCGCTTCCTTGTTGGTGACGATGGGGGTGTTGCGCGGCAGCTTTTCCTGCACCAGCTGGTCGAAATGGTCGCCGTGCATGTGCGACAGGACCACCAGGTCGATCGGCGGCAGCTGGTCGAAGTCGATTGCCGGGTTGGTCTGGCGCTGCGAGGTCAAGCCGTAGCCGAGGTGCACATGGTCGCCCTTGTGCAGGAAATTCGGATCGGTGAGGATGGTGAAGCCCTGGTAGCGGATGATGACGGTGGCCGTCCCGATGAACTGCACCGTGCCGCTTTCCGCACGGGCGGCGGCTGGATCGCCAGCCGGCAGTTTGAGGGTGAAGGTATCGACGTTGTCCGCCGGCGTCTGGGCGAACGCGGTGGCGGCAAACGTGCAGCTCAGCGCGACGGACAGGACCGCGCTTCCCAACAGGCGACTGACAGGCATAAAGGCTCCATGATGATCGGGCCCGCCAGGAGCCCGCGACCCGGCAACGCTACCATGAAGCCCTGCCATGCGGCGTCCGTTTGCAAACAAACAAGACGCATCGGCCATGGCCGAGCACTTGGCGCTCGCCTGCTTGCCTGCCCGGCGATATACTTGTCGGGTTTTGCCACTTCACCAACCTGAACGACACCGCAGACGCGGACAACCATATGCCAATGACCCGACGCCTCCTCTCACGCGCCGTGCTGCACGCAGCACTGGCGATCGCCGCGCCGCTCGCGGCTGCCGCCGGCCCTGCCGCGCCAGTCCTCGAGGCAGCGCCGGTCCTCGACCGCATCTCGGCCACGGCCATGCGCGGCAATCTCGCCTTCCTGGCATCGGACGCGCTGGAAGGACGCGGTACGCCCTCGCGCGGACTCGACATCGCCGCCGAGTTCATCGCTTCGCAATTCCGCGCGGCGGGCCTGGAGCCGCTGGGCGACGAGCCCTACTTCCAGACCGCCGACTGGAGCCGCATCAACCCGCGGCGCGACAAGAACGCGGCGCCGGGCGCCCCCGTCAAAGTGCGCAACGTGGTCGGGATCCTGCGCGGTTCCGACCCGGCGCTGAAGGACAGTTACATCCTGGTGACCGCCCACTACGACCACGTCGGCCTCAAACCCGGCGAAGGCGACGGCATCTTCAACGGCGCGAACGACGACGGCAGCGGCACGGTATCGGTGATCGAACTGGCCAAGGCGTTCGGCGCCCAGAAGCAGCGTCCGAAACGCAGCATCGTCTTCATGATGGTGTTCGGCGAGGAGCACGGCCTGGTCGGCTCGCGCTACTACGGCGCCAATCCGCTGGTGCCGATCGAAAAGACGGTGGCCGGCATCAACCTGGAACAGGTCGGCCGCACCGACGACAGCGAAGGCCCGCAGAAGCTGGCCTTTGCCGTGACCGGCTACGATTTCTCGGACGTCGGCGAAACCCTGAAGAAGGCCGGCGAACAGACCGGCATCAAGGTCTGGAAGCATCCGGTCAACAGCGACAAGTATTTTGCCCACAGCGACAACCAGGCGCTGGCCGACCAGGGCATTCCGGCGCACACCGTCAGCGTGGCCTATGCTTTTCCCGACTACCACGGCGCGGGCGACCACTGGGACAAGATCGACTACGAGAACATGGCGGCAGTAAACCGCGCGGTGGCGCTGGCGATCTGGAATATCGCCAACAGCACGGAAGCGCCGAAATGGAACAGGGGCAATCCGAAGGCGGCGAAGTACCTGGGCGTACAGGAGCAGCGCCGCTGATCGTGCGTGGTCCTGCCGCGGCGCCGGATGGCTGCGGCAGGGGCTGCGGATGTCGCAACAATGGTCGAGCCGATGCGCGCTGGCTCGCTGCAGCGTCTATGCTGACCGGTCGGGAAAGGTGGGGTGTCGATTGGCCTGCCCAGCTGGGTTCGAACCAGCGACCCTCAGCTTAGAAGGCTGATGCTCTATCCAACTGAGCTATGGGCAGTATGTGCCTGGCAAAAGAAAAGCCGGGCGGAATGAAAGCGGGCCGTCGGAAAGACGGCCCGCCTGTAAAGCCTGTGGTCGGAGTACAAGGATTCGAACCTTGGACCCCCTGGTCCCAAACCAGGTGCGCTACCGGGCTGCGCCACACTCCGATTGGGTTTGATCATACCCCGCCGGGAGTGGCGCGTCAATGTGAGGGCCGGCCCTTCAGGCGGCGAGCTTGTCGGCGATCCTGCGCGCCATGCGCTCGGCCATCTCGGCTTCCTTGGCTTCGACCATCACCCGGATCAGCGGCTCGGTGCCCGACGCGCGGATCAGGACGCGGCCGGCGTCGCCCAGCTCGCGCTCGACGGCTTCCTTCTCGCTCACCAGGCTTTCGTCCTTGGTCCAGTCGAAGCCAGCAGGCACTTTCTTGTTGATCAGGGTCTGCGGGTAGAGCTTCAGTTCGCCGCAGCATTCCTGCAGCGACTTGTTGCTGCGCTTGAGTGCCGACAGCACCTGCAAGGCCGAGACGATACCGTCGCCGGTGGTGTGCTTGTCGAGCGCCAGCAGGTGGCCCGAGCCTTCGCCGCCCAGGATCCAGCCGCGCTCCTGCATCACTTCCAGCACGTAGCGGTCGCCGACCTTGGCGCGCGCGAAGCCCACGCCCATTTCCTTGAGCGCCACTTCGAGCGCCATATTGGTCATCAGGGTGCCGACCGCGCCAGCCACTTCGCCGGTGGCCATGCGGTCGCGCACCATCAGGTAGAGCAGCTCGTCGCCGTTGTAGACGCGGCCGGTGGCGTCGACCATGATCAGGCGGTCGGCATCGCCGTCGAGCGCGATGCCGAGGTCGGCCTTGTGCTCGACCACGGCCTGGGACAAGGCCTTCGGCGAGGTGGCGCCGAAGCCGGCGTTGATGTTGAAGCCGTCGGGTGTCGCACCGATCGAGACCACTTCGGCGCCCAGTTCGTGGAAGACGTGCGGTGCGATGTTGTAGGCGGCGCCGTGGGCGCTGTCGACGACAATCTTCAGGCCGCGCAGGTCCAGTTCGTTCGGGAAGGTGCTCTTGCAGAATTCAATGTAACGGCCCTGGGCGTCGCGCAGGCGGGTCGCGCGGCCGAGCTTGTCCGACGACACGCAATCCATCGGCTGGTCGATCGCTTCCTCGATCGAGAGCTCGACGCTGTCCGGCAGCTTGGTGCCGTGTTCCGAAAAGAACTTGATGCCGTTGTCCTGGAAGGGATTGTGCGAGGCCGAGATGACCACGCCCGCCTGCAGGCGCAAGGCACGGGTCAGGTAGGCGATGGCCGGGGTCGGCATTGGGCCAGCCAGCATCACGTCGACGCCGGCGGCCGAGAAGCCCGCTTCGAGCGCCGCTTCCAGCATATAGCCGGAGATGCGGGTGTCCTTGCCGATCAGGACGGTCGGCCGGGTACCGGCGGCATTGTCCTTGGCCAGCACCTTGCCGGCTGCATAGCCGAGGCGCATCACGAAATCAGGCGTGATCGGCGCAACGCCGACTTCGCCACGAACGCCATCGGTACCAAAATATTTGCGTGCCATGCTTCTTCTCTTTCTTGTGGGGTCAATCAATGGTCGCCGCGCGCCATACCTTCAGCGCATCGACTGTTTCTGCAACATCATGCACTCGCACAATTTTAGCGCCATGAGCAAAAGCAGCCAACGCGCCTGCAACACTGCCGGCCAGGCGCTCTTCGACCGGGCGCCCGGTGACCGCGCCGATCATCGACTTGCGCGACAGCCCGATCAGCACCGGCAGGCCGAGCTCCTCGGCGATGCGGCCGGTATTGCGCAGCAGCGTGTAGTTGTGCTCGACGGTTTTGCCGAAGCCGAGGCCCGGATCGACGCAGATGCGCTCGCGGTCGACACCGGCTGCCAGCAGCGCGTCGACGCGCTCGCGCAGGAAATCGATCACCTCCCGCACGACATCCGTGTAAACGGGCTGGGCCTGCATGTCCTGGGGCGTGCCCTGCATGTGCATGACGCACAGGCCGCAATCGCTGTTCACCACGGCCTCGATCGCGCCAGGGGCGCGGAAACCGTTGATGTCGTTGATCATGTCGGCGCCGGCGATGATCGCCTCGCGCATGACCTCCGGCTTGCAGGTGTCGACCGACAGGGCCTTGCCTGCTTCCTGCAGTGCGTACAGGGCCGGCATCACGCGCGCCAGCTCTTCCGCAACCGGCACGCTGGGCGAGCCGGGGCGGGTCGACTCGCCGCCGATGTCGATCAGGTCGACGCCGCTGGCGACCATCTCCTCGGCCCGCGACACCGCGAACTCGAGCGAGGGATAGGAGCCGCCGTCGGAAAATGAATCGGGAGTGACGTTCAGGATCCCCATGACGAGGGGACGCCGCCCCAGCTCGAAGCGGAAGCGGCCACACTGCAGGAATTGACGCATATGAGAAAAGAAAGGTCGAAAATATAAGGGGCGTTAACGCGCAAAAGGCATCCAGGGGGGATGCCTTTTGCGCAGGTTGGTACTAGAAGCTCAAGCTGACGGGGCGATCAAGCCGGCGCGGTGGCGTTGGTGGCAACACCGCCCGAACCGCTGTCGCCCGGCGGCGTACGCTTGGTCAGGATGCCGGTCTTCGGCGGACGCGGCTCGCGGCCGGCCATGATGTCGTTGATCTGCTCGGCATCGATGGTTTCCCAGTCGAGCAGTGCCTTGGTCATCATTTCCACCTTGTCGCGGTTCTCTTCCAGCAGACGGCGCGACAGCGCGTACTGGGTGTCGAGGATGGCGCGGATCTCGGCGTCGACCTTCTGCTGCGTCGCTTCCGAGATGGTCTTGGTGGCGCCACCGAAGAAGCCTTCGTTCTCGCTGTCCTCGTAGACCATCACGCCCATGCTCTCGGACATGCCGAAGCGGGTCACCATCGAACGCGCCAGCTTGGTTGCGCGGGCAAAGTCGTTCGACGCGCCGGTCGACATCTGGCCGACGAAGATCTCCTCGGCGATACGGCCGCCGAACAGGATCGAGATTTCCTCCAGCATCTTGTCCTTGTAGCCGGACAGGTTGTCGTGCTCAGGCAGCTGCCAGGTCAGGCCCAGTGCATAGCCACGCGGCATGATCGTAACCTTGTGCACCGGGTCGGCCTTCGGCAGCAGCTTCGCCACCACCGCGTGGCCAGACTCGTGGTAAGCCGTATTGCGGCGTTCCTCTTCGCGCATGACCATCGACTTGCGCTCCGGACCCATGTAGATCTTGTCCTTCGCGTCCTCGAAGTCGCCCATCTCGACCAGGCGCTTGTTGCGGCGCGCAGCGAACAGCGCAGCTTCGTTGACCAGGTTGGCGAGGTCGGCGCCCGAGAAGCCCGGGGTGCCGCGCGCCAGGATGTCGGCCTTGACGTCGGCGCCGATCGGCACCTTGCGCATGTGCACGTTCAGGATCTGCTCGCGGCCGCGGATGTCCGGCAGGCCCACCATCACCTGGCGGTCGAAACGGCCCGGACGCAGCAGCGCCTTGTCGAGCACGTCGGCGCGGTTGGTCGCGGCGATCACGATGACGCCCGAGGTGGCTTCGAAGCCGTCCATCTCGACCAGCAGCTGGTTCAGGGTCTGTTCGCGTTCGTCGTTGCCGCCGCCCATGCCGGCGCCGCGGTGACGGCCGACCGCGTCGATCTCGTCGATGAAGATGATGCAGGGCGAGTGCTTCTTCGCGTTCTCGAACATGTCGCGCACGCGGGATGCGCCGACGCCGACGAACATCTCGACGAAGTCGGAACCCGAGATCGAGAAGAACGGCACTTTCGCTTCGCCGGCGATGGCGCGCGCCAGCAGGGTTTTACCGGTACCCGGAGGACCGACCATCAGCACGCCGCGCGGAATGCGGCCGCCGAGCTTCTGGAACTTGGTCGGGTCTTTCAGGAAGTCGACGATCTCGCTGACTTCTTCCTTCGCTTCGTCGCAGCCGGCGACGTCGGCGAAGGTGACGCTGTTGTTCGTTTCATCGAGCATGCGCGCCTTCGACTTGCCGAACGAGAAAGCCCCGCCCTTGCCGCCGCCCTGCATCTGGCGCATGAAGAAGACCCAGACGCCGATCAGGAGCAGCATCGGGAACCAGGAGATGAACACCTGCTGCAGGAAGGATGGCTCCTCGGGCGGCTTGACGTCGAAACGCACGCCGTTCTCGCGCAGGTCGCCGATCAGGCCGCGGTCGAGGATGGTCGCGGTGGCGCGCACCTTGGTGTCGTCCGAGCGCGTGGCCGTGATGTTCTGGCCTTCGATCACGACATCCTTGATGCGGCGTGCCTTCACATCGTCGAGCAGCTCGGAATAAGCGATGGTCTTGCTGCCGCCAGCAGGGCTGTGATTGTCGAACTGCTTGAACAGCATGAACAACAGCAGCGCGACCACCACCCAGATGGCAGATTTGGAAAACATATTATTCACGAAAACTCCTTCGATGCGAATCGCACCAATTCCAATGTGAGATTTGCCGATTTTACCTGCAATAAGCAGGCCGTGCTACGCACAGGCCCCCATGATGCCATATTGCCACTTTTTCCAGTTCCGTGCGGCACGTCTACGCGGTACGCGCGTGCCGAGCGGAGCATCACGGCGTGCATGTGCGGTTGCGATCTCAAATATCAAGGGCCGGATCGCCCGGCGCCGACGATTTATATTCCGCTGGATTCTTCAGACCACGCCCGAGCAGGAAGATTTCCGACGATTTGTCGCGACTTGCCTTCGGCTTGATCTGCTTGACTGTCTTGAATTCAGTGCGGAACTTCTCGACGATCTGGGTAAAACCCATATCCTTGAAACACTTCACCAACAATGCGCCGCCCGGCTTCAGATGCATTTGAGAAAACTCAATCGCGAGATCGATCAGGTGTTCCATCCGCGCAGCGTCGGCCGTGGGAATCCCGGAGAGATTCGGAGCCATGTCCGACAGCACCAGGTCGGCCCGGCGTCCCTCCAAAACAACAGCCAGCTGGTCCAGCACGAGGTCCTCGCGGAAGTCGCCCTGGATGTAGAGGACGTCGGCGATCGGCTCCATCGGCAGGATATCGAGGCCGATGATGGTGCCGTTGATGCCCCCGCCCTCCCTGCCGGCCAGCTTGCGCCGGGTGTACTGCGCCCAGCTGCCCGGGGTGCAGCCGAGGTCGACGATGACCTGGCCCGGCTTGATGAGTTTTTCGCTTTCGTCGATTTCCTTGAGCTTGAAGGCGGCGCGTGCACGATAGCCCTCTTTCTGCGCCAGCTTGACGTACGGGTCGTTAATATGGTCGTGCAACCAGTTTTTGTTTAATTTGTTCTTGGCCATTCGCGTAGAATACTGCTTTTATAGGTACATCCAAAAATTATTATGCTTAAACTCACTCCGGCCGAGCGCAGCGCGCTGCGCGCCGAAGCCCATGGGCTCAATCCTGTCGTCATGATCGGCGAAGCCGGCCTGACCGAGTCCGTCATGAAGGAAATCGCGACCAGCCTCGACGCCCATGGCCTGATCAAGGTCCGCGTGTTCGGCGACGACCGCGAAGCGCGCGTCGCCATGTACGAACAGATCTGCGAAGAGCTGGACGCGGCGCCGGTCCAGCACATCGGCAAGCTGCTGGTGCTCTACCGCCCGAAGAAGGAAGCGGTCAAGGAACGCAGCAGCAAGGCCGGCAAGGGCATGCGCGAAGTCACCATCGTCAAGGCCAGCGCCAGCGGGACCAAGAAGCCGAGCGTGACCAAGGTTATGCTCAAGGGTAACGAACGCGTGACCGCGGGCGGCAACATCAAGCGCGCCAAACCACGCCAGACCAGCACCAAGAAATCGGCGCTGAACAAGTAAAAAGAAACCGGGGCCTCCCCGGTTTCTTTTTACGTAGGGTGGGCGCCCTGTGCCCACCCTACGCATCCCCCGACCTTACCGGCTCTTCAGCAGCAACACCGCCGCCAGCCCGCTTTCGGTCAGGTGGAACAGCTGCGACACCCCATGCATGACCGCGAACTTCGTCCACAGCGGCGAAGCACGGATACCCTCGGGACCCGCGGCCTCGCGCATGGCCGCCATCGCCGGCTGCAGGCCCACATACATGACGAGCGCGCAGGCCAGCATCGCCAGCACCAGCAGGTTCAGGAAGCGGCGCCGCGCGCCATCGAGATCGGGCGATGCCTTTACCAGCACCAGCATCAGCGCCGCGCAGGCAAAACTGATCCAGGCGAGGCGATGCAGGAACAAGCCGACGATGTCACCGGCGGTCGTGCCCGAGGCGATCGAGAACACCGCCGGCGCGGCCACGTAGCCCAGCACCCAGAGCGCGCCGGCCCACAGGCTTGCGACCAGCAGGCGTGCGCCGGACAAGCGGGAAGAAGCGCGGGCCGAGAGGGACGCCATCAGACGTAGCGCACTTCCAGGATTTCGTATTCGCGCGGGCCGGACGGGGCCTGTACTTCGACCACGTCGCCGGCGTACTTGCCGATCAGGGCGCGCGCGATCGGCGAGGTGACCGAGATCTTGTTCAGCTTCAGGTCGGCTTCGTCGATGCCGACGATCTGGTAGCTGACCTTCTGGCCGTTTTCCAGGTCCTCCAGGTCGACGGTCGAGGCGAACACCACGCGGCCTTCGGCGTCCAGGGTCGCCGGGTCGATGATCTGGGCGGCACTCAGCTTGCCTTCGAGTTCGGCGATGCGGCCTTCGACGAAGGCCTGGCGCTCCTTGGCGGCGTCGTACTCGGCGTTCTCCGACAGGTCGCCGTGCGAGCGCGCTTCGGCGATCGCGTCGATGACGATGCGGCGTTCCTTGGTCTTGAGCTGATGCAGTTCCTCCTTCAGGAGTTCGGCGCCGTATTTGGTGAGCGGTACGGAAGTGTTCATATCAATTCGCTTCTGCTGACTGAAAACCTGGGTTTTCCGGTTATTTGTGGACGTACAAGTGAAAACCACAGAGGCGCGCGACGCAAGCCGCGCGAACTCTGTGGTTTGACGGGTACTACTTGATGCTTAGTTTAAGGTTTTATGCAGGCCTTGTAAATCGTAGACCTTCAGTTCGCTCAGGTGACGCATGCCCTGGATCGCCGCTTCCGCGCCGGCGATCGTGGTGTAGGTCACCGCGCGCGCCGCCAGCGCCGAGGTGCGGATGGTGCGCGAATCGGCAATCGCGCTGCGCTTTTCCTCGACCGTGTTGATCACCATCTCGATCTCGTGGTTCTTGATCATGTCGACCACGTGCGGACGGCCCTCGATCACCTTGTTCACGGCGGTGACCGGCAGGCCTGCCGCGGCGATCACGGCTGCGGTGCCCTTGGTCGCCACCAGCGAGAAGCCCAGCGAGACCAGGTCGCGCGCCACTTTCACGGCGCGCGGCTTGTCCGAGCTTTTCACCGACAGGAAGACCTTGCCCGACTCCGGCAGCTTGATGCCCGCGCCCAGCTGCGACTTCACGAAGGCTTCGCCAAAGGTCTCGCCCACGCCCATCACTTCGCCGGTCGACTTCATTTCCGGTCCCAGGATGGTGTCGACGCCCGGGAATTTCACGAACGGGAACACGGCTTCCTTGACGCTGTAGAACGGCGGCGTCACTTCCTTGGTGATGCCCTGCTCCGCCAGCTTCTGGCCGACCATGCAGCGTGCCGCGACTTTCGCCAACTGGATGCCGGTGGCTTTCGACACGAAGGGCACGGTACGCGAAGCGCGCGGATTCACTTCCAGCACGAACACCGTATCGACCGTCTTGCCGTCGACTTCCGATTGCTGGATCGCGAACTGCACGTTCATCAGGCCTACGACATTCAAGCCTTTCGCCATCAGCGCGGTCTGGCGCTTGAGTTCATCGATGGTCTCGGTAGAGAGCGAATAAGGCGGCAGCGAGCAGGCCGAATCGCCCGAGTGCACGCCGGCCTGTTCGATGTGCTCCATCACGCCGCCGATGAAGGTGGTTTCGCCGTCCGAGATGCAGTCGACGTCGACTTCGATGGCGTCGTTCAGGAAGCGGTCCAGCAGCACCGGCGAATCGTTCGAGACCTTGACCGCTTCGCGCATGTAGCGCTCGAGGTCGCGCTGCTCGTGGACGATCTCCATCGCGCGGCCGCCCAGCACGTAGGACGGACGCACCACCAGCGGATAACCGATTTCCTGGGCCAGGTTCAGCGCCTCGGCTTCGGTGCGCGCGGTGCGGTTCGGCGGCTGGCGCAGGCCCAGGTCCTGCAGCAGCTTCTGGAAGCGCTCGCGGTCTTCGGCCGCGTCGATCATGTCCGGCGAGGTGCCAACGATCGGCACGCCGTTCGCTTCGAGGTCCAGCGCCAGCTTCAGAGGCGTTTGACCACCGTACTGCACGATCACGCCGACCGGTTTTTCCAGGTCGACGATCTCGAGCACGTCTTCCAGGGTCAGCGATTCGAAGTACAGGCGGTCCGAAGTGTCGTAGTCGGTCGACACGGTCTCCGGGTTGCAGTTGACCATGATGGTCTCGTAGCCGTCTTCGCGCATCGCCAGCGCAGCATGGACGCAGCAGTAGTCGAACTCGATGCCCTGGCCGATGCGGTTCGGGCCACCGCCCAGCACCATGATCTTCTTCTTGTCGGTCGGGGCGGCCTCGCATTCCTCGTCATAGGTCGAGTACATGTAGGCGGTATTCGTCGAGAACTCGGCGGCGCAGGTGTCGACGCGCTTGTAGACCGGGCGGATGTCCAGCGCGTGACGGCGCTCGCGCACCGCGGCCTGCGTGGTGTGCATCAGGAAGGCCAGGCGCGCATCCGAGAAGCCCTTCTGCTTGAGCTTGTACAGGGTCGGCTTGTCCAGCGACTCCAGCTTCTGGTGGTCCAGCCACAGCTCGATGTCGACGATTTCCTTGATCTGGATGAGGAACCACGGATCGATCTTGGTCAGCTGGTGCACTTCTTCCAGCGTGAAGCCCTGGGCAAAGGCGTCGCCCACGTACCAGATGCGCTCCGGACCTGGCTCGCCCAGTTCTTCTTCGATGACTTCGCGGTCGCGCGTCTTCTCGTTCAGGCCGTCCACGCCCACTTCCAGGCCGCGCAGGGCCTTCTGGAAGGATTCCTGGAAGGTGCGGCCCATAGCCATGACTTCGCCGACCGACTTCATCTGGGTGGTCAGGTGCTTGTCGGCGGCCGGGAATTTTTCGAAGGCGAAGCGCGGGATCTTGGTCACGACGTAGTCGATCGACGGCTCGAACGAGGCCGGGGTCGCGCCGCCGGTGATCTCGTTGCGCAGTTCATCAAGGGTAAAACCAACAGCCAGTTTCGCCGCCACCTTCGCGATCGGGAAGCCGGTGGCCTTCGATGCCAGCGCCGAGGAACGCGAGACGCGCGGGTTCATCTCGATGACGATCATGCGGCCGTCCTGCGGGTTGATCGCGAACTGCACGTTCGAGCCGCCGGTGTCGACGCCGATCTCGCGCAGCACGTTGATCGACGCGTTGCGCATGATCTGGTATTCCTTGTCGGTCAGCGTCTGCGCCGGCGCGACGGTGATCGAGTCGCCGGTATGGACGCCCATCGGATCCAGGTTTTCGATCGAGCAGATGATGATGCAGTTGTCGGCCTTGTCGCGCACGACTTCCATCTCGTACTCTTTCCAGCCCAACAGCGACTCTTCGATCAGCAGCTCCGAGGTCGGCGAGGCTTCCAGGCCGCGCTTGCAGATCGCTTCGAATTCTTCCTCGTTGTAGGCGATGCCGCCGCCGGTGCCGCCCATGGTGAAGGACGGACGGATGATGACCGGGAAGCCCAGCTCGCGCTGCACGGCGCGCGATTCTTCCATGGTGTGCGCCACGCCCGAGCGTGCCGAACCCAGGCCGATCTTGGTCATCGCATCCTTGAACTTGGAGCGGTCCTCGGCCTTGTCGATCGCTTCCGGCGAGGCGCCGATCAGCTCGACATTGTATTTTTCCAGGATGCCGTTGCGGTGCAGGTCGAGCGCGCAGTTCAGCGCGGTCTGGCCGCCCATGGTCGGCAGGATCGCGTCCGGACGCTCCTTGGCGATGATGCGCTCGACCACCTTCCAGGTGATCGGCTCGATGTAGGTCACGTCGGCCATTTCCGGGTCGGTCATGATCGTCGCCGGATTGCTGTTCACCAGGATGACTTTGTAGCCCTCGTCGCGCAGGGCCTTGCACGCTTGCGCGCCGGAATAGTCGAACTCCGCGGCCTGGCCGATGACGATCGGACCGGCGCCGATGATCAGGATGCTTTTAATGTCACTACGCTTTGGCATTTATTTCTTCTCCTGGGCTTGCATCAGGCTGATGAAGCGGTCAAACAAGTAGGCTACGTCGGTCGGGCCGGGCGATGCTTCCGGGTGGCCCTGGAAGCAGAAGGCTGGCTTATCAAGGCGGGCAAAGCCCTGCAGCGAGCCGTCGAACAGCGAGACGTGGGTCACGCGGCAGTTCGCAGGCAGGGTTTCCGGATCGACCGCGAAGCCGTGGTTCTGCGAGGTGATCAGGACCTTCTTCGAATCGAGGTCCTGCACCGGGTGGTTGGCGCCGTGGTGGCCGAACTTCATCTTCATGGTCTTCGCGCCGGAAGCGAGCGCCATGATCTGGTGGCCCAGGCAGATGCCGAAGGTCGGAATGCCCTTCTCGATCAGCTCGGCGGTGGCCTTGATGGCGTAGTCGCAGGGTTCCGGATCGCCCGGACCGTTGGCCAGGAAGATGCCGTCAGGATTGAGCTTGAGTGCGTCCTCGGCGGTCGACTCGGCGGGCAGCACGGTGACCTTGCAGCCGCGCTCGGCCAGCATGCGCAGGATGTTGCGCTTGACGCCATAGTCGAAGGCGACGACGTGGTATTGCGGGTTGTCCTGCTTGCCGAAGCCCTGGCCGAGTTTCCACTCGGTTTCGGTGAAGACGTAAGGCTCTTTCACGGACACGACCTTGGCCAGGTCCATGCCGGCCAGGCCCGGGAAGGAGCGCGCCAGTTCCAGCGCTTGCGCTTCCGACGGCTGGTTGCCCTGGGTGCCGGTGAGGATGGCGCCGGCCTGGGCGCCCTTCTCGCGCAGCAGACGGGTCAGCTTGCGGGTATCGATGCCGGCGATTGCCACGACATTTTCGGCCTTCAGGTAATCCGACAGCGACTGGGTGGAACGGAAATTCGACGCCATCAGCGGCAGGTCGCGGATGATCAGGCCTGCTGCGTGGACTTTACCGGCTTCGACGTCGGCGCTGTTGACGCCGTAGTTGCCGATGTGCGGGTACGTCAGGGTGACGATCTGACGCGAGTAGCTGGGGTCGGTGAGGATTTCCTGGTAGCCCGTGATCGCGGTATTGAACACCACTTCACCGGTCGTGTGACCGGCGGCACCAATGGAATAACCTCGGAAAATCGTTCCGTCTGCGAGGGCCAGGATGGCTGGGACGGCTGGGCCAGAAAAAAATGGCGGCAAGGGTAACTCCCAATAAAGTTACCGTAGCTGCGCCACGTCAGACCGACATCCAAGGCCCACGGACGTGCGAAGCGTGTCCGAGTTTGGAGGTCGTTTGGAATGAGGAATGGGAGGTAGGCGCTACGGCAAGTAAGTGAATGGCTAAACCCCCAAATTATAGCGCGGATCGGGTGGGCCGGCAATGTACCGACGGATCGAAACGGGGCTAAATGGGTGTTTTTACTTACTGCTGAGCTGGGATTTTCCGTGCTTCAACGGACTTTGCTGCGGGGACTGGATTCGCTGGCTCAACCGTATCTATGGACTCCACCCGATTTGCAAGAAGAAGATTGAATTTCTGCCGTTAGGAAGAGTTTGCTTGTATCTATTCGGCCTGTATGTTGAGCGTTTCCAGTGCTCTGGCCCTGATGTGATACGCGCGTCAGGATCCTCATAGGGTGACGGCCTTGATGGCCACTACAGTTTACGGATTCACCCGACGCCGGTCCAACCTGTTGGCATCATTCTTTCTTCTCGTCGCAAACTTGGCGGTTGCTCCTTGCTGTTGCTGAGTTAATCGACAGTCTTTTCAGGCCGGCCTGGGCGTGTCTTTCGACCAGGCCGGAACGTACGGGCGTCCATGCGCCATCAACGCCCAGATCACCCTGGCCATCTTGTTGGCCAGCGCAGTCGCGGCAACGTTGAAACTGCGCCGTTCTGCCAGCCTTGTTGCCCACTGCAGCAGCTTGTCGGGCTTGCCGCTTGCTGTTCTCAGTGCACTGCGCGCTCCGTGTATGAGCAGGGTGCGCAGATAGCTGTCGCCCCTGCAGGTAATGCCATACAGGCGCTGCTTGCCTCCACTGCTATGCTCGCGTGGCACGAGGCCTAAATTCGCTGCAAAGTCCCGCGCGCTCTTGTAGTGGCGCGGATCGGCGATGGTTGCCTGCACTGCCGTTGCCGTCAACGGCCCCACACCCGGCACCTCCATCAGTTTCTTCGCCAGTTCCGACTTGGCTGCCTGGTTCAAACGTCGGTCGTACGCCTGAATCCTCTCGTCCTTGTCGTCCAGCTGGGCCTTGAGCTCCCGGAACGTCTCCAGGGCCATACCAGACAAACCATTGTCCAGATCGTTCAGCCATGCTTTCAGTCCGTCGCGGAATCTTTCCACGCGCTTGGGAAACACCCGGCCATATTCCCCGGCAAACGCCCTGATCCTGTTGATCATCGCCACCCGTTCCGTCATCAGGGCGCTGCGAGCGCGGTGCAGCATCTGCAAATCTTGCTGTGCAGCCGTATTGATCGGCACATACTTGGTTGCCCCACGCGAGCGCGCCTCGGCAATTGCAGCAGCGTCGTTCATGTCGTTCTTGTTACCGGTGACATATGCCCTGACGTGTTGGGCCGCAATCAGTTTGGCGTCGTGTCCCATTTCGACGAGCTTGCGTGCCCAGTAATGCGAACCCGCGCACGCTTCGATACCAATCATCGCCGGAGCCATCTGCGCGAACTGCGCAAGCACCTGGTCTCGAGAAAGCTTACTCTTGAACACCCGTTTGCCGTTTCCATCGAGCCCGACCGCGAAGAACACGTCCTTCGCAATATCCAAACCAACTACTTTTGCGCTAGCATTCATGGTGACTCCCCCTCTTGTTTTAGCGTGCCAGCCCAATCTGGCACGCTTGGCACAATGATGCCGATATCAGGAGGGTGGAGTCCATCACATTAGGGTGGTCGGCTACACCCGGCGGCTTGCGGATACGCGGCGGGTGCGCCGCCCACGCGTTCAACAGGTGTTCGACAGGATGGTGTGGTTCACGAAGCCGATTGAAGCAATTGCTCATCAGCTTCGTGAAACGGTGCGGCAACCTGGGGCAGGCTGAACGCGTGGACGGCGCAACTGCCGCGTGTGCACAGCCGCCGCCGGTAGAGCCGTCCACCCTACCGGACCATCACGACATTTACGGATTGGCGACCAGTGCAGCGATACCCGCCTTCGCAATCTGCGCGTCCTCGGTCGACTTCACGCCAGAGACGCCGACCGCGCCGATCACGTGGCCGTCGACCACGACCGGCACGCCGCCTTCCAGCATGCCCTCGAGTTCCGGGGCGGACAGGAAGGACACGCGGCCGTTGTTGATGATGTCTTCGTAGATCTTCGATTCGCGGCGGCCCAGCGCGGCGGTCTTCGCCTTCTGCGGCGCGATGTGGGCCGAGATCGGCGCCACGCCGTCCAGGCGCTGCAGCCACAGCAGGTGGCCGCCGTCGTCGACGATCGCGATCGTCACGGGCCAGTTGTTCTTGAGCGCTTCGGCTTCGGCCGCGGCTGCAACGGTTTTCACGTCCGCCAGGGTCAGCATCGGTTTGGTCTGCATGGTTTTCCTTGTTGTCCTTGTTTAACTGAGGTGATTGTTATTGTTGCTGCTTCGCCTTGAGCTTGGCCTTGATCTGCGGCATGACCGCAGCGGCGGCCTGCTCGCCGGCGAGGATTGCGAGATTGCGTCCGGCAAAGTCGGCGCTACCCATTTTACCCAGCGCCGGGGTGATGACGACGTCCGCTTCCTTCAGCTCGAAGTGGTTGATGCGCTGGCCCATGATCGAAAAGGTCTGCATCAGCACGTCGAGCGAGCTGGCGGTGGCCTGGCTGTCGGCCTGGGTCGAGATGTTCACGGCGATAATGAAGTCGGCCCCCATCTCGCGCGTGAACTTGACTGGCACCGGCGCGACCAGGCCGCCGTCGACATAGGTCTTGGCGCCGATCTTCACCGGCTGGAACACGCTCGGCACCGAGGACGAGGCGCGTACGGCCAGGCCGGTGTTGCCCTTGTTGAAGAGGATCGATTCGCCGGTCTTCAGGTCGGTCGCCACCGCGCCGAAGCGTTTCGGGAAGCGCTCCATCGGTACGTTGTTGACGGCCTTGTTGACGTAGTTCTGCAGCGCCTCGCCCTTGAGCAGGCCGGGGGACTTCGAGAACAGCGGCAGCGCCCAGTCCGAGATCGTGGCCTCGTCCATGCTCATGGCGGTGCGCTGCAGCGCGAAGCCGTCGTAGCCGGAGGCGTACAGCGCGCCCACCACCGAACCGGCGCTGGTGCCGACCACGATCTCGGGAACGATGCCCTGGGCCTCGAGCGCCTTGATGACGCCGATGTGGGCAAAGCCGCGCGCCGCCCCGCCGCCCAGGGCCAGGCCGATGCGGACCTTCTTCGGCGGGGGCGGTTGTACGGCGACCGGGGTGGGAGGAACCGGTGGGGTGCTGCCGCAGCCGGCCAGGACGAGCGCGCCGAGCGCAATGAGGGTGGTACGTCGAGAAAACATGTGCGGGTCGAAAAAGACAATATTCGATTGTACCGCGCAATGTGGATGTGTGGATGAGGCCGGGCTTATGGAGGTTGTAGGGTGGACACCTGTGTCCACGCGGTGCAGCGGATGAACTGACGCGGCGTTTGACCACGGCCATCGCACCTACGCGATCTCCGGGTGACGTTTCGGCGCGCATCGGTACGACCGCGTGGGCACAGGTGCCCACCCTACGAAAATCCGGTTGCGGCCCGAGGTGGCGCCAGCATCGCGCCACCCATCCAAATCCGGATCACCCCGGCAGCGAGGTATTCGGCAGCGACGCCGTGAAGGTACTCCCCTCCCCCGGCACCGAACTGATCTTCAGCCTGCCGCCATGGCGCAGCAGCACGTGCTTGACGATGGCCAGGCCCAGGCCCGTGCCCTGGGTGTCGCGCGAACGGCTCTTGTCGACGCGGTAGAAGCGTTCGGTCAGGCGCGCGATGTGCTGGGGGTCGATGCCGATGCCGGTGTCGGCCACCGCGAACTGCAGCTCGTCGCCGGCGCGGCGCCAGGCCAGCTCGATGCGGCCGCCGTCCGGCGAATAGCGCACCGCGTTCGAGGCCAGGTTGGCAAACGCGCTGCGCAGTTCTTCCGCGCTGCCCATCACGTCGGGGCCGTCGACCGAGACCGATATCTCGTGGCGTCCGTTCGACAGCGCCCTCGCCTCGCTCGCCACCGACTCGACCAGCGACTTGATGTCGACGCGTTCGCGCCGCAGCGGGAATTCGTCGGACTCCAGTCGCGACAGCGTCAGCATGTCCTCGATCAGGCGCTGCATGCGCTGGCCCTGCTCGGTCATCAGTCTCAGGTGGGCTTCGCGCGTGCCGGCGTCCATGCAGGGATCGGACATGGCGATTTCCAGGAAGCCGACGATGACCGTGAGCGGCGTGCGCAGCTCGTGCGAGGCGTTGGCGATGAAGTCGCGCCGCATCGCTTCGATGCGCTCGGTATCGGTGGCGTCGTGCGTGACCAGGATCTGGCGCCGGTTCTCGAAAGGGATGATGCGGCACTCGATCTTGCGGCCGCGGAAGGACAGGGTCAGCGGCTGCTCGTAGCGGCCGAGGATGATGTAGTCGATGAAGTCGGGATGGCGCACCAGGTTGGTCACGCGCAGGCCCTTGTCGCGCTCCAGCGTCAGGCCGAGGTGGCGCTCGGCTGCCGGATTGCACCACTCGAGGAAGAGCACGTCGTCCATGATCGCCACACCTTCGGGCAGCAGGCTCATGGCCTGGCGGAAGCGCGCCAGCCACTCGGCCAGTTCCTGCTGGTTGCGCTCGTCCTCGCGGCGCAGGCGGTACAGGCGCGCGAACACGTCGGTCCAGGCGCCCCAGCCGTCGGGCAGCCTGCCCGAATGCGGGTCGTCCAGCCAGCGGCCCAGCTGGTCCAGGTAGGACAACTGCACGAACAGCGCGACAACGGCGCCGGCCAGCGCCAGCGCCAGCGCGGGAACCGGGCCGGCCATCCACCAGACGACGCCGGCGGCCACGAAGATGGAGCCCAGGCGCAACAGCGCCGGCACCCAGAACAGCAGTTTGGGATTCATCGGACCTTGTGTGATTTATTTTTCCGAGAGCATATAGCCGACGCTGCGCACCGTGCGGATCAGCCCCTCGGCGCCCTTCAGCGCCTTCCTGAGCCGCAGCACGTGCACGTCGACCGTGCGCTCCTCGATGACGGCGTGGTCGCCCCAGACCTTGTCGAGCAGCTGGGCGCGCGAGAACACGCGTTCGCGGTGCGCCAGCAGGAATTTCAGCAGCTTGTATTCGGCGTTGCCGATATCGATCTGGCTGCCGTCGATCGACACCGTGCAGCTGGCCGGGTCGAGCACCACGGCGCCGGCGCGCAGCGGCGCCTCGGCCAGGTGCGGGCTTTTCCGGCGCAGCAGCGCACGGGCGCGCGCCAGCAGTTCGCGCGGCGAGAAGGGCTTGGTGACATAGTCGTCGGCGCCCGTGTTCAGGCCGGCCAGCTTGTCTTCTTCCATGCTCTTCGCGGTCAGCATGATGACCGGGATGTCCTGGAAATCGCGGTCGCCGCGCAGCCGCGCCAGCAGGCGCAGGCCGCTCTGGTCGGGCAGCATCCAGTCGAGCAGCAGCAGGTCCGGCTTGCCGTGGGCGATGCTGTCCCAGGCCGCGGCGGTGGTGCCGACCGACCTGATCGTCCAGCCGGCCTCGCGCAGCGAGTAGCTCACCAGTTCGACGATCGCCGGCTCGTCCTCCACCACCAGTACGGTCGTGTTGCTCATCGCGGTCAGCCCTCGTGCGCCACGGGTTTGCTGTGGCGGATGTCGCGTCCTTCCACCACGTAGATCACGTACTCGGCGATGTTCTTGGCGTGGTCGCCGATGCGCTCGATGGCCTTGGCCACCCACAGCGTGTCGAGCGCCGAAGAGATGGTGCGCGGGTCTTCCATCATGAAGGTGATCAGGTTGCGCAGGATGGTGCGGAACTCGTGGTCGACGATCTCGTCGGCGGCGATGATCTGCATCGCCTGCTTGCCGTCGAGGCGGGCAAAGGCGTCGAGGGCGTCGTGCAGCAGGTCGGAAGTGGCCTTGCCGATGGTGCGGATCATGTCGAAGTGGGCGAAGCCGATGTTGCCGCGCCCATGCAGGTTCTTGGCGGTGCGCGCGATCTTCGAAGCCTCGTCGCCGATGCGCTCCAGGTCGGTGATCACCTTGATGGTCGCCATCACGGTGCGCAGGTCGTTGGCGGTCGGCTGGCGGCGCACGATCAGGTGGCTGCAGGCGTCGTCGAGCTGTACTTCGAGCTGGTTCACCGCGTGGTCGTCGGCCATGACCTTGTCCGCCTTGGCCGCATCGTCGACGCGGAAGCAGTTCAGCGCCTCCTCGAACTGGGTTTCCACCATGCCGCCCATCAGCAGGACCTTGGAGCGGATCGATTCCAGTTCCTGGTCGTACTGTTTGGATGAGTGCTCGCCAATCATACTGCTCTCCTAATTCTGAACATTGTTATCTTATCGGGGCCTCGAGAAACCGTAGCGAGCGGAAGGAGTGGCGTCCGAGCCGCCAAGGCGCCGCGGCTGTACGGATAGTACAGCGAGCTATCGCCTTGGCGGCGCAGGGCGCCAATCCGACGCGCAGTAGGTTTGTCGAGGTCCTCAGCCAAAACGGCCGGTGATGTAGTCCTGTGTCTCTTTCTTGCTGGGGTTCATGAACAGCTGGTCGGTCTCGCCGAATTCCACCAGTTCGCCCAGGTACATGTACGCAGTGTAATCGGAGCAACGCGCCGCCTGCTGCATGTTGTGGGTCACGATCGTGATCGTGTAGTCCTGCTTCAGCTCGCTGATCAGTTCCTCGATCTTCGCCGTCGAGATCGGGTCGAGCGCCGAGGTCGGCTCGTCGAGCAGCAGGACGTCGGGCTTGACGGCCACACCGCGCGCGATGCACAGGCGCTGCTGCTGGCCGCCGGAGAGCGACAGGCCGCTCTTGGCCAGCTTGTCCTTCACCTCTTCCCACAGGGCCGCCTTTTTCAGGGCCCATTCCACGCGCTCGTCCATCTCGCCCTTCGACAGGTTCTCGTAGAGGCGCACGCCGAAGGCGATATTGTCGTAGATCGACATCGGGAACGGGGTCGGCTTCTGGAACACCATGCCGATTTTCGCGCGCAGCATGTTCACGTCCACGCCCGGCTCGAGGATGTTGCGGCCGCGGTACATGATCGAGCCCTCGGCGCGCTGGCCCGGGTAGAGGTCGTACATGCGGTTGAGCGTGCGCAGCAGGGTCGACTTGCCGCAGCCGGAAGGGCCGATGAAGGCCGTCACCTGTTTCTCGTGGATGTCGAGGGAGACGTTCTTCAGGCTCTGGGTCTTACCGTAGAAGAAATCCAGCTTCGAGATCTCGATGGTCTTCGTCTTGGCCGACAGGGTCGGGATCGGGGTTGCCATAGCTTGGGTCATGGTTATCAGGATAAATTAACGCGGGGTCTTCTGCGAGAACAGGGTGCGCGACAGGATGTTCAGGAACAGCACGGTGAAGGTCACCAGCAGCGCACCGCCCCAGGCCAGCGAGCGCCAGTCGTCGTAGGGGCTCATCGCGTAGGTGTAGATCACGACCGGCAGGTTGGCCAGCGGCGCGTCCATGTCGGTGCTGAAGAACTGGTTGTTCAGGGCGGTGAACAGCAGCGGCGCGGTCTCGCCCGAGATGCGGGCCAGCGCCAAGAGCACGCCGGTGATCACGCCCGCCTTCACGGCGCGCAGGCGCACCAGCATCGCCACCTTCCAGCGCGGGGCGCCGAGGGCGAAGGCGGCTTCGAGCAGGCTGTTCGGCACCAGGCGCAGCATGTTGTCGGTGGTGCGCACGACCACGGGAATCGCGATCAGGGCCAGCGCGATCGAGCCGGCGTAGCCCGAGAAGTGCTTCACATTGGCCACGTACAGGGCGTAGACGAACAGGCCGATCACGATCGAGGGCGCCGACAGCATGATGTCGGTAACAAAACGCGTGACCTGGCCGAAGCGGTTGGTCTCGCCGTACTCGGCCAGGTAGATGCCGGCCAGGATGCCGACCGGGGTCGACACCAGGGTCGACAGGCCGACCATCATCAGGCTGCCGACGATCGCGTTGCGCAGGCCGCCTTCGCTGCCCGGCGCCGGGGTGTCGAGGCTGAACATCGGGCCGGAGAGCGCGCCGAAGCCCTGGATCAGCAGCGTGGCCAGGATCCAGGCCAGGAAGGCCAGGCCGATCGCCATCGCCAGCACCGACAGGGCGATGCCGACGCGGTGCGCCAGCAGGCGCTTGCGGTACACGGGGTTCTTGGCGATGCCCTTCATTTCACACCTTCCTTGCGGGACATCCCCACCAACATCAGTTTTGCAGCGGCGAGCACGATGAAGGTGATCGCGAACAGGATCAGGCCGAGGGCGAACAGCGAGGACACGTGCAGGCCCGGCGTCGCTTCGGCGAATTCGTTGGCCAGGGTCGACGAAATCGAGTTACCCGGCATGAAGAGCGAGGTCGAGAGCTCGTGCGCATTGCCGATCACGAAAGTGACGGCCATCGTTTCGCCCAGCGCGCGGCCCAGGCCCAGCATCACGCCGCCCACCACGCCGTTGCGGGTGTAAGGCAGCACGACCTTGCGCACGACTTCCCATTTGGTGCAGCCCAGGCCATAGGCCGATTCCTTCAGCACGGCGGGAACGATCTCGAACACGTCGCGCATCACCGAGGAAATGAAGGGGATAATCATCACGGCCAGGATCAGGCCGGCGGTGAGGATGCCCATGCCCATCATCGGGCCCTGGAACAGCTGGCCGACGACCGGCAGCTGGCCGAGGGTATTCTGCAGCAGCGGCTGCACATGGTCGGCGAACAGGGGCGCGAACACGAACAGGCCCCACATGCCGTAGATGATGGACGGGACGCCGGCCAGCAGCTCGACGGCCGTGCCCATCGGGCGGCGCAGCCAGGCCGGGCAGATCTCGGTGAGGAACAGGGCGATGCCGAAGCTGATCGGGAAGGCGATCAGCAGCGCGATCAGCGAGGTGGCGACCGTGCCCCAGATGGCGATCAGGGCGCCGTAGCGGTCTTCGATGGGATCCCACTCGACGGTGGTGATGAAGGCGGCCCCGAACTCCTTGAAGGCGGGCGCGGCGCCGATGGCCAGCGAGACGATGATGCCGAGCAGGGCCAGCAGGACGCTGGCTGCGAACAGCAGGGTAATCTTGTGAAACAGGAAGTCCTGGATGCGCTGGTTGCGCATGGTCTTGCGCAGGGCGGCGTATTCGTGGTCGGCCGCGGCCGGGGGGGCCTGGTCCTCGATTGTGACGGAAGGATGAGCGCTCATGTGTGTTCTTGTGTTTGCCGCGTGTGAGGCCGCCGGGCGAACCCGGCGGCCAGGCCTCAGTGCCTGTTTTACGCGTGATTAGCGCGTGATTACCAGACCGCCTTGCCGGCTGCGTCTTTCACGTTCGCGCGCCAGGCATCCTGCACCAGCTTGGTGACGGCGTCGGGCATCGGCACGTAGTCCAGGTCGGTGGCGGCGGCGTCGCCGTTCTTGTATGCCCAGTCGAAGAACTTCAGCACTTCCTTGCCCTTGGCCGCATCGGCCTGCGCCTTGTAGATGATGATGTACGAGGCGCCGGTGATCGGCCAGCTGGCCTTGCCCGGCTGGTCGGTCAGCACCACGCCGAAGCCGGGGGCCTTGGCCCAGTCGGCGCTGGCGGCGGCGGCCTTGAAGGCGGCGTCGTCGGGCTGGAGGAAGGCGCCTTCGCGGTTCTGCAGCTGGGTGTGCGCCATGCGGTTCTTCTTGGCGTAGGCCCACTCGACGTAGCCGATCGCACCCTTGATGCGCTGGACGTTGGCGGCCACGCCTTCGTTGCCCTTGCCGCCCACGCCGGTCGGCCACTTGACCGAGGTCCCGGCGCCGATCTTCAGCTTCCAGTCCGGGCTGGCCTTCGACAGGTAGTCGGTGAACAGGAAGGAAGTGCCCGAGCTGTCGGCGCGGCGCACGACGGTGATGTTATCGGCCGGCAGCTTGACGCCCGGATTCAGGGCGGCGATCGGCTGCGCATTCCATTTGGTGATCTTGCCCATGAAGATGTCGGCCAGCACGGCGCCGGTCAGCCTGACCTGGCCCGGCGTGACGCCCGGGATATTCACGACCGGCACCACGCCGCCCATGATGGCCGGGAACTGGAACAGGCCGGCTGCGTCCAGGTCCTTCGCCGGCAGCGGCATGTCCGAGGCGCCGAAGTCGACCGTTTTCGCCTTGATCTGCTTGATGCCGGCGCCCGAGCCGACCGACTGGTAGTTCAGGCCGTTGCCGCTGGCTGCCTTGTACATTTCCGCCCACTTCGCGTAGATGGGATAGGGGAAGGTCGCGCCGGCGCCGGTGATGTTGACCGCCTGGGCGGCGCTGGCCGCCAGGGTGGCGGCGGCAACCGCGACGGAGAGGAGCAAGTGCTTCATACGCATATCGATATCCTTTCAGAAGGTGGCGCGGACTGCGCCCCGGGTTGCCCCGGTTGGATTAGCGCGCAGTCTACTGACCGAATATGACAAGTTGATGACACGCCCCTGGCGCCGAATGGGAGCGGATGCCATGTCATCGAATCGATGACATGGCGAAGAAGCGTGTCATATGTATGTTTCAGGACGGTGTCGACCTCGTGGCGGCCTCCTCGAAGCCGCAACATGGCATTTACCCGCGCAATAGTGCCGCGAACCGGAAATGGCCGTCACACACTTGATGACGTCTATACATCCGGCAGTTCCTTGCGAAAGAAGACGACGCGCTCCGTTTCCTCGAACCCCAGCGCATGGTGCATCAGGTGGCTCGCCTCGTTCTCCAGCAGCGCATCGGACGCCAGCTCGCGGCAGCCCCTGACCCTGGCCCAGGCAGTCACGGCGTCGACCAGCGCCCTGCCCCAGCCCTTGCGGCGCTGCTGGGGCAGGACGTAAATCCCTTCGAGAAAGGCGACCGGCGAGCTTGCCGTGCCGTTGACGTAGTCGGTACGCAGCGCCGCCTCGGCGAATCCGGCGGCCCGGCCGTCCTCGTCATACGCGACGAACTGCGCGTACCTGTCCGGGTCGAGAACGAAGGCCTGCATCTCGGCGAGGTGCTCGGCCTCGGGACAGTCGGGCCAGAGCGCCTGGCGCAGGCGCAGCCAGCCGTCCTGCGCGACGGACGTACATGGAAGAATCATGACGGTGATCCCCTTTCGTGCCGGTGCCCGGCCGACGCCGGGCGGGCCGCTCCCACGGTCGGGCGAGCCCGGCCACAAATATAGGCAGCGGCATACTTGTAAATACGCCGACGGCTGCTATGCTCAAATCGTCATCATGACATGGAGGGGATGCTGAAAAGCGTTTTGGCCGTATGTGGAATATGTTTGTGTTTGCAGTCCTGAGTGGCATGGTTGGCCTGATTGCCTACGAAATCTTCCAGGAAATCGAAGGCAGTTCGGAAGCCCTGCACGACCACTATCACGAATAGTGAACGACCCTGGTAAGGGTCAGTGTCATGCGACAAAAAAAGCGGCGAGGCCCGAGGGCGCTCGCCGCTTTCGTTTACGTCGCGAGTGCAGGTCGCGAAGATGCTCAGCGCAGGAAGCGCGACAAGGCGGTCATTGCCGCCGGCTCCAGGTTGAGGAACTGGAAGCCCACCTTGAAATCCCCGCCGCTGAGAATGCAATACTGCGCCTTGGCGCGCGTATTGATGGGGACGATATTGCCATCGACCAGGAGGTCGAAGCGCAGCTGGGCTGCCTGGCCGATGCCGACCGAATGCGGCAAGGCCAGGCTGACGCCGTTTGCGCCGATGTCTGTGGTACGGCCCAGCACCGGAGCGCCGCCTTCGACCGCCAGCATGGCGCGTGTCTTGAATACCTTGCGTTGGGACTGCCTTTGATCTGTCTGCACTAATTCACCAGGTGAAACTTTAAAACGGCCCAATTATAGGCAAAAACGCATGCGCCCGCTCAGCTGGTGCTGATCGAAGAATCCTGCCCGCAGCGTTTTTCTTCGTCAATGCCAACCATCCCGGGCCTTAGGGTGGGCGCCCCTTGAACTGACCCCAGAAAGTTGGACAGTTGATCTATGCTGCCAATTGCTGAGTCCTGAATTGTACAGGGCTCAGCCCGTTGAGTCTGAGCTTGCCGCGGTCATTGTTATAGTAGCGAATATACTCATCAATCCCAGCTTCCAGCTGATCGATGCTGGTGATTTTTTCCAAGTAGAAGAACTCGGTCTTGAGCACGGCAAAGAAGCTTTCCATGGCCGCATTGTCGTGACAGTTACCCTTGCGCGACATGCTCTGCACGATCCCATGCTCGGTCAGTGCCTGTTGATAAGCGGGCATGCGGTATTGCCATCCCTGGTCGGAGTGGAGCATTGGTTTGTCCTCCGGGCCAAGTCTTGAAAATGCCTTGGTCAGCATGGATGTCACCAGTTCGAACCGAGGGCGCCTGTTCGTTTCGAAAGCGATGATCTCACCATTGTATAGGTCGAGCACAGGCGACAAATAAAGCTTTTCACCTGCGACATGAAACTCGGTGATGTCGGTCACCCATTTCTGCTTTGGCGCCTTTGCTTCGAACCGGCGCTGCAATTCGTTCGGCGCCGTCTTGCCCACTTCGCCTTTGAAAGACTTGTATTTCTTGGGACGAACCAGGGACTTCAACTTCAGTTGCCCCATCAAACGCTGTACGGTTTTATGATTGATGCGTTCGCCAAGCTGGCGAATGGCTGAGGTCACACGGCGGTAACCATAACGTCCCTTGTGGCGCTCGAATACGTCCTTGATCGTCGCTTTCAATTGTCCGTACTTGTCATCGGCAGCTTGCGCTTTGAGCCGGTAATAGAACGAGCTTCGAGGAAGTCCTGCCAGCTTGAGCAGACCGTCGAGTCGATATTGCTGCCTTAGTTCTTGGACCGCTTGGGTTTTTTCGCAGACTCCGCTTCCTGCCTTGCCTGAACTAAGGCTCTCAACTTTTTTAGGTAGGCGTTCTCCATCCGCAGGTACTCCAACTCGGCCAGCAATTCTTCGCGGCTACGCTTGTCTTCATGCGCTACTTCCGGCTTTGTCGTCGGTATGATCATCTTCTCGGATCTGCTTGTTGGAGGGCGAGCCAATGCCTCGCTCCCCCCTTCTTGATAGGCACGCTCCCAGACTCCTACCGTCGAATGACCGCGGATATCGAACCGGGCAGCGGTCTGGGTGATCGAAAGGCGATTTTCCCACATGTACTGTAGTACCGACAGCTTGAATGCGGCCGTATATCTGCTCCGCTTCTTGCGCAGTCCAGCATCCCCATGCAGTCGATACGCTGTTACCCAGCGCTCCACCAGCGAGCGATTGGCCATGCCATGGCGCTGAGCCACAGCCCGGTAGCCTCCCCGACCAGACAAATAGTCCTGGACAACCGTTATCTTGAACTGCTCCGTGTGCTTACCCATATCACCCCAATAAGTTGTGTCTAACTTATTGGGGTCAGTTCACCCTGTGCCCACCGGAACGATGCGCTAACGCGACGCGAACATTTGGTGGGCACGGAGCGCCCACCCTACGCAGCGCAATGACACGTGCCCCGCCGGTTTGCTCAGTCCAGTTCGCGCAGCTTGCTGAAGGCCTGGTCGATGCGCTCGACCGAAATGATGGTCATGCCTTCGATCTTCTGCTTGGGCACGTTGGCCTTCGGGATGATCGCCGTCGAGAAGCCGAGCTTGGCCGCCTCGCGCAGGCGTTCCTGCCCGCGCGGCGCCGGACGGATCTCGCCCGCCAGGCCCACTTCGCCGAACACCACCAGCCCGCGCGGCAGCGGCTTGTTGCGCATCGACGAGTTAATCGCCAGCAGCACCGCGAGGTCGGCCGCCGGTTCGGCGATCTTCACCCCGCCGACGGCGTTGATGAACACGTCCTGATCGAAAGCCGCGATGCCGGCGTGACGATGCAGCACGGCGAGGAGCATCGCCAGGCGGTTCTGCTCCAGGCCCACCGACAGGCGGCGCGCATTCGGCAGGTGGCTGGCGTCGACCAGGGCCTGGATCTCGACCAGCAGCGGGCGCGTGCCCTCCTGGGTGACCATCACGCAGGAACCGGGCACCTGGCTGTCGTGCTGGGACAGGAACAGCGCCGATGGATTCGACACGCCCTTCAGTCCCTTCTCGGTCATGGCGAACACGCCCAGCTCGTTCACCGCGCCGAACCGGTTCTTGATGGCGCGCACCAGGCGGAAGCTCGACTGGGTGTCGCCCTCGAAATACAGCACGGTGTCGACGATGTGCTCGAGCACGCGGGGACCGGCCAGCGCGCCCTCCTTCGTCACGTGGCCGACCAGGATGATGGTCACGCCGGTCTGCTTGGCCACGCGCGTGAGCTGGGCCGCGCACTCGCGCACCTGCGACACCGAGCCGGGCGCGGCCGTCAGCGCGTCCGAGTACAGCGTCTGGATCGAGTCGATCACGGCCACCTCGGGCTTCAGGTCGGCCAGGGTGCCGAGGATCTTCTCGAGCTGGATCTCGGCCTGGAGCTTGAGCTCCTTGGCGTCGACCGCGAGGCGCTTGGCGCGCAGCGCGATCTGGGCGCCGGATTCCTCGCCGCTCACATACAAGGTGCTGCGCACCGAGGCCAGGTTGGCCAGCGCCTGCAGCAGCAGGGTCGACTTGCCGATGCCCGGATCGCCGCCGATCAGCACCACGCCGCCGGCCACCAGGCCGCCGCCCAGCACGCGGTCGAATTCCTCGATCCCGGTGCCGAAGCGTGGCACGTCGATCGCCTCGATGTCGGCCAGCGAGAGCACCGGCGCGGTCTGCGCCAGCGCCTTGTGGTGGGTGGCCTGCGACATGCGGTTCACGCCGGCCGTTTCCGCCACCGTCTCGACCATCGTGTTCCAGGATTTGCAGTCGGGGCACTGGCCCATCCAGCGGCTCGATACACTGCCGCACTCGCTGCAGACGAACTGGGTCTTTGCCTTAGCCATGGGTACCCAACCTCCCCTCGATCACGCGCACGCGCGGCGCGAGTGCGCACATCAATTCATAGCCGATGGTGCCCGACGCCGCGGCCACCTCGTCGATCGGCAGGCCGTCGCCCCAGAGCGTGACCTTGCTGCCCACGCGCGCATTCGGGATCGGCGTCAGGTCCACCGTCATCATGTCCATCGACACCCGGCCGACCACGCTGGTCCGGATGCCGTCCACGATCACCGGGGTGCCGTGCGGCGCGTGGCGCGGGTAGCCGTCGGCATAGCCGCAGGCCACCACGCCGACCTGCATCGGGCCGGTCGCTTCGAAGCGGCTGCCGTAGCCGACGGTGTCGCCGGCCACCAGGTCCTGGATCGCGATGATCTCCGAGGACAGGGTCATGGTCGGGCGCAGGCCGAAATCGTGGGCCGTGCGCCCGCCGCCGGGGGTGCCGCCGTACAGCATGATGCCGGGGCGGACCCAGTCGTTCTGCAGTTCGCTGGCCAGCGCTTCGTTGTGCAGCACGCCGGCCGAGTTCGACAGGCTGCGCTCGCCCTCCAGGCCTTCGACGCCGCTGCGAAAGCGCCGCACCTGCTCGCTGATGGCCAGGCGCGGGTGCTCGAGTTCGTCGGCGTTGGCGAAGTGGGTCATGTGGGTGATGTTGCGGATGCCCGGGATCGCGCGCAGGCGCTTGAAGGCGACCGCGTATTCCTCGGGCTTGAAGCCGAGGCGGTTCATCCCGGTGTTCATCTTCAGGTGCACGTCGATCGGGCGGTAGAGCTGGGTGTATTCCAGCATCTTGATCTGCTCGATGCAGTGCACGGTGCTGTTGATATTGTGCTCGGCCAGCAGCGGCACATCAAGGGCGTCGAAAAAGCCCTCCAGCAGCAGGATCGGCTTGACCCAGCCCAGTTCGCGCAGGCGCAGGGCGTTTTCGGTTTCGATCAGGGCCAGGCCATCTGCCAGCACGAAGCCCTTCATGCCGCGCTCGAGCCCATGGCCGTAGGCGTTCGCCTTCACCACCGCCCAGACCTTGGACTGGGGGGCGCAGGCGCGCGCGCGCGCCAGGTTATGCTGCATCGAATCGAGGTGGATGGTGGCGCAAAGCGGACGTGGCATGGCAGGCTGACGGGAAATAAAGACTAAATGGAAACGAAAGCGGAGGAATCGTGAATTAGGTGAAAGGTTCTATTTTACCGGACCGGACCGGGTCCTGCCCGGCTGTTTTCTTTGGCGAGCCGACCTTTCATGGTATAAAGCAACCCACACTAGTTTTCAGATATTCTCGATGAACCGTGGTTTTTACACCATTATGGCGGCGCAGTTCTTCTCGTCGCTGGCAGACAATGCGCTGCTGTTCGTAGCCATTGACATCTTGGTGACGATGAATGCCCCGGCTTCGCTCACTCCGCTGCTGAAGCTGTCGTTCGTCCTGTTCTATGTGCTGCTGGCCGCCTTCGTCGGCGCCTTCGCCGACGCCATGCTCAAGGGGCGCGTCATGTTCATCGCGAACCTGATCAAGATCTTCGGCTGCGGCCTGATGTTCCTCACCGTGCACCCCCTGCTTGCCTATGCCGTCGTCGGCTTCGGCGCGGCCGTGTATTCGCCGGCCAAGTATGGCATCCTGACCGAACTGCTGCCGCCCGAAAAACTCGTCGCCGCCAACGGCTGGATCGAGGGCCTGACCGTGATGTCGATCATCTTCGGCACCGTGCTGGGCGGCGCCCTGGTCAGCCAGGCCGGCTCGGCGCTGCTGCTGGGCTTCGGCATTCCCGGCATCGACACCACCAGCGAGGCCGCGATGGCCGTGGTGGTTGCCATTTATGTTCTTGCGGCCCTGTTCAACCTGCGCATTCCCGACACCGGCGCGCGCTACGAGCACCAGGAACGCAATCCGATGAAGCTGATCGCCGACTTCGCCAACTGCTCGGCCACGCTGTGGAAAGACAAGCTGGGCCAGATCTCGCTGGCCATCACCACCCTGTTCTGGGGCGCGGGCGCGACCTTGCAGTTCATCGTGCTGAAGTGGGCCGAGCGCTCGCTGCACATGCCGCTCGACAAAGCCACCAGCCTGATCGGCGTCGTCGCGATCGGCGTGGCGGTCGGCGCGGCGCTGGCGGCAAGGATCATCCCCCTGCGCAAGTCGCTGACCGTGATCCCGATGGGCATCTTCATGGGCCTGGTCGTCACCGTCATGGTCTTCGTGCACGACGTGATCATCGCCTACCCGCTGCTGGCCCTGATCGGCTTCCTGTCGGGTTTCTTCGTGGTGCCGATGAACGCCCTGCTGCAGCACCGCGGCCACGTGCTCATGAGCGCCGGCCACTCGATCGCCGTGCAGAACTTCAACGAGAACCTGTCGATCCTGACCATGCTGGCGCTGTACGCCATCATGATCACCCTGAACCTCGACCTGAACGTGATCATCGTGATCTTCGGCCTGTCGATCGCCAGCATCACCTACCTGATCCTCAAGCGGCACCAGCGCAACCAGGCGCAGCACGATTCGCTGGCGCTGATTGGCGAGCACAAGCACTGATCAGGCCGCGCTCGTCGCCGGGCCGTCGGCCGCGACCGTAGGGTGGGCACCCTGTGCCCACGCGTTACGTGCGTATCGTTCGGCTAGGTATTGCCAAGTGTCGCTCGCCAGCTTCAAGCGTAGCTGATAGCGGTGCTATTAGCGCCGCGTAGCGCTGCGGCACAGTCAACAATACGGGATACGTGCGTAACGCGTGGGCACGGAGTGCCCACCCTACGGGCGACGCTGCCCTGCAAACAATATTTGCAAAGAATTAATATTTACCAAACAATATTTCGCGCCACATCCGTTGCGCGCCGGGCCGCTGCGCGCTCGCGCCAGTTGTTCGGCACGATGAATCCCCGCTCGACCTCTTCCACGCAGCCCGGCGTCTCGCGCACCACGGCCACCAGCACCGGCGAAGCCGACTCCTCGAACTGCGCTTCCAGCTCCGCATGCAGCTGGGCCCGGTTGAGCAGCCAGGCCGCCGACATGGCCCGGAACGGCGTCAGCCATTGCAGGCGCGGCAGGATCAGGAAGGCGTCCGCCCCGGTCGCATCGAGCTCGTCCAGCGCGCACCAGAAGCCGCGGCAGTGGCCGGCCGTGATGCCGCTCATCGCCGGCCAGCTGCCGGCCGGGTAGAACAGCCAGCCCTTCACCAGCGCGCGCGCCTGCGCCACCGGCCTTGGGAGCAGGGGTTGGGCCGCCGGATGGGCGCCCAGTTCCAGCTGGCGCTCGAAGATCTTGCGCATCTTGGCGCCCAGGCTGTCGGCCAGATTCGGCCCGACCAGGGCGTCGAACTGCTGCCCGGCTTGTCCTTCCCTGCCTTGCAGGAGATAGAACTTGGTGGCGAACTCGATGTGCTCGACCGCCTCCGGCCCGGCATCGAGCAGGAAGTCGAATTCGCCGACGGTGTCGTTGCGGCTGGCGCGGATCTGCAGGCCGTGCGCGATCAGCCGGCCCTGGTGTTCGAAGTAGAAGGCCATCAGCTTTTCCGCGTACAGCCCGAGGCGGGTGTAGACGCGCGGGCCGAGGGCGGCGTCGAGCGGCGCCGGATCGCGGTCGAGTTCTGCCAGCCAGCGCTCGGTGTCGGGCGTGACCGGTCCGAGCGAGGCGATGCGGCCCTGCCAGTGCGGGGCGTCGACATCGAGCAGGTCGGGAGAATCGAGGAGCCAGGCCAGCGCACGCACCCGCGCGCGCCGCAGGTGGCCCCAGCGGCGGTGGAAGGACGCCTGGTAGCTATCGGCCCCGTCGCGCATGGGCAGCTCGCGCCCGGCACAGGTCGGCCCAGGCCTGGGCCTTGTCCAGCCCGCGCCGCAACAGTTCGCCCGGATGCAGCGTGGCCACCAGGTCTGCCGCGCCGAACGCGTGGACGGCGCCGCGCGCGCCGGCCAGCGGCTCCTGCAGGGGCTTGCCCAGCAGGCCGTTGGCGGCGATCTGGCCCAGGGTCAGCACGGTGGCCGCCTTGGAGAGCGCCAGTTCGCGCGCCAGGAAGGGACGGCAGGCGGCCGCTTCGTCCGCCGTCGGCGCGCGGTCGCCGCCGTTTGCCGAGGTCGGGCGGCACTTGACCAGGTTGGTCACGTAGACATCGCGCTCGCGCGACAGGTCGACCGCGGCCAGCATGTTGTCGAGCAGCTTGCCGGCCTCCCCGGCCAGCGGCACGCCCGCTTTCTCGTCGGCGGCGGAGCTCGCCCCGGCAGCCACGAACCAGCGCGCCGTGCGCGCGCCGGCGCCGTACACCGGTTTGGCGCCGCCCGCGCAGGCGCCGCAGCGCTTGCAGTTGGCGATCGCGGTGCGCAGCTCGTCCCAGTCCATGGCGGCGATCGCCGCCTCGTCGATGGCGTCGGGATCTGGTTCCGGCTCGGGCGGAGGCGGCGGCGTCCAGCGGGCGGGCGCCGGCGCGGCCGTGGCCGGGATCGGGCCCCAGGCCGGGTCGCGCGGCTCGGGCACCGGCGCGCGCGCGATCGCCGGTGCGGGTGCCGGCGCGGGCGTCGATTCGGGCTCGGCCCATGCGGCGTCCATCGGCGCGGGCGACGGCGCCCGCTCGACGGGAGCCGGCACAGGCGCGGCCACCTCGGCCGGACTCGCCTGCTCCTGCGCCGCTTCCGCCGGCGCTTCCTCCTGCGGCGGATGGCGCAGGCGCCACAGCGGGGCGATGCCCATCTCCTGCAGGAACACCTCGTCGCGTTCGCTCACCTTCATACAACCAACCTCATCACGATCGCATCCTCGCGCTTGCCCTCATGCGCCGGATAATACCCCTTGCGCCGGCCGATCTCCTCGAAACCGTAGCGTTTGTACACATGCAGGGCGCGCTCGTTGGACGGACGCACTTCGAGCAGCACCGATGCCGCGCCCATGTCGCGGGCGCGCGCGCACAGGGCGTCGAGCAGCCAGCGCCCCAGCCCGGTGCCGTGGCGCTCGCCCGCGACCGCCACGTCGAGCAGGTGGGCCTCGTCGAGCGCGTACATCAGGAGAAAATAGCCGGCCAGCCTGCCGGCGCCGTCGCGCGCGACCCAGGCGTCGTAGCCGCTGACCAGGCAGTCGTCGAAGTTGGCCCGGCTCCAGGGATGCGGGAACACGCTGCACTCCAGGGCGTGGACCTCGTCGACGTCGGCCGGCGTCATCGGCGCCAGCGCCAGCGCAGCAGCGGCGGGGCTGGGCGCGCCCGTCATGCGCCCGCCTTGGCCGCGTTGATGGCCTGGCGCTCGGCGCTGGTATAGGCCACCTTGTTGCGCAGGTAGAGCGGCTGGGCCTGGGCTGCCGGAACGCCCTGCCCGGCAGCCAGGGCCGGCGCGGCCAGCACGGCCAGCTCGCGCGCGTGCGGGATGATGTCGCCGTGCGCGTTTACTGCGAAGTCCTTGCCGGCAAAGGCGTCCGGATACGCAGTCAGGCCATTGCCGCAGGCGACCAGGCCGCTTGCCGCCAGCGGCTGGACGGCCTCGGGCGCGGACAGGAGCGGCTCGGCGACGGCTTTCCAGCCGGCATCAAAGCGGTACTGGGCCCAGTAGACTTCGCCCATGCGGGCGTCGAGCACCGCCAGGACCTCGGTCGCGCCGGTGCGCGCGCGGCAGGCTTCGGCCATTGCTTCAAGCGTGACCAGCGGGACCACCGGCAGTTCGGCGCCGAAGGCCAGGCCCTGGGCCACGCCGCAGGCGGTGCGCACGCCGGTGAAGGAACCGGGACCGGCCCCGAAGGCGATGGCGTCGAGCTCGGCCAGCTTCACGCCGGCTTCGCGCAGCAGTTCCTGCACCATCGGCAGCACGGCCTGGGAGTGCGTGCGCACGCCGCCGGATTCGCGTGAAAAGAGGTGGGCGCCGGACAGCAGCGCGCACGAGGCGAGTTCCGACGAGGTTTCGATAGCAAGGATATTAGGCATGCGCTATTTTAACCCGCCGGGCCGCAGCCCGGCCATGGCCGCTCGCCATGCGGAGGCTGCCGGATTCGTCCGCCCGAGGTAGAATTCGCCCATGCATAGCCTGACACTCGATCTTGATAACCGCGACGCCATCGCCGCCGCCATCGATGGCGACCGCTGGGTTGTCGCCTGCCTGTGCGCCGCCTGGTGCGGCACCTGCGGCGGCTACCGCGCCGCCTTCGACAGCCTGGCCGCGCGCCACCCGGACAAGGTCTTCGTCTGGATCGACATCGAAGACCAGGCCGACGTGGTCGGCGACCTCGACGTCGAGAACTTCCCCACCCTGCTGCTGCAGCGCGAGGACACCGTGGCCTTTTTCGGCACCATGCTGCCCGACGCCGCCGTCGCCGAGCGCCTGCTGCTGGCCCAGGCCGAGCTGCCTCCGGCGGAACTTGCGCGCCTGGCCCAGTCCAGCGAAGAGCGGCGCGAATGGCAGCGCGAATGCAATTTGCGCACGCTGCTGCAGGACGCCGGCTGAGCGCTCCCGACGCAACACCACCAGCGACGCGGCGCGCCTGGCCAGGACGCCGTCCTGCATGCTCAGCACCTGACGCACGGTCGCCCGTCCCAGCAGCATGCGCATACCGTTCTGCCCGAGCAGCATGATGGCGCCTCCATGCTGTCCACCGGCGGGCCGGCATGGTGGCGCGACAGGTCGGCAGCGTTCATGTTCTCGTCGCGCAGGGTGCGCAGCAGTTGCGGGATGACCCCGGGAACGCGCGGCACCAGGGCGGCGCCGGAGAACGGCGACCGGACCAGGCGCGCCAGCTCGGCCAGGATGCGGCGCCCGTATCGGGCGAGGGGCCGGCCAGCGGTTTCAGTCGCCCGGCCCTTCGCCCGGCATGGTGTCGGCCATCAGACGCAGCTCTTCCGGCGTCAGTTCCTCGGGCTTCTTGTCCGCCAGGCCGTCGAACGCGGCCTTCGCCCTGGCCTCGGGGCTGTCGTCGGCGGGTTTGTGCCCGTCCGCCTGGGGTGCTTCAGGAGCCTGTTGCGCCTGGTTGGTCTGCTTGGTCTGGTTGTCGGTTGCCATGATGTTCCTCCATGGATGTTTTCATTGGCGAACCAGTGTGACACAGCCCGCCGATGCGCGGCGTCGGCTAGCCGCCAGGCAAAGCCCCCTATTTCGGGACCGTGAAGACCTCGACGCGGTTGAGCCACTTCACGTGGCGCGGGCCGGAGCGGGTATCGAGCAGCGAACGCAGCGCATAAGGCCCTTCGCTGGCCGGCAGCGGCTTGCCGTTCATCGAGGTGATGACCAGCACGTTCTCGCCGGGCCGGGCGTTATACAGTTCGCCCCAGGAGAACAGCACGGCGTTTTGTCGGTCGCGCGGGCCACCACGCCCGAATGGCGCAGCGCGTAGCGGTCGATGCTCTGCATCCCGGCGGCATCGAGCAGGTCGCGCAGCAGCACGCCGCGCCAGCGCACCTCTGCATTCTCGGCCTTGCCGCCGGCGCCGACGCTGCGCGCCTCGACGATTTCCGTCTGCGGCAGCGCGGCCAGCTCGGCCTGGCCCAGGCGCCGCGGCGCGGCGGCGCCGACCTTCACCTCCAGCAGGGCTTCCTGGGCGGCGGCGAACCCGCACGCGAGCAGCAGCGGCAGGAGCCAGGCACCGCGGGCGCGCCCCATCCTACTTCTCGCCCTTGTACGACGGGAAGAAGACCTGCTGGCCCTCGACCTTGAACGAACCGATCAGGTTCTGGCCCTCGGGCGAAGTGATCCACTCGACCAGCTGCATCGCGCCCTTGTAGTTGACCTCCTTGTGCTTCTGCGGGTTGACCGCGATGATGCCGTAGGGGTTGAACATCTTCGGGTCGCCTTCGACCGCGATCTGCAGGCCGGTCTTGGCGCGGTAGGCGATGTAGGTGGCGCGGTCGGTCAGGGTGTAGGCGCGCAGCTCGGCGGCCATGTTCAGCACCTCGCCCATCCCCAGGCCGGCCGAGACGTAGGCCGGCCCCTGGGGCTGGCTGCCGACCTGCTTCCAGTAGCCCTTCTCCATCTGGTCGGTGCCGGAATTGTCGCCGCGCGAGATGAACCTGGCCCTGGTGTCGACGATCTTCTTCATCGCGGCCAGCACGTCCTTGCTGCCCTTGATACCGGCCGGGTCGCTCTCCGGACCGACGATGATGAAGTCGTTGTACATCACGTCGCGCCGGTTCACGCCATGGCCTTCGGCGACAAACTTGTCTTCGCTGGCGCGCGCATGGACCAGCGTCACGTCGACGTCGCCGTTCTTCGCCAGCTCCAGCGCCTTGCCGGTGCCGACCGAGATCACGTTGACCTTCGAACTGGTCTTCGCCTCGAACTTCGGCAGCAGGTATTGCAGCAGGCCCGAGTTCTCGGTGCTGGTGGTGGTCGACAGGCGGATCACCTGCTGGGCAAAAGCCGGCGCGGCCGTGGCTGCGGCCAGCAGGAAGCCCAGCAGGGCAAGGTGTTTCTTCAGATTCAGCATGCTCGTTTCCTCTCAATGAAATCCGTAAGTGCGCAGGATGTCCTGGCCGGCCGGGCTCAGCACGAAGCGCAGCAGGCGCGCGCCCGCTTCCGAACCCGGGCGCGCGGCGATGCCGTAGCTGCTGCGCACGTTCAGCTCGTCGGGAATGCGCAGCTGCGCCAGGTGCGGCAGCGTGTTCCTGGTGAGCACCGCGTTGGTGCAGTACATGATGTAGGCGTCGGCCTTGTCTTCCGCGAAGGCCGCGACATACGGCAGGGTGCTGTTGGGATCGACGTTGGCGGCGCCGGAGAGCTTGAGCGCCTTGGCGTCGAGCACCTTGTACAGGCCCGGCTGCCGGGCGTCGGCCTTGCGGAAGAACTGCCAGGTGTAGTCGCCCATCGGGTCGCTTACCGGGGTCGAGGTCGCCAGCCGCACGCCGGGGCGGGCCAGGATCTCGAGCAGGTTCGCCGCGCGCAGGCCGAGCTGGGGCGTGGACACCACGCACAGGTCGTTATGGGCAAAGACGCTCGGCTGGCCCAGCAGGCCCTGGCGCGCCAGCGCCTCGGCATGCTCCAGTGCGGCCGAGGCGAACAGGTCGACCGGGCGCCCGCCCTCGATCTCCTTGCGCAGCTTGCCCGAGGGACCGTACTGGGCCGCGAACGCCTCCCCGCCGCCGGCGCGGTAGGCCACGAGGATGTCGCCGAAGGCCTGGCGCAGGCTGCCGGCGGCCAGCAGCACGGGCGCCGGTGCGCCTGCTCCGGCACCTGCCGCAGCGGCGCTTTCCTGCGCCGGCGCAGGGCCGGGCAAGAGTGAAGCGAGCAGCATCACGCCCAACGCACGTCTATCCGAGTGCCGTCCCATCCGCATCCCCTGTGTGATTGTTATCGATGTGCTATGGTAAGCCGCCTTCAAAAACTTTCAATATGAACATCATTGCATATGTCGCACCTTGATTATGTTGCACGTTAAGCTAGCCTATACCTTCGACCGCCAGGCCGGCATGCGGAGCCAGCTCGACAATCCCCTGTTCGACATCCTGTCCGCCATCCACGCCTCCGGCTCGGTCGGCCAGGCAGCCGCGCGCCTGCAACTGTCCTACCGCCACGTCTGGGGTGAACTGAAGAAATGGGAAACGGTGCTGGCCGCCAGCCTGATCGTCTGGGAGCGCGGCAAGCGCGCGCGCCTCTCGCCCTTCGGCGAAAAGCTGCTGTTCGCCGAGCAGCGCGCCCGGATGCGGGTGCAGCCCCAGGTCGAGAACCTGATCGCCGAGATGGAACGCGAATTCGCGCTGGCCTTCGATCCCAACGCGCACGTGATCCCGATGTTCGCCAGCCACGACCTGGCCCTGCCGCGCCTGAAGGAGTTCATGGCGCGCGACGCCATGCTGCACCTGGACCTGCAGTTTCGCGGCAGTATGGAATGCATAGCGGCCCTGAGCCGCGGCGAGTGCCTGCTGGCGGGCTTTCACGTGAGCGAAGACCGCGCGCCGGGCAGCATGACCCAGAAGGCCTTCAAGGCCCTGCTCAAGCCGGGCCGCCACAAGCTGATCAATTTCGTGGGCAGGCAACAGGGGTTGATGGTCGCTCCGGGCAACCCGAAACGCATCGCCGGCGTGCAGGACCTGGCGCGGGCGGACGTGCGCTTCGTGAACCGCCAGCCCCATTCCGGCACCCGGCTGGTGGTCGAACAACTGCTGGCGCAGGCGGGAGTCGACCCGGCCGGCGTGCAGGGCTACGACAGCGCCGAGCCCACCCACCTGGCGGTGGCGGCGGCGGTCGCATCAAACCTGGCCGACGCCGGCTTCGGCATCCAGGCCGCGGCCGCCGGCTTCGGGCTGTCCTTCATCCCGGTCATGCGCGAGCAGTATTATTTTGTCTGCCTGAAGGAAGCGGTCGACGGCGCGCCGATCGCCAAGCTGCGCGAACTGCTCGGGCGCAGCGAGTGGCAGGGACTGATCGGCGACCTGCCCGGCTACGACACCAGCGGCGCCGGGCAGGTCATCTCGCTCAGCCGCGCCCTGCCCTGGTACGCGTTCCGCAAACCGAAATGAGAGCAAGCATGGATGAGAAGCTGAGCCACGCAGGCGGAGCGATCGCACCCGGCGACCAGCCCGGGGCCGCCGGCCTGCGCTTCGACCGCGTCGAATGGGCGGCCGCCTTCGCCGACCTGGGCGTCTTCATCCCCTATGTGGTCGCCTACGTCGGCGTCCTGAAAATGGACCCGGTGGGCATCCTGCTGGCCTTCGGCGTGGCGCTGGTCGGTTGCGGCCTGGCGTACCGCACGCCAATGCCGGTGCAGCCGATGAAGGCCATCGGCGCGCTGGCGGTGGCGCAAGCCGGCATGGTCTCGGGCAATGCGGTCGTGGCGGCCAGCCTGGTGACCGGCGCGCTCTGGCTACTGCTGGGCATGAGCGGCGCGGCCGGCCGGCTGGCGCGCCTGGTCCCGAAGGAAGCGGTGCTGGGCGTGATGCTCGGCCTGGGTCTGACGTTCGTGCTGCAGGGCCTGGGCATGATGGATGGGGACTGGCCGGTGGCACTGGCGGCCCTCGCGCTGGCGCTCCTCCTGCGCAAGAGCCGGCTGTTCCCGGGCATGCTGGTGCTGCTGGCGGGCGGACTGGCCTACGGCGTGGCGCGCGACCCGAGCCTGTGGCAGCAGGCCAGCTTCGCTTTTGCCTGGCGCTGGCCGGCGTTCGCCCCGTTTCATCTGTCCTGGGACGATGTCGTCACCGGCACCCTGCTGCTGGCCCTGCCGCAGCTGCCGCTGACGCTGGGGAATGCGGTCATCGCGACCAATGAAGAAAACAACCGCCTGTTTCCGGACCGGCCCGCCAGCGTGAAGAAGCTCGGGCTTTCCACCGGCCTGATGAACCTTGCGGGAGGACTGGTCGGCGGCGTGCCGATGTGCCACGGCGCCGGCGGCATGGCGGCCTACACGGCATTCGGCGCGCGCAGCGGCGGCGCACCCCTCATCTTCGGCGCCACGCTGCTGGTCCTGGCGCTGTGCTTCAGCGGCGCGATCGCCTTCCTGCTGCAGGCCGTGCCCGCCGCCGTGCTGGGCGCGATCCTGCTCCTCGCCGGCGCGCGCCTGGTCCTGGGCAATACGCCGCGCACGCGTGACTGGCGCGTGCTGCTGCCGGTGCTGCTGACCGCCGGGCTGGCGCTGTGGAACGTCGGGCTGGCGCTGGTGGCGGGTGTGGTCGCACACTGGCTCGTCGCGCGGCGGCAAAGAAACAGCAGGGGTCAAAACAGCAGGGGTCAGGTCTGACATTTGGACACGGCCTCTGCCGTGCGCCCGATCTCTTCATGCCAACAGGGGGCCAATATCGAGACCGGCTGTCCGGTACTCTTGAGCTCGTGTCTGAATGTCAGACCTGACCCCAGCTGTTTTCACCTGACCCCAGCTGTTTTCACCCCAGTCGCAGCGGCAAACTGCGCAGCCGCTTGCCCGTCAGCTGGAACACCGCCGACGCCACCGCCGGCGCCACCGGCGGTACGCCCGGTTCGCCCACGCCCTCGGGCGGCTCTGCGCTCGGGACGATGATGGTTTCCACCAGCGGCGCGCGGTCCATGCGCAGCACCGGGTAGTCGCCGAAGTTGGTCTGCTGCACGCGCCCGTCGCGGATCGTGATCTCGCCGCCCAGCGCCGCCGACAGGCCGAACACGACCGCGCCTTCCATCTGCTGGGCCACGATGTTCGGGTTCACCACGATGCCGCAGTCGACCGCGCAGACGACGCGGTGCACGCGGATGTCCGTGCCCTCGACCGAGACCTCGGCCACCTGGGCCACGATGCTGCCGAAGGACTGGTGCAGCGCGACCCCGTGAGCGCGGCCGGCGGGCGCCTCGCCGGCTGCGCGGACGGCTTCGTTCAACACCGCCAGGTGGCGCGGATGCCGCGCCAGCAGCGCGCGCCGGTAGCTCACCGGGTCCTGGCCGGCCGCATGCGCGACCTCGTCGAGGAAAGCCTCCTTGAAGAAGGCGTTGTGCGAGTGCCCGACCGAGCGCCAGTAGCCCAGCGGCACCGCGCTGTCGACGATCACGTGGGCAATGCGCTGGTTGGCGATCTCGTACTGCATGTCGTATTCGCCCTCGGCCGTGGTCTTGTCCGGGCCGACGCCGGGCAGGCCGAGGTTGCGCGGGAAATACTGGTGGCCAATCGCCCCGCTGGCCGACTTGTTGTCCCAGGCCAGCACCCGTCCCTGGGCATCGAGCCGCGCGGTGAAGCGCGCCAGCGCCGCCGGGCGGTAGACGTCGTGGGTGGTGTCGTCCTCGCGGGTCCAGATCAGCTGCACGGGCTTGCCGCCGGCCTGCATGGCCACCGCCACCGCCTGGGCCACCATGTCGCCCTCGAGCCGGCGCCCAAAACCGCCGCCCAGCAGCATGACGTCGATGCTCACGTCCTCGCGCGCCACGCCCGCTACCTTCGCCGCCACATCGACCGCGATGCTGGGCACCTGGGTCGAGGCCCAGAGGCGCACCTTGCCGTCCGCGACCTGGGCGGTGCAGTTCACCGGCTCCATCGTCGCGTGGGCCAGGAAAGGCGCGCGGTATTCGGCGCTGACGGTTTTGGCCACGCCTTCCACGTCCTGGGTGCCGGATTCGAAATAGGTGTAGCCTGACTCCTTGTCCAGGGCCGCCGCGAAGCCGGCAAAGATCGCTTCCGAGGACAGCGCGGCGCCCTCGCCCTCGTTCCAGGTGACCGGCAGCGCGGCCGCGGCGGTCTTTGCCTGCCACCAGCTGCGCGCCACCACGGCCACGCCGGCGCCCGCGCCCGCAGGTGCGCCCGGTGCGCCCAGCGCCGAGGAAAAGTCGACCACGCCGGTCACGCCGGGCAGGTCTTTCACTTTGGCGGCGTCGAAGGAGGCGACCCTGCCCTTGAGCGTCGGCGACATCTTCACTGCCGCGTACAGCAGGCCCGGCGGACGGGCGTCGATGCCGAAGCGCGCGCTGCCGTCGACCTTGCCCGGGGTGTCGCGGCGCGGCACTGCCTTGCCGATCAGGCGGAAGTCGCGCGGTTCCTTCAGCTTTACATCGGAGGCGTCGATGCCGGCGCCCACCTCGGCCGCGCGCGCGGCCAGGCTGGCGTAGCTGGCGCGGCGTCCATCGCGCCCGATCACGAAGCCGTCCTCGGTGCGCAGTTGCGCGGCCGGGACTTTCCAGTCTTCGGCGGCGGCTTTCACCAGCATCGCGCGCGCGACCGCGCCCGCTTCGCGCATCGGCGCCCAGGCATCCTTCACGCTGGTCGAGCCGCCGGTGAACATGATGCCCAGCTCGCGTCCGATCTTGGAAAGCACCCATTGGGTGCCGTCCTTGACGTTGCCGCGCTCGTCCGGGTGGAAGGGCAGGTTCTCGCGCAGCACGGTGAGGTTGCCGAAGATCTTGTCGATCGGCGCCGGTGCAATGCGCACCTGGTCCAGGGCCACGTCCATCTCCTCGGCCACCAGCATCGGCAGCGCAGTGTGCACGCCCTGCCCCATCTCGCTGCGCGGCACCACGACCGAGACCGTGCCGTCGGGGTTCAGCACGACCCAGCCGTTCAGGGCCACGGCCCCTTGCGCCACCGCCAGCGGCTCGGCCGTGTGCAGGCGCTGGCGCGGCGGCTGCATGCCCCAGCCCACCAGCAGCGCGCCGCTCCCGAGCAGGCCGCCGAGCAGGAAACGGCGGCGCGAGCGCCGCACGGCTACCTGTTGCTTCTCAAGAGCTGCTTGCCCGCTTGCGTTTACGTCTCTCATTGTTCTTCGATCCCCAAGTCGCCAGCAGCTCGTCCGGCCCCACCGGCCGGCCGTACAGGTAACCCTGTGCACGGCCGCACCCATGGCGCAGCAGGAAGGCCGCCTGGTCTTCGTTTTCCACCCCTTCGGCGATCACCGAAAGATTCATGCTCTTGCCCAGCTGGATGATCGCGATCGCGATCGCCTCGTCGTTGGCGTCCGTCGAGATGTCCTTGATGAAGCTGCGGTCGATCTTCAGCACGTCCACCGGCAGCTGCTTCAGGTAGGCCAGCGACGAGTAGCCGGTGCCGAAGTCGTCGATCGCCAGTCCCACGCCCAGCCCGTGCAATTCCCTGACGAAGCCGGCCGCGTCGTCGGCGTTCATGATGATCGACTCGGTCACTTCCAGCTGCAGCCGGCCGGGCGCCAGCCCGGTTGCCGCCAGCGCCTGCCTGACCTGGGCCGCCATCGCGCCGCGCTCGACCTGGCGCACCGACAGGTTCACCGCCACTTTCGGCACCGCCAGTCCGGCGGCATCCCAGCGCGCCACCTGGCGGCAGGCCTCGACCAGCACCCATTCGCCCAGCTGGTTGATGAAGCCGGTGTCCTCGGCCAGCGGGATGAAGCGCACGGGACTGACCATGCCGAGCTCGGGATTATGCCAGCGAACCAGGGCTTCGACGCCGATCAGGCGCCGGCTCTCGATCTCGACCTGCGGCTGGTAGTGCAGGAAGATCTCGCCGCGCTCGATCGCGCGGCGCAGCAGGGCTTCCATGCGCAGGCGTTCGAGGCCCTCGCCGTCCATCTCGGGCGAGTAGAACTGGTAGCCGTTGCGCCCGCGCGCCTTGGCCTGGTACATGGCGACGTCGGCATTGCGGATCAACATGTTGGGGTCGACTGCGTCGCGCGGGAACAGGCTCACGCCGATGCTGCCGGTGACGAAGAGCTCGTGGCCGGACACCAGGAAGGGCTGCTCGAACAGCGCCACCATCTTCTGCGCCACCTCGGCCGCGCCGAAGTGCCCGTCCACGTGCTCGAGCAGGACGATGAACTCGTCGCCGCCCAGGCGCGCCAGGGTGTCGCCTTCGCGCAGCCGCATCCCGAGCGTGCCGGCGACCTGCTCCAGCAACTGGTCGCCGACCTGGTGACCGAGGGTGTCGTTGACGTTCTTGAAGCGGTCCAGGTCGATGAACATCACGGCCAGCTCCTGGTGCTCGCGCGCGGCGCGTCCGATCGCGTGCACCAGGCGGTCCTGGAACAGCAGCCGGTTCGGCAGCCGCGTCAGCGGGTCGTGGTGAGCCAGGAAGTCGAGCTGCTCCTGCGACTCCTTCAGGCGTGTGATGTCGCTGAATACGCCCACGTAATGGGTCAGTTTCCCCTCGCCGTCGCGCACCGCCGAGACGGTGAGCCACTCGAGGAAGGTGTCGCCGTTCTTGCGGCAGGCCCAGACCTCGCCGCGCCAGACGCCGCCCCCGTCCAGTTCGCGCGCCATGCCGGTGTAGAAGGCTTCGTCGTGGCGCTGCGAGCGCGTGACCGACCACGGCTGGCCGAGCACCTCGGCCTCGGCATAGCCGGTAATCGTGGTGAAGGCCGGGTTCACCGCGACGATCGTGCCTTCGGTGTCGGCCACCATCACGCCGTCGGCGATGTGGGCGATCACGGTGGCCGACAGGCGCAGGTTTTCCTCGGCCTCCTTGCGTTCGGAGATATCGGCGAACACCCAGACATTTCCCGCTTCCGGATTGCCCGGGACCAGCGAACTGCCGCTGACCAGGCACCACAGCAGGCTGCCGTCGCGGCGGCGGAACTGGCGCTCGTGGCGCGGGTCCTCGCCGCGCGCCATGCGTGGAAAGTACTCGTCCTCGGCACGCGCATGCTCGCCGCTGCTGGCGAACAGGACCGAGGCTGGCTTGCCGACCAGGCTGCCTTCCGGATAAGCGAACAGCTCATCGGCGCGCCGGTTGGTCGATACGATGCGGCGCTCGCGTGTGAACACGACGCCGAACATCACGTTATCGAGGATTGCGCCCTGCTCCACCAGCAGGGCCTCGATGCGCATCTCGTTGTGCTTGCGTTCGCTGATATCGGAAATGATGCCGTCGACCCGGAAGCCGGTTTCGCCCGGACGCCCCTGTGGCTGGCCGCTCTCGAGCACCCAGCGTTCGAGGCCGTGGGCGTCCACGATGCGGTATTCGACCTCGTAGCTGCGCCCCGCGAGGATGGCTTCGCGCGAGACGCGGCGCTGCAGGCGCCGGTCTTCCGGACAGACGAGGTTCGCCCAGGCGTCGGTACTGCCGCGCATGAACATGGCGGCCGGGTAGCCGGAAATGTCCTCGATGGCGTCGCTCACGAAATCGATCTGGCCGCCCGGGCGGGCGCTGAACACCGCCCCCGGCACCTGGTTGACGATGGTGCGGAACTGCTCCTCGCGCCGGGCGACGTCGACGAACAGCTCGCGGATCGCGGCGCGCATGCGTTCCATCTGGCGCCCGAGGATGCCGAGCTCGCCTTTCGCCCTGAGCACCAGCGGCGTATCGAAGTCGCCGCGCGAGAGGCGCCTGGAGAAGGCGGCCAGGGTGCGCAGCGGCTGGTGCAGCCTGGTTCCAAGGTAGATGACGATCAGCGCCATGGACAGCGCCACCTGCAGCGCCAGCACCAGCGCGTAGTTGCGCTGCTTGCGCTGCAGCGCCTGTTCGCTGCGCAGGTCGTCCATCTCGACAGTGACCAGTCCGATGGCCTGGCCGCGCACCACGATCTCGCGTTCGGCGCGCAGCACGCGGCCCAGCGGCCGGACCGGCGCATGGGCGTCGATGAAGCCGGCCTCGAGCGGGCCGCCGGCCGTGCCGCGCACCTGGATCCGCACCATCGAGGGGTCGCGCATGAACGAGTCGACCAGCGGGCGGGCGGCATCGGCGTTCATGTTCCACAGCGACTCCTGCACGCCGAGCGCGAGGATCTCGGCGTTGCGCTGCAGCGTGGCGTCGAGCTCGGCCACGGTGGCACGGCGCTCCTGCACCGCCAGCAGCAGGTAGCCGGCGGCCAGCGCCGGAATCACCAGGCCGCCGACGACGACAATCAGGAGCGCCCCGTAGACCGACCTGCCGTAAAGGCGGCTCAGTCTTGACGGGAGGGCGCGCAAATCAATCGGGAACATCGTCGTGGCGGCAAGGGTTGGGCCGGCGCGGCCGGCCAGTCGTCTGGTGCAAACACCACGATTATGCACAGTAAATTGCCGTGAGTCACCACGGTGACACGCACAAGCCCGTTGCAACCGCGGGTGGCCGTGGACGCAGCGACTGCAGCTTACGCCGCTATGATCGCACAGGGCGGGCGGTGCCCGGGCGGACGTGTTTCAACCGTGCTCAGGTGTGGTGCGACGAGAAGCAGGCGGATCAGGTATTGCGGCGCGGATAGCCCTGGGCCAGGATGCGCTGCCACACGAGCTCTTTCTGCTCGGCCGTCATCGACACCCAGTGCGCCACTTCGGCCACCGTGCGCCCGCAGCCGCGGCAGACGTCGTCGAAAGTGGTCGAGCAGACCGCGACGCATGGCGTGTCGGGCCGCATGGGAGTGCCGGCAGGACGCACGGGCGCCCCCGCCTTATCGTGCGGGGCCGACATCGAGCTTGTCCCAGCCTTCGTGGCCGAGTTGTTCCATGGTGTCGATGTTCTTCTCGAAGATCTCGGCCGCGTCGGGGAAGGCCTCGACGGCGCGCGCGATGCTGTCCTCGCGCAGCAGGTGCAGGATCGGGTAAGGCGCGCGGTTGGTGTAGTTCGAGATGTCGTTCGGGTCGGTGTCGGCGAACCGGTAGTCCGGGTGGAAGCTGGCCACCTGCAGTTCGCCGTCGAGATGCATGTCCTCGACCGCGGCGTCGGCCACATCCAGGAACTCGTTGTAGTCCAGGAAATCGTTGAGCACGAAGGGGTGGATCAGCAGCGTGGTGTCGACCTCCTCGGCCGGGGTGTCGGACAGGCGCTGCAGCTCGTCCATCAATTGCTCCAGCAGGGCCTCGGGCGTGCGCGCCGCCGACACGACGTAGCGCACCTGCTCCTTCACGTAGACCGACTTGGCAAAAGGGCAGAGGTTCAGGCCGATGACGGCCTTCTCCAGCCAGCGGCGGGTGGCGGCGACGATGGCGTCGTCATCGGCGTTCAGGTTGGCAGTACTCATGTGATGCTTTCGATAATAAAAATGCCTGAGGCGAGAGCGCGATTGTACGCACAGTTTGCGTGCGCTCATAGGTCCCCGGATGCGCGGCGGGTAAGTTTGGACACACGCGAACACATCGGTAAACACGCCGGCCTTGCCGGATCGCTCAGCCTGCCACAGCCGTAAAGATTGCCGCAATACATTGCTTCTGTACGGCAATTTTTATGATACCCCATGGGAGTACCTTGGCATTATTCAGCATTTTTCATGGGACGAGACGGAATAAAACGCGCATACCCCCTAAAGAAATTCCATAAAGTATTGCTAGTTAGCATAAAGAGTAGACAGAAAATTTTGTAACCGCGCTGACATATTGCTTGACTGCCTCAACAGCAGCTCCTTACACTGCCCCCTTGATCGTCAGTCCCGCCGTTCCTGGACGCAACACTGGAAAGCTATGTACGACACGACCCGCCTCACTTCCGTCGCCGCCGCGCTGGTGCTTCTGTTCTCCGCGCCACTCGCCCAGGCCATCGATAACGCCCCGAGCAGCGCCACCCAGAGTGCCGCCGTCAGCCGCCCGGCCGCCCCGGCAGGCGCCGCCATGCTGAAGGTCGACGAGTACAAGGAAACCGACGTCTGGGGCCGCATCCGCAGCGGCTATGCGATTCCTGACATCAACAACAACCTGGTCGAGCGCCACGTCAAGTCCTACGCCAGCAAGCCGGACTACATGGCCCGCATCTCCGGCCGCGCTTCGCTCTACCTCTACCACGTGGTGCAGGAACTGGAAAAGCGCGGCATGCCGACCGAGCTGGCCCTGCTGCCCGTGATCGAATCGGCCTTCAACCCGCAGGCCCTGTCGACCGCCAGCGCGGCCGGCATCTGGCAGTTCATGCCCGGCACCGGCAAGGACTTCAACCTGAAGCAGAACATGTTCAAGGACGAGCGCCGCGGCGTGCTGGCCTCGACCGACGCCGCCCTGACCTACCTGCAGCGCCTGTACACCATGTTCGGCGACTGGCAACTGGCCCTGGCTGCCTACAACTGGGGCGAAGGCAACGTTCTGAAGGCGATCAAGACCAACCAGTCGCTGGGCAAGCCGACCGACTTCGAAAGCCTGGCCGACCTGATGCCGCTTGAAACCCGCAACTACGTGCCCAAGCTGCAGGCGGTCAAGAACATCGTCGCCAATCCGGGCCAGTTCGGCGTCACCCTGCCGGTCATCGACAACCAGCCCTACTTCACCGCGGTCGACAAGACCAGCGACATCGACGTCGCCGTCGCCGCCCAGCTGGCGGAAATGTCGCTCGACGAATTCAAGGCCCTGAACCCGCAGTTCAAGCGCCCGGTCATCACCGGCGAGAAGACCAAGATCCTGCTGCCCAAGGAAAACGCCGAGAAGTTCCACCTGAACCTGGCGCAGTGGGGCCAGGCGCTGTCGAACTGGACCACGCACCGCATCACCAGCGCCAAGGAAAGCATTTCCTCGCTCGCATCGAAGTTCGGCACCACGCCGGAAGTCATCCGCCAGGCCAACAACATCCCGGCGCAGACCCGCCTGAAGGCCGGCTCGACCATCCTGGTGCCGAAGACCTCGGCCAGCATGCACAGCGACATCGCCGAGAACATCATCGAGAGCGCCGTGGTGGCGCTGGAGGCGGACCGCGGCGAGAAGCGCAGCGGCGCGCGCACCCAGCGCTTCAAGAGCAAGGCCGTGGCCCCGTCGAAGAGCCGGGTCTCGCGCAACACCAACAGCCGCCGCAAGCACCGCTGAGCGCCCCGCGCATCCGGGCCGCCAGCCCGGCAAGACGCTGAATCGCGCCTGGGCTGGATTTACCTCAGCCCGCTCTTTGCGCTACATCAAATGAACCACACTGTGCAGGCATTTGGAAAGTGCTGTATAGTGTGGTTTGTGCGCTGCAAAAACACATCGCGGCAGTATGCCGCAGCACCGCACCGCAGTATTCAGTACTGTACAACTAGCAGCTTCGCAAGCCAGGCGTATCGTTCAGATACCCTCCCATAAAGCCCTCCCGCCCTGCGTGTCGATCCTTGACACCGTCCCGGCGCAAAGCTTTTGTGCCGAAATTTCTTTCATTTCTGAGTCATTTCGTTGTGTTGGTTCGCGTTGCTATTTTGCGCTCGCAAACAATTGGCGAGCGCTGATCACTACCGAAAGTAAAGAAAACAATGAGTTTTGAAGCACTAGGTCTCCACGCGTCACTCGTCAAGGCAGTCACCGAAGCCGGTTACCTGAAGCCGACCGCAGTCCAGGAACAGGCCATTCCTGCCGCCATCGGCGGCCGCGACCTGCTGGTCTCGTCGCAAACCGGTTCGGGCAAGACCGCAGCCTTCATGCTGCCGTCGCTGAACAAGTTCGCCAACACCGAGCCGACCCCGATGGGCCGCACCCCTGCGCAGGAAGCGCAGGCAGCGCGCGCTCGCGGCGAACGCGTCCGTTTCAAGCCAGCCCAGCCGAAGATGCTGGTGCTGACCCCTACCCGCGAGCTGGCCCTGCAGGTCACCACCGCGACCGAACAATACACGACCTCGATGCGCCGCATCCGCGCCGTCTCGATCCTGGGCGGCATGCCCTACCCGAAGCAGATGCAGCTGCTGTCGCGCAATCCTGAAATCCTGGTGGCGACCCCGGGCCGCCTGATCGACCACATGGAGTCGGGCAAGATCGACTTCTCGCAGCTGGAAATCCTGGTGCTGGACGAAGCCGACCGCATGCTCGACATGGGCTTCATCGAGGACATCGAGAAGATCGTCGAAGCGACGCCGGAAACCCGCCAGACGATGCTGTTCTCGGCAACGCTCGACGGCGTGGTCGGCAGCATGGCGCGCCGCATCACCAAGAACCCGATGGTGATCCAGATCGCCAGCGCCACCAACCGCCACGAGAACATCGTGCAGCGCGTGCACTTCGTCGACGACCTGTCGCACAAGAACCGCCTGCTCGACCACCTGCTGCGCGACGAGACGCTGGACCAGGCCGTGGTATTTACCGCGACCAAGCGCGACGCCGACATGATCGCCGACCGCCTGAACATCGCCGGCTTCGCCGCGGCCGCCCTGCACGGCGACATGCACCAGGGCGCGCGCAACCGCACGCTCGACAGCCTGCGCCGCGGCCAGGTGCGCGTGCTGGTGGCGACCGACGTCGCCGCCCGCGGTATCGACGTGCCGAACATCACCCACGTGGTGAACTACGACCTGCCGAAGTTCCCCGAGGACTACGTGCACCGTATCGGCCGCACCGGCCGCGCCGGCCGCAACGGCGTGGCGATCTCGCTGGTGAACCATGCGGAAGGCATCAACATCAAGCGCATCGAGCGTTTCACCAAGCAGACCATCCCGGTCAACGTGGTGGAAGGCTTCGAGCCGAAGCGTTCGGCGCCGACCCGCTCGGCTTCGCGTCCGGGCTGGAAGCCGGGCGACGGCCGCAGCGCAGCCAAGCCGGGCCAGCGCAGCTTCAGCAAGCCTTACGGCCAGCGTGACGGCGCGCCGCGCGAAGGCGGTTATAACCGTGAAGGCGGCTACAACCGCGACGCGGCGCCGCGTGAAGGCGGTTACAACCGCAGCGCCGCACCGCGCGAAGGCGGCTACAGCCGTGACGCGGCTCCCCGCGAAGGCGGCTATAACCGCGACCGCGGCTACAACCGCGACGCGGCAGCCCCGCGCGAAGGCGCCGCCCGTCGCGAAGGCGGCTACCGCGGCAATGCGCACCCGCGCTCGTTCGACAGCGCACGCCGCACCTTCGGCGACAACTGATCGCACGAAACGCGCATCGCATCAAACACGCGTCGTATTAAAAACACGTCGCATCAAAAAAGGCTGCCTCGGCAGCCTTTTTTTTGCGTCGCCACCTGGCGGCGCCGCTGTTCCCGACCCGGGCGCCGCGGCGCCCTCCGCTTACCGGGCCGAACGGCGGCGCATCGCGCCGATGGCCGCGATGCCGGCCGCCAGCAGTGCGATCGATGCCGGCTCCGGCACTTCGCCCGCCTGCGCGGCGGTGTACCTGATCACGCTCTGGCTGAGGCTGGGGCCGCTGCTGTGGAAGTTCGATGTGGTCAGGCCGCTGTACATGATGTAGCCCTTGCCGAACTCCTTGCCCGCCACGATGGCGCCGCCGGCGCTGCCAGTCATGTAGGTGGTCAGGCCGCTGCCGCTGATCAGGTCATGCGCGAGCGAACCGCCGCACTGCGACACCGCGGTCGTGAAGGCGGCGGCGCCGGCGGCGGTGAGCGTGCCGCAGCCGCTGGCGTTCATCGTGAGGTTGACGTCCTTGAACGAAATGTTGTTGTACCAGCCGGCCGACTGGATCAGCAGCGCGCCGCCGCCCTGCACCCAGGCGTCGATGATGGCGCCGTATTGGCCCAGGTAACCGGCCAGGGCCGCATCGGTATCGGCGCCGCCTTCGAGCATCACGAAGCGGTTCGCCGCCGAGAAGATGCTGTTCGCGTCCGTAGCGGCCAGCCTGTAGTTGGTGTAATTGGTGAAGCCGGTGGCGCCGAAGACGGCGCTCATGTTCTCCGCGTCGCTGTTGCTACCCCATGGCAAGGCAGCGACCAGGACGGGAGCGGCGAGCGCGGGAGCGGCCAGCAGGGTGACGGTGGCGGTAATCAGGGTCTTGCAGATCAGTTGTTTCATTTTCATTCTTAGTTTTGTGGTGGCAACGTATAAGCAAACGCTGTGCCATATTGTCAATACAAGGACTTGACGATATTTCAATAACAAGCTGTAATATTTTCCGACAGAAAATGTGAATTTATAATGCACCGAGACTACGCGCAACCGACCAGCGGTTTCGCCGCCCTGACGTGGCGGAGCGCGCGAGGCTGCGTATCGTCCTGATCGTCCTGATCGTCCGGGTATCGTTTGCGTATAATTCTCGCTTCCTGAGCTCGCGTCTGCCCGAACGCCGGCATGAAAACATCTACGTGGAGCAGCAGTGCGGGAACGACGCCCCTTCATCCTGATCGCCAGCCCGGCCTCGGCCAGGGAGAACAACGGCAACTGGCAAACTGCAAGCCGATGGGCGCGTTTCCTGCGCGCATCCGGCTGGCGCGTCGCCGTCGCCGGCGGCTGGAACCCGGACGAGCCGCCGCCTGACCTCCTGCTGGCCTTGCACGCACGGCGCTCCGCCGCCGCGGTGGCGGCCTACCGCGCCGCCTTTCCCCTGCGCCCGGTCCTGCTGGCACTGACCGGCACCGACCTGTACCGCGACATCGACGAGGACGCGGACGCCCGCGCCTCGCTGGCCAGGGCCAGCGCCCTGGTGGTGCTGCAGGAAGCCGGGCTGGCGCGCCTGCCGGCCGCACTGCGCGCCAAGGCGCGCGTGATCTACCAGTCCGCGCCGAGCCTGCGTCCGGCGCCCACCATATCCAGCCCACGGCCGCGCCGGCTCGACATCTGCATGATCGGCCACCTGCGTGTGGAAAAGGACCCGCTGACCTTCATGCGCGCCGCCGCGCTGGTAACGGCCCCGCGCCTGCGCCTGCTGCACATCGGCGGTGCCCTCGATCCGGTGCTGGCCGAGGCGGCGCGCGCAACGCAGGCGGCCACGCCGTGCTACCGCTGGCTTGGCCCGATGCCGCGCAGCGCCACCCGCCAGCGCCTCAAGCGCTGCCATGCAATGGTCATCGCCTCCACCATGGAAGGCGGCGCCAACGTCATCATCGAGGCCGTGACCAGCGGCGTGCCGGTGCTGGCCTCGAACATCGAGGGCAACCGCGGCATGCTGGGCGCGGACTATGCCGGTTATTTCGAAGTGGGCGACGCGCAGGCCCTGGCCGCCCTGATCGACCGCATCGCGTTCGACCCCGCCTTCGAGGCCCTGCTGCGGCGCCAGTGCGCGGCGCGCGCGCCGCTGTTCGCGCCGGCCGCCGAGCAAGCGGCGCTGGCCGACTTGGTGGATAATCTGCTGCGCGCGCGATCGCCCTGAACGGGCGCGCATTGAACACGACCTTGGCAACTTCATTGGAAAAGAACATGACCGACCAGACCATCAAACTGACTTCCTTCTCCCACGGCGGCGGCTGCGGCTGCAAGATCGCCCCCGGCGTGCTGGCCGAGATCCTGAAGAAGTCGAGCGGCTTCCCGGTGCCGCCCCAGCTGATGGTCGGTATCGAGACGGCCGACGACGCCGCCGTCTACAAGCTCAACGACGAGCAGGCGCTGATCGCCACCACCGACTTCTTCATGCCCATCGTCGACGATCCCTTCGACTTCGGCCGCATCGCCGCGACCAATGCGATCTCCGACGTCTACGCGATGGGCGGCACCCCGATCATGGCCCTGGCCCTGGTCGGCATGCCGATCAATAAACTGCCGCTCGAGACGATCGGCAACATCATCCGCGGCGGCGAATCGGTCTGCGCGGAAGCGGGCATCCCGATCGCCGGCGGCCACACCATCGACTCGGTCGAGCCGATCTATGGCCTGGTCGTGATGGGCCTGGTGCACCCAAGCAAGGTCAAACGTAATGCCGATGCCCGTGCCGGCGACGTGCTCATCCTCGGCAAGCCGCTCGGCGTGGGCGTGCTGTCGGCGGCGCTGAAGAAGGACGCGCTGGGCGCGGACGGCTATGCCGCCATGATCGCCAACACCACCAAGCTGAACAAACCGGGCAAGGCGCTGGCCGAGATGGACGGCGTGCACGCGCTGACCGACGTCACCGGCTTCGGCCTGCTCGGCCACCTGCTGGAACTGGCACGCGGCGCCGGGCTGCAGGCCGAGCTCGAGATGGATGCGATTCCCCTGCTCCCGGGCGTGCTGCAGCTGGCCCATGACGGCTACTTCACTGGCGCATCAAGCCGCAACTGGGAAGCCTACGGCAAGGATGTCGCCCTGTTCGATGCGATCACGCCGGCCCAGCGCGCCCTGTTGACCGATCCCCAGACCTCGGGCGGCCTGCTGGTGTCCTGTGCGCCCGAGGCTGCCGACGCGGTCCTGGCCCTGTTCGCGCGCGAGGGCTTCGGCGAAGCGCAAGTCATCGGCCGCATGGTGGAAGGCGCAGCGCGCGTCGTCGTGCGCGGCTGATATAAAAGTTCTGGATGTCAACAGGAATATTTTGCATCCATAAGGCAACATAAATGTTTTTCTGAGAATTGTCGGTTGTATAATCGCGGGGCCGGCGCAGACCGGCCTCGACATCACGACGACCCAGAGAGACAATGCCCACGCCCCTGGCCGCTCAAGCGCCCCTAGTCCCCGAACCCGACCGTGCCCCCGACTGGTTGACCCGGCTGGGCAATGCCGTCCTGACCACCGACAACCGCCAGCGCCGTACCCTGGGCCTGCTCCTGCTGGCCGCCCTGGTGTCGCTGACCGTCATGATACTGCTGGGCTACGCCACGCTCATCGGCGTGACCCGGGCGCAGCATGTCGGCTGGCTGGCGGCGCTGTTCGGCGTCTTCATGGTCGGCTTCTACACGACCATCCGCAGCGGCTTCAACCGGCGCTTCAAAGACCCCACCCTGGCCCTGCCCCAGGTGATCTCGGCCCAGACCCTGATCGCCGGCGGCTATGCGATGACCGGCCCGGTGCACGGCGCCAACGTCATCATGCTGGCCCTGGTGATGGTGTTCGGCATGTTCAGCCTGCGCCCGGCGGCGCTGCGCGTGGCCAGCCTGTACACGGTAGTGGTGATGGGTGTGGTCATGTACCTCTGCGCGCGCCACCAGCCTGACCTGTATCCGGCCCGCCTCGAGCTGTTCAACTTCACGTTGACCACGATCGTGATGATCGCCATTTCCCAGCTGTCCGGCCAGCTGATGGACATGCGCACGCGCCTGAAGACGCAGAAGATCGCGCTCGAACAGGCGCTCACCCACATCAAGGAAATGGCGGCCAGGGACGAATTGACCGGCCTGCCGAACCGCCGGCGCATGATGACGCTGCTGCAGGAGCACGCCACGCGCCATGGCCGGGGCGGTCCGCGCTTCTACGTCTGCATCATCGACCTCGACCACTTCAAGAACATCAACGACACCTACGGCCATGCCGCCGGCGATGCCGTGTTGCGCGCCTTTGCGAGCCAGGCCCAGCAGGTTTTGCGCACCACCGACATGATCGGCCGCTGGGGCGGCGAGGAATTCCTGCTGCTCCTGCCCGAGACCCCGCCGGGCGATCCGGCGCTGGGCGTGGCCCGCCTGCGCGAGGCGCTGGCGGCGCTGCCGGCCAGCCCGGCGTTGCCGGAGCTGCGCGTGCGCTTTTCGGCCGGCTTCGCGCGCTACGAGAACGGCGAGCCGATCGACCAGGCGATCGAACGGGCCGACCGCGCCCTGTATGCGGCCAAGTCGGCCGGGCGCAACCGCAGCGTGGTGCTGTAGCAGGTACGTTCAGTCGCGCTCGCGGTAGCGCGGACGCGGTTCGGTGTGGCTGCTCGTCCGGCGCACGACGGCCGGACGGCGCAGGTCGTGCAACAGGCGCGCCACCAGCACCAGTCCCAGCAGCAACGCGATAAAGGCCAGCACGACCGACAGCGGCAGTCCGAACAAATCGCCCTGATCCATGACACCTCCCGTTCGTTAGGAAATGGCCCGGTGTTAACCGAACACAAGAACGTAATGTGCCACTTCTGTTCCTGCTGGAAATTGACCCAACTCAAGGACTAAATCAGGGCGCCGTCGACATCGGACGCGCCCGCTCCGGCTTGCCGCGCCCGACCCGCTCGTACTCGGCGATCACCTGGGCGCCGAACAGCAGCAGCGTGGCGCCGATCTCGAGGCTGAACATGACCACGATCGCCGTCGTCATCGAGCCATAGACCACGTTCACCTGCGACAGCGTGGAGAAATACCAGACCAGCACGTGGCGCGCGAGCTCCCAGAGCAGCGCCGCGGTGACGCCGCCGACCAGCGCATGCGAGAGCGACAGGCGCCCGACCGGCATCACCAGGTAGATCGAGGTCAGCACCAGGATCTCGCCCAGCAGGCCGAGCAGGTAGAGCAAGGCGCCCGACACCCCGCCCAGCGACCAGCTGTGACCGAGCAGCTCGACGTGCTCCTGCCCCATCACCTGCAGCGTCCCCGCCACCAGGGTGACGAGCATCACGCCGAAGCCCAGGGCCAGGATGTAGCAATAGGGCAGCACCGCCGAGACCAGGAAGTGGCGGCGCCGGATCGCTACGCGGTGCACGAAGATCACGCTCATCGCGTTTTCCAGCACCGTGAAGGCCAGCGAGCTGAAGAACAGCATGGTCACCCCCAGCACCCAGGTGATCAGGTCGCGATTGTCGAGGAAGTTGGCGACCTCGGCCACGATCGAGACGGACTGGCCCGGCACCAGCAGTTCGAGGTAGCGCCGCAGCGTCACCAGCAGTTCGGCCTGGTCGATGAAGTGCGACAGCGCCACCACCACCAGCATCAGGAAGGGCACGATCGACAGCAGCGCGTAATAGGCAACCGCGCCCGCCAGCAGCAGGCCCTGGTTGGCGCGAAAGCCGCGCAGCACGGCGAGCGTGAAGGCGAGCGGATGCGTCAGGATGTAATGGTTGGCGCGCCGGTTCAGGATCCGGATGCGGGCGCGGCGGACCGACTGCCAGCGCAGGCGCATCATCGCGCCAGCCTGACCCCGGTGAACTGCCAGCGCGCCCCGGCCGGGAAGAAATTGCGGTAACTGGCGCGCGCATGTCCGCCCGGGGTGGCGCAGGACGAGCCGCGCAGCACGTACTGGTTGACCATGAACTTGCCATTGTATTCGCCGACCGCGCCCGGCGCCGGCGCATAGCCGGGATAAGGCGCATAGCTGCTGCTGGTCCATTGCCAGCAGGCGCCGAACATCTGGGCCAGGCCGGCGCCGCTCGCCGCCTCCGGGTGGAAGCGTCCAGCCTCGATGCTGGCCTGGCGCGCCGCGAATTCCCATTCGGCCTCGGTCGGCAGGCGCGCGCCGCGCCAGCGCGCATAGGCGTCGGCCTCGTACAGCGACAGGTGGGTGACGGGGCGCGCCGGATCCAGCGGCAGCAGGCCGTGCAGGGTGAACTCGCGCCAGGCGCCGTCCTCCTGGCGCCAGTACAGCGGATGGGCGAGTTCGCCGGCAAGGACCTTGTCCCAGCCCTCGGCCAGCCAGAGGCCGGGATCGCGGTAGCCGCCGGCGTCGATGAAGGCCAGGTATTCGCCGTTCGTCACCAGGCGCGAGGCGATCTCGAAGGGCGCCACGTAGGCACGGTGGCGCGGCAGCTCGTTGTCGAAGCAAAAGCCGCGGCCGTTATGGCCGATCTCGGCCAGTCCGCCCTCGCAGCGGATCCATTCCAGCGGCGCGGGCGGCTGCGCCGGTTCGAGGGGATCGTCCAGGTAGGCCGGAGCCAGGGGATTCTGGGCCAGCAGGTGCTTGAGATCGGTGAGCATCAGCTCCTGGTGCTGCTGCTCGTGCTGCAGGCCGAGCTCGACCAGCGCGGCCAGGCCGGGGTCCAGCGCGGACTCCCCGCCGCGCCGCGCCAGCAGCTGCGTCATCCTGCGGTCGACGTCCAGGCGGTAGGCGCGCACTTCGTCGAGCGAAGGACGCGTGAGCAGCCCGCGCTGGGGCCGCGGATGTTTGGCGCCGACGCCGTTGTAGTAGGAATTGAACAGCACCCGGAACGCCGGGTGGAAAGGCGCGAAATCGTTCTCGTACTGCTCGAGGATGAAGGTCTCGAAGAACCAGCTGGTGTGCGCCAGGTGCCACTTGATGGGGCTGGCGTCGGGCATCGACTGGGCGCAGCAGTCCTCGCTCGACAAGGGCTCGGCCAGTTGCAGCGAGCGCTGGCGCACGGCGGAAAAATCGGGCTGCGGCATGGCGCTTCCCTTCAGCCCGCCGCGGCCACCGCCTGCGCGTGGATGACGGCGAACGGGCGCTGCTGGTCGGTCCAGACACGGGTGGCCTCGAAACCGGCCTGTTCCAGCAGGCCGATGGCATCGGCCTGGCGGTACTTGTAGCTGTTCTCGGTGTGGATGCGTTCCCCCGCCGCGAAGTCGCGCCCGCCGCCGGGCCAGCGCACCCGCTGCGCGCTGCGCGCCTCCAGGTGCATCTCGACCCGCCCCATCGTTTCGTTGTAGAAGCCGACGTGGCGCCAGCCGCGGATGTCGAAGTCGGCGCCAAGCAGGCGGTTCACGTGGCGCAGCACGTTCAGGTTGAAGGCGGCTGTCACGCCCAGGGCGTCGTCGTAGGCGGCATCGAGCATGGCCTTGTCCTTGGCCAGGTCGATCCCGATGAGCAGGCCGCCGTCAGGACCGCACTGGCGGTGCAGGCGGCGCAGGAAGGCGCGCGCTTCGGGCGGCGTGAAATTGCCCAGCGACGAGCCGGGATAGAAGAACAGGCGGCGCTCCTCGTGCACGCTGGCCGGCAGGTCGAGCCCGCTGGAAAAATCCAGGCCCAGGGCCTGCATCGCGATGGCGGGGAAGCGCTGGCGCAGGCGCGCCAGGGCCTCGCTCACGAATTCACTGGAGATATCGACGGCCACGTACTGGCGGGGACGCAGGAGCGGGAACAGCGAGGCCGCCTTGGCGCAGTTGCCCGCGCCCAGGTCGATCAGGGTGGCGCCGATGCCCGCCACGCGCGCGATCTCGGCGCCATGGCGCGCGAAGATGCCTGCCTCGGTACGGGTGGGATAGTATTCCGGCAGCTCGCAGATCGCCTCGAACAGCTTCGAGCCCAGCGCGTCGTACAGGAATTTCGGCGAAATGCTGGCCTCGCGGGCGTTCAGGCCGTCGTACAATTCGGCGGGAACATGGGCGCTGGCAACGGTTTCCAGCTTCTCGGTCGTGCAGGACGTCATCATAAGGTTTATCATTCGTGCCGCCGAAGCGCACCATGCGCCCTGGCCTGGGAGATGTTGCCGTTTTTGCTATCATAGCGGAACGTCCAAATCTTCCGCGTTCGCCTGCAGCGCAAGCGTGCAGGCCGTCCGTTTCCCTTGCTTCGATCAATAAGAAAGCCAATATGTCCCCACTGTCGACCTTGAAGTCCTTCCTTGCCAAATCCCTGGCCGCCTCCATGGCCGCCGCCCTGCTGTTCGCCGCCCCGGGCGCCTCGGCCCAGAACACGCCGGGCGTACTGAAGGTCTCGGCCATCCCCGACGAGGCGCCGACCGAACTGCAGCGCAAATTCAAGCCGCTGGGCGACTACCTGGCCAAGGCCACCGGCCTGAAGGTCGAGTTCACCCCGGTGACCGACTACGCCGCCTCGGTCGAGGGCCTGATCAACAAGAAGCTCGACATGGTCTGGTTCGGCGGCTTCACCTTCGTGCAGGCCAATGTGCGCAGCAAGGGCCAGGTCACGCCGCTGGTGCAGCGCGCCGAGGACGAAAAGTTCCGTTCCGTGTTCATCACGACCAATCCGGCCATCCACAAGCTGGAAGACCTGCGCGGCAAGACCCTGTCCTTCGGTTCGGAATCCTCGACCTCGGGCCACCTGATGCCGCGTTCCTTCCTGCTGGGCGCGAAGATCAATCCGGACACCGACCTGAAACGCGTTTCCTTCTCGGGCGCACACGACGCCACTGTGGCCGCGGTCGCTGGCGGCAAGGTCGATGCCGGCGCGCTGAACATCTCGGTCTGGGAAAAGCTGGTCGAAGCGAACAAGGTCGATCCGAAGCAGGTCCGCGTGTTCTACACCACTCCCGGCTACTACGACTACAACTGGTCGGTGCGTTCGGACATGAACCCGGCGCTGCAGAAGAAGATCCGCGACGCCTTCCTGGCGCTGAACGAATCCACCCCGCAGGGCAAGGAAATCCTGGAACTGCAGCGCGCCACGAAGTTCGTGCCGACCAAGGCCGAGAACTACAAGGCGATCGAAGCCGCCGCACGCAATGCGGGCCTGCTGAAGTAAGACCGGGAAAGACCAGATGAGTTTCAAGCTCGACAAGCTGACAGTGCGCCACCTCAACGGCAGCCGCGCGCCCGCGCTGCAGGAACTCGACCTGGCCATCGCGCCGGGCGAGCAGTTGGCCCTGATCGGTCCGTCGGGCGCGGGCAAGACGACGCTGCTGTCGACCCTTGCCTGCGCGCACCAGCCGGCCGAAGGCGGTTTCGCCGTCTTCGGCCAGGATCCGTGGGCGCTGTCGCAGCGCGCGCGCCATGCCTTGCGCGCGCGCCTGTTCCTGGCGCCCCAGACTCCGCCGCTGCCGCCGCGCCAGCGCGTGGTGACGGCGGTGCTGGCCGCGCGCCTGCCGCAGTGGAGCCTGGGCCAGGCCCTCGCCTCCCTGTTCAGGCCGGCGGACCCGGACGCGGCCTTCGATGCCTTGTCGCGCTTCGGCCTGGGCGAGAAACTCTATGCGCGGGTCGACCGCCTGTCCGGCGGAGAGCGCCAGCGCTGCAGCCTGGCGCGGCTGCTGTTGTCGAATGCCGAAGCCTTCCTGGTCGACGAGCCGATCTCGGCGCTCGACCCGGCGCTGGCCCAACTGACGCTGTCCACGCTGCAGCAGGAAGCGGCGGCGCGCAAGGCCACGCTGGTGTGCAGCCTGCACCAGGTCGACATGGCGCGCGCCCACTTTGCCCGCATCGTCGGCCTGCGCGCGGGCCGCATCGTGTTCGATTTGCCGCGCGAACGCGTCACCGACGAAATGATCGCCGCGCTCTACCAGAACGAAACGGTCCAGCCGCATCCCCACATCCCGCACGAACCGCCCGAGCGCATCGCCGTCGGCGCCTGCTTCTGATCGATGGCCTCGAGCACCTTACATCCCGACCCGGCCTGGCGCGGCCGCCTGCTCGCCTGCGCGCTCGGGCTGGCGCTGCTGTGGCCGATGCTGGTCTACAGCGAATTCAAGCCCTGGCTGCTGTTCGACCTGCAAAGCCTGGCCGCGGCCGGCAACTTCCTCTCGGATTTCCTCCATCCCGCGCACTCGGCCGAATTCCTGGCGATGGTCCTGCGCGAGACCTGGATCACGGTGGCGATCGCCACCTGCGGCCTCTTCCTCGCCCTGCTGGGCGCGATTCCCGCGACGCTGCTCGTGACCGAGCACTTGTCGATCTCGCGCCTGGGCACGGGGCGCATCCGGCGTCCCGCCGCGCTGCTGCGCCAGGCCGTGCGCTGGGTGCTGGTGCTGCTGCGCAGCGTGCCCGAGCTGGTGTGGGCGCTGCTGTTCGTGCGCGTGGTGGGCCTGGGACCGACCGCCGGCGTGCTGGCGATCGCCCTCACCTACTGCGGCATGCTGGCCAAGGTCTATGCCGAGATCCTCGAGTCGAGCGACGCCCACGCGCTTGATGCCCTGCTTGCCAACGGCAGCGCGCGCCTGCCGGCCCTGCTCTACGGCGCCCTGCCCGACGCCGCCGCCGAACTGGTGTCCTATACCGTCTACCGCTGGGAATGCGCGATCCGCGGATCGGCCGTGATGGGTTTCGTCGGCGCCGGCGGCCTGGGCCAGCGGATGGACGAGTCCACGAAGATGATGGCCGGCGGCGAAGTGTCCACCATGCTGCTGATGTTCGTGCTGCTGGTGGCGGCGGCCGACCTGGTGTCGAAATTCTTGCGGAGGAAGCTGGGATGACGCAGCCGCATCGCACCCTGCCGGCGCCGCCGCGGCGCTCGTGGAGCACGCCGCTGGTGCTGCTCGCCCTCGCCGCACTGGTCGTGGCCAGCTTCGCCACCCTGCAGCTGGAACTGGCCGCCTTCTTCACGCCCGAAGCGGTAACGACCACGCTGGAGTTCCTGGACGGTTTCGCGCCGCCCGAGATGGCGGCACCCTTCCTGCTGAAGACCCTGAGCGCGGCCATCGAGACGCTGTCGATGTCGGCCCTGGGCACCCTGCTGGCCGTGATCGCCGGCATGGTGCTGGCGCTGCCGGCGGCCGGGCGCTGGGGCGCGGCGCCGCGCGCCGCGGTGCGCCTGGTGCTGAACGTGCTGCGCTCGATTCCCGAGCTGGTTTGGGCCGCGCTGCTGCTGGTGGCCGCGGGCCTGGGGCCGTTTGCCGGCACGCTGGCGCTGGCCGCGCACACGGCCGGCGTGCTGGGACGCCTGTTCGCCGACGCGCTGGAGAACGCCGAACCGCTGCCTGAAGCAAGCCTGCGCACCAACGGCGCGCCGGCGCTGGCCGCCTTCTTCTATGCGACCCTGCCCCAGACCCTGCCGCAGATGCTGTCGTACACCCTGTACCGCTGGGAGAACAATATCCGCGCCGCCGCCGTGCTGGGCGTGGTCGGCGCCGGCGGCCTGGGCCAGATGCTCAAATACCACCTGTCGCTGTTCCAGATGCAGAGCGCGGCCACCGTGGTGATCGCGATGCTGCTGCTGGTGGCCCTGGTCGATGCGATCAGTTTCGCGCTGCGGCGCGCCCTCACCCGATAAGGTAGAACACGCCCATGCTGGAACTGCGCGAACTCACCAAGACCTACGGCGGACGCACTGTCCTGGCCAACCTGTCGCACCGTTTCGAGCCCGGCAGTTTCGTTGCCATCATGGGCGAATCGGGGGTGGGCAAGTCGACCCTGCTGAACCTGATCGCCGGCCTGGATGCGCCGACGGGCGGCCAGGTCCTGGTGGACGGCACGCCGATGTCGGCGCTCGACGACGACGCGGCCACGCGCCTGCGCCGTACTCGCATGGGCTTCATCTTCCAGGCCTTCCACGTGCTGCCCCACCTGACGCTGCAGCAGAACGTCGCGCTGCCGCTGCTGCTGAACCGCGACGCCACCGCGCGCGCCGACGAGATGCTGGCGGCGGTGGGCCTGGCGGGACGCGGGCTTGACTTCCCGCGCCAGTTGTCGGGCGGCGAACTGCAGCGCGTGGCAATCGCGCGCGCCCTGGTGCATCGTCCGGCCCTGCTGCTGGCCGACGAGCCGACCGGCAACCTCGACCCCGAAACGGCGGACGGCGTCCTGCGCCTGCTGCGCGCCGAAATCAAGGCGAACGGCGCCGGCGCCATCATGGTCACCCACTCCCACGCCGCGGCCGAGATGGCCGACCAGGTGCTGCTGCTTACCCGTGCCGGATTGCAATTAGCGTAAATTCCCATCGGAAAGAACGACGTTAGCCCTCCTTTGCGCACAGTTGTTGTTTGAATAGTGCGCGGCACGCCGCATAGCCGTAGTACTATCACAACGACCCGCACGCATAAGCTATCACAACATCGGGCGCTTCCAGAACGGTCCTGTCCCCTCAACCAGATTGTGTATTTGGAGGAGTACATGAACGTACGCCAAAAAAAACAGGAAATGCTGGCCGCGATGCACCGAGCGCGCGCCCTCGAGCCGTCGAGCTTCGTCCCCAACAAGCTGCTCGACACCCTCATCGAAAAGATGCATCTGAAGAATGACGCCGAGCTATGCCGGGTGCTGGAAGTACAGCCCCCGATCATCAGCAAGATCCGTCACCGCAAGCTCAATGTCGGCGCCACGATCCTGTTGCGCATGCATGAAAAGTCGAACATCCCGATCCGCGAACTGAAGGAACTGACGTCCGCGTCGGTGCATTGACGAAGGAAAGACGGCCACCGCGGTGGCCGTCTTGCCATCCGGCCGCTTCGGGATCTAGCCTGCGCTGGGCGGGCGCCCGGTCTTGAGCTGAGGCAGGCCGTCGAGCACCTGGCGCAGGGTGGCCATGTCGAGGCGGCCGACGAGGGCGACGCCGATGCGCAGCAGCTCGCTTTTCTTGACTTCGAAGCCTGCCTTCAAGCAAGCCTGCTTCACCTCGGCCAGGACCGCATATTCCTGCTCGGGCATGGTGAAGCTGTCGCGCACCAGCGCCGGCCGTACCGGCTCCACGACCGGTGCGGCCTCCGGCACGGCGCGGGCGCGCGTGCCTGCAGCGCCCTTGCCTGTCGCCTTGACCAGGGCCTTGGCTGCCACCTTGGCCGCGACTGCGGGCTGTTTGGCCGCCACGGTGCGTGCAGCCGGCTTGACCGGCCTGGCGCCTGCCTTGGCCCCGGACTGCGGGGCGGCTTTCGCGGCCGCCTTCGCGCTGCCGCGCGTCGTGGCGGCGGCCTTTGCAGGAACTTTGGCAGGGACTTTGACAGGCGCTTTGGCCGGCGCTTTCACGGCGGGCTTGGCTGCCGCCTTCCGGGCTGGCGCGGGCGCTTTGGCGGCGGCTCTCGTGGTGCTCTTCGTTGCGGATTTCTTGACGGCGGCTGCGTCCGCCGCAATCGCCTTCGAAGCTTTCGACGCGCCCTTGGCTGCCGCGCCGGCGGACGCGCGCGCGCCCGACTTTGCCCGCGCCGCGCCGCTTGCGGCTGCTGCTGCGGGAACCGATTTTCTGGTCATTAGGTATTCCACTGCTTAAACAAGGTAAACAATATAGTCGATCATACGCATTCCCGGTAGGGCGTTGCGCAGTATGCACCCGTTTCCATACCCCTTTGCGTGCCCGCGTCGGTTTGCGCGCGCAGATGGAGCTCGCGGATGACGCCGGCGCGCAGTCCGGCCTGGACCGGCAGCACGGCGTCGATGCCGAGTTCCTCGACCAGCGCCAGCAGCATCGCCAGGCCGCCGGCGACCTGCGCCGCCCTCCCCGGCTGGGACCAGCGCGCCGCGATGCGCGCCAGGGCGCCGTCCTCGATCAGGACGCGGCGCAGCGCATACAGCCGGCCCGCATACAGCGGGCTCGCGGCCGGCAGCAATTCTCCCGCCAGCGCGGCCAGCAGGCGCACGCTGCCCGAGGCGCCGTAGGCGCGCTCCCAGCCGCGCATGCCGGGCGCCGCGCCGGCGTCGGCAAAGCGGCTGCGCGAGGATTCCAGGGCGGCATCGAAGGCGCCGGGATCGATGCCTTCGCCAAAGAAGGCCAGGCCGTGGCGCAGCGCCCCTACCCCGAAGGACTGCACGCGTTCCACCCGCTCGCCGCGCCCGGCCACCACTTCGGTCGAGCCGCTGCCGATGTCGAGCACCAGCCGCCTTTCCGCCGCGTCATCCAGGGCCCCGGCAACGCCGAGGTAGACCAGCCTGCCCTCCTCTTCGGGACCGATCACCTCGACCGGATGGCCGATGGCCGCTGCCGCGGCCGGCACGAACACCGGCGCATTGCGCGCCACCCGCAGCGCGGCGGTCGCCACCACCCGCACCGCGCGCGGCCGCCACAGTTCCAGGGCGGTGCGGAACTGGCGCAGGCAGGCGAGCGCGCGGCGCACCGCATCGGCCCGGAAGCCGCCCTCGGCATCGAGTTCGGCGCCCAGGCGGATCGGTTCGCTCAGGGTGGCGAGCACGCGCACGGCGCCGCCGGCGCAGCTCGCCACATGCAGGCGGAAGCTGCCGGATCCGAGTTCCACGGCGGCGTAGAGGGGCTCTGCGTCGGGCGAGATGGTCATCGAGGTCTGCTGTGGTCGAAGAGCTGCCAGTATGGCGGGGGTTTGTGACGGGGCGATGACGCGGGCGCGTGCGTGCAGTGCAATCGGCTCCGTGTTCGTTCCGGATGACCGGGCTGCCAACTATCGACGCGTGGGCGGCGCATACGCTGCGGCTGTTCAGCCGGCAGCGGTGGAGCCGGCCACCCTACGCGGGGGTTGCTGCCCTCGGCGCGATGTGGATGCGGTTGCGGCCGGCGGCCTTGGCGGCGCGCATGGCTTCGTCGGCGCGCTGCAGCAGGGTGACGTTGCTGTCGTCGGGGCGGATGGTGGTGACACCGAAGCTCGCCGTCATCGAGATCATGGCGCGTTCGGTCTTCACCGGCGTGGTCTCGATCGCGCCGCGCATGCGTTCGGCCACGATTGCCGCTTCCTCGAGGCCGGTGCGCGGCAGCAGCACCGCGAATTCGCCGCCGACCAGGCGCGCCAGCTGGTCGCTGTCGCGCAGGGCGCGCTTGCACAGCCCGGCGACGTGGCGCAGCACGACGTCGCCGGCCGGGTGGCCGTAGCCGTCGTTGACGCGCTTGAAGCCGTCGAGGTCGAGCACGACGAGCGCGGTCGGCAGGCCGGGGCGGCGCGCCAGCGCCATCCAGGGCGCCAGCGTCGCGAAGAAGCCGCGCCGGTTCGGCGCGTCGGTCACGGTGTCGACGGTCTCGAGGCGTTCGAGCTCGGCCTGCAGGCGTTCGCGCGCCAGCAGCAGGCAGCCGAAGCCGCTCACCAGCATCAGGAGGTAGAGGGCGGCGCTCGAGAGCTGGCGCAGCAGCTCGTGCGAGAGCCAGCGCCAGCCGTCGGGCATGACCAGCACCAGGATGCCGCGCGCCGCGACCACCAGCGCCAGCAGCACGGTGGCGATCGCCAGCGCGCGCTGCAGCATGGTGGCCGCGCACCAGCCCTGGGCCAGCGCGGCGCCCGAGCACAGGTAGAAGCCGCCCAGCAGCAGCAAGGCGGCCAGGTTGCGCAGGCCGATGTCGTCGATCAGGTAGCAGACCAGGAAGGCGGCAACCGCCACCACGGCCAGCGGCAACATGGTGCGGCGCCAGCGCGTCCTGCCGGCCATCTCCCACAGGGCGCCGGTCTCCAGCGCGACGCCGCCGATCAGCAGGGCCCAGCCGGCCGGCAGGGCCAGCGCCTCGGGCACCACGCGCGCCCCGCCCAGCGCCAGCAGCACCCAGGCCGCGGCCTGCACCTGCTTGGACAGTCCCCAGGAGGCCAGCGCCGGGGCGCGCGGCGCGCCGTAGTCGAAGAAGAACAGGACGCTGCACAGGGCCAGGTTGCCCAGTGCTAGCACCAGCACCATCGTTGTGGAATCCAGGTTCAGCATCGGCTCTCTTCAATATTCGTGTTCGACGTTGGCCGTGCCGTCGCCGACCCGGCTGGCCCAGGCGCGCGCCCAGCATTCGCGATCGAGCTCGCCCGGCGCCTCGTTCCAGAACACGATCAGGGTGCCCTTGTGGTCGTGCAGCTGGGTCACGCGCTCGACGAAACCGGCATTGCCGGCGCTGTCGGCCAGTGCCATCGCATACCCATACACACGGTTGAGCCGCTCGATGCGGTCGGGCTCGGTGGTGCTGTTGGTGGCGGTGATCAATGGGTGATCCAGGAACATGGGGAAACTCCGTGTGGCGGCGAGGGCCAGCTTATCAGAATTTAATGCCTGCGAACAAGGCGAGCGCCCGTCGCCCAGGGTCGCCAAGGTCCGGCCGGCACGCCGGTTCCGGCCCGCGCCGCTCATCGCTATACTGGCGCCATGCCCCCCGAATCCGATCCCAGCGAGCCGCAGGTGCGCCAGGGTGCGCCGCTGGTGCGCACGCGCGGCAACCGCCGCACCCTGGAGTTCCAGCCCGGCGACATCCAGAGCGAGATGCTGCTGTCGAAGCCCGACGCCCTGGTGCTCGACTATGCGCGCGCCATGATGTGCTTCGCCCTCTTCGTTCCAGAGCCGCGCCACATCCTGATGGTGGGCCTGGGCGGCGGTTCCCTGGTCAAGTTCTGCTACCGCCACCTGCCGCGCACGCGCATCACCGTGCTCGAGATCAGCGCCGAGGTGATCGCCCTGCGCGAGCAGTTCCTCGTCCCGCCCGACGACGCGCGCCTGCGCATCGTACATGCCGACGCCGCCGACTACATCGCGGCCGCCCCCGCCAGCGCCGATGTGATCCTGGTCGACGGCTTCGACGCCGCCGGCATGCCCCAGGCCCTGGGCAGCGCCGGCTTCTACGGCGCCTGCCGGCGCGCCCTGCGCGACGGCGGCGTGCTGGTGGCCAACCTGCTCAGCTACGATCCCCGCTATGCGGCGCTGCAGGCGCGCGTGAACGCGGCCTTCGGCGGGCGGGTCTGCCAGTTCGAAGGCATCGCCGGCAACAACCACATCCTGTTCGCGCTGCGCGTCCCGCCCCGCCCTGCGCCGGGTTCGCCCCTGGAGCGCACGGCATCCCGGCACGCGCGCATGGCGCGCCGGCGCGGCCTGCGCCTGCCCCTGCTGAACCATCTCCCGAACCGCCTGCTGGCGCGCCTGGTGGTCGCCTGGCTGGCATGGCGTCCTGTGGGGTCTTGACGACAGCAGCGCCCCGCCGCCGCCGGGGGCGCGGAAGTGTTTGCCGAAAGGCGCCGATGTATGACACACTTCGGGGCTTTGGTGCCTTTGGGCAAGCAAATTATTCTTCTGGAACAGTACATGGTGCGTCGCCTGTCGTTTTCCCTCACCCGTGCCGCCGTCCTCACCTTCGGAGCCGGCCTGGCTGCCTCGTGCGCGCTGTTCGTCGGCGTGAGCCATCTCGAATACGACAACCTCGCCCTCTCCTTCAGCCAGCGCGCCGACCAGCGCGTGGCCACGGTGCGCCAGGGCCTGCACGACGCGGTCGAAGTGGTGACGGTCACGAACCAATTGTTCCGGCTCGGCGCGCCGGTGACGCGCGAGCAGTTCCACGATTTCACCTCGCCCCTGCTGCAGCGCCATCCGTACATCAAGGCCTTCAACCAGCGCCGCCTGGTCGCGGACAGCGAGCGCGCCGCGGTCGAAGCCGAGCTGCGCCAGGTGGCGCCCGGCAGCTTCATCAACGAAGCGCGCGACGGCGCGCGCGTGCCGGCCGAAACGCGCCCGCACTACAACGTCGTCTACTACCTCGAGCCGATGGCCGGCAATGAACCGGCCTTCGGCTTCGACTCCAACAGCCGCCCCCAGATCCGTGAGGCGGTGACGCGCGCCCGCGCCGAGGGCCGCGCCGCTGCCAGCGCCTTGTACCCGCTGGTGCAGGACGCCGACCCGCAGCCGAGCTTCCAGCTCGTCATGCCGCTGTTCGACCGCGCGGGCAGGTATACCGGCGACACCGCCATCATCGTGCGTGCGCGCGAACTGGTGCGCAACGCCCTGGCCGGCGCCAAGCTGCTGGGCGACAATCAGATCGTGATGTCGGTCTACGCCTCGGCCAGGCCCGATCCGGCCAGCCTGGTCTTCACCACCCGCGCCGAGGATGCGCCGGTGCCGCGCGACACCATGGCGAACTGGATCGCGCCCGAACACCGCGCCAGCCTGGTGCGCACGCTCGATGCCGCCGGCCGTCCATGGCTGGTGGAAGTGACGGCCCTGCCGCGTCCTTTCGCGGCCGACCACCTCGCTTCGCTGACGATCCTGGCCGGCGGCATCCTGCTGAGCCTCCTGACCGCGGCCTGGGTCCAGGCCTCAGGCATGCGCACCCGCCGCGTGCAGCAACTGGTGCGCAAGCGCACGGCCGACCTGAAGCGCACCAACCGGCGCCTGGTCGACGACATGGTCGCGCGCGAGCGCACCGAAAAGGCCCTGCAGCAGAGCGAGCAGCGCTTCCGCCAGCTGGTGGCGATGTCGTCGGACTGGTACTGGGAACAGGACCGCAACTACCGCTTCACGATGATCACCGGCGGCTTTGCCGAAAAGGCCGGCGTGACGGTCGAGCGCGTGCTCGGCAAGACGCGCTGGGAATACATGGAGGGACTGGGCGACACCGAGATCGGCCGCGCCCACATCGCCCAGGTCAGGGCCCACGAAGCCTTCAGCGATTTCGAATACCAGGTCCTCGACGACAACGGCGACACACGCTGGTTCCTGGTCAGCGGCCAGCCGGTGTTCGACGAACGCGGCGACTTCCAGGGCTACCGTGGCACCGGTTCCGACATCACGGCGCGCAAACTGACCGAGCAGCGCGTGCACCACGTGGCCCAGCACGACGTGCTGACCGGCTTGCCGAACCGCTCGCTGCTGCAGGACCGCCTCGGCCAGGCGGTGGCCTATGCCACCCGCAGCGGCAACCCGGTATGGGTCATGCTGATCGACCTCGACCGCTTCAAGTTCGTCAACGACAGCATGGGCCACAAGGCCGGCGACGTGCTCCTGATGACGGTGGCGGCGCGCCTGCGCTCCTCGCTGCGCGATTCGGACACGGTGGCGCGCCTGTCGGGCGACGAATTCGTGGTCATCCTGTCCGAGCACGGCGAACAGTCGCTGAGCCCGGACATCGTGCAGCGCGTGATGGATGCGGTGGCCCAGCCGGTCATGCTCGGCACCAAGGAGTTCTTCGTCACCTGCAGCATCGGCGTGGCCGTCTACCCGAGCGAAAGCACGCCGGCCGACGCCCTGATCGAACACGCCGACATCGCGATGTACCGCGCCAAGAAGCTGGGGCGCAACAACTTCCAGTTCTACACCCCGGCGATGAACGAGGAATCGCTGGAACGCGTGCGCATCGAAAGCGCCCTGCGCAACGCCCTCGAGCGCGAGGAATTCGTGCTGTACTACCAGCCCCAGCTCGACATCCAGAGCGGCAGGATCGTGGGCATGGAAGCGCTGATCCGCTGGCAGCATCCGGAGCTGGGCATGGTGCCGCCGGGGCGCTTCGTGAGCATCGCCGAGGAAACCGGACTGATCGTGCCGATCGGCGCCTGGGTAATGCGCACCGCCTGCGCCCAGAACAAGGCCTGGCAGGATGCCGGCTTCGAGAAGCTGCGCGTGGCCGTGAACCTCTCGGCGCGCCAGTTCGGCGCCGCCGACCTCATCGAGAGCATCGAGCAGGTGCTGCAGGACACCGGGCTGGAGCCGAAATACCTGGAGATCGAGCTCACGGAAAGCCTGTTCATGAGTGACGTCACGCCGGCAGTGGAACTGCTGCACCGGATGAAGGCGCTCGGGGTGAACCTGTCGATCGACGACTTCGGCACCGGCTACTCCAGCCTGTCCTACCTGTCGCGCTTCCCGATCGACGTGCTGAAGATCGACCGCTCGTTTGTCGCCGACATCACGCGCGACGCCAACGACGAGGCGATCGTCACCTCGATCATCGCGCTGGCGCACAACCTGAAACTGGCCGTGATCGCGGAGGGCGTGGAAACCGGCGAACAGCTCGACTACCTGCGCCGCCACGGCTGCGACGAGATCCAGGGCTATTATTTCAGCCGTCCGGTGCCGGCGCCCGAATTCGAGCAGCTGCTGGTGGAGGGTCGCGGCCTGGCGCCGAGCGCCGCGCTCGCGGACGAGCTCGATCCTGCGACGGCATAATTGCTTGTAGGATCTATCCTTGTAGCAATTTCTGCATCATTCCTCTACAATGACAGTTTCTGTATTGCAATTGATGGGATTAATGAAGATGGAAGAAGTGCAAGGCCACGCGCCGGCCACGGCGCGGCCGCGGGTCATCCGAACCGACCTGCGCACGCGCGACCTGGTCAACCAGGCGGTGGCCTCGATTCCCACGCTCGGCCTGCAGCGTGCGGCCGAATTCCTTGCGGCGATGAACGTCCCGGCGGAAATCGCCGTGCGTACGCTGGTGTATCCGCAGCGGCGGCGGCGCGGCTGAAAAAAACCGGCCGCAACAGCGCTGTCTGCACAAGACATCGTTCGGTAGGGGTGGGCACTCCCTGCCCACGCGTTACGCACCTGCCGAGCAGTCAGATGCGGCGAGGTGTCGCCCACAACCTATGCCATGGACGCAAAACCGGCCAGGACGCCTTACTTGCGCGGTTCCTGCGCCAGGATGTCGGCGAGCGACTCCTGACCCTTGGCGGTCACCTCGAAACCACCCTCCGCGCGCGGCGCGATGTGCGATTTGCGGCTGAGGAACTGGACGACGTCGCCCGCCACCGGGGCCGCCGGATCCTGGGCCAGGGCTTTCAGGGCCTCGATACAGCTGCGCAGGAACAGGACCTCGCGGCCTTTCTCGGTCAGGTCCAGGCTGCCGTTCCTGGCGTACTGGATCATCTTCAGGCCCGCGAGGCGCTTCGCGTTGCGTCCGACGCAGGCATTGACCCGGTCGGTGCGCGCGCCGCCGCGAATGAATTCGAGCGCGTTGTATTCGTCAGTCGTCAGTTTTTCGTTCTTCATTGCCGCTTTCATGGTTCGTTGCGGGCGTCATGGTAACCGCCGCAACGCCCCACGGGCAAATTTATCGCAAGGTCCGCAGGGCAATCCAGACCAGGCCGGCGCCGACGATGCCGGCAACCGCCAGCACGCCCTGGAAGCGGCGCGAGGTGAAACCGTAGTGACGGCCGAGGTAAATCTTGTTGTGCAGCGAATTGCCCATCTGTGTGTCTCCGTGTTGAAACTGGCTATGTAGAGATATTATAAAAAACTTCACAAATGGGGAACGTTCGGCACCGAACATAATTGTAACTTTGTGTGAATAACAACACCGTCGGCAAGTCTAGCGCGCGCCGAAGGCGAGGCTTGGCTGTTAGGATTGTTCCAACATTGTCCATGCAAGGAGCACACCATGAGTAATCCACGACAGAGTTCGGACCCGGCGGCCAAGGGCGGCGTCATCCTCCACGAGGACGACATCGGCAGCGGCGAAAAGACGCCGGGCGAGAAGGAAACGGAAGCGATGATCCGCGAGATTCCGCCGCTGGAGTCGGGCGGGAAGAAGGATCAGGAGCCAGGCGGGAACAAGGGCCAGGCTTGAGGGAATGAATCGGTGGGCGGCGCGCCGCCCACGCGAGACTGCATTTTTTCCGCCGTTACTCCGCCCGAATCGGCGGTTCGGGAATCGAGGGTTCCTCGACCGGTGCGTGCGCCGGATCGGGCACGTCGTCGGGCACCGGAATGGTGGGTGGGGTCGGGGTCTGCTCCGGATCGGGCGTCGAATGGGCGCGCAGCGCGCCGTGCTCGCCGCGCGGGTCGTTCGTTTCCATCATCGTCCTTTCTGCACTTTCCATGAATTCCCCGCGGACCGGGCTGCTTGCCCGTCCGCGGGACGTCGGCGATTACCTTGAATCGCTCAGTGATTCTGCTTCTGCTTGGCGCCGCCGCCGGCGCCTTCACCGGTGCCGGCGCGCACGCGCGACTTGGCGTCGTGGCTGCTCTTGTCCTGCTTGCCGGCGCGCTGCTTGGCCAGGTCTTCTTCCGACATGTGTTCCGACTGCTTGTTTTGCGGGCTGCCGCCCGATTTCGACTGGCTCATCGTGATCCTCCCATGGTTGTGAAAACATTGACGTTTTGCGCAGCCTAGCATGGAAGAACAGGAAAGGTTTTCAATCGTGCGCGTCCAGAAAACGCCGCAAAGTTGCAGCATGGTTGGAGGTATAGTGCAGGCTTTCCCCAACAATTTTCTTCGATGACACTGCGATCCATGATTCTTGCCGCCCTGCTCCCCGCGACCGTTGTTGCCGCCCCGATGAAGCTCGACGACTACATGGCCCTAAGCGGCCCCGCGCCGGCCGAGCGCGTCGCCTACGGCCCCGCGCCCTCGCAATACGCCGAACTGTTCGTCCCCGAGGGCGCCGGTCCCTTCCCGGTCGCGGTGCTTGTGCACGGCGGCTGCTGGACCGAAAAATTCGGCGGCATCACCCAGTTGCGCAACATGGCCGGGGCCCTGCGCGAGCGCGGCATCGCGGTGTGGAACGTGGAATACCGGCGCGTCGACGAGCCGGGCGGCGGCTACCCCGGCATGTACCAGGACATGCACGCGGCGCTCGAACGCTTGCGCAGCCAGGCCGGGGCGCACCGCCTCGACCTGGAGCGCGTGGTGGCCGTCGGCCATTCGGCGGGCGGGCAACTGGTGCAGTGGATCGCCGGCCGCGAGCGCATCCCGAAGACCAGCCCGCTGTATCGCGAGCGCGTGCTGCCGGTGCGCGCGGTGGTGAGCCTGGGCGGCCTGGCCGACCTGCGCCGCGAACGCGCGTTGATCAAGGCCAGCTGCGGACGCGACACGGCGGAACTGGCCGGCCACCCGAGCCCGCAGCGGCCGGACGTGTATGCCGACACCAATGCCGCCGAGCTGATGCCCAACGGTACACACACGATCCTGGTGACGGGGGAACTGGACACCATCTCGCCGCCGCGGGTGGCGCAGGACTACGCCGCGCGCGCCAGGGCGGCCGGCGACAGCGCCGAGGTCGTGATCCTGCCGGGCGCCAGCCACTACGACGAGGTGGCGGCGACTTCGCCTGCCTGGCCGCTGGTGGCGGCCGCGATCGAACGGGCGCTGGCCGCTGCTACCCCGCCTTCCGCTTCGCCAGCGGCGCGTTGACGACCACGTCACCGGTCGGCACGGCGACGCAGGGCAACAAGTAATTTTCGCGTTTCTCCTCGATCGACAGGCCGGGCCAGTCGACGAGGTAGCGCACCGTGCCGCTCTCGAGGCGGCAAAGGCAGGTGCGGCAGGTGCCGTTGCGGCAGGAGCTGGGGAGCTCGACGCCGGCGCTTTCCGCGGCCTGCAGGATGGTCCTGCCGCCGCCCGGGAAGCTGGCGCCGAGCGGTTGCAGCGTGATTGCGCAGCTTATGGCATCGTGAGTCTGGACGTCGTGGGTCATGGCTGGATTGTAGCGCGTGGCGGCGGCGCGGCGCCTCAGTTCGTTTCCGCACAGACCGTAAAAGGTCGCACGCCTACGCTGAGCTTTCCCTTAGCAAGTATCGCAGGTGCCATATGCAGAAAATCATGACTCCCCTCTTCCTCGCCGTCCTGGCCGGCGCCGTTCCATTCGCATCCGCCCAGGTTGCAGCGCCTGCCCAGAATGCCGCCGCCATCCAACCCGGCTTGCCGAATGCCGCGCCGCTGCAGGCGGCCCAACAACAGGCGCCGACCGACCAGGCCGCTGAACGCGCCGAATTCGAGCGGATGCTGCGCGCCCAGGTCCTGCTCGACCGCCTGCACATCTCGCCCGGCGAGATCGACGGCGCCTATGGCTCGAACATGCGCCAGGCGCTGTCCACCTTCCAGAAGACACGCAATCTCGACGTGACCGGCAAGCTCGACGACGCGACCTGGAGCGCGCTGAACCAGGACACCACGCCGACCCTGACGCAATACGTGCTGACCGACGAAGACGTCGCCGGCCCTTTCCAGAAAATTCCCGAAGACATGATGGAGAAGGCCAAGCTGCCCAAGCTCGGCTATGCCTCGCCGCTTGAAGGCCTGGGCGAGAAATTCCACGCCAGCCCCGAGCTACTGGAACGCCTGAACCCGGGCAAGAATTTCGCGCGCGCCGGCGAACAGATCGTGGTGCCGAGCGTGCACGGCGGCGCGCCCCTGCCCCAGGCCGCCAAGGTCGTGGTCAGCGACAGCCGCAAGGTGCTGATGCTGTTCGATGCCAACGACCGCCTGATCGCCCAATACCCGGCCTCGACCGGCAGCGAACACGATCCTCTCCCGGTCGGCAACTGGAAGATCGAGGGCGTGCACCCGAACCCGACCTACCACTACAACCCGAAACTGTTCTGGGACGCCGAACCGGGCGACAAGAAGACGACGATTGCCGCCGGCCCCAACAATCCGGTCGGCGTGGCCTGGATCGACCTGTCCAAGCCGCACTACGGCATCCACGGCACGCCGGTGCCGAAGTTCATCGGCAAGACCGAGTCGCATGGCTGCATCCGCCTGACCAACTGGAGCGCCGCCGAAGTGGCGCAGGTGGTCGCAGCGGGGACGAACGTGGTTCTTCAGGAGTAGTCACCCAAGGCAAATCAACGAAGGGAGGTTCGCATGAGATGGCTGGTCACATTCCTTCTGGGCGTGCTGGTGGGCGCCGGCGGTCTTTTCGTCTACCTGCGCGGGTTCGCCGACGCGCCGGATCCGATCGTCACCGACGGCGGCGCGCTGCCGGCCCCGCCCGCCGACCCACCGCAAGCCAGCACGGCCGACAGTCCGCTCGTGCAGACCGACCTGGCGGACGCCGACCTGCCGATCCGCCCCGCCCCGCAAGCCTCGACCGGCGCGCCGGCCGCGCCGGAACTGACGGCCGACGGCAACATGCCGGGCAAGCTCCTGGTGCCGGTCGAAGGCATCGCCTACAGCCAGCTGACCGACACCTTCGATCAGCCACGCGGCCAGGAACGCCACCACGAAGCGCTCGACATCATGGCGCCGACCGGCACCCCGGTGCGCGCCGCCGGCGACGGCAGGCTCGTCAAGCTCTTCAACAGTAAACCAGGCGGCATCACGCTCTACCAGTTCGACCCGACGGAGAAATATGCCTACTACTACGCCCACCTGGACCGCTACGCCGACGGCATCAAGGAGGGCATGCAGCTCAGGCGCGGCGACCTGATCGGCTACGTCGGCGCCACCGGCAACGCCGACCCGAACGCGCCGCACCTGCATTTCGCGGTGGTGGCGCTCACGCCCGAGAAACAGTGGTGGAAAGGCACGCCGGTCAATCCCTACCCGATGCTGGGTGACTAGCACTATGGGGCCGGGGTGGTAGGGTGGACACCTGTGTCCACGCGGTATGGAACGCCTGATGAAAGATTATTTCACCGAAGCCGCTAAAGTGAAATAATCTTCCATCACGCTACTGTACCGCCACCTCATCCACATCCGCCCCCACATTGATCGCCGCGTACGCCCGCTGCACCGCAATGTCCTCGGGGCTGCCGGCCCCGTACAACTCCTGGGCCGCCTCGATCATCCTGGCGCGCGCATCCGCGTAATTCGTGCTCGAGGTGAACTTGGTCGTGTTCGCCTTGAACCAGATGCGGAAGGCCTTGTCGGTGCCGATGCCCGTCATCGCGGCCGGCTGCTTGACCAGGTACTTGCTGTAGTAATCGCCATCCTTGTCCGCCTTCGAGCCCTGGGACAGGAAATAGAACATGCGGTTGTTCGGCCCGCTGCTGTAGTGGACGTCGAGGCGGCGCAGCGAAGTGCTCCAGGCGTCCGGGCTGCTGCCGTCCTTGCTCGGCCGGTACATCCAGCGCAGCGGCGTCTTGTTGCGGCCGATCTCGGCACCCAGCATCCAGTCGTTGCCGCCGTTCGGGATGGTCTCGCCCTTGCCGCCGGCGCGCGCATAGGCTTCGGCGATTTCGCCGCCGATGTCCGAGCTCGATTCGTTCAGGCCGCCCGATTCGCCGGAGTACACCAGGTCCGAGGTGGCGGCGGTGACGCCGTGGCCCATCTCGTGGCCGATCACGTCGATCGCGCCCAGGCTGGTGAAGGTCGAGCCGTCGCCGATGAACATGCAGCGGCAGGTATCGCTGTAGTAGGCGTTGTCGTAGGCGGTGTTGACGTGCACGGCGATGTAGCTGGCGGTGTTGTGGCCGTCGAGCGATTGCCAGCCGAGCGCGTTCTTCAGCGAATCGTAGGTGTTCATCAGCCCCCACATGGCGTTCACCGCCGCGGTCTGGCCGTTGGCATCAAGCGTGCTGCCGCCGCGGATGTACTGCTTGCCGTCGCCCCAGGTATTCGTGCTGTTGGTGTAGAGCTTGCCGGCGCTGCTGGTGTTGTTGGCGTTGGTGATCGCCATCGCGCCATAGGTGCCGCCGGTGCCGCGCTCGGGGTCGAGCATCTGGTAGGTTTCGCCCGACAGCGTGGTGCTGATCGGCACCTCGCCGTTGTACTGGCTCTTGCCTATGCCAATCACGGTCTGCAGCATGCTCCAGCGGTCGATGATGTGGGCGTCCTTCGCGCTGACGACCGTGTCGTGGTAGACCAGCTTGTTGGCGCGCTGCATGCGGGTGCGCACCAGGTAGGCCAGCTCGTAGTGGTCCACGACCTCGACCACGTCGAGCGCGTTGAGCTCGGCCTCGAGCTTGTTGACCGCCGCGGGCACGCGCTCGATCTTCATCACCGGGTAGATCAGGAGCTCAGCCTTCGGCGGCGCCACGTGGGTGAGCTTGGCTCCCGCCGCAGCGCCGGCGCTTGCGCCTGCCGCCGCGATGGCCGCGTCGATCGCCGCCTTGGCCGGGATCGAGGGCTTGACGCTGAAATCGAGCGTGACGGCCCCAAGCCGGTTCGCATTGCCGCGGCCGAGATGGACACGGCGGTCGGACGCCGCTTCGGACATGATGTTGCCCGCCGCGTCGACCACGACCACCGATTCGGAGCCGAACACGCGCAGGCCCTTGTAGGTGTGCGCAGCCCGCACGACCTGGGTTCCCTGCATGCCCGGATGCTGCTTCGCGACCAGGAAGCCGTGGTTGTTGTCGAGGCCGCGGGCGGCGCGCTGGGCCGCCAGCTTGGACACCAGGGCCGCGTTCGATTGGCTGCTTGCCGCCTTCGGGGCGCTCATCATGGGCGCGGCGGCCGCGCCGTTCGCGAACAGGGCGGCCACCAGAGCCGCCAGCAGGGTTGCACGCAGGTTCATCTCGTCTCCAGTCTGAACATGCCGGCCTCAGGCGTGGGCCGGATACTCCAGCAGTGTGGACGAGCCTCAAACGAGCAATTTTGCTCAAACGCAAGAAGCCCCGTCCGCAGCGCCGGGACGCAACGGACGAGGCTTCTTTTTTAATGCAGGCGCGGCGAGATCAGTAACGCTCGTTGCGCCGCTTCATCAGGTAGTATGCGGCCGCGCCGATGGCGCCGGCGATCGCCACCTTCTTCGCCAGGCCGGCCTTGTTGTGCTGCCATTCGGACTTGATGCCCATCTCGCCCAGGATATTCGGCACATGGCCCTGGGCCAGGTCCTCGATGACGCCTTCGACCACGTTCACGCGGTCCGCGGCCAGCAGCAGCAGCCAGTGGCGGATGTCGTTCTCGGTCATGGTGAAGGCGGCGCGCCTCAGCATGCCGGACAGGCCCGAAGGCGGCTGCACGGTGCCGAACACCTGGGTGATGCCCGGACGCTCGGTCGAGACCAGCACCTCGACCTTTTGCGCCTGCGGTACCGGCTCGGGAATGTCGGCCGGGGTGTAGCGCGGCGGCGTGCGCTCCATCGGCACGCCGGGGCGGTTGGCGCGGTCCAGGTCGGCGCCCCAGCCCTTGATGTGGCTCAGCTGCTCGCGCGTCGGGCGCTGCATGCGCAGCTGCGGCTGGACCTCGTGGGTATGCCCGTGGTGGTTGGGGTGGTCGAGGTCCTGCCCGTGGTGATGGTGATGATGGTCGTGCTCTTTCACGTCGGTGCGATCGTTCATGCATGACTCCTCAAATCGTTGCGCTGGCCTTCACCGCGCGGATCTCGTGGGCGCGTGGCGGGATCAGGATGGGCTTGATGCAGTTGTCGAGCTTGCTCGAGAAGATGTGGTAGGCATCGGCCACCTCTTCCAGCGGCACGCGGTGCGTGATGATCTGCTTCGGATCGATGTGGCCGGCGCGGATGTGCTCGATCAGGCGCGGCAGGTGGCGCTTCACGCTGGCCTGGTTCATGCGCATGGTAATGCCCTTGTTCAGCGCGTTCCCCATCGGCACCATGTTGAAGGTCGGGCCGTAGACGCCGACGATGGACACGTTGCCGCCCTTGCGCACCGCATTGATGCACCAGTGCAGCACGGTGGCGGCGCCGGCCTGCATCTTCATCAGTCGGCCGGTGAGGGTCTGGGCTACGCTGCCGGCAGCGTCGCACCCGACCGCATCGATGCAGACGTCGGCGCCCAGCCAGTCGGTCATCTTCTTGATGTGCAGCGCCATGTCGCCCACCTCCTTGAAGTTGACCACCTCGCACTGGGCGTAGCGCTTGACGAATTCCAGGCGGTACTCGACCTCGTCGACCACGATCACGCGCCCGGCGCCGAACAGCCAGGCCGACTTGGCGGCGAAGATGCCGACCGGGCCGGCGCCGAACACGACGACGGTGTCGCCTTCCTGGATCGAGCCCATCTCGGCGGCCTGGTAGCCGGTCGGCAGCGCGTCGGTCAGCAGCACGGCGTCGTCGTCGACGATGTCGTCGGGGATGACCATCGGGCCGACATCGGCCATGGGCACCCGCACGTATTCGGCCTGGCCGCCGTCGTAGCCGCCGGCCGTATGCGAATAGCCGTAGATCGAGCCGACCGCGGTGGACTCGGCGTTCATGTTATGACAGTTACCGTAGAGTTCTTTCTGGCAGAAGAAGCAGGAGCCGCAGAAAATGTTGAACGGCACCAGCACGCGGTCGCCCACCTTCAGGTTCTGCACGCCCGATCCGACGTCTTCGACGATGCCGATGAATTCATGGCCGAAGGTGTGGCCGACGCGGGTATCCGGCACCATGCCATGGTACAGGTGCAGGTCGGAACCGCAGATGCAGGAGCGCGTCACGCGCACGATGGCGTCGCCCGGGTGTTCGATCACGGGGTCGGGCTTGTGTTGGGCGCGAACGCGGTAGGGCCCGCGGTAGTTCATTGCCAGCATAGAATCCTCCTCGATGGTTTGCAGCACACGCAAATACGCAGGTGCATGAGTAATTCCAAACTTATGTCAAAACGCTATCCATTACGATACGCGCACGGCAATAAATGCAAATTTTTGTCGGTCCAGCCCTGCTTTTATCGCATATTATTCACAGCAGGAAACCGTCTGTTCCTGTCGGCAGCACAAATCATTGCCACGCTTAAAGCTGGCGCGCCTCGAAGGTATTGCACTGCTGAACATCCCCGCTCTCGATGCCGCGCCGGAACCAGCGCACGCGCTGGGCCGAGCTGCCGTGGGTGAAGGAATCGGGCACCACCACGCCGCGCGACTGCTTCTGCAGGGCGTCGTCGCCGATCGCCGTGGCCGCCGCCAGCGCGGTCTCGACGTCGCCGCTCTCCAGGATGGCTTCCTTCTGGTTGGCGTGATAGGCCCAGACGCCGGCCAGGCAGTCCGCCTGCAATTCCAGCCGCACAGAAAGCGCATTGCCCTCGGTCTCGGAAGCCTGCTGCTGGGCGTTGTGAACCTGGTCGGAAATACCCAGCAGGTTCTGCACGTGGTGCCCGACCTCGTGCGCGATCACGTAGGCCTGGGCGAATTCGCCGCTGACGTTGAAGCGCTGCTGCATCAGGCGGAAGAAGCTCAGGTCGATGTAGACGTTCTGGTCGGCCGGGCAGTAGAAGGGTCCGGTGGCGCTGTTGCCGGCGCCGCAGGCGGTGTCGGTGCGTCCCTCGAACAGCACCAGGGTCGGCGGCCGATAGCTCGCGCCCTGGGAGCGGAACAGCGGCGTCCAGACGTCCTCGGTGTAGCCGAGCACGGTGCGCACGAAGCGCGACTCGCGGTCGGTCGCCTGGGGCGCGTCCGGATCGCGCTGCTGCACCACCTGGGGCGCCGGTCCGCCGCCGCCGAGCAGGCCCAGCACCACGCGCGGATCGACGCCGAAGAAGAACGAGGCCACCAGCGCGATCGCCACCGTGCCCAGGCCGATCGAGCGGCCCCCGAGGCCAAAGCCGCCGAAGCCGCCGCCACCGCCGCCACCGCCGCGGCGGTCCTCGACGTTCTCGCTCTCGCGGTCCCCTTCCCACCTCATCGCGACCTCCGCAGATTGGTCGCGTTCATGCTTTCGCGGGCGTCCTTCAGGCGGAATTCCTCCTCGACGGCAAGGTGTGCGCGGGCGTCGTCCAGCAGGTGGCGCTCATGGCGTTCGCGCTCGACTTCACGGTCGATGCGCAGGTGTTCCTGGTCCGGCAGCAATGGCTTCATGATGATCCTTGGGCAATGGCAGGCCCGGCCGGCACCCCTTATGCCGGCCCGCAGCGTGTTGCCAGTATGGACGCGCCGCGCCCGCCGGTATGTTCGGGCATTCACATAAAGCGCGCCGCCGCGCCGGGCGCGCTATGTGCGCCACCGTACAGCCGGCGGCCCGCCGATCCGCGATGCTCGTGGAATGACCTCGACCATCCACGATCCCGACGCCCTCCTCGAACTGGGCCAGGCCCTGCAGCGCGCAGGCTACCGCTTCACCACCGTCACGCCCGCCACCCACCGGCGCGTGAACGACCGTCCCGGCAATGAGCGTGCGCGCGACCTGCGCGGCGTGTTCGGATGGAGCCGGCCGTTCGGCGAAGACACCCTGCCGGGCGAGATCCTGGCCCTGATGCGCCGCGCCGGCGTGGTGCGCGAAGTGAAGAACGGCCTGTGCGCCACCGTGCGCGCCTCGACCATCGGCGAGCGACTCTACTTTCACTCGGCCTTCCCGACACGCGAGGACAACGCGGTCTTCTTCGGTCCGGACACCTACCGCTACATCGCCGCCCTGAAGCGTTCGATGGAAACCCTGGCGCCGCCCCGGCGCGCGGTCGACATCGGCACCGGCAGCGGCGCCGCCGCGATCGAGGTGGGCTGCCGCTTCCCCGGCTGCGAATCGATCGGCGCCGACATCAACGACTACGCACTCGAACTGGCCGCCGTGAACGCGCGGCTGGCCGGCTGCGCCATCCTGCCGACCGTGCATTCCGACCTGCTGAACGGCCTGGACGGCGGCTTCGACCTGGTACTGTCGAATCCCCCCTACATCCTCGACCCGTCGAAACTGCGCTACCGCCACGGCGGCGACATGCGCGGCGCCGGCCTGTCGGTCGCCATCGTCGACGCGGCCCTGGCGCGCCTGCATCCCGGCGGCAGCCTGCTGCTGTACACCGGCATCGCCATCGTCGATGGGCGCGACGAATTCCTGGACACCATCCGGCCGAAGCTCGCGGCGCGCGGCGCCAGCTGGACCTACGAGGAACTCGATCCCGACATCTTCGGCGGCCAGCTCGACTGCGAGGGCTACGAAGAGGTGGACAGGATCGCCGCGGTCTGGTTGCAGGCGACGCTGCCCGCATGAGGCCGCGCAGCCAGCTGTTGCGCGCAAACATCAGCGTGCCTGCCGGCCGCCGCCCGGCGCAATATTCCCACAAGCCAACTATTATTTCCGTGGATAATTAGCGATCCTGCGCGTCCCGCGCCTGTTCCCCGCCGAATCGTCCACCATGCCGCTTGCCGCCCGCCTCGTCCTGTCCGCCGCAGCTTCCCTGCTCTGTGCCAGCCTGTGGGCAGCGCCCGTCAGCCAGGATGCTGCGCAGGCCGAGCTGCGGGCGATCCGCAGCTTGTCCGAAACCTCGGCCCGGCAAGCCCTGCAGCGCCTGGTCGCCCTGCAGTCGGCAGTAGGGAAGGACGCTCCCTACGCTTTGCGGCGCGAACTGCTGCGCACCGAAGTCTGGCTGCGCGAGGACGCCGGCCAGCTCGACCAGGTCTATCGCGCCGACCGCGAGGCCCTCGCGCTGGCGCTCGCCAACCACGACCGTGCCGGCGCCGTGCTTGCCAGGCTCGGCCTGGTCAAGCAGCTCATCGACGAAAACCGCGCCAACGAAGCCCAGGCCGAACTCGAACGCATCCTGAAGGACCTGCCGCACGACGCCCCGCTCCAGGTCAAGGTCGCGGTGGCGAGAATCCAGGGCGACGTGCTCAATGCGCGCGCCCAGTACGACCAGGCCATCGCCGCCTTCCTGGGCGGCCTCAGGCTGCAGCAGGACCAGCCCGACGCGGCCGAGAGCCGCGCCTACCTGCAGTCGCGCATCGCCAAGGTCTACATCAACGCCGACAATGCCGGCAAGGCCCTCGAGACCGCCCGCCTGGCCCTGCGCGAGCCGGGCGTGCCGCCGCGCACCACGGGCACGCTGCAGTTCCTCCAGGGGATGGCGCTGCTGCGGCTGGACCGGCCGGTCGAGGCCATCGCCGCATTCCGCCGCGCGCTGGCCACGGCCGAGCGCGGCGGCCTGGCCGGGCTCGAGGCCGAAGTGCGCGGCAACATCGCCGACTACTACCTGCGCCAGCACGACTACGTGGCCGCCGAGCGCGAGGCGCGCCTGGCGCTCGAGGCATCGAACCGCGTGAACAACGAGAACCTGACCCTGATGGCCAGGGCCAACCTCGGCTTTGCCCTGTTCGGCCAGCGCCGCATCGCCGAGGGCACGCCGTGGATCGACGGCGTGATCGCCGACCTGCGCAAGGCCGGCGCCAGCGCGGACCTGGAAGCGATGTACGACGAACAGAGCCGGATGCAGGAAAACGCGGGCCTGTACAAGGACGCGCTGGCGACCGTGCGCCGCCAGCAGCAACTGCAGCAGACCAGCGCCAGGGCCGACCGCGACCGCGCGATCGCGGCCCTGCAGGAGGAGTTCGACGCCAGCCAGCGCACCCGCCAGATCGACTTCCTGCACCGCGAGAACGAAGCCAAGGAAGCGCAGTTGCGCAGCCGCCGCCAGGCGCAGCTCGTCACCAGCTTCGCGGCCGTGCTGACGGTGCTGGCGGGCGCCGTCGTGTTCGTGCTCTACCGTCGCGCGAAGCGCAGCGCGGCGCGCCTGCAGCAGCTCAATACGCAACTGGAATTCCACTCGCTGCGCGACGCCCTCACCGGCCTGTACAACCGCCGCTCCTTCCTCGACAGGATGAGCGCGCGCGAGGCCCAGGGCGCGCTTGAGCGACGCAGGACGGCGCCGGCCGAGGCCGACTGCTACATCCTGATGGACGTCGACTACTTCAAGAGCATCAACGACCGCTGGGGCCACGGCGTGGGCGACGCCGTCCTGGTCGAAGTGGCGCGGCGCCTGACGCAGGCGGTGCGCGACACCGACATGGTGCTGCGCTGGGGCGGCGAGGAATTCCTGGTCCATGCGCCGGGCGCCAGTCCCGCCCACCTCAAGGAAATGGTCAAGCGCGTGCTCGACGCCGTCGGCAGCGCGCCGGTCGATGCCCAGACCTGCAGCGTGCCGGTGACGCTCAGCGCCGGCGTGGTCGCCCTGCCCGCCGGCGCCGGACTCGCCGGTGGCGACACTGCACCCGACTGGCAGCGCGGGCTGCGCCTGGCGGACTGGGCGCTATACCGCGGCAAGGCGAACGGCCGCAACCAGGCCTGGATCGTGACCGGGCTGAAGGCGCCCCTGGAAACGGTGCTGGGGGCGATCGACGGGGGCGGAGAAGGCGCGGCGGTCGAGGCGATGGTCGAGATGCGCTGCGTGCGCGGGCCGGTGCAGGTAGCCTAGCGCCGCCGGATTAGCGCATGCCGACCAGCATCGTGACCGCCGTCCCGAGCAGCACGGCGCAGAACAACATGCGCAGCCGTGCCGCGGGGAAGCGGTGCGCCAGCGCGACACCGGCCGACACGGTCGCGATGCCGCCGACCGCCATCGGCACGCCGATGTCCCAGGCCACGTGCTGCCCCTGGGCGTAGGCGAACAGGGCGATCAGCGAGCTGGGAACGACCAGCGCCAGCGCCATGCCTTGCGCGCGGGTCTGCTCCATGCGGAACAGGCCGACCAGTGCCGGCACCACCACCAGGCCGCCGCCGATGGTGAAGATGCCCGACATGGCGCCGCTGGCGATGCCCAGCATGGGCAGGGCCGCGTTCGGCATCCGGCGCGGGGGCGCCAGGACCTTGCCTTGATGCCGCCTGCGCAGCAGGTCGAGGCCGAAGTACAGGGCCAGGGCGATCAGGAACAGGGCGAAGGCGACCCGCAAGGCGCCGGAGTCGATGCCGCTTGCCAGCCGGCCGGACACGTAGGCGGCGATCATCGAGAACACGCTGATGGCGGCGACCGCGCGCAGGTCGATGCGGTGCTTCTGGTGGTAGCGGAAAAAGCCGATCAGGACGTTCGGCGCGATCATGACCAGGGCGGTGCCCTGGGCCAGGTGCTGGTCCATGCCGTAGAGCCAGGCCAGCATGGGGATGGCGATCAGGCCCCCTCCGATGCCGAGCAGGCCGCCGGCAAAGCCGAGGCCGGCGCCAAGGGCGGTGTTCAGGAGAATGGCGGGAATGGCGATTTGCATAGGTGGGCGGGCCGGGAAGTGGGTGATGCAGAGGCGCGCACTGTCCGAAAACAAAAAAGGCTCCCGTTCGGGAGCCTTTTTCTTACTACTGGCGGAGAGGGTGGGATTCGAACCCACGGTACGGTCACCCGTACGCCTGATTTCGAGTCAGGTACATTCGACCACTCTGCCACCTCTCCTGATTCGGTGCGTTGCGGTCGTTGCAAGCGAGGCCGCATTATAGCGAAGGTTTGGGGTTTGTGGGAAGGGAAAGATGTGCTGTGCGTAAATTTTTTTTGTGGCTCTTTTAAGCGGCCCGCAGCCAGTCGACGGCGTGCTCAACTGCATAAACCCAAAAGCGAACGGCGCAAACCCGAAAAGCAATTAAGGTTCCCTGCGGTCGCAAAGGGGGTGGGATTCGCCCACGTGCCGCGGGCCGCGGTTGCGCGAGTACGCGCAACCCTTCGAATCCCACACGCAGAGCCCGCAGGGGCTCTGCTCCTCTCCGCCAGCAAATAAAAAAGCTCCCTCGAGGGGAGCTTTTTCATTTACTGGCGGAGAGGGTGGGATTCGAACCCACGGTACGGTCACCCGTACGCCTGATTTCGAGTCAGGTACATTCGACCACTCTGCCACCTCTCCTAATTCGGTGCGGCGTGATCGCTGCAAGAGACACGCATTATAGCGATGCTCTACCGAAAACGGAAGAGCTAATTCGTTTCAAGCGAACTTGCCCTCCCCTTCCCGGCTCAGGCCTTCGGCGACAGACGCTCCAGCCCGCCCATGTAGGGACGCAGCACTTCCGGAATGATCACGCTGCCGTCCGCCTGCTGGAAGTTCTCCAGCACCGCCACCAGGGTGCGGCCGACCGCCAGGCCCGAGCCGTTGAGCGTGTGCAGCAGCTCCGGCTTGTTCTGGGCGTTGCGGAAACGCGCGGCCATGTTGCGGGCCTGGAAGGCTTCGGTGTTCGACAGCGAGGAAATCTCGCGGTAGGTGTTCTGGGCCGGCAGCCAGACTTCCAGGTCGTAGGTCTTGGCGGCACTGAAGCCCATGTCGCCGGTGCACAGCGCCATCACACGGTAAGGCAGGCCCAGCGACTGCAGGATGAATTCGGCCTGGCCGACCATCTCTTCCAGCGCCGCGTAGGACTGCTCCGGATGCACCACTTGTACCAATTCGACTTTATCGAATTGATGTTGCCGGATCATGCCGCGGGTGTCGCGGCCGTAGCTGCCCGCTTCCGAGCGGAAGCACGGGGTGTGGGCGGTCATCTTGATCGGCAGCGTGTCGAGCGGCACGATCTCGTCGCGCACGATGTTGGTCAGCGACACTTCCGAGGTCGGGATCAGGTAGAAATTCTCGCCCTCGCCTTCCGCGCCGCCCTTCTTCACCGAGAACAGGTCGGCTTCGAACTTCGGCAGCTGGCCGGTGCCGCGCAGCGAGTCGGCATTGACCATGTAGGGGGTGTAGCACTCGGTGTAGCCGTGCTTTTCGGTGTGGGTGTCCAGCATGTACTGGGCCAGCGCGCGGTGCAGGCGCGCGATGCCGCCTTTCATCACCGAGAAGCGCGAACCGGTCAGCTTGGTCGCGGTGTCGAAGTCCAGGCCCAGCTTCTCGCCGATGTCGACGTGGTCCTTCACGTCGAAGTCGAAGCTCGGCGGGGTGCCGAACTTGCGCACTTCCACGTTGCCGGTTTCGTCCTGGCCGACCGGGACCGACTCGTGCGGCAAGTTCGGGATCGCGGCCATGAACTCGGCCATCTTGCGCTGCACTTCGCCCAGCGCCACCTCGTTGGCCTTCAGTTCGTCGCCCAGGCCGGCCACTTCCGCCATCACGGCCGTCGTATCTTCGCCTTTGCCCTTGAGCATGCCGATCTGCTTGGACAGCGAGTTGCGCTTGCCCTGCAGTTCCTCGGTGCGGGTCTGGATCGACTTGCGTTCGGCTTCCAGCGCGTTGAAGGCGCTCACGTCGAGCTGGAACTTGCGGGCCGCCAGGCGGGCGGCGACGGTGTCGATGTCTTTGCGGAGAAGTTGGATGTCAATCATGTCGGGTTGGACTTGGCTATGTCGAAACCACAATTGTACCAAGCCGACCCGTTTTATTCGGATGATTCGGTCATCGATTTGCGGTGCAGCGGCATGCACCGCGGCAGGGCCCACCCTTGCGGCGGCGCCCTGCCTCTTCACTCCTGCGCGTCGGCGTCGAGCTGGCGCAGGAAGGCCAGCTTGTCCGCGATCTTCGCTTCCATGCCGCGCGGCACCGGCTGGTACCAGCCCGGCTCCGGCATGCCTTCCGGCAGGTAGGTTTCGCCGGCCGCATAGGCATGCGGCTCGTCGTGGGCATAGCGGTACTCGTGACCGTAGCCGAGCTCCTTCATGAGCTTGGTCGGCGCATTGCGCAGGTGCACCGGCACCTCGCGCGACCTGTCCTTGCGCACAAAGGCCATGGCCGCATTGAAGGCGTTGTAGCCGGCATTGCTCTTGGCCGCGATCGCGAGATACACCACGGCCTGGCCCAGCGCCAGCTCGCCTTCAGGCGAACCCAGGCGCTCGTAGGTTGTGGCGGCGTCGTTGGCGATCTGCATGGCGCGCGGGTCGGCCAGGCCGATATCTTCCCAGGCCATGCGCACGATGCGGCGCGACAGATACTTGGCGTCCGCCCCGCCATCGAGCATGCGGCACAGCCAGTACAGGGCCGCATCCGGATGCGAGCCGCGCACCGACTTGTGCAGGGCCGAGATCTGGTCGTAGAAATTGTCGCCGCCCTTGTCGAAACGGCGCGAATTGAGCGTGAGCGCGTTGTCGACGAAGTCGCCGGTAATGTGGGTGATGCCTGAAGTCTCGGCCGAAGTCTTGGTCTGCTCCAGCAGGTTCAGGAAGCGCCGCGCGTCGCCGTCGGCATAGCCGACCAGGGTGTTGATTGCCACCTCGTCGAACGTGAGGTGCTTCAGCACCCGCTCCTGGGCGCGCTTGAGGAGCTGGCGCATCTCGTCCTCGTTCAGGGCCTTCAGCACATAGACCTGGGAACGCGACAGCAGTGCGGAATTGACCTCGAAGGACGGGTTCTCGGTGGTGGCGCCGATCAGCGTGACCAGGCCGGACTCGACGAAGGGCAGCAAGGCGTCCTGCTGCGACTTGTTGAAGCGGTGGATCTCGTCGATGAAGAGGATGGTGTGCTTGCCGCGCGCCAGGTACTGCTCGGCCTGCTCGATGGCTGCGCGGATGTCCTTCACGCCCGACAGCACGGCCGACAGCGCGATGAATTCGCAATCGAATGCGTAGGCGGTCAGGCGCGCGAGCGTGGTCTTGCCGACGCCGGGCGGGCCCCAGAGGATCATCGAATGCGGCTTGCCCGACTTGAACACCAGGTTCAGCGGCTTGCCCTCGCCCAGCAGGTGGCTCTGGCCGATGACTTCGCCGATGGTGCGCGGGCGCAGCGCCTCGGCCAGCGGGGGCGCGGGTTCGTTCTTGAACAGGTCATCCATCGGATTCATTCGTTGATGTCAGCAGCATTGTTGGGCAAGGTCCCCAGTTTATCCGATGCGCCGCTCCCCTGCGAGCCGCGCCCTTTTCGAGGCCGAGCGGTTTGCGCTGGCGCACGGCACGGCCGGCTTGATTAATGGCAACAACGCACTTTCCGCACGGCAGTTAAATAGGCGTTTTCTGCCCTGCCACAAGCGCCGGCCTTCCCTGCCGGACCACCACAAGGAAACGCGCCATGATCCCAGCACATGCCCTCTTGACCGGCACCGTCACCCGCAGTGACACGCACCAGGGCGTGCACGGCCTGCGCGTCGAAGTGTGGGATGCCGAGCATCCGTCCGACAAGCCGCTCGCCGTGACAAGTACCGGACGCGACGGCGCCTGGCTGATCGACCTGCGCGACCCGCGCGACCGCTGCGATCACCACGGCAAGCCCGACTGCTGCGACTGCCCCAGGGTCTACATCAAGCTGCGCGACCGCGACTGCCGCCTGGTCCACGACGGCTGCGCCGACCGCCGCTGCTGCGAACCCGGGAAGCCGCTGCGCATCGACGTGGCGCTGGCGCCGCAAGCCTTGTGGTGGCACCTGTCGCGACCGCTCTCCTGGGAACGCATCGACGAGCCGCTGCTGCCGGTGCGGGTGATGCAGGAGATCGAGGACGCGATCGAACTGCTGCAGGCGAACGGCATGGCGCCAGGCGCCTCGCGCGCGCTGGCGACCTGCGCCACGCCGCCAATCGAAGGTTTCGACCGCCTGCTGCGCGACGCCTGGGACGCGCTGCAGGGCGACCTCGACGCGGCGCGGCGTTACCGCGAGGTGCTCGAGGCCCTGTGCGGCCTGGATGAGGGCTGCTGCGGCATGGAATCGCCCTTCGCCTGCGAAGTCGACAAGCTGTTCGACGGCGCCTGCTGCACGCCGCCCGGGTGCGAGTGCAAGGAACCGGAGTCATGCGGCTGCTGCTCGCCGGAGGACTGCGCCGAGGCCGGCTGCGGCTGCGGCGAGCCGCCCGTCAGCGACGACAAGCTGCTCCTGCTGGCCATGGCCGCGCTGCACGTCGCCTGCGGCAAGGAGGAAGCCGCGCGGCGCTACTTCGAAGTCCTGCTGGAACAGTTCTGCCGCTTCGCCACCCTCGGCGCGCTGCACAAGGCGGCGCTCGGCGCCCTGCTCGGCGACGCCGCCGCGCGCGGCCATGCGCGCGACCTGCTCGAACTGCTGTGCGCCCGCTGCGCGCCGGCGCATACGCAGGACCGGACCGGCTGCGTGGAACGCCATCCCCTGGCCTGCTGCACGCCCTGCCTCGACCACAAGCTGGCGCGCTGCCTGCGCGAGGCAATCGAGCGCTGGTGCGCCATCCATTGCTACCGCGTGTGCGAGGTGCGTCCGGCGCGCGCCTGCCCGGGCGAGGAAATCGTCATCGTCGGCTGCGGCTTCGGCGAACGGCCAGGCCGGGTGATCTTCCGCGGCCACGCCGGCTCGCGCGGCAATCCGGCTGGCGTCGTGGTCAGCTGGTGCGACGACCGCATCGTGGTCAAGGTGCCGGAAGGCGCCGGCTGCGGCATGTGGCTGGAACTGGCGCCGTTGACGGTCGCCGTCTGCGGGCGCTACCTGGAACTGCGCCCGACCGGCTGCATCGAGCACGGTTTCGAGGGCACCTCGGCCGAGATCCTGCGCTTCGACGTCAAGGGCCACACCAGCGGCGAATGCCCGCTCGAGCCGGGCGAACCGCTGCGCCTCCGCTGGAACACCTGCGCCGCCGACCGCGTGCGCATCGAACTGATCGACCTGGCGACCAACGCCATCATCGCGGTGCAGGACCCGGCGCCTGCCAACGGCCGCTGGGATTTTATCGCCACCAATTTCAACCGCACGGTGCGCCTGCGCGTGCGCATTGTCGCCAGCGGGCGCTGCGAACCGCCCCAGGTGTCGCGCCAGATCGACCTGGTGTTCCAGAAGCGTCCGAACCTGCAGGTGCAGGGGCTGGAAGTGACGCAGTCCATCCAGTACTACCGCGCCGACCAGCACCTCACCGATCCGGCCGACCGCGGCCCCGACAACAGCCTGCGCCTGGTCACCAACAAGCCGGCCTGGGTGCGCACCTACCTGCGCAGCGGCCAGGACCCGGCCTTCGACAACGGCCAGCTGGCCGGCGTCACCGGCAGCCTGCGCGTCGAGCGCCGGGTCGGCGGCGTGTGGGGCACGGTCGCCACCCTGCTGCCGCAGAACGGTCCGGTCGTCGCCGAGGACAGCTACCCCAGCTACGACGCCGAACGCGGCGACATCGCCACCACGCTCAACTTCGTCGTGCCGGCCTCCTTGATGACGGGGCTGCTGCGCTTCACGGCGGACGTCGCCTCGCCCTTCGGCCACTGCCCGGGCAACAGCGCCAGCGGCAGTACCCAGGTCGAGGTCAACCTCCGGCAGACCCTGAACGCGGCCTTCATCACGATCGGCTACAACGGCCCGAACGCCACCAACACCGGCAACATCGTACTGGCCGCGCCGACGCTGGCGCAATGCCAGGCCGAGACCAGCTGGACGATGCGCGCCTACCCGGTCTCCGGCGCGCCGAACGTGCGCATCGGCGGCACCTTTGTCACCACCACGCCGCTGAACGATCCGCGCAGCTGTCCCGGCTGCTGTTCGCCGAACTGGCAGCCGCTGCTGCAGCAGGTTGCGGCCCTGGTCGCGCTCGACCAGGCGGCCAACCCGGGCACCCAGTGGGTCTACTACGGCATCGTCGCCGGCGGCATTCCCGTCAATGTCCCCGGCTGCAACGGCTGGGGCGCCACCGGCGGGCTGGCCGGCCAGCCGGTCACCTATGGCCACGAGATCGGCCACCAGTTCGGCCTGCCGCATGCGCGCTGCGGCAACGCCGGCCCCGGCAACGCGGCCTATCCGGTCTACGAGCCCTACGACCTGCCGGTCGACCCGCCCGGCACCACCAACTGGACCATGGCCAGCATCGGCGAGTACGGCCTCGACATCAACGACGGCTCGATCGCGAACCCGAACGACGCCGAGGACTTCATGTCGTATTGCGGGCCGCGCTGGATGTCGCTCTACACCCACCAGTACCTGATCAACCGGCCCGGGCTCGATCCGCAGCCGGTCCCCAGCGGCAGCGGCAGTGGCGGCGGCGCGCTGCGCGCCATCCGCGATCCCGGTCCGGGCTTCGAGCGCGACGAGCTGGCGATCCTGCCGCTGATCCACATGCTCGGCGTGATCGACACCGTCGGCGCCGTGAAGGTCGTCAGTGTCGCGCGCATCGATACCCGCTACCTGCGCGCCAACGGCCGCCAGACCGGCTATATCGCCCAGCACCTCGATGCTGCCGGCCGCATCCTCGCGCAGGACACGGTGTACGGCTACCACAGCGAAGGCGGCGGCTGCGGCTGCCACGGTGGCAGCAACAGCGGCGGCGGCGACGGCGGCGAGGCCCCGCAACCCATCGTGTTCAAGGCCATGCTGCGCGACACGGCGCCCGGGGCGCTGCTGCGCATCGTGAAGGACAACAAGGTGGTGTGGGAGCGCAAGGGCGCGGCGCAGCCGCCGGTGATCCGCGAAGCGCACGCGAGGCTGGGCGAGGACCAGCAGCTCGCCCTGTCCTGGCGCATCGACCACGACGGCCAGCACGAGGACCCGCATGCGCAAATCGACGTCTGGGTGCGCTGGAGCGCCGACGACGGCAAGACCTGGCACGCGCTCACCGTCGGCCTGCACGGAAGCGCGGCCAGCGTCGACGTCTCGCAACTGCCCGCGGGACCGGTACGCTTCGAGCTGCTCGCCAACGATGGCTTCTACACGACGCGCCAGACCACCGAGCCAGTCACCCTGCCGGACAAGCCGCCCGCGGTCGCGATCCTGTATCCAGCCGATGGCCAGCAAGTCTACCCGGACCGCCTGATCCACCTGGCCGGCAGCGCGGCCAGCCACGCCGGCACGGCCATCGATCCGGACAGCGCCGCGTGGTTCATCGACGACAAGCCGGTGGGCACGGGGCTGGACCTGTGGGTCGAGAACCCCGGCGCGGGGCGCCATGTGGTGCGGCTGCAGGTGACTGCGGATGGGCTGACGGGGAGCGCCAGCAGCGCGATCGAGGTGCTGGCGGACTAGCGCCGGGGCTCAGGGCTTGCCGCTCAGGGCTTGCCGACATAGAGCACGATCTTGCCCACGGCCCGGCCGCTTTCGCTGAGCGCATGCGCGGCCGCGATGTCCTCCAGCGCGAACTCGGCGCCGACGATCGGTCGCAGGCGTCCACTGTCGACCATGCCGGCCAGGCGCTCGAGCACTGGCGCGTTCGGTCCGATGAAGACGAAGCCGGCGCGCAGGCCCATCGCGTTCGCCTTTTCCTCGCTGGGCGGGCTGATGATCGAGACCTGGATGCCGCCCGGCTTGAGGATGGACCAGGCCGCTTCCTGCACCTCGCCGCCGATGGTGTCGAAGACGGCGTCCACCGGCTCGACCGCCTCGGCCACCCTGGTCGTCGTGTAGTCCACGAACTGGTCCACGCCGAGCGACTCCACCAGCGCGCGATTGCGGCCGGAGGCGGTGGCGATGACCGTGGCGCCGGCGGCTTTCACCAGCTGGATCGCGAGCGAGCCGACGCCGCCGGACCCGGCCTGGACCAGCACGCGCTGGCCGGGTTGGACCTGGGCCGCGTCCATCATCGCTTCCCAGGCCGTGATGCCGGCCAGCGGCAGCGAGGCTGCTTCCACGTGCGAGATGGTGCGCGGCTTGCGCGCGCATTCGTTGGCACGGATCGCGACGAACTCGGCATAGGTGCCGTTGCGCGCCAAATCAGGGCGCGAGAAGACGGCGTCGCCGGCCTGCCACTGCGCGACCTGGGCGCCGACTTTTTCCACCACGCCGGACACGTCCCAGCCAAGGGTCAGCGGCAGCGCGTGCGGAATCATTTGCGCCAGGTAGCCCTCGCGGACTTTCCAGTCGACCGGGTTGATGGAGGCGGCCACGACCCGCACTAGCACTTCGTCCGGGGCGATGTCGGGAACCGGGATGTCGTCGATGGAGAGGACCTCGCGTCCTCCGTATTGATGGATGCGTACTGCCTTCATGGGGTTTCCTCGCGTTGCCGTTTATCGTGGAGCGATTCTACGGCGTGCGCGGGGAAGCCCTGTTCCGCATGAAGCGGAGGCAAAGCAGAGACCAACAATTGTTGGGCCCGCCAAAACTAATGTTTAGTTCGTAGTTAATTGTTAATGACGTCCGCGCCCTTCGGGATCTCGAACTTGAACTGCTGGGCGCCCAGCGACGGATTGCGCTGGAAGTTGGTGAACTTCAGCACCGAGGTCTGGCCAAACGTGTCCTTCAGTTCCATCGCCTGCGGCGTGCCGTCGCGCAGGCCGATGCTGATCTGCTCGAAGGTCGTGTCGCGCGCCTTCGGCACGGCGTTCAGCCATTCCAGGCCGTCGCGGGTACCGGCTTCGGACAGGGTGAAGTTCTTTTCCAGGTCGTTGCTGCCGAACAGGATCGCGGCCGGCGACGAGCCCAGGGCATTGCCCAGCTTCTTGACCGTGACCTGGTTCAGGTCCTTGTCGTAGATGTAGAGCTGGTCGCCGTCGGCCTGCAGCAGCTGCTCATAGGGCTTCTGGTAGTTCCAGATGAACTTGCCGGGACGGGCGAAGACGAAGCTGCCGCTCGAGGGCGGGGTGGCCTTGCTGTTGGCGGACTTGCGCAGTTGTTGCTGGGTGAATTCGCCTTTTGCCGATTTGGTGCCGGAGACGAAGGCCTTGAACTGGTCGAGGGCGGCGGCGTGGGCGGCGCCGGTGACGAAGGCAGAGGCGGCCAGGGTGGCGGTGAGCACTGCGGCGAGAGTCGTTTTCATGTTCTTGTTCATCGTGATCCTTTTTGACGTTGCGGCATGCATGGGTACGACCGCGTGGGCACGAGTGCCCACCCTACAAAGACGAGTCGCGGCATGCGGCTCGCCCGGTGGACACCCGGCACCGTTAAACGGGACGGCTTACTCGGCGTTGGCGGCCGGGACGAGGATGTCGCGGTTGCCGTTCGATTGCATCGACGACACCACCCCGCTCTGCTCCATCTGTTCGAGCAGGCGCGCGGCGCGGTTGTAGCCGATGCGCAGGTGGCGCTGGACCAGCGAGATCGAGGCGCGGCGGTGCTTCAGCACCACCGCCACGGCCTGGTCGTACATGGCGTCGGACTCGCCGCCGCCTTCGCCGGCCATGGCGCCATCGCCGCCGGCGCCACCCTCTTCCATCGTGCCGCCTTCGAGTATGCCTTCAATGTAATTCGGCTCGCCCATCGATTGAAGATGTTTTACAACTCGATGCACTTCGTCGTCCGACACGAAGGCGCCGTGGACGCGAACCGGCAGGCCGGTGCCCGGCGGCATGTAGAGCATGTCGCCCATGCCGAGCAGGGTTTCGGCGCCCATCTGGTCGAGAATCGTGCGCGAGTCGATTTTCGAGCTGACCTGGAACGCGATGCGGGTCGGGATGTTGGCCTTGATCAGGCCGGTGATCACGTCGACCGACGGACGCTGGGTAGCAAGAATCAGGTGAATCCCCGCCGCGCGCGCCTTCTGGGCGATACGGGCGATCAGTTCCTCGACCTTCTTGCCGACGACCATCATCAGGTCGGCCAGCTCGTCGATGATGATGACGATGGTCGGCAGCTTCTCCAGCGGCTCGGGATTGTCCGGCGAGATCGAGAACGGGTTCGGGATATGCTCCTCGCGCTTTTGCGCGTCCAGGATCTTGGCGTTGTAGCCGGCCAAATTGCGAACGCCCAGCTTCGACATCAGCTTGTAGCGGCGCTCCATCTCGTTCACCGCCCAGTTCAGGGCGTGGCCGGCCTGGCGCATGTCGGTCACGACCGGCGCCAGCAGGTGCGGGATGCCCTCGTAGACCGACATTTCCAGCATCTTCGGGTCGATCAGGATCAGGCGCACGTCGGCCGGGTCGGCTTTATAGAGCAGCGAGAGGATGGTCGCATTGATGCCCACCGATTTACCCGAACCGGTGGTACCCGCCACCAGCAGGTGCGGCATCTTGGCCAGGTCCGCCACCACCGGTTTGCCGGCGATGTCCTTGCCCAGGGCCACGGTCAGGTTCGAGGCGCTGTCGTTGTAGACCTTGGAGCCGACGATTTCCGTCAGGCGCACGATCTGGCGCTTCGGATTCGGCAGCTCGAGCGCCATGTAGTTCTTGCCGGGGATGGTCTCGACCACGCGGATCGAGGTCAGCGACAGCGAACGCGCGAGATCCCTTGCCAGGTTCACGATCTGGCTGCCCTTCACGCCGGTCGCCGGCTCGATTTCGTAGCGGGTGACGACCGGGCCCGGATAGGCGGCCACGACCTTGGCTTCGACGCCGAAGTCGGAGAGCTTCTTCTCGATCAGGCGGCTCGTGAATTCCAGGGTATCGTTGGCCACCACTTCCTGGGCCGCGGGTGGCTCGTCCAGCAGGGCCAGCGGCGGCAGGGTCGAGTCGCCCGGCAGGTCGCGGAACAGCGGGGTCTGCTGCTCCTTCTGGGCGCGCTCGCCCTTCGGCACCGACAGCATCGCCGGTTCGATCTTGATCGGCGGCAGGCTCGGCGCGGCGCCCGCGGACGCCGTCATGCTCATGGCGGCCGCCACCGGCTTCGCGTCGAATTCGTCGTCGTCCTCGAAACGCGGCTCCTTCGGCGCGGTGATCGGACGCGGCGGCGCCATCTCCAGCTGCGGCTCGGCGCGCGCGGCCCGCGCTTGCTTCTCGCCCTGCTTCTCGGCCTGCTTGTCGCCCTGTTTTGCGCGCTCCGTGACCACGGCCTCGTCGCGCTTGACGGCGGCAGCCTCGCCCTGGCGGCGGTCTTCGCGGTCCTCGATGCGCAGGCGGAACCAGTCCAGCGTCAATTCTAGCGTTTCGCCGATGCGCTCGGCCACGGCCAGCCAGGAGACCTGGAAGAACAGCGAGAAACCCAGGCCGAACAGCAGCAGCAGGAGCAAGGTCGCGCCGGTGGAGCCGAAGGCCGATTGCGAGGCGTGGCCGAGCAGCTGGCCGAGCACCCCGCCCGGAGCGCGCGGCAGGTCGACGTCCCAGGACCACATGCGCAGGTATTCCAGGCCGACGCTGCCAGCGAACATCAGGGCGAAACCGATCCAGCGGATGATGAACTCGTCCTGGTGCTCGGGTTCGCGCGGTTGCGGGTTCTTGTCGGTCAGGCGGCGGTAGCCGCGCCAGACCACGCGCAGGAACAGCACGCCCCACCACCAGGCGGAAAAGCCGAAGATGAACAGCAGCAGGTCGGCCAGCCAGGCGCCGGCGCTGCCGCCCAGGTTGGCAATCGCCGGGACCGTGTTGGCGTGCGACCAGCCCGGATCGGCCTTGTTGTAACTTAACAAAATCAGGACGAAATACAGGAACGCGACCGCCGTGGCGATCCAGCGCGCCTCGAGCAGGAGGCGCGCGAGCCTGCCCGGCAGCGGCGCGCGTGCCGGGTTGCGGGGGACGTTCGAGGGAGGGGCGGAACTCTTCTTGCTCATGCTGGGTGATGCTGTTCTGTTCGCTTGGTGCGGAATCCGTCCATTCTAAGCCATATATTGCCGAGACGGCCTCATCATTCATGCTTGTGCGCATCATCGTCTATAATCGATGTTGTTTCCGGCGACCTTGATTCTGCTCGCCGCGCCCCCAGTTTCCCATTTTCCACATCATTATTTCGCTCCCCATGACCACTAAGAAACACGCCAAAGTCCTGATCCTCGGTTCCGGTCCGGCCGGCTACAGCGCCGCCGTCTACGCCGCCCGCGCCAATCTGAGCCCGATGCTGGTCACCGGCGTCGAGCAGGGCGGCCAACTGATGACCACCACCGACGTGGAAAACTGGCCTGGCGATCCCCTGGGCGTGCAGGGTCCGGAGCTGATGCAGCGCCTGCTGCAGCATGCGGAGCGTTTCAACACCGAGATCGTGTTCGACCACATCCACACGACCTTCCTGAACGAGAAGCCGATCCGCCTGCTCGGCGATTCGCACGAATTCACCTGCGACGCCCTGATCATCGCCACCGGCGCCTCGGCCCAGTACCTCGGCCTGGAATCGGAACAGGCCTTCATGGGCCGCGGCGTGTCGGCCTGCGCCACCTGCGACGGCTTCTTCTACCGTAACCAGGAAGTGGCGGTCATCGGCGGCGGCAACACCGCGGTCGAGGAAGCCCTGTACCTGGCCGGCATCGCCTCCAAGGTCACGTTGATCCACCGCCGCGACAAGTTCCGCGCCGAGCCGATCCTGGTCGACCGCCTGATGGCCAAGGTTGCCGAAGGCAAGATCGCGCTGGAACTGAACCACACCCTGGACCAGGTCGTCGGCGACGACAGCGGCGTGACCGGCCTGAAACTGAAGTCGACCGTCGACGGCGCCGCCAAGGACCTGACCGTGCACGGCCTGTTCGTGGCGATCGGCCACAAGCCGAACACCATGATCTTCGAAGGCCAGCTCGACATGCACAACGGCTACATCAAGACCCGCAGCGGCACCGAGGGCATGGCGACCGCCACCAGCGTGCCGGGCGTGTTCGCCGCCGGCGACGTGCAGGACCACATCTACCGCCAGGCGATCACCAGCTCGGGCAGCGGCTGCATGGCCGCGCTTGACGCCCAGCGCTACCTGGAAGCCCTGGGGGAGTAAAGGAAGCACGATGGCGGGCATGAAGGACTTCGGCGACCTGAAATCCTTGCGCGACAAGCTCAAGGAAGAGGAGCGCCTGCGCGCCATCGAACAGGCCAGGCGCGAGCGGCAGGAGCGGATCGCGCGCGAGCGCGCGGTCGAGTTCCGCGGCGCCATGGAAGGCGTCACTAAGATGCCGGAATCGGACCGCTACGTCTACCGCCCGGTACAGGAAGCCCTGCTGCGCGCCACGCCGGAACAGCGCAGGCTGAGCCAGGAGGAAGACGACGCCCTGGTACTGCAGGAATCCCTGTCCGACCTGTTCGACGTCGACGGCCTGCTCGACGACGACCCGACCCTGAGCTACGCCCGCGAGGGCGTGGGTCCCGATGTTGTAAAAAAACTGCGCAAGCGCCACTGGCCGGTGCAGGACGAACTCGACCTGCACGGCATGACGCGCGACGTCGCGCGCGGCCAGCTCGGCGATTTCCTGCGCCGCTCGACCCGCCGCGGCGTGCGCTGCGTGCGCATCATCCACGGCGTCGGCTATGGTTCGCCGGGCGGCGAACCGGTGCTGCGCTCGGTGGTGCACAGCTGGCTGGTGCAGAAGGACGAAGTGGTGGCCTTCTGCGTGGCCAACCGCAACGACGGCGGCAACGGCGCCCTGATCGTCCTGCTCAGGCCGGCGCTCGACTTCTGATCCCGACTTCCAATAACCGTCTGATACAAACCGGTACGTTCCCGGCCGGCGTCGCGTTGTAGAATGCGACGGTAGCCGCTCATGCGGCCCACCCAAGATAAGGGACACTCTTTGAAGTCGCTTCCGGCCATCCCGATGCCCGTGCCCAGCCAGGTCGACCTGGCTTCCTGCGCGGACGAACCCATCCATATTCCCGGATCGATCCAGCCGCACGGCTTCCTGCTGTTCATGGACGCGCGCGGGGGCATCGAAGGCTGGAGCCAGAACGTTCCCGCGCCGCTCGCAGCCCTGCTGCAGCTGGGCCTGGACTACACCGCCCTGCCCCTGCCGGCCGCCTGCCTCGAGCTGGTCGCCGAATGCGCCGATGCGCTGGCCGAAGGCGAATGCGCCCCGGCCGTGGCCGCGGTGTCCTTCGATGGCCGCGACTACGACGTCATCGTCCACGGCAGCCATGGCCGCATCATTGCCGAGTTCGAAACGCGCGACGTGCCGGCCGACACGGTCGCCCTGTTCGCGGTCAAGGCGCACAGCTCGATCGAGCGCGTGCGCCGCCAGCGCAGCGTCGAGGGGCTGCTGGAAACCGCGGTGCGCCAGGTGCGCGAATTCACCGGTTTCGACCGCGTCATGGCCTACCGTTTCCGCGAAGACGACAGCGGCGACGTGGTGGCCGAAGCGCGCCGCGACGAGCTCACCCCCTACCTCGGCCAGCGCTACCCGGCCGGCGACATCCCGGCCCAGGCGCGCCGCCTGTACGCCCTGAACACCCTGCGCATGATCGCCGACATCGGCTATACCCCGGTGCCCCTGCTCGGCGCGCCGGGCGCGGCGCCGCTCGACATGAGCTTCGGCGTGCTGCGCAGCGTCTCGCCGGTGCACGTCGAGTACCTGCAGAACATGGGCGTGTGCGCCTCGATGAGCGTGTCGATCGTCATCAACGGCCGCCTCTGGGGCCTGATCGCCTGCCACCACATGGCGCCCAAGCGGGTGCCGCACGCGATCCGGATGGCGGCCGACGTGCTGGCCCAGGTCATGGCCTCGACCGTGCAGAGCATCGAGGCGCGCCTGGACGCCGAGCTGGTCGAGCAGTCGGCCAACGTGCGCACCGCGCTGGTCGAGTCCCTGCTGATCGACGAGGAACCGCTCGACGCGCTGGCGCGCCATGCCGGCGCCCTGCTGGCGGCGACCCGCTCGCAGGCATTGGTCAGCGTCCACAACGGCAAGATCATCACCCATGGCCCGATCGAACGCGACGCCGCCGAGGCGATCGTGCGCGCCCTGCCGGAGGACGCCAGCGACATCCTGGTGCGCGACAAGCTCGACGAGTGGCCGGCCGGACTGCAGGCTAGCCTGGGCAAATGGGTCGGCATCCTGGCCCTGCCCTTCGACCCGCCCGGCGGCGGCTGGTGCCTGCTGCTGCGCACCGAGCAGATCGAACATGTGTCCTGGGGCGGTCGTCCGGAGAAGACCACCCAGGTCGGGCCGCTCGGCGCGCGCCTGACGCCGCGCGGCTCCTTCGACGCCTGGCACGAAACGGTGCGCGGCCACGCCCACCCCTGGGAAGCGGCGGTGCTGGCCAATGCCCGCCTGACCCAGTCCGAACTGCTGCGCGCCTCGAACGCACGCCGCGCCCAGCTCGACGCGACACGCGCCCAGCTGCTGGCCATGCTCGGCCACGACCTGCGCGACCCGCTGCACTCGATCAACATGGCCGGCACCCTGCTCGAGCGCGGCAGTACCCAGCCGACCCTGGGCCGGCGCATCCAGTCTTCCAGCAACCGCATGCAGCGCCTGATCGGCCAGGTGCTCGACATGAGCCGCATCGACGGCGGCCTGGGGCTGGGCATGGTGCTCGAGCCGCTCGATTTGTCGACCCTGGTCGAGGACGTGATCGACGAAGCGCGCATGGCCTACCCCACCATCGACTATTCCTTCGCCAACCCGGGCGAGATCTGCGTGCGCGCCGACAGCGGCCGCCTGGCCCAGGTGCTGTCCAACCTGCTCAGCAATGCGCGCCACCATGGCGACATCGGCCGCCCGATCGCGACGGCGCTGGCGCAGGAACATGGCTGGGCGCTGCTCGAAGTGGCGAATGCCGGCGCTCCGATCGCGCCGGACGTGGCGGCCTCGCTGTTCAATCCCTTCAAGCGCAGCTCGCTGCACAACCCGCGCAACCGCACCGGCATGGGCCTGGGGCTGTACATCGCGGCCCAGATCGTGCGCGAGCACCAGGGCGAAATCGCCTACCGCCACGAGAACGGCCAGGTCGTGTTCACGGTGCGCCTGCCGCTGGCGGAGATGGAGCGCGCCGGCCCGACCTGAGGGGACAGGCTCCGAGCACGCGCCGCGCTTTCGCGCGATGCGCTTGGCATGTTAGGCTAGCAACATGCCAACAGCCACCTGCCCTGCATGACCCTCATCAAGTTCATCGAGATCGTGGCGATCCTGGTCGGCGCGTTTTCCGGATTCATCGAAGCGCGCCGCAAACGCATGGACCTGGTGGGCGTATTTACGGTCGCCTTCATCGCGGCCTTCGGCGGCGGCACCCTGCGCGACATCCTGCTCGACCGCCGCCCGCTGTTCTGGGTCACGCACCAGGAATACGCGATCGCCATCTTCGTGCTGGCCCTGATCGCCTCGCCCCTGATCCGCACCCTGCGCCACATCGTCTCGGAACGCCTGATCGTGATCGCCGACGCGGTCGGTCTCGGCCTGTTCTCGATCGCCGGCGTCTCGGCCGCGCTGGACGCCAACATGCCGCTCTTCATCGCCTCGATGATGGGCGTGATCACGGGGATCTTCGGCGGCGTGCTGCGCGACATCGTCTGCAACGAGGTGCCGATGGTGTTCAGGGACGGCAAGCCGTATGCGATCTGCGCTTTCCTGGGTAACTGGATGTTCCTGCTGATGGGGCTGTACACCAGCGTGTCGCACGACTTCGCGCTGTGGAGCAGCGCGCTGTTCATCAGCGTGCTGCGCTTGATTACCTGGAAGTTCGATATCCAGATGGGGCGCTGAGCCTGCTCGGAAACTGCTGGGACTGATTCGCTTTTCGTAGGGTGGACACCTGTGTCCACGCGGTCGAACGGTGAGGTGTCGAAACACAACCCGGCAGCCAAATCAAATGGTATTCCCGTCGGTGCCGCGTGATATCAGCGGGTGATCCGCATGGGCACAGGTGCCTCCTACGACAACTGCGCCTGATTACCCTGAGTTCGTCATTCAGATGGGACGCTGATCGGCCAGAAAAACGGGCTAAGCTAAGATCATTTCAGAAGTGGCCATTTGCCCCCCTACTATCTCGACCGTCACTACCCTACGATCCGGGCGTACCCGCATCACGTAGAGCCATAATCCAACCTCTATTATGTTGGAGAAACGCGGACGCAACCGCTAAAACGCGGTCTCGATCGAGTTTCTCTAATGCTGACACTTGAGCGGTGAGATCGCGTCCGTAATGTGCTGCAGCTTGATTGCGAATCTCCGGATATATACGACGCAACTCCTTGAACTCATCGGCCCACGTTGATGCGAGTTTCTTAGAAAGCTGCTTGTCTAGGATGATCCCCCTCTCATCTGCATGGTTGAGCAGCTCCGGCATTAAATGCTTCAGGCACAACTGGTCGTATTCATAGACCCGAAGGACGAGGCCTTTTAGCGCGACCTTTGCAGCAAATCCAGTCGCGGTACTGCGCGCGATGTTGGCAATTTCATTCCAGACGTCATATTGGAATATGAACGTCTGCAAGATGAAATCACGAACAGTCGGGGAAATACCGTCGACATCACCTCGATATCGTTCGTGAAACGCATTTAGGTTGGCCTCGGCCTTAGCCAACCTTTTCAGGATTTTTTCAAGTCGGTGATGGGATTCAGCAAAGATCATCGGAACTTACCCCTTCCATTATTATCGACAGCTCTGTTCGTGTGTCGTGGTGTGGAAGTAGTTCGTTGAAATGCTCAGACTCTTACACCGCGTCCGGCCCGGTCTCGCCGGTACGGATGCGGATCACCTGCTGCACGTCCTGGACAAAAATCTTGCCGTCGCCGATCTTGCCGGTGCGCGCGGCCTTGATGATGGCGTCGACCACCTGCTCGACGATGCCGTCGTCCACCACCACCTCGATCTTCACCTTCGGCAGGAAGTCGACCACGTATTCCGCGCCGCGATACAGCTCGGTATGGCCCTTCTGGCGTCCAAAGCCCTTCACTTCCGTGACGGTCAGGCCGGTGACGTTGACGTCGGCCAGGGCCTCGCGCACTTCGTCGAGCTTGAAAGGTTTGATCACGCAGGTAATCTGCTTCATGTCTGCTCCTTTTCTAATAATGAATTCGGGTCCCGTCAGTCGGGGATGTTCGCCAGGTCGTCGAGCCAGACGGTCGCTTCCGAGTCGCTCGGGGCGCGCCAGTCGCCGCGCGGCGACAGCGAGCCGCCGTTGCCGACCTTCGGTCCGTTCGGCACGCAGCTGCGCTTGAACTGGCTGGTCTTGAAGAAGCGCCACAGGAAGATGCCGAGGTTGCGCTTGATCGCGCCCAGGTCGTATTCGTTGCGCGCGCCGTGCTCGTCGGGCCAGCGGCCCTCCAGGCGCGAATGCCAGGCGCTGTAGGACAGGAAGGCCACCTTCGACGGCGCGAAGCCGTAGCGCAGCGTGTAGTACAGGTTGAAGTCCTGCAGCTCGTAGGGGCCGATCACGCTCTCGGTGATCTGGGCCGGCTTGTCGTCGCCTTCTTTTCCCGGCACCAGCTCGGGGCTGATCTCGGTGCCGAGGATGTTCAGCAGCACCTCGGCGCCGCCGGCCACGACCGATCCGGTCTCGGCCACCCAGCGCACCAGATGCGTAATCAAGGTCTTCGGCACGCTGGCGTTCACGTTGTAGTGCGACATGTGGTCGCCCACGCCATAGGTGCACCAGCCCAGCGCCAGCTCGGACAAATCGCCGGTGCCGATCACGATCGCGCCCAGGTGGTTCGCGAGCCGGAACAGGTGGTTCGTGCGCTCGCCCGCCTGCACGTTCTCGAAGGTGACGTCGTACTGCTCCTCCCCTTCGGCAAAGGGGTGGTTCAGGTCCTTCAGCATCTGCAGGCAGCTCGGGCGGATGTCGATTTCCTGGGCCGTGCAGCCGACCACGCGCATCAGGTCGTGCGCCTGTTTCAGGGTGCGTCCGCTGGTCGCGAAGCCGGGCATGGTGTAGGCCAGGATGTTGGTGCGCGGCAGGCCGAGGCGGTCCATCGCGGCGGCGCAGACCAGCAGCGCATGGGTCGAGTCGAGCCCGCCGGAGACGCCGATCACGACCTTCCGGATACCGCTGGAGGACAGGCGCTGGATCAGGGCCTGGACCTGGATGTTGTAGACCTCGGTGCAGCGCTCGTCGCGCAAGGCGCGGTCGGCCGGCACGTAGGGGAAGCGCTCGATCTCGCGGGCCAAAGGCAGCGTACGGTCGAGCGGCAGCGCCAGCGTGAAGCGCTGCACGCGGAATTTCTTCACCTCGTCCGCATGGCGGCGCGCCGACTGCGCGAAGGTGGTCGCGCGCATGCGCTCCTGCGACAGGCGCTCCAGGTCGACGTCGGCGAAGATGATGTGCGACTCGTCGAGGAAGCGCTGGGACTCGGCCAGCAGCTCGCCCTTCTCGTAGATGATGGACTGGCCGTCCCAGGCCATGTCGGTGGTCGATTCGCCGCGTCCGGCCGATGTGTAGAGGTAGGCCGCCATGCAGCGCGCCGACTGCTGGCTGACCAGCTGGTGGCGGTAGGTGCTCTTCCCGACCAGCACGTTCGAGGCCGAAAGATTAACCAAGACCGTCGCCCCCGCCATGGCGGCGAACGAGGACGGCGGCACCGGCACCCAGACGTCCTCGCAGATCTCGACGTGGAAGCGCAGCAGCGGGAAGTTCTCGACCTCGAACACCTGGTTCGGGCCGAAGGGGACAAGTTCGCCGAACAGCGCGACGCTGTCGACATTCGCGCTGTCTGCGGCGCTGAATTGGCGCGACTCGTAGAACTCGCCGTAGTTCGGCAGGAAGCTCTTCGGCACCAGGCCATGCACGCGCCCGCCCGCGACCACGGCCGCACAATTGAACAGCTGGTGATTGACCCGTAGTGGCAGGCCCACTACCATCGCCACAGGCAGCTCGCACGAAGCCTCGACCACGGCGGCCAGGGCTTCTTCGCAGGCTTCCAGCAGCGCACGCTGGTGGAACAGGTCCTCGCAGCTGTAGGCCGACAGGCCCAGTTCCGGGAAGGCGACCAGGGCCGCGCCCTGCTCTGCCGCCTGGCGCGCAAGCGCGATGGTCTGCTCGACGTTGTAGGCGGGGTCGGCGATGCGGCAGCGTGGAATGGCCACCGCCACGCGGGCGAACTGGTGTGAATACAGGTTGAAGAATCGGTTGTTCATCTTGGGGTCTTCCGCATAGCAGGCAGTGCGGGAGCGGACCTGCTCCACCGCACTTTTCCTCGTCATGAAAGCAATTTTGGACGCAATTTTGAACGCAGTTAATCATTATCGCACGCATATCGTTTCTTCCTTGTCCGAGATCGGGCAGGCTGCATGGGATGGCTTGCTGGCCCTGCAGGGCGACGCCAATCCCTTCCTGTCCTACGCCTTCCTGCACGCGCTGCACGAATCGGGCAGCGCCTGCCCGGAAACCGGCTGGCAGCCGCAGTACATCGCGCTCTACGACGACGACGAGCTGGCCGCCGCCCTGCCCCTCTACGTCAAAGGCCATTCCTACGGCGAATACGTGTTCGACTGGGCCTGGGCCGATGCCTACCGGCGCCATGGCCTCGAGTACTACCCGAAGCTGCTGAGCGCGGTGCCGTTCACGCCAGTGGCGGGACCGCGCCTGCTGGCGCGCGACGCCGATGCGCGCGCGGCCCTGATCGAGGTGCTGCGCGCCACCCAGCAGGCGACCGAGGTCTCGTCCACCCACATCCTGTTCCCGCCCGAGGAGCACGCGCGCCAGCTCCAGGACGCCGGCTTCCTGCTGCGCAGCGGCGTGCAGTTCCACTGGCTGAACGCGGGCTATGCGAATTTCGAGGAGTTCCTGGCCACGCTGGAGCAGAAGAAGCGCAAGAACATCCGCGCCGAGCGGCGCAAGGTGCGCGACGCCGGCGTGACGCTGCGGCGGGTGCGCGGGGTGGACGCGACGCAATCCGATTGGCGCTTCTTCAACCGCTGCTACCGCCACACCTATGCGGCGCACTACTCGACGCCTTACCTGAACCTCGACTTCTTCCTGCGCATCGGCCAGGCGATGCCGGAAAATATCCTGCTCGTGATCGCCGAGCGCGACGGCCGGCCGATCGCGTCCTCGCTCGTCATTCATACGAAAGACACCCTGTACGGGCGCTACTGGGGAGAGATCGAACACGTGCCCTGCCTGCATTTCGAGTCGGCCTACTACCAGCCGCTGGAGTTCTGCATCGAGCAGGGCATCAAGACCTTCGAAGGCGGCGCCCAGGGCGAGCACAAGATGGCGCGCGGCTTCCTGCCCACGCGCACGTATTCGGCGCACTGGCTGGCGCACCCCGCGTTCGCGGATGCGATCGAGCGCTTCCTGGAGCGGGAAGCGGGCGGGATCGACGACTACATGGACGAGCTGAACGAGCGCAGCCCTTTCCGTAGCCGGGACTGACCGCGGCGCACTGGTGGGCACGGGGCGCCCACCCTACGGCTGCCCACATTCTGTTATTACGATAGAACGTAGGGTGGGCGCCCCTGAACTGACCCCAGAAAGTTGGACAGTTGATCTATGCTGCCAATTGCTGAGTCCTGAATTGTACAGGGCTCAGCCCGTTGAGTCTGAGCTTGCCGCGGTCATTGTTGTAGTAGCGAATATACTCATCAATCCCAGCTTCCAGCTGATCGATGCTGGTGATTTTTTCCAAGTAGAAGAACTCGGTCTTGAGCACGGCAAAGAAGCTTTCCATGGCCGCATTGTCGTGACAGTTACCCTTGCGCGACATGCTCTGCACGATCCCATGCTCGGTCAGTGCCTGTTGATAAGCGGGCATGCGGTATTGCCATCCCTGGTCGGAGTGGAGCATTGGTTTGTCCTCCGGGCCAAGTCTTGAAAATGCCTTGGTCAGCATGGATGTCACCAGTTCGAACCGAGGGCGCCTGTTCGTTTCGAAAGCGATGATCTCACCATTGTATAGGTCGAGCACAGGCGACAAATAAAGCTTTTCACCTGCGACATGAAACTCGGTGATGTCGGTCACCCATTTCTGCTTTGGCGCCTTTGCTTCGAACCGGCGCTGCAATTCGTTCGGCGCCGTCTTGCCCACTTCGCCTTTGAAAGACTTGTATTTCTTGGGACGAACCAGGGACTTCAACTTCAGTTGCCCCATCAAACGCTGTACGGTTTTATGATTGATGCGTTCGCCAAGCTGGCGAATGGCTGAGGTCACACGGCGGTAACCATAACGTCCCTTGTGGCGCTCGAATACGTCCTTGATCGTCGCTTTCAATTGTCCGTACTTGTCATCGGCAGCTTGCGCTTTGAGCCGGTAATAGAACGAGCTTCGAGGAAGTCCTGCCAGCTTGAGCAGACCGTCGAGTCGATATTGCTGCCTTAGTTCTTGGACCGCTTGGGTTTTTTCGCAGACTCCGCTTCCTGCCTTGCCTGAACTAAGGCTCTCAACTTTTTTAGGTAGGCGTTCTCCATCCGCAGGTACTCCAACTCGGCCAGCAATTCTTCGCGGCTACGCTTGTCTTCATGCGCTACTTCCGGCTTTGTCGTCGGTATGATCATCTTCTCGGATCTGCTTGTTGGAGGGCGAGCCAATGCCTCGCTCCCCCCTTCTTGATAGGCACGCTCCCAGACTCCTACCGTCGAATGACCGCGGATATCGAACCGGGCAGCGGTCTGGGTGATCGAAAGGCGATTTTCCCACATGTACTGTAGTACCGACAGCTTGAATGCGGCCGTATATCTGCTCCGCTTCTTGCGCAGTCCAGCATCCCCATGCAGTCGATACGCTGTTACCCAGCGCTCCACCAGCGAGCGATTGGCCATGCCATGGCGCTGAGCCACAGCCCGGTAGCCTCCCCGACCAGACAAATAGTCCTGGACAACCGTTATCTTGAACTGCTCCGTGTGCTTACCCATATCACCCCAATAAGTTGTGTCTAACTTATTGGGGTCAGTTCACCCGTGCCCACCTTTACACGAACAGCCCCGGCTGGCTGTCCGCATAATCGCGCAGCAGGTTCCACACCACCTTTACCCGCCGCAGGCGGTAGAGGTCAGTTGGCGCGGCCAGCCAGAACGAGCGTTCGGCGAAGAAGCCGGGCAGCACCTTGACCAGGCGGCCGTCGTCGGGCACTGCGTAGGGCGGCGCCATCATCAGCCCCATGCCGAGCGAGGCCGCCTCGATCTGCGCCGTCATGCCCGAGCAGCACAGGCGCCGGCGCGGAGTGAAGCCCAGTTCGCCCATGTAGGACAGCTCGCGGCTGGCCAGGCGGTCCTGCACGTAGTCGACGAAATAGTGCTTCGCCAGGTCGGCCTGCTCGCGGATCGGCGGGTGTTTTGCCAGGTAGCCGGGCGAGGCGTACAGGTAGAAGCGGAACGAGGCCAGGCGCGTGACCATGTAGCGGCCGGTGGTGGGCGGGTCCAGCATCACGCCGAGGTCGGCCTCGCGGTTGGCGAGATTCGCGAAGCTCGGCAGCGCCAGCAGGTCGATTGACAGCTCGGGATTGATGTCGAGCAGGTCGGCCAGCAGCGGCGCCACCACCTTCACCCCGAACACCTCGGGCACGCCCAGGCGCACCACGCCGTGCGCCGCCACTTCCGCCCCGCCGAGCTGTTCGGCCGCGGCCAGCGCGGCGCCCTCCATCGCTTCCGCATGCGGCAGCAGCGCGTGGCCCATCTCGGTCAGTTCGTAGCCTTCGCGCGAACGGTCGAACAGGGTCGAGCCGAGCTCCTTTTCCAGGCGGTCGATGCGGCGCGCCACCGTGGTGTGCTCGACATCGAGGCGGCGCGAGGCGCCCGACAGCGTGCCCGCACGCGCCAGTTCGAGGAAGAATCGGAGGTCGGTCCACTCAGGCAGGGTATTCATCGGCACACTTGTTTAATATCAAGATGTCATATTGTGCACCAGTGCACATTCCTCCTGCAATCAATTCCCTACTCTGGCGCTGCGGTCCCGAAAATTGTGCGACCGCAGCATTTTCCCTCGACGCGAACCGCACCAGCATGGCGCACCGGACTGTGCAAATCCGCACAGTTGGTGGGCGGATTGTTATCTTTTCAGCCAGTTCCGGCCGAGGCACACTGCAGGGCGTGCGAAACCCGGCTGAAAGCGCGAGCCAAGAACGGGAGCCAAGGCGGGAGCTGTTCGCGAGCATGTTCGCCATTCCAAAAACAGGAGACAACGATGCGTCTGACAAAGAGAAAAATGAAGCTGCTCAACCGTTCCGCCGCTGCCCTGCTGGCCCTGTCCAGCAGCGCGATGGGCGCCGCCCACGCCCAGCAGTCGGCCGGCGCACCCGCGCCTGACGGAGAAGCGGCCAGCGACGTCCAGAAGGTGGTCGTCACCGCGCGCCGCCGCGAAGAGTCCTTGCAGGACGTGCCGGTGTCGGTCACGGCCTTTTCGGCCGACCAGCTGTCGAAGCAGGCCACGCCGGACGTGACCGCGCTGGCCCTGGCGCTGCCGAACACCACCCTGAAAGCCTCGCGCGCCACCAATTCGACGCTGACCGCCTTCATCCGCGGCGTCGGCCAGGCCGACCCGCTGGCCGGCTTCGAGTCGGGCGTCGGCATCTACATCGACGACATCTACCTGGCCCGCCCGCAGGGCGCCGTGGCCGACATCTACGACGTCGAGCGCATCGAGGTGCTGCGCGGCCCGCAGGGTACCCTGTACGGCCGCAACACCATCGGCGGCGCGGTCAAGTACGTGACCCGCAAGCTCGGCTCCAAGCCCGACCTGCGCCTGCGCGCCACCGCCGGCACCTACGGCCAGATCGAAGGCGTGGCCACCGCCAGCACCCCGCTCTCCGACACCGTCCGCATCGGCGGCACGGTCGCCCGTTTCAAGCGCGACGGCTTCGGCACCAACCTGTACACCGGCGCCGAGAACTACGACAAGGACGTCACGGCGGCTCGCCTGTCGGCCGAATTCACGCCGACCGAGGATCTGTTCATCCGCCTGGCCGCCGACGGCACCCAGGACGACTCGAACCCGAAGAACGGCCACCGCCTGACGGTCGGCCGCACCAGCGGCGCGCCGATCCTGGACAACGAATTCGACACCCGCGCCAACCTGACCCAGGCCCTCGGCCACGACCAGGAAGTGAAGGCGTACGGCGTCTCGGCCCTGGTCGAGTACCGCTTCAACGACCAGTTCAGCGCGAAGTCGATCACGGCCAGCCGCAAGGACAAGTCCTGGGCGCCGATCGACTTCGACGCCCTGCCGACCGTCGACATGGAAGTGCCGGCCCTGTACAAGAACAAGCAGTTCAGCCAGGAATTCCAGCTGACCTACACGGGCGACCGCCTGCAGGGCGTGGCCGGCGTGTACTACATGGACGCCAACGCCTACAACAAGTTCGACACCATCCTGGCCGGCGCCTTCCCGAGCTCGACCTTCACCAGCGGCGACATCGACACCAAGGCCTGGGCCGCCTACTTCGACGGCAGCTACAACATCTTCGACGGCCTGTCGCTGTCGCTCGGCGGACGCTACACCGTCGACGAGCGCACCGCCTCGATCTACCGCCAGATCTACCTGGGCCTGGCCGGTTCGCCGGAGATGGGCAACCCGAACGCGATCCTGTTCCGCACCGACACCGACTTCCGCAATGGCGCCTTGCAGCGCAAGGACAAGAAGTTCACCCCGCGCGTCGCCGTGAACTACAAGCTCAACAGCGACCACAACGTCTACGCTTCCTACTCCGAAGGCTTCAAGGGCGGCGGCTTCGACCCGCGCCTGAACATGGTCGGCACCCGCCTGACCGATGCCGTGGCGCGCGCCGGCTACGAGCCCGAGACCATCGAGACCTACGAACTGGGCCTGAAGTCGGCCTTCAACGGCGGGCGCATCACGACCAACGCGGCCGTGTTCTACAGCGATTACCAGAACGTGCAGATCCCGGGCTCGGTGGCCATCGACACCAACGGCGACGGCCGCGACGACAGCTTCGCCGGCGTGACCACCAACGCCGGCAAGGCCAAGATCAAGGGTGTGGAACTGGAGGCGATCGCCAACCTGACACGCGACTTCATGATCGCCGGCATGTACAGCTACATCGACGCCGAGTACAAGGAATACATCGTGAACGGCCTGAACGTGGCCGACCAGCGCTTCTTCCAGAACACCCCGAAGAACTCGGCCAACCTGCGCGCCAACTACGACATCGCCATGCCGCTGCTGGGCCGCAACGGCAAGCTGTCGCTGATCGGCAGCGCCTCCTACAAGGGCGCCATCCACCAGTTCGAGTACGCCTCGGTGCTGGACGAGAGCTCGTACACCCTGTACGACGCGAGCATCGTCTGGACCCGTGCCGACGGCAAGATCCGCGCCGGCATCCATGGCAAGAACCTGAGCGACGAGCGCTACAAGACCGCCGGCTACTTCTTCCCAACCCTGGGCAACGAAGGCACGCTGACGGCCTTCTACGGCAACCCGCGCACGGTCTCGGCCACGCTCGAGTACCGCTTCTGACCCCAGCCGGGTCGCCACAGGAAAACGCGCCGCCCGCCCGCGGGCGGCGCGTACCCTTCTTCACCCTTCCATCCCGGAAGAACCGAACAGGATTTTGCCAGCGTGCTTAACTTCACCCCTATCAGTTTCCAGAGCAGCGACGGGCTGGCGCTGTATGCACGCGACTACGCCGCCCGGGCCGGGACCGACGATGCGTCGCTGCCCCTGCCCGCGAGGCTGCCTGTGATCTGCCTGCACGGCCTGACCCGCAACTCGGCCGACTTCGACGAGCTGGCGCCCGAGATCGCCCGTATGGGCCGGCGCGTGATCGCGCCCGACGTGCGCGGCCGCGGCCACTCGGCGCGCGACCCGCATCCCGACAACTACAACCCGGCGGTCTATGCCGGCGACGTCGCCAAGCTGCTGCACGACCTGGGCATCGCGCGCGCCGTCTTCGTGGGCACCTCGATGGGCGGCCTGATCACCATGACGCTCGCCATGCGCCACCTCGAGCTGATCGCCGGCGCCGTACTCAACGATGTCGGCCCGGTGCTCTCGACCCGCGGCCTGGCGCGCATCGCCGGCTACGCGGGACGCTGCAACGTGCTCTCGTCCTGGGACGATGCGGCCTGCTACCTGAAGGACATCAACGCCTGCGCCTTCCCCGACAACCCGGACGAGGAATGGGGCAAATGGGCGCGGCGCGCTTTCGAGCCGGACGAGACGGGCAAGCTGGCTCTGCGTTACGACCCGAATATTGCGATAGCATTGCAAACAGGTAAACTGCGGCCGACGTCGCTGGCGGCGCGCATGGCCTTCCGGCGCCTGGCACACCGCCGCCCCACCCTGCTGGTGCGGGGCGCGCTGTCGGACCTGGTCGAACCCAGCCAGGTCGCGTGGATGCGGCGCGCCGCGCCCGCGATGCAGTACACCGAAGTGCCGAACATCGGCCATGCGCCGATGCTCACCGAACCGGAAGCGCTGGGCGCCATCCGCCAGTTCCTGTCGCAGCTTCCATAAAACAGAATCAGAGTCAGAGTCAGAGGAGACACCATGAACCACCTGATCAAACCCTTGTCGGCAGCCGTGCTGGCCGCCTTCGCCGCTACCTGCGCCCCGCTCGCGCTGGCCGCCGGCCCGGACCTGAAGATCGCCCTCATCGCCGGCAAGACCGGCCCGCTCGAAGCCTATGCCAAGGAAACCGAGACCGGCTTCATGATGGGCCTGGAATACCTCACCGGCGGCAAGATGGAGATCAACGGCCGCAAGCTGAAGGTCATCGTCAAGGACGACCAGAGCAAGCCCGACCTCGGCCGCACCCTGCTGGCCGAAGCCTATGGCGACGACAAGGCCCACATCGCGGTGGGCACCACTTCCTCGGGCTCGGCGATCGCCATGCTGCCGGTGGCCAAGGAATACAAGAAGGTGCTGATCATCGAGCCGGCCGTGGCCGACGCCATCACCGCCGAGAAGTGGAACAAGTACATCTTCCGCACCGCGCGCAGCTCGATGCAGGACGCACTGGCCGCCGCCAGTACCCTGAAGGGCGGCAGCGTCGCCTTCCTGGCCCAGGACTACGCTTTTGGCCGCGATGCCATCAAGGCCGGCAAGGAAGCGCTTGCGGCCACCGGCAGCAAGGCCAAGGTCGTGCACGAGGAATACGCCCCGGCCACCGCCACCGACTTCACCGCCTCGACCCAGCGCCTGTTCGACGCATTGAAGGACAAGCCGCAACCACGCGTGCTGGGCATCGTCTGGGCCGGCCCGAACCCGATGAACAAGATCGCCGACATGAAGCCCGAGCGCTACGGCATCGCGCTGGCCCCTGGCGGCAACATCCTGCCGGTGATGAAGACCTGGAAGAGCTATGCCGGCACCGAAGGCACCATCTATTACTACTACGCCTTCCCGAAGAACAAGATGAACGAGTGGCTGGTGGCCGAACACCAGAAGCGCTTCAAGGCGCCGCCCGACATGTTCACCGCCGGCGGCTTCGCGGCGGCCAGCGCCGTGTTCAATGCGCTCTCCAAGGTCCCGGACGGCAACAGCGAGAAGCTGGTCGCGGCGATGGAAGGCATGAGCTTCGATACGCCCAAGGGCAAGATGAGCTTCCGCAAGGAAGACCACCAGGCGCTCCAGTCGATGTACCACTTCCGCATCAAGAAGAACCAGGCCAACGAGTGGGACCTGCTGGAACTGGTGCGCGAGATCCCGGCCGCCGAGATGCCGCTGCCAGTGAAAAACAAGCGCTGACATGGCGGCCACCAACGCACAGCAGCCGTCGCTGTCCACGCGTGACCTGACGATCCGCTTCGGCGGCCACGTTGCGGTCAACGCGGTGACGGCGGACTTCTTCCCGGGGACGCTGACGGTCATCGTCGGTCCCAACGGGGCCGGCAAGACCACCTACTTCAACCTGGTCTCGGGTCAGTTGCCGGCCACCAGCGGCAGCGTGCTGGTGAACGGCCAGGACGTGACTCGCCACGGCGCCGCGCGCCGCACCCACCTCGGGATCGGGCGTGCCTTCCAGCTCACCAACCTGTTCCCCAACCTGACGGTGATCGAGAACGTGCGCCTGGCGGTGCAGAGCCGCGCCGGCCTGGGGATGAACATGTTCTCGGTCTGGTTCGGCCACAAGGAGCTGATCGAGCGCGCCGAGCATTACCTCGAGCGCGTGGCCATGCTGGCCAAACGCGAGGCGCGCGTCGGCGCCCTTTCGCACGGCGACCAGCGCAAGCTGGAAGTGGCGATCCTGCTGGCGCTCGAACCATCCATCCTGATGTTCGACGAACCGACCGCCGGCATGAGCGTGGACGAGGTGCCGGTGGTGCTGGAGCTGATCCAGTCCGTCAAGCGCGACACGAACAAGACCGTGCTGCTGGTCGAACACAAGATGGACGTGGTGCGCCAGCTGGCCGACCGCATCATCGTGCTGCACAACGGCACCTTGGTGGCGGACGGCATGCCGCTGGACGTGATGCAATCGAAGATCGTACAGGAAGCCTATCTTGGAACACCCGAAACCGAACCCGCCGCGGCCCATGCCTGAGCCGGGAAACGCACCGCTGCTCACGCTCTCGGGCGTGCACACCCACATCGGCCAGTACCACATCCTGCAGGGCGTGGACCTGGTCGTGCCGCGCGGTGGCCTCTCGGTACTGCTGGGCCGTAACGGCGCCGGCAAGACCACCACCCTGCGCACCATCATGGGCTTGTGGAAGGCCAGCGCCGGCGCCATCACCTTCGACGGCCAGGACATCACGAAACTGGCCACGCCCGACATCGCGCGCCTGGGCATCGCCTATGTCCCGGAGAGCATGGCCGTGTTCTCCGACCTGACGGTGCGCGAGAACCTGCACCTGGCGGCGCGCAACGGCCCGATGGACCAGGCGCGTCTCGACTGGATCTTCGGCTTCTTCCCGGCCCTGAAGAAGTTCTGGAACTACCCGGCCGGGAACCTCTCGGGCGGCCAGAAGCAGATGGTGGCGATCGCCCGCGCCATCGTCGAGCCGAGGAAGCTGCTGCTGGTGGACGAGCCGACCAAGGGTCTGGCACCAAGCATCGTGCAGAGCCTGATCGCGGCCTTCCGCGAGCTGAAGGAACTCGAGACCACCATCCTGCTGGTCGAGCAGAACTTCAACTTCGTGCGCTCGCTCGGCGACACCGTCAGCGTAATGGACGACGGCCGCGTCGCCCATGCCGGCAGCATGGCCGCGCTGGCGAACGACGACGCGCTGCAGCAGCGTCTCCTGGGCCTGTCGCTCGCCTCCCACCAATAGGAACTACACGATGAGTGCTACCCTTCCCCGCGTCGCCGCCCTGCCCAAGGCCGACACGCCCCTGCCCGCAGCGCCGCGCGACATCGCGCCGCTGCTGCTGGTGCCCGCCATCGCCCTGCTCATGCTGCCGCTGGTGGGCAGCTTCCCGACCTGGGTCACCCTGACCGTCGCCGGTCTCGCCATGGGCATGATGATCTTCATCATGGCCAGCGGCCTGACCCTGGTGTTCGGCCTGATGAACGTGCTGAACTTCGGCCACGGCGCCTTCGTGTCGGTGGGCGCCTTTGCCGCCACCATGGTGCTGCTGCCGATGCGCGGCTGGCTCGAAATGGACTCGCTGCTGGTCAACCTCGGCGTGCTGGGCCTGGCAGTAACGGTCGCGATGCTGGTCACGGCCCTGCTTGGCTGGGCCTTCGAGCGCGTGATCATCATGCCGGTCTACGGCCAGCACCTGAAGCAGATCCTGATCACCATGGGCGGCATGATCGTCGCCGAGCAACTGATCAACGTGATCTGGGGCGCCGAGACCATTGCCCTGCCCCTGCCCACCGCCCTGCGCGGCGCCATCTTCCTGGGCGACGCGGCCATCGAAAAATACCGCCTGGTGGCGGTGATCGTCGGCCTGTTGGTTTTCGTCGGCATGTTCCTGACCCTGAACCGCACCAAGATCGGCCTCCTGATCCGCGCCGGCGTCGAGAACGGCGAGATGGTCGAGAGCCTGGGCTACCGCATCCGCCGCCTGTTCGTCGGCGTGTTCGCGGCCGGCTCGGCGCTGGCCGGCCTGGGCGGCGTGATGTGGGGCCTGTACAAGGAAACCCTGTCGGCCGCGATGGGCGGCGAGATCATGATCATGATCTTCATCGTCATCATCATCGGCGGCCTCGGTTCGGTCGGCGGCTGCTTCATCGGCGCCCTCCTGATGGCGCTGGTGGCCAACTACGCCGGTTTCCTGGCGCCGAAGATCGCGCTGGTTTCGAACATCATCCTGATGATCGCGATCCTGCTGTGGCGCCCGGCCGGGCTGTATTCGAAGATGCGAGGCTAACCCATGACCCGACTGCTTTCCGGCGACCTGCCGCGCAGCCGCATCCTGTCCGCGGTGCTGCTGCTGATCTTCCTGGGACTGGCGTTCGCGCCCTTCCTGACCAGCGGCGCGCGTCCGCTCAACACCGCCGCCACCATCTGCGTCTACATCGTGCTGGTCGCTTCCTACGACCTGCTGCTCGGCTACACCGGCATCGTCTCCTTCGCGCACACCATGTTCTACGGGATCGGCGCCTACGGCATCGGCCTGGCACTGGCTTCCGTCGACGAGCCGACCTGGGGCGTGGCCATGAAGGGCCTGGGGCTGGCGCTGCTGCTGGCGCTCGCGCTCGCGTTCGTGGTCGGCCTGTTCGCCCTGCGCGTGCGCGCCATCTTCTACGCCATGATCACGCTGGCTGTCGCTTCTTCCTTTGCCGTGCTGGCCTCGCAGCTGTCGGACTTCACCGGCGGCGAGGACGGCAAGACCTTCAGCGTGCCGGAAGTGCTCACGCCGGGCTTCACGCTGGTCGAGAACGAGGTGTTCGGGCGCGCCATCGACGGCAAGCTGCTCACCTATTACCTGGTGTTCTTCGGCTGCCTGCTGCTGTTCCTGTTCCTGCTGCGGCTGGTGAACTCGCCCTTCGGGCGGGTGCTGCAGGCGATCCGCGAGAACGAGTTCCGCGCCGAAGCGCTGGGCTACCGCACCGTGGTCTACCGCATCTGGGCCAACTGCCTGGCGGCCCTGGTGGCGGCGCTGGCCGGCGCCCTGATGGCCCTGTGGCTGCGCTACGTCGGCCCCAAGACCTCGCTCGGCTTCGAGGTCATGACCGACATCCTGCTGATCGTCGTCATTGGCGGCATGGGCACGATGTACGGCGCGGTGGTGGGCGCGGCCCTGTTCATCCTGGCGCAGAACTACCTGAAGGAGCTGATGGCGCACGGCTCGAACGCCCTGGAAGGCGTGCCGCTGCTCGCCGCCGCCGTGCACCCGGACCGCTGGATGCTGTGGCTGGGCGTGCTGTTCGTACTGTCGATCTATTTCTTCCCGATCGGGATCGTGGGCAAGCTGCGGCTGCGCAGCTGGCTGGCGGCGCGCTGATCGTTCTCCCGGCGCGGACGGCTGCCGTCCGCGCCTGTCGTTCCTCTCCCCCTCTTCTTCGCCTTTCGCAGGATGGGCTCTCCCGAGCCCACGCGGTCTCACCGTCTGCAAGTCGCAAGCGCCCCGTCGTCGGCGCCTGCCGAATAACACGGTGGTGTGATCGAGTGCCCTACTGCGTGGACACAGGTGTCCACCCTACGCCCCCCGCTTAACGCATACGGTACAGCTGGCCAGTTCCGGCCAATGCGCACAGCCGCAGCCCCTCCCACCGCCGAGCCTCTACTCACATTGAATGAAAATCAAGATTCCTTGTCGTTCAGCTCATATGATGAACTCAACCATGGCCTCGTGTCAGCCAGCGCGAGTGGACAAGCCATCCTTCTGGCTCCGCATGAAAGCACATTCCCATGAAACTACTCAAGTCGTACACCGCGGCCGGTGCGCTGGCGCTGGCGGCCCTTGCTCCCGGGGCCGCCCATGCCGCGTATGGATCCGGCGGCACCGGCGTCCTGGTGCTGAACGAGGGCTTCGGCAACCTTGCCGGGCTGCCGGGCTGGACCCTGGTCAACAACAGCGACCCGGCAGGCAGCACCTGGTTCCAGGGCAATGCCGACATCTTCGGCGCCCAGTCCGGGGCTGCCAACTCCTATGCCGCCGCCAGCTTCCTGGGCGCGGCAAACGGCTTCGGCACGGTCGACAACTGGCTGATCACCCCGGTGCTGTCACTCAGCGGGCTGACCAACCTGTCCTTTTACACCACGCACGAGGCCACGCCCGGCTTCGCCGACTACCTCGAAGTGCGCTGGGCGCCCGGCAACGGCGGCGGCACGGACGCCTTCTCGACGCTGCTGACCAGCTTCGGCGGCGCCGGCGCTTCCTACCCGACCGACTGGACCCGCTGGAGCACCGACCTGAACTTCCAGGGCGAAGGCCGCTTCGCCTTCCGCTACACGGGTGATGCGAATTCATTGAACTATATTGGTCTCGATACGGTCCGAGTGGTCACGGCGGTGCCGGAACCTTCGCTGTACGTAATGCTGGCCCTGGGCCTGGGCGCTCTGAGCTTCATGCGCCGCAAAACACTGAACTGAAGTTTCCGGAGACCCCACCATGTCATCCAAAAAATTCCTGGCGGCGCTCCCCCTCGCCGCCATGTGCGCCTTCATGCCACACCACAGCTCGGCCCAGGAACAACAACAGGGCATGGTCGTCGTGCGCGACGCCCAGACCGGCCAGCTGCGTGCGCCCACGCCAGCCGAAGCCCGCGCGCTCGCGCCGAAACCGACGAGTTCCCTGACGACGACCTCCAAACCGTCCATGATCACCCACCCCAGCGGCGCGCGCCAGGTGCGGCTGGGCGAGCGCGGCCTCGTGTATTCGGTCGTCACGCGCGATAGCGACGGCAAGCTCGCCGAACAGTGCGTGCATGGCGCGGCCGCCGCCGACCAGGCCGTCCACCAGCACGGCCAGCACGACGATCACGGCAAGCAGGCCGGGCACGACAAGGAGGGTCGCCATGAAACCAAGTAAGTTCGCGCTGCGCCTCGCCGCAGCCCTCGCCATCTCCACCGCCGCGCTCGCCAGCCAGGCCGCCATCATCACCATCGTCAACCAGAACGCCCCCGGCATCGGCTTCAACGACCCGACCCCGGCCACCCCGGTCGGCGGCAATCCCGGCACCACGCTCGGCGCCCAGCGCCTGTACGCCTTCCAGCACGCCGCCAACATCTGGGGTGCGACCCTCACCAGCAGCGTACCGATCCGCATCGGCGCCTCCTTCGTGCCGCTGAACTGCACCGCGAGCAGCGCCGTGCTCGGCTCGGCCGGCGCCAACGAGATCTGGTCCGACTTCGCCAATGCCCCGCGTCCGAACACCTGGTATCCGAGCGCCTTGGCGAGCAAGCTGGCCGGCACCGATGTGGCCACCCCGGGCGAGCCGCACATCATCGCGCGCTTCAATTCGCGCCTCGGCCTGTTCCCCGACTGCCTGCCGGGTTCCGGCTTCTACCTCGGCACCGACAACAATGCCGGCAGCCAGATCGACCTGGTGACGGTGCTGCTGCACGAAATGGCGCACGGCCTGGGCTTCCAGACCTTCACCGACGACGAGACCGGCGCCGAGATCATGGGCATACCCTCGATCTGGGACTATTTCCTGGTCGACAACCGCACCGAGCGTCCCTGGGTCGACATGACCGACGCCGAGCGCGTCGCCTCCGCAATCAGCGGCAACGGCCTGTCCTGGAACGGGCCAAACGTCACGGCCGCGGTGCCCCAGGTGCTCGATCCGCGGTCGCGCCTGACGGTGAGCGGCAGCGCCGCCGGCAACGCGGCCGGCAACTATGACGTCGGCGACGCCTCCTTCGGCCCGCCGCTCGGCGCCACGCCGGTCAGCGGGCAGCTCATGCCGGTGATCGAACAGCCGACGGGGCTCGGGCTGGCCTGCAATCCTCTGAGCGATCTCAACGCCCTGGCGGTGCGCGGCAACATCGCCCTGGTCTCGCGCGGCACCTGTGACTTCGTCTCCAAGGCGCGCAACGTCCAGGCCGCCGGCGCGATCGGCATGATCGTGGCTGACAACGCACCGGGCGAGGCGGCCGGCATGAGCGGCGATGCGCCTGATGTCACCATCCCCTCGGTGCGCGTCACCCAGGAAGCCGGCGCCACCCTGCTTGCCGCGCTGCAGGCCAGGTCGCGCACCCGTTCGGGCGTCGTCGCTTCCCTCGGCATCGACCCGAACCGCCTGGCCGGCACCGACCCGCAGCGGCGCATCCTGATGTACACGCCGACGACCAACGCGCCGGGCTCCTCGGTCTCGCACTACACGACCGACGCCAAGCCGAACCAGCTGATGGAGCCGTCGATCAACGCCGACCTGACGCACACCGTCACCCCGCCGCGCGACCTCACCTACCCGCTGCTGCAGGACATCGGCTGGTAAGCCGGGCAGCCGTTTCGTCGAGGCAAAAAAAGGCCGGCCGCCCTTCGGGGCGCCGGCCTTTCTTCGTACGCAGGCCGTGCCTGCGCCGGTATTACTGCTGTTCCTGCTTTGCCTTGAATGCGGCAACGCCGTTGACGATTTCTTCTTTCGCTTCGTCCGGGCCAGCCCAGCCTTCGACCTTGACCCACTTGCCCTTTTCCAGGTCCTTGTAGTGCTCGAAGAAGTGCTGGATCTGCTGCAGGCGCAGGTCCTGCAGGTCTTCCGGCTTCTGCCAGTGGCTGTAGATCGGCAGGATCTTGTCGACCGGCACAGCCAGGATCTTGGCGTCGCCGCCGGCTTCGTCGGTCATCTTCAGCACGCCGATGGCGCGGCAACGCACGACCACGCCCGGGATCAGCGGGAACGGGGTGATCACCAGCACGTCGCACGGGTCGCCGTCGGCCGACAGGGTCTGGGGGACATAGCCATAGTTGCACGGGTAGTGCATCGCGGTGCCCATGAAGCGGTCGACGAAGATCGCGCCGGTGTCCTTGTCCACTTCGTACTTGATCGGATCGGCGTTCATCGGGATTTCGATGATGACGTTGAAGTCATTCGGCACATCGCGGCCGGCTGGGACGTTGTTCAGGCTCATGGGTTATTCCTTGGTTGCTGAAGATTCAATAAAGGGAAGCATTATATCGAATAGGCATCAGCTTGTGCGGCGCAGCAGTCTATGCGGTGCGGCAACTGCTTGCGAGGAAGGATGCTGCAGACGGTAGGGTGGGCGCCCGGTGCCCACCAATTGCCTGCTGCATCTGGGTGGTGGGCACCGGGACGCCTACCTCGCCGCCTTCACGCTGTCGGGCACGAATAGGCGGCGGGCGGAATCGTGTTTCTACAGAATATTCGCCAGCGCGCTATGCCGGTAATGCCCGGCAGCGCGTTCTTCCTGTCCCAGCACCTCGTGCAGCTGGGCCAGCTTCAGGTGGATGTCGCGCACCATCGTCGGATCGAGCGCGTCCGACAGCGCCTGCTCCAGGTAACGCTGGGCCTTGCCCCACAGCTTCTGGCGCAGGCACAGCGAGCCCAGCGTGAGCGCCAGTTCAGCGTCGTTCGGGCGCTCGCGCAGCCAGGCTTCGCACTTTTCGATCTGGGCCAGCAGGGTGGCCGAGCCGGCAGGGCCGGCAGCGTCGCGGTAGGCCCGGATCACCCGCTCGTCCCAGCCGGCCCTGAGCGCGTCTTCCGCGATCACGCGCGCTTCGTCGTGCAGGCCGCTGGCGTTGAAGGCCGTGGCCGCGCGCGCGGCGATATAAGGCTTGGTGCGGTCGGCCACGGGCACGCCGGCCCAGAAGCGGCGGATCGCTTCCGGATCCTGTCCCTCTTCCGACAGCAGCGCCTCATAGGCCATCTCGCGCAGGCGCGCCGAGAGCGCGGGATGCAGGGCATTGCGCTTGTCCAGGATACGCACCAGGCGCAGCACCTCGGGCCAGTTGCGCGCCTGCTGGTGCGCCTTCATCGACCACTGCAGCGCGTGGATGTGGCGCTGGCCGCTGGCGTTGAGCTCGGCCACGGCTTCGAGCGCCGCCTCCGGCTGGTGGTCGTCGACCAGCAGCTCAATGACCGTCATCAGGCGCGCCGTCTTCATGCTGTTGTCGCCGGCGATGCCGGCCAGCCAGGCGTCGCGCCGCGCCGGCTCGCGCATGCGGTGCGCGGCGCGCGCGCCGATCAGGGCGGCCACGCCGGCGTTCTCGGGCAGCTCGGCGGCGCGCATCGCGGCCTTCTCGGCGTGGCCGAAGCGGCCCTCGAGCAGGGCCTTGAGGGCGTCGCGCAAGCCCTTGTTGCCCTCGCGCTCGCGCTTGCGCTGGCGGTAGGCGGCCACCCGGTCGGGCATGCGCATGGTCGCATTGACCGCGCGCACCAGGCCGTACAAGGTCAGGAACAGCAGCGCCAGCAAAACCACGAACAGGTTCAGCGACATGTCGATCCGGTGCGGCGGATAGAACAGCACCACGTTGCCCGGATTGAAGCGCGCCGTCACGGCGATACCGATGGCGGCGGCCATCAGGGCGACTAACCAGAGGAGTAAACGCATGGATTAAGGCTTCGTCTTGTAGTTGCGCACGGCGTTCAGGCTCTCTGCCAGGGTCGGCATCTCGATCGACAGGTTGTTGGCCCGCACCTGGCGCAGCACCGCCTGCGCCTGCTGGGTGGTGCGCGCGCCGGTGTCGAAGTAGCGCGCCAGCGTATCCTGGGCGGCAGTGAGGTCTTCGGCGAAGGTGGTCTCGTCGCGCGACAGCAGGGCCATGCGCGCGTTGAGCAGGCGCAGCTTGAGGTTTTCGCGCACGAAATAGCGCTGCTCCGGCGAAAGCATCAGCGCGTCAGGCGTGTTCACGCTGCGCACGCGGATCAGCTGGCGCACGTCGTCCCACATCTCGGCGGTCCAGTTGCGCCAGGTCTGCAGCATGCGCTCGCCGACCGTCAGCGGAACCGCCGGCGCCGCGTCCTTCCGCGCCCCCTGGCTGCGCACCGGGGCCGCCGGCAGCAGCGGCTTCTCGTCCGACAGCAGCGGCAGGGAGTCGACCTGGGCGATCACGCTGTCCAGGCGCACGGCCACGCCCGCCAGGTCCACCGCCGGCAGCGCCTTGAGTTTTTCCATGTCGCTGGCGATTGCGCGGCGCACGGTAATGAACTGCGGCTTGTCCGAACGCGACAGCGAACGGTCGGCGTTCTGCAATGCGATCAGCGCGCCCTGCACGTTGCCGGCCAGTTGCAGCTGCTGGCTGGCGGTCGAGAGCACCTGCTCGACTTCCGACAGCGCCCATTCGTCGCGGCTCTTCGACAGGTCCTGGTAGAGCTGCTCGAGGGCCAGCTGCTGGCTCTGGTTTTCCAGCTGGCGGCTTTCCAGCACGCCGACCTTCAGCTGCAGCGCCTTGGACTGCTCGGCGACGTCGCGCGCCAGCGCAGCCGTTTCTGCGTTGATCTCGTTGCCCTTCTGCAGGCTGATCGCCATTTCCTTGCGCAGCGTGTTGATGCGGCCGTGGCTCGACCAGGTCTGGAGCGCCAGCAGGACCGCCAGCGCGATCAGCGCCAGCGGCATCGGGCGCATCAGCTTGTCGGCCGTGCTCGGTCCGCGCAGCGGAGCGCGCGCCCCGGCATAGGGTTCGGGGACCGGCGCCTGGGGCGCGGTGGAAGGCTGCGTCGGCGGCAGCTCTGGATGATTCGGCAGTTCGTTCATGTTCGAGATTGTAACGCGGCAAGAAGACGCTCGTCGCCCGAGCCGGTGAGCGTGACACGGGCCAGTCCCAGCGACCGGGCGGTCTCCGCAATGCGCGCATGGGGCACGATTACATGCTGTTGTTGCAGCTTTGCCAGCAGATCAGTATCGCTCGCGGTATCAAGCTGCCGCAGCAGTTCGAGCAGGCCGCGCAGGGCTTCCGAGCTCGTGATTATCCAATCGTTCGGCGAGGCCAGCAAGGCGCGCAGTCGGGCCGCCAGCGCGGGCGTGAGCGCAGGCACGCTGCGCCGGTAGGCCGGCACGATCGTGACCTCGGCCCCGGCGCCGCGAAATCCCTCGGCCATCAGCTCGCGCCCGGTTTCGCCGCGCACGATCAGCACGCGCCTGCCGCGCAGGGTGGCAAGGTCGAGCGAGGCCAGCAGGTTCTCGGAGTCGCTGCGCGTCGGGTCCTGCGGGCCGAGGATGGTGGCGTTGGCCTCGGTCAGGCCGTGTTTCGCCAGCGCGGCGCGGCTGCCCTCGCCCAGCACGGCCAGCGCCACCTGCCGCGGCCAGGCCGGCACGTGGGCCAGGGCGGCGTCGATCGCGTTCGGCGAGACGAAGGCCACCAGCGCATAGCGCTCCAGGTCTTGCAGCGCCGCACGCAGGGCCGACTGGTCTTCCAGGGGCGCGATTTCCAGCAGCGGCAGCAGCACCGGCGTGCGCCCGATGGCGGCCACGGCGCGCACCAGGCCGTCGGCCTGGGCGCGCGGGCGGGTGATGACGACGGACTCAGGCATCGGGGGCGGCGTCCTGCCGGCAGGCTTCGAGGATGGCATGCGCATCCTGTTGCCCCAGCAGTTCGGAAACGCGCTCGCCCAGCAGCTCGGGATGGCCGGCTGCGCCCTTCAGTTCGGCGTGGGCGCTGCGCTTGCCGTCGGGCGTGGCGACCATCGCGCGCAGGTGCATGGTCTCGCCCTCGACCGTGGCGTGCGCCGCCAGCGGGATCTGGCAGCTGCCCCCGAAAATCTTCGACACCTTGCGCTCGGCCATGACGGCGCGCGCGGTATCGAGGTGGTTCAGCGGCGCCAGCAGGGCGCGCAGGTCGGCGCCGTCCAGGCGCTCGCCGCTCGCGATCTCGATCGCCATCGCGCCCTGCCCCGCGGCCGGCAGGCTCAGCTCCGGCGGCAGCACGCTGCGGATGCGTTGCGGCAGGCCCAGGCGCTTGAGGCCGGCGGCGGCCAGGATGATGGCCGCGTAGTCGCCGCGGTCGAGCTTGCCGAGGCGGGTGTCGAGGTTGCCGCGCAGCGGCTGGATCACCAGGTGCGGGTAGCGCGCCGCCACCAGGGCCTGGCGGCGCAGGCTGCTGGTGCCAACGACGGCGCCGGGCGGCAGCTCGTCCAGGCTGGCGTAGTCGTTCGAGACGAAGGCGTCGCGCGGGTCTTCGCGCTCGAGCACGGCGGCCAGCTCGAATCCTTCCGGCAGGTCCATCGGCACGTCTTTCAGCGAATGGACGGCCAGGTCGGCGCGGCCCTCGGCCATCGCCACTTCCAGCTCCTTGACGAACAGGCCCTTGCCGCCGACTTTCGAGAGCGTGCGGTCAAGAATCTGGTCGCCGCGCGTCGTCATTCCGAGGATGCTAATGTGGCAATCTGGATATAATGCGGCCAGACGGTCGCGCACATGTTCCGCCTGCCACATGGCCAGGCGGCTCTCGCGCGATGCGATAATCAATTGCGACGGCACTTGCACCTGCTGCGTCATTTCGGATGCTTTCAAAACGAATTCTTTCACTGTCGTTGCGCTCACCGGCCGATGCCAGTAAAGGCCCTTGCATAGGATCACAAATTTTAGCATGGGGCCTCATTGCAGAACGTGGCCAACCGCCATGCACAACCCGGCGTTTCCAACATTAGAGAATCTCAGTGGTCGATATGGACAAACCCGTTGCACCCAACACCCTTGCCGGCGCCGACAAGGACGCCCCGTTGAAAGAAGACATCCGCCTGCTCGGCCGCCTGCTCGGCGACGTGCTGCGCGACCAGGAAGGCGACGCCGTGTTCGACGTCGTCGAGACCATCCGCCAGACCGCCGTGCGCTTCCGCCGTGACGCCGATCCGGAAGCGGGCCAGGAGCTGACCACCCTGCTGCACAAGCTCACCCGCAACCAGACCATCTCGGTGGTGCGCGCGTTTTCGTATTTCTCGCACCTGGCCAACATCGCCGAGGACCAGCACCACAACCGGCGCCGCCGCACCCACCTGCTGAACGGCTCGCCGCCGCGCGAAGGCAGCGTCGGCTACGCGCTGGGGAAACTGCGCGCCGCCGGCGTGCAGCAGCCCACTGTCGAGAACTTCTTCCGCAACGCCCTGATTTCGCCGGTGCTCACCGCCCACCCGACCGAGGTCCAGCGCAAGAGCATCCTCGACGCCGAGCACGACATCGCGCGCCTGCTGGCCGAGCGCGACCTGCCCCTGACGCCGAAGGAACAGGTGCGCAACCTGCAGCTGATGCACGCGCGCATCGCCACGCTGTGGCAGACGCGCATGCTGCGCTACACCAAGCTGACGGTGGCCGACGAGATCGAGAACGCCCTGTCCTACTACCGCATCACCTTCCTGCGCGAACTGCCGGCGCTGTACGACGACATCGAGGACGAGATCGGCGCCCAGTACCACGGCAAGCCTGCGCAACTGGGCGACAGCGCCTATGTGCAGATGGGTAGCTGGATCGGCGGCGACCGCGACGGCAACCCGAACGTCAACGCCGACACCATGCGCCACGCGGTGGTGCGCCACGCCACCACCATCCTCGACTGGTACCTGGACGAAGTGCACGCGCTCGGCGCCGAGCTGTCGACCTCGACCCTGATGGTCGACATCACCCCGGCGATGCAGTCGCTGGCCGAGCGCTCGACCGACCAGTCGCCGCACCGCGAGGACGAACCCTACCGCCGCGCACTGATCGGCATCTACGCACGCCTGGCGGCCACCGCGCGCGAACTGGGCGCGACCAATATCCTGCGCAAGGAAGTCGGCCACGCCGCACCCTACCGCGACGCGACGGAGTTCGCCGCCGACCTGCAGGTCGTGGCCGAGTCGCTCGCGGCGAACCACGGCGCGATGCTGATCGCGCCGCGCCTGGCCGGCCTGATGCGCGCGGCGCGCATCTTCGGCTTCCACCTCGCCTCGCTCGACATGCGCCAGACCTCGGACGTGCACGAGCGCGTGCTGGCCGAGCTGTTCGAAAAGGCCGGCGTCGAAGCCGACTACGCGGCCCTGTCCGAGGACGACAAGGTCGCGCTGCTGCTGGCCGAACTGGCCCAGCCGCGCCTGCTGTACACGCCCTACGAAAGCTATACCGAGGAAACCGAATCGGAGCTGGCCATCGTGCGCGCCGCGCGCGAAATCCGCCAGCGCTACGGCGCGCGCGCGATCCGCAACTACATCATCTCGCACACCGAAGCCGTGTCCGACCTGCTCGAAGTACTGCTGCTGCAGAAGGAAGGCGGCCTGCTGCGCGTGTCGCAGGGCATGTCGGACGTGATGGTGATCCCGCTGTTCGAGACCATTCCCGACCTGCAGCGGGCCGCCGGCATCATGGAAACCTGGATGTCGCTGCCGCCGGTGGCGCGCATCATCGAGAACCAGGGCCGGCTGCAGGAAGTCATGCTCGGCTACTCGGACTCGAACAAGGACGGCGGCTTCCTCACCTCGAACTGGGAGCTCTACCAGGCCGAGCTGAAGCTGGTCGAGGTGTTCGAACGCATGAACGTGAAGCTGCGCCTGTTCCACGGCCGCGGCGGCACCGTCGGACGCGGCGGCGGCCCGAGCTACCAGGCGATCCTGGCCCAGCCGCCGGGCACGGTGAACGGCCAGATCCGCCTGACCGAACAGGGCGAGATCATCGCCTCGAAATTCTCGAATCCCGAGATCGGCCGGCGCAACCTGGAGCTGCTGGTGGCGGCCACGCTGGAAGCGAGCCTCACGCCGCATCCGGTGGCGGGCGACAAGGCCGAGCGCCTGGCGCGCTTCGAAGCTGTCATGGCCGAACTGTCCGAGCGCGCCTATAAAGCCTATCGCAACCTCGTCTACGAGACCCCGGGCTTCACCGACTACTTCTTTGCCGCCACGCCGATCGCCGAGATCGCCGAGCTGAACCTCGGGTCGCGCCCGGCGTCGCGCAAGTCGACGCGCCGCATCGAGGACCTGCGCGCGATTCCCTGGGGCTTTTCCTGGGGCCAGTGCCGCCTGCTGCTGCCGGGCTGGTACGGCTTCGGCTCGGCGGTATCGGGCTGGATCGAGGACGGTCCGCAGGATGAACGGGCTGCGCGCCTGGCCACGCTGCAGGAGATGTTCCGCGAATGGCCCTTCTTCGCCACCCTGCTGTCGAACATGGACATGGTGCTGGCCAAGACGGACCTGGCGATCGCCTCGCGCTACGCCGGCCTGGTGCCGGACGCGGCCCTGCGCGAACGCATCTTCAAGCGCATCGCGGCCGAGCACGGCGAGACCATCCGCCGCCTGGAAGCGATCACCGGCGCCACCGAACGCCTGGCCGGCAACCCGCTGCTGGCGCGCTCGATCCAGAACCGCTTCGCCTACCTCGACCCGCTGAACCACCTGCAGGTCGAACTGATCCATCGCCACCGCGCGATGTCCCGTGAGCCCGGCGAGATGGACCCGCGCGTACACCGCGGGATCCACCTGTCGATCAACGGGGTAGCGGCCGGCCTGCGCAATACCGGCTGAGCGAAAGAACGTAGGGTGGACGGCTCGTAATCCGGTCCACTGGACCGGATTACTCCATGCAGCGATCGTTACGGCTAGATCAGCACACTTGCTGATCTAGCCCGGCCCTCCAGACCAGGCCCATCACTCCAGCCTGATCGCCATGTCGAATTTCCAGGTGCGCCGGATCTCGACCACGTCGTACTGGCGCGCCAGCGCCGGCGGGAAGGGACCATACGGCGCCTGGCTGGCCACGACCTGGCGTATCGCTTCGTCGATGGCGGGCACGCCGCTGGAGACCACGAAGGTCACCTTCTCGACCGAGCCGTCGGCGCGCACCGCCACCGTCACGATCGGCTGGGTGTGCGGCTGCTTCACGACCTCGCGCACGGTGTCGAAGGTCATGTTCATCTCGATCTTGTGGCTCATGGTCTGGGCGTACTGGACCAGGTCGGCATTCGGGTCGCTGCGTCCGAACAGCCAGCCGCGGCGCAGGCTGCTCGCCGCCGGCAGGTTTTTTGACGCGGCGTCGCGCGCGGCGGCTTCCCTGTCGAGCTGCCTGCCGATGGCGCGCAGGCGCTCCTCGCGCGCCGCTTCCTGCGCGGCCTTTTCGCGCTGGGCCAGGTCACGCTGGGCCTGTTCCTGACGCGCTGCTTCCTGGCGGGCCGCTTCCTGTCGCGCTGTCTCCTGACGGGCTGCCTCCTGACGGGCTGCTTCCTGGCGCGCTGCTTCCTGACGGGCTGCCTCCTGACGGGCTGCTTCCTGACGGGCTGCTTCCTGGCGTGCCGCTTCCTGGCGCGCAACCGCCAGGCGTTCGGCCTCGCGCTGCGCCGCTTCGCGCGACGCCTCTTCGGCCTGCCCGGCCTGCTTCTGTGCCGCATCGTCCATTGCTGCCGCTGCGGGCGCCGGCAGCTCTTCCGCAGGAAGCACGCGCGCGACGGGAGGCGCCGGTGGGTTCGCCGGCGGCGCCTCGGGCGCGGCCACGGGAGAAGGCGCTGGCAGCGCTTGCTCCGCGATGGCCGGCTCAGGAGGCGGTGCGGGTGGCGCCACCGGCGCCGGTGGGGAAACAGGTTCGGGCGACGCCGCGGCAGGCGCAGGGACAAGGGGCGAGTTTGCCCCGGATGCCGACTTGCTGGCGATCACGGGCTTGTCCCGCGCGGCGGGCTTGGCCGCAGGCTTCTCCACGGGGGCGAAAGCCGCCTGCTCAGGCGCTTGGCCCGTTGGCCGCGCCAGCGCCAGCGTGATGCGTAAATCGTCGGCGCCGAGACGCCTTTCTTCCCAGGGAAGGTGAAAGCGCGGAAGCCCGAAGGTCTCGCCGCCCAGGGTCAGGCTCAGCAACAGGGCGTGCACCGCCAGGGAAATGCCCACCGCCCCCCGCATGCGCCAGGGGATGCGCTGCGCCAGGGGCAGCGCGTCCGCATCCGGCCAGTCATACGCAGGCACGGACGCGGATGAGGCGTGCGCGCTTGCTATGTGGACCGCTGCGAGATGGTTAGACTTGGCCATGATAAGGACTGCGGGACGCCAATGAGGCAGGAACCCGGCGATGCTATCACAAAGGCAATATTTTTCGATTCCGGCTGGAATCTCCCGTGCGCAGGGACATCCGGCCACCCGCACAGTTCCCGCGTCCAGTGAACAATGCCGCCAGGGCCGTAGGCCGGGCGGCACTGCAACCAGCGCCTGCTGCCCCGCTTCCCGCTTTACGGCGTGCAGCATCCCAAGCTGTCGCCCTGGCGCTGCCCCTACCCGGCTAATGTCAGACCGCGACCTTGCCGTTCCCGCAGCGCGTATCGATCACGGAGACCGTCGCCGTTGGGGCGGACGGCTGCAGTGTGTCCTCCCAGGGCATGGCTGGCACCAGCGCCGGGCGCGTCTCCCATGCCAAAGCATTGCCATTTAATTAAAATAGTACGTGTGAGAAAATAGCGTCACCAAGAATTTGCGGGTGTGTCGCATAACCCGGATACATGAGGCGGAGCAGCCGTTCGCCACGGGGCGGATCAGCGCCTGATCGACAGCCCGACGGTGAAACGCGCGTAGGGCGTCCGGTGGTTCAGGCCGCGCGAAAACAGGGTGTCGATCTGGCAGTCGTTCGAGACCAGCCAGGCGGCGCCGACGCCGACGCTGGCCTGGGTGCCGCCGTGGCGGCTGCTGGCAATCTGCGGCAGGGCCAGTTCGGCGAAGCCACGCAGGCGTTCGTCGAAGCGCTTTTCCAGCGCCACGCCGAGCAGGCCATATGTGTAGCGCCCTCGTCTTGCTCGTGCTCGACGGCGACGCCGGGCATGACGCCCAGTTGGGTCTCTCCCGGCAGTTCCCACTCGCCGACCAGCCTCAGCATCGGGCGCACGCCCTCCCCGCGCAGCCGCTTCGAACCCGTCGGCAGCCCGGCGTCCGCCAGCACGCTGAGCGAGGGCATCTTGCCCTGCGCGTCGGCGAGATGCCAGTTCAGGCCGACCGAGGTATCGGCATAGCCGGCGATCGTGCTGCGCTCGCCGCTGGCCGCATCGCGCAGGTGACGCACGGTGCGCCCTTCGCTCTCGATGCGCAGCTCGACCGCTTCATGGACGCCGATGCGCAGCAGGGTCGGCGTCGTCAGCGTGCGTTCGCGCCCTTGTTCGCCGCGCGCGCGCTCGCCCAAGAGGCCGGTCTCGAGCTGCACCCTGCCCTTGCCGACCACCTCGCTCGACTCGACGAAATCGGGCCGGTCCGGCGCGATCGGCTCATCTTTCCCCCCGCTCTCCTGGGCCGCCGCGCAGGCGGAGCCGAGCGCCAGCACCAGGGCGAGCGGGAAGGCAGGCAGGCGTGGCGACGGACGGGCGGGAACAAAGCGGGTCATGCGCGGCTCCAGGGGGTTCACGCCGGCGCGGAGGTGCGCCGGCCATGTCCGATCTTACAACTGCCGGGCTGCCGGGCCACGCGCGATTGACAGCCTGCGCTTCAGCCGGCAAGCAGCGGGCGGGCCTGGCCGCCGCCGAGTGCGGCCCGGGGCGCGTTGACGGCAGCCGTATCGTCGAGCTTGAACACACCGACCACCTGCGCCAGCCTGGCGGTCTGCTCTTCGAGGGCGCTGGCGGCCGCCGCCGCTTCCTCGACCAGGGCGGCATTCTGCTGGGTCACGTCGTCCATCGTCGCGATCGACGCGTTGACCTGGCCGATGCCCTGGCTCTGCTCGCTGCTGGCGGCGTCGATCTCGTTCATCAGGTCGGCCACGCGGCGCACCGCCTGGACGATGCCGGTCATGGTGGCGCCGGCGGTGTCGACCAGGCGTGCGCCCGCCTCGACCTGCTCGACCGAGGCGTTAATGAGAAGCTTGATCTCCCTGGCCGCGGCGGCCGAGCGCTGGGCCAGGTTGCGCACTTCGGAGGCGACGACGGCAAAGCCGCGGCCCTGCTCGCCGGCGCGCGCCGCTTCCACGGCGGCATTGAGCGCCAGGATATTGGTCTGGAAGGCAATGCCGTCGATGACGCCGATGATGTCGGCGATCCTGCGCGAGCTGCCGGTGATCGAGCCCATGGTGGCGACCACCTCGCCCACCACCTCGCCGCCCTTTTGCGCCTGGCCGCTGGCCGTCATCACCAGCTGGTTGGCCTGGCGGGCGTTGTCGGCGTTCTGGCGCACGGTCGAGGTCAGCTCTTCCATCGCGGCGGCGGTCTCTTCCAGGCTCGAGGCCTGGGCTTCGGTCCGGCTCGACAGGTTCATGTTGCCCGCCGCGATCTCGGCCGAGGCGCCGGCAATCGCGTGGGTGCTGTCGCGCACCTCGCTCATGGTGTGGTTCAGCGAAGAGACGAAACGGTTGAAGGCGTCGGCCAGCAGGCCGACCTCATCCCCGCTTTCGACCGGCATGCGGCGCGTCAGGTCGCCCTTGCCGTCGGCGATTTCGCCCAGCATGGCCGCGGCGCGCGATACCGGCGCGGCGATCGCGCGGCTGATCAGGAAGATCACGACCAGGCCGATGCCGCCGCCAACCAGGCCGGCGATCAGGCTGGCCAGCAGCGAGGAACGCGCCAGCTCGCCCAGCACTTCGCTTTCCGGCACCTCGGCGATCACGTACAGGTCCAGTTGCGGCAGGTAGGACGAAGCGACGATCAGCCTGCCCTTGTCCGAATCGTGGCTGGCGCTGGCAAACGGTTCCTTCTTCATCAGCTGCGCCACCAGCCCCTGCGAATATCCCGGCAGGTCGGCGATCCGGTGCTCGCCGTCGGACAGGGCGGCGTCACGGTGCAGCACGATCTTGCCGTTCGGACGGGCCAGGAAGACGTAGCCGGACTTGCCGACCGTGTAGCCGCGCACCGTGTCGGCCATCTGCTGGATCGACAGGCCGAGGCCCGCCACCGCCAGCCTGCCCTCGCCGGCCTCGACCCGGGCATTGATGAAGAGTTTCATCTCGCCGGTCTTCGGGTCCGGATCCAGGTTCAGCTCGTACCGGCTGCCGCTGGCGAGAAAACTGTCCATCCAGGCGTCGCGCGGATTGCCCTTTTCCATCGTGTAGCTCAGGCCGCCCTGGTCGAGGAACTTCAGCTGCGAAGGCGAGGCCCAGAACACGGTGACGGCCTTGTTCACCTCCTTCATCCTGGTGGCGTAGGCGCGCCAGGCGTCCATGCCGGACTCATCCAGGTCGCGGCGCTCCCAATCCAGCAGGAAGGTGTTGTTGGCCACTGCCAGCGAAGCGGTGAGCGGCGCGCCGATCTGGCGCAGCACGTCGTTGCCGATCTCGCCGACGACCGCCGGCAGCTCTTCTCCCACCACGCGCTCGCGCATGCTGCGGCCCGTCAGACTGACGCTGAGCGCGGCGGAAATGGCAATGAACAGCAGCAGGCAGGCGGCCATGCCGAGCATGAGCTTGGTCTTGATCGACCAGCGGCGAAGAAATCGGGTGAGCATAGGGGCCTCGGGAGAGTGAGAATGCGTGAGTTTGTTGCCTTATTGCATGGTCTCCCTATCTCTCCTCATGCGTCAACGACATTCGCCCGTTCCGTTTTCAGCTTGGCAAGGAAACGTTGCAGGCATGCCGCAGAGCCGACGCCGACCGGCTAGCCCACCCTCATCCTCAGGCCAAAAGATGCCGCCACCTCGACGACGCAGCGGCATGCTGCATTCTTCGCTGGCCGGCCTGCGGCTTGCCTGTAGGATGGCACTCCATGCCCACGCGCTGCGTGCATCTCCTTTTGCCCGCCCCCTGGACATGTCGCCCGCAAACGCCGGGCGAGGTTCGATGCCGTGCCGCAGTCACAGGGTCGTCGGATGCTTTGCGAGCGGCGCCCTCCTGCTCGTGACTACGAATGCGCCCGTAACGCGTGGGCACGTCATTGATGCCCCCGGCATCAATGACCCCACCCTACGGTCCAACAAGGACGTCGCGATAAAAAAATGCCGCCACGTCAGCGACGGGCGGCATTTTTGCCATCCTCTCTCCGAGCTGGAGTGGCTTAGTTGTTGTGCAAGAAGGTCTTCAGCTTGTCCGAACGCGAAGGCTGGCGCAGCTTGCTCATGGCCTTGGCTTCGATCTGGCGGATACGCTCGCGGGTCACGTCGAACTGCTTGCCGACTTCTTCCAGCGTGTGGTCGTTCGACATCTCGACGCCGTAGCGCATGCGCAGCACCTTGGCTTCGCGCGGGGTCAGCGAGTCCAGCACTTCCTTGATCACGTTGCGCATCGACGCGTGCAGCGCGGCGTCGAGCGGTGCCAGGGTGGTGTTGTCTTCGATGAAGTCGCCCAGCTGCGAATCGCCGTCCTCGCCCATCGGGGTTTCCATCGAAATCGGTTCCTTGGCGATCTTCATGATCTCGCGAACCTTGTTCTCCGGCATTTCCATCTTTTCGGCCAGGGTGGCGAGATCCGGCTCGCTGCCGGTTTCCTGCATGATCTGGCGCGAGATGCGGTTCATCTTGTTGATGGTCTCGATCATGTGCACCGGCACGCGGATGGTACGGGCCATGTCCGCGATCGAGCGGGTGATGGCCTGGCGGATCCACCAGGTCGCATAGGTCGAGAACTTGTAGCCGCGACGGTATTCGAACTTGTCGACCGCCTTCAGCAGGCCGATGTTGCCTTCCTGGATCAGGTCGAGGAACTGCAGGCCGCGGTTGATGTATTTTTTAGCGATGGAGATGACCAGTCGCAAATTGGCCACGGTCATTTCGCGCTTCGCGGTGCGGGCGCGCTTCTCGCCGGCAGCCATCTGCTTGTTGATCTTGCGCAGGTCGGCCAGCGGCAGCGCCACGCGCGCCTGCAGGTCGATCATGCGCTGCTGCAGTTCCTTGATCGCCGGCAGGTTACGGCTCAGCACGGCGCTGTACGGGTAGGCGCAGTCGACTTCGCGGTCGCCCCATTCCAGGTCGGTTTCGTTGCCCGGGAAGACCTTGATGAAGTGGGCGCGCGGCATGCCGCAGCGGTTCACGCAGATGTCCAGCACGGCGCGCTCGATGGCGCGCACTTCGTCCATCTGGCCGCGCAGGGTGTCGCACAGCTTCTCGACGACCTTCGCGGTGAAGCGGATGCCCAGCAGCTCGTTGGAGATGATTTCCTGCGCCTTGTTGTAGGCGGCCGAACCATAGCCGCTGCTCTTGAAGGCGTGGCCCATGCGGTCGAACTGCTCTTCGATCAGGGCAAACTTCTCCAGCGCGCTCTTGCGCAGCTGCGCCAGCTGCTCGGTCGAATAGCCGGCCGCACCGCCACCGGCGGCGCCTTCTTCTTCCTCGACCTCTTCCTCTTCTTCCTCTTCCTCGTCATCGGACGACGCGCTGGCGGCCGCCGGGCTCGGGGTGGACGATTCGTTCAGGTCGACGAAACCGTCGACCACTTCGTCGATCTTCAGCTCATCGCTGGCGATCTTGTGCGACAGCGCGATGATTTCCGAGATCGTGATCGGGCAGGCCGAGATCGCCTGGACCATGTCCTTCAGGCCGCCCTCGATGCGCTTGGCGATCTCGATCTCGCCTTCGCGCGTCAGCAGCGACACCGCGCCCATTTCGCGCATGTACATGCGCACCGGGTCGGTGGTGCGGCCGAAGTCCGAATCCACGGTCGACAGCGCGGTCGCGGCGGCGGCCTCGACTTCATCTTCGCTGGTCGGGGTCACGGCGTTGTCCGACAGAAGCATCATCTCCGCTTCCGGCGCACGCTCGTAGACGGCGATGCCCATGTCGTTGAAGGTCGCGATGATGCCTTCGATCGCTTCCGGATCGATGATGTTTTCCGGCAGGTGGTCGTTGATCTCCGCATGGGTCAGGTAGCCGCGCTCCTTGCCCATGTTGATCAGGTTGCGCAGCTGCTGGCGGCGCTTTTCCAGCTCCTCGCCCGAGAAGCCTTCCTCGCTCAGGCCGGCCAGGCCCTTGGCCTTGCGCTCGCGCGCCTTCGACACGGCCTTCAGCTCGGCGCGTTCGACCGCGTTCAGCGCGGCGACTTCGTCGTTCTCCGGCATGAATTCGCTCGGCTTGCGGCCGCGGCGGCCCGGGACCTTCACCTGCGGCAGCAGGTAGCCCGAGGTGTCGATCGCGGCCAGCGCGGCGGCGTCGGTGGTCTTGCTGACGGTGCTGCCGGCGGCTGCCTTGGCGCCGGCCGGGGCAGCGGCCGCTGCCGGTTCGAGGCGGCGGGTGCGGGTGCGCACGACCTTCGGGGCTTCCTCGGCAACCGGGACAGGCGCGGCGGCCGGCGCGGCCACCGGGGCCGGGGCCGGCGCTTCGGCCGCTTTCAGCGCGGCCAGCTTCGAGGTGCGCTTGCGCACGATGACGGGCGCGACGGCCGGGGTGGCCGGCGCCACGAAATACGGCTGCTCGTCGGACGGCTGGGTCTCGGCCGGCTCGGCGGCGGCAGGCGCCGCGGCTACAGGGGCAGGCGCCGGCGCCGGCGCCTGGACCACCGGGGCCGCCTCGGCGGCGACCGGTGCGGCTTCCACGGCGGCCGGCGCGGCCTCGACAGCTTGCGGGGCGGCCGCGGCCGGCTCGGCCGTGACTGCCTCGTTCGCCACCGCCTCGGCCTGGGCCTTCAGCGAGGCCAGACGCGAACGGGTCTTGACCACCGTCACCTTGGCCGCCGCTTCCGTTTCGAGGAAGTAGGAGGTCGCGGTTTTCGGCACGGCCAGCTGCGCCGTGGCGGTCTTGGCCGGCGCCTTTTTCGCTGTCAGTGTCAGGGTCTTGGCGGTGTTCTTCATAAAAAAACTCTCCTGTCGAGGCGGATGCGCGCCTGCGAGGTCAATAATTCACCATGGCCTGGTCCAGGCCGGGGGAAAGGAAACGGGAATGGCCCTAATTAAGGGCGCACAGGCCGCAAATCAAGCACGCCTTCCCCTGCGGCGGCATGCGGCCTGGCCGGATGCGCGGTTGGCAGGGATTCGATGGGCAGTGATCAAAATCGCGGTGTGCATGCTGGAACGAAAAAAAGCCCGTCGGGTGAAACGGGCTTGGTTCTATCTTGTTTAGGAAGAATAGAGAGGACAGACAACATTATGCCTCAAAGCAAGAATCGGTGATAATTGAAATATCCCATAATGGATATAAACAAAGCACATAGCATTGCCAGACTGTCCACGGACGACTCTTCCGTCCCTCTGCGCCGGCGCAAGCCGTGCGCAAGGCAAGGGGCGGATCATACACGATTTCGCGAACGGCGGCGCGAGCTTGCCCCGAGCTTGCCCCGTATCATCCACCCGAGCACGCGCCTCGCCGCCCGCCACGGCAAAACTCACACGATTGGCAGCGCACTTGTACGAGCCAGCATGCTATCCTTCGCTTTCCTGCTATTACCATGAAGTCAATGAACACCATTAGTCCTGCCGCCGAAGCCACCGACGTCACCACCAGCAATCCCGCCGAGAACACCGCCACGGAAGCGAGCACGTCGAACGCTGCGCCGGCAAACCCGTCGGGTCCCGAGTCGGCCGCCGATCCGGCTACCACCGCGGCCGCGGCCAGCGCCGCGGCAAGCCCTGCGCCTTCGGCACGCGCCCTGCTCAAGCAATTGCAGCAGCAATTCCCCGCTTTCCGCGACTGCCTGCCGCTCGCCATCGGCATCGACAAGCAGTTGCTGGCCCGTATGCCCGGCCTGGACCGCAAGACCATGCGCGCCGCGCTCGGCATCCACACCGGCTCGATGCGTTACCTGCGCGCGATGGAAAAGGCCACCGTCCGCTACGACCTCGACGGCGTGGCCGGCGCGGAAGTGACCGACACCCACCGCAGCCACGCCAAGGAACAATTGCAGCAGCGCTTCAAGAAGGAAGCCGAACGCAAGAAGGCGGAAAAAGCCGCCGCGGCCGAAGCGGAAGCGGCGCGCCTGCGCCAGGAAAAGCTGCAGCAGCTGGCCTCCAAGTTCTCGCGCCATTGATTGCGCCGCCGATGAGCGCGACGCCCGACGACAGCCTGCCGCCCTACGACGGGGTCAAGCTGTCCGATGTCGTGCTGGTGAAAACCGCGGCCGATGCCGCCGCAGCCCTGGCGGCGCTCGCCGCATCGGATGCCGTCGGCTTCGACACCGAGTCCAAGCCGACCTTCGCCAAGGGCGAGGAATCGACCGGGCCGCACCTGGTGCAGCTGGCTGTCGACGAGCGCGCCTGGCTGTTCCAGATCGGCGCGCGCCAGGACGTCGCGGCCCTCGCCCCCTTCATTGAGGTCCTGCGCACGGTGCTCGAGTCGGAAACGATCCTGAAGGTCGGCTTCGGCCTGGGCGACGACCTGCGCCGGGTACGCGCCAAGCTCGGCATCGAGCCGCGCAACGTGCTCGACCTGTCCACCGCCCTGCGCCGCCGTGGCGAGCGCAATCCGCTGGGCGCCAAGACCGCGGTGGCGCGCTTCTTCGGCCAGCAGATGCAGAAATCCAAGCGCATCACCACCACCAACTGGGCCCTGCCGCGCCTGAGCGAGAAACAGATCCTGTACGCGGCCGACGACGCCCACGTCGCCCTGCGCGTCTACCGCCGCTGGCGCGCCCAGGACGCCGCCTGAACGCCGGGCCAATCACCGGTCCGAGCGCAAAAACCTGCCAGAAACCCAACATTGTTGATTGCTTCCGTCTGGCAACCCAGACGGTAGTATTCCCGTGGGCGACAACGCCAATACAAGGACAAGTGGCACAGTCACCCCGGGAGAATGCCTTGAAACGCCTGAAGACCGTCTTTTCCTGCCTCTCATCATCGCTGCCGGCGTCGCCATCGGCACCCTGGCCCCGCGCCTGCCGCAATGGCTCAAGGGCGACTCCACGGAGGGCAAGAGCGCGCCCCTGATCCTGATCGGCAAGCGCCGTATCAACGGCTTCATGCCGCCCGTTTACGACGAGGCCTGAAGCACGCCGGCATCGTGCCGCAGCCGGTGGCGCAATCGAATCAAGCGCTTCGCGCGCGCACTGGCGCCTCCTGCGCGCACGCTTCTTTTTTTTGCAACATGATGCCGCGCGGCCACACCACGCGGTATCATTCTGTTATCACGTCTACCCGGATCCAGGCGCCGCCTGCGGGCAGACAGTCTCGATGTGACGCCGGCCGGCGCCAGCTGGCTGTGCAATGACAGGAAAACCGATTTGACGACCAGCCAGCTGCGCCAATCCGCTTTCTCCGCTTTCTTCTCGCGCGCCTCGCGGGGCCTGGCGGCCACCGCGCTGGCCCTGCTGCTCCCTGCCCTTCCTGCGGCTGCACAGGGTGTCCCTGCACCCGGCGCCTCCGCCAGCATGCCGTCCAGGACCATCCCCGACACCCTGGAGCAGCGCGTGGCCGCCTGCATCGCCTGCCACGCCCCGAAGGACAGCCAGGGCACGAGCGCCGGCGGCGTGTATTTCCCGCGCATCGCCGGCAAGCCGGCCGGCTACCTCTACAACCAGCTGCTCAACTTCCGCGAGGGCCGGCGCCAGTTTCCCCTGATGACCTGGATGGTGAACCACCTGCCCGATCCTTACCTGCACGAGATCGCCGACTATTTCGCGGCCCAGCATCCGCCGGTGCCGGCGCCGCCGCCGGCGCGCGAGCCGGCCACCATCCTGGCGCGCGGCGAGCAACTGGTGCGCCACGGCGACACCGCGCTGAAGGTCCCGGCCTGCATCGCCTGCCATGGCGAGCGCCTGACAGGGGTCGCCCCGGCCATTCCGGGCCTTCTTAACCTGCCGCGCGACTACGTGAATTCCCAGCTGGGCGCCTGGCGCAACGGCGTGCGCCAGGCCCACCTGCCCGATTGCATGGCGACCATCGCCGCGCGCCTGGCGCCATCCGACGTCGCGGCCATTTCCGCCTGGCTGGCGGCCCAGCCGACGCCGGCCAACGCCCGGCCGGCGCAGCGCAGCGCGCGTCCCCTGCCGCTGGCCTGCGGGAGCGCGCCATGATGCGCCGCCCGCTGTTGCGCCTACTGCTGCTCCTGGCCGCCGCCCTCGTCGCGCTCGCGCTCGCTGCCGTCGTCGCCTGGCCACGCGAGCAGTTCGTGGCCAGCAGCTCTCCCGATGCCTGGGCCGCGACCTCGGCCAACATCGCGCGCGGCGCCTACCTCGCGCGCGCCGGCGACTGCATGGCCTGCCACACGGCGCGCGGCGGCGCGCCCTACGCCGGCGGCCGCGCCCTGGAAACACCCTTCGGCACCCTGTACGCCCCCAACATCACGCCCGACCGCGCGACCGGTATCGGCGCCTGGAGCGCCGACGATTTCTGGCGCGCCCTGCACAACGGCAAGTCGAAGGATGGCCGCCTGCTCTACCCGGCCTTCCCCTACACCAGCTACACCAAAGTCTCGCGCGCCGATTCGGACGCCCTGTTCGCCTACCTGCGCAGCCTGCCGCCGCGCCAGGTCCAGAACCACGCCCACGCGCTGCGCTTCCCCTACGACAGCCAGCTCGCGCTGGCGGGATGGCGCCTGCTCTACTTCAAGCCCGGCGTCTTCGAGCCCGAGACCGGCCGCGACGCGCGCTGGAACCGCGGCGCCTACCTGGTCGAGGGACTCGGTCACTGCAGCGCCTGCCACAGCACGCGCAACCGCTTCGGCGCATCAGGCGAGGCGCTCGAGGGCGGCCTGATTCCGACCATCGGCTGGTATGCGCCCTCGCTCACCTCGGACGCCGAGGCGGGACTGGGCAAGTGGAAGGAAGAGCACATCGTGCAGTTATTGGGCACCGGCGTGGCGCCCGGCGCCAGCGTGACCGGGCCGATGGCCGAGGTGGTGGCGCAAAGCCTGCAGCACCTGAGCCGCGAGGACCTGGGCGCGATGGCGGTCTACCTGAAGTCGCTGCCGGCCGGCTCGCCGCGCGAGCGCGCGCCCGCGCCCCGGCTTCCCGACCAGGTCCTGCAGGAAGGCGCGAAGCTGTACCGCCAGCACTGCGTCGCCTGCCACGGCGAGCGCGGCGAGGGCCTCGGCCCCTATCCCGCGCTGGCCGGCAACCGCGCCCTGACGCTCGAGGAACCGGTGAACGCAATCCGCGTCGTCCTGAACGGCGGCTTCCCGCCCGGCACGGCCGGCAATCCCCGCCCCTACGGCATGCCACCCTTCAGCCACGTGCTGGACGACGCGCAAGCGGCTACCCTGATCACCTGGCTGCGTGCGAGCTGGGGGAATGCGGCGCCGCCGGTGTCGAGTGCGCAGGTGAATCGCTACCGGGCGGTGCCGCTGGACTGAGAGCACTTTATGAAACTGTTCATCTGCCATGAGCGCAACAAGACCCACATCCAGGGTGTTTCTGAACGTCTGGAATCGGCTAAAAGCGGTCCTACGTTGAGGATGATAAGTCGTCTGAACACAGCCACAAAATTGCATCGCTATGAACCCAACCATGTCCATTGCTGCTAACGGCCACGTAAGTCTCGACTTCGGCGATTACGATTCTGTGTTGTACCAACAGGCATGCACCAAACTTGAAAAAGAACTGGGATTTATTAGGCGCGGGGAGACTGTGGCCGGGCTCGATGAAGGAGCAGGCCCCTCGTTTTTACGTGCTGAGCTTGAAATTTCCACCGGTTGGGACAACTGGAGCGGCAGCTATCTGCTCGCGAATTCAGACGCAGGCGACGCAATACTTCGGCATTTGTGCGCTGAAATTACATAGCAGGCAGTAAAGCCAATCCAAGCTCGTTTCAGCTTAGTTCTAACGTTGGCCAATGTGTCCACTATGGGTCGGGCACGGCCGCCGAGCCCGCCGGCAGGCGCGTCAGGCAGCCATCACACCAGCTCCGCGAATCCGACGCGGTCGGTGGTGGCGTGGCGCGCATCCTCGACGCTGACCTTGTGGCCGGCCAGCAACTGCTCGAGCGAGGCGTTCATCGTGTGGCAGCCTGGATCGCGGCCGCTGTTCATGTGGGCGCGCAGGGCGCCCAGGTCGCCTGTTTCGATCAGGCGCGCGACAGTGGGGCTCACCGTCAGGCATTCGGTCGCCAGGTGGTAGCGGTTGGCGTCGAGCGAAGGCAGCAGCGCCTGGCACAGCACGCCGCGCAGGGCATGTGCCAGGGCCTGGGCCTGGGACTCGGTATTGCCGAGCAGGCGCTGCATCTTCTGCAGGCCCATCTCGGTGGAGCGCGCGTGCAGCGAGGCCAGCACCAGCGGGCCGGATTCGGCCAGGGCCAGGGCTTCCTGGGCGGTCTGGGCGTCGCGGATCTCGCCGATCACGATCACATCCGGGCGCTCGCGCAGGGCGTCCAGCGCGCCCAGGTAATAGCTCTCGACATCGCCGTCCTTGCCGACTTCGCGCTGGGTGATGATGCACTTGCGCTGGGGGATCAGGGTCTCGACCGGGTCTTCGATGGTGATGATGTGGCCGGAGCGGCGCTTGTTGATCTCGTCGATCATCGAAGCGATGGTGGTCGACTTGCCCTGGCAGGTGTCGCCGATGATCAGCACCAGGCCGCTGCCGAGGCGGGCGAATTCCTGGGCGTCGCTCGACAGGCCGAGCTCGGCGAGCGGCAGCGGTTCCTTGGGGAAGCGGCGGATCACGCAGCCCAGGCGCTTCTTGCCCTGGAAGCTGAAGCAGTTGGCGCGGATGCGTGCCGTGTGCAGGTCGATCGAGCGGTCGAAAGCACGGTCGGCGATGCGCTCGGCCCAGTTTGGCTCGATGACGTCGAAGAATTCTTCCAGCTCTTCCTTGGTGATCGGCGAATCCGTCACCGCCACCAGCCCCTTCGGCTGGCGCAGCATCAGCGGGCTGTTCTGGTGGATGATGATGTCCGAGAACACCAGGCGGGAATTAAGCAGATGCAGGATCTGCTCGACCAGCGTGCCGAAGACCGGGTGGTCTTCGTTCTCGATATACGACAGCGTGGGGATGTGCGAGGACGGGTGGGATTCCATCTGGCGTGGCTCTTTAATCAATCGAAGTGTCGTTAAGACAATGTCGACAATTATAAAACCATGCCCGCCAGAAATTGCATCTGCCGAAGAGAAATTGTTTAGCGTTCCAATGCGGCAACGATCCGGTCGCCGAACAGCGTCAGGGCGACGCCCGCTACCACTACCAGGGCGCCGGCCATGCGGATGCTCGACACCTTGCGCACCGCCATGTTCACCAGGCCAAAGTTGTCGATGGCCATGGACATCATCAACTGGCCGGCGATCACCAGCACCACCAGGTTGAGCAGCCCGATGCGCGGCGCCAGGAACACCGTGCCGAAGACGAAGGCCGCGCCGAGCACGCCGCCGCTGAGCTTCCACAGCGGCTGCTGGGCCAGGGCGCCGACCGCTTCGCCGACGCCGCCGCGCGCAAAGGCGGCAATACCCAGCACGACCGTGCCGACGCTGAACGAAATCAGGGCCGCCACCACCGAATTGGCATGCAGGGCGCCGGCCAGCTGGCTGTTGACGGCCGCCTGCACTGAAATAAAGATGCCTACACAAAAGGCCAGGACGAACAGGGCCAGGTTCATGATCCACTTCCTTTCCGGCGGGGCCGGAGACAAAAAGGGCAAGATTGTAGTGGAACTGGGAGACGCTTGCACCGCAACAGGGAATCCGCAGGCCAGGAACAGCCTGGATGCTGCCTTCGCGCACCGTTCTGGTGCACCACCCATTAGTTCCCTGCCCAGGCGAAACGTGCAGGCCACAGGCTGCGCCGGGTTCTACACTGCTTCCCCGAGAGTTGCCCGGGACATTGATTCCAAGAAGTCAGCACGCCCGGGCAATGCATTACATGCGTCAGGGACGCAATCACCTCACTCATGGAGAAACCCGATGGCATCACAACACCTATGGTCGACCCCGCTTCAACTCGGCAGGCTGGCGCTCAAGAATCGCATCGCCGTGGCGCCCATGACGCGCGTCAGCGCGACCGAGGACGGGCAGGTTACCGACAACATGATCCGTTATTACCAGGGATTTGCCGCGGGCGGTTTCGGGCTCATCATCACTGAAGGCGTGTATCCGGACCTGGCCCACAGCCAGGGTTACCTGTACCAGCCCGGCATCGGCGACGATACCCAGGCGCAATCCTGGCAACCGGTGGCCGAGGCAGTCCATGGCGCGGGCGCGAAAATCATCATGCAGCTGATGCATGCCGGCGCACTGAGCCAGGGGAATCACCGCACACGCGAAACGGTCGCGCCCTCGTCGATCCAGCCGAAAGGCGAACAACTGGGCTTTTACCGTGGCGAGGGTCCGTATCCGATGCCGCGCGAAATCACGGAACAGGAGATCGCCGGCGTGATCCAGTCCTTTGCCGTCGCCGCGCTGCGCGCCCGGCAGGCCGGCTTCGACGGCGTGGAGGTGCATGGCGCCAACGGCTACCTGCTCGACCAGTTCCTGACCGATTACGCCAATACACGTACGGACCGCTACGGCGGCTCGACCGAGAACCGGGTGCGCCTGCTGGTCGAGGTCGTCGAAGCCGTGCGCGCGGCAGTGGGCCCGGATTTCCTGGTCGGCATCCGCATCTCGCAGGGGAAGGTCAACGACTATTATCACAAGTGGGCGAACGGCCAGCAGGATGCCGAGATCATCTTCTCGCGCGTGGCCGCCGCCGGGGCCGACTACATCCACACCACCGAGTTCGATGCCCAGGCAAGCGCGTTCGGGGAGGCGAACAGCGACGGCGACACCCTGGCCGGCTATGCCAAGCGCTTCGGCAAACTGCCCGTCATCGCGAACGGCCAGCTGGGCATGCCCGAGGCGGCCGACGCGGTCCTGGCCAGGGGCGGAGCCGATATCGTCGCGCTCGGCAAGTCGGCCCTGGCCAACCGCGACTGGCCGCGCCGTGCCGTCGATGGGGTCGCGTTCGAGGAACTCGACGCCGGCATCCTGCAGCCGCTGGCCCACATCAAGAGCAGCGAAGTCTGAGCGTTTCCGACTGGACGGGCCGCCGCCCGCACCAGTCTCGCCTCGAAAGCCGGCAGCGCATCGCCGGCGGACCGGGGTCGCCTCCCCTCCACCCTGCCTCGATCCCGCCACCGCCACCGGCCGGCCGGCCCGCGCCGCTCCGTCCAGCGGCATTCCAGTCGCGTTTCCCTGCAGTTCGTCGCAAAACGGATGCGCCCGCCGGGGCACGGTTCTATATTTTCACCATCGATAACCGTGAGGACAACATCATGAACACATCCGCTCTCTCTTCCATTGCACGCCGCACCCTGCTGGCCGCCTGCATCGCCGGCAGCCTGGCGGTCGCGGTCCAGGCCGGCGCCGCGCCCTGGTCCTGGGGCAGCGAGCAGGTGCAGGGCAGCGGCCGCATCGTCAAGCAGGCGCGCCAGGTCTCCGGCTTCAGCGGGCTGTCGCTGGCAGTGCCGGGCCGCGTCGAGCTGCGCATCGGCGCCAGCGAAGGCGTGACCATCGAAGCCGACGACAATGTGCTGCCGCTGATCGAAACCGTGGTCGACGACGGCACGCTGCGGATTCGCCCGAGCAAGCGCAACCTGAACCTGCAGTCGAAATCGATCCGCGTGGTGGTGCAGGCGCGCGCGATCGAACGCCTGTCGCTGGGCGGCTCCGGCAGCATCGAGTCCGATCCGCTGCGCGCACGCCGCCTCGATCTCGACCTGGGCGGCTCGGGCAGGATCAGGCTGAAAGGCGTCGAGGCCGAGACGGTCTCGGTATCGCTCGGCGGCAGCGGCGACGTGCAGGCCGATGGCGGCACGGTGGGCAAGGTGTCGGTCTCGATCGGCGGATCGGGCGACGTCGACCTGGGCCGGGTGCAGGCGACCAACGCCAGCGTATCGCTGGCGGGATCGGGCGACGCGACGGTCTGGCCGCGCGACAGGCTGAGCGTGTCGCTGGCTGGATCGGGCGACGTGCATTACTACGGCGATCCCCAGGTCAGCAAGTCGACGGTGGGCTCGGGCGAAGTGAAACGCATCGGCGCCTCGCCACGCTGAGCCATGGTGTCGCGGGGTTTGCCGGAGCGCCTGAGGTATCCAAGCAGCCGCGAGGCGCTGGCGGCGGCGCGCGACGCAATCGCCGGCTGCGCAAGGCGGCGCTCGGTATCGATATGATGCGGTCCAGGGCAAGAACCGAAGGCACGGCGGCTTGAACCGTAGGGTGGGCACGCCGTGCCCACGCGTTACGTGTTCATCCGCAGTTCGCGGCGGGAATGATGCGCTCCGAGGCGCGAATATGAGAGTTGGCGCAGGCGAGACGCTTCGAGACACTCTGCCACGAGGCGGCTTCCGTCTCCACGCGTTCGGTTATCGCGGCGTATGCGTCCGCGTGGGCAGTGGGGCCGGCTAAATGCCGGCACCACAAAGTGCCCACCCTACGGTTCACGCCGCCTCAAATGCATAGGGCAACGAGACGCCCTTCATCGCATCACGGATCAATGCCCCTGATGCTGTCCGTGGCCGTTGCCATGCCCCTGCATCGGCGGCGCCACATAGGTCAGCGGCTTGACCTGGGCCTCGACCGTGACGCTGCTGCGCTTCTTCGCCGCGTCCTGCACCACCAGCGTGACCGGGACGGTCTCGCCTTCCTTCAGCTGGCGCTTCAGGTCGAAGAACATCAGGTGGTAACCGCCCGACGCCAGGTTCACCGGTTTCCCGGCCGGCAGGTCGATGCCGTCCACGGCGCGCATGCGCATCGTGTTGTTTTCCATCGCCATCTCGTGGATCTCGGCGCGTCCAGCCACCGGGGTGCTCACGCTCACCAGGCGCGCGTTCGTGGCCGACTGCAGCCGCATGAAGGCGCCCGCGCTCTTCGCCTGGGGCACGGTGGCGCGCACCCACGGTTCGGTGACAGTGACCTGCGCCAGCGCGCTGGTGGAAAACAGGCCGGCGGCCAGCAAGGCAAACAGGGTAGGCTTCATGGTCGAAAACAGAGGTAAGAGACAGTCGATTATAGCCTCAGGCCGCGGCCTTGAGCGTCTCGCGCTCGACCAGCACGGTGTCGACGCTGTCGGTCAACCACAGCTGCCCATCCTGGATCGTGCACTGCAGCTGCATCGAGCGCTTGGCGAGCTTTTCCAGCTGGGCGCTGGTCTCGGCCGGGATGTTGATCACGGTGAGGTTGCGTGCGCGCTCGAGCTTGTTGGCAATGCCCTTCCACCAGATGTGGCTGGTGGCGCTGTAGCTGTAGACGACCACATGCTCCGCGCGGCCGCAGGCTTTCAGCAGGCGCTTCTCGTCGGGCTGGCCGACCTCGATCCAGGTGTCGATCGCGCCGGTCAGGTCTTTCTGCCACAGGTCGGGTTCGTCGGTATCGAACAGGCCTTTGGTGAAGGCAAGCGCATCGGACGCATGCAGGGCAAAGGCGAGCACGCGGATCATCACGCGCTCGTCGGTTTCGGAGGGGTGGCGGGCGATGGTGAGCCCGTGCTCCGCGTAGTAGTTGCGGTCCATGTCCGCGATCTGCAGGTCTGCCTTGTAGATGGTTGCTTTGAGGGCCATTGATGCTTGATTACCTTGCTTCTGTAAGAGTTATTTGAAGACGACTGTGCGGTCCCCGTTCTGCAGTATCCGGTGTTCCACGAACCATTTCACCGCCCGCGCCAGCACCACGCATTCGACGTCGCGCCCGATGGCGGTGAGTTCCTCGACCGTCATCGCGTGGTCGACCCGCTCGACGTCCTGCTCGATGATCGGGCCTTCGTCCAGGTCGCCGGTGACGAAGTGGGCCGTCGCGCCGATCAGCTTGACGCCGCGCCGGTGCGCCTGGGCGTAGGGACGCGCGCCCTTGAAGCTCGGCAGGAAGGAATGGTGGATGTTGATCGCCCTGCCCTTCAAGGCTTCGCACAGCCCCGGCGACAGGATCTGCATGTAGCGCGCCAGCACCACCAGGTCGACCTTGTGCATGTCGAGCAGCTCGATGACGCGCGCTTCCTGCGCCAGCTTGGCTTCCTCGCTCGCTCCGGTCGCCAGCGGCAGGTGGTGAAACGGGATATTGTAACTTGCCGCGAGCTGGTAGAAGTCCATGTGGTTCGAGACGATCGCCGGAATCTCGACCGGCAGCAGCCCACTCTTGTAGCGGAACAGCAGGTCGTTCAGGCAGTGGCCGATCTTCGACACCATGATCAGCACGCGCGGCTTGGCATGGGCGTCGTGCAGCTGGCCGCGCATGCCGCCGGCTTCGCACAAGGCGGCGAAGGCGCCGCGCAGGTCGGCGTCGAGCACCGACGGGTCCTCGGCGGCGAAGTGCACGCGCATGAAGAACAGCTGCGACTCCGGGTCGCCGAACTGGGCCGAATCGATGATGTTGCAGCCGTGCTCGGCCAGGAAGCCGGCGACGCGCAGCACGATGCCGCGCTGGTCGTGGCAGGACAGGGTGAGGATGTATTCCGGGTGCGTCATGATGGGCAGAGCGTAATTGGGGGGGTGGATCATTGTCGCATGAGCTTGCGAAAACAGCCACGCGAGAAAACGCACGACCGTACCTTTTTCGGTATATAGTGTTCCGGGATGTTCAATCAATTAACCTGAACGGAGACAAACGATGACCCAAGCCACGAACGACCAATTCCTGCTCGCCGCCCGCCCCGTCGGCCTGCCGAAGGACAGCGACTGGCAGCGCGCCGCCCCACCCCTGGCCGAACTCGCGGATGGCGAAGTCCGCGTCAAGCTGCTCTACCTCTCGCTCGACCCGGCCATGCGCGGCTGGATGAACGAGGGTAAATCCTATGTGCGCCCGGTCGCCATCGGCGAAGTGATGCGCGCCGGCGGCATCGGCATCGTGGAGGAATCGAAGTCGCCGAAGTTCGCGGCCGGCGACACCGTGATGGGCGTGATGGGCGTGCAGCGTTACTGGACCGGCCCGGCCGACGACCGCGGCGCCATGCTGGCCAAGGTCGACCCGGCCATGGCCCCGCTGCCGACCTGGCTGAACGCGCTCGGCATGCCGGGCATGACCGCCTACTTCGGCCTGCTCGACGTCGGCCAGCCGAAACCGGGCGAAACCGTGGTGGTGTCGGGCGCGGCCGGCGCGGTCGGGATGACGGTCGGCCAGGTCGCGCGCAACATGGGCTGCCGCGTGGTCGGCATCGCCGGCGGCGCCGACAAGTGCCGCTTCGTGGTCGAGGAACTCGGCTTCGACGCCTGCATCGACTACAAGGCCGGTCCCGTGCACGCCGGCCTGAAGGAACACTGCCCGCAGGGCGTGGACGTCTACTTCGACAACGTCGGCGGCGAGATCCTCGACGCCGTCCTCACCCGCATCAACATGAAGGCGCGCATCGTCATCTGCGGGGCGATCTCGCAATACAACGCGACCGGCCAGGTCAAGGGCCCGGCCAACTACCTGTCGCTGCTGGTGAACCGCGCGCGCATGGAGGGCATGCTGGTCACCGACTATGCCGAGCGCTATCCGGAAGGCGTGGCGACGATTGCGCGCTGGATGAAGGAAGGGACCTTCAAGGCGAAGGAACACGTCGTCGAGGGCTTCGAGAACTTCCCGTCCGCCCTGCTCATGCTTTTCGAAGGCAAGAACCTGGGCAAGCTCGTGCTGAAAGTCGCCGACGCCTGAAGACCTTTCGGTCTTAACCTGCACGTCTCTTGATCCACTCAAAGGGCGCCTGCATTTTCCTTGAACTTGCGTGGTTTGCGGGCGTCTACTCCGACGCCCTTTCGATCCTTCTTGATGGTGTGACCTTACCCGCCGTCAGGAGGGCCATCTTCCACCGCTCACGTCGAGGAAACCCATGCAAGCCTTCCCGAACAGTAATCCGGCCCTGCGCGCCCAGCTCGAGGCGCAGGTCGACCTCTTCACCCAAATGTCGCGCCACACCACCGAGGCCCTCGGCCAGCTCGGCGACCTGAACCTGCGCATGCTGCGCCAGATGATGGACGACGGCATCCGCCTGGGCCGCGCGCTGGCCGCCTGCCAGGACCCCTTCCAGATGGGCGCGGTGGCGATGCGCGAGAGCCAGCCGACCGTCGAACACTGGCGCAGCTGGCAGACCGAACTGATGAAGGTGCTCAGCGCCGGCGGCGCGGCCCTGGCGCGCGACGCCAACAACGGCAGCTGGCAGGCCGCCCGCGGCGCCGGCGACTTCATGCAAAGCGCCGCCAGCGGCGCCGCTCCGGACGGCCAGGCCGTCCACGCGCCCGCCTAGCGCCACCTCAAGCGAACGGAGGCTCCCATGGCATCACCCGGCAAACGCCAGGACGGGCCGGCAGACGCGCTCGCGCTGCTGCGCCTTGAACACGACAAGGTCCGCCAGCTCTTCGGCGAATTCGAGCGCCTGCGCGGCCTCGACGACGAGGAAGAGCGCATGGCCGAACTGGTCGACGATATCTGCTACGAACTGACCCTGCATGCGGTCGTCGAGGAGGAACTCTTCTACCCGCTGCTGCGCACGGCAGGCGACGACGAGATGCTGGACGAAGCCGAGGTCGAGCACGCCGGCGTGCGCGAACTGGTCGCCCAGCTCGAGACGATGTACCCCGGCGACGAGCACTTCGAGGCCACCGTCGCCGTGCTGGCCGAAGAAGTGGAACACCACGTGGCGCGCGAGGAGAGCGAGATCTTCGAGGCCGCGCGCGCCTCGGGCATCGACCTGGTGGCGCTGGCGCGCCGGATCGAGGCCAGGCGGCGCGAACTCGACGAAGACCTCGACACGCCGGCAGGCACCATCGACGCGATGGAGCCGCACGAAGGCATGCGCCTGCCGCCGCGCGTGCCGGATTGACGCGCACGGCTTTCGCAATGCAGCAAGCTGAAGGAACTAACAATCCGGCTGTGTCTCTAACCGCACGAGCGCGGCAATGCGGCGCTCGATTCCATTCACGTGCAGGGCAACCAGGAGAGCGACATGGCGACGAGTAAGGAGAGCGGCAAGAGCGCGGGCAGCTCCGGCGGCAGCGCGCAGAAAAGCGGTAGCGGCAGCGGCAGCGGTCCTGCCAAGCGCGGTTTCGCGGCGATGGACCAGAACCAGCAGCGCGAAATCGCCAGCAAGGGCGGCCAGGCCGCCCACCAGAAAGGCACGGCGCACGAATTCGATTCCGAAGAAGCGCGCCGCGCCGGGCAGAAAGGCGGTGAGGCGGTAAGCCGCAACCGTGCACACATGGCCGACATCGGCCGCAAGGGCGGCGAAAGCCGGCAATCGGCCAACCGTGCGGCCAATGCCGCCAAGTCGGCGGGCAACCGCCAGGGGGGCAAGGAGCAGTAGGCGCAGGCCTTGCCGCTTGCGCTGCCAATCCGGCCTGGGCCATCAGCGGATGGGCCGGGCCTGATTGGCGAGCCGGCCAGGTGGACGGCGTCGGGGCGACAGGCGCCTCCCCGCTCCACCCACCTTCATTCCTTCACCTGCGCGGCGCCGGATGCCGCGCAAGCCCGCCACCAGGCCGCATTCAGGCCGTCGCCATCCGCTCGCATTCCTCGGCACAGCGCCGGCAGGCCGCTGCGCATCGCTGGCAGTGGTCCATCGGATGCTTCCCGCACTCCTCGGCGCAGGCGCGGCAGAGGTCCGCGCACAGGCGGCAGACCGCGGCAGCGTGCTCGCTGGCGCGCGCCATGACGCCGGCGGCCAGCCGGCATGCCTGGCTGCAGTCCATATCGAGCGCGATGCAGCGCGCCATCATCTTGACGTCGTCCTCCTGCAGGCAGGACGCGGCGCAGTTGTCGCAGGCCGTGGCGCAGGCGTTGCAGGCGTCGATGCAGCTTTGGAAGTTGTCGAGTGTCATTGCTGTCCTCCTCATCGTGGCTGTCGGGACCAACAGGATAGGACGCGCCCATGCCCGGCGGCGCACGGCTAAGCCGTGCTCCCCGCCATGGACAGGCCATTGCGCGGCCGGCGCCACCGGCAAGGGCCGTGCGCCTGTGGTACATTCCCGCCCCTATGCAAGAGCTCAAGTACCTGACCGCCTATCCCGAGCAGCTGCGCCGCCAGGCAGCGGACCTGCTGGCCGAGAACCGCCTCGGCGCCGTGCTGCGCACGCGCTACCCGCGTGCCCACGGCCTGCGCACCGACCGCGCGCTCTACGACTACGTGCAGGACCTGAAGGATGACTACCTGCGCAACGCCGAACCGATCTCGAAAGTCGCCTACGACAGCAAGATCCACGTGGTCCAGCACGCGCTCGGCCTGCACACGGCCATTTCGCGCGTCCAGGGCAGCAAGCTCAAGGCCAAGCACGAGATCCGCATCGCCAGCGTGTTCCGCGACGCCCCGCTCGAGTTTCTGCGCATGATCGCCGTGCACGAGCTGGCCCACCTCAAGGAAAAGCAGCACGACAAGGCCTTCTACAAGCTGTGCTGCTGGATGGAGCCGCAGTACCACCAGTTCGAGCTGGATTTGCGCCTGTACCTGACGCACATGGAGCATACCGGCGAGCGGCTCTGGGCCGCCGAGTCCTGAGCCGCCACGCCAGCGCCTCTCTCAGGCGTAGGCAGCACGCCGCTCCCATGCCGGGAGGTCGACGCCCTTGACCAGCAGGTAGAGGCAGAAAGCGCTCTCGGCGAGGAAGGGCGGCAGCAGGATGAAGGGGAACAGCAGGTCCTGCAGCGACGGCGACAGGATCATGCTGAAGCTGTTGACCAGATAGCAGGCGCCCGCGACCTGCATCGCCGTGCCGATCGCCCTGGGGAAGAAGCCCGACTGGCGCACCAGGTGGCCGACGATGATGCACTCGACCCCGAAGAAGATCAGCGCCAGCCCGAAGGCCTGGGCATGCGCGACCACCGACTGGTAGGCCATCAGGTGCAGCAACTGCGGGGCCACCGCTTTCAGGTAAGCGGCATCGGACAGCGGCGTCAGCACCGCATGCAGGTGCAGTGCGCTGACGCTCTCGACGGCCAGCGACGTCAGCGCAAAGAATACCGCCAGCAGGGCAAGCCTGCCGTTCACCGGACGCAGCAGCACGTACCAGATGAACGTCATCCCGAGGGCGCAGACCAGCAGCAGGTCCTGTCCCGCAACGCCCAGGCGCCACAGCGATTCGGCCGCGCGGATATTACGCGCGGTCGCGTCCGGATCGCGCGACACCACCAGCGTTCCCCTGACCAGCCCCTCTCCCAGCACGCCGATGACGATGACGACCAGGTAGAGCAGGCCGGCCAGGCGGGCGAAGGACTGGATCGGGAGCTTGCCGGGCAACGAATGTGGATGCGACATGGCGGTCCTTTCTGGGCGATGGCTTTGCGATGACAGGGTTCTCCCCCCGTCGAGTGTATGTCGACCATTGCACTTAATGCAACATACATATCCTCAATTAAACACAAAATACCCTACCCCCCTATGCTATGATGCGCGCACAGGAGGATGCATGGGCCATACCGCACGCGAAAAAACCAAGTTGCTGAACCGGGTCCGCCGGATCCGTGGCCAGCTCGAGGCCGTCGAGCGCGCCCTCGAGGCCGAACAGGACTGCGCCGAGATCCTGCACTTGCTGGCGGCCGCCCGCGGCGGCATGAACGGCCTGATGGCCGGCGTCATCGAGGACCACATCCGCGAGCACGTGGCCGCGCCTGCACTCGACGCCGACGAGCGCAGCAAGGGCGCCGACGAGCTGGTCGAGGTCGTGCGCAGCTACCTGAAGTAGGCGCCATGGCAGTCAAGTCCCCCTGCATCGAGCTGTGCAGCTTCGATGGCCGTACCGGCTTCTGCACCGGTTGCCTGCGCACCCGGCTCGAAGCGCGCGAATGGAAGAAGATGACCGACCACCGGCGCCACCAGATCATCAACGAACGCGCACGCCGCGAACGGAAACTGGCGGGCAAATAGACGCCTGAACCCGAGAAACGATATGAACACCACCCGACAGCACGACGACCTCTCCGCCTGGACCCACGAACACGTATTCGATGAAGGCAGCCATGCCGCCGAGCGCGGCACGCGCCTGGTGATGTGGATCACGGCGGTCATGATGGTCGTCGAGATCGCCGCCGGCTGGTGGTTCAATTCCATGGCCCTGCTGGCCGACGGCTGGCACATGAGCTCGCACGCACTCGCGATCGGCCTGAGCGCCTTCGCCTACGCGGCCGCGCGCAAGTACGCGAAGGATCCGCGCTTCGCCTTCGGCACCTGGAAGATCGAGATCCTGGCCGGTTACACCAGCGCCGTCTCCCTGCTGGGCATCGCCGCGCTGATGGCGGCCAGTTCGATCGAGCGCTTCTTCGCGCCCTCGCCCATCCACTACCGCGACGCGATCATCGTTGCCGTGCTCGGCCTGGTGGTGAACGTGGTCTGCGCGGTCATCCTGGGCGGCGCCCATCATCACGGCCACGACCACGGTCACGGTCACGGTCATCATCACGGTCACGGCCGCCATCACGACCATGACCACGGCCACCACCATCACGACCTGAACCTGAAGTCGGCCTACGTGCACGTGATCGCCGACGCCGCCACCTCGGTGCTGGCGATTGCCGCCCTGTTCGGCGGCTGGTTCTTCGGCTGGGCCTGGCTCGATCCGCTGATGGGCATCGTCGGCGCCGTGCTGGTGGCCGTGTGGGCCAAGAACCTCATCGTCGACACCGGCAAGGTCCTGCTCGACCGCGAAATGGATGCCCCAGTCGTCGCCGAGATCCGCGAAGTCGTGGAAGACGCCGCCGATGGCGACAATGGCAGCGACACCCGCATCGTCGACCTGCACGTCTGGCGCGTCGGCCGCCAGTCCTATGCCTGCGCGCTGGGCGTGGTCACGCGCGACCACACCCTGAGCGCGGACCGGATCCGCGAGCGGCTCGCGGTGCACGAGGAGATCGTGCATTCGACCATCGAGATCCACCGCCGCCGCTGAGCTTCCTCAGCGCCCGCGCCGCCTTCCCGCGCCGTACGCCCAGGTGTACAAGGCCGGCAGGATCAGGAGCGTCAGCGCCGTCGACGACAGGATGCCGCCGATGACCACGGTCGCCAGCGGCCTTTGCACCTCGGCTCCGGTACTGGTCGCCAGCGCCATCGGCAGGAAACCGAGCGAGGCCACCAGCGCCGTCATCAGCACCGCCCGCAGGCGCTCCTCGGCGCCTGCGCGCATGGCCTGTTCCGGCCCCTGCCCCTGCTCGCGCAGCGCGCGCACGAAAGACATCATCACCAGCCCGTTGAGCACGGCCACGCCCGAGAGCGCGATGAAGCCGACCGCCGCCGAGATCGACAGCGGCAGGCCGCGCAGCCACAGGGCCAGCACGCCGCCCGTCATCGCGAACGGGATGCCGCTGAAGACCAGCAGCCCGTCCTTGAGGCTGTTGAACATCAGGTAGAGCAGCGCGAACACCAGGGCCAGCGCCGCCGGGATCACCAGCGCCAGGCGCTTAGCTGCAGCCTGCAGATTCTCGAACTGCCCGCCCAGGCTCAGCCAGGTGCCCGGCGGCAGCTTCACCTCCGCCAGTTCGCCCTCGAGCTCGGCCACGAAGGAACCGAGGTCGCGCCCGCGCACGTTAGCCGTCACCACCACGCGCCGCTTGCCGTTCTCGCGGCTGATCTGGTTCGCTTCCGGCACGAAGGACAGGGTGGCGATCTCGGACAGCGGGATGCTGGCCGCGCGGCCGTCCCGCCCCGGCAGCGCAATCGGCAGCCGGCGCAGGCTGTCGACGTCCTTGCGCACGCCTTCCGGCAGGCGCACCGTGATGGCGAAGCGGCGGTCACCCTCGAACACCATGCCGACGTCGCGCCCGCCGACCAGGGTGCCGAAGGCTTCCTGGACGTCGGCCACGTTCAGGCCGTAGCGCGCGGCCTTGATCCGGTCCACGTTCAGGGTCAGGGCAGGCAGTCCTTCGGTCTGCTCGACCTTCACCTCGGCCGCTCCGGCCACCCTGGCGAGCACCCGCGCCACCTGCCGGGCGGCGTCCGTCATCGCCCCGGTGTCGTCACCGAAGACCTTGACCGCGACGTCGCTGCGCACGCCCGAGATCAGCTCGTTGAAGCGCAGCTGGATCGGCTGCGAGAACTCGTAGCTGTTGCCCGGGATGCGGTTCGCGGCTCCCGTGATCGCTTCCACCAGCTCGGCATGCGTCCTGCGCGGCGCCGGCCACTCCTTCCGGGGACGCAGCATGATGTAGCTGTCGGCCGCATTCGGCGGCATCGGGTCGGTCGCCACCTCCGACGTGCCGACGCGGGCAAACATGCGTTCGATCTCGGGGAACTGCTTCAGGAGCGCGGTTTCGAGCTGCTGCTGCATCGCCACCGACTGCGTCAGGCTGGTGCCCGGGACGCGCATGGTCAATACGGCCAGGTCGCCCTCGTCCAGGTTGGGGGCGAACTCGGTGCCCAGGCGGGTGGCGAGCAGGATTGATAACAGCACACTCAGCAGCGCGAAACTCAGCGCCACCGGGCGGTTGCGCAGCACCCAGTCGAGCAGGCGCTGGTAGACGCCGCGCGCCCTGTCCATGATGCGGTTCTCGTGCTCGGGCACGGCGCGGGTGACGAACAGCGCCACCGCCGCCGGGACGAAGGTGACCGACAGGATCATCGCCGCGCCCAGGGCCAGCACCACCGTGATGGCCATCGGATGGAACATGCGGCCCTCGATGCCCGACAGGGCGAAGATCGGCAGGTAGACCGTCATGATGATCAACTGGCCGAACAGCAACGGGCGGCGCGCCTCGGCGGCGGCCAGCGCTACCTGGGCGAAGCGCTCCTCGCGCGTGAGCGGCCGGCCGGCCGCGGCCTGGGCTTGGCCCAGGCGCCGGATGCAGTTCTCGACGATGACGACGGCGCCGTCGACGATGATGCCGAAGTCGAGCGCGCCCAGGCTCATCAGGTTGGCGCTGACCCCGGCCTCGACCATGCCGGTGAAGACCATCAGCATCGTCAGCGGAATCACCAGGGCCGTGATCAGGGCCGCGCGCAGGTTGCCCAGGAAAAGGAAGAGGATGGCCACGACCAGCAGCGCGCCTTCGACCAGGTTGGTGCGCACGGTGGCAATCGCCTTGTTGACCAGCACCGAGCGGTCGTAGACCGGCAGCGCCTGGACGCCGGTCGGCAGGGAACGGTTCACCTGCTCCAGCCTGCTGCGCGCGGCCTCGGCGACGGCCCGGCTGTTCTCGCCGATCAGCATGAAGACCGCACCCAGCACCACTTCGCGCCCGTTCTCGGTGGCCGCCCCGGTGCGCAGCTCGCGTCCGAGCGCGACCTCGGCCACGTCGCGCACCCGCACCGGCGCACCTTCGACCACGTCGAGCACGATGTTGCGGATCTCTTCCAGCGACTTCACCTGGCCGGGCGTGCGCACCACGAACTGCTCGCCGCCGCGCTCGATGTAGCCGGCGCCGGCGCTGGCGTTGTTGCGGTCGATCGCGGCGACCAGGGTCGCCAGCGACAGGCCGTGCGCCGCCAGCCGGTCCATGTCGGGCGCCACCAGGTATTCCTTCAGGTAGCCGCCGATGGTGTTCACCTCGGTGACGCCGGGAACGCCGCGCAGCTGGGGCGCGACGATCCAGTCCTGGATCTCGCGCAGGTCCATCGGCGTGTAGGGGCTGCCGTCGGATTTGCGGGCGCCCTCCCGGGCTTCGACGGTCCAGTAGAAGATCTCGCCCAGGCCGGTGGCGGTCGGTCCCATGGACGGCTCCAGCCCCCCGGGCAGGGCCGCCTTCGCGGCCTGCAGGCGCTCGTTCACGAGCTGGCGCGCGAACCAGATGTCGGTGCCGTCCCTGAACACCACGGTTACCTGCGACAGGCCGTACTTCGAGAGCGACCGGGTCTGCTCCAGGCCGGGCAGGCCGCTCATCGCGGTCTCGATCGGGAAGGTGATGCGCTGCTCGACCTCGAGCGGCGAATAGCCCGGCGCGGCCGTGTTGATCTGCACCTGGACGTTGGTGATGTCGGGCACGGCGTCGATCGGCAGGCGTCCGTAGCTGTAGACACCCAGGCCACCCAGGCAGAGGACGGCGAAGATCACCAGCGCGCGGCGGGCGATGACGAAGGCCATGAGTCTGTCGAACATGGCCGCTCCCTCAGTGGCCATGTTCGGCTTCGCCCTTGCCGAGCTCCGCCTTCAGCAGGAAGCCGCCGCTGGCCGCATACGCGGTCCCGGCGTCCAGGCCCTCGAGGATCTCGGTGCGCTTGCCGTCGGAACGCCCGGGCGTCACCTGCTGCGCCCGGAAGCCGCCTGCCGTGCGCACGAACACCACGCTGCGCTCGTGGACGAGCTGGATGGCCTCGCTGGCCACCGCCACCGGCACGTTCGCCTCCTGGCCCATGAGGTCGACCGTGGCCAGCATGCCGGGGCGCAGGCGCAGTCCAGGATTGGGCAGCGCCACCCTGGCCGTGGCCATGCGCGTGGCTTCGCCCAGCACCGGGCCGACAAAGGAGACCGTGCCCGCGAATTGCCCGGGCTGGGCCGCGACGACGACCTGGGCCGGCATGCCCGGCGCCACCTGGGCCAGGCTGTCGCCCGGCACCGCTGCCTCGATCCATACCTGGGACAGGTCGGCCAGCGTCAGCAGGGCCGCGGTCTCGCCGACCGACTGGCCGGCAACGGCCGGCTTGTCGATCACCACGCCGTCGAAAGGCGCGCGCAGCGTGACCAGGCTGGACACGTCCTCGCCCGGCTTCAGGCCGAACGCCGCGAGGCGCTGGCGCGCCGCGGCGGCGGCGATCTGCGCCTCCTGCAGGGCGGCCTGGGCGGCGTCCAGGTCCTGGCGCGCCGAGATTCTCTGCTCCCACAGGCTGCGCTCGCGCGCATGCGTGGTGCGGGCCAGCGCCAGCCGTGCGCGCGCGCTGGCCTCGTCGGCGCGCCAGCCGGCCACCGCCGGGCTCTGGAGCACGACCAGGGGCTGGCCCTTCTTCACGCTGCTGCCGACCGACACCGGCACCGATTGCACGATGGCCTGGGCGGGCGAAGCCAGGGCCACGCTGCGCTCGGCATTCACCCGGACCTGGGCCGGCAGGTGCAGGTGTTCCCGGATGCGCGCGGGCCCGGCCTGGTCGATGGCGATGCCGTTGCCGCGGACCTGGGCCTCGCTCATCGCGATACCGCCTTCCTCCTCGGTCCCGGCCTCGCCCGGATCCTGCTGCCCGGCATGACGGTCGTCGTGGCCGTGCGAATCCTGGTGGGCGGCGTGCTCTCCGTCCGGCGGTGGGGCCGGCTGGCGCCACAGCATCAGCGCGGCGAGGATGGCGGCGACCGCGCACATCAGCGCGATCGTGATGGTCTGTTTCCTGTTCATGGTTCTCTCAATCCTGTTGCGCGGCGGCGCCGCTGGTCATGCGCTCGATGTCGGCATGGGCCTGCCAGGCGCGCGCGAGCGCGTTCCACTGGCGTGCCTGGGCCTGGGCCAGGGTGCGCTGGGCCTCGAGCACGTCGAGGATGGCGAACTTGCCGTGCTCGAAACCCTTCAGGGTCAGCGCGTGGTTCGACCTGGCGTCCGGAATCACCTCGTCGCGCAGCAGCGTGGCCTCGGCCTTTGCCGCTTCGAATCGGGTGGCGGCGGCTTCCAGGTCCGCAGCCAGCGCTGCTCCGGCGGCGGCGAGCTCCTCGCGCGCCTTGTCGGCGCGCCGCAGCGCCGCCCCCAGCCTGCCGCTGTTGCGGTCGAACAGCGGCAGCGGCACCGACAGGCCGAGCACGGCCTGGCGCCGCCCCACCTCGTCGGCGCGCTGGCTGCCGACCGTCAGCGTGAGGTCGGGGACGCGCGCCGCGCGCTCGACCTCGGCCTGGGCGCTGTGCGCCGCCACGGCGCTGCGCGCACGGTGCAGCGGAGCCGCATCCGCCAGCCTTGCCCGCAACAGCGGCAGGGGCGCCAGGCTCGGGAGGGCCGTATCCTGCCCGGCGGCCAGCCTGAGCGATTCGCCCGGCCTGCCGACCAGGGCGCCGAGCCGCGTCCTGGCCAGCGCCAGTTCCGCCGCCGCCGTGTTCAGTTCGGCCCTGGCTTCGGACGCGGCCAGGCGCGCGCGGGTGGCGTCCACCGGCGAGACCTTGCCGGCCGCGACCTGGCGCGCGGCGACGTCGACGCTCCTGCCGGCCAGCTCGGCCAGGAGCGCAGCCAGCGCCTGTCTTTCCTGGGCCACCAGCACGCCGTGGAAGGCGGCGACGACCTCGGCGCGCAGTTCCTGGCGCAACACCTGCAGCTCGCTGCGCGCGAGCGCCGCCTCGCCCTGGGCCAGCGCGACCCTGGCCTGGCGCTTGCCGCCCAGTTCGATGGGCTGGTTGAGCTGGATGGTGGTGGTGCGGGTCCCCGCCTGTTCGCCTTCGCGCAGGTATTCCAGGGTCGGATTCGGATAACGGCCGGCCTGCTCGATGCCTGCAAGGCTGGCCGCCACTTCATGCTGCGCCGCGCGCAGGCGCGGCTGCCCGAGCGCGAGGCGGATCGCGGCGGGCAGGTCGATGGGCGGGGCGGCGTCCGTGGGCGTTGCCGGCGCGGCAGCGGTTGCAGCGCAGCCGAACCCCAATGCCGACGCGAGCGCCACGGCGCCCAGTCTGCGGGTAGTCGTGTTCATGCTTGCTCCTGATAAGAATGTCGATCAGGCGCGCAGGCGGACGCGGGCCGGCAAGGGCCCGCGGTTCATGATGCGGTCCTGCGCGCTACTCAGCGGCGGCAGGCCACTTGGGACGTTCGGGACGCGCTACCGGAGGCGGCGCCAGGAAGGGCAGCGCGGCGGCGGCCGCGCCGGACTGATGCGCCGCGCCAGGAAAGGCGGACACACCGGAAGGGAGGCCGATACTGTGGCCGAGGGTGCAGGCGGCGCAGTGCGGATCGGCCAGCATGGAAAAGCCGTCGTCGGCCACGAACACCGGCTCGGGCGCGGCGGCGCCCTGCCCGTCCGCGGCGACGTGATGGGTGAGGCCGGCCGGCGTCGTCACGCAGCAGCGGTCGGCCATGGCCAGGGCAACCTGGAATGGATAGACCAGCAGCAGAATGATGAGTACCAAGCGGCGCATCGGTTCGTGATCGGTATCGGCAAGGCGGCCGTCGAGTGAGGCCTGGAACCGCCATCATACTTGCTAATGCGCCAACTGGCGACTCCCTTCCTGCCGGCCGTCCGCCGCCCCGTCCGCCGCCTGAGTATGAACACTGGGCAGCGCGCAGGACACAGTGATGCGAGACCACTAACACTCGTTGCCAACGCACAACGATCACGGCCACCTTCAGTATTTCCGTGCGTAAATTTATCGACTTTCAATGACGTGTTCGCTAAAGTCCCCTTCGTGCGCGATGCACGTGACCGGTCCGCCAGCACCAGCCGCGGCGACCGCCCGCTTCCTTTCGCCGCCGGCGTGGCCGCGAAGGATCAAGACGATATAGAAACCATGTACCCGTTCCATTTCCCTGGCAAGGTAGTGCCCGGCGCCGCGCGCGCCGGCCTGCTGGCCCTTGCCCTTGCCCTGCCCCTGTCCGGCGCCGCCCAGGCCGCCAACGACACCACCCCCACCTGGAAGCTGTCCGGCTTCGGCACGCTCGGCGCCGCCCGGTCGAGCGAGCGCAATGCCGACTACAGCTCGTCGGCAATGAAGGCCAGCGGGACCGGCCGCTCGCACGAGTGGAGCCCGCAGGTCGACAGCAAGCTCGGCGCCCAGGTCGACCTGCGGGTCGGCCCGCGCTGGTCGGCCGTGCTGCAGGTGGTGAGCGAGCAGCACCTCGACTACAGCTACCGTCCGCGCGTGGAATGGGCCAACCTGAAGTACCAGGCCACGCCCGAGCTGGCGCTGCGTGTCGGCCGCATCGCCCTGCCGATGTTCGTCGCGGCCGACTACCGCAAGGTGGGCTATGCCTACCCCTGGGTGCGCACCCCGGTCGAGATCTACGGCGCGATTCCGCTGTCGAGCAGCGACGGCGCCGACCTCAGCTGGCGCTGGAACGGCGAAACCGTCCGCAGCACGACCCAGGCCTTCGCCGGCCGCACCGACATGGCACTCTACGGCGGCGCGCGCCTGCGCGGCAGCGGCATCGCCGGCCTGTCGCAGACCATCGAACGCGGCGACCTGAGCCTGCGCGCATCCATCCTCACCGCGCGCCTGACGATCACGCTGTTCCCGCAGCTGTTCGACGGCCTGCGCGCCTTCGGCGACCAGGGCCGGGCGATCGCCGACGGACTGGCCATGGAGCGCAAGCGCGCCACCGCCGCCAGCATCGGCCTGAACTACGACCCGGGGCAATGGTTCTTCCTGGGTGAAGCCAGCCACTACCGTGTCGATGCCTACCTCGGCGCCGCCAACTCGGCATACGCCAGCGCCGGTTGCCGCCGCGGCGCGTTCACGCCCTATCTCGCCTATGCCCGCACCTGGGGCAGGAAGCCCGACGGCCCACATGTGCTGCAACTCGATGGCCTGCCGCCGCCCTACGCCCAGGCCGGCGCCTTCCTGAATGCCAGTGTGGACACCATGTTGCGTGCGATCCCTTCGCAGTCGACCCTCAGCGCCGGCCTGCGCTGGGACCTGGCCGCGAACCTCGCCCTCAAGCTGCAGTACGACCGCGTGACCCCGCGCGCCGGCTCGCGCGGCACGATGATGAACCTCGGGCCGGGCTTCCGTTCCGGCCGGACGGCGCACGTGAGCAGTGCGGCCCTCGACTTCGTGTTCTGAGGCAGACATGCGCAATCCAACTTCCAGGCTGCTCGCCGCCGCCGCGCTGCTGCTTGCCTGCGCCGCCGGCCAGGCCGCCGAGCTGGTGGTGATCGTGTCGGCGCGCAGCACCGTCGACACGCTGCGCCCCGACCAGGTGGCGGCGATCTTCCTCGGCCAGAGCGCGCGCTTCCCGAGCGGGGCGCTGGCGACTGCCGTCGACCAGCCGCTCGGTTCCGATGAGCGCAACGCCTTCTACCAGCGCGTCGCCGGCAAGACCCCGGCCCTGCTCAAGGCGTACTGGTCGAAGATGGTCTTCACCGGCCGCGGCCAGCCGCCGCGCGAGCTGCCGGGCAGCGCCGCGGTGCGCCGCGCCGTTGCCGAGGATACCGGCCTGATCGGCTACATCGAGCGCGATGCGCTCGACTCCAGCGTGCGCCGGGTCCTGCTGGTACCTTGAGAGAACATATGAGCACACCCAAGCCCGGGGTCCGCCGCCCGGCGCGCCGCAACAACCTGGCGAGATGGCTCGGCCGCGGACTCGAAACCTACGTCGCCCTGCCCCTGTTCGCGCTGTTGCTGCTGGCGGCCATGTGGCCGCTGACGCTGCAGTTCATCGAATCGGAACGCAAGGCCGCGGGTACCGCCGCCGAGGCGGCCACGCGCGAACGGCTCGACACCTACGAGGCGCAGATGGCGCGCAGCCTGAACGGCATCGACCAGACCCTGAAAGTGCTCAAGTACGCGGTCGAACTGAAGGGCGCGCAAGGCGCCCTGCCCGCGCTGACCCAGCAGGGCCTGCTGCCCCCTTCCGTGGTGTTCGTGGTCGCCATCGCCGACCGCGATGGGCGCATCGTCGCCAGGAATCCCGACGAAGGCGCGCTCGACGTCTCGAACGCCGCCTACTTCCTCTACCACCGCGACAACGACGAGGGCCAGCCCTTCGTCGGCGCGACCATCGGCGACGCCATCAATGCCGAGCCGCACCTGCACTTCACGCGCCGCATCAACGACGCCGCCGGCCGCTTCGCCGGCATCGCCATCGTCGAAGTCGACCCGAACTATTTCACCAGCGCCTACGAGCACGGGCGCGACGGCGAGCATGGGATGCTGGGCCTGGCCGGCACCGACGGCCTGATGCGCGCGCTGCGCATCGGCGACCAGGTCAGCTGGGGCCAGCGCATCGAGCTGGGCCATGCGGCGCAGGAAACGGTGGCGCTGCGCCGCGGCGCGCCCGACGGCCTGGCCCGCTACACCAGCGTGCGCCGCCTGCACGGCTTCCCGCTGGCGGTGGTGGTCGGCCTCGCGCGCGACGAACAGTTCGCGCCCTTCGAGCAGGGACGCCGCACCTGGCTGCTGGCCGCCGGCGCCGCCAGCGCCCTGCTGCTGGTCGTGGTCGGGGTGATCTCGGTGTGGTCCTGGCAACTGGCCAGGGCCCGCCGCCGCGCGCGCCGCGCCCAGGAGACCTATGCCGCAGCCTCCGAAGGCAGCCTCGACGCCTTTTGCGTGCTGCGCGCGGTGCGCGACGGTCGCGGCGCAGTCGCCGACTTCGAGATCGAGGCCGCCAACTCGGCCGCCGAAACCATCTTCGGCCTCGGCCAGGAGGCCTTGCGCGGCACCCGGCTGTGCGAGCTGTTGCCCCACTTCCGCACCAACGGCATCTTCGACGACCTGGCGCTGGTGGCGAGCACCGGCCAGCCGCGCGAGGGCGAATGGCAGGCACACGCGCCGAGCGCCCAGGGCCGCTGGCTGCACCGCCAGGTCGTGGCCGTCGAGGACGGCGTGGTCGCGATCGTGCGCGACATTACCGAGCGCAAGCTGGCCGAGGAGCGCATTTTCCACATGGCCCACCACGACGAGCTCACCGGCCTGCCCAACCGCAACCTGATGCACGACCGCATCGAGCAGGCGATCCGCAATGCCGCGCGCAACGACGCCGGCGTGGCGCTCGCCTTCGTCGACCTCGACGGCTTCAAGCTGGTCAACGACGGCCTCGGCCACAAGGCCGGCGACGAGCTCCTGAAAGTGGTCAGCAAGCGCATGGGCGCCTGCCTGCGCCGCAACGACACCCTGGCGCGCTTCGGCGGCGACGAATTCGTCATCCTGCTGCCCAACCAGGGAACCGAACCGCTGGCGCTGGCGCCGCTGCTGGAGAAGATCCGCGTCGCCGTCACCGAACCGGTGCAGGTGGCCGGCCAGGCGGTGCAGGTCAGCTGCAGCATGGGCGTGGTGATGTACCCGCGCGACGGGCGTGACGCCAGCACCCTGCTCATGAATGCGGACGCCGCGATGTACCGCGCCAAGGACCTGGGCAGCAACAACTTCCAGTTCTACGCCCGCGAGATGAATGCCAGCGTCGAGGAAAAGCTGGTGCTGCTCGACGGCCTGCGCCAGGCGGTCCAGGCGACCGTGGAAGGCGGCGGCGGGAACAGCTTCTACCTGCTGTACCAGCCGAAGGTGGACCTGAAGAGCGGACGCATCTTCGGCGTCGAGGCACTGATCCGCTGGCGCCATCCGGAACACGGCGTGGTGCCGCCGCAGCGCTTCATCGGCCTGGCCGAGGAGAGCGGCCTGATCGTGCCGATCGGCGACTGGGTGGTGCGCACCGCCTGCCGCCAGGCCCAGGCCTGGCGCGAAGCCGGCCTGGGGCCGATCACGGTCTCGGTGAACGTCTCGGCGCGCCAGTTCGAGGAAGCGCGCCTGGTCGACCGGGTCGCCGCCGCCCTGGTCGATTCAAGCCTGCCGCCGGCGCTGCTGGAACTGGAAGTGACCGAGAGCCTCATCATGCGCGACCTGCAGAAGTCGGTCGGGACCATGCGCGAACTGAAGGCGATGGGCGTGTCGCTGTCGATCGACGACTTCGGCACCGGCTACTCCAGCCTGTCGGCCCTGAAGAGCTTCCCGATCAGCCGCCTGAAGATCGACAAGAGCTTTGTGAGCGAACTGGCGGACAACCCGGACGACCAGGCGATCGCGATGGCCGTGATCTCGCTCGGCCACAAGCTGAACCTGAAGGTGATCGCCGAGGGCGTCGAGACCGAGCAGCAGTGTCTCTTCCTGCGCGAGAACGAATGCGACGAGATGCAGGGCTACCTGTTCAGCAAGCCGGTGGCGGCCGAAGAGATCGCCAGGCTGGTCGAGCTGCACGTGGCGCGGCCGGGGCGCTGCGCGAGCCTGGCGACGGCGCCCGAAGAGCAGGCGCCGGCTGCCGCGCTGGCGGACTGAACCGTATCTATGGACTCCACCCGATTTGCAAGAAGAAGATTGAATTTTTGCCGTTAGGAAGAGTTTGCTTGTATCTATTCGGCCTGTATGTTGAGCGTTTCCAGTGCTCTGGCCCTGATGTGATACGCGCGTCAGGATCCTCATAGGGTGACGGCCTTGATGGCCACTACAGTTTACGGATTCACCCGACGCCGGTCCAACCTGTTGGCATCATTCTTTCTTCTCGTCGCAAACTTGGCGGTTGCTCCTTGCTGTTGCTGAGTTAATCGACAGTCTTTTCAGGCCGGCCTGGGCGTGTCTTTCGACCAGGCCGGAACGTACGGGCGTCCATGCGCCATCAACGCCCAGATCACCCTGGCCATCTTGTTGGCCAGCGCAGTCGCGGCAACGTTGAAACTGCGCCGTTCTGCCAGCCTTGTTGCCCACTGCAGCAGCTTGTCGGGCTTGCCGCTTGCTGTTCTCAGTGCACTGCGCGCTCCGTGTATGAGCAGGGTGCGCAGATAGCTGTCGCCCCTGCAGGTAATGCCATACAGGCGCTGCTTGCCTCCACTGCTATGCTCGCGTGGCACGAGGCCTAAATTCGCTGCAAAGTCCCGCGCGCTCTTGTAGTGGCGCGGATCGGCGATGGTTGCCTGCACTGCCGTTGCCGTCAACGGCCCCACACCCGGCACCTCCATCAGTTTCTTCGCCAGTTCCGACTTGGCTGCCTGGTTCAAACGTCGGTCGTACGCCTGAATCCTCTCGTCCTTGTCGTCCAGCTGGGCCTTGAGCTCCCGGAACGTCTCCAGGGCCATACCAGACAAACCATTGTCCAGATCGTTCAGCCATGCTTTCAGTCCGTCGCGGAATCTTTCCACGCGCTTGGGAAACACCCGGCCATATTCCCCGGCAAACGCCCTGATCCTGTTGATCATCGCCACCCGTTCCGTCATCAGGGCGCTGCGAGCGCGGTGCAGCATCTGCAAATCTTGCTGTGCAGCCGTATTGATCGGCACATACTTGGTTGCCCCACGCGAGCGCGCCTCGGCAATTGCAGCAGCGTCGTTCATGTCGTTCTTGTTACCGGTGACATATGCCCTGACGTGTTGGGCCGCAATCAGTTTGGCGTCGTGTCCCATTTCGACGAGCTTGCGTGCCCAGTAATGCGAACCCGCGCACGCTTCGATACCAATCATCGCCGGAGCCATCTGCGCGAACTGCGCAAGCACCTGGTCTCGAGAAAGCTTACTCTTGAACACCCGTTTGCCGTTTCCATCGAGCCCGACCGCGAAGAACACGTCCTTCGCAATATCCAAACCAACTACTTTTGCGCTAGCATTCATGGTGACTCCCCCTCTTGTTTTAGCGTGCCAGCCCAATCTGGCACGCTTGGCACAATGATGCCGATATCAGGAGGGTGGAGTCCATCACATTAGGGTGGGCACCCTGTGCCCACGCCTTACGTGCCTCGACGGCTGACCACGTACCGGGATATGCCGCTCGCACGGCGTCCGTCAGCCGTACATCGATCATGGCAGGGTGAGACAGCACGGGCGATATATCACCGCACGTGTCCGAGGGATGCGCCCGTAACGCGTGGGCACGGCGTGCCCACCCTACGTTCAGGCCGCGGGTCCTGCCAGCGCGCGCAGGCGCTTCACCAGCGCCCCGGCATCGGCATCGACGTTCATCATCCCCACGTGCGCCGTACGCACGAAGCCTTCCTGTTCCTGGTGGCGCGCAAAGGCCACCAGGCCGTCGTAGAAACCCTCGGTATTGAGCAGGCCGATCGGCTTGGCATGGATGCCCAGCTGGGCCCAGGTGACCATCTCGAACAGTTCTTCCAGCGTGCCGAAGCCGCCGGGCATGGCGATGAAGCCCTCGGCCAGGTCGGCCATCATGGCTTTGCGCTCGTGCATGTCCTTGACCACGAACAGGCGCGTCAGGCCGGCGTGGCCGACTTCGCGCTCGACCAGGGCGCGCGGGATCACCCCGGTGGCTTCGCCGCCCAGGCGCAGCACCTCGTCGGCGATCACGCCCATCAGGCCGACCTTGCCACCGCCGTAGACCAGCGCGATGTTGTGTTCGACCAGGGCGCGCGCCAGTTGGCGCGCCGCGTCGGCGTAGACGGGCTTGGCGCCGTTCGAGGCGCCGCAGTAGACAGCGATTGATTTCATGTGCATTCCGATCGTGTGACAGCGCTCGAGCAAACCCCGCGGGGCAAGGCGCGCTGTCGAAGACAGTACGTTGGTACGGCGGGACGGCGCGACGCCGCCCTCCTGGGTTTGTTCAGGCGCTGGGGTCGCGGCCTTCTTCCGGAAGCTTCTTGAGGTACTCCTCGGAGAGCTTCTCGAACAGCAGCCGGGTGTCGCCGCGCAGGTAGGGACCGAGCATCGACAGCACCTGGTAGCAGCCGCGCGCGAGCGCGTCGGCGATGGCCTGCTGCTCGCTGTACTTGCGCGGATTGCGCACGTACTCGTAGGACAGCCAGTAGGTCGCCACGACCACCATGTTGGTCGCCATCGCGCTGATCTGCTGGTCGCCGGCGTCGAGCGAGCCCTCGCTGCGCAGGTCTTCGCAGAGCTGGCGCGCGACCTTGATCTTGTGCGCCAGGATGGCCTTGAAGTGCAGCTCGAGCTTGCGGTTGCGCGAGAGCAGGTCGTTCAGGTCGCGGTAGAAGAAGCGGTAGCGCCAGATCAGCTCGAACATCAGGTGCAGGTAGAGCCACACGTCTTCCATGTTCGAGCGCCGCCCCGCCGGGACGGTGAGGATGCGCTCGATCTCGGCTTCGAACTGCACGAAGATCGAATTGACGATGTCGTCCTTGTTGCGGAAATGGTAGTACAGGTTGCCGGGCGAGATGTTCATCTCCTCGGCAATGACGGTCGTCGTGATGTTCGGCTCGCCGAACTCGTTGAACAGCCTGAGCGAGAGCTCGAGGATGCGTTCACGGGTGCGGCGTGGAGCTTTCTGTAGCATGGAAGGCGGCATTTATGGTGTCACCCGCAAGCATAACATCGAACGCCACCCCGGCGACACTGCCGGCGGCCCGGCTTCATTCGCCATCGCCGCCCGCCGCCCGCGCCCGGGACTTCCTTGCCGCCGGCTTCTTCGCGGCCGGCTTCTTCGCGGCGGCCTTCCTCGCGGCGGCCTGCTTCGGCGCCGGCGCCTCCGGCGCGGCCACGCTCAGCTCGGCCAACATGCGTTCGAGCTCGTCGATCCGGTGGTTCAGCGCCTCCATCTCGCTGCGCGCCGGCACGTCGATGACGGCCAGGGCGCGCGCGACGCGTTCCTCGAACACCTGTTCCAGCTTGCCCCAGGTGCCCGACGCGCGCCGGCTCGAGCGCTCGGCCTTGCGCGCCACCGTGTCGGTCGCATCTTCCACCTTGCGGGCGCGCTTCTGCAGCTCGGTGCCGTCGCGCACCAGACGGGTGAATGCGCGCCCGCCCTCCTGCTGGGCCTTGGCGAAGGCGCCCAGGCCTGCCTGCCAGATCTGCTGCGCCGAGTTGCGCACCGCGCGCGCCAGTTCTTCCTCTTCCTGCTCCAGGTCCTTGATCTTCTTGTTCATTGCATCCTCATTCGCTGTCGCCCATTGTAGGAGCGCACGCTAGAATGCAGATTCTAAACGCTCGCGCGCCTTTGTTGCAGGGCCGCGGCCTCGCGCAGCGCCGCCACCAGGGCCTCGCCCATCCAGGGCTTGGCGAAGAAGCGGTCGGCGGCGCCGCTGCGCAGCGCTGCCCGGATCTCTTCCTCTTCCACCTCGCCGGAGAGCAGGATGCGCACGCTCGCCGGGTACAGGCGCTGCACCTGCGCCAGCAGCGCGGCGCCGGTCATGCCCGGCATGAAATGGTCGCTCACCACGACGCCCACCGGCTCGCGCGCCAGCCGGGCCAGCGCCTGTTCGCCCGAGGACGCGGTCAGCACGCGCCAGCCCTCCTGCTCCACCATGTCGGCCAGGACCTCGAGCATGAATGCGTCGTCGTCGACCACCAGCAGGGCCGGCGCCGCCGCAGGCAGGAAGGCCTCGACCTCGTCGGCGAAACTGCCGGCCTCGAAGGGCAGCGCGATGTAGCCGTCGAAACCGGCGGCCAGCAGGGCGTCGCGCTCGCGAACGTCGCCCGCCCCTACCAGGGCCACCAGCGCGCCGCGCCTGCGTCCTGCCAGCTCCATGGCGCGCTCGTGGCGCGCGCAGCACAGCACCAGGTCGGGCGGCAGCGGATCGTGGACGCCGGTGTTGACGACATGGCCGCGCTCGCGCAACAGGCGCGCCATGGCGGCGAAGGAAGCAGGATCGTCGTCGATGATATGGATGCGTGCCGCCACGTTGGCTCCGGAAGTCGTGAAGACGGACTTTATCACGCCGGCGGGGCTGCCTGGCTGGGTGCCTGCCGCGGGTTGGCGGCGCCGAGCGCCGCCAGTTCGTCCATGACGGCCTGCAGCACGCGCGCATCGTGGCCCAGGGCCACGTGGCCGACGCCGCCGAAAGCGATGTTGCGCGCGCCCGGCAGCTCGCTGGAAGTCTGGGGCGAGACGATGTTGTCGTGGTGCGAGAAGATCGAGGTGACCAGCGCGCGCCGCGCGCCGTCCTCGCTGTCGGCCAGCGCCTGCAGCCAGCTGCTGGCGGCCTCGCCCCGGCGCCCCATCTGGCGGGCGTTCACGCCCAGCCCGAAACGCGCGAGGCCCGTGCCGAAGTGCGGCGTGCCGAGCGTGACCAGGCGCGCCAGCCGCCTGGCGCCGTGCCTGCGCATCCAGGCGCGCGCCACCAGCCCGCCCATGCTGTGGGCCACGATCGCCACCCGGTCGGCGCCGGTCGCGGCGCGCAGTTCCTCGACCGCGCGCTCGACCAGCGGCACGTAGCCGTCGATGTCGCCGGCCAGCGGCACCAGGTCGACCGTGGCGTGGCTGATGCGCGCGCGCTCGAGGCGCCGGCCGAGACCGGCCCAGTAGCCGCCGTTGCAGCCATAGCCGTGCACCAGCAGCACCGGCACGGCGGACGCATCCGGATAGACGCGCAGGCAGGACGTGGCGCGCGGCATGAGCCAGGAGGTGGCCAGCATGCTGGCCCGGAACTCGGCGGCGAGCATGCGCGCAAAGGCGCCGGGGCCCAGGCGATACGCCGGCGGCGTCGGGCTGGCGAAGCAGGCGCTGAGCACGAAGTTGTTCATGTTGATCAGGAGGCGCACCAGCACCACGCAGCCCGGCCCCAGGATGGCGGCCAGCCAGGGCGCCACGCCGCCCCAGCGCCAGCCCGCCAGGCCGATCGCCAGCGCCGCCAGCGCCTGCGCCAGCAGCACCAGCCGGGTCATGCGCCTGGCGTTCATCCGCTTACCCCGCCAGGCGCGGCGCCGGCCTGCCGGTCAGTTTCTGCGCCAGGCCGCTCGCCAGGCGCGCCGCGATGCCGTAGATCGAGAGCTGGGGATTGGCGCCGATCGAGGTCGGGAACAGCGAGCCGTCGTGCACCGACAGGTTGGCGATGCCGCGGTAGCGCCCCTCGGGCGTGGTGACGCCGAGGCGCTCGTCGCCGGACATGGCGCAGCCGCCCATCACGTGGGCCGAGGCGACGCGCGTCATGTGCAGTTGCTGCGGCAGCGCCGCGATCTCGCGCTTCGCCTCGCCCCAGCTGGTGTAGGCGCGCGCGCTTTCGTGCGCCGGGCGCACGCTGCCGGCGCCGGCGGCGAACTGGATCTCGGCCATCGTGAGCAGCGCGCGGCGCGCGCCGTCCCACAGGAAGTCGTTGAGCGGATAATCGAGTACGCCGGCGCCGTCCTTGAGCTGCACGGCGCCGCCCGGCGAGTCCTCGTGGAAGCCGTCGCGCAGCAGGGCCAGCATGCCCTGGATGTGGGGGAACTGGCGCATCATCGCGGCATGGTCCTGGCCGAAGCCGTTCATCGTCGTCGCCAGCAGCACCGGATGCAGCGGCGGGGCCTCGAGCTTGTAGCCCATCGGGCCGTCGATCGGCGCGGTGTGCAGGAAATGGTCGGAGTACACCGTCTGCGGCGCGCCGGCATACGCGTCCACGCGCTGCGGGAAGATGCCGGCCGAGATCAGGGTCGGATGCAGGAAGGTGCGCTTGCCGAGCAGCTTCCTGGGGTCGGGCGCGTTCGAGCGCATCAGGAGGGCCGGCGAGTTGATGGCGCCGCCGGCCACCACGAAATGCTTCGCGCGCAGGCGCAGGGTGCGGCCGTTCGGCGCGATGCCGTCGGGCTGCAGGCCGATGCAGAGCAGCTCGTCGGCGCGCTCGCCCCGGAACACGAAGCGCTCGGCGCGGGCGCGCGTGACGAGCTGGGCGCCATGGTCGAGCGACGAGGGAATGGTCGTGACCAGCATCGACTGCTTGGCGTTGGTCGGGCAGCCCATGCCGCAGTAGCCAAGGTTCCAGCAGCCCCGGACGTTGCGGCGGATGAGGCCGGAGGAAATGCCGAGCTTGTCGGCGCCGCGCTTGAGCAGCGCGTTGTTCTCGTTCGGCGCCGCCTGCCAGTCGCTCACGTTCAGGCGCGCTTCCATGACAGCAAACCAGTGCGCCATGGCTTCGATCTCGTAGTCGGCCAGGGCGAAATGCGAGCGCCAGTAGTCGAGCGTGGGCGTGGGGGTGCGAAAGCTCGAAGTCCAGTTGACCGTCGTCGAGCCGCCCACGGTGCGCCCCTGCAGGATCTTGATGCCCTTGTCGAGGGTCTGGCGCGCGGCCGACTCCTGGTACAGCGAGGGGTAAGCCTCGGCCTCGCGCATCTTGAAGTCCTGCGAGGAGCGCAGCGCGCCCTCTTCCACGATCAGGACCTCCAGGCCGGCCAGCGCCAGGATCTCGGCCGTGACGCCGCCACCGGCGCCGCTGCCGACGATGACCACGTCGGCCTCCAGGGTGCGGTCGGCTTCCAGCCTTGATGCGTCGAGAATCTTCCAGCCGCGCGCAATGCCTTCCCGGACCGGGTCGGGAATGATGCCGGCGGCGGGTTGGATGGCTTGTTCGATCATGGCCGCTTCCTCAGGACAGTTCTTTGATCGGGCCGGGGTAGCCGATCGCGTTCCAGCTGGCTGGCTGGGCATACCAGGCGCCCAGCGCCAGGTCGTGCAGCGCGCCGTAGGCGGTGCGCAGCAGGGCGAAGCGGTGGGTGCGCCAGTCCTGCAGGAAGGCCGCGACCTCGCTCTCGCGGGCCGTGGCCCAGCCGTCCGGGATGCCGGTGAGCAGGCGCCGCGCCGGCGCCAGCGCGAGCAGGCCGAACAGGTCCTGCACCTCCTTCTGCACGGCCAGCGGCAGCTTGCCGATGGCGGCATGCACGCCCTCGATGGTGGCGGCGACGGCATTCCGGCGCTCGGCGGCATCGAGCGGCAAGGCGCCGGCCAGGATCGCGGGCACGATGGCGCCCAGCGCCGCACGCGCCTCGCCGTCGAGCACGAAACGCTGGGGTGCCGGTGCATGGGTGGCGCGCCAGATGCCGCCGCCGGCGGCCAGGACGAGCGCGGCCAATGCGCCTGCCTTCAGGAAGGTTCTGCGGCTTGTCTCCATCGGTGGATCCTTGTTGCTATTGTCCTAGTGTACGCCAAAGCAATGGCGACAAGACGCGCCGGAACTAGAGGGATTCGTCGGAATGATGGCATGGGTGATAACGATGCAAACAGGATTTGCATGCGGCGGCTCAAATGCAAATATTGTTTGCATCGAAGCGGCTGCGACCGTAGGGTGGGCGCCCTGTGCCCACTGATTCGATCCACGCTTGCAATCTGGTGGGCACGGGGCGCCCACCCTACGGGTATCGTCAAACCATCCCGTGTGCACCCGGCAGAGCGTCTGAACAATCGGACAAGCCGCACGAGCGCGCCTTCTCAGCAGCGCGCAGGGCTTGTACCATATGCGCATTCAGCGCGACCACGAAAGACTTCCATGACCATTTCCATTTTCTCCCGTGCCATTTGCCTGGCCGTCCTCGCCACCGCCTGCGCCCTGCCGGCCCATGCCGACAGCGCTTCCTCCGTGGCCTCGAGCGCCGGCTCGGCCTCGTCGGGCAGCGTCTCCGACTCGATCGGCGCCTCCAGCGACAGCTCGAGCGGCGACCGCCGCGTGGCCGCGGGCGAATACCGCGTGATCGACGTCGTCCAGGCGCCGGCCAAGCCCGACACCACCCGCATGACCCTGCGCGCCACCGCCGCCGGCCCGGTCCGCGAGTTCTACCTCGACGTGCCGAACCGCGCACTGGCCGGGCGCGGCGTGAACGCGGGCGAACTGGTGCGCGTCAACGAGCGCGTCTACGGCTACGAATTCGCCCACGCCGACGATCGCCAGCCCTTCTTCCTGGCCCTGCAGGACGAGTGGTACCGCGAACTGGGTTCGCAAAAAGTCGCGATCTGATGTTGCTGCGCGCCGGCGCCGGCGCCGCCGCCCTCGCCCTGTCCGCCTGCGGCGGCGCCTGGGCCGGCCTTCCGACCTTCTGCGAGCGGCCCCAGGCGATCACTGCGGCCGACCAGGACCGCGTGCTGCGCTTCGCCGGCGCGGTCAAGGCCGAGCTCGAACGCTCGGGCCAGCAGGTCGCCCTGATTGCCCGCGCCGGCGTCGACCTCTCCCGCTTCGGCCTGCTCTACTCGCACGCGGGCGTCGCCTTGAAGGACAATCCGGGCGGTCCCTGGGCGGTGCGCCAGCTGTATTACGCCTGCGAGGAGTCGCGCCCGCGCCTGTTCGACCAGGGCGTGGCCGGCTTCGCCCTGGGCGCGGACGCGCCAGCGCGGGGTCACGTGGCGCTACTGTTCCCGCCCGAGGAGAAAGCCGCGCCCCTGGCGCAGGCGGCGCTGGACAAGCCGCTGGCGCTGTCGCTGCTGGCCGGCCAGTACAGCGCCAATGCCTATGCCTTCGGCACCCGCTACCAGAACTGCAACCAGTGGGTGGCCGAACTGATCGCCAGCGCCTGGGGCCGTCCCGCCGGGCAGGCCGGCACCCGCGATGACGTGCGCAGCGCGGCCCAGGACTGGCTGCGCGCCCAGGGCTACACGGCCGGCCCAATCAGGATTCCCTCGCGCCTGCTGATGTTCGCCGGCCAGTTCGTGCCGCTGGTGCACCTGAACGACCACCCGATCGTCGACGTCCATGCCCTCGCGCTGCGCGTGAGCGTGCCCGACGCAATCGAGGAATTCGTGCGCCGCGAGGCGCCGGGAACGCGGCGCGTGGAGCTTTGCCACGACCGCGAGCGCATCGTCGTGCGGCGCGGCTGGGAACCGCTGGGCGCCGAATGCCGGCCGATGCCGGGCGATGAAGTGATTGCGCTGGCGCCATGAGCAGGCCATCATCGCCCCCATACACCCCGCCCTGATCGGGTCCATCGCTTCCTCAACCGTCGGAGAAATGCCATGACAAGCAAGAACACGATTTGCCTCTGGTTCAACGGTACGGCGCTGGAAGCCGCCCGCTTCTATGCCGACACCTTCCCGGACAGCGCAGTGAAGGCGGTGCATCATGCCCCGAGCGACTACCCTGCCGGCAAGCAGGGCGACGTCCTGACGGTCGAATTCACGGTGCTGGGCATCCCCTGCCTGGGCCTGAACGGCGGCCCGGCCTTCCAGCACAGCGAAGCCTTTTCCTTCCAGGTCGCCACCGACGACCAGGAGGAAACCGACCGCCTGTGGGATGCGATCGTTAGCAATGGCGGCCAGGAAAGCGCCTGCGGCTGGTGCAAGGACAAGTGGGGCCTGTCGTGGCAGATCACGCCGCGCGTGCTCACCGAAGCCATCGCCGATCCCGATCCGGCCGTGGCGAAGCGTGCCTTCGAGGCGATGATGGGAATGCGCAAGATCGACATCGCGGCGATCGAGGCGGCGCGCCGCGGCTGACAGGCCCGCTCGCGCTCGCCTTCCACCGGGGCCGCCCAGCCGGCCGCGCCCGCCCGCCTCGCGGACGACGTACGTACACGGTTTCTACGTGATATGCGTGGATGACCACGCCCTGGTACGCGTCTGGCGGCAGCGCACGCGAGGACGATGCGGCGCCGGCGATCGGGCTGATCCGGGTGCAGCGCAGCGCCGGTGGGAGTATCTGTTGTATTTATGAAGCAAGCAGCCATGGAACGCGCGACGAAGTATTGCTAACTGGCATTATTATGTTCCGATAAGTAACATTTTTCCCCAGTTCCGGTGCTGGCGCCGCCCCCTGATGATTTCCCCCTTCCACATGCGAACCCGCGTAAGCGCCTGCGTCCTGTCGGTTCTTGCCAGCACTATTGCAAGCCCAAGCGTGGCGGCTACACAAGCCGAAGCACAGGCCGACGGCCTGGCCGCCTTGCCGTTCGAACAGCTCGTCGCGCTGCGCACGGTTACCGCCGCGTCGAAGTTCGAACAGCTCATCAATGAAGCGCCTTCGGCGGTCGTGGTCCTGACCGCGGCCGACATCAAGGAGTTCGGCTGGCGCACCCTGGCGGAGGCCCTGGCGACGCTGCCTGGAGTCTATGTCACCGAGGACCGGAACTACAGCTACCTCGGTGCGCGCGGCTTCCTGCGGCCGGGCGACTACAACAGCCGCTTCCTGCTCCTGATCGATGGCGCGCGCGCCAACGACGCGGTGTACGACCAGGCGCTGCTGGGCAGCGAAGGCCTGGTCGACATGGACCTGGTGCAGCGCATCGAGTTCGTTCCGGGTCCGGGCTCGGCCGTGTACGGCTCCAACGCCCTGTTTGGCGTCATCAACGTCATCACCAAGGATGGCAGCGACGTCGGCGGCGCGCGCGCGGCGCTGGCGGCCGGCCGGCACGGCGAGCGCAAGCTGCGCGCGAGCTGGGGCTGGCATGGGCAGAACGGCGCCGACCTGGTGCTGTCGGCCACGAGCTATAACCGCGACGGCGAGGATCTGTACTTCCCACAGTTCGACACCCCCGACCAGAACCGCGGCGTGGCCGAGCGCCTCGACTTCGATCGGGCACGCAATGTCCTCGTCAAGGCAAGCTACGCCGGCCTGAAGCTGTCGGCCACCCATGTGCACCGCACCAGGGGAATCCCGACCGCTTCGTTCGGCGCGGTGTTCAATACGCCCAACCGGACCGTCGACGCGCAAAGCATGGTCCACCTGTCCTATGAGCGCGAGCTCACGCCAGACCTGAGCCTGTCGGCCCAGGCGCTCTGGGGTAAGGCCGACTACCTCGGCACCGGCGACTACCCGGGCCAGTCGGCGCCCCGCGTCACGAATATCGACGGCGGCCATGCGCGCTGGTACGGCGCGGCCGTGCAGGCTACGCTCACCGCGCTGGACGGGCACAAGATCCTGTTCGGCGTCGATGTCGAGCATGACGCGCGGCGCGACCAGTTCAACTACGACCTGCAGCCCTACCAGGTGCTGCTCGACGACCGCAGGGATGGCCGGCGCAGCGGCGTGTTCGTCGAGGACGAGATCCGGCTGGGCGATGAGCTGCTGCTCAACCTGGGCCTGCGCCATGACCGCCACGGCGGCGCAACAGGCAGCACCAGCCCGCGCGCCGCCCTGCTCTACAAGATCACGCCTGCCGACACCGTCAAGCTGATCTAGGGCACCGCCTTCCGCGCCCCGAACGCCTACGAGATGTACTACGCGCCGGCCAATTCGAGCGTGCAGGCCGGCAACCTCGAACTGGCACCGGAACGCATCCGGACCTACGAGATGGTGCTCGAGCACGCGCTGGGCAATGCCGGCCACGCGACCCTGTCGGCATTCCAGTACGCAATGAAAGGCCTGATCACCCAGCAGGCCGACGACGACACCGGCGTGCTGGTCTTCCGCAATGTCGCGCGGGCGCGCGCCAGCGGCATGGAAGCGGCGCTCGAGCGCCTGCTCGACGGCGGCGCCCGCGTCCGCGCCAGCTACGCATGGCAGCACTCGCAGGACGGCAGCGGCGCGGCGCTGGTCAATTCCCCGCGCCACCTGGCAAAACTCAACCTGGTCGCGCCGATCGTGGCCGATATCCGGCTGGGCGGCGAACTGCAATGCCTGTCTTCGCGCCTGACCGAGCATGCCCGCACCGGCGGCTATTGCACCGCCAACCTGACGCTCTCCGGCATCCGGCCCGTTGCGAGCGCGGACCTGTCGTTCAGCCTGTTCAATGCCACCGGCAAGCGCTATGCCGATCCGGCCGGTCCCGCATTCGTGCAGGAAGACCTGGCGCGCCAGGGCCGCACGCTCTACGCCAAACTCACCTACCAGTTCTGACCGATGAAGCCCGGCTCCTGCATTCGATCGGCGTTTCTCGCGGCAAGCGCCCTGCTCGCCTGCGCGCTCGCGCAGGCCCAGGTGCGCGATGTCGAGCTGAAGGCCGCCTATATCTACAATTTCGTCCAGTTCACGGTCTGGCCGGAAGGGGCGCGCGCGCGCGACCCGTTCGTCGTCTGCGCCAGCCCCGACAGCGCCTTGTGGTCCAGCCTGCAGGCCTATAACGGGAAGGCGGTCAACGGCCGCGTGTGGGCCACGGCCGATGCGGCGACCCGGCTGAAACAGGGCGGCTGCGACGTCCTGGTGCTGGCGCGCGCGGGCGAGCGTCCGGCCGCGGCGCCCGGCATGCTGATCGTGCGCGACGGCAGCGGGCGCGGGACGGCCGCGATCACCCCGGTCGACGGCGACGAGCACATCCGCTTCGACGTGGACACCGAAGAAGCCAACCGCAGCGGCCTGCGCTTCAGTTCGAAACTGCTGCGCCTGGCGCGCAACGTCACGACATGAGGCGCAAGCGCGCGCAGGAAAAGTCCCAGCTGTCGAGGATGCTCGGCAGCGGCCAGCTCGTCGCCGCCGTCGTCGCGCTCGGCGTGGCGGGCTGCATCCTGCTGGCCTACCAGTTCATCGCGCTGCGCCGCTCGCTGATGGGGGACGTCCAGGTGCACGCCTCGATCATCGCCGACAATATCGCGGCGCCGCTCATGTTCAGCGACCGCGACGCGGCCGCCGAGATGCTGCGCTCGTTCCACTCGGCCGCTTTTCTGCAGGAAGCGGCCGCCTTCGACCGCAACGGCAGGCGCTTTGCCGCCTACCGCCGCGAGGGCAAAGACCGCGCCCGCGACGCGCCATTCTGGATCGCGCCCGTCACCGTGACGCGGACCGTGGTCTACCGCGGCAGCGAGCTGGGGTCGGTGCGCCTGGTCGCCGATACGACCGGCATCCGCGACGACCTGTGGCGCTTCGGCGCGCTGCTGGGGCTGGCCTTCTGCGGCGCCCTCGTCACCAGCGGCCTGGTGTCGCGCAGGATACGCTCGCGCATGGCCAGGGCGGAACGCGAACTGGCCTACCTGGCGTACACCGATCCCGTCACCGAGCTGCCGAACCGGCGCGCCAGCCACGAGACCCTCGATGCGGCGCTCGAACGCGCCGGCGCGCTCGGCCAGAAAGTGGGCGTCCTGCTGATCGACCTGGACAACTTCAAGACCGTCAACGACACGGCCGGGCACGACGCCGGCGACCAGTTGCTGCGCCAGGTCGCGGCCGTGCTGCGTGCCCAGGTGAGGGAAAGCGACATGGTGGCCCGCATCGGCGGCGACGAGTTCATCGTGATTGCCAGGCCCATGGGCAATGCGGACCAGCTGGAGCTGCTGGCCGGGCGCATCATCGATGCGCTGCAGCGCCCGCTGCAGCTCGGGGGTATCGAATTCCTGGCCACGGCCAGCATCGGCTCGGCGGTGTTTCCGGACGACGCCCGCACTGCCGCTGAGCTGGTCAGCAACGCCGACACCGCGCTGTACGAGGCGAAAGGCGCCGGGCGCAACCGCCTCGGCAGGTTCCGGCGCGACATGATCATGGCGGCCCAGCGTCGCGCCCAGCTCGAACGCGACCTGCGCCGCGCCCTCGCCGCACGCGCCCTGGAGGTGTTCTACCAGCCGCAGTTCGACTGCGCATCCGGCCTGCCTGTCGGACTCGAAGCGCTGGTGCGCTGGAAACACCCCGAGCACGGCTACATCGGACCGGACGAATTCATCCCGATCGCGGAAGAAAGCGGCCTGATCGGCGAACTGGGAACCTGGGTGCTCGAGCAGGCCTGCACCGACGTGCTGTCGCTGGACGGGCACGCGGCCGCGCCGCTGGGCATCGCGGTGAACGTCTCGGCACGCCAGTTCCGCGACAGCGATTTCATCCAGACCGTACAGGACATCCTGCGCCGCACGGGCCTGGCGGCCGAGCGCCTCGAACTCGAACTCACCGAAAGCGTCCTGATGGACGACGTGACGCGGGCGGTGGAGTTCATGCACGCGGTCCGCCGGCTGGGCGTGCGCATGTCGATCGACGACTTCGGCACCGGCTACTCGTCGCTGGCCTACCTGCAGGCCTTCCCGATCGACCAGCTCAAGCTCGACCGCAGTTTCGTGTACCCGCTGCCGCAGGCCGGGGAAACGCTGGCCACCGCGGTGATCGCGCTGGCGCACGGGTTCGAGCTGACGGTCGTCGCCGAAGGCGTCGAGACCCGCGAGCAGCTGGCATGGCTGCAGGCGGCCGGCTGCGACGTGGCGCAGGGCTACCTGCTGGGCCGGCCGATGCCGCTCGAAACGCTGCGCTCGTCGGGCTGCCTGGCCGGGCGCGCGTTGCAGGACGCCGCCGTTCCGGAACTTCGCTGATCCGCCGGCAACAGACCGCCTGGCGCCAGCTTGCCTGCGGCTTGCCCGGCACCTCAGGCGGGTGGCAATTCCTTGTCGCATGGACACGGAACTGCTTGCAAATCGAGCGGAATTTCTGCCGAGCACACGTATAATCGGGACATTCCATTTTCTCCGTCCTGCCCGTGTCCGCCCTCCTCGGCCAAAGTCTGCTGTCCCATCTCCAGGATGTCTGCGAGAACGCCACCGTCGCGCTCTTCGTGATGGACGAGGGCCAGTGTTGCGTCTACATGAACCCGGCCGCCGAACAGCTCACCGGTTATCGGCTGGAAGAAGTCCAGGGCGCCCCGCTGCACGATTTCGTTCACCACACGCGGCCGGACGGCTCGCCTTATCCGCTCGCGGAGTGCCCGATCGACCGGGCCGCGCCCCTGAACATGCAGGAACGCGGCGAGGAAACCTTCGTGCACCGCGACGGGACGTTCTACCCTGTCCACTTCACGGCCAGCCCGATCCACCGCGGCGGCAAGGTGGTCGGGACCGTGATCGAGGTGCAGGACGCCCGTCCGCAGCTGCAGCAGGAAAGGGAGCGCGCCACCCTGCATGCCATTGGCCTGCTGATCCTGCAGGAGCTCGACCACGAGAAGATCGTGCAGGCCGTGACCGACGCCGCAACGCAGTTGACCGGCGCCCAGTTCGGCGCTTTCTTCTACAACGTGAAGGACGAAAAGGGCGAGAGCTATACGCTGTACACGATTGCCGGGGTGCCGAAGGAACACTTCAGCAAGTTCCCTCTGCCCCGGGCCACCCATCTGTTCGGCCCGACCTTCCGCGGCGAGAAGGCGATCCGCAGCGGCGACATCCGGCGCGATCCGCGCTACGGCAAGATGGCGCCGCACCATGGCATGCCGCCGGGGCACCTGCCGGTGTGCTCCTATCTGGCCGCACCCGTCAGCCTCGGCAACGGCGAAGTCATCGGCGGGCTGTTCTTCGGCCATGCGGAACCCGACCGCTTTACCGAAAGCCACGAGCGCCTGGTCGAAACCCTGGCCGCGCAGGCCGCGATCGGCCTGAACAAGGCCGCCCTCTACCAGGAAGCGCTGTACGCGCGGCGCCGAGCCGAGCAGGATGCCTTGGACAAGCAGCGCCTGTACGAGGAAGCGGCCCGGGCCAACGACGCCAAGGACCACTTCCTGGCGACCGTATCGCACGAACTGCGCACGCCCCTGACCTCGATCCTGGGCTGGGCGCAGATGCTCGGCTCGGGCAGGCTGGACGAGGCGATGCGCACGCGCGCCGTCGGCACCATCGAGCGCAATGCCCGCATGCAGGCCCAGATCGTCGAGGACCTGCTCGACATCTCGCGCATCGTCAACGGCAAGCTGCGCCTGGACGTGCGCCTGTTCTCGCCGCACACTGCGGTCGAGGCGGCGGTCGAGGCCCTGCGCCCGGCGGCCCTTGCCAAGGACATCGACCTGCACCTGGCCATCGACCCGCTCGCCGGCCCGGTCTCGGGCGACCCCGAGCGGCTGCAGCAGGTCGTGTGGAACCTGCTGTCCAACGCCGTCAAGTTCACGCCCAAGGGCGGGTGCGTCCAGCTCGTCCTGAAGCAGGCCGCGTCGAAGGTCGAGATCGTGGTCAGCGATAACGGCCCCGGCATCCCGCCCGACTACCTGCCGCGCGTCTTCGACACCTTCACCCAGGTCGATTCGACGTCGACACGCAAGCACGGCGGCCTCGGGCTCGGCCTGGCCATTGTCAAGAACCTGGTCGAGCTGCACGGGGGCTCGGTGCATGCGCGCAGCGCCGGCGCCGGCAAGGGCGCGGAATTTACCGTCAGCCTGCCGGTCCCCGCGTGCCAGGACCAGCCGTCAGCGGCAAGCGAGGCGCCGGAACCGGTCACGCGGCTGCCCTTGCCCGCAGACGCGGCAGCCTTCGGCCTGGCCGGCGCACTCGTCCTGCTGGTGGAAGACGACGAGGACGCCCGCCACATGCTGGCCTCGGTCCTGCAGAGCGCCCAGGCCAGGGTCGAGACGGCGTCGAATGCCCGCGAAGCACTGGTCTTGTACGATGCCATCCAGCCCGACCTGATCGTCAGCGACATCGGCATGCCCGACATGGACGGGCACGAGCTGATCGCCGAACTGCGCAAGCGCGAGAAGGCCCAGGGCCGTGCCGGCATTCCCGCCGTCGCCCTGACGGCCTACGCCAGGGTGCAGGACCGGATGCGGGCCCTGGCGAGCGGCTTCCAGATGCACGTGGCAAAGCCGGTCGAGCCGGCCGAACTGCTCACCGTCCTGGCCAGCCTGCGTTCCTGGAAGCTGCCGCAGTAAGCTGGCTCAGGCCGCACTGGCATGCCTTGCTGTGTCCGTTCCGTTTGCCGAAACGCGCATTCATTGCGAACCAGCTTGTTTGCGCTTCAGTATCTGGCTTGCGATGCCGCGCAGGATGTTGACCTCTTCGGTCTCGAGCCCGGTGCGCGAGAACAGGCGCTTCAGGCGCGGCATCAGCTTCTTCGGATTGTTCGCGTTCAGGAAGCCGATCGCCACCAGGGCCTCTTCCAGGTGGGCGTACATGCCTTCGATCTGGGCCAGGCTGGCGGCGTCGCCCTGGAAGCCGACGCCGCGGCTGTCCACTTCGTCGCCGACGGCCGCCATGCGGCATTCGTAGGCCAGCACCTGGGCCGCCTGGGAGAGGTTGAGCGAAGAGTAAGCGGGATTGGCCGGGATATTGATGAGCACATTGCACTGCTCGACGATCTCGTTCGGCAGGCCGACGCGCTCATTGCCGAGAATAAGGGCCGGGCGCAGCTCCCCCTGCCCGGCCACATGGGCGCCGAAGGCGCGCGGCGTCCACACCGGCGGCGAGAACTCGCGCAGGCGCGCCGACACCGCCGCCGCGAAATTGCAGCCCTCGAGCGCCTCACCGATGCTGCCGACGATGCGCGCGCCATGCAGCACGTCGGTCGCGCCGCTGGCGAAAGCCACCGCTTCCGGGTCGTTCAGGGGGTCTTCGCAACGCGGCGCCACCAGCACCAGGTCGGAAAACCCCATCGTCTTCATGGCCCGGGCGACGGAGCCGATATTGCCGGCGCGGCTGGTTTCGACCAGCACGAAGCGCAGTCGTTTGAAAAGAGAGATGTCGGAATCAGGCGGGTTCATTTAGAATAGCGTCATCGCGCGGCGACGAACATTGGGTTTTCGGCATCAAGGGCCGGAATTCTAACGGGTTCGGCGCCGCTTTGCTCTTTATAATTCACTCTTGTACTCCGACGGTTCACGGCGCCGATTGCGCGTGGGCGTCAGCATTTAATTACGGAAAAAGCCTCCATGCACCCAATGCTCAACACGGCCATCAAGGCCGCTCGCCGCGCCGCCACCGTCATCAACCGCGCGTCCTTCGACCTCGACCGTATTACCGTCTCGGAAAAACAACACAACGATTTCGTCACCGACGTCGACCAGGCTTCCGAGCAGGCCATCGTCGAAACCCTGCTGAAAGCCTATCCCGACCACGCCATCCTCGCCGAAGAGTCGGGCGCCTCGCGCAACCTGAACGACGAGAGCGAATACGTCTGGATCATCGATCCGATCGATGGCACCACCAACTTCCTGCACGGCTACCCGAACTACTGCATCTCGATCGCGCTGCAGCAGCGCGGCGTGATCACCCAGGCCGTGGTCTACGACCCGGTCCGCAACGACCTGTTCACCGCCACCAAGGGCGCCGGCGCCTACCTGAACGACAAGCGCATCCGCGTGCGCAACCACGACCGCATCGGCAAGGCCCTGCTGTCGGCCGGCCATGGCCCGGACCCGCGCGCGCTGGCCGAATACCTGCGCATGTACGAAGTGGTGGCCTCGCGCTGCCACGGCGTGCGCAGCGCCGGCTCGGCCGCGCTGGAACTGGCCAACGTGGCCGCCGGCCGCGTCGACGGCTATTTCGAAAAGGGCCTGAAGATCTGGGACATCGCCGCAGGTTCGCTGCTGGTGACCGAAGCCGGCGGCATCGTCGGCGAGTTCAACGGCGAGTCCGAATACCTGAACAAGGGCGACATCATTGCCGCCGGCCCGAAGGTGTTCGCGCAGATGGTGCCGCTGATGGTCCCGTTCGCGTAATTGCGACTTCGCGTAAAATAGCGGATTGCCGGCCGCCGACTGCATGTCGGCGGCCTTTCGCACTGGTATTTCCACAGTGCAACAAAAATCACTATAATCAGTCGTAGCTCCAGGCGGTGTGCGCGTGACGCGCGCCGCCGGCGTCGACTGCCCCATCCGATCCTGGCGCCGCTTGCGCCGGCGGCGGCGGAATCAACCTTACCAGAAGAATCTATGTCATTTGCTACCCTCGGCTTGTCCGAAGCCATTGTGCGCGCCGTGAGCGAACAGGGCTATACCACGCCGACGCCGATCCAGGCCCAGGCGATCCCCGCCGTGCTCGGCGGCGGCGACCTGCTGGCCGGCGCCCAGACCGGCACCGGCAAGACCGCCGGCTTCACCCTGCCGCTGCTGCAGCGCCTCTCGACCGACAAGGTAGGCGGCACGTTGCGCAACAAGACCGCGCCGCGCGCCATCCGCGCCCTGATCCTGGCCCCGACCCGCGAGCTGGCGGCCCAGGTCGAAGAAAGCGTGCGCCTGTACGGCCAGTACACCAACCTGAATTCGGCCGTGATCTTCGGCGGCGTCGGCATCAACCCGCAGATCAAGCTGCTCAAGCAGGGCGTCGACATCCTGGTCGCCACCCCGGGCCGCCTGCTCGACCACGCGGGCCAGGGCACGGTGGACCTCTCGAAGATCGAGATCCTGGTGCTCGACGAAGCCGACCGCATGCTCGACATGGGCTTCATCCACGACATCCGCAAAGTACTGGCCCTGCTGCCGCCGAAGCGCCAGAACCTGCTGTTCTCGGCCACCTTCTCCGACGACATCAAGGCCCTGGCCGACCGCCTGCTGAACAACCCGGCCTCGATCGAAGTGGCGCGCCGCAATTCGACCGTGGAAGTGATCGCGCAGAAGATCCACCCGGTCGACCGCGACAAGAAGCACCCGATGCTGGCCCACCTGATCAAGGAAAACAGCTGGCACCAGGTGCTGGTGTTCACCCGCACCAAGCATGGCGCCAACAAGCTGGTTGAACAATTGGGCAAGGACGGCATCGGCGCGATGGCGATCCACGGCAACAAGAGCCAGTCGGCGCGCACCAAGGCCCTGTCCGAGTTCAAGGACGGCAGCCTGCAGGTGCTGGTGGCGACCGACATCGCGGCGCGCGGCATCGACATCGACCAGCTGCCCCACGTGGTCAACTATGACCTGCCGAACGTGCCGGAAGACTACGTGCACCGCATCGGCCGTACCGGTCGCGCCGGCGCCACGGGTGAGGCGGTCTCGCTGGTCTGCGTCGACGAGCACCAGATGCTGAAAGACATCGAGAAGCTGATCAAGCAGACCCTGCCGCGCCATGTGATCCCGGGCTTCGAGCCGGACCTGAACGCGAAACCTCAGCCGATCCAGCTGCGCAGCGGCGCGCCGGGTCACGCGAACCGCGGCGGCCGTCCAGGCGGCAGCCGCGGCGGCCAGGGCCAGCGTAGCGCCAGCGCAGGTGCAGGCGCAGGCAACGGCGGTCGCCCGGCGGGCGGCGGTGGCAACGGCGGCCGTCCTGCCGGCAACGGCGGCGGCAACCGCTCGGCCAACGGCAACCGCGGCCCGCGCAGCGGCGCCGCGCCGCGCCAGGGTGGACGCGACCGTTAAGCACGGCTAGCTGAAGCTGAAACGAAAGGACAGGACCGGTCATGCCGGCCTGTCCTTTTTGTTTGCCAGTGCATTCCACCTAAATCAACCGTAGGGTGGGCACACTGTGCCCACGCGAAAAATGGCGCTACGTTATCTCATGAGCGCGGCGAAGCTGTGTGCGATCCACTCTGGCGTTCGCGGAGTATCCCCGAATCACGCTGGCGGCACGCGGCTCTCCGGGTCCCAAGGACAGTAACGCCACGCGTCATTGCGCGTGGGCACAGGGTGCCCACCCTACGGTCGACGCATCGGCGTATTCCGCTTCACGGCCGCACGATTGCCCACCTCCGGCACGTTTGGCATGCGAATGCTACGATAGCGGGCTGTCAACATACGAGAAACCCCATGCCGAAATTCGCCGCCAACCTGAGCACGCTTTTCCCCGAGCTCAGCTTCCTCGACCGCTTCGCGGCGGCGCGCGATGCCGGCTTCGACGCGGTCGAGTTCCAGTTTCCCTACGCTTGCGAACCCGAATGGATCGCCGGACGCCTGGCGCGCTACGACCTGCAGCTCGTCCTGCACAATTTCCCGGCCGGCGACTGGGCGGCGGGCGACCGCGGCATGGCCTGCGACCCGCGCCGCATCCAGGAATTCCAGGACAGCGTCGAACTCGCCCTCGACTACGCGGACGAACTCGGCGTGAAGCAGCTGCACTGCATGGCCGGCAGGATTCCGCCGAATGTGCCCCACGAGCGTGCCCACGCCGCCTATGTCTCGAATCTGCAGTTTGCCGCCGGTAAGCTCAAGGAGCATGGCCTGGCCCTCCTGATCGAGCCGATCAACGACCGCGACGTGCCGGGTTATTTTCTTACCGGCTCGCGCCAGGCCCAGGCCATCATCGCCGAATGCGGCGCCGACAACCTCTTCCTGCAGTTCGACATCTACCACATGCAGCGCATGGAGGGCGATCTCGCCAACAGCCTGCGCGCGCTGCTGCCGATCATCCGGCACGTCCAGCTGGCCGACGTGCCCGGTCGCCACGAGCCGGGCACCGGCGAAATCAACTATCCCTACCTGTTCCGCCTGCTTGACGAGCTCGGCTATGGCGGCTGGATCGGCTGCGAATACACGCCGCGCGGCGACACCGCGCAAGGCCTGCGCTGGCGTACTGAGCTGGCAGGCGCGGCGCCGGTCGAACCGCAGCGCTAGACAGGCGTCGGCCTCGATGGCAAGATAATTTTCTTTATAACAAGGAGACCGCCATGATCCAGGGACTGCGCACCGTCATCTACCCCGTCACCGAACTGGTCGAAGCCACCGAGTGGTATCGCCGCGTGCTCGACAGGGCGCCCTATTTCGACCAGCCCTTCTATGTCGGCTTCGAGGTGGGCGGTTTCGAGCTCGGCCTGGTGCCGGACGGCGTGCCGGGCACTGCCGGCGCCACCGCCTACTGGGGCACGGTCGACGCCGAGGCCGAGGTGGCGCGGCTGGCGAACCTGGGCGCGACGGTGGAGTCGCCGGTGGCCGATGTCGGCGAGGGCATCCGGGTGGCCACCGTGCGCGATCCCTACGGCAACCTGTTCGGCATTATCGAAAACCCGCACTTTGACCTGAAGAAGGTCGCATGAGTTGACCAACTGCAACGCTGCGCGCGGCAGCGTTTGCCAGAATGGGGACTTTCCGACCGGCATCTTCGCCGTGCAGAGGAGACCCCATGAAGATGTTTCGTCACCTTGCCGCGCTTGCCCTGCTGGGCGCCAGCCTGCTGCTGGGCGGCTGCGCCAGCACCGGCGGCCCGGTCAGCCTGACCGAGGTACGCGAGTTCGCCGACGCCTCGGCGCGCCTGGGCGGCTACTCCGAGCTGTCGCGGCGCTACCGCGACACCTATGAACGCGAGCAGCCCTATCTTCCCGCCAGTGCCGACAGGCTCGCGCGCGAGAACGACGCCAAGCGGCGCGCCGTGTACGAGGACTTCGTCAGCGTGCAGAAAGCCGTGGTGCTCTACATGCAGACGCTGAGCCTGCTGGCCGGCGACACCCGTTACGACTTGTCCGAACGCATCGACGACCTGGGCAATGGCCTCAAGGCAAACACCGACTCCGGCCTGCAGCAGCGCCACTTCGCCGCCTACACCGGCCTGACGCGCCTGCTGACGCGGGTGATCGCGTCGGGCTACCAGAACCGCAGCGTGGAAACCATGGTGCGCGACGGCGACGCCGACGTCCAGACCCTGCTGGAAGCCATGATCTCGCTCACCCGGCTGTACTACAAGACCAACGAGAATGAAAAGAAGACCGTGCTGGGCATTTTCGACGTCGAGCTGCCGTTCAACACGAAAAGCAGCGACCGCATGCTCGTCACGCTCGCCAAGGTGCATTACCTGAACAAGTCGAGCGAATACAAGCTGATCGACCGCCGCTACGACCTGGCGCTGCAGGGCCTGACGAAAGTCGCGCTCGGGCACCAGAAGCTGCGCGAGAACCTGCACAAGCTGTCCGAGGCGGACGTGCGGCGCATGCTCGGCAATTACGGACGGGACCTGCGGATGATCCGCGAAGGCCTGTCGGGCGACTGATTTCTGCGGAGGCGGTATGGAAGACGACACCAAGGCGGCGCCAGCGGGCGCGACGAACGACGAGGCGGCCGCGGCGGCGCCGGCGGTGGCAAACCCGGCGGCAAACGCGGCGCAAGCATCCAGCGGCCAGGCCCAGGGTGGCCTTGCCAGCGTGAACCAGATCGTCGAGCTGGCCGACCAGCTCTCCGCCTGCGCCGACCAGTTGCACGAGCGCATCATGCGCGACATCCGTGCCTACGAAGGACGCGAGGTCCCGGAGAAGGTCCAGGCGGCCGCGCGCGCGCTGCTGGAAGACGAGGTCCTCCTGCGCCAGCGCGCCAACGGCCTGTATGCCGACGCCGCCACCTACATCGTGAAGTCGCTCGGCAAGTCGCAGCAGGGCGTGATCGCCCTGACCACCGAGTCGGCCGAGAAGATCCGCAAGATCACCCGCATCGGCGACGTCGCCGGCCTGGTCGCCGGCCTGCTGCACTTGGCAGGCGCGGCCGCCACCGGCCAGGCCGCACCGATCATCATGGCGCTCGACAAGATCCGCACGCACATGGCAGCGATCGAGGCCACCAACCCGCCCGCCCCTGTCGCCAAGACGACCTGAGGGCGCCACGCGCCGCGCGTGCGCCCATGTTCATCCGGGGCGCATCGCGCTACACTGAACCCACAAGGCATTCATGTGGGGAGTGTGCGATGGACCGCTTTCCTTCGTTCCAACAAGGTGGGGGAAGCGCGCCGGACGCCGGCGCGCTGTGGGACTGACATGGCTGCGATCGCCATGGCTTCCCTGGACCAGGGTCAACTGGCGCAATTGCGCGCCACGCTCGAGGCGCGCCTGAATACACTGAGTGCGCTGAGCGGCGGCGCCGATGCACAGGCTGGCGACGGCCACGATCTCCCCGTCCCCGAAATCGAGACCTCCCCGGCCGACAAGGCCACGGTGCGCCTCCTCAACGACCTGGCACTCGAAGCCGCGGGGCACAATGCCGCGCAGATGCAGGTGCTGCGCCATGCCCTGGCCAAGTTCGAGGACGGCAGCTATGGCATGTGCGAGGAATGCGGCAACGACATCGGCTACTCGCGGCTGCAGGCGCGTCCCGAAGCGCGCCTGTGCATAGGTTGCCAGACGCGCGCCGAGAAGCGCTAGATCCTAACGCATGTGCTGGCCGCCGTTGATGGCGATGTCGGCGCCCGTCACGAACGCTGCCGCATCGGAAGCCAGGTAGGCGACCAGGGCCGCCACTTCGTCGGGCTCGCCGAGCCGTCCGACCGGAATCTGCGGCAGGATCCTGGTCTGCATGATCTCTTCCGGCACGGCGCTGACCATCCTGGTGCGCAGGTAGCCCGGCGACACCGTGTTGACCGTGATGCCGTGACGCGCCGTTTCCAACGCCAGCGCCTTGGTAAAGCCATGCATGCCCGCTTTCGCCGCCGAGTAATTGGCCTGCCCAAAGGCGCCTGCGTTTGCATTCACCGAGGAAATGTTCACGATACGGCCCCAGCGCTGCGCCATCATCGGCTCGATCACAGCCTTGCTCATGTTGAACACACTGTCGAGGTTGGTCGAGAGTACGGCGCGCCAGTCGGCGAACGTCATCTTGCGCAGGCTGCGGTCGCGCGTGATGCCGGCGTTGTTGACCAGCACGTCGACGCGGCCGAGCTCGTCCACCATGCGCGCCACCGTGGCGGCGCAGGCGTCGAAGTCGGTCACGTCGAGTTGGTAGGCGGTGAAACGGTAATGGTCGTCACGCTGGGCTGCCAGCCAGCCCTCGGGTGTGGTATTGCTGGGCGAATAGGTCAGTGCCACCGTGAAGCCTGCGTCATGCAGGCGGCGGCACAAGGCCGTCCCCAGGCCGCCCATGCCACCCGTCACCAGCGCCACTCGTTTTTCTTCCATGTCTTTTCCCCTTGTCAAACCCGGCCACCCGGCCGGAAACGACAAGTCTAGGAGCGAAGCTCAACGAAACTTTGAGCTGGATCAAAGGCACAGAAGAGCGTGGCTTTGTGGCCACGCAAGAGCAGACGCTCAGCTCAGCGCATCAGGTCAAAATATCGGGCGGGACCGAGGCGTCGAAATCGGCCCAGTCGCCGTCGACGATGTTGCCGCGTGCGCGTTCGATCTGGCGCGCGCCGAGCTTGCGCAGCACCTCGACGGCGCGCGATTCCAGGCCGGCGTCGTCGAAGGCCACGGCCACCAGCATGCCGGCCATGCGCTGCTCGACCGGGGCGCGCCCGCCCTCTTCCGCCTCGCCGGCTTCCTTCATTTTCGAAAAGCTGAACAGCGAACCGACGTGGGCGCCCAGCAGGCCGCCGACGATCGGGCCGGCCGGACCCGTTACCGGCGCCGTCGCCGCGCCCACCACCGCACCGACCGCGCCGCCGGTGGCCGAGCCCTGCACCACGCCGAGCGGGGTCTCCCTGGCGCCCGGTGAGAGCTGGTTGTCGCCGCCGATCGGGGTCAGGTCGTGCTGCCCGGCCTGGCTCAGGTAGAAACTGCTGATGCGCTCCGGCGCGAAGCCGGCGTCGGCCAGGGCGCGGCGCGCCACGTCGACCTCGTCCTGGAGCTGGAAGTGCCCTGCAATGATGGTGGACATGGAATTCTCCTGCATCGATGGTTACCCGAAGCATGCTCCTGCTGGGCTGCGTATTCTGTACGCAAACGCACGCAGTTCAAGATCTCGCTCGGCAGCGGTCAACTCCCTGCCGAGCCAAATTATTGCCATTGCCCGTAGACCATGCCATGGAATGCCGGTTCCGGGGACGGCGGCGCACTCCAGGCGCGCGGATCGACCCGGTAATACTTCAGGAATTCCTCGAACAGGGCGCCGTGGCGCTCGGCCAGCCGGTGCGGCTGCTCGAAGAAGGCTTCGGTCGCGACGGCGAAGAACTCGGCCGGGTTGGTGGCGCCGTAGTGGTCGAGCACGCCCTGGTGACCGAACCAGGCGTCGTGGCGCAGCGCCGCGAAGTCGCGCGAGAGCACTTCCGACCAGCTGCGGTAGCGCTCGGCGCTGCCCAGGTAGGGCGCGCCGTTGGTGCTGCCGGATTCGCTGTCGAGCTGGTGGGCGAACTCGTGCAGGACCACATTGTGGCTGGGCGGCTCCGCGTTGTCGGCGCGCTGCACATGGTCCCAGGACAGGATCACCCGGCCGTCACCCCAGGATTCGCCCAGCAGGTCCTGGCGTTCCTCGGTCACGACGCCGGCCTCGTCGACCTGGCGCCGCGGCACCAGGAAAGCGCCCGGATAGATCAGCACCGAATGCAAGGTCGGGTAGACCGCGTCGCCGCGTGTCCCCATCAGCAACAGGCAGGCCTGGGCCGCGACCGTCACCCGCATCTCGTCGGTGACCTCCAGACCGGCGCAGCCGACGAAGGTCTTCTCGTGCAGGAAGCGGCGCACCAGGCGTTCGAGGCGGGCGCGCTGGGACGCGTCCATGCCGCGGTACTGCGCGACATTGCGCTCCATGGTGGCCAGGGCGTCCGGCGGCAGCGGGCGCGACAGCGCGCGCCGCAGGCGCCAGCGCGGCACCGCCCAGGCCAGCAGCAGCGCGGCCACGATCAGGGACACCGTCACCAGGGCTTCCATGGTCCCGCCTCTTCCCATATAAAGAATGCGTTCACGCGGCCGCCGTGCGCTCGGCCAGGTGCGATTCGAGCTCGTCGGCTCCGCCGATCAATTGGCCGCCGATGAAGACCTGGGGCCAGGTCATGCGCCCGCTGACGGCGCGCAGCACGCTGGTGTTGATCTTCTGGCTCTGGGAGATGTCAGTGTAGCGCAGGCGGTGCTTCGCCAGGGCCGCCTTGGCGCGCGCACAGTAGGGGCAACCGGGGCGCGAGAACATCACGATGGGCTCGGGCGCCCGGGCCTCTGGATTGATGTGCCTGAGCATGGTGTCGGCGTCGGACACCTCGAAGGGGTCGTCTTCCTCGCCCTCGGCCTCGATGAACATCTTCTCGATGATGCCGTCGCGCACCAGCATCGAATAACGCCAGGAACGCTGGCCGAAGCCGAGCTCGCGCTTGTCGACCAGCATGCCCATGCCGCGCGTGAAGTCCGCGTTGCCGTCGGGGATGAAGGTGATGGCGTCGGCATCCTGGCCGTGCTTCCATTCGTTCATGACGAAGGCGTCGTTGACCGAGATGCAGACGATCTCGTCGACCCCGTTGTCGCGCAGCACCGGCGCCAGCTCGTTGAAGCGCGGCAGGTGGGTCGAGGAACAGGTCGGCGTGTAGGCGCCGGGCAGCGCGAACACGACGACCAGCTTGCCCTTGAACAGCTCCTCGCTCGTCAGGTCCTGCCACTGGTCATGGGGACGGGTCTTGAAGGTGACACTCGGTACTGGCTTGCCTTCCAGGGATTCGGCACTTGGCAGCATGGGGTTTCCTTTTCCGTTAGCGGGACGCGGCAGAGCGCCGCACCCGCCGAACGTGGGGCCTGTTGACGGGATTTCAACGGCGGAGCAGGACCGCGCGGCGCATGGGGAAAGTGCATGGGGCGTGCACGAGGACGTAAACGGCAAACGCCGCGCGGTGCGCGGCGTTTGCGTGACGACAGCGATCGTCGGATCAGGAGGGGCGTCGCGGGTCTCCGCCACCACGCCCTACCGGCAGAAGTCTTCCCGGGAGCGTCAGGTGCGCTCTTTGGCGACCTGGTTCGGCGCCGGGCCGAACAGCGCGGCGACCAGCGGATCGCGGGTGACCGGGCTGCGGTTCACGCGGATCGCGTAGTGGGTGTCGTCGGCCAGGATGTGGAAGTGGCGGCCGCTGCCGGCCATGCTCTGCTCGCGCAGGCCTGGGCGCTCCTTGCGCGGGGCGGCGCCTTCGCGCTTCGGCTGGCAGATCGCGGCGAGGAAGGCCTTCACGCGTTCCTGGTCCGGGCAGATCTGGTAAACGGCCTTGCCCAGGTAGGTGGCGGTGCCTTCGATGTAGCGGGCCAGTTCGATGACGCCGGCTTCGCGCAGGTCGCGGATGTACTTGCGCGCGCCCGACGGCGAGAACTTGAGGAACCATGCGATCTCGTCGGCGAGCATCTCATGGGTCGACAGTTCGTTGATCAGTTTCTGCATGTTCTCGATCCGACGCTGGGTGGCTGAGGTCGACCGCACACGCTCGATCGGCGCCAGCGAGATCGGCGCACGTTCGGTCGGTTGGGGCGGCACGCGTTCGATCAGCGCTGAGTTGCTGGAAGTGTGCACTGCGCCGTGTTCGCCTTGCACCGCGTTGTGATGAGTCGTTGCATGCATGTTGGTGTACTCCGTTAGATAGAGAGAGACTGTGTGGTCCGGGTCGCTGTGTGTCGTCTGACACCCTGACAACACCTCGGGTTCCGCTTAACTGGCCTCAAGATTGCCTGCGTCAGCCCGGCCGGTCTGTGCGCCAGCCCACATTGGCAAAATTCCAGCAGGAATTTCGGCAAGCTTTTTCTTGCTCGGAATCAGGATTTCGAAGCCATTTCGTGACTTGTTGTAAAATCCCTACAGAAGGATGGAAAATTAGAAACATCCTTCGAACTTTCCGGCTTCGCGTCTGCCTTTATATGGAGGGCGGCCTTGAGCATGTTGGCAACGTTGTGATTTTGTCACTCATCAGTTCCCATAGGTGCGCTAGCGCACGGACCCTTTGGAACTCGGCCTCGTAACCTTGCCTCTAACATCACTGTCAAGGCACGCGATGTCACCCTACCTTTTCAACTTATGGGAGTTTCCTGTGAATAATTCGAAGAAGATCGCCCTGGCCGTCGCCATGCTCTGCGCCGCCAGCTCCGCGCTGGCCCAAGACGCGGCAACCCCGATCGTCAACCCGTCCTGGTACATCCAGCCCAGCGTCGTCGGCATCAAGCCCGACGCCGACTTCGGCGTGGACGACAAGGACTGGGGCGGCGGCCTGAAGTTCGGTAAGGCAGTGCACCAGTACTGGGACATCCAGGTTGGCGCCACCCACGCCCGTACCGAAGACGGCGCTGCGCGCTATCGCCAGACCCTGCTCGGCGTCGATGCGTTGCTGATGCTGTCGCGCGAACGATTCCGCCCATTCGTCCTGTTCGGCGTCGGCGCCGAGCGCGACAAGGTTGAGAACCCGCTGCGCCGCGTCAGCAAGAACTCGCCCTACGCCACCATGGGCGTCGGCTTCCAGGTCGACCTGACCCCGCAGTGGAACCTGCAGGCCGACATCCGCTCGGTGCGCGGCTTCCTGCGTGACGACGAACTGTACGGCTTCAAGCAGAGCAACAACAAGTACGTCACCGTTGGCCTGAACTACGCCTTCAACCCGCCGCCCGCACCGCCGGCACCGGCTCCTGCACCGGTCGTCGAAGCCCCGGCTCCTGCCCCGGCCCCGGTCGCTCCGCCGCCACCGCCGCCAGCCCGCTTCGAGAAGGTCACCCTGGAAGCCTCGAAGCTGTTCGAGTTCGACAAGGCCGAAGTGATCCAGCCGGCGCCGCGCCTGGACGAGATCGCCGCCGCCCTGCAGGCCGACACCAGCATCACCAACGTCGACATCACCGGCTACACCGACCGCCTGGGTTCCGAGAAGTACAACCAGAAGCTGTCGGAGCGCCGCGCCAACGCCGTGCGTGACTACCTGGTCAGCAAGGGAATCGACGGCAGCCGCCTGAACGCCGTCGGCAAGGGCGAAGCCAACCCGGTCGTCGAGTGCAACCAGAAGAAGCGCGCCGAGCTGATCAAGTGCCTGGAACCGAACCGCCGCGTCGAAGTCGAGCAGATCACGATCGAAAAGCGCGTGCAGTAATGTGACCCGGCCGGCGGGGCCACGGCCTGTTCCATCGGGCGTCCGCTGGCCGTCCACATCGAAGGAAGCACTGATTGATTCATGACGGCGGTCTTGGCCTGGAGAAAAACCGTCCTGCTGCGTTGCAAATCCTCGCCATACCACGCGGTATGGCTGCGGTTTGCGCCTTGCCGGCCGCTTTTTTCCATGGCCAATCCCATCCGCCAGAATAAATCAGTGCTTCCTTAAGGGGCCTCGCGCCCCTTTTTCTTTTTCTGGAGGATCCGGTATGGCTGTAAAACAATGGTTTCCATTCTCACGCCAGATCATCCATGTGATGCGCTGTGCAATCTCGGAATGGCTGGAGCACCGTGCTGCCAGCAAGGGCGCAGCCCTGGCCTTCTATACGTTGTTCTCGCTCGCGCCCATCCTGGTGCTGGTGATTGCAATCGCAGGCTTTTTTTATGGTGCGGAAGCGGCGCGCGGCCAGCTGTTCAATGAGTTGCGCGGCCTGGTCGGCGCCCAGGGCGCGGACACCATCCAGGCGGTCCTGGCCGGTGCGCAGAACAAGGAGTCCGGACGCCTGGCCACCATCGTCGCCACCGTCCTGCTGCTGGTCGGCGCCACCAGCGTGTTCGCCGAACTGAAGGACAGCCTCGACGAGATCTGGGACGTGCCGCCGCCGAAGGACGCGAGCTGGTGGGACACGCTGCGCACCCGCCTGCTGTCGTTTGGCCTGATCCTGGTGCTGGGTTTCCTGCTGATGGTATCGCTGGTGGTGAGCGCGGCGATGGCCGTGGTCGAGAACTACTTCGGCGGCATGTACAAGGAGGCCTCGATCATCGTCGGCTGGATTTCGTCGTGCATCAGCTTCCTCGTCATCGCCACCCTGTTCGGCGTGATCTACAAGCTGCTGCCGCGCATTAAGCTGTCCTGGCATGACGTGACCATCGGCGCCCTCGGCACCGCGGCCATGTTTACATTGGGGAAATTCGGCATTGGCCTGTACATCGGCAATAGCGGCGCGGCCAACAGCTTCGGCGCGGCCGGTTCGCTGATCGCCCTGCTGCTGTGGGTGTACTACTCGGCCCAGATCTTCTTCCTCGGCGCGGAATTCGCCCGCCAGTACGCGCTGCAACTGGGCAGCCTGCGCCACAAGCCGGACCACGAGACCGGCGCCAGGAACGTCAAGCGCATCGTCTGAGCCCCATCGCTTGGCCGGCTGCTACTCTCCCAGCAGCTCGGCCAGCGCTTCCATTCCCTCGACCCGCTCGGCGACCACTTTCAGTACCACTACCACGGGCACGCCGAGCAGCAATCCCCACATCCCCCACAGCCAGCCCCAGAACAGCAGGCTGACGAACACGGCGGCCGGGTTCATCTTCGCGATCTTGCCGGTCATCCAGGTGGTGACGACCATGCCGACCAGGGTGGCGATGCCCATCGAGGCGCCGGCCACGAGGATCACCATGCGCAGCGACTCGAACTGCATGAAGGCTACCAGGCCGGTAGCCGAGGTGATCAGCAGGGGGCCGAAGTAAGGCATGATGTGGGCCACGCCGGCAAAGATGGCCCAGGCGCCGGCGTTGTTCAGGCCGATCGCGCGCAGCGCCACCCACATCAGGAGCGCCAGCAGGATGTTGGTCACCAGGAGCATGAACATGTAGTTCTGGATCGAGGTATTGATGTCGTCCAGGATATGCACCGTCACTTTTTTCCGCGTCAGCGAGGGCCCGGTGAGCTTGACCAGCTTGCGCTTGAAGGTGTCGCCGGCCAGCAGGAGGAAGAACACCAGGAACACCACCATGGTGGCCTGGGTGATGAAGGAGGCCAGCCCGACCGAACCGGCCAGCAGCCAGTCGGTGATGCGGAAACTCGACGACTGCTGGGCCATCGTGGGACGGCGCTGGACCAGGCGCGGGTTGGCGCCGACGTTGGCGGTAGCCCGCTCGAGCTCGGCAGCGGCCTTCTGCACCCGCTGGATGGTCGAGCCCTCGCCGCCGGCGGCGCTGGCGACCAGCTTGCTCACCTTCTGGGTCAGGGTCGGCAGCTCGTCGAGAATGTTGAAGAATTCGTCCTGCAGCCGGACCATGGTCGCGCCCAGGCCGCCGAGCAGCGCGGCGGTGACGATGGTCGCGCCGATCAGGCGTGGAATGTGCACACGCTCGAGCCAGCGCACGATCGGGCTCAGGGTATAGGCGATGAAGATGCCGAGCAGGAGCGGCACGAAGAATTTTTGCGCCCATTGCAGCGCGAAGACGAAGGCCACGGTGGCCAGGATGCCCAGCGACAGGCCGCGGGCGTTCACATGGACCGGCAGGCGCAGGCCGCCGGCGTGGAGGGCGAGGTCGTCGACCGGGCCGGCGACGGGTTCCGGCTTCACGGCCTCGGCCGTGATTGCCGGTGTTGCCTCGGGGGCGGCGGATTGGTGGGGCCCGGCTGGAGCCGAGCCTGGACTGGCGAGTTGCATGTGTTTGCCGAAATGAGTTTGCCGGTCCGCGCCGCCCCGGCGGCGGAAATTACTTCACGCGGATGTCGTTCTTGACCGATGTTACACCCTTCACGCCACGTGCGACCTCGACGGCGCGCTGGGCGTCGCTCGGCTGGGCCACGAAGCCGGACAGCTGGACGTCGCCCTTGAAGGTCTCGACGTTGATCTCGGTCGCCTTCACGGTCGGATCGGCGGCGAAGGCGGCCTTCACCTTGGCGGTGATGACGCTGTCGTCGACGTATTCGCCGGCGCTTTCGCGCTGCGGACCCGAAGCGCAACCGACCATGGTGAATGCGAGGGCGCCGGTGAAGACGGCGGCGGCGAGACGTTGGGTGATTTTCATGATGTATCCCTTTCTTTCGTTGGTCAAAGTTACAGCGTTAGTAACAGCGTTGCTCACTGCGAGCGGAACCGGTACGTCACTTGCCGTACGCGGTTTTCGCGGCCTGGACGCACTGGTCCTTGGCCGCGCCGGCAAACGCGTCGCACTTCTCGAGCGCGACCCGGTATTCAGCCGTCAGTTTGTCTTCACGCGCGTTGTTGCGCGCTTCGATCATCTTGCGGTCCGCGGTGGCGTCGGCCTGGGCGGCGATCAGGGTCGCCTTGGCCTGCTTCAGGCACACGTCGCGGTCATTGCCCGCCAGCGCGCCGCAGCGCGCCTTGTCGCGCGCATGGTTGGCGTCGGCGATGCGCATGCGGGCCTGGGTATAGGCCTTCAGGGTGTTCTTGTAGGCGGCGCCCGCCTCTTCCTCGGTACGCACGCGCTCGGCCTTGGCTTCGGCCTCGCAGACGTCGTGCGGATTACCGCTGAGGCTGTCGCAACGGGCGCGCGCGGTCTTGTAGTTGGCCGCGGCCATGTCGCGCGCCCGCTCATAGGCGGTCTTGGCGTCCGGCACGGCGACCGGCGCGGCGCCGGCGGCCGGCGCACCCGCCACGGCGGGGCTGGCCGCCGCCGGGGTCGTTACGGCCTGGGCGCGGGCATGGCCGACCCACAGCAGGGCCGCACCGAGTATCAGTAGCGCATGCGCATTTTTCATTCTTGTTGTCATGTTCCTTGCTCCATTTGTCAACACGCTAATAACGTTTTACGCCGATTACGGCCGCGTTTCTGTACGCTGTCGAACACAACAAGAAAATGATTTTTTGACATATTAAACAGGCAAACAAGCGTGCGTGATCGCACAGACCCTGCTGCCCGGTCTCCTTATTCTTGACCTACACCTTTTGCCAGGAGAACAATATGAAGACTACCCGTACTCTTGCCGCCGCCGTCGTGGCCGCCACCGCGATCCTGTCGGGCTGCGCCAGCAATACGCCGTCGTATAGCAATAATGGCTACAACAGCGGCTACAACAACACCGCGTCGATGGGCTACGGCACCATCGAGTCGATCCAGGTGACCCAGGCCGAGAACCGTACCAGCGGCGCCGGCGCCGTCGTTGGCGGCCTGGTCGGTGCGCTGGCAGGCAACCAGGTCGGCAGCGGCAGCGGCCGCACGGCAGCGACCGTCGCAGGCGGCGTGGCCGGCGCGGCAATCGGCAACAGCGTCGAACGCAACCGCAACGCAGGCGGCGGCCAGGAGATGTACCAGATCAACGTGCGCATGGACAACGGCGAATACCGCACGGTGGTCCAGGACAGCGTCTACGACCTGCGCGTGGGCAACCGCGTGCGCCTGGTCGATGGCCGTGTTTACCGCTACTGATGCATCAGGAAGAGCGCTGCGGCCGGCGTCCACGCCCGGCGCCGCGGCGTCCGCTTCGACCGCCCACGGGCCGGCCTGCGCCGGCCCTCTTCCGTTATGGAGGTGCACATGAAGATTCGACCAATGTTGGGACCCGTGCTGCTCGCCGGTCTGCTCGGCGTGGCCACGCCGCCGGCGCTGGCCCAGAGCAGCGACGCCAACGTGGCGCCGGCCGCAGCCAGCAAGCAGGCGCGCGAGATCGCGCGCGGCGATCCGGTACGCTGGTATCGCGAAGACACGACCCGCCAGGAAAGGATGCGCACGCGCCAGAAGGAAATCGGCGCCGCGCTGGACGAAGCGAAGAATGCATGCAAGACGGGACCGGCGGCCGAGCGGCAAGCCTGCCTGAAGGCGGCGCAGGATACCTGGCGCCAGGAGATGGCGGCCTTGCAGAAGGAAGCGCCGGTGCAGGCGAGCGCCGGGAATCCCGGCGCGGAGCGTTGATTGGATCGCAGCGGCGAACAGCGACTGCATCGAAGGTGTCGGACCGGAGACTACGTCTCCTGCCCCTACGAGGACCATGCGGGACCGTAGGGTGGGCGCCCCGTGCCCACGCGTAACGCATGCATGGCGATAGCGCACCAGAAGCACGCCAACAATGCGCAAGGTTCACGCGTGGGCACAGGGGCGCCCACCCTACGCCTCTGTGTTCGAGGTCAGCGGAAGCACCTCCGGCCGCACAAAAAAAGACGGCGTCCAATCAACGATTGCGACGCCGCTCAAGCCCCACCATATTCTTCAGCCGGCGCCACGGATGACGCCTTCATGCGCGCGGCGCGGTCCTCCACGCCGCTCATGCAACCCGGACCCAGGTCCGGGAAAACAAGCCAGACGACCCAGCTCAGCCGACTTCGCGCGAAGCACGTCGCTTGTTCATGAACCAGCTCGCCACGCCCAGCAGTACCGCGCCCGCCAGTGCCTGCTTGCCCATGCGCCGCTGGCGCACGAAGTTGAAAGCGGCCAGGGCATACGGCGCGATCACCGAGACACTGGTGCCCGTGGGTTTCAGCAGAGCATCAGCCCGGGCCCGCAATGCCCAAGTAGCATGGTCGAATACAGAATGTAACATGACTTCGGGCCGCGCGCCGTGTTTTACCTGCGCTCGTGCGTAGGCGACCCCGGCACGGTAGAACTCGCCCTCGCGCAGGAGTTCGGCCTTGCGCAGCGCCGGATCGCGGCTGTGCTTGTGACCGGCCAGGCCGGTCGGTTCGTCGTTATGATGATGCTTGTCCATGTTCCCTCCCCTGGTTGGCGCTTACATCAGCGCGTCGCGGTCTGCCCGCAGTTCGTTCATCGTTTCCGGGAAGGCGAGCTTGCCCTGCTTGAGCATCGCGAGTCCCTTGGCCACGAGCACGGCCGTGATGACGAGGAATACGAGGAACAGCACCAGCAGGATCTTCCAGCCCATGGCGTCCCAGGCCAGCGCCACGATCATCGCGGTGCCATAGGCCAATGCGAACCAGACGGCGAGCACTGCTCCGGCGAAGATCGCCAGCAGTTCGATCACGTGGTTGCGCACCTCCGACAACTCGAGCGCCGCCAGTTCCACACGCGACACGATGAGGCCGAACAGGTTTCTCGCCAGGCCGGAGATGCCGCCCATGAGTCCGGGACCATGCACGACGGTTTCGGTCTTTTCCATGGCGTTTCTCCGGCGAAAATTATTTACGACCCAGGAAAATGCCGACCAGCAGGCCGACACTGGCGGCGGCGGCAACGGTGCGCCATGGGTTGTCCTTCACGTAGACATCGGCCGTGTGCGCCAGTTCCTTGCTCTTGACGACAGCTTGACCCTGGTACTGGCTGGCCTTGCCCATCGCGCGGTCCAGCAGTTCCATGCCGCGGTTGCGCAGTTCGTCGGCCTTCTCGCCGGTCATGGCGGCGGCGGCCGTCAGCAGGGCCTGGGCGTCCTTGACCAGGACCTTCATGTCGGCGCTGGCGTTGTTGAGGCTACTGTCGATCGAACGGGCGCTGCCGCGGGTGGTGGTGTCTAGCATGATGAACTCCTGTTGTGGTTGTGTAGTGTTGAAGAAATCAGGGCACGAGGAAGTCGCGCATGTCGTCGGCGTGCTCTTCCTCGACGGCGAGGATCTCGACGAGCATCTGGCGGGTGGTCGGGTCCTTGTCGCCGATGACCTGGATCATCTGGCGGTAGGACTCGATCGCCACGCGCTCGGCGATCAGGTCGGCGCGCACCATGGCCTGCACGTCCTCGGAATCGTCGTACTCGGCGTGCGAACGCGCGGTCAGCGTGGCCGGGTTGAAGTTCGGCGAACCGTTCAGCTGGACGATGCGCTCGGCGATGCGGTCGGCGTGTTCCTGTTCCTGCTGGGCATGTTCCAGGAACTCGGCCTTCAGCTCGCCCGTGTTGGGGCCGCTGACCGTGTAGTAGTGGCGCTTGTAGCGCAGCACGCACAGCAGCTCGGTGGCCAGCGCGTCGTTGAGCATGGCGATGACCGCTTCGCGGTCGGCCGCGTAGCCGACGGTCACGGGACCGTCGTCAAGGTTGGCGGCGGCGCGGCGGATCGCTTCGACGTCGAAGCCATGCGCCAGGGAATGTCGTGCTTGTTCCATGATGTTTCCTTTGCTTCGGTTAAAACACTGCTGTACTGCGCCTGCTTCAGCGTCCCGCGGTGCGCGGCGGGATCGGCGCGTTGTCGTTCGACAGCACGATTTCGACGCGGCGGTTCAGCTGGCGGTTCGAGGCGCTGTCGTTGGCCGCCACCGGGAAGGCTTCGCCATAGGCGCGCGTCGCGATGCGCTGGCGCTCGATGCCCATGCCGGCCAGCGCGGTCGCCACGGCATTGGCGCGGCGCTGCGACAGGTCCTGGTTGTAGCGCGAGCTGCCGGTGCTGTCCGTAAACCCTTCGACCAGCACAGTGCGCTCCGGGTTCTGCTGCATGACGTCGGCCAGCTTGCGCAGGGTCGACATTCCGTTCGGCGTCAGGTTGGCCTGGTTGGTGGCGAACAGGACGTCGCCGATGGTCACGACCATGCCGCGCTCGGTCTTGGTGGCGTGCAGCTCGGCCAGCTGGGCTTCGAGCTGGGCGGCGCGCTGGGCCAGCGCCTGGTTCTGGGCCTGGGCGGCTTCGGCCTGCTGCTGGGCGGCCATGGCCGCGGCCTGGGCGGCTTCGGCTTCGCGCTTCGCCCGTTCCGCTTCGGCGGTGCGTGCTTCCAAACGCACGGCGTTACGCTCGGCCGAGGCGTTGGCGATCTCCGCCTCCGCTGCCTTGGTGCGCGCCACTTCCTGGGCGGTGGCGATCTTCTGCTTGGCGACATAGGCCAGGCGGTCGATGTCGTTCAGGCTTTCCTTCTTCGCGGCCGCCTCGTTGGCCGCGTTCAGGGCGTCGCTGGCCTGCTTGAATTCGAGCGGCGCATAGGTCGACACCTGCGGGTTGTTATTGGCCGCGACGAAGTCGGCGCGCGCCTGGTCCAGCGTCGGCGTGGTGGTCGGGGTGGTGCTGCAGGCGGCCAGCAGGATGGCGCTGGCAAAGACGGCCGGTTTCAGGAAACGTACTTTCATGATCTTGCCCTCCGATATTTTTTTGGCGCCGCATCGGCGCATCTGATTCGCGAAGGCGCCGCGCAGGCGCCCTGATCGATCGCTGCGCGCACGCATCCGGCGCGCATGTGGCGCCGGTCATCCAGGGCGGCGCAGGTGCGCCGCACCGCCCTTGCCTTATTACTGCGAGTTGGCGCGCTCGACTTCCTGGCGCAGCACGCGCAGGTCCTCGTTCAGCGCGTCGGACGCGGCGGTCGCCTTGGCCGAGTTGGCCTTGCTCTGCGCCAGCTGGGCGTCGGCCTGGGCCTGCATCGCCAGTTCGCGCGCCAGCTTGTAGTCCCTGGCGGCCAGCGCCTCGTTGGCGCGCATCATCTTGGCGCGCGCCGCCGTGATCTCGGCCGGGGCCAGCTCGGCCGCGCCGGCCTGCACCGCGTTCTGGACCGCGTTGCGCGATACCGCGACGTCGGCGGTGGCCGGCGCCTTCTGGCTGGCGCAGCCGCCCAAGACCAGCAGCGTGGCCAGTGCAGCACCGCCGACGAGTCGAATATTCAAGGATTTGGTATCCATCCTGCTCTCCTGTTTATGTGAGGAAGTTGTTAACGTTATAAGCCTGTTATCGGTCGAGTTCGGTTCGCTAGCGCACACTGAAGGCACTTCGAAAGACTCATCCATTTGCAGCGTGCGACACCGCACATTGATGACAGGGAGCTTTGCGCTAAGCTGGGTCCACGAATGACTCCCAGCGAAGGATCGTCATGCCCGACACTACTACTCCCCAGCCGAGCACCGTCAAGCCGCACAACGGCCGTCGCAAGAAAATCCTGCTCGGCGTCATCGGCGTCCTGATTGCCATTCCGGTCATCGCCGTTATTTTCATCCTGACCTTCGATTGGAACAAGGCGCGGCCCTGGCTCAATGCCAAGGTAAGCGAGGCCATCGAGCGCCCGTTCGCGATTCGCGGCAACCTCGCGGTGCAATGGGAAATCCCGGCGCGCCGCATGGCGCCGGGCGACCGCCACCTGCGCGACTGGCTTCCCTGGCCGCACCTGATCGCCAACGACGTCCATGTCGGCAATCCCGCGCACATGAAGCAGGCGGACATGGCCGCCGTGCGCCAGTTCTCGTTCTCGCTCAATCCGTTCGGCCTGCTGCACCACACGATCGGCATCCCGGTGCTGCGCTTCGATTCGCCGCGCGTGGACCTGGTGCGCACCGACCGCGACCACTACAACTGGGTCTACAAGAAGAAGGAAGAGGAATCGAAGTGGAAGCTCGACCTCGAGCGCGTGGTCCTGACCGACGGCGTGGTGCGCTTCGTCGACGCGGTCACGAAAGCGAACGTCACCGCCCACGTGCGCACCCTGGACAAGGACCCGAAGTACGGCATCGGCTTCGAGGTCGGCGGCAGCTACAACGGCGCCCCGGTCACCGGCGGCGGCAAGGTCGGCCAGGTGCTGTCGCTGAAGGACCAGGACACGCCCTACCCGGTCCAGGCCGACATGCGCAGCGGGCCGAGCCGCATCGCGATCGAGGGCACGGTCACCGCGCCGGCCAAATTGAAGGCCGTCGACCTGCAGCTCGAACTGGCGGGCCGCAGCATGGCGCGCCTGTACAACTTCACCGGCATCACCCTGCCGGAAACCCCGGCCTTCTCGACCTCGGGCCGCCTGCGCGGAGAACTCGACCGAGAATACGGCCGCTGGACCTACGAGAACTTCAAGGGCAAGGTCGGCACCAGCGATATCCACGGCAAGCTGGTCTACGAGGGCGGCAAGCCACGTGGCAAGCTGACGGGCAACGTCGCCTCGAACAAGCTGGTCTTCGAAGACCTCGGCCCGCTGGTCGGCGCCGACTCGAACGAGAGCAAGAAAGCGCGCGGCGTGGAGGCGGTGCAGCCGGGCGGCAAGGTGCTGCCGGTCGAGGAGTTCCGCACCGAAAGATGGAAAGCGATCGACGCCGACGTGCGCTATGCGGCGGACAAGATTGTCCGCGAGAAGACCTTGCCGATCAGCAAACTTTCGGCCCACCTGGTCATGAAGGACGGCGTGATCACCCTCGACCCGCTCGACTTCGGCGTGGCCGGCGGCACCCTGCGCTCGACCATCCGCCTGGACGGCAGCGGCAAGGCGGGCAATACGATCGCCGCCACCGCCAAGGTGCAGGCGCGCCACATCCAGATCAAGCAACTGTTCCCGACCATCGAGCAGATGCAGGCAACCGTCGGCCAGGTCAACGGCGACGCCCAGCTGTCGGCCACCGGCACCTCGGTCGCCGCCCTGCTCGGCTCGTCCAACGGCGAAGTGAAGGCGCTGGTAAACCAGGGCACGATCAGCAAGATGCTGCTCGAGATGATGGGCCTGAACGTGGGCAACATCATCGTCACCAAGCTGTTCGGCGACAAGCCGGTCCAGCTGAACTGCCTGGCGGCCGACTTCGACGTCAGGAAAGGCGTCATGCAGTCCCAGGTCTTCGTGGTCGATACCAAGGAGGCGATCATCAACGTCAACGGCACCATCAACCTGGGCAACGAGGCGCTGGACCTGACCATCCATCCCGAAACCAAGGCCCTGCGCCTGTTCACCCTGCGCTCGCCCCTGTATGTGCGCGGCCCGTTCAGCAAGCCCGACGTCGCGGTCGACAAGGGCGTGCTGGCGCTCAAGGCCGGCGGCGCGGCGGCGCTGGCCGCGGTCGCGGCGCCGGTCGCGGCACTGATTCCCCTGATCAACACCGGCCCCGGCGAAGACAGCGACTGCGGCCGCCTGGTGGCGCTGGCGAAATCCAAGCCCACCGCGCCGCCGCCGGGCAAGACGAAGACGCGCTGAGGCTTGCGCGAGACAGGGCCAGCGCTAGTGTGTGTTGCCGAACAGATCACAACGCCGCGCTGGCCTATTCTGACAACATCGCCGGACAGGATGTCGGCATTCGAGGAACACGCATGAGGCAATGGAAACCGGCCGTGACGCTGCTCACGGCCCTGGCCCTGGGGATGGCGGCAGGCGGCTGCGCCTCCGACCCCGCATCGAGCCAGGCCCCGCTGGTCGACGACGCAACGATCACCAGCGGGGTGAAGGCGGCGATCGGGCAGGCGCCGGAGCTCCAGGCGGCGGACATCGAAGTCGCGACCCGGGAAGGAATCGTCCAGCTGAGTGGCTACGTCAGCTCGGCGGATAACGTGGCAACCGCAGCGTCGGTTGCGCGCACCGTGAAGGGCGTCAAGTCGGTACGCAACGACCTGCGCCTGAAGTAAGAACCTGTTTCAGTAGGGAGGAGGAAGTTAATGGCGATGCATGGCGAGCGCGGGCAAGGCGCGAGGAGGCCGCATGGCGAGCCACGAGTTTGCCAACTGCGCGACGAGCAACGCAGCACCCGCTTGTCAGGAGCGTCAGCAACGACTCACTCCCTACTGAAATAGGTTCTAAACCCACCACAGGAGATCATCATGAAAAACATCAAACAACTGGCAGTGAGCGCAACCATCGCAACCCTGGCCCTGGGCCTGACCGGCTGCTCGGGCATGTCGCAGCAGGACAAGAACACCGCCATCGGCGCCGGCGCCGGTGCTGTCATCGGCGGCGCCTTGACCGGCGGCAGCGCTGTCGGCACGGTCGGCGGCGCAGCAGTCGGCGGCGTGATCGGCAACCAGACCGGCAAGACCAACTAAGGTTCTCTGTTGCCGAACGTGAGAACGCCCCGCTTGCGGGGCGTTTTTTGTTTGTGGACAAACCTGCCACCGGCAACAGACCCGTAGGGTGGGCGCCCTGTGCCCACGCGTGATATTCGCATGGTGTTGGCGCATCAAGGCGGACCAACAATGTTCATCGTTCACGCGTGGGCACAGGGGCGCCCACCCTACGAATCACACGAAGGCGCTCGACAGGGCGCCCACCGACGCATCCTTGACGATCTCGTAGCAGGTGCAGGCCGCCGCCGCCAGCCCGGCCGCGTCGAGGATCTCGATGTTGCCGCGGCTGTAGATGATCAGCCCCTGCTGCTGCAGGGCGCTGGCCGCCTTGGTGACGCCGACCCGGCGCACGCCCAGCGCATGCGCCAGGAACTCGTGGGTCAGGTGGAATTTGTCGGACTGCAGGCGGTCGCGCGTGATCAGCAGCGAGCGCGCCAGGCGTGCCTCGAGCACGTGGAAGCGGCTGCACACGGCGATCTGGATCGCCTGCGCCAACAGCGTGTCGGTGTAGCGGTACAGGACCCGCTGCAGCGCCGGATTGCGCGCGAACTCGGCGCGGAAATCGCTGCTCGTCATGCGGCTGGCGCTGCCCGGACGCTGCACCACGGCGCGCACCTGGGCCGTCTGGTGGCCCAGGGCCACGGTGGCGCCGAGCATGCCTTCGCGTCCGACCAGGCCGACCTCGAGCGTCATGCGCCCGCCGGCCACGCCGAGCAGGGAAATCAGGCAGTCGTGCGGAAAATAGATGTGATGGAAGGGTTCGCCCGCCTCGGACAGCACCTCTCCGGCCTCGACCTTGACCTGGTCAAGCATCGGCAACACCTGGGCCAGCTCCTGCGGCGGGAGCGCGGCCAGCAGCAGATTGGCGTTGTGCTCGGCGACCTCGGTGGAAGCTGCGTAATTCATCGGACCCTCGCAGTAAACCGCACGGTTCGCGCCCAAAAGGCGGCGTCGCGTACGGCGGATACATTTGCAAACAATTTCGATCAGAGTAAAGCGTCCGATAGGGGGAAGTATGTTCGGTGACGCACGGAATACCTTGTTGTTCCTAGGGACAATTCTGACGTCGACCGGGCGAGCCCGCCTGGCCGGCGCAGGCCGCGCGTGTGGCTTGCAACCAGCCAAGGACAAGTCATGAACAATATTCCTACTCCACCGGCGCGCGCCCAGCACCATCCGCTGCTGCTGATCGCCGCGCTCGCCGTCGTGCTGTTCTGCCTGGTCGGTACCGCAGCCATCATGGGCTGGATCCCGTCTTCGATCGGCGGCAACGCGAGCCGCCAGCTCAGCGAGGCCGACCGCGCCGCGCTCGCCGCCAGCCTGCCGCCGGCCACCCAGGCCGCGCCCGCCGTGCCGGGAACCGGTGTCGACCCACTGGCCCAGCAGGGCGCCGTCGGCGTCGCGCCGGGCGCTCCCGCCTATCCGGCGCAGCAGGCCGCCCAGGGCTATGCTCCAGCCGCGCCGGCCTATGCGCCCGCCCCTGCTCCCGCGCCAGCGCCCATCCCCGAACCGGCGCCGCGCACGGTGGCCAAGTCGAAGCCGGTGCAGGTGGCGGCCGCCGACACGCCGAAGTGGTGCTCGAACTGCGGCAACGTCGAATCGGTCCGCGCGATCAAGCAGCGCGCCCAGGGCAGCGGCCTGGGTGCGGCCGGCGGCGCCGTCGTCGGCGGCCTGCTCGGCAACCAGATCGGCGGCGGCCACGGCCGCCAATTGGCGACGGTCGCCGGCGCGATCGGCGGCGCGGTGGTCGGCAACCAGGTTGAAGGCAACATGAAGGCCACGACCAGCTACGAGATCCGGGTCCGCCTGGACGACGGCACCCTGCGCACCTTCCACCAGAACAGCGAACCGCAATGGCGCAGCGGCGACCGCGTGCGCATCGTCAAGGGCCACCTGCGCGCTGCCTGACCCCTCCCCCGTTCCGGGTGCAGTTCGCCGAGGCCGGCCGTCCACGTGGACGGCCGGCCTTATTCTTTTCCACGGCGATTTCTTCAGTGCAATGTGCGCCAACGCACGGAAATACTGCTGAGCTAACCGGAGAATGATTTGCGCGTAATCAACAATGAGCATGTGGACAACACCATCGATAAAAGGGGATCAGCATGAATAGCCTTGCGTGGATCGGCATCATCGTTTGGGGATTGGTTGTGACGGCCTTCGGCCTGGTGTCGGCGAACCCGCCGCTGGAACAGGGGCAGGAAGTGGCTGCGCACGACGTGATCTTCCTGGTTGCCGGCGGCCTCCTGACCTGCCTGATCGGCATTGTCGGCCTGCTCGGTTTCATGGGCTGGATTCCCGGATTGCGAAGCGAACAAAAATCTGGCGCATAATGTACGCCATCGAACGGTCATGCTGAGCAGGCCGCCTCATACTGAATCTACCGCGCCATTCACGGCGCGTTGAATGAGGAGACACATCATGCTCTATACCATTGCCATCATTTTGATCGTCCTGTGGCTGCTTGGCCTGGTCACCTCGTACACGATCGGCGGCTTCATCCATATCCTGCTGGTGGTTGCCGTGATCATGATCCTGGTGCGCCTGATCAGCGGGCGAGGCATATAGCCACAACCGGTCGATTGACGCCTCAGTGTTATCATTGATGCGCCAGCAAGAAGTTGTTTGACCAATCCGTTTCGCGGACGTGCCCGCAGGGTGCGCCTACGAAACGGATTTTTTTCTAGGAGAGCAAAATGCACACTAACCTGACCAAATCCGCCATTGCAGCCACCGTCCTCGCCCTCGGCGTGAGCGGTTGCGCCGACATGAGCGCAACCCAGCGCGGCACCGCGACCGGCGCCGGCGCCGGCGCGGCCCTCGGCGCCCTCATCGGCGGCACCACCGGCGGTGGCGGCGGCAGCCGCGCCGCCAAGGGCGCCGTCATCGGCGGCGCCGCCGGCGCCGTCATCGGCAACATCTGGTCCAAGCGCATGGAACAGCAGAAGCAGGCGATGGAACAGGCCACCCAGGGCACCGGCGTCCAGGTGTCCCAGACCTCGGACAACCGCCTGAAACTGGAAATCCCGAGCGACATCTCGTTCGACACCGGCCGTTCGGACATCAAGTCGAACTTCCAGCCCATCCTCGAGCGCTTCGCCACCACGCTCAACGAGAATCCGGCGACCAACGTCGTGATCATCGGCCACACCGACAACACCGGCAGCGCCGCGATCAACCAGCCGCTGTCGGTCGACCGCGCCGCCCGCACCCGCGACTACCTGGCCGGCCGCGGCGTGAACCCGAGCCGCATCACCATCGAGGGTCGCGCCGACCGCGAGCCGATCGCCTCGAACAACGACCCGGCAGGCCGCGCACGCAACCGCCGCGTCGAGATCTACGTCGCCGAGCCAGCACGCGGCTAAGCAATTCCCGCTGCATCCGCGGCCCATGCATAAGTTTGACTTATGCATGGGCCGTTTTTGTATGGACAACTTCTGCTGTTATCAGGTGATACACCTATCACCATAGGTCATGCATGTTGCATTAATCAAACAAATGACCAATCAGATTTGACTTTTGTTTATCCGAAATGCTTTTATGTTGCTCTCAGGCGCATTTTGCTGCTTGAGCAATTTATCTAAACAGCAACAGACGACGCATCACTGCTGTCAGGGCCGGCCACAAGCAGGTGCCGACGCGGCAAGGACGCTTCGTGCAAGAAGTATCGGAGATTTTTTTGACTAAGCAGCATCTGGCAGTAAAGCGCAGCGTTGTCGCTGTCGCCCTGACCCTGGCTTCGTCCAGCGTCGTTTTCGCGCAGCAGGAAGCTGCCGCACCGGTCACCAAGGTGTACGTGACCGGTTCCAACATCAAGCGCGCCGACAAGGAAGGCTCCTCGCCGGTCGGCGTCATGAACGCCAAGCAGATCGAAGCGACCGGCGCCAACACCGTTGCCGAACTGCTGCACTCGATCCCGGCCTTCGGCTCGGGCACCTCGAACGACATCACCGACGGTTCGTTCTCGAAGGGCACTTCGACCGCGTCGCTGCGCGGCCTGGGCTCGTCGTCGACCCTGATCCTGCTGAACGGCCGCCGCATCACCGCTTCGGCCTACGCCGACCCGAACCAGGGCAAGTCGGCCGTCTATGACCTGAACAGCATCCCGGTCTCGGCCATCGAACGCGTCGAGATCTTCAAGGACGGCGCATCGGCCGTCTACGGCTCGGACGCCATCGCCGGCGTCATCAACTTCATCACCAAGACCGACTACCAGGGCGCCGAGATCAAGGTCTCGACCAGCGCCAACGAAGACGGCGAGTTCGCCCGCAACAACGTCAACGGCGTGTTCGGCTTCGGCGACCTGGACAAGGACCGCTACAACGCGTTCATCTCCTTCGACCTGGCGCAGCGCGACCGCACCGGCATCAAGGATGTCAAGGACATCAAGGCGCACATGTACTCGGACATCAACGCACGTCTGAACCCGTACTCGAGCTACCTGTCCGACCAGGCTTTCTTCTTCCGCGAGAAGACCCCGGGCGCACGCAACTTCGCCACCACGCTGAAAGACGCTGGCGACATCATCAACCGCACCGAGGGTTGCGATCCTTCGCAGCTGATCACCGGTGACCGCGTCGCGCACAACCTGACCGCGACCTCGATGATCAACGGCCGCACCTTCTGCAACTACGACGCCAACAACAACGCCGAAGCGCAGAGCAAGGGCAAGGACGCTAACATCCTGGGCAAGCTGACCGTCCAGATCACCCCGGACATCACCTCGTTCACCGAATTCGGCTACAGCCGCGTCGACCGCGAGTACACCGGCAACCCGTCGGGCATCAACTCGACCTCGCCGAGCACCGTGTTCCGCACCGACGGCCTGCCGAGCGACTATCAGGTCATCCTGCCGGCCGGCCATCCGGACAATCCATGGGCTGGCTCGCGCGCCGCTGTCGGCTATCGCTTCACCAACACCACCGGCGGCTCGCGCAACGTCAACGAGGCCTATCGCCTGCTGACCGGCCTGAAGGGCACCACCGGCAACTTCGACTGGGAAACCGGCCTGCTGCTGAACCGCAGCGAGCGCACCGAAACCATGCGCGGCATGCTGTACCGTCCGACCATCGACCGTATCGTGAACGAAGGCCGCACCCTGGCCGAGACCGCAGCCGATCCGTCGGTCGTGCGTGACGTGGTCAACGAAGGCTATGCCCAGGTCGCCCAGTTCGACGCGAAAGCCTCGACCACCATCGGCACCCTGGCCGGCGGCGACATCGGCCTGGCCTTCGGCGGCGAAATCCGCCAGGAAAAGCTGTCGATGACCCCGGACATCCAGACCCAGACCGGTAACATCGTCGGCCTGGCGAACTCGCTGATCGATGCCCAGCGCATGGTCAAGTCGGCCTTCGTCGAACTGCGTACGCCGTTCACCAAGAACTTCGAGATGGACTTCGCCGGCCGCTACGACAAGTACCCGACCGACTCGAGCTTCGTGCCGAAAGTCGGCGCCAAGCTGGCCGTCAACGACAAGCTGACCTTCCGTTCGTCGTACGCCGAAGGCTTCCGCGCTCCGGCCCTGTCGCAGATCGCCAAAGGCGGCGTGCAGTCGTTCTCGACCGTCACCGACACCGTGCGCTGCCCGAACGGCGAAGATCCGCTGCCGGGCGCGTCGGACGCCGACTGCGCACGCCGCATCTCGAGCATGTCGCGCGCCAACCCGGACCTGAAGCCGGAAACCTCGAAGAGCTTCTCGTTCGGCGCGATCATCAATCCGACCCGCAACCTCGACATCCTGATCGACTACTACAAGATCCGCAAGGAAGACGAGACCGCGCTGCTGTCGGCCGGCTTCGTCGTCGCCCACCCGGAGCTGTACCCGACCCTGGCGATCCGCGACAACAACCCGGCCAACCTGCTGCGTGACGCGAACGGCAACGCGATCCCGAACAGCGGTCCGCTGAGCGCCGTCAACCGCTACTACGTGAACCAGGGTTCGACCACCGTGTCGGGCCTGGACTTCGAAGTGGCGCACCGCCTGTCGCTGGGCGACAAGGGCCGCCTGTCGACCAAGCTGGACTACAACTACGCGATCTCGTACAAACGCGCGGAGCGTCCGGGCGAGCAGGAAAACAACCTGGTCGGCACCAACGGCGGCATCGCCGACTGGGCAACCTCGGTAGGCGACATCCCGCGCCACCGCGCCACCCTGTCGACCGCCTGGACCATGGGCGTGCACACCGTGACCGGCTCGATCGACTACGTGTCGCCGGTCTCGCTGTACCGTCGCTACGACGACAAGGTCGTCTTCGACCCGCCGTTCTGCTACTACGGCAGCGGCGCTCGTCCGGCCGGCCAGATCGTCGGCGGCCTGCCGAAGTTCACCAACTGGGTGAGCGACTGCTCGGTGCCTGAGTGGACCACCGTCAACGTCGGCTACACCTACACGGGCTTCAAGAACTGGACCCTGTCGGCGAACATCCGCAACCTGTTCGACACCGCGGCGCCGTACGATCCGCGTTACCCGAGCGAAGGCTTCAACCCGCAGCTGCACAACGGCATGGGTCGTTACTTCCGCCTGACCGCTGGCTACAAGTTCTGATCGAACTTTCCGCCTGACCTGAAAAACGCCCGGCCTCACCGCCGGGCGTTTTTTTTATTCCGTCGCTGCCGTCCCTTGCATCCCACGCGCGGCGCACGCAGGCCCTCGTGTAAGCTGGCCCCGAACCCATGGAGCGCCCATGCACGAGGAACCCGTCCGCATCGTCGACCAGCACGTCCTGTCCGACAACTACTATCCGCTCAAGAAGATCACCTACGAGCAGCGCCGCCGCGACGGCGCCGTGCAGACCGAGACGCGTGAGGTATATGCCAGCGCCGACGGCGCCACTGCCCTGCTCTACGACCCCGAGCGCCGCACCGTGCTCCTGACGCGCCAGTTCCGCATCGGCGCACACCTGTCCGGCCACCACGGCTACCTGTTCGAGACCGCCGCCGGCGTCCTCGAGGGCGCCGATCCGGCCGAGCGCGTGCGCGCCGAGATTCGCGAGGAAACCGGTTACGACATCGCGCAGGTGGAGCATGTGATGACGCTCTTTGCCAGCCCCGGCGTCGCCACCGAGCGCGTGCATTACTTCGTCGCCCGCTATACGCCGGCCCAGCGCCGCGACGGAGGCGGCGGCAAGGAGGACGAGGGCGAGGACATCGAAGTGGTCGAGCTCGGCTACGACGAGGTGTTCGCGCGCCTGGCCCGGGGCGAGATCGAGGACGTCAAGACCGTGGTCCTGCTGCAGTACCTGCAGCTGCACCTGATGGCGCGCGGCGCTCCAGGGGCTTGACCCAGCTCGCGTGGCGCTTCGACGCCGCGCAAGGCCGGCGCCGCGCAGGCACGCGATAGTGTTGCTTCACTTCGGCAACATTTCCTATCGCCATCATGCGCGACACCTGCCAGGTTTCCGATCCGGATCACGCAAGCGCCCTCGCCGGGGACCGGGCCGCGCTGTGGCGGCCCTCGGCCGTCGCGGCCTGGAGCCTGGTGTTCACCCCGGCCTTCGGTTCCTGGCTCCTGATGCACAACTGGCGCATCCTTGGCGACGCGCACGCGGCGGCAGGCGCGCGCCGCTGGTTCCGCGCCAGCCTGGCCATGCTGGCGCTGCAACTGCTGGCCGGCGCCATCAACCGCCGCCTGAACGGCGATTCGCCACTGTTCCACTGGCTGGCGCTGGCCTGGCTGCTGCTCTGGCTGCTGGGCGCCGCCTGGCCGCAATGGGCCGCCGTGCGCCGCCGCTACGGCCGGCGCTACCAGCGCCGCGGCTGGAACGGCGCGCTCGCCCTGGCCGTGACCTGCGGTTTCGGTTGCTGGGCCGCCGGCTTCCTGTTCACCGCCTTCCTGCTCTCCTTCACCTGAGCGGGCCCGCTCTCCACGGCGGCGGCCACGATCGGTTATAGTGCCTCCGCGGCCGGGCTGCCCCGCGCAGCCCGGCCGCGGGGCAGCCCGCCTCTTGCTCGTTTCTCGCCATCACCTGCTCAGTCTGTTCGTTGCCGTACCAATTTTCCGGCGGCCTCACGCTTACACTGTCTATCCCGGAGACCGGACTACTTATGCTCGCCATTCTCGAACGCATCGACCCGCACAGCGACCGCATCGACCTGCTGGTCGAGCTGGTCTGTTGCCTGCGCCCGCGCCGGCGCGACCGCGGACATGCGCGCGCCGCAGTGCGCACCCTGACGCAACTGTTGAAAGGGAACCCGCAGCAGGCCTGGGCGCTGCGCAGCTACATCGTCACCCTGCTCGAGAAGCGCCGCCATACCAGCCTGTACAGCGACGTCGGCATCCTTTCCAACGACGGCTTCTTTACCGAGCTCAAACGCCGCATCGCCTACCGCGTGCTGCCGCCGGCGCTCGACGACATCTACCTGTCAGACGCGCTCGAACGCGTGCTGTACGAGGAGACCGACCACGAGTGGATCCGCGCCGTGCCCGACGCCGACTGGCTGGCCCTGTTCGACGTCGTCGCCAACGCGCCGCCGCCCCAGGACGCCTCGCCCGACCGCGCGCGCTACGTGACGGTCAGCGGCATGCTCGACGCCATCCGCACCCTGTCCTGCCGGGTCTGCGCGCTCGGCCTGGAGCCGCGCCTGGTGCACAGCTACAGCCAGATCGAGGACTTCGATTCGCCCTTCCTGATGCAGAACATCGAGGTCAACGCCTACCTCGACGCTTACGGACGCTATCTCGACGGCACGACCGAGCGTCCCGACGACGCCCGCCACCTGCTGGTGATGCTGGACCAGTGCGAAGACGTGGTCGCCAAGATCCGCCGCAATTCCCTGTCCTTCGGCACCAGCGTGGCCCTGACCTATCTGCTGGTGGCGATCACCCAGAGCATCGGGCGCCTGCGCAAGCTGCTGTTCCTGGTCGACGTCAGCGAGGCGGCCCAGCCGCGCGCGCTGCCCGCCCCGGTGACGCACGCAGCGGTCCCGATCGAGACCTCGGAGCAGGACAGCATCGAATACACCGGCACGCTGCTGCCCGCGACGACGGTTCCGAACGCGCCGCCGGTCGTCAGCGAACGCCGCGCCGCCGCCCTGGCCCTGGCCCAGGAACTGGTCGAGGCGCACAACACCAAGTACCAGGTGCGCGGCCTGTTCCGCGACAACATCGACCTGCTGGCGCGCAATGTCACGGAAAACGCCAGCCGCACCGGCGAGCACTACATCGCCGAAAGCCGCGGCGGCCTGCGCCGCATGTTCGGCGCCTCGGCCGGGGCTGGCTTCATCGTCGGCTTCATGGCGATGTTCAAGATCCTGCTGAGCTACCTGCGCGCCGCGCCTCTGGTCGAGTCCTTCCTGTTCAGCATGAACTACTCGCTCGGCTTCATGCTCGTGCACATGCTGCACTGGACCATCGCCACCAAGCAGCCGGCCATGACGGCCCAGCGCATCGCCGCCGGCCTGCACAGCCGCGACGGGCGCGACATCGACTTCGACAGCATGGCCGAGCTGGTCAACAAGGTCTTCCGCACCCAGATCGTCTCGGTGCTGGGCAACGTCGTGGTCGCCTTCCCGACCGCGCTGGTGATCGCCATCGCCTACCAGCAGATGATGGGCCACCACCTGGTCACGCCCGAAAAGGCCCACCACCTGCTGCACGACATCGACCCGCTGCACACGCCTGCGCTGTTCTATGCCGCCATTGCCGGGGTCTGGCTGTTCGTCGCCGGGTTGATCTCCGGCTACTACGACAACAAGGCCCTGTACACCCGCATGGGCCAGCGCGTGCGCCAGCTGCGCTGGCTCGGCTGGCTGCTGGGCAGCAAGCGGCAGGCACGCCTGTCGGTGTACATCGAGAACAACCTGGGCGGCCTGATGGGTAACTTCTTCTTCGGCATCCTGCTCGGCACCACCGGCACCGTCGGCTACCTGCTCGGCCTGCCGCTCGACATCCGCCACGTCACCTTCTCGACCGCCAACTTCGCCACCGCCCTGGTCGGCCTCGACTACCAGATGAGCTGGCCGATGATCGCCAACGCCGCGCTGGGCGTGGCGCTGATCGGCGCCGTCAACCTGATCGTCAGCTTCCACCTGGCGCTGTCGGTGGCGCTGCGGGCACGCAAGATCCGTTTCACGCGCGGCATCCTGCTGCTGCGCGCCCTCGGCCGGCGCTTCCTGCACGCGCCGCTCGACTTCTTCTTCGGCCCGAAGGACGTGGACGTCATCGACGTCGCGCCCACGGCTACAAAGGGAACCAAATGAACAAGCAACGTGTCTCGATCTGGGTCGCCGCCTTCGCCTTCCTGTGCGCCGTCGCTTCCTGCAAGACCTTGCCGGATGTCGAGCAACTGCCCGACAGCCCGGCCAGGTCGGCGCCCACGGTCGCCACCGCCAAGGGGCCGATGCCGCAGGCGCAGGCCGCGAAGCTGCTGGCGCGGCGCTGGGCCAATGCCACGCCCGACCTGAAGCAGCTCGCCGTGCTCGAGGAGCAGGCCACCGGCGTGCCCCTGATCGCCGGCAACAACGTCCAGCTGCTGTTCGACGGTCCGGCCACCCTGCGCGCGATGATCGACGCGGTAAGGAACGCGAAGACCTCGATCAACCTCGAGACCTATATCTTCGACCAGGATCCGATCGGCCTGCAGTTCGCCGAGCTCCTGATGGAAAAGCGGCGCCAGGGCGTGGTCGTGAACGTGATGTACGACAGCGTCGGCACCATCGGCACGCCCCAGGCCTTCTTCGACAACATGCGCGCGGCCGGCGTCAACATGCTGGCCTTTAATCCCATCAACCCGGCCAAGGCCAAGGGCAACTGGTCGATCAACAACCGCGACCACCGCAAGATCCTGGTGGTCGACGGCAGCGTGGGCTTCACCGGCGGCATCAACATCAGCGCCGACTACGCGAACAGCTCGCTGTTCCGCTCGAAACGCAAGCCGGACAAGGTCGACAAGGACAAGGTCGGCTGGCGCGACACCCACATCAAGATCGAGGGCCCGGCGGTGGCGACCCTGCAGTGGGCCTTCATCAACAACTGGGTGCGCCAGGAAGCGGGCGAGCTGCCCCAGGTCGACTACTTCCCGCGCCTGGCGCCGGCCGGCGAGAAGTTCGTGCGCGTGCTGGCTACCGAGCCGGGGCGGCATTCGGAAATCTACAAGTCGCTGCTGGTGGCGATCAACGAGGCCAAGAAGTCGGTGCACATCACGTCGGCCTATTTCGTGCCCGACCAGCAGACCGTGGATGCCCTGATCGGGGCCGCCAAACGCGGCGTCGACGTCAAGCTGGTGCTGCCGGGCGTGTCCGACCACGGCCTGGTGATGCACGCCGGGCGCGCCTTCTACGACCAGCTGCTCGCCGGCGGCGTGCGCATCTTCCAGCTCCAGGTGGCGGTGCTGCATGCGAAGACCGCGGTCATCGACGGCGCCTGGTCGACCATCGGCTCGGCCAACATCGACCGCCGCAGCTTCATCCACAACTACGAACTGAATGTCGTGGTGATCGACCCGGCCTTCGGGCGCGACATGGAGAACGCCTTCAACGAGGACCTGCGCTCGTCGAAAGAGGTCACGCTCGAACAGTGGCGCGACCGGCCCTGGGCCGACCGCGTGAAGGAATGGGCTGCGCGCCTGACCGAATACTGGATCTGAACTCTATATGCTTCCGAGCGCTCTGGGTCAGGCCTCAGCCGCCGGCGCGCTTGGGGTTGTGCCCCTGCCTCCCGAGTGCCTCCATCACGAGGTCGCAGTGGTCGCCTTGGATCTCGATCACGCCGTCCTTCACGGTGCCGCCCGAACCGCAGGCGGTGCGCAGCTGCTTGCCCAGCAGGGCCAGCGCGGCAGCATCGAGCGCGAGTCCCTTGACGAGCGTGACGCACTTGCCGCCCCGCCCCTTCGTCTGGCGCGACACGCGCACCACGCCATCGCCCCTGGGCGCGCTGTTGGCCTTGCACGCGCACTGCGCGAGGGGTTGCCGGCATGCGGGGCACATGCGCCCGCCATCGGTGGAATAGACGAGGCCGCCGTTCGAACTGCTCTTCATGTTTTACTCGAGTCTGTTGCGCTGTGAAAGGCGCGAGTGTAGCAGCACGCGGCCAACTGCTCTATAGCCCAGCCGCGAGCATGCCTTCGTTGGCCGGCGCCCAGACGTTCCCGCTGCGCACGAATTTCTCGGTGACGACGATCCGGTACACGCCCTCCAGCACATCCCAGCCGTAGCGGTCGACCTCCACCCGTTCGTGCTCGACGCGCAGGATGTTGAAGGAATTCGTCTCGCCCCGGCCGCGGGTCGAGGTCGCGGTGCCGGCCTGCACCACCAGGGCCGCATAGGCGTCGATCTGGTAGCGCATGGCCGTGCTGGCGGCATGGCTCACGTGCATGTGGCCGGCGAGCAGCACATCGACGCCGCATTCGGCAAACACTTCCATCGCCATCGGCGCGCGGTTGACCAGGTCGCGCTGTTCGAAGGTTTCCGGCAGGTCGAAAGGATGGTGGGTGACGACGATGCGGGTGACGCGCGGATCCAGCCCGGCCAGTTGGTCGCGGATGCGCGCCACCTGCTCGCGGTTGACGCGCCCGTCCTTGATCGTCAGCGAGCGCGCCGTGTTGACGCCGACCACGGCGATTTCGTCGTCGACGAAGACCGGATCGAGGTCATCCGTGATGTAGCGCTTGTAACGGTCCAGCGGCTTGGCAAAGCGGCGGAACACGTTGTACAGCGAGATGTCGTGGTTGCCCGGCACCACGATCTGCGGGCCCGGCAGGGTGTCGAGGAAAGCGCGCGCCGCCTCGAACTCTTCGCTGCGAGCGCGCTGGGTCAGGTCGCCCGAGACCACCAGCACGTCGGGAGCGACGTTGTGGATCAGGTCGCGCAGCGGTCCCAGCAGCGCGCCGTCGACACGGCCGAAATGCAGGTCGGACAAATGCACAAGTGTACGCATCAGGTTTCCTCGTTCAGGTTCGTTGCGCTGCGCCGCGCGCGCGCGGCCTGGCGCCGGCGCAGGGTCGCCACGCCGGTCACGCAGATCGACAGCCAGGCGCAGCCCTCGGCGGTGGCCGCGAGCACGTCGGACAGGTAATGGGCGCCCAGGTAAAGGCGCGAGCCGGCCACCAGCGCCACCATCAGGCAGGCCAGCAGCACGATGCCGGCACGCCGCGCCCAGCCGTGCGCATGGCGCGTGAGGTAGCAGGCCAGTAGGCCGTAGAACAGGGTTGCGGCCACCGTGTGGCCGCTGGGGAAGCTGTAGGTGGAGAGCGTCAGCAGCGGCTCGTCGAAATGCGGGCGGGCGCGCTCGAAGGTGTGCTTCATCAGGACATTCAGCATCATCCCCCCGGGCACCGCCGCCAGCAGCGTGAGCATCCAGTGGCGCGCGCCGCGGCTGTAGAACCACCACCCCGCCAGCGCGGTGAGCGTCAGCATGCCCGGGGTGCTGTGCAGGTGAGTAATGCCCATCATGAAGTTGCGCAGGATGAGGCTTTGGTGGGCATGCGCATGCAGCCAGTTCGCCAGTTCGACGTCGAGCTGGGTAATCGGCGCGCCCGCCACGACCGCGCCGGCAATGCGGGCAAAACCGGCCATCGCCAGCAGCAAGACCAGCACGCCGACCGTCAGGTGCAGCCCGAACTCCTCCTCGGGCGAGACGCGGGCGGTGGCGAAGCGGTGCAGGCGGGCGGTAAGCGATTTGTCCATGCTCGGGCAAATGGGGGCGGATGGCAAAAACACCACAGTTAAAAAATTTTACTGGCTATTTGTACAGTACCTGTAGATTTATACAGTAGTTATGCTATTCTTTAGTCACTTGACCAACACAACAAACAAATAAAGGATCCGTCAATGACCACTCTGAACAACTCCTTCGGCCTGGAATACGCTCCTGCTCCTTTCATGATGCGCTTCGGCCGCCGCGAACTCTCGCTCACGCGTGACTTCCGCAAGCGCTTCTACCCGGTCAATCCCATCATCGAATGCGATACCGGCATCGAGGCGGGGCATGTCGAAGTACTGCTGTTCGGCCGCTGGCTGCTGATCCTTTCGAAAGCACACTGACGCATTCCTTCGCCCTCGGCCGGCGCCCTTGCGCACCGGCCGGGGCGCGGCCATCACATCACGGCAGCCATCGCGGCTGCCGTTTGCGTTTCCGGCCGCGGCGCATCGTTCTCTCTGCCGCCGCGCATTGATCCTATCAGCGAACGCGGCCCTTTCGCGCACAACTGGGCTTCCCTCCCCTGGCGCCGGAGCGCATGCAACACCTGTATCCCTGCACCTACGGCGCGCCAGCCCGGCCAAAAATGGCTTGAAATACGGCGCATGAACACGACCATGTCTGGTTCGACAAGACAGGTAGTGGCCCGGCCGCCATGGCGCGGGCTATCCGACTCCACCCAAAGGAAAGGAAAGCGACATGTCCGTAAAACTTCGCAACATCAGTGAACAGGTGATGGTGATTACCGGCGCCAGCAGCGGCATCGGCCTGACGACCGCACGCATGGCCGCCGAGCAGGGCGCCAAGCTGGTGCTGGCGGCCCGCAACGGCGATGCCCTCGACCAGTTGGCCAGCGAGCTGCGCCGCCAGGGCTGCCAGGTGGCCACCGTCGCCGCCGACGTCGGCAACCCGGCCGACGTCGAGCGCATCGGCCAGACGGCGATGGAACGGTTCGGGCGCATCGACACCTGGGTCAACAATGCCGGCGTGGGCACCTTCGGGCGTCTCGAGGAAGTGGCGCTGGAAGACCACATGCGCCTGTTCCAGACCAATTTCTGGGGCGTGGTGCACGGCTCGCTGGAAGCGGTCAAGCGCATGAAGCTGCGCGGCGGCGGCGCCCTGATCAACGTCGGCAGCGAAGTGTCGGACCGCGCCGCGCCGCTGCAGGGCATGTATTCGGCCTCCAAGCACGCGGTCAAGGCCTTCACGGACTCGCTGCGCATGGAACTGGAAAAGGAGGAAGCGCCGATCTCGGTGACCCTGGTGAAGCCGGCCGCGATCGACACCATGTTCACGCTGCACGCGAAGAACTACATGGACAAGGAAGCGGTCCTGCCGCCGCCCGTGTATGCGCCGGAGATCGTGGCCAAGGCCATCCTCTACTGCGCCCAGCATCCGAAGCGCGACATCTTCGTCGGCGGCGCCTCGAAGATGATTTCCTCGGGCAATGCCTACATGCCGCGCATGCTCGACCACTTCATGAACGCCGCCATGTTCAGGCAGCAGAAATCGAAGTTCGACAAGGCGCCGGGCCGGCGCGACGCGCTGCACGCGCCCGATCCAAGCCAGACGCTGCGCCAGCGCCAGGGCATGACCGAGCGCCACGTGGCGGAGAGCTCGCCCTACACCGCCGTGGCGCTGCGCTCCAGGCCGCTGACCACCGCCCTGCTGGGCGGCGGCGCGCTGGTCGGGGCCTTATTCGCGGCCCGTGGACTGTCCCGGCGGTTTGCTCGCTAGGAAGTCGGTATCGTCTTCCGTGAGCGGCAGGTCGGGGATGGATTCGACGCGGTCGGTACCGATGTCGGCGCCATCCTCGACCACCGTATCGCGCCCGGCGCTGGCGCGCTCGCCGGTGCCGCCCATGTCGCTGTCGGACGAGAAGTTGGCGTCGCCGACGTCGGGCCCGGCCGTGCCGCCGGCGGAGCTTTCCTCCTCCTCGTTGGTGCCGCGGTCGAGATGGACCAGCTGGTCGTCGTCGAGGTTGGACGCAAAGCCCGAACCGCCCATCACGTCGCTGCCGGTGTCGGACAGGTCGCTCGGGCCGAGGGCGTCGGTGCCGTGGCCTTTGCCCAGGCTACGGTCAGGTCGTTCCGGAAAGTTGTCCGGATCAAGGGTGCTGGCTCCAGTCATGATGCCTCCATACAGATTGTTAGCGGATAGTGTCAGACTACAGGCTTTCCTGTGCGCGCGTCGCAGCGCAGGCTTTCCGGCGCCTGGTTGAAAACTGCTTAAGAGCGCCTAACAAAACCTTCAGGGCAAGGCGCAGCGTCGAAGACAGTACACCTGTACGGCGAGACGATGCAACGCAGCCATGGAGGTTTTGTTAGGCGCTCTAAAACGCGTGGCGCATGCCGATATTGAAGGCCTTGTTGCCGCTGCCCGGCGCGCTCGCGTTGCCCACCGTGTAACCGGCGCCGTTGCGGTTCCTGATGTGCGAATAGGCCGCGTAGAAGTCGGTGCGGCGCGACACCGCATAGCTCGCCCCGATGGCCATCTGGTTGGCGTCCTGGTTGGCGAGGTCGCGGTCGTTCTTGCGGATATACGAAGTGAGCAGGGTGACGGAATGGTCGATCGGGATGGCCAGGCCGAACAGCACGTCGCGGCTGCTGTTCGAGGGCGTGCGGGCGATCCCGGCGCCATAGGGATTGTCCGGGTTGAACAGGGGCGAACTAGCCCAGCCGCGGCTCATGCTGTAGGCGGCGTAGGCGGTGCCCCAGCCCAGGCGCAGGTTGGCGGCCAGGATCGAGTTCTTCGAATTGGTGTCGTTGCTGGTCTTGCTGTTCAGGTTGACGCGTACCGCATTCTGGTTGCGGTGCGCCGCCCGAACCGTCAGGGGCCCGGCGGACAGGCCCACGGTCATGCCCCAGGCGCGCCCCGCCGCCGAGGTGTCGAGGTCGCGCGCGGCCCAGGACACGCCGCCCGAAAAACCGTTCGGGAAGGTCTTGTAGTACTGGACGCTGTTGTCGGTGCGGCGCGGTCCGCCGATCAGGTTGGTCGCGCTGCCGGCGGTGCCGCCCTTGAAGGGGTCGGCGACATCGGTCAGCGCCAGGTACTGCAGGTTGTACTGGCGCCCGATCGTGATCGCCCCGAACTCGCCGGAGAGGCCGACCCAGGCCTGGTGCTCCAGACGTTCGCCCTTCCCCTGTTCGCGTCCGGCGGCGCGGCCGGTATCGAGCCGCATTTCTGTCTCCAGGCCGAAGATCGCCGAGGTCGTCTGGCCGACCGCCTCGCTGCCATGGATGCCGATGCGCGAGGTCGAGGCGATGCCGCTGCCGACGCGCGTCGTACAACCCCTGGCGCAACCGCCCTCGCCGACCACGCCGGCGTCGAGCACACCATACGTCGTGATACCGCTCTGCGCCCAGGCAGCGGCGGCACTTCCTCCCAGCACAGCGATCGTGACAAGCGACTTCAGCATGGCGTATCCCCTCTACGCCTCTACATTACGCCTTCTCAAGCGGGTTCATCTGTCGAATAGCCCACATACAGCTCACCAGAATGGCTTGTGTTTTTGTAGGTAGATTCCGACGAGATTTATTTTTAGAAAGAAATTTCATCTGCTGTCAGGATTTATTCCGTCGGAAATATTTACAGCGTTCATTTTTTATGACGATCAGTACTTATATAAACGAAAGAATTCAGGCACTTACAGCTTTGGCCCGTAATTTGCTATTGGTAACCCGTCATAACAAAGGGGTTATCATGAAAGTGCGCTCTTATCTAGCAGCAATAGGCTTCTCCCTGCTTCCCTTATTCAGCCAGGCTGGCGTCATTTATGAATGGCAGGCTCTGAACGATGAGCTTCCATGGGGATTCACGCTCGAATTCGAATTCGACCATCGAACGGTCGCGAGCGGCGCATTCAGTTTCGACCACAGCGATCCATATGGCTACGACAAGGTTCCGCGCGGCGGCCTGCTGAACCTGCGCTATACCTTTCCGGGGGCCGGGGAGGAAATGCTTTACACATCGAAGACGGGTGGTTTTTCAACCGGTATCGGCTACCTGAACATGGCGCTCCGATTCGACGCCGACGGCTTCCTGAGCGGCAGCATGTATCTCAACAACGGGGTTCATCACATCGATCTCGCTTCAAGCGGGCGGACCTTCACGGTCATCGACGCCAATAGCGACGAACAGATGGAAGGCGCCGGCTGCACCTGGGAGACGCCATACTGCGGCGGGGCCAGCGGGTATGTCAGGCGCGTACGCGAAACCGCCGACATTCCCGAACCGGGCTCGCTGGCCCTGCTGGGAGCGGGACTGGCGGGTGCAATGCTGTCGCGCCGGCGCAAGCGTGCCGTGTGAATCAGCGCTACGCACGCTGTCAGGAAAGCCTGCCCCGTGCAGGCTTTTTTCGTTTACCCGGAACCTGTTCGGTTCGGTCGCTGGCGGGCGCTGCGGCAAGAATGATCCATTACTCCACGCAGCCAGCTTCGGCTTACAATTGATGACTCGACAAAACATACCGAAGGTCACGTGCAGGCCATTCCCCATTACGATCAGAACGCCGGACAGCTCGTCTCCCAATACGAATCGCTGACATTCGAGCATGTGCACCCTGCCCTGCTCGAACAGCTGCCACCGCCCGGCTCGACGATTCTGGACGTCGGCGCCGGCTCTGGAAGGGATGCCGCCTGGTTTGCATCCCAGGGATACGATGTCGTCGCCGCCGAGCCCTCGGACGCCATGCGTACGCTCGCGCGCCAGCGCCATCCTTCGCCCCGCATACGCTGGATGGCCGACAGCCTGCCGGACCTGGCCCAGGTACGTCGCCTGGGACTCACCTTCGACCTGATCCTGCTCTCGGCGGTCTGGATGCATGTACCGCCGGCTTCGCGCCAGCGTGCCCTGCGCAAGCTGGCAACGCTGCTGTCGCCGAATGGACGTATCGCCATCAGCCTGCGCATCGGCCCTCCCGATACCGGTCGGGCCATGCATGAGGTGACGCTGCCGGAGCTGACGGCGCTGGCCCAGCAGTTCGGCCTCAGGCTGGTACGCACCGACGACAGCCCGACAGGCTGGGCCGGGCCGGCATCTCGTGGACGACTGCGGTTCTCGGACTGCCCGATGATGGCCTGGGCGCGCTTCCGCTCCTGCGCCACCTGATCCTCACGGACGGGAAGTCATCGACCTACAAGATTGCCCTGCTGCGCATCCTCGCCCGGATCGCCGATACCGCGGCGGGTGCGGCGCGCCATGAATCGGAGTCCGTGGTCCTGCCCATGGGCCTGGTGGCGCTGTTCTGGCTGCGCATGTACAAGCCGCTCATCGAGGGTGGCCTTCCGCAGATGCCGCCTAACCGGGCCGGGAATGCGCCAGGCTTCGTGACCGCAAACTTCACCGCCTTGCGCCCCGTTCGCCCGGTGGATCTGCGTGCAGGCATGCAGTTCCATGACGACACGGCGCGCCACCTTCACGGCAGCCTGTGGGAGATCGCCAGGCTGGTCCGCGAGATGCCGGTCAGGTACCTGCGCTGGCCGGCGAGCGATGAAAACATCTTCCACATCAGGCACCAGCGCCGCACGCCGACACCGTCAAGCCTGCGGATCGACGATGCGTTCCTGTGGAGCTTCGGCGAGTTCCACGTTCCTTTCCAGATCTGGGATGCGCTCAGCCACTATAACGTGTGGGTCGAGCCGGTTCTGGTTGCGGAGTGGGTGCGCCTGATGGAGTCCTATGCAGGGCAACTCGGGCCGGCGATCAGCCAGTCCGCGTATTCCCTGCTTGCCTGGGCGGATCGCGAGCGCGACACCAGGTTCGCGCGTGCCGCGGTCGAACGGCTTCGCGCCCACGGAAAGTCCCTCTACTGTGTCTGGTCGGGCCAGCGCCTGCGGGAGGGCTACGACATCGACCATTGTTTCCCCTTTGCCGCCTGGCCCTGCGGGGACGCCTGGAACCTGATGCCCGCATCGCGCAAGATCAACAACGAGAAGTCGAACCGGCTGGTCACGCAAACGGCCCTGGGACGGGCCAGCGAGCGGATTACCGAATGGTGGGAAGAGGCCTTCCTGTCGGCGGGGACCGATGCGCGTCAGCGCTTCTTCCTCGAAGCCGGGCAAACCCTGCCGATGCTGGAGGCGGCCGCTTCACCGGCAGACCTGATCGATGCGATGAAGGTGCAGCGCATCCGCCTGGCCAAGGACCAGGGCTTGCGCCCGTGGGAGCCGGCGGCGACGGGTCGGCGTCCCGTACTTGATGCGGCGCTTGAATGAACAATGCGTCGAGTGAACAGGAGACGGCTGGCTGGGTTGCAGACATCATTTCCGCAACTGGGCGCTTCAGGAGGCCAGGCAAACATCGCCAAATCGGAGATCGACAATAAAAAAGCCCTTGTTGTACAAGGGCTTATCTACGAATTCTTGGCGGAAGCGGTGAGATTCGAACTCACGAACGGGTTCCCCCGTCGGCAGTTTTCAAGACTGCTGCCTTCAACCACTCGGCCACGCTTCCTTAGGGAACCGGCATTATACATAAATCATCCCGGCCCGGGCAGTAGCACGGCTCTGGCGCGATTACCCTACCCCAACAGCAGCCAGTTCTCGCGCAGCCCCTGCTCGAAGCGCGCGGCCGGCAGCGGCGCGGCGTACAGGTAGCCCTGCACTTCGTCGCAGCCGTTCTGGCGCAGGAACTCGAGCTGTTCGAGCGTTTCCACGCCTTCGGCGATCACGCGGTGGCCGAGCTGGCGGCCGATGCTGATGATGGTGCTCGCAATGGCGCAGTCGCTGGCGTCGTGCGGGATGCCGGTGGTAAAGGAGCGGTCGATCTTGAGGGTGTGGATCGGGAAGCGCTTCAGGTAGGACAGGCTGGAATAGCCGGTGCCGAAGTCGTCGAGCGAGAGCGCGACGCCCAGGGCGTTGATGCGGTCCATGATGCCGATCACGCGGTCGATGTCGTGCATCAGCGTGCTCTCGGTGATCTCCAGCTCCAGCCAGCACGGCGCAAGACCGTAGCGCGCCAGCGTTTCCGCGACGCGGTTCGGCAGCGACTCGGTGAATTCGCGCGCCGACACGTTCACGGCCAGGCGGAAAGGCTGCATGCCGGCGCGCTGCCACACGGCGGCCTGGGCGCAGGCCTGCTCCAGCACCCACTCGCCTACCTGGACGATGAGGCCGGTGGTCTCGGCCAGCGGGATGAAGTCCGAAGGCGGGATCAGGCCGCGCTCGGGATGGACCCAGCGCACCAAGGCTTCAGCACCGACAATTTTGTCGGTGCCAATTTCAAACTTCGGCTGGTAGCACAGCATCAGTTCGCCGTGTCCGAGCGCGTGGCGCAGGCCGGACTCGATGCGCATGCGCTCTTGCATGCCCTTGTTCATGTCCAGGCTGTAGAAGGCGACGCTGTTGTCGGGGTTGGCGTGGACTTCCTTGGCGCGCTCCATCGCGATATCGGCCGCGCGCAGGAGGGTGTCGGCATCCATGCCGTCCTGGGGATAGACGCTGATGCCGACGCTTGCGCCCACGCTCAGGTCGTGGCCGTCGACCAGGAAAGGGGCCTCGAGCGCGGCCTGGAGCTTTTGCGCGACCGTGGTGGCCTCGAAATGCTGGCGGATATCGAACAGGCCGACCGCGAATTCGTCGCCGGCCAGGTGCGCGACCACGTCTTCCTCGCGCAGCGCGCTGCGAAAGCGCGCCGCCACCTGGCGCAGCAGTTCGTCGCCGATGCGGCGTCCCAGCGTGTCGTTGACCAGCTTGAAGCGGTTCAGGTCGACGAACAGCACGCAGCCCGAGAGCTCGTTGCGCTGGGCGACCATCAGGGCCTGGTCGACCAGGCGCGTGAACAGGGTGCGGTTCGGCAGGCCGGTCAGTTCGTTGTAATAGGCCAGGTGGTGCAGCCGCTCTTCGGCGCGCTTGCGCTCGGTGATGTCGGTCAGGTAGGCGATCAGGCCGACCGGGCGCTCCTCGAGGTCGCGCAGCGGCGACAGCGACAGGCTGGCCCAGAATATCTCGCCTGATTTCTTCCGTCGCCGCACCTCCATCATGCGCCCGCCCTGCTCCGCGAACACGTCGGGCACGCGCTTGTCCTCGTCCTTGTCCTCGTCGGCGTACAGGAAGAGGATGTTGCGCCCCACCGCTTCCAGCGCGGTGTAGCCGAACAGGCGCTCGGCGCCCTGGTTCCAGCTGGTGATGTAGCCCATCTGGTCGAGCGTGAGGACCGACTCGTGGATCTGGTCGAGGATCTGCGACTGGTGCGCCAGTTGCGCCTCGACCTGGGCGTAGGCATGGGTGGCGCGCTGGGCCAGCGAATGCACCTGCAGCAGCGTGCCGGTCAGCGCGGCCAGGCTGGCGAGCTGGCGCCGGTCCTCGCCGTCGTAGTCGGCGCGTCCCGCCACTTCGTAGAAACCATAGTAATTGCCGTCGACGCGGATTTCCTGGTGCAGCGCGTCGTTGGCGCTCGCCGCGCGCGGCGCGGGGATCGCCAGCGCCAGCGGATCGGTGGCGGCGAAGCAGCCCTGCGGGCTGGCCAGCAGGGCGCGCGCGATGCGGCCGAGTTCCTCGGCCAGGGCCTCGCCGCGCAGGCGCATGACAGCCTCGCCCAGCACCGCGCTGCAGGACGCGAAGTCGTGGGTGGGCAGGGCCAGCAGCTCAGACATTGCGGCCCACCTGGATCGCCCAGTGGAAAGCATGCAGCTGGCTACGCCACCAGGACGCGGGGTCGACGCCGGCCTGGGCCAACGCATCGAGGCCTGGAACCTGGCCCGCTTCGATCAGGCGCAGGCGCGCGCCGAGCAGGCCTTCGCGGCGCAGCAGCGCGTCTTCCACGTGCTGCGGCAGGCGCAGGTCGCCGACGATCTCCGCCATGCGCATGCCGAGCAGCGGCTCGAGCAGCGAGAAGGCGCCGGCCATGAAGGCCAGGTCCTGCTCGTCGCGCTCGCCGCCGTCGGTCTTGCACAGCATTTCGAGTTGCGCCGCGCGCAGCGCCGCCAGCGGCAGCAGGGGGTTGCGCGGGCCGTCGGCCTCGACGCGCGCGTACAGCAGCAGTTGCAGCCAGCGCTGCAGCTGGCGCCGGCCCAGGAGCGCGATGGCTTGGGTGAAACTGGTGATCCGGGTGCTGACCGCGAAGGCCGCGGAGTTGACCAGCTTGAGCAGGTGGTAGGACAGCACCGTGTCCTGCTTGAGCAGTTGTTCGAGTTCGCACGAATCGGCGTCGCGCGCGAGCAAGGCCAGCAGGGCGAGCAGGCGCCGCCGCGAGGGGCCCTCCTCCACAGTGTCGGCGCCGGGATGCAAAGGGTAGTCGCCGCTGAACCAGTCGAAGCCGGCCTGTGCGCAAGCGCGCAGGCGGCGCGCGTCGCCGATGTTGTAGGCAAGGTGGGGGCCGAACAGCGTCACCAGGCTGCCGGGCATGGGCGTGGGCAATGCGGCGCCACAGTCGCGCGCCACGCCGCGCAGCGTGGCCGGGCGCGCGAGGCCCGCGGGCGGCGCGCCGTCGAGCAGGATGCGGTAGCCCTGCTCCTGCAGGGCGGCCAGCTGGCGCGCGGCGCCGTCGAGGGCCAGCGCGCCAGCATCGATGACCAGCACCACGCGCTGGGGCGGCAGTTGCGCCAGCAGCGCCGGCGCCAGCCGGGCTGGCGTGTCGAGCAGCAGCACGCAGTCGAGCGGCGCGATCGCCGCCAGCAGGTCTGCCGTTTCCGGCAGCAGGGCCGCGTCCGTGCGCAGATCGAGGCTGAGCGCCACCCACTCGTTCCGCCCATTGGCGATCGGGCGCATCTGCACCAGCGGAAACGGGGTCAAGTCCAATGCGGCCATCGGAAATCTCTGAGTAGGTGATCGAGGCATATTAGACGAGCAATTAGCTGAAAGCAACTTATTTTGTTTCCTGAAAGACACATTAGCTACGTGATAATACGTAGTCGGCCGGGCTGTGGGAGGCGTTAGAATCTTGCGCTTGCCATTTGCATAATGGTGCAAGATAGAAGTGCATACCCGGATCGGAGAAAGCCGGCCGCGCCACCGCTCGCGGAGACGCACCGGAAGCACCGCATCTCACGAAAAAAAACTGAAGGAGCCACCATGAAAAGCCTCGGAAACAAGCTCGGCTGGGCGGCGCTCTCACTCCTCGGCGCGTTCGCGCTCGCTTATGTGGCCCTGCGCCGCGGCGAGTCGATCAACGCCGTGTGGGTGGTCGCCGCGGCCGTCTGCGTTTACCTCATCGCCTACCGTTTCTACAGCCTGTACATCGCCACCAAGGTGATGGGACTGGACGCACGTCGCCAGACGCCCGCCTACAAATACAATGACGGCCTCGACTACGTGCCGACCAACCAGTACGTGCTGTTCGGCCACCACTTTGCCGCCATCGCAGGCGCAGGCCCTCTCGTGGGACCGGTCCTGGCCGCGCAGATGGGCTACCTGCCGGGCATGATGTGGATCCTGGCCGGCGTCGTGTTCGCCGGCGCGGTCCAGGACTTCATCGTCCTGTTCATGTCGATGCGCCGCGACGGCCGCTCGCTGGGCGACCTGATCAAGTCCGAAATGGGTGAGATCCCGGGCATCATCGCGCTCTTCGGCACCTTCATGATCATGGTCATCATCCTTGCAGTGCTGGCCCTGATCGTCGTCAAGGCGCTGACCGGCTCGCCCTGGGGCACCTTCACCGTGATGGCGACGATCCCGATCGCCCTGTTCATGGGCCTGTACTCGCGCTACTTCCGGGTCGGGCGCATCGGTGAAATCTCGCTGATCGGCTTCGTGCTGCTGATGCTCGCCATCGTCGGCGGCCAGTGGGTGCACGATTCGCCGACCTTCGGCCCGATGTTCACCTTCACCGGCGTGGAGCTGACCTGGATGCTGATCGGCTACGGCTTCATCGCCTCGGTCATCCCGGTCTGGCTGCTGCTGGCCCCGCGCGACTACCTGTCGACCTTCCTGAAGATCGGCACCATCGTCGCGCTGGCCATCGGCATCCTGCTGGTCGCCCCGCACATGCAGATGCCGGCCGTGACCCGCTTCATCGATGGCACCGGCCCGGTCTGGTCGGGCAACCTCTTCCCCTTCCTGTTCATCACCATCGCCTGCGGCGCCGTTTCCGGCTTCCACGCGCTGATCTCCTCGGGCACCACGCCGAAGATGATCGAGAACGAAACCCACGCCCGCTTCATCGGCTACGGCGCGATGCTGATGGAATCGTTCGTCGCCATCATGGCGCTGGTCGCCGCCTCGACCATCGATCCGGGCATCTACTTCGCCATGAACGCGCCGGCCGCCGTGCTCGGTACGACCGCGCAATCGGCTGCGGCCGCCGTGTCGAACTGGGGTTTCGTGATCACGCCCGAGGCGCTCACGCAGATGGCCAAGGACGTCGGCGAGCACACCATCATCTCGCGCGCCGGCGGCGCGCCGACCCTGGCGGTGGGCATGGCCAACATCCTGGCGAACGTCGTCGGCGGCAAGGCAATGATGGCCTTCTGGTACCACTTCGCGATCCTGTTCGAGGCCCTGTTCATCCTGACCGCGGTGGATGCGGGTACCCGCGCCGGCCGCTTCATGCTGCAGGACCTGCTGGGCGCCTTCGTGCCTTCGCTCAAGCGCACCGAGTCGCTGCCGGCCAACTTGCTGGCCACCGGCCTGTGCGTGGCTGCCTGGGGCTACTTCCTGTACCAGGGCGTGGTCGATCCGCTGGGCGGCATCAACACCCTGTGGCCGCTGTTCGGCATCGCCAACCAGATGCTGGCCGGTATCGCGCTGATGCTCGGCACCGTGGTGCTGTTCAAGATGAAGCGCGGCCAGTACGCCTGGGTCACCATCGTACCGACCATCTGGCTGCTGATCTGCACCCTGACCGCCGGCTGGCAGAAGATCTTCCACGAGAACGTCAAGGTCGGCTTCGTTGCCCACGCCCAGAAGTTCCAGGCGGCGCTCGACCAGGGCCAGATCCTGGCCCCGGCCAAGTCGCTCGACGAGATGCGCAGGATCATCTTCAACGACTACGTCGACGCCACGCTGGCCGGCTTCTTCATGGTCGTCGTGATCGCGGTGCTGTTCTACGGCATCAAGACCGTGATGAACGCGCGCAACAGCAGCAACCCGACGGTGAAGGAATCGCCGTTCGTCGCTGCGCCGACCGCACAGGTGCAGTGATGCTCGCCGCCCTCGCCCAAGCCGGCAAGTACCTCGGGCAAAGCATGCGCCTGATGGTCGGCCTGCCGGAGTACGACACCTACCTCGCGCACATGGAGCGCGAGCATCCGGGCAAGCCGGTCATGACCTACGAGGAGTTCTTCCGTGAGCGCCAGGAGGCGCGCTACGGCTCCGGGCGCAGCGGCGGCTGCTGTTAAGAAGCAAGACGTAAATCAGAAGTAAGGAGGCGGGAAGACAGCCGGCAATCGCCGGCAGCCTTCCCGCCTTTTCTTTTCCTTTCCTTTTCCTCTCCCCTTCTCGTCCCTCCCTTGCGCATTTGCGTTCGCGCAAAGCCGCCCCCTCCCCTACAACGTATATTTTTTCTTGCAGGAATTTGCATTTCTGCAAGGAGGGCTTGCGCGCCGATCGACGCCGGGTCCGCATCCCAACGGCCCCCTGCGACCATCCATGCCGAACCTCGAGCGTTCCAGCCTGAACCGGAAGTTGACGATGATGTCGCTGCTCTCGACCGGCAGCGCCCTCGTCATCGTCTTCATTGCCTTCGCCCTCGCCTCAATCCACAACGGCCGCAAGGACGAGGGCATGCAGCTGTCCTCGCTGGCCGGGGTGGTCGCCACCAACAGCGCCGACGCCCTGGTGTTCAACGACCGCAGCCTGGCCAGCGCCCTGCTGGCCGCGCTCAAGGCCAAGGAGGAAATCTCCAGCGCCGCCCTGTACGACCGCAAGGGCAAACTGTTTGCCGCCTACCGCTCGCCGGCCCACGCCAACGAAAAGCCGGCGCCGCAGCTCGCCGCCTTCGACGCGGCCGCACTGGCGCAGGCCAACCTGATCGGCGCGCGCCTGTGGTCGCCGCGCATGCGCCTGTACCGGCCGGTGACCAGCGGCCAGGCCCAGGTCGGCGTGATCGTCATCGAGGTCGACCTGGTCGCGATGTGGCTCGACATCGCCAGCAGCGTGGCCGTGATCGGCGCCGCCATGTTCGTCTCGCTGCTGGTGTCGCAGGCGGCTGCGCGCCGCTTCACGCGCTCGATCACCGATCCGGTCACGCAGCTGATCCAGACCGCGCGCCAGGTCTCGGAAAGCCAGAACTACACCCTGCGCGTGCCGCACCAGCGCAACGACGAACTGGGCGCCCTGATCGACAGCTTCAACGACATGCTGGCCCAGATCGAAGGACGCGGGGCGGCGCTGGTGAACCACCGCGACGAGCTCGAACGCCAGGTGTCGGTGCGCACCGAGCAACTCGAACGCGCCAAGAACGCGGCCGAGGCGGCCAGCCGCGCCAAGAGCGCCTTCCTGGCCACCATGAGCCACGAAATCCGCACCCCGATGAACGGCGTGCTGGGCATGGCCGAGATGCTGCTCGGCACCGAGCTGTCCGAGGCCCAGCGCAACTACACGCGCCTGGTCAAGCGTTCGGGCGAACACCTGCTCGTGATCATCAACGACATCCTCGACTTTTCGAAAATCGAGGCCGGCAAGCTCACCATCGAGTACATCAACTTCAACCTCTGGGACCTGCTGGAAGACATCCACACCGTCTACACCCCGCAGGCGCAGGCCAAGGGTATCGCACTCGACTTCGACATCGCCAACGACATCCCGGTGGCGATCTGCGGCGACCCGAACCGGCTGCGCCAGATCATGGCCAACCTGCTCGGCAACGCGATCAAGTTCACCGAGCAGGGCCGGATCGACGCCCGCGTGCGCATCGCCAGCGAAGACAGCCAGGCCGTGATGCTGCGTTTCGAGGTGCGCGACACCGGCATCGGCATCTCGCGCGAAGCGCGCAGCCGCATCTTCGAGGCTTTCTCCCAGGCCGACGACTCGACCACCCGCAAATACGGCGGCACCGGCCTGGGCCTGGCGATATCGAAGCAGCTCGTCGAGCTGATGGGCGGCACGATCGGCGTCGATAACGGGAAGCAGGGCGGCTCGGTGTTCTGGTTCACGGTCGGCTTCGACAAGCGCCGCGTCGATCCGGACGTGCCGGGCGTCGCCACGCCGGGCGTCGCCGCGTCGGGCGGGCAGCAGCACACCATCGACGATCTGCGCGTGCTGGTGGTCGACGAGGACGGCGCCAGCCGCGTCGGCCTGGAACGCCACCTGGCGGCCTGGCGCGTTACCTGCGAGGGCGCCACCAGCGCCGCCGAGGCCCTGGAAAAGCTGGACGCCGCCGCGCGCGCCGGCCGGCCCTTCGACGCGGCGGTGCTCGACATGGAACTGAAGCAGTCGAGCGGACTGCTGCTGGGCGCGACGATCAAGACCAATCCGGCTACCCGTGCAACGCGCCTGATCCTGCTCAGCCCCGAGCGACTGGCGGCAGACCCGGTGCAGCGGCGCGCGGCCGGCGTGGCCTACCAGCTGATCAAGCCGGCGCGCGCGGCCGACCTGTTCGCCTGCCTGGCCACGCGCCCGCGCGGCAGCACGGCGCCGGCGCCGCAGTTCGTGCCGCCGCCGTCCGAGCCGCGCCCGGCGGGCCTGGCGCGCGTGCGGCGCGTGCTGCTGGCCGAGGACAATCCGGTCAACGTCGAGGTGGCCAGGGCCATGCTGGAAAGCCTGGGCCTGCAGGCCCAGGTTGCCCGCAACGGTCTCGAAGCCCTGCAGGCGGTGCGCGCCGGCGACTACGAGGCGGTGCTGATGGATTGCCAGATGCCGGTGATGGACGGCTTCGCGGCCACCACCATGATCCGGCGCGAGGAACGCGAGGCCGGACGGGAACGCACCATGCCGGTCATCGCGATCACCGCCAACGCGCTGCAGGGCGACCGCGAAGCCTGCCTGGCGGCAGGCATGGACGACTACCTGTCCAAGCCCTTCACCCAGCAGCAGCTGGCGGCCGTGATCGGGCGCTGGATCGCCCTGCCGATTGCCGGCAGCGTGCATCACGGCGACGCGCCGCCTGCCCTGCCGGAAGAAGCCCGCGAAGTCATCCACCGCGACGTCATCAACACCACGGCTCTCGAAAAGATCCGCGCGCTCAGCCGCGACGGCGGCGACGCCCTGGTGCAGAAAGTGGTCAACGCCTATGTGGGCGACGTTCCCCAGCACCTGCACACGCTGCGCCAGGCGATCGGCGCAACCGACGCCGGCACCGTGAAGCGCATCGCGCACAGCCTGAAGTCGGCCAGTGCGAACGTCGGCGCCGAGACCCTGGCCGGCCTGTGCAAGGACCTGGAGCACCTCGGCCGCGCCGACACCATCGAGGGCGCGGACACGCTCCTCGCCGACATGGAACACGAATTCCAGGCGGTCCGGTATTCGCTGACCGCCATGCTAGAGAAGGAAACATGACATGCCCGCTACTCCCTCCTCCCAACGCGGTGTCGTGCTGGTCGCCGACGACGATCCGGTGATGCGCCTCCTGATGCTCGAGATGCTCGCCCAGGTTGGCCTGGACGCGATCGAGGCCGAGGACGGCCGCCAGGCGGTGCAGCTCGCGCGGGAACGCCGCCCGGACCTGATCCTGATGGACGTCGAGATGCCGCACATGGACGGCTTCGCCGCCTGCCGCGCGATTCGCCTGGAGGAAGCCGGCGGCGCGCTGGTGCCGATCGTGATGGTCACCGGCGGCGACGACGTCGAAGCGGTCACCAGCGCCTACGAGGCCGGCGCCACCGATTTCGTCTCCAAGCCGATCAACTGGCCGATCCTCGGGCACCGCGTACTGTACGTGCTGCGCGCCAGCGACGCCATTGCCCGCCTGCGCATCGCCGACGCCCAGAACCGCGCCGTGCTGGCGGCCATTCCCGACACCTTCTTCCGCATGGATCGCGACGGCTTCTATCTCGATTACGAACCGGGCCACGAGCGGCCGGGCCAGGCCCGCGCGCTGTTCGACGCGCCCGGCGCCGGGCGGCTCGGCATGGAGCGCCCGGCGAAGGACGAGGACAGCGCGCCCTTCTCGAGCGAGCGCTGCATCGGGCGCCACATCAGCGAAGTGCTGCCCCCGCCGATCGCCGCGCGCGTGCTCGACAAGCTGGGCGAAGTGCTGCGCACCCAGGAGATCCGCTCGGTCGAGTACGAACTGATCCGCTTCGGCACGGCCCAGCACTTCGAGGCGCGCCTGGTGGCCACCGGCCCCTCCGAGGTGCTCGGCCTGGTGCGCGACATCAGCGAGCGCAAGCGCACCGAGGAGCAGATCCGGCGCCTGGCGTATTGCGACAGCCTGACCGGCATCCCGAACCGCCAGGCCTTCCTGGAAAACCTGGAACGCGAACTGCAGCGCTCGAAGATCGGCAACAAGAAGTTTGCCGTGCTGTTCATGGACCTGGACGCTTTCAAGCGCATCAACGACACACTCGGCCACAACGTCGGCGACCACCTGCTCAAGATCGTCTCCGAGCGCCTGCGCGAGACGATCCGCCCGAGCGACCTGGTTTCGCGCGGAGAAGCCGTATCCGACGACATGTCGGATACGGCGTCGGAAGCGGCGCTCTCTTCCTCCAACCTGGCGCGCCTGGGCGGCGACGAATTCACGATCCTGATTCCCGACCTGGAACGGGTCGAGCACGCGCTGAACGTCGCGCACCGGGTCAAGGAAGCGATGCGGCGCCCCTTTCTCATCGAGGGCAACGAGATCTTCGTTACCGCCAGCATCGGCATCTCGCTGTTCCCGGAAGACGGCGACGACAGCAGTTCGCTGCTGAAGTACGCCGACACGGCCATGTACCACGCCAAGAACTGCGGCAAGAACAACGCCAAGCTGTACAGCTCTTCGCTGACCATGCAGATCATGAGCCACGTGAAGCTCGAAGTGGGCCTGCGCCGCGCCCTGCAGAACGACGAGCTCTACCTGCTGTACCAGCCGCAGCTCGACGTGCGCTCCTCCGAGATCGTGGGCGTGGAGGCGCTGGTGCGCTGGCGCCATCCGGAACGCGGCGTGATCTCGCCGACCGAGTTCATCCCGCTGGCGGAAGAGACCGGGCTGATCGTGCCGATCGGCGAATGGGTGCTGCGCACGGCCTGCAACCAGGCGCGCGCCTGGCAGCGCCAGGACCGGCGCGCGCTGCGCATGGCCGTGAACCTGTCGGCCAAGCAGTTCAAGGACGAGAACCTGTCGCAGATCGTGCTGTCGGCGCTCGACGAGACCGGGCTCGACCCCAAGCTGCTGGAACTCGAACTGACCGAGGGCACGCTGATGGACGACGCCAAGGCGACCATGTCCACGCTGGAACGCCTGCGCGCGATCGGCGTCTACCTGTCGATCGACGACTTCGGCACCGGCTACTCGTCGATGAACTACCTGAAGCGCTTCGACGTGCGCGCCCTGAAGATCGACCGCAGCTTCATCTGCGGCCTGCCCCAGGACTCGGAGAACGCGGCGATCACGCGCGCCATCATCGCGATGGCCCACGGCCTGAAGATGGCGGTGGTGGCCGAAGGCGTCGAGACCGACGAACAGCTGGTTCTGCTCGAAGAGTACGGCTGCGACATGGTGCAGGGCTACTTCCTGGGCCGCCCGTCGACGGCCGAGGCAATCACCCAGATGCTGGGCAAGCTGCGCCTGGTGCTGCCGGTGCGCTGACGCCGCACTGGCGGCGTTCATGCGGCCTGGCCGCGTCGTCGGGTGGGGCTTTTGAGGCCGGGGGCCTCGAAAGCGAACGTGCCCACGCGTGAACCTTGCGCATTGTTGGCGTGCTTCTGGTGCGCTATCGCCATGCATGCGTTACTACGGTTTCAGGGTCAGTGTATGCCGCGGCGCCCCCGGCAGCAGCGGCGTCGGCGTCCCCTTCACCCACTGTTCGTGCCCGCGCAGGAAGAAGGGCGACAGCGGATGGCCGCTCTGCCCGCCCGGCATGTTGTACAGGCCCTCTTCCTCGCGCCCGGGCGATACCGTCAGGCGCTCGGACTGGCCGAACTTCGGCCCGGCCACGCGCGGCATGTGGGCGTCGCCCGGCAGGCGGTCGGCGGGTACGCCCAGCCAGGGGCCCAGCGCCGGCACGGCCAGCGCGATCGGGTGCGCGATCGCCGCCGTGTTGCGCTGGCCCCAGGTGGCTTTCGCCAGCGGCACGCCCTCGCGGTCCAGGTCAGCGATCACGCGGTCGATCGCCGCCAGCTGCAGGTCCCGGTAGTCCTTCACGCCCGCCGGCAGCCAGCCGGGAGGCTGGGCGTCGAGCAGGCGCGCCAGCACGGCCGGCCAGCGCGGATTGGCGCTGGCGATCGATGCCTTGGGATCGAGCCTGGCCAGTTCCTCCTCGGCGCCGGCGAACACCAGGTCGTGCAGCGCCCACATGAAGTTGCGCGCCAGGCGGTAGCCGACCGAATCGACGTCGGCGCGGCCGTTCCAGCTCGTTTCCAGCAGGCGCCTGAACTCGGCGCGGCGCGGCTGGCCGCCGGTTGCCGCCGGATCGAGCACCCCCAGCGCACGCTCGCGCCACAGCGCGATGAAGCGCGCACGGTCGTCGAGCGCCGCCTGGAACGCGGCCGGCACGTCGGTGCGCGGCCCGAGCCGGTGCAGGCGGTCGGCCAACTGGCGATTGCGCGCGCCGAGATCGAAGCCGCCGTCGCCCAGCAGGCTGGCGTCGGGCCCCAGCAGCTGGCGGCTGTTGGCGGTCGATAGCTGGCCATCCTGCGGATTGAGCACGCGCGGATACGCCTGCGGTGCCAGCAGTCCCTGCCAGGTCGGCACGCCGGCCTCGAGCGCCAACGGGAAGGTGGTCTCGACACCGGTTTGCGCGCGGCGCGGCAGCATGCCGGCGATGGTCCAGCCGATGTTGCCGGCGCGGTCGCCGCCGACGAAGTTCTGGGCCGGGATGCCGTCGGTGTTGGCGATGGCGAGGGCCTGCTCGAGCGTGTCCGCGTCTTCCAGCTTCAGGTGGTTCAGGTTGACCGCCTGCGCATCGTGGGCGACCCAGTGCACTGCGAATTGCCTGCCGCCCACCGCGCGCAGCGGGCCGAGCGAGGTCTCGCGCACCGTCAGGCGCTCAGCGGGAGCGCCCTTCACCGCGATCGGTTCCTGGTGTTCGGTCACGCGCTCCCAGCCGGCCGCAGTGCGCACTTCGCCCGGGCGCGCCGGGTCGAGGCCGACTTCCACCAGGTCGAGGTAGTCGCCGTAGCTGTTGGTGAAGCCCCAGGCCACGCGGCCGTTGCTGCCCGCGATGATGAGCGGGGGCGCGCCCGGCAGCGTGACGCCGACCAGGCGCCGCCGGCCGCCCTGCGGGTCTGGATAGGTCAGCGCCAGACGGTACCAGATGTTGGGCAGCTGCAGGCCCAGGTGCATGTCGTCGGCGACGATCGCCGCGCCGCTCGTGCTGCGGCTGCCGGCGATCGCATAGTTGTTGCTGCCGACCGAGTCGACGAAGTCGGCCGAGGCCAGTTTCACGGGCGCCTTCGGCGCGTTGCCCCACCATGCCGGCGCGGCGGCGGGAATCGGGGCCTCGGGCGGCGCGGCGTGGGCGCCGGCGTCGAGCGTCGCATCCCAGCGCGTCGCCTGCGGCAGCAGGAAGGCCAGCTGGGCCGCGTCGCTGTGCTCGCGCAGCCAGCCGCGCGCCAGTTCGCGCCCCTCCAGGTTGCCCTGCAAATCGAGGTACATCGACCACACGGCCAGCAGCGAGTCTTCGGCGCGCCAGGGCCGCGGCGCCGCGCCCGCCAGCAGGTACTCGAAAGGACGCGCCTTGAGGGCGTTCAGGCCATCGTTGACGCCGGCGACGTAACGGTCGACGAAGGCGCGCTCCGCAGGCGAGAAACCTGCCAGGGTGCGCTGGGCGCGGGCGCGGAAGCGGTGCAGGCGGCGCGCCCGGTCCATCGGCAAGGCGCGCGGCCCGAACAGTTCGGCCAGCTCGCCGGCGGCGGCGCGGCGCAGCAGGTCCATCTGGAAATAGCGCTCCTGGGCATGCACGAAGCCGGTCGCGTAGGCCAGGTCGAGCCGGTTCTCGCCGCGCAGCATCGGCACGCCCATCTCGTCGCGTTCGATCGCCACCGGCGCGCGCAGACCGGGCACGCTGCGCTCGCCGTCGAGCTGGGCCAGGCTGGCGCGCAGGAACAGCCAGATACCGAAGGCGGCCAGCAGCGCCAGCAAGAACACGCTCCCCGCGATACGTGAAGTCCAGCCCTTCCAGCTTCGCTTGCGCATGTCCTTCCCTTGCTCATTACTATTGAATCTCAGCATCTTGCCAGAAAAGCCATTCTTGAGAAAGCGCCGCCTGCTCCCATCTGTATTCCAGGCGGGCTCTGGGGGCGCGCGCGATTGGGACGGATCGAGCGACGAGCCGTCGATTGCGCTAAGCTGAAACCGGGTCCGGATTCAGGACAACCGCAAGAATGGAGTGAATCATGCGTACTCTTATCGTACTGTCGGCGGCGCTCTTGCTGGGCGCCTGCGCCACCCCGCAGGAGCGGGCCGCACGCAAGCAGGCCGAGATGCAGGAGCTGATGGTGGTCTACGGCCCCGCCTGCGACCGGCTCGGCTATGCGCAGCAGACCGACCAATGGCGCAACTGCATTCTCAGCCTGAGCACCCGTGATGAAGTCCAGCGCGCCGGCAACTACGGACCGTATTACGGCGGCGCCTGGGGTCCGGGCTGGCGCGGCGGGTGGTGGGGCCGCGGCTGGTAAATCCGCGCACAGGTCTCCTTCGTCACCGCCCGGCGCGTGAGCAGCAGCCGTTCGACGAGTTCCTGGGCGTGCTCCAGCAGGCGCGGATGGCGCACGTCCGGCGGATGCAGGCTCAGGCGCACCAGCGGCGAGCGCGCCTGCCAGCGCGCGACCAGGTCCGCAGCAACCGGCGACAAGGCGCGCCCGGTGCGGTTGCGCGCCGCGTACACCAGCGAGGGCGCGAACATGGCATGGCCGGCGCCCTGCTCCAGCAGATGGAAACGGGTGAAGGTCGTGGTGTAGGCGAAGGGGAAATCCTGCAATGCCGTCCAGGCGCCCTGCCCCAGCAGCCAGGCCGGGGCCACGAAGCCGGCCGCGGGCCAGCCGCGTTCGCGGAACCAGCCCAGCCCGAGTTCGATGCGGCGCCGCGCCTCGCCTGCGCCCAGGGCCGCGAACTCGCCTTCGCGCTGCGTGTACACCCCGCGCAGGAAGCGCTGGCGCAGGCCATGGCCGCGCGCCGCGGTATCGAGGTGGGTATAGCCATGCAGGACCAGTTCGTCGCCGCGCGCGAGGGCCGCATCCAGGCCCGCGCGCAGCGCCGTGTCGTCGTCGGCCCGCTCGTGGTAGCGCGGCACTACCAGCCAGCTCAGGGGCAGGTCGGCAACCTCGCGCAGCGCCGCCGCCAGCCGGGCGCAGTCGGCCCAGGTGCTGGGTGCGACGTCGTGGATCGAGACGCACAGCAGCGGCGGCGCGGGTGCGGCCTGCGGCGGGAGCGCCCGCGGGGCTGCCTGCACGGCCGGCTCAGTCGGTGACACAGATGCGCTCCGCTCCCGGCTCGTCGCGTTCGCGCGCGCCGAGCACCGCCTGGTAGCGCCGCATCACCTGCGGCAGGATCTCGTTCCAGTCGTAGTATTCGGCGGCCTTGCGGCGCGCGTTGGCGCCGAGCTCGGAAAAATTGCGTTCGTAGATTGCTTCGATCGCGCCGGCCAGGCTGTCGACGCTGTTCGGCGCCGCTAGGATCCCCGTCTTGTCGTCGACCAGTTCGGCCACGCCGCCGCCCGTGGTGGCCACCACCGGCAGCCCGCAGGCCATGGCTTCGAGCACGATCAGGCCGAAGGTTTCGCAGTCGCCCGGATGGACCAGCACGTCGCAGCTGGCCAGCAGGCGCGCCAGCTGGCGCTGGTTGCGCTTGAACGGGATGTAGGTGATCTGCGGATAGCGCGGCAACTCGGCGCCGCCACCGATCAGCACCAGGTGGTAGGGCCGGCCCAGCTTGCGTACGGCGTCGATCAGCAGGGGCAGCTTCTTCTCGGGCGTGAAGCGCCCGGCATAGACCAGCAGGCGCGCGTTCGCCGGCAGGCGCAGGTGGGCGCGCAGGGTCTCGACCCGGCGCCCGGGATGGAACACGCTGCTGTCGATGCCCAGCGGCTGGTGGCGCGCGTCGCTCACGCCGATGGCGTGCAACTGCTCGACCATCGCACGGCTGGGGGCGAGCACGAGGTCGAACTGGCGGTAGAGGTGGGCCAGGTACTTGCAGGTGGCCTGCTCGGCGGTCTGGCCGAAGCGCGGGCGCACCAGGCGCGGCAGGTCGGAGTGGTAGAAGGCGATCGCCGGCACGCCGAGCCGGCGCCGCAGGCGCAGCGCAGCCCAGGCGCTGTGGCCGGCGTCGCCGACCTCGATCAGGTCGGGGCGGGCCTGGTGCAGCAGGCGCATCGGCGCGCGCACCGAGGTTGGCATGCGAAAGCCGTTGATGCCGGGCAGCGCCACGGCGGGCACGCGCACCAGCGCCGGCGCCTCGCCGCCGCTGTCGACGTTCGGACTGAGGATGGTGTGCTTGACGCGGCTGTGCCGCGCCAGCCAGCGCGCCTTGGCGTTCAGGTAGGTGCTCACGCCGTTGCCTTCGGCGGCGTAGAACATCGTGATGTCGACGAGATGCATGCTCGGGGTCCGCTGAAAGTGTGCCCACGATAGCAGCGGACCGAAGGTCTCGGTTGCGCGCACTCAAACGTGCAAGCGCCGCTCCCGGGGCACAGGATTAGAGCCGCGGACAACACCTCCATGTTCCGAAGGTGTTCTCAGGCGCTCCTGGCCCCATTATGCGGTGCGGCGGTCCAGCATGGCGCGCGCTATCGTGCCGGCATCGACGTACTCGAGCTCGCCTCCGACCGGCACCCCGCGCGCCAGCCGGCTGACCTTCAGCCCGCGCGCCTTGAGCATCTCGCTGATGTAGTGTGCGGTGGCCTCGCCCTCGTTGGTGAAATTGGTGGCAAGCACCACTTCCTCGACCACGCCGTCGGCCGCGCGGCCGACCAGCTTTTCCAGGTGCAAATCCTTGGGGCCGATGCCGTCGAGCGGCGACAGGCGGCCCATCAGCACGAAATACAGGCCCTTGTAGGTCAGGGTCTGCTCGATCATCATCTGGTCGGCCGGCGTCTCGACCACGCACAGCAGCGCGCGGTCGCGCGCCTCGTCGGCGCACATCTCGCACACTTCCGTGTCGGCAAAGGTATTGCACATCGCGCAGTGGTGGACCGTGTCGACGGCCTGGTAGAGCGCGCGCGAGAGCATGGCCGCACCCTCGCGGTCATGCTGCAGCAGATGGAAGGCCATGCGCTGGGCCGATTTCGGCCCGACGCCGGGCAGGCGGCGCAGCGCCTCGGTCAAAAAGTCGAGCGACCTGGACATGGGGGCGCGGCGCTCCTGGCTCAGAACGGCATCTTGAAGCCGGGCGGCAGCGGCATGCCGGCGGTCAGGCCGCTCATCTTCTCGGCGGCGGTCGCCTCGGCCTTGCGCACGGCGTCGTTGAAGGCGGCGGCGACCAGGTCTTCCAGCATGTCCTTGTCGTCGGCCAGCAGCGACGGGTCGATCTGGACGCGCTTGACGTCGTTCTTGCAGGTCATCGTGACCTTTACCAGGCCGGCGCCGGACTGGCCTTCGACTTCGATGAGGGCCAGCTGCTCTTGCGCCTTCTTCATGTTGTCCTGCATGGCTTGCGCCTGTTTCATCAAGCCTGCGAGCTGGTTTTTCATCATGATGTGGTTCTCCAAAAAGTCGGATGGTGAGAAAGGATATTCAGGTCAGGCGACCGGCGGCTTGACCGAGCCGGGCACCACGAAGGCGTTGAAGGTGCGCTCCATGTCCTGCACGAAGGCATCGGCCGCGACGGTCGCCTCGGCCTGGCGCTGGCGCTCCTCGCGCGCCGCTTTCGCTTCGGCGCTGGCGGTGTACCAGGTCGGACCGAGTTCGGTCTCCAGATTGACGCGCACGGCGGGAAAACGTTCCTGCAGGGCGGCCTGCAGCTTTTCGCTGTTGCCGCTGGCGCGCAGCGTGTCGACCGGCACGCGCAGGCGGAAGTTCGCCGAGCCGGCGTCGGCGTGGCAGGACACCAGTTCGGTCTGCAGCGCCAGCTGCTGGGACACGCCGCGCAGCGGCAGCGAAGCGGCCAGGGCCGGCCAGTTGCCGTCCCAGCCGATCGCCGGCACCGGCGTGATGACGTAGGCGTGCGGCGGTGCGGCGGGTGCGCGCACTGCCGGGGCCGGCGCCACCACGGCGGGCGCCTCGGCGGCCACTGCCGTGTCGTCGGAAAATTCGGTGACCCAGGACGGCGGTTCGTCGCCCGGCGCATCCTCGTACTGGGCGCGCGCCTGCGGCTGCGCACGGACCTCAGCCTGGGCCTGGGGGCGGTCCCAAGGCGGCGGCGTGGCGCCCGGACGCGCCTGCGGCGCCATGCCGGCCGTCGGCGCCGATGGGGCGGACGGCGCGGCGGGCGGCGCCATGCGCGCAGCCGGACCTGGCGCCGGGTTTGCCGCGGGGTTTGCCGATCCGCCAGCGGACGGGCCGACGTTGATCGGGCGTGCCGGCGCGGCGGCAGGCGCCGCCGGAACCGGTGCCGGAGCGGCGCCCGGCGCATCGGCACCCGGACGCTTCGGCGCGGTGCGCTGGCCGGAAGCGGCGCGCGCCGCTTCGAGCGCCGCGTTGATCGCCGCGCGTGCCGAATTCATGGCCGGCGCCGGATTCGCGGCGGCGGGTGCGGGCGCTTGCGCCGCTGCGGACGCGGCCGGGCGTGGCGCTGCGGCCGGTGCCGGCGCTGCAGCGGCGGCTGCCGCACTTGCCCTGCCCGCCGGCGCCGCGGCGCGCGGTGCCGCGACGGCTGCCGGCGCGGCGATGCGCTCGGCACCGCCCTGCCCCGGACGGAAAGCCAGCATGCGCAGCAGCGTCATCGTGAAGCCGGCGTACTCGTCCGGCGCCAGGCCGATCTCGTTACGTCCGTGCACGGCGATCTGGTAGTAGAGCTGGACTTCCTGCGGGTCGAAGAGCTCGGCCAGGCGCAGGATGTCGCTTAGCTCCGGCAGGTCCTGGGGCACGGCGGCCGGGACCGACTGCGCCAATGCGATACGGTGCAGCAACGTGCCGAGGTCCTGCAGCGCGCCGTTGTAGGACAGGCTGCGGCTGGCCATCTCGTCGGCCACGGCCAGCAGGTCGGCGCCGTTCTCGGCGGCCAGGGCGTCGAGCAGGCGCACGAGATACGATTGGTCGAGCGCGCCGAGCATGCCCTGCACGGCGTCGAGCGTGACCGCGCCGGCCGCGTAGGCGATGGCCTGGTCGGTCAGCGACAGCGCATCGCGCATCGAGCCGTGGGCGCCCTGGGCCAGCAGGCGCAGCGCGGGCTGCTCGAAGCTGACGCCTTCCTGTCCCAGGATGTTCTCGAGGTGGCCGACGATGTGGCCGGGTGGCATCTGCTTCAGATTGAACTGCAGGCAGCGCGACAGCACCGTCACGGGAATCTTCTGCGGATCGGTGGTCGCGAGGATGAACTTCACGTGCTCGGGCGGTTCCTCGAGCGTTTTCAGCATCGCGTTGAAGGCGTGGTTGGTCAGCATGTGCACTTCGTCGATCATGTAGACCTTGAAGCGGGCATTGCTGGGCGCATACACGGCCTGCTCGAGCAGCTGGGCCATTTCGTCGACGCCGCGGTTCGAGGCGGCGTCCATCTCTATATAGTCGACGAAGCGGCCGGCGTCGATCGCGCGGCAGGCCTCACACTGGCCGCACGGCTCGGCCGTGATCCCGCCCTGCCCATCCGGGCCGGTGCAGTTGAGCGACTTGGCAAGAATACGCGACAGCGTGGTCTTGCCGACGCCGCGGGTGCCCGTGAACAGGTAGGCGTGGTGCAGGCGGCCCGTGTGCAGCGCATGGGACAGCGCGCGCACGACGTGCTCCTGGCCGACCAGCGTTTCGAAGTTCTTGGGACGGTATTTGCGGGCGAGGACTTGATAGGACATGCCGCGATTTTACCGCAGTTGGCGCTTGCCGCGAACATTAGCGGCTGAGGCACTTCCGGATGGGCTGAGCGACATGACAACAAATGTCTTAACCGCCGAACAATTGTTCAATGCAAAGAGCGAACCGGGGATAAACAGCGGAGAGAGACAACGAGGAAACAGCAGGAAGGAAAACGAAGGAGGCGAGCCTGATCTGCGGCACTTGCGGTGAACGGCTTTGGCTGCTTCGTTCCCGACCTGACCAGGTAAACCATGCCACAATGCGCAGGGGCCCGCCAGCCGCCATTATACCCGACCCCACCGTTTTTGGGGGGGCTGCTTGCACGCCCCTTCAGGCACGGTTTTTCAGCAAGGCAAGCAAGGCCTGCGCCCCCGGCTCGGACGAGGCCGGATTCTGTCCCGTCACCAGCAAGCCGTCGGTCACGACATAGGGCGCCCAGTCCCCGGCCTTGCTGTACTGCCCGCCGTTCTTGACCAGCATGTCCTCGACCAGGAAGGGCACCACGTCCGTCAGCCCGACCGCGGCCTCCTCGGTATTGGTGAAGCCTGTCACGCGCTTGCCCTGGACCAGCGGCGCGCCATCGGGACCTTTCACCTGCCCCAGCACGCCCGGCGCATGGCAGACCGCGGCGACCGGCTTGCCGCTGGCGATCATGGTCTCGATCAGGCGGATCGAGTCGGGGTTCTGCGCCAGATCCCAGAGCGGGCCGTGGCCGCCGGGGTAGAACACGGCGTCGAACGCCTGCGCGTTCACGCTCGAGAGCTTGACCGTGTTGGCCAGGGCCTGCCGGGCTGCCGGGTCGTCCTGGAAGCGGCGGGTGGCCTCGGTCTGGGCATCCGGCTCGTCGCTCTTCGGATCGAGCGGCGGCTGTCCACCCTGGGGCGAGGCCAGCGTGAGGGTCGCGCCGGCATCCTTGAACACATAGTAGGGAGCGGCAAACTCTTCCAGCCAGAAGCCGGTTTTCTTGCCGGTGTTGCCGAGTTGGTCGTGCGAAGTCAGCACCATCAGGATGTTCATCGAGCCTCCATCTGCGTCGTGTTCAAAACCCGAGTCTAGCCCGACCCGGGACGGCACGACGCACGGAAGCAGGCCTGATCAAATGCCCAGCTGCTGCCAGATCGCGTCGACCCGGGTCTTCACCTCCGGTGTCATCGCGATCGGGGTGCCCCATTCGCGGTTGGTCTCGCCCGGCCACTTGTTGGTGGCGTCGATCCCCATCTTGCTGCCGAGTCCGCTAATGGGAGAAGCGAAGTCGAGGTAGTCGATCGGCGTGTGATCGACCAGCACCGTGTCGCGCGTCGGGTCGACGCGGGTCGTGATCGCCCAGATCACCTCCTTCCAGTCGCGCACGTCGACATCCTCGTCGACCACCACGATGAACTTGGTATACATGAACTGGCGCAGGAAACTCCAGACCCCGAACATCACGCGCTTGGCGTGGCCGGCGTACTGCTTCTTCATCTGCACCACGGCCATGCGGTAGCTGCAGCCTTCGGGCGGCAGGTAGAAGTCGGTGATCTCGCTGAACTGCTTCTGCAGCAGCGGAATGAAGACCTCGTTCAGCGCCACGCCCAGCACGGCCGGCTCGTCCGGCGGTTTGCCGGTATAGGTCGAGTGGTAGATCGGATCGCGGCGCATGGTGATGCGGTCGATCGTGAACACCGGGAAGCTGTCCTGCTCATTGTAGTAACCGGTGTGGTCGCCGTAGGGACCTTCGACCGCATGTTCGAAGCCCGAGGGGTGGTTCGCGTCCGGATAGATATGCCCTTCCAGCACGATCTCGGCGGAGGCAGGCACGCGCAGCTCGCTGCCGATGGCTTTCGTCAGCGCCGTACGCTGGCCGCGCAAGAGGCCGGCGAACTGGTATTCCGAGAGGCTGTCCGGCACCGGCGTCACCGCCCCCAGGATGGTGGCCGGGTCGGCGCCCAGGGCGACCGCCACCGGATAGGGCTTGCCCGGATTGGCGATGGCGTGCTCGCGGAAGTCCAGCGCGCCGCCGCGGTGCGCCAGCCAGCGCATGATGACCTTGTTGCGGCCCAGGACCTGCTGGCGGTAGATGCCCAGGTTCTGCCGCTTCTTGTTCGGGCCCTTGGTGATCACCAGGCCCCAGGTGATCAGGGGCGCGACGTCGCCCGGCCAGCAATGCTGGATCGGCAGGCGGCCGAGGTCGACGTCGTCGCCTTCCCACACGATTTCCTGGCAGGGGGCGCCCTTCACTTCTTTCGGGGCCATGTCCCAGACGGCCTTCACGAGCGAACCCAGGCCCATGATGTCCTTGAAGCCGCGCGGCGGCTCCGGTTCCTTCAGGCGCGCCAGCACATGGCCGATGCGGCGCAGTTCACCCACGTCGTCGGCGCCCATGCCCAGCGCCACCCGCTGCGGCGTGCCAAACAGGTTGGCCAGCACCGGCATGCGATGCGCGGCGCCCTTGGCATCGGTCGGATTCTGGAACAGCAGGGCCGGCCCCGCAGCGCGCAGGGTGCGGTCGGCCACCTCGGTCATCTCGAGGTGCGTCGACACTGGCAGGGCAACCTGCTTTAATTCGCCAGTTTGTTGTAGTTGGGAAATAAAATCCCTGAGATCCGAATATTTCATCAAGTTTTGCTTGTTTTTTCGATTGCTTGAGGTTAATCAAATACCGCCGCCAAGTGATTGATTTGCCACGGTATTGCTGAGCTCGCTCGGCAAAATTAAGATTTAAAAGTTATAAAGGTGAGTCGTGCTAGTATTGACTTGGTATATGCGACCTCCTACAATCTGCCCTACTTGATGAGGCGGCCACGTTTTTTAGCTGATTGTAGCCGCTCTCATAACTTCACGGGGTCGGGGCCCCACATGACATTTTGAGGAGTGTTTTCACAAGGCGTCTGCCTTACCCCCCCCCGAGACAGTTGTTGAGCCACTGGTACGTCACCCGCCCTGGGTTCCTCGTCCAGCTGTAGCAAAGCAATGACGGCGTTTTGGCCAGCCCGCGCATGGGTGGCCTGACGATTTTTCTGATGCACGGCATTGGTAACCCCACGTAGCGCTTCAAGCGCCGCGACGGGATGGTTTTTGCCGCGACAAAGGGGACTTCGATGATCAATCGTTTGTTCGGTACGAGCGCAAGGCTCGTCCAAACCATGGCCAGCCAGCCAGTCACGTGGACTTCCGTGAGCAAATCGGCGCGTGGTCTGTTGACCACCATGCAGCACACCCTGACCGTTTTCGGTCTCTCGGCAGTGGCGGTACTGGCCCTGCTCTACACGAATCCTGACGCGGCAAAGAAAGTGTCGCAACTGCTGCACCCGGCAACCGCAGCGCCTGCACCTGTCGCCACCGTGGCCGCGGCGCCGGCACAACCCGCGGCCCAGGCCGTGGCCGTCAACCACGTCGAGGAAGTCCGGGACGCCAAGTTGCTGGGCACCACGAAGCAGCAGCAGAACGTGACCTCCTGGCTCGCCAAGCGCTACCGCGTGGCCGGCGACGCCGCCAACATGCTGGTCTCGACCGCCTACATGACGGCGCACGAGATCAAGCTCGATCCGCTCCTGATCCTGGCGGTGATGGCGATCGAATCGGGCCTGAATCCCTTCGCCGAAAGCCCGATGGGCGCCAAGGGCCTGATGCAGGTGATGGCCAAGGTCCACCACGACAAGTTCGAGGAAGTCGGCGGCGCCGAAGCCGCGCTGAACCCCGTCGCCAACATCCGCGTCGGCGCCCAGATCCTGAAGGACTACGTCAAGCGCACCGGCTCGGTCGAAGGCGGCCTGAAGACCTATGTCGGCGCAGCCGACTTCGAGTCCGATTCCGGCTACGGCGCCAAGGTGCTGGCCGAGTACAACCGCCTGAAGCAGGTGGCACGCGGCAAGAAGGTGCCGACCAACACACCTGCGGCCCCGGCCCAGATGGTCGTCAAGCAGGCAGCGCCCGCCACCCCGACCCCAAAGGCCGAGGAACCGGCCGTGGGCGATACCCACACCGAAGCGCTGGCGAACCTGTAAGCGCAACGCACTCCTCATGGGCCACCCTCGCGGTGGCTTTTTTTGTTGGGCAGGTGCGAAGCCATTTGCGGCCTGCGGCCTTCGCATTGGGTGCAGGGTGGGCTCTCGAGCCCACGCGGTCGTACCGTGGCACACCAGCGTTGCTACCGAAAAGCCCATCACGCGCAAACACACCGGATTCCTGGCGAAGCTCGCCACTTGCACACGCCGCACAGCGTGGACACAGGTGTCCACCCTACCAACCCAGGCAAAATGTCGACCAACAAAAAAGCCACCGCGCCGCGAGGCAACGGTGGCTTTCAAGCCAGCTCAACTAATATATATTAGCGGCGCGCGTCAGCCGCCACTTCTTCCGGGCGCAGCTTGCCGGCCAGCTTGTCGAGCACGCCGTTGACGTACTTGTGGCCGTCGATGCCGCCGAAGGACTTGGTCAGCTCGACCGCTTCGTTGATGACGACGCGGTAAGGGATCTCCGGGTGGTTCTTCAGCTCGTAGGCGCCCAGCAGCAGCACGCCGTGCTCGATCGGCGACAGCTCGCCGATGCCGCGGTCGATCAGCGGGGCGATCGTCTCGCGCAGCTCGAGCGAGGTGCTGATGGTGCCGTTGATCAGCGCCGAGAAGAACTCGCCGTCGGCCTTGTCGAAGCCGTGGGCGTTGCGGATGTTGTTGGCCACCGTGCTCGACGGCTCATTGTTCAGCAGCCATTGGTACAGGCCCTGGAGCGCGAACTCGCGCGCGCGGTGGCGCGGCGTGCGGTTCTTGCTCGGGTTGGCGTGGGTGGTCTTGTCAGTCATGTCAGTCTTTCTATTACTCTTCTTCTTCCGGATGCAGCTCTTCGAGCGCCATCAGGAGGTTGGCCATCTCGACCGCGACCTTCGCCGCGTCGCCGCCCTTCTCGGCCATGCGTGCTTCGGCCTGGGCGTCGTTCTCGGTGGTCAGGATGGCGTTGGCGATCGGGATGCCATAGTCCAGGCCAATGCGGGTGATGCCGGCGCCCGACTCGTTCGAGACCAGCTCGAAGTGGTAGGTCTCGCCGCGGATCACCGCGCCCAGCGCGATCAGCGCGTCGAACTGCTGGGTCTCGGCCATCTTCTGCAGGGCCAGCGGCACTTCCAGTGCGCCCGGCACGGTCACGTGCAGGATGTCCTCGTCGGCCACGCCCAGGCGCTTCAGTTCGGCCAGGCAGGACGACAGCAGGCCATGGCCGACGTCGGCATTGAAACGCGCCTGCACGATACCGATACGCAGGTCTTCGCCTGTCAAATTGCTTTCATAAGTTCCTACCGTCATGGCTGACCTCTTCTTGTTTGTCGTATTGAATAGATGGTGAAAGTGTACCGCTTTAGGCCACCGGGCTCGCGATGTATCCGGTGACCTCGAGGTCGAAGCCGGCCATCGACGGCATCTTGCGCGGATTGGCGAGCAGCTTCATCTTGCCCACGCCGAGTTCCTTCAGGATCTGGGCGCCGATACCGTAGGTGCGCAGGTCCATCGTCGCGGCGCGGCCGCTCGGGCGCGCGCCCGGCGCGTCCATGGAGGCGAACTGGGCAAAGAGCTGCTCGGCGGTCTCGCCGCAGTTGAGCAGCACCAGTACGCCGGCCTCGCTCTTCTTGATCGCTTCCATCGCCGAGACCATGGTCCAGGAGTGGGTAGTGGCCTTGTGCTCCAGGATATCGAGGATCGACACCGGCTGGTGCACGCGCACCAGGGTCTCGTTGTCGCGCGCGATGTCGCCATGGACCATCGCCAGGTGGGCGCAGCCGCTCGGCTTGTCGCGCCAGGCGATCAGCCTGAAGTCGCCGTGGGCGGTGGACAGCGTGCGCTCGGCCACGCGCTCGACCAGGCTTTCGTTCTGGCTGCGGTAGTGGATCAGGTCGGCGATGGTGCCGATCTTCAGGTTGTGTTCCTTCGCGAACTCGATCAGGTCCGGCAGGCGCGCCATGGTGCCGTCTTCCTTGATGATCTCGCAGATGACGGACGCCGGGGTCAGGCCGGCCATCTCGGTCAGGTCGCAGCCGGCTTCGGTGTGGCCGGCGCGCATCAGGACGCCGCCCTTCACCGCGCGCAGAGGGAAGATGTGGCCCGGCTGGACCAGGTCGTCCGGCCTGGCATTCTTCGCCACCGCCACCTGGATGGTGCGGGCGCGGTCGGCTGCCGAAATACCGGTGGTGACGCCTTCGGCCGCCTCGATCGAGACGGTGAAATTGGTGCCGAAAGAGGTGCCGTTACGGGTGGTCATCATCGGCAGCGCCAGGCGGTCGCAGATTTCCTCGGCCAGGGTGAGGCAGACCAGGCCGCGCGCGTGGCGGATCATGAAATTGATCGCTTCGGGCGTGACGAAGTCCGCCGCCAGCACCAGGTCGCCCTCGTTCTCGCGGTCTTCCTCGTCGACCAGAATGACCATGCGCCCTGCGCGCAGTTCGGCAACGATTTCCTGGGTGCTGGAGATAGACATCTTGTAATTCCTCGGTACGTGACGCGTCGTGCGTAATCCGCTATTTTAAAGGATTTACCAGCTTCCGGCCGCCTTCGCCGCTGCTCCCCGCTCGACAATTTGCTGAGCGCCGCATTTCGGCCTCCCCAGCACGTTGCATCACTGCAACAAATTTCCATTTGTTCAAATATAATTGTTAAAGATTATGTCTTACTCTGCAACTTTGTGATGTTTGCGACATCGACTGGATTATGATGGATAGCGATCTGGTCTAACGCGCCGGCGTGCTGCCGCCGGCGTTTTTTGGGAGCGCATTTTTGGAGCGCATTTTTGGAGCGCATTTTTGGAATAGTCATGCTGGTGCCGACAATCGACCGTCAGTGCACCGCCGCAGCCCGGGAGACTCACTGATGGCCACCATCCTCATCGTCGACGACCGTCCGAGCAACCGCGCCTACCTGTTGGCCCTGCTCGGCTTCACCGGGCACCGCCTGCTCGAAGCGGACGACGGCGCCAGGGCGCTCGAGCTGGTGCGCGAGCACCGGCCCGAGCTGATCATCACCGACATCCTGATGCCGAAGATGGATGGCTACGAGTTCGTGCAGCGCCTGCGCGCCGACCGCGCGCTGGCCGCGACCCGCGTGATCTTCTATTCCGCCGTGTATGCCGAGCGCGAGACGCTGGCCATGGCGCGCAGCTGCGGCGTCGAGCGCGTGCTGAGCAAGCCCTCCGACCCGCAGGCCATCATGGAGGCCGTCAGCGCCGAACTGGGCCTGTCGGCCTCTGCGCCGGCGCCGCAAGCCGCATCCGCGCCGCCGGCCGTACTGGCGGCGCCCTCCCCGGCGCCGGCGTCCGTGAACGCGCAGGCGGGCCGCCTGGCCGCGCTCGAGGACATGTGCCTGCACCTGGCCGGCGAACGCGAGGTCGAAGGCCTGGTCGCGGTCTTCCTGCAGGCCGCCGGCCGCATCCTCGGCGCCGACCAGCTGGCGCTTTGCCTCTACGAGCACGACGAGCGCAGCGTGCGCCACCTGAGCACCGAGGGCATCGACGCCGCGCTGGTGGCGCCCTTCGCCGCCGACGGCCTGCGCCTGCCCGGCACGCTGGCGCAGGCACGCGCGCCGCTGCGGCTCCTCGAACCCGATCCGCTGCTGGCCACCCTGCCGGGCGGGCATCCGCGCTGCGGCGCCTTCCTGGGCCTGGCGGTGCGCGACCTGCAGCACCTGCACGGCTGGATGTACTTCGTGCGCGCGGCAGGCAGGGAGCCCTTCGATGACGAAGACGAGCGCTGGGCCGCGGCCCTGGGCGCCCACCTCGCGGTCGCCTACGAGAACCTGAACCTGTACGGCGTCGTGCAGCGCCACGCCGCCCAGCTGCAACTGGAAGCGACCGCGCGCGCCCGCGCCGACGCCGCCCTGCGCGAGAGCGAACACCGGCTCGAACTGGCGCGCCAGGTCTTCGACTGCACGCAGGAGAGCATCGTGATGACCGATTCCTGCGCCAACATCGTCGCGGTCAACCCCGCCTTCGAGAAGATCACGGGCTACGGCGAAGCCGAGGTGATGGGCATGAATCCGCGCCTGCTGCGCTCGGGCCGCCACGACGCCGGCTTCTACCGCACGCTGTGGGCCAGCCTGGAGCAGCACGGCCAATGGCGCGGCGAGATCTGGAACCGGCGCAAGAACGGCGAGGTCTACCCCGAGCGCATCAGCATCAGCGCCGTGCGCGACGAACACGGCGCGCTGACCGCCTACGTCTCGGTCTCGACCGACATGTCGGCCCTGATCGCCGCCCACAACCAGCTCGACTTCCTGTCGAACCACGACGCGCTCACCGAGCTGCCGAACCGCTCGCTGTTCCACGACCGCCTGCAGCAGTCGATCGCCGCCGCGCGCCGCAACGGCGGCCAGCTGGCCCTGCTGCTGGTGAACGTCGACCGCCTCTCGCGCATCAACGACAGCCTGGGCCACGCCGCCGGCGACGCCCTGCTGCGCGAAGTGGCCAGGCGCGCCAGCGGCATCGCCGGTCCGCTCGACACCGTGGCGCGCCTGTCGGGCGACGAATTCGTGCTGCTGCTGACCGGCTGCGAGGACACCGAGGACATCATCTTCTCCGCGCGGCGCCTGATCGACGCCATCGCCCAGCCGCATTCGGTGGGCGGGCACGACGTGGTCGTCACCGGCAGCATCGGCATCAGCGTGTTCCCGCGCGACGGCGACGCCCCGGGCGACCTGCTGAAGGCCGCCGACGCCGCCCTCGCCCACCAGAAGGACGCCGGGCGCAACGGCTTCCGCTTCTTCAAGGGCGAAATGAACGCCCAGGCGCTGCGCTGGCTGGCCCTGGAGACGCGCCTGCGGCGCGCGATCGGGCGCGCCGAACTGGCGCTGCATTTCCAGCCCCAGGTGGCGGGCCGCGACGGCCGCGTGCTCGGCATGGAGGCGCTGCTGCGCTGGCACAGCCCGGAGCTGGGGCGCATCTCGCCGGCCGACTTCATCCCGCTGGCCGAGGACACCAGCCTGATCCTGCCGATCGGCGACTGGGTGATCCGCCAGGCCTGCCTGCAGAACAAGGCCTGGCAGGACGCGGGCCTGCCGCGCGTGCCGGTGGCGGTGAACGTCTCGGCGCACCAGTTCAAGGCCGGCACGGTGCCCGCCGTGGTGCGTGCGGCGCTGCTCGAGTCGGGCCTGGAGCCGCAATACCTGGAGATCGAGCTGACCGAAAGCGTGATGCTGGGCGACACCACCGCCGCCGAGGCCCAGCTGGCCGAGCTGCGCGCGATGGGGGTATCGCTCTCGCTGGACGACTTCGGCACCGGCTACTCCTCGCTTGGCTACCTGTCGCGCTTCTCGCTCGACAAGCTGAAGATCGACCAGGCTTTTGTCCGCAACATCACCACCGACCCGCGCAGCGCGGCCATCGCCCAGGCCACGCTGGCCCTGGCCGAGGGCCTCGCGCTGCGGGTGGTGGCCGAAGGCGTGGAGACGATCGCGCAGCGCGACTTCCTGGGACAGATCGGCTGCGAGGTACTGCAGGGCTACCTGTACAGTCCGCCGCTGCCGGCGCGCGAGATGCAGCGCCTGCTGGAGGCCGGACACGTCGGCGTGTGAGCCGGCGGCCGCAGGCAGCCTTTACAATGGTCCTTCGACGCATACTCAACGGAACCCCGATGCTCACCCAATTCGCCAGAAGCGCCTGCCTTGCCGCCGTCTTCCTGTTCCAGCCGATCCTCTCCAGTACCGCCGGCGCCGCCATCAAGCTCGACGCGCCGATCCCGGTCGGCCCCCAGGTCAAGGTCGGCAAGCTGCCCAATGGGCTGACCTGGTACATCCAGAAGAATGCGCGTCCCGAGCGCCGTCTCGAGCTGCGCCTGGTGGTGAAGGCCGGCTCCATCCTCGAGGACGATGACCAGCAGGGCCTGGCGCACTTCGTGGAGCACATGGCGTTCAACGGCACCGCCAACTTCAAGAAGCACGAACTGATCGACTACCTGCAATCGATCGGCGTCAAGTTCGGCGCCGACCTGAACGCCTACACCTCCTTCGACGAGACGGTCTACATCCTGCCGATCCCGACCGACCGCCCGGAAAACGTGCAGCGCGCCTTCCAGGTGCTGGAAGACTGGGCCCATGGCTTGAGCTTCGACGACGAGGAAATCGAGAAGGAGCGCGGCATCGTGCTCGAGGAACTGCGGCTGGGCAAGGGCGCGGGCGACCGCATCGGCAAGCAGGTCTGGCCGAAGATGTTCAACGGCTCGCGCTACGCCGAGCGCCTGCCGATCGGGAAGGAAGAGGTGCTGCGCAGCTTCACTCCCGACACCCTGCGCCGCTTCTACCGCGACTGGTACCGCCCCGACCTGATGGCCGTGGTGGTGGTCGGCGACATCGAACCGGCGCAAGCCGAGAAGCTGATCCGCGCCCACTTCGGCAAGCTGAAGAACCCGAAACCGTCGCGCCCGCGCACCTACGCCGAGATTCCGCGCCGCGAGGACACCGAGGCCCTGGTCGTGACCGACCGGGAAGCCGGCGGCAACAGCGTCCTGATCCGCTATCCGGTGCAGCCGGTGCGCGAGCCCGACACCGTGCGCGGCTACCGCGAACAGCTGGTCGAGAGCCTGTTCACCGGCATGCTGGGCGGACGCCTGCAGGAGCTCGCCCAGCAGGCCGAGCCGCCTTTCCTGCGCGGCGGCAGCGCGCTGGGCAAGCTCACGCCCTTCTACAAATCCTTCAATTCCAGCGCCTCGATCGGCCCGGGCGGCGCGCCGAAGGCGATTGACGCCCTGGTGCGCGAGAACGAGCGCGCGCGCCAGTTCGGCTTTTCCGCCGCCGAACTCGAACGGGCGAAGAAGGACATGATGCGCAGTTTCGAGCGCGCCTATAACGAGCGCGACAAGACCGATTCGAATGCCTACGTCGGCGAGTACATGCGCAACTTCCTGCAGCAGGAACCGATCCCCGGCATCGCCGCCGAATACGGCTACGCCACCGAACTGCTGCCCGGGATCACGCTCGACGAAATGAACGCCTATGCGCGCCGCACCATTCCCGCCAACTCGGGCAAGCTGGTGATCTACAGCGGCATCGAGCGCGCCGACATGCCGCCGCCCGAGGGCGCGGCCCTGCTCGCGGCGGTCGCCGCCGCCGAGAAGGCCGAGCTCAAGCCGCGCGAGGAAAAGGCGCTGGGCACGACGCTGATGGACCAGCCTCCGAAGCCCGGCGCCATCGTCGCCGAGTCCGAGGACAAGGCGCTCGGCCTGACCCACCTGACGCTGTCGAACGGCGTGAAGGTAATCCTGAAGCCCACGGACTTCCGCAACGACCAGGTCGTGATGAGCGCCGCGCGCTTCGGCGGCCAGAGTCTCTACGGCGACGCCGACATCCTCAACGCGCGCTACGCCAACGCCATCGTCGCCAGCATGGGCCTGAAGGACTATTCGCCGCTCGACCTGTCGCGCGTCCTGGCCGGCAAGGCGGCCGCGGTGACGATGGGCCTGTCGGGCTACAGCGAGATCGTCGGCGCCTCCTCGGGCGCCACCGACATCGAGACCATGCTGCAGATGCTGTGGCTGCGCTTCCAGGGCGTGCGCCGCGACGAGGACCTGTTCAAGTCCTTCATCGGCAAGCAGGTCGAGGCCGCGCGCAACCGCCTGGCCCAGCCCGGCGCGCGCTTCGGCGACACCCTGATCGCGACGCTGTACAACAACCATCCGCGCGCGCCGCGTCCGCTGCGTCCGGAAGAATTCGGGCAGATCAGCCTGGACCGAAGCATCGCGATCTACCGCGAGCGCTTCTCCAGCGCCAAGGACCTCACCTTCGTGCTGGTCGGCAGTTTTGATGCGAAGGCCATCAGGCCGCTGCTGGCAACCTACCTCGGCAGCCTGCCCACGCCCGACATCCCGACGGCCTACCGCGACGTCGGCCTGCGCCCGGTGAAAGGCGTGATCAAGCGCGAGGTCTACAGCGGCGCCGAACCGAAGAGCACGGTCTCGCTGACCTTCACCGGCGAGGCCCCGTTCTCGGAGCTGGAGCAGATGCGCCTGCAGGCCCTGGTCGAGGTGCTCAACATCCGCTTCATCGAGGTGCTGCGCGAGCAGCTGTCGCTGATCTACGGCGGCAGCGCCAGCGCCTCGCTCGGCCGCATCCCCTACCAGAACTACACGCTGTCGGTGACCCTGCCGACCGGGCCGGAAAACGTCGACAAGGTGCTGGCCGCCACCTTCCAGGAATTCGAGCGCCTCAAGCGCGAAGGCCCGGCGGCTGCCGACCTGGCCAAGGTCAAGCAGAACTGGATCCAGAACCACCGCAAGGCGCTGCGCGAGAACGGCTACTGGCTGGGCCGCCTGCAGTCCGCCCTGATCGACGGCACCGACCCGGCCGCGATCCTGACGCACGAGCAGCGCGTCGAGGCGCTCACCCCCGCCGAGGTGCAGGACGCGGCGCGGCGTTACCTGAACACGGGGAATTACGTGCAGGTGGTGCTGTATCCGGAGAAGGGAGCGGCGCAGCCGACGCAGGAAACAGCCGCGAAGTGACCCGTAGGGTGGGCACGGAGTGCCCACGCGCTACGCGTGTGTGATTACACCTGTGGCGGTGAAGAATCGCTCGACGGCGCCACCGAGAACCGAACCGGTGACGTTCCCGATGTGCGTAAGCGCCTCGTGGCGATGACGGCGCAGCCAACGGCAAGTGGATACGTGCGTAACGCGTGGGCACGGGGGTGCCCACCCTACAATGCGATCCGGCCGTTGGATCAGAACGTAGGGTGGGCGCCCCGTGCCCACCATCCACCGGCACGCCCCCACCTGGTCAGGGCTTCAGGTACTTCTCGAACCACTCCACCGTTCGCCTGCGCTGGTCCAGCTGGTGCGCCGGCTGGCGGATCGCATGCCCTTCCCCCTCGTAGATCACGAGCGTGGTCGGCACCTTCATGGCGCGCAGGCCGTGCCAGAACTCCATCGACTGCACCGCCGGGGTCTCGACGTCGCGCTCGCCCACGTAGAGCAGGGTCGGCGTCTTCGCGCTCCTGATCGATTCGATCGGCGAAGCCTTGCGGTAGACCGCCGGGTCGTCGTACATGGTGGCGCCGAAGAAGGGCACCATCCACTGGTCGATGCCGTTCTGGCCGTAGTAGCTGATCCAGTTGGCGATCCCCGCCCCCGCCACCGCGGCCCTGAAGCGGGTGCTGTGGGTGACGCCCCACATCGTCATGAAGCCGCCGTAGGAGTGGCCCATCAGGCCCAGGCGCGCGCCGTCGATGGGCGCCTGCGCGATGGCCGCGTCGACCCCGGCCAGTATGTCGCGCCAGTCGCCGCCGCCGAAGTCGCGCCGGTTGGCCGCCGTGAAGGCCAGGCCCTGGCCATAGCTGCCGCGCGGGTTAGGCTGGAACACGTAGTAACCGCGCTCGACCAGTTCGCGCAGCAGGGGATTGGCGGACTCGCCCTCGCCCACGTAGCGCGGCGTGGCCGCCGAGGCCGGGCCGCCGTGCACGATCACGACCATCGGGTGCCTGCGCCCGGCCTGCGCGTTGCGCGGCCCGACCAGCCAGCCCTGGCTGCGGAAACCTTCGTTGGTCCAGGCGATGCTGCGCGCCGCCACCTGCGGCGCGAAGCCCTCGTTCTCGCGGGTGATGCGCACCAGCTCGGACAGGCGGCCGGCGGCGATGTACGGCGCCTGCTCGTACGTTTCGAACACCGACACCGCCGCGCCGCCGTCGCGGCTGAACACGATGCGCCCGTCGCGCGAGCCGTTTGCGGTCACGGCGCGCGAAAACAGCGTCGTCACGCCCGAGCCGGATGGCGCGGCGGCCGGGTCGATCGCCACGATGGCCATCTCGGCGCCCTGCAAGGCGGACGCCACCAGGGCCGAACCCTTCCACGCCAGGCCGTTGAACGATCCGGCGTAGTCCGGCGTCACGTCGCTTGGTGCCCCGCCGGCGAGCGGCACGGTGAACACGTCGCCGCCGACCGACCCGAAGTCGCTCATCAGGCCGCCGACAAAGGCGACCGTGCGCCCGTCCGGCGAGACCTGCGGGAGGCTCATCTGCATCTTCGGGGCGGCGACGATGCGCAGCGCGCCGCTGGCGAGGTCGACGTGGCCCAGCGTCGCCACCCACCAGTTGTTGTCGCCATTGCCTTTGGCGCTGGTGGCGACGAAGCCACGGCCATCGGGCGTCCAGTCGTATTCGTAGACGAAGGTGTCGGGCGGCGACACCAGGCGGGCCTTCCCGCCCTGCGCGGAAACGACGGCAATGCGCTGGGCATCCTCGTTCACGCCGATCTCGCCAACCAGCCGCTCCCCGGCCTCGACCGCACCGGTCTGCTTCTTCGCGCCGATGGTGGCCAGCAGCGCGATACGCGCGCCGTCGGGCGACCAGCGCGCGGTATTGGCCACGCCGCGGATCGTCGCCGCGGCCTGCGGCCGGCCCGCGCGCACCACCCACAGCGTGGCGCTGCCGGCCGCGGGATCGGCGGCGATGAAGGCCAGGCTCCTGCGGTCGGACGACCAGCTCGGGAAATCGTAGGAACAGGCGGCGCAAGGGTCGTACTCGGCCAGCACTGCGCCCTGGACCGCGTCGCGCACCACGATGCGCGCATGCGGACGCTGGCCCGGCGCGGCGGCATCGGCTTCGATGGCGGCGATGCGCTCGCCGCCGGCGCTGATGGCCACCGAGCGGTAGTCGCGCAGCTGCGCGGCCGCGACGCTGCCGCTTCCCAGCACGGCGCAGGCGAGCGCGCAGCTCAGCGTGCAAGTCAGCGAAGCACCGAGGGCGTCGGATAATCGCATTGTTCTCCTCCTGGTCGGCCGCCTCGCCACAGGGTTTGTGTACGGGCTGGCTAATGTGTGATTGATATCGCTCAGTCTACGCGGATTCGACTGAGTTCGCCGCGCAACAAATTCCGACCGGCATGGGTGATTTTGCCTTGAAGCAAGGAAATATCATGATCGAACCCGGTGCCGCCGCTACACTTTTTGCAGTAAACAGAGCAGGAGGAAAGCGTGATCTACAAGGATATCGACAACAAGGAACCCTTCCTCGCGGTCCTGGAGAAGATGCTGGCCCTGGCCGGCCCCGACAAGAAAGCGCAGATCGAGCGTACGCTGCGCATCATGCGCGCGGGAATCAAGGGTGAGCGCGCATCGGGTCATTTCATCGACACTTGCCTGAAGGATTCGACGCGCACGGCCGTGGTCCACGACCTGCGCCTGGTGGCGGACGATGGCGAGGTGGCCCAGATCGATCACCTGCTGGTTCACCGCATGGGGCGCTTCACCGTCCTGAACACCAGGCTGTTCGCCGATGGCGTCAGGATCAGCGAAAGGGGCGAATTCCTGCGCTGGAACGAGACAGAAGACGATTTCAAGGGCATGCCCTCGCCCCTGGTCCAGAACGAGCGCCATGCACGGGTGCTGCGCCAGGTGCTGGAAACCATCGGCCAGGGCGAGGCGGCGATCGAATCGCTGGTCCTGGTCGCACCCGATGCGCGTGTCGAGCGCCCGCGCAGGTTCGACACGTCCATGGTCATGAAACCCGAACAGTTCATGGAAAAGCTGAACAGGGCGCTGGAGGGGGCGCCCATCGTCAGCGCACTGGGGGGACTATTGAAGAGCGGGACGTCGGACTCGATCGGCGACATCGCCAGGAAGCTCGTGCAGCTGCACCGGCCGTCGGCGACGGATTACCTGGCGCGCTTCGGGATCCTGCGCGGGCCGGCGCAGCCTTCCCCCCCGGCCAGCGCCGCCGGGCTGTACTTCACGGCGCCGCAATAATACAGCCTGCCAGCCCGTGGCAGGCCGGCAGCGGGAACGATACTCGGAGAGTATCGATGATCTTCAAGCCTTGGCGGCCGACAGCATGCGCTCGACGTAGCGCGCGATCAGGTCGATCTCGAGGTTGACCTTCGATCCGGCGCGCAGGTGCTTCAGGGTCGTGACCTCGATGGTGTGCGGGATCAGGTTGATCGAGAAGCGGCATACCTTGGCGCCGTCGACTTCCAGGTCTTCCACGCGGTTGACGGTCAGCGACACGCCGTTGACCACGACCGAACCCTTGTAGGCCAGGAACTTCGCCAGCTCCTGCGGCGCGTCGATCACGAGTTCGTGCGATTCGCCCACGGGCTGGAAGCTGTGCACCGTGCCCAGGCCGTCGACGTGGCCCGACACCAGGTGCCCGCCCAGGCGCTCGGCCAGGGTCAGCGCCTTTTCCAGGTTGACTTCGCCGACGGCATCCAGGCCGGCGGTCTTGTTCAGGCTTTCGCGCGAGACGTCCACGGCAAACGCGTTGCCGGTCTTTTCGACCACGGTCATGCAGGCGCCGTTGATGGCGATCGAGTCGCCCAGGGCGACGTCGGCCAGCGGCAGGCCGCCGGCATCGATTTCCAGGCGCACGCCCGCGTCCAGGCCACCCGCCAGCGGCGAGACCGAAGTGATGTTGCCGACAGCGGCGACGATTCCAGTAAACATAAAGCCTTATTCCTCAGGTGTAGTCGTGGTTTTGCTTAGTTATTGCTTAGTTTTATCAAAGCGCGCCAGGATGCGCAGGTCGGCGCCGACCTGGCTGCATGCGTGGAAACGCAGTTCGTGCTTGTCGGCCAGCCGCGCAGGTGCGTCCAGCGCGAACATGCCCTGCCCGGCGCCGATCAGGCTTGGGGCCAGGTAGACCAGCAATTCGTCGACGCAGCCTTCGCGCACGAGCGAGGCGTTCAGTTTCGCGCCCGCCTCGACGTGCACTTCGTTGATCTCGCGCCGGCCGAGTTCCCGCATCAGGGCCGGCAGGTCGACCTTGCCGCCCGCGTTCGGGAGCAGGATGATCTCATGGCCGGCCGCGCGCAGCCGCGCCGCCTTGTCCTCGGTTGCACTGCCATCGATCGCGGCGGCGACGATCCAGCACGGCTCGCCCTGCAGGATGCGTGCCTCGGGCGCAATCTCGAGCCGGCTGTCGACGATCACGCGACGCGGCTGGCGCGGCGTATCGATGCCGCGCACGGTCAGCTGCGGGTCATCGATCTTCACCGTGCCGATGCCGGTCAGGATGGCGCAGGCGCGGGCGCGCCAGGCGTGGCCGTCGGCACGTGCCTCCGGACCGGTGATCCACTGGCTCTCCCCGCTCGCCAGCGCCGTGAAGCCGTCCAGGCTGGCCGCCGTCTTCAGGCGCACCCAGGGCAGGCCGCGGCGCATGCGCGAGAAGAAACCGATGTTCAGTTCGTGAGCCTCGTCGGCCAGCACGCCCATCGCGACCGCGATGCCGGCCGCTTCGAGCTGGGCCATGCCACGCCCCGAGACCAGGGGATTCGGGTCGCCCATCGCGGCCACCACGCGGCCCAGGCCCGCCTGCACCAACGCGTTCGAGCACGGCGGCGTGCGGCCGTAGTGGCTGCAGGGCTCGAGCGTGACGTAGGCGGTGGCGCCGCGCACATCATTGCCGCGCGCGGCGGCGTCGCGCAGGGCCTGGATCTCGGCATGGGCCTGGCCGGCCGGCTGGGTGTGGCCGGCGCCGATCACCTCGCCGTCCTTCACGATCACGCAACCGATGCGCGGATTCGGCGCGGTGATGTACATGCCTTTCGCGGCCCACTCCAGGGCCAGCGCCATGCCTTCGGTATCGGTCTTGATCTGCACTGTCATCGATGATGGTTTCAATTCGGGGGCGGCGCCTGCGCTCCGTCGCAGTTGTCGTCATGCGCCGGGTCGCATACGCGGGCGCGGCCCAGCATGTTGATTTTAATACGCCGGATCGCACCACCGTGAAACAGCGACAGCGTGCCCCAGCGCGCGGCGCCGCTGCTCGTGTCGCTGCAACTGCGCCCGGCGCCATTGTAGGCGATGTAATACGGCGGCGCAGGACTCGTGAAGGCGAAGGTCGAGGCGACGCCGTCGGGCAAGGGGCCGTGCACGGCGACGATGTCGTCGCCCGGCCCGGGCGCGCCGTCGCCGTCGCGATCGAGAAAGACGGTCCAGCCCTGGTTCCAGCGCAGGCCCTCGGGGTCGCGCGGCGCCAGCTTGACCCGCTCGTTGCGCGCGATCGCCTGCGCGCGCGCCAGGTTGATGGCGCCGAACAGGTCGCCGGAAGCGGCGCGCAACTGCTGGGCGTGGATCATCGCCTGCAGGTTCGGGATGCCGATCGCCAGCAAGACCGCCGCGATCGCGGTCACCACTACCAGCTCGGCCAGCGTGACGCCGTGCTGGCGGCGCCTGCGCATCACGGCCAGCATCGGTCCGACGCGCCGCTCGCGCCCTGCTCGCCGGTGCTGCTCATCGTCAGCGTGCCGCATTCGCTGTCGCTGTAGCTGGCGTCGACGTTCACCGTGCCGGGCCGGGCATGGACCTCGACGCAATCGCGCAGCTCGGCGCCGGCGCAGGCCTGGGCCTCGAGTTCATAGGCGCTGTCAGCCGCCCGGCTGCCCGACCACCAGCGCAGGCCCTCGACCGGCTCGGCGGCCGAGAAGGCGACGTAGGTGTGATGCAGGGCGTGGTGGCGCTCCTGCTGCTGCAGCGCCTCGATCAGCGCCACCTGCCCTTCGATCCGGCGCATCTTCGCCACGTGCCCGGCGTAGCCGGGATAGGCCAGCGCCGCCAGCACCGACAGGATCGCCAGCACGACCATCAACTCGACCAGGGTAAAACCGCGGTGCATCATCGTTCTCCTCCTTGGGTGTGGGAAGCCGCTCAGTTGGCGGCCGCATGCAGTTCGGGCCAGTTGGCGATCTCGCGCCAGCCCAGGCGCCTGGCCGGCGCACCGGCATGCGCGCGCCGGTAATAGCTCTGCAGGACGACGCGCGTGGATGCGCTCGCGCCGAAGCCGATCGCGGTGATGCGGTAGGCCGGTGTGGCGCCCGGACCGGCGAGCAGCTCGACGATGTAGCGTGGCGCCCTGGCCGGCAGCAGCGCGGCGCCCAGCGGCATGGCGGCGCCGGTATAGCGCCCGTACTCGACGGCCGCCTCGCTGCCGAGGTCCACCGCCTGCCAGGCCGGCAGGCCCGGCGCCGGCGCCAGGCGGCACAGGCCGGCACGTTCCCCGCTGCCGGTGCAGCGGTCGGCGAAAGCGCCCGCGTCCGCGGCGGCGAAGATGGCGGTGCGCGGCGACGCCGGCCCCGCCGCGCCGGCGATATCGCGCTCGGCATCAAGCAGGGCGGCCTGGGCCGCCTGGTGGGCGATGTGGCGGTCGCGCTCATGGCGCGCCGACTGCACGGCCGCCAGCGAGGCGCGCGTGCCCGAGACCGACATCATCAGGACCGCGAGCGTGAGGAACAGCACGGTCACGAGCGCGGCGCCCTGCTCGCCCGTGTTCCGGCGACGGCGAAAACGGCTGGCCATCGGTCGCTTACGGCAAGGCTGCGCCGGCCGCATACACGGCCGTGAACAGGCGGCGCGAGCGCGGCCGCTCGCGGCCCGACAGCGCTGACTCGAGCAGGATGACGCCCGGGTCGGCGGCGCCATGGAGGAGGGCATACTCCTCGCCGAACAGCGCATGGCGCGCGAGCGGAACCGGCGCCGCGGCCGGCCGCTCGCCATGCAGGAGCAGCGCGACCTGCACGCTCACGACGCGCTTCCACCAGGTTTTCTCGTTGCGCTCGCTCGCCAGCGCGGCGGGTGTCGCTCCGCTCAGCACCAGGGCGGCGTCGAGCGCGGCCAGCGCACTGGCGTTCACATAGCGGTTGGCGACGCCGTCGCGCGGGCTGTCGGTGTCGATGCCGTAGAGGACCTGGAAGCCGTCGACGCCGGACACGACCGCGTCCGCGCTCCAGTTGCTGGCGCCGCGGTACTTGCAGCGCAGCTCGGCCACGCCGTCGGCGTTGCGCGCGACATAGAAGATGCTCCAGCCATCCTCGGCCGCATGCACGGGAAAGCCGGCGCAATTGAGTACGCTGCCGTCGCCATCGGGCGCAGCGCCGGCGCCGGCATAGCGCACGGCCAGCACGTCGCTGCCGTTGACCGCCCCCGGCAGCGGATTGTCGATGCCGAAAGTGTTTTTGCTGAGCGAGCGGTTGTCCAAGCCGGACAGCGCCGCCGGAGCGCCTGGCGCGGGCCCTGCGGCGCCGAGCTGCTCAAGGTCGGCGTAGGCGCCCTGGCGCACCGCACGCCCGATGGCTTCGAGCGCGTAGCGCCCGCCGTCGTCGATGCCGACCGCGTCCGCATGGCCGATATACGAAGCATTGGCGCCGGTGAGCAGGGTCGAGCCGGCCAGCAGCACGCCCAGGCCCAGGGACATCGCCACCAGCAGCTCGGCCATGCTCATGCCGTGCTGGCTGCCATGCGGGCGAGGACAGGCGCTCATCCCGGCACCACCAGGGTGACGAAGGCGGCCGCCTCGGGCGCGGGCCGGCCCGCCTCGGCGCGCAGGCGCCAGCCGAGCTTGATCACGATGGGCGCCGATGGGCTGCTGACGCACTCCCAGTCGGGCGCCTGCAAGGCCGCGTTCCATACGGTGGTATCCCGGCAGACGGCGATGCGCCCGCCGGGAAAGGCGGCGCGCAGGAGGCGCTGCGTCTCGTAGAGGTCAAAGCGGGCCATGCCCGCGCTGTCGCAGTCGGTCGCGCCGAAGCATTGCGCCGGCGGCGCGGCCGGATCGCCGGCGGCGGCATCGTAGTCGAGCTGGAGGTAGGGATTGGCGGCGTCGGGCAGCGCCATCTGGGCGGGATTGGCGTGCATGCGCGCGGCCAGCGAGGCGGCCAGCTGCACGGCTTCGGACTCGAGCGCGGCCTGTTCGCGCAGGCGCGCCACGAACGACTGGGTCGCCGCCGCGCCCACCGCCCCGACCGCCAGCACGAACATCGCGACCAGCACTTCGACGAGCGTAAAGCCACCGGAAAAACACCGCCGCACAGCCACCTCCACAGGGTCGGGGCGCGACCAATTTCGCGCGAGCTGTGAAGGTATCAGCACACCCTTGCGCTCCGATGAGTTGCCTCAAGCGTGCGCGGTTGCCAAAAACGGGAATAGAGCGTCTGACAAACCGCCAGGGCAAGGCGCGGCGTCGAAGACAGTACGAATGTACGGCGAGACGGTGCAACACCGCCATGGAGGTTTGCCAGGCGCTCTTATTTGCGGGGGTGACCGACTTCGGCCAGAGCCTGCTGGAATTCGGCCAGGTCCTTGAAGTCCTTGTAGACGGAGGCGAAGCGGATGTAGGCGATCTCATCCAACCGCTTGAGCTCCTGCATCACCAGTTCGCCGACATGGCCGGTATCGACTTCGCGCCGTCCGCTGGTGAGCAGCTTTTCCTCGATCGAGGCGACGGCGGCGTCGATGGCTTCGGCCGAGACCGGGCGCTTGCGCAGGGCCAGCATCAGGCTGCCGCGCAGCTTGGCTGGCGCGAATTCGGTGCGGCTGCCGTTCTTCTTGACGATGATGGGCATCGACAGTTCGATGCGTTCGTAGGTGGTGAAGCGCTTGTCGCACTGCACGCAGCGGCGCCGCCGGCGAATGGCGTCGCCTTCCTCGGATACGCGCGTATCGAGGACCTGGGTATCTTCATGCTGGCAGAACGGACATTTCATGGGGCGCCGGGATTACAAGGGACGACAACCCGGCTTCAGGCTGCCGTCCCCGATTTCACTTCTGGTACTGTACTACGCTTACTGTACTACTTACGCCGCGTAGACCGGGTACTTGTCGGTCAGGACCTTCACTTCCGCCTTCACGCGCTCGATGGTCGCGGCGTCGTGCGGGTTGTCCAGCACGTCGGCGATCAGGTTACCGACCTTCGTGGCGTCCTCTTCCTTGAAGCCGCGGGTGGTGAAGGCCGGGCTGCCGAGGCGGATGCCCGAGGTCACGAATGGCTTCTGCGGGTCGTTCGGGATGCCGTTCTTGTTGCAGGTCATGTGCGCCTGACCCAGGATGGCTTCGGCTTCCTTGCCGGTGAGACCCTTCGAACGCAGGTCGACCAGCATCACGTGCGACTGGGTGGTGCCCGAGACGATGCGCAGGCCGCGCGCGATCAGCGCGTCGGCCAGGGCCTTGGCGTTCTTCACGACCTGCTGCTGATATTGCTTGAACTCCGGCGACAGCGCTTCCTTGAAGGCGACAGCCTTGCCTGCAATCACGTGCATCAGCGGACCGCCCTGGATGCCCGGGAAGATCGCCGAGTTGATCGCTTTCTCGTGCTCGGCCTTCATCAGGATGATGCCGCCGCGCGGGCCGCGCAGCGATTTATGGGTGGTCGAGGTGACGAAGTCGGCGTAAGGCACCGGGTTCGGGTATTCGCCTGCGGCGATGAGGCCGGCGTAGTGGGCCATGTCGACCATGAAGTAGGCGCCGACTTCCTTGGCCACCCTGGCAAAGCGCTCGAAGTCGATGCGCAGCGAGAACGCCGAAGCGCCCGCGATGATCATCTTCGGCTTGTGCTCGCGCGCCAGGCGCTCCATTTGTTCGTAGTCGATGTCTTCCTGCTCGGTCAGGCCGTAGGAGATGACGTTGAACCATTTACCGGACATGTTCAGCGCCATGCCGTGGGTCAGGTGGCCGCCTTCGGCCAGCGACATGCCCATGATGGTGTCGCCAGGCTTGAGCATGGCGAAGAACACGCCCTGGTTGGCCTGCGAGCCCGAGTTCGGCTGCACGTTGGCGGCCTCTGCGCCGAACAGTTGCTTGACGCGGTCGATCGCCAGCTGCTCGGCGACGTCGACGTATTCGCAGCCGCCGTAATAGCGCTTGCCCGGATAGCCTTCAGCGTACTTGTTGGTCAGCTGGGAACCCTGGGCCTGCATCACGGCCGGCGAGGTGTAGTTTTCCGAAGCGATCAGCTCGATGTGATCCTGCTGACGGGTGTTTTCCTTCTGAATCGCGTCCCACAGTTCCGGGTCAACGTTGGCCAGCGTGTGATCTTTTGAAAACATGAACAAAACTCCAATCGATAAGAGAACCAGACAAGTGCGTGCGGAATCGGCAGGAAGCCAGACAGCAGCCCAAGCGCGCGGCAACGCGTACCCTTGTCGGCTGCCCAGGCGAACGGCGGATGAAATCTCACGTTCCCCGGTGGTTGACCACCTTGCCGCCGGCTCGGAGCGCGCGCGGGTTTCGCCAGTTACGTGAGATGCAAAGGACTCCAGATTGTATTTGATGTGTCCCTTTAGGGCAAGGAAACTGCCGTGGCCCCGGCAACTCCTGCCAAGGGGCGGGCAACATGATCAATTCGGCTACAATCACGGGGCTTGTCCAACACCGAGGAACCTCATCATGATCGTTTTCATCACCGGCGCATCGGCCGGATTCGGCGCCGAAATGGCGCGCACCTTCGTTCGCAACGGCCACCAGGTCGTGATGGCGGCGCGCCGCAAGGAGCGTCTCGAAGCCCTGGCAGCCGAGCTGGGCGAATCGGCGCTGCCGGTCGAAATGGACGTGACGAGCAAGGCCTCGATCGAGGAAGCGCTGGCGCTGCTGCCGCAATCCTGGCGCCAGATCGACGTGCTGATCAACAATGCCGGCCTGGCCCTCGGTACTGCGCCGGCCCAGGAAGCGCCCCTGGAAGACTGGGAAACCATGATCGCCACCAATTGCCAGGGCCTGGTGACCATGACCCGCACCGTCCTGCCGGCCATGGTCGAACGCGGCAGCGGCCTCATCATCAACCTGGGCTCGGTGGCCGGCCACTACCCCTACCCTGGCGGCAACGTCTACGGCGCGACCAAGGCCTTCGTCGAGCAGTTCACCCTGAACCTGCGCGCCGACCTGGTCGGCACCGGCGTGCGCGCCACCAACCTGGCGCCGGGCCTGTGCGGCGGCACCGAATTCTCGAACGTGCGCTTCAAGGGTGACGACGCGGCTGCCGCGAAAGTCTACGAAGGCACGACCCCGCTGACGGCCAAGGACATTGCCGAGACCGCGTACTGGATCGCAACCCTGCCGCCGCATGTGAACGTGAACCTGATCGAGCTGATGCCGACCTGCCAGGGGTTCTCGCCGTTCAATATCAAGCGCGGTTGAACGAACCGGGGTCTGATTTTGTAGGGTGGGCACCTGTGCCCACGCTGTATAGCACCTCAACGCGCCATCGCCCTGATTTGTATCGCTGCGCCAAGGGACCGTTGTCTGCTTGCTGCGCCTCTGTTCAACCGATGAGACCGCGTGGGCACAGGTGCCCACCCTACGAAAACCAGGCATATGCACACCGTGCGCCCCGCCTTCGATAATTGTGAGAAAGTGTTACAGTTGTTGTCTTGACAGCCTTGTCTCTCGTCTACTACGGCCGCACCCTTGGCAGACACAGCATGCGCCGCGGTCGCGCTTTCCCATCCGGCATGTTCGCTAGAGTACATATGCGGAGTTGAATAGCGTAAAATGTTTCCTATTATCATTTATGGCTTGTAGCATGCCCTCCGCTTTCACCTGGCCAGTCCGGGTCTATTACGAAGACACCGACGCCGGCGGCATCGTGTTCTACGCGAATTACCTGAAGTTCTTCGAACGTGCGCGCACCGAATGGCTGCGCGCCGCCGGCATCAACCAGCAGGAGCTGATCGCAAGCGATGGCGCCGCCTTCGTGGTGAAGAACGCGAGCATCGACTATCACGCCCCTGCCCGTCTGGACGACGAGCTGACCCTCACGCTCACCATCGAAAAGCTCGGCCGCGCCTCGGTGCAGTTTGCCCAGAAGGCGTACAAGGGCGACACCCTGCTGGTCGAAGCGAGCGTGAAAGTGGGCTGCGTGGACCTGGCCACGGTCCGTCCGCGCTCGCTCCCGGAGCATGTCGCTGATAAAATGCGTGCCGCTTGAATAAATCAACAATATTGCCCAACCGATGACCCCGACCCACGACCTTTCCTTCGTTGCCCTGATCAGTAACGCCCACATCCTGGTGCAGCTCATCATGCTGCTGTTGCTGCTCCTGTCGGTGTTCTCGTGGTCCTATATTTTCCGCAAGCTGTTCGCGATCCGCGCGGCGCGCCGCCAGACCGAACAGTTCGAACGCAGCTTCTGGGCCGGCGGCAACCTGCACACCCTGCACCAGAGCGCCAGCGCCCAGCGCGACCAGAGCGGCGCACTGGCCCGCATCTTCGAGGCCGGCATGGGCGAATTCATCAAGGGCAAACAGGCTTCGCGCGACGCCCTCGACATGAACTCGGTGCTCGACGGCGCCCGCCGCGCCATGCGCGCCGCCTTCCAGCGCGAACTCGACGCCCTCGACCTGCACCTGAACTTCCTGGCCTCGGTCGGCTCGGTCTCGCCTTACATCGGCCTGCTCGGCACCGTCTGGGGCATCATGAACGCCTTCCGGGGCCTGGCCAACGTGCAGCAGGCAACGCTGGCCGTCGTCGCGCCGGGCATCGCCGAAGCGCTGATCGCCACCGCCATCGGCCTGTTCGCCGCAATTCCTGCCGTGGTCGCGTACAACCGCTTCACCCACGACATCGACCGCCTGGCGATCCGCTTCGAAAGCTTCGTCGAGGAATTCTCGAACATCCTGCAGCGCCAGTCGCGCTGATCCCGGGAGGAACCGACATGGCCTTATCCAGCAGCCTGCGCAGCGGACGCCGCAGCAAACTGAAATCCGAAATCAACGTCGTGCCCTACATCGACGTGATGCTGGTGCTGCTCATCATCTTCATGGCGGTGCCGGCCAACGAAACGCCGAACGTGGTCAACCTGCCGCGCGCCGAGAAGTCGACGCTGCCGCCGGACACCTACATCCAGATCTCGATCAAGCCGAACGCCGAGCTCTCCATCGGCGTGCACGGCAAGGCCTCGACGCCTGCCGAAACCATGGATACCCGCGCCGCCCTGCTCACCCGCCTGCGCGAACTGCACCAGGAAAATCCGGACTACCCGGTCCTGATCGCGGGCGACCGCGAAAGCAAGTACGAGGAAGTGATCGAGATGATCTCGGAAGCGAAGAAGATCGGTATCGCCCGCGTCGGCCTTGCCACCCAGTAAAGAGTATCGCCTGCAATGAAGCCAGCTTCCCCCGGCGCCCCGTACACGGTGCCGCCCGAACCGAGCCGCATCCCAGCCATCGTGCTGGCGGTGGCCGTGCACGCCCTGCTGCTGGCCTTCCTCTACTTCGGCATCAGCTGGCAGAGCAAGACGCCGGTCACGGTCGAGGCCGAGGTATGGGACATGAAGGTCGAGACCGCCGCCGCGCCGCCCCTGCCTGCGCCGGAACCCGAACCGCAGCCCGCGCCGGAACCGGAGCCCGCCCCTGCCCCGACGCCGCCGCCTGCGCCGAAGGTCGTCGAACCCGAACCCGTGAAACCGGCCGCCCCGGACATCGCGCTCGAGCGCGAGAAGCAGCGCAAGCTCGAGCTGGCGAAGAAGGAACGCGAGCGCGAACTGGCCGAGCAGAAGGAGCGCGAAGAACTGAAGCGCAAGGAAATCGCCGAGCAGAAGCAGCGCGAGGAACAGAAGCGCAAGGAACTGGCTGAGCAGAAGCAGCGGGAAGAACAGAAGGCACGCGAAGAACAGAAGAAGAAGGAACTGGCCGAGAAGAAGAAAGAGGAAGAGAAGAAGCTCGCCGCTGAACAGGCTGCCGCCGAGAAGAAGAAGCTCGCCGACGCGAAAGCCAAGGCCGCCGCCGAAAAAGCCCAGCTCGACAAGCTGCGCGACCTCGAGCTCAAGCGCATCGCGGGCGCCGCCGGCACCGCCGGCAACGCCGAGAAGTCGAGCGCGCCCAAGGTCGACGCCGGCTATGTCGCGCGCCTCACGGCCCTCATCAAGAGCAACACGACGTACGCGGGCAGCACCGACCAGCCGGGCAACCCCAAGGCCAGCTTCCGGGTCGAGCTGCTGCCGACCGGCGAGATCCTGTCGGTGCGCCTGATCAAGAGCAGCGGCGTGCCGCAGTTCGACGATGCCGTGGAACGCGGCATTAACAAATCGTCACCGCTTCCGAAGAAGAAAGATGGTACGGTAGAGCGCAATCTCGTGGTCAATTTCTCAATGAAAGACCTCGACTAAACGACCACCCTTTTTGCCGAGACAACGCATGAAAAAACAACTTCATTACCTGCTGTTCAGCGCCACCCTCCTGATCGGGTCGGCAGCGAACGCCCAGCTGCAAGTGGAAATCGCCGGCGTGGGCAGCAACCAGATTCCGGTGGCGGTGGCCGCCTTCGCCGACGAAGGCGTGGCGCCGGCCCAGGTGTCGGCCGTGATCCGCGCCGACCTCGAGCGCAGCGGCGTGTTCAAGGTCATCGACGCCGGCCAGGTCATCAGCGACAGCGCCAACATCGACGTCAACGCCTGGAAGGCGCGCGGCGCCGACGCACTGGTGGTCGGCAGCGTGACGCGCCAGCCGGACGGCCGCTTCGCCGTGCGCTACAAACTGCTCGACACCGTCAAGGGCGGCCAGCTCTCGTCCCTCGGCGGCGAAGTGCAGCCGCGCTACACCCGCCTGCAGGCCCACCGCATCGCCGACGACGTGTACGAAAAGCTGACCGGCGTGCGCGGCATCTTCTCGACCCGCATCGCCTACGTGAAGGAAAACCGCGCCGGCCGCAACTACGCGCTGGCCGTGGCCGACGCCGACGGCGAGAACGAGATCGTCGCCGTGCAGGGCCGCGAGCCGATCATCTCGCCCTCGTGGTCGCCGGACGGCGGCAAGGTCGCCTACGTGTCCTTCGAAGACCGCAAGCCGGTCATCTACATGCAGGACCTGGTCACCGGCAAGCGCCGCGTGATCGCCAACGAAAAAGGCAGCAACTCGGCGCCCTCGTGGTCGCCGGACGGCAGCAAGCTGGCGATCGCCCTGTCGAAGTCGGGCAGCTACCAGGTCTACATCGTCAACGCCGACGGCTCGGGCCTGCGCCGCCTGACCAACAGCAACGGCATCGACACCGAACCGCAGTTCTCGGCCGACGGCCAGACCATTTATTTCACGAGCGACCGCAGCGGCGGTCCGCAGATCTACAAGATGAGCGTCAACGGCGGCAATGCCACCCGCGTCACGTTCAACGGCAGCTACAACATCAGCCCGCGCGTATCTCCAGACGGCAAGACCCTGGCCTGGATCTCGCAGCGCGACGGCGGTTTTTCTCTTTACGCGATGGACCTGGCAAGCGGCCAGGAACTGCGCCTGGCCGATGGGGCCACCGAACCGAGTTTTTCGCCTAACGGCAAGTACATCATGTATGCGAACAAAGGCGGCGGGCGTACCTCGCTGGCCGTGGTTTCGGTGGATGGACGGGTCAAGCAACGCCTGACCACCAAAGCGGGAAACATTCGGGAGCCCAGCTGGGGTCCCTTCATGAAGTAAATGAAGTAAATCACTAACCAAGACCAGGAGAAAAACCATGCGCAATGTAAAGAGCCTCGGCTTCATCATCGCAACCGCTGCCCTGCTCGCAGCTTGCAAAACCCCAGTTCCGGCAGAAGCCCCGGCCGTCGTCGAGAAGTCGCCGGCCCCGGCCCCGGCCGCCGCTGACCCGCGCGACATCCAGCCGGTGGAAACCGCTGTCGTCGATCCGCTGAACGACCCGAAAGGCGTGCTGGCCAACCGCAGCGTCTACTTCGACTTCGACAGCTACGTCGTCCGCGAAGACGGCAAGCCGGTCGTCCAGAACCACTCGGCTTACCTGAACCAGCACAAGGATCGCAAGGTCCTGATCCAGGGTAACACCGACGAACGCGGCGGCACCGAATACAACCTGGCCCTGGGCCAGAAGCGCGCCGAAGCCGTGCGCCGTTCGATGGCATCGCTGGGCGTTGCCGAGAACCAGATGGAAGCCGTCTCGCTGGGCGAAGAAAAGCCGAAGGCAACCGGTTCGGGCGAATCGGCCTGGGCTGAAAACCGTCGCGCCGACATCGTTTACCAGTAATCTGGCCTGATTAGTCCGGTTAAGACCTGATTAATTGACAGCGGGGCGGGTGCAGTGCAGACTGCAACCCGCCCCGTTTTCCTTTGTAACACCGGATACGTTTAGAAAGAACGACGACATGATAAAACTGGTTCCGTCCCGTCTTGCCTGCCTGCTGATCGCCGCCTGGCTGCCGCTGCAGGCCCATGCCGGCCTGCTCGACGACGACGAAGCACGCAAGGCCATCCTCGACCTGCGCGCCAAAGTCGACAACATCGCGCGCGACCTGAGCAGCCGCATCGACAACAAGGCGGACAAGAGCGCGACGCTCGACATGCTGAACCAGCACGAGCAGACGATGTCCGAGATCGCCAAGCTGCGCGGCCAGATCGAAGTGCTGGCCAACGAGATCAGCAAGGCGCAGAACGCCCAGCGCACCCTGTACGCCGACCTCGATGCCCGCATCAAGAAACTCGAGCCGCAGCAGACGACCATCGACGGCCAGACCGCCGACGTCCTGCCGTCCGAAAAACAGGCCTACGACACGGCCATGGAGACCTTCAAGTCCGGCGACTACAAGGCCGCAGCAAGCGCCTTGCAGGACTTCGTGAAGCGCTACCCGGACTCGGCCTACGCCGCCAACGCCCAGTACTGGCTGGGCAACGCCTACTACGCCCAGCGCGACTACAAGAAGGCCATCGCCGCCCAGGAAGTCGTGACGACCACCTACGGCAGCAGCCCGAAGGCCGCCGACGCCATGCTGAACATGGCCACCAGCTATGCCGAGCTGAAGGACCTGCCGAAGGCGAAGAAGACGCTGCAGCAACTGGTCTCGAAGTTCCCCGGCACCCAGGCCGCGCAGTCCGCCAAGGACCGTCTGGCGGTATTGAAATAAGATTTCACGGCAAGATTGTGGCGTGAACGTTTGACAGCACAGCGTCCTGCCCCTATAATCTTGCTTCTTTCGGGTCGTTAGCTCAGCTGGTAGAGCAGCGGACTTTTAATCCGTTGGTCGCAGGTTCGAATCCCGCACGGCCTACCACGAATACGCAGTAGCAATGAAGGCAGCATGAGAAATCATGCTGCCTTTTTTGTTTTGCGTCGCCGGCTTACAGCCTCGACACTACCGGGCTTGTCGCAAGAGAATTTGATACATACGCGAAGCAATATAAAACCCGGCCCTGTCCAACCATCGTGAGCATTGCTACCCGATCAACTCTCGCGTTGTACTTTCGATGAAGGAGACAGCCATGCGTGCCCTGCTTTGCCTTGCCTTCGTTTCATCCACCGCTTTCGCCGCCACGCCGATGGACCGCGGCGAGGCGCGCGACCTGATGGACGCCGCCGCCGGCCTGTACCGGCTCGACACCGGCCTGGACGTGCGGCTGCGGATGGTCGACGAGCAGTTGTACGTCGACCTCAACCGCCATTACCGCAAACGCGTTTTTCCGGTCTCGGAAAACCAGTTCAGCTCGCGCGACGGCAGCCTGACGGTCGAATACCTGCCGGACGGTCCGGCAGAACGCATCGTGATCCACCACACGGGGCTGTCCCCGAACCAGCGGCTGGGCGAACACAGCTGGCTCGGTAAATAGCTGCGACGACTTATCGGCTTTGCCGATGCGACGAGCTCATCTATAAGCCCGGCTTATCGTCGCCAGCATCGCGGTTGCCGCGCACCTCGAAGCGGCTCGTTGCGAGCACCCGGCCGGCGGCGTCGAGCAGGTCGAGGCGGTGCGCGCCGACGCGCGGGCGCCACGGCAGCGCGGCGTCGGCCGGGCCCAGCGTTTCCTCGTCCAGGCGCCAGCGCAGGCCGCGGCCAGCCTGGGCCTGGAACAGCACGCGCTCGCGCGACGCCGGGATGTCCGGGTCGACGGCGAGGATGCTGCCGTCGACCGGATACACGATCTTCGGCGCGCGCGCCTCCTGGGCGACGGCTTCGACCAGCGGCGTCTCGGTGCCGCGCAGGAACCACTCCTGGCGCGGCGCCTCGTGCACCGGGGCGTAGCGCACCTCGCGCCGCACCAGTTCCTTCGGTGCCGCTCCCTGGTGCGCCGGTGCGTCGCGGTGCAGGTAGTCCATGACGTCGCGCCAGACCGGGGCCGCGCCGGATACGCCGGACACGTCCCACATCGGCTGGCCGTCGAAGTTGCCGACCCATACCCCGACCGTGTAGCGGTGCGAGTAGCCGACGCACCAGTTGTCGCGCATGTCCTTGCTGGTGCCGGTCTTGACCGCGCTCCAGTAGGCGGTGGCCAGGTCGCTGCGCAGGCCGAAGGTGGGACTGCGGGCGCCGCGGTCGGACAGGATGTCGCCGACGATCCAGGCGGCGCCTGCCTCCAGCACGCGTCGCTTTTGCTCGGGCGCGCGCGGGCGCAGGGTCACGCTGCCCGCCAGGCCGCCGTTGGCCAGCGTGCGGTAGGCATTGGTCAGCTCCAGCAGCGAGACATCGGCCGAGCCGAGCGCCAGCGAGGGGCCGTAGAAACCGGCGTCCTCGGTCAGCGACGTGATGCCGAGTTCCTGCAGGCGGCCGTGGAAGCGCTCGGGGCCCAGCAGCAGCAGGGTGCGCACCGCCGGGATGTTGAGCGAGCTGGCGAGGCTGGTGCGGACGCTGGCATAGCCCTTGAATTGACGGTCGTAGTTCTGCGGGACGTAGAGGCCGGCCTCCCCGGCCACGTCGATCGGGCTGTCGTCCAGCAGCGATGCGGCCGTGAGCAGGCGCCGCTCGAGCGCGAGCTGGTAAAGGAAGGGCTTGAGGGTGGAGCCGGCCTGGCGCAGCGCCGCTACGCCGTCGACCTCGTTGTGGCCGGCGTTGCCGACATAGGCCAGCAGCTCGCCGCTGGCATTGTCGATGACGAGCACGGCGCCGTCGCCCACGTTGCGCTCGTTCAGTTCGCGCAGGTGGCGGCGCAGCGAATCGAGCGCGAAGCGCTGCACGCCGGCGTCGAGCGTGCTGCGCACATCCTGCCCGCCACTGCCGAGCAGCTTGCGCGCGACCTGGGGCGCACTCTCCCTGAGCGCGGCCGCGGCCGGCCGCCCGAGCGCAACCTCGGTCTGCCATTCGATGGACGCACAGCCGGTGCGCAACTTGAGCTCCTGGGCCAGTGCGCAGGCGCGGCGCGCCACCGCCCTGGGCGCTGCGCCGGGTCCGCGCAGGAGCGCCGCCAGGATGCTTGACTCGCTCGCATCCAGTCCGGATGGCGCCTTGCCGAACAGCGCACGCGAGGCGGCGGCCACGCCCTGCAGCTCGCCGCGAAAGTTGGCCAGGTTCAGGTAGGCTTCCAGGATCTGCGCCTTGCTCCAGCCGTCCTCGATCTCGCGCGCGGCGATCGCCTGGTTGAACTTCTGGCTCCAGCTGCGCCCGGACGCTCCGGCGCGCAGTTCGGCGTCGAGCAGGCCGGCAAGCTGCATCGTGATGGTCGAAGCGCCGCGCGGGCGCTCGCGGAACAAGTTGTCCCAGGCGGCCTGGCCGACCGCGCGCAGGTCGATGCCGCCGTGGGCCATGAAGCGCTGGTCCTCGGCCTGCAGCACGGCCGCGCCCAAGGCCGGCGAGATATCGGCCAATGGCGTCCAGGCCAGGCGCCGCGCGCGCATGTCGATGCGCACCGACTCGATCGGCACGCCGTGACGGTCGAGCAATCGGGCGCTCGAGGGCTTGTACGCCGCCTTTACCTGGGCCGGCGTCGGCACCGCGGCGCCTGACGAGGCCGCCGCAACGGCCAGCAGCAGCGCAAGCGCCAGGCGCCGCATCACTGCCCCACGACGACGGCCGCGTTGGGCAGCTCGCCGAACATCTCGGGGTTGTACATCGCTTCGACCCGCGTCGGCGGCAGGCTGAAGCTGCCCGCGTTGTTCAGGCGCACCGTGTACTCGATGCTCCACTGCCCTTTCGGCACGAAGGAGTAATAGGCGCGGAAGGCGCCCTGGGTGCGCTCCTCGAATTCGGGCCAGACCCAGCCGCGCTGGCGCTCGCCGCTTGTCGCGATGCTGGAATCGCGCCCGAGGCCCGTGCCGAGGATGCTGGCGCTGGCCGGGATCGGGTCGTCCACCACCACCCAGCTCATGTCGGCCTGGGCGTCGATGGTGAGCTTCACGCGGTAGACGTCGCCGCGCATCCACATGCCGCTCTTCGCCTGCTCGACCGGCGTCACGCTGCGCACGATGCGGTAGCCGGCGTTCAAGGGCGCCTTCAGGGGCACGGCGGCCAGGCTCTGCACCGTGGCCCAGGGCTTGCCCGCGCCTTCGTGGCGCAGGCTCAGGCTCCCGCTGCCGGACTGGGGCCAGCCCTGCAGGACCGTGGCAGGCACCGTGCCGCTCCAGCTGGCGCCGGCCAGGACGGCAACGCTCTTGCCGCTCACCGGCGTGGCCTCGAACTGGTTCGAGAACTTCTCCATCGCCAGCACGCCCCAGGCGTTGGCCAGCGTCGTGTCCCAGTGGCCGCGCTGCTGGCGGCCCAGCGCCCCGCGCGCCAGGCGGCCCATGTCCGTCTGCCAGGCCGGGTTGTCGAGCATGGCCAGCAGCAGGCGGTTGGCGTTGCCGTCGGGCGTGGCCATCAGCCACCACCAGTCGTCGCTGCGCTCGGTCGAGAAGCCCATGGTCGTGCCCTGCAGGTTCAGGCGGGAACGCAGGATGCGCTCGGCCTGGGCCAGCCGGGCCGCATGCTCGCCCAGCCCTGGCGTATGCCGCAGCACCAGGTACCAGTCGATGACGGCCGAGGTCGGCCAGAGGTCGGGCTCGATGCGGATCGACTGCAGCCATTCCTCGCGCACGCCGCGGGTGCGCGAGAGCGCTTCGAGCGCCGCCAGCTTGCGTACCGCGAGCTCGCCGCTGCGCAGCGAAGCCCCGCGCGTCACCCGCCCTTCGACAAAGGCGACCAGGCCGTCCTCCATGCGCCCGCGCGCTTCCTCGTCGATCTCGTAGCCGGCTTCGTCGGTAACCGACAGCACATAAGCGGTCAGGCTGTCGCTGCCGCGATCCATCGAGGCGAAGTACTTGAGCAGGCCATCGTCGTCCAGGTGGGCCGGCAGCGTGGTGGCCAGGCCCTGCCACATCTTCTCGTCGCGCAGCGCCACCGCGCGCGAGGTGAGCTGCTCGAAGCAGGTGTAGGGGTAGGCGCGCATGTAGTCGCGCACCCCGGCCATGCTGCCCGCCAGGCGGGCGCTGATGGTGGTGCGCACGCCGCCGTGACCGGGCAGCGCGTCGGGTGGGCGCGCGACCTGCATGGTTTTGGGCGCATCGAGCTGCAGCAGCGTGGCCTGCAGGGTGCGCACCGGGACCGCGGCGCCGACCTTCTGGGTCACGCGCACGCTGTCGCTCGCTCCTTCGCCGGCGCCTTCCGCGCGCGCCTCGACCTGCCAGCGCAGGCTTTGCGCCTGCGGCACCGCATAATCCCAGCCGACTTCGCGCGCCGCGCCCGGCTCCAACGTCACGGCCTGCGCCGGCAGGGTGCGCGCCGCGCCGCCGTCGGCGCCGACGCTGGCGTTCAGTTGCACCCGCAGGCTGCGCTTCGAGGCGTTCCTCAGCGTGAAGCCGGCGCGCAGGCGGTCGCCCTCGCGCACCAGTTGCGGCAGGCCGGACACCAGCATCAGGTCCTGGGTCGTGCGCACCTCCGTCGAGCCGGTGCCGAACAGGCCGGCCCCGGCGCTGGCGACCGCCACGATCCGGAAGCTGGTCAGCGAGTCGTTCAGCGGCACAGGCAGCGCCGCTTCGCCATTGGCGTCGAGCTTCACCCTTCCCTGCCACAGCAGCAGGGTCTCGAACAGCTCGCGGCTGGCGCCGCGTCCGCCCCCGCCCCCATGCGCCACGGCCTTGCGCCCGAAGTGGCGCTTGCCCACCACCTGCATCTGGGCGGTCGAGGTCTGCACCTGCAGGCTGCGCTGGCGCATCATGGCGTCCAGCAGCTTCCAGCTCTCGTTCGGCATCAGTTCCAGCAGGCCGGCGTCGACCGCCGCCAGCGCCACTTCCGCGCCGGCGGGCAGCGCCTTGCCCCCGGGTCCCGTCACCTTCACCCGTACCCGGGCCTGCTCGCGCACCCTGTAGACCTGTTTGTCGGCGGCGACCTGCACCTTCAGCTCGTGCGCCGCCCAGCCGACCGGGACCTGGGCGATGCCGAGCTTGTAGGCCGGCTTGCCGAGGTCGACCAGGGCGGTCGGCTGCACGCCGGCCACGCGGCCGCGCACGACCATCGCCGACACGTAGACGTTCGGCGCATAGTTCGCCTTCATCGGAATCGTGACGGTCGGCTCCCTGCTGGAAAAGCGCCGCACCCAGGTGTCGAGGATGCCCTCGCGCTCGACCGTCACCAGGATGGTCCCGGCGCGGAAAGGCGCGCGCACCTGGAAGGTCGCGTCCTCCCCCGGCTCGTAGCGCTTCCTGGCCGGCAGCAGGTCGATGCGGTCGTTGTCCGAGGCCTCGAACCAGCCGTCGTCCTCGCCGCCCACCCACATGCTGGTGTGCGTCACGGCGGTGCGCCCCTCGGGATCGGCACTGCGGGCGCGCAGGATCAGGTTGCCCCGGGCCGGCGCCATCAGGGAACAGGACAACAGCCCGTCGGCGCCGGTGCGGCCGCTGCAGGCCGCGCCGACGCGCCTGATCTCGCTGCTGTTTTCGTAAGCGTAGAAGCCACCGACCAGGCGCCGCCGGTGCGCATGGCTCACCCGCTCGAAGACGTCGACCTCGACCTGGCTGCCGGCGGCCGGCTTGCCGTGCACGTCCACGACCGCCACCTGGAACTTGAGGTCTTGGCCGGCGATCCAGCTTCCGGTCCTGATGCCGACGGCGAGACCGGAGGGCCAGAGCGGCACGCGGGTCGAGGCGGTCAGGGTCTCGCCGTTCGCGTCCTGGTAGCTCAGTTCGGCCAGCAGGCTGCGCGGGCGGTCCAGCTGCGGCAGGTCGGGCACGACGATGCGCGCGCCGCCGTTGCGGTCCAGCGTCAGGTTCTGGGTACGCGCCGCTTCGGCGCCCTGCCGCCCGCCTTCGTCCTCTTCCCCAGCATCCTCGCCGTCTTCCTCCCAATAGCCGCCGTCGCCGCCCGTCCCTTCGCGCTCGACGCCCTCCTTCACGTCGCCCGCCGCGAAGGCAAAGCCCTCGAAGTCCGCGAAGCTCGTGTAGGCGTCCCCGAGCACGGTGCGCAGCTTGACCGGCGCCAGGCCCGCCGGACCGCCCGACAGGTAATTCACCTGGGTGTCGATGGTCACGCTGCGCGGCGCCACCAGCGGCGCGTCCGGCCCCTTCAGGACCGCCTTCATGGTCGGCACGCGGAACTGCTCGACCCGGAAGGTCCCGGCGACCTGGCCGCCGATGACCACCTGGTACTGGCCCAGTTTCGCTTCCGCCGGAATCTTCCATTCGCCAAGCGAGGTGCCGGCGCGGTCCCACTGGAGGGCGAATGCAGTCTTCTCGCCGCTGCCCGTGTGCACCAGCCATCCCTTGGCCGGCAGCGGCGCCTTGTCCTCAGCCGCCTCCTCCACCGGCCAGCCAGGTACGCTGCGCGGCGGCCTGTCGCCGGCGCGCACCAGCGCGATGCCTTTCGTGGTGCGGCGGCGCAGGAAGTGCTTCATGTGGACGGTCTCGCCGGCGCGCAGCAGGGTGCGGTCGAACACGGTCGCCACTAGGCGGCTGTCCTCGTCCACGCTCGAGGTGGGCAGGTTGAAGCGCCAGGACTCGATGCCGCGCTGCCAGTCCGACAGGGTGAAGGTGAAGTCCTCGCCGCTGCGCGCGCTGACAAAGAAGCCGCCGCCGCCATGGCAGTGGCTGGCGACCAGTTCGGCGCCGATGCGGGCGATGCCGTTGGCGTCGGTCCTGCCGCTCCAGAGCAGCTTGCCCGCGCAGTTGCGCACGGCGACCTCCGCGCGCGCCACCGGACGCCCCTTGTCGAGCGAGGTCACCCACACCAGCGAGGACTGCGCGCCATGCTTGAAGTGGGCCGCCAGGTTGGTCACCAGGGCACCGGCGTGGACATAGGCGGTCGCGCCCTTGCGGTTGATCGCCGCGCCCAGTTGCGGACTGCTGACTTCGACGACGTAGAAGCCGGGTTTGCGCAGCGGGATGCCGATCACCTCGAAGGCGCGGCGGCCGTTCGGCCGGGGCAGCGCGAAGCGCTCGATGCCCCCGCCCGCGCTGCTGCCCAGTACCGGTTTCGTCAGGCTCTCGCCGTACTGGTCGCGCGGTTCCCAGTCGGCGCTGCGCGAACCATTGAGCCGGCGCATCCAGGCGATCACGTCCTCTTCGCGGCTTACGCGCAGGGACGCGCCGACCGAGCGCACGGCCGTGGCCAGCGCCGGCTCGACATTGCGCACCGTGACCGGCAACATGCGGTCGCCCTTCGCCTCGATAATGCCGAAGGGCGCCGCGAACTTGACCAGCGGCGGCTGGCGGTCGGTGCGCAGGACCAGTTTTGCTTTCGCGGGCAACACCAGGGTGCGGCCGGCATCGTCCTTCAGGCCGGGCGGCAGCAGCAGGCGCAGCGCGCTGCGCTCGGGGAAAGGCCCGGGGAAAGACAGGCCGTCGACGAAGCCCAAGGTCTTTTCCTCCTTGCCGAAGGCGGGCGGGAAGCGCTTGCCGCCCGGCCCCTCGAGCACGATGGCCTGGGCATCCTTCATCGCCACCGGCGCGCTGAAGTTCACCCGTACCGGCAGGAAGGGCACGCAGCCGGCGCGGGCGTTGACCCGGTCGCAGCGGGCAGAGACGGTGAAGTCGGGGCGGGTGCGAAAGTCGAGATGCTGGTCGGCGCTGGTGGCGACGCCGTTCGGCGCCGCGATGCCCTTGCCCCAGACGAGGGCCATCTTCTGCCCGGCCGGCAGGGTGCGCCGGCACTGCACGACCGCCAGCGGCAGCTCCGTGCCCAGCGGCTCGATCGGCGCGCCCGCGCGCCAGCTTCGTCCCTGGGCCCTGGACCAGGCGCCCAGGTGGCGGTCGACGAACTCGCGCCGCAGGGCGACGATCTGCCCGCGTTCCTCGCCTTCGAGCACGCGCAGCGGTATTTTCTCGTTGATGCCTTCGGCCCGGCACCAGGCCGCGCGCTCGATGCTGTCGCGGCGCGCGGGGGCGTCGAGCGCCAGCACGAAGACCTGGTTCTCGTCGATGCTGCCGTCGCCGTTGTGGGGGCGCGAGCGCAGCACCGCCGGCCCGCCGGTCGTGAACCCGAACTGGCGCTGCCCCGCCAGGGGCTGGCCGGCCAGGTCGCGGCTCTCCTCGCGCAGCGTGAAGCGGCAGGCCGCGGCGCCCGGCAGGTCGGCCGCGAAGTCGTAGCTCCAGGTGCTGGCGTCGACCCAGCGGCCCTTGCCTCCGATCTTGACCATGCTGGCGCAGTCGGCCGTGAACGGATCCGGCGCGCGCGGGTCGCCGAAGGCCACCATCGGCTGCGAGAAGCGCGCAGTGACCTGGCTTACCCGCTTGACCTCGCCCTCGGGGGAAAACGATGCGACCTGCGTCTGGGCGGCGGCCGCGCCGGCGTACAGGATCAGGCTCAGGGCGAACAACACTCGGTGCAAGGCGCGCATCGGCTCTCCGGCAGTATGAAAACTGCCAACCTAGAACGGCACGCAGGGCGCGGGCTTGGCTTAGGTCAACAGCCTGCCGAGTGTTGCAAAAAGGTGCGAAAGTGTCAACGTAGGGTGGGCACGGAGTGCCCACGCGTTACGCGCGTAACCGGTAGCTGGAGGCCGCGATCTGTCGTCCGCAAAGTTTGCGATGGCTGCAAACCGGGACGGGGTTGAAGTTGGCGGGCGAGATGTTTCCTCCAACGCAAAATGGATGCGTACGCAACGCGTGGGCACGGAGTGCCCACCCTACGACTGCCGAGTGTTGCAAGAAGGTACAGAAGTGTCAGAACTCTTCCCAGCCGTCGCCAGCGGTAGCCGGCGCCTTCGCCGGGCCGGCAGGCTTCGCAGCCCTGGCGGCCGGCTTGGCCGCCGCAGGACGCGCTGCCGGCCTGGCCAGTCGTGGCGCCGCCATCTTCGGCGCCGGAGCGGCCGCATGCAGCGGGGCCTCGGCGATGCGGAAGGCGCCCACGGTGCGCGCCAGCGTCGTCGCTTCCTGCTGCAGCGACTGGGCCGCCGCCGAGGCTTCTTCGACCAGGGCCGCGTTCTGCTGGGTGGTCTGGTCCATCTGGGCGATGGCCGCGTTGACCTGTTCGATGCCCGCGGTCTGCTCCTGGCTGGCGGCGCTGATCTCGGCCATGATGTCGGTCACGCGGCTGACGCTGTGCACGATCTCGGTCATGGTCGCGCCGGCCTGGTCGACCAGGGCCGCGCCGTGGTGCACCTTCTCGACCGAATCGTCGATCAGCAGCTTGATTTCCTTGGCGGCGGCGGCGCTGCGCTGGGCCAGGCTGCGCACCTCGCCGGCCACGACGGCAAAGCCGCGGCCCTGCTCGCCGGCGCGGGCCGCTTCCACGGCCGCGTTCAGCGCCAGGATATTGGTCTGGAAGGCGATGCCGTCGATCACCGAGATGATCTCGACGATCTTGCTGGCCGAGGCGTTGATCGCGCCCATGGTCTCGACCACCTGGGACACCACCACGCCGCCCTTGCCCGCCACTTCCGAGGCCGAGCCGGCCAGCACGTTGGCCTGGCGCGCATTGTCGGCGTTCTGCTTGACGGTCGAGGTCAGCTCTTCCATCGACGAAGCGGTTTCCTCGAGCGCGCCGGCCTGTTGCTCGGTGCGCGAAGACAGGTCGAGGTTGCCGTCGGCGATCTCGTTCGAGGCGGTGGCGATGTTGTCGGTGCCGGCGCGCACCCGCGTCACGATCTCGACCAGCGAATCGTTCATGTCCTTCAGCGCGGCCATCAGGCGGCCGGTCTCGTCGTTCGAACGCACTTCGATGGTCTGGGTCAGGTCGCCCTGGGCCACGCCGCCGGCGATCTGGACCGCCGCCTGCAGCGGACGAACGATGGCGCGCACCAGCAGCCAGCCGAGCACGGTCGCCACCACGACGCCGAACACCAGGCCGGCAACGCACACCGCCAGCACCAGCTGGTAGATACGCTGCGACTCGTCGAAGTCGGCCCGGGCGGCCTGCTGCTGCATGTCCACCAGCTCGGTGATGGTCTTGCTCATCGGTTCGAACAGGCGCTGCGCCTCGCCGTTGACGATCCCCGCGGCGCGCGCGATGTCCTGCGCCCGGATCGCGGCGACCGCGGGTTGCAGGCCCTGCTCCAGGAAGGCCTTGCGCTCGGTGGTGAAGCGCTCGGCCAGCGCCTTTTCCTGAGGCAGCATGTCGGTCGCCATGTATTCGGCCCAGCGCGCCGCGATGCGCCTGGCGTTGGCTTCCACCAGGTCCATCCGCGCGCCGGTGTCCTGGGCGTCCGGCAGGATCGCCTTGCTCAGGTTGAGCTGGTTCAGCGTGATCAGGCGGCCGACGTCGTCGAGCTCGGCCAGCGCCAGCAGGCGGTCGCTGTACATCAGCTCGAGCGCGCCGTTCGCCTTGTTCAGGTTGAGGATGCCGATGGCAAAACCGACGATCAGCTCGAAGACGAGGAAGGCGAGCACGACGATCAGGCGCGTCTTGATGGTGAGGTTCTTGAACATGAGGGGCCCGTGAAAGGCAAACAGGTTGGTGGGCGGCAGGCCGGAACCTGCCAAGGCTCCTCTGATTATAGGAACAAGTGAATCCGTACGGAAACTTTCTCGCTAATACCCTACTGCTTTCATGGGTTTCTCGTCGTCCTGGCACAACAAGCATTGACACTTCCTCACCGCCCTGTCTGGCGTCGCACACTGCGGCCAGGCTGGTTTGCCTATAAAATGCTGCGACGCAATTTCTGCATATATCAGTATTTCAGCTGGCCAGCCAGCTGCTCGAGAACAAGAGGCAAGCATGACCCTTCCCATCCTCCTGAACCTGGCCGTCGCCGTGGCGGTGTGCTTCCTGCTCTACCGCATGCAGGCGGGCCACCAGTCCTTCACGCGCCGCGTGTTCACCGGCCTCGGCCTGGGCGTGCTGCTCGGCGCCGCGCTGCAGGCGATCTACGGCGCCGGCTCGCCGGAAGTCGGCGCCACCAATGCCTGGCTGGATGTGCTCGGCAGCGGCTACGTCAAGCTGCTGCAAATGATCGTGATCCCGCTGATCATGGTCTCGATCGTCGGCGCCATCCTCAAGTTGCGCGACGCGGCTTCGCTCGGCAAGATCAGCGCGCTCACCATCGGCATCCTGATCGCCACGACCGCGGTGGCCGCCGTGATCGGCATCGCGATGGCCAAGCTGTTCGGCCTGTCGGCGGTCGGCCTGACCGCCTCGGCGGCGGAAGTGGCGCGCGGGGAGTACCTGCAGGGCTCGCTCTCGACGGCCAAGGAAATTTCCCTGCCCTCGATGATCCTGTCCTTCATCCCGGCCAATCCCTTCCTCGACATGACCGGCGCGCGCAAGACCTCGACCATCGCGGTGGTGCTGTTCTCGGTCTTCGTCGGCATCGCCGCGACCGGCATCGCGGCCAAGAAGCCGAACGAATTCGCCTCCTTCAGCCACTTCGTGCACGTCGCCCACACCATCGTCATGCGCATGGTGACCCTGGTGCTGCGCCTGACGCCCTTCGGCGTGTTCGCCCTGATGACGAAAGTGGTCGCCGGCTCCAGCCTGCAGGACATCCTGAACCTGCTGAACTTCGTGCTGGCCTCGTACAGCGCCCTGTTCCTGATGTTCGGCGTGCACCTGCTGCTGGTCGCCCTGGCCGGCTTCAACCCGGCGCGCTTCGTGAAGAAGATCCTGCCGGTGCTCGTGTTTGCTTTCACTTCCCGCACCAGCGCCGGCGCGATCCCGATGAACGTCGCCACGCAAACGCGCCGCCTCGGCACGCCCGAGGGCATCGCCAATTTCGCCGCCTCGTTCGGCGCCACCATCGGCCAGAACGGCTGCGCCGGCATCTACCCGGCCATGCTGGCGGTGATGATCGCGCCCACCGTCGGCATCGATCCGTGGAGCCTGTCCTTCCTGCTGCCGCTGGTGGCGATCGTGATGTTCGGCTCGATCGGCGTGGCCGGCGTCGGCGGCGGCGCCACCTTCGCCGCGCTGATCGTGCTGTCCGCGCTCGACCTGCCGGTGGCGCTGGCGGGCCTCCTGATCTCGATCGAGCCCCTGATCGACATGGGCCGCACCGCCCTGAACGTGAGCGGCTCCATCACCGCCGGCACGCTGACCTCGCGCGCCCTCGGCGCCAGCAACATGGCGGTCTTTAATAGCGACGAGGAAACCAATCTGGACGGGGAAGAACAGGCCGCCTGACCCGCATTTTCCGCCACTGGTTAGCGAAAAGTATCGTGCGCTGACCCGCTGCCGAATCCGTCTATGATGACGGCATGTCAATATCAACGACGGGCAGCTCATGGAACAGAAGTGGCCACAGGAAATCTGGCTGGTCAGGCACGGGCAAAGCGCAGGCAACGTCGCACGCGACGTGGCCGAAGCCGCGGCCGGGCACATGATCGACATCGCCGAGCGCGACGTCGACGTGCCCCTGTCCGAGCTCGGCATCCGCCAGTCCCAGGCCCTCGCCTCCTGGTTCGCCGCGCTGGCGCCGAACGAGCGTCCGACCGTGGTCCTGCACTCGCCCTACGTGCGCGCCGCCGAGACCGCGAACATCCTGCTGCGCCGCCTCGAGCGCGATTCCATGCTGGCGGTGGTGGCCGACGAGCGCCTGCGCGAAAAGGAGTTCGGCATCCTCGACCGTCTTACCACGCACGGCATTGCGCACAAGTACCCCGAGCTCTACGCCCAGCGCCAGCACGTCGGCAAGTTCTATTTCCGCCCGCCCGGTGGCGAGAGCTGGTGCGACGTCATCCTGCGCCTGCGCAGCGTGCTCGACACCATCACCCGCGAATACTGCGGGGAGCGCGTGCTGATCGTCGCCCACCAGGTCATCGTCAACTGCTTCCGCTATCTGATCGAGCGCCTCGACGAAGCCAGCATCCTGGCTTTCGACCGCGCCGGCGACGTGCCGAACTGCTCGGTCACCTCCTACGCCTTCGACCCCAGCGCCGGCAAGCGCGGCAAGCTGGTGGTGCGTCTCGTCAACTTCGTCGCGCCGCTCGAGGCCAGCGGCACGCCGGTCACGGTCGGCAAGGACGTGCCGACGGCCCCGAAGGCCTGACGCCGAACCTGACCGCCCATCCATGAACGCCATCCACAGCGCACCCGCCATGCACGACGTCACCACCGACCTGCTGCGCGCCTGGCCCCTGCCGATGCCCGGCGAGGACAGCGACAAGGAAGTACGCGGCCACGTGCTGGTGCTGGGCGGCTCGCGCGAGATGCCCGGCGCCGTCATCCTCGCCGCCACCGCCGCCCTGCGCGCCGGCGCCGGCAAGCTCACCATCGCCACCGGGGCCAGCGTCGCCCAGCTGGTGGCGCTGGCGATGCCCGAGGCGCGCGTGATCGGCCTGGCCGAGACCGAAGCCGGCGGTTTCCAGCGCGAGGCCATCGCCCGCCTCGACCCGCTGGCCGACCGCGTCAGCGCGGTGCTGATCGGCCCGGGCATGCAGGACGAGGCCGCCGCCGCCGAGCTGGTGCACGGCCTGCTCGAGCGCCTGCAGGGCAGCAATACCGCCGTGGTGCTCGACGCCTGCGCCATGGGCACGCTGCTGCACGCGCCGCCCGGCTGGGACCCGAACCAGGCCTACCGCTTCGAGCAGCCCGTCATCGTCACGCCGCACTGCGGCGAGATGGCGCACCTGACCGGCGTCGCCAAGCCCGAGATCGTGTCCGGACCGGACGCGCGGGCCCTGGCCGCAGCAAGCGAATGGAACGCCGTCGTCGCGCTCAAGGGCGCACGCACCGTCATCGCCTCGCCCAAGGGCGAGCTGTGGCAGCACGAAGGCGGCAACGTCGGCCTGGGCGTGTCCGGCTCGGGCGACACGCTGGCCGGCATCATCACCGGCCTGGCGGCGCGCGGCGCCACGCTGGAACAGGCGGCCTGCTGGGGCGTCGCGCTGCATGCGCGCGCCGGCGAACGCCTGGCCGAACGCATGGGCGTACTCGGTTACCTGGCGCGGGAGATCCCCAACGAGATCCCCGCCCTGCTCGAATCTGTCGCCGGCTCGCGGGCCGGCGGCGCAACGGCCATCCGGCAAACGCCGGGGGAAACGGTTGGACGGGAATCCGTTTGACCGGCATCAAACTCCGCTAGTGGTATCGCGGAATAAAGCAAGATGTGCACAATGCGACGAACTGGCGGTAAGGATGCCAGTCTAATTTTTACAGTCGGATTCGTGCACCGAACGGGGCCGCGTGTTGCGTCGGTTCCCTGAGCGTTTCGCCAATGGGCCCAACGAAGCTCCATGGTGGGACTGAACTGGCGCCGTTACCCCTCCAGCGCCTCACCTGGAGACGACGGCACAAGATAGACGTGAACGAGGAGTATAAACAATGAGCGCAATGACCAAAGCACCAAAAATCCTGCTGACCGCAGCCCTCCTGGCAACCATGCTGGGTGCATGCAAGAAGAACGACACCGCCGGCACCGGCGGCGCCGGCGACACCTCGGCAACCGCGCCGAGCTCGACGTCGGGCACCAGCGGCACCACCGGCACCACGGGTGATACCGGCACCGGCGCAACCGGCACTGGCACCACCGGCGACACCACCGGCACCGGCGCAACCGGCACCGGCACGGGCGCAACCGGCACCACCGGCGATACCACCGGCACCGGCGCAACCGGCACTGGCACGGGCGCAACCGGCACCACCGGCGACACCACCGGCACCGGCGCAACCGGCACTGGCGCTACCGGCACCGGCTCCAGCGGCACCTCGGGCACGACTGGCACCACCGGTTCGAGCGGCACCTCCGGCAGCACCGATTCGTCGGGCACTACTGGCCGCTAATCCGGCCTCGCTTCACCGATCAGCAGGGCCCGTTCCGCGGGCTCTGCCGTTTCGTTCGTGGCACTACGCCGCCGGCATCCAGGCCGGCGCGGCGTGTCTATTTACGTGCTTTCCTGTCGCGCGCGTGTCCAGCGTGCGTTTCTATGGCGTCCCTGTCACGGGCGCACCATTTCCTCACCCTTTCTTTGTTCGCGACATCGTCCCCGACTGCAGGTCGGTGCTTTACGCTGCCCGCATCTTGCTGCGCCGGCTGATGCTTGCCAGGCCCAGGCCGAGTCCGAGCATGGCCAGGGAGGCTGGCTCAGGAACTTCGGTCGCATTCAGCCGCGCCGTTTCGGCAGCCTGGAATTTAACGACCCGGCCATTGGCGTTCAGGCGTTGACCGGTGAACGTTGCCCGCACATTGAAATCGTCGAAGTCGATGCTGGGACCCGAGTAGTCGAAATTGATCTTGTAGACCAGTGGGCTACCGGCCACGAGTGTGTCGTTCAGTTCCTCAAAACAGATTTGACCGCCGCCATTGCTGCCGCCGCATGCCACGCCATCCTGCGTCGACGACCCCGTCATGCTGGCGCCGTCCAGCGTAAAGAAGCGGTTCGCCTGGCCAGAAGGCCGCATGCTGGAAAACACCAGGCTCCGCAGGCTGTCAATTCCCGTCAACGTCCCGATGGCCTCGTCGGTGAAGATCGACAGGGTGAGTACATCGCCCTGGAACTGCGACTTGTAGGTCACTTCTCTCACCGTCGTGGTGGTACCGTCGGTAAAGATCGGGGCCGCCTGGGTCGAAACGGAAGCACAGGCCATCAGTACAGCAGCCGCCAGGATGCGGGGATTGCGAAAGCATATGGACATCAGATAGACCCTCTCAGTTATTTATAAAATAGACAAAGGAATTGTAAATATACACTGGTTTTTCATTTTTACAACAAATAATTGATCTTTTGTTATAAAAATTGCAGCCCAAGCATCTGTGCCCCTCCTCTGCTGCGCTGCCTTTCCGACGACACATCAAGCCTGCCCTCCGCCCTTTTTCTCCGAACGTTGGACCGCGCACGGAACGGAGGACCCTGCCACTCCAGAATGGCAACAACCGCGGCACTGCTGCGACACCCCACTACACATCGATAAGGAATACCACCATGAACCGCACGACTTCGCTACCGAAAATCGTCCTGGCCACCGCCGTCCTCGCCGCCCTGCTCGGTGGCTGCCGCAAGGACGACGCCGAACAGGCTACCGGCACCACTCCCGTGATCGAGGGCGCGAGCACCAGCAGCAGCGCCGGCCTGAGCGGCGGCACCGGCAGCACCGCCAGCGGCACCGACGATGTCACGGCCACCCAGAACGGCGGCATGAGCTCGACCGGTGGCGACACCACGAACGCCGGCGCGCAAGAGACCACCACTGGCGCGGCCGGCAACACCACCGGCGCCGGCATGGCGGGCAGCACCGGCACGACCGCCGCCGGCAACACCGGCACGGGCGTTGCAACCGGTACGGGCACGGGCACGGGCGCCAATACGCAGGACACCGGCGCCGGCACCACGACCACCGGCCAGTAAGCAAAGCCAGGGCCGCCCGGCTCGCCGAAGCTCCGGCAGCGGCCCAGCCGGATCACCAGTCAAGGACAAGGAAACACCATGAAGAAGACACGCACTTTCCCTACCATCGTACTCTCCACCGTGCTGCTTGCCGCCGTGCTCGGCGGTTGCAAGAAGGAAGATTCGGGCCAGGGCGGCGCCGGTGACGGCGCCCAGATCACCAATCGCGTGGAAGGCCAGGGCCAGGGCGGCGCCGAAGGCGTTGCCGGCGCAACGAGCAACTCGGGCGCACCCGGCCTTCCTGGCGGGGAATACAACAACAACATCACCCCGCGCACCGTGGGCGAGCACGAACGCGGCGCGCGAGAGAACGTGCCGGGCGCCATCGGCGGCGCCAGCGGCTTCAGCGGCGCCGAAGCGGTCGGCCCCGGCGGTTCCACCACCGGCGGCGCCAACCCGGGCGGCGCCCCGATGGCGCCGGCGCCGCAGGAAGGCACCAAGGCCGCCGGCCACACCGGCGACAGTACCGGCACCGGTCCGACCGCTACCCGCAAGGGCGAAGGCGACGCCGAGCGTACCCGCTGATCGTCGGCCCGGCTCCGGCTTGCGCAGGCCGGCCGCGAGCGCAACACCGGGCCAAGGTTGAAGTTGGTGGGCGATCAATGCCGGCCAACGCAGAAAGGACGCGCACGTAACGCGTGGGCACGGAGTGCCCACCCTACGACTGCCCCGCACGCGCAAAAAAAAGAGCCCGCATCAAGCGGGCTCTTTTTTGTAGCGCTTTCTTATGGCTCTTCTTTGTAGCTCTTTTTTCCGGCCAACGCAGGCCGCGCCAGGCATCAGGCGCCTTCGGTGACCTTCGCCGGCGGCATCTTCGTCAGCGGCACGGCCTGGTCCGCGCCCGCACCCGGACCGCGGCCGCGGCCGGTGGCGAAACCGACCAGGCGCATGATCATGCGGAACACGAAGCGCACCAGCACGATCGTCAGGATCGCCTCGACGAAGGTGACGACGAAGGCCGGCAGCACATGCCAGCGTTCGGCGCGGCGGTGGAACTTGGCGGCCATGCGTTCGCGGGCGATCTCGATGCTGTCGTAGAAGGTCGGCACGACCAGCAGGGTCAGCAGCGTCGAGGTGATGGTGCCGCCGATGATCGCCACTGCCAGCGGCTGGTAGAACTTGCCGTCCGGGCCGAGTGCCAGGGCCACCGGCAGCATGCCGGCGATCAGGGCGAAGGTCGTCATCAGGATCGGGCGCAGACGCACGCGGCCGGCCTTCATCAGCGCTTCCTCGCGGTCATAGCCCTCGTGTTCCAGGGCGCGCGCCGCTTCCAGCAGCAGGATCGCGTTCTTCGCCACCAGGCCCATCAGCATGATGATGCCGATAAAGCTCATCAGGTTGAGGGTGCCGCGGGTCACCAGCAGGGCCACCACCACGCCGATCAGCGACAGCGGCAGCGACAGCATCACGCCCAGCGGCGCGGTGAAGGAGCCGAACTGCATCACCAGGATCAGGTACATCAGGCCGATGCCGCCGAACAGGGCGATCGTCATCTCGCGGAACAGCTCGGCCTGGTCCTTGCCGGCGCCGCCCAGCGCCAGGCCATAGCCCGGCGGGAAGTCGAAGCTGCGCGCCAGCTTCATCGCATCTTCCGTCACTTCGCCGTTCGAGCGCCCCTGGGCGTTGGCCGAGACCGTGATCACGCGCTTGCCGTCCTTGTGCACGATCTCCGAGGGCCCCTTGCCCATGCTGATGCGCGCGATCTGTTCCAGCGGCACCATGGTGTTGGTGCCGGCGATCGCGATCGGCAGGCGCTCGATGTTCTCGATGCTGACGCGGTCTTCCGGGTGCAGGCGCACCGCGACGTCGCGCGTCTCGCCGGTCGGGTCGACCCAGTCGCCGACCTCGATGCCGGCAAAGGCCACGCGCAGGGCGGTGGCGGCGTCGCCGACCGAAACGCCCATGGAATTGGCCAGGCCGCGGTCGAGTTCGATCTGCAGCTCGTCCTTCGGGTCCTGCTGCGACAGCGTGACGTCGACCGCGCCCGGCACCTGGCGCAGCTTCTCCATGTAGGCCGTGGTCAGCTCCATCAGCTTGCGCGAATCGCTGCCGGTGAATTCGATCTGCACCGGCTTGCCGCCGCCGGAGAGGTCGTCGAGCACGGTGTACTCGGCGCCCACCAGGCGGCCGACCTTTTCGCGCAGCTCGGCGCCGATCTCGGAAGCGCTGCGGCTGCGCGTGTTGCGCTTGCCGATCTCGATGTAGATCGAGCCGCCGCTCGGCTTGATCACGCTGTCGGTGGCGCGCGTTTCCGGCAGCGTGCGCGCCAGCTGGGCCGCCTGCTCCATCTTCAGGCGCGCGAACTCCAGGCTCGAGGAAGCCGGAGTGCGCACCTCGATCATGATCTTGTTGCCGTCACCCTTGGGCAGGAAGCTGGTGCCCCCGAAGCTGCTTTGCAGGGCGATCGCCGCGGCGAAACTGGCAAAGGCGATCACGCCCATCCAGCGGCGGTGGTGCAGCGCCCAGGCGATCACGTTGCCGTAGCGCCCGGCCAGGCGGTCGAACCAGGCGTTGAAGCGGCCCAGCACTTTCGACAGGCCCTTCTTCGGCTCCAGGTGGTGGCCCGGCGGGTCGCCCCAGTAGGCCGACAGCATCGGGTCGAGCGTGAACGAGATGAACAGCGACACCAGCACCGAGCAGGTCACGGTCAGCGCGAAGGGACGGAACCATTCGCCGGCGATGCCCGGCATGAAGGCCACCGGGATGAACACGGCCATGATCGAGAAGGTCGTGGCGGCCACCGCCATGCCGATCTCGGAAGTGCCGACCAGGGCCGCGGTGCGGCGGTCGGCGCCGTTTTCCATGTGGCGGACGATATTTTCCCGCACCACGATGGCGTCGTCGATCAGCACGCCGATCGCCAGCGACAGGCCGAGCAGGGTCATGAAGTTCAGGGTGAAGCCGCACAGCCAGACCGCGATGAAGGCCGCCAGCACCGAGGTCGGCAGCGACAGCGCCGTGATCAGGGTCGAGCGCCAGGAATTCAGGAAGGCGTAGACCACGAACACGGTCAGCACCGCGCCGAAGACGAGCGACTCGATCACGTTGTTCAGGCTGCTCTGGGCTTCTTCGCCGCCGTCGCGCGTGATGGAAAGCGTCGTGCCCTGCGGCAGTTCCTTGTTGACTTCAGCGACCAGCTCGCGCACGCGCTTGGCGATCGACACGGTCGAGGCGTCGCGGGTGCGCACGATCGAGATGCCGACGTTCGGATTGCCGCTGTGGATCGAAGCACTGTCGATGTCGGCGAAGCCGTCCTGGATCTCGGCCACCTGGTTCAGGCGCACGATGGTCTCGCCATTGCGTTTGACCACGATCTGGGAAAAGTCCTCAGGACGTTCGATACGGCCAATCAGGCGGATGCCCTTCTCGTCGAGCACGCCGCGCACCTTGCCCACCGGGGCATTGGTGTTCTGGTTGCGCAGGGCATTGGTCACTTCGGTGACCGAGACGTTGTACTCGCGCAGCTTGTCGGCGCGCAGCAGCACCGACAGCTCGCGCCGCAGCGAGCCGTTCACGTTGACGGTGGACACGCCGTCGATGGCGCGGAAGCGGTCGGCCAGCACGTCCTCGGCCAGGCGCGAGATCGTCGCGTGGCTCTGGCTGGTGGAAGACAGCGCCAGCTGCATGATCGGCTGGGCCGCCGGGTCGACGCGGCGCAGGATGGGCTCGCGCATCTCCGTCGGCAGCTTGTAGCGCACCGCCGAGATGGCGTTGCGCACGTCGTCCGAGGCTTCGATCAGGTTGCGCTTGAAGTCGAACTCGAGCACCAGGGTGGCGCTGCCTTCGTTGGCGTAGGAAGTGACCTCGGTCACGCCCTGCACGCTCTGCATCTGCTTTTCCAGGCGGTCGATGATCTCGCGCTCGGCCGTTTCCGGCGAGGCGCCCGGATACGGGACGTTGACCACGATCACCGGGATGTCGACGTCGGGATTCTGGTTGACGCGCAGCTTCGACAGGGCCAGCAAGCCGATGCACATCATGCCCAGGATCAGCACGATCGTCGCGATCGGCTTCTTGACACTGAAATTGGACAGGAACATGGCTTATTTCCCTTTAGGCTGCTGCGCAGTTGCCGTACCCGCGCTGGCCACGCGGGCCGTGGCCATTTCGACCTTCTGGCCATCCTTCAGGTTCGAGCTCGGGCTGCGCAGCACGGTGTCGCCGGCGGCGAGACCCGCCTTGATCTCGAAGTTGCCGGTGCGCTGGTCGCGCATGCCGACCTGCAGGTTCACCCTGGACAGCGTAGCGCCCTTGACGCGCCAGGTATAGGTTTCGTCGCCGTTGCGCACGATGGCGCTTTCCGGCAGCATCAGGGCGTCCGAGGTTTCGGCGTCGATGCGCCCCTCGGCGTACAGGCCGGCCACGCGCGGTTGTTCGCCAGTCAGGCCAACCAGCACCTCGACCTGGCGCGTGATGTCGTTGGCGGAAGGATCGATGCGCTTGACCGTGCCGGCGAACTGCTGGTTGCCGTAGCCGTTGATGTGGAACTTGACCGGCTGGCCGACCTTGACCAGGCTGATCTTGTCGGTCGACACGCGGCCCTCGAAGCGCATGCTGTTCGGATCGATGACCTTGACCAGTTCCTTGCCGATGGTCGCGGTGTCGCCGGCGGACACCTTGCGGTCGCTGACGATGCCGTCGAAAGGCGCGCGCACCTGGGTGCGGGCCAGTTGCTGACGCGCAGTGGCGGCGCGGCTCTTGGCGGCCGACAATTCGCTCTGGGCGCTGTTGCGGCGCACTTCGGCTTCGTCGAAGGCCGCGGCCGAGGTCATGCCCGAGGCGCGCAGGGTCTTGAGGCGTTCGAGCTGGCGGTTGGCCTGGTCGAGCGCCTGGGCGGCCGCGCGCACGGCCTCGTCGGCCGACAGCAGGGAATCGCGGATCGCGGTCTCATCGAGCTTGACCAGCAGGTCGCCGCGCTTGACCGGCTCGCCGTTCTCCTTCAGGACCTGGAGCACCACGGCCGAGACTTCCGCGCGCAGGTCGGCGCGGCGTTCCGGCTGGATCGAGCCGGTGATCACCGGGCCGGAGGACAGCGCATCACTGCGCACCGTCAGCAAGTCCTCGGGCGCGACCAGCAACTGGCTGGGCTTGCCGTCCTTCCTGGCCTGGGCGGCGGCTTCCGAGCCGGTCCTGGCCGGGTCCTTCGCCTCCTTGTTGCAGGCGGCGAGGGCCGATGCCATGGCAAGGACGAGTAGAGTGTTGCGCAGCATGTTGTGTCTCTCCAATGGACGCTTGAGCTTATGTATTTTTAGAAGGGGGATTTCACCAGCGCGCAGTATCCGGGAGCCAGACCCACCAGTCAATTGACGTTCCTGCGCACTGTGGTTTTCGATGGATGAACTGCGTCCTGGTGCGATGGGCTGCACAGGCGCCGGACGAAACGCGGCCTTCGCGGACAACCTGTGGACGTCCGCGGACGCGCGGCGGCTGCAGGCGCCAGGCCGCCACCCGGCCGGGCGGTGCGGCCATGCTGGCCTTACGCGACGAACAGGTGGTAGACCAGGAAACCCATGCCGATGCCGGTGACGATGCCGCCGCAGATTTCGACCAGGGTGTGGCCCATGCGTTCGCGCAGGATCTGATGCCCGGTGACATCCACCGCCAGGCGGTTGATGGCGGCGGCCTGGCGGCCGACGTGCTGGCGCAGGCTGTTGGCGTCGATCATCACGATGAAGGCCAGGGTGACGGCCACGCCGAAGGCCGGGTGCCCCATCCCCTCGCGCAACGCGATCAGGGTCGCCATGCTGGTGACGACCGAGCTGTGGTTGCTCGGGAAGCCGCCGTTGCCGACCAGGTTGAAGGCCCAGCGCCGCTGGCGCGCGCTGTTGATCAGGAACTTGATCGGACCGACGACGAGCCAGGTCAGGAATGGCGTGATGAGGTAAGTGAAGTCCATGAATATTCCAAAAAATTAATGCCGGGCAGAATTATGGCAGAAGCCAGGTGCCGGGGCGACCTGCGCTGCGCCGCCCTCCCCCTCCATCCGGGTAAGATGCCTGAAAACTGTGGCATTTCAACCAATTTTCAGAATAGAAAGAGGACACCATGCGTCATTTCCGACTGTCTTTTGCAGTCACCATCGTGCTCATGGCCCTGGCGGGCTGGTGGGGCTACGAGCATGGCGGGGTTTCGGGTCTGCTGTCCGCGCTGTGGATCACGGCGGTGCTGGGCGTGCTCGAGGTATCGCTGTCGTTCGATAACGCCGTCGTGAACGCGTCCGTGCTGCGGCACTGGAACGAATTCTGGCGCAAATTGTTCCTGACCGTCGGCATCCTGGTCGCGGTGTTCGGCATGCGCCTGCTGTTCCCGCTGGTAATCGTCTCGGTCGCCACCGGTCTCGGCCTGACGGACGTGTGGAACATGGCGATCGAGACCCCGAAGGAGTATTCGCGCCACCTGACCGAGCACCACGCCGAGGTCTCGGCCTTCGGCGGCGCCTTCCTGATGCTGGTCTTCCTGAACTTCCTGTTCGACGAGGAAAAGGAATTGCACTGGCTGGGCTGGATCGAGGAAAAAGTCGGCAAGTACGGGACCGAGGGCCTGGCGGTGCTGCTCACCCTGCTCGCCGTGTTCTTCGCCATGTCGCTGATGCCGCCGGCACGCAAGCTGGCCGTGCTCATCTCCGGCGTGGTCGGGGTGCTGATCTACATCGGCGTGAACTGGATCAGCGGCCTGCTCGAGGAAGAGGAATCCGATCCGACGGTCGGCAAGATGATTTCCCAGGGCAGCATCGGCGGCTTCCTCTACCTCGAAGTGCTGGATGCCTCGTTCAGCTTCGACGGCGTGATCGGCGCCTTCGCGATCACCAACGACGTGGTCATCATCATGCTGGGCCTCGCGATCGGCGCGATGTTCGTGCGCTCGATGACGGTGTTCCTGGTCTACAAGGGCACGCTGCAGGAATTCGTGTTCCTGGAGCACGGCGCCCACTACGCGATCGGCATCCTGGCCCTGATCATGTTCGCCAGCGTGCACTTCCATATTCCGGAGTGGTTCACCGGCCTGTCGGGGCTGGCCTTCATCCTGGTGTCGCTCTGGTCTTCCGTACGCTACCGCAAGCGCATGGAAGCCGAAGAGGAAAGGGACAGCGTGGGCGTGGCCTAAGGAAGGCTTAAGCCTGCCGTTTTGACAATCCGCGCGGCCATGGCAGAATGGGCGCCGCGCGGATACCGCGCGCCTTCGTTCACTCAACCCAGACCATCAAGCACACCATGCCGACTGCCCTGCCCCGCCGCGTTCTTCCCATCCTGCTGTCCGTGATCGCCGCCCTGGTCGTGGTGCTCGGTTTATATACCTGGTTCACCCTGACCTGGTCGTATTCCGAAGGCACCCGCGCCGGCTACCTGCAGAAGTTCTCGAAGAAGGGCTGGCTGTGCAAGACCTGGGAAGGCGAGATCCTGCTCTCGAGCATGCCCGGCGCAATTCCCGAGCGTTTCGCCTTCACCGTGCGCGACGACGGCCTGGTGCAGAAACTCCAGTCGACCATGGGCCAGCGCGTGGAGATCAGCTACGAACAGCACCGCGGCGTGCCGACCAGCTGCTTCGGCGAGACCGAGTATTTCGTGACGACCGTGAATACCGGCCCGGTCAATCCGGTGGCGCCGAGCGATGCGCCGGCCGTGGCGCAGTAATACCTTTCCGATATCAATGCGCCATAATTGAGAGGTGGCGCATATCAAGGTCGTGCAGTCGACCGTAGGGTGGGCACCTGTGTCCACGCGGTATGGTACGGGTGCGTGACGCCGGCATCGGCATCGCATCGATGCGCGCGCAAGCCGGCATTCCAGACGAGCCGCGTCTACGCGGATGGCGATACAGCGTGGACACAGGTGTTTACGCCGGCCGCGTCCACCCTACAAGGCAAACCCGTCCCTTACTCCCCGTTGCTGCGCCGCTGCGCCATGATCACCTCGGCCAGGCGCGCCGCGGCCTGCTGCGCCGAGGGCTGCTTCTTCAGCCGCCCCAGCACCTCGCGCGTGATGTTCTCGGACGCCGCGCGCTGATGGGCTTCGGCCTTGCGCTCGTTGATCGCGTCCTCGGTCGCCGACAGTTCGGCGGCCTGCTCTTCCAGCCGCTTCGTTTCCAGTTCCAGCAGTTCGCGGCGCGCGTCGGCCATCTGCTGGGTGGTCGCGGCGGTGCGGCGCTGCATCTCGGCGTGGGCCTGGGCGTGTTCCAGCAGCGCGCGCTGGGCCTCGCGTTTTTCGAGGGCCGACTGGGCCGCCGCACGTTCGGCCGCTTCCCGTTCGGCGGCAAGTCGGGCCGCCTCTTCCTCGGCCTCGGCGCGCAGGCGCGCGCTTTCCGCCGCAGCCTGCTCGGAAGCGAGGCGCGCCGCCGCTGCCGCGTTGGCGCGCGCTTCGGCGTCGGCCTGCTGGCGCTGGGCCGCCAGCTTCTGCTCCAGCAGCGCCAGCGATTCGCGCGCCGCCTCGGCCGCTTCCCGTTCGGCCTGGGCCGCCGCATCCGTCGCCGCCAGCCTTGCCTGTTCCGTTTCCGCACGCTCTGCCTGCATGCGCGCCAGCTCCGCCGCCGCTGCCGCCTCGGCACGGGCCGCCGCCGCGGCGGCGGCTTCGCTGGCAGCCTGTTCGAACGCCTTGTTCGCCGCTTCGCGCTGGGCTTCCAGGGTCGCGCGCTGCGCCTCGAGGGCGCGGTTCTCGAACGCGAGCTGGTCGCGCAGCAGCGCCGCCTGTGCCTGTTCGGCGTCGATGCGCGCCTGGGCCGTGGCGGCCAGTTCGCGTTCGGCGTCCAGCTTTTCCTGCAGGCTGGCCAGGGCCGCTTCCTCGGCCAGGGCCCGCTCGCGCTCGGCCGCCGCAAGGCGCTCGGCCTCCTCCAGGCGGCGCGCGGCCAGGCTGGCGGCTTCACGCTGCAGCGCCGCCTGCTCGGCCGCCAGGGCCGCTGCCGCTTCTTCCGCCGCGTTCTCGGCGGCACGCGCTTCAAACAGGGCCTGGGCCTGGGCCGCACGTTCTTCAAGCAGCGTGCGCGCGCGTTGCTCTTCGTCGGCCTGGCGCTGGGCCGCTTCCTGGGCCGCGCGATCGGCGGCGGCGCGCTCCTGCGCCTGCTGGGCCGCCTGCGCCTCGGCCTGCAGGCGCGCCTCGACCTGCAATCCGGCTTCTTCCTCGGCGCGGGCGCGCGCCAGGGCGGTTTCGCGCAGCTTGCGGTCGGCCTCGATGCGCGCCTCGGTGGCGGCGACGATCCGGGCTTCGGCTTCGCGCCGCGCCTCGGCGGTGGCGGCGGCCATCTGTTCCAGGCGCTCGCGGTGCACGGCGGCGTCGCGCAATTCCTTCTCGAGTTGCAGGCGGGTGCGCAGGGTATCGGCCGCGACCCGCTGCGAGTCGGCCTGGGCCTGGGCGATGCTTTCGCGTTCGTGCTCGACGTGCGCCAGGGCGCGCGCTTCCTCCAGCGCGCGCGCCTCGGCGGCGGCGCGCGAGAAGGCCGAGGCCAGCGCGATCTGGTCGGCGCGCTCGCGCTGCAGGGCCAGCTCGAGCGCCTCGGCTTCCGCCTGGGCCAGTTTCTCGGCGGTCTGGCGCGCGGCCTTCTCGGCCCGTTCGCGCTCGCGCGCCAGCACGGCGACGCGAGCGTCGGCGCTGGCGCTGTGCAGTACTTCCTCGCGGGCCGCGTGTACCGCGGCGACGCGCTCGGCGGCCTGGCGGCGCGCCTCCTCGGCCTGGGCCAGCAATTCCTCGGCCGCGCGTGCCGCTTCGAGCGCCATTGCCGCTTCGGCCTCGATCTGTTCGGCGGCGCGGCGGCGCGCCTCGTCGGCCGCGCGCGAGCGCGCCTCGGTCGCGAGCCGGCTTTCGGTATCGAGTTGCACGCGGGCGCGCAGCTCGGCCGTTTCCTGGCGCATCGCTTCCAGGCGCTCGGCTGTGGCCTGGGCGGCAGCGCGCAGGGTTTCCAGGCGGTCGCGGTTGGCCTCGATCGCCTCTTCCGAGGCCTGGACATTGGCCAGCGCGGCAGCCGCGGCGGCGGCATCCATGGCCGCGCGTTCCTCGGCCAGCGCACGTGCATGGGCCTCGGCTGCGGCGCGGCTTTCCGCCGCCACATTCGCCTTCGCCTCGGCCTCGACGCGCGCGATCGCTTCCTTGATCGCGGCCTGTTCCAGCTGGCCGCGGTCCGGCGCGACCGCGGGCGGCACGTGCTCGGCCGACGCCGGCGGCAGGTCGATCGTGAAATCGGTATCGTCGTGGGAAGCTGGGTCTCGTTCCATGCTGGTTCTCGGGTTCCGGGCGGATTGCCGCGCTTGACCATTATCCGCGATACGGCCGGATCGTGTCACGCCGAGCTGCGCGGCAAAAACGCCCCAATTCCGGGGTTCGAAAAGGCAGGAACAGCTGGGCTCAGGTCTGACATTTAGACACGGGCTCTACCGTGGCAGGCATGCCGGGCCCGTACACCATCCTGCAATCGAAGCGGCGCCCGACGTACAGTTGAGTTCGTGTCCGATTGTCAGACCTGACCCCAGCTTTTGCGATTGTCAGACCTGACCCCAGCTTTTGGCCCCAGCTTTGCAGCTTTGCTACACCGGCCACAACGGCGGCTCATCCATCAGGGCCACCTGCTCGCGCAGTTCCAGGATCCGATCCTGCCAGTAGCGCTGGGTATTAAACCAGGGGAAAGCCGCCGGGAAGGCCGGGTCGTCCCAGCGCATCGCCAGCCAGGCCGCGTAATGGATCAGGCGCAGGGTGCGCAGGGCCTCCACCAGGTAGAGCTGGCGCGGGTCGAATTCGCAGAAGTCCTCGTAGCCAGCCAGCACGTCGCTCATCTGGCGCACCATCTCATGGCGCTCGCCCGAGAGCAGCATCCACAAATCCTGCACCGCCGGGCCCATGCGGCTGTCGTCGAAGTCGACGAAGTGGGGGCCGTCGTCGGTCCAGAGCACGTTGCCGCCGTGGCAGTCGCCGTGCAGGCGCAGCAGCGGCAGGTCGCCGGCGCGTTCGTAGCAGCGCGCCACGCCGGCCAGGGCCTGCTCGGCCACGCTGGCCCAGGTGGCGCGCAGCTCCTGGGGGATGAAGTCGTGGCGCAGCAGGTAGTCGACAGGCTCGCGCCCGAAGGTCTGGCGGTCCAGCGCCGGGCGCACCCGGTAGGGAGCCAGTCCACCGACCGCATGGATGCGGCCGATGAAGCGTCCGATCCACTCGAGCGTGGCGGCGTCGCCCAGCTCGGGCGCGCGCCCGCCCCGGCGCGGGAAGACGGCGAATCGGAAACCGCCGAATTCGTGCAGGGTCCGGCCGTCGATGGTCATGGCGGGCACCACCGGCACCTCGCGCTCGGCCAGTTCGGCCACGAAGGCGTGCTCCTCGAGGATGGCTTCATTGCTCCAGCGCTGGGGACGGTAGAACTTGGCCACGACCGGCGGCCCATCCTCGCAGCCCACCTGGTAGACCCGGTTCTCGTAGCTGTTCAGGGCCAGCAGGCGGCCGTCGCCGTAGATGCCGACGCTCTGCAGGGCGTCGAGCACGCGGTCCGGGTCGAGGCCGGAGAAGGGATGCGCCCCCGAAGGCGCCGAAGAAGATGACAGATGATCCATGACGCCATTGTAAGGCGGCGCGCTTTTTTTCGTGCGCTCCCCGCCGCAGGCGTTACACTGGCGACTTCACCGCAACAAGAGCATCCCATGCAACTCGACCAGCCCCTCACCGAAAAAGAATTCAACGAACTCGACCAGTTCCTCCTCTCCGAGCGCAGCCCGGAAGATGCGATGACGATGGACACCCTGCACGGCTACCTGACGGCGATCGCCATCGGTCCGGAAACCATCATGCCGGCCGAGTGGCTGCCGCGCGTCTGGGGCGAGGACGGCAAGCAGGCGCCGAAGTGGAAGAACGCCAAGGAAGAGGAACGCATCGTCAACCTGATCATGCGCTTCATGAACGAAGTCCTGATCACCTTCGAGGTCGCGCCCAAGGAATTCGAGCCGCTCTACTGCGAGCACGAGCACAAGGGCCAGACCCTGATCGACGCCGAGGCCTGGTGCTGGGGCTTCTGGGAAGGCATGGAACTGCGCCCGGGCTCCTGGGACCCGATCTGGGATTCCGAAGTCGCCGACCTGATGCGCCCGCTCTACCTGCTGGGCGCCGACGAGATCGAGGAAGAAGAACTGCCGCTGGTCGAAGACCCGGTCAAGGCCCACCAGCTGGCGCTCGAGATCGAGGCCAACCTGCCGGCGATCCACCGCTACTGGCTGCCGCTGAGGAAGCCGGCCGTCGAGACCGTGCGCAACGATGCGCCGAAGGTCGGCCGCAACGACGACTGCCCTTGCGGCAGCGGCAAGAAATACAAGAAGTGCTGCGGGGCCGAACAGGCCTGAACATGGAACCGGGGCTTGCCCCGGTTTTTTATTGCGGCTCCCGTTTTCGCCGCTCCCGGGAATGCTGGGTAGTCTAGTCCTTCGCGGTCGACGCCTTGTGAGCGCGGATGAAATACTGCGCAATCGTCACCACCACTGTCGCCACGATCGACGCGATCACCCCCAGGCCAAAACCGATCCACCGCTCCCTCGTCACCGCCTTCGCAGCCCTTGCCTCCTGCTCCGCAAACAAGGCTTCCACGATCTTCCTGTCGGCAGTCAGCAAAGGCTCGATCTTTGTTTTTTCTTCGCGCAGTACCGTGAGCGACTCCTGCGTTTGCGCCAGTTGCGTGCGCTGAACCGCGACAAAGGCCAGCAGCGCCTGCAGATTCGCTTCCGTCTCGTCGAGTTGCCGGACCTGCCTGGTGAAATCGTGGTCGTCCGCAGGCGCGGCGGCCTTGTGGCCGGCGATCCGGGAGTAGACATGCGGACCCGCGGCAGCAAGCAGCGCCGCCGCCGACAAGGTCATCACGGCCGTCACTCTTGGCGACCTGATATAGGCATGAATCCATGCGGTGGCAGCCGGGCGTGCAACGGGATTCCCCACCGTCTCGATGATCCGGTCGGCCTTCTTCATGTTACATTTCGAGCACGCCACAAGCAGGTTGCCGGGAACCGTCGCCCTACCCAGGCTCCTGGGGTAGATGTGATCGACCACCGCCCTCGCCGCGCTCAACTGCGCTCCGCAGTAGTGGCACGTCCATGTCTCCTCATCGAATACCTGGCTGTTCAATGCGTACGGGATGCTCATCGGCGACGTCCTTTCACGTTTCACTCAGAGTTGGCCATCGATTGTAAATGAGCGTATCCGGGAAGCCCGGGACGCCGCCAGCCCGCCTGCTGTGCATCAAACGTGCGGATCGCTCAAGCCAGCGTCGGCGCGTCGCAGAAAGGCCGGCAGTCGACCGGGATGTCGATGACGAAGGTGGTGCCGCGCTCGCGCGAACTGTCGACCCCGACGCTGCCGCCGTGGCTTTCCGCCACCGCGCGCACATACGGCAGGCCGATGCCCCAGCCGCCCTTCACGCCCTGGCGCGCGGCCTCGGCGCGCCGGTACATCTGGAAAATGCTCTCCTGCTCTTCCTGGGGGATCGGCTCGCCGTCGTTGTGCACCGTCAGCAGCAGGCGCTCGTGCACCTCGGCTATCCTGATCGCGACCGGCGCGCCGGGGGCGCCGTACTTGCCGGCGTTCGAGACCATGTTCTCGAGCGCGCGCCGCAGCGCCTTGCGGTCCCACCAGCCGCGCACCGAACGCGGCGCCATCCGGATCTGCATGCCCTGGCTGCCGACCGCCTCGAGCTGCACTTCGCGCGCCAGTTCGCAGACGTCGAACTGGCTCAGTTCCAGCTGCACCTTCTGGCCGCCGTGGAAGGCCATCGAATCGAGCAGCTCGCCGACCATGCCGCCCATCCGCTCCACGTTCGCCAGCGCCCTGGCCGCCATGGCGCGGATGCGCGCCGGATCCTCGGTCATCAGGATCAGCTCGAGCGCCATCGAGGTGGCCTGCAGCGGGCCGCGCAGGTCGTGGGTCAGCGCCGCCGTGAAGCGCTCGCGCAGGCCGCGGTGCACCAGGGTGAAGGCGTTCACGGCTTCCTTGATGGCGGCGTCGATCGATCCGTCGATGACGAGCACCTCGGCATGGCTGAGCGAGACGCCGTCGCGGTGCAGGGCTTCGAGAATGCAGCGGCGGAAGATCTGGTATTCGTCGATCAGGGCGACGTGGTCGTAGGTCGTGACGCGGGCGCGCTCGCCGCCATGTTCCGCCGCCACCGTGCTGCCGTCGCCGCCGCCCTGGCGGCCGTAGCCGGGCGTGAGGCTCTCGGCGATGTTGTCATAGAAGACAGGCAGCGTATCGATCAGCACCGGATGGCGCAGCCCGGCCGCCTGGTCGACGTCGGCCCGCACCGCGCGCTCCCAGTCCGCGAACACCTGCTCGCGCAGCGCCAGCATGCGGCGCGAGGCGTGCGACAGGTTGGCGGCGTCGGGTTTCTGGTCACTGGCATAGGTCACGCGGGGCCTCTTCGTGTCTCGGGTCTATTCCCCCTGCATGTTACGCGGGTTGACCGGCCGGTGTCGCCCGCCAGTCAACCGTTCAATCGGGCTCAGGCGGTCGTCGCAAGCTGCTGCTCGCACAGCGCGGCCATCAGGTCGGAACGGCTGACGATGCCGACCACCGCGCCATCCCTGCCGGTGATGGCGACCTGGTGGTAGCCGCCGTCGCCCAGCAGGGGCACCAGCTGCGCCAGCGGCGCGTCGGCCGGCAGCGCCACGACGCGCTGGCGCATGGCGTCGGCCACGCGCGGCGCGGCGCCCGGCACCAGGCGGCGCAGGCTGGCGCCCCAGCCGCCATGGCGCAGCAGGTCTTCCTGGCTGAGAATGCCGAGCACGTAGCGGCGCTCGTCGAGCACCGGCACCGACTGCAGGCGGTGGCGCAGCAGCAGCTCGCGCGCATGGGCCAGCGTGTCGCGCGGACCGACCGACACCACGTGGCTCGACATCAGTTCGGCGCAGGTGCGTGCGCGGAAGTGGCGGTGCAGCGCCAGCTGGCGGGCGTCGTCGACGATGGCCAGCAGGTCGTCGTGGCTGACGTCGAGCACCTCGCCGTAGCGCACCAAGGCCGCCTCCAGGTCTTGCTCGGTGATCCCGAGGCGCGCTGCCGGCGCCGGGTCGCCGGTCGCATGCACGTTGCGGTCGGCCGCATGCGGAGCGTGCGGATAGCGGCGCCGGGTCAGGTTGTTGTAGATGAGGGCGGCGCCGACGATCAGCGCCGAATTCAGCGCGACCGGCTCGAATGCGAACAGGATGCCGGCCTCGTGCACCGCGGCGCCGCCCAGCACCGTGGTCAGGGCCACGGCGCCGCCGGGCGGATGCAGGCAGCGCAGCGCGAACATGGCGGCAATCGCCAGGCAGCCGGCCAGGGGCGCGGCCAGCAGCGGATCGGGCACCAGCCGGGCGCAGGCGATGCCGACCAGGGCCGACAGGGTATTGCCGCCGATGACAGACCAGGGCTGGGCCAGGGGGCTGGCCGGCACGCAGAACAGCAGCACGGCCGAGGCACCCATGGGCGCGATGAGGAAGGCGGACAGGCCGGGAGCGAACTGGTGGCTGAGCAGGGCGGTGACGAACAGGCCGACGCAGGCCCCGATGGCGGCGCGCACGCGTTCGGTGCGGCCGGCTGCTAGCGGCTGCGGCAGGAAGCCGTGCAGCCACTGGATGAGTTGACCTTGCATGAGAGAGGAACGCGAAAGATGCGGTTCAGGCAAAGACCGCTATTACACCATAACCCGGACCCGGCTGCAGCGATCGGGCCACCGCGCGCGCCGCCTGCGCTTGAGGTAGGATGCGCAGTGTGATTACAAGCGCAATCGCGCGCCCAACCACTGGAGAATCCATGACCGGCCCATTCAACAAGACCGTCCTGCGGACGCTGGCCGCCGCCTGCGCCGCCGCCTGCATCGCCGTCCCATCCTTCGCCGCCGCCCCGATGGCCGGGACCCCTGCTCCCGGCTACTACCGCGTGATGCTGGGCGAGTTCGAGATCACCCCGCTGTCCGACGGCACCGTCGACCTGCCGGTCGACAAACTGCTGAACGACAAGGCCGACAAGACCAATGCCGCCCTGGCCAAATCCTTCCTGAAAAGCCCGCTCGAGACCTCGGACAACGCCTTCCTGGTCAATACCGGCAAGAAGCTGATCCTGATCGACACCGGCGCCGGCGTGCTGTTCGGGCCGACCCTGGGCAAGCTGCTGGCGAACATGAAGGCCGCCGGCTACACGCCCGAGCAGGTCGACGAGGTCTACCTGACTCACATGCACAGCGACCACCTGGGCGGCCTGCTGGTCCAGGCCAAGCCGGCGTTCCCGAATGCGCTCGTGCGCGCGGCGAAGCGCGAGGCCGACCACTGGCTGAGCCAGGCGAACATGGACAAGGCGCCGGAAGACGCCAAGGGTTCGTTCAAGAACGCGATGGCCGCGCTCGATCCTTACGTCAAGGCCGGCCGCTTCAAGACCTTCGAGGGCGACGTCGAGGTCTCGCCGGGCATCCGCGCGCTGGGCGGCCACGGCCACACGCCGGGCCACACCACGTTCGTCATCGAGAGCGGCGGCCGGAAAATGATGGTGATCGGCGACCTGATCCACGTCGCGGCGGTGCAGTTCGAGAATCCTTCGGTCACGATCGGCTTCGACGGCGACCAGAAGGCCGCGGCTGCGGCGCGCAGGAAGCTGTTCGACCTGGCCGCCAGGGACGGCGCGCTGATCGGCGGCGCCCATCTGCAGTTCCCGGGCCTCGGCCACCTGCGCACCGAGGGCAAGGGCTACCGCTTCGTGCCGGTGAATTACACGCAGATGCGCTGAGCGGGTACGCTGGCGATCGGTGGGCACGGCGTGCCCACGAAACGATGATCAATGTTGGCAGTGGCCGCAGTTGTAGGGTGGACTCCTGAGTCCACGCGGTGCAGCGCATGCATGTCGAGCTACCACGCCTTGCCGCACGACGTGAACCTGGGTTTCGAGAAGCGTCCGGGTACAGACCCGCACGAAAGACCGAGTGGGCTCGGGAGCCCACCCTACAACACCACAGTCCCCCGCACTTCGGCCAGCAGCCCGGCCAGTTCCTCGAAATCGACCGGCTTGACCAGGTGGTGGCTGAACCCCGCCTCCATGGCGCGGCGCCGGTCTTCTTCCTGGCCGTAGCCCGAGACCGCGATCAGCACGCAGCCGGCGGTCTCGGGCTGGGCGCGCAGGCGCCGCGCCAGTTCGTTGCCGTCGATCTCGGGCAGGCCGATGTCGAGCAGGCAGGCGTCCGGCGGCGCCTGGCGCGCGCGCTCGATGGCGCGCCGCGAATCGTGCTCCACCGCCACCTCGTGCCCGGCCGCTTCCAGCAGCATGGCCAGGGTCTCGGCGGCGTCGACGTTGTCGTCCACCACCATCAGCTTCAGCCGCTCGCCGCGCGCCGCCATGCCGGCGTTCTCTTCCGTCTGCGGCTGCGGCGCGGCCAGGGGCAGGCGCACCGTGAACGTGCTGCCGCGTCCCGGGCCGGGACTGGCGCAGCCGACCGCGCCGCCATGCAGCTCGACCAGGTTGCGCACCAGCGCCAGCCCGAGGCCGAGCCCGCCCTGGGAGCGGTCGTTCGAGCGCTTGCCCTGGGCGAACAGGTCGAAGGCGCTCTCGGTCAGCTCCGGCTCCATGCCGATGCCGTCGTCGCTCACGTCCAGGCGCAGGAAGCCGTCGGCCTGCTGCACGTGCACGTCGATGGCGCCCTCTTCCGGCGTGTACTTGACGGCGTTGCCGAGCAGGTTGGAGAGCACCTGTACCAGGCGCGCGCGGTCGCCCTCGACGGCGACCGGGCAGCCCGGCAGGTGCAGGCCCAGGCGCTGGCGCCGCGCCAGCAGCTGCGGGCGCACCTGCTCGACCGCCTCGTCGACGATGGCGCGCACGTCCAGCACCGTCTTGTCGAGCACGATCAGGCCGCGCGTCACGCGCGACACGTCCAGCAGGTCGTCGACCAGGCGGGTCATGTGGCGTACCTGGCGGCCGATGATGGCGCTGCTCTGGCGCACCCGGGTTTCGTTGAGCGCGCCCATGTCGAGCAAAGTCGCGGCGGCCTTGATCGGCGCCAGCGGGTTGCGCAGCTCGTGGGCCAGCATGGCCAGGAATTCATCCTTGCGCCGGTCGGCTTCCCTCAGCTTTTCCTCGACCAGCTTGCGGTCGGTGATGTCGCGGAAGAAGATGGCGATGCCGCCGTCCTGCATCGGAAAGGCGCGGACCTCGTTCCAGCCGCCGCGTCCGCCGATGCGCGGCAGCTGGTATTCGGCCTGGCCGGCGCTGCGTTCGCGCATCACGCGGCGCAGCATGCGCCCGGCTTCGCTGTCCTCCGCTTCCGGGAACAGTTCCCAATGGTCGCGCCCGACCACCTGCCCGGCCGCCAGCTTGCAGATGCGCAGGCCCTCGGCGTTCATCTCGAGGATGCGCCAGTCGGCGTCGAGCAGGGCGAAGCCCTCGGCGATGGTGTCGAAGATGTAGCGGCTGCGATCGCGCTCGGCGCGCAGCTCGGCCTGGACGCGCGCGCCGTCGAGCGCGGTCCAGGTGCGCTCGGCGGTATCGCGCGTAAAGCGCAGGTCGTCGGGGCTCCAGCGGTGCGGCCCGGCGTGGTTGATGCTGAGGAAGGCGAAAAGGCGCCCGGCGCGCACCAGCGGCATCGTCACCAGCGCGCCGATGCCTTCCTCGCGGTAGCGCGCCGGCCAGGCCACGGTGCGCGGGTCGCGCGCGGTGTCCGCGATGACGACGGTCTCGCCGGCGCGCAGGGCGGCGCCGATGTCGGGCCCGAACTCGTCGATCCGGAAGCGTTCGCGCGACAGCGCGGCCGTTCCCGGACGCAGCCACTGGCGCATGGCCGCGAAGCTGCCATCGGCGGCATCGACCTCGCAGTACAGCACCCGGGCCAGGTGCAGCTCCTCGCCCAGCACCGCGCTGGCCGTGTCGAGCACCTGGTCCGGCGAATGCAGCGGACGCAGCGCGTCGGAGAGTTTCAGCTCGAGCGCGGCGCGGCGCTCGGCGCGCAGGCGTTCGGTGGTCTCCAGCGCCGTGCAGTACATGCCGGCCACGCGGCCGGCGCCGTCGTGCAGGGGCGCATACGAAAAGGTGAAATAGGCCTGCTCGGGCACTCCGCCGCGCACGACGCCGACCGGCAGGTCCTCGAAGTGCACCGGCTTGCCCGACAGCGCGCGGTCGATGAAGGGCACCACCTGCGACCAGGCGTCCATCCAGACGCGTTGCAAGGGTTCGCCCAGCGCCTGGGGGTGGCGCTCGCCGAGGATGGGCACATAGGCGTCGTTGTAGAGCATGCGCAGGTCCGGTCCCCAGCAGACGAACATCGGCAGCGCCGAGTCGAGCGCCATCGCGACCGCGGTCGCCAGTTGGGGCGGCCAGTCGTCCGGGTGTCCAAGGGGAGAGTCACGCCAGTCGCGCGCGCCGATCAGCGAACGCAGGCCGGCGGGGGCCGCGTCAAGGCCGCCGCGCAGGAATCCGTGCATCTTGCCATTTTCGCACAAGAGCAAGATACACGGAGCACGGATGCGGGAGAGGTAATTCCCCGAATTACAGCTTGATGAAATGCTCGCGGTAGTACTTGAGCTCTTCGATCGACTCGACGATATCGGCCAGCGCGGTGTGCTTCTGGTGCTTCTTGAAGCCGGATGCCAGCTCGGGCTTCCAGCGGCGGCACAGCTCCTTGAGCGTGGACACGTCGAGGTTACGGTAGTGGAAGAAAGCTTCCAGTTTCGGCATGCCGCGCGCCATGAAGCGGCGGTCCTGGCAGATCGAGTTGCCGCACATTGGCGACTTGTTGGCCGGAACGTATTTCTTCAGGAAGGCGATCAGCTCGGCTTCGGCCTGCTCTTCGCTGACGGTGGAGGCGCGCACGCGGTCGATCAGGCCCGAACGGCCGTGGGTGCCCTTGTTCCAGTTGTCCATCTTGTCCAGGGTGGCGTCGGACTGGTGGATGGCGAACACGGGACCTTCGGCGATCACGTTCAGTTCGGCATCGGTGACGACGACGGCGACCTCGATGATGCGGTCGTTGTCCGGGTCGAGTCCGGTCATTTCCATGTCAACCCAGACCAGGTTGAATTCATTCGGACGCTGGGCAACGGCCGCAGGGGTTGCCGCGGGGTTCGCCGTTACTGCGGATTCAGTAGCTTGTGACATAATTCTCTCTTTGCCTAAACAATCCCGCATTTTCTCACAGGCACAGAATGTCTTCACTCGCGTTTTCAGTCTTGTTCGTCGTTTTCTTCGTGCTGACGCTCGGCCTGCGCTTCTGGCTGGCGAATCGCCAGATCCGCCACGTACTGGGCAAGCGCCATGCCGTGCCAGGCGAATTCGCGCACAAGATCGCGCTCGAGACGCACCAGAAGGCGGCCGACTACACCGTCGCCAAGACCCGCTTCGGCATCGCGGCCCTGCTCTGGGGCGGCCTGACCCTGATCGGCTTCACGCTGCTGGGCGGCCTGCAGGCCATCTCCAGCGCCCTGCTGCCGCTCGCCGGTCCGGGCATGCTACATCAGATCCTGCTGGTGGTCGCGTTCGCCGTCGTCTCCGGTGTGCTCGATCTTCCTTTCGATTACTACCGCCAGTTCGTGCTCGAGGAACGCTTCGGCTTCAACAAGATGTCGCGCGGCCTGTGGCTGGCCGACATGCTCAAGGGCGCCCTGCTCGGCGCCGTCATCGGCCTGCCGCTGCTGTGGGTCGTCCTGAAACTGATGGAAACCACCGGCTCGCTCTGGTGGCTGTGGACCTGGTGCGTGTGGAGCGGTTTCCAGATCCTGATGATGGTGCTCTACCCGACCGTGATCGCGCCGCTGTTCAACAAGTTCACGCCGCTCGCCGACGAGGGCCTGAAAAGCCGCATCGAGGGCCTGATGGCGCGCGTCGGCTTCGCCTCGAAAGGCCTGTTCGTGATGGACGGCAGCCGCCGCAGCGCCCACGGCAACGCCTATTTTTCCGGCTTCGGCGCGGCCAAGCGCATCGTTTTCTTCGATACCCTGATCGAGCGCCTGGCGCCGCAGGAGATCGAGGCCGTGCTGGCCCACGAACTGGGCCACTTCAAGCTGCGCCACATCGTCAAGCGCATGGTGGTGATGTTCGCGCTGTCGCTCGCTTTCCTGGCCCTGCTCGGCTACCTGAAGGAGCAGAGCTGGTTCTACACCGGCCTGGGCGTGAGCCCGTTGCTCGACGGCCCGAACGACGCCATGGCCCTGCTGCTGTTCGCGCTGGTGCTGCCGATCTTTACTTTTGTCCTCGGCCCCCTGAACGCGATCACCTCGCGCAAGCACGAGTTCGAGGCCGACGCCTTCGCCGCCAAGCACAGCAATGCGAACGACCTGGTCTCGGCCCTGGTCAAGATGTACGAGGATAACGCCTCGACCCTGACACCGGATCCGCTGCACTCGGCCTTCTACGATTCGCATCCGCCGGCCTCGGTCCGCATCGCCCACCTGAATGCGGCGAATTCGCAGGTGCCCGCATGAAGCCGGTGGACCAGCATTGCGTGCATGGCGCGCCGGCGCTGGATGATGCCGCACTGGCGGCGGCGCTGGCCGGCCTGCCTGCGTGGCGGCGCATCGACAATCCCAGCGGCAACCGGATCGAGCGCGAGTATGCCTTCAAGGATTACCACGAGACCATCGCCTTCGTGAACGCCCTGGCGGCCATGATCCACAAAGAAGACCACCACCCCGAGCTGCGCATGCGCTACCGCCACTGCCTGGTCGCCTGGACCACCCACTCGGCCGGCAACCGCATATCGAACAACGACATCATCTGCGCTGCGAAAGCCGACGCAATCTACGAGGAAAGCCGCGCATGAGCATGCAAGGTACCATCATCGCGGCCCACGGCCGCCACTACCTGGCCGACGTCGAGGGCGTCAAATACCAGTGCGTCACGCGCGGCAAGAAGACCAATGTGGCGGTGGGCGACGTGGTGCACCTGAAACAGACCTCGAACGACCAGGCGGTGATCGAGGAGATCGCCGAACGCACCACCCTGCTCTACCGCTCGGACCAATACAAATCGAAGCTGCTGGCGGCGAACATCTCGCGCCTGTTCATCGTGGTCGCCACCGAGCCGGGCTTCGCCGACGACCTGGTCTCGCGCGCGCTCGTCGCTGCCGAGGCGGCCGGCATCGAGGCCCACCTGATCCTGAACAAGACCGACGTGACGGGCCTGCTGCCGCGCGCGCGCGAACGCGCCGCCGTCTACGGTTCGCTCGGCTATCCGGTGCACGAGGTCTCGGCCAAGGCCGATCCGGAACACGCCCTCGCCACGCTGCGGCCGCTGCTGGCCGGCCAACACTCGATCTTCATCGGCCAGTCGGGCATGGGCAAGTCCTCGCTCATCAACCTGCTGGTGCCGGACGCCGACATCGCCGTGCGCGAGATCTCGGCCGCGCTCGACACCGGCAAGCACACGACCACCTTCACCCGTCTGTACTGGCTGCCGGACGGCGCCGCCATCATCGATTCACCGGGCTTCCAGGAATTCGGCCTGTACCACCTGAGCGAAGGGATGCTGGAGCGGGCTTTCGTCGAGTTCAAGCCCTACCTGGGCGGCTGCAAGTACTACAACTGCCGCCACCTGGCCGAGCCGCAGTGCGCAGTGCTCGACGCGGTCAGGGACGGGAAGATCGCGAAGATGCGCCACGAGCTGTATGCGCAGCTGCTGCACGAGTCGGCCCAGACGCTGTATTGATACGCGAAATACTGCTGAGCAGGCATATTGACGCAGCAAATAATGCGCGCTTCGCCTGCTTTCCCTAACGTCAAGAAAAAGCCCTTATAATCGAAGGGATACCAGACAAGCGGACACGATATGCCAGTTTCACAACCTATCAAGCACTTCCTGCAGTTCTCCGACTTCTCGCTCGACGAATTCGAATACGTGATCGAGCGCGCGAAGGTCATCAAGCGCAAGTTCAAGGCCTACGAGGTCTACCACCCGCTGGTCGACCGCACGCTGGTGATGGTGTTCGAAAAGAGCTCGACCCGCACCCGCCTGAGCTTCGAAGCCGGCATGCACCAGCTGGGCGGCGCCGCGATCTACCTGAACACGCGCGACAGCCAGCTCGGGCGCGGCGAGCCGGTCGAGGACGCGGGCCAGGTGATGAGCCGCATGTGCGACATCATCATGGTGCGCACCTTCGGCCAGGACATCATCGAGCGCTTCGCCGCCCACTCGCGCGTCCCGGTGATCAACGGCCTGACCAACGAACACCATCCCTGCCAGGTGCTGGCCGATGTCTTCACCTTCTACGAGCACCGCGGCCCGATCGCCGGCAAGACCGTGGCCTGGATCGGCGACGCCAACAACATGCTCTACTCCTGGCTGCAGGCGGCCGAGGTGTTCGGCTTCCACCTGAACATCGCCACGCCGAAGGGCTACGAGCTGGACCCGAACCTGGTCTCGACGAAACGCTACACCCTGTTCGACAATCCATCGGATGCCTGCGAAGGCGCGCACCTGGTCAGCACCGACGTCTGGACCAGCATGGGTTTTGAAAAGGAAAACGCCGAGCGCCTGAAGGCCTTCGACGGCTTCATCGTCGACGCCGCCAAGATGGCGCGCGCCACGCCCGACGCCCTGTTCATGCACTGCCTGCCCGCCCACCGCGGCGAGGAAGTGGCCGCCGAAGTCATCGACGGTCCACAGTCGGTGGTGTGGGACGAGGCCGAGAACCGCCTGCACGTGCAGAAGGCGCTGATCGAGTACCTGCTGCTGGGCCGCATCGAAGACAAGTAAAAGCGGTAGAATGCCGTTTTGTGCAGTGCGGAAGTGCGCGCTGCACAAGACGGGCAGCGTTGTTTCGTACATCTGTTGCTTCGCACACCCCGTGTCACCAACCTTTTTACCAACCCATCCACAACCTTATGTCTGATCGTTGGTCCAACGCCCCGCTCGCACAGGGAAGCGCTCCCCCGGACCGGCTGACCATTTAGTCCCTCCTCACGTCACACCATCACTGGAACATCCATGAGCGACATTAAAAAAGTAGTCCTCGCCTACTCCGGCGGCCTCGATACCTCCGTCATCCTGAAGTGGCTGCAAGACCACTACGGCTGCGAGATCGTCACCTTCACCGCCGACCTCGGCCAGGGCGAAGAGCTCGAACCGGCGCGCGCCAAGGCGATCAAGTTCGGCATCAAGCCCGAGAACATCTACATCGACGACGTGCGCGAAGAATTCGTGCGCGACTTCGTCTACCCGATGTTCCGAGCCAACACCGTCTATGAAGGCGAATACCTGCTGGGCACCTCGATCGCGCGTCCGCTGATCGCGAAACGCCTGATCGAGATCGCCAACGAAACCGGTGCCGACGCCATCTCGCACGGCGCGACCGGCAAGGGCAACGACCAGGTGCGTTTCGAACTGGGCGCCTATGCGCTCAAGCCGGACGTCAAGATCATCGCTCCGTGGCGTGAATGGGACCTGCTGTCGCGCGAAAAGCTGCTGAAGTACGCGGAAGACGCCGGCATCGAGATCGACATGAAGCACAAGAACGGCGGCGCGCCCTACTCGATGGACGCCAACCTGCTGCACATCTCCTTCGAAGGCCGCCACCTGGAAAACCCGAGCGCGGAAGCCGAGGAATCGATGTGGCGCTGGACGGTGTCGCCGGAAGCCGCGCCGAACGAAGCCGAGTACCTCGACATCGAATTCGAGAAGGGCGACATCGTCGGCCTGAACGGCACGCGCATGACCCCGGCCGCAGTGCTGACAGAACTGAACCGCCTGGGCGGCAAGCACGGCATCGGCCGCCTCGACCTGGTGGAAAACCGCTACGTCGGCATGAAGTCGCGCGGCTGCTACGAAACCCCGGGCGGCACCATCATGCTGCGCGCCCACCGTGCGATCGAGTCGATCACCCTGGACCGCGAAGTGGCGCACCTGAAGGACGACCTGATGCCGCGCTACGCCTCGCTGATCTATAACGGCTACTGGTGGGCGCCGGAGCGCGTCGCGCTGCAGACCCTGATCGACCACACCCAGCAGACCGTCAACGGCTGGGTGCGCATCAAGCTCTACAAGGGCAACGTGATCGTGGTGTCGCGCGACTCGAAGACCGATTCGCTGTTCGACATGAACATCGCCACTTTCGATGAAGACGGCGGCGCCTACAACCAGGCCGACGCCGGCGGCTTCATCAAGCTCAACGCCCTGCGCATGCGCATCGCCGCCAAGGCGCGCGCCAAGCGCGGGCAGTAAGCCGGTCGCTGACGCGTAAGGAAGCCGCCTGCGGGCGGCTTTTTCTTTGGAGCGCCAGGCGCCGGCCGCTACAGGTAGGCCGCGATCGAGTCGACGATCTGGCGCGTGGTCGCCATCGCCGGCACCATCGACCAGCGGTCGCGCCCGTCGTGGCCGATGCGCACCATCCCGGTATGCTGCTTCAGGTCGGCGTCGGCCACGGCGTCGAAGTTGTAGAAGCCGAGCCGCCGCCGCAGCAGGTCCACTGCCGCCGGACGCCCGGTGAGGAAGGTCCACCCCTGCCCCACGCCGTACTTGCGCATGTAGCGCCGCAGGTCTTCCGGCCTGTCGATCGCTGGCTGCAGTGTCAGCGAGTACATGAAGACGTCGCGCCCGACGCGCTCGCCGAGCGCCTGCTGCACCTGCAGCAGGCTGGCCGTATTCGGCGGACAGATGTTCGTGCAGTTTGCATACATCATGTTTACGACCACCAGGCGGTTGCGCACCAGGTCATCGTAGAAACGCACCGCGAGCCCGTCGTGGGTCTCCAGCGGCACGTTCGGCAGCGCCCCTCCGTCATCCCCGAACGGCGCCGCGCCGTCCGGCACGATGACGCGCCGGGCCAGGGGATAGAGCAGCGGTGCGGCGACCGCGGCTCCCAACAATGTTCTTCGCGAGTTCATCCCGATCTCCCTTTATCGTGTTTGCAGTCGGACCGCCGCCCTCAGGGGACGACGTCGAAGCGCACCATCATGTGGTGGTCCTCGTGGATCGTGTTATGGCAATGCATCAGGTACTTGCCGACGAAGTCCTCGAAGCAGATCAGGATCCGCACCACTTCCCCGGGGCGCAGCTCGAACACGTCCTTGCGTCCGCGCTCGTGCAGCGGCGGCAGGCCGTTGCGGCTCAGGATGCGCGCCTCTTCCAGGTGGATATGGATAGGATGGCTCCAGCTGCCCTTGCCCTTCAGTTCCCAGATCTCCTCGACGCCGCGCTTGATGAGCGCGACGGGCTTGTTGACGTCGAACAGGCGGCTGTTCACCGTCCACAGGTCGTTCTCGCGGTCGAACTCGAACCTGCGCACGCGCGTGTTGGGCGGCACGACCGGGGCACGCAGGGGACGCAGCACCGGCGGCACCCGGCTGGGGTCCGGCTCGTCCGGCTCGCGCTCGACGTCGAAGCGCAGGATCTGGGTGCCGGGCGTGAGCAGGCGCCCGGTCGGGCCGCGGCCGTCGAGGTGCTCGAGGCGGTTGACGACATACACCTTGCTGCCAAGCGGGAAGGCGGAGAAATCGATGACGATGTCGCCGCGCTCGGCCGGCGCCAGGCGCAGCCGGTCGGTCGTCACCGGCGCCGGCAGCAGGTTGCCGTCGTTGGCGATGTGCTGGAAGGGGTAGTCGACTCCGTCGCAGTTCAGGTAGAACTGGTAGAAGCGCAGCGAGGAACCGTTGAGCGCGCGAAAGCGGTACTTGCGCCGCGCGACCTGGAAATAGGGCTGGATCTTGCCGTTGACGAGGAACTTCTCGCCGACGATGCCCTCGGGATCGAACTGGTTGAAGTACAGGTAGCCGCCCGAATCGAAGGACTTGTCCTGGAACAGCAGCGGGATGTCGTACTCGCCGATCCCGCTCGGCAGGCGCAGCGCGTCCGGACGCGTATCCTTTTCGTTGCCGGTATCGAGGCCGTCGAACACCAGGTAGAAGCCGGCCAGGCCCCGGTACACGTTCGGTCCGGTGAATTCCATCCGGTGGTCGTGGTACCACAGGGTGCCGAGCGCGCCTTCGGGGTCGCCGTCGGTGTCCGGGAAATCGTTGGTGTTGGTGAGCTTGTTCGGATAATGATGGTCCTTGTAGCGCCCGGCGCGCGTCAGGGTCGGGCCATGCCTGTCGCGGCTGTACCAGTCGCCCGGGAAGCCGTCGCTCTCGGAGGGCGTGTGGCCGTTGTGCAGGTGGGTCGAGATCTCGGGCGAACCGAAACCGCGGTGGTCGTCCGGCAGGTCGTTTTCGAAGCGCACCAGGATGGGCTCGCCGTACCAGGCGACGAAGGTCGGCCCCGGCAGCATGCCGTCATAGCCCCAGATCTTCTGCCGCGGCAGGTGCGGATGGAACTCGTGCTCGCTCTCGCGCACGCGCACCCGGTAGAACTTGCGCGGCGGGTAGCGGTCCCAGGCCTGGTGCGGCAGGCGCCCGGCCTCTTCCTCGCCGGCCTCGCGGCCCGGTTCCGGACTGAGGCCGCTTTCCGGCCGCTTGATTCCCGGGACCGGCAGCGGCATCATCCAGGGCGGCGTGGCCGGGGCTTTCACCACGACGCTCTTCATGAAGTCGGTGCGCACGTCCGGGCCGGCCGCCAGCGGCGCCCGGACGGCCGTGCCGGCGGCGCTTGGCAGTGCGCCGGCCGGTGCCGGTGCGGGCCCGGGGCCGCCCTGCGCGGGCGCGGGGGCCAGCAGCGCGCCAAGCGCGCGTTCGGCCTGGGCGGCCAGCGCCGCGAGGCAGGCGCCACCGGCCAGTGCGGCGCCCAGCTGGCGCCGCGCCGGCCGCGCGGGCCCATCGTTTTCGTCTTGCTCGTTACGGGTATGGTTCATCGGATGCTCCTGGTCTGGTCGAAAAACGCTTCGTTCATGCGCCGGCGCGCCGGCGCTTCACAGCTGGCGCCCGGCCTTGCGGATGGTCGACATTACCGGCTCCACGAGATACTGCAGCGGCGTCTGGGTCGAGCCCTCGATGTAGACTTCGGCCGACATGCCGGCCTGCAGCCGGATCCCGCCGGTGGCGCGCGGCGAGCTGTCGTCGGCCGCCACCAGCACGCTGAAATACGATTGCCCGGTGGCCTTGTCGATCAGCCGGTCGCCCGAGATGTAGGACACCCTGCCCTCGACCATCGGCGCACCGCGGTACTTGAAACCGGTGAACTTGATGCGCGCTCTCTGCTTCAGGTACACGTGGTTGATCTCCTCGGGACGGATGTGCGCTTCGAGCATCAGCCGCGCATCCGAAGGAACGATCTCGGCGATCGAATCGCCAGGACGCACCACCGCGCCGGGCGAACTGAACTTGAGATCGATGACCTCGCCCGTGGCCGGCGCCGCGACGATCTGGCGCGTGGCCGCGTCGTTCGTCTTGCGCAGTTCCTGGTCGATGTCGGCCATGCGCGCCACCGCCGCCTTCAGCTCGTCGCTGGCGCCCTGCACGTAGGCGTTCTCGAGCGACTTGATGCGCAGGTCGATGTCGGCGATGCGTCCGCCGGCGCGCGCCAGCTCGGAGCGCCGCTCGTCGACCTTCGAGGCGTAGTCGGCCACGCCGGCCTCGATCTGCGACAGCTTGGCCGCCGAGATGAAGTTGTCGCGGTGCAGGCTGCGGTTCAGCTCCAGGTCCTTGCGCTGCAATTCCAGCGAACGGCCGATGTTGGCGATCTGGGCGCGCAGCGCCTCGGCCTCGGTGCCGACCTGCGCGCGCTGGGCGCGCATCAGCGCCACCTCGCTGTCGAGCGACTGGCGGCGGCTCTGGAACAGGCTCGCTTCCTTGGCCAGCGCCTCGGCCACGCGCGGGTCGCCCGCGCCGGCCTCGCGCAGGTCCGCCGGAAACGCCAGCACCGCGCGGCGCAGCTGTTCGCTCTCGAGGCGCGCCAGCACCGCCCGCTCGGCCACCGCGCGGTAGGCCAGCCGGTTGCGGTCGGCGTCGACCCCGACGTCGCCCAGCACCAGCACCGGGTCGCCGGCGCGCACGAACTGGCCGTCGCGCACCAGCACGCGGCTGACGATGCCGCCCTCGAGATGCTGCACCGGACGCCGGTTCAGGTCGACCTTGACGTAGGCCGGCGCCACCACCGCCATCGACAGCGGCGCGAGGCAGAACCAGACCGCCAGCGGCGCCAGCGCGAGGCCGACGATGCGCATCCCGAGACGGCCCAGGCGCCGTCCCTGTTCGCGGCTGTCGCCGCGCACGCCGGCGGCATCGTTTGCCGCCTTCATTGCCATTGCATTGCTCATCGCATTCTCCTCTCAGGCGGCGCTGGCGGTGTCGGCCACCACCTGCGCCTGGCGTTGCATCTCCCGCATCACTTCGGCCGCGGCGCCGTAGCGCCTGGCGCGCCCGCCTTCCAGCACCAGGATCTTGGTGACGTGGGCGATCAGCGAGGGGCGGTGGGTGATGATGACGGTGGTGACGCCGTCCGCGCGCAGGCCGCTCACGGCATGGGCCAGGGCCAGCTCGCCGGCGCCGTCGAGGTTCGCGTTCGGCTCGTCGAGCACCACCAGGCGCGGATTGCCGTACAGGGCGCGCGCCAGGGCAATGCGCTGGCGCTGGCCCGGCGACAGGCGCATGCCGCCCTCGCCCACCACGGTGTCATAGCCATTGGCGAATTCGACGATCATCTCGTGCGCGCTGGCGCGCCTGGCCGCCGCGATCACGCGCTCGGAGTCGATGGCTTCCAGGCGCGCGATGTTGTCCGCCACGGTGCCGTCGAACAGCTCGACGTCCTGGGGCACGTAGCCTATCCACTGGCCGAGCTGGGCGCGGTTCCAGCAGGCGACGTCGGCGCCGTCGAGGCGCACGGTGCCGGTGGCGGGCGCCCACAGGCCGATCAGCAGGCGCGCCAGCGTCGACTTGCCGGCGGCGCTGGCGCCGATGATCGCCAGCGATTCGCCCGGCTCCAGGCTCAGCGCCAGGTTGTAGAGCACCGGCTTGCCGGAAGCGGGAACGCGGTAGGACAGGCTCTCGACCTGCAGCCGTCCGGCCGGGCACGGCAGCTCGACGCCGTCGCCGGCCGGGCCGAAGCTGCGCGCGAGCTCCTCCAGGCGCAGGTAGGCGGCGCGGCCGTCGGCCAGGGCGCGCCAGCTGCCGACCAGTTGCTCGACCGGCTGGATCGCCCGCCCCAGCAGCACGGTCGTCGCGATCATGATGCCGGCCGAGGCCTCCTGGCTGATCACCAGCCAGGAGCCCAGCGCCAGCAGGAGGATCTGGATCGCCTGGCGCACGAAGCGGGTCAGCGCGGTGAACACGACGCCCGCGCGCCCGGCGCTGGCCTGCACCGAGGCGACCTCGTCCTGCAATGCGCGCCAGCGCGCCAGCAGCCGTCCCGTCATGCCCATCGCCTGCAGCACCTCGGCGTTGTGCAGCGAGCTCTCGACGTAGCGCGCGCCGCGCCGACCGTCGCGCTGCAGGCCTTCGATCGCCGCGCGGCTGAAGCGGTGGTTCAGCCAGGCCAGCGCCAGCATCAGGCTCATCGACGCCAGCGCTCCCAGGCCGAGCAGCGGGTGGAACAGCCAGATCAGGGCCAGGAACAGCGGCGCCCAGGGCGCGTCGAACAGCGCCGACAAGGCGTTCGACGACAGTACGTTGCGCAGCGTGGCCAGGTCGCGCACGCCTTCGCCGGCGCCGGCATGGGGGCTGCGCGCCGCGCGCTCGACCACGGACTCGAGTACCGGGCGCGCCAGCCGCTCGTCGGCAACCGTCGCCAGTACGCCCTGCATGCTCTGGCGCACGTAGTCGAGCAGCAGGGTCAGGACCATCGCCAGCGCCGTGCCGGCCAGCAGGACCGCCAGGGTCTCGTGGCTGTTGGTCGTCAGCACCCGGTCGAACACCTGGAGCATGAACAGCGCGGGCGCCAGGTACAGCAGGTTCACGCAAAAGGAAAACAGGCCCATATACCCGAGCAGGGGCCGCAGCTCTCGCCATAAGATTTTCATGCTGGTCTCCTCGAAGCGGAGGTATCAGGATGGCTCTTCCGATGGACGGGGCGCTGCCCGTGCCGCAGGCGGCGCCCCGTCGTCGTCCGAGGCGCCTTCACGCCGCCGTCAGCAGCCCGCCGACGGGTCCCGCGCTGCCCACCGGCGCCGGCGCCCCAAGCAGCACGAAGTCGTCGATCGTGATGGCGGCCGGGTCGCCCACGCCCTGCAGCACGAAGGACCCCAGGGTGCCGATCGTGACGCGCAGGTCGGCGCCGAGGTCGGTGAAGCTGACGCTGGCGGCGAAGTTCTCCGCGGTGATGCCCAGGCCCGCGATGTCAAGCAGGTCCTGGCCGCCGGCCGGATCGGCGTCGAAGCCGCCGGCGATCGTGTCGGCGCCGAAGCCGGCGGCGCTGAAAACGAACACGTCGTTGCCGAGTCCCCCTTCGAGGCGGTCGTTGCCGGCGCCGCCGTCGAGCCGGTCGTCGCCGTCCAGCCCGCGCAGGCTGTCGTTGGCGCGGCCGCCGCGCAGTTCGTTGCCGAGCGCGTTGCCGGTCAGGGTCGCGGCCAGGGTGCCGGTGTTGAACAGGTTCTCGAGGTTGGCGCCAAGGGTGTACGCCGACCCCGTCGACAGCACGGTGTCGGTGCCGGCATCGCTGCCCTCCTCGACCACGTCGCCGCTGGTGTTGACGAGGTAGGTGTCGTTGCCCAGGCCGCCCACCAGGCGGTCGCTGCCGCTGCCGCCGTCCAGGCGGTCGTTGCCGTCGCCGCCGACGAGCAGGTTGGCGCCGGTATTGCCGACGCCCGCGAAATCGCCGCTGCCGACAAACACCAGTTGCTCGACGTTCGTGCCCAGCGTGTAGCTGTTGGCGCTCGAACGCACCTGGTCGGTGCCGCCCGTGCTCGAGACCTCGCTCACGACGTCCAGCACCGAGTCGACGAGGTAGGTATCGTTGCCGTTGCCGCCGACCAGACGGTCGACCCCGGCGCCGCCGTCGAGGCGGTCGGCCCCGGCCCCGCCAGTGATCACATTGGCCAGCGCATTGCCGTCGCCGGCGAAGTCGCCGCTGCCGGTGAAGGTGAGGTTCTCGACCTCGGCGCCGAGGGCGTAGCTGCCGAGGGTGGTGCGCACCGTATCGGTGCCCTGCCCGGCCAGCTCGACCACCGCATCGAGCGCCTCGTCGACGACGTAGGTGTCGTTGCCGCGTCCGCCGGTCATGATGTCGACGCCGGCGCCGCCGTCGAGCACGTCGTTGCCGATGTTCCCGGTGAGCTGGTTGCTCAGCGCGTTGCCGGTGCCGGTCGCCGAGCCGGTGCCGGTGAACACGAGGTTCTCGACGTCGGCCCCGAGGGTGTAGCTGGTGAGCGCGGAGCGCACCGTGTCGATGCCCTCGCCGCCCAGCTCGGTGACGACATCGGCGGCACTGCCGACGATGTAGGTGTCGTCGCCGCTGCCGCCGCGCATGGTATCGTTGCCCGTGCCCCCGTCGAGCTGGTCGTCGCCCAGGCCGCCGTCGAGCAGGTCGTCGCCGCTGCCGCCGCGCAGCACGTCGTTGCCGTCCAGGCCGCTCAAGGTGTCGTTGCCGGCCGAGCCGCCGTCCAGCACGTCATTGCCGGCGCCGCCCGTGATGGCATTGTTGCTGGCGTTGCCGGTGCCGGTGAAGTTGCCGGTTCCCGTGTAGACCAGGTCCTCGACATAAGTCGCCAGTGTGTGCGCGGCGATGCTGGCGCGCACCGTGTCGCGGCCCTGGGCCGAGGCCTCGACCACCGTGTCGCCGCTCTCGCCGACGATGTAGGTGTCGTCGCCGAGGCCGCCGACCAAGCGATCGGCGCCGCCCGCGCCGTCGAGGGTGTCGTTGCCGGTGCTGCCGGTGATGACGTTGGCCAGCGCATTGCCGGTGCCGGCGAAGTTGCCGGTGCCGGCGAAGGTCAGGTTTTCCAGGTTGTCGGCCAGGGTGCGCGCCGCCAGCGTGGTCTGGACCGTGTCGGTGCCGCCGTTTGCCAGTTCGATCACCACGTCGCCGACGTCGTCGACCACGTAGGTGTCGTTGCCGCTGCCGCCGTCGAGGACGTCGGCGCCGGCCAGCCCGTTCAGGATATCGTTGCCGCCCAGGCCGATCAGCTCGTCGTCGAAGATGGTGCCGGTCAGGGTGTTGGCGGAGGAATTGCCGATCACCTGGTCGCCCACGCCCTTGGTGGCGGCCGAGGCGATGGCGCGGCTGGTGCCGCCGGCGTCGACGAAACTGGCCACCACGCGCAGCTGCAGGCCGACCTGGGCCTGCAGCGGCACGAAGGTGTCGCCGGTCGCGCCGGCGATGTCGACGAAGATGCCGTTCACCAGGGCCTGCCACTGGTAGCGGATGGCGGACTCGGGCACGTTGCTGAACGCGGCCACCGTGCCGGGCGTGGCGACCAGCGCGTGGCGTTCGGTGGGCGACATGTCGCTGATGTGCGGCTCGCCCGTCAGGTTCAGTATCTCGTCCGAGAACTTCAGCTCTTCGATGTTGCGGACACGGTCGGTACCGTCGGCGCCGGTGCCGCGCACGTGGGCCACGGTATAGCTGCCGTCGGCATTGCGGCTGACGTCGTAGTTGGCGCGCAGGTCCGAGTAGATGGCCTGGTCGATCTCGGTCGCCGCCGTGCTCGATTGCAGGATCTCGCGCACGATGCGCAGCTGCCCTGGGTTGATGGCGCCGGACAGCATCTCGGTGGTGAGCTCGGCGATGCTGTCGACCGAGCGGATCTCGTGGTTCGGATCCTCTTTCGAGCGCACGCTCACGCGCACGTTGAGCCAGGCGTCGCCGTCGATCAGGTCGTTGCCGGCCTTGCCGGTGATGCGGTCGCTGCCGGCGCCGCCGATCAGGATGTCGCCCCCGGTGCTGGGGTCGAACACGACGGCCTCGGGGTCGTCCAGTGCCGGCTGGCCGAGCAGCGCCTGCAGGCCGTCGATCAGCGCCACGTTCTTCTGCAGCAGCATGCTGTCGGTCGTCGGTCCGCCGATGATGCCGCCGCCGGTCTCGCCGCCGGCCGCGCCGGTCGGCGCATTGGTGCCGACCAGGACGTCGTCGAACTTCCAGCCCGACAGGGCTTCGACCGAGTCGAAGCGGTCGCGCAGGATGAACTGCTGCTGCTGGCCGAAGATCGGGATGCCGAGGTCGGAATTGGCCGCGACCGGGTCGCCCTTGTGGATCGCCCAGTCGAAGCCCAGCATGCCGTTGTTGCGCTGGATGCCGGTGCCCTGGACCATGATGTCGTCGCCCGACTCGCCGTCGTAGTCGGTATCGTTGCCCTGCCCGTTGAGCACGTCGTGGCCGATGATGGTGCTGTTGAAGAAGAGCTGCGAATTCTCGCCCGACAGGCTGTCGAAGCCTTCGCCGCCTTCGAGCCAGTCGTCGCCCTCGTTGCCCAGCAGCGCATCGGGCCCGTTGCCGCCGATGATGAAGTCGTTGCCCTCGCCCGCGAACACCTCCGTGAAGTCGGGGCCGACGATGAGGAAGTCCTGGCCGGCGCCGCCGAACACGATGTCGTTGCCGGTGCCGTTGCTGATCACGTCGTTGCCGTTGTCGCCGCGCAGGAAGTCGGCCGCGCCGGCCGGGGTGCCGTGGTCGGTGATGATGTCGTCGCCGTCGCCGCCGTGCACCTCGTCGGCCTCGTCGCCGCCGTCGATGATGTCGTTGCCGCCGTCGCCCCAGAGGGTGTCCATGCCGCGGCCGCCCTTCAGGACGTCGTTGCCCGGGGTGCCGCCCAGCACCACGTGGTCGGGACCGTCGTAGGCATAGATCAGTTCGCCGCCATCGGCATGGCCGTCGCCGTCCACGTCGGCGCCGGGCGCCTTGCGCGTGACCAGCGAGGTGAAGGCGTTCAGGACCGGGTTCAGGCGCCCCGGGTCGCCGTTCATCTTGCCGCCGCTGCCGGCGATGCCGGTGACCTGATTGTCCCGGTTCATTTCCAGCGTGTAGCTCGGCGTGGCGAACAGGTGGCCCGGCAGGTGAGTGGTGCTGCCGGGGGCGCCGATGTCGGTGTTGCGCATCGCCATGGCCGAGAAGGTGTTCGCTTCCAGCTCGTTGAGCATGTTCAGGCCCTGGGTACGGCTCAGGTAGTAGAAGCGGTCGCCGTTCTGCAGCTTCTCGAGCTGCTGCTCGAAGACGAAATTGAAGGTCGGCGCCAGCATGCCGCCGAACTCGAGCTTGGCTTCGGCCAGGCCGCCGATCCAGAAGTCGACCTTGTCCAGGCCGCTGTTGGCGGCAGTCCAGGCGCCGCGCGCATTCAGGAAATCGAGCCGGTCGGCCGGCGCCGTCTCGAGCGGATGGCTGTCGTCGACCTGGGACGGGTCGCCGGTGATGACGCCGTCATCGTTCAGGTCCATGTCACCCATCACCAGCAAGGTCGCTGCGGCGCGCTTTTCGGCCAGCGTGTCGGCCGCCAGGATCGTCGGGTGCAGGCCGTAGGCCGCGATGAAATTGATGATCGACGCCGGATTCTTCATGTGCGGCGCGAAGTCGGCCCAGCTCGTGTAGGGCTTGAGCTGGCTGTCGCCGGTCATCTTGTAGAAGGCCGCGCGCGCCTCGTTGAAGCTGGGCGCGCCGGTATCGCGGGCGCGCGCGATATTGAGCGTGGCCAGGTCGAGCGGCAGGCCGACCAGGTTGTTGCGCAGCGCATCGGTGACGAACTCGTCGATCTCGTTGCCGACCTGGCGCGACATGCCGCGCACGATCTCGCCGATCGCCTTGTGCGGATCGATCGCGCCGTCCTTGTCGAATTCGACCGGGTTGAGGAAGGCCGCAATCAGGCCGATGTCGCTCGACTGCATGTCGGCGTCGATGCGGTCCACCGTCTCGTTGAGCATCGAGTGGCCGAAGCGGTACACCACGTTGGCGAACTCCTCCATGATGGCCGGATCGATGTCGGCCGAGTTGGAGAACACGAAGGGATCGATACTGGGCTGCACGGCGCGCGCGAACTCCTCGAACACCATGTGCTGGTACTGCATCTCGTTGGCGAAGCGGCCGGCCTGGAACAGGCGTTCGCCATCCCACTGCAGGGCCGCAATGGCGGCGGGATCGCTCGGGATGGCCTCGACGTCCTGCGCCAGCCACTCGTTGACGAAGGCCAGGTCGCCGCTGCCGAGGATGGTCTGCTTGTACTGTTCGACCAGACGGTTGTGCTCGTCGTGGAAGATGCCGTGGATCGCGGTCAGGCCGATGTTCTCGTTGCCGCGGCCGTCGCCGGTAATGAAGTGACGGTCGAGCAGCTCGTCGTCATACGTGCCGACGGGCTGCGCCGCGCCGCCGGCGACGTCGTCGCTGTCGGCCTCCAGCGGCACGGCGGGCGTGCCGCGGTTGCCGTCGTGGTCCCAGGTGCCCGGCACCGCCGTGTGCGCGATGTCGTCCAGGAAGGCGTGGCCGGTGCGCAGCGTGGTCGCCGGCAGCGCCACGCCCAGTCCGCCGTTGGCTGCGGGGTCGCCTTCCACCAGGCCGTTCGCGGTGACGATCTGCACGTAGCCGTTGGCGCCGCGGATGAATTCGCCGTAGCGGTCGGTGGCCAGCAGCGGCACGTTGCCGATGTCGCTGTCGGTCAACTGGATGCCGAGCAGGCTGGCCGCCTGCGCCTTCACCTCGGCCCAGTTGGCCATGCCGTGCTCGCCGTCGAGCAGGCGGCCGGTGGCCAGCGGCTTGCCGCCGACCAGCGCGTACTCGCGCAGGAAGACCTGGTGCGAGGGGTGCGAGGTATAGGTCTGGTTCTGGTCGATGAAGGGGGTGGTCGTGTTGGTATGGCCGCGCAGGTCGTCGTCGGCGTTGCCGAGGACGCCGTCAGGGCCCGGACCGCGCGTATTGCTGGCGCGCGAGAGCACCATGAAGTTGGTCTGGCTGCCTTCGACATACAGCGGATCGTCGGGCTGCAGCGGCACGAACACCGTGCCTCCGCCCTTGCTGATCAGGTCCAGGCCATGGTCGAAGAACTGGCCGAACAGGGCCATCATGCCGTTGAACGGCGGCGACAGGCCGATGTCGGGCGACTGGTTGGGGATCAGGAGCGTCCCGTCGGCCGATACCTGCACCTGGTCCAGTCCGGGGAAGGTCGCGTTCGCGGCGCGCTCTTCGGCGGCGGCCACGGCCGCCGGGTTGTTCGCGGTCTGGTCAACGATCAGGTTGGAAATGATGCGCGGCTGCGAATCGAACACCATGTTCCCGGGAGCGGTCTGCGCATAGCTGGTGCCGACCGCAGGAGAACCCGGCGGCAGGAAGGCCGCCGGGATGTCCTCGGCGCTGTGGTAGACGCCCGGGATCAGGCGCGGCATCACGTTGTCCGCCGCGCCCATCCTTTCCATCCCGGGCAGCAGGCTGTTCCAGGTGCCGTCCACGGTGCGTAGTCCGTAGGGCAGCAAGGGACTGCCGACCATGTCGCGCAGCGCCTGGCCGTCGACGCTGCCGTCGTCATTGGTGGTCTCTTCCGCGATCTTGATCTGTTTCAGGATGAACGCGAGATCATCAAGATTGACGTTGAAATTATATTGCGGATTCTGCGCCATGCTATTTCCCCTCTCTTTCATTATGCGGATATCGGCATACGGTTTCTCGAAGAACCTCTGTACGGGGTCGATTTGTACTCCGCCGGACCGCATTCGACATGTACGGAAAAAGCAATGCCTTTCTCGTCCGGTTATCCCGAAAACGATCGCGGGACAGGCGAAACAAGCAAAAGCGGCCTCGGGTGTATTTACAAACTAGCACACAAATTTACACGGATTGCATAAATTTTTGAGTGTGACAAAAAGGACACATTGACAACATTCGACCCGTATTGAATTTTTCTATCGAGGGGAACACGGATATAAAAATGTTTTTTTGGAAATCTTTACATATGTAACCAAGTAGGAAGCTTCCTACGAGTGAAAAGCCTCTACTACCGGCGGCGCCCCGTAAGCCTCGGGTCCGCAATTTTTATCCGATATGCAAGACTCTGCATATCATGAGGAATATAAATTTCCTTTCTCCAATTTTCACTGTATTGATTTTTTTTCGACATAGTGAGCAGAATGTTTGCCAATATGCCGTTTGCGCTGATGACGGATAAACCCTGTTTTTAATGCTTGAAAGAAAAAACCAATTAATTAACCACTTTCAACACATTTAAACAAATACAGTTAATACCAGAAGCCGTCAAAACAAAGGGAGAACGACATGCATATGCATGGATTGGATAATCCGGCAGGAACCCCTCATATTCTTTTGAATCCGGGATCCTGTTTATCGAATGCGGGAGCGGGGAATTACCGTGCATGGCGCACGGCCCTGTTTTCGATGGCATGTCTCGCACTGGGCGCCTGCGGCGGCGGAGGCGCAGGCGGAGGCAACGGCAACGCCCCGGTCAGCGCCGCCCAGCCGGCGCCGGCGCCGGCATCTGCGGCGCTGAGCAAGTACACCGGCGTCTGGTATGGCCCCTGCCAGGGCCGCATCCAGGATACGGCGACGCTGGCCACGGCCGCCAATGCGAATGCGCTCCAGCTGAACCTGGTGCGCAATTTCCACGAGGCGGCGGGCTGCACGGGCAATCCGATCGCGTCGGAGACGCTGAGCGCCGATTTCACCCTGGCCTATGGCAGCACGGGCAGCGCGCCGGCGGTCCTCGTGCCCGGCGGGGCCGCGAGCCAGGTCGCGCTCGACCTGGTGACGATCTCGATTCCCGCCTACACCCGCACCCGCAGCGGCGCCGCAGCGACGACGACGGAAGGCAGCGGTGGGCGCACATGGTGCGTGAATTATGCGGATGGCCCGGTGTGCACGGCCGATCCGGGTCCGCAGGCGGCGGCCAGCGCCGCCGGCGCGCTCTACCTCGACAACGGCGAACTGGTCCTGCTCTCGCCCGCGGGCTCGGGCTACCTGGCCGACAGCCGCTATACCAGGGAGCGTGCGGTCGGATCCCCGAACCAGGGCCCGGCGTTCGCTCGCATCGACACGGTGCAGGGGACGGGTACGCTCGCCACCTCCGGACGCACGCTGACGGTCAATTACACCGGCTGGCTCTACGATGCGAGCAAGGCCGACCTGAAGGGCGCCCAGTTCGACAGCTCTGCAGGCAAGGCGCCCTTCCGCTTCCGTCTCGGCGCCGGCCAGGTGATCCCGGGCTGGGACCAGGGCCTGCTGGGCATGCGTGCCGGCGGCAAGCGGACCCTGGTCATCCCGGCCGCGCTTGCCTACGGACGGGCCGGGAGCGGCAGCACGATTCCTCCCGATGCCGCGCTGGTGTTCGACGTCGAACTCATCGGCGTGGAATAGGAGACGCCCGGGCCACCGTGCTGCCGGCGCCGCCCGGGCAGGCGCCTCAGCCGTTGCGCAGGTCGTCCACCGGCCTGGCGCCGAATCCCGGCGCCAGCAGGTAATCGACCAGCTTGCGCGCGCAATCCTCGGGCGAGCTCAGGCCGCCCTGTTCCTTGAGCTGGACGAAGCGCTCGCGCATCGGGAAACGGTCTTCGGAACTGGCGCGGATCTCGGCCTGCATGCCGGTATCGATCACGCCCGGCGCCAGGCTGCACACGCGCACGGTGGCGTCGCCATCGAGCGCCACCGCTTCGGCATGGCGGTCGAGGGCGGCCTTGGTGGCGCAGTAGACGCTCCAGCCCGGATAGGCCGAACGCCCTGCCCCGCTCGACACATGCAGGATGCGCCGCTCGGCACCCGCCGTTGCACGCACGACGGCGCTCGCCAGCGCCAGCGGCGCGGCCACGTTCAGCGTGGCCGCGCGGATCGCCTGCGCCGGGTCCTGTTCGGCCAGCGGCCCGACCGGCCACACGACGCCGGCATTATTGACGAGCAAGGCGGTGCCGCAACCGGCCAGCCAGGCGGCCAGTTCACCCTTGCCGAGCCAGGCCGACAGCGCCGCGCCGTCCGACAGGTCGAGCGCGATTTCGCTGAGCAGGTCTGCATGGCGCTCGGCGGTGCCGGGCGCCCGGCCGCGCGCCAACCCCAGAACCGGGATGCCGCGCGCGAGCAATTCCTGGGCGATGGCGGCGCCTAGTCCCTTGGTGTGACCGGTAACGATGGCTTTCATGGCGTTCTCCCTTCATGTTCCCTTTTATCGATCATGCAAGGATAGTCGATCGGGCCGCGCTGTGCGCACTGTTGGGCCGAACCGACGCCCCTGGCCCAAATGCAACAAAATGTAAGTGCCGCACGGTAAAATGAAATTGTCTTGATCAACCCTTGGCTTCGATGACATCCGACCGCGTGTTTCACTCCCAGATCCCTTGCCGCGTGCTGCTGGTCGGCACGGCCTCGTCCGTCGTTGCCGCGCTGCGCGAGACGCTCACCGGCATCGACGACATCGAATTGCACCAGGTGGCGGAAGCCGAAGCGTCCGAGCGCGCCGCCGCGCTCGAGCCCGCCGTCGTGGTGCGCGCGCTCGGGCCACGCGAGGACGGCTGCGCCTTCCTGAAATCCTGCCGTGCCGGCGGGGCACTGAAAGATCTGCCGCTGCTGGTGCTCGCCCCGCAGGGCGATGACGCCGGGCGCGATGCGGCCTTTGCCGCCGGCGCCACCGACTACCTCGGCTACCAGCCGGCGCGCACCGAACTGCTGGCGCGCCTGCGCTACCACGCCGCCGCCAATCTTGCCCGTCAACAGTGCGATGTCGCCCTGCGCCTGCTGCGCGAGAGCGAGGAAGCGCTGGCCCGCGCGCATGCCGAACTCGACCAGCTGGCGGGCCTGGACGGGCTGACCGGCGTCCCCGGCCGGCGCCGCTTCGAACACGTGGCCCAGACCGAATGGCAGCGCGCGCGCCGCAGCGGCCAGCCGCTGTCGGTGCTGATCTGCGACCTCGACCAGTTCGATGAGTACAACCGGCGCTTCGGCCGCCCGGCCGGCGACCTGTGCCTGAAAAAGCTGGCCGGGGTGCTGACCGGCCAGCTGAAGCGCCCGTCCGACCTGGTCGCGCGCTACGGCGCCGAGCGCTTCGCCATCGTGCTGCCCGACACCGGCCTGGACGGCGCGGTGCGCGTGGCCGAGGCCTGCCGCCACTCGCTCGAGCACCTGGGCCTGTCGCATCCCTCGCCCGAACGGCGCGTGGTGACGATGTCGATCGGCGTGGCGGCGAACGTGCCGGGCGAGGACGATGCGTTCAAGACCCTGCTGGAGCGTGCGGACGAGGCGCTGCAGGCGGCCAAGGCGCGTGGGCGTAACCGGGTGATGGCGTTGAGGGCTTGAGCGGGCCGGATTGATCGTTCCGGCTGGCGTCGGGGTCGTGCGGACGTGTGTTGAACGCGTGGGCGGCGCACAGGGCGCGTGGAGGCGTCGTTGCGAGGTGTAGCCGTCCATCCTGCGAAAGCTGCGGCGTTATGCGGCGGAGACACGGTGGGCACAGGGCGCCCACCCTACGATGAGGGCCCTATGTCCGTCGCGCCAACCGTAGCGTGGGCGCCCCGTGCCCACCATCAGACGAACACCGGTTCCGGCTCCAGCCGCACCCCGAAACGTTCGAACACATCCTGCTGGATCGCGTGCGCCAGGGCGATGACTTCCGCCCCGCTGGCCCCGCCATTATTTACCAGCACCAGCGCCTGCTTCGGGTAGACCCCGGCCGCGCCCATGCTGCGGCCCTTCCAGCCGCACTGGTCGATCAGCCAGCCGGCCGCGAGTTTCTCGGTCCCGTCCGGCTGGGCGTGGTGCACCAGCGTCGGGAACTGCGCCAGCAGGCGTGCACAGTGCTTCCGGGTCACGACCGGATTCTTGAAGAAGCTGCCGGCGTTGCCGATCTCGGCCGGGTCGGGCAGCTTGCGGCGGCGGATCGCGATCACGGTCTCGCTCACCTGGCGCGGGGTCGGCGCTGCGATCCCGGCCTCGGCCAACGCGTTGGCCAGCTCGGCATAGCGCAGGTTGGGCTGCCAGGCGCGCGGCAGCGCGAAGGTGACGTCCAGCACCACCAGGTGCGCGCCCTCGGGATGCTTGAAGAGGCTGTCGCGGTAGCCGAAGCGGCACTCGGGCCCGGTGAGCGTGCGCCGTTCGCCCGTCGCCAGGTCGTGGACGGTGAGCGAATGGAACACATCCTTGATTTCCAGGCCATACGCCCCGATGTTCTGGATCGGCGCCGCGCCCACGGTGCCGGGGATCAGGGACAGGTTTTCCAGCCCGCCCAGGCCTTGTTCCAGGGTGTATTCGACGAAGCCATGCCAGTTCTCGCCGGCGCCCGCCCGCACCAGCACGGCGTCCTCCGTTTCGCCGACGACGGCGCGTCCGGGGATGGCCATGTGCAGCACCAGCGCCTCGACGTCGTGCGCCAGCAGCACGTTGCTGCCGCCGCCGAGCACGAAGCGCGGCACGCCGGCCAGCGGCGCATGCTCGCGCAACAGGTCGAGCTGGGCGGCGTCCGTGACCCGCAGGTAGTGGCGGGCGCGCGCCGGCAGGCCGAAGGTGTTGAAGGGCTGGAGCGGGAAATCGGAAGCGATGGACAGGTCTGGGTGCATGGAGCGGTCTGATGAGCGGCCGGAAACCGGACGATTATAGAGGCAAGACCTCGTCATCCGGGAAAAAGCACGGTCGTCCTGCGAGCTTGTCCGTTAAAATACTGCCACTCATAAATTCAGCAGCTATAAGGAAGAACACCATGCCATCGTTTGACGTGGTCTGCGAAGCAGACATGGTCGAAGTGAAGAACGCCGTCGAGCAATCGAATAAGGAAATCACCACCCGCTTCGACTTCAAGGGCAGCTCGGCCAAGGTCGAGCAGAAGGAACGCGAACTGACCCTGTTCGCCGATTCCGACTTCCAGCTCGGCCAGGTGCGTGACGTGCTCGTGGGCAAGATGACCAAGCGTAAGGTCGACGTGCGCTTCCTCGACGAAGGCAAGGTCGAGAAGATCGGTGGCGACAAGGTCAAGCAGGTCATCAAGGTGCGCAACGGCATCGAGACCGAAGACGCGAAGAAGATCACCAAGGTCATCAAGGAAAGCAAGATGAAGGTGCAGGCCAGCATCCAGGGCGAATCGGTGCGCGTCACCGGCGCCAAGCGCGATGACCTGCAGGCCGCGATGGCCCTGCTGCGCAAGGACGTGCAGGAACTGCCGCTCGCGTTCAACAACTTCCGCGACTGAAGTCCTCGGGCCGCGGCCTGCCGCGGCGCCCCGTACACACCTTCCCCGCCATCTGGCTTGGGGTAGAATGGAGGCCGTTTAAACTCGATTCGATTCCGGCGTCGCCAATTTGAACGAGAGCAAATCGGTAGTTTAAGGATAGCAATGAAACGTGTAGATGATTTCCGCCTGCGTCTGGGCAACAAGGAATACGTGCCCATCATGATCGGCGGAATGGGCGTGGACATTTCGACGTCCGAGCTCGCGCTGGAAGCGGCGCGCCTCGGTGGCATCGGCCACATCTCGGATGCGATGGTGCCGGATGTGTCGGACCGCAAGTTCGATACCACCTTCGTCAAGGACAAGACCAAGCTCTACAAGTTCAACATCAACAACATGGACAAGTCCGTGGTGCAGTTCGACCTCGAGCGACTGGCCGAGGCGACCCGCCTGCACGTGGGCGCCACCATGGCGGCGAAGCGGGGCGATGGCCTGATCTTCGTGAACTGCATGGAAAAGCTGACCATGAACGCGCCGAAGGAAACCCTGCGCACCCGCCTGTCGGCGGCGCTGGACGCGGGCATCGACGGCATCACCATGTCGGCCGGCCTGCACCTGGGTTCGTTCGAGCTGATCAAGGACCACCCGCGCTTCCGCGACGCCAAGCTGGGCATCATCGTGTCCTCGGTGCGCGCGCTGCAGCTGTTCCTGCGCAAGGTGTCGAAGCTGAACCGCCTGCCCGACTACATCATCGTCGAAGGCCCGCTGGCCGGCGGCCACCTGGGCTTCGGTTTCGACTGGAACGAGTACGACCTGCACACGATCATCGACGAGATCCTGGCCTACATGCGCGCCGAGCAGATCGACATCCCGCTGATCGCGGCAGGCGGCGTGTTCACCGGTTCGGACGCCGTCGCCTTCCTGGAAAAAGGCGTGGGCGGCGTGCAGGTGGCGACCCGCTTCACCGTCACCCACGAATGCGGCATGCCCGACAGCGTCAAGCAGGAATACTTCCGCGCCAGCGAGGAAGACATCATCGTCAACGGCATCTCGCCGACCGGCTACCCGATGCGCATGCTGAAAAGCACGCCGGCGATCGGCTCGGGCATCCGTCCGGGCTGCGAGTCCTATGGCTACCTGCTCGATGCCACCGGCAACTGCGCCTACATCAACTCGTACAACCGCGAAGTGCAGGCCAACCCGGACCTGAAGACGGTGTCGGTGATGGACAAGACCTGCCTGTGCACGCACATGCGCAACTACAACTGCTGGACCTGCGGCCACTACACCTACCGCCTGAAGGACACCACGCACAAGCTGGCGGACGGCAATTACCAGATCTTGTCGGCCGAGCACGTGTTCAAGGACTACCAGTTCAGCGTGAACGACGAGATCGCCCTGCCGCCGAAGCAGGAAAGCGCGGCGGCCTGAGCGGCGTCGGAGCGGGAAGCTGGCCACGGCTGTGCCGTGATGAACAAGAAGCCACGGCCTGTGCCGTGGCTTTTTTTATTTTCCGCCGCTACGGGGGAAGTTCGGGAACACGTGCCGGATTGACGAGTCCAACAGCAACGCTCCCAACGTGAAAGGCGCTCCATGACCACGCCCATGCAGCCCGTGTCCGTTCCAACCGCCAATGCCGCCTTCCTGGTCGATGAAGCCGGCATCATCATGACCTGGAACGACGCGTGCGAACGCCTGCTGGGCTTTCCCCCTTCCGGCGCCATTGGGCAGGCAATGTGCGTCCTGGTGCTGGGCACGGATCCCGAAGACAAGGAAGATCGCTGGCGCCACCTGGTCGCCAGCCACGGCCAGGCCAACAAGGCCGCGCTGCGCCATGCAGGCGGCGGCACGGTCAAGGCCCAGCTCGTACTGCAGCCCCAGGCCACCGCGGGCGGCGCCCTCCACGCCTGGGTCGCGGCAATCGACAACGTGCAGGACGAAACCACCCCGGAATCGGTCATCGTCGGGCGCACGCCGCTGTCGGCCATCGTCGACGTCCTGCCCGGCACCTTCTATGCCATCAACCGGGCGGGCCGCTTCGTGCTGTGGAACCGCAACCACGAGCGCCTCACCGGACTGACGACGGAAGAAACCGGCGCCACGCGGGCGGTCGAACTGTTCGACCTGAAAACCCGTCCCATGATTGCCGACAACATTCGCCGCGTGTTCGAAAACGGCGAGGAGGTAGAGCTCGAGGCCGATGTCCAGTCCCGCGACGGGCGCGAGACACCGATGCTGCTGTGCGGCGCGCGCCTGAGCTGCGACGGCGACGATTACCTGTTCGGCATGGGGCTGGACATCACGCGGCTGCGCAAGCAGGAACGCGAATTGCGCCTGCGCGAGCGCGCCCTGCATGCGGCCAGCAACGGCATCGTCATCACCCGCATCGACGGAACCGACAGCCCGATCGAATACGTCAACCCGGCTTTCGAGCACATCACCGGCTACCGTGCCGACGAAGTGATCGGGCGCGATTCGCGCTTCATGGCCGCGCCCGGCATGGACGCGGCCGAGCGCACCCGGGTGCGCCAGGCGCTGGCGGCGCGCCAGCCGGTGCACGTGGTGCTGCGCAACCTGCGCAAGAACGGCGAGCTGTTCTGGAACGACCTGAGCATCACGCCTGTCATCGACGAACATGGCATCGCGACCCACTTCATCGGCATCATCCTCGACGTCACCGCCACCCAGCAGCGCACCGCCCACCTCGAGCACGAGGTCAACCACGACGCCCTCACCGGCCTGGCCAACCGCAACCTGCTGTGGGACCGGCTCGAGCACGCCCTGCACCTGGCGCAGCGCCAGAAGTCGCTGGTGGCCACCGTGCTGGTCGACCTGAACAACTTCAAGACCATCAACGATACCCACGGCCACGAGGCCGGCGACGTGGTGCTGAAGGTGGTGGCCAAGCGCCTGCTGGCCTCGGTGCGCGACAGCGATACGGTGGCGCGCATGTCGGGCGACGAGTTCGTGATGGTGCTGGTCAACCAGCCTTCGCTGCGCTTCACGCTGCGCATGATCGAGCGCCTGCGCCAGAGCCTGACCCAGCCGGTCTCCTTCATGCACAAGGAAATCGCAGTCGGCGCCAGCCTCGGGGTGGCCGTGTATCCGCACGACGGCCATACCGCCGCCGACCTGGTGCGCGCCGCCGACGTGGCGATGTACCACGCCAAGGCGACCGGCCGCAACGAGATCTACTTCTTCTCGAGCGACATGAAGGCGACCACGGACGCCCGCCAGAAGCTCGACGCCGGCATGGCGCACGCGGTCGAACGCGGCGAACTGTTCATGCTGTACCAGCCCTGCATCGATGCGCGCACCGGCACCGTCAAGAGTTTCGAGGCGCTGCTGCGCTGGCGCCACCCCGAGCATGGCGTGCTGCTGCCCGCCGCCTTCCTGTCCGAGGCCGAGGAAAACGGACGCATCGTCCAGTTCGGCGCCTGGGTGCTCGACCAGGCCTGCCTGTTCCTGCGCGACCTGAAGGAACTCGGGGTGACCGGGGTGCCGGTCTCGGTCAACGTGTCGGTGCGCGAATACATGCAGCAGGATTTCGTCGCCAACATCGCCACCCGCCTGGCCAGGTATGGGCTGGCGCCGGACAGCCTGCAGATCGAGCTGCGCGAGGAAGCGCTGATGCGCAACCCCGGCCAGGTGCGCGACCTGGCCGAGCAGCTGCGCCAGCTCGGCCTCACGCTGTCGGTGGACGAGTTCGGCCACGGCATGACCGACCTCGGCTTCCTGCGCGAGCTGTCGGTCGGCCAGTTGAAGCTGTCGAAGGAGGCGGTGCACGCGATCGCCGACGACGCGGCGCGCGAAGGCTGCGTCATGGCGCGCACCCTGATCGATATCGGCCACAACCTGCAGATGCCGGTCATCGGCGACGCCATCGAGACGCGCTCGCAGATGGAGTTCCTGAAGGCCCACGGCTGCGAGGGCCTGCAGGGCGCATGGTTCAGCGAACCGATGCCGCCGGACGCGGCCCGCGAACTGGTGCGCAACCCGCTGCCGGCGTAGGGTGGTGGGCGGCGCAGGCAAATCGCCGGCAATGGTGGGCACTGGGCGCCCACCCTACGATCCATGGACACCGTAGGGTGGGCGCCCCGTGCCCACCAGACAGTGAGTACGCCTGCGCCGGGATTAGCCCTCGCTGGTGATGCGTTGCACCAGCGCCCCCAGCACGTCTTCCGCCATCTCATTCGACACCTGGCAGGTGCCGGCATTCTCGTGCCCGCCGCCGCCATATTCGAGCATCAGGGCGCCGATGTTCGTCTTCGAGGTCCGGTTCAGGATCGATTTGCCGGTGGCAAATACCGTGTTCTGGTTCTTCAGGCCCCACAGCACATGGATCGAGATGTTCGTTTCGGGAAACAGCGCATAGACGATGGAGCGGTTGCCGGCGAAAATCGTCTTTTCCTCGCGCAGGTCGAGCACCACCAGGTTGCGGTGGACCTGGGCGCAACGGCGAATCTGCTCCTTGCAGCGCTCGCTGTGCTCGAAATACAGCGCGGTGCGCTCCTTCACGTCCGGCATCGCCATGACCTGGTCGATCGACATGGTGCGGCAGGCCTCGATCAGGGCCATCATCAACTGGTAGTTCGAGATGCGAAAATCGTGGAAGCGGCCCAGGCCGGTACGCGCGTCCATCAGGAAGTTGAGCAGGTTCCAGCCGGCCGGCTCGAGTACTTCTTCGCGGCTGAAGCGGGCGGCGTCGGCCTTGTCGACGGCGGCCATCATCTCGCGCCAGGCCGGGGGAAAGACGGCCGTGCCGCCGTAGTAGTCCCAGACCACGCGCGCCGCCGAGGGCGCATCGGGCTGGATCACGTGGTTCGGACGCACGCCGCTGTTGCGCATGGTCTCGGACAAATGGTGGTCAAAGACCAGGTGGGCGCCGCCGACATAGGGCAGATTGGTAGTGATGTCGCGGCTGGAGATCGCGATCTTCCCATCCTGCATGTCCTTGGGGTGGACAAACAGGATGTCGTCGATCAGGTTCAGGTGCTTGAGCAGGACTGCGCAGACCAGTCCATCGAAATCGCTGCGAGTGACGAGGCGGTACTGTTTTGGAACGGCAGACATCGGCATACCCTTTCATTGAACGAAGATGGGCTGGCGCGGCCAGGACGTTATCCCATCATACCGCGCAACATTTCCGATTGACAGGTTTAAAATGTACCATTGGCAACTTACAACGGCGCGCCGGCGCCGCTCCTGCATCCCGGTTGCTCCTTTCTGCACTCTGTCGCAAACCCCGTGCCCTGTACGCCAGACCGGGAGTAAAGTTGCGACATTCCAACACTCGGCGGCCGACAACTATGTATTACTTAACATCAATATTTCGGCACCGGGGCGCGGCAACGCGGTACACTCGCACCCGCAATGACATTCAATAAATACCCGACCATGCAAGCCCGTAGCCCCGTCCATCATTATTTTTCCGGCATCCTGTCGTGGCTCTACCGCGCCTTCGATGCGGTGGCCACCTGGGTAACGCAGCTGTCGTGGTGGAAGTTTTTCCTGTTCGCCGCGCTGACCCTGATCGCCGGCGCCATCCTGCAGGAAGAGCTGTTCTCGGGCCCGGACGAAGACCTGCCGCGCGCCGAGCGCAGCGGGCGCAAGGAAACAACCAGCATCCTGATCGACGACAGCGGCATCCGTTTCAGCCCACGCAACAAGCCCAAGCCGGGCACGGGGGAGCCGCCGGCGCCGCCCGCGCCGCCTGCGCCTGCTTCTCCTGCATCTCCTGCCTCCCCTGCTGCGCCGGCCGCTCCGGCCTCGCCCGACCTGAGCCTGCCCAAGGGCGTGCACCCCAGCGGCGATTCGGTCCACATCGAACTGCCGCCGCAGATCGCCGAGGAACTGTCGGTGGCGATCGAAGGCGCGGTGGACGATGCCGCCGAAGCGAAAGTGTCGCGTTACCACAAGCAGGCTTCGACCTGGTTCACCAGCTTCGTCTGGCTGCTGGTGCTGGCCCTGTTCGGCACCAAGGCCCTGGTCGGCGGCAAGAAGCGCGCGGAACTGCAGACCCGGACCGCGAATGCCGCCGCCGAACGCGAGTCGATGCAGCGCCAGCTGTCGGAAGCGAAGATGCAGATGATGCAGGCCCAGGTCGAGCCGCACTTCCTCTTCAATACGCTCGCCTCGGTCGAGCACCTGATCGAGACCAATCCGCCGCGCGCCTCGGCCATGCAGCGCAGCCTGATCCAGTACCTGCGCGCCGTGCTGCCGCAAATGCGCGACAACACCCTGGTGACCAACCTCGGGCGCGAGGTCGACATGGTGACCGCCTACCTGAACCTGCTCAAGATGCGCATGGAAGAACGCCTGACGGTGGACATGCAGATCCCCGACGGCCTGCGCAACGCCGCCTTCCCGCCGATGATGCTGCAGTCGATGGTCGAGAACGCGATCAAGCACGGCCTCGAATGCAAGCCCGAGGGCGGCACCCTGAAGATCGTCGCCGACGTGGCCGACGGCAAGCTGCGCGTCACCGTCACCGACGATGGCGTGGGCTTTGGCGTGGTGCCCAGCAACGGCACGGGCCTGGGCCTGCCGACCATCCGCGAACGGCTGCGCCTGCTGCACGGCGATGCCGGCCAGCTCCATATCGCCGCCAACAGCCCGACCGGCGTCATCGCCATGGTCGAGGTGCCCTACCAGGTGTCGCGTTAAGCCTGCGGCGAGAGGCCGATCGGCAAGCCGGCGGCTTGCCCTGCACGCCGTTTTCTTGAATAATTGTCACTCTCTCTTCCCGACCGGATAACAACATGCCAACCGCGATTATTGCCGACGACGAAAGACTGATGCGCGACCAGCTGCGCATGCGCCTGGAACAAGTGTGGCCGGAACTGGAAATCGTGGGCGAAGCGAAGAACGGCGAGGAAGCCGTCGAGCTGGTCGGCCAGCATCGGCCCGACCTGACCTTCCTCGACATCCGCATGCCGGGCAAGACCGGCATGGAAGCGGCGCGCGAGATCGGCGAGCGCAGCCAGATCGTGTTCGTCACCGCCTACGACCAGTATGCGGTCGAGGCGTTCGAGCGCGGCGCGGTCGACTACGTGCTGAAACCCTCGGAACCGGAGCGGTTGAAGGTGACGGTCGAACGTCTCAAGGCCCGCCTCGAGGCGAGCAATGGCAAGCCGGGCGCGGCCGTGAACGACAGCGTCACCGCCATGCTTTCGCAACTGGCCGAAAAGATCGCGGCACCCAAGCCCAAGCACCTGCAATGGATCCAGGCCAGCATCGGCCAGGACCTGCGCATGATCCCGGTCGAGGAGATCCTGTTCTTCCGCTCGGACGAAAAATACACCTGCGTGCAGACCGAGAAGTTCGAGGCCCTGATCAGGAAGCCGGTGCGCGACCTGGCCGAGGAACTCGACCCTTCGCTGTTCTGGCAGATCCACCGCGCCACCCTGGTGAACGTGAATGCGATCGAAGGCGTCACGCGCGACATCCGCGGCCGTCACCTCGTCCTGATCAAGGGGCGTCCCGAAAAGCTGGAAGTGAGCCGCAGTTTCCTGCACCTGTTCAAGCAGATGTAAGGGCTGTTTTTCGCAGGGTGGGCTTTCGAGCCCATCCTGCAAAGTCCGCAAGCGCACGGCCACCGCCCGCGACCGCTTGTCCCTCCTCAAGCCCACCCCAGCCTTCGCGCCGTATCGTAACAGCTGGCCCGCGCCGCGGGCTCCATCGCAGAACGATCCATGACACATCAGCGCACGATGCGCCGGCGCGGGCGCAGCGCAGCGGTATTCGCGCTGGGCCTGCTCGGCGGGCACCTGATCTCCCGCCTGAACACCGACAGCCACGGCGACGCCCCGACCCGCCACAGCCGCCGCATCGTCGACAATGCCGGCGAGGCGATCATTTCCGCGGACGAGTTCAGCCGCGTGGTGCTGGCCAACCCGGCCGCGGCGGCCATGTTCGGCGTCAGCGTCGGACAAATGCTCGGCCAGCCAATGGCGAATTTCATCCGGGCGCCGGCCAACCAAGGCCGCAGTCCGCTCGACTACTTCCAGGGCGGCGGGCGCGCCGGGCGCCGCGCCACCGACTATGCCGGCGTCGGTCTGCGCGCTGGCGGCGACGTCTTCCCGATCGAGGGTTCGATCACCGACGCCTTCCAGGACGGCGTCACGCTCTACACCATCATCCTGCGCGACGTCTCCGAACGCCAGCGCGTGCAGCAGAAACTGGCGCGCTCGCACGACCAGTTGCGCCAGCTGTCGGCCGCGCTGCAGACCATCCGCGAAGAGGAACGCACCCATATTTCGCGCGAACTGCACGACGACCTCGGCCAGCTGCTGGCCTCGCTGCGCATGGACCTGACCCTGCTGCGCGACACCTGCGCCGGCTCCCCGGACTCGCTGCGCCTGATCGCCGGCATGGACGCCAACCTGCTCACCGCCATCACTTCGCTGCGCCGCATTGCCACCAACCTGCGCCCGCGCGCGCTCGACGAGGGCGGCCTGTACTTCGCGCTGCAGGGCCTGCGTGACGACTTCGTCGAGCGCCACGGCATCGCCTGCGAGCTGCTGGCCGACGAAGCCGAGCTGCGCCTGGACGACCAGGCCAGCACCGCGATCTTCCGCATCGTGCAGGAAGCGCTGACCAATGTCGCGCGCCATGCCCAGGCCACGCGCGTCACCCTGACACTCTACCGCAGCGACCACGAACTCCTGATCACCATTCGCGACGACGGCCGCGGCATCGACGAAACCGACATGGAAAAGGCCGAGTCGCTCGGCCTGGTCGGGATGCGCGAGCGGGTCTGGGGCCTGAAGGGCGAGATCACGATCGGCCCCGACGATGGGCCAGGCACGCGCATCGACATCGTACTGCCGGTGGCAAGCCATATCGTTTAGCCGGTTTCTGCAGCCGCCGCGCTGTCCGGCAGCGCCATGCCGCCTTGTCATCAAGTCGACATATTGTTCCGATAAGATTCGCTCGACCTTGAGTTTGCCCCACGCCAACTCAATCCTTCGTTGAACCTTATTGGAGATCTTCATGCAATACAAAGCCCTGGCCGCAGCGCTGATCACGACCCTCCCGCTGTTCGCGCATGCGCAGACCAACGTCACCATCTACGGCGTCATGGACGCGGCCATCGCCGTCGAAGACACCGATGCGCCGGGCGAGAAGCGCCGCACCGTCATCAATTCGGGCAACCAGTCGAGCAGCCGCATCGGCTTTCGCGGCACCGAAGATCTGGGCAATGGCCTGAAAGCCATCTTCAACATCGAAGCCGGCGTCGCGCTCGACACCGGCGCCGCCGACTCCTCGCTGTTCGGCCGCCGTTCGGTGATCGGCCTGCAAGGCAACTTCGGCCAGCTGACCGTGGGCCGCGAATACAGCCCGATCGCCTCGGTCGCCGCCGCCTCCGACGTGTTCGGCCAGGGCTTCTACGGCAGCAACCTGTCCGCCTTCACCAGCAACCGCCTGACCCGCCGCCTGAGCAACTCGGTCAACTACAAGAGCAACCCGATGTCGGGCTTCTCGGTCCTGGCCGCCTACTCGGCCGGCGAGCGCAGCGTCGACCCTTCCGGCGACCTGATGGGCGTGGCCCTGGAATACAAGAACGGCGGCCTGTACCTGGGCGCCGGCTACCACCAGCTCGAGCGCCTGGCGACCGGCGACGACAAGGAGTACGCCTTCGGCGCCGGCTACAGCTTCGGCGCCTTCGACCTGAAGGGCAACTACCTGGTGGCCGACCAGACCGGCAACAACAACAAGTTCGAACAGATCAACGTCGGCGGCGCCTACACCGCCGGCCCGAACAAGTTCTTCGTCAACCTGCAGCGCAACGAAATCGACAACGGCGCCAAGGGCAACCTCTGGGCCGTGGCCTACAGCTACTCGCTGTCCAAGCGCACCAACCTGTACACGACCTATGGCACCATGCGCAACAACGAGCGCGGCGTGTTCGGCATCAACTCGTCGTCGACCAACGTCACCCCGCCGGCCACCGCCCTGGGCGCGGATCCGAGCGCGTTCACGGTGGGTGTGCGTCACTCGTTCTAAGCGTGTGATGGAGCGCGCAGTTTCGGCGCCCTTTTCGGCCACGTACGTGCGCACGGGCGCAGGGTGGGTTCGTCATTGAAGCCACTGGCTTCAATGACCCCACGCGGTGCGGCGCTTGAAACAACGAGGCCGATGATCTCGCAGCGATGCGATGATCATCGGCCCTTGTCGTTGGCAGGCGTTTCGATATTCATCGGTGGTACCGCGTGGACTCGGGAGTCCACCCTACGCCTCCCTTTCGGCCACGTACTTTGGCAGAGGCGTAGGGTGGACACCTGTGTCCATGCGGTACGGCGCTCGAAACAACGAGGCCGATGATCTCGCAGCGATGCGATGATCGTCGGCCTTCTTCGTTCGCACGCGTTTCGATGTTCGAATGTGCTACCCCGTGGGTTCGAAAACCCACCCTACGGGCTACGAGTCGCTGCCTCTTGTGGTCATTTCAACCGGCAGGTCAGGATCCAGAAAAACTCGATCCGCTCGATCTTGATTTCCTTGCCGACCGTGCCGACCCGCTTGCGCAGGGCGCTGTCGGCCGGGTAGCTCTTGGGCAGCTCGAAGCGTTCGCCGTCATCCGTGGTCAGGATTTCCCAGGTATTGCCTTCGGCGTCGGTGCGCGCCGTGGTCTCGCTGAAGCCTTCGACGAAGGACTCGTCGAGGATCACCAGCAGCACGTCCTTGCGCAGGCGCTTCTTCAGGCCGGCCAGCAGCCTGTCCTGCTCGCTTTTCGTGAGGTGCGACCACAGGAAGCTCACCAGCACGGCCGAGAATTTACCAATGTCCTCAGGCAGGTCGAGGGCGTCGGCCACCCGGAACGTGACTTTTCCTTCCGGCATGCCGCGTTCGCGCGCGATGTCGACCAGGTTGGCGTTGATGTCCACAGCCAGCACCGAGGCGGCCGACTCGGCCACGACTTCGGTCCAGTAACCGGTGCCGCAGCCCAGTTCCAGCACGGTGTGGCCGGCCAGCACGTTGCCGAGGTGGATGCTCATGTCGTCGATGTCCTCGTCCATGTCCGGCTCGAGGTAGATGTCTTCGACGGCTTCGCCCAGCAGGGCATAGTATTTTGCTACTTGTTGATTGCTCATGATGTTCTCTTACAGCTCATAGTTGTCGCCGCCGCGCATCGCCGCCTCGACCATCTTGCGGTTCAGGCTCGGCGCCAGCAGCTCGATGAAGGTGTAGATGTAGCTGCGCAGGTAGGCGCCCTGCTTGACCGCCACGCGCGAGACGTTCATGCCGAACAGGTGGCCGACGGGAATGGCGCGCAGGTTGCGGTCGCGCTCCGGGTCGAAGGCCATGCCGGCGATGATGCCCACGCCCATTCCCAGTTCGACATAGGTCTTGATGACGTCGGCGTCGATGGCTTCGAGCAGCACGTCCGGCTTCAGTTCGCGCAGGGAAAAAGCGTGGTCGATCTTGCTGCGGCCCGCGAAGGCGGCGTCGTAGGTAATCAGCGGATAGGTGGAGATTTCTTCCAGCGACACCGCTTTCGAGCGCAGCAGCTCGTGTTCCGGCGGCACCACCACCACGTGCTCCCACTGGTAGCACGGCAGCGTGATCAAGCCGTCGACGGCGGCGATGGACTCCGTGGCGATCGCCAGGTCCGCCTGGCCGTTCTTGACCATGTCGGCGATCTGCTTCGGATTGCCTTGCAATAAGGACAACCTCACCTTCGGGAACTTGCCCATGAAAGCCTGCACCACTTTCGGCAGCATGTAGCGCGCCTGGGTGTGGGTGGTGGCAATGGTGAAGCTGCCGCTGTCGTGGGCAGCGTATTCCTTGCCGATGCGTTTCAGGCTATCAATTTCCTGCATGATCAGTTCGACCGAGGCGAGCACCAGCCGGCCCGGCTCGGTCAGGCCGCGGATGCGCTTGCCATGGCGCGTGAAGATGTCGACCCCGAGCTCTTCTTCCAGTTCGATGATGGCCTTCGACACCCCGGGCTGGGAGGTGAACAGGGCCTTCGCCGCGTCGGTGAGGTTGTAGTTCTGGCGCACGGCTTCGCGTACGAAGCGCAATTGATGAAGGTTCATTCCTGTTGTTATGTAGTGAGAGCCTGTTCCAGCAGGTCCGAGTCGCTGCTGGCGCGCCTGACAAGCGCGGGCTGCGTTGCTCGTCGTTGGCATGGAACCACCATGCCGCCTCCTCCCGCCTTGCCCGCGCTTGCCATGCTAACGCCATCCGCTTCCCCGTCCCTACTGGAACAGACTCTTGGTGAAAACGCCAGCCGTTATTTTATGCGAATGCTTATGCCCCTACCGCATATAAGCAAATAAATTGTCAGTAGTTTGGAATAAGCTTCTCCGCCCTTACCATTCAAGCTAGCTAAACGGGTCTCCATGACCTTCACTCGGGATTTCAAATGTACCGTTACGACCAATACGACCATCTCATCGTCCGCGAACGCATTGCGCAGTACCGCGACCAGGTGCAACGTCGCCTGAACGACGAGCTGACCGAAGAAGAGTTCCTGCCGCTGCGCCTGCAGAACGGCCTGTACATGCAGCGTCATGCCTACATGCTGCGCGTCGCCGTGCCCTATGGCCTGCTGTCGACCGCGCAGATGCGCATGTTCGCCCATATCGCGCGCAAGTACGACCGCGGCTACGGCCACTTCACGACGCGCCAGAACATCCAGTACAACTGGATCGAGCTGGAGCAGACGCCGGACATCCTGACCGACCTGGCCTCGGTCGAGATGCACGCAATCCAGACCTCGGGCAATTGCATCCGTAACATTACCACTGACGAGTTCGCCGGCGTTGCCGCCGACGAGATCATGGACCCGCGCCCCTTTGCCGAGATCCTGCGCCAGTGGAGCACCTTCCATCCCGAGTTCATCGCCCTGCCGCGCAAGTTCAAGGTTGCCATCAACGGCGCCGTGGAAGACCGCGCCGCGATCGCGATCCACGACATCGGCCTGACCCTGGTGAAGAACGAAGCGGGCGAAGTCGGCTTCAAGTTCATGGCCGGCGGCGGCATGGGCCGCACCCCGATCATCGGCAGCGTGATCCGCGAATTCCTGCCCTGGCAGCACCTGCTGACCTATACCGAAGCCGTGATGCGCGTGTACAACTCGTACGGCCGCCGCGACAACAAGTACAAGGCCCGTATCAAGATCCTGCTGAAGTCCCTGGGCGTCGAGGAATTCGCGCGCATGGTCGAGGAAGAATGGCAGGACCTGAAGGATGGTCCGGAAACCCTGACCCGCGAGGAATACGACCGCGTGGCCGCCTACTTCCAGCCGCCGGCCTACGAGACCCTGCATGACACCGATCCGACCGCCGCGCATCCGGACAACAAGGCCTTCGCTAACTGGCTCAATCGCAACGTCAAGCCGCACAAGGTGCCGGGCTATGCCGCCGTCGTGCTGTCGCTGAAGAAAACCGGCGTGCCGCCGGGCGACGCCACCGCCGAGCAGATGGATTTCGTTGCCGACCTGGCCGACAAGTACAGCTTCGGCGAGCTGCGCGTGACCCACGAGCAGAACCTGGTGCTGGCCGACGTCAAGCAGTCAAGCCTGTTCGAAGTCTGGCAACTGGCCAAGTCGAAAGGCCTGGCGACGCCGAACATCGGCCTCCTGACCGACATCATTTCCTGCCCGGGCGGCGACTTCTGCTCGCTGGCGAATGCCAAGTCGATCCCGATCGCCGCTGCGATTGCCGAGCGTTTCGACGACCTCGACTTCCAGCACGACATCGGCGACATCGAGCTGAACATCTCGGGCTGCATCAACGCCTGCGGCCACCACCACGTGGGCTCCATCGGCGTGCTCGGCGTCGACAAGGACGGCAGCGAGTGGTACCAGGTCTCGATCGGCGGCGCGCAGGGCAACAACGCGGCCATCGGCAAGATCATCGGCCCGTCGTTCTCGGCCGGCCAGATGCCGGAAGTGATCGGGCGCCTGCTGAACGTGTATGTCGAAAACCGCTTCGAAGGCGAACGTTTTGCGGAAACCGCGCAGCGCCTGGGCATTACGCCATTCAAGGAACACGTGTATGCCACGCCGATCCCGGCGGGCGAACTGGTTGGGGAAGACCATGCTTGAAGTAGTCCACGAACAAATCATCCGCGGCCGTGAAGTGGTGGCCGACGACTGGCGCGTGCTGCGTCTCGAAGAAGGCGAAGCCGCTGAAACCGTCGTGATCCCGGAAGGCAAGGTCATCGTTCCGCTGAGCGTCTGGCTGGCGCAGAAAGAAACGCTGGGTCAGCGCGCCGAAATCGGCGTGTGGATCGCCGCCGACGAGCGCTTCGAAAGCCTCAAGGGCGAATCGGACCGCTTCCAGGTGATCGCGGTCGACTTCCCGAAATTCAGCGACGGCCGCGGCTACTCGATCGCCTACAACGTGCGCAAGCGCCTGGGCTATACCGGTGAGCTGCGCGCGATCGGCGACGTGCTGCGCGACCAGCTGTTCTCGATGTCGCGCGTGGGCTTCAACGCCTATGCCACCCGCCAGGACCGGTCCATCCATGACGCGCTGAAGGGCCTGACCGTGTTCTCGGAAACCTACCAGGCATCCGTCGACCAACCGCTGCCGCTGTTCCGCCGCGCCGAGCGCGACGTGAAACCCGAGCACAGCGACATCGGCGCCGGCATCTGAGGAAAAACCAATGAGCGATCTCGCGCAACGCGTGCAGGACACCCGCGCCATCCTCGAGCGCATCGTGGCCGAATTCACTCCGGCCGTGTTCGCCTCCAGCCTGGCCGCCGAGGACATGGTGCTGACCGACCTGATCCTGAAGAACAAGCTGCCGATCGGCATCTTCTCGCTGGAAACGGGTCGCCTGCACAAGGAAACCCTGGCGGTGCTGGAGCAGGTGAAGGCCCACTATGGCTACGACATCGCCCTGTTCCGCCCGCAGACCGAAGCCGTGGATGCCTATGTCGCCGCGAATGGCCTGAATGCCTTCTACGACAGCATCGAGATGCGCCGAGAATGCTGCCGCGTGCGCAAGGTCGAGCCGCTGGGCCGCGCCCTGCTCGGCAACAAGGCCTGGATCACGGGCCAGCGCCGCGCCCAGTCCGCGACCCGTTCCGACCTGCGCGTGGAGGAGGACGATCCGGCCCACTTCATGACCAAGTTCAATCCGCTGGCCGACTGGAGCGAGGACGAGGTCTGGGAATACATCCGCGCCAACGACGTGCCCTACAACGCCCTGCACGACCGTGGCTATCCCTCGATCGGCTGCGAACCCTGCACCCGCGCGATCCAGCCGGGCGAGGATGTGCGCGCCGGCCGCTGGTGGTGGGAAAACCCGGAGTCGAAGGAATGCGGCCTGCACGTGGTCGACGGCAAACTCATTCGCATTAAATCCGTGGCAGCCTGATTTATTACGCCACTTCAAGAATACAAGGCTCAGTTCATGACGAATCTTTCTGACACGACGGGCGTCCTCGCCGACGTCAACGCGCGCCACCTCGACGCCCTCGAATCCGAGGCGATCCACATCCTGCGCGAAGTGGCGGCCGAATGCACGAATCCGGCCCTGCTGTTCTCGGGCGGCAAGGACTCGGTCGTGCTGTTGCGCCTGGCCGAGAAGGCCTTCCGCCCAGGTAAATTCCCCTTCCCGCTGGTGCACATCGATACCGGCCACAACTTCGACGAGGTGATCGCCTTCCGCGACGCCCGCGTGGCCGAACTGGGCGAGCGCCTGATCGTCGGCTCGGTCGAGGACTCGATCAAGAAGGGCACGGTGCGCCTGCGTAACCCGCAGACCGACTCGCGCAACGCGGCCCAGGCCGTGACCCTGCTGGAAACCATCGCCGAACACGGCTTCGACGCCTGCATCGGCGGCGCCCGCCGCGACGAGGAAAAGGCCCGCGCCAAGGAGCGCATCTTCTCCTTCCGCGACGAATTCGGCCAGTGGGACCCGAAGGCCCAGCGTCCGGAACTGTGGGACCTGTATAACACCCGCGTCCACCCGGGCGAGAACATGCGCGTGTTCCCGATCTCGAACTGGACCGAGCTCGACGTCTGGCAATACATCGCCCGCGAAAAGCTGGCCCTGCCCTCGATCTATTTTGCCCACCAGCGCCAGGTGATTCCGCGTAACGGCCTGCTGGTGCCGCTGACCCCGCTGACCCCGGCAAAGGAAGGTGAGACCGTGGAAACCCAGACCGTGCGCTTCCGCACCGTCGGCGACATTTCCTGCACCTGCCCGGTCTCGTCCGACGCGAGCACGGTCGAGGCCATCATCGCCGAGACCGCCGTCACGCAGGTGACCGAGCGCGGCGCGACCCGGATGGATGACCAGACCTCCGAAGCCTCGATGGAAAAACGCAAGAAGCAAGGATATTTCTGATGAACGCACTGACTGACGCATCTATCAACACGTTGACCCAGCACAGCCTGCTGCGCTTCATCACCGCCGGTTCCGTCGACGACGGCAAGAGCACCCTGATCGGCCGCCTGCTGTACGACAGCAAGGGCATTTTCGCCGACCAGCTGGCCGCCGTCTCGCGCTCGAAGCACAAGCGCACCGTGGGCGACACGATCGACCTGTCGCTGCTGACCGACGGCCTGGAGGCCGAGCGCGAGCAAGGCATCACGATCGACGTGGCCTACCGCTACTTCGCCACCCCGAAGCGCAAGTTCATCATCGCCGATACCCCGGGCCACGAACAGTACACCCGCAACATGGTGACCGGCGCCTCGACCGCCGACGCCGTGATCATCCTGGTCGACGTCTCGAAGGTGAAACTCCGTGAAGACGGTGGGGTCAACCTGCTCATTCAAACCAAGCGCCACTCGACCATCGCCAAGCTGCTGCAGATCGAGCACGTGATCGTTGCCGTCAACAAGATGGACCTGGTGAACTACGACCAGGGCGTCTACGACCGTATCGTCGCCGCCTACCGCGAGTTCGCCGATTCGCTGGGGCTGAAGGACGTGACCGCGATTCCGCTGTCGGCCCTGGCCGGCGACAACGTGGTCGAGGCGAGCGAGAACATGGCCTGGTACCAGGGCCCGACCCTGATCGAGCTGCTGGAGTCGCTCACGGTTTACGACGAAGCACACGGCGCGCCCTTCCGCTTCCCGGTGCAGCTGGTGGCCCGCCACAACGGCCACGAAGCCAAGGACTTCCGCGGCTACATGGGCCGCATCGAATCGGGCAAGGTCTCGGTCGGCGACAAGCTGGTCGTGCAGCCTTCGGGCCAGACGGCAACCGTCAAGGACATCGTCACCTTCGACGGTTCCCTGCAGAGCGCCAGCGCCGGCCAGTCGATCACCCTGCTGCTGAACGAATACCTGGACATCTCGCGCGGCGACACCCTGGCCAGCCTGGACGCGCCGGCGACCCTGCTCAAGCAGGTCGTGGCCGACGTGTGCTGGATGTCGGACGAGCCGCTGGACCTGCGCCGCAAGTACTGGATCAAGCACGGCACGCGCCAGACCGCGGCCAAGGTCACGAAAGTGGACACCCTGCTCGACGTGAACACCCAGGAACGCAAGGCCGTGGACAACCCTGCCGAGGCCCTGAAGCTGAACGACATCGCACGCATCAACCTGACGGTGCAGCAGCCGCTCGCGGCCGACGCCTACGCCGACATCCGTGCGACCGGCGCCTTCATCCTGATCGACGAAGTCACGCACCAGACCGTCGCAGCGGGTATGATTCGTCTCGGCGAATAACAGGAGCAGTTTGATGGGGGAACTCGGGGCAGAATTCGGGAAGGTCTACCTGATCGGCGCCGGCCCGGGTGCGGCCGACCTGATCACCGTACGTGGCGCACGCCTGCTGGCGCAGGCCGAGGTCGTGCTCTACGACGCCCTGGTGACGCCCGAGATGCTGGCCCTGTGCGCCCAGGCCGAGAAGATCCCGGTCGGCAAGCGCTCCGGCCAGCGCTCCACGGCCCAGGAGGCGATCAACCGCCTGCTGGTCGACTGCGCGCAGAAGTACCGGATGGTCGTGCGCCTGAAAGGCGGCGACCCGATGCTGTTCGGCCGTGCCGACGAGGAATTGCGCGCGCTCGAAGCGCAGGGCATCGACGTGGAGGTCGTCCCCGGCATCACCACCGCGGTGGCCGCCGCCGCCGCCACCAGGCAACCCCTCACCAAGCGCGGCGTGGCGCGCAGCGTCGCCTTCTTCACTTCCAGCACGGCGCCGGACCAGCCTGACCACCCCGCCCTGCCCCATACCGACACCATGATCCAGTACATGGGCGGACGCGAAGCCGCGGCCACCGCAGAGCGCCTGCTGGCCCAGGGCCGCAGCATGGACACGCCGGTGGTGGTGGTCGAGAACTGCAGCCGCGAGGACGAGCGCGTCGAGCGCCTGACGCTGGCCGACCTGGCGCGCGGGCTCGATGCCGCGCACGGGCCGGTGCTGGTGATGATCGGGGAGGCGCTGCGCCTGCGCGAGCACCAGCAAGCGAATCCGGCCGCGCGCACCTGAGCACAGCTTCACCGCTCCAGGCCCGCCTGGCACCGGCCTTCCTCTCCCTTTCCCGCAATCAGCCGGCCGCCGGCTTGCCCTCGTCCTCGCGCTTGTCCTGGCGCACCGCCGCCAGCCGGTCGACCAGGATCAATCCTTCCGCCGCCGCATGCGAAGCGGCGAACACGCTGTCCGGCGCCAGCACCAACTGGGTGCCGGTGGCGCTGACCTCCTCGATCAGGCGGTCGAGCGCGTCGATGCGCGCCGGGTCGGGATTGACGTTGCGGATGTAGATCATCCGCACCGACCTCGGGTGGCGCCGCACCACCTCCGCATAGATCTCGGGATCGCGCTCGCCGCTGTCGCCGATCAGCACGAACTGCATGTCCGGATAGAGGCGCAGGATCAGCTCGATCTTGTCGAGCTTGTGGTTGCCATGCTGGTTCAGCTTGAACACGTCGCGCAGGCCGATCTCGCGCAGCAGCAGCGGCCCGAGCGGAATGCCCTGGATGCGCAGGAAGTCGACCAGCGGCCCGAACAGGTGCCAGGGGCTGCTCGACACATAAAACACGGGATTGGCCTCGCTGCCGCCGGCCCCGTCACGCAGCGCGCGGTAGAAGGCGGCCACGCCCTTGAAGGGCTTGCGCGTGTGGGCGTTGGTGCGGGCCAGCATCAGGGCCATGTTCAGCTTGTTGGTCACGTTGGTCCAGAGGACCGTGTCGTCGATGTCGCTGATGATGCCGAAACGCGCCGTGGCCGCGGGGACGAGCGCCTCGGCCGCGGCGCGTACCGGCTCGCCCTCCGGCGTGCGCGCGTCCGGCAGTTCCAATGCGATGCTGTGGGCGCCGCCCGGCAGCGGCGTATCGGCCGCGATCTCGAACGCGAAGTAGCCACCGTCGTCGGTGACCGCCTCGTAGCTGCGCCCCTGGAAGCGCGCCACCACGCGCGCGCCGGCGACTTCGTCGGCTTCCAGCCGGCGGTACAGGGCGACCAGGTTGCGCCAGCCGCTGTCGTCGTGCGCCTGTTCGCGGAAGGCGACTTCGTCCAGCACCCGCCCCTTGATCCAGAGCTTGTCCGCATTGCCGAAGCCCAGGTAGGGAATCAGCATCAGTTGCCGGCCGAAGCCGGGCGCACGCAGGCGGCGCAGGGCCCGGCGGGCGAATACCCCGGCGGTGTCGGCGAGCCGCTGGCGCAGCGCTTCGCGGCGCTCCGGGGTGATCTGCTGTGGCGGCGGCGCCGGCGCACGCTCTCCGGACGCAGGCGCAAGGTCAGGCGCAAAGCGCGGCAGGGTCGACGCACGTTCGATCCAGTGCGCTCCGGGACCAAGCGCATCGAGGGCCGCCTCGATGTCGCCGGGGCGGCCCGGGTCGATCGGCGCCGGCACGAGCGCGACGCGTGCGCCTTCGGCGCGCAGGCGGGCCAGCTCGGCGTCGCTGGCGATACCCGGGTTCAGGTGCAGGCGTGCGCCGGCCGGGCGCACGCGCGCGACGAGGTCCTCGAATCCCTCACGGGTGAGGACGAGAAAAGGCATGGTGGGTGCTTCCATGGTCGGGCGCTGGCTGATGGACAGGCCCCCAGTATCGCGTATCCCGGCGCCTGGCCGACGCACGCTAGCGCCGCTGCTTCAGCGCCCCCCTCACCCCGGGCAATGCGCCCGCGCCCCGTCGTATTCCTCGATCTGGATCACGAGCCGGTCCGCCGCGGTCCAGGTATCGGCCGCGATGCGGTTCAACTGGGCGATCGCCGCTTCCAGGCGCGCGCCGGCGCGGCCGCGGCATTCCTTGACGTGCCATTGCGCCAGGTCGCGCCGCATCTCGCTCAGGTCGTCCTTCAGTTCGGCCAGCATGCGCCGCAAGTTGCGGTCGGCGTCGACCCGCCCCGGGATGCTGCCCGCGCTCAGGTGGCAGGACATGGCGGCGATCTTGGCGCGCATGGTGGATATCCGGCGCGCCGCCGCATCGATCCGCCGGGCGCAACGCATTTCGACGACCAGGGCGGCCGGCAGGCGCGAGATGCGCCGGAACAGGGCCTGGACAGGCCGCAGCAGCGCGGCGACGAGGTGCTTCAGGAGCGGTGCAAGCATGGCGCGGGGCGGTTGGTTGACGGGTCCGGACTCATCCGGAATAGCCCGAGCAGTGTGGGCGTATTCCGATGGGCTGTCAAACCGCCAAGCGGGAAGCGGCAATGATTCGGAACAATCCGTGGCGAGTTCGCCGCAGTCCTTATCAAGCCGACATCGAAAGCTTTGCCAAAGCGGCAGCATTGCGAAACGACGCGGCGAGGGGAAGGCCTGCGGCGCCAGGACGCCGCTGCGATCGCGCTGTTATCATCACCGCAATCGCCCCAGCCGACAGCACACGATGACCACCCTTCCGCTCGACGCCGCCACCCTGGAGGAAGCCCGCCGCTTCAACCGCAAGCTCGCCTGGGCGCCGCGGTTCCGGGTTCGCAACCGCGTCCTGCCGATGCTGGGCCAGGCACTGCTTCGGGTCTCGCAGTCCGGGGCGGACCGCAGGCTGGCGCGCGGCGGCGTGCAGCTCGAGCGCCGCCTTGCCGCCATCGGCAATCAGCGCGTGCCCGTACGCATCCTGCGCCCGGCCGGCCGCGTGCGGGCCGTCGTGCTCGACATCCACGGCGGCGGCTGGGTGATCGGCAACGCCTGCATGGACGACCGCTTCAACGCGGCGCGCGTCGCTGCCTGCACGGCCGCCGTGGTCTCGGTCGACTACCGCCTCGCCACCAGCGCGCCCATCGGGGCCATCATCGACGACTGCCTGCTGGCCGCGCGCTGGGCGCTGGATGGCGGTCTGCCGGAATACCGCGGCCTGCCCGTCTTCCTCGTCGGCGAATCGGCCGGCGCCCACCTGGCCGCCTGCACGCTGCTGCGCCTGCAGGCCTGGCCTGCGCTGCTGCGGCGCGTGGCCGGCGCGGTGCTGTTCTATGGCGTCTACGACCTGGCCGGCAGCCCGAGCGTGCGCGCAGCCGGTCCGGACACGCTGCTGTTGCACGGCCCGTCGATGGTTTCGGCGCTGCGCATGCTGACTCCGGGCCTGGACGACGCCGGCCGGCGCCACCCGTCTCTGTCGCCGCTCTACGGCGACCTGGCCGGCATGCCGCCGGCCCTGATGTTCGCCGGCGAGCGCGACCCGCTGCGCGACGACACGACGCACATGGCGCAGCGCTGGCGCAAGGAGGCCGACGTCGAGCTGCACGTCCTGCCCGAGGCGCCCCACGGTTTCATCCACTTCCCGACGCACATGGCCGCACTGGCACTGGCGCGCAGCCATGCCTGGATCCACGAGCGCGTGGCGCACTACGCGAAGACAGCGGTGTGAGAAGAAGGCGAAGCGGGACGAAGCGTCTCAGCCCAGGGCCCTGAGGCAGTAGTCGCTCATCGCCGCCAGCACGTCCGGGTCTTCGCCCACCGCGCCGGCGACTGTCAAGGCGAGCCCGGGATGCGCCGCGCGCAGGTCCTCGGCCAGCAGCGGCAGGTCGCGCAGCAGGTGGCCGCCCTGCCCCAGGAAGACCGGCACCACGGTCACGTCGAGCACGCCGCGTTCGACCAGTCCGGCCACCACCGCCGGCAGGCGCGGCTCCATCAGCTCGAGGAAGGCCAGCGTGACTTCGCAGTCGGGCAGGCGGGCCTGCGTGATGTCCCTCAGGCGCTCGAAGGGCGCGGCCCAGGAAGCAAGCCTGGCGCCGTGCGCGAACAGGACCAGGGCGCGCCGATTCGTCGGACCGTTCATCAGTGCCGCTCCACCCAGCGTAGCGCGCCGATCGCCAGCGCCAGGAACAGCAGACTCGGCGCGGCCGCGGTGAAGAAGGCCGGCCAGGTCGACAACAGGCCCAGGTGCGAGAACAGCGAGTTGATCAGGATGAAGCTGACCCCGATCATGATGCCGATAAAGATCTTCAGGCTGACCCCACCGCTGCGGGTGTGCAGGTAGGCGAAGGGCAAGGCCAGCGCCATCAACACGAAGATCGCCAGCGGATCGATCAGCTTTTTCCAGAACGCGATCTGGAAGCGTTCGCTCTCCTGGCGGTTCTCGACCAGGTGGCGCGAGTACACCGCCAGTTCGTTGGCCGACATGCGCTCGGGATCGCGGCGCGAGACCTGCAAGATTTTCGGCGTGATCTCCGAGACCAGGTCGAGGCTGTCGAGCCGGCGCGTGGCGACCGCGCTGGTATCCTGGCCGAAGGTGCTCTGGATGGTCTGCCCGGCCGGCACCGGCGCGCCCGGTTCGGGCAGCGTGCGGCTGTTGGTGAACAGGGTCTCGGTGACGTTCTGCAAGCGCCAGGTGCCGTTGCCGCTGAAGCTGGCGCTGGCCGCGGTGATGATGGCGCGCATGCGCATCGCCTTGTCGAACTCGTACACGCGCACGTCGAGCAGCTGGCCGTCGGGGCGGATCTGGCGCGCGTTGAAGAAGCGCGAGCCGACGATCTGGCCGCGGGCGCCGTTCGGGCCGGGCGCGTGCACGTTATCCTTGGTCCACATCCCCGAGCGGAACTCGGAGGCGAGCGTGGAACCCTTGGCGGTCAGGCGTACCTTTTCCGCCAGCGGCGCGGTGCGCGGCGTGATCAGTTCGCCGAAGATGAAGGTGACGACGACGAAGACGATGCCGATCTTGAACAGCATCCAGCCGGCCATGCGGGTCGACATCGAGGATGCGCGCATGATGGTGAATTCCGAGCTTTGCGCGAACTGCGCCATCGCATAGATGGTGCCGATCAGCGCCGCCACCGGCATCACCTCGTAGACGTGCCCGGGCAGCATCAGCGCCACGTAGAGCAGCGCGTGCTGGAACTGGTAGTTGCCCTTGCCGACCGAGGGCAGCTCGCCCGTCAGGTCCATGAAGGCGATCAGGCCGAGGAAGGCGAACAGCACGAAGACGACGGCCTGCGTGATGTTCACCGCAAAATAGCGTTGCAGGACTTTCATCGGGACTCCACCCTGGCCAGCTCGGGCGACTTGCGCAGCAGGCGGCGGCGCTTCCAGGCATTGATGATCACCAGCGGGTGATAGCGGTGATTGACGTTCAGGCGCCAGGCGAACAGGCCGAGCACGATCAGGGCGGCGATCAGGTGCAGCGGCCACCAGGCCATGGCGAAGGATATCTTCTCCTGCTTGACGCTGGCCTCCGCCATCTTCACCAGGTTGTTATAGGTGAAGAAGATCAGGAGCGCGAGGATCAGGTTGGCGGAACTGCCGGCACGCGGATTGACGAAACCGAGCGGGATCGCCAGCAGCACCAGCACCAGGCAGACAATCGGCGAGGAGATGCGCGACAGGAGCTCGGAGCGCGTGAACTGGTTTTCCACCGCCAGCAGCATGGCGGTGGACTGGGCGTCGAGCGGCACATCGGCGCCAAGCACCGGCACCTGGGTCGCCACGCGCATTTTGTAGCGCTCGAACTCCATCGACTGGAAATCGGCCTGGCCGGGCACGCCCTGGTAGCGGCGGCCGTTCTTGAGCACCAGGTACTGGCCGCCCTTGCCGTCGGATTCGACCACGCCTTCCTTGGCCACGACGATCGAGCTGCCCTGGTTCTGGTTGGTGCTGACGAAGACGTTCTGCACCACGGTCGAGCCATTGGCGCTGCCCTCCACGAAGAACACGCGGTCGGCGGACGAGGATTCGCGGAACTGGCCGGGGGCCACGCGCTTGAGGTCTTCGCGCTTCTCGAAGCGCTGGATGAACTCCGTGCTTTTCATCTTGGCCCAGGGCGCGACGAACAGCGACAGGGCGCCCACCAGCAGCACCATCGGGATGCCGAAGGCGAGCACCGGACGGATCCAGGCCAGCAGCGACTGGCCAGAGGCGAACCAGACCACCATCTCGGAATCGCGGTAGGTGCGCGTGACCACGACCAGCACGGAAATAAAGCTGGTGAGGATCAGGACAGTTGGCAGATAATTCAGGGATTGAAACGCGATCAATGCGACGACGTCGCTGGACGCGACACGTCCGCCCGCGGCCCTGCCGAGGATGGCGATCAAGGTCCAGGTGATGCACACCGAGAAGAGCACCGTGAAGGTTGCTCCGGCCGCGCTGGCCAGTTCACGGTGCAAGGCGCGTGAAAAAATCATTCGATAGTTATAATTGCAGGTTGAGCAGTGTTCGCACTGCTGTTCGCATGCTGCGCACAATACGAAACGGGAGAATCAAATGGACTTTAGCATAAAAGCATTCGACACAAAAAACACCCTGGCCGCAGCCAAGACCGGCTGTGTGGCAGTGGCGGTGTTCGAAAACAAAAAACTGTCGCAGGCTGCGAAAACCCTCGATCAAACCGGTGAAATCACTGCGGCGCTGAAGTCGGGCGACATCACCGGCAAGGCCGGCTCGACCCTGCTGCTGCGCGGCGTGGCGGGCGTGACCGCGGCGCGCGTTCTGCTGGTCGGCATGGGCGCCGACGAGGCGGTCAGCGAGAAGAATTTCGTCACCGCGGTCAATGCGGCCCTGAAGGCCTTTGCATCGCTGGGCGCGGCGGACGCCATTATCGCATTTCCGATGACGGAAGTGAAAGAGCGCGAACCCGAGTGGGCGCTGCGCACCGTGGTCGTCGCCGCCAACGAAGGCGAGTTCCGCACCGACGCGCAAAAGAGCAAGAAGGACCCGGCCCTCACCGGCGTGCGCAAGATCACCGTGGCCGTGCCGCTGGCCAGCCCGCAGATGAAGACCGCCCTGGCGCAATCGATCGCGGTCGCCAATGGCATGGCCCTGACCAAGGAACTGGGCAACCTGTCGCCGAACGTCTGCACCCCGACCTACCTTGCCAACGTCGCGCGCAAGCTGGCCGACGACTACGGCTTCGAGATCGAAGTCCTGGAGCGCAAGCAGCTCGAAGCCCTGAAAATGGGTTCCTTCCTGTCGGTGGCCAAGGGCAGCGAGGAAGCGCCGAAGTTCATCGTCCTCAAGCACATGGGCGGCGGCAAGAAGGATGCGCCGACCGTCCTGGTTGGCAAGGGCATCACCTTCGACACCGGCGGCATTTCGCTGAAGCCGGGTCCCGGCATGGACGAGATGAAGTACGACATGTGCGGCGCCGGCTCGGTGCTGGGCACCTTCCGCGCCATCGGCGAAATGAACCTGAAGCTGAACGTGATCGGCATCGTCGCCGCCTGCGAGAACATGCCGTCGGGCCGCGCCACCAAGCCGGGCGACATCGTCACCTCGATGAGCGGCCTGACCATCGAGATCCTGAATACCGACGCCGAGGGCCGCCTGATCCTGTGCGACGCCCTCACCTACGCCGAGCGCTTCAAGCCGGCCGCCGTGGTCGACATCGCCACCCTGACCGGCGCCTGCATCGTCTCGCTGGGTCACCACAACAGCGGCCTGTTCACCCGCCATGACGCCGCCCACGACGCCCTGGCCGAGGAACTGCTGCAGGCAGGCAAGGAAACCGGCGACGGCGCATGGCGCCTGCCGATCGGCGAGCAGTACAACGAGCAGCTCAAGTCGAACTTCGCCGACCTGGCCAACATCGGCACCCCGGGCGGCGCGTCCATCACGGCGGCCTGCTTCCTGGAGAACTTCACCCGCAACTACACCTGGGCCCACCTGGACATCGCCGGCACCGCCTGGAAGAGCGGCGCGCAGAAAGGCGCCACCGGCCGTCCGGTGCCGCTGCTGACCAGCTTCCTGATGAACCGCGTGTGATCGCTGTTTGATGGAATGAAAACGGGCCGCTGGAAAGCGGCCCGTTTTTTTGATGGTGGCTTTTTCGTAGGGTGGACACCTGTGTCCACGCGGTATAGTACCGCCGCGTCACGCCGACGTCAGCATGAACGATGACGCCAACGGACGGAATCCGGGAAAGCCGCGCAAGTACGAGCGGTGAGACAGCGTGGACACAGGTGTCCACCCTACGAGAGCGAAACGGTCGTGGTCAGCTCAAGCCGCGTCAGGACACCGGCGCAAACCGCGGCACCATGATGCCGTCGACTTCCACCAGTTCGAAGAACACCGCCTTCGGCCGGGCCCAGATCGAGCCGTCGGCCGCGCGGTAGATGATCATCGGCGTGAGATCCGCCTCGAGCGTGGCCTCGCAGACCAACTCGTACAGACCGCCTTTGTAGTGCCGGTATTGCATCAGGCCTGTTCGGCCGTCGCTTTTTGCTTCTTCTTCAGGCCCTGGATGACCTTCAAGACGCCTTCCATTCCGGCGCTCTCGTCGAGCTCGCTGAACGCGTCCAGCACCTCGTTGAGCACGCGGTTGCGTACCGCCGCCTCGTCCTGCTGCATGGCGCCCTCGCCGAACTTCGACGGGGTCTCGGCTGCAGCCTTCGCGCCATGGGCCAGCGCGGCCTGCCAGATCACCCAGCGGCGCTGGGTTTCGTAGACGAGGTATTCCTCGGGCTTGTCTTCACGGCGTCGGGTAATGTGGCCATCGCGTTGGGCCCATGCTTCAAATGCACTGCGCATCTCTGTCCTTTTCATATGGGTACGGATACTCGCTATCGAAACAGCAATATTTCACCATAGTACCATTTTGTCTCGAAACCCCTTGCACGGCTGAATCAGCTTTCGTGCGGGCCTGCGGGACGCGCGGCCTGAACAGTCCAGGCCGACAAACGGCATACTACATCGCGAGTTATGCAAAAACAACTGGAGGTTCCTTAAAGTAACAATAAGGAAATGTGACATTCCGCACACCAATTGTTACACACTGCAACAATTGCTTGACTCCAGCCTTTTGCAACGTGGGTATTTTATTACACAATCTTATCTTTTGAGCATTGAGATTGCATTTTAAGCAAAACGCATGCATTACCGCCGGAAGCGGCTTGCAAAGCTCGGGAAGTTGCAGGATTTGCGGCGAGCGCCGATACTGCGCACCAGCCGGAGCGGACGGTCCGCCCGGCGTTTCACTTACCACGCGCATACATGAAAATAGCAACATGGAACGTCAACTCGCTGAAGGTGCGCCTGCCGCACCTGCTGCAATGGCTCGAAGCCAACCCGGTTGACGTGCTCTGCCTTCAAGAGACCAAACTGACCGACGATAAGTTCCCGCTGGCAGAAATTAATTCTGCAGGTTATCAAGTCGCCTATACCGGCCAGAAAACCTACAACGGCGTGGCCATCCTGTCGAAATACCCGATCCTTGACGTGGTCAAGAACAATCCGCGCTTCGAGGACGAGCAGCAACGCATCATCGCCGCCACCATCGAGGGCGTGCGCTTCGTCTGCGCCTACATTCCGAACGGCCAGGCGGTCGATTCGGACAAATATGTCTACAAGATGGCCTGGCTGAAGGCCCTGCACGAGTGGCTGGCCGCCGAGATGCGCCAGTACCCGCAACTGGCGCTGCTGGGCGACTACAACATCGCGCCCGAGGACCGCGACGTGCACGACCCGGCCGAATGGGAAGGCAAGATCCACTTCTCCGAGAAGGAAAAGGCCGCGATGGCGGGCCTGATCGACCTCGGCATGGTCGACGCTTTTCGCATGTTCGAGCAGCCCGAAAAGCAGTACAGCTGGTGGGACTACCGCATGATGGCCTTCCGCCGCAACCGCGGCCTGCGCATCGACCACATCCTGCTCTCGACCGAACTGGCCAAGCGCTGCACGGCCTGCATCATCGACCGCGAACCGCGCAAGTGGGAGCAGCCGTCGGATCACACGCCGGTGGTGGCGACCCTGGCTTAAGCAGACGGGAACGTAGGGTGGGCACTCCGTGCCCACGCGTTACGCACATGACGCTCGGTTACGTGCGGCGGCATCTCGCTCGCACCGCATCACCGTGCCGCTATCGCTCACACCGCATATTCCAATTGACCTGGATCGTGGCCGGCGCATGCATCGCGGGCGACGGGTCACCGCATGTAGCCGGGAGAGACGCACGTAACGCGTGGGCACGGGGTGCCCACCCTACGGGTTCAATCGCCGCGTGAATGCGCGTTGTCGTCCGCCAGCAGCGCCCGCGTCGCCGCGCTGTCGAGCGCCTTCGCGAACAGCCAGCCCTGCACGTACTGGCAGCCGTAGCCGCGCAGCAGCGCGAGCTGCTCCTCGGTTTCCACGCCCTCCGCCACCACCTGCAGCTGCAGGCTGTTCGCCAGCGCCATCACGGCGGCGACGATGGCCCGGTCTTCGCTGCTCGCTTCCAGTTCACGGATGAAGGCGCGGTCGATCTTGATCTTGCGGACCGGGAAGCGCTTCAGGTAGGCCAGGCTCGAATAGCCGGTGCCGAAGTCGTCGATCGACAGGCGCATGCCCATGCGGTTGATCTGGCCCAGGATCTCGAGGGTCTGCTCGCTGTGCTGCATCAGCGCCGACTCCGTGATCTCGAATTCGACCAGGGCCGGGTCGATCCCGGTCTCGTCCACGATGCGGCGGATCGATGCCACCAGGGCCTTGTGCATGAACTGGCGCGCCGACAGGTTGATCGCCAGCGGCACCGCGGGCAGGCCCTGGCGCTGCCATTCCATGCTCTGCTCGCAGGCGCGCCGGATCACCCACTCGCCCACCGGCACGATCATCCCGTTCTCTTCCAGGATGGGGATGAAGTCGTCCGGCAGCGCCAGGCCGATGTCCGGCCGGCGCCAGCGCAGCAGCACCTCCAGCGCATGCACGCGGCGCGTGGCCATGTCCATGATCGGCTGGTAGAAGGGTTCGAACTCGCCGTTGGCGAGCGCCGTGCGCAGGTTCGATTCCAGCTCGAAGTGGCGCGCCGCAGCCTGGTTCATGCGCTGGTTGAAGAACTGGTAGGTGTTGCGCCCCGCTCCCTTGGCGTGGTACATCGCGGCGTCGGCATGGCGCATCAGGGTCTCGACGTCAAGGCCGTCGTCCGGATACAGGCAGATGCCGATGGAGGGCGAGATGTGCAGCAGGTGGGCCTCGATCGGGACCGGCGTGGCGAGGGCCTCGATGATCTTCTCGGCCACATGGTGGCACTCCTCGGCGGCCGCCACGCTCGGCACCAGCACCACGAACTCGTCGCCGCCCAGGCGCGCGACGGTGTCGCTGGCGCGCACCGCGCGGCACAGGCGATTCGCCACTTCCTTGAGCAGGTAGTCGCCGATCAGGTGGCCGAGCGAATCGTTGATGGTCTTGAAGCGGTCCAGGTCGATGAACATCACGGCGAGCCTGCTGCCGGTGCGCCCGGCCGCGAGGATCGCGCGCTCCAGGCGGTCCGTCAGCAGCGCGCGGTTCGGCAGGCCGGTCAGGCTGTCGTGGTAGGCCATGTGGTGCACGCGCGCCTCGGCCTGGCGCCGCTCGACGATCTCGTCCTGCAGCAGCGCGTTCGCTCCCGCCAGCTCGGCGGTGCGTTCGGCCACCCGCACTTCGAGCTCGTCGCGCGCGCGCCGCACTTCCTCGGCCGCTGCGCGCTGCGCGGTCACGTCGTCGACCATCCAGACGCTGCGCCCGCCCGGGTTGTTCAGGTCGAAGGGCCGGCCCGACAGGCGCGCCCAGAACAGTTCGCCGTCGCGCCGGATCAGGCGGTGCTCGGCCACGTGCACGCGCCCGGCAGCGAAGTCGCGGGCGGTGTCGAGACGCGCGGCATGCCAGCTGTCGGCATCCGGATACAGCGAACGCACGGTCGCCCCGGTGATGCCGCCGCCTCGTGCACCCGACGCGCAACCGAACAGCTCTTCCATCTTGCGGTTGCAATGCAGCGTGCGCCCGTTCTCGACCACCGCGATGCCCAGCACGGCGCTGTCGAGGATGGCCTGGTTCTCCAGCAGCGCGTCGCGCAGCGACTGCTCGTCGCGCTTGTGGCGGGTGCGGTCCTCGATAATCCAGGCGTTGCCGTAGCCGGGCTCCTCGGGGTTGACCATGAAGCCTATCACCTGGACCCAGATCGGCGTGCCGTCGGCGCGGACCATCTCGGTCTCGGTAGTGTAGGACTGCCCGCGCGCGAACTGGCGGAAGGCCGCCTCGCCGATGGCGTCGCAGGCATCGCCGTCGCGGTACAGCTGGCGCACGTCGGCAGGCGCCGGCATCCCGTCGGCGTAGCCGAACATCTCGCGAAAGCCGCCATTGCAGCGCGTGATGCCATGATTGCGGGTGAAGACAATGGCCAGCGCCGAATTGGTCATCAAGGCTTCGACTTCGAGCTGCGCGCGGCGCGCCTCGGTGACGTCCTCGACGATCCAGATCGTGCCCGCCTCGCGCCGTCCCGGCTCGACCGCATGCGCACGCACGCGGCACCAGAACCGCGAGCCGTCGCGGCGCCGGAACGGCTGCCTGGTCCGCTCGAACACCTGTCCCTGCCCCAGGGCGGCGAATGCCTCCTCGAGGAACTGGTGGAAGGCTTCGGGCGAGACGAAGATGCTGGCCGGCTCGACCTCGGTCAACTCGTCGGGGCGACAGCCGAGCATCGCGGCCAGGCGCGGATTGCCTGCCAACAGGCGCCCGCTGCGCGTGAACAGGATGCCGACCGGCGCATGCTCGAAGATCGCACGCTGCTCCAGCAGCGTCGTGCGCAGCGCTTCGCGCCCCGCCTCGTAGTCGCTGATGTCGTCGAACACGAAAGTCGCGCCGGGCGCGCCGGCCCCCGGGGGCAGCGGCCGGGCGCGCACGTGCACCGGCAGCTCGCCCTTGGCAAGCGCCAGCAGGCCATGCCAGTCGCACGGCTGCGTCACCGCTTCCGGCAGGCGCGATGCAGAGGCTGCCGCGGCCGCGCCACGGAACAGGTCGAGCAGCGGACGGCCATGCGGCGGCTCGCCGAGCAGCGCCGTCAGCGCGTCGTTGGCTGCAAAGATGACGCCTGCGGCATCGCAGGCACAGGCGGGCGCGCCGACCAGCCGCAATGCGTCGGCGACAAATGCGGGTTGACTCGAAATTCTGTCCATCTCAGGTGGATCCCCAGGCTGCAGCCTCTCGAACCGGGCCGCATGCGTTGCAAGATCATAAACTACGCCGCATGAAAGTGACTAGCAGTATGGAAACAAAAAAGGCCCACTGTCGCTATATTGACGACAGTGGGCCACGAAACGGCAGCGAGACGGCAGCTTTATCGCGTCAGAACGCGTCACCTGGCACGCGCACCCAGCCTTCCATCAGCACCCGTGCGCTGCGGCTCATTACCGCCTTGGTGACCTGCCATTGGCCGTCCGTCTCGACCGCCTCCGCGCCGACGCGCAGGGTGCCGGACGGGTGGCCGAAGCGCACCGCGCCTGGCCTGCCGCCGCCGGCCGCCAGGTTGACCAGGGTGCCAGGAATCGCAGCCGCGGTACCGATGGCGACGGCCGCCGTGCCCATCATCGCGTGGTGGAGTTTACCCATCGAGAGTGCGCGCACTACCAGGTCGATGTCGCCGGCGGCCACCTGCTTGCCGCTCGACGCGGTGTAGGCTAGCGGCGGCGCGACAAACGCCACCTTCGGCGTGTGCTGGCGCTTGGCGGCCTCGTCGACGTGCTGGATCAGGCCCATGCGCACGGCGCCGCAGGCGCGGATGGTCTCGAACATCACCAGCGCGCGCTCGTCGCCGTTGATGGCGTCCTGCAGCTCGGCGCCGGTATAGCCGATGTCGGCGGCATTCACGAAGATGGTCGGGATGCCGGCGTTGATCATCGTCGCCTTGAGCGTCCCCAGGCCCGGCACCTCGAGATCGTCGACCAGGTTCCCGGTCGGGAACATCGAGCCGCCGGCGCCCTCCTCGTCGGCGGCCGGGTCCATGAATTCGAGCTGGACTTCGGCGGCCGGGAAGGTCACGCCGTCGAGCTCGAAGTCGCCGGTCTCCTGCACCTCCCCGTTGGTCATCGGGACCTGCGCGATGATGGTCTTGCCGATGTTGGCCTGCCAGATGCGCACCGTCGCCATGCCGTCCTGCGGGATGCGTTCGGGGTCGACCAGGCCGCTGGAGATCGCGAACGAGCCGACCGCCGAGGACAGGTTGCCGCAGTTGCCGCTCCAGTCCACGAAGGGTTTATCGATCGAGACCTGGCCGAACAGGTAGTCGACGTCATGGCCCTCGCGCGTGCTTTTCGAGACGATCACGGTCTTGCTGGTGCTCGAGGTGGCGCCGCCCATGCCGTCGATCTGCTTGCCGTAGGGGTCGGGGCTGCCGATCACGCGCAGCAGGAGTGCGTCGCGGGCCGGGCCCGGGACGCGGGCCGCTTCGGGGAGATCCTGCAGGCGGAAGAACACGCCCTTGCTGGTGCCGCCACGCATGTAGGTGGCGGGGATTTTGATTTGGGGTTGGTGTGCCATGTGTTTGTGGTCCTGTTTGATTGTGCGGGCGACGTTTCACGGTTCGTGGCCGGGCGTAGGGCACGTAACGCGTGGGCACGGGGTGCCCACCCTACGGTTGGCGTTTCGGCTGCGGTCGATCAACGCGTTTGCATCGACCGTAGCGTGGGCACTCTGTGCCCACGCGGTTACGTGCGTCACCTTGCATCAGCAACGGTGACGCATCGCCCGCGAACGCCGACCTTACGCCGCGACCTTCGACGACGCCAGGAAGTCCTGCGCAAAACGCTGCAGCACGCCGCCCGCTTCGTAGATCGACACCTCTTCCGCCGTATCGAGGCGGCAGGTGACCGGCACCTCGACCCGTTCGCCGTTGCGGCGGTTGATGACCAGGGTAAGCGTCGCACGCGGCGTGCGTTCGCCGATCACGTCGAAGGTCTCGGTGCCGTCGATGCCCAGCGTCAGGCGGTTGGTGCCCGGCAGGAATTCCAGCGGCAGCACGCCCATGCCCACCAGGTTGGTGCGGTGGATGCGTTCGAAGCCCTCGGCCACGATCGCTTCCACACCCGCCAGGCGTACGCCCTTGGCCGCCCAGTCGCGCGAGGAGCCCTGGCCGTAGTCGGCGCCGGCGATCACGATCAGGGGCTGCTTGCGCTCCATGTAGGTCTCGATCGCTTCCCACATGCGCGTCACCTGCCCTTCCGGCTCGATGCGCGCCAGCGAACCGGCGCGGACACTGCCGTCCGGATTGCGCACCATCTCGTTCTTCAGGGTCGGATTCGCAAACGTTGCGCGCTGCGCCGTCAGGTGGTCGCCGCGGTGGGTCGCGTAGGAGTTGAAGTCCTCTTCCGGCAGGCCCATCTTCGCCAGGTATTCGCCGGCCGCCGAGTCCAGCAGGATGGCGTTCGAGGGCGACAGGTGGTCGGTCGTGATGTTGTCGCCCAGGACCGCCAGCGGACGCATGCCCTTGAGCGTGCGCTCGCCGGCCAGCGCGCCTTCCCAGTAGGGCGGACGGCGGATGTAGGTGCTCTGCGGACGCCAGTCGTACAGCGGACTGACCGCCTCGCCGGCTTCCTCGGTGCGCGCGAACATCGGCGTGTAGACCTTGCGGAACTGCTCGGGTTTCACGCTCTGCTCGATGACCGCGTCGATCTCCTCGTCGCTCGGCCAGATGTCGGCCAAGGTCACCGCCTTGCCTTCGCTGTCCACGCCCAGCACGTCCTTCTCGATGTCGAAGCGGATCGTGCCGGCGATGGCGTAGGCGATCACCAGCGGCGGCGAAGCCAGGAAGGCCTGCTTCGCGTAGGGGTGGATGCGGCCGTCGAAATTGCGGTTGCCCGAGAGGACGGCGGTCGCGTACAGGTCGCGCTCGACGATCTCCTTCTGGATCGCCGGGTCGAGCGCGCCGCTCATGCCGTTGCAGGTGGTGCAGGCGAAAGCGACCACGCCGAAGCCCAGCTTTTCCAGTTCCGGCAGCAGGCCCGCTTCTTCCAGGTAGAGCGAGACCGCCTTCGATCCCGGCGCCAGCGAAGACTTGACCCAGGGTTTACGCAGCAGGCCGCGCTGGTTGGCGTTACGCGCCAGCAGGCCGGCGGCGATCATGTTGCGCGGGTTGTTGGTGTTGGTGCAGCTGGTAATCGCAGCGATGATGACGGCGCCGTCGGGCATCAGTCCCGGCTCGTTCTCAACAAGGCCGGCGATGCCGCGCGCGGCCAGTTCCGACGTCGGCACGCGCTTGTGCGGGTTCGATGGTCCGGCGATGTTGCGCACCACGGTCGAGAGGTCAAAGCGCAGCACGCGCTCGTATTCGGCCGTCTTGAGCGCGTCGGCCCACAGGCCGGTTTCCTTGGCGTAGAGCTCGACCAGTTTGACGGTCTCGTCCTCGCGGCCGGTGAGCTTCAGGTACTTGATGGTCTGCTCGTCGATGTAGAACATCGCGGCCGTGGCGCCGAATTCCGGGGCCATGTTCGAAATGGTCGCGCGGTCGCCCAGGGTCAGGTTGGCCGCGCCTTCGCCGTAGAACTCGAGGTAGGTCGACACGACCTTCTCCTTGCGCAGGAACTCGGTCAGCGCCAGCACCACGTCGGTGGCGGTGATGCCCGGCCCCGGCTTGCCGGTGAGCTCGACTCCGACGATGTCCGGCAGGCGCATGTAGGACGCGCGGCCCAGCATGACGCTCTCGGCTTCCAGGCCGCCCACGCCGATGGCGATCACGCCCAGCGCGTCGACCATCGGGGTATGCGAGTCGGTACCGACCAGGGTATCCGGGAAGGCGACCCCGTCCTTCACCTGGATCACCGGAGACATGCGCTCCAGGTTGATCTGGTGCAGGATGCCATTGCCCGGCGGGATCACGTCGACGTTCTGGAAGGCCTTCTTGGTCCAGTTGATGAAGTCGAAGCGGTCCTCGTTGCGGCGGTCCTCGATGGCGCGGTTCTTGGCGAAGGCGTCGGGATCGAAGCCGCCGCACTCCACGGCCAGCGAGTGGTCGACCACGAGCTGGGTCGGCACGACAGGATTGACCAGAGCCGGGTTGCCGCCTTCGAGCGCGATGGCGTCACGCAGGCCGGCCAGGTCGACCAGGGCGGTCTGGCCCAGGATGTCGTGGCAAACTACGCGGGCTGGGTACCAGGGAAAATCGAGATCGCGCGCGCGATCGATTAATTGCTTGAGCGACGGCACCAGGGCCATGGGTTCGCAGCGGCGCACCAGGTTCTCGGCCAGCACGCGCGAGGTGTAGGGCAGCTTGTCCCAGGCGCCCGCTTCGATGCTGTCGACGGCTTCGCGCGCGTCGAAGAAGTGCAAATTGGTCCCGTGCAGGGGTTTGCGGTATGCGTTGTTCATGTGAAGCTCGGTGATTACTTACGATCGGCGATCGGCACGAACTGCAGGTCCTCGGGACCGACGTAGTTCGCGCTCGGGCGGATGATCTTGTTGTCGATGCGCTGTTCGATGACGTGCGCGGCCCAGCCCGAGGTGCGCGAGATGACGAACAGCGGGGTGAACATGGCGGTCGGCACGCCCATCATGTGGTACGAGACGGCCGAGAACCAGTCCAGGTTCGGGAACATCTTCTTGACTTCCCACATGACCGATTCCAGGCGCTCGGCGATGTCGAACATCTTCATCGAACCGCTTGATTCCGACAGGGTGCGTGCGACTTCCTTGATGACCTTGTTGCGCGGGTCGGAAATCGTGTACACCGGGTGGCCGAAACCGATCACGACCTCTTTATTGGCCACGCGGTTGCGGATGTCGGCCTCGGCTTCGTCGGCGTTCTCGTAGCGCTTCTGGATGTCGAGCGCGACTTCGTTGGCGCCGCCGTGCTTCGGGCCGCGCAGGGCGCCGATGGCGCCGGTGACGGCCGAGTAGATGTCCGAACCGGTGCCGGCGATCACGCGCGCGGTGAAGGTCGAGGCGTTGAATTCGTGCTCGGCGTAGAGGATCAGCGAGGTGTGCATCGCCTTCACCCATTCATCGGACGGCTTGTGGCCGTGCAGCAGGTGCAGGAAGTGGCCGCCGATCGAATCGTCGTCGGTTTCCACATCGATGCGCTTGCCGTTGTGGCTGTAGTGGTACCAGTAGAGCAGCATGGAACCGAAGGAAGCCATCAGGCGGTCGGCGATGTCGCGCGCGCCGGCGATGTTGTGATCTTCTTTTTCCGGCAGCGTGCAGCCCAGGGCCGAGACGCCGGTACGCATCACGTCCATCGGGTGGCTGCCGGCCGGCAGTGCTTCCAGGGCCAGCTTGACCGCTTGCGGCAGGCCGCGCAGCATCTTCAGCTTGGCCTTGTAGCCCTTCAGTTCGGCCAGGGTCGGCAGCTTGCCGTGCACCAGCAGGTAGGCGATCTCTTCGAATTCGCAGGAATCGGCGACGTCCAGGATGTCGTAGCCGCGGTAGTGCAGATCGTTGCCCGAACGGCCGACCGAGCACAGTGCGGTGTTACCGGCGGCGACGCCCGACAGGGCCACGGATTTCTTCGGCTTGAAGGTGGAATTTTGTTCGCTCTGCATTTGGGTCATGTTGGTCTCCTGTAGGCTCAGTTATTTTTTCTGCGCTGCAAACAGCGCATCCAGTTTCTGCTCGAAATCGTGGTAATTGATGCGCTCGTACAGTTCGGCGCGGGTCTGCATGGTGTCGACCACGTTCTTCTGGGTGCCGTCGCGGCGAATCGCAGTGTAGACGTTTTCGGCCGCCTTGTTCATGGCGCGGAAGGCCGACAGCGGGTAGAGCACCAGGCCGACGTCGGCGGTTTTCAGCTCCTCGACCGTGAACAGCGGGGTCGAGCCGAACTCGGTGATGTTGGCCAGGATGGGCACGCCGACCGCCTTCGCGAACTGCGAGTACATCTTCAGGTCGGTCATGGCTTCCGGGAAGATCATGTCGGCGCCGGCCTCGACACAGGCCACTGCGCGGTCGATGGCGGCATCGATGCCTTCCACGGCCAGCGCATCGGTGCGCGCCATGATCACGAAGTTCTCGTCGGTACGCGCGTCGACGGCGGCCTTGATGCGGTCGACCATCTCCTGCTTCGAGACGATTTCCTTGCCCGGACGGTGGCCGCAACGCTTGGCGCCGACCTGGTCTTCGATGTGCATGGCGGCTGCGCCAAATTTGATCATCGACTTGACGGTGCGGGCAACGTTGAAGGCCGAGGAACCAAAGCCGGTATCGACGTCGACCAGCAGCGGCAGGTCGCACACGTCGGTGATGCGGCGCACGTCGGTGAGCACGTCGTCCAGGTTCGAGATGCCCAGGTCGGGCAGGCCCAGCGAGCCGGCGGCGACGCCCCCGCCCGAGAGGTAGATGGCCTTGAAGCCGGCGCGCTTGGCCAGCAGGGCGTGGTTGGCATTGATGGCGCCGACGACCTGCAGCGGCGATTCTTCTTGCACGGCTTTGCGAAACGCGGCGCCTGCGGAATGGTGACTCATGCTCTGGCCTTTCGTGTGAAGTAATGGCGAATGCACTGTGTTATGCAAGGGGCGTGCCAGCTCGCTCGTCACGCGCGCCGGTACGCGTTTGTGCTTGCATTTCAGGCATTTGGCGCCATCCAGCCGTGCGGATATGGCCGAGCGGCGCGGGGTCGGCCCGGCTTTGCAACAAACGATGTTTCATCGTGAAACGCGGTGAAACATGGAAGCGGCAAACGAATGGACGCGGAAGACGAGTGGACGCGGCAAACGAACGACCCCGCCCGGCGGGGTTGTCCATGGCAGCCGGCCGGCTCAGTGCCCGGAAGCGCCGGATGCGCCGATCCCGGTTTCCGAACGCAATTGCTGCATCTCGAAGCCGGCGCGGTCCAGCCGCGCACGCGGTCCCTTGTCGAGCAGCGAGATGATCCAGATGCCGGCAAAGCCGACGATCATCGAGAACAGCGCCGGCGAGGTGTAGGGGAAAGGCGCCTCGCCATAGCCCAGCACGTCGGTCCAGACCGATTTCGACAGCAGGGTCAGCACCACGGCCGTCGTCAAGCCGAGGAAGCCGCCGATGGTAGCGCCGCGCGTGGTGCAGTCCTTCCACAGCACCGACATGAACAGCACCGGGAAGTTGGCCGAGGCCGCGATCGCGAACGCCAGCGACACCATGAAGGCCACGTTCTGCTTCTCGAAAGCGATTCCCAGCAGCACTGCGATGATGCCCAGCGCGATCGTTGTCAGGCGCGAGACCTTCAGCTCCTTGGCGCTGCCCGCCCTGCCCTGCTTGATCACGGTCGCGTACAGGTCGTGCGAGACGGCCGAGGCGCCGGACAGGGTCAGGCCGGCCACCACCGCCAGGATGGTCGCGAAGGCGACCGCCGAGATGAAGCCGAGGAAGACGTCGCCGCCGACCGCCTGCGCCAGGTGCACCGCCGCCATGTTATTTCCGCCGAGGAGCTTGCCGGCAGCGTCCTTGAACGCGGGGTTGGTGCCGACCAGGACGATTGCGCCGAAGCCGATGATGAAGGTCAGGATATAGAAGTAGCCGATCCAGGTCGTGGCCCAGAACACCGACTTGCGCGCTTCCTTGGCGCTGGGCACGGTGAAGAAGCGCATCAGGATGTGCGGCAGGCCGGCGGTGCCGAACATCAGCGCCATGCCGAAGGAAATCGCCGAGACCGGGTCCTTGATGAAGGTGCCCGGCCCCATGATCGCCTCGCCCTTGGCATGCACCTCGACCGATTTGGCGAACAGCGCCTCGGGGCTGAAGTTGAACTGGGCCAGCACGGCGAAGGCCATGTAGGAAGCGCCCGACAGCAGAAGCACGGCCTTGATGATCTGCACCCAGGTGGTGGCCGTCATGCCGCCGAAAAGCACATAGACCATCATCAGCACGCCGACGATGACGACCGCGATCCAGTACTCGAGCCCGAACAGCAGCTTGATCAACTGGCCGGCGCCGACCATCTGCGCGATCAGGTAGAACGCGACCACGACCAGGGTGCCGGAGGCGGCGAACAGGCGGATCGGGGTCTGCGCGAAGCGGTAGGCGGCGACGTCGGCAAAGGTGAAGCGGCCCAGGTTGCGCAGCCGCTCGGCCATCAGGAAAGTGATGACGGGCCAGCCGACCAGAAAGCCGATCGCATAGATCAGGCCGTCGTAGCCGTCGAGGAAGACGGCGGCGGAAATGCCGAGGAAGGAGGCGGCCGACATGTAGTCGCCGGCGATCGCCAGGCCGTTCTGGAAGCCGGTGATGCCGCCCCCGGCCGTGTAGAAGTCCGAGGCCGAGCGGGTCCTGGCCGCGGCCCACTTGGTGATGAACAGGGTAAAGATCACGAAGCCCGCGAACATCAGGATCGCGGTCCAGTTGGTCGGCTGCTTCTGCGCTTCCTCGATGACCGGCGCGGCGGCGGCATGGCCGGCGCTAAGGGCGAGCGCCGCGGCGCCGATGCGATGGAAGAGATTCATGGGCGCGCTCCTCATGCTTTTGCGCGCGCACGGATGGCGGCGGTGAGTTCGTCGAATTCGCTGTTCGCGCGGCGCACGTAGACGCCGGTGATGACGACGGTGAACAGGATCACGGCCAGCCCGACCGGCATCGCCCAGGTCATGACGCCTTCCCCCAGGCGCGTGCCCATCCATTCCTTGTTGAAGGCGACCAGCAGGATGAAGCCGTAGTACACGACCATCATGCTCCACGTGAGGGTCCAGCCGTAGCGCGACCGGGTCTTTACCAGCTTGTGGTAATTCGGGTCCGCCTTGATGAGTTGAGCAATGTCTTGGTCCACGTTGTGTCTCCTTGTTTCTGTCGTTTTGCCGTTTCGGCGGATTGATCATAAACCGCGCGTCCTACGGAAACCTTACAGGACGCGCCCTGTCGTGCCGCCGATGTTTCACTGAAACACAGGCGCAACATGCGTTACACTTGAAACATGAAACATTCCCCGCGTTCACCGGCAGACAACTCCGACAAGCCGGTCATCTGGACCGTCTCGGTGTCGCGCCTGTCGGACCTGCTGCGCGACATCACGCTCGAATACGATCACCTTGCTTTGATCGAGCCGATCCACCTCGGGTTCGATGAAGCTGCACGCCATATACGCGAACGCATGGCGAGCGAGCGTTGCGACGTGGTGATTGCCGCCGGCTCGAACGGCGCCTACCTGAAGGGCCGGGTATCGGCACCGGTGGTGGTCGCCAAGGCCAGCGGCTACGACGTGATGCGGGCGCTGGCGCGGGCACGCAAGATGTCCGAACGCATCGGCGTGATCAGCTACCAGCAGGCCTTGCCGGAACTGGCTGAATTCAGCACCACCTTCGGCATCGACGTGGCGCAGCGCACCTATGTCACGCGCGAGGACGCCCGCGCCGCGATCCGCGAGCTGAAGGCGGCCGGGATCGAGGTCGTGGTCGGCGCCGGCCTGATCGCCGACCTGGCCGAGGAAGCGGGCCTGGCCAGCGTGTTCCTGTATTCGGCGGCCTCGATCCGCCAGGCCTTCGACGACGCGCTCGAGGTGGCGCGCCTGACCCAGCTGGAAGCGAACCGGATCCGGCGCGGCACCCCGGTCGACGCGCAGCGCGCGCGGCGCGGCCTGAACGACCTGCGCGGCGACTCCGAGGCCATGGAGCGCCTGCGCCAGATGGTGGTGCTGTATGCACGCTCGCCGGCCACCGTCCTGATCCAGGGCGAGACCGGCAGCGGCAAGGAGCTCGTCGCCCAGGCCATCCACCGCGAAGGGCCGCGCAGCCTGGGCGCGAACCGGCCCTTCGTCGCCGTCAACTGCGGGGCGATCGCCGAGTCGCTGCTGGAATCGGAGCTCTTCGGCCACGAGGAAGGCGCCTTCACCGGCGCGCGCCGCGGCGGCCATGCCGGACTGTTCGAGGCCGCCAACCGCGGCACCCTCTTCCTCGACGAGATCGGCGAAATGCCGCTGGCCCTGCAGACGCGCCTGCTGCGCGTGCTGGAAGAGCGCGAAGTGATGCGGGTTGGCGGCACGCGGCCAGTGCCGATCGACGTGCGCGTGATCAGCGCCACCCACTGCGACCTCGAGGCGCGGGTGCGCGAGGGACGCTTCCGGGCCGACCTGTTCTACCGGCTCGCGGTGCTGCGCCTGTCGCTGCCGCCGCTGCGCGCGCGCCTGCCCGACATCGCGCCGCTGGCCGAGTGGTCCCTGAAGCAGGCGCTGGCCGCGCTCGGCGCCCGGCCGCATCCGAACCTGCATGCGGAGCTGGCGGCCTGCGCGCCGCTGCTGGAACGCTACGGCTGGCCGGGCAATGTGCGCGAACTGCGCAACCTGATGGAGCGTCTCGCCCTCTTCCTGGCGGCCGAGCCGCTGCAGTCCCTGAGTCCGGGTTTCCTGCTGTCGGTGGCGCCCGAGCTGGGGCAGGCCCATCCGGCGCCGGCGCTGCAGGCCGAAACCACGGCCGAGGTCGTCGCCCGTTTCGGCGGCGCGCGCGACGCCGCTGCACGCCATCTCGGCATCAGCCGCACGACGCTGTGGCGGCGGCTGAAGTCGGGGACCTGAAGCAGGCCATAACCAGGCTACAACCGGCACAGCCGCCCGCCGTCGACGACCAGCGCTGCTCCCTGGATGAAGCCGGCGTCGTCGGAAGCAAGGAAGGCGATCGCGGCGGCCAGCTCCCCGGGCTTGCCCACCTCGCCCGGATCGATGTGTTCGGCGCCGGACTGTACCTGCGGGTTATTCCACAGCATCGGCGTGTCAATGGCGCCGGGAACGACGGCATTGACCCGGATCACCTTGCCCATTCCCTCCAGCGCCGCCGAGCGGGTCAGCGACAGCAGGGCCGCCTTGGCCGCCGCATAGGGCGCAACATGGGGCTCGGTTTCCAGGGCATGGACACTGGAGACATTGACGATCGCACCGCCCGGCTTCATGTGCAGGAAGGCCTGCTTGATGAAGAAGAAGGCGCCGAGCAGGTCGACCTGCAACACCTTCGTCCAGTCGGCCGCGGTGAGTTCGGTGATGGGCTTGAAGATCATCAGTCCGGCGTTGTTGACGACCACGTCGAGGCGGCCGAATTGCTTCAGCGCCTGTTCGACGGCATGGACGACATTGTCCTCGACGCCGACGTCGCACACGGCTTCCAGAACGTCCCCATGACCGCGTTCGCGCACCGCCGCCGCCGCCGCCGGCAAGGCGCCCGCGTCGCGGTCGACCAGCACGAGGCTGGCGCCTTCGGCGGCAAAGCGCAGCGCCGCCGCCAGGCCAATGCCGCCGGCCGCGCCGGTAACGAGGACAATCTTGTCGGAAAACCGCATGGAAGCCCCTTCCCTATTCCGCATTCCTGGGCGCGCCGGTGCCCGCGCGGGGATCCTGGGTCGGATGGGCGGGCGGACCGGCCAGCTCCGGATAGTCGTCGTCGAGGGCCAGGGGCACCTGCAGGCAGACGCTCTGGGTCGGCAACACTTCGGTCCAGTCTCCGATCAGGTCGCGGTAGGCCACGCCCACCGGGCGCAGCTTGCGTTCGAGGTCGGCCAGGCCCAGGGCGTTCACATGGCCATTGTCTTCGCGCAGGCCGGTGTCCCAGTCCACCTGGTCCGTCAGCGAATACCAGGTGAAGCCGACGATGGGCACGCCGTTGTTGCGCACCCGGAGCACGTTCGCCCATTCCTTGCGCAGCCACTTGACCGCCTCGTCCCCATGCGGCCCCTCGCAGAGATTGGTTTCCGTGTGCATGACGGGCAGGCGGTAGCGGTTGTAGTACTGGTGGGTGATGACGGCGTAGCCGAAGATTTCCCCGGAAGCGCGGGTCGAACCGTCCGCCGACACATGGTGCTCGTTGGTCTGGTAGTAGTCGTTGCCCATGAGGCAGTGGTGCTTCAGGTTGTTGTTCAGGAAGAAGTGGTATTCGTCGCGCGTCATGCCATTGTCGAGCAGGTACTCGTACATGGTGGAATCCACGCGGCGGCCATAGTTCAGGTCCAGCGACAGGAAACGGCGCGCGTTCATGGTTTCCGCCGGCCCGATCGCCGCCGGCTTGATGGCGTGGAAGTACTCGGTGGATTCGCTCTGGACGAACAGGGCGTCGGGGCGCACCCTCAGGATCGCGCGCATGGCGAGCAGGTTGGCTTTCACCACGTGTTTCAGGGCCGTCACAAAAGCCTTGTCCTCGTGCATCTGCTCGTTCCACCAGCCGTAGAGGGCGGAAAACAGCGCGCAGATCGACATCTCGTTCACCGGCGTGTACAGCTGGATCCAGGGATAACGCTGGGCGAATGCAAGGGCGTAATCGGCGAAAATCGCGGGGAAGTCCGGATTCTGGAAGTCGCCGAGAAAATCGGGCAGGCCGAAATGGCAGAGGTCGACGATGGCCACGATGTTACGGCGCCGCAGGTCGGGAAACACCTCGTCGGCAAACGACCAGTCGTAGCGCCTGGCGCCGAGCAGCGTCGTATGCAGCGGCGGGCCGTAGCGCAGGAAGCGCACGCCGATTTCCTCGACCAGGTCGAAGTCGCGCCGCCAATGGCGGTAATGCCCGCACTTCGCCATCTCGTCCATGCGCACCCTGCCGCCGGCGATCGTCGGGCTGCTGTTTTCTATGCCGGTTGCAAAGAGGAATCCAGCTTGACTCGATACCATGTGCTGCCCCGTCTGCCGGGTGCGCCACCGGGAGGGACGCTGTCGGAACCGGCATCGGTTTGACCGCGCGGCGGACCACACAGTTTCGCGCCGATGTTCAGCCCGATCCTCAGTCCGATTTTCCTGCAGCAATACGCCGGCGCAGGCTGTAGACCATGAAGACGACCACGGCCAGGTTCAGCACCAGCAGGCCGGCGCTGAGCCAGCCGGGGCGGTGATAGAGCTCGCGCACTTCGAAGGGCAGGTAGACGGCGCCGCTTGCGGCCGCAAAACCTTCTCCCCATGCGCGGTCGAACCACAGGCCATAGGCTTCGACCATGCGCACGCTGGCGTAGGCGAGCGCCGCCGCCGCCAGCTGCATCAGCTTGGTGTCGTCCAGCTTGCCCGCATACTCGAGGAAGATGCGGGGCGCATGGGATGCAGGGTTCAGGTGCGCATGCCTGACCAGTTCCTCGGCAAAGCGCTGCACATCCTGGTGCACCAGCGCGAAGAGGCCAAACCCGGTCAACAGGACCACGAGGCCTTTTGCCGCCTCGATCGCGGCCACGGTGCGTATGCCTTGGGTGAGGCCCACTTTACTTCGCGCTGCCTCGCGGCGGTTCAGGATGGAGCGACATCGACCAGGTCGCCAGTGTCACGCAGCGGCCGGGTTCCGCGTACAGGTGACGTAAGCCTTCTTGTCAGCCGCGAAATCGGTGACGGCGCGCGTCGAGGAGTTGATCACGACATGCGTATTCGTGCCGGCGCCGGCGTCCGCCGCCCAGGTATCGCCGCCTACCCAGCCCTTGCCGTCGAGTTCGCCCGAGGCCACCAGGGCCGCCAGCTCGGCGCGGGTCGGCAGTTTCCAGTTTTTCTTGCCGTCGATGGTCGTGTTCTTGCAGAAGGCATCGGCCTTGACCCAGTCGAGCACGAAGCTGGCCGGCATCCAGACCAGGTCGCCGTGCGTAACGTAGCTCGCGGTGCTCGCCGGCGCAACGCAGACCCCATTCACGTTCACCGAGGGCGCTTCGCACACGCGCGCCGCGATGGTCAGCGTGGTGCTGGTCGAGGTCGGGTTGTAGCTGCCGGTGCGCGGCTGCTGGGCGGTGATGGTCACGGTACCGGCCCGGTGGATCGTCACAGTCTTGCCGGAGATGGAGGCGATCGACGGGTCGCTGCTGCTGAAGCTGAATGTTCCCGGGCTGTCCGAACTCGGCGCGACCAGGTCGAAGGGCGGGTCGCCTTCGGTCTTCGTCAGCGCCGGGAACTCGCCGAGCTGGACGCCGTTGTCGCCGCAGGCGGAGAGCAGGAGCAGCATGGTAGCTGCAATGAGGGAGAGTAGGCGCTTGAAGCTCATGGGGGTCACGTTGTCCGGGCAAAAAGATGGAACAGTATAGCACTTGAGGGCAACGAAAATTGACAAAATCGCATGCCAATCGGGTATGACATTTGCGTCTGCACAGTGCGCGCACGAGGCTGGCATGCTTCAGAAGACGGGCTCATGAATCTCATACCAATATGAGATTATCTTATTAAACAAACATGACTGGACAGGTTAAGCTTGGCATTCCGAGGCTCAGCGGCCTGTCGCGCTCACGCTTGGTTCCAGTTCAAACAGCCGTCTGCCGATCGCCGTAAGATGTCTTGTTCTTCACGATCGGGCGCGACCCCGCGCCCCCCCTTTGGCGTTCGCGGCGCCCACAAGGCGCCTTCCTGGAGGCAACATGCAACGCAATCTGGAACACCCGCCGCAGGCAGCAACTCAGGTCGCAAATCAGGCAGCAAATCCGGTAGCAACTCAGGCAGCCATCTTTTCTCTCATCGGCAACACGCCGCTGGTGCAGGTCACCCGGCTCGACACCGGTCCCTGCCAACTCTTCCTGAAACTGGAATCGCAAAACCCCGGCGGCTCGATCAAGGACCGTATCGGCGTGGCGATGATCGAAGCGGCCGAGCGCGACGGCCGGCTCAAGCCCGGCGGCACCGTGGTCGAAGCCACCGCCGGCAACACCGGCCTGGGCCTGGCGCTGGTAGCGCGCATCAAGGGCTACCGCGTCGTGCTGGTGGTGCCCGACAAGATGGCCGCCGAAAAGATCCTGCACCTGAAGGCGCTCGGCGCCGAGATCCACCTGACCCGCTCCGACGTCGGCAAGGGCCACCCCGAGTACTACCAGGACTACGCCGCGCGCCTGGCACGCGAGATCCCCGGCGCCTGGTTCGCCGACCAGTTCAACAACCCGGCCAACCCGCACGCCCACGAAACCACGACCGGCCCCGAGATCTGGGAACAGACCGGGCACGAGCTCGATGCCATCGTGGTCGGCGTCGGCTCTTCCGGCACGCTGACCGGCCTGTCGCGCTACTTCGCCGGGGTGCAGCCGAACCTGGAATTCGTGCTGGCCGATCCGCAGGGCTCGATCCTCGCCGAATACATCCAGACCGGACACGTGTCGAAGGAGGCCGGCTCCTGGGCCGTCGAAGGCATCGGCGAAGACTTCATTCCAGGGATTGCCGACCTGTCGCGCGTGCGCAGCGCCTACAGCATCAGCGACGAGGAAAGCTTCACCACCGCGCGCGCCCTGCTGCAGCACGAGGGCATCCTGGCCGGCTCCTCCACCGGCACCCTGCTCGCCGCCGCCCTGCGCTACTGCCGCGAACAAACCACGCCCAAGCGCGTCGTCACCTTCGTCTGCGACACCGGCACGCGCTATCTCACCAAGGTCTACAGCGACGGCTGGATGGTCGACCAGGGCCTGCTGCATCGCCCGCAACTGGGCAATTTGCGCGACCTGATCGGGCGCCGCTTCGACGCTGGCGAAGTCGTCACCGTGGCGCCGACCGACACCCTGCTCACTGCCTTCAACCGCATGCGCAGCAGCGACCTGGCCCAGCTTCCCGTGATCGACAACGGCCGCCTGGTGGGCATCATCGACGAATCCGACCTGCTGCTGCACGTCACCAGTGAACCCGGGCGCTTCAAGGCGCAGGTGGCGAGCACCATGACGGCGCAGCTGCAGACGCTCAGGCCTTCGGCCAGCATGGATCAGTTGCGCGCGATCCTCGACCGCGGCCTGACCGCCGTGATCTGCGAGGACGAGCGCTTCTACGGCCTGATCACCCGTTTCGACCTTCTCAACCATCTGCGCAGGACCTTATCGTGAGCGAATCCGACACCAACCCGAATACCAGGCGCCATCTCGCCACCCGCGTCATCCACGGCGGCCAGTCGCCCGAGCCGGCCACCGGCGCGGTGATGCCGCCGATCTTCGCGACCTCGACCTTCGCCCAGGAGAGCCCGGGCGTGCACAAGGGCCTGGACTACGGCCGCTCGCACAACCCGACGCGCTGGGCGCTCGAGCGCTGCGTGGCCGACATCGAAAGCGGCAGCGCCGCCTTTGCCTTCGCCTCGGGCCTGGCCGCGATCTCGGCGGTACTGGAACTGCTCCCTAGCGGCTCGCACATCGTGGCCGGCGACGACATGTACGGCGGCACCTACCGCCTGTTCGAGCGCGTGCGACGCCGCAGCGCGGGGCACACGTTCAGCTACGTGAACCTGGCCGACCCGGAGGCGCTGGCCGCGGCGATCACGCCCGATACCAAAATGGTCTGGGTCGAGACGCCGACCAACCCGATGCTGAAGCTAGCCGACCTGGCGGCGGTCGCCAGGCTGTGCGGCGAGCGCGGCATCGTCAGCGTCTGCGACAACACCTTCGCCAGTCCCATTGTCCAGCGGCCGCTGGAGTCGGGCATCGACATCGTGGTGCACTCGACCACGAAGTACATGAACGGACACTCGGACGTGATCGGCGGCGTGGCCGTGGTCGGCAAGGCGGAGCATCATGCGCCGCTGCGCGAGCAGCTCGGCTTCATCCAGAACGCGGTGGGCGCGATTCAGGGGCCTTTCGACAGCTTCCTGGTGCTGCGCGGGATCAAGACCCTGGCCCTGCGCGTCGAGCGCAGCAGCGCCAATGCCCTGGCGCTGGCGCAGTGGCTGGAGCGCGAGCCCAAGGTCCGCAAGGTCTATTATCCGGGCCTGGAATCGCACCCCCAGCATGCGCTGGCGCGGCGGCAAATGAATGGCTACGGCGGCATTATCTCGATCGAGCTCGATACCGACCTGGCCGGGGCGCGCCGTTTCCTGGAAAGCTGCTCGGTGTTCACCCTGGCCGAAAGCCTGGGTGGCGTGGAGAGCCTGATCGAGCATCCAGCCCTGATGACGCATGCGACCATTCCGCCGGCGCAGCGTGCGGAACTGGGCATCAGCGATACCCTGGTCCGCCTCTCGGTCGGTATCGAGCATCTCGAGGACCAGCGCGCCGACCTGGCGCGCGCGCTGGCGGCGGTGTAGTGGTCAGGTAGTCAGGCGGCCAGCGCCAGCGGCCGGGAAGCGAGCACCTGCTCGTCCGCCGCGCTTTCAGCCGCATCATCGGCCGCGCCGTTCACCGAACCGCGCAGCCTGAAGGTGGCCACCAGGCGCGACAGCTCGGCGGCCCGCTCGCGCATCGCGTCGGCGGCCGCCGCGGCCTGCTCCACCATCGCCGCGTTCTGCTGGGTCGACCGGTCCATCTCGGCGATTGCGCGGCCGACCCGGGCGACGCCGCTGGCCTGGCCGGCGCTGGCGGTATCGATGGCATCCAGGATCGCGGCGAGGTCGTGCACGTGCTCGAGCACCGCGCGCATGGTCGCCCCGGCCGCGTTGGCGATGCCGGTGCCGGCCTCGATCTCGCCGGCAGACAGGCCGATCAGGGTCTTGATCTCCTTCGCCGCCTGCGCCGAGTGCTGGGCCAGGTTGCGCACCTCGGCCGCCACCACCGCGAAACCGCGTCCTTCGGCGCCGGCGCGCGCCGCCTCCACCGCCGCGTTCAGGGCCAGGATATTGGTCTGGAATGCGATGCTGTCGATCATGCCGGTGATGTCGACGATGCGCGCAGCCGAGGCCTTGATCGCGCCCATGCGCGTCACCAGCTGCTCGACGGCGGCCGCGCCTTCGGTGGCGACGCCTGAAGCGGCCTGGGCCAGCGCGTTGGCGCGCTGGGCGCTGGCATTGTTCTCTGCGATCGCGCCCGTCAATTCCTCCATCGCGCTCACCGTCTGCCTGAGGAAGCCGGCCTGGCGCTCGGTGCGCTGCGACAGGTCGTGGTTGCCGTCGGCGATCTCGTTGGAAGCGCAGTCGATGGCGACCGCGCCCTGCAGCACCTGGGCCACGGTACTGGATACCCCGCCCGTCATCCCGTTCAGGGCGTCGAACAGGCGGCCGATCTCGTCGCTGCGATCATGCGCGATGGTCGGGCGCAGGTCGCCGCGCGCCACCTGTTCGGCCAGCGTCACCGCCTGCTGCAGCGGGCCGACGATATTCCGGGTCAGCAGCCAGGCCAGCAGCGCGCCGACGACCAGGGCACCGGCGCCCAGCGCCAGCAGCAGGCGCTTGCTGAAATTCGATGCCGCGGCCGACTCGGCGGCAAGGCGGTGCGCCTCTCTGCTTTCGTGGGCGAGCAGGGCCTCGAGCGCGCCGACCTGGGCCTGGTAAGCCGGTTCCCAGCGCGTGGCGATGATCTCCTCCACCAACTGGGTCTGGCCGAACTCCTTGGCGCGCAGCAGCTCCGTCTGTACTGCGGCCAACCTGGCCTTGTGCCTGGCGCTTGCCGCCAGCAGTGCGGCTTCGCGTGCGCTGGCTGGCAGTTTTCTCCAGTTTTCCTCGATGGCGGCGATCTGCCGTCGCCCCTCGGCCAGCTGGGTCAGGAAGTAGTCGGCCAGTTCCAGGCTGTCGCTGCGCGCGATCGACACCGTGCGCGAGCCGTTCAGGCGCTCCAGCCCCAGCAGGTCCGAGGCCAGCTGCTGCTTGGCCAGCTTGTCGTGCACCAGGTCGGCGGTGAGCGCGTCGGCGGCATGCATGCGCCACAGCGCATTGGCGACGATGACCGCGATGACGAGAGAGACGATGGCGAAGGCGCCGAGGATCTTGGTGCCGGTGTGGAGCTTGAGGGTGCGCATGCGGGTCACGATAATTGACGATGCGCGCAGTGTAGTGGGGGTTTGTGACGGCTTGATGAAGTGGTCATTCGTCGCATGGGACCGATAGTGACGGCGCCGATGATCAAGCGATGAGACCGCGTGGGCACAGGCGCCCACCCTACGAAAGGCAGTTGTAGGGTGGACACCTGTGTCCACGCTGTCTCACGGCATGCATGTTCGCGGCGGCACGGGGACGCCACCGCCGCAAACGATCATCGACCGATTACCGCTTCAACGCCGGAATCGATGCCGGCTTCCACGGCTTGACCGGCTGCTCCTTCATCTTCTTCTCGAGGAGCTCGATCGCCACTTCCAGCTGGCGGTCGCGTCCGTTGAAGGTCTCGTGCGGCAGGTTGTCGACCTCGACGTCCGGGCTCACGCCCACGCCTTCGATCAGCCATTCGCCGTCCGCGCCGAACTGCCCGAACTCGGCGACGCGCGCCATGCCGTTGTCAGCCAGGCCGGTGGCGTCGCTGAGCCAGACGCCCGCGCCCGCGGTGCGTTTGCCCACCAGTGGGCCGAGCTTGAGGGCCTTGATGCCGGCCGCGAAGGTCTCGCCGTCCGAATAGGTCAGCTCGTCCACCAGCACCACCAGGTGGCCGCGGAAGCTGTTCTGCATGTTCGACTGCGGCTGCTTGCCGTTCGAGGACCAGAAGGCCCAGGAGCGGCGCAGCAGCTTCTCGATGATCCAGCTGTCGATGTTGCCGCCGTTATTGCGGCGCACGTCGATGATCAGGCCTTCCTTGTTGATGTTGGCGTAGAAGTCGCGCGCAAAGGCGTTGATGTCGCGCGCGCCCATCGCACGCAGGTGCAGGTAGCCGATCCGGCCTTTCGAGGCGGCCTCGGCCTGTTGCGCCCTGCCCTGCTCCCAGTCCGAGTAGCGCAGGCTGGCATGGCGCGCCATCGACACCGGCGTGACGATGACGGAACGCGTCTTGCCGCCCGGGCTCTTCACCTGCAGCAGCACCTGCTTGTCGGCCTGGTCGAGCAGCAGGTCGGCGATGTCGCGTGCCTCGGCCAGCGACTTGCCATTGACCGCCGTGATGGTCTCGCCTTCCTTGACGTCCACATCCGGCGCCGACAGCGGGCCGGCTTCCGATGGCAGCTCGGGCTCGCTGCGGTAGACGCGGTCGACGCGGTAGCCCTCGCCGGTACGGGTCAGGACCGCACCCAGGCTGGACGGCGTGCCCTCGCTCGGGGCGCGGCGCACGTCGCCCGGACGGATCTGCGAATGCAGGGCGCCGACTTCGCCGACCATCATGCCCAGCACGTCGTCGAGCTCGGCGCGGTCGGTGACGCGTTCGACCAGCGGCGCGTAACGGGCGCGCACGGCCTTCCAGTCGACGCCGCGCATGTTGGCGTCGTACAGGAAGTCGCGGTGCATGCGCCAGGCGTCGTTGAACATCTGGACCCATTCCATGCGCGGGTTCGAGCTTACCGCCCAGTCGTCGACCTTGACCTTGGCGCGGCTGAGATCCGCCGGGGCCTTGGCGCCGGCGTCGACGACCAGCATGTCGCCCAGCGTGCCCTTGGCGAAGGTGCGGTAGAAGATGTGCTTGCGGTCCTGCGTCAGGCCGAACTCGCGCACGTTGGCGACAAAGGTCTCGAGCTTGGGCGTGTTACGCGAGATCTCGAGGGTCTTGAGCGTGCCCTTCTGGCCGTCGTCCGAATCGAGCAGGTAGAGGCGCTTGTCGTCGATCGCCAGCGCGCGGTAATTGCCCGGTGCGACCGGCACTTCGTAGAGGCGTTCGCGCAGGCCGGCGTAGACGACCGCGGGGGTCGGTGCCTTCGGCTTGTCCTTGGCTGCCGCGCTGGCGCTGGCGGCCACCGCGGCAGCCACCGCGGCGCTCTTGTCGGCGTCGCGATCGTCCGCGCCCGGCGCCTTGATCGCCTCGCGCGCCGCGGCTTCGGGCGACTTCTCTTCCGGCTTGGTCAGCTCGTCTTCCGGCTTGAACGGGAAGCGGTTCCCCGACTGCAGCGCCAGCGCGTAGACGCCGACGCGCTTGTCGAACACCGGGCCCATGTTGCGGTCGCCCCAGGGCGAATTGTTCCCCAGGTTGAAGTGGCGCGCCGACAGGAAGTAGAGCCACTTCCCGTCCGGCGAAAACGCCGGCGAGTTGGCCTCGAAGCGGTCGGTCGTGACAAAACTCATCTGCCGGCTCGCCAGGTTGTACATGCCGATCTGGTTGCGCTGCTCCATACTGCCGACGCGCACGAACGCCAGGTTGCGGCTGTCGGGCGACCACACGACCTGGTCCGGCTGGTCCAGGCCGGCCTGGCCGGCGTCGTCGATGACGACGTTGGTCTTCTTCTCCAGGTCGAGCAGCCAGGTGCGTCCCTTCTTGTCGGTGTGGGCCAGCCAGCGCCCGTCCGGCGACGGATAGAGGCTGGAGCGGTGCGATGCGCCATCCATGGTCAGGCGCTCGCCCTTGCCCGAGCCGTCCGCCGCATAGCGCCAGATCTCGTTTTCGCCGCTGGCGTCGACGATGACGTAGACCCACTTGTCGTCGTGGCTGAAGACCGCGCTACGGGCGCGCGCGCCATCGGGTACCGCGATCTCGACGCGGCGGTAGCTGCCCGTGCCCGCGATCGTCACGCGCCCACGCGCGGTGATCACGATGCGCTCGGCCTTGTTGGCCAGCTCGATGCTGGTCAGCGCATCAAGCGGCGACTTCACGCGGCGCAGGCGCTGCTGGTCGAAGTCCGACAGCAGGCTGGCGTTCAGGCGGGTGTCCTGGCCACTGGCGATGTCATAGACGCGCAGGTCGGCGCCGAGCTGGTAGGCGATGCGGCCGTCGCCCAGCGAGGCGGTGCGCACGTCCCATTCCTTGTGCTGGGTGTGGACGCGGCGGTCGGACCCGTCCGGCCTGGAGGACCAGATGTTGTCGGCGCCGCCCGCATCGCTGATGAAGTACAGGCGCCCCTGCCACCACATGGCGCGGCGGTTGTTGGCGCTGTCACCCTTGAACAGTTGCTGGGCTTCGCCCTTGGAACCGAGCTCGTAGCGCCACAGCTGGGCAACGGCCCCGCCGCGATAGGACTTGACGTTATCGTTCGTCATCGACAGGCCCATGCGCGTGAAATACACGGTGCGGCCGCTGTCGTCGAGCACGGCGTCGTTGGCGTCGGCCAGCGGCAGCACGCGGCGCGCCATCTTGACCGGGTCCAGCGCGGCGACGACGCGGTGCTTGGACGGGCCCACCGAATTCTCGGTGCTCACCAATATCTCGCCCTGCGCCGTCCAGCCCAGCACCGTCACGCCGCCGTTCTCGAAAGTGATGCGCTTGGGCAGGCCGCCCTCGATCGGCATCACATAGGCTTCCTGGGCGCCTTCATAGGAGGCGGCAAAGGCCACAAACTTGCCGTCATGCGAGATGGCGGCATGGGTTTCGGCGTTCGGATGCGTGGTCAGGCGCGTGGCCTTGCCGCCATTGACGGTCGTGCGCCACAGGTCGCCCTCGGCCGTGAAGACGATGGTGTCGCCGCGCACGGCGGGGAAACGGAAGTAAGGATCGGCGGCGGCAGCCTGGCTGCCGATCAGCGCCAGCGACAGCGCGAGGATGGTGCGGGACACGTTCATGGACAAGTGGCAAAGGTTGCAAAAGAGCATCAGTTTGCCACAGCGCGTGGATGAGTTGACGTGCATACAAGCAAAAAAGATAGTGTGCGTATCCGCTTCGTCGACTGTGAAGGCACACCAATCCGTATCTATGGACTCCACCCGATTTGCAAGAAGAAGATTGAATTTTTGCCGTTAGGAAGAGTTTGCTTGTATCTATTCGGCCTGTATGTTGAGCGTTTCCAGTGCTCTGGCCCTGATGTGATACGCGCGTCAGGATCCTCATAGGGTGACGGCCTTGATGGCCACTACAGTTTACGGATTCACCCGACGCCGGTCCAACCTGTTGGCATCATTCTTTCTTCTCGTCGCAAACTTGGCGGTTGCTCCTTGCTGTTGCTGAGTTAATCGACAGTCTTTTCAGGCCGGCCTGGGCGTGTCTTTCGACCAGGCCGGAACGTACGGGCGTCCATGCGCCATCAACGCCCAGATCACCCTGGCCATCTTGTTGGCCAGCGCAGTCGCGGCAACGTTGAAACTGCGCCGTTCTGCCAGCCTTGTTGCCCACTGCAGCAGCTTGTCGGGCTTGCCGCTTGCTGTTCTCAGTGCACTGCGCGCTCCGTGTATGAGCAGGGTGCGCAGATAGCTGTCGCCCCTGCAGGTAATGCCATACAGGCGCTGCTTGCCTCCACTGCTATGCTCGCGTGGCACGAGGCCTAAATTCGCTGCAAAGTCCCGCGCGCTCTTGTAGTGGCGCGGATCGGCGATGGTTGCCTGCACTGCCGTTGCCGTCAACGGCCCCACACCCGGCACCTCCATCAGTTTCTTCGCCAGTTCCGACTTGGCTGCCTGGTTCAAACGTCGGTCGTACGCCTGAATCCTCTCGTCCTTGTCGTCCAGCTGGGCCTTGAGCTCCCGGAACGTCTCCAGGGCCATACCAGACAAACCATTGTCCAGATCGTTCAGCCATGCTTTCAGTCCGTCGCGGAATCTTTCCACGCGCTTGGGAAACACCCGGCCATATTCCCCGGCAAACGCCCTGATCCTGTTGATCATCGCCACCCGTTCCGTCATCAGGGCGCTGCGAGCGCGGTGCAGCATCTGCAAATCTTGCTGTGCAGCCGTATTGATCGGCACATACTTGGTTGCCCCACGCGAGCGCGCCTCGGCAATTGCAGCAGCGTCGTTCATGTCGTTCTTGTTACCGGTGACATATGCCCTGACGTGTTGGGCCGCAATCAGTTTGGCGTCGTGTCCCATTTCGACGAGCTTGCGTGCCCAGTAATGCGAACCCGCGCACGCTTCGATACCAATCATCGCCGGAGCCATCTGCGCGAACTGCGCAAGCACCTGGTCTCGAGAAAGCTTACTCTTGAACACCCGTTTGCCGTTTCCATCGAGCCCGACCGCGAAGAACACGTCCTTCGCAATATCCAAACCAACCACTTTTGCGCTAGCATTCATGGTGACTCCCCCTCTTGTTTTAGCGTGCCAGCCCAATCTGGCACACTTGGCACAATGATGCCGATATCAGGAGGGTGGAGTCCATCACATTAGGGTGGGGTCATTGATGCCGGGGGCATCAATGACGTGCCCACGCGTTACGTGTTGGACCGGAGTCGGCTGGCGCGACTATTCGCTCCGTGGCGTCACCATGTTTGCAAGCGCTAACACAGCGCCTTGGGAAGCGCAGCGAAACGCGTCATTTGCACACATGCGAACGTCAACACGGTTCGTCGTTCCGCGTGGGCACGGGGTGCCCACCCTACCGAAGCCGAGCAGGCATAAAAAACCGCGCACCGGGCGCGGTTTTTTGTGGAGCATCGAGCTTTACTCGATCTCGACCGTCTCGGCCGGGGCCGGCGGCGGCAGGGCGTCGCCTTCCGGGAACTCGAGGATGACGTCGTCCTTCTCGTTCAGGTCCACCGTCACGCGGCCACCGTTGACCAGGCGGCCGAACAGCAGCTCGTCGGCCAGGGCCTTGCGGATCATGTCCTGGATCAGGCGCGACATCGGGCGGGCGCCCATCTGCGGATCGAAGCCCTTCGAGGCCAGGAACTTGCGCAGCTTCTCGGAGAAGATGGCTTCCACCTTCTTCTCGTGCAGCTGCTCTTCCAGCTGCATGAGGAACTTGTCCACGACACGCAGGATGATTTCCTCGTCCAGCGCGCGGAAGCTGATGATCGCGTCCAGGCGGTTGCGGAACTCCGGCGTGAACATGCGCTTGATGTCGGCCATCTCGTCGCCGGTCGCACGCGCGTCCACGAAGCCCACCGAGCGCTTGGTCAGGCTCTCGGCGCCCGCGTTCGTGGTCATGATGATGATCACGTTGCGGAAGTCGGCCTTGCGTCCGTTATTGTCGGTCAGCGTGCCGTGGTCCATCACCTGCAGCAGGATGTTGAAAATGTCCGGGTGGGCTTTTTCAATCTCGTCCAGCAGCAGCACCGCGTGCGGCTTCTTAGTGATGGCTTCGGTCAGCAGGCCGCCCTGGTCGAAGCCGACGTAGCCCGGCGGCGCACCGATCAGGCGCGACACGGCATGACGCTCCATGTACTCGGACATGTCGAAGCGGATCAGCTCGATACCGAGGATGAAGGCCAGCTGCTTGGCGACCTCGGTCTTGCCGACGCCGGTCGGACCCGAGAACAGGAAGGAGCCGATCGGCTTGTCCTGCTTGCCGAGGCCGGCACGCGCCATCTTGATGGCCGAAGCCAGCGCATCGATCGCCGGGTCCTGGCCGAAGACGACGTTGCGCAGGTCGCGGTCGATCGTCTGCAGCTTGCTGCGGTCGTCCTGGTTGACGGTCTGCGGAGGAATGCGCGCGATCTTGGCGATGATTTCCTCGATCTCGGTCTTGCCGATGGTCTTCTTCTGCTTCGACTTCGGCAGGATGCGCTGGGCCGCGCCCGCTTCGTCGATGACGTCGATCGCCTTGTCGGGCAAGTGACGGTCGTTGATGAAGCGTGCAGCCAGTTCGGCCGCGGTCGACAGCGCCGACGACGAATACTTCACACCATGGTGCTCTTCGAAGCGCGACTTCAGGCCACGCAGGATCTGCACGGTCTGCTCGACCGACGGCTCGTTCACATCCACCTTCTGGAAGCGGCGGCTCAGGGCATGGTCCTTCTCGAACACGCCGCGGAATTCCGTGAACGTGGTCGCGCCGATGCACTTCAATTGGCCGTTCGCCAGGGCAGGTTTCAGCAGGTTCGAGGCGTCGAGCGTGCCGCCCGATGCCGAGCCGGCGCCGATGATCGTGTGGATCTCGTCGATGAACAGGATGCCGTTCGGCGTGTCCTTCAATTGCTTGAGGACGGCCTTCAGGCGCTGCTCGAAGTCGCCGCGGTACTTGGTGCCGGCCAACAGCGCGCCCATGTCCAGCGAATATACGACGGCATTCTGCAGGATCTCGGGCACGTCTTCCTGGACGATGCGCCATGCCAGGCCTTCCGCAATCGCGGTCTTGCCGACACCGGCTTCGCCCACGAGCAGCGGATTGTTCTTGCGGCGGCGGCACAGGATCTGGATCACGCGATCCACTTCCTCCTCGCGACCGATCAGCGGATCGATCTTGCCGTCGGCGGCCGACTTGTTCAGGTTCTGGGTGAACTGGTCGAGCGGACTTTCCTTCGTCGCACCTTCGACCTGGGCCTCTTCCACGCCTTCCGATGCCTTCTGGCTGTCGATCTGCTGGTCCTTGCGCACGCCGTGCGAGATGAAGTTCACCACGTCGAGTCGGGTCACGCCCTGCTGGTGCAGGTAGTAAACGGCATGGGAGTCCTTCTCGCCAAAGATCGCCACCAGCACATTTGCGCCGGTCACTTCCTTCTTGCCGTTCGACGCCGACTGCACGTGCATGATCGCGCGCTGGATCACGCGCTGGAAGCCGAGCGTCGGCTGGGTGTCGACCTCGCCCGTGCCCGGCACGGTCGGGGTGTTGTCACCGATAAAATTGGTCAAGGTCTTGCGCAGGTCGTCGATGTTGACCGCGCACGCACGCAGGACTTCAGCGGCCGAGGGATTATCGAGGAGCGCAAGCAGCAGGTGCTCCACGGTAATGAACTCGTGCCGTGCCTGTCGAGCTTCGACAAAGGCCATGTGTAGGGATACTTCAAGTTCCTGCGCAATCATACTTCCTCCATCACGCATTGCAGGGGATGCCCTGCCTTACGTGCATGCGTTAAGACAAACTCCACTTTGGTACACGCTATATCTTTGGAAAACACGCCGCACACGCCTTTGCCGTGACGGTGTACGGAAAGCATGATCTGCGTCGCCGTCTCGCGATCCTTGTTGAAGTACTCCTGAATGATAGCGACCACAAACTCCATCGGCGTGTAGTCGTCATTCAGCAACGCCACCTGATACAGGGGCGGTGGTTTTACGATCTGCCGCTCCAGCAGCTGTTCGGTATCGTGCTTGGTTGCCATGGACGTATTCTAATGCTTTCAAGGATGATGCCAAGCGTAAAGATCAGACCAACTCGATCAGTTCACTTCGACTCGCCTTCATCTTACTTGTTTTCCGTTGAAAGCGCAGATGGCGTTCCGATTGCAGAAATCAAGAGCCGGCTTTGCAGGTCGTGTGAAGAATTTAGCAACACATCGATCAAAGGGCTTGACTTACAAGATTAGTCCATCAACAATGCAAACATTGACATGTACTTATGTACTTGTTGATAAGAAGTGAGCAGGCTGAGGAGGGGGCAAGAAGCTTCTTGCTTTTATGGCTCGTGTGATTTGTTTATATTTGAAAGTTCTTTTATGGCAACTGGTACTGTTAAGTGGTTCAATGATTCCAAAGGCTTTGGCTTCATCACTCCAGATGACGGCGGTGAGGATCTGTTTGCACACTTCTCCGCAATCAACATGAACGGTTTTAAGACCCTCAAAGAAGGTCAGAAAGTCCAATTCGAAGTCACGCAAGGCCCTAAAGGCAAGCAAGCTTCCAACATCCAGGGCATGTAATCATCCCTGCGGAAGTACGCCAAGAACCCCGCCCCGGCGGGGTTTTTTTTCGCTCCTGTTTAGCTAGACGCAATCTGCGTCACGCGCGAGGCTCGCCATCGCCTCCAATACCTGCCGCAATTCCTCGCCCGATACGCTCCGGTCGCCGGGCCGCAAGATGGTCTCGTAGCGCGCCTTCAGCCGCACAGCCCGGGCGCGCGTTCGGGATCCCGCGTGTCCGCTGTCATGGCTTCCAGCCGTTCGCCGCTCATGCCGGCCTTATGCATGTCATATATGAAGGGCACGATTCTTTCGTAATCGGGTTCGATATTCATGGCATGACCTTGTTCATTTGAGTAGCATCAAAAAAAAAGCCCTGTCCGTTTGAAAGAACAGGGCTTTGTCGATACCGACGTCTGTTATTGCATCTGCTCGATCATCACTTCACCAAAGCCCGAGCACGATACCTGGGTCGCACCTTCCATCAGGCGGGCGAAGTCGTAGGTGACGCGTTTTGACTGGATCGCCTTTTCCATCGCCGAAATGATCAGGTCGGCTGCCTCGGTCCAGCCCATATGGCGCAGCATCATTTCGGCCGACAGGATCAGCGAGCCGGGATTCACGTAATCCTTGCCGGCGTACTTGGGCGCGGTGCCGTGGGTGGCTTCGAACATGGCGACCGAGTCCGACATATTGGCGCCCGGCGCAATGCCGATGCCGCCGACCTGGGCCGCCAGTGCGTCCGAAATATAGTCACCGTTCAAATTCAGCGTGGCGATCACGCTGTATTCGGCCGGACGCAGCAGGATCTGCTGCAGGAAGGCGTCGGCGATCGAATCCTTGATGACAATGTCGCGCCCGGTCTTCGGATTCTTGAATTTGCACCATGGGCCGCCATCGATCAGCTCAGCGCCGAATTCGCGTTGCGCCAGGGCATAGCCCCAATCGCGGAAACCGCCTTCGGTGTACTTCATGATGTTGCCCTTGTGAACCAGGGTCACCGAGGGCTTGTCGTTGTCGATCGCGTACTGGATGGCCTTGCGTACCAGACGCTCGGTGCCTTCGCGCGAAACCGGCTTGATACCCAGGCCCGAGGTTTCCGGGAAGCGGATTTTCCGGACGCCCATCTCCTTGGTGAGGAAGTCGATCAGCTTCCTGGCGCCTTCCGACCCTTCGGCCCACTCGATGCCGGCGTAGATGTCTTCGGAGTTCTCGCGGAAGATGACCATGTCGGTCTTCTCGGGCTGCTTCAGCGGCGACGGCACGCCGGCGAAATACCGCACCGGACGCAGGCAGACGTAGAGATCGAGTTCCTGGCGCAGCGCCACGTTGAGCGAGCGGATGCCGCCGCCCACCGGCGTGGTCAGCGGACCCTTGATCGAGACCACGTATTCTCTTACCGCATCCAAGGTTTCGGGCGGCAGCCAGACGTCCGGGCCGTAGACATTGGTCGACTTCTCGCCGGCATAGATTTCCATCCAGCTGATCTTGCGCCGGCCGCCGTAGGCCTTGGCCACCGCTGCATCGACCACCTTGAGCATCACCGGGCTGATGTCCACGCCGGTGCCGTCGCCCTCGATGTAGGGGATGATGGGGTTATCTGGTACAGTCAGCGAAAAATCCGCGTTGACGGTAATCTTCTGGCCGTCGGCGGGTACGTTGATATGTTGGTACATCGTGTTCTCCAAAATGGTCGCACGGCGGGTCGCAAGGCGGACTGCAATGTCGCGGCCTCAGGCATGGTCTGCGATCTACATTACAATATTGGCTGCGAGTCTTGTATAAGACAGCAATGTTGCCTCTTGCATTATGCACCAGTATCGTGCCCCGCGCCACGCCCCACCCCGACCTTGCCCTGAACCGTACACCACCCTTCCATGCCTCTCATTCTCTTTAACAAACCGTTCCAGGTGCTGTGCCAGTTCAGCCCGCAGGAAGGCCGCGAGTCGCTTGCCGACTACGTCAAGATCCCGAACGTCTACCCGGCCGGCCGGCTCGACGCCGACAGCGAGGGCCTGATGCTGCTGACCGACGACGGCAAGCTGCAGCACAAGATCGCGCACCCGGACCACAAGGAAGCCAAGACCTACCTGGTGCAGGTGGACGGCGTCGCCGACGCCGCGGCATTGGCGCGCCTGCAGGCCCCGATCGACCTGGGCGACTTCGTTACCAAGCCCTGCCGCGCGGTGCGCATCGCCGAGCCGGAATGGCTGTGGCCACGCAACCCGCCGATCCGTAGCCGCCAGGACAAACCGACCAGCTGGATCGCGATCACGCTCGAGGAAGGCAAGAACCGGCAAGTGCGGCGCATGACCGCGGCGGTGGGCCTGCCGACGCTGCGGCTGGTGCGCAGCAGCATCGGGCCGTTTTCGCTGGCGACGCATCCCCTGATGCCGGGGGAGTATGTGGAGGTGCCGGTGGCGGACTTGCGCAAATAGGAAGCGGCGGTTCCTGTAGCGTGGGCACTCCGTGCCCACGCGGACATTTGCAAGGTGTTGACCGTGCTTGAACCGCAAAGCCTGCGTTGCGTTAGCGCTTGGTGATGCATGCCCGCAGCGCAGACTGCACCTTGCTGGAAAAGCCGCCGCCGTGCCGCGTTCCGCGTGGGCACAGGGTGCCCACCCTACGGTCACCGTTCACTCAACGAACGACGCCGTCCTTTACTCCCGCTTCAAATAAAAAACCCGCCAAGCCCTTTCGGTCTGGCGGGTTTTCTTTTACTTCAGTTTGCGCGGCAGCGCCGCGTAAACTTCCCTATCAGGCGATGGTTTCCAGCGCGCTGTTGAAGGTCGCGCTAGGACGCATGACGGCTTTCACCTTGGCGTCGTCGGCCTTGTAGTAGCCGCCGATGTCGACCGGCTTGCCCTGCACTTCCAGCAGCTCGGCAACGATCTTCTGCTCGTTCTCGGCCAGGGTCTTGGCCAGCGGCGCGAAGTGGGCTGCCAGTTCGGCGTCCTCGGTTTGCGCGGCCAGTTCCTGGGCCCAGTACAGCGACAGGTAGAACTGGCTGCCGCGGTTGTCGAGCTCGCCGGTCTTCGGCGACGGCGACTTGCGGTTGTCCAGCAGCTTGCCGGTTGCGGCGTCGAGCGTCTTGGCCAGGACCTTGGCCTTGGCGTTGCCGGTCTTGATGCCGAGGTCTTCCAGCGAGACCGCCAGCGCCAGGAATTCGCCCAGCGAGTCCCAACGCAGGTGGTTCTCTTCGACCAGCTGCTGCACGTGCTTCGGAGCCGAGCCGCCGGCGCCGGTTTCGTACATGCCGCCGCCGGCCATCAGCGGAACGATCGACAGCATCTTGGCGCTGGTGCCCAGTTCCAGGATCGGGAACAGGTCGGTCAGGTAGTCGCGCAGGATGTTGCCGGTCACCGAGATGGTGTCCAGGCCGCGCTTGACGCGCTCCAGGGTGTAGCGCATCGCGCGCACCTGCGACATGATCTGGATGTCCAGGCCGGTCGTGTCGTGATCCTTCAGGTAGGTCTTGACCTTCTTGATCAGTTCATTCTCGTGCGGACGGTACGGGTCCAGCCAGAACACGGCCGGCATGCCCGAGTTGCGCGCGCGGGTGACCGCCAGCTTGACCCAGTCGCGGATCGGAGCGTCCTTCACCTGGCACATGCGCCAGATGTCGCCCTGCTCGACGTTCTGGCTCATCAGCACTTCGCCGGTGGCGATGTCGGTGATGTTGGCCACGCCGTCCTCAAGGATCTCGAAGGTCTTGTCGTGCGAGCCGTATTCTTCGGCCTGCTGGGCCATCAGGCCCACGTTCGGGACCGTGCCCATGGTGCGCGGGTCGAAGGCGCCGTGCCACTTGCAGAAGTTGATGACTTCCTGGTAGATGCGCGCAAAGGTCGATTCAGGGATGACGGCCTTGACTTCCTTCAGGCGGCCATCGGCGCCGTACATCTTGCCGCCGGCGCGGATCATCGCAGGCATCGAGGCGTCGACGATGACGTCGTTCGGCGAGTGGAAGTTGGTGATGCCCTTGGCCGAGTCGACCATGGCCAGCGCCGGACGGTGTTCCTGGCAGGCGTGCAGGTCGCGCTCGATTTCTTCGCGCTGCGAGGCCGGCAGGTCGGCGATCTTGTTGTACAGATCGGCCATGCCGTTGTTGACGTTGATGCCCAGGCTGTCGAACAGCGCGCCGTGCTTGGCGAACGCGTCCTTGTAGAACATGCGCACGCAGTGGCCGAAGACGATCGGGTGCGAGACCTTCATCATCGTCGCCTTGACGTGCAGCGAGAACAGCACGCCGGTGTTCTTCGCGTCTTCGATCTGCTTCTCGTAGAACTCGAGCAGGGCCTTGCGGCTCATGAACATCGAGTCGATGATCTCGCCGTCCTGCAGCGCGACCTTCGGTTTCAGGACGATGGTCTGGCCGCTCTTGGTGACCAGTTCCATCTTGACTTCACGGGCGCGGTCGAGGGTCATCGACTTTTCGCCGTGGTAGAAGTCGCCGTGGGTCATGTGCGACACGTGGGTGCGCGAGGCCGGCGACCATTCGCCCATCGAGTGCGGGTTCTTGCGTGCGTATTCCTTGACGGCCTTCGGCGCGCGGCGGTCGGAGTTACCTTCGCGCAGCACCGGGTTCACGGACGAGCCGATGCACTTGGCATACTTGGCCTTGATGGCCTTCTCTTCGTCGGTCTTCGGGTCGGCCGGGTAGTCGGGCAGGTCGTAGCCCTTGGCCTGCAGCTCCTTGATTGCGGCGACCAGCTGGCCGACCGATGCGGAAATGTTCGGCAGCTTGATGATGTTCGCGTCCGGCTCCAGGGTCTTCTTGCCCAGCTCACTGAGGACGTCGGGGACGCGCTGTTCCGGGGTCAGGCGTTCCGGGAACTGGGCCAGGATACGCGCGGCGACCGAGATGTCGGCCTGCTCGACGCGGATACCCGCAGCCTTGGTGAAGGTGCTGACGACAGGCAGGAAGGCGTGGGTCGCCAGCAGCGGCGCCTCGTCGGTCAGGGTGTAGATGATGGTCGGATCACTGCTCATGCACTATTTCCTCGGTTATCGCGAAGGTGTCGCGATGTATAAAACTTGATAAGTAACGCCTGCCCGCGCCCGCACCGTATGCGGCGCGCTCGATGGATCATACTACTCCGATACTACTCCGCCCAGAGCGATGGACAGAGCGCGAAGGGTCTTCCCGGCCGCTCGGCGTCATCCCGGCCGCGCCGCAAGTCTTCTATAAGACATAAGACGCGCGTTTCACATTATGCACCAGTATTTTACGCTGCGCTACAGCTTTAGCATTCCAGCGCCCGCCGGCGGCCCCGGAAGAGCGTGCACTGAGGGCCCTCAACAGGTCCCGCCTGCCGGCATGCCATGGTGGGGGGCGGCTGCGGCGACCCCAGGGGTAAGGCGGGCCACCGTGCGCGGCGCGCGCCCGGCGCCGGACGCGCTAGGATAGCCGGCAACCGCAGTACGATCGATCCCGTTTCCTCACACCGGAGAAACCATGACTGTGCGCAAAACCGACGCTTCCGCCATTCCCGCCCTGCGTTCGCTCGGCTGGGCCGGCTTCCTGCTCGGCTTCGGCCTCGGCGGCTTTTTCGATGGCATCCTGTTGCACCAGGTCCTGCAGTGGCACCACCTGCTGTCGCTGGTGCCGGGCGAGGCCTTCCGCGACATCAAGACCCAGATCCTCGCGGATGGACTGTTCCACGTGCTGATGTACGTGATCGTGGCCTGGGGGTTATGGAAACTGTGGAAGGTGCGCGCAGCGGCCGGGGCGGACGAAGGCGACCGCCACCTGCTGGCCAGCGCCGCTTTCGGCTTCGGGGCCTGGAACATTGCCGACTCCGTCCTCTTCCATTGGATACTGGGCATCCACCGCATCCGCATCGACGTCGACAACCCGCTGCTCTGGGACCTGCTGTGGTTCTTCGTGTTCGGCGTCGCCTTCATCGCCCTGGCCTGGTGGCTGCGCCGCGGCACCGGCTCGGTCGGCGGCAAGGCGAGCATTGCCTCGCTGGTGTTGGCGGTGCTGGTCGGTGGTCCGGTCGCAGCCCTGCCGCCGCGCGACATCGATACGGTGATGGTGTTCTTCAAGCCGGGCGTCACGCCGAACGAGGTGTTCGCCGGCATCGAGGCGGTGGACGGGCGCATCCTGTGGGCCGCGCCCGAAGGCGATGTCTGGGCGCTGGACGTGCGCGACAAATCGAAGACCGACCTGCTCTACCGGCACGGGGCTTTCCTGGTCAGCAATTCGGCGCTGGCGGTGGGTTGCCTGGCCTGGACCTCGGCACGGGGTTGATGTTGCAGGGTGGGCACCTGTGCCCACGCGGTCTCACCGGTTGAATAGACGCGACGCGGCACGCAGCGACACGACAGCGTGGACACAGGTGTCCACCCTACGAACGGCAACACCCAAACCACAATGCGGAAAAACCCGCCAGGACGCGAAGTCGGGCGGGTCTTTCTTCCACTGTACTGCCAGCGCGGCATTCGCCGCGCGCCAACCGGTCTATTAGGCCGACAGGGCTTTCAGAGCAGCAGCCAGGCGGCTCTTGTGGCGAGCGGCCTTGTTCTTGTGGATGATCTTCTTGTCAGCGATGCTGTCGATGGTCGACACGGACTGCTGGAAGATGGTGGTTGCAGCGGCCTTGTCACCAGCCTGGATGGCTTTGCGGACGGCCTTGATTGCGGTACGCAGGGTCGAACGCTGAGCGCTGTTGTGTGCGTTTTGCTTAACTGCTTGACGAGCGCGTTTGCGCGCTTGTGCGGTATTTGCCATGGAATTTCCTAAATCGGGGTCAAGTTGCGTTTGCAAACATTAGCGAGTCAAACTGGCCCATTCCAGTGCCTGCCAAACATAAGTGTCTGCTAACAGAATTCAGTACAGCCCACGATTATAGCGAAGGAATCCCATCCGGGCAATTCATAATTCACTATTCTCGCCAGAGGGGCGGTGTGCGAGGGTGTTGCCCAGCTATAATATCGCCCCATGAATCTGCTCAAGACCCTCGCTGCAATCTCCAGCATGACCATGGTGTCCCGCATCACGGGCCTGCTGCGCGAAAGTCTGTTCGCCGCCGCCTTCGGCGCCTCGAACTTCACCGACGCCTTCAACATCGCCTTCCGCCTGCCCAACCTCCTGCGGCGCCTGTTTGCCGAGGGTGCCTTCTCCCAGGCCTTCGTGCCCATCCTGACCGAATACAAGACCAAGCACGGCCAGGCGGCGACCAAGACCCTGGTCGACCACGTGGCGACCGTGCTGATCTGGGCCACCATGCTGACCAGCATCGTCGGCATCCTGGCCGCGCCCGTGCTGATCTACTGGATCGGCGGCGGACTGCAACGCGAGCCGGCCGCTTTCGACGCGGCGGTCGTGATGACCCGGATGATGTTCCCCTACATCGCCTGCATGGCTTTCGTCGCCATGGCCAGCGGGGTGCTCAATACCTGGCGCCAGTTCAAGATCCCGGCCTTCACCCCGGTGCTGCTGAACCTTTCCTTCATCTTCGCCGCCGTCGTGCTGTCCGACTACTTCGCCCAGCCGATCTATGCGATGGCGGTGGGCGTGTGCATCGGCGGCATCCTGCAGGTGGCGCTCCAGCTTCCTCCGCTGATCAAGCTCGGCATGCTGCCGCGCCTGTCGATCAACCCCTTCACCGGCCTGCGCGACGCCGGCGTGCGCCGCATGCTCGGCAAGATGGGGCCGGCCGTGTTCGCCGTCGCGGCGGCCCAGATCAGCCTCCTGATCAACACCACCATCGCCGCCAGCCTGGCCGCAGGCGCCGTCACGGCGCTGCAGTATGCCGACCGGCTGATGGAGCTGCCGACCGCCCTGCTCGGCGTGGCCCTGGGCACGATCCTGCTGCCGGGCCTGGCCAAGGCCAACACCGAAGGCGACACCCAGGAATACTCGTCCCTGCTGGACTGGGGCCTGCGCCTGACCTTCCTGCTGTCGATCCCGGCGGCGGTGGGCCTCGCCACCCTGGCCACGCCGATGATCTCCACCCTGTTCCACTACGGGGCCTTCGACGCCGCCGACGTGAACGCCTCGTCCCTGCCGCTGATGGCCTACAGCGCTGGCCTGCTCGGCTTCATCCTGGTCAAGACCCTGGCGCCGGCCTTCTTCGCGCGCCAGGAAGTGCGCACGCCGGTGAAGATCGCGGTCGGCACCCTGGTGGCGACCCAGCTGATGAACCTGGTCTTCGTGCCGCTGTTCGGCGTGGCCGGCCTGGCACTGTCGATCGGCGTCGCCGCCTGCCTCAACGCCGCGCTGCTCTACCACGGGCTGCGCCGCCGCGATATCTTCGTGCCGCAGCCGGGCTGGGGCGCCTTCTTCCTCAAGCTGGTCGTGGCGGTGTCGGTCATGGGAGCGGTGGCCTGGTTCAGCCAGATCCAGTTCGACTGGATCGCGATGCGCGCCCAGCCGCTCCTGCGCGGCGGCATCCTGGTCGGCATCATCGGCCTGTGCGCCGTCAGTTACTTCGGCGTGCTGGGGCTCCTGGGCTTCCGCCCGCGCGACTTCAAGCGCCGCGCGAAATAATCATCGCCCGTCCGCGCGCCCGTTGCCTGGCGGCTCGGCGGGCGGCGGCTCCGCAGGCGCGGGTTCGGCTTCGGCTTCAGCCGGCTGGGGCTGGGCCGGCGGCTCTTCAGGCTCCTTCGCCGGTTCCGCCTCGCTCTCCGTCTGCGTCTCCGGCGGCTCGGCCGGCTGCGGCGGCTCAGTCGGCTGCCGCGGCGGCGGGACAGTCGGCGGCGGCGGCTCGGTTCCGGGCGCCGGGAACAGCGGCGCCGGCTGCACGTTCGGCTGCGGCTGCAGGTTCGGCGGCTGCCCGTTGGCCCCTGGCGCGGCGCTCGCGCCCGTCCCGCTGGCCGTGAACTTCCATTCCGACAGGTGTTCCTTGTTCTCGAAATTCTGGAAGCGCGCGTCGAAATTCGCCACCTTCAGCGGCTGCGCCTGCGACAGGCTGTACACCGCCAGCACACCCACCTTGTCGCCCTGGTACACGATGCCCCATTCCTGGCGGCCCGTGACCGGATCGACGTAGATCCTGCGCAGGTGCCGCCGCGTGCCGGGAAAGCGCGGGTCCTTCAGCAGCTCCTGCAACGTCGGCGGCGCGGTCGGATAGCCGCGCGGGGTGGCGGCGGCATAGCTGCGCAGGGCTTCGCTGTACTCGGCCCCGATTTCGAGCAGCTCCTGCTCGGCGGCGGCGCGGCGCAGCAGGGAGTCGACTTTCAGTGTCGCCGCCCCCACCAGGCCCAGGATGGCCACGAAGATCACCAGGCCGACATAGGTAAAGCCGCCCTCGGCCTGCCGGGCGCGCCGCGCTACCATTCGGCGTAGGGGCGGCCGTCGCGGCCGTTCCCCGGCGCGCCGCTGCGGATGTCGTAGACGCCGCCCGGCGCGCTGCCCTCCTCGGGCGGAACGATGACCCAGGTGGTCTCGCTCTCGGTGACCGGATCGACCGGCACGCGCGCCAGGTATTTTTTCTCCACCAGCTGTTCCAGCGAATCCGGGTAGCGTCCGGTGTCGGCGTGGTACTGGTCGATCACGGCGCGGGTGTTGCGCAGGTTGTCGAGCAGGATGGTTTCCTTCGTCTTGTCGACGCTCGGGAAGAAGCGCGGCACGGCAAGCGTCAGCAGCAAGGCGACGATGCCGAGCACCACCAGCAGTTCGATCAGGGTGAAGCCGCGCGGCGCACGCATGAAGGTCCTCACGCTTTTCCTCATCTGTCACCAGCGCCTGTAGGGAATGCCGTTCAGGCCAACCCTGTTCGACGTCGAGTAGACGTCGTAGACGTCGTCGCCCTCTTTCGGCTCCTCGGCTTCGCTGGCGTAGCTGCGCTTGCCCCAGGTCTGCGCGTCCGCCAGCTCGGGATCCGGATTGAAGGGGTCGCGCGGCAGGCGGCGCAGGAAGTAGATCTTGGCCTGCTTCGGGCTGCGCAGGTCGGTCACGCCTTCGACCAGCAGTTCGAGTTTCGCCGGGTAGCCGGTGGCGCCGGCGTTCTTCTTGATGCGGCCCTCGTCGCTGGCGCGCTTGTAGGCGTCGATCGCCAGGCGGATCTCGCGCAGGGACTGGCGCAACTGCTGTTCGTTGCGGCGCTGGACCACGGTCTGGCCGACCGGGATGACCAGCGTGGCCAGCAAGGCGAGGATGGCCAGGGTGACCAGGAGTTCGATCAGGGTGAAGCCGCGGGGGCGCGGGCGTGCGTGGACGTCGCGAGAACGCCAGCACGGGTTGAACGCGTGGGCGGCACAGCCGCCTTTCGTGGTCCGGACCACCCTACCGGTCAAGCTCATGGGTTCGGGATCGGTGTCACCTGGACACCTGCCGGCGCGGTATAGGGCGTGCCCGGTGGCGGCACGTTCGGCGTCGGCGGCGGCGTGGTGCCGATTGGCTGCGACAGCGGCATGCCGGTCACCGGCGGCACGGTCGGCGCAACTGGCGGCTGACCCACCGGCGGCGCGACCGGCAGGCCGTTGGCCGGCTGGGCCGCGGGCGCGCCATTGCCCGGCAGTGCAGGACGGGCACCCGGCGCCGGCGCCACGACCGGCTGGCGCACCGCCGTGTCCGGACGGCGGCGGAAGCTGGCCTCGGTACCGGCGCTGAACTCGGATGCCCCGGCCGGCGGGCGCTGGATGGTGCGCACCAGGTGCGGCGTGATCGATAACACGATCTCGGTCTTGTCGTTCGAGTCGCGCGTGCTGCCGAACAGGCGGCCCAGGATCGGCAGGCTGCCCACGCCCGGCACCTTGCTGCCGCTGGCGCGGTCTTCGCTGCTGATCAGGCCCGCCAGCACCTGGTTCTCGCCGTCCTTCAATTGCAGCAGGGTCTGGGCCGAACGGGTGCCGATGCGGTAAGCCACCGAGCCGTCGTTGGTGGTCATCGAATCGATCAGGTTGCTCACCTCGAGCGAGATGCGGATGCCGACTTCGTTGTTCAGGTAGATGGTCGGTTCGACGTTCAGGGTCAGGCCCACGTCGACATAGGTAATCGACTGCGAGGCAAAGCCGCCGACGCCGGTCGAGACGGTCGTCGTGATGTTCGGCACCCGGTCACCGATGACGACCTTGGCCTTTTCCTTGTTGCGCACGCGGATGCGGGGATTGGCCAGGGTGTTCGAATCGGTATCGGTCTTGTTCGCATTGACCACCGCGCCGATGCCGGTCACGCCGATGCTGCTGCTGTTCAGGCCGCGCAGCGCGTCGATCGAGATCGCCCCTCCCTCGGCGGCGACCAGGGGCGAGAAACTCAGGCTGCCCGGCCAGCTCACGCCCAGGTCCATCAGGCGGCTGCGCTTGATCTCCAGCACCTCGACGTCCAGCATGACTTCGGGCTCGGGCACGTCCTGCAGGGCCACCAGCTGGGTGGCGAGCTTGATCACCTCGGGGCTGTCGCGCAGGATCACCAGGTTGAGCTTGTCGTCGACGACCACGTCGCGCGACTTCAGGATGGTCTTGAAGGTGTTGGCGATGCTCTTGGCTTCGGCGTTGGCGAGATAGAAGGTCTTGACCGTCATCTCCTGGTATTCCTTGAGTTTGACGGCCACGTTCGGGTAGATCAGGATGGTGTTGCCGTCCATGACCTGGCGCTCGAGCTGGTTCGTCACCAGCAGGAAGTGCACGGCCGCCTCCACCGTGCTGTTCTTCAGGAAGATCGAAGTCCGCTGGTCGGCGCGCACGTCCTTGTCGAAGACGAAGTTCAGGCCCGAGTGGCGCGCGATGATCTCGAAGATCTGGCGCAGCGGCGCTTCGCGGAACTCCAGGCTGATGGGTTTGCGGAAGGCGGCGGTGAGCGTGGTTTCAAGAGTCGGCGTGACCGCCTTCTCGTTGACGTCGTTGAGCATCAGGCGCGCGCGCTCATGCCCTGGACGTTCGGTCAGGATCGCCGAGAGCTTCAGGCGCGCGGCCTCGTAGTCCTTCTTCTCGACATCCGCCGTGGCCGCATCGAGCATGGCGCTGTGGCGGCGGTCGGCCTCGACCTGGCGCATGCCGGCGCGGCCGCGCTCGTTGGCCGGGTCGACCTCGAGCACGCGCAGGTAGCCGGCGCGCGCCTCCTCGGCGCGGCCCTCGGCCAGGTCGCGCTCGGCCTGCTCGATCAGGCGTGTGGCGGTGGCGTCGCGGGCGCGCAGGAAGGCGGCGCGGTAGAGCGGATTGCCGGGATCGGCCGCCACCGCTTCGCGGTACTTGGCGAGCCCCGCGCTGACCTGCTCCTGGGCGACCAGGGCATTGCCCTCCTGGTAGGCACGCTGGGCCGCGCAACCGGCCAGCAGCAGCGCCGCCAGCACTGCCGCCGTCATCGCTCGAATCCGGGAACGAACCATTAGTCGAATGCTCCAATGTTGAGCTGCTGAACCTTGTTCAGCGGCAGATAAGTCAGGGTCAGCAGCGGCGGCACGATGCGCTCGACGCGCCAGGCGCCGTCGATCACGCCGCCCTCGACCGCGATGTGGGTGCGTTCGCCGTTGGCCAGGTAGACCTCCCACTTGCCCTCCTCCAGCGACTTGCCGATGAAGGTGAAAGGCAGCGGCGGCGCCACGGGCGGCGGCGGTGGGCCGGGCTCCGGCGGCGGTGGCGGCGGCGGTGTCCAGTCCTGGCGGCCGAACAGCGCATGCTCGTCCTCGCCGCCGCCGGCGCTGTCGCCGATCAGTTCGTCGCGCGGCTGCAGGCGCAGGATCGCCGGTTCACGGGCGCCAGGCTGGGCACCCAAGGCCGGGCCCGACGGGGCGGCGGTTACCGGCGCCCGCGACGCCGCCGGACGCTCGACCGCCTCGGCCACCTCGTCGTTCGGCGTCTTGTCGCCAAAGGCCGCCAGCCCGGCCGCGACGGCCAGCGCCAGGCCAAGGGCGATGTGGCGCGGCTTCATCGCGGCACTCCCGGCGCATCGAGCAGGTAGAAGGTCAGGCGCAGCCGCGCCTCAACGTTCGCCTGGCCGATGGTGTCGCGCCTGAAGCTGATGTCGTCGAGCGACGCGAAGGGAATCGCGCGCAGCGACAGCATCGCGAACTGCCATACCTGGCCATAGCTGCCCTGCACCGGCAGGTTCACCTGGTAGGTGTGCAGCTTCGCGTTGCGGTCGTAACCGCTCTTGTATTCGCCCTGGCGCAGCACCAGGCCGGTCTTGGCGGCGATGCCGAACAGGGTTTTCACCTGCTGCTCGACGTAGCGCTTTTCGCCCAGCGAGTCGTAGAACAGCGCCAGGTTCCGGTCGGCGCTGGCAACCTCTACTACAGGCGCAACTGGCGGCGGCATGGCGGCGGCGCGGCGCGCCAGTTCGCGCTCCTGCTCCAGGGCCTCGCGCGCCGGCACCAGCCAGGCCAGGGTGCCGAAACCGGCCGCGTACAGCAGCACGGCCAGGAACAGAACGGGGCTGAGGCCGCGCAGGGCCAGGCGCAGGCGCAAGGCGAGCCCGGCGAGATTGGCCTTCTTCATGGCGTCCCCCACTGGGCATCGAGCTGGAAGCGGATCGGCCGGTTCAGGTCCTGCTCGTTGATCTCGTGGCGCACCAGGGTCACGGCGCCGAACCACTCCGCCTTCTGGAGCGCTTCGATATAAGCGATCATGTCGTCGCTGCCGCGCGCTTCCGCGGTAATACGCAGCACGCGCTTCTTCGCGTCCGGTTCGAGCGCGAGCAGCGCGACCGAGGGCGGCGTCGCCCCGCGCACGGCGTCATGCAGCGCGCGCCAGGGCAGGTTCAACTGCATCACGGCCGCGTTCACGGCCGTGGCCTGCTGCTCGCTGACGGGCGGCAGGCGCTGGGCCGCCGGCTGCGCCACCGGCGCGACCGCGCGCGTGCGCAGGGCCGCCTGCAGCGCATCGACCTCTTCCCGCGCTTCGCCATAGTTCAGGACATTCACCAGCACCGCAAAGCACAGAGGCAGCGCGCCGAGGACCAGTCCCCAGGCGCCGCGCGGCGTGTGGAACAGGGTGCGGCGCAGGCCGGGCCGGGCGAAATCGAGGCGCACGCGCTTCATGCCCGGCTCCCCGTACAGGCCAGCCTGACAGCCGCCGAGCGGACATAAGCTGCGCCCTCCTCGTCTTCGTCCTCGAGCAGGGTGCAGCCGAACTTCAGGCGCCCTTCGTGGCTGGCCCAGCTGCGCGGCGCCGGACCGCACACCTGCAGGCGCTCGGGCCGCCCTACCCCGACGCGCAGCGCTTCGCGCGCGACATGGCTTTCCAGCCAGTCGCGGTCGGCGCCGGGCGGCACGACGGCCGTGCGCAGCGCTGCCAGCGTGGGGCCGTCGTAGGCGGCCAGCGTCAGCACCTGGCCGTGCATCAGGCCGAACCAGGCGCCGGGACGGTGGCGCTTGCGCCAATGGTTCATCGCGACCACGAACTGGGGCACAATCTCGACCAGGTGGCAGCGCGCCTCGCGCGCGGCCTGCTCCAATACATCGAGGAGGGAGGCAGGCAGCGCGGCCGCCAGGAAGGGGCGCGTGGCCTGCCAGTCGGCGGCGATCCTCCAGCCGGCCGGCGGCGCGCCGAACAGGGCCTGGAACCGCATCGCGGCGGCCGCCTCCAGGTCGGCCCGCTGCGCAGCGCCCGGCGGCGGCGCCACCTGCCACATGCGCGCCAGCTCGTCGGCCAGTACCACGCTCACCGGCCAGCCGGCGGCCTTGGCCTCGGCCAGCAGCGCGCGCAGGGCGGCGGCCAGGGCCTGGGGATCGGCGGCGGCGTCGCAGCCCACCTCGGCCAGGACGGTGACGCCGCGCGCGAACACCCGGCTGGTGCGCACCAGGGCGAGGCTGTCGTGGCCGATCCCGAGCCGCAGCGATTGTCCAGGCAGTCTAAGTAGTCCAGGTCTAGGCATGCTGGGTCACCCGCTTGATTTCGTCGAGCGTCGTGGCGCCGCGCCGCACCAGGTCGAGCGCGGCCAGGCGCAGGCTGCGCGTGCCGTTGGCGTGGGCCGCGGCCTTGATGCGGCGGATCGGCTGCTTGTCGACGATCAGCTCGCGGATCTCGTCGTTCAGCGTCAGGATCTCGGCGATCGAGCGGCGGCCCTTGTAGCCGGTGCCGCGGCAATCGCCGCAACCCTTGCCGCGCATGAAAAGGTAGTCCTCGACGGCATCGCGCTCGAGGCGCACCGCCAGCAGTTCCTGGTCGCTCGGCGTGTATCGGGCCGCGCAGTGCGGGCAGTTCATGCGCACCAGGCGCTGGGCCCAGATGCCGTTCAAGGCCGACACGAAAGCGTAGGGATCGATGCCCATGTGGGTGAAGCGCCCGAACACGTCGAACACGTTGTTGGCGTGGACCGTGGTCAGCACCAGGTGGCCGGTGAGCGCGGACTGCACCGCGATCTCGGCGGTTTCTCGGTCGCGGATCTCGCCGACCATGATCTTGTCCGGGTCGTGCCGCAGGATCGAGCGCAGGCCCTTGGCGAAGGTCAGGCCCTTCTTCTCGTTCACCGGGATCTGCAGGATGCCCGGCAGCTGGTACTCGACCGGGTCCTCGATGGTGATGATCTTCTCGCGGCCGTTGTGGATCTCGGTCAGCGCCGCGTACAGGGTCGTGGTCTTGCCCGATCCGGTCGGGCCGGTCACCAGCAACATGCCGTAGGCTTCCTGGGCCAGGGTGCGCAGCGTAGCGAGGGAAGGCGCATCGAAACCGAGCGCTTCCAGCGTCAGCGAACCGTAGGCCTCGACCATCGCGCGCTTGTCGAGGATACGGATGACCGCGTCCTCGCCGTGGATGCTCGGCATGATGGAGACGCGCAGGTCGATCTCGCGCCCGCCCGCCTCGACCCGGAAACTGCCGTCCTGCGGGATGCGGCGCTCGGCGATGTCGAGTTCGGCCAGCACCTTCAGGCGCGAGATGATGTGCTCGGCCAGCTCGATGCCGCCGACCGTGGTGGCGTGATCGAGCACGCCGTCGACCCGGTACTTCACCGCCAGCCCGGACGCCGTGCTCTCGAGGTGGATGTCCGAGGCGCCCGCCTTCAGCGCATCGTAGAGCGTGGAGTTGACCAGCTTGACGGCCGGGCTGCCCGCTTCCGACACCGAGGCGAAGGACAGTACGGCCGCGGTCTTGCCGTCGCGCCGGGCCTCGCTGCTGCTGGGCGCGAGCGTGTCGACCGCGCGCGCCGAGGCTTCCTGGCGCGAGAGGTAGGCCTGGATATCGGACTGCAGCGCCAGGCGCAGGTGCAGCGGCGCGCGCGGCGTGGCGCCGGCCTGGCTCGACAGCCAGGTCTGCTGGTCGAGGTCGAAAGGATCGGCGATCACGCCGGTGACCTGGCCGCCGGGGCCGCGCAGCAGCACGCAATGGCGCGACATGGCCTGGGCCAGCGGCAGCAGGTCGAAGGCCGGCTCCTGGCTGAGCATCTCGGCCGTTTCCATCACGGAGAGGCCGAAGGGCTCGGCCAGGGCGACGACCAGCTGGCGCGGATCGAGGCCGCTCAATGCTTCCAGCTCGGTCACCAGCGAACGCTGCGACTGGCGGCTCTGGGCGCGGGCGCGCATCAGGAGCGCTGAATCGATGACGCTCACGACATGTCTCCGGCAAGGTCGAAGATCGGCATGTAGAGCAGCACCACGATGGCGCCGACCACGAGGCCGATGGCCGCCATCAGCAGCGGCTCGAAGGTGCGCGTGAAGCGGTCGATCCAGCGGCTGATTTCGCCGTCGTAGAAGGCGGCCGATTGCGTGAGCATCGGCCCCATCTCGCCGGTGCGTTCGCCCACGCGCAGCATGCGCAGCGAAATCGGCGTGGTCAGGCCGTGGGCCTCGAAAGCATCCGACAGCGGGCGGCCCGATTCGATGGCAGCACGGGCGCTGGACAGGGCCTGGCGCAGCGTATTCGAGACCATGGGCTGCACGGTCTCGATGGCGTTGACGATGGTGATGCCACCCTCGGTCAGCATGCCCAGCGTCAGATACAGGCGCGAGAGTTCGTAGATACGGGCGCGCTCGCCGATGCCGGGCAGGCGCGCCAGCAGGCGGGTGATGCCGCCGTTCCTGATCGCCCGGCGCACACCGGCGACCAGCAGCGCGATGCAGGCCACGGCGAAGAGCAGGATCGCCATGCCGTGGCCGGCCGCGAACTGGCCCCATTCGAGCAGCAGTTGCGACATCCACGGCAGGTTGCGCCCCGCCCCCTGGTAGACCTCGGCGAAGCGCGGCACCACATAGCCGATCAGGAAGGCGCTCACGCCGCCGCCCACGCAGAGCAGGATCACCGGGTAGATCGAGGCGCTGACGATTTTCGAGCGCACGGTATCGATGCGCTGCTGGTATTCGATGTAGCGCGAGAGCGCGCGCGGCAGATCGCTCGTGCCTTCGGCGGCGCGCACGATGCCGATGTAGAGCGGCGGGAACAGGGCCGGCTGGCTTGCCAACACGCTGGAAAAGCGCTTGCCTTCGCGCAGGCCGGCGAGCAGGCGCTCGAGCACCGTGCGCGCGGCGGGAGTGGCTTCCTTTTCCAACAGGGCTTCGAGGCCCTCGACGATGCCGAGGCCCGCGTTGAGCAGGGCCAGCAATTCCTGGCTGAACAGGACCAGCGAGAGCTTGCCGCCGCGCTGGCCCGTCAGGCGAGCATCCAATGTAAAACGCGCCGCCGGTTCGACCGCGCTGACGAAGAGGCCGCGCGCCTCGACCTGGCGGCGCGCGTCGGCTTCATCGAGCGCGTCGATGACGACGCTGGTGATCGACAGATCGGGCGCAAGGGTGCGAACCGCAAACTGCATGTGGACGTGCCCGGAGGTGAAGAAAGTAAGGGTACGGAATCAGAGCGAGGAGATATCGGCGTTGTCGCCGGTGCCGCCTGGCTGGCCATCCCTGCCGAACGAAACGATTTCGTATTCTCCCTTGGCGCCGGGCGAACGGTATTGATACGGATGGCCCCATGGGTCCTGTGGCACGCCCTTCTTCAGGTAGGGACCGTTCCACTTGGCGCCGGCGCTGGCGGGCGCCGTCATCAGGGCGGCCAGGCCTTCTTCGCCGGTCGGGTAGCGCCCGACGTCGAGACGGTAGGTGTCGAGCGACTTCTCGAAGGCCTCGATCTGGGCTTTCGCGATCGTCACTTCAGACTTGCCGAGCTGGGAAAAATACTTGGGACCGACATAGGCCGCGAGCAGGCCGATGATCACGATGACCACCAGCAGTTCGAGCAGCGTGAAGCCGCTGACGCGCTGGCATGGGGCTTTGGCGGACATTGACTGCGACATCCAATTACTCCTGATTTGGCCAGGCGGCCGCATCCGTACAGACTACCATGGCGATATCTAAGAGGCAACGCAAATGCGGAAATGCAGCCCTTTCCTCGTACAGCATATAGTCGCTGGCGCAACGGAAAATCTACCTGAAGCGGCAGGCGCGCTTACCTCACCGACAACGCATCCGTCAGCTGGCAACTCCCTGCCCGGCACACCGCCGCCGGCGGCGCGATCGCGCGGCAGTCCGACACCATGCCCGAGCGCGCATTGCGCTCCTGCTGTTCGGTGCGGAAGCGGTCGGCCAGGGCCTGGATGTCGCTGGAGGACGTCTTGGCGGTGGACCAGGCCAGGTAGCTGGCCGGGCCGCCGCAGGGACGGGAGCCGATCGGCAGGGCCTGGCACTGGCTGTCCGATGAGCATTCCGCCTTGCCGATCAGGTCCTTGATCTGGGCGAGCGTGTCCGGCTGGCTAGTCGCCGGTGCGCCGACCGTAGCGGCAGGCTGGGACGCTTGCGGCGTGGCCGGACCGTCGGCCCGGGTCGTGCAGGCCGCGCAGGCCAGCAGTGAAAGAAGGACAAGTTTTCGCATCAGCTCATCATACGCTTGCCGCGCCCGTGGTCAAGCGTGCAAGCCAGTTCGACAAGTTTCCCGATGCGCCCTTGGCGAGAGTCCAGAAGCGCTCGCAAGCCTGTGGCGGGAATGCGACGAGCCTTGCTTTCGTTACCTTAGTGCACTTTTTATTTCCTGTAGGATACATCCTACTATCGTCATTCAACTTCTTCCATCTTGCCGTCTTTTAACGTTCAATATCTTTTAACTTCTGCTATCTTTACGAAAATAAATTGATGTTTGGAAAAATTCCTCGCTACAATAGTTCATATCACTGACGAGCCCGCCTCAAACATCATCATGAACACCCAACGCCTCCGCAATCTTCTCAGCATTTCCCTGATCGCCGCCACCCTGTGCGCCTGCGGCGGCGCCAGCATCGATACCCCGTCCGCACCGGTCCAGACCGCCGCCGCCATCAAGGTGGTCGACCTGTCGGTAGATCCAGCATCGGTCGGCCAAAGCCCGGCACCGGATTGCGCCGCCGACGGCTGCGCCGGCCTGCGCATCATCGACGGCAACGCCGAAGCCTACCGCATCGACGCCATGCGCCGCGCTGCCCAGGACGGCGGCGCCGGCGCTTAAGCCTCCTCCCCCGGCTGCTGCGCCAAACAAAAAAGGCACACCGGGCCGCAGCCCGGTGTGCCTTTCTCCTGCAAGTGCCTTGTGCCTGCGACGGTCGAGGCCTGGTGCGCGCCGCTCAGCGCATGCGGCGCCGGCGCGGGGTCCAGCCCAGCAGCATCAGGCCCATCATCATCACAGCCATGGAAGCCGGCTCCGGCACTTCGCTGACGCGGGTCAGCGGGTTGTCCGCCGACACGACGATGGCGCTGCCCGGCATCAGGTCGAACTGGGCCAGGTTGCCCTCGACACCGAGATAAGCACTCAGATCGTCGTTGTACAGGGCCACGCCGAGCGTGGTGCCGTCGCCCTCCGGCGCTACGTCGAAGCGCACGGTGAAGCGGAACAGGTCGCCCAGCGTGACCGCCTGCAGGTAGTCGTTGAAGCCGCTGCCGTTGCCCAGCACGATGCCGGTTTCGCGGCTGCCGCTGGCGTCGCCCTCCAGCACAAAGTCGCCGAAAGCCCCGCTGAAGCCGCTCAGGTAGGCGGTGGCGGCGCCGGACGATTCCAGGCCGAGGAAGGCGAAGTCGAGCAGGCCGGTGCCATCCATGCCCCTGGTGTCGATGGTGACCTGGTAGATCGGGCCGGCCGAGGCGGCGCCGGCGCCGGTTGCGAGCATCAGCGCCAGCAGCGCACGGGCGAACAGGTTTTTCAGGTTCCACATGGTTCAATTCCTCAGAAGGTGCCGGAGAACAGCTTGGCGGTGTAGCCGATGCTGACCTTCGATGGGTTGGTAAAGGTGGTGGTGACGGTGACCGAGGCGCCGGCGGCCAGCGAGGCGTTCGGCAGCGTCAGGTAAGGGGCGCCGCCCTGCTCGCCGCTCTTGCCGTCCAGCGTGACGCCGGCCGGCAGGCCCTGCAGCACCAGGTGCAGCGGACCCTTCAGCGCCGCGGCGCCCGTATTGGTGATGGTCACGATGCCGCTGTACTTGCCGGTGATACGGTTCAGGGCAATGCCCGACCTGGCGATCTTCGTTTGAGCGGTAACGTCGCTGAAGGTCGGCGCCAGGTTCAGGCTCACCACCACCGGATCGTGGTCCGAAGCGCGGTAGGCGTTCTTCACGTACGGGTCCTCGGCGGTGTCGTTCAGGTTGTAGTCGATCGCATCCGGTTCGTCGGCGTTGTTGTGCCACTCGGTCACGCCCGCAACCTGGGCGGACAGGGCCGTGCTGGCCAGCGCGTGGTCGAGGTAGCCGCTCTCGCCGCCGAACACGTAGGAGTAGGGAATGCCCTGCGGACGCACGAAGCGCTCGATCTCGTTGCCGTAGCCGGCCGCGTTCAGCAGGCGGATCGGGTCTTCGTGACCGTAGGCGTTCATGTCGCCGACAATCAGCACGTCGGGATCGTTCGCGGCGGCCGTCACCTGGGGCAGGAAGTAGTCGCGCAGGCGTGCGGCCTGTTCGACGCGGGAAGCGTTCCAGCAGCCCTGGCCATCGCCCCTGTCGCTGTCGCCGCCGCTGGCGCCGCCGCAGCTGCCCTTCGACTTCAGGTGGTTCACGACCAGCGAGAACTTGCCGCCGTTCGTCGCCTTGAAGGTCTGGGCCATCGGCGGACGGTTGTTGACGGCGTCGCCGTCCGACAGCGACGAACCAACCAGGCTGACCACCGCCGGCTTGTAGATCATCGCCACGCGGATCGCGTCGGTGCCGGTCGCCGCCGGTTTCGGCACGACGGCGTAGGTGCCGGCGCCCATCTTCGCATTGAGCTGGTCCACCAGGTAGGAAGCGGCGATGTCGCCGTTGTTCTGGATTTCCATCAGGCCCACCACATCGGCATTGACTGCGCTGAGCGACTCGACGATCTTGTCGCGCTGGCGCACGAATTCGGTCATGTTGTCGGCGCCGCGGCAATTCGAGGCGCGGGTGGTGCCGCCGATGGTGCAGCCCTGGCCGGTGCGGCCCCAGGCGTCGGCGCCGTTGGTGAAGGTGGTGAAGAAGTTCAGCACGTTGGCGCTGGCGACCCTCACGTTGCCGGCAGCGACCACCGGGGCCGGCAGGCGTTCGTTGGTGCGCGAGAACACCGGCGTGACCGTCGGCTGCAGCTTGAAGGCCGCGCCGCCACCGCCGATTGCGCCGAAGTCGAGCACGCCCGTCAGATCAAGCACGGTGTCGCCCGCGCGCACGGTGCCGTCCGCTGCGAGGTAGGGAATCGTGGTCGGGGCAACGAAAATGCCGTCGTCCAGCACGATCATGTTCGCCGCGTTCTCGGCAGCCAGCGCCTTCGCTTCCGGCGAGCCGGCCGGATAGCGGTTGGTCGGGATCTCGCGGCGGCCGTAGGACAGGGTCAGTTCGCCGCGATCGCCCAGGTAGGCATTGCCGTTGACGGTGAGCGGCGTGGTGAAGCGCACCAGCATGCCTTCGAAGCGCGCCAGGTCGGCGTTCGGCATCTCGACATTGGTCGGGGCGATGCTGTAGCCGCTGCCCAGTTTCGTGACCGCGGTCAGATCCTTGAACTCGGTGTAGGAGCGGGTCGCGCCGCTCGGCTTGTATTCGGTGACGGTGCCGGTGATACGCACCTGGTCGCCCACGTTGGCCGCGCCGGCGCTGCCGAAGACGAAGATCGCGTCCGAGGTAGCCGGGTCGCCGTCGCCGTTGGGGTCCTGCAGGAAGAAGCCGCTGCCGACCTTGGCGGTGATCACGCCCTGGGTGGTCTGCACGGTGTTGTTGTAGGCGGTGCTCGGGCCGCTGCCCTGGATCTGCGGGATGGTGAGCTGCCCGGCGACGCTGACGGCGATGTTGCAGCTGGCGCTCTGGCCGTCGTTGTTGGCGAAGGTGACGCGCAGCGGATAGTTGCCGGCGGCGACCGAGGCAGCGACCGAGAGGTTGGCGCTGGCGCTGCCGCCGCTTGCGCCGGCCGGCACGAAGCCGGTCAGGTTGATGCCGGGCACGGCGCCCGATTCGATCACCGCGCTGTTGACGATGCTGTCGCCGTCGCTGGCGCCGAGCGCCACGACAGCGCCCTTGCCCTGCTCGGCCTGCACGCTGGCCGGGCAGTTCAGGACGATCTGCTGCACCACCGGGCCGGCATTGCAGCTGTTCAGCGGCGAGGTCGAACGGCGCGGGCCGGCGACCGGCGCGGCCGTGAAGTCGACGGCGTTGTTGTCGGTATCGACGCAGCCGAGCTGCGCGCGCTGGATCGAGTTGACGATCGATGGCGCCGGCGCGACCGCGGTTTCGTAGCGGTTGGCGGTGCCGAAGCCCACCAGGTCGACCACGGCCTCGCCTTCCGGCGTGGTCATGGCCTTGGCCACGTTCGCCAGCGCCACCTTGCCGGTGGTAGCCGACAGGCTCAGGCCGCCGGTCTGGTCGGCCGTACCGACGTCGCTGCCGGTGGCGGCGCCCTGCCCCGTCACCAGGAAGTATTGTCCCGGCTGCAGGCTCACGTCCGGCAGCGCGGTGGCCTGCCAGGTGGTGCCTGCCGCCGCTTGATACTGCACGCTCCAGCCCTTCAGGCTGACCGGGCCGCCGCTGCGGTTGAACAGCTCGATGAAGTCCCGGTTCCACAGCGCGCCGCCGCTGCCGGCGCCGCCGTAAACCTGGCTGATCACGACATCGCCCGGGGTGGCGAAGGCCGGCGCCGCCAGTCCGGCCAGCAGCACGGCCAGGACAGTCAGCCGTCCGGCTGGTGTGTGTGTTGCAACGTGCATTTTCATGGGCATCCTGAATAGGGTGGGTAAGCAAGCCAATCGGGAAACTGTTGTTATTACGAATAGGAATTTTATTATCAAAAAAGATAATAAATCCACAATTTGACAGGAGAATGACGGCCAAGCGCCAATTCGGTGCGGCGGATGAGGTATGCAGACAACATCTGCACGTCAAGCGCACACTGGCGGTGCGGCTGTCGAGGGCGTGGCGCATCAGCGCCGCCGGTAGGGCGCAGCGAGCGGCTCGCCGATGAACAGGCCTTGGGACGGCCAGGCCACGCTCTTCCAATAGGCTTCGATGGCGCTGTTGCCCTGCACGTAGTGGCGCAGGAGCACGGCCGGGTTGGGGAATTTCTGCCAGTGGTTGCAGGGTTCGCTGACGGTGCCGTAGCTGGCGGTGGCGCCGGCTTCCAGCCAGCGCAGGCTGCTCATCTGGGTGCTGCCGAGCAGGTCGCCGCCGTGCGAGGTCAGGTGGTCGGCCAGGGCGCCGGGCAGGAAGCGCAGGGTGTCGAGCTTGTCGACGCTGGCCTTGCCGAGCTGGTAGATCATGATGTCGTGCGCCCTCTCGAGGGCGTCGGCCTGCAAGCGCCGGGTCGCCAGCTTTTTCGCCGCGATCCGGCCCGGGGGCGGAAAGAACATCGCGCGGCTGTTGCGGGCCGCATCAGGCGTCGTCAGGTAATAGGCGCTGGCCGGCACCAGCCGGAAGCCGCTGGCGATGCCGCGGTCGATCACCTCCTTTGCCGCCGCCACCGACTCGGTTGGCAGCAGCATGGCCAGGCGCATGCCGTGAGTCGCATAGGGACGGGTGCTGTTCGAATTGAAGTAGGCGCTGGGTTGGCCGGCGGCGCAGGTCTCGCGGCACAGGGCGCCGTCGAAACCGAGGGTATAGGCGCCGGTGATGGAATTGCAGGCCACGGCATAAGGCGCGGTCCAGACCATGAGCACGGCCTGGACCCCGGGCTTGAGCTGGCTGTCGATCTCCTCCTTCAGCAGCTGGAAGCGCGCCGGGTCGAGACTGTGGGGCTTGCCGGGAATACGCACGTGCACCACGTTGGCGTCGGGGATGGCGCGCCGGCGGCGGTAGTAGTCGCCGACCGCGACGCTGGCCGGGTCGTCGTCGTTGATGACGATGGCCAGCTGCGCCGCGGTCAGTCCGCCGCGTTCCAATAATGGCAGCTGCGGCTGCAGCCGCGCCTGCGCTGCGGCGGCGCCGTGCAGGAACAAGAGCGGCAGGATCGGCCAGAGCGCCGCCCACAGGAGCCGGACCATGGGCCACCGCTCAGGCCTGGTCCGGTCCGGATGCCTCGGCGCCGGAGCGTCCGGTGCGGCGGCGGGCCCGCCGCAACCTCAGCGCCGCCCCGGCCAGTCCCAGCCCGGCCGCCAGCATGGCCGCATGCGCCGGCTCGGGAATCGGCGACACCGCATACAGCTCCATCGCGTCGATATTGAATAGCTGCCCGCCCCTGCTCTGGTCGATGATGCTCAGCCCTTCGTCGGCGGGGGCGCCATAGCTCAGGCGCCAGGAGAAGGCCGTGTCGAGCCGGTTGTTGACGAAGAGGTCGGGCCCGGCCCCGAAGGACGGCCCCTGGTTGGGCGCGTTATAGGTCTGGAACGAGCCCTGGCTGGGCAGCTCGAGCCCGGTCAGCACCTGGCGGTAGACGGCCGGAGCCGTGTAGTTGAACAGGAAGGCCGTACGCTGGAAATCGCGTTCGGTGACATTCCAGCCGGTGTCGAACTCCCAGCTTTGCGGGTTGTAGCCGCCGATCAGGTAGCTGTTCCCTAGCGGGTCGCTCACGCGCATCAGCGTGAAGGTGGGGCCGCGCTCGTCGACCGCCGCGTGGAAGTCGAGCGAGGTATCGCCCGGCTGGCGGGTGTAGAGATTGTCGAAGATCTGGTCGCCGGCCCCGAGCCAGCGCTCGAGCTGGGCTTCGAGCACGGGGTCCAGGGGTGGGTCGCCGGTCTGCGCCGAAGCCTGCGGTGCCGCGAGAACCAGCGCCAGCGCGCCGGCTGCAAAGAGCGTCTTCATGATCACCTCCTGACGGGGTTCACTGACCAAGCATTGTATGCCTGCGCGGTGCAGGGTCTCACACTGTTGACCTGGAAACCTTGCGCTGAACGATGGTGGTTCCTGTAGGGTGGACACCTGTGTCCACGCTGTACGACGGATGCATGGCGTCGCGGTCGGCGAGATCGTGGAATGCGCACGTCGGCGATACTTGCACTGCCCGTAGCGCTCAACCGTACCATACCGCGTGGACACAGGTGTCCACCCTACGAGAAACGAAAAAAAACGGGCCTTGCGGCCCGTTTGCGCTCTTGCGAACGACGTTCTTACGAACGCTTGTAGATATCCTCGAAGCGGACGATGTCGTCCTCGCCGAGGTAGCTGCCCGACTGCACTTCGATGATGTGCAGCGGCAGCTTGCCCGGGTTTTCCAGGCGGTGATTCATGCCGATCGGGATGTAGGTCGATTCGTTTTCCGACAGCAGGCTGACCTTGTCGCCGCAGGTCACGCGCGCGGTGCCGGAGACGACCACCCAGTGCTCGGCGCGGTGGTGGTGCATCTGCAGCGACAGCTTCTCGCCCGGCTTGACCGTGATGCGCTTGACCTGGAAACGGTCGCCCGCATCGATGCCCTCGTAGTGGCCCCAGGGGCGGTAGACGCGGGTGTGGTGCAGGTGCTCGGTGCGCTCCTTTGACTTCAGGTGGTCGACCACCTGCTTGACGCGCTGGACCTGGTCCTTGTGTGCGACCAGCACCGCATCCTGGGTCTCGACGACGACGATGTCCTCGACGCCGACGACCGCGACGATGCGGCTCTCGGCGCGCACCAGGGAGTTCTTGACGCCGTCGAGGTAGACGTCGCCGCGCTGGGCGTTGCCGTTCTCGTCGTGCGGCTGCACTTCCCACAGCGCCGACCAGGAGCCGACGTCGCTCCAGCCGATGTCGGCCGGCACCACCACGGCATCATGGGTATGCTCCATGACTGCGTAGTCGATCGAGTCCGACGGGCAGGCCGTGAAGGCCGCTTCGTCGAGGCGGCAGAAGTCGAGGTCGCGGTAGCCGGTATGGACCGCCTTGTCGGCGGCGGCGGCGATTTCCGGAGCAAACTTTTCCAGTTCGGTCAGGTAGCGCTCGGCGGCGAACATGAACATGCCGCTGTTCCAGTAATAGCCACCGTCGGCCAGGAAGGCCTGGGCGGTCGCCAGGTCCGGCTTCTCGACGAAGCGCTCGACCTTGTAGCAGTCGTCGCAGGCGGCCAGCGCCGCGCCGCGACGGATGTAGCCGTAGCCGGTTTCCGGCGACTGCGGCACGATGCCGAAGGTCGCCAGGCCGCCGCCCTTCACCATGGTGGCGGCGCGCTGCACCGCTTCCTTGAAGGCCTCGCGGTTCTCGATCACGTGGTCGGCCGGCAGCACCAGCATGACCGCTTCCGGATCGATGGACTTCAGGTAGTGCGCCGCCGCGGCGACGGCCGGCGCGGTGTTGCGGCCGACCGGCTCGAGCAGGATCCCCAGGGGCGTGATGCCGGCCGCACGCAGCTGCTCGGCCACCATGAAGCGGTGGTCGTTGCCACATACGACGAGCGGCGCCATCAGGCCAGGCAGGCCGGAAACACGCAGCGCGGTTTCCTGCAGCATGGTCTTGTCGGCCACCAGCGGCAGCAGCTGCTTGGGCAGCACCGCGCGCGACAGCGGCCACAGACGGGTACCGGCACCGCCGGAGAGGATCACTGGGTAAATCTTCATGCGTTCGCTTTCTCTAGGTTATTACTTTTCTGACTTGCGATTTCCTTGCGGCTGCTGCGGCGGCGGTCGCGTGCATTCAGCCATTCTTCGGAACTGTATTCGGAAGCGTGCTTCATCTCACCTGCGCGGTCGACACTGTATTCCTTGAAAACTATCATTTCGTGCAATGTTACATCATGCAACACACGAGTATATTCAAACAACACACTGCGTACGATTTCCGCGCCTTCGCAGATGTGGCTGCCGTGGCCGATCCAGGTCGGGCCGACGATGTGGGCACCCGCCTCGATGCGCACGCCCGAGCCGATGTAGACCGGCCCTTCGATCCTGGTGCCGCCGCTCCAGTCGATGCTGGTGTTCAGTCCCACCCACAGGCCCGGCTCGATCTGGATGCCCGGCACGTCCATATGGTTGACTTCGCCCGTGAGCACGGTCTGCAGCACTTCCCAGTAATCGGACATGGTGCCGATGTCGAGCCAGTTGAACGGGCGGGTCTGGGCATAGAACGGCAGGCCGCGCTCGGCCAGCAGCGGGAACAGTTCGGAGCCGATGTCGAACGGCACGCCGGGCGGGATCAGGTCGATCACTTCCGGCTCGAAGATGTAGATGCCGGTACTGATGTAGTTCGACAGCGCCTCTTCCTGGCTCGGCTTTTCCTGGAACTGCTTGATGCGGCCTTCCTCGTCGGTCACGACCACGCCATAGGACGAGACCTTGTCCCACGGTACTTCCTTGGTGATGACCGAGGCCATCGCGCCTTTCCTGCGGTGCTCGAGCAGCGCCGCCTTCAGGTCGAGGTCGATCAGGGCGTCGCCGCACAGCACGATCGTGGTGTCGTCGAAAAAGCCGCCGAACTCCTGGATCTTCTTCATGCCGCCGGCCGAGCCGATCGGCTCCGGCACGACAGTGCCGTCATCCGTCATGTAGCCCTCGAACGAGTAGCCGATCTGGACGCCGAACTGCTCGCCCTCGCCGAAATACTCTTCGATCTTTTCGTGCAGCCAGCTGACGTTGACCATGATTTCCGTGATGCCATGCTTCTTCAGGTGTTCGACCAGGTAAGCCATCACGGGCTTGCCGAGCAGCGGAATCATCGGTTTCGGAAGGTCGTACGTGAGCGGGCGAACGCGCGTGCCCTTGCCTGCCGCGAGAATCATTGCTTTCATTGAACCGTCCTCATTGTGTGTGCTGTTGAGCTGGTGAGCTGTAAAACTTTGTCTGTTTTGTTCGTGCGTTTTGTAGCCCGTTAGCGTGTTTTCATGCGTTGCGAATAAAGCGCGCCGGGCTCAGGCCTGGCCGCGCGAGGTCTGGTAACGCCAGGTATCGGCGCACATCTGGGCCACGTCGCGCGTGGCGACCCAGCCGAGTTCCTCGCGGGCGCGCGTCGGGTCGGCATAGCACTTGGCGATGTCGCCCGGACGGCGGTCCACGATCTGGTAGGGAATCGGGCGGCCGCTGGCCTGCTCGAAGGCGCGCACCATTTCCAGTACGCTGTTGCCGCGGCCAGTGCCGAGGTTGTAGGTCAGCAGGCCCGGGCCCTGGGACAGCTTTTCCAGGGTCTTGACGTGGCCGATCGACAGGTCGACCACGTGGATGTAGTCGCGCATGCCGGTGCCGTCCGGGGTCGGGTAGTCGCCGCCGAACACCGACAGCTTTTCGCGCTGGCCGGTGGCCACCTGGGCGATATAGGGAACCAGGTTGTTCGGGATGCCCGAGGGTTCTTCGCCGATCAGGCCGCTTTCGTGGGCGCCGACCGGGTTGAAGTAGCGCAGCAGCGCGATGCGCCAGTCCGGCTCGGCCTTGAACAGGTCGCGCAGGATGTCTTCGATCATCAGCTTGCTGCGGCCGTAGGGATTGGTGGCCGACAGCGGGAAGTCTTCCAGGATCGGCACCGAGGCCGGATCGCCGTAGACGGTGGCCGACGACGAGAACACCAGGGTCTTCACGCCGAACTTGGCCATGGTCTCGAACAGCACCACGCTGCCGGAGACGTTGTTGTCGTAGTAGCGCAGCGGCTGGGCCACCGATTCGCCGACTGCCTTCAGCCCGGCGAAGTGGACGACCGCGTCCACCTTGTGCTGCGCAAAGGCCGCTTCCATGGCCGCGCGGTCGCGGATGTCGGCTTCGATCAGTTCGAAGGTCTTGCCGGTGATTTTCTGCACGCGCTCCTGTACCGAGCGCTGGGCGTTCGAGAGATTGTCGACCACGACCACGTCGTACCCGGCATTTTGCAACTCGACGACGGTGTGGGAACCGATATAGCCCACGCCGCCTGTAACCAGAATCTTCATGTCGTCACTCTCTATACTGTTGATGCGCGCCTGTATCGGCGCTCCAAGGACGGCGCTGCGCCGTCCCCCTCGTGTCCTTTTGCTTGCGACTTCTGCGGCCGCACTTCCCTATGTTTTCTCCGGCGTTCCCGGATGACGCGCTAAGTCCTGCGTCCCGCAGCTTCCTTGATGAACAGCCAGATGAAGGCCATGTCGTCGATGAAGTAGCGGCGGAACATGCGGCGCGGCTCCTGCAGGAAACGGTAGAACCATTCCAGTCCCGCGCGCTGCATCCAGCGCGGCGCGCGCCGTACCCGCCCGATCGCCACGTCGAAGCTGCCGCCAACACCCATGGCGAACGGAATCCTCATCTCGGCCTGCCAGCGGCCGAGGAACTGTTCCTTCTTCGGCGAGCTGATCGCCACGAACAGCAGGTCGGCGCCGCTGGCGCGCACCTGCTCGGCGACCTGGGCTTCTTCGATCTCGCCCTGCCAGTAGCCGTTGCGCCAGCCGGCGATGGCCAGTTGCGGATAGCGCCGGCTGTAGGTCTCGGCCACCGCCGACACCACCTCCTCGCGCGCGCCCAGCAGGAACACGCGCCAGCCCTTCTCGCCGGCGCGGCGCATCAGCGCCTCGAACAGGTCGATGCCGGCCACGCGTTCCTTCAGGGGTTTGCCCAGCAGGCGCGAAGCCCACACCACCGGCATGCCATCGGCATTGACCAGCGCACACTCGTTGACGATGCGGCGCAGCTCGGGGTCGCGGCTGGCCTTCACCAGCTTGTCGACGTTCACCACCACGTGCTGATGGGGCTTGCCGGAGCGGACGAATTCCTCGATACGGACGAGGGTTTCCTCCATCGACAGGTTGTCGATCCTGCAGCCCATCAAGGTGATGGCATCGTTCATCTCATTTATCCAAGTGCGCCAAGTTCGCCGAGTTCACGTTCGAGGATGGCGACGATGCGCTCGGCGGCCTTGCCGTCCCACAGTTGCGGGCGGCGGCCCTGCTTGCCTTCGCCGCGCAGCACCTTGCGCGCTTCCAGCAGGATTTTCTGCGGGTCGGTGCCGGCCAGGACGTTCGAACCCTCGTCCACCGTCACCGGGCGCTCGGTGTTCTCGCGGATCGTCACGCAAGGCACGCCCAGCGCCGTGGTTTCCTCCTGCAGGCCACCGGAGTCGGTGAGCACGACAGCGGCGTCCTTCCACAGGTTGAGGAAGGCCATGTAGGCCTGCGGGCCGGCCAGGGTGATGTTCGGGCCCAGGTCGATGCCGAATTTCTCGATGTTGGCGCGGGTGCGCGGGTGCACCGGGAAGATCAGCGGGAGTTCGGTCGCGATTTCCTTCAGCGCGCCGGCGATGCGGGCAAAGGTTTCCGGCTCGTCGACGTTGCTCGGGCGGTGCATGGTGACCACGCCGTAGCGGCCGCCGTTTTCCTGGGCGGCAGCCTTGAAGGCGCTGGTCTCGAAGCCCGAGGTGTCGGCGCGGGTCAGCTTGTCGGCCTGGTAGAGCACGTTGTCGACCATCACGTGGCCGACGTAGTGCACGGCGGCGTCCGGCTTGCCCTCGCGGCGCAGGTGCTCGACGGCCGCCGGCTCGGTGGCGAAGAACCAGTCCGAGATGCTGTCGGTAACCAGGCGGTTGATTTCCTCCGGCATCGACATGTCGCCGCTGCGCAGGCCGGCCTCGACGTGGGCCACCGGAATGTTGAGTTTCTTGGCCACGATCGAGCAGGCCAGGGTGGAATTGACGTCGCCGACGACCAGCACGGCGGCCGGACGCTCGGCCACGCACAGTTCCTCGAAGCCGACCATGATCTTGGCGGTCTGCTGGGCGTGGCTGCCGCCGCCGGCGGCCATGAAGACGTCGGGCTGCGGAATGCCGAGTTCTTCGAAGAACACGTCATTCATCTCACGGTCGTAATGTTGTCCGGTATGGATGATCTTGAACGACAGCTTGTCCTGCGCCTGCAGTGCACGCACGATCGGGGCAATTTTCATGAAATTGGGCCTTGCGCCCGCGACCAGGTAAATGAGCATCTTTGGACTTTCCTGCACTGTAGTAGTGATGAAAACTAGTTAAAAAAACGTTATTGTAAACCTGCATTCGACAGGAACGGCGGACGATACGGTCGAGATACGCAGAACATCGCATGGCTGCTTCGACTCATAGCAGCGCGAGTACCAGCCCAGCGGGGGATTTTCGGCGCCGCGCACCAGCTCGAGCTTGAGGTCGGCGCCGCTGGCCTGCATCTGCAGGGCGAAGCGCTTGCCGCGCACGTGCAGGCCGGTGCTGGTCAGGCGCACATTCAGTTCGGGCGCAAAATGCCAGAACAGTTCCATCGGATGCGGCTTCTTTCCGGCCACCTCGTCGCGCACCGTGAGCGTGGAACTGGCGGCGTCGAAGCGCACGCTGCGCACGTGGCGCACCGGATCGGGCAGGCGCGCATAGCCGTCGTGCGAGCCGCGGAAGTCGAATTCATGGGGAGACGTCGGCATGCGCTCGATGCTGGCGCGCGCCTTGCGCAGCCAGAGGAAGCGCCCGCCCGAGACCGACTGGTCGCGCCCGTCGATGCGCACCGTGTTGTGGCTCGAGGTGCCGCGGAAATAATCGCGCCACTTCTGGTCCTGCCAGTAGGAATAGGTGCCGGGGTCGACCAGCACCTCTTCGCCGCCCACCGACAGCGTCAGCGAGAGCGCGTCGGCGTGGCCGTGGGCGGCGATCCCGAGGTAGCCGAGCGGGCCGCAGTCGAGCATGCCCTTGATCTCGTCGGGCGCCCCGAAATGCGAACCGAACAGGAAGTAGCCGCCGTCCGGGAAGGCCCAGCCGGTATCTGGCTCGTGGGCGTCGGCATCGGGCCGGCGTCCGGGCAGCGCGTGCAGCAGCCAGCGCACGCCCGGGTGCTTGTCGGGCGCGCCGCCGAATACGGTATCGCCCAGCGCCAGCAGTTGCGCGGCGCGGTCGCTGCCGGCGGCATCGAGCCGGAACACGATGCCGTCGTCGGCGTCGCCGACCATGGGGACGTGGCCGCCGACGTCGCGCACCGAGCGCAGGAAGCGCAGCGCGCGCTGCAGCACGCCCCAGTAGTTGCGCGAGAACGGCACGCCGGTGGCCTGGCCGACCAGGCCGGCAACGAACAGGAATTCGGCCGAGAACACGTGGTAGGCAAAGGCCTGCTCGCGGTTCACGCCGTCGAGCGAATACTGCAGCCGCGCCTGCTGCTCGAGCTCGCGCCGGGCCTGCTCCATCCAGGCGCCGGATTCCTTCCAGCAGGGCCAGACCGAGGCGCCGACGAACAGGCCGGTCAGCTCGCCGATCAGGTGGTTGTTGGCCGAGGAATGGCGCGACAGGTTGCGCGCGATCGTGCGGCAGTGGGCGTGGATGCTGTCGAGCCAGTCGGCGCGCAGGCGTTGGCCCGATTCGCCGGCGAACAGGCTGCTGCCCTCGCCGCCGACCAGTTGCCACAGCAAGGCCCAGTTGACCAGGCGGATACCCATTTCCAGCGGACTGGTCCAGTTCGGACCCTGCAGCGGCGGGCATTGGTCGAGCCAGCTGCGCAGCTGCTGCTCGAGCGCATGCAGCCAGCGCACTTCCCCGCTGACGCTCCAGGCCTGGGCCAGGCGCACGAGGTGCAGGTGGCGGTTCAGTTCCCAGACGTGCTTGATGTCGCCGACCAGTTCCTGGTTGTCGATGGCGATGTCGCCGGCGAAGACGGCGGGCCCGGTGATGCCGCTGTCGGGGTCGCGGTTCCAGACGGTGGGCACGCCGACGTCGAAGCTGCGGTCGGCGAACAGCACCACGTGGCCGGCGCAGACGCGGTCGGCCTCGGCCAGCAGGGCATCGATCTGGACCGGGTCGAGCGCGGGCGCGCCCTGCACGTCGAAACTGCGCGCACGCGGCAAGGGCGCCGGCGCGGGAGCGGCTCGCAGGGCCGTGCCACGCGCCATCCTCGTTCTCGCCGCCTGGCGCATCCGGTATCCGATTTCGGCCACCGACATGCAGCGCAGACGGTTGACCAGCCAAACCATGCGTACTGTTGCGTTCATCGAGTCCCCGCCAGATCGTTATAGATTGCGGCCAGGCGGCCGCAGACTGCCTGCGTTGAATACTGGGTTTCCACAGTCATGCGGGCACGCGCGCCCAGTTGCCGGCACAGGAGCGCGTCGCCGAGCAGGCGCGCCAGCGCCGCGGCCAGGGCGGCGCCGTCGCGCGGCGGCACCAGCAGACCGTTGTCGCCGTCGTGCACCAGCTCGGGAATGCCGCCCACCGCGCTGGCCACCACGGCCTTGCCCGCCGCCATCGCCTCCAGCAGGGCCATCGGCAGGCCCTCGGCATGCGAGGGCAGGCAGAAGAGCGCCGCGCGCGCCAGTTCCGCGTCGCGTGCCGCCGCATCGAGCCAGCCCGGCAGTTCGATGCGGTCGCCCACCCCGCGCGCGACCGCGGCCTGCCGGAAGCCTTCCAGGTCGCCGCTGCCGCCCAGCACCAGGCGCAGTTGCGGAAAACGCGGCGCCAGCATGGCCAGCGCTTCCAGCAGTTCCGCCGTACCCTTGGCCGCTTCGATGCGTCCGAGGAAGAGCACGCGTCCCGGCTGCGCCGCGTCGGGCAGCGAGGGCAGCGGGACGGCGTTCGGCACCACGGCCACGCGTGCCTGGGGCGCAAAGCCGCGCACGAAGGCGGCCCAGCTGTCGGTCAGGGCGATGACGAGCGAGCTGCGCTCGAGCGTATAACGGATCCAGCGCCGCATCAGCGCGCCCGAGCGCTCGAGCGTGTACTGGCGGAAGGTGCCGCCATGCAGGTGGACGATGGTCTTGCAGCCGCTGGCGCGCGCGACCAGCAGCACGAGCGACTTGCGCACGAAACTGGCGCCGGTGGAAGCATGGGCGTGGACGATGGCCGGACGATGCCGCAGGCAGGCGCGCAAGGTGGCGAGCAAGCCCGCGCCCGCATGGCCGAGCTTGGCCAGCTGCCCACCTTCGCGGTGGGTGCTGACGTAATGCACCGCCTCGCGCTCGAACAGTCCGCTTGCGCGCAAGACCGACACCACTGCCGCCACCCCACCCCGCCCGTCCAGGGCCGTGCCGACCATCAGAATGCGCGGCGCGCGTGCTTTCATGCACGGGCTCCGGCAGGCTTGGACGCCAATCTGGTGAGGGGATGGAGGCTCACGTCTCTTAATAAAGGTACAATATTTCGATCATACATCAAGTGTTTCCCCTGCCGCGCACGGTTCACATTTCAAAAGCAATAAATTCGTACTTCCCGTTTGGCCCGCGTGCAATCGCCGGCACCCGCTCCACCCTCACCTCGACCCTGGGCACTCGCAGGAGAAACTTGTCGATCAGGGCCGCCTCGTCGGCGGCGCCGAACGCTTCGGTAGTGACTACCCTCAGCACGAAGCGGGCGTCGCCGCGATACAACACCTGGCCTTCGAGGAGGCCCCGTTCATGCCCCTGGAATACCCGGTCGAGGCGGGCCACGATGCGTCCATCCGGCAGCGTGACGCTCTTTTCCTGGCGCCCGATCACGGCCTTGACCGTCGGGAAGACGCGGCCGCAGGCGCAGGGCACTCCGTTGCCGGGGATGACACGGTCGCCGGTGCGGTAGCGCGACAGCGGCATGGCCGGGTTGTTCAGCGTGGTGCCGACCAGCTCGCAACTGCCGTCGCCCAGTTCCAGCAGCTCGACGCCCCCGTAGTCGGTGAGTACGTGGTAGTTGCCGCGCTCGCAGGTACCGATTGCCACCACCCGCTCGGCCTGGCCATACCAGTCGTAGACGGGCACGCCGAAGGCCGTCTCCACGGCGCCGCGCACGTCGGGTTCCAGGGTTTCCGAGGAAGTGAAGACGCCGCGCAGGGCCGGGCCACGGTAGCGCCGGCCGCAGGCGTTGAGCCAGGCCGCGAGCGCGCCGACCGAGGACGGATAGGCATGGATGACCACCGGATCGTGCCGTTCGAGCGCCCTGATATAGGCGCCCATGGTGGCGCTGGAGAGGTGGTAGGACGACATCATGAGGATCTTGCCGAACCAGTCGTGGCACCAGTAGCGCGCATCGCGTGGCCGGTCGGGGCAGACGATGTCGCCGCGGATCCAGGCGCGCCGCTGGCCGTGGCGGTAGCCGATCCAGCGCAACTGGCGGTGGACGAAGCCTTCTTCGCGGATGACGGCGCCGAGCGTCTGCACCAGCGCCAGCGGGGTGCCGGAGGTGCCGCTGGTGCGGATCGTGCTGCGCAGCAGGGTCTTGAGGCCGCGCGGGCGCAGGAAGCGTTCCGGATGGCGCTGCAGTTCGCTCTTGGTGAGCAGGGCTGCGCCCGGTTCGGCGCGGCGCAGGCGGGTGCCGTCGGCATCGACCGCAACGCCGAGCCTGCGCGCGCGGCGCGCGATCGCTGCATTGAGCAGGCTGGGGGAACGTTCCACCATGGCCAGGCGCGGGTAGACCAGGTAGCGCCCCCAGAAGCCGCGCAGCAGTTCGCGGCCGACGGAACGCAGCGTGTATTTCACCGAATAGGTCCACATGGCGGACAGATGTCGCCGTAGGCCTGCGCGACCTTGCGCGCCAGGATGCCGTAGCTGCGGTGGGCCCGCACCCATTCGGGCCCCCGTTCGCCCAGGCTTGCCGCCAGCGCGCGGTCCGCCAGCAGGCGCAGCGTGGCCACGGCAAAGGCCTCGGGCTGCATGGGCACGCACAGCCCCGCCCCGCTCTGCGCGATGACCTGGGCCTGGTCGGGAATGTCGTTGGCCACGCTCGGGATGCCGAGCGCCAGGTACTCGACCAGCTTGGTCGGCGAGGAAACGTCGAACAGCGGCCCGCGCGGGATCGGCGAGAGCCCGACCTCGGCGCGCACCGCGTAGCCGAGCGCCGCGCGCTGCGGCAGCCAGCCGGTCAGCAGCACGTGTTCGCCCAGGCCGCGCCCGGCGATCTCGCGGCGCATCCAGGCCATTTCGTCGGGCGAGGGCGCATCGCCCGCGATGACGAGCAGGACCTCGGGCAGGCGCGCGCGCAGCAGGGCGGCGACGTCGAGCAGGAAATCCGACTGGCGCGACTGGGCGACGCTGCCGAGATACACGACGACGCGGCGCCCGTCCAGGCGGGGGTCGGCACTCGGGGCCATCGCGGCGCGTTCGAACAGGTCGACGTCGACCCCCATCGGCACTGCTGTCATGCGGTCCGGCAGGATGCCCTGCCCCGCCAGCCAGGCGCGCATGGCCTCGCTTTGCACGAAGACGTGGTCGGCCCGCGGCAGCACCAGGCGGTAGACCAGCAGGCGCGAGGCCCGTGCCCGCAACGCATGCGCCAGCCACAGCGCGCTCCTGCCGCGCTCGGCCAATGCATCGCGGCGCACCTCGAAACCTTCGACGATGGGAAAGGACATCCAGTAGACGAAGGGCAGGCGCAGGCAGCGCGCCGCCAGCCAGGCGAGCAGCGCGCTGGCGACCTTGTCGCGCACCTGGATGCAGCCGGGGCGGGCCCGGCGCCAGGCGCGCAGCAGGCCAAGCAGGTCCCAGAACGGCGAGCACACGGCGGCGAAGCGGCTGCCCAGGCTGCCGACGACGTGCATGCCGCCCGCACTCCACCGCCCCGGCGCCGGGGTATCCGGACCGCCCTGCCCCACCAGTTCGGTATGCACGCCATGGCGCGGCATTTCGGCACCGAACAGGGTCAGCACGTCGGCGCGCCGCGGCGGCAAGGGGTCACGGACGATAAAGGTGATGGAGAGCGGCCTGGAGCGCATGGGTAGCCCGTCGAGTGGTATCCGGTCGATACTAGCCCAGGGATGGCGGCGCAGGTCCCTGTATTGCAAGCGGGCGCACGGCGTCTTTGAGCCCGATCAAGCGCGGCGCTGCCCCCGAACCAGGAAGCTACGGAACACCGGAAGCACGCGCCTGATGCGCCAGCAGCTGCGCGCGCAGGCCGGCGCTGGCAACGCCGTCGAGCTTGCGGCAGAAGTGGGCGTTCGATGCCAGCACGCGCTCCAGGTCGGCTTCCGTCAGCACTGCCGGATTGCGCGCCCCGCCCTCCGGCCACTGCACGTAGCGGAAATTATTCGTCAGTACACGGTCACGGAAGTGCGAGTTCATCAGCAGGGTCTGGAAGACCATTTCGTCCGGACACAGCACATAACGAAAGAAGCGCAGCAGCGCGGGCCGCCTGTCGGCTTCGGCCAGGAGTTGCGCGATGCAGGGCCGCGACAGGGTCCACCAGGTCGACCCGCCCCAGGGTTCGACGCCGCCGGGCAGCCGGCGCGTCCGACCGGCCAGGCGCAAGGCGCGGTTCAGCAGCGCGCAGGCGAGCTGCTGCGGGCGGCTGCTGCCCTCGCGGTAGAAATACTGGTAGCGGAAGGCGACCTGCCAGCCCCCGGGGCGGATTGGCGCCGCCTCGATCAGTTCGCGTCCTTCGAGGCGCGCCAGTTCCCGCTTCAGGCCGCTGTTCGACAGCACCGGAAAATCCTGGGCCGAGAGGAAAAGCAGCTTGTCGAATGCGGGCTCGCCGGCCAGGATCCGGCGCAGCGACGCGAACGTGGCGGCGACCTGGCTGAAGCCGCCCCAGCGCACGTCGATGCGCGGCTCGATCTGGCGCGCGCCCGGGTGGACGCGCGAGGTGTCGACCTGCCACTTGCGGTCGAGGTGGACGTAGATGGCGAAATCCGGGTCGCACAGTTGCGCCACCAGGGCGTTGAGCTGGGCGAGGTCCTTGTGCGCGTGGATCAGGAAGACCTGCTTCATGCTGCCCCCCACGACGGCGCGGCGGCGCCAAAAAAAACGTCCCCGGGGCGCGCAGCCGCGGGGACGTCCGCCGCGCCGGAAGGCGCAGCCAATATAGCGCAGGCGCGAATCAGGCCTGCATTCAGTTCAGCGTGACACTTTGCCCGGCAACAGTGACCGTGCGCACGGTGCCGGACGTGGCGACCTGCACCGCCGGACGCTTGCAGCCCACGTCGAGCAGCACCAGGAACTCGGCGACCGACTTGCCGTCGTTCGGCAGGTAGAAGGCGCCATGGTCCTCGACCACGTTGGGCTTCGCGCCCGGGCCGATCCACTTGGCGAACTTGGCGTCGGCGTTCAGCGAACGCACGCAGACCGACTGGCCGCCCGCCGCGATCTTCACCGCGCTCGGGCTTTCCACCGTCATGATCACCGGGGTATGCAGGTTGAACTCGTAGGTGTGCGGCACGGTCGCCGAGAGCTTGTCGCGTACCAGGATCGCATTGCCGGCATTGCGCAGGTGCCAGACCTGGCGCTTGGCCATCGTCAGCTGGCCGCCATAGGACGGCGTGGCGTCACCTTCGGCATAGTCGTAGCTCGGCTGGGCCGCATAGGACGTGATCCTGCCGTTACGCTGCAGCTGTTCGCGGTAGCCGTTCACCAGCTGGCCCTTGCCGCCGTCGAAGGTGATTGCATTCTGCGAGCGGGTCTGGTGGTACCAGTCAGTCCAGTAGGGCGAACCGTACCAGTCGTACCAGCCGGCCTTCACCAGCAGCGGCTGGCCGGCGACCGACAGCAGCAGGCCGTTCTGGTCGCCGTGGCTGTGGCTGAACGAGCCGTAGGGGCTGGACTTGAAGTACAGCGAGCTGCGCGAGCTCAAACCGATATCGCTGTGCATCGAGACCCAGCCGGTGCTCGGGTAATAGGCCGTGCTCGACGGCGGCAGCTGCACCTTGGTATCGGCCACCGGCATCGGGTAAGGCGCCTGCAGCAGCGACAGCGTGTCCTCGGTGCCGCCCAGCTTGGCCACGTACCAGGCCGCGCGCGGCGAGACCATGCGCGAGCCGAAGGCGTGGAACACGCGGGTGTCGGGCTTGGTCTCGGAGCCGTCGCCAAAGGCGTGGACCTTCGAGCCCGGCGGCGTGAACTGGATCGCGAAATCGAGGAAGCCCAGGGACCAGGGCTTGGCGTAGAAGTTCACGCCGGTGGCCTGGGTCAGCGGATCCCACAGCGACACCAGGTAGCCGGCCGCGTATTCCGCATAGGCGGTGCCGTTGGCGAAGCCGCCTTCCGGGCCGGCCCAGGGCGACGGCGCGTTGGCGTAGGCGCGGAAGGAGAAATCGAACCACTTCTGCGCTTCGGGGATGTCGCCCAGCGACAGCGAGGAAATCAGCACCAGGAACACCAGGCTGGTGTTGCCGTGCGAGTCGAACGGGAACTGGTCGAGGCGGCCATTGTCGCCGGCCAGGTTGCGGTAGATTTCCTCGGTGCGCACGCGCACGGTCTCGAGCCACTTGGCCTTGCGCGTGGCGTCGAGGTCGCCCGCCAGGCTGTCGATGGCCTTGATCAGCGACACCGAGATCTGGCGCGTGGCCTGGTCCTGGTTGACGTAGCTGGTCGGGCCCTTCGGATCGAGGCTGGCCAGCTGGTCGCCCTTGCGCAGCGCTTCGGTCAGGAACATCGGATCGCGCTTCATGCGCCACATGATGGCAGCCGCTTCGAGCTGGCGGCTGGCTTCGTTGATGCGCTGGCGGATGTCGGTCTGCTGCGAGGCCATCGCGGCGGTCAGCGGCGTGGTGATCGCGATCGGCCAACGGGCGTCGCTCAGGACCGGCAGCGCGTTGATCTGGAGCTTGATCTCGTTGGTCATGCGGCTGACGTAAGGATCGAGTTCGGCCTTCTTGCCTGCGCTCCAGGTCGAGTACAAGGTGAAGGAAGGCGGCAGCGCGCGCGGACGCGGCTTGGCGCTGATGCGCTTGCGCAGGGTGTCGTTGTCGGGCACCTCGAACACGGTCGAGCGCGTGGTCAGCTGGAAGCTGCGCGGCGTCGACCAGTCGCTGCTGCCGTTCGGGCGCACGCGCCAGGTGTAATTGCCGAGCGGCAGGGCCGTGGTTGGGAGATACCAGTTGCGTTCGACAATCGCCTTGATCGGCGCGCCACCGACGGGCGTGATCTCGATTTCATAGGCGGCCGGCCCGGTCGGGTGGCGCGCCCAGGTAAAGCCCGGCGGGTTCTGGGCCTGGACGGCGTTGTTGGTGGGACCGGGCTGGACCACCAGCGGATCGGTCGACTGAGCCCAGTCGGCACGCGCGTTCAGCGACAGCGCGCACAGGGACGCCAGGGCGAGGGCCTGCAGCAGGCCCTGTCGGTTGAATTTCATGAATGATGCTCCGAGACGATGGGATGAATTCCGGGCAGGCCGTCCGGGCGTGAACGGCCTTGTGTTACGTACGTTACGTACGACAGTTACGTGCGACAGGCACTTGGGGAGACAAGTGTCGATCGGAACGAACTGATGTTACCTCACCAAGAAATTGAACAGAGGCAACTTTTTTCCCAAAATCATCCTTTTTTTAATTGCATCGCAGAAATCCAACGCAAGAATATTAAGCTTGTTTTACGTGCATTTTCACTCTTGCAACAGCTGTGTTTTGTTCGCAAAGACGTTCCATTATTTTCGTTTCCGTACAGTCAAGCCGGGCAGTCCAAGCGCGCAGTCAGGCCATCCCCCGGGCGCGCAGCGCGCGCATCCGTTTCAGGTAACGCAGGCAGTAGACCGCGAAGGCCAGCGGCGCGCTTCCCATGTAACGCCGTCGTACCGCGAACTCTTCCTGGCGCGCCCGGATCTTGTTGCTTGTGGAGGCGCTTCCGGCATGCTCCCGGAACACCGTCAGCGGCCTTTCGATCAGCGCCGGCGCCGTGCGGGCGCCCAGGCGCAGCCAGAGGTCGATGTCCATGGCGTAGCGCAGGCGCTCGTCGAACATGCCGACCTGGGCGAAGACCTCGCGCCGCAGGAACACCGCCGGGTGCGCGATCGCCGCCCGACCCGAGCAATAGGCGCGGTAGCTGAACGGGTGCATCGGATACGGCTCGAACAGGTGGCCGTCGCGCAGCACCCGGATCTGGCCGACCACCCAGGCGGCGCCGCTTTCGTCGAAGCGGCGCGCCACCTGTTCCAGCACGTCCGGCGCGGCATAGTAGTCGTCCGAGTGCAGGTGGGCGACGAATTCGCCGCGCGCAGCCAGGATGCCCTGGTTCATCGCCCGGCTGATGCCGCCCCCGACGTCGCGCAGCACGCGCTTGGGAAGCGGGTGGGCCGCGACCAGGTCGAGCGTGCCGTCATGCGAGCCGCCGTCGACGAAGATGTGCTCGACATCCGGACAGGTCTGGGCGCGCACCGAGGCTAGCGTGTCGGCAAGTGTGGCTGCACTGTTCCAGGTGCAGGTGACGATCGAAAACCGCGGTTCATTCGGCATACAGGTCCACCAGGCGGGGAAGGATGAGGTTGACGTCGGCGCCGAAGCGCGCCGGCCGCGGCATCCAGAGCGGCGGCGTGGCGAGCCGGGCGCCCAGGCGCTCGACCAGCTCGGGCATGGCCTGGCTCAACTGCAGTTGCCCGGGGTATTGCTCGTAGGCCGCGAGCTCGGGCGTGCCGCCGCGCGCCAGCGCCACGCAGGGCCGCCCCAGCGCCAGCGCTTCGAGGATGGTGGTGCCGCAGGGCTCCTCCCATACCGACGGCACCACACAGACATGGCTGCTGGCCGTGTGGGCGACCACCTCGGCACCGGCCCGCCATCCGAGAAAGCGCACCTGCTCGCCGGCGAAGCGCGTCTCCAGGGCGGCGCGCGCGGGGCCGTCGCCGACGACCAGTATCCGGGCCCAGGACGGCAAGCGTCCCTGCGCGGCCTCGAGGAACTCGCCGAAGCCCTTGCCGGTGTCGATACGGCCCGCCACCAGGACTTGCCCGGCGCGCGGCGGTCCTGCCTGCGCCGCCAGCCCGGCCAGCCGGTCGAGGTCGATGAAGTTGTGGATGACCCGCGCGCGCCGCAAGTCCGCCCCGGGCCGCGCACGCAGGAACTGGCGGCGCAGGAAGTCGGAAACGAACACTGTCTTGTGGCGGGCAAAGGCGCGCTCGGTCTCGTCGCGGTAGCGCTCCACCGCATGCGCGGACAGGCTGGTGCGCAGCGGTCCCGGCCGCGGATGGGCGCAGGCGGCGCAGGCGCGCGCCGCGCGCTGCTCGCACACGGTACCGTCCTTGAAGCGCAGGTGGATGACGCACTCGCTGCCCTGATCGTGACGAGTCTGGATAAAATTGATTGCCGAATCGAGGTAGAGGCCGACCATCGGCAGGTGGCCGTGGTAGTGCACGACGTCGGCCTCGCGTGCATGTTGCGCGATCGCGCGCGCGAGCTTGCGGGCGAAATACGGACGCTTGAAGGGGTTGAAGACGCCAAGCTGGCTTTCCTTCCAGCCGACATGGGCGTAATCGAAGGCCGGAACGACCTCCCCGTGAAAGCCGATCTGCCGGGCCCCGTCCGCAGCGTCGCGGCCGCTGCGCCCCAGGATGCGTACTTCATGCCCATGCGCCAGCAAGGTATTACCGAGCGTCACCACATGCTTTCCCAGGCCGCCAATCTGTGCGCCCGGCAGGTCTTCCGACACCAGCAGAATACGCATCCTGGGCACCCTAGCCTCCTCCCAGGGCCTTGACGCGCGCCCAGGCCCAGCGGCGGTCGTCGCGCTCGACCACGAACAGCATGCCCACCAGTCCCAGCAGGCCCATCGTCGACACGAGGATCAGCACGAAGTCGAGCGCGCCGCGGTGGAACCAGCGCTCGGCCAGCGCGGCCGCCAGCGCCACGCCGGCGGCGCCGGCCATGCCTGGCAGGTATGCCCGCGTGCACAGGCGCAGGAGCGAGGTCGGCACCGTGCGTCCGTGCACGAACACCAGGAAAGCCGCCGTGAACAGGATCGATGCCGCCAGGTGCCCCCAGGCCGCGCCGGCGATGCCCCAGCCGGCCACGCCCACATAGACGATCAACATCCCGGCCAGGGCGCGCGCGACCGCGAACAGGCCTGAAACGCGCGGATGCCCCATGCCGTCGTTGACCACCGATGGCAGGCTGGTGAGCGAATCGACGAACTGCGACAGCGCCATCACCGCCAGCACGGTGGCGCCGTTCCTGGCGAACTGCGCATCCATCCAGTAGGCCAGCAGCGGATAGGCGAAGACCGCCAGCAGCACCAGCATGGCGGCGTTCAGGTAGACCACGTAGCAGGTCGCCTTCAGGTAGGCCTGGTCCAGGCGCCCCAGTTCGCCGCCGGCGGCCAGCATGCTCGCCGCCGGAAAGAACACGCCGGACAGGCGGAAGGTCAGCCCCAGCACCCGGTTGGCAAGCGTGGCGGCGACGGTGAAGTACGCGAGCCCGGTGACGCCGACCAGCGCACCGATGATCAGCTTGTCGGCATGGGCATAGGACAGCGCGGCGAAACGCGACAGGAAGGAATAGGCGGAAAAGCCGAGGATGCCCTTGCGCAGGCCCTGGTCCGGCCAGCGCCAGCGCAGGTCCGGGAGCAGTTGCCTGACGCCGCGCCACAGCACCAGGCAGTGGATGGCGCTCGCCACCACCCGCAATGCGATGACTTCGACCAGGCCGAAGCCGAGCATCAGGACGCCGACGGTGGCCACGGGCACCAGCGTGCCGAACGCCATCTCGAGACGGGCCGACACGTCGAAGCGCATCAGGGCCTGGGGTACGCTGTTCAGGTAGCTCTGCAGCTGTCCGAAGAGAAAACCGAACGCCGCCCACTGCAGGCTGGCCACGGCGTCGCCAGCCAGGCGCGGCGGCACCGTGAACACGTCGGCGACGAAGAAGCGGGCGCCGAAGAACAACCCGAGGCCGCCGAGGACGCCGATCAGGGCATAGATGGCGCTGCCGAAGCACAGGGTCTCGGCGATGCGCTCGTGCTCGGCGCAGGCCTGCTGGGCGGCGATGTACTTGACCGAGCCGGCGGTGACGTTGATGTCGATGACCGCAAAGTAGCCGACGATGGCGGTGACGAGCGCATACACGCCATAGTTGGCTTCGCCCAGGCCGGCCACGATCAAGGGCACGGTGGCCAGCGCCGCCAGCGCCGGCACGGCGGCGCCCAGCAGGTTCGACCAGGCATTGCGGAACAGGCGCAGCTCCATGATGCGCGTCAAGCCGGCACCGGATGAATGCGGAAACGCTGGCGCAGCGCGCGTGCAGGCGCGGCCGCGACGGCGCTGGCGGCCAGCGCGACGTAGGGCAAGGCCATGGCAATGGCCAGCATCTGGGTGGTGCGCACCTGCGGGAAAGGTGTGCCGATCAGCACGTCCGGAATCATGAAGGCGAGCGCGGCGGCGCCGGCCGTGCCCAGGGGCAGCAGCTCGGGCGGCAGCACGCGCAGCGCGCGGCGCGCGGCCAGCACGAAGGCGCAGATGGTGCCGGCCAGCAGCGCCATCCCAGGCAGGCCGCACTTCAGGGCGACGTGCAGCACACCGCTGTGCAGGAACAGGCCGCCGTCCGGATTCGCCTGCCAGGAAATCTGCTCGTAGCCCGAATAGCGTCCCCAGGAACCGATGCCCGTGAAAGGCCGCGCCAGGATGTCGTCCAGTACCAGCTTGAGTTCCAGCACGCGCTCGCTCTCGGGGCCGAAGCGGCCCGACTGCATGTCATAGAACAGTCCGCTTCCGCCCCGGGTCTGGCCGAGCCGGCGCAGCGCCGCATAGGCCAGTGCCGAGCCGACCAGGGGCAGCGCGCCCAGCACCAGCTGCATCCGGCGCCGCAGGGGAAAGCGCAACAGCAGGACAGCGAAGCCGAGCATGAAGCCGAACCAGGCGCTGCGCCGGTAGGACAGGACGATGCAGGCGGCGGTCGCGGCCAGCGTCAGCCACTCGAGCACGCGCCAGAGCGCGGCGCGGCGCACTTGCGTGGCTTGGAACAGGAACACGGCGGCGATCGCGAAAGCGAGCATGCACAGCAGGCTGTCGTTGATGTCGAAGAAGGTCAGGCGGATGTGGATCGCATTCCGGTTCGCGTAGACATTGTTCGGATCGCCGCCAAAGGCCGCCCAGCGCACCAGGCCGAACAATGCGCGCCCCAGCCCGGCGAGCATGATGAAACGCGCCAGCTCGATGGCATGTTCGCGCGTACGGAAGGCCAGCAGCATCAGGCCGATCAGCGGCCCCATCCAGACGATGTTCGAGAAGCCCGACGGCGCCAGCGCGTCCTTCAGCGGGATGTCCGAGATGAACGCGGCGGCGGCATGCGCCGCCAGCAATACCGTCCATCCCCAGAACCAGGGGCGCAGGTTGCAGGGCGGCGCGGCAACGCTTGCGCCACCCTGCAAGCTTCCCTGTCCGTATCCCTGCCCGAAGGCAGTGGCCACGCGCGCGCAGCACCAGGCGCCGAGCACGTACCACAGCACCAGGGGAAAGAACAGCATGCCCGACCCGCGGCTGTAGACGCCGGGCGAGGCGAACACCGACAGGCTGCCGTAGCTGGTCGAATTCATCCAGAAGAAGATGCACAAATAGGGATAGACGAGCAGGCGCGGCCACACCAGCCCGAGTCCCATCCCGAGCACCGCAAGCACCGCCAGCAGCACGACGACGATGAAGGGCAGCGAGGTGAACAGGTATTGGAGCAGGGTGTCGCTCATCGCAGCTACCGGTCAGGTCGCGGGACCCTGGACGCCGATCAGGCGGGCGCGGTCGCGTGCGTCGAGGGTCGCCAGCAGCTCGGCCACGAAACGGTCCTGCAGGGCATAGGCGCCAGCCTCGTCGGTTCCGATGCTTGACACGCGTACCAGCATGCCATCCGGGATCTCGCCCGACAGACCGTAGGCCAGGCGCCGCAATTTCTGCTCGATGCCCGAGCGCGTGGCCTTGTCGCCAATCGTGATCCAGTAGGTGATCGGTTCGTTGCGCTGTTGCTGGCGCGCCACCAGGCGCTTGACCGGCAGCGCACCATACGGCGTGACCAGGCTGCCGGCGCCGTCGCTGACCAGCTGGAAACCCTGGGCGACATAGCAGACTTCGGGCAGGTGCAGCTGCAGCGCCTTGCTCTGGTCGCCGCCATAGGCGATCGACAGCATCACGCGCCGCCCCGTTCCATCGATATAGGTGCGCGACAGGGTTTGGTCGTAGAGTTTCTTCAGGAGTCCCTGCTGCTCGGGATCGGGCGTGAGCGGCACCACGCTGGGATCGACCTGCCAGGCGCCGAAGCGCTGCGGGATCATGGTCTCGAGCTGGAACGGCGCCTGCCCCTGCGCCACCTTGACGGTCGGCGTCAGCGCCCCGGTCAGGGCCGAGGTGCCGGCCATCGCCGCTCCCAGCACGACGCTGGTGAGAAAACGCCGGTTCATGCCGCCTCCCTGGCCGTTCTCCGCCGCCGTCCGACGTACCATTGCAGGCTGGAGTCGACCGCCAGGATCAGGCCCAGGGCCGTGAGGAACAGGACCATGCCGGCAAAGCCGTGCAGGAAGCCCTGGCCGGCGGCGTCGCCCAGGTAATACGTGACCAGGGTCAGCACGATTACGCGGATCACGTTGGCCGAGAACGAGATCGGGATGATCAGGATCGCCAGGCCGATGTTGCGAAAGGCCGAGGGATGGCGCATCAGGTTCAGGTAGAACAGGCCAAGCGCCTCGAGCGTGAGCAGGGTCTGCAGGCCGGCGCAGGCATCGGCCACCAGCAGCTGGTACTGGCCGATCTGCAGGATCACGCCGGAGCGCGCGATCGGGTAGCCGGCGGCGAACAGCAGCTGTTCCGTGGCCCAGGACACCGCCATCTTCATCGGCATGGTGACGGCGGCCACGAACTCGCTGGGCAGGGGCACCATGAACAGCATGAAGAAGAACGGGAACCACAGCACCCGCAGCGCGCGGCTGCCCAGCTTGACCAGCACGATGGCCGCCAGCACCACAATGATGGAACCGATCTCGAACATCAATATGTGCTGTGAGCGCCCGAGCAGGTGCAGCGCGAGGCCGACGGCCAGCAGCGGCCAGCCGAGCCAGCACGGCGTGGCGGGCGCGGCCAGGACCTCCGGCCACTTGCGGTAGACCAGCCACAGGGCCAGGCCGAAGATCATCGGGCCGTGCGCCTGCTCCTCGCCTATCCAGGCGCCGGTGAACAGCGAGTAGAAAGTGGGCAGGAACAGCGCGGCCAGCCCGAGCATCACCGGCCACCATTCCGGCAGCGCGGCGCGCAGGCTCGAGCCCAGCGGCACGCGCGGCGGCGCCCCGTTCACGGTCTGAGGCGGCGGGCCGGGTCGCACCTGGGCCGTCATTCAGAACTCCATCACGACGGCGCCGACCACCTCGGCTCCCGCCTCGGCCAGTTGCTCGGCCATGCGGGCAAGCTGGGCGACGCGGGTATGGTCCTTGCGCACCGCCAGCAGCACGCCGCCGGCCCGGCCGGCCACCGCCAGCGCATCGGCGCCCACGCCGAAAGGCGCCAGGTCGTAGAGCACGACGTCGTAACGGGCGGCGAGCGAACTGTCGAGGCTGAGGAAGCCGTCACGGCTGAGCAGCTCCTGCGGGTTGGGCGGCAGCGTGCCGGCCGGCAACACCGACAGATCGACGAAGCCGGGTATCCGCGTTACCACGTCGAGGCCGGCGCGCCCGGCCAGCAGGTCAGACAGCCCCTGGCGCGGGCGCAGCCCGAACACCTCGTGCTGGCGCGGCGTGCGCAGGTTGGCGTCGACCAGCAGGGTCTGCTCGCCGAGCTGGGAGAACACCACGGCCAGGTTGGCGGCGAACAGGGCGGCGCCGTCCTCGGGGTCGGCGCCGAGCACGGCCAGTGCACGCCGGCCGCGCGCGAACCAGCGCAGCATGAGCTGGCTGCGGATCGCGCGCAGCGACTCGACCTGGGGCGCAAACGGCTCGAACGCCGCCACCAGGCGCGGCGACAGGTGGGTCTGCCCTTTCGGCAGGTAGGGATAGGCGAACTGGCGCGCCAGGGCCTGCTGGATATCGTCTTCGCTCACCAGGCCCAGGCGTACGGCGGCCTCGCCGAAGCGGATGCCAAGGTCTTTCTGCATGCGCAGCACGCGTTCGGCGCCTTCCGGCGTGAGTTTGCCGGCATCGAGCAGGAGCGCGCCCATGCTCGATTCGGCGGCGTCGGCGGAGTCGGCCGAGAGCGGCGACAGGATCGGTGAATTCATGGAGCCCTCCTAGTTCAGGCGCAGCAGGCGGCGCGGCGCCATCAGGGAGCGCAGCGCCCCGCGCGGACGCGGCGGCTGCCATGCCACCGAGCCGAGCACGGGAATGCCGAGCAGTTCCTGGACGTCGCTGCTCGAGCGCACCGGGCGATTGAGCAGTTCGAGCAGGAGCGCCACGCCGACCCCGAGCACGGTGCCGAGCAGGACCGCCACCAGGGTATTGAGCAGGATCCGCGGTCCGGAAGGCTCGCTTGGGGCCACCGCCGGATTGAGGACGGCGATGTCGGATTGCTCGGACTGGGCCTCGATGCGGGTCTGGGAGAAGCGCTGGCTGGCGGCATCGAAAGCGCGCTGGGCGCTGTCGAGGTCCTTCAGCAGCACCCCGAGTTCGTCGCGCGTGCGGTTCAGTTCGAGCACGCGCGCCTTCTGGGCGGCCAGCGCCGCGCGCAATTCCTCCTCACGCTGGCGCAGCACCTGGGCGTTGCCGCCGACGCTGCGCGAGACCGTGGCCAGCGCCGCGTTCAGGTCGGCGCGCATCTTGTCCACTTCGGCGCTCGCGGCCTGGTAGCCGGGATGGTTGCGGCCGTAACGCGAGGCGCTTTCGGCCAGCTTGGCCTCGGCCGCCGCCAGCGCCACGCGCAGGTTCTGGACCAGGGGATTGTTCGTCACGTCCGGCGAGTGGGCGTTGCCGCTCCCGGCCATGCGCTCGCGCGAGGTGGCTTCCATCGCCATCGCCTGGGCCGCCACCAGTTGCGAGGACAGGTCGTTCAGGCGCTCCAGCTCGACGTCGACGCGGTTGTTGTCGAGGCTGACGATACCCTTTTCCTGCTGGTACTTGGACAGCCGCGCCTGCGCCGTCTCGACGTTGTCGCGCAACTGCTTCGTCTGCTCGTTGAAGTAGGCCGAAGCCTTTTTCATGGGTTCGGTCTTCAGGCGCACGCTGACGTTCTGGTATTCCTCGGCAAAGGCGTTGGCCACCGCCGCTGCAAAAGCCGGGTCGGCACCCTTGAAGCTGATTTCGACCACGCTCGACTCGCGCGAGGGCTTGATGTCGAGCTTGCGCAGCAGCAGGTCGGCCAGCCAGTCGCGCACGGTGCCGCGCCCGTCGGTCGCCTCCTGAAACTGGGAGACGACGGCCGGGTTGCTGGCCAGGCGCAGGCGGTCGACCACGCGCAGCGCCACGTTCTTGCTGCTGATGATGTCGATCTGGGTCGCCATGTAGCCGGGCAGCAACTGGCCGGGCATGGTCAGCCCGGTCAGGGGGTCGACGCCCTTGTAGTTCAGCAGCACCGAGGTGGTCGCGGTATAGGTCTTGCTCTGGACCAGGCTCCAGCCCAGCGCCAGCAGGATCGTGGCAAGCAGCGTCGACAGGATGAGTTTCCTGCGGGCGCGCAGCAGCAGGAGGAACTGGTGGAGGTTCATGGCTTGCTCCCGCGCTCAGAACCAGCTTTCGCGCACCGTGATGACATCGTCGACCTGCACCGGGTCGCTGGCGCGCGCCTCGATCGTGACCGGGTTGCCGGAAGCGTCGCGGCGCGTAATGCGCAGGCGGCTGTCGCTGCCGCGCGGGGTCAGGCCGCCGCCGGCGGAAATGGCTTGCTGCACCGTCATGCCGCGCTCGATGCGGAAGGCCCCGGGCCGCTGCACTTCGCCGGTGACATAGGCGCGCGGCGCGCGTTCGACAAAGATGATGTCGCCGCCGGCCACCTCGTAGTCCTTGTCCAGCTCGCCCTTGCGCACCATGTCGACGACGTCGATGGTTTCGCGCGTGGTCTTGCCGTCGCGTGTGCGCACCAGGCTGATCAGGTCGCCGCCCTCGGCGCTGACGCCGCCGGCCATCGCCAGCAGGTCGAGCACCTTGCGCCGCCCCTCGACCGGGTAGCGTCCCGGCCGGTTGACCTGGCCGAGCACCGAGACCTGCTGGCTGGCCAGGGTCGTGATGATCATGTTGACCTCGGCTTTTTTCAGGTAGCCGCCCTTTTCCAGCAGGTTGCCGATCTTTTTCTCGGCGGCGGCCACCGACAGCCCGCCGACGCCGACCTGGCCGAGCAGCGGGAAGGTGATGGCGCCGCTCTCGCTGACGCGGGTCTCGATCGACAGGTCCGGGCTGCCGTAGACCGACAGGCGCACTACGTCGCCCGGGCCGAGCAGTACTTCGGCGGCGCCGGCGACGCCGGCGCCCACTGCCAGCACGGCCGCAGCCATCCAGTGTGCAAGTGGTTTCATGGTCCTTCCTCCTGTTGCAATCGATGGATCGGTTTCATTTCAGGCCTGCCACGCCGCGGTCGACAGCGGCATGGTCGGGCGCGCCCGCGGCGGCGCTGTCGCCGGAGGGGCTGGCCGGCGCCGCGGTGGCCGCGCCGGCGTCCTGCGTGGCGCCGCCCTCCCCTTCCTGCGGGGCGGACGCGCCGCCCGGCTCGTTCGCCGCATCCGCGGCTGGCGCCGTCATGCTGGCCGGGGCCGCCTTGGCACCTTGCGCCAGATCCTTGTTCAGGTACTCGATCTTCGCGTTCTGGCGCAGGCGCCCGACCTCGGCGGCGGCCATTTCCTTGTTCCTGTTAGTCATCAGGTAGCGCTCGATCTGGGGCGCCGCCACCTCCAGCGGCACCGGGGCGTCGCGCACCTCGGCGACCGCCAGCAGCATCGCGCGATCGCCCTCGCGCACGCTGAACAGCTGGCCCTTGGGCATTCCCAGCAGCTTCTTCGACAGTTCGGGATTGAGCTCGGAGGTACTGCGCGTGACCTGCGCCCTTCCGTACTTGATGCCCCGGGCGTCCAGCCACACCGCCACCTCCTCCAGCGAACGGGCGGCGTCGGCGGCGGCGCGCGCCTCGGGCGTCAGGTCCTTGGCGGCCAGCACCAGCTGGTCCATCTGGAACTGCTTGCGCTTGCTGAAGAACTCGGGATGCTTGTTGAAATACTCCTCGACCTCGGCCGGTGTGGGACGCGCGACATTGGCCAAGCGCTTCTGCATATAGGCCTGGGCGACGATCAGCGAACGCGCCCTCTCGATCGCCTGCAGGACCTTGGGATCGCGGTCGAGCTTTTCCTGCACCGCCGCGTGCTCCAGCAACTGGCGGTCGATCAGCGCCTGCAGCAGCTGCTTGCTCGCCTCCTGCTGGCGCGCCGCCGGTACGCCGGCGCGCTGGATTTCCTCGTTCAACTGGAGCACGGTGATTTCCTCGCCGTTCACGCTGGCGAGCGCCTGGCCCGGCTTCGATTCCTTGGCCCGCTCGCCGCATCCGGCCAGCGCCGCCGCGAGTGCGATGGCGGCCCACGTCGATGCCGCGCGCGCCTGGTGGAAGTTCTTCAAGATGGCTCCTTGTGAGTGATGCGCTCTTTGCGGATGGCGAGCGGCGCCTGGCAAGCCGGCGCCGGACGGATAAAGGCCGGCAGGCGCCGCTTCAGGCGGTCGCCTCCGCGGTTTCGGTCGCGAGGTAGGCCGCATAGGCGCGCCGCAGGCCTTCCGGCAGGGGTGTGCTGGCGCGCCAGCCCAGCGCATGCAGCTTCGATACATCGAGCAGCTTGCGCGGCGTGCCGTCCGGGCGCGAGCTGTCGAACACGATCTGGCCACGGAAGCCGACCACCTCGCCCACCAGCCGGGCCAGTTCGGCGATGGTGACGTCGACACCGGTTCCGACGTTGATGTGCGAATGCATCGGGTCCGTGATATCCGCATACACCTCGGGCGCGAGCTCCATCACGTGGACGCTGGCGGCGGCCATGTCGTCGACATAGAGGAATTCGCGCATCGGCTTGCCGCTGCCCCAGATCACCACCTCGGGGGCGCCCTGGGTCTTCGCTTCATGGAAGCGCCGGATCATGGCCGGAATCACATGGCTGTTCTCGGGGTGATAGTTGTCGCCCGGCCCATACAGGTTGGTTGGCATGACGCTGCGGTAATCAGTGCCGTACTGGCGGTTGTAGCTTTCGCACAGCTTGATGCCGGCGATCTTGGCGATCGCATAGGGCTCGTTGGTGGGCTCCAGGCCGCCCGACATCAGGTAGTCCTCGCGGATGGGCTGCTGGGCCAGCCGCGGATAGATGCAGGACGAACCGAGGAAGAGCAGCTTGCTGACGCCGGCGCGCCAGGCTTCGTGCACGACATTGGTTTCCACCAGCAGATTGTCGTAGATGAATTCCGCCGGGTAGGTATTGTTCGCGTGGATGCCGCCCACCTTCGCCGCCGCCAGGTACACCTGGTCGATGCGCTCGGCGCGGAAGAAAGCGCGCACCTGCGCCTGGTCGGTCAGCTCCAGTTCCTCGTGGGTGCGGGTGACGATGTTCGTGTGGCCACGGGCGCGCAGCGCACGGACGATGGCCGAGCCGACCAGGCCACGGTGGCCGGCGACGTAGATGCGGGGGTCCAGATTATTCAAGCTTCCCTCCCATGACAGTGCGACGTCCTGATTGATGCAAGGACTGGGTACGCCGGACCCGCCGCAATGGGAGCGGTCGGGCAGAACGCCGTTGCAAGCGTACCTGTCGCACGAAGCACATTCCTTGACAAGGATCGAAGCGCGGACAGGCCTGAACGCGAACCAGGAACATCCTTCGCGGTCCTGGGCTGCCGGCACATAGCCATTCTTGTCGTCGCTCCAGTTCTCGCTGTTCATGCCGCCCGGCCTGCGCCCCGCAGCGGCGGCCGTGCGTGCAGGCCGGCTTCCAGCATCGCGCACGCCCGCCCGGCGGACAAGCGACGTGCGGCGCGCATCTGCCTACTTAAGCCACCGTTAAGCGCTTCGTCTCAAAACGCGTTCTCACGCGTCAAAACGACCTTCACTGTCTTTAAAATGATCCACAGGTCCAGCCAGACCGACCAGTTGCGCAGGTAGTCGAGGTCATATGCGATGCGCGCTTCCATCTTGTCCAGCGTCGCCGTCTCACCGCGCAGTCCGTTCACCTGGGCCCAGCCGGTGATGCCCGGCTTGACCTTGTGGCGCAACATGTAGCCTTTGATCAGTTTCCGGTACTGCTCGTTGTGTGCGACCGCGTGCGGACGCGGCCCGACGATGCTCATGCGACCTTGCAGCACGTTGACGAATTGCGGCAGTTCGTCGAGCGAGGTGCGACGCAGGAAGCGTCCGATCGGTGTCACCCGGCCGTCGTTGCGGCGCGCCTGGACGATCTCGCTGCCGTCGTCGAGCACCTTCATCGAGCGGAACTTGTAGACCCAGATCTCCTCGCCATACAGGCCGTAGCGGCGCTGCTTGAAGATGACCGGGCCAGGCGAAGTCCATTTCACCGCCAGCGCGATGGCCAGCATCAGCGGGGTGAGCGTCAGCAGGATCGCGCTGGCGAGCGCGATGTCGCTGGCGCGCTTGATCATGCCGTTCAGCCCCATGAAGGGTGTCTCGCGGATCGCGATCACCGGCATGCCGCCGACGTTGTCGAAACGCGCCTGCATCAGGTCGAACACGTAAACATCGGGCAGGAAATAGACCGAGGCCGTGGTGTCCTGCAACTCGTCGATCAGGCGCCGGATGCGCGGCTGCGCGGAAATCGGCTGGCTGATGAAAATAAGCTTGATGTTGTGGGCGCGCACATACTGGCTCAGGTCGGACATCTTGCCCAGCATCGGGTGCTTCAGTTGCGGCGGGTGGCGCTCGCCGGCGCGGTCGTCGAAGAAGCCGTGCACCTGCATGAAGAGGTTGGGATGGCGGTCGCAGATGTCGGCGAACTTCAGGCCGACCTCGTTGGCGCCGACCACCACCACCGAACGCACCTCGGGACTGCGGACTGGACTGCCGGCGGCGAACCGCACCGCGATGTGGCTGGCCAGCAGGGTCGCCGGCGCGGCGATCGCCCAGGCCAGGAGCACGCGCTCGTCGTAGTAGTATTTCAGGCCGCTGGCCGAGCCGAGGAAGTACAGCACGCCGATGGTCACGCACCAGCCGAAGATGGTGTCGCGCGCATACGCCAGCATGCGTCCGCTGCGCCAGGTGCGGTAGGGGTCGATGTGCTGGTAGACGGCCGAGGAAATGAAGAAAGCCAGGATCATCAGGACCAGCAAGTAGCCGGAAAACGGCTCGTGGAAGGCCATCGACGACACGTACAGCGACCCCATGATGATCAAGGGATCAAGCACGCGCTGGAAAAACGAGATGATCGGGATGTCGTTGACCGTCATCGCATGGTCTTCAGAACTGTCCGCTGGCGTTGATGGCGAAGGTATTGGACTCGAACTTGCCGATCCCGAGCACGGGCGAGCCGGTGCGGGCCTGGTGGATGTAGGCGGCCGACAGTGTGATCTTCTGCCGCACCGCCCAGCTGGCCTTGAGGCTGGCGGTGCGCAGCGAGTCGTCCAGCGAGCCGGGCGCGCTAAAGCCGGTGCGCGGCTCGTAGTTGCGGCGCTCGTAGACCGCGTCCGCTTCGACCCGGACCTTGGCGGTGGCGTCCCAGGTCGCGCCGACGCTGGCGCCCTTGTTCCGCGTGTAGCTGACAACCGTGCTTTCGAGCGGCGCGAAATCGCGCCATACCGATGCCCGGTAGCGCATCTTCCCGGTCGGCTCGTGCAGCACCGTGACCCGGCCGTTGACGCCGCTGGTGCGGCCGGACCCGAAGGACGGCTGCTTGCGCCGCGCATAGCCGGCCAGCGCCTGCAGCGTGGTGGCGCCGGTAAACTTCCAGTCCACGCGCGCTTTCAGTTCGTCCTGGGTGAAGTCGTCGGTCAGGGGGCTGAGCGAGAACGGCCGCCGGTTCGGATAGTCGCCCTCGATACGGCGCAGCACCAGGCCCACCGCGCTGCCGCTGGGGGCCAGATAGCGCCCTTCCAGCTCGAAGACATCCTCGGTGCGGTCGTTGTAGGACTGGATGGCCAGTTCGTAGTCGTACTTGTCGCGCGAGAGCGCCGCCCGCGCTTCCCAGCGCGGATGCAGTTTCCAGCCGCCTTCGAAGAAACCGCGGCGCTGCTTGCGCAGGTTGCGCTGGTTGCTGCGAAAGTCGGTATAGGGCGCCAGGGTCTGGGCATGGCTGGCGCCGAGCCGCCCTTCGAAGCGGTTACCGAACTGCCAGTACCAGATGCCCTCGATGTCGCGGCCGTCGTAATCGAGCTGCCGGAAATGGTCGAACTTGACCTTCGACAGCTTGACGTGACCCACCAGGCGCTGGCGGCTGATCGTGCGGTCGTAGACGGCGCCGGCTTCCAGCGTCGTCCAGGAGTCCGAGCGCTGGTTGTCGAAAGCCGGTTCGTCGTCGGGGACGCGCAACAGGTTGTCGTCGCGCGCCCAGCCGATGCGTCCGTACAGGTCGAGCGCCGTATCGGGGACTGCCAGCGCGGGAGCGCAGGCAAGTACGCCGGCCAGGAACACCGGCGGATGCAATCGAAATCGCGACATGTCGTAGGCCAGCTCGCAATAAGCTTGAAACAAGCTCGATAGCGCTGCGTCGGTCGGGAACCGTGCCGCCGCGGGCAAAGCGCCGCCAGCTGACGCGCCCGCGTGCGCGGTTCCGGCGCGGACCGGAGCAGCGGCGATCCGAAACGCCAAAGCCGATACTGACGAAAACCCTGCGATTCGATCTGTGCTGGATCAACGCGACCGGGGTTGTCCCGGCTGCGTCTTCGTTCGCCAGCGGCTCAGGCGTCGCCGCGGGCGCGTGCCTCGATCTGTTCCCAGCGCTCCAGCGCGTCGAGCAGCTGGTCCTCGATCTCGCTGTAGCGGGCATTGATGCGGCGCGCGTCGGCCGGGTTGGTCTTGTAGAAATCGGGGGCGTTCAGCTGCGCCGTGATGGCCGACTGCTCGTCCTCGAGCGAGGCGATCAGCTTGGGCAGCTCTTCGAGCTCACGCTGCTCCTTGTAGCTCAGCTTTACTTTCTTGCCTGGCGCAGCTGCGGCAGGCGCCGGGGCCGCCGCCTCGGCCGCCTTGGCCGGCGCCGCTTTCTGCGCGGCAGTGGCCGCCTGCTTCGGCTCGTTCGCCTTGACGCGCTCCCAGTCGCTGTAGCCGCCGACGTATTCACGCCACAGGCCCTGCCCTTCGGCGACGATCACCTGGGTCACGACATTGTCGAGGAAGGTGCGATCGTGGCTGACCAGGAATACGGTGCCGCTGTAATCCTCGAGCAGCTCTTCCAGCAATTCGAGGGTGTCGATGTCGAGGTCGTTGGTCGGTTCGTCCAGCACCAGGCAGTTGGCTGGCTTGGCGAACAGGCGCGCAAGCAGCAGGCGGTTGCGCTCGCCGCCAGAGAGCGACTTGACCGGCGAACGGGCGCGCTCGGGCGCGAACAGGAAGTCGCTCAGATACGTCATGACGTGCTTGCGTTGGCCATTGATCTCCACCCAGTCGCTGCCCGGCGCGATGGTGTCGGCCAGGCTGGCTTCCTCGTTGAGCTGGGCGCGCATCTGGTCGAAATAGGCCACGTTCAGTTTCGTGCCGAGGCGGGTGGTACCGCTGTCGGCCGCCTCCTCGCCCAGGATGATCTTGAGCAGCGTGGTCTTGCCGGCGCCGTTCGGGCCGATCAGGCCGACCTTGTCGCCACGCAGGATCGTGCCGGTGAAGTTGCTGATGATGACTTTCTCGCCGAAGCTCTTCGACACGTTTTCGAGTTCCGCGACGATCTTGCCCGAGCGCTCGCCGGTAGCCACATCGAGCTTGATCTGGCCCTGGGTCTCGCGGCGTGCCTGGCGTTGCAGGCGCAGCGCCTCCAGGCGCCGGACCCGCCCTTCGTCGCGGGTGCGGCGTGCCTGCACGCCCTTGCGGATCCACACTTCTTCCTGCGCCAGGAACTTGTCGAACTTCGCGTTCTCGACTTCCTCGTTGGCCAGCAGTTCGCGCTTGCGCTCCTGGTAGGTCGAGAAATTCCCCGGGAAGGACAAGAGCTTGCCGCGGTCCAGCTCAATGATGCGGGTGGCGACGTTGTCGAGGAAGCTGCGGTCGTGGGTGATGAAGAGCACCGAGCCGCGGAATTCGCGCAGCAGGCCTTCCAGCCACATGATGGACTTGAAGTCGAGGTGGTTGGTCGGTTCGTCGAGCAGCAGCACGTCCGGTGCAGAAACGAGCGCGACAGCCAGCGCCACGCGCTTTTGCATGCCGCCCGAAAGCGTGCCCATCTTTGCGTCGCGCGCCAGGCCCAGGCGATCGAGCGTGGTGTCGACCTTGTTGGCCAGGTTCCAGCCATCAGTGGCGTCGAGCTTACCCTGCAGCACATGCATGCGTTCCATTAGGGCCTCGTCGTTGCCCTGGCCAAACTGGCCGGTCAGCGCTTCGTACTCGGCCAGCATCGCTTGCTGCTCGCCCATGCCTGCGGCCACGGCATCGAACACGGTCGACTCGGGATCGAACACCGGTTCCTGCTCGACATAGGCGATGTTCAGGCCCTGCTGCATGACGAGCAGGCCGTCGTCGAGCTTGGAACGGCCGGAAATGATCTTGAGCAGGGAGGATTTACCGGTACCGTTGCGCCCGATCAAACCGACGCGTTCGCCGGCTTCAAGGGAAAAATCCGCATGGTCGAGCAGCGCGACGTGACCGAACGCGAGTTGCGCGGACGTGAGGGATATGACAGCCATATTCTGTTTGCGGGCCGCCCGGCAGTCGTCGAGGACGCCCGGCGCGGCAGAAAATTAGTGAAAGAAGCGAGCATTGTACCGACTGTGGCGCTTACACTTCCAATGAAGCCGCTTTCCTCGGCTATAATTGCGTTCGGTTCACGATACCGGCCTGCTTCGTGCAGGGTCCGCTCGCCGAATCGCAGTGCCGCCGTGCGCGGCACAGGTGTCCTCCCCGTAGCACAATGGATAGTGCACATGCCTCCTAAGCGTGGGATACTGGTTCGATTCCAGTCGGGGGGACCAACCCTTCAAATCGGGATGTTTCACCGCATCTCAACATTCCGCCTCACCATCTGAGGCAGCGCAGAACGCCAATCTCATCAGGAACCATCCTGAGTCCGGTCATCTCAAAATACTGTTGGTACTTTTGTTGGTACCTTCATGTCGACGTCAAACACATACCAACGGGGCGGACGAGATGGCACTTACGGACACGTTCATTCGGCAGGCAAAGTGGAGCGGCACGAAAGCGGGCGACAAGCACAGTGACGGCGGCGGGCTATATCTTCTGGTTAACGCAGTCGGCAAGTATTGGCGGTTGAACTACCGTTTTGGCGGAAAACAGAAGACGCTCGCCATTGGCGTCTACCCTGCCGTCCCTCTGTCTGCCGCCCGCAAGACGAGAGACCGGGCTCGTGAGCTTCTGGCTGCGGGCAAGGACCCCGGCGCAGAAAAGCAGGAAGCGGCGACGCTGGCCAAGCGGGCAGCAGGCGCACTGTTCGAAGTGGTTGCACGTGAATGGCTGGCGACCTCGGCAAGTACGCGCGGCGCAGCAACGCAACAGCGCGTCGTGAGCTGGTTCGAGCGCGATGTTTTTCCGCTCATCGGCAATGTACCGGTCAACAGCGTGCGCCCGCCCGACATCCTGGATGTCATGCAGCGGATGCAGGCACGCGGCATCATCGATTCGATGCGCCGTGTGCTTGCTTACATCAGCAAGGTGTTCGAGCTTGCGATGGTCAAGGAACTCGTCGAGCGTGACCCGACTAAAGGCATTGCGGCACAACTCCAGCAGCGCAACGAGGGGCATTTCGCCGCGCTTACGAAACCGGTCGAGGTCGGCGGATTGATCCGCGCGATTCATGGTTACCAAGGCCATCCATATTGCCGGGCGGCGCTCAAACTGGCGCCGCTGGTGTTCGTCCGCCCTCACATGCTGCGTCACGCGGAATGGTCGGAAATTAATCTAGATGCCGCCGAATGGCGCATTCCGGCCGAGAAAATGAAAATGCAGAACGATCATATCGTGCCACTTGCCTGGCAGGCTGTCGGCATCCTCCGTGACATGCACGCGGTGACCGGTAGCCGGCAATACGTCTTCCCCAGTATTCGCCATGACGGGCGCCCAATGAGCGAAAACACGATCAACGCTGCGCTGCGCTCTTTGGGCTACGAGGGCGAGGTGATGACGGGGCACGGCTTTCGGGCAATGGCACGTACGCTACTGGACGAAGAGCTTGGCGAACGTGTAGACCTGATCGAGCATCAGCTGGCACATGCGGTCAAGGACGCAAATGGGCGCGCCTATAACCGGACTACTCACTTGGCCGCACGTCGGGAGATGATGCAGCGATGGGCCGACTATCTCGACAAGCTGCGGCTCGGCGCCAACGTGGTGCCGTTACGGAGCGCCTGATCAACGCGGCGTATCCAGCCAGGCGCGCACATCTTCAACGCGCCAGGCAGTGACGCCAGCAGACAGCTTGACCGGGGCCGGAAACTGTCCCGCCGCGACTTTACGCCAAAGGGTCGCTGGTGAAAACGGAATGATGCCGGGTGATCCCTTCTTACCGACGAGCTGGCTTTGCCGGACATAACCGGTTTCGTGCAAGGTAACGGTGTTTCTTTCGGTGGAAGACATCGGACTGTGCAATTGAAGGTTGACAATTTACTAGCAGTTTGGCGACGACGGCCCGCCGTAGCAAGCTTAACCTCGACAGTCTTTTCGTTGCATCAAATCGCACGGGCTTGACTATTGACGATCAATAGTATTAAGGCTAACTCAGCAGAAATCGGTCCCAGATAAGCCCGCATGTCATGTTGGGTTCACACGACTGCAGGTGCGTACCGCGTCTGTGACAGCGAACGTCGCTCTATAATTGGACACTCGAACCTGCGCGGAGGTGGCCAGAAATGAGCAACTTGGTAAGCATGACATTGGAGGTTTCGCCAGAGTTAAACGAGAAGCTCCGCCGGCTCGCGAAACTGAACGGCACGACGATGGATACGATGCTACTGAAGGCGCTGACTCTGTACGGTATTGCGTCCCAGGCGAAGATCGACAATCAGCGGATTGGCATCGTCGACGCAAATCAGCAGTTGCTTGCCGAAGTCATCGGTATCTAGAAAAGGTCCTGGCGAGACAGGCAGGAGGATGAGGCCGCGCGTTGCGCGGCCTTTTTTCTTGCTCTGAATCGCGACGGCTATTCAGCGCATGTAACTGAATGGGAACAGCCAAGCGACTGATTACACTGCGCTTTTCGAGTTTTGGATTTTCCAGCGGCACTGCGACCAGCAAAGTGTGAACACCAAATAGCTCGATGAATCAAAGAGTTATCGCCATTTTTTCGCTCGCACGTTACGTGCGTAATGTGTGTGTACCATCTTCATGGGGGAACGGGGGCACGCCCCCGCTTTCGCTTGTTTGCGATGCGCTCCGAGTCGCCGTATGACATCGGCCGAGCCGGTCATCGATTGAGCAGCAACTCCGCCAAGTCATCGAGCTCAGATTTACGCGCGGCCCAGTCGTTCAAGATGGTTCCCAGCAGCCGATAGAAGCGCTCGCTATGGTTGTGCTCTTTAAGGTGACACAGCTCGTGGGCGACCACATATTCGATGCAAGCTCTTGGTGCTTTCACCAGATGTGGGTTGAGCAGAACCTCCCCTTTTGGTGAACAGCTCCCCCACTGAGTTCTCATCGACAGCAAGCGCAAAGGCGGCGCCTGGCGCAGGCGCATGCGGCTCGACAAATCTCCCATTACCCGTGCAAACACTTCACTGGCACGCTCCCGATACCAGGCGTCGAGAAGCCGGCGCACGGCTTGCGCGTCAGGCTTCGCGATGGTGACCTCAAAACGGCCACGCCACAAGCGCACCCCAGTGCTCTGCTTTCCCTGTGCGGGCTGGATTTTCAGCATGTGGCGTCGCCCCAGGTAGAAGTGCGTCTCGCCACTGACATATTCCCTGGGGAGCACGTGGCGCTTGCGCTCACGCTGTGCCTGCAGTTGCTGCCACACCCAGCGCGCGCGTTGGTGGACGGCGTGTTTGACTTCGGCGATCGCAGTGCCTTCGGGTGCTTCAACTTGCACTGCGCTATCCGGCATCACGTGAATCGAAACACGCTTTCGTAGGCGAGGTACGAAGCGCACCGAAAAACTGATGCGCTCTTCGCCATAGATAACGTAATACTGGGCCACCTCAGTGGCCTCCGCGCGCCAACCCCACCCGAGTGACCTGGATCACTTGGTCGATCGTCTCTTTCGCCTTTTCCAGCCCCATCAAACCGAAGAGCTTGGGCAACAGCGCCTTACGGATGGCCGACTCGATATCCTGGGGGCTTAGCGAATGCTCGGCCACGGCCCGCTGTACGATGCTGTCGATATCCTTGGCCTGTTGGACCAACATGGCATGGTCGGCTTGTGCGAAATCCTCATCGCCAAGCACCATGCGACAGATGCCGAAATAGGCTCGTACATGCCGGTTTTCGCCTAGCCCCTCGGGCAATCCGCCAATGTCTCGCGCCTCGACCTGTTCTTCGAACTTCTTGAATATCGCGTATTGCTTGACGGGGTGGTCAAACATGGCTTCGGCTTCGGCGATCGCTTGCTTCAACAATTCCGCAAACACTTTCTGTGCATAAGGATCGCCAGCCAGGTCCTGCTCGATGGTTTTCTTCAGACGCGTGCGGATCATATCCGTCTCGTTGCGCGTCTTCTCCTCGCTCCACTCCTCCATGGTTTCCGGCTGGCCGAGCTGATGAACCACATAGACGCCCTCCGGCTCCCGCACCTGGCTGCCGATCACCTGCTTGTCGACCAGGCGCCGAATCTGCTCCTCGTAGACGCTGTAGTCCACCGTTTCCAGCGCGTCCTGCCGGGCAATCTTCCTCAAACTAGTAAAGAAGCGCAAGTCCTCTTTGTAGCGCTGCACGTCGGCTTCGGAAAAGCTATGGTCCTCAAAGAAGCTGCGCGACGACAAAGCGGTCTGCAGGCATAAGCCGAAAGCAGTCAATGCGCTGTAAAAATCATCGCGCACCTTCTGGCGCGTGTCGTAAGTCTGGCCGTCTTCGTCCTCGCTGTAGCGCGGCATCAGGACGTGGCGGTACTGCTCCAGGTCCTGCTTGTTCTTCACCTCGGCGAAAATAGTCCACAGAGAATCGTGCAGGCTGGGTAGCCGCTTGTACTCGGTGCTGATCTTTTGGTACAGGCCTTCGATGTCGGCCAGTTCGTAGCCACCCTGCGTGCGGGTTTCGAGGTCATGATACGCGCGCACCGCGGTATCGAGCTCCTCAAGGATGCCGCGATAGTCCACGAGCACGCCGTAGCGCTTGGCTTCGTGCAGGCGGTTCACGCGAGCGATGGCCTGGATCAGGTTGTGTTCCTTCAACGGCTTGTCAATGTAGAGTACGGCGTTACGCGGTTCGTCAAAGCCGGTCAATAACCGGTCCACGACGATGAGCAGATCCGGGTTGCCGTCGCCCCCAAAATCTTGCAACACCCCGTCCTCATAGGTCTCGGCGTTCTTGCCAACATGCGTGTTCCACCACCTCTGCACCTCGGGAAGCTTGCTCTCGTCGACCTTGGTATTGCCTTCGCGGCTGTCAGGGGCGGAGATGATGACGGCACTGCTTACCAAGCCAGTATCGTCCAGGTACTGCTTGTAGCGGATGGCTTCCAGCTTGCTGGCGGTGGCTACCTGGCCCTTGAGTCCCAGGCCGAGCTTCTTGATGTTCTCGCTGAAGTGCTGGGCGATGTCCCAGGCAATAAGCTCGATGCGATTGGCCGCCCCATACACCACCTGCTTGTTAGCAAATTTGCGCTTGAGGTCAGACGCCTGCTCCGGGCTCAGGCCCGCCGTAATGCGGTCGAACCAGCGATTGACCGCGTCCTCGTTAATGGTCAACTCGGGCTTGCGCTCTTCATACAGCAGAGGCGTAACCGTACCGTCCTCGACCGCACGCTGCATCGTGTAGGCATGGACAATAGGGCCAAACTTGTTGGCCGTCTTCTCCTTCTTCAGCAACGGCGTGCCTGTAAAGGCGACGTAGGCGGCGCACGGCAATGCCTTGCGCATGCGCTCGTGCGTTTCGCCACCGTGGCTGCGGTGGCCTTCGTCCACCAGCACGATCATGTCGCTTGAGGGGTTGTAGCACTCTGGCAGTTTGGATGCAGTGGCGAACTTGTGGATCAATGTGAAGACGATTCGTTCGGTCCCTTGACCGATGCGCTTGGCGAGGTCGCGTCCGGAACCGACCTTGGCCCTTTCGCCGTCCTTTTTGGTGGCGACGGCCGAGCCGAAGGCACCACTGTTCATGAAGTTACGCGCCAGTTGGTCTTCAAGGTCCAACCGGTCCGTCACCACGACCACGCGACAAGCTTGCGTGTTCTGATGCAGGACCAGCGCCTTGGTGAGGAAGACCATGGTGAAGCTCTTCCCGGATCCTGTTGTGTGCCACACCACGCCCCCTTCGCGTCCCCCGTCCGGTTTGCGCAGGTTGATGCGTTCCAGCAGCGCACGAATGCCGAAAAACTGCTGGTAGCGGGCCACCACTTTGCCGGCCTTGCGGTCGAAAAGCACGAACAAGCGCAGGAACTCGAGGAAGCGCTCAGGCTTCAGTAACGCGGCGAGCAGGCGATCCTGGTCGGTGGGGAGCAGCGGCTGTGCCCACAGTTGGCGGAAGTAGGCCTGCAATCTGGACGGCTTTCCGGTCAGGAGCGCAGCCTGGACACCGGGTGCAAGTGGCCGGTTTTTCCACTCGCCCAATTGCGCATCGCTGAACTGCTCTTCACGCCAGCGTGCCCAGAATTTCAGTGGGGTGGCGGTGGTGCCATAGCGCCCATCGGTATGGTTCACCGCCAACAGCAACTGGGCGTACGCAAACAAATGAGGAATCTCGTCGGGGCGCTGGTTTCTCAGTTGCTGGCTGATGCCCTCGTCGACCATCGCTTTGCCTGCATGCGTGGCATCGGGCCGCTTGGCCTCGATTACCGCCAGCGGCAGGCCGTTCAGGTAAGCCACCACATCGGGTACACGGTGGTGCGTACCGTGGGTGGAGAGTACCTCCAACTCCTCGGTCACGTCCCAGCGGTTGGCCGCCATGTCGCACCAATCGACAAGTGCGATAGTCGGCTGGTGCTTTTTACCGTCCGGCATGAACTCAGTAACGGTCACGCCCAGCGTGAGCATCTGGTAGAGCCGCTCGTTGGCCGGCATCAGCCCCTCGGCCAAATTTAGTGCATGTACTTGGCGTACGATCTGATCAATTCCGCTTGGGGACAGCGGATACTGCTCACCCTTATAGTCGAAGCGGCGGGTTTGCAGCACTTCAATCAACCGGGCTTTCAGGATGAGCTCGCGCGTGCTACCACGTAGAGCCAAGGCTTCTGCCGTGGGCAAGAAGCGCCAGCCCAGGTTGATCAGCAAATGCAGCGCCGGTAAGTGGGCGCTGTACTGCTCGCGGGTTTGGGGGATGGCGCTCATGCGGCCTTCGGCTCCGCAGTGGCTTCCAGCAGATGGACGCGGCGCTTGCCGGTGAGCAGATCGGCCATGAGAACGCGTTTTTCCTTTTTGAGCTTCGCTAGCTGTTGCTCGATACAGCGCTCTTCAGATTCCGCAGTGTTGAGCACTGCTGCAATTTTCCGCTGGCTCTCGATTTCTGGCACGCGAAGCTTGAGCTTGAAAAAGTCTTTCACACCAACATTAAGTAAACCATGGTTGCGGGCGCCTTCCTGAGCGATGCCGGTGATCGCGTCGTTTAGCATGCCGGCCTCAAAGTAGTGCCGGAAAAAGTCCGCGTCAGCCTCGACGTCTGCCCTGATTCGGAAACAGATGTACAGGCTGGAGACTACCCCGGACTTATAGGCCAACAGGGGCTTGATAGCGCCAACCGGATAACCTGCGGAATAGCTCTTGTTGTAGGCGAAATCTCCCTTTTCCAATAGCGTATAGCCCTGAAGATTTTCGCTGGCTACGTTTTTATTAAAAAACTCGCGTTGGCTGATCAACCCGTGCTGCCCCGAAATAGTGAGCACATTCTGATCGCCTACAGCATTCTTGCGGGTGATACGCTCGAATACCTCATCGAAATCAGGTTGCGCCCAGGACAACTTAGCCAGTCCAAATTTGCGATGGCCACTCAGCAGTCCTTGCATCAAGTCGCGCTTCCGTCTACGACTGTTAGCAAGAAGTTTTTCGGTTGAGTTGATAGCAGCTTCCCAAGTATCCAACACACGAGCTATTTCCTGCTGTTCTCGATATGGAGGGAGGACGACAGGGAACTCTTTGAGCTGGGATGAGTTAATACTCGCGAGGTTCGTGCTTCGCTTCGCGCAGCTTTTGAAATAAGCCCTACCATATTGACTGGACGAAAGAGCCGCCAAGAATGTTGAGTCAAGCACCTCTTTTAGAGGGCGTACAGCAAACACATGGTTCTGGTGTAGACATGGCGCCACCAGAGCTTTCCATACAGCTCCGCGGCCAAGTTTGTCGAAATCTCCGCCCTCAGTCATGAGAACGTCACCGGACCTCAATGTATATCGCTCAACCGCACTGCGTTCAACCAAAATAGTCTTGACCTCATTCAGATTGAAATGTCCATCTTGCACATTCGCGACTCTTAGATAAGGCAATTCAACTGGGTCAGCCAAACCCTGCTTACCTTTTGCGACACCCGTTCGAATCTCAGCAACGGTATGCAGCGGGACCCGTTTCCAATTCTTAGGCAACATCGTTCCCTCCCTTGCCGTTGTTCCGTCGACTGCTAAGTTGTTTCTCTACCTGCTCCAACTCGCGCAGTTCTTCGCAATCCGCCTCCAGTGCCTCGGTTTTGCGTCGCCCAGCATCGAACTGTTCGTATCGCTCGTGCGCGATTGTGGTCATTGCTTGGTGGCTCATGCGCCCCGCCCCTTGCAGTACCGCCTGCTCGTTGAAGGTCATGAAACTATCCACGTAGGTCCGCCAGTCAGCCATGCGCAGGTTCTTGCGCTGCGTGGCACGCAGCTCGGCAAAGTCCAGGAACATGCTGACGATGCGGTTGAGCTGGTCCAGCTCTTTGGCGTTCAGGTAGTTCTTGGCCACCGTCACGTCCGCTTTGCGCACGCGTCCGCCCTTCCATGAGGTAAGCGCCATGTTGGGCAGCCTGGGATCGGCCCGCTGCACGATCAGCTCGGCGGCAGTCTGGCCGGTCACGGCGAAAAACATCTTATTCTGCACCTCCGCAAAGAAGAGGCCGGTGGCCTGCCCGTCGTCGGAATAGTCCACCGATAGGGCGAACAGGTCACGCACCTTCTGGTAAAAGCGCTTTTCCGAGGATCGTATGTCCCGGATGCGCTGCAGCAGCTCGTCGAAGTAGTCCCAGCGCTCCCCTCCCTTGAGGCGCTCGTCGTCCATGACGAAGCCCTTGACGAGATATTCCCTCAAGTGTGTGGTTGCCCACTGTCGGAACTGCGTGCCGCGCGGTGACTTCACCCGATAGCCGATGGCAAGGATCATGTCCAGGTTATAGAGCTTGACCGTACGGCGAACCTGCCGCGTGCCCTCAATTCGAACTATTAAGTCATCTTTAACAGTTCGAACTTCGCTCAACTCCTGTTCATCCAGCACGTTTTTGATGTGAATATTGACGTTAGGCACAGAGGATTGGAACAGCTCGGCAATTTCGCTTTGGCTAAGCCAAACACTGCCATCCTCGGCGCGCAGGAAAAACTGCGCAGACCCATCCTCGGTGGCGTACAGCACCAGTTCGCCGCGCGGCGTGGACTCACTCATAACCAAGCTCCTTCAGGTAACCGGCCATCTTCTCCTCCAGCACCGCCAACTCGGCCTTCAGTGCGAGCCGTTCTTCGCGTACCGCCTTCAGGTCGATGGCCTCGGCCTCCTCGAAGGTGTCTACGTAGCGTGGGATGTTGAGGTTAAAGTCGTTCTCAGCCATCTCGGCCGGGCTGGCCAGATAGGCGTATTTATCCACGCTCTGGCGCGCACGCACGGTCTGCTCGATGCGTTCCAGGTCTCGCTTGCGCAAGACGTTCTGGTTCTTGCCGTCCTGGTAATCGCGACTTGCGTCGATGAAGAGCACCTTATCGTCGGGCTTCTTCTTGCGCAACACCAGCACTGCAGCGGGAATACCGGTGCCGTAGAAGAGCTTTTCAGGCAGACCGATGACGACGTCGAGCAGGTTCTCTTCAATCAGCTTCTGGCGGATCTTGCCCTCGGCTGCGCCCCGGAACAGCACGCCGTGCGGCACCACCACGGCCATGCGGCCTGTGCCGGGCTTCATGGTTTCGACCATGTGCAAGATGAACGCGTAGTCGGCTTTCGTGCGAGGCGGAACGCCGCGACGGAAGCGCTTGTAGGGATCACCGGTTGCCGCTTCATGTCCCCACTTCTCCAGCGAGAACGGTGGATTGGCGACCACGATGTCGAAGTGCTTGAGCAACCCGTCCCCATCGAGTAGCTTGGGATTTCGCAACGTGTCGCCCCACTCGATGCGGTGATTGTCCTCGGCATGCAAAAACATGTTCATCTTGGCCAGCGCCCAAGTGCTGCCGATTGCCTCCTGCCCGTAGAGCGCGTATTTGCGGCTGCCTGCGCGTGCGCGGATCAGCTGGCCGCACTTCATCAGCAGCGAGCCAGAGCCGCAGGTGGGGTCGCAGATTTCGTCGCCCTCCTGCGGTTCCATAAGGCGAGCCATCAATTGAGAAACTTCAGGCGGCGTATAGAACTCCCCCGCCTTCTTGCCACTGGTCGATGCGAAATTCTTGATGAGGAATTCATAGGCATTGCCGATCACGTCCAGTGTGCCGACACGACTTTCTCGCAGATTCAGTTCAGGCTTGGCGAAGTCTTCGAGCAGGTGGCGCAGGATGTCGTTCTTTTGCGCTTCGTCGCCCAGCTTGGTCGAGTTGAAGCTGATGTCCTGGAACACGTCGCGCAGTTTGGACAGGTTCGCTTCCTCGATAGCGTGCAGGGCCTTGTCGATGCGCTCGCCGTTGCCGGGTTGATGGCGCGTCTCATGGAGCTTGTAGAAATTTGCGTTGGGGGGCAATACAAAACGCTCGTTCTTCAGCAATTCTTCGATCAATTCCGGATGGTTGCCATGTTCGGCCTTGTAACGGTCGTAGTGATCCTGCCAGACATCGGAGATGTACTTCAGGAAGAGCATGGTCAGGACGTAATCCTTGTAAATACTCGGATCCACGGTGCCACGGAAGGTATCGCAGGCGTTCCAGACGGCGGCATTAATCGAGTCTTGCTGGATGGGAGAAATGGACATCGGTCAGTTCGATTCAGGGTTGTTCGTGATAAGCGCGAACGCCAGGGCGTCCAACTGCTTGTGGCGGTTATGTATCAGGGCTTGGAGTCGGCGTTCCTCATGTACGGCCGCTTCTGCCAAGGCCACGATGAGTTGCTGCTGCGACAACGGAGGTATCGCGAGCGGAAGAGCCTCCAGAACCGGGCGCCGAATGCTGAGCTGATCGGTCCCTTCAGCGCTTCCCGCAAGGTAGCGTTGCGCCGGGGTCCTATTGATCTGCCATGCCAAAAACTCCGGCAACAGCGCCGGCGACTTAATTCGCACAAGAAAAAAGTATGGCGAGCAGACTGTCGGTTTTGGCACTTCTCGCAGGCACACAGCATAGTTACGCGTACCACGAGCAACGAAAATCACATCGCCGGGCTCCAGCCATTGGATGGGCTTACGGGTGTCGACCTCAGTGCGGACGAGTCCGTCCCAAGCAACGTCACCACCAGGGTTGAGATCGCGCATCTGCAATGCGTAGGCATTTCCGTTCTCGACAAATGGAACTCCACTGCGGAACGGGTGCCCCGCTTGCACATCGGCAATACTCTTTAATGGTAAACTCATCGTGCATCATTCAGGTTGATGCACTGATTTTGCTTGTTAACGGACTACAATGCAACTACTATTTTTTTGCTTAACGGCAGGTCATTTGACTAGAGTGGGCTCAACGCACCGTTTGCGTCGCAGCCCCTCACATCCGCCAGAGACGTCCGCATAACCGGTTATTCACCGCTAAAGTTGGCAATAGACGAAACCAAGCTGGCGCCACAAGTGGTTTTATGCCCATCATAGGCTACGGCAGTGCCGTCGATGACGTGGGTTGGGTCGCCCTCGGCAACCGTACAGTTGTCATGCCCCTTGATGGGACAACTGCATTTGTCGCCGACGCTGGCGACCGGGATGCCGTCGACCGTGAAATGCGTGGCGCTCACGCTCTCGACCTTGCCACCGTGTGACGTGGCATCACCGAGACGAATGACGTTGCGCATTGCTCAGCCCTTCTCCTCAGGTGAAGTCCCTCCGCTCGGCCCGACGTCGGTCATGTCGCCTGTTGCGTTTTTTGAAGGGGTATCCCCAAGGGAAACCTGCGCGACTGCCGGCGTCTGCGCCGCCACATCGACAGGGGGCGCATCACCGTAGCTGACCAGTTTCCACATGGCCGCCGTCCGGTAAGAAGGCCTTTCTCCCTTGAGCTTTTGCCACATCGACGGTTCGCCCAGCGAGACTACGTGCGGCATGCGTTCGCCGGCTTGGATGTGCTGGCGCCGCCCACCTTGTATTTCTCCGGATATGTCGGACTCCCACCAGCCGGTTTGCGGGCAGGTACGGCCGGTTGCGGCCAGTTCGCCGAGCGGAAGATGCGGTTGCGGGCTGGTCTCTGCGGTCTGGACAGGCACTGCGCTTGTCGGGCGCACGCGAATGGTGCTGGTGATTTTGTCCCAGAGCGCGATGGTTTCCTCGTCGCTCAGGCTGGTCTTGGCGGCGCCGGCGGCGTTGTCGCCGACGCCGGTCTGGAGCTGGACGCTCACATAGGGCTTGAAGGCATCGTTCGGTTCGCCGGTGAACCTGAGCTCGAAGTCATGGAAAGAATGCACGCCTTCCTCATCGGGTGCGCGCATCAGCACCTCGTAGCCGGTTGTCCAGTCCCGGATCTGGCGTGGGCTTTCGCGGAAATATTTGACCTTGGCGAACACTCTATCCAATTCGGGTGTAAGCGGCTCCTTCATCCGCTTCCATTTTTCCTTGAGCGATTCGCGTTCCCGGTCGCGGGGGGTGGGGCGGACTTCAATCGACAAATGCGCGTCCGGAAATTCCTTCAGGCGGAAGCCGATGCTGACGAATTCGCCAGGATGATTCTTCTCGTCATCCGACGAGTCCGGCAGGAAGGCCCTCTCGAGGCAGTTGCCGGGCTCGGCAGGGGCTTCGTCGTCGGCACGTTGGCGCAGGCGGCGGGCGATGCTCTTTATTGTTGCCGTAGCCCTATCCCGATTTTCTTCTAACGGACGCGCATCAATGATAACGCCGTCATTGTTCATCCTGAAGTAACCGCTGATTTTCAGCATACCAATCGCCTGAAAACCGTCGTAGCCAGTCACGATCTTTCCTTCGGGCTGGCGCATGTCGTCCACCGAAATCAGCAAGGGGATGTCGTTGAGGTAAATGGCCTTTTCGCTTTTCAGCTCGTCGACGAACTGCTGCGCCAATCCCTTCACTTCATCCACGCCATCGGGGTAGATGGTGACGTCCAGCGACATAATCATCCTACCCCAGACGACGGTAGCCGATGCCGGCACATCGACCACGAACCGGCCGAAGCAGACGGTTTTCGTTTTTTCGAACAGAGGTTGCAAGCGGGGCGTGAGTGCGGTCATGTTCGGCGTCTTCCATTCTTTCGGGTGGGGGTCGCATGCCGCGAGCAGCAGGGCCGCGGCGGCAAGCGGAACAAGGAACAGGCGTCTGATGGCGGTCGGGTACATAGTATTCCTTTCAGCAGTTCCAGCTTGCCTTCTGGGCGATGCGCACGATGCTGTACAGGGTCGAGGCGATGGCCCGCGGGTCCTTGTAACTGGACTGGTGTTCGTAACCGGTCTGACGGAACACGCCCTTGAACATGCCGCTGTGCAGCTGGTGGTCGGCGGACCTGGCGGGCACGGTCTGGTCGCCGGCCGCCGCAGGCGGGAGGATCGTCGCATGCATAGACGCGGGCGCCCCGACGTTAAAGGGAAGCGCCACGATGTTGAAGGAAAGCGCCCCGGTGTTGCTCCCCCGATCCGGGTCCCGGGCAGCGAATTCCAGCCTGCCCTGCCTGCTGTCGCGGACGACGGGCCAGTCCTGCCAGCCGCTGGGATCGGCACAGTTCCTGATTTCCCATACCACGTCGCCGAAGCTCTGTCGTCCGCCATCGGCGCCATAATGCGCATAACTGTTGGGGTGGTAGGTGCTTGCAATCGTTTGATGAAATTGCCGTGCCTGATCGAGATACATGCAGGTCCGTGCGAACGTTCCGCCTCCCTGGTCTGGGGGATTGCCGGATGGGTTGATCCAATCTTCCCGGAACAGCGCATACCATTTGCCCCGCAGTTTGTAGATTTCGCTGTAGGGATCGCCCCGTTTCGGCCAGGCTTCCAGATCCTGCCCGTTGTGGCGCACCCGCAGCCAGCCGTTGCCGTAGGACGCGGTAGGCAGCAATTCCAGTGCGCCCGGCGCATTCGCCAGCACCGCCGTGACTTCGTCGCCATAATTGCCGGCCACCTTGGCGGCCAGGCTTTCCTGCAGCGAGCTCATCATGCCCGGATCCTCGAATCCCGCCCGCATGCGCTTGTAGGCCGCGGGCGCCCCGATCGCCGGCATCACGCCGTGCACGATGCCCAGCACCTTGTCCTGCAGGTTGCCGTACTTCGGGTGAACCAGCGCCCTTCCGACCAGCCCGCCCATGGAATGGGTGACGACGATCACCTGCTTGCACTGGTATCCGGAGCCGTTCAGGTCGTCGATGACCTTGTTGATGCGCTTCGCGACGATTTTTGCGCTGTCGCCGTTCGATTGCAGCCAGTTGTAGCCGAACGCATACACGGCAAACCAGCAGCCGGTGGCAACCTTCTTGAGCTCGTCCTCGCTCAGGGCCTGCTGAGGCAGCCTGGGGTCGGGATTCCATGCCTGTGGATCGACGCCGACGACGTCGCGCCACTCCTGCCGGACCTTGCCTCCAGAGAAGGTATTGTTCAGGCGTGACTCGAGATGCTGCAGCAGCTCGCCATAGCTCTTGAAGAAGACTTCGCCCCAGCCCCGCTCCCGCGCCTTCTGGACGGCGGTACGCCGGTTTTTGGCCGTGGGCGGATCGTCCATCAGCAAGGGCGAGTTGAGGCTGCCGTCGAGTTCGACGTTGTCATGCCGTCCGTCGCCGCTGACGTCCGACGGGCCGGCAGGATCGTAGATGTCGACCGTGGTTTGCAAGGGGTCCAGCTGTAGCTGGCGTTCAGTTGGCGAAATTCCCGCGTTTTTTCGTACGTTCATTGCACCCAGAGTGTCCGGGCGCCATGCGATGTTGTTCTCCCGGCGCAGTTCCCGCTGCCGCTCGGCGCTCATGCGCAGGTTCGAGCCCATGATCCCGGGCAGGAAGATGACCGGCAACACCCGCTTGGGCAGGAACCGGGCGCACTGCGGCCGCTTGTCCTGCTTCGGTGTCGCAAAGCCTTCGGCCTTGCCAGCGGCGCCAGGATTCAGTTGCGCGGGCAAGGGGTGTTCTGCGGTCGCCATCGGTTTCGTTCTCCTTGATTCAGTCGTCGAGCGCCTCGATGCTGTAGCGCCCGAAAGGAATGGTGCTTGCAATTCGCTCGGTCAGGCCGGCGGCATCGGTCCGTCCCTCGAAGCTGCGGCCGTCTTCCGTGGTGATGCGATAGCGCTGGTTTGTCATCGGCTCGTCGGTCCCCATCCAACGCAGGACGGTCTGCAGGTCGTGCGCCGACTCGCTCTTCGGCAACGTCACGGCAGCCGGGCTGCTGCCGCCTGGTTTGACGTGGGCGAACTTCGAGGATTTGATGGTGTGCTCGCCGCTGCTTTGCTGGGTAATGGCGCCGCCGCCGATCTCCACCTGCGCGCCTTGCGCCACGAAACGCAGCTTGGGCGCCTGCAGCACGATTTCGTCGGTGGCAGTCAGGACGATGCGCTTGGCGGACGTTAGCTCGATATCGTCGCCGTGCGTCTGCAGCTCGAGTTTGCCGCTGGCGGCGATGAGTTTCATGCCAAACCGGTGGGCGAACAGGCTGATACTTTCCGACACGCGCGCCAGCAGTTTCCTGCCGACCGACAACTGGGTATTGCCGATGCTGACCATATCGACATGCGTTTGCGCGCCGATCGCGATGTTGTCCTGGCTAGTCACGGCAACGCCGGCAGGGGCCGACAGTGCCACCACCGGCCGGCCGCCGGCGCCGGCCCCGTCCTTAGCGGTATTGCTGCCGGCCTCCCATTCCTTCAAATATGTGATCAGCTGCGCAAGCAACTTGTCGTCGGCACCCTCCGCATGATGCGTCGTCGACAGTTTCGACAACTCCTGCTGCACGCCCTGCAACGCTTCGGCCAGACCGATCAGCTCGGTGCGCTCCAGTTGCTTACCGCCGGCTTGCGGGCGCGCAGCAGCACTGATGAGCACCCCTTGCCCGCCGCGTACCGCAACGGCTTGGTCGCTGCGCAGCTCCGCACCTTCGCCGCGCGCCTCGCCTTTGCCGTCGTTGCGCGGATGGGTGAGCCAGCCCAAGTTCAATTCGCTGTGGCCGTGCTGCGAGGACAGCTGGGCATTGATCTGCCCCGGCGTGTCGTCCAGCCGCAGCTGGTTGTAGCGGGTGCCGTGCCCTTCCTTGCTTTTGATGCCGGCCAGGTATTTGTTTCCGGGCAGCGCGCCGGTATGGCTGAACGAAGGCGGCAGGGCGACGCCACTGTGGACCCGTGCTACGAGAATAGGCTTGTCGGGGTCGCCGCCCAAAAAATCGATGATGACTTCGTCGCCCACACGGGGGAGCGTCAGCGCTCCCCACTGGCTGCCGGCCCAGGTGCTAGCGACCCGGATCCAGGCAGAGTCGCGATCGCTGTCGCTGGCGCCGGCGCCTTGCGCATGCTCGTGGTCTTCGGCCCTGGTGCCGAGGAAGCGCACCTTGACCCGGCCATATTGGTCGCAATGGATTTCTTCGCCAGGCGGGCCAACCACGATCGCGCTCTGCAGTTGCGGGCGCGGCAAGTCCGTACGGGGATCGAAAGCGGGAACGATCGGAATGCCACCGCGCACGCACGCGAAGCGGTTGGTGTAACGCATGCCGCGTTCTTTGCTGGCTTGCTGCAGATAATTGCTAGACGGTCGCTCATCCCAGCGGTTAAGTGCAAACAAGCGCTCTATTCGGTCGTCGAGCGTCTTCGGCAGATTGTTTTCCGCATCGACGTCCAGGCGAGTGATGACGAACTCGCGCTCATCCTGTGGATGGGTGTCGATATCAGGATGGCCGCTCAAGGCAATCCACTGCCCAATACTCATTGCGCGCACGCTGCCTTCGCCATAAAAGCACTTGGCTTCGTACTCATGGCGCTTCATGCGCAGGTCGCCGAGTTTGCGGTAGTCCTCGTCATCGTCGCCCGCATGGGGCACATCGATCAGATAGTCGTCGAGACTGGCCGCGAACCGGTTGCCCGTCGTCCCCTGGTCGATACACGACGGTGCAGTCGTTGTCATCGGGCGACCGCGCATGTAATCCCAACTTTGGCGGGTGAGATTGCCTGGCTTGAGCTTGCGTACGGGACTCCACAGCGTGATGGTGTCGCTTTGCTCGGTGCCGTCGTCGCAGTGATAGCGGACCGTCCCGGCGGCATTTTGTGGCAATCTGGATGCGTCATCGAACAACACCAGGGTGTGCGCTGGCGGGTCTTGCTGTTGTGACGCGGCGGCCGGCCCGGACCGCATGCCCCAGGCGATGCCGCGCCGCTTCCATAAGCGGCGCAGGAAGTCGCCATCGGGCTCGTTTTGCTGCACCGTTAACGCCCGAGGAGGATATGTGCAAGTTATATGCGACCAGTCCACATCGAAGGTCCTGGCGAGAACTGGATTCTTCCGGCGCCACTCGTCCACGATGGTCTGCGTGATGTCCAGCTCGTTCCGGTTGCAGAATACGCGGGTATTGGTGCGATGCTCCATCAGTGCCAACGCATCCCGCATCACCAGCTCGTAGGTCGCCAACCCACCATCGCTCTGCCCGGCAGCGGCTTGCGCCACGATGCCGCACACGACGTGCATGGCGCCGTGATCCGTGACGAACTGCAGCTCAACGGGTAAGGCGATGAACTCCTTCAAGGGGAGGTCTGCCCGCACCGATACGCACAGAAGCCGGTATTCCAGCCCGCCACACAGGGTTTCGCTGCCCGTGACACGCTTGACCAGCAGGGCGTCGTCGAGCACATCCTTCTCTTGGAACAGTCGTACACGGATGGGGCGATTCGCGTCGGTCAAGCCGGATGACCCTTGGATCAGATCCTTGAGGTTCATGAGAACTTCCTGAGCAGAGCATTCATCTGGGATATCTGTTACTGGTACATTCCAAAAATCAATGGTACGTACCTGAAACGGCGACATCTTTGATTCTGAACAATCTCTTGCTCGGCCTCACTGACCGCCTGGCGATGCTAATAGTCCAACGAACGACCAACACAACTGATCCAAAATATCTCAGTCACGTGCGAAAATTGTTGGTATTTTTGTTGGTATCTGCCCGACGATGCCCAGCCCTGACCTGGCGCTCATGCGCAATCCCGACGGTTCGTCGATTCCAGTCGGGGGGACCACAAGATTCCCGTACCGGTCAAGGCGCCAGCCGCCTGAATTCCACCACCCATACCCAGGGATCGGCATCCCAGCTTCCGGGCCCGTTGATCCGCTCCCACACGCTCCGATAGGCCAGCACCGGGTCGCCGCCGGCGCCGACGGGGCCGACGCCTTCCGCCAGCGCATCATCCGGGCCGATCTGCCCCAGGCGCTCGGTGCGCACGCCAACGATCTCGAGCAGGATGCGGCTGGCCACGCGCGGCATGAAGAGCGCCGGGCGACGGTGCCAGCGCGGCAGGTCGCCCGCCACCCGCCCGGGCGGCGCGGCGGCGCCGTCGGGTTCATCGAGGGCGTAACGGTAGCGCTGGCCGGTTGCACGCGTCCGGTCGACGAAATACCACTCGTTGCCTGTCTTGCCGGCCTTGGGCCGCGTTTCCCACTGGCCGAAAGCGAGATAGGTTTCGCGCACCCACAAGCGGTCGCCCGGCAGGCCGAAACGGTTCCGCGCCGTCCCGGGCTCGACCTCTCCTGCCGGCTGCGGGCGCAGGGCGCGCCGCGTCTGGGTCTTGGTGCCGTCGAGCAGCGCGCGCACCATCGGGCCGGAAAACAGAATGCCGCGTTCCTTGATCATGTGTTTTCAGTGACTCTTGGTGAGGTGATGTACCGCCGAGGACCGTAAGCCGGCGAATCAATCCTGTCCAGTCCGCTCTGCGCTTAACAATACTCCAATTTTTTCTTTATAGGGCCGGCAGGTTACGAATCGAGGTCGATTTTTCATACCCGTGCCGGATGCAGTTACGCAGAAGGGAAAACAGTTCCAAGCGTGCCCTGCCGAACATAAATCCCCCGCATTCCCGGTTACGATGCTCGCACTGACCCGGCTGACAGGACGGCTCCCATGTTCGAGTTCATTACTGATTTCCTGGAGAAAAGCGGCTACCTCGGCGTGTTCGCCCTGATGGCGCTGGAAAACATCTTTCCGCCGATTCCCTCGGAAATGATCATGCCCTTCGCCGGCTTCGTGGCCGCGCGCGGCGACCTGAACGTGGTCGGGGTGCTGCTCGCCGGCACGGCCGGCTCGGTGATCGGCGCCCTGCCCTGGTATTACGCAGCCAAGGTCTATGGCTGCGAGCGGCTGAGGAAACTGGCGGACCGCAAGGCACGCTGGCTGACGCTCAGCTCGGAAGACATCGACAAGTCGCTCGACGCCTTCCGCAAGCATGGCCGCAAGGCGGTGCTGTTCGGGCGCCTGGTGCCGGCGGTGCGCACCCTGATTTCCGTTCCGGCGGGCCTGTCCAGCATGTCGCTCGGCCAGTTCCTGCTGTATTCAAGCATCGGTTCGCTGGCCTGGACCGGCCTGCTGACCGCCGCCGGCTACCTGCTAGAGGACAATTACAAGGAAGTGTCGACATACATCGACCCGGTGTCGAAAGTCATCTTCGGCGCCCTGCTGGCCTGGTACGTCTACCGCGTAATTACCTACAAGCCGGCGGCCAAGACCTCGTCCAGCCCGAGCAAGGAGCACGAGCGGACCTGAGGAGGCTAAGGTCCCCGCCCGTCCAGGCCCGATTTCATGCCGCTCAGGAGCCCGATCAACTGCTCCTTGTCTTCGGCAGGCACGTGGCCCAGCAACTCCTCGACCCAGCTTTCGTGCACCTTCGCCATCGCCGCGAAGGCTTCCTGGCCGGCAGGTGTGAGCTTGACCGCGAAGGCCCGCTTGTCCTGGGGATCGGGAACGCGCGCCACCAGGCCCTCCCGTTCGAGCTGGTCGGTGATACCGGTGACATTGCCGCCGGTAACCATCATGCGGCGCGACAGCTCGCCCATGCGCAAGCCATCCGGGTGACGCTCGAGCTGGGCCATCAGGTCGAAGCGCGGCAGCGTGATGCCGAAACTGGCGCGCAGCCGCGTACGGATTTCGTTCTCGATGCGCACGGTGCACGAGAGCATGCGCAGCCACAGCTTGAGCGACTGGTGGTGTTCGCCGGTCAGCCGCGTTGCCAGGTCGAGCCCGTTCGCCGCCGTCTCCTGGCTTCCTTCAAAATCCTGCATCCTGGTCTAGAGCGCTTCGGCGCGTAGTTTGAACCTCTGCAGTTTACCGGTTTCGGTACGCGGCAGCGACTCACGGAAGACGACCCGGCGCGGGTATTTGTAGGGGGCGATCTGGGTCTTGGCGAATTCCTGCAGCTCGGCCGCCAGCGTCTCGCCCGGCGCATGGCCGGTAAGCACGACGACGTGGGCCTCGACCACCTGCCCGCGCTCCTCGTCCGGCCGGCCGATGACGGCGCATTCGGCCACCGCGGGATCGCGCAGCAGCGCTTCCTCGACCTCGACGCCGGCGATGTTGTAGCCGGCCGAGATGATCATGTCGTCTAGGCGCGAGCGGTAATAGAAATAGCCGTCGGCATGCATCTCGTAGGCGTCGCCGGTGAGGTTCCAGCCGTCCTGCACGTAGTCGCGCTGGCGCGGATCGGCGAGATAGCGGCAGCCGGTCGGCCCCTTCACCGCCAGGCGCCCGATCACGCCGGGCGGCAGGGGCCGGCCATCGTCGCCGAGGATGCAGGCGCGGTAGCCGGGCACCGGTTTGCCGGTGGCGCCGGGCCGGATGGCGTCGCCGGCGGCGGAAATGAAGATATGCAGCATCTCGGTGGCGCCGATGCCGTCGATCATGGCCAGGCCGGTTGCCGCCTGCCAGGCCTCGCGCGTGGCGAGCGGCAGCGCTTCGCCGGCCGACACGGTGCGGCTCAGGCTGGCCAGGTCGAAACGGGACGCCATCTGCGCCATCTGGCGGTAGAAGGTGGGCGCGGTGAAGCAGACCGTGGCCCGGTGCTCGTCGATCGCGGCAAGCAGGGTCTCGGGCGTGAGTTTTTCGATCACCACGCCAGCCGCGCCTACGCGCAGGGGAAACAGCAGCAGGCCGCCCAGGCCGAAGGTAAAGGCCAGCGGCGGCGTGCCGATGAAGATGTCGTCGCTGCGGGAACCCAGCGTGTGCACCGGGAAGCAGTCGCAGATCGCCAGCACGTCGCGGTGGAAGTGCATGGTGCCCTTCGGGATGCCGGTGGTGCCCGAGGTGAAACTGATCAGGCAGACGTCGTCGGCGGCGGTGTCGACGGCTTCGAATGGCTGGTCATGGCGCGCCATCAGGGCCTCGAGCGCGGCCGGGTCATCGGGCGCATCGAACAGCGTCACGGGCGGGCATTTGCCGCCGAGGCTTTCCTGCAGCGCATCGATCTCGGCGCGCAGCGAGGCCGCGCACAGCACCGCGTCGACCTGCGCCTTCGCGACGATCGCCCCGAGTTCGCGCGCGCGCAGGAGCGGCATGGTCGGCACCGCGATGCAGCCGGCCTTGAACACGGCCAGGATGGCGGCCGCCATGGTCGGGCAATTCGCGCCGCGCAGCAGCACGCGGTTGCCCGGCACCAGCTTCAGGTCGTGCAGCAGGACATGGGCGATGCGGTCGATGCGCGCAGCCAGGGCGGCGTAACTCAGGCGCTCCCTGGCGCCGATCAGGGCGGTACGGCCGCCCCAGCCGCGCGCCAGCGCCGCGTCCACCAGCTCCGCGGCGCAGTTGATGCGCTGCGGATAATGCAAGGCGGGCAGTTCGAACAGGAATTCCGGCCACTCGTCGGGCGGCGGAAGATGGTCGCGGGCGAACCCGTCGACGTGCGAGGAAGGACTCAGTGCTGCGGCGTGCGAGCTTGTCATGGTCGTCCCGAATGAGGTGTCAGCCGACTATCCGGGAGATACTTTAAATCTAAACAATCTGCTCGACAAGCGAATTGTCGGGACCACGCTCAGGCGCCGGCGCGCTCCCGCGCCCGCTCGATCTGGCGCCGCACCAGCGTGGACGCGTCGCGCAGCGCCGTGCCCGCCAGTGCCGGCATCAAGGCTCCCTGGGCGCGCGCCAGGCGCGCGGCCGCGCCGTACAGGCCGAGCGTGCGGCAGCCCTCGCCCAGGCGCGCCAGGCGCGCCCGCGCGCCGTCGGGATCGTCCGCCAGCCAAACGTCGAGGCTGGCGGCGGCCTCGAGCAGCTGGCGCTCCAGGCCGCCCAGATACACCTGCACGCGCGCCAGGTCGATGCCGAGGCGGCGCGCGCTCTCGTCGGGGGTTTCGTCCGGCCCCAGCGCCGCCAGGTGCGGGCGCAGTTGCTCGACCCGGAAGGGTTTGACCACATAGCCGTCGGCGCCCAGGGCGGCGGCCTCCTCCATCGTCGTGGCGTCGTTCGCGGCCGAAACCAGCACGAAGGGCGTCGCCATCAAATCGGGATGGGCCTTCGCACGGGCCAGCAGTTCGGTGCCCGACAGGTGCGGCATACGCAGGTCGCAGAAGACCAGCGCCGGACGCAGGCCGGCTTCGAGCTGGCGCCAGGCGTCGGCGCCGTCCTCCGCCTCGAGGATCTCGTAGCGTCCGCAATGGTCCACCAGATGCATCAGCATCATGCGCGAGACCACATCGTCATCGACCACCAGCACCTTCATTGCATCTCCAGGGGATTTATTGCTTTGAATAAACATTATAACAAGTTAGCAAAAAATCAGGCCAAGGAAGTTTCGAAGGCGGCGAGCAAGGTTTCCAGGCGCGGCAGGCCGGCGAGCAGTTCGTCGCGCAAGCCCGCGTCGGCCACTTTTTCCAGACGCGCGCAGAGGGCGGCCAGTTCGGTGGCGCCGAGGTGCCCGGCGCTGCCGCGCAGGCCGTGCAGCACGCGTCCGCATGCGTCGTCGTCGCCGGCGTCCAGGGCGGCGTGCAGGTCGGCCCGGCGGCGCGGCAGGTCGGCGGCGAAGGCGGCGCGCAGGCGCTCGTGGAGCGCAGTGGCGCGCGCGGCCGCCCCGTCCGGCGCTGGCACCGGTTCGGGCGGCGCGACACCGAACATCGCATCCAGTTCGGCCGTTGTCGGCGTGGGCACGGCGGCCGGCACAGGTCCACGCACCGGCGCCGGCGCACGCATTTCCGGCAGCGCGATCCCGCGTCCCAGCTGGCGCGCGATCGCCAGGCTGAGTTGATGATGCAGCGCCGCCTCGTCGATTGGCTTGGCCAGGAAGCCGTCCATGCCGCAGGCCAGGTAGCGGTCACGGTCCTCGTCGCCGGCATTGGCCGTGAGCGCGACGATCATCAGCTGCGGGTCCAGCACCGGCGCGTCGAGCGTGCCGCCGGCGCGGATCAGGCGCGTGGCGGTGGCGCCGTCGATCTCGGGCATGCGGCCGTCCATCAGCACGATGTCGTAGCGCGCGCGGGCGCAGGCCGCCACCGCCAGCGCCCCGTTCTCGACGACGTCGATCTCGTGCCCCATGTCCTCGACCATCATGCGGGCGATGATCTGGTTGGTGGCGAAGTCCTCGGCGCACAGCACGCGCAGGCGGTGCGTGTGCGGCAGGCGCGGCGCGTGCTCGTCCCGCGCCGGTTCGGCGCCTTCGGGCAGCGGCAGCAGGAAGCTGAAGGTGCTGCCCTTGCCCTGCTCGCTCCGGACCACGATGGTCCCGCCCATCAGCTCGACGAGCTGGCGGCAGATCGCCAGCCCGAGGCCGGTGCCGCCGTAGCGGCGCGTGGTGGTGGCGTCGGCCTGCTCGAATTTCTGGAACAGGCGCGGCAGCGCCTCGGGCGCGATGCCGATGCCGGTGTCGTGCACCGAAAAACGGATCATGTGCGGCGCCGCCGGACTGTCCGGGCCGGCCGGCAACTGGTCCTCGCTCCGGCGCTCGACGTGCAGGCTGACCTGGCCGGCCGGGGTGAACTTGAAGGCGTTGCCGACCAGGTTGACCAGCACCTGGCGCAGGCGGGTCGGATCGCCGGTCACGAAGCGCGGCAGGTCCGGCGCCAGCGCGATGGCAAAGCCCACGCTGTGGGCCGCGGCCTGCTCCTCGAACAGGGCGGCCACGTTGCCGATCGCCGCGTCGAGCGCGAAGTCGATGTTCTCGATCGTCAGCTTGCCGGCCTCGATCTTCGAGAAGTCGAGCAGGTCGTTGATGATCGCCAGCAGCGACTGGGCATTGGCCTGGCCGCGCGCAATCTGCTCGCGCGTACTGTCCCTGAGCGCGCCGTCGCGCAGCGCGAAATGGAGCATGCCGATCACGCCGGCCAGCGGCGTGCGCATCTCGTGGCTCATGTTGGCCAGGAATTCGGATTTCTGGCGCGCCGCGTCCTCTGCGCGGCGCGCGGCCAGCTCCAGGCGCTGCTCGTTCTCGTGCAGCGCCTGGTTGGCCTCGGCCAGCTCGATGGTGTTGCGGCGCACCTCGTGCTCGCGCGCGCGCAGCTCCTCGGTCTGGCGTTCGAGCAGGCGGTTCTGCAGCGCGATCTCCTCGGTGCGGCTGCTGACCAGGCGCTCCAGGCGCAGCTGCTGGCGGCGCAGGCGGCGCGTGCGCAGGCGGTAGCCGCCGATCGTTACGCTGGCCAGAAACACGAGCGCCGTGATGCGGAACCACCAGGTGCCCCATACCGGCGGCTCGATCGTGATGGTCAGGGTGGCCGGGGTCTCGCTCCAGACCCCGTCCTTGTTGGCCGCGCGTACCCGGAACACGTACTGCCCCGGGTCGAGGTTGGTATAGGTGGCGAAGCGCTTGCCGGCGTCGGCGTGCACCCACTGGCGGTCGAAGCCGTCAAGCTTGTAGGCGAAGCGGTTGCGCTTGGGCGCGGCGTAATGCAGGGCCGAGAATTCGATCGAGAACACCGAATGCTGCGCCGACAGCGTGATCGCGCGCGCGTCCTCCACCGGTCCGACGAGGAGCTCGGGCCAGGCCTGCTGTACCGGCCGGTTGAAGATCTGGAAGCCGGTGATGACGGCGCGCGGCGCGATGCGGTTGTAGCGCAGCGCGCGCGGATCGAAAGCGGTGATGCCATTGAAACCGCCGAAATACAGGCTGCCGTCGGGCGCGCGCGCCGCGGAGGCGTCGAAGTAGGCGCCGTCGATGGTGCCGTCGGCCGCCGTGTAGCTGCGCCAGTTGCCCGTGGCGGGTTCGAAGCGCGACAGGCCGTTGGTGGTGCTGATCCAGATCGCGCCATCGCGGTCTTCCAGCATGGCGGCCACGGCGTCGTCGACCAGGCCGTCGCGCACGGTGTAGCGCACGAAGCTGACCGAGCCGTCGGCGGCCGTCACCATCTTGTTCAGGCCGACCGCGGTGCCGACCCAGACGTTGCCGGCACGGTCTTCCATCAGGTAGTGGATCTCGTCGTGACTGAGGCTGGTCGGGTCGTACTGGTCGTGCCGGAAATGGCGGAAGCGCCCGCTGGCGCGGTCGAGCAGGTCCAGGCCGTGGAAGGTGCCGACCCACAGGCGCCCGCGCCGGTCTTCCAGCACCGGACGCACCATGTTGTCGGACAGGCTGGCCTGGCGCGCCGGATCGTGGCGGTAGCTGGTGACGCGGCGCGTGGCCGGGTCGAGCATGTGCAGGCCGCCCTGGGTCGCGATCCAGAGCGCGCCGTCGCGGCCCACGACCATCGCGCGCACGGTATTGGCCTTGGGGTCGCCGGGAGCGAGCACCTGGCGCACGAAGCGCCCGGTCTTCGGGTCGAAGCTGGTGATGCCGGTGCGCCCGCCGACCCAGACCAGGCCCTGGCGGTCGCGCACCACGGCGTTGACGGTCGGGTCGATCAGGCTGTTCGGATTGTCCGGCTCGTGGCGCCAGATGCGGTTCGGCCCGCTGGAGGCAGGGGCGCCGGCCGCCGGATCATACAGTTGCAGGCTGGTGGTCGCGGCGAGCCAGAGCTTGCCCGTGCCGTCGTTCTCGATTCCCCGCACGCGGTTGTCCGCGCCGATGGCGCCGTCGCGTTCGCGCACGATGCGCGCAAAGCCGCCGCTGCCCAGGTCCACCCGCGACACGCCGGCATACCAGGTGCCGACCCAGAAGGTGCCGACGCGGTCGCGGTACAGGGCCGCGATGTGGTTGTCGGCCAGGCTGTGGCTGTCCGTGATGACCTGGCGGTAGGCCTCGAAGCGCGCACGCCGGGCGTCCCAGCGGTACAGTCCGTCGTCGTGGGCGCCGACCCAGACCTGGCCCTTGGCGTCCTGGTAGAGCGCGCTGACCCAGGCCCGCGGGATGCCGTCTTCGGGCCCGAAGTGCTGGCGCTGGCCGGCGCCCGGCCCGGCCAGCGCCATGCGCTCGAGCCCGCCCAGCGAGCCGATCCACAGTGTGCCCGAGGCGTCCAGCAGCAGCGCCTGCACGGCGTCGCGCCGTCCCTGGGAGCCGATCCGGTGGTGCTCGAAACGCGCCATTGCGGGTCCAACGCTGTCGACGCCGGCCGCGGTGCCGATCCAGAGCCGGCCGGTCCGGTCGAGCGCCAGCGAGGTGATGTCGTCGCTGGCCAGGCTGGCGTCGTCGCCGGGGACGTGGTGCCAGCTGGTGAAGCGCCCACTGGCAATATCGAAGTGCTGCAGGCCGTCGGCGGTGCCGATCCACAGGCCGCCCTTGCCGTCATCGACGATCGCGCGCACGTGGCGGTTGCCGTTGCCGCGCCGCGCCGGCTCATCCGGGAGGAAGTGCTGGAAACCCTGGGCAGCGGCATCGTAGCGCGCCAGGCCGCCGTCGGTGCCGATCCACAGCCGCCGCTGCGGGTCGACGTGCAGCACCCGCACCCAATTGCTGGCCAGGGTAGTGGGGTCGCCGACCACGTTGCGGAAATTGACGAAGCGGTAACCGTCGAAGCGCGACAGGCCGTTCTGGGTGCCGAACCACATGAAGCCGTCGGCGTCCTGGGTCATGGCCAGCACCGACTCCTGGGCCAGGCCATCGTCGACGCTAAGGTGCTCGAAGCGCAGCGTGGGCGCCGGCGCGGCCGTTGACGGCGCAACGCACCCGCCGGCCAGCGCCAGCAGCAGGATGAACAACAGCGCCTTCATGCCCGGTCCGCCGCTCCTGCCGGGGTGTACAGGAACGGCAAGGCGGCGCGGAGCAGGCCCTCCGGGCAGGCGGCTTGCGCGCCCGCCTCGCACATCGTTCCACTTTTCTGTTCCGTATTCACCCCGCAAGGGTAGCAAACAAAATGGAGCCGGAGGGAAATTATTGTTGCTTAATCACCCTTTGCGACACCTTCGCGTCGCGGATCTGCACCACCGAACCACCAGGGCTCGCCATGAATGGACATTCTCATAATGCCGTGCAGGCCGGAGTTCTGTTCGGTCTGCTGTACCTTGTGGCCACGCGCCTTCAGGGCATCCACCGTCGCCTGCGGGAAGCGCCCCGCCTCGAGCTCGGTCGGACCGTTGCGGCTGCCGAAATTCGGCAGCGCGATCGCCTGCTGCATGTTCAGGCCCCAGTCGAGCGTGCCGACCAGGGTCTTGGCGACATAGTTGATGATCGCCGGGCCACCGGGCGAGCCGACCGCCAGCACCAGCTTGCCGGTCTGCTTGTCGAACACGATGGTCGGCGACATGGCGCTGCGCGGACGCTTGCCCGGCTGGACCCGGTTCGCAACCGGCCCGTCCTTGTCGCGTGAGGAGAAGCTGAAATCGGTGAGCTGGTTGTTGAGGATAAAGCCGTCGACCATCTGGCGCGAGCCAAAGGCATCCTCGACGGTGGTGGTCATCGACAGGCCGGCGCCGTGGCCGTCGACCACCACCAGGTGCGAGGTGGATGGCGTTTCGATGGCATTGTCCCTGCCCCAGTTCCAGGCCATTTCCAGGCCCAGCGGATTACCGGCCGGCGCCTCGCCCATCGAGCGTTCCCCGATCAGGGCGGCGCGCCGCGCCAGGTAGTCCTTGTCGATCAGTGCCGGTAGGCCGCGCCCGGGCAGCGGCACGAAGTCGGTGTCGGCCGCGTAGCGGTTGCGGTCGGCATAGGCCAGGCGCCCCACTTCCGAGAACAGGTGCACCGCATCCGGCCCCGGCACGCCGTCCCGCGGCGCCAGTTTGCTCATGTCGCGCGTCTCGAACATGCCCAGCATCTGGGCCACGGCGATCCCGCCCGAGGATGGCGGCGGCATGCCGCAGACGGTGTAGACGCGGTAGTCGCTGCAGACCGGCTCGCGCACCTTGGGGCGGTAGTCGGCGATGTCCTTCGCGGTGAGCAGGCCCGGGTTGGTCGGGTGCGACTTGACCTTGTTCGCGATGTCGCGCGCGATGTGCCCCTTGTAGAAGGCATCCGCTCCCCTGGCGGCGATCTCGCGCAGGGTTTTCGCCAGCGCCGGATTTTTTAACAGGTGGCCGACCGGCCAGGGCTGGCCTTCCTTGTCGTAGAAGTACGCGGCCGCGACCGGGTCCTTGCGCAGGTGGGCGTCCCACATCAGCATGCCGTTCAGGCGCTCGCTCACCGGAAAGCCCCGTTCGGACAGGCGGATCGCCGGCGCGAACAGGGTTTTCCAGGGGAGCTTGCCGTGCTGCTTGTGGGCCAGCTCCAGCATGCGCAGCACGCCCGGCGCGCCCACGGAGCGGCCGCCGACGATGCCGGCGGTGCGCGACAGCGGCGTGCCGTCGGGCTTTTCGAACAGGTGCTCGTCGGCGGCAAGCGGCGCGGTCTCGCGGCCGTCGAAAGCCTGGGTCTTCCTGCCGTCGTAATGCACGAGGAAGGCGCCGCCGCCGATGCCCGAGCTTTGCGGCTCGACCAGGGTCAGCACCATCTGGGTGGCGATCGCGGCGTCGATGGCGCTGCCGCCTTTCCTGAGGATCTCGTAGCCGGCTTCGACCGCCAGCGGGTTGGCGGCGGCCACCATGTACTTGCGCGCGGCCCAGCCGGCTTTCTCAGTGTAGCCGGTGGCGATTTCAGGGGCGCGCTGGGCGGCATCCTGGGCGAATGCCGGGCTGGCCGGCGCAGTGAGCGAAGCCAGGGCGGCCAGGACGGCGGCGCAGGCAGGCATCTTCAATGTGGTCATGGACTCTCCAAAAAGAAGCAAGGGCGTGACCGGCCAGCGGCCGTGCACGCCCAACATCGTCTGGCATCCTACATCAAATTGTCAGATGGCTCATGCCACGCTTTAAGAGTGTGAGGAGCTTTTTCCTGCGCTATTACTTGGGTTGCATGCGGATTGCGCCATCGAGACGGATGGTCTCGCCGTTGAGCATCACGTTCTCGATGATGGCCTTGGCCAGGTGCGCGTACTCCTTCGGCATGCCGAGGCGCGGCGGGAACGGGACCATCTTGCCCAGCGAATCGCGCACTTCCTGCGGCATGCCCATCAGCATCGGGGTCTCGAAGATGCCCGGGGCAATGGTCATCACGCGGATGCCGCTGCGGGCGAGGTCGCGCGCCATCGGCAGGGTCATGCCGGCCACCGCCGCTTTCGAGGAACCGTAGGCCGCCTGGCCGATCTGGCCGTCGAAGGCCGCGACCGAGGCGGTGTTGATGATGATGCCGCGCTCGCCATACTCGCCTGCTTCGGTATTGCCCATGGCTTCAGCCGCCAGGCGCGCCATGTTGAAGGTGCCGACCAGGTTGATGTTCACCGCACGCTGGAACACGTCCAGCGGGTGCGGACCGTCCTTGCCGACGGTCTTGACGGCCGGCGCCACGCCGGCGCAGTTGACCAGGCCGCGCAGCGTACCCAGGGCCACCGCCGCTTCGACCACAGCCTTGCCGTCGGCTTCCGAGGTCACGTCGCACTTGACGAACTGGCCACCCAGCTCGGCCGCCAGGGCGGCGCCCGCCTCGACCTGGACGTCGGCGATGACGACCTTGCCGCCCGCCTCGGTGATCATGCGCGCAGTAGCTGCTCCCAGGCCCGACGCGCCGCCGGTGACGATGAACACATTGTTCTGAATTTGCATGGTTTTCCCTTTTCGAGTTCTTTTTGACGTTTACGTTAACGTCAACCTACGGGATTGTAGCGAACTTTTGCCGGGAAAAACCAGGTCTGCATTAAAAGCCTTGCATCAGAAGCATTGCATGGTTTTGCCGTGCTGGGTGCACAGGCGGCCCTGGCTGCTGACTGCCGCGTTGCCCACGCCGGTCTGGTAACGCGTGCCGGCGGCGTCGTTGCAGGTATTGCCCAGGCAATTCACCTGTTCCGGACCGGGGCGCAGGGCCGCCGGTTGCGCGACCGGCGGCGCGGCCATCGGCACACCGGGCGACGGTGCGACTTCGGGCACGCGCGCGACCTGCTGCTGGACCGAGCGGCGCGACGCCGCCCTCGCCTGTTTCTTCGTCTCCTGTTTGCGATCGGTTTTCGCCGGTTCCTTCTGCTGGGGCGCCGGACGCGCGGACGGGTCGACCTCCTGGTGGCGCGGCTGCTGGGGCATGCCGCCGGCTTTTTCCTCCTGGGCCTGCGGAGTCTGCTCGGGCTGGGCGCCGGGTTCCGACTTCGTCGTCGGCGGGTGCAGCACCGGACCGTAGCTCGGTCCGGTCGGGGCAGGCGTGGGTGTCAGATGCGGCTGAGCCTGGCTCGACTGCGCCTGGGCGGGCTGCGGCTGCGACGATTGCGGCTGGGCCGCATGCGCGGCAGCGGCGGCAGCCAGCGCCACCACCAGGGCCAGGGCGATCTGGGCCGCACGATAGGGTTTCGAGTGTTTGGCGCGTGTCATGCTGGACCTCCATGCGACAGCTTGATGGACAGGGCAATTATCTGCCGCCATGGCAGGTGGCGGCGCGCGCTTCCAGCCCGTCCGTCAAGTCCGTGTCAGGATCAGGCGTTACGCTGGCGGAACGATCCGGCTTGCCACGGCACGGCGGCGGCGACAACCACAACGATGGAGACGGCAATGCAGAAGGTCCAGGAACTCTACCAGTCCAGGCGCACGAGCGCCGAAGATGCGCTGACTCACCTGCGCGACAATGACATGATCATCGTACCAACCGGGGTCGGCGAGCCGCCAACCCTGCTCACGGCCCTGTCGGAGCAACGCAAGCGCTGGCAAGGCATTCGCGTCGCGCAGATCCTGGCGATGCGCAAGTACGGCTACTTCGAGCAGGACACGGCCAGGCACGTGCGCCACGCCGCCCTGTTCTTCGGCGGCGCCTCGCGCGGCGGCGGCCAGGGCGGCTGGTGCGACTTCATCCCGAACTATTTTTCCGAGATCCCGCTTCTCATCGACCGCGGCCTGATGCCGGCCGACGTGGTGTTCGCCATGGCCTCGAGCATGAACCCGCAGGGCTGGTTTTCGCTCAGCCTCGGGGCCGACTACACCATGGCGGCGGTGGCCAGGGCGCGCGTGGTGGTGCTGGAAGTGAACCCCAACGTGCCTTTCGCGCACGGCCAGTGCCACGTGCACATCTCGCAGGTGACGGCCCTGGTCGAAAGCAGCGATCCCATCCTGGAAGTCGGCTTGCCTACCATCGGCGCCGTGCAGGAAGCCATCGGCAAGCACGTGGCCGAGATGATCGAGGATGGCTCGACGCTGCAGATCGGCTACGGCGGCATTCCCGACGCGGTGGTGATGCAGCTGACGCACAAGCAGGACCTGGGCATCCATACCGAGATGATCGGCGACGGCATCCTGAAGCTGGTCGAGTGCGGCGCCGTCACCAATCGCCGCAAGACCCTGCTGCCGGGCAAGATGGTAGCGACCTTCGCGCTCGGTTCGCGCCGCCTCTACGAGTTCATGCACCAGAACCCGATGCTGGAAATGCATCCGTCGAACTTCACCAACGACCCCTACATCGCCGGACAGAACGACAAGCTGGTGTCGATCAACGCCAGCCTGCAGGTCGACCTGCTGGGCCAGTGCGGCAGCGAAAGCATCGCCCACCTGCCCTATTCCGGCACCGGCGGCCAGGTCGACTTCGTGCGCGCAGCCAACCGCTCACGCGGCGGCAAGTCCTTCATCGTGCTGCCCTCCACGGCGAAGGACGGAACCATCTCGCGCATCGTGCCCACGCTTACTCCCGGCACCCATGCCACCACCAGCAAGAACGACGTCAACTATGTGGTGACCGAATACGGCGTGGCCCAGCTGCGCGGCAAGTCGGCCAAGCAGCGGGCCCAGGAGCTGATCGCGATCGCCCATCCGGAATTTCGCGGCTGGCTGCGCGAGGAGGCGAACAAGATGTGCGTGTTCTGATCCGTCCTCCTGCCCTGCGGCGGAGCTGACGCGCGGAAACCTGCGGCGCTCCGCCGCCGCCTCATGCCATCATGCCTGCCAGGGCCGGCGCCGCCGGCATCACCATGGAGGCATGGATGAGCAAGGAACTGAGCATTTCGGAAGACGATCACCTGCGCGGCAACAGGAACGCGGCCGTGACCCTGATCGAATACGCCGACTTCCAGTGCCCGTTTTGCGCCCGCGCGCACGCGGCACTGACGGAACTGCAAGGCCGCCACGGCGAACGGCTGGCCCTGGTGTTCCGGCACCTGCCGCTGGCCGACAAGCATCCCTTCGCCGAAGCGGCCGCACAGGCGGCGGAAGCGGCCGGCGCCCAGGGCAAGTTCTGGGAGATGCACGACCTCCTGTTCGCGAACCAGGACAAGCTCGACGCCGGCGCACTGTCGGCGATCGCCGACACCCTGGGCCTGGACGTCGACCGTTTCGACGACGAGGTCGAGGATGCCCGCTACCGCGACCGCGTCGACGTCCATGCCGAACAGGCGCGCGCACTGGGCGCCCACAGCACGCCCACCTTCTTCATCAATGGCGAGCGTTACGAAGGCGACTCGGACCACGCCTCGCTGTCGGCGGCGATCGACAAGGCGCTGGGCCAGGCTTAGGGCAGCCGCGCCGTCGTCCGGGCCTCCGGTCAGCTGCCGGGCTGGCGGCTGACCGGCTCCAGCCGCGCCTCGGCAGCCGCGGGCCGCGCGGCGGCGGCCGGGGTGGCGCCGGCCGGCGCATGCACCGCCTCGCGCGAGGATGTGTCGCGCATGCCCGCGATCTGCGGCGCCGACACCGACATCCATCCGGTTGCCGGCAGCAGCGGCACCAGCAGCAGCGCCACGATGTTGATGATCTTGATGAGCGGGTTCACCGCGGGGCCGGCCGTGTCCTTGTAGGGGTCGCCCACAGTGTCTCCCGTCACCGCCGCCTTGTGGGTCTCGGAGCCCTTGCCGCCGTAGTTGCCGTCCTCGATGTATTTCTTGGCGTTGTCCCAGGCACCGCCGCCGGTGGTCATGGAGATGGCCACGAACAGGCCGGTAATGATGGTGCCCATCAACATGCCGCCGAGCGCCGCCGGCCCGAGCAGCATGCCGACCAGGATCGGCACCGCCACCGGCAGCAGCGAGGGCAGTACCATTTCGCGGATCGCCGAGGCGGTCAGCATGTCGACCGCCTTGTCATACTCGGGCTTGCCGGTGCCGGCCATGATGCCGACAATGTCGCGGAACTGGCGCCGCACCTCGACCACGACCGCGCCGGCGGCGCGCCCCACCGCTTCCATCGCCATCGCCCCGAACAGGTAGGGAATCAGGCCGCCGATGAAGAGGCCGACGATCACCATCGGGTTCGACAGCTCGAACACCACCGATTTGCCGACCGAATCGAGCGCGTGGGTGTAGTCGGCGAACAGCACCAGGGCGGCCAGGCCGGCCGAGCCGATCGCATAGCCCTTGGTCACGGCCTTGGTGGTATTGCCCACCGCGTCGAGCGGATCGGTGATGGCGCGCACCGATTCGGGCATGCCGCTCATCTCGGCGATGCCGCCGGCGTTGTCGGTGATCGGCCCGTAGGCGTCGAGCGCCACGATGATGCCGGCCATCGACAGCATGGAGGTGGCGGCGACCGCGATCCCGTACAGTCCGCCCAGCTGGAAGGCGACCAGGATCGCGATGCACACCACCAGCACCGGGTAGGCGGTCGACTTCATCGACACCCCCAGGCCGGCGATGATGTTGGTGCCGTGGCCGGTGGTCGAGGCTTCGGCGATGTGGCGCACCGGCTTGAAGTCGGTGCCGGTGTAGTACTCGGTGATGTAGACCATCAGCCCGGTCAGCACGATGCCGACCACTGCGCAGCCGAGCATGCTGCCGCGCATGGCCGTGTCGTCCCAGACCATCCAGGTCACGACGGCAAAGCCGAGCAGCGACAGGCAGGCGGCCCACCACAGGCCGGTGTAGAGCGCCGACATGATCTTGCGTCCGGGCCGGGCGCGCACCATGGCGCAGCCGATGATCGAGCCGATGATCGACACCCCGCCCAGCAGCAGCGGATAGAGCACCGCGTCGCCGGCGCTGGCGTCGATCATCAGCGCGCCCAGCAGCATGGTGGCGATCAGGGTCACGACGTAGGTCTCGAACAGGTCGGCCGCCATGCCCGCGCAGTCGCCGACGTTGTCGCCCACGTTGTCGGCGATGACGGCCGGGTTGCGCGGATCGTCCTCGGGAATGCCGGCCTCGACCTTGCCGACCAGGTCGGCGCCGACGTCGGCGCCCTTGGTGAAGATGCCGCCGCCCAGGCGCGCGAAGATGGAAATGAGCGAGGCGCCGAAGGCCAGGCCGATCAGCGGCTTGATCACGTCATGGCGCGACAGGGCGCCGTCGCCGTTGGCGCTGAGCGCCCAGTAGAACAGCGTGACGCCGAGCAGGCCCAGGCCGACCACCAGCATGCCGGTGATGGCGCCGCCCTTGAAGGCGACGTCGAGCGCCTCGTTCATGCCCTTGCTTGCCGCCTGGGCGGTGCGCACGTTGGCGCGCACCGAGACGTTCATGCCGATGAAGCCGCAGGCGCCGGACAGCACCGCGCCGGCCAGGAAGCCGATGGCGGTCCAGGCGCCAAGGAGGAAGTAGATGGCAACGAGCAGCACCAGGCCGACGATGCCGATGGTGCGGTACTGGCGTCCCAGGTAGGCGGCGGCGCCTTCCTGGATCGCGAGCGAGATTTCCTGCATGCGGGCGTTGCCGGCGTCCTGGCGCAGGATCCAGGCGCGGGCCCACAGCCCGTAGATGACCGCGATGACACCACACGCCACGGCAAACGTGATCAGGTTTGCTGCCATATCGTCCCCTTAGTTTTTGATCAAGTAACACCACACATTGAAAGAATGCTCACCTCTTCGGCGAAGCAGTCTGCCTCACTGCGTACTGCAATCCTTTGATTCAAACCATTGGTGCGCCCGAGCGCGTGAAAAAGGCTCCATGGCGGCGTTGCGGCGTCTCGCCGTACTTGCGTACTGTCTTCGACGCCGCGCCTTGCCCTGAAGCCTTTCTCACGCGCTCGGGGGATGGCATACGATTGTCACCCCCGAAAAAAAAAGCGGACGTTGCCGTCCGCTTCAGTCTTACTCGGAGAGCGCCGCGAAGGCTGCGTCTCTTACCTGTTCGACCGGTCCCACGCCCGAGATCTTGCGATACTTGGGGGCGCCGGGCAGGCCCGACTGGGCCCACTTGTTGTAGTAGCCGAGCAGCACTTCGGTCTGGTTGTGGTAGACCGCGAGGCGCTTCTTGACCGTTTCTTCCTTGTCGTCGTCGCGCTGGACGAGCGGCTCGCCGGTGATGTCGTCGATGTCGGCGACCTTCGGCGGGTTGAACTTGGTGTGGTAGACGCGGCCCGATGCCGGATGGCTGCGGCGGCCGCTCATGCGCTCGACGATCAGTTCGTCGGGCACGTCGATCTCGAGCACGTAGTCGACATTGATGCCGTTGTCCTTCATGGCGTCGGCCTGGGCGATGGTGCGCGGGAAGCCGTCGAACAGGTAGCCGTTGGCGCAATCGGCTTCCTGCAGGCGGTTCTTCACGAGACCGATCATGATGTCGTCCGAGACCAGCCCGCCCGCGTCCATTACTTTTTTCGCCGCCAGGCCCAGCTCGGTGCCGGCCTTGATCGCAGCACGCAGCATGTCGCCGGTGGAGATCTGGGGGATGTTATATTTTTCCTTGATGAAGTTAGCCTGGGTGCCTTTGCCGGCGCCCGGCGCTCCTAACAAAATGAGACGCATGAAGAATTCCTAAGACGGATGTTGATAACTATTATTGTGTTGGCAAACAATCGGGATTGATGCATATCTGACTAGCTTGATACGAAACTTACCATAAAAGTCAGCGTAAACGCCAATCCCGGCGGGTACCGCTGGGGCCGAATGCCTGATTTTTTTGATGTGTCGCAGACGGTCCGCGAATCAATTGCTGCAAAGATCAAGACGCAAAGTGCAGACGCACCCGCGCCAGGTCCTCCGGCGTGTCGACGCCGGCTTGGGGCGCGCTGTCGGTAACGTGAACCGCGATCGGATAACCGTGCCAGAGCACACGCAACTGTTCCAGCGCCTCGACCTGTTCCAGGGGCGCTACCTCGAGGGTCGGATAGGCCTGCAGGAAGGCATTGCTGTAGGCGTAGAGGCCGATGTGGCGCAGCGGCGCATAGCCCGCGGGCAGCGCCTCGCGCGAGGCGGCGAAACCGTCCCGGTGCCAGGGAATGGTGGCGCGCGAAAAATACAGCGCCCGCCCCTGCCGGTCGAGCACGACCTTCACCACGTTCGGATTGAATACGTCGGCGACATCGTCCAGCGGATGGGCGCAGGTGGCCATCGGCACCCCCGCCTCGATCCGTCCGGCGCAGGCGGCCAGCAGGGCCGGGTCGATCAGGGGCTCGTCGCCCTGCAGGTTGACCACGACCTCATCCGGACCGAGCCCGAGCGCGCGCGCCACTTCGGCAATGCGGTCGGTGCCGGACGGGTGGTCGGCGCGCGTCATGACGGCCTCGACCCCATGCGCGGCGCAGGCCGCCATGATGTCGGCATGGTCGGTGGCGACCACGATGCGCACGGCACCCGATTCGCGGGCGCGCTCGGCGACGCGCACGACCATGGGTTTGCCGCCGAGGTCGGCCAACGGCTTGTTCGGCAGGCGGGTCGAGGCGAGGCGCGCCGGGATGATGACAGTGAAGGTCATGCCGATGCTCAGAGCGCCTCGATCTTGCGTGCCTGGTCGGCCCACATGATCGGGATACCGTCGCGGATCGGGTATGCCAGGCGGTCCGGGCGGCAGGTCAGTTCCTGCGCCTTCTTATCGTATTCGAGCGGGCCCTTGCACAGCGGGCAGACCAGGATATCAAGCAGTCGAGCGTCCACGACATTTCTCCACAATTTGTTCGGCCAGCGCGGCATCGATGCGCGCCGTGACCGGGACGACCCACAGGCGTGGATCGTGCTTCAGGTTTTCAAGTTGCCCACATTTTACTGCATCCTTCTCGGTGATCAGGATGACATCGGCGTCCACCGCCGCAAACGGGTCTTCGCGGAAGTCGTAATGGTCAGGCAGGGCCAGCTCCGCGAAGGAGAGGCCCGCTCCGCGCAGCATGGCGAAAAAGCGGCCCGGATTGCCGATCCCGGCCGCGGCCAGGATGCGCCGCCCGGCGAAATCCGCGAGCGGCGTGCGCTCGCCCGGGTCGCGCAGGCGCTCGGCCATGTCGCCCGCCAGCTGCATGCGGAAGGGCTGGCCACCGACCGCGCGCGCCAGCTGCGGCGTGAGCTCGGGCGCATTGACGACCGTGAAATCGCGCCGGCGCGAAGGCGGCTCGCGCAGGGGACCGGCCGGCAGCAGCCAGCCATTGCCGACGCCGCGGCCGTCAAACAGGATCACCTCCACGTCGCGCGCCAGGGCGTAATGCTGCAAGCCGTCGTCGGTGATGAGGACATCGACGTCCGGGTGGGCCGCCAGGAGCGCCCTGCCCGCCTCGAAACGCTTACGGCCGACGAATACCGGAACGCGGGTGCGGCGCGCGATCAGGAGCGGCTCGTCGCCGACAGCGCGCGTATCCGAGTCAAGCGTCACCGCACGGGGGATTTCTCCCTCGCTGCCGTGGCCGCGCGAAATCACGCCGGGACGCAGCCCCGCCCGCAGCAGGGCCTCGGCCAGCCAGATGGTGAGCGGCGTCTTGCCGGTACCGCCAATAAAGATATTGCCGACCACGATGACCGGCACCGGCAAGCGCCCGGACTTCAGGACGCCGGCACGGAACAGGGCGGCGCGCAGCGCGGCCAGGGCGCGAAACAGCAGCGACAGCGGCCACAGCGCACAGGCCAGCGGGCCGCGGCGCAGCCAGGCGCGGGTCAGGGTCGATTCGAGGGAATTGTTCTTGGACATAAAAAGACGATAGCACGGCGGACGCGTTCGCCCGCCGTGCCATCGGAATACCAACTCAATGTTGAAACCTACTGGTTCACGCTTACTTCTTGCCGCCGGTCTGGGCCGCGAAGGTCAGCTTGTCGTAGCCGGCCAGGCGCGCCGCCTCCAGCACGTTGATGACCATCTGGTGCATCGCGAACTGGTCGGCATTGACGATGACGACCGGGTCGGGCACCGGCTGGCCGTTCGGGCCGGAACGGGCCGCGGCCTTCAGGTCGTCGGCCAGGCCCGCCACGCCATGGAAGGACACCGGCGTGTTGTTCACCGTGTAGTTACCCTTGGCGTCGATGGTGACGTTGATCTCGAAAGGCTTGTCCGCTGCCTTCTCGGCATCGGCCGTCGGCAGCGTGATCTGCAGCTCGGTGAACTTGCTGTAGGTGGTCGACACCATCAGGAAGATGAGCACGACCAGCAGCACGTCGATGAAGGGGATCAGGTTGATCTCCGGATCCTCGCGCTTGCGGCCGCGGCGGAAGTCCATCATTTGCGGTCACCGTGGACGACATCGACGAACTTCACGGCCTGCAGTTCCATGTCGATAATGAAGCTGTCGACCAGGGCCCGGAAGTGGCGGTAGAACACCAGCGCCGGCATCGCGATCGCCAGGCCGAAACCGGTGTTATACAGTGCCACCGAAATGCCATGCGCGAGCTGGGCGGGGTTGGCGCCGGCCGCATTCTGCGAACCGAAGATCTCGATCATGCCGACCACGGTGCCGAACAGGCCCATCAGCGGCGCCAGCGAGGCAATGGTGCCGAGCGTGGTGAGAAAACGCTCCAGCACGTGGGCAACGCCGCGGCCGGCCTCCTCGATCGACTCCTTCATGACGTCGCGCGGGGCGTCGACGTTGCGCAGCGCGGCGGCCAGCACGGCGCCCAGCGGCGAATTGGCTTCCAGCGTGTTGACAATCTCGGGCGTGACCTTCTTGTTGCGGTACACATTGATGACTTCCCCCAGCAACTGCTTGGGAAGAATCTTCTCACGGCGCAGGTAAATCAGGCGTTCGATGATCAGGGCCAGGGCAATGATCGAGGCAATCAGCAATGGCCAGATGGGCCAGCCTGCGGCTTGGAGAATGGCGAGCAAGTGAACTCCTGACAGAATAGTAACGAATTCGGCAATGTAACAAGTTGCCGTCACTGCGGCAAGTGCAGTTCTGCACAAGTTCTGTGGATAAAATTGTGCGCAAGGACTCATCCATGTGGCAAGCATGTTGATTCATAAGGGAATTTTTCCTTTGCGCAAGAAAGCAGCACGGCAGGCAAACTGTGTCAGACGCGGCTTTTCCAGCTCAATGTTCCGTATCGCCGCTGCACTTGCAAACAGTTTCTGTGGATAAAAATGTGCGCAAGGACCCTGATTGAAAGCTAAGCCCTTGATTTAACGAACAAATATTTTTGTGCCGAAGAATGTGGCACCGGCGTGCATCATGCTTTCCCTCTAGCCCAGCACTTTTCCCCACAATTTTTGTGGACAAAATTGTGAGCAAGCGCATTGACTCGCATCAACATCATTGATTTAAAAGGAAAAAATGTCGCTGCAAAGAAAGTAGGCACCCTCGCTTGTCCACATCGCCCCCAGCCGCCCTGGAATTGCCGGAGGATGGACCAGGCAAGCCCGGTGGCAGCCTGGAGACTATGCACACTTTCTGTGGAAAAGAATGTGAGCAAGGCCCCCTTATGGAAAACAAGCCCTTGATTTCATTACGATTATTCAGTCCGCCTGCTTTTTGAGCAAGCTCAACATTATGCACATCAAAATGCCATATCGCTCAGTTTGCTTAGCCAGGGCGGCAGGCCTGGGGCCGGGAAATTCGCTCATGCACGACTTCACCTGGCGGCACTATGATTGCCGCCGAGCCGGGCAGTCCCGGGCGGCGCTGGCGGCACCTGTTCAGGCGCATGGGGGCTTCTTCACATTTTCTGTGGACAAAATTGTGAGGAAGCGCCTTGCGCTAACACAAGAGCGTTGATTTTAAAAAGAAAAATCCTCATGCACGAATTTTTGGCAGGGCGGTTTCTTTCCCTGTTCCCTCCCCGATTGCGCTTCTCCGCAGCGGGTTTTCACTACAACCTGTGCCGACGAGCCTGGGCTGGGCCTGAACTCTTCACACAAACTGTGGAAAAAGATGTGCGCAAGGCCAGTGCATAACCCCTAAGCCATTGATTTAACACAATATAGTTGTGCATGCCCGGAATTTCGGCAGGTGAACAAGCTTACTGCCGAGTTCCTCACATTTTTTGTGGATAACATTGTGCCCAAGTGTACCCTGCACTCTTTAAGTCTTTGATTTAAAACAAATCACCCTACCCTGCCCGCAAAAAAGGCGCGGCAATTCGATTCAAAAAACCCTTGTCGGACCTGGATGAATGTGCCATAAGCTTCATCGCTTATGCATCAGGATTTCAACCATGCTCAACGATAACGATCCCGACACCGCCTACGCCGCACCACCCGTGCTCTCCGTCACCGCGCTGAACCAACAGGTCGCGCGCCTGCTCGAGCGCTCCTTCCCGCTGGTATGGATCGGTGGCGAAATCTCGAACTTCACCCGCGCCAGCTCGGGCCACTGGTATTTCACGCTGAAGGACGACGCGGCCCAGGTGCGCTCGGTGATGTTTCGCAGCCGTGCGCAGTACGCGGGCTTCATCCCGCGCGAAGGCGACAAGGTCGAGGTGCGCGCGCTGGTGACCCTGTATGGCGCGCGCGGCGACTACCAGATCAATGTCGAGGCGATCCGCCGCGCCGGCGTCGGCCAGCTCTACGAGGCCTTCTTGCGCCTGAAGGAAAAGCTGGCCAGCCAGGGCCTGTTCGACCAGGAGCGCAAGCGCCCCCTGCCGCTGTTCACGCGCAGCATCGGCATCGTCACCAGCCCGCAGGCGGCGGCCTTGCGCGACGTGCTCACGGCGCTCCGGCGCCGCGCGCCGCATGTGAACATCGTGCTGTATCCGGCGCCCGTACAGGGCCAGTTTGCCGCCGACAAGATCGCGGAAGCCATCACGACGGCATCGCGGCGCGCCGAGGTCGACGTGCTGCTGGTCTGCCGCGGCGGCGGCTCGATCGAAGACCTGTGGTGTTTCAACGAGGAGTGCGTGGCGCGCGCCATCGCCGCCTGCAGCATTCCCGTCATTTCCGGTGTCGGCCACGAGACCGACGTCACGATTGCCGACTTCGCCGCCGACATGCGCGCCGCCACCCCGACCGCTGCGGCGGAACTGGCCGCGACGCCGCGCGAAGACTGGATGGCCTCGCTGTCGGCCGACGCGCTCGACCTGCGGCGCGCCATGCGGCGCCAGCTGTCCGAGGCCAACCAGGGCCTGGACAACCTCAGCCGCCGCCTGCTCAGCCCGACGGCCCAGATCGCCCACCAGCGCCTCAAGCTGCGCGCCATGGCGGCTTCGCTCACCCATGCGCTGCGGATACCCATCAACCGCGGCGGCGTGACCCTGGCCCAGCTGCAGCAGCGCTGGGCGCGCCACCGGCCGGACCTGCGCACCCTGCGTGCCCAGATCATGTCCGAGCAGCGCCACCTGAACGCCAGCGTGTGCAGCCAGGTCAAACAGCGGCGCGACGCATTGAGCGCGCTGGCGGCCCAGCTCGAGCTGCTCAATCCGCAGCGTACGCTCGAGCGCGGCTATGCCATCGTCAGCAATGCCAAGGGCCAGGCGCTGCGCTCGCCGGACCAGATCCGGGCGCGCACGGCGCTGACAGTGCGCCTGGCCGAGGGCAGCGCCGAGGTACGGGTGTCAAGCGTACAGTCCGTGCTGGAATGACAAGCTTGGCAAACCGGGTAGACGAACAACTACGCAGCAAACATGCAACGTCCGCCCATCCGGTTTAGAATATGCCGTTTCGGAAGAATCACTTCGTTTCCAACCAATCAAGGAATAAGACATGGAACATACTCTGCCGCCGCTGCCGTACGCCAAAGACGCACTCCAGCCACACATCTCCGCCGAGACGCTGGAATACCACTACGGCAAGCATCACCAGGCCTACGTGACGAACCTGAACAACCTGATCAAGGGTACCGAGTTCGAAAACATGTCGCTGGAAGAGATCGTCAAGAAATCCTCGGGCGGCGTCTTCAACAACTCGGCCCAGGTGTGGAACCACACCTTCTTCTGGAACTGCATGAGCCCGAACGGCGGCGGTGCCCCGACCGGCAAGGTCGCTGACGCCATCAACGCCAAGTGGGGTTCGTTCGACAAGTTCAAGGAAGAGTTCACCAAGTCGGCAGTCGGCAACTTCGGTTCGGGCTGGACCTGGCTGGTGCAGAAGGCCGACGGCGGCGTCGACATCGTCAACACCTCGAACGCCCACACCCCGCTGGCGTCGGACGACAAGGCCCTGCTGACCTGCGACGTCTGGGAACACGCCTACTACATCGACTACCGCAACGCCCGCGCCAAGTTCGTGGAAGCGTTCTGGAACCTGGTCAACTGGGAATTCGTGAACCAGAACATGGCTTGATGCCGGCGCTTCGTTCCGGCTGAACGCCGGAACACTCCGCCATAACGGCCCGCTTTCCAGCGGGCCGTTTCTTTTATATCCCTCCGCGTTCCTCCGCATTGCAGGCCAACAGGCCCTCCCTGCCTTCCCCGCGCTTGCGCCACCACCCAGCCCCGCCTCTCTTCGGCGTTGGCAGGCAACAGTGCTTAATGAAATAGTTGAGCCAAGACAACAAACAATGACGATGCGTTACAGCAGTGTGAAATCCGGCGTTTAATGGTCGTGGCAATTTCCCAACGTAAACCGCAACGCTCTTTGACGACGGAGAACCCGTGACTATCCAAAAGTGATGTTGGCTTCAAGCATGGCCGTGCTCGCCATGACGCTGGTGGGCTGCGCCGCGCCCGGCATGCAAGGCAAGGAAGTTTTGTCCACCGACCAGACCTACCCGGCCATCGGCCCCTATTCCCAGATGATCGGCCACGGCAAGCTGATCTGGTTCTCCGGCGTCATTGCCCTGAACCGGGAAGGCACGGCGCTGCAAGGCACGACGACCGAGGAGCAGACCCGCGCGACGCTCGAGAACATCAAGCTGCAGCTCCACTCGCAGGGCCTGGATTTCGTCGACGTCGTGAGCGCCACCGTCTACATGAAGGACCTGAACGATTTCGCGGCCATGAACCGCGTCTACGCCGAGTACTTCAAGCAGGCCCCGCCGGTACGTTCGACGGTCGAGGTGGCGCGCATTCCACGCGACGCGAAGATCGAGATCGCCGTGGTCGCCGCGCGCCGCTGATTGAACGACACTGCAACAACACCAACAGGAGACCAGGATGCAGAATCGCATAGCGGAAGGTGCAGAAACGGGTTTGTCGACGGACATTGGCAGCGCTCCGGCGCACTGGAACCGGAACCGGCGCGACTTCATGCGCATCATCGGCTCGGGCGCCCTGCTGGCCACGCTCGGGCCACTGGCAGGCTGCAGCAGCGGCAACGCAAGCAGCCGCATCGACGAATTGCGCCAGCAGTTGCTGGCCGACGAAGGCTTCTGGGCCCAAATGAACGCGATGTTCCCGCTGAATCCGGCCAAGCGTTTCATGAACGTCGGCACCGCCGGCTCCATGCCGACGCTGGCGCTGGACTTGTTCGACACCGAGAACCGCGCCAAGGCGGCCGAGTGCCTGAGCGGCTACACCAACCTGCTGGCCGAGCGCACCGAGGTTGCGCCCGGCTTCGGCGTCGATCCCGACGAACTGGCCTTCTCGGCCAACACCTCGTCCGGCATGTGCCATGCCATCCTCGGCCTGCAATGGAGCCCGGGCGACGTCGTCGTCACCACCAATCACGAGCATCCGGGCGGCGACGTGCCGCTGGCGATCGCGGCGGCGCGCTACGGCATCGAGATTTCGCGCGTGGCCCTGCCGGTCGGCAATAACCAGACCGCCGCACTGTATGCGACGCTGTTCGACAGCCGGATCCGCGAGCTGCGCACCCAGGGCAAGCGGGTGCGCGCGATGATGTTCTCGGCGCCCACCTACAAGACCGGCACCATGCTGCCGATCGCCGAACTGATGGAGATCGCCAAGCTGCACGGGCTGATCAGCATCGTCGACGGCGCTCACCTGCCGGGGATGATGGCCTACGACTACGCCCAGCTCGGCATGGACTTCATGTCGGGCGCCGGCCACAAGTGGCAATGCGGCCCCGGCTCGACCGGCATCCTGGTCGTGCGCAACAAGATCCGCGCCTCGAATCCGCTGCCCCTGCCGAACTGGTACCCGATCCATACCAGCAGCTGGACGCCGCGCGAACGCACCACGAACGGCACCGCGACCTACGACATCGGCTCGGTCATCACCTCCTGCGGCAGCCTGCATACGCCGATGTTCCACGCCCTGGTGTCGAGCTGCAAGCTGTGGGACCAGGTCGGCCGCAAGAAGATCGAGACCTACGACCTGGCCCTGTCGGCCTACCTGAAGGAACGCATCGCGGAAAACTGGGGCGTCGACCGCCTGTACTCGCCGAAGGACGACCCGAAACTGGTTTCGGCCTTGACCTCGTTCAACCCCTTCATGAATGCGGGCGACGTCATGAACAGCACCAAGTCGGGCCAGTTCGTGGCGCGCATGCTGAGCGACGACAGCCCGGGCTTCGTGATCCGCAACGTCAACGTCCCGGTGATCGGCGCACCGAGCGACCACTACGTCATCCGGATCTCCACCCACCTGTGGACCAGCGTGTCCGACGTCGACCGCCTGATCGAAGCAATGTGGGACCTGAGCCGGAAAATGGGCTGAGCGCGCCGCTGCCCGGTCCAAAGCCGCCGCGTGCGGCTTTTTTGTTGCCGGTTCGCGGTCCCGCCAGCCTTGAATTGTCCGGAAAATGTATTCATCTGTCCGCGCAATGTCATATTTATCCCGGCCGGCGATTGCTTCTATACAATATCGGGGGAGGAGAAAAGCATGTACCGAGTTTTGCTGGTCGAAGACGACGCCCGGTTGGCCGAGCTGGTGACCGAATACCTGTCCGCATACGAATTTGCCGTCGAGCTGGTCACGCGCGGCGACCAGGCGCTGGCGCGCTTCCAGGCGAGCCAGCCCGACATCGTCGTGCTCGACCTGATGCTGCCGGGCCTGGACGGCATGGTGGTCTGCCGCAAGATCCGCGAGCTGTCCGAGGTGCCGATCCTGATCCTGACCGCGCGCGAGGATTCCTACGACGAGGTGTCGGGGCTCGAGCAAGGCGCGGACGACTTCGTCAACAAGCCGGTGCAGCCGCGCGTGCTGCTGGCGCGCCTGCGCGCCCTGCTGCGCCGCACCCAGCCCAGGGCCGCGCTGGAGACCGGCGAACTGGCGTTCGGCGCGCTGCGCATCGTCAGCGCCGACCGCACCGTATTCTGGCGCGACAGGCTCTGCGTACTGAGCAATACCGAATACAAGCTGCTGCTGGTGCTGGCCGAAGCGGCCGGCCGCGTGCTCTCGCGCGACGAACTGCTGAAGAAGATGCGCGGCATCGAGTTCGACGGACTGGACCGCAGCATCGACAACTGCATCTCCAAACTGCGCCGCAAGTTCGACGATACCCGCTCGGAGAAGATCAAGACCGTGTGGGGCGAGGGTTACCTGTTCTCGCCGTCGGCGTGGAATTGATGCGCTGACGACCGCCGCCGGTCCTGCTGGCGCGTGCATGGAAACGTAGGGTGGGCGCCCCGTGCCCACCTGTTGGGCATACGGTGGCAAAACGGTGGCCACGGAGCGTCCACCGCACCTTATATATCACTCGAACAAGGGTACGATCGCCAGCGGCAGGTTGGCGCTGATCACCTGCGCCTGCGCGGCGCCGGCGAAGCGGTAGACCACGGTCGGGAAGCCGTCATCGGCGTCGCCCTGGAAGGCCGCGCCGCTCACCAGCGGCAGGGGCTGGTCGGCGGCGTCCGTGCGGTGCAGGCGCACGGCGATGCCCGCGCTGCGCTTGGCGAACACGAAGCGCACGCCGCCGCACTGGCGCGCACGCAGGGAGGCGTCGACGTAGCGCGCGAAGCCGAGGGCTTGCTCGCAGGCCGTGCGCAGCTCGGCCTCGTCGTAGATCCCGTCCGCCTGCGGCAGGAGGGAAACGCGCGGGCGCACCACGAAGGCGCCAATCCTGCGGTCCAGGACCAGGGCGGCGTTCTCGTCATAGGCGGCCTTGAGCAGCGGGAAGCTGGTGCGGCCGAGCGGGTCGAGCGGCAGCTTGACCTGGGTCGCCTTGCCCGCCAGCGTGAGCTGCACGCCTTCGAGCGACACCTCCGGGACCAGCGGCGCCACCTGCAGGTGGCTCTGGATGTGGTTCTTCGGCCCGCCGTATTTCTCGAACACGACCATGGCACGGTAGGCGTCGCGGTAACTGGCCCACTCGGCAGCAGACGCCGGCGCCGAAGCGCCCAGGGCGCAGAGCAGCAGGACGTGACTTGCGATGAGGTGTCGGACCATGGGCGTCAATCAGAACCGGTAGGCGATGGCGGTGGAAACCGTCAGGTTGGTCGGCCGCTCGACGAGCGGGCTGAGGCGGGCGTCGCCCGCCAGGCGCGTCACCTGAACTTGCGAAGTCAGCATCCAGGACGGCGAGAACGCCCAGTTCCAGCGCGCGCCGACGTGCCCGTCCTTCAGGCCGCCGCCGGCGCGGTACACCGGATTGCCGCTGCGCACGGAGTCGAACGTGCCGACGCCGAAAAAGGCATTGTTGTAGGCCCCGTTGGCGACGCTCAGGCCGGCCGCGAGCGACACCCGATGGTGCGCGCCGAGCTGCATCGCGAGGCGCTGCACGCCCAGGTCCAGGCGTGCGCCGTCGCGCTCGTTGCCGGCGCCGTACAGCAGGCTGCTGGTGAGACGCCAGTCGGGCGTCAGGTAGTAGTTCAGGAAAGCCCCGCCCAGCAGGCGGGTGTGGACAGGCTCCATGCCGACGAGCCTGTTCCCGCCCGGCTCCACCTGCGGCAGCGCCACCATGGAGTAGCGTGCGCTGCCGACGCCGTCGATCCCGCCGCCGGCGCCGCCCTCGTCGCGGCGGCGCTGCAACTGGACCAGGGGACCGTATTCGAGGCGCGGGTCGCGGGCCAGGTGCATGCCGGCGCTCATTCCGGAGACAAACACGCCATTGCTCCATTGCACCTGCAGCACTGGCAAGGCATGGCGCTCGCTGTGCCGCGCCCCTTCGTAGCGCGGGGCCGAGACGAGGCCGAGCCCGGCATACATGTCGCGGCTGCCATCCGGCATCGGATTCGTGGCCGGGGTCTGGGCGGAGGCGCCGCTCGATACGACAGCAAGCGCCAGGGCGAGAAGCTTGTTCATGGTGGGAGCAAAGGATGGACGTGCCGGTATTTTACGTTGAGGCAAGCCTTATCCGATATATCCTTACAGCATGGTTCTCGACAATCGGCAGCGCCATGGCCGTGACCACGCGCCGCCACCCGGGCTCGGGATGGCCACGCGCCGGATGGCGGCGACCGGAATAAAAAAACCCACCGACACTCGCGTATCGAGTGGGCAAACGGAAAACCTGAATCCTGGTTATCTTATCCGTTAGGCAATTTCCAATCTCCCCGGAGATGTCGGCCATTTGTCGTGAATTTGTAAGCACCGATTTGTCGGCACCGCTGTGTAAGCACCACCAGCGTCCTTGCTCCTATACAATGGCGTTAGGAGAAAAACAATGTGTCGAAGGTTGCTGGGTAACTGTCAGTGTTGCGGGGGAAGCGGGTGAACCGGATCTTCTTCCGCTTTTTCATGCTGGTGATGTTGTCGATCACGGCTGCGACCTTCGTCATTTACTTTGCCATGAGCCGCCTGTTCGGCGATCCGCTCGACGACATCGCGCGGCGCCAGGCCGCGGCGCAGATCTTCCTGATCGAGCAATACGTCGACGAAGCCCCGACCGACGAATGGCTGGTGCGCCTGAACCGGGTGCGCGAAGTCTCCGACACCCGCTTCGACCTGGTCAGCCTGCAGGCTGCGCGCGCCGCCCTGCCCGGCGCCAGCCTGGCCGCGCTGGAACGCGGCGAGGTCGTGCTCGACGTCGACAACAAGGCCTTCTACCGCCGGGTCGACCTCAGCGGCGAGCGCTACATCGGCAGCGACGAGGAAGTCATCCACGCCCGCGACCTGCCGATCGACATCAACCTGGCCCTCAAGATGGAAGCGGTGCGCTACGTGATCGTCGCGCTGGCGCTGCTGCTGCCGATCGCGCTGTGGTCGCGTTCGCACTGGCAGGGCCTGCAGCGGCTTTCGCGCGTGGCCGACGAGTTCGGCGCCGGGCGGCTGTCGGCGCGGGCGCGCATGCCGCGCTCGGCCAGCATCTATCCGCTGGCCGAACGGATCGACCACATGGCCGACCGCATCGAGGAACTGCTGGTGGCGCAGAAGAACCTGCTGCATTCGGTGTCGCACGAACTGCGCACCCCGATCGCCCGCCTGGAGTTCGCGCTCGAACTGCTGGACACGAAGGCGGACAACCCCGCCCTGCGTCCGCGCATCGCCGCGATGGAAGGCGATCTGCGCGAGCTGAACGCGCTGGTCAATGAACTGCTGGGCATGGCGCGCCTGGGCAGCGAGCAGGCGCTGCAGCGCGAGAGCGTGGATGTGGCGGACCTGCTGCGCGCGACCGTGGCCGCCCTGCCGCCCGGCGCCCAGGCGCTCGCTGTCGAGGCCGGCGAGGACCTGGGCACGCTCGAGGCCGATTCGCGCCTGCTGGGACGGGCGCTGTCGAACCTGTTGAGGAATGCGCAGAAGTACGCGGCGGCATCGATCCGGCTGTCGGCGCGGCGCGATGGCAGGCAGCTCATCCTCGTCGTCGAGGACGACGGGCCGGGCATCCCCGAGGACGAGCGCGACCGCATCTTCGAGCCCTTCTACCGGCTCGACCGCAGCCGCGACCGGACGACCGGCGGCTTCGGCCTCGGCCTGTCGATCGCGCGCAAGGCGGTGCTGCTGCACGGCGGAACGATTACAGTGGAAAAATCGGGGCTGGGCGGCGCGTGCTTCGTGATCGCGCTGCCGGCCTGATACGAAACCGGATAAAAATTACTACGGAATCGTAGGGTGGGCGCCCCGTGCCCACCGTGTGTCGCCGATGTGATCACAATTCGCCACGGCGGGAATTGTGCAATGGTGGGCACTGGGCGCCCACCCTACGGTTCGACGGCCAGGCCGCGAAGCCTTACTTGCGCTCGGGCTTGACGTGGGTGAAGCCGTACCACAGGTGTTCCCACCAGTGGTCGCGCGATTTCACGGTGTAGAGGCAGGCCTTGTCGACGCCGCCCTTGAACACCGGGTCCGGACATTTGTTGCTGATCAGCGCGTAACGCTGGTTCTCCGCATTGACGAGCGCAATGCAGAGCCAGATCACGAGGCCGGCCAGGATAACGACAAGAGACCAGGCAATGTGGTTCACATTGCTGGTCTCGAACAGGTCCTCTTCCCGCGGGCGCGAGCCCTCGTACATCTCGAGGACCTTGCGTTCCGTATCACTCATTTCGACTTGGCTGCCTTTGCAACAAGCGCGTCCATGACCTGGAAGCTCGCCTGCAGGATCTGGTTACGGTCGTTGATCTTCAGCTTCTCCGCCACCTGGCCCGGCGAGGTCTGGTATTTGCCGTCGATGATGATCGTCGGCGTACCGCTCACCTGGTAGGTGTTGGTGACCTGCGGCAGGCGGCGCAGCTTGGTCATGACGCTGAACGAGTTCCAGGTTTCGAGGAACTTGGCGCGGTCGATGCCGTTCTTCGAGACCCAGTCGATGATCTGCTCGTCCTTCATCAGGCGCACACGCTGCACGTGCACGGCATGGAAGATCTTGCTGTGCATTTCGTTGAGCTTGCCCATCGCCTCGAGCGTCAGGTACAGGTGCGCTTCCGGATCGTTCGGACCCTGGAAAGGCAGGTGCACGCGGCGCAGGACGATGTTGTCACCCTGCTTTTTGACCCATTCGTTCAGGCCAGGTTCCAGCGAGAAGCAGGCCGGGCAGTGATAGGCGAAGAATTCGATGACTTCGACTTTCTTGCCGGTGGTCTGGACCGGTTGCGGCGCCGCCAGCGTCACGTACTCGACGCCGTTCTGCGGATTGGTGGGCGAAGCGAAAGCGGTGCTGGCGACCAGGCTGGCGGCGATCAGGGCTAAACGCAGGGAGCGGCGCATAAATATCCTTCTTGTCTGGAGTTGAAGAAAACGACCGCGAGATTACCACTTTTTTGCGCGGCCCTCCGGGAAAGCCGCGCTTTTTTGCATTTGCTTACCGCTGTAACGCGCCTTGTAACGACACTTGGCGGACACGCAGACGACACTCAGCGGCGCCGTGCGCGCGCCTCTTCCAGGCGCTGGCACAGCGCGGCGGCCCCATCGACGATGCGCGGGCCCGGCCGGGTGAGCAGTTCCTCGTCCAGCGTGAACAGGTTGTGGCGGCGCACCGCCGTCATGCCACGGTAGGGCTGCCAGATCGACAGGCCACGGTCCTGCGGCGTGTACAGCTTGCCGCCGACGATGGCTTCCGGGTCCGCCTGCACCACGGCCTCGACGCTGACCTGGGGCGCGATCGTCTTCAGGCCGGCAAAGATGTTCGTCCCGCCGCACAGGCGGATCGCGTCGCTGGCGATCTGCTCGCCGTTGAGGGTGTAGAGCGGGTTGTCCCAGGCTTGGTAGAACACGGTCACGGGCGGGCGCTGGCCGTAGCGCGCGCGCAGCGCGGCCAGTTTCGCCCGGTACTGGGCGGCGGCGGCCTGTGCGGCCTGCTCGGTGCCGAGCAACTGGCCGAAACGCAGCAAACTGGTCGCCACCTCGTCGAGCTTGCGCGGCTCGCTGTGGAAGACCGGCAAGCCCAGGCTTTGCAGCTGGGCGATCTGGCGCGCCGTGTTCCCGCTCTGCCAGACGATCAGGAGGTCCGGCTTCATCGCGATTACGCGCTCGAGGTCGATCTGGCTGTTCGAGCCGATCAGCGGGATGCTGCGCGCCGCCGCCGGGTAGTCGCTGTAGTTCATGGCGCCGACGATGCGCGCGCCGCCGCCGGCTGCGAACAGCAGCTCGGTCACGTGCGGCGCCATCGAGATCACGCGCTGGGCCGGGCGCGCCAGCGTGACGCGGCGGCCGGCGTCGTCGACCACGGTGATGGCCGCCCCGGCGGCGCAGGTCGACAACAGCAGCAGTGCGGGAAGCAGGAGACGAAGAAGCGCTCTCATGGGGTTCTCCGGACAGGAACGAGGGTCGCGCCATGGCGCGGCGCGTCGGGCAGGAAGACGGTGCGGCTGCCGTGGGCGATGGCTGCGATCGGGTGGCCCAGGCAGGCGCTGAGCAGGTCGGGGCGCATCACCTCGGCCGTCGTCCCGGCATGCCAGCTACCGTCGCCGTTCAGGAGCAGCGCATGGGTGGCGCCGCTCCAGGCCAGGTTCAGGTCGTGGCCGACGCTCACCACCGTCCTGCCCTCCTCGCGGCACAGGCGCGCCATCAGTTCGGTCACCGCGACCTGGTGCGCCAGGTCGAGGGCATTGGCCGGTTCGTCCAGCAGCAGCAGCGGCGTGTCCTGGGCCAGCAGCGCGGCGATCGCCACCCGCTGGCGCTCGCCGCCCGACAGGGTACGCACGTCGCGCTGGGCCAGGTGCAGCACGTCGAGCGTGCGCAGCGCGCTTTCGGCGGCGGCATGGTCGTCGCTGCCTTCCCAGTAGCGGTCGGCGTGGTAGGGGTGGCGCGCCATCAGCACGGTCTCGATGACGCGGTAGGCAAAGGCGTCGCCGCGCGACTGCGCGAGGTAGGCCCGCTGGCGCGCCAGGGCCGGCAGGGTCCAGGCGGCCAGGGGCTTGCCGTCCAGGACGACGCTGCCCGCGTCCGGCGTGCGCAGCCCGGCCACGGTGCGCAGCAGCGTGCTCTTGCCGGCGCCGTTCGGGCCGATCACGCACCAGCTCTCGCCGGCGCCGACGCGCCAGTTCAGGCCTTCCAGGAGGACGCGGGCGTCCGCGCGCAGGGTCAGGTCGTGGGTGGAAATCATCGGCGGCGCAGGTGCAGTTGGTGAAGCTGGAACAGGAAGACGGGCACGCCGATCAGCGAGGTCAGCACGCCGACCGGCAGCTGCTGCGGCGCCAGTACGGTGCGCGCCAGCGTATCGGCCAGCACGAGGAAGCTGCCGCCCACGAGGGTGGCAGCGGGTAACAATATCCGATGGTCCGGGCCGAAGGCATAGCGGCAGGCGTGCGGCACGACCAGCCCGACGAAGCCGATGCTGCCGCCGGTGGTGACGGCGCAGGCGGTCAGCAGCCCCGAACAGAGGAAGAGGAAGCGGCGCTCGAAGGCGACATCGACGCCCAGCGCCACGGCGGCGTCGGCATGCAGGGCCATGACGTTCAGGGCGCGGGCGCGGCGCATGGCCAGCAGCAGGGCCGCTGCCAGCACCAGCCAGGGCAGCAGGCGCCAGCCGGCGCCGGCCAGGTCGCCGATCATCCAGAACACCATGCCGCGCAGGCGCGACTCGGGCGCCACCGACAGCATCAGGGTGACCAGCGCCATGCAGGCCGAGGCCAGCACCACGCCGGTGAGCAGCAGCACGCCGGACTCGCCGGTGCGCACCGCCGCCCGCCCTCCTCCCAGGTCGCGCCGCGCCAGCAGGTAGAGCAGCAGCGAGATCCCGACCGCACCGCCGAAGGCGCCGAGGTCGACCGCCCACAAGGCCGCGCCGAACAGCAGCGCAGCCAGGGCCCCGACCGCGGCGCCGGCCGACACGCCCAGCACGTAGGGGTCGGCCAGTGGATTGCGTACCAGGGCCTGCATCATGACGCCGGCCAGCGCCAGCGCGGCGCCGGTGGCGAAGGCGCTGCTGGCGCGGCCCAGGCGCAGGTCGAGCAGGGTTGCCGCCATGCCCTCGGGCGCGCCGGCCAGCAGGCTGGCCAGCGCCCGCGGCAGTTCGGCCGGCGGCACGGCGACCGAGCCCGCCAGGCCCGCCCCGGCAAGCGCGAGCAGCGCGAGCCCGGCCAGCAAGACCAGAGTCGCACGTTGACGCGAGGGCGAGGCGGCGGGCAAGGCGTTCACGGCATCAGAAGTCGTAGCGTGCCGAAAGCTTCAGCTGGCGGCCGTCGCTCGGGTAGATGCCGCCGCGGCAGGCGAAGGCGTTGCTGAAGTACTGGCGGTCGGCCAGGTTCAGGCCGGCGACCGCGAATTCCCAGTTGCCCACCTTGCGCGCATAGCGTGCGTCGACCGTGGTATACGACGGGATGCGCGCACCGCAGGTGTTGGAGAAGTCGCTGCCGTAGCGCTGGCTCGACACGTACTGCACGCCGATGTCGGCGCTCTGGCCGTTCGACGGTATCCACGCCAGGCGCGCGGTGACGACGTTCTTCGGCACCAGCACCATCTCGCGGCCGGCGTTCGGGCCGTCCGTGAATTCGGCCTGCACATGCTGCCACTGGCCGGTGACGCGCCAGTCGCGCGCGAATTCCAGCTGGCCTTCGACTTCCACGCCCTGGCGGCGGGTCGGATCCAGGTTGGTGTTGGCGCCGTAGCCGCCGAACAGGGTCGGATCGTAGAAGATCTCGTTCTTCAGGCGGTGGCGGAACACGCGCGCGGCGATGCGGCGTTCCTCGCTGCCGGCGCTCACGCCCAGCTCGAGGTCGGTTGACGTCTGCACGTCGAGCAGCGCGCTGGACGAGCGGTAGCCGTTGTCGTCGGCGTTCGGGATGCGGTAGCTCTGCCCTGCCTTGGCGTGCACGGTGATGCCCGCCACCGGGTCGACGCTGCCCTCGACGCTCCAGCCGTTCTGCGACTGCTCGCCGGCCGGCACGCCCAGGCTGGTATTGCCCTCGTCCTTCTCGAAGCGCTCATGGCGCGCGCCCAGGGCCAGGCGGGCGTTGTAGGCGCCGGCAAAGCGCATCTCGTCGCGCAGGTAGAGCGCCTTCGAATCCTGGCTGGCATCGGAACCGAAACTGGTGCTGCGCTCCCAGCGGATCAGGTCGACGCCGGCCACGACTTCGTTGAGCATGCCGTCCCAGCGCGCGATCTGGCGCAGGCGCGGCGAGAACTGGGTCTGGCGCGCGCGGTAGGTCGCCTCGGACAGGAAGCCGCCGAAGTCGTAGGCCGAGGTCACTTCGCGCTCGCGGTGCGACAGCTCGGCCGCCAGTTCGACGCTGCCGATGCGGTGCTCGGCCGACAGGGCGACACGGTCGCTGGCCAGGGTGCCGAAGTCGTCCGGCTTGAAGGTCTGGCGCGGATTGGCTTCGAACTGCTCCAGGCTCAGCGCGCCCGGGAAGCGCATGTCCTGGCGCGCGCTTTCCACGCGCAGGCCCAGGCGGCTGCCGTCGGCCGCCCATTGGACGCCGCCGCTGATGGTCTTCTGGCGGAATTCGTTGTTCTCGCGGTAGTTGTCGGTGCCCTGCTTGGCGGCGGCCAGGTCGAAGGACAGCGGGCCCTCGCCGTGGCGCACCGAAGCGCGCGCGTCGTACTGGTCGAAGCGTCCGCCTTCCAGGCTCAGCGAGCCGTGGTAGCCGGCTTGCGCGCCGCGCTTGGTGATGATGTTGATGACGCCGCCGGTCGCGCCTTCGCCGTACAGCACGCTGCTGCCGCCGCGCGTGATCTCGATGCGCTCGACGGTGTCGACCGGGATCGAGGACAGCACGGCGCCGGCCTGTTCGTTCTCGTTCATGCGCACGCCGTCGACCAGGATCACCAGGTTCTGGCTGCTGTTCGAACCGAAGCCGCGCAGGTCGAGCGCGAAGTCGGGCGAACCGTCCAGGCTCTGGCGGCCGTAGACGCCGCCGACCTTGCGGATCGCGGCGTTCACGTCGGTGGCGCCGGCGCGGCGGATGTCGTCCGCCGTGATCACGGTGGCGCCGATCGGCGCCAGGGCCGCGTCGCTGGCGAAGCGCGCGCCGGTGACGTGGACGGTGGTCATGGCCTGCTCGGCGCTGGCGGCGCCGGCGAACAGGGAAAGGGAAACGGCACAGGCAAGCGCGAGCGGCTTGAACGCCGGCGCGCTGTTCGGGACAGCAAAAGTCATGTTGTGATTCTTTTGAAAAGTGTGCATCCGGTCTGCGTCCCCGCAAGCCGGATTCAACGAACGTTCCTCTGGGACGTCCACCTGTCCTGGCCGGTATCCGGGCTCGCAAGTCGGACCGCCTCACCTTCCTATGCATGGGCACAGTGGCATATCGAAGCGGCCTGTCGCCGGGGCGACGCTTGTTCACCGTTGCGGGGGCAGCACACCTTTGCCGTGCGCCGGAGGCGCAGCAAGCATCGTGTTTCCCGTTTAACTGCGCACGCAGATCGCGCGCGGGCACCAGAACAGGGAGGATTATATAACGGGCAAGGGCTGGGGTCATCCCGGGTGGTGGCCGCCAGGCCGCGTGGATGCGTGCAGTGAGACCGCGGCGAAGCTACCAGCCACGCCCGCATGCCGGATCGGCTACCATCGATCCCGTCGCCAACATGAAGGAGCCGCCATGTCCACCCGCCTGCCCACCTATTTCGTCTCCCACGGCGGCGGCCCCTGGCCCTGGCTGAAGCAGGAATACGGCCCGGCCTACGACAGGCTGGAAGCCTCGCTGGTCGACATCCCGCGCCAGCTCGGCGCGCGTCCGAAGGCGGTGCTGGTGGTGACCAGCCACTGGGAAGCGCCGCGTTTCATGGTCTCGTCCTCGGCGGCGCCGGGCATGATCTACGACTATGGCGGCTTTCCGCCCCACACCTACCAGGTGCGCTACCCCGCCCCGGGCGATCCGCACCTGGCCGCGCGCGTGGCGGCACTCCTGGAGGCGGCGGGCCACCCGGCCGGGCTGGACGCCGAACGCGGCTTCGACCACGGCACCTTCTCGATGCTGTACCCGGTCTATCCGGCGGCCGACATGCCGGTGGTGCAGTTGTCGCTGCGGCGCGACCTCGATCCGCTCGCCCACGTCGAGGCCGGGCGTGCGCTGGCGCCCCTGCGCGAGGAAGGCGTCCTGATCATCGGCAGCGGACTGTCCTTCCACAACCTGCGCCAGTTCGGGCCGGCCGGGCGGGAAGCCTCGCACGCCTTCGATGGCTGGCTGAACCGGACCTTGCTGGCGCTGGATCCGGCCGCGCGCACCGCCGCCCTGCTGCGCTGGAACGAGGCGCCCGCAAGCAGGGCCGCGCATCCGCGCGAGGAGCACCTGATTCCGCTGATGGTGGCGCTGGGGGCGGCCGAGCAGGAGGTGGCGGCCAACGTGTATCACGAGGATGCGTTCTTTGGCAGCCTGGCGGTGTCGAGTTTCAGGTTTGGGGAGGCGGCTTGACGAGCGAGCCGTTGGCTGATCCTGTGGATGCCGGGGTGGTATGCGGTGTGTGCGGCTAAGACACGGGCAGCGGACCGCTCAAGCTTTCGCGTGGGCACGGAGTGCCCCCCTACGGTTCAGGCCGCTGCCTTGCGATAGCGTCGGCGGATCAAGTGCCGCGCTTGCCGCGTGCGGCTTCTTCGGCCTTGGCGGCGGCCTTTTCGGCGGCGATGCGGGCCTTCTCGGCCATCTCGACTTCATGCGCGGCGATGCGTACGGCGCGGGTTTCCGGGGTTTCCAGGCTGATGCGGCCCAGGGCGCCGGTGCGGTAGTCGTGCAGCAGCACGTGGGCCGCCTTCTCGATGTCGTACTCGCCGCCGCGCACGCGGAAGCCCCGGCGCGAGGCGACGTTCTCGACCACCGCGATGCCGTCCATTCCCTCGGTCTTGAAGCCGTAGCGGGCAGTGAGCAGGTGCGGGTAGCGCTCGAGCAGCAGGTCGCCCAGGAAGAAGGCAACCTCTTCCTCGATCAGGGCGTTGGTGCCGATCGCGTGGCTGGCGGCCAGCATCATGCCGTCGCTGTCCATCTCGATCTTCGGCCACATCAGGCCCGGGGTGTCGACCAGCACCGTGTGCTTGTCGAGGTAGAGCTTCTGCTGGGTCTTGGTGACGGCCGGCTCGTCGCCGACTTTCGCCACGCGCTTTTTCAGCAGCGCGTTCATCAGGGTCGACTTGCCCACGTTCGGGATGCCCATGATCATGATGCGCAGCGGCTTGGTCGGCACGCCACGGTGCGGCGCCAGCGACAGCGCCAGCTGCGGGATGCGCGCGACATCGGCCGGCTTCTTGGTCGTCATCGGGTAGGCGGTCACGCCTTCCTGGGCGTCGTAGAAGGCTTTCCAGGCGGCGGTGGCGACCGGGTCGGCGAGGTCGATCTTGTTCAGGATCTTGAGGCAGGGACGCTGGCGGAACTTGCGCATCTTCTCGACCAGTGGATTGCGGCTCGCCTCCGGCAGGCGTGCGTCGAGCACCTCGATCACGAGATCGATGTTTTCCATCTGCTCCTCCGCCTGCTTCTTGGCGGAGTTCATGTGGCCCGGGAACCATTGTATCGACATGCTGTGCTTTCCAATTTCTTCTGACGAGGCGGTATTCTACGCTGACCGCCCCCGCGCCGTCGCGGCTAGATGTTGCAATGTTTCCACCGGGAATGAAAATGGCTTGATCCGTTGCAATAACGAATCATCCCCAGCTGGGCACCATGAGCCTACCGGCCACATCAAGCCGGGTCGAGGAGAACATCATGGGATTTGCGCGCAATGCGGAAGTGTGGATTTTCGGGGCCCTGATCGTACTGGGAGCGGCGGCCTGCCTGAGCGGTCCGGCCGAACGCGCCGCGCCGGCGCCGATGGCGCGCACGGTCGACAATGCCGTCGCCGAGGGCGAACTCGCGCAGCCCGTGATCGATCCGATGCAGCCGATGTACGTGGTGTATGTGGTCGGCAAGCGGCCGGGTCCGGCGGAGAAGCGCGCGGCGCGCAAGAACGGTGCGGGTTGAACGCCGCGCACGAGCAGGACGTAGGGTAGGCGGCGCAAACGGCAGGCCTCAGCACCGTCCCAGGTAGAGCCGCCCACCCTGCCGAATCAGCGCGCGAGGTTCTCCATGTCGCGCCGCACCAGCGCCGTCACGCCGCCCCAGTTGCGGTCGGTGTAGTGGCCGTAGTCCTCGCCGTCATCCCTGAACACCACTGAATGGTAGGCCCACTTCGGCCGTCCGCCCTGGTTCGCGCCCGCGCCCAGCGACAGGTCGTTGCAGAACCAGTCGCCCGGATTGCAGAAGGAGCTGCCCGAGCTGCCCGACACCCCGCCCGCGCTGTGGTAGGCCACCACCTCGTCGTCCTGGCCCGGCAGGACGAAGGAATACAGCGTGCCCCTGGCCGCCGCATACATGTAGAACCAGATGCCGCGCGTGTCGTTGTGGTTGTACAGCGCGCGCGCCGTGGCCACCTTGTGCTGCTGCGCGAGCGGCTCGCTGGTGATCCAGGAGCCGATGTCGGCCAGTTCGGTGCCCCCGGCCGAACCTGCGGCCGCCCTCACCCACTTGATGTTCCAGCCGGTCTGGCTGCCGCCGCTGGCGGTGCACACGCCCGCCCCATTGGCCTGGGCGTTCGTCACCTGCCGCGTCGAGCCGCCATAGTTGGCCAGCGTGTAGCCGATCAGCATGTCGCCGGCGCTGTGGGTGGCGATGTAGCACCAGTTGTTGCCGGTACAGAAGCAGTCCAGCGCATTGCGCACGTAGGCGCTTTGCGAGGCGACGCCGCTCCTGCCATCCCAGTTGACCGATTTCTTGTTGACGCCGGCCGGCGTGGCGTTCGGCCCGAAGTAGGTGAAGTCGTTGTAGTTGCCGATCGCGCCGCCGCCGGTGCGGCCGTGGATCCACAAGGTGTAATTGGTGGCGCTGGCCAGGCCGGCGGCAAACAGGCCGGGCAGGCACAGCGCAACGGCGATGCGTGCAGGACGTCCCATGTCTTCCTCCGTTCTTGTTGTTACCGCCATCTAAGAGCAAGGGCGCCGGGGCGTCAATCGCGCGCACGAGGACGTCGGGAGAAGGATACGGAACAGTGGAGTGCAGGGAGTAGCGGCTGGCGAAGGTCGATAGCGTTTCTCTCGTCAAGTACGGTGGGCACGGGGCGCCCACCAGTCGCCGGCTTACCTCCCGGGCGTCTCGCAGGCGCTCGGCGGCAGGGCCTGCGTCGGATCGAACTTCGCCAGCTCGCCGCGCGCCTGCTTGCGGTCTTTCGCGAACTCGGTCAGGTAGCGCTCGCGCTCTTCGCTGGTCCATTCGGCGTCCGAGATGCCGTTCAGGGTCGCGGTCCTGCTCTTCATCACCGGTCCTTCCAGGCGCGGCATCAGTTCGCGGTCCGGGTCGGTGTTTTCCTTGAGCAGGTAGCCTTCGACGTCGCGCAGGGTCAGGGGCAGCGCCGGCGCGCCGTCGTGCATCAGCTTGCCGAAGACGGTCAGCTTGATGTCGTTCGGCCCCGGTCCCAGCACCTCGTTGAAGGTGGCCAGCGCGAACGGACGGCCTTTCGCATCGTCGATGCGTCCCGTCACCACGTAGCGGCCCGGCTTGCGCACGTCGGCGCGCAGCACGAAGGCGAGCGAGCCGTCCTCGACGATCTCGCGCGGCGGCCCGGCCCAGACCGCCGGCACCGTGGGCGAGTAGATCACATCGAAGATCAGCACGCCTTTCTGGCCGCCGGCGGTGTAGCGCACCTCGGTGCGTATCGTCCCGTGAAAGCCCGCCAGTCCCGTCTGCGCCGGTGTCAGCACCGCGGCGAAGGCGCCGTCGCCCGGCACCGGGTCGGCGCCCGCGCCGTCGTCGGCAAAGGCGAGCGCGACCTGGGTGGTCGGACGCGATCCGGCTGTCATGATGCCGGCCGCCACCGCCCGCGTGACCACCAGCGGCAGCACGGCGCCGTCCGGCGACACCGCGCGGATCGAGAAGGCGACCGACTCGTTGGCCGCCATGTAGACGCGCGACTGCGAGGTCTGCACCAGGATGTTCGGGTTGCTGCCGCGGTCGCCGGTGCGCATCGGCGACATGTCGGTCACCGGCCGGTTCGGCCAGGCCTGGTCGGGATTCTGCGACATCGGGCGCGAGCTCATCGGATACTTGCTGCCCTCGCGGTAGCTGCAATAGGTATGGTCGGCCAGCTGCACCTGCTCGACCAGTTGCTGGCGCCGCTGGGCGCGCTCGGCGGCGGCGGGCGGCGCTTCCGGCTGCCCGCCGACCTGGCCGAAGAACTGCGGCCCCTGCGGCGATGGAGAGGGAGCCGCGCCTGGCGCGGCCGGGGCAGCCTCGCCGGGCCCGCGCAGGGCGAGCCAGCCGACGGCCGCCGCCAGCACTGCAAGCAGCGCCAGCGGCAGCCAGCTGCGCAGGCTGCCGCCCTCCCTGTTTCGTGGACGGTCAGAGAGCACTGTTCACCACGGCGTTGCGGACCACCCCGACGATGCCGCCCCAGTTGCCATTGGCATAGTGGTTATAGGCTTCGCCATCGTCGCGGAAGCTGACCGAGTGGTAGCTCCACTTGGCCGTGCCCCCTTCGTTGGCGGCCGTGCCCAAGGTCAGGTCGTTGCACAGCCAGTCGCTCGGGTTGCAATAGGAGCCGCCGGAACTGCCGGCCACCCCGCCGCTGCTGTGGTAGGCAATGGCCTCGTCGTCCTGGCCCGGCAGGATGCCCGAGTAGGCGGTACCCTTGGCGCCGGCGTACATGTAGAACCAGATGTTGCGCGTGGTGTTGTGGTTGTACATGGCGCGCGCGGTGCTGGTCTTGAGGTCCTTGACCAGGTCTTCGGTCAGGGCCCAGGAGCCGGCGTCGGCCAGTTCCGAACCGCCGCCCGCGCCCGAGGCGGCGCGCACCCACTTGATGTTCCAGCCGGTCTGCGAGCTGCCGTCGGAGTTGCCGCACACGCCGGAGGAATTCGGCGTGGCGTTCTTCTTCAGGCGCGCCGAGCCGCCGTAGTTGGCGAGGGTGTAGCCGAAGATCAGGTCGCCGGCGCTGTGGGTGGCGATGTAGCACCAGTTGCCACCGGTGCAGAAGCAGTCGAGGGCGTCGCGGATCTTGCCGCTTTGCGAAGCGATGCTGCTCTTGCCGTCCCAGTTGACCGATTTCTTGTTGACGCCGGCGGCGGTAGTGCCCGGGCCCCAATAGGTGAAGCTGTTGTAGTTGCCGATCGTCCCGCCGCCGCCGCGGCCGTTGATCCACAGCGTGTAGTTGGCTGCCGCCGCGAAACTGGAAGCGGCAAGCAGGCAGAGCGCCAGCGCCATCCGGAATGCTTTCTTCACAATCTCCTCCTTCTCGTTTGAGTGGACGCCTGTGTCGAACGCCATCGCTGCCAGCTGACGCAGGCGCAGCCGCTTGCTACGGCTGAGCTGACTGTATGTCTGGTATGCATGAGTGTCAATCGTGCGATTGACCGGAGAAGATTTTGTCGTTTTAAAACAAATGCAAAGGAAATTTGCCTTTAATCAAGATTCACATGGGAATTATATGCATTCGCGCAAGCTTAATTCAGACGCCGTAGGGTGGGCGCCCTGTTTAGCACAGGGACATAGGTAACACCTGTCTAGAGACATGGGTAACACTGCGTGGTGCTATTTTAGCTGCTGGCGAGGTCGATCTGTGCAACCTGTTGGTGGCAGAAGATGACGTTGAAGACGCCGTCCTGATCCGTCGCTCTGATTGCCACAGGCTCTTGGTACAAACCTTCACCCACAAAGTAACTGCGGCCCTTGAAATTGATCTGGCCGTGCCGCTGTACGGTACGCACGATGTCGCCGTCGTCATATTCGATCGGCGGCAGGTGGGATGGAAAACTGCGCGCACTGGGCTGGTAGCGGGTGGCGGGAGCTTTTTGTCCCAGTGCCTCGTGGGGACGAATCAGGTTGTATTGGTCGCGCCAGGCATCGAAGGCCTCCTGGCACGCGGCAAGCGAGCCATAACCGTAGCGCTCCAGGAGTTCGCGCTTGAGCGTTCGATGAAACCGCTCGTCCTTGCCCTGCGTTTGCGGATGGTGCGGACTGCTATGGCTGACGCGGATACCCAGGCGTACCAGCCACACCTCGAGCCGCGAGATGGATTTATGCCCGGCTGTTCCCCAAGGCGCACCGTTGTCGCAGGTAATGCGCTGCGGCAGTCCATATTTTTGAAACGTCCTTGTAAGCACAGCCTTTGCCTGCGGGCCGTCTTCGCCCGAGCACGCAGCCAGACACAGCGAAAAGCGGGAGTGATCATCCAGTACTGTCAACGGATGGCAGCGGCCGGCCGCTGCATTGGTCAAGGCAAAATGGCCTTTGAAATCCATCTGCCACAAGCTGTTCGGTTCCTCGTGTTCGAAGCGTCCCTTGGCAGGCTTGGTCTGGCTGACATGAGGCACTAGTTGGCGCCCATGCCGTCTCAAAATGGCAGCAATGGTGTTTGGATGCGGTTTGCCCGCGGTCTCGGGGAGCAGTGCTTTGAGCTTGCGGGCACCCCAGCAGGGATACTTGTCGTGCAGGGCCAGCACTGCCGCCTCCAACTCGGCACCGCATCGCTTGGGCGACGACAGAGGACGGCGTGAGCGCTCTTGCAGCCCTTCTGGGCCGTGCTTCCGATACAAATCGAGCCACTTGTAGCCAGTCTTTCGGCTGACGCCGAAAGACTGGCAAAGCGCTGTCATGTTGCTGTCAGACGCATCCGCCAGCATGGCAAATTCAAGACGAGAGGACATACGGGAACTTTCCTTCCAAGGCATCGCACACTCCACTTGTTAGCTGTGCAATGATCATAAAAGGTGTTACCTATGTCTCTAGACAAGTGTTACCTATGTCTCTGTGCTGAACACGCCCCGTGCCCACCGATTCGTTGGCAACACAAATCATCGTACCGGTGGGCACGGGGCGCCCACCCTACATTAACGGCGGTGGTCCGTGGTGATCAGTCCAGCTCCGCCAGCACCTTCAGGTGCGCCACCACGCTGCGCCCCAGCGCCGACAGGTCGTAGCCCCCTTCCAGGCAGCTGACGATGCGCCCCCGCGCGTGCTCGCGCGCCACCGCCATCACTTCGCGCGTGATCCAGGCGTAGTCGGCCTCGACCAGCGCCATGCCGCCCATGTCGTCGTCGCGGTGGGCGTCGAAGCCGGCCGAGATGAAGATCATCTGCGGGCGGTGGGCGTGCAGGGCCGGCAGCCAGTGCTCGCGCACCAGCTGGCGCACGACGTCGCCGCCGCTCCTGGCCGGCACCGGGATGTTCACGCTGGTGGCGGTGATCGGCTCGGGTTCGGAATACGGATAGAACGGATGCTGGAAGAAGCTCGCCATCAGCACGCGCGGGTCGTTGCGGAAGGACTCGGCGGTGCCGTTGCCGTGGTGGACATCGAAGTCGACGATGGCGATGCGCTCCAGGCCGTGCACCTCCAGCGCATGGCGCGCCGCGACCGCCACGTTGTTGAAGAGGCAAAAGCCCATCGGCTCGCTCGGCCGCGCGTGGTGGCCCGGCGGGCGCACCGAGCAGAAGGCGTTGTCGATGTCTCCCGCGATCACCGCGTCGGTGGCGGCGAGGGCCGCGCCGGCGGCGCGCAGGGCAGCCTGGTAGCTGGCGTGACAGAGGATGGTGTCGGCATCGAGCGGATAGAACTCGCCTTCGGCCGGGATGTGATCGCGCACCAGCGCCAGCGCGCCTGCGGTATGGTTGCGCAGCAGCGCCGGCTCTTCGGCCAGGGGCGCCAGGCGCCGTTCCACCAGGCCCTCCAGGCGCGCCAGGATCAACTGGTCGTCGATGGCTTTCAGGCGGTCCGGCGACTCCGGGTGCCAGTTGCCCATGTCGTGCCGCAGGCAGTCGGGGTGGCTGTAGATTGCTGTGCTCATGGTGCGCTCATGGTGGGCTCGACCCGCGGTACGCCGTCTTGCTGCTCATCCATACACCGGGAATGCCGGTTCTCGCATAGAATCAATCGGACGGACCGCGGGAAAGAAAGATTGCCAATGACGCTAATCTACCATGCCGTCCGGACCGTCGCACCATTCAAGCATTGGAACCCAAGCATGTTCGACAAATTGCATGATGCAGCCCGCCAGGTCGGCCAGATCGTGGTCGGCAAGGACCAGCAGGTGCGGCTGGCCTTCACCTGCCTGCTGGCCGGCGGCCACCTCCTGATCGAGGACGTGCCGGGCGTGGGCAAGACCACGCTGGCGCATGCGCTGGCGCTCTCGCTGGGCCTGAAGTTCAATCGCGTCCAGTTCACCAGCGACCTGCTGCCGGCGGACGTAGCCGGCATCTCGGTCTACGAGCGCGAGAAGAACGGCTTCGTGTTCCACCCCGGCCCGATCTTCACCCAGGTGCTGCTGGCCGACGAGATCAACCGCGCCACGCCCAAGACCCAGTCCGGCCTGCTGGAAGCGATGGAAGAGCGCCAGGTCACGGCCGACGGCGTCACGCGCCCCCTGCCCGAACCCTTTTTTGTCATCGCCACCCAGAACCCGGCGCACCAGGTCGGCACCTTTCCGCTGCCCGAATCCCAGCTCGACCGCTTCCTCATGTGCCTGTCGCTGGGCTACCCCGATCCAAGCGCCGAACGCGCGCTGCTGATGGGCGAGGACCGGCGCGCCATGCTGCGCACCCTGCAGGCCGCGATGACGCCCGCCGAACTGATGGACGCCCAGGCGTCGCTGCGCCGGATCCACGCATCGCCCGCCCTGATCGACTACGTGCAGGCGCTGGCCCAGGCCTCGCGCCAGGGCACGCTGTTCGCCGAGGGCCTGTCGCCGCGCGCCACCCTGGCGCTGCTGCAGGCGGCGCGCGCCTGGGCCGCGCTCGAAGGACGCGACCACGTACTGCCCGAGGATATCCAGGCGGTGCTGGTGCCGGTCTGCGCGCACCGCCTGCGGCCCCTGAAGTCGGCCCAGGGCATGGCCCTGGCCAGCCGCGACCTGGTGCTGCAGCTGCAGAAATCGGTGCCGGTATAAGGACGGGCATGGCGCAGGCGAGCGCAGGATCGGGCACGGAATCGGCCACAGGATCGGCCGAAGGATCGGCCACGAGCCGGCTGCGCGCCAGGCTCGCGCGCAGCCGGCATGGCGCGCGCGACGCCGGCGCGCTCGAACTCGGCCAGCGCCGCATCTACATCCTGCCGACCGGGCCGGGGCTGGGCTTCGGCGCGCTGGTCCTGGTCCTCCTGATCGGCTCGATCAACTACAACCTGGGCCTGGGCTATGCCCTCACCTTCATGGCGCTGTCCTGCGCGCTGGTCGACATGGTGCTCACCTGGCGCAACCTGGCCGGGCTGGTGCTCTCGCCGGGCCGCGCGCCGGCCGTGTTCGCCGGCCAGGAAGCCCAGTTCGAGCTGCAGCTGGCCAATCCCGGGACGCGCGCGCGCTACGCCATCCGGATCGACGTCGCGTCGATGAGCGAGCCGCGCCACGTGGTCGACGTGCCGCCGGCGTCCAGCGCGACCGTGCGCATCGCCATACCGACCGAGGCGCGCGGCTGGCTGCCGGCGCCGCGCCTGGCGCTCTCCACGCGCTTTCCCCTCGGGCTGTTCCGTGCCTGGGCCTGGTGGCGCCCGGAGGTGCACGCCCTGGTCTATCCCTTCCCCGAGGAAGGCGCGCCGCCGCTGCCCCAGGCCAGCGGCGGCAGGAGCGACGGCAGCGGCCATGCCGGCAGCGACGACTTCGCCGGCGTGCGCGCCTACCAGCCGGGCGACCCGCTGCGCCGCCTGGCCTGGCGCCAGATCGCGCGTCTCGATCCGAGCGAAGGGGGGCAGCTCGCCACCAAGCATTTCGAGGGCGGCACGCGCGACGAACTGGTGCTCGACCTGGCGGCGCTGCCGCCGCGCGAGGACCTGGAACTGCGCCTGTCGCGCATGACGCGCTGGGTGCTGGAAGCCGAAGGCCGCGCCCTGCCCTATGCCTTCCGGCTCGGCGCCGAACACTTCGACGCCAGCCTGGGCGCCGCGCACCAGGCGGCCTGCCTGCGCGCGCTGGCCCTGTACGGCAAGGAGAGCGCGCGATGAAGACCGTGCTGTCCCGCCTGTCCACGCTCCCGCGCGACAAGGCCGATACCCTGCTGCTGCTCGGCAGCGCGCTGCTGGTACTCATCCCGCACACGGCCCACCTGCCGCTCTGGGTCTCGCTGCTGTGCGGCGCGACGCTGGCCTGGCGCGCCGCCATCACCCTGCAGGGCAAGCGCATGCCGCCCAGCCTGCTCCTGTTGCCGCTCGCCGCCGCGGCCATGCTCGGCGTGATGCACACCTACCAGACCCTGCTCGGACGCGACGCCGGTGTCGCCATGCTGGTGCTGCTGGTGGCTTTCAAGATGCTCGAGATGCACGCGCGGCGCGACCTGTTCGTGGTGGTCTTCCTGTGCTTCTTCCTGGTGCTGACCAACTTCTTCTACGAGCAGGGGATCGGCACCGCGCTCCTGATGGCGGCCTCGGTGCTGCTGCTCTTCACCGCCCAGATGAGCTTCCAGTTCAGCGGCGCGGTACCGCCGCTGCGCGAGCGCTTCCTGATGAGCGCGCGCATGCTCGGCCTGGCCGCGCCCCTGGCCCTGGCCCTGTTCTTCCTGTTCCCGCGCATCCAGGGGCCGCTGTGGGGCATTCCGGGCGACGCCGGCGGCGCGCGTTCGGGGCTGTCCGAGACCATGGCGCCGGGCATGCTGGCGAACCTGGCGCAGTCGCAGGAAGTGGCCTTCCGCGTGAAGTTCGAGGGCGCTGCGCCGCACCGCGAGCTGCTCTACTGGCGCGGCCCGGTGCTGGGCGACTACGACGGACGCACCTGGACCCGTGTCGGCGCCGCCCACGATCAAGCCCAGGACCAGACCCAGGATGGGCGCAGGCTGGCGCTGTCGGTGGCCGGCCAGCCGCTGCGCTACGAGGTCACGCTGGAACCGGCCAACAACCGCTGGCTGTTCGCGCTCGAGATGCCGGAGCGCCTGCCGCTGGTCGCGGGCAATGCCGCGCGGCTCAGCGGCGAGGTCGAAATGACCACGCTGCACCCGATCGAGACGCGGCTGCGCTACCAGGTCGCCTCCTTCGTGCACTACCGCCTGCAGGCCGAGGCCCTGCCTTTCGATGCCGACCAGTGGCTGCAACTGCCTGCCGACAGCAATCCGCGCGCCCTGATGGCCGGGCTGCAGCTGCGTGCGATTCCCGATCCGGCCCGGCGCATCGACACCGTGCTGCGCAGTTTCCGCAGCGACGACTACGTCTACACCCTGAATCCGCCGCTGCTCGGGCGCGACGCCGTCGACGGCTTCCTGTACGGCAGCCGGGCCGGCTTCTGCGAGCACTATGCCGGCGCCTTCGTGTTCCTGATGCGCGCCGCCGGCATCCCGGCGCGCGTGGTCACCGGCTACCAGGGCGGCGAACTGAATCCCCTGGATGGGTATCTGACGGTGCGCCAGTCCGATGCCCATGCCTGGGCCGAAGTCTGGCTGGCGCGGCGCGGCTGGGTGCGGGTCGACCCGACGGCGGCGGTCTCGCCCGAGCGCGTGCAGCGCGGCGCCGGCGGCGCCCTGCCCCAGCGTCCCCCCTTCGGCATCGAGGGCTTGCAGGGCCTGATCGGCATCGACGGCGAAGCCCACCCCTGGCTGTTGCAGATGCGCTACGCGGTGGGCGCCATGAACAATGGCTGGAACCAGTGGGTGCTGAACTACACGCCGCAGCGCCAGCGCGGCATGGTCGAGCAGCTGCAGTCCTCGCTGCTGGACTGGCGCTGGCCGCTCTGGCTAGGCATCCTGGCAATTGTGTTGCTGCTCGTGCGCACTTTGCGCCGCCGCGGGGAAATTGATCCGGTCGATGCGCTATACTCGGCGCTGTGTACCCGCCTGTCCCGCCTCGGGCTGGCGCGCTCGGCAGACGAAGGCCCGCAGGCCTACGCCGCGCGGATCAGGGCGGCAGGCAGGCTGGAGCCGGAAGCATTGGCCGCCGCGCAGGAATTCCTGCACCGCTACAGCCGCTGGCGCTATGCGCCGCGCGCCGCCGACGCCCACCTTGCCGCGACCTTGAAGCACCTACTTTCGCAAGTCAGATGAAACTGTTCGTACCCGTTCTCGCCGCTCTCCTCCTCGCCGCAGCCCCGATTTCGCAAGTCAACGCCGCCGACAGCAGCCACGCTGCGAAGACGCGTCCGGCCAAGGCAGCCAAACCGGCCAAGGCTTCCAGGACCGCCAAGGCCTCGAAAACTGCCAAGGCGGCCAAGGGCAAGGCCGCCAAGGCCAGTGCCAGGCCGGTGGTCAAGGCCCTGGCGCCGGCCGTGGCCGCGGCGGTGGTGGCGAAGACCATCGACTACGATGGCGAACAGGTCAATTTTGCCGAGTGGCAGGCGGTGCGCGACTTTGCCGACGAAATGGCGGCGAAGCATGGTTTCGACCGCGCCGCGCTCGACTCGCTGATGCGCCAGGTGCGCTTCGTCGAGTCGGCGGTGCAACTGGTCAAACCTGCGCCGCCGGGCAAGCCGAAGAACTGGCAGGCCTACAGCGACCGTTTCATCGAACCGATCCGCATCAATGCCGGCGTGCGTTTCTGGAACGAGAACGCCGAAGCGCTGGCGCGGGCCGAAGCCACCTATGGCGTACCGGCCGAGGTGCTGGTTGGCATCATCGGTGTGGAAACCATCTACGGCCGCGACACCGGCCGCTTCCGCGTGCTCGATACGCTCACCACCCTTGCCTTTGCCTATCCGGAAGCGCCGAACCAGGCCGCCCGTTCGGCCTTCTTCAGGAGCGAACTGGAAAACGCCCTGCTGCTGGCGCGTCACGAGAACATCGATCCGTTCTCGCTGCTGGGCTCCTTCGCCGGCGCGGTCGGGCTGCCGCAATTCATGCCGGGCAATATCCTGAAGTATGGCGTGGACTTCGACGGCGACGGCCACGTCGACCTGCGCGGCTCGACTTCCGACGCCATCGGCAGCGTCGCCAACTTCCTGGTCCAGCATGGCTGGAATCCGCGCGACACGGCGCCGGTGGTGATCCAGGTCGCGGTCTCGCCCAGCCGCGCCTGGGAACCCCTGCTCGAGCGCGGCCTGAGCGCCACGCTGCGTCCCGAGGAATTGACCGCCGCCGGCGTCACGCCCGACATTCCGCTGCCGGAAGGGCGCCTGTACGGCCTGGTCGATCTGCAGAACGGCGCCGAGCCGACCGAGTACTGGGCCGCCAGCGACAACTTCTTCGCCATCACCAAGTACAACCGCAGCTATTTCTATGCGATGTCGGTCATCGACCTGGGCCGCGCAGTGCGCGAAACCCGCGACAATGCGCTGCTGTAGGCTATTGCAGAGCTGGAAACTTTGTAACAGGTTGTAACTTCAACGGCAAGGTTTTGCCGTAGTGAATTCTTTTCGGCACCGGGTACTCCCCCGGTGTATCCCAGTTGTCCCCGTTTCTATACTCCATGGAAACATTCTTGGGGATGACATACCCCCCAAAGTGTTGTCAACCGAGCATGTCATTTTGAAACGTGCGGCGGCCAAAAGCTGTTTCCTTTACACTCAAATTTAACGAAAAAACAATTATTTTTTCCGTGAGTTTGTGAGAGAATTGCATTGCGGCTATTGTTGCGATAAGACAACAAACAGAGACGTTCGCACCGAATTCTATTGCTCATAAGTACTAGACCTAAAAATAGTTGTACAATTGAGTAGATTTTTTCGAAAGACCTTCCGGAATCGAAACGCCGCTAGCGACTTTCCGTAACCCACATAGGAATTATTGAAATCATGACAAACCAAGTCGGCATTGATATGAACAGCGATTCGGAATCGGATGAACTGCTGCAATACAACCCGAACCGTCTGCTGGACACCCTGATCGAGAACCTGCGCCTGAAGAACGACGCAGCCCTGTCGCGCGCACTCGAAGTGGCGCCGCCGGTCATCTCGAAAATCCGCCACCACCGCCTGCCGGTTGGCGCTTCGCTGCTGATCCGCATGCACGAAGTGAGCGACCTGTCGATCCGCGACCTGCGTTACCTGATGGGCGACCGCCGCAACAAGTTCCGCATCAGCGACAAGCAGTTCAAGCCGAAGGAAGGCGCAGCGCCTGCGGCCACCGGCAATACCGGCGAGCAGTCGTAATGCCAGGTCCGGCCGCGCGCCGGACATGCACAGGGTCTTGACGACGGTCGTGTGACCGGGATCCTGTGGCAATAAAAAAGGGGCCGTGTGGCCCCTTCGTTATTTCTGTTTCTGTTTGTCCCTTACGCCGGGAACACACCGGTCGACAGGTAACGGTCGCCGCGGTCGCAGACGATGAACACAATGGTCGCGTTCTCCACGGTCTGCGAAATGCGCAGCGCCACTTCGCAGGCACCGGCTGCCGAGATGCCGCAGAAGATGCCTTCCTCGGCCGCCAGGCGGCGCGCCATCTGCTCGGCCGCGGCCTGGCTCACGTTCTCTACCTGGTCCACGCGCGACTTGTCGAAGATCTTCGGCAGGTAGGCTTGCGGCCATTTACGGATACCCGGAATCGACGAGCCTTCTTCCGGCTGGGCGCCGATGATCCGCACGTTCTCGTTCTGCTCCTTCAGGTAGCGCGATACGCCCATGATGGTGCCGGTCGTACCCATGGCGCTGACGAAATGGGTGATCCGCCCTTCGGTGTCGCGCCAGATTTCCGGGCCCGTGGATTCGTAGTGGGCGCGCGGATTGTCCTGGTTGGCGAACTGGTCGAGGATGATGCCCTTGCCTTCCTTCTGCATCTGGTCGGCCATGTCGCGCGCGTATTCCATGCCGCCGGTCTTCGGGGTCAGGATGATCTGGGCGCCGTAGGCCGCCATGCTCTGGCGGCGCTCGATCGACAGGTTGTCGGGCATCAAGAGCACCATCTTGTAGCCGCGGATTGCGGCGGCCATCGCCAGCGCGATGCCGGTGTTGCCCGAGGTCGCCTCGATGATGGTGTCGCCCGGCTTGATCTGGCCGCGCGCTTCGGCGTTCTTCAGCATCGACATGGCAGCGCGGTCCTTGACCGAGCCCGCCGGGTTGTTGCCTTCCAGCTTGCCAAGAATGACATTGTTGCGGGCCGCGGCGTCCGCACCCGGCAGGCGCACCAGTTGCACCAGCGGCGTGTTACCGATCGTATCTTCAATGGTCTTGTAAGCCATGTTCGCTCTCTTGCGGTTCTTCAAACCACCATTTTAATCCGATAAGCAATTGAGCGTCGTGATGTGGTCCAGAGGACCGCACGACGACGCGGGAGGGGTGGTAGGGTGGACTCCTGAGTCCACGCGGTATAGCACGGATGATCAGCCGTACATCCAATCGTGATCACAAACAGAGCGATTTCAGCCGTCGCGCCACATGGCTAGCCGTGAGACCGCGTGGACACAGGTGTCCACCCTACAAAAAGCGAACGGCACAGGCGTTGCCGCCTGCGCCATCGCCGATCAGCGCAGCGGCAACGGATACGTCGCCGGGCTGACGTTGCCGTCCTTGTCCACCGCCTGTACGCCGAAGAAGTAGTTGTCTTTCGACAGCTTGACGGTGGCCTCGGTCACGTTGCCCACGTACTTCGAACCTTCCCACTGCGCCGCGGTGGTCTCGCGCCAGACGATGCGGTAGCCGGCGACGTCCGGTTCGGCGTTTGCTGCCCAGACCAGGGTCGAGTCGTTGGTCAGATTCGCGGTGCGCACCTTGACGTCCTTCGGCGCGGCGGGCGCCAGCGCCAGCGAGGCCAGGGCCGCCGCGTTCACCTTGGTGACCCTGGCGGTGTAGTCGAAGTCGACGAAGTCGATCAGGTCGCCATAGACCTTGCCGTTCTCGGTGCGCAGGTTCTGGTGCTGGTGCGAGAAGTCCTCGTTCGGCTCGGTGAAGCGCAATGCGGCATAGCCCTGCTCCAGGAAAGGCATGTGGTCGCCGCCGCGCAGGTAGCGGTCGTGGCGCTGGATCACGTTGACCTTGAAGCCCTTCACGTAGCGCTCGCCCTGCTCCTTCACGTGGCGCGCGAGCTGGCGCGTGATCGAGTCGTTCTCGCCGCCGGTGGCGACCAGCTGGCGCACGGCCTCGCTCATCTCCCTGGTCGCCGGGATGCTCTGCGCGAACAGGCGCACCTGCTTGTTGTCGACACGGCCGTCGTCGGCGCGCGAGCTGCCGATGATGTCGTTGTTCAGCATGCCGGCAACGTTCAGGTTGTTGGCGCGCGCCTGTTTGGCCCAGTGGCCGGCGCCCAGCAGGCCCTGCTCCTCGGCGGCGACGGCCATGAAGACCAGGGTCGCGTCGAAGTTGTACTTGGACATCACGCAGGCCATTTCCATCACGGCCGCGGTGCCCGAGGCGTCGTCGTTGGCGCCCGGCGCCTTGCCGGTGGCGTCCATGACATCGGTGTTGCGCGAATCGTAGTGACCGCTGACCACGTACAGGCGGTCCTTCGATGCTTCCTGGGCGCCCGGCAGGGTCGCGACCACGTTGACGATCTCGGTCGGACGCGAAATGCGTGCCGAGACCGGCGCGATATGGCTGTCGAAGCTGACCTGCAGCTTGCCGGCGCCGCAACGCTCCAGCTCGCTCTTGATCCAGCGGCGCGCGGCGCCGATGCCGCGCGTGTCCGATTCGGTCTCGGACATCGTATGGCGGGTCTCGAAGCTGACCAGCTTGCGGATGTAATTCTCGATGCGCTTGGGCGAAATCTCGGCGACGATCTTGTCGATCTGCGCCTGGTGGCGGGTGACGTCTGGAGCGGCAGGTGCGGCGGGTGCAGCAACTGCGGCACCGCCGGCGACCAGGCCGGCGATCAGGCCGGCGGTAATGCGAACATGAGGCATGGTAATCCTTGGAAACGTTGCGCTTCAATCAAGCAACATATCTTCTCATGCACACGCGATTGTTCGCAGTACTTACACGCTAAAAAATTTGTTCAAGTCGTTGGCAGAGAACCCGCCGCCGCCCGTGACCGGGCGCCGACGGCTTCTCTCTTACATTGCCTTGGCCTCGGCCGGCTTGGCCTCGGCGCCCTTGGCGCTGACCTTGGCCGGCTTGGCCTCGCTCTTCGCCGCCATCGCAGCGCCCTCCTTCGCCTTGCCGTTCACCTGCAGGCCGGCCTCGGACAATTTGGCGGCCTTCTTCTCGCCCAGGCCCTTGACCCGCTTCTGCAGGTCGGCCCAATCCTTGAACTCGCCCTTGCTGCGCTCGTCCAGGATGGCTTTCGACATGCTCGGGCCCACGCCCTTCACGCCGTCGAGGGCGGCGGCATCGGCCTTGTTGACGTCGACCTGAGCGAAGGCGAAGCTGGTCGAAGCGGCCAGCGCGGCAATTGCGAGCATCAGTTTCTTGATCATGTGGTCTCCATAGTCGTGACAGGAACGGCGAATACCGTCCAGCGCGCTTAACGGTTGGGGCGCACTGCTGTTGACCTGCTACGGTTGAGCCGGATCAAGGGGCCACTGTGCCGCGAAACCGACACTGGCTACAACGCCTGTTGAGTTTTTCGCATGGGCGTGGAACGATTGGATATTCCCATACCCCTGGAAGCTGTCCGGAGTTGGCCATGCCAAGACTGTTCATGCTGCTCGCGCCTTTGCTCTTCCTCCTGTTCGCCCCAGGCGTGGCCGGGGCTGTCGAGGCGCCCCATGCGGCCGTCCAGACGGTCGAGGTCAAGGCCTCGCGCACGCGCCTGGTGCCTTATCGCGACCTGTTCTACCCGATGGCCAAGGCGGTACAGCAGGCCCTGGGCGGGCGCGCCGCCCTGGCCGTGCAGTTGCGTCCCACGCACCAGGGCGTGCGCCTGGACGACCTCCAGGTCTGGCTTGAAGGCGGGAACGAGTCGTTGCCGGTTGCGCGCCAGGCCGATGGTCTGTTCATGGTGCCGGTGAACGACCGCATGGCCGAAGACAGCGGCCACTTCCTGATCAACAAGAAAACCGAGGACCTGTCGGTCAACCTGGTGCTGGTGCCGACGCTGCCGCGCGAGGCCTGGACCATCGGCGCAATGCGCCACCTGCTCGACGACGCGCGCGGCTCGGTCGGCAAGCTGCTGCCCTGGTACCAGAAACCGGTGGTGTGGGCCGTCACGCGCAAGCTCGCGGTGTCGGTCTGCAGCCGCCTGCGCGACGTGCCGCTCACCCTGCTCGACGGCGCCCGGGTCGTGGCCACCGTGCGCACGAGCGAGGAAGCGCGCAACCACGCTCAGGAGACGGTGTTCTGCCACCGGTTCGATGGCGAGGAAGCGTATCCGGAGAGTACGCGGGTGGTGATTCCGGAGGATGCGGAGGTGTTGTTGATGTAGACGGTTCGCGACGGGTGGCGTTTTTGCCGACGTTTCGACATGCAGGGGTCGAACCGCGTGGGTTCAAGAACCCACCCTACGAAAACGCCGTATTGTTGCGAACGTTTCGACGTGCCGGCGTCGTACCGCGTGGGCTCGGGAGCCCACCCTACAACGGCGGTTTCGTAGGGTGGACACCTGTGTCCACGCTGTCGTACTTCTCCGAACCACCAACGTCATTTGAACGTCGGCGTCCGCACAGCCCGTTTCAAGCCCCGAACAACTCCTCGCGCGTCACGGTCGCCGTGCCCAGCTTGCCCACCACGATCCCGCCCGCGCGGTTGGCGGTGGCCAGCGCCACGTCCAGCGGCGCGCCCGCGCCCAGCATCGCCGCCATGGTCGCGATCACGGTGTCGCCCGCGCCAGAGACGTCGAACACTTCGCGCGCATCGGCGTGCACGTGCAGCACTTCCTGGTCCGTGTACAGGCTCATGCCCTCTTCCGAGCGCGTCAGCAGCAACGCTTCCAGGCCGAGCTCGGTCCGCAGCGCCTGCGCCTTGTCGGTGAGCTGTTCCTCGCTCTTCCAGTTGCCCACGATGCGGCGCAGCTCGGACTTGTTTGGCGTCAGGATGGTCGCGCCGGCGTACATCGAGAAATCGTCACCCTTCGGATCGACCATCACGATCTTGCCGGCCGCACGGGCCTCGCGGATCATCTCGGCGACATTCACCAGGCTGCCCTTGTTGTAGTCGGAGAAGATCAGCACGTCGTAGTCCGGCAGCAGGGCCCGGAACTGGGTGAACTTGTCGCGCAGCACGGTCTCGGTCGGGGCGCCCTCGAAGTCGATGCGCACCATCTGCTGCTGGCGACCGATGACGCGCAGCTTGATGATGGTGGAGATCGCTTCGTCGCGCTTGAGGTAGCTGTGGATGCTGGAGTCGCGCAGCAGGGCCTCGACCTGTTCGCCCGCCTCGTCCCTGCCGACCACGCCCAGCAGGCCGCTGTGCGCGCCCAGGGCGGCGGCATTGCGCGCCACGTTGGCGGCGCCGCCCAGGCGCTCCTCGCGCCGCTCGATGCGCACCACCGGCACCGGCGCCTCCGGGGAGATGCGCGACACCTCGCCAAACCAGTAGCGGTCGAGCATGACGTCGCCGACCACCAGCATGCGCACGTGGTCGAGCCGGGGGGCGGGGTTGGCAAGGTAGGCTTCTGCGGCCAGCAGACGGGATGGGATGGCAGTACTCATGGCGTGTCGGTGCGGGATAATTCGATACAAAGAAGCCGGGCCGCTTCTCTCGAGGCGGCCCGGTCGCCGTCAATTCATTTACCTTCAGTTCATGACGTTGAGTTCTTCGGTGCGGCGTGGCGGGTAGGTTTCCCAGTGGCTGCAACCCGGACACTGCCAGTAGTACTGGCGCGCCTTGAAGCCGCAGTGGCTGCACTGGTAGCGCGCCAGCTTCGCCGTGTAGCCGTGGATCAGGTTCTTGACCATCGAGAGCTCTTCCCAGACATGGGCCGGCGCATCCATCAGGCGCGCTTCGAGCAGCTTGTCCAGGCCGAGCAGGGTCGGGTTGCGGCGCAGTTCGTCCACGACGAGCTGGTGCGCGGCGTCGACGCCGTCGAGCTCCACCACCGCCTTGAAGATCACCTCGATCAGGTCGATCGACGAAGCCTCGGTGAGGTAGGAGCGCAGCAGGTTGACGCCTTCCTGCGGCCGGCCGACGCGGCGGTAGCCATCCATCAGGCGGCCGGCAACCAGGGCCACGTGAGGCACGCTCTGCTGCTCGACGCGCTTCCAGACCGTCAGCGCGCCCTCGACGTCGCCCTGGGCCAGCAGCGCGTCGCCCAGCAGCATGGTGGCGCGCACGCTGTTGCGGTCGGCGTGCAGGGCCTTGTCCAGCAGCGCCAGGGCGTCGGCGTTGTCGTTGCGCACCAGCGCATCCTGGGCCAGTTCGCAATAGAACTGGGCGATTTCCTTCTGGCGCGCGCCGGCGCCCGAGGACTGCAGGCCGCTGGCAGCGTCGATCGCGCGGCTCCATTCCTTTTCGCGCTGGTAGATTTCCAGCAGCGCGCGCCGCGCCTGCACGGCGTAGGAACTCTCGACCAGGCCGTTGAAGGTTTCCTCGGCGCGGTCGAGCAGGCCGGCCTTCAGGTAGTCCATGCCCAGCTCGTACTGGGCATGGGTGCGCTGTTCCAGCGGCAGGTCCGGACGCGCCAGCAGGTTCTGGTGCACGCGGATGGCGCGCTCGATCTCGCCGCGGCGGCGGAACAGGTTACCGAGCGCAAAGTGCATGTCGGCCGTTTCCGGGTCGAGGGTGACGATCTCGATGAAGGCGTCGATGGCCTTGTCCGGCTGGTCGTTCAGCAGGTGGTTCAGTCCCCTGAAATAGGCCCGCGGCAGGGTGCGCGATTCGGACAGCAGTTGGCGGATGTCGACCCGGGCGGCGATCCAGCCCAGGCCAAAGAAGAAGGGAATGGCCAGCAGCCACCAGAGTTCAGCTTCCATGGTTTTCTTTTTATGTTCGTGTTAACGCCTGGCTCAGCGCGGCGCGGCCGGGCGCGGGGGTGTGGCAACCGCGTCGGGGGCCGGTTGAACGCTGCCGGTGCCGGCGGCGCTCTGCAATGCCTGGATGGTGTTCTTGTGTTGCGAGGTTTCGCGGCGGTGACGGAACATGGTCGGTGTCACGGCCAGGATCCCGAGGGCGGCGCCGGCCACGAAAAAGGCCAGCAGCATCAGCACCAGCGGACCACGCAGTTCATAGTTGAGGAAAAAGTGAAGGTCGACTTCCTGCGTGTTCTTCAGCGCGAAGCCGAAAAACAGCACGAACAGGATAAATCCCGCAATGGTGGAGACGAATTTCATCGGGTGATTCTGCCGGTGTCTGCAAAGGCGCAGTGTCGCATATCTGCAAGTTTATTTCAAAGCCGAGCGGCGTGCGCCGCGAGGCGTAGGGTGGGCGCCCCGTGCCCACGCGTGATGTTCGCATGGTGTTGGCGCATCAAATCGCATACCGTTGGCGCATCAAAATGGGCCGACAATGTGGGCCAACAATGTTCATCGTTCACGCGTGGGCACAGGGCGCCCACCCTACGTCGTCGCAAGCCATCCGAAGCAATGCGCGAGGACAACCGGCGAAAAAAAAACGGCACCCTCGCGGATGCCGTTTTGTCTGCGCGTCGACAGACGACTCAGTCTTCGATGATCGGTTGCCCGACCATCGCATCCACCCGTTCGCGCAACTGCTTGCCAGGCTTGAAGTGGGGCACCCGTTTTTCGGGCACCATCACCTTGTCGCCGGACTTCGGGTTGCGTCCGATGCGGGGCGGACGGCTGTTCAGCGCGAAACTGCCGAAACCACGGATCTCGATGCGCTGGCCGGAAGCCAAAGCGTTGGTCATCGCATCGAGGATGGTCTTGACAGCGTACTCCGCATCCTTGGCGACCAGCTGAGAATAACGCTCAGCCAGTCGTGCAATCAGCTCGGACTTGGTCATCTGGTCGCCTCGTCAGGATAGCCCTTGCTTAGTTCTTGTTATCGAACTTGGCCTTCAGCAGAGCGCCCAGGCTGGTGGTGCCCGATGCGGCGCTGCTGTCCGAAGCCAGCTTCTGCATCGCTTCCTGGGTCTCGACATTGTCTTTCGCCTTGATCGACAGCTGGATGCTGCGAGCCTTGCGATCGATGTTGATGACCAGCGCTTCGACCTTGTCGCCAACCTTCAGGTGGGTGCCGGCATCTTCCACGCGGTCGCGCGAGATTTCCGAAGCACGCAGGTAGCCCTCGACTTCTTCGTTCAGCTGGATCACGGCGCCCTTCGGCTCAACCGACTTGACGGTGCCGGTGACCAGCGAACCCTTGTCGTTCAGGGCTGCGAAGTTGTTGAACGGGTCGCCTTCCAGCTGCTTCACGCCCAGCGAAACACGCTCGCGCTCGACGTCGATGGCCAGGACAACGGCTTCCAGCTCGTCGCCCTTCTTGAAGCGGCGCACGGCCTCTTCGCCCGGCTCGGTCCACGACAGGTCCGACAGGTGCACCAGGCCGTCGATGTTGCCCGGCAGGCCGATGAACACGCCGAAGTCGGTGATCGACTTGATCGAACCCTTGACCTTGTCGCCCTTCTTGTGGGTCATGCCGAAGTCGTCCCAAGGATTGGCCTTGCACTGCTTCATGCCCAGCGAGATACGACGACGCTCTTCGTCGATTTCCAGGACCATGACTTCGACTTCGTCGCCCAGCTGGACAACCTTGTTCGGAGCCACGTTCTTGTTGGTCCAGTCCATTTCCGACACGTGCACCAGGCCTTCGATGCCCTGTTCGACTTCGACGAATGCGCCGTAGTCGGTCAGGTTGGTGACTTTACCGAACAGGCGGGTGCCTTGCGGGTAACGACGCGACAGGCCGGTCCAGGGATCGTCGCCCAGCTGCTTGACGCCCAGCGAGACGCGGTTCTTTTCCTGGTCGTACTTGAGGACCTTGGCGGTGATTTCCTGGCCAACCGACAGCACTTCCGACGGGTGACGCACGCGACGCCATGCCAGGTCGGTGATGTGCAGCAGGCCGTCGATGCCGCCCAGGTCGACGAACGCACCGTAGTCGGTGATGTTCTTGACGACGCCGGTGACGACGGTGCCTTCCTTCAGCGTTTCCATCAGCTTCGCACGCTCTTCGCCCATCGATGCTTCGATGACGGCGCGACGCGACAGCACGACGTTGTTACGCTTGCGGTCCAGCTTGATGACCTTGAATTCCAGGGTCTTGCCTTCGAACGGGGTGGTGTCCTTGACCGGACGGGTGTCGACCAGCGAACCCGGCAGGAATGCGCGGATGCCGTTGGTCAGGACGGTCAGGCCGCCTTTGACTTTACCGTTGACGGTGCCGGTGACGATCTCGCCCGACTCCATTGCTTTTTCCAGAGCCAGCCACGATGCCAGGCGCTTGGCCTTGTCGCGCGACAGGATGGTATCGCCGAAACCGTTTTCCAGCGATTCGATGGCCACGGAAACGAAGTCGCCAACTTGGACTTCCAGTTCGCCCTGGTCATTCTTGAATTCGTCGATAGGAATGAAAGCTTCCGACTTCAGGCCGGCGTTGACGATCACGAAGTTGTGATCCAGGCGCACGACTTCAGCGGAAATGACTTCGCCCGAGCGCATGTCTTGACGCGACAGCGATTCCTCGAAGAGGGCGGCAAAGCTTTCCATACCGGATGCTTGGGTGGTTGCAGTAGACATAGGTTATTTACAGGTTAGCCAGCAGGACCGGCAATACGCGGCCTGAACTGGGTCAGGTTGAACAACACCGGCACGGCAAAAACGCCAGCACCGGCACCACACACTTGCTTACAACAGTGCGTTCCAATGGAGCACTTGTTCCACTGCTTCATCGACCGTCATGTCGGACGTGTCGAGGACATACGCACCCTCCGCCGGCACCAGCGGGGCGACGCTACGCTGAGTATCGCGTGCATCGCGCGCCTGCAAATCCGCCAGCAGATCGTCCATATTAGCAGAAAATCCTTTGCCAATCAATTGCTTATAACGACGTTCCGCACGTGCCTCAACACTTGCCGTCAGAAACACTTTCAAACGGGCGTTCGGGAAGATGACGGTGCCCATGTCGCGTCCGTCGGCTACCAGGCCCGGTGCCTTGCGAAAGCCCAGTTGCAGGGCGTAGAGGGCCTGGCGCACGCTCGGCAGCGCGGCGATCTTCGATGCGCTGTTGCCCACTTCCTCGGCGCGGATCAGCGCCCCCACCTCCTCGCCATCGAGGAAAATGTCGCCGCCGGCAAACCGGACCGGCAACTGCGCGGCCAGGTTCGCCACCCCATGCTCGTCGCCCAGATCGACGCCGGCGCGCATGGCCGACAAAGCGGTCAGGCGGTACAGCGCGCCCGAATCGAGCAGGTGGTAACCGAGACGCTCGGCGACGCGGGCGGCGACGGTACCCTTGCCGGAAGCGGTCGGACCATCGATCGTGATGACGGGGATATGGGAATTTGGCATTTTTCTTCTTACCTGGTCTACGCGGCGAGCGCGCGGTTAATACGTGCTTTTAAAACAGACATGCTTTAAAACAGCTCGTTGCGGGCGATGCCCGCGAACGCTTCGAAATAGTCGGGGAAAGTCTTGGCCACGCACTTCGGGTCGTTGATGCGCATCGCGTTGCCGCGCCGCGCCTTGCCGTCCAGCGAAGCGAGCGAGAAGCACATCGCCATGCGGTGGTCGTCATAGGTGTCGATGGTGGCCGGCAGCAGCTCGTGCGGCGGCGTGATGCGGATGTAGTCCTCGCCCTCCTCCACGATCGCCCCGACCTTGCGCAGCTCGAGCGCCATGGCCGCCAGGCGGTCGGTTTCCTTCACGCGCCAGCTGGCGATGTTGCGCAGCGTGCTGGTGCCGTCGGCGTACAGCGCAGCCACGGCGATCGTCATGGCGGCGTCGGGAATATGGTTGAAGTCGGCGTCGATGGCCTTCAGGACGCCGTTCGACCGCGCCTCGATCCAGTTCTCGCCGCGGGTGATGGTGGCGCCCATGCGCTCGAGCGCATCGGCGAAGCGCACGTCGCCCTGGATGCTGTTCTCGCCCACCCCTTCGACCCGTACCGGGCCGCCGGCAATCGCGCCCGCCGCCAGGAAATAGGAGGCGGAAGAGGCGTCGCCCTCGACGTGGATGCTGCCCGGCGAGGCATAGCGCTGGCCCGGCTGCACGGTGAACGAGGCCCAGCCGTTCTGGTCTACCTGGACGCCGAAACGGCGCATCAGGTTCAGGGTGATCTCGATGTAGGGCTTGGAGATCAGTTCGCCGACCACGTCGATGGTCACCGCATGTCCGCGCGCCATCAAGGGCGCCGCCATCAACAGCGCGGTCAGGAACTGGCTCGACACATTGCCGCGCACGGCGATGCGGTTGGCGTGGATATGGCCGCGCCGGATGCGCAGCGGCGGAAAGCCCGGCTCGCCCGTGTACTCGATCTGGGCGCCGACCTCGTTCAGGGCGTCGACCAGGTCGCCGATCGGGCGCTCGTGCATGCGCGAGACGCCGTGCAGGGTGTAGTCGCCGCCGATCACGGCCAGGGCCGCCGTCAGCGGACGGATCGCCGTGCCGGCATTGCCCATGAACAGATCGGCTTCGCCGTTCGGCAGTACGCCGCCGTTGCCGCGCACCAATATGGTGCGCTCGTCGATTTCTTCCCACTGGATGCCGAGCGAACGCAGCGCCCCCAGCATGACCATGGTGTCGTCCGAGGCGAGCAGGTCGTGGATGGTCGTGTCACCCTCGGACAGCGCCGCCAGCAGCAGCGTGCGGTTCGAGATGCTCTTCGAGCCCGGCAGGCGCACCGTGCCCTCGACGTGCATGACGGGTTCGAGGTCGATGTGCTGCGGGTAGTGTTTTTGCGTCATTTACTTTCCTGATTCGGGGCCTGGCGGCGGCTCGCTCGCTTCGATGGCGTCACCCCAGGCGCGCCGGGCGCGCTGGGCGTTGTCGAAGACCGCTTCCAGGCCGGCACTGTCGCCGGCCGCGAGCAGCCCGCGCAATGCGTTTAATTGTGCCAGATATGCATCGAGCTCGGTGAGCAAGGCGTCGCGATTGGCCAAGCTGATGTCGCGCCACATCTCGGGCGAGGAGCCGGCGATGCGGGTGAAGTCGCGGAAACCGCTGGCGGCGTACTGGAACAGCAGGTCCGCGTGGGGCTTGCGGGCGATGTCGTCGACCAGCGCGAAGGCCAGCAGGTGCGGCAGGTGGCTGACCGCCGCGAACACGCTATCGTGCTGCTCGGGCGTGAGCGTGTGGATGATGGCGCCACACAGGCGCCAGGCAGCCGCCACCAGGCCGACGTCGCCCGCGGAATTCTCCGGCAGCGGCGTGATCACGGTCTTCTTGCCGCGGTAGAGCCCGGCCAGCGCGGCGTCCGGTCCGTTCGATTCGCGTCCGGCGATCGGGTGGCCGGGTACGAACTGCCTGACGCGCTCACCCAGCACCGCGCGCGCCGCGGCTACCACGTCGGCCTTGGTGCTGCCGGCGTCGGTGATCACGGTGCCCGGCTCCAGGTAAGGCAACAGGGACGCCAGGATCGGCCCGGTCTGGGCCACGGGCGCGGCCAGCAGCACCAGGTCGGCGCCGGCCATGGCCTGCTGCGCCGAGTCGGCGACGGCGTCGACGATCCCCAGCTCGAGCGCGCGCGCCATGACCTCGGGCGAGCGGCCCATGCCGACGACTTCGCGCACCGCGCCCGCCTCTTTCAAGGCGAGCGCGAACGAGCCGCCGATCAGGCCGACGCCAACGATGACGACCTTGCCCAGCATTTAAGCCAGTGCTTTCTTGAGCGCCTCGATGAAGATCGCGTTCTCTTCCGGCAGGCCGATCGAGATGCGCAGCCACTGCGGCAGGCCGTAGGCCGCCACCGGGCGCACGATCACGCCTTGCTTCAGCAGCGCCAGGTTGACGCGCGCGCCGGCCCCATCGTCGTCGCCCACGCGCACCAGCACGAAGTTGCCGAACGAGGGTACGTATTCCAGGCCCAGTTCGTCGAAGGCGGCGGTCAGTTGCTTGTAGCCCGCGAAGTTGTTCTCCGCGCCCTTGGCGAGGAATTCCTTGTCGTTCAGCGCGGCGATCGCGGCGGCCTGGGCCAGCGAGTTGACGTTGAAAGGCTGGCGGATGCGGTTCATCAGGTCGGTCACCGCCGGCTGGGCGATCGCGAAGCCCACGCGCAGGCCGGCCAGGCCATAGGCCTTGGAGAAGGTGCGCGAGACGATCAGGTTCGGGTACTTGCGCACCCAGGCGCTCGATTCGAACTGGTGCTGCGGCGCCAGGTATTCGTTGTAGGCCTCGTCCAGCACGACGACGACGTTGCCCGGCACCTTGCTCAGGAAGGCTTCGATCTGTTCGGCGCCAATGAAGGTGCCGGTCGGGTTGTTCGGGTTGGCGACGTACACCAGGCGCGTGTCCGGCTCGATGGCGGCGGCCATGGCGTCGAGGTCGTGACCGTAGTTCACAGCCGGCACCACGATGGCGCGGCCGCCCACGCCCTGGGTGGCCAGCGCATACACGGCGAACGAGTACTGCGAGAACACCACCGACTCGCCCTTTTGCACGAAGGCATGGGCGGCGATTTCCAGGATGTCGTTGCTGCCGTTGCCCAGGGTGATCCAGTCGGCCGGCACGTCGTAGCGGGTCGACAATGCCGCCTTCAGCTCGAAGCCGTTCGCGTCCGGATAGCGCCCCAGCTCGGCGGCGGCCTGGGCCATCGCCTGCTTGCTCGATTCGGGCACGCCGAAGGGGTTCTCGTTGGAGGCGAGCTTGACGATGGTGGCTTCGTCGAGACCGAACTCGCGGGCGACTTCAGCGATGGGCTTGCCCGCCTGGTAAGGGGCGATGGCACGAACGTACTCTGGACCGAATTGCGTCATGGATTATGTCTCGAAAATAAAAATTAAAGGCCGACCGGGTAGGAACCGAGCAGCTTGAAGAAGGCGGCATTGTTCTGGAGTTCGTCGAGCGCGCTGGCGACGGCGGCATCCTGGCGGTGGCCTTCGACGTCGACGTAGAAGTAATACTCCCAGGCGCCGGTGCGCGCCGGGCGCGACTCGAAGCGCGACATCGACACGCCGTGTTTCGCCAGCGGCGCCAGCAGATTGTAGACCGCGCCCGCCCGGTTCGGCACGGCCAGCACCAGCGAGGTGCGGTCCTTGCCCGACGGGGTGGTGGCGTGCTGGCCGATGACGACGAAACGGGTGCGGTTGTGCGGGTCGTCCTGGATGTGGGCCTGGACCACGCCGAGCCCGTACTGCTCGCCCGCCATCTCGCTGGCGATCGCGGCAATCGCCGGGTCGCGGCTGGCCTGCACCGCCGCTTCGGCGTTCGAGGCGACGGCGCGCCGCTCGATGCCCGGGTAATGCAGGTTGAGCCAGACCTGGCACTGGGCCAGGGCTTGCGAGTGGGCGCAGATCAGCTTGACGCCGTCCATGCTGCCGCTCTTGCTCATCAGGCTGTGATGGACCGGGATCGACACCTCACCGCTGATGATGGTCGTGGTGGCGAGCATCAGGTCGAGTGTGCGGTTGACGGCACCTTCGGACGAATTCTCGACCGGGACCACGCCGAAGTCGGCCGTGCCGGCCTCGGTGGCGCGGAACACCTCGTCGATCGAGGCGCAGGGCAAGCCCTCGACGGCGCGGCCGAACTGCTGGTGGACGGCCTGCTCGCTGAAGGTGCCGGCTGGTCCCAGGTAGGCGACGGTGACGCGCTTTTCGAGCGCGCGGCAGGCTGACATGACTTCGCGGAAGATGGTCTGCAGGTCGTGATCCTTCAAGGGGCCGCCGTTGCGCTCGGCCACGCCGCGCAGCACCTGCGCTTCGCGCTCGGGGCGGAACACCGGGGCGTCGGTCTCGGCCTTCACGTGGCCGACTTCCTGGGCCAGGCGCGCGCGCCGGCTCAGCAGGTCGAGGATTTGCGCGTCGATCGCGTCGATCTGCTCGCGCAGGGGTTTGAGTTTATCGTTCATTGTTGTGCTAACTGTGTTGGCGTTATCCGTAGGGTGGGCACTCTGTGCCCACGCGAACGTTTGCATGGTGTTGGCTTTGTTATCGCGGTGTCGTCGTCATGTCGCGGTGTCACCTGGGATGACTCTGCGGTCTATCGCCCGCCCATGGTCCTGATAACGGTGACTCTGTGCCGGCTTCCGCGTGGGCACGGGGTGCCCACCCTACGGTTTCGGCCGCTGGCCCCTCACCGCCCCGCAAACTCGTTCAAATAATCGACCAGTGCCTGCACACCTTCGATCGGCATCGCGTTGTAGATCGATGCCCGCATTCCTCCGACGGACTTGTGGCCCTTCAGTTGCAGCAGCCCGCGCGCCTTGGCGCCGGCCAGAAATTGTTCGTTCAGCGATTCGTCGCGCAGATAGAACGGTACGTTCATGCGCGAGCGGTATTCGGGCGCCACGCGGTTCTGGTAGAAGTCGTCGGCGTCCAGCGCCGCATACAACAGCCGCGCCTTCTCGATATTACGCTGTTCCATGGCCGCGACGCCACCCTGGGCCTTCAAATGGGCAAACACCAGCCCGGCGATATAGATCGCATACGTCGGCGGCGTATTGAACATCGATTCGTGCTCGGCCACGGTTTTCCAGTGGAAGGCCGAGGGGCAGATCGGCAGCGCGTGCTCGAGCAGGTCCTCGCGCACGATCACCAGGGTCAGGCCCGCGGGCCCGATGTTCTTCTGCGCGCCGGCGAAGATCACGCCGTATTTGGACACGTCGACGCGGCGCGACAGGATGTGCGAGGACATGTCGGCCACCAGCGGCACCTCATCCGGCAGTTCCGGCACGAAGTCGTATTCGACGCCGTCGATGGTCTCGTTGGTGCAGACGTGCAGGTAGGCCGCGCCGTCGGTCAATTGCCAGGTGTCGCGCGGCGGCACGCGGGTAAAACCCTCGGCCTGGCTGGAGGCCGCCACGTTCACGTTGGCATAGCGCGCCGCCTCCTTGATCGACTTGCCCGACCAGGAGCCGGTGTGGACGAAGTCGACCGTGGCCGGCTCGCGCACCCGGCCCAGCAAATTCAGCGGAATGATGGCGTTCTGGCCCAGCCCGCCGCCCTGCATGAACAGGATGCGGTAATTGGCCGGGACCGCCAGCAGTTCGCGCAGGTCAGCCTCGGCCTGCTTATAGATCGAGATGAACTCTGGACCACGGTGACTCATCTCCATCACCGACATGCCGCTGCCGTGCCAGTCGAGCATTTCGGAAGCCGCCTGCTGCAGCACTTCCTTGGGGAGCACGGCCGGGCCGGCGGAGAAGTTGAATACCTGGGTCATCGTGGTCCTTTCGATCTTGTTTCCTGCTTGTTTCCTGCTTATTTCCTGCTTATTTCTGGGCGCCGTCCTGCGCCAGCGACTGCATCAGCTTGTTGATGCGCGGTCCCATGATCTGGTTGCTGAGCGCCATGCCCTCACCCATCAGTTTCGGGGTGGTCGCCAGCATCTTCTGGCCGACCGGGCTCTGGTAGAAGGCGTTCATCTGGCGCACTTCCTCGAGCGTATAGGTGTTGGCGTACAGCGGCACCATGGCGTCGAGCATCTCTTCCATCAGGACCGGATCGTTGAACAGCGCGTGCAGGGCCGCGCCGACCTTCGGAATCGCCTTTTCCAGCTCAGCCAGCTTGGCCTGCTTCGCCTTGGCATCGAGCTTCGGGTCGTTATTGATGGCGGCGGTGGCGCCGGCGCGCATGTTCTGCGGCAGGTTCGCTTCCATCTGGGCGAAGGTGGCCCGCATCAGCTCGCGGCACTTCATCGATTCGAACATCGAACGCACGGCGGTGCTGACTTGCGGGTCGACGGTCGGAGCGGCGGCGTAGGCGGGCACCGCGCCAGCCATGGCGATCACGGTAGCAAATGCTGCGAGGAATTTTTTCATGTTGTCGTCTCTTTCAGATGGCGGCTCTGGAGGCCGGTCGGTCAGTCAGAAATGAAAACGCCGCCTGCCGCAACACCCGTGAGGGCGTGCGCGCAGGCGGCATCCGGTAAAACAGCGAGCACGGCCGGGAGTGGATCGAATCGTTCAACAACACGCGTTCGCATCATGCCCGGCCCTCCCCTCATTGCGGCGGCTGTTCGAGTTCGACTTCCTCGAGATCGGTCTCGACGATACGCTGCAGGCCCGACAGCTTGGTGCCGTCCTCGACCGCGATCAGGGTCACGCCCTGGGTCGCACGACCCATCTCGCGGATCTCGGCCACGCGGGTACGGATCAGCACGCCACCGGTCGTGATCAGCATGATCTCGTCGTTGGCGTCGACCAGGGTCGCGGCCACGACCTTGCCGTTGCGCTCGCTGGTCTGGATCGCGATCATGCCCTTGGTGCCGCGGCCGTGGCGGGTGTACTCCGTGATCGGGGTACGCTTGCCGAAGCCGTTCTCGGTGGCGGTGAGCACCGACTGCTGCTCGTTCTCGGCCACCAGCAGCGCGATGACCTGCTGGCCCTCTTCCAGGTTCATGCCGCGCACGCCGCGCGCGGTACGCCCCATCGGACGCACGTCGTTCTCGTCGAAGCGCACGGCCTTGCCGGCGTCCGAGAACAGCATCACGTCGTGCTCGCCGTCGGTCAGGGCAGCGCCCACCAGCACGTCGCCCTCGTCCAGGTCGACCGCGATGATGCCGGCCTTGCGCGGGTTGCTGAAGTCCTTCAGCGGCGTCTTCTTGACGGTGCCCAGCGAGGTCGCCATGAACACGTAGTGGTCTTCCGGGAAGGTCCGGTTTTCGCCCGACAGCGGCAGCACCACGGTGATCTTCTCGCCGTCCTGCAGCGGGAACATGTTCACGATTGGTTTACCGCGCGAGTTGCGCGAGCCCTGCGGCACTTCCCACACCTTCAGCCAGTACAGGCGGCCGCGATTCGAGAAGCACAGGATATAGTCGTGCGTGTTGGCGATGAACAGCTGGTCGATCCAGTCCTCGTCCTTGGTCGCCATCGCCTGCTTGCCGCGCCCGCCGCGCTTCTGGGCGCGGTATTCGGAAATCGGCTGCGACTTCATGTAGCCGGTGTGCGAGAGCGTGACCACCATGTCCTGCGGGGTGATCAGGTCTTCGGTTTCCAGGTCGCTGGCGTTGTGCTCGATGGCCGAGCGGCGCGCGTCCTTGCCGTTCTCGGTGTAGTCGTTCTTGATTTGCGCCATCTCGTCGCTGATGATGGTCGTGACGCGCTCCGGGCGGGCCAGGATGTCGAGCAGGTCGGCGATGTGGGCCATCACTTCCTTGTACTCGTTGACGATCTTGTCCTGCTCCAGGCCGGTCAGGCGCTGCAGGCGCATCTGCAGGATTTCCTGGGCCTGCTCGTCGGACAGCTTGTACAGGCCGTCCTGCTGCATGCCGTAGTGCTTCGGCAGGTGCTCGGGGCGGAAGGCCTCGATGCCGCCGGCCGCGCCGGTCTCGGTGCGGTTGAGCATCTCGCGCACCAGGGACGAATCCCAGGCGCGCTGCATCAGTTCGACCTTTGCCACCGGCGGCGTCGGCGCGGCCTTGATGATGGCGATGAAGTCGTCGATGTTCGCCAGCGCGACAGCCAGGCCTTCCAGCATGTGCCCGCGCTCGCGCGCCTTGCGCAGTTCGAACACGGTGCGGCGGGTGACCACTTCGCGGCGGTGCGACAGGAAGCACTCGAGCATCTGCTTGAGGTTCAGCAGCTTCGGCTGGCCGTTGACCAGCGCCACCATGTTCATGCCGAAGGTGTCCTGCAGCTGGGTCTGCTTGTACAGGTTGTTCAGCACCACTTCCGGCACTTCGCCGCGCTTCAGTTCGATGACCACGCGCATGCCCGACTTGTCGGACTCGTCGCGGATGTCGGAAATGCCTTCGAGCTTCTTGTCGCGCACGTTCTCGGCGATACGCTCGAGCAGCGATTTTTTATTTACCTGATACGGCAGCTCGTCGATGATGATGGCCACGCGGCCGCCATCCTTGCCGTATTCCTCGAAGTGGGTCTTGGCGCGCATCACCACGCGGCCGCGGCCGGTGCGGTAGCCGTCGCGCACGCCCGAGACGCCGTAGATGATGCCGGCGGTCGGGAAGTCCGGCGCCGGGATCAGTTCGATCAACTCGTCGATCGTGCAGTCCGGATTGCGCAGCAGGTGCTGGGCGCCGTTGATGACTTCCGACAGGTTGTGCGGCGGGATGTTGGTCGCCATGCCGACCGCGATGCCCGAGGAGCCGTTGATCAGCAGGTTCGGGATCTTGGTCGGCAGGACCGTCGGTTCCTTTTCCTTGCCGTCGTAGTTCGGCTGGTAGTCGACCGTGTCCTTGTCGATGTCGGCCAGCAGTTCGCTCGAGATGCGATCCAGGCGGCACTCGGTGTAACGCATTGCCGCCGCGCTATCGCCGTCGATCGAACCGAAGTTGCCCTGCCCGTCGACCAGGGTGTAGCGCAGCGAGAAGTCCTGCGCCATGCGCACCAGCGTGTCGTAGATCGACGAGTCGCCGTGCGGGTGGTACTTACCCATGGTGTCACCGACCACGCGCGCGCACTTGACGTACGGGCGATTGTGCGCGTAGTTACTTTCGTGCATCGAATACAGGACGCGGCGGTGCACCGGCTTCAGGCCATCGCGCACATCCGGCAGCGCACGGCCCACGATCACGCTCATCGCGTAATCGAGATAGCTCTTGCGCATCTCTTCTTCGAGGGAAATTGGGACTGTTTCTTTTGCGAATTGATCCATTGGGCGGGTCGACTGCTTTCAGGCTGTGGTTATGAGTTGCAAGCGAAGGATTTTACCATGCGCGACCCCATAGCAGCGTAAATCGGAGGCAATACGCCTTGCCCGCCACCACCGCACAATTGATCATTTGACACATGCTTGTCATAAACCTTCGTCAAGCTTGCATGCTCTGCCAATGCATTGTTGCGCAGAAACAACGTGGAAAAATATGATGCACCGCAAATGGGCAGCGTGCGGTCGTGCGTCTGTAGCGTATGTGGCAAAATGGACGAGAAGTTAATTGCTTGTTTCACAATGCGAAACGGACGCAGCCATACAGATGTTAATATTCTGCATACGTCGCTGCGAATGGCTAGAGTTTCGCAACGGAAAGATATAAAAACCGAAAGGAAGAAAAATATGAAGAAGATTGCAACCCTCATGCTCGCAGCTTCGGCGGCGATCGCCGGCAGCGCCCTGGCCCAGAGCGCGCCGCCGTACGCTCCGCTGACGACCGACATCCAGGCGAACAAGCCGTACAGCGCGTACGTGCAGGATAGCCGCGGCGTGATCGCGCGCGATCCTTTCGGCCTGTGCTGGCGTACCGGCTACTGGACCCCGGCCGACGCGGTCCCGGGCTGCGACGCGCCGCTGTGCGTCCCGCCTGAAAAACTGGAAAACGGCAAGTGCGTCGCTCCGCCACCGCCACCGGTCGTGGAAGCCCCGGCTCCGGCCCCTGCCCCGGCTCCGGCTCCTGCACCAGTCCCGACCTCGGAAAAGGTGAGCTACTCGGCTGACGCCTTCTTCGACTTCGACAAGGCCGTCCTGAAGCCGGCAGGCAAGGCTTCGCTCGACGAGCTGACCTCGAAGCTGGGCGACATGAACCTGGAAGTCATCATTGCCGTCGGCCATACCGACTCGATCGGTACCGACGCCTACAACGACAAGCTGTCGATCCGCCGCGCCGAAGCCGTCAAGGCCTACCTGCAAGGCAAGGGCGTCGATGCGAACCGCATCTACACCGAAGGCAAGGGCGAGAAGCAGCCGGTTGCAGACAACAAGAGCTCGGCTGGCCGCGCGAAGAACCGCCGCGTCGAGATCGAAGTGGTCGGCACCCGTACCCGCCAGCAGCAGTAATCTCCAGCCGTATCCGGCCCGGCCGGATGCTGTAATCAAACCCCGCTGCGGCGGGGTTTTTTTCATCCCTCGCTTTTTTGTCGCTCGCCGTACCTCGCGGCGCGGTATTTCCCGTTATTATTCCGACCTATGACTACGAACGCCGACCCTCTTGAAATATCGAAATTCAGCGAACTGGCCCACCGCTGGTGGGACCCGACCTCCGAATTTCGCCCGCTCCACGAAATCAACCCGCTGCGCCTGGAATGGATCAATGCGCGCGCACCGCTGGCCGGCAAGAACGTGATCGACATCGGTTGCGGCGGCGGCGTGCTGTCCGAATCGATGGCGCGCAAGGGCGCCAAAGTCACCGGCATCGACCTGTCGAAGAAAGCCCTGAAGGTCGCCGACCTGCACAGCCTGGAATCGGGCGTCGAGGTCCGCTACAAGCACATCGCGGCCGAGGACATGGCGGCAGCCGAGCCGGGCCAGTTCGACGTCGTCACCTGCATGGAAATGCTCGAGCACGTGCCGGACCCGGCCTCGATCGTGCGCGCCGCCACCACCCTGGTGAAGCCCGGCGGCAAGGTCTTCTTCTCGACCATCAACCGCAACCCGAAGGCCTACCTGCTGGCCGTGATCGGCGCCGAATACGTGCTGCGCATGCTGCCGCGCGGCACCCACGACTACGGCAAGTTCATCACCCCGGCCGAACTGTCGCAGTTCGCGCGCGCCGCCGGCCTGCAGGTGGACAGCATGAAGGGCCTGAGCTACAACCCGCTCACCAAGATCTACTCGCTCAACAACGACACCGATGTGAACTACATGGTGGCGTGCACCAGACCGCTCGACTAAGACGCTCGACCAAGACCACCGATGACTTCCCCTGTTGTGACCCCGGCCCCGCGCGCCGTCCTGTTCGACCTCGACGGCACCCTGGCCGACACCGCGCCCGACCTGGCCGCCGCCGTCAACTGGCTGCGCACCGAGCGCGGCCTGGAACCGACCCCGTATGCCATCCTGCGCCCGACCGCCTCGGCCGGCGCGCGCGGCATGATCGGCGCCGCCTTCGGCCTCGCGCCGGGCGACGAAGGCTACGAGGAATTGCGCCTGCAATGGTTCGACCGCTACCAGGACAACATGGCGGTGGAGAGCACCCTGTTCCAGGGCGTCGATGCACTGTTGCAGGGCATCGAGGACGCCGGCATGGCCTGGGGCGTGGTCACCAACAAGCCGGCGCGCTTCACCGATCCCCTGATTCCGCAGATCCGGCTTGACCACGCGGGCTGTATCGTGTCAGGCGACACCATGCCCTTCCCCAAGCCCCATCCGGCCCCGCTGCTGGAAGGCGCGCGCCGCCTGGGGCTAGCGCCCGAGCACTGCTGGTACGCCGGCGACGACCTGCGCGACATCGAAGCCGGCCGCGCCGCCGGCATGGTGACCGTCGCCTGCGCCTGGGGCTACTGCGGCGCCATCGAACCCTCGACCTGGGGCGCCGACTACCTCTGCGCCACCCCGCTCGAGTTGCTCGACCTGCTGCGCTCGCTGCTCCCGTCCGAGATCCGGGCCACCTCGGCCGCCTGAGCGCAGGAACGTAGGGTGGACGGCTCCGCCGTCCACGCGTTCAACCCACTTTCGCAAACCATTTCGCTTCCAGGCTTACTGCGCACCAGTGCCGTAGGGTGGGCGCCCCGTGCCCACCATCCCATCGCTACCACGCTCTGTCGTTCTCACCCCACGCTTACATCTGATTACGACTGATACAGCCCAGTGTCTACCGTGTAACAGCCCCTTTCAGTAATCTGCATCCATCGAACAACGCAACACCACCTGGAGCAGAGAACATGACCACCACCCAAGCCACCACCCGCATTCATCCCCTGATGGCCGCCGCAGCCGCATCGGTGATCATCGTCAGCCTGACCGGCGCCGCCGCCATCACCGGCCTGCTGCCGAGCTCGCGCAGCGCTCCCGAAGCCCAGCCGGCGCTGACTCCGACCGCCGCCCTGCCGCTGGCCGCTGGCCAGGGCATCGCCCCGGCCGCAGCCCCGGTCGCCCAACTGCAGCAGGCCGCCCTGCCGGCCCAGCCGGTGGTGGTGACCGCAGCGCCAGGCACGACGACCTACGTCCAGGCAGCCAACGTCCCGGCCGGCAGCGCCGCCCCGGTGATCGTGGTGAAGCAGGAAGCAGCGCCGGTGGTGAAGCAGACCGTGGTCAAGGAAACGGTGGTACAGAAGCCGCGCGTGGTCGAGCACCGCCCTGCCCCGCAGCCGGTCCGCTACGCCGAGCCGACCTACCGCGCCGCGCCGCCTGCGCCGACGCCGGCACCGGTCCAGCAAGGTCCGAGCTACGTGGGCGTCGCCACCGGCGCCGTGATCGGCGGCCTGATCGGCAACCAGGTCGGCGGCGGCAACGGCAAGAAACTGGCGACGCTCGCCGGCGTCATCGGCGGCGGCTACCTCGGCAACGAGATCGCCAAGCGTAACGGCCAGTAAGCGCAGCGGCCAGCCTGGAAGGAACCGGGCTTGAAAAATCGCGGTTCCACCCCAGATAGGCTGTGTCGCGCCGATGGCACAACGATTTGAAACAGATCGTCACGCCACGGGGCGAAGGGTGCATCAGGCCGTACTCCCCGGTGCACTTGACACGAGTTTGGAGTACAATGAAGTTTCTTTCGCTGGGGGCGACCTGGTTTCGACGTGGGTTGCAAAGCAGCGCAGGGCATACCGAGGGCTGGTTACCTCGTAAATACACCCAGAAATCAATAACTGCAAACGATAACTCGTACGCACTCGCAGCCTAATCGCTGCTAGCTCTACACTACCTCGCCTCTGGGGTGGGCCGCAAGGCAAGTAGAGTCATTTACAGAGGCTAGGAATCACTCGGGTTACTTGGGTGCTTCCGAAATTTAAGGTAACTCGCCTGTACAAAGGGTGCACATCCCCGTTGTACAGGTTAAATTAATTGATAGTGCTAAGTATGTAGAACTGTCTGTAGAGTGCTTGCGGACGAGGGTTCGATTCCCTCCGCCTCCACCAGTATTCAAAAACAAAGCCCCGCCGGCGTAAGCCGGTGGGGCTTTGTTTTTGAATACTCGATGCGGACAGAGGGGATTGGATCCTCGTCCGGGACGGACGAGGGGCGAGCAGGGGTTTCGAGCTGCGCAGCAGCGAGCCTGCGAGCGACCGTGCGCCTCCGGGCGCGCGGGCTCTCCGATTCGGCTGACTAAAGGGAAATCGCGCAGCGATTTCTGGCCTTTCCCGCCTCCACCAAAATTCACTCCGATGCGGTTAGACCGTGTCCAAGAACCCGCCTCCGAGCGGGTTTTTTACTATGTAGGTCATCCATTAGATGGAGGTGGTGCTCAAGCGCACACTCACCATCTACAAGCGCTCGGCGCTTGACCTGCGGCTGCAAAACGATTGACCTCACCCAAATTGCAGTAAACACAACACAGCCAGAATGCCCCATCACCACGACGGAGGCATCATGGCAACGGACTACTACCTGCAGCTGGATGGCATCAAAGGCGAGTCGACGGACTCGAAGCACACCGCTTGGATCGAGTGCACCTCGGTCAACTGGTCCATCACCCAGCCCAAAAGCGCAACGGCCTCGACCGGCGGCGGCCACACCGCGGAGCGTGCCGAGCTCAGCGAAATCAGTATTACCAAGCTGGTTGACTTGGCCTCGCCAGTCCTGGCGCAGGTCTGCGCCTGTGGGAAGACGATCCCCAAAGCCAAGCTGGAAATGCAGCGCGCCGACGGCGCCGGCGAGCCGGTCAAGTATTTCGAGGTTGAGCTGGAAAACGTCCTGATCGCGCACATCGCACCCAGCTTCGGAGGCGGCGATTTCCCCGGTGAGAGCCTTGGCCTGAAATTCTCAAAGGTCCGCTGGAAGTACACCCAGCAGAAGATCGGCGGCGGCAGCAACGGCAATACCGCTGGCGGCTGGGACTTGGCCACGAACAGGATTGCGTGATGCGCGCGTCGCTCCTATTCGGGTTCCTGGTGGCCGCGCCCTGCATCGCCCAGCCGGGCACGCCGGCGCCGCAGATGACCGGCGAGGCTCTGGTCAAGCTGATGGGTAACGTGGACCCAGCGGACGTGTCGTGGTCACCTGAAAGCCCGTTCCGCACGCGTGCAATCGCCGCTGAATACATCGACATGTCGAACGGCGAACTAGTGCGCGGCTTCATTCAGGGCGTGCACGACGCAACCCAGGGCAAGGAGTGGTGCCCTAGCGCGCAGGTCTCCCCGTTGCCACACGAAATGGACGCGGATGCCCGGCGCACGCTACAGCGCCTGCCGCCCACCGAGCTCCGCCGCGGCGCTGCAGAGCTCATCGTCGCAGTCTGGCGCAAGACCTGGCCCTGCCCGGCAAATCAGCGGAGACCACGATGAAGGTACCGTATGCCAACTTGCGGATGCACTTCCCGGATACCGACAGCGTCGGCCGAGAGGAGCTCTATCACTGGATCGGGTATCCGGAGAATATCACCGACCCGAACTTCTACAACACATGCGCGATCCGCATGAGCCTTGCACTCCTCGGCGCTGGCTACCCCAACCCCGGCAGATGGCCGATCAAGGCCGGGAAATACCGAGGCCGGTCCATCGAGACGCGGCAACGCGCCCTGAGCGCATGGCTGGTGCGCCAAGTCGGGCAGCCCGTTAAATTCAAGAGCGGCCAGGAGGCCGAGCGCGCGATCGGGAGCCAGCAGGGCATTGTTTCCTTCTTCAGCATCTACGGCGACCAGAATCCCCAGGGGCACATCGCCATCGTGTCAAGGGATCGTTGGGGCCGGTATCTCCGTTGCGGAAATGAGATCAACGGCACGGCAACTGGCTGCTACTGGTCATCGCGCGAGGTATGGTTCTGGCCGCTGAAGTGACATCACTCAGGTGCTCTGGCTATATGCTGATCAACGATTACTACATCGTCCTGCGATTCTGCGGAGGCGAGGCGGAGTTAGAGGACAATGACCCGTCGCATTACCTCTATATCACCGAAGGCACGATGGTCGGGTAAGACGAAGCCGATCAGACTGTAGAAGTTGGCCGTTTCTGGCTGTTCTACATCGATGTGTGGGCCGCGGTGAACGCAGGGGCTTCGGTCTTCGATATCTTTGATTCCACCCAGGAGATTTACGACTACTATGTTGCCATTTTCGACGCGGCAACCTTAGACCCCTCTCCTGAGTTGCGACATCTGTTCAAGGACGAGGTCTGGCCTGGCAACACTCTCATCCTGGACTGCTTAGAGATACTGCCTGAATTCCGTGGCTACAACCTCGGCCTGGCTGTGATGCGACGGCTGATCGATAGATCTGGCGCTGGGGCGGCCGTCGTCGCGATGAAGCCATTCCCGCTACAGCATGAATACGCCCGAGCTGAGGAAAAAGTGCTCGAGTGGCAGCTGAAAATGAAATTTGACCACTTGGACCAGAACTTGCAGCGGGCCACTGCGAAGCTGAGGCGCCATTACGCCAGGTAATCCCCCCACAAAAAGAGCGCGATTAGAAGTAGAATTTTCTACTTAAGACACAGAAAGCTCTACATGAAGACGTCCCGCTTTACCGACAGCCAGATCATCGCCATCCTCAAACAGGCCGAAGCCGGCAGCCCTGTACCGGAGCTGTGCCGCGAGCACGGCATCAGCAACGCCACGTTCTACAAGTGGCGTTCCAAGTTCGGTGGCATGGATGCCTCCTTGATGGCACGCATGAAGGAGCTGGAGGAGGAAAACCGGCGCCTCAAGAAGATGTACGTCGAGGAGCGCCTGAAGGCCGAGATCGTTGCGGAGGCGCTCACAAAAAAATGGTAGCGCCATCTCAACGGCGGGAGATGGCGCGATGGGCCGTGGCCGAGCGGTCAGCCACGATCAAGTTAGCATGTGGGGCGTTTGGCATCAGCCAGACCTGCTACCGGTACAAGGCCAAGCTGGACGCGGAAAACGTCCTCATTGCCGACTGGCTGGTACGGCTAACGAACAACCAGCGCAATTGGGGCTTCGGCTTGTGCTTCCTGTACCTGCGCAACGTCAAGGGCTTCAAATGGAACCACAAGCGCGTCTACAGGATTTACCGCGAGCTCGAGCTGAACTTGCGGATCAAGCCGCGCCATCGCCTGGTGCGCGAGAAGCCGCTGCCGCTGACGGTGCCGACCGCGATCAACCAGAGCTGGTCGATGGACTTCATGCATGATCAGCTTGCCGATGGGCGCAGCATCCGCTTGTTCAATGTGATTGATGACTTCAACCGCGAAGGCCTGGGCATTGAGGTCGACTTCTCGCTGCCGTCCGAGCGCGTGATACGCTCGCTCGACCGGATTATCGAATGGCGCGGCAAGCCAGAAGCCATCCGCTGCGACAACGGCCCTGAATACATCAGCGCAGTGACCTTGGCCTGGGCCGCAAAGCGCGGGATGAATCGCCACGAGTTCAGTAGACACTCCTGAGCCTATAATTGTAGGTTCAAGGAGAAAGTATGAGCGGCAAGCGGTATCCCGAAGAATTCAAGATCGAAGCAGTCAAGCAAGTGACGGAGCGTGGCCATCCGGCCACCGAGGTCGCGGCACGCCTGGGCGTGAGTTCGCACAGCCTATACCAGTGGGTAAAGCGGTACAGCGCACCGCCGGCCGAGAGACAGAAAGCTGACGACCAGCAGGCGGAGATGAAGCGCCTGAAGGCCGAGCTGAAACGCGTTACCGAGGAGCGCGACATCTTAAAAAACCGCCCCACACGGTTGCCCGTGGCCCTCATGAATAGAAACTCCAGGCGAGTACACTACATGCACGCAGGACTGTGGCCGTAAGCTTTTTGGAGGCTTGACCCCGTGAAAAAACCTGGCCCAGGGGAAGCTGCGGACTCATCTGTGGCGGCGCTGTCAGGCGACCCCGTTTAGGAAGTTGATCAAATCCGAGTCCCCGTCCTGTTCCTGAATCAGGAGGTGGACTATGCCGAAATCCAGATCAACATCGAAGCCCGCTGGGCTGCCGATCATTCATCCCTTCGCCGCCGGCATTGATATCGGCTCGCGCTTCCACGTTGCCGCCGTCAGTCCGGATCTTTGCGACGAGCCGGTGCAGACGTTCCAGGCCTTCACCAGCGATCTGGAACGCATGGCCGACTGGCTGGTCGCTACCGGTACAAAAACCGTGGTAATGGAGTCGACCGGCGTCTACTGGGTCGCCGCTTTCGAGGTTCTCGAATCGCGCGGCCTCGAGGTCATTCTGGCCAATGCCCGCGAAGCGCGTGCGGTTCCGGGCAGGAAGAGCGACGTCAACGATGCGCAATGGCTACAGCGACTGCATGCGTGTGGGCTGCTACGTGCCAGTTTTCGTCCTGGCCGAGATATTGCCGAGTTGAGAGCCTACCTGCGTGCACGCGAGCGACATACCGATTACGCCGCAGCGCATATCCAACACATGCAGAAGGCACTGACCTTCATGAATATCCAGCTTCATCATGTGATCGCTACAATTACCGGTGTGACCGGAATGCGGATCATCCGCGCCATCGTCGCCGGCGAGCGCGACCCGGACAAGCTCGCTGCGATGCGCGACGTGCGCTGCAAGGAAAGCATTGAGACAATCCGCGCCGCTCTCGTCGGCAATTATCAGCCCGAGCATGTGTTTGCGTTAAAACAGGCGCTTGCACTCTACGATTTCTACCAGCAGTGCATCGATGAATGTGATGCCGAAATCGAACGCACAGTCGCGGGACTGAACGTCGAAAGACCGGCGCCAGAGGCACCGTTGCCCAAGGCCAAACACCGAAACAAGATGCCGAGCGATCCCAACTTCGACGTACGCTCGGCCATGTACCAGCTCGCCGGCACCGACCTCACCCAGATCCACGGCATCGGACCATTCCTGGCGCTGCGCCTGATCGGCGAATGCGGTACCGACCTCAGCCGCTGGCGCACAGCGAAGCACTTCACCTCATGGCTCACGCTGTCGCCAGGTTGCAAGATCAGCGGCGGCAAGGTCTTGTCGTCACATACAAGGAAGACCAGCTGTCGGATCACCGTGGCACTGCGGCTTGCAGCAGTCACCGTCGGCCGCAGCAATACTGCGCTTGGCGCGTTCTATCGACGGCTCGCCGGGCGCATTGGCAATGCCAAGGCCGTAACCGCAACAGCACGCAAGATTGCGGTCCTGTTCTACAACGCGATGCGATACGGCATGGATTACCGCGACCCCGGGGCGGACCACTACGAACAACAATATCGTGACCGGGTGATCAAACAACTGCATCGGCGCGCTGCACAATTCGGCTACGCGCTGCAACCACAGAAGGTCCTAGCCTGAAAACGAGTTTCTTAGGAAGGCCGCGGTGTACTTTGCCAAGACGTCCGGGTAAGGTACACCTTAATTGCTCAGTTACAGGACCAATTCCCGGTGCGCCGGCTGTGCAAAGTGCTCGAGGTGCATCCCAGCGGTTTCTATGCCTGGCGTGCCGAGCCGGAAAGCGATCGGGCCCAGGAAGACCGGCGCCTGCTCGGGCACATCAAGCAGTCATGGCTGGAAAGCGGCGCGGTGTACGGCTACAGGAAAGTCTCGGACGACCTGCGCGATCTGGGCGAGCAATGCGGCATCAATCGTGTTCATCGAATCATGCGCGCCGCTGGCCTGCACTCGCAAACAGGCTATGGCAAGCGCCGCTTCAAACGCGGCGGCGCTCCGTCCGTGGTGGCACCCAACCACCTGCAGCGGCAGTTCGATGTGACTGAGCCAAACAAGGTCTGGGTTACGGACATCACGTACATCCGCACGCATGAGGGTTGGTTGTACCTGGCCGCGGTGCTCGACCTGTTTTCACGCCAGGTCATCGGATGGTCGATGGGGTCGAGGATGGATCGCGAGCTGGCCTTGAACGCTCTGCTGATGGCTGTCTGGCGACGCCAGCCCAAGCAAACCGTCATGGTTCATTCGGATCAGGGCAGTCAGTTCAGCAGCTACGACTGGCGCGATTTTCTGAAAGCCCACAACCTCGAACAGAGCATGAGCCGACGTGGCAACTGCCACGACAACGCTGTCGCAGAGAGCTTTTTCCAGCTACTGAAGCGGGAGCGCATTCGCCGCCGAATCTACGCTACCCGCGACGAGGCCAGGCAAGACATCTTCGACTATATCGAGATGTTCTACAATCCGAAGCGCCGGCACAGCTTCAGCAATGACATGTCACCGGTCGAGTACGAAAAGCAGTATTTCCAGCGGCTCTCGAGTGTCTAGAGAAGCCGTGGCGATTCAGCTGGACTTTTACGGGTTCCCAATCGCCCGGGTCCTCACAGGTCATCCTGTAACTCAGCAGAGCTAGTGCTTCCTCTTTCGGAATGTCGTTCATGGTCTTTTATTGTGAGCTCACAACCAACTTCGTACTCCACCATGGTGTGAATACGTCCCCCGCCGATTCTGGCTAAAGCTGTACGTGCCATCCCGACACTTCGCACTGGCGCCGGCCGGCGCTACGTCCCCCTGCGTCTTCGATGGCGAATGAACTCTACGCCCGTCCCTCGTCGTATAGTGGCGACGCGATAACAGTTGTTCCTCATCCGGCTCAGCGCGTGGATGTAGAGCCTGCTTCTGCTCGGCTGGCTCGACGAGCTGGTAACGTGGCAGCGGTGCCTGATCTGGAGCTCGCTGTGCGTGAGCGAGCGACGAGGCAAGTGCAAGCGCGAGCAAGACAGCGGACAAGGTTCTCATTTGGTCTCCAGGCGGCATCTAGGCGTGCCGTGTCGCTGTCGAGTATATCCAGCTAGCAACCGTTGTAAACTCACAAATTGTTGCGTCACCGGGGTTATCGCATTCAGTACCGCGTACCGTTGAACAAGCTCACCTAAGAGAGTTGGCCCGGCGGTACCGTGTCGGCATGAAAGCACGTACCGACATCGTCACCGCCGGCAGAGTCGACCAGGCCCTAATCCTACTTCCGGCGATCACTTGGTTAGCGGCGTCCTGCATGCTCGCGGCCAGCGGCGTGCCGGCGGACGTAGCGGCACGGGTGCTGGCTTTGCCTGGCGCGCGGCGCGTACCAGTCGAGTGCGTGATTGATCTGGCCGCGTCTCGTCGTTGACCTGCCGCTCAAGCCTCCCTCTTCTGCCTAAAGGTGCCAGTTCGCCACGCCCCCCGCTCCAATTGATTGCGTCGAGTGATGCGGCCCCTATGTCCGCTCAGCCCCCGTCCCAGCACCTAATGCTCGTGTGGTGGTGCTATATCCGACAGGCCCAGCCCGAGGTCGTGTGCCGCAAGATGAGCATTGCGCATAGCAGTGTCGGTCTTCGTCGAGCAGTCCCGGACGGCTCAGCAAGCGATAGAAGCTGTAGCTAAGGCAAAGTAAACTCGCCCTCGCCTCCCACTGATCTAAAGCCGTAGGTACAATGTTGACATTTATTTACGGCAAGAATATGAGCCCAAATCCTAAACTGCTGTACCACTATACAAATCAGATCGGCCTACTCGGAATCCTTTCGAGGAAGCAGATATGGGCAACTAGCATTCATTACCTAAATGACACGCAAGAGTTCTGGCACGCATTCGAAATGGCAAAGGTCGCAATTGCGTCGCGCATCCGTGCAGGCACCGATCCGCGTCAAGTCGGGATGCTCAGCGAGCTTCGTGAAGAGATAAGTACGCTGCTCGCCGTCAGGACCTGCGTTGCATCTTTTTCGGCCCATCGCGACTCGCTTGGACAATGGAGGGGCTACGTTGGCAACCAACCAGGATTTGCTATTGGATTTAACTTTGGAAAACTGCAGGAGATAGCCAGCGCTGCCGGAGCGGAGCTCCACCCCTGCATCTATGAAAAGGATGAGCAAAAGCGCGTAGTTGCTGAGCTAGTAGAGAGCATTCTTTCCAAAGAATACGGGGTCATAGACCAGATGAGTAGCGTCTCAACGCTCGACGATACCTCTTCCGATTCAGATGAATACGAACATCTCCCGCACTACGAAATTCCAGCCTACTGTACGGACTTTGAAAACCGTCTGATCGAAGCTGCGCCGCTGTTGAAGCATTCGGCGTTTCACGCAGAGAAAGAATGGCGCATTGTCTATCATCCTAAATCTGATAACGTGCGCTTACCGCTGAAACACAGACCGGGCCAGTCGATGCTAATACCATACGTTGAAATTGATCTGTTACAAGACGGCCTAGTGTCGTGCATTGAAGAGATCGTGGTCGGCCCGTGTGCCTATCCAGAGTTGTCTTGCGATTCGCTGCGTGAGCTACTTCGAGCGACTGAGAAGCTCAAGCATTCTGTAATAATCGGGAATAGCAGAGCCCCTTTCCGATACTGGTAAATCTCTAGAAAGCCGGAAAAATCAGCAGTTCCTCGTAGCATTCCAACAACGTAGAGGATTGGAGACATCGAAGTCATCAGGGGGTAACTTTTGGGGTAACTCTACACTTACCAGCTGCAGAACCTTAGAGACTGTTTGAAAACTCGATACGGCCGAGATCTTCTTGCTGCTGTCTAGGCAAGCGCGCAATCTGCTTCTGATTCATCTAAGAGCGCCGTAACGAAATTGCGCCGAAGGGCATTGCTCTAGAGTTATCAAACCGTCTCTTAGCATCCATGCGGGTTACAAAAGATTATTCGGTGGACTCCGCTTCCACCAAAATTCCGCTAACCCGCTGATTCGTCAGCGGGTTTTCTTTTTTCTGCCCTATGGTCGTAGCTTGTCACCCCAAGTCAGCATCCCAACCAAGACAGAATGGCATTTACACTCCGTTCGCATCTGGACCGCGCCCGGGGCGGTTTCTGCACGTTCGTACGCCCTTTCCGAGACCTCCGCCAGCATTTTACCGTTTGCGAAATTTATCGGAGTCTCTCCACCTCAAGCGCGCGCGAGGTAGCGTCAGCCGCCCAAGCTCTTTCACACGCCACAAAAAGGCTTTTTCTTGATCGTCATAGGGAACCTATGTCCGACGAGAAAAAAAACGCTCCTTAGCCCACTTGAGAGCTTCGCGATGGGGCTTTCAATGGAACCGCATCTGGACGACATGTCCCATCCAAAAAGGAGAAAACTGTGCCCCGTGATGCCCATCAGTGCAAAAACTGAGATGTAATTGACAATCGGCTTAGAGGGCAGTCTGAAACGCGTTTTCAAACGCGCATAATTTTCAACATAACCCGCGATACCCGCAGGAACGTAAGCCCCGCATATATAGCGAACCATATCCACAGCGAAGAATAAATTTGCTTCACCACCGAGGCACTGCTAATAAGAGCAAACCCAATCAGGTTAAGCAGACAAAATATGAAGCCGCTTAATAATGCAGAGGAAATATACGAAATCAGGTCGTCAATATACCCGGTGGAGCGTAGCCGTCCCATTACGCTATCGCTCGGCAAAGCCATTAATATCGCTTGAGCGGTCGCAATAAAGCCGGTTAACACAGCCCCCATGCTTAATGCAGCCGCAAAAAATTCTTTTTCGTCTGCCGGCAAATGGAATCCGAAACGCTGAAAAAGGTACGCCCAAGCGATGCCGGCTGTGAGGCCGATCACCAGCGGATGCCATTTTTCAAATCTCAGCCCCATTTAGAATATCACCCGATAATGTCCTGCCAGCCCCGACGAGCACGCAGTAAACCGTCCCAGCGCGATCGCTTCGTATAACGTCGATCATCGCCGAGCATCAGCTGATCGACCGTCACTTCGAGCTTAGGCGCGATCATATTAATAGCGTCAGCTTTGTCTAAAGCGTCAACTTTACCATTAACCACGAACTGCGATACGACTCGTGTGCCCTCTTCCTGGTCAGCAGCAACCATACGTTTTAAAGCATCGATTGTGGCGAAAACCTTTTGTGTAACTAGATTTTCACGTGGGGCTGCTGCAATTTTGACCTCAATCGTATTACCGTGCTGCTCGGCATTAAGTCGCAACACTTGATCAAGACTCACATTCGCGGCTCGATGAGCGGCGGTCATTTTCCCTGGTGCAATTTTAAAACTAAGCTTGGTAATAAAATTTTTCTGTGCAAGTTTAATTTCCGATGTTGCATCAAGCTTCATCACCATTTCATAACCACGAACTGCGCCAGGATCGTGGTCTAAAACGTTGAAATAATTTTCGATAGCCGATGCTCGTACCCCGTGATGGTTGTACTGAACAAGAATGTATCCGGTTTCGACATCGTATAGCGCAGCAGTTTCCTCGCCAAACCCTTCATCTTCGCCTAGGTCGAAGCCAGCAATCGCGGTGCGCTTCCCTACACGGCCGGGACCATGCTCGAATCGCAGCTTCACAAAATCAAGAAGCCAATAAGGTGATGCGTTGTTCTCGCTGTTGGGCGGCTCGACGTGGTCCAATCGCATCTCGCCATAAGAAATACGCCGAATACGCGCCTCGAGCGGCAAATCAGAAACTCCCTGCAGCAAATCTGGTAACGGCATTGCATTTGCGCTTCTGGTCACCTGAGCGCGCCGCCCATGGCCACGCGTTCCATTTGGGCAACTGCAAACGCAGGGACTACGGCAATCCGGGAAGACGCTGTGGCTAGCATCCATGAACCGCAGAAACATTGGCGGAAACAGTGTATCGTCGAGCTGCGATCCCTGCACGCCGTGATGGCCAGCTTTAGAGCTATCTCACATCACTAGGGACCGCCAACTTGCGTTATTTTACTTAAACTTCACTTTGCGGCCCCACGCCAACGCTAACGCTTGGTAACGTCAAGCATATTAACCGCAGTGGGTAGAAAGAAAAACGCGCCCGAGCCGGGCGCGCGATACATCACAAACTTACATCAGGAACTCGGCCCCATATCCGCCCCCTGCGCATCCACCCTGAGCGCCTTGAACAAGGCCTCGTTAAACGCCGGAATATCATCCGGCTTGCGGCTCGTGATCAGCTTCTCGTCGATGACCACTTCCTGGTCGACCCACTCGGCCCCGGCTGCCCGCATGTCGTCCTGGATCTCCGGATAGCTGGTCAGGTTCTTCGACTCGGCAATCCCCGCATCGATCAGCACCCATGGCCCATGGCAGATCGCGGCGATCGGCTTGTCGGTCGCGTAGAACTCGCGAACGAAGGCGACCGACGCCTCGTCCTTGCGCAGCTGCTTCGGATTTTCCTCCCCGCCCGGCAGCAGCAGCGCATCGAAGTCGGCCGGCTGCGCGTCCTTGATGTTCATCTCGACCTTGAACTTGTCGCCCGGCGTGTCGTGGTTCACGCCCTGCACCTCTTCGCCCACGGCCTTCGGCGAGATCAGGATCACCTGGGCGCCCTGCTGTTCCAGGAAGCTGCGCGGCCCGGTGTATTCGACCTGCTCCACGCCATCGGTCATCAGCACGGCGACGCGCTTGCCATGCAGCGTGCGCGATACATCGACGCCTTCGTCCGGCAGATCGACGCCCCCATGAATATTTTGCTCCATACAACCTCCGCTATAAACAAAATGTGAATCATTTGTTATCGATTGTAGGAGGACGCATGCGTACACGGCGCGCGCTTCGGACTTTATTCCAGGCCGAGTGCGCGCAGCCGGGCGCGCAGGCGCCTCACCTCGTCGGCCAGGTCGATGACGAGCGCGGCCAGTTCCTCGTCGGCGTCGAAATGCCGTTCCAGCTCGAGCAGCCGGCGCGCCCGCGCCAGGTCGCTGCTGCGGAAACGCCAGCGCGCCACTTCCAGCGCCGGCGCCGCGCCCAGCACGCCCGCCTGCACATGGCGCACCACCCAGTCCGGCTCGACGCTGCATGCACGCGCGAGCTCGTCCAGGCTCAGCGCCACCTCATCGATCAACACCCCAGTCAGCGTGTCGTTCGCAAACATCGTTCACCTCCTCAAGCGGATCTCGGATTGAAAGCCAGGTCGCGCGCCATTGCCTGGTAGATCGCGCGCGCCTTGTCGCTGTTCGCCGGCGGCAGCACGACGTCGAGGATGAGGTAGAGGTCGCCGGGCGGATTGGCGGGAATGCCCCTGCCCTTCAGGCGCAGCTTGCGCCCGCTCTGCGAGCCCGCAGGCACCGACACCTCGACCGTGCCCGAGGGCGTCGGGACCGCCACCTTCTCGCCGAGGGCGGCTTCCCAGGGCGTTACCGGCACGTTCGCGTAGACGTGGGTGCCCTCGACGCGGTAGCGCGGGTCGGGTGCGAACTGGATTTCCAGGTAGAGGTCGCCCGGCGGGCCGCCGCCGTGCCCCTCGTGCCCCTGCCCGGCAAGCCGGAGCTGCTGGCCCGGGGTCACGCCGCGCGGGATGGTGACGTTGAGCTTTTTCTCCTGCATGCTTGCGCGCCCCGGGCCTTCCTGGCGCGGCACGCGCAGGCTCACCGTGCGCGTCGCGCCCTGGTAGGCATCGATCAGGTCGATCGTGATCGCGGCGTGGATATCATCGCCGCGCATCTGGAAGCTGCCGCCCCCACGGCGTGTGCGGCCGACGTGGGCAAACAGGTCGGCGAAGAAGTCGTCCGCGCCGGCGCCTGCGAAATCGTATTGCTCGCCCCAGTCGGGCGGCGGACGGAACTGCTCGCCGGCATGGTAGCCACGGCCGAGCTCATCGTAGGCCGCGCGCTTTTCCGCGTTGCCGAGTACTTCGTAAGCTTCGTTGATTTCCTTGGTCTTCTGGTCCGCATCCTTGTGCTTGCTGACATCGGGATGGTACTTGCGCACCATCTTGCGGTACGCCTTCTTGATGTCGTCCGCGGATGCATTCCTGTCGACGCCAAGGGTCTGGTAATAGTCCTTGTATTCCACAGCGCACTCCCGCAATTGTCTTCATGGTCGCAACGCACCCGTGTCGAACGATGCCCACGGCGCACGCTGCCGTCTGGCCGACAGATGGGGGCGCGGTCGAGAAATTAAAGTTCGTCACCACCATGCGCGCTCGCGGCGCACGCCTGACACGGGCAACCATGGCCTTGGCTCTTAGACAGTAAAATCAGGGGTTTTCAATAACAAGAATCTGCCCATGACCACCAGCGCCACGCTCAGCAATACCTCCTCGCCCGTCCGCACCGAAATCGCCACGCTCTGGAAGCTGTCGTGGCCCATGCTGGTGGGGCAGCTGGCGACGGTAGGCATGGGCGTGGCCGACGTGGCGATGACGGGCCACGTCAGCGCCGACGAGCTGGCCGCCGTGTCGCTCGGCACCTCGGTCTGGTCGATCGTGCTGGTCACCGTGATGGGCACGATGATGTCGATTAACACCGTCGTCGCCCACGAGATCGGCGGTGGGCGCTACGACAAGATCCCTCACTCGGTGCGCCAGTCGCTGTGGAAAGGCCTGATCGTCGGCCTGGTCGCCTGCCTGCTTGCCAACCTGTGCACCCTGCTGTTCGACCACATCGGCCTGGGCCAGGCCGTGGCCGGCCGGGCGTCCCTGTTCCTGCACGTGATCAGCATCGGCATGCCGGCCTTTGCCTGCTACCGCGCGCTGTACGGCTACACGACCAGCATCAACCAGACCAAGCCGATCATGGTGATCGCCATCTTCGGCCTGCTGTTCAACGTTGCCAGCAACTGGCTGCTGGTGTTCGGCAACTGGGGCTTCCCGCGGCTGGGCGCCGTCGGCTGCGCGGTCTCGACCGCGGTCGGCATGTGGCTGATGCTGTTCGCCATGGTTGCGTGGACAAAACTGTCCAGTGCCTACCGCATGACCTATCCGTTCACGCAATGGGAAGGCCCGGACTGGGCCGAGCTGAAGAACATGTTCCGCCTCGGCCTGCCGATCGGCGTCACCTATTTTGCCGAAGTCAGCGCCTTCGGCCTGATCAGCCTGCTGGTGGCCCGCTTCGGCGTGGTGCAGGTGTCGGCGCACCAGATCGCGCTGAACTTCGCGTCCCTGGTCTTCATGGTGCCACTGAGCTTTGGCATCGGCCTGCTCACCCGCGTCGGCCAGGCCATGGGCGAAGGCAATCCGCAGCGCGCGCGCTTCGTCGCCTGGGTGGGCGTGGGCATGTCGGTGGCTTTTGGGGTGCTGTCGGCCGCCTTCATCGCCATCTTCCGCTGGGAAATCGCGCGCGCCTATACCTCGGACCCGGCGGTGCAGGAAGCCTGCGTGCACCTGCTGCTGTTCGCGGCCCTGTTCCAGTTGTCGGATGCGACCCAGGTCGCTACCGCCTCGGCGATCCGCGGCTACCAGGTGACGCGCCCGCCGATGATCATCCAGCTGGTCGCCTTCTGGGGCTTCTCGCTGCCGCTCGGCTATCTCCTGGGCATCGCGCCGTCCTGGTTCGGCCTGGCCCCAAGCGCGCCGATGGAAACCACCGGCTTCTGGATCGGCCTGGTGCTGGGGCTGACGATTGCGGCAGTATTGCTGACCTGGTCCTTCGACCGGCTGTCGCGCCAGAAAGTACGTGCCGCGACGCATTAAGGCAAAAGCTGTTGCATTCCCCAGGTATGTACTGCTTTTGGGGGCCCACTCTGGTATTGTCTCGTCCGTTGCATTTAGCCAAAACTTACGAGACAAACAATGCGCCTTCTCCTCTGCCTCCTGGCCGCGCTTGCGGCCGCGCCCGCGTCCGCGGAACGCCTGACGCTCGACCGTATCCACGGCGAAACCTCGCTCGCCGGTCCCGGCGTCAAGACCCTGAAAGTGTCACCCGACGGCGAACGCGTGACCTTCCTGCGCGGCCGCGACGACAACCAGTTCCAGCAGGACCTGTGGGAATACAACATGAAGGACAAGACCACGCGCCGCCTGGTCGACTCCAGGAAGCTCGTCCCGAACGAGGAACTGTCGCTCGAGGAAAAGGCGCGCCGCGAACGCGCCCGCACGGCCAGCCTGTCGGGCATCATCAGCTATAGCTGGTCGCCCGACGGCAAGCAATTGCTGGTGCCGATCGCCGGCGACCTCTACCTGGTCGACGTCGCGAAGCCGGATGCCGCGCGCAAGGTAGCGTCGGGCAATGTGCTCGACCCGAAGATCTCGCCGAAGGGCCGCTACGTCTCGTTTGTCCGCAACCAGAACCTGGTCGTGATCGACCTGAAGACCGGCGCCGAGCGCCAGCTCACCACCGATGGCAAGGGCACCGTGCACAACGGCGAGGCCGAGTTCATCGCGCAGGAAGAGATGGACCAGACCACCGGCTACTACTGGGCGCCGGACGATTCCGCCATTGCCTACAAGCGCTACGACGAAGCCCCGGTACCGGTAGCGCGCCGCTTCGAGATCTTCGCCGACCGCACCGAAGTGATCGACCAGCACTACCCTGCCGCGGGTGACCCGAACGTACTGGTCGACCTGTTCATCGTGTCGCCGGAAACCGGCGTGTCGCGCAAGGTGGACCTGGGTCCGGACAAGGACATCTACCTGGTGCGCGCCGACTGGAGTCTTGATGCCAAGACCCTGGCCTTCCAGCGCCAGACGCGCGACCAGAAACGCCTGGACCTGGTCGCGGTCGACGCCGCCACCCTGCAGCAGCGTCCGCTGCTGAGCGAAACCTCGGCCACCTGGGTCAGCATCCACAACGACCTGCGCTTCCTGAAGAACCGCCCGGCCTTCATCTGGGCTTCGGAGCGCAGCGGCCGCAACCACCTCTACCTGTACGACCTGAACGGCAAGCTGCTGCACCCGATCTCGAGCGGCGAATGGGGCATCGACAACGTGCTGGCCGTGGACGAAAAGGCCGGCAAGGTCTACGTGTCCTCGAACCGCGATGCCGTCATCGACAAGCAGACCTATGCGCTGGCGCTGGACGGCAGCACGGCCAACAAGCCGGCCCGCATCACCAGGGGCGACGGCTGGCACGAGGCTGCTTTTGCCAGCAACGGCAAGATTTTCGTGGACACCTACTCCGATCCGCGCACCCCGCCGCAGGTGTCGATCCGCCGCGCCGACGGCGCCATGGTCGAATGGCTCGCCCACAACGAACTGAACGCAAACCATCCGTACGCGAAATACCTGCCGGACCACCTGCCGACCGAGTACGGCACCATCAAGGCCAGGGATGGCCAGACCCTGTACTACTCGATGATCAAGCCGGCCGGCTTCGATGCGACGAAGAAGTATCCGGTCTTCCTGTTCACCTACGGCGGCCCGCACTCGCAGCGCGTGACCCGCACCTGGGGCAATTATTTCGACCAGTACATGGCCCAGCAAGGCTTCGTGGTGTTCCGCCTGGATAACCGCGGCTCGGGCCGCCGCGAACGCGCGTTCACCGACGTCATCTACAACAAGCTCGGCAAGAACGAGGTCGAAGACCAGGTCACCGGCATCGACTGGCTGGCCCAGCAGAGCTTTGTCGATCCGAAGCGCGTCGGCGTGTTCGGCTGGAGCTACGGCGGCTTCATGACGCTGCGCCTGCTGGCTGCGGCGTCGGACAAGATCGCGATGGGCGTCTCGGTGGCCCCTGTCACCGACTGGGCGCTGTACGACACCCACTACACCGAGCAGTTCGTCGGCGCCACGCCGAAGTCCGATCCGGAAGCCTACCAGCGCAGCGGCGTGTTCGCCCACCTGGACGGCCTGAAGTCGCCGCTGCTGCTCATCCACGGCATGGCCGACGATAACGTGCTGTTCACCAACAGCACCCGCCTGATCGACGAACTCGTCAAGCGCAACGTGCAGTTCGACCTGATGACCTACCCTGGCGCCAAGCACGGCATCTCGGGCCGCACCAGCCAGCGCCATGTGTATGGACTGATCGAGGCCTTCTTCAAGAAGAACCTGGGCGGCACCGCGCCGAACTGATCGCCCGCTAGCCCCGGCAACGCTCAAGCGTTGTAAAAAGGGCCGGAAAGCCGCTTCCCCAGCGGTTTTCCGGCCCTTTTAATTTTCCGCGTGGAAAAAAAGTCTTTCCGAGTAGGAACTAAATGTTCCGTCATTACGCAAAAAGTCAACAGATACTGTCTCGTAAACGCCACGGTGTTCAAAATTTTTTCGCACCCTTTTTGCATGCCAATAGGCACGTTTTTTCCTATGGGAATGTGTCTTTTTCGAACTCGGCTGTTTAGTTTCCAGACACAAATTATGTCCCCACAGAATTAATTCCTCGCGGTATTCTGCGTGTTCCTGATCTCACAGACGCTCTCAACAGCGCGCAATACACGAGGAACACCATGCAATCGATCCGTATCAACGCCGCCAACCGCATCGCTTTCGCCGTCTCCGCCCTGGTCGTTGGCGCCACCTTTGCAGCACCAGCCTCGGCAGCCACTCTCAGCGTCGGTTCAGGCAAGACTTACGCTACCCCATGCAAGGCTTTCGCCGCCGCCAAGACCGGCGACATCGTCGAAATCCAGGCTGCCACCTATTCCGGCGACGTCTGTGCCATCAAGGCCAGCAACCTGACCATCCGCGGCGTGAACGGCCGTCCGAAGATCAACGCCAACGGCAAGGCCGCCCTGTCGAAAGGCACCTGGGTCATCCAGGGCAACAACGTCACCGTCGACAACGTCGAGATGTACGGCGCCAAAGTGGCCGACCGCAATGGCGCCGCCCTGCGCCTGGAGGGCACCAACTTCACGCTGCGCAATTCCTTCCTGCACGATAACGAGAACGGCATCCTGAGCGGCGTGAACACCGCCAGCACCGTGACCATCGAGCGCAACGAGTTCGGCCACAACGGCTACGGCGACGGCTACAGCCACAACCTGTACATCGGCAAGGTTGCCAAGCTCTACTTCCGCTACAACTTCTCGCACGACGCCAACGTCGGCCACAACCTGAAGTCGCGCGCCCTGTACAACATGATCGCCTACAACCGCTTCTCGAGCCTGCGTTCGGGCGAGACCGGCACGACCGCGGCCGGCAAGCCGAGCTACGAGATCAATGTGCCGAACGGCGGCACCACCTACATCATCGGCAACGTGATCATGCAGCCGGCCTCGAACAACAATCCGGCCCTGGTCTCCTACGGCGAAGAAGGCGTGGGCGACCGCAAGACCGACCTGTACGTGATCAACAACACCTTCGTGAACGACGAGAGCTCGCGCGGCACGTTCGTCACGATCCGGAACGCGGCAACGCCGGCCAAGCTGATCAATAACATCTTCAGCGGCGGCGGCACGGTGACCGGCCAGGCCTCTGCGGTGCAGAAGACCAATTACCGCTCGGTCTCGGGCGACTTCGTCAACAAGGCGGCTTACGACCTGCGTCCGGCTTCCGGCGCGCAGATCGTCAACGCCGGCTCGAACCCGGGCACCTCGTCCGGCGGCCTGTCGCTGAAAGCGACTGCGAGCTACAAGCACAACGCGTCGTACACCACGCGTTCGACCCTGGGCGGCCAGATCGACATCGGCGCCTACGAAGTCCAGTAAGCATGGTGCCGGGCTGATCGAAGCCGTAAGCAATAAGCAGCAGTAAAAAGGAAGGGCCCCGGCGCGCAAACGCCGGGGCCCTTCTTCCATTGCAGGCCGGTGCAGGCTTAATCAGGCCGCAAGCATGCGCGCATCATGCGCGGTCGATGCCGTCCTTCAACACTTCCTTCGCATCGCCATACTTTTCCTGGGTCTTGCCCTCGACCTGGTTCTTCAGGCCCTTGGCTTCCTGCTCGCGGTTGCCGACCAGCTTGCCGGCTTCTTCCTGAATCTTGCCACCGATATCTTGCAGTTTGCCTTCGACTTGGTCCTTGTTCATGATGGTTCTCCTTGCAGGTAAGGCGCGGTCAATACGCCGCGCGATGGGTCCAGAATACGCCTGCGCCGCCTGCCCATCTGTACGGCCGCTCACATAGCTCGTCAATACCTCACACCAGTTTCTTTCGGCTCATCCATGCGCCGGTTGTCCTGACGCAGTGGTAGTGTTGGTTTATCCTTTTGATAATTCGACACGACATGAGCGAACAATCCCACTCCCCATCGCACGCCGTCGAGGCGGACGCCACGCCCAAGCGCAGGCTGATGAGACGCACGGCCATCATCGACGGCATCGGCGTGCTCTTCGTCCTGGGCCTGGCCGCGGTCTGGTTCGCCGCCGACGCCCTGCTGCTGGTCTTTGCTTGCATCCTGTGCGCGGTACTGCTGTACAAGCTGAGCGAGATGCTGGCGCAGCGCACCGGCATGAAGCGCCAGATCGCGCTGGCCGTCGTGGTGCTGCTGCTGTTCGCCGTGATCGGACTGGGCGGCTGGGCCATGGCGCCGCAGATTGCCGAGCAGTCGACCAAGCTCGCCGAAGCGGTGCCGCAGTCGATCCAGAAGCTGCAGGAATTCGTGAAGGAACACCCCATCCTCCAGCGCGTTGCGGCGGAGTTGCCGGCGCCGGAAGAAGCACTCAAGCAGATGTCCTCGATGATGCCGAATGCCGGGCTGTTCTTCACCGGCATCTTCGGTGCACTCGGCAATATCGTCATCATCGTGTTTGTCGGCATTTATTTCGCAGCTTCGCCCCATCTGTATACGAATGGTTTCATCAAGCTGATCCCGCAATCGAAGCGCCCCCGTGCGCGCCAGGTCATGACCAGGATGGGGAACACGCTGGGCAGCTGGCTGCTCGGAAAGTCGATCTCGATGCTGATCGTCGGCGTCGCCACCTCGGTCGGCCTGGGCCTGCTCGGCGTACCGCTGGGCCTTCTTCTCGGCATCATTGCCGGGCTATTGGATTTCGTTCCCTACCTCGGCCCCATCATGGCGGGCGTGCCGGCGGTGCTGATTGCCTTTTCCATCAGCCCGGACCTGGCGCTGTACACCATCCTGCTGTTCGCCGGCGTGCAGCTGGTCGAGGGTTACCTGCTGCAGCCGCTGATCGAGTCGCGCGCCGTCGACCTGCCGCCGGCGCTGACCATCGTCATGCAGCTGGTGTTCGGCACCCTGTTCGGCTTTGCCGGCGTGGCGCTGGCGACACCGCTGGCGGCGGCGCTCAAGGTGCTGGTGCAGATGTTGTATGTGGAGGATGTGCTGGGGGACAAAGTGGAGGAGACATAACAAAACAGCCGCGACGCATCGCGGCTGCTGCTGCTTGAAACGGGCCAGCTTACTTGTTGCCCTTGAAGATGTCCTTCACATCGCCCACTTTTTCCTGGACCTTGCCTTCGGCCTGGTTCGACAGGCCTTCGGACTGCTGCTGGCGGCTGCCGACGGCTTCGCCGACCTTTTCCTGGATCTTGCCGCCGATGTCCTTGGCCTTGCCTTTGATTTGGTCGTCGTTCATGTCATGCCTCTTCGGTTGAGTGAAACGAAGCCCCACCTTAGGCCGTATCGCCGGCTTCCTCTGTTCGTTCGTTAACATTGGGTTTGCGCCACAAGCTGGCCAGCCAGGGCTGCCGTTCGCGCGGCAGCCCTTCCGGACGGTAGTAGTGCCGGATAGGCAGGAAGCCCGCGGCGACCAGGTGGCGCTCCCAGGTCGGATAGTCGTACCAGCTGCCATAGCGCGGCCCGCTCCAGCCTTCCTCGTTGTGCCCGCGCGGGTTCGAGCTGAACAGTACGCCACCCGGCTTGAGCGCGGCGTGCAGCGCCGCCAGCACGTCCGGCAGCGCCCTGCTTGGCACATGGAACAGCGAGGCATTCGCGAACACGCCGTCGAACAGCGCCGGCGGCAAGTCCAGGTGCAGGAAGTCCTGGTGCCAGACCTCGCAGCCGCTCCAGGCACGCGCCATCGCGACGAATTCGCCCGAGCCGTCCAGGCCGATGGCGCGGTGGCCGAGGGCGCTGAAGGTCTTCAGGTCGCGCCCCGGCCCGCAGCCCAGGTCGAGCAGGGTGAACGGGGCGGGCGCCTGGATCGCGCCGAGCAGGGCCGCGATGTTCTGGCTGACGTCGTGGTCGATGGTGCCGGCAAAGAATTGCTGGGCATTGCGCTCGTAATGGTCGAGCGTGCGGCGCGCAATGGCGTCGAGACTGTCGTCGAGATTCTCGTTCATGTTTTTTCGGATGACGGCGGCGCCGGCACGTTGCCGGCGCCGCCTCTCCGCGAGCTTACCAGATGCGCACGCGCTCCTGCGGCGGCAGGTACAGCGCCTGGCCCGGCTTGACGTCGAAGGCCTTGTACCAGGCGTCCAGGTTGCGCACGATGTAGGTGCGGTACTGGGCCGGTGCGTGACCGTCGGTCAGGACGATGCGGCGCAGCGAGGCTTCGCGCATCTTGGTGCGCCAGCCTTGGGCGAAGCCGGTGAAGAAGCGGCGCTCGCCCTCGACACCTGCGCTTCTCCCCTCCGGCGAGGCCTTGTAGGCGTCGAAGGCTGCCTCCAGGCCGGCCAGGTCGGCCAGGTTTTCGCTCAGGGTCAGCTGGCCGTTGACCGCCAGGTCCGGGAAGGGTTTGTAGGTGTTGTACTGCGCCACCAGCTTGGCGGACGCAGCCTTGAAGTGGACCAGGTCTTCCTTGGTCCACCAGTCGCGCAGGCGGCCCTGGGCATCGAACTGGGCGCCCTGGTCATCGAAGCTGTGGCTGATCTCGTGGCCAATGATGGAGCCGATCGCGCCGTAGTTGACCGCGTCCGGCGCCTTCGGGTCGAAGAACGGCGGCTGCAGGATCGCGGCCGGGAAGTTCAGCGCGTTCTGCAGCGGCAGGTTCACCGCGTTCACCAGTTGCGGCGGCATGGCCCAGTCAGTGCGCTCGGGCTTGCGTCCCAGCTTGGCCAGTTCCTGCTGGTAGTGGAATTCTTCGGCGCGCACCGCGTTGCCGAAAGCGTCGTCGCGCTTGACCATCAGGCCGTCGTAGGACTTCCAGCGGTCCGGGTAACCCACGCCCACGTAGAGCGACTTCACTTTCGCCTGGGCCTGGGCGCGCGTGGCCGGCGCCATCCATTCGAGCTTGTCGATGCGGCGGCTGAAGGCGTCGATGATGTTGGCGACCATCTTCTGCACGCGCGCCTTGTCCTCGATCGGGAAGTAGCGGCCGACGTAGATCTTGCCGACCGCCTCGTCCATCGCCTCGTTGGTGGCGGCCAGCGCGCGCTTCCAGCGCACCGACTGCTGGGGCGTGCCGGTCAGGGCCTTGCCGTTGAACTCGAAACGCTGGTCGGCGAAGGCCTTGGGCAGCAGGCTGGCGTACTGGTTCAGCTTGTGGAAGGCCAGGTAATCGCGCCAGGTGGCGACGTCGGCATCGGCCAGCAGGCGCGCCGCCCCCGTCACCGCGCTCGGGTGGTAGACCTGGAAGCGCTCCTGGCCCGACAGGCGCGCGGCCTTGAAGAAGGCGTTCCAGTCCACGCCCGGCGCCTTGCTTGCGAAGTCCTTCAGGGTCCAGACGTTGTTCGACTTCTGGATGTCGGCCGACTCCTCGCGCGTGGCATGGGTCTGCGCCAGGGCCAGTTCGAGCTCGAACACGCGTGCGGCGCGCTCCTCGGCCTTGTCGAAGCCGGCCAGTTTCAGCATGGCCGCGATGTGCTGCTGGTACTTGGTGCGCAGCTCGGCCATGCGGGCATTGTTCTCGAGGTAGTAGGCGCGGTCGGGCATGCCCAGGCCGCCCTGCAGCAGGTAAGGCAGGTTGCGCGTCGGATCGGTCAGCCCCTGGGCGATCCAGACGCCGAACAAATTCTCGGTGAAGAAGTCGGTGGCGTTGAGCGGATCGACGTCGGCGCGCACCGAGGCGCCAAGCGCCCGCACCAGGGCCGCCTTGTCCTTGATCGCGGCGATCTGCGCCAGCATCGGCTTGACCGGCGCCAGGCCGCGCTTCTCGATCGCCGCCTCGTCCATGTAGGCGGCGTAGAAGTCGGCCACCTTGCGCGCTTCGCCGGCCGTGCCCTTGGCCGCGCCCAGCTCCTCGATCATCTTCGCGATGCGGGTATTGGTGTCCTCGGCCAGCGCCCCCATCGCGCTCCAGGAGCCGCGGTCGGCCGGGATCTCGGTCTTCGCCAGCCAGTCGCCGTTGGTATAGGCGAAGAAGTCGTCGCCTGGCAGCACGGTCATGCCGGCGGGCTTGTCGGCGGGCTTGGCGGTCGCTTTGTCGACGGGCCTGTCGGCCGGCTTGTCGGCCGAACTTGCGGCGGCCGGCGCCGTGGCGGCCTGGCCGGCGGCAAAAGCCGGCGCAGCCATGGCGCCGCACAGGGCCAGGGCGATGGCGGTGCGGGTCAGGGTCGGGCTTGTCTTCATGGGTTTCCTCATAGTCGTTTCCGGTTACTGTTGCGGCGCCAGCGCGGCGCGTACCTGGGGCAGGAGGCGCGCCTTCTGCGCGGCGCGGATGCGGATGCCGTTGCCCACGCGCTGGGCTTCGACCTGGGCATCCTGGCCGAAGTTCTTGGCCACATAATGTTCCATCATATCCGCATGGCGCACCTCGACGGAGCTGCCGACGATGTCGGCGTACACCCGGTTGCGCTCGACGGCATCGGCATTGCTCAGCAGGGCCTCGCGGTTGGCCACCGCAAAGTCCCATACCTGGTCCGGATGCTCGCGCGCGGCGCCGATGATCATCAGGTAGGCAATGGTAGGCGTGACCTGCGGCGACAGCGCGATGCGCAGCGCGGCGGCGGCCAGCGCGGGATCCTGGACCGCGACCAGGGCCCGCGCCAGGCGGTTGCGCTCCTCGTCGTTTTCGGCCGCGGCGAGCGCCTTCGCCAGGGCGTCGAAGGTGGCGGCGTCGGCATGCATGCCGACCGTGCCGAGTACGAAGTCGAGCATTTCCGGACTGGTCGAGGCCGGGTTGCGCAGGTAGCCGGCGAAACGCGTGCGCGCTTCCGCGATCGCCGCCTGGTCGCCGCTGCGGGCCAGGGCGCCGGCCAGCAGAGCGCGCAGGCGACGTTCCTCGCTTGCCTCGCCGGGTTTCTCGTTCCAGCCGAGCTGGGCGAACTTCGCTCCCGCGAACTGGCGCGTGAAGCGGCGGACCAGCGCCTGTTCCTCCTCGCCGCGCGCCAGGCTGTCGAGGGTGGCGAGGTTGGCCAGGGTGGCCGTCCACACGGCCAGGCGCGGCTCGTTCCCGAGCTGCGCGACCAGGTGCAGGTAGTCGCCCAGCGGCCTGCGCCCGGCCGCCACCAGGCTCCAGGTGTCGGCCAGCAGTTTCAGGCGGGTGGTGTCGGGCAGGCGCGCAAGATCCTTCGCCAGGGCGTCGAAGCTGGCGCGGTCGTACTGGATGCGGTAGAAACCGACGCTCTGCGGGTCGACCACCAGGGTGCCTTCGCAACTGCCCTGGGTGAAGCTGGTGCCGCGGCTGGACAGCAAGGTGGTCCAGGCCCGGCCGCCGACGGTGCCGACCTGCAGCGGCACGTGCCACAGGCGCTGTTCGGACGCCGGTTCGTCGAGGCGGTACTGCTCCTGCGACAGCGTCACCTTGCGCTTGCCGTTCTCGCAGCTCTGGCTCACCGAGACCAGCGGATAGCCGGGCTGCAAGGTCCAGTCCGAGGCGACTTTGCCCACCGGCTTGCCCGACGCCTTCTCGAGCGCGGTCCACAGGTCGTTCGAGGTCGTGTTCGAATACTTGTGGGTCGCCATGTAGGCGCGCAGGCCCTTGCGGAAGTGCTCTTCGCCGACATAGGCTTCGAGCATGCGCAGGAAGGCCTTGCTCTTGATATACATGATGGCGTCGAAAGCATTGGCCGCCTGGTCCTCGTTCTCGATCGGGGCCTGGATCGGGTGGGTGCTCTTGCGCGCGTCCAGGTCGAGCACCTTCTCGCGCTGGGCGATGTCGTCCAGGTGGGGACGCCACTCGGGGTGGAAGTGTTCGGTGGCCTTGGCCGCCATCCAGGAAGCGAAACCCTCGTTCAGCCAGAGGTTGTCCCACCAGGCCATCGTCACCAGGTTGCCGAACCACTGGTGCGCCAGTTCGTGGGCGTTGGCCTCGAAGGCAAGCTTCCTCGTGCCTTCCGGGCTCTTCTTCGGGTCGACCAGCAGCAGGGCCTCGTTGTAGACGATGCCGCCCCAGCTTTCCATCGCGCCATAGAAGCCGCCGGGAATGGCGATCTGGTCGAGCTTGGGGAGCGCATAGGGAATGTCGAAGTAATTGTTGTAGTAGTGCAGCAGGTCGCCCGTGGCCGCCAGCGAAAAGGCGGCGGAACCGAGCTTGCCTTCGGTCGTGACCACGCCGATGTCGACGCCGGCCCGGCGTGTCTGCGCGCGTTCCAGTTCGCCCACCACCAGCGCCATCAGGTAGCTCGGCATCTTTGGCGTGGGCGCGAAGGTAATGCGCTGCCTGCCGCCCGCCAGCGGCGCCTGTTTCTCGACCGGGGTATTCGAATAGGCCTTGAAGCTGGCCGGCAGGTCCACCGTCAGCCTGAAGCGGGCGCGAAAGGCCGGCTCGTCCCAGGTCGGCAGCAGGCGCCGCGCGTCCGCCGGCGCCAGCAGCGTGGCAACCAGCTTCCTGTCGGCGCCGCCGGTCTTGTAGGACACCCCGAACAGTCCCCTGCCCTCGCGGTTGATCTGGCCACGGAAGGCCAGGGACAGCGCATAGCGGCCGGGCGCCAGCGGGGCGCCCAAGTGGAAAGCGACGGTCTGCCGGGCCTCGTCGAGCCGGGGCTCCAGGATTTGCTTCGCCATGCCCTTGCCCGAGAGCGTGGCGCGCTCGATGGCGAGATTGGCGGCGTTCAGGACAATGCGCGAAGTCGGCTGCAGCACCTCGATCTCGACGGTCTGCGACCCGCTGAAGCTGTCGCTGGCCATATCGGGCACCAGGTGGGCGTCGTACAGCAGCGGGATCACATCCTTGGGCAGCTTGCCGGGAGTGGCGGCAAACGAAAACGGGGCTTCGGCCTGGGCCGCACAGGCGGCCAGTGCCAACGCGACGGCGGCGGCGCCCCGCGATGGTCGGTAATGTCTCATCGTTCCTCTCTGTTTTTATTAGTGGGTGCGCTCCTGGCGGCGCAAGGACCCAGCACGCACTCTACGAAACCCCGGCATCGTGCATGGACGAAATGCGACAGACTGCGAAAATCGGGCCTGGACTGCACAAACCCGGCAATACGCATGGCCCTGCCCGGCTGTTCAGGCCGCGAATCACTGCGGCCGTCCCTTGCCAGAATATTTTTCAAATTTTTTTAGCAAAAGGGCTAAAGTTTTCGACACCGCCGCCGTAAAAGGAGGACAACCGGTCATCCGACCGGAGAAATATTGTCACGGTGCCAGCATGACCCAGAACGAAGTCCTCGCTATGTACGAAAATATCGCCGGCCTGACGGGCAAGATGGCCGCCGCGGCGACAGCCGGGGACTGGAGGGGCTTCGACAGCCTGGAGGACCAGTGCGCCGTGCAAGCCAGCGCCGCCGCGACCGGCGTGCCGGCGCTCGAAGGCGCGCGCCGCCTGCGCAAGATCGACCTGCTCAAGCAGATCATGGCCAACGACCGCGCCATCCGCGAGGTGACCGAACCCTGGATGGGCCAGCTCGACCGCGCAATGTGCGCGCACTGAGCATCCTGCTCCGCCACCTGTAAAAAGCGCCTGCGGGTGCTTTTTTATTTCCGGACGCCAGCGCGGGACGATCCGCGCCAGGGTGGCTCCGCCAGGACGGCGGCGCCAGACAATAAACAAAAACAAAAAAGCGCCCGCAGGCGCCTTTTGCTGAAGCGGGATGCTCCCGCCACATGAATTCGGAGAGCGAACACCAGGCTAGTCCTGGTGATCGCCTCTTTGCCGGTTGCATCCGGCGTCCCCTGCCGCTGTTGGCAGCGAGACCGCTTCCGGAGACAGGCGTCTTGCGACGTACATCCGGTTTCCCGCGCCACGCTATCGGTGGTGGCTGCGCCGGACCCTGGGCCGTTTTTTGTGGTTTTGTTAACCAGCGAGTTCAGTATAACCGAATTTTCCAGCTTGTGTAGACATTCGTGCGCGCCCTCACTCCGCCTGGATAATTGTTTTTTCGTCCACGGTTTGCGGCGCCTCGGCGGATGCCTGTTTGCCCCGGCGCAGCGCCATCAGGCGCGCTTTCACGGCGGCCATGAGCCGCGGTCCGGCGCCTGGTGCGGCGGCGCTGTCCTGCGGGAGGACGACGACTTCCGGCTCGCGCACCGGATTCAGGACCTTGCCCGCCGCGGCGCGCCGGCGGCGCAGCAGCACGGCCCCGCCCAGCAGCGCCAGCAAGGCGCACACCCCGCCCGCGATCAGGAGCCAGGGCGTCGGCTCCTCCGGCGGGGCGGCGGGCCTGGGCTTGCGGTGAATGCGCGGCGACGACGCCGGCTTCTCGCCCGGCTGCAGCGCGGACTGGGCCGCGGCTTCGGCGGCCGACTTCACGCCGGTCGCCACCTGCAGGACCTTGACCTTCTCTTCGAGCTGGCCGAGCTCCTGGCGCAGGGTTTCGTTTTTCGCGCCAAGCACGGCGCAGGCATTGGCTTGCGCATTGACCTGCGCATCGGCTGCTTGCGGGGCGCAGGCGGCAGGCGCGATCGCCGCTTCGGCCGCGGGCGCCTGTGCATCGTGCGCATCCGCGTCCGCCGTGATCAGTGCGGCGCGACGTTTCGGCGGCGCTGGCTTGCGTGCGGGAGTCACGGCGCGCACAGGGCTGGCCGGCGCCGGCGCCGCGGACGCTTTCGGGGGCTCCGCCAACACCGGCGCGGCCGCCACGACCGGCGCCGGTGAGGCTGCGGGTGCCGGCGCCGGATGCGGATCGGGCGTGAACCACAGCGTCACCAGGCGCACCGTGCGCTGTCCGCCGTCGACCAGCTCCAGGTAAACGTGCAGGTGCCGGCTCTCGACCGGCTTGCCCGATGTCAGATGCAGGAACTGTTTGCCGCCCTGCCTCGTCACAGCGATGTCGAGGCTGTTCAGCACCGCCGGCATGGCGATGTTCGCGCCGCGGTACACATCCGGGTGCGCGAGGCGCACCTGGACCGGCCTGGACGCATCCTCGACCAGGGTCAATTCGACGTCGGCGGCAAGCGCCTGCCCGATATGGGAGCGCACCCGCGCATCGCCCAGTTCGGCGGCAGGGACAGGGCCGGGCGCCGCGCAGGCGAGCAGGACGGTGGCAAGGATGTGGGAAGGGCGAATCGCCATATGCTGGAATGAATTTGTAGCCTCAGCGTAATTAACGGGCGTTGGGATACACTCTTTAGCTCCAGCCTTCGAAATAAGGACAAGCCAATGGACAACCGTATCGAAAAAGACAGCTTTGGCCCGATCGAAGTACCGGCCAGCCACCTCTGGGGTGCCCAGACCCAGCGCTCCCTGCACCACTTCCACATCTCGACCGAGAAGATGGCGCCGGAACTGATTGCCGCGCTGGCCCAGGTCAAGCGTGCCGCCGCAGCCGTCAACCGCTCGCTCGGCAAGCTGCCCAAGGACAAGGCCGACGCCATCATGCAGGCGGCCGACGAGGTGCTCGAAGGACGCCACCCCGAGGAATTCCCGCTGGCCGTCTGGCAAACCGGCTCCGGCACCCAGAGCAACATGAACATGAACGAGGTGCTGGCCAACCGGGCCTCGGAACTGATGGGCGGCGAACGGGGCGAAGCGCGCCTGCTGCACCCGAACGACCACGTCAACATGGGCCAGTCCTCGAACGACATTTTCCCCACCGCCATGCACGTGGCGGCGGCGATCGCGGTCTCGAAAGACGTGCTGCCGGCGCTGGCGCGCCTGCGTGGCACCCTGCAGGTGAAGTCGCGCGACTTTGCCGACATCGTCAAGATCGGCCGCACCCACCTGCAGGACGCGACCCCGCTCACGCTCGGCCAGGAATTCTCCGGCTACGTCGCCCAGCTCGAATTCGCCGAACAGGCGATCCGCGCCGCCCTGCCCGGCCTGCTGTCGCTGGCGGCCGGCGGCACGGCGGTCGGCACCGGCCTGAACGCCCATCCGGAATTTGCCCCGCGCATCGCCGCCGAACTCGGCTCGCGCACCGGGCTGGCGTTCAAGAGCGCGCCGAACAAGTTCGCGGCGCTGGCCGGGCACGACGCGCTTGTCTCCGCCCACGGCGCCTTCAAGACGCTCGCCGCCGCCCTCATGAAGATCGCCAACGACATCCGCTGGATGGCTTCCGGCCCGCGCTCGGGCCTGGGCGAGATCACGATTCCCGAGAACGAACCGGGCAGCTCCATCATGCCGGGCAAGGTCAACCCGACCCAGTGCGAAGCGCTGACGATGCTGTGCTGCCAGGTGTTCGGCAACGACGTCGCCATTACCGTCGGCGGCTCGCAGGGCAACTTCGAGCTGAACGTGTTCAAGCCGATGATTGCCCATAACTTCCTGCAGAGCGCGCGCCTGCTGGCCGACGGCATGCGCTCCTTTGATGAGCACTGCGCCAGGGGCATCGAACCGAACCGCAAGCGCATCGGCGAGCTGATGGAGCAGTCGCTGATGCTGGTGACCGCGCTGGCCCCGCACATCGGGTATGATCGCGCCGCGCAGATCGCCAAGCACGCGCAGCACGAAGGCATCACGCTGCGCGAGGCGGCCCTGCAATCGGGCCACGTCAGCGCGGAACAGTTCAACCAGTGGATCGTTCCGATCGACATGACGCGGCCGGACCCGGCGTAACGGATTCGTTCGGCAGACCCAACCGTACGCCCCACAATTTTTCCCGAGGATAGAATGCAACAGACAACTTTCGAACTGACATCCGAGTTCGTCGAACTCAACCAGCTGCTGAAACTGGTGGGCCTGTGCGACAGCGGTGGCGCCGGCAAGAACATCGTGGCCAGCGGCGTGGTGTCGGTCGATGGCAAGCAGGAACTGCGCAAGACCGCAAAAATTCGCGCCGGCCAGACCGTGACCGTGGGCGACGTGCAGATTTCTGTAGAGTAAGTGGGGCTACCGGGCTGAGCGGCACACGTTTGCGGTCAGACAAACGCGACCGGTAGTCCTTGTTTATATTTTAAGACGTGATCAACCGGCTTAAGGTGACGGCAATGGAAACCCCGGAAGAATACCACCCCCAAACGCAGGAACGGCTGATTGGCGATCTGCGCCTTGTCATTGAAAACGCAGAAGAACTGCTGAAAAACACCGATCAGTACACCAGCGTGCTCTACCAGAACGCGCGCGCCAAGCTGGCGATGGCGCTCAACGCTGCCAACGAAGAGCTCGCGCGCTTCGAAGACGCGCAACTGACCCGCATGATGGAAGCAACTCGCCTGGCCAACGAACGCTTTGCCGACAAGACCGGCGAAGAGCGCATCCTGCGCGCTTTCCATTGATCCAAGAACCGCGGCGCCGACGGCGCCGCGTTGTGTAAGATTTCTCTGCCGGCCAGCCCCGCATTGCCGGCGCCGTTTCCCTTCCCTTCCGATCACACCCGGCCAATCAGGCGGTGGTGTTGATCTTGCTGCCCAGGTGCGCAGGCAGGTTCTGTGCCGGCTGCGGCGGCTGGATGCTGTCGAGGATCTGGGTGGCCATCGACTTCTGCATGTCCTGCTGCTTCTTGAGCATCGCGATGGCAACTTCCTGCTTGTTGCCGGTCTCTGCGATGGTGGTGGATAACTTGGCGATGCCGAGGGCGTCCATGACGGTCTCCTGTTGAGGGTTATCCCTTGTTTACGGATTGATTCAAGGGAACTTTATGGTCCGTCATCATCCAGTTGCTGATCCAGGCCAAAACGTCCTCCGGCGCGTTCAGGTCCAGCCAGCGCAGCTCCGGGCGCAGCCCGGCCGGCGCAGGCGCATCCGAGGCCACCGCCACCACATGCGGATCGTCCTGGTACAGGGACGGCCGCCCCAGCGCCGGGCGAAACACCTCGAGTTTCGGCAGCGGCTCCCATTTGTAGCCTTCGACCAGGGTCAGGTCGGCCGGCGCCAGGCGCGCCAGCTGTTCGCGCAGCGGCGGCTCTTCCTGGCCGCGCAGTTCGCGCATGATGGCGTAGCGGTAAGGAGAGGCGATCATCACCTCGGCGGCGCCGGCCATGCGCAGGCGCGCGCTGTCCTTCTGCGGCGGCTCGAGCACGATGTCGTGGTGGCTGTGCTTGAGGATGTTCACGCGCAGGCCGCGCGCCGCGAGCCGTCCGACCAGGAATTCGAGCAGCGTCGTCTTGCCGCTGCCGGACCAGCCGACGACGGCCAGCGCCAGGCCGGGATCAGTAGCCGACACGGTAGCGGTTGCCCCGGTAATTCATCACGGCGTACTTCGGCAGCAGGCGCTCCAGCACCAGGCCGGGCGCCACCTCCTCGCCTTCGCGGCGCAGCGTCTTGTCGATCAGCAGCAGGCGGTCGGCGGGATTCGGCGAGTAGATGTAGCCGCCGACGCTCACGCGCGGGATCTCGCGCTGGAGCGCTTCCGGCAGTTGCTGGAAGCTGCGCAGGTTTTCCTCCGCCGCTTCTGGCGCCCGGGCGACCGGCGCGGCATCGGGTGCACGGCTGGGCGCCGGCAGGTAGACCGCCTCGGGGACGGCATCGCGGGCCGCCGGGGCCGGCGCGGCACTGTTGCGCGCCGCCAGCGCCGCGGTCTCGGGCTGCGTGGACTGGGCAGGCAGGCGCGATCGCGCAGGCGCCGCGGCGGGCGGGAGCGGCGCCGCCGGCGCAGCTTGGGCGACGACGGCCTTGGCCGGCGCCGGGGCTGCTGCGGGAGTCGGTGTGGAAGCGACTGGCGCGGCTGGCGCCGGGCTCGTTGCCGCGACGGCTGTGCGGGCAGGCGCGGCAACGGCCGCCGCAGCGGCTGCAGGGCTCGGCGCCGGGGCCGGTATCGAGGCGGCCGCGGGCGGATCGGATGGCGTCGCTTGCGCGAGCGTTGGCGCCGGGGCCTGGTCCGCCTGTGCCGGCACTGGCGCCTGCGCACGCCAGGCCAGCGCGCCAGCCACGCCGGCGATCACGATGCCGGCCGACAGGCCGACCAGGAGGGGCTTGCGGCTGGCAGCGCCGCTGGGCGCAGGCGCATGGACCGGCGCCGGTGCATGGATATCCGGCGCGCTGCCCAGCTGGCGTTCGGCCTGGGCCTTCTTCAGTGCTTCGAGAATGTACGACATCTTATTGTCCCGTTGCGGCGGCGAGCAGGCGCGGCTCGCTCACGCCGGTGAGCTGGTTCAGGCGGATGTAGGTGCGCGGCCCGGCCACGCCGTCGGCCTTCAACTGCTGTTTCGTCTGGAAAGCGCGCAAGAGCTGGTGCGTGTGGGCGCTGAAGGGCTGGCGCGACGGCGGCGGCGGTGCGCCGTTCAGCCGCGCCAGCTGGGCGGCCAGCCAGTCGACGTCCGGCCCCTGGTCGCCGACGGCGAGCTGGTCGCGGAAGCTGCGCGCCATCCTCCAGAAAGTCGTGAATTCGCCGGTAAAGCGCAGCGCCAGCGCCCCCAGCTCAACACGCTCGCGCTTGCCGTCGCGGTCCAGCAGGATCGCGCCGCGTTCGTCCATGGCAGCGAGCACTGCGTAGCTGGTGGCCGCGCCTTCGCGCAGGGTGATGACGGCCGGCCGGTCCAGCTGGCGCAGCTCGACGATGCCGCCCCTGCCCTGGTGGCAGCGCAGGTCCTGGCGAATGGCCGCCTGGCAGGGGTCGCCCGCCGCCAGGCTGGCGCCCCAGAATCCGGCCAGCGCGCGCAGCGCCCGCGCCTCCTGGGCATGGCCCTGCGGCAGGCCGGGAGCGGTGGCGGCAGCCGGCCTGGCCGCGACGATCGCGTTCGCCTGTACCGGCACGGCCTTCGTGCCGGAGGCGTCCTGCGCGGGTAAGGTCTTCGCAGCCGCGGCCACCGGCGCCGCGCCACGCGGCAGCACCTGCCAGGCCGCGGCGGCGCTGAGCGCCAGGCCGGCCACGACGCCGCCGGCCACCAGCGGCCAGCGCGGCGTACGCGCGGCCAGCGCTTCGCCGGCAAACACCTCGCCTGCGGCAGTGCGCACGATTCTCCGCGTCACCTCGCGGCTGTTCTCGACATAGGCGCCCAGCAGCGCGCGGTCGCACAGCAGGTTGATGCGGCGCGGCACGCCGTGGGTGATGCGATGGATCAGGGGCACGCTCGACGCCGGAAACACCGGCGCGCCCTGGGCCCCGGCCACCGCCATGCGGTGGGCGATGTAGGCCCCGGTTTCGGGCTCGGACAGCGGCCCCAGGTGGTAGCGCGCGATCACGCGCTGGGCCAGTTGTTCCAGTTCAGGACGGGCCAGCATGGTGCGCAGTTCGGGCTGGCCGATCAGGATGATCTGCAGCAGCTTGCGTTCGCTGGTTTCCAGGTTGGTCAACAGGCGCAATTGCTCCAGGACCTCGGCCGACAGGTTTTGCGCCTCATCGATGACGAGCACGTTGTTGCACCCCTGCGCATGGGAAGCCAGCAGGTAGTCGTTGATGGCGTCGACATAGGCCTTCACGCCGCCCTGCCCCGCCGGAACGTCGATGCGGAATTCTTCGCACACCGACTGCAGCAGCTCGCCCACGGTCAGCTTGGGATTGAAGATATAGGCCAGGCGGCAGTTTTCCGGCACCTGCTCGATGAAGCAGCGGCACACGGTGGTCTTGCCGGCGCCGATCTCGCCGGTCAGCAGCACAAAGCCGCCGCCGCTGCCGATTCCGTACAGCAGGTGGGCCAGCGCCTCGCGGTGGCGCTCGCTCATGAACAGGTAGCGCGGGTCGGGCGCGATCGAGAAGGGCGCCCCCTTCAGGCTGAAGTAATGGGTGTACATGAAAGACTAGCGCCCTGGCGGCAGAGGTTTATACCTCGCGCAGTATATTTTGGATTTGCTGTTCTGATAAGCGATGACGCTGCCGGGGTTTGATACCCGTAAGGGAAACGGCGAGGCGTCGACGGCCCGGTGGCGGATTCCGGCACTGGCCCGGATCGCTTCTTCGAGTTCTTCCGGCTTGCTCTCGGCCACGGCCGCGACGAACACCAGCTCGCTCGTGTCGTCGCTGATCATGACTTCCGTCACGGGCTTGCCCCAGAGGGTGGCGTCGAGCCTGAACCAGTACGCCCCACCCTCGTGCTTGTAGGCCGGGCCGAAGGCGGTGGTGAGGTAGGAATGGAAGTAGACGTTGTCGAGATGGCTACGGCACAGCAGCGCGCTGGTGATCGTCGGCGCGAAGGTCGACGGCAATGCTTGTGCGGATACGTGGGCACAGGCGAGCGCCAGCCCCGCTGCTGCAGCGATGCCGGAGAGCCGCGTCACGCTTTCGACAGCCAGTCGCGGCTGGCCGCGATCTTCGCCTTGGCCGATGCCGGCAAAGCCTCGTAGCAGCCCGGATGCTGCCTGAATGCGCGCTCGCGGACCTCCTTTCCGAAGCCATTCACGATAAACCCGTAGACAGCCGCGCCTGTATCGTTCTTGCGCGTGCCCATGTAACGAATCACTGCTTTCTCCTTACCCGCTCCGTCCTGCCAAGCATTAGAACCTCTCCCAGCAGGGAATGAGTCGTTGCTGACGCGCCTGACAAGCGGGGGCTGCGTTGCTCGTCGTTGCATGGCTCGCCATGCCGCCTCCTCGCGCCTTGCCCGCGCTTGCCATCCATCGTCATCAACTTCCTCCTCCCTACTGGGATAGGTTCTCATTATGACAGCTTGCCGCCCGGGCCGGCAGGACGGCGCGCGTTCAATTGTTCCCTGCCCTGACCGGGCGCCAGGCGCCACTGTTGTGTTCAAGCCACGTTTCGATCAGCTTGCGGTTGTCGTGCCGCCACGGATGGAAACGCGGCGACAGGTATGCGAGCACCGGCTTCGCCAGGTGCCAGGCCAGCCCGCTGCGCCCGAACCAGGTGTTCAGCGCGCTGGCCCAGGTGCGCAAGCGAAACAGCTGACCGTCGTTGCGCAGGTTGTGCAGGGTCTGCATGAAGGTATCGTAAGCAAACACCATGCTTGCGTGCAGGTACCACGCCACCCGTCGCCGGTAACCGCCGCCCGCCGCCAGGTAGGCATCGAAGGCCACGCCCTTGTGCTCGGTTTCCTCGACCGCATGCCAGGACCACAGGGTGCGCATTCGCGGCTCGGCGCCCTCGAGCCAGTCGGGATGGCGCAGCACACCGTCGGCCAGCACCGCCGTGTAGTGCTCCAGCGCGCAGGTGATCGCCAGCCGGTCCAGCACGCCCAGTTTATCGACACGGGCGAGACGTTTCTTGAGCTTTTCCTCGCGCGTGTAGGGCAGGCCATGGTGCTCGAGCTGCCGGTTGTATTGCGTGTGCAGGTGGCGGTGGGTCGCTTCCTGGCCGATGAAATCCCTGACCTCGGCGGCCAGCCGCGGGTCCGTCAGGCATTCCTGGGGCACATCGCGCACCGCATCGATGAACAATTGTTCGCCGCGGGGGAAGCTCATCGACAGCGCGTTGAAGAGCTGGGTGCGGTAGGCGTCGCCGCCATTCCAGTGGCGGGCGAAACCCTGCGACAGGTCGACATCGATCTTGCGGACAGTCAGGGTAGACATGCGAACTCCTCAGCAGGCGTGCAATCTGAAGACCGGGGGAAACGGAAAGCGGCGGGCGCCGGCGCGCCGTTCAGCTCCCCTGTTCGACCGTTTGCTCCCCGATTCCGTTCATCCATCGGTTGGACGGCGTATATTCGTTCAATATCCTCTAACGTGGAGTCTCTTCATCACAAAAACAACAAGGAAGCCATGCACACCCGAATCAAGCACACCGCCCTGGCCGCCGTCGCCCTCTGTGCCGGCGCCGCCATGCTGCAACCCGTTGCCGCGCAGGACAAGCGCGCCTCCACGCTTGAAAAGCGCGCGGTTACGGCCTTCCACGCCATCGAACTGTCGGGCCCGTTTCGCGTGATCGTCAGCGAAGGCGCGCCGCAGCTGGAACTGTCGGGCGCGCCGAAGGAACTGGCCGAAATCGAATCCGAAGTGCGCGGCGGCACCCTCGTCGTGCGCCAGAAATCGCGCTGGGGCATCCACTTCGGGCCCGACAGGAAACGCGGACAGGTCGTGGTGCGCATCGGCGCCTCCGGGCTGCGCAGCCTGGCTAACCGCGGCAGTGGCGACGTCGAATTGGAACAGGTGGGCGGCGAGCGCTTCAGTCTGGTCTCCTCCGGACCGGGCGACCTGCGCGCACGCGGCGCGGTGCGCGATCTGGTCGTGGCCAGCAGCGGCAGCGGCGACCTCGACCTGCGCCAGCTGAAGGCGGACAAGCTCGACCTGACCCAGTCCGGCCCCGGCGGCGTCAAGGTGGCCGGCATCGGCAGCGAGCTGTCGGCGCGCCTGAGCGGTTCGGGCGACCTGGAAGCCGACGGCCTGCGCCTGGCGCGCGCCATGGCCCGCGTCAGCGGTCCGGGCAATGCGCAGCTGCGCGGCAGCGCGCGCGAACTGCGCGCCGAAGTGAGCGGTTCGGGCGACCTCGACGCCTGCGAGCTGCAGGCCGAGAAAGTCACCACGGTCCAGCGCGGGCCGGGCAATGCCTGCGTGGCCGGCGGCATCCGCCAGTTCGAGGCGGAAGTGCACGGCTCGGGCAACCTCGAGGCGCGCGGCCTGCAGGCCGGGCGCGCCCTGCTGCGCATGAGCGGACCGGGCAACATCACGCTGAGCGGCACAGCCGACGAACTGCGCGCCGTGGTCGAAGGTTCGGGGGCGCTGGAAGCCGAGCGCCTGCCGGTGCACAACGCCACGATCGACAGCGGCGGCCCCGGCGACGTCACCCTGGACCGGGTCACGGACACGCTGGACGCCGCCCTGCACGGCTCGGGCGACCTGGCAAGCAAGGTCGAGGGCAAGCGCGTCATGCTGAAGATGCGCGGACCGGGCAATGTGCGCCTGGAAGGCCATGCCGAGCGCATCCAGGCCGAGCTGAGCGGTTCCGGCACCCTGCAGGCGCGCCGCCTGACCGTGCGCCAGACCGACATCGACGTGCGCGGCCCGGGCAGCGCGGCCGTCAGTCAGGTGCGCGACGCGGCCCGCGGCAGCGAGGGCGAACTGGTGCTGGTCGAGCGCGGAAGGCGACAGGTGGAGTGAGCAAACCGGGCACGTCAACGGTCCGCCGGCCTCGATGCCGCCGCGCATCCGGTTTTGTAGGGTGTGTAAGGGCAAAGTAGAAATGTCCGGTTTGGGCAAAGTAGAAATGTCTGCTTTTGCGCGATAGCTCATGCTGTCGACTCTGAACAGTTTGGAGTCCAGCGTGAGCAAAACCGGGAGCATGACGATGCAGGAGTGGAACCGTGCCGAGATCATCGGTGCATGCACACGCGGCGAGATAACGGTCGCCATTGCAGCTCAGCGGCTGCAGATTACGTCCCGCCAGGTACTGCGACTGCTGCGACGGTTTGCCGAGGGTGGCGCCAACGCGATGGCCGCCAGGAACAGGGGCAAGCCTAGCAATAACCAGCTCAAGGCAGACGTGGCAAAGAGAGCACTGCAGCTGATACGCGACCATTACATGGGCTTTGGCCCGACGCTGGCGTGTGAGCAATTGCAGGAGCGGCACGCGCTGACCTTGTCGAAGGAAACACTGCGCAAGCTGATGATCGGCGCGGGCCTTTGGTCCCCAAAGGGTGTGCAGCGCGCAGCGCTGCATCAGCCGCGGGAGCGACGTTCCTGCCGTGGTGAATTGGTGCAGATCGACGGCAGCCGCCACGACTGGTTTGAAGGACGCGGCGCCGTTTGTACGTTGCTGGTGTACGTCGACGACGCGACAGGAGAACTGCTGCAGCTGTATTTCGCCGACACCGAGTCAACCATCAGCTACTTTGAAGCGACCCGGCGCTACATTGCTCAGCACGGCAAACCACAGGCCTTTTACTCTGACCGTGCAGCCGTCTTTCGCTCGCCATCGGCCACCAGCGACACCTGTACCCAATTCCAGCGTGCGCTCGACCAGCTCGACATCGAACTCATCTGCGCCAAGACGCCCCAGGCCAAAGGCCGAGTGGAACGGGTCAACCGCGTTTTGCAGGACCGCCTGGTAAAGGAGCTGCGGTTGGACGGGATCGACAATATCGAGGCGGCCAACGCATGGTGCGAGCAGTATGTCCTGCGCTACAACGAACGGTTTGCCTGCGCCCCATCGAGCGAACTCGACAAGCACACGCAACTGCATGTCAGCGACGACTTGGACCTCATCCTCACTATCCGCGAGACCCGCAAGCTGAGCAAGCAACTGACGCTCAAGCACGGCAGTTGCCTGCTCGTGCTGAACGATACGCTCGATGCACGCAGCCAGGTTGGTCAACCCATCGCCATCCATACCTACGCCGATGGACGCGTCGAGCTACGGGCAAACAGACTGGTACTCGGACACACCAGCATGGCCGTATCGCGACCAAAAAACCGTATCGATACCGATGCAAAATCGCTCCATGCAACGCTCGACAAGAGGCAGCGTGCTCGTCATCATCGCGCCAACCTACCCGGCTCTGTCATTGCCCAGGGCACGACGGCAGCGAAGAAAGCGTCCGCGCAAAAACGAGTGTGACATCCAGATCGCGGACATTTTAACTTTGCCAAAAGCGGACATTTCTACTTTGCTGCTACAGGGTGGGCACCCCGTGCCCACCCTACGGCTTGAACCAATACCAATTCGCATACCAGCATAAGCTCTTCTATATCAATGACTTAGATTCATAACCCGGGCTTATGGAGGCATGCCCGCGCCTCACATCTTAATACCAGTTAAATACCTGTTGACAAGCCGGGAGCGCCTCCCTATAGTGCCCTGACCTCTCCGGCATAGTCATTTTCCACATGATCGAATACCTCATCGGCGTCGACGGCGGCGGCACCGGCACCCGCGTGCGCCTGGCAGGCCGCGACGGCGCCGAGCTGGCCCAGGCCAGCGCCGGCCCCTCGGCCCTCTCGCAGGGCGTCGCCAAGGCCTGGACCACCATTCTCTCGGCCATCGGCGAAGCCTGCGCCGTCGCCGGCATCGGCAACCCACCCCTGTCCAGCATGGCCATCGGCCTCGGTCTCGCGGGCGTGCACAACAAGGAGTGGGCGGCCCAGTTCGTTGCCGCCGATCCTGGCTTCGCCGCTCTCGTACTCGACACCGACGGCTTCACCACCCTGATGGGCGCGCACGGCGGCCGGCCCGGCGCCATCGTCGCGATCGGTACCGGCAGCGTCGGCGAAGCGATGCGCGAAGACGGGACCAAGGTCGAAGTCGGCGGCTGGGGCTTCCCGGCCGGGGACGAGGCCAGCGGCGCCTGGATGGGCCTGCGCGCCCTGAACCACATCGAGCAGGTGCTCGACGGCCGCGTCGAGGGCGGCGCCTTTGCGCTTGACGTGATCGAAGCCTGCGGCGGCAACCGCGACGCCGTGCAGATCTGGCTCGGGCGCGCCAACCAGACGGCCTATGCCAGCCTGGCGCGCTTCGTGGTGGCCCATGGGAATACCGACCCGGTGGCGCGCGCCATCCTGGAGCACGCCGGACGCGAAGTAGCCGGCATCGCCCGCGCCCTCGACCCCAGCACTACCCTGCCGCTGGCGCTGTGCGGCGGCCTGGGCGACGTCCTGCTGGCCTGGCTGCCGCAAGCCACGCGCGCACGCTGCACGCCGCCGCAGGGCGACTCGGCCCGCGGCGCCCTGCGCATGATCGAACAGCACCTGAAGGAAAAGGCGCAATGAAAGGCAACATCCTTACTCCGAACGGCTGGGTCCACGGCGAACTGCGCTTCGGCGCGATGATCGACGCCATCGACGGCACGCCCGTCGACCCGCAATCGAACGACGACGACTACATCCTGCCCGGCTTCATCGACGTGCACGTGCACGGCGGCGCCGGGCGCGACATGATGGAAGGCGGCGACGCCCCGCACGTGATCGCCGCCCTGCACGCCAGGCACGGCACCACCAGCATCCTGGCCACCACCATGACCGCCCCGCCCGAGGACATCGAGCGCGCATTGACGGCCATCGGCGCCGCCTGCAGGGAACGCGGCAAGGGGGAAGCGCGCATCCTCGGCGTGCACCTGGAAGGCCCGTACATCAATTCCGCCAAGCTGGGCGCCCAGCCGCCCTTCGCCAAGGAAGCGACCCTGGCCGAAGTGGAGGCCTACGAGCGCCTGGCGCCGATGCGCGTGATCACGGTCGCGCCCGAGATCCACGGCCACCTGGAACTGGTGCGCGCGCTGGCCGCAGCGGGCATCCGCGTCCAGGTCGGCCACACCAGCGGCTCCTACGAGGACGGCCTGGCGGCACTCGAGCACGGCGCGGCCGGTTTCACCCACCTGTTCAATGCGATGCCCGGCCTGCACCACCGCGAACCCGGGATGGTCGGCGCGGCGCTGGCGCACGCCCAGTACGCCGAGATCATTCCCGACCTGCTGCACGTGCACCCGGGTGCGATCAAGGTCGCGCTGCGTTCCATTCCGCACCTGTTCTGCGTCACCGATTCGACCGCCGCCGCCGGCATGCCCGACGGCGAGTACATGCTGGGGCGCCAGGTCGTCCACAAGTGCATGGGCGGGGTGCGCCTGGCCGACGGGACGCTGGCCGGCTCGACGCTGACCATGGACCAGGCGCTGCGCAACCTGGTAAAGATCGGCCTGCCGCTGGCGGAGGCCTCGCGCCGGGTCTCGACGAATGCCGCCGACTACCTCGGCGAAAGCCTGCGCGGGCGCCTCGCCCCGGGCTGCCATGCCGACTTCGTGGTGCTCGACCGCGAACTGAATATCAAAGCCGTTCATATAGAAGGAGAAGCGCTGTGACCTCACTCATGCTGCAAGAAGCCATGTCCGCCGGCGATTGCGTCGCCCTGCAATTGACCCAGGACGTGGAGCGCTACGCCGAACTCGGGCGCACGCTGAGGTCGACCAGTTTCCACAGCGCCGTCACCGTGGCGCGCGGCAGCTCGGACCATGCCTCCGGCTATGTCGCCTACCTGATCATGTCGCGCCTGGGCCGCCTCGTGACCTCGCTGCCGATGTCGCTCATCACCCTGTACAAGTCGCCGCTCGTCACCCGCGACACACTGGCGATCGCGATCTCGCAGTCGGGCCAGAGCCCGGACGTGGTCGAGCCGATCCAGTACTTCCGCGACGGCGGCGCCACCACGGTGGCGCTGGTGAACGACGACACCTCGCCGCTGGCGCAGACCGCCGCCTGGACCATGCCCCTGCACGCTGGTAAAGAACAGAGCGTGGCCGCCACCAAGAGCTTCATCACCAGCCTGGTCGCCGGCGCCCGCCTGGTGGCCGAATGGCAGGACGACGCCGAACTGAAGGCCGGTATCGCGCTTCTCCCCGACGCCTTGCGCGCGGCAAGCCAGGTCGACTGGTCGGCCGCCATCGAGGTGCTGGCGCCGGCGCGCAACATCATGGTAGTCGGGCGCGGCATCAGCTTCCCCATCGCCCTGGAAGCGGCGCTGAAATTCAAGGAAACCTCGGCCCTGCAGGCCGAAGCCTTCTCCGGCGCCGAGATCAAGCACGGCCCGATGGCGCTGATCGAGGAAGGCTATCCGCTGCTGATCTTCGCCACCCGCGGCCCGGCCCAGGCCGGCCTGCTGGCGCTGGCCGCCGAGATGCGCGGACGCGGCGCGCGCGTGCTGCTGGCCGCGCCCGAGGACGTGGCGGAGCGCGACCTGACCCTGCCGGTAGCGGCGACGCCCGACCTCGACCCGATCGTCGCGATCCAGGCCTTCTATGTGATGGCTGCGCAACTGTCGAAGGCGCGCGGGCTCGATCCGGACCGTCCGCGCCACCTGAGCAAAGTCACCAAGACAAACTAAGCCAACCGAGCGAACTGAAGAATGCAGATGGATGAACTGAGCGAATTCCGGCGTATCGCCGGCCAGCTGATCATGGTGCGCCTGTTCGGCACGGAGCTGGACGAGGACACTGCCGCCTTCCTGCGCAATAACCGCGTGCGCGGCGCCTGCCTGTTCCGCCAGAACATGACGGACGCATCGCAGCTGACGCGCTTCACCGGCGCCCTGCGCGAGGCGATGGGCGAACAGGCCCTGATCGCGCTCGACCAGGAAGGCGGCGCCGTGGTGCGCTCGACCTGGGTGCCGGCCCCGCCCTCGGCCATGGCCCTGGGCGCGGCCAACGACCCGGCGCTGGCGCGCGAGGTCGGCGCGGCGGTGGCGCGTGCGGTGCGCTCGCTCGGCTTCAACTGGAACTTCGCGCCGGTGCTGGACCTGAACAACAACCCGCACAATCCCGTGATCGCCGAGCGCTCCTTCGGCGCCGACCCAAGCACCGCCACCCGCATCGCCCTGGCCTGGATGGACGGCAGCGAATCCGAGGGCGTGGCCTGCTGCGTCAAGCACTTCCCGGGTCACGGCGACACCCACGTCGACTCGCACCGCGCGCTGCCCACCGTCGACAAGCCGCTCGCCGAACTGGAGCGCTTCGAGTTCGCGCCCTTCCGCATGGCGGCCCGGGGAGACCGGCCGGCGCCCGCCATGATGACCGCCCACATCGTCTACCCGGCGCTCGACCCCGAGTACCCGGCGACGATGTCGCGCCCCATCCTGACCGGCATCCTGCGCGAGCAGTGGAACTACCAAGGCGTGGTAATCACCGACGGCATGGACATGCACGCGATCGCCCACCGCTACGGCGCCGGCCAGGCCGCCGTGCGCGCCCTGGTGGCCGGCGCCGACATGGTGATGGCGATCGGTTCGCGCGAGACCCAGGAAGAGACCGTGGCGGCGATCGCGGCGGCGATCGCCTCGGGCGAGCTGCCGATGGCGCAAGTGGAAGCGAAGCTGGCGCGCCTGGCCGCGCTGGCAAAAGCGCACCCCGCCGGCGCAAGCCTGAACGCACAGGGCGCAGTGGCGGCGGGCGTGGCGGCGCAGGTCGGCGCCGACGAGGCGCCGGTCTACAGCACCGATCTCGAGGACCGCGCACTGATGGCGCGCGCCTGGCGCCGGGCCCTGAGCGCACGCGGCGCGGTGCGCCGTCCGCCTGCCGGCAGCAGGATCAGGCTGGTCGCGCGCCAGGACGTGGTCAGCGACGGCGTCTCGGAAGCCGGGGTGCCGGCAAGCAGCATCGCCGCCTCGCTCGGCCGCCTGTTCGACGTCGACCTGGTCACCTTCGCCGACCCCGAAAGCTTCGACTGGCGCGCCCTGCCCGACGACGGCCGCTTCACCATCCTGGCCTCGACCTCGCGCCGCCGCTATGGCCCGAACGCGCGCGGCACCTGGCGCCCGGACCTGCACTTGGCGCTGTGGAACCCCTACCAGGCGCTCGACTTCGGCGCCCCGGCCCTGATGACCTACGGCTTCGCCGCACCGGCGCTGGAGGCGGTCAATGCCTGGCTGGCGGGCGAGATCGAGGCCACAGGCCGCTGCCCGGTGCCGGGCTTCTGACAGCGTCCACGGCATTGCGTTACCTTGATTCAAATTCGCGTATTCAATCTCGGTAACGCAATGTAACCGCCCCACCGCAAGCGCCCGCCTTGCGGCACAATTGCGCCGCAAGGTCCCGGCCGTTTTATGGGACAATGCGCGTTTGTTCAAGGTTGGCAGAATCGCCATCTTGCCGCGGATTTCCTACCGCTCATCTTTTTAGAAGGATCATTCATGTCCCAATTCCGCCTCGCTCGCCTTTGCCTGCTGCTGGCTGCCGTCGGCCTGAACTCTGCGCCTGCCCTGATGACGAGCGCTCATGCCCAGAAAGCCGATGCCCCGGCAGCCGCGCCAGCCAATACCGTGCGCCCGGAACTGTTCAAGCTGATCGACTCGAACCAGGTGCAGCAACTGGTTGCATCCAAAAATTTCGCTGAACTGCAGAACCGCATCACCCAGGCGGAAGCGATCCCGAACAAGACGCCTTACGAGACCTACGTCCTGAACCGCGTGAAGATGGTCCACGGTTCGGCCAGCGGCAACGATGCGGCGGTGATCCAGGCCGCGGAAGCCGTCGTCGCTTCGGGCTTCGAGCCGAAGGAAAACCAGGCCAAGCTGATCCTGGCCGTGGCCGACCTGCAGTACAAGGCCAAGAACTACGGCGCCGCCATCGACCAGCTCAAGCGCTACCAGCAAATGGGCGGCGACATGACGAGCGCGCGTCCGCTGCTGGTGCGCGCCATGTACCTGAACAAGGACTACGCCGGCGCCAAGAACGAGCTGATGCAGATCGTCACCGACGCCGAAAAGGCCGGCAAGACCCCGACCCAGGAAGACCTGAAGCTGCTGCTGAGCTCTGCCCACGAGGCCAAGGACAACGCGGCCTACGCGACCGCCGTCGAGAAGATGGTCGCCTACTACCCGACCGACGAATACTGGAACGAACTGATCCGCGTCGGCGTCATCAAGAAGCCGGGCTTCAACGCCGACAACTTCATGACCGTGCTGCGCCTCGAGTTCGCCGCCACCAAGACCATGCGCGAGGAAGACTACGTCGACCTGGCCGAGACCGCCCTGCGCGAAGGCTTCCCGACCGAAGCGAAGAACGCAATGGACGCGGGCTATGCCGCCGGCGTGCTGGGCAAGGGCGCAAACGCCAAGGCCCACGGCCAGCTGCGCGACCGCGCCAACAAGCAGGCCGCCGACGACGCCAAGAACATCGCCAGCGGCGAAGCCTCGGCCGCCAAGTCGAAGAACGGCGCCGGCCTGGTCAACCTGGGCTGGGCCTACGTCACCATGGGCCAGTACGACAAGGGCATCGGCTTCATGCAGCAAGGTATCGCCAAGGGCGGCCTGAAGCAGCCCGACGAAGCCAAGCTGCGCCTGGGCGCGGCCCAGGCCAAGGCCGGCCGCAAGGACGAAGCGATCAAGACCTTCGAAAGCGTGAAAGCCAGCGGCGGCTTCTCCGACGCGGCGCGCCTGTGGGTCATGCTGCTCAAGCAGCCGGCAGCCGGCGGCGCCCAGGCTACCGCGGCCGCGGCACCAGCCGGCCAGTAAGCCTTATCCGCACTGCGAAAGCGGGCGAGCGCGTCAAGCGCCGCCCGCTTTTTTTATTCGGCGCCGTCACCGCTGCTGTTGGCAGCGCCTTTCAGGTACTCCACCGTGCGGTGGCGTACATCGGCCCCGCAGAACTGGCCTGATAATCGGTTCATCATTGAGGGAGGCGACATGACGACGGTGCGCAAGGGCCAGGCGCCCGCAAAGCTGGAGCGGGACGAATTCCATCGCAAGTTCATCGACCAGTTCTTCGATCCGGCCTTCGAGGCGGTGGCGGACGAACTGGCGGCGGTCGAGGAAGTGGCCTGGCAGGCTTATCGCGACAAGCGCAAGGCACCGCGTACGGTGAAGGCCGGTCCTGGTTTCGCCGATCCCGACTACGACCTGTCGATTGAATGGCGCGCCGCGCACGAGCGCCTGCTCGCTGCCGAGGCGCTCCAGAAGGACCCGGCCACGCCCAGCCGCATCCTGCTCATCAATGGGGCCGCGCGCAACGACGGCAGCTGCCCCGGTGAGATGTCGAAGACCTGGCGCCTGACCCAGCTTGCGCGCGAGACCCTGGACGGCCAGGGCATCCAGACTGACGTGCTCGACCTGAGCCGGATCATTTCCGACTACGATCGCCACATCCATCCTTGCAAGTCCTGTGTGGCCACCGCCATGCCGCTGTGCCACTGGCCGTGCAGTTGCTACCCGAACCATTCCGAACACCAGACCGGCGACTGGATGAACGAGATCTACGAGCGCTGGGTGGCCGCCCACGGCGTCATCATCCTGACCCCGGTCTACTGGTACCAGGCGCCATCGATACTGAAACTGATGATCGACCGCCTGGTCTGCGCCGACGGCGGCAACACCGATCCGAGCTCCACCCAGGGCAAGGACGCCGAGAAGGCCAAGCAGATCGAGCTGGACGGCTGGGACTATCCCAAGCACCTGGCCGGGCGCGCTTTCGGCCTGGTGGTGCACGGCGACGTGGCCGGCATCGAGGGCACGCGGCGCGGGCTGTCGGACTGGCTGAACTGGATGGGCCTGGTCGATTCGGGCAGCTTCGGCCAGCTCGACCGCTTCGTCGGCTACTACGAGCCCTACGCCACCAGTCACGAAACGCTCGACCGCGACACCGCCTTCCAGGAAGAAGTACGCAACGTGGCGCGTGCCGTCGCGCTGACGGTACGCGACCTGCGCGCCGGGCGCATCGTGCCGCCCGGCGCACGCCTGCGTGCACCGCGGCCGAAATAGGGTTTGCATAGCGGAAAGCCCAGTCGCCGGACGATGACATATCGAACACGACCAGAGTCGACGTGGTAGTATTGTTGCAATATAAAAATACTACTTTCTTGTCATGAACGCATTGCATCCTTCACCTTTGATCCGTGCGCTGTATCCGGACGAATGGGCCGCTTACCGCGAGCTGCGCCTGCGTTCGCTGGCCGATTCGCCCGACGCCTTCTACAGCACCCTGGAGTCCGAAAGCGCGCGCACGCCGGAAGAGTGGGCGGCGCGCCTGGCGGCGGCCGCGGTCTCGGGCAAGGATTGTCCGCTGGTGGCCGAGCTCGACGGCAAGCCTGCCGGGCTGGTCTGGGCGAAAGTGGATGGGGTCAACCCGGCGCTGGTACACCTTTACCAGATGTGGGTGGCGCCGGAGTGCCGCGGGCGCGGCGTGGCCCAGGGCCTGCTGGACGCGGCGCTCGGCTGGACGCGCGAGCGCGGCGCCCGCTTCGTCGAGCTCGACGTCACCCTCGGCAATTCGGCTGCAGCGCGCCTGTATCAGCGCGCGGGCTTCCGGGCGGTGAACGCGCCGGTGCCGATGCGGGCCGGCTCGGCCCTGATGCTGCAGCCGATGCGATTGGTATTGGAAGATTAGATTGCAGTGAAGCCGCCGTCGGCGGTCAGCTCATGGCCGGTAACGAAGGACGACTGCTCGGAACACAGCCAGAGGGCGGCGTTCGCGATCTCGCCCGGCTCGGCAAAGCGGCTCATCGGGTGGGCGGCGCGCAGTTTCTTCTCGGCCGAGGCTTCGCCGCCGAGAGCGCGCGCCAGCATCGGGGTGCGCACGGCGCTTGGACACAGTGCGTTGACGCGGATGCCGTCTTTCGCATACTCGGCCGCTGCGCTCTTGGTCAGGCCGGCCAGGGCATGCTTGCTGGCGGCATAGGCGCCCTGCAGGGGCGCGCCGACCAGGCCAAAGCTGGACGACAGGTTGACGATCGCGCCGCCGCCCTGCTTCACCATCTGGCGCAGCTGGTACTTCATCGACAGCCACACGCCCTTCACGTTGACGTCCAGGACCCTGTCGAATTCTTCCTCGTCGAGCTCGTCCAGGCGCGCGGGCGGGGCCTGCAGGCCCGCGCAGTTGACGGCGCAGTCGAGGCGTCCGTAGTGGTAGACAGTCTTGTCGAGCAGGGTCTCGACCTCGGCCGCGCGGGTCACGTTGGCCTGCACGAACAAGGCCTTGCCGCCATTCTCGACGATCATCGCCGCGGTCGCGTGGCCGCCATCGACCGAGACGTCGGCGATCACCACCGAGGCGCCGGCCCGGCCGAAGGCCAGCGCCGTGGCGCGCCCGATGCCGCTCGCGCCACCTGTTACCAGCACCACCTTGCCTGCGAACGGGATGGCGGCCGGTTCTTTGCTATTGCCCTTCATGTACTACGACTCCTGAACACATCGGAATGATGCTGAAAGGCAACATCATAGCCGGGCGGCGCATATTGATCAATGCGGATCAATCCGCCGTCCCCAGGATGCAACGCCGCCGGCAGCGCGGCTCAGGGTGCGGCCCTGGCGCCGTCCGCCTTGGCCCCCCTGGCCTTCTCCTGGTCGCCGGCCAGCACGACCGACATCCTGGCCGGGTCGATCGCCTTGCGGAAGGCCGCGTTCAGTTGCGCCAGGGTGACCGCCATCAGTTTCGCCTCGAACTGGCGCGACCATTCGTAGGTACGGTCGCGGTACAGGTAGGCCGTCCAGCCGGTCGCCAGGGCGCCATCGTCGGCGCGGGTCTGCACGCGCTGCTGCATCAGGCCCGACTTGGCGCCGGCCAGTTCGGCGGCGGAAAAGCCGTTCTTGAGCGCACGCGCCAGCTCCTCGCGCACCGCCGCATCGAGCTTCTGCAGGTTCTGCGGCGCGGCGATGGCGCTGATCGAGAAGCTGCCCGCGCGGTCGAGGTCGCCCGCATCGAGCTGGGAGCCGCCGCCGTAGGACAGGCCATCCTTCTGGCGGATGCGGTCCATCAGGCGCGAGCGCAGGCCGCCCTCGCCGAAGATGTAATTGGCCAGCATCAGCGCCGGGTAGTCCGGGTCGTCGATGTTCAGGTCGAGGTTCATACGTGCGATATACACGCCGTTTTCCTTGTCCGGGGTATCGATGGTCTTCGCCAGCGGCGCGATCTCGGCGTAGCGGCGCAGCACCGGGGCCACGTTTTCCTGGGCGCGCCAGGCGCCGAACAGCTCGTCGACCAGCGGCGCGATCGTCGCCGCGTCGAAATCGCCGACGATCGCCATCTCGGCCGGTACGCTGCCGTAGTAGCGGCGGTGGAAGTCCACCAGGTCGGCGAGCTTCGCCGCCTTCAGCTCGGCCATGTCTTCCTCGAGGGTGTTCGCGTGGCGCACGTCGCCCTTCGGGTAGATGTCGAAATGCCGGGACAGCGCGCGGCTCGCCACCGCCGACGGTTCGTTGCGGCTCGCTTCGAGGCCGACGACGGCCTGGCGCTGCAACTGCTCGAACTCGGCCTGCGGGAAGCCCGGTTCCTTCAGCACATGGGCGACCAGGCGCAGCGCGTCGGCCAGGTGCTCGCGCGTGGTCTGGAAGTGCGACAGGCTGCCGGCGATCTTCAGGCGGTCGAATTCGTCGGACAACTGCTCGCGCGTGTAGCGGCTGGTGCCGCGCATGAGCATGGCGGCGGTCAGCTCGGGAATGGCGCCGGTGCCGAACAGGTTCTTTTCGTCGCCGATGTGCTGGCGCAGGTCGACCGTGACGGCTTCGCCGCGGTTCTTCTTCGGCAGCAGCGCCAGCTTGACGCCGCCGGCGGTCACCAGCGTCGTGCGCTTCATGATGTTGGCCTGGCTCGGGTCGAAGTCCTCGGAAACCAGGGTCGATGCGCGCGGCTTGAATTTTTCCAGGATGCTGGCGACGGTCGGCGCCGCCGGCATCACCACGCGCTGGGGCGCCTCCTCGGGGATGAAGGTGCCGGTGACGCGGTTGTCACGCCGGAAGTAGCGCTTGGCCACCGCCGCCACTTCCTCGGCCGAGATGGTCTTGATGCGCTCGCGCCCGGTGAAGAACAGGCGCCAGTCGCCCAGCGCGATGGTTTCCGACAGCGCCACGCCGACGCGCTGGGGATCGTTCAGGCTGCGCTCCATCTCGTTCTCGTAGAGGCGGCGCACGCGCTCCATCTCGGCCGGCGTGGGCGGCGTGTCGCCGAAGCTTTCCACCGCCTGGGTCAGCGCGGCGCGCAGCGGCTCGACCGGCTCGCCCTTCTTGAGCACCGCGCCGATGTATTGCAGGCCGGGCGCATAGCCGGTCTGGCCGAAGCTGAAGACCTGGCTGGCCTTGCCGGTTTCGACCAGGCTCTTGTGCAGGCGGCCGGTCGGCACGTCGCCCAGGATGGTCGAGGCGAAGGCCATCACGTCGCTGTCGTCGTGCAGCGCGGAGGGCACCTTGTAGCCCAGCATGACGATCTGGACGTCGCCCTGGCGCCGCACCGCGAAACTGCGCTCGCCATCCTGGGGCGGTTCGACCGTCCAGAACGCCGGCAGCGTGCGCTTCGGCTTCGGAATGACGCCGAACAGGCGGCTGATCTTCGCCAGGGTAGCGTCGGGATCGAACTTGCCCGCCACCAGCAGTACGGCGTTGTCGGGCTGGTACCAGGTGCGGTAGAAGGCCTGCAGGTTGCCGATGCGGACGTTCTCGATGTCGCTGCGGTTGCCGATGGTCGAGCGGCCATAGCTGTGCCAGTCGTAGGCCACGCTCTGCATGCGTTTTACCAATACGCCCGACGGCGAATTCTCGCCGCTCTCGTATTCGTTGCGCACCACCGTCATTTCCGAATCCAGGTCTTTCTGGGCGATGAAGGAGCCCGTCATGCGGTCAGCCTCCATCTGCAGGGCCCAGTCCAGGTTCTCGTTCGAGGCCTGGAACACTTCATAGTAATTGGTGCGGTCGAGCGAGGTGGTGCCGTTGAATTCCATGCCGCGGTCGGCGAACTGGCGGGTGATGTCGCGGTTCTTGCGCGAACCCTTGAACATCAGGTGTTCGAGCAGGTGGGCCATGCCCGTTTCACCGTAGTTCTCGTGGCGCGAGCCGACCAGGTAAGTGACGTTCACGGTGACGGTCGGGCGCGAGGCGTCGGGAAACAGCAGGACCTTCAGGCCGTTGGCGAGCCGGTATTCGGTGATGCCCTCGACCGAAGGGCCGAGCGTGACGCCCTTGGGCAGCGGCGCCGACCAGGCGCTCCCGCAGGCGAGGAAGGCAAGGGCGCCGGCGATCAGGTGCGCAGGCAGGCCGCGCTGGTAACTCGTCAGGTTCATGTGGTCCCGTCAGGTGGGTGCGCCCGCGAGGACGCGCATGCGCCGCCTGGGACGGCGCGCCAACGGCGATGGTAACAGATGGCCGATGCGGGTGATGCTGCCGCGCACTATTGCTGTGCGCGAACACTGCGATGGCACAAACTCTTGATGCGCGAGATAGGCGAGTCCTCCCGCCCTCCCCCGACTCAATGCCGCGCCCGCCTCTCGTGGGCCTGCTGGTTGGCGCTGATGCGCGACAGGTCGCCCATTTCCTCGGCCAGGAACTCGAGCAGGTCGTCGGCGCTGACGATGCCGGTCAGTCCGCCGGCGCGGTTCACCACCGGCACGCGGCGGATGCCACGCAGGCGCATGTGTTCGATGGTGGCATAGACGTCGTCGTCTTCGCGGCAGGTCAGGAGGTCGTCGCTCATGATGTCGCCGACCTGCAGGCCGGCCGGATCGAGCCCGAGCGCAATGACGGAAACGACGATGTCGCGGTCGGTGATGATGCCTGCCGGGACCGATTCGCCGTCGAGCTGGTCGACCACGATCAGGTCGCCGACATGGTGCTTGCGCATCAGGAGCGCTGCCCCCTGCACTGTCTCATCGCGCGTGCAGGAAATGGTCTGGACAGTACAGATTTCGCTGATGTTCATGATGCCCTCCCCTTGTTGGCGGACGTGGCGACGAGCAAGCTGACCACATCCTATGCGGTCCACGCTAATGCGGAGAGTGGCAGACGGCTTGATCTTGCTCAAACCGTGATTCGAACAGGCTTACAGCTTAGGGTCGCCCGGCAATTCGACGAAGCAGGCGTCGACGACTTGCAGGTCGTTGTCCTTCGCGAAGTTCACGACGAAGTGATAAGCCAGCGGTTCGGCTTTCTGGAGCGCGTTGTTCACGACAACGGCCTTCACGCCGTTCACCACGGTCGGGTGGACATAGGGAGAGAACTGGAGGTGGGCGTGGCGGCCGCCGCTACCTTCTGGTCGAAAGCAGGACATGACGCCGCACAGGCGCTCCGCCCAGTCGCTCGGGCGGAACTGCTTGCCTTTATTCGTGATTCCCAGGATGAAGAACTCGCCGTTGGCGGTCTGGTTCCCGGTATGCGGTAACTCGGCCATAGTGCTGCTTGCTGATACAAGAATACTGCGTGGATGAGAACAACGGCAGTATTATATCTTATAGAAGACCTGCGGACGAGTCTTGTCTCGACAACTTTAGGACGCCGGACCAGACTCCCCGGGAAAGGGATGCGGCCACGCGACGCGTTGTCGCCGACAACACCCTGGTACGGCGCGGCGATGCCGCGCCGTCATATTTGCGTTTTCCAACGTCGCCGGCGCTGGACAACGTGCCCAGGGCAAGGCGCATTGTCGAAGACAGTACGCCAGTACGGCGAGACAATGCAACGCCGCCATGGGCGCGCTTTCCAGCGCCTAGCCGAGCCAGACGACGCTCGAGAGCAGCAGGAGAAGAATCATCCATAGTATCAGGGCGCGCCACACAAGTCCTACCGTGCTTTGCAGTGCGCGCAGGCTCGGCTCTTCGCCGGGCAAGACATCCGTCTCGACATCGGACAAATCCACCGTCGCCGCATCGGCCGGCAACAGTTGCGGGGCATTTTCCTGCGGCGTGCCCAGGCGCACGCCCATCGCGCCGCCGCCGGCGGCCAGGATGATGCCGCGTGACTCGTCGGTCCAGCGGTTGGCGAAATTGCGCCAGGCGTAGATGGCGTCCTCGAAATTGCCGACCACGGCAAAGGCGATCGCGGTCAGGCGCACCGGGATCCAGTCGATCCAGTAGAAAGCCTTGGCGGCGAACTGGCCAAAGGCCTCGTTGCGCATGTGCTCGGGCTCGTTCCAGGCGCGCGCCAGGTATTCGGACACGCGGTACAGCACGGCGCAGGCCGGCCCGCCCGGCATCAGGAACCAGAAGAACACGCCGAACACGCTGCGGTGCGTGGTGATGAGCGATTTTTCGACGGCGATGCGCGCGATTTCCTGGGCATCCATACCGACCGTGTCGAGCCGCGTCCACTCCGCCAGCAGGGAACGGGCAGTGGCTTCGTCGCCCTGGTTCAGGGCCAGCTGGATCGAGGTGAAATAATGGCTGTAGTGACGAAAACCGAGCGTCAGGTAGACGACGATCACATTCCAGGCAAAGGCGAGAAAGACCAGCCCGTAGTATTGCAGCACCCAGTACACGATGGCAACCGGAAGGACCAGCACCAGCATCATCAGGATCCATCCCATCCGGCCATTTTTCGGCTCGCCGGCGTTGAACCAGCCTTCGATGCGCATCGCAAGCGTCTTGATGCCTCCGTAGACCTGGTTATCCGCGCGCAGGGGCTTCAACTGCTCGATCAGCAGGGCGCACAGAATGGAAAAAAATGTCATGCAAATCCTTCTTTTGTTATGGCAATACTACGCTGCCCGCTACGATAGCGCAGACGACCGCCATAATCAAATCTGGACTGGTAACTAAAGTGAAGCAAAAGTATCACGCCCGCCTCAGAGAAAGCTATGCACGCAGGAAATGGAACAGGTTCCGCAGCATGCCGGCAGTGGCGCCCCAGATGAAGAAGCGCTCGTACGGCATGGCGTAGAAGCTGCGCCGCCCCGCCCCTTCCGGCAGCTCGAAAGACATGCGCTGGTGATTCGCGCCGTTCATCAGGAAAGCGAGGGGCACCTCGAAGATCTCGGCAACCTCGTTCGGGTCGGCAACGAGATCGAAGGGCGGCGTCACCAGGGCGACGACGGGACGCACCCGGTAGGCGCTGGCCGTCACGTATTCCGGCAGCACGCCGACGATCTCGACATGGCGGCGGTGCAGGCCGATCTCTTCTTCCGATTCGCGCAGCGCCGTTTCGATCGGCGAGGAATCGATGTCCTCTGCGCGTCCGCCCGGGAAGCTGATCTGCCCGGCGTGGCTCGTCAGATGCGCGGTGCGCTGGGTCAGCAGCACGGTCAGGCCTTCGGGACGGTCTACCAGCGGCACCAGCACGGCGGCACGGCGCAACTTGAGACCGGGCTGGAACGGGGTTTCCTCCCCGGTTTCGGGGTCCCAGGCGCGGCGCGCTTCGGCAAAGCGCGCGCGCAGGTTCGCGGCCGTCAACAGGGATGGGTCGACAGGCGGTTCGCCCGCGATGGCATCAACTGGCAGGCGGGTTGGATCGAGATGCAGCTTGGCCAAGAACGTTTCCTTTATACAAAAAGGAAGAATCAAAAAGAAAAAGGCATCCCGAAGGATGCCTTTTTCGTTCCACAGACGCTATTACTCAGCGGCAGCGGTGGTAGCGACGCGGCGCTGCGGCAGTTTCTCTTTGATACGTGCCGATTTGCCCGAACGCTCACGCAGGTAGTACAGCTTCGCACGACGAACGTCGCCGCGGCGCTTGACTTCGATCGAAGCGATCAGCGGGGAGTACAGCTGGAACGTACGTTCCACGCCTTCGCCCGACGAGATCTTGCGAACGATGAAGTTCGAGTTCAGGCCACGGTTACGACGCGAGATGACGACGCCTTCGTATGCCTGGGCGCGCTTGCGGTTGCCTTCGACGACGTTGACGTTGACGATCACGGTGTCGCCAGGTGCGAAATCAGGAATGTTGCGGCCGAGGCGCGCGATTTCTTCCTGCTCGAGTTGCTGAATCAGGTTCATTTCTTATGACTCCAAAAACCATCTTGCTGGCGCTGTACTATTGCCCAGTAGAGGATGGGGTTGAACGCACGGGCAACATGCCCGCAGGTCTTGCACCAGGATCGGTGCCTTTTTCCAGCCTGCCCTCAAACCGAGAGCGTGGCCAAAAACTTTTCGTCGGCTGCCGTCAGGCGGCCCGCCTTGCGCGCCGCATCCAGCAGTTCCGGACGCTTCTTCGCGGTCGCCTCCAGCATGCGCTGGCGGCGCCACTTGGTAATCTCTGCGTGGTTACCACCCATCAAGACCGGGGGCACCGGCACGCCTTCGTACACTTCGGGACGGGTGTAGTGCGGCGAATCGAGCAGGCCGTTGACAAAACTGTCCTCGACCGCCGATGCATCGTCGCCCAGTACACCGGGCAATTGCCGCACCACCGCGTCCATCAGCGCCATCGCCGGCAATTCACCGCCGGAGAGCACGAAGTCACCGAGCGAAATTTCCTCGTCGACGACACGGTCCAGCAAGCGCTGGTCGACGGCCTCGTAACGGCCGCAGAGGATGACGAGACCAGGCTCGTCCTTCAGCGCCATCACGCGTTCGTGCGTCAGCGGTTTGCCTTGCGGCGACATGAACACGACCCGCGGCGCCGGCAGGCCGAGTTCGACCTGGCGCGCCTTGGCCGCATTGATCGTCGCCTCAAGCGGTTTCGCCAGCATCACCATGCCGGGGCCGCCGCCATAGGGGCGGTCATCCACGGTGCGGTGGCGGTCCTGGGTGAAATCGCGTGGATTCCACAGGTTCAGGCCCCAGCGTTCCTGCTCGAAGGCGCGGCGGGTTATCCCCGACTGCGTCAACGCGGCAAACATCTCGGGAAACAAGCTCACGACGTCAAACTGCATCGGGACCTCGCTTCAAGGTGGACGGCTTAATAATCCAAGCCCCAGTCCAGGGTAATCTGTCTTGCTTTCAGATCGACGGTTTTCACGAACTGGTCCACAAACGGAACCAGGCGCTCAGGCGCCTTGTCGCTGGTTGCCGGATCGGGCACGGGCTCGATGCGCAGGATCGATTGCGCGCCGTTGCTCATCATGTCGATCACCTTGCCGAGCGCTTCGCCCTGCAGGTTGACCACATCCATGCCGATCAGGTCAGTCCAGTAATACTCGTCTTCCTCAAGCTCGGGAAACGCGCTGCGCGACACATGGACGGCTGCGCCTTTCAGCGCCTCCGCCAGGTTGCGGTCGCTCATCCCGACCAGGGTGGCGACCACGTCGCCGCCATGCATCTTCGCGGTCCGCACGGTGACGGACCGCAGGCTCGGCTTATCGAGCCACCAGGTCTTCACGTTCAGCAAAGCATCCGCATCCACCGAGAACGGGGTAACGCGGATGGCGCCGGCAATGCCGTAGGCGCCGGAAACATACCCGACCTGGGTCAGGTCGTCGGGGGCTTGCGCCCCGCTTGCAACTGAATCGCTCAAACCAGGAACAGCTTGATTAGGCAGCCGGCTTCTGCTGGGCAACCAGGCGAGCAACGGTCGGCGACAGTTGTGCGCCAACGCCTTGCCAGTAGGCCAGACGGTCGGCGGTGATCTTCAGGCCGACTTCAGCGCCCGAAGCCATCGGGTTGTAGAAGCCGATGCGCTCGATGAAACGGCCATCGCGACGGTTACGCGAATCGGTTGCAACGATGTTGAAGAACGGGCGCTTTTTTGCGCCGCCACGAGCCAAACGGATAACGACCATAATAATTCCAAAAAGTTGTACTGGACGGAGAAAGCCGACGATTATAGCGCGCAATGCCGCAGATCAGCAAGCGATATGGTAAAAGGCGGACAACAGGGCGCGCGGTCCCGGCCGAATTGAGCATTATCCCTGATTTTTTGCGTGGCCGCTACCTGTCTCCCCCATCGCACGGGAGTGCCTGACGAAATCCCCTGGCGACCGCGCATCGGCACGTCATTCGCTCCCGCTCTCTCCGGCCACGCATCAGGTGACCACATCGGCTACTTTGGACGTTTCCCGAGGCGCGCCAGGCAGCTTTTCAGGTTGCTACATAGCATTTACATAAAAAATGATGCTTTTGGCACATTTTTGAACGATACTTGCTCCTTTCGTGTAACAAATTCTTTTTCGCATGTCACACAAGAACAAGACGCTGGCTACCGCATTGGCGTTATCCCTGGGCGGATTGGGCGCGCACCGCTTCTATTTGCACGGAAACGTCGATCGGCTTGGACTGCTGCACGCCTGCAGCCTGCCGTTGGCAGGCCTGGTCTACAGCCAGACCGAAGGCAGCGTGGATGCGTTCTTTGCCCTGCTCCCGCTGCTGATCTCCTATATCGTCGCCTTCATCGCGGCGCTGGCGATCGGCTTGACGCCGGACGAGAAGTGGGACGCGCGCTTCAATCCGGGCTCGGGCAGGCCCACCCGCTCGAGCTGGTTTCTCGCCGTGCTGCTGGTCGCCACCCTGATGGTGGGCGCGACGGTGCTGATCGCGACTATCGCGCGCCTGTTCGACCTGATGTACACGGGCGGCGCCTACGGCTGAGCCTTAATCGGGCTCGCGCCGCCCCTTCCCTTCTCTTCAAAGCCCGTCCGGCCAGCGGTAGCGCGGCAGCGTCGCCGGCGGCGTGCCGCTGACGATGACGATCTCGCGGTGCCGCGTCAGCTCGATCTCGCCGGGATCGCCCGTATAGGGCGTCAGCGTCTCGTTGTCGATCAGATAGAAGCGGATCGGCCCGGGCAGCCCGGCCGTACCGCTCGCCAGCAGGGGCTGGCGCCACACGGCGAAGAACTGGCCCAGCGTGAATCGTTTTGGCGCGTTCGCTTCGATGTGCACTACCCCCGTCGCGTCGTGCGTGTGCAGCTCATAGGTGCAGCCGCTGCGGCCGACGTTGTCGGGCAGGCCCTGGCGCACGCCATCCTTGTAGATCGATACCAGCGCGTGGACGTGGTAATTGATGTTCACCAGGCAGCCGACATCGCCGACTGGCTGGCCGGTGCCGGTCCAGCTCGGCCAGCCCTGGGGACTGTTGATGGTGCCCGCGACCAGGTCGGTATGGCTGTCGGCCAGCGCCACAGGTGGCGGCTCGGGCGTGGGCGGCGGGCTGTCGTCGCCGCCACCGCAGGCGGTCAGCAGGGACAACGAACTGAGGCTCATGGCGGGATAAAGGCTGGCGCGCGCAATCGTCATTGGCATATCGGCTCCTGGGTTGGCCCACCCTATGCGAGTGGGCGTGGATCATTGGATGAGCCGATGTTACGGACGCGGCCGTAATGCTTCGTTTAAGCTAGATCAAGCTGAGCGGGATGCCTTTTACGGGAGCCGCGGGAAGATCCCCGACGGCCAGCGCGTGCAAGAAGATGCTTCCGGCAGGCCTGCCGGAAGCGCACCAGCCCGGCCTGGGCATCGCACCGCCGGCGAGGTCCAGCCGGGACGGCAATACGGCCGGCGCAGCCGCAAAAAAGCGGCCCGCAGGGCCGCTTGCATGCTTCGCCCGCAGGGCAGACGCCCCGCCCTGCCGCGAATCGAGCTGCCCGACGATCAGAACTGCTCGACGTCCAGCGCCAGCACGCCGGCGCTGCCTTCCACGATGGCGCTGCGCATGCCGCTTGCCTGCGACAGGATATGGTCGGCGAAGAAGCGCGCGGTGGCGATCTTCGCGCGCAGGAAAGCGGCGTCGCCTTCGCCCGCGTCGAGCAGGCGCTGTGCAGCCAGGGCCGCGCGCGCCATCTGCCAGCCGCCCAGCACGATGCCGGCCAGCTTCAGGTAGAGCACGGAACCGGCGAACACGCCCTTGATGTCCGACTTCACGTTGGCGACCACGAAGTCGACCACTTCTTCCAGCGCGGCGGAGCCGAGCGCCAGCTGCTTGCGGATCGCTGCAAAATCCGCTCCTTGCGCGTCGCCCAGCGCCGCTTCGGTCTCGCGCACCTGGGCGATGATGGATTTCGCCACCGCGCCGCCGTCACGCACGGTCTTGCGGCCGACCAGGTCGTTGGCCTGGATCGCGGTCGTGCCTTCGTAGATGGTCAGGATCTTGGCGTCGCGGTAGTGCTGGGCCGCGCCGGTCTCCTCGATGAAGCCCATGCCGCCGTGGATCTGCACGCCGTCGCGCGCCACGTTCTCGCTCATCTCGGTCGACCAGCCCTTGATGACCGGGACCAGGTACTCGTACACGGCGAGATTGGCCTTGCGGGTGGCTTCGTCAGCATGGTAGTGGGCCACGTCCGAGATGCCGGCGCCGACATAGGCCAGCGCGCGCGCGGCCTCGGTCTGGGCGCGCATCGACATCAGCATGCGGCGCACGTCCGGGTGGTTGATGATGGCGACCGGGCCGGCGGAGCCGGCGAGATCGCGCGACTGCACGCGGTCCTTGGCGTAGGCCACGGCCTGCTGGTAGGCGCGCTCCGCCAGGCCGATGCCCTGCATGCCGACGCCGAAGCGGGCCGCGTTCATCATGATGAACATGTATTCCAGGCCGCGGTTCTCTTCGCCGACCAGGGTGCCGATGGCGCCGCCGTTGTCGCCGAACTGCAGCACGGCGGTCGGGCTGGCCTTGATGCCCAGCTTGTGCTCGATCGAGACGCAGTGGGCGTCGTTGCGCGCGCCCAGCGAGCCATCCTCGTTGATCAGGAACTTCGGCACGATGAACAGCGAGATCCCCTTCACGCCCGGAGGCGCATCCGGCGTGCGCGCCAGCACCAGGTGGATGATGTTCTCGGCCATGTCGTGCTCGCCGTAGGTGATGAAGATCTTGGTGCCGAAGATCTTGTAGGTACCGTCGCCCTGGGGCACGGCGCGGGTGCGCACGGCGGCCAGGTCCGAGCCGGCCTGCGGCTCGGTCAGGTTCATGGTGCCGGTCCACTTGCCCGAGATCAGGGGCTCGAGGAAGCGCGCCTTCTGCTCGTCGGATCCGGCGGTCAGCAGCGCCTCGATGGCACCGTCGGTCAGCAGGGCCACCAGCGCGAACGAGATCGAGGCCGCGTTGAGCATCTCGGTGCAAGGCGTGGCGACGAGCTTGGGCAGGCCCTGGCCGCCGAATTCGCTCGGGTGCTGCACGCCCTGCCAGCCGGATTCGCCGAAGGCCTGGAAGGCGACCTTGAAACCGGCCGAGGTCGTGACCTGGCCGTCGTGCCAGAAGCTCGGTTCCTTGTCGCTTGGATGATTCAGCGGGGCGACGACTTCGCCGCAGAATTTCGCGTTCTCTTCCAGCACCGCTTCGACGGTGTCGCTGGTGGCGTCTTCGCAGCCTGGCAGCTGGCTGACTTTGTCCAGGCCGGCCAGTTCGTTCAGGACGAACAGCATGTCTTTGATCGGGGCTTGATAGCTCACGATATCTCCTCAGATTTTGGATGTAAAACAGGCCACGACAGCCTGGCAATGATGCCGGACCAGCGTGGCCTGAATGTTGTTCGCGGGGGTTGTAGTTGTAGGGTGGACTCCCGAGTCCACGCGGTGATCGTCAGCGGCTCCGATTTCGTGCTCGACGATCTCGTTGTCGCGTATCACCGCGTGGACACAGGTGTCCACCCTACGCTTTAACCCAATTCCTTTACGAGTGCCGGAACGACCTCGAACAGGTCGCCCACCAGACCGTAGTCAGCCACCGAGAAGATCGGCGCTTCCGGATCCTTGTTGATGGCGACGATGGTCTTCGAGTCCTTCATGCCGGCCAGGTGCTGGATCGCGCCCGAGATGCCGACGGCGATGTACAGCGACGGCGCGACGATCTTGCCGGTCTGGCCGACCTGCCAGTCGTTCGGCACATAGCCTGCGTCCACTGCTGCGCGCGACGCGCCCATGGCGGCGCCCAGCTTGTCGGCCAGCGGCTCCAGGATCTTGAAGTTGTCGCCCGAACCCATGCCGCGGCCGCCCGAGACGACGATCTTCGCAGCGGTCAGTTCCGGACGGTCCGACTTGGCCAGCTCGCGGCCCACGAACGAGGACTTGCCGACGTCGGCGACGGCGCCGATGGTCTCCACGGCAGCCGAGCCGCCGGTGGCAGGCGCGGCGTCGAAGCCGGTGCCGCGCACGGTGATGACCTTGACCTTGTCGCTCGACTGCACGGTCGCGATGGCGTTACCGGCGTAGATCGGGCGCTCGAAGGTGTCCGGCGAATCGACCTTGGTGATTTCCGAGATCTGGGCCACGTCCAGCTTGGCGGCAACGCGCGGCAGGATGTTCTTGCCGTAGGCGGTAGCCGGAGCCAGGATGTGCGAGTAGTTGCCGGCGACAGCCAGGATCTGCTCGGCGACGTTCTCGGCCAGGCCGTCGGCGAAGTGCGGCGCGTCGGCGACCAGCACCTTGGTGACGCCGGCGATCTGCGCGGCGGCTTCCGCGGCGGCGCCGCAGTTCGATCCGGCGACCAGCACGTGCACCTCGCCGCCGCACTGGGCGGCCGCGGTCACGGTGTTGTGGGTTGCGCCCTTCAGGGAGCCATTGTCGTGTTCAGCGATTACTAATGCGACCATGATGTTTCCTATGTTTGGTAGTGACGGCGGGGCCGCTTAGATGACTTTGGCTTCGGTGCGCAGCTTCTGGACCAGGGTGGCGACGTCCGGCACCTTCACGCCGGCCGAACGCTTGGCCGGCTCGGCGACCTTCAGGGTCTTCAGGCGCGGGGTCACGTCGACGCCCAGGTCTTCCGGCTTGACGGTTTCCAGCGGCTTCTTCTTGGCCTTCATGATGTTCGGCAGCGTCACGTAGCGCGGCTCGTTCAGGCGCAGGTCGGTGGTGACGATGGCCGGCAGGGTCAGGGCCACGGTTTCCAGGCCGCCGTCGACTTCGCGGGTCACGGTCACTTTGCCGTCTTCCAGCACCACTTTCGAGGCGAAGGTCGCCTGCGGCCAGCCCAGCAGGGCTGCCAGCATCTGGCCGGTCTGGTTCGAATCGTCGTCGATCGCCTGCTTGCCCAGGATGATCAGCTGCGGCTGCTCCTTCTCGGCCAGCGCCTTCATGATCTTGGCCACGGCCAGCGGCTCGGTCTCGACGGCGGTTTCCACCAGGATGCCGCGGTCGGCGCCGATCGCCATGCCGGTGCGCAGGGTTTCCTGGCACTGCGGCACACCGACGGAGACTGCCACCACCTCGGTGACCTTGCCGGCTTCCTTCAGGCGGGTCGCTTCTTCGAGTGCGATCTCGTCGAACGGGTTCATCGACATTTTGACGTTGGCGATATCGACGCCACTGCCGTCGGACTTGACGCGGACCTTGACGTTATAGTCGACCACGCGTTTGACGGGTACCAGGACTTTCATAGGTGTGCCTTTGAAAAATTGAAGAGGTAGACTTGGCTAAAGTGGCCTAGATTATAAGAGAAAAACTGCTGCAGAACCGAATTAAAGCACGATCGTGCGATTTTTGGCTAGAGTGAATCTTCCAAATCGCGCCCGATGAGTAAGATTCAAGGAAAACAGACGGGGCAAGACCCTGCCCCGCCGGGTGGCGCCGCGCGCCTCAGGCTCTTGTTTGCGTGCGCTTATTTGCGGCGCATCAAAAAGGTGAACTCGCCGTTTTCGACGGTGTGGGCCAGCAGGGCGTTGCCGGTCTGCTTGGCGAACGCCTGGAAATCGCGCACGGAGCCGGTGTCGGTGGCCACGATGCGCAGCACCTGTCCACTCTCCATCTCGGCGAGGGCCTTCTTGGCTTTCAGGATGGGCAAGGGACAGTTCAGCCCGCGCGCATCCAGGTCTTTCTGGAATTCCATGGTGTCAATGTCGATAGTCATGTCGCTCATCGCTTGCCTGCTCGGTGGTGGTGCTGGGTGGTGGTACTGGGTGAAGCTGGAAATCGCATACTACTCCAATTCCTGCAGTATGACGCAGCGCACCAAAATAGTCACACATTGTTGCACGTACACAACCAAATGTAAAACTTGCCACATAACGAAGCGCCAAGCCATGGCCTCCCGATCAGGAGCCGCACTGGAACGGTGCACCGTGGCGGGCCGGGAGCGCGGCCCTGCACGTCGGATACCCGTTCTTACTGCTCGACCAGTTAGCTGCCAAAATTCGCACCACAGCCCTTTCCGTCGCAGGCGAACACGGGCCGGATCCCGGCCTTGGCGAGCGCCGCTTCGTAGTTGCGCATCACTTCCAGCAATGAGCGTTCCTGCGGATAGTTGTAGGCGATGCGCGTGACCTTGCCTTCGAGCCCGAGTCCTGTTTCGAATGCGAAGCGCCCGCCCTGGTTCGCGATGCGCCTGCTGGCCGGCAGGAAAGCTGCATCGAACTCCTTGACGTCGTGCTCGACCATTACCGAACCGGCGAAGCGCGACAGCAGCGGATGATCGCCGGCGCTCCCGGCAAGGTCCTGGGCAGGCACGGTGGCGAACGCCGCCATTGCCGATCCCAGGCAAAGGATGAGTCCCGCAATTCGATGAATGCGCATATCCGTCCAGTCAAGTGAGGAGTGATCGAGATGGTCAAGCGCGTTGCAAATAATGCAAGCAGCATACTGTGCACGAATCCCTCAAGCTCAACAGTGCGTAAACGCAAACGCCGCCCGAAGGCGGCGTCATTTACCTGATGGCCAGGAAGCGCTTATGCGCGTTCGCCGACCCAGCCGGCCACGCCTTCGAGCGCCTTCGGCAGGCCTGCCGGATCGGTGCCGCCGGCCTGGGCCATGTCCGGACGGCCGCCGCCCTTGCCGCCCACCTGCTGGGCGACGAAGTTGACCAGCTCGCCGGCCTTTACTTTACCGGTGGCGTCCTTGGTCACGCCTGCGATCAGGCTGACCTTGCCGTCGGCAACGCTGGCCAGCACGATGGCGGCGGTCTTCAGCTTGTCCTTCAGCTTGTCCATCGCTTCGCGCAGGGTGGCGACGTCGGCGCCTTCCATAGTCGCGGCCAGCACCTTGATGCCGTTCACTTCCACCGCCTTGTTCACCAGCTCGTCGCCCTGGCCGGCAGCCAGTTTCGACTTCAGCGCCGACACTTCCTTCTCCAGCACCTTGACCTGGTCCTGCACCTGGGCGATGCGCGACGGCAGTTCGTCCGGGCCGGTCTTCAGGGCGGCGGCGGCGGCCAGCAGCTTGGCATTGGTCGCCTGGACCCAGGCCAGCGCGCCCTCGCCCGTCACCGCTTCGACGCGGCGGATGCCGGCTGCGACGCCGCCTTCCGACACGATCTTGAACAGGCCGATGTCGCCGGTGCGGGTGACGTGCACGCCACCGCACAGCTCTTTCGAGGAGCCGATGTCGAGCACGCGCACCTGATCGCCGTACTTCTCGCCGAACAGGGCCATCGCGCCGTGCTTGACGGCGTCGTCGAAGCTCATGTGGTGCGCCTGGGTCGGATGGTTTTCCAGGATCTCGCGGTTGACGATCATCTCGACCTGGGCGATCTGCTCCGGGGTCAGCGGCGCATTGTGGCTGAAGTCGAAGCGGGTCTTGTCCGGGTCGACCAGCGAGCCCTTCTGCTGCACATGGGAACCCAGCACTTCGCGCAGGGCCTTGTGCATCAGGTGGGTGGCCGAGTGGTTGCGGATGGTGCGCGCACGCTTGGCCTGGTCGACCTGGGCGTCCACGGTGTCGCCGACCTTCAGCGAGCCGCTGCGCAGCACGCCGTGGTGGCCGAACACCTCGGCCTGGATCTTCAGGGTGTCCTCGACTTCGAATTCGGCGCCGGCCGCGCGGATCAGGCCGTGGTCGCCGACCTGGCCGCCCGACTCGGCGTAGAACGGGGTGGTGTCGAGCACCACGATGCCTTCCTGGCCAGCCTTGAGTTCCTGCACCGACACGCCTTCGCTGTACAGCGCCAGCACGTGGGTGTTGTGCACCAGCGACTCGTAGCCGACGAACTTGGTCTTGTCGCCCGCATACTCGACCTTGGCGGCCATCTTGAACTTGCCGGCGGCGCGCGCGGTCTTTTTCTGCTGCTCCATCGCCTCGGCGAAGCCGGCTTCGTCGAGGGTCACGTTACGTTCACGGCAGATGTCGGCCGTCAGGTCCAGCGGGAAGCCGTAGGTGTCGTACAGGGTGAAGGCGGTGGCGCCGTCCAGGTTCTTCGGATCCCTGGCCAGTTGGGCTTCCAGGATCTTCATGCCGTTTTCCAGGGTCTCGCCGAAACGCTCTTCCTCGGCCTTCAGGACCTGGGCGACGCGCGCCGATGCTTCGCGCAGTTCCGGATAGGCCTCGCCCATCTCGATGTCCAGGTCTTCCACCAGCTTGTAGAAGAAAGGCTTGGTCTGGCCCAGCTTGTGGCCGTGGCGCAGCGCGCGGCGGATGATGCGGCGCAGGACGTAGCCGTGGCCTTCGCTGCTCGGGATGATGCCGTCGACGATCAGGAAGGAAGCCGCGCGGATGTGGTCGGCGATGACCTTCAGCGAGTTGTTGGCCAGGTCGGTCGCGCCGGTTTCGCGGGCAGCTGCGCGGATCAAATTCTGGAACAGGTCGATCTCGTAGTTCGAGTGCACGTGCTGCAGCACGGCGGCCAGGCGCTCCATGCCCATGCCGGTGTCGATCGATGGCTTCGGCAGCGGAGTCAGCACGCCGGCTTCGTCGCGGTTGAACTGCATGAACACCAGGTTCCAGATCTCGATGAAGCGGTCGCCGTCTTCTTCCGGCGAGCCCGGAGGACCGCCCCAGATGTCGGCGCCGTGGTCGTAGAACACCTCGGTGCACGGGCCGCAGGGGCCGGTGTCGGCCATTTGCCAGAAGTTGTCGGAGGCGTAGCGTGCACCCTTGTTGTCGCCGATGCGGATGATGCGCTCTTTCGGCACGCCAATTTCATTGGCCCAGATGTCGTAGGCTTCGTCGTCCTCGAAGTAGACGGTGACGGTCAGTTTCTCGGCCGGCAGCATGTAGACCTTGGTCAGCAGCTCCCAGCAGTAGTTGATGGCGTCGCGCTTGAAGTAGTCGCCGAAGCTGAAGTTACCCAGCATCTCGAAGAAGGTGTGGTGGCGCGCGGTGTAGCCGACGTTTTCCAGGTCGTTGTGCTTGCCGCCGGCGCGCACGCAGCGCTGCACGGTGGTGGCGCGCTTGTAGGGGCGCGTGTCGAGGCCGAGGAAGACGTCCTTGAACTGCACCATTCCGCTGTTGGTCAACAACATGGTCGGATCGTTGCCCGGCACGAGCGGGCTGGACCGTACGATCGTATGGCCCTTGGACTCAAAAAACTTGAGGAACTTTTCGCGAATTTCGGAGGATTTCATGTTGGTGGGTGCGGAAAGAGAGCAGTACGGTATATAAAGCAACGATTATATCAGTCACTGGTGACTTATTAACACGCGGTGCGGAGCGCGTCAGCCGGCGGTTTCTGTCTCCGGCAGTTCGCGGCGTCTCCCGTAGGGTGGGCACCTGTGCCCACGCGGATTCAGGATACCGATAACGGCACAGGCAACAGCCCCACGTGCGTATGCACACGTTTTTTTTCGAAGGCGCCGATGGTCGCAGGGTGAGACCGCGTGGGCACAGGTGCCCACCCTACGAAACTACACCCCTATTGACACGCGGTGTGAGCGCGTCGGCCGGCGGTTTCCAGCTCCGGCAGCCCGCGCCGTCACCCGTAGGGTGGGCACTTGTGCCCACGCGGATTCAGAATACCGATAACGGCACAGGCAACAGCCCCACGTGCCTATGCACAGCGGTTTTCTTTACAGGCGCCGATAATCATCCGGTGAGACAGCGTGGGCACAGGTGCCCACCCTACAAGATCGCGCGATTCGCGCGCTATCTCCACCTATCGGATTTCGGCGAAATCCGGCCCGATCAGGTCGATCCGGTCAGTACAAAACGCCTCCACACCCCACCCCAGCAGCTCGCGCGCCCGCGCCGGTTCGTTGACCGTATAGCAGAACAACCCGAACCCGGCCGCCCTCACCGCCTGGGCCAGCGCCGGCGTCAGGTGCCGGTGATTGGTGTGAATGGCCACCGCCCCCACCGCATGCGCGCGGCGCTCCCAGTCGGGCGGCAGTTCGCTCATCAGGAGCGCGTGCGGCACCTCGGGCGCCACCTCGTGCGCCGCTTCCAGGGCCAGCTCGCTGAACGAGGACAGCAGCGGCACCGCGGACCACTCCCTCGCCCCGATCTCGTCGGCGAACATGCTCGCCGCGATGCGCGCCACCGTGCCGCCGGTCTCGATCTCGTAGCCGGGCGCGGGCTTGATCTCCATGTTCATCCAGATGCCGTGCGCCTTGCAGAACTGGGCGAATTCGACGAACAGCGGCACCGGCTCGCCCTCGTAGGCACGCGTGAACCAGCCGCCGGCGTCCATCGTCGCCAGCTCGAGCGCGTCGTAGTCGAACACGTTGCCCGAGCCGGCCACGGTGCGGCCGAGAAAGGGATCGTGCATGACGACCGGCACGCCGTCGCGCGCCAGCATGATGTCGTACTCGATGGCGCGAAAGCCGCGCCGCATGCCTTCCCTCAGCCCGGCCATGGTGTTTTCCGGCGCCAGCGTGCCGCCTCCGCGGTGGGCGAGCACGCGGGGATAGCGCCAGGCACCAAGCGGGTTCATGCCGGGACCGCCAGGCGGGAGGAGAGATAGACGAAGCCGGCCACGTTGGCCGTCACCGTCACCCAGAACAGTTGTTGGAACGAGCGCTTGCTCGTCTTGTGGCGCAGCCATTGCTGGGCCAGCAAGGCGCCGGGCCAGCCGCCGACCAGGCCCAGCACGAGCAGCGTCCGCTCGGGCGTGCGCCAGGCGTCGTGCTTCGCCGCCGACTTGTCGAGGGCGTAGGCGACGAAACAGGTCAGGCTGGTGACGGCGTAGGCCGCCCCGACCAGCAAAGGCAGGTCCCAGGCCAGGGTCGCACCAAGGTAGACGAGGACGAAGGCAAGTATGGGCAGAAAGGGACGCATTGCGCCAGCTTAGCGCGGCAGGCATGTAATTACCAGCGGGCAGCGTCTTGAAGTTTTTATATGCCTTGCGTGCGCCACCGTACCGAAACCCGGCAGTGGACGCCCTAACCTCCCCTTTCAACGTCATTGAAGCAGGAGGTCACATGGGATTTGATTTAGGGAATTTGCTTGGCCAATACCTGGGCGGTGGCGCCGCCAACCCGGCGCAGGCGCCCGACGACTTCGAACGCGCCGCCCAGGCCGCGCCGCGCGAAACGGTGGCCCAAGGGGTCATCCAGGCGTTGCGCTCGGACGCGACGCCGCCCTTCCCGCAAATGCTGGCCCAGATGTTCGGCAACAGCAACCCGGACCAGCGTGCCGGTATGCTCAACCAGCTGATCGCCGGCGCCGGCCCCGGGCTGATGGGCAAGCTGGGCGGCCTGTTCGGCGGCAATGCCGGTGGGCGCGTGACGCCGGAACAGGCTTCGCAAGTCTCGCCGGAACAAATCAAGGAAATCGCCGAGAAGGCGCAGCAGGAGAATCCAGGCATTCTCGACCGCATGGGCGAGTTCTATGCCGAGCATCCGACCGCCGTAAAGGCCATCGGCGCCACCGCGCTTGCCGTCGCGCTCGGCGCCATGGCGCAAGGCATCCAGCGCCGTAACCCAACCCCAGAAAAGGAGAAAGACATGGGCATTCTGAGCAACATTTTCCACAAGATCTTCCCATCCAAGGCCGCCGCGACCCAGGCGCCGGCGCCGGGTACGGCCCCTGCCGCGGCGCCGGGCGGACAGCAGAACGTGCCGCCACCGCCCGCCACCGCCCAGGCCCAGCAGGCCGGCCAGCCGACCCAGGTGACTCCGGCGGCGACCGGCCCGGCCGCTACCCTGGCCCAGCAGGTGGACGTCGAGGAAATCCTGACCAACAAGCAGAAAGCCTCGGGCCAGCAGCTGAACTGGCGCACTTCGATCGTCGACCTGCTCAAGCTGCTCGACCTCGACTCCAGCCTGCAGGCGCGCAAGGAACTGGCCGCCGAACTGCACTACACCGGCGACACCAATGACTCGGCCTCGATGAACATCTGGCTGCACAAGCAGGTGATGAAGAAGCTGGCCGAGAACGGCGGCAAGGTCCCGGCCGACCTGCAAGACTGATAGTCTAGTCTGCCAGCGTTGTATTCGCCGCGGTTCCGCAACTGAAGCAGAACCGCGCGAACGCGTTCTTGCGCGTGCTGCAGCAGCCGCAGCGGTCGAACAGTCCGATGCCGCAGTGCGGGCAATAGTCGATGGCCTGGTCCTTCAGGTCGACCGCGCGCTCGCATCCCGGGCAGACGCTCTTGCCCAGCCGCGCCAGGGCCAGGTCGTAGCGCATGGTCTGGCGCCGCTCGACATCGGGCAGCGCCTCGCTCTCCTTTTGCCGCGCCAGGTAGCGCTGCAGGGACAGGATCGCATAGCGGCCGACCACGACCGTGACGACGATGCCGACCACGTAGCGCACGTAGCCGCCGTAGCTGGGCAGGTAAGGCACCAGCTCGAAGAAGAAGGCGAACAGCGCGAAGAAGATGAAACCCCAGGCGAACGGCCACCAGCTGCTCTTGCGCTTGTGGACGAACAGCCAGCCGGCGACCAGCAGCAGCGGCAATGTCAATGCCAGGCGATACAGGAACACGCGCAATTCCTTGGCGCGCACCGCTTCCCAATGCGCATGCACGGCCGGACGCTCCAGCGCTTCCCAGCGTGAACGCGCGGCGTCCATCTGCTGGCTGGCGTCGAGCATGGTCTGCTGCTGGGCTTGGACCGCGGCCAGTGCCTTGCGCTCCTCGGATTCGAGCGCGTCGAGCGCCTGGGTACGGGCGATCAGTTCCCGGTCCTGGTCGGGCCGGGCCGTGACATGGCGGGTGGCCAGCCAGTTCCCGAAGCTTGCCCGCGCCGAGCGGGTATTCGAACGCGCCACCGCATGCTTCTGTTCGGCCTGCTCCAGCGCGGCGCGTGCGGCGTCCTGCTTGTCCTGGGCCGCGTCGCGCTGGGCCTTCACCTCGCTTGCCTGCTGCGGGTCCATGAACTGCTCGACGGTGAGCGGCGCCTCCACGTCCCACAGGTTCTCGACGATCTTCCCGCCCAGCCCGATCAGGAAGCTGGCGAAGACGAAGGCGACCAGCCACAGCGCGCGCGTCATCCACTGCTCGGTCAAGCGCAAACCTTTACTCATGTGATTCTCCCCCGTGTTGTGACGATATGGCGCCGGAGCTTGTCACATCACAAACGGGGTGGCCAGCGTGGCCGATGGGGGAGCGTCTGGCGATACCGGGGGGATCGGCATGCGGGCGGGAAGATGCGGCTGGACGTAGGGTGGTCACCCCGCGTCCACCGGAATGATGATCTGACGCGGCGCTTCATCAGCGCCAACACGACGCAGAATTTACGCGTGGGCACGGGGCGCCCACCCTACGGGCCAATACCGACGGCGAAACAGATCAGAAGTAGGACAGCCCCAGCGCGCGGCGCACTTCGTCCATGGTCCCTGCCGCCACTTCGCGCGCCTTCATCGTGCCTTCCTTGAGCATCTGCAGCACTTGCCCCTTGTCCTGGGCATAGTGCTCGCGGCGCTCGCGGATCGGGGCCAGCATTTCCTGCAGCACAGCGTCGAGGCGCTTCTTGACGACGCTGTCCCCCAGGCCGCCGCGCACGTAGTGGGCCTTCATTTCGGCCAGCGCTTCCTTGTCCGGATCGAAGGCGTCGAGGTAGAGGAAGGCGACGTTGCCTTCCAGGTGGCCCGGGTCGGACACCTTCAGGTGCAGCGGGTCGGTGTAGACCTGCTTGACGGCGGCGCGGATCTGGTCAGCGCTGTCACCCAGGTTGATCGTGTTGCCGAGCGACTTGCTCATCTTGGCCTTGCCGTCGATGCCCGGCAGGCGACCGATTTCCGGCACCAGGGCCTTGCACTCGACCAGGATGTCGCGCTTTGCGATGCGGTTCATGCGGCGCACGATCTCGTTGCACTGCTCGATCATCGGGATCTGGTCCTCGCCCACCGGCACCAGGGTCGCCTTGAAGGCGCTGATGTCGGAGGCCTGGCTGGCCGGGTAAGTCAGGAAGCCGGCCGGGATGTCGCGCTCGAAACCGCGCAGCTGGATCTCCGTCTTGACAGTCGGGTTGCGCTCCAAGCGTGCGACAGTCACGAGGTTCAAATAATAAAATGTCAATTCGGCCAGTTCCGGAACCTGGGACTGGATGAAGATCGTGGAGCGCGACGGGTCGATGCCGACTGCGAGGTAATCGAGCGCCACTTCGACGACATTGCGATGCACCTTGCCGGTGTCATCCATGTTGTCGGTGAGCGCCTGGGCGTCGGCGAGCATGACGAACTGGCGGTACTGGTCCTGGTAGGCAACGCGGTTGCGCAGGCTGCCCACGAAGTGGCCGAGGTGCAAAGGACCGGTCGGACGGTCGCCGGTGAGGATGACGTGTGCTTGGGTTGCTGGGGTTGCTGGTGCTTCTGCTGGGGTGTCTTGCAAGCTCATCGAGTTTCCCATTGGTTTCTTGATATTGAGCCTCGATTCTGCCGCGCAAACGAAAACGCCACCTGAATCGAGGCGGCGTTCATTGAGTCACATCTTCTCTACTGGGCCGCGCGCTGTCAGCGGCGCCACCAGTTGCAAAACGGGAAGTGTGGGTTCAGAAAATTCATGGATGGCATGTTTGCAGGTTGGCGGCCCGCTGTCAACCGTCTTCAGGCAGACGCACCAATGGTCGGGACATGGAGGACCCGGAAACCGAACCGAACTTTTTGCTTTCGGCAGCCATCTAAAAAAATTCTGTTGTCAAATTATAAAGAGTGGTGAATGATGAATACCAATACGAGCCCGAACAGCCAATCCCGCCCCCTGGAACTCTGGGGCGGCCTCGAATGCACCGTCAACCGCGTCCGCGACGACTACTTCAGCCAGCTCGACCGCAACGGTCACGCGCAACGGGCCTGCGACGTCCAGCGTTTCGCCTCGCTCGGCATTCGTGCCATTCGCTACCCCGTCCTCTGGGAACGCACGGCGCCGGAAGGCGTTGACAAGGCCGACTGGAGCTGGCCGGACGAGCGCCTGCCGGCCCTGCGCGAGGCCGGCGTCACGCCGATCGCCGGCCTGATCCACCACGGCAGCGGCCCGCGCGACACCAGCCTGCTCGACCCGGCCTTCCCCGAGCGCCTGGCCGAATACGCCGGTGCGGTGGCCGCGCGTTACCCCTGGCTCGAGTACTACACCCCGGTCAACGAGCCCTGCACCACCGCCCGCTTCGCCGGCCTGTACGGCGTCTGGTACCCGCACGCCCGCGACGACCGCAGCTTCATCCAGGCCCTGCTGGTGCAGTGCCGGGCCGTGGTGCTGTGCATGCGCGAAATCCGCAAGGTCAACCCGAACGCCAAGCTGGTCCAGACCGACGACCTCGGCAAGACCTACAGCACGCCGGAACTGGCCCACGTGGCCGACTTCTACAACGAGCGCCGCTGGCTGGCCTGGGACCTGCTGTGCGGGATGATCGGTCCCGAACACAAGCTCTGGAACTACCTGACGGGCACCGGCATCGACGAAGCCGAGTTCCTCTGGTTCCGCGACAATCCCTGCCCGCCGGACGTCATCGGCGTGAATTACTACGTCACCAGCGAACGCTGGCTCGACCACCGTCCCGAGCGCTATCCCCAGCACCACCGCGGCGTGGCCGACGGCATTCCCTGCGCCGACATCGAAGCTTCGCGCGCCCTCGCCACCCCGACCGCCGGCATCGGTCCGCTACTGTCCGAAGTCTGGGAGCGCTACCGCCTGCCGCTCGCCATCACCGAAGCCCACATCGACGCCAACCGCGAGGACCAGCTGCGCTGGCTGCTCGAGATCTGGCAGGCCGCCCACACGGCGCGCGACAACGGCGTCGACATCCGCGCCGTCACGGTCTGGTCGCTGCTCGGTTCCTTCGACTGGAACAGCCTGGTCACCGAAAACCGCGGCTACTACGAGCCGGGTCCCTTCGACGTGCGCTCCCCGCTGCCGCGCCCGACGGCGCTGGCGCGCATGATGCGCGAACTGGCGGGCGGCCAGCCGCTGACCAACCCGGTGCTGCGCGGCCAGGGCTGGTGGCGCCGCCCGGGCCGCTTCCTGTGCCCGCCGGTCGCGACCCCGGCAGCCCTCGCCTCGATCGCGGCGCCCAGCCTGCGCCTGGCCGGCGCCAGCGCCGCGCCCATCCTGATCACGGGCGCATCCGGCACCCTGGGCCGCGCTTTCGCCCGCGTCTGCCAGAAGCGCAACCTCGCCTACAAGCTGCTGTCGCGCCACGACATGGACATCGCCGATCCGGCCTCGGTCGAGCGCGCGCTGGCGCACTACAAGCCCTGGGCTGTCATCAACACCTGCGGCTATGTGCGCGTGGACGATGCCGAACTCGAATCCGAACGCTGCTTCCGCGAGAACACGCTTGGCGCCGCGATCCTGGCCGAGGCCTGCGCCCGCCACGACGTGCACCTGACCACCTTTTCGAGCGACCTCGTGTTCGATGGCCGCCACCAGCGCCCCTACGTCGAGAGCGATCCGGTCTCGCCGCTGAACGTCTACGGGCGCAGCAAGGCCCAATCCGAGACCGCGGTGCTGGAAAAGCACCCGGGCGCCCTGGTGGTGCGCACCAGCGCCTTCTTCGGTCCCTGGGACAGGCACAACTTCGTGACCCTGGCGCTGGGCGCGCTGGAGCGCGGCGAGACCTTCGTGGCTGCGAACGACATGACGGTGTCGCCGACCTATGTGCCGGACCTGGTCCACACCTGCCTCGACCTCGCCGTCGACCGCGAGAGCGGCATCTGGCACCTGAACAACGTCGGCGCCGTGACCTGGTACGAGCTGGCGAAGCTGGCGGCCGAGAAAGCCGGCATCGCCACCACCGGCCTGGTCGCAAAGCCTGCGCTGGCAATGGAGATGGCAGCGGCGCGCCCGGCCTGGAGCGTCCTCCACAGCGAGCGCGCGATCCTGCTGCCGAAGCTGGAGAACGCGCTCGACCGCTACCTCGAACTGCGCGGCGTCGACGATCCGGAGTACGAGGAACTGGTCAAGACCGCCGAATCGCGCCAGCCGGTGGCGAGCGGGCATCGCCAGCAGGAAGAAACGCCGGCCGAGGCTTTCCACATGCAGAGTTCCTGAGGCTGCCGCGACCGTAAGGTGGGCACGCCGTGCCCACGCGAACGCATGCACGTCCGCGGCTGCGTTGCGGTCGCGCCGGCTGGTTATCTCTACCGCATCCCAATGAAAAACCGCGGACGTCGCAGAACCGTCGAACGTTCGCGGCTGTCTTTTCATGCGTCCACCACCACGCCATCCGCCCGACAAAAGAACGCCGCGTGCTTGCTACGTTCCGCGTGGGCACAGTGTGCCCACCCTAGCGCACGCTCTACCTGATGATTGCGCCGTTATAAAATGCCAATGCCAGTCCACAACCGCAAAGGCTCCCTTCCGTGCAAGAGCAACACGCCTTCCCCTTCCTGCGCGAAATCCTCCTGTTCCTGATTCTCGCCGGCATCCTGATCCCGACCCTGCAGCGCCTGCGCATCAACCAGGTGCTCGGCTTCCTCGCCGTCGGCGCCCTGCTCGGTCCTTTCGGCGTGGCGCTGTCGGCCGGCGAGTTTCCCTGGCTGGGCTGGCTCACCTTCCCCAGCGGCGAAGGCGTGTCGATGCTGGCCGAGATCGGCGTGCTGTTCCTGATGTTCATGATTGGCCTGGAACTGTCGGCCGCACGCCTGTGGTCGCTGCGGCGCTGGGTGTTTGGCGCCGGCACGGCCCAGGTGCTGGCCAGCGCGGCCCTGATCGGCGCCGCGGTCGTGCTCCTCCTGGACCAGCCCTTTTCGACCGGCGTCATCCTTGGCCTGGTGCTCTCGCTGTCCTCGACCGCCGTCGTGATGCAGCTGATGAGCGAGCAGCACAGCACCGGCACCCGCCTCGGCCAGGCGGCCTTTGCCGTGCTGATGCTGCAGGACCTGGCGGTGGTGCCGATCCTGGTCCTGCTCGGCGCCCTGGCCGGTGGTGACAGCAGCGGCGGCGACGGCGCCCTCATGCTCGCGGCCGTGACCATGGCCAAGGCCGGCGGCGCGATCGCCCTCATCTACCTGGTCGGCGGGCGCGTCATCCATCCTCTGTTCAAGGCCTTTGCGCGCCAGCGCCAGCCGGACGTCTTCATGGCCCTGATCCTGCTGAGCACCTTCGGCATCGCCGCGCTGTCGGCCGCCGCCGGACTGTCGATGGCGCTCGGCGCCCTGATCGCCGGCCTGCTGCTGGCCGAGACCGAGTTCAAGCACGAGGTCGAGCTGATGATCGAGCCCTTCAAGGGCCTGCTCATGGGCCTGTTCTTCATGACCGTCGGGATGCAGATGGACACGCGCCAGATCGTCGAGGCGCCGCTGTGGCTGGCCGGCGCGGTGCTCGGCCTGGTGCTGCTCAAGGCCTGTGTGATCGCCCTGATCTTCCGCATCGGCCGCCTGCCCTGGGCCAGGGCCATCGAGGGCGGCCTGCTGCTCGGCCAGGGCGGGGAGTTCGCCTTCATCGTGATCGGCTACGCCGTCTCGTCCAAACTGCTGGACCCAGGCCTGGCCGCGCGCGCGATGCTGGCGGTCGGCCTGTCGATGTTCATCACGCCGCTGCTGGCGCGCCTGGGCCGCGCGATCGGCGAGCGCGCCGAGCGCAGCGAGCGCGAACAGGCTGCGAAGCTCGACGAGCACGCGCTGGAGTCGGCACGCGGGCGCATCATCATCGCCGGCTTCGGGCGCGTGGGCCAGCAGCTGGCCCGCCTGCTGGACGCGCAGCGCATCGAATACATCGCTTTCGAGAACGACGCCAGGCTGGTGTCGACACTGCACGCGAAGGGCACACCGGTCTACTTCGGCAATGCCGCGCGCTGCGAGCTGCTGCGCCGCGTCCATGCCGAGGAAGCGCCGGCCATCGTCCTGACCATGGACCACCCGGCGTCCGCCCTGCAGGCGGTGCACGGCATCCGGCGCGAATTTCCGCACGTGCCGCTGTTCGTGCGCTCGCGCGACGAGAAGCATGCGCGCGACCTCAAGCAGGCCGGCGCCACCGTGGTCGTGCCCGAAACGCTCGAGGCCAGCCTGCAACTGTCGGCCTTCGTGCTCGAAGCCGTGGGACTGGACGAGCGCGTCGTGGACGGCATCGTCGACCGCGAACGCGACCAGTTCGCCAGCCAGCTGCTGGGCGCCGCGGAAAAATAATCACCCCAGTGCGCGCTCGGCCGCGCGCCAGCCCCACATCGAAGCCTCCTCGAACACCGACAGGCCGGACAGGTCGGCGTGGGCGAACAGGATGGGCCCATCGAGCGCGCGCAGCGCCGCCAGGCCGGGATTCGAGCGAAAGCCCGGCGCCGGCACCGCCATCGCGTGCGCGTGCAGCGTGATGTCGACGCGCTCGACGTTCGGCCCCAGGGTCCAGCCGTAGGCGGCCTTCAGGTCGGCGCTCGCCAGGGCCAGCAGCTCTTCCGGGCTGGCCGACTGCATCCAGCGCCGCGCTGCCAGTGGATCCAGGTGCGACAGCGCCACATAGGCCGTGAACACGCTGCGCTCGGCCGGCTGCACGCGGATGTCCTGGTGGGTCGACACCACGTAGCCGAGCCCGGGTTCGGACTGCACCACGTTGTCCCAGGCGAGCGGCATGTCGCCGCGCTCGACCGGCAGGTGCTTCATGACGAAGTTGGCGACCAGCCAGGGCGCGTACTGCGGCAGGTGCTTATCCGGATCGAAACCGGATTCGGCGATACCCTCCACCACGCGCGCCGCGACGAACAGCGGCATCGCGCAGATCGCCTTGCGGGCGCGCACCAGATAAGTCGCCGGCGCTCCATTCTGCAGGGTGAAGCACAGCGCCTCGACACCGGCGCCGCTGCGGCGCAGGCGCACCACGCTGCCGGGCCGGCGTGCGATGCCCGCCCTGGCCGAGCTGGCCGCCATGCCCGCCGCCAGCGGCGCCAGTCCACCCGGCCAGGTCAGCACGGCGGCGTCGCCCGCATTCGCCGCGCGCCCGCTGCGTCCGGCAAAGTAATGCAGTCCAGCCCAGGCCGAGACGCGCTCGTAGCGCACGCCGTAGTCGTCGCGGCAGCAGTAGTTCAGGTACCAGTGCAGGCCGGGCCCACGGTAGCCTTCGCGCTGCAGCCAGTCCTTGAAACTGATCCGGTCGAGGTCCGAATACGCGCTGTCGGTGGAAGAAAGCGCCGTCGGGAACACGAAGATGCGTTGGCCATCGCTGCCTTTCTGCCAGCGCAGCCGTTCCATGTGGGCGAAGAAGCGTCGCTGCTCGGCGAGCTCGGACGCCGGCAGGCCCGCCGCCGGCACCAGCCCTTCCTGCCACTGCCCGCCCGCCAGCAGCCGCTCCTCCGGCGCATGCACGAGGTAGCGCTCGTCGTAGGTGGGTCGCTCGCCGAAGGCGTCGCGCTCGATCACGCCGAGGTCGGCCAGGATCGCGCGCACGTGGGTCGACTCCTGGGACGGCAGAGGCAGGTAGTGGGCCCCGGTCGGGCATTCCAGCTCGCCGTAGCGCGCGCCGGCCGCGTTGCCGAAGGCCTGCGGCCCGTCGACCATCAGGGCCTTCGCCCCTTCCCGCCCGAGCTTCCAGGCCGCCGTCAGGCCGGCGATGCCCGAGCCGAGGATGGCGACATCGGTCTCGACCACGGAAGACGGCGGCGGCAACCGGCGCGCGTCGCGCAGGAAGTGGCCCTCCTCGCGCCCCGGATAATGGATGAAGGGATCGATCTCCTGCCAGCGCGCGAAGCCGGCCGCGCTGCCCAGCGCCGCCAGGCCCGCGCCACCTGCCGAGAGCAGAAAAGAACGGCGGTCCATCAGCGGATCACCTGGCGCCAGTCTTCCTCGAACTCGTGCACCAGCGACTGGGTGTTGAGCCGGTTCGGTTCCATCTGGCGGCGCGCCATGTCGGGCGGGAAGCTGAACATGGCGCGCGTGGTCTCGGCGTTCAGGTAGCGCATCGGCAGGCGGTAGGTCTCCGGTGGCTGGTAGCGGCCCTGGGGCGAGGCCAGGATGAAGCCCCACTCGCCGAAGGACGGCACGTACAGGTGGTAGGGCCAGGTGCGCATGCCGACTTCGCGCAGCGTGGCGTCGATGGTCCAGTAGGCGTTCGGCGCGAAGTACGGCGAGGTCGACTGCACCACGATGAGGCCATTCGCCGCCACGTGCTTCCTGAGGATGCCGTAGAACGGCACCGAATACAGCTTGCCGAGGGCGAAGCTGGACGGGTCGGGGAAGTCGACGATCACGGCGTCGTACATGCCGCGGTCTTCTTTCAGCCAGATGCCGGCGTCGGCGTTCACCACCGTCACGCGCCTGTCGGCGAAGGCGTTGGCGTTGAGCTTCACCAGTTCCGGGCGGCTGGCGAAGGCGCCGGTCATCGCCGGATCGAGGTCGACCAGGGTGACTTCCTGGACGTTCGGGTAGCGCAGCACCTCGCGCAAGGCCAGGCCGTCGCCGCCGCCCAGCACCAGCACGCGGCGCGCCCAGGGCAGCTGCTGCAGCACCGGATGCACCAGGGCTTCGTGGTAGCGGTATTCGTCGCGCGAGGAGAACTGCAAATTGCCGTTGATGTAGAGGCGCAGGTCGTCCTTCCAGCGCGTGATCACGAGACGCTGGTAGGGCGTGGTGGTCGAATACACAATGTCGTCGCCGAACAGGCCGCGCTCGCCCCAGCCGACCATGCGGTCCGACAGGATGAAGCCGAGCGTAAGCACCAGCAGCACCGAGCAGGCGCGCAGCACCCGGCCGCCCAGGTTGGCCAGCTCGAAGCGGAAGGCGTACAGCGTCCACAGGCCGACGCCGACGTTGAGCATCCCGAACAGGAAGCCGGTGCGCACCAGTCCCAGGTGGGGCGCCAGCACCAGCGGGAACAGCAGCGAGACGGCGAGCGCGCCGAGGTAGTCGAAGGTCAGCACCCGGCTCACCAGCTCGGCGAATTCGGTGCGGCGCTCGTTCAGCGCGCGCATCACCAGCGGCACTTCCATCCCGACCAGCATGCCGATGACGAAGACGAGCGTGTAGAGCAGCGTGCGGAAGGGACCGGCCATCCAGGAGAAAGCCATGAACAGGAAGGCGGCCGAAACGCCGCCAATCAGGCCGACGGCCAGTTCGATGTCGATGAAACGGGCCAGCACGTCGTCGTCGCGCACATACTTCGAAAAGTGGGCGCCCACGCCCATCGCGAACAGGTAGCAGCCGATGATGGTCGAAAACTGCAGGACCGAGTCGCCCAGCAGGTAGCTCGACAAGGCCCCGGCGATCAGTTCATAGGCCAGGCCGCAGGAGGCGACGACGAAAACCGACAGTATAAGAATTCTTTTGGTCATGAAACGTCTTTTGTTCTAAGATCGCGCTATGTCGTCAGAAAGACAACTTTCCTCGGAGAATGTGAGTGCCCGCCATCCTAAACTATCTGCTGCATCTCGCGACGGCGATCGCGATGGTCATGGCATTTTTTGTGGTGTACACGCGGGTCACACCCTATGACGAGGTGCTCCTTATCCGCCAGGGCAACTGCGCGGCGGCGATGTCGCTTGGCGGCACCCTGATCGGTTTTTCCGCAACGGTCGCCTCGGCACTCATGTATACCGGAAATTACTACCAGTTCCTCGGCTGGGGCCTGGTCGCCATGGTCGTGCAGTTGCTGGTCTTCCTGGTCGCCACGCGCCTGCTGCGCATGTCCAAGGACCAGATCGAGGCCAACAATGTCGCCTTCGGCGGCCTGCTCGGCGCCATTTCGCTGTCGATCGGCCTGATCAACGCCGGCAGCATTTCGTGATTTCCTGAGCCTGATTTCCCGAGCCTGATTTCCTGAGCCTGATTTCTTGAGTCACCCATCCGTTCTTTCGGAGCCCATCATGTCCCTTGGTTCATTCATCAAGAAGCAGTTTATCGACGTCCTGCAGTGGAACGAAGAAACCGAGGGCGTGCTCGCCTGGCGTTTCCCGATGCAGGACTTCGAGATCCAGAACGGCGCCGTGCTGAACGTGCGCGAATCGCAGATGGCGGTCTTTGTCGACGAAGGCCGCATCGCCGACGTGTTCGGCCCCGGCACACACACGCTGACCACCCGCACCCTGCCGGTGCTGACCAACCTGAAGAACTGGGACAAGCTCTTCGACTCGCCCTTCAAGTCGGACGTCTACTTCTTCAGCACCCGCGTGCAGACCGGCCGCAAGTGGGGCACGCCGCAGCCGATCACGATCCGCGACAAGGACTTCGACATGATCCGCGTGCGCGCCTTCGGCATGTACTCCTACCGCATCGCCGACCCGCGCACCTTCTTCACCGAGATCAGCGGCACGCGCGAAGCCTATACGCGCGACCAGGTCGAGGACCAGCTGCGCGGCATCCTGATGGCAAGCATGGCCAGCTCGCTGGGCAGTTCGAATGTCGCCTTCCTCGACATGGCCGCCAACCAGGCCCTGATGGCCCAGCAGGTATACAAGGACCTGGCGAGCGCCTTTGCGCGCTACGGCATTGGTCTGGACGAATTCAACGTGGCCAGCGTCAGCCTGCCGGAAGAACTGCAGGCCGCGCTCGACGAACGCATCTCGGCCGGCATGAAGGGCAGCCTGGGCGCCGACCGCATGAGCGGCTTCACCCAGTTCCAGGTCGCGAGCAGCATTCCGTTGGCGGCCCAGAACGAAGGCGGCCTGGCCGGCATTGGCGCCGGCGTCGGCGCCGGGATGGCGGTCGGCCAGGCCATGGCCCAGGGCATGAGCGGCGGCTTTGCGCAGCAGCCAGGCACACCCGCCGCTCCCGCTCCCGCTTCCGTTCCCACTCCGGCCCAGGACTCGATCGAGGACCGTCTGACCAAGCTGAAAGGCCTGCTCGACAAGGGCCTGATTTCCGCCGCCGACTACGACAGCACGAAGGCCGAGCTGCTCAAGAAGCTGATCGGCTGAACGGCTGTCGATGCAGAACGTCTCCTGCCCTTCTTGCGGCGCACCGGTCCAGTTCCGTTCGCACGCCTCCGTCATGGCGGTGTGCGAATACTGCCGCGCGACCGTCGTCAAGGAAGCCGGCGCGGTGCGCGACCTCGGCAAGATGTCCGAGGTGCTGGAAGACTATTCGCCGATCCAGGTCGGCACCAGCGGCGTCCACGGCGGCCGCGGCTTCACCGTGGTCGGGCGCCTCCAGCTGCGCTACGAAGCCGGCATGTGGAACGAGTGGTATGTGCTGTTCGACGACGGCGCGGGCGGCTGGCTGTCCGACGCTTCCGGCCAGTATGTGCTGACGACGGAGCAACCATTGACCGAGGCCTGGCCGTCGTTCGAGGAGCTGCGCCCGGGCCGCCAGTACCGCTTCGGCCTCGGGCCGTACACGGTGGCGGACAGGCGGGTGGCGCAGTGCGTGGGCGGCCAGGGCGAGCTGCCGTTCCGGGTCGGACCGGGCTGGCAGGCGCGCGTGGCCGACTTCCGGCGCGAAAGCGCCTTCGCCACGCTGGATTACTCGGACGGCGACAAGCCGCTCCTGTACAACGGCTTTGCCGTCACGCTCCCCGCTTTGCAAGCCCAACTGCTGCGCGACGACGAACAGATCAAGGCCAGCGCGGGGCGCTACCGCGGCCGCGTGGAGTCGCTCGAATGCCCATCCTGTGGTACGGCGATCGGCTACCAGCCGGGGACGGCGACCAACCTCGTCTGCCCGGCCTGCCAGACGCGCATGGACGTGAGCACGCCGCAGGTGCATGTGCTGGCCAAGGGCGAAGCGTCGGAACGCGTGCGCCTGACGCTGCCGCTCGGCGCGACCGCGCCCATCAACGGCCAGGGCATGCGCGTCAGCGGCGCGATGATCCGCGTCGACGACGAAGGCGAGGAGTGGACCGAGTACCTGCTGTTCGGATCGAACGGCTCCTTCCTCTGGCTGGTCGAGACCGACGATGGCTGGCAGCGCTCGCAGGTGCTCGACACCTGGCCGACGCCCGCCAATCCGGTGGTCGAAGAGCTGATGCTCGACAAACTCCCCTACCGCAAGCTGTACGACTACGACGCCACGGTGCGCTACGCCGCCGGCGCCTTCAACTGGCGCGTGGCCGTCGGCGACCGGGTGCGCGTGAGCGAATTCGAGCACGGCAGCACGCGACTGGCCGCCGAACTGACCGAAGACGAATTGAGCTGGAGCCGCTCGGTGCCGGTCGCGGACGACCAGATCCGCACCTGGTTCGGCAAGCAGCTCACGACACCTCTGCGCACGCATCCCGCGGCGCAACTGGACGGCACGACCGGAACGGCGGCGAAGTTCGCGATGTGGTTGATCGGGCTGAACGTGGTCCCGCTGCTCTTCAACTTCTGGACGGTCCTGTTCTTCACGGTGATCGGCCTGGTGCTGCTCGCCATGCCCTTGATGCTGACGCCCCAGGACGAGTAAACACGCATGAAACACAAGTATTCCGCCTATGCCCTGCTGGTCACGGCTGTCATCGTCGTGGTGAGCTGGCTGTCCCTGCTCGATTCGTCCTCGGGCAGCGGCCGCTCGCGCTGGGGCTCGGGCTACTCCGGCGGCTATTCGGGCGGCTCGTATTCCGGCGGCGGCCACAAGTGACGACCCTGCACCGCCCCGCCGGCATCCACCTGCTGGCCGACCTGCACGGCATCCAGCCCGAACTGCTGACCGACGCCGGACGCATCGACGCCCTGCTGCGCGATGCCGCACTGGCCGCCGGCGCGCGCATCCTGCACAGCCACTTCCACACCTTCGGACCCGGCATGGGCGTCACCGGCGTGCTGCTGCTGGCCGAATCGCACATCTCGATCCATACCTGGCCCGAAGTGGGCTTTGCCGCGGCCGACATCTTCATGTGCGGCGCCGCCCGGCCGCAACTGGCGCTGGACGTGATCGAAGCGGCCCTGCGGCCAGCGTCGCGCGAACTGCGGACCGTCGAGCGCGGCCAGCTATAATCGGCGCTTCACGAACTTGGCAAAAAATCACCATGACTGATACCGGATCCTCGAAGGCGCTCGGCCATATCCGCGTGCTCGACCTCTCGCGCGTGCTGGCCGGCCCCTGGTGCTCGCAGAACCTGGCCGACCTCGGCGCCGACGTGATCAAGATCGAGCGTCCCGGCAGCGGCGACGACACCCGCGCCTGGGGTCCGCCCTACGCGAAGGACACGCAGGGGAACAACACCAGCGAAGCGGCCTACTACCTGTCGGCGAACCGGGGCAAGCGTTCGGTGACGGTCGATATCGCCAGCCCCGAGGGCCAGGCCCTGGTGCGCGAACTGGCCCGCCATTCGGACGTGGTGCTGGAGAACTTCAAGGTCGGCCACCTGAAGCGCTATGGCCTGGACTATGAATCGCTGAAGGCGGTCAAGCCGGATCTCGTCTACTGCTCGATCACCGGCTTCGGCCAGGACGGCCCCTACGCCCATCGCGCCGGCTACGACTTCCTGATCCAGGGCATGGGCGGACTGATGTCGGTGACGGGCGAACGCGACGAACTGCCCGGCGGCGGTCCGCAAAAGGCCGGCGTGGCCCTGACCGACCTGATGACCGGCATGTACGCAACCATCGCCGTGCTGGCCGCGCTGACGCACCGGGACCGCACCGGCGAAGGCCAGTACATCGACATGGCCCTGCTCGACACCCAGGTCGCGATGCTGGCCAACGTCGGCAGCAACTACCTCAACAGCGGCAAGCCGCCGAAACGCTGGGGCAATGCACACGCCAACATCGTGCCCTACCAGACCTTCGCCTGCTCGGACGGCCACATCATCGTCGCCGCCGGCAACGACGGGCAGTACCAGAAGTTCGTCGAAGCGGGCGGACGGCCGGAACTGGCGCTGGACCCGCGCTTCGCCACCAACCCGCTGCGCGTGCAGAACCGCGACGTGCTGGTGCCGCTGCTCGCCGAGATGGTCGCCACGCGCCGGCGCGACGAGTGGATTGCGATGCTCGAGGAAGTGGGCGTGCCCTGCGGCCCGATCAACGACGTCGGCGAAGTGTTCGCCAACGAGCAGGTGCGCGCGCGCGGCATGGCGGTCGAACTGCCGCACCCGGCGGCAGGCAAGGTGACGCTGGTGCGCAGCCCGATGAAGATGTCGGCCACGCCGGCGACGAGCGCAAAAGCGCCGCCGCTGCTGGGCGAGCACACCGACGAGGTGCTGCGCGATGTGCTGGGCAAGAACGGCGACGAGATTGCGGCGCTGCGCGGCAAGGGCGTGGTGTAAGCCTTTTTCTGCCGCGCAGAGCTGGCCCGGTTAAACGGGCTTAGTGCAGCTTGTGCTTGAAGTCGGACAGCTCGGCATGCACGCGGGTGACCATGGCCTCCAGGTGGGCCGGCATCTGCGGCATCGACCGGCTCATGCGCTTGGCTTCGTCCCCCATGTCTTCCAGGCTGTCGACACACTGGACGATGCGCGCCTCGTCATTCGACTGCATCACATCCTGCGCCTGTTTCAGCTCGCGCGAAATGCGCTGGATGCAGTCACGCATTTCCGGCGGCGTATCCTGGGACGACATGCAGGCCTGCTCGGCTTCGCCGATGGTCTGCTGCAGGTGGCTGTACCGTTGCTGGATTTCGTTTGCTTGCAGCATGATGACCTCCTTTGGAAAAGAGAGCGGTTGATTTTAGCGCTGCTCGCAAATCCATGCGTGGGTCGCGCACCTTACCCCGGTGACAATAAAGCAGGTTTCATCGCCTCTGATTTATCCGGAAAAGTCGGCGATAAGCAGATAAACGACCGATGTGCCTGAATTGCTGCAAACCACGCCCTCAAGATTTTTCCCGGTTTGCATACGGACGGCACGTAGCGGTCGGCACCCTTTTACGCCTGCAAGGCCAAGCGTCCTATTGCTGTGTTTAGCGAACAGCGATTTGAAATGTGGCGATAGCCAGTCGCGAGCAGCGCCGGACGCAATCCATACGGCTTTGTTCTGGTGATTGCCGGCAACAGCTATCGGAGCAGGGGGCGAAATTTCCGCTATCAATGTGATGTAGTCGGTTGGGCCTGGGACGCCACCAGAATATTCCGGCGTTCCAAATACCTCCCAGCGGACTGTATTGATGGGCAGATTGAGCGTTACCAGAGCCTCCAATGCGCCCCGGTCAACGGCGTACCTTGTCATGCTTCCGCTGTCGCAGCCAGCGATTAACAAGAAGCACGTGTAGAAGATCCATTTCGCAATCATACGTCATCAACCGGTATAGAACATGCGAGCCCGAAAAACGCTGCGAACTGATGCGAGCACCCGAAACTCAGCTAGACCAGACGCGCCAGAACAATGAGGAAGATGATTCACCTTCCAGGGCTAGTCGCATGCTTCGCCGATACCATCAACAACCCACTTGCCCCGCCTATACGACAACGTCACACGCTTCACGCAGGTTTCGTTGGCAAAATATTGGAGGTCGATCTTGTCTCGATCGATATGGACTTCGGCATTCCACGCTTTCCCAGCTGCCATCACGCTGTTCACGAGCCCAGTATTTCGCCGAATTCTCCAAAAAGAGGATTCATCTCCAGTAGACTCAATCTCTTCCGTGACTTCTTCCGCAAACAGGCAGCAAGGTAAATTTTTTCCGAACCAGTACGTCGAGCGCATAGGATTGCATTTACCGCCCGCCATACTGTTGACGCGCCATTCATACTTGCAGTCAAGATGGCATTCCTAAGCCCTGACTTTTGACTCGAAGAGCAAGCGTTAGGATAGCGCTCCCCATACATCTCCAACTCATCGTATTCTTCCTGGGTGTCCGACGCAATTGATGGCAAGCACCACCAGAACATGAGCACAATCACCACAGAACGAAAGCAAGAAGCGCCGCAGAGCTTTGTCATAAATATTTCCACCGGACCGCCAAGCAAAAAGATAAATAAAAGCTGCTGGCCCTTATCCAACTGAAAACGCAAGGCAGCACGTTCCTTATCCTAAGTCTTTGCCACTACATACCGGCGCGAAACCTGTGTGCTGCCACTAGGGCTCACGTAGTATTTGAAGAGCATGCAGACTGGAAGGTAAAGAATCGCTTGTACTAGCAACGTCCTCACGCGCCTCCACCTTTAGTACGACATTTCTTATATGTTTATGCTTGAAGTAAAAAACAATAGGATTTGTTATTCTTTCGCCATCTCTCTTCTCCTGAGCTACTTTCTGTAATTCGAATTCCTTGAAAAAGGATGAGGGTAGTTGCATAGAGTACACCCCCCTGGGAAAGTTGCGAGGATGAACAGATGCGCTAAATCGCGTCCACGGAGAGTTCTCGCTTTTCCGATTGACGTTCGCGGCAATTCCTGCCATACGGAAATGCTCGCCGAAATACGACTTTGATAGTCTCACCGGCTCATCAGGGTTCTTCGGTCAATAGAATTGACCCGTACCTAGATACATCCTTTCTTCCAACTCCAAGGGCGTCGAACCCGCGATCACTCTGATCATCGCCGACAGGACTTCAATCACATACGATCTCTGCTCATCACTTAGCGGAATTACTGCCGGCATGCCTCGAGAATCGACATTTTCATAAGGAGAAACGATGCGTAACCTCTCCTGAATCATCAAACGTTCGTTCATGGCAGCGACACTCTTCTGGAAGTCGACGTACGAACACACCGTGTATCCAAAAACGATGCCGATAACAAGAACAGCTAGTAGAGCCAGCCCATTACGAATTTTCATAACTCTGCTCTAGAATGAACTAAGCCTTCAGGCATCAGCTACTGAACGTCGCACGAAGGACTCCCTCGTGAAGAATGTGGAGATACACGGTATCGCTTTGACATCGCGAGTCGGCCATTGCCCTGAGCCGGCCGGGCAATTAAGTGACACGTCCGCCCTGTTCGCTATCCCACTGCCAAATGGTCTTGCCGTATTCGGGGTTAAGAACAGGGAACTGCTCACCAACGCGGAAATGCCGACGTGAGTTTGGATCTGCCGGGGAGAAATAGAAGCCTTCACGCAGACAATCATCGCCGGCGCCAAAGCGTAAGGTCTCCGGCCTTGCCTCCTCTACCTCGTCCTCGATTTGCTCGAACTCATCCTTTACGAGCTCGACAAAACACCAACGCGACGGCTTTGACTCAAAAGCATTGCCCGCCACCAAAGCAGGGGCCAGATCGGGAGTCTGAGACTCATCAAAAAAGGGGTCGCGTACCAAATCGGGACAAGACAAGTTCGCAAGCACAAAGCGGAGCATGGCATCGCCGTCGATCCAGAGCTTGGCTCTACCAACCGAGGCCAACGCGTGCTTACCTAAATCGTTGAGTGTGGTGCTGTCCAACAATTTGCCTTGATCAGATCCAGTCCAGCCAAACTGAAGGGTTGCATTCGGATCGTCGATTGATACATACACGCCGGTCTTCGGCGGTATATGGCCACTTTCGCAGACCATCTCAGGTTTGGCAACGAATTTAGGAAGGATCGGGAAGTTGTGTGCATGCTCTTGCCAAGCTATTGTTAGTCCGAAGTCGTTCCACCTTGTCGCATATACCGCTCGGTCCATGGTGTCATCGATATTTTCCGCATATCTGGATACCTCTGCGAGTCTCCGGTCGAACTCGTCCTGTTCCTCCGGCGCCATCCATTGTAAAGAAAATTCGGAAATACCTCGGACGCATTGATATGCACCGGTTTTGTGATAAATATTCGATTTTCTGTCTGCAATATCTCGTGCAACTGAACGTTGAAAATCGCCAAGAAACGGCCACGCGTTATTCTCCCAATTCTCGCCGGTGTTACGACTACCCCATCGCTTGCTTCGCAATAGTTTATCTCTACCTTGGACTTCATTGACATCTAAAACATCATTCGCGAAAACTCTTAGCATTTTCACGCGCTCCAGCAAGCCCTCAAGATATTTCATGGAGGAAAAATGATACAGCAACGCAGCCTGCTTTTTTTGCCACTGAGTCAAATTCATATTTAGTCCAATTCGCTTAATAAACATATATTATTAACTGGAACCGTGCTTACTTTCGAAGAGCTGTTACCTGCCCAGGCAAAGCTGGCAGTCCAATTCTCGTCGCAAGTCCGGCCCCTTCAAAATCCGTATATCCCCACCCAGTTTCGAAAGGCCCGCTAATGTTTGGATGGGTTATCGACTCACGTATGGATACGTATTCATTCTTTTGTGCTTGGGTAAGCTTGTTATACTCTGCTTGCGTGATCGCGCCCTGCAGGATATTTTTTCGACCGCCCTTCAGTTTGTAGAACCGCATCACATCATTTCGCGGGTCAGTCCGTGCGACGTTGAAGACGATCTGCTCCCATCCGCCTTCAAGATGCCGATCAGGCAAACCGTCCTTCGTTTGTCCGGATGCCGGGCCACGCCATACCTTGAGAGTTTCGCCAGGTTTTACGTCATAGATCACAAATTGACCGTTTGCGTTCCAGTCTGGCCACACTGCCAGGAACTTTCTCCACGCCTCCCTAGGGTTCGGCGAGTTTTGTATATCATTAAATACTTTTTCGCTAATCCAGCAATCGCTCATTGCCCGGCTATTGGGCGACAAAATACGGAAAAGCCGGGCGGGGCCTTTGATCTCAGCATGGACCAAGGTATGAAAGGACCGAATATTGTCATTTGTCAGAGGCGGCCATCCCTGCTTTGCCATTGCCTCAACTTTTGATCTTGCTATCTTAGTATCTGCTGGCGACCAGCGTGGTGTAGCTCCGTCGTTCAGCTAGGCCGGCCTTGTACTTGAGTTTTGCATGAGAGAGATTGCTTTTGCTTCAGGCAAAGTACCTCTGAAATGAACATTTCGAGCATCAACGATTCCTTTTTGCCTTTGAATTGCTTCACGTTCGAGCCGTACTATCACCGTATCGAATACATCCTGCACCGGCTTCAATGCTCGAGCAAAATGCTTGTCGGCAGCCAATCTAATCTTTTGGACCTCGAGCAGAGCTTGTTTTGCCTTACCACCCAGCACGGGTACAAACTCAACCTTGCTGGCCATTGCGTCAACCACCTTGATCCCACGATCAAAAGCCGACGTTAACTCGGCAACGCTCACTTTAGCGCGCACGGCCTTGATCTCGGTAGCCAGCCATTTGAGTACTTCGTCGACTTTGTGCGACTTCAAGTACTCCTGTACGCGACGCCGACGCAGGAAGGAAATTACCCAGTTCATTGCTGCATCCACCGCCTCAACGACCTTCTCTCCTCCGGTCCGCCTTACAAATCCGAAGAAAATTTTCAGGATCCCTTTTACGAGCGATCCTAGTGCCGGGAATAGACCTATGAGCGTCAGGACAAGCGCGACCCAATTCCACACATCCGTATGATCACGTGACAGCTTTCGGCAGTTCGCTATCAAATCACGCAGATCGCACACCTGATCCACCAAAGGAATCATTGAGATGCCCGCATCGACCAGGATCTGGGAGGTCGACCTGTTCTCGTTGAAGTCTCCTTCTACCGCTTCCCAGAACCATACGAATGGATTGGAACTGGGCTCTTGCGATTCCTCATCCCCTGTAGCCCACGCCAATGCGTCGCGCATCTGTGTTGCATTCACATCTGCCATGAAGCAATTCTCCGAACTAGGTCAGTTGAAGTTCATGAAAACTCAGCCGATTAGCTTTTCCAAAGGATCGTATGGCTTTTCCTTTTCAGGTTTACGCGGGCTGTAAACGACTTTTTTCACGGGTTTGTTAAGAACGTTTTCGTGTAAGGCTTGACCATCTTTGTCTAAGGTTCCCGACAACACTGGACCATCCTCAAAGTGAATCTTGTATTCGACATCAGGAATTCCTTCTGCCAACTCGGGGTCCATATAGTGCAAAGCAATCCAATGTTTTGCCTCTTCACTCAGTTCTCCGGGAAGGTTCAACAAATTTGCTGCTTTGTTGCCACCGCCATCAAACAAATGCTTCCCACCTTTAACGGTAAACTTCCCCGGACAAGCAAACGTAATATCCCCACCCTCCAGCGTGATGGCCGACTGCCCCGCCTGCAGCACGATCTTCTCCTTGGCCTTGATCTCGATGCAGTCGTTCACCGAGATCACGGTAATCTCCTTGTCCGCCAAGATCTCCAGCTGATCCGTATGCGCCTGCAGCGACACCGGCCCATTCCCGGCAATCGCCTGGATGCCGCCCGAATGGGTAAAGAAGTTGAAGGCATTCCCCGCCACCGACGACACCGTATGCGCCGCAGCGAAGTGCAGATCCGACTGCGTGGTCCAGTGCAGCTGCTGCCCCGCATACACCACGGTCGACGCCGGCGTGGCCCAGTTCATGCTGGCCGCCGCGTCCATCAGCACGATCGCCGAGCCGAATTTCTCGACTGGCTGCCCGCCATCGAGCTCGCGCGATCCTGGCTTGGCCTTCAGCGCGCTTTGTCCGCCGATGGCGCCTTCGTACTTCCCTTTCGCCTTGGGGTCGATCTGCTCGATGAAGTCGGCCTGCGCCTTGGCCGCATCCTTGCTGAACAGGGCCTGCTGCTGCGCAGCCGCGTCGCCCAACGTGGTCGCCAGGGACTGCGCACCCTTGAACAGCGATAGCGCTTCCGCCGCATCCATCTGGGTCGAGCTCACGCCGCAGCCCTGCCGGGAGCGGGCGCTGGTCGAGAGCAGCACGCCCTCGCCGCCGCCGATCACGGCCCAGGCATCGGTACGCAGCTCGAAGCCGCTACCGCGATACGCGCCGCGCTGCGCCGAGCCTGGCGATTGGTGGATCAGATAGCCGAGGTTGAGCTGGGTGGATGCGGTGCTGGTCGCCAGGCGCGTGCGGACCTGGCCCGGCGCATCGTCGAGCTGCCACTGGTTGTAGCCGCCGCCGTCGAAGTTATGGCTGTGGATCCCCGACAGCACGCCCGCATGGTTGGCGTTCGAGGCGACACCGCCAGCGAAAGGCGGCGGGTCGGCGCCGTTGTAGAGCTGGGCCACGATTACCGGACGGTCGATGTCGCCCTCGATGAAGTCGACCAGCACCTCGGTGCCGATACGCGGCGTGAACACGGTGCCCCAGTTGGGGCCGGCCAGCGCCTCGGCCACGCGCACCCAGGTGCCCGATGCATCGTTGCCCGGAGCGCAGCCTTTGTCATCGGTGTCATGCGCGAGGCCGCCGGGATTCGGGACTTGGCCGCGCTGCCACGCGAACTGGACTTTCACTTGATGATCGCGCGTGGTCGTCGAGACCGCGTCCGCCAGCCCGACCACGAGTGCACACTGCGGGCCAGGCGCGGTGGCCTGATCGCGCATGGCGGTGGCGGACGGGACGATTGGCACCGCCGCGCGCACGCAGGCGAAGCGGTTGCGATAACTGCCGTTCTCGACACCGCGCGGCATCCCACCGGCGATCCCGGTCTGGAAGTTGTTGCGGGCCTCGTGGCGCACCCACAGCACCGTGAACGCGTTGTCGCCGTCGGGATAGCGGTCGTGCTGGGTCAGCTCAAAACGATGTCCCGCCGCGAGCCGCCGCACCGCGCCCGCGCCCTCGAACTCTTTGACGTCCATCTCCAGCGCCTGCAGCATCAGTTCGGCATGGGCGTCGGCGGCGGCACGACTGGACACGTGGCGCTCGCCGCTGCCGTCGTAGAGCGGTAGTGCCGGCAGCTCGCCGGCGTCGAGAATGGATTCGTGCTCGGCCGCCGGCGCGACGAGCTGGGAGGGATCCCAGCTGCTGATGCCGACCGCGTTCGCCCCCACCTGGCGACGGGCCCCGAAAGCGTCGATCGCGTCGTCGTGCTCGGTGGCGCGCACGCCGTGGAAGCGGATGCGTTCGCCGCCGGGAAGCGCCGGCGCCTGGGCGCGGCTGTCGAAGATGAGGAGACGATGGCGCGCGTGGCCGTCCGCGGCGTCCTCCTGCTGGTCGTGCTCGAAGCGCCAGTTCAGGCCCTCCGACGCGAGCAGGCGGGTGAAGAATGCGAGATCGCTCTCCCGGTACTGCGTGCACACCGGGCGCGGCGCCAGTTCCTGCGTGATGTCGAAGTCGAAGCGCACCTGCGGGTAGTCGGCCAGCAGTTCGGTGACGATGTCGCGTACGTTCTTGTCCTGGAAAATATAGCTGTCGCGGCGCAGGGCGAGCAGTGCCAGCGCCGGCTCCAGCCGCAGGCGGTAGCGCGCGACCCCACCGTCGGCGCCCAGCCATGAGGCATGCGTGCAGAGGCCGTGCCAGGCGCGGCGGCTGCCGTCCGGCTGCAGCAGGCGGACCGTCAGCTCTTCGCCGAGAAACAGCGACAGGTCCAGGTCGGTCGAAGTGCTGAGCGCATCGACCTCGAAGTGGAACAGTTCGTTGACGGCCTCGATCCCACTGAAGCTTTCGGCTGCCAGCGTTTCGGGCAGTGCGCTTTCCTGGGCGGTATCGAGGGTGATCAGGCGCGCATGCTGGCTGAGGCCGGTCCCGAACAGGCCAAGCGCGCTGAGTTCGGTAGGGAAATTCATCGGAGCGACACCATCTGCAGGACTCCTTCGCAATCGTCACTGGTAGCTATCCCAATCGACGATCTTACCGGAGGCAAACAGTACGATGATGCCGCTTGGCATGATGCAGATCATGCCATTGTGAAATCTCCTGCCGTGCTTACGGCGTGGCGGAGCCGGCCGGTTCCAGGGGCGCCAGGCCGCGCAGGCGCAGGGCGATGAGCATCGCCAGCACCAGGATCGCGCCCAGCAGGCCGACCACGCCCAGCCAGCCGAAATGCTCCCACATATAACCGGAGAACCAGCCGACCACGCTCGATCCGAGGTAGTAGAAGAAGAGGTAGAGGGCCGACGCCAGTGCCTGCGGCGCACGGGCGCGCCGGCCGACCCAGCTGCTGGCGACCGAATGCGAGGCGAAGAAGCCGAAGGTGTAGAGGCCGACGCCGGCAACGATGGCCACCAGGTTGCCGGCGAGCGTGAGCAGCAGCCCGGCGAGCATCACCGACATCACCAGCCACAGCACGTTGCGCCGTCCCAGCCGGTCGGCCAGGCGTCCGGCCCAGACCGAGCTGAAGATGCCGAGCAAATAGAGCACGGAAAGCGCACCGACCGCGCTCTGGCGCAGGTGGAATTCCGGCCCCAGCATGCGGTAACCGATGTAGTTATACAGGCTCACGAAAGAACCCATCAGCAGGAAGGCCAGCATGAAGAGGAAAGGCAGGCCGGGGTCGCGCAGGTGGCGCCGGGCGCCGTCGACCAGTCCGGCGAGACCGCCCTGCCCTGGACGAAAACGGCGCGAGGCAGGCAGACTGCGCCGGAATTCCCAGGCCGCGTACAGGCCGGCCGCGCCCAGGACACCCAGCGCGGCGCGCCAGGAATAGAAGTCGCTGATGACCGAGGCCAGCACGCGCCCGAACATGCCTCCGAAAGCGCTGCCGCTGATGTACATGCCCATCGCCAGGCCAAGCGAGCTGCCCTCGATTTCCTCGCTGAGGTAGGCCATCGCCACGGCAGGCATCCCGCCCAGCATGAAACCCATCAGGGCGCGCAGCGCAAGCAGCGGGACATAGTCATGGGTGAAGGCGGCCAGCAGGGTAAGCAGGCCTCCGCTGAACATCGAGGCGGCCATCAGGGGCTTGCGTCCGAAGCGGTCCGACAGGATGCTCGACACCAGCAGGGCAAGCGCTAGCGGGCCGGTGGAAATCGACAGCGCCAGGCTGCTTTGGGCGGGCGTGAGGGAGAAGTCGCGCGCCAGCAGGGGCATCAGGGGCTGGACGCTGTAGAGCAGTGCGAAGGTGGAAAATCCACCGAAGGCCATGGCGCGGTTGACGCGTTTGAAATCAAGGGTGCCGGCGGCGATGGCGGGTGAAGACATGGGCGAATCCTGATACTTGATTTCTCATCATACTCAAGATTGGCGGGGACTGCTGGCGGGGGGTGTGGAATGGGAGGGTGTGTTTACGGGGGGTGGCTGATCTTTTGAACCGTCGCAGCGTGCTCGCGATACGAGTGCATCTCACGCTGCAGGTTTGCTGGCGTTCGCGTGGGCACAGAGTGCCCACCCTACGAAACGTCAGGCAATTGGTGGGCACGGGGCGCCCACCCTACGATTGGCACAGGTCATAGGGTGGGGCAATTGAGGCCGGTGGCTTCAATTGCGTGCCCGCTATTCAAACGCCGCAGGCAGCCCTTACGGATACTCCGCATCCAGCTCCGACCCGGCGTAGTTTTCCAGCTCGGCCACCAGCTGCTTCATCGGCGCTTTCGTGCCGAGGCTCTTCAACACGGTGCAGCTTTCGCGATACGTGCCAATGCGCTCGGCGATGATCTCGCGGTGCGGCGCCGGGACCTTTTCCAGCAGCTGGGCCCAGCCGGTCTCGAAGTCGGGGTTGTTCTTGCGCACCGATTTCACGAAGCGCTCGAACTCCTTCTGCCCGGTGCGCGCGACGATGCGGCCGCCGCCTTCAACCGCGAAGATGATCGCCAGCGCGATCACGCCCTCGGCGTTCAGGTCGGGGTCGTTCACCGGGCCTTCGTAGTGGTTGCGGCGCAGCCACTGGGCGGCGCGCACGATGGCCTGCACCTGCTGGCGCTGGCGCAGCTGGCCCAGGTAGCGCTCGTAGCCGGACCAGCTTTCGCCCGGATCGGCGGTGCAGATGTCGACGAACAGTTCCTTCAGGCGCCGCTGCGAATACACGGGGTCGTTGTCGTATTCGCCGACCAGGCTGTCCTCGGGCAGCGCGGCCAGTTCACGGATCAGGCGGAAGCCCGACTGGAACACGTACTCGGCGCCCTCCTCGATCAGGATGTCGAGGGCGACCTCGTCCTTTTCCTCGCCCTCTTCCGACATGATGCTTTCCAGGCCCAGCGAGACGCCGCCGACGGTCAGCAGCAGCGCGCGCTGGATGCCTTCGGCGGTGCGGTCGTTGGTGAACTTCTCGGCCACCATGGCGGTGATCCCGGACAGCTCGTCGGCCAGGATCGCCGCTTCCTCGGGGTCCTCGCTGGCTAGCAGCTTGATCGCGCGCACCAGCCGCGGCGGTTTTTCGATGACGATTGCAGGCAGCATCGGTGAACGGTCCCCGCTCACGAGAAGATGTCCGTGCCCATGCTCTTGCGCGTGCTGCGACGCGGCATGGTACGCACCGACGGCACCTGCTTGCGCAGGCGGTAGAGCAGCTCGCGCGTGCTGCGCTGCTGGAAGTCCGGGTCCTCGTCCGGATCGTCCGGGAACTCGGCGTCGGCCATCTCGGCGCTATGACGGAATTCCGGGAACAGCTCGATCAGCGAACGTTCCCAGCCGTCCTCGGAAGCCTTGGCCAGGTCGATCGCCAGCGGCACGATGTCGCTGTCGGACGAGGTCTGGCCGGTCACGTAGCGGCCCTTCAAGTTGATTTCGCCGGCCACTTCCATGATTTCCTTGGGCGCGAGCGACCACAGGATGGCGAACACGGTGGCGCCGTGGTCGGTGGCGGACGCCTCGGCCAGCAGCTCGTGGCGGCGGTCCTCGTCGTCGTTGGCGTAGACAACGCCGTGCACATGGTTGAACAGACCCTCGGCGATGCGTTCGGGGTCGTCCTCGATCATGTCATCCGGCCAGGTGGCGGCCATGTACGCCAGGCTTTCGGCCCAGGCCTTGGGCGGCACCAGCATGGTGGCGAGCGAGGTCTTGGCGCCGTCGAAGCCGGCCAGGTGCAGCGCGGTCACCTGCGGCGGCAGGGTCGAGAGCACCTCGGCCACGGCGTAGTCGCCGTGTTCGTCGGCCGCCTTCGAGAACGCCTCTTCGGCGTGCTGCAGCGAGCCGGCCAGCACCAGTTCGCTGACCTGCTTGGTCAGCGCCGGCAGGTTGGCTTTGTCGTTCATTCACGTTCTCCCTGGTCGAAGATCTGGGTGAAGTCGTCCGACGCGGCGGTGTCGTCCATGCCGTCGTTGTCGTCGTCGTCGCCTTCGTCGCCCTCGGCCAGCTGGTCGAGCGACTGGTCGTCGTCGGCCCAGCGGCCCTGGTGCTTGTAGAGGAAGGCGGTGATGATCGCCTGGCGCGCCAGTTCCGGATGGTTTTCCGTCATGGCCGCGTACATGGCGGCGCCGTCCTCGCCTTCGCACTCGGCCATCGCGAACACGCGCGCCGGGTCGTCGCCCTCGTAGTCGGCCGCTTCGCGCAGCAGGCCTTTCGGGTCCTTGAAACGAATCTTGTCAACGAGCGCGAAGGCCATCAGGTTGACGTCGTCGATGCCGGAGCCGCCGGCGTATTCCGAGACGAGCGCGCCGACCATCATGTCGTAGTTCTTGCGGTTGGGCGGGTCGCCCAGGGTGCCGTCGATCTGTCCTTCCAGCTCGCGCGACTGGTAAGCGAATTCGGGATGTACTCTTTTCATCTTGTTTGTCCTGTATGCGGGGGTTCGGTGGCGTGCATGCGGGGCGTCCTGCCCCGGTGGCGGTGCTCAGGCCTGCAGCGTGACGCCGTTCAGCGCGAACAGCGAGCGCCACAGCTCGAAAGCCTCGGCCTCGGCATCGAGCACGATGCGGTGGTTCACGCTCTGGTTGTATTCCTCGCGCTTGGCGGGGTCCGACAGGATCTCGTAAGCCTTGGTAACGGCCTTGAAGCGCGCCTCCGCGCCCGGCGCCTGGTTGCGGTCGGGGTGGTAGCGCATGGCCAGCGAGCGGTAGACCTTCTTGATCTCGTCGTCGCTGGCGTTCGGCGCGACGCCGAGGATCGCGTATAAATTTTCCACTTTGGAACTCTCCGGCTATAGCCGAAAAACGGCAAAACGAGATTATCCTATAGAAAACGCCAACTTGACAGCGGGGCCATGGCTGCGGCAAGCGGCGCACGGCCTTGGAAGCGGCGGCAATGAACCCCAAGTATGTTCCTGCGCATGCGGGCGAACCGTGCGCTCCACCACATAGGCGGACCGTGGCGCACCCGTCTACGGTAAAATGCCGAGAACTTTACCTATCCAAACACCTTCTTTCATGAGCAACGAAAAGAACAACGCGGCGGCGAACGCGCCTTCGTCGAATTTTGTGCGCGCCATCGTCGAGAACGACCTGGCGGCAGGCACCCACAAGCGCGACGGCATGCCCGCGGTGATCACGCGTTTCCCGCCGGAGCCGAACGGCTACCTGCACGTCGGCCATGCGAAATCGATCTGCCTGAACTTCGGCCTGGCGCGCGACTACAACGGCCGCTGCCACCTGCGCTTCGACGATACCAATCCGGAAAAGGAAGACCAGGAATACGTCGACACCATCATGGACAGTGTCAGGTGGCTGGGCTTCACCTGGGAGCAAGGCGGCCAGGAGTACCTGCATTACGCCAGCGACTACTTCGACAAGCTGTACGAGATGGCCGAGTACCTGATCAAGACCGGCAAGGCCTACGTCGACAGCCAGAGCGCCGAGGAAATGGCGAAGAACCGCGGCAACTTCGGTACACCGGGCACCAACTCGCCCTTCCGTAACCGCCCGGTCGAGGAATCCCTGCAGCTGTTCCGCGACATGAAGGCCGGCAAGTACAAGGACGGCGAACACATCCTGCGTGCGAAGATGAGCGAAGACGCGATGTCCTCGCCGATCATGACCAACCGCGACCCGGCCCTGTACCGCATCCGCCATGCGCACCACCACCGCACGGGCGACGACTGGTGCATCTACCCGATGTACGACTACACGCACCCGATCTCGGATGCGATCGAGAACATCACCCACTCGCTGTGCACGCTAGAATTCCAGGATCACCGCCCGTTCTACGACTGGCTGGTCGACACCCTGGCCGACGGCGGCTTCTTCCAGCGTCCGGTGCCGCGCCAGTACGAATTCGCGCGCCTGAACCTGACGTATGTCGTCACCTCCAAGCGCAAGCTGCGTTCGCTGGTGGACGACGGCATCGTCACCGGCTGGGACGATCCACGCATGCCGACCATCGTCGGCCTGCGCCGCCGTGGCTACACGCCGGAATCGATCCAGCTGTTCTGCGAGCGCATCGGCGTGTCGAAGGCCGACGGCTGGATCGACATGAGCACGCTGGAAGGCGCCCTGCGCGACGACCTCGACCCGAAGGCGCCGCGCGCGATCGCCGTGCTGCGTCCTTTGAAACTGATCGTCGACAACTTCCCGGAAGGCGAATCGGTGGAGTGCACCTCGCCGGTTCATCCGCACCATCCGGAAATGGGCCAGCGCAGCTTCCCGTTCACGCGCGAGCTGTGGATCGAGCAGGAAGACTTCATGGAAACCCCGACCAAGGGCTACCACCGCTTCACCCCGCCCGTGGGTGACCAGCCGGGTTCGCGCGTGCGCCTGAAGTATGGCTTCGTGGTGGAATGCACCGGGTACGACAAGGACGAGAACGGTAAAGTGACTGCCGTGCACGTGAAATACTTCGAGGACTCGAAGTCGGGCACCCCCGGCGCCGACAACTACAAGGTCAAGGGCAACATCACCTGGGTCAGCGCCGCCTCGGCGCTGGAAGCCGAAGTGCGCCTCTACGACCGCCTCTTCCTCGACCCGCAGCCTGACGCCGGCGGCAAGGATTTCAAGGCTGCGCTGAACCCGAACGCCCTGGAAACCGTCACCGCCTACCTGGAGCCGGGCATGGCCGCGGCAGTTGCCGACCAGCGCTTCCAGTTCGAGCGCCACGGCTATTTCGTGGCCGACCGCGTGGATTCGCAACCGGGCAAGCCGGTCTTCAACCGCGTCACCACGCTCAAGGACAGCTGGGGCGGCAAGTAAAGCCAACGCCCGCTCCAGACACGGAGCCAGAGAACAGAGAAAATCAGCAAATCCCGCCCGGCTTCGGCCGCGGCGGGATTTTTTTTATGTTGCCCACGCGACGCATGCAACCTATCAGATATGATAGGTAACAGGTTTCGCAGTCTGCGCGATTCTGATCGAAATCAAAAATAAAATATTCAAAATCGATTGGAGCAAAAGATGGGGATCCTGGCCGACTATGCGAAGAAAATCGCGGCCATCAGGCTCGGCTTCTGGCTGGGCGCGCTGCTGTCTCTGGGCGTAGGCGCAGGCTTACACATCAGCACCAGCCGGGCCATCGAGAACGACGCCCACGAGCGCTTCCTGCACATGGCGCGCGGCGTCCAGTCCATCCTCGATGGGCGCATCAAGACTTATGCCGACTTGCTGCGGGGCACTTCCAGCCTCTTTCTCGCAGACGACGACGTCACGAACGAGGAGTTCCGGCGCTACGTGGCCGGCCTCGACCTGGAAAACCATTTCCCCGGCGTCGAAACAATCAATTTTGCACGCACTTTCACCGACGCCGAGCGTCCCGCCGTCGAAGCCCAACTGCGGCGCGAACTCGGCGCGGACGGGGCAAACTTTCGTATCCGGCCCGAGGGGCGGCGCCCCGAATACACGGTGCTGACCTTTATCGAGCCGCACTCGGCACGCGCCGACCGTGTCGGGATCGACCTGCAGGCGCGTCCCGCGGTCGCGCTGGCGCTGGCGCACTCGCGCGACACCGGCGAAGCCTCGACCTCGGGCACCCGGGTGCCGATCAAGCCCCATACCAGCGGGCTGGGGATGCGCATGCCGGTCTACCGGCCGGCCATGCCGCTGGGCGACGTCGCCCAGCGCCGCGCGGCCTATATCGGCTCGGTCGGCATCGGTTTCAGCGTGTCGCGCCTGGCGCAAGGCGTGCTGGACAACCTGCCCAGGCAGTCGACGCGGCTGGTGATCTCCGGCATGAGTCCGGTCGAGGAGCTCGGCGGACCGCCCGGCGTCTACCAGCGCACCGTGTTCTTCGACAACCAGCCCAAGGCAAGCGTACACGACCCGGACATGTTCCGCGCCCTGCTGCCGGTGGGCGTGAGCGGACGCGGCTGGGACATCGACTTCCGCATCGCCAAGAAGAGCATGTATTCGGAAATCGACAGCTACCTGCCCTGGGTGGCGATGCTCGCGGGCTCGACCGGCACCGCCCTGCTCTACGCGCTGTTCCAGACGCTGAGCTCGTCGCGCCGCCGCGCCATCGAACTGGCCGAGGAGATGACCGGCGAATTGCGCGCGAGCGAGACGAAACTGCAGAAAACCAACGACAACCTGCGCCGGCTGGCAGCCCACGCCGAAAACATCAAGGAAAGCGAACGCAAGCGCATCGCGCGCGAGATCCACGATGACCTCGGCCAGAACCTGCTGGCGCTGCGCATCGAAGCCGACCTGCTGGCCTCGCGCACCAGCCGGCGTCACCCGCGCCTGCACGCCCGGGCCCGCTGGACGCTCGAGCAGATCGACGCCACCATCAAGAGCGTACGCCAGATCATCAACGATTTGCGCCCTCACGTGCTGGACCTGGGTTTGACCGCCGCGGTCGACTGGCAAATCGCCGAGTTCCAGCGCCGCACCGGCATTGCCTGCGAACTGGTCTCCGATGGCTGCGAACTGCACGTGAGCGACCGCTGCGCCACCACCCTGTTCCGCATCCTGCAGGAGTCGCTGACCAATGTCTCGCGCCACGCCCGCGCCACCGCCGTGCGGGTCGAGCTGGCGCTCGATGCCGAATCGATCTCGATGACGGTGAGCGACAACGGCATCGGGCTGAACAAGGGCGTAGGCCAGAAACCAGGCTCCTTCGGCCTGGTCGGCATCGAGGAACGGGTGCGCATCCTGGGCGGCAGGTGCGTCATCACCAGCCGGCCGAACGCCGGCACCACGGTCCACGTATCGATCCCGACCGCCGACAATCTCCTCTCCGTGACACAGGCCATGCCTGCCCCGGCCAGCCCTGCGAAGGTCTTCGAAAGCCTGTAGTCGAATATGCGACACGCAATTGCTTGACGCTACTCAACTTGCGAATAATCAATAATTTCCGCAGGTTTGGGGTAGAGAATGGTCATCAATGTGCTGCATCAAACCAAACGTATTAACTACAATCGTTTTTAACGACAAGGAGGGCCAGACCATCTGCCAGCACGACTTCATCGACTACCGGAACACCAAATTACAATAACGATGCAGTATCCAAAACAAAGGATGAATCATGATCTCGAACAACGATTTCGAAGTGATCGCCGCCCTGGATTTGAACCCGATTAAAGTCAAGCTGATGCACAAGGAGTCCGGCGAAGGATGGTCGCTCGAAAAGGCGAACGCCACCGAAGCGGAGTACCGTCGTTTCCTCTACCTGATGAAGGCCTTTCCTAACGAGGAAACCGCGCCGCTGGTGGACGTCGACACCTTCTGGCACTACCACATCCTCGACACCATGAAGTACGCCCAGGATTGCGAGCAGGCCTTTGGTTACTTCCTGCACCACTACCCCTACATCGGCCTGCGCGGCGAAGACGACGTCGCCAACCAGGAACAGGCGGGCGACCGGATGCGCGAACTGTACGAGTCGACCTTCGGCGAGCCCTACCTGAAGCAGGCCGATGCCGCGTGGTGCGGCCGTGCGCCGGCAAACGGGGCGCAGACCGCATGGTGTGGGCGCGCTCCGGCGAACGCCGAAGGCGCTGCACAGACCGCCTGGTGCGGCCGTGCACCGGCAAGCGCCGCCGAGGGCGCAAGCCAGACGGCATGGTGTGGTCGTGCGCCGGCGAAGCTCGCCGAAGGCGCGAGCCAGACCGCCTGGTGCGGCCGTTCCCCGGCCAAGCCCATCGCGGCCGCCGTGCGGACCGCCTGGTGTGGACGGGCGCCGGAAATGGCGAAGGAAACCGCATGGTGCGGTCGTGCGCCGGTCGAGGCTGGCGCAGGGAAAACGGCCTGGTGCGGCCGTGCACCTGAAGTCGCCAAGGAAACCGCATGGTGCGGCCGCGCTCCGGCCGCCGCCTCGGCTGCCGAAGTCCAGACCGCATGGTGCGGCCGGGCGCCCCTGGCTGCCTGATCCGGGCCGCGCAACCACGCGGCGATTTGCGGCCGCATGAACGACAAACCGGGAACACACTGACAACAGGCTCTCCGCTACTGCCGGCTGCTGCGCCGGCGAAGCGAAAGTCAATCGGGGCAAGGGCGGCGACGCCTCTGTCCCTTCACGAAGCCGGCATCGATGCCGGCTCTTTTTTTTTCAGGCAACCGACATGTCCGCATCGGGCTTGACCATCAACGCGCGCAGTTCGCGGATGCTGAAATCGCTGATCTCGTGCATGCGCAGCAGGATGGTGGCGCCGATCGGCAAGGTGTTGTGGCGGATCTTGCTGATCACCGGCGGCGCCACTTCGAGCGCGCGCGACAAGGCAGCGTCATTCTTCAGTTGCAATTTGGCGATGATGGCGTCGAGTACGCGATTGGGGTCGTAAGCTGAGCCTTCCGGCAGTCTTCTGATGGGCATTCCTGAATTCTTTCAAAAAATCACAATCCGTGAGTAATTTCTTACATGTTCAATTTGAACATGAGAAATTGGCCTCACCGGGCAAAACAGCACCGTTTATATGGTGGTTAATCTCAGCCGCAATGATACTGGGAAAGTTAGATTTTATTCAAGCAACTGTAGGAATTTCCCTACAGATTGAAAGGAGAATCGGGAAAGTCTTGGGCGTCGAACATAGGGACGCGGCATGGCGACGCCCGGCCGGGCGCGATCTCAGGGAGAACGATGCTGGGTTGAAGCGCGTGACGCGTCACGACGATACCGGCGCGATCGCGCCATGGCGACGGCCCGGTCGGAACAGGTGAAATGGATGCGGCAGGCGCACGCCGGTGGCGCGCGGAAGGATGCTTATTTCTTGCGGCTGGCCTTGAACAGCGCGCGCGCGTCCTCGTGGGCGCGGTCGAGGGTGCGCATCGCCTTCTGGTCGTCGTGGGCAACGAAATAGCCCTTCGCCTGGGCGTCGACGACGATCTTGATGGCGGCCTCGTCCTCGAGGTCGTACTTTTCGACGATCAGGGTCGTCACTTCGTCCAGATATTCTTCGTAAGTCATGTCGTTTTCCTTTAAGTACTTATCCATAAATAAATGTGTTTTTGGCCAAGTACTTGGGCGGCTATTGTACCAGCCGCCACTGCGCGAGCGCGGATGCGACGTCCGGATAGCGCAGGCGCACGCCCAGTTCGTGCAGGCGCGCGTTGTCCAGGCGGCGCGACTCGGACATGAAGGACAGCAGCACCGGCGACACCTGTTCGCGCAAGACCTCGCGCGCCAGCCGGGGCGGACGCGGCAGGTCGAAGGCCTCGGCCACCGCATCGAAGTAATCGCCCATCTTCATGCGCGTGTCGTCGACCGCGTGGTAGACCCGGTTCGGCAGGCCGCGCAGCAGGGCCAGCGCGACGATGTGCGCCAGGTCGTCGGCCTGGATGTGGTTGGTGTAGACGTCGTCTTCCTGGCGCAGCGCCGGCGTGCCCTCGCGCAGGCGCTGCAGCGGCAGGCGGTCGCGCGCGTAGATGCCGGGCACGCGCAGGATCGCCAGCCGTCCGCCGGCGCGCCGCGCCCAGGCGCGCAGGGTGCGCTCGGCGTCCACCCGGCGCCGGGCGCGGGCATTCTTCGGCGCCACGGCGCGGGTTTCGTCGACCAGCATGCCGCCGCAATCGCCGTACACGCCGGTCGTGCTCACGTAGACCAGCCGTGCGCCCTCGGGCAGGACCGCGGCCAGGTTGCGCGTGCGGGTGTCGCGCTCGCCGCCGGCCGGCGGCGGCGCCAGGTGCACGATGTGGCGCGCCAGGCCGCGCAGGCGGGCAAGCGTCGCCGGCTGGTCGAGGTCGGCCAGGACCGGGACAGCCCCTGCGGCGCGCAGCGCGGCGCAGCGTTCGGCATCGCGCGTCACAGCAAAGACGCGAAAGCGGTCGGCGAGCAGCGGCAGCAGGCGCATGCCGACGTCGCCGCAGCCGACCAGCAGCAGGCGCGGCCGTTTAAAGGATTTGGTGTTCACGGCAGGCATTGTAAGCCAGCCGCGCGCGACTGTCGGGGAATCGCAGGGCCCGGCCGGCCGGGCGCCCGTGATCCACGTGCCGTGTAAAATAGCTCAATTCTGTTGCAGCGGAACATATCCATTCTGCTAACAAGTCCTTATTTCAGCCTATTTACCTGCAAAAATCCAAACATGACGTTCCAGATCACTGTCCAGCCCAGCGGCCACCAATTTGCATGCGAACCCGACGAAACCGTGCTCGCCGCCGCGATCCGCGCCGGCGTCGGCCTGCCCTATGGCTGCAAGAACGGCGCCTGCGGCTCGTGCAAGGGCAAGGTCGTCGACGGCGTCGTCGGCCACAAGCCGCACCAGCAGCGCGCCCTGAGCGAACAGGAAAAGCTGCAGGGCTTCTCGCTGTTCTGCTGCGCCGTGCCGGAAGGCGACGTGGTGATCGAGGCGCGCGAAGTCGGCGGCAGCAGCGATTACCCGGTGCGCAAGATGCCGACCCGGGTGCAAAGCATTACCCGCGCCGCACCCGACGTGGCGATCGTCACCCTGCAGCTGCCGGCCAACGAAGCGCTGGCCTACCGCGCCGGCCAGTACATCGAATTCCTGCTCAAGGACGGCAAGCGCCGCGCCTACAGCATCGCCAGTGCGCCTTCGCTGGAGCGTCCGCTCGAACTGCACATCCGACACCTGCCAGGCGGCCTGTTCACCGACCACGTGTTCGGCGCCATGAAGGAGCGCGACATCCTGCGCTTCGAAGGCCCGCTGGGCACCTTCTTCCTGCGCGAGGGGTCGGACAAGCCGATCGTGCTGCTGGCCTCGGGCACCGGCTTCGCGCCGGTGAAGGCCCTGGTCGAACACCTGATGCACCTGAAGTCGACCCGTCCGGTACGCCTGTACTGGGGCGGCCGCCGTCCCCAGGACCTGTATATGGACGAACTGTGCCAGGCCTGGACCACCACCCTGCCCGACTTCCAGTACGTCCCGGTCGTCTCCGACGCGCTGCCGGAAGACAACTGGACGGGCCGCACAGGCTATGTGCACGCGGCGGTGATGCAGGACATCCCTGACCTGTCGGGCTGGCAGGTGTACGCCTGCGGCGCGCCGGTGATGGTCGATGCCGCGCGCAGCGAATACGTGGCGCAGTGCGGCTTGCCGGCGGATGAGTTCTTTGCGGATTCGTTCACCACCGAAGCGGACCTGGCGCAGGAGTGATAGTCGCGCATCGTCTCGTACACGGCGGTGTTTCCGGCATACCTGTAGGGTGGACGGGTTCCCCGTCCACGCGTTCAACGAACGCTTGCATTATTTCGGCATGCAATTGCATGCATTACATGTGCGCAACAAACAATTGCACGACGTGCATGTGACCGTTGAACGCGTGGACGGGAGACCCGTCCACCCTACGGGTCAACGCAACCATCCCGGCTCCAGCAACGCCGCTTCAGTTCAGGCACAATGAGCAACTTCTTGCCAGTAATGTGCCTCCTTCCATGTCTCTGTTGTCCCCAAGCGCCGGCCTCGGCGTCCTGCGCAACCGCAACCTCTCCTTCTACCTTTCCGCACGTTTCCTCGGTACCCTGGCCGTCCAGATGCAGAGCGTCGCCGTTGGCTGGCAGGTCTACCAGATTACCGGCAGCCTGTTCGACCTCGGGCTGATCGGCCTGGCCCAGTTCGCCCCCTTCCTGGTGCTGATCCTGTGGGCCGGCCACGTCGCCGACCGCCACGACCGGCGCAAGATCATCGTGCTGTGCATGCTGGTGCAGCTGCTGGTGAGCGCCCTGCTGCTGACCTTTACCTTCAGCGGCAGCAAGGTGGTGTGGCCGGTGTTCGCGGTGCTGGTGCTGTTCGGCAGCGCGCGCGCCTTCATGATGCCGGCCTCGCAGGCCGTGCTGCGCAACCTGGTGCCGGACAAGGATTTCGGCCAGGCCGTCGCCCTGTCCTCCTCGACCTTCCACGTGGCCGTGATCGCCGGCCCGGTGCTCGGCGGCCTGCTCTACGTGTTCGGGCCCACCTTCGTGTACTCGGTGTCGGCGGTGCTGCTGACGGTTTCCGTGATCCTGATGGCGTCCGCGAAAAGCGCGCCGCAGGCGAAGAGCACGCAGCCGGCCAGCTGGCACACCCTGCTCGAGGGCCTGCGTTTCGTGTGGTCGCGCCCGATCGTGCTGGGCGCGATCTCGCTCGACCTGTTCGCGGTGCTCTTCGGCGGCGCCACCGCCCTGCTGCCGGCCTATGCCCACGATGTGCTGCACGCGGGCCCCACGGCCCTGGGCTGGCTGCGCACCGCGCCCGGCGCCGGCGCCGCGCTGTGCTCGATCGCCCTGGCCTTCTTCCCGATCCGCCGTCGCGTCGGCGCCTGGATGTTCGGCGGCGTGGCGCTGTTCGGCCTGGCGGTCCTGACGCTCGGATCGACCAGCCGGTTCCCGGTCGCGCTGGGGGCCTTGTTCGTGCTCGGTGCCGGCGACATGGTCAGCGTCTACGTGCGCCACCTGCTGGTGCAGTACGAGACGCCGGACGAGATCCGCGGCCGGGTCAGCGCCGTGAACTCGGTGTTCATCGGGGCCTCGAACGAGCTGGGCGAATTCGAGTCGGGCATCACCGCCGGCTGGTTCGGCCTGGTGCGCGCGATCCTGCTCGGCGGCGCCGCCACGCTCGCGGTCACCGGCCTGTGGGCGGTGCTGTTCCCGGTGCTGTCGAAAATGGACCGTTTCCCCCACCACGAGAAACAGGCGTCAGGCAAAGCATGAACCCGGGCAGGTGTCGCACCAGCCGGGCGCGGCAAAAATGGCAGAAAGCGTAAGATTGGCGCCAGAACAGATGAATACGGAGCCTATTTATGCAAATCAATGTCAACACCGACCGCACCATCGAAAAACACCAGGGCCTGGACGAGCACGTCGAGTCCGTTGTCCAGTCCTCGATCGGCCGCTTCGCCGATCATGTCAACCGCGTTGACGTACACCTGAGCAACGAGAACAGCCAGAAGCAGATCGACGGCGGCAATTACTGCATGATGGAAGCGCGCGTCAGCGGCTACCAGCCCGTCGTCGTGAAAGAACATGCCGTCAACCTGCACCAGGCCATCCAGAACGCCGGCGACAAGCTCAAGCGTGCACTGGACAGCGCCATCGGCCGCCTGAACGACAAGGCCCGCCACGAGGCGCCTCCGGTCGAGGCCGTGCCGGACCCGCTGTCCGACAAGAACCTGACCAGCGGCGCCTGAGGCGCTGCCACCTCGGCGCCGCACGGCGCCAACCTTGCGACGACGCCGGCCGGAATCAGGCCGGCGGCCTTCCTTCCACCATCGCCCTCACCTCGCGCAGGTAACGCAGGCCGGCCAGGGCGCGGCTGCCATACCACGACATCATTTCCCCATCGACCAGGAAGACCGGGATGCCGATCTGCTTCTCGAGCGCATCCGCGTGCGCCTGGGTGAAGCGGTAGGGCTCGGTCGACAGCAGGACCGCGTCCAGCCCCGACACCAGCGCGTCGGACCAGGCAAAGCGCGGATACCTCGCCTCGCCCAGGTCCGGCACGCGCCAGCCCAGTTCGCCCAGCATGCGCGCGATATACGTGTCGCCCGACACGCTCATCCAGGGGTCCTGCCAGATGCAGTACAGCACGGTGCGTGCGGGCCCAGGCGCCTGCGCTCTCAAGGCCGCGTACTCGGCCTCGAAGGCCGCGCACCAGGCTTCGGCCTGGGGCAATGCGCCGAAGATCCCGCCCATCAGCCGCGCCAGCGCCGGGTTGTCGCGCGGCGCCAGCGGGTGGGTGACGACGATGTTCGGCACGAACTTCGCCAGCTCCTCGACGGTTGGCTTTTCGTTCTCGTCGATGTTCACCACCAGGTGGCTCGGCGCCAGCTTGCGGATCTTTTCGATGTTCACGTCCTTGGTGCCGCCGACCTTGGGGATGGCCTGCACCACCTGCGCCGGATGGATGCAGAAGCCGGTGCGGCCGACCAGTTGGCCGGCCAGGCCCAGGTCGCACAGCAGTTCGGTGATCGAGGGGACGAGCGAGACGATACGCGCCCCGGGTGCCGGCGCATGCCGGACGCCGAGCGCATCGGTCAGTTGCGGGTCGGTGGGTTGGAATGTGGGTGGAGTCATGCCCGCTATTGGAACACCGATGTTTCTGGAACGCCAGTGGAGCAGGATGCGTGATGGTTTATCATGCCATTTGATTTACACTGCGCCAGCACGCAAGCATTCGGAGGATGTCGTCTTGGAATACATCGGTAACTTTGCACAGTCGGGCTACAAGGTCGAGGATCTGCAACTGTTTCGTGACGCCGACGCGGCCGCCACGGCCAGTGCGCTCGCCGATTGCGAAGTGGTGCGGGTAGCCGCTGGCGAACCGATCGAGGACACGGTGCGTGCACGCCTGTACATCGTGCTCGCCGGCATGCTGGAAGTCGAGACCGATGGCCACGCCGGTGCGTCGGACGGCAGCGTGAACCGCATCCTGGCCGGCGAGAGCGTGGGCGAACAATCGGTGCTGGACGACGCCGTCAACCTCGACGCCGTGCGCGCGGTCGAGGAAAGCCGGCTGCTGGTGATCGAGTCGGACCTGGCCTGGGAACTGATCGACCAGTCGAACGCGGTGGCGCGCAACCTGCTGCGCCTGCTGTCCTTTCGCATCCGCGCCGCCAACGCCCTCCTGCGGCGGCGCCAGAAGCTCGGCGAGTTCTACCGCCAGCTGTCGCTGAACGACACCCTCACCGGCCTGTACAACCGTGCCTGGCTGGCCGACATGCTGCCGAAACTGGTGGCGCGTGCGCGCACCCAGGGCAGCCCACTGGCCCTGCTCATGGTCGACCTCGACAACTTCAAGAAGTTCAACGATACCCACGGCCACCTGATCGGCGACGCCGCCCTGAGCGCGGCGGCGAACGTCATCCGCGACGGCCTGCGCCCGTCCGACTTCGCAGTGCGCTACGGCGGCGAGGAACTGATGGCGGTGCTGCCCGACACCAGCGGCGAGCTGGCCCGGATGGTCGCCGACCGTCTCTGCCTGCAAATGCGCCAGGTCGTGCTCTTCCCCGACATGCGCGTGCCGATGCCGCACCTGACGGCCTGCTTCGGCGTCGCCGTGCTCGATCCGAACGGCGACGAAACCTCGCTGATCGAAGCGGCCGACGCCGCCCTCTACCGCGCCAAGGAAGCCGGACGCAATTGCGTCAGCCTGTGAGCTCAACTGCGATGAACTGAGCCGGGCGGTTGACGGATGGACGCGCCGCCCCGACAATCCGTGCACCCAAGCAGGCGACACCACACACGGACTTCGATGAGCACGCACACCTTCCTCTGGCACGACTATGAAACCTTCGGCGCGCAACCGCGCCGCGACCGTCCGGCCCAGTTCGCCGCCATCCGCACCGATGCCGAACTCAACGAGATCGGCGAACCGGTCATGCTCTACTGCCAGCCGGCAAACGACTACCTGCCCGACCCGCAGTCCTGCCTGATCACCGGCATCACGCCGCAGCAATGCCTGGAGCGCGGCGTACCCGAGCACGAGTTCGCGCGCCAGGTCGAAGCCGCCTTCAGCGAGCCGGGCACCATCGGCGTCGGCTATAACACCATCCGCTTCGACGACGAGGTGACGCGCTTCCTGTTCTGGCGCAACCTGATCGATCCCTACGCGCGCGAGTGGCAGAACGGCTGCGGGCGCTGGGACCTGCTCGACGTGGTGCGCATGGCCTATGCGCTGCGCCCCGAGGGAATCGAATGGCCGCGCCACGAGGATGGCCGCCCCAGCTTCCGCCTGGAACACCTGAGCGCCGCCAACGGCCTGGCGCACGAGGCCGCGCACGACGCGCTGTCCGACGTGCGCGCCACCATCGCGCTGGCGCGCCTGATCCGCCGCAAGCAGCCGAAACTGTTCGACTTCTGCCTCGAACTGCGGCGCAAGGACCGGGTGGCGCAAGAGATGGGCCTGCACCTCGACCCGTCGATGCGCCAGCCCTTCCTCCACGTGTCGGGCATGTTCCCGGCCGAACAGGGCTGCCTGGGCCTGGTGTGGCCGCTGGCCCAGCATCCCTCGAACAAGAACGAGATCCTGGTCTGGGACTGCCGCCACGATCCGTCGGAACTGTTCACGATGGACGTCGAGACCATCCGCCTGCGCATGTTCACCCGCAGCAGCGAACTGCCGGAAGGCGTGACGCGCCTGCCGATCAAGAGCGTGCACCTGAACAAATCGCCCATGCTGGTCGGCAACCTGAAGACCCTGAGCGTGACCATGGCCCAGCGCTGGGGCATCGACGTCGCCCAGCACCACGTCCACGCCCAGCTGGCCGCGCGCGGCCCGGACATGGCGGCGATCTGGGCCCAGGTGTTCCAGAAGCCGGCGGCGCCGAGCGACACCGACGTCGACGAGGACCTGTACGGCGGTTTCGTCAGCAATGGCGACCGGCGCAAGCTCGAATCGCTGCGCTTCGAATCGCCCGAACGCCTGGCGGGCATGCGCCCCTCCTTCGAGGACGAGCGCCTGGCCGACCTGCTGTTCCGTTACCGCGCCCGCAACTTCCCGCACACCCTGAGCGATGCGCAGATGCAGCAATGGGAAGAACACCGCGCGGCGCGGCTCTACGATGGCGCCGGCAATGCGCGCACGGTGGACCAGCTGTTCGGGGAGATCGATGCGCTGTCGGAAACGGCGGACGAGCGGGCGCAGGAGATCCTGGGCGCGCTGTACGACTATGTGGAGATGATTGCGCCGGAGAGGTATTGAAGCCGGTGTTTTAAAACCGGTGCGCGGCGGGTCGTGGGGCTGTTGCCTGCCCGGTTATTGGTAGGCATGATCCGCGTGGGCACGGGGTGCCCACCCTACGGGATGCGTTCCTGGCAGGTTCATACGAAACCCTGGTAGAGCTCGCCGATAGCGTCTCCCGTAGGGTGGGCTCTCGAGCCCACGCGGATTCAACATACCGATACCGCCTCAGGCAACAGCCCCACGTCCGCTTGAACGGGAAGCCGGACAAATAACCACCCGGTCCCGCCCAACCCATCACCCCCGATACCGATTGATCTCGTCGCGCGTCTCCTGCGCCACGCGCCTTGCCGCCGCCGCGAAATCCTCGCCCTCCTGCGGCGTTGCATACAGGATCGCGCGCGAGGAATTGATCATCATCCCCATCCCGTTCGCGCTACGCCCCGAACGCACGGTCGCCGCCACGTCCCCGCCCTGGGCGCCGATGCCCGGCACCAGCAGCGGCATGTCGCCGACGATCGCGCGCACCTGGGCCAGCTCTTCCGGGAAGGTCGCGCCCACCACCAGCGCGCATTGCCCGTTGCGGTTCCATTTCTCGGCCACCAGGCGCGCCACGTGCTGGTACAGCGGCTGGCCGCCGACGTCGAGGAACTGCAGGTCCGAGCCGCCCGCGTTCGAGGTGCGGCACAGCACGATCACGCCGCGGTCCGCCCACTCCATGTAGGGCTCGACCGAATCGAAGCCCATGTAGGGGTTGACCGTCACCGCGTCGGCGCCGTAGCGGTCGAACGCCTCACGCGCGTACTGGCGGGCGGTGGCGCCGATGTCGCCACGCTTGGCGTCGAGGATCAGCGGGATGTGCGGATAGCTCTCGCGCAGGTAGCGGCAGATTTCCTCGAGCTGGTCTTCCGCGCCGAGCGCCGCGAAATACGCGATCTGCGGCTTGAAGGCGCAGGCCAGGTCGGCGGTGGCGTCGATGATCGCCTTGCAGAAGCGGACAATGCCGTCCGGTTCGGCCTGCAGGTGCGCAGGGAAACGCGCCAGGTCCGGGTCCAGCCCGACACACAGCAGCGAGTCGTTGCGGGTCCAGGCTGCGGTTAGCTTATTGATGAAATTCACGTCGGGCCCCTTGTAACAGTGTCATTGCAAACCCAATATTGTACCTGTCGCCCGCACCGCAGTCGCCTCCGGGCACGGCCGTGCGACTGGCGAACATGGACTTGGGGTATAGTTTATTCATTCGACAACTCGCATGGACACGCACATGATGACGTCTTCCGTTTTCTCCCGCTGGGCCCGACTCCTGGCCGGCGCCCTGCTGGCCGGCTCCCTGCTCTCGGGCTGCGGCTACAACGAATTCCAGACCAAGGACGAAGCCACCAAGGCGGCCTGGGGCGAGGTCGTCAACCAGTACCAGCGCCGCGCCGACCTGATCCCGAACCTGGTGAACACGGTCAAGGGCTACGCCTCGCACGAGCGCGAAACCCTGGAAGCGGTCACGCGCGCCCGCGCCGCGGCCACGAGCTTCCAGATCACGCCGGAAGTGCTGAACAACCCGCAGGCCTTCCAGAAGTTCCAGCAGGTGCAGGGCGAACTCTCGGGCGCGCTGTCGCGCCTGATGGCCGTGTCCGAGAAATATCCCGACCTGAAAGCGGACACCAGTTTCCGCGACCTGCAGTCGCAGCTGGAAGGCACCGAGAACCGCATCACGGTGGCGCGCCAGCGCTACATCGCCTCGGTCCAGGACTACAACGTCACCGTGCGCAAGTTTCCGACCAACCTGACGGCCATGATGTTCGGCTACGAGGCCAAGCCTTCGTTCACGGTCGAGAACGAAAAAGCGATCTCGACCGCGCCCACGGTCGACTTCGGCAAATAAGGCCGGCGCCCGATGACGATCCTGCGCACGCTGTGGCCGCATTTTCTCGCTGTCGTGCTGGCCAGTGCGCTGGCCTGCATGCTGGCCGGACCGGCCCAGGCGCAGCTCAAGGAAGTGCCGCCCCTGGCCGGCCATGTGACCGACGAGGCCGGCATGCTCGACGCCAGCCAGCACCAGCGCCTGGAAGCCGTGCTGGCCGACTACGAGACCAGGACCGGCAGCCAGATCGCCGTGCTGCTGGTGAAGTCGACCGAGCCGGAAGCGATCGAGCAGTTCAGCATCCGCGTGGCGGACGCCTGGAAGCTGGGCCGCAAGGGCGTGGACGACGGCGTGCTGCTGCTGGTCGCGCGCGACAACCCAAGCTCGCTGCGCCGCCTGCGCATCGAGGCCGGGCGCGGGGTGCAGGGCGTGCTGACCGACGCCCAGTCCAAGCGCATCCTGCAGGACACGATCGCACCGCATTTTCGGCAAAACCATTACTACGAGGGCCTAGTCGCAGGCGTGGGCGCCATTGCCACGCTGCTGAACCGGGAGCGATTTCCCGCGCCGGCCCAGCAGGTAGCGCCGGCGGGGAACAATGACGAGGGAGGCGGTGTCGGTATGTTCGGTATCCTGATGTTGGTGTTCGGTTTCATGCTGGTGCGTTCCATGTTCCGCCCGCGCCGCACGCGCCTGTCGCGCGGCGGCTGGGGCAGCGGCGCCACCGGTTTCATCCTCGGTAACATCATCGGCAACATGGGCCGGGGCGGCGGTGGCGGCTTCGGCGGCTTTTCGGGCGGTGGCGGCGGGTTCGGCGGCGGTGGCTTCTCTGGCGGCGGCGGCACCTTCGACGGCGGCGGCGCCTCGGGAGACTGGTAATGACACAAACGATGCAAGCAGGACAGGGATCGTTCGGCGAACGCCTGGGACGCGTGCTGCGCCACTGGCAAAGCACCAAGGCCGCCGCGCGGCGCGCCTTTCCGGATGAAACCCTCACCGCCGTGGCCGAGGCCATTACCGCCGGCGAGCGCACCCACCGCGGCGAGGTGCGCTTCATCGTCGAGAAGGCCCTGCCCACCGACGAGATCTGGGACGGCGTGACCAACCGCCAGCGCGCCCTCGCGCTGTTCGCCGACTACGGCGTCTGGGACACCGAGGACAATTGCGGCGTGCTGATCTACGTGAACCTGGCCGACCACAAGGTCGACATCGTGGCCGACCGCGGCATCGACCGCAAGATCGATGCCGCCACCTGGCAGGCCGTGTGCCGCACCATGACCGAGGGCTTCCGCCGCGGCGACTTCCACCAGGCTTCGCTCGCCGCGATCGAGCAAGTCAATTCGCTGCTGCGCGAACACTTCCCGGCGAATGGCGACCGCCCCAACGAGCTGCCCGACAAGCCGATCATGATTTAGTTTGCTCGATACGGGCAGTACAATCGAGGCTTTCAGAAAACAGTGAAAGCCCAGCCATGAAACTAGCCAACAAGACCGCCCTCGTGACCGGCGCCAGCCAGGGTATCGGCCTGGCCTGCGCCCAGCGCCTGGTGCGCGAAGGCGCGCGCGTAATGCTGGCCGACGTGCGCCTTGACGTCGCCGCGGCAGCCGAAGCCCTGGGCGACGCCGCCCGCTTCATGGTGGCCGACGTCAGCCAGAAGTCCGACGTCGACGCCCTGTTCGCCGCCACCTTCGAGGCCTTCGGCCACCTCGACATCCTGGTCAACAATGCCGGCGTCACCCATGCCGCCGACTTCCTCGACCTGCTTGAAGAGGATTTCGACCGCGTGCTGCGCATCAACCTGAAATCGATGTTCCTGTGCAGCCAGGCGGCGGCGCGCGACATGGTGAAACGCAAGAGCGGCTGCATCATCAACATGTCGAGCGTGAACGCGGAACTCGTCATCCCGAACCAGGTGCCGTACGTGGTGTCGAAAGGCGGCGTCAACCAGCTCACCCGCGTGGCGGCCATCAGCCTGGCCCAGCACGGCATCCGCGTGAACGCGATCGGGCCCGGCACCATCCTCACCGAACTGGCGAAACAGGCTGTGCTGGGCAGTCCCGAAGCGCGCCACACCATCCTGTCGCGCACCCCGCTGGGCCGCTGCGGCGAACCGGAGGAGGTGGCGGCGATCGCCGCCTTCCTGGCCAGCGACGACGCGTCCTACATCACCGGCCAGACCCTGTACGCGGATGGCGGACGCATGCCGCTGAATTACACGGTGCCGGTGCACGATTGAAGCATCCTCGCGGAAACAGGCGCTGCAGCTCAACAATATTCATGCTTCGCATATCCGGTATCTGTATTTGCAATTAGACACATATATCGCAACGCAGCATAATGGCACCTGTCTCCACTATTCTCCTCCAAGAAAATAGTTTTAAAGCCTGCTCAATTAGCGGGCTTTTTTTTGCCTGTACATTTGATCTGGCCCAAATAATCGTTGGGAGAACTCAATAAGCAATCCGGAGTCGTGCTCGACAATGTGTGCGCCGCAGCGTTCCGTTCGCCTTGTATTTCCTTGCGCTGTGTCATGCCCGCGTCACAAACCCTACCTATACTGGATTCATCTGCAGTACACGCAACCGATATGCGTGATTGCAGACAGGTGTGGAGCGCCACGCGCCCCACACCCACCGGACAACGTCTCTTGGCCCGATCTTGGGTTTGCCCGCCACTTCTCTCCTGGCGGGCATTTTTTATGTGCATTCGCAGCGCAAGCCCAGCCCCGGGGCTTGCACACCGCGAGCATTTGGCTATGATGAAGTTCGCACGCCGTGACGGGGCGCTCCAGGGCGCCCCGGCCAAGCGATGCCATGCCAACCACAAAAGGGAGTCGGACCGATGAATTTTCACCATCCTGAAAAGCACACCCCGCAGTCTTCCCCCAGCCGCCGTTGCCATGACGGTGCCGACAACCTGATTCTTCGCGAGCTCAATCCACTGGTGGTGATCGACCACCTCGACGACGAGCAGGCGCCCCTGACCCTTCTGACCTTCGGCAGCGTGCGCGAAATCTGTCCCAAGTGCCAGCGCTGCAAGCTGAAACTCGTGCTGCGCCAGACCTCGGTGCGCATGGCTCACCTGTTCTGCGCGGAATGCGAAAGCTGTTTCGACGCCCAGTATGCCAACGGCGAACCGGCACTGAGCATCTGAACGCTTCTGCTTAGTTTCCCTCAATCAGCGATCGTGCGCACACACGGTCGCCGCCATGGTATGGTTGACGTTTTCGCCACGCCGTCAGCCATGCCCCCTTTCCTCCACCTTGTCCTGCTCGACCCGCGCCTGCGCAAGCTGCGCTATGGCTGCGCGATCGCGATGTTCATCGCGATCGTGGTCACCGGTTCGATTCCCGGCGCGCGCGCCGAAGTCGGCCACTATGCCCCGGGAGTGGTCCTGCATTCGCTTGCCTATGCGACCCTGGCCCTGCTGTGGTTCACGGCCTCGCGCGGCAGCGCCGCCGCGCGCAGCCTGGCGGCCATCGCGGCGGTGGCCGTGATGGGCGCGATCGACGAGCTGGTCCAGAGCTTCTTCCCTTATCGCGGCGCCGACGTGCACGACTGGCTGGTCGACTGCAGCGCCGCCATCGTCACCTGCGCCATCCTGTGGATGCTCCTGCCGAGGGCCGAACTGGAACGCTGCTGAGCCGAAAGACACGGGATTGCTCCATTTATCTGCGGCTTGATCTGCCTCAGTGCCAGCCCGCGTCGGCTGGAACGTCGTGCCCGTTTGCGCCTCTTACCCGAGTGGCAGACGACATCGTCACGCATACCCACTGACAAAATCCAATCAAGGAGTCGATCATGAAGCAAAAACACCAGAGCGTGGTCTTGGCGGGCTTGCTGGCCATGGCGCTTGGCCTGGCGGGCTGCTCCGGCATGCGCGGCGGCGGCAGCGGCGGCGAGAGCGCCAGCGGCAGCTCCACCGGCGGCGCGACCGGCAGCGGCAGCGGCGGCATGTCGGGCACCGGCGCGGGCACGAGCACGGGCGGCTCGAGCAGCTGGGGCGGCGGCTCGAGCAGTTCCGGCAGCTCCGGCAGCTCGGGCTCGTCCGGCAGCTCGGGCAGCGGCTATGACCAGTCCGGCTCCTCCGGCACCTCGGGTTCCTCGGGCAGCAGCGGCACTTCGGGCAGCAGCGGCACCTCGGGAAGCGGCTACGACCAGTCCGGCAGCTCGGGAACGTCGGGAAGTTCGGGCACGTCGGGCAGCTCGGGCACCGGCACCGGCACCTCCAGCTCCGGCTCCAGCGGCACGAGCAGCAGCATGGGAGAAGGCGGTTCGGCCAGCGCGACGGGCGACAGCTCGCAGAGCGGCGCCGGCGCCGGCAGCGCCACCGCGTCCAGCTCCAGCCCGAACAGCACCGTCGTGTCGATCGAAACGGTGCCGCGGCCGGCCAGCGGCATCACCGGCGCCGGCACCGTGGGCGCGGCAGCGGTGGGCGGCAGCTCGACCGGCGCCACGGGCAGCTCCATGTCCTCGGACCAGGTCTACCGCGTCACGCTGCGCATGGACGACGGCAGCACCCAGGTCATCACCCAGGAAACGGCGCCGGACTTTCGCAGCGGCGACCGCGTAAGCATCAGCGGTGGCGCGATCCAGCGCTGAGCGGGACCAGCTTCCACCGCCCGGGCCGCAGAGTGCCTAACAAAACCTTCAGAACAAGGCGCAGCGACGAAGACAGTACGCCTGTACGGCGAAGAGCTGCAACGCAGCTATGGAGGTTTTGCTAGGCGCTCTTAGTCCGGGCGCAATTCACATACTCAGTACACCCGCTCGACCAGGTAGCCGCGCTGCGCGAGCAGCTGCGGTAGCCCATTGTCGCCGAGCAGGTGCAGCAAGCCGACGCCCACGAAGATCACGCCGCCCCGGGTGATCAGCGCGTCGATCTGCCCTGCCATGTCCGCATTGCGGCGCCCAAGCAGCTTGCGCCGCGTGAAGTCGGCAATCACGGTGCCGCCCGCCGTTGTGTCCTGCAGCAGCGCGTCGAGCGCGGCGGCGTCGCCGCTGCGCCAGGCTTCGATGATCCGCCCCGCCTGGCGCAGCACGCTGCCGTCCGCCAGTCCGTCGAGCATTTCGCGCAGGTAGCGCGCGGATTCGATGTCGTTCATGCTGTCGAACAAGGCCAGCTGGCTTTCCGCGCTCTCGAGCTCGACCACCTTGATCCGGCGCCGCCTTGCCTGCGTCAGCAGCTTTTCCTTGACGCCCTCGGTGCGGCGATAGCCTTCGCGCTCCAGCCGCATGCTGAGCAGCAGGTTGGCGATGAGCCAGGGCTTCAGGTGGGCCATGCTGCCTACGCTGATGCCTTCCGCGTGCAGGGCCGCGCTCAGGCGCGCCAGCGTGTCCGGCGCCAGGCGCTGCCGGATGTCGCCGCCAGGAGGATAGCGGCCATGCCTGTCGAGCGCGTGCGCGAAAGCCGCCTCGGCACCGGTGTCGAGTTCGACCACCAGGTGATCGGCGCCGGCCAGCACGCGCTGCGCCTCCGGCGCCAGCGGATAGAACGAGGCCTGGCCGACATGGATGGTCCCGAACAGATAGGCCACGCCGCCGTGGCCACTGATGCGGTAGAAGCCGCCCTGGTGCCGGGCGCGCACCGGCGCCGGTCCATCGGCGTGCTGCGCGGCGGCATGGGCGATCGATGCGTCTTCACCCGCCTGCGCCGATGGGCACGGCAGCAAGGAGAAGACGCCTGCGAGCAGGATTGCAGGCAGGGCTGGATGCGGCGCTGGGTGCGAGGGCGAACGCGGCGCCCGCTGGCGCCGCAGGAGTCCACCCAGCCCATCCATGATGCCGCATCCGCAACAACGACGCTGTCGCCGCTCAGGCGGCGCCGGCCTGGCGCACCGGCGTGCTTGCCGCTTCCTCGTCGGCCTGGGCGGCCTGGGCATAAGCGGCGTCGAGCAGCACCGCCATCGATTGGGCGGTACGCTCCCAGGAGGTGCGCGCCACCTGCTCGCGCATGGCCGCCGCTTTCGCCTCGCGCGCGGAGGCATCGAGGGCAAGCGCGGCGGCGCAGGCAGCGCCGAACGCATCAGAGCCATCGGCAATCGCAACCACACCTCCATAGGGCCCGACCACGTCCGCGATCGGCGTGCTGACGATGGGCAGCTCGGCCGCCATGTACTCGAGCACCTTGGTCGGACTGATGAAGCGGGTCGCCTCGTTGATCGCGAACGGCATCAGGCACACGTCCCAGCCGGCGAGGAATGCCGGCAGGTCGGCGTAATCGCGCTGGCCGAGGTAATGGATGTTCGGACGGCGCGGCAGTTCGTCCTCGGTGATCTTCACCACCGGGCCGACCAGCACCAGTTGCCAGTCGGGATGGGCGTCGGCCAGCGCACCCACCAGGTCGAGGTCGACGCGCTCGTCGATGACGCCGTAGAAGCCGAGCCGCGGATGGGGGATGGCTGCCTGCGCCGGATGGCTGGCCACGGCGCCTTGCGCCTGGCGGAAGTGCTCGACATCGACGCTGCTCGGGAAGCAATGCACGCTCGGATGGCGGTGGCGCTTGGCCTCGTACAGGCTGGGGCCGCCGGCGAACACCAGGTCGGCCAGGTTGAGCAGCGCCGACTCGCGCTGCAGCAGCTGGCGCGGCGCCTTCTTGAACGAGGCCAGCTCGTCCATGCAATCGTAGACCACCAGGCGCGGATCGAGCTCCTTGAGCAGCGGCAGCGCCATCGGCGTATAGAACCAGACAATCGGGCGGACGGATGACGGCAGCAGGTCGGCCAGCAGGGGCGCGACCAGTGCGATCTGGTCGTCGTGGAAGCCAGGCACGTCGATCGGGGTGCGCGGGCGGCACACGGTGATGTTCGGCAGCGGACTGCTGCGTTCGAGCCGGGCCGGCCCTTGCGGGTCGTGCATCGGCTCCTCGACGATCACGATGCGGTAATGCCGCGCGAGCCGCGTGAGCAGGTGCTGCGGACGCTGAAACACGAAATCCCAGCGCAAGTGGCTGAAGACGACGATCGTATGCATGATCTCTCCTTTCGCCCTGTCGGGCGGGCGGTCGGTTGATTGAATCCTCCTGTATTGCGCCCGACCGCCCGCGCGCACGAAGGCGCGCCTCAGGCTGGATCAGGTCCCTTGTTCTCCTCCTCATTGCTCATCTGCAGCGCCACGTTGCGCGTGGCTGCCGAGATCACCTCGAACGGCAGCTTCGGCGTGCGGTCGGCGTTGAGCAGGCCATTCGCTTCCTGGAAGGTGTCGGCGAACTGGGTGTAGCAGAAGCCGGCGAACATGAAGGTCTCGTTGACCACCTTCAGCAGCGAGCGATACAGGTTGTGGAAACCCTCGGCCGTGGTCGAGCGCGAGTAGCCCCAGGTGCCCTCCTCCGGCTCGCCCCTGGTGTCGAAGGCGATGCCGCCGAATTCGGTCAGCACGATCGGCTGGCCGCGGTGCGGGAAGCCGTCCAGGGTCAGGATGCGTCCGCCCGGACGGCGCTGGTCGAACAGGGTGCGCACCGGGTCGCTGACCTCGTAGCGGGCCCTGACTTTTTCCGGGTCGCAGTCGTAGTCGTGGATGCCGAGGATGTCGGTGGCGGACGCCTCCCAGCCGTCGTTGCCGATCACCGGCCGCGTCGCATCGAGCGTGCGCGTCAGGTGGTACAGCGCCTCGACCGCGTTGCGATGCGCCTGCGTCAAGGTCAGGTTCGGCACGCCCCAGGACTCGTTGAAGGCGACCCATACGATGATGCAGGGATGGCTGTAGTCGCGCTGGATCGCCTCGGTCCATTCGCGCACCATGCGCGTGATCGCGCGCGGGCTGAAGCGGTAGGCCGACGGCATTTCTTCCCACACCAGCAGGCCCAGCTTGTCGGCCCAGTACAGGTAGCGCGGATCCTCGATCTTCTGGTGCTTGCGCACGCCGTTGAAGCCCATCAGCTTGGCCAGCTCGACGTCGCGCTTGAGGTGCTCGTCGGAAGGCGCGGTCAGGAAGGACTCGGGCCAGTAGCCCTGGTCGAGCACCAGGCGCAGCTGGTAGGGCCTTCCATTCAACATCAGGCGGTCGCGGTTGATCGCGAAGGCGCGCAGCGCCGTGTAGGAGCGGATGCGGTCGACCACGCGGTCGCCGCAGCGCAGCGTCACCTCGGCGTCGAGCAGGGTCGGGCGCTCCGGGCTCCACAGCAGTTCGTTGCGCGAATCGTCGATGCCCGGGTCGGACAGCGCGATCTTGCGGTTGGCCTCGCCGGCGAGCAGCTTGTAGTGGTCGTCGGCCAGCAGGTGCTCGCCGTGCCAGATCTTGACCTCGACGAACATGTCCTCGCGGATGTCGCCGCCGGCGAAGACCTCGCAGCCGATCTCGAAGGTTTCAAAAATGGGCGTCCACTTCAGGGTCTGGATGAAGGTCTTGTCGACCTGCTCGACCCAGACGGTCTGCCAGATGCCGGTGGTGCGCGGATACCAGATCGAGTGCGGTTCGAGCAGCCAGTCCTGCTTGCCGCGTGGCTTGGCCAGGTCGGCCGGATCGTCCTCGACGTAGACGGTGACGACCTGCCTGCCGTCGGCGTTCAGCGCGCTGCTGATGTCGGCGGCGAAGGGCGTATGGCCGCCCTCGTGCTCGGCCACGAGCTGGCCGTTGACCCACACGCGGGCGGCATAGTCGACCGCGCCGAAGTGCAGGATGGTGCGCCCTTCGTTCGGGGTCACGTTGAATTCGCGTTCATACCAGCAGACACGGTGGAAACCCGTGTCGCCGATGCCCGACATGGCGGTCTCGGGTGCGAACGGCACCTCGATTTCGTGCGTCCATTCGGTGACGTCGCCCGGCAGCTTGAAACGCATCTCGTCGTCGAAACGGAAGCGCCACTTGCCATTCAGGCTGATCCAGTTGTCGCGCACCAGTTGGGGACGTGGATATTCAAACTGACTCATTGTTTTCCTTTCTTTCAGTCGGAACCGGGATCAGGATGCGGCCCTGGCGGCCGGCCTTGGCGTTGTACTGCGCCAGCGCGGCCTGGGCAGCCTGCGCGGCGGAACCGGCGCGGCACAGCGCCACGCAGGCGCCGCCGAAGCCCGCGCCGGTCAGGCGCGCGCCGTACACGCCGTCCTGGGCGCGCAGCAGTTCGCACAGCTCGTCGAGCTCCGGAATCGAGACTTCGTAGTCATCGCGCAGGCTGGTGTGGGAATCGTTCATCAATTGGCCGAAGCGCTCGGCCGGCACGCCCTGCACCGCTTCGAGCACGCGCAGGTCTTCCGTCACCACATGGCGCGCGCGCCGGCGCAGCGGTTCGGGCAGGTCTTCCACCAGTTGCGGGTCGGTGACGTCGCGCAGCGCCTTCACTTTCAACCTGCGCGAGGCTTCCTCGCACTCGGCGCGGCGTTCGTTGTACTTGCTGCCGGCCAGCTTGCGCGCCACGCCCGAGTCGATCACGATGATCTCGGCGTCCGCCGGCAAGGGCGCAAGCCGGTGCTCGAGCGAGCGCGCGTCGATGAACAGCATGTGGCCCTCGTCGGCCAGGCTGGACGCCATCTGGTCCATGATGCCGCAGTTCACGCGCGCATATTCGATCTCGGCGCGCTGGGCGATGCGCGCCAGCTTGACGTCGTCGAGCTCGAAGCCCAGCAACTGGCGCAGCGCGCGCAGCGTCGCCACTTCCAGCGCCGCGCTCGAGGACAGGCCCGAGCCGACCGGCACGTCGGTCGACACCCACACGCGCAGCGGCGGCACCTGCACGCCTTCGGCCTCGACCAGGCGGATGCAGCCCTCGATGTAGCTGCCGAAGCCCGACGGCGCGCTGGCGTCGGGCGCGAACGTGACGTTCGCGTCCAGGGTGCTGGAATAAAAATGGAAATGGCCGTCGCCGCTGCGGCTCATCGCCACGGTCGTGCGCTGCGGCGTGGCCACCGGCAGCATGAAGCCGTCGTTGTAGTCGGTATGTTCGCCCAGCAGGTTCACGCGTCCCGGTGCGGATGCGTTCACCTCGGGCGCGCCGCCGAAGAAGGAGTCGGTCGTCACCATCAGGTCACCTCCAGCCAGAGTGGCCGCTGGCGGCCATGCACGCTCACGGCAGGCCACTGCGGGTCAAGGGTCAGGTTCTCCAGTCCCTGCGGGCCGAGCAGGAAAGTGTCCTCGATCTTCAGGCCCGCGAAACTGGGGTTGAATGCGAAGGCCATGCCGGTCTCGAGGCCGGTCGCCGTGCTGGCCGTGGCCACCATCTCGCGCGCCTGGTAGCCGGTGATGCCGCCCTGGTGGTGCTCGTTCAGGGCGTCGGCGCGGTCAGCGTGCTTGTAGGCGGCGTCGAAAGCGTGGTACACGGCCGAGAGCGATTTACCCGGCGCCACCGCGGCCAGCCCGGTCGCTTCGACTTCCATCAGGGCGCTTTGTTCTTCCGGCGCCGGACCGAAGCTCACGAAACGGGTGAGATTCGCATACAGGCCGTGGCGGCGCGCACAGAACACCAGCATCGCGCGCGAGCCGATCGGGTCAAACGATGGCGTCGGATGGCGGTAGAGCGGCAGGCGGCGTTCGCCGGCGGCCAGCACCAGGGCCGGATGAATGCCGCGCCGCCACAGCGCCTGGGCGCCGGCGCCGGCCAGCTGGTATTCGGTCCACTCGGGCCGCGCGGCGCGCAGCACTTCGCTCATCGCCTCGGCCGCCTCGCGGCCCAGGTCACGGTAGCGCGCCTGCTCGGCGTCGCCCAGCACCAGGCGGCGCAGGCGCAGCGCATGCGGCAGCGGCTGCTCGCCATTGTGCGGGCGGTCCGACAGCACAGCGGCCTCGCCGGCCAGGCCGAGCACATAGCGCTCGCGCAGCTCGATCTGGGCCCAGGGCGACACGTGGAAACTGAAGCCGGCCGGCACCTCTTCCTCGCGCAGGCGCGCGGCCTCGATCTCGTCGGTCAGGATGACAGCCTCGTCCTGCGTCACCAGCACCTCGGCGACGCCGACCTCCGCAGTCTGCAGGACCGCGCTCGAGCCGCCGCCGGTGACCCAGGCGAACCAGTCGATGCCCCGCAGCCGGATCGCGGCCGCGCCGGTTTTCGCCAGGCAGTCGCGCAGCTGCGCCAGCTTGGCCTTGACTTCGACGGCGCGCAGTTCCGGTCCGCTCATGCGCCCTCCTCCAGCGACACCTGCACCGCCTGCAGTTCGGCCGCCGTGTTCTCGGGCAGCACGTCCATCGCGAACATGCCCGCGCCCAGCTCGGTGCCGGCCAGGTACTTCAGGCGTTCGCGCGAGCGGTAAGGCGGATAGAACTGGGCGTGCAGCTGGGTTTCAGGATGCTCGGCGCCGTCGGTGGGCGCCTGGTACCAGGCCATCAGGTAGGGGAAAGGCCGGTTCCACATGTTCTCGTACTTGAGCAGCACGGTCTTCAGGGCGCGCGCCAGCGCCGGGCGCTGCTCGTCGCTGAGCGAGGCGAAATCCTTGCAGGGCGCGGTCGGCATCACCCAGACCTCGTAGGGGTAGCGCGCGCAGGCCGGCACGAAGGCGATCGCATGCTCGTCCTGGTAGAGCACGCGGCGGCCGTCGGCGGCCTCGTTCTTCGCCATGTCGCACAGGAGGCTGCTGCCGTGCTGCAGGTAATAGTCGCGCTCCTGGGCCAGCATGCGCTCGGGCACCTGGGGCACGAAGGGATAGGCATAGATCTGGCCGTGCGGATGGTGCAGGGTCACCCCGACCTCGCTGCCGCGGTTCTCGAAAGGCAGCACGTACTGGATGTGGTGGGTGCCGCCGATGCGCGTGGTGCGGTCGGCCCAGACCTTGAACAGCAGCTCGATGCGCGACAGCGGCAGGTGCACCAGGGCCGCGTTCGGGTCCTGGGTGAACACCACGACCTCGCAGTGGCCGTTGGCCGGCGCGGTCGGCACCGTGCTCACGGTGGGCGGGTCGTGCGACTCCAGCGCCAGCGAGGGGAAGCGGTTGTCGAATACCGCCACCTCGTAGTCGCCCTGGGGCAGCTCGGTGGGGTTGGCGGGATCCGTCGTGACCGCCAGCGGGTTGTACTGGGGCGGCGGCTGGAAGGTGCGGTTCTGCCGGAACCCGGCATAGGTGACCCACTCGCCGCGCAGCGGATGCCAGCGCAGGTGCGGGTTCGCGTTCATCGGGTCGGGGAAGGGACTGGGCGCGATGAGCCCGTCCGGTATCGGCTGGTTGCTGTAGAGAGTAAGGTGTCGTCCGTCCGGCTTCGTCAGTTCTTTGCTGTGCATGGCATCGCTAAATGTCTGGCAGGTCACAAACGATCGCGGGCAGGAGCAGCCCTGCGAACGCGGCTAGGAGAGGATCCTAACATGGCGTTTTCACCACATTTTCCAAGGAGAACATAGCTATTTTCCGATGGTTAATGACTCAACGGAAGCGGACAGAAAGCGATAGCGGACACGTGGCTGCGTCTCCTATGGAGAGCAGGGACAACCGATGGGTTTGAGAGGAAATTGCAGAGAGAATGTAGGCTTAGGCCTACAGAATGAATAGAAGTATTTACGGTGTTCGATAGGCGAAACTCTTACACGCTCAGCAGTAGGTTTCAGCCGGCGGCATGTGGATTTTGTAGGGTGGGCACCTGTGCCCACGCGGGATCATGGAAGAAGACCACGCGGCGTTTCATAACACAGCGAACACCGAGGTAATCGGCATTCAAGAGGCCTTGGATCAACCGGTGAGACCGCGTGGACACAGGTGTCCACCCTACAAACCCAACAGGCCAGGGCCAGCAGCCCGGCCCTTACACATTTACTTCGCCAGCTCCGCCAGCACCGCCGTGTACATCTGCAGGTTCAGGATCAGCTGCTTGAGCGTGATGAACTCGTGCTCCGAGTGTCCCGTGTACACCTTGCCCGGCATCGCCGGACCGAAGCTGACCGCGTTCGGGAACAGGCGCGAATTGGTGCCGCCGCCGATGGCGATCGGCTTCGGATCCTTGACGCCGGTGAAGTAGGAGAACACGTTCATCAGGACCGGCAACTGGGGCGCATCCCTGCGCACCCAGGGCTCGCTGGTGCGCACGACAATGTTCGACAGCGGCAGGTTGCGGCCCTGCCACTGGGCCAGCGCCGCGTTCACCTCGTTGGTCAATTGCTCGATGCTCTTGCCCTGCGGGCGGCGCAGGTTGATCGAGACTTCGATGCCGTCCTCGCGCTGGCGGATCACGGTCGGCGCCACCGTCATCGGGCCCATGAAGCCGTCGCGGTAGGCGATCGCGCCGAACTTCTCGCCGTACAGGCTTGTCCCCACCATCTCGTTCAGGTAGTTGACGACGCCGCCGGCCGTGGTGTTCGGCCAGGAGCGCACCGCCAGCGCATCGGCCAGCATGGCGACCGCGTTGACGCCGTCTTCCGGCTTGGACGAGTGCGCGGACAGGCCGTGCGCGTGCACGTGCAGCTCCGTCCCTTGCCATGCGAATTCGTAGCGCATGCCCTCCTGCTTCGCGCCGCGCGCCCTGACCTGGGCTTCGAGCGCGGGAGTGGCATTCGCGATGACGGCGCTGGCGTCCTCGGGAATCTGGGTGTTGAAGAATCCGCCCGCAAAGGCCGACACATACGGCTCGCCCGGCGGCGGGGTCGCCGCGCCGACCTTCGGCAGGGTCACCGCGATCGTGCCCGAGGCCTTCTCGGCCACCACCGCCGGGTATTCGGCGTCGAGCGTGATGCTCACCTGTGGCGGATCGTGGGTCTTGAGGAACTCGACCAGCGGCTGCCAGTCCGATTCCTCGCCCATGTAGACATAGAGTTCGATGCGTTTGGACAGCGGCAGCTGCTGGTCCTTCAGCGACTTCATCGCGTATAGCGCGGTCGCGATCGGGCCCTTGTCGTCCTCGGCGCCGCGCGCCAGGAGTTTACCCGGCTCGCTGGTCTGGTCCAGCTCGAAGGGCGACTTCTTCCATTTCTTCGGGTCGACCGGCTGGACGTCGCCGTGGGTCACGATGCCGACGCGCTGCTCGCCCTCGCCCATGCCGATGACGACCACCCAGCCATGGTCGGCGAAATCGAAACCGAGACGGGTTGCCTCGGTTTTCAGGGCGTTCTTGAAGGCGATGTGCTGGGGATTCCGGTCCGAGGGAACATCCGGGTTGGCGACCGTGTTGTAGCTGACCAGCTTGGCGAGGGTGTCGACCACCGCCGTGCGGTAGGTCGTGGCCGCGTACTTGGCGGCCTTGACGGCGGCCTCGCCCGGGATGGCGCCGGTGGTGGGCGGCGCGTCGGCGCTGGCGTGCGCCGCGCAGGCCAGCAGCAGGCTGGCGAGGATGGTTCTTTTCATGTTGTGCCGTGTCTCCATTGCAAAGGCGCAAGAAGTCTAGCACAGCACCTTGCGCCAGGCCGGCCGCCAATCCGGTATCGTATCGACCATCGAAGAACTACCAGAGCCCAGCCATGAGCGACAAGACCGTACGCCGGATCCACCCGGCACTGCGCGACGATATCGGCGACCTGATCACCCAGCGTCCGGTGCCCAGCGCCCACCTCGACCAGATCGATCCCTTCCTGTTCCTGAACCACCACGGCCCCCAGACCTATCCGCCGCACAACCGCGGCCTGCCCTTCGGCCCACACCCGCACCGCGGCTTCGAGACCGTCACCTTCATCCTCGACGGCATGCTGATGCACAAGGACAGCGCCGGCTACGAGAGCATCATCCGCGCCGGCGGCGTGCAGTGGATGACGGCCGGCAGCGGCCTGGTCCACGCGGAGATCTCGCCGCCCGAATTCCTGGAAAGCGGCGGTCCGCTGGAGATCCTGCAGCTCTGGATCAACCTGCCGCCCCACCTGAAGATGACCCAGCCGGCCTACACCGGCCTGCAGAAGGACGACATCCCCGCCCTGGCGCTCGATGGCGGCAAGGCGACCATGCACCTCGTGTCCGGCGCATGGGAGGGCACGACCGGCCCGGTACGGTCCCTGACCGGCGTCTTCATGAGCACCATCGCCATGCAGGCGGGAGCGCGGGTGCGGGTGCCGAACCTGGCGCGCCGCAACGTCTTCCTCTACATCGTGCGCGGCGCCCTCCAGGCCGGCAACTACAACGACCGCCTCGGCGCCTTCCACCTCATCGAACTGACCGGCGAAGGCGACGAAATCGGGCTCGTCGCGATGGAGGACAGCTTCATCCTGTTCGGCCATGCCGAGCCGATCGGCGCGCCGGTGGTGTCGCACGGTCCTTTCGTGATGAACTCGCGCGCCGAGATCGAGCAGGCGATCCGCGACTACCAGGCCGGGCGCTTCGGGCCGCCGATGTAGGGCGAGCGCTGTCGCCGGGGCGCCGGCGCAGCCGTGGCGCTGCGTCGGCGCGGCCTGGATTACAGTAGACGGGTCAACAACTCCTGCGAGACCCGAGCATGCAAGCTGTTCCCTCAGTTGTCCCACTGGTTGCCACCACGCGTGGCTATCCTTCCACCGGCTACACGGTAGAAAACGTGCACGCCGGCTCGGTCGCCGTCGTCGACACCAGCGGCCGCCTGCTGGCCTGGGCCGGCGATCCCCAGTACCAGACCTTCACCCGTTCGGCCCTGAAGCCCTTCCAGGCCCTGCCCTTCCTGCTCTCGGGCGGCCCCGAGAAATTCGGCCTGGCCGAGGAAGAACTGGCGCTGCTGTGCGCCAGTCATTCGGGCGAGGAAAAGCACCTCGCCGGCGTGCATGCCATCCTGGACAAGATCGGCATGAAGGTGGAGCACCTCGAATGCGGCTGCGCCGTGCCCCTGTACTACGACTTCGTGAACCTGCCGGTGCCGATCGACCGCCAATGGACGGCCGCCCACCACAACTGTTCCGGCAAGCACAGCGGCTTTCTCGGCTGGTGCCGCCTGCACGGCGCGCCGACCGCCAATTATGTCGACCCGGACCACCCGCTGCAGCGCGCGATCCGCGCCACGCTGGCCGACGCGGTCGACCTGCCGGAGTCGAGCATGCCGGTCGGCATCGACGGCTGCTCGGCGCCGAACTACGCCCTGCCCCTGGCCCGGCTGGCCCACCTCTACGCGCGCCTGGCGCAGGGGGCGCAGGATCCGCGCCTGGGCCAGGCCCTGGGACCTTTGTTCGACGCCATGACCCATCGCCCCGACATGGTGTCCGGCACCGAGCGGACCGACCTGGTCTGGATGACGGCGGGCGGCGGCGACTGGGTGGCCAAGGTCGGGGCCGACGCGGTGCAGGCGTTCGGCATCCGCTCGGCCGGGATCGGCATCGCCATCAAGATTGCCGACGGCAACAGCCGCGGCATGCACACGGTCACCTACAACGTGCTCGAGCAACTGGGCCTGCTGGACGAGGCGAAACGCACGGTGCTCGAACGCTTCCGCCGGCCGGAAATCCGCAATGCGCGCGGCACGCTGGCGGGCGACATCCGGCCGCTGTTCACGCTGCAGCGCGCCTGACTCGTTCTACGCCGTATCGTACGCGGGCACGGACGGGTTTGGTCTTACGATGGCTTCATCCTGTTCGATGGAGCTGTCCACATGCACCTGACCCGAGCGCCCGCGGCGTCGCGCCTGCTGCACGCCTTCCTTTTCCTGCCGCTGCTGCCGCTCCTGCTGCTGGGCGGCTGCGCCACCACGCTGTCGCACGACGAGGCGCAGGCGGTGGCCGGCAAGACCTATGTGATCACCGGCGCGTCGAGCGGCTTCGGGCGCGGCGTGGCGCTCAAGCTGGCGGCCATGCGCGCCAACGTGGTGCTGGCCGCGCGCCGCACCGAGGTGCTCAACGAGGTCGCGGCCCAGGCCAGGGCTGCCGGCGGCACTCCGCTGGTGGTGACCACCGACGTGGCCAGGCCCGAGGACGTGCAGCGCCTGGCGGCCGCCACCGTGGAACGCTTTGGCCGCATCGACGTCTGGATCAACAATGCCGGCGTCGGCGCCATCGGCGAATTCGACAAGATTCCACTGGAAGACCACGCGCGCGTCGTCGACGTCAACCTGAAGGGCGTGATCTACGGCAGCCACGTGGCGCTGCGCCAGTTCCGCCAGCAGGGCCATGGCGTCCTGATGAACATCGGCTCGGTGGAAAGCGAGGTGCCGCTGGCCTACCACGCCTCCTACGCCTCGACCAAGGCCGCGGTGCTAAGCCTGGGCCGCGCGCTGCGCGAGGAACTGCGCCTCGCGGGCCAGGACAGGATCGCGATCACCACCGTGCTGCCCTGGGCGGCCGACACGCCCTTCTTCGAACATGCCGCCAACTACAGCGGCCACGCGCCGCGCATGGCCCTGATGGACGATCCGGACAAGGTGGTCGACATCATCGTGCGCGCCACGGTCTACCCGCGCGAAGAAGTGCCGGCCGGCTGGAAGGCGCGCGGCGCCTACTGGTCGCACCGCATTGCGCCCGACATCACGGAACGCATCTCGGCGAACATTGCCCACACCGAGCAGTTCGAAAAGGCCGGGCCGGCGCCGGACGGCAGCAATGCCGTGCACCAGCCGACGCCGGGCGGCACGGGCGTGGACGGCGGCGTGCGGGCGCGCATGGAGAAAGAAGATGCTGCGCGCAAGGCTGGGCAATAACTGGAATACGCGGCCTGATCCGTAGGGTGGGCACCCCGTGCCCACGCGGACGCTCGAACGGTGTTGGCATCTTTCGCGCCGCGCCGGTCGATCCACGTTGGCGTCTCGAATGATCATTCGGTAGCGCGACCAATTGTCATCCGGCGCGATACGTACAAAAGCCAACATTGCGGCACGTTCCGCGTGGGCACGTCATTGATGCCCCCGGCATCAATGACCCCACCCTACGAGAACCCGCCCCGGCTTACTCGATCATCCGCCTGATCATCCCCGCCAGCGGATCGAGCACCGCATTGTCCTGCCAGTACGCATTGTGCGACAGCGGATTCCAGCTCTTGAGCATCCAGGCCACCGCACCCTGCCCCGCGTTGATCGCCCGGTCCTGCACCAGCAGCCGGTAGCCCTCGGACAGCGGCTGCAGCGGCCAGCCGAGCACGTCGTCCGGGTCGTACAGGTTCAGCCACTGGAACATCGGCGTCGGCGGCGCGATCGGCTTGATCTGCATCTCCTTGTGCGCCGCCACGAAAATCGGGATATTGCAGCCGGTCGTCAGCATGCCCGTACAGATGCCGCCCGCGAGGTAGTGCTTTTCGTGCTCGCTCAGGACCCGCCCCACCGCCGCGCGCGCCCAGCCGTCGATGTCGCGCCAGACCCCGACCTGGACCTGCCCGCCGGCCAGCGCCTTCTGGGCGTCGTACAGGTAGCTCGACAGGACCTGGCAGCCCAGCGAATGCGCCAGGAACACCACCGGCATGGCCGGGTTGGCGGTGCAGGCGCCGAGCAGGTTGCGCGCGATCTCGCCCTGGGCCAGTTCGTAGACCGAGCCCGGGCTTTCCTTGCGGTTTTCCAGCCCGGCGGCGTCGGCGAAGCCGAACAACATGAACTTGCGAAGATCGTCGTAGTGCACCTTGCTCTGGCGGTCGACGCGGTTCCAGACCGTCTGCTCGTTCTTCTGCAGGATGTCCTGGTAGTACACCGAATAGCAGGCCAGGCGCTCGCGCAAGGCGGGACCGAGCCGCGCGCGCATCTGCCCGAACACGCCCGCCGCGTAGTCGCGGGGCGTTTCGCCCATTCCATGGACGGTGACGAGTGCAACAGTGGGCATGGCGGCCTCCCTGGGAGTGATGTCGGAATCCTCCTTATCGATTAAGCAGATTCCTGATGTCAGCTTAACACCGCAACAGCCGCGCATGCACGCGCACGCACGTACACCTCACACTCCGCTCGTTGTCGCTTTACGCATACGTGTTGCCGAGATTAAAATAGATAGCTATCTATCGATTAACTGGCTAATCATGTCACACCTACCCGATCCGACGCCGGCCGAACGCTTCGCCGTCGCGCTGCACAACACCGCGCGCTACTGGCGCATTGCCCTCGACGCGCGCCTGAAGGACCTTGGCGTCGGCCAGTCGGGCTGGATGACGATCGCCATGATCGCCAAGGCGAAGGAACCGCTGTCGCAGCGCGCCCTGGCCGACCTGCTCGGCATCGAAGGGCCGTCGATCGTCGCCATGCTCGACCGCCTCGAGCGCGGCGGCCTGGTGCGCCGCGCTCCCAGCCCGCTCGACCGCCGCGTCAAGCTGGCGCACCTGACCGAGGACGGCCGCGCGCTCTACGCCAAGGTGCGCAAGGAGGCCGACGCCTTCCGCACGAGCATGCTCGACGGCGTCGACCCGGACACGCTGGCCGCCGCCACCGCCCTGCTCGAAACCCTGCGCGCGCGCATCGAGGACCAGCTATGAGCAGCGCCGCCGGCGCGCCTCCGGGGCTGCCGCCGGGACTGCCGCAACCGGCACCGAATCCGCCCCTGAACCGGCGCATGATCACGATCTCGATCATGCTCGCCACCATCATCCAGGCGCTCGACGGCACGATCGCCAACGTGGCCCTGCCGCACATGCAGGGCAGCCTGTCGGCCTCGACCGACCAGATCACCTGGGTGCTGACCTCCTTCATCGTCGCCGCCGCGATCGCCACACCGCTCAATGGCTGGCTGGTCGACCGCTTCGGCCTGAAGAAAGTGTTCCTGGTCTCGGTAGCCGGCTTCACCATCGCTTCCGTCCTGTGCGGGATTGCCGGCTCCCTCACCGAAATCGTCGCCGCACGCGTGCTGCAGGGCGTGTTCGGCGCGGCCCTGGTGCCGCTCTCGCAGTCGGTCCTGCTCGACATCAACCCGCGCGAAAAGCACGGCTCGGCGATGGCGGTGTGGGGCATGGGCGTGATGATCGGTCCCATCCTCGGGCCGACGCTCGGCGGCTGGCTGACCGACAGCTACAACTGGCGCTGGGTCTTCTTCATCAACGTGCCGGTCGGGGCGCTGGCCTTCTACGGCATCTGGCGCTACATCCGCCCCACGCCCGCGCAGCGCCGCGTGAAGTTCGACAGCTTCGGTTTCATTACGCTCAGCCTGGCCATCGGCGCGCTGCAGATGCTGCTCGACCGCGGCGAACAGAACGACTGGTTCGAATCCGGCGAGACCTGGATCGAAGCGGTGCTGCTGGCCCTGAGCCTGTCGTACTTCATCGCCCACACCGCCCTGCGCCCGGCCGGCCAGTCCTTCCTCGACTACCGCCTGCTGAAGAACCCGAACTACGTCACCGGCCTGTTCCTGATCTTCATCGTCGGCATGGTGCTGTTCGCCACCCGCGCGCTGATGCCGACCATGCTGCAGGGCCTGATGGGCTATCCGGCGGCGTTGGCGGGCCTGGTCACGGCTCCCTCGGGCCTGGGCACCATGCTCGCCATGCTGGTGGTCGGGCGCCTCACCGGCAAGGTCGATTTCCGCATCCTGCTCGCTACCGGCTTCGCCATCACCGCCTTCTCGCTGTGGCAGATGACCGGCTACACGCTGGTGATGTCGCAGTCCGACATCGTCTGGCCCGGCATCATCCAGGGCATCGGCCTGGGCCTGGTGTTCGTGCCGCTGTCGGCGGCGACCTTCGCCACCCTGTCGCCGCAGATGCGCGCCGAAGGCACGGCCCTGTACAGCCTGATCAGGAACATCGGCAGCAGCATCGGCATCGCCCTGGTCCAGACCCTGCTGGTGCGCAATACCAGCACGGTGCACGCGGAACTGGCCAGCCGGGTCCACAACGCCAACCCGGCGCTGCAGGACCCGGCGAGCGTCTACAACATGGCCAGCGAGGCCGGCGCCGCCCTGATCAACAACGAGATCACGCGCCAGGCCTCGATGATCGCCTATGTCGACGACTACTGGCTGATGATGCTGCTCACCGCCGCCGTGATCCCCGCCCTGCTGCTGATCCGTCCGCCGAAGCGCCAGGATGCGCCGGCCCAGGTCGACCACGCGGCCCTCGATTAACCATGAAAGCCCAGACCATCGTGCGACACTTCCCACTCACTCTTTTGGCAGCCGCGGTGCTGGCCGGCTGCGTGCATGTGCCGGCCGATACCGGCGCGGCCAGTGCGCCGGACTTCGCGCATGCCCAGCATGCCGCCGCGATCGACCTCGGCCAGGATGCCTGGCCGGTCGAGCGCTGGTGGCGCGACTACGGCGACACCCAGCTCGATGGCCTGGTCGAACAGGCCTTGAACGCCAGCCCGACCCTGGCCGCTGCCCGGGCCCGCTTTGCCGTCGCCCAGGCCGCGCTGCAAGGCGAGCAGGCCGCAGGCAGACCGCAGGCCGGTCTCGGCGCCGGCCTGAACCGCCAGCGCTACTCCGCCAACGGCCTGCTCCCCGAACCGATCGGCGGCAGCTGGTACACCGACGCCACGCTGCAGGCGCGCGCCAGCTATGACCTCGACTGGTGGGGCAAGCACCGCGCCCAGGTCGCGGCCGCCGTCGGCGAGGCCAATGCCGGCGCCGCCGAAGCGGCCCAGGCGCGCCAGGCCCTCGCTGCCAGCGTGGCCCAGTCCTACTTCCGCCTGCAGAGCCTGTGGGCGCGGGCGGACAATCTCGCGGCCTTGATGGCGGTGCAGCGCGCCCTGCTGGCCGACCGCAACGCGCGCCTGGCCCACGGCCTGGCCACCGTCGATGCCCAGCGCGGCGTCGAACTGGAACTGGGCAAGACCGTGGAACAGGCCGAGCTGCTGCGCACCCAGGCCGCACGCGAACGCGAGTTCCTGCGTGCGCTGGCCGCCGCCGGCCCGGAGGACCTGGCTACCCTGCAGCGGCAGGCGCCGCGGCTGACTGCGAATGCCCTGCCGCGCGAGCTGGGCATCGAACTATTGGCGCGCCGTCCCGACCTGCAGGCGGCGCGCTGGCGCGTCGAGGCGGCGCTGGGCCGCGTGCGCGCCAGCGAAGCGGCCTTCTATCCGGACCTGAACCTGGCCGGCTCGCTTGGCCTGAACTCGATCTCGCTCGGCAAGCTGCTGCGCGGCGCCAGCCGCACCATGCTGGCCGGCGCGACGCTGGAGCTGCCGCTGTTCGATGCCGGACGCCTGGAAGCGGGCCTGGGCATCGCCCGCGCCGAACGCGACGCCTTGCTGGCCGAGTACAACGACGCCGTGCTCGCCGCCGTGCGCGACGTCGCCGCCGAAGGCGCCACGCTGCAGGGCATCGAGCGAGAAATGGCCGCCCATGACCAGGCCGAACAGGCTGCCGCGCATCTGGTGGCGAGCGCCGAGACGCGCCTGAAGCGCGGCCTGGCCGAGCGCTCGTCCGTCCTCCAGGCGCGGCTGGAAACCCTGCGCCAGCGCGACGGCGCCCTGCAACTGCAGGACGCGAAGCTTCAATCCCAGGTGGCGCTGGTGCGCGCCCTCGGCGGCGGCTACCGCGCTGCGCCCACGACTACCGCGGCCGCCCCCGCATCGACCCGACAACATTGAACACGCATCCATGACTACCGAAACCACCCCGAACCCGAACAAGCGCAAGGCCGTCCTGCTGGGCATCACCGGCGTGTTCGCCCTCGCCGGCATCGCCTACGGCGCCTATTACACGTTGGTGCTGTCGCAGCGCGTCGAGACCGACAACGCCTACATCGGCGGCAATCTCGTCAATGTGTCCGCCCAGGTCGCCGGCAGCGTGGTCGAGATCCGCGCCGACGAAACCCAGCAGGTGCAGGCCGGCGCCGAGATCGTGCGCCTGGACCCGGCCGACGCCGAAGTCGCGCTGGCCCAGGCCGAGGCGCGCCTGGGCAATGCCGTGCGCCAGCAGCGCGAACGCTATTCCAACGTCGAGCAGCTGCTGGCCGTGGTCGAGCAGCGCAAGATCGCCCTGAAGACGGCCCAGGAAGACCTGGCGCGCCGCGCGCCGCTGGCGGCCGAGCAGGTGGTCTCGGGTGAAGACGTGGCCCATGCGCGCCTGGCGGTGGAGGATGCGCGCGCCGCGCTCGACGTGGCCCTGAAACAGGTGTCGGCCGCTCGCGCCGGCCTGGCGGGCGTCGATGCCGCCCATCACCCGAGCGTGCTGGCGGCCAGGGCCGACTACACCCAGGCCTGGCTGGCGGCGCGCCGCAACACCATCGTCGCGCCGGTGTCGGGCTATGTCGCCAAGCGCAGCGTGCAGGTCGGCAGCCGCATCGCGCCGGGTACGCCGCTGCTGTCGGTGGTGCCGCTGGACCAGCTCTGGGTCGACGCCAACTTCAAGGAATCCGAGCTGCGCGACATCCGCGTCGGCCAGCCCGTGAAGATCGAAGCCGACATGTACGGCAGCCAGGTCACCTTCCATGGCAAGGTGATGGGCCTCGCGGCCGGCACCGGCAGCGCCTTCTCCCTGCTGCCGGCGCAGAACGCCAGCGGCAACTGGATCAAGGTGGTGCAGCGCGTCCCGGTGCGCATCTCGCTCGACCCGCAGGAGCTGGCGAAGCACCCGCTGCGCGTGGGCCTGTCGGCCACCGTCGACGTCGACATCAGCAACAAGGAAGGTAGCGCGCTGGGCGCCGTGGCCAGCGCGCCGGCGCACTTCGCGACGAAAGTGTTCGAGCAGCCGCTGCAGCAGGCGCAGGCGGCCACCGATGCGATCGTGGCGCGCAATTTAGCCAACTAGCACACCATGACGGACCTGCTCCTGCCCCGCTACCTGGACGAGATCGCGCGCCTCGACGTGGCACGGATTGCCACGCCGGCGCAGATCCCTCCCGCCTTCCTGCTGGCGCGCGAGGGCCGCTACAGCGTGCACTACATCCCCTTCGAGCATGTGAACACGCGCGCGCGGCTGGTCGTCGTCGGCATCGCGCCGGGCTTCGTGCAGTGGAAGAACGCGATGGCGGAGGCGCAGCGCCAGCTGGCCGCCGGCGCGCCACAGGAAGCGCTGCTGCGCGCCGCCCGCCTCAGCGGCGCCTTCAGCGGCGCCATCCGCCCCAACTTCGTGGCCCTGCTGGACGCCATCGGCATGCAGCGCTGGCTCGGCATCGCCAGCTGCGCCAGCCTGTTCGGCGCGGACGCCGGCCTGGTCCACATCGGCGCCATCCTGCGCCACCCGGTCTTCGTCGACGACAGGAACTACAGCGGCTCGCCCGGCATGGCGAAGGTCCCCTTCCTGCGCGCGCAGGTGCTGCGGTACTTTGCGCAGGAAGCGGCCCAGTTGCCGGACGCGCTCTACATCCCGATGGGCGCCAGCGTGGCGGAAGGACTGGACTGGCTGGCAAGCGAAGGCGTCATCCGGCGCGAGCGCATCCTGCACGGCCTGCCGCATCCGTCGGGGGCCAACGCCGAACGCGTCGCCTATTTCCTCGGGCGGAAAACGCGGGAGACGCTGTCGGCCAAGACCAATGCGGATCAGCTCGATGCGGCGCGCGCCAGGTTGCTGGCGCAGATCGCGGGGCTGGTACAAACCTGAGACGCGTGGTCTCGGACTTGGTTTGAACGCGTGGACGGCGCGGGGGCCGCGTCAAGGCATGCCGCCGGGTGCAGCCGTCCACCCTACGTCCCTGCCGATGCCGGTCCATGCCTTCGTTATGGTGGGCACGGGGCGCCCACCCTACAGATGGGACGGTTCGGGCGAGGACGACCGTAGGGTGGGCGCCCCGTGCCCACCTCTGCACGACCAGCCTCGACGGCCCGGCCCAATCAACGCACCAGCGCAAACCGCTGCCGGTACTCCCGCGGCGTCAACGCCGCCCAGCGTTTGAACACCTTGCTGAAGGTCGCCGCATCCTCGTAGCCGCAGCGGGCGGTGATCTCCTCCAGCGACAGGGCGGTGGTCTCCAGCAGCGCCTTGGCGCGCTCGACGCGCAACTGCTGCGCATACTGCACGGGACTCAGGCCCAGCGCCTCCTGGAAGCGCCGCAGCAGCGTGCGCTGGCTGGTGGCGCAGTGCGCGGCCAGTTCCGCCATCGTCCAGGCCTGGTCGAGCCGGGCGTTGAGCCAGCGCCGCGCGCGTTCGATGGTCGGGTGGCCGGCCTGGGCCACGATGGCGTCCGCCACGTACGGCGCCTGGCTGGCGCGGTTGGCGTCCATCACCATGATCTTGGCGGTCAGCTGGCGCAGTTCCTCGCCGCCGAAGTGGCCGACCAGCCACAAGACCAGGTCCAGGGTCGAGCCGACGCCGCCCGAGGTGACACAGGCGCCGTCCTGCACCACCAGCGCCTCGGCATCGAGTTCGACCCGCGGGAACTGCTGGCGGAACCAGGCCGACAGCCACCAGCTCGTGGTCGCGCGGCGGCCATCGAGCAGGCCCGTGCGCGCCACCAGGCTGGTGCTGGAGCAGCTCGACACCAGCAGGCCGCCGCTGGCCGCGTAAGCGGCGATCGCGGCCCGCTCCGGCGCCAGCGCGTCGAGCGTGCGCGCCAGGTCGTGCGAGGAGTCGTGCGCGATGCCCGGCACGATCAGGGCGTCGATGTGCGCCCCCGCCAAAGGCGCCAGCGCGAACGCCAGTCCGTCGACCGTGAGCGCGGGCTCGCCGCGCGCGCCCAGCCACTCGCCTTCGAAACGCACGCGCTTGGCCGCGGGTCGATAACCGGACAGGGTATTCGCGATGCGCAGCACGTCGAGCGGCACCACGGCGCTGCTGCGCAGGCAGCCGGGAAAGGCCAGCACGCCGATATGGATGGTCATGGGACGATGCTTCATGTGGCGGATTACACCATAAGATTGTCGATTCCGCCAATGGCTGGGCCGGCGGTCGCCTTCGATAATCACCTCCGTCACAACACACATGGAGAACCGATGAGCACCTATCCCGCCTGGCAGGCTTTCGCCTGCGCCCTGATCGCCCTGTTTGCCAAGACCACCGCCACCAGCATGCTGCAAGTGGTCAGCCGCCTGCGCGCGCGCACTTTCCTGCTGCCGGAAGACGCCGCGATGCTGCGCGTGCGTCCGGTACCCGAGGAAGCCGCGATCGTGCGGCGCTGCGCCGCGGTGTGGCGCAACGATGTCGAGAACCTGCCGCTGTTCCTGGCCCTGGCCCTTGCCTGGACGCTGTCGGGCGCGCCGGCCTTCGAGGCCTGGCTGCTGTTCGGCGCCTATGTATCCCTGCGCTACCTGCACACCGGCGCCTATCTCGCCGGTCTGCAGCCCTGGCGCGCCCTGCTCTACCTGGCCGGCCTCGGCGTATGCTGGACGATCGCCGTACGCCTGGCGATGCGCGTGGCTGGAGCCTGAACGGCGCCTAGCCTGCCCGTTCCGCAGCGACCGTCTGCAGGATCTTGACCAGCGCCGCCATGTCGATCGGCTTGACCAGGTGATGCGCGAAGCCGGCTTCGACCGCGCGCTGGCGGTCGCGCGCCTGGCCGTAGCCGGTGGCGGCGATGAGCACCGTGTGGCGCGTTTCGCGCTGTCCGCGCAGCAGCCCGGCAAGCTGGTAGCCGTCCATGTCTGGCAGGCCGATATCGACCAGCATCGCGTCCGGCCGCTCGCTGGTGGCGCGGCGCAGCGCCGCCATCGCCGTGTATTCCACCATCACCGTGTGGCCCTGGGCCTTGAGCAGGGTCGCCAGGCTGTCGGCCGCGTCCTCGTTGTCGTCGACCACGATCAGGCGCAGGCGCTTTCTCGGCGCCGGTTCCACGCCGCCGCCCTGCACCGAGCCAGTCGCCGCCGCGCCAGCTTCGCCCGCCGCCAGGCAGGGCAGCTCGATGGTGAACACGCTGCCCTTGCCCACGCCCGCGCTCCAGGCCGCCACGCTGCCGCCGTGCAGCTCGACCAGTTTCTTCACCAGCGCCAGGCCGAGACCGAGGCCGCCCTGCGAGCGCGCCAGCGTGCGCGCGCCCTGGGTGAACAGTTCGAACACGCTCGGCAGCAGGTCGGGCGGCATGCCCGAACCGTTGTCGCGCACGCGCAGGCGCAGGCGCTGGCCGTCGCTTTCCAGTTCGGCGGCAATCGCCCCTCCCTGGGGCGTGTACTTGGCGGCGTTGTTCAGGATGTTGGCGACCGACTGGGTCAGGCGCGTCTGGTCGCCGCGCACGCGCAGCGGCTTTGGCGGCAGGGCCACCTCGATGCGGTGGCGCTTCTCTTCGATCAGCGGACGGGTCTGGTCGAGGGCGCTGCGCACCACGTCGCGGAAATCGACCTCGCCCAGCTGCAGCGTGACCAGCCCGCGCGTCACGCGCGAGACGTCCAGCAGGTCATCGATCAGGCGGCTCATGTGGCGCACCTGGCGCGAGATGATCGCGCTGGTCTGGCGGATGCGCGGCTCCTCGGCAAACTGGATGCTGAGCAGGCTGGCCGAACTGCTGATCGGGGCCAGCGGGTTGCGCAGCTCGTGCGCCAGCATCGCCAGGAACTCGTCCTTCATGCGGCTCATGCGCTCGGCCTCGACGCGCGCCGTGCGTTCGCTCTGCAGCAGCGCGTCGCGCTCGAGCGCCGACTTCTGCGCCACCTCGTACAGGCGCGCATTGTCCATCGCCACCGCGGCCTGGGCTGCGACGCCGGCGACGATGCGCTCGGTGCGGTCGGTGAACACGCCCGGCTCGGGATGGCCGAAGATCAGGCCGCCCATCACGGAACCGGAGCGCGACACCACCGGCACCGCGAGGTAGCTGCGCACCGGCAGGTGACCGGCCGGCATGCCGTGGTGCGGCCCGGCCTGGCCGTAACGCGGATCGAGCGTGATGTCGGCGCTGCGGATAGGCGCCTGGGCGTGGAAGGTCGGGTTGAACAGCCCGGTCGGGCGCGGCGCGCCCAGGTGCGCGAAGTCCTCGCGCGCGGCGCCCGAGAGCGTGTACAACTTCATGACTTCGCCATCGTCGCCGACGCCGTTGTAGAAGAAGGCGCCGAAGCGCGCCCCGCTCAACTGGGTGCCGGCGTCGGTGATCGCCTGCAAGAGCGTGTTCAGGTCGAGCGTCGAGGCCAGCGCCTGGCCAGTGCGGTTGAGCACTTCGAGGATGCGCGTCTCGTCGCGCAGCGTCTCTTCCACGCGCGCGCGGCGCAGCGCTTCGCGCGTCTGGCGCGCCACGTCCTCGGCCAGCAGCACCTCGCGCTCGCTCCAGTTGCGCGCCAGCGGCTCGTGCAGGTAGAAGATCGCCGCCAGCCGGCCGCCTTCGATGATCGGCACGATGACCATCGCGCGTGCGTCGATGCTCGCATAGCCGGCGGCATAGGGCGCGGCGCGCGGGTCGGCCGCGATGTCGTCCAGGCGCAGCACCTTCCCTTCGCGCAGGTGATCGATGATGGCGGGACCGAAGCTGTCGAGCGGACGCGTCTCGCCCGCCACGCTGGCGATGCTGCCATCGGTCCAGTCGCGCTCGACGCTGACATGGCGGCCGCTGGCGTCGATCTCGCCGTAGCCGACGCGTCCCACCGCGAAATGCCTGCCCATCAGGGTGCTGGCGGCTTCCATGATCGCGACCGGGTCGGTCAGCTCGCGCAGCACGGCGCTCAGTTCCAGCTGGAAGCCGTGCTGCTGCGCCGCCAGCACGCTGGCCGTGGTGTCGGTCAGCACGCAATACACGCCGGCGCTGCGCTCGCCGTCGTGCACCGGCGAGAGCGACAGCGTCACGTACACTTGCCGGCCGCGCCTCCTGCCGCTGTTGCCGCCTTCGATGCCGTCGCTGAACTGCACGTTCTCCAGCAGCACGCTCTTCCCCGCCAGCGCGCTGTCCACCACCGGCATGATCGCCGCCCACTCGTCGGTGCAGACGCTGGCCAGCGGCTGGCCATGGGCCTGCGGGTGCCGCTCGCCGAGCAACGCGGCGCAGGTCTCGTTGTAGACCACGCGCAGCTCCGGACCCCAGGCCACGAACATCGGGAAGCGCGAGCCGAGCATCAGGTCCATGATGGCGCCTAGCGGCGCCGGCCAGCTCGCGCGCTCGCCAAACGGCATCCCTGCGGGCGCCCCCGCGTGCAGGAGCGGACGCATGCCTTCGCCTTCGGCACTGGCAAGCGCGGAATCGATCACAGTAGTCATTCAGGTCCCTGTCGTCACCTTGCGGGGCGCGCATGGCTTATCTTCTAAACAAATAATTATATCCGGCGCTGCCGACTTTCAAGGTTCGGCGGCGACACGTGATAGCGTCATGCGCAGTGGGTAGAACGGCGAAGGAACCCGTGCCGGAACGCTCAGGCGTGCTCCACCGAGAAGCGGAAGCGCGACTCGGTCTCGTAGACCTCGCCGGGGCGCAGGATGGTATTCGGGAAGGCCGGCTGGTTCGGCGAATCCGGGAAGTGCTGGGGTTCGAGGCAGAAGCCGCTGCGGTAGGCGTATGCCTGCCCCTTGCCGTGCAGGGAGCCGTCGAGGAAGTTACCGCTGTAGAACTGCACGCCGGGCTCCTGGGTGAACAGCTCCAGCACCCGGCCCGAGACCGGCTCGACGACGCGGGCGGCGCGCGTCATCGTCTTCCCGGCGGGCTTGTTCAGGGCGAAGCAGTGGTCGTAGCCGCCGCCGTGGCGCAGCTGCTCGTCCTCGTCGTCGATGCGTTCGCCGATGGGATGCGCGCTGCGGAAGTCGAAGGGTGTGCCGGCTACCGGCGCCAGCTTCCCGTAGGGGATCAGGTCGGCGTCGATCGCGATGAAGGCGTCGGCGTCGATGCTCAGGCGGTGATCGAGGATGGAACCGCCGCCGGCCAGGTTGAAGTAGCTGTGCTGGGTCAGGTTAACCGGGGTGGCGCGGTCGGTCACGGCGTGGAAGCGCACGACGATCTCGTTGTCCTCGGTGAGACCATAGCGCACCGTGGCGTCGAGGTTGCCGGGGTAGCCCTGCTCGCCGTCGACGCTGCGGTAGGCCAGCACCAGTTCCGCCCCCTCGATGCGGGCCTGCCACTTCACGCGGTCGAAGCCTTCGGTGCCGCCGTGCAGGTGGTTCTTGCCGTTGTTGACCGGCAGCTGGAAGTCCTGGCCGTCGAGCGTGAAGCGTCCGCGCGCGATGCGGTTGCCGTAGCGGCCGATCAGGGCGCCGAAGTAAGGGCTGTCGCCGCGGTAGGGGTCGAGCGTGTCGAAGCCAAGCGCCACATCGGCCAGGACGCCGGCGCGGTCGGGCACGTGGATTTCGGTGATGATGCCGCCGAAGTCGAGGATCCTCACGGTCATGCCGCCGGCGTTCGTGAGCGTGAAAACGCTGACCTGCTCGCCGTTGGGGAGCATACCGAAGGGGGCTTGCTGGATGGGGGCTTGCACGGTGTCGGTCCTGTGGTGGTGTTGGGACCGATGCTAGCACGGAGCCGGGATGGGTTTGCGCAGGTTTGCCTGCGGGAAGTGGGCGGCTGCGGCATGCTGGCTGGCGCGGACGGTGGCGGGCCGGCGTTGATGAACCTGACGCAGTCATGCGGGCGGTGTACCGCGTGGGCTCGAGAGCCCACCCTACGCCCTTGCGGAAGCCGCCAATGAAAACGGGGCCTGCGCGATGCAGGCCCCGTTCATTCAATCGTAGGAATCAGAACTCTTCCCAGTCGCCGTCGGCGCCGATTGTTGCCGGCTGCTTCAGTGCCGGCTTGCGCGACGCTGGAACCGGCGTCGGGCGCACGGCAGGCCTGGCCAGTACCGGGCGCGTCGATGCCGGACGGCCCGATGCCGGACGTGAGACAGGCGCGGCTGCCGCCTGCACGGCGTCGCCGGCGTCGACGCGGAACACGCTCACCGCCTCGGCCAGCCTGGCGGCCTGCTCCTGCATCGACGCCGAAGCGGCGGCGGCCTGCTCCACCAGCGCGGCATTCTGCTGGGTCACCTGGTCCATCTGGGCCACGGCTTCGTTGATCTGCTCGATGCCGGCGGTCTGCTCCACGCTGGCGGCGGTGATCTCGCTCATGATGTCGGTCACGCGGCGCACGCTCTCGACGATCTCGTTCATGGTCGCGCCCGCCTCGTTCACCAGCTTGCTGCCCGCCTGCACCGCCTCGGTCGAGTCGCCGATCAGGCCCTTGATCTCCTTGGCAGCCGCGGCCGAACGCTGGGCCAGGTTACGGACCTCGGTCGCCACCACGGCGAAGCCGCGCCCCTGTTCGCCGGCACGCGCCGCCTCCACCGCGGCGTTCAGCGCCAGGATATTGGTCTGGAAGGCGATGCCGTCGATGACGCCGATGATGTCGGCGATCTTCCCGGACGAGGCGTTGATCCTTTCCATCGTGCCGACCACCTCGTCGATCACGCGGCCGCCGCGCTCGGCGACATGGGAGGCCGTTTCGGCCAGGCTGTTGGCCTGGCGGGCGTTGTCGGCGTTCTGCTTGACGGTCGAGGTCAGCTCTTCCATCGAGGACGCGGTTTCTTCCAGCGAAGACGCCTGCTGCTCGGTGCGCGAGGACAGGTCCAGGTTGCCGGCCGCGACTTCGTTGGCGGCGGTGCCGATGGTCTCGGTGCCGCTGCGCACGACGCTCACGGTGCGCGCCAGGTTTTCGTTCATGGTCTTCAGGGCCTGCAGCAGCATGCCGGTCTCGTCGCGGGTGGTGACCTCGATGCGGCTGGTCAGGTCGCCGGCCGCCACCGTGTTCGCCACGTCCAGCGCGCGCGCCAGCGGACGGGTGATCGAGCGGGTGTTCCACCACGCGACCAGGGCCGCCATCGCCAGCGACACCAGGGCCAGCACGATCATCATGATGCGGGTCGAGGCCTCGATGTCATGCGCATCCTCGGCCCGTTCCGAGGCGCGCTGCTGCTGGAGCACCAGTTGATCGTTGACCGCTCCCTTCAGCTCGGCAAGGGCGGGGCGCAGCACGCTCTTCAGGAAGTCGCGCGCCCCCTGTTCATCGCCGGCCTCGATGCGCTTGAGCAGTTCCTTCTGGCCCTCGATATATTTGTCATTTGCCGCCAGCATGCGCGCCAGGACTGCCCGCGAATCCGGGCTCACGAGCCTCTTGTCCAGCTGCGCCAGTTTTTCCTGGCTGGCTCCGGTGGAAGCGGCGATTTCCTCGCGCTGCTTCTGGCGGTCGGCCGGGTCGGCGTCGAGCATCATGTTGCGCAGCGCGACGGCCACGTCGTTGATTTCCGCCAGCACCGCACTGGTGGCGTTAATGTTCGGAATGCTGCGCTCGGCCAGATCGGCCGTTCCGGTACTGACGCGCGACACCATCGTGATGCCAAAGATCTGGCTGCCCAGCAGCAGGGCGCCGACGAGGCCGAAGCCGATGGCCAGGCGCTTGGCGATTTTTACGTTTGCGAGATTCATGGGTAAGGACAAATGAAAGCGTCAGGCCGCGTCGGCCATGGAGTTGATCAGGCCCATCTCGGGCGAAGCCATCAGGCGCTCGATGTCGAGCAGGATCAGCATGCGTTCGCCGACCGTGCCCAGGCCCAGCAGGTGGTCGGCATCGATGCCGACGCCCAGTGCCGGCGCCGGACGCACCTGCTCCGGTTCCAGCGTGATCACGTCGGACACGCTGTCGACCACCATGCCGATCACGTGGCGGTCGAAGTTCAGGATGATCACGACGGTGAAGCTGTCGTATTCCGGCTTGCCGAGATCGAACTTGATGCGCATGTCGACGATCGGCACGATCTGGCCGCGCAGGTTGATCACGCCTTTCAGGAAGGCTGGCGCATTGGCGATGCGCGTCACCGCGTCGTAGCCGCGGATTTCCTGCACCTTCAGGATGCTGATTCCGTATTCCTCTTTCCCCAGCCGGAAGGACAGCACCTCCATCTCGGCGGTCTTGCTTGTTTCAGTCACGTTTACTCCAGTATTTTGTGTTGCGGGCGCGGGCGCTTCGACGGCAATTAATTGCCGTATGGAAAGTAGATTACGGCGGGCTGAACTGGAACTCGATGGAGAATTGTTAAGTCGGCGAAAAAATTGTGTCCTTCGCGCGGGCGTATTGCAGGAATGCGACACCCGTGGTCGAGGCGACAATGGCATTGCGTCAAGTTCTTGCCATACTTATACGAGACCTGCCTTGCGCAGGGAGACCGGCGCCATCTGCGGAAGGAAAAGCAAAGGGCGATCGTGTGCAACACGGGTCCGGCCATGGCCGGACCCGTGATCAGGAGTGCAGGAAGAAATCGAAGACGGCGGACGCCTGGAGAACGGCCCCGCCAGGGATGCGGTTGGCCGCCGTGCCGGCCCCGCGAAACTCAGCGCTTGACGCTGCCGAAGGGGTCGCCCTTCTTCCAGGTCGGCATGGCCGGCGCATTCGCCACCGCATAGCCCAGGTTCAGGGTGAACTGGGCCTGCTGCAGCATGCCCGACAGGTCCCACTCGGGGCGATACTCGTCGCTCACCTGGTGGTAATCCTTCTTGTAGCCGACCATCTTCGCGCTGGCCTGGGCCTGCGCGTGCTCGAACTCGAAGTGGCCGTCGCCCGAGAACACCGCCGAACCGACATTAAAGGCCGGCACGCCGGCCTTGGCGAAGCTGAAGTGGTCGGCGCGGAAGTAGGCGCCGGACATGTCGGGAATCGCCGGGGCGAGTTTGAGGCCCATTTTCTTCGCCACGCCGGCGGCAGTCTCGTACAGGCTGCTGCGCTCGGCGCCCGGCACGCCGATGTCCTTCGTTTTTCCAACGAAATTCAGGCTGTCCAGGTTCAAATCGGCGGCGGTCTTCGCCAGCGGCACCACCGGATTGGCGACATAGGCCGCGCTGCCCAGCAGGCCTTGCTCCTCGGCCGCAGGCCACAGGAAGACCTGGGTGCGGCGCGCCGGCTTTTTCACCGCCTCGGCGGCCATCGCCAGCAGCGCGGCGGTGCCGGTGGCGTTGTCGATGGCCCCGTTGAAGACGTGGTCGTGGCCGCTGCCGAGCTTCTCGTCGATGCCGAAATGGTCCCAGTGCGCCGAGTACACGACCGCCTGCTCCTTCAGCTTCGGGTCAAGGCCCGGCACCACGCCGACCACGTTGAACTGCTCGACCTGGCGCACCTTCGATTGCATCTGCACGTGCGCGACGGTCTTCAGCTCGACCGGTTTGAAATCGCGCCGCTCGGCCTGGGCGCGCAGGGTGTCGAGGTCGAAGCCGGCGGCGGCGAACAGCGCGCGCGCGGTGTCTTCGTGCAGCCAGCCCTCGATCGGGTTGCCGGGGCCGGCCAGGCGGAAGCGCTCGTGCGAGAAGCTGTTGGCCGGCACGCTCCAGGCGTAGGAAGCCGAGGGCGTGGTGTGGATCAGCAGCGCGCCCGCGGCGCCGCGGCGTGCCGCTTCCTCGAACTTATAGACCCAGCGTCCGTACCAGGTGTAGGCCTTGCCGGCGAAGCGGTTCGGCTCGTCGGCCGTGGGCTGCGGATCGTCGACCATCATGACCAGGATCTTGCCTTTCACGTCCAGGCCCTTGTAGTCGTCCCACTTCTCCTCGGGCGCAGAGACGCCGTAACCGACGAAGACCAGCGGCGCGTCGAACGCGACGTCGGCCTTGCCGCTGGCGGTGCCGAAGACGATGCCCTCGCCTGGTTTTGGCGCGATGCGCTTGCCACCGGCGTCAAAGCCGACGCTGCCGGAGACCAGCCGCGTGCCCTGGACCGGCACCGGCTGGCGGTAGCTTCCGCCCGGCATGGGCTGCAGGCCGATCGCGGCGGCCTGGGTTTCCAGGTAGCGCACGGCGAGGTCGCCGCCGCGCTGGCCGGTGCCGCGCCCTTCCAGCAGGTCGTCGGCCAGGAAGGACAGGTGGGCGCGCAGCGCCGGCTCCTTCAGGAGCGGGGCTTCCTGGGCAAAGGCGGAAAAGGACAGGCTGAAGGCGGCGCAGGCCGCGGCAAGGACTGGAGTGCGAAGGCGCATCGGGTGTTCCATGAAGTGACGGGAATGGGTAACGTAAATCGCAACATGTTACCGCAGCCGCGCCGCCAGGGTGGGCCCGTCATTGGGACGTCCAGGCTGGACGCCCCATGCGGCGCCGTTCGACTCGACAGTCAGGCCACGGGCCTGCTGTATATGCCGGTTTCAGGCGGGGGCGGCCGCGGCCGGCGGCGCGTTCGCATGCAGGCGCACCGACCAGGTCACGCCGGCGACGAGCAGCACGATCGCGACGATCTCCAGCAGGCGCGGCGCCTGGTCGCGCCAGGCGAAACCGTAGAGCATGGCCGAGACGGTCTCGAACAGGATCAGCTGGCCGGTCAGGGTCACCGGCAGGCGCCGGCTGGCGACGTTCCACAACTGGTTGCCGATCACCGAGGCCCCCAGCGCCAGCAGCAGGTTGCAGGTCCAGAACAGGCCCCAGTCGCGCGCGGGCGCGCCAGACGGAACGGCATCATGCATGAGCATGGCCACCAGGCCGATCGGCAGCGCCACCAGGCCGCTGGCCAGGCCATACAGCGAGGACCATTGCGCGCTGCTGAACTGCGGGTTGCGCTTCAGGTAGCGCGCGTTGTCGATGGCGTACCAGGTCCAGCACGCCAGGGCGCCGCAGGCGCAGGCCACGCCCAGCAGCCTGGTCGCCAGCGAATTGCCGTTCGCCTGGGCATGGCTGAACACGTCGATATTGATGCAGACGATCGCCGCCGCAACCACCGCCAGCGGCGCCAGCAGGCGCGCCAGCGGCACGGCGCCGCGGTCGCGCCGTCCGAGCAGCGTAACCGAGACCGGCACCAGGCCGACGATCAGCGAAGTCGGCGCCACGCCGGCCAGTTGCACGCCGAGCGCGAGAAAGATGTAATAGACGATGTTGCCCGACAGCGCCTGGCGCAGCAGCGCCCGGCAATCCTGCCCGGTGAGGCGGCGCAGCAGCGCCGCCAGGCCGGGCAGCACCAGGCCGAGCGAGATCGCGCCATAGGCGACATAGCGCCCGACCGCCAGCTCGACCGGCGAAAAGCCCGGCAACAGCTCGGGCACGATGAACACCATTCCCCACAAGGCACCCGCCAGCACGCCGCACAGCACACCCTTCAACACAGCCACTCCGATCACGAAACAGCGCAGCCTTGGAGAAGCTACGCAAAGGCAAGATTGTGCCAGACGCGGCGGATTCAGGCGGAAGGGGCGGCGGAAAGCGTCATGGATGCGGTATCGATACGCCGGGAGTTAACGAACAAAGGCCGGGATGCCGATCCACACCCGTATCGGCTATCCCGGCCGGGCAGGCGCCGGACGCAAGGCATCCGGCGGCGCATACCACGTAACGGAAGCTGTCTCGTTACCCCGGCGCACCGGGGAGGACAGGTAGGAACTGAACTACAGGCTTAGCGCTTGTCGTCGTTCTTGTGGCTCTGCGAGCCGGCCTTGGCGTGCTGCTCCGGCGAGCCGCCGCGGGTGCCGCCACCCTGGCCGCCGCCGCTCTGCTGGCTGCCGCCGCCGCTGCTCTGGTTGTTGCCGTCGTTCTTGTGGCTCATCGAGCCTGCACGGCGTGCTTCTTCCGAAGTGAACTCGTGGGCATTGCCCGATGCGTGCGCTGCACGGCCCCCTTCGCTGGCGATTTCGCGCTGCTTCTGCGGATCCATCGATGCGAAACCGCGGTTGCTGGTATCGCCGCTCTGCTTGTTGCCCTGGTTACCGTTGTTACCACCTTGGTTGTTCGATGCCATGATTGCCTCCTTGGTGAGTTAAAAACCCAGCTCGAAATTGGCTGAGACAGGTACATGGTAGTCAGCAAAACGTCCTGATGACACCGCTTGAGACCCGTGCCCCCGTAGGATCAGTCCGATAGGGCTGTCGGCATGGACTGGCGGCTTCAGCGGCAATCTTTCCTACACCAAAGCTTAAACATCTGACATCTCCTTGCTTCTTCGCTTATTGTCGAGCTCATTATCGAGTTGGCGCGACGGTACGGCGCTCCTGCAACAGGCGCCCTCGCGCACGCGCCAGGTCACGCAGCAGCAGGCGCAGTTCGCCCCCTTTCACGGGCTTGACGAAGTGGTGGTCGAAGCCGGCTTCGATGGCCCTGCGGCGCGCTTCCTCGCCGCCATAGCCGGTGACGGCGACCAGCACGGCCTGCGCCGTGCGCGCGTCCCGGCGCAGCCTGCGGGCCAGCTCGAAGCCATCCATGCCGGGCAGGCCGATGTCGAGCAGGTAGACGTCGCCGGCCGTCCGCTGCGCCGCCTCCAGCACCTCGGCCGCCGTATGGGCCACGTCGACCTCATGGCCGAAATGCCGGACCATCATCGACAGCATCTCGAGCCCATCGCGGTTGTCGTCGACGATGGTGACGCGCAGCCGCTGAACGGCTCCCGGGCTGGCATCCATCACGGCAGGCGGCTGCGCGTTGGCTGCGCCGTCGCGGGCCAGCGGCAGCCAGACCGCAAAACTGCTGCCCTGCCCCGGCCCCTGGCTGTGCGCCTCGACACGGCCGCCGTGCAGTTCGACCAGGCGCTGCACCACCGCCAGGCCGATCCCGAGGCCGCCCTGGACGCGGTCGGCATCGCGCTCGGCCTGGGCGAACAGCTCGAAGGCGCGCCCGATCAATTGGCGGCTCATGCCGATGCCGTTGTCGCTCACCAGGATGCGCGCCTGGTCTTGCTCGGCCCGGACCTGGACGCGAATCCGGCCGCCCGGCGGCGTGTACTTGGCCGCGTTGTTGAGCAGGTTCGCCACCACCTGCATCAGCCGCTTCCCGTCACCCGGAACGACCAGCGGTGCCTCTTGCACATTCACCTCGAGCCGGTGGCCGCGCGAGGCGACCAGCGGCTGCACCTGCTCGATCGCCTCGGCCACCACCGCGCCCAGGTCCACGCGGCCGCGGTCGATCACCACCAGGCCGCGCGTCACGCGCGACACGTCGAGCAGGTCGTCCACCAGCCCGGTCAGGTGGCGCGCCTGGCGCGCGATGATGCCGCTTGCCTGGCTGACGGTGTCGGGCGCGGCGTTTTTCTGGGCCAGCAGTTCGGCCGCCGCCATGATCGGCGCCAGCGGATTGCGCAGCTCGTGCGCGAGCATCGCCAGGAACTCGTCCTTGCGGCGGTCCGCTTCGCGCAGCGCGGCCTCGGCGCGCAGGCGCTCGGTCATGTCGAGCAGGACCACGACGGCCGCGTCGATGGCGCCTTCGGGTCCGCGCACCGGTGCGGCCGAGCACACCACGATGCGGCGCTCGCGCGCGGCGTCGAAGGTCTCGATCTCGATCAGGTGCGGTTCGCTGGTCTCGCCGCGCAGCGCCAGCGCCAGCGGCCACTCGCCGCCCGCGACCGGCTGGCCGTGGCGCGCCGATCCGTCGGCCCACCACCCCTTCCACTCCGCGAAGTCGAGCGGCCTGCTCGACGGCAGGCCGTGGCGGCACCACAGCGCGTCATGCGCGGCATTCGATTCGAGCACCTTGCCGTTGGCGTCGGCCATCACGATGCCGACCGGCGCGGCCTGCAGCACGGCGCCCAGCCGCGCCCTGCCCGCCTCGGCCTCGCGGGCGGCGGCAAGCGCTTCGCGCCGGCTCAGCCGCAGCGCTTCCTCCGCCCGCTTCTGTTCGGTCACCTCGATCGTCACGTGGTGGATGCAGAGCAGCTGGCCGGCGGCGTCGAAGATGGGGGTACTGGTGGCGTTCCAGAAGCGCTCGACAAACTGCTCCACGCCATCCGGCCCCGGCGTGCGCACCGGATAACGCTGGGTCGGCAACGCATGCGGCTTGCCGCTGGCTATCACCTGGGCCAGCGACATGCGCAGCGCCATCACGCCGCTGCTGCCGGGAATGCCGGCATCGTCCGGCGCATCCGGGAAGACGTGGAACAGGGGCTGTCCGATCACGTGCGCGCGCGCCTGCCCGACGTTACGCAGGAAGGCTTCGTTGGCGTCGAGAATGATCGGGTTCTCGCTGGCGGAGAGGATGCAGGCTCCGATCGGGGAACCGGCAAAGATCGACTGGTAGACGATGGTGTCGAGCATGGGCACTTTCATTGACGAGCTAGCGGTTTAGGCTAGCCCAGCAATTAGAAAATGCCCGTGCGGTAATTAACGGTGAGCCATAAATGCTTACCAGAAACAAATACCTGTGCTCAGTCGCGGCGGCGCGCCATCAGTCCCGCCAGGCCCAGCAGTGGCAGCGTCAGGGCCAGCGAGGACGGTTCCGGCACCGTGGCCACGATCGCGAAACGGTCACCCGCGTTCAGGCCGCGCGTGTCCAGCCACCAGTCGGCGGCGCCTGCGGCCAGCAGCGGATTACCGAAGTGAAACTCGGCCCACTCCGGCTTGCTGAAGCCGATATGCGCATAGTCCGGAGTTTCCGTGACCTGGCCGAGCATGCCGAAGGTCGGCGTCACGCTGCCGTAGGAGGCGAAATCGATACCCTCCAGCTTGAAGACGAACTGGTTCAGCGCGGCGCCGCTCAGGTTGCGCACGATGGCGTTCAGGCTCAGCGGGCCGAGCAGGTCTTCTTCCTCGAGCACGAAGCTGAGCCTGCTGGTGCCCAGCTTTTCCAGGTCGAGGTCGAAGGAGATGCTGCCGGCGCCGCTGTAGTCGGTGACGGTGCTGCCGGCCGAGGTAACGAGCATGGCGGCCTGGCTCGGTGCGGCCAGGGTCATGGCGGCGGCAAAGGCGAGGATGGATTTGGTGATGGTCATGTTGCTCCCCTGATGGTTGTATGTGTTACAGCGGGCCCCTGGCCCAGGGACCGGAAATCGCGAAGGTGATGCCCGGCGTCTGGATGTTCACGAACAGGTAGCGGCCGGTCGGGTCGAAGCAGGCGCCGGCGAACTCGTTGCCGCGGTGGTCGCCCGCGAGCGTGGTCAGCTTGTCCGCGCCCTGCAGCTGGGCGGCGCTGAGCACCACGTTGTTCTTGGCGAAGATGTAGGCGTCGCCCGCGCCGGTGATGCCCATCAGGCGCTGGCCGAAACCGAAGGGGTCGGTGGCGGCGGTCGAGGCGTCCTCGCAGACCAGGACGGCGTTGCGCGGGCTGACCGTCAGGTTGTCGCCCATGTTGCCGACCAGGGGGCTCGGGCTCGAGTAGATGCACTTGAGGACCTGGTTGGCCAGGTCGAGTTCCCAGATTGCGCCGCGCGAGACGGCGCCGCCCGAGGTATCCATCACGTACATCTTGCCCTGCGCATACCAGATGCCTTCGCCGCGGTTCATGCGCAGCGCGCCCTGCACCCAGCCCTGGACAAAAGGACCGGCGGCATTCGCGATGGCAATGCCGGTCGGGCCGAGCGCGTCGCCGCGGTTGCGGTCCGGATCGGCGATCGTCACCCACTCGAGCTCATAGGTGGCATTCACCGCCGCCGTTCCCAGGTTCACGTTCGGGCTGCCCTTCACTTTCGCCATCTGCAGCACACCGCCCATCGCCAGCGAACCCGGCGCGCCGTTGCGCACGTCCGGCACGTAGCGGTAGAAGCCGGACTTGCCCGACGAATCCTCGGTCTGGTAGACGATGCCGGTGACGGGATCGACGGCGGCGGCTTCGTGCGCGAAGCGGCCCATGCCGACGATCGGCAGGCCGGTGGTCAGCTTCGGATCGGCGTGCACCTCGAAGACATAGCCGTGCTTCTTGCCGGCCGGGCTGATCGCGTCGGAGCCGACTTCCTCGCAGCTGAGCCAGGTACCCCAGGGCGTGATGCCACCGGCGCAGTTGGTCTGGGTGCCGCCCAGGCTCGGGGTCATGCTGACCCAGTTGCCGTCGCGGAAGACCAGGTTGGTGGTGCCGCCGCCGAAGCGGTTGTTCGAGCCGGCGCTGCTGCTGCCGCTGTCGTAGACGCCGTTCGCGTTCAGGAAATTGCCGGGGGCGGTGGAACCGATCTCGTGGTTGCGCACCAGCACCAATTCGCTGCTGCGGCCGACCTTGCGCGACACGACCACGCCCATGCCGTCGTGGCCGCCCGGGCAGGCCTTGCCGTCGGTCATGAGGTCGCCACGCCAGCCGAAGCTCTTGTAGGTGAACCCTGGAGGCAGTTGCAGCAGCGGCAGCCCGGTCGTCATGTCCTTCGCCGGGGCGATCGGGCCATAGGGGCTGGGGATGAGGGTGGTGGCGCCGTTGGCGGCGAGCGCCTGTTGCGACTGCAGTGCGGCGAAGGCGCCGACGAAAGGCAGGGCCGATGCGCTGGCCATGCCCTTGAGCAGGTTGCGCCGCGACGGCGAGAGGTCCTTGTTTGTCATGCTGTGCATTCTCCAAAGTGGGATCGGCCAGGGTGCCGGCGATGGATTGGAGGACTGGTGACGGCCTCATGGCGGCGTCCCGCAGCCCGGCCTGCGCGTGGGCAGCGCAGACCGATGCATTACAACAAACAAAAATGTCAGGCGAATGACAGCAAAATGACAAGATCGAGGCGCACTTGCCCCGCGGCTACTTCTGCGCTGCGCGCAGGCGCTTGAGTTCCGTCGTGAGCCATTGGGCGCTCGGGATCGGCTGTGCATTGCCGCAGCGCGCCTGGTAGGGTTTGCCGCTGAGGCTGCTCTCGGTAGCGGCGCGTGCGATGAACGCTTCGGCGTCCGGCGCCATGTTCCGGTCCCGCAGGTATTCGTACTTGCGTTCGAGGTGGGCACGCGCCGCCTTGGCGTCGTGCCATTCACCGTTGCGATTGAACTGGCAGCCGGAAGCGGCAACGAAGTCGAGCAGTTGCCGGACCTCGGCCTGCGTGCGCGCCGGGGCTTGTTCCGCTGCCGGCGCGATGGCGCAACAGGCGAGACCTGCAACCGCAAGGAGGAAGCGGATGCGTTTCATGGGTTTCCTGTGCAATGTCGGGCCTTGCGCGACCTTTGCGGTCACGCAGGCACCGACTGGTCGAGGCAGGTTCAGCTGCCGAAGTGGAAGAAGATGCCGACGGCCAGTTCGGCCCAGGCATACACGAAAGCCAGCGCGATTGCGGCCACCCACAGCAGGCGCTGCCTCGTGTTGGCCACCCTGCCCACGGCCAGTTCCAGCGCAAAGCCGGCGCCGGCCAGGAGGATGGCGGCCACGACAAAGTCGAGGGCGGTCCAGTTGACTTCCCGGGTGAACTGCATTGCCAGCAGCGGCACCAGCAGGACCGCGCCTGTCCCGAGCAGGACGCGCAGCACGCTTCGTTTGCCGATGCCGGCTGGGGTACCGCCATGGCCGCTAGTCAATGTACTCATCGTCATCCTCCGGGTGGTGTGATGGTAGCTGGGATGACCAGTTTGCCATCACCGGCGGAGGCGTTCAACATGTATCGGCCCATCCCTTACGATCGGCGACCGGAGCGAATGCGAGGCCCGGGATGCAGGCGTAAAAAAAGCGGGCATGGCCCGTAATCCGTTCAGTCAAGCCGTAGTCGTAGGGTGGGCACCCCGTGCCCACGCGTTACGCACGTGACCGGCAGTCACATGCGGCGACATTTCGCCCGCAACGTGTGCAATGGAAGCGGGCCAGGATTGACCTTAGCGGGCGGGAAGTTCCTGTCGGCAGACGAAGGAGGCGCACGTAACGCGTGGGCACGGAGTGTGTTCAGCACAGAGACATAGGTAACACTTGTCTAGAGACATAGGTAACACCTTTTATGATCATTGCACAGCTAACAAGTGGAGTGTGCGATGCCTTGGAAGGAAAGTTCCCGTATGTCCTCTCGTCTTGAATTTGCCATGCTGGCGGATGCGTCTGACAGCAACATGACAGCGCTTTGCCAGTCTTTCGGCGTCAGCCGAAAGACTGGCTACAAGTGGCTCGATTTGTATCGGAAGCACGGCCCAGAAGGGCTGCAAGAGCGCTCACGCCGTCCTCTGTCGTCGCCCAAGCGATGCGGTGCCGAGTTGGAGGCGGCAGTATTGAACCTGCACGACAAGTATCCCTGCTGGGGTGCCCGCAAGCTCAAAGCACTGCTCCCCGAGACCGCGGGCAAACCGCATCCAAACACCATTGCTGCCATTTTGAGACGGCATGGGCGCCAACTAGTGCCTCATGTCAGCCAGACCAAGCCTGCCAAGGGACGCTTCGAACACGAGGAACCGAACAGCTTGTGGCAGATGGATTTCAAAGGCCATTTTGCCTTGACCAATGCAGCGGCCGGCCGCTGCCATCCGTTGACAGTACTGGATGATCACTCCCGCTTTTCGCTGTGTCTGGCTGCGTGCTCGGGCGAAGACGGCCCGCAGGCAAAGGCTGTGCTTACAAGGACGTTTCAAAAATATGGACTGCCGCAGCGCATTACCTGCGACAACGGTGCGCCTTGGGGAACAGCCGGGCATAAATCCATCTCGCGGCTCGAGGTGTGGCTGGTACGCCTGGGTATCCGCGTCAGCCATAGCAGTCCGCACCATCCGCAAACGCAGGGCAAGGACGAGCGGTTTCATCGAACGCTCAAGCGCGAACTCCTGGAGCGCTACGGTTATGGCTCGCTTGCCGCGTGCCAGGAGGCCTTCGATGCCTGGCGCGACCAATACAACCTGATTCGTCCCCACGAGGCACTGGGACAAAAAGCTCCCGCCACCCGCTACCAGCCCAGTGCGCGCAGTTTTCCATCCCACCTGCCGCCGATCGAATATGACGACGGCGACATCGTGCGTACCGTACAGCGGCACGGCCAGATCAATTTCAAGGGCCGCAGTTACTTTGTGGGTGAAGGTTTGTACCAAGAGCCTGTGGCAATCAGAGCGACGGATCAGGACGGCGTCTTCAACGTCATCTTCTGCCACCAACAGGTTGCACAGATCGACCTCACCAGCAGCTAAAATAGCACCACGCAGTGTTACCCATGTCTCTAGACAGGTGTTACCTATGTCCCTGTGCTAAACAGAGTGCCCACCCTACGATGCCTGCCAGAACCAAGCTATTTCCAGCTTAACTAAACGGCATTAGGGCTTGGCCCGCTTTCTTCTCCTCCAGGCTGGAGGCATCAAGCCTTGCGGCGGCGCACTGCCACGCCGGCGCCCAGCATGGCAATGCCGAACAGCGCCAGCGAACCCGGCTCCGGCACTTCGGCGCCCTCGGCCAGCTTGAACTGGCCATTGCCGCCGATGAAGAAGTACTGGCCCGGACGGTTGCGATAGCTCGTGCCGTTGCAGCCGGCGCCGGTGAAGCCGGCAAACTCGCAGGCCACTTCGCTCACGAGACGGCTACCCGGACGGCCGACCGTGTTTGCATTCGTGAAGGCAAACGAGAGAACCGACTCTGTCGACAGGTCGTCGCCGTTGCTGCGGAAGAAGTAGCCGCTTTCCAGCATGCCCGGGTCGGCGCTGGCGAAGACGCTGACCTGGCCGTTATTGGTCGGGCTGCCGTTGGCATCGACGAGGCCGCCGCCGCCCACGAGCACGTTGAAGGTGGCGATCACGTTGCCCAGGTCCGCGCCATAGTGGCCCGCCGTCGTGCCGTACTGCCTGTTGGTTGGATTCTGGTACATCTTGATGGTGCCGCCGGTGAAGCTGAAGGCGCCACCGAAAGTGCCGGTGCCAACCGCCTCGAAGGTCGCAGTAATGTTCCCGCCGGCAAAGGTCTGCGGGAACAGCTTGCCGTTGCTGTCGGCCTGGGTAATGTTGAAGACAGCGGTTTCCTTGAAGGAGAAGCCACCGTTGCCGGTCGACGTCAGCTGGATGAAGGCGTTACCGTTGACGTCCAGGTATTCGTTGATGAGCTGGCCGTCGTCGAAGCCGCCGCCGGTTGGGTTGAAAACCCAGTTATTCAGGACCGGACCCGCGTGCGCGGCGCCAGCCGTGGACAGTGCCACAGCCGTGGCGCAGATGAGTTTTTTGAAGAGTTTCATTGTCGGTTTTCCGTGGTGTATGGTTGTTGGTAACAACCTGTTCTTCAAGATAGCAAGCGGTGTGCCAGAGGCATGACATCTCATAAAATCAAGCACTTGCTTCAAGCCGGACGCATGGGTGTAAATACATGTAAGATTTTCCGACGCGCTGCAGCATGCCGAAACTCAACAGTAATGTCCTGCAGGCCAGCGTGTTCTTTGGCTCGTCCAGCGCCACGGCAGGTGGACAAAATGTCCAGTGCCGAATCCGGGGTCGCGCGACCTCCCCGGCCTATAATGTTCGCATGGTCAGGATGACGAGACAGTGGATCGCATATGCCCGGATTGCCAGCCTGGCCGTCCTGTTCAACGCGCTCGCCCCGGTCGTTTCGCATACCCTGAGCCTGTCTTCCCCGGCCACGCGCCAGGTCGAGATCTGTACGGCCATGGGCATCGAGATGCTGCCGATGCCGGCCGATCCGGATGCCCCTACGTCCGACAAGTTCCTCAAAGGGCTGATGCACTGCGCCTACTGCGCACCGCACGCCGGGTCCTTTGCCCTGCTGCCGCCGGCAGCCTTCGTGGTCGCCGCGCTTGGCGGCCATGACCTCTACCCTCCTCTTTTCCATCGTGCGCCACGCCCGCTGTTCGCGTGGTCCTTCGCGCAGCCGCGCGGCCCGCCTGCGCTGGCCTGAGCCTTGCCATCTCTCCAGCAGCGCCGGCGTCGATCCTCATTGAAGTGAGGGCGCCCGCGTGACGCGTACGTGCGCCGGACTGTGTCCATCACATGCGTGCCGTCGCCACTGCTGCTTCGCCGCCCCAGGCTGTCACACGACCGGAAAACCCATGAAACCGCATGTCCCCATCGCGGCGCCGCAGCGCCGCTTCACCCGCATACCCTGCCATCTCGCCTGCCTGCTCGCCATCGGCAGCGCGGCCCTCCCGGCCTTTGCCGACGAACCCGCCATCCCGACCGTGCACGTTACCGGCGCGCTCGACACCGGCAAGCTCAGGGACGACACCGGAACCGGCTCCAACCTCGGCCTGTCGCGCCTGGAGACGCCAGCCAGCGTCGACGTCATCACCCGCAGGCAGATCGAGGAACGCGGCGACGCCAGCCTGGTCGAGGCGATCACGCGCGCGCCCGGCATCAGCAGCATGCCCCACCCCGGCAACGGCGGCTCCTCGCTCGCCTCGCGCGGCTTTACCGATACCGTCTCCGTCATGCGCCTGTACGACGGCATGCGCCAGTACGGCGGTGCCGGCCTCACCTTCCCCTTCAGCACCTGGGCGGTCGAACGCATCGAAGTGTTGCGCGGGCCGGCCGCGGTGATCTACGGCGAAGGCGCGATCGGCGGCGTGGTCAACGTGATCCCGAAGCAGCCGACGCGCGGCGCGGTGCAGAACGAAGTGCAGGCCGCGCTCGGCAGCAAGGGCACGCGCCGGCTGGCTGTCGGCAGCGGCGGCGCGCTGGACGAACGCTGGTCCTACCGCTTCGACGCCAGCGGCGAGCGTTCCGATGGCTGGGTCGACATGGGCGACAGCAGCAGCCGCTCGGTCTCCGGCGCGCTGCGCTTCGACCTGTCGCCCGAACTGGATGTGCGGCTCAGCGCCGCCCACGGCCGCCAGAAACCGATGCGCTACTTCGGCACGCCCCTGGTCGAGGGCCGGCAACTGGAAGCCCTGAGCGGGAAGAACTACAACGTTGCCGACAGCACCATCGAATACAAGGACACCTGGCTCGATGTGCTGGCGAACTGGCGGCCGAACGAGCGCACGACGGTGCGCAGCCGGCTTTACCACGTCGACAGCAATCGGCACTGGCGCAACGCCGAGGCCTATGTCTACAACCCTGCAACCCGGCTGATCGACCGCTCGGACAACACCGAGATCCTGCACGACCAGAAGCAGACCGGGAACACCACCACCGCGACCGTCAAGGGGCGCCTGTTCGGCCTGGACAACCAGGTGTCGGGTGGCTTCGACGTCAACCGCGCCTCGTTCACGCACACGAACAACACCTATACCGGTTCTTCCGGGTCCGTCGATCCCTTCGATCCGCAACCCGGCCTCTTCACCAGCCCGGTGCCGACCATTCCCCGCTACCGCACCGAGGCGAAGCAGTATTCCCTGTTCCTCGAGGACAGGCTGGCGCTGACGACGCAATGGTCGGTCCTGGGCGGGCTGCGCTACGACCATGCGGACCTCGAGCGCCGCAATCTCGTCGCGGGGAACCTCGCTTTCGACAAGACCTTCGCCAACGTCGGCTGGCGCCTGGGAACCGTCTACGTCCTGGCGCCGGACTTCAGCGTCTACGGCCAGGTGGCAAAGGCGGCCGATCCGGTCAGTTCGCTGTTCTTCCTGTCGCCGGCGAACAGCCGTTTCGATAACGCCACCGGCCGCCAGCTCGAAGTGGGCCTGAAACGCGTGTTCTGGAACCGGCAGGGCGAATGGACGCTGGCCGTGTACGACATCAGGAAGGACAAGCTGCTCACGCGCGACCCGGCCAATCCGTCGCAGAGCATCCAGGTCGGCGAGCGCTCGTCGACCGGCGTCGAGGGCACGCTCAGCATGACGCTCGCGCGCGACTGGACGCTGGACGCGAACGCCGCCCTCCTGCGTGCGCGCTTCGAGGATTTCCAGGAGTCGGTGGGCGGCGTGCTCGTCTCGCGCGCCGGCAAGCTGCCGCCGGACGTGCCGAAGCGCACCGCCAACCTCTGGCTGCGCTGGGACTTCCAGCCCGACTGGAGCGCGGGCGCCGGCCTGCGGCACGTGGGCGCGCGCTTTGCGGACAACGCCAACACGCTGCGCATGCCCTCGTACACGACGGCCGATGCCTCGCTGCGCTGGAAGGCGTCGCCCCGAACGAGCCTGACGCTGCGCGGTTTCAACGTCTTCGACAAGCGCTACTACGCCACGGCCTATTACACGCCGACGCAGTGGCTGGTCGGCCCGGACCGCCGCGTCGAGCTGGTGCTGGATCACCGTTTCTGACGGAGGCCTGCATGAGCTTTGCATCGCGGGCCAAGCGCATGACCTTCCTCGTCCACCGCTGGACGGGCGTCCTGATGTGCGTGCTGATGGCGCTGTGGTTCGTCAGCGGGATGGTGATGCTGTTTGTCGGCTATCCCAAGCTGGCGCCCTGGGAGCGGCTGGGTGGCTTGCCGGCCCTGTCCGCACCAAGCTGCTGCATCCCGGTCGAGGCCGCGCTGGCGCAGAGCCGGGCGCCGGCCGAGGTCAAGGGCATGGTGCTGACGTCGATTGGCGGGCGGCCGCATTATGTTGTATCCGAAGGCGATGGCGGGCGGCTTGCGGTCGATGCCGAGAGCGGGGCCCGCCTCGTCGTCGGCCCGGCGCAGGCGCTGGCGGCGGCGCGCGCCTTCATGCATGGCGCTGCCGGCGAGTACGCCGGCCTCGTCGACGAGGACCGCTGGACGCATTCGCGCTCGCTCAATCCGCACCGGCCGCTGCACGTGGTCGAGATGCGCGATGAAGCGGCGACGCGGCTCTACGTGTCGTCGGCGACCGGCCAGGTGGTGCTCGACGCCCCGCGGGCGGAGCGGCTGTGGAATTTCGCCGGCGCATGGCTGCACTGGCTGTACATGTTCCGCGACCGGCCGACGGATCCGGTGTGGAGCTGGACGGTGATCATCCTGTCCGGCGTCGGCGTGGTCGCGGCCTTCACGGGTGCGCTGAACGGCATCTGGCGCTGGCGCTTTGCGGGCGCCTACAAGAGCGGGTCGAAGTCGCCGTTCCGGGAGGCTTACCTGCGCTGGCATCACATCCTCGGGCTGGTGTTCGGGGCGGTGCTGCTGACCTGGATCTTCAGCGGCCTGATGTCGATGAATCCGCTCGGCATGTTCGACGCCCGGAGCAAGCGGCCGGACGTGGCGGCCTACGAAGGCGGGAGCGTGGCGGCGCACCGGCTCGATGTGCGCTTGCCGCAGGTGTTCGCCACGCTCGATGCGGCCGGCTTTCGGGCCAGTGAGCTGGAATGGCGGGTGCTCGCGGGGCAGCCCTTTCTTCTTGCTCGGGACAGTGCTGGGCAAACCACCCTGGTCGTTGCGCACGCTGGCGGCTTGACGACGCTCGACCGGTGGCCGCAACAAACGCTGCTCGATGCCGCCCGGCGCATGTCCGCAGCCCCGGTCGCAGGCGCCGCCATGCTCGGCGAGTACGACGCCTATTACTACAGGCGCGGCGCAGCATCGATGTATGGCGCGGACGAGCGCCGCCTTCCTGTCCTGCGGGTCGCCTACGGAGATGAAGGCAATACCTGGGCGCATCTGGACGTCTACACGGGCCAGCTCGTATCCAGCCTCGACCGTACCCAGCGCACAGGCCGCTGGCTCTTCAATTTCCTGCACAGCTGGGATTTGCCGTCGATGCTGGACACGCGCTGGATGCGCGACGCCGTCCTGCTCCTGCTGGGGAGCGGCGGGGTGTTGTTGAGTGCGACGGCAACCGTGCTTGGGGTCAGGCGGCTGCGCAAACGGACGGGCGTGGCGTCCCGGAACGTATAGAAGCGCATGCGCTCCAGGGAGTGGTGGCGCGACGACAGCAAATGCAAGTTCACCGGCGTCATGGTGCCTTTCGTGCGCGATTGGCCGGAAACCACCCAGCTCGGCGAATTCGAACACGTGAACCCGCCCGAGCCGGATAAAACCGCCGGCCAGGCTTCCATCATCAACCGCAAATCCTGTCCTGGCAAACCCGACGAAGCGATCCTCCGCGTGGCGGACAGGTGGCGCAACAACGGCAAGCTGCTCGAGAAGCACCATTTTGCCGCGAGCGATCTGAGTGGGATGCGGGAAGAGCATCGACCGAAGTGGCTGCCCCAGGTGCTGGCGCGGATCGAACGGGTTGCGCAGCATGATGAGCGTGCACGGGCGTTTCTGGATTTTAGTGCGGCGGCGAGTACGGCGAAGGCGGCTGAGGCGAAGGCGGGAGCCGACGAGGCCAAGTGACTCGATACGAGTTCAGTAGGCAAGTGTCTAATCTGAGCCAAATTTGTCTGCCCCGGCAGCCATGCGGTGCTTGGATTGCAATTCAGTTCCTACGCCAGCGAAACGGTTTTCCGCGTGCTGCGCCAGCCGGACTATTGGTGCGTACCTGATCGGAGGCAGATCATCCGTTGACGGTTAATAAGTTACTTTAAAGTCAACAGCCGCACAATTGCCTCCTTACATACAGGAGGCAATATGGCGATTGACGTGTACCTGCAATTAGACGGCATCAAGGGCGAGTCCACGGACGACACTCACAAGGATTGGATCGAATGTCTGTCGGTCGACTGGAACCTTCGCCAACCGAAGTCCGCCACCGCGTCTACCGCTGGCGGACACACCGCTGAACGAGCCGAGTTATCGGACATCAGCTTCCACAAATTGGCCGACCTGGCCTCACCCATCCTGTCGCAACACTGCGCAATGGGCAAGACGATTCCAAAAGCGAAGTTCGAGTTCATGCGGGCGGACGGAGATGGTGCCCGCGTCAAGTATTACGAAATTGAGCTCGAGAACGTCCTGATCGGCTACATCGCGCCGTCTGTCACACCGGGGAGCACGATGAGCGAGGCGGTCTCGCTCAAGTTTTCCAAGGTGAAGTGGCGTTATACCCGACAAAAAGTAGGTGGCGGTACTGCCGGCAATACGGCTGGAGGCTGGGACCTGTCGACAAACAGGGTGGCGTAATGCGCGCGCTGCACATGCTGGCCGTTCCTCTCGGGCTGGCGGCCCTGGCTCTTGCCCAGGCAGCGCCATCGTCCCCCACTCTCAGTGGTGACGGCTTCGTGCAAATGCTGAGCAAGCCCGTGCCGGCGAACAGCTACGAACACCTGCAGCGAGAGAAGGCGTACAGCTATCTCGACGGCGCCAGGGACACGGCCGAGGGGCGCATCTGGTGCGATGTCAATCAGCTGAAGACGCCCGACCTGGCCTACGAACTGGCCGGTCAGATAGCCAAACTCCCAGCAGCCGAACGAAAGAAGAACGCTTCGGTACTGCTCCTGACCCTGCTCAGTCGCGCCCATCCCTGTCCACCAGCCAACGGAGTCAAACCATGAAGCCATCATTTCAGGTGGTTTACCAGCACTACCCGAAGGTCGGAAAGCGTGAGGAGCTGTACCCGCTGATCGGCTGGACTGACCTGACCAATAACCCGGCGTTCCTCGATACCTGCGCGATTCGCATGAGCATGGCCCTCCTGGGCGCCGGCGTGACACTTCCAGGCGCTCGCATGGTGGCGAATGACGGAACGCTGAAGGGGAAACGGATCGAACCGGGCCAAGCCCGCCTATCGGGCATCCTCAAGCGAATCTGGGGTAATCCTGAAGTGTTCATGAACGCCCAAAGTGCACAGGCGAGCATCGGCACCCGGAGCGGCGTCGTTTCGTTTTTCAGGATCCACGGTGCCGAGCTAGGCGGCGGTGGACATATCGACCTGCTCTGGCCAGCAACCGGCGGGGTCTATCAATGTGCGCGGAGCTGCTACTTCAGCGCGGCGGAAATATGGTTCTGGCCGTTGAGGTAGCGAACCCGCTAGCCATCCACCCTTCCGAGCGCGGGACGCCGGCGAAAGAGAACACGGTTCATCGCTTTACCCCGAGCGCAGCCAGGCGCGCTTCGCTTTCGCGCACGGCGAGCTCGGCCTGCCGCTGCTCGCGTGCGTCCTTGCGATGCATGTAGATGGCGTTCAGGCAGAAGGTCAGGATGGCCGTCACGATACCGACGAGCACGCCGATCTCGGTCAAGGTCAGCGAAGCGCCGATTGCGCTGATGGCGCCGGCGTAGCTGGTCAACTCCGGTACTGTTATTTTCGTCATGTTTCTGCCTTTCAATCTGGGCAAATATGCCTCGCCACGCCACGCGCTTCACGAAAATGACGGTGCTGCGCTCACAGGGCCTGCGCGAGGTGAAGCGGGTAGCGCGACTCCGCGGGCTCGTCACCATGGACGTGAGCTGGCCTGCTACGGAACATGTAGTTTTTTCGTCTCTTAAGGAGTATATTAGTCTGACTAATGAGCTTGGTCAACAGTCCGACTAATTGTACAATGTAGTTTTCCTTACACCCTGCGAGCATGCCTGCCCTTCCCCTTACCCAAGAGCAACTCGACGATGCCGCGCGCCTGAAGTTGCGTTTCGCTGAATGGCAAAAACGTCAGAAGGAAGCTGGCCGGCCTGCTTCCCAAGAGGCGGCCGGCGAAATGCTGGGCTTCAATCAAAGCGCCCTGAGCCAGTACCTGAACGGGCGCATTCCGCTGAACGTCGACGCTGCCACACGCTTCGCATCGATCCTTGGCTGCCCTGTTGCCGACTTCAGCCCGCGCCTGCAGGCGCAATTGAGCGAATACGTTTCCGCGCTCCTGGCCGATGCGAACGCGGCAGACGGAAGGCATGGCCCCTTGTCGGGCGCAAGGCGCGTCGCCGCCGGAGAGGATTCGGACACGGTCGACATCAAGCTCGTCAAGCTCAAGTTGCGCGCCGGTGTTTCCCGGTTCGAAACCGAACCGCTTGTGGAAGATGGCGGAAGCTTGAAGGTCCCGAAAAACGACATCGTCCGAAGCAAACTCCACCCGGATGCCCTGATTGCGATCCAGGTAAGAGGCCAGAGCATGGAGCCCCTCATGTTCGAAGACGATGTGATCGTCATCGATCCTACCGACAAGACGCTCGTCCACAGGGAGCTGTACGCGCTGAACTTCGACGGCGATTGCTGCGTGAAACAAATGATCAAACGTAATGGAGAGTGGTATCTCCATTCGATCAATCCGGATTTTGGACCGGTCAATGCGCGTAGCGGCGACATCAGCGTCATCGGCCGGGTGGTCTATCAGCCGGGGCGCTCGCTGACGGGGAGATTGTAGACATGGTGCGGGAAGCGGCTGCTCGGTGCCAAGAGAGGGCGGGAAAAGCCACCGGAGAACAGTGGCCTTTTCATTTGCGGCATCTGGCCTGGGGGCTGTCGCGATCCTGCTCTGATAGAAGGATGCGGCTACGTTCCGCGGGCCGCCCTTGCGCGAGTACGCGCAAGGCTTCGAACCTGCCGCCTTGGCGACCACGCAAGGCGCGCAGGCGCCGTACCTCTCTCCGCCATGAAACAAAAAAATAGGCCACCCGAGGGTAGCCTGTCGCGATTTCTAACCGGATAGAAGGATTCGCCCACGTCCCGCGGGCCGCCCTTGCGCGAGTACGCGCAAGGCTTCGAACCTGCCGCCTTGGCGACCGCGCAAGGCGCGCAGGCGCCTTGCTTCTCTCCGCCATGAAACAAAAAAATAGGCCACCCGAGGGTAGCCTATTTTTTTGTATTCCTGGCGGAGAGAGGGGGATTCGAACCCCCGATAGGCTATTAACCTATACACGCTTTCCAGGCGTGCGACTTAAACCACTCATCCATCTCTCCTGATGGGTTTCCGCGCGCTATGTCGCGAAGCCGCCCATTATAACAAGGTTTCTCGGCTGTACAAGAGCATCCTGGCAATCAGTACGCCCTCATCCGCTTTTCCTGCCCTCTTCCCGCCTCCGAACCGGCGTCAACGCCGCTGCTGCGCTGCCGTTCAGATCATGCGATCATCTGCAGCCACACGCACCACCGCACAGGAGCTCACCATGGAAATGAAGAAAATCAACGCCGGCAAGCTGCGCGCCATCGGCTACGACGCGCGCGAGCGCATGCTGCGCGTGGAGTTCGACGACGGCAGCGCAATCGACTATTCCTCGGTCGGCGCCGAAGTCTGGCGCAAGCTCTCCACCTCGGCCTCGCCCTGGAGCTATTACCGCGACAACATCGAGGAAGAATTCGCCGGCCGCCGCGGACGGGCCGGCGTCGATGCGGGAAAGAAGACCATCGACCGCGAAGCCCTGATGAAAGCCTTCGGCGGCGAGCCGGACGGCACCACATAAGAAAACGCCGCCCTGTCGAAACGGGGCGGCGTCAACACTGCGATGAAGAGGGCGCCCGCCAACTCAGCCGGGCGCCCCGTTCATCAGGCCGTTTCCTTCAACTGATCGAGGATCGCCGGATTTTCCAGCGTCGACACGTCCTGGGTGATGGTCTCGCCCTTGGCCAGCACGCGCAGCAGGCGGCGCATGATCTTGCCGGAGCGGGTCTTCGGCAGGTTGTCGCCGAAGCGGATTTCCTTCGGCTTGGCGATCGGTCCGATCTCCTTGCCGACCCAGTTGCGCAGCTCGGTTGCCAGTTTCTTCGCTTCCTCGCCGGTCGGGCGCGGGCCCTTCAGCACCACGAAGGCGCAGATGGCTTCGCCGGTGGTGTCGTCGGGCTTGCCGACCACAGCGGCCTCGGCCACGTGCGGGTTCGCCACCAGGGCCGACTCGATTTCCATCGTGCCCATGCGGTGGCCCGAGACGTTCAGCACGTCGTCGATGCGGCCGGTGATGGTGAAGTAGGCGGTGTCCTTGTTGCGGATGGCGCCGTCGCCAGCCAGGTAGTACTTGCCGCCCAGTTCTTCAGGGAAGTAGCTGGTCTTGAAGCGCTCCGGATTGTTCCAGATGGTGCGGATCATCGACGGCCATGGACGCTTCACCACCAGGATGCCGCCCTGCCCGTTCGCGACATCCGCGCCGGCTTCGTCGACGATCGCAGCCATGATGCCCGGCAGCGGCAGCGTGCACGAGCCCGGCACCATCGGGGTCGCGCCCGGCAGCGGGGTGATCATGTGGCCGCCGGTCTCGGTCTGCCAGAAGGTGTCGACGATCGGGCAGCGTTCCTGGCCGACGTTCTTGTAGTACCACATCCAGGCTTCCGGATTGATCGGTTCGCCCACCGAGCCCAAGAGGCGCAGGCTCGACAGGTCGTAGTTCTTCGGGTGTACCTTCTCGTCCACGTCGGAGGCCTTGATCAGCGAGCGGATCGCGGTTGGCGCCGTGTAGAAGATCGAGACCTTGTGCTTGGCGATGGTTTCCCAGAAGCGGCCGGCGTTCGGGTAGGTCGGCACGCCTTCGAACACGATCTGCGTGCCGCCCACGGCCAGCGGACCGTAGGTGATGTAGGTGTGGCCGGTGACCCAGCCGATGTCGGCGGTGCACCAGAACACGTCGTCGGGCTTGATGTCGAAGGTCCACTTCATCGTCAGCGCGGCCCACAGCAGGTAGCCGCCGGTCGAGTGCTGGACGCCCTTCGGGGTGCCGGTCGAGCCCGAGGTGTAGAGGATGAAGAGCGGATGCTCGGCGTCGACCCATTCCGGTTCGCACTCGGCACTCTGGTTGTCGACCAGCTCGGACAGCCACATGTCGCGGCCCTCGGTCCAGGCGATATTGCCGCCGGTGCGCTTGTAGACGATGACGTCCTTCACGGTGTCGCAGCCGCCCAGGGCCAGCGCCTCGTCGACGATGGCTTTCAGGGGCAGCGACTTGCCGCCGCGCTGCTGCTCGTCGGCGGTGATGATGGCGACGGCGCCGGCGTCGATGATGCGCTCCTGCAGCGACTTCGCCGAGAAGCCGCCGAAAACCACCGAGTGGGTGGCGCCGATGCGGGCGCAGGCCTGCATCGCGGTCACGCCTTCGATCGACATCGACATGTAGATGATGACGCGGTCGCCCTTCTTGATGCCGCGCGATTTCAGGCCGTTGGCGAACTTGCAGACGCGTTCGTGCAGTTCGCGGTAGGTGGCGCGGGTGACGGTGCCGTCATCGGCTTCGAAGATGATGGCGGTCTTCTCGGCGTTGCCGTTCTGCAGGTTACGGTCGAGGCAGTTGTACGACGCGTTCAGCTGGCCGTCTGCGAACCATTGATAGAAAGGCGCGTTCGATTCATCGAGCGTGCTGGTGAAGGGCTTGTGCCAGTCGAGGTTCTCGCGCGCCAGGCGCGCCCAGAAGCCTTCGTAGTCGGACTCCGCTTCGGCGCAGAGCTTGTTGTAGGCATCCATGCCGGAAATCGCGGCATTGGCTACGAACCCGGCCGGCGGCGGAAACACGCGGTTTTCCTGCAAGCCATGGTTTTCCTGATTGCTCTCGTTCTCGGCCATGCTAGTCTCCATAGTAGTAGTTTTGCCAGATACCTTAGGCGCGCTCGCTTACCCAGCGCTTACAACGCACCATCCCTATATGAGTGCGATTTTACCAACCATGGCGCAAACGAGGCGGCCTGCTGCAACGCGGCAAAGGAGGTGTAAAATGATGGGCTGTATTTTGTCGGAACCCTGGAGCCGCACCCGATGTCGCAAAACCCGCCCACACTCGAACACCGCAAGCTTACCCCTCTCAATAGCCTGATCTTTGCCAGCCGCTGGCTGCAGCTCCCGCTCTACCTGGGCCTGATCCTGGCGCAGTGCGTCTATGTGTTCCATTTCTGGGTCGAACTGAAGGACCTGATCGGCGCCGCCTTCGGCAATGCCGATTCGCTGCAGCACATCCTCGAGGCCGTCGGCATGACGAACGGTCCGAAAAAGCTGACGGAAACGACCATCATGCTGGTCGTGCTCGGCCTGATCGACGTGGTCATGATCTCGAACCTCCTGATCATGGTGATCGTCGGCGGCTACGAGACCTTCGTCTCGCGCATGCACCTGGAAGGCCACCCCGACCAGCCGGAATGGCTGTCGCACGTGAACGCCTCGGTGCTGAAGACCAAGCTGGCGATGGCCATCATCGGCATCTCCTCGATCCACCTGCTGAAGACCTTCATCAACGCAGGCAGCTACAACGAAAAGGTGCTGATCGCGCAAACGGTCATCCACCTTGCCTTCCTGCTCTCGGCCCTGGCCATTTCCTGGACCGACCGCATCACCACCGCAACGCACCACCAGCCCAAACAGCATTAACGTCCCTCGTCACTAACATCACAAGAGAATTGTCATGACAGTCATCAAACAGGAAGACCTGATCGAATCGGTCGCCGCTGCGCTCCAGTACATCAGCTATTACCACCCGGCTGACTACATCCAGCACCTGGCGCGCGCCTACGAGGCCGAGCAGAGCCCGGCAGCGAAGGATGCGATCGCGCAGATCCTGACCAACTCGCGCATGTGCGCCGAAGGCAAGCGCCCGATCTGCCAGGACACCGGCATCGTCAACGTGTTTCTGAAGGTCGGCATGAACGTGCGCTTCGAGGGCTTCGGCAGCGGCTCGATCACCGACGCCGTCAACGAAGGCGTGCGCCGCGCGTACAACTTCCCGGACAACAAGCTGCGTGCATCGATCGTGGCCGACCCGCACTTCGAGCGCAAGAACACCAAGGACAACACCCCGGCGGTCGTGCACATGGAACTGGTGCCGGGCGACACCGTCGACGTGAAAGTCGCTGCAAAGGGCGGCGGCTCCGAGAACAAGACCAAGTTCGTGATGCTGAACCCGTCGGACTCCCTGGTCGACTGGGTCCTGAAGACCGTGCCGCTGATGGGCGCCGGCTGGTGCCCGCCGGGCATGCTCGGCATCGGCATCGGCGGCTCGGCCGAGAAGGCGATGCTGATGGCCAAAGAGTCGCTGATGGAAGACATCGACATGTACGAGCTCAAGCAGCGCGGCCCGCAGAACAAGCTGGAAGAACTGCGTATCGAACTGTGCGACAAGATCAACGCGCTGGGCATCGGCGCCCAGGGCCTGGGCGGCCTGACCACCGTGCTGGACGTGAAGATCAACATGTACCCGACCCACGCGGCATCCAAGCCGGTGGCGATGATCCCGAACTGCGCCGCCACCCGCCACGCCCACTTCGTGCTGGACGGCTCGGGCCCGTCCTACATCGAGCCGCCGGCGCTGTCGACCTGGCCGGAAGTGCACTGGACCCCGGACACCCAGAAGTCGAAGCGCGTCGACCTGAACACCCTGACCAAGGAAGAAGTCGCTTCCTGGCAGCCGGGCCAGACCCTGCTCCTGAACGGCAAGATGCTGACCGGCCGCGATGCCGCCCACAAGCGCATCCAGGACATGCTGGCGAAAGGCGAGAAGCTGCCGGTGGACTTCACCAACCGCGTGATCTACTACGTCGGCCCGGTCGATCCAGTGCGCGAGGAAGTCGTGGGCCCGGCCGGTCCGACGACCGCGACCCGCATGGACAAGTTCACCGACATGATGCTGGAGCAGACCGGCCTGATCGCGATGATCGGCAAGGCCGAGCGCGGCCCGGTGGCGATCGAATCGATCCAGAAGCACAAGTCGGCCTACCTGATGGCGGTCGGCGGCTCGGCCTACCTGGTGTCGAAGGCGATCAAGTCGGCCAAGGTGCTCGGCTTCGAAGACCTGGGCATGGAAGCGATCTACGAGTTCGAGGTTCAGGACATGCCTGTCACCGTGGCCGTCGATTCGACCGGCACCTCGGTGCACCAGACCGGTCCCAAGGAATGGGCAGCGAAGATCGAATCGCTGAAGAACATTCCCGTCACCGTCGCTTGAGTGACGTAGGGTGGACGGCTCTGCCGTCCACGCGTTCAACGCACGTTCGCATCACCTCACATCCATGACCCCTGCCCCGCTTCGCGACGCCCCCATCGGCATCTTCGACTCCGGGGTAGGCGGCCTGTCGGTCCTGCGCCACATCCGCGCGCAGCTGCCGCACGAACACCTGATGTATTTCGCCGACTCCGGCTTCGCCCCCTACGGCGACAAGCCGGAAGCCGTCGTGGTCGAGCGCGTGCTCGCCATCGGCAGCTTCCTGGTCGAACAGAAGGCCAAAGCCATCGTCGTCGCCTGCAATACCGCGACGGTCGCCGCGATCGCCCGCCTGCGCGAGCGCTTCCCCGGCATGCCCATCGTCGGTGTCGAGCCTGGCCTGAAGCCCGCCGCGGCCGCCACGCACAGCGGCACCGTCGGCGTGCTGGCCACCGAGCGCACCCTGTCCGGCGCGAAGTTCCTGCAACTGCGCGACCAGATCAGCGCGGCGAGCGGCGCGCGCTTCCTCTTGCAGCCCTGCCACGGCCTGGCGGACCAGATCGAGTTCGGCGAACTCGAATCAAACGAGACCGACGCGCTGCTGGCGCGCTACATCCTGCCGCTGCTCGACGGCGGCGCCGACACCCTGGTGCTCGGCTGCACGCATTACCCGCTGGTGCAGGCCTCGATCGAGAAGATCATCGCGCGCGCCACGGACCGCAGCGTGACGCTGGTCGACACCGGCGACGCCGTGGCGCGCCAGCTCGCGCGCCTGCTCGCGGCTGGCGGCCTGTCGCGCCCGGTATCCCGCGACCACGCCCGCCTGGACGGCTACACCAGCGCCAGCGCGACCGCGCTGTCGGCGGCGTTCGCCAGCCTGCTCGGGCTCGATCCACCGGTGCACGAGGTCGAATCCGGGCCTGCCGGAACTTTGTTGATCAGACCGAACAATTAGATTTGCCAGTTTGCTTCGGAGTTTGTATAATCTTGTTCTGTCTTCGCAGCACTGAAGACAAAAAGCAAGACAATGGTGGCTGTAGCTCAGTTGGTAGAGTCCAGGATTGTGATTCCTGTTGTCGTGGGTTCGAGTCCCATCAGCCACCCCAAGAATTCAGCAAAAGCCCAGTCCCCGGACTGGGCTTTTTGCTTTGTGCGCCGTATTCTTCAGGTTTCGGGGCCTCTTGAGATGGAGGTGATGTCGAAAAGCAAAAGGCCACCCTGGGGTGGCCCTTCCATTTCCGGGTCAGCTTGCGCCAGCCCGCCCTTCCCGATCAGTAACGGTTCGGATTATTCGGCCGGTTATCGACACGGTTCGGCACGCCGTCATTGTCGCGGTCGCGGTCGTAGCGATTCGGCACGCCATCGCGGTCGTTGTCACGACGCGGGGCAACGCGGTCGCCGTGGCGCCAGCCGCCCTGCTCCAGGTACCAGCCGTTACGGTCGCGGCGCCATTCGGCACGCTGGTAGACATAGCCCGGACGCACTTTTTCGTAGTGACCCTTGACCCAGGTGTAGCGATGACCCGTCCAGTTCCAGTAACCCGGCACCCATTCGAAACCGCGGCGCGCGGCCGGGATCACCTCGTGGCGCGGCGCGGGCGGCGCCTTCTTGACGATGATGACTTCGGTGCGGGTCTGCGCCTGGACCGGGCTGAAGGCGGCGGTGCTGATCAGGACGGCGGCGGCAGTGAAGAGGATTCGTTTCATGGTGGTGCTCCTTTCGGTTCGGTGTGAGATCACTATAGTCAAACGTGCCCGCATGCAGTAGAACTGATGCAAGTTCTTACACCCGAAACATTTACTCGCACCCTGGGTAACGAAGCTTTTACACCATCGGGAATTTGTAACAGCAAGCCGCCGTCCAGGCCGGAAACAAAACAGCCGGCGCTAGGCCGGCTGTTGTTGATGCTCAGGTGAAACGGACAGATCAGTCCAGCTTCCAGGCGTAGTCGACCTTGGTCGTGGTCTGGGCCGGCGAGCCGTCCTTGGTGCCCGGCTTGAACTTGCATGCCGACAGACCCTTCAGGGCTGCCCTATCGAGGCCCTTGAAACCGCTCGACTTTTCCAGCTTCGAATCGACGACGCTGCCGTCGGCGCCGACGACGAAGGACATCGAAGTGACGCCCTGCTCTTCGTTCATCAGGGAAGCTTTCGGGTACTCGACCTTGCACTTCGACGGATCGAAGGAAGCCGGGACTTCGGCGGCGAATGCCGAGCCGGCAAACGAGGCGAAGACGAGGGTGGCAATGGCGCTCAGGTAAGGCTTTTTCATAGTTCTAGTATCCCAAAAGTAGTTAATGTGCCGCTGACTGCTTGCGGTCTTTCAGTGTGGTCGGCAGCTTCGCCGTAAATTAGAATTCTTCCCATTCGTCGTTGCCGGCGGCAATGCTTGCCTTCTTCGGCTTGGCCGGTGCGGCCTCCGCGGCCGGCTTCTTCAGCGCCGGACGAGGGGTACGGGCAGCCGGAGCACGCACCGCAGGCACCTTCGCCACCGGTGCGGCAGCGGCCGGAGCCAGGACCGGCTCGGCCAGGGTCTCCTCGCCTTCGATCAGCTTGAAGATGCTGACCACGCGCGCCAGTTCGCCGGCCTGGTCCTGCAGGCTCTGGGCGGCGGCGGCAGCTTCCTCGACCAGCGCGGCGTTCTGCTGGGTCATGCTGTCCATCTCGATGATGGACATGTTCACCTGCTCGATGCCGGCGCTCTGCTCGGCGCTGGCGTTGGCGATCTCGCCCATGATGTCGGTCACGCGCTTGACGCTTGCCACCACCTCGTCCATCGTCACGCCGGCCTGGCCGACCAGCTTGCTGCCGCGCTCGACCTTCTCGACGGAGTCGCCGATCAGGGTCTTGATTTCCTTTGCCGCCGCGGCCGAACGCTGGGCCAGGTTGCGCACTTCGGACGCCACGACCGCGAAGCCGCGGCCCTGCTCGCCGGCGCGGGCCGCCTCGACGGCGGCGTTCAGCGCCAGGATGTTGGTCTGGAAGGCGATGCCGTCGATGACGCCGATGATGTCGGCGATCTTGCTGGCCGAGCTGTTGATCTCGCCCATCGTGCCGACGACCTGCGACACCACGTCGCCGCCCTTGCGCGCCACGTCCGATGCGGTGGCGGCGAGCTGGTTGGCTTCGCGGGCGTGGTCGGCGTTCTGCTTGACGGTGGTGGTCAGGGTTTCCATGGCCGAGGCGGTCTTTTCGAGCGAGCTGGCCTGCAGTTCGGTGCGCGAGGACAGGTCGATGTTGCCGGCGGCGATTTCACGCGAGGCGGTGCCGATGGTTTCGGTGCCGCGGCGTACCTGGCCGACGATCTTGACCAGGCTATTGCGCATTTCGTTCATTTCAGCCAGCAGGCTGCCGCGCTTGGCAGTGCTGGTGTCGATCGCGATCGCCAGGTTGCCGTGGGCGATGCTGCCGGCGATCCTGGTGGTGTAGTCGGGCTCGCCGCCCAGTTGCTTGATCAGGCCGCGGGTGATGACCCAGGCGGCGGCCACGCCCATGACGACGGCGACGACCAGCATGATGACCATGAAGTTACGCGCATTGACGAAGGCGTCGGCGGCGTCCTGCTGGCTCTGGGCGCTCTGCGCGTCTTCCAGCGCGACCAGCTTGTCCAGTGCTTCGGTCCACTTCTTCTGGACCGGACGCACTTCCCGCACCATCACGCGGGTCGCGTCCATGGCGTTATTGGCCAGGTAGAGCTCCGAGGCCTTGGCGATGGCCGGCAGGGCGGCGGCTTCGTGCTGCTTGATCTCGGCCAGCAGGGCCTTTTCGGCGTCGCTGCCTTCGGCGGAGAAGATCTGGCCGAGCTTGTTCTGCGCTTCGTTGTACTTCGCGGTCTGCTCCTTGAACTTCTTGAGCTCGGGCTCCATGTCGGCCGGGTCGGACATCAGGGTCAGCACGCGCAGCGAGGCCAGGCGATCCTGCACGTTGTTGCGCATATCGATGACCATGCGGCTCGACACATTATTCACGCTCACCACGTGATCGAGGCGATCCTGGATCTGGGCCATGCGCAGCACGCCGACCACGGTCACAGCGACCAGCAACACCAGCACCAGGGCGAAACCCAGCCCCAGGCGCACCCCGACCTTCATGTTCGTTAAATTCATCTCGCCCTTCCCTCTTCTGTTATCAGATTTGCCTGGAATTTTTATGTCCGCGTGAAGTTCTGCTCGACAACAGCTTCCCTTACGGAAATTATATTTCCGCAAGGATAAAGCAAAGCTGGACCCCGAGTCAGAAAAAATCTGCATTGGGAAGAAAACGCCTCACGGGACGGGAACGTTTCTTCAGCAAATCTTCAGTATTGCAAAACAAATTATGGATTGGGTCTTGCTGCAGAGCAAGCACGGCAGGAGCTGTCTACACAAATTCCGATGACCGTGTAGTAAATTTCCTACAGGAATCTCTGTCGCAGGGCGCGGCTGCACGCCGGTGGTGCACGGCGCACCACCGCGGAGCGGAAAGGAAGAGGAAGGGAGCGGGAAGCGCTCAGAGATCGCGGATGTGCGCGGCCGCCTCGAGCAGCAGGCGTGGGTCGCCGCCGGCGAGCTTTTTCGGGTCGGACAGCATCTGGCGGAAGGCGCGCGCGCCCGGCAGGCCGGCTGTCAGGCCCAGCATGTGGCGCGTGATGCTGTTGAGCTTGAGCCCGTAGCCGCCGTAGCGCGCCAGCTGGTCGGCAATGTAGGGCACCATCGCGGCCAGCACCTCGGCGCGGGTCTTCGGGGCGGCATCCGTGCCATAGAAGCGCGCGTCCCAGTTCGCCATGACATAGGGATTGTGATAGGCCTCGCGGCCCAGCATGACGCCGTCCACGTGCGCCAGGTGGGCGGCGATCTCGTCGTCCGTCTTCACGCCGCCGTTGATGATGATCTCCAGTTCCGGAAAATCGCGCTTGAGCTGGTAGGCCACCTCGTAGCGCAGCGGCGGGATCTCGCGGTTTTCCTTCGGCGAGAGTCCCTTTAGGATGGCGTTGCGGGCGTGGACGATGAAAGTGCGGCAGCCGGCGTCGGCGATCGTCCCGACGAAATCGCGCACGAAATCGTAGCTTTCGTTGTGGTCGATGCCGATGCGGTGCTTGACGGTGACGTCGATCGTCACCGCGTCGCGCATCGCCTTCACGCAGTCGGCCACCAGCTGCGGCTCGTTCATCAAGCAGGCGCCGAACGCGCCCTTCTGGACCCGCTCGGACGGGCAGCCGCAGTTCAGGTTGATCTCGTCGTAGCCCCACTCCTGCCCCAGCTTCGCGCTTTTCGCCAGATCGAGCGGCTCGCTGCCGCCCAGTTGCAGGGCGATCGGGTGCTCGATGTCGTCGTAGCGCAGGTGGCGCTCGACGTCGCCGTAGACCAGGGCGCCGGTGGTGACCATTTCGGTATACAGCCAGGTATGGCGGGTGATCTGGCGGTGAAACACGCGGCAGTGGCGGTCGGTCCAGTCCATCATGGGGGCGACACTGAGCAAGCGTCTGTTTTTATTGGCGTTTTTTTCTTTGGAATCAGTCATGTGCAGCATTCCGTGCACACGAGGTGCACACGATAGGGGTTAAATCGATCATGATCAGGGCATAATCAAACACACAGGAATTGGGCGCGATGGCGACGTTCACAAGGCTCCCTGGCGGGAAGTGGCGTGCTCAGGTACGAAGAGATGGGATGTATCGGCGACAAGCCTTCACCCTGAAATGCGATGCTCAGACAAGGCGAAGCAGATTAAGTACAAGGAAAACACATTGTCGCGAGCGGCTGTCAGCCAGTTCCTGAAGGTTGTAGCGTAGGCGATCTCATCGACGGCTATGCCCAGGAGTGTAACATGGGCGGCCTCACTTGACAGGCAACTCCATGCCATGCTGAAAGGAGGCCGCATGAGCAGGCACTACCACCCCAGGAAGAATTGACTGAGGTGGCAGGTGGATCCGCGAGTATGGCAAGATCAAAAGGCTGAAGCAACCGACGCCTACCAGTAAGAACGGGCCTTATCGCAGCTAGGCTTGCACGTCGGGTTACTGTTCCTGCCCATGCACGTATGCAGACTGTATCTGTAGTTACTGTTCAGCGAGTTGCTCGTAGATGAACGACTTCAGCAACAATTCAACAGCTTCGTCAGTGCCATGATTAAAAGCTACCCCGTACTGCATCTGCTGTGAAATCTTCCCTTTGATCGTACGAATCGTGGCACTCAGCTGCACCAGATGTGCTTTCCCACTAATCTTGAGGCGAAAGGCAAGCATGAGCTCTCTTCCGACGTCGCCCAACACAAAGGGGCTGGCAATTGCACACCCTCCGCTTGACAGATTAGTAAGTATTCCCGGAGTCGTACCGTCGGATAGCGTGATGGATACCGGTAGCTTGACGTCGACCCGCAGAGACCGACGAAAAGGTTTGGTGACGGCTTCGGTTGGGTAGCGCAGGAACAGGTGCCCGCTGGGTATTGAAGCGAAGCGAAGCAAGGACGTTTTGAAGACACTCACCGTTCGCCCTAAAACGACCTGTGCGGTCATGGGGAGACCGTCGAAATGCTGCCAGCTTTGTCCATTGCTGGCACGTACCACCGGCGCTGACACGATGATCGATTGCATGGGCACTCGACCATAGAACTCGACTTGTGCCGAGCGTGATTCGAAATCCCCGGGAAGCTGGAAGGTGAGCACCATGCCTTCCGCATTGTGTTTCAGTGCGAGTAGAGGATCGGTAAAAACCTGCCCACGTGTCGAATCCTCGTCCACGGCGATTAGTTTCCGTTGCCTGTCTTCCGGCTGAATAGGCCGCATTGCTTGAGCCTGCAACAGACGCTCTTGAGAACTTCGGTCTGTTACTATGTAACCGGCAGGCGCAAGGAGCTCACCCGAGCTTAAAAAAAGCGCCCATGGCAGTGGCTTTCCTAGCGGAATATCATTTTCTGTGACATGCACGAACTTTTGTTTGTTCATTCTGCGGTTTTTCCGTTCTTCGCTAGCGCGAACAAGGATGTTGACACAGATTAACATCTTCAGCAATTAGCATATACGGTGGTGGCTGGAGCATCGGTCATTGTGTGCAGCCTCTCGCCGCCGCATGACCCCGCTCAGCCGGCGCCGGGCGGTTTCGTCCGCTCTCCGATCTGCTGGCGCCACATCGCGTAATACAGCCCTTTGGCCTCCAGCAGCGCGGCATGCGAGCCACTTTCGACGATCCTCCCCTTCTCCAATACATAAATCGTATCGGCGTGCATCACGGTCGACAGCCGGTGCGCGATCAGGATCGTGATCTGGGTGGCGCGCGCCGAGATCTCGCGCACCGTGTTCGTGATCTGCTCTTCGGTCAGCGAATCGAGGGCCGAGGTCGCCTCGTCGAAAATCAGCAGCGCCGGCTGGCGCACCAGGGCGCGCGCGATCGACAGGCGCTGCTTCTCCCCGCCCGACAGCTTCATGCCGCGCTCGCCGATCACGGTGTCCAGCCCCTCGGGCGAGCGCTCCAGCAGGTAGGCGCAGGACGCCTGGCGCATCGCCGCCACGATCTCCTCGTCGCTCGCATCGGGCTGCACGAAGCGGATGTTGTCGCGGATGGTCCCGGCGAACAGGTAAGTCTCCTGGGTCACGAAACCGATCTGGCGCCGCACGCGGTTGTAGCGCAGCTTCGTGGTCGCCACGCCGTTGTAGAACACCTCGCCCGCGGCCGGCGCGTACAGGCCGACCAGCAGCTTGACCAGGGTCGACTTGCCCGAGCCCGACGGCCCGACGAAGGCGATGGTCTGCCCCAGCTTCGCCTCGAAGGAGACGCCGGCCAGGGCGTCGTCCTGCGCACCCTTGTGGCGAAAACGCACGTTTGCAAAGCGCAGCTCGCTCAAGGGCCCGATCTCGACCGGGTCCGGCGGACGGCGTTCGACCGGCTTGTCGATCAGGTTCCTGAAGTTCAGGAGCGAAGCCTCCGCTTCGCGGTGCGCGAGGATGATGTTGCCCAGCTCCTGGAGCGGCGCGAAGATCGACACCGAGATGAACTGCATCGCGATCAGTTCGCCCGTCGAGAGCACGTCGCGGAAGATCAGCCACAGGAGCGCGAACAGGATGGCCAGCTTCAGGAGGCTCAGCGTCGAGCCCTGCAGGAAGGACAGCAGGCGGATGCGCTTGACCTTCTCCATCTCCAGCGCAAAGATGGCGTCGGTCTGGCTGCGCAGCCGCCGGATCTCGGGAAAGGTCAGGCCCAGGCTCTTGATCAGCTCGATGTTGCGCAGCGACTCGGTGATGAAGCCGGAATTGCGGTTGGTCTCGCGCACGATCGAGCGCTGCTGGGTCTTGATCTCGCGGCTAAGCAGTCCGGTCAGGCCGCCCAGCACCAGCACCCCCACCAGGAACACCGGCACCAGCAGCCAGTGCCGCGTCACCGCATACCAGACCAGGAAGCTGACGCCGACCAGTGAGGCGAAGACGGTATTGATCGAGGTATTGATGAAGCGTTCGCTGTCGGCGCGCACCTTCTGCAGCAGGGACAGCATTTCGCCGCTGCGCAGGTCCTCGAACTCCTGGAATTTCAGGCGCAGCAGGTGCCGCAGGCCGTCGTTGAAGATCGCCACCCCGAGCTTTTGCACCACCAGCCGGGTCACGTATTCCTGCAAGGCTTTCGCCAGGCGCGACAGCACGGCCACCAGCACCGCCAGGCCGAGCAGGCGCATTACATGGGGCATCGGGTCCGGGTCGCCGGGACCGCGCTGCGTGACGAGGTCGATGATCCTGCCGAAGATGATCGGATCGACCAGGGCCAGCACCTGGGCGATTCCCGCCAGAAGCAGAGCCAGTAGCCCGAGGCGCCAGTGCGGTTTCAGGTAAGTCCAGAGAATGCGCATGGACAGATGGTAGCAAGCCCTGCCTTATCGCTGCGTCCCGTAGGGTGGGCGCCCCGTGCCCACCCTACGATGCTCGCGGCGAAAAAAAACCCGCTGCAAGCAGCGGGTCTTTTCGCTTCCAGCGCGGACGATACGTCCGCAGCGGAAATTATGCGCCTTCGCGCGATGCCTTCTTGCGCTCGTGCTCTTTCAGGTAACGCTTGCGCAGGCGGATCGACTTCGGCGTGATCTCGACCAGTTCGTCGTCCTCAATGAACTCGACGGCGTATTCCAGCGACATCTGGATCGGCGGTACCAGGCGCACGGCTTCGTCGGTGCCCGAGGCGCGGACGTTGGTCAGCTGCTTGCCCTTGATCGGGTTCACGACCAGGTCGTTGTCGCGCGAGTGAATACCGATGATCATGCCTTCGTACACCGGGGTGTTGTGCTCGACGAACATGCGGCCGCGGTCCTGCAGCTTCCACAGTGCGTAGGCGACGGCGTTGCCGTCATCCTGCGAGATCAGCACGCCGTTGCGACGGCCGGCCAGTTCGCCCTTGCCGGTATCGACCGGCGAGTAGGCATCGAACACGTGGCTCATCAGGCCGGTGCCGCGGGTCAAGGTCATGAAGTCGCCCTGGAAGCCGATCAGGCCGCGTGCCGGGATGCGGTATTCCAGACGGACACGGCCCTTGCCGTCCGATTCCATGTTCTGCAGGTCGCCACGGCGGCGGCCCAGTTCTTCCATCACGCCGCCCTGGTTCACTTCTTCGACGTCGACGGTCAGGTTTTCGTACGGCTCGCACTTCACGCCGTCGATTTCCTTGAAGACGACTCGTGGACGCGACACGGCCAGCTCGAAGCCTTCGCGACGCATGTTTTCCAGCAGGATGGTCAGGTGCAGTTCGCCGCGGCCCGACACTTCGAAGGTGGTGTCGTCGTCGGTCGGCAGCACGCGCAGCGCCACGTTCGACTTCAGTTCGCGCTCGAGGCGGTCGCGCAGCTGGCGGCTGGTGACGAACTTGCCTTCGCGGCCGGCCAGCGGCGAGTTGTTGACCATGAAGTTCATGGTCAGGGTCGGCTCGTCGACGGTCAGCATCGGCAGCGCTTCCGGGGTATCCACGGCGGTCACGGTCACACCGATGCCGATGTCTTCGATACCGTTGATCAGGACGATGTCGCCGGCGACGGCTTCGTCGACCAGCACGCGCTCCAGGCCCTTGAAGTTCAGCACCTGGTTGATGCGGCCCTTGATCGGATTCTTGTCGTCCTGGCCGTTCACGACCAGCACGTCCATGCCCGGCTTGACGCGGCCACGGTTGACGCGGCCGATACCGATCTTGCCGACGTAGGACGAGTAGTCCAGCGAGGTGATCTGCATCTGCAGCGGGCCGTCCGGATTGTCGTCACGCACCGGCACGTATTTCAGGATGGCGTCGAACAGCGGCTTCATGTCGCCGCCGCGCACGTCTTCGGTCATGCCGGCGTAGCCGTTCAGGCCCGAGGCGTAGACGATCGGGAAGTCCAGCTGCTCGTCGTTGGCGCCCAGCTTGTCGAACAGTTCGAAGGTCTGGTTGATCGCCCAGTCGGCGCGCGCGCCCGGACGGTCGATCTTGTTGACGACGACGATCGGCTTCAGGCCCAGGGCCAGCGCCTTGCGGGTCACGAAACGGGTCTGCGGCATCGGGCCTTCCTGCGCATCGACCAGCAGCAGCACCGAGTCGACCATCGACAGCACGCGTTCCACTTCACCGCCGAAGTCGGCGTGGCCAGGGGTGTCGACGATGTTGATGTGGGTGCCTTCGTACTCGACCGCGCAATTCTTCGACAGAATCGTAATGCCGCGTTCTTTTTCGAGGTCGTTCGAGTCCATCACGCGGGTGTCCACGGCCTGGTTCTCACGGAAGGTGCCCGACTGGCGCAGCAGCTGGTCGACCAGCGTGGTCTTGCCGTGGTCAACGTGGGCGATGATTGCAATATTACGAATTGCGCGTTTGGTATTTGACATGTGATTTCAAGCGTGGTTTGCGTGATGTACGGATGTGTACGGTGCTGCCAATTTCGGAAACCGACTAGTATAGCACGCGAATGTGACGTTTCCAGGGAAAAGCCCCGCAATTTCAACGGCTTGCCGGGATTTCAAGGGTTTTTGGGCAGGATTTTCGCTGCGCTGCGCAAATTAAGATGAGGCAACGTAGGGTGGGCGCCCTGTGCCCACCGTGAACGATGAGCAGACGCAGCCCTTTATAAACGCCAACACGACGCAGACTCCACGCGTGGGCACGGGGCGCCCACCCTACGTCGGCAAGCAGCGTAGTTATTGGGCTTGGGCTGCAGCGATCAGGCGTTCCGGCGCCAGGATCGCATACTCCTGCAGGTTCGCCGTGCCGAGCAGTTTTTCACCGTGGTACACGCGCACCCTGCCCAGCTCCTGGGGCACCATGACCGACTCCTTCCCGAGCGCGAGGCGCTGGCCGTTCAGGAAGCGCTTCGCCAGCTCGTCCGTGAGTTCGACCGACGGGAAACTCGACAGCAAGGCGTCGACCGGCGCCAGCAGCGAACGGGGGTCGGGATGCGCCTGCAGCTCTTCCAGCGTGATCATCGTCGAGGCAGTCAGTGCACCGACCTGGATGCGGCGCAACGCATTCAGGTGCGCGCCGCAGCCCAGGGCTGCGCCGATGTCCTCGCCCAGCACGCGCACGTAGGTGCCCTTGCTGCAGGTGACACGGATCTTCAGCATCGGCGTTTCGTACCCGATCAGCTCCAGGCCGTGGATCGTCACTGGCCGTGCTTCGCGTTCGAGGGTGATGCCTTCGCGCGCGTATTCGTAGAGCGCTTTGCCGTCGCGCTTCAGGGCCGAGTACATCGGCGGCACCTGCAGGATCGGGCCGCGGAAACGCGCCAGCGCCGCTTCGATCTGCTCGAGCGTGACGTCGACTTCGCGCGTCTCGATGGTGTCGCCTTCGGTGTCGCCGGTCGTCGTCATGATGCCCAGGTGTACGGTCGCATCATAGGTCTTGTCCGCTTCCAGCAGATCCTGCGAGAACTTGGTCGCTTCGCCGAAGCACAGCGGCAGGAGCCCCGTTGCGAAGGGATCGAGGGTGCCGGTGTGGCCAGCCTTCTTCGCGTTCATCACGCGCTTGGCCTTGATCAGCGCGTCGTTCGAGGACAGGCCGACCGGCTTGTCGAGCAGCAGCACGCCGTCGACCAGGTCGCGCGGCTTTTTTTGCGGGCGAGCGTTCACTCCGAGTCTGCCTCGTCTTCGCCGAAGTCGGCGGCGCGCACGGCGTTGGCCTGGTCGATCAGCGCCGACATCTGCAGGCCGCGCGAGGTCGAGGTGTCGTGCAGGAAGTGCAGTTGCGGCAGCGTGTGGATGTGCAGGCGCTTGCCGAGCTGGTTGCGCAGGTAGCCGGCGGCTTTGGAGAGGCCCTCGAGCGTCTGCTTGACCTCTTCCTTGCTGTCCTTCAGCAGGGTGAAGTAAACCTTCGCATGGGCGTAGTCCGGGGTGAGCTGCACTTCGGTCAGCGTGACCATGCCCACGCGCGGGTCCTTCAGTTCGAATGCGATCAGTTCCGACAAGTCCTTCTGGATCTGGTCGGCAACGCGCAAGCCGCGCTGGGGAATGTTTTTGCTGTGTTTTGCCATGTTTCGTTGTTGGGGGTTTTGTGACAATGGTACATCGATCGCGTACAAGGGGGCGTACGCGGGCACGCGTGCAGGTGTGCGAGAGGGCGGGCGCAAAAAAAACGCCATCGGGCGGGCGCGAGCCCGGCGATGGCGCTTTCTGGATCCGCGCTGCGATTACAGCGTACGGGCCACTTCCTGCACTTCGAACACTTCCAGAACGTCGCCGACCTGGATTTCGTTGTTGTTCTTCAGCGAGAGACCGCACTCGAGACCGGCACGAACTTCCTTCGCGTCGTCCTTGAAGCGCTTGAGCGAGTCGATCTCGCCGGTCCAGACCACGATGTTGTTGCGCAGCAGGCGAACCGACGAGGTACGCTTGACGACGCCATCCGTGACCAGGCAGCCAGCGATCGCACCGACCTTCGACACCATGATGACCTGGCGAATCTCGACCTGGCCGGTGATGTGCTCGCGCTTCTCCGGCGCCAGCATGCCCGACAGTGCCGTCTTGATCTCGTCGATCGCATCGTAAATGATGCTGTAGTAACGGATGTCGACGCCGTTCGCTTCGGCCAGCTTGCGCGCCTGGGCGTCGGCACGGGCGTTGAAGCCGATGATGACTGCCTTCGACGCGGTCGCCAGGTTGACGTCCGACTCGGTGATGCCGCCGACCGCCGCATGGACGACCTGCACGCGCACTTCCGAAGTCGACAGCTTCTGCAGCGAACCGACCAGTGCTTCCTGCGAACCCTGCACGTCCGTCTTGATGATCAGCGGCAGGTTCTTCACCTCGCCTTCGGCCATCTGGTCGAACATGTTTTCCAGTTTCGCCGCCTGCTGCTTGGCCAGCTTCACGTCGCGGAACTTACCTTGACGGAACAGTGCGATCTCGCGCGCCTTGCGCTCGTCGGCCATGACCATGGCTTCCTCGCCGGCGCTCGGCACTTCGGTCAGGCCCTGGATCTCGACCGGGATCGACGGACCGGCTTCGGCCACCGACTTGCCGTTCTCGTCCAGCATCGCACGGACGCGGCCGAACGAAGAACCGGCCAGCACGACGTCGCCGCGGCGCAGCGTACCCGACTGCACCAGGATCGTCGCGACCGGGCCGCGGCCCTTGTCCAGGCGGGCTTCGACCACCAGGCCGCGTGCCGGCGACTCGACCGGTGCCTTCAGTTCCAGCACTTCGGCCTGCAGCAGCACGTTTTCCAGCAGGTCGTCGATACCCTGGCCGGTCTTGGCCGACACCGGGACGAACGGCGCATCGCCGCCGTATTCTTCCGGCACCACGCCTTCGGCAACCAGTTCCTGGGTCACGCGGTCGGTGTTGGCGCCCTGCTTGTCGATCTTGTTGATTGCGACAACCAGCGGCACGCCGGCAGCTTTCGCGTGGGCGATCGCTTCCTTCGTCTGCGGCATCACGCCGTCGTCGGCCGCCACCACCAGGATGACGATGTCGGTCGCCTTGGCGCCGCGGGCACGCATGGCGGTGAACGCCTCGTGACCCGGGGTATCCAGGAAGGTGACCATGCCGCGCGGGGTGTTCACGTGGTACGCACCGATGTGCTGGGTAATGCCGCCGGCTTCGCCAGCAGCCACCTTCGCACGGCGGATGTAGTCCAGCAGCGAGGTCTTGCCGTGGTCGACGTGGCCCATGACGGTCACGACCGGAGCGCGCGAGGTCGACTCGAACTCGGCGTGCTCGCCCTGGTCGGCCAGGATCGCTTCCGGATCGTCGACGGCGGCAGCGAAGGCCTTGTGGCCCATCTCTTCCACCACGATCATCGCGGTTTCCTGGTCCAGCACCTGGTTGATGGTGCACATCTGGCCCAGCTTCATCAGCTGCTTGATGACTTCCGATGCCTTCACCGCCATCTTGTGCGCCAGTTCGGCCACGGTGATGGTTTCAGGCACGTGCACTTCGCGCACGATCGCCTCGGTCGGGGCCTGGAAGTTCGATTCGCGCTCGTCGCCGTGCGAATTGCGGCGGCCCTTGCCGCCACTGCGCCAGCCGTCGCGGCCGCTCGGCGCGCCTGCGCCGCCGCGGGTCTTGGCGCCGCCAGGTGCGCCGCGCTTCTTGTCGTCCGACCAGGTCGACGACACGTTGGCCGACTTGATCGACTTCTTGTCGCCCGGCTTCTTGTCGCCCGGCTTGGCTTCGGCCGGCTTCTTGTCCGCCGGCTTGTGCAGCGTGCCCGCCGGTGCGGCCGGCTTCGCGGCGACCGGGGCCGGAGCTGGCTCGGGCGCCTTGATGACGCGGCGCGGCTGGGCCATCATGGCCTTGATCTGGGCCACTTCGTCGGCCACGGCCTTGCGTGCGCGCTCGGTGGCGGCAGCGCGTTCGGCGGCTTCCTTGGCGGCTTCCTCAGCCTTGCGCTTGGCGTCGTCGGCGGCAGCCTGCTTGGCCTGCTCGGTGGCAGCCGAGCTGGCGGCAGCGGCGGCGGCGGCTTCGCGCTTGGCCTTTTCTTCGGCATCGCGCTTGGCCTGCTCTTCGGCCGCCTTGGCTTGCGCCTGGCGTTCCGATTCGAGCTTGGCCAGGCGTTCCTGCTTCTCGCGCAGGTCTGCTTCCTGGCGTGCGATCAGTTCGGCCTGGCGGCGCGCCTCTTCCTCGCGGCGTGCGATTTCGGCGGCGTCGACAACCGGGGCTGCGGGAGCCGCGGCAGCAGGGGCCGGCGCCACGTCGTCACGCTGGACGAAGGTGCGCTTCTTGCGTACTTCAACCTGGATCGTGCGCGATTTGCCCGATGCGTCAGCCTGCTTGATCTCGCTCGTTTCCTTGCGGGTGACCGTGATTTTCTTCTTCTCGGTCTGTTCGCCCGCGCCGTGGGTACGGCGCAGGTGGTTCAGCAGCTTGTCCTTATCATCCTTTGACAAGGGATCTGACGTCGAACTTTTCTCGACGCCGGCAGAACGCAGCTGCGTCAGCAGCAAATCTGCAGGCATCTTCAGTTCGGTGGCAAATTGGGCTACGTTGTTACTCGCCATTCAGTCCTCTTTTCTATGTGTCGCGGAGATGATAAAGATTTTTTGTCGATCCGGCAGCAGCAATTAAGCCTTGGCCGTTTCGACCTGGCTCCAGGCTTTCGCCTGCAATGCCTTCGCGCGGTCGTCGTATTTCGCGTCGACCAGCTTCATCTCATCGTCGGTCACATCATTAAATTCATTCTTGATCAGTTCACGGGCGCGGTCCGACGGGAGCGCCAGGATGGCGCCGAATTCGTCGTAAGCGAGACCCGCGAATGCTTCCACCGTCTTGATGCCAGCCAGGCCGAGCTTGCCTGCGGTCGTGCGGTCCATGCCCTCGAGGTTCACCAGCGCCTCTTCCATGCCTTCCAGACCTTCTTCGGAGGCAATGGCTTCGGTCACCAGCGCGTCACGGGCGCGGGTACGCAGTTCGTTGACGGTTTCCTCGTCGAAGGATTCGATCTCGAGCATTTCAGAAATAGGTACATACGCGATTTCTTCAAGGCTCGAGAAGCCTTCTTCCACGAGGATGTCGGCCACTTCCTGGTCAACATCGAGCTTTTCCATGAACAGCGCGCGGATCGCCGCCGTTTCCTGGGCCACCTTGTTGGCCGATTCCTCGGCCGTCATGATGTTGATCTTCCAGCCAGTCAGTTCCGACGCCAGGCGCACGTTCTGGCCCGAACGGCCGATCGCGATTGCCAGGTTCTCTTCATCGACGACGACGTCCATCGCGTGCTTCTCTTCGTCGACCATGATCGACGACACGTTGGCCGGAGCCAGCGCGCCGATCACGAACTGGGCCGGATCGTCCGACCACAGCACGATGTCCACGCGCTCGCCGCCGAGTTCGCCGGTCACGGCCTGCACGCGCGAACCGCGCATGCCGACGCAGGTGCCGATCGGGTCGATGCGCTTGTCGGCCGTGTAGACGGCGATCTTGGCGCGCACGCCGGCGTCACGGGCAGCCGATTTGATTTCCAGCAGGCCCTGCTCGATCTCGGGTACTTCGAGTTCGAACAGCTTCATGATGAATTCCGGCGCGGTGCGCGACAGGATCACCTGCGGGCCGCGCATGTTGCGGTCCACGCGCAGGATGTAGGCGCGGACGCGGTCGCCGATGCGCAGGTTTTCCTTCGGAATCATCTGGTCGCGCGGCAGGCGCGCTTCGATCTTGCCCGACTCGACGATGGCATCGCCGCGCTCCATGCGCTTGATGGTGCCGGTGACCAGCGAATCGCCGCGCTCGAGGAAGTCCTGCAGGATCTGCTCGCGCTCGGCATCGCGCACGCGCTGCAGCACGACCTGCTTGGTGTCCTGGGCGAAGCGGCGGCCGAACTCGACCGACTCCACCGGCTCTTCGATGTATTCGTCGACTTCGATATCCGGGATCTGTTCCTTGGCTTCGAAGTGCAGGATTTCCTGGTCCGGCAGCTGCAGGCCGGCTTCGTCAGGGACGACGTGCCAGCGGCGGAAGGTTTCGAACTCGCCGTTGTCGCGATCGATGCTCACGCGAATGTCGACCTCGCCTTCATAGCGTTTTTTGGTGGCCTGGGCCAGGGCGAACTCGAGCGCCCCGAAGACCACTTCCTTATCGACGTTTTTTTCGCGCGCAAGCGCATCAACCAGTAACAAAATTTCGCGACTCATGCTTTGCGACTCCTAAAATCCACCTGCGGCACCAGGCGTGCCTTGTCCAATTCGGCCAGCGTAAATTCCAACAACGCCGGACCATCTTTACTTTCAAATTCCAGACCGATCTTGTCGCCTTCCGGCGCGACCAGGATGCCCGTATAGGTCTTCCGGTTCGCGGTGCCCGGCATGGCGACGCGTAGCTTCACCGTGCATTCGTGGCCGGCGAAGCGCTCGAAATCGGCCAGGGTGCGCACCGGGCGGTCCAGCCCGGGCGACGAAATTTCCAAACGCTCGTAATCGACGTTTTCCACGGTCAGTACGTGCGACAACTGGTGACTCACCGTTGCACAATCCTCGACCGTGATCGGTCCCTTCTCGTCAGCGACGGCAGCCGGGAAATCGATAAACACGCGCAGGATCCCGCGCTCGCCTCGTTCGACATCAACGAGCTCGTAGCCCAGGCCACTGACTGTCTTGGCGATCAAATCAAACTGCTGCACGACACTTCTCCAGGGCGTTAAAACGTTTTACCAAAAAAAAAATGGGCATCTGCCCATCTTTTTGTATTCACAACCCAACCAGATGAAAGCACTTGCACCAAATAAACACACTCGGGAAGAACTTTGATTAGGCTGCAAATTATAACCTGTTCCGGGGCACGCTGCAATCGCCATACCATTATATTGAGAGCGAAACAACGGATGCGCACGGCAAGCGTGCGCGGGTATTGCTGCCGTAGGGTGGACACCTGTGTCCACGCGGTCTGACCGGTCGAACGAATGCACCGTTACCGCTGCGCGCCGATGAGCATGCATATCGGGGCATGCGCCGTAAAAGCAATCTCGCCGCAAGCGCCGTACCGCGTGGACTCGGGAGTCCACCCTACAAACCCAAACGCTTACCCCCGGCGCCCGCGGCGCGGCAGGCCATACTCGGAACCGCGCGGACCCTGGCCGCCGCGGCGGCCGCCGCCGGTGCCGGCGAAGCCGAAGGTGGTCTGCAGCGGGTCCGGCTGGCGCGGGCGGCTGCTGCCGCCGCTGCCCGGACGTCCCGAACCGCCGAAGCCGCCTCCATTGCCCGCATTGCCATTCCGGCCACCCTTGCCGCGCACCGGGCCCGGCAGGCCGCCGGCCGCCACGCCGCCGACGCGCGGGGCGCCGGCGCGCACCACCGGCGGGCCGAACGGGTCGACATTGCGGTTGGCGTCGGCACGGTCGATACGGTTGCCGTCGGCGCGGCGCGGATCGGGCTGGCCCTGGTTCTTGCCCTGGCCCTTGCCGCCGGCCGCGGCTGCGCCGCCCTTCTTCTCGATGCCGAAGGCGGCCATGAAGTTGCGCACATCGTTTTCTTCCAGCTCTTCCCAGCGGCCGCGCTTCAGGCCCGAAGGCAGGGTCATCGCGCCGTAGCGGGTACGGATCAGGCGCGAGACGGTCAGCCCGACCGCCTCGAACATGCGGCGCACCTCGCGGTTGCGGCCTTCGCCGATCACTACGCGGTACCACTTGTTGATGCCTTCACCGCCACCGTCGATGATCTTGGTGAAGGCCGCCTTGCCGTCGTCGAGCTCGACGCCGGCCAGCAGCTTCTGGCGCATGCCCTCTTCCAGCTCGCCCAGCGTACGCACCGCGTATTCGCGGTCGATGTTGTAACGCGGGTGCATCAGGCGGTTCGCCAGGTCGCCGGACGTGGTGAACAGCAGCAGGCCCTCGGTGTTGAAGTCGAGGCGGCCCACGGCCAGCCACTTGCCGGTCTTCATGGTCGGCAGGCGGTCGAACACCGAGGGACGGCCCTCCGGGTCGTCGTGGCTGACGATCTCGCCGGCCGGCTTGTGGTACACCAGCACGCGCGGCGGCTTGTTATTGTTCACCTTACGCTGGATCAGCTTGCCGTTGATGCGCACCGCATCGGTCGGCAGGATGCGCTGGCCGATGTGGGCCGGCTCGCCGTTCACCGAGACGCGCCCGGCGATGATCAGCTCCTCCATGTCGCGGCGCGAACCCAGACCGGCTTCCGCCAGCACCTTGTGCAGCTTCGGCGCGTCGTCGTCGGCGGTCAGGTCGCGGCGCACCGGCTTGGCCTTCTGCTGGCCCTGGCCGCCGTCATTGGCGTCGAAAGCATCCGAGGTGACGAAGGAGAACACGGCGTCGGCATCGTTGCCGCGGCCGCCCTTCTGCTTGCCGCCCTTGCCCCGCTGCTCGCTCTTGCCCTGCTGGGCGCCTTTGGCCTGCTGATTGCCCTGCTGGCTGTTTTGCTGGGCATTCTTTTGCGCGTTCTTCTGGTTCTTCTGCTTGCCCTTGCCCTGGCGCTGCTCGCGGCGCGCCTCGGTGGCGGCCGGCTGCTCGCCGGCAGCGTCCGGCGCAGCGGCCTCAGGCGCCGGGCTGGCGACAGCCTGGCGCGCTTCGCGCTGGCCGCGCTGCTCGCGCATCTGGCGCGGACCGCGCGGCTTGCGCTGGCCCTGTTCCTGGCGCGGCGCCTCGGCTTGCGCCGGTGCGGCTTGCGAAGGCGCGGTTTCAGCGGCGGGCGCAGCGGCTGCCGGGGCGGCGGCCACGGGGGCGGCAGCCGGAGCCGGAGCGGCTTGCTCCGCCGGCTCGCTTGCAGCGGCGGCCGGTTTGGCCTTGCTTGCGCGTGGCTTGCGGGCGGCGGGCGCCTTCAGCACGGCCTCGGCGGCCGGGCTGGCTTCGCCTTCGGCAGCGGAGGCGGCCGCAGCCTTTGTGCGGCGCTTCGGCTTCTCCGCCGGCGCGGCGTCGGCCACGTCAGGAACGGTGGCCTTGGCGCTGCGTTTTGGCTTCTCCGCCGGCGCGGCGTCGGCCGCGGCAGGGGCTACGGCCCGGGTGCGGCGCTTCGGTTTGGCCGCGTCGTCCTTACCGCCCTGGGCGGGATTGGTCTCGGTGGTGTCAGTTGGATTCATCATTCGTTTCGTTGTTGTGCTGACCTGGTACCGCGCCGACGGCCGGTTGCTGGTCATGAATCGGGACTTCAACGGGTGAAGTAACTTGTTCGTCGACGGCGGCCGCATCCGCGTCCGCCTTGTCAAAATTTGCGTTCAGCGCCGCTTCCAGCGCCTCGAGGCTGCGCCCGTCGGAGGCGTCGGCGATGGCGTCCAGCGGCGGCAATTGGGCCAGCGAAGCCAGGCCCAGGTCGTCCAGAAATTGTTTCGTCGTACCGAGCAGCGCCGGACGTCCGACCACCTCGCGATGACCCACGACGTCGATCCAGCCCCGGTCTTCGAGCATCTTGATGGTCTGCGAGTTCACCGCGACGCCGCGGATTTCCTCGATGTCGCCGCGGGTGACCGGCTGGCGGTAGGCGATGATGGCCAGCGTTTCCAGCGTCGCCCGCGAATACTTCGGCGGTTTTTCCGGCGAAATGCGGTCGAGATAAGGCTTCATTTCGGGGCGGCTCTGGAAGCGCCAGCCGGATGCCAGGCTGACGATCTCGATGCCGCGGTCGCGCCAGTCGTGGCGCAGTTCCTCGAGCAGCAGCTTGATCGTGTCCGAGCCGACGCCGATGCCGATCTGCCTGCCGTTCGCGTCGACGTCGGCGAACAGCTTCTTCATGCCATGGATCGACATCGGCTCGCGCGCGCACAGCAAGGCGGTCTCGAGGACCCGCTTGGCCTCATCAGTCTTCATTCTCGATGTCGTCAGGCTCGAATGCTAAGAAACTATCAAATAAAACCGCTCGGCGGATGCCGGCAAGCCGGTCCGGCGGCACTGCCTGCCGGACAGCGAAACGCCCGCCGCCGATGCCGGCGCGGTCCGCCTGGACGGATTCCGCCAGCGGATATCGGCTTGCACTGCCGGCGGCGTCACGGAACGCAGCGGCTCACAGGTACTGCTCGTCGAAACTGGAATTCGTGGCCCGCGCTTGGACGCTGCGGGCGTTTTTCAGTGGCGGGGCACGGAAATGGACCCGGGCACAGGGCTGCCAGCGTGCCAGGCGGGCGGCCGGTTGGTATATTTCAGCGAAACGCGGGCGCGCCGGACAGCGCAGGCTCGGGGCGCCGCGGACGCACGCTCGGGGCGTGCGTGTCATCATTTCCAACTGCGCGTTTCTTCCAACTGCGGGCCATTGTAACCGATAAAACACAGGAACGGTCACTTGCGCAAGGGTGCGCGCCTCCGGATTGGCGTCAGGCCGACAGTTTTTCCGACAGAATCGCCGACACGCCAAGAAAAGCCGGATATTGGGCCGTGATCACGTAGGTGGGCACCTGAGCCAGGTAGGACGAGAACCTGCCCTTCTGCTCGAAGCGGCTGCGGAAGGAGGAAGCGGCGAAACGCTCGCCCAGGCGCGGGACGATGCCCCCGCCGATGTACACACCGCCCTGGGCGCCCAGGGTGACGACCAGGTTGCCGGCCACCGTGCCGAGCATGCCGCAGAAGACATCCAGCACCTCACTGGACAGCGCGCACTCGCCCGCCAGGGCGCGGCGCGAGATTTCGGGCGCGCCCAGGGCTTCGGCCTGCCGGCCGTGGTGCTGCGCCAGCGCGCGGTAGATCAGCTCGACACCGGCGCCCGACAGGAAGCGTTCGAACGAGACATGCTCGAATTCGCGCCAGGCGTACTGCAGGATCGCCACTTCCAGTTCATTCACCGGCGCGAAGCTGACGTGGCCGCCTTCGCTGCACAGCGCGGTCCAGCTGGCGCCGGCCGGGATCAGGCCCGACACGCCCAGGCCGGTGCCGGCGCCCAGCAGGGCCAGCGGCGCACCGGCGCGCGGCGTACCGCCGCCGACCTGGACCTTGTCGCCGTCCTGCAGGTGAGGCAGCGAGCGCGCCAGCGCAGTGAAATCGTTGACCACCAGCAGGGTGTCGAAGCCGACTTCCTGGCGCAGGGCCTCGATCGAGAACTGCCAGTGGTGGTTGGTCATGCGGATCTGGTCGCCATCGACCGGATTGGCGATCGCGATCGCGGCATGCCGTACCTTGCCGAAGGCGGCGACGGCGGACGAGGCGAGATAGGTGCGGATGGCGTCGCCCAGCGTGGCGTAGTCGCCGCAGCCCAGCACTTGCACGGCTTCGAAGCGGCCCGGCGCCGTTTCGATGGCAAAACGGGCATTGGTGCCGCCGATGTCGGCCAGCAGGCGGGCGGTATCGAAGCGGCCGGCGGTGGAAACAGTGGTGTCGGGCAGGGAAGCAGTCATTGCAGCACAGGATACGGGGGACATCCAAGCTTACTGGATTTCTTTGCGCGATTACAAGTTAATTTTGTAGTTTAGGTACAAAGCTACGCGCGTACGTATGAGATTAGCCGCAGCGAGCCGAGTAGTACAACTACGAAGTTACCGCCCTGCCCGGTTCTTCGGGGTAAGGTCCGGCCGCCGGTAATTGATGGGCATTCCACGCGTCGAGCCCGCCCTGCAGGGGCCGGGCGCGGTGAAAGCCGTTGGCGAGGAATTCCTTGGCCACCTGGGCGGCGGTGACGTCGTTCGGGCAACTGCAGTAGACGACGATGTGGCGGTCACGGTCGAGGCTGGCCATGAGCTGCCCCGGTTCGCAATCCTTGTACAGCAGCGCGCCGGGAATCGCCGCTTCCAGCGCATGGGCGGTGCTGCTCCTGGCGTCGACGATGAGCGGATCATGGCCGGCCTCGATCAGCGCCATCAGTTCCTGCACGCCGATACGCGGCACGGCCATGCTGGCGCGGTGGCGGCGCCGCTCGACATATTTATAGGCGACGAACAGCGCCAGCAGCGCGCCCAGCACCATGAGGGCGGTGCTGCCCATCGTCTCCAGGCCTGCCAGCACCTGGTCGACGCTGTCGTGGAAGACCGCGCCCACCGCGATGCCGGTGCCGCCCCATAGCAGCGCGCCGGTCGAGGCGAAGCCGAGGAAGGGACGCGTGCGCGTGCCGAGCGCGCCGGACATCGGCGCGGCAATGGCGTTGAAGCCGGGGATGAACTTCGAGACCAGCAGCGACTTTGGCCCATAGCGGCGGAAGCGGTCCTCGGTCTGGTTGACGCAGGAATCGGGCGACAGCGAGATGCGGCACAGGAGGCGCAGCACGCGCTTGCCGTAGTAGCGGCCGGCGCGGAACCAGAAATAATCGCAGATCAGGCAGGCCAGCAGCACGGCCAACAGGCACAGCTGCCAGCTGGCGCCGCCGTCCATCGCCATCGCACCGGCCACGACCAGCACCGGAAAGGCGGGAATCGGCAGGCCGAACTGCTCCAGCAGCACTGTGCCGAAGACGAGCAGGACACCGTGGTTCTGGATCAGGACCGAGAGCTGGGACATCCCGACATGGTAGCGGAAATCGCCCTGCGCGGCTGGCGGCTGCCGGGTTTACACAACAGTGATATTACAGTTGCGCGCCGCGCGGAATGGCAGCAAGTAATGTCTTCGTATAGTCATGCCGCGGATTGCGGTAGAGCTCGTCCGAGTCGCCGATTTCGACCACGCTGCCGTGGTGCATCACCATCACCTGGTCGGCGATGTAGCGCACCACCGACAGGTCGTGCGAGATGAAGATGTAGCTCATCCTGTACTCGTCCTGCAGGTCCTGCAGCAGGTTCAGCACCTGGGCCTGCACCGACACGTCCAGCGCCGAGACCGACTCATCGCAGACCAGGATTTCCGGCTTCATGGTCAGGCAGCGCGCGATCGCGATGCGCTGGCGCTGGCCGCCGGAGAATTCGTGCGGATAACGGTGGTAAGCGGCGGCCGGCAGGCCGACCCGCCCGAGCAGGGCCTGCACCGTCCTGGTGCGCTCATGGTCGGTGGCGCCGATGCCGTGGATGCGCATCGGCTCGAGCAGGATCTGGCCGACCGTGAAGCGCGGATTGAGCGAGGCGTAAGGGTTCTGGAAAATGATCTGGATGCGGCGCTTGTAGGCCTGGTACTCGCGGTCCGACATGGCGATCAGGTCCCGGCCCTGAAAAAAAGCGCTGCCGCCGCTGGCGCGGTGCAGCCGCAGCAGCGTCAGGCCGACCGTGGTCTTGCCCGAACCGGATTCGCCGACCACGCCCAGGGTCTTGCCGCGCGGGAGAGTGAACGAGACATCCTTCACGGCGCGGAACTCGCGCTTGCCGAACAGGCCCTCGCGCAGCCAGAAGCTCTTGCGCAGGTTCTTCACGACCAGCACGTTCTCGTCGTCCGGCGCATAACCGCGCGTACGCTGAGGCAGGACAATCCGCGTCCTGCCCTCCCCGTTCATGAAGTCGTCGATCACGGGCAGGCGCACAGGACGCTCATCGAGCTTCGGACGGCAATGCAGCAGCGCGCGCGTGTACAGGTCGCGCGGCGCGCCGAACACCTGGGAAGCCGTCCCCTCCTCGCGCACCACGCCATGGCGCATCACGATCACGCGGTCGGCGATTTCCCCGACCAGCCCAAGGTCGTGGGTGATGAACAGCACCGCCATGCGATGCTTTTTCTGCAGGCGCGCGATCAGCTCCATGATCTGCTTCTGGATCGTCACGTCGAGCGCGGTGGTCGGCTCGTCGGCGATCAGGAGCTTGGGCTCGCAGGCGATCGCCATCGCGATCATCACGCGCTGCTGCTGGCCGCCCGACATCTGGCTCGGGTAGGCGTCGATCTTCGCCGCCGGATCGGGGATGCCGACTTCGGCCAGCAGCTCGAGGGTGCGCGCACGCGCCTGCTTGTTGTTCATGCCCATGTGCAGGCGCAGGACCTCGCCGATCTGGAAGCCCACCGTGAACACCGGATTGAGCGAGGACATCGGCTCCTGGAAGATCATCGCGATGTCCTTGCCGCACAGGCGCCGGCGTTCGGCCAGCGGCAGGGCCAGGAGCTCGCGGCCGTCGAAGCGCACGCTCGCGCCTTCGTGCACGATGGTCGTGTCCGGCGGCAGCAGTCCCATCACGGCCAGCGAGCTGACCGACTTGCCGCTGCCCGATTCGCCCACCAGGGCCACCGTGGCGTCCCGCGGCACATCGAAGGAGATGCCCTTGATCGCCTCGACCGTGTTCTTCCTGTCGACGCGGAAGGAAATGCGCAGGTCGCGCACACTCAGCAGCATGTTGTCGTCGTTCGTCATCGCCGCCTCATTTCAGCTCATTTCAACTTCGGGTCGAGCGCATCGCGCAGCGCGTCGGTAAACAGGGAAAACGCCGTCACCAGCAGCGCCATCGCGCCCGCCGCGGCGGCCAGTTGCCACCACTTGCCGAGAATGAGCTCGTTCTGCGCCTCGTTCAGCATGCTGCCCCAGGACACCGTCCCGACCGGCACCCCGAAGCCCAGGAAGGAAAGAATGACCTCGGCCTTGATGAAGCCCACCACCAGGATCGAGACCTGCACCAGCGCCACGTGCGAGACGTTGGGGAAGATGTGCGAGAACATCTTGCGCCAGTTCGAGGCGCCGATGGCGTCGGCCGCCATCACGTATTCGCGCGCCTTGTGCTTGATGTACTCGGCGCGGATCAGGCGGTAGGGTCCGGTCCAGCCGGTCAAGCCCAGGATCAGCACGATGGTCGTCACCCCTTTCTGCTGCAGCACGGCGGCCACGGCCAGGATCATCAGGATCGAGGGGATCGAGGTGAAGACGCTGTAGAACCAGTTGAACAGGTCATCGACGACCCCGCCATAGAAACCGGAAACGGCCCCGAACACGGTGCCCAGCGCCACCGCGACGAACGCCGCGACGAGGCCGACCACGATCGAGGTCTCGCCGCCCTTGATGGTCTTCTTCAGGATGTCGTGGCCCCACTTGTCGGCCCCAAAGGGAAGCGTCAGCGCCTTGGCCACCGGCGGGTGGCTGCGCTGCACTTCGCGCTTGAGCGCCTCGAGCTCGCCGGCCAGCGGATCGAAGGCGTTCGGCGGCGTTGGCGGCTGCGGCCGGGCCAGCGCGGCGGTGGCCGCGTCCGCCCCGACGAAGCTCGGCGGCGCATAGTTGACGGCCACCTCCTCTTCCCAGTCGGCGGCAATCACGCCGCTAAAAGACAGCACCAGCATCAGCAGGAACAGCCCGACGACGGCAAGGGCCGCCATGGCGACGCGGTCGGCGCGCAGGCGGCGCCAGGCGAGCGCCCACAGGCCGGGGGAAACAGCGTCGTTCGTCATCGATTCATCACACTTCGTCACTTCAGTTGCACGCGCGGGTCGACCGCCTGGTACAGCAGGTCGGCCAGCAGGTTGAACACCATGGTCGCGGCGGCGACGCACACGGTGATCGCCTTGATGACCGGGAAATCGCTGCGTTCGACCGCCAGGATCACTTCGCGGCCGATGCCGGGGATGCCGAAGAAGCGCTCGAGGAGAAAAGCGCCGATCAGCAGCGCCGGCAGGTTCGCCATCACGTGGGTGATGATCGGGATCGCGGCATTCCTCAGCACGTGGACCCAGACGATGCGGCGCTCCTTCAGGCCTTTCGCGCGCGCGGTGCGCACGTAGTCCTGGTTCACTTCGTCGAGGACAAAACTGCGGTACAGGCGCAGGGTGGGCGCGATCGAGACCGCAAGCCCGATGATGATCGGCAGCAGCGCATAGCGCAGCAGGTTCTCGCCCAGGCTCGCGCCCCAGCCCTGCACCGGGAACAGCCCGAGCTTGTAGGCGAAGAAGTACTGGAACACAGAGATGTAAACCAGGATCGAGATCGACATGCCGACCGTGCAGGCCACCATCACGGCGCGGTCGGTCAGCGAGCCGCGCACGAAAGCGATGCCGAGGGCCAGGGCGATGCCGAAGAAGGTCTCGAGCACGGTCAGCGGCACCAGCACCGTGAGCGAAGGCCCGAGGCGGCTGGCGATGATGTGCGAGACCGGCTCGCCCGTGCTCCAGGCATTGCCGAAGTCGAAGGTGAGGATCTGCTTCAGGAAGATGCCGAGCTGGACCCAGACCGGCTGGTCGATGCCGAGCTGGGCGCGGATATTCGCGATGGCCGCCTCGTCGGCCATCTTGCCCGCGAGGAGATAGGCCGGGTCGCCGCCGACCCAGTTGAACAGCACGAACACGAGCACGATCACGCCCGCCATCGTCGGCAGCATCTGCCACAGCCGCCGGAGTATGTAAGCTGCCATCGAGACTTCCTGTGCCCAGCCGTATGAAAAACGCTAACGATAGCGCAAATCAGCGTCGGCGGGCCATGAACTTATTTGGGCCGGCGATAACCGCGAGGTGGGTTTCCCAGGACTGGCTCTCGAGCCCACGCGGTAGCACGGTAGCGTGTCGAACGGTGTCGTAGGGTGGACACCTGTGTCCACGCGGTTCAACGGTAGCTTGTCGAAATGCATCCGCCAGGCGCCCGCCCGTTGGCATCCTGGCTCCGCCGCATATGATCAGCTGGCGAGACCGCGTGGGCACAGGTGCCCACCCTACCACAGCACGATGCGCAACCGGCCCGCTGCTTCAGCCATCCTCGCGCAGCCGGCGCTGGCGCACCGCGGCGGCCAGCCCTTCCAGCACCTGCACGCTGGTGTCCCAGTCGATGCAGCCGTCGGTCACCGACTGGCCGTAGGTCAGCTCCTTGCCCGGCACCAGGTCCTGGCGCCCGGCCACCAGGTGCGATTCGATCATCACGCCGACGATGCGCTCGTCGCCGGCGGCGATCTGGCCGGCGATGTCGGCGCACACCGGCACCTGGTTCTCGGGCTTCTTCGAGCTGTTCGCGTGCGAGGCGTCGATCATCAGGCGCGAGGCCAGGCCCAGGGCCGCGATCTGGCGGCAGGCCTCCTCCACGCTGGCGGCGTCGTAGTTCGGCGTCTTGCCGCCGCGCAGGATGATGTGGCAGTCCTCGTTGCCCGAGGTCGAGACGATCGCCGAGTGGCCGCCCTTGGTCACCGACAGGAAGTGGTGCGGCTGCGAGGCCGCCTTGATCGCTTCGGTCGCGATCTTGATGTTGCCGTCGGTGCCATTCTTGAAACCGACCGGGCAGGACAGGCCGGAGGCGAGCTCGCGGTGCACCTGCGACTCGGTGGTGCGCGCGCCGATCGCGCCCCAGCTGATCAGGTCGGCGATGTACTGCGGGCTGATCACGTCGAGGAACTCGGTGCCGGCCGGCAGGCCCATCTCGTTGACGTCGCGCAGCAGCTCGCGCGCCATGCGCAGGCCGTCGTTGATGCGGAAGCTGTTGTCCATGTAGGGGTCGTTGATCATGCCCTTCCAGCCCACCGTGGTGCGCGGCTTCTCGAAATAGACGCGCATCACGATCTCGAGGTCGCCAATGAAGCGGCGGCGCTGCTCGACCAGGCGGCGCGCGTACTCGAGCGCGGCCTTCGGGTCGTGGATCGAGCACGGGCCGATCACCACCATCAGGCGGTCGTCCTGGCCGTGCAGGATGCGGTGCAGGGCCACGCGCGCGCCGGCCGCGGTCTGCTCCGCTGCCGGCGTCACCGGAAACTCGCGGATCAGGTGCGAGGGTGGCGTCAGTTCCTTCATTTCGCGGATGCGTAGGTCGTCGGTGCGAGGCATGCTGTACTCCGTTATCTGGTCTGGAAATAAAAAAACCGCCATCGCTGGCGGTTTCATGGTTCTCGGTCTGGTCTCTGCTGTTGCGTGTACCCGCCGCTACTCCACCGCCTGAAGGCTGGAATGGCCAAAATAAAACCAGCGGGTAAAGAAAGCAGCGTTGCGCATGGATGGGATCCGAAAGTGGTCCAAACGACTATAACGCCAATGCGTGAGCGTTGGCAAGCCTTTTATCCGTAGCGTAAACATGGGCAGTTTGGCGAGCAGTTGCGACAAACCGACGTGCTTTGCGGTGCAAGAACAACAATTGAGAGATATCAGAGGTGGCATTGTCATCGATGCAAAAGTCGGAACAAGCCCCGGTCCGGCTGTGTTTGTTTTACGGCTGAGCAATTGCCGACGATTGAATGCATGAGGTAAAGCAAACAGGCTCAAGCGGACAGGGATTCCAACACGACCTTGGAGTCTGGAAATGACTGAAACCCTGATATCCCGATCGGTGCGCCGTCTGTTCGCCGGCGGCGGAGCGATCGGTCTGGCCCTGCTCGCGCTACCCGGCGCACAGGCGCAGGAAGCGGCGCAGCGGCCGATCGCGCGCGTCGAAATCACCGGCAGCAACATCCGCCGCGCCGAAGCCGAAACCGCCTCGTCGGTGATCACCGTGAACCGCGCCGACATCGAGCGCTCGGGCAAGAGCACCGTCTCCGAACTGCTGCAGACGCTGGCGGTGGACAACCAGGGCTCGGTGCCGACCACCTTCGGCAACGGCTTCGCGGCCGGCGCCGCCGGCATCTCGCTGCGCGGCCTGGGCACCGCCTCGACCCTGGTGCTGCTCAACGGCCGCCGCCTGGCGCCCTACGGGCTGGCCGACGACGGCCAGAAGATCTTCACCGACCTGAACGTGATCCCCACCGACGCCGTCGACCGCATCGAGATCCTGAAAGACGGCGCCTCGGCCATCTACGGCTCCGACGCGATCGCCGGCGTGGTCAACATCATCCTGCGCCGCAACTTCACCGGCACCACCGTGCGCGGCCTGCTCGGCATCACCGAGGAATGGGACGGCGAGGAACAGAACCTGGCCATCACCCACGGCTTTGGCGACCCCGACAAGGACCGCTACAACGTGCTGCTGAACTTCGAGTTCAAGCGCCTGAACGACATCTACCTGCGCGAGCGCGCCGGCCGCGAGCACATCGGCCGCATCGACCTGCGCCGCTGGGGCTATTCGGCCCAGGAAGCGCTGGGCGGCACCGGCGCCATCACCGGCCCCAACGCGGCCGGCAGCGCGATCAACGGCAACGTGCGCAATCCGAACACGAACATCTACCACAACCGCGGCAACCTCGACGCCGCGGCCACCGGCTTCACCCGGCTGTTCCCGGCGGCGGCCTGCAGCAACTTCACCAGCCATCCGCAGGGCGACCCGCTCGGCGGCTGCCTGGTCGACTCGACCCTGATGTACAACCAGATCCAGCCGGAACAGGAAAACTACAGCCTGTTCGGGCGCGGCACCTACCGCATCACCGAGGGGCTCGAAGCCTACGGCGAGGTCAACCTGTACAGCAGCAAGACCTCGTCCTCGAGCACGCCCTCGGGCGTGAACGCCAACGTCGGCTACCCGGGTGGCCCGGTCAGCAATGCCGGCGTGTCGCTCGGCATCAACCATCCGGACAACCCCTATTTCGGCACGGGCCCCGCGCGCCTGCGCTACCTGGCCGGCGACGTCGGCCCGCGCGTGTCGAACATCGACGGCTTCTTCTCGCGGGTGCTGGCCGGCGTCAAGGGCTCGTATGCCGGCTGGGACTACGACACCTCGCTGCTGTTCTCGCGCAGCACCGTGAAGAACGAGCGCACCGGTTTCCTGCAGCGCGACGTCGCCTTCGCCCTGCTCGATCCGTCCGACCTGGTCAACGTCGGCTCGGCCCTGGCCACCAGTCCGGCCTACGCGGCGCTGCCGCCGGGCACCTTCTGGCGCATCGCCGAGAACGCCGGCCTGAACGACCCGGCCGTCTACGCGGCGCTCTCGCCCCTGATCTCGAACGACGCCGCCACCAAGATCATCCAGGGCGACTTCAAGGCCACGCGCGAGTTCGGGCGCCTGGCCGGCGGGCCGGTTGGCGTGGCGGCCGGGGTCGAGTGGCGGCGCGAGGAAACCGAGCTGAACCCGACCACCGGTACCGAGCGTGGCAACGTCATCGGCCTCGGTTACTCGGCCTACCGCGGCGCGCGTAACGTGTTCGCAGTCTATGGCGAAGCGCTGGCCCCGGTGCTGCCGGGCCTGGAAGTGACCGGCGCGCTGCGCTTCGACGACTTCACCGACGTCGGCCGTTCGTGGACGCCGAAGCTCGGGGTCAAGTGGACGCCCTCGCGCCAGCTGGCCCTGCGCGGCACCTTCGCGAAGGGCTTCCGCGCCCCGAGCGCGGCCGAGAACGGCGTCGGCGGCCTGGCCGCCTTCTCCACCGCCGAAGACCCGCTGCGCTGCAGCCTGGGCGTGGACGCGGCGTGCAACCCGGCCTCGATCGCGGTGATCACCTCGCCCAACCCCGACCTGAGCCCGGAGCGCTCGCGCAGCTACAACATCGGCGTGATCTGGGATCCGCTGCCGCGCACCAGCATCTCGGTCGACTTCTGGAGGATCAAACGCAAGAACGAGATCAACCAGGAACTGACCGATGTCGCCATCGCCGCCGGCCGCGTTGCGCGCGACCCGACCACCGCCGATTCGGACGTCCCGGGCGACCCCGGCGCCATCACGGCGGTGCTGGCAAGCTACGTCAACTCGGCCCAGACCAAGGTGCAGGGCATCGACCTCGACGCGCGCCACACGCTGCGCCTGCCCAACGGCTGGGGCAACCTGCTCATGGACGGCAAGCTGACCTACATCGACGAGTGGATCCGCACCGAACAGGACGGCAGCTCGCGCGACTTCGCCGGCACCCACGGCAACTGCGACGTCACCAACTGCGTCGGCACCCCGGACTACCGCGTCAACCTGCGCGCGGCCTGGGACCGCGGCGACTGGCGCGTCGCACTCAACGCCAACTACCGCGCACCGATCGACAACGTGCTGTTCAAGAACGATCCGGACGGCTGCGCCAGCCACTACGCCAACGGCGAACCCGCCCCGCGCGGCTGCGAACTGGCCTCGTTCACCACGTTCGACCTGGTGGTGCGCTGGAAGCCGCGGCCGGGCTGGGAAGTGTTCGGCACCGTCGAGAACCTGTTCGACAAGGTCGCGCCGCTCGATCCGCTGACCTATGGCGCCCAGGCCTACAACCCGCTCGACTACCTGGGCGCGGTCGGACGCACCTTCTCGGTGGGTGCGCGCTACACCTTCTGAGCCTGGCCCGATGTGCAGGAAGGGAGACGCGTGCGAAGGGAGACGGGCAAGGCCCCGTCTCCCTTGTTCTTCCTGTCCCGGCAGCGGTGCCCGCGTGCTTCCGAGCGGGTTGAAATTTCCGGACGCAAGCGAATGGCCTCGGGCTGTGGCGCGCAGGCCACGGCCCCCTCGTTTCGTTTGATGGAAATCACCCAAATCGGGAAGGTCGGTGCAAGACTCGATCCAAGCACCTCGCCGCACATTTGTTCATTCCAATAAACAATTGTTTGACGGAGAAGGGCGAGCAGCGCAACAGGGAACGAACAACACATCCGGGAGCCGAACATGCACGAAACTATCTTGTCCCGCTCGCTGCGCCAGCTGTTCGGCGCCGCCGGCCTCAGTTTACTCGCCAGCCTGCCTGCCACGGCGCAGGAAGCGCAGCGTCCCCTGGAGTCCCCGGCGCAGGAAACACAGCCGGCCCAGCCGATCCAGCGCGTCGAAGTCACCGGTTCGTCGATCCGGCGCATCGCGGCCGAAAGCTCGCTGCCGATCACCACGATCCGCGCCGCCGACTTCGCCAAGCAGGGCCTGACCACGGTGCAGGAAGTGCTGAACACGATCCCGATGAACCAGACCTCGACGGTCAGCTCCTCGGCGGTCGGCGCCGGCACGGGCGGGCGCGCGGTGGCCGACCTGCGCGGCCTGGGCGGCGACAAGACCCTGGTGCTGCTCAATGGCCGGCGCCTGGCCAACCACCCCTACTTCGCCGACACGGTCGACCTGAACATCATACCCGTGGCCGCGCTCGAGCGCGTCGAAGTGCTGCGCGACGGCGCCTCGGCGATCTACGGCACTGACGCCATCGGCGGCGTGATCAACTTCATCACCAAGCGCTCGGTCGAGGGCGGGGCCATCACCTTCGAGGGCTACGAGCCGTGGCGCAGCGGCGGCGGCAACGAGCAGCGCATCAACCTGTCCGGCGGCTGGGGCAACCTGGAGCGCGACGGGATCAGCATGTTCGGCGTGCTCGACTATCACCAGCAAAGCGCCCTGCGCGCCACCGACCGCGCCTTCTCGCGCACCGGCGTGCGCCCCGAACGCGGCATGAACGAAGTGAGCCGCACGACCTTCCCGGCCAACTTCTTTTCCGACCTCGGCGTGGCCGGCAACCCGTATTACGCGACCGGCTGCCGCCCGCCCGACACCGCCCCCGCGGCCGACGACCCGGTGTGCGAATTCGACTACACCCAGTTTGTCGACAACATCCCCAAGACGCGCCAGTACAGCGCAATGGGCAAGATCAACCGCCAGTTCACGCCGGACCACCTGGGCAGCCTGAAATTCGTCTGGGGCCGCAGCACCAACGAATCGCGCGTGGCGCCGCCGCCGATGTCGAACATCGGCATCATCATGACCGCGGCCAGCCCCTACTATCCCGGCAACGGCAGCGTGCCCGCCTTTCCCGGCCTGACCGGCGAGAACCTCGACATCAGCTGGCGTCCGATCGAGTCCGGCCCGCGCGAGAACTACGACAGCAGCTCCACCGCGCGCCTGCAGGCCAGCCTCGAGGGCACCATCGCCGGCTGGGACTACAACGCCGCGATCTCGCACTCGATGGGGCGCGCGCGCAGCGTCTTCCGCAACGGCTACCTGGTCGACCAGCGCATCATCGACGGCGTGGGCGCCGGCATCCTGAACCCCTTCGGCCCGCAGAGCCCGGCCGGGGCCGAGTTCCTGCGCAACTCCCTGCTGCTCGGCGAGTATGTCCACGCGCGCATCAACAGCAGCGCCATCGACGCGCGCGTCAGCCGCGACCTGATGACCCTGCCCGGCGGCGCGCTCGGCTTCGCGCTCGGCGCCGAGTTCCGGCGCGACCGCGCCAAGTACTTCGTCAACCGCGACCTGGCCGGCCAGGCCTCGAGCTCGGGCTATGCCGACGCCCAGGACGCCTCGGGCCAGCGCAGCATCGCCGCCATCTTCACCGAGTTCAACGTCCCCGTGATCAAGGACCTCGAACTGAACTTCGCCGGCCGCTACGACCACTACAATGACGTCGGCGGCAGCTTCAACCCGAAGGTCTCGGTGCGCTACCAGCCGACCCGCGAGATGCTGCTGCGCGGCTCGTTCAACAAGGGCTTCCGCGCACCGACCCTGTTTGACCTGTATGGGCCGCAGTCGACCACCAACAGTTCCGACACTTACAACGACCCGGTGCTGTGCCCGAACGGAACGCCGGTACCGGGCGCCAACCCGAACATCGTCTGCAGCCAGCAGCAGAACATCCGCCAGGGTGGCAACCCCAACCTCAGCCCGGAAAAGTCGCGCACATTCAGCGCCGGCATCGTGTTCGAGCCCATGCCGCGGCTGACCCTGTCGGCCGACTACTGGCAGATCAAGCTGAAGGACCAGATCAGCGCGCTGGCCGAACAGACCATCTTCAGTAACTTCCCGAAGTACCAGAACCTGTTCGTCTATGACCCGTCCGGCACGCGCCTGAACTACGTGCTCGACATCACCAGCAACCTGGGCGAAGTCAAGACGCGCGGCCTGGACCTGTCGCTGCTCTACCGCATGCCGAAGAGCCCGATCGGCAACTTCAGCATCAGCATCGACGGCACCTATGTCAACAAGTACGAGTACCAGAACGAGCGCGGCGGACCCTTCACCCAGAACGCCGGACGCTATGCCGACGCCACGCCGGTCTTCCGCTGGCGCCACAACCTCCTGATGACCCTGATCCGCGGCGACTACACCTTCAACCTCTCGAACCGTTACATGTCGCACTACGAGGACCAGAACACGGCGGTCGCGCCCGAATTCTTCAACAACGTCGGGCATTACTCGACCTGGTCGATTTCCGCCACCTATACCGGCAACAAGCACTTCGAGCTGACGGCCGGCATCAAGAACCTGTTCGACGAGGAGCCGCCCTTTACCAACCAGGTCACCAACTTCCAGTTGGGCTACGATCCGCGTTATACCGATCCGCTGGGGATCACGCCGTACATGCGCCTGACGTATAAATTCTGACAATGCATGAACACGTAGGGTGGACGCCCCGTGCCCACCCTACGGTTCATCCATCAATAAAAAATGCCCGGCACAAGCCGGGCATTGTGATGAAGGAAAGGGGAAACAATCAGCCCGTCCCGCCCACCGTCACGCCGTCGATACGCAGCGTCGGCTGGCCGACGCCGACCGGCACGCTCTGGCCTTCCTTGCCGCACACGCCCACGCCCGAGTCCAGGCTCATGTCGTTGCCGATCATCGAGATGCGGTTCATGACGTCCGGACCGTTGCCGATCAGGGTCGCGCCTTTCACCGGGTAGGTGATCTTGCCGTCCTCGATCATGTAGGCTTCGCTGGCCGAGAACACGAACTTGCCGTTCGTGATGTCGACCTGGCCGCCGCCGAAATTCACCGCGTACAGGCCGTTCTTGACCGAGGCCAGGATCTCGGCCGGGTCCTTGTCGCCTGCCAGCATGTAGGTGTTGGTCATGCGCGGCATCGGCAGGTGGGCGAAGGATTCGCGGCGCGCGTTGCCGGTTACCGGCATCTTCATCAGGCGCGCGTTCATCGTGTCCTGGATATAGCCTTTCAGGATGCCGTCCTCGATCAGCGTGGTGCACTGGGTCGGATTGCCTTCGTCGTCCATGTTCAGCGAGCCGCGGCGGTCCTTCAGGGTGCCGTCGTCGACCACGGTCACGCCCTTGGCCGCAACGCGTTCGCCGATCCGGCCCGCGTAGGCCGAGGAGCCCTTGCGGTTGAAGTCTCCTTCCAGGCCGTGGCCGACCGCCTCGTGCAGCAGGACGCCGGGCCAGCCCGGTCCGAGCACGATGGTCATCGGGCCGGCCGGGGCCGGACGCGCGTCCAGGTTGACCAGCGCCGCCTTGACCGCCTCGTCGGCGTAGCGCTCGAGGATGGCGTCGTCGAAGTAGCCGTAGTCGAAGCGGCCGCCGCCGCCCGAGGAACCCATCTCGCGCCGGCCGTTCTGCTCGGCGATGACGGTGACCGAGACGCGCACCAGCGGACGGATGTCGGCCGCCAGCACGCCGTCGCTGCGCACGACCAGCACCACGTCGTATTCACCAGCCAGGCCCGCCATCACCTGCACCACGCGCGGGTCTTTCGCGCGCGCCATCTTCTCGACGCGCTCGAGCAGGCGCACCTTGGCGGTGGCGTCGAGCGAGGCCAGCGGGTCGTTCGGCAGGTAGAGCGAGCGCCCGCCGGTCGGCTGGGCGCTGGTCGCCACCTTCACGCGGCCGGCGCCGGCGCGCGCGATGGTGCGCGTGGCCGCAGCCGCATCCAGCAGCGCGCTTTCGGAAATTTCATCGGAATAAGCGAAGGCCGTCTTCTCGCCGGAAATGGCGCGCACGCCCACGCCCTGGTCGATCGAGAAGCTGCCGGTCTTGACGATGCCCTCTTCCAGGCTCCAGCCCTCGCTCTTGGTGAACTGGAAATACAGGTCGGCATAGTCGACCTTGTGGGTGAACATCGTTCCCAGTGTGCGCAGCAGCTTGCCTTCGTCCAGGCCGAAAGGCGTCAGCAGCACGTCGCGCGCGACGGCCAGGGAGGAAAGATTCGGTTCGAATGGAGTCATTTTGCGTCTGTTTCTCGTATGGATTGGGGCATTGTGCCATATCCGCCCCGATCGTATCGGCGCGCATCGGCGCGCATCGGCACCGTCAACGGCGGCGCAACGGTCCCGGCAACAGCCGGTTATAGCTTGCGGTGGCGCAATGCCGGCAGGCTTTCGCGCACCCCGGCCAGGAAAGCCGGGTCGAGCTCGCCCGTGACCACGCCCTCGCCTTCGCGCAGCACCGCCTTGACCTCGCCCCAGGGGTCGACCAGCATGCTGTGGCCGAAGGTACGGCGGCCGTTCTGGTGGGTGCCGCCCTGGGCCGAGGCCAGCACGTAGCACTGGTTCTCGATGGCGCGGGCGCGCAGCAATACTTCCCAGTGCGCGCTGCCAGTGGTGTGGGTGAAGGCGGCCGGCACCACGATCAGCGCGCACTCGCCCATCGCCCGGTACAGCTCGGGGAAGCGCAGGTCGTAGCAGACCGACAGGCCGACGCGCCCGAACGGCGCCTCGAAGCTGCCCACGGCCTGCCCCGGCACGATGGTACGCGCCTCGTCGTAGGACTCGCTGCCCCTGGTGAAGCCGAACAGGTGGATCTTGTCGTAGCGGCTGACGTTTCGTCCCTGCGGGTCGTAGACCAGCGTGGTGTTCAGGACCTTGCCGGCGTCCGGCGACACCAGCGGCAGCGTGCCGCCGACCAGCCAGATGCCGTGCTCGCGCGCCAGCGCGGCCATGGTTTCCTGGATAGGCCCGGCGCCGGGCTGTTCGGCATGCGTCACTTTATCGGCGTCGCTCATGCCCATGATGGGCCAGTACTCGGGCAGGGTCACGAGGGTGGCGCCGGCAGCGGCGGCTTCGCCGACGAGGCGGCGGGCGGTGGCAATGTTGTGCGCCACGTCGGGCGTGGACACCATCTGGACTGCGGCTACGCTGGTCATGTCACTCCTTCTTCGCTTTGGCTGCCGGCGGCGTGTCCGGCGGGTTGTCGAGTTTGGTGATCGTCGGCGACTTCCAGGGTCCCGTGATCTGCATCTGGTAGGTCAGGGCCTTCATCACCGGCGCGCGCAGGAACAATTGCGCCAGGTAGGAGCCGATGCCGATGACCGGGTTGACCGCCAGGCCGTATACCAGCGGCCCGGTGCCGAGGTTGAATTCCGGGATCACCACCACGTGCAGGTTGGTCGATTCGTTGGCGATGTCGGCGGTGCCGTCCATCAGCACCGTGGCCGCCACGCCGTGCATCTTCAGGTTCTCGGTCCTGACCACGCCGCGCGAGATCATCGCATTGGCCGTGATGCCGTCGAAGGCCAGGCCTTCCGAGAACACGTCGTGGAAGTCGAGTTTCAGCAGGCGCGGCAGGGCCTGCAGGCTGAGCACGCCGAGCAGCTTGGCCGCGCCCGGGTCCTGCTTGAGGAACTGGCCGCCGCCTACGTTCAGTTCGATCTGGCCCGACAGCGAGGGAATGTCGAGCGCGTACGGCAGCCCGCTCCACGACAGGTCGCCCGAGAGCTTGCCCTTGCCGCGGCGCAGGGTCTCGGGGAAGCCCAGGCGGTCGAGCAGGCGCCCGGCGTCGAGGATGTCGAGGGTAAAGTTCATGCCGGTATTGCTCTTGCCGTCTTTCGTCAGCCAGCGCCCGGTCGCGCGCAGCTGGCCGTCCGGGTTGGCCAGGCTCAGGCGGTCGATGCGCCACTCCTTGCCGGCCAGCGCCTGCACGTTGCTCGCCTGCAGGTCGAGGCGGCCGAACTGCTTGTTGAACAATTCAAAACGCTCGGCCACGATGTCGAGCGCCGGGATGCTGGTCGCGCCGCGGTTCGATTCGAGCAGGTCCTTGACCTCGGCCGCCGACGACTCGGGGATGATGAGCGAGGCCAGGCGCGCCGTGACCTTGCCCACGCCCTGCCCCGGCTGCTCGCTCCAGCTGACGTGGCCGGACGCCTGGCGCGACTGCAGGTTGGCCTGCCAGGTGCTGCCGCGGTGGGTGGCGCCGACCACGACGTCGACCACGCGGCGGTCGGCGATGAACAGTTCACCCGCCCGCGCGGCGATGGTGGTGGGCACCACGTACTGGGAGAAATTCGGCCCGGCAGCGCCTGCCGTCCCGCGGCCGGCGCTGTCGGCGTCCCCTTCCTCGTCGCCGGCGATCGCGCGCGCCGCCGCCAGCCAGGCGTCGACGTTCACCGACTTCATGTCGACGTTGATCATCATGCCGTCGTCGGGCGCCGGCGCCGGCACGTTGACGCCGATGCCGCCGCGCTCGACCACCCAGGGCCCGTGCGGCTGGCGGCTGCGCACATAGCGCGCCGCGACACCCTCGCCCAGCGCCAGGCGCAGCTCGTCGCGGCCGACGCCATTGACGGTCGGCGCGCCATTGAGCACGAAGCGCAGCGGCAGCACCGCGTCCTGGGCCTTGTTCAGCGGCGCCGGAAATTCCAGGCCGAGGCCAGCCAGGTTCGAGTCGAGCGTGACGGTGAGCGCGTGGTCGCGCACCGTCACCACGCCGCTGTAGCGGGTGCTGCCGGACAGGCGGGTGGCCAGGCGCGCCATCGCCGGCGCCGGCGCGCTGCGGCGCATGCCCTCGGCCGACAGGGTGCCGGCCAGGCGGATCGCGATCGCGCCGTCGCGCCCTGTCCCCCCCGACAGCGACAGCGGCCCGCCGAGGAAGCTGGCGCCCACGCCATTCAGGTTGACGCCGTGCTCGGTGAATTCGACCTTGCCCAGGGCTGCCTGCAGCGGCGGCAAATCGGGGAACAGGGACACGTCGTTGTTCTGCAGCTGCAGCGCGCCCTGCACTTTCGTCTGGTGCAGGTCCGCCAGCGGCATCTGCAACTTGAGGCCGAGGCGCGCATTGCCGCTGCCGCGGGTGTCTTCGGTGAAGTGGCCGATCCAGCCCAGCACCGGACTGGCCGCAACATAACCCAGGAAGTCCTGCAAGGGACCCGTGGCCGTGCCGTCGATGTCGAGGATGGCCTCGTGCGAACCGAGGTTGGGGATGACGGCGCGCACGTTCGACAGGTTCAGGCCCATGCTGCGCAGGGTCTCGCCATGGATTTCCATGCGCGCGCGGTCGAACACGATGCTGCCGTTGATGGCCTCGGCCAACGGCCACTCGGGTCTGTTGTCCGGCGTGCGGTGGCCCGGAGCGTATTCGAGCACGGCATTGTTCAGGCGGCCGGCGACGCGGAATTCGCCGCGCCCGCGCTCGGCCGCGTTGTCGGCCCGGAACGGGAAGTGGGCCAGGTCGCCACGCAGGCGCAGGCGCACGTCGTTCAGGGTGCCGCCCTGCAGGGCCGTACTCAGCCAGTGGTGCAGGTTTTCCGGCGTCACATTCGGCAGGAAGCGGCCGACCTCGGCGATCTTGAAACCGTCGAGGGTGCCCGTGAAGTCGGCCACGCCCGGTCCCTGGCCCTCGCCCAGCGGCAGCAGGTGGCTGCCGGACAGGCTGCCTTGCAGGCTGCCCTGCGCGAATGCGAGCTTGTCGACCTCGACAAGAAGTTGCTCCTGGGGCTCGTAGCGCCAGCGCGCCTGCAGCGCCAGCCGGTCGAGCGGCATGGACGCCTGCGCGAACCAGGCCGGCATGTGCAGCGCCAGGTTCTCGGAGTCGACGCTGACGCTGCCGCCGTCCTGGGTGGCGTCGATGCTGCCGGACAGGTTGTCCACGCCCGGCAGGGCCGGCCGCGCCGGCTGGGGCGCGATCCCCGGGCCGGCGGCAATGGCCGGGCGCGCTGCCTGCGGCTGCAGGCTCAGTCCGGCGACGCGGCCCTTGACGCGGTAGCCCGCCAGTTGCGGAGCCTTGCCGTCCCAGGACGCGGCAAAATCGAGCAGCTGACCGCGCGGCGCGAAGTCGGCCAGCAGCTGGCGCTGCGTGGGCGAAAGCGGCAGCTGGGCGGCCAGCTCGGCCAGCGCCGCCAGGTCGACCTGGCGCGCCTCGACCTCGACCCGCTGCGGCTTGCCGTCCCGCGCCGGGGTGAAGGTTTCGCTGACGGTGGCCGGCGGCAGCACGCGGCCGTCGCTGGTGGCCACGGTAAAGTCGCTGATGCTGACCGTATGGCCGTTGGCGCCGAAGGTCGGTTTGCCGTCTTCGACGCCGGGCGCGAGCTCCTCGCGGGCCGAAAGGCGTCCGGAAACCCGCGCCAGCGTCAGCGGCGGCAGGTCCGGCCCCATGCGGGCATGGACGCCGGCCAGCGCCAGGTCGGCGGTGAAGCCGGCCAGGCGCGCGTGATCGAGCGTGATCCAGGCGCGCAGCGAGCCCCTGCCCTGGCTGAGTTCGAACGGGTAGTCGAGATACTGCTTCCAGGCCGCCAGGTCGGCGTTACGCAGGTCGGCGTAGAGTTCGCCGCGCCAAAGCGAGATGTCGGAGGCGCGCCCGCCGAAGCGCGGATGGGTGAAACGCGCGCGCACGTCCAGCGGCTGGGCCAGGCTGGCTGGCGGCGTGGCCTTGAACGCGACGCGGTGGGTCCGCCAGCGGTTCTGCAGCACCAGCGAGACGTCGCGCAAGGCCAGCGGCGCGGCGCCGCGCAGGGCGTCGGTCCAGTCGACGCGTCCTTCGCGGATCACGATCTCGCGCTGGCGGAATACCCAGTCGCCGCCGGCCCCGCCACCCGCCTCGTCCTTCGGGTCGATGCGCACGCCGGCTACGTGGAAGACGCCGTCCTGGCCGCGCCGAACGTCGAGCTGCGGGCGGATCAGCTCCAGGGTCTCGAAGCGCGGCTCGGCCGCGAACACGCTCCACCAGGAAAACGTCGCCGATACCGAGGGCAGCGCCAGCACCTGGCGTCCCTGCGCGTCCTTCAGGGTGACGTCGCCCAGGAACAGGGAAGGATGCAGGCCGCTCCAGGAGGCATAGATGCGGGCGATGGCGACCTGGTTGCCGACTGCACGGCTGGCCAGGCGCTCGATGTCGCCCTTGTACATATCTATATTAGGCAGGATCGCGTAGCGCAGCGCCAGGAACAGCAGCCCCAGCGCAAAGTAGACCAGCAGGACCAGCTTGATCGTGAAGCCGAGCACATGATGCGAAGCCAGGTTGGCATAGCGATAGGCGGCACGCAGCCGCCGCCAGCGTTCGGCCAGCGGAACATGCGCCTGGGGCGCCTGAGGCTCCGGGTTGTGCATCAAAGTGCTAATAAAAGGCTCGCCGTAAATTGTTTCTTTAATAAGAGAGCGCTTGCTACGATCGCGGCGTCTACCTTACCATCATGCTGACCCAGGCAGCACGGCGGGCAATTCTACCGCAAGCACGCCTCCCGGAACGCTTTTACTCTTGTGCAGGATTCCCCGATGACACCTGTTTCCGCCGCCAGCGCCTCGCGCTGGTACCAACGCTGGGTCGATGCCGTGCCCGGACGCCCCGAGCGCGTCGCCGAGTTGACCCGATTATCGCTGGCCCGCCCGGATTTCGGCGCGTTATTGGACACCGAGTTGGCCGCGGGCATTCCCCTGCCGCGCGCCATGCGCCGCCTGCGCAACCTCTTGCTGGCCTGCCTGATCCGGCGCGACCTGGAAGGCCAGGCCGATCTCGACGAAGTCGTCACCGCCATGACCGGCCTGGCCGATTTCGCGATCCGTACCCACCTGGCGGACCTGATGGCCGAAATGGTTGCCGCCCACGGCATGCCGGTCGGCGGCGAGTCCGGCCGTCCTCAGGAAATGATGGTGCTGGCCATGGGCAAGCAGGGCGGCGGCGAGCTCAACGTCTCGTCCGACATCGACCTGATCTTCGTCTATCCGGAAGACGGCGAGACCGATGCGCAGCCGCACCAGCGCGGACTGTCGAACCACGAATTCTTCGTGCGCCTGGGACGGCGCCTGATCGGCGCGCTGTCCGAAGTCATCGAGGACGGCTTCACCTTCCGGGTCGACATGGCGCTGCGTCCGAACGGCAAGTCCGGGCCGCTGGCGGCCAGCCTGAACATGGTCGAGGAATACCTGATCGTCCAGGGCCGCGAATGGGAACGCTATGCCTGGGTCAAGGCGCGCGCGGTGACCGGCAACGAGGAAGATATCGCCGCCCTGGACGCCATCGTGCGTCCCTTCGTGTTCCGGCGCTACCTCGACTTCGGCGTGATCGACGCGATCCGCAACATGCACGCCCAGATCCGCGCCGAAGTGAACCGCCAGGAGCGCCTGCATCCGGACCGCAGCAACAACGTCAAGCTGGGGCGCGGCGGCATCCGCGAGATCGAGTTCCTGGCCCAGGTGTTCCAGTTGATCCGCGGCGGGCGCGATCCGGCGCTGCGCGAGCGCTCGACGCGCCAGACCCTGCGCTTGCTGGCCGAGCGCGGCCTGCTGGCGCCCGAAACGGTGGAGCGCCTGCTGGACGCCTACACCTTCCTGCGCAACCTGGAACACCGCCTGCAATACCTGGACGACGCCCAGACTCATACCCTGCCCCCGAACGAGGCCGAGCGCCTGGTCATCGCCAACATGATGGGCCTGCCCGACGCGCCCACCCTGCTCGCCCGGCTCGACGAGCAACGCGCCTTCGTGGCCGCCGAGTTCGACGACATGTTCGCCGACAAGAGCGCGGCACCAAGCGAGGAGCGCGCCGAGCTGGAAGCGATCGCGGCCGATCCCGAGAACCTGGCCGCCATCGAGGCCCACCTGCGCGCGCTCGGCTACGGCGACCCGGCGGATGCCGCGCGCCGCCTGGTGGCGACCTGGCAGGCGCCGCGTTTGCAGAGCCTGCCGGACGCGAGCCGGACGCGCCTGCTGGCCCTGGTCAACCTGGCCCTGCCCCAGGTGGCCGCCACGGTGAAGGAGGCCGGCGTCGGCAGCCACGGCGCGACCCTCGGGCGCCTGCTCGACTTCCTGGAAGCGGTGGCGCGTCGCTCCGCCTACCTGTCGCTGCTGACCGAATACCCGCACACGCTCGAGCGCGTGATCCGCATGATGCATGCGAGCGGCTGGGCAGCCACTTTCCTGACCCAGCACCCCATCCTGCTCGACGAGCTGCTGGACGACCGCGGCGGCATCGACGAACCGGCGCAGCTGGCAGCCAGCCTCGACGCGAAGCTGCAGGAGGCCGAGGGCGACACCGAGCGCCAGCTCGACATCCTGCGCGAGACCCACCACGCCCAGCAGTTCCGCCTGCTGGCGCTGGACCTGGCCGGCGAACTGTCGGTCGAGCGCCTGGCCGACCACCTGTCGGCGCTGGCCGACGTGATGGTGGCCGCGACGGTGCGCTGGGCCTGGAAGACGGTGGCCACGCGCCACGTCGAGGAACCGCGCTTCGCCGTGATCGCCTACGGCAAGCTGGGCGGCAAGGAGCTCGGCTACGTGTCCGACCTCGACGTCATCTTCCTGTTCGACGACGAGGACGACATGGCGCCCTCGAACTACGCCAAGCTGGCCCAGCGCTTCATCACCTGGATGACGGCCCACACCCCGGCCGGGATCCTGTTCGACATCGACACCGCCCTGCGCCCGGACGGCGCCAGCGGCATGCTGGTCAGCCCGCTCGGCGCCTTCGAGCGCTACCAGCAGCGGTCGGCCTGGGTCTGGGAGCACCAGGCCCTGACGCGCGCGCGCTTCTGCGCCGGCGACGCGGCCATCGGCGCACGCTTCGAGGCGATCCGGGAAAGCGTGCTGCGCCAGGACCGCAGCGATCGCGAAGCCGAACTGAAGGAAGAAGTGCTCAGGATGCGCCAGCGCATGCACGAGGCCTACCCGAACCGCACGGCGCTGTTCGACCTGAAGCAGGACGCGGGCGGCATGATCGACATCGAGTTCATTGTCCAGTACCTGGTGCTGCGCCACGCGGCGGCGTATCCGCAGCTCACCGCCAACCTCGGCAACATCGCGCTGCTGCGCATCGCGGGGGAACTCGGACTGATCGACGCGGCCCTGGCGGCCGAGGTCGGCGGCGCCTACCGCGCGATGCGCAAGCTGCAGCACCAGTTGCGGCTGCAGGGGCAGGAGGCGCGGGTCGAGCATGGCCTGGTGGCCAGGCATGCGGATGCGGTGGTGCGGCTGTGGGGGGCCTTGTTCGGGACCTGAACCGGCCTCCATCCCTGGCGCCATAAAAAGAAAACGCCCCGAGGGGCGTTTTCTTCATGCTGCGCGGGCGCGGTTTACTTCAGGTTCTTGTCGAGGAAGCGCTCGACCCGGTTCCAGAAGTCGACGTTGTTCTCGGTCAGGTACCAGCCGTGTCCCTCTCTCGGATACTGGACCCATTCAACGTTCTTGTTGCCTGTCTCGAGCAGGGCGTCACGCATCTTTTTACCGTGAGGCAGCGGGACACGATAGTCCTCCTCGCCATACGCCATCAGTACGGGCTGCTTGATACGGTGCGCCTGCTTCAAGGGCGAGGTGGCGGTCAGCTGGGCTTGGTCCTTGTCGGGGTCGCCAATCATCTTCGGCATGCCGAAACGCACCCAGGGATCGTCGGGGTCCATGAAGTCGCTCCAGCCGATCGAGTACATCATCTCGATATCGGTGACGCCGACCCAGTTGATGCCCGCCTTGTACAGTCCAGGCTCCTTGACCAGGCCCATCATCGTCGCATAGCCGCCATAACTGGCGCCGGCGATGGCAATGCGCTTCGGATCGGCCAGGCCCTGGTCGATGGCCCAGCGGGTGGCATCGGTAATGTCGTCCTGCATCGCCAGGCCCCACTGCTTCCAGCCAGCCCGGAACAGCTTGCTGCCGTAACCGGTGCTGCCGCGGAACTCGGGCTCGATGACGAGGTAACCACGCGAGGCGAGGAACTGGGTCGATGGATCGAAGCCCCACTCGACACCGCGCACGAACGGGCCGCCGTGCACCATGACGACGGTCGGCCATGGTCCCTTGCCGCGTGGCTTGGTGACATACACCGGAATCTGCATGCCGTCACGGGTCTTGATGCGATGGAAGTCCTGGGTGCCGGCCATGTCTGCCGAGTTCAGCCAGGGATGCGAAGCGCCCAGCAGGGACAGCTTGCCGCTCTCGCGGTCGAACAGGAAATAGACCGGGGCCTGCACGTCGGAAGTCGCCGTGACGACCATGTGGCGGACCGTCGTGCAATACGTGCAGGACAAGTAGTTATTGGTCGACGGCAGCAGCTTGTCCACGGCTTCCTGCGCGGCGCGCATCTTCGGATCGAACCAGGCAACGCCCAGCGTCTCCTGCCTGAAGCTCGCACCGAGCACCTGTTTGGTGCCTTTGTCGATAATCACGTTGCCCTCGAAATCATAGCCAGGCAAGTTCAGCAGTGGCTCCGCCTCGAGTTGGCGGCGCTTCACATCGTAGCGGTACAGGGCGAGCGCTGCGTCCGGGCTCTTGGGGTTCGGGGCGGTGACATACAATTGCCCCGCGTTGTCGACCGCCAGCGGGGTAATCGGCTCGCTGTCGCCGAAGCGATTGAAGCGATAGAGCTCGGTCCACTCGCCGCTATCGAGCTCGCGCCAGTACACCACGCCGTTCTCCCGGGAGCCGTCAAGGCTCACCACGGTGCGCGCACGCAGGTCGGGGTCGACGATCCAGTGCGAGGCGCCCCTGGGTGCGCCACCCGCATGGACGTGGCGCAAGCCCATCGTCTTCGTATTCAGGCGCATCAGTTGCGTCTTCGGCGGCACGCCGGGCCCGAGCGGTTCGCTATGCTGTACGAGCACGTCGTCGGAACCGTCATAAATGGGCCTGATATAGTCGTAGGCATAATATGAGAGGGGGCGGTGGGCAGCCCCGGGCGCGCTGCTGTACTTCCAGGCATACGTGCGTTCGATCAGCCAGACAAACTTGCTGCCATCGGCGTTCACCGCATACAGTCCACGGTCGAGCTGGTCGCCCAGCGCGGACTGGCGGTCATGCAGGCCGAACACCAGGCGCTCGTCGTTGATCCAGGTTGCAGTGGCGATGTCGGCTTCGTCGAACTGTGCGATACCTTTGAACTTGTCGGGCGTGCCGATATCAGCGACGGCCAGGCCGATGCGTCCCGAGGCGGTCGGCACCAGCATGGCGATTTTCTTGCCCGAGGGCGAAAGCGTTGGCGAGCCCAGCGCAGCCTTCTTGAAGAAGGCTTCGGTGGGCAGGAGCTTGGCTGCACTTGCCGGAGCGGGCACACCCGCTGCCGATGCATGCAGTCCAATGTCGGCGGCAACCAGCATCGCGGCCAGTTTGATGGCCAGGGGAGGAGTCATCTTCATACGTTTTGGAGTATCTTTACGAACGGAAATAGTGACGAGCCTATACGAGCCATCTTTTCCGTATATTGTCTAGAGTCAAGAAAGGAGAAGGGTCAAGCCCCCTCCTTTATCGTCCAACCAGGCGCGCTCGCCATCTCCTACATAAAGGAACGCCCCGCATAAAGGAAACGTTCCGCATAAAGGAAACGCCCCGTAGGGCGTTTCCTTTATGCTGCCCGGGCGCGGCTTACTTGAGGTTCTTCTCGAGGAAGCGTTCGACCCGGTTCCAGAAGTCCACCTGGTTCTTCTCCAGGTTCCAGCCATGGCCTTCACCCGCGTACTGGATCCACTCGACATTCTTGTTACCGGTCGAGATCAGTGCATCGCGCATTTTGACGCCGTGCGGCAGCGGTACGCGGTAGTCTTCCTCGCCATAGGCCATCAACACCGGTTGCTTGATGCGCGCAGCCTGTTTCAGCGGCGAGGTCGCTGCCAGTTGGGCCGCATCCTTGTCCGGGTCGCCGATCATGCGCGGCATGCCGTAGCGCATCCATGGGCTGTCCGGATCGGCCAGGTCGCTCCAGCCGATCGTGTACAGCATCTCGATGTCGGTCACGCCAACCCAGTTGATGCCGGCCTTGTACAGACCCGGCTCCTTGAGCAGGCCCATCATGGTGGCGTAGCCGCCATAGCTGGCGCCGGCGATCGCGATGCGCTTCGAATCGGCCAGCCCCTGGTCGATCGCCCAGTGCGTCACATCGGTGATGTCGTCCTGCATCGCCAGGCCCCACTGCTTGAAGCCGGCCTTGAACAACTTGCTGCCATAGCCGGTGCTGCCGCGGAATTCAGGCTCGACCACCACGTAGCCGCGCGAAGCGAGGAACTGGTTCGGCGGATTGAAGCCCCACATGCCGCCACGTACGTAGGGGCCGCCGTGGACTAGCACGACCGTCGGGAACGGCCCCTTGCCGCGCGGTTTGGTGATGTACACGGGAACATGCACGCCGTCGCGTACCTTGACGCGCTGGAAATCCTGCGTGCCGGCCATGGCGGTCGAATCGAGCCACGGACGGGAAGCGCCCAGCAGCGACAACTTGCTGGTCGCGCGCTCGAACAGGAAGTAGACCGGCGCCTGGATGTCCGACGACGCGGTCACGACGACATGCTTGGCGTTCACGCAGCGCGAGCAGGAAATGTCGTTATTGGTCGAAGGCAGCAACTTGTCGATGGCTTCCTGCATCGCGCGCATACCCGGATCGAACCAGCTCATGCCTTGCGCTTCCTGCAGGTAGCTTACGCCCAGCAGCGCCTTGGTTTCGGCATCGAACTTGACGTCGCCGTTGAAATCGAAGCCAGGGAGATTCAGCAGTGGTTTGCTGTCGAGCTTGCGTGTCCTGGCGTCGTAGCGGTACAGCGCAGCGGTGTCGTCCGGGCTCTCGGGATTGGGCGCGCGTACGTAGATCTCGCCATTGTTGTCGACCGCCACCGGCGTAACGGCGTGCTCGGCATCAGTCAGATCGTAGCGGTACAGCTCGGTCCAGCCCGAGGCGCCGGCGCCTCGCCAGTACACCGCGCCGTCCTTCTTGCCGTCGTTCGTCATCACGAGACGTGGTTGCAGGCTGGGGTCCAGCACCCAACCCACGGTGCCATTTGGCACCGATTCACTGAACAGGTGGCGCACGCCCATCGAGCGGGTGTTCAAGCGCATCACCGAGGTCTTGGGAGGCTGGCCCCGCTCGGTCGGAAACCAGCGAAGGATCAGTACGTCGTCCGAACCGTCATGGATCGAACCCAGGAATTGGTTGCGCGAAGGCAGCGGACGGCGCAGAGCGCCGGCTGTGGCGCTGTAGTTGCCGGTACGCTCGATCAGCCAGATGAAATCGCTCCCGTCCGCGTTCACCGCGTACAGGCCGCTGCCCAACTGTTCGCCCATCGCGGCCTGGCGGTCCGTGAGGTCGAACACGAGACGCTCATCATTTACCCAGTGCACGCTGCGCAAGTCAGCATCGGGAAACTGGGCAATGCCCTTGAATTTATCCGGGGTGGCGATGTCGGCCACTGCCAGGCCGATACGGCCCGACTCGGTCGCTACCAGCATCGCGATTTTCTTACCCGAAGGCGACAAACTCGGTGCGTCCAGCACCGGCTTCTTGAAAAAGGCATCGGTCGGCAGCGGCTTGACCGCGTTTGCCGGCGCCGGCACGCCGGCTGCCGACACGTTCAGCCCAAGGCCAGCCGCGACCAGCAGCACGCCCAGTTTCCTGGCCAGGGAAGGAGTGATCTTCATACGATTTGCAGTACCTTTACGAAAGGAAAAAGCGCCGAGCTTTGCTTGCGCATCCTATATGCATATTGCGCTTGATCAAAAAAAAAGGAGGGGGTCGAAGACCCCCTCCCTGTCATTCAGCTATGAAGCGGCTGAATTAGAACTTCTGTTCCAGACGGACGTATGCCTGGCGGCCGTACGCGTCGTACAGGTAGAAGTTGAAGTTACGACCGTCGTACGGAACCAGCGAAGGCATCTTGTCGAAGGCGTTGACCAGGCCGACAGCCAGCTTGCCGCCCCACGGGGTGCTCCAGGTACCCTGGATGTCGTGGGTCACGTAGGTGCCGACCGGGGTTTCCGGATCGTCATAGTTACGACCGGTGACGTTCAGGTTGTACGACACGCCGAAGGCGCCCAGCTTCCAGTTGTTCGACAGGGTAGCACGGTAGTGCGGCAGGCCCAGGGTGCCGCGCAGTTCGTTGCCGTCGTCGTCGTAGCTGAGGGTGTTGGAGTAACGCAGTTCGTGGTCGAAGTTACCCCACGTTGCGCTACGCCAGCGGCCCGTGATGCTCGCATCCAGGTATTCGCCCTGCAGCGTGCCTTCGTTCGCGTAACCCATATTGACGCGGTCGATTGCGCCGGTCGAGTTACGGATGACGGCCAGGCCAGCCGGGATCGCACGCGGATCGGTGCCGTTCGAACGACGGATCAGGTCCTGTGCGCCGATCAGGGTGATACGGTCGTCGATCTTGATCTTGGCGTAGTCGGCCTTGACGCTGATGGCCGGCAGGACGTCCCAGACCGCGCCCACCGAGAACTGCTTCGACTGTTCCGACTTCAGAGCCGCGTTGGCCCGGGTGTAGGTGTCGACCTGGATGGTAGCTGCCTTGTTGCAATCCTGCGATGCAGGGATGCCGCCGCCGGTCTTGCCGCCGGATGCCAGGCAGGAGGCCGGATCGAAGACCGGCTCAGCCGAGAACGATTCCTTCTGGTGCAGCTGCGGCAGACTCGGAGCACGGAAGCCTTCACCGAACGACGAGCGCAGGGTCAGGTTCTTCATCGGCTGCCAGCGCACCGAGACCTTCGGCGAGAAGTCGTTGCCGTAGTCGCTGTACTTGTCGAAGCGACCAGCAGCGCTCGCTTCCAGGGTCTTGGTGATCGGGAATACCATTTCCAGGGCGGCACCGCTGACGCGACGCTTGCCTGCTGCCGAGTTACCGGCCGAACCTTCGATCACGCCAGCTTCCGACAGCGAGTCGTAGATGTCGCCGTAGATTTCTTCGCGGGTTTCAGCCGAAGCCAGCAGCGAGACGCCGCCGCCAGGCAGTTGGAACAGGTCGTAGAAGGTACCGATCGCGTAGAAATCGGTCTGCTTGAAGATACTGTCGCGGCTGGTGGTTGCCTTGATGGCGCTCAGCACTTCTTCCGGGTTTGCGCTTGGGTTGTACAGGTCGTACTTCGGAGCGTTGACACGCGTCTCGTTGACGTACTGTTCCAGGATCGGACGCACGATGTAGTTGCGACCCAATTCCTTGTACACCGAACGGGTGTAGGCGGCGCCCACGTCCAGGTCGATGTTCTTGGCGATCTTGCCCTGGAAGCCAGCGGCCACGTTCGCCAGCCATGCGTCGGTCGTGGTGTCGCGGTTGCCGGCGGCAGCGGTACGGTGACGCACGATGATGTCCGACGCGGTCGGGTTGTTCGGGGTGTTGGCGCGAACGGTCAACTGGGCCGGGGTCGGTGCATAGCGGCCGAAGCTGCTGGTATTGGTGGTCGACGCGTTGACGTAGGCTTTCCAGTCGTCGTTGATCTGGGTTTCGCCGCGGGCGAAGAAGGCCTGGCTGTCGATCTGTGCTTCGTCGGCCGCAACGGCGTTGAAGTTGTACGAGCAGGAGCCGTTGTCGGCCAGCCAGAAGTTCTCGTCCGTGCAACCGGTGGCCGGGTTGCCGCGCAGGTTACCGATCGAAGTGTAGGCGCCGCTCGGCAAACGGTAGTTGTTACCGTACGAGCTCACGCCCAGGTCCTGGCCCCAAGGCCGGTCGCGGGTGTAGACCATGCCACGGCCGGTCTTCGACGCGCCCATCACGATACGGCCTTTTTCGCCTTGCACGCCGACCAGGACCGACGCTTCCTTACGGGCGCCGCCTTTGACTTTCGGATCGGTGTAGCCGACCACGCCGGCGATGCCTTCGAAGTCCTTGCGGGTGATGATGTTGACCACGCCGCCGATTGCGTCCGAGCCGTAGACTGCCGACGCGCCGTCGGTCAGGATCTCGATGCGCTCGACCGCTGCCATCGGCACGGTGTTCAGGTCGACGGAGTCGCCGACGTTCGGTGCCTTCGGCAGGCGGCGGCCGTCCAGCAGGACCAGGGTACGCTGCGAACCGAGGCCACGCAGGTCGATGCCGGCGAAGGACTGGGCGGAGCTGCCCGATTGCGGACGGAAGTTACCAGTCGACGAGAAGGTCGACGTACGCATGAATTCAGCGACGGTGGTCGAACCGGAAGCTTCCAGTTCTTCACGCTTGATCACGGTAACTGGCAGTGCGCCTTCAGCGTCAGCACGCTTGATGCGGGTACCGGTCACTTCGACGCGTTCGATTTTTTGCACAGCAGGTGCCGCTTCTTGAGCGAAAGCTGGCATTGCGATCAGGCCGACGCTGCCGCCAAACGCCAGAGCGACGGCGGTGCAGACTTTGGACTTCTTAAACATAGATCTCCTTGTTGATAGGGTCTTCGCCCGGAAAACCTGCCGCGCAAGCGCGACGGGGTACCTCCAGATAACTCGCGTCCTGCAGCGGCTCCCTTGTTTGCAGAAAATACATTCTTGCGCCAAGCCCAAAGGCTGGCGAAATGTCTGCTTTTCTACAGATAATTGGAAAAAGCTAACAAAACGACCGGGGCAGTATTGCATGATGCATTGACACATCGCAAGAAAAAATGCCGACCAACTGTTGCGTTTTTGTTGATAAAACGCATAAAAAATCATGCCGGAAACTCTTGACATTTCATCTAAGTTGAGTTGGCACAATGACATACAGCATTTTGCTGCAGCGCAGTAATCAGGAAAAAAGACGCTTGTGCGCCGCACAAAGTTCTGACTGACAGAGGGATAAGCGAGGTAAATTGCTGGAGTGCTTGCGCACTGTAAAGATGCAGGCGGGCAGGACACGATGACTCAATGCACCATTTTTGTGCATCGCAGAACTACCGCCATATTGCTTGACAATTCCAGAAAGACACAATCTGAATGTGCGCACCATTGCAGTGCGGCACTAAACTACCATGGAGGCGGTGCTTCAGCCCGGGCGTACCTGCACACCCCACCCCATCAACACACCGTTGTCGAGCATTGGGCGGACGTCGTTCGCGCTGCCGCCCAGCGCCGTGGCCAGCCTGGCGGCGCCGTCCGCGTCCAGCGCGTAATCGCATAACTCTTGCAGGCGCACGCGCGAATCCATCAGCGCTTGCGCCAGCGCGGCAAGCGCGGCGCGCGCTGCCTCGGCGCCCTGTTCGATCGCCAGGTTCAGGATCTGGCCCAGCGCCACCTGGGTTTCGGCCAGCACGTCGGGACAGTCGCTGTCGGCGGCCTCGGCGGTCGCCTCCTGTTGCAGGGTATTGAAGCGTGCCCGCGCCGCGTTCGCCGCGGCATCCCCGGCCAGGGAAGCGCGTCCGGCCTCGGTTGCGGCGCGCGCCATCGGCTCGATCATGGCGCCGGCGGCCTCGAGCAAGCCTCCGCTCGCCTGCAGCCAGTCGAGATGGCGCAGTTCGGCCGCCGCCAGCCGGACCGGGCGTGCGTCCGCATGATGGGTGATCAGGCAGACCCTGCCGCCGGGTCGCAGCACACGCAGGATCTCGGGCACGCTGCGACCGAGATCGGTGTATTCGAGCCCGTACTGGCTGCTTACCAGCTCAAAATGGTCGTCGGGAAAGGGAAGCGTTTCGGCGGCCTGCTCGCCGTGGAAACGGATGCGTCCGCGCTTGTGCCTTGGCAGGCCGGCGATCCACTGCGGCTCGGGCCGGGCCAGGTCGATGGCGTCGCAGCTGATGCTGTTGGCGGTATTGGCAAGCAGTAATTGGGGGACGGCGCCATTGCCGGTCGCGACGTCCAGCATGCGGGCGCCGGGACGCAGCCCGCTGCACGCCGTGCGCCAGAATTGTGCCAGGGCACCTTCGTAACGGTTCCCATAACTACCACCGCAAGAATGCGCCACGCCATGGGACCAGTAGCGGCTCCACACGGCCTTGCGCACGTCAACCTGAATTTCCATTTACCGCCCTTTACTGATGAAGCAAGGTGAACCGAAACGAAGACTTCAAAGACGAACAACAACAAGCTGTCGTCCAGTATCTCCCGCTAGTCATTACAGGTCAACAACAAAACATACATGCCGGCTTCGTTTATCACGCGGGCGAGCAGAGCGCCGGGCGTTCCGGCGGCGCAGCGGGTATCATGGAGGATTCGCGCGGCACGGCCGCCATCACATTCAATCGACAATGGCAATCAAACTCAAGAACGACAAGGACATCGCGAAAATGCGCGTCGCCGGCCGCCTCGCGGCCGAAGTGCTGGACATGATCGGCGAGTACGTCGTCCCCGGCGTCTCCACCGAAGAGCTCGACCGGCGCTGCAATGAATACATCCGCAAGGTGCAGAAGGCCACGCCGGCCAACGTCGGCTACCACGGCTTTCCGAAAACCCTGTGCACCTCGGTCAATGGCGTGGTCTGCCACGGCATCCCGAGCGAGAAGGAAATCCTGAAGGACGGCGACATCATCAACATCGACGTCACCGTCATCAAGGACGGCTGGCACGGCGACACCAGCCGCATGTATTACGCCGGCACCCCGAGCCCTGAAGCGAAGCGCCTGGTCGACACCACCTTCGAGTGCATGATGGCGGGCATCCGCACCGTGCGTCCGGGTTCCCGCCTGGGCGACGTCGGCCACGCGATCCAGAAGCTGGCCGAAAGCGCCGGCTATTCGGTGGTGCGCGACTATTGCGGCCACGGCATCGGCCGCGTCTACCACGAGGATCCGCAGGTGCTGCACTATGGCCGCCCGAACACCGGCCTGCTGCTCAAGGAAGGCATGACCTTCACGGTCGAGCCGATGATCAACATTGGCGCCGAGGAAACCAGCCAGCTCGACGACGGCTGGACCGTGGTCACCGCCGACGGCTCGCTGTCGGCGCAGTGGGAACACATGATCGCGGTGACCGCGCATGGCTTCGAGATCCTGACGCCCTGGCCGACGAAGTAAGAAGACCAGCAAAAAGAAAAACCCGGCGTTGTGAAATGCCGGTTTTTTTGCACCCTCGATTTCTCTCGGGTTATCCAGGCGCGGCGGCTGGTCGGGCCCGCCGCGCCCTTCCCCATCAGAACTGGTATTCCGCCGACAGCTTGACCGAACGTGGACGGATGACATAACCGCCCCGCAGGTCGACCGGCGCCGAGTTCAGGAAGGCGTTACGGATGTTCATCGACAGGCGCAGGTCCTTGATGCCCGTGTACGAGAAGTTCAGGTCGGTGCGCATGTCGGCCTTGCGGTAGCACGGCAGGCCTTCCGGCTTGATGCGCTTCAGGCAGCCTTCTTCGCCCCAGGTCGCCTCATCGGTCTCGTCGTAGTTGAGCGCGGTCTTCGAAGTGCGGTTCACGCGCACCGAGGTCGCGAAGTCACCCTTCTTCCACACGGCGCTGAACACCGAGGTCAGGCGCGGCACGCCGCGCAGGCCGACCGTGTTCGGGCGGTAGGCGTCGGCATCCACGTCCCAGGCGCGGTAGCTCAGGGCGATGGTGTTCATCAGGCCCAGGTTCAGCATGCCCCAGCCACCCATGTTGAGGCGGCCCGAGATGTCCAGGTCCACGCCCGAGGTTTCGGTCTTGCCGAAGTTCTCGTAGTTCAGCAGCAGCGACTGGACGGTGCCGGTGGTGAAGGCCAGGTTTGCACCCGGGCTCAGCTCGTTGGCGCGGGCCGCCAGGCGGCGGTCGGTATCGCTGACTTCGTTACGCACGATCAGGGCCGCGTATTCCGGGCTGTCCTCGCGCGCCAGCACATAGCTGATGTCGCGGTAGTTGATCTCGTCGCGGCGCTCGATCTTGAAATAGTCCAGGCTGACGTTCAGGTTCTTGCTCGGCTCGAACACGAAGCCCAGGGTGGCGCTGCGCGAGGTTTCGGGCTTGAGGTCCGGGTTGGAGGAGATCATCGCCGGGATCGAGGTCAGGCAGCCCGAGTTGTAGGCGGTCGTCGCATCGTTCTTGTCGGTCGCATTGCCCTTGTTCAGTGCGGCGCGCATCGCGATGGCGGTGTCGCAGCGCTTCGGATCGAGGGTGCTGTTGAAGAAGCCGGTCAGGCCGACCTTGCCCAGGGTTTCCGGAATGTTCGGGGTGCGGAAGCCGCCGGCGAAGGTACCGCGCAGCAGCAGTTGCGGCAAGACCGTGTAACGCAGGCCCAGCTTCGGCGAGAAGTGGGCGTCGAAACCTTCGCTCTTGTCCATGCGCACCGCGCCGTTCAGTTCGAGCTGCTTGGTCACCGGTGCGTTCAACTCGGCGAACAGCGCCTGCATGGTGCGCTTGCCGTCGATCCACAGCGAGCCGCGGCCGATGATCTCGGCGTTGACGACGTTGTCGGTCGAGCGGATGTACATGCTCTCGCGGCGTGCTTCGCCGCCGACCGCAAACGACAGTGCGCCGCCGCCCAGGGCCATCAGCTCGCCGCTCAGCTTGGCGTCGATGAAGTCCTGCGACAGCTCGGCGTCGGTGCCGATTTCCGGGAACATGCGCGCCAGCAGTTCGGGGCTGTTCGGGCCGCCGATCTTGTATTCGCCGCTCGAAACGGCGTTCGGCATTGCGGTGCGGTGGGCGCCGTGGTCGCGCGACTCGGCGTCGGCGCCGACGCGGCCGATGGCCGTTTCCCATTCCCAGCCGTTGGCCAGGCTGCCGTTCAGGCCGGCCATCACGCGGTACTGGTTCGCTTCCGACGGGCTGACCCACATGTCCAGGTCATCCATGAAGCGGTAGTCGATGCCGACCGGGACGTTGTAGGGGTTGGCCGGATTGCCGACCGCCAGCTTGGGCTTGACGACCGACTGCGAGGTCTTGGTATTGCCGTCGAACCAGCTCGACGGCGAGCCGGCGTTGGTCGCATATGGCAGCGAACGGTAGGTGGTCTCGGTGCGCGAGTAGGACGCCTCGGCGAAACCGCGGATGTCGTTGGTTACCTTGAAGCGTGCCTGGCTGAAGAAGTTCAGGCGTTCGGCCGGATCGGACCACTGGGTGATGCCGGTCAGGTCGCTGGTGCACAGGCCGGTCGGATTGCGCTGCTCTTGCGGGCAGGTGGCGACGGCCTGGCGGATCGCGGTCGGGTTGGTGGCCGACTTCGGCTCGTTCAGGTTGCCCGGGAACGAATACAGGCTCGGGTCGCCATACGACGGGCTGACATACTTCTTGTGCCAGGGCGCGTAGTACTTGACGACTTCCTTCTGCATGACGCCGCGGCGCTTGTAGGCTTCGAGGTTGGCGAAGACGTTGTAGCCGTCGGACTCGAGGTCGCCGAAGCCGGCGGCGATGGCGGCGGTGTCCTGGCCGCCGTAGTGGTGGCTGGTATTGCGCTCGGCGTTCGCGCTCATGCGCACGCCCTGGAAGGTATTGCGGGTGATGATGTTGATCACGCCCGACATCGCATCCGAACCGTAGACCGCGGAAGCGCCATCCTTCAGCACCTCGACGCGTTCGATGACGTCGGCCGGAATGGCGTCGACGTTGACGAAGACTTCCTTGCCGCCATCGGCAAACGCATAGTTCGAAACGCGACGACCGTTGACCAGCACCAGGGTTGCGCCCTTGCCCAGGCCGCGCATCGAGGCGCCCGAGGCGCCGCGCGCGAAGCTGGACGCGTTGCCGTCGTCGCGCAGCGTACCGGTATCGAACGCGGTCAGGGTGTCGAGCACCTGGCGCACGGTGTTGGCGCCGGTGGCCTTGATGTCCTCGCGGCGCAGCACGGTCACGGGCGAGGCGGTTTCGCCATCGATGCGCTTGATGTTCGAGCCGGTGACGACCACCCGCTGCATCTGGGGTTCTTTTGCCGGGGCGGCGCTGCCGGTTTGCGCCAGCACGTGGGAACTACCTGCGATCGTCAGCGCAACAGCGACGACGCTTTGCTTCAATACCAGTTTGTTATTCAATTTCCGTCCCTCAGTTATATATCTTTTCCGGGTATGTATTTTGTACATACCAAACTGAGTCTGACAGACGCTTACCTTTAAGAAAACAATTTCTGTAAAGATTTGTATTATTTTGTAAGTAACGTTGCGAATTGACAACACCTCGGGAGGATCGGGGGGGGGCACATTCATATGCTATTTATTGGCAGAAAATGCATGACAGTAGTGGCAGCAAGGGCTGAATAACAGGTTTTCTCTACTTTTTGCGCTTCAACAAAATTTTATTCGACGGGTCATGCATTGGTGCGGCCGCTCTGCAGGTGCAAAAAACCTGTACCGAATCAACGGCACAGGGTAGCGGCACGCGAGCCGAGGATTACTTCGCGTTCATCAGCGCGACAGTGGTGTCGAGCATGCGGCTCGAGAAGCCCCACTCGTTGTCGTATCAGGACGACACCTTCACCAGGCGGCCCGAGACCTTGGTCAGGGTGGCGTCGAAGTTCGACGATGCCGGTTGTGGTTGAAGTCGACCGAAACCAGCGGTTCGGTGTGGTAAATCGGGATGCCTTTCAGGGCGCCTTGCCATGGCGACTTCATGGTCAGCACCTGGTCGTTGGTGCAGGCGTGCACGGTGGTCACCAGACCGGTTTCCAGGCCGATAGCCTCGTGCAGCAGCTTGACCAGCGGGGCCAGGCAATTGGAAGTGCACCGTCAATCCGCAAAATGCGCAGCTTTTCATGTCATGCCAGCTCGCGGTGTGAGATTTGTTGTTTTTTGCGCACTTTTGCACACGATATTGAGTAAGTATTTGAAGCAAATTGACGCCTTTACAATTTCCGTGTTTCATTGCTGACGGCCTCGCACCCGACGGTGCGGGTAACTCATTTCGGAAACGGGGAGCTTGTTGATGATCAAAGAAACAGTGTTATCGCAGTCCGTACGTCTGATCTGTTCCGCCGGCGCCCTCGGTGCCACCCTGCTGGTCAATCCAGCCGCGGCCCAGGACACCACCGAGCAAGCGATGCAGCGCGTCGTCGTTACCGGTTCGGCCATCAAGCGCATCGACGCCGAGACCGCGGTGCCGGTCACGGTGGTGCGCATGGAAGAACTGAAGAAACAGGGTCTCACTACCGTCGAACAGGTACTCTCGAACCTGGCCCCGGTCCAGGCCTCGCAGGGCACCAGCCAGGTTGTTGGCCTGAGCACGGGCGGCGCCTCCTTCGCCGACATGCGCGGGATCGGCGCCAACAAGACTCTGGTGCTGCTCAACGGCCGGCGCCTGGCCAACAACGCCTTCGACAGTTCGGCGCCGGACCTGAACATGATTCCGTTCGCTGCGCTCGAGCGCGTCGAGGTGTTGCGCGACGGCGCTTCCTCGCTGTACGGCTCGGACGCGGTCGGCGGCGTCATCAACTTCATCACCCGCAAGGACTTCACCGGCGGCACCGCCACCATCGGCTACGACAAGCCGGAACACCCGGGCGGCATCTCGAGGAACGCAAACCTCGGCTTTGGCTACGGCGACCTCGACACGGACGGCTTCAACTTCTTCGCCATCGGCGACTTCCAGAAGCAGGACAGCGTGGGCGGGCTCCAGCGCCCCTTCAATACGCGCTATCCGGGCGGCCTGTCGCCGACCACCCACCCGGCCAACTATTTCCAGGAAGGCGACGTCGGCAATCCTGCCGCGCCGGACTGCACCAGCGCGCCGAACCTGATCCCGGCGGGCGACGGCCTGTCCTGCTACATGACGACCTCGAGCTTCGTCGACTACGTGCCGAAGAGCGAACGCGCCACCGGCCTGTTCAAGGGCACCCTGAAGCTGCCCCAGAACCATGAGCTGGGCCTGGAATACCTGGTCAGCCGCAGCCGCGTCGGCAGCCAGATCGCGCCGGTACCGTACGGCGGCCTGTACATGAACCGCCTGCGTCCGAACGGCACGCCAAACCCCTACTTCCCGGGCAATCCGGGCGCCATCGCACCGACCATCCCGATCGATCCGACCTTCGTCGCCGAAACCGGCCTGCCGCCGGGCGTCCAGCCGGGCTACCTGAACGTCAAATGGCGCGACCTGCCGAACGGCGTGCGCGCGGACGACAACATCAACCGCCAGCAGCGCTTCGTTGCATCGCTGTCGGGCGCGATGGCGGGCTGGGACTACACGGCCGCGCTGAGCTACAACGAGAACAAGGTCACCGAGAACCTGAAGGGCTACAGCGACGGCGGCATCATCTCGGCCGGTGTCCTGAACGGCATCATCAACCCCTTCGGCGAGCAGAGCGCCGAGGGCATGGCCCTGATCGAAAGCGCCGCCCTCGACGGCACGGTCCAGACCGCCAAGGGCACGACCAAGACCTTCGATTTCAGCGCCAGCCGCGAGCTGGGCGACTGGGTGGGAGCAGGCAAGAACGTCGCACTGGCCTTCGGCGGCCAGGCCAGCCGCGAGAACTTCGTCAACCGCGCCAACAGCGAGTATGCGGAAAAAGTCGTGGCCAGCACCGGCATCGACCCCAACCTGTACAACGCCGGCTCGCGCACCGTGTATGCCGCCTTCGCCGAGCTGAACGTGCCCGTGCTCGCCAACCTGGACGTCACCGCCGCGGTTCGCTACGACAAGTACAGCGATTTCGGCAGCACCACCAACCCGAAGGTCGGCTTCCGCTACCAGCCAACGAGCACGCTGCTGGTGCGGGGCTCGTATTCGACCGGTTTCCGCGCGCCTTCCCTCTACGAAGTCAACGCGGCCCAGACCTATACCAACACGTCGCAGCAGAACGACCCGATCAACTGCCCGGGCGGCACTGCGCTTCCGGGCAAGAGCCCGGCCACCAACTGCGCCCAGCAGTTCCAGGCGCTGTTCGGCGGCAACCAGAATCTCGATCCGGAAGAGTCGAAGAACCTCACGTTCGGCGTGGTCTTCGAGCCGATCAATAACCTGACCCTGGGCGCCGACCTGTACCACATCGAGCTCGAGAAGCAGATCGGTTCGCTCAGCGAGAACGACGTGTTCGCCGATCCGGTCAAGTACGCGAACCTGTACCACCGTAACGGCGCAGGAAACCTGTCGACCGATGGCTCGCAGTGCCCGAACCCGGCCACCTGCGGCTATGTGGACCTGCGCACCCAGAACCTGGGCGGCCTGAAGACCAACGGCGTCGACCTGACCGCGTCCTACCGCCTGCGCGCTGGCGCCTGGGGGAATTTCAACCTCGGCTTGAACAGCACCTGGGTGCACAAGTACGAGTACCAGAACGAAGAAGGCGGCGAGTGGAACCAGAACGTCGGCATCTTCTCGGGCGTGGGTCCGGTGTTCCGTTGGCAGCACTCGGCAACCGTGAACTGGAGCCGCGGCCAGTTCGGCGCTGGCCTGACGGCTCGCCACAAGACGGGCTATGTCGACCAGGATCCGGACTTCCGCGTGGCGTCCTACACCACCGTCGACGGCTACCTGTCCTGGACCCAGCCGAAAGGCTTCGGGGTGACCTTCGGCGTGCGTAACCTGTTCGACCGCGAACCGCCGCTGAGCTACCAGGAGCAGACCTTCCAGGCCGGCTACGATCCACGCTACACCGATGCGATCGGCCGCACCTTCTACGTGCGCGGCACCTACACGTTCTAAACAAGGTACAGGCAACAAAAAACCCGTGCGGCTCGCGCCGCACGGGTTTTTTTTCGTTCTTCTGAACGACCGATTACTTCGCGTTCATCAGCGCGACGGTGGTGTCGAGCATGCGGTTCGAGAAGCCCCACTCGTTGTCGTACCAGGACGAGACCTTCACCAGGCGGCCCGAGACCTTGGTCAGGGTGGCGTCGAAGTTCGACGATGCCGGGTTGTGGTTGAAGTCGACCGAGACCAGCGGGTCGGTGTTGTAGGTCAGGATGCCTTTCAGGGCGCCTTCCGAAGCCGACTTCATGATCTGGTTGACTTCATCGACCGTGGTGTCGCGCTTGGCGATGAAGGACAGGTCGACGATCGAGACGTTGATGGTCGGCACGCGGATCGCGAAGCCGTCCAGCTTGCCGTTCAGTTCCGGCAGCACCAGGCCGACCGCGGCGGCGGCGCCGGTCTTGGTCGGGATCATCGACTGGGTGGCCGAACGGGCGCGGCGCAGGTCTTCGTGCATCACGTCGGTCAGCACCTGGTCGTTGGTGTAGGCGTGCACGGTGGTCATCAGGCCGGTTTCCAGGCCGATGGCGTCGTGCAGCGGCTTGACCAGCGGGGCCAGGCAGTTGGTGGTGCACGATGCGTTCGAAATCACGGTGTCGGTCGACTTCAGCACGTCCTGGTTGACGCCGTAGACGATGGTCGCGTCGACATCCTTGCCGCCCGGGGCCGAGATGATGACCTTCTTGGCGCCGCCCTTCAGGTGGGCCGAGGCCTTTTCCTTGGTGGTGAAGAAGCCGGTGCACTCGAGCACGACGTCCACGCCCAGCTCGCCCCATGGGATCTCGGCCGGGTTACGCTGGGCGAACACACGGATCTTGTCGCCGTTGACGATCATGTTGTCGCCTTCGACCGTGACGGTGCCCGGGAACTTGCCGTGGGCGGTGTCGTAACGGGTCAGGTGGGCGTTCGATTCGGCATTGCCGAGGTCGTTGATCGCCACGATCTGGATGTCTTGCTTCTTGCCGCCTTCGTAGAAGGCGCGCAGGATGTTGCGGCCGATGCGGCCATAACCGTTGATTGCAACTTTGATCGTCATGCTTTGCTCCTGATTAGAAAAAAACTTTTTTCATTGGCACATGCTGCACATGCGAAAGGGGCTGCCTTGACGGCAGCCCCTACTGAAACTATTACGCCGCGATGACCGCTTTGGCTTTCGCCACGACGTTCTCGACGGTGAAGCCGAAGTGCTTGAACAGCACCGGCGCCGGCGCCGACTCGCCGAAGGTGTCGATGCCCACGACCGCACCTTCCAGGCCGACATACTTGTACCAGAAATCGGTCACGCCTGCCTCGATGGCAACACGTGGCGTGCCACGGGTCAACACACTTGCCTTGTAGGAGGCCTCCTGGCGCTCGAACACGTCGGTCGACGGCATCGAGACCACGCGGGCGGCGACGCCCTCGGCCGCCAGCGCGTCGGCAGCCTTGATCGCCAGCTCGACTTCCGAACCGGTCGCGATCAGGATGACCTTCGCGTCGGCGGCGTCGCGCAGCACGTAGCCGCCCTTGGCGATGTTCGAGACGGCGGCGGCATCGCGCTCCATGAACGGCAGGTTCTGGCGCGAGAAGATCAGGGTCGACGGGCCATCCTTGCGCTGCACTGCCGCGCCCCAGGCCACCTGCGACTCGACGGTGTCGCACGGACGCCAGTTGTCCAGGTTCGGGATCAGGCGCAGCGACGAGACGTGCTCGATCGACTGGTGGGTCGGACCGTCTTCGCCCAGGCCGATCGAGTCGTGGGTGAACACGAACAGCGAGCGGATCTTCATCAGTGCGGCCATGCGCAGGGCATTGCGGCTGTAGTCCGAGAAGGTGAGAAAAGTAGCGCCGAACGGGATGAAGCCGCCGTGCAACGCGACGCCGTTCTGGATCGCGGCCATGCCGAATTCGCGCACGCCGTAGTTGACGTGGTTGCCCGGGATGCCCGAGCGCACGGCGACCGATTCCTTCCAGTTGGTCAGGTTCGAGCCGGTCAGGTCGGCCGAGCCGCCCAGGAATTCCGGCAGGATCGGGGCCAGCGCCTGGATCGCGTTCTGCGAAGCCTTGCGGGTGGCGATGGTTTCCTTCTTGTCGATGCAGGTCGCGATCGCGGCGTCCAGCACTTCATTGAAGTTGCCCGGCAGCTCGCCCTTCATGCGGCGCTCGAATTCGGCGGCCAGCTGCGGGTGGGCGGCGCGGTATTCTTCGAACTTGGCGTTCCATTCACCTTCGGCCTGTGCGCCGCGCTCTTTCGCGTCCCAGGCTTCGTAGATTTCGCCCGGGATGTCGAACGGAATCGGATCCCACAGCAGGTGCTGGCGCACGGCCGCGATTTCCTTGTCGCCCAGCGGGGCGCCGTGGACTTTATCTCCGCCTTCCAGGTTCGGGGCGCCCTTGCCGATGATGGTCTTGCACATGATCAGGGTCGGACGGTCCGACTGTTTCGCCTGCTCGATGGCGCTTGATACGTCGGCGACGCTGTGGCCGTCGATCTGGCCGATCACGTTCCAGCCGTAGGCTTCGAAGCGCTTGCGGGTGTCGTCGGTGAACCAGCCCTCGACCTTGCCGTCGATCGAGATGCCGTTGTCGTCGTACAGCCAGATCAGCTTGTTCAGGCGCAGGGTGCCCGCCAGCGAGGCCACTTCGTGCGAGATGCCTTCCATCAGGCAGCCGTCGCCCAGGAAGGCGTAGGTGTAGTGGTCGACCACGTCGTAGCCCGGACGGTTGAATTCATAGCCCAGCAGCCATTCGGCCAGCGCCATGCCGACCGAGTTGGCGATGCCCTGGCCCAGCGGGCCGGTGGTCGTTTCCACGCCCGGGGTGATGCCGACTTCCGGGTGGCCCGCGGTCTTCGAGTGCAGCTGGCGGAAGTTGCGCAGGTCGTCCATCGACAGGTCGTAGCCGGCCAGGTGCAGCATTGCATAGTGCAGCATCGAGCCGTGGCCGTTCGACAGCAGGAAGCGGTCGCGGTTGAACCAGCCCGGATTGGCCGGGTTGTGGCGGTAGTGCTTGTCCCACAGCGCGACACCGATCTCGGCCATGCCCATCGGCATGCCCGGGTGGCCGGAGTTGGCTTTTTGAACAGCGTCCATCGCCAGCGCGCGGATCGCGTTGGCCATCAAGGTGGTGGTTTGCGTAGATTTCATCGGATGCAGGGGGTCTGGATTGGAAAGCGGTGGCCTGCGGCGGGCCGTAGCCCGTTATTTTACCAGAGCGCCACTCTGCCGAATTAAAATGCAGGTTTTGCCGTATTTTTGCCTGTACATATATTAGGAACCGCATGCCCCGCTTCTACTGTCCGCAGCCGCTACGCCCCGGCGCCACCGTCGACCTGCCCGAATCCGTCGCCCACCACCTGCACGTGGTGCGCATGCAACCGGGCGCCGCGCTGACGCTGTTCGACGGCAGCGGCGGGCAGTACCGGGCGACGTTGCTTGAGATCGGCAAAAAGCGCGCGAGCGCCCTGGTCGGCGAACACGAAGCGATCGAGGTCGAACTGCCCTTTGAGGTGACCCTGGCCCAGGGCCTGCCGGAAGGGGCCAAGATGGACTGGATCATCGAGAAGGCGGTCGAGCTGGGTGTGGCGGCGATACAACCGCTGGCAGCCCAGCGCAGCGTGGTGCGCCTGTCGGGCGAGCGCGCGGAGAAGCGCCACGCCCACTGGCAGGGCGTGATCGAGTCGGCTTGCGAGCAGTGCGGGCGCAACCGGCTGGCGCGGCTGGCGCCGGTCGCCGATTTCGGCCGCTGGCTGGCGACATCCCGGGAATCGCCGGGCCAGCGCATCCTGCTCAGTCCGCGCGCCACGCAGTCGCTGGCCGGCTGGGCCCAGGCCAACCCGGCGCAGGCGCTGACCCTGCTGGTCGGCCCGGAAGGCGGTTTCACGCGCGAGGAAGACGACGCGGCGCTGGCAGCGGGCGCCCTGCCCCTGACGATGGGCCCGCGCGTGCTGCGTACCGAGACCGCCGCGCTGGCGGCGACGGCGATGCTGGCGGGGATCTGGGGCGGGATGTAAGTCCTGGCGTCGAACGGCGTTGAAAAAGAAGCCCCGGCAGGAATCCTGGCGGGGCTTTGTACTTCAGGCAGCGGCATCGCTGCCGCTGTCCATGTGGCGTCAACTCAGAACGTGTAGTTCGCGCCCAGGCTGTAGAAGCGGCCGACTGCACCGGCCTGGTGCAGCGAGGCGTTGTACGAGGTCTGGGCGTTGGCGTTGCCGTAGGTGGCGACGTCGTACGGCGGTTCCTTGTCGAACAGGTTCAGGATCGCAGCGCGCAGGGTCAGGTTCTCGTTGATCTTGTACTGCAGGTTCAGGTTGGTCGTCGTGAACGAGGACACGTTGCAGTAGTAAGCCGGCTGCACCAGGCGGCGGAAGTAAGTGCGGCCGCCGACGTCCAGCGCGGTCGAGGCGCAATCGGTTGCGCCCAGGGCCGGGTCGATGGTCGAGAAGCCGCTGGTATAGTTCACCGTTGCCATCACGTCCAGCGGACCACGGGTGTAGCCGAGGGTGAACTGGGCGCGGTTCTTCGGGTTGCCGGTGGCGCCGCCAACCGACGAAGGACCCTGGGTGCCGGCCAGCTGGTAGGACACGCCGGCCACCTCGGTTTCATAGCCGAAGGTATGCGCTGCGCTCAGGTTGGCCGACAGGCTGCCCATGTCGCTCGGCAGGCGCCAGCGGTAACGCAGGTCCGCCTCGATACCGTGGGTCTTGGTGCTGCCCGCGTTGATGTAGGGCGACTCCGCGTACAGGATCGGGTCGACCGCCGGCACGCCCAGCACGGTTTCGTCGCCATTGCCCGTTGCGATCTGGACCGGCACCGGCGCACCGCGCACCCAGGTCGGCACGAAGCTCGGGTCGTTGCCGGCACGGGTCACGATCAGGTTGCTGATCTTGATGTTGTAGTAATCCAGCGATATGTTCAGGCCGCGGATCGGCTCGAGAATCACACCCAGGGTGTAGGACTTCGATTTCTCCGGCGACAGGTCCTGGCTGGTGGTCTGGACGTAGGGCGGATTCATGCCGCAGGACGAAGGCACGGTGCCGGCCGTGGTCCCGGCGCCGTCGAAGCAGCGGATCGGGTCGTCGATCGCATTGAAGGTGAAGAAGGAACCCGCATTGCCGACCTCGGCCGGGTTCGGCGCGCGGAAGCCGCGCGCGAAGGTGCCGCGCACGCCAATCTGCTGGGTCGGCTTCCACATGGCGCTGGCCGAAGGCGTGAACGAATTGCCGTAGGTATCGTAATGGTCGTAACGGCCGGCCACGGTGACTTCGAGGTTCCTGATCGGGTTCGCGCGCAGTTCGGCAAAGACGGCCGAGTTGGTCTCATCGCCGATAATGAAAGGCGAGGTACTGGCGACCGTGCCGTTCAGGGTCAGGCTCGACGGCGGCGAGTTCTGCTCGCGCTCGTGCCAGTGCACGCCGGCGGCGACCGACAGTGGCCCCCCGGCCAGCTGCATCAGCTCGCGCGAACCGACCAGGTCGGCATAGTTCAGCGTCGATGTCATCTTGTTGCTGAAGAACGGCGCGACCTGGGCGACCAGTTCCGGCGAGTTGCCGCCGACGACGTTCCAGGTGCCGGCATTGATCGCGTTGTATAGCGCCACCCGGTTGATGTAGCCGCTGTACTCGATATTGGTCCTGACGCGGGTGGCGCCGGCGGAGGCGCTGATGTCCCAGCCGTAGGCCCTGCCCGTCAGGTCCACGGCAATGCGCGAGGCGACGGTGTCATTGTCCGAGGTGCGCTCGGGGTTGGCGCCCGGGATGTAGCCGTAGAGGGAGGCGCTGCCGCCCAGGTTGTTCGTGGCGCCGGCGCCGACCCGGGCCCCCGGTGCGAAGCGGGTGCTCTCGATGGCGTTCACGCCGCCGGTCAGCACGCCGTCGATCAGGGTGGTGTTGCCGGCAAAGGAGTCCGGCGAATAGGTATAGGGCACGCCACGGTTGTTGTAGCTCTCGCGCTTGAACATCGAGCCCTTGAAGGCGATTTCCCAATCCTCGTTCAGCTTTTTCGTCATGCCGATCAGGAGGTTCAGGTTCTTGGTCGGCGGCTGGATGAAGGTCACGGTATCGCGCACCGTGCAGCCGCCGGCGCGGTACAGGGTGTAGTTGCAGCTGGGGTCGAGGAACTGGAAATTGGCGGGATTGCTTGCGCCGCCGGCACCATCGGTATTGAACAGGAAGGGAACGCTGGCGGCGGTCAGGAAGTTGTTCAGGCTGGTCGGCAGTCCCAGGGTCAGGTTGTTGCCGCCGCGCGAAGTCCAGTCGCGGTTGGCCCAGCCGTATTGATCGCGGTCGGCCACCATGATCGGCTCCTGCCTGCGCCACTCGGCGGTGATGAAGGCATTGTAGCCATCCGCTTCCAGGTCGCCGATGCCGGTGCTGATCGAGCCGCGCCGGGTCTTGCCGCCGCCATGCTCGGTGTCGCCGTAATCGGCACTGAGACGGGTGCCGGTCAGGTTCTTCTTGAGCTTGATGTTGATGACGCCGGCAATCGCGTCGGAGCCATAGGTCGCCGACGCACCGCCTTTGAGGACTTCGATGCTTTCAATGGCGTCGAACGGGATCGAGGAAACGTCGACGAAGGAGCGCTGCGAGTCGTCCGACAGCGGATACGAGGCCATGCGGTGGCCGTCGATCAGTACCAGGGTGGCGCCGACGGTCAGGCCGCGTAGCGAAATGCCGGATGCGCCGTTCGCGAATGCGCCGGAGAAGCCGGTGCCAAGCGTGCCTGCGCCGTTGGCTGCGAGGTCGGTCAGCAGCTCGGCCACCGAGGTCTTGCCGCTTTTCTGGATATCGGCTGCGGTCAGCACCTGCACCGGGTCGGGGTTTCGGTATCGGCACGGCTGATCAGCGAACCGGTCACGACCACCCGCTGCATGGCCTGGCCTTGGGCCGGCGCCTGCTGGGCCATGGCGGAACCCATGCTGACCAGGGCGCCGGAGGCGACCAGGCACGAAATTGCGTACGGCATCGACTTCAACTTAAACGTCATGAATGCTTCTCCTTCTGGGCTTTTCTCAAGATGTTTTTTATGGACATGCGCACGGACGTGCGGCATGTGCTTGTCTCTTTCGAACTACTGCGTCTTTTACAACGCGTCCCATTCCTGCACGAAAAATCGTGCCTAGACGTCTTTCAGGATGCTTCGGTATTACGTTTAAAGATTAATGCGACTGCTAACGACCGCTTTTTCGCGTTTCTGTTTTTTTATGCTCGCTGGGTTGGAACGAGTACTCTCCTTTCGCGATTGACCGAGGCCAAACGTTATATGAACGAATACATAAAACCATATGGAAACTTCGGGTGTCAACGGAACGCGACACCCGAAATGTGTAGAAACAACACTATGGAAATGTGCATTTGGATAGTGCAATGCACCAAAAAGGCGCCGCCAAACAACAGCTCATCGTTTCTGCGGTAAAACCGCATGCTTCGCGTGCAAATCTCGCGCTAACGCCGCACTTCTTGCCACTGTGCGGTGCCGCATCGGCAAGACTGTCCAGCGGACATTGGGCCGCGAGATCGCTTTGGAACGACGAAAAACGTGGACAGAATGCAGCAGTAGTGCCGCGCCGAGCCAATGCAAACCGTGGCGCCCTGCCTGCCGGCTGATCGGAGGGCCTCGCCTGAAGTAAAATAGCCGATTGATTTGACCGCCCCCGCTGGCGCCCTACGCGAAACCTATGCTCCGAATTAACGAACTCAAGCTCCCTCTCGATCACCCCGACCACGCCCTGCGCGACGCCATCGTCGCCCGCCTGGGGATAGGGGTTGCCGACCTGGTCGACTTCACCGTCTTCAAGCGCAGCTATGACGCGCGCAAGAAGGCGGCGATCGTGCTCATCTATGCGATCGACGTCGAAGTGAACAACGAGGCGGCGGTGCTGGCGCGCCTGAAGAACGACCAGTACATCGTTCCCTCGCCCGACACCGGCTACAAATTCGTGAACGCGCCGCGCCCGCCGGCCGGCACGCCGCGCCCGATCGTGGTCGGCACCGGCCCCTGCGGCCTGTTCGTGGCCCTGATCCTGGCCCAGATGGGCCTGAATCCGCTGGTGCTCGAGCGCGGAAAGATCGTGCGCGAACGGACCGTCGACACCTTCGGTTTCTGGCGCAAGCGCAAGCTCAACACCGAGTCGAACGTGCAGTTCGGCGAAGGCGGCGCCGGCACCTTCTCGGACGGCAAGCTGTACAGCCAGATCAAGGATCCGAAGCACTACGGCCGCAAGGTCCTGACCGAGTTCGTCAAGTCGGGCGCGCCGGAAGAGATCATGTACGTCAGCAAGCCGCACATCGGCACCTTCCGCCTCGTGAAGATGGTCGAGCAGATGCGCGCCGAGATCCTGTCGCTGGGCGGCGAAATTCGATTCCAAACCCGAGTGGACGACGTGCTGATCAGTGAGACGAATGGCGTGCGCCAGGTACGCGGCGTGCGCCTGGCTTCGGGTGAGGAAATCGCGACGAACCACCTGGTGATGGCGGTCGGCCACAGCGCGCGCGACACCTTCCAGATGCTCTACGACCGCGGCGTCTACATCGAGGCAAAACCGTTCTCGATCGGCTTCCGCGTCGAGCACCCGCAGTCCCTGATCGACGTCTGCCGCTTCGGCCCGAACGCCGGCAACAAGATCCTCGGCGCGGCCGACTACAAGATCGTGCACCACGCCTCGAACGGCCGCTCGGTCTACAGCTTCTGCATGTGCCCGGGCGGCACGGTGGTCGCCGCCTCCTCGGAAGAAGGCCGCGTCGTCACCAACGGCATGAGCCAGTACTCGCGCGCCGAGCGCAACGCCAACAGCGCCATCGTGGTCGGCATCACGCCGGAAGACTACCCGGGGCATCCACTGGCCGGCATCGCCTTCCAGCGCGAACTCGAGTCGCGCGCCTATGTCCTGGGCGGCAGCAACTACGATGCGCCGGGCCAGCTCATGGGCGACTTCGTGAAGGGCGTCGCGTCGAAGGAATTCGGCTCGGTGATCCCGTCCTTCAAGCCGGCCGTGCACCTGACCGACCTGGCGCCTTCGCTGCCGGAGTACGCGATCACGGCGCTGCGCGAAGCCTTCGTCGCCTTCGACAAACAAATCAAGGGCTACTACAAGCACGACGCGGTGCTGACCGGCGTCGAGACCCGCACCTCCTCGCCGATCCGCATCAAGCGCCGCGACGACGACCTGCAAAGCCTGAACACGCGCGGTCTGTTCCCGGCCGGCGAAGGCGCGGGCTACGCCGGCGGCATCATGTCGGCGGCCGTGGACGGCATCCGCGTCGCCGAAGCGGTGGCGCTGGCCATGGGCGCCCCCGTGCCCGCGCTGCAGGACTGAGTCCTTGGAGCGCGCCACGTCCACAGTACCGGCAACGCCCACGGGCGCGCTCGCGCCCTTGCTGGGCGTGGTCGGCTCCCTCGTCTCGGTGAACGTCGGGGCGGCCTATGCCAAGGGCCTGTTCCCGCTGGTCGGCAGCGCCGGCATCACCGCCGTGCGCGTCGGCCTGGCCGCCATCCTGCTGCTGGCCTTCTGGCGTCCCTGGCGCGCGCCGCTGGCGCGCCGCGATGCCGTCAACGTCGCGATCTACGGCCTGATGCTGGGCATGATGAATCTGCTGATCTATGCGGCCTTTGCGCGCATCCCGATCGGCGTGGCGATCGCGATCGAGGTCATCGGTCCGCTGGCGGTGGTGGTGCTGTCCTCGCGCCACCTGCGCGACTTCGCCTGGGTGGCCTGCGCCGCCGGCGGTTTGTGGCTGCTGGCGCCGACGACGAAGAACGCGGTCGCGCTCGACCCGGTCGGGGTCGCCGCGGCGCTGGCGGCGGCCTTCTGCTGGGCCATGTACATCGTGTTCGGCAAGCGCGTCTCCACGCTCAAGGGCGGCCACGTGGTGTCCTGGGGCATGCTGGTGGCGGCGCTGTGCACGGTGCCCTTCGGCCTGGCGCAGGCCGGCGGCGCCCTGTTCACCCCACCCGTCCTGCTGGGCGGCCTGGTCGTGGCCGTGCTGTCGAGCATCCTGCCTTACTCGCTCGAAATGATGGCCCTGTCGCGCCTGCCGCGCCGGGTGTTCGGCATCCTCGTCAGCGCCGGCCCCGCGGTCGGCGCACTGGCCGGCTTCTTCGTGCTGGGCGAGGTGCTCACCACCGTGCAGTGGATGGCCATCGGCCTGATCGTGCTGGCCACCGGCGGCAGCGCGGCGACCGCCAATCGCAGCTGAAATCCTATAGCCAGCCCGCTTTCTTGAAGCGGCGGTACATGTAGTAACTGACGCCCACCATGGCCGTGATTGCCATCGGATAACCGTATTTCCACTTCAGCTCCGGCATGAACTCGAAGTTCATGCCCCAGATGCCGGCAAAGGCGGTGAACACGGCGAAGATGGCGGCGTAGGCGGCGAGCTGCTTGTTGATTTCGTTCTCGTCGATCGCGACCATCGACAGCGTGACCTGGATCGCGGTGGCGATGGTGTCGCGGATGGTGTCGAGGCGGCCGGCAATGCGCAGCAGGTGGTCGTGGATGTCGCGGAAATAATCCTGGGTTTCGTAGGCCAGCGCCGGCACCCGGCCGCCGTGCAGGCGCCCGACCGCGTCCATCAGGGGAATCACGGCGTGGCGCAGCACCAGGGTGTTGCGCTTGAGGTCATACAGGCGCTCGATGTTGTCGCGCTGGGCGCCGTGGCCGCCGAAGATGCGGTCCTCGATCGATTCGAGGTCGGATTCGAGCTTGTCGATGATGGGGAAATAGCGGTCGACCACGGCGTCCATCAGCGCGTACAGCACGAAGCCGGAACCCTGCTTCAGCAGGTGCGGCTCGCGCTCGGCGCGGGCGCGCACGCCGAGGAAGCCCTGGGCGGAGTCGCGCCGCACCGACAGCACGTAGTTGGGGCCGGCGAAGATTGCCACCTCGCCCGAGCACAGCTCTTCCTTGTCGATATAGACGGTGCGCACCACGGCGAACAGCGAGTCGCCGTATTCCTCGAGCTTGGGACGCTGGTGGCCGCGCGAGGCGTCTTCCACCGCCAGTTCGTGCAGGCCGAACTCTTCCTGCATGACGGCGAGCTCCTCGGGGCCGGGATCGCGCAGGGCGACCCAGACGAAGCAGCCGGGTTGCTTCAGGTATTCGCTGATATCCTCGACCGGGATATCGGACAGTTTCTTGCCTTCCTGGTAGGCGACGCAGTTGATCAGCATGTAGTTATTCGACGGTGAAGCATGATGGCCAAGGCCATAGCTTACACCGCCGATGAGCCTTGCGGCGTGTCCCGTAGGGTGGGCACCCCGTGCCCACGCGAAAGCTGGCGTTGTGTTGGCACCGTTTTACGGTTACGGGATGCCATGGCACGCTGCGTCGAAATGCATATCTTGCGGCCTCAATCCTGCCAACACGACTCATCGTTCCGCGTGGGCACAGAGTGCCCACCCTACGGTGCACCGTCTATTCTTCCCTGGCCCCATCGATCCCGAGCTCGACGATCTTGCGCGTGATCGTATTGCGCCCTATCCCCAGCCGCATCGCCGCGTCGTTCTTGCGTCCGTGCGTGTGCTTCAGCGCCGTCTTGATCAGGGCCGACTCGAACTGCTTGCCGAGCGTGTCCATGACTTCGAACTGGCCGGCGCTGAGCATGCTGGCCGCCTGCAGTTCGAGCAGGCCGATCCAGCCGTCCGGCGAAGGCGGGGTCGACAGGGCGGCAGGCGCAGCGGCCCCCGGTTCCGCGGCCGCCATCGGAGCGGACGATGTGCCGGCCGGCTGCGCCTGGGTCAGGTCGCGCGGCAGGTCCTTGATCTCGACGGTCTGGCCCGGCGCCATCACGGTGATCCAGTTGCACAGGTTTTCCAGCTGGCGTACGTTGCCCGGCAACTCCAGGCCGCTCAGGAAACGCATCGCGCTGTCGCTCATGCGCTTTGGCTCGACGCCCAATTGGTGTGCACTCTGCACCAGAAAGTGGCGCGCCAGCAGCGGTATGTCCTCGCGCCGCTCGCGCAGGCTGGGCAGGCGCAGGCGGATCACGTTCAGGCGGTGGAACAGGTCTTCGCGGAACAGCCCGTCGCGCACGCGCTGCTCCAGGTTCTGGTGGGTGGCCGCGATCACGCGCACATTGGCCTTCACGGGCTGGTGGCCGCCGACGCGGTAGAAGTGGCCGTCCGACAGCACGCGCAGCAGGCGCGTCTGCAGGTCGAAGGGCATGTCGCCGATCTCGTCGAGGAACAGGGTGCCGTTCTCGGCCTGCTCGAAGCGCCCGCGCCGCATCGCCTGCGCGCCGGTGAAGGCGCCGCGCTCGTGGCCGAACAGTTCGGATTCCAGCAAGTCCTTCGGAATCGCCGCCGTGTTCAGGGCGATGAAGGGTTCGTTCGAACGCGGGCTGTGCTTGTGCAGCGCGCGGGCGACGAGCTCCTTGCCGGTGCCCGATTCGCCGGTGATCAGGACCGTCACGTTCGACTGCGACAGGCGGCCGATGGCGCGGAACACTTCCTGCATGGCCGGCGCCAGGCCGAGGATCTCGGGCGTCTCGGCCGGAGCCGCCTCCACGCTGGCTTCGCGCAGGCTTTCCTCGAGGGCGCGGCGGATCAGGGCCACCGCCTTGTCGATGTCGAAGGGCTTGGCCAGGTAGTCGAAGGCCCCGCCCTGGAACGCGGCGACCGCCGAGTCGAGGTCGGAAAAGGCGGTGATGATGATGACCGGCAGGCCGGGATGCCTGGCCTTCACGGCCTGCAGCAGCTCGATGCCCGATTCGCCGGGCATGCGGATGTCCGACACCAGCACCTGCGGCGTCTCCGTCTCGAAGGCCGTTAGCGCGTCGCGCGCGTTGGCGAAGCTGCGCGTCTCGAGATTTTCGCGCGCCAGGGCTTTTTCCAGCACCCAGCGGATCGATGCGTCGTCGTCGACAATCCAGATTGGTTTCATGTAGTTCGTGGCTTTCCGCAATGTGGATCAAAAGCGGACACGGCATCCCGCCGCACCACTGCACGTCTGGCTAGGGCAATGGCAGCAGGATCCGGAAATCCGTCAGTCCGGGCCGGCTCTCGCACTCGATCATGCCTTGGTGCTGCTGCACGAAAGTCTGCGCCAGCGTCAATCCCAGGCCGCTGCCGCCCTCCCGTCCCGACACCAGCGGATAGAAGATACGGTCGCGGATCTCGGGTGCGATGCCCGGTCCATTGTCAATGATATGCAAGTCTAATGCCAGCCCGTAGCGGACCTTGGCCAGGGTGACCTGGCGCGCCACCCGGGTGCGCAAAACGATCTCGGCGTCGCCCGCCTCGATGCGGCTTTTCAAGGCTTGCGCCGCGTTGTGGACGATGTTGAGCACGGCCTGGATCAGCTGCTCCTTGTCGCCGCGGAATTCGGGAATCGAGGCGTCGTAGTCGCGGCGGATGCTCAGGCCGTTCGGGAACTCGGCCAGCACCAGGCTGCGCACGCGCTCGCATACTTCATGGATGTTGACGTCGCCGACGATGTGGGGTTTCTTGTGCGGCGCCAGCAGGCGGTCGACCAGGGTCTGCAGGCGGTCGGCTTCCTTGATGATCACCTGGGTGTACTCTTTCAGCTCGCCCAGGTGCAGCGGCGGCAGTTCCAGCTCGAGCAGCTGGGCCGCGCCGCGGATGCCGCCCAGCGGGTTCTTGATCTCGTGCGCCAGGTTGCGGATCAGCTCCTTGTTGGCCTGGCTCTGGTCGAGGAAGCGTTCCTCGCGGTCGAGCTTCAGTTGCTGCACGTTCTCGCGCAGCTCGATCAGCACTTCGCCGTTGTCCAGGCTGCTCGCGATCGAGTGCACGTGCAGGGTCTCGCGTCCCGGACGGACCAGGGCCAGGTCCTGGCGCAAATCGCTGTACTGGTGGGTGCGGGTCTGGTCGCACAGGGCGGCCAGCTCCTCGCCATTGCTGAACAGGGCGGTCAGGCCCTGGCGCGCGAGCCACTTGAAGGAGGCGTCGAGCATGTTCTCGGCCGCCGGGTTGGCATAGCGCACGCGGTCGTTCGCATCGACCAGCAGCACGCTGGAGGCGAGCAGTTCGAGGCCGGCGAAGCGGGCCGGCTGCTGTACGCTGTCCGGGTCGTTCATCGGATATTGGCGATCTCGCGCCGCAACGCCTCGATGTTGCGCTCGGTGCGGTTGATGTCCTCGCGCATCTGGCCGACGCGCTCCTGGTACTTGGCGTAATTGCGCTCGTTGCCGTTGCGCGCAGGTTCGCCATTGTTGAATTCGCGCTTCTGTTCGGCCAGCTTCTGCTCCTCGGCGCGCAGCTCCTCGTTGAGGATCTCGCGGCGGTCGTCGTCGCGCACGCGCTGCTGGCTGGTGTCCACGCGCGGGAAGTTGGCCGGGCTCGGGGCGACGGCCCCGGAGGCGGCGGCCGGCGCCGGGTTGACCGGGCGGACGGCGGCAGGCGGGGCGCTGCGCTGCGGCGGCGCCGGGATGTAGCCAGGCAGGTCGAGCGCCTTGCAGCCGCGCTTGTTGGTGTCGGTGAACTCGACGCGGCCCTGCGCATCGACGCACTTGTAGACGACCGTCTGGGCCCCGGCCGCGCCGGCGCACATCAATCCGGCCGCCAGCGCCAGCCGGACACCGTGCCAGGTCACACTGCTTGTCATTCGCATCGTTGGAAGCTGCACGCGCATGCGTGCGAGTGGAAGTCAGCCCGAATATACCGCATCGGAAAGAAAAACGCGGGGAAAGCCATTGGCCTTCCCCGCGTTTTGACCTGCAAGTTACATTGCCTTACAGCTTTTGATGCCGTAGCGCAACGCTTTTGCTGTCGCGATTACGACGAGTAGTACATGTCGAACTCGACCGGGTGCGGGGTCATGCGCATGCGTTGCACTTCACCCATCTTCAGTTCGAGGTAGGCGTCGATCATGCTGTCGCTGAACACGCCGCCGCGGGTCAGGAACTCGCGGTCCTTGTCCAGGGCTTCCAGCGCTTCTTCCAGCGAGGCGCACACGGTCGGGATCAGCTTGTCTTCTTCCGGCGGCAGGTGGTACAGGTCCTTGGTCGCGGCTTCGCCCGGGTGGATCTTGTTCTGGATGCCGTCCAGGCCCGCCATCAGCAGCGCGGCGAAGCACAGGTAGACGTTGGCCAGCGGGTCCGGGAAGCGCACCTCGATGCGGCGGCCTTTCGGGTTCGCCACGTGCGGGATGCGGATCGAGGCCGAGCGGTTGCGGGCCGAGTAGGCCAGCTTGACCGGGGCTTCATAGCCCGGCACCAGGCGCTTGTACGAGTTGGTGCCCGGGTTGGTGATCGCGTTCAGGGCCTTCGCGTGCTTGATGATGCCGCCGATGTAGTACAGCGCGGTTTCCGACAGGCCGGCATAGCCGTCGCCTGCGAACAGGTTCTTGCCGTCCTTCCAGATCGACTGGTGCACGTGCATGCCCGAGCCGTTGTCGCCGTTCATCGGCTTCGGCATGAAGGTCGCGGTCTTGCCGTAGCTGTGGGCGACGTTCCAGACCACGTACTTCAGGTTCTGGGTCCAGTCGGCGCGCTCGACCAGGGTCGAGAACTTGGTGCCGATTTCGTTCTGGCCGGCGCCGGCCACTTCGTGGTGGTGCACTTCGACCGGGATGCCGAGCGATTCGAGGATCAGGCACATTTCCGAGCGCATGTCCTGGAAGCTGTCGACCGGCGGAACCGGGAAGTAGCCGCCCTTGACGGTCGGACGGTGGCCGCTGTTGCCGCCTTCGATCTTCTTGTTGGTCGACCACGAGGCTTCTTCCGAGTCGATCTGCACCGAGCAGCCCGACATGTCGCTCTTCCAGCGGATCGAGTCGAAGATGAAGAATTCCGGTTCCGGACCGAAGAAGGCGGTGTCGCCCACGCCCGAGGACTTCAGGTAGGCTTCGGCGCGCTTGGCGATCGAGCGCGGGTCGCGGTCATAGCCCTTGCCGTCCGACGGTTCGATCACGTCGCACTGCATGAACAGGGTGGTTTCTTCCATGAACGGGTCGATGTTGGCGGTGCTCGGGTCCGGCATCAGGATCATGTCCGATGCTTCGATGCCTTTCCAGCCGGCGATCGACGAGCCGTCGAAGGCGTGGCCCGACTCGAATTTGTCCAGATCGAAGTGCGACACAGGGACGGTGACGTGCTGCTCTTTGCCACGGGTATCGGCGAAGCGGAAATCGACGAACTTGACTTCGTTGTCCTTCACCATCTGCATCACATCTGCTGCGGTCTTTGCCATGCGTTTCTCCTGAATGAAAAGGGTGGTGCCCACGGGCGGCGGGGTATTCACCGGTCCAGCCAACGTGCGACATACTCATACGAAACACATGCAGGAACCATGCCAGCAGCTCGTCATGAACAAATACGCAATCGTTCTTTGGAAACCCGTGAGTTTAACCATAAAATCCTCGGCGATACCGTTTTCCCCAATGGTGCAGCCCAACCCGGCCGTTGCACCATAATGGTGCAAACCAGGTGAAGCGCACCATTTTGATGCTTCACGCACCGTTTCGGCAAGTCCGCGCCACACCGGTGCGCCGCCACTGAACCAGGAGTCCACATGAGCACGACCGAAGACATTCTCGACGCCGCCCGCCAGCGCGCCGCCGGCCAGCCCTACGCCGGCGCCGTCACCCCCCAGGAAGCATTCGCACTGGTAAGAAGCGATCCGAAAGTGAAGATCGTCGACGTCCGCACCAACGCCGAGCGCGACTGGGTCGGCCGCGTCGCCATTCCCGAATCCCAGCACGTCGCGGTGCAATGGGCCACCTACCCCGGTGGCCAGCCGAATCCCGCGTTCGGCCCGCAACTCGAACAGGTGGCCGCCAAGGACGAGGTCTTGCTCTTCCTGTGCCGCTCGGGCGTGCGCTCGCGCCACAGCGCGCGCGTGGCGACCGAGCTGGGCTACGCGAATTCCTTCGACATCCTGGAAGGCTTCGAGGGCGATCGCGACCAGGAGGGGCATCGCAAGACGATCGGCGGCTGGTGCAAGGCAGGGCTGCCCTGGGTCGGGGCGTGATGCGAATCGCACACGCTTGGCAGGTCGCTGACAAAGGAGTCCGCGCCGTTTGAAATCGTAGGGTGGGCGCCCCGTGCCCACGCGCAAAGCCGGCGTCGCGCTGGCGTCAGCACGCCCTGCGTCTGTTTAAGGCATCACCATCACCTGCACGCCCGACGCCGCATCCGGCGCGCGATACACGCGCTGGGTCGCCTTCACGAAGTCTTCCGGTTTCGCGGCCGGAATGCGCGTGAAGGTCTGCGGATTCAGGTCGACCAGCGGGAACCAGGAACTCTGCACCTGCACCATGATGCGGTGGCCGCGCCGGAAGGTGTGGTTCACCTGGCCCAGCTCGTAGCTGATCGCTTCCACCTTGTTCGGCACGAGCGGCTCGGGCTTCTCGAAGCTGTGGCGGAACTTGGCGCGCAGGGGATTGCCGCGCACCAGTTGCTGGTAGCCGCCCAGCGCCAGCGCAGGGGCGGCGACATCGCTTCCCTTGCGTTCGGCCTCGGGCTGCGGATAGTCGGCCGGATACACGTCGATCAGCTTGACGACCCAGTCGGCGTCGGTCCCGGTGGTCGACACGAACAGTGTCGGCACCACCGGGCCGGCGATCGTCACGTCTTCTTCCAGCACCTCGCTCTGGTAGACCAGCACGTCGGGGCGCTTGGCGGCGAAACGCTGGTCCGAGACCATGTACTCGCGCGGGACGCCGGTGGCCGGGTAGCCGATAAACGGCACAGGCTTGCGCGGGTCGGCGACGTATTCGTCATAGCCCGCCCCCGCGGCTGCGGGCGCTTTCCAGTCCAGCTTGCCGTTCGCGCCGAAATACAGCGTGCGTGCCCTGGCCTGGACCGGTGGCCACGCGGTGTACTGGCGCCAGACGTTGGAGCCGGTCTCGAAGGCCGTCACCTCGGGTAGCGTACGCGCCGGCTTCACGCCCTTCAGGTGCTGTTCGAAAAAGGGAAATTCGATCTGCCTGCGGTAGTAGTCGCCCGTCTTGCTGTCGAAGCTCACGTGGCCCAGGCGCGCGCCGTCGCCGCGAGCCCAGCCGCCATGCACCCAGGGCCCCATCACCAGGCGGTTCTCGATGCCGGGATTCTGCTTTTCGATGGCGCGGTAGGTGATGAAGGGGCCTTCCAGGTCTTCCGCATCGAACCAGCCGCCCACCGTCAGCACCGCCGCCTTGACGTTCTTCAGGTGCGGCGCGATCGCGCGCGACTGCCAGAACTGGTCATAAGTGTCGTGCTCGATGTTCGGCATGAAATAACCGCGCTGCGCCGGGCTCATGGTGGCGGCGATGTTCGACAGCGTCAGGTGCTTCAGGAAGAAATCGTAGCCGTCGGTCGTGCCGTAGTCGAATTCGGCTTCGCTCTTCGAGGGCGGCGCCGGGTTGGCCGCTTCGGTAAAGGAGGCGTAGAAGTCGAAGTTCGCGGCCAGCATGAAGGCGCCGCCATGATACGAATCATCACCCATGTACAGGTCGGTGACCGGCGCCTGCGGCGACGCGGCCTTGATCGCCGGGTGCGAATCGATGATGCTGGCCGCCGTGTAGAAGCCGGGGTAGCTGATGCCGTAGATACCGACTTTGCCGTTGTTGTTCGGGACGTTCTTCAGCAGCCAGGCGACGGTATCGTGCATGTCCTCGCTCTCGACGCCTTCGCCCGGCGCGCGCTGAGGGTTCACATGCGGTGTCATCTCCTGCCACTTCCCTTCCGACATGTAGCGCCCGCGCACGTCCTGCTTCACGAAGATGTAGCCGGCATCCTCGAACTCGCGCGACGGGCCGATCGCCTCCGGATACCAGTCCACGCCGTAGCGCAGCTCGTCCTGGGCCTGCACGCCGGCGCTGTAGGGCGTGCGCTGCATCAGGAAGGGGTAGCTGCGCGAAGCATCCTTCGGCACGTAGACGGTCGTGAACAGCCTGACGCCGTCGCGCATCGGGATGCGGTACTCGTACTTGGTGTAGCTGGCTTGCAGGCTGCGCTTCGCGACAGGTGCGTCCGCGTCTCCGGCGGCATGGACGAGCGGTGCGGCGAGCCCGAAGGCCAGCATCAGGCAGAGGGAGAGATGAGTGAGCGGACGGCGGACCATGGCGACCTTTGCGGACAGTTCAAAGCCCGTGAGTGTAATCCGATTCGCCTTGCCGTTGTTACTCCGCCAAGCTCCCCGGCTCCGCCGCGTCCTCGTCGAGCGTCGCGCGCACCCGTTCGCGCACGAAGTCGATGTGGCTGCGCAGGCGGTACAACTCGTCGGCATAGGCCAGCGGGATCGAGATGTGGTTCACGCGCATCTCGATGTCATCGAGGCGGCGCACCAGGTCCTCGCGCAGGAAGCGACGCTGGGCCTCGGGCACGTCTTCCAGCGCCTGCTCGACCGCGCGCAATTCTCCATACCAGCGGTAGACGCGCGAGCGCACGCGCCACACGTACAACGGCGGCACGATCTTCGACAGGGGAATCACCAGCGCGGCCAGCGCCACCACCACGACCCACAGCCGATCGAACAGGTTCGCCAGCCAGAAGCTCATGTAGCGCTGCAGCAGCGGCGGGCCGTCGCGGTAGTATTTCGCCGCCTCGTCCGCCACCGGGATCTCGGTGTACTTCGGCGAGGGGAACTGGCCCTGCTGCTGGAACCAGCCCGCCCCGCCGTGGATCTCGCCGGCCGCCTTCACGAACAGGTCGATCAGGGCCGGATGCAGGTCTTCCCGCGCCACCAGCGTCGCCGTGGGTGCAATCAGGTGGTAGTCCTGGGCCGGAATGTCGCGCCCGAGGTCGACGATCCCGCGCGGCAGGGTCACGTGGGTCAGGAAAGGCAGGCGCCGCGCATAGGCCTCGGCCTGGGTGAAGTTGAACAGGCGGATGCCAGGGGTCTGCAGCAGCATCTGGATCAGCGGCGCTTCCGGCGCCGAGCTGAATACCAGGCCGTCGATGCGTCCGGCCAGCAGTTCGACCGTGGCCGGCGTGTTCTCGAGCGCGCCGATCTTCAGCTCGGACGGTTCGACGCCGTTCACGGCCAGCACCTGGCGGAACAGGTTGGGCACGCCGGTGCCTTCCGGCCCGAGGTTGATGCGCAGGCCGCGCAGGCCCGTGAGTTTGTTCGCTTTCACGTTCTCGCGCAGGAACAGCCAGACCGGCTCGGTAAACAGGCTGCCGAGCGAGGCCAGGCCCAGTTGCGCAGCCTCTTCCTCGCTGGTCGAGCCGCTCTGCACGAAGGCGATGTCGGCCTCGCCGCGCTGCAGGCGTTCCAGGTTCTCTTTCGAGCCGAGGGTGCGCTGGACCGTGACGGTGATGTCGTCGCGCCTGAGCTCCTTCGCGTAGCGCTGGCCGAAGGTTTCGTAGGCGCTGTTTTCCTGGCCGGTGGCCAGGCGCACCTGGCGCGGCGGCGCCGGGTCGACCACCAGGTAGGCGATGAAGCAGGCCACCGCGACCAGCACGATGGTCGGGCCGGAGGCGACCAGCAGGTCGCGCAGGGAGATCAGGGAAAAGCCGCGGATGGTGGAAACGGCGCGCCGGCTGGCCCGGCGCGCGCGTTCGGCTGCTTTTACTCCACCCTTCAACGCACGCACTGCCGCTGCGCGGCCACGCTGCCCGGAGGCGGTTCGATCATCGGCATCAGGCTCGGCGCCAGCGTGACCAGCAACTGCACCGGCAGCGCGCTGGTGAAGTCGTAGTTCTCGGACTGCGGACCGTGCACGTAGGCGGTCATGGAGCCGAAGAAGCGCTCGCCGATGTTGAAGACAAAGGTGGCCGAGCGGTTCACGTAGCGCGACTCGATCAGGCGTCCGCCGCGCGCATAGACGTCGAAGCGCTGGTCGCCGGTGCCGGTCTTGCCGCCCAGGGCGATCACGTTGCCGTCATGCGTGGCGAAGGCGGTCTTGACGCGCTTTGCGGTGCCGCTTGATACCACGCCGCGGATCGCGTCGGCGACGGCGCGCGCCACTTCCGGCGCCAGCACCACTTCCTGCTCGACTTTCGGTGCGCGCACCACCCGCGTTTCGTAGGGCGTGCCCTTGGCGAAGTGCAGCGAATCGATGCGCTCGACCGGCTTCCTGACGCCGCCGTTGATGATGATGCCCATCAGTTCGGCCAGGGCCGCCGGACGGTCGGCCGAGGCGCCCAGCGTGGTGGCGTAGGACGGCACCAGCGAATCGAACGGATAGCCCATCTTCTTCCACTGGGCGTGGATCTTCAGGAAGGCCTCGACCTCGATCAGGCCGGCGATGCGCTTGTCCTGGGCGTTCTTGCGGCTGGTCTTGAACAGCCAGGAGTAGACCTCCTGGCGCTCCTTGACGCTGGCGCCCACCACTTCGCTCCAGCCGGCCTTCGGATGGGTGCGCAGGTAGCCCACCAGCCAGAGTTCCAGCGGGTGCACCGAGGCGACGTAGCCGCGGTCGGCCAGCGACATGTTCTGGGGCGCGTACTGGTCGTACAGCTTCTCGATGCGTTCCTGGTCGACCTCGTTGCTCGGCAGGGTATCGTTGATGAAGGCGCCGAACTGCTGCAGCGTCGCGTTCGGGGCGATGGTGCGGTGCGCGGCGGCGAGCTTCGAGGCCAGCGGGCGCACGCCCGTGAACAGCAGGGCTTCGGCCTGGTCCGGGGTCTTGCCCTTGTACTTGTTCCAGAACTTGGCGAGGAAGGTCTTGCCTTCGTTGTCGGCGAAGCGCGCCAGGTACTGGGCGCGGCGCGGATCGTTGGCGTCGGCCAGCAGCTGTGCCGAGGAGCCCGGCAGCTGGAACATGTAGTAGCGCACGATGTCGCGCATCATGCGCACGAACACCAGGTTCGTGGACTGCTGCAGGGCTTCCTGCACGGTCATGATCTTGCTGTTGTCGAGCTTGCTGAAGTTGCCGAAGTAATGCAGGCCGCCGCCGGTGAAGAAGCCTTCGCCCGGATTGGCCGAGTACTTGCGCTCCATTGCCGCGGCCAGCATCGGCTTCAGGCCACGGTCGCTGTTGGCCGGCAGCGCCAGGAAGTAGTCGACCGCCCACTGGCTCATGCGGTCCTTCGGGTCGATGCGCGTCTCGCGCAGGGCCTTCGGGTCCATCGCTTCGTAGCGGCGGTGCAGCTGGTCGACGATGTCGAGGTAGGTCACGAGCGTGCGCAGCTTGGCCGTGGAGCCGAGGTCGAGCTTGGCCTGCTCGTTGATGTCGAGCGGCTGGTCGTAGTTATCGGTCTGCACGCGCAGGTAGTTGACGTTCTCGCCGCGCTCCATCAGCGTGAAGCTGTAGACCACTTCGGCCGGGTCGCCGTTGCCGAGCAGGCCCTTGCCGGTCAGGCCGGCCGCCTGCGCCGCCTCGGCGCTGGTGAGCTGGCGCAGCGCGGCGGTGACGGCCTGCTGCGCTTCGGCGTCCAGGGTCGAGACCACCGACAGGTCGAGGCGGTCGAGGTTGTACAGGCGCGGCTCGCCCAGCAGGTAGCCCAGGTGGTTGCGCACCGCGTTCGAGGCCTTGCGCGAGACGAAGGCATTCGCCGGAGGCGGCTCGACGCCGGAGCCGAGCGCCGGGTGCAGCTTGACGTTCAGCGCGGCGTCGCGCAGTTGCGGCGTGATCACGCCGGCCTGGGCCAGCACGCGCAGGTGGCTGTTGGTGAGGGTTTCCAGGTCTTCCTTGCCGGCGCCGAGGTAGTAGGCCGGACGGCGCTGCGCGATCATCAGCGACAGCGCTTCCTTGTAGGCCAGCACGTCGTCCGGGTTCTGCATGTCGCCCTTCAGGGCCGCCGCGAGTTTCGCGAAGTCGCGCCCGTACCAGACCCACATGCCGTCGCCGATGCCGTTCACTTCGCCGTAGCCGACCTTGGCCGACAGCGGCACCGTGTTCAGGTAGTCGAGCACGATCTGGCGCCGCGCGCCGGTGGTGTCCTCGCCGTCCTGGTAGGCGCGCAGCGTGGCGGAGGCCATCTGGATCAGCTTGTCCTGCAGCGAGGCGGTGCGCCCTTCCGGCGAGTGGCGGTATTTCTCGATCTGGGTGGCAAGCGTCGAGCCGCCGGCCACGCGTCCGCCGCTGCCGATGCCGACCGCGTGCAGGGTCTTGTCGAACACCGCTTTCGAGAAGCGGTCCCATTCGATGGCGGGGTTGCGCTTCGGGTAGGCCGGATCGAGCAGTTCGCGGTTCTCGATGAAGAGCAGGCTTTGCACCAGCAGTTGCGGCGCGTCGTCGAAGCGCTCGAACTGGCGCTCGGGGAAGCGCGAGCCGAACAGCGGCTGGCTGCGGCAGTCGAGGATCTCGAGGCCGGCGCGGGTCTTCTCGCGGTAGGTGGCGAACAGGCCGTGGTCGGCCAGTTCCAGCATCTTCGGCGACATGCGCGCCTGGGCGTCGACGACGTAGTCGCGCGTGTGCAGCTTGCCCAGGAAAGCGGGCAGGTGCGAGTAACCGAGGCGCGCGTCGTAGGGACTGTCGGCCGGGAAGCGGATGGCGTCGCTCGGCCCCTTTTCCATGCGGTAGTGCACGTCCTTCATCATGCCGGCGAAGATCTTCGCCTGCAGCGTGGACGTGCGGGTTTCGTAGACGGCGTAGGCGGAACCGGCGGCGACCACGACCAGCACCAGGCCGAACAGGATGCGCCGGGCGCGGCCGCTGCCTTTGGGCGGCTCGCCTTCGCTTTCCGGTTCGTTCGGGTCGGCGGGGAGCTCTTCCTTGCCGGTGTCGGTGACAAGCGAGAGGTGCGGATAGCTTTCGTACAGCGGCACATCCTGCCCGGCTGCCGCCAGGGCCGGCGCGGCGCTGCCGCCGTCAGTGCGCCCGCGCAGGATGCGCACGGCGCGAAATACGTTACGTGGCCGTTTGAAACGGCGTGTGCTTTCCATGATGGCTCAACCGGTTTGAATCATTGTCCCTGCAATCCCTGCCAACCTGCTCGCCATCCTGCTGCCGGTCTGTTCGAGTGATCGAGGTCGTCGTTAGTTCATCCGGCGCGCGAATCTCACCCGACATTCCAGCGCGCCGCAGCCATCATTCCACCACATCAACACGTCTTGCACGTAGCCGTGTTCAACAAATTTGACCTGCCCTGTTTATTTTCGCAAAAAAACAACGGCAGAGTTATTAAGACGGCATTGATGCCTACAGGCATTGGTATTCGGCTCCTACACGGTCGAGTTCGGCGCGCATTGCGGCGAAGGCCGGCGCCACCTCGTCGGGCTTGCCCTTGACGCCGAGTTCGATGTGGCGGCGGCTGCCGTCCTCGCCCACGCTCGGCAGGCTGAACACGCGCACGCCGGGGTAACGCACTTCGATGGTTTCCATCAGCGGCGTGAGCACGGCCTCGGCCTGGCCATACACCAGCATCGACAGCTCCGCGTGAGGCTGCTTGTGGAACAGGTCGGCGTAATACGTGTCGAGCACCCATTCGATCATCGGCCAGGCCATCACCGGGAAACCCGGAACGAAGTGGTGTCGCGCCACCGCGAAGCCGGGGATGCCGTTGTAGGGATTCGGGATCAGGCTGGCGCCGGCCGGGAATTCGGCCATCTTCAGGCGCTGCAGGTTCTCCGGCGCCGACAGGTTGGCCTCCTTGCCGGCCTCGCGCGCGCCGTGCACGATGCGCTCCTCAACCAGGCGGCGCCCTTCCGGATGCAGCGCCAGGGGCAGGTCCAGCGCCGCGGCCGCGGCCTGGCGCGTATGGTCGTCGGGCGTGGCGCCGATGCCGCCGCAGGAAAACACGATATCGTCGCCGGCAAAGGTACGGCGCAGGGTTGTGGCGATGCGTTCGCGCTCGTCGCCGACGAACTCGGCCCAGGACAATTGCAGACCGCGCTCGGCCAGCAGCGCCACCACTTTCGAAAAGTGCTTGTCCTGGCGCTTGCCGGACAGGATTTCGTCGCCGACGACGATCAGGCCAAAGCCCATTGCGTTCTCCTCGTTTTCAGGGTGCCACCGGTGCGGTCGCGGTCGCGGCCCGCAGGTCCTGCAGCGCCTGCAGGCAGTAATACTGGAACCACAAGCCGGTAAACAGGAAGATCATCACGTACAGCCAGGCCGACAGGATGGCCAGGAAAGGAAACAGCACCACCGACAGCACGGCGCCGCCCATCCAGGCGATGCCGGGCATGGCGCCGAGCACACCCGAGACCATGCCGATCGCCAGCAGCGGCCAGCGCCGCGCCTGCATCAGGGTCTTGCGCTCGGCGGCGCTGGCATGAGCCGCAAGCGCGTCGTAGCTCATCACGCGCGAGGTCACCCAACCCCAGAGCGCGGCCTGCACCAGCACCGCCACCGGCGGCACCGCATACAGCGGCACCGTCATCAGCCACAGGCCGGCGAACACGAGCACGCTGGTCAGGTTCATCCAGACGCTGCCGGCGAAGCTGCCGCCCTCCTTCTGCTCGAGCTGGGGGAACTGGCGCCGGCCGACGTAGCGCTCGATCGCGGGCATGGCGAAGATACCCATGAACAACAGGGAAGTCGCGATCATCAGCGGCAGCAGCAGGATGATGGCCATCAGGGGCACCACCATCACCTGCAGCACGCCCAGGCCCAGCGTGGACAGCATGCTGCCGCTGGCCTGGAACCAGCCGTAGTCGGCGAAGACGCCGTGCAGCCAGTCGAGGAAAGGTTGCAGCCCGAACCACAGCAGCGCGCCCCAGACCAGCAGCGACAGCAGCAGCGGCACCAGCGAGAGCAGCAGCATCCGGCCGGAGAACTGGGCGCGCAGGGCGCGGCCCCAGGCGGTGGCGACGCCGTTCATTGCCGGCCTCGCTTGGTGAGCCGCTTGGTGAGCCACTTAGTGAGCAGGAGAAAGTGTGCAGGCATGGTGGTGCGGCTCCCGATGTCAAAAGCTTATTGTAGACAGAATTCAAGGCGCAGGTCCGGCACGGCAGGCGGGCCCTCGATGGCGCTTTGAAAGGGCATGCACTACAATCCCCGCTCAATCTGAACCTTGAAGGAAAATCATGTCCACTACCACTACCGCTTCCGGCCTGCAATACGAAGACACCGTCGTCGGCGAAGGCGCCGAAGCGAAAGCCGGCGCCTACGTCACCGTCCACTACACCGGCTGGCTGCGCAACGACGACGGCAGCACCGGCGCCAAGTTCGATTCGAGCAAGGACCGCAACGACCCGTTCCAGTTCCCGCTGGGCGCTGGCCACGTGATCCGCGGCTGGGACGAAGGCGTGCAGGGCATGAAGGTCGGCGGCGCCCGTCGCCTGATCATCCCGGCAAGCCTGGGCTACGGCGCACGCGGCGCCGGCGGCGTGATTCCGCCGAACGCGACGCTGATCTTCGACGTCGAGCTGCTGGCTGTATAAGGTCCGTTATCCCCGTCCGCTTGCGGACGGGGTTGTAGGGTGGACACCTGTGTCCACGCTGTCGTGCTCTTGCATACCCTACAATCCGATCTCGCTGATCGTGTCCGCATGTACTGGCGAGATCGCATTGCTCGACTGTCACGCGCCGTACCGCGTGGACACAGGTGTCCACCCTACGCCACCGCCCAAGCCGCGGACCACATCGAGCATCCCCTCTAAAATTCCCGCCAGAAGCACGTATTTCGCTAGCTGTTAGGCTAAGATGGCCGCGCGCATTGCCGTTCAGTCAATGCACTATCCAGCAATTTTGCCAACAGGAGTTTTTATGAGCTTGCAAGACCAGTTCACCCAGGCCCAGGCCGATTCGAAGAACCTGCCGGAGCGTCCGGACAACATGACCTTGCTGAAGATCTACGCGCTGTTCAAGCAGGGCTCGGCAGGCGACGTGACCGGCGAACGTCCGGGCTTCACCGACATGGTCGGCCGCGCCAAGTACGACGCGTGGGCGCAACTGAAAGGCACCTCGCAGGAAGACGCGATGCAGCAGTACATCGACCTGATCGAGGAACTGAAGGGCTAAGCCTGCCGCCGGCGCGATGCCGGCTTCCATGCTGCGGTCCGCGTCCGGCGCCGCCGCAGCGAACCGCACAGGTTACGCGGCCGCGAACACCCGGCGCATCTTGTCGGTCACCTTGGCTTCGATGGCCGGACCGAAGGCGCTCATCAGGAAGCCCAGCTTGATCCGCAGTGCGGCGCGCTGTTCTTCCAGGGTCAAGGCGCCCTCCACGCCGCTGCGCTCGAAGCGCAGCACGTCGCCGTCCCAGCGGCACTGCATGCCGAATTCGGCGGCAACCTTGTCCGCCACCTGCTGCGCCGCCGCGCGCGCCCGTTCCCGGCTCAGGCTGTGTTCCTGGACGATGTGAATGTCGGCCATCTGTTTCCTTCCTTCTTCTTCAAAACACGAGAGCCCGCCATGATGCCAGTTGCGCCGCCGGCATGCCAGTGCGCGTTGCAATTGATTCTCGTCAAGATCAATTCCGTGCAGGGGGCGACTATCTGCTGAGGTATCGCAATCACACAAGGATGCGCCATGGAACGAGCACTGTTGCCGGATGACCCCACCCCCACCGAACGCGACCAGCCGCCGGTCGCCTTTGTCCCCACCCCCAGCGCAGCCTATCGCCAGCACCGCAAGGCTGCGCAACTGCTCGACCAGCCGGGCGCCCCGCGCGGGGCGGACGAGCCGCAGACGCCGGACGTCCCCCTGCCCTATGCCTTCGGCGCGCGGGTGCTGATGTGGAAGCAGGATCCCTCGGTGACCGACATGGGCACGCGCAAGGCTTTCCTGCCCGGCATCGTGCTGGCCGGCCCGCGCGACGCCCGGATCGCCTCCGTGGACCCGGCCATCAGCCCGGTCGAGCCGAATGCCTTCGGCGACTTCGTCACCATGCCCGACACCCCGCAGTTCGACGCTGTCCACACCTTCGCCGTGGTGCGGCAGACGCTCACCATGTACCAGCGTTCGCTGTCCTCGAGCGGCGCCGAGATGCCACTGCCCTGGCAGTGGAACAGCAGCGTCGACACCGCGCCGCTGCAGATCTTCCCCTACGGCCTGCCGAACGTGATGAACGCGTTCTACAGCCGCACCCAGAACTGCCTGAAGTTCGGCGATTTCGTCCCGAGCGGCCAGGCCGAACGGGTCTTCACCTGCCGCTCCTTCGACATCGTCGCCCACGAGACCGGCCACGCCGTGCTCGACGGGCTGAAACCGCACTGGCTGCTGGCCGACGCGCCGCCCCAGACCGGCGGCCTGCACGAGTCCTTCGGCGACCTGACCGCGATCTTCCTGGCGCTGTCCCAGCTCGACCAGTGCGAGGCGGTGGTGGCCCAGACCAAGGCCCGCCTGCACGACAAGACTTTTCTCGCCGACATCGCCGAGCAGTTCGGCCTGGCGCTCGGCAGCACCACGGGCCTGCGCAATGCCGACAACGACCTGACCCTGTCCCAGGCCGGCACCCAGGTACACGCCATTTCCCAGGTGTTCACCGGCGCCGTCTACGACATCCTGGCCGACCTGTTCGCGTACGAACGCAACCCCGCGCTGGAAGACGACGCCGCCGTGCTGCACCGCGTCGCCGCCTACCTGCGCGGCCTGGTCCTGCGCGCCCTGATGGCCGCGCCCGACATTGCCGCCACCTATGCCGACGTGGTCAACGAGATGCTGCGTCTCGTGCTCGAGGACGGCAAGCCGGACAGCTACACCCAGTCGATCCGCACCCAGTTCACGGTCCGCGAGGTGGTCGGCGCGCCGGAAGCGGCGAACGATGCGCCGGCGTCGGATGGCGAAACGGCCCTGCCGCCGGAGGGGATACCGCCCTTCGATGCCGAACTGCCGGGGAAAACCATGAACCCGCCCTGCAAGGTCCATGTGCGCCTGGCGGCGGCGGTCTGCGACGCGCCCGGCGCCCAGCAGGACCGGCGCGCCTGCTGCGGCACCATGAACCTGGCCGAGTACTACAACATCGAGCGCCTGCTCGACGCCGAAGCCCAGGCGCTGGCGCGCTGGTGCGCCGAGCGCGGCCGCAACGGCCCGGCCGGCGAGGAACCGGCCATCGACAGCGGCGTGCCGACGACGGCATGAAGATCACAGCGAAACAGGGCGGCGGCTTTGCCGGCGGCGAGCGCTGCCTCGAGCTCGACACCGCCTGCCGCGCCGACGGCGACAGGCTCGAGGCGCTGGTGCGCCAGCTCGACTTCTTCTGCGCCGCCCCGCCGGGCGCGGTCGGGGCCGATATACCGCGTTGGGAAATCACGGTGGAGGACGGCGAGCAGCGAAAGACGGTGACCTTGCTGGACGACGGCAGCCTGGGTGCAACGGGGTGGCCGGCGTTGCTTGAGCATTTGCGTGGGGCGGCGTGAAGACGAGCGTGAACATGACTGCGGCGTCAATCGTAGGGTGGGGCACTGTGTGCCCACGCGGAAGCATGAGCAGTGCTGGCCAGTTCAGTATCGCAATATGCGGGACAAGTTGGCGTCTCCAGATGATCAATCGAGATGTCGCGCCAGTGCAGCGATAGCGATTCCCACGGCGCCAACACGACGCCGCGTTCCGCGTGGGCACGAAGTGCCCACCCTACGGGACGCAAGCGCCCATCGTTTCCACGCCAAATCGTCCCTCACGCAGCACATTTGCTTATGTATATTGTGTCTAAGCCCAATTTGTAGGAAAACTGGAAATCCCCTAAAATACGGTGCTTTGCCATGTTGGCGGCCCCTCCTTGCGCGCTGACGCTGCGGCACCCCACCATAGATAGGACTGTTATGACCCACGTTGTCACCGAATCGTGCATCCGCTGCCGGTATACCGACTGCGTCGATGTATGCCCGGTCGATTGTTTCCGGGAAGGCCCGAATTTCCTCGCGATTGATCCCGACGAGTGCATCGACTGCGCCGTGTGCGTGGCCGAGTGCCCGGTCAATGCGATCTATGCCGAAGAAGACGTGCCGGGCGACCAGCAGCAATTCATCAAGCTCAACGCCGACCTGGCGCGCTTCTGGCCATCGATCACCAAGACCAAGCCGGCCCTCCCCGACGCCGAAGAGTGGAAAGACGTCAAGAACAAGCTGGACCAGCTGGCCCGCTAAGTTAATGTACGTCATGTGGCCTGCTGCTGCGGTTTTCGACCGCTGCCAGCAGGCTCACGCCATCCATGGCACACTAGCGGCCATCGCGTCACCGCCCCCTCTTTTAAAAAATCAACAGGATTGAGTGCATGACTATCAGTGCCACCCACGATGCGGGCAGCATCGCCCCTAACAGTTCGTTCGCCGGCGCCATCGACGCCGACGCCGTCATCATCGGCGCGGGCCCGGTCGGCCTGTTCCAGGTCTTCGAACTCGGCCTGCTCGAGATCAAGGCCCACGTCATCGACTCGCTGCCGGCCGTCGGCGGCCAGTGCGTGGAACTGTATCCGGACAAGCCGATCTACGACATCCCTGCCGTGCCCGTGTGCACCGGCCAGGAACTGACCGACAACCTGCTCAAGCAGATCGAGCCGTTCGAGCCGACCTTCCACCTGGGCCAGGAAGTGACGACCGTGCAGCGCCGCGAAGACGGCCGCTTCAACGTCGAGACCTCGACCGGCACCCAGTTCATCACCAAGACCATCTTCATCGCCGCCGGCGTCGGTTCCTTCCAGGCCCGCACGATCAAGGTCGAAGGCATCGAGAAGTTCGAGAACAGCCAGCTGTTCTACCGCGTCAAGGACCCGGCCCTGTTCGACGGCAAGAACCTGGTCATCTGCGGCGGCGGCGACTCCGCCCTGGACTGGGCCCTGAACTTCGTCGGCAAGGCCGAATCGGTCGTGCTGGTGCACCGCCGCGAGGACTTCCGCGCCGCCCCGGCATCGGTCGCCAAGATGAAGCAGCTGTGCGACGAATACGAGATGCAGCTGATCACCGGCCAGGTCACCGGCTTCGACGAAAAAGACGGCAAGCTGTCCGAAGTGAAGGTCACCGGCGCCGACGGCGTCACCCGCCGCGTGCCGCTGGACATGCTGATGGTCTTCTTCGGCCTGTCGCCGAAACTTGGCCCGATCGCCGAGTGGGGCCTGGACATCGAGCGCAAGCAGCTCAAGGTAATGGACACCGAGAAGTTCGAGACCAATGTGCCGGGCATCTTCGCCGTGGGTGACATCAACACCTACCCGGGCAAGAAGAAGCTGATCCTGTCGGGCTTCCACGAAGCCGCGCTGGCCGCCTTCGGCGCCGCCCCGTACATCTTCCCGGACAAGAAGATCCACATGCAGTACACGACGACCTCGCCGAAACTGCACAAGATCCTCGGCGTCGAGACCCCGGTCTTCGATTAAGAACGATCGTTCAGTTAAAAAAAAGAGACAGTGCCCCGGCCCGCCGGGGCATTTGTTTTTATGTGTGTCGCATCACGGACGCCCTATCAAAAACGGTGCTATAACCCTTCCAAGCGCGGATCAAACGCTGGCCCGATGGAACAGAAATTTCCATCCGTAAATGAATTAGGCCTATAATGATTTGATTAAAAATCGCGCACGAGCGCGAAGCGCTTCACCACAGAAGGATTACTATGCTCTACCAACTGCACGAGATGCAACGCTCCTTCCTGACCCCGCTGATGCAATGGGCGGATGCGTCGTCGAAGCTGTTCTCGAACCCGGTTTCCCCTTTCGCCCACACCCCGTTCTCCCAGCGTATCGCCGCCGGGTACGAGCTGATGTACCGATTGGGCAAGGACTACGAAAAGCCGGCGTTCGGCATCGATACCACCACGATCAAGGGCGAGACCGTCAACATCATCGAGCGTGTTGCCGTCAACAAACCGTTCTGCAAGCTGCTGCACTTCAAGAAGGACCTGCCGGACGCGGCCTTCGAGGCGCTCGATCAGCCGACCGTGCTGCTGGTCGCCCCGCTCTCGGGCCACCACGCCACCCTGCTGCGCGACACCGTCCGGGCCCTGCTGCCCGACCACGACGTGTTCATTACCGACTGGGTCGACGCGCGCATGGTGCCGCTGTCCGAAGGCCCCTTCCATCTCGACGACTATATCTACTACGTGCAGGACTTCATCCGCACCCTCGGCCCCGACGTGCACGTGATTTCCGTGTGCCAGCCGACCGTGCCGGTGCTGGCGGCGATCTCGCTGATGGCGTCCGATAACGACCCGAAGCTGCCGAAGACGATGACGATGATGGGCGGCCCGATCGACCCGCGCAAGTCGCCCACCGCCGTGAACGACCTGGCCACCGAGAAGCCGTTCTCGTGGTTCGAGAACACCGTGATTTACTCGGTCCCGGGCAATTACCCGGGCTTCGGGCGCAAGGTCTATCCGGGCTTCCTGCAGCACGCCGGCTTCATCGCCATGAACCCGGGCCGCCATGCCCAGAGCCACCGCGAGTTCTACCAGCACCTGGTGCGCGGCGACGAAGAGTCGGCCGAGAGCCACCGCAAGTTCTACGACGAATATAACGCCGTGCTCGACATGCCGGCCGAGTACTACCTCGAGACGATCAAGACCGTCTTCCAGGAACACCGCCTGCCGAAGGGCACCTGGGAAGTCGGCGGCAAGCTGGTGCGCCCTCAGGACATCAAGACGGTCGCCCTGTTCACCATCGAAGGCGAGCTCGACGACATCTCCGGCGCCGGCCAGACCCAGGCCGCCCACGCGCTGTGCAGCGGCATCCCGGAAAACATGCACCGCGACTACGTGGCCGAGAAGGCCGGGCATTACGGCATCTTCTCGGGCCGCCGCTGGCGCGAGATCATCTGCCCGAAGATCGGTGAGTTCATCCGCGAATTCCGCTGATACGCTCCCGCCCAGAAAAATGCCGCAGTTTCCTGCGGCATTTTTTATTGTATTACTTTCGGTCCCCGCCGCCGCCAAGGCATGCCGTCAACCTGCCTGGTCGCGCCGGTCCTCGCCGCGGCCGAACTCGGCATCGCTATCGTCCTTGTGCGTGTCACGGCGATCCGGGCCGCGGCGCTCGCCGGCGTGTTCATCCGGCTTGCCTGCATCCTGCCCCGCGTTATCCGTGCCAGGTTGGTGGACCGGCGCCCCGGTCGGGTCGGTCGCCAGCAGCGGGGCGATGATCCATTCGTTCATTCTGTTCTCCTCGCTTGTCTTAATTGCCGAGCAAGACGCTCGCAATGATGCCGGTGGCAATCGCCGCCAGCACGTAATCGTTGCCCACCTGCACCCAGTGATAGCCGCGCGGCGGGGCGCTCAGGCGGTGTGCGCGCCAGTTGTCGACCACGTACTGCCTGTGGTGGAAGTGCGCCGGCAGTCGCTGTCCACGGTAGAGGTCGTGCCGCGGACCGGCACCACGGCGGGCCTCCCTGCGCTCTTCGCGACGGTCGTCACGCATGTCGCGCCGGTCTTCGCGGCGCTCGTCACGGTATTCGCGGCGCTCCTCGCGCCGTTCGTCGCGATAGTCGCGTCGGTCCTCGCGGCGGTCTTCGCGACGCTCCTGCGCGCGGTCGTGGCCGTGCTGGGCGAAAGCCGGTGCGTTGGCGGCCAGCAGGACCGCGATCAAACCCCTGGCGATGAGGCGTTTGTTCATGTTGTTCCTCCGTGAAAGATGGCCACACCCGGGGTGCGGCCTGCCCTCTCAGTAAGCCACGCGCAGGGCTGAAAATCTGTACGTTGCGCCACTTACTGAACGAAACGCCAGGCGCCGTGGCGCCGTTCACGCTTTTGTCGCGCATTTATTGGATAATGACGGCTTTACCCGCCGCCCCGCCGTGACCAAGACTCTTGCCGACCAGATCGAAGACCTGCTGCCGCAGACCCAGTGCACCAAGTGCGGCTACCCGGCCTGCCGTCCGTACGCCGAAGCCATCGCCAGCGGAGAAGCCGAGATCAACCAGTGCCCGCCGGGCGGCCTGGAAGGGGTGCGCCGTCTCGCCGCCGCCACCGGGCGCCCGGTCATCCCGATCAATCCCGCCAACGGCGTTGAACGTCCGCGCCCGGTCGCCTTCATCGACGAGAGCCTGTGCATTGGTTGCACGCTCTGCATCCAGGCCTGCCCGGTCGACGCCATCACGGGCGCTGCCAAGCAGATGCACACCATCCTGCCGAGCCTGTGCACCGGCTGCGACCTGTGCGTGGCGCCCTGCCCGGTCGACTGCATCAGCATGATCCCGGTCACCGGGGACGCGACCGGCTGGGCCGCATGGTCGCAGGAAGCGGCCGACGCCGCCCGCGCGCGTCACGACTTCCGTACCGAACGCCTGACGCGCGAACGCGAGGAAAACGACGCCCGCCTAGCCGCCAAGGCCCTGGAGAAGATGCGCGCGGTCACCGCCGAAACCACGAATACGCCGGAAGAGCTGGCGGAGAAGGAACGCAAGCGCGCCATCATCGCCGCCGCGATGGAGCGCGCACGCCAGCGCGCGGCCGGCACGCCGTCTGACGAGAAAAAATGAATCCAGCAAAACGCCTCGAGATCTTCACCCGCTTTCGCGACGCCAACCCGAAGCCAACCACCGAACTCGAATACACGACGCCCTTCGAACTCCTGATCGCGCTGCTGCTGTCGGCCCAGTCTACCGACGTCGGCGTGAACAAGGCCACGCGCCGCCTCTACCCGGTGGCGAACACGCCGCAGGCCATCCTCGACCTGGGCCTGGAAGAACTGAAGAGCTATATCTCGACGATCGGCCTGTACAACACCAAGGCCAAGAACGTGATGGCGACCTGCCAGATCCTGGTCGAGCAGTATGGCGGCGAAGTGCCGCATTCGCGCGAGGCGCTCGAGGCCCTGCCGGGAGTCGGCCGCAAGACCGCCAACGTGGTCCTGAACACCGCCTTCGGCGAGCCGACCATGGCGGTCGACACCCACATCTTCCGCGTCTCGAACAGGACGAAGATCGCACCGGGCAAGAACGTCGACGAGGTGGAAAGGAAGCTCCTCAAGTTCGTGCCCAAGGACTTCCTGCACGACGCCCACCACTGGCTGATCCTGCACGGACGCTATACCTGCGTCGCGCGCCGCCCGAAGTGCTGGAACTGCATCATCAACGACTTGTGCGAATACCGCGACAAGACGCCGACGCCGGATGGGGTAATCGCGCCCGAAGCGGCGGCCGCGCCCTCGCCGCCGGCGGCCTGAGCTTGCCGTGACCCATGTGAAAAAGCCCACGAGGCGTGAAACCATCGTGGGCTTTTTCACAATAATTGCACAGCGGCGGAAGGCCGCCTGGACTGCGCGCTCTCAGGCGGCGAGCATGATGGTGGCGCCGGTCGCGAACGAGGCGCGCTGGATGCGGCCATCGACGACTTCGTACACGCACAGCATCTCGACGGTGCCGCGGCCTTCCGGAAAGTTGCGGTGCACGAGTTCGACGTCGGTGACGATATTGCCGACCACGCTGCGCGTGAGCAGCTGGGCGCGCAGGCCCGGTTCCTGGAAACGCGCTTCGTAGCGCGGGCGGATCGCATCATGCCCCTCGGCCAGCAGCGCACCATGCAGCGCGAACTGCTGGGCATCGGGCGCGTAGGTCCGCATCAGGGCGTCGATGTCTTTGGCGTTGTAGGCGTCGAGCTGGGCCTGGACTACTGCGATGGGGTCAAGCATGTGCATGGGCTTTCATCAAAGGAGAACAAGGTTGTCGCGGTGGACCAGCTCCGCCCCCTCGATGTAGCCGAGGATGGCCTCGATCTCGCCGGACGAGTGACGCATGATGCGGCGTACTTCGCTGGCTGTATAGCTGGTCAGGCCGCGCGCCACCGGTACGCCGTCCTCGCTCACGCAGGTGATCACCTGGCCGCGCCCGAATTCGCCACGCACGGCGACGACGCCGATCGGCAGCAGGGACTTGCCTTCCTGCGTGAGCTTCTGCACGGCGCCGGCGTCCAGCACCACCTCGCCGGAGGTGTGGAGGTGGTCGACCATCCACTGGCGGCGCGCGGTCAGGCGCGTGGTCGCCGCTTCGAGTTGGGTGCCGATCGCCTCGCCGGACGCCAGGCGCGTGAGCACGTCCGGCTCGCGGCCCCAGGCGATCACGGTGTGGGCGCCCGAGCGCGCGGCGCGACGCGCAGCCAGCACCTTGGTCAGCATGCCGCCGCGGCCGATGCTGCTGCCGGCGCCGCCAGCCATGGCCTCCAGCGCCGGATCCCCGGCCGGCGCCTGCTGGATCAGGGTTGCGTTCGGGTCCTTGCGCGGGTCGGCCGAGTACAGGCCGCGCTGGTCGGTGAGGATAACGAGGGCGTCGGCCTCGATCAGGTTGGCGACCAGGGCGCCCAGGGTGTCGTTGTCGCCGAACTTGATCTCATCGGTGACGACGGTGTCGTTCTCGTTGATGATCGGGACCACGCCCAGGCGCAGCAGGGTCGTGAGGGTGGCGCGCGCGTTCAGGTAGCGTTCGCGGTCGGCCAGGTCGGCGTGGGTCAGCAGCACCTGGGCTGTTTTGACGCCGTGGGCGGCGAAGCTGGTTTCGTAGATCTGGGCCAGGCCCATCTGGCCGACGGCGGCGCAGGCCTGCAGTTCGTGGATGTCGTGCGGGCGGGCAGTCATGCCCAGGCGCAGCATGCCTTCGGCGATCGCGCCGGAACTGACCAGCACGACTTCCTTGCCGAGGCCGCGCAGGGCGGCGATTTGAAAGGCCCAGCGCGCGATCGCGCCGTGGTCGAGGCCGCGGCCTTCGTTGGTGACGAGGGAGGAGCCGACCTTGACGATGATGCGGCCGGCGTTCTGGATGACGGAATTCGGGGAATTCATGGCGGAAGTCTCATGGTGTGAGTCTGTCCTTCCGCGGGCGCAGGGCCAGCAGGGCCAGGCCCGCCAGCAACTCGATCCCGCAGACGACGAACAGGAACCCGCGCGGCAGGCCGATCGCGAATGCCGCGACCATGCGCCCGGCCGGTTGGGCCAGCAGGAACAATGCAACGAGGTCGCCGAGGATGGGCTGGTCGCCCCGCCTTGCCGCCAGCAGAGCCAGCCCCGCGGTGGCGAGACGCACTCCGACATAGATGGCGTAGAACTGGCTGTAGCCGTTCACGCCGACGAGAAACAGGCCCATGGCGGTCGCGACCCGGTCTGGGTCGAGCATGGCCACGAGCGCCGCCAGCGAACTGGCGGTGGCCACCAGCTGCAGCAGCTGGGTGCGCGCCCAGGCCCGTGTGAAGCCCTGGCGCTGCCTGATGATGGGATCCTTAGTCTTCAAGGATCTTGAAGCGGGGATCGTCCGGATCGATCGAGTTGATGCCGCGTGCTTCCTCGGTCATCTGGGTCGTTTCGTCCACGCGGACCTCGGTAGCGCGCTTTTCTTCCAGGTGCAGGTAGATCGCGTTGATCAGCTCCTGACAGCCTTCGCGGTTCAGAGCCGAGATCTCGAAGACGGGACCCTTCCAGGCCAGCTTCTTGAGGAAATCCTTGACCTTCTTCTTGCGCTCTTCTTCCGGCAGCATGTCGAGCTTGTTGAGCACGAGCCAGCGCGGCTTGTTCAGCAGCTCTTCGTCGTACTTTTCCAGCTCCTTGATCAGGGCCTTGGCTTCCTTCACCGGATCGACCGTCGCCTCGAACGGCGCCAGGTCGACGATGTGCAGCAGCAGGCCGGTGCGCGACAGGTGGCGCAGGAACTGGTGGCCCAGGCCCGCGCCTTCGGCCGCGCCCTCGATCAGGCCCGGGATGTCGGCGATCACGAAGCTCTTCGCGTGCGAGACACGCACCACGCCGAGGTTCGGATGCAGGGTCGTGAACGGATAGTCCGCGATCTTCGGCCGGGCGTTCGAGACGGCCGTAATAAAAGTAGACTTGCCGGCGTTCGGCATACCCAACAGGCCGACGTCGGCCAGCACCTTCAGTTCCAGGCGCAGCTCGCGGCGTTCGCCTGGTTTACCGTCGGTCTTCTGGCGCGGCGCGCGGTTGGTCGAGGTCTTGAAATGGATGTTGCCCCAGCCGCCCTCGCCGCCCTTGGCGAGCAGTTCGGTCTGGCCGTGTTCGGTCAGGTCGGCGATGATCTCGCCGCTGACGTTATCGACGATCAGCGTACCGACCGGCATGCGCAGGACGACGTCGTCCGCGCCCTTGCCGTAGCAGTCCGAGCCGCGGCCGGCTTCGCCGTTGCGCGCGGTGTGCACTTTCGAATAACGAAAGTCGACCAGGGTGTTGATGTTACGGTCGGCAACCGCCCAGATCGAGCCGCCCTTGCCGCCGTCGCCGCCGTCGGGTCCGCCGAAGGGGCGGAACTTCTCGCGACGGAACGAGGCGCACCCGTTGCCGCCGTCGCCGGCGATGACTTCAATTCTTGCTTCGTCGATAAACTTCATGATGACCGCCAAAAAACGATAGCGCCTAACAAAGCGCTCAGGGCAAGGCGCAGTGTCGAAGACAGTACGCTTAGAACGGCGAACGCCGCCATGAGGACTTTGTTAGGCGCTAAAAAGGCCCTACCGTGGGCAGAGCCTCTTGATGGAAGGCTTGCGCCTTACAAGGAAGCGCCGCTGGGCGGCGCTTGCGTAGCCAATTAGGCTGCGACTGCTTCGTTCGCGACGACGGTGACGTACTGCTTCGAACCGACGCCTTGCTTGACGAACTTGACCGTGCCGTTCACCAGGGCGAACAGGGTGTGGTCCTTGCCGAGGCCGACGTTGACGCCCGGACGAACCTGGGTGCCACGCTGACGCACGATGATGCCGCCGGCGTTGATCGCCTGGCCGCCGTACACTTTCACGCCGAGGCGCTTGCTTTCTGAATCACGGCCGTTACGGGTAGTGCCGCCGCCTTTTTTGTGTGCCATGGATGTACTCCTTGATGACTTTGAAAATTAGACCGGGCAATTAGCCGTTGATCGAAACCACTTGGATTTCGGTGAAGTTCTGGCGGTGGCCCTGACGCTTCTGGTAGTGCTTACGACGACGCATCTTGAAGATACGAACCTTGTCGTGGCGACCGTGGGAAACGACCTTCACCAGAACCGTAGCACCTTCGACCAGCGGAGCACCAAACTTGATGCTTTCGCCCGCGCCAACGGCGAGGACCTGATCGATCGTGAGTTCGGAACCAATGTCTGCCGGTATCTGTTCTACTTTGAGTTTTTCGCCAGCGACAACTTTGTATTGCTTGCCACCGGTTTTTATGACCGCGTACATGATTGAAACCTCATCAAATGTTTAAAGAATTCCCGCCGGCGACTTGCGCTGGGCTGGTCTGATGCCGGGGAACAGAGGATTATACATGGATCGACCGAAGGCGTCAAAAGCCGGGATCGGTCCTTGATGAGTGTGGCAGCCCGGCAACGACGTCCCAAGGGACGCTCTGCCGGCACAGGAAAGCCATGGCTTTTCGGTACAGTTGGGCAAATGGCACGGCTTATGCATGCTTGTCGTATAATCGCCGCACTCAACGCACACTTATCGCAGGTTCGCCTTGTCCGCCGCTACCCAACACGCCCAACAGAACAACATTACCCAGACGATCGCCGACGACATGGCGGCGGTGAACACGGTGATCCGCCAGCGCCTGCATTCCGAAGTCAGCCTGGTCAACCAGATCGCCGAATATATCATCAGCGCCGGCGGCAAGCGCATCCGCCCCGTGCTGGTGCTGCTGCTGGCGAACGCCTATGGCTACCGGGGCACGGCGCACCACGAACTGGCGGCGGTCGTCGAATTCATCCACACCGCAACGCTGCTGCACGACGACGTCGTCGACGAATCCTCGATGCGCCGCGGCCGCCAGACCGCCAACGCGCTGTTCGGCAATGCGGCCTCGGTGCTGGTCGGCGACTACCTGTATTCGCGCTCGTTCGAGATGATGACCAGCCTGGACAACATGCGCGTGATGCAGATCCTGTCGCGCGCCACCACTGTCATCGCCGAAGGCGAAGTGCTGCAGCTGCTGAACATGCACGACCCGGACGTGACCCACGAGAGCTATCTCACCGTGATCCGCTCGAAGACCGCCAAGCTGTTCGAGGCCGCCGCCGAGCTGGGCGCCCTGATCGCCGGGGCCAACGACGTCCAGATCGACGCCGCGGGCGAATACGGCCGCTCGCTGGGCACGGCGTTCCAATTGATTGATGACGTGCTCGACTATGCCGGCGACGCCACCGAGATCGGCAAGAACGTCGGCGACGACCTGCGCGAAGGCAAGCCGACCCTGCCGCTGATCTACCTGATGGAACACGGCACCCCGGAACAGCGCGAACTGGTGCGCACCTGCATCGAACAGGGCGACGAACAGCATTTCGACGCGGTGCTTGCCGCCGTGACCTCGAGCGGTGCGCTCGACTACACCCGCCGCGAAGCGGAGACCGCGGCACGCCGCGCCGCCGAGGCCATTTCCGACCTGCCGGAGAGCGTCTACAAGCAAAGCCTGCTGCAATTGTGCAGCTTTGCTGTTGACAGGAACCATTAAGGCAACTATAGTAATGCCTTCCCGAGATTTCGGCTCCCGAGATCTCAAACCCGTCGGGGTGTAGCTTAGCCCGGTAGAGCGCTACGTTCGGGACGTAGAGGCCGGAGGTTCGAATCCTCTCACCCCGACCACAGAATTCGTGTTACACAACACCATCAACAGCGGACAATTGTCCGCTGTTTTTGTTTGTACCTGGTCCTCGGGCGCTGCCACTGGCACGGCGGCAAGGAAGTGCTCAGCAGCATTTCATATCCTCGTCCGCTTGTGGCGAATCAGCGTTGCCCTGAGCGGATGGGCTACGCTGGTCGGCAAGTCCACCATGCCGGCTACGCCTATGTCCGCACTCTGCGCCCTCCCCCCGGATTTCGACTCCACCTATTTTCGCAGCGCGCTCTCGCAGTTCGCCACCGGCGTCACGGTTGTCATTACCCGTGGCGCCGATGGCGCTTTCCACGGCCTGACGGTCAATTCGTTCAGCTCGGTCTCGCTGGAGCCGCCGCTGGTGCTGTGGAGCCTGGCCAACAAGGCACGCAGCATGCCGGCCTTCCAGGAATGCTCGCATTACATCATCAATGTGCTGGCCGAGCACCAGGTCGACCTGGCCCTGCGCTTCTCGCGCCAGGTCGAGAACCGTTTCGAGGCGCTCGCGTTCAACACCTCGCGCACCGGCCTGCCCATCCTGGACGGCGTCGCCGCCTGGTTCGAGTGCCAGAACCGCAGCCGCTACCAGGAAGGTGACCATGTGATTTTTGTCGGCCAGGTCGAGCGTTGCCAGATGAAACCGAGCCGCATGCTTGGTTTCCTTGGCGGCCGTTTCGTTGCCATCTAACCCGGGGAGTCATCCATGAGCCGCAATACCCTGACGTTCGTGAACCACGCATGTTTCCAGGTGCAGAACGACAGCGCGCTGCTGCTGGTCGATCCCTGGCTGGAAGGTCCTGTCTTCAACAACGGCTGGAGCCTGATCGACCAATCGACCAGCAATGCAGCGATGGTCGAGCAACTCAACCGTGCGGGCGTGCCCATCTACATCTGGTTCTCGCACGAGCATCCGGACCATTTCTCGATTTCCTTCATCAAGAAATTCAAGGAAGCCTTCCACGGCGTCGCCACCTTCCTGTACCGCCACACGCTCGACAAGCGCGTTGTCGACTTCCTGCGCCGCAACGGACTCGAGGTGAAGGAGTGCGAGGAAGGCAAGCCGGTGGCGCTCGGAAACGACATGCGCCTCACCGTGTTTCCCTACAGCGAAGGCGATTCCTGGTGCGTGATCGAGTCGGGCGGGCGCACCATCCTCAACCTGAACGATTGCGTGGTCAACTCGGCGGCCCGCTGCCAGGCAGTCAAGGCAAAACTCGACACGGTCTCCCCACGCGTGGACCTGATGCTGACGCAATTCGGCTACGCCAGCTGGGTCGGTAATCCCGACGAGCTGGCGAAGCACCAGGCCGCCGCTGCCGACAAGATCGAACGCATCGCGCTGCAGATCGACCATCTGCAGCCGGCGCTGGTGGTGCCCTTCGCCTCGTTCGTATATTTCAGCCATCCCGAGAACGCCTACCTGAACGAAGGGCAGAACTCGCCGCGCGCCATCGCCGACGCGCCGCGTCTGGCGCGCCACACCTCGCTGATACGCTTCCTGCAGCCAGGCAGCGTGGTCGACCTCGACAATGACACCCCCGCCAGTCTCGCGAACGAGCACGAACGCGCGCTGGCGCACTGGATGGCGCTGAAGGAAAAGGGCCACGCACTCTTGCCCACCCCGCCGGTGGCAGCGCTGGACGAGGTCGAGGCGGCATTCATGAAGTACCGCGAGACGCTCGGGACCAGCCTGCACGGGCTGCCGCGCCTGCTGGAAATGACGCGCCGCATCATGCCGCTGGTGATTCATCTGTCCGACCTGCAGCAGACAGTGAAATGTTCGTATCGCGAGGGCATGACCAGGCTCGATCGCAACGCTCCCTGGCATGTGTCCATGAGCTCGGGTAACGCGATTTTCCTGTTCAAGAACGAATACGGCTTCGACACCACCATGGTGAACGGCCGCTTCCGGATTGGCCAGCCGGGCGCCGCGTCAAGCTTCAGCCGCTTCTTCCTGCCCCAGCGCATGGCCAAGAACGGCTACTACAAACGCCACCCGCTGGCGACGCTGCGTTACCTCGTCGCCAGCGTGCTGGCGCGGATGGGCCGGCAGGCGACGGGGTAATGGACTCTTGCTGCGTTGTGATATCTGCGTGCCAATCATTCGAAAAACGTATCGCCGGTATCACAAACCGAAAGTTTATTTATAGCTCCAAAGAATTTATACTGCACCGCAACATCACACAGTATTTACGGAGCTAATCATGACCGCAGCAACGATCACCCAGGCGCAGAGCAAGGGACTGCGCCACCAATCCGGCCTGTTCGCCACCATCCGTGGCTTCTGCGAACAGCTCTACGTCGCCCATGGCGGCTGGCTCTTCGGCGCGCGCAAGGACGCCGCCAAGCAAGCCATGATCGCCCGCAGCGAACTGCTGTCGCTGGCGGCGCAATCGGAAGCATACTCGCCGAACCTGGCCGCCGAACTGCGCCACCTGGCCAACCGCTAAGCAACACCTGCCTGCGGCAACGCCGCGGCCGTGCATCGGTACCATACCGCGTGGACACAGGTGTCCACCCTACGAACCCTGCTTTTGTAGGGTGGACACCTGTGTCCACGCGGTCGTACTTCTGCAAACCACCAAAGTCCTTCGCGCAGACGCCAGCAGCGCGCCGCTACTCCCCCGTCACCGCCGCCAGCAAACTGCCGATCTCCGGCAAACACGACCCGCAATTGCTCCCCGCCTTGAGACAGGCGCTCACCTCCGCCCTCGTCTTCAAACCCCGCTCCCGGATCGCCGCACAGATCGTATTGCGCCCCACCCCGAAGCACGCGCACACGGTCGCCCCCGGATCGACGCCCCGGCGCGGCGCGCGTCCCGCAAGCAGGGTAGCGCGCTCCACCGGCGTCAGGGCCTCCGCGGCAAACAGGCTGCCCAGCCAGTCGCGCGGCGGCAGCGCGCCGCGCTGGCCCACCAGCACGCAGGCCTGCAGGCGGCCCTGCGCCAGCGCTGCCGCGCGGTAGACGCCCGCGCCGCGATCCTCGTATTCGATCCAGTCGGCGCCCTCCTCTACCTCCAACAGCGCGCGCGCCCAGGCGCCGTCTACCTTTCCGCGTCCGCCCAGTTCGTAGCGCAAGTAACCATCGCCCTGCACCCGGGTCCAGTACGCGACCACATCCAGGGTCAGTGGCGTGCGGCTCAGGACAAAGGCATGCCATTCGACGACGAAAGGCGCGACCCGCACCGGGGTATGCTTGAATTCCGGCTCGCCCGAGACCGGGTCCACCACCGGATTCACCAGCGCGCCGACGCGCGCGTCCGAGGCATTCGACGCACTCCAGTGGATCGGCACGAAGACCTCGCCGCGCGCGATGCCGCCGCCGTGCACGACGCGGCCGACCATCTCGCCCCAGGGGCTCGTCACCCGCGCCAGCTCGCCCTCGCGCACGCCGCACAGCAGGGCGTCGTGGGGATGCAGGTCCACGAAGGGCTCGGGCACGTGGCCGGCCAGGCGCGGCGCCTTGCCGGTGCGCGTCATGGTGTGCCACTGGTCGCGCACGCGGCCGGTGTTCAATGCCAGCGGATACGCGGCATCCGGCGCGTGCACCGGCCCGCGCGGCACGGTCGCGACAAAGCGTGCACGGCCGCCGGCATGGGCGAAACGGCCGTCGCCGAACAGGCGCCGTGTCCCCCCCGGCGCGGCGGATGTTACCGGCCACTGCACCGGTTCCAGCTCGTCATAGCCCTGCGCGTCGAGACCGGCCAGCGCCGACACGTCGAACAGGCGCGCATGCTCGCCCGCGTTGCGCCAGCCCGACAGGCGCGCGTGCTCGTCAAAGATCTCGTGCGCGGATGCGTAGTCGAAGCCTTGATAACCCATGCGCTGCGCCACCTCGCAGACGATGCGCCAGTCCGCTTTCGCCTCGCCCGGCGCCGGCAGGAAGGCGCGCTGGCGCGAGATGCAGCGCTCGGAATTGGTGACGGTGCCGTCCTTCTCAGCCCAGCCCAGGGCTGGCAGCAGCACGTCGGCAAAGCCGTTGGTGTCCGTCGCGCCGGTGATGTCGCTGACGACGACCAGCTCGCACTTTTCCAGCGCACGGCGCACCTGGTCGGCGTCCGGCAGGCTGACCAGGGGATTGGTCGCCATGATCCACACCGCTTTCACCTTGCCCTCTTCCACCGCGCGGAACAGGTCGACGGCCTTGAGGCCAGGCTTCTCCGCCATGCGCGGTGCGTCCCAGAACGTGCGTAGCGCCTCCCGGTGCGCGGCGTTGTCCAGCTCCAGGTGCGCGGCCAGCATGTTGGCCATGGCGCCGACCTCGCGCCCGCCCATCGCGTTCGGCTGGCCGGTCAGCGAGAACGGTCCCATGCCGGGCTGGCCGATGCGGCCGGTGAGCAGGTGGCAGTTGATGATGCTGTTGACCTTGTCGGTGCCGCTCGAGGACTGGTTCACGCCCTGGGAATAGGCGGTGACCACCTTGCGCGTGGCGGCGAAGCTTTCGTAGAAGGACAGCAGCGCATGCACCTCGACGCGGCAGGCGCGCGCCACCTCTGCCGGATCGGCGCAGTCCACCTCGGCCGCGGCCAGGGCGGCGTCCAGGCCCTCGGTGCGGGCGGCCACGAAGTCCCTATCTGCGGCGCCGTGGCGCGCCAGGTAGCTGAGCAGGCCGTTGAACAGCCAGACATCGGCGCCGGGCTTCACCGGCAGGTGCAGGTCGGCCAGCTCGCAGGTCGCGGTACGGCGTGGATCGATGACGACGATGCGCAGCGACGGCCGCGCTTCCTTCGCACGCAGGACGCGCTGGAACAGGGTCGGGTGGCACCAGGCGGCGTTCGAGCCGACCAGCACGATCATGTCGGCCAGCTCGAAGTCTTCATAGCAGCCCGGCACGATGTCCTCGCCGAAGGCGCGCTTGTGGCCGGCCACGCTGGACGCCATGCACAGGCGCGAATTGGTGTCGATGTTGGCGCTGCCGATCCAGCCCTTCATCAGCTTGTTGGCGACATAATAATCTTCGGTCAGCAGCTGGCCTGAGACGTAGAGCGCCACCGCATCCGGTCCGTGTTCGGCGACGATGTCCGCCAGCCCGCCGGCGACACGGCCGAGCGCCTCGTCCCAGCTGGCCTGGCGCAACTGCCCGTTCTCGCGCAGCTGCGGATGCAGCAGGCGCCCCTCCATTCCCAGGGTTTCGCCGAGCGCCGCGCCCTTCACGCACAGGCGCCCGCGGTTCGCGGCATGTGCGCTGTCGCCGGCGATGACGGGAATCGTCCCGGGGCGCACCGTCGCGGTGACGCCGCAGCCCACGCCGCAGTAGGGGCAGGTGGTGCGTACCGTCGCTGTTGGCAGTGTCATGTCCATCATTCATCCTTTCAGGCCGGCTCGCAGAGCGCGCGGCCGAACAGCAACTGGTCGCGGATCGCCGAGATGTCGGCGCCGCGCTGGATCAGGTCGAAGTACCAGGGACCGTCGCCGACGTCGCCGTAGAGCACGGCCCCGGTCACGCGCGCGCCGTCGAGCACCAGGCGCTTGTACACGCCGCCCGCGCCGTCGCGCAGCACCAATTCCTCGTTGCCTGCCCCGCCACCGATGTCGCCGGCCGAGTAGAGATCGACCCCGCTCACCTTCAGGCGCGTCGCGGTGGCGGCCTGCACGTAGCGCCGATGGCCGCTGCCGGCCAGGTGGGCCGCGCACACGCGCGCCTGCTCCCATACCGGCGCGACCAGTCCGAAGGTGGCGCGGCGGTGCTGCACGCATTCGCCGACGGCATAGATACGCGGATCGTAGCTCTGCAGGGTGTCGTCGACCACGATCGCGCGCTCGCAATGCAGGCCCGCCGCGCGCGCCAGCGCCACGTTCGGACGCACGCCTGCCGCCATCACCACCAGGTCGGCCGGCAGCTCGCTGCCGTCGTGCAGGCGCACCGCGCGCACCCTGCCCTCGCCCGCGATCTCGCGGGTCTCGGCACCGAGCAGGATGCGCAGTCCCGCGCGCTCGAGCGATTCCTTCAGCAGGCGGCCGGCCTCGGGGTCGAGCTGCTGGTTCATCAAGCCTGGCGCCAGGTGCACGACGGTGACCTCCATGCCGCGCCGCTTGAGCGCGTGCGCGGCTTCCAGCCCCAGCAGGCCGCCGCCGATGACCACCGCGCAGCCGCCGCGGCGCGCCGCCGCCAGCATGGTGTCGACGTCGTGCAGGTCGCGAAAGCCCACCACGCCATCGAGCTCGCTGCCGGGTACTGGCAGGATGAAGGGCGTCGAGCCGGTGGCCAGCAGCAGGCGGTCATATTCGGCCTGGCGTCCGGAGCGTGCGGTCACGACGCGCCTGCTGCGGTCGATGGCCACCACCGGGTCGCCCGCGTGCAGGACAATGCCATGCTCTTCATACCAGGCGCGCGTGTGAATCATGATCTCGTCCACCGCCTTGTCGCCGGCCAGCACCGGCGAGAGCAGCACCCGGTTGTAGTTCCCGTGCGGCTCGGCGCCGAACACGGTGATCTCGTACAGGTCCGGCGCCAGCTTCAGCAGTTCCTCGACGGTGCGCATGCCGGCCATGCCGTTGCCGACCACGACCAGGCGGGGCTTGTTCGACTCGCTCGTCATGCCGCCACCCACACCCTGCCGTCCTGCAGGCGCACCGGGTAGCTGGCCACAGAGTGCGTCGGCGCTTCCAGGCATTCGCCGGTGTGCAGGTCGAAGTGGTGCTTGTAGATGGGCGAGGCGACGACCACGCGTTCGCCCAGGCTGCCGACCAGGCCGCGCGCCAGGACGGCCGCGCCGGCGTTCGGGTCGACATTGTCGATCGCAAACAGGCGGGATTCGCCGACGCGGAACACGGCCACCTGACGACCGCCCAGCAGTGCGCACACGCCGGTGTCGGGCAGGATGTCATCCAACGCGCACACGGCGCTCCAGTTCTGCAGTTCGATATCGCGATGCATGGCTCTTCTCCTTCAGGCCGACTGCACGATCGGGATCGTGCGGCGGCGTTCTTCGATCGTGGCCGGGCGGATCTGGCCGCGCTCGGGCATGAACACGACGTTCGCATCGCGCGCGTCGCTGTTGACGAAATGGCGGAAGCGCCTGCGCACCGCCGGGTCCTCGACCGCGTTCTTCCACTCGCAGGCATAGGTGTCGACCACGCGTTGCATGTCCGCCTCGAGCTCGGCGCCGATCCCCAGGCTGTCCTCGACCACCACCTGCTTCAGGTAGTCCAGGCCCCCTTCCAGGTTCTCGCGCCAGGTGCTGGTGCGCTGCAGGCGGTCGGCGGTGCGCACGTAGAACATCAGGAAGCGGTCGACCAGCTTCACCACCGCCGCTTCGTCCAGGCCGCTCGCCAGCAACTCGGCGTGGCGCGGCTTCATGCCGCCGTTGCCGCAGACGTAGAGGTTCCAGCCCTTCTCGGTGGCGATCAGGCCGACGTCCTTGCCCTGCGCTTCGGCGCATTCGCGGGTGCAGCCGGATACGCCGAACTTCACCTTGTGCGGCGTGCGCAGCCCCTTGTAGCGGTTCTCCAGGGCGATGGCGAAGCCGGCGCTGTCGCCCACGCCGTAGCGACACCAGGTCGAACCGACGCAGGATTTCACCGTGCGCAGCGCCTTGCCGTAGGCATGGCCCGACTCGAAGCCGGCGGCGATCAGTTCTTCCCAGATCAGCGGCAGCTGCTCGACGCGCGCGCCGAACAGGTCGACCCGCTGGCCGCCCGTGATCTTGGTGTACAGGCCGTACTTTTTCGCCACCTGGCCGACCGCGATCAGGCCGTCAGCCGTCACCTCCCCGCCCGGCATGCGCGGTACCACGGAATAGGTGCCGTCCTTCTGGATATTCCCGAGGAAGTAATCATTCGAATCCTGCAGGCTCGCATGCTCGGGCTTCAGCACGAAGTCGTTCCAGGTCGAGGCCAGGATGTTGGCGACGACGGGTTTGCAGACCTCGCAGCCCAGGCCGGAACCGTGGCGCTGCAGCAGCTCGCCGAAGCTGCGGAGTCGTTCGACGCGCACCAGGTGGTGCAACTCCTGGCGCGAGTACGCGAAGTGTTCGCACAGGGCCCGGCTCACGGCCACGCCCTGCTTCGCCAGCTCGGCATTGAGCACCTGGGTCACCAGCGGCACGCAGCCGCCGCAGGCGGTGCCGGCGCCGGTGCATTTCTTCAGCGCGCCGATGCTGGTGGCGCCGCCGGCAACCGCTTCGCACAGGGCCCCTTTCGAGACGTCGTTACATGAGCAGACCTGGGCGCTGGCCGGGAGCGCCTCGACGCCCAGGCCACGTTGCGGCATGCCTTCAGGCTGCGGCAGGATCAGGAATTCGGGCGCGGCCGGCAGTTCGATGCCGTTCAATGTCATCTGCAGCAGCGTGCCGTACTGGGCCGCGTCGCCCACCAGCACCGCACCCAGCAGGCGCTTGCCGCAGCTGGATACGACGATCTTCTTGTAGGTCTGCTTGCGCTCATCCAGGAACTGGTAGCTGCGGCTGCCTTCGCTGGCGCCGTGGGCGTCGCCGATGCTGGCCACGTCCACGCCCATCAGCTTCAGCTTGGTGCTCAGGTCGGCGCCGGCAAAGCCGCCTGGCGCGCCCAGCACATGACGCGCGCAGGTACGCGCCATGTCGTAGCCGGGCGCCACCAGGCCGTACAGCTGGCCGTTCCAGGCCGCGCATTCGCCGATGGCATAGATGTGCGGATCGGAGCTCAGGCAGTCGGCATCGATGGCGACGCCGCCGCGTGGGCCCAGCGCCAGGCCGGCGCCGCGCGCCAGCTCGTCGCGCGGACGGATGCCGGCCGAGAACACGATCAAATCGGTCTCCAGCGCGCTGCCGTCGGCGAACTCCATGCGGTGGGTGGCCTGGTCGCCGTCGACGATGGCGAGCGTGCTCTTCCCGGTATGGGCGCGCACGCCGAGCTCCTCGATCCGCCCGCGCAGCACGCGCGCGCCCTGCTCGTCGACCTGGGCCGCCATCAGGCGCGGCGCGAATTCGACCACGTGGGTCTCGAGCCCGAGGTCGCGCAGCGCCTTGGCGCACTCCAGCCCCAGCAGGCCGCCGCCGACCACCACGCCGCTGCGTGCGCGCTGGCCGCAGGCGCGCAGCGCTTCCAGGTCCTCGATAGTGCGGTAGACGAAGCAGTCGCGGCGCTCGCGTCCGGGCACCGGCGGCACGAAGGGCATGGAACCGGTCGCCAGCACCAGCTTGTCGTAGGCGAGCACCTCGCCGCCCGCAAGCGTTACCGTGTGTTCGGCGCGGTCGATGCTGACGACTTTCGCGTTCAGCTTCAGCGCCAGGTTGGACCGGTCGAAAAAGCCTGGCGCGACCAGCGACAGGTCCTCCGCCGTCTTCCCGGCGAAAAATTCGGACAGGTGCACGCGGTCGTAGGCCGGGCGCGGCTCTTCGCCCAGCACCGTGATCTGCAGGTGCGGCGCCGCCGCAGCCAGGGTCTCGACGAATTTGTGGCCCACCATGCCGTGGCCGATGACGATGATCTTCATGCTGTTCTCCTTACTTTCTTGCTCAAGCCCGGTTCAGGGCCGGTACGGTCGCTGCTGCGCTGCCGAAGCGAGCCCCGAGCGCGCACAAACTCGACGCCACCACCAGCGCGCCGAGGATCATCAGGGTCTGGCGCAGGTCGCCGGTGCCCTTCATCAGGAAGCCCGCCAGCACCGCGCCGACGTTCCCTCCGGCGCCGACGATGCCGGCCACGCCGCCCAGCGCCTGCGGCGCAACAAACGGCACCAGGGCATAGGTGGCGCCGCAGGCCATGTGGGTGAACAGGCCGAAGCAGAGCATCGCGACCAGCGCCCAGGCCACGCCATCGGCGTTCGCGAACCACAGCAGGCCGATGCCCTCGCCGATCATCAGGATGAAGAGGACGGTGACACGGCTGTTCAGGCTGCCGCGCGCTGCGCTGCGGTCCGACACCCAGCCGCCCAGCGCGCGCGCGAACAGCGCCAGCAGGCCGAAGGTCCCCGCCGCCAGTCCGGCCGCGCCGAGCGAGAGACCGAAATGCTCGACGTAATAGATGGCGGCGATGTTGTGGATGAAGATCTCGATGCCGAAGCAGGCGCCGTAGGTGACGAAGAGCAGCCAGGCGCGGTGGTTGCGGCAGGCGGCGCGAAAGCTGGCCCAGCCGCCCTTGCCGCCACCCTTGCCATCGTCACCAAGCGGCAGCCCGGCCGCGCGCAGTTCGCTGTAGTTGCCGGCCGGGCAGTCCTGGGTGTAGCGCCAGTAGACGAAGGCCATGACCAGCATCGCCAGGCCCGGCACGACCAGCGCGATGCGCCAGCCCAGGGTTTCGCTGACGCCGGCCATGACCAGGGCGCCCAGCAGCAGCGGCATCAGGGCCTGCGCTGCGCCGCCGCCGCTGTTGCCCCAGCCGGCCGCGGTGGCGTTTGCGGTGCCGACCACCTTCGGCGCGAACATCACCGAGGTGTGGTATTGGGTGATGACGAAGCTGGCGCCGACCGCACCGATGCCGAGCCGGAACAGCAGGAAGCTTTCGTAGCTCTGGGCCAGGGCCACGCCAAGCACGGGAACCGCGCCGAGCACGAGCAGGCCGGTATAGGTCTTGCGCGGGCCGTAGCGGTCGCACAGGGGGCCGACGACCAGGCGCACCAGGATCGTGATGGCCACCGCCGCGATGTTGATGTTGGCGACCTGCTCCACCGAGAGGCCGAATTCCCCCTTGATCACCGGCATCAGCGGCGCGCAGGCGAACCAGGCGAAGAAGCACACGAAGAAGGCCACCCAGGTCAGGTGGAAGGCCCGCATCTGCGGGGTGTTGAAGGAAAAGAGCTGGATACTGCTTGCTTTGCTGGCCATGTCGTCCCTCGTTTCTGAAAACAAAAAGGCGTCCGCGTCCCATCGCTTGCAGCGCGGGAGGCGGACGCCGTTGTCCGGGTGCCGGCCCATCGTTGGGCTGGCGGAATATGGAAGGGATCGCCGTTGATCCTGTTTCAGGTAATTGCAAGACACGTGCCAGCGGCGGCGCGGGGCAGGCGCCCAGCGACGCCCGGCCGCTACGCCCTGTTGCAGTGCACCAAGCGCGAAAATGATGCGGCCAGGTGCACCGGGAGCGCGCCTGACTACATGTCGTGGATCGCGAATGAGCTGGCATAGGCTTGTAGGGTGGGCACTCCGTGCCCACGCGTTACGCACGTTGCCGATGGACACGTGCGGCGATGTACCGCCCGCAACGTATGCGATGGACGCGAACCGGGCTGGAATCGACGTTAGCGGGCGATCAGTTCCAGCTAACGCAGAAAGGATGCGCACGTAACGCGTGGGCACGGGGTGCCCACCCTACGATTTACCGGAGGTCGTGGATGGGGAAGGACCGCGCATAGCCGCTCGGGTCGCTGCCATCCCAGACCTTGCCGTCGATCAGCGTGGCGCTGCGCAGCACTGAAGCCGGAGTCTCGACGCCGGCCAGCAGCGCCGCTTCCCGATACAAACCGACGTAATTGACGGCCCCGGCCACGGCCAGGTAGTCAGGATCGGCGCGCAGCAGTCCCCAGCGCCGCTGCTGGGTCAGGAACCACATGCCGTCCGAGAGCCAGGGGAAGGTCGCCTCGCCCCCGCCGAAGAAGCGCAGCAGGGGCCAGTCGCCGCGGCGCGGCAGCAGGCATTCGCGCAGCAGCCGGGTGTCGGCGTTGACGTAGGCCGCGCCGGCCAGCACTTCGGCGGCCGCTTCGCGGTTGACGGGCGAGGCGTCGAGCCAGCGCGCGGTGTCGAGCAGGGCCGCCACCAGGGCGCGGCAAGCGTTCGGGTGGCGCGCCACGAAATCAAGACGTGCGCCCAGCGCCTTGCCGGGGTGGTCCGGCCAGACCTGGCTGCTGGGGGCGGCGAGCAGGCCGGCGCCGTCCAGCACGGCGCGCCGGCTCCAGGGTTCGCCCGCGCAGAAGCCGTCCATGTGCCCTGCCTCCAGGTTCGGCGCCATCTGCGCTGGCGGCACCGTGACCAGCTTCGTCTCGCGCAGCGGATCGATGCCGGCCGCGGCCAGCCAGTAGCACAGCCACATTGCGTGATTCCCGGTCGGGAAGGTGTGGGCGAAGGTATAGCGGCGCGGTTCCCGGCGCATCACCGCGGCCAGGCCTGCGCCGTCGCTGGCGCCGCGTTCGGCCAGCGCGCGCCCCAGCACGATGGCCTGGCCGTTCTGGTTCAGGTTCATCAGGACCGCCACGTCGCAGGGCGCCGAGCCCACGCCCATCTGCAGGCCGTACAGCAGGCCGTAGAGCGCCTGGGCGGCGTCCAGCTCTCCGCCCGTCAGGCGGTCGCGCATCGCCGACCAGGAGTGCTGGCGCTCGAGCACAAGCTTGATGCCGTACTTCTCGTCGAAGCCCAGCACCGACGCCATGACCAGCGGCGCGCAATCGGCCAGCGGCATGAAGCCGACCCGCAGTGTGTCCTTCTCGGGCCGGTCCGATCCGCCCGCGTATGCGCCCTGTCCAGCCAAGCCTGTCATATGCTTCCTTTTGCCGGGTCAGCCCAGCAAGTCCTCGACGTCCAGGATGCGCTGCGCGATCTCGGCCAGTCTCATGTTCTTGTTCATCGCCATGCTGCGCAGGCGTCCATAGGCTTCCTCTTCGCCCAGCCGGTGGCGCGCCATCAGCACACCTTTCGCGCGCTCGACCACCTTGCGTTCGGCCAGCTTCTGGCGCGTGTCGGCCAGCTCGCCGAGCAGCTTCTGCTCGCGCCGGAAGCGCGCCAGCGCCACGTCGAGCACGGGCCGCACGCGCTCGGCCTGCAGGCCGGCCACGATATAGGCCGATACGCCGGCCGCCACCGCGGCTTCCATCGCCTGGGCGCTGTCGTCCTCGGTGAACAGGACGATGGCGCGGCGCGCATCGCGGGTGGCGATCACGATGTGCTCGAGCACGTCACGGGCGTCGGACTCGCTGTCGACGATGATCAGATCCGGCTGCAGCTGGGCGATGCGCTCGGGCAGGAAGATGTCCGGCGGCAGCGAGGCGACGATGTCGTAGCCCGATTCGAGCAGCCCGATGCGCAATGCCGTGTTGCGCTGCGCACGCGCCGTGCACGCCTGGTCGCCGCCGGCGCCGGGGTCGGCCGTGACGACGACGATGCGTAGCTTGGGTGGCTTGTCGGTGGAGGTCATGCCCGTAGCGAATGCAAGAACCGGGCCATACCCCGTACATACGACCAGCCCGCAGTCGGGATATTCCCGAGTTAAATATCTCTTGGTGCCAGAGCAACAAAATCATTCATGAAATTTATCGCCGGCATCACAAACGAAAAGTTTATTTATGTCTGGGTCCAATTTATACTGCACCGCAACATCACACCAATTAAGAGGAATTGATCATGGAAGCATTCGAATACCTGCCGGTCGCTATCGCCATCGTTGCCGTCGTTGCACGCATCACCCTGTTCCTGCCGCGCCAGCGCAACACCGCAGGCCGCGCCGCCTGAACGCTGCGGCGCAACAGCCGCTTTTCTCTCCCGCGCTGGCGTAAGTACTTACGCCAGCAGCGTTTTCTCCTGCGGATAAATCCCCCGCAGACCTCCCCGTCGCATGGTGGCTGAGCTAGAATGCATTCGCATTTTTTCTAGCCAGAAAGCTATTTCGTTCACCCACCACTATCCACGATGCGACTTCCTGCACTTACGATCTTTGCCGCGTTCGGCGCCTTGTCTGCCGCCGCTGCGGCCGCGCCCACGCCCGTCACCCTCGACCAGGCCATGGCCCACCCCGACTGGATCGGCAACCCCGCCGAACAGGCATGGTGGAGCTGGGACGGCAAGCAGGTCTTCTTCAAGCAGAAGCGCACCGGCTCGCAGCTGCGCGACACCTTCGAGGCGGTCCAGGGCGGCCAGCCGCGCCGCGTGGCGGACGCGGAGCTGGCAAAGCTCGACAGCCCGAACGTGGTCTACGATCGCGCCCACACCCGCGCCATCCTGGTGCGTAATGGCGATCTGTTCGAACGCGACCTGAAGAACGGCGCCCTGGTCCAGATCACGAAGGGCGTGAAGGCCGAAGATCCGCAATTCTCGAGCGACGAGCGCGCGGTGCAGTTCCGCGTCGGCCACGAGTGGTTCAGCTGGGACCGCGCCAGCCGCGTGCAGGGTCCGGTGGCGCTGCCGCGCGCCGCGAAAGACCCGGCAGCCTCGGACCCGGATGCGCTGCGCGAAATGCAGCTGCGCCTGATCGCCACCCTCAAGCGCGCCAAGGACGACCGCGACGCCGCCCGCGCCCGTCTTGATGAAGAGCGCCGCGCCGATCCGACCCGCGCACCTGGCCCGATCTACCTGGGCGACAAGGTCACCATCGAAGGCAGCGCCCTGTCCCCGGACGGCCGCTGGCTGGTCGTCGTCACCGCGCCGAAGGGCGGCGACAAGGGCCGCGTCGGCAAGATGCCGCGCTACGTGACCGAATCGGGCTACGAGGAAACCGACGACGAGCGCACCCGCGTCGGCCGCAACAACCCGGCGCCGCATGCGCTGAAGCTGATCGACCTCGCCAGCGGCAAGGTCCAGGACATCCCCTTCGACAACCTGCCCGGCATCGCCGCCGACCCGCTGGCCCAGCTGCGCGCCGCCGCCAAGCTCGACCCGCTCAAGGGCAACCGCCCGCTGCGCATTGCCGACCGCGCCGACGCCGTGCGCTGGACCGCGGATGGCAAGCAGGCCGCGGTGATGCTGCGCGCGGTCGACAACAAGGACCGCTGGATCGCCACCATCGACCTGGGTGCCGCCAAACTCAAGCCCATGCACCGCCTGACCGACGAAGCCTGGGTCAACTACGACAACACCGACTTCGGCTGGCTGCCGGACAACCGCACGCTGTGGTACCTGTCGGAAGAAAGCGGCTATTCGCACCTGTACACCATGGACGCGAACGGCCATGCACGCGCGCTCACGAACGGCAAGTGGGAAGCCGGCGACGTGCAGTGGAACTATGAGGGCACGACCGCCTACATGACCTGCAACCGCAAGAACCCCGGCACCTACGAGGTGTGCGCGGTGAACGCGAAGGATGGGGCCACGCGCGAAGTGACGGGCCTGGAAGGCGTGGAGCGCTTCGCGCTGTCGCCGGACAACCGCAAGCTGCTGGTGCACTACTCCTCGAGCTACATGCCGACCCAGCTGGCCACCGTGCCGGTCAGCGGCGGCGCGGCCGTGAAACTGACCGACACCCGCACGCCCGAGTACAAGGCGCGCGAGTGGATCCAGCCCGAGTACGTGGCCGTGCCGTCGAGCGACGGCGGCGACCCGGTATGGTCGAAGCTCTACCGCCCGGCGAAGCTGGAGCCCGGTAAAAAATACCCGATCGTGATGTTCGTGCACGGCGCCGGCTACCTGCAGAACACCACCAGGCGCTTCCCGACCTACTTCCGCGAGCAGATGTTCCACAACCTGCTGGTCGAGCGCGGCTACATCGTGCTGGACATGGACTACCGCGCCTCGAAAGGCTATGGCCGCAACTGGCGCACGGCGATCTACCGCCAGATGGGCCACCCGGAACTGGTCGACTACAAGGACGGCGTGAACTGGATGGTGCAGAACCTGCAGGGCGACCCGCAGAACGTCGGCATCTACGGCGGCAGCTATGGCGGCTTCATGACCTTCATGGCGCTGATGCGCGCACCGGAGATGTTCAAGTCCGGCGCGGCCCTGCGCCCGGTGACCGACTGGACCAGCTACAACCACGAGTACACCGCCAACATCCTGAACACGCCCGACCTCGACCCGCAGGCCTACAAGGTCTCCTCGCCGATCGAGTACGCCGAGAACCTGCGCGGCAACCTGTTGATCGGCCACGGCATGGTCGACGACAACGTGTTCTACCAGGACTCGGTGCGCATGGCCCAGCGCCTGATCGAACTGCGCAAGGATAACTGGGAACTGGCCAGCTACCCGCTGGAGCGCCACGCCTACACCCAGCCGGAAAGCTGGTTCGACCAGTACCGCCGCATCCTGAAGCTGTTCGAACGCACCCTGAAACAGTAAACAACACGAAGTAAGCGAGCGCCCTGCGGGGCGCTTTTTGTTTTACTGTTCGCTATTGCCCAGACCGGTAGCGCCGTCCTCGCTATCATGCGGCCATCGCTACGCGTATTTCATTCACGATCATGATGCCTGCCTTCGCTGCTTCACCACTTCGCTTCGCCGTCCTCCTCGCCCTCGTCTCGCCTTTCCTGCATGCCCAGGAGGGAAAGCAAGACAAGGCGCCCGGCTTCGTCGGCCTGCCGAACACCGGCAGGATCGACGCCAGCCAGGTGGTCGCCGAGCGCCACGGCGCTGCCGCAGCGAACGCCGCACCGAACGCCACGATCAAAGGCTCAGCGGGCGTTTCGCGCAAGGCCGTCATTCCCGCTGGCGGCATCACCGGCGTGGTGGTGGAGAACACGGGCGGAGAGCAGACCCGGGTGCCGCTCACCTTCGGCCAGGTGTTCGCGCCGGGCGACCTGCCGCGCGGCGCGGGCCTGGCCGGCAAGCTGGCCGACGGCAGCACCCTGCCCCTGCAGGTGGACGTGAAGGCGACCCACGCCGATGGCTCGGTGCGCCACGCGGTGATCTCGGCGCTGCTGCCACGGCTGGGCAAGGGCCAGCTGGCCGGCATCGCCCTGGTCAGGACAGCTGCACGCGGCAGCGATGACGGCGCAGGCAAGCCCGAAGTCGACTCCGCTGCGACGGTGTCGATCACGCTCGACGGCGAACGCTATACCGCATCCAGCGAGCGCCTGCTCAAGGACCAGAAACCCCAGGTGTGGCTGGACGGCCCCGTGGTCACCGAAGTGCAGGTGGCCGCGCCCCTGCGCAACGCGAAGGGGGAAGAACATCCGCACCTGGCGGCGCGCTTTGCGATCCGCTCCTATCCCGGCGCAAAGCGTGCGCGCGTCGACGTCGTCATCGAGAACAACTGGGCCTACGAGCCATCGCCGCGCAATTTCACCTACGACGTCGAGATCGAGGCCGGCGGCGAGACCGTGTACGCGAAGAAGGACCTGACCCACCTGCACCATGCGCGCTGGCGCACGCTGGCCTGGATTGGCAACGCACCCGCCGTGCACCTGCGCCATGACACGCATTACCTGATCGAGACGCGCGCCCTGCCAAACTACGACCGCTCGGTGGTGGTGCCGGACGGCGCGCTGGCGGCGCTGGCCGCGAAATGGAATGGCCCGCGCAGCGAACCGATGGGCGTCGGCGCGGCATCGCCGGCCATGCCGAATACGGGCGGGCGCAACGACATCGGACTGCTGCCGGGATGGGCGGCGATGTACCTGCTGAGCATGGATGCGCGCGCCAAGGAGGTCACGCTCGGCACTGCCGATCGCGCCGGCAGCTGGTCCGCGCACTACCGCGACAAGCGCACCGGCCTGCCCGTCAGCCTGATGGACTACCCCTACATGACCCTGCTCGGCAATCCGGGCGACACGCGCAACCCGAAGACCGGCAAGCAGGAGGCCTTCCCGCGCTGCCCGCGCGACGCCTGCAAGACGCCGTATAAAGTCGACAGCGCGCACCAGCCGGGATTTGCCTACCTGCCCTACCTCGTCACCGGAGACTATTACTACCTGGAAGAGCTGCAGTTCTGGGCGATGTGGAACGTGTTCGCCACCAATCCGGGCTACCGCAAGAACATCCAGGGCCTGCTGATGTCGCACCAGGTGCGCGGCCAGGCCTGGAGCCTGCGCACCCTGGGCGAAGCGGCCTACATCACGCCCGACAGGCACCCGCTGAAGGATGATTTCACCACGCTCCTGAAGAGCAACCTGGCGTGGTACAACGACAGCTACAGCAACAATCCGGCCGCCAACGGGCTGGGCGTGATCGACGACAAACCAGCCGTGATCTACAAGGGCAAGACCGCGGTCGCGCCCTGGCAGGACGACTTCTTCACCCAGGCGGTCGGCCACGTCGCCGAACTCGGTTTCAAGGAGGCGCAGCCACTCCTGAAATGGAAGGCGAAGTTCCCGATCGCGCGCATGGTCGGCGAAGGCGCCTGCTGGGTCGACGGCGCCAACTACACCATCACCGTGCGCGACTCGCCCACCGCGCCGACCTACGACACGATGGCCAAGGCCTATGCGCGCACCGTCGGGCCGGAACTGGCCGCCCTGCCCTGCGGCGGCCCCGAGCTGGCCGCCGCCACCAAGCGCAAGCCGGGCGACATGGGCGGCTATTCGAGCGCCGCGATGGGCTTCCCCTCCAACATGCAGCCGGCGCTGGCCTATGCGGCCGACGTCGGCGGCGAGGCCGGCAGGAAAGCGTGGGAACGCTTCATGTCGCGCAGCGTCAAGCCGGACTACGGGCCGGCGCCGCAGTTCGCCATCGTGCCGCGTTCGATCGATGGCGTTAACGCTCGTTAAGCAGGATTTCAAGGACGACAAGGAGGAGGCGGGCGACATGGGCGCCGGCCACACTGTCACCGCCATCCACGAGATCACGCCGGCCCTCGAAGCCGACAGGCTGGTCGATCCGCGCGCCGAGTTCGTGCGTCTGGTGCGGATGGCCGAAGCAGGGCAAGACGAGTCCGGCCGGGCAGCCGTAGCCGGGTCGTTTCAGGGGGCGTTGCGGGGTCGGCAACGGTGCGATGAGCCCGATAGTGCCTGTTATATGATAGACACTTCGGATGGACAGACACTCCGGGCCGCCCCGGCCGATGCACCACTATCCAGGAAACCGTATGCGCCTGCTCATCGCCCTCATCCTCCCCTGGCTCACCTTCTTCACCATCGGCCGACCGATTGCCGGCATCATCTGCCTGATCCTGCAGGTGACGCTGATCGGCTGGCTGCCCGCCGCCATTTGGGCGGTCTACGCGCTCAGTCAATACAACACCGACAAGAAAATCGAGCGCGCCTACAGGGAACGCTGAGGTGTTTTCACGCCGGCACGGCGCCGGCGGCTTACTTCGCGCGCGTGCGCGGGGTCTCGACTTCGGCGCGCAGGTCGGCCAGCTGGGCGTCCTTGCCATCGCTCGCCAGCCGGTCCTTGGCTTTGCCGACCAGGGCGTCCATCGCGACCTGGCGTGCGTTGCGCAGCTCGGCGTTCAGGCGCTCGATCATTTCGCTGCGCTCGCACTGGCATCGCGCACGGCCTCGAGGGTGACGGGCTTGCCGTCGTTTCAACGACAGGCCCGTCAGTCTCATTGGAAAGACGGCGTCTCCGTGATTGCCTCAGCGCCGCCGCGTCCTGGCCGAAGCCTTGCCCATCTTGTCGCCGCCGTCTTCCACCAGCGCATCGACCGCCACACCCGCGTCCCGGGCAATCGCCAGGATCTGCTCGCGCGCTTTTCGGATCTCCTGCCGCTCGCGCTTCCTGAGCTCCTGCTCGATGTCGAACTGAAGTCCCTTCAGTTCGCCCAGGTTATAGGTCGATAAGTCGATCTGCGCCATCTCGTGCTCCGCCGTGGTTCGTGCCCGCAAGCCTACTCAGTTCTTTCCGTTCCTGGCGCCGGCTTCGAACCATGCCTTGATCTGCGCCCGTTCGGCATCGGTCATGTTGGTGAGGTTCGCCAGCGGCATGGCCTTCAGTTGCACGGTCTGCTGGTAGATGCGCGCCGCGTTCTGCTGGATCGACTCGGGCGACTCCAGCATCACGCCGGCCGGCGCCGTGGCAAAGCCGGGCTGGGTCGGTTTGGCCGCATGACAGCTCACGCAGCGCTGGTCGACGATGTGCTTCACTTGCGTGAACTGGGCCATGCTGTCGACGCCGGGCTGCTGCACGCTGGGCGCCGGCGGCGCGATCAGCACCGCCAGCACGGCCAGCAGCGCCACGCCCGCCGCCGGGTACTTCCATTCGATGCGACCCTTGTGGCGCAGGTTGAAGAAGTGGCGGATCAGCACACCGGCCGCCATGATCACGCCCAGCACCGCCCAGGCATGCGGGTGCCGGTAGGTCATCGCGTAGTGGTTGCTGATCATGAGGAAAAGCACCGGCAGTGTGAAGTAATTGTTGTGCACCGAACGCTGCTTGGCCTTGATGCCGTAGCTGGGATCGGGCTTCTGGCCCGCCATCATGGCCTTGACCATCTTGCGCTGGCCGGGAATGATCACGTGGGCCACGTTGGCGACCATGATGGTGCCGATCATCGCGCCGATGTGCAGGTAGGCCGCACGGCCGCTGAGCAGGTGGGTAAGCACATAGGCGCTGCCGACCAGGAAGGCGAAGATGACGAGACCGAAAGCCAGGTCGTGCTTGCCGAGCGGCGACTTGCACAGCAGGTCGTACACCAGCCAGCCGACCACCAGGCTGCCCAGGCCGATGCCGACCGCCTGCCAGCTCGACAGGTCGGCCACGCTGCGGTCGACCATCATCGCCTGCGCGTTCAGGTAGTAGACGATGAACAGCAGCGCGAAGCCGGACAGCCAGGTCGAGTAGGCTTCCCACTTGAACCAGTGCAGTTCCTTCGGCAGCTCGGGCGGGGCGACGAGGTATTTCTGCGGGTGGTAGAAGCCGCCGCCGTGCACGGCCCACAATTCGCCGGCCACGCCCTTCTTCGCCAGCTCGGAGCCGGGCGGCGGCGGTTTGATGGTGTTGTCGAGCCAGACGAAATAGAAGGAGGCGCCGATCCAGGCGATGCCGGTGATGATGTGCAGCCAGCGTACGAGCAGGTTGAGCCATTCGAGGCCGTAGGGAGCCAGGTATCCGAACACGTCCATGCACAGTTCCTCATCTTCGTCGTGGCAGTCTTTCAACGACGATAAACGGTTTTCATTTTCTACAACATGAAATATACCGTATATTCCACATAATCGAACCGATATACACCAGATACCCCATGGCCAGCCTGCCCCAGCATCTCGACCTGCACCTGATCCGCATCCTCTACCTCTTGCTCGTGGAGAAGAATGTCTCGCGCGTGGCGCTGAAACTGAACCAGCCCCAGCCATCGATCTCGGCTTCGCTGCGCAAGTTGCGCGAGCTGACCGGCGACCCGCTGCTGGTGCGCGGCGCGCGCGGCATGGTGCCGACCCAGCACGGCGAAAGCCTGCTGAAACCCGCCAAGCGCATCCTCGACGAGACCGAGAGCCTGTTCGTCAAGAAGTCGCCCTTCGTGCCGGAGGAGACGGCGCGCACCTTCCACATCGCCGCGCCCGACTACCTCGACACCCAGTTCCTGCCCAGCGTCGTGGCATCGATCCGGCGCGGCGCACCCAACAGCCGGGTGGCGATCCACAGCCTGGGGCCGGGCACCGACTACCTGCGCATGCTGTCGGACGGCGAAATGGACCTGGTGATCGCCAACTGGGACGAGCCGCCGGCGCACCTGCACATCTCCAAGCTGTTCGAGGACCCGATCGTCTGCACCATGCGCGCCGACAGCCCCTACGCCAAACGCACGGCAAGCGACGCCATGACGATCGAGGATTACCTGAACCTGCCGCACGTGGCGCCTTCGCAGATGCTGCCCGGTTACCACGGCGTGATCGACTCCTTCCTGGCGCGCGAAGGGCACCACAGGAAGATCGCGGTCGAGTCGCCCTACTTCGGCCTGATTCCCTACATGCTGACCCAGACCGACCTGGTGCTCACCACCGGCCGCCAGTTCATGCGCTTCTACGAGAAGACGCTGCCGCTGAAGACCTTCACCATGCCGATCAAGTTTCCGCCGATGCGCTTCTACCAGCTGTGGCACCAGCGCGTGCACCAGTCGTCGGAACACAAGTGGCTGCGCGACCAGGTCAGTCAGGCGGCGCGCGCGCTGGCGCAGAACTAGCTGCCGACGACAGCGCGCTTGCCGACCAACGCCATCCGCACCCGACCATGGAGAGTTGAAGATGACAGTGACGCACGCGATCACCCTGCGGGCCGCAAGCCCTGACGATCTCCCCGTCCTCTGGGAGTTGAGGACACGCGCGGTCGCGCATGGCTGCGCGGCGCATTATCCCGAGTCCGTGCTGGCCACCTGGCTTGCCACGCCGGCGCCGGCGTCCCTGCCCCGCCTGCTCTCGACGGGCGGCGGCGTGGCGGCCCTGGAAGCCGGACGCATGCTCGGCTATGCGGTGCTGGACGCCGCCAGCGGCGAAGTCGATGCGGTCTTCGTCGAGCCGGCCGCGCAGGGCCGCGGGGTCGGCGCGATGCTGCTCGAAGCCCTGGAACAGATGGCGCTGCGGGCCGGCCGCGAACGCCTGTTCCTGTCGGCCTCGCTCAATGCCGTTCCCTTCTACCGGCGCGCGGGCTTTCAGGCGGTGCGCGAAGAGCTGTACCCGCACCGCTCGGGCATCGCGATCGCCTCGGTCTACATGGCAAAGCAGATCGCCTGATGCCTACTGCGCGCCCTGCTTCTTCGTGCGCACCGCCAGCACGAGGGCAATCCCGCCCAGGATCGCCACCGAGGCCAGCGCCAGGCGCAGCGTCACCGGCTCGGCCAGGAACACGACCGCGCCGACGGCCGTGATCAGCGGCACCGACAACTGCACCGTCGCCGCACGCATCGCGCTCAGCTCGCGCAGGGCCGTGTACCAGAGCGCATAGCCGACCCCGGAAGTGACGGCGCCGGACGCGACGGCCAGCGCGATGCCGGCAAGGCTGGCATGCGCCATCCCGACGAAAGGCAGCCAGAGCAGGAGCGCCAGGGGCGTCGCGCGCAGGAAGTTGCCGGCGGTCGCGCCGAGCGGATCGGGCGCGCCGCGCCCGCGCAGCGAATACACGCCCCAGGCCGCCCCGGCCAGCGCCATCAGCGCGGCGCCGAGGACGGGCGGCGCGCTCACGCCCGGCAGCACCAGGTAGACCAGCCCCGCCGCAGCCATGCCCAGCCCGCCCCAGGCCTGGGGCGCGAAGCGCTCGCCGGCGCGCAAGGCCGAGCCGAACATGGTCAACTGGACGGCGCCGAACAGGATCAGGGCGCCGGTGCCGGCCGCCAGGCTGACATAGGCGAACGAGAAGAAGGCGACATAGGCGAACAGCATCGCCGCCGACATCCAGTCGCCGCGCGCAGCCGTGGCCCCGGCTGCGCGCCAGCGCACGATCAGCAGCAATGCCAGCGCCCCGGAAGCGATGCGGACGGCGCCGAAGCTGGCCGGATCGATGCCGCCCGTTTGCAGCGCCAACCGACACAACAGCGAGTTGGCGGCAAAGGCGAGCATGGCCGCCGCCGTGAAGGCCAGCGTGGCCAGTCGCGGGCGTCCAGCGGCCAGGTCACGCATGGCGGCCTCCCTGTGGATGGCGTTCCGGACGATAGCGCATGACAAAGCTCCTCGTGACAAACTGCGCCCGCTTCCTACAAGGTAGGCCGCGATGCAGGGTCCAGACAAGCGCGGCAGGTTGCAGACGGCAGCAGCGGCAGCAAGGGCTTGCGGGACGTCGACAGCGACGCCTACCCTGCCTGATCCTCCAGCCGGGCCAGCCCGCGCCTTGCCTGCTTCCTCGACCTCAGCCAGTCGCGCCCGCCCCGCTCCAGCGCGGCATCGATCACGCCCTGGGGCAGGCTGTACACCGTGGCCCAGGTGGCGCGGCCATCGGCAGCGTTGGCCGGAAAGCTGTGCGTCTCGATCGGCCAACCGTACTTGCGCTTGAGGGTCCGCACGATGGCGGCCAGGGTCACGCGGCCCTGCAACGGTTCGGCGCCCGTCTGGTCTTCGTTCGACAGCAGCACCGCCAGCACGGCGCCGCGCGCGGTCAGGGGGCCAGGGAAAGTGGGAAGTTTGCTCGGCATGCGGGCATTCTAGCCGCGTTTACCGATGGGCAGCATTGGCTGCGCAATTGTTCCCCGCGTCCTCCCTGCCCCACCCCTGCTCCACCGGATCAACCGGCGACCTGGGCGCGCTCCAGCATCGCGTGCAGCAGCACATTGCAACCGGCTTCCAGGTGCTCGGGCCTGGCGTCCTCGATCTCGTTGTGGCTGATGCCGTCCTTGCAAGGCACGAAGATCATGCCGGACGGGGCGACGCGGGCGGCGTAGATGGCGTCGTGGCCGGCGCCGGAGACCACGTCCATGGTCGAGTACCCCAGCCTGTCGGTGGCGGCGCGCACGGCGTTCACGCAATCCGGATGGAACGGGCAAGGCGGATAGTAGGAAACGCGCTCGATCTCGATGCCCAGGCCGGTGTCGGCACGGGTCTTCGCAACAAAGGCCAGCATTTCCTCGTGCATGGTGTTGAGCAGCTCATCGTTCACGTTGCGCAGGTCGATGCTGAATTTCACCTGGCCCGGGATCACGTTGCGGCTGTTCGGGAACACCTGCACCATGCCGACCGTCCCGCGGCCATAGGGCGGATAGCGGTTCGCGATCGCCACCGTCTCCTGCATGATGGTGGTCGCCACCTGGAGCGCGTCGCGGCGCAGGCCCATCGGCGTCGGCCCGGCGTGCGCTTCCATGCCGGTAACAAGGCAGTCGTACCACGACAAACCCATCACGGCCGGCACCACGCCGATGACCTTGTCGGCATCCTCCAGCACCGGTCCCTGCTCGATGTGGGTCTCGAAATAGGCGCCAATCGGATGCCGGCCGGGCTCTTCCTCGCCCAGGTAGCCGATCCGTTCGAGTTCCTCCCGCACCGTCTTCCCGTCGACATCCTTGGCCGCATAGGCGGTCTCCAGGCTGAAGGCGCCGCAGAACACGCCGGAGCCCATCATGACGGGCACGAAGCGCGAGCCTTCCTCGTTGGTCCAGAAGGCGACCTCGATCGGCGCGCAGGTAGCGATGTTGTTGTCGTTCAGGGTGCGCACGACTTCAAGTCCGGCCAGCACGCCGTAGTTGCCGTCGAACTTGCCGCCGGTGGGCTGGGTGTCGACGTGGCTGCCGGTGACGATCGGGGCGAGTTCCGGGTTGCTGCCCTCGCGGCGCATGAAGACGTTGCCGATCTTGTCGACCGTGATGGACATGCCGGCTTCGCGACCCCATTGGACCACCAGGTCGCGGCCCTGGCGGTCGAGGTCGGTCAGGGCGAGGCGCTTGACGCCACCCTTGTCGGTGGCGCCGATCCGGGCCAGTTCCATCAGGGAGTGCCACAGGCGTTGGCCGTTGATACGTAGGGTGTCGGGCATGGTGTTCTCCGGTTGTTGTCGTGGCGACGGTCGTGAACGTAGCGGTCGGACGTCCGGTCGTACCGCGACGTGCATGCGATTGTTGAACGCGTGGACGGCGGAGCCGTCCACCCTACGGGTCGGACAGATACGGTGCGGTCGGTCAGGCGAACGCGGGGCGGTCGACGTGGCGGCCGGCGCCTTCTTCGGCGCACAGTTCACCGCGCTCGAAGACCAGCTTGCCGGCGGCGACCGTGTGGGTCGGGATGCCACGCACGGTGCGCCCCTCGAACACGTTGAAGCCGCCCTTGGCGAACTGGGTCTTGCTGGAGATCGTGCGCGTGCCGTTCGGGTCCCAGACCACGATGTCGGCGTCCGCCCCGACCGCGATCACGCCCTTGCGCGGGTACATGTTGAAGATCTGGGCCGCGTTGGTCGAGGTCACGCGCACGAATTCGGATGGCGTGAGGCGCCCGGTGGTTACGCCGGCGTCCCAGACCACCGCCATGCGCTCCTCGACCCCGCCGCAGCCGTTCGGGATGCGTGTGAAGTCATCCTTGCCGGCGGCCTTCTGCTCGGCGCAGAAGGTGCAGTGGTCGGTCGCGGTGGTGTGCAGGTTCCCGCCCTGCAGCCCCTGCCAGAGCGCGTCCTGGTGGTGGCGGCTGCGAAACGGCGGGCTCATGACGTGGCCGCGCGCGAAGTCCTCGTCCTCGCTCTGGTAGACGCTGTCGTCGATCACCAGGTGGCCGGCCAGGGCTTCGCCATAGACGCGCTGGCCCTTGGCGCGGGCGCGCACGATGGCGTCGAGCGACTCGGCGCAGGACACGTGCACGATGTAGATCGGGGTGCCGAGCACGTTGGCGATGGCGATCGCGCGGTTCGCCGCTTCGGCCTCCACTTCGGGCGGGCGCGACAGTGGATGTGCTTTCGCGCCGCGGATGCCCCTGGCCAGCAGCTCCTGCTGCAGCTGGAACACCAGTTCGCCGTTCTCGGCGTGCACGGTCGGGATGGCGCCCAGTTCGAGCGCGCGGCGGAAGCTCTTCACCAGCGTCTCGTCGTCGGCCATGATGGCGTTCTTGTACGCCATGAAGTGCTTGAAGCTGTTCACGCCATGCTCGCGCACCAGGGTGCCCATCTCGGCGTGCACCGAGTCGTCCCACCAGGTCACGGCCACGTGGAAGGTGTAGTCGGCGGCCGCCTTGCGCGCCCAGCCGCGCCAGGTGCGGTAGGCGTCCAGCAGCGACTGCTTCGGGTCGGGAATGACGAAGTCCATGATGGTCGTGGTGCCGCCCGCCAGGCCCGCCGCGGTGCCGGTGAAGAAGTCGTCGGCCGTCACCGTGCCCATGAAGGGCAGCTGCATGTGGGTGTGGGTGTCGATCCCGCCCGGCATTACGTACAGCCCGCCCGCATCGATCACCGTGGCGTTGGCCGGCGCGTCGATACTCTCGCCGACGGCCACGATCTTGTCGCCGTAACAGAGCACGTCGCCGCGGAATGCACGGTCGGCGTTCACGATGGTGCCGCCACGGATAATCGTCGTCATGGACACTCCCTTCAGGTTGGATAGTTGTTCGCCCTGCTGTTCGCCGCGCTGTTGGCAGCATCGAGCGCCGGCGCCGTGCGGCCCTTCATCATCAGGCCGTACACGATTGCCGCGATCACCACGCCGACGAACCAGGCATAGGTATAGATGCTCTTGAACATGTCGCTCACGTCCGGGAACGAGGCAGGCAAGGCCGCGTTCAGGAAGCCCGGAATGTTCGGCAGCACGCCGGCCGCGAAGGCCACGACGGCGGCGATGTTCCAGCCGCCCTTGTACGAGTAGGTCCCACCTTCGCGGTAGAGCTGATCGACGTCGAGCCTGGTCTTGCGGACAAAATAGTAGTCGATGATCATGATGCCGGCGATCGGCCCGAGCAGCGCCGAGTAGCCGGTCAACCAGATGAAGATGTAGTTCTGGGTCGTCTCCAGGATCTTCCACGGCATCATGGCCAGCGCGATGCCGGCGGTGATGTAGCCGCCCACGCGGTAAGAGATGCGCTTGGGCGACAGGGCCGAGAAGTCATAGGCCGGACCGACCAGGTTGGCGGCCAGGTTGACGCTGGCAGTGTCGATCAGGAGGATCAGCAGGGCGACGAGCACGGCCACGCCGGTCATGCGGCTGGCCACGTCGACCGGGTCCCACAGGGCTTTGCCGTAGAGGACGATGGTGGCCGAGGTGACGGTGACGGCCAGCGCGGCCAGCAGGCCCATGGGCAGCGGCAGGCCCAGGGTCTGGCCGACCACCTGGTCGCGCTGGGTTTTCGCAAAGCGCGTGAAGTCGGGGATATTCAGCGCCAGCGTCGCCCAGTAGCCGATCATGGCGGTCAGCGAAGGCCAGAACACCGACCAGAACAGGCCGGCCTTGGGGCCGCCTTCGACAAAGTGCGAGGGCTGGGCCAGCAGCGGGCCGAAGCCGCCGACCTTGTCGTACACCCACCACAGCAGAAGAAAGCAGATCGCGATCTTCAGGGGTGCGGTATAGGTCTCGAGCTTCCTGATCGATTCCATGCCGTGCACGATGAAGTACATCTGGATCGCCCAGAAGCCCAGGAAGCATGCCAGCTGGCCGCCATTGATGCCCAGGCCCGGCAGGTTCGCGCCACCGATCGGGCCGCCCAGCAGCACGCCGAGCAGGGTATAGATCATGCTGCCGCCGAACCAGGTCTGGATGCCGTACCAGCCGCAGGCGACGACCGCGCGCAGGAAGGCGGGAAGCCGGGCGCCGCGGGTGCCGAAGGAGGCGCGCGCCAGCACGGCGTAGGGAATGCCGTACTTGGTGCCGGCGTGGCCGATCAGGAGCATCGGCAGCAGCACGATCACGTTCGCCAGGAACACCGTCACCACTGCCTGCCAGGCCGACATCCCGCTTTCGATCAGGCTGGATGCGAGCATGTAGGCGGGAATACTGATCACCATCCCGACCCAGAGCGCGGCGAAGTGATACCAGCGCCAGGTGCGCTGTGCGACGCCGGTGGGGGCGAGGTCGTGGTTCCAGAGGTCTTGACTGGCGTCTTGTGGTGCGGTCACAGTGTGTTTCTCCAATAGGTTGCTGTTGCAACCCAGTGTAGCGCAAACGTACGTACGGACGCGAGCATCAAAGCCCGCATCCGCAAGCCAGCAAGCCTGTCAGGCCGGCAGCTCGGCCGCCAGCGGCGCTTGCGTTTCGGCCGCCACCGGCGCAGCCGCGGTCTCCGGAACCGGCCGCGTTTCGGCGCGCGGGTTGCGCGGGTCCTGCGTCCAGTTCATGTAGGGCTTGCCGGTTTGCTGCGGCAGCATCGCGATGCAGCCCTCGACCGGACAGGTGATCTCGCACAGGTTGCAGCCGACGCACTCGGCCTCGATCACCTCGTAGCGGCGCGCGCCGTTCTCGAGAACCTGGCGGCCGATGGCCTGGTGCGAGGTATCCTCGCAGGCGACGAAGCACTTGCCGCACCCGATGCACTTGTCCTGGTCGATGTGCGCGATCACCTGGTAGTTCATGTCCAGGTACTTCCAGTCCATGGTGTTCGGCACCGCCTTGCGCGAAAACGCGGCGACATTCGCGTAGCCCTTGCTGTCCATCCAGCGCGACAGGCCATCCTTCATCTCCTCGACGATGCGGAAACCGTGCAGCATCGCGGCCGTGCACACCTGCACGCAGCCGGCGCCCAGTGCGATGAATTCCGCCGCATCGCGCCAGTTGCCGATGCCGCCGATGCCGGAGATCGGCAACCCGGCGGTGACCGGATCGCGCGCGATCTCGGCCACCATGTTCAGCGCGATCGGCTTGACCGCCGAACCGCAGTAGCCGCCATGGGTGCTGGCGCCGCCGACGATCGGATACGCGACCATGCGATCGAGGTCCAGGTGGGTGATCGAGTTGACCGTGTTGATGAGCGAGACCGCGTCCGCCCCGCCTGCCAGCGCGGCGCGCGCCGGCGCCCGCACGTCGGTGATGTTCGGCGTGAGCTTGACGATGACGGGCAGGCGCGTGTGCTGCTTGCACCAGCGCGTCACCATCTCGACGTACTCCGGCACCTGCCCCACCGCCGCCCCCATGCCTCGCTCGGGCATGCCGTGCGGGCAGCCGAAGTTCAGCTCGATGCCGTCGGCGCCGGTGGCTTCCACCAGCGGCAGGATCGCGGCCCAGGGCGCCTCCTCGCAGGGCAGCATCAGCGAGACGATCATGGCGCGGTCGGGCCAGGCCTTTTTCACGGCGGTGATCTCGCGCAGGTTGATGTCCAGGCTGCGGTCGGTGATCAGCTCGATGTTGTTGAAGCCGATGACTTCGCGGTTCCTGCCGTAGTGGGCCGAATAGCGCGAGGACACGTTCACCGCCGGCGGGTCTTCGCCCAGCGTCTTCCACACCACCCCGCCCCAGCCCGCCTCGAAGGCGCGCACCACGTTATAGGCCTTGTCGGTCGGCGGCGCGGAGGCCAGCCAGAAGGGATTCGGCGCTTTGATTCCGCAGAACTCGATGCTCAGGTCGGCCATGCTGCCCCCGCTTGGAAGTCGTTGTGGATCGCCAGCGCGGCCAGCTTGCCGTGCTGGACCGCCTGCACCGTCAGGTCCTGGCCCAGGGCCACGCAGTCGCCGCCGGCGTAGATGCCCGGCACCGCCGTGCGCAGGGCCGCATCGACGCGGATGCGTTCGCCGTCGCGCCACAGGCCTTGCGCGAGCGTGTCGGACTCGGGCGGCGGCGCGATGGCCTGGCCGATGGCCTTGAACACGGCGTCGGCGCCCATGTCGATGAAGGCGCCGGTGCGGGCCAGGCGGCCCTCGTCGAGGCGCGTCTCCTCGAAGCGCATGCCGGCCACGCGGCCCGCGTCGTCGAGCAGCACTTCCAGCGGCGCAGCCCAGGTGCGGATGCGCACCCCGTTGATTTTCGCGATCTCGATCTCGTGGCCGGTCGCGCTCATCGCCTCGAAGCCTCGGCGGTAGACCAGGGTCACCTCGTCCGCGCCCAGGCGCTTGAGCTGTACCGCCATGTCGATGGCCGTGTTGCCGGCGCCGACCACGATGGCGCGGCGCGGCACCGGCAGGCGCGACAAGTCCTCGGCCTGGCGCAGCGTGGCGATGTAGTCGGTGGCCGCCATCAGGCCGGGCGCGTCTTCGCCTACCAGGCCCAGGCGGCGGCTCGCGCCCAGGCCGATGCCAAGGAAGACGGCGTCGAAGCGGGTGTGCAGGTCGCGCAGCTGCAGGTCTTCGCCGAGCGCCTGCCCGTACTGGATATCGATGCCGCCCACCGAAAGCAGGAAGTCGACTTCCTGCTGGGCGAAGTCGCCGGGCAGCTTGTACTTGGCGATGCCGTATTCGTTCAGGCCCCCGGCCTTGGGGCGGGCCTCGAAGACCACCACGTCGTGCCCCAGCATGGCGAGGCGGTGCGCGCAGGACAGGCCGGCCGGGCCGGCGCCAACCACGGCGACCGTCTTGCCGGTGGAGGGTGCGCGCAGGAAGGGGTGATGGGTGAAACCGGCGTTGTCGATGGCGTGGCGCTGCAGCAGGCCGATTTTTACTGGCTCGCGTTCGGCGGCATTGTTGCGCACGCAAGCGTCCTCGCACAGGATCTCGGTCGGGCAGACGCGCGCGCAGCTGCCGCCGAAGATGTTCTGCTTCAGGATGCCGACCGCTGCGCCCGTGATGTTCTGGTCGTGGATGTTGCGGATGAAGCTGGCCACGTCGATGCCGGTCGGGCAGGCGCGCGTACAGGGCGCGTCGTAGCAGTACAGGCAGCGGGCTGCTTCGATGGCGGCCTGGCGCGCGGTCAGTGGGGGCGCCAGGTCGGTGAACTGGGCCGCGAGCGCGCCGTGCGAATCGGCTGCCGGCGGCAGATGCTGGAGAGTCTCGATCATGTGCATCCCTTCTTGTTGTAGAGTGAAATGCTGGTGCTCGAACTTCTGCTGCGGGTGGTGCTACTACGTGTGTTGAAATCCGTCTGTTTGTTTATTTGTTCGTTTATCGAAGGGCGTAGGGTGGGCACCTGTGCCCACGCGGTCGTGCCCATGAATACCGCACCGTGATTTCTGGCCCGGCGGTCAGCATATCGGACGCAGGCAAGACCACGTTGATCGACCGATCACCGTTGCACCGCGTGGACACAGGTGTCCACCCTACGCCCTCCGATTACTCCTCGCGAAATCAAACGTTGCGGGCTTCGCTCACTTCATCTGCGGAAACGCGAACTCCACGCCGGCACTCGCCGTATTCGGCCAACGCTGCATCACCGCCTTGTGGCGCGTATAGAAGCGCACCCCTTCCGGCCCGTACGCGTGATGATCGCCGAACATGCTGCGCTTCCAGCCGCCGAAGCTGTTAAAAGCCATCGGCACCGGCAGCGGCACGTTGACGCCGACCATGCCGACCTGGATCTGGCGCACGAACTCGCGCGCCACGCCGCCGTCGCGCGTGAACACGGCCACGCCATTGCCGTACTCGTTGGCGTTGATCAGCTCCACCGCGCTGCCCACGTCCGGCAGGCGCACCACGCACAGCACCGGGCCGAAGATCTCTTCCTGGTAGATGCTCATCTCGGGCTTCACGTGGTCGAACAAGGTGCCGCCGACAAAGAAGCCGTTCTCGCGCCCTTCGACCTGGTAGCCGCGGCCGTCGACCACGAGCGTCGCACCCTGCTCCACGCCTTCGCCGATCAGGCGCTCGATGCGCTGGCGCGCTGCCTGGGTGACGACCGGCCCCATTTCCGCGCCCTCGCTCATGCCGTCGCCGATCTTCAGTTTTGCAGTGCGTTCGGCCAGCGCGGCCACCAGTTTGTCGCCGGCGTCGCCGATGGCCACCGCCACCGAGATCGCCATGCAGCGCTCGCCCGCCGAACCGTAGGCCGCGCCGATCAGGGCGTCGACCGCCATGTCCATGTCGGCGTCCGGCATGACGACCATGTGGTTCTTGGCGCCGCCCAGGGCTTGCACGCGCTTGCCGGCCGCGCTGCCGCGGGCGTAGATGTACTCGGCGATCGGGGTCGAGCCGACGAAACTGATCGCCTGCACGTCGCGATGGTCGAGCAGCGCGTCGACCGCGACCTTGTCGCCTTGCACCACGTTGAACACGCCGTCCGGCAGTCCGGCTTCCTTCAGCAGGCGCGCGTGCAGCAGCGAAGGCGACGGGTCGCGCTCGGATGGTTTCAGCACGAAGGTGTTGCCGCAGGCGAGCGCCACCGGGAACATCCACATCGGCACCATCACCGGGAAGTTGAAGGGCGTGATGCCGGCCACTACGCCCAGCGGCTGGCGCATCGACCAGGCGTCGATGCCGCGCGCGATCTGGTCGGTGAATTCGCCCTTGAGCATCTGCGGGATGCCGCACGCGAACTCGACCACCTCGATGCCGCGCGCGACTTCACCCTGCGCATCGCTGAAGGTCTTGCCGTGCTCGCGCGTGATCATCGCCGCGAATTCGTCGGTGTGCTGCTGGCACAGCTGCAGGTATTTGAACAGGACGCGGGCCCTGGCCAGCGGTGGCGTCGCCGCCCAGGCCGGGAAAGCGGCGTTGGCCGCGAACACGGCGGCGTTGACTTCATCGACGCTGGCCAGCGTGACGCGGGCGCAGGGCTCGCCCAGGGCCGGGTTGAACACGTCGGCGTAGCGCTCGCCGGCGCTCTCGACCACATGGCCGCCGATGAAGTGGCCGATGATCTCAGTTTGATTCATGGTGTTGTCTCTTCTAGTCCAGGTTTTTCAATACGTTGGCCAGCTTGCCGAACAATTCGTCGATATGCTGCTTTTCGAGGATGAGGGGCGGCGACAGCGCGATGATGTCGCCGGTGGTGCGGATCAGGATGCCGTCGGCAAAGGCGCGCTTCAGGGCCTGGTAGGCGCGCGCCCCGGGTTTACCCGGAATCGGTTCGAGCTCGATGCCCGCGATCAGGCCGATGTTGCGCAGGTCGATCACGTGCGGCAGGCCCTTCAGGGCATGCACGGCGTCTTCCCAGTAGGGTTGGATCTCCTTCGCATGATCAAGGATCTGCTGCTCGCGGAACACCTCGAGCGTGGCCAGCGAGGCCGCGCAGGCCACCGGGTGGCCGGAATAGGTATAGCCGTGGAACAGTTCGATGCCGGCCGGCGCCTCCATGAAGGCGTCGTGGATGTGGCGCTTGGTGAAGACCGCGCCCATCGGGATCACGCCGTTGGTCAGGCCCTTGGCGGTGGTCATCATGTCCGGCTCGACGTCGAAGTAATCGGCCGCGAAAGGCGTCGTCAGGCGCCCGAAACCGGTGATGACTTCGTCGAAGATCAGCAGGATGCCGTGCTTGTCGCAGATCTGGCGCAGCTTCTTGAGATAGCCTTTCGGCGGTACCAGGACGCCGGTGGAACCGGACACCGGTTCGACGATGACGGCGGCGATGGTCGAGGCGTCGTGCAGCGTCACCAGGCGTTCGAGTTCGTCGGCCAGTTCGGCGCCGAAGTCCGGCTCGCCGCGCGAGAAGGCATTCTTCAGCAGGTTGTGCGTGTGCGGCAGGTGGTCCACGCCCGGCAGCAGCGGACCGAAGCTCTTGCGGTTCGGACCAATCCCGCCCACCGACAGCCCGCCGAAACCGACGCCGTGGTAGCCACGCTCGCGTCCGATCAGGCGGGTGCGCCCACCCTCGCCGCGCGCCTTGTGGTACGCGAGCGCGATCTTCAGGGCGGTGTCGACCGCCTCGGAACCGGAGTTGGTGTAGAAGACGTGGCCGAATTTGTGGCCGGTGTAGTCCATCAACTGCTCGGCCAAATCAAAAGCGGCCGGATGGCCCATCTGGAAGGTCGGTGCGAAGTCGAGCTGGCCGATCATCTCGCGCACCGCGTTCACGATCCGGGGCTGGGCATGGCCGCAGGGGACGCACCACAGGCCCGCGGTGCCGTCGAGGATCTGGTTGCCGTCGACATCCTTGTAGTACATGCCTTCGGCCGAGACCAGCAGGCGCGGATCGACCTTGAAGTCGCGGTTGTTCGTGAAGGGCATCCAGAATGCGGACATCGACTTGGGTCTGGACTCGTTCATGCAGGCTCTCCCTTTGTTTGCAGCCCAATAATGGACCGGATGGCAAAACGATGAGGCAATCATAGCAATGTGCGCGTCCGCGCCGCGAAAGTAAAGCCGGCAGGCGCCAGACCCCTCAGCTTGCACAGGGTAGTGCGTTGCAAAAATGCAAAACGAGCTGACGATCCGTTAATATAAACGCGCGCCGTGGACTCGTCATATGCAATTGCATATAAACGAAGTCGACAGCGATAACTGGACAATGCTAAAGCAGTTGACTGCTCGCCAGTGCCAACATGCCGCGGCGTTTGATCCAACGCAAACCCAACCATCGCCCGGAGACCGTCATGTCCGACTCCCTGCCCCCTGTGCTGCGCACCGCCCGCCTGGCCCTGCGGCCTTTCGCCGACACCGACGCCGGGGACCTGCTGCGCATCTTCGCCGACCCCGAGGTGGTGCGTTACTGGTCGAACGGCGCCTGGACCGACATCGCCCAGGCCGAAGCGATGATCATGGAAACCCAGCAAGCTTACCGGGAGGGCGGCCTGTACCGCTACGCCATCGCCCTGCGCGAGACCGACCGCCTGATCGGCATCTGCAACCTGCGCGGCTTTTTCGAGCAGAACCGGCGCTGCGAGCTCGGCTATGCCCTGGCACGGGAGCACTGGGGACGCGGCTACGCGGCCGAGGCGCTCGAAGCCCTGCTCGGCCATGCTTTCCACGAGCTCGACATGAACCGGATCGAGGCCGACATCGACCCGCGCAACGACGCCTCGGCGCGCCTGCTCGAACGGCTGGGCTTTCGCCGCGAAGGTTACATGCCCGAGCGCTGGATCGTACACGGCGAGAAGGCCGACACCGCCTTCTACGGCCTGCTGAGAAGCTACTGGAACGAACGTGAAAGCTCCCGTTCGTCCGCCCACGCTACCGGTTAAGCCATGAATTCCACAGTTCGTCGCGCCGGGCTCGCACGGACACGACGGTGGGCCTAGAGTGCAGCTATCCGAACTTCTTTTGACAGGAGCAGTCGCATGAAAACCACCACCTTCCGCAGCTTCGCCGCCGAACTCGAAGACGCCGCCGAGGCCTGCTTGCGCACCGTCCGCGGCGGCCTGCGCACCTTCGCCGCCCTGCCCTGGCCGGCCCTGCTGCTGGCCGCCGTGCTGGTGGCCTGTGCGATCACGGTCATCCCGCTGGCCTTGACCCTGTTCGCAATTTTCCTGGCGGTGAAATACGCGGTCCTAGCCATCAACAACGACAAGAAGACACCGATCGAGGATTAACAAGTGCAGGCAAGCCAGATCAACCGGGCGCTCGACCTCATGCGCGAAGCCTTTGCCGAAGCGAGCAAGCTCTGGTGGGCGTTCTTCGACTGGCTTGCCGTCGTCGAGTGGCGCCAGCTCTACCTCACCTGGTTCCTCGCGATCGTGTTCTTCATTATCGTGAACACGCCCGAGCCCGCGTTCTGGTATGTCTTCATCTCCTTCGGCGTCAAGGTGCTGGCCGGCGGCAAGCGCCGCGCCGAACTGGTGGCGCGCGACGCCACCCTGAAGGCCGACGTCGCCACCCTCGAGCGGCGCCTGACCGAAGCGCAGATGGCCGCGCTCCAGGCCCAGGTCGAGCCCCACTTCCTGTTCAACACCCTGGCCCTGATCGGCCGCCTGATCGAGACCGACCCGCCCGAAGCGGCCAAGGTGCACGCTCACCTGATCGCCTACCTGCGCTCGGCGCTGCCGCAGATGCGCTCCTCCGGCGGCGCCACGCTCGGCAAGCAACTCGAGCTATCGAAGGCCTATCTCGCCATCATGCAGGCGCGCATGAAGGAACGCCTGGCCGTGCGCTTCGAGGTGCCCGACTTCCTCGGCAGCGCCCCCTTCCCGCCGATGATGCTGCAAACCCTGATCGAGAACGCCATCAAGCATGGCCTGGAGCCGAAGATCGAGGGCGGCACCATCCTGGTCCGCGCCCGGGTCGACGGCGCCACCCTGGTGGTGGACGTCTGCGACGACGGCGTCGGCATCGACCTGCATGCCGACGAGGGCGTGGGCCTGGCCAACATCCGCGAGCGCCTGCAGCTGCTGTATGGCGCGCAGGCCGAACTCGTGATCGAAGCGCCGCCCGGCGGCGGCGCCTGCGCCTCGGTGCGCATACCGTACAAGATGATGGAGGATGCATGATGGCTTCTGCCCCTACCGCGTTGATTGCCGACGACGAGGCGCCAATGCGCGAGCAACTGCGCGCGCGGCTGCAGGAGGCCTGGCCTGGACTCCAGATCGTGGCCGAAGCGGCCAACGGCGTCGAGGCCGTGGAGCTCGCCACGCGTTTCAAGCCGCAGATCGCCTTCCTCGACATTCGCATGCCCGGCATGGGCGGCATCGAAGCGGCGCGCCAGCTCTACAACCGCTGCCACATCGTCTTCGCCACCGCCTACGACCAGTACGCGGTCGACGCCTTCGAGCACGGCGCCATCGACTACCTGCTGAAGCCGGTTACGTCCGAACGGCTGGCGACCACCTGCGAACGCCTGCGCAAGCGCCTGCCGCAAGCGCCGCAGGACATCGGTTCGCAACTGGCGCAATTGAGCTCGCTGCTGCAACAGCAAGGCGCCGCGCCAAAGCGCAGCTACCTGCGCTGGATCCAGGCGCAGGTCGGCGGCAGCCTACGCATGATCAGCACGCGCGAGATCCTGTTTTTCCAGTCCGACGAAAAGTACACGCGGGTGCAGACTGCGACTGCCGAACTGCTGATCCGCAAGACGCTCAAGGAGCTGGCGGACGAACTCGACCCGGACGAGTTCTGGCGCATTCACCGCTCGACCCTGGTACGGGTGGATGCGATTGCCGAGGTGTCGCGCGATATGCGCGGGCGGCAGATGCTGAGGGTGCGGAATTATCCGCATGAGCTGGAGGTGAGCAGGAATCACTCGCATTTGTTTCAGCAGATGTGATTCAACAGTGGGGGGTCCTATCAGATTGATTCCAAGCGCTGGTCTTTTTGGTAGCGCCTGGAAACAGGTCTACTCGTTCGCCTGCTGAGTTCCCTTCAAACGCGTAAGGGTCACCAATTTCCATCTGGCAGCTCATCTCAACATCATCGGGCCACCGTGGAATTTTGCTGGTACGCATTGCAATCAGCCTAAAAAAACTTATCGCTACGCAGACTGGGAAAAGCAGCCAATAAAAAATCAATGGAGCTCCGGAAATGTTAGCAAATATTCGCTCGATACTTACACGAACTTTCTCATGCCGATCATTAACCGGCATACAGAATTCGACCTGCTCCGATACCGCTTCCGGCCCCTCTTCCATATAGCGCCGAATGAATTCCCAATGCGCCCGCACGAAATCTCTGGGAGAAAATTCGGTAGCTCCAGGTATGGCATCTTTTGCATCAAGCGAACCAACGTAACTCAGGGCAAAGGTTTCTTTAACGGTAACACCGTCCGCCTCTAGGACATGCCCGCGCACCTCCCATTCGTCCCAAGGCGGCATTTTCACTAACGTAAAAAACACCTTATCCCAAGAAGTAGAGAGTATGGTTCCATCTGTGCGAAACACGTGAATAGTACGCGTTTTTCGGTTAAACCGTATCGGATAATGGGTATAGGCGAACGATTCTTTACGTAGGAGCCAAATAGCTCCCCAGTCCAGACAAACGACAACCGCAGCCATACCAATCCCATTTGCGTAAAGGAACTCGGAACTAAATGGGGATGGCAGAACTCCAGCGGCCTCGAGAATCCATTTGAACGCCCCCCATCCCAACGTTGCATTAACCATGACCAAGACGACAAGGGCGAACATCGTGACCATTCCCTTCCAAGGGAACCACTTGTCCACCGACTCCAAGTACGTCGAGTTCATTCTGATAACACTCAGTTGATAACGTGGCTCCAAAGATAATCTCTGCTTTTGTCGAAGCTGAAATCCGAAAGCAGTTTGCGAAAGCTGGTGCCCGACCGGATAGCGCGTAATTAACCCAGAGAATTCCATCTTCGCCTCTTATTTCAGGGCCAGCAATAATTGAGCCTGCTCAGTTGCCATATCTGGATAACGTTGAGAACTGAGCATCCCCCAAGGGCAACGCTCTAACCAATCCTGTATCGGGTTATCTTTAATATTTTCGACAAGAAGTCCGATACCAACACACAATAAGATCAAAAGACCTATTACTGGAATTGCCGCCGCACCCAAAATGGCAGGACAAAACAATACAAATGCAAGGGCTAGCCCAGAAATGGCTGAGGCACCATATAGCCATGCCAAGCCTGGTTGATTTTCATTTCGCGCCTCAGTGTACTTCCCCATATCAAGATAGGCCATGTACAAACCTCCCCCAAGACCTGTCACGCGCCCTATAATCGCCGTATATCTTCCTACGTTGGCAACTATTCCTTGTCCAAACCGCATTCCGAGCACAGCTCGGTTTTTTAGAAAATTTCCAAGCGCTTCAGATGTAGATCCAGCTATTGCGCACATCCCAGCCTCGACCCTGCCGGACGCGTCCCCCCTTTCGTTTGCCAGACTCTTTTCCTTATCTGCCAACAGTTTTGTTAAAGTAATTGTTTGCAAGATGGCAGCGACAATACCCGAGCCCATTTCTTGGTTTATAACGGATCGCCACCGATTAAGATTTATGTTTTCAAGCGCCTCGACAGTTCTAAAAGAAGAAACCAAATGATTCGCCATTTGCTGCTGACTAAGCCCGCTCGGTATATTCCGAAGTGTCAATTGATCCAAATTCAAAGCAAAACGCATCCGGGCATTTCCTTCAAGGCGAACACCACGGATCTGCTGTCGTTTTAGCTCAGCTGCCACAGCTTTTCCCAGTACTTTATTACTGACTGCCTGCCCACTGGCGCGCAGCAATTCTCGAATTGCCAGTTTGCGAAACTCTTTCCGGCTACCAGTCACCTCAATGAAGATCACGGGATGGCCCGACACTAATCCAGTAGCCATGATTGCAGCTCTAAAACCCGCACTACCGTCCAACACCTTGTTAAAAACCCTCGCTAATGGACCACCAATCTGAACAATAAGTCGTGCAGCAGCATCTTGGGCCCCTGCCGCAAGCAGCGCACCGGCAGTGTTATATGCAGCAAAGATATTATCCCATGGTATCTGGCGAAGATCGGCACTCACCTTTATTGCAGCTTTCATGGCCTCTTCAGTAATTTTTTGATTTCCAATCATCGCCCGCAATAAGATGTTTCCCTTATCCGAGATATCGCCCCCGAGCCATTCTTCATACAACCTCGAGCATGCTTGCTTATCTTGTGTGGCGGTCACACATTAAGCGACGACCATGGTATACACGGTACCAGAGTCCACACTATGGACGTCGTAATTGCACTCAAAATATGCAGCAAGCGCTTCAGTTTTCATCCAGGCCGCATGACTCAATGCCAAAGGGGCAATGTAATCCTTGTTAAAATTTTCGAACCTTTGACTGAAGGGTTTTAGCCAAGCCTGACGGCTTTTGTTATCAAATTTGCTGGCATATTTCTTCCACCCATCGTTCGAAGCGCGATCCAATTGGTTAGATGTGACTTCTCGCAGGCGCTCTGTTTTTTCGCGAGTCGATACGGAAAACCAGTGCCCGAACGGGTTTTCCGCGATTTGCTCGTCTGCCAACTGCTCCGTTGCGACAATTTCAGTATCTTCAAAACTTTTTCGGTACGCTTCTTCGATACGGTCGATCGCGGCGCTGGCTGCCAGATTGCGTTGGTCTACGGGATTCTTGGATATGAATGACTTGATTTTCCATTCCATCAGAAGTGCAAGTTCCTGTATAATACCCGCCGGATCTGGCAGCGTTACAACTAACCCCTTTTCAGGAGCAAGCGCATTGCATTCCTGAACGAGACTTTCGGCTCGTCCGTAGCGCGTTTCGAAGCTGAAAGGGCTTGCCGAAAAGGCGGCTTTTGCATCTTTTGGTGTCATCGCATATTCGGCAACTATAGTTTTGATTTGCGCCATCGGCCTGTGTAGCGCTTGTTTCCCTTTAAGTGCTCCCTGCACGTCAATTTCTACCATGTGTCGCTTGCGATATGTCAGGTCATCATTTGCTTTGCGTACTGCCTCAGTCCACAACACATCGCTAAACCCTATCCATACTTTAGACGCATTTTTCGGGTCCGAAATGGTGATGCAACTTGCCACTGCCCGATGAGATTCATCTGGACAATTGAAGGGTTTCGAGGGAACGACAGGGGCGATACCAGGCGTTTGCAGCAGCTTGAAGAAGTAACCATCGGCCGTAACGAAATAAGCTTCCCATCGCCGTCGAGCTTCGTCGTAGACGTTGACATAACCACTGCGAAGCAATCGCTTGGTATAGTGCGCTGTCGTTGGCGCAAGCTCTATCGGCAAGCTTGGTGCCAGCGGAGCCCCCGCTCCTGCGGCAGCGACGGCATCACGCACGAGTAACAGTGGCAAACCACGCTTGTCGCAGAATTCGCATTTGGTCGACGTCGTCATTTCAGAATTCTCCCTGCATCGGCTTGGTTTGGCGAAGTTCGGTCCATACATGGTCCGGGATTAATGCGAAGCGGTCTGACAAACTGGAATCCCCGTCAGGCGATGGTCGTATGGCCCGGGTGACAACCGGGTGATCGTCAAACCCGGGACTGGTGAGCAGTCCGCGGGTCGCAAACTCGACCAAATCTGCCTGTTCAACGAGCCCATGCTTGATGGCGCGCTCGATGAATTGCTCAGCTAACGCCCCTTGGCTCGTCAAGGCCGCTGCCCCGACTACGCCGGCATCATGAAGAGCCCGATTCACAAGACCGATACGTTCGATCCGTCCCCAATTCCAGGTCATGGGCCATGCTGCAGAAGGCGACGAGAAGTCGCTTCCGGCAGTGTGAATGGGCAAGCCATCCATTTCCCGCGTGGCTGACACCCAAGCTCCGCCGACCCAATAGGTGAATGCTTGCGACGACCCGAGAAGCTTCCTACGCTGCGTCAAGCTGAGCACACGTAACATTTGGTGCAGGACACGTGGATCATGCAAACGTAGCCACCACCTGACTCCCGGCCGGAGCTCAACCAATTGCACTGCATTCCAATGACGTACAACGGTCATTGCGCTGGCGCTTGTTCTGATCAGCAGCGCTACGGGAGGCAGCGAGTGACTATCAGCTGACAGTTCGGACATACACTCAAACAAGGCGTCCGAGCAGGCCCGTGGAGTACGCTTCAGGTTGATCAGCGTCGGCATCAAATGCGCACTTGCTGCCAGCCTCTTCGGCACAAGCGCTTCGGCCGCTAGCCCAGCCGGAAGGTGCTCGACCATCCCTGCATCGGCAACGGCAAATGCATGTTCCTGAAACGTCTGGTAATCGAGAACTTTAGTCATGACGATCCTTTATCAGGACAATGGCACGGTACTGTCTCCTGCCGCAGAAGCACCGGCCGCGCGCAGTTCGCACAACTTGAGCTCACCCGGCTTCGGCAAACGCGCCTCACCGTTTGCACTCTGCGGCCCGGTCAGCTCCTTCTTGCTGGCCTTGAAATCAACCTTACCCGGCGCATGAACCTCTATATTTCCACCCTCGAGCCTGATATACGCCCCCTGCGCCGTCAGCAGCACGTGCTTCTTCGGCGCGCTGATCGACACCATCTTGGTGACACTCGCCACCGTCACGGTTTTATCGGCGACAAAAGAGGTCAAGCCGGACTGGCTCTGACTGCTCCACTTCCCACTCGCCGCATGCAGCTTGAGACCCACCTCCTGGTTCGGCTTGGCCTTGTTCCCGGCCTTCCCATAGCTGAACAGACTGATACCATGCGCCACCGTCGTGAGCGTATTCCCCTGCGCCACAACATCGATATCCTGCCCAGCGCTCACGCTCCCCGTCGTCCCCGCCGCAAGCACGGCGTTGGCCGGCGTCCCCGCAACGATCCCTGCCGGGCTCGACATCTGCAGGTGAGGCTGCTCATACGCATTCACCTTGCCCTGTCCATCCGCACCAGCAGCCAACGCCGAGACCACCTCCAGGCTGTGCGCCATCTCCTTCAAAGCCGGCATCTCTGCCGGCTCCGGCTCATCCTTGATCTTCGCGTTATGCTTCTGCGCCTGCGTCGCCAATCCAATCTGGAGCTGATTGCTTTCCTCGATCTGCCCCTGCGCCTCCCGCGAATCGAGCTGGCTCCCGCTACCGCCCCGGCGCGCGTCGGACGACAGCAGCAAACCCTGCCCTGCCCGCACGCCCACGCTATGCGCCGTCTTCAACTCCGCGCCAAACCCGGCGGGCCCGAGCCGCCCGTTGTCACTCTGGTGCCGCAGATGCCCGAGATTCAGCTCCGCCGAGCCATCGTGCGCTTTGCCATGGCGCTGCAGGACCACGCGCGACTGGCCCGCGCTGTCGTCGAACACCAGCTGGTTGTAGGCGCCCGCGCCCGTCTGGCTGTCGCGCATCGCCTGCGACTTAAAGCCCGACAGCACGGCCGGGTGCGCATTTGCACCGCTTTCGCCCGGAAACCATGGCGACGCGTTGCCTGTTGCTGCGCCCGGCCCCTGCGCGACCTGGTTGTGCTGGGCATCGGGCTGCCCGCGCCCGTTGTACAGGCACCCGATCACCACCGGCCGGTCGATGTCCCCCTCCAGGAAATCGACCAGCACTTCCTGGCCAACGCGCGGCACCATGTTGCTGCCCCAGTTCGCGCCCGCCACCGGCGTCGCGACGCGCACCCAGGTCCCGGCCATATCGTTGCCGGGCGCCCCGGTGTGCCCATCGGGATGCGGGTGGCTCATCCGGCTGTGGCTGTTCAAACCGCGTTGCCAGTGGAACTGGACCTTGATGCGGTGATCGCGGTCGGTGTGGATGACCGCGCCGGACGGTCCGACCACGATCGCGGTCTGCTGGCCCTGCACGGTCGGACACGGATGCAGGATCCGGCCGTGCGCATCCAGCCCGCTGCTGCGGTAGGGGACGCTGGCCGGCAAGGCGTCGATCCGGTTGCGGTAGAGCGGGCGTTCGCCGGCACCCTCCCCGACGGCATACTGGCCGGGCTCCGCGTCCACGGCCGCCGCCACATCACCTTTCCCCAGCAGTCGATGCGCGCTGCCCAGCACCTCGGCCGACAGGTTGTTGTGCATCAGGTGCACCACGCGCGTGATCGTGAAGCTGCGGTCGGCGTCGGTCCGCGCTTCATCGAAGCGGGCATGGCCATGGAGCGAGAACGTCGTCCCGGGCGCGAAGCTGCGCACGGTCCCGGCGGCGACGTGCACCTGGCGCGTAGCCTCCAGCGCCTCGATCTGGTTGGTGGCGATGCGCTGGCCCTGTTCGCGGTCCGGCCAGGCATAGGCGCCGGGTGCGTCGCGGCTCGTCAGCGAAGCCGCCTGCTCGCCCACGCCGGCGGCGCCCGCCTGACGCTGGCGCAGCGTGCGGTAATCCCAGCTCCCCATCTCGACCGCATTGGTGCGCAGGCGCGACTCGGTACGCCAGCGGTCGATACTGTCCGCCCGCATGACGGCGCCCGGACGGGTGAATTGCACTGGCCCCTGTGCGTTCGGCCTGAAGGCGCCATTGTGGTCGGCGATCACCATCGCATGGCTGCCGAGCGAAGGGTTGTCCGGGTCGCCAGTGTGTTCGAAGAAGTAGAACAGGCCCTCCTCGTGCATCAGGCGTTCCACGAAGGCCAGGTCGCTTTCCTGGTATTGCGTGCACAGGCTGCGCTTCGGATACAGGCTCCGGTCGGCGATCTCGTAACGCCATACGGGCATCAGCCTGCCCCGGCCCTGCCAGGCGGCGAAGACGGCGTCGAGGATGTCGAACACCGTCATGTCCTGGAACACCCGGCTATCCCGGCCGTATCCGAGGAAGGCGCTCCAGGGCTGGAGCCGGAGGTGATAGCGGGCGAGACCGCCGTTGGCGCCGCTCATCCGCACCGCCGTGATGTGACCGTGGAAGGGACGCAGCGCAGCGCGGCTGGTCGCAGTCAACAATTGCAGGAGGGCCGGCTGGCCGGCCAGGGTCTTCAGCTGGAGGTGCGAGTCCTCGCTCAAGGCGTCGATGCTGAAGGAATACCCCTGGCTGATCCCTTCCTCGCCGCGCACGCATTCCGCCAGCAGTGCGTCGCCCAGCGGGGTCGTCAGCCTGAGCAGGCGCGTGTCCTGCGTGTAGCGGCTGAACGACGCGAGAAGACCTGCGTGGACGTGCTGCGGCATTGTCGACCTCCCATGGCATGCTTTGGTGCACAAGTGCACCGTGAACCCAGCGATTACACTACGAGTCGGCCATCCTGCTCTTGCGAAGGATCAGGTCAGTTGCCACTGCAACATAGATCGGCATACCGAAGCGAGACGCGTCCGCGCCGCGGTCGGCATCCTGGAAGAATCAGCTCGGAGAAATCCGAACGCGAACCCGACAGACGAAAAAAAGCGCTGCTCCGCTTTCGCGTGCAGCGCTTCGCCTCGAAGGAGGAAGGCGCCCCGGGCGTGTAGCGGCGGGCCCTGCGGTCGATGGTCCGCGCCAGCCGCAAGGCGCATCGCGACCGGCTATACCGCGCGGCTGCCCCGCCGGCGACCCAGCGCCATGCCGGCCACGCCCGCGGCCAGGAGCGCAATGCCGGCCGGCTCCGGCACCTCGTTCGGCGACCATGCCGGCAGGCCGAGACCGGCGAAACCGTAGCCGAAGGCCGGCGCCGGATGCATGTCGTCCCCGGTCAGGTTCCCCGTCGTATAGGTGAATGCCTCGATGCCGACCGACTTGAAGGCATCCATCAGTTCGCTCACCGAGTCGGTGGCGCCGATGTACATGTCGAAGCTGATCGACTCGCTGCGCCCGAGGTCGCCGAACGACAGGACGAAATAGCTGCCGAGGTCGCCGCCGCGGTCGGTCAGGTTGACGTTCTGGAGTTCGGGACGCAAGACCATCGGATCGGGCGCGCCGACCGGATTCGCCGAGGTCGACAGCACCGGTCCGGCCGGGCCATTGGGCGAGCCGCCGTAGATGGTCGTGTAGTTGTCGTCGAAGAATCCGGGCGCGACGTCCAGGTCGAGGGTGCGCGCGTAGCGCACGTCGCGCAGGGTCTGGAGCTCCACGTTCCAGAGTGTCACCTGGACCCGGAACAGCCGGCCGTCGGCGACGGACGTGTAGGCGTGCGACACTTCGAGGCCGTTTTCCAGCGTCGCCAGGCTGCGCCCGTACAGCGGAAAGCCGGGCAGGTTCGAGACCGCATTGGCGCTGCGAATATTGCTGGTTACGCCGCCATAGGTATAGGCGGATACGGAATCGGCCGACGCGCCCCATCCCTCGCACAGGCAACCGCGCATGACCGCGTCTCCGCCCGGGCCGATCAGCCCGACACCGCCCCCGCCAAGGCCGCCGTACTCGTCGATGCCGATTGTGATACGGCCGTTATCGAGTACGAAGGGATCGGCCTGGGCAGACATCGATGCCATGGCAAAGCTTGCCGCCAGAAGAGTCTGGAAAATCCGTTTCATCTGCTTGTTCCCCCAAAGGTAGGCGCCCCGGAAGAGTCAGGACTGCCGCGAGGCGCGGTCGGCCCTCTTGAACAAGCAAACCTTGTGCCGCTTGGCGAAACGCAAGGCAAATCAGCGATTTAGGGAGAAAGGCGGGAGGAAAGCCGCGTAGGCTGTAAGACAAACCGACAGCGGCGTGCAGAGTGATGCAGGAGGAATGCGGGCAAGGCGCCCAGGCCGGGCGCCTTGCCTACTTGTTCAGGTCCCAGCCGCCAAACGCGCTCGGCAGCTGGCCGGCCGCCGTGGTCTCGTGGATGTCACCCTTCAGGTTGGTCAGCACGACCGGCAGCTCGTTGCCGCCCAGTTCCAGGATCACCTGGCGGCAGGCGCCGCAAGGGGCGATCGGGCCGTCGGTCTGGCCGATCACGGCCAGCGCGGTGAAGTCGCCCGGCTTGTAGCCGTGGGCGATCGCCGAGAAGAAGGCGGTGCGCTCGGCGCAGTTGCACAGGCCGTAAGAGGCGTTTTCGACGTTACAGCCGCGGAAGATGCGGCCGTCCTTGCACTCCAGGGCGGCGCCGACCTGGAACTTCGAATAGGGCGTGTAGGCCAGCTCGCGCGCAGCGCGGGCTTCCTCGATCAGTTTTGCGTATTTCATGGGGCCTCGTTTATTGCGGACGGATGACACGGTGGATCATCGGCTCGGCGGCCGGCTTGTTGGCGCCGATCCGGTAGGCCGCCTGCACCTGGCGCACGGCCTGCTCGGCTGCCTCCTGGGTACGCGCATGGACCATGCCCAGCGGCTGGCCGACCTCGATGCGGTCGCCCAGTTCGACCAGCCCAGTCAGGCCGACGGCGAAGTCGATCGCATCCTGCGGACGCACGCGGCCGCCGCCCAGCGCGACCACGGCCAGGCCCAGGCCGCGGGTGTCGACCGAGCTCGCATAGCCGGCCTGCAGTGCCGGCACCGGCACGATGACCGGTGCGGTTTCCAGGTAGGCGTCCGGCTTGTCCATCAGGTCGGCCGGGCCGCCCAGTGCGGTGACCATGCGCGCGAAACGCTCGGCGGCTTCGCCCGAGTCGAGCGCGGCCTGCAGTTTGGCGCGGGCCTCTTCTTCGGATTTGGCCAGGCCCGAGATGACCAGCATCTCGGCGCACAGCGCCATCGTCACTTCGTGCAGGCGCGCCGGGCGCGATTTACCCGTCAGGTAGTCGATGGCGACGCGCACTTCGACCGCGTTGCCGGCGGCGTGGCACAGCGGCTCGTTCATGCCGGTCAGGATGGCCGAGGTGCGCGTTCCCGCGCCATTGCCGACGCTGACGATGCTCTCGGCCAGTTCGACCGACTTCTCGTAGGTCGGCATGAAGGCGCCGCTGCCCACTTTCACGTCCATGACGAGGGCGTCGAGGCCTGCCGACAGCTTCTTCGAGAGGATGGAGCCGGTAATCATTGCCACCGATTCCACGGTCGCCGTGGTGTCGCGGATGCTGTAGAAGCGCTTGTCGGCCGGCGCTAATTTGGATGTCTGGCCGATGATGGCCACACCCACGTCCTTGACGACCTTGCGGAACAGCTCGGGATCGGGCACGGTGCTGTAGCCCGGGATCGAATCGAACTTGTCGAGGGTGCCGCCGGTGTGGCCCAGGCCGCGGCCCGAGATCATCGGCACGAAGCCGCCGCAGGCGGCGATCATCGGGCCGAGCATCAGCGAGACCACGTCGCCGACGCCGCCGGTCGAGTGCTTGTCGACCACCGGGCCCGGCAGGTTGAGCGATTTCCATTCCAGGACCTGGCCGGAATCGCGCATCGCCAGCGTGAAGGCGACGCGTTCGTCCATGGTCATGTCGTTGAAGTAGACGGCCATCGCGAGGGCCGCGATCTGGCCTTCGGTGACGCTGCCGTCAGGGATGCCGCGCACGAAGAAGCGGATTTCTTCGGCGCTCAGGATGCCGCCGTCGCGCTTCTTGCGGATGATTTCTTGGGGAAGGAACATGGATGTTCGCCTCTCTGATTTAAATAATTCAAATGGACGCAACCGTATCGATTACGCCGGAAACGACGTAGGGTGGGCGCCCCTGTGCCCACGCGGTGATAGGCAGTGGTTCCGATTTCGTGATCGAACCGGCATACGCTAACTATCACCGCGTGGGCACGGGGCGCCCACCCTACCCGTCACGCGTTAACGTGACGGTCATTCATATCAACCTCAGACGCCGTACGGAATCCAGACATTCTTGACCTGGCTCGCGTGCTGCAGCACGCTACGGCCGCAGGCCTGCTTCGCATCGAACCAGTCGCGGCCCTTGCCGCCACCGACCCAGGTTCGCTTCAGGGTCTCGGCCGACAGACGCTCCACTTCCGCGCAGCCCTCGGCAGAGCCGTCATGGCGCCACACCGCATCCACGTCGCCGTGGGTCGCCAGGGTGCGCGCCAGCTCGTCGGCCGAACCGGTCACGATGTTCAGTGCGCCGCCCGGCAGGTCCGAGGTGTCGAGCACCTGGTACAGGTCGGTGGCGGACAGCGGGTAGGCTTCCGACGGCACGGCGACGACGCGGTTGCCCAGCGCCAGCGCCGGTGCGACCAGCGAGATGAAGCCCAGCAGCGGGTTCTCGTTCGGGCAGATCACGCCGATCACGCCGACCGGCTCGTTCAGGGCCACGGTGATGCCGTGCATCGGCGGCTGGTGCGCCAGGCCGTCGTACTTGTCGGCCCAGGCCGCCCAGTAGAACAGGCGCTCGATCGAGGCCTGCACTTCGCGGGCCGCGTCCTTCGAACCGGTCTGCGCGGCGATGCGCTGGGCGAATTCGTCGGCGCGGATCGCCAGGTTCTCGGCGATGTAGTACAGCACCTGGGCGCGGTTGTGCGCGGTGGCCTTGGTCCAGCCGGCCGCCTTGTGCGCCGCTTCCACGGCGTTGCGGATGTCCTTGCGGTTGCCTTCGCCGACGTCGGCCAGGAAGGCGCCGTTCGCGCCAGTGATCGCACGGCTGTAGGCGCCGTCCGGGCGCGCCTGCTTGCCGCCGATGTAGAGCTTGGCGGTGCGGTCGACGGCGAACGGGCTGTCACCCTCGGCCGCTTTCACCTTGCCTTTCTCGGCGATGACCGGCGCGGCCGGGCGTGCGTCTTCCGACAGGTGGGTCAGGTATTCGTACATGCCTTCCTTGCCGCCTTCGCGGCCGAAGCCCGATTCGCGGTAGCCGCCGAAGCCGCAGGCCGCGTCGAACTGGTTGGCGGTGTTGATCCAGACCACGCCGGCCTTGATCTGCGGCGCCACGTCCAGCGCCAGCGAGATCGACTCCGACCACACGCAGGCGGCCAGGCCGTAGACGGTGTTGTTGGCCAGCTGGACCGCTTCGCCCGGGGTGCGGAAGCTCATCGCGACCAGCACCGGGCCGAAGATCTCGGTCTGGGCGACCGAGGCCGAGGTCGAGGCGCCGGTGATCAGGGTCGGCAGGTACCAGGAACCGGCTTGCGGTGCTTCGCAGGCCGGCTGCCAGATCTCGCAACCCTCGGCGCGTGCCGCTTCCACCAGGCCGTGGATGCGCTGCTGCTGCACCGGATCGACCAGGGCGCCGATGTCGTTCGATTTGTCGAGCGGCGAGCCGACGCGCAGGTTCTGCATGCGCGCCTTGACCTTGGCAATGAAGCGGTCGTAGACCGATTCCTGCACCAGCAAGCGCGAGCCCGCGCAGCACACTTGCCCCTGGTTGAACCAGATCGAGTCGACCAGGCCTTCGACGGCGGCGTCGAGGTCGGCGTCGTCAAACACGATGAACGGCGACTTGCCGCCCAGTTCCAGCGACAGCTTCTTGCCGCTGCCGGCGGTCGCCTTGCGAATGATGCGGCCGACTTCGGTCGAGCCGGTAAAGGCCAGCTTGTCGATGCCCGGGTGGTTGACGATGGCCTCGCCCACGCGGCCGTCGCCGGTGACGATGTTGACCACGCCCGCCGGCACACCTGCCTGCTGGCAGATCTCGGCGAACAGCAGCGCGGTGAGCGAGGTGAACTCGGCCGGCTTGAAGACGACGGTGTTACCGGCAGCCAGGGCCGGGGCGATTTTCCACGCCAGCATCAGGAGCGGGAAGTTCCACGGCACGATCTGGCCGACCACGCCCACGGCGCGGTAGTCGGCGAATTCCTCGGCCTGCAGCGCGGCCCAGCCGGCATGGTGGTAGAAGTGGCGTGCCGCCAGCGGCAGGTCGGCATCGCGGGTTTCGCGGATGGTCTTGCCGTTGTCCAGGGTTTCCAGCACCGCGAACAATCTGGCGTGCTTTTGCAGCAGGCGCGCCAGCGCGTACATGACCTTGGCGCGGCCGTGGCCACCGAGGGCGACCCAGCCCGGCTGGGCGCGGCGTGCGGCCGCCACGGCGCGCTCCACGTCCTCGTTGGACGCCTGGGTGACTTGCGCCAGTTCCGAACCGTCGGCCGGGTTGTTCGAGGCGAAGGTGTCGCTGGCTTCGGTCCAGGCGTTGTCGATGAAGAGGCCGAAACGGCGTCCATGCTGGTCCAGCCACGCGTGCGCTTCTTTGGTGCTCTCGGGTGCGGGGCCGTAATCCATAGTTTGCAGAATCTCTTTAATTGTTGGCATGACGAATCCGTTCGGTGTTTAAGGTTGCGCGTGGCGGTGGGCTGCCGAGTAGGCGCCGGTGACGTAGTGCTCGAGCTGGCGCTCGATGTCGGTCAGCAGGCTCGACGCGCCGATGCGGAACAGGTGAGGCTGCAGCCACTCGTTGCCCAGCTCTTCCTTCATCACGGTCAGGTATTGCAGGGCCGACTTGGCGGTCGAGACGCCGCCGGCCGGCTTGTAGCCGACCATGAAGCCGGTCTGCTCGTAGTATTCGCGGATCGCGCGCACCATCACCAGCGACACGGGAATGGTGGCGTTCACGCCTTCCTTGCCGGTCGAGGTCTTGATGAAGTCGGCGCCGGCCATCATGCAGACCCACGAGGCTTTCGCCACGTTATCCAGGGTGACCAGGTCGCCGGTGGCGAGGATCGCCTTCACATGCGCGTCGCCGCAGGCCTGGCGGTAGGCGACCATCTCGTCGTACAAGGCCTGCCAGTTGCCGGTCAGGACGTGCTGGCGCGTGATGACGATGTCGATCTCGGTGGCGCCGGCGGCGACCGACAGCTCGATTTCGCGGATCTTGGTTTCCAGGCTCGACAGGCCGGCCGGGAAGGCGGTCGACACGGCGGCGATCGGCAGGCGGCCCTGCAGGATCTTCGCTGCCGGCTGGATCATCTCGTGGTACACGCACACGGCGCCGGTCTGCAGGCTGTCCAGGCCCAGGGCCTGCATCAGGTCGGCGCGCAGCGGGCGCATCGCCTTGCGGCACAGGCGCTCGACGCGGCCCGGGGTATCGTCGCCCGACAGCGTGGTCAGGTCCATGCACTCGATGGCGCGGACCAGCCAGGCGGCCTGGTATTCCTTCTTCACCGTGCGGCGGTTCGCCAGGCTGGCGGCGCGGCGGTCGGCCGCGTTGCGGTTCACCTTCAGGCTGTTGACCCAGCCGAGGTCCAGCCCGACGGCGGTATTACGTTTGAAGTCCAGGTTCTGGGTCATAGCAGTGCGGTTCCGTTCGAGAGGGGTTTGACGCCGAGGTGTTTCGCCAGGGTGGCGCCGATGTCGGAGAAGGTCGACGCCGTCGGCAACGCCTGCGGCGCGACGTTCGGGCCGAAGAAGATCATCGGAATGTGTTCGCGGGTGTGGTCCGAGCCCGGTGCGGTCGGGTCGCAGCCGTGGTCGGCGGTGATCACGACCAGGTCGCCGTCCTTCAGTTTCGCCATGAATTCCGGCAGGCGCGCGTCCAGCTCGTGCAGCGCGTTCGAGTAACCGGCGACGTCGCGGCGGTGGCCGAAGTGCATGTCGAAGTCGACGAAGTTCACAAAAGTGAGCGACTTTTCAGGCGCGTCTTCCGCCACTTCGACCAGGCGGTCGAACAGGGCCATGTTGTCCGGGCCCTTGACCAGGCGGGTCACGCCCTGGCCGGCGAAGATGTCGCTGATTTTACCGAGGGCGATGACTTCGCCGCCCGCGTCCTTCACGTGGTCGAGCAGGGTCGGCGCAGTGGGCGGCACGGCGTAGTCGTGGCGGTTCGCGGTGCGCTTGTAGTCGCCGTTGGCGCCGGTGAACGGACGCGCGATCACGCGGCCGATGTTGTAGGGCTTGACCAGCTCGTAGGCCGCTTCGCACACTTCATACAGGCGCTCCAGGCCGAAGTGCTCTTCGTGCGCGGCGATCTGCAGCACCGAGTCGGCCGAGGTGTAGAGGATCGGCTTTCCAGTGGCGACATGCTCGTCGCCCAGCTCGTTGATGATCGTGGTGCCGGAAGCGTGGCAGTTGCCCAGCCAGCCCGGCACGCCCGTCATCTCCTGCAGCTTGTCGGTCAGCTCTTGCGGGAAGGACGGCACGGTCTTCGGGAAGTAGCCCCAGTCGAACAGCACCGGCACGCCGGCGATTTCCCAGTGGCCGCTCTGCGTGTCCTTGCCGGTCGACTGCTCGCGCGCGACGCCCCAGGCGCCGGTAAAACCGTCGCGCTGGCTGAAGCCGGGCGCCCATTCGCCGCTGGCCTTGTGCGCCGCGGCCGCCAGGCCCAGGCGCTCCAGGTTCGGCAGCGACATGGGCGTGCCCTCTTTCGCGGCCCAGGCGGCGATGTGGCCGAAGGTGTTGGCGCCAGTGTCGCCGTATTTGTCGGCGTCGGGCAGCGCGCCCAGGCCGAAGGAGTCAAGCAGGAGGATGAATGCGCGTGACATGGTATCGCTCGTGTTTGTTGTTTAGTTGGCGACCGAACGCGGCACCGAGGCCAGGCGCTCGACGAAGGAGTAGATCAGGGTGACCAGGTCCTTGGCGGCGACGGCCGCGTACTTCAGGGTCTGCTCGTGCGACAGCGGGAACGGGGTCAGGCCTTCGGCCAGGTTGGTGATGGCCGACACGCCGACCACCTTCAGGCCGCAGTGGCGGGCCGAGATCACTTCCGGCACCACCGACATGCCGACCACGTCGGCGCCGAGGGTCCTGAAGGCGCGGATTTCGGCGGCAGTCTCGAAGTTCGGGCCCGGGGCGGCCAGGTAGACGCCTTCGGCCAGGGTGATGTCCTTGGCGGCTGCGGTCTCCTTGACCAGGTTGCGCAGGTCGGCATCGTAGGCGTTGGCCATGCTGAAGAAGCGCGGGCCGAAGCGCTCGTCGTTCGGGCCGGCCATCGGGCTGCCCGGCAGCAGGTTGATGTGGTCGGTCAGGACGACGACGCTGCCGGCGTCCACTTCCGCGCGCAGGGAACCTGCGGCATTCGTCACGAGCAGCATCTCGCATCCGAGCAGCTTGAAGGTGCGCACGGCCGAGGTCATCACGGCGGCGCCATAGCCTTCGTAGAAGTGGCCGCGGCCCTTCATGCAGACCACCGGCACGCCGGCCAGGGTACCCAGCACCAGTTCGCCCGCGTGGCCGTGCACGGTGCTGATCGGGAAGCCCGGCAGGTCGGCATAGCTGATCGAGACGGCATCAAGCATCTGTTCGGCCAGCACGCCGAGGCCGGAACCGAGGATCATCGCGACGCGCGGCTCGAAGCCCGGCTTGCGGGCGCGGATGACGTCGGCGGCTTCGAATGGGGTATTGCTGGACATGGTATTCCTTCGTATGAAACTGAAATCGGGGGAGAGGCTGTCGTGCGGACCTGCTATGCGGGGAAGCGGCCCGGCGCCGCTGCGACGAGGGCGCGATGAAGCCAAAATTGTTCTAACTATGCATTATCCCGGATATGTATGGCAAATACCATTTTTGTTAGGCATTTATATGAGGCGAAAATAAATCCATGTAAAAGCAGGTGAGGACGACCGAAAAGTGTTGGCTTAGAGATACAATTTGATTAACACGACAATACGTATTGACTTCAGTCAAACATTTGTCTAGTATCGACCAACATTTGTTTATAAGTGCCGACCGTGACTGAACTCTCGAAGAAAGAACAGTTGTACGAGCTGATCCGCGCCAATCCCTTCATTGCGCAGCAGGACCTCGCCGCCGAACTTGGCCTCTCGCGCTCGGCCGTGGCCGGCTACATCGCCACCCTGGTGCGCGAGCGCCGCCTGCTCGGGCGCGCCTATGTATTGCCCGACAACCGCCCGATCGTCTGCGTGGGCGCGGCCAACCTCGACCGCAAGCTGCGCGCCGAGGGCACGCTCGTGATGGGCACCTCGAACCCGGCCAGCGGCATCGAGTCCTTCGGCGGCGTGGCGCGCAACATCGCCGAGAACCTGGCGCGCATGGGCGCGGCCGTCTCTCTGATCACGGCGGTCGGCAACGATTCGTCCGGACGCGCCCTGCTCGCCCACGCCGAGAGCGTCGGCATCGACGTGCGCGGCTGCCTGAAGCTCGACGACGCCGGCAGCGGCACCTACACCGCGGTGCTCGACCGCGACGGCCAGATGGTGGTGGCCCTGGCCGACATGGCCCTGTACGACCGTATCACCCCGGCTTTCCTCGACACCCGCCAGCGGCAGCGCGCCGGCGCTTCGCTGATCGTGGCCGACCTGAACCTCAGCATGGAGGCCATCGCCGCCCTGCAGCGCGATGCCGCGCGCGACAGCGTCTCGCTGATCGTGGTGGCGGTGTCGGAGCCGAAGATGAACCGCCTGCCGGACTCGCTGGCCGGCGTTCGCCTGCTGATCCTGAACGAAGGCGAACTGGCCGCACGCCTCAAGCGCCCCTTGCACGGCGACGCCGAACTGGCCGCCGCCTGCCGCGAACTGCAGGCGCAGGGCGCGGAGGATGTGGTCGTCACGCTGGGCGCGCGCGGCGTGCTGTTCACCGTGCCGGGCGGCGGCGCCGAGCGCCTCGATGCGCCGCCGGCCGAGGTGGTCGACGTCACCGGCGCCGGCGACGCCTTTGCCGCCGCGGTCGTACTATCGCTGCACAGCGGTGGCGCCGACCTGGCCTTGGCCTGCCGCCGCGGCCTGCAACTGTCGGCCATGACGGTCGAGTGCCGCCAGACCGTCTGCCCGCAACTCGCGCCTGACACTTTCGGCGCCCTGACTCAAGAATAAGGTAATACCATGCAATCCTTCCTGCTGTTCTCCCCCGAAGTCGCCGCCGCGAAGAGCGCCGGCCGTCCCGTCGTCGCCCTCGAGTCGACCATCATCTCGCATGGCATGCCCTACCCGCAGAACGTGCAGACCGCGCGCGAAGTCGAGCAGATCATCCGCGACGCCGGCGCCGTGCCGGCCACCATCGCCATCATCGACGGCAAGATCTGCGTGGGCCTGAACGACGAACAGCTCGAGCGCCTCGGCACCGCCCAGGATGCGATCAAGGTCAGCCGCCGCGACCTGGCCTACGTGCTGTCGCAGAAGCTGCTGGGCGCGACCACCGTCGCCGCGACCATGATCTGCGCCGAACTGGCCGGCATCGAAGTGTTCGTCACCGGCGGCATCGGCGGCGTGCACCGCGGCGCCGAGACCAGCTTCGACATCTCGGCCGACCTGCAGGAGCTGGCTTCCACCAACGTCGCCGTGGTCTGTGCCGGCGTGAAGTCCATCCTCGACATCGGCCTGACCCTGGAATACCTGGAAACCCACGGCGTGCCGGTGGTGAGCGTCGGCCAGCCGGGCTTCCCGGCCTTCTTCACGCGCGAATCCGGCTTCAAGGCCGACTTCCAGCTCGACTCCCCCGAAGAGCAGGCGGCGTTCATCCGCACCAAGTGGCAGCTCGGCCTGGACGGCGGCGTGGTGGTCAGCAACCCGGTCCCAAGCGAATCGGCGATGCCGAAAGAGGAAATCGACCGCATCACCGAGCAGGCATTGCAGGAGGCCGGCCAGCAGGGCGTGACCGGCAAGGCGGTCACGCCATTCCTGCTGGCGCGCATCAAGGAACTGACCGAAGGACGCAGCCTTACCACCAATATCGCACTGGTCAAGCACAACGCCCTGGTCGGCGCGCGCCTGGCCGTCGCCCTGAACGGCAAGGCCTGAACCGAGAGCAGCCATGTCGATCGACCTGAAACAGCTGAAGTACTTCCTCGCCGTGGCCGAGGAAAAGAGTTTCAGCCGCGCCGCCGAGCGCCTGCACATCTCGCAGCCGCCGCTGTCCCAGCAGATCATGAAGCTCGAATCCGAACTCGGGGTGCGCCTGTTCGCGCGCACCACGCGCAGCTTCGAGCTGACCATGGCCGGCAAGGCGCTGATGCAGGAAGCGACCGAGCTGCTGGGCCGCATGCGCATGACGATCGACACCATCCGCCAGATCGACCGCGGCGAAGTCGGCCGCCTGCGCGTGGGCATCGTCGGTTCGGCGATGTGGGGCCCGATCCCGAGCCTGCTGGAGCGTTTCCAGACCGAGTTCCCGCGCGTGACCTGGACCCTGCACGAGCTGGGACCGGACCAGCAGCTCGAAGCCCTGCGCTCGAAGCAGATCGACGTCGGTTTCTGGCGCGAGCCGCGCCTGGACGAGGAGGATCTCAGGCAATCGCACCTGCGCCAGGACCTGTGCTTCCGCGAGGACTTCTGCGTCGCCGTGCACAAGGAGCACCCGCTGGCGCGCCAGGAAGCGATCGAGCTGATCGACATCGCGAACGAGCCGATGCTGACCCTGCACCTGAACCAGTCGGCCGAGCCGCGCTACCTGATCCAGTGCTGCGTGAACGCGGGCTTCCAGCCGGCGATCTTCCAGGAGGCGGCCGAGCCCCAGACCCTGCTGGCGATGGTCGGCGCCCGGCTCGGCGTGGCCCTGATGCCGCAGACCACCAGCCGCATCGGCTGGCCGGGCGTGGCCTTCCTGCCGATCCGTACCAATGCCCCGTCGGCCAACCTCTACATCACCACCACCAGCCAGGACGACGCCCCGGTGGTGCGGGCCTTCCTGAAGATCCTCGAACGCGGCGCCGAATAGGAACCTGTCCCGGTGGGCGCTTCTGCTACAGTGGCAGGACGGGCGCCTGGCCAGCCGGTTGTCGGCGGCGGCCCGCCAGCCAACAGGAATGCCGTTTCATGCCCGCAGCACCCCTGCCGCCCAACGAAGCCCGACGCCAGGCCCTGCTCGATTCGCTCGGCCTGCTCGACACCGCGCCCGAGCCGGTGTTCGACCAGATCACCCGCCTGGCCAGCCGCCTGCTCGGCTTTCCGATCACCCTGTTCACGCTGATCGACCGCGACCGCCAGTGGTTCAAGTCGCGCGTCGGCCTGCCCATGACCGAAACGCCGCGCGCGCATTCCTTCTGCGCGCATGCCCTGCTGCAGAGCGACCCGATGGTGGTCCCCGACGCCTCGGTGGACGAGCGTTTCCACGACAATCCCCTCGTCACCGGCCCGTCCCACGTGCGCTTCTATGCCGGGGTGCCGATCCGCAGCCTGGACGGTCTCCCGCTCGGCACCCTGTGCGCGGTCGATACCTGCCCGCGCACGCTCGGCGCCGAGCAGCTCCTGATCCTGATCGAGCTGGCCGAAATCGTTGCGCGCGAAGTGCACTACCGCGAACGCCTGGCGCTGGCCGGCCACCAGGTGGTGGCCTCGAACGACGCCCTGCAGGCCACCGAGGCGCGCCTGCGCGCGATCTTCGACCTGGCCAGCGTCGGCATCGGCCTGATCGACCGCGATTTCCGCTTCCTCGGCGTCAACCCCGCGCTTAAGCGCATCATCGGCTACGGCATCGAGGAGCTGGAGCGGCTGACGGTGCGCGACCTCACCCATCCGGACGACATGCCCGCCAGCGCGGCCTGGTTCCAGCGCCTGCGCGACGGCGAGATCGAAGAGTACGCGATAGACAAGCGCTACCTGCGCAAGGACGGCGCCACGGTCTGGGTCAGCCTGCATGCGAGCCGCAAGACAGACGCCGCCGGCGAAGTGGAATACTTCATCGGCTTCATCAACGACATCAGCGCCCAGAAGGCGGCCGAACAGGAACTGAACGCCCTGCATGCGAGCCTGGAAGCGCGGGTGGACGAACGCACGCGCGAGCTGCAGGAAGCGAACGAGCGCCTGTCGGCGGCGCTGGCGCGCCAGCAGGCGGCCGAACAGGCGCTAAAGACACGCGAAGCACAGCTGAGCAGCGTGATCACGAACGCCAACGACGCCTATATCGCGCTCGACCAGGCCGGGCGCGTCACCGCCTGGAACCGCGCGGCCGAGGAGACCTTCGGCTGGAGCGCACAGGAAGCAGCCGGCGCCACGCTCGACCGCCTGATCATTCCGCCCGAGATGGCGGCGCAACACAGCGCCGGCATGGAACGCTACCTGCGCACCGGCGTGGCCCAGGTGATCGACAGGCGGCTCGAATTGCCCGCCATGCGCAAGGACGGCAGCCGCCTGATGGTCGAGATCCGCATCCGTGCGCTGGAGCTGAACGGAGAAACCCTGTTCAGCGCCTTCCTCAACGATATCTCGGAGCGCAAGCGCGCCGAGGCCCAGCGCGAATACGAGAGCCGGCACGACGCGCTCACCAACCTGCTCAACCGCCGCGCCCTGATGGAGATGCTGCCGCTGGCCCAGGCGCGCGCGGCGCGGCGCCAGTCGACGCTGGCCCTGCTCTTCCTGGATCTCGACGGTTTCAAGGCGGTCAACGACAGCTTCGGCCACGATGCCGGCGACGCGCTGCTGCGCGTGGTCGCGCAGCGCCTGCTGGCATCGGTGCGGGTGAACGACAGCGTGTTCCGGCTGGCTGGGGACGAGTTCACCCTGGTGCTCGAAGACCTGGACGGCACGGCCGCCGGCGCCCAGTGCGTGGCCGCGAAACTGCTGAAGAATATCGCGGAGCCGATCCCGGTCGGCGCGGCAAGCGCCCACGTCGGCGCCAGCATCGGCATCGCGCTCTACACCCCGGGCAGCGGTCGCAGCGCGGAGGAGCTGATCAAGGAAGCCGACAGCGCGATGTACGAAGCGAAGAAGGCCGGGCGCGGCCGGATCTGGCCAGCGCCGGCAGGCTGCATCTAGTGCGTGGCGCCGCCGGTGACGGCGGCGCCCTCGCCCGCACCTTCGCCAGCGTGCACGGCCACCTCGACCGCCACCCGCAGTCCCTCGACGATCTCGCCGAGCGCCATGGACGGCGCATCGGGGAAGGCCGCGGCCTGCTCGGGCAGGTAGGGCACGTGGATGAAGCCGCCGCGCACGGCCGTGCCGTCGATGTGGTGCATCAGGCCATAGAACACGTGGTTGCACACGAAGGTCCCGGCGGTCTGCGATACCGAGGCCTTCAGGCCGCGCTCGCGCATCGCACCGACGATGGCCTTGATCGGCAGGGTCGCGAAATAGGCTGCCGGGCCGCCGGGGACGATGGGCGCGTCGAGCGGCTGCTGGCGGTCGTTGTCGAGGATGGGCGCGTCGTCGACGTTGATCGCCACGCGCTCGACGGTGAGGTCGGCGCGCCCGCCGGCCTGGCCGACGGCGATGACCACGTCCGGCTTGATCTCGTCGATCGCGCCGGCCAGCACCCGGTTGGCGAAGCCGAACACGCAAGGCAGTTGCAGCACCTCGACCAGGAAGTCGTCGCCGCTCCAGCCCTTGAGGGCGCGCACCGCTTCCCAGGCGGGATTGATGCTCGCTCCGTTGAATGGCTCGAAGCCGGTCAGCAGGACAGTCTTTTTCATCGCTATCGATTCATCAGGAAGTAGAGAAGGACGATGTTCGCCGCCAGCAGCGGCAGCGCCGTCGGTATTTGCGCCTTGATCACCGCGTTCTTGTCGGGCAGCTCGAGCAGGGCCGCCGGCACGATATTAAAGTTCGCAGCCATCGGCGTCATTAACGTACCGCAATACGCGCTGAACATGCCGATGGCAGCCATCACCGCCGGGTCGGCCCCGTACACGTTCACCAGCACCGGCACGCCGATGCCGCCGGCGATCACCGGGAAGGCCGCAAAACCATTGCCCATGATAACCGTGAACACGGCCATGCCGATGCAGTACAGGGCCACGGCCGCCAGGCGCGAGTCGACGTCGAACCAGGACGTGCTCACCTGCGCCACCGCCTTGCCCACGCCGGCTTCCGTGAACAGCAACCCGAGCACGGCCAGCATGTGCGGCAGCGTCACCGCCCAGCTCATCGCGTCGACCAGGCGCCGCGCCTCGCGCACGCCCTGCACCGGGCTGGAACGGGTGAGCCAGCAGGCGGCCGCCACCGCCAGCAGTGCGCCGCAGCCGAGGCTGGCCAGGGTCAGGTGGGCCTTGTCGAACAGCAAATAGTCGCCGATGCGGACATCCTTCAGGACCGTGGCCCCGAGCACGGTGACGACCGGGATCACCAGCGCCGGCAGGAACAGCCTGTTGCCCAGGCGCGCGGCGCTGGCGCGGCGTTCGGCTTCGGGCAGCGTGCCGTGGCGCCCCTGGCGCACTAGGCCGCAGCCGGCCAGCAGCGCCATCGCGAGCATGACCGCGCCGGCCAGGGCGGCCGGGATATGGTCGCCGGCCAGGTACACGAAGGCGTACAGGCCCCAGAACAGCGCGCTCGTGAAGCGGCGCGGATGGTCGCGGTCAAGCAGGGTCAGGAGCGCAACCACGCCCAGCAGCAGGCCGACCAGCACATACAGGAAATCGAGCGAGAAGATCACTTGCCCTCCCCTTCGCGCAAGATGGCGGCGTCGAGGCGGCGCAAATTCCAGCTATGGATGACGAAGGCGCAGACCGCGGTCGGGATGCCCCACAGCGCCATGCGCAGCGGATCGACTTCGATGCCCTCGGCGCGCAGGATGGTCTGCATCAGCACGATGGCCCCGAAGGCGACGAAGATGTCTTCGCCGAAGAACAGGCCGACGTTGTCGGTGGCCGCCGCCATGGCGCGGATGCGGTAGCGCAGCTTGTCGGACAGCTTGCCGTTGCGCGCCTCGGCCGCGCCTTCGGCCAGCGGCGCGACCAGCGGACGCACCATCGATGGCTGGCCGCCGAGGCTGGTGAGGCCGGCGGCGGCCGAGGTCTCGCGCAGGAACAGATAGACGATCAGGAGACGCCCGGCGGTGGCCGAACGGATCTTCGCGATGCTGGCCATCGCGTGCTCCTTCAGGCCGAAGCGCTCGAGCAGGCCGACCGCCGCCAGCGGCAGCAGCAGGACCAGCGGCAGGTTGCGCGTCTTGACGAAGGCGGTGCCGAGCGACTCCAGCACCCCCAAGAAGGGCATGGCGGCAGCCGCCCCGGTCACGCCGCAGGCGGCGACCACGACCAGGACAGGGTTGGCGCGCAGCAGGAAGCCGGCGGCGATGACGGCCACGCCCAGCAGCGGCCACAGGTTGACAGCGGTTTGCAATACGGTCTCCGGCTTGGAGCGCCTGACAAAACCTCCATCGTTGTGTTGCGTCGTCTCGCCGTACGCTCGTACTGACTTCGACGACGCGCCTTGCGCTAGAGCTTTTGTCAGGCGCTCTTGTTCATCATTAGCCGGACAAGTGTAATCGAAGGCTGCTTGCGCCAGTGAAACAATAAGGGTGGGCTTACTCCGGCCGCACCGGGTTCGTCGCCAGGTCGCCGACCACCGTATTCCAGCGCCGCACGTGGAAGGCGCGCACCAGGCCGTGGGTGACGTAGGGGTCTTTTGCCGCGAACAGCTGCGGCACCTGCGGGCTGTCGCACTGGAACAGCAGCATCGCACGATCGGTCGGCTCGTCGAGGGCGCCGGCCAGCACCATCTCGCCACGCTCCTGGGCTTCCCAGGTCAGGCGCAGGTGTTCGTTGCGGAATTCGCCACGGCGTTCGAGGTAATCGGGAGCGAGATCGTAGATGAGAAGGTAATGCACGTGAACTCCTGTTGGTGCGGACGGATGGATATGCGATAGTACCTCAGGCGCAGTGGGGAGGGGCGCCCCCGGACTGCACTGGCGTGTACCCGCGCACGCTTGATCGCGCTCATGGCCGCCGTGATCCCGGCCATTAATCTCGATGCGGTCACGAAAGCCTCAGGAGATGCCATGACCCTGACTCTCTTTTCCCGCTTCCTGCGCCATCCAACGCTGCGCCTCGGCGCGCTCGCGCTCTCGGCTGCGCTGGCCGGCTGCGGCGGCGGCGTCTCGCTGGGATTCGGCTACGTCGACTATGACGACGACTATCCCGACTACCCCGACGGGCCGGGGCATGGCGGCTCTCCTTCCGACCCCGGCATTTTCCTAATCGCCGGCGGCCTGTGCCCGACCTGCGGCGGTTCGCTCGACGGTTCCGGCTCCGCCGCCCGTTTCGACGCGCCCGACGGCATCGTGCTCGGGCCCGACGGCAACCTGTATGTGGCCGAGCGTAACAGCGGCACCATCCGCAAGGTATCGCAGCAGGGCGTGGCTGTCACCGTGGCGGGCAGCGCAGGGGCGCCCGGCAGCGCCGACGGCGCCGGCGGCGCGGCGCGCTTCAACGCACCGACCCGGCTCGAAGCCGACATCGACGGCAACCTCTACGTCACCGACACCGGCAACTCGACGATCCGGCAGGTAAGCGCCAGCGGCGCCGTCACCACCCTCGCCGGGGCGGCTGGCCAGTGCGGCAGTGCCGACGGCAACGCCGGCAACGCGCGCTTCTGCAACCCGCAGGGCATCACGCTCGACCGCGATGGCAACCTCTATGTCGCCGACACCGCGAATCACACGATCCGCCGCATCGACCGCGCCAACAACGTCACCACCATTGCCGGCGTGGCCGGCGCCTGCGGCAGCGCCGACGGACGCGGGGCGCAGGCGCGCTTCTGCGAACCGCAGGACATCGAGGTCGACGACGATGGCTACCTGTACGTGGCCGACACCGCCAACTCGACCATCCGCGAAATTTCCCCCTCGGGCGAGGTGCGCACCATCGCCGGCGCCGCCGGGCAATGCGGCAGCGTCGACGGCCAGGGCGCCTCGGCACGCTTCTGCCGCCAGGCCGCGCTGACGATCGACGGCGCCGGCAACCTGTTCGTGGCCGATACCGGCAACGGCACCATCCGCCGCATCGGCACCTCGGGCGAAGTCAATACCGTGATCGGCGTGGCCGGCGCCCAGAACGTGGTGCTCGGGCCCCTGCCTGGCAGCCTGAACGCGCCGCGCGGCATCACGGTGCTGGCGGCCGGCTCGCTGGCCGCGACCTCCCAGAACATGGTCCTGAGGCTCGTTCCGCGCTAGCCGCGCCAGCCGCCCTACCGTGCGTGACGGCAGCCGCGCTTGTGTCAGACTGTCCTTCGTTCCCGACAACCCAGGAGATCCGTCATGCCCAAGTCCACGCTCGCCGGCCATCCGCTGCACCCGATGCTGATCGTCGCGCCCGCCGCCCTGATTCCCTTCGGTTTCATCCTCGACGCAATGCACCGCGCCACCGACAACGACGACTACGCCACCGCTTCCTACTACAGCCTGGCGGGCGGCCTGATCGGCGGCCTGGCGGCGGGCGTTGCCGGGGCCATGGACTACATGGCGATCGAGCGCGACACCGACGTGAAACGCACGGCGAACGTGCACGCCCTCCTGAACACCGGTGCGCTGGCGCTCACCGCCGCCAACGTCATCGCCCGCAAGGACACGCGCCACCACCGCGGCGGCTCGCTGGCCATGTCGGCCCTGGCGGCTGCGGGCGTTCTGCTGTCCGGCTGGTTCGGCGGCAAGATGGTCTATGAACAGGGCATGCGCGTGAAAGGCGTGAGCCCGGTGCAGGACGTGCCCGAGCTGAAGGCGCCGGGCGACGAGGCGATGGAACATGCGATGAGCGCGGCCGAGAAGTACATTCCGGCGAATGGTCCGGTCATGCGCTGAGGAAGCGGCCGACAACCACAGGCGCGGCGGACAGCACGGCGCCTGCCTGCTCCTTGCGCAGCGGCCTGATGCCGTTGCGCAGAACGTGTTGCACAGAACACACTTTCCCGTCCACTCAGCCATATGCTGCAATGCATTGCGATATGGCGCACAGACCAGTTTCGACCGCCGAGGTAGACTGGCACCATGAACACTTCCAAGAAAATGGCAGCAGGGATGGCGGGTTTCGCCAGCGTGTTGTGGCTGGGGCTGACCGCCGCGGTGGCGGCAAACCAGCGCCGGCTGGTGTTCAATCCCACCATCGTCCCCGAGGTCAACAGTCCACGCAGCAGCGGCCACCGCACCCGCCCCATCGTCCTGCGCGCGAAAGATGGCACCCGGCTGTGCGGCTGGCTGATGACCCCGCGCGTGCCCGGTCCGCGTCCCGCCGTCCTGTACTTCGGCGGCCGTTCCGAGGAAGTGTCCTGGGTAGTGCGCGACGCCGGCACCCTGTTTCCGAACATGACCGTGCTGGCGATGAACTACCGCGGCTACGGCAATTCCCACGGCGACCCGGCCGAAACCCACATGGTCGAAGACGGCTGCACCCTGTTCGACTGGCTCGCCGCCCTCGGCCAGGTCGACGCATGCCGCATCGCCGTGGTCGGGCGCAGCCTGGGCTCGGGCGTCGCGGTGCAGGTGGCCAAGGAGCGCGCCGCCCACTCGGTGGTCCTGATCACGCCCTACGATTCGATCCTGGCGATCGCCAAGCGCAAGTTCCGCGCCATGCCGATCGAGTACATGCTGCGTCACCGCTTCGAGTCGATCAAACACGCGCCGTCGCTCAAGGTGCCGACCTATGTGCTGCGCGCGGAGAGCGACGACATCGTGCCGCATTCGCATACCGACCAGCTCTGCCAGAAGCTGGCCAACCTGATCGCCGACGATGTCGTGCCCGGTTCTGACCACCTGAACATTCCCTACCTGGAAGCGACGCAGGCGCGCATCGCCGGCTTCCTGACCGAGCGCTTCAGCCAGCCCCTGGCGGCCCCGCAGATCATTGAAACTGTGGCGTGAAGGAAAAAAATGCCGAATCTTGTCGGCATTTATATTTCCCTCGAATAAATTGCCAAGTAAAATCGTATTTGTCATGCATCCCTAGACTGATGCATATTTGACAGGTTGAGCTGCGAGGGTTCCCGCTACCCGGCGCCACGCAGCGCATGGCCGGCCTAGGCTCTCCTTTGTTGTTGCGACGGTGCGACATTCGCACGCGCAAGAGCTGGGAGTAAAGGCCGCGATACAAATCGACACCCCATGAAACGTCCGGGGCTGACACAATCCGCACGGCATCAGACTGCGCCAGCACAAATCGTGCAACCGAGCAGCATGCCTTGCCTTTGGGCCGCCCCTCCCAACGCAGCCGTTGCGCCGGGTACAATATCGAAATTCCAGGAGCCATTTCATGAAATTCAAGCAACTCAGCATGACGATTGCAGCACTGTGCATCGCCGGCACGGCAAGCGCAGCCAATCCGAAACTGGGCATCGTCTATGATGCCGGCGGCAAGTTCGACAAGTCGTTCAACCAGTCCGCTTTCGAAGGCGCCGAGCGCTTCAAGAAAGAGACCAGCATTCCCTACATCGAAGTCCAGGCCAACAGCGATACCCAGGCCGAGCAGGTGATGCGCGGCCTCGCGCGCAAGAAGCTCGACATGATCGCCGCGATCGGCTTCTCGCAGACCCAGGCCGTGGCCAAGGTCGCCAAGGAATTCCCGAAGGTCAAATTCGTCCTGATCGACTCGATCGCGCCGGGCGCGAACGTCAACTCGATCATGTTCAAGGAACAGGAAGGCTCCTACCTGGTTGGCGTGGCCGCCGCCATGGCATCGAAGTCGAAGAAGATCGGCTTCGTCGGCGGCATGGACATCCCGCTGATCCGCGCCTTCTCCTGCGGCTACAACCAGGGCGCCAAGGCCCAGTATCCGAAGATCGAGATCATGTCGAACATGGTCGGCACCACCGCCGCGGCCTGGAACGATCCGGCCAAGGGCGGCGAGCTGGCGCGCCAGCAATTCGACCGCGGCGCCGACGTCGTGTTCGCCGTTGCCGGTGGCTCGGGCATGGGCGCGCTGCAGATGGCCAAGGAAAAAGGCAAGCTGGCCATCGGCGTCGACTCGAACCAGAACTACCTCCACCCGGGCAACATGCTGACCTCGATGGTCAAGCGCGTCGACGTCGCGATCTATGACTCTTTCATGCAGGTCAAGAACGGCACCTGGAAGGGCGGCGTCACCTATAAAGGCCTGAAGGAAGGCGGCGTCGACTGGGTGCTGGACAAGGACAACCGCAAGGTCGTCACCCCGGAAATCGAAAAGCGCGTCAATGGCGTGAAAGCCGACATCATCAACGGCAAGATCAAGGTCATCGACTACCGCGCAGCAAGCAGCTGCCCGGTCTAATCCATTTCGTTTCACAAGAGGCGCGCCGCACCGGGTTTCCGGTCCGGCGCGCTTTTGAATACAAGCATCCACATTTTCACTACTGATCGCTATGCAGCCAGCCGTAGAATTTCGCAACATAAGCAAGGCCTTCGGGCCGGTGCAAGCGAACGCTGACGTCAGCTTCACGATCGCCAAGGGTTCCATCCATGGCGTCATCGGGGAGAACGGCGCCGGCAAATCCACCCTCATGAGCATCCTGTACGGCTACTACCACGCCGACAGCGGCCAACTCCTGATCGACGGCCAGGCGCGGAGCATCCGCAACAGCCAGGAAGCCATCGATCTCGGAATCGGCATGGTGCACCAGCACTTCATGCTGGTCGAGAACATGACCGTGCTCGACAACGTGATGCTCGGCGCCGAGGGTGGCTTCAAACTGGCTGCCAATCGCAAGCAAGTCGAAAACAGGCTGCGCGAGATCTGCACCCGCTACCGCCTCGACGTCGATCCGCTGGCGACCGTCCACGACCTGTCGGTGGGCGCCCAGCAGCGCGTCGAGATCCTCAAGCAGATCTACCGCAGCGCCGAGATCCTGATCCTGGACGAGCCGACCGCCGTGCTGACCGCCCAGGAAACCGCCTCCCTGTTCGAGATCCTGCGTCTCTTCAAGGACCAGGGCAAGACCATCATCCTGATCACGCATAAACTGCAGGAGATCATGGACATCACCGACCAGGTGACGGTGCTGCGCGCCGGCCGCGTGTCGGGCGCGGTCGCTACCCGCGAAACCTCGAAGGAGCAGCTGGCCAACATGATGGTGGGCCGCCCGATCGAGGGCAACCTGCCCCGCAAACCCTTCAATCCGGGCGCGCCGGTGCTGAACGTGAAGAACCTGCAGCTCAAGGACGCGAACGGCGTCCAGCTGCTGGCCGACATCGACCTGAACGTGCGCGCGGGCGAGATCGTCGCCATTGCCGGCGTCTCGGGCAACGGCCAGAGCGAGCTGATGGAAATCCTGGCGGGCATGCGCCTGCCGACCTCCGGCCAGGTCGAACTCGAAGGCAAGGCTCTGCCCTTTGGGCGCCGCAGCAACGCCGACGGCCTGCCGGCCACCTTCCGCGAACTCGGCATCGGCCACGTGCCGGAAGACCGCCTGCGCGACGGCGTGATCAAGGATTTCTCGGTGATGCAGAACACCGTGTTCGGCTACCAGGACCGTGTGAAGAACCGCTGGGGCCTGTTCGACTTCGAGGCGATTGCCAAGCGCTGCGCCCACCTGCTGCAGGCGTTCGACGTACGCCCGAACAATCCGGACCTGCGCATCGGCCTGCTCTCGGGCGGCAACCAGCAGAAGGTCGTGATCGCGCGCGAAGTCTCGGCGGCACCAAAACTGATGCTGGTCGGCCAGCCGACCCGCGGCGTCGACATCGGCACCATCGAATCGATCCACACCCAGCTGCTGCGCCTGCGCGACGAAGGCGTGGCGATCCTGCTGGTCTCCGTCGAACTGGAAGAAGTGCGGGCGCTGGCCGACCGCATCGTCGTCATGTCGGGCGGCCGCGTCACCGGCGAACTCAATATCGACGAATTCGACACCACCCGCATCGGCCTCCTGATGGGCGGGATGCACAAGTCATGAAACAGATGAAAACCACCGAACTGCCACGCTGGGCGACAGGCTTCGCCCTGCCGCTCCTGAACCTGCTGTCGGCGCTGCTGGTCGCCGCGCTCGTCATCCACCTGCTGGGCGAAAGCCCGGTCGAGTCGATGCAGATCCTGATCAACTCCGCGATCGTCAATCCGGAAGGCCTGGCCTATACGCTGTTCTACGCCAGCACCTTCATCTTCACGGGCCTGGCGGTGTCGATCGCCATGAAGGCGGGCCTGTTCAACATCGGCGCCGAAGGCCAGATGTACTTCGGCGGCCTCGGCCTCACGCTTGTCGTGCTGGCCTTCGACGCCAGCCTCTCGCCCTGGCTCCTGATCCCGCTGGCGATGATCGGCGCCGCGCTCTTCGGCGCATTGTGGGCTTTCCTGCCAGGCTACCTGCAGGCCAGGCGCGGCAGCCACGTGGTGGTCACGACCATCATGTTCAACTTCATCGCCGCCAGCCTGATGAACTTCATCATCGTGAAGTACCTTATCCCCGAAGGCGAACAAAATCCGGCGAGCCGCGTGTTCTCGGACGCCGCCGCCCTGCCGACCCTGAACACCTGGTTCCCCTTCTTCGGCGACACGCCGCTCAACATCGGTTTCCCGATCGCGATCGTGGCGCTCGTCGTCTACGGCGTGGTGGTCTCGCGCTCGACCTGGGGCTACCAGCTGCGCGCCACCGGCCTGAACCAGCACGCCGCCCACTACGCCGGCGTGCGCATCAGCCGCATGATCATCGTCGCGATGCTGATTTCCGGCGCCCTGGCCGGCCTGGCCTCGGTCAACTCGATCATGGGCTCGACCCACTACCTGAGCCTGAACTTCCCGGCCGGCGCCGGTTTCGTCGGCATCGCCATCGCCCTGATGGGCCGCCAGCACCCGGTCGGCATCTTCCTGTCCTCGGTGCTGTTCGGCGCGCTGATCCAGGGCGGTTTCGACCTGTCGCTGGAAAAACCGAACATCCCGGTCGAGACCTTCGTCTTCATCCAGGGCCTGATCATCCTGTTCTGCGGCGCCATGGAAAACCTGTACGGCCCGGCGCTCCTGAAACTGATCAACGCAACACGCAAGGGTTAATCATGGAAGGCTTCGATATCCTCAACATCATCGTCTCGACGGTCCGCAACGCGCCGGTGCTGATGTTCGCCGCGCTGGCCGGCCTGTTCGCCGAGCGCAGCGGCGTGGTCGACATTGGCCTCGAGGGCAAGATCCTCGCCTCGGCCTTCGTCTCGGCCGCGGTCGGCTACACGACCCAGAACCCATGGTTGGGCATCGCCGCCGGCATCGCCGTCTCTGTCGCCCTGGCCATGGTCCAGGCCTTCGTCTCGATCACCCAGAAGGGCAACCAGCTGGTCGCAGGCATCGCGATCAATATCGCCATGAGCGGCCTGACCTTCGTGGTCGCCCAGTACATCTTCCAGCAGGGCGGCCGCACGCCGGACCTGGGCGCGGCGCGCCTGTCGAACGTGGTGCTGCCGGGTGCGGAAGCGGTGGCCGGCGTGCCGGTGCTGGGCTGGATCTGGAACAGCCTGATCGGCGGCCACTCGCCGCTGGTCTATCTCGCCTTCATCCTGCTGCCGATCGTGCACTGGGTCGTGTACCACAGCCGCTTCGGCTTGCGCCTGCGCGCCTGCGGCGAGAACCCGCATGCCGCCGACGCCGCCGGCGTCTCGGTCGAGAAGACGCGCTACATGGCCATGCTGGCCGCCGGCGTGCTGTGCTCGTTCTCGGGCGCCTACCTGTCCATCGTCCAGAGCGGCTTCTTCCTGCGCGACATGTCGGCCGGTGCCGGCTACCTGGCGCTGACGGCGCTGGTGTTCGGCAACTGGCGTCCGCTGCAGACCGTGCTCGGCTGCCTGATGTTCGGCTTCTTCTCGGCCGTGCAGATCCAGATCGAGGGCGTCGACCTGCCGGTCGTGGGCCGCATTCCGGGTTCGCTGATCCAGATGATCCCGTACGTCGTGACCGTGATCGTGCTGGCCGGCCTGATGGCCAAGTCGGTGGCGCCAAAGGCGATCGGCAAACCGTTCGTGAAGTCGCGCTGATCGGCGCAGCGCAATGATGAAGGGCGGCCCGCGGGCCGCCCTTTTTTTGTCCGGACAGGATGGTGGGCTCGGGACGCCCGGTGAAACCGTGGGCCAGGCCATTGGCCTGGCCCACCCCTACCCCATCACTCCCGCTTTAGTGGTACGCCGCCCGCATCCAGCTTTTGCAGCGCATGCTTCTTGCCGCTCTTCGCCTCGTGCCAGGCCGGCAGCACGCGGAAACTCAGCGCCAGGTCGTAGTCGCCGGCTACGCTGCCGGTATCCATCGGCACGTCGCCGGGACGGTTCTGGAACCAGCGCAGCCATTCGCTGGACCCCGGTGCGGGCGAATCCAGGTAGGGTGCCCCCGCCTTCGAGTCGCCTGGCACCAGCGGCATCATGAAGGAGGCCATGCCTTTCGCCGGGTTGGCGGCGTTCCACTGCGAGGCGCCGTGGCAGCTCAGGCAGGAGGAATTGCCGGCGCGCCGCAGCAGCACGCGCTGGCCGCCGCTGGCCACCGAGATGTCGTTCACGCCGTGGTCGTTCGGTCCCGACAGCCGCCCTCCCCAGCCCAGGGTTTCAAGGGCATACAGGGGCGCGTGCGGGTTGACCCAGGTTTCGAACAGGGGCGCGCCCGGGTTGGCGGCGCTGTCCACGCGCGGGTCGTTACCCCACTGTGCGCCCAGCGGCACCATCTGGTCCCACACGCCACGGCTGCCGGGACGCGTGTTGCGGTCGTAGACCAGGGTCGTGAACACCCAGCCCGTCTGCGGCGCCGACTGCGTATCCTTGACCACGATATCGACCTGCATCAGGTAAGCCTTGGCGAGCGTGGGACGGTCGAACTGGCCGGTGGTGGCGTTCGCCGTCATCATCATCGGCCAGGCCAGCGCGCCGCGCATCGCCGGCCATTCGGCGGGGCCGGCCGTCGTGAAGGCGAGTTTCACCGTGACGGAACCATCGGCATACTGGGTAGCGCCGCCGCCCAGCTGCGGGCTGTGCGGGTCGCGCCAGATCGCGCCCAGGGTCTGCGCCCCGATGCGGTTGTAATAGGTGATCACATAAGTGGTGAACGGCTTCTTCAGGCCGCTCTTCGGGAACAGCTCGGCCTCCACGCGTTCGAGTCCCACCAGCATGCCGTGGACCGCCTCGCGCTGCGCGCCCAGCCAGGGATCGTTGTACCAGCCGCGCCGGCCGGCATCCCACTCGCCCTCGTCCAGCAGCAGGGCCACCATGTCGCGCGCGATGCTGTCCTTCAGCGCCTGGGTGTAGGCGGCCGCGTTGCCGGTGCCGATCGGCCCGTTGTTGATGGCGGTGCGCCAGGGCATGTGCGGAACCGGCAAGCCGGACGGATAGTCATGGCTGAGCTTGAACAGCGGTCCGGCGTAGTCGGAGCGGGCCGGCGTGTGGCCATTGTGGTCGAGATACGGGTCGAGATACGGGCCGGGCGTGGTGGCGGCCGCCGGCAGGGCCAGCAGCACGCCGGCCACGGACAGGCAGTAGCAGAGATACAAGGTTCGAATGCGCATGTTCGTTTCCTGAACGGAAGTGAAAACAGCCCATTCTTCTCCCCGCCCATCCGTGTGAATTGCGAAGGCACAAGGTCTGGCGAAATGTCCTTAATCGCTGGCCAACGCCGCCGAGCGCTTGATCGTCCACGTCAACCCAAATCCCGCCGACACCCCGTTGTCGCGCAGGTGCAGCGGACTCTTGTCGTTCTTGCCGACGCCATAGTTCTCCGCGCGCAGGAAGGCGTAGGCGCGCAGGTCCGGGTTGATCACGCGCGCGGCGAACACCCCGGCGCGCACCAGGATCAGGCCGGCGTCGGCGCCGTAGGCCGGACGGGTGGCGGTCGCGAATTCCGGGCGCACTTCATAGAAATAGCGGTTGATCTTGCCGTCGCCGACGACGGCGGCGAGCTGGGTGTCGAACATCCACTTGCCGTCCGCGCTGCGGCGCTCGTAGACCAGGCGCGGCTCGAAGATATAACCCTGGTGGCGCACGCCGCTCCTGACTTCCATCACCGCGCGCAGGGGCAGTTCGGCGCGCAGGCCGCTGTAGCGGTCGAAGCGCGCCAGCCGCAGTTTCAGGCGCGGTCCGAATTCGGCCAGCGCGCCCAGGTCGGGCATGCCGGCGCGCGCCTCGACGTTGTCGGAACGGGCCGGCAATGAAGCGGCAAGGCCGATGTCGAATTCCGCACGGTCGCTCTTGAACAGGCGCGCGCCGATGCCGCCCTGGTCGGAGCGGAAGACCTTGCCGCGATAGATGATGAGGGGCAGCGCCAGCCCGCGCGTCTCGCGGTCGGCCGCGCCCGGATACGAGGGTGTGCTGACGACACCGCCTCCCAGGCCCAGCTCCCACAGCGGCTGGCCCGGACGCGACTCGGGAATGGCATCCTGCTGGGCGTGGGCGGCGGCTGCGGCCAGGCAGAGCCCGATGCCGGCGTAGAGACGAGGGTGCATGCGGTGTCCGGTAAAAGGCGGCGCGGTGCGCCGGAAGCGCCATTCTAGCCGTGGCCGGGCCAGGCCAGCCGCACGGCATGACAAATCGACAAAAAAAGGCCGCGAGCGTCTCCGCCGCGGCCTTCATGGGAACCGGGTCTGCTTAGCCGTAGATGGCCTTGAGCACCTCGGCCAGCTTGTAACCGCCCTTGATCAGCTGTTGCTTGGCCACTTCCGAGCTCGGCACCGGATAGTCGTTCGGCACTTCCAGCGCGAAGGTGTAATAGGTGTCGCCCTTCTTGCTGGTCTGCTGGGTGATCTTGCCTGGCACCACGTCCTTGTAGGCGAACTTCGAGACGGCGAGCGCGTCGTCCGCCCACTGGTAAGGCCAGGTCGCCGGCTCGCCGCTGTTGGCGGTGATGGCCGGCTTGGTGCCGACCGCATACTCCGCGAATTGCTGCGGCGTCTTCGTGCGCACGCGGCGGAAGGCATAGTCGACCGTGGTGCTGTCCCAGTACGAGTGGAAAGGCTTGGTCAGCGCCTTCGGCACGCCTTCCTTGACCGGCTTCGGATCGCCCGGTGGAATGACGCCGGCGGACAGCTCGCTCAGGCGCTGGTCGTCCAACAGCAGGTTGTTGCCGCCGCGCGAATCGAAGATCGCCGCTTCGTCGACTTCCGCATGCGTCTTCGGCACGACGAACTTGCCGTCCTTCGACACGAAGGCCGCGCCCACGTGCAGCGGCTGGTGGATGTCGCCGGTCATGTGGGTCAACAGGATCAGGGCCTGGCGCTTGGTGAACTTGTGCGGGTTCAGGCTTGGGTCGGTCTTGCCTTGCAGGACCGCAATGGCCTGCTTCAGGGTCTGCACGATGTCGACGTCGGTGGTGCCGACCGCGCCGTCATGGTAGTGCGACAGCTGGAAAGGCACGTCGGTGTAGTGGTATTCGCTGTGGCGCGGATTGGCATCGGTGTACTCGATCATGTCGGGCGATTGCGGGCCGCAATACGTGCCTTTCACGCAGTCCGGCCAGCTGGCGATCGATTGCAGGGATTCGCCCGGCAGCAGCAAGGCGGCAATCTGCTTTTCGGCATTCGTGCCCTTTAGCAGCTTTTCGGCGATGGCCGCGACCGCGCGGTGGCCGTCGCCGCCCCAGGCGAGTGCGTTGGAGGAAGCAAAGGCGCCGGCAAGCGCGAGGACACAGGCTAGTTTTTTCATGATAGTTCCGTCGATGGAATTGATTATTGGTTACGCACTTTGTCGATGCGCGTCGTTGGGGCCAGGCCGGCTTGCGCGCCGCCCGCACCCGGGTTCCTGGCGATGTAGTCGCTCAGGGCATCGAGGTCGACGATCTGCGTGTCGACGCGCTTGGTCCCCTTGGCAAATTCCGGGAAATTGTCGCCGCCTTCGGCCAGGAAGTTATTCGCCACCACGCGATAGGTTTGGTTGTCGTCGACCGGCTTGCCGTTGAACTTCAGGCTGCCCGGCACCAGGCGCTGGCCGACCGGACGCTTCTCGTCCCAGGTGTAGCTCAAGCCTTGCGAGACTGGCAGGATGGTGGCACCGGAGGCGCTCGGACGCTGCCACTGCTGCTCGAGCAGGCGGCGCAATTGAAAGCCGGTCAGGTCCATCACGACCAGCGTGTTACCGAACGGGAGCACCGCCTGGGCGTGGCCGAAATTCGTGGTCAGCGCGGCGTCCGAGGTCTCCAGGTCCTTGCGGATGCCGCCATTGTTCATGAAGCCGATCTGCGCGCCTTGCGCCCGGGTTGCGGCCAGCACGGCGTCGGCGATCAGGTTGCCCAGCGGCGATTCGCCGGCATCGTTGGCCCGGCGCGCCACGGTGGCGGTACCGAGCTTGCCCAGCGGACGCGCCAGCGCCGCGCGGCTGCGCTCCTTCACGCCGGCGAGATAAGCGCTGACCTTCGGGTCGGCCGGGAACTTCGCCGGATCCATGACGACGTTTTTCACGTCGATGTGGGAAACAGCGCCGCTGTTCGCATCCACCTTCAATGCGATGCGCGACAGCAGGTGCCCCGCCGCATCGGCCTGGGTGACGATCCGGCCATCGACCGTGCACAGGTAGCCCTGGTGCGAGTGGCCGGTGATGACCAGGCGGATCGCCGGGTCGAGTTTCTTGACGATGTCGACCACGCCGCCGGTCAGGCCCTTGCAACCCGGCTGGTCGGGCGACTCGTCGGTGCGGCCGCCTTCGTGGATCAGGGCGATGAAGACCTTGGCGCCCTCGGCGCGCATCTGCGGCAGGGTCTTGTTGATGGCTTCGGCTTCGTCGATGAAGTCCAGGCCGGCAATGGCGGAGGCCACCGCGACCGAGGCGGTGCCCTGCAGCACGGCGCCGGCCACGCCGACCTTCACGCCCTTCACGCTTTCCACGCGGTAGGCAGGCATGAAGGGCTTGCCGGTCGCGCTGTCGAGCACGTTCGCGGCGAGATAGGTGAAGCGCGCGCCGCGGTAGTCCGGGCTCAGGCGGCAGGCCTTGCCGGGGCGCGGCGAATCGCAGCCGCCGGCCTGCTGGCGCAGCAGTTCCTTGCGGCCCTGGTCGAATTCGTGGTTGCCGACCGACGACAGGCGCAGGCCCATCAGGTTCATCGCCTCGATGCTCGGCTCGTCGGCCCACATCGAGGACAGCGCCGGGCTGGCGCCGATCAGGTCGCCCGCGCCGATGAACAGCAGGTCCTTGTCTTCCTTGCGCCAGGCGCTTAGTGCGCCGCTCAGGGCTTCGATGCCGCCGGCGCGCAGGGTCTCGCTTTTACCGGTGGCCGCACTGGTATAGGTGTACTTGCTCGGTTCGAGGTTGCCGTGGAAGTCGTTGATGGCGACCAGGTTCAACGTGACCGGGCCGCTCGGCGCGGTGGCGCAGCCGGCGGCAAGCAGGGACAGGGCGAGGAGGGACAGGGAAGCGCGGGCGCGCGGGGAAACAATCATGAAAATCTTTCGCTGATGAACAGGGGCGCCTGCGGCGCTCCGAATTATTGCACGCGGGATCGCGAACGGCCATCTTTACAGGGGCCCGCTCACCGCATCCGTCCCCCATAAAAAAACAGGCCCGAAGGCCTGTTTTTGTCGTGCTCGACTACGGTCCGCCACGCCGGCGCGGCGGACCCGGTGCGACTTAGATGTCGACCGACAGGGTGACCGACGCGAAGCGTGGTGCGCCCAGGTAGTAACGCAGGGTGCCAGGATTCACGCCTGGGAACTGCGTCGTGTTGTTGACGCTCTGCGACGACGGGTTACGGTACTGCTTGTTGGTGATGTTGCTGACGTTCACGGTCAGCTTCGGACGCTTGAAGATACCGAAGTTGGCGAAGGTGTAGCCGGCATCGAAACCATAGGTCGTGTAGCCAGGTGCCCACTCGTCGTTGACCAGGGTCGCGGCTTGCTTGCCGGTTGCCTTGGCTTTCACACGAGCCCAGAACGCGCCGGTCTGGTATTCAGCCGACAGGCCAGCCTTCAGTTTCGGGGTCAGTGGCATTTCCTTGCCGGCGGTCGGCAGCGATGCCGTTGCGCTCACCTGCAGGTCGTCCTTGATTTCGCTGTCGGTGTAGCCGAACGAGCCGTAGAATGCCCAGCCGTTGATCGGGGTATTACCCGCTTCCAGTTCGAAGCCGCGGGTCGAGACCTTGCCAGCGTTGGTGTAGCTGCTGGTGTTGGTGATCGGGTCGAACGCGGTCGCCTGACGGTTACGGAAGTCGACGTTGAACACGGTCACCGTAGCGATGAACTTGTTGTCCTGGTGACGGTAGCCGATGTCGGTGTTGTACGAGGTCTCTTCCTTCACGTCGCCGCGCAGGGTTGCCACGCCGTTGACGACCGACACGTTCGAACCGACGTTGCTGAACACGAAGTTCGGCGGCGCCTTCATGTTCTTCGCAACCGATGCGAAGAACTGGTCGTCGTTGGTCACGCGGTAGCGTGCGCCCAGCTGCGGCAGGATGTCCTTGTACTTCTTGGTGATGTTGTAGGTCGGACGCAGGTTGGCTTCGCTACGGTAGTTCGTGAAGTCACGCTCGATGAACGGGGTACGGATACCGATGTTGATCTGACCCTTGTTGTCGGCGAAGCTGATCGTGTCCTGGATGAACGCCTGGTAGGCGGTCGAGATCGTGTTCCAGTCGCGGCTCTGGTACAGGCTACCGTCGCTGCGCGTCACCGCCTGGTCTTGCAGGTAGACGTCGACCGGGTTGCCTTCGGCCGTCACAGGCACCATGGTGCCGGTCTGACGGTGACGTGCACGCTCCCACCAGAAGCCGCCCAGGATCTGGTGATCGCCATAGTTCCAGGTCAGCGACGAGGTCAGGCCAGGACGCTTGGTGTTGGTGACGCTGGCGTTGGCCATGATCACGGTGTCGTCGGTGTCGCCGTCGCCGTTCAGATCGACGCGGCCGGTCAGGGTGCCGGTTACCGGATCCATGAAGGTCGCGTTGGTACGGGTACCTTCACGACGTGGGCTTTCGTAGGCCAGCTTCTGCTGCAGGCCGCCGTTGCCGAAGCCGTACCAGAAGTAAGGCACGATCTTCAGGGTCAGGTCGTCGTTCAGGCGGAACTTGGCTTCAGCCGAAGCGATCGCGTTCTTGAACGGGTTCAGGTACAGGCCGTAGTACAGCGGCGATGGCACGACGGCGTTCTGCGCGCCCGGGCCTGGCGTCGGCTGGGTCGGGTACACGCTGGTGGTGTCGTAGTAGTAGCCGAAGTTGTTCAGTTCGGTCAGCGTCAGGTTGTTGATGCTGTGGTTCTTGGCTTCATTCCACAGGATGGTCGCGTGGATGTAGTTGAACTTGTCCCAGTCGTAGTTGAAGCCGGCGTCGATGTGCTCGCGCTTGGCCTTGCCTTCGCCCTTCCACTTGTCAGCCTGGGCTTTCGATGCCGAGATGAAGAACTTCGAACGGTTGTCGGCCAGCTTGCCGCTGTCGAAACGCACGAAGGTCTTGTAGCTGTTCAGCTGGCCGAGGGTCTGCATGAAGCGCCAGCGGCGGGTATTTTCAGGGTTGCAAGTGACGATGCCGAAGTTACCGCCGGTTGCGCCGACCTGTGGCGAATCGACGTCGGTCGAGCCCTGGGTGACGAACTGCGAGCAGGTGTTTTCCTGGTCGACGTATTCTTGCGGGTAGACTGCGAACGAACCCGAGTCGTTGACCGGAACGCCGTTGATGGTGGCGCCGATCTGGTCGCTGTTGAAGCCACGCAGGGTCAGGCCGCCGCCGAACAGGCCGGTTGCGTCATGGTTATAGCTGTTCACCGACGGCAGCATTTCCAGTGCCTCGTAGGCATTGCCGGTCGGGCGCTGCTTTTCCAACTCTTCCGCGGTCACGGTCGAACGTGCCTTCGGCGCATCTTCCGTTACCATCAGGCCCATGCCGAGCTTCTTGCCGGTGATGATCACCTGACGGGTCGGCTGAGCATCCGAAGCCGTGGTCGTTTCCTGGGCGTGAACGACGCCCACACATGCCACGTGGCATGCCAGAGCGATCAGGCTCAGGCGCAGCTTCGGTTGTTGAATCAAAGCGGATTGCATTCAAAACTCCTAGAGTGTTTAAAAAATTTCAGCAGCAAGCTTGAACCTGCATGACGGCATAGGGAACCGGGGTTCCTGCTTCAGGGCACGTTAATGTAAAGGCTTGATGTGTCGGGCTGATGACAGCTCGCAAACTCGCTGACCCAAGTGACGACTGCGGCAAAGTTGGTCGGTTGACTTACCATCCTGTCAACACGAGAAACTATGCACGCCTGGATGCCCAAGACAAATACCGTTTCAGTTAGGAATTAATACGTTGCAACTAAATCCAGCCCCAGAGCGTCCAAAACCTCCAACAACCACTGGTTTTGGCGATCTACGCTACGGCGGCGATTATAAAGGAGGCATTCTGGCCGGAAATAAAAGTGGCAATATTTTTTTGAAATGCCCAATAGCGGATCAGAATGTGTAGCGCTTTGACCACAGGCGCCCGGAAAAGAGGCAGGAAACGCCTCATAAAAGCAACAAAGGCGAGCATCCTTGCGGTGCTCGCCTTGCTTTATTTGCAACCCTCCGGATCGATTCAGCGCTTGCGCTGCCTGCTTGCGGCATCGCGGGCCAGCCCCGCCACCGCGGCTTCAAAAGCGGCGAAGCGCGTATCGAGCTGGCGCGTCAGGCGCGCTTTCTCGGCGGCCGGCAGGAAGGCGTAGCGGATGCTGTTGTACGAGGTCTTTTTCATTTCCGCATAGTCCGGCTTGTAGCGGCTGGCGAACAGCACATACTCCTGCGACAGCGTGTGACGGGTGACGCCGGCGTCGTCGGTCGAGATCACGTAGGGCACGCCATACTTGCGGTACAGGGTGACCGGGTGGTTCTCGCCCTTGACGCCGCTGATGAAGGCGTTCGAGGTCAGGTTGATCTCGACCGGGATGTCCTTCTCGCGCATCGTGCGCAGGATGGCCGGGGCGTTCGCCTCGTGCGCCAGGTCGATGCCGTGACCGATGCGGTCGGCGCCGGCCACCGTCAGGGCCTGGTCGATGTGGAACTTCAGGCCTTCCGGCGGCACCTCGCCCAGCGCCAGTTCGCCCGCATGCAGGGCGACCTTGACGTCCGGGTAGAAGGGCTTGAGGAAGCGGAACATCTTCATGTGCAGCGCGTAGTCGCGCATCGACACCATCGTGCTTTCCTGGCCGACGATGTTGACGCCGACGACCTTGCCGCCGCTTGATGCCGACTTGAAGGCGGCGACCATCGCGGAAAACACCTGCGACGGGTTCAGCAGGCGCAGCACATAGGTCTGGTAGCGCATCGTGAAGCGCTCGTCGTCGATGCCGGCGGCGGCTTCCTCGATCTTCGCCGTGAAGTCGGCGATCGATTTCGCAAAGGCCGGGTCGCGCTCCAGCGCTTCCATTGCGCGGCGCAGTTCGGCGTCCAGGCCGGCGTCGTCGTTCACCAGCTGCCAGGCGCGCGCGTCGAATTCCGGATTGGCGACCGTCGGCGCCATCTTGAACATGGTTTCGATGTAGCTGACGTTTTCCGCGATCGCGCGCTTCTTGAGTTCCTGCAGGCCTTCCTTGAAGTTCGCGTTCGAGACCGGGCCGAAGTAGCCGAAGGTCTGGAAGAACAGGCGGTCCGGCGGCGGGTTCAGGACGCCGTGGTTGTCGAAGTCCTTGTTCGACCAGCGCTGCACCAGTTCGCGCCAGGTATGGTCGTCGGCATAGACCTCGGCGCTGTTCAGGCAGTTGCGTTCTTTCGCCGGTTTCGCGCGTTCGGCGGCGATCACGGCCTTGTCCTGCTCGATGCGGTAGGTCTGCTTGTTCACGCACAGGCCCTGGCGGTCGAGGAAGTCGAGGTATTGCTCGACATAGATCGCGCCCGAGTAGTGGTGGTGCAGGTCGCCCCCCTTCGGCATCTGCGTGAAGAACATGGTCAGCTCGGCCAGCTTCGGATCCTGGCCGGCGACGAGCGCGGCGTAATGACGGGCGGTGGCCGCCTCGTTGGCCTGGCGCGAAGCCGTGGCCGGCTCCCTGGCCATGGCGGCGCTTGGCGCGGCGACGGCCAGGGCAAGCAGCAGGCTGCTGAAGGTGTTCTGCATGACGGGGTCTTTCTTGATGGGTTGACGTGGCCGCGCAACTTTAACGGCTTCGTTCACTATTGGCAATGCGGGGGGATCGTACGGAGGGAGATGCGGAAGCTGCGCGAGCGGCAGGAGCGGAAAGCCCCTGCCCTGCTCTCGCTTACTTGCAGACTTTACTTGCAGACTTTACTTGCGTGCCTTGCGGCGCACGCCTGCCAGGCCGACCGCGCCCAGCAGCATCAGGGCCATGCTGGCCGGTTCCGGCACGTCGCTGGCGGCGGCGCCGAACACGACATTGTCGAGATAGCCGCCCGCATTGCCGGTGGCATAGATGTAGATCGGGCTGCTCGAGGTCAGGTTGATGTTCTGGGTGATCCAGCTGCCGAAGGCGGTGTTGTAGGTGGTGCCGCTGCCGTCGTTCAGGCCACTGACGGTCCAGGTGCCCTGGAAGTCGAAGGAGCTCAGGGTCAGCGCACCGCCGGCGACGCTGGAGAAGCGCAGGCCCTGGTAGGCCTGGCCGTGGCCCATCTCGAAGAGGTTGCCGCCAATGCTGGCCAGGTGCGAGTGGCCGTCGGCGGCGCCGGTGGACCAGACGTATTCGACTTTCACGCTGCCGTCGCTGCTCAGGAACGAGGTGTTGATGGCGCCCGCTTCGCTGAAGGTGATGGTGGACGCACCGGCGCTGCCGGCGAGAGACAGGCCGGCAAGCGCCAGCGCGACTGCAAATTTTTTCATGCTGTTCTCCTTGTTGGTTTTGGACGGGTTGAGACCCGAGCGCAACTCAGCAAGGAACATGCCAACGCAACAACATTCCGAAAAAACAAGGACTAAGCGCCGCCTCGTCCGCCTTGCACAACCACACGTGTAATATTTATCGACAACTCCCGGTAGCAAATCCGGGCGCTCATGCCGGTGGCGCGCCTCAGGCGCCGCGCGCGTGGACCAGGCGCCCGGCCGCGTAGGTGGCCCGGATCGCGCGGTCGTCGCCCAGCAGCGCCAGCGCGAACAGCTGCTCTTCCAGCGTGTCGCAATGGCTGCTGCGGCGCGCCAGCAGCGGCGTCGACTGCGGATCGAGGACGATGAAGTCCGCTTCGGCGCCGGCGGCGAAACTGCCGATCGTGCCTTCCAGGTCCATCGCGCGCGCCGCGCCCAGGGTGGCAAGATAGAACATGCGCAGCGCCGGCAGGTAGCTGCCCTTCAGGCGCGCGACCTTATAGGCCTCGTTCATGGTCTGCAGCATCGAGAACGAGGTGCCGGCGCCGACGTCGGTGCCGAGGCTCACCTTGACGCCCGCGCCGTCCGCCTTTTCGAAATCGAACAGGCCGCTGCCCAGGAACAGGTTCGAGGTCGGGCACACCGAGGCGCTCGAGCCGGTGGCCGCCATGCGCGCGAAGTCCTCGTCATCGAGCCAGATGCAGTGGCCGAACAGGGCGCGCGGACGCATCAGGCCATAGCCGTCGTAGACGTCGAGGTAGCTGCGCGACGCCGGATAGAGTTCGCGCACCCAGCTGCACTCGTCCCTGTTTTCCGAGACGTGGGTCTGGATGAAGGTATCCGGATAGGCCTTGGCCAGTTCGCCGATCGCCTGCAATTGGGCCGGGGTCGAGGTCGGCGCGAAGCGCGGCGTGATCGCGTACAGCGAGCGCGCGTGCTTGTGCCACTTGTTGATCAGGGCTTCGCTCTCGCCCACCTGGCCTTCGAGGTCGCGCAGGAAGTCCGGGCAGTTCCGGTCCATCAGCACCTTGCCGGCCACCATGCGCAGGTTGCGCGCCTCGCTGGCCTCGAAGAAGGCGTCGACCGATTCGCGGTGTACGGTGCAGTAGACCACCGCGGTGGTGGTGCCGCAGCGGGCCAGTTCGTCGAGGAAGAACTCGGCCGTCGCGCGCGCATGCGCCGGGTCGCCGAACTGGCGCTCGGTCGGGAAGGTATACGTGTCGAGCCAGGGCAGCAGGCCCGGCGCCGGCGACGCGATCATGTCCGTCTGCGGGTAATGCAGGTGGGTGTCGATGAAGCCGGGCGTGATGATCTGGCCGCGGTAGTCGTGCGGTTCCAGGCCGGCCGGCAGCGTGGACACGAGCTGCTCGTAATCGCCGGCGGCGTTGACACGACCGTCTTCGATGACGAGCAGGCCGTCCTGGTGCCAGGCGTAGGCGTCGCTGGTGAAGGCCGGGTCGGCGTGAAAATGCAGCAAGCTCGCACGGTAGGCTTGCACGGTAGTGGGTGCGGTGGACATCAGTTGGATTCCGGAGAATTTTGCAGGTGGCTGGCGGCCTTGACGGCCTCCCAGACGGTGAGCAGCTGCGCCGCGCAGGATGCGGCGATCACGGCAGGCGCCTTGCCGCCGATGCCGGGCAGGCCGATCGGGCAGACCATGGCGCCGATGCGCTCGTTCGCGATGCCGCGCTCGCGCAGGCGGTGCTCGAACTGGCGGCGCTTGGTTTCCGACCCGATCAGGCCGAACCAGTCGCGCCGTCGCGTCGATTCGGGGCGGGACAGTATCGCAATCGACAGGCGCAGGTCAAGCGCGTGGCTGTGGGTCATGACGAGGAAGCTCGTGCCGGGCGCGGCCTGCTCGACCAGCGCCTCGGGGATGTCGGTGGCCTCGATCGTGACGTTGGCCGGCACCGCGGCCGGGAACAGGTCCTCGCGCTCGTCGACCCAGGTGACGCGGCAGGGCAGTTCGGCCAGCGCGCGTACGATGGCCGCGCCGACGTGGCCGGCGCCGAACAGCATCACATGGGCGCGCGGGGCGAGGATGGCGTCGACGAGCCAGCGCTGGCCGCCGGCGTCGGTGAAGACGTGGGTGCCGAGGGTCCGGTCGAAGGCGGGCACGGGGGCGCCGGCGATTTGTCCGCCGGAGCCATCGAATAATGCCCACGTAGGGTGGACGGATTCTCCGTCCACGCGTTCAGCGGACGCCCGAAAAGCGGATTGCGCGACTCGGCTACCGCCTGTTGAACGCGTGGACGGGAGACCCGTCCACCCTACGACGCGCCAAGTATCCTCATTGCGCCGCTGATCGAGCAAAGCCACCTGCTCGCGATCCACTGGCTCGAACACCAGGTGCGCAATCCCGCCGCAGCACTGTCCCAGGCTCGGGCCGAGCGCAAAACGCTCCAGTCGCGGCTGGCCGCCCTCTTCCAGCATCCCGCGCGCGATCCCGATCGCGCGGTGCTCGAGGTGGCCGCCGCCGATCGTGCCCGCAAAGCCCGCGGACGTGACGAGCATCTTCGCCCCCGGCTCACGCGGCACCGAGCCTTCGACGATGGCGACCGTGACCAGCACGGCCGGCGCATGCTGCGCGGCTGTCAGCCAGTCGTCCATCACGCGGGTTGGTTGGCTGCAACTGCAGCCGCCGCTTCGACTGCGGCGATCGCGTCGAGGATCTCCTCGCTCGTCGCCGGCGCGTTCAGCGGCGGGTTGACCCGGTGGCCGCCGACGCTGGAAATCGCATCGCGGATCGCGAAGAAGACCGAGAACGGCAGCAGCAACGGCGGTTCGCCCACGGCTTTGGAACGGTGGATGCTGTCTTCGACGTTGCGGTTCTCGAACAGGCGCACGCGGAAATCCTGCGGGCAGTCCGACACGCCCGGGATCTTATAGGTCGAGGGTGCATGCGTCATCAGCTTGCCGCCCGCGTTCCACCACAGTTCCTCGGTGGTGAGCCAGCCCATGCCCTGGATGAAGGCGCCTTCGACCTGGCCGATGTCGATCGCCGGGTTGAGCGAATTGCCGGCGTCGTACAGGGCGTCGGCGCGCAGCAGCTTCCATTCGCCGGTGAGGGTATCGACCACCACTTCCGACACCGCCGCGCCGTAGGCGAAGTAGGAGAAGGGCCGGCCGCTCATGGTTTTCGCATCCCAGGACAGGCCCGGGGTCGCATAGAAGCCGTCGGACCAGAGCTGCACCCGCGCAAGATAGGCCTTCTGCACCAGGTGCTCGAAGGGGACCTCCATGCCGTTGACAAAAACGGTGTCGGCCGCGAAGCGCACGTCGCCGGCCTCGCCGCCATAGGTCGTCGCCGCGAACGCAGCCAGCCTTTCCTTGATCTGGCGCGCCGCGTCCTGGGCCGCCTTGCCGTTCAGGTCGGCGCCGGTCGAGGCGGCGGTGGCCGAGGTGTTGGCCACCTTGCTGGTATTGGTGGCGGTGGCGCGCACGCGCTCCACGTCCACGCCCAGCTCGTGAGCGACGACCTGCATCACCTTGGTATTGATGCCCTGCCCCATCTCGGTGCCGCCGTGGTTGACCATGATGGAGCCGTCCACGTAGACGTGCACCAGCGCGCCCGCCTGGTTCAGGTGGGTCACGTTGAAGGCGATGCCGAATTTCACCGGCGTGAGCGCCAGGCCCTTCTTCAGGACCGGGCTGGTGCGGTTGAATTCGGCGACCGCTTCGCGCCGCGCGCGGTATTCGCTCGAGGCTTCCAGCTCGGCCACCAGTTCGTGGATGACGTTGTCGACCACGGCCTGGCCATAGGGCGTGACGTTGCGCTCCTCCTTGCCGTAGAAGTTCAGCTTGCGGATGTCGAGGGCGTCGCGTTTCAAATTGCGCGCGATCTCGTCGATCACGTATTCCATCGCGATCGCGCCCTGCGGGCCGCCGAAGCCGCGGAAAGCCGTGTTCGACTGGGTATTGGTCTTGCCGCAGGCGGCGCGGATGTCCACGTCCGACAGGTAATAGGCGTTGTCGTAGTGGCAGACCGCGCGGGTGGCGACCGGTCCCGACAAATCGGCCGAGAAGCCGGCGCGCGAAACCATGTCGACTTTCGCGGCCAGGATGCGCCCCTGGTCGTCGTAGCCGACTTCGTATTCGTAGTAAAAACAGTGGCGCTTGCCGGTGACCATCATGTCGTCGTCGCGGTCGGCGCGCAGCTTCACCGGGCGCTTGAGTTTCGCGGCGGCGATGGCGGCGGCGGCGGCCCATAGCGCCGACTGCGATTCCTTGCCGCCGAAACCGCCGCCCATGCGGCGGCACTCGACGGTCACATGGTGCGAATGCAGGCCGAGCGCATGGGCGACCACGTGCTGCATTTCGCTCGGGTGCTGGGTCGAGCACTGCACCAGCATCCCGCGGTCTTCACCGGGAATCGCGTAAGCGATCTGGCCCTCGAGGTAGAACTGTTCCTGGCCGCCCACGAACAGCTGCCCTTTCACCTTGCGCGGCGCGTTCGCAAACGCGGTGTCGGCATCGCCGCGCGCCAGGCGCATCGGCGGCACCACATAGGACTGGGCGGCGTGCGCTTCCTGCGGGGTGAGGATGGCCGGCAGCTCCTCGTAGTCGACTTTCGCCAGGCGCGCGGCGCGGCGCGCATTGTCGTGGGTGTCGGCGACCACGATGAACATCGGCTGGCCGACGTATTCGACCTTGCCGTTGGCAAGAATCGGGTCGTCATGGATGATGGGGCCGCAGTCGTTGGTGCCCGGGATATCGGCCACCGTCAACACCGCCACCACGCCGCGCGCGGCGCGCACCGGCGCCAGGTCGAGCGAGACGATGTTCGCGTGCGGCTTGCTCGACAGGCCGAGGGCGGCATGCAGGGTCCTCGCCACCTCGGCGATGTCGTCGGTGTAGGTGGCCTGGCCGAGCACGTGCAGCGTGGCCGATTCGTGCGGCCGCGGGCGGCCGACCGCGCTCCACGCCGCCGCTTTCAATGCTGGTGCGCCTGCGTCGTTCATGGTGTTCTCCTTACGCCAGGGCTGCGAATGCGTTCACTGCCTGCGGCGGCAGCGGATTGTCGGGACGGGTTTCGAGCCAGAAGCGCCGCAGCAGGTTCTGCGCCGTCTTCAGGCGGTAGCTGCTGGACGCCCGCATGTCCGACAGCGGCTGGTAGTCCCGGGCCAGCGCGGCCATGGCCTCGACCAGCGCGGCCTCGTCCCACACGCGGCCACTGAGCACGCCTTCGGCCGCCGCGGCGCGCTTCGGGGTCGCGGCCATGCCGCCGAAGGCGATGCGCGCCTCCTGCACGATGCCGCCCTCGAGTGTCAGGGCGAACGCAGCGCAGACGGCCGAGATGTCCTGGTCGAAGCGCTTGGCCAGCTTATAGGTGCGGAAGTGCAGCCCGGTGCGCGGCAGCGGCACCCTTAGCGCGCGCACGAACTCGTCGGCACGCAAATCCTTCTGCTGGTAGCCGAGATAGAAATCCTCGAGCGCCAATTCGCGTTCGCCGTTTGCCCCGCGCAGCACCAGGCGCGCGCCGAGCGCGATCAGCCAGGGCATCGAATCGCCGATCGGGGAACCGTTGGCGACGTTGCCGCCCAGGGTGCCGGCATTGCGGATCGGCAGGGAAGCGAAGCGCTGCCACAGTTCCTTCAATTCTTCCGGATAGTGGCGGCAGAGTGCGGCGTAGGCGTCCTGCAAGGTGACGCCGGCGCCGATCTCGAGCATGCCGCCCTCTTGCGCCACCGTCTTCAGTTCTTCCACGTGGCCGAGGTAGACGATGTCGTTCAGCTCGCGCATCTGCTTGGTCACCCACAGGCCCACGTCGGTCGAGCCGGCCAGGATCAGGGCCTCTGGAAACGCCGCGCGCAGGGCCACGAGTTCGTCGAGCGTGCGTGGCGAATGGAAGCTGCGGCCTGCGTATTCATACGTCGCGCCGGCCTCGCGCTGTAGTGCGCGCAGTTGTTCGGCCAGGCCTGCGCGGTCGAATTCGGCCGGCGGCAGCTCGGTCATGCGCACGGCGGCGTCGATGATGGGACGGTAGCCGGTGCAGCGGCACAGGTTGCCCGAGAGCGCGTCGTCGATCTGGCAGCGCGAGGGGGCTTGCCCCTCCTGCTTGAGGTACATGCCCCACAGCGACATCGCAAAGCCCGGGGTGCAGAAGCCGCACTGCGAGCCGTGGCACTCCACCAGGGCCTGCTGGACCGGGTGCAGGCGGCCGTCGGGCAGCTGCAGGTCTTCGACCGTGAACAGGGCCTTGCCGTCGAGGGTGGGCGTGAACTGGATGCAGGCGTTGACCGCCTTCAGCGCAAGTTCGCCGTTCTCCAGGGAACCCAGCACCACCGTGCAGGCGCCGCAGTCGCCCTCGGCGCAGCCTTCCTTGGTGCCCGTACAGCGCAGGTCCTCCCGCAGGTGCTGCAGGATGGTTTGCGTCGGCGCCACGTCCGTCACTTCGTGGACGGCGTGCCGGAAATAGAAGCGGATCGGTTCGGCCATGCTTGTCTCGGATATAACCCAGCGTGAAGCTTAGCGTATTCAGGCCGGGGCCAACTATTAGAGAAATATGATATTGAATATCACCGTTTCAACATACTGCAGCAGTGCTTCATCCTGCGAAAGAATGGGTATGGCGTCCCTGCCGAACACTGCCGCTGCAGCGCCCCACTCACACGAAGCTTGCATCGCAGCACGCCATGCAGGAAGCGAAAGGATTCCACGGTTTTTCTTGGCAGGATGACAGCTACGTCGTCGATCTTATATTGTCGCAAGCACAATGGCATATCATCGGGCGAATAGGCATCCTCGCCTTTCTCGTATAGGGGGAAAAAGATGGGCCAGACTCAGCGTTGCCCTGGTCCTGCTCGACCTGGCGCGGCAATTGACGGCGCTCCGGGGCCAGGAATCCGAGCCGGGCGCTGCGCGCGTGGCGGAATTGCTATCCTGAGCATTCACGACGGGAGCGCCAATGACTTTGCACATCGTTCACTTCATCGGGCCAATCAACCACAGCTCCGCCTGCGCAGTGCGCAACCTGTGCCTGCAGGCGCTGCAAAGCGGCGCCAGCGAAATCGAATTGCATATGTCCACCGAAGGCGGCAACATGACGGCCGGCTTCGCGCTTTATTTTTTCCTGAAATCCCTGCCGATACCATTAACGACGTTTAATATCGGCAGCGTCGAATCGGTCGGCGTCGTGATTTTCCTTGCCGGCCAAAAGCGCTATGCCTGCCCGGGTGCGCGTTTCCTGATCCATCCGTTGCACTGGGGCTTCGGCAACCTGGTGGCGGCCGACCATGCCCGGGTCTCCGAATGGCGCGACTGCCTCGACTTCGACGCGGAACGCTACGCCGCCATCTTCGACGAAGCTACCGCCGGCGCACCCGAACATGCCGACATCCGCCCCCATCTCTTCGGTAACGCGCGCATCTACACGGCCGAGCAGGCCGTGCGCGCGGGACTCATCCACGAGGCCGTCCAGGCCCGCCTGCCCGCCATGGGCGCCACCACGCACTGGTGGAATTAACAAGCATGGTTACAAACCATGGTTAAGTTAGTTAACCCGTTTAACCCATTTAACTGATTTAACGGATTCAACCGATTTAACCGATTTAACCTGCCTCGCGCGTGCGCGACACATTCTTAATGCGAAAAACGCATTTGCTTATTACCTTTTTGCCGCTTTGTTTCAACAAAACAACGACCTGAGCGCGCAACTCTTCTAGTTTTTCTTACCAATACTACTTTCCCTTGTCTTTACTTTTGCTCAATGGATAGAATTGTTTCTTTCTATTCATGCTACATGCATGCGGAAAAGAAATAACTAGAAGTAAATCTTATAAACACAGTACACGTTACAGGTTGTCTTATGAATAAGCAGATTCTCGCCACCGTCCTGGCCCTGCCGCTGGCGCTCTCGTCGGCCTTCGCCCAGGAAGCCGATGGCCCCGCCGTCAAGGTCCGCGGCTTCGGCACCGGCGCCCTTACCTGGACCAATACCGACCAGGCGGAGTTCGGCCGTCCGAACCAGGCCGCCGGCGCGAAGAAAGACCCGCGCACGGGCGTCGATTCCAACCTTGGCCTGCAGGCCGACGTCACCGTCAACAGCTGGCTGTCGCTGACCGGCCAGGGCGTCGTCCGCCGCGATGCCGAAGACGACTACGGCGCGGACCTGACCTGGGCATTCGCCAAGGCACGCCTGAGCGATGAAGTGAGCCTGCGCATCGGCCGCACCGGCCTGTCGGTGTTCATGATTTCCGACTACCGCAACGTCGGCTACGCCAGCACCTTCCTGCGCGCCCCGAACGAGATGTACTCGCAGGTGCCGTTCGAAAGCGTCGACGGCGTCGACCTGACCTGGCAGCACGGTTTCGGCGACACCACCGTCACCACCCAGGTGACCTACGGCCGCGCCAAGGGCAAGCTGGCCTACGGCCTGCGCGCCAAAGGCGAACAACTGCTGGGCCTGAACGTGGTGGCCGAACATGGTCCGTTCACCCTGCGCTTCGGCCGCACCGACGCCAAGGTCACCGTGACCGGCTCGGCCAGCCTGGCCGGCCTGCTGACCACCCTGCGCGGCACCGGCGCCACCTACAACCTGCCGCAGCTGACCACCTTCGCCAACGAACTCGATGCCCGCGACAAGGACGCCTCGTTCACCTCGCTCGGCCTGGGCATGGACTGGAACAACATCGTCCTGCAGAGCGAGTACGCCAAACGCAAGACCGACACCTACGTGAACGACACCAGCTCGTGGTACGCGATGGGCGGCTACCGCTTCGGCAAGGTGCTGCCGTACGTCATGCACGCCAAGCTGGCCATCGACGGCCACCCGACCAATACCGTGCCGGCGAACGTGGCCGCACTGGCGCCGCTGCGCGCCGGCGCCGCCCGCGTGCGGTACACCGGCGTCGGCCAGGGCGAGCAGAGCACGACCTCGGTCGGCGTGCGCTGGGACCTGTACCGCTCGATCGCCCTGAAGGCGCAGATCGACCGCGTCAAGCCGAAAGTCGGCAGCGGCCTGCTGCTCAATGCGCAGCCGGGCTTCCACCGCGACGTGACCGTCGGCGCCGTCGCCGTCGACTTCGTCTTCTAAGGAGCACCCCATGAAAAAACTGATCAACGCCGCAATCGCCGCCGCGCTTCTTTCCGCCGCCGTCCCGGCCCTGGCCGAAGTGGTCGTGGTGGTCAACCCGAAGGCTGCCGAAGCCTCGATGACGAAGGAACAGGTCGCCCAGTTCTTCCTCGGCAAATCGACCGCGATGACCCCGATCGACCAGCCGGAAGATGCGCCCGTCCGCGCCGAGTTCTACAAGAAGGTGACCGACAAGGACGCCTCGCAGGCCAAGGCCTTGTGGTCCAAGCTGGTCTTCACCGGCAAGGCCTCGATGCCGAAGGAAGTCGCCAACAGCGCCGCCGTGAAGGCACTCGTGGCCGGTAACCCGAAGGCGATCGGCTACATGGAAAAGAGCGCGGTCGACGGCAGCGTCAAGGTCGTCTATACGGCGCAGTAAGCAGTAAGCAGTCAATAAGCAGTCAACAAGCTGTTTTCCGAACCCGCCCCGCCAGCGCTACGCCGGCGGGGCGTTTTGCTGATAGTGAGAGACAAGAACATGAGCATCAAGCGCAGGATTTGGGCACTTCCGGTCATTTCGACCCTGATTTTCGGCCTCGGCGTGGGCGTGAGCGCGATGATCGCGACCGACGCGCTGAAGTCGATCAATTCCACCGAGAGCGTGGACTACCCGCTGCTGGACGCGTCCAAGACGCTGACGCTCGAGATCGGCGAAGTCACCGCCGGCCTGCGCGACGCCGTCAGCGAAGGCGACAAGGACCGCCTCGGCCAGGTCAACGAGCAGGCCAACAAGGTGCGCGCGCACCTGCAGCAGCTCGGGCAGATCGAGGGCCAGCATGAAACCGGCGCGCGCCTGCTGAAGGAATTCAACGATTACTACGCGCCGGCGCTGTCCGCCGCGCGCATCATGCTCGAGATGGAGGAAGGCGACCCGCAGGCCGTGGTCGGCAAGATGCAGAGCACCCTGGCCACCCTCAACGCCGACCTGGACAAGACCCAGGCAAAAGCCAAGGAGCAGTTCGCCGCCGGCGTCGAGCGTAGCGCGGCCAACGTCAACCGCGTGCTGTGGACCATGATTCTCACCGCCGTTGTCGTCGTCGCTGCCCTCGCCCTGGTGTCCTGGTTCGTGGTGCGCGCCATCTGGCAGCAGCTCGGCGGCGAGCCCGAGTATGCCCGCGAGATCGCCCGCGCCGTCGCCGCCGGCGACCTGGCGATGGACATCCGCACCGATGCGAAAGACACGGCCAGCCTGCTGGTCGCGCTGAAGGACATGCGCGCGCGCCTGGCGACGATGGTCGCCGAGATCAAGGATTCGGCCGAGACGATCGCGGTTGCCAGCGCCGAAATCGCCAGCGGCAACGCGGACCTCGCCGGCCGCACCGAATCGCAGGCCGCCAGCCTGGAGCGCACCGCGCGCGCCATGGACGAACTGACCGGCGCCGTGCGCCAGAACGCCGCCAACGCCAACGAAGCCAACGCCCTGGTGGTCAACGCGACCGACATCGCGACCCGCGGCGGCCAGGTGGTCGGCGGCGTGGTCACGACCATGGGCGACATCAACACCTCGGCCAAGAAGATCGTTGAGATCATCTCGGTCATCGACGGCATCGCCTTCCAGACCAACATCCTGGCGCTGAACGCGGCAGTGGAAGCGGCGCGCGCCGGCGAGCAGGGCCGCGGTTTCGCCGTGGTGGCCGGCGAAGTGCGCAACCTGGCCCAGCGCAGCGCGGCGGCGGCCAAGGAAATCAAGGAACTGATCGGCGACTCGGTCTCGAAGGTCAACGCCGGCAGCGCCCTGGTCGACCAGGCCGGCGTGACCATGGGCCAGATCGTCGAATCGGTGAAGAAGGTGCAGGACATCATGGTCGAAATCGCCATGGCCGGCCAGCGCCAGAGCGAAGGCATCGAGGACATCGGCCGCGCGATCGACAGCATGGACGAGATGACCCAGCAGAACTCGGCCCTGGTCGAGGAAGCCTCGGCCGCAGCCGAATCGCTGACCGAGCAGACCGGCCAATTGACCGGCGCCCTGTCGGTGTTCAAGCTGGCCGACGCCGGCCATTCCGTGGCGTTGGCCTCGCGCCCGACGCCGCTGGCGCTGCGCTGAGCGGTTCTCTCTCTATATATATAGAGCACAGGCGCCTGCGGGCGCCTGTTTTTTTGGATGCTGCCAAAGTTGCCGACGGCGACCGTAGGCCGCGTGGGCAGCGCATAAGCTGCCTGGACCCAGGCACCAGGGTCGAGCTGCCCACCCTACGGTCACCGCCGCAAGCCAGTTCATGCGCCGCGTCAAACCAGATTCCGGATATATCAATGGATCAGTCTGGTCAAATCGTCCACATCATTGACGCTGCAATAACAAACCCCGGCCTGCCATTTCGTCTGCGTCGCGTCAGCGCATCGTGCCCTATGGAAACGCTTTACAAACTTGATGCCCATAGGCATGATCCGAAGAGTTCTCCCGCACGGTCCCGGCCCCCGCGCGGCCTTATTGTCCTTCCTTCAATCGACTATGGCAGCAGTCCTCCCGAACCCGACTTCAGGCACACCGATGTCGGGTTTGGCGCGCGCCCTGGTCCAGGCCGGCCGCCTGACGCCTGCCCAGGCCGAGGCGCTGCAGAAGAAGGCGGCGGCCGAGCGCACTCCCTTCATCGATGCGCTGGTGGTCGGCGGCACGATCGACGCCGCCTCGCTGGCCGTGTTCTGCGCCGAGACCTTCGGCTATCCGCTGCTCGACCTGTCCAGCTTCAGCCTGGACGCCCTGCCCCCTGGCGCCATCGACGCCAGGCTGATGGCGGCGCAGCGCGTGATCGCCCTGGCCAAGCGCGGCAACCGGCTGTCGGTGGCAATCTCGGATCCCACCAATTCCCAGGCCCTGGACCAGATCAAGTTCCAGAGCGAGGCCGCGGTCGAGCCGGTGATCGTGGCCCACGACGCCCTGCTGAACCTGCTGGCGACCATCGCCAAGGGCGCCGAGCAGAGCCTGGCCGAGCTGGCCGGCGAAGAGGCCGAGATCGAATTCGCCGAAGAGGAAGCGCCGGCGCCCTCGCCTGAAGCCACCAACGAGGTCGAGGACGCGCCCATCGTGCGCTTCCTGAACAAGATCCTGATGGACGCGGTGAACCTGGGCGCCTCGGACATCCACTTCGAGCCCTACGAAAAGCACTACCGCATCCGCATGCGCGTGGACGGCGTGCTGCGCGACCACGCGATGCCGCCGCTGTCGATCCGCGACAAGCTGGTCTCGCGCATCAAGGTGCTGGCCAAGCTCGACATCTCGGAAAAGCGCGTGCCCCAGGACGGCCGGATGCGCCTGATCCTGTCGCCCACGCGCACCATCGATTTCCGCGTCAGCACCTTGCCCACGCTGTTCGGCGAAAAGACCGTCATGCGTATCCTGGACGCGACCCAGGCGCAGATGGGCATCGACTCGCTCGGCTACGATCCGGACCAGCGAAACCTGCTGCTGGACGCCATCTCCCGCCCCTACGGCATGGTGCTGGTGACCGGGCCGACCGGCTCCGGCAAGACGGTGTCGCTGTACAGCTGCCTGAACGTGCTGAACAAACCCGGCATCAACATCTCGACCGCGGAAGACCCGGCCGAGATCAACCTGCCCGGCGTGAACCAGGTGAACGTCAACGAGAAGGCCGGCCTGACCTTTCCGGTGGCCCTGAAGTCCTTCCTGCGCCAGGACCCGGACATCATCATGGTCGGCGAGATCCGCGACCTGGAAACGGCCGACATCGCGATCAAGGCCGCCCAGACCGGGCACATGGTGTTCTCGACCCTGCACACCAACGACGCGCCGTCCACGCTGACGCGCCTGATGAACATGGGTGTCGCGCCCTTCAATATCGCCTCCTCGGTGATCCTGATCACGGCCCAGCGCCTGGCGCGCCGCCTGTGCAGCTGCAAGCAGCCGCTCGAGATGAGCCGCGAGGCCCTGCTCGGCGCCGGCTACCGCGAGAGCGACCTGGAGGGCGAATGGCAGCCCTACGGTCCGGTCGGCTGCGAGCGCTGCCTGGGTTCCGGCTACAAGGGACGCGTGGGCATCTACCAGATCATGCCGATCACCCCCGCGATCGAGGCCTTGATCCTCGCGCACGGCAACGCGATGCAGATCGCCGCCCAGGCCGAGAAGGAAGGCGTGAATTCGCTGCGCCGCTCGGGCCTGCTGAAAGTGAAACAGGGGCTGACCAGCCTCGAAGAAGTGTTCGGCTGCACCAACGAATAAGACAGGATTCATATGGCTACATCCCTCCCCACTCGCAGCCGCGGCGGCGCGCAGGTCAAGGAATCGGTCTACGCCTGGGAAGGCAAGGACAAGACCGGCAAGACCGTGCGCGGCGAACTGCGCGCGGGCGGCGAGGCGATCGTCAACGTGACGCTGCGCCGCCAGGGCATCATGGTCACCCGGGTCAAGAAGAAGATCTACCGCTCCGGCCGCAAGATCACCGACAAGGACCTGACCATGTTCACGCGCCAGCTGGCGACGATGATGAAGGCCGGCGTGCCGCTGCTGCAATCCTTCGACATCGTCGGCAAGGGCCATGCAAATCCCTCGATGTCGAAGCTGATCCTGGACCTGCGTTCGGACATCGAGACCGGCACCAGCCTGAACAACGCCTTCCGCAAGTACCCGCGCTACTTCGACCCGCTGTTCTGCAACCTGGTGGGCGCCGGCGAACAGGCCGGCATCCTGGAGGACCTGCTGCACCGGCTGGCCGTCTACAAGGAAAAGACGCTGGCGCTGAAATCGAAGATCAAGTCGGCCCTGACCTACCCGATCGCGATCCTGGCGATCGCCTTCATCGTCACCGCCATCATCATGATCTGGGTGGTCCCGGCCTTCAAGTCCGTGTTCTCCAGCTTCGGCGCCGACCTGCCGACGCCGACCCTGGTCGTGATGGCCATCTCGGAGTTCTTCGTCCAGTGGTGGTGGGCGATCTTCGGCTCGATCTTCGCGTCGATCTACTTCTTCTTCCAGGCCTGGCGCCGCTCCCTCAAGATGCAGCAGGCGATGGACCGCATCCTGCTGCGCCTGCCGATCTTCGGCGACGTGATCCGCAAGGCCACGATCGCGCGCTGGACGCGCACGCTGTCGACCATGTTCGCCGCCGGCGTCCCGCTGGTCGAGGCCCTCGACTCGGTCGGCGGCGCCTCGGGCAACAACGTCTACCTGGAAGCGACCAAGCGCATCCAGACGGAAGTCAGCACCGGCACCAGCCTGACGGTCGCCATGCAGAACGTGAACGTTTTCCCCAGCCTGGTGACGCAGATGGTCGCCATCGGCGAGGAATCGGGCGCGCTCGACGCGATGCTGGGCAAGGTGGCGGACTTCTTCGAGGAAGAAGTGGATGAGGCGGTCAGCGCGCTGTCGTCGCTGATGGAGCCGCTGATCATGGTGATCCTGGGGGTGCTGATCGGGGGGCTGGTGGTGGCGATGTATCTGCCGATCTTCAAGCTGGGGTCGGTGGTGTAAGCGTGCTTGTAAGCGTACTTCCTGCAAGTACCCGGCATACCTCCTAGAACGCAACGATGGTTTTCAGGCCGATCACGAAGGCGTCATTGTTGCGCGTCGTCCCGCCCGGATGCACGATGTACTGCACATTCGGGCGTACCGACACCGAGGGGACCGGCGCCCACGCGTAATAGAGCTCGCTCACGTACTCGTAGCTCCTGCCCGCGATGACATTCCCGCCGGTGCGGAGATTGTTCTGGTTCGCGAAATCGGCGTAGCGCCCATTGTTATGGGTGGCGCCCACGGCAAGGCCGAGGGAGTCCTGTGGGCGCCCCTCGAAGAGCCCCTTGTACTGCACGCCCATCGCGAGCTGGCGATCCAGCTGCGCCGTGTTGCGATCGGCCTGGGTGAAGTTCAGGAAGACCGTGGCGCCGCGGCCGCCGGCGCTGCCCGTGACCTGCTGCTGCAAGCTCAGGTAGGCGCCGTACTGGCCGTTGCGTTCCAGCGGCTCCAGGCCGCTAAGGCCGCGCGGCTGGCGGTTCACGTCGAAGTACAGGTCGTCGCCGTTCGAGGTGTTGTACCAGGCGCCGATCTTGTACGATCCGGGCAGGCCGCGCCAGCTCGGTTGCCAGCCCGCTTCCAGCGGGATCAAGGCCCCGGTCGTGCCGCTTGGGTTGTTCGGCTTCCAGCCGTTGTGGCGCGCGTACTTGTCGTCCACGTACTTCGGGTTGACCTGGTATACGCCGACCTGCATGTAGCTGTTGCTCGAGGTGTGATACTTGACGCGTGCGGCCCACTGGCTGGTTGGCCAGTTGACCCAGTAACTGCCGACCAGGTTGCCAGGCTGGGCGCTGCAGAAGGTCAGGTTCTGGAAATCGCAGGAAAAGCTGAAGAAATCCTCGCCGACGGTCATGCGGCCGAATTTGAGTTCCATCCGCTCCTCGAGCAGCTTCTGTTTCAGCCACAACTGCGTCAGGTGCCAGGTCTGCCCGCGTCCGTAGACTTCCTGGATCAGCATGTTGTTGCCGATGTTGGCGTCCGCCCCGAGATTGCGTCCGTTGCGGTCGGTCATGGTGAACTGGAAGGTGGCGCCCTGCCATCCCCAGCGCTTGCCCAGGTCCAGCGTGGCGCCGAACTCCCACTGGTCGGTATAGCGCGTCAGGCGGTCGGTGCCGCCGCTGAAGTTGTGGGCCACCTGGCTGCCGTAGGCGAAATTGAACACCACCCCCCGCTCGGCCAGGCGCTCGCGTTGGCCGCCCCAATCCCCCAGCAGATGCGGTCTGCTTGCGATGTCTTCGGCATGGGCGGTGGCCGCGCCCACGGCAGATGCTGCCGCGGCAACGACGCCGAGCCTGGCCAGGCCGCGTCGAAAACACATGAGCCGGTTGTGCTTTGCCATGTTCGGCCACCGATTCGGGCTGGTGTCATCGACCGTTGGAGTGGCATCGCGCGCCAGAGTTCATCCGCGCCGCTTCACACCCGGTCAAGAAAGCGCGGCCGGTCCTGCGCCGCGCCCGCCTGCCCCTGCTAGGGCAGCGCGTAGGCGATCACATAGTCGCCGAGCTTGGTGCCGAAGGAACCATGTCCGCCCGCGGCGATCACGACATACTGTTTGCCGTCGACCGCATAGCTCATCGGCGTGGCCTGGCCGCCGGCCGGCAGGCGCGCCTCCCATAGCTGGGCGCCGTCCTTCACGTCGAAGGCGCGCAGATAGTTGTCCGCCGTCGCGGCGATGAACGCCACGCCGCCTGCCGTCACGATCGGCCCGCCCAGCATCGGCATACCCACCTTGAACGGCAGCGGCACCGGCGCGCTGTCCCGGGTCGTGCCGATCCGCTTCTTCCACACGATCTGGTTGGTCTGCAGGTCGATCGCCGAGATGTAACCCCATGCCGGCTGCCTGCACGGCAGGCCGAGCGGCGAGAGGAAGGGATTGAGCATCACGCCGAACGGCGTACCGTATTGCGTCTGCAGGCCCAGCTCGGAACCGCCGCTCTTCGTGCCCGGCTTCGGCTCGACCGGATTGTCCGGGCCGCGCGGAACCAGGCGCGAGACGAAGGGTAGCGAGATCGGGTTGGCGATGGCGATCTTGCGGTCGGTGTCGACCGCAAGGCCGCCCCACTCGAACATGCCCAGGTTACCGGGGAAGACCAGCGTGCCCTGGATCGAGGGCGGCGTGAAGGTGCCTTCGTAGCGCAAGCGATGGAAAATGATGCGGCACATCAGCTGGTCGTACATGGTCGCGCCCCACATGTCGGCGTCGGTCAGCAGCTTCGGCGGGCGGTAGGTGAGTTCGGAGAACGGCTGGGTCGGCGAGACGCGGTCGCCCGGCGCCGCGCCCTGCGGCACCGGTTTCTCGGGCGCGGGCACGACCAGCGCGCCGGTGCGGCGGTCGAGCACGAACAGGTTGCCGGTCTTCGTCGGCACGTACACGACGGGCACGATGTTGCCGTTCCTGTCGGGGATATCGGCGAGTGTCGGTTGCGAAGGCAGGTCCATGTCCCACAGGTCATGGTGCACCGTCTGGTAGAACCAGGCCAGCTTGCCCGTCGACGCATGCAGCGCGAGCAGGCCGTTGGCATAGCGCTCCTGCTCGGGCGTGCGGTTGCCGCCCCAGATGTCCGGTGTCCCCACGCCCATCGGCACGTAGACGATGTCGAGCGCCTTGTCGTAGGCGGAGGGCGCCCATGAGTTCGGCGAATTCCACGAATAATGCTCGCCCGGGCCCGGGATCCTGTTGGGGTCTTTCGCGCCCGGGTCGAAGGCCCACAGGAAGGCGCCCGTACGGACGTCGTAGCCGCGGATCACCCCCGAGGGCTCGCGCGTCGAGTAGTTGTCTTCGACCGAGCCCGCCACGACGATCACCCTGTCGGTGACGATCGGTGGCGACGTCGGCATGTACATGTTCCTGCTCTGGTTCGTTACCGGCATGCCGGGCTGCAGGTCGAGATCGCCGCGGTTGGCGAAGTCCGTGCAGCGCTTGCCGGTAAGCGCGTCGAGCGCGTAGAGATGGCCGTTGTTGACAGGCAGGTAGATGCGGCGCGTGCAGGCCGCATCGGCGTCGGCAACCGTTGCGGCTGGCGCGGCGTCCCCCGCCGGTGCGGCCGGGGCAGCCGGTGCGGCGCCTGCCGCGAGATCGACATACGACACGCCGCGGCAGGTCACATGCTGGAAGGTCGGATCGGTCTTCAGTTGTGGATCGAATTTCCACTTGAGCGTACCCGTCTTCGCGTCGAGCGCGAACAGGATCTGGTGCGGCGAGCACAGGTAGAGCAGGTCGCCGATCTTGATGGGCGTGACCTCATCGGTGATCTCGACGGGGTCGTTCGGCCCTTTCATGTCGCCGGTGCGGAAGGTCCAGGCCACCTGCAGGTTCTTCACATTCTCCGGCGTGATCTGCTGCAGCGGCGAATAGCGGGTCCCTTCCTGGGTGCGGCCGTAGGCGGGCCACTCGGAAGGCGCGATGGCATCGGCATTGGCGTTCTCGTTCGCGGCGGGCACGGCGGCGGTGGCGGCGAACGCGCCATCGACGGTCTGCGGATCGTTGAAGGACGCGTAGACCAGGACGCCTGCCCAGATCACGAGCGCGCCCAGGAGCGAACCCAGGTCGAGCCTGCTCCGCGGCGGATGACGCAGGCTCACGAGCAGCAGCCATACGCCGAAAATGACCAGTACCCCGGAGCGCGGCGCGAGCGCCCAGAAATCGGGCCCCGACTCCGACAGCGACCAGATGGCCGTGCCGACAAGCACGAGTGCATAGAGCGCGAGCGCCCCGGGACGGCGGCGGTACAGCAGCCAGGTCACACCGAGCAGCGCCACACCGGCCACGACGTAATACGCCGATCCGCCCAGCGAGAGCAGCCATGCGCCGCCGACCAGCAGATACAGCCCCGTGAGCGCGGTGAACAGCAGGCTGAGAATGTCGAGAAATCCCCTCGAGCTCGATTGCGTGACCACGGTGACCTCCACCTTGCTCCAGAACACGTGCGTCAGGCTGGAATCGACGCAGATGGGGTCATGATACACGCCATAGAAAGACGTAGCGCACCGCAGGCAAACCGGCTGCTTGCAACAGGATGGCAGGCCTGCCGCGCACGGACCGGAAGGCCCGGCGTGCGCTAGCGCGCCAGCAAATGCGGCCCGATCTCGCGCACGCTCTTCACCCCGGTCAGGACCATGTTGGTGCGCAAGTCCTTTTCGAGGATGGCGAACAGGCGTTCGACCCCGGCCTGGCCGCCGACCGCGAGCGCGTAGACGAAGGCGCGGCCGAGCAGCACGCCGTCGGCGCCGAGGGCCAGCATGCGGAACACGTCAGTGCCGGTGCGCACGCCGCCGTCGGCGAAGATCGTCATCTTGTCCTTCACCGCCTCGGCAATCGCCGGCAAGGCCTGGGCGGTCGAGATGGCGCCGTCGAGCTGGCGGCCGCCATGGTTCGAGACGACGATGCCGTCTGCGCCGAAGGCCAGGGCGTCGCGCGCGTCGTCGGTGTCGAGGACGCCCTTGATGATCAGCTTGCCCGGCCACTCGTCGCGGATCCATTGCAGGTCCTGCCAGGTGATGGCCGGATCGAAGTTCGAACCGAGCCAGCCGATATAGTCTTCCAGGCCGGTGGCGTGGCCGCGGTAGGCCGAGATGTTGCCCAGGTCGTGGGGCCGTCCCAGCAGGCCGACATCGAGGGCCCAGCGCGGATGCAGCATGGCCTGGAACACGCGCCGCATCGGGCCGTTCGGCCCGCTCATGCCGCTGTGGGCGTCGCGGTAGCGCGCGCCGGGGACCGGCATGTCGACCGTGAACACCAGCGTGGTCGCGCCCAGTTCGGCCGCGCGCCGCATGACGTCGCGCATGAAGGCGCGGTCCTTCAGCACGTACAGCTGGAACCAGATCGGTCGCGAGGCCTGGGCCGCCACTTCGGCCAGCGAGCACACCGACACCGTCGACTGGATGAAGGGGATCTTGCGCTGGCAGGCCGCGCGCACCGCCTGGATTTCCCCGCGCCGCGCGTACATGCCGGCCAGGCCGATCGGCGCCAGCGCGATCGGCAGCTCGTGACGCTGGCCGTACCAGTCGACCGTCAGGTCGAGGTCTTCCGAGCCGCGCAGCACGCGCTGGCGCAGCTTCACGTCCTGCAGGTCGGCGACGTTGGCGCGCAGGGTCTGCTCGGCGCCGGCGCCGCCGTCGAGATAGTGGAACAGGAAGGGCGGAAGCTTGCGGCGGGCGGCTTCCCGGAAGTCGGTTGCGGATGAAATGATCATGTCAGATAGGGTCCAGGCTGCTAAGGTTATTGTTCGGCGATACGTCACATTGCTGATCCACTGCGTTTGTCGGGCGGGCGCGCCGCGGCTAGCGATGCCCCTCCCCCACCTGCTTCAATACATCCTCTTCCGACTTCGCCAGCTTGCGCGCCACTTCGCGGCTTGCGTCGCTCCAGGATTCGACATCGGCGCCGCGGATGCGCGCCGCGACGTTGGCGATGTGGCCGCGCGCCGCGTTGCGGGCGCCCTCGGCGTCCTGGCGGTCGATCGCCTCGGCCACGGCGCGGTGCTCGTCGCGCAGCAGCGTCTTGATGTCGCCGAAGCGCGGCTCGTTCATGCGGCCGAGCGTGATGGCTTCGCGCAGGAACTGGCGCAGGAAGCCGAGCAGCGAGGTGTAGAGCGGGTTGCCGGTCGCGTCGGCGATCGCGTTGTGGAACGCGAGGTCCTCGTCGACGCCGCTGTGGCCGGCCGCCACCGCCTCGTCGATGGCGCGCAGCGCGCGCTGGATGTCCTCGTTCTGCGTGCTGGTGCGGCGCTCGGCCGCGAGGGCAGCCACCTCGCCTTCCAGCCCGCTGCGTACTTCCATCACGCGCAGCACGGCCGGCACCAGGCCGTCGATGTCGACGTCGATCTGGAAGCGCGGCGGCTGGACCGCGCCGACGATCAGCGTGCCCTTGCCCTGGTGGGTGGCCACGATGCCTTCCGCCTTCAGGCGCGACACGGCCTCGCGGATCACGGTGCGGCTGACGCTGAAGCGCAGCGCCAGCGCCGCCTCCGACGGCAGGCGCTCGCCCGCGGCGAACTCGCCGCTCCTGATCTTTTCGAGGAGTACTTCCGTCACGCGATCGGCCAGGGTCGCAGGCAGGCCCAGCGATTCATTCGGTACGTTTTCCATGCGTGACTCCCTTGCAACATCGACTTCTGTCGTAAAAACTCGATTGACAATTATAAAGGCAGTTACATAAACTGTAACGGAGAACTTGTATGACATGTGATTGTCATACAAGCTGGAAAGGACTGCTGATCAAGAGTCCTGCCCGGCGCCAACATCACCAGCCCACCTATTACAAGCAACAAGCAAGGGCTGGCCAAATGACTTTCTGAGGAGACCTAGAAGTATGTGGAGCCAAACGTATGACCCGCTGAGCAATGCCGTGCTCTCGACACTGGCGGCGGCGATTCCCGTTGTCGTCATGTTGGCGGCGCTCGCTTTCTTTCATATCAAGGCGCATATCGCCGCCCTGCTCGGCCTCGCGGCCGCGCTCACGGTGGCCATCTTCGCCTACTCGATGCCCGCCAATACCGCGGTCTCGGCCGCCCTGTACGGCGCCGCGAACGGCCTGCTGCCGATCGGCTGGATCATCCTGAACGTGATTTTCCTGTACCAGCTGACCGAGCGCGCGGGTTACTTCAAGGTGCTGCGCGAGTCGATCACCACCATCACCACCGACCGCCGCCTGCAACTGGTGCTGGTGGCGTTTTCGTTCGGCGCCTTCTTCGAGGGCGCGGGCGGCTTCGGCACGCCCGTTGCCGTCACCGGCGCGATGCTGATCGGCCTGGGCTTCGCGCCGCTGGCCGCTTCCGGCCTGTCGCTGATCGCCAACACCGCGCCGGTCGCCTTCGGCGCGCTGGGCTCGCCGCTGATCGCGCTGGCCGGCGTCACCGGCCTCGACCTGCTGGAACTGTCGGGCATGGTCGGACGCCAGCTGCCCTTCTTCTCGATCATCGTGCCGTTCTGGCTGGTCTGGGCTTTCTGCGGCTTTGCCGGCATGGCCGCGATCTGGCCTGCCATCCTGGTCGGCGGCGCCGCCTTCGCCATTCCGCAATACCTGATCTCGAACTTCCACGGCCCATGGCTGGTCGACGTCGGCGCCTCGATCTCGTCGATGCTGTTCCTCACCCTGTTCCTCAAGGTCTGGAAGCCGGCCACGATCTGGACCAACGCCGCCGGCAAGTTCACCGGCAGCCAGCACGCCGCCGCGACCGAGTCGGTCGCCGTGACCCACCACTCGCGCAGCGCCGTGTTCAAGGCCTGGCTGCCCTGGCTGATCCTGTCGGTGCTGGTCTTCCTGTGGGGCGTGCCCGAGTGGAAGAAAATGCTCGATGGCCTGTCGGTCTTCAAGTTCGAGTGGCCTTCCCTGCACCTGATGGTGCAGAAGATGCCGCCGGTGGCGACCGCGCCCGAGGCGGAAAAGGCGGTCTACACCCTGAACTGGCTGTCGGCCACCGGCACCGGCATCCTGATCGCCTCCATCATTTCGGGTTTCGTCATGGGCTACAAGGTGCGCAACCTGTTCGCCGTCTACTGGGACACCATCAAACTGCTGCGCTACTCGCTGCTGACCATCGCGGCCATGCTGGCGCTCGGCTACACCAGCCGCTACGCCGGCCTTGACTCGACGCTCGGCCTGGCGTTCTCGCACACCGGCGTGCTCTACCCCTTCTTCGGCACCCTGCTCGGCTGGCTCGGCGTGGCCCTCACCGGCTCCGACACCGCGTCGAACGTGCTGTTCGGCGGCCTGCAGAAAACCTCCGCAACCCAGCTGGGCCTGGACCCGGTGCTGATGGCGGCGGCCAACTCCTCGGGCGGCGTGATGGGCAAGATGATCGATGCCCAGTCGATCGTGGTGGCCTCCACCGCGACCAAGTGGTATGGCCACGAAGGCGACATCCTGCGCTACGTGTTCTTCCATTCGATCGCGCTGGCCTGCCTGGTCGGCATCCTCGTGACTTTGCAGGCCTACGTCTATCCGTTCACCGCGCTGGTCAAGTAAGCGCAGCATCACTGTAAGGAAACAGCATGAAGATGTCCCTCGATACCGACAAGCTGGCGGCCCGGCGCCGCCAGGTCGCGGAGGCCCTGCGGCGGGTGCTGCCGGCGCGTTGTGTGCTCGCCGACACCGAAGACACCCGCCCCTATGAATGCGACGGCCTGTCGGCCTACCGCCAGTTGCCGATGGTCGTGGCCCTGCCGGAAACCGAGCAGCAGGTCATCGACGTGCTGGCGGTCTGCCGCGCGCTGCAGGTGCCGATCGTGCCGCGCGGCGCCGGCACCGGCCTCTCGGGCGGGGCGATGCCGATCGCGGACGGACTCGTGCTGTCGACCGCCAAGCTGAACAAGATCGTGCGCGTCGATGCCTACTCGCGCACCGCCGTCGTCCAGCCTGGCGTGCGCAACCTCGCCATCTCCGAGGCGGCCGCGCCCCACGGCCTCTACTACGCGCCCGATCCCTCGTCCCAGATCGCCTGCAGCATCGGCGGCAACGTGGCCGAGAACTCCGGCGGCGTGCACTGCCTCAAATACGGCCTGACCGTGCACAACGTGCTGCGCGTGCGCGTCGTCACCATCGACGGCGATGTCGTCGAGCTGGGCAGCGAGGCGCCGGATGCGCCCGGCCTCGACCTGCTGGCGCTGTTCATCGGCTCCGAAGGGATGCTGGGCGTAGTCACCGAAGTGACCGTCAAGCTGGTGCCGAAACCGGCGGCGGCCCAGGTGATCATGGCTTCCTTCGACGACGTGGTCACCGGCGGCAACGCAGTTGCCAGCGTGATCGCGGCCGGCATCATCCCGGCCGGCCTGGAGATGATGGACCGCACCTCCTCGCGCATGGTCGAGCCCTTCGTGAAGGCCGGCTACGACACCGACGCGGCCGCCATCCTGCTGTGCGAGGCCGACGGTACCGCGCTGGAAGTGGCCGAAGAGATCGAGCGCATGTCGGAAGTGCTGCAGGCGGCCGGCGCCAGCGCCATCGCGGTGTCGCAGAACGAGGCCGAGCGCCTGCGCTTCTGGTCCGGACGCAAGAACGCCTTCCCGGCAGCGGGACGCATTTCGCCCGACTACTACTGCATGGATGGCACCATCCCGCGCAAGCACCTGGCCCATGTCCTGACCAGCATCGAGCAGATGGAAACCGTCTACGGCCTGCGCTGCGCCAACGTGTTCCATGCCGGCGACGGCAACATGCACCCGCTGATCCTGTTCGATGCGAACAAGCCGGGCGAATTCGAACGCGCCGAGGAATTCGGCGCGGCGATCCTGGCCCTGTGCGTGGAAGTCGGCGGGACGATTACCGGCGAGCACGGGGTCGGTATCGAGAAGATCAATTCGATGTGCGTGCAGTTCTCACACGCCGAGCTGGAAGCCTTCCACGCCGTTAAGCGCGCCTTCGACCCGCAGCGCCTGCTCAACCCCGACAAGGCCATCCCGACGCTGAACCGCTGCGCCGAGTTCGGCAAGATGCACGTTACTGCCGGCCTCACCCGCTTCGCGGACCTGCCGCGCTTCTGAAGCGGCTAACCAAACCCTATGGCAGCGTTGCATCGTCTCGCCGTACGTTCGTACTGTCTTCGACGATGCGCCTTGCCCTAGGGTTTGTTAGCCGCTTCAATTTAATTTGAAGGTACAAAGAATGGAACAGGTACTTCAGGAACTCCGAGAGCGCATCGCGGCGGCCCATGCCGCGCGCACGCCGCTGCGCCTGCGCGGCGGCGGCAGCAAGGACTGGTACGGCGGCGCCGCCGAAGGCGAGGTGTTCGATACCCGCGCCTACCGCGGCATCGTCGACTACGAGCCGTCCGAACTGGTGGTGACTGCGCGCTGCGGCACGCCACTGGCCGAACTCGAAGAGACATTGGCGAGCCGGAACCAGATGCTCGCCTTCGAGCCGCCCCACTTCGGGCCCGACGCCACCGTCGGCGGCATGGTCGCCAGCGGCCTGTCCGGTCCGCGCCGCCAGGGCGCCGGCGCCCTGCGCGACTTCGTGCTCGGCGTCCACCTGGTCGACGGGCGCGGCGAGCTGCTGCGCTTCGGCGGCCAGGTGATGAAGAACGTGGCCGGCTACGACGTGTCGCGCCTGATGGCCGGTTCCCTCGGCACACTGGGACTGGTGGCCGAGGTCTCGCTCAAGGTGCTGCCGCGCCCGGTGTGCGAAACCACCCTGGTCTTCGAGCTCGGCGAGCAGCAGGCGCTCGAGAAACTGAATACCTGGAGCGGCCGCGCGCTGCCGGTCTCGTCCAGCGCCTGGCAGGACGGGCGGCTGGCGCTGCGCCTGTCGGGCGCGAATGCGGCGGTCAGCGCCGCCACGCGCGAGCTGGGCGGCGAGACCATGCCTGAGGCCGACCGGTTCTGGCAAGACCTGCGCGAACAGCGCACCGATTTCTTCGCAGGCGCCGGCGAGACGGCCGGCGGCCTGTGGCGCCTGGCGCTGCCGACGACTTCCGCACCGCTGGCCCTGCCGGGCCGCCAGCTGATCGAGTGGGGCGGCGGCCAGCGCTGGCTGCGCAACGAGGCCGGCCTGGACGGCGCTGCGATCCGTGCGGCGGCGCTTGAGCGCGGCGGCCATGCGACCCTGTTCCGCGGCGGCGACAAGCGGTCGGGCGTCTTCGCTCCCCTGCAGCCTGCACTCGCGCGCGTCCACCAGCGCCTGAAAGAAAGCTTCGATCCGGCCGGCATTTTCAACCGCGCCCGTATGTACAACGAGTTCTAACGAGTTCCATCATGCAAACCAATCTTGCCGATTTCATCAAGGGCAGTGCCGAAGGCGACCAGGCCGATGCCATCCTCCGCAGCTGCGTGCACTGCGGGTTTTGCACGGCCACCTGTCCGACCTATCAACTGCTGGGCGACGAGCTCGATGGCCCGCGCGGCCGCATCTACCTGATCAAGCAGGTGCTGGAAGGCCATCCGGCCACCGCCAAGACCCAGCAGCACCTGGACCGCTGCCTCACCTGCCGCAATTGCGAAAGCACCTGCCCGTCGGGCGTGCAATACGGGCGCCTGCTCGACATCGGCCGCAAGGTGGTCGACCGCCAGGTCGCGCGGCCGCTGCGCCAGCGCGCCGCCCGCGCGGCGCTGGCCGAGCTGCTGCCGCGACGCTGGATCTTCTCGCCCGCCATGAAGGCCGGCCAGGCCCTGCGTCCGCTGCTCCCGGCAGCGCTGCGCCAGAAAGTGACACGGCCTGCCGCCGCCACCGCCTGGCCCACGCGTTCGCACGCGCGCCGCATGCTGGTGCTGGACGGCTGCGTGCAGCCGGCGATGGCGCCGAACATCAACGCCGCGACCGCACGCGTGCTCGACACCCTCGGCGTGCAGCTGGTGGCGGCGCCCAAGGCCGGCTGCTGCGGCGCGCTGCGCCACCACCTCGACGAACAGGAGGCGGCGCTGGCCGACATGCGCCGCAACATCGACGCCTGGTGGCCGTATATCGAGGGCGTGGATGGCGGCGGCGCGGCGGTCGAGGCCATCCTGATGACGGCCTCGGGCTGCGGCGTGATGGTCAAGGATTACGGCCACCTGCTGGCCCACGACCCGGCCTATGCGGAAAAAGCGGCGCGCATCTCGGCGCTGACCCTCGATCTGTCGGAAGTACTGGCGCGCTTCGAACCGGAACTGGGCCCGCTCCTGGCAGGGCGCCAGGGCCCGCGCGTGGCCTACCATCCGCCGTGCACCCTGCAGCACGGCCAGAAGATCCGCGGCACCGTGGAACGCCTGCTGGGGCTGGCGGGTGTCGACGTCAAGCTGTGCCAGGACAGCCACCTGTGCTGCGGCTCGGCCGGCACCTATTCGGTGCTGCAGCCCGAGCTGTCGCACCAGCTTCGCGAGCGCAAGGTGGCGAACCTGGAAGCCACGGGTGCACAGGAGATCGTCTCGGCCAACATTGGCTGCATGAGCCACATCCAGGGCGGCACCGAGCTGCCGGTCAGCCACTGGATCGAACTGATCGACCGGACGCTGGCTGCCCGGCCCGTCGCCAGGGCCGCCTGATCGCCTGCCCGGCATTGTCACGTTGGCGGGCAACGAACGACAGCTTCGCTCCCGGGCGGGACGGGTATGCCTGGGCCTCCGCCGTCGACATCTCCGCGCTCCGTTCGACCTCGACGATCGCCGTGCCGCCGCCCAGCGACGCGGCGGTGCGCGGCCAGCGCGCCTTGGGCAGGCGTTCCTTGGCGACCCACGCCAGCGACACGCTGTCGCTCTGGTTGCCGCCGAGGATGCGGTAGGCGTCGCTGGACTCGCCGCTGTAGAAGCCGACGCGGCCCTTGGCGCCGTCGCGCTTCTCGCGCCAGAACACCATCACGAAGTTGAGCCACTGGCGTGCCCCGAGCGGATCGTTCGGCAGGATTTCGTCCTGCATCGACGAGCCCATGCAGTGCGCCACGAGCAGGCCGCACCAGGGCACGTCGTCGCCCGGTTAGTGCAGGTCGAGATTGTCGGCCCATAGCAGGATGGCGCGGTTGCTGCCGGCGCCGGCCACCTCCTTCGTGCCCAGCAGGCTCCGGGCCTGCGCCATCCACGGCAGCAGCGGCGACTCCATCCGCGGCAGGTCGCCGCGAAACAGCCTGGCCATGGTCCGCGGTCCGACGATGCCGTCTACCAGCAGGCCTTCGCTTTCCTGGAACTCGCGCACGGCCGCAATGGTGCGCCGGCCCCAGACGCCATCGACCACTCCGGGAAGAACCCGGCCAGCACCAGCGCCTGCTGGATCTTTGCCGCGTCAGCGTTGCTCATCCTCGCCTCCATCGATTCGACACATCGCTTCGTTCGTGGTTGCGATGGCGTCCTCAGTTGTTGTCCTGGGAACGCTCTTCCCTGCTTTTCTCGTGCGGCTTGACGGTTGCGCGGATGACCATGACCTTGTTCAGGACGTCGAACCAGAAGGGAGCGCCCAGGGTTGCGGCAAAGGCCGTGAACAGCCAGCCGGCCAGGTTCTGGACACCGGCCTCGTCCCAGGCCTGCGCGAGCGTCTTGCCGCCCCAACCGACCGGGAAGGTCTTGCTACTCAGCCTGTCGAAGGCTTTCTTCCGGTCGGTGAGCATGGTTTGGTCGGGCATGGCGCTCTGGGCATAGGCCAGGACCATGGCGCGCTGGGCGTCGTCGTTGTACAGCTCCCTGCTGACCCGGATCAGGTCGACGTTCAGGAACACCGCCAGCACAAGGGCGATGCCGAAGATGATCCGCGAGCTCAGCCGCTTGTACCAGCCGGAGACCCGGTCCATGCCGCTGTCGAACCAGGCCTCGACGTTCGCCAGCGCCCGGTTGAGGTCGCCCTCGGCCAGGTCGATGGCGTTGAGCAGCACGCGCGCGACCCTGGGGTTCTCGATCTTCCCGACGCTGTCCTTGATCGTGTCGAGGTCGATCTTGCCGGGGGCCTTGGACGGCGGGTCACCCCCGACCTGCCCGCGCACGGCGATGTCGATCAGGGCCGAGGCGAAGTTTTTTGCGGGAATATAGGAAGGCAGGTTGCGCCGTCCCCAGGAAAACATCGAGCGCGCGCTCGCTTCGGCCGGCTTGTAGTCGCCGGCGAACAGCCCGGCCACCACGGGATGGGTGTAGAGCTGCGTGACCAGCCCGCCGGCGCTCTTGTCGTTCAGCAGCTCGCGGATGCCGTATTCGAGGTAGGAGGCGCGGGTCTTGAGCAGCGAATCGACCGATTCGCGCACGGCCGCGCAAACGGTACTGAACAGGATCACCACGAAGACCACGCCGATGACGGTGTCGAGGACTGCGGAGTCGAACATGCCTGCCTCCATTTGCTGGCCTGCCTGTCGATACTACGCGCTTGGCCGGGAGGCGGCGGGAAATCGAGGACGGCGTCCACTGCCGAGTGGCCAAACCGCGACTAGGTCGCGTTGGCGGCGTACGTCACGCGTCGGCGCCTCCTGCCGGATCCGGAACAGCCGTGTCCGGATCCGCTTGCGTGCCCTAGACGGACTCGCCCTTCAGGCGCGCCATGAAGCCGCCCAGGCGCCGGATCGCCTCCTGCAGGCTTTCGGCGCTGGCGGCGTACGACAGGCGCACGTACTGGTCCGCTCCGCAATGCCCGAAATCCTTGCCGGGCGTGAGCGCCACGTGGGTTTCCTGCAGCACGCGTTCACAGAACTCCCATGAGCTCAGGCCCGTCCCGCTCACATCGAAATAAACGTAGAAGGCGCCGTCCGGCGGGACCGGAACCGGCAGGCCGATGCCGGCGAGCCCCTCGAGCACCAGCGCCCGGCGCCGGGCGAACTCGACGCGCCGCTCTTCGCACACGGCCAGCGACGCCGGCGTGAAGCAGGCCAGCGCCGCCTGCTGCGACAGGGTCGACGCGCAGATGTAGTAGTTCTGGGCCAGGCGTTCCATGGTCGGCACCAGCGCCTCCGGCACGACGGCCCAGCCGAGACGCCAGCCGGTCATCCCGAAATACTTCGAGAAGCTGTTGATGACGATGGCGCCATCATCGACGGCCAGCACCGTCTGCGGCGGCCGGCCGGCGCCGTCGCGGTCGCCCAGGTTCAGGTAGATCTCATCGACGATGCGCCAGGCGCCGTGCTCGCGCGCCCATTCGCAGATCGCGCGCAGTTCGTCGGGCGGCACCGAGGTGCCGGTCGGGTTCGAGGGCGTGGCGATCATCAGGCCGCGCGTATCGGCCGTCCAGTTGGCGCGCACGCTGTCGCTGCTGAGCTGGAAACGGCTGGCGGCGTCGGTCGCGACCAGCTTCACCCGTGCGCCGAAGCTGCTGAGGAACTGGCGGTTGCAGGGGTAGGACGGGTCGCCCACGATCACTTCGTCGCCGGCGTCGACCAGCGCCGCGGTGACCAGCAGCAGCGCCGCCGAGGCCCCGGCGGTGACGACGATGCGGTGCGGCGAGATCGTGACGCCATGCTCGCGCAGGTAGAAGCCGGCGATGGCCTCGCGCAGGGCCGCGGTGCCGAGCGCCCCGGTGTAGGGCAAGGGACCGTCGACCGCCATGCGCGCCGCCTCCAGCACGGCGGGAGGCGGACCGAAGTCGGGCTCTCCCAGGCTGAGCTTGATCACGTGATGGCCTTGTGCTTCGAGCGCGGCGGCATGCTTGCCGAATTCCATGGCGAAGAAGGGATCGACCGCCTGGGCGCGTTGGGATATTTTCATGTCGGTTTTCCGGTGTAATACTGTGCTTCCGCATTTTAGAACCTATCTCAGTAGGCAGGGGGAAGCGGATGGCGATGCCTGGCGAGCGCGGGCAAGGCGCGAGGAGGCCGCATGGCGAGCCATGCAACGACGAGCAACGCAGCCCCCGCTTGCCAGGCGCGCCAGCAGCGACTCCGGCCTGCTGAGATAGGTTCTTATAGGGCGCAGCCTGACTCCGCTTGGCAGCGCCCGCACCGGCGGCGCCGAAGGCGCCCTGAGCCCTGCACGCCACAACCGGGCGGCGGAATGAGCGCACGATGCACGGCGCCTTCGCCAAAACGCCGGAAACACCCTAAAATAGGTTGATCTACGGAACTATCTCGATTTCACGGAAGCCAGCCTTTGGACACTCTTCTCTTTGCCGCCCCCGCCTCGCTAGTCCCCACCCTCGTCGCGGCCCTGTTCGGCCTGTTGATCGGCAGCTTCCTGAACGTGGTCATCCACCGCATTCCGAAGATGATGCAGCGCGAATCCGACAACTACGTGGCGCACGAGAGCGGCAAGGAACTGCCCCATACCGACCGCTACAACCTGATGGTGCCCCGCTCGGCCTGCCCGCACTGCGGCCACCAGATCACGGCGCTGGAAAACATCCCGGTCGTGAGCTGGCTCGTCCTCGGCGGCAAGTGCCGCAAGTGCAAGGCGCCGATTTCGCCGCGCTACCCGGCGGTCGAGCTGGTCACCGGCCTCCTGTCAGCCCTGCTGGTCTGGACCTTCGGTTCCGGCTGGGCCGGCCTGGGCGCCCTGCTGTTCGCCTACCTGCTGATCGCGATGACCTTCATCGACTACGACACCAAGCTGCTGCCGGACGACCTGACCTATCCGCTGCTGTGGGCAGGCCTGATCATCAACATCGACGGCACCTTCGTGCCGCTGCGCGACGCCGTGATCGGCGCGGCGGCCGGCTACCTGGTGCTGTGGGCCGTGTACTGGCTGTTCAAGCTGGTCACGGGCAAGGAAGGCATGGGCTACGGCGACTTCAAGCTGCTCGCCGCGCTGGGTGCCTGGCTTGGCTGGGCGATGCTGCCGACCATCATCCTGCTGTCCTCGGTGGTCGGGGCGATCGTCGGCATCAGCCTGATCGTGTTCGCCAGGCGCGGACGCGACAACCCGATTCCCTTCGGCCCCTACCTGGCGGCCGCCGGCCTGATCGCCCTGCTCTGGGGCGAGCAGATCGGCTCCGTGTTCCAGGGCTTCGTCGCCTGATCCCATGGAAGCGGCGCCCCCCTCCCCCTTTTCGGTCGGCTTGACCGGCGGCATCGGCTGCGGCAAGACGACCGTGGCCGACATGTTCGGCGCGCTCGGCGCGTCGATCGTCGACACCGACCAGATCGCCCACGCGCTCACCGCGCCGCAGGGCGCCGCCATGCCCGCCCTGCTGGCCGAATTCGGCGCGGACTTCGCCACGCCCGAGGGCGCGCTCGACCGCGCGAAGATGCGCCAGCTGGTGTTTTCCGACTCCGGCGCGCGCGCCAGGCTCGAAGGCATCCTGCATCCGCGCATCCGCGAGGCGACCGCGGCCGCCGCGGCGATCGCCAGCGGTCCGTATGTCATCTTCGTCGTGCCCCTGCTGATCGAGTCCGGCACCTGGGTCGGGCGCGTCACGCGGGTGCTGGCCATCGATTGTCCGGAAGCGATGCAGGTGGCGCGCGTCATGGCAAGGAACGGCCTGAGCGAGGAGCAGGTGCGCGCCATCATGGCGGCCCAGGTCACGCGTGAACAGCGCCTGGCGGCGGCCGACGACGTGGTCGTCAACGACGACGGACTGGACGCCCTGCGGCCCCAGGTCGAGCGCCTGCATGCGTTTTACATCGACGAAGCCCGCCGCATGGCAAGTTCTGCAATCCGGGATTTGTAATTTTGCGTCGCATGGTTCAGAATCACGAAGTTGCTTGCCAGCCCACATTCAGAGGAATGTCACTTTGATCGTCTACGAATATCCTTTCAACGAGCGGATTCGCACGTTGTTACGGCTGGAAGACCTGTACGAGAAGTTCAAGTTCTTTGTGCACCAGGAACACCCGATGCAGCACCACGTCGCCCTCGCGACGATCTTCGACATGCTGGAAGTGGCCGGCCGCGCCGACCTGAAGTCCGATCTCCTGCAGGAACTCGAGCGCCAGAAGCAGAGCCTGCTGGCCTACCGCAGCAATCCCAATGTAGCCCCGGAAGCCCTGGATGCCGTGCTCGCCGAGCTCGACCAGGTCAGCAGCGCCCTGGGCAGTGCCCAGGGCAGGACCGGCCAGAACGTGCGTGAAAACGAATGGCTGATGAGCATCCGCGGGCGCACGATCATCCCCGGCGGCGCCTGCGAATTTGATTTACCCTCATACTACGCCTGGCAGAAACGCCCGGCGGAGCAGCGCCATGCCGACATCATGGCCTGGTTCGGCCCGCTCGCCCCCCTGTTCGACGCCCTCGCCCTGGTGCTGCGCCTGTTGCGCGACTCGGGCCGGCCGACCAAGATGATCGCCGTCGGCGGCAACTACCAGCAGATGCTGCAAGGCAAGATCTACCACATGCTGCGTCTGGGACTGGACGAATCGCTGGGCGCGATTCCGGAAATTTCGGCCAACAAGTACATGCTGTGGGTACGCTTCACCACCCAGGACGGCGACCTCAAGCCGAAATCGCTGGAAGAAGACGTGCCCTTCGAGCTGACGCTCTGTAACTTCTAACGCTTTATACGTATTGCCATGACCGTTGTAGCCTGCCCCACCTGCGGCAAGAAAGTCGAATGGACGCCAGCGAACAAGTATCGCCCGTTCTGCTCGGAACGCTGCAAGCAGATCGACCTGGGCGCCTGGGCCGAAGAGAAATACACCATCCCGGGCTCCGCGCCGAACGAGGCGCAAGATAACCCGCTCGACGACCAGCACTGAGCTTGGCGCGGCGCTCCGGATTGCTTGTCGGGATAGCCCTGTCTGCGATCCGCGGCTACCAGCGCCATCTCTCCCCGCATAAAGGATTCAACTGCGCCTATCGCTGTGCGACCGGGTGCGACAGCTGCTCGGCCCACGGTTATCGCGTCATCGAACGCTTCGGCCTGTGGACCGGGCTGGCGCTGCTGCGGCGCCGGCTGCGGCTGTGCGGGGACACCTACCGCAGCCGCATCCTGGTGCGCAATCCAGTGCTCTACCACCAGCGCGGCGATTGCGTACCTTGCGACTGCGACACGGGCTGCCTGCCCGACCTGCCCTGCAGCGGCAAGAGCGCCGCGCGCGGCATTGGTCAATGTGCGGGCGAGTGTGGCTGTGATGCGCTGGGAAGTTACCTGGAGTACAAGTGCGAGCGCGCGAAGGAACGCTGGAAACGCTGGCGCGAACGGCGCCGTGCGGGACGACGACAACCACCGCCGAGATAACGTAGGGTGGGCACGCCGTGCCCACGCGTTACGCACGTGTCCGCAGTCGTCAGCGGAAACCTGTCGCCCGCAAAGCTTCCGAAAACCGTTAACTCATGCCATCCGGCTTCGCTTGGCGTTGGCGGGCGAATTGTCGCGGCCAATGGTGCAAGGAGGCGCCCGTAACGCGTGGGCACGGAGTGCCCACCCTACGGGTCGCCGTTCCGGGCTTCTTATGCCGTAACGACGATTCCGCCCGGCACCTGCACCGGCTTGTTGACGCTGCCGTAGCGGTCCATGAACAAGCCTTCCAGGCCGATCTCCGGCTGGCGGCCCGAGACGATGTCGGCCAGGACGCGGCCCGAGCCGCAGGCCATGGTCCAGCCCAGGGTGCCGTGGCCGGTGTTCAGGAACAGGTTGCGGAACGGGGTCGGGCCGACGACCGGGGTGCCGTCCGGGGTCATCGGACGCAGGCCGCACCAGAACTCGGCCTTCGAGACGTCGCCGCCCTGTGGGAACAGGTCGGTGACCGAGTGCTCCAGGGTGTCGCGGCGCGCCTGGTGCAGGCGCAGGTCGAAGCCCGCCAGTTCGGCGGTGCCGCCGACGCGGATGCGCTCGCCCAGGCGCGTGATCGCGACCTTGAAGGTCTCGTCCATCACGGTCGATTCCGGCGCGCCCGAGGCGTCCGTGATCGGCACGGTGATCGAATAGCCCTTGACCGGATAGACCGGGATCTTGATGCCGATCTGCTTCAGGATGAAGGGCGAATAGCTGCCCAGCGCCATCACGAAGGAATCGGCCTTCAGTTCGCCCTGCGAGGTGACCACGCCGGTGATGCGGTCACCCTCGGTGGACAGGCGCTTGATCTCGACGCCGTGGCGGAATTTCACGCCCAGCGCCTTGGCCATTTCAGCCAGCTTCTGGGTGAACTTGAAGCAGTCGCCGGTCTCGTCGTTCGGCAACAGCAGGCCGCCGACGAACTTGCCGCGTACCTTGGCCAGCGCCGGTTCGTAGAGTTCGCAGCCGGCCGGGTCCAGCACTTTATACGGCACGCCATACTGCTCGAGCACGGCGATGTCGGTGGCGGCGCCATCGAGCTGCTTCTGGGTGCGGAACAGCTGCAGGGTGCCCTGGCTGCGCTCGTCGTAGGCGATGCCGGTGTCCTTGCGCAGCTGGACCAGCACGTCGCGGCTGTACTCGGCCAGGCGCACCATGCGGCCCTTGTTGATCTGGTAGCTCTTGTGATTGCAGTTGGCCAGCATCGACAGCATCCAGCGCCATTGCGCCATGTCGAGCTGCGGACGCACCACGAGCGGGCTGTGCTGCATCATCAGCCATTTCACGGCCTTCGCAGGCACGCCCGGGCCGGCCCACGGGGAGGCGTAGCCGGGCGAGATCTCGCCGGCGTTGCCGTAACTCGTTTCCATGCCGGCGCCCGGCTGGCGGTCGATGACGGTGACGTCGTGCCCTGCCTGGGCCAGGTAATACGCCGTGGTGGTGCCGATGACACCACTACCCAAGACGATGATTTTCACAGGAGTCCTTCAACAGATTGGTTGACTGCTTTTTTACCTTGCGTAGCGCAGCTGATCGAGCCACTCGAGCAAGGGGATGGTTGCGGGCAGCAGCGGGGTAACGCCGACTGCCCCTTGCCACGCAAAGGCCTGGCCTTCCAGGCTTTGCGGTTCGCCGCACCAGTCGCGGCTGATATAAAAGTGAAGCCGCACGTGAGCGTGCTCGTAGACGTGCTCGACGCAGCACCATGCTTCGGCGCTGATGATCTCGACGCCCAGTTCCTCGACGAATTCGCGCTGCAGGGCGGCAAAGATGGCTTCGCCCGGCTCGACCTTGCCGCCTGGGAATTCCCAATAACCGGCATACGGCTTGCCCGCCGGACGCTGGCCCAGCAGCACGTCGCCGTTCGGGCGCATCACGATCCCGACCGCCACGTCGATCGGCTTGGCCTTCGCTTCCTGCATTCGATTGTCCCGTCCGGAAAACCCGATATTGTACGCCAGGCTGGGGCGTAGCGAATCACGGCTGTTGCGTGCAGCCGATAGAAAATCGTGCGCGAGGATAACCTGGGCGCATGGGCTCAGGCTGAAGTTATTGAACGATACACGGGGTTGTAGGGTGGACACCTGTGTCCACGCGGTATGGCACGGCAATGGTATCGAGACGCTTGACGAAGTAGCAGCACCCCGCATCTGCGATGTTCGTACGACATCATGCAAACACGTGTTCGATTTTCATGAGGTGCACCGCGTGGACACAGGTGTCCACCCTACGAAACCCCTATGAAGGCAGCTTGCCGGCGTAATCCTTTGCGAACTGCCACGCCACCCGTCCCGAGCGCGAGCCGCGTCCCAGCGCCCATTGCAGCGCCAGCGGCCGCGCCGCCTCGATCTGCTCCGGCGTGCAGCCGAAACTGGCCAGCCAGTGCGCCACGATGCCGAGGTAATCGTCCTGGCGGAAGGGATAGAAGGACAGCCACAGCCCGAAGCGCTCGGAGAGCGAGATCTTCTCTTCGACCGTCTCGCCCGGATGCAGGTCGCCGTCCTCGCCATGGGTATAGCCGGCGTTGTCGGACATTTTTTCCGGCATCAGGTGGCGCCGGTTCGAGGTGGCGTAGATCAGTACATTGTCCGACTGCGCGGCCACGCTGCCGTCCAGCGCCACCTTGAGCGCCTTGTAACCGGCCTCCCCTTCCTCGAACGAGAGGTCGTCGCAGAAGATCACGAAGCGTTCCGGGCGGCTCGCCACCAGGTCGACGATGTCGGGCAGGTCGGCGAGATCGGCCTTGTCGACCTCGATCAGGCGCAGGCCCTGGTCGGCAAAGCCGTTCAGGCAGGCCTTGATCAGGGAGGACTTGCCGGTGCCGCGCGCGCCGGTGAGCAGCACATTATTCGCCGGGCGGCGCTGCACGAACTGGAGCGTGTTCTGCTCCAGCTGGCGCTTCTGGGCGTCCACGTGCTGCAAATCCTCGAAGCGGATGGTCGAGGCGTGCGCCACCGGCTGCAGGAAATTCCCGGATCCACCCACCCCGCCGGCGCGCCGGCGCCAGCGGAAGGCGAAGCTGCGCTTCCAGTCCGGTTCGCGCGGCACGGGTGGCGGCAGCACCGCCTCGAGCCGCGTCATCAGCGCTTCGGCGCGGTGCAGAAACTGTTCGAGCGGCGTCATCGGCGGCTTACGAACGGTAGTCCGCGTTGATGCTGACGTAGTCGTGCGACAGGTCGCAGGTCCAGACGGTGGCGCTGGCGTCGCCGCGCGCCAGCTTCACGCGGACCGTGATCTCGGCCTGCTTCATCACGCGCTGGCCGTCCGCTTCCTGGTAGTCCGGGTTGCGGCCGCCCGCCTTGGCGACCCAGACGTCGTCCAGGTAGAGGTCGAGCTTGGTCACGTCGAGGTCGTCCACGCCGGCATAGCCGACCGCTGCCAGGATGCGGCCCAGGTTCGGGTCCGAGGCAAAGAAGGCGGTCTTCACCAGCGGCGAGTGGGCGATCGCGTAGGCGATCTTGCGGCACTCTTCCAGGTCGCGGCCCTCTTCCACCGTGATGGTGATGAACTTGGTCGCGCCTTCGCCGTCGCGGATGATCTGCTGGGCCAGGTTGCGCGAGATGTCGGTGACCGCATCGCGCAGCGCCTCGTACTCCGCGCCGCTGGCCGCGTTGACTTCCAGGCTGCCGGCGCCGGTGGCGATCAGCATGAAGGAGTCGTTGGTCGAGGTGTCGCCGTCGATGGTGATCGAGTTGAAGGAACGGTCGGCCGCGTATTTCACCAGCTCGTCGAGTACCGGCTGCGCCACTTTCGCGTCGAAGGCCAGGTAGCCCAGCATGGTCGCCATGTTCGGCTTGATCATGCCGGCGCCCTTGCTGATGCCGGTCATGGTGACGGCATGGCCGCCGATGGTGACCGTACGCGAAGCCGCCTTCGGCTGGGTGTCGGTGGTCATGATCGCTTCGGCGGCGTTGAACCAGTTGTCCGCCTTCAGGTTCGCCACCGCGGCCGGCAGGCCGGCGACGATCTTCTGGACCGGCAGCGGCTCGAGGATCACGCCGGTCGAGAACGGCAGCACCTGCTGGGCCTCGCAGCCGAGCAGTTTCGCCACTTCGGCGCAGGTGGCCTGGGCGTTGGCCAGGCCGGTTTCGCCGGTGCCGGCGTTGGCGTTGCCGGTGTTCACAACCAGCGCGCGGATCGGTGCGCCGCCGGCGGTCACGGCCGCCAGGTTGGCCTTGCTCACCTGGACCGGCGCGGCGCAGAAACGATTCTTGGTGAACACGCCGGCGACGGTGGCGCCATCGGCCAGCTTCATGACCAGCAGGTCCTTGCGGTTGGGCTTCTTGATGCCGGCTTCGGCAAAACCGATCTCGATACCGGCAACCGGTTTCAGGTCGGCGGCGACGGGCAGGGGGGAATTCACGGCCATGGTGGTCTCTATGGAAAGATTACGAATCCAATATTGTACTGCCGGCAGGCCGCAAGGCGTGCAGCATTGGCAGCCGGGCCGGCAAGTCCGCCGAAAACTAGCCTTGCGAGGCCTGGCATGCGATCATCGACATTTTTCCTCTCAACATGAAGATCACGTTTGTCGACGCGAAGTGCCCCCGCCCTTATGACAGCGAGGTGCTGCGCACCCGCGGGCTGGGCGGCACCGAAGCCAGCGTCATCCGGGTCGCGCAGGCACTGGCGCAGACCCACGACGTGACCGTGGTCCAGCACAACCGCGAGCAGCCGTCAATCGACAGCGCCAGCCTGCGCTTCCTGCCGCTCGCCGGCCTCGAAGACGCGGTGCGCGACGCCCAGCACGTGGTGCTGGTCCAGAAGACGCGCCTGCTGCGCCGCATCGCGCGGCATTCGTCGGCCCGGCTGTGGGTATGGCTGCACAATTACCTGAAGGACGAGGTCCGCTTCGGCTGGTCGGAATACCTGACCCACCGGATCGGCATCATCTGCGTGTCCCGCACCCATGCACAGCACACGCGCGACTACATCCGCCGCTTTCCGCTCAACCGGATGCTGGGAGGCATGCTCGGCCGTGGCGGCGTGCTGTATCAATACAATCCGCTTTCCGAGGCCTGCGTGCGTCCGGCGCAGGTGAACCGGGATCCCCACAAGCTCATCTCGCTCAGTTCGCCGCACAAGGGCCTCGACCAGGTCGTCCAGGCCTTCCGCGCCGTGCATGCGGCCGACCCGAGGATGAAGCTCTACGTTGCCGATCCCGGCTACAAGCATGCGGATCCTGCGCTGCTGGATGCGCCGGGCATCGTCAAGCTCGGATCGCTGCCGCAAGCGGCCCTGATGGAACATGTCAAGGATGCACTCTGCGTCTTCTACCCCCAGCGCAAGCAAGCCGAAACCTTCGGCCTGGTGTATGCGGAAGCGAATGCCGTGGGCACGCCGGTGCTGGCGCATGATTTCGGCTCTGCCCGTGAAATCCTCGTCCCGGCCAACCCGCCGCTCGATGCGAACGACCCGGCCCTGGTGACCGATACCGTCAGGCGCTGGTCGGCCGAGGGCGGCCCGGTGGTGGGACCGGATCCGCGCTTTGCACTGGACAACGTGGCGGCGCAGTGGGAAGCCTTCTTCGCCGCCCCGGACCGTTTCATGGCCGAACAGGCCGGCACGGCACACCAGGCCACCGACCCGTTCCCGGGCCGCTAAGACCAGCCGCCGCGCCCCGGCGTTCGTCGGGGACAATACCTGGAACAAGATGGCCTGGTAATCGCCCACTGACCAGCCCGCCCGGCCCGCGCCCGGCGGGCTTTTTTACGCCTGTTCCCATAAGCCGCCCCACCCTGGGGATCCCTGCATCCTTGCCCCACGAAAGATGGTCCTCAACAGGAAACATAAAAAAAGGCGTCCCGCGGGACGCCTTTCCGGTTGTATTGAGCAGCCTTATGCCAGCTTGCCGTGGCACTGCTTGAACTTCTTGCCGCTGCCGCAAGGGCAAGGATCGTTGCGGCCGACCTTCACGCCCATGTAGGTGTTGTGGTCTTCGGCCGCCACCGGCGCCGCGGAGGTGCCGGTCGGGCTGGGGGCCAGCAGTTCTTCCGGCGCGGCCGACGGATTGAAGTCGGCATGCTGGAAGTTGATGTTTTCCAGGTGGGCCGCCTGGGCCGCCATGGCCGCTTCCGCCGCCTCGACTTCCTCGCGGGTCTGGATGCGCACGGTCATGACGGTGCGGATCACTTCGTTCTTGATCTGGTCCAGCATGCTGCCGAACAGCTCGAAGGCTTCGCGCTTGTACTCCTGCTTCGGGTTCTTCTGGGCGTAGCCGCGCAGGTGGATGCCCTGGCGCAGGTGGTCCAGCGCCGCCAGGTGCTCGCGCCAGTGGGTGTCGACGCTCTGCAGCATGACGTTGCGCTCGAAGCCGCCGAAGGATTCCTTGCCGACGATGGCGACCTTGGCGTTGTACGACTCGTCGGCCGCGGCCAGCACCTTTTCCAGGATGTCGTCGTCGTTCAGGTTCGGCTCGTCCACCAGCATCTGCTGCAGCGGCACGTTCAGGGCCCATTCGGACGCCAGCACGGACTCCAGCGACTTGATGTCCCACTGTTCCTCGACCGACTCGGCCGGCACGTAGCTGCGCACCACGTCGGTGAACACGCCGGTACGCAGGGAGGCGATCAGCTCGGAGATGTCGGCCGCTTCCAGCAGTTCGTTACGCTGGGTGTAGATCACCTTGCGCTGGTCGTTGGCGACGTCGTCGTATTCGAGCAGCTGCTTGCGGATGTCGAAGTTGCGGGCTTCGACCTTGCGCTGGGCGGTCTCGATGGAGCGGGTCACGATGCCCGCCTCGATCGGCTCGCCTTCCGGCATCTTCAGGCGCTCCATGATGGCGCGCACGCGGTCGCCGGCGAAGATGCGCAGCAGCGGGTCGTCCAGGCACAGGTAGAAGCGCGAGGAGCCCGGGTCGCCCTGGCGGCCCGAACGGCCGCGCAGCTGGTTGTCGACGCGGCGCGACTCGTGGCGCTCGGTGCCGATGATATGCAGGCCGCCGGCGTTCACCACGTGGTCGTGCAGCGACTGCCATTCGTCGCGCAGCTTTTGCGATTGCGCCGCCTTGTCGGCTTCGCTCAGGGACGAATCGGCCTCGATGATCTGGATTTGCTTCTCGACGTTGCCGCCCAGGACGATGTCGGTACCGCGGCCGGCCATGTTGGTCGCGATGGTGATCATCTTCGGACGGCCGGCCTGGGCGATGATTTCCGCTTCACGGGCGTGCTGTTTCGCGTTCAGCACATTGTGCGGCAGGCCTGCCTTGGTCAGGATGCTGGAAAGCAGTTCCGAGTTCTCGATCGAGGTCGTACCCACCAGTACCGGCTGGCCGCGCTCGTAGCAGTCGCGGATGTCGTTCAACATCGCGTTGTACTTTTCCTGCGCCGATTTATACACCTGGTCCTGGCGATCCTTGCGCTGGGACGGCTTGTTCGGCGGGATCACCACGGTCTCGAGACCGTAGATTTCCTGGAATTCGTAGGCTTCCGTGTCGGCGGTGCCGGTCATGCCGGACAGCTTGGTGTACATGCGGAAGTAGTTCTGGAAGGTGATCGAGGCCAGGGTCTGGTTCTCGTTCTGGATGCGCACGCCTTCCTTGGCTTCGACTGCCTGGTGCAGGCCGTCGGACCAGCGGCGGCCCGTCATCAGGCGGCCGGTGAATTCGTCGACGATGGTGACTTCGCCGTTCTGCACCACGTAGTGCTGGTCCTTGTGGTACAGCACGTGGGCGCGCAGCGCCGCGTACAGGTGGTGGATCAGCGTGATGTTGGCGGCGTCGTACAGCGAGGCGCCTTCCGGCAGCAGGCCCATCTTCGTGAGGATGGCCTCGGCCTTCTCGTGACCGGCTTCGGTCAGCAGCACGGTGTGCGCCTTTTCGTCCTTGGTGTAGTCGCCCGGGACTTCGATCTGGCCCTTGCCGTCCGGGGTTTCCTCGCCGATCTGCAGGGTCAGCTGCGGCGGCACCTCGTTCATGCGGTAGTACAGGTCGGTGTGGTTCTCGGCCTGGCCGGAAATGATCAGCGGGGTACGCGCTTCGTCGATCAGGATCGAGTCGACCTCGTCGACCACGGCGAAGTTCAGGCCGCGCTGCACGCGCTCGCGCGCGTCGTAGACCATGTTGTCGCGCAGGTAGTCGAAGCCGAATTCATTGTTCGTGCCGTAGGTGATGTCCGAGCCGTAGGCCTGCTGCTTGGTGTCGTGCGGCATCTGCGACAGGTTCACGCCCGTGGTCAGGCCGAGCCAGCCGTACAGGCGGCCCATCGAATCGGCGTCGCGCTGGGCCAGGTAGTCGTTGACGGTAATGACGTGCACGCCCTTGCCCGACAGGCCATTCAGGTAGACCGGCAGGGTTGCCATCAGGGTCTTGCCCTCACCGGTGCCCATCTCGGCAATCTTGCCCTCGTGGATGACCATGCCGCCGATCAGCTGCACATCGAAGTGACGCATCTTCAGCACGCGCTTGGCGGCTTCGCGGCAGACGGCGAAGGCTTCGGGCAGGATGGCGTCAAGCGTCTCGCCGGCGGCGATGCGCGACTTGAATTCCGGGGTCTTTGCCTGAAGCTCGGCGTCCGAGAGCTTTTCCATCTGCGGCTCGAGCGCGTTGATCTGACGCACGGTTTTTTGATATTGCTTGAGCAGCCGCTGGTTTCGGCTGCCGAAAATCTGGGTCAGGAATGACATGCTAAGTTTCTTATAAAGACGCCGCAAAAAGAGCCAGGGATGTTATCAAAAAGATACCCATCGAAGACCGCCCAAGGCAAAAAGCGACTGATTTTATCATGCGATGCGGCCACACTTGGGGCTTATCGGCCGGATAACAAGACTGGTGCCAGAAAGAATGTTATCAAATTGCATCGCTTTGCACGCGTTCGCCGCGCGCCGTGCGCCCGGTGTGCACGCTGTGCGCAGTCTATGGTATGTTGCGCACTGATCGTCACCTGCTCCACACAGCGTCCTCATGCATATCTACGGCACCCGCAACCGCCCGACTTCGTTCGAAGCGACCGATTTCCTGCGCTCCAACGAGCGCATGGCGCGGCTGCTGCCGACCGCCATGCGCATGGCCGACCTGCAGCGCGACGTCGGCATGGCCCTGCCGGCCATGGCCGGCAACTGCGACGTGCTCTCGTTCCAGGAAGGGGTGCTGGTGCTGGCCGTACCCAGCTCGGCCGTGGCGGCGCGCCTCAAGCAGCAGCTGCCGAAGCTGCAGGCCAGCCTGCAGGGACGCGGCTGGCAGGTCACGTCGCTGCGCCTGAAGGTGCAGGTCACGCGGGCAATGCCGGAACAGGTGCAGACGCGCACGCTGGAACTGCCGGAGACGGCGGTGCATGCCTTCGAAGAGCTGGGAGAGAGTTTGCCGGAGACGCCGCAGAACGCGGGCCTGGTGGCGGCGATCAAGCGGCTGGCGGAGAAGCGGCGGCGCGGGTGAGCCCTTGGAACGCAACCGGATGACGTAGGGTGGACACCTGTGTCCACGCTGTCGTACCCCAGCACACCCCAAAGTAAATTCAATACGGCTGCGCCAGCACAGGGCGTAGGGTGGGCTCTCGAGCCAGTCCTTTAAAGGTGTCAGCTGACGGACCCTGCCTTGAGCACACGCGCCGTCGATACGTGACGGCGCTTTTCTGCAGCTGACACAGTAGTTTTCTCCTTCGGTTTTTTGGGGGCACTGGGGTTCTTGCGCAGCGCCTTGAGCCGTGCATGGACGGCGATTTCCAGCAGGAGGCAGCTTAGCTGCGGGGCGTCGATGGCATCGTAAGGCGCCCAGGCGTCTGCCGTTGTCGCCAGCATCATGCCTGCATAGCAGCTTCTCACTTCGAGCGCGACATAAAATGGCGACAGCTCGATGCCGCTGTCACGTAAATGATGCGCCGCCGAGACGGCTGCCTGGATGACGCTGAGGATGTTGTAGGCCATGACGGCGATGCCGAAAGCGAGCAAGGCCGCGCGCGGATGACCAAGCGTCTTCACTTCGCTGTGCAAAACAGATTCGAGGCGTTGGAACAGCGTCTCGATTTTCCAGCGCTGCCGATAGAGACGCGCTATTGCAGGAGCCTCGAATTCCTGGCTGGGCAGATTCGTCAGGATCCGGATGACTTTCTCTCCACTGTCGGTCTCCCCGTTCAGGCGCAGTTCAATACGCCGCAGCGCGATCGTTTCCCCGGCTTCCCCCTCAAACTCGACTGTCTGCTCGAACACGACTCCCGTTTCCACAATCCCTTGAGAAGACAGATCGCCGAGCGTAGCTGGATTCGGCGTGCTGCTGTGCTCACGCACGATGAAATGGCAGCCGCGGCGGCTCCATTCGCCCAGGATGGCACGTGTGCTAAAAGCGCGATCGGCGATCCATAGCTCGCCCGGCATGGCGCGTTTGAGCAACGACGTCATCACCGCCCGTTCCTGTGTATAAGCGTCTTCGCACGGCTCGATATCGATGACCAGTTTCCGGTCCGGATCGTAGACGACCAAGGAGTGGCCCGGCAGAGGTGCGCCGCCAAAACCCCGCAATGGCTTGAGCCGCTTCTCGGTCGCTGCCAGGTGGCTGCCGTCGACGATCCGTACTCGGTATCCCGGCACTGTGAGCGGCTCGTCTATGATCATCGGCGCCAGCACCGCGTCCAGGCGCGTTGCGCTTTCGGTGACCAGGGCACGCACCAGATTTGGCTCGGTATGGTTGATCTTGTCGTACAGTGCCTGCACCGACACGCCTAAGTCTGGGCACTCTCGCGCAGCAGCATGCAGCGATGGACGTAACCCAACTGCTACCAGCGACATCAGGTCTACTGTCGTCGAGAACAGCAACTCCCTTTCATATTGCTTGCCGCGCTTGCCGTTAAATAATTTGTCGAGCCAAGCCGGCTCCAATGCATGCTGGAGCGCCAGTCGTGTCATCACCGTGACTGGACTTCCCTTGGCGCAGTGCGCTATCACCTCGTTCATCAACATGGCACATTCCTCCTGTACCACTTGGACGGAATCTGCAGATAATAGTGCCACGCTATTGCGATTGCTTCAGGGAAGCCCACCTTTAAAAGACTGGCTCTCGAGCCCACGCGGATTCACACGTCGCATTCACGCAAAACTTGAACCGGCTGCCTACGCATGCGTTTCGCATTCCAGCCGGCCGTGCGGCGCGCGGAGGTACGACCGCGTGGGCACAGGTGCCCACCCTACAACGGCAACACCGCTTACGTCAGCGCCCACTCCTCGCGCATCTGGCGTACATACGACGGTGGCGCGCTGTCGAGCGCATCGAAGGACACGATCTCGTAGGCATCCGGCCGCGCCAGCAGGGCGCGCAGCAGGTCGTTGTTGAGCGCGTGGCCCGACTTGTGGGCCTCGTAGGCCGCCAGCAACGGGTGGCCGACCAGGTAGAGGTCGCCGATCGCATCGAGGATCTTGTGGCGCACGAACTCGTCGTCGTAACGCAGGCCGTCGGCGTTCAGGATGCGGTATTCGTCCATCACGATCGCATTTTCCAGCGAGCCGCCCCGAGCCAGGCCCATGCCGCGCAGGCTTTCCACGTCCTGCATGAAGCCGAAGGTGCGCGCGCGCGCCACGTCGTGCACATAGGACACCTGGGCAAAGTCGACCGAGGCGTTCTGCGTCGTGCCGTCCACTGCCGGGTGGTTGAATTCGATAAAGAAATCGAGCTTGAAGCCGTCATGGGGCTTCAGGCGCGCCCACTTCTCGTTGTTGCCGCTGCCCTGGCGCACTTCGACTTCCTTCAGTACGCGGATAAATTTCTTCGGCGCCGGCTGGTCCTCCACGCCGGCCTGCTGCAGCAGGAACACGAAGGACGAGGCCGAGCCGTCCATGATCGGGATTTCCTCGGCGGTGACTTCGATGTACAGGTTGTCGATCCCGAGACCGGCGCAGGCCGACATCAGGTGTTCGACGGTCGAGACGCGCGCCGAATCCTTGACCAGGACCGACGCCATGCGGGTATCGCCGACGACTTCCGCGCTCGACGGGAATTCGACCATGGGGTCGAGGTCCACGCGGCGGAACACGATGCCGGTGTCGACGGGGGCCGGGCGCAGCGTCAGTTCGACCTTGCGGCCCGAGTGCAGCCCGACGCCGGTCGTGCGCACCAGTTGTTTGATGGTTCGTTGTTTGAGCATGGACCGATTATATCCGTGCTTGACCAAGCTTGCCGGGCCCGCCTCTTGCAGTCTGGCAACCTCGCCGAGAACCGATGCGCTGGCGCGACAGGATCAGGGATGCTCGGATTCGGCGTGCGTCTTCTCGTGGCGGATCAGGTACAAACCGCTGCCGATGATGATGGCCGCGCCGACCAGGGTGTAGCTGTCCGGCAGGGTCTGCCACAGCAGCCAGTCGATCGCCACGCCCCAGGCCAGCGCCGAGTATTCGAAGGGCGCCACCACCGAGGCTTCGCCGTGGCTGAAGGCCTCGGTGATCGCGAGCTGGCCGAAAAAGCCGCTCACGGCGAGGGCGCACAGCAGCCACAGGTGGCCGCGGTCGACGCTCACCCACTCGGGCGCCGCCAGCGCCGTCGCGCCGAGCGCCATCAGCAGCATCAGCCAGAACATCATCTGTTGCGTATTGTCGGTGCGCGCCAGGATGCGCGCGGCGATCGCCGAGATCGCGTAGCACACGGCCGAGCCGAGAATCGCCAGGCCGCCGAGGGTCAGGAAGCCGCCCCCTTCGGGACGCAGCACGACCAGCACGCCGGCCAGTCCGACGACAATGGCTATCCAGCGCGCCAGGTTGACGCTCTCCTTCAGGAAGAATACGGACATTGCCGTGATCAGGGCCGGCGCGATGAAGAAGACCGAATAGGCTTCGGCCAGGCTCAGTTTCTTCAGGCCGTAGGCGAACAGCGCCAGCATGCCGATGCCCAGCGCGCCACGCAGCACATGCAGCGACCAGCGCGCGCGCATCATGGTCTTGAAACCGCCGCGCCAGGCGACATAGGCGCATACCAGCGGCAACGAGGACAGCGAGCGCAAGGCGGCCACCTGCATCGCCGGATAGTGGGCGGCAAGCAGCTTCATCGCCGTGTCCATCAGCGAAAACATGAAGACGGCGATCAGCATCGCGTAGATGCTGCGCAGGTTGCCGGAGACTTTACTCACTGATTCACCTAACTTCTTACTCGGAACAAAAAACGGCGCCGTGGCGCCGTCGGGTGATGCGGAATTTACATTACAGCTGGGCCAGCAGCGCCTCGGCCTTCGACACTTCGAAACCGCCCTGCTCCACGTTCAGCTGCTTGACGACGCCGTCCTCGACCAGCATCGAGTAGCGCTGCGAGCGCGTGCCCATGCCATGCTTCGAGAAGTCCGCGTCCAGGCCCAGCGCCTTGGTGAAGGCGGCGTTGCCGTCGGCCATCATGCGCACGATGCCGGTGGCCTTCTGCTCGCGGCCCCAGGCGCCCATGACGAAGGCGTCGTTCACCGAGATGCACCAGATTTCGTCGACGCCCTTGGCCTTGAAGGCCTCGGCGTTCTCGACGAAGCCCGGCACGTGCTTGGCCGAGCAGGTCGGCGTGAAGGCGCCCGGCAGGCCGAAGATCGCGATCTTCTTGCCCTTGACGAGATCGGCCACCTGGAAGGTGTTCGGACCGAGCGTGCAGCCCTCGGTTTCAGTCTCGATGAATTCGGCCAGGGTGCCGTCCGGCAGGTGCTCGCCAATCTGGATGGTCATGCGTACTCCTCAGGTGTTATTTTGGAAATCCCGCCAGTATGCCCGATCCTCGGCGTTCCTGCATTACATCGCCCCGAACAGCGGCACGTAGGCGCGGCTCACCGGCAACTCGGTGTCGAAGCCGCGCATGCGCAGGAACAGCCGGCTGGCCTCGTCGCGCCGGGTGCCGGCCAGGTGGGCCAGGTTGACGATGGTGGCGCGGTGCACCTGCCGGAATTCGTCCGGATCCAGGCGCGCGGCCAGTTCGGCGATCGGCGTGCGGATCAGGTACTCGTCGTTCGCGGTGCGCACCACCGTGTACTTGTCGTCGGCCTGGAAGAACAGGACCTCGGCCACCGCGATGTTGTGGACCATGCCGCCCTTCCCCGCGCGCAGATAACGTAATTGGGGCTGGCCGGCCGGCTGGCCGAGCAGGCGGCGCAGGGCCTGGGCGAGCGCGGCGTCGTCGTGCGGCGGCGCGGCCAGGCTGGCGCGCACGCGCTCGATGGTGCGCTGCAGGCGCTCGGTACGCAGGGGCTTGAGCAGGTAGTCGAGGGCGGCGTGCTCGAAGGCCTGCACCGCGTACTCGTCGTAGGCGGTGACGAACACCGCGCGCGTGCGGCCCTCGATGCCTTGCGCGACGTCGAGTCCGCTCATGCCCGGCATGCGGATGTCGAGGAAGGCCAAATCGGGCTCGAGATCGGCGATGAGGGAGGCAGCCTCGATGCCGTTGCCGGCCACGCCCACGATCTCGAGTTCGGGCCAGAGGCGCGCCAGTTGCTGCCCCAGGTGCTGGGCGAGATGGGGTTCGTCGTCGGCGATCAGGGCGCGGGTCATGATGTGGTTCGGTACGGAAGTTCGATGGTGGCGCTGGCGCCGCCGGTATTGGCCAGGCTCAGATTCAGGTCCAGGCGGGCGCGGTCGCCGAAACGGTGCTGGAGGCGCGCGCGGATGTTCGCCAGCGCCATGCCGGCGCCCTTGCCATCGCGCGGCGCGTCCTGGCCGAGGCCATCGTCCAGCACCCGGATGCGCAGGCGTCCCGCGTCGACCTCGGCCACGATGCGCACCTCGCCGCCCGCCACTTTCGGCTCCAGGCCGTGGCGGATCGCATTCTCGACCAGCGGCTGCACCAGCAGCGGCGGCAGCAGCGCGGCGCGCGCCTGCGGTCCGGCATCGACCGCGAAGCGCAGGCGCCCGCCCATGCGGATCTGCAGCAGGCGCAGGTAGTTGGCCGCCATCTCGAGTTCGGCGCCGAGCGTGGTCTCCTGGACGCGCAGCTGGCCCATGCCAGCGCGCAGGTGGTCCGAAAACGCTTCCAGCATGGCGCGGGCGCGCGGCGGATCGGCATCGAGCAGGCTTTCGATGTTGGCCAGCGTGTTGAACAGGAAGTGCGGTTCGATCTGGGCCTGCAGCAGGCGCAGCTGGGCTTCGGCGGCCTGATCCTTGATTGTCTGGCGCTGCAGGTGCTGGCGCCAGAAGATGGCGCCGACGATGCCGATGAAAGGCAGGAATTGCAGGAAGCGCAGCTGGCGCCGCAGGGCCGACGAGGCGAACAGTTCGCTGTCCGGATACAGCCAGGAGAGCAGCGCGCTCCCGAGCAGGTTCCCCAGCATGACGCCGGCGATCAGCAGCAGGCTGACTGCCAGCGCCGCGCTCCGGCTGCGCACCGGCGACAGCCGGGCCAGTGCAGCTTCGGACAGCAGGCACTCCGCCAGGCGCACTACGGCCAGCACGCTCCAGGCGATGACGAGAAAGAGCTGCAGTACGCCGGTCACCAGGCGGCGCAGGAAGGCCGGATCGCGCGTCTCGGTCGTCAGGACCCCGGCCATGCTCAGCAGGCCCAGGCCAGCCCAGGCAAGCAGCGCCAGGCCGGATGCAATCAGGAGCTGCGCCCACCAGTCGCCGGGCCTGCGTTTGCGCAGGGTCCAGAACGACTCCCAGTTGCGCGCGATTGTGGAACAAATCATCATGTTTCTAGTCTACAACACAAGGACCGGCTTGCCGAACCCGATGCGACGGATCGACAGTTGCGCCGACGAACGGCAAGCTGTTACAAATGCGTTGTCACAACGGCCCCGCGCCGGCCGTCTTGCAGGGACGATCAACCCGACCGAGAATGCGCCATGCCTTCACCCTCCTCCAGCGTCCCCGTCGCCGCCTTCGCCGCCGTCCGCCCGCGCCTGTTCGCCATCGCCTACCGCATGCTCGGCACCCGGGCCGACGCCGAGGACGTGGTGCAGGACGCCTGGCTGCGCTGGAACGCCGGCGAGCGCGGTGACGTCGCCACGCCCGAGGCCTGGCTGGTCACGGCGACGACGCGCCTGGCGATCGACCGCCTGCGCAGCCGCAAGCTCGAGCGCGAGGCCTATATCGGCTGGTGGCTGCCCGAGCCGCTGGTCGAGCTCGACGAGCGCACGCCCGAGTCCGCGGCCGAACTGGCGAGCGACGTCTCGGTCGCCTTCCTCTGGGTGCTCGAGCGCCTGGGGCCCGAGGAACGCGCCGCCTTCCTGCTGCGCCAGGTGTTCGACCAGGACTACGCCGAGATCGCCGCCATGCTCGGCAAGTCGGAAGCGGCCTGCCGCCAGCTCGTGCACCGCGCGCAAGCGCGCGTGAAACAGGCGCAGCCGCGCTTCACGGTGCCGCAAGCCGCGCACCGCGAACTGCTGGCGCGCTTCATGCGGGCCGCGAGCGCGGGCGACCGCGCGGCCATGAAAGCCTTGATGGCCGACGACGTGCAACTGGTGTCCGACGGCGGCGGCAAGGCCAAATCCTTCATGCGCGTGCTCGAAGGCGCGGGGCGCGTGGCCGGCGTGTACTGGTCGCTGGAGCATGCCTATCCCGGCCGCGTGGCCTACCGCCATGCGCTGGTCAATGGCGAACCGGGCCTGCTGCGCTATGTGGACGGGCGCATCGAATCGGCCCAGTCCTTCATCGTCGACGCCGGCCGCATCGTGGCCGCTTTCGTGATCCGCAATCCGGACAAGCTCGTGGGCGCGCCGCAAACGATCTGACGGCGGCCGTCACAAACCGGGCCGCCGGATCGTCTTGAGGGGATGGAGGCCGCATGGTGCGCCTCCCTTTTCCTGAAAGGACAGATCATGTCGCACGAAGCACGCATCCCCCTCTTCCAGTACGCCCAGCCCAGCCTGCACGCGATGATCGCGCTGTCGAACAGCGTGAAGAAGAGCTCCCTCGGCCCGCGCCTGGTCGAGCTGGTCAATTTGCGGGTCTCGCAGATCAACGGCTGCGGCGTCTGCATCGACATGCACTGGCGCGACCTCATCAAACAGGAAGCCGACCCGCGCCACCTGAACGCCCTGGCCGGCTGGCGCGAGGCGCCCTTCTTCAGCGCACGCGAACGCGCGGCCCTGCGCTGGGCGGAAGCGGTGAATGCCATTCCGCAGTCGACGCCGACGGACGAGGACTTCGCCGAACTGCGCGCGCACTTCAGCGACAACGAGATCGCGGAGCTGGGGTACGCGATCGCCGTGATCAAGGGGTGGAATACGCTGAACGTCAGTTTGCGCAACCAGATTCCGGAAGTGCCGGCGCCGGGTTTTTGAGAGCCAGCGCGGAAACATCGTAGGGTGGGCACAGGGCGCCCACCCTACGTTTTTGCGAGACATAAAAAAACCGGGACCGGAGCGTCAGCTCCGAACCCGGTTTTCGTTTGAACCTTCTAAACGCTTAGTCGGCTTGCTTGCGCAGGAAGGCCGGGATGTCGTAGGTCTCGACACCGTTGCGCTGCATCGCCTGCACCTGCTCCGATGCCTGCTCGCGGCGCCACACGGCCGGCTGCTTCATGCCGTCGCCGGCGCCGCCGACGCTGGCCTGGCCGATGGTCATGCCGCCGGTCAGGCCGGCGGTGCCCATCATCGGCGCATTGTAGGTGCCGGTCTTGAGGACCTGCTGCGGCTGGACCAGCTGCATCTTGCCCTTGTTCTTGCCCAGGCCGGTCGCCACGACGGTCACGCGGATCTCGTCGCCCATCGCGTCGTCGTAGGCAATGCCCTGTGCGATCGATGCGTCCGGCGCGGCAAAGGCGCGCACGGCGGCCATGACTTCCTTGATCTCCTTACCTTTCAGGCCGCGCGATGCGGTCACGTTGACCAGCACGCCCTTGGCGCCCGACAGGTCGATGCCGTCCAGCAGCGGCGAGGCCACGGCCTGCTCGGCGGCGATGCGCGCGCGGTCCACGCCGGCGGCGGTCGCGGTGCCCATCATGGCCTTGCCCTGCTCGCTCATGATGGTCTTCACGTCGTTGAAGTCGACGTTGATGTGACCCGGCACATTGATGATCTCGGCGATGCCGGCCACGGCGTTGTTCAGCACGTCGTCGGCATGCTTCATCCAGTCGAGCATCGATTCGTCTTCGTAGATCTCTTCCAGCTTTTCGTTGAGGATGATGATCAGGGAGTCGACGTGCTTGGACAGTTCTTCCAGGCCGGCTTCGGCGATGTCCATGCACTTCTGGCCTTCGTAGGAGAAGGGCTTGGAGACGACGGCGACGGTCAGGGCGCCCATGGTCTTGGCGACTTCGGCCACGATCGGCGCGGCGCCGGTGCCGGTACCGCCGCCCATGCCGGCGGCGATGAAGACCATGTGCGCGCCGCGCAGCGAGTCCTCGATGCGCGAGCGGGTCTGCTCGGCCAGCTGGCGGCCGATTTCAGGACGCATGCCGGCGCCCAGGCCCGATTCGCCGATCTGGATGATGTTGTTCGCGCTCGATGCCGCCAGTGCCTGGGCATCGGTGTTGGCGGCGATGAACTCGACGCCGGAGACGCCCTTGTTGATCATGTGCTGCACCGCGTTGCCGCCCGCACCACCCACGCCGACGACCTTGATCACCGTGCCCAGTGCCGCGTTATCGACCATATCGAACTCCATGATGTGACTCCTAATTTTCAAATTGCCCTAGCCAAGCGCCAAACCTCATAAGGTTATCAGGACTGACACTTGAGTACGACTAAGTATTGTAAAAATATGTGTTTTTGTACCGAAACAAAGACGCCAAGTGAGTACGCCAGTTGCTGCTTAGAAATTCCCTAAGAACCATTCCTTCATGCGCTGCCAAACTGCCTTCACCGAACCATCCTGGCGAGTCACGATGTGGCCGCGCAGGTACTGCTTTTTCGCTTCCAATAACAGGCCCAGCACCGTTGCGTAGCGCGGGCTGCGCACCACGTCGGCGAGCTGGCCGCGGTACTCCGGCGTCCCCAGGCGCGTCGGCTTGAGGAACATGTCTTCGGCCATCTCGATCATGCCCGGCATCAGCGAAGTGCCGCCGGTGAGGACGATGCCCGACGAGAGCACGCCTTCGTAGCCGGATTCGCGCACCACCTGGTGCACCATCGCGAACAGTTCTTCCACGCGCGGCTCGATCACGGCGGCCAGGGCCTGGCGGCTCAGGGCGCGCGGACCGCGGTCGCCCAGGCCCGGCACTTCCAGCGTCTCGCCCGGATCGGCCAGCACCTGCTTGGCCACGCCGTAGCGCAGCTTGATTTCCTCGGCTTCGCCGGTCGGCGTGCGCAGCGCCATCGCGATGTCGCTGGTGATCTGGTCGCCCGCGATCGGGATCACGGCGGTGTGGCGGATCGCGCCGTCACTGAAGACCGCAATGTCGGTGGTGCCGCCGCCGATGTCGATCAGGACCACGCCCAGTTCTTTCTCGTCGTTGGTCAGCACCGCGTCGGCCGAGGCCATCGGCTGCAGGATCAGGTCCGACACTTCCAGGCCGCAGCGGCGCACGCACTTGACGATGTTCTGCACCGCCGACACCGCGCCGGTGACGATGTGCACGCGCACTTCCAGGCGGATGCCGCTCATGCCGATCGGCTCGCGCACGTCTTCCTGGTTGTCGACGATGAATTCCTGCGGCACCGTGTGCAGCAGCTGCTGGTCGGTCGGAATGTTGACCGCCTTGGCGGTCTCGATCACGCGCGCGACGTCGGTGGCGGTGACTTCCTTGTCCTTGATCGCCACCATGCCGCTCGAGTTGAACGAGCGGATATGGCTTCCCGCGATGCCGGCATAGACATTGCGGATCTTGCAGTCGGCCATCAGCTCGGCCTCTTCGAGCGCGCGCTGGATCGATTCGACGGTGGCCTCGATGTTGACCACCACGCCCTTCTTCAATCCCTTCGACTCGTGCTGACCGAGGCCGATGACCTCGTGGCGTCCGTCGGACATCACCTCGGCCACGACGGCCACCACCTTCGAGGTGCCGATGTCGAGGCCGACGATCAGGTTTTTCGCGTCTTTTGTCATTGCTCGCCTGCTTTAGATTTGCTTGGTTGTTTTGTTGGTAGTTGTTTTATTCTTCTTCGACGGCTTCACCGGCTTGGTCGCGTCGGCCGGCACGGTCAGTGCCGCCGACGACAGGGCCAGGCCATTCGGATAGCGCATGTCGATGGTGTCGATGCGGCCTTCCTGCAGCCGGGCCACCAGCTGCGGGTAGACCCCGACCAGGCGCTGCACGCGCGCCTTGACGGTATTCTTGTCCCGCTCGCGGCCGAGCTCAACGCTCATGCCGTTGTCCAGCTTCACGGTCCACGCGTAACGCGAGGACAGCGACAGTTCCTGCGGCACCAGCTTGACCGGCGCGAACCAGGCGCGCAGTTCGGCAAAGCGCGCCAGCACTTCCTTTTCGCTGCCAGCCGGGCCATAGAAGGCCGGCAGCGCGTGGTCGTCGTCGGCCTCGGCCAGGTTGGCGGTGAAGACGTCGCCCTTCACCGACAGCAGGCGGCCTTCGCCCCAGGTGCCGAGCGCCTCGTGCTCCTCGACCTCGACGATCAGCTGGTTCGGCCACTCGCGGCGCACGGTGGCGCGCCGCACCCAGGGCACGGCTTCGAAGGTCGAGCGCACCTGCTCCAGGTCCGTGGTGAAGAAATTCCCGCGGATTTTCCCCAATACGCTGTTGCGCACGGTCAGTTCGTTCACGTGGCGCAGGTCGATGCCATACAGGCTCTCGACTTTCACCGCGCGCAGCGTGAACATTGGCCGCTGGCTCAGCCACCATACGCCGCTCGCGATGCTCGCAAGCAGCGTCGCCGCCAGCAGCGTGCTGGCGGTGGCGTTCAGGGCGCGTACGTCATGCCACATCTTGTCAGCCTTGTGCCTTCACCATCTTGCAGCGCGCCGAGCGCAGGATCTCGACGCACAGGTCTTCGTAGCCGATGCCGACCGCACGCGCGGCCATCGGCACCAGCGAGTGGCCGGTCATGCCTGGCGAGGTGTTCACCTCCAGCAGGAAGGGGCGGTTGTCGCTCTCGCGCAGCAGCACGTCGATACGGCCCCAGCCCTCGCAGCCCAGCGCGCGATAAGCGTTCACCGCATGCTTCTGGATCTCTTCGGTCAGTTCCGGCGACAGCGGCGCCGGGCACAGGTACTGGACGTCGTCCGTGAAGTACTTGTTCTGGTAGTCGTAGTTGCCCTGCGGCGCCACGATCTCGACGATCGGCAGCGCGCGCGCGTCCTTGCCCGAGCCGAGCACGGCGACGGTGAACTCGCGGCCGGTGACGAATTCCTCGGCCAGGATGACTTCGTCGAAGCCGGCGGCCAGGGCGACGGCCGCCTCGAACTCTTCGGCTTTTTCCACCTTGGTGATGCCGATGGTCGAGCCTTCCAGGGGCGGCTTGACGATCAGCGGCAGGCCGAGGTCGGCCACGACCTTGCCCAGGTCGTCGCCCGGGGAAACCGTCGCGTATTTCGGCGTCGGGATGCCTTTCGACAGCCAGATGATCTTGGTGGTGATCTTGTCCATGCCGACCGACGAGGCCATGACGCCGCTGCCGGTATAGGGAATGCCCAGCTGCTCGAGCGCGCCCTGCAGGCTGCCGTCTTCGCCGTAGCGGCCGTGCAGCGCGATGAAGACGCAGTCGAACTTTTCGGCGGCCAGCTCGGCCAGCGAACGTTCGGCCGGATCGAAGCCATGGGCGTCGATGCCGCGGCTCTTCAGGGCCTGCAGCACGCCGGTGCCGGACATGATGGAGACGTCGCGCTCGGCCGAGCGGCCGCCGTACAGGACGCCGACCTTGCCGAAGTTGGTGATGATGTCGCTCACGATGTAACCTTTTGAGAAATCGCTTGCGCAGCTGGCTGCGCGCTGGTTTGCGAAATTAACTGATGCGGAACGCCGCTGATCGAGCCCGCGCCCATGGTCAGCACGACGTCGCCGTCACGCACCACCTGGCGGATCGCGTCGGGCATCTCGGCGATCGTTTCCACGAAAATCGGTTCGACCTTGCCGCCGGCGCGCAGCGCGCGCGACAGCGCACGGCCGTCGGCCGCGACGATCGGCGCCTCGCCTGCCGGATACACTTCGGACAGCAGCAGCACGTCGGGCGCGGCCAGGACTTTCACGAAATCCTCGAACAGGTCGCGCGTGCGGCTGTAGCGGTGCGGCTGGAAGGCCAGCACCAGGCGGCGGCCCGGGTAGGCGGCGCGCGCGGCGGCCAGGGTCACCTCGGTCTCGACCGGGTGGTGGCCGAAGTCGTCGACCAGGGTGAAGCTGCCGCCGCTCGCCAAGGCCACCTCGCCGTAGCGGGTGAAGCGGCGGCCGACGCCGCGAAATTCCAGCAGGCCCTGCGCGGTAGCGGCGTCGTCGATGCCGATTTCGCGCGCGATTGCAATGGCCGAGCAGGCGTTCAGCACGTTGTGCATGCCCGGCTGGTTCAGCACGAATCTGGTGTCCGGATAGCCGTCCTGGCGCACCGTGAAGTGCATCTGCACACCTTCGGCGTGGGCGTCGAAGGCGCGCACTTGCGCGTCTTCCGAGAAGCCGTAGGTCGTCACCGGCTTGGTCACCTGCGGCAGGATGGCGCGCACGTGGCGGTCGTCGATGCACAGCATTACGCGGCCGTAGAACGGCAGGCGGTGGGTGAAGTTCACGAAGGCGCCCTTGAGCTTCTCGAAATCGTGCTCGTAGGTCTCCATGTGGTCGGCGTCGATGTTGGTGATCACCTCGATCATCGGCGACAGGTTCAGGAAAGACGCATCGGATTCGTCGGCCTCGGCCACGATGTAGTCGCCGGTGCCGAGTTTCGCGTTGGCGCCGGCGCTATTGAGCCTGCCGCCGATCACGAAGGTCGGGTCCAGGCCGCCCTGGGCCAGCACCGATGCCACCAGGCTGGTGGTCGTGGTCTTGCCATGGGTGCCGGCAATCGCGATGCCGCGCTTCAGGCGCATCAGTTCGCCGAGCATGATGGCGCGCGGCACCACCGGAATCTGGGCGGCGCGGGCGGCCATGACTTCCGGGTTCGCCTCGTTCACGGCGGTCGAGGTGACCACCGCATCGGCGCCCGCGATGTGCTCGGCCGCGTGACCGAGGTAGACGCGCGCACCCAGTTCCTGCAGGCGCTGGGCCGCCGCGTTGCTCGACAAATCGGAGCCCGACACCTTGTAGCCCAGGTTGAGCAGCACCTCGGCGATGCCGCTCATGCCGCTGCCGCCGATGCCTACGAAATGGATGTGCTTGATCTTGTGTTTCATGTTCCTGATCGTCTTATTTCTTATTGTTGGCGAGTTGTTCGAGCACGGACGCGATGGCCTCGTTGGCGTCGCGCTTGCCGACGCGCTGGGCCGCCTCGGCCATCGCCAGGCAATCCGCGCGCGTCGTCGTTTGCAGCAGCTGGGCCACCCGCGCGGCGGACAGCTCGCCCTGCGGCAGGTGGATCGCCGCCTTCTGCTTGTCCATCCACACCGCGTTGTCGCGCTGGTGGCTGGTGGTCGACGCCACGAAAGGCACCAGCACGCTGGCCACGCCGGCGGCGGTCAGTTCCGACACCGTGATCGCGCCGGCGCGGCAGATCACGAGATCCGCCCCGGCATAGGCGGCCGCCATGTCGTCGATGAAGTCGACCACGTTCGCGTTCACGCCCGCCTGCGCGTAGGCCGCGCGCAGGGCCTCGATGTTCTTCTTGCCCGACTGGTGGGTCACGATCGGACGGTTGGCAGGATCGATCTGCGCCAGCGCGGCCGGCACGCTGTCGTTCAGCACCTTGGCGCCCAGGCTGCCGCCGACCACCAGCACGCGCAGCGGACCGCTGCGGCCCGCGAACCGCTCGGCGGGGCTTGGAAGATCGAGGATGGCCTGGCGCACCGGATTGCCGGTGACCACGGCCTTGCCCGCGGCCGCGCCGAAGTCGGCCGGGAAGCCGAACAGCACGCGTCCGGCCAGCGGGGTCAGGGTCTTGTTCGACAGCAGCAGCGCGGCGTCGGCGTTCACCAGGGCCAGCGGAATGCCGCGCGTGCGCGCCATCATCCCGCCCGGCACGGTGACGTAACCGCCCATGCCCAGCACCACGTCGGGCTTGCGGCGGCCGAGCACGCGCAGGCAGGTGGCGAAGCTGGCCGCCATCTTGAAGGCGCCCTTCACCGTATGGCCCAGGCCCTTGCCGCGCAGACCGGCGAAATCGATGGCGTCCATCGGAATGCCGTGCTTCGGCACGATCTCGCCCTCCATGCCGTGGGCGGTGCCCAGCCAGCTCACTTCCCAGCCGCGCTCGCGCATGGTCTGGGCGATCGCCACGCCAGGGAAGATGTGGCCGCCGGTACCGGCCGCCATGATCATCAGTTTTTTAGCAGGCGTCTTCACAGCCGCCCTCCCCGCATCAGCACGCGGTTCTCGTAGTCGATGCGCAGCAGGATCGCCAGGCCAATGCAGTTGATCAGGACACCGGTGCCGCCATAGCTCATCAAAGGCAGGGTCAGGCCCTTGGTCGGCAGCAGGCCCAGGTTCACGCCCATGTTGATAAAGGTCTGCACGCCGATCCAGATGCCGATGCCCTTGGCGGCCAGGCCCGCGAAGAACTGGTCGAGGGCGATCGCCTGGCGGCCGATGTCGAAGGCGCGCTTGACCAGCCAGTAGAACAGGGCCAGCGTCACCAGCACGCCGGCCAGGCCCAGCTCTTCGCCGATCACGGCCATGATGAAGTCGGTGTGCGCTTCCGGCAGGTAGTGCAGCTTCTCGACGCTGTTGCCGAGGCCCACGCCGGCCAGTTCGCCGCGACCGAAGGCGATCAGCGAATGGGTCAACTGGTAGGCCTTGTCGAGCGCATTGTCCTCCTGCCATGGGTCGAGGTAGGCGAACATGCGCGCGCGGCGGAAGGGCGACAGCGCGATGATCGAGGAGAACACGACCACCAGGATGGCGCCGATGCCGCCGAACCAGATCATGTTGAAGCCGCCCAGGAACAGGATGCCCATGGCGATGCAGACGATCACGCCGAAGGCGCCGAGGTCGGGCTCGAGCAGCAGCAGCATGCCGACCACGCCGACGGCGAATGCCATGGGCATGAAGCCCTTGGTCAGCTTGTGCATGAACTGCTGCTTGCGCACCGTGAAGTCGGCCGCGTACAGCACCACCACGATCTTCATGATCTCGGACGGCTGCACCTGGAACACCTTCAGCGACAGCCAGCGGCGTGCGCCGTTGACCGAGGTGCCGATGCCGGGAACCAGCACCAGCATCAGGAGGAACAGGGTGCCGACGAACATCAGCGGCGCCAGGCGCTGCCAGACCGCGACCGGAATGCGGAAGGCGAAATACCCCGCCGCGACCGAGACGGCGATGAAGCCGGCCTGGCGGTACAGGAAGTATTCGTGACGGCCCTGCAGGTAGGAGAACTTGGGCGAATCCGGCAGCGCGATCGAGGCCGAATACACCATCACCATCCCGAACAGCATCAGGATCAGCACGACCCAGACCAGCGGCTGGTCGTAGTCCATCATCTTCGACGGACGCGTGCGCTCGGCGATCGCCTCGCTCGCATTGGCCGTGCCCGAGAACTTGAAGGGAATCTGGAAGGCCATCAGATCTCCATTCCCTTGTCCAGCGCAATCTCGCGCACGGCGTCGACGAACACCTGGGCGCGGTGCGCGTAGTTGGTGAACATGTCGAGGCTGGCGCAGGCCGGCGACAGCAGCACGCAGTCGCCCGCGCGCGCAAGACCGGCGGCGCGGCGCACGGCCTGCGGCAGGTCTTCGAGGTCGAAGCAGGGCACGCCGGAAGGTTCGATCGCCGCGCGCACGGCCGGCGCGTCCTTGCCGATCAACAGCACGGCTTTCACGTAGCGCGACACCGGCTCGGCCAGGGGCGCGAAGTCCTGGCCCTTGCCGTCGCCGCCGGCGATCAGGAGGATCTGCTGTTCCGGGTTGCCGAAAGCCTTGCCCAGGCCCTCGAGCGCGGCGACGGTGGCGCCGACGTTGGTGCCCTTGCTGTCGTCGTAGAAGTCGACGCCCTCGATGCTGGCCACCAGTTCCACGCGGTGCGGCTCGCCCGCGTACTCGCGCAGGCCGTGCAGCAGCGGTGCCAGCGGCAGGCCGGCGGCGCGGCACAGGGCCAGGGCGGCCAGGGCGTTCGAGGCATTGTGCAGGCCGCGGATCTTCAGCGCATCGGCCGGCATCAGGCGGTTCACCGTGATCTCGACCGGTTCCGGCGTTTCGCCCTTTCTCAGTTTCTTTTCGCTAGTCTCGCCGGCGACGGCGGTGGCCAGCCACAGCACGCCGCGTTCGTTGACGATGCCCATCGCGTTCGGCTCGTCCGGCTCGCCGGTGCCAAACGTGACATGCGGGACGCCCGGAGCCGTCATGCGCATCACGGTCGCGTCGTCGCGGTTCAGCACGCGGATGGTGTCGGCGCCGAAGATGCGCGCCTTGTCCGCCGCGTAAGCGTCCATGTCGCCGTGCCAGTCGAGGTGGTCCTGGGTGATGTTCAGCACCGTGGCCGCGTCGGCGTTCAGGCTGTAGGTGGTGTGCAGCTGGAAGCTCGACAGCTCGAGCACCCAGGCCTGGGGCAGCTTGTCTTCGTTGATCGCTTCGCGCAGCACGTCGAGCGCGGCCGGGCTGATGTTGCCGGCGACGCGGGTGTCGAAGCCGGCGCGTCGGCACAGCAGGCCGGTCAGGCTGGTGACGGTGGTCTTGCCGTTGGTGCCGGTGATGGCGATGACTTTCGGCGCATAGCCGCGTTCGAGCTTCAGCGCGGCCAGCGCCTGCGCGAACAGCTCGATCTCGCCCCAGACGGGAATGTTCTTCTCTTGCGCAGCGGGGTTGATCGCGGCCAGCTCGCGGTTCGGCGCCAGGCCCGGGCTCACCGCCACGAAGTCGACGCCGTCGAGCAGCTTCGCATCGAACTCGCCGCCGGCGAACTCGGCGCCGGCGACAAGCTCGCGCAGCGCGGGCAGGCGCTGCGGCTCTGCGCGCGTATCGGCCACGCGCACGCGCGCGCCGCAACGGGCGAGCCATTGCGCCATCGCGAGCCCGGATTCGCCGAGCCCCAGGACCAGGGCGAGTTTGCCTTCGTAGTTCATCGCGTTCTATTCTCGATCAGCGCAGTTTCAAGGTAGACAGGCCAACGAGGACCAGGATCATCGTCACGATCCAGAAGCGGACCACGACCTTGGTCTCCTTCCAGCCCTTTTGTTCGAAGTGGTGGTGCAGCGGCGCCATCAGGAACACGCGGCGGCCGGCGCCATAGCGCTTCTTGGTGTACTTGAACCACGACACCTGGATGATCACCGACAGGGTCTCGGCCACGAACACGCCACCCATGATGAACAGCACGATCTCCTGGCGCACGACGACCGCGATGGTGCCGAGCGCGCCGCCCAGGGCCAGCGCGCCGACGTCGCCCATGAACATCTGTGCGGGGTGGGCGTTATACCAGAGGAAAGCCAGGCCCGCGCCCGCCATCGCGCCGCAGAAGATCAAGAGTTCGCCGGCGCCGGCGATGTGCGGAATGAACAGGTACTTCGAATAGGTCACGTTGCCGGTCAGGTAGGCGATCAGGCCCAGGGCGCCGCCGACCATCACGGTCGGCATGATCGCCAGGCCGTCCAGGCCGTCGGTGAAGTTGACGGCGTTCGAGGCGCCCACGATCACGCAATAGGTCAGCGCGATGAAGCCCCACACGCCCAGCGGATAGCTGATGGTCTTGAAGAAGGGGACGATCAGGTCGGCTTTCGGCGGCAGGTCCATCGAGAAGCCCGACTGCACCCAGTTCCAGAACAGCTGGCCGACCTCCCATGGATTGCTGGCCGAGACCGAGAACGCCAGGTAGAGCGAGGCGGCGATGCCGATCAGCGACATCCAGAAGTATTTTTCGCCCGAGCGCATGCCTTCCGGGTCCTGGTAGACCACCTTGCGGTAGTCGTCGACCCAGCCGACGGCGCCGAAGCCGAGCGTGACCACCAGCACCGGCCAGATCAGGCGGTTCGACAGGTCGCACCACAGCAGCGTGGAGATGGCGATCGAGATCAGGATCAGGATGCCGCCCATGGTCGGGGTGCCGTGCTTTTTCAGGTGGGTCTGCGGGCCTTGCGTGCGCACCGCCTGGCCCACCTTCATCTCGGTGAGCTTGCGGATCACGGCCGGGCCGGTAAACAGGCCGAGCGCGATCGCGGTGATGGTGGCGAAGACGGCGCGGAAGGTAATGAAGTTAAAGACACGCATCGGACCGATATAGTCCTGCAGGTATTGTGCAAGCCAGAGAAGCATAGTTAGTGGGCGTCCTTGCCAGTGTTTGTTGAACCAATCAGGTGATTGACCGCGCGCTCCATCTTCATGAAACGCGAGCCCTTCACCAACACAGTTGCGTCAGAATTGCCGCCCAGTTGCTCGTCCAGTGCTGCCAATAATTCGTCAAACTGCTCAAAATGCCTTGCTCCCGCCGCCACCAGGTGGCGCGACAGCTCGCCCGTCGCCAGTACGGACTCGATGCCGCGTGCCTGCGCATAGGCGCCGATTTCTTCCGTAAATTCCTTGCCCTGGGCGCCGACTTCGCCCATGTCGCCGATCACCAGGATGCGCGGCGCCGGGTAGTTCGCCAGCACGTCGATCGCGGCGCGCATCGAATCCGGGTTGGCGTTGTAGGTGTCGTCGATGACCAGGGCGCCGTTGGCGGCCTGCTTGCGCTGCAGGCGTCCGCCGACCGGCGTGAAGGCTTCCAGGCCGCGCACGATCGTGTCGCTGCCGATACCGGCGGCGAGCGCACAGGCGATCGCGGCGAGCGCGTTGCGCACATTGTGTTCGCCGGCGGCCGCAAGTTTCACCTCGAATGCGCCGCCTGGGGAGGTCACTTTCAAATTGTTACCAAAGCCGGTGCTCGTGAAGCTGGCGCGCACGTCGCAAGCTTCGCCCAAGCCGAACGTCAGGCTGCGGCAATGGCCGGCCAGGCCCTGCCACAGCGGGGTGTAGGTGTCGTCGCCCGGGTAGACGGCGACGCCGTCGGCCGGCAGGGCTGCGAAGACCGACCCGTTTTCCCGCGCCACCGCTTCCACGGTGTGCATGAATTCCTGGTGCTCGCGCTGGGCGTTGTTGACCAGGCCGACAGTCGGCTGCGCGATCGCGGCCAGACGGCCGATCTCGCCCGGATGGTTCATGCCCAGCTCGACGACCGCTGCGCGGTGCGTCGCTTCCAGGCGCATGAGGGTGAGCGGGACGCCGATCTCGTTGTTCAGGTTGCCCTGGGTGGCCAGGCGTTCGCCTTCGCCAAAGGCGGCGGCGAGGATGGCGGAAATCATTTCCTTGACCGTGGTCTTGCCGTTGCTGCCGGTGACGCCGACCAGGGGAAGGTCGTACTGGCGACGCCAGCTGTTCGCAATCTGGCCCAGCGCGGCGAGCGTGTTCGGCACGACGATCGCCGGCAGGGTCCAGCCTTCCGGCAGGCGCTCGGCGACGACGGCGGCCACGCCGCGCGCTGCGACCTGGTCGAGGAAGTCGTGGGCATCGAAGGTTTCGCCGCGCAATGCGACGAACAGCGCGCCGGCTTGCGCCGTACGGCTGTCGGTCGAGACGCTGTCAAAGCTGGCATCCGCAGTGAGCTGGGAACCGGGCATCGACGCGATCAGTTGTGCGAGCGAACCGCGCATTCAGTGAGTCCTCATCATGGTGAGCCGCGCGGTCAGGGCCAGCGCGGCGTGGTCTGCATCGGAGAACGGCATCTTCTTGCCCTTGATCTCCTGGTAGGGTTCGTGGCCCTTCCCGGCCAGCAGGATCACGTCCTGCTTGCCCGCGTGCTTGATCGCCCACAGGATGGCGGCGGCGCGGTCCTCGATGGCCTGGTGCTGCGAGCCCGGGTGGTCGGGGTCCATACCGGCCAGGATCTGGGCGATGATGGCGCCCGGCTCCTCGCTGCGAGGATTGTCGCTGGTGACGATCACGTGATCGGCCGCCTGCGCGATCGCGCCCATCTGCGGGCGCTTGCCCGGGTCGCGGTCGCCGCCGCAGCCGAACACGCACCACAGCTTGCCGTCGCGCTCCTGGGCCACCTGGCGCAGCGCGCCCAGCGTCTTTTCCAGCGCGTCCGGGGTATGGGCATAGTCGATCACGACCATCGGCGCATCCTGGCCGCCGAGCTGCTGCATGCGGCCCGGCGCCGGCACCAGGGCCTCGACCGCGTCCACCGCGTCCTTCAGCGCGACGCCCTTCGCCAGCAGCGTGCCCAGCACGGCCAGCGCATTGCTGATATTGAAGTGGCCGACCAGCTGGGTCTTCACGACCAGGCTGCCGTCCGGCGCATCCAGGTGGAACTCGGTTCCCACCGGACGGCTGCGCTTGTGCGAGGCGCGCAGGATGGCCACGCCCTCGATTGCAGGCTGCTCGGCCTGGCTTTTCAGGGTGTAGCCGGTCAGGGCCAGTTGCGGCTGGCTGGCGCGCAGGTATGCGACCAGGCGCTGGCCGGCCGCGTCGTCCAGGTTGATGACCGCGTGCTTCAGGTCCGGCCAGGCGAACAGCTTGCGCTTGGCCGCTTCGTAGCTCTCCATGTCGCCATGGAAGTCGAGGTGGTCGCGTGTCAGGTTGGTGAAGACGGCGACGTCGAAATGCATGCCGGCGGTACGACCCAGCTCCAGGCCGATCGAGGACACCTCGATGGCGAGCGCGCGCGCGCCGGCCGCGCGCACGGCGGACAGGCGCGACGCCAGCAACACCGCGTCGGGCGTGGTGTAGCCGGTTTCGATGAACTCCGGCGCGGCGCCGCCCTTGAACATGCCGACGCCCAGGGTGCCGATCACGGCCGCGGTCTCGCCGAGCTTCGCGAGCGCCTGGCCGAGCCAGACCGCGATCGAGGTCTTGCCGTTGGTGCCGGTGACGCCGACGGTGAACATGTCGGCGTCGGGCTGGCCGAGGCAGGCGTGGGCGATGGTGCCGGCCTGGGGCTTCAGGTCGGGCACGGCCAGGTGCGGCACGTCCAGCGTTTCGTCCCAGGTGAAGTCGCGCGGATCGTAGACCACGGCGGCGGCGCCGGCATCGACGGCCGCCCTGATGAAGCGGCGGCCGTCAAGCGTATCGCCGGGATAGGCGAAGAATACGTCGCCGGGCGCGACCTGGCGCGAATCTGAAACGAGTTTGCCGCCCGGTGCGGCGGCAACAACCCAATGGCAGATGTCGTGGTGACCGGGTGTCATCACAAGCTCTCCTCGAGTGGTTCTGCGGGAATGATAATGTCGGTGACCGATGAATCGGGCGGCACGTTGTCGGCGCGCAGGGCGCTGGCGGCCAGGTCGGCGAAGGTCGGCGCCGCCACCCCGCCGCCGGTGTGGACGGCGCCGCGCGGGTCGTCGATCATCACGGCGATCACGAAGCGCGGCCGCGACATCGGGGCGATGCCGACAAAGGAGCCGACGTAGCGGCTCTGCGAATAACGGCCGTCGACCACCTTCTGCGCGGTGCCGGTCTTGCCGCCGACGCGGTAGCCGGCGACCTGGGCGCGCGAGGCCGTGCCTTCCGGGCTGACCACGGATTCGAGCATGGTGCGCACCTGGGCCGCGGTCTTCGGCGAGATGATCTGCTGGCCGGCCGGCTCCTCGTTCACCTTCACGAACGAGAGCGGGATGATGTCGCCGTTGCGGGCGAAGATCATGTACGAGCGCGCCATCTGCAGCAGCGACACCGTCAGGCCGTGGCCGAAGGCCATGTTCGCGTACTCGACCGGACGCCAGGATTTCCACGGCCGCACGCGGCCGGCGGCCGGGCCGGGAAAGCCGAAGCGCGGCGCCTGGCCGTAGCCCAGCTTGGTGTAGAGCTCCCACATCTCCTGCGGCGGGATCATCTGCGAGATCTTGATGACGCCGACGTTCGAGGACTTCTGGATGATGCCGCTGGTGGTCAGCATCGGCTTCGGGTGCGAGTCGCGCATGGTGCGCCCGCCGATGGTGATGCGGCCGGAACCGGTGTCGAACACGGTGTTCGGCGTGATGCGGTTCGTGTCCAGGCCGAGCGCCACGGTGAAGGGCTTGATGATCGAGCCCGGCTCGTAGGTATCGGTGATGACGCGGTTGCGCAGCTGCTCGCCGGTCAGGTTGCGGCGGTCGTTCGGGTTGTAGGTCGGGTAGTTGGCCAGCGCCAGCACTTCGCCGGTGTGCACGTCCAGCACCACGGCCGCACCGGCACTGGCGTTGAACTTCTCGACCGCGTTCTTGATGCTGTTGAAGGCGATGTACTGCAGCTTGCTGTCGACCGACAGGACCAGGTCCTTGCCGTCGTGCGGCTCGCGCGACAGGCCCAGGTCTTCGACGATGCGTCCCAGGCGGTCCTTGATCACGCGGCGGCTGCCCGGCACGCCGACCAGGGACTTCTGCTGCGCCAGCTCCATGCCTTCCTGGCCCGCGTCCTCGACGTTGGTGAAGCCGACCAGGTGGGTCATGACTTCGCCTTGCGGGTAGTAGCGCTTGTATTCTTTGCGCGTGTCGATGCCGCTGATCTTGAGCTTCTCGATCTGGGCGATCACGTCCATCTCGACCTGGCGCTTCAGGTAGACGAAGGTGCGGTCCGAATCGAGCTTCTTGCGCAGCTCAGCTTCCGGCATCTCGAGCAGGCGCGCCAGCGCCGTGATCTTCTCCGGCGGCGACTGCAGCACGTCCTCGGGGATGGCCCAGACGGCCTTCACCGGCAGCGAGGAGGCCAGCACCTGGCCGTTGCGGTCCATGATCTTGCCGCGCGTGGCCGGCAGTTCGAGCGTGCGCTCGTAGCGGCTCTTGCCCTGCTTTTGCAGGAACTGGGTCGACATGCCCTGCAGCCAGACCGCGCGCAGGCCGAGCGCGGCAAAGGCCGCGAACAGCACGAACAGCATCACGCGCGAGCGCCAGTCGGGCAGGCGCACGGCCAGCACCGGGCTCTTGGAGAAGGCCATGCCTTTGGCGGCCGCGACGCGTCCGGTGTTGAAGGGCTTGTCGCGCTTCATTGCGCGCCCTCCGTCAGGTATTGGGTGCGGGCCGGGGTCAGCGGAGCCATGTTCAGTTCAGTGCGCGCGATCTGTTCGATGCGTTCGTTCTTGCCGAGGGTGGACTGGTCCAGCTGCAGCTGGGCCCAGTCGATGTCGAGCTGGCGCGACTGCTGCTGCAGGCGTTCGAGTTCGATGAACAGGTGGCGCGACTCGTAGCGCGCGTTCACCAGCGTCAGGCCGCAGGCGATCAGGCCGGCCGCCAGCGCGACGTTGAGCTTGTTGCTCATCGGGCGCTGCCTTTCGCAACATCCTCCAGGCGCTCGGCCACGCGCAGCACCGCCGAGCGGGCGCGCGGGTTGGCGTCGACTTCCTCGCCCGATGGCTTGATCTTGGCGATCAACTTCATCTGTGGCTGCGGCAGGTCGACGGCGCGGATCGGCAGCCGGCGGTCCGGCTGCGCCACCTTGGCTTTACTGGCCAGGAACTGCTTGACGATCCGGTCTTCCAGCGAGTGGAAGCTGATGATCGACATGCGCGAACCCGGCGCGAGCAAGGCATAGGCGGCGTTCAACCCTGCCTCGAGGTCCTCAAGCTCTTGATTGATGAAAATCCGGATAGCCTGAAAGGTGCGGGTTGCCGGGTCCTTGCCCTTTTCCCGAGTCTTGACCGCGTCTGCCACGATTGCGGCAAGCTGGCGTGTGCCTGAAATTGGCTCGACTGCCCGGCGAGCAACAATCGCCTTTGCAATCTGAAAAGCAAACCGTTCTTCCCCATAATCGCGTATTACCTTTTCCAAATGTTGTTCGGTGGCCGTCGCGATCCACTCGGCGGCCGAGATGCCGCGCGTCGTGTCCATGCGCATGTCGAGCGGGCCGTCGTGACGGAAGCTGAAGCCGCGCGCCGCATCGTCGACCTGGGGCGACGAGATGCCCAGGTCGAGCAGGATGCCGTCGACATGGGTGACGCCGCGGGCGGCCATGGCGGAACCCATGGTCGCGAAGCTGTCATGGACGATCGTGAAGCGCGGGTCGGTGATCTGTTCGGCGGTGGCGATCGCCTGCAGGTCCTTGTCGAACGCGACCAGGCGCCCTGCCGCGTTCAGGCGCGACAGGATCAGGCGGCTGTGGCCACCGCGGCCGAAAGTGCCGTCTATATAGAGCCCGCCGGCGCGTGCGCCGTCCAGGGCGAGTGCATCGACTGCTTCGTCAAGCAGCACCGTGCGATGCTGCAGGTGTGGCACCGTATCGGGTGTGGTCATCGGTGCCTCAGAAAGAGAAGTTGGAAAGGACATCCGGCATGCCGCCGGCAACCGCCTCGGCCTCGTCCTGGGCCAGTTTGGCGGCGTCCCAGATTTCGAAGTGGGTGCCCATGCCGAGCATCATCACTTCCTTTTCCAGCCCGACCGCCGAGCGCAGTTCGGGGGAAATCAGGATACGGCCGGCGCTGTCGACCTCGACATCGCAGGCGTTACCGAGGAAAATGCGCTGCCACGCACGCGCCGACATCGGCCAAGCGGCGATCTGTTCGCGGTGGGTTTCCCAGACAGGACGGGGGAACAGCAGCAGGCAACCGTGCGGGTGGCGGGTCAGGGTCAGGCGCCCTTCGCACTGAAGTGCAAGGGCGTCACGGTGCTTTGCCGGGATAGACATCCGGCCTTTCGCATCGAGATTGATCGCTGACGCGCCTTGAAACACGTAGGTACCTAGTTTGGAGAGTTATCAGTTTAGTTGTTTTGCGCGCCGGGAGACCCTGACATCTCCCACAAAACTGCACTTTTTCACACCATTTCCCACTTTAGAGGAAGCGTTGTTGCTGGTCAAGCGAATTCCGTGAGGAAACTTACCGATTTTGCTAATGAAACCAAGGACTTAGCGCGCTTCCCTCAAGCGCTGTCAAGACAAAATGTCTCGCAAAATGAAGCACTTAGCTAAAACATTGCAAGTGCTACCTCATCTAGACAAGCTGTCTTTACGATTTGACACATCGCAAAAATAGGCTGAGTTCAGCGCAGACCTGCAACACTGCCGGGCGCGCACAACAGTAGCGTCCAAAATTGCGGATTCATGCGCGGCGGGTTAGGATTGGTTATCGCCCGACGACAGTGTGGGCGCCGGCTGGCGCCGTCGGGCTGCATGAAGGAGAGCCGCCGTGAGCCTTACCCTTGCCCGCACCCGCGCCGTCTACGACCTGCTCGACGTCCAGGACGCCCTCGAGCGCAGCCGCGGGCGCTCGCCGGAACTCGATGCGTTTTACGAACGCATGCTCGAGACCGGACCCGAGCGCTTTGTCACCACCCCCTCTTCCATCGCCGCCATCGACGCCCTGCGCGAGGACTGTCCGAACTTCGACGAAGTCCTGGACGACCTGGCCCGCTACCTGCGCCTGGCCCACGCCGGCAACCGCGGCTTCAACGTGATGCCCATCCTGCTGCTGGGCGGCCCCGGCGTGGGCAAGACCCACTTCGCGCGGCGCCTGGCGCGCGCCATGGGCACCGAGTTCGAACTGATCAGCATGAACGCGCTGTCGGCCGGCTTCGTCATCACCGGCAGCTCGGCCAGCTGGCGCGGCGCCAAGTGCGGCAAGGTCGCCGAGCGCTTGGTGCGCGGCCAGTTCGCCAACCCGGTGGTGGTCCTGGACGAAGTGGAAAAGGCCACCGGCTCCTCGCAGTCCGACCCGCTGGCCGCGCTCTACCAACTGCTGGAGCCGGAAACGGCCCGGGCCTTCCGCGACGAATTCATCGACGTCGAGATCGACGCCAGCCAGATCTGCTGGGTCCTGACGGCCAACTCGACCGAGGGCATCCCCGCGCCCCTGCTGAACCGGATGGCCGTGTACGAGGTGCCGGCGCCGACCCTGGAGCAGGCGGCCGGCATCGCCCAGCGCATGTATGCCTCGCTGCTGAAGGAACTCAACCTGAACAGCTTCGACGAACACCTGGCGGACGCGGTGCTCGACAGGCTGGCGCCGGTCTCGCCGCGCGACCTGCGCAAGACCCTGCTCGACAGCCTGGGCTACGCGGTGGCCGACGGACGCAGCCATGTGACACTCGAGGACGTGCGCCTGAAACAGACGCCGGGCAAGGGGCGGATCGGCTTTTGAAGGGCGCGCGCGGGGGCAAGCCGGGCGCCTGTAGAATAATTGCTCCAACGTTCCACGCGAGTACCCATGACCGACTACGCCATCACGCCACCTGGCATTCCCTCGCTCGCCATCTTCGGCAGCAGCGCCCGTTTCCCGATCCGCCGCGTCTTCTGCGTCGGCCGCAACTATGCCGCTCATGCGCGCGAGATGGGGAGCGATCCGAGCCGCGAGCCGCCCTTCTTCTTCATGAAGCCGGCCGACGCCGTGGTGCCGGCCGAGGGCGCGCTGCCCTACCCGCCCGCCACCGAGGACCTGCACCACGAGATCGAACTGGTGGTGGCCCTGCGCTCGGGCGGCGCCGACATCCCGGCCGACGAGGCGCTGGCCAAGGTCTGGGGCTATGGCGTCGGCCTGGACCTGACGCGGCGCGACCTGCAATCGGTCGCCAAGGAAAACGGCCGGCCCTGGGACATGGCGAAAGGCTTCGACGCCTCGGCGCCCTGCTCGCCGCTGCGGCCGGTCAGCAGCTTCGGCCATCCTTCGGAAGATGCCTGCATCCGCATGACGGTGAACGGCGAAGTGCGCCAGGACGGCTCGCTGACCGAGATGATCTGGCCGATCGCGGACATCATCAGTCATCTGTCGCGCCTGGTGACGCTGGCGCCGGGGGACCTGATCTTTACCGGAACGCCGGCCGGCGTGGGCGCCCTGAAGCCGGGCGACCGCGTGCATGGCGAGGTCGCGGGGGTGGATGAGTTCGACCTCGAAATCGTCGAGAAGTAAAGGTGGACAAAGTGAAGTCCAGCAGCCTGCCCTTCGGGCACAGTGCTGGACTTCAGCCCGGCGCCGGCCGGCTCGCCCGCAGCGCCGCCAGGAACTGCTCGGGCTGCGCCACGCTCACCAGCAGCGAGGGGCCGATCTTCGCCGGCAGGTAGACCACCTGGTTGCGGTCGGTCAGCAGCGCGAACACCTGTTTCTCGTTCGGCGCATTGAAGCGCCCGGCCGCATAGCCCGGCATGTGGATGCCATTCCTGCGCACGCCCAGGCGCGCTTCGTGGATCGCGCCATAGCTGCCGATGCGCGCCCCGTTCAGGTCGAAGTCGGACAGGGGCCGGTCGTGTTCGTAGAAGTGGGCGGCGCGCAGCAGGATCTTGCCGTCGGCAAGCTCCAGGGCATTGTCGTGCACCGAATAGGCCAGGGTCGCCGTGAACGGCACGATCAGGACCGCCGCCAGCAGCACGTTCTTCAGGCTGACGGCCAGGCCGTCGCGCCGGATCACGAGCAGGGGCGCGGCGCAGGCCAGGAAGGTGATCGCCGCCATGGTCCAGAATACGCTGCTGCCTACCGGTGCTATCTCAAACTGCATCGTCTCGCTCCCCCTGATCGTTCAATGTTCCGCCCACCCCTTCGCATGCTCGACCGCGCGCGCCCAGCGCGACGTCAAGGCGGCGCGGCGCTCGGGCGACATGCCCGGCTCGAAGCGGCGCTCGGCGCGCCACAGGGCGGCGATCTCCTCGCGCGAGGTCCAGAAGCCTTGCGCCAGGCCGGCCAGGTAGGCCGCGCCGAGCGCGGTCGTTTCCGTGACCTTGGGCCGCACCACGGGCACGCCGAGCAGGTCGGCCTGGAACTGCATCAGCAGATCGTTGCGGGCCGCGCCGCCGTCGGCGCGCACCTCGGTCACCGGGCAGGCGGCGTCCTTCTGCATCGCCGCCAGCAGCTCCGCGCTCTGGTAGGCGATCGCTTCGAGCGCGGCGCGCGCGATGTGGGCGGCGGTGGTCCCGCGCGTCATGCCGACGATGGTCCCGCGCGCATACGGATCCCAGTGCGGCGCGCCCAGGCCCACGAAGGCCGGCACCAGCATCACGCCGCCGCTGTCGGTGACCGACATCGCGAGCGGCTCGACCTCGTGCGAGTGCCGGATGATCCCGAGCCCGTCGCGCAGCCACTGCACGGTGGCGCCGCCCATGAAGACGCTGCCCTCGATCATGTAGTCGACCCGGCCATCGACCTTCCAGCCGATGGTCGCCAGCAGGCGGTTGCGCGAGACCGGCGGCACGTAGCCGGCATGCATCAGCATGAAGCAGCCGGTGCCATAGGTATTCTTGACCATGCCCTTGTCGTAGCAGGCCTGGCCGAAGGTGGCGGCCTGCTGGTCGCCGGCGATGCCGGCCACGGGAATCGCGCGGCCGAACCACTCTTCACGCGCCTGCCCCACTTCGCCGGAACTGCGCACGACCTCGGGCAGCATCGCCTGCGGAATGCCGAACAGGTCGAGCAGGGCCGGATCCCAGCGCATCGTGTGGATGTTGTAGAGCATGGTGCGCGAGGCATTGCTCACGTCGGTGACGTGGCGTCCGCACAGCTTATAGGCGAGCCAGCTGTCGACCGTGCCGAAACATAGTTCGCCGCGCTCGGCGCGCCCGCGCGCGTCGGGCACGTTCTCGAGCAGCCAGGCCAGCTTGGTCGCGGAAAAGTAGGCGTCGAGTTCGAGGCCGGTGCTGCGTTGAATCAGATGGGCCCGGCCTTCGGCGCGCAGGCGGTCGCAGGCACCGGCGGTGCGGCGGTCCTGCCAGACAATCGCCCGGGCGATCGGTTCGCCGCTGGCGCGGTCCCAGACAATGGTGCTTTCGCGCTGGTTGGCGATGCCGATGGCGGCCACCTGGGCGGCGCTCACCCCGGCCTGCTTCATCACTTGGCGCGCGCAGGCGAGCTGGCTTTCCCAGATGTCGAGGGCGTCGTGCTCGACCCATCCGGGCTGGGGAAAATGCTGGGGAAATTCCTGCTGGGTGCAGGCGACGACCTGGCCCTGGCGGTCGAACAGGATCGCGCGGGAACTGGTCGTTCCCTGGTCGAGCGCGAGGATGTATTGGGGCATCGATGTCTCCGGAGAAGCCAGCATGCTTGGTTCCCGGATTGTAGCTCAAGAAAGCCTGACAAAAACGCCATGGCGGCGCTGCGATCGCCTTGCCCTGTACATCAGGACTTTGCCGTCGCCGACCGGAGCGAAAAACGCCCCAGAAACAGCGAACCGATCATGGACGAACAGGCCGTAACCAGGAAGAAGCAACTGGACGCAACCACACCGTAGGCAGGGTCCAGGCGAAACAGGTCGAGACCGAATAAAAACGTCGCCTCCCGTATGCCAAGCCCGCCGACACTGAGCGGCAACACGGCAGCGACCGACGACACCAGGAAGAGCGCAAAATAGGCCAGGTAATGCATTGGCGGCGCGCCCAGGTAAAGGAGCAGCATCCCCATGCATATCAATTGCAGGCATTGCACGGCGAGTCCCAGCGCAACCACACCGGCGAGCCTTGGTACGTCGAGCTTGATCAGCCAGCGGTGCCAGAATACGAATACGGCGATTACCGCGGCGACCGATGCCAGCGTGAACCCGATGACCGTCGATGCTGCCCAGGGCAGCGCCAGCATCGGCATGAACAGACACAGCATGAACAAGAGGACCAGGATGCCGCTGACACGGTCTGCCAATGTGGTCGTGATGAGTGCGCGCAGCGGCAAGGCATGGCTGCGATGCAGCACCAGGATTTTATAGGCATCGCCACCGATCCCGCCCGGCAAAAACAGGTTCAGGAACATGCCCGCATAATACAAACGCAGGTTTTCTGCCTCACTTAACTGCATTCCCGCATGGCGCTGGTATATATTCAATCGCAACGCGCCTGCGATCTTGGATACATTGAATGCGATGAATGCGGCGACCAGCATGGGCGCTCGCTGCGGATGAAACGCCAGGGTTTGCACCTGGCTGAGGTCAAGCTGGCGAAAGACGAAAACGACCAGGCAGGCCGATATCGCCACCTGCAAAACGGCTTTCCATTTCTTGCGAACAGGCTCAGACACCGGTGTTTTTCTTGATCTGGTAGGGCTTCTTGTTCTGGGATTCGTAATACGTCCTCATGATCAGGTCCGCGACAAAGCCGGTGGTGATCAACTGGATGCCCGCCACCGTCAGCAACAGGCCAAGGAACAACAGCGGCCGCCCGGCACTGCTTGCGCCCCTGAGCTTATCGAACAACACATAGGCGTTCAGAAGACAGCCCGTACCAAACGAGACAATGCCGGCGGTGCCGAACAGATGCATTGGGCGCTGCCCATACTTGCGAATGAAGACCATGAGCATCAAGTCGCTGGCCACTTTCAGCGTGCGATTGATGCCGTACTTGGACACGCCGGCATGGCGCGCATGGTGGCGCACCTGCATCTCGGTCATCCTGGCGCCATACATCGTGGCCAACACCGGAACATAACGGTGCAGTTCGCCATACAGGCCCAGGTTCTTTGCGACGTCGCGCTTGAAAAGCTTCAGCGTGCAGCCGTAATCGCTGATATGCACGCCGGTCACGCGCCGGATCAGCCAATTGGCCAGCTTGCTCGGGACCCTGCGCAGCAGCAGACCGTCCTTGCGCCTGGCGCGGATGCCGGCAACGACGTCCCAGTCGCCTTCCCGCATGCGCTCCATCATGAGCGGGATGTCGAGCGGATCGTTTTGCAGATCGCCGTCCAGCATGACGATCAACTCGCCATTCGCGGCATCGATGCCCGCAGCCATCGCCGTGGTCTGGCCATAGTTACGGTTCAAGACCAGGACGCGGGTATTGGGCGTGGCAAAGCGTTCGATTTCCGCCACCGTGGAATCGCTCGAGCCGTCGTCGACGAAGATGACCTCATGCTCTATTCGCGCCAGCGCCTCGGCAATACGCGCAATCAGGGGCTGGATATTGCCCTCTTCATTCATGACTGGAATAACAACCGACAATAGCATTTACTCGTCCTTTACCGAGACAAGCGCATAGTCAACCGCCATGGCGCCTTGTCGATCCTGCGGCTTGCCGATAGCGAGCCGTCCGCGCTGGCGGATCACGCTCGATGGATACGCGTCGAGAAAACGGCCGAAGCGGTCGTTCGCGTGGCCGCCGGAGTCGATCAACAGGACCTCGCCACGGATGGCGGGCCGGCTTCGCACGATCGTCGGCAACAGCATGACCGTCCATGCCGGGTGATGCAGGTACAGGTTGCCCGCGTCCGTCAGCTCGCTGGCGACCACCGTTGTCGTTTGGGGAAAGCGCAGCATCAGTTGGGCCGACAATTCACCGAACGGTGCGCGTGTGTTCTTCCCGACGTGGGCACGTGCCGACAGCCCCGCCAGGATGAGGATGGCGAATACGCCCGCCAGCCACAGTATGCTTCGTTGCACTGTGGGTCGCGCGAGCGATGGAAAGATGGCAAAGAATGCAAGCGGCAACAGGAACAGGATCGGCTGCATCCAGCGGCTCTTGACCTTGATGAGCTCGCCGCTGAGCACCAGCGCCGTCACGCATGCAAACGCCGCGAGAAAAAACCAGAGAAAAAACCGGGCTTCGGGACGATCGAGCCTGGCCCCTGCCCCGTCCCGGTGCCGCCACCAGATCCAGCCGTACACGATCCAGAGTGGCGTGGCAAACAGGAAGCTCGCGCTGACCAGGCTGCCGAGACCGCGCGCCAGGTTACCGGCGTGGTTTCCGTCAAGGTCATGCATTTTCTCCAGCGTGGAGCCGGTTGCGACATCGAGGTGGTCGAGCAGCCAGAGCCCGTGCGGCGCGAGGGACAGCATCGACACGGCAAGCGTGATCCAGACATCGCGCTTCCATACTGTCCGCCGGTGTTCGGGAACCAGCAGGCTGGCCGCGAACAGTCCGAGCGCAAACACCGCAAAGTTATATTTCGACTGCAGCCCAAGCCCGATCAGCAGGCCGAAGAGCGCATAGCGCGTTTTGCTCCGATGCCGCAGCAGGCTGACGTAGCACCACAGCGTGAGCGCGGCCACGCAGGTCACCAGCACCGAGTGCGTCAGGTCGCGCTGCGATTCCCAGCCCAGCTGCGGAAACAGCACGAGCGAGGCGGGGGCCATGATGGCGCTGCCCATGCCGAGGAAGGACCTGGCCGTATGGAACACCGCCAGGTAGGTGCAGAACAGCAGCAGGTTCTTCTGGATAGACAGGGCAAGGAGATTGACGCCAAACAGGGAAAACATGAACCATTGCAGCCAGGCGTAGAGCGGTGGCTGGCTGCCATAGCCCAGCTGCAGGTGCTGCGAGGTCAGGATGGATTCCGATTCATCCAGGTCGAGCACGGCAGGCGATGTCACGCGCAGCACAACCTGCAGCAGGAAATAAGCCGCAAGTACCAGGAGAAAATGCACCCCTGCGCGCTCTTCGCAAGCCGGCGGCATACCATCGTTTCGCATGGCTAGCTGGTCTTGTTATGGCTCATCCAGGCGACCAGCCACTCCCGGAAGTGGCGCAACCCATCCTTGAGAGGTGTCGCCGGCGCGAACCCGACCCAGTCCCGCAACCTGCTGGTATCGGCACACGTCAGCGGCACGTCGCCCGGTTGCATCGGCAGGAACCGGATCCTTGCGCGGACCCCGAGCACATCTTCCAGGGCCGCAATCAAATCCAGTACCCGGACCGGCTGGTGATTACCGATGTTGAACACCAGGTGCGGCGCGGCGCCGCCAAGGGCAGCGGCCGGTCTATTCGCCAGTTCGTCGGGCGGTTTCGCCAGCACGCGGACGATCCCTTCGACGATGTCGTCGATATAGGTAAAGTCCCGTTCCAGTGCGCCTTGGGCGAAGACGGGAATCGTCTCGCCTTCGAGCATCTTCTGCATGAAGCTGAAATACGCCATGTCCGGGCGGCCCCAGGGGCCATATACGGTAAAGAAGCGCAGGCCGGTTGCCGCCAGTCCGAACAGGTGGCTGTAGGAATGCGCCAGTGCCTCGTTCGCCTTCTTGGTCGCGGCATACAATGAGACGGGCTCATCGGTCCTGTCGCTCTCCCGGAAGGGCGGCCTCAGGCCCGCCCCGTAGACGCTGCTGCTGCTCGCATAGACCAGGTGGCGTGGCTTGCACTGCCGGCAGGCTTCCAGGACATTGGCAAACGCAACCAGGTTCGATTGCACATACGCGTCGGGGTTTTCGATCGAATACCGCACGCCGGCCTGCGCCGCCAGGTGCACGACATACGCAGGCCGGACGCGTTCGAACAGGCGCTCCACCTGAAGCATGTCCGCAAGCTCCACGGCTTCGCAGCATACGCCATGCGGCGCCAGCAAGGCCTTGACGCGCCCGTGCTTCAAGTCGAGCGAGTAATAAGCACTGAAATTGTCGCAAGCCGCAACACGCAATCCCATGCGCGCGAGACGCGAGGCAAGCGAGCTCCCGATGAAGCCGGCGGCGCCGGTAACCAGGACAGCCGTATCAGGAGGAAAATGAGCAGGGGAATGAGCAGGAATCATGGCTGCCCCACCGGCACGGGCCTGCCGATACCGTGGTATGCAAGCCCGAAGGAAGCAACAAACTCCGGATCGTACAGGTTTCTGCCGTCAAAAATCGCCCTGTGCCGGAGCGTGGCGGCCAGGAAGCTGAAATCGGGCGAGCGGAATTCTTTCCACTCCGTCGCGATGGCGAGCACATCGGCGCCCTCGACGGCCGCCGCCGCGCAATTCGCCAGCCTGAGCAGCTCCCGGCACCGTGCTTCGCCATGCTCCCTGACCAGGACCTGTCTTGCCTCGTTGCCGGCAACCGGATCGTAAGCCTGCACGCGGCAATTCGCCGCAAACAGCTCCCATATCAGCGCAAGGCTGGGCGCCCCGCGCACATCATCCGTATTCGGTTTGAAGGCCAGGCCCCACAGCGCAATGGTTTTTCCCGCCAGCTGGTCGATGCCCTTGAAGAAGCGGGTGATTTTCTTGAACAGGACATTCTTTTGCGATGCGTTCACCGCTTCGATGGCATCCAGGATGCGCAGAGGCTGCCCGTGGTCGGCCGACGTTTTCAACAGCGCCCTGACATCCTTGGGGAAGCAGGAGCCGCCGTAGCCCAGGCCGGCATACAGGAAATCCGGGCCGATGCGTGGATCGGATCCGATCCCGCGCCGTACCTGCTCGATATCGGCGCCCAGGGCCTCGGCCAGGTTGGCCAGTTCGTTCATGAAGCTGATGCGCGTCGCCAGCATGGCGTTGGCGCCGTATTTCGTCAGCTCGGCGCTGCGCACATCCATTTCAACCAGTTTTTCGTGATTGCGGCTGAATGGCGCGTAAAGATGGCGCATGGTCTTCGTCGCCCGCGGACAGTCGCTGCCGACGATAATCCGGTCCGGGCGCATGAAATCCTCGATCGCCGCCCCTTCTTTCAGGAATTCCGGATTGCTGACCACCGAAAAACCGATGCCTAGGCCTCGTGCGGCGAGTTCACTGGCGATGACGCTTTTCACCCGGTCGGCGGTGCCGACCGGGGCGGTCGACTTGTTGACCACGATGGCCGGCCGTTGCATCCGGCCGCCGATGCTGCGCGCCGCAGAAAGAACATGGCTGAGATCGGCCCTGCCCTCTTTATCCGGCGGCGTGCCCACGCACAGGAAGATGACGTCGGCGTGCGCAACCGCTTCATCGTAGCTGGTGGTGAACATCAGTCGCCCGGCCGCCATGTTCTGCGCTACCAAAGTGTCGAGGCCAGGCTCGAAGATCGGCAGTCGGCCCGCATTGAGCAGCCCGATCTTTCGTTCGTCGACATCGAGGCACAGCACGGTATTGCCGACATCGGCGAAGCAGGCGCCTGAAACCAGTCCGACATATCCTGCGCCGATCATTGTTATCTTCATGTGGTGTGCGAACCAATGGACAACAAAACATGAACAACCCCGGAGAAGGTTGGCCTTCTCCGCGCCGGCTGCGCCCCTGCCGCGTGCGGCGGCGCCGTCCCAAGGCACCGGACACCCGGCCGACATGCGTGATCACGACGCAAGTGATCACGACGCAACGCATTGCAGGCGTTGCCGTCTTTATGGCTCAGTGTTCTGATCCTTTACGGCCCCCGAAGTTCCTGACGAGCCGGGACCGGCCGCGCGTAGCGCGTGTGTGGATGGCTGTGTCAGGCGCGCCAGGGCGCTGCCGCGCTCGGGGCGTGACCGGTCTGTACGGGGAGTGTCGAGATGTCGTCCCGCGCCTGCCGGCGCGCGGGAGATGAAGAATTCAGTGTAAAGCAGGCCGATAGGCCGGATTCTGTGTAGTGGTCTCCCTTGCGGGACGCCCCTATGACAGCCATTCCTCTAGGCGCCGAATTACTCCGGCGCTCAAGCTTCCTACCCGCACGCTCCGCGAGCAACATCAACGCGTGCCTATTTGGAATTGCTCCAGGTGGAGGTTACCGCGTTTCACCGTAACTTAATACGCTCGTCTCTGTGGCCCTATTCCTCGCCTTATACCCCCGGCTTGCGCCGGAAGGCTTTCGGCGGACGGCCGTTAACCGTCACCCCGCTCTGTGGAGTCCGGACCTTCCTCCCGCCGGCGCCTTGCGGCGCCAGCCAGCGACTGTCTGGCCTGCTTCACGGCATCATTGTAACCGATGGCGGGGCGCCGGCTCCAGTCGGCGTGGCGGATGGACGACGGAACGGCCCGTTACGGTTTCCATTCGTACTGAAAATGGATCCAGGCGTCGACAGGCTTGCCGTTCACCATTGGCGGGTTGAAGCTGCATTTTCCAATCGCGGCAAGCGTGGCCTCGTCGAGCTCCGGGGAACCGGAGGACCTGGCGATCGACGACTGCTTTACCTTACCGTCCGCGCCCAGCAGGAGGCGCAGCGTGACGATGCCACGGTGCTGCCGGAATTCCTGTCCAGGATAGGCCGGGCGGGAGCAGGTGTCGGTCCTGATCATGCCCGGCGCATCGGCGGCGAGTTTGACTGGCATTACCTGGTCTGCGCCGGCCCATCCAGTGACGGCCAGGAGCGCCAGCCCGACACTGGCGACAGCTGCGTTCCGGCCGCTCCATGGCATTGCGACGGCGGCGACTTCCTTCACATCCGGCACGTGAGCTCCTTGTTCGATGAGCGAATCAATTGTGGATGTACCTGGCAAACACGTCGCTGAAATCGCGCTTGGTGTGGGTATCGAACATGGCCGTGTTCAAGGCCGACAGCAATTGGCCGTACTGGCTGACGAGGCCGCCCTCGCCCGGCGCGATATTCAGCTTGTGCACGGAGGCGGTGGCGTCCAGCGCGCGCAGCGCATTCTCGCGGCAGGCCGCGTCGCGCCGCTGCTGCTTGCCGATCGAAATCAGGGCCTTGTAGATGTCCTTGAGCTGCTCGATGAAGGTCTTCTTGACGTCGATCGAGAACACCGTGCTGTCCAGGTTGAATTTCAGTTCGATGTCCATGTCCAGCGTGCCGGCCGTCTCGATGCTGACATTCGAGATCTGGTGCGAGGCATAGTCGTAGCGCTTGATCGAGCGCTTCGACGACACGGCCGAATCGCCGTCGACATGGATCAGCGCCAGGTTGGTGAAGCAGTACTCGTCCTTCTTGCTCTTGATGAGAAAGAAGATCTGTTCGCCGTCTTCGCTGAACAGGTAATCGTCCGCATCGACCTTGTTGTAATCCGCAGGCCCGACGATGACGCCGATATCGCTGATTCCCAGTGCTTCCGCCGCCAGTCTCTTGAACATGATGATCCTCGTATAAAACAGCTATATTGAAAGACGTGAAAAGCCGGGATGGTATTCCCCGGCTAAGCTGAAATCGTCGCGCCGCCCTCGCGCGGCCGGTCACGCGGCACGGGCCGCAGGGGCGCCGCCGGCTCCTCCTCCCGATGTTTGTTGCCGATCCGGTCCAGGTCCTCGACGCTCATCAGCGGCGCATACATCAGGTCCCCGGGATCGGTCGAACGGCGCCAGCCCAGGTGCAGCTCGCCCACCGCGCGCTTGGCCAGCTTGACCATGCGCTCCCCGGTGCGCATGGTCACGCGCGGCGCGCCGTTGTCGATGTCGACCAGGCGCGCCATCGACAGCACCGAGCAATGCAGGTTCGGACTGTGCAAGGAGAACTGATAGCGGAAGCCGCCCGATTGCGAATTGATGTCGCGCGTGGTGAGAAACAGGCGGTAAGTCTGCGGCCCCAGCCCGGGCAGGCGCGCGCTCGCACGCACGGCGCGTTCGAGCAGCGCCTCGGCGGCATATTGGCCCGTCCCCGGCAGCACCGGGATACGCAGCGGCGGCAGGCGCATGCCCGCCCGCACGCGGATGCCAAGCTGGCTCGCCAATGCCTGGGCGACATTGGCCGCGTACTCCTCGGGAAAGTCCTCGAGCGGCACGACGTAGACGGGCACGGCCTCGCCACGCGGCCTGACGGCGAAGGCGGCGCCGCTGCCCAGCAGCGCAATGCCGGTCAATAACAAGTAACGTCTCTGCATGGCTTCCCTGGATATACTTTATTTTTAGCAAGTCTAGCCTGAGGAAATCCCGCCGTCCAAGCACCCTGCATACCAGGCAGGTTTTGTCAGCTCTACATTTCTGAAATTTGGTGTCGCCATTTGAAAAGCCTGAGCCCGACTGCTGGCATAGAATATTTCGATGCCTGGCATGGCCCGGCCAAACCAACAAGGATGACAGAGACATGACGCACCCTTCCCGCACCGGCGGCCAGATTCTGGTCGACGCGCTCCACGTCCACGGCGTCGACACCGCCTTCGGCGTGCCCGGCGAAAGCTACCTCGACGTGCTCGACGCACTGCACGATTCGCAGATCCGCTTCGTCATCAACCGCCAGGAAGGGGGCGCGGCGTTCATGGCCGAAGCCTACGGCAAGCTGACCGGCAAGCCCGGCATCTGCTTCGTCACCCGCGGCCCCGGCGCGACCAATGCCTCGATCGGCGTGCACACGGCCTACCAGGATTCCACCCCGATGATCCTGTTCATCGGCCAGGTCGGCAACGACTTCGTCGACCGCGAAGCCTTCCAGGAAATCGACTACCGCCGCATGTACGGCGAGATGGCGAAATGGGTGGCCCAGATCGACCGCGCCGACCGCATCCCCGAATACATCGCACGCGCCTTCCAGATTGCCACCAGCGGCCGTCCCGGTCCGGTGGTGCTGGCCCTGCCGGAAGACATGCTGGTGTCGAAAGCCGAAGTGGCCGACACCCGCCGCTACACCCCGGTGCAGGCCGCGCCCGCAGCGAGCCAGATCGAGGCGCTGCGCGCGCTGCTGGCGGAAGCGAAGCGTCCCCTCGTGCTGCTGGGCGGCGGCACCTGGAACGATCAGGCCTGCGCCGACCTGGAGCGCTTCGCCGAAGCGAATGCGCTGCCGGTGGCCTGCACCTTCCGCTTCCAGGACCTGATCGACAACGCCCACCCGAACTACATCGGCGACGTCGGCATCGGCATCAACCCGAAGCTGGCCGCGCGCGTGAAGGAAGCCGATCTGGTGATCGCGATCGGCCCGCGCCTGGGCGAGATGACGACTTCCGGCTATTCCCTGCTCGATTCGCCGGTGCCGAAGCAGCGCCTGGTGCACATCCATGCCGACCCGGAAGAACTGGGCAGCGTCTACCAGGCCGAGCTGATGATCGCCAGCGGCGCGCCCCAGGCCTGCGCCATGCTGGCCGCGATGGAGCCGGTCGATGCCGGCGCCTGGCGCCACACGCTGGAAGAAGCGAAAGCGGAACTCGCCGCATGGCAGGCGCAGCCGCCGGTGTTCAAGGACGGCCAGGCCCCGCTCGACCTGTGGCAGGTGGTGCAGGACCTGCAGGCCGCGCTCCCGGCTGATACCATCATCACCAATGGCGCCGGCAACTACGCCTCCTGGGCCCACCGCTTCTGGCGCTACGGCGCCATGCGCACCCAACTGGCGCCGACCAATGGCGCGATGGGCTACGGCGTGCCCTCGGGCGTGGCGGCGAAGATCGTCGCGCCGGAGCGCACGGTCGTCACCTTCGCCGGCGACGGCGAATTCATGATGACGGGCCAGGAGCTGGCCACTGCGGTGCAGTATGGCGCCGGCGTCATCATCATCGTCTTCAACAACAGCATGTTCGGCACCATCCGCATGCACCAGGAGAAGACCTACCCGGGCCGAGTGTCCGGCACCACGCTGCACAATCCCGACTTCGCGGCGCTGGCGCGTGCCTACGGCGGCCACGGCGAGATCGTCGAGCGCACCGCCGACTTCGCGCCGGCCCTGGCCCGCGCCCTCGAGCACGCCAACGGCAAGCAACTGCCGGCGCTGATCGAGCTGCGCTACGACGGCAACCTGATCACGCCGAACGCGACGCTGGAGGCCATGCGCAAGGCGGCCGAGGCGGCGCAGGCTGGCTGACATCGATTCCCCTCATCCTCCAGGCCCCTGCAATACAGGGGCCTTGTTGTTTCCGGGCTCGCCAAACAGCACGGTGCAGCACTCGGAATATGCGCCGCCCCGAATTTCATCGAGCGACAGAGCTGACGGAATCGGCGGTCATGCAATATTCACAAAGGGTAATTAAAGCATCATATTATCCTGATGCGGCATGTTTTTCGGTACTCGACATGCGCATCTTGCCTATCAGAGCGATGTCACCTTAATGGGATGGAGAATATGGAATTTCTGGTGGATAAATCGATTTCATCGTATCTCAAGCAAATGCTGCCAAAGGATTCCGTCGATAACTGCCTGGTGCTGGCATATGGCTATTTCGACGCCGACAGCTTGCCAATGACCGAGGTCTGGGAGTGGTTGGAGGGCGCGGACGATCGACATCTCCTGCTGGTGGTCGGCGTCCATGGCAAACCGGGTTTCAGCGCTTATCTCGCGGCGACCGAGGGCGAGGGAACGATACCGATGACGACCGTATCCGATGAGGACATCGACAAGCTGACCCGGAATCTCACGCGCCTGTTCAGCGCATGCGAATGGGGACTCGAAACGCTCGAGGACCCGCTTTCCCCGTCGCTGTCCGCAAGAATCCATATCGTCATCGCCGAGCATTTCCATGCGAAATTGGCCATGACGGCCCAGATCAGCTCCCCGGTGAATTTCTACCGTGCCTGGCCCGCGCAATGGGTGCCGACCGCCGCCCTGTTCGGCAGCTCGAACATCACCTACGCCGCGCACCATTACAACATCGAATTCGATACACGGCTGGACCGACAGGACACGGCCGCCTTGAAGGCACTGGCGCCCGCAAGCCGGGCCTTGATCAAGTCAGCGATCGCTGCCGCCCTGGTGGACGAGAGCGTTTCCGAAAAACTCACTCGACACGTCATCGACGCCATCGCGGAGTGCCTGGACGAAGCGGAGGCGAAACGCCGCCAGGCCACCGGGCGAAAGGAACAGGCAGCGTATGAAGCCGCCCGGATCGAGGCCGACCGGGAACTCGACTAAGTACTCGGCCAGAAATGAATGAGACAACGCAGCAACGCGCCGGCGAGGTTCCAAAAGCGGGCAGCCAAAAACACATTTATTCATGGGTGAGTACTTGGGGAACGCAGCCAGGAGATGCTCTGTTCGCCTGAAACGGGCGCCGATGGGGGAGCGACCGGAACTCAAGGCAGACGCGAACAGGATGTTCGGCACGCGACTGCTCCGGTGGGACCACGCGGCGACAGCCGGGCCAGGCGCCGTCCGATCGCGCGCAAGGAAGCTCATCGGATAGGTTATGCTCTCATCGACCAGCTTCGATGCTGTGCACGACCAAGAGAAGACGCACCGTGATCACTACGCCAGAATTAGTCTTGTGCATACCCGGCCCCTGGACCAGCCGCGAGGAGCTCGTACGCAGCGTCGCCGCAAGCGATGCCGGCTACCTGTTCGCCGGCCACATCCTGATGGAGATGGCGACCCGGTTCGGCTGCGAACTGGTGTTCGAGCATGCCGACCCGCGCCTGGCGGATGCCTTCAAGGCGGCGGGTCCCCACTGGGCCGGTTCGGAGGCGATGGACGCCATCGCCGGTCACGCGAGCGTCGTCTACCTGGTCGGCTCCGGCGGCGCGCGCGAGGCCGCCGAAGCGATGATGCGCGCCGGCGCGGCCCTGGTCGAGGCGGGCGGCCTGGGCGTGAAGGTGGAGAGCACCGGCATCGCCCACGGCCCAGCCTACTGGCTCGACCTGTGCGACCAGCTGGCCATGCTCACCGCCCACCGCGCCCTCGTGGTCTACCTGACCGGCCAGGAGGTCTATTCCTGCGGCATGCACAACTTCGGCCTGCCGGATGCGATCGTCAGCCCGGCCGGCGGCGACAAGGGCGCGGCCGCCGAGCTGCTGCGCACGTTTACCCACTACCTGTTCGCCCAGGCGCCGGTGTTCGAGGACGGGCATACCTTCTCGGTCAGCGAAGGCGCGCCCGTGTACCGGGTGCGCGCCGTGGCGGCGATCGACTACGGCCCCGACTCCCTGTTCAACAACCCCTACGGATGCTGGCGGCTCGAACCCGTGCTGCCGGAGAAGAAGGCGGCCTGGTGGAGCAAGCTGAGGCATTGAGACGCTGCCTTTCCGCACAAAATATTCCCTCAGGGTAACAAAACTGGCCTATCATCTGGCGCTATCAAAGCCGAATGAGAGCGACAGATGCCACAGCCTGTTTCACCATCCGCGCGCATTGCGGTCCTGGCCGATTGCGACAATTCCTCGCCCGAGGCGCTGGCGTTTGCGCTGAGCCTGGCTCCCGCGCAGTCGCGCATCGTGCTGCGCCAGGGGTATGGCAACGACTTCACGATGGAACAGCCACGCTGGCGCGATGCCCTGAACCGGCTGGCCTTTACTCCGCTTCACCAGTTCGGCACCGGCAAGAACGCGGCCGACATCGCGCTGGCGCTCGACGCGCTGGAACTGCTGATCGACAACCGCGCCGACACCTTTTATCTGCTGACCAGCGACGCCGACTTTACTGCCCTGTGCCGCAAGCTGCGTGTCCGCGGCGCTTCCGTCGTCATCGTCGGCCAGGCGAAAACGCCGGCGATGCTGCGCGACGCCTGCGACGCCTTCCACGAATTCGTGCCGGCGACGGCTGCGGCGGCGGAGCAGGCAATACCGGTCCCGGCTGTACAGACAGAGACGAAGGAACTGCTCGAATCGATTGCGCTTGCGTCGCTGCGCGAGGAATCCAACCAGCAATTAATCCAGGCAGTCGCCTTGCTGGCGAAAGACAGCAAGAGCGGCTGGGTGGGGATGGGTGCGCTCGGCCATCACATGAGCACGGCCTATCCGGCGTTCTCGGCCAAGAAATGTAAACACACCGGTCTCGCCGCGATGGTCAAATCGCTTCCGGAACACCTGTCCGTGCAAAGAATGGATGGGGGCGACTGGGTGCGGCCCGCGACAAAGAAGAGCCCGCGGCCTGCATGAGGGCCCTCCGCCATGGCGCGCCAAGGCAGCAGCGGCACGACGCACGGCCCGGCTCTTGCCGATTCGTCAGTACTGTGCTCTGGTAAAATACCCGCGACCCTTTTCGTCGTGCCGGTATCCCATTCCGGCATGTGCATGCAGCAGCCGCCACCACTCAACCCATGTTTAGTTTCTTTAAGAGAAAAAAAGCCGCCCCCGAAACGCCGGCGCCGGTCGAAGCTGTCGAGCAGGCGGCGACGCCGGTCCTGCCCGTCCCTACCGCTCCCGCCCCCGCCGCTCCCGCGCCTGCTCCCGCAGCGGCGCCAGCCCCTGTCCCGGCCCTGAGCGCCGAGCCTGAACTCGTCATCGAGGAAACGGCCGAACGCCCCACCACCGAAGCCGAGAAGAAGAAATCCTGGATGGCGCGCCTGAAGGCGGGCCTGTCCAAGACCTCGAGCAACCTGTCGCTGCTGTTCGTCGGCGCGCGCATCGACGAAGACCTGTACGAGGAACTCGAATCCGCGCTGCTGATGTCGGACGCCGGCATGGACGCCACCGAGCACCTGCTGAACAACCTGCGCCGCAAGGTCAAGGAAGACAAGCTGCTCGACGCCGCCGCCGTCAAGGCCGCCCTGAAAGCGCTGATGATCGAGATGCTCAAGCCGCTGGAAAAGCCGCTGGAGCTGGGCCGCCACGAGCCGCTGGTGATGATGATCTCGGGCGTGAACGGCGCCGGCAAGACCACCACCATCGGCAAGCTCGCCAAGCACATGCAGCGCGAGGAGCAGTCGGTGCTGCTGGCCGCCGGCGACACCTTCCGCGCCGCCGCGCGCGAGCAGCTGATGGTCTGGGGCCAGCGCAACAACGTCACCGTGATCTCCCAGGCCTCGGGCGACCCGGCCGCCGTGGCCTTCGATGCGGTCCAGTCGGGCAAGGCGCGCGGCGTCGACGTCGTCATGGTCGACACCGCCGGCCGCCTGCCGACCCAGCTGCACCTGATGGAAGAACTCAAGAAGATCAAGCGCGTGATCGGCAAGGGCATGGATGGCGCCCCGCACGAGACCCTGCTCGTCATCGACGGCAACACCGGCCAGAACGCCCTGGCCCAGGTGAAGGCCTTCGACGACGCCCTGCAGCTCACCGGGCTGATCATCACCAAGCTGGACGGCACCGCCAAGGGCGGCGTGCTGGCCGCGATCGCGCGTACGCGCCCGGTGCCGGTGTACTTCATCGGCGTCGGCGAAAAGCTGGACGACCTGCAGCCCTTCAATGCAGAAGAGTTTGTCGAAGCGCTGCTGGGATAAAGGCCGATGATCGAATTCCACAACGTATCGAAGAAATACTCGGTCGACGCCACCGCCCTGCGCGACGTCACCCTGAACATCGACAAGGGCGAACTGGTCTACCTGGCCGGCCCTTCGGGCGCCGGCAAATCGACGCTGATGAAGATGGTCGCGGCGGTCGAACGCCCGAGCAGCGGCCGCGTGGTCGTGTTCGGCCAGGACATCGGCAAGATCAGGAAAGCCGGCATTCCCTTCCTGCGCCGTAACCTCGGCCTGATCTTCCAGCACCAGCGCCTGCTGAACGACCGCAACATCCTCGCCAACACCATGCTGCCCCTGCTGGTGACCGGCGCGCCGAAGGCCCAGGCCGAGCAGCGCGCCCGCGCCGCCCTCGACAAGGTCGGGCTGCTCGAGCGCGCGAAGGCCCATCCGCTGGAACTGTCCGGCGGCGAGCAGCAGCGCGTGGCGATCGCGCGCGCCATCGTCAACCGCCCGCAGATCATCCTGGCCGACGAGCCCACCGCGAATCTCGACCGCGTGGCGGCCGACAAGGTGATCGACGCCCTGCGCGCCTTCAACGCCGTCGGCGTGACCTGCGTGATCTCGACCCACGACGAGCAGGTGCTCGACCAGGCGGGACGCGTGATCCGCCTGGAGCACGGCCAGCTGGTGTCGGGCGGCATGGCCGGCGCCGCCGGCATGGCCGACGCGACCGGAGGTGCGGCATGAGCCCGTGGTTCCGCCAGCACCGCTTCGCGCTCGGCGCGGCGCTCTCCACCGTGCGCAAGGCGCCGGGCAGCTTCCTGTTCAACGTGCTGGTGATCGCGGTCGCGCTGACCCTGCCCTTCGCCGGCATCACCCTGCTCGAGAACGTGCGCCCGATGTCCGAGCAGCTCTCGGTCGATCCCGAGGTCAGCCTGTTCGTGCAGCCGGAGGCGACGCGCGAGGAAGCCCGCGCGATCGAGCCGCAGCTGCGCCAGATCCTGGAAGGCATGGGAGACAACAAGGCCAGCATCAGCTTCATTCCGCGCGAGCGGGCGCTGGAAGACCTGAAGGCGCGCAGCGGCCTGTCCGATGCGCTCGACACGCTGGGCGACAATCCCCTGCCCGACAGCTATGTGATGAAGCTGGCCGGTTCCTCGAACACGGCCGACGCCGCCCGTATCGACGCCGTGGTCGAGCAGCTGCACCAGCTGCCGCACGTCGACACCGTGCAGGTCGACTCGGCCTGGGTCAAGCGCCTGGCCGCGCTGATGGACGTGCTGCGCCTGGCGCTGCTGCTGCTGGCGGTCACGCTGGGCGTGGTGGTGATCGCGGTGGTGTTCAATACCATCCGCCTGCAGGTGCTGACCCAGCGCGAGGAAATCGCGGTATCGAAGCTGCTGGGCGCGACCGACAACTTCATCCACCGCCCCTTCTACTACACCGGCGCCCTGTTCGGCCTGTGCGCCGGCGCGCTGGCCCTGGCGGGCGTGGCGCTGGCCCTGCGGCCGCTGAACACGGCGATCGCCGAGTTCGCGCGCCTGTACGCGTCGGAATTCCAGCTGGCTTTCCTGGGGCCACTGGAGCTGGCCGCCCTGCTCGCGATCAGCGCCGGCCTCGGCCTGATCGGGGCCATGCTGTCGGTGCAACGTCACCTGGCGCGCCTGAACTGAGCGCGCGCTCCTGACTGTCCTTCTCCGGGCGGGCCCATGGGTCCGCCCGCGTCGTTTTCCAGCCCTCCCATGCTTCCGGCTTGTGCGTCTACTTCCCTCGCCGAAGTAGGAATTTGCCTCGCCATGCCCCGAACTCGGTGCTTCGTGCGCCAACTAACAGAAACGGGCTTTCGACCGCCCTTAGTCTGTGGCCTAACGCGACCCACAAGAGGTAAGTACTTGAGATAGCTCAATAAATCTGCGCCGTTTCACTCTACAGTAAAGCGGGCATGATTAATGCTTATAAGCAATACTTTGACGAGACTTAAACGACCCTGGCATACGGGGGCGTCGCTAGCACTCACCCCTAGAGAGTGCTAATATATGACTCAAGTGAATGTAAATGGGTTCGCTGGCATCCGGAATCAAGCCGAAAAAATCGGCAGCGGGAATTGTCCCGTTGCGCGAGATGCAGCACAAATTACTTACGAGGGAAAACATAATGTCCGCACAATCCGCATTGGTTCCAACCGGCAGCCGTGCTCTGGGACTTGGCTTCACTGGCAATCTCGGTAACATCGACGCGTATATCTCCGCGGTGAACCGGCTGCCGATGCTGTCCCACGAGGAAGAAGTCTCGCTGGCAAAGCGGCTGCGGGAAAAGAATGATCTCGACGCCGCGCAGAAACTGGTGCTCTCGCACCTGCGCCTGGTGGTGTCGATCGCGCGCGGCTACCTGGGCTACGGCCTGCCGCACGCCGACCTGATCCAGGAAGGCAACATCGGCCTGATGAAGGCCGTGAAGCGTTTCGACCCGAACCAGGGCGTGCGCCTGGTGTCGTACGCGATGCACTGGATCAAGGCCGAGATGCACGAGTACATCCTGAAGAACTGGCGCCTGGTGAAGGTCGCGACGACCAAGGCCCAGCGCAAGCTGTTCTTCAACCTGCGCAGCAACAAGCAGGGCCTGGACGCGATGTCGCCGGGCCAGGTCGACGACCTGGCGAAGCTGCTGGGCGTCAAGCGCGAGGAAGTGATCGAGATGGAAACCCGCCTCTCGGGCCGCGACATCGCCCTGGAAGCGCCGACCGACGACGAGGACGACAAGTTCTCGCCGATCGCCTACCTGTCCTCGGACCAGCAGGAACCGACCAAGGTGCTGGAAGCCGAGCAGGTCACGCGCCTGCAGTCCGAAGGCCTGGAGACGGCGCTGGGCAAGCTCGACCCGCGTTCGCGCCGCATCGTCGAAGCGCGCTGGCTGGCCAACGACGACGGCTCGGGCGCCACGCTGCACACCCTGGCCGAGGAATTCGGCGTGTCGGCCGAGCGCATCCGCCAGATCGAATCGGCGGCGTTGAAGAAGATGAAGGGCGCGCTGGCGGCGTACGTGTAAGCCGGCGGCAGCATCATGTGAAAACGGCGGTCCAGCGATGGGCCGCCGTTTTTTATTTCTTGATGTCGCTCGCGGCGACGGGTCTGTTTTTCGTAGGGTGGGCACCTGTGCCCACGCTGTCTCACCAGTTGATCGGCGGCGCCTCGTGAACTCGCCGAGATTTTCGTAGGCTGGGTTCTTGAACCCACGCGGTACGACGCATGATCACCGTTTGCCACGAGCTCGTGCGGCACCGCATATCGACCGATGAGACCGCGTGGGCTCGAGAGCCCACCCTACGAGATCAGCGGCTAGATCATATGGCGCCACAGAGCGGCTGATGCGACTGTTTTTCGTAGGGTGGGCACCTGTGCCCACGCTGTCTCACCAGTTGATCGGCGGCGCCTCGTGAACTCGCCGAGATTTTCGTAGGCTGGGTTCTTGAACCCACGCCGTACGACGCATGATCACCGTTGGCGGCGAGCTCGTGCGGTGCCGCATATCGACCGATGAGACCGCGTGGGCTCGAGAGCCCACCCTACGAGATCAGCGGCTAGATCATATGGCGCCACAGAGCGGCTGATGAGACTGTTTTTCGTAGGGTGGGCACCTGTACCCACGCTGTCTCACCAGTTGATCGGCGGCGCCTCGTGAACTCGCCGAGATTTTCGTAGGCTGGGTTCTTGAACCCACGCCGTACGACGCATGATCACCGTTGGCGGCGAGCTCGTGCGGTGCCGCATATCGACCGGTGAGACCGCGTGGACACAGGTGTCCACCCTACAAAAGCACTGCAGCGGTGAAGCAACGTTTGCGGCGATATCATACGGCGCCGCAAATCGATCAGTGAAACCGCGTGGGTTCAAGAACCCACCCTACGGCCGACCACCACGAAAAAACGGCGGCCCCATCCCTGGAGCCGCCGTGAACCTGGCCGCAAGTCACCAGCGGCCAGCCCGACGCGGGGTTGTTGAGGCCCCGTCCTGTGATCGATCCGATCAGTAGATCGCGTTGCCCGACGCGTCCTTCAGCTGGGCTTTCCACGCGCCCTGGACCAGCTTGACGACCGACGGCGGCATCGGCACGTAGTCCAGTTCGGCGGCGGCAGCGGCGCCGTTCTTGAAGGCGTAGTCGAAGAACTTCACGACTTCCTTGCCTTTGGTGGCGTCGGCCTGGGTCTTGTGCATCAGGATGTAGGACACGCCCGTGATCGGCCAGCTGTTCTTGCCGGCGGTGTCGGTCAGGATCACGGCGAAGCCCGGGGTCTTGGTCCACTCGGCGCTGGCGGCGGCGGCCTTGAAGTTCTCGTCGTCCGGCTGCAGGAACTGGCCGTCCTTGTTCTTCAGCTGGGTGTGCGACAGCTTGTTCTTCTTGGCGTAGGCCCACTCGACGTAGCCGATCGAGCCCTTGATGCGCTGCACGTTGGCGGCGACGCCTTCGTTGCCCTTGCCGCCCACGCCCACGGCCCACTTCACCGAGGTGCCGGCGCCGACCTTCTGCTGGAAGTCCGGGTTCACCTTCGACAGGTAGTCGGTGAACAGGAAGGAGGTGCCCGAGCTGTCGGCGCGGTGCACGACGGTGATGTCGGCGGCAGGCAGGTTCACGCCAGGATTGAGGGCGCTGATCTCGGCGGCGTTCCACCTGGTGATCTTGCCCAGGTAGATGTCGGCCAGGACCGGGCCGGTCAGCTTCAGCTGGCCCGGGCTCACGCCCTCGACGTTGACGACGGCGACCACGCCGCCCATGATGGCCGGGAACTGCATCAGGCCGGCTTCTTCCAGCTCGGCTGCCTTCAGCGGCATGTCCGACGCGCCGAAGTCGACGGTCTTGGCCTTGATCTGCTTGATGCCCGCGCCCGAGCCGACCGACTGGTAGTTCATGCCAACGCCGGTGGCGGCCTTGTAGCTTTCCGCCCACTTGGCGTAGATCGGGTACGGGAAGGTTGCGCCCGCGCCGGTCACGTCGGCAGCGAAAGCCGAGGACATCACCATCGCGGCAGCAGCGCCGGCGATCATCGTTTTGAACATGTGCTTGATTTTCATATTGTCGTAACTCGGGGTTGGTTAAGTGACGAGCGAAAGTCTAGCCAGCGAATGTGACCGCTGTATGACCGACAATGAGCTGACAATGAACGCCGTGGCATGGGCGTTTTTGCTAAGATCGGGCGGTCGAACCGCCCGGATGCCCGATGCGCCACCTGCTCGCCCTGCCCTTCGCCTGCCTCATGCTGACCGCCTGCGCCGCACCATCGGGGCCGACGGCGCGCGCCTTCACGCTGGTCCCCGGCGGCAGCGTCCAGGCCGCGCCCGGCGTGACGCTGCGCTTCGAGGAGGCCGAGGACAGCCGCTGCCCGCCGGGCGTGCGCTGCGTCTGGGCCGGCAAGCTGGACTGCCGCTTCAGCCTGCTGCGCGAAGGCGCGGCGCCCGAGTCCTTCGTGCTCTCGCCGGGCGCCCCCGGTCACGCGTCAAGCCTGCTCGGCGGCGCGCGCCTCATGCTCGACGAAGCTTCCCTTCCCGCCCCGGCCCCGCAGGGCGCCGTTGCCAACCATCGCGTCACGGTGAAGGTGCTGCCGTGACCTTCCGTTCACCTTCGCCCTCACCCTGACACCGTATCCATGAGCAGATCCGTCCTCGCCCTGACACTCACCTTCTCCATCATCCTGCACGCGCCGCTGGCAAGCGCGAAGACGCCGGTGGCCACCGGCAGCGGCGGCGCCGTCGCCACCATCAGCGAACAGGCATCAACATCGGCGCTGACCATCCTGAACAAGGGCGGCAACGCCATCGACGCCGCCGTGGCGGCGGCCGCGACCCTGGGCGTGACCGATCCCTTCAGCTGCGGCATCGGCGGCGGCGGCTTCATGGTCATCTACCTGGCAAAGGACAAGCGCGTGATCACGATCGACCACCGCGAAATGGCGCCCGCCGCCTTCACGCCGGCGGTCTTCCTCGATAACGGCAAGGAGATCGATTTCGAGAAGGCGGTCGCAAGCGGCGCGGCGGTCGGCGTGCCCGGCACCGTGCGCGGCTGGCACGAGGCGCTGGAACGCTATGGCACCATGGGCTTCAAACAGGTGCTGGCCCCGGCCATCGATGTCGCCAGCAAGGGCTTCACGGTCAATGAAACTTTCTTTCATTTAACGCGCGAAAATGAAAGAAAATTTCAGCAATTCGCGACCACCAGCGCGCTCTACCTGCGCAACGGCAAGGCGGTCACGCCCGGCACCCTGCTGCGCAATCCGGACATGGCCAAGGCCTACCGCGAGATCGCCGCGCGCGGCTACAAGGCCTTTTATGCAGGACCGATGGCGCGCGCCATCGTCGACGCCGTCAACCGGCCGCCTGTGACAGCCGGCGCCAGCGTGCGTCCGGGCCGCATGACCCTGGCGGACCTCGCCAACTACGAGGCGCGCATCCGCCAGCCGGTCGTCAGCAGCTACCGCGGCTACGACATCTACGGCATGCCCCTGCCGAGCAGCGGCGGCGTGGCGGTGGCCGAGGCGCTGAACATCCTCGAAGGCTACGACCTGAAGTCCATGCCGCGCGCGAACGCCGAGCACCTCTACCTGGAAGCGAGCCGGCTCGCCTTTGCCGACCGCGATGCCTATCTCGCCGATCCGGAATATGTCGACGCGCCGATCGCCGGCCTGCTCTCGAAGGAATTCGCGGCGCAGCGCCGCGCGCTGATCGATCCGCAACGCGCCGCGGCGCCGAAGGTGGCGGCCGGCGATCCCTACGCCTTCCAGCAGGACCCGAGCATCCCGCTGCGTCCGCAACTGCAGCCGCAGCAGCGCCCGCTGCAGAAGGAAAGCGCCCACACCACCCACCTGACGGTCTCGGACAAGGACGGCAACGTGGTGTCCTACACCTTCACCATCGAATCCTGGGGCGGCAGCGGGATCGTGGTGCCGGGCTATGGCTTCCTGCTGAATAACGAGATGACCGACTTCGATTTTTCCGGTCCACGCCCGAACGTGCCGGAAGCGGGCAAGCGCCCGCGCAGCAGCATGGCGCCGACCATCGTGCTCAAGGACGGCAAGCCCGCCTTCACCATCGGCAGCCCGGGCGGCTCGACCATCATCACGACCGTGCTGCAGACCATCGTCAACCACGTCGACTTCGGCATGCCCATGAACGAGGCGATCGATGCGCCGCGCCTGTCCGAGCGCAACGGCGCGTCGACCTCGGTCGAGCCGGGCTTTGCCGGCAGCGCCCAGGCGAAGGCGCTGCAGGCTTTCGGCCACAAGTGGGAAGAGCCGGCCGAGGAGATCGGCGCGGCGAACGCCATCGTGTTCAATCCCGACGGCACGGTGACGGCAGTCAGCGAAGGCCGCCGTCACGGCGTCGGCACGGCGCTGGTGCAGCGCCGCGGGCACTGAGTCGGAGCCGAACCGTCAGGCCAGGCGGCCGACCGGGAAGGCATAGGGCGCGGTCGCGGCGCGGCTCAACCCGCGAGCGACAAGGGCGGCGGCGACGGCGATGCTGACCAGCGCCGCTCCAGCCGTCAGCGGCAGGCCGACAGCGCGCTGGGCCGCCATGGCGAGGCCGAAGCTGATCCCGAGTGACAGTGCGAAGCCGCACAGCAGGCGCCAGCCGAGCAGGCCGCTGCGGCGTGCATGGTCGCGCAGGTTGGCGGCCACGAGCGGCAAGGTCAGGCAGCAGATGCAGGCCTGCATGAACAGATTGGCTGCCGAGGCGCCGGTCATCACGCCCAGGCCCAGCACGGCTCCCGCCAGCATGACCCACTCGAGCAGCGCCGCACGCAGCAGCGTATCGGCCAGCTTGCGGTTGAAATCCGGTGCGCCGGCCGGCATCGGCGGGACCAGCCGGATCAGGGCCTGTTCGGCTGCGGTGTCCTTCAGGCGCACACTTCGGAGCTCGCTGCCGAACAGCGGCATCAGCAGCAAGGGTAAGGCGAACAACCAGCCGATCGCCGTGATCATGTCGTTCGTCTCGGCGCTGCCGAACAGGCGAAATCCGACCAGCGCAATGGCCACCGTCGCGCCAACGATCGCAAGCGTCAGCAGGCGATTGAGCCAGTGGGTCGACGAGCCGAGCAGGTGGCCGAGCAGCCTGCCGACGTCGCGCGCTTCGCAATCGCGGCGCAGCGCCCTGGCGTAGATCGACGCGCCGAGATTGTGCTGCTTGCGCTCCCTGAACTGCCCATCGGCCGAGAGGCGTTCGATCTGCAGCTTCTGCGCCTCGCGCGCCGCATAGTGGCGCTCGCCACCGTTCATGTACATCGCCTGCAGGGCGAACGCGCCGAATGCCAGCATCAGGAGTGTGGCGGCGACGAGGCCGGTGCCGCCCTTGACCTGGTCGATCAGGCCGGGAGGCAGGCTGTCATGGAAGACGACGAGCATCCAGGCCGCGAACTGGACCCATGCGCCGACGCGGTGACCGCTCTGCCCTAGACCGTATGCCGCGAGCCAGGTACCGGTGCCCAGGAAAACGAGCGCAGGCGACAGGCGCGTGTCGAGCGACATCAGCGTGGCCGAGCCGAGCGCGGTCAGCCAGACCAGTATCGTCAACTCGATCAGCAGGCGGCGCAGGCGCGGCACCAGGCGCGCGGTGAAGGGTGAGTTCAGCTTGACCGCGCCGGGGACGAAGTACAGCATCCACCCACCCAGCAGGCCGCCGAGCGCCACGCGCAGCGCGAAGCCGGCCGTGAGTATCCAATCCCCTTCTTTCATCTGGGCCAGCGCCGCCACCAGGACGGTGCCGATGGCGGTCAGTCCCAGCACGATCATGCTGGCACGCGGGTGGCGGGTGCTGAGCGCCATGCGCCACACCAGCCAGTAGTCCTTCAGCAGCGCGTTCATTGGGTCACCTCGATGAACAGGTCTTCCAGGCTGAGCGGCTCGACGCGTACGCCCGCTTCCTTGCGGAGGCCCTCGAGCGCGCCGGCGCCGTGGGTGACCACGCTGACTGTGCCATCAAGCGCGCGCTGGCGCCGCAGTTCCCCCGCCAGCGGTTTACCGTCAAGCAGCGCCGCCGGCCCCACCACGCGGCGCGCGCCTTCGAGCAGCTCGTCGAGCCGGCCCTGCAGGGCAATCTTCCCGTCGCGCAGGAAAGCGAGATCCAGTGCGACGCGTTCCAGGTCCGACAGGATGTGGGTCGAGAACACCACCGTGGTGCCGCGCTCGATCACGCCGTCGATCAGCTCGCGCAGGAAATCGCGCCGGCCGACCGGATCGAGGCTTGATACCGGTTCGTCCAGCACCAGCAGTTCCGGATCGTGGGCCAGCGCGCGGATGATGGACAGGCGCTGCTGCTCGCCGCCGGAGAGCTTGCTGATCGCCTTGTTCTGCATCAGCTTGTCGAAGCCCCAGCGTTCCAGCAGGGCATCGACCTTGGCCGCGTTCCAGCGCGGGTACAGCGCCTGGAAGTAGCCGAGCATCTGGCGCGGCGTCATCCACTCGAACAGGTCGGATTTCTGCGGCACGTAGCCGATGCGCGCGCGGGTGGCGTCGGACAGGCGCGCCACGTCTTCGCCGTAGATGCGGACCGAGCCAGCATCAAGTTCGCGCAGGCCGAGCAGGCATTCGAGCAGGGTCGACTTGCCGGCGCCGTTGCGGCCCAGGAGGCCGATCACCTGCCCCGGCATCACCTGCCAGTCGAGCTTGTCCAATACCGTGGCGCTGCCGAAATGCTTGCTGATCGAACTGCTCTGGATGATCGGTGTAGTCATGCTTGTTCCTTCAGGATCTGGGTAAAGAGGGAAACAACGGTGTCGGGATCGAGTTCGAGCTGGCGCGCCTCGAGGGCGGCGCGTTCCAGGGTCGGGCGCAGCAGTGCGGCGCGCTCAAGCGCGCTCTGGCCGCCGCCGGCGCGTTCGGCCACCTCCATGCCGAGCCCGCGGCGGCGCGCCAGCACCCCTTCCATCTCGAGCAGGCTGTAGGCCTTGGAGACGGTCATCGGGTTCAGGGCCAGCGCCTGGGCCAGCTCGCGCACGGAGGGCATGCCGTCGCCCGGCGCCATCTGGCCGGCCGCGACCAGGCGCTTCACCTGCTCGACGAGCTGGCGATAGATCGGCTCGGGCGACCCGGTGGAAATCGAGAACAGGTGGGCGGAATGGGTGGTCATGGTGTCTACTGTATTAGTTGATTAATACAGTAGACGACAATATTGAACATGTCAACAAGAAATGTTGACTGGAAGGCGGAAACTGAAGATGCGGTCCTGGTTGCCATGAGATGCGCAAAAAACGTAGGGTAGGCACTGTGTAGTGCCGGCATTTAGCCGGCCCTACTGCCCACGCGTTACGCACGTGGCCGACAGTCACGGACGGTGAGATATCGCCCGCAAAGCGTGCAATGAATCGAGAACCCGGCCGAGCTTGACGTTAGCGGGCGACATGCCCCTGCCAACGCAGAAGGGAAACGCACGTAACGCGTGGGCACAGCGTGCCCACCCTACGGGACTCGGTAACTCGGCGCGTGACGCCGCGCAGAAGCGCCGCTTACGGCACCTTACCCAGGCCGCCGCCGATGGAAGGTCAGCGGGCTCACCGAACCATACGGCACGGCGGACGGTGGCGGCGAGTGTAAAATGCCGGGCTTCATGGCGCCGACGACGTGCATCTCGCAGGGCTTGCAGTCGAAGCGCAGCGTGTAGGTGTCCTCGCCCGTGCTCAAGGTCATCGGCTCGGCCTTTACCTGCCCTTGCACGCCCTGCACGCCCTTGGCCTGTTTCGGGCACAGGTTGAAGGAGAAGCGCAGGCAGTGCTTGGTGATCATCAGCGACACCTCGCCCGCCTCTTCGTGCGCTTCATAGGCCGCGTCGATCAGGCCCACACCATGCTTGTGGTAGAACGCGCGCGCCTTCTCGTTGTAGACGTTGGCGAGATACGACAGCTGGGTCGCCGGATAGACCGCGGGCGGCTCCACCGGCGCCTTGCGCTCCGGGCGCTCCCATGCGGCCAATCGAGCCGCCTCGTGCGCCGCCACGGCGTCGCGCCGCAGGGCATTGATGGCGGCGGCGGGCACGAACCAGGGCTGCGACAGCGCCAATGCGATGCCATCGGCTTCGAACATCGTGTTGCCCAGCTTGGTCAGGCTGGTGCGCAGCGCCGCGTCGGCCTGGTCAAGGTTATGCGCCGGCTGTAGCGCCAGCTGCGCGGTCGTGACCGTCTCGATGCCGTCCTCGTCGCGCAAGCGCAGAGCAAGGCCGCCATCGACTTCCGACAGGGTCAGGTGCAGCGCGACCTTGCGGTCGGCCGAGCGCTTACTCAGCGCCGCTTCCCACTGGTGGTCGCGGTTGCGGTGGACCTGCGTGCCCGGCTTCAGGCCCGGCAAGGCGCTGACGGGTTCATTAGGGAAGACGCGCCAGCGCTGGCCTTCCTCGCTCTCGCCCAGCTTCTGCACGGTGTTCACCTGGACGCCGACGCTGGTGCGCTTGTTCATGTAGTTCAGGCCGTCGCCGTTGGCCAGGGCCACGTCGGTCATCATCTCGAAGTGGTCCGCGCCGACCTTGCTGACGGCGCCCACTTCCACGCCCAGGTACTTCGGCGAATCGAAGGCGCCGATGTCGTCCTGGCGGCCTTGCGCGAAATAGTCGGTGTGGCCGCGGTTGAAGTTCTTGTCGACGTCCGGCGTGAAGAAGATCTGCGTGTGGCCGCTGGCGGCGCGCACGAAGCCAGCGCGCCGTTCCAGGATCTCGTCGAGCAGCAGGCGGTAGTGGGCCGTGATGTTCTTCACGTAGCCCATGTCCTTGTAGCGCCCTTCGATCTTGAACGAGCGGATGCCGGCGTCGATCAGCGCTTCCAGGTTGCGGCTCTGGTCGTTGTCCTTCATCGACAGCAGGTGCTTGTCGTAGGCCACGACCCCACCCTTGCTGTCCGTTAGCGTGTAAGGCAGCCGGCAGGCCTGGGAACAGTCGCCGCGGTTGGCGCTGCGGCCGGTGTCCGCGTGCGAGATATAGCACTGGCCGGAGAACGCGACGCACAGGGCGCCATGGATGAAGTATTCGAGCGGCGTATCCACCTCGGCGCGGATCTTGCGGATCTGCGCGATCGTCAGCTCGCGCGCCAGCACCAGCTGGGAGAAGCCGACGTCGCCCAGGAACTTCGCCTTCTCCACGGTGCGGATGTCGCACTGGGTGCTGGCATGCAGCTGGATCGGCGGCAGGTCGATTTCGAGCAGCCCCATGTCCTGGACGATCAGGGCATCGACGCCCGCCTCGTACAGCTGCCAGACCTGCTTGCGCGCCAGATCGAGCTCGGCGTCGTGCATGATCGTGTTCATCGTCACGAAGATGCGCGCGCGGTAGCGGTGGGCGAACTGTACCAGGCTGGCGATATCTTCGAGGGAATTGCTGGCGTTGTGGCGGGCGCCGAACGCGGGGCCGCCGATATAGACGGCATCGGCGCCATGCAGGATGGCCTCGCGGCCGATCTCGGCGGTTTTCGCAGGCGACAGCAGTTCGAGCTGGTGCTCAAGTAGAGACATGGCGCATTCCTCTTGGACGAAGGCGCAAATTATAGCTTTGCAGGCATCGCGTGTCATGGTTGCCGGAGCCGGACAAGGTGCAGGCAATTCCCGGGCGCCTGGGAGCGAAACGAAAAACCGGGGCGCGTATTCCCGGTTTTTTCTCAACGCCGACGAACCACGACGACAGGTGTGGGGTCAGCGCCGCCATCGGGTCGTCGAAGGCGCTGGCCGCTGGCGTTTTCGCCGATGGCCTGCGTGTTCCACCGGCGTGACGGCAGGGAGCCGTCAGTAAATATTCAAGAACCAGGATGCAATATCACCTTGGTCCAACCGTGCTCGCGCGCGTCGAAGTGCTTGTAGGCGTCGGGTGCCTGGTCCAGTTTCAGCTCATGGGACACGATGAACGAGGGCTTGGCGCGGCCGGCGTGGACCAGGTCGCGCAGTTGCCGGTTGTAGGCCTTGACGGGGCACTGGCCGGTGGCGACGCGCTGCCCCTTGAGCCAGAGCATGCCCCAGTCGAGCGCGATCTTCCCCTCTTTCTCCAGCGCGTCCGGACCGTTCGGGTCCTGCGGAACGAACACGCCGACCACCCCGATTCCGCCGGTGAACTTGACGGAGTTGACCAGGTTGTTCATCGTGAGGTTGGGACGCTCCTGGCGGTGATGATGGTGGTCGTGACACTGGTAGCCGACGCATTCGCACCCCACGTCCGCGCCCCGCCCATGGGTCAGGTCCATGACCCGCTGCACCGGGTCTTCTTTCGAATAATCGATCGCGATCGCGCCGATCGACTCGGCCAGCTTGAGCCGGTCCGAATGGCAGTCGACTACCATCACGCTGCAGGCCCCCTTGATCATCGCGGAGTGGGCGGCCATCAGGCCCACCGGCCCGGCGCCGTAGATGACCACCGCGTCCCCGGGCTTCATGCCGGCCAGCTCGGTCGCATGCCAGCCGGTCGGGAAGATGTCGGCCAACATCACGTAGTCGGACTGTTTTTCCTCGGCGTCCGGCGGCAGCTTCAGGCACATGAAGTCGGCCCAGGGCACGCGCAGGAATTCGGCCTGGCCGCCCTGCCATGGCCCCATGTCGGCAAAGCCGAAGGCGCCGCCGGCCATGCCCGGCTCGTTCGCCTTCAGGCAGTAGTTGGTCAGGCCGCGTTCGCAGTTCTTGCAGTGGCCACAGCTCACATTGAAAGGCAGGCACACCCAGTCCCCGGGCTTGAGCCGCTCGACCGCCGGCCCGACCTCCATGACCACGCCAAGGTTCTCGTGGCCGAAGACGCGGCCCTGCTCGAAATCGGTGCGGCCCTCGTACATGTGCAGGTCCGAGCCGCAAATGTTGGTGCTGGTAATCTTGACGATGGCATCTGTCGGACGTTCAATCTTGGGATCCGGCACGTCTTCGACAGCTACCTGGTTGGGTCCTCGATAGACAACAGCTTTCATATTCTGCTCCAGTGAACCGCCGGGATGGAGCCCTGCCCTGCGTGACAGGACGCGGCGCGTCGTCCGGCAGTTGTTGATGAAACCCGCAGCAAGGGCCCGCAGGCTCTCTACCACCGCGGGAGCATCATCGAGCCACCGCGGGAGTATCCATCCACAGAACGCGGATCGCTCAATCACAAGGGAGCTGTCACCTAATTTTTTTACATCGATTTGTCCATTTGAATAGCTCGCATGACGTCCTGCCCCGCGACATTGCTTGCGCTGAAGACCATGCGGCCCCTGCCCTGGTTTGCTTTACTCATGCATTGACGTTCACCACCAGTCGGCCACGCACCTTGCCGGCGAGCAGTGCCGGCGCTTGGTCGAGCGCCTGCGCCAATCCGATTTCCTGCGTAATCGTCGCCAGTTTGCCGGCGTCCAGTTCGTTCGCCAGCCGCTCCCATGCCGCCACCCGTTTCGGCAAGGGGGCCATTACACTGTCGATGCCGATCAGCCTGACGCTGCGCAGGATGAATGGCGCAACGGACGCCGGAAAATCCATCCCCTGGGCCAGTCCGCATGCCGCGACGGCGCCGCCGTAACGGGTCTGGGCGACCGCGTTGGCCAGCGTGTGCGAGCCGACGGAATCGACCACCCCGGCCCAGCGTTCCTTCTGCAGCGGCTTGCCCGGCGCGGACAGCGCGGCGCGGTCGATGACCTCGGCCGCGCCGAGGGACTTGAGGTAATCGGCCTCGGCCAGCTTGCCGGTGGACGCGACCACGCGGTAGCCCAGGCCGGCGAGGATCGCGATCGCAATGCTGCCGACGCCGCCCGACGCGCCGGTGACCAGGATCTCGCCGCTGTTCCTGTCGATGCCCTGCTCTTGCAGGGCCATCGCGCACAACATCGCGGTGTAGCCCGCCGTCCCGATCGCCATCGCGGTCCTGGCCGACATGCCCGGCGGCCGTGGGATCAGCCACGCGCCTTTCAGCCTGGCGCGCTGCGCCAGGCAACCCCAGTGCGATTCGCCGACACCCCAGCCGTTCAGGATGAACGCGTCGCCCGCCTTCCAGTCCGGATGTGACGACGCAATGACCTCGCCCGCGCCATCGATGCCGGGCACCATCGGCCAGCTGCGCACGACAGGCGCCTTGCCGGTGATGGCCAGGCCATCCTTGTAGTTGATCGTCGAATAGTCGACGCGCACCGTCACATCGCCGTCGGCTGGCAATTGCGCGTCGTCGAGCTGGGCAAGCTGGGCGGTGGTGGCGCCGTCATCATTCTTGTCGAGCAGGATTGCCTTGAACATGCTGGATCTCCAAAAAAGTGCGTGGGCGGAAGGCGAGAGCAAGGAAAGTCCGGATGAGCCTGGATCAACACGATACTACACTGCTGCAGTGCCGGTGCGGTAGCGGCGCGGTGCCGCACAGCCAGCGTCTCAGAATTGCTCCGCCGTCACCGGCCGCCCGAACAGGTAACCCTGGAACGCGCGGCATCCGTGCATGGCGAGAAAGTTGCGCTGGTCGGCCGTTTCGACGCCTTCCGCGATCACGTCCAGTCCCAGCGTGTGGCCCAGCCCAAGAATCGTGCGCGCGATCGCGGCGTCGTTCGGGTCGGTGAGTACGTCGCGCACGAAAGACTGGTCGATCTTGAGCTGGTCGAGCGGAAGACGCTTCAGGTAGGTGAGCGAGGAATACCCCGTGCCAAAGTCATCGAGCGCGAACCCGATGCCCTTCGCCTTGAGCGCGTACATGGTGTCGATCGTATTCTCGACATTCGCCACCAGCAGGCTCTCGGTCAGCTCGAGCTTGATCCGCCGTGGATCCGCGCCGGTGCGCTCGATGACCTGCAGTACCTGGTCCACGAAGGCCTGCTGGCGGAACTGGCGCGCGCTCACATTGACGGCCATCGTCAGGTGCGCGGTTTCCGGCCGGCTGCCCCAGGAGGCGAGCTGGCGGCATGCGGCTTCCAGGACCCACTCGCCCAACTGCAGGATCAGCCCGGTCTCTTCGGCCAGCGGAATGAACACGGAGGGCGACACCTGCTGGCGGCTCGGGCGCTGCCAGCGCAGCAGCGCCTCGGCCCCCACGGTGTGGCCGTTGCTGTCGGTCTGGCGCTGGTAATGCAGGGTGAATCCGCGGGTTTGCAGGCTGCGGCGCAGGTCGGCCTCCAGCTCGACGCGCGCATTGATCACTGTCTGCATGTGCAGGTCGAAGAACCGGATCGTATGCCGGCCGGCCGCCTTGGCCTGGTACATCGCCAGGTCTGCGCGCTTGAGCAGTTCGTCGATGTCCTTGATGTCCCTGTCGAACAGGGCCACGCCGATGCTCGGGCTCGAGTGGTGCTGGTGCCCATCGAGCTGGAACGGCTCATTGAATGCCCCGAGCAATTTTTCCGCCACCCGCTCGGCCTGGGCTGCCGCCTCTTCCGGGTTCGCGCTCAGGTCCTCCAGCACGATGACGAATTCGTCCCCGCCGTGCCGTGCCACCGTGTCGCTGCCGCGCGGCACCCGCGCTTCGAGCCGCCGCGCGACCTGCTGCAGCAGCTGGTCACCCTTGTCGTGCCCCAGCGTATCGTTCAGGGTCTTGAAGTTATCCAGGTCGATGAAGAGCAGCGCGCCGCCATGGCCGTCGCGCTTGGTCGCCGCGACCGCGTGCCGCAGGCGGTCCAGCAGCAGGCGCCGGTTCGGCAGGCGCGTCAGGGGATCGAAGAAGACCAGGCTCAGGATCGCGTGCTCGTCCTGCTTGCGCTGCGTGATGTCGGTTTCGATCTCCAGCACCGCTTGCGGCTGGCCGTCGCCGCCGCGCACCAGGGTCAGGTGCGATTCGACCGGCACCGGGCGGCCATCCTTGCGCCGCTTGGTAATTTCGCCGCGCCACTCGCCCTTGCGCAAGACCTGGTGATAGGCCCGTTCCAGGTCCTCCTTGTCCAGCATCGGAAGCTCGTCCCTGGTCCTGCCGATGACCTCCTCAGCGGTCCAGCCGAACAGGCGTTCGGCGCCCTGGTTCCAGTAGGTGATCCGCAAATCGGTGCCCGATACCGAGATCGCATCGTGGGCCTTGTCCAGGAGCGATGCCAGCAGCCGGTTGCGTGCTTCGACCTCGCGGCGCCCGGCCTCGGCCTGCTTCTGCGCGGTGATGTCGAGTATCGAACCGATCACGTTGAGCGTTGCACCTTCGGCGTTGCGCCGGAACACGCCCTGGTCCCGTACGGTGGCGTAGGAGCCGTTCCCGCGCAGGAAGCGGTATTCCGCGCCCCAGGTTTCCCGCCCGCCATGCATGGCCGCATACAATCCGCCGACGACGCGCTCGCGGTCTTCCGGCGCGATCCGCGACGCCCAGTCGTCGATGCCGTCCTTGAAGGCGTCCGCGCTGTAGCCGAAGACCGATTGCACGCCCTCGCTCCACCAGAGGCGGTCGTGAGGGACATCCCAGTCCCAGATGATGTCGCTGGTCACTCCGGCCACCATCATGAACCGTTCGGCGGCCTCGCGTTCTATTTCCTGCAGTCGCTTGCGCTCGCTAATTTCGGTGGTATAGGTGGCCAGGCCTTCGTCCGTGGGGAAGATGCGCACGTCCTTCCATGCCTGCAGCGGGGCATAGTATTCCTCGAACGCGACCGCCTGCCGGTGCTCCATCGCGAATTCGTACTGTGCCCCGAAGTGCGTCCCTACCAGGTCCGGGTACTCGTCCCACAGTACCTTGCCGAGCAGCTCATGGCGCGGGCGCCGCAGCAGGCGCTCGGCTGCTTCGTTCAGGTAGGTAAAGCGCCATTGCCTGTCCAGCGTGTAGAACGTGTCGGCCATGGCCTCCAGCGTTCCCAGGAGCTTGCGCGACATCGCCTGCAAGGCTTCGGTCGACTGGCGTGTCTCGGTGATGTCTTGCAAGGTGCCTGCCAGCATCAGCTGGCCGGATTCGTCGCGGTAGGGCACGCCATGCACGCGCACATGCCGTACCGTACCGTCCGGCCAGACGATACGGTGTTCGAGCTCGGTCTGGCGTGGCTGCTGCCGGTTTTCCCGGATCGCGGCCACCACCGCGTGCCGGTCGTCCGGATGAATCAGTGCCAGCAAAGTCTCGATCCTGCCGTCGAAGCCGCTGTCGTCGACTCCCATGATGCGGCAGGTCTCGGCGGACCAGACCAGCCTTTCGGCGGGCGGGTGGAATTCCCAGGTGCCGACGTGACCAATGGCCTGGACCTCGGCCAGCTGCCATGCGATCAGCTGCTGGCGGTTCAAGACGCCAGGCCGTTCGCCGCTTGCTGATCCGTTGTGTCCCGTCATGCCGTCGCTCCGCCATCTGCGGCCGATCGGCCGCGCGTATTGTCGCGCTGTCATCCCTCGCAGCTGGTGTCGTGCATAGTGAAAGCGGCAAGCTGTAAGACGGGCACTGGAGAGCTAAGTTCCGCTTTTGTTTTCAGAAAGCAGGAAGGAAAAGGCCAGGAAGGATAAAAGGGAGATACGCAGGCGTGCCGGTTGGCCGCCCCCAGGTTCGCTTGAACCTGGGGGGAGCGTGCCTATACTTCGATGCAGGTACCGATCAAAACCTGGCAAGCAGGAGCGCATCATGGCACGCAAATACATCGATTGCCGCGAGATCCCCAGCACGACCAACTGCAGCGTGACGATCGCGGCCGACAGCGAACAGGAATTGCTGAACGTGGCGGTCCAGCACGCCGTGGCGCAGCACGGTCACCAGGACACCCCGGAGTTGCGCAGGCAGCTGACGCAGGCGATGCGCGAAGGCGCGCCGCCTCCCTAGCCGGTGCGGACATGCCACCTTGCCGACCCTTGTTCGCCCGGATCGGGATGGGCGCCTGCGTGGACGCAGCGTGTCTCGCGCCAGAATCAAATCCATGCAGCCCAGGCTGTTGTTTCCAGAAAGGAAGAGTCATGCGAATCACACCCATGTTTCTGGCACTCGTCTTTGCAGGCGCCGGCTTGTCTGCCGGGTCGGCCCCGGCACAAACGCAGACGGCAGGCGCGGACCAGCCGGCGCATCGCCGGACCGATACGGTGCTGCAGCAGGCGGCCCAGTTCGAACACCAGGTCACCGGCGTGACCGTCAGCGAACGGGGCCGGCTCTTCGTCAACTTTCCACGCTGGACGGAAGACTCGCCCGTATCGGTGGCCGAAGTCATGAAGGATGGGAGCCTGCGGCCTTATCCGGACGAGCGATGGAATGCCTGGCGCAACGTACGGCGCGATGAGCTCGATCCAGCGGCTCACTGGGTGTGCGTGCAGAGCGTGGTGGCCGACGGCCGCGGCAGCGTATGGGTCGTCGATCCCGCGGCCCCCGCCGTGGACGGCATCGTGCCCGGGGGACCGAAGCTGGTGCGCATCGATCTCGCCACCGACCGGGTGGTCCAGGTGATCCGCTTCGGCCAGGATGTCGCGATCCCCGGTTCCTACCTGAACGACGTGCGCTTCTCGAACGACGGCAAATATGCCTATCTGACCGACGCCGGGCAGCGCGGCGCCCTGGTCGTGGTCGACCTGGCCAGCGGCCAGGCGCGCCGGGTGCTGGACGGCCATCCCTCGACCCAGCCGGAAAAGGCGTGGTCGTGCGCACCGACGGCAAACCGCTGCGCTATCCGGACGGACGTCCGGTGCTCTTCGCCGCCGACAGCATCGCCCTGTCGTCCGACGGCGCCTGGCTGTACTGGAAGGCGCTCACCGGCAACACCCTGTACCGCATCCAGACCACGGCGCTCACGCGAAGAGGCCTGGCCGGAGAGGACGTCTCCAGCCAGGTCCAGTCCTACGGCAAGGTCGGGCCCACGGACGGCTTGTGGATCAGTCGCCGCGCGGATACCGGCAGCGATACCCTGTACCTCACCTCCATCGAGGACAACGCCATCAAGGCGCGCGACCTGGCCCAGGGCCCGGCCGGCGGCCTGCGCACGGTGCTGCAGGATCCGAGGCTGCGCTGGCCCGACACCTTCAGCCAGGGCCCGGACGGCAGCCTCTACGTGACCACCTCGCGCATCCAGGACTCGGCCTTCTTCAACCGGGATGCGCCGCTGGCCCTGCCGACCCAGCTGTGGCGCCTGCCTCGGCCACGCCAGTAATATCGCTGCCTGGACGTTCACCCGCGCGTCAAGCCCATCTGCGTAACAGTAGTATCGCAGGAGAGCGCCCATGCGCGACACGATGCGTTGCGCATGGGCGCGGCCCGGTTGTGGCGGGCCCGAACACGACAGGAGCAATCATGCGCAACACGCAACTACCGTCCGGAGAGCAGCTGCCCGTGCTCGGCCTGGGCACCTGGCACATGGGCGAACGTCCGGCCAAGCGCCAGGACGAGCTCGATGCGATACGGTCCGCCATCGACCACGGAATGAAACTCATCGACACCGCGGAAATGTATGGCAACGGCGCCGCCGAGGAACTGGTCGGCGAGGCGCTCGGCGGCCGCAGGAACGATGCCTTCATCGTCAGCAAGGTGCTTCCCCACCATGCGACGCGGCGTGGAACGGTCACGGCCTGCGAGAACAGCCTGCGCCGGCTTGGCACCGATTACCTTGACATGTACCTGCTGCACTGGCCTGGCGCGGTGCCGCTCGACGAGACGCTGGAGGCCTTCGAGGCACTGCTGCGTGCGGGGAAAATCCGTTACTGGGGCGTCAGCAATTTCGACACGCCGGACATGGAAGAACTGCTCGCCCTGGCTGGAGGGAATGCAGTGGCGGCCAACCAGGTGCTGTACAACCTGGTGCGGCGCGGCATCGAGTTCGACCTGACGCCCTGGTGCCGGCAGCGCAAGCTCCCCATCATGGCCTACTCCCCACTCGAGCAGGGCCGCCTGCTCGGCGATCCCGAGCTGCTGCGCCTTGCCGCGGAATATTCCGCCACGCCCGCACAGATCGCCTTGCGCTGGGTGCTGCGCGACGACCTGACGATCGCGCTGCCGAAGGCCGGCACGCCCGCCCACGTCAGGCAGCTTCGCAGCGCGCTCGACCTGCCGCTGTCGGCGCAGGACCTGGCCGCGCTCGATCGTGCCTTCCCGCCTCCGCAACGGAAGGTGCCGCTGGAAGTGATCTGACAGTGAGCTGACCCCGGCGCCGTGGCGGCGGCCTCTACGGTGCGAACACCGCCCGCACGCAGCCGTCCTTCTTGTGCTTGAACATGTCGTAGCCGAGCGGCCCGTCCTCGAGCGAGAAGCGGTGCGTGGCCAGGTAGGCCGGGTTCAGCTCGCCCTTCTGCGCGTGCGCAAGCAGCCGCTCCATGTAGGCTTGCCCGTGCTGCTGGGCGCTGCGCACCGTCATGCCCTTGTTCATGATGACGCCCATCGGGAACTTGTCGATCAGCCCGTAGACGCCGAGCACCGACAGCGTGCCGCCCTTGCGGCAGGCCATGATGGCTTCGCGCAGCGCCTGGCCGCGGTCGGTCTCCAGGCGCAAAGCCTGCTTCACGAGGTCGTAGGCGTATTGCGGTCCGGTGCCATGCGCTTCCATTCCCACCGCGTCGATGCAGGAATCGGGGCCGCGCCCGCCAGTCATTTCCTTGAGCACGTCCAGGACGCTGTCGACCTGCGTGTAGTCGATCGTCTCGGAGCCGGCGTGCTCGCGCGCCATCTGCAGGCGCTCGGGAAAACGGTCGATCGCGATCACCCGCTCGGCGCCCATCAGCCGCGCGCTCTGCTGCGCCATCAGGCCGACGCCGCCGCAGCCCCAGACCGCGACCGTGTCGCCCGGCTGGATGTTGCAGAAATCGGCGCCCATGTAGCCGGTCGGCGCCGCATCCGAGAGAAACAGCGCGGTCTCGTCCGCCACGCCGTCAGGGACCTTGAAGCAGTCGTTGTCGGCAAACGGTACCCGCACGTATTGCGCGTGCGCGCCGGCGTAGCCGCCGAAGGCGTGGGTGTAGCCGTAGATGCCGGCCGTGGGATAGCCGCCGAGCAGCGGCTCCTGCAGCTCGGGCTTGGGATGGGTGTTGTCGCACAGGGAGTAAAGGGAATGCTGGCAATACCAGCATTGGCCGCACACGATGAAGGAAGGCACGACCACGCGGTCGCCCTTCCCGACGCGCTTCACCGCGGGGCCGACTTCCTCGATCACGCCCATGAACTCGTGGCCGATCACGTCGCCGGCCTTCATGGTCGGGATGTAACCGTCGATGAAGTGCAGGTCCGAGCCGCAGGTTGTCGACAGGCTGACGCGCAGGATGGCGTCGTGGGGGTTCACGATCTCGGGGTCCTTTACCGTGCCGACACGCAGGTCGTTCACGCCGTTCCAGTAGAGTGCGCGCATGTCTGCTCCTCAGTGTGCTCAGTGGGTATCAGCGCGGGCAGCGGGCTGGCGCTCGGTGGTCGGGATCTCGCCGGTTTCGACCAGGTTCTTGAAGCGCCGCAGCGCCGTGTCGGCAACCATGTCCAGGGGGGTGGTTCCGAGGAGTTTGAGGAGCCCTTCGCCGAGCGCGCCAGCGGGCGGGTCGAAGCGAAAGCGCAGGGTGGCCACGGTGCCGCGGCCGGCCGGGGCGGGCTGGAAGCGGACCCATCCTTCGTTCGGGATGGCGGCGTCGGGAAGCGAGCGCCAGCCGATGTCCTCGCCGGGCCGGTCCACCGTCTCGCGATCCACCGTCTCGGTCTCCCATTCCCAGGCGTTACCGAGCGGCCCCTCGACCTTCCAGTGCATGCGGCCCTCGCCGCTGGCACGTACGGTTGCAAAGCCTGCCATGACCTGCGGCAGTGTCTTCGGGTCGAGCCAGTAGTGGCGAAGCTCGTCCGCGGTCTTGCCGATCGTGATCGAGCGTTCCACCTCCGGCTCGCCGCCTGCTTTCTCACGCTCGGTCTGCGCGCTGCGCATTGCACCAACCGCGCCGGCGACAGCGGTGACCGCGAGCGCCGCGGCGCCCTTCCTCCGGCCGCCGAGACCGGCCAGGATGGCTGCGGCGCCGAGCGCGAGGGGAATCCAGCCAAGGTCTTGCACCGTTCCACCGCCCGGGGCATCGGTGGAAGAGCGGCCGTGCCGCGATGACTTGCCCTGTTGCGCACCGACGACGTCGCTTGCCATGATCGATCCTCCCTGCTCACTGCCTGCTCACTGCCTGCTGCGCGGACTCGCCCGTGCGACAGGTACGCTAAGAAATGTTCGGACACCTGGCCCCATTCCGGCATGCGCATGGGTCGCCCCAACGGCGCCGTGGCCTGCATCGGGTAAGGGGCCCACAAGGTATTCGCCTCAGTGTAGACGCCTTCGAAAAGGGTTCAAGCAGGTTTTGGCCAGGTACTTTTCTTCGGGGCAGCCCACACTCCTGAGGAACAGACTCGTGGGCTGGCGGTCTACAATCTACAATGTAGGCGTCATGTCACCATCTGCTTGCCATGCCCCAAGACCCGCGTTCAGACGATCCGCCGGACATCGGCGAGCCCCCAGGCCAGTTCGGTTTCTGGGAAATGGACCTGCGCGACATGGCGCTCACCCTGTCGGATACGACCTGCGCCATCTACGGCCTCGCGCCGGCAGCCTATCGCCTGGACGACTTCCTGCAGCTCGTGCACCCGGACGAGCGGCAGCAGGTGAGCGACACGGTGTACGCGGCGCTGCGCGGCGGGGAGCGGCTCGATATCGGGTACCGGATCGTGCGCCCCACAGGCGAGGAGCGGCACATGCGCGCGCGCGCCGAGCTGCTGCGTGCGGACAACGGCCGCGTGCACTACCTGGGCACGGTCCAGGACGTGACGGAACAGGTGCGGCGCCAGCGCGAAGCCGAACTCAATGCGCGGCTGCTGCAGATGGCAAGCGGCGTCGCGCACTTCGGCGGCTGGACCTATGACACGGCGCAGGGCCGCGTGATCTGGTCCGACGAGGTGTGCCGCATCCACGAGATGCCGGTCGGAACCGCGCCCACGGTCGAGGAAGCGATCGCCTACTTCACGCCGGAATCGCGCGACAGGCTGCGTCCGCTGGTCGAGGCCTGCCTGCGCGACGGCACGCCCTACGACGAAGAGCTGAGGCTCATCACCGCGCGCGGTCGCAACGTGTGGGTGCGCTCGACCGGCGAGCCGGTGCGCGGCGCCGACGGAACGATCACCGGGCTGCAGGGCGCGTTCCAGGACATCAGCGACAGGCGCAAGGCCGAGCAGCAGGCGGCCAGCATGGCCGAGCGGCTGTCGGCCACGCTCGAGTCGATCACCGACGCGTTCTATACCCTCGACCGCGAATGGCGCTTCACCTACCTGAACCGGGAAGCCGAACGGCTGTTCAAGCGCCCGCGCGCCGAGCTGCTCGGCAAGGTGCTGTGGGACGAGTTCAGCGCGCTCAAGGGCGAGATCGGCTACTGCGAATTCCATCGCGCGCTGCGCGAAAACCGCACCGTCGTGTTCGAGGAATACTATGCGCCGCACCAGACGCTGTCCGAGGTGCGCGCCTATCCTTCCGACGAAGGGCTGACCGTCTACTTCCGCGACGTGACCGAGGCGCGCAAGACCGAGGAATCGCTGCGCATCAGCGAGCAACGGTTCCGCACCATCGCCCGTGCCACCACCGACGTGGTCTGGGACTGGAACCTGGAAGACGACACCTTGTGGGCCAGCGACAGCATCGAAGCCGTGTTCGGCTACACGACGCTCGATTTTTCCGGGCCGATCCGCGCATGGTCCGACCATATCCACGCGGACGAGCGGGAACGCGTCGTCAACCACATCAGGTCGGCCATCGAGGGCGGCGGGGACGAGTGGATGGACGAATACCGCTTCCTGCGCAAGGACGGCTCGGTCGCCCTCGTGCTGGACCGCGGTTACATCATCCGCGACGCCGGCGGGCGCGCCACGCGCATGATCGGCGCCATGGTCGACCTGACCGAACGCCGCCAGGCCGAACGCCGGATCGAATACCTGGCCTATTACGACGCGCTGACCCAGCTGCCGAACCGCCAGCTGCTGATGGACCGGCTGCAGCAGGCGCTCGAGCACTGCGCGCAGCATCGCTGCACCAACGCGCTGTTCTTTATTGACCTCGACAATTTCAAGTCGCTCAACGACACCCTCGGACATGCGCTGGGCGACCATTTGCTCAAGCAGGTGGCGCAGCGCCTGAGCGGCTGCGTCAGCCACCGCGACACCATTTCGCGCTTCGGCGGCGACGAGTACGTGGTGCTGCTCGAGGGGATGAGCGCCGACATGGAACAGGCATGCGGCCAGGCGCGGGCGGTGGGCGAGCGCATGCTCATGACGCTGCGCCAGCCGTACAAGCTCGACCAATTCTGCCACCACAGCACGGCAAGCATCGGGATCGTCCTGTTCGGCGACGCCAGGGACGACATCGGCGAGCTGCTCAAGCGCGCGGACATGGCGATGTACGAGGCCAAGGCCGCGGGCCGCAGCACGCTGCGCTTCTTCAACCCGGGCATGCAGGCCGCGCTGTCGGCGCGCATGGCGCTCGAGAACGACCTGCGCCAGGCCTTGCGCGAGTGCGAACGCGAGTTCGACCTGCAGTACCAGCCGCAGATCGACCGCCACGGCCGGGTCAGCGGCGTCGAAGCACTGGTGCGCTGGCGTCATCCGGTGCGCGGCCTGGTCTCGCCGGTCGAGTTCATCCCGCTTGCCGAGGAAACCGGGCTGGTGCTGGGGCTCGGGCAGTGGGTGCTGAAGAAGGCCTGCGAGCAGTTGCTGGCCTGGGCGGCCAGCCCGGCGACCGCGCAGATCGAGATCGCGGTCAACGTCAGCGCGCGCCAGTTCCACCATCCGCAGTTCGTTGCCCAGGTGCTGGAGCTGGTGGCGGCGGCCGGGATCGATGCGCGCCTGCTCAAGCTCGAACTGACCGAGACCTCGCTGCTGGAGAACGTCGACGACACGATCGCCAAGATGAATGCGCTCAGGACGCACGGCGTGAGCTTCGCGCTGGACGACTTCGGCACCGGCTATTCCTCGCTCGCCTACCTCAGGCAGCTGCCGCTGGACATGCTCAAGATCGACCGCTCCTTCGTGCTCGATCTCCTGACCAACCAGAACGACGCGGTGATCGCCCGCACGATCATCGCGCTGGGACGCAGCCTGGGCCTGCGGGTGCTGGCCGAAGGCGTCGAAACGGTCGCCCAGCGCGACTTCCTGTTCGAGCACGGCTGCGACGCCTACCAGGGCTACCTGTGCGCCCGGGCATTGCCGGCCGACGCCGCGGCCTCGGTCGTCTGCAAGCCATGACCGGGCCTTGCCGCTAGCCGCCGTTCGCTGAATGACGGCAAGGTCGGCCAGGGTTCACAACCCAGAAATAAAAAATGCCGTTCAGGCGAGGCTGAACGGCATCGGGGCTCAAGGCCCGGTTTTACTTATGCTGCGATCGACGCGATCACAGGTGCGGCGTGATTGCCGGCATCAGGTCGTCGAAGGTGCGGCCGCTGGCGTTTTCGCCGATGGCGTGCATCTTCCACTCGCCGTTGTGGCGGTACAGCTTGGCCATCACCTGGGCGGTATGGGCGCCCTGCACCGACAGGTCGTAGCGCGCCACTTCCTTGTTGCCGTTGGCGTCGAGCAGGCGGCAGTAGGCGTTTTGCACTTGCGAGAAGTTCTGGCCGGTGAAGCTGTTCACGGTGAACACCAGCGACTTCACGTTGGCCGGGACGCTGTTCAGGTCGACGTTGATCTGCTCGTCGTCGCCGTCGCCCGCACCGGTGCGGTTGTCGCCGGTGTGGACGACGCTGCCGTCCTTGCTCTTGAGCTGGCGGAACCAGACCACGTCCACCGGACGATTCGACTCGTCGAACATCACGACCGAGGCGTCGAGGTCGACGCTTTCGGTCTTGCCGCCGAAGCCGAAGAAGCCCTTCGACTTGATGGCGTCCCAGCCCAGGCCCATGGTGACACGGCTGAGCGAACCGCCGCCCTCTTTCGAAAGCGAAATCTTCTGGCCTTTTTGCAGATTGACTGACATTGCTTATCTCCTCGTTTTAGCGCGCGGGCGCCTGCATCCAGGCCTTGAAGGCGGCGCGGTTACGCGAACACACGTAGACCTTGCCGCGGCCGGAAAAGCGCAGGACCATGCCCTCGCCGCTGGTTTGGCTGTTGATCAGGTTACCCAGGAAGCCGCCACTGGTGCCGGTCGTGATCGAGATCTCGTACTGCAGCGTGCTGTCCCAGCACACGACGTGCGAGTTGTCGATGATCGCGTCCTTGCCCGGCTCCACCTCCAGCATCGACATCGAGCCGAATCCCGACACCACCACCTGGCCCTGCCCCGTCGTCTCGGTCACAAAAAAGCCGCCGCTGTTGGCGAACAGCGCGTTGCCGATGCTCTGGGTGCGCACTTTCAGGTCCACGCCCGAGCTGGCGGCAACGAAGGCGCCGTCGCTGATGATGTACTGGTTCGGACCGCAGTCGACGATCTGCATCGCGCCCGGCAGGGTCGGCGACAGCAGGCAGTCGCCGTCGCCGCGCGCCGCTTCGATGTGCTGCTGGAAGAACGATTCGCCGTTGGCGAAGGTGCGCATCAGCGCGCTGCCGAGCCCGCCCTTCATCTTGCCTTTCAGGTCGAGCGTCGATTCCATCATCACCATTGCGTCGGATTCGCAATAGATGGTCTCGCCCTTCCTCATCGACACGTGCAGGAAGGGATCGACATCTCCGGTCACGGTAAAAGTTGGCATTTTCTTTTGGCTTCCTATTAAAAGCGGCCCCGGTCATGGGGACCGCGAACCTTGATGTTTAAACGTTGACGCCGTAGTTCTTGGCGAGTGGGCCCAGGCCGCCCTGGAAGCCCTGGCCAATGGCGCGGAACTTCCAGTCGGCGCCATTACGATACACCTCGCCGAAGATCATCGCCGCTTCGGTCGAGCCGTCTTCCGACAGGTCGTAGCGGGCGATCTCCGCGTCGCCGTTGGCGTTGACGCAGCGGATGAAGGCCTTGCCGACCATGCCGAAGTTCTGGCGGCGGGTCTCGGCGTCGTGGATGGTCACGGCCAGCACGATCTTGTCGACGTCGGCAGGGACTTTCGTCAGGTCGATCGCCACGACTTCGTCGTCGCCCGCGCCTTCGCCGGTCTTGTTGTCGCCCGAGTGGACGACCGAGCCGTCGGCCGACTTCAGGTTATTGTAGAAGATGAAGTCGGCGTCCGAACGCACCTTGCCGGACGAGTTCAGCATAAAGACTGCGCCGTCGAGGTCGAATGCTGCGCCGTCGGTGGCGCGGGTATCCCAGCCGAGGCCGACCTTCAGGTTGGTCAGGCCAGGCGCTTCTTTCGACAGGTTGACGTTACCGCCTTTTTGCAGACTGATTGCCATGATGTGTTTCTCCTAAAGTTAAGGACTTCTTGTGAACACCGGGGTTTAACGCGCAGCGAGCTGGTGTTCTGCCACTCGCCGGGCGGTTCCTTGTGCGGGGCGCCCGTGTTTCGGGCGCTCTCGCGTTGTCTTGTAACTCTGTTCTGCCGGGGAGACAGCGTGGACACAGGTGTCCACCCTACAAGTGCCGGGTTTCGTAGGGTGGACACCTGTGTCCACGCGGTACAACGTTTCCCCATTGAGGCGGTGGCATCCATCGCCACCGCCCGTACTCCATTACGCCAGCTGCTTCTCTTCAGCCGCGGCCAGCGCAGCATGCTTCTTCTTGTACTGGATCGACGACCACAGCGAAGCCGCGATGAACGCCACACCCGTCAGGCCGGTGATCAGCTCAGGCACATGGACATGCATACTTGCCAGCATGATCACAGCCAGGATACCGATCGCGTAGTGCGCGCCATGCTCCAGGTAGACGAACTCGTCCAGCGTGCCTTTCTTGACCAGGAAGACCGTCATCGAACGCACGAACATTGCACCGATCGCCAGGCCCAGCATGATGATCACGACATCCGAGGTGATCGCAAAGGCGCCGATCACGCCGTCGAAGCTGAACGATGCGTCGAGCACTTCGAGGTAGAGGAAGCCGCCGATACCGCCGCGCTTGACCATCTCGCCCACGTTGCTGTTCTCATCCGACTCGCTCTTCTCCAGCAGGCTGCTGATCATGTCCACGCCGACGTAGACCAGGATGCCCCAGATACCGGCGACCAGAACAATCATCCTTTGGCCAGCGTCAACGAAGGTCGATGCGAACAGCAGGGCCGCGAGCGACACCATCACCGAGATCGAGGACACCTTGCCCAGCGAACCGAGCTTCTTCTCGAAGTTGCCCAGCCAGTGGGTTTCCTTCTCATCGTCCAGCAGGAAGTTCAGGAAGACCAGCAGCAGGAACATGCCGCCAAAGGCCGCCACTTCCGCATGGTGCGCCGTCAGGTGACCCGAGAACGACTTCGGATCGGAGAGCGCCAGGTTCCAGACTTCGGTCAGTCCCAGGTCGGCCGCCACCGCGACGATCACGATCGGAAACACCAGTCGCATGCCGAACACGGCGATGATCATGCCCAGGCCGAGGAACAGCTTCAGCCAGAATTCATCCCAGCCTTTCAGGACCGAGGCATTCACCACGGCGTTGTCGAACGAGAGCGAGACCTCCATGATGGACAGGATGGTCGCGACACCGATCGCGGTCAGCGCGCCGGACACGCCGCCGTGTTCGTAACCCCACCAGCCGGCCAGGCCCAGACAGATGATGGTGACGAGGAAAGATCCTCTGAAGTGCTTCATGTTGTTATCCCTTCTATGTGAAAGTTGATAGAACGCAGTGTAGGGCTAGCGGAACCATAGAAAAAGCGAAGATAATCGAAGCATTACTTCGAAAAAACGGAAGATATGAAACACGCGATCACGAATTTCCGTCATCTGCACTATTTCTGGGTCGTCGCCAAGGAGGGCAGCATCACGCGTGCGGCCGAGCGCCTGGGCCTGGCGGTGCAGACCGTCAGCAGCCAGATCACGCTGCTTGAGCAATCCGTGGGCAAGGCCTTGTTCACCCAGCAGGGCCGGCGCCTGACGCTGACCGAGGCCGGCCGTTTGGCCTTGACGTTTGCCGACCAGATATTCCTGCTGGGCGAGCAGATGCAGGAAGCGCTCGACCAGGCCGGCAACATGCGCACCCGCCTGACGGTCGGCATCTCGGATTCATTACCCAAGCTCACCGCCTACCGCCTGCTGGAAGTGACGACGCAGCTGGCCACGCCGGTGCGCCTGGTCTGCTTCGAGGACCAGCACGAGGCCCTGCTCGCCGACCTCGCCCTGCACAAGCTCGACGTGGTGCTGAGCGACCACACCCTGGCCACCGGCAGCACCCTGCGCGTGTTCAGTCACCTGCTGTTCGAAAGCGAAATGCTGGTGGTCGGCAGCCATGCACTGGTCGAGCAATGGGGCAAAGATTTCCCGAAGGGATTGAACAGGGCGCCGTTTTTGCTGCCTGCGCGCAATAATGCATTAAGAGCAAAAATCGACGACTGGCTCGAGGTGCACGGGGTGCATCCGGACGTGGTCGGCGAATTCGAGGACAACGCCCTGCTCAACACCTTCGGACGGCGCGGCCTGGGGCTGTTCTTCGCGCCGGCGGCACTGGCCGCCGACCTGGCCGAGCAGCTGCAGGCCGAGGTCGTGGGCCGCGTGCCCGAGGTGCGCGAGCAGTTCTATGCGATCTCGAACGAGCGCAAGATCCAGCATCCGGCGGTTGAAGCGATCCTGGCCGCGGTGCATGATGGAATGCTCGGCGCCGCTTGAGTTGTACAATGCTTATCGGCTACGCCTTTATCAACTCATCTTTTATATGGAAAATCTTTTATTTGTCGTTCTCGCGCTCTTTCTTGTTGCACTGAACGGCTTCTTCGTGGCGGCGGAATTCGGCATCGTCACGCTGCGTAAAACCCGTGTCCGCGCCATTGCCAAGACCTCCGGCCTGCGCGGACGCATCCTGGCCAAGGTCCATGGCCAGCTCGACGCCTACCTGTCGGCCTGCCAGCTCGGCATCACCCTCGCCTCGCTCGGCCTGGGCTGGGTCGGCGAACCGGCTTTCGCCAGCCTGCTCGAGCCCCTCTTCGCCCTGCTTGGGGTCACCTCGGAACAGGTAATCCATGGCGTTTCCTTCGTGGTCGCGTTCAGCGTCATCTCTTTCCTGCACATCGTGGTCGGCGAACTGGCGCCCAAGTCGCTCGCGATCCGCATTCCCGAGTCGGTGGCGATGTGGTGCGCCCTGCCCCTGTACGGTTTCTACTGGGCGATGTACCCCTTCATCGCCGTGCTCAACGCCAGCGCCAACATGGTGCTGCGCGTGGCCGGCCTGTCCGGCGCCGGCAGCCACGACACCCATTACTCGACCGAGGAACTGAAGCTCATCCTGCGCACCAACACCAGCACCGGCAAGGAAAAGTTCACCCACGACGAGCGCCACATCCTGGCCCAGTCGCTGGAGTTCGCGGACATGGCCGTATCCGACCTGATGCGCCCGATTAACGAGGTGATCGCGCTGCACGAAGACCTGCCGATCGAGGAAAACCTCGACACGGTGCGCCGCAACCGCTTCTCGCGCTACCCCTATTTCGACGCCGAAGGCGAAGAAGTGCTGGGCGTGATCCACCTGAAAGACCTGTTCTTCGCCCTGCAGTCGGGCAAGGACATCAGCGACCTCTCGCAATTCCTGCGTCCGGTCGAAACGATTTCCGCGCGCACCCCGGCCCAGGACATCTTCCGGCGCTTCCGCACCGGCGCCCCGCACTTCGCCCTGATCGGCGAAAAGGGCAAGCGCCCGGTCGGCTTCATCACGCTCGACAACCTGCTCGGCGCCATGGTCGGCGAGATCCGCGACGAGTTCCGCATGAACGAGAACGATTGGCTGCCCCAGGCCGACGGCACCTGGATCGGCAAGGCCAGCCTGCCGATCTTCTCGCTCGAACGCCTGCTCGGCATCGACATCGACAACGAGGAAATGGGCCTGGACGACGTTGAATCGGTCGGCGGCCTGCTGATGGCGAAACTGGGCGACATCCCGAAGCAGGGCCAGCGCATCGAGTTTCCGAAGTTCGACGTGGTGGTCAAGAAGACCAACGGCCCGCGCATCCTGCTGGTGAAGGTGATCCCCCAGCTCGAACGCGGCGGGGACGAGGACGAGCTGGGCTGACTGAGGGGCTGACCTCGCCCAATTCAAACCGGGCTGCTTATTTCGCCGGAAAACGTTCAGCAGCCCGGCCACGACGCTATAATCTGTTTCATTGAACGCTGGCAAATGCCCGGAGAGTCCATGAGTGTGCGCCACCGCAACAATGTCTCCGTCTACGGGAGCGGCCCGACCACCGTCGTATTCGCCCACGGCTTCGGCTGCGACCAGGCCGTGTGGCGCTTCATCTCTCCCGCCTTCGAGGAACGCTACCGCATCCTCGCCTTCGACCTGGTCGGCAGCGGCGGCTCCGATCTCGCCGCCTACGACCGCGGCCGCTACGGCAGCCTGCAAGGCTATGCCGACGACCTGCTGGACATCCTCGACGAGTGCGCCGACGGCCCGGTGATCCACATCGGTCATTCGGTCAGCGCCATGATCGGCATGCTGGCGGGCATCAAGGCGCCGCAACGCTTCCTGGCCCAGGTCATGCTGGCGCCCTCGCCCTGCTACATCAACGAGGACGGCTACGTCGGCGGCTTCACCCGCGGCGACATCGACGAGCTGCTCGAAACCATGGACGCGAACTACCTCGGCTGGTCGAGCAATGTTGCGCCCATCATCATGGGGGCGCCGAACGCGCCCCACCTGGCGGCCGAGCTGACCCGCAACTTCTGCCGCAACGACCCCGACATCGCACGTCACTTCGCCCGCGTCACTTTTCTGTCGGACCACCGCGCCGACCTGCCGCGCGTGAACGTGCCGACCCTGATCGTGCAATGCAGCGACGACCTGATCGCCCCGCGCGAGGTCGGCGACTACCTGCACCGCCACATCGCGGGCAGCCGCCTGCACGTGTTGCCCAACATCGGCCATTGCCCGCACATGAGCTCGCCCGAGGAAAGCGCATGCGCCGTGCTGGCCTTCCTCGACGCGCTGGAGGAGCACAGTTGAGCCTGCCGGACGACGCTACGCTCTACCAGCAGGCCCCCTGCGGGCTGCTGGTGACCGACGCGGCCGGCCTGATCCTGCGCGTCAACGCCACCCTGTGCCGCTGGCTCGGCTACTCGCAGGCGGCGCTGGTGGGCAAGGTGCGCATCCAGGACCGGCTGCCGGTGGGCGCGCGCATCTTCCACCAGACCCATTGCCTGCCCATCCTGCAGGTGCAGGGCTCGGTCGGCCAGCTGCAGATGGAAATCCGCGACAGCGGCGGCCAGCGCATGCCGGTGCTGGTCAACATCGTGCGGCGCCCGGTCGACGGGCAGATCTTCGACGAATGGTCGCTGGCGGCCATGAACGAGCGCCGCTCCTACGAGCGCGAACTGCTGGCCGCGCGCAAGACCGCCGAGCAGGCGCTCGAGGCGCGGCTGGAAGCGGAAACCCAGTTGCGCGACCTGAACGAGGAACTGTCGGACGCCGACCGCCGCAAGGACGAATTCCTTGCCACCCTGTCGCACGAGCTGCGCAACCCGCTGGCGCCGATGCGCGGCGCGCTCGAAGTGCTCAAGCTCGACAGGGCGCGCCCTGCCCGGGAAAGCAAGCTGCTCGACGTCTTCGACCGCCAGCTGGCCCACCTGACCCACCTGGTCGACGACCTGATGGAAATGTCGCGCATCACCCAGAACCGCATGGAACTGCGGCGCGAGCCGGTGGCGCTGACCGAGATCCTCGATAGCGCCGTGGAGGACGTGGCTGCAATGATGCGCGCCGCGCGTCATGAATTCACGCTGGAGAACGAGGCGCCCGGTGCAGTGGTCGACGCCGACCCGACGCGCCTGGTGCAGGTGCTGGTCAACCTGCTGACGAATGCCTGCAAGTACACCCCGGACGGCGGCGCCATCGGCCTGCGCCTGCGCGCCGATGGCGAGCAGGCCGTGATCGAGGTGCGCGACAACGGCATCGGGATTCCGCACGATGCGCTGGGCGCCATCTTCGGCATGTTCTCGCAGCTGGAACCGGCGCTGCGCCGCGCGAAAGGCGGGCTCGGCATCGGCCTGGCCCTGGTACGCGGCATCGTCGCGCTGCATGGCGGCAGCGTCGAGGCCGAGAGCGCGGGCGTGGGCCACGGCAGCACCTTCACCGTGCGCCTGCCGCTCGCGCCCGTGCAGGGCATGCCGGAGGAGCGGGCCAGGCCGAAAGACGCAGTCGCGCCCAACAGCGTGCTGGTGGTCGACGACAACGTCGATGCCGCCGAGATGCTGGCGATGTTCCTCCAGATGAGCGGCTGTGCCGCGCGCACCGTGCACACGGGGGAGGCCGCGCTGGCGCTGCTGGAACAATTCCGGCCGCAGGTGGCGCTGCTCGACATCGGCCTGCCCGACCTGACCGGTTACGAACTGGCGCGCCGTATCCGCGCGCTGCCGGGCGGCGGCGACATCCTGCTCGTTGCCGCCACCGGCTGGGGCCAGGAAAACGACCGCCAGCTGGCCTTCGAGGCCGGCTTCGACCACCACCTCACCAAGCCGATCGACTTCGAACGCCTGCGCGCGATCCTGGCCGAACCGCGCCGCACGGACCGGCAAAACGCGATTTAACGCTCCGTCGCTTCCTCGTTATTCTGGCGCGCGATGGGGTCGCGCGTGCCGGTCCAGTCGCTCATCAGGGAGTAGCCCACGGCCAGCAGCACCGGGCCGATGAACATGCCCACGAAGCCGAAGGCGATCACGCCGCCCAGCACGCCCAGCAGGGTGAGCAGGAAAGGCAGGCTGGTGCCGCGGCTGATCAGCATCGGACGCACGACGTTGTCGACGCCGCTGATCAGGACCGTGCCCCAGATCACCATGAAGATGCCCCAGCCGGTCTCGCCCTGGAAGAACAGCCAGACCGAAGCGGCGCCCCAGACCAGGGGCGGTCCGACCGGGATCAGGGACAGCACGAACACCAGCACCGACAGCAGCGGCACCGCCGGCACCCCGGCGATGAAAAAGCCGATCGCCGCCACCAGGGCCTGGGCCAGGGCGGTGCCGAGCAGGCCGTACATGACGCTGCGCACGGTCTGGCTGACGGTGTCGGACACGGATTCGGCGCCCTCGCCCATCACCTTGGCCATCGCGACGGCGATCACGGTGGTCAAGGCCTTGCCGTCGCGGTAGAGGAAGAAGCTGACGAAGGCGGCCAGGCTCATCTGCACCACACCGGTGCCGAGCATGATGCCGCCGGCCATCAGCCAGTGCCGCGCCGGCTCGATCATGCGCTGGGCCAGGGCCAGCATCTGCTCGCGGCTGGCGACGAGCTGGCGCAGGTAGGTGTCGATGGTTTCGCCCAGAAAAGGCAGCTCGCGGATCCATGCCGGGGGCAACAGTTCACCGTGCTCGAGCGCGTAGCGCATCTGGCCAAAGGTGGTGGCGACGTCGTCGGCCAGGTTGTAGGCGACGATGGCCAGCGGGATGATGACCAGCAGGGTCAGGGACAAGGTCATCGTCAGCGCCGCCGGCGTGCGCCGCCCGTGCATTGCCGTGAGCAGGCGCAGGTAGAGCGGCCAGGAAGAGATGACGACGGCGGCGGCGAACAGGATCGCCGGCAGGAAGGGCTTCAGGACATACAGGCAGCCCAGCGTGAGCAGGACGACGGTGGCAATGCGGGTGTAGTTCCTGCCGGGGCGTGGTTCCATGCCGTCCCTGAAATGATGGTGTTTACACCATCACATCATAGCAGCTGGCGCAGGTCGTGGACGATCGGGGCCGGCCCGCCGCCGTGGCGGATGAAGAGGCGCAGCTTGCCTTCCTTGTCGAAGACGTAGCTGCCGGCGGTGTGGTCGACCGTGTAGTTGTCCGCGGTACTGCCCGGCACTTTCGAGACGAACACCTTGAATTCCTTGGCGGTCTGCGCGGTCTGCTCGGGGGTGCCGCGCAGGCCGATGAAGGACGGATGGAAGGCCGGCACGTAGTGTGCCAGCACGTCCTGGGTGTCCCGCTCGGGGTCGAGGGTGACGAACAGGACCTGCACGTCCTTGGCCGACGGACCCAGTTCTTTCATGACGGCGGCCATCTCGGCCATCGTGGTCGGGCAGACGTCGGGGCACTGGGTATAGCCGAAGAACAGCACCACCAGCTTGCCGCGGAAGTCGGCCAGGGTGCGCGGCTTGCCGGTGTGATCCGTCAGCGAGAACCCCTTGGCGTAGTCGAGCCCGGTCAAATCCGTGTTCTGGAAAACGGCCGGGCGCGAAGACAGCTTGTCGCAGCCGGCGGCCAGCAGCGCGGTGGCGAGCATCGCGGCAGTCAGGAGTTTTTTCATCGTCAGAACCTGAAGTAATGGTCGACCAGCAGCGCCGCGAACAGCAGCGACAGGTAGAGGACCGAGTAGGCAAAGGCCTTGCGCGCCACCTGGTCGCTGTAGTGCTTGTGCACGCGCCAGGCGTGGCGCAGGAAGATCGCATTCAGGACGACGGCAGCCGCCAGGTAGATCAGGCCGCTCATGCGCACCGCGTAGGGCAGCAGGGTCGTGGCGGCCAGGGCCAGCGAATACAGCCAGACCTGCTGGCCGGTATAGGCCATGCCGTGGGTGATCGGCAACATCGGCAGGCCCGAGCGCGCATAGTCCTCGCGCCGGTACATGGCCAGCGCCCAGAAATGCGGCGGGGTCCAGACGAAAATGATCAGCACCAGCAGCCAGGCCTGCATCGGCACCTCGCCCGCGACCGCGGCCCAGCCCAGCGCCGGCGGCATCGCGCCCGACAGGCCGCCGATGACGATGTTCTGCGGCGTGGCCGGCTTCAGGTAGATGGTGTAGACGACCGCATAACCGACGAAGGTGATGAAGGTCAGCCACATCGTCAGCGGATTGACGAGGGCATACAGGATCCACATGCCGAGGCCGCCGATGATGCTTGAAAAGACCAGGGTCTGGTTGCGCGTCAGTTCGCCGCGCGCGGTCGCGCGGCGCGCGGTGCGGGCCATGCGCGCGTCGATCTCGGCCTCGATCAGGCAGTTCACGGCAAAGGCGGCGCCGGCCAGCAGCCAGATGCCGGCCGTGCCGGCGATCAGGGCGCGCCAGCCGGGAAAGCCGTCGGTGGCCAGGAACATGCCGATCACGGCACAGAATACGGCGAGCTGGGTCACCCGGGGCTTGGTCAGCGTCCAGTATTGGGCGATACGGCTGGTCGGTTGGAGTACGGTCTGGGTGGTCATCGATACGAGTTCACAGGGACGTCCGCATTCGCGGGCGTGCGCTGCGACACTTCGAGAAGATACTTGACCTTGTAGTTTAACATGGTCACCGTCAGTACGAGGAGAGCAGCCCCGGCGTTATGCAACACGGCAATGGTAAGCGGGAAATCAAAGAACACCGTCGCCACACCCGTGAACAGTTGGACAAGCAGCACGGTCGCGAGCATTTTCCCGGTTTTGCGCAGCTGCGCCTCGCCCATCGCGCGCCAGGCGGCCAGGCCCAGCACGACCGTGACAATGAGCGCGAAGTTGCGGTGCACCCAGTGGATCGCCACCAGGGCCGAGAATTGCAGGTAGTGGCCGGCAGCGGTCTTGCCCAGTTCGCGCCACAGCGTGAAGCCGTGCTCGAAGTCCATTTCCGGCACGAGTTTGCCGTCGCAGAGCGGGAACTCGTCGCAGGCGAGCGTTGCATAGTTAGTGCTCACCCACCCGCCGAGCGCGATCTGCACGACCAGCACCACGGCGGCGACCAGGGCCAGGGTGCGCAGCGAGCGCAAGGCTGCCACATCGCGCACCGGCGTCGGCGGCTTCATCAGGTAGTCCTCGCGTCCGCCCAGCCAGACCAGCATCGCCAGCAAGGCCATGCCCAGCAGCAAGTGGATGGTGACGATGACCGGCTGCAGTTTCAGGGTCACGGTCCAGGCGCCGAAGGCGCCCTGCACGCAGACGAACAGGAACAGCGCCACCGGCATCGCCGGCCTGAAGGCGTCGAGCCTGGTCTTTTTCCATTGGCGGAAGGCCTGGAACATCAGCGCCATGATCAGGACGCCAATGCCCATCGCCAGGTAGCGGTGGATCATCTCGATCCAGGCTTTCACCTTCGTCACCGGGCCGGTCGGCATCAGCGCCTCGGCCGCCGCGATGTGTTCGTGGGCGATGAAGGGATTGGCGGCGCCGTAGCAGCCCGGCCAGTCGGGGCAGCCCAGGCCGGAGTCGGTCAGGCGGGTGAAGCCGCCGAACACGATCAGGTCGAAGGTGAGGAAGGCCATTACCCACACGAGCTTGCGGTACTTGTTGGCGTCGGACGACAGCCAGACCATGGTCAGGGGGATGCTGGCGACGAACAGGCCCATCAGGGCCAACTGGAACAGGGTGGACGGGTGCATGGCTTATCCGATCGCCGAGGCCTTGAGCAGCTTGGCGATGTCCTTGTGGACGCGCTGCGGCTCCGGGTTCTTCGGGAAGCGCATCATGAGGTTGCTGCGCGGGTCGACCAGGAAGATGTGGTCTTCCGCCCTGCCGCCCTGCTCCACCGGCAGCCATTTCGCCAGCTCCTCGGGCTTGACGCGCAGGATGTGCATGTCGTCGTACATGCGGATCAGCATGGTGTCGATCGGCTGGGCGTCGGTGACGAGCCAGACGCGCTCGACGCGGTCCATGTTCTTGCCCTGCATGGTGCGCAGCTGGCGCATCGCGTAGAGCTGGTCCTGGCAGGCCTTGTCGCAATCGCCGCCGCCGACCTTCACCATGATCCACTTGCCGGCGTAGTTCTCGAGCGTTTCCGGCCGCCCGTCCAGCGTGGTGCTGGAGAGTTTCGGCATCGGATGGCTGGCCTGGTCGATGAGGGTGCCGTAGTTGGTGCGCCCTTCCGGCTTGATGACGTAATAGCTCAGGTAGGAGGCGATGATCGGCGCGGCGCATACCAGCAGCACCGCCAGCAGCTTCCAGCGTCCCGTACGGCGCTGCCGGACTGCGGCAGCGGGAACGCGTTCACTCAACTTGTTTTCTTCCACTTCGAAATCCCGTAATCACAAAAAATAAGGCCGCCATCGCCGCCAGCGCATACCACTGGACGGCATAGCCGCGGTGCTTGTCGATGCCAGTATCCGGAGCCGGCCAGTCGCGCACGAGGACCTCGCCGGCCGCCTGCGGCCCGGTCTGCTGGACAAGAAAAGGCTCCAGGCTCAGGCCGCTGGCTCGCGCCAGCGCATTCACCTCCAGGTTCTGCACGAGCGCGCCGGGCTTGAGCGGTGCGGCGGCCCCGAGCTCCATCACATGCCCGGCCGAGGCGACAAGAATGCCCTCGATCGTCGTCGTGCCCCTGGGTGTCTCGTACTTCGGCAGGCGCGTGTACTCGCGAGGATCGCGCGGCAACCAGCCGCGCAACACCAGCACATGTCGGTCCGAACCCGCTATTTTAAACGGCATTGCCAGATAGAATCCGGCCCTCCCCTCATGGGGCCGGTTATCGAGGAAGACCGGCCAGCCGGCAACGAACTCGCCCGTCACCCGCACCCGCCGATATTCAAGATCCTGGGTTTGCGTAGGGTGGGCACCTGTGCCCACGCGGTCGTACCCTTGCGCACCACCACCGCCTCCGAGCACCACCGGCGGCGCCTCACCGCGCTCATGCAGGCGCTGCGCAATCGCCGTCTTCTCCGCCGCCCTGCGCACCTGCCAATTTCCCAACGCAATCCCCAGCGCCACGAGAACGACCGTTGCCAAAAAGGGAATACCTCTAAACCGGAACCGCAAACGCATTACAATGAATCCCTTCCCGATCCCTCGGTGCGACCATGAAAATCTTCGTAGCCATCGCCTTCATCCTGATCATCGCCAGCCTCGGCTCGGCCCTGTTCTTCCTGATGCGGGACAAGGGCCGCAGCAACCGTACGGTCCAGGCGCTGGCGATGCGGGTCGGCCTGTCGATCACGCTCTTCCTGATCGTGCTGGCGTCCTACAAGCTGGGCTGGATCACCCCGACCGGCATCCGCTGACTTTCAAGAGAAACGGGGACAGCCACCAATGGTGACTGCCCCCGTGACATCAAGCAGACAGGCCGCTGTTACAGCCAGTAAACAACGACGTAGAGGCCGAGCCACACGACGTCGACGAAGTGCCAGTACCAGGCCGCGCCTTCGAAGCCGAAGTGGTTATCCGCCGTAAAATGGCCGCGCAGCACGCGGTACAGGATCACCGACAGCATGATCGCGCCCATGGTCACGTGGAAGCCGTGGAAACCGGTCAGCATGAAGAAGGTCGAACCGTAGATGCCCGAGGTCAGCTTCAGGTTCAGTTCCTGGTAAGCGTGGATGTACTCGTAGGCCTGGAAGCCCATGAAGATGGCGCCCAGCAGGATGGTCGCGAACAGGAACACGGCGGTGTTGCGGCGGTGGCCGGCGCGCAGCGCGTGGTGGGCGATCGTCAGCGTCACGCCGGACAGCAGCAGCAGCGCGGTGTTGATCGTCGGGATAGGGAAAGGTCCCATGGTGTTGAAGCTCTCGACCGTGCCGGCCGGGCCGGTGTTGCCCCACTGGGCGGCGAAGTCGGGCCACAGGATCTTGTGGTCGAGGTCGGCCAGCCAGGGCATGGTGATCGCACGGGCGTAGAACAGCGCGCCGAAGAAGGCGGCGAAGAACATCACCTCGGAGAAGATGAACCAGCTCATCGACCAGCGGTAGGAAGTGTCGATGCGTGCGCTGTACTGGCCCGCTTCGGACTCGCCGATGGCGTCGCCGAACCAGAAGTAGAGCACGGTCAGCATCGCGACGATGCCGGCGAGGCAGACGGCCGGTCCCCACGCTGCGCTGTTGACCCAGCCCGAGGCGCCGGCCATCGTCACCAGCATCGAGATGCCGCCGGCCATCGGCCACATGGAAGGGCCGGGCACGAAATAGTGCGGCGCGGTTTTTGACACACTCATCTTCATCTCCTAGATCAATCTTCTGATGCGTTGAATTGGATTGCTTTGAAACTCGTTTGTCTTTTTACTGCGCCACTGCCTAAGGCACCACCAGCTGCACCACCAGGACCAGGACGCCGATGAAGATCAGCGCCCCGAGCAGCCCGGCGAGGATGACGTGCACCGGGCTCAGGTTGGCCGCGTCGCGGTCGTAGTCGCGGCGCTTGCGCACCCCGAAGAAGGACCAGAACACGGCTTTCATCGAGGCCCCGAAGCTCGACTTGCGAACCTGCTGCTGCGGCTGCCGGGGCGGCTGCGCTGCCATCACCTGGCCGCGACCGCGCCGGCGATCTCGAAGAAGGTGTACGACAGCGTGATGTTCTTCACTTCCTTCGGCAGCGCCGGGTCGATGAAGAATACCACCGGCATCTGGCGCGCTTCGTTCGGCTTCATGATCTGCTCGCGGAAGCAGAAGCACTCGACCTTCTTGAAGTGCGGCGTGGCCGACTGCGGTGCATAGCTCGGGATCGCCTGGGCCTTGACCGCCCTGCCCTGGGTGTTGACGACCTCGTAGACCACTGTTGCCAGCTCGCCCGGATGGACCTCGATGCTGCGCTGGGTCGGGCGGAAGCGCCAGGGTCCCTGGGAATTGCCGTCCAGTTCGATCGTGATGGTGCGCGTCAGGTCGACCTGGGTGTTCGCCGGGCGCTCGACCGTGCCGTCCTGCTGGGTCAGCACGTTCACGCCCAGCACCTCGCAGATCTGGCGGTAGACCGGCACCAGCGCGTAGCCGAAGCCGAACATCGCCACCGCCACCACCACCAGCTTGGTGAAGGTGGAGCGGTTCAGCCGCAGGCGGGTGTCGTTATCGTAGGCCACGTCAGCTCAGCCAGATGCGCTTGACGATCACCGAGGCGAAGAAGAACGCGGCGATCACTCCGAGGATCAGGGCAATGCGCAGATTGCCCTTGTGCGGAGGTTTGCGCTGCGCGTTCATCATTTCACCAGCGGCGGGGTTTCGAAGGTGTGGAACGGCGCCGGGCTCGGCACGGTCCACTCCAGGCCCTCGGCGCCCTCCCAGGGCTTCGCTTCGGCTTTCTTGCCGCCGCGGATGGTCGGCAGCACCACCGCGAACAGGAAATAGGCCTGCGACAGGCCGAAACCGAAGGCGCCCACCGACACGATCATGTTGAAATCGGTGAACTGGGTCGCGTAGTCCGCATAGCGGCGCGGCATGCCGGCCAGGCCCAGGAAGTGCATCGGGAAGAAGGTGATATTAAAGGTGATCAGCGACAGCCAGAAGTGGATCTTGCCACGGCCTTCCGGATACATGTGGCCGGTCCACTTCGGCGCCCAGTAGTAGAAGCCGGCGAACAGCGCGAACAGCGAGCCGGCCACCAGCACGTAGTGGAAGTGGGCCACCACGTAATAGGTGTCGTGGACCTGGATGTCGATCGGGGTCACGGCCAGGATCAGGCCGGTGAAGCCGCCCATGGTGAACACGAAGATGAAGCCGACCGCGAACAGCATCGGGGTTTCGAAGGTCATCGAACCGCGCCACATGGTGGCGACCCAGTTGAACACCTTCACGCCGGTCGGCACCGCGATCAGCATGGTGGCGTACATGAAGAACAGCTGGCTCGTCACCGGCATGCCGGTGGTGAACATGTGGTGGGCCCAGACGATGAACGAGAGCACGGCGATCGAGGCGGTCGCGTAGACCATCGAGGCGTAGCCGAACAGGGGCTTGCGGGCAAAGGCCGGGATGATCTGCGAGACGATGCCGAAGGCCGGCAGGATCATGATGTAGACCTCGGGGTGGCCGAAGAACCAGAAGATGTGCTGGTACATGACCGGGTCGCCGCCGCCGGCGGCGTTGAAGAAGGAGGTGCCGAAATGGCGGTCGGTCAGGGTCATGGTGATGGCGCCCGCCAGCACCGGCATCACGGCGATCAGCAGGAAGGCGGTGATCAGCCAGGTCCAGCAGAACATCGGCATCTTCATCAGGGTCATGCCGGGCGCGCGCATGTTCAGGATGGTGACGATGATGTTGATCGAGCCCATGATCGACGAAGCGCCCATGATGTGCATCGCGAAGATCGCCATGTCCATGCCCGGACCCATCTGGGTCGACAGCGGTGCGTACAGGGTCCAGCCTGCCGCGGTGGCGCCGCCCGGCGAGAAGAAGGAACCCGCCAGCAGGATCGCCGCCGGCGGCAGCAGCCAGAACGAGAAGTTGTTCATGCGCGCGAAGGCCATGTCGGAGGCGCCCACCTGCAGCGGGATCATCCAGTTCGCAAAGCCCACGAAAGCCGGCATGATCGCGCCGAACACCATCACCAGGCCGTGCATGGTGGTCAGCTGGTTGAAGAACTCGGGGCGGAAGAACTGCAGGCCAGGCTGGAACAGCTCGGTGCGGATCATCAGCGCCAGCACGCCGCCCGAGAGCAGCATGATGAACGAGAACCACAGGTACAGGGTGCCGATGTCCTTGTGGTTGGTGGCGAACAGCCAGCGCCGCAGGCCGGTCGGATGGTCGTGCGCGTGATCATGATCATGCGCGTGGCCGTGCTGATCGTCGTGGGCGTGATCGAGAGTGCGGGTAGTCATGTCAGTATCCTGGGAAACTTATTACTTGCTACGTGCAGCCAGAACCTCGGCCGGTTGAACGATGTTTTCCGCGGCCTTGTTCGACCAGGTATTGCGGGTGTAGGTGATGACGGCGGCGATGTCCGAGTCGGACAACTGCTTCCATGGCGGCATCGCGCCCGGGTAGGCCGGCGTGTCCTGGCCGTTGAGCAGCACCTCGATCTGGTGGCCCTTGGCGCCGTTCACCACTTGCGAGCCGTCGAGCGGCGCAAAGGCATTCGGGATGCCCTTGCCGTTGGCCTGGTGGCAGGCGACGCAGTTGGCGGCGTACACGGCTTCACCCTTGGTCTTGAGTTCGTCGATGGTCCAGACCTTGTTCGGATCGTCGGCCAGCGCGGCCATTTTCTTCTTCTCGCCGGCGACCCAGGCAGTATAGTCCTCGGCGGAGACCACGCGCACCACGATCGGCATGAAGGCGTGGTCCTTGCCGCACAGCTCGACGCAGTTGCCGCGGTAGACGCCGACCTTGTCGGCCTTGAACCAGCCGTCGCGCACGAAACCGGGAATCGCATCCTGCTTAATGGCGAAAGCCGGAATGGTCCAGGCGTGGATCACGTCGTTGGCGGTGAACACCATGCGGATCTTCTTGCCGACCGGGACGACCATCTCGTTGTCGACTTCCAGCAGGTAGTTCTCGCCGCGCGGCTCGGTGTTGGCAACGCCCGGCTCGCCGATCTGGCTGCGCGGGGTGGCCAGGTTCGACAGGAAGCTGATGCCCTCGCCTTCGCCCTTCAGGTAGTCGTAGCCCCACTTCCACTGCATGCCGGTGGCCTTGATGGTGATGTCGGCGTTCGAGGTGTCCTTCAGCGCGATCACGGTCTTGGTGGCGGGCAGCGCCATGGCGATGACGATCAGGAAGGGAACGACGGTCCAGGCGATTTCGACGGCGGTCGATTCGTGGAAGGTGGCGGGCTTGTGGCCGAGGGACTTGCGGTGCTTGAGCACCGAATAGAACATGACGCCGAAGACGGCGATGAAGATGACCAGGCAGACGATCATCATCCAGTTGTGCAAGCTGTAGATGTCAGCGCCGACGCCAGTCACAGGAGGCTGCATGTTCAACTGGTGTTCCACCGGCCGCCCCGTGATCTCCGGTGCCGCCAGTGCCGGGATGCTGGCCCATACCGCGAGACCGAGCACCATGGCGTGAAGTCGCTTTGCATATGTCATGTTGTCCCCAACCACCCAAAATAAGAATATTTTTAAACGGTCAGCGTTTCCATGAACGAACCGCCGCCGCTCCGAAACCATTACGCAAGTGGCTCCCGGACGGCACGCGGAAATGGCGCGCGACGGACGTTAGCCGTACCGCGGCCACCAGCAAAGCAAAACACACTGACGGGCGCGGAACTTGCTGATGCTGCTTTTCAATTTTCTACTTTTTCTACCGTTTTGCCTGTTTTTTCAGCGTTTATGGCGCTACGGACGAAAAAATAGTCATTGATTATACTCAAATCGCTAATTTTTATTCAAGGAAAATCCTTGCCATGCCGCATGCATGTGATGCGATACAGCACAATAGATTGCCACCAATGCTGACGAAACGCTACTGATAATCGGCGCGGCGGATGCTTCTTGCACACGCTTGTGCCCCCGACCGAATGCGTCTGATCATGGACGTAGGGTGGACGGCTGCGCCGTCCACGCGTTCAACCAGCCTGGATTCTGCCGCGCCGTCTCATCACGCCGTCATCACGGCTTGCGCGGCTGAAACCGCACAATCGCCTCCCCGGCCGCCGTGGTCTTCGGCACCGGCCTGAACGCATGCCCATAGATGACCTCGAAGCTCAGCGAAATCTTCCCGTCCGCCCCGCGCTGGGCTTCGAGCGCATCGACCATGCGCCGCCAGGCCGCGCGCCCGACCAGGCCGCGCCGGCGCGTCGCCAACGGGTTGCCGCCGATTGCGCGCACGTCCGCCAGCAGGGCCTCGACCGTGCCGTAGGTGACGGTGATGCGCTCGACATCCATCACCGGCGTCGAAAACCCGGCCTCCACCAGCTGGTCGCCGAAATCATGCATATCGACGAAAGGCAGGGTATGCGGCGTCTCGTCCATGGTGGCAAACGCGCTGCGCAACTCCTTGAAGGTGTCGGGACCGAAGTTCGAGAACATCAGGAGTCCGTCGACGCGCAGCACCCGGCGCCACTCGGCGAACACGCGGTCGGGCTGGGGATGCCAGTGCAGCGCCAGATTCGACCACACCAGGTCGAGCGAGTTCGCCCCGAAAGGCAGGGTGCCGAAGTCGCCGCAAACCAGGTCGACGCCGGTCTTGGCCGGCATCAAGCGGCTCAGCATCGAACCCAGCGAGCGCGGCGCCGGCGCCGGCGTTGCCGCTGCGGCCAGCATGCCGGGGGCGGCATCGAGCCCGACGATGTGGGCGGCCGGATAGGTCTTCTGCAGCACGGCCAGGTCGGGTCCGGTACCGCAGCCGGCGTCGAGCACGCGCTGGGGCACGATCTTCACCAGCGACAGGCGCTCGTGCATGCGGCTGGCGATCTCGCGGCGCAGGAAATCGGCCGGCGCGACGCGCTGCGGATCGGCAAACAGCGCGCGTACGCGCGCCTGGTCGATTGGGGCGCTCATTTTCGACGGGGATTGGGGAGAAGCCATGGTTCTGATGCGTTCGAATGAGATAATGGCGGGAGTGTACATGTTTGTGGAGAGTCAAGCCGATGCTTGGGGGCCTGCGACTGTGGAGTCACCGTTGGCCGCGCGCGCTGGCCGGCATGCTGCTGCCCTGCTCCTGCGCCCTGTGCGGCGACACGGCGCCGGCCGTCGTCTGCGCGCCCTGCCGGCAACGCTATGCGCCGCCCGGCGGCCCGCGCTGCCCCTGCTGCGCCAATCCGCTCGGCGCGCAAGAAGATGCAGGCCAGCGTTGCGCCGGCTGCCTGGCCGAGCCGCCCGCGTTCGACGCCACCGTGGCCGCCGTCGATTATGCGGCGCCGCTCGACGCCCTGGTGCTGGGCCTGAAGTTCGGCGCCCGGCTGCCGCTGGCGCCCTGGTTCGCGCAGCAAATGCTCGACGCCGTGCTGGCCCGCCCGGGCTGGCCCCTGCCCGAGCTGCTGTGTCCGGTTCCGCTGGGGCGGCAAAGGCTGGTCGAGCGCGGCTTCAACCAGGCGCTCGAGATCGCCCGGCCGCTGGCGCTGTCGCTGGGTGTGCCCTTGCGGCCGCGCCTGGTGCAGCGCAGCATCGAGACGCTGGCCCAGTCGGGCGTGGCGCCCAGCGAACGGGCGGACAACATCCGCGGCGCCTTCGCGCTCGCCGACGAGGCGCCCGACCTGGTCGAGGGCCGCCACGTCGGCGTGGTCGACGACGTCATGACGAGCGGGCACACATTGAATGAACTGGCGGCCACGCTCAAGCGGGCCGGCGCGGCGCGCGTGTCGAACCTGGTGTTCGCGCGCACGCCGCCACATTGATTATTGAAGGAGAAGCTTTTGTTCCACGTCGTCCTGGTCGAACCGGAAATCCCGCCCAACACGGGCAACGTCATCCGCCTGTGCGCCAACACCGGCGTCCAGCTGCACCTGATCGAGCCGCTCGGCTTTCCCCTCGACGACGCCAAGATGCGCCGCGCCGGGCTGGATTACCACGACTACGCGACCATGAAGGTGCACAAGAACTGGGAAGCCTTCCTGGCCGATGCCCGGCCCGATCCGGCGCGGATGTTCGCGCTGACGACGCACGGCTCCTCGCCATTTGCCAATGCTTCCTTCAAGCCGGGCGACGTCTTCGTGTTCGGCGCCGAATCGCGCGGCCTCGATCCGGCCCTGCGCGAGAGTTTCCCGCCGGCCCAGCGCATCCGCCTGCCGATGATGCCGGATAACCGCAGCCTGAACCTGTCGAACACGGTGGCGGTGGTGGTGTACGAGGCCTGGCGCCAGAACGGGTATGCGGGCGGGGCCTGATGTTGCAACCCGATCAGCAGTGCCGGGCTGTCGCGGAATTGCAGATTACAATATCGGACTTCTTGTCCATGATCGCTATGCCTACCCCGATCGCTTCTCGCCTGAGCAATTCCTTCGCCGGCATGCTGGCCGGCGCCCTGCTGGCTGTATTGCTGGCTGTGTGCACCGCCGCTGCGGCCGCGCCTGCGCCTGTTCCCGTGCGCATCGGGCTCGACGCCGAGTTCGGCCTGGACAACAGCACCTCGGCCCAGGCCGTGGAGTTGGGATTACGCACCGCCATTGGTGAAATCAACCGCGCCGGCGGCGTGCTGGGTGGCAGGCCTGTCGAGCTGGTCACGAAGGACCACCGCTCGCTCCCGGCGCGCGGCATCCGCAACATCCAGGAGTTCGCGCGCATGCCGGAGCTGGTCGCCGTGTTCGGCGGCAGGTTCAGCCCGGTGATCATCGAAGAGCTGCCGACGCTGAAGGCGACCCGGACCCTGTTCATGGCGACCTGGTCGTCGGCCGACATGATCGTCGATAACGGCATGCATCCCAATTATGTCTACCGCCTGTCGCTGCGCGACAGCCTGGCGATGCCCAAGTTGCTGGACACGGCGCGCAAGCGCGGCTTGCGCAACGTCGGCCTGCTGCTGACGAACACCTCCTGGGGGCGCAGCAACCTGGCCGCGGCCGAGAAATTCGTCGCCGCCAACAAGGACATCCGGATCGTGCAGACTGCGTGGTACAACTGGCGCGACCAGACGCTGGTGGCCCGGTACAAGACCCTGCGCGACGCCGGCGCCCAGGTCGTCGTGCTGGTGGCCAACGACGACGAAGCGGCTGTCCTGGTGCGCGAGGTGGCAGCCTTGCCGCAAGCCGAGCGGATGCCGATCCTGAGCCATTGGGGCGTGACGGGCGGCGAATTCACCAGGCAGGCCGGGCCTGCCCTGCACGAGGTCGACTTTTCGGTGATCCAGACCTTTTCCTTCTTCAAGGCGGACAAGAAGCAGCTCGCACGCTTCATGAGCAGCGCGGCGGCGGTCTCCCCGGTCCGCAGGATCGAGGACATCCAGGGGCCGGTGGGCGTGGCGCACGCCTACGACCTGATGCATATCCTGGCCAGGGCAATCAATCTGGCGGGCAGCACCGACAGGAAAGCGGTGCGCGACGCCCTGGAAAAAGTGCGCGAACACCGCGGACTGATCAAGACCTACAGGCCGCCGTTCACGCCGGCGCGCCATGAAGCGCTGGGCGAGCGCGAACTGCTCATCGCCCGCTACCGCACCGACGGCGTGCTGGTGCCGACGGCCGACTGACCATGTGGTTCCTCCTCCAGGCCGGCAGCCTGACGCGACGCTTTGCGATCGCATCGGCCATCCTGACCGCGGCGGCGGTGCTGCTGGTGGCGGCTACCTCGTTCTGGCTGGTCGATCGCCAGCATGATGCGGCGGTGGCGCTGCTGCAGCAGCGCGAGACCGCCTTCAATGCGCGCACCGTCGGCAACACGCTCGCCACGCTCGTGACCCGCATGAAAGAGGTCGCCGACAGCCCCATCCTGGCCACCGGCCTGGTCGACAGCGCGGGCAAGGAGACCTACCTGGGCCCCTTCCTGAACAGCCTGCGCCAGATTAACGGTATTCCGGTCCAGGTCCTGTTTACCGATTTCGAAGGCAAGCCGATCGCAGGCAACGGCCTGGAGCGCTTCGATCCCGAACAAATGGACTGGCTGCGCGCCCGGATCGACCGGGGCGCGGAGACCGGCGCCATCTTCGACCGGCCGCAGGGCGCGGAGCTGGTCGGTGTGAGCCTGCTGCGCTATTCGCGCACGAATACCCCGGAGGGCGCACTGGTCTACAAGATCCGCCTGCAGGACCTGCGCCCCGTCCCCTCGTCCACCCTGGCATGGAAGGGACAGGCGCCGGCGGCGGACGAGGACAGCATCGAGCTGCCGGTCAAGGCGCCCGCCGAATTCGCCCAGCTCGGCCTGAGACTGAAAGTCGACACCTCCGGTTTGAGCCATACGCTGGGTACGCCCTGGTCCCAGTACAGCCTGATCGGCGGCATCGCGGCCCTGCTCGCCCTGGTGGTGTTCCTGCTCGGCTCGCGCCTCTCGCTCGGCCTGACCCAGGACCTGCGCAAGCTCGAGCAGTTTGCGGGCGAGCTCGGCGAGGAAGGCATCGGCGAGCGCCGCGCCGAGCTGGCCGGCAGCAGCGAGACCATCACTCTGGCGCGCTCCATCAACCGCATGCTCGACCACCTGCACCGGCAGCAGGCGCACCTGCAGCGCGAGCACGAGCGCAAGGATGAATTCCTGGCCATGCTCGCCCATGAACTGCGCAATCCGCTGGCCCCGATCAGCAGCGCCGCGCAGCTCCTGCGTGTGCTGTTTGCCGATGTGCCGCGCATCAAGGAGATCAGCGGCGTCATCAGCCGCCAGGTAACGCACATGACCCACCTGGTCGACGACCTGCTCGATGTCTCGCGCGTTACGCGCGGCCTGGTCACGATCAACCAGGGCAGCGTGGAACTCGGCGCCGTGCTGCGCGAAGCGGTGGAGCAGATCAAGCCCGTCATCGACGCCAGGAAGCACCACCTGACGCTGGACATCGCGCCCCACCCCATGCCCGTGTGCGGCGACCGCACCCGCCTGATCCAGGTGGCGGCCAACCTGCTCAACAACGCGGCGAAATACACCCCCGACGGCGGCGAACTGCGGGTCTCTCTCCAGCAGTACGAGGGCGCGGCGGTCCTGCGGGTCAGCGACAACGGCATCGGCATCGGCGCCGACCTGCTGCCGGTGGTGTTCGACCTGTTCACCCAGGCGCAGCGCACGCCCGACCGCGCCCAGGGCGGACTGGGGCTGGGCCTGGCCCTGGTCAAGAAACTGGTCGAGCTGCACCGCGGCACGGTCGAGGCGTACAGCGAGGGGCTCGGGCACGGCAGCACCTTCACCATCCGACTGCCGCTGCTGCCCGCGGACCAGGTCGCCGCTGCGGCGCCGGCCGCCGCGGCCAGCCCGGCGGCCTCCCGGCCCAGGCGCATCCTGGTGGTCGACGACAACGTCGACGCGGCGCGCACCCTCGGCTTGTTGCTCGAGAGCGCCGGGCACCAGGTGACGATCGAGCATTCGGCGCACGCGGCGCTGGCCCGCTCCGAGCAGGACCGGTTCGAGGTCATCCTGCTCGATATCGGCTTGCCCGACATGAGCGGGCACATCCTGGCTGGCGCACTGAAGCGCCTGCCGTGCTGCAGCAGCAGCGCCCTGGTCGCCGTCAGCGGCTACGGCCAGGAACAGGACCGCCGGATGTCGCAGGAAGCCGGCTTTGCCGCCCACCTGGTCAAGCCGGTATCGGCCGGCGCGCTGGTCGACACCATTGCGCGTGTCACGGCGGAGCCGAACGAACACACGCCGGCGTGACGGCGCCCGGCGCTCGCCCCCGGAGCCGGCCGGATACCCCTTACTGCGCCCACTGCAGCGCCGCGATGTACGCAGCCGTCTCCGAAATCGTGTTGTGCCCCGCCCCGCCGATCACCTGCATCGTCGCCACGCCGTTTGGAAAGTGCGCCAGCAGCCGTTCGCTGCTCTGCGCCGGGATGATCTCGTCACGCTCGGCCACGAGCAGCAAGGTGGGCGCCTTCACCTGCGGCGCATGACGCCAGGACTCGTACTTGTCCCGCAGTAGCCAGCGCACCGGAAAATATGGGAAGTGGCGGGCCGCCAGCGCCGCCAGGCTGTCGAAGGGCGTCACCAGCACCAGCTTCCTGACCGGGCGAGCGGCCGCCACCTGCACCGCGATGCCGCTCCCGAGGCTGCGCCCGATCACCACGATCTCCCTGTGTTCGGCGGCGACACGGTCGAACAGCACCAGCGCATCGGCCACGAGTGCGCGCTCGCTCGGCTTTCCCGTGCTGCCCAGGTAGCCCCGGTAGTGCGGCAGGTAGAGGGCGTGATCGGGGAAAGCCGCATTCAGCAGGGGCAGGCTGGCCGACACATCCTCGGCATTGCCGCCGAGATAGATGACGGCCTTGTCGCCCTGGAGCGGCCGTTCGGAGACCCGGAGCACGGCGCCCGGCACCTCCAGTGTCGAGGTCCTGGGCGCCGGGAACATCGGCGTCGCCAGCGGATAGTAGATGAAGGAGCGCTGGGCGGCGAACAGCGCCAGGCCGGCCGCCGCGTAGGCGCCCAGGCAGGCCAGCAGGATGAAACCCAGCGCTTTCGGCATGCGACTCCTCGCTCGCAGGCGCCGGCCCCTGCGTCAGGCCGCCAGCGCGCGCAACATCAAACCGGTCAGGTAGGCGCCATAGGTGCCAAGCGCGTAGCCGAGCACCGCCAGCAGCACGCCGACCGGCGCCAAGGCAGGATGAAAAGCGGTCGCGACCACCGGGGCCGATGCCGCGCCGCCCACATTGGCCTGCGACCCCACCGCCATGAAGAACAGCGGCGCCCGGATCAATTTTGCCATGAGCAGCAGCAAACCGCCGTGCACGCTGATCCAGATAAGTCCGAGCAGGAACAGCCAGGGCCTGTCGAGCAGCGCATTCAGGTCCATCTGCATGCCGATGGTCGCCACCAGGAAATACAGCATGGCCGATCCGATGGTCGAGGCGCCCGCCCCCTCCAGGCTGCGCACCCTGGTAAAGCTGAGCAGCAGGCCGAAGGTGGTGGCGAACACCACGATCCAGAAGAAGGACGAGGTCAGGCTGTAGTCCTGCAACCGCCATTCCTGGGGCAGGCTGGCGATCCAGCCCACGGTCGGGCCGGTGAACGCATGCGACAGGCCGGTGACGCCGATGCCGACGGCCAGGATGATCATCACGTCGGTCAGGGTCGGCATGCGCGCGTGCTCGGCCTGGTAGGTTTCGATGCGCGCCTTGAGCGCGTTGATGGCGCTCAGGTCGGCGCCGGTCCAGCGGTCGAAGGCCTGGGCGCGGCTGGCCAGGAACAGCAGCACGGCCATCCAGACGTTCGCCACCAGCACGTCGACGGCGACGAACTGGCCGAACAGGGTCGCGTCGACCTCAAACACTTCCTTCATGGCTGCCTGGTTGGCCCCGCCGCCGATCCAGGCGCCGGTAATCGTGGTCATGCCGCGCCAGGTCTCGCCCGCGACCGTTTCCGGATGAATCAAACGCATGATCTCGAACGAGGCGATCGCGCCGAACATGATGCCGACGGTGCCGGTCAGGAACATGACAATGGCCTTCGGACCCAGGCGCACGATGGCGCCGAAGTCGATGGCAATGCACAGCAGCACCAGCGCGCTGGGCAGCAGGTAGTCGCGCGCCACCGGATAGAGCTTCGAGGCATGGCCGTCGATCACGCCCAGGGTGTTGAGGATCGCCGGGACCAGGTAGCACAGCAGGAGCGCGGGCACATAGGTATAGAAGCGCTTCCAGAAGCCGCCGGGCCGCGCCGAGGTCCAGAACACCAGGCCGAGGATCGCCGCCAGGATACCGAGCACGACGGCATCGTTTGTCACGAGGGGAGCTGCAGTTTGCATGGAAATATCGTCAAAAGGTCAGGTCGGCCGTCCGCCATCCTGCGGTGTGCACCGCATGGAAAATACCCGCGGCCCGCGCAGGCTGGGAATAGAGAAAGAAGACGGGAGAAGCGTGGTGTGCAGCCGGGGCGCTGCAAGGGATGCAAGGTGGACGAATGCTGTTCATGATGGACGCGCGCGGACCCGCGTGGCGGCCCGACCATCGCGCATCCTGTCATGCCGGCGGCATGATCACCCTTGCCAAATTATAACTCAGCTATACAACGGTTCAGCCGGCGCGGACTTTCTTCAGCAGCTTGGTCGTCGACCGGTCATGCGCGAAATCGATCGCCGCCACCTGCCCGCCATAGGCCAGCACAGCCTGCCCTTCGGGAATCGCGGTCATGTCGTAGTCGCCGCCCTTGGCGTAGATGTCGGGCCGTGCCTCCAGCACCACTTCGAGCGCCGTGTCCTCGTCGAATTCCACCACCAGGCTCACCGATTCCAGCGCCGCCAGCACCGCCATGCGGTCGTCCAGGGAATTCAGGGGCCGGTCGTCGCCCTTGCCGAGGCGTTTGACGGACGCATCGGTATTCGCGGCGACCACCAGCGAGGCGCCCAGTTCGCGCGCCTGGGCGAGGTAGGTCACGTGTCCGCGGTGCAGGATGTCGAAGACGCCGTTGGTGAGGACGACGGGCTTGGGCAGCGCGGCCACGCGCGCCTGGAGCTCGGCGCGCGAGCAGATCTTGTTCTCGAAATTCGGCATAGGGTTCAGCTTTGGGACTTCAGGTGGGTGTTGCGGGGTCTTGCGGTTCGTCTTCTTCCAGCGCCATCGACAGCATGGGCGACTTCTTCCCGCCGCCTTCGTCTGGCTCGCGACGGTCGCCCGAGAGCTTGATCTGCAGGCGCAGGCCGTTGGCGGAATCGGCGTTGCGGATCGCCTCGTCGTAGCTGATGTAGCCCTTGTTGTAGAGCTCGTACAGCGCCTGGTCGAAGGTGCACATGCCGAGCTCGCGCGACTTGTGCATGATTTCCTTGATGCTGTGGAAGTTCCCCTTCAGGATCATCTCGCTGATGGTCGGGGTGTTCAGCAGGATCTCGATGGCCGCCTTGCGGCCTTTTCCATCTTCCGTGCGCACCAGGCGCTGCGAGACGATGGCGCGCAGGTTGGCCGACAGGTCCATCAGCAATTGCGGGCGCCGCTCTTCCGGGAAGAAGTTGATGATGCGGTCCATGGTCTGGTTGGCGTTGTTCGCGTGCAGCGTACCCAGGCAGAGGTGGCCGGTCTCGGCAAAGGCGATGGCGTGCTCCATGGTCTCGGTATCGCGGATCTCGCCGATCAGGATCACGTCCGGCGCCTGGCGCAGCGTGTTCTTCAGCGCGTTGTGCCAGGAGTGGGTGTCCACGCCCACTTCGCGGTGGGTCACCAGGCAGTTCTTGTTCTTGTGCACGTACTCGACCGGGTCTTCCACCGTGATGATGTGGCCGGCCGAATTGCTGTTGCGGTAGTCGATCATCGCGGCGAGGGTCGTCGACTTGCCGGAACCCGTGCCGCCGACGACCAGCACCAGGCCGCGCTTGGTCATCACGACCTCTTTCAATACGTCCGGCAGGTCGAGCTTCTCGAAGGTCGGGATTTCCGAGGCAATCGTGCGCACGACCATGCCCACGCTCTGCTGCTGCACAAAGACGTTGACGCGGAAACGGCAGACACCCGGCAGCGAGATCGCGAAATTGCACTCCATCTCGGCCTCGAACTCGGCGCGCTGGCGCTCGTTCATCAAGGATAGGGCCAGGGCCCGCGTGACCTCGCCGGTGAGGCGCTGCTGGCTCATCGGCTTCATCGCGCCCTGGTGCTTCATGCTGGGCGGGAAGTCGGCGGAGATGAAGAGGTCGGATCCGCCCTGCTGGTGCATCACCGTGAGCAGCTTGTGGATATAGGCCTGGGCGTCGGCCGGGCCGAAGGGTGTGGACATGCTTGCCTTTCTGAGCGGGGCGTCTTTACGTCTCACATTTACATCGCATAAGTACGCCGCAGACGATATCCGCCCGCGGGGCAATTATATCGACTAAGATTATCGGTAAAATACTATTTCTTTGGCTGACCACGCCACTCAGGCCGGATAATCATTGCAGACCCGCAATTCGACTACCATACGCCCATGACACTCACCGAGCTGAAATACATCGTCGCCGTCGCCCGCGCCAAACACTTCGGCCATGCCGCCGAATCCTGCTTCGTCGCGCAGCCGACGCTGTCCGTCGCCATCAAGAAGCTCGAAGACGAGCTGGGCGTGACACTGTTCGAGCGCGGCGGCTCCGAAGTCTCGGTCACTCCGGTCGGCGCCCAGATCGTGGCCCAGGCCGAGCGCGTGCTCGAGCAGACTGCGGCGATCAAGGAACTGGCGAAACAGAACAAGGACCCGCTGGCCGGTCCGCTGCGCCTGGGCGTGATCTACACCATCGGGCCTTATTTGCTGCCGCCCCTGGTGAAGAACCTGATCGACAACGTGCCGCAAATGCCGCTCGTGCTCCAGGAGAACTTCACGGTCAAGCTGCTGGAACTGCTGCGCCAGGGCGAGCTCGACGCCGCCATCATGGCCCTGCCCCTGCCCGACCACGGCATGCAGATGCAGACCCTGTACGACGAGCCTTTCGTGGTGGCCATGCCCAAGACCCATCCCTGGGCCAAGCGCAAGGAGATCGCGGCCGACGACCTGAAGGCCGAGACCATGCTGCTGCTGGGCAGCGGCCACTGCTTCCGCGACCAGGTGCTGGAAGTGTGCCCGGAAATGGCGCGCTTCTCCTCGCCCGGCAACGGCATGCAGCGCACCTTCGAGGGCTCCTCGCTGGAGACCATCCGCCACATGGTGGCCAGCGGCATTGGCCTCACCGTGCTGCCGCGCGCCTCGGTGCGCGACATGGAAGACCCGAACGGCCTGCTGACCTTCGTGCCCTTTTCGCACCCGGCACCCTCGCGCCGCGTGGTCATCGTCTGGCGCAAGAGTTTTACCCGCAAGGCCGCGATCGATGCCATCGTCAATGCTGTGGCGGAATGCGACCTGCCGGGCGTGGAGCGCATGGCGCTGGAAGCGGCCGCCTGATACGTTAGCGCAAACCGTAGGGCGGGCACCCTGTGCCCACGCGAAATGCCGCGTCGCGTTGGCGTGATTCCGGACGAAACCGACGTACCGTTGCAAGCGTATCCGAATGATCATTCGATACGCCGCCATTGACCGACCCGCGCGGCAAGCACGGCGGCCAACACCGGTCAAACGTTCGCGTGGGCACGGAGTGCCCACCCTACGAGTCGTTCGCGATCAAACAAAGTAAAATCGCTGTCTTGTACACAATATTCTTGCAAGACAAGACCGCGATTTCATGAACAAGCTGGCGCTCTACTTCCGGCTGGTCCGCGCTGACAAGCCGATCGGCATTCTTCTCCTGCTCTGGCCCACGCTGTGGGCCTTGTGGATGGCCGCTGGCGGCACGCCCGACTGGGGCGTGGTCGCCATCTTCGTCGTCGGCACCGCGCTGATGCGCTCGGCAGGCTGCGCCATCAACGACTACGCCGACCGCGACTTCGACCGCCACGTCAAGCGCACGGTCGACCGCCCGGTCACCAGCGGCCGCATCAAGGCCTGGGAAGCAGTGATGGTCGCCGCCGTGCTGGCGCTGATTTCCTTCCTGCTGATCCTGCCGCTCAATACGCTCACCAAGCAGCTGTCCGTGGTGGCCCTGGTCGTGGCCGGCACCTATCCCTACTTCAAGCGCTTCTTCGCGATCCCCCAGGCCTACCTCGGCATCGCCTTCGGCTTCGGCATCCCGATGGCGTTTGCCGCTATTCAAAATCAGGTGCCGGCGGTGGCCTGGTGGCTGCTGGTGGCGAACATCTTCTGGGCCGTGGCCTACGACACCGAATACGCCATGGTCGACCGCGACGACGACCTCAAGATCGGCATGCGCACCTCGGCCATCACCTTCGGCCGCTACGACGTCACCGCCGTGATGCTGTGCTACGGCGTGGCCCTGGCGATCGACCTGGTCTGCGGCTGGATGCTGGGCCTGCGCTGGTGGTTTGTCGGCGGCGTGGCCGTGGCTGCCGGCATGGCGCTCTACCACTACACCCTGATCCGCGACCGCGACCGCATGCGCTGCTTTGCTGCGTTTCGTCACAATAACTGGTTGGGTGCGGCCCTCTTCGCCGGTGTCGCGTTAGACTATGCATTAGGATAATATTGTCCGAAATACACTTACCATTTCCGCTCATAAGGCAGCGGCCAACCACTCCACATAACGAGGTACGACAATGATGGAAAAAATCCCGACCCAGACCGGCGCCCGCGACCAGCTGATGGCAGACCTGAAGACCGTGATCCAGGACGCGGAAGCCTGGCTGCGCCACGGCGGCCAGCTGACCGGCGACGAACTGAAGGCCGCCAAGGAAAAATTCGAGCGCACCCTGGGCGCGGCCAAGGAAGGCCTGGTGAACCTGGAAGTGGTCGAGAAGACCAAGGTCGCCGCCCGCGCCACCGACGAATACGTCAAGGAAAACCCATGGAAGGCCGTCGGCCTGGGCGCCGCTGTCGGCGTCGTGATCGGCATGCTGATCGCCCGTAAATAATGGCCCTCACCGCGGCGGTCGGCAGGATCGGAACCACCCTGGTCGCCATGGCGCGTACGCGCCTGGAACTGGCGGCCGTCGAGGTGCAGGAGGAAGCGCAGCGGGTGCTCGGCTACGTGGCCTGGGCCCTGCTCGCGGCCTTCCTCGGCGCGGGAGCGCTGATGCTCGTCGCCCTCTTCGTCATCGTCCTGTTCTGGGACTCGCACCGCCTGCTGGCGATCGGCACCATGGCCGGCGTGTTCGCGCTGGCGGCCGTCGTGATTTTGATGCAGGTGCGCGCACGCTTTGCCGCGCGGCCGCGCATGATGTCGGCGACCCTGGCGGAACTGAACAAGGATCTCGCCTTCATCAAGGGCACGGGAGCGCCGGATGAACAGTGAAAAAACACCGCTGGCCGTGCGCCGCGCCCACCTGGTTGCGCAGTGCGCGCAGCAGCGTGGGGACATGGCGGACCAGCTCAACCTCTTGAAGGCGCCGGTCGAAAGGATCGGCGGCGCCGGTTCCTTCCTGCTCGAGCACCGCAAGACCTTCCTCGCCGGCGCCGGTGTCGCTTTGGGATTGCTGATTGCGCGGCCGAAGCGCACGCTGGCCCTGGCGGCTGCCGGAGCCTCGGTGTGGAAGATGGCGCAGGCCGCGCTACCGAGCGTGATGCCGGTGGTGCAGCGGGTGTGGCCGATTCTGCAGGCGCGCATGGGTGGGCCGTTTCGCTGATCGGCTTCGGTTGGCGTTAGCGGGCGATTGATCGTCTTGCGCTGGCCTGGCTTCATGTGCGTACCGCGTGGGCACGGGGTGCCCACCCTACTGGACACGCATCAGCGATCAAAACGTATTCGCTTCGCTTAACACCGCTGCTGTCGAGTAAGAGTCCGCACTACAGGAATTGCAGGCGCTGGCCGTAGGGTGGGCACCTGTGCCCACGCGGTACAGCGCCAATGACGGCCAGCGGCTGCGAATCAGTCGCCCCGAAACGCCGACACTTTCCGCCCGAGCGGATCAATCCTTACCCAGCTCATCCCCCAGCTCGCGCCCACGCGCCGCCGCCGCCTTCATCGCTTCGATAATCGCCGGCTTCACCCCGCTTGCCTCCATGCTGGTGATCGCCGCATACGTGGTGCCGCCCTTCGAGGTCACGCGCTGGCGCAGCACCTCGAGCGACTCGGACGACTGCGCCGCCAGTTCGGCCGCGCCGGCAAAGGTGGCCAGCGCCAGTTCCTTGCCCTGCTCCGGGTTCAAACCCATCTCCACGGCCGCGGCCTGCATCGCTTCCAGGAAGTAGAACACATAGGCCGGCCCGCTGCCCGACACCGCCGTCACCGGATCGATCAGGTCTTCTTCTTCGAGCCACACGGTCTTGCCGACCGCGCGCATCACGCTGTCGGCGGCCGCGCGTTGCGCCTCGCTCACGCAGCTGGTGGCCACCATGCCGGTAATGCCCATGCCGATCAGGGCCGGCGTGTTCGGCATGGTGCGCACGATGGAACGGTAGCCGCCCAGCCAGCGCGACAGGTCGGCGCTGCGGATGCCTGCGGCGATCGACAGCACCAGCGGCGCGCCGCCCAGGTGCGGCGCCAGCGCGGCGGCCACGTCGCGCATCTGCTGCGGCTTCACGGCCAGCACGATGACCTCGCAGCTTGCTACGGCCGCGTCGATGGCGTGTGTGGTCGTCGCGCCGTATTGCGCGGCAAGCTTCGCCAGCGCCTCCGCATTCGGGTCGACCACGTGCACCTGCACGCCCGCGCCCAGTTCCTTCGCCAGCCCGGCGATCAGCGCCGTGGCCATGTTCCCGCCGCCGATGAAAGCGATCTTCATTCAGATTCCTTGTCGTAGTTACGTGCGCCAAAAATCGCACTGCCGACGCGCACGATGGTCGCGCCTTCGAGAATCGCCGCGGCCATGTCGCCCGACATGCCCATCGACAGGGTGTCGACCAGGATGCCGTCCGCGCGCAGGGCTTCGCCGAGCTTGCGCAGCTTCGCGAAGGCCGCGCGCTGCAGCGCCGGGTCGGTCTGCGGCTCGGGGATCGCCATCAGGCCGCGCAGGCGCAAATTCGGCAGGGCCGCGACCTGGCGCGCCAGCTCGGGCAATTCGGCTGACGTGGCGCCGCTCTTGGTCGCCTCGCCGCTGATGTTCACCTGCAGGCAGATGTGCAGGGGCCCCAGCTCGGGCGGGCGCTGCTCCGACAGGCGCTGCGCGATCTTCAGGCGGTCCACGGTGTGCACCCAGGCGAAGTTGGTCGCGATCGGCCGCGTCTTGTTGCTCTGGATCGGGCCAATGAAATGCCATTCGACCGGCACATCCGGTTGCGCGCGCGCCACGGCCGCGATTTTTTCGACGCCTTCCTGCAGGTAGTTTTCGCCAAAGGCGCGCTGTCCGGCGGCGATGGCTTCGAGCACCGCTTCCGCTGGAAAGGTCTTCGAAACGGCCAGCAACTGGACCATCGAACGCGCCCTTCCCGCCTGCTGGACGGCGGCGGCGATTGTCGCTTCAACAGCTTGCAAGTTGTCGGCGATTGTGGACATAATTGTTTTCTATGGGCAATATTCGAGTCGATGCGAGAGCGCAGGCCGAAGCCGCGCCCTTCACGGCACAGGGATTATAAATGGACATCTCCGAATTACTCGCCTTCTCGGTCAAGAACAAGGCCTCCGACCTTCACCTCTCCGCCGGCCTGCCACCGATGATCCGCGTCCATGGCGACGTGCGCCGCATTAACCTGCCGCCGCTCGAACACAAGGACGTGCACGCCATGATCTATGACATCATGAACGACGGCCAGCGCAAGCAGTACGAAGAGGTGCTCGAATGCGACTTCTCCTTCGCCATTCCCGGCCTGGCGCGCTTTCGTGTCAACGCCTTCAACCAGGAGCGCGGCGCATCGGCCGTGCTGCGCACGATTCCCTCGAAGATCCTGACGCTGGAAGAACTCAACGCCCCGCGCATCTTCGGCGAGCTGGCCCTGAAGCCGCGCGGCCTGGTGCTGGTGACCGGTCCGACCGGTTCGGGCAAGTCGACCACGCTGGCCGCGATGGTGAACCACCTGAACGAGAACGAGTACGGTCACATCCTCACCATCGAGGACCCGATCGAATTCGTGCACGAGTCGAAGAAGTGCCTGATCAACCAGCGCGAAGTCGGCCCGCACACCCTGTCCTTCAACAACGCGCTGCGCTCGGCCCTGCGCGAAGACCCGGACGCCATCCTGGTCGGTGAGCTGCGCGACCTGGAGACCATCCGCCTGGCGCTGTCGGCCGCCGAAACCGGCCACCTCGTGTTCGGCACCCTGCACACCTCGTCGGCGGCGAAGACCATCGACCGTATCGTCGACGTGTTCCCGGCCGAAGAGAAGGAGATGGTGCGCGCGATGCTGTCGGAGTCGCTGCAGGCCGTGATCTCCCAGACCCTGCTCAAGACCAAGGACGGCTCGGGCCGCGTGGCGGCGCACGAGATCATGCTCGGCACGCCGGCGATCCGCAACCTGATCCGCGAAGCGAAGATCGCCCAGATGTATTCGGCGATCCAGACCGGCAGCAACGTCGGCATGCAGACCCTGGACCAGAACCTGACGGACCTGGTGCGCCGCAACGTCATCTCGAGCAGCACCGCCCGGGCCGCCGCGAAAATTCCAGAAAACTTCCCAGGTTAAGGAAAGCCATGGAACGCGACCAGGCTTCAAAATTCATGTTCGACCTGCTGCGCCTGATGGTCAGCAAGGGCGGCTCGGACCTCTTCATCACCGCCGGCTTCCCTCCGGCGATCAAGATCGACGGCAGGATGACGCCGGTCTCGAGCCAGCCGCTGACCGCGGCCCACACGGCGGACTTGGCGCGGGCCATCATGAACGACAAGCAGACCGCCGGCTTCGAGCTGACGAAGGAAGCCAACTTCGCGATCAGCCCGGGCGACCTGGGGCGCTTCCGCGTCTCCGCTTTTGTGCAGATGAGCAGCGTCGGCATGGTGCTGCGTACCATCACGACGCAAATCCCGAAGTTCGAGGATCTGGCCCTGCCCGAGGTGCTGAAGGACGTGATCATGTCCAAGCGCGGCCTCGTGATCATGGTCGGCGCCACCGGCTCCGGTAAATCGACGACGCTGGCGGCGATGGTCGGCTACCGCAACGAGAACAGCTACGGCCACATCATCACCATCGAGGACCCGGTCGAATTCGTTCATCCGCACAAGAACTGCGTGATCACGCAGCGCGAAGTGGGTGTGGACACCGACAGCTTCGAAGCGGCCCTGAAGAACTCCTTGCGCCAGGCACCGGACGTGATCCAGATTGGCGAAATCCGCGACCGCGAAACGATGGAACACGCGATCGCCTTTGCCGAGACCGGCCACCTGTGCCTGGCCACCCTGCACGCCAACAGCGCCAACCAGGCGCTGGACCGCATCATCAACTTCTTCCCGGAAGAGCGCCGCCAGCAACTGCTGATGGACTTGTCGCTGAACCTGCGTGGCCTGATCTCGCAGCGCCTGATTCCGAAGAAGGAGGAAAAGGGCCGCGTGGTGGCGATGGAGATCATGCTGAATTCGCCGCTGATCTCGGACCTGATCTTCAAGGGCGAAGTCCACGAGATCAAGGAAATCATGAAGAAGTCGCGCGAACTGGGCATGCAGACTTTCGACCAGGCGCTGTCCGATTTGTACGAGGCGGACAAGATCTCGTACGAAGACGCGCTGCGCAATGCGGACTCGGTGAACGACCTGCGCCTGACCATCAAGCTCAACAGCAAACACGCGAAGAACCGCGATTTTTCGGCCGGGACCGAGCACCTGGGGCTGGTCTGAACCACGCCGGCGTGCTGACCCTACGCCCTCCGGCATTTTGCGCAGTGATGCCAGCGGTCTTGGTATCATCCCCACATGAACGTTTTCGACTTCTCCGCCAATGCCATCGACGGCACGCCCGTGGACCTGTCGCGCTACCGCGGCAAGGTGCTCCTCATCGTCAACACGGCGAGCCAGTGCGGCTTCACGCCGCAGTACAAGGGGCTGGAGCAGCTCTACCGCGAATACCATGAACGCGGCCTCGAGGTACTCGGCTTTCCCTGCAATCAGTTCCGCCAGCAGGAACCGGGCAGCGAAGCCGAGATCGGCGCGTTCTGCGAAAAGAACTTCGGCGTTTCCTTTCCGCTGTTCGCCAAGATCGACGTCAACGGCGACGGGGCCCATCCCCTGTACCGCCACCTGAAGCAGGAAGCGCCGGGTGTGCTCGGCACGCAGTCGGTCAAGTGGAACTTCACCAAATTCCTGGTCGGCCGCGACGGCCGCGTTGTGAAGCGCTACGCGCCGACCACCAAGCCGGCGGACATCGCCGCCGATATCGCGCGCCTGCTGGGTACGTAAGCGCCGAAGGGCGTCAGGGCCGCTCGAACCAGGCCATGAAGGCGTCGTATTCCTTCTGGGTTTCCGGCATCGGCCTGCCCTCCGGCACCAGGCTGTGGCCCGCCAGCGGCACGCGGCTGAACGTCACGTCGCGGCCCTGGGCGCGCAGCTGGGCGTACATCGCCTCGGTCGACAGGATGGGCGAACTCTTGTCCTGCATGCCGCTCGCGAGGTAGACCCGCGCCTTCGCACGCGCCAGCTTGTCGAGCGTGGACTGGGCGAAGAAGCTGCTCTAGCGCAGGTAGGTGTGGCCCCAGGCGTATTTACTGGTGCTCTTCGGATCGGCGCGCCGTGCGCCGTACAGACGCAAAAAAGCCTGCGGCAAGCGCGTAATGCCGTTCAGTTAAGCCGTAGTCGTAGGGTGGGCGCCCCGTGCCTACGCGTTACGCACGTGACCGGCAGCCACATGCGGCGACATTTCGCCCGCAAAGTGTGCAATGGAAGCGGGCCAGGAGTGGCCTGAGCGGGCGAGAAGTTCCTGCCGGCAGACGAAGGAGGCGCACGTAACGCGTGGGCACGGAGTGCCCACCCTACGATGCCTGCACGAACCAAGCTATTTCCAGCTTAACTGAACGGCATGAGCGGCAAGCGCAGGCTGTTGCTCCTGCCTGGCAGGTTTTACTTGGTCTTGGCGGTGGCCGAGACGGCGGCGCCGTGGTTGTCGGCTTTCACATCGGTCGATGCCTTGGCATCCTTGGTTTCGGCCTTGGCTGCATTCCTGGCTTCCTTGGCGTCGGCCTTCACTTCCTTGTTTTCCACCAGCACGGCGGTTTTCGCGTCCTTGCCGTCGGCTTGCGCGACAGGCGAAGCCGGGGTGGCCGGGGTTTGTGCGAATGCGGCGGTGGCGAACAGACCGGCGATCAGGGTAGCGGTGACTTTTTTCATGCTGCAGCTCCTTGTTAGTTGATGGTGTCAGTGCACATTTCGCATGTCACTAAGCTAACAACGAAGCTCATCCGGGAACTGTTGACGGATTTAACAATTGCTTACATCGCTGGCATTTACTTACAAGCTCGGCAATAGCTGTTGTCGCGCCATGCAAGGGTTCGTGCCTCCTGATCGATTGGATCTTGTTGGCCAGAATGGAAAAAAGCCCGCGAGCAGCGGGCTTCGTTTGCAGCAAGCCTGGGCTTACTTGATGCTGCCCGTGGCCGGGGTCGGGGCTGCCTGCGAATCGATCGGCGTCGGGGTCGGAGCCGGGTTCTGGGCGGGCGCCGGGGTCAGGCCGGTATCCGATTGCATCGTGGTCGGGCTTGCCGGGCTAGCCGGGGTGGCAGGCGTTGCCGGGCTTGCCGACGTGCCGGCGTCACCTTGCGCCGTGGCCGACACCGCGCTCGAGCCGGTGCTGGTACTCGTGCCGGTCGAGGAGCCGGCGGCGCTGTCCGCGGTATCGGTCTTCGCCGCCGCCTTCGTTTCCTTGTGCTTGGACTTGGCGCTCTTCTCGGTCTTCGCGACTTTCTTGCTATCCGACTTGGCGCCGGCCTTGGCATCCTGGCCATCGCTCTTCAGCGTGGTTTTCACATCCTTGTTATCCACCAGCACGGCAGTTTTCGCGTCCATCTTCTCGGTATTGGCCTTGGCGACAGGCGTGGCCGGACCTTGTGCGAATGCGGCGCTTGCGAACAGACCTGCGATCAGGGTAGCGATGGTTTTTTTCATGGTGCGGCTCCTATTGGTTGTCAGCGTAGGTTTCGATGTCACCTGCTTCCAACGGGGGAGCGCTTCAGCTCGTTGACGAATTTAACATTCTCTTACAAGCCTGGCATTTGCTTACACCTACGGTAACGACTGTTGCCGCGAGGCCGCGCCGAACCTCAGCCCACGTTCAATCCCATCGCCCGCACCAGCTCGGCCGCCTGGCGCGGCGAGATCGTGGCGCCCGCAAACAGTTTGGCGTTGACGAGCTTCAGCCCGCCCAGGTCGACCTCGCGCAGGTCGGCGCCGTCGAAACGGGTGTCCTTGATGTGGGCGTCGCGCAGGCTGCCGCCTTCGAACACGGCTTCGCGGAAGTCGCAGCCGGACAGGTCGGCGTCGGCGAAGTCCAGCCCGACAAGCGTCATCTTGCGGAAGGACATGCGGCGCAGGTCGGCGCCGACGAGCAGCGTGTCCTCGAAGGACAGGCCGAGGTAGCTCACCTCCTCGAAACCCGCGCCGGTCAGCTTGCAACTGCGGTAGGTGCAGGAAGCCAGTTTCGCACGGCGCCAGCTTGTGTTGTTCAGGTCGCAGGATTCGAAGCGCGCATCGACCAGGTCGCTCGATTCGAAATCGGCGTGTCCCGCGCGGCAGCGCTGCCAGCGCGTGCGCGCCAAGTTGGCGGCATAAAAGGACGTCTCGGCCAGGCTGCAGTTGCGAAAGCCCGCGTCCTGCAGGTGCAGGCGCGACAGGTCCGCGCCCGAGAAATCGCATTCCTCGAAGACGAGGATCGCATCCTCCAGCAGGAGCTGTTCGACGCGGGTGCGTTCCAGCGTTTCGCCGGTGATGGTGATGGTTGGTCGCGGCATGGCGGCTCCACATGATGAGGCGAGCAGCATACACGCTGGCGCGCGCCGGCGATACGGTGCTTGAAGCGGTGCCCTGCAGCGGTCAGCGCGTCTCGATCTGGGCCGTGCCGTGGGTGACGCAGGCGCGGTTCACGTCCTCGAGGAAGCGGATCGCCTCTCCCATCGGCAGGCTGGGCGGCAACAGGCGGCCGAGCGCGGCCTCCTCGCTGATGCGGTCAAGGCCATAGGCGATGCTGCGCGAGACTTCGCGCGCCGGCTTGCCATCGCTGTTGTACAGCGCGTCGTAGACGCCGACTTCTTCCCACAAGGGAACATAACCCGGGCTGGTCGAATCCTCGAACACGACGACAGGGGCGGCGCCGCCCTCTTCGCGCACGAGGCGAAATACAAAACTCATGACTGATTCTGGTGGTTCACGGATGGGACGGATGCTAACACGGCCCCAGCACACGCGCTTTCCGCCTGCCGCGGCGCAAGGCTGGCCGAACCGCTCAGCCTGCCGACCTGCCCTTGACCAGCATCCTGTCCACCAGTTCGATCCAGTGCGTCACCGGCGTGTCGGTCCCCGACTGCAGGTGGGTCACGCAGCCGATGTTGGCCGAGACGATCTCGTTCGCCCCGGTCGCCTCCAGGTTGGCCAGCTTGCGGTCGCGCAGCTCGTGCGCGATCTCCGGGTGCAGCACGGAATAGGTGCCGGCCGAGCCGCAGCACAGGTGGCTGTCGGCGCACAGGACCACGTCGACGCCGACCGCGCGCAGCACGTGCTCGACCTTGCCGCGGATCTGCTGGCCGTGCTGCAGCGTGCAGGGCGGGTGGAAGGCCACGCGTTGCGTGTTCTTTCCTTCCAGGCGCAGGGCCAGCTGGGCCTCGAACTCGGGCAGGATCTCGGACAGGTCGCGCGTGAGCATCGAGATGCGCGCCGCCCTGGCCGCGTACTGGGGATCGTGGGCCAGCAGGTGGCCGTAGTCCTTGACCGTGACGCCGCAGCCGGACGCCGTCATCACGATCGCCTCCACCTGTTCCACATAGGGCCACCAGGCGTCGACGTTGCGGCGCATGTCATCAAGCCCGCCGTCCTGGTCGTTCATGTGGAAGCGCACGGCGCCGCAGCAGCCCGCCTTCGGCGCAACCAGGAGCTGGACGCCGGCAGCGTCGAGCACGCGCGCGGTGGCGGCGTTGATGTTGGGCGCCATCGCCGGCTGCACGCAGCCCTCCAGCACCAGCATCTTGCGCGCATGGGTGCGCGTCGGCCAGTGGCCAGGATCGCGCGCCGGCTGCAGCTTTTCCCGCAGGCCCTTCGGCAGCAGCCCACGCATCGCGGTGCCCGCGCGGAAGGCCGGCTTGAACAGGCTGGTCCGCGGCAGGAATTCCTTGAGCGTGCTGCGCTTGATCCGGTTCTTCAGGGTGCGCGGCACGCGCTCCTCGACCACGCGGCGGCCGATGTCGGCCAGGCGGCCGTACTTCACGCCCGAGGGACAGGTCGACTCGCAGTTGCGGCAGGTGAGGCAGCGGTCCAGGTGCAGCTGGGTCTTGCGGGTGGGCTCGACGCCTTCGAGCACCTGCTTGATCAGGTAGATGCGCCCGCGCGGGCCATCGAGCTCGTCGCCCAGCAACTGGTAGGTCGGACAGGTCGCGGTGCAGAAGCCGCAGTGCACGCAGGCGCGCAGGATCGCGTCGGCCTCGGCGCCCTCGGGCGTATCCTTGATGAAATCGGCAAGATTGGTTTGCATGTCAGTCCGTCCGGGTCAAAAGCGCGGAAGCTCGGGGAAAGGCAGCGCGCCGCCGCTCACGTGCATGCGGCCAAATTCGGCGCAGCGGTGCGGGGTCGGAATCGCCTTGTCCGGGTTCAGGAGCATGTGGGGGTCGAAGGCGCGCTTCACCGCGAAAAAGGCATCCAGCTCCGGACGCGAGAACTGCACGCACATCGAATTGATCTTCTCCATACCGACCCCGTGCTCGCCGGTGATGGTGCCGCCGACTTCCACGCACAGGGCCAGGATGGCGGCGCCGAATTCCTCGGCGCGCTCGAATTCGCCCGGCTTGTTCGCATCGAACAGGATCAGCGGATGCATGTTGCCGTCGCCGGCATGGAACACGTTGGCGCAGCGCAGGCCGTAGATGGTTTCCATCTGCTCGATGCTGGTCAGCACATGGGCGAGATGCTTGCGCGGGATGGTGCCGTCCATGCAGTAGTAGTCGGGCGAAATCCGGCCGGCGGCCGGGAAGGCGTTCTTGCGCCCCGACCAGAAGCGCAGGCGCTCGGCCTCGTTCTGCGACACGGCGATGGCGCTGGCGCCGGCCGCCTGCAGCACCTCGGACATGCGCTCGATTTCCTCGGCCACTTCGAGGGCCGTGCCGTCGGCCTCGCACAGCAGGATGGCGGCCGCATCGGTGTCGTAGCCGGCCTTCACGAAAGGCTCGACCATGCGCGAGGAGGTGCGGTCCATCATCTCCAGGCCGGCCGGGATGATGCCGGCCGCGATCACGCTGGCGACTGCGTTGCCGCCGGTGACCACGTCGTCGAAGGAGGCCATGATCACCTGGGCCGCTGCCGGTTTCGGCACCAGCTTGACGGTCACTTCGGTGACCACGCCCAGCATCCCTTCTGAGCCGATGAACAGCGCCAGCAGGTCCAGGCCCGGCGCGTCCGGGGCTTCGCTGCCCAGCTCGACGACATCGCCGTCGATGGTGACGACGCGCACGCGCAGCACGTTATGCACGGTCAGGCCGTATTTGAGGCAGTGCACGCCGCCCGAGTTCTCGGCCACGTTGCCGCCGATGGTGCAGGCGATCTGCGAGGACGGATCGGGCGCGTAGTAGAGGCCGTGGGGCGCGGCCGCCTCGGAGATGGCGAGATTGCGCACGCCCGGCTGCACGACGGCGGTGCGCGCATACGCGTCCAGCTTGAGGATGCGGTTCAGGCGCGCGGTCGAGATCACGACCCCGTCGTGGATCGGCAGCGCCCCGCCCGACAGGCCCGTGCCGGCGCCGCGCGGCACGATCGGCACCGCGAGTTCGCGGCACACGTTCAGGATCGTCAGCACCTCGGCTTCGTTCCGGGGCAGCGTGACGATCATCGGCAACTGGCGGTAGGCTGCCAGGCCGTCGCATTCGTAGGGACGGGTGTCCTCGGGATCGTGCAGGACCACGCCGTGCGGCAATTGCGCGCTCAGGGCGGCAGCCACCTGCTGGCGGCGCTCGGCGGGAACGCCGACGGGAGCTTGGAGGGAGGCGGACATGCGGACGATTGTAAGCACAATTGCATCGTTTTGTCGTATCCTCGGGCTATCTTTTTTTATGGGCTGGACATCATCATGGGCAATCGACTTTCAAAAATCGCCACACGTACCGGCGACGACGGCAGCACCGGTCTCGGCGACGGCAGCCGCACCGGCAAGGACAGCGCGCGCATCCATGCGCTGGGCGAGGTCGACGAGCTCAACTCCTTCGTGGGCCTGCTGCTGTGCGAGGACATGCCGCCCGAGATGCGCGAGGAACTGGTTTCGATCCAGCATGACCTGTTCGACCTGGGCGGCGAGCTGTGCATCCCGGGCTACCAGATGATCAAGGACGAGCACGTGGCGCGCCTGGACGGCCTGCTCGAAAAATACAACGCCGACCTGCCGATCCTGAAGGAGTTCATCCTGCCTGCCGGCTCGCGCGCGGCCTCCACCGCCCACGTCTGCCGCACCGTATGCCGCCGCGCCGAGCGCGCCATCGTCGCGCTGTCGAAGGAAGACACGATCCACCCGCAGCCGCGCCAGTACGTGAACCGCCTGTCGGACCTGATGTTCGTGCTCGCACGCGTGCTGAACCGCTTTGCCGGCGGCAGCGACGTGCTGTGGAACCACGAACGCAAGCGCGGCTGAGGACCTTGCATGGCGGGTGCCCACGTTTTTGGAGTTCGCTTCTACATGGCCGGTTCCAACTGGCCGACCAATCCCTTCCAGTTCCGCGGCAAAGGCACGATCGAGATCGGCGCCGACTTCCTGACCCTGCGCGGCAGCCGCCACCGCTCGTTCCGGCTGCCCCAGCGCCAGGAACAGCGCCTGCGCATGGTCGACATCGTCAACGCCTACGCCAGCGGCAGCGATGTCTGGTTCGAGGTACTCGGCGTGAAGGAAGACCTGACGATCGGCTTCAGCGCGATCGATGCCGCCGCCGCCGACGCGATCGTCGCCCTGCTGCCCAGGCGCCAGACCGCAGCCTTCGCCCAGGCGCATGCCGAGAACGAGGTCTTCCACGACCGGATCGATTACTGGAGCCCGTCCACGCCGGTGATCTGGGGCCTGCTGGCGGCAAACATCGGCATCTTCTTCCTGATGTGGCTGGCGCGCGAGCGCTACCAGGCGGCCCTCGAGGGCCCGCTGCGCCAGCTGTTCGACATGCGCCCGAACGCGGCCTCGATCCTGCAGTCGCAGCAGCTGGTGGAATGGGGCTCGAACTTCGGCCGGCGCACCCTGCGCGGCGAATGGTGGCGCCTGTTCACCTCGATGTTCCTGCACGGCGGCATCCTGCACCTGGGCTTCAACATGCTGGCGCTGTGGCAGGTCGGGCGCCTGACCGAACGCATCTTCGGCAGCGTGCGCTTCGCCGGCCTGTACCTGCTGTCGGGCCTGGCCGGCAGCCTGGCCAGCGTGCTGTGGAACCCGCAGGTGAACAGCGTCGGCGCCTCGGGCGCGATCTTCGGCATCATCGGCGGCCTGCTGGCCTTCCTCGGCCGCGAGAACACCGGCGTGCCGCCCACGGTGGTGAAGGAACTACGCGCCTCGCTGCTGCCCTTCCTGCTGTTCAGCCTGTGGATGGGTTTTATTTATCCGCACACCGACAACGCGGCCCACATCGGCGGCCTGGTCGGCGGCTGGCTGGCGGGGCACCTGCTGGCGCGCTCGATCCACGTGCCGGAACAGCGCCCGGGCTGAGGAAGCTAGCCTTGCCTACGACAGGCTCCTGACGTTCCTCTTCAGGAAGAACCAGGCCGCGGCGACCGAGGTCAGGAACAGGGCGACGCCGGCCGGGTCAACGCGTACGTCGACGGTCACTTTCACGTCTACATTCTTCATGGCTTCCTCGTCGATATGATTTTAGAAATTAGTAAAATTATATCGAAGTCGGCGTGTCGCTATCCTGCTCATGCGTGCGCATGCCGCAGCCGGCCGCATCCGGGACGCCATCAGGCGCCCAGCGTCTCGAGCAGATAACCGATGAACACCCTCACCTTTGGCGGCAGGAAGCGGTGTTCACCCGTTCGCGCTAGCGTCTATCAAGGGTCTCGCCGGGTTACACTGGCGGGCGCATACCGACTCGACGGAAAGGGACTGGCTTGGACGACTTCATCGGCATCTACGACGGCGCGCTGACGCCGCAGCAATGCGACGCGATCCGCGCGCGCTTCGACGCCAGCGACAAGGTGGTGCGCGGTCGCACCGGCCAGGGCGTGGATGTGAAGAAGAAGGACAGCTACGACCTGACGATCGCCCAGCACCGCGAGTGGGACGACGTCAACGCGCTGCTGGCGCGCACCGTCGCGCGCCACCTGTGTGACTACATCGACCGCTACCGGGCGCTGGTCACCGGCTCGCTGGCGCCGACCCTGGCGCACCCGGAAACAGGCGCGCCGACGCCGCTGACGCTGGAGAACTTCGACGAACTCGCCGCCTCGCGCCTCGAGGCCCTGCTGCAGGCGCTCTACCGCTGCGGCCCCATCAACCTGCAGAAGTACCTGCGCGGCAGCGGCGGCTACCACCACTGGCATTCCGAGATCTATCCGCAGAACGCGAGCTGCGAGACCCTGCACCGGGTGCTGCTGTTCCAGTTCTACCTGAACGACGTGGAGGAAGGCGGCGAAACCGAATTCCTCTACCAGGGACGCAGAATCGAGGCGCGCCAGGGACGACTGATCATTGCGCCGGCCGGGTTCACGCACACGCACAAGGGGCATGTGCCGGTCAGCGGGGACAAGTACATCGCCACGTCCTGGATCCTGTTCCAGCGGGCGGAGGCGTTGTTTGGGCAGGGATAGCTGGAGAGGGAGTCCGAAAGGAGCGCGCGGCACGCACAGGCTCCATACAGCGTGGACACAGGTGTCCACCCTACGCCCTTTCCTGAGTCCGTGACTTCGGGTTGTAGGGTGGACGCGGCCGGCGTAGGCACCTGTGTCCACGCTGTCGTACCGATGCGTACCGCACCGTGTACAAAAAAGCGGCGCCCAGGGCGCCGCTTCTTCATCGAGCCTGATCTGCTCAGTTCTTGACCGCCACCAGCCGCGGTTCGTCCGCCACGCCGAAGCGCGCACGGATCGAGGCGGCGATGCCTTTGGCATCCAGGCCGACGGACGCCAGCAGTGCCGCCGGGTCGCCCTGGTCGATGAACTTGTCCGGCAGGCCGAGGATGAGCAGCGGTTTGACGATGCCCGCCTGCGCCATCGCTTCGGCCACGGCCGCGCCGGCGCCGCCCATGACGGCGCCCTCTTCCACCGTCACCAGGTAGTCGTGTTCGGCCGCCAGCTGCTTGACCAGCTCGACGTCGAGCGGCTTCACGAAGCGCATGTTGGCCACCGTGGCATCGAGTTCGGCGGCCGCGCCCAGGCTCGGCGTGACCATCGAGCCGAAGGCCAGGATCGCGATCTTCTCGCCCTTGCGCTTGATCTCGCCCTTGCCGATCGCGATCGAGGTCAGCTCTTCCTGGATCGCGGCGCCGACGCCGGCGCCGCGCGGATAGCGCACCGCGGCCGGGCCCGGGTAGTGGTAGGCCGTGGTCAGCATCTGCCGGCACTCGTTCTCGTCCGACGGCGCCATCACCACCATGTTCGGGATGCAGCGCAGGTAGGACAGGTCGTAGTTGCCGGCGTGGGTCGCGCCATCGGCGCCGACCAGGCCCGCGCGGTCGAGCGCGAAGGTCACGTCCAGGTTCTGCAGGGCCACGTCGTGGATCAGCTGGTCGTAGGCGCGCTGCAGGAAGGTCGAATAAATCGCCACCACCGGCTTCATGCCTTCGGTTGCCAGGCCCGCGCCGAAGGTCACCGAGTGCTGCTCGGCGATGCCGACGTCGAAATAGCGCTCCGGGTACTGCGCGTGGAAGCGCACCATGCCCGAGCCCTCGCGCATCGCCGGCGTGATGCCGACCAGGCGGCTGTCGATCGCGGCCATGTCGCACAGCCAGTTGCCGAACACCTCGGTATAGGTGATCTTGGCCGGCGCGCTGGCGGGTTTGATGCCCTCGGCTGGATTGAACTTGCCGGTGCCGTGGTACAGGATGGGCTCGGCCTCGGCCAGCTTGTAGCCCTGGCCCTTCTTGGTCACCACGTGCAGGAACTGCGGGCCCTTGAGCTTCTTGATGTTTTCCAGCGTCGGGATCAGGGAATCGAGGTCATGGCCGTCGATCGGGCCGATGTAGTTGAAGCCGAATTCCTCGAACATCGTGGCCGGGACCACCATGCCCTTCGCGTGCTCTTCCAGGCGGCTGGCCAGCTCGCGCAGCGGAGCCGGCAGCACGGTCTTGCCGACGTTCTTCGCCGCGGCGTAGAACTGGCCGCTCATCAAACGGGCCAGGTAGCGGTTCAGCGCGCCGACCGGCGGCGAGATCGACATGTCGTTGTCGTTCAGGATCACCAGCAGGTTGCAGTCTTCCTCGACGCCGGCGTTGTTCAGGGCCTCGAAGGCCATGCCGGCGGTCATCGAGCCGTCGCCGATGACGGCGATCGCGTGGCGGTTCTCGCCCTTCAGCTTCGCGGCCGCGGCCATGCCCAGGGCCGCCGAGATCGAGGTCGACGAATGGGCGGTGCCGAAGGTGTCGTAGATGCTTTCGTCGCGCTTCGGGAAGCCCGACAGGCCGTTCAGCTGGCGCAGCGTCGGCATGCGTTCACGGCGGCCGGTCAGGATCTTGTGCGAATAGGTCTGGTGGCCGACATCCCACACGATGCGGTCGTGCGGGGTCTCGAACACGTAGTGCAGCGCGATGGTGAGCTCGACGGTGCCGAGGTTCGACGACAGGTGTCCACCCGTCTTGGCGACCGACTCGAGCAGGAACTGGCGCAGCTCGTGCGCCAGCGGCGTGAGCTGGGTGCGCGGCAGCTTGCGCAGGTCGGACGGGTCGTTGATGGTTTCTAACAGGTTCATTTAGGCCTTCCGCTGCACGATCAGGTCCGCGAGTTCGCGCAGCCGCAGTGCTTGTTCTCCGAATGGCGCCAGCGCGTCATGCGCGTCGCGCCGCAATTGTTCGGCCAGCGCCTTCGAGGGCTCCAGGCCGAGAATCGACACATAAGTCGGCTTGTTGTCGGCGGCATCCTTGCCGGCGGTCTTGCCGAGGGTGGCCGAGTCCGCGGTCGCGTCGAGCACGTCGTCGACGACCTGGAAGGCCAGCCCTACTGCCTTCGAGTAGGCATCCAGGGCGGCGAGTTCCTTCTCATCGAGGTCCTTGCCGCACAGCGCGCCGAGCAGGACCGAGGCGCGTAGCAGTGCGCCGGTCTTCAGCCGGTGCATGCGCTCGAGCTGTTCCAGGGTGAGCGCCAGGCCCACGCTGTCGAGGTCGATGGCCTGGCCGCCGCACATGCCGGCGGAGCCAGCCGCTTCGGCCAGCAGGCGCAGCATGCCGACCAGCCGCGCGGGCGGCAGGGTATCGGCGCCGGCCAGCACTTCGAAGGCGCGGGCCTGCAGGGTGTCGCCGACCAGCAGCGCGGTCGCTTCGTCGTAGGCGACGTGCACGGTCGGCTTGCCGCGGCGCAGGGCGTCGTCGTCCATGCAGGGCATGTCGTCGTGCACCAGCGAATAGACGTGGATCATCTCCAGGGCGCAGGCAGCGCGCGCCAGCGCGGCCGGGTCGGCGCCGAACAGCGCGCCGCTGGCGTAGACCAGCAGCGGACGCACGCGCTTGCCGCCGCCCAGCGCCGTGTAGCGCATGGCCTCGTGCAGCTTGGCCGGCTCGCTGCCGGCGGCCGGCAGGAAGTTCGACAGCGCTTCCTCGATTTCGGCCTGGACGCCACCCATCCAGCAGGCGAAGGGCGCGCTCATTGGCTTGCCTCGCCCGCGCCGTCGACGCTGAAGGGCTTGAGCATGTCGCCTTCGAGTACTTTCACCTGGGATTCCACCTTGTCGAGCTGGGCAGCGCAATACTTTACCAGCTCGGAACCGCGCGCATAGGCGGCGACCGAGGCTTCCAGCGGCAGCTGGCCGGCTTCCATCTGGGAGACGAGCTGGGCTAGTTCGGCCATTGCCGCCTCGAAGGATTCCGGCGCAGTCGCCTGCGCGTTTGAATTGTTTGCCATAGTTACTTGTTGTGTTGGGGCAGCGACCCCGCAGAATGTCGCAACCTGTGCGCCATGGGGGAGTCTAATCGCGTATTTTAGAACAATCCTTACCCTTGGGGTGGCTACGCAAGTGTTGAGCCTCGCGAAGGGCGACTCACGGCCCTTTGATAAAAGCACCACATTTTAGCGCAAGCACCCTTAAACCGATGAAAACGATGCCTTTCCGGCAATTCCTTTGCCTCTGCGCGCCACAGCCGCGCGCCGGTCCGAGACTGTAGAGCTCGTTCCACGGTATAATCTCCGGTTCTGTCCGAAATACCGTATTTCCAAATCCAAAATACTGGTCTTTGGATTCTTTCTCTTCTTTGGGGTCCTCGAAAAGCGGGTTTTTCGGGGTGCCCTTGGCTCGGTGCTTTTATAAAAGGGGGGTTGGGATGTCCGATCTGGCTACCCACGCCAAGCTGGCGCGCTCGTGCGCTCAGCTTCCGGTAAATGTTTACTTTGACAATGCGCTGCTGCAGCGTGAGATCCAGCAATTGTTTCAGAAGGGCCCGCGCTACGTCGGCCATGAGCTGATGGTGCCGGAAGTGGGCGACTTCGCCACGCTGGCATCGGAAAACGAAGGCCGCATGCTCGTGCGCAATGCCACCGGCATCGAGGTGCTCTCCAACGTCTGCCGTCACCGCCAGGCGCTGATGTTCAATGGCCGCGGCAACGCCAAGAACATCGTCTGTCCGTTGCACCGCTGGACCTACGACCTGAAGGGCGAACTGATCGGCGCGCCGCATTTCGCGGAAACGCCCTGCCTGAACCTGTCGAAGTCGCCGCTGCAAAGCTGGAACGGCCTGCTGTTCGAGCAGAACGGCTACAACGTGATGGAAAAGCTCAAGGGGCTCTCGGTCACGAAGGACCTGGACTTCTCGGGCTACCTGTTCGACCACGTCGAGATCCACGACTGCGACTACAACTGGAAGACCTTCATCGAGGTCTACCTCGAGGACTACCACGTCGAGCCCTTCCACCCCGGCCTGGGCAACTTCGTCAGCTGCGACGACCTGAAGTGGGAATTCGGCCGCGACTACAGCGTGCAGACCGTCGGCGTGAACCGCGGCCTGCAGAAGGCCGGCTCGCCCACCTACAAGAAGTGGCAGGAAGCGGTCCTGAAGTTCAACGGCGGCAAGGAGCCGAAGCACGGCGCGATCTGGCTCACGCTCTACCCGAACATCATGGTCGAGTGGTATCCGAACGTGCTGGTGGTCTCGACCCTGTTCCCGCTGGGCCCGCAGAAGACCCGCAACGTGGTCGAGTTCTACTATCCGGAAGAGATTGCCCTGTTCGAACGCGAACTGGTCGAGGCCGAACGCGCGGCCTACATGGAAACCTGCGTCGAGGACGACGAGATCGCCCAGCGCATGGATGCCGGCCGCAAGATTTTGCTGGATCGCGGCGTCAATGAAGTGGGACCCTACCAGTCGCCGATGGAAGACGGCATGCAGCACTTCCATGAGTGGTACCGCAGCAAGATCGAGCTGTAACAAACCAGGAATTTGATGCCTTCACTCTGGATGTTGTTCGCCAGCTTCGCGTTTGCCGCCATGGGCGCGGGCGTGAAGCTGGCTTCCGAGTTCTACACCACCTCCGAACTCCTCTTCTACCGCGGCCTCATCGGCTCCGTGATCCTGCTGGCCATCGTGCGCCAGCAGGGCGGGACCTTCCGCACACCCTTCCCGAAAGCCCACCTGTGGCGCAGCGCGGTCGGTGTGACCTCGCTCTGGCTCTGGTTCTTCGCCATCTCGAAACTGCCGCTGGCAACCGCCATGACCCTGAACTACATGGCGCCGATCTGGATCGCCGCCTGGATGTTCCTGCTCGGCTGGTGGACGAAAACGAAACATGCCGAGTGGCCGCTGGTGCTGGCGGTCGGCGCCAGCTTCTTCGGCGTGACCCTGGTGCTGCAGCCGGCGATCGAATCGAACCAGTGGCTGGGCGGCCTGGCGGGCCTGTGCTCGTCGGTGATCTCGGCCATGGCCTACATGCAGGTGCGAAAGCTCGGCCAGATGGGCGAGCCGGAGTACCGCGTGGTCTTCTATTTTTCGCTGACCACGGCGCTGGCCGGCATGGCGGGCGTGATCGGCGGCGACGGCGCGGAAAGCGGCTTCCCCTTCCACGGCCACACCTTGTACGGCGGCCTGCTGCTGCTCGGGATCGGCTTTGCCGCCCTGATGGCGCAGATGGCGATGACGCGCGCCTACCGCGTCGGCAAGGTGCTGGTGGTGGCGAATCTGCAGTACACCGGCATCGTCTTCTCCAGCCTGTGGGGCCTGATGCTGTGGGGCGACCGCTTCGACTGGCACGTGTGGCTGGGTATCGGCGTGATCCTGGCATCGGGCATCGCGGCGACGTTCTACAATACGAGGAGCACGGCGCGTGGCGCCGTCACCGAGAAAACGGACCCCATCGCCAGCGAACTGTGAGGACGCCATGTACACGACCCTGATTTCCGCCGCCGACCTCGCCGCCAATATCGACAACCCAAACTGGGTCGTCGTCGACTGCCGGCACGACCTCGTCAACCTGTCTTTCGGGCGCGAAGCCTATGCGGCCGGCCACCTGCCGGGCGCGGTATTCGCCGATATGGAAACCGAACTGTCGGGCGCCAAGCGCGGACCGGACGGCGTGTTCCGCGGCCGCCATCCGCTGCCGGAAAAAGAGGCGCTGGTCGAGACCCTGCGTTCCTGGGGCGTGAACGACGGCACCCAGGTCGTCGCCTACGACGCCCATGGCGGCATGTACGCGGCGCGCCTGTGGTGGCTGCTGCGCTGGATTGGCCACGAGGCCTCCGCGGTGCTCGACGGCGGCCTGCCGGCCTGGCAGGCGCTCGGGCAGCCTGTGGTCACCGAGGTTCCCGCCAAGCCGCGCGGGTCGATCGAGGCGCGTGCGCCTTTCGTGCCGACGGTGACGGTGGCCGAAGTGCTGGAAAATATTGAGAGCGCGAAGCGCACCGTGGTCGATGCACGCGCGTCGGATCGTTTTCGCGGCGAGAACGAGACGGTCGATCCGGTCGGCGGCCACATCCCGGGCGCGAAGAACCGCTTCTTCAAGGACAACCTGCAGGGTGACGGACGTTTCAAGGCGCCCGAGCAGCTGCGCGAGGAATTCAGCGCCGTGATTGGCGATCCGAAGGACGCGATCATGCAGTGCGGCTCGGGTGTGACGGCTTGCCACAACCTGCTGGCGCTGGAAGTGGCCGGCATGCCGGGGGCGGCGCTGTATCCGGGCTCGTGGAGCGAGTGGAGCGCGGATCCGTCGCGGCCGGTGGCGATCGGCGCCGATTGATCGTCGTTTCGCCTTCGTAGGGCGGACACCTGTGTCCACGCGGTCGTGCCTTCGCACACCTAACTGCTTCGCGAAGCCTCCGGTCAGGTTTCGAACGATCAGACCTTGTACAGCGTGGACTCGGGAGTCCACCCTACAAAACCCGCTTGAACAGCCCGGGATACTGAAGCACCACTCTCTCGTCATCGACCTGCAGGTCCGCCTGGAAGTCACGCCCCACGCTCTCGAAACGGTAGCTGTCCGCGGCAAGCCGCGTATAGGCCTGCCGCGCCTTCTCCACCTTCAGTTCCGGAATCCACACCCACGCGACGTCGATCTCCTGCCGCAGGTCGAGCACGCCGTGCATGCGCCGGATCGGCAGGGTATTGGTAAAACAGCTCGCGGTAAGGTCGATGTCGATGCAGCCATCGAGCGCCTCGACCGGCGCTCCCTCGCTGTCCTGCCAGTGGCCTTCGCCATCGGCGTAGAGTTCCAGCCGCCCTCCCCCTGCCACCTCGATGCGCGCATGGCGCACGCGCCAGGCGGCGTCGCAGCGGATGCTGTAGAAGGCGCCGTAGTCTTCGCCATGGCGGCCGCCGACCACCGCGCCCTGCGCGAGAACGAGCTCGCCTTCCTGGCGCAGCGCCAGGTGCTCCATTCCCTCACCGTCTTCCGGTGTCCAGCGATAGCTTTTCATGACAGGTTCCCAGCCGATATGGCCGGGCCCGATCAAATCAGCGCCCGGTCAGGAACAGGACGATGATAACGCCAAGGGAAATGAGAAGCACCTGCGGGATCGATTCCTTCACCGTCGCGCGGCGCTGCATCTGCGGCATCAGGTCGCTGACCGCGATGTAGATGAAGCCGGACGAGGCGAACACCAGCACGTAGGGAATCAGGCCGCTGGCGCGGTCCAGGGTGAAGTAGCCGAGCAGGCCGCCCGCCACGGCCAGCAGGCTGCACAGCAGGTTGAAGATGTAGGCGCGCAGGCGCGAGAAGCCGGCGTTGAGCAGTACGATGAAGTCGCCGATCTCGGTCGGGATCTCGTGCGCGACGATCGCCAGCGCGGTGACGATGCCCAGTTCCGGGTTGGCCAGGAAGGCGGCCGCGATCAGGATGCCGTCGGTGAAGTTGTGCATGCCGTCGCCGATCAGGATCATCCAGCCCGATTTACCCGCCGCGTGCCTGTCGTGGCCGTGCGCATGGTGATGACCGTCACCCTCGTGGTGGTGCGAGTGGCGCAGCAGCGCCACTTTCTCGAGCAGGAAGAAGGTCAGCAGGCCGGCCAGCAGGGTCGCGAACAGCTTGTGCGGGCTGGCGCCGGAATCGAAGGCCTCGGGCAGCGCGTGCAGCAGCGAGGTCGACAGCATGATGCCGACGGACAGGCTCACCAGCCGCTCCACCATTTTGGAAAGCAGCGTGAACGAGAATAAAGCCGCGGCCGAGATGCTGACGACGCCGGCGACGATGGTCGCCAGCAGGATGGAGATTAGGATCGGGTCGATTTGAAGCCTCTTGTTCTGGACGTGCTTTGCGTGGCGAGCCGGGCATTGTACCCCTCCCGGCCCCCAAACGTGCAGCTACGCTTGCGCTCAGGCCACGCCGTGCTTGGCGAACCAGTTCAGCGCGCGCTTCCAGCCGTCCTTCGCATCGGCTTCGTTGAAACTCGGGCGGTAGTCCGCGTGGAAGGCGTGGCCCGAATTCGGGTAGACCACGAACTCGGAGCGGCTGTTGCCCTTCCCCAGCTCAAGCTTCATGCGCTCCACCGACTCCAGCGGAATGCCGGTGTCCTTGGCGCCGTACAGGCCGAGCACCGGCACCTTCAGGTTCTGCGCGATGTCGACCGGATGCTTCGGCGAGTTCGCGGTGGTGTCGCCCGTGAGGCGGCCGTACCAGGCCACGCCGGCCTTGACGTTCGGATTGTGGGCGCTGTACAGCCAGGTGATGCGGCCGCCCCAGCAGAAACCGGTGATACCCAGACGCGCGGTATCGCCGCCGCGCTGTTTGGCCCAGCGCACGACCGTGTCGAGGTCGGACATGACCTGGGCGTCCGGGGTCTTGGCCACGATGTCCTTCATCAGGTCGGCGATGTTGGACACTTTGGTGGCGTCGCCCTGGCGCACGAACAGGTCGGGAGCGATGGCCAGGTAGCCGGCCTTGGCGAAACGGCGCGCCACATCCTTGATGTGCTCGTGCACGCCGAAGATTTCGGAGATCACGAGGATGACCGGCAGGTTGGTCCTGCCCTCGGGCTGGGCGCGGTAGACGGGCACGTCCTGGCCGTCGATGACGATGATGTGGTCGCCCGCGGACAGGCCGGCGGTGTCGGTCTGGACGACGGACTGCGCCATGACCGGCAGGGTGGCGGCCGCAAAACCGCTGCCTACTGCCGCTTTCAGGAAAACGCGGCGATCGACGCCGTCTTCGAACGCCGTGCTGGCGACCAGGCTGTCGCCGTCTTGTACGAGATCTTTCATGTGCATCCCTCCGGTCATGTTGAACAGGCTTGCTATCTTAGCAGCGAGTTCGGGACGCGCGCATCCTGCTGTTCAGCATAAATTTTGCTGAGTGGGGTTGATGCAGGAAGAACCGGGGCGAAAAACCTGGGAAGGTTCGGGATGAGGCCGAATGCGCGCCGGCGGGGATGCCGGCGCGCGGGAGTGAGGTCGTCAGGGCGACCCCTGGTACGAGGAAGCGCTGGTGCGCTAGCCTTAGTGGGCTTCCTCCCAGTTGCGCCCCACCCCGGTCTCGGCCACCAGCGGCACCTTCAGCTGGGCCACGCCCGCCATCAGTTCCGGCAGCTTCTGCTTGACCAGCTCCAGTTCGCCTTCCGGCACCTCGAGCACCAGTTCGTCGTGCACCTGCATGACCATGCGCGTGCCCAGCTTCTCGGCTTCCAGCCAGCCCTGCACCGCAATCATCGCCAGCTTGATCAGGTCGGCCGCCGTGCCCTGCATCGGCGCGTTGATCGCCGCGCGTTCGGCGCCGGCGCGGCGCGGGCCGTTGCCGGAATTGATCTCGGGGAGCCAGAGGCGGCGGCCGAACACGGTCTCGACATAGCCGCGCGCCTTGGCGGCCAGGCGGGTCTCGTCCATGTACTGCTTCACGCCCGAGAAGCGCGCAAAATAACGGTCGATGTAGTTGGCCGCCGCCGCGCGTTCGATCTGCAGGTTCTGGGCCAAGCCAAAAGCGCTCATGCCGTAGATCAGGCCGAAGTTGATGACCTTGGCGTAGCGGCGCTGCTCGGACTGCACCTCGTCGGGCGCCACGCCGAAGATCTCGGCGGCGGTCGCGCGGTGGATGTCCTCGCCTTCCGCGAAGGCCTTCAGCATCGCCTCGTCGCCCGAGATGTGGGCCATGATGCGCAGCTCGATCTGCGAGTAGTCGGCCGAGACGATCACGCTGCCCGGCGGCGCAACAAAGGCTTCGCGGATGCGGCGGCCTTCGGCGGTACGGACGGGGATGTTCTGCAGGTTCGGATCATTCGAGGCCAGGCGGCCGGTAATGGCCACGGCCTGGGCGTAGTTGGTGTGCACCCGGCCGGTGTTCGGATTGACCATCTTCGGCAGCTTGTCGGTATAGGTCGACTTCAGCTTGGCCAGGCCGCGGTGCTCGAGCAGCACTTTCGGCAGCGGATAATCCTCGGCCAGCTTCTGCAGCACCTCTTCGTCGGTCGAGGGCGCGCCGGTGGCGGTCTTCTTGATCACCGGGAGCTGAAGCTTGCCGAAGAAGATCTCGCCGATCTGCTTGGGCGAGCCGAGGTTGAACTGGCCGCCGGCGAGTTCATAGGCCTGCGCCTCCAGTTCCATGAGGCGCGCGCCGATCTCGCGCGACTGGGCATCGAGCTTGGCGGTGTCGATCAGCACGCCGTTGCGTTCGATCTTTTGAAGCACGATCTGGGTCGGCAACTCGACCTTCTCGTAGATGTAGGTCAGGCCGGGGTCCTTCAGCACGTGCGGCAGCATGGTCTGGTGCAGGCGCAGGGTGATGTCGGAATCCTCGGCCGCGTATTCCTTGGCGCGCTCGAGCTCCACCTGGTCGAAGCAGATCATGCTGGCGCCCTTGCCGCACACGTCCACAAAGGGAATCGTGGTGTAGCCGAGGTGGCGCATCGCCATCGTGTCCATGTCGTGCGGCTTGTGCGATTCGAAGACATACGACTGCAGCAGCGTGTCGTGGACGATGCCGCGCAGCGTCACGCCATGGTTGTTAAAGATGTGCATGTCGTACTTCAGGTTCTGGCCGAGCTTGGGCTTGTCCGGATTTTCCAGCCACCCGCGCATGCGCTCCAGCACCTCTTCGCGCGGCAACTGCTCCGGCACGCCGGCGTAGCGGTGGGCCACCGGGATGTAGGCGCCCTTGCCCGCTTCCACCGACAGCGAAATGCCGACCATCTGCGCCGTCATCGGATCCAGCGACGTGGTTTCGGTGTCGACCGAGGTCAGCTCGGCCGCATCGGCCAGGGCCAGCCATTTATCAAGCTGTTCCCAGGTGGTGACCAGTTCGTACTCGCCCTTGATGATGGGCATGCCAGGCAGCGTCTCCTGCGCGCCTTCCGGGGAATTCAGCGCCGGTGCGCCCACGCCGGGACCCTGCGACAGCTCGCGCAGCATGGTCTTGAAGCCGTAGCGCTGGAAGAACTCGCGCAGCGCTTCCTTGTCTTCCGGACGGCCGACCAGGCTTTCCTCGATCGACACCACGTGGTTGACCAGGTCGCAGTCGGTCTTCACCGTGATCAGTTCGCGGCCCTTCGGCAGCCACTCCAGCGCCGAGCGCAGGTTCTCGCCGACCGCGCCGCCAATGCTGTGCGCGTTCTCGATCACGCCGTCGAGCGAGCCGTGCAGGGTCAGCCACTTCAGGGCCGTCTTCGGGCCGCACTTGTTCACGCCCGGCACGTTGTCGACGGTGTCGCCGATCAGGGTCAGGTAGTCGATGATGCGGTTCGGCGGCACGCCGAACTTGGCCAGCACGCCGGCTTCGTCCAGCTTTTCGTTGCTCATCGTGTTGATCAGGGTGACCTTGTCGTTCACCAGTTGGGCCAGGTCCTTGTCGCCGGTCGAGACGATGGTGTTCATGCCCTTGGCGGCCGCCTGCACGGCCAGCGTGCCGATCACGTCGTCCGCCTCCACGCCCTCGACCATCAGGATCGGCCAGCCCAGGTGGCGCACCGCCTCATGGATCGGACCGATCTGCTTGCCCAGGTCTTCCGGCATCGACGCGCGGGTCGCCTTGTACTCGGGGTACATGTCGTCGCGGAAGGTCTTGCCTTTGGCATCGAACACGCAGGCAATGTAGGCGGCCGGATAGTCGGCGCGCAGGCGGCGCAGCATGTTGACCATGCCATGCATCGCCCCGGTCGGGAAGCCGTCGGGGCTGCGCAGGTCGGGCAGCGCGTGGTAGGCGCGGTAGAGGTAGCTGGAGCCGTCAACGAGCAGCAGGGTATTTTGCATAATGGGAATGAATAGTGGAGCTGGCCGGGTGGCCGAAAGTGACTGGCATTATCGCAGAATCCGGGCTGGACCAAGAGCGGCTGAGGGCCCCCGATTTGCCACCGGAACAACATGTGCGCCCCCGGGGCGGATGTTCACACACACCGAAAACGACACCGCAATGCCCACGCCCCGGCAAAGCCTGCTTTACAAGGCACTGTTGACGGCGTCCCGGAGCGCAGGTGAAACGTGCGCGGCGTAAGTGGCCGTGATGTGATTGCTGTCTCTATAGATGACCACGCCGTCCTTGACCGCCCAGCACTTGCTGGTGTCGCAGAAATGTTCAGTCAAATCGGACAAGTGGACGCCTGCAGGAATTCTTCCTCGTGACCGGGCGAAAGCGGCATCATTCAGTACGTTGCGGCGAAGGTCACCGCAACTGTTCTTGTCCTCGACAATGGGGGAGTAGACGCAGACTGGTACATCCCTGTGCATCCAGGGATTGTCTCTCAAGGCAAGAACGCGAATTCCGCTGGCGCCCAACTGCTTGAAGCGGGAGACATAACCATCCGGTATGTATTCGGTGCGGCTGGTCCCGGTTTCGCTGCGCCGTGTGGCAAGGGTGACGACCAGATCTGGCTGGATTGCTTTGATTTCTTCAAGCGCCGCATTGTTCCAGGATGCGCACGAAGGCGGCAAGGTCCGAAACAGGGCTTCGTCGGCGGGATCGGCGAACAGACAGCCGGATTTCGTCATCGATATGACGCGCCAATTTTCTTTTTCTGCATGCTTCGTGAGGGCCGGAAGCCATTGAACGGAGTGCGAACCGCCAACAAGCACGATGGTTTTCCCGGCATCGGGCCTGCCGAAGGAACACGTCCTGGCTTCGATCGAGGCGCCCGTCTGATGGCATCCGCTTTTATAAGCCGAAGGATTGTCGCTGCGAACGCTGAATGGGCCGGGTGCGATGAAGCCGGGAAGGCGCGCATTCTCGCGGTCCCAACTGCGTCCCATCGCCGCTATTTCCCTACGCGCATACTCGCTGGAAACGGAAATCATCAATAACAAGGCCAGGCAAGCCAGCGGCACCAGTTTCGTGCTCGACGATATGCGTTCGCGGGAGAACCACCAATCGACCAGACGTTTGGACAGCATGGCGAGGCCGAACGATAGCGCCAGCAAGGTCAAGCCGGCCGGCAACGTCACCGCGCTCGTATCGCTCATGCTTTCGTAGACCACAAAAAGCGGCCAATGCCAGAGATAAACGCCAAAGGACACAGCGCCAAGACGCGCCAGGCCCGGCCGCGCCAGCGCCCAGCCGGCATTGGCCGGGTCGCTGGCGCGGCCATAACGAATCAGCAGTGCCGCTGCCGCAACCGGCCAAAGCGAAGCATAGCCAGGAAAGGCAAGTTCAGTTCCGATAACGAACCCGCAGCTTACCAGGAGGCTCAGCCCAAGCCAGGACAACACCGCCGCCCATCCTCGTCCAGCGTTCGTCCGCACAGCCCCCTGCAATCCCAGTAGCACGCCGCAACCAAATTCCCAGAAACGGGAGAAGAAGTCGAAATAGGCGCTGGCGGGAGTGGTCAGCGTGAAATACAGCGACCAGCACAGCGATGCAGCCGAGAGTGCGGCAACCAGCATGCCGAGTGCGGCGCCGGGGGCCCTGTTGGTCACAGGCCGCACGAGCTTTCCCAACCGCAGTATGAATGGCCATACAAAATAAGTCTGGCCAATCAGCGAAACGGCCCAGAAGTGCTGGACCAGGGTGAGCGCTTCGCTTCTGGCGAGGTAATCCTGCCCTCTGCTGATGAGCCGCCAGTTTTCCAGATACAGGGCGCTGGCCATGATGTCCCGCAGATTCGTGGACCACACCATGGGCGAAGTGAAGAGGAAAAGAAGGACAAGAATGCCGCAAAGCGCGACGATTGCCTGGGGCGCCACGCGCAGCAGGAAGTTGCGGTAAAACGACAACAGCGGCATGGGCTTTTCCAGCTCTCCGCGCTTGACCGCATTTTTCGCCATGAAATAACCGGAGACAACGAAAAAGACGTCCACGCCTCCGGACACGCCCGAGAAGAACACATGAAATGAAAATACCAGCAAAGCGCCGATGACGCGGATGCCCTGGATATCGTCGCGATGGTCGCGTAACGATGGATGTGCTGCTTGCCCCATAAGTGTTTTCAAAGAACTATCTAAAATAAACGCGTCAGATTGTATCTTTGATAAAAAAATAGGCGAGCACGGCTGAATTGTTGCTATTTATGTACTCTGTCGTGCTCACGGCATCGTCATGCCCTGGCCTCCATCGTGTCGCTTCAGTCCCGCCCGCCCCCCGGCAAAAGAAGGAACATCACACTTTTCACAGGGAACGGTGTCGGTTTGTTACAATGGTCTAATCAATACAAGGTGATCATCATGCCGCGCACATTTCTCCGCCTGAGCGTCCTTCCCTTTGCCCTGCTGACCGGCTTTGCCTGGGCCCAGCAGGCGGCGACGACGACCCAGCAGCAACCGCCGACGGAACGCATCGAACCGGGCAGCGATGTGCCGACGACCAATATTCCGCCGCGCCGCGGCACGCAGATCAAGGAAAAGCGCGCCAACGACGGCACGGTCACGGAGATCGAAGTTCAAAGCGGCAAGAGCCACTACATCATGCGTCCGAACAACCCGGCCGGCAACGCCCAGGCAGGCGATGCCCAGAGCAGCGCCTTCCGTGCGCCGCAATGGCAAGTGATGGAATTCGACATCGGTCCGAAGAAGCAGGCCGCGGGCGAAGACGCCTCTGCCGCTCCGGCGGCCGCGGCAGGCTCGCGCGGCACCGCTGGCGCCGCAGCAGCAGGTGCGCCGGCAGGCAAGCCAGCCGGCAAAGTCCCGCCGGCAACCGTGCCGATGACGACACCGGCCGAGGTGCCGCCGCCGCCGCCGCTGCCGACCACCCAGCGCTGACCCGACCACCGCGGGGCAACCGCCCCGCCGCTCCACTTTTTCATTCTTGCTCCCACGATGGCAGTTTTCACCGCGGTCACACTGGATGACCTCACCCAGTGGATCAAGCAGTTCCCCCTTGGCCAGGCACTCGCCCTCGACGGCATTGCCTCCGGCATCGAAAACAGTAACTTCTTCCTGACCGTCGAACGAGGCGAGTATGTGCTCACCATCTTCGAGAACCTGGATTTCGAGCAGTTGCCCTTCTATATAGGCCTGATGCGCCACCTGGCCGAGCGCGGCATTCCGGTGCCGGCGCCGGTCGCCAACCACGATGGCGAACTGGTGGTGCCCTTGCAGGGCAAGCCGGCCGTGATCGTCACCAAGCTGGCCGGCAGCTCGCAGATGGATCCGCAGCCTGTGCACTGTGCAGAAGTCGGCACCATGCTGGCGCGCATGCACCTGGCGGCCCAGGACTTCCCGCTGAGCCAGCCCAACCTGCGCGGCCTGGCGTGGTGGCAGGCGACGGCGCCGACCGTGCTGCCCTTCCTGTCGCCCGACAACGCGCGCCTGCTGCGCGAAGAAGTTGCGCTCCAGGAAGCGTTCGCCGCGCTTGATACCTATGCGCGCCTGCCGCGCGGGCCCGTGCATGCCGACCTGTTCCGCAACAACGTGATGTTCGTTGGCGAAAAGCTGACGGGCTGCTTCGATTTCTATTTCGCCGGCGTCGACACCTGGCTGTTCGACCTGGCGGTGACTGTCAACGACTGGTGCATCGACTTCGCCAGCGGCAAACTGATTGATGCACGTGTGCGCGCACTGGTGGACGCCTACCGCGCCGTGCGGCCGTTCACCGCCGAGGAAGTGTCCGCCTGGCAAACAATGCTGCGCGCGGCCGCACTGCGCTTCTGGCTGTCGCGCCTGTACGACCTGCACGTGCCGCGCGCTGCGGAAATGCTGACGCCGCACGATCCGACCCATTTCGAGCGCATCCTGCGCGACCGCATTGCCAGCCCGGCGCCGGGCCTGGCCGCTTGACACGATGAACAACATGCCTGCAATGACCGGCTGGACCTGGCTCAAGGAAGGAGCCGGCCTGTTCCGCAAACAACCCGCCGCGCTAACCACCCTGCTCTTTGCGAACATCCTGGTCAGCCTGCTGATCAGCGCTTTCGACCTGGTCGGCGCCATGCTCGCGGTGGTGCTGATTCCTTCGCTCTCGATGGCCTTCATGAAGGCCTGCCTGATGATCGATAGCGGCGAGCGCGTCTCGCCCGCCGTCCTGCTGACGGGCTTCCGCAAGCCGGTGCTGCTGCAACTGTGCAAGGTCGGGCTGATCTACCTGGCGGTGTCGCTGCTGTTGACGCTGCTGGCGCGTTTCGCGATCGATACCGGCTTCTGGCAGCAGTTCTCGCAGCCGGTCGACCCGAAGAACCCGCCGCTGGTGACGGGCTGGGACATGTTCAAGATCTTCGCCATCTTCGTGCTGAACGTGAGCGTGCTGATCGCGCTCTCGTTTGCCGCGCCCCTGGTCTACTGGCAGCAGATGGGGCCAGGCAAGGCGGCCTTCTACAGTTTCTTCGCGGTCTGGAAGAGCGCGCGCGTGTTCGTGGTGCTCCTGATGGCCTGGTTCGCAATCCTGTTCGGCCTGTGCATCGTGTTCACGCTGCTGCTGGGCGGCTCGAACGTGGCGCGCGTGGCGATCATGTGGCTGATCTTCCTGTTCATCCTGCTGCTGCAGTGTTCCCTGTATGCAGCTTACCGCCGCATCTTCGGCAAGCCGGTCGAAGCCGGCGCCGCCCGGGTCAATCTCGAGAAGTAAGACTTTACGGATGTGAGCAGGCCGCCGATGCATCGGCGGCCTGCTCGAACGCCGAAGACACTTAACGCGACACGCGCTCCAGCTTGGCCACCGACAGGTCGAGCACCTTGATGCCGGACGGGCCGAAGTTGATCTGGGCCCGCGCCGCGCCCGCCCCACCCTCGATGTTCACGATCACGCCCTCGCCGAACTTGGCGTGCGCGACCGTTTCGCCGACACGCCAGCCCGAGCCGCCGCCCGACTTCTGGGTGATCTGCTGGGCGATCTTGTTGTCGCTGCCGGCATTGCGGAAGGCCGCGTCGTCCCAGGCGGTCGCTGCCTTTTTATTCGCGAACCAGTGGCTCTGCACGCGCGGCGACAGCCACTTCAGCGCTTCTTCCGGCAGTTCGTCGAAGAAGCGCGACTTCATGTTGAAGCGGGTCTGGCCGTGCAGCATGCGCTGCTGGGTAAAGCTCATGTAAAGGCGCTTCCTCGCGCGCGTGATCGCCACGTACATCAGGCGCCGCTCCTCATCGACGCCATCCATCTCGCGCGAACTGCTTTCGTGCGGGAACAGGCCTTCTTCCAGGCCGGTGATGAAGACCGCGTCGAATTCCAGGCCTTTGGCCGAGTGCACGGTCATCAGCTGCATCGCGTCCTGGCCGGCCTGCGCCTGGGCGTCGCCGGCTTCCAGCGACGCGTGGGCGAGGAAGGCCGCCAGCGGCGACATGACGGACGGCAGCGGCGCGTCGGCGTCGAGGATCTCGAGGCCGTCCTGGTTCAGGATCGCGTCGCCGGCCTGGGCCTGCGCGGGCGGGCCGAGGTGGGCCGGCGCCTGCTGCCCGAAACCTTCTTCCTGCACGAACTGGGTGGCGGCGTTGACCATCTGCTCGAGGTTCTCGATGCGGTCGGCGCCTTCCTTTTCGTTGGCGTAATGGGTCAAGAGGCCACTGCGCTCCAGCACCACGCGCACCATTTCCGGCAGCGGCAATTGCTGGGTCTCGAAACGCGCGCCTTCGATCAGCTTGACGAAGGCGCCGAGCGAGCTGCCGGCCTTGCCGGTCATGTAGGGAACGGCCGCGTACAGCGAGACGCCATAGGTATCGGCCGCCATCTGCAACTGCTCGATCGAGCGCACGCCGATGCCGCGCGTCGGGAAGTTCACCACGCGCAGGAAGGCGGAGTCGTTGTGCGGATTGTCCATCAGCTGCAAATAGGCGATGGCGTGCTTGACCTCGGCGCGCTGGAAGTAGCGCAGGCCGCCGTAGACCGTATAGGGCAGGCCGGCCGCGAACAGCGCGTGCTCGATGACGCGGCTTTGCGCGTTCGAACGGTAGAGGATGGCGATTTCGCTGCGCGGCATGCCGTCGGCCATCAGGCTCTTGGCTTCCTCGATGATCCACTGGGCTTCTTCCAGGTCGGAAGAGGCTTCGTAGATGCGCACCGGCTCGCCCTGCCCCGCATCGGTACGCAGGTTCTTGCCGAGACGCTTGGTGTTGTTGGCGATCAGGTAGTTGGCGCTGTCGAGGATGTGGCCGTGCGAGCGGTAGTTCTGCTCGAGCTTGATCAGGTTCTGGACCTGGAAGTCGCGCTCGAAGGCGGTCATGTTGCCGACGTTCGCGCCGCGGAAGGCGTAGATGCTCTGGTCGTCGTCGCCGACGGCGAAGATGGCGCCGCCGCTGCCCTCGCCGTGGCCGGCCAGCAGTTTCAGCAGGTTGTATTGCAGGTCGTTGGTATCCTGGAACTCGTCCACCAGCACGTGCTTGAAGCGCATCTGGTAGTGCTGGCGCAGCGGCGCATTGCGCGACAGCAGTTCGTACGAGCGCAGCAGCAGCTCGGCGAAGTCGACCACGCCTTCGCGCTGGCATTGCTGGTCGTAGAGCTCGTACAGCTCGACCATCTTGCGCTCGATCGGGTCGTAGGCCTCGACCTGGCTGGCGCGCAGTCCCTGTTCCTTGGCATTGTTGATGAAGTACATCAGGTTCTTCGCCGGGTACTTCTCGTCGTCGACGTTCGCCGCTTTCAACAGGCGCTTGATCATCGACAGCTGGTCCTGCGAATCGAGGATCTGGAAAGACTGCGGCAGCACGGCGTCCTTGTAGTGGGTGCGCAGCAGGCGGTTGCACAGGCCGTGGAAGGTGCCGATCCACATGCCGCGCGTGTTCACGGGCAGCATGGCGGACAGGCGCGTCAGCATCTCCTTCGCCGCCTTGTTGGTGAACGTGACGGCCATGATGCCGGCCGGGCCGACCTGTCCGGTCTGGATCAGCCAGGCGATGCGCGTGGTCAGCACGCGGGTCTTGCCCGAGCCGGCCCCCGCCAGGATCAGCGCGCTCTGCGGCGGCAGGGTCACGGCCGCAAGTTGTTCGGGATTGAGGTTGTGAAGGAGATTCTGCATGCGCCCATTATACCGCCGGGATCTACTGTATGCCCATCCAGTCAGGGCGGTATTATCGGTCCGGCACTGAAATAATATTTCAAATTTATAAGTTTAATGAAATATTATTTCATGCCTAAGCATTCCCACCTCGACCTGCTGTCAACTTTTTTTCTTGACGAAAAAATTCTTCGCGCATCTATCTTTCTGCAACTGCATTTAACTCATCAGTATCAGCGCGCAATTCTAGCGCGCGCCCCTTGTTCCAGAATTCGCTTAACTTAACAACAAAGACGCGAACACATTCGCGTGGCCCACTACGACCCAACCATTTTCAAGCCGCAAGGCCGTGCACGCGTTTTCGGGTCGGGCTGAACTTCGTCACCGCGTGCAGGCCGGCTTACTGTCAAAAGGAGAGTCACATGCTTAATCGAGTGGTTACTGTTGCCGCCCTCGCTGTCGGCGGGATGATGCTGTCGAAGCAAATGAAGAAAAACCGTGGTTCGAACATGGATTCCTCCATCATCGAATCGATCGAGGTGAACGTGCCGCTGCGTACTGCCTACAACCAGTTCACGCAGTTCGAGGACTTTCCGCAGTTCATGAAGAGCGTCCACTCCATCCGCCAGCTCGACGACAAGCGCCTGCACTGGAAGGCCAATGTCGCCGGCGAAGAGAAGGAATGGGATGCGGAGATCACCGAGCAGATCCCGGACAAGCGCATCGCCTGGCGCAGCATCAGCGGCGTGCCGAACGGCGGTGTCGTCACTTTCCACAAGATCTCGGATAACGTGACCCGCGTCACCCTGCAGATGGACTACCAGCCGGAAGGCGTGCTGGAAACCCTGGGCGACGCCCTGGGCGCGGTGCGTATGGAAGCGCGCAGCAACCTGTCGAACTTCAAGGAAATGCTCGAGAAGCGCGGCTCGGAAACGGGCGCATGGCGCGGCAAGATCAACCAGCACTAAGCTGGTGCGCTGAGTAGCCCATGAATGAAAGCGCCACCTCACGGTGGCGTTTTTTATTGCGTCGCTTGATGCCGTGGACATCCGTTCCACGGTGACGACATAGCGCGCGCCGTTATCACCTCCGATATCGGCGCGGTACCGTAGGGTGGGCACCCCGTGCCCACGCGTTACGTGCGCATCCTGTTGCTCGCTGCTGTGAGATATCGCTCGCTACGCCGAGCAAAGCCCAGGCTGCCGTTCAATGCGTACTTTGCGGGCGACGCGTCACTGCCAACGACTGCGGAACTGCGCGTAATGCGTGGGCACGGAGTGCCCACCCTACTGGTATCGCCGCGGACCAAGATCAAGGTTTCGTCCGCGCATCCGGTTTCCGATCACCACACCCGGCAACGCTTCGCCGCCACCATCGGCTGGCCCGGCTTGCAGTTGAAGGCCTTCTCGAATTCCGGCATGTTGATGACCACGCCGTTGACCCGGTACTTGCCCGGCGAGTGAGGATCGGTCGCCGCCGAGACGCGCAGGTTTTCCGGGCGGTCGTTCTCGCAGGCCCATTGTGCATAGCCGACGAAAAAGCGCTGCTCCGGCGTGAGGCCGTCGCGCAGGGGCTGGGCCTGCTGCGGCATGCGGGCCATCTGGTTCTTCCAGGCCATCCAGCCCAGGATCAGGCCACCGAGGTCCGCCACGTCCTCGCCCAGGGTCAACTTGCTGTTGATCTTGATGTCGTCCACCACCGTGTACTTGCCGTATTGCTCGACGATGCATGCGGCGCGCTCCTCGAAGACCTTGCCGTCCTTCCTGGTCCACCAGTCCTTCAGGTTGCCCTGGGCGTCGAACTGGCGGCCCTCGTCGTCGAAGGCGTGGGTCAGTTCGTGGCCGATGGTGCCGCCGGTGTTGCCGTAGTTCGGCGCGTCATCCATCTTCGGGTCGAACAGCGGCGGCTGCAGCACGCCGGCCGGGAAGTTGATGTCGTTCATCTGCGGGTTGAAATAGGCGTTCACCGTCGGCGGCGTCATCAGCCATTCGGCGCGGTCGAGGGGCTTGCCGATCTTGGCCAGCTGGCGGCGGTTCTCGAAGGCCTTGCCGCGCACCACGTTGCCGGCGAAGTCATCGGCGCGCACCTCGTAGCTTGAATAATCGCGCCAGGTGTCCGGGTAACCGATCTTGTTGACGATGGCGTCGAGCTTCTCTTGCGCGCGCTTCTTGGTGTCGGCACTCATCCACTCGAGCGACTCGATGTCCTTGGCCATCGCTTCCTCGATCTGGCGCGTCATGTGCAAGGCCTTGGCCTTCAGTTCCGGCGAGAAGGCGCGCGCGACGAATTCCTGGCCCAGCGCTTCGCCCAGCTGGCGGTCGACCAGTTGCACGCAGCGCTTCCAGCGCGGCTGCTGGCGCTCGACGCCGCGCAGGGTCTGCATGAAGAAGGCGAAGTGGGGCTCGTCGAACTGCGGCGACAGCGCCGGCGACAGCGCCTCCAGCACATGCCAGCGCAGATAGGTCTTGATCGCGGCCAGGTTGTCCTTGCGCAGTTGACCGTTGAAGGCCTTGAAGAAGGCCGGCTCGGTGACGTTGAAGCTGGTCACGCCCGGCTGGTCGAGCGCGGCCAGGTAGGCTTTCCAGTCGAAGTCCGGCGTCATCCTCTGCAGGGCCTTCAGGTCCATCTTGTGGAACAGTTTATAGGGGTCGCGCTTCTCGACACGGGTCAGCGAGGCCTTGGCCAGCGCGGTCTCGATGCGCATCACGGTCGCGGCCGAGCGCTTCGCCACCTCGGGCGCTTCGCCGGCCAGGCCGAACATGGTGGCCAGGTGGGCCTGGTACTTGGCGCGGATCTCCTTCGAGCGCGCGTCGGTTTTGACGTAATAGTCGCGGTCCGGCAGGCCCAGGCCGCCGCCGCTGGCAAACGCGATCACGCGGCTCGAATCGCCGAAGTCCTGGTTCGAGCTGAAGCCGAAGAAGAAGTCGTCGTCCGACAGCGCCAGTTGCAGCGCGGCCAGCACCTGCGGCAGGTCGCGGGTCGACTGCATGGCATCGATCCGGTCGAACCAGGGCGTCAAGGGCGCCGCGCCGCGTTTGGCGATCGCGCCCTCGTCCATGCAGGCGCCGAAATAGTCGCCGATCTTCTGCTGCGCGCTATTCCTGCCCTCGCGCTGCTTCGCCAGGCCGTCGAGGATGCCCCAGAGGTAGCGCTGGTTGTCCTGCGCCAGCTTGCTGTAGACCGACCAGCGCGCCTGGTCGGCCGGGACCGGGTTGTTCTTCATCCAGCCGCCGCAGGCATACTGGTAGAAATCGACGCAGGGGTCGGCGCCCTTGTCCATCGAGTTGACGTCCAGGCCGGGCGTGTAGGGGAAGGTGGTCGCCGGACGCTCGGGCTGGGCACCCGAGGCAGTCTGGGCGGAAGCGATGGCGGCGGTCGCGGCAAGCGACACGGCCAATACGATGCGGGTGAGGTGCGCCATGAGAAAAATCCCGGAAAAGTGATCGCTCATGCTGACACAGAAATATTGCCTAAGCAACATTAAGAGATTGCCAAGGTGGCAGGACCGTAGCATACTCAGGCGCAAGCTTGTCCGCTCCAGGCAACTTCGATACCGCGAGATCACGCCCCATGAGTCCAACCCAAAAGCAGGCATTCGTATCGATGTTGCTTGTCGCCGCCTTGACCGGCCCCTTGTATTACCTGATCGCGGTTTTCACGATACCGATCGGCGCCGGGCTCCTCATGCTGGTGTTCGACAAACCGGTCCTGGCGATGTATCCGCTCCTGTTCGCGGGGCAGGAATATTCCAGGGACGTCGTCAGGTATGCCCTGACGACCCGCTTGAGTTTTCCGCTCACGCTGCTTCAATGGGTGCTGATCGCGTGGCTCTACAGCCGCAAAGCGCCGGATGTCAGCCTCCCGATGCAGGTGGGTATGGCCCTGCTCGTGGCCCTGCTCGTCGGCCTTGCCTTCTTCGTCCTGTTTTACGCGACAGGCATCCAGATCGTCTCGCCGATGCGCTGGCATATGTAACGCGCTCCAGCGTACCCAGCACAAAAGACAAAAGGCCGCTGCCCGGCAAGCAGCGGCCTTTTCAGCAGCCAACCCGTTAGACGCTCCTAGGCCGGCCGGCTGAACATCAGGCCAGCGGATCAATCACGAAAGCCGGCATCGCCCCGTTGCCGCGGGCGGTTTCGAGGAATTTGTCCGAGGTGATCAGCGCCTCGTTGATGGTGACGTCCATGTCCAGGTAGCGGTAGGTGCCCAGGCGGCCGACGAAGGTGACGTTGGTTTCGCCCTGCGCCAGCTTGATGTAGCGCTCGAGCTGCTGCTTGTCGCGCGCCATGCGGATCGGATAGTAAGGAATGTCGTCCTCGCCGCACTGGCGGCTGTATTCCTTGTAGAGCACCGTGCCCTCGTGCTGTTCCCACGGCGAGAAGTGCTTGTGCTCGGTGATGCGGGTGTAGGGCTGTTCGTCATCGCAGTAGTTGACGACGGCGTTGCCCTGGTAGTCGCCCTTGTCGCGGAACATTTCGAAGTCGAGGGTGCGGTAAGGCAGGCGGCCTTCGACGTGCTTGAACCAGGCGTCGATCGGACCGCTGTAGAACACATGGTCGTACTGCGACTTCTGGTCCGGATCGAAGCGGGTGTTCAGGTGGACGGTGACGCCGTCGACCTTCAGGATGTTCTCGACCAGCGCGGTGTAGCCTTCGGCCGGCATGCCCTGGTACTTGTGGTTGAAGTAATTGTCGTCGTAGTTGAAGCGCACCGGCAGGCGTTTCAAAATGCTCGCCGGCAGTTCCGACGGCTCCATGCCCCACTGCTTGACGGTGTAGGTCTTGAAGAAGGCTTCGTAGAGCTCGCGACCAACGAAGCGCAGGGCCTGCTCCTCGAAGGTTTGCGGATTCTCGATCGACTTGTCGCCCAGCTCGGCCAGGAAGGCCTGGGCCTCGGCCGGACGCATGGTCTTGCCGAAGAACTGGTTGATGGTCAGCAGGTTGATCGGCAGCGTGAAGACACGCTTGCCGGTGATGGCCTTGACGCGGTTCACGTAAGGCTTGAACTCGGCGTAGCGGTTGACGAACTCCCAGGCACGCTCGTTATCGGTGTGGAAGATGTGCGGTCCGTAGATGTGCACCATGACGCCGGTCTCGGCGTCACGTTCGGAATGGCAGTTGCCCGCGATATGCGGACGCGATTCAAATACTTCGACCTTGTGGCCGGCCTGTGCGAGCTGGTTTGCAATGACAGCTCCGGAAAACCCAGCGCCTACAATGGCGATATTCTTTGTCATTTGATCATCCTAACTATTTTAGTAGCCATCTCTTGCGGCGAAATTGGTCCAGCGTTCCTCCGTCGCGACGTGCGCATGTCGCGGGGGCGGCACGCGGGATTCACGGAGGCAGACGCGGCAAGAAAGCCCACGAACCGCACACCGTAATCGATCCGATTATACGGAGCTGGTCCGTTTTTCGTTGTTCGATAGACTACAGCAACATATTTGCAAAAAAAGCAATTTCTTATGTTTTTGAACATGCATATGAGCAACACCGCGTTCAAAAACGGGCATACTGGCGGTTGCATGAACAATGCTGTCCGGACCGCGTGGCGCCCCAGGCGCGGCGCGGCCCTCATTCGAGTCGATACGTAGAAAAGGAATGCAATGCTGCCTACCCGTCCCCTGGTCCGTACCCTCCTTGCCGGCCTGCTGGCCACCGCCCTCGCCGCCCCCGTCTTCGCCGCCGAGCCGGCCTGGGTCACCAAGAGCAACGAGAACGCCAAAGTCCTGCTGAACGTCCTGGCCAAGTATTCGCCGGAGAGGGCGAGCAACCTCGGCGTGAACGGCTACGACGAACAGATCACCGACTTCTCGCGCGACCAGTTCGAAGCCACCAACAAGGACCTGCGCGCGGCGATCGCCGAGTACCAGAAGCGCCTCAAGGTCGAGACCGATCCGAAGGTCAAGCAGGACCTGGAAATCCTGATCAACAAGGCCAACGACCAGATCCGCACCGCGGCGCTGGACCGCAAGTACTTCATGCCCTTCATCGACCTGACCGGCATGATGTTCGGCGTGATGCGCTCGACGCTCGACCCGCGCATCCCGAAGGAGCGCCAGCAGACCCTGCTGGTACGCCTGGAAAAGTACGCCGGCCTGGCCAAGGGCTACCGCCCGGTCACCGAGCTGGCGCACGAGCGCCTGCAGGAACGCCTGAAGGCGAACAAGAACCTGCTCGGCCCCTACAAGGGCGAGATCGAGCAGTCGCTGAACGACGCGCCGACCCTGCTCAAGGGCATGCGCGAACTGCTGGCCAAGAGCGGCCTGCAGGGATGGGAAAAGAGCTTCGACACGCTGGAAAAGCAGCTGCTCGCGTATAACGCGCGCCTGAAGACCGAACTGCTGCCGCGCGCGCGTACCGACCACCGCCTGCCGGCCGAGGTGTACGCCAACAACCTGCGCGAGTTCGGCGTCGACATCAGCCCGCAGGAGCTGATCGCCAAGTCGCTGACCTCGTTCGCCGAGATCCGCAACCAGATGCAGATCACGGCCAACCTGATCGCCAGGGAGCGCGGCTTCAAGAACGCCGACTACCGCGCCGTCATGCTCGAGCTCAAGAAGGACCAGATCCCGTTAGAGAAGGTCATGCCGATCTATGCCCAGCGCCTGGCCTCGCTCGAATCGGCGGCGCGCGAGCAGCGCATCGTCACCCTGCCCCAGCGCAAGGCCGTGATCCGCCTGGCGACGCCGGCCGAAAACGCCCAGCAGCCGGCCCCGCACATGAGCCCGCCGCGCCTGATCGGCAACACCGGCGAGTACGGCGAATTCGTGCTGACCACCGGCATGCCGCCTGACGCTTCCGGCAAGACCATGACCTTCGACGACTTCACGCATGAAGCCGGCACCTGGTCGATCACGGCGCACGAGGCACGCCCGGGCCACGAGCTGCAGTTCGCGAAGATGATCGAGACCGGCGTCTCGACCGCGCGCGCGGTGTTCGCCTTCAACAGCGTCAACGTCGAAGGCTGGGCCCTGTACGCGGAAGCGGAAATGCAGCCCTACGAACCGCTCGACGGCCAGCTGTTCGCCCTGCAGGCCCGCGCCATGCGCGCTGCGCGCGCCTTCCTTGACCCGATGGTCAACCTGGGCGAAATCACCCCGGACGGCGTGAAGCAGTTCCTGATGCATGACGTCGGCCTGTCCGAAGGCATGGCAACCCAGGAAATGCAGCGCTACACCTTCCGCGCACCGGGCCAGGCGACTTCCTACTTCTACGGCTACCAGCGCCTGATGGAAACCCGCCAGGCCGCCGAAGTCGCGCTGCGCGATAAATTCGACCGCCAGAAGTTCAACGACTTCGTGCTGGCCCAGGGCCTGGTGCCGCCCGCGCTGCTGCGCAAGGCGGTGATGGAAGAGTTCGTACCGGCGATGCGCAAGTAAGCGTAGCGACGACGTGATCCGAAAAGCCGAGATGCGCAGGCATCCCGGCTTTTTTTATTGTTTGCGGTAATCGTAGGGTGGGCACCCCGTGCCCACGTGTTACGTGCTGATCCGCAGTCGGCGGCATGCCGTTGTCACTCCGAAGCGCTGCCATGACTTGCGGCGCCAACGAAACGCTTTGACAAGCGCCGCCGAACTGCAGCTTCCTCGTCAGAACAACCGCTGCCACTGTTCGAGCGTTCGCGTGGGCACGGGGTGCCCACCCTACGGATGAGGCCGCGTGCCCAAACAAAAGGCCGGGGTGCGCAAGCATCCCGGCCTTCCCGTTCACGCGCTGGCTCTCAGCCGCGCACCGCGACCGGCCTGGCCGTCCCGTTCTGCAAGGACTCCCTGATCACGCCGCGCACGGTGCGCTCGGCGTTGCGCTGTTCCTGCTCCATCTTCTTGCCCAGCTCTTCCATCTTCTTGCCGCTCGCTTCCATCGGCTTGCCGGCTTCCTCCATCTGCTTGCCCAGCGCCTCCATCTTTTCCTCGTTGAAGGTGATCGCCGCCAGCGCCATCTTGGCGCCGAGCGCGCCCATGGAGGCGCCGTGGCGGCCCATTTCCGCGCCCTGCCCGCCCATCTGCGCCCCGATTTCTCCCATCGGGGCCCAGGCGTCGTTCACGCGCCTGAGGGTGGCGGGATCCTGCACGATGTATTCCTTGCCGTTGCTGCGGAACCAGAGGAAGTCGCCCTTCACGCTGCGCTTGAGTTCCTTGAAGCGCTTGCTGTCGGCGCTGTCGCCGGTGACCACGCTGCTGGCGCCGCGCGCCAGCGCGAACGGCTCGCCGCCATCGCTGACCTGCGTGTTGTAGTTGATGGTCCTGCCCTCGCCTGCCTGGACCGGCAGCAGGGGCAGCGCGCAGGCACAGGCCAGCACGGCCAGCAGCAGGGGCTGTTTCAGGGAGCGGGAGGCGAAGCGGGATTCAGGCATGATCTTTCTCCATGAGCGGGTGTCGATGGAGAAAGAATAGGACAGGCGGCTGGCGCCTGCCCGCGCCGTGCGACGAACGGTCGCTTTCGCGGAACAGGCGACAGAAAAGCGGAGGTTTTAGTACACGACGACCGAGCGGATCGACTCGCCCGACTTCATCAGGTCGAAACCTTCGTTGATGCGGTCCAGCGGCAGGTGGTGGGTGATCAGGTCGTCGATATTGATCTTGTTTTCCATGTACCAGTCGACGATCTTCGGCACGTCGGTGCGGCCGCGTGCGCCGCCGAAGGCCGAACCCTTCCACTCGCGGCCGGTCACCAGCTGGAACGGACGGGTCGAGATCTCGGCGCCGGCTTCCGCCACGCCGATGATGATCGACTGGCCCCAGCCCTTGTGGCAGCATTCCAGCGCCTGGCGCATCGTATTGACGTTGCCGATGCATTCGAACGAGTAATCGGCGCCGCCGTCGGTCAGCTGGACGATGGCGTCGACCACGTTGCCGACTTCTTTCGGATTGACGAAGTGGGTCATGCCGAACTTGCGCGCCATCTCTTCACGGGCCGGGTTGATGTCCACGCCGATGATCTTGTCGGCGCCGACCATCTTCGCCGCCTGGATCACGTTCAGGCCGATGCCGCCCAGGCCGAACACGACCACGTTGGCGCCAGCTTCCACTTTCGCCGTGAAGATCACGGCGCCGATGCCGGTCGTGACCCCGCAGCCGATGTAGCAGATCTTGTCGAAAGGCGCGTCGGAACGGACCTTGGCCAGGGCGATCTCAGGAACGACGATGTAGTTCGAGAACGTCGAAGTGCCCATGTAGTGGTAGATCGGCTTGCCGTCGAGCGAGAAGCGGGACGTCGCATCGGGCATCAGGCCACGGCCCTGGGTGGAGCGGATCGCCTGGCACAGGTTGGTCTTTTGCGAGAGGCAGAATTTGCACTGGCGGCATTCCGGCGTGTACAGCGGAATGACGTGGTCGTCCTTCCTGACGCTGGTGACGCCCGGGCCGACGTCGACCACCACGCCCGCGCCTTCATGGCCGAGGATGGCCGGGAACAGGCCTTCCGGGTCGGCGCCCGACAGGGTGTAGTAGTCGGTATGGCAGATGCCGGTCGCCTTGACTTCGACCAGTACCTCGCCCGCCTTCGGACCCTCGAGTTCGACTTCTTCGATCGTCAGCGGCTGACCCGCCTTCCATGCAATTGCTGCCTTGGTTTTCATGTGCTTTCCTCTACATGAGATGGATGAACGCGGACTGAAGATCAGCCGCACAATTTTGCCATCATACCAAGCCAGCACGATCCTTGCCGCGCTCCTCCCCGCCAGGATTGCTGCAAATGCACATCGGGGTGGGCCAAAAATATAGCACCGTTTATCGGTTTATATCATTTTCAATTGTGCCTTGACGCAACGTTGCAACAAAGGCTGCGCACGCTTTAGTTGGCAATTGCCATATACATACTTCCGTGCCTACACTGGCCGAACCGTCTTTACGGTAATCAACGTTTGTACCAAACGTGCACGCGACCATAGAGATCGCGGCATTCCTATAGGCTTTCATACGGAGAAGTCACATGGTTCAACGATTCACCCGCGCGTCAACCACCCTCAGCCTGTGCATGCTTGCGGCCGCCGCCGGGATGCTCTGCAATTCCGCCAGCGCCGCGCCAGCGGACACCACCCGCGTCATCGTTGCATTCAAGCCAGGCGCGAAAGCGGCCGTGAAAGGCGTCGTCGCCGCCGCCAAAGGCGCAGTGAAACACGAAATCTTCGGCGCCAACGCCATGGCCATCGAGGTGCCCGTCGCAGCCCTCAAGGGCCTGCAGAACAACCCGAACGTCGAGTACGTCGAGGAAGACGCGAGGCGCTATCCGCTGGCCCTGACCAGCCCGTCGACCGGCACGCCGTATGCCACCGGCCAGCTGGTGCCTTACGGCATCAAGATGGTCCAGGCCGACCAGTTGACCGACTCCGTTGCCGCCAACCGCAAGGTCTGCATCATCGACTCCGGCTACGACAACAGCCACGAAGACCTATCGGGCAATGCCGTCACCGGCGAATACGACAGCGGCACCGGCTGGTGGTACACCGACGAGAACCACCACGGCACCCACGTCGCCGGCACCATCGCTGCGATCAACAACAGCGGCACCGGCGTGGTCGGCGTGAACGCCAACAAGCAGCTCAAGCTGCACATCGTGAAGGTCTTCGGCAAGGACGCCTGGGCCTACTCGTCGACCCTGTCCTCGGCCGCCAACAAGTGCAAGGCCGCGGGCGCCAACGTCATCTCGATGTCGCTGGGCGGCTCGATGTCGAACAACACCGAGAAGAACACCTTTGCCTCGCTGGAAGCGGCCGGCATCCTGAGCATCGCCGCCGCCGGTAACGACGGCAACACCCGCGCATCCTACCCTGCCGGCTACGCCAGCGTGGTCTCGGTCGGTGCGGTCGACGAGAACAAGCAGTGGGCCACCTTCTCGCAGTACAACAGCAAGGTCGAGCTGGCAGGTCCCGGCGTCGGCGTGCTGTCGACCGTCCCGATGGGCGCCGGCCAGGAAGCCGTCCTGACGGTGGGCTCGACCACCTACGCGCCGGGCGCGATGGAAGGCTCGCCGGTCAAGACCGCGACCGCCCCATTGGCCGACTTCGGCATCGGCGACAAGGTCAACACCGCCGTGTCGGGCAAGGTCTGCCTGATCCAGCGCGGCACGGTGGACTTCTCGACCAAGGTCTCGAACTGCCAGGCCAGCGGCGGCGTCGGCGCCGTGGTGTACAACAACGTGGCGGGCTCCTTCGGCGGCACGCTGGGCACTACCGTGACCAACATCCCGTCGGTCACCGCCACCGATCTCGAGGGCGCGGCGATGAAGGGCCAGCTGGGCCAGACCGCCACCGTCGGCATCAAGACCTCGAACTACGCCTACTACGACGGCACCTCGATGGCCACGCCGCACGTGTCGGCCGTCGCGGCACTGGTCTGGAGCTACTTCCCGACCTGTACCGCCGTCCAGATCCGCAGCTCGCTCGGCAAGAGCGCGCAAGACCTGGGCGCCGCCGGCCGCGACACCAAGTATGGCTACGGCCTGGTGCAGGCGAAAGCCGCCTACGACCGCATCAAGTCGCTGGGCTGCGGCAAATAAGCCAGCCGCGCTGGCGCGAATGCCGTCCGGCGCAAGCCGAGCGGCATTTTTTTATCGGCTCAGTCCTTGGGACGCGGCTGCATCGTCAGCCCGATCAGGCGCGCCACCACCGTCGCCAGGTACATCACGCCGGCAAACATCTCGACGCTGGCCAGCGCGCGCGCCTGCACGGTGAGCGGAATGACGTCGCCGATCCCGGTGCTCGACAGCAGCGCAAAGCTCAGGTAATTCAGCTCGGTCCAGGTACGCGGCAGGTCGGAATTGATGGCGGAGGCGAAGGAGCCCGGCGACAGGGCCTGGACCACGATGTAGAGATGCGTAAAACCCCAGGCCAGCAGGGTGAAGGTGGCGCCGGCCGCGAACAGTTCGTCGCGCGTGACCTTGCGGTCTTCCATCATATAGGCGATCAGGCTGCCGGCCGCATAGAAGTAGAACAGCGCTTCCAGGCCCGAGGACCAGGGTTGCAGGTAAGACAGCCCGAACAGCATCTGCGCCGTCAGCAGCGCGATGATCGGCACGGCCATGGCCGCGCTGATCCAGGTATGGCCGGGCGTGCGCCGCACCATGTTGGTGGTGAAGGTGAGGATGACGATGCCGAAGGCATTGAAGGTCACGTGGCCGAACTGGGTCCGCTCCAGGAAGGGATACAGCAGCATGCCCAGCAACTGGGCCAGCAGCAGGATGGCGGACGGATGACGCCGGGTATGGACGATCAGGCGGAGCAGGCGCATCGGCTTCTCTTCGGTAAGCATGGAGACGCGCCTATTGTATGCAAACCCGGGCAAACCACTGCGCCGGCCGGGCACGATGCGTGCACGGCCGGCATGCCTTCAGGACTTGCCTTAGAACTTGTGGCTCAGCTTGACCGAGGCGAAGCGGCCGCGCGGATCGGTCTGGGTGTTGTCGAAGAACGCGCTCGACGAGGTCCACGACGGCTTCTCGTCGCCCAGGTTCAGCACCACGAAGTTGAGCGAAGTGGCCTCGCTGAGCTTGTAGCCGACGTTCAGGTCGAAGGTGCCGATCGAGGCCACGCGCTCGAAGTTACGCGTCGGCTGGGCGTAGCCGTCGACGTAGTTCCAGCTCAGGGTGTTGCTCCACGCGCCCAGCTCCCAGGTCGCCGAGGTCACGCCGCGCCACTTCGGGATCGAGCCGAACCAGTTGGTGCCGGCGCCGTTGGTCAGCGGCGCGCCCACGGACAGCGGCTCCGAGAACTTGAACACGCGGCTCAGCTGCGCATTCAGGTTCAGGCTGCCCCAGCCCGTGTTACGGATGCGGTGGCGCAGGTCGATGTCGATGCCGCTGGCCAGCCGGTCGCCCATGTTGGCGTACTGGCGGTACAGGGTCACGATGCGGCCGTCGGCGTCGCGCGCGACCTTTTCCGGCGCTGCCGCCTCATTGGCGAGGATGTTGTCCGCGCTTTCGGTGCCGATCACGCCGCTGGTGCGGATGCGGTAGTAATCGATGCCGATGCTGCTGTTGGCGTTGGGTGCGATCACGAAGCCGAGATTGATGTTCTTCGCGCGTTCCGGACGCAGGGCGTCGTTGGCGATCGTGATGTTGGTCACGCCGCGCGGCTGGGTCGGCGAGATCGGGTCGCGCGCGTCGACCACGGAACCGTAGCTCACCGCGGTCGAGTTGGTGATCTCGGGCAGCGAAGGCGCGCGGAAGCCGCGCGACACGGTACCGCGCAGCAGCAGCCAGGGCGCGGCCTGCCAGCGCACGCTGCCCTTGGGCGAGAAGGCGCTGCCGAAGTCGTCGTAGTGGTCGGCGCGGCCGGCCAGGTTGACGCTCAGGTCCTTCAGCACCGGGATGTTCAGCTCGCTGAACAGGGCGCCGACCTTGCGCTGGCCGTCGATGATGTTGATGGCCGGGCGCAGTTCGGTGCCGGTCAGGACCGCGGACGAGGTCTGCGAGTCCATCTTCTCCTGGCGCCACTGGGCGCCAACGGCGAAGCCGAGCGCGCCGGCCGGCAGTTCGGCCAGGGTGCGCGAGGCGGTGAAGTCGGCGACCAGCAGTTCGGCCTTGGCCGGGCGCAGCGTCGACAGGCGCAGCCGCTCGCGCACCGCCTCGCTGTTCTGCGACTGGTCGGCGAAGTTGTAGCTGCCATCAAGCAGCACCTTTTCGAACTCGTAGCGGTTGACGAAGTTCTGCACCGTTTCCTTCATCTTGCTGGCCGAGTGGCCGATCGATGCATCATAGTCCCAGCCCTGCCAGCTGCCGTTCACGCCGAACAGCACGCGGTGGAAGTCCACCTTGTCCTGCTTCATGCGCGGGCCGAGGTCGAACAGGGTGGCGTTGAAGGGCAGCGGCGTGCTGCCCGGGTTGTTCGGGTGGCCGACCGGCAGCACCACGGCGATGTCGTCCAGCGCCTGGCGCTCGTCGTTCCAGGCGCGCAGGCCGCTGCCGACCGTGAGCGGGGCACTGAAGGTCTGCTCGGCCTTGCTGTAGCCGTACAGCAGGTCGGCATAGGCTTCGGCGTTGTCGTTCAGCTTGAGCGTGCCGCGCAGCGACGTGTGCAGGCGCTCGACGCCGGGGACCAGGGTCTTGTAGGGGGCCGGGTTATACGCCAGCACCTGGCCGCTCTTGCCCGGGGTGATCTCGCCATAGGGCGTCAGCGCCAGCAGGCCCTGGACGCCGCCGAGCAGGCGGGTCGGGTCGGTGCCGAAGTAGTTGGTCGGGGTCCAGGCCAGCATGCCGTTCGGCTGGTCGCGGAAGTCCGAGCCGCGCATCCACGCCACGTCGCTCTGCTGCAGCTTGTCGCGCTTCGTGCCGTCCACCGAGAACACCACGCTCCAGCCCTTTTCCGCCAGGTCGCCGGCGCCGGTCTGCAGTGCGAAGCTGCGCTCGTCCTGGCCGGTGCCTTCAGTCGATTTACCGACCTGGACGCTGGCCTGGGTGCCGGTGAACTCCTTGTACAGGATGATGTTGACCACGCCGGCCACCGCGTCCGAACCGTAGACCGACGAGGCGCCGTCCTTCAACACTTCGATGCGCTGCACCGCCGCCATCGGCAGGCTGTTCAGGTCGACGAAGACTTCCTGCAGGTTCTGCGCCGTGGCATAGCTGCTGACGCGCTTGCCGTTGACCAGGACCAGGGTGTTCTTCTGGCCCAGGCCGCGCAGCGACAGGCCCGAGGTGCCGGCCGAGAAGCTGGCGGTGAACTGCTCGTTGTAGCTGTTGCCGCTATTGGCCGAGAGCGAGCGCAGGACGTCGGCGACGCTGGTCTTGCCGCTGGCGGCCAGGTCCCTGGCGCTGAGCACCTGCACGGCGCTGGCGCCCTCTTTCTGGGTGGTGCGGATGCTCGATCCGGTGACGACGACGCGTTCCATCTGCTGGGCGGCGGAGATGGCGGGGAAGGCCGAGGCGACAGCCAGGGCAATGGCGAGTGGTTTGAACATATTGTTTGATGAAGTAAGAAAACTGGATGCGAATACGGCGCCGCCGTCCCTGGCATGCAGCCGGGTCGGGTGAACAGCGCTGTTTAAAAGGCGGTGCGGGCGGTGCGAATCAGGAAGAGGTGCACATGCTCGGCCGCATCAAGGAGCGGCAGCATAGTGCGGGACAGCAGGGACAGGTGAAGCAGGAGTGAGGCATACGGCGTGTGTGTGTTGCATTGACAGGCGAACTATAGCCGCCCGGTGTTGCGGTTTGGAACGAATTAATTTGACTATGCTTATGCTCTTGGCAGGCGAGAGGATGCAGCATGGCCCTCGCCGCCGCTCCGCGAAGACCTGTAGGGTGGGCGCCCCGTGCCCACCGGGTTTGCTTTTGCCACGAGGCGGGATGCTTTCACCCTCGCAGGAGAACGCTCAGAACTCTTCCCAGTCGTTCCCCGCAGTGACCGGCTCCTTGCGCTGCGCGGCCGACTGTGGCCCGGTAGCGGCGGGCTGGCGCGGTGCAGGCTTTGCCACCACCGGCGCCAGGGCGCGGACCGGCGTCGCCGCAGTACGGGCCGGCACTGGCGCAGCTGCCGGCGCGCCCTGCCCTTCGGCCAGGCGGAACACCGCCACCAGCGCGTGCAGGCGGCCGGCCTGCTCCTGCATGGACTCGGCCGCCGCCGCGGCTTCCTCGACCAGGGCCGAATTCTGCTGGGTCACCTGGTCCATTTGTGCGATCGCGCCGTTGACCTGCTCGATGCCTTCGCTCTGCTCGGCGGTCGCGGCGCTGATCTCGGCCACCACGTCGCTCACGCGGCGCACGCTCTCGACCACTTCCTGCATCGTCGCGCCGGCCTGGGCCACCAGCGCGCTGCCGGCGTCGACCCGCTCGACCGAGTCGCCGATGAGCAGCTTGATTTCCTTGGCTGCCGCGGCCGAGCGCTGCGCCAGGTTGCGCACCTCCGAGGCCACGACCGCGAAGCCGCGCCCCTGCTCGCCGGCGCGCGCCGCCTCGACCGCCGCGTTGAGCGCGAGGATATTCGTTTGGAAGGCGATGCCGTCGATGACGCCGATGATGTCGACCACGCGGCGCGAGGAGACGTTGATCGCGCCCATGGTCTCGACCACCTGGGCCACGACCTCGCCACCGCGCAGCGCCACGCCCGACGCCGCGGCCGTCAACTGATGGGCCTGGCGCGCATTGTCGGCGTTCTGGCGCACGGTGGAAGTCAGTTCTTCCATCGACGAGGCGGTTTCCTCGAGCGAGGAGGCCTGCTGTTCGGTGCGGCTCGACAGGTCCTGGTTGCCGGCGTTGATCTCGCCCGAGGCAAGGGCGATGGCGTCGGTGCCGCTGCGCACCTGGCTGACGATGCCGGCCAGGCTGTCGCGCATGCCGCGGATCGCGTACAGCAGGCTGGAGCGGTCGTTGGCACGCGTCTCGATCGCGACCGCCAGGTTACCGGCCGCGATTTCGCCGGCCACCTGCGCCGCATAGCCCGGCTCGCCGCCGAGCTGGCGCAGCAGGGAGCGCGTGATCAGGGTGCCCGCTACGGCGCCGCCCAGCAGGGCCAGGGCGCCGAGCACCAGCATGGCGTTGCGGCCGAGGGCATAGCTTGCTTCCGCCGCCTCGTAGGTGGCCTGCATGGTGTCGCCCTGGTGTTCGATCACTTCATTGGACGCAATGAACACGGCGCTTTGCAGCTTGCGCGCCGGGCCCAGCAGAAGCGCGACCGCCGCCTCGCGTTCGCCTGCGGCGTGCAGCCTGAGCACCTGGTCGACGGCGTCGATGTACTGCGCATACGCAGCCTTGTAGACGCGCAGTTTCTTCACGCCGTACTCGGAAACGATCTGCTTGTCGAGCTGGGCGAACATCTCGTCGGTTTCCTTGCGGCTGGTGGCCAGCGTCGCGAGGTTCTTCTTGTTCGCCGCCGGCTCGTCCAGCAACAGCAGGTCGCGCAGCGTGCGCGCGGTGCGGTTGACGCGGTCGGCCAGGTTCTGGGCCACCACCACCTTCGGATAGGCTTCCAGCGCCATCACCCTGGTGCCCTCGTTGAGCGCGCCGAGCTTGGCGATGCCGAACACGATCACCGCCAGCAGCATGGCCAGTACCAGGGCGAACCCCAGCCCGAGGCGGGTTCCTACCTTCAGTTGTTTCATCGTCGACTCCACTGGCGCGTCAGGCGGCGACGCTGTCGATGACGCCCATTTCCTCGGACGACATCAGGCGGTCGATGTCGACCAGGATGATCATGCGCTCGTCCACGGTACCCAGGCCGATCAGGTAGTCGGTATTCAGGGCGCCGCCCATGTCCGGGGCCGGCCTGACCTGCTCGGGGGTGAGCGAGATCACGTCCGAGACCGAGTCGACCACCATGCCCACCACACGGTCCTGGATGTTCAGGATGATCACGACGGTGAACTGGTTGTAGGTCGGCGTGCCGAGCTTGAACTTGATGCGCATGTCGACGATCGGCACGATGGTGCCGCGCAGGTTGACCACGCCCTTGACGTGTTCCGGCGCGCTCGCGATGCGCGTCACCGACTCGTAGCCGCGGATTTCCTGCACTTTCAAAATCTTGATACCGTATTCTTCGTTGCCAAGTTTGAAAGCCAGTGCCTCGAGCACGCCGTCGTTCATCAAGTTAGTGTCCATGTGCGTCCAGTACAAATGAGATAAGTCCCGGGCATTATATATTTTTGCCTTGCGGCAATAAACAGGGAATGCGCCGGACCTCTCTGCCTGTCTCGCTGCCGCAACTAAAGTGTCAACCGTTCCAGCGTGGCAAATCAGTCAACAATCTCGATATCGGCTTCGAGCCAAACGCTTGGCTTGGCGTTCAACATGGAAACAGGGTTCGCGTTCAAGCTGAACCTCATGGACCTGGGAGAACCGCTTACCCGAATTTCTGCTCGAGAATCGGCCAATGGTTGTGGCCCACATAAATCGGGACAGAGCCGGACCGCATCGGGCGGGACGACGCTCACGGTTGCAGTCGCATAGGAAACAAAGTCTTTCGATATCGCCTTTGCTCCCCATACCGATACAGCCAGATTCTCTCCATTCCTGGACATGCTGCAACCCGGAACCTTCCAACTATGAAAGGAAGCGGCATTGCCGTCATCGGCATAGACAGGAATCTTTCCGCTGACCTGACAGAGCCTGGTAACCCTGGTTACGCGTCCATTATCTGCTTCGATTAACTGAACCATCGCAGTCATCCTGGCTTCGCGCAGCAGAGGAGGTTTGTGCGGTGGCGGGGGGATTGCAAGTGCCGGCGAGGCACTTGCCAACAGCGATATCGCCAACAAGCGATTTCGGGACAAGCTTCGCCCCAACGCAGCCAACAGCTTGCCGTGCTGCCTTGACGATTGCATTTTGTATTCGTGCAAAGTTGTACCCCACTTCCCTGATCCATTGTCGACCACGCCAGTATAGAGCTTCGGCGCGGCCGGAAATCCGCGCTTTCCCACCGCTATGCGAACAGGCTGGCGAAGCGCCGCGCCGCCCCTTCCGGATCGGCGTCGCCGTACACGCTGGTGATCGCCGCCACCATGCTGGCTCCGCGCGCCACCAGCGGCGCGGCGTTCGCCGCCGTCATGCCGCCGATGACGACGATCGGCAGCGCCAGTTCGGCGCGCGCCTGGTCGAGCAGCGCGGGATCGGTGACGAAGTCGTACTTCTTCACCTGCGACGGATAGAAGCCGCCGAAGGCCGCATAGCTGGCCCCGGCCAATTGGGCCGCGCGCGCCAGCGCCATCTGGCCGTAGCAGGAAGCACCGACGATTTTTTCGGGCCCGAGCTGGCGTCGCGCCTGTTCGATGCCCAGGTCGGTGCCGCCCAGGTGCACGCCGTCGGCGTCGAGACGCACGCACAGGTCGAGGTGGTCATTCACCACCAAGGGGCGCCCGTAACGCCGGCACAGCGCCAGCAGCGCCTCCGCCTGCTCCAGGCGCAGGGCCGCGTCGGCCTCCTTGTGGCGGTACTGCACGAGCGCCGCGCCGCCGCGCAGCGCCGCTTCGGTGCTGGCGAGCAGGCGCTCGGTGTCGTTCCAGTTCGGGGTGACGAGATACAGTCCTCGCATGGTGTTCCTCATGGTGTTCCTTGAAGCGCGTTAGAAAGAAAAAAGCGGCGCGGGATGCGCTGGCCCGGTGCGATGACGAAGGCGCGCGCCAGCGCGTCGTGGCAGTAGGCCTGGGCGGCGGCCAGCGCCGCTTCCATCGGCTCGCCCAGCGCCAGCCGGCCCGCCACACTGGCCGCCAGGGTGCAGCCGCTGCCGTGAAACTCGCCGGGCAGGCGCGGCCAGCGCCAGCGCCGCACCAGGCGCCCGTGGGTGGTCCAGCGGTTCTCGACGAAGCGGCGCTCGCCGTGCCCGCCGGTGAGCAGCAGGTGCTCGCAGGGGAAGTCGCCGATGGCGCATGCCTCCGGCTCGTTCGGCAGGGCGATGGTCGCCAGCGCCAGCAATTCGCCCACGATGTCGAGCGGATCGTCTTCGGCCAGCGCGTCGCCATGGCCGCTGGCCAGCACCGGATCGAGCACGATCGGCAGGCCGGGGTCGCGCGCGCGCAGGGTACGCAGCAGGCCCGCGATCGCGCGCGCATTCGCGCGGCTGCCCGGGATGCCGAGCTTGACCGCGCGGATGTCGCAGGTAGCGACCAGGGCCTGGGCCTGGGCCAGCACGAAGCCGGCGTCGACCGGCTGGACGGCATGCACGCGGTTGTTGTCCTGCACGGTCAGCGCGGTGGCCACCGGCAGCGCATGCGCGCCCTGGGCGGCGATGGCCAGCACGTCGGCCGCCAGCCCCGCCCCGCCGCCGGGGTCGAGGCCGGCGAAGACCAGCACCGCCGGCACGGCGGGATGGCTCATGCGATGCGCCCTTCCTGCGGCGAGGATGGGGAAGCGGCGAAGCGCTTGGGCATGCGCCCGGCCAGCCAGGCCTCGCGCCCGGCCTGCACCGCCAGTTTCATCGCCCGCGCCATGCGCACCGGCTCGCGCGCCGCCGCGATCGCGGTGTTCATCAGCACGCCGTCGCAGCCCAGCTCCATGGCGATGGCCGCATCCGACGCCGTGCCGACGCCGGCGTCGACCAGCACCGGCACCGATGCCTGCTCGATGATCAATGACAGGTTCCAGGGATTCAGGATACCCATGCCCGAGCCGATCAGCGAGGCCAGCGGCATCACGGCGACACAGCCGATCTCCTGCAGGATCCTGGCCTGCACCGGGTCATCGCTGCAGTAGACCATGACGTCGAAGCCGTCGCGCACCAGGGTCTCGGCCGCCTTCAGGGTTTCCGGCATGTGCGGGAACAGGGTTTTTTCGTCGCCCAGCACCTCGAGCTTGACCAGCTTGTGGCCATTCAAGAGCTCGCGCGCCATCTGCAGCGTGTAGACCGCGTCCTTGGCGTTATAGCAGCCGGCCGTATTCGGCAGGATGGTGAAGTTCGACGGCGGCAGCACGTCCAGCAGGCTGGGCGCGTTCGGGTCCTGGCCGATGTTCACGCGGCGGATCGCCACGGTCACGATCTCGGCTTCGGCCGCCAGGGTAGCCTCGCGGGTCTCGATGAGGTCGCGGTACTTGCCGCTGCCGACCAGCAGGCGCGAGCGGTACTGCTTGCCCGCAATGGTGAGGAAGTCTTGGTTCATGATGTTCTCCTTTAGGACCTATCCCGGTAGGGAAGAGGAAGTTGATGACGATGGATGGCAAGCGCGGGCAAGGCGCGAGGAGGCCGCATGGCGAGCCATGCAACGACGAGCAACGCAGCCCCCGCTTGTCAGGCGCGTCAGCAACGACTCGTCCCTGCCGGGGTAGGTCCTCTAGCCGCCACCGATGGCGCGCACGATGTCCACACGGTCCCGCTGCACGAGCAGGCGTTCGTTCCACTGCTGGCGCGGCACCACCTGGCGGTTCACCGCCAGCGCCACTGCCTGCTTGCCGATGCCAAGCTCCTCGACGAGCTCGCCGAGCGAGCCGCCCGGCCGCACCTGATGGGGTTCTCCGTTCAGTTCGATCTCCAGCATGGTCAGACCTCGCGATAGAGCCTGGCGCCGCCGCGCACGAATTCGATCGCCTTTTCCTGCATGCCCTGGGCCAGCGCCTTTTCTTCGCCGACGCCGCTGGCGGCCGCGTACTCGCGCACCTCCTGGGTGATCTTCATCGAGCAGAAGTGCGGGCCGCACATCGAGCAGAAGTGGGCGACCTTGGCCGAATCTTTCGGCAGGGTCTCGTCGTGGAAGCTGCGCGCCTTGTCGGGGTCCAGGCCGAGGTTGAACTGGTCTTCCCAACGGAACTCGAAGCGTGCCTTCGAGAGCGCGTTGTCGCGGATCTGGGCGCCGGGATGGCCCTTGGCCAGGTCGGCCGCGTGGGCGGCGATCTTGTAGGTGATGATGCCGTCCTTGACGTCCTCCTTGTCGGGCAGGCCCAGGTGCTCTTTCGGCGTGACGTAGCACAGCATGGCGGTGCCGTACCAGCCGATGTGGGCGGCGCCGATGCCGGAGGTGATGTGGTCGTAGCCGGGCGCGATGTCGGTGGTGAGCGGGCCCAGGGTGTAGAACGGCGCCTCATGGCACTGTTCCAGTTGCAGGCTCATGTTCTCGCGAATCATGTGCAACGGCACGTGGCCCGGCCCTTCGATCATCACCTGCACGTCGTGCTTCCAGGCGATTTGCGTCAGTTCGCCGAGCGTCTTCAGCTCGGCCAGTTGCGCTTCGTCGTTGGCGTCGTAGATCGAGCCCGGACGCAGGCCGTCGCCCAGGCTGAAGGCGACGTCGTACCGCTTCATGATCGCGCAGATCTCCTCGAAATGCGTGTACAGGAAGGATTCCTTGTGGTGGGCCAGGCACCACTTGGCCATGATCGAGCCGCCGCGCGAGACTATGCCGGTCAGGCGCTTCGCCGTCATCGGCACGAAGGCCAGGCGCACGCCGGCGTGGATGGTGAAGTAGTCGACGCCCTGCTCGGCCTGTTCGATCAGGGTGTCGCGGTAGATCTCCCAGGTCAGGTCCTCGGCCTTGCCGTTGACCTTTTCCAGTGCCTGGTAGATCGGCACGGTGCCGATGGGGACCGGGCTGTTGCGGATGATCCATTCGCGCGTCTCGTGGATGTGCTTGCCGGTGGAAAGGTCCATCACGTTGTCGGCACCCCAGCGGATCGCCCAGGTCATCTTCTCGACCTCTTCGCCGATCGAGGAAGTGACGGCCGAGTTGCCGATGTTGGCGTTAATTTTGACCAGGAAGTTGCGGCCGATGATCATCGGTTCGCTTTCCGGATGGTTGATGTTGGCCGGGATGATGGCGCGTCCGCGCGCCACTTCCTCACGCACGAATTCCGGGGTGATTTCAGGCGGGATGGCCGCGCCGGAGGACTGGCCCGGATGCTGGCGCCCGAGCAGCTCGGCCGTGCGCCTGCCCATAGCCCCGGAGGCTTCCAGGGCGGCCAGGTACTCCTTGCGGCGCAGGTTCTCGCGCAGGGCGATGAACTCCATCTCGGGCGTGATGATGCCGCGCCGCGCGTAGTGCATCTGGGTGACGTTCGCGCCCTCCTTCGCGCGGCGCGGCTTGCGCGTCAGCTCGAAACGCAGCGCGTCCAGGCTGGCGTCCTGCAGGCGCTCCTGACCGTAGCGCGAGCTCGGTCCCGGCAGTTCCTCGGTGTCGCCGCGCTCGTCGATCCAGCCGCGGCGCAGGGCCGGCAGGCCGCGGCGGATGTCGATGCTGGCGGCGGGATCGGTGTAGGGACCGGAGGTATCGTAGACGAAGACCGGCGGGTTGGTCTCGCCGCCGAAGCTGGCCGGCGTGTCGCTCTGGGCGACGGCACGCATCGGCACGCGGATGTCGGGGCGGCTGCCCTCGATATAGACCTTGGTCGAATTCGGGAAGGGTTCGATGGCGGCGCTGTCCACCCGGGCGGTGGCGGCGTCGAACTTCAGCGGGGCATTCATGTGGCTCCTTTGCGTGAGGAGCCAGCAAAGGAGGCGGAGAGTGGTGCAGGCGCGTGCGTGCGCACGACCGCGTTATCTCGGAAGCTTCCCTTCGCTGGCATTATCCAGATCAGGTTCAGAGGGTATTTCTCACCCGCGTGGCGCTTGTCGCACCAGCAGGACCCCTAGCGTTTTGCTGCCAATTCGGCAACGGAAAGGATTATAGCCCATCCTTTCCGGCGTGGGTCACAACATCGGCGGCTCCCCGTCCATCGGCAGCAGTTGCAGCTCGCCGCTCACCAGGCGCACCTCGACGAAGGGAGTCTGGGCCGGCTGGATGTCCTGGACGGCGCGCGGCCCGTTCTCCACCGTCACTTCCAGTTGCACGCTAGCCCCGGCGGTCTTCACCTCCACCGAATCGGCCCGTGAAATCGTCCAGTCCGTGCTGACCCCGGCCTTGTGGAACACCTGCTCGCCGTTGACCCGCACGCTCACCGTATCGTTCTGAAAGCCCTCGCCCAGCCTTACACGTAATGTCATCATCGTCCTCGCATTCTCGGTTTTTGCGACAGGAACCCTGGACAGGCCGCGGGTATCGCAGGCCTGTTCAGACAAGACCGCCGCCAGCACGGCGGCGGTCCAGCCCCGATGCGCCCAGGGATTCACTCAGGCCTTCCGGCTGCCCCGTCCCGGCGTTTTCTTCAGGGTGCGCTTCGCCCCTTCCTCGTCCCCGATCGCGTTCTGGACATAGGCGAGACAGGACAGCACCTCCCCTTGCGACACCGGATCGAGCACCTGGGCGTCGGTCGCCCGCGAGAGCAGCGATATGCTCTCTTCGGTCTTCGGCGGACGCACGGTAACGAGCTTGCCCGCGCCGGCATTCACGGTCTTGAAGGTCCTGCCGGCATTCACGCCTTTCACCATGCGGGCATAGGTCGCCAGCGGATGGGCATCGAAGCGGTCGAGCACCTCGTCGAAGGCCTCGTTGCCCGAGCGCAGGGTCTCATTGTCCGAACCCTGCAGGTAAAGCAGCGCGCCCTGGTCCTCGCCCAGGAACAGTTCGGCCAGTTTATCGTCGTCTTCGCTGACCGGATAGCGCACGCGGATCGTCAGGATGTCCGACAGCACCTGCGACCCGTCGAGCGCGGCATAGGCGGCCCTGACCCGGTATTGCCCCGGCTGGTCGAAGTAGAAGCCGCCCTTGCCGTAGCCGATGTAGGCGCTGTCCTTGATCTCGTCGCCCACGCCGACGACCGTCTGGCGGTCGCCGACCAGGTGGTCGATCAGGGGTTCGTAGGCGCACACCTGCCCGCCCGGCCTGCTGATGACGACCCTGACGAGACCGTAGTTCGGGTGCAGCCAGGTGTGGGCGCGGCGTCCGCGCGTGTCGGTGGTCCTCAGCTTCAGTTCGAGCACGACCGGCTCGCCCAGCGCGAAGCTCTTCTGGTGGGTCGAGATCGACAGCACCAGGCCCGACTCGTCGGAGATCGGGTCGGCCATCACCTCGCGTCCCAGCGAAGCTCCCACGGTGAAATCGTTCCCGCCCATGATGACGTCGTTGCGGAAACCATGGCGCAGGTGGATCAGTTCCTCGTCGTCGAAACGGAAATCGAAACTGCTCCAGTATCCCGCCGCGCCGCCCTTCGGGTAGTACCACGGGTAGTTCATCCAGGACAGCGACTCCGGACGGTTCGGCTTCGACGGCGAGGCATATTCCTTCTGCCAGGAGTGCATCAGGTTGAAGCAGTGCCCGAGTTCATGCACATAGGTGTAGAGCTGGAGCCGCAGCTGTTCGGCCGTGGTCCCGCCTATCCCTGCATGGAACACCGCGCAGCCCTGGCGCTGCTTGCCCTCCTGGTCGAACATGATGCCGTACAGGGTCGGGCCGAGGTCGTGCTGTTGCGCGACCAGTTGCCAGACGCACCATTGCTGCAGGTCGCTCCACAGCGAGAAATGCTTCTGCATCGACGCATGCAGCTCGGCATTGCTCCAGGTGGCATTCGCGCCCGCGGCACTGATGTCGATCACGTTGTTCCCGGCGGTCGGCGCCATGCCGATGCCGGCTTCGGCATACGCGCCCACCACGCTCAGTATGCGCGCGGCGCCGCCGGACGGCAGCGAGCCCGTGTTGTAGCTGGCGAACTGCGGCGTGGTCAGGTCCGACACGCAGTCGGTTTCGATACGCACGTTGCGGAAGTGGTGGGACGCGAACGTGCAATGGTAGGACGCGCCCGGCACATTGGTGATACTGAAGAACTGCAGGGTCGCCGCGGCCTGGGGCTGGAACAGGCTGACCCGCGGTATCGTGACCTGCACCACGGGCGAGCCTGCGGCAAAGGTGAAGCGGCCCAGGCCCTTCACGACGATCTTGTTCGGGCTCACCGTGATGGCCGGGCTGTCCACCACGAAGGAACCGTAGTACGACACGGTCTTGCCGACCGTCTGGAAGAAGTCGCCGCTCACGCGCTTCATGGGCCGGGTGCGGTCGACGTCAACCCGCAGTTCGACCTGGAAGGCGCCCAGCGCGCCCGCGTAGCAGCCGCTCACGGCTTTCTTGATGACGGGGAGCGGCGGAAGCGGAGTCCGCGGGACCGGCGTCGGGATCGGCAGCGGCGGCTGCGGGATGGGCAAGGCTTCCGGCGCGGCCCCGGTCGGCGCCGTGTCGTGCGGCTCACCCATGCCCAGTTCGCCGTTGGTCAGGCTGGATGCCTCTTCGTAGCTCATCTGCCCGTTGTTTTCCACCAAAGTGTCTTCGCTGGCGTTCTCGACGCCAGTCGGATCAAGTTGTGACATGTTCTCCTCCTCGACGCAGCCATCGTTGCGTGCGCGGGGACGCCAGCCAGGCCAGTCCGCCGGTGCGCACGCCTGTGTTTCCTGTTACGCAACAGACTTGCCTCCTTCTCTCGAGACGCATGTCTTGCTTGGACCACCCGGGAGGACTGCCCGATTCGTCGAGGCTGTTGCTTTTAGGCCTGTTCGGAGACGCGCTTGGAGCTAAATCAAAGAAATGGACGGGAAGATGGGGATTGTTGAGGCTGGCCGCCGTGTGGCGAGGCCGCGCCGGGGCGGGTTTCAGCGATGCTGCCGGGATATGCGGGCGATTCAAGGTGCCCTATAATGATTTCTTTCGCAAATCAAAACGCCATCAAATCATGGAATTAGCCAAGTCTTTCGAGCCAGCCGACATTGAACAGTACTGGCGCGCCGAGTGGGAAGGGCGCGGGTATTTCGCCGCCACTCTCGACGCCGACAAACCATCGTTCAGCATCCAGCTGCCGCCGCCGAACGTGACGGGCACGCTGCACATGGGCCACGCGTTCAACCAGACCGTGATGGATGGCCTGACGCGCTACTACCGCATGCGCGGCTACAACACTGCCTGGGTGCCGGGCACCGACCACGCCGGCATCGCTACCCAGATCGTCGTCGAGCGCCAGCTCGACGCCCAGAAGATCTCGCGCCACGACCTCGGCCGCGACGAATTCATCAAGAAGGTCTGGGAGTGGAAGGAAAAGTCGGGCAACACCATCACCGGCCAGATGCGCCGCCTGGGCGCCTCGGCCGACTGGAAGCGCGAATACTTCACCATGGACGAGGCCCGTTCGCAGGTCGTCGCCGAAGTCTTCGTGCGCCTGTACGAACAGGGCCTGATCTACCGCGGCAAGCGCCTGGTCAACTGGGACCCGAAACTGGGCACCGCCGTGTCCGACCTCGAAGTGGTGTCGGAAGAGGAAGACGGCTCGATGTGGTACATCAAGTACCCGCTGGCCGACGGCTCGGGCGAGCTGACCGTCGCCACCACCCGTCCCGAGACCATGCTGGGCGACGTCGCCGTGGCGGTGGACCCGACCGACGAGCGCTACCAGCACCTGCACGGCAAGCTCCTGAAACTGCCGCTGACCGGCCGCGAAGTGCCGATCATCGCCGACAGCTACGTCGACAAGGAATTCGGCACCGGCTGCGTGAAGATCACGCCGGCGCACGACTTCAACGACTACGCCGTCGGCCAGCGCGCAGGCCTGGAGCCGATCAACATCTTCACGCTCGACGCCAGGATCAACGAGAACGCGCCCGAACAGTACCAGGGCCTGGACCGCTTCGCCGCGCGCAAGCAGATCGTCGCCGACCTGGAAGCGCAAGGCTTCCTCGAACAGGTCAAGCCGCACAAGCTGATGGTGCCGCGCGGCGATCGCACCGGCGTCGTCATCGAGCCGATGCTGACCGACCAGTGGTTCGTCGCCATGACCAAGCCGGCGCCGGAAGGCACCTTCAATCCGGGCAAGTCGATCACCGAAGTGGCGCTGGAAAAGGTCGCGAACGGCGAGATCAAGTTCGTGCCCGAGAACTGGACCACCACCTACAACCAGTGGCTGGGCAATATCCAGGACTGGTGCATCTCGCGCCAGCTCTGGTGGGGCCACCGCATCCCGGCCTGGTACGGCGAGAACGGCGAGATCGTCGTCGCCCGCACCGAGGAAGAAGCGCAGGCCAAGGCCGCCGCGCAGGGCGTGACGGGCGCGCTGCGCCGCGACGACGACGTGCTCGACACCTGGTTCTCGTCGGCCCTGGTGCCCTTCTCGACCATGGGCTGGCCGGAAGAAACGCCGGACATGAAGATGTTCCTGCCGTCGTCCGTGCTGGTGACCGGCTTCGACATCATCTTCTTCTGGGTCGCGCGCATGGTCATGATGACCGCGCACTTCACCGGCAAGGTGCCGTTCGAGACCGTCTACGTGCACGGCCTGGTGCGCGATTCGCAGGGCCAGAAGATGTCCAAGTCCAAGGGCAACACCCTGGACCCGATCGACCTGATCGACGGCATCGACGTCGAGACCCTGGTTGCCAAGCGCACCACCGGCCTGATGAACCCGCGCGACGCCGAGAAGATCGCCAAGGCCACCCGCAAGGAATTCCCGAACGGGATCCCGGCCTTCGGCACCGACGCCGTGCGCTTCACGATGGCGAGCTACGCCTCCTTGGGCCGCAACATCAACTTCGACCTCGGCCGCGCCGAAGGCTACCGCAACTTCTGCAACAAGCTGTGGAATGCGACGCGCTTCGTGATGATGAACACCGAAGGCAAGGATTGCGCCGCGCCAAACGAGGCCGACCTGTCGCAGGCCGACCGCTGGATCATCTCGCTGATGAACCGCGCCGAGCTCGAAGTGGCGAAGGGCTTTGCCGACTACCGCTTCGACAACATCGCGTCCGCCATCTACAAGTTCGTCTGGGACGAGTACTGCGACTGGTACCTGGAAGTGGCCAAGGTCACGGTCCAGCAGGGCACGGAAGCGCAGCAGCGCGCCACCCGCCACACCTTGCTGCGCGTGCTGGAAGTGATCCTGCGCCTGGCGCATCCGGTCATCCCGTTCGTGACCGAAGCGCTGTGGCAGGCGATCGCGCCGCTGGCCGGCAAGACGGGTGACAGCATCATGCTGCAGCCTTACCCGGTCGCCAACGAAGCCCTGATCGACGAGGGCGCCGAGGCCTGGATGGCCCAGCTGAAGGACCTGACCAACGCCACCCGCAACCTGCGCGGCGAAATGAAGCTGTCGCCGTCGGTGCGCGTGCCGCTGATCGTCGAGCCGGGTAATGACCAGGACCGTGCCAGCATGGCCGGCTTTGCGCCCTTCATCGCTTCGCTGGGCAAGCTGGCCGAGGTGCAGATCGTCGACGTCCTGCCGGAATCGCCGGCCGCCGTGTCGATCGTCGGCACCACCAAGCTGATGCTGAAGGTCGAGATCGACGTCAAGGCCGAGCGCGAGCGCCTCTCGAAGGAGATTGCACGCGTCGAGGGCGAGATCGCCAAGGCCAGCGGCAAGCTGTCGAGCGAGAGCTTCGTCGCCCGCGCCCCGGCCGCCGTGGTGGCGCAGGAGAAGGAACGCCTGGCGAACTTCACCGCGACGCTCGACAAGATGCGCGAACAGCTGGCGAAGCTGCCAGCGGCCTGAGCGGCAGTCAAGCCTTGAGGACAGCCGGCCGCCGGGCGCAAGCCCGCCGGCCGGCTTTTTTACACGACCGGGCAGCAGCATGTGGCATGCGCAACAAGGAGTTTCCAATTCTCAGGAGTGGTTTGCTACACTCTGCCCTACTGATAACAAACCGGAGACTAACCATGCCCAACCTGACCAAAGCCAGCCTGATTGCCGCGATGCTGTTCACTTCCGCCGCCGCATGGGCGCAGAACGCCTCGCCGGTCGGGCTGTGGAAGACCGTCGACGACGAAACCGGCAAGCCGAAGGCCCTGGTGCGCATCACCGAGGAAAACGGCGCGCTGCAGGGCAAGATCGAGAAGCTGTTCCGCGAGCCGAACGAAGAGCAGAACCCGAAATGCGTGGCCTGCAGCGACTCGCGCAAGAACCAGCCGATCATCGGCATGACCATCGTGTCGGGCCTGAAGAAGGACGGCAACGAATACACCGGCGGCGAGATCCTCGATCCGGCCAAGGGCAAGGTCTACAAGAGCAAGGCCACGCTGCGCGATGGCGGCCAGAAGCTCGAGGTGCGCGGCTACATCGGCGCGCCGATGTTCGGCCGCTCGCAGATCTGGCACCGCGAGCAGTAAGCACCTAGCCTTCCATCCGGAGCGGCCCGCGGGCCGCTTTTTTATTCCCTGGATTTTCCATGACCCTGACCCAGAGCTACCTCTTCCTCGCCCTTGCCATCGTCGTCGAGGTGATCGGCACCACGGCGCTGAAAGCCACCGACAACTTCACCCGCTTGTGGCCGAGCCTGCTCACCATCGCCTGCTACGCCGCCTCCTTCTACCTGCTGACCTTCAGCCTGAAGGTGCTGCCGACGGGGATCGCGTATGCGATCTGGTCGGGGGTGGGGATCGTCCTGATCTCGATCGTCAGCTGGGTCGTCTACAAGCAGAGCCTGGACCTGCCGGCCCTGCTCGGCCTGGGGCTGATCATCGCGGGGGTGCTGGTGATTAACCTGTTCTCGAAGAGCGTCAGCCACTGAATGCCGCCTGCTGGCGGCGCAAGGCAGCCGCATCCCTCAAGGCCTTGATACCGCTGGCGAAGAGCACCAGCGCCAGGCCGTTAAAAAAATAATCGCTGAAGTCCAGGTCTTCCAGGTAAACGAGGGAACGCCCGGGATCGGCCGGATCGTAGCGGACCCTGAGTGCCGCCCCAGGCTGCAAGCGTTCGCGCCGCGCATCGATCACGCTTTTGTCCTGATCGCAACCGGCGTTGCTCATGAAGGACGAGGCCAGCTTGCGCGACGAAAATGCCTCGCCATCGATGACGTAACGGTAACGCAACCGGATGCACCAGTCGCCGGACCGGCTCCGCTTGTACATATCGGCATCCAGAACCTGGGCCTGCGTGACTGGCTACGACCTCGACACGCACTTGTCGACCGACCTCTTGAAGGCGAAGAACCCGAGCGGGATGGCAAGCAGCAGGAAGAACCACCCGATCAGCTTTGTCATGTGAGGATCCGGCGGCGGGGAACGGACTGGCATCTCTTCTCTTTCGGCGTGTTGACCTTGCACGGTTTGCCAGGAGGCCCGGTTCCGGCCATGGCAGACCTGTGTCGACGTCCAATATACAGAAAGTTAACGTTCTAACAACCATCGAATCTGTCAGGTATCCAGGAAGGCCGTCTCCTTGTGCATGGCGCCAAGCCGTGGCAGGATCGAAATCGACAAGCCGAAACTCAACAAAGGTCGAATAAACCATGTCGCAAAGCGCCAGATTCCTGATGGCTGCCTCGCTGCTGCCGCTTGCGTGTGCGCCGCAAGCGCAGGCGCAGGCGGCGCCGGTCGTGATCGCCGTCGAATACCGTGTGGCGAGCCAGTCGCCGGAACATATCGAGGAGAGCCTGGTGACGCCGCTGGAACGCCGGCTGCTGCGCCTTCCGGGCATGGCTTCCCTGGAGTCGGGCGTCACGCACGGCCGCGCGCGGCTGGAGGTCGCTTTTGATGGCAACGACGGCGAACAGGCGCTCGCCGCGGTCAAGGCCGAGGTCGACCGCTTCGATGCGGCCAGCGGACTGGAACCGGCGGCCGTGGTCGAAGTCGGCCGTGCGCAGCTCGCGTCCGGCTTCCTGATGCCCGGCACTCCCGGCTCGCCTCCTCCAGCCAGGGTTGGCGAGGGCTGACGGATACCTAGCGCGAGGTACGGCGCCGGTCCGTCTTGCGATGCTGTCCGGGAGAGCGCAGCAGGCGCATCGCCACCGTCTTCGGGACACCGACGAGTTGCATGAATTCGAAGGCCGGGTAGACCCCGTCCGTACGCCAGAGCCGTAATGCCTCGTCGACATGGGCCGCCATGGTCGAGTTGGCTCGTGGATCTGCGTTTTTGCTTCCTGACATCGATTCGCCTCTACACCGCGTTTTGCAAGGCGAACCATCCTACCAAACGAGGCCATTGGCAGCGCCCGTTTGCCTGAGAACATCAACGCCGGGCTTGCCCGAGGACCTCAGCCCTTCTGGGCGCGCAGGATCGACAGGACCACCAGACCGAACAGTGCACTGAGCACGGCGGTGGCTTCCCGCCCCATGCCGGCCGCGATGCCGACGGCCGAGGTCAGCCAGACGCTGGCGGCCGTGGTCAGGCCCTTGATGTCGTTCTTGTCGGTCTGCTTTAGGATGGCGCCGGCGCCGAGGAAGCCGATGCCGGCGGTAACGCCCTGCAGGACGCGCGACAGGTCTTCGATCTTCATGCCCGCCTGCAGCGGAATCAGCACGAACAATGCCGAGCCGAGCGAGACCAGCATGTGGGTGCGCAGCCCGGCGGAGGCGCCGACCGACTCGCGCTCGTACCCGAGCACGGCGCCGAGGGCCAGGGCCACCAGCAGGCGCACGACAATGCGCGTGATGTCGTCCGGATTGCCCAGATCGGAAAATTCCTGTTGTATCGTCAGCCAGCTCTGTTCCCACCACGCCATCTCGTCCTCCAGAATCACTCCTCCGAATAATGCCATCTAAGCAAGATGCACGGCGCATCGCTCAGCGGTTCGCAGGAAAGGAGGGACGCGTCCTGGAGCGCCTGACAAAGCCCCTGGGGCAAGGGATGCGGCCACCCGGCGCATTGTCGAAGACAGTACAAGCGTACGGCGAGACAATGCAACGCCGCCATGGGGGCTTTGTCAGGCGCTCCTACAGCCAGCCGGCGTCGCGGGCCAGGCGATAGGCCTCGACCCGGTTGCCGGCGCCCAGCTTGCTGATCGCTTCGGACAGGTAGTTGCGCACCGTGCCTTCCGACAGGTGGATGCGGCGCGCGATGTCGGCGCTGCTGGCGCCCTCGCCCGCCAGGCGCAGCACCTGCCGCTCGCGCTCGGTCAGCGGGTCCTCCAAGCCGCCCCAGCTTGCCAGGGCCAGCTCCGGCGCGATCGCGCGCCCGCCGCCGTGCACCGTGCGGATCGCCGCCGCCAGCGCCTCGGCCGGCGCATCCTTCAATAGGAAGCCGCGCACCCCGGCGGCCAGGGCGCGCCGCAGGTAACCGCTGCGTCCGAAGGTGGTGACGATCATCACCCTGCCTGGTGCGCCGCGCGCGGCCAGTTGCGCCGCCAGTTCCAGCCCGGTCATGCGCGGCATCTCGATATCGGTGAGCACGATGTCGGGCGCATGCTGTTCGCACAGGGCCAGCGCCTCGACGCCGTCGGCGGCGGTAGCGACCACCTCGATGTCCGGCTCCAGCCCCAGCAGCGCCGCCAGTGCGCCGCGCACCAGGCCCTGGTCTTCGGCCAGCAGGATGCGGATCATGCCCCCGCTCCCGCCGGCACGCGCAGTTCCAGCGCCAGCCCGGCGCCGACCTGCAGGGCCAGCCTGCCGCCCAGCGCCGCGGCCCTTTCACGCATGCCGGCGAGGCCGTTCCCCTGGCGCAGGTCGCTGTCGCCGCGCAGGCGCGTGCCGTCGTCCGCCACGCGCAGCACCGCGTTGTTCCCTTCCAGCGCCAGCGACAGCGTGCAGCGGCGCGCACCCGCGTGCCGCACCACATTCGTGACGGCCTCGCGCAGGGCCAGGGCCACCACGTGTTCGGCGGCCGGCGCCAGGGCGATCCGTTCGACCTGCTCGCACAGTTCGACCTCGGCTGCGGCCAGGCTGGCGCGGGCGCTGGCCAGGGCATGCGCCAGGCCGCTTTCGCGGTAGCCGCTGACGGCGGTGCGCACTTCGGCCAGCGCCTGGCGCGCCGCCGCTTCGATGTCGGCGATCTCGCGCCGGCAGGCGGCCCTGCAGCTGTCCGTATCGCGATCGGCGAGCTTGCCGGCCAGTTCGGCCTTCAGCGCAATCAGCGACAGGGAGTGGCCGAGCAGGTCGTGCAGGTCGCGCGAGATGCGTTCGCGTTCGGCGATGGTGGCCATGTGCTCGACTTCTTCCTGCTTGCGCATCAGTTCCTGGCGCGAGCGGCGCAGGCGCGCATCCATGATCGCGCCCAGGCCCACCGGCAGGCAGATGGTGAGAATCGGCATCAGGAACAGGAAGCGCATCCGGGTCCCTTCGACCAGCAGGGAGGCCAGTACGCCGAGCAGGATCACAATGATCATCGCCGGCATGGCACGCCGCAGGTTCGTGAAGCGGGCGGCCATGGCGCAGGCGAAGACGAAGAAGGTGGCGGCGCCGATGTTCCAGCGCGCCCACGCGGCGCCGAGCAGGCAACCCGCCAGCATGCAGGCGCCTACCCACCAGCCGCGCGCCCAGAAGCTGGCGCAGTACAGCGGGATGAAGGCCACGATGGTCAGCGCCAGCAGCGCCGCCTCGACGGCGCTCGGGGGCACGTAGGCGTACTTCCAGAACAGGTAGCCCAGGCTGAGCAGCCAGAAATAAGGCATCCTGCCCTGCTCCGGCGGGAGCCACGGTCCCGCCCACAGTCTCGTCATCCCTTGCCTGATCATGTTCATCGCTCTTGGGTCGATAGTGGTTATTGTGTCAGCAGGCGCACGTCGACGATCTCGAAGCGATAGTCGCCCGGCTGCGGACCGGCGTTGAATCCTAACATGGTCACCGCCGCCGGATCGATGCCCTTCAGCTCGCTGAAGGGGACCGTCACCTCGCGCCATTCCGGCCCCGCAGTGAACGGTTTCGCTCCCGGTATCTGCACGCCCTGCGACATCGCGATCATCTGATAAGTCCGGCCATCGCCGCGCACCTTGAAGCGCACGGCTTTGACGGCGCTCAAATCCACCGACTGCATGGGCTGGGCGCCCGGCATGAAGGCCACGCCGGCCCAGGCGAAGGGCAAGCCTGGCGCCACTCTGGCGTCGACCGCGAGCGGTATTTGACCGTCCGCCAGCGCCGCGCCCGTCGCCAGGCTGACGGTTGATTTGCCGCCGACGAAACTGTCGGTCGACGGCCCCCATCCCATGCCGAAGGGACTGGCCAGGTGCTTGTCGCTGAACCGGCTGATGCGGCCATCCGGCGGCAGCGCCAGCGCCAGCGCCAGCGCCTTCCCGCCTTCCTGCGCCGCTTTCGCTACCCGCTGGCGCTGGCCCTCGCGCAGGCCATTCGCGCTCTCGCCATCCTTCCAGACCTCGACGATGCGGCGTGTAGCCAGGATGTCCGCCGCCGGATTGCCTTCCACCAGCAGCAGGTCGGCCTTGTAGCCCTGCTCGATGCGGCCGCGCCGGCCCAGCCTGAAGGCGCGTGCCGGCTCGCTGGTGGCTGCCGCCAGCGCCTGCACCGGGGTCAGGCCCGCTTCGACCAGGGCCTTCAGCTCGCGGTGCATGCTCGCGCCATGTTGCGTGCCGGGGTTGCCGGCGTCGGTTCCCGCCAGCACCGGCACCCCGGCCTTGACCATCGCCGCGGTCACAAGCTTCGGCGCCGCCAGCATCGCCGCGCGCTCCTTGTTGCCGTAGCGCGCCTTGAGCGGGGCCTGGGCATCCTTGTCGAGCAGGCCGGCCAGGCCCGGATCGGCGAGCAGGTCGTCGCCGCGCCAGCCCGCCATGCTCTCCAGTACCGTGAAGGTCGGGATCACGAAGGCGCCCTTGGCACGGGCCAGGCGCGCCAGCCCCACGGCGTCGGCCGACTCTCCCGGGAACAGGTGCACCAGGCCGTCGGCGCCCGCTTCCAGCACGGCGCGCGCATCCTTCTCGTTGCCGATGTGGACCACGGCCAGCTTGCCACGCCGGTGCGCCGCCTCGATCACGGCCCTGGCGGTGGCCAGGTCGAGCGAGGGAAAGCCGTAGCCGCTTTCCATGACGATCTTGATGAAGTCCGAGCCTTCGGCGATGCGCGCGTCAACAAAAGCCTGGGCCTGTTCCGGCCCCGTGATGGTGGGAATGGCGAGGCCGAACTGGGTGCCGTGGCCATGCGGCGCGGTGACCAGGGTGCCGGCAGAAAACAGGTCGGCATGCTGGTGATTCTGCCCCTTGGCCATCTCCTGCTTGGCCTTCTTCATCAGGCCAATATCGGTGAACATGTCCACCTGGGTCGTCACGCCGAACAGCACCGGCAGTTCGGCATGGCGGAAGGCGTGGGTGTGGGCATCGATCAGGCCGGGCAGCAGGGTACGTCCGCTGCCGCTCACCACGCGCGTCCCCGCAGGCGGCGCACCGCGGAAATCGGCGTCGGCGATGACGCCCTTGTCGAACAGCACCGAACGGCGCTCGTGCACGGCCTTGCCGTCGAAGACGCGCACGTCCTGCACCAGGGTGGCGGCGGCCAGCGCAGCGGGGCTGGCGCCGATGGCTGCGCACAGCAGGAGGAGTTTCAGGGTGGTTGGTTTCATCGGTCTCTCCCAGTGGTTGGATGAGCCGAGTATGCGATTGCAGCGCCAGCCGAGGTAGAAGCGGCTGCCACCACTTTGGGGTGACAAATGTCAGGTACGCTCAGTTGCGCGAACGCTGGCGTGCCAGATGCCTGTCCAACGCGTTGGCGAAGTTCTGGCGGTCGGCCTGGCTGAAGGCGGACGGGCCGCCGGTGTCGACGCCGCTGCTGCGCAGCTCTTCCATGAAGGCGCGCATGGTGAGTTGCTGGGCAATGGTGTCCCTGGTGTAGAAATCGCCGCGGGGGTTCAGCGCATAGCCGCCCTTTTCCAGCACCTGGGCCGCGAGCGGAATGTCGGCGGTGACGACCAGGTCGCCGGGCTGCACGCGTTCGACGATCTCGGCGTCGGCCACGTCGAAGCCGCCCGGCACCTGCAGGGCGCGGATGAATTTCGAACCCGGAACGCGCAGCAGCTGGTTGGCCACCAGCGTCACCTGGATCTGGGTGCGCTCGGCAACCCGGTACAGGATCTCCTTGACGACGCCGGGACAGGCGTCGGCATCGACCCAGATCTGCATCGCGGCAGGCTTGCTTGCGTCCGTCACCGCAGGTTGTCCCACAAATCGCCGGTCGGGCTGATGCGCGGGGCGGCAACGCCGAAGTGCTGGTAGGCGGCGGGCGTGGCGATGCGTCCGCGCGGGGTGCGCTGCAAATACCCCTGCTGGATCAGGTAGGGTTCGAGCACGTCCTCGATGGTATCGGCCGCCTCGCCGATCGCTGCGGCAAGGTTGCCGATGCCGACCGGGCCGCCATTGAACTTGAACAGCACCGCTTCCAGCAGCTTGCGGTCCATGACGTCGAAGCCGACCGAGTCGACGTCGAGCATCTTCAGGGCGCGGTCGGCCATGTCCTTAGTGATCTCGCCTGTTCCCTTCACTTCCGCGTAGTCGCGCACGCGGCGCAGCAGGCGGTTGGCGATACGCGGCGTGCCGCGCGCACGCATGGCCACCTCGCGCGCGCCTTCGTCATTGATCGGCGCTTCCAGCAGGTGGGCGCTGCGGGTGACGATCTTGGTCAGTTCGTCGACGTTGTAGAACTCCAGGCGCGCGACGATGCCGAAGCGGTCGCGCAGGGGATTGGTCAGCATGCCGGCGCGCGTGGTCGCGCCGACCAGGGTGAAGGGCTGCAAATCGAGCTTCACGGAACGCGCGGCCGGGCCCTCGCCGATCACGATGTCGATCTGGTAGTCCTCCAGCGCCGGGTACAGGATCTCCTCGACCACCGGCGACAGGCGGTGGATCTCGTCGATGAACAGGACGTCGTTCGGCTCGAGGTTGGTGAGGATGGCCGCCAGGTCACCGGGACGCTCCAGTACCGGGCCCGAGGTCTGGCGCAGGTTCACGCCCATCTCGCGCGCGATGATGTGGGCCAGCGTGGTTTTACCCAGGCCCGGCGGGCCGAACAGCAGCGTGTGGTCGAGCGCCTCGCGGCGCTTGCGCGCGGCGGAAATGAAGATTTCGAGCTGGTCGCGGATCTTGGCCTGGCCGACGTATTCGTCCAGCTGTTTCGGGCGCAAGGCGCGTTCGATCGCCTCCTCGTTGGGCGAGGCCGGCGCCGCGTCGATGACCCGCTGCTCGGTGAAGTTGTCGGTCTGGATGCTCATGACTTATCTCGAAAAACTAGGCTTTGGACAGCGCCTTCAGGGCGAACTTGATGCCGTCCGATACGCTGGCGCCTTCCGGCAGATTCTTGGTAGCGAGCAGCGCTTCCTTGTCAGAATACCCCAAGGCGAGCAGCGCGTTCATCACGTCCGCTTGCGTGTCGTCGCGCGGCGCGCCGCCGCCGACCACGCCAATGTCGGCGCCGAGCTTGCCCTTCAGTTCCAGCAGCAGGCGTTCGGCGGTCTTCTTGCCGATGCCGGGAATCTTGACCAGGCGGCCGGCTTCCTGCAGGGTCACGGCCTGGGCCAGGTCGTTCACCGACATGCCCGACAGGATGCCCAGCGCGGTGCGCGCGCCGACGCCCGTGATCTTGATCAGTTGGCGGAACAGCGCGCGCTCGCTCGCCGTGCCGAAGCCGAACAGCAAATGGGCGTCCTCGCGGATCGCCTGGTGGGTGAACAGCACGACGCGTTCACCCGTGTGCGGCAGGTTGTAATACGTGCTCATCGGCACGTCGACTTCGTAGCCGACGCCGTTGCAGTCCACCAGCAGTTGCGGCGGAGTCTTTTCCAGCAGGATTCCGGAGATGCGACCAATCATGGTTGACCTTTTTGTTCTTGGTTAGATGAGGCGGCCGCGCTTCATGCGCAGCCCGGCCAGTTGCGGGCCGAGCGAGCCGATCAGCGCCAGCGTATCGTGGCTGTTTGCGTGGCAGATGGCAACCCCGAGCGCGTCGGCGGCGTCGCTGCCGGGCAGGCCGGGGAGCGTGAGCAGGCGCGAGACCATGTCCTGCACCTGGGGCTTGGCGGCCTTGCCGGTGCCGACCACGGCCTGCTTGATCTGGGTCGGTGAGTATTCCGCCACCTCGAGGTCGGCTCCGACCAGGGCGCTGATCGCCGCGCCCCGGGCCTGGCCCAGCAGCAGCGTCGATTGCGGGTTGACGTTGACGAAGACTTTTTCGATCGCCGCGCAGCTCGGCTGGTACGTGGCGACGATCTCGCGCACGCCGTCGAGGATGATCTTCAGGCGCGGCGGCAATGCCCCTTCAAGACCGGTCTTGATGGTGCCCGAGGCGATGTAGCGCAATTTGCTGCCCTGCTTTTCGATGACGCCGAAGCCGGTCGTGCGCAAGCCTGGGTCGATGCCGAGAATAATCATTATCGAATGTTATACCGGCCAGCAAGGTTCGTGGGAAAAATACTGTGTAAAAACACAGGTAGGGTGGGCGCCCCGTGCCCACCTAGAGCTTGCGTGGTGGTAACGCGACAACAATATCCGAAGGTTCGATGCGAAGCATGCCACAGACATGCTTCGCGCAGCGCTTGCCACTGATCGAATTTTTAGGTGGGCACAGGGCGCCCACCCTACGATTGTGAAGCGGAGGAATGTAGGGTGGACGGGTTTCCCGTCCACGCGTTCAATCATCGTGTGAATTTTCGTGCATCGGTTGGGAACCGTCCGTTGAACGCGTGGACGGCGGAGCCGTCCACCCTACGGGTCAAGCACCGACCGCGCGGTCGGTTTGACGATCAGTGACGGAAGTGACGCGTCCCCGTGTACAGCATCACCACGCCACGCTCGTCCGCCGCGTCGATCACTTCCTGGTCGCGCATCGAACCGCCCGGGTGAATGACGCAGGTCGCGCCGGCGTCGACCACGACGTCCAGGCCGTCACGGAACGGGAAGAAGGCGTCCGAGGCCACGGCCGAACCGCTAAGGGACAGGCCGGCGTTCTGCGCCTTGATCGAGGCGATGCGCGCCGAGTCGATGCGGCTCATCTGGCCGGCGCCCACGCCCAGGGTCATGCCGTTGCCGCAGAAGACAATCGCGTTCGACTTGACGAACTTGGCGACGCGCCAGGCGAACATCAGGTCCTGCAGTTGCTGCTGGGTCGGCTGCTTCTTGGTCACCACACGCAGCTCGCCGAGGCCCACGTTCTTCGCGTCCGGCGACTGCACCAGCAGGCCGCCGCCGACGCGCTTGACGTCGTAGGCGTTCTGGCCCGCGCCCAGCGGGATTTCCAGCAGGCGCACGTTCTGCTTGGCCGACATGATCTGGCGCGCCTCGGCGGTGAACGAGGGCGCGATCAGGACTTCGACGAAGAGCTTGGACAGCGCTTCGGCCGCGCGGCCGTCGACTTCGACGTTGAAGGCGATGATGCCGCCGAAAGCCGAGGTCGGGTCGGTCTGCAGTGCGCGGGTGTAGGCGTCCAGCGCATCGACGCCAATCGCCACGCCGCAGGGGTTGGCGTGCTTGACGATCACGCAGCCGGCAGGTTGCTCGAAGCCGCCCAGCGACTTAACGCATTCCCAGGCCGCATCGGCGTCGGCGATGTTGTTGTACGACAGTTCCTTGCCCTGCAGCTGGCGGTAGTTGGCCAGCGCGCCGTCGACCGTGACGATGTCGCGGTAGAAGGCGGCGCCCTGGTGCGGATTCTCGCCGTAGCGCATGTCCTGGACCTTCTCGAAGGACATGTTGATGGTCTGCGGGTAGCTTGAGCGGGTCGCGTGGGCCTTGTCTTCGCCCAGGCTGGTCAGGTAGTTGGTGATGGCGCCGTCGTATTGCGCGGTGTGCGCGAACACTTTCTTTGCCAGGCGGAACTTGGTGTCGTAGCTGACCGGCCCGGCAGTGGTACCGGTGCCCTTCATTTCGGCCAGCACCACGCCGTAGTCGGCCGGATGGCAGATGACGACCACGTCCTTGTGGTTCTTCGCGGCCGAGCGCAGCATGGTCGGGCCGCCGATGTCGATGTTCTCGATCGCGTCTTCCAGCGAGCAGTCATCCTTGGCGACGGTCTGCTGGAAGGGGTAGAGGTTGACCACGACCATGTCGATCTGGGGAATGCCGTGTTCCTGGAGCTTGGACACGTGCTCCGGGAAGTCGCGGCGTGCAAGGATGCCGCCGTGGACCTTCGGGTGCAGCGTCTTGACGCGGCCGTCGAGCATTTCCGGGAAGCCGGTGTAGTCGGCAACTTCCGTCACCGGCACACCATTGTCTTGCAGCAGCTTGGCGGTGCCGCCGGTGGACAGGATGTTCACGCCGAGCGCGGAAAGCGCACGGGCGAAATCGAGCACGCCGGTCTTGTCGGAGACGGAAATGAGGGCTTGTTTGATCATGGGAGTGGCCGTTGTTGATGAAAATTCTGTGCGGAATTCGGGCACGCCGTAGTGGCCGCGCCCGCGCACGGCCACGCGTGCCGCAAGCGTCAGAGCAGTCCGTGCTCTTGCAGTTTCTTGCGCAAGGTATTGCGGTTAATGCCCAGCATCTGGGCCGCGTGCGACTGGTTGCCGTCGGCGCGCGTCATGACCACTTCGAGGATCGGCTTCTCGACGGTCATCACCATCATGTCGTAGATGTTCGTCGGCTTCTGCTCGCCCAGGTCATTGAAATAGTCCTCGAGGCTCTTCTGGACAACTTCCTGGATACTCTCTTTGCTCATGTCTGCTGCTTCATCCTGGTTAGTGTTTGCTACGCCGCTCGTGACGGCGCTGTCCCCAAATCGTTTTTGTTGTTGTGCTTGTTTATGCCGCGATCGCTTCAATGACAGCTTGCGCGGGCCGGTATTGTAACCGTTCGCCATACTGCAGTTGCGATCGGAAAAAATTATCCACGGCGGCCAGTTGTTCGCTGGTGGATTCCATCCGATTCATGTGCTGGCGGAACTCCTCGCCTCCCGGCAAGTCCTCCACATACCAGCCGATGTGCTTGCGCGCGGTGCGCACGCCGACGTACTCGCCGTAGAAAGCGTAGTGCGCCGGCAGGTGTTCGTTCATGAGGGCCCGCACCTCTTCCACCAGCGGCGCCGGCAACAGTTCGCCGGTGCGCAGGTAGTGGTCGATCTCGCGGCAGATCCAGGGCCGGCCCTGGGCCGCGCGGCCGATCATGACTGCATCCGCGCCCGTGTAGTCGAGCACGAACTTCGCCTTTTCCGGGCTGGTGATGTCGCCGTTGGCGACCACCGGAATCTTCACCGCCGCCTTCACGGCGCGGATGGTGTCGTATTCGGCTTCGCCCTTGTAGCCGTCGGCGCGGGTGCGGCCGTGCAGGGTCAGCATCTGGATGCCGGCCTCCTCGGCCAGGCGCGCGATGCGCAGGGCGTTCTTGTTCTGGCGGTCCCAGCCGGTGCGGAACTTCAGCGTCACCGGCACGTCCACCGCGCCCACCACGGCGTGCAGGATGCGCTCGACCAGGTCCTCGTGCTGCAGCAGGGCCGAACCGCACCAGCTGTTGCACACCTTTTTCACGGGGCAACCCATGTTGATGTCGATGATCTGGGCGCCGCGCTCGACGTTGTGGCGGGCGCAATCGGCCAGGTCCTGGGGATCGGCGCCGGCGATCTGCACCGCCTTCGGTTCCATCTCGCCTTCGTGGCTTGTCCGGCGGCTGGTCTTCTCGCTGGCCCAGAGACGCGGATTCGAGGCGGCCATTTCCGACACCGCATAGCCGGCCCCGAGCTGCTTGCACAGCTGGCGGAACGGACGATCGGTCACGCCCGCCATGGGTGCGACAAAGACGTTATTGCGAAGTTGGTAAGGACCGATTTGCACAGCGGGAATAGAAGGAGAATTCTCGGGAACCTGCTATTTTACCCCAAGCGCTGCTCAAATTATCGGCAAAATTTTTCCGGATTGTAGCGAACGGGTCAATCAGGTGTGGACAGGAGGAAAAAAATTTGCTTAGTCGCCGGCTAGCCGACATCGTCCAGCACCGCCGGCTGCAAATGCGCCACCTCACCCCAGCTCTCCAGCTGCAGTCTGCCATCCTGCACGGTAAAGCGGTTGATGCTGGCGTTGTGCACCTTGAAGTCGCGCGGGGTGTCGAGCGGGAGCTCGAGGGCGGCGCGGTAGGCGCATTCGAGTACGCCGCCGTGGGCGACCAGGGCCAGGGACTTGCCGGGATTGTCGGCGGCCCAGCCAAGGATGGCCGGGATCACGCGGTCGTAGAACTGGCGGAAGGTTTCGCCGCAGTTCTCGCCCGGCGGCAGGGCTCCGTCGATGTCGCGTCCCTGCCAGGCGGCGAACTCCACGGGGAAGCGTTCGGCGATCTCCGCATACAGCAGGCCCTCGAAGCCGCCGTAGCAGCGCTCGCGCAGGCGCCCATCTATATAGAGAGGCAGGTCGAGCACCTCGGCCACGGCTTTTGCGGTCTGGGCGGCGCGCGCGAGGTCGCTCGAAACGAGCACGTCGAAACGTTCGCGTGCCAGGGCCGCGGCCAGGGCGCGCGCCTGGCGCTGCCCTTCGGCGTTCAGGTCGATGTCGAGATGGCCCTGCAGGCGGCGTTCGGCGTTCCAGGCGGTTTCGCCGTGGCGGATCAGTACGATCCGGGTCGTGATGTCGTTTTGCATGAAGAAGTGAAAAGCGCCCATGCCAGGCACGGGCGCGGGCGCGGGGATTACTTGGACAGCGTCGGTGCGATCGCCGGATTGAGCGAATACACGCCGAAGATCTGCGCTTCGTCGAGGATGTGGCCGCGAATCGCGATGCGCACGTCCTGGCCGGTGAACGTGCCTTCCAGCGGCAGCCGGGGGATGTCGAGCGCGTAGAGGGTGAACACATAGGTGTGGACGCGCTCGTCGTTCCACGGCGGGCAGGGGCCATCATAGCCGAAATAGTCGCCGGCCATGTCGGGGTCCTGCGCGAACCAGCCGGTGTAGTCGTTCAGGCCCTGGCGCAACTGGTGCTCGGTGCCGTTCTTGACGAGGAAAGGCAGCTCGGGACCGGTCTTGCCGCCCGGCGTGACCATGTCGGAGAAGCGGCCTTCGGCCAGCTCGCGCAGGCTGGCCGGAATGTCGACCAGGGTCCAGTGGTAGAAATCGGCACGCTTGAGGCTCTCGGGAACGGTCCTCCCCTCCTTGTTGACGTCGGTGCCGTCGGTCGGCGCGTCGCCGTCGTGGCACAGCAGCACCAGCGACTGGGTGCCGGCCGGCACCTCGTCCCAGGCCAGGTGGGGATTGCGGTTGCTCGACAGGCGCACATGGGTGGCCGGGTCGATGACCGCGAACGCGCATTCGGGCGGGATCAGCCCGCCCTCGGTAAACGAATCGCTCCAGATTTTCATTTTGCTCACTCCCAGGGCCTCCTTGATATTGACCGCCTTGATGCGGCGCGGGTTTCAGCGCTTGACGTCGACCGGATCAATGCGCAGCCAGATCGTCACTGGCCCATCGTTGATCAGCGCGACTTTCATGTCTGCGCCAAATTGTCCGGTTTCAACTTTGCCATGCCGTGCGCATGCCTGGCGCACGAAATAATCGAACAGCCGGCGCCCCTCCTCGGGGCCGGCGGCCGGCGAGAACGAGGGCCGGGTGCCGGAACGGGTGTCGGCGGCCAGCGTGAACTGGGGCACCAGCAGCAAGGCGCCGCCGGTATCGGTGACGCTGCGGTTCATCTTGCCGGCCTCGTCGGAAAAGACGCGGTAGCCGAGCAGCTTGGTCAGCAGGGCGTCGGCTTCGCGCTCGGTATCGCCCTTCTCGGCGCAGACCAGCACCATCAAACCGGCTTCAATGGCGCCGATGGTGGCGCCGTCTACGTTCACGCTGGCCTGGCTGACGCGTTGCAGCAGCCCGATCATGCGGCGGTGAAGGTCACGCGCGCGAATTTGCGCTTGCCCACCTGCATGACGAAGGTGCCGGCCTCGACCTGCAGGCCCTTGTCGCTGACCACGCCGCCGTCGATGCGCACGCCGCCCTGGTCGATCATGCGCATGGCTTCCGAGGTCGAGGCGCACAGGCCGGCGGCTTTCAGCAGCTGGGCCACGCCCAGCGGCGCACCGCTGACCGCCACTTCCGGCACGTCGTCGGGGATGCCGCCCTTGGAGCGGTTGACGAAGTCGGCCAGCGCATCGTCGGCCGCCTGGGCCGAGTGGAAGCGGGTTACGATTTCCTTGGCCAGGGCGACCTTGGCGTCGCGCGGGTTGGCGCCGCCTTCGGTGGCGGCCTTCACGGCGGCGATGTCCTCGATCGAGCGGAAGGACAACAGGTCGTAGTAACGCCACATCATCGAGTCGGAAATACTCATCAGCTTGCCGAACATGGTGTTCGGCGCTTCGGTGATGCCGATGTAGTTGTTTTTCGACTTCGACATCTTGTCGACGCCGTCGAGACCTTCGAGCAGCGGCATGGTCAGGATGCACTGCGGTTCCTGACCGTAGTCTTTCTGCAACTCACGGCCAACCAGCAGATTAAATTTCTGGTCCGTTCCACCTAGCTCAAGGTCTGCTTTCAAAGCGACTGAATCATAGCCTTGCATCAACGGATAAAGGAACTCATGGACAGCGATCGGAGTCCCACTCTTGTAGCGCTTGGTGAAGTCGTCACGTTCCATCATGCGCGCCACGGTGTAGCGCGAGGCCAGCTGGATCATGCCGCGCGCGCCCAGCGGGTCGCACCACTCTGAGTTGTAACGCATCTCGGTGCGCTCGGCATCGAGGATCAGGGCCACCTGGCGGAAATACGTCTGGGCGTTTTCCTCGATCTGTTCGCGGGAAAGCGGCGGACGGGTGGCGTTGCGGCCCGACGGGTCGCCAATCATCGAGGTGAAGTCGCCGATCAGGAAGATCACCTTGTGACCGAGGTCCTGCAACTGGCGCAGCTTGTTGAGCACCACGGTATGGCCGAGGTGCAGGTCCGGAGCGGTCGGGTCGGCGCCGAGCTTGATGCGCAGCGGTACGCCGCTCTGTTCGGAACGGGCCAGCTTCTGTGCAAATTCGCTTTCGATCAGCAGTTCGTCGACACCGCGCTTCGTGATCGCAAGCGCCTCCTGCACCTTGTCCGACAGCGGCAAAGCGGTGGCGGTTGCTAAATTACTATTACCTGAAGACGCGGGGGAAGTCATAAAGTTCTTGTAGGAAAAGTGCTAAAACGGTTGTAGGAGCATGGATTTTGGTATAATGCTCGATCCCATCAATCTTGCCGTAAGAAAACTTTTCAAAACAACAAGAAAAATGGCGTGGAAGTTCAAGCGGCAAATTTTAACTGATTGCATGAACCCTATACATAAATTCACCGGCAAACGCTGGTTAGGCCTGGCCGATGCAAGTCGCAAGACCCGCATCGTCGGCGCCGGCGCGGTGGCCCTGGCACTGTGCGCATTCGGCGCAGTCGCGGTGGCCCCGATTGCCCCTGACGCGGCCGACGTGCCGGTCAAGTCGGTGGCCGAGAACCTCGCCCTGCCGAACCTGGCCGACCAGATCGCTGCCCTGCAAGAGGACGAACAGCAATTCATCCACGAAGAGCGCATCCGCTCGGGCGACTCGATCGGTTCCACATTGAGCCGCATGGGTGTGGACGATGCTGAAGCGCAAAAGTTCATCCGTTCCGACAAACTGGCCCGCCGCCTCCTCTCGCTGAAAAACGGCAAGCGCCTGCAGGCCGAGACCGACGAGAACGGTCTGCTGCTCTCGCTGCGCGCCACCATCACCGACAAAGGCAGCGACCCGAAGGTCCTGACCGTCGCACGCAAGGGCGAAGGTTTTGTCGCCAGCGAAGCGCCCGCCAAGCTCGAGCGCCGCGTCGAAATGCGTTCGCGTGAAATCACCACCTCGCTCTACTCGGCCACCGACGCCAACGTCGACGGCGGCTCGATTCCGGATTCCGTGGTCGGCGAAATCATCCAGATGTTCTCGACCAACATCGACTTCCGCTCCGACCTGAAGCGCGGCGACCGTTTCAACGTCGTCTACGAAACCTTCTGGCTCGACGGCGAAATGGTCAAGACCGGCCGCATCCTGGCCGGCGAGTTCATCAACCGCGGCACCAGCTACCAGGCCGTCTGGTTCGAAGACCCGGTCACCAGGCAGGGCGGCTACTACAGCCTGGACGGCAAGTCGCTGAAAAAAGCCTTCCTCAAGTCGCCGCTGGCCTTCTCGCGCGTCTCCTCTGGCTTCTCGAACCGCATCCACCCGATCTCGGGCAAGTGGAAAGCGCACAAGGGCATCGACTACGCCGCGCCGACCGGCACCCCGATCCGCGCCGCCGGTGACGGCACCGTCGACTTCGTTGGCGTGCATGGCGGCTACGGCAACATGGTCGTGCTCAAGCACTGGAACAACTACAGCACCGCCTACGCCCACATGAGCCGCTTCGGCAGCGGCCTGCGCAAGGGCGCCAAGGTCAGCCAGGGCGACGTCATCGGCTACGTCGGCTCGACCGGCTGGTCGACCGGCGCCCACCTGCACTACGAGTTCCGCGTGGCCAATGTCGCCCGCGATCCGGCAGCCCTGAAGGGCCTGACCCAGGCACCGCTGACAGCCGGCGAAATGGCCCGCTTCAAGATGGCCGCCGCCGAGATGAACCACCGCTTCTCGCTGCTGACCCCGGGCGGCAACGCCATGGCTGCGCGCTAAGCTTCGTACTACGCTGTCCAGAACGCCTTCCCTGCATGCAGATGCACGGAAGGCGTTTTTACGTGGCCTTTCCTTTATGATGGGAAAAATGAATACTTCGACTCTCTATATCGGCCTGATGTCCGGCACCAGCATGGACGGCGTCGACGGCGTACTGGCGGATTTCTCCGGCGGCGCCATCCGCACCCTGGACGCAGCTTTCACCCCCTTCCCTCCCGCCTTGCGCGCCGAACTGATGGCCCTGCAGGCCCAGGTCGAGAACGAGATCGAGCGCGAAGCGCTGGCCGCCAACGGCCTGGCCCGGTGCTACGCGACTTGCGTGCAGGAACTGTTGCCGAAAGCGGCCGGACCGGTGGCGGCCGTCGCAGTGCACGGACAGACGATCCGTCATCGCCCCGAACTGGGCTTCACGCGCCAGACCAACAATCCCGCCCTGCTGGCCGAGCTCACCGGCGTCGACGTCATCGCCGACTTCCGCAGCCGCGACATCGCCGCCGGCGGTCAGGGGGCCCCGCTGGTGCCGGCTTTCCACGCCGCCGCCTTCGGCAAGCCGGGCACGACGCGGGTGGTAGTGAACATCGGCGGCATCGGCAACATCAGCGTGCTGCATGCCGATGGGCGCGTGACCGGCTTCGACACCGGACCGGGCAATGTACTGCTCGACGGCTGGATCGGGCGCCACCAGGGCAAGGACTACGATGCCGACGGCGCCTGGGGCGCGAGCGGCAGCGTCGACGCGGCTTTGCTGGCCGCACTGCTGGATGAGCCCTACTTCCGCCAGCCGGCGCCGAAAAGCACGGGGCGCGACCTGTTCCACATGGACTGGCTGGACGCGCACCTGGCCCGTTTCACCCACCTGGCGCCGGCCGACGTGCAGGCAACGCTGGTTGCCCTGACCGCGCGCACGATCGCCGACGCGATCCGTCTCGAAAGTCGCCATGTGGACGCGGTGTACGTCTGCGGCGGCGGCGCCTTCAACGGCACGCTGCTGCGCATGCTGGCCGCCGCGCTTGGCGGGGGTGTGGCAGTGGAATCGACCGCGACGCTGGGCGTGGCCCCGAACCGGGTCGAGGCGCTGGCCTTTGCCTGGCTGGGCTACCGGTTCATGCAGCGCGAGCCGGGCAACATGCCGGCGGTGACGGGGGCGCAGGGGCCGCGTATCCTGGGGGCGCTGTATCCGGCTTGAGCGAGGCCAGTTTTTTGGTTTTGTAGGGTGGACACCTGTGTCCACGCGGGATCATCGCATGCATTAACGCGGCTTCACTGGCGCGGCCCAACGTCGTCACCGTGAAAATGCTGCCGCAGGAAATTCAGGCCGCGAGACAGCGTGGACACAGGTGTCCCCCCTACCAAACCGTAACCTCAAAAAACAAATCCGGGCATTGCCCGGATCTGGAAGCGACGCCCGGCGAGCCGGGCTGTGCGATGCTTTACGCCGAGAATGACGAACCGCAGCCGCAGGTGCTGGTCGCGTTCGGGTTCTTGATGACGAACTGGGCGCCTTCGAGGTCGTCCTTGTAGTCGATCTCTGCGCCGACCAGGTACTGGTAGCTCATCGAGTCGATCAGCAACTGAACGCCGTTCTTTTCCATCGTGGTGTCGTCTTCGTTGACGATTTCGTCGAAGGTAAAGCCGTACTGGAAGCCCGAGCAGCCGCCGCCCTGCACGAACACGCGCAGTTTCAGGTCGGGATTGCCCTCTTCTTCGATCAGCTGGGCCACTTTTTCAGCGGCGCTGTCGGTGAAGACGATCGGGGTCGGGATGGTGTCAAAGTCTTGCACTTCGGCCACTGCAGTCATGGGATAAACTCCTGATTGGATTCGGATTTATGCCATTATAGACGGTTCGCGCCGGTCATGCTTTGGCCCTCTCCGCTTCCGCCAGATGGAACACCGGCTCGCCCGCCGGCTGGTGCGTGAGCTTGCCGGTTACCAGGGCGCCGCCGTGCATCTCGAGCAGCTTGTAATGGACATCCCCATGTATGCGGCCTTTCGGCTGCAATTCAAGCAGCTCCGTCGAGTAAACCGAGCCGGCGATGTAGCCGTTCACCACCAGGTTGGCGCAGCGTACCTCGCCCTCGATGCGGGCGTGCTCGGAAACGATCAGGACGCTGTCCGGTCCCTCGCTGGCAATCACGTTGCCGTGTACTTCGCCGTCGATGCGCAGGCCGCCGCTGAAACACAGGTCGCCTTCGATGCGGGCGGCTATGCCGATCAGGCTGTCAATTTCGCTTTTCGCGTTGCGACCGAACATGGTGGCACCCCTGTAGATAAATGGAATTTGCGACGGGAAAAAGGATCGTTGCACCGATCAGTGCAACGATCAATTTACCGTCCTCAACAGTTACCACCTTGATCTAGCTCTGGTCAGGTAGTGCCTGTAGGAATTACCTGACGGGGTGCGGCTTTATTACGGCAGCAGTGCGATGTGCTGCAGACCGGTCGTTTCTTCCAGGCCAAACATCAGGTTCATGCACTGCACGGCCTGGCCGGACGCGCCCTTCACCAGGTTGTCCTGCACCACCAGGATGACGACGGTGTTGCCGCCGTCCGGACGGTGCACGGCCAGGCGCAGCATGTTCGAGCCGCGGGTCGAACGGGTTTCCGGGTGCGAGCCAAAAGGCATCACGTCGACGAAAGGCGAATCCTTGTACTCGGCCTCGAACAGGGCCTGCAGGGCCGCGTCGTCGATGTCTTTCGTCAGGCGCGCATACAGGGTCGAGTGCATGCCGCGGATCATCGGCACCAAGTGGGGCGTGAAGATCAGGCCGACTTTCTGGTCGGTAAAGCGCTGCAGCTGGGCCGAGGTTTCCGGCGTGTGGCGGTGACCGGCCACGCCATAGGCTTTGAAGTTGTCGCTTGCTTCCGAGAACAGCGTGCCGATCTCGGCCTTGCGGCCGGCGCCCGAGACGCCCGACTTGCTGTCGGCGATCAGATTACTGGCATCGATGATGCCGGCCTTCAGCAGCGGCACGAAGCCCAGCTGCATCGTGGTCGGGTAGCAGCCCGGGTTGGCGATCAGGCGCGCGCCCTTGATGTCTTCGCGGTTCAGTTCCGGCAGGCCATACACCGCTTCCTCGATCAGCTCGGGCGCGCTGTGCTCCATCTTGTACCATTTTTCGAAAGCGGACCGGTCCTTCAGGCGGAAGTCCGCCGCCAGGTCGATGACCTTGACGCCGGCCGCCAGCAGCGCCGGGGCTTGCGCCATGGCCACGCCGTGCGGGGTGGCGAAGAAGACCACGTCGCACTTCGTCAGGTCGGCCTTGTCCGGGGCCGAGAAGGCCAGGTTCACGCGGCCGCGCAGCGAGGGGAACATGTCGGCCACCGGCAGGCCATCTTCCTTGCGCGAGGTGATCGCGGTCAGCTCCACGTCGGGATGCGCGGCCAGCAGCCGCAGCAATTCCACGCCCGTGTATCCGGTTCCGCCAACGATGCCAACTTTGATCATGTTCTTTCCTTCTTGATTAAAAATGAGACTTGCGAGTCGAGGCTGCAATTTTAACAGCGCACCGCATAGGGTGCCGGAAACGCTGCTGCGGCAGCCGGCAAGGCCTTGCAAATATTATTTGCATTCCCGGCCTGGGATGCAAATATTGCATGGCCGCAAGCCGGTCCGGCAAAGAGCTTCAACCCGTCGTACCGGTCAGGCGTTCCGGCTCGTAGACCGGCACCGGGTCGAGCGTCGACATCACGCCAATGTGGCCGAAGTGCTCGTCCAGCCAGCGCTGCGCCGTCGCGCTGCCCAGGTCGCGCAGGTGCAGCAGGAAGGGCCATTCGGTATTGTATTTGGTCGACAGATCGAGGCGCTGCAGCTCGTCGTTTCCGCTGATCATGTGCAGGCGCACCCCGGCCGTGTGCACCATTTCGCTCTGCTCGGCGTCGACCAGGGCGCCCAGGTGCTGGATGGCGCTGACTTCGCGCACGAAGCTGATGTTGAAGGCGATCTCGCTGGCGCGGCTGTGGATGTCGCTCAGGCTCATCGGCAGGCCGCTGCGCGCGACCGGATTGTTCTGGACGATCACGATGTCGCGCGCGTCGGCGTCAACCAGGGGCGACAGCGAAGGATTGCCGACAAAGCTGCCGTCCCAATACGCTTCGCCATCGATCTCGACCGGTGCGAACACGTGCGGCAGGCAGGCCGAGGCGGCGATGACCGACGCGTCAAGCTGCTCGCGGGTAAAGATGCGGCCACGACCGGTGCGTACATTGGTGGCGGGCACGAACATGGCGATCTCGCGGCACTGGCGCACCCGCTCGAAATTGATCAAGCCTGCCAGCAGCGGCAGCATCGGGTTCATGCTCAGCGGCGAGCTGGGCGGCGCCAGCACGCCGCCGACCAGCTGCATCAGCTGGTAACCAGGCGAATTGCGCAAGGTCCAGTCGCCGCTGGCGTAGTCGAGCGGCGTACGCTTGACCGGACTGAACAGCGAAGCCGTGCTCAGCCCGAGCCAGAAGCGCCGCAAGGCCGCGCGCGCCCCTTCGCGTCCGCCGCCCAGGGCGTAACCGTCGGCCAGGACCGCAGCGTTGACCGCGCCGGCGCTGGTGCCGCTGATCGCCGCGATCTCGATGCGTTCGTCGGCCAGCAGGCGGTCGAGTACGCCCCAGCCGAAAGCGCCGAGCGCGCCGCCGCCCTGCAAGCCGAGACTGATCCTTTTGATAGACACGTGCTTCTCCTGCGATATGTGCGCCCCCACAGGCTAGCAGCCTGAAAAGCATGCGGCGGTGCGCTAGCGAACGCTCGCGGCCGCCCAGGGCCTGTCGCAGGCGATGCCGTCTGCGTATAATTTTCGTATGGACAATAAAACAAAGTGCGCGGACACGGCTGCGCAGGAAGCCCATCCATGCTGAGCATCGGTGAACTGTCGCAGCAGACCGGCGCCAGCGTGCGCTCGTTGCGCCACTACGAACAATGCGGCCTGCTGGCGGCCAAGCGCCGCGAGAACGGCTACCGCTATTTCGAGCCCGCCGCCGTCGAATTCGTGCAGCGCATCCGCATCCTGCTGCGCAACGGCTTCACGGTCGAGGAAATCCGGCCGCTGGTGTCGATGCTGGCGCCGCAACCGAGCCTGCGCGAAGTATGCGCGGATGTGATCGCGCTCTACGGCAGCAAGCTCGGCGAACTCGACGAGCGCATCGCCGCCCTGCAGGCGATTCGCAGCAGCGCCGCCGAGCGCCTCGCCTTCCTCGAGGAACAGCGGCGCCTCGGCGGCCCGGCCGAGCCGCCGCGCCCCTGAACCATTTACTTGCGCGCCGGCGCGGCGTCGAAGGCGGGCGGGATCGGGTGCGCGGCCGTTTCGGCGTCCCAGGTCAGCGACAGGATGCACCAGCGCTTGCCGTCGTTCAACAACTGGAAGGCGTTGACACCGCGCACGCGCACCGGGCCGTCGAGACGGTCGCGCGTTTCATAGGTGCTCCAGGCATGCGCGATGTGGCCGAAGGACTGGATCTGCTGCGTCACTTCGCGCTCATAGAAGTTGCGGTGCCCCAGCAGACGGTCGTTCAGTGCGGCGAACTGGGCCGGCGTTTGCGGATCGGCCAGGAAGGCGCCGTCGCGGTGCGTGGTGGTGGTGACGATGGCGCCCGGCGCGAACAGGTTCGCCATGCGCCCCCAGTCCTTCTTCGCGCCCGCCGGTCCCGTCACGATATCGTAGAGGGCGCGCACCAGGGTGTCCGGCGCATAACTCGCGCTGTCGGGCTCGCCGGTGCCGCAGGCGTCGTTCGCGCCGAGCGGATTGTTCTGGACTGCGACGGCATACGACACCGGGACGGATGCGGCCGGTTCGGCGCTTGAGGCGGTATTGGCGAGGTTCAGCGCCAGCAGGCTGGCGGCGGCGAAGGCGGTAAGCGGATTCTTCAGCGTCATGTCGATCTCCCTGTGTGAGCGCCTCAAAAGGGCGCGATGTCGACATGCTGAAGGCTGACACTAATGGCAGAGTCAAGCACCGGCGTAAAACGCCGCCGGAGCGATGAACGCTTCGAGACCCCCTGCAAGTCTGCGACAGGGAGTTTTCCTCGGTTCTTATTTGATGAGCCTGGTTTTGAGACGGCGCAGCCGCCATTCGATGAACAGGCCGGCGAAACCGCATGCGAAGACAATGGCGCCGATATATTGCAGGATGCGATTGCCCGGCGCCTGAATATGCCGGGTATCGACCAGTTCGAAGCGGCGCCGGCCGTTTTCCGCCGCCTCGTAATACACGGTGCCGCGGCTGTTCGGCCATTCCACGGTAACCGGCCGATTCCGCTTCGCCAGGAACTCGGCCGACTGTTTCGCCATGGCCTCGATTGTGATGATCTTGGCGACCATTTGCTGCGCCAGGATTTCCCTCCAGGTGGTGAAGATGTTCTCCGCTTCGCCAGCCCGGATCACTCCCGGCGAGGTGTACTTGTAGAGCTGGTTCGAGAAGAAAATGCCGTCGTGCGCCGCCAGCATCATGGCAAAGCCGAGCATCCACGCGCCAGCCGCACCGAACAGCCAGCGCTTCGTTTGGCTGAGCTGGGCCGTCGCCGCGCCGGCAGTGAACTGGTTCACTGCCGGGATATGGCGCAGGGTCGTGGCGAGCACATCCTGATCCACGTCCTGCAAAAAGGTCGCCGCATCCATCTCCAGGGCGGAGAGGATGGTGGAAAACATCTCGGCCGACGGCACCGACTTGTCGTTTTCCAGCTTGGACAGATAGGACTGCTCGATGCCGGCCAGTTGCGCGAACTGCGGCTGGGTCAGGCCCTTGTCCGTCCTGATCTGTTTGAGTCTTTCGCCAAAATTCATATGGACCTTTCCTGAACGTCAATGGAATGGTCGTATTCTTGGCGATTCATGCATGACTTGGAAGGTGAATATCCGCGAATATCGATGAATACAAAAAAGATTTACTCTTTTTAAGCATCATGCATGCAGCGGCTCGCAAAAACAAAAAGCCGCCCACCTTGCGGAGGACGGCTTTTGTGCAACAGCGCCCGAAGGCGCTGCCAGCAGCAGGAAACGATTAACGCTTCGAGAACTGCTTTGCGCGGCGTGCTTTACGCAGGCCGACTTTCTTACGCTCGACTTCACGGGCGTCACGGGTGACGAAACCGGCACGTGCCAGGTCGCCCTTCAGGCCTGCGTCGTAGTCGATCAGTGCGCGGGTGATGCCGTGACGAACCGCGCCTGCCTGGCCCGATTCACCACCGCCGTGCACGTTGACCTTGATGTCGAAACGCTCGACGTTGCCGGTCAGTTCCAGCGGCTGACGGATGACCATCAGGCCGGTTTCGCGCGAGAAGTATTCGGCGGCCGGCTTGCCGTTCACGATGATCTGGCCGGTGCCAGCTTTGATGAACACGCGAGCGACTGCACTCTTGCGACGGCCAGTGCCGTAGTTGTAGTTACCGATCATGTCAGTTCCTTAGAGGGTCAGTGCTTGTGGTTGCTGTGCTGCGTGCGGGTGGGTGCCTTCCGCGTACACTTTCAGCTTCTTGATCATGGCGTAGCCCAGCGGGCCCTTCGGCAGCATGCCTTTGACAGCCTTTTCCAGGGCACGGCCCGGGAAGCGCTGTTGCATTTTCAGGAAGTTGGTTTCGTAGATACCGCCCGGGTAGCCCGAGTGACGGTAGTAGGTCTTGGCGGTGGCCTTGGTGCCGGTCACGCGCAGCTTGCCTGCGTTGATGACGACGATGTAGTCACCGGTATCGACGTGCGGAGTGAATTCCGGCTTGTGTTTGCCGCGCAGTCGGAGTGCCACTTCGCTGGCAACACGTCCGAGGACCAAGTCCGTCGCGTCAATCACAAACCAGTCGCGCTGGACTTCATGGCCCTTAGCGGAAAAAGTTTTCATGTTGACTTCCTAATAGGTAAATTGCTCAAATGGTGGTTCCGCAATTGTTGCTGCGGACTCTGCCTTATTGTCTTTTCCTGAGCAAATGGAAAGCCAACGATGATACCTTGTTGCGGCCTGTCGCGTCAAGGCGGCGTCAGGCGGCTGTCGCATTCCCGCCCGCATCGTCCGATGCAGTGAGTTTGCTCAATGTCATTGTCCTGCCGGCCACTCTAGACTCGGACGATTCCAGCGTTCTTAAGCGAAACATAAGTTGACCCAGGAAACGATGACAAATTACTATGGATCAATTGTCTGAGGAGTTTTTGTGAAAATCCGATCCATCCTGCTTCCCCTGTGCGCGCTGCTGCTCTCGAGCGCCGCACACGCCGCGCCTGCCGCCAGGGCGCCCGGCCTCGCAGAGCGCAGCTGCCACCTGCCCGGCTCCGAGGAAACCCTGCGTTGCCTGACCCTCCCGGTCCCGCTCGACTACGCCAGACCCGACGGCGGCAAGCTCAAGCTGCACGTCACGGTGGCGCCGGCCTTCCGCGAAGCCTCGCGCTCCGATCCCCTGTTCGTGCTGGCGGGCGGCCCCGGCCAGGCCGGCAGCGAAGTGCTGCCGCTGCTGAACGCCGCCTTCCGGCGCGTGCGCGCCACACGCGACATCGTCTTCATCGACCAGCGCGGCACCGGGCTGTCGGGCAAGCTCGACTGCGAAAGCCGTCCCGAGCACGAGACCATGAGCGACGCCGAGCTCGAAGCCGAGCTGCGCGCCTGCATCGCGAAAAGCGGCGCGCCGTTCTCCGCCTACACCACGCTTGCTGCCGCGCGCGACCTCGAGCAGGTGCGGCGCGCGCTCGGCTACGGCAAGGTCAATCTCTGGGGCGGCTCCTACGGCACCCGCCTCGGCCAGGCCTATGCCCGCGCCTATCCCGACAGCGTGCGCGCGCTGGTGCTGGACGGCGTTGCCGCGCCCGACCAGGTCATCCCGGCGGGCGGGCGCGACGGCTCGGCCGCGCTCGACAAGCTGTTCGCGCAGTGCGCCGCGAATGCCGGCTGCAACAAGGCCTATCCGAACCTGCGCGCCGAGTTCGACGCGCTGGCAAAGCGCACCGAAGCGGGCGTCAGGCTGGCTATCGCCGATCCGCGCACAGCGGCGCCGGTGAGCTTCACCATGACCGGCCAGCGCTTCCTCGGCACCGTCCACAACATCCTGTATTCGCCGGCCGACGCACGCCGCCTGCCCTTCCTGATCCACAGCGCCTACCAGGGCCGCTGGGAACCTTTCGTTGCGCGCCACAACATCGCCGGCGACTTTGGCGGCGATGGCTCGGCCGCCATGCTGCTGCACTTCGCCGTGGTCTGCGCCGAGGACGTGCCGCGCATGACGCCGGAACTGCTCAAGGACGACGCGGCGCTGCTGACCCGTCCGCTGGCCGAGCGCATTCCCGCCCTGTGCAAGGCCATGAACGTGCCGGCCGTGCCCTACGCCGAGCCGACGAAGATCGCCGCGCCGGCGCTGCTGCTGTCGGGTGCGCTCGACCCCGTGACGCCGCCCCGGCGCGCGGAAGCGGCCGCCCGCCACATGAGCAATGCGCGCCACCTGGTGGTGGCCAATGCCGGCCACGGCGTCTCGCAACTGGGCTGCGCGCCGCGCCTGCTGCGCGAATTCCTCGACAAGCCGACCGGCCAGCTCGACGCCAAGTGCCTGTCCGAGATCCCGGCTCCGACCTTCCAGCTCGGCAGCGCCGGGCCGCAACCCTGAATCGAGTTCACCATGATCGAAGTACAAGATGTACGTAAACAGTTCGGCGAGGTGCAGGCGCTCGGCGGCGTGAGCTTCCAGGCGCGCGACGGCCAGATCACCGCCCTCCTCGGCCCCAACGGCGCCGGCAAGACCACCCTGCTGCGCACCCTGATCGGCCTGCTCAGGCGCGACCACGGCAGCATCTCGATCGACGGCGTCGACCCGGAACAGGACCCGCTGGCGGTACGCCGCAACATCGGCTTCCTGACCGACCAGTTCGGCCTGTACGAGCGCCTCACCACACGCGAATACCTCGCTTATTTCGGTGAACTGAACGGCATGGGCGGCCCCGCCCTGCGCCAGCGCATCGACGAAGTGTCGGAGCTGCTGGCGATGGACGACATCCTCGAGCGCCGCGCCAAGGGCTTCTCCCAGGGCCAGCGCATCAAGGTGGCGCTGGCGCGCACCCTGCTGCACCGCCCGCGCCACCTGCTGCTCGACGAACCGAGCCGCGGCCTGGACGTGATGAGCACGCGCGCGCTGCGCCACGCGCTGGCCGCCCTGCGCCAGGAGGGCTGCTGCGTGATCATGGCCACCCACGTGATGCAGGAAGTGACCCACCTGTGCGACGACGTGATCGTCATTGCCAAGGGCCATACCGTGGCCCAGGGCTCGCCCGAAGAATTGTGCCGGCGTACCGGCATCGCCAGCCTGGAAGACGCGTTTGTCAGCCTGGTCGGCACCGAGGAAGGAATCGCCGCATGAAACCGAAGTTTTTGGTTGTACTTCTCAAGGAGCTGCGCGAAACCCTGCGCGACAAGCGCACGCTGGGTTTGCTCGCCCTGTTCACCTTCATGTACCCGCTCATGCTGGGCTACCTCCTGAACCAGTCGATCGACCGCGCCACCAAGCCGGAACGCGACGGCATCGAGGTGGCCGTGATCGGCGCCGCCAAGGCGCCGACCCTGATGGCCCAGCTCAAGCAGAGGAACGTCACGGTTGCGGAAACCGGCCCGCTCGACGAGGAAGCCATCGCCGAGCTGCTGCGGTCGCGCAAGTACCCGGTGGTGCTGCGCCTGTCCGACAAGTTCACCGAGAACTACGCGGCGATGCGTCCGGCGCGCGTCGAGCTGTGGTACGACTCGGCCGACGAGAACTACACGCAGCGGCGCGAGGTCGAGGACGTGCTCCAGGCCTATGGCGCCAACGTGGCCAGCGCGCGCCTGCTGGCGCACGGCGTGTCGCCGGCGGCGCTAGCGCCGATCCAGGTGCAGCGCTTCGATACCGGCACCAATGCCTCGCGCTCGGCCGGCTTCATCGGCAGCATCCTCGGCATCCTGTTCCTGCCGGCCTTCATCTGCGGCATGTCGACCGCGGTCGACATGACCGCCGGCGAGCGCGAACGCCGCTCGATGGAAGTGCTGATGGCCCAGCCGGCCCGCGCCTGGGAGCTCGTGACCGGCAAGTGGCTCACCGCCGGCGTGCTGGCCGTGGCCGGGGTCACGCTGGAACTGGCGCTGGCCCACGGCATCCTGTCCTGGCTGCCGCTGGAGGAAATCGGCATGTCCTGGGCCCTGACCTGGGCCGACCTGGCGCTGGTGTGCCTTGCCTCGATCCCGCTGTGCCTGTTCGCGGCCGGCCTGCAGATTGCGCTGGCGATGAACGCGAAATCGTTCAAGGAAGCCCAGAGCGTGCTCAGTATCGCGATGCTGGTGCCGCTGGCGCCGGGCATCATCATCTCGATGATGGAACTCAAGACGGCCGAGTGGATGTACATGGTGCCGATGCTGTCTAACCAGACCCTGCTGCGCGAAATGGCCAAGGGCGGCGAGATCGGCCTGTGGCCGGTGGCGATGACCTTCCTGTCGTCGGCGCTGGCGGCGGCCATCGCGGTGGGCTTCGCCAGCTGGCGCATGAAGAGCGAGCGCTACGTGCTGTCGGTATAGGCGCCGGACCGCCGACTGCAAGACCACAGCCCACCCCGGCAGGCCGCGGTGGGCTGTTCTACAATAGGGGCAGCACAAACAGCGGAGAAACGCACATGGAAGTCAAAGTCAGCTGGAATGGCCCGTCGGGCATGAGTTTTCGCGCCGAGACCGGTTCGGGTCACACCGTGGCGATGGATGGCGCGCCGGAAGCCGGCGGCCACAACACGGCCGCGCGGCCGATGGAGCTGGTCCTGGCCGGCACCGGCGGCTGCACCGCGTTCGACGTGGTCCTGATCCTGAAGCGCAGCCGCGAGGATGTCCAGGGCTGCGACGTGACCCTGCAAGCCGAGCGCGCCGACACCGATCCGAAGGTCTTTACCAAGATTAATTTCCACTTCGTCGTCAGCGGCCGCAACCTGAAGCCTGCCGCGGTCGAGCGCGCCGTGAAGCTGTCGCACGAGAAGTACTGCTCGGCCTCGATCATGCTGGCCAAGACGGCCGAGATCACGCATTCGTTCGAGATCGTCGAAGCGGCTTGACCGGTTTTCGTAGGGTGGGCTCTCGAGCCCACGCGGTACGGCACAAGCCAATGTTGCGGCATCGGTAAGATTCACGTCATGTGCAATCCAGCGATCGCACCCGGCAAGATCACACCATCGGGTCTTCAAGGGCACGACCGCGTGGGCACAGGTGCCCACCCTACAACGGCAACACCTCTTAAACGTAATACGCCGTCGTCGTCATCACCTTCGCGAACGCCTTCATCGCCAGCTTGACCGGCACCGGCATCTCGGCCGCGCCGAGGTTCTGGGCGGCGGCGCCGTGGGCGATCTCGTCGATGCGCATCTGGTCGACGATCGCGCGCGACTTGGCGTCCTGCGGCGGCAGCATGTCGAGGTGGCTGTTCAGGTGGGCCTCGACCTGGCGCTCGGTCTCGACCACGAAGCCGAGGCTGTTGGCGTCGCCCAGCTTGGCGGCCACCGTGCCCATCGCGTAGGCGCCGGCATACCACAGCGGATTGAGCATGCTCGGCTGCGAGCCCAGCTCCGACAGGCGCTGCGCGGTCCAGGCCAGGTGGTCTTCCTCCTCGCGTCCGGCCTGCTCGAACTGCATGCGCATCGCCGCCGACTGCGCGTGGCGCGCCTGCGAGTCGTAGAGCGCCTGGGCGCAGACTTCGCCGACGTGGTTCACGCGCATCAGGCCGGCGCTGTGGCGCTGCTGGCGCTCGTCGAGCTCGCAGTCGACGGCATGCGTTGCCGGGTTCGGGCGCGAGGCCGAGGCCACGCCGCCGACCACGCGCAGCGCCTTGTCGAAGCCGACGATCAGCTGGTCGAGGGGACTGATAAAACGGTTCGCTAACATAATATTCGTATAAGTCGCGGAAAATGCCATTATAAGCGCGCCCTCATTCGAGCCGCGCCCGCCCCCCTCGCCGCGCGCTCGGCCCCGCTGTCCGCCGCTTCTCTTCACCCATGCCGCATGCGCCCTGCCCCCGCCTTTCTGCACTCTGGGCCACCCATCGCGCCGTGCGTCGCATCGGCCCGCCTGACTCGGCCGTTATTGACTACAATGCAGGCGTCAAAAAGGCTTGGCGGAAATGAAAATGAACGCCATGCAAAGCCCACCCTGGAGTCCGCATGGAATTACGCATCCGCAATCTGTCCAAGACCTACGCCAACGGCGTCGTGGCCCTGGACAAGGTCACGCTGAACATCCCGCAGGGGATGTTCGGCCTGCTGGGGCCGAACGGCGCCGGCAAGTCGACCCTGATGCGTATCCTGGCAACGCTGCAGGAATGCGACAGCGGCTCGGTCTTCCTCGACGACATCGACGTGCTCGATGAAAAGGACGAGGTACGCCGCATGCTCGGCTACCTGCCCCAGGACTTCGGGGTCTACCCGAAGGTCACGGCCTATGAGCTGCTCGACCACTTCGCCCAGCTGAAGGGCATCGCGCAGAAACACCGCCGGCGCGAGGTCGTCGACGGCCTGCTGCAGCAGACCAACCTGTTCGAGGTGCGCCACCAGAAGCTGGGCACCTTCTCGGGCGGCATGCGCCAGCGCTTCGGCGTGGCCCAGGCCCTGATCGGCGACCCGCAACTGATCATCGTCGACGAACCCACCGCCGGCCTGGACCCGCAGGAAAGGGTGCGCTTCCATAACCTGCTGTCGGATATCGGCGCCGACAAGACCGTGCTGCTGTCGACCCATATCGTGTCCGACGTGGCCGACCTGTGCTCGAACATGGCGATCATCCACAAGGGCCGGGTGCTGCTGTGCGGCGAACCGGCGCGCCTGATCGACGACATCGAGGAGCGCATCTGGGCGCGCTTCGTCGACAAGGCCGACCTGCCGCTGTTCCAGAAGCAGCACGCCGTGATCTCGACGCGCCTGCGCGCCGGCCGCACCCTGATCCACGTGTATGCCGAGCGCGATCCCGGCATGGGCTTCGAGCCGGCCCACGCCAGCCTGGAAGACGTCTATTTCGCCACCATCGCCGGCCGCCACGACGGCGCCACGGGGAACTGCTGATCCATGGCCGCGCTGCTTGCGATCGCCCGCTTCGAGATCCGCCAGCGCCTGCGCCAACTGGCGACCTGGGTCTATTTCGGGGCCTTTGTCGCGCTGGCCCTGCTGTGGACCGCCGCGGCCGGCGGCGTGTTCAAGGAAGCCGTGGTCGCCTTCGGCTCGCGGGTGCTGATCGACGCGCCGCGCCAGGTAGCCCTCTCCACCGCCTTCCTCGGCTGCCTGGGCGTGATCGTGACGGCCGCCGTGATGGGGCGCGCGGTGCAGCAGGACTTCGAGCACGAAATGCACCATTTCTTCTTCAGCGCGCCGATCGGCAAATCTGCCTATGTGTTCGGGCGCTTCCTCGGCGCCTGGACCGTGCTGGCCCTCATTTTCGCGGGCATCGTGCTCGGTGTCTGGTTGGGAACCCTGGTGCCGGGCATCGATCCGGACCGCCTGGGCGGAGGCAGCATCAAGGCCTACCTGTTGCCCTGGCTGTTCACCCTGCTCCCCAACCTGTTCATCTTCGGTGCGATCTTCTTCGTGCTGGCGGCGCTCACGCGGCGCATGCTGCCGGTGTATGTGGCCAGCATCGTGCTGCTGGTCGGCTACACGGTGGCGCCCTCGCTGGCGCGCGACTTCGACTACAAGACCGCGGCCGCCCTGATCGACCCCTTCGCCACCACCGCGCTGATCACGCTGACCGAGTACTGGCCGGTCGCCGAGCGCAATACGCGCCACGTGACGCTGGAAGGCATCTACCTGGCCAACCGCCTGATCTGGTGCGGTTTCGGGCTGGTGGTGCTCATGCTCGGCTACTGGCGCCTGCACCTGACCGGCCTGGCCGAAGTGCGCGCCGGCGAGCCGCGCCTCCCGCCCGACCCCGCGCCGCAGCTGTCGCAGGCGGCCGTCAACACGCGCGAGCGCCCGGATTTCGCCCGCCGCAGCCTCGGCCTGCTGCTGGCGAAACTGACCTGGCTGCAGCTGCGCCAGTCGGTCGCGACGCTGCCCTTTGCCCTGATCGCCGTCGCCGGCATGGGCATGCTGGTGCTGGGCAGCTTCGATTCCGGCATGCTGCACGGTTCCAGCACCTATCCCCTCACCTGGCAGATGCTGGAACTGATCCGCGACACCAATTCGCTGTTCATCCTTGTCGTCACCACCTTCTACGCGGCGCAGCTGGTCTGGCGCGAGCGCGAGGCCCGCACCGCCCAGCTGTTCGACGCCCTGCCGCTGCCCGGCTGGCTGGCGCCGATTTCGAAAGTCCTGGCGCTGGTCGGCATCCAGGCCCTGCTGCTGTTCCTGTCCATGCTCACCGCCATGCTGTGCCAGGTGTTCCGGGGCTGGTTCGCGCTCGAGACCGGGCTTTACCTGCGCACCCTGTTCACCATCCTGTTGCCGCAGTACGCGCTGCTGGCCGTGGTGGCGCTCGCGGTACAGGCGCTGTGCGGGCGCAAGGTGCTTGGCTACGCGCTGCTGGTCACCCTGTACGTGGCGATGGTGGCCTGCCAGGGCCTGGGCCTGGACCACCCGCTGCTGCTCACGGCGCCGTCGGGCTTGCCCTGGTCGGCCATGAACGGCTACGGCCATCACCTGCAGCTCGAACGTGCGCTGGAAGCGTACAGCGCCGGCGCCGCGCTGATGCTGCTGGCCACCACGGTAGTGATGTGGCCGCGCGGCGTGAACGGGGAGTGGGCCAGCCGCCTGCGCCTGGCGCGCCAGAACCTCACGCCGCGCGTGCTGGCGGCGTTCGGCGCCGGCCTGCTGCTGTTCGCCGGCAGCGGCGCGCTGCTGTGGTATGAACTCGACGTGGCCGGCAACTACCGGATGACGCGCACGGCCGAGGCGCTGCGCGCCGACTACGAGCTGCGCTACCGTGGCTTCCAGGCCCTGCCCCAGCCACGCCTGGCCGCGGTCAGCCTGCGCGTCGACCTGCACCCGCGCGCGCGCATGCTGGCTGTCGCGGGCAACTACCAGCTCGAGAACCGGAGCGCCGCGCCGATCGCCGACCTGATCGTCTACCAGCAGCCCGGCTCCGACCTGGCCGCGCGCCTGTCGCAGCCGGCACGCCTGGTGACGAGCGACCGCGCGCGCGGCTTCTACCGCTATCGCCTGGCGACGCCGCTGGCCCCTGGCGCACGCATCGCCTTCGATTTCCAGTTGAGCGCGGCGCCGGGCGGCCTGCTGGGCTTCGGCACCGACACGCCGGTTGCGGCCAACGGCAGCTGGCTCACCAACGAGGCCCTGCCGCGCATCGGCTACCAGCCGGCGGTCGAGCTGCGCGACGAGCGCGACCGCCGCCGCCACGGGCTGGCGCCGCGCAGCCAGGGCCCGCGCAGGGATGGCGGCGCAGGCGCGGACCGCATCGCGTTCGAGGCCCTGGTCAGCACGGGCGTGGACCAGATCGCGGTGGCCCCGGGCGCGCTCGAACGCGAGTGGATCGAGGGCGAACGCCGCCACTTCCGCTACCGCGCCGAGCAGCCCATCCTCGACAGCTACGCGATCGCCTCGGCGCGCTACGCGGTGCGCCACGAGCGCTGGCAGGACGTGGCCATCGACGCCTTCTACCGGCCGGGCCACGAGGCGAACGTCGACCGCCTGGTGCGCGGCGCCAGCGCCGCTCTCGACTACGGCACGCGCGCCTTCGGCCCCTACCGCCTGCACGACCTGCGCCTGGTCGAGACACCGCGCGATGCGGGCGAAGCACAGTCCTTCCCCGGCATGGTCAAGCTGCCCGAGACCGGCGCATTCATCGCGCACGTCGACCCCGGCTCGCGCACCGAGATCGATTACCCCTTCTACATCGGCGCCTACACGACCGCGCGCCAGTGGTGGGGCCAGCAACTGGCCGAATCGCGCGCCCCCGGCGGCGGCCTGCTGGCCGAGGGCCTGGCCGAGTACACCGCGCTGATGACGCTGCGCCGCAGCCTCGGCTCGACCGCCATGCGGCGCTATCTGCGCCAGGACCTGCGTGCCTACCTGATGGGTCGCGCGACCGCCACCGGCCGCGAACTGCCGCTGGCGCAGGCGGGCGGCGAATCCTGGCTGGCCCAGCGCAAGGGAGGCCTTGCGCTCTACCTGCTGCAGGACCAGCTCGGCGAGGAGCGCGTCAACGCGGTGCTGCGCGATCTGCTGCGCAGGGCTGGCGAGCCGGGCACGCAAGCCGCCGATGCCGCTTCCCTGCTCGCTGCCCTGCGCGCCGTGGCGCCGCCGGATAAAGCCTACCTGGTGCACGACCTGTTCGAGGCGATCGTGTTCTACGACAACCGGGCCGACAGCGCCAGCGCGCGCCGCCGCCCGGACGGCAAGTATGTCGTGACGCTGCGCGCCAGCGCGGCCAAGCTGCGCGCAGGGGGCCCGATCGAGCAGGACATGGCGCTGGCCGACACCATCGAATTCGGCGTCGACGACCGCGACGGCAATCCGCTGGCGCGCGAACGGCGCCTGGTGCGCGAGCGCGCCCAGACAGTCACGTTCGTGGTCGACGTGCAGCCGGGAAGAGCAGGAATCGACCCGGATTACAAGCTGATCGACAAGAAACCCACAGATAACATGCTGCCAGTCGACAACCAGTAAAACTCGCTATATCATCAAGGCACTACTTTCAGTGAGGTTAACATGTCGAGCATGCTTGCCGAAATCCGCGAAAAAATTCAACTGCTGAGCGCCGACGAAAAGCACGAGCTGCTGCGCACGTTGCTGAAAGACGTCGATGGCGCCGACGAGGATGCCGATGAAGCCTGGCGCATGGAGGTGGTGCGCCGCGTGAAGGCCATCCGCAGCGGCGAAGCGGCGATCCGCGCGCTGCAGGACTGGCAGGAGTAATTCGCCGCTACGCATATCTGAAGTACAAGGCATGAAAAAAACCGCGATCTGTCGATCGCGGTTTTTTTATGCGCAGTGCTTGTCGGCGTCTTGCGGCATTGATGCGAGGGACGTAGGGTGGGGTCGCGTTAGCGCATCAATCCGGTGGGCACGGAGTGCCCACCCTAGGCGTCACATGTGAACGCCTATTTCTTCGCGGCGCTGGCCCGCTTGGCCGCCGGCTTCTTCGCGGCCACGGTCTTGGCTGCGGCCTTGGCGGCCGGCTTCTTCGTGACCTTGGTCTCGACGGCTTCGCCATCGGCGCCTGCCGAGTCGTCGTTCGCCGCAGCCTTGCCCTTGGCGGCCGGCTTGGCCTTGCGCTCCTCGAACTCGAAGCTGATCTTGCCGTCCTTGCCGCGCACCAGGAAAGCCTTGAACGGACGGCGCGTGCGCTGCGAGATGAAGCCCGGCAGCAGGTCGGTCTTGCCGTCGTTCAGCAACTTGGCCATCTGCTCGGGCAGGATTTCCTGCTGCAGGATGATGCGGCCGCTGCGGAAGTCGCAGGTCTTCGGCTTGGCGACCTGGTGCTCGCAGACATAGGCCAGGCCCATCTCGTAGACGCCGCCATTGCACTTCGGGCAGGGTCCGAGCGGGGTCTGGCCGGTGAAGTCGACGCCCTCGCCCTCTTCGCCCTCGGCCTGGTCCTGGCCGAAGTCGAACTCCAGCTTGAAGTTGTTGATGTCCTCGTCGCGCACGATGCGCAGGATCGCCGCGAACGGACGGCCCATCTTCGAGCGGAAGCCCTGCAGCGGACCGATGGTGCGGTTCTTCAGCAGTTCCTCGACCTCGTTGATCTCGAACTGGCGGCTGCCCGGCGTCTTGCTCATCGAGAAGTCGCACTTGGTGCAGGCGAAGCGGCGGTAGTTTTCCTTGACCGTGCCGCCGCAGTTCGGACATGGGGTCTGCAGGGTCGCGTACTCGCCCGGAATGGTGTCGTTGTCGTATTCCTTGGCGCGCTTGACGATGATCTGGGTCATCTGCGCGATCTCGCGCATGAACTCGTCGCGCGAAATCTTGCCCTTCTCCATCTGCGACAGCTTGTATTCCCATTCGCCGGTCAGTTCCGGCGCCGTCAGTTCGTTCACGCCCAGGCCGCGCAGCAAGGTCATCAGCTGCGACGCTTTCGCCGTCGGGATCAGTTCGCGCCCTTCGCGCACCAGGTATTTCTCGGTGAGCAGGCCCTCGATGATGGCGGCGCGCGTGGCCGGAGTTCCAAGACCCTTGCCAGCCATGGCGTCGCGCAGCTCGTCCGAGTCGACCAGCTTGCCGGCGCCTTCCATCGCCGACAGCAGCGTCGCTTCGGTATAGCGTGCAGGCGGTTTCGTCACCAGGCCGTTCGGGGTCACCTTGTCGGCCAGGACGTTCTCGCCCTTCTGCACCGGCACCAGGGTGGCGCCGTCCTTGTCGTCGCCGGTCGTGTCCTTGCCGTAGATGGCGAGCCAGCCCGGGTTGGTCATCACCTTGCCCTCGGTCTTGAACTGGTGGCCCGACACTTCGGTGAAGCGGGTCGTGACCAGGAACTCGGCCGGCGGGAAGAACACCGCCATGAAACGACGCGTGACCAGGTCGTAGAGTTTCTGTTCCGGCTCGGACAGGTTCTTCGGCGCGACACCGGTCGGGATGATCGCGAAGTGGTCCGAGATCTTGGTGTTGTCGAAGATGCGCTTGTTCGGCTTGACCCAGCCGTTCTTGCTGATCTGCTTGGCGAACTGGTGGTAATTGTTGTTCTCGGCCAGCGACTCCATTGTCGACTTGACGGTGGCGATGTAGTCTTCCGGCAGGTGGCGCGAATCGGTACGCGGGTAGGTCAGGACCTTGTGCTTCTCGTACAGGGCCTGGGCCAGGCCCAGGGTGTTCTTGGCCGAGAAGCCGAAGCGGCCGTTGGCCTCGCGCTGCAGCGAAGTCAGGTCGAACAGGGCCGGCGCCATCGAGGTGGTCGGCTTCGATTCCTCGGTGACGACGCCCTGCTTGCCGCGGCAGGCGGCGACAATGGATTCGGCGGCGGCGCGGCTCCACAGGCGCTCGGCGCGCTTTTCCGGATCGTTCTCGTCCTTCTTGAACTTCTGGTCGAGCCAGCGCCCTTCGTAGACGCCGGCGGCGCACACGAACTCGGCACGCACTTCCCAGTAGTCGCGCGGGACGAACTTCTTGATCTTCTCTTCGCGCTCGACCACGATCGACAGGGTCGGGGTCTGCACCCGGCCGACAGTCGTCAGGTAGAAGCCGCCCTCCTTCGAGTTGAAGGCGGTCATGGCGCGGGTGCCGTTGATGCCGATCAACCAGTCCGCTTCCGAGCGGCAGCGCGCGGCGTCGGCCAGCGGACGCATCTCTTCGTCGCTGCGCAACTGGCGGAAGCCTTCGCGGATCGCGGTCGGCGTCATCGATTGCAGCCACAGGCGCTTGATCGGCTGTTTCGCCTTCGCGTTCTGCGCGATCAGGCGGAAGATCAGTTCCCCTTCGCGGCCCGCGTCGCATGCGTTGATCAGGGTCGAGACATCCTTGCGCTTGATCAGCTTGTTCAGCACCTTGAGGCGCGACTCGGTCTTGGCGATCGGGTTCAGCGCGAAGTAAGGCGGGATCACCGGCAAATGCTGGAAGCTCCACTTGCCGCGCTTGACATCGTATTCTTCCGGCACCGCGATTTCGAGCAGGTGGCCGACGGCGGACGAGAGGATGTACTCGTCGGATTCGAAATACTCATCGTGCTTGGTGAAGCCGCCCAGCGTCTTGGCGATGTCATTCGCGACGGAGGGCTTCTCGGCGATGATGAGGGTTTTGGTCATAAAGTTTCTCGTCTTACTTATATTAGGTGTTTGGCTCGCGCATCATACAGGTTTGGCGGCGGGACCGCTGCGCAGCTAGTGTCTTAGTAGTAACAGTCTGGAATGAGCGGCCAATGATAAGCGCGTTATCGCGCTGTTCGCAAGTAGACTCTGCACCGCTGTTGTGCAACGCAATACAGCACCGTACCGAAAACGCGCGGTTGTTTCCGATCGTTGACGATGCAGCCAGTCATGCCTTCTTCCGTGAAAGTGGGCGCTTTCCTACATTGGACCGGACACGATTCTGATACAAGCGGCGCGGCCGTGCGCGCATGATCGCCTTGTTGGCGGACCGTAGCGCCGCCGTTTGATGGGAGGAAATGACCATGAGCGATAAACACAAAGGCATGGTGAACGAACACGGACGCAGTGTGGCACGCGAAAAAATGGTGCCGGTGGCCGAGGGCAGCCAGCAAGGCAAGCCGCCGGGTGCGGTCGCGCCGTCGGCGAAGAATTCGCAGTCCTGGACGCCAAACTCCGAGCAGCGCCCGTCAGGCAATATGCAGTCGGGAAATCTGAGCGCCGGCCAGGGCACGGTGGGCGGCAATCCCAACCGTGGACGCGGTGGCGTGGCCGCCCAGCAAGGTGGCTGGAGCGCGCGCCAGAAAGGCCAGCGCATGCAGGCGCGTGCCGAAGAGGAACGCCTCGGCATGTCGCAGCAGTCCGGTTACGGCGGCCTCGAACAGGACCAGCGCGCCGGCTCGCAGGAGTCGCCCATCGGGCCGCCGGGATCGCAGCAGTCGAGCGTGACCGGCTCGCAACAGGGCGGGCAGCCGAACCAGTCGCCTTCGGACTACGGCAAGGGCAAGCCGGGCGGCGGGCAGGATAAGCGCTAATGGCGTGCGGTGGACCTTGCCGCAACGCGGTGCGTGCGGCGCAAGCGGCAAGGCCCGTGCCGAAGTGATACCGGCTGTCTCGCTTCCAGCCCTGCCGCACGCACGCCGCACAAAAGAAAACGGCCTGCGCAAGGCAGGCCGTTCAGCGGATTCAGTACGGGTTCAGTGCAGCAGGCGCGGCGTCTGTTCGTCATCGGAACCGAACAGGTCGTCGAACATCAGCGCGTCCGGCTCCTTGCCCTGGCTCCACATGAGCATGAGGACGATGATCTTCAGCTTGCTCAGCGTGACCGGCGACTCGTCGACCGCGAGCGCGCGTTCGATGATGATTTCGCGCTGCACGGGGCTGATCAGCTTGGCGCTCTCGAGGAACTGGATGAAACCGATCGCGGCGCTGCCGAGCTCGTTGTACTCCTCGTCCACGTAGTAGCGGGTGCCTTTCGAGGCGACCACGTCGGCCAGCTCTTCGGCGGCCATTTCGTTAAGACCCGTGAGCCAATCGATGGCTTCGCAGATCTCGAAGTCGTCGAAACCGACGGCGGAGAGCTTGCGCGCCAGTGCAGCCGGCTCGGGGCAGGCTTCGGGACGATAGTACGTCTCGTAGAGGTAGACCAGGATGTCGAACATAGTGACGCTACTGTAGCAGCTAAGCTCGTACGGGCACAAGCTTGCTGCGTGCATGAGCATCCTCAATGCGTAAATCGTCGTTTTTCGGCCTTATCGGTTCATATAGGCTTGTAAGTAATTATCGATGCGGCCTGTCGATCGAACAGCTGTCGACGCGGCATCACCGGTGCACACGTTGCACCTTCCCTCCCGGCAGGCGTTCGAGCATGCCGGCCATCTCCAGCGCCAGCAAACCCAGGCTCAGTTCGCCGACATTGCCGCCGCTGCGCGCCAGCAGGGTGTCGATGTCGACCGGTTCGTGGCCGAGGTACTCCAGCAGACCGAGACAGTCTGTCTCGGTCGGCGCCGCGCTTGCCACTTCGGGCGCGAGCGGCGACATGCGCATTGCATCGAGGATTTCGCCGACTGTTTCGACCAGGCGCGCCCCTTCGCGGATCAGGACATGACAGCCCTTGGCCAGCGGCGCGTGGATCGAGCCCGGCAAGGCAAACACTTCGCGGCCCTGCTCTCCCGCCACCCGCGCCGTGATCAGGGAACCGGACTGCGCCGCCGCCTCGACCACCAGCACGCCCGCGGACAAGCCGCTGATGATGCGGTTGCGCTTCGGGAAGTTGCCCGGTGTCGGCGGCGTGCCCAGCGGATACTCGCTGACGATGCAGCCGTCGCGCGCGATGCGTTCGGCCAGGGCGCGGTTGCGGCTCGGGTAGAACAAATCGGCGCCGGTGCCGACCACGGCGATCGTCGCGCCGCTGCCTTCCAGGGCGCCCTCGTGGGCCGCGGCATCGATGCCCAGCGCCAGCCCGGACACGACGCAGACACCGGCCTGCGACAGGGCGGAAGCGAAATGCCGGGCATTGGCCTTGCCCTGGCTGGTGGCATTGCGGCTGCCGACGATGGCCAGTCCCGGGCGCGCGAGCAGTTCGATGCGCCCTTTTATATAAAGCAGCAGCGGTGGATCGGGGATGTTGGCCAGTGCTTGCGGATAATGCGGATCGTCGAGCGCCAGCAGCGCATGCGCGGGATCCTCGAGCCAGGCGAGCACGGCGTCGCGCTGTTGCAGGGTGGAGGAGGAAGGCGGCGCGCACAGGGCGCGTGCGGTGGCGGCCGGCACCTGGGCGGCAAGCGCCGCATGGCCGGCTTCGAAGATCCTGCGCGGCGAACCATAGACGCGCAGCAGGTGGTGCGCAGTGCGGCACCCGACCCCGCTCGCCCCTTCCAGGCGCAGCCAGTCGGTCAAGGTAGCGATGCGGCTGGCGGGGTTGGGGTCCGTGTCCTGCACGGCGGGTTTACTCCGGTGATTTCGCCACGTCGCCGACTTCCACCGGCGCCGTCACTTGCATGATCAGGCCGTAGGAAACGCGCCCGAACACTCGGAAGATGAACAGGCTGCCATACTGCTCATCGGGAAGCTTGATGGTCGACCGGCCGAAACCGAGGAAACCCTTGCGGCCATCCGGGTCCGGCACCGTCTTCCCGAAATGATAAAGCTGCAAGACGGAGCCGACATCGAGCCCGTCAAGCGCGCCCCGATTGACAGTGACGACCTGGCTCTGCCCGGCATAGGTCACGCCCGCATAAATCGACATCACGCGGGCATCGATCCGCTGTTGCGGCGCATGCGGCACGTAGTTGCGCACGGCCGGCGGCGGGGCCGGGACCAGGCGGTCGCCCACGCCCATCTCGCGCACCGAGCTCGACACCGTAAAGGTGTGCACGTCGACGCCGGGCGCGGCCGGCTTCGCCAGCGTGACGGTGCCGACATAGCTGGCCTCGTGCGCCAGCACGGCGCGGGTCTGCGGGTCGCGCAAGGGTCCGCCTGGGCGGAACACCTGGAAACTGGTCGCGCCCTGCAGATCGCCGCGTACGTAGACGCGGTCGCCCACGCCGAGGTAGACGTGGTTTTCCTCGGAGGCCGCGATGCGCGGCGCGCTGGCCAGCTGGTCCTTCTCGATCACCAGCGGCTGGGTCAGGTAGGGTTCGATGACGCCGGCGGGAATCGACTGCACCGCCTCGTTCTCCAGGCCTTCGCTCCGGACCTGGGGCGACAAACGCACCAGGGGCGGCTCGCCGCGGCCGTCGCCGCTGCCCGGCCTGGTGAGCGAGAGGCGACCGCGCACACGGTCGAAATACACGATCTGGCCGGGATAGATCCAGTGCGGGTTGCGGATCTCCTCGCGGTTCATGCCCCAGACCTGGGGCCAGCACCAGGGGTGCTCGAGGAAGGCGCCAGAGATATCCCACAGGGTATCGCCCTTGACGACGCGGTGCTGGTCCGGGGCATTCGGCTTGAAGGCGCATTCCGCGGCCTGGACGGGGCCGGCTACGACACACGCGACGAGGGCCGCCGCAGCAGCGCGGGTCACGACTGTGCTAAAATTTTTCATTGAAGACGTCCGTAAAGTGCGGCATTGACACGGAATTGCAGGCTGCCCCGTCACCCTGGCCAGCCGCGGCGCAAGAAGACAGCACGAATCGACGTTCCTTGAATCGCCTTGGCGGATCATGAAGGTTGCCGAAAGGTTGCCGAAGTGAATCAAATTCTGCACACAAATCCTTGAACTAGCAAGACAAACCGCGTCCTGCTGGCGGGGCCACGTGTTGCATTCCTGCTCCTGCGTCCCCATCTTCTTGTCGTATTTCCACCAACCCTTATTGAACTGTTACTGAATTCCCTGATATGGCCCTCCTGAAGATCCTGCGCTATCCCGACCCTCGCCTGCACAAGGTTGCCAAGCCCGTGACCGAATTCGGCGAGCGTCTTGCCAAGCTGGTCGCCGACATGGCCGATACCATGTACGACGCGCCGGGCGTCGGGCTGGCTGCGACCCAGGTCGACGTGCACGAGCGCGTGGTCGTGATCGACGTGACCGAGACGCACGACAACCTGCTGGTCTTCGTCAATCCGGAAATCACCTGGGCCAGCGAGGAAAAGCAGGTCTATGACGAAGGCTGCCTGTCGGTGCCGGGCATCTACGACGGCGTCGAGCGTCCGGCGCGCGTGAAGGTGCGCGCCCAGGATGCCAAGGGCGAGTACTTCGAGCTCGAGTGCGAAGGCCTGCTGGCCGTGTGCATCCAGCACGAGATGGACCACCTGATGGGCAAGGTATTCGTGGAATACCTGTCGCCCCTGAAGCGCAACCGCATCAAGGCCAAGCTGCAGAAGGAAGAGCGCGGCATGGAGCGCGAAGCGGCCCTGAAGGCCGCTGGCCGCCGTTACTGAGGCGCCGCGCATGAAGGTCGTTTTCGCCGGTACGCCGGAGTTTGCCGCTGTCGCCCTGCGTAGCCTGGTCGAGGCCGGCTTCGAGATTCCCCTGGTGCTGACCCAGCCCGACCGCCCGGCCGGGCGTGGCCTGCAATTGCAGGCCTCGCCGGTCAAGCAACTGGCGCTGGAGCATGGCATCGAGGTGCTGCAGCCGCTGTCGCTGCGCATGGATAGCAAGGACGCACAGCGCGCGCTCGAGGCAACCGCAGCGCATGAACGCCTGCAGGCGCTCGACTACGATGTGATGGTGGTGGCGGCCTACGGCCTGATCCTGCCGCGCAGCACCCTCGACATCGCGCCCTGCATCAACATCCACGGTTCGCTGCTGCCGCGCTGGCGCGGCGCCGCGCCGATCCACCGCGCGATCGAAAGCGGCGACCATGAAACCGGCGTCACCATCATGGGCATGGAAGAAGGTCTGGACACCGGGCCGATGATGCTGATCGAACGCGTGGCCATCGAAGACGGCGACACCACCGGCAGCCTGCACGACAAGCTGGCGGCGCTGGGCGGCACCATGATCGTCGAGGCGCTGCGCCGCATGGCGCGCGGGGAATTGACTTCCACGCCGCAGCCGGAAGCGGGCGTGACCTATGCCGCCAAGATCAGCAAGGACGAGGCCAAGCTCGACTTCGCGCTGCCGGCCCTGGCGCTGTGGCGCAAGGTGCGCGCCTTCAACCCCTTCCCTGCCGCGCAAGGCATGGTGAACGGGACTGCGATCAAGATCTGGAAGGCGCAACTGGCCGACTACCGAGGCAATGCGGCGCCGGGCACGGTGGTATCGAGCGATGAGCAAGGCATCGTCGTCGCCTGCGGCGAAGGCGCGCTGCGTTTGCTGGAGCTGCAGAAGCCGGGCGGCAAGCGCCTGGCGGCGGCGGAGTTCTTGAAAGGATTCCCGCTCGAAGGGCAGACATTCGTGTGAACCGTAGGGTGGGCACTCCGTGCCCACGCAAAAGGTGGCGTAGTGGGAGCGCCGTCAAAACCCGTCAGGCCGCATGATGTTGGCAGGGTTCCGTGCATACCGCGAACGCGTGTTCAGGAACGCAGGTCGTTCGCCGCGTTCAGATGCAAACATGACGCATGCGTTCGCGTGGGCACGGGGTGCCCACCCTACGATCGCCATCCCGCGTCCACCGATTCCCAAAACGAAAAACGCGCCCTGCGGCGCGTTCGATGACAATTTAATTGCCGGCTGCTTCCGCAGCGCGTTGCGCGTCCATATGTTCGCGCAAGACCTGGTTGATACGGGTCTGGTAGCCCGGACCAGCCGCCTTGAACCATTCCAGCATGTCAACGTCGAGGCGGATCGTCACGATCTGCTTCACGCCCGCCGGTTGCTGCTTCGGTGCCGGTGCCACGTGGTTTTGCACCATTGCTTGGTCCCAATCGGGTTCGTACTCTTTGTTCATGCAATCTTCCCGTCTCTTTAACAACGTGCCACATTCCGCGTGGCATTTATTTATTGTCGTCGCTGTATGTATCCGTAAAATTGCTAAACAGGCGGGTTTTGTAACGTCATGTAACAATCGTTCGCATAAACACATAACGATACAATCTGCCGTCCTGCCTCACCGGCGCCCGAGTCCCTTGCAGGGATGACGTATAATTTCAGATCGCCCAAACCGTGCCCGTCCCTGGCGCACGCCTATTGAAAGCACACCATGACTGCCCCGAACACCACGCCCTCCCCGATCGAAACCCAGCTGCGCGAGATCCTGTCGCGCCGCATCATGATCCTGGATGGCGCGATGGGCACCATCATCCAGCAGTACAAACTCGACGAGGCCGCCTACCGCGGCGCGCGCTTCGCTGGTTTCGCCGCGCCCGAAGGCGCCGGCAACCGCGAGCTGTTCGTGAAGGGCAACAATGAACTGCTCACGCTCACCCAGCCGCAGGTGATCCAGGAAATCCACGAGCGCTACCTCGCGGCCGGTGCTGACCTGATCGAAACGAATACCTTCGGCGCCACCAGCGTGGCCCAGGACGACTACCACATGGCCCACCTGGCCTACGAGATGAACGTCGAGGCCGCCAAACTCGCGCGCGCAGCCTGCGACAAGTACTCGACGCCGGACAAGCCGCGTTTCGTGGCCGGCGCCCTCGGCCCGACCCCGAAGACCGCCTCGATCTCGCCCGACGTGAACGACCCGGCGGCGCGCAACATCACCTTCGACCAGCTGGTCGAGAGCTACCACGAGCAGGTGCGCGGCCTGGTCGAGGGCGGCGTCGACGTGCTGCTGGTCGAGACCATCTTCGACACCCTGAACTGCAAGGCCGCGCTGTTCGCCATCGACCAGTACTTCGACGAACACCCGCAAACGCCGCGCAAGCCGATCATGATTTCGGGCACCGTCACCGACGCCTCGGGCCGCATCCTGTCGGGCCAGACCGTCGAGGCCTTCTGGAATTCGGTGCGCCATGCCAAGCCGCTGACCATCGGCCTGAACTGCGCCCTTGGCGCGGCCCTGATGCGTCCGTATGCCGAAGAGCTGTCGCGGATCGCCGATACGTTTGTGTGCATCTACCCGAACGCCGGCCTGCCCAACCCGATGAGCGACACCGGCTTCGACGAGCTGCCGTCGGACACCTCGGCCCTGCTGCGCGAGTTCGCCGACGCCGGCTTCGTGAACATCGCCGGCGGCTGCTGCGGCACTACACCGGAACACATCAAGGCGATCGCCGAGCTGCTGGCCGAGGCCACGCCGCGCGCGGTGCCGGAAGTGCCGGTCGCGATGCGCCTGTCGGGCCTGGAGCCGTTCACGGTCGACGAATCCTCGCTGTTCGTGAACGTCGGCGAGCGCACCAACGTCACCGGCTCGAAGGCCTTTGCGCGCATGATCCTGAACGAGCAGTTCGACGAGGCGCTGTCGGTGGCGCGCCAGCAGGTCGAGAACGGCGCCCAGGTCATCGACATCAACATGGACGAGGCGATGCTCGACTCGCAGGCGGCCATGACGCGCTTCCTGAACCTGATCGCTTCCGAGCCGGACATCTCGCGCGTGCCGATCATGATCGACTCCTCCAAATGGAGCGTGATCGAGGCCGGCCTGAAGTGCGTGCAGGGCAAGGCCATCGTCAACTCGATCTCGCTGAAGGAAGGCGAGGAGGAATTCCTGCGCCAGGCGAAACTGTGCCGCCGCTACGGCGCGGCCGTGATCGTGATGGCCTTCGACGAGCTGGGCCAGGCCGACACCTTCGAGCGCAAGACCGAGATCTGCAAGCGCGCATATGACGTGCTGACGCAGAAGGTCGGCTTCCCGCCGGAAGACATCATCTTCGACCCGAACATCTTCGCGATCGCCACCGGCATCGAAGAGCACAACAACTACGCGAACGACTTCATCAACGCCACGCGCTGGATCCGCGCGCACCTGCCGCATGCGAAGGTGTCGGGCGGCGTGTCGAACGTGTCCTTCTCCTTCCGCGGCAACGACCCGGCGCGCGAAGCCATCCACACCGTCTTCCTCTACCACGCGATCCAGGCCGGCATGACCATGGGTATCGTGAATGCGGGCATGGTCGGCGTCTACGATGACCTGCCGGCGGAACTGCGCGAGCGCGTCGAGGACGTGGTGCTGAACCGCCGCGACGACGCCACCGAGCGCATGATCGAATTCGCCGGCACGCTCAAGGCCGGCGGCGGCAAGCAGGAACAGAACCTCGAGTGGCGCAGCGCCCCGGTCGAGAAGCGCCTGGCGCACGCGCTGGTGCACGGCATCACCCAGTGGATCGTCGAGGACACCGAGGAAGCGCGCCAGGCCGTGCTGGCCGCCGGCGGCCGCCCGATCAATGTCATCGAAGGCCCGCTGATGGCCGGCATGGACATCGTCGGCGACCTCTTCGGCCAAGGCAAGATGTTCCTGCCCCAGGTCGTGAAATCGGCGCGCGTGATGAAGCAGGCCGTGGCCCACCTGGTGCCTTTCATCGAAGAAGAAAAGGCCCAGGAAGAAGCGCGCACCGGCGTGGTCGCGAAACCAAAAGGCAAGATCGTGATCGCCACCGTGAAGGGCGACGTCCACGACATCGGCAAGAACATCGTCTCGGTGGTCCTGCAATGTAACAACTTCGAGATCGTGAACATGGGCGTGATGGTGCCCTGCTCCGACATCCTGGCCAAGGCCAAGGAAGAGAACGCCGACATCGTCGGCCTGTCGGGCCTGATCACGCCTTCGCTGGAAGAAATGGCCCACGTCGCGCGCGAGATGCAGCGCGACCCGTGGTTCCGCGAGCGCAGGATTCCGCTGCTGATCGGCGGCGCCACCACCAGCCGCGCCCACACGGCCGTCAAGATCGCGCCGCACTACGACGGCCCGGTGGTCTACGTGCCGGACGCCTCGCGTTCGGTGTCGGTCGGCCAGTCGCTGCTGACCGAGGAAACGCGCGAGCAGTACATGGCCGAGATCAAGGCCGACTACGAGCGCATCCGCGTGCAGCACGCCGGCAAGAAGGCGCTGCCGACCGTGACGCTGGAGCAGGCGCGCGCCAACAAGGCCAAGCTGGACTTTGCCCCGGTCAAGCCGAAGTTCATCGGGCGCCGCGTCTTCAAGAATGTCGACCTCGGCACGCTGGCGCGCTACATCGACTGGGGCCCCTTCTTCCAGACCTGGGACCTGGCCGGCCCCTTCCCTGCCATCCTGACCGACGAGGTGGTCGGCGAAGCGGCGAGCAAGGTCTATGAAGAAGGCCAGGCCATGCTGAAGAAGATCATCGAAGGCCGCTGGCTGACGGCGAACGGGGCCATTGCCCTGCTGCCGGCGAACAGCGTGCGCGACGACGACATCGAGATCTATACCGACGAATCGCGTTCCCAGGTCGCCTTCACCTGGCACGGCCTGCGCCAGCAGGGCGTGAAGCCCGTGGTCGACGGCGTGCAGCGCCCCAACCAGTGCCTGGCCGACTTCATCGCGCCGAAAGAGTCGGGCGTGGCGGACTACATCGGCATGTTCGCGGTGACGGCGGGCCTGGGCATCGAGAAGCACGAACAGCGCTTCGAGGAAGCCCACGACGACTACTCGTCGATCATGCTCAAGGCCCTGGCCGACCGCCTGGCCGAAGCCTTCGCCGAATACCTGCACGAGCGCGTGCGCACCGACCTGTGGGGCTATGCGGCGTGCGAGGACCTGAACAACGCCGACCTGATCGCCGAGAAATACGTCGGCATCCGCCCGGCGCCGGGCTACCCGGCCTGCCCGGAGCACACGGTCAAGAAGGAGCTGTTCGAGACCCTGCAGGCCGAGGAGATCGGCATGCAGCTGACCGAGTCCTACGCGATGTATCCGGGCGCGGCGGTGTCGGGCTTCTATTTCGCCCATCCGGAATCGAAGTACTTCGTGGTCGGCAAGATCAACGACGACCAGGTCGAGGACATGGCCCAGCGCCGCGGCATGGACAAGGCCGAAGTGGAACGTCACCTGGCGCCGAACCTGTCGTAAGGGCTTGTGGTGAACTTCCCTTGATGCCGATTGCCTAATTCCTCGGGGACCTTGGTCCCGCACCGCAGAGGAGGACACCATGGCAATGCATCTTTCCACCCGGCGCTGGCAGGATCAGGCGATCCTGCTGCTGGGCATCTGGCTGTTCGTCTCGCCCTGGGTAATGGGTTACCCGAGCGATTCGACGCCCGCCATCAACGCCTACATGGCGGGCGCGCTCATGGTGGCGCTGGCTGCTTTCGACCTGTATAAAACCTACGTCTGGGCCGTGGTCGTGAACATCGTGGTCGGCGCCTGGGTGGCGATCTCGCCCTGGCTGGTGGATGTCGTCACCGACCGGTCGATGAGCGCCAGCATGCTGTTCACTGGGCTGGCGACCGTCGTGCTTGGGCTATGGGAAATGCGGACCGATCCGGACCTGCACCAGCAGTGGGCGGGGACGTAATAAGCAATCTTTGCAGATCGATTTGATTGGTAGGCACGGGGCGTCCACCCTACCGCCCCCCATCCCCCTACCCTGCGGGCATGCCGAGGACGTAGGGTGGGCGCCCGTGCCCACGCGTGAACGATGAGCATTGTCGGCCTGCTTTTCGCGCCAACACGACGCAAAGGTCACGCGTGGGCACGGGAGCGCCCACCCTACAGCGCGTAACGCACCAGCTTCTCGCTCCACTCGAAAGCCGCCATCTCCAGCTCGACGAGTTCGTCGCCGTTGTCGGCCAGCTCGCCCAGCACGGGCAGCATCGCGTCGCCCTCTTCCATCTGTTCGAGCGACTCGGCCAGGCGCAGCAGTTCGCCAAAGAAGCCGGCGCGCTTTACCAGCGCGCCCGCCACCTCCTCGCTCACCGGAATCTGCTCGACCAGGTCGGCCATCGGCACCGAGAACAGCGCATCCATCAGCGACATGATGCCGACCGTGAAGGCGACATCGGCCACCTGGCGCTGGCCCGGGCGCAGGCGCTGGGCCAGCAGTTCCATCAGGCGTGCGCGCGTACTGGCGAGCATCAGGAGCGGGGTCATGGTGTGGCCGCGCGTGCCCGGCTCGGCGTACAGCATGATCTGCAGCCAGCGCTGCAGCTGGCGGCGGCCGAGCACCAGCAGGGCCTGGCCGAGCGAATCGATGCGCTGGCGCAGCCCGGCCGCCGGCGTGTTCACGATGCGCAGCAGGTTCACCGAAAGCGATACGTCGCGCTTGATGGCGCGCTCGATCTCGATGTTCTCGGCATCGGAGTTCACCAGGTTCATCAGATCGACCACCGCCAGCTGCGAGGGCGAGAGTTTGCGGGCGGCCAGCACCGAGGGCCTGGCGAAATAATAGCCCTGGAAGTAGTCGAACCCGAGATCGAGGCAGGTGCGGTATTCGGTCTGGGACTCGACCTTCTCGGCCACCAGGCGCTTGCCGGTGCCGCGCAGGCGCGGCACGATGGACAGCATCGACACCACGGGCGTGGCGCGCAGGTCGACCTTCACGTAGTCGAGCAGCGGCAACAGGCGCCCCAGGCGCGGGCCGTGGCTCGATGCTTCGGCGGCGAAGCGGAAACCATGTCCGGCCAGCTCGGCCAGGCGCCACAGCACCGCGTCGCTCGCTTCCACCGACGCGCCCAGTTCGAGCACGGTGCGCTCGCGCGGAAGGAAGGCGAAGATGTCGCTCATCAACACCTCGGTGTCGACGTTCAGGAAGGCGACCGCGTCGCCGATCGCGCGCGGCAGTCCGAGCTGGGCCGCATGGGCCAGCACGCCGGCGGTGGCGGCAAGGCTCGATTCGATCTCGGCGCCGCCATCCATGCGCTTACGGAACAGCAGCTCATAGCCGAACAAGGCCTGGTTGCGGTCGAGCAGCGGCTGGCGCGCCAGATAGAAGTTGCGTAGCTGCAGAGGCTGGGATGCCTGGTCAAGGCTGGCGGTATCGGTCATCGCGGTCCCGTGATCGGTTCAAGCCGCTCACTCTACCCGATTCTCGGCATTAAGTGGCTTTTTGGCATCGTTCCAGGATAAAAAAAGATGCCGGAATACTAAACCGAGCCTTCCTGCGGTTCGCCGTCGACGAACAGCTTCAACTCGCCCGGTGCGAAGTGGGTCCAGGTTTCGTTGGTGGTCAGCGGCTCGGTGACGATGATCGCGACCCGGTCGTTGGGTGTGGTCACCTGCGAAAAATCGACGGACAGGTCTTCGTCGGAAAGGCAGGCCGACGTAAAGGGATACTTGCGCACGACATAGCACAGCTTGGTCGAGCAATGGGCGAACAAGGCGGTGCCGTCGGAGAGCATCATGTTGAAGGTGCCGTAGCCGGCGATCTCGCGCACCAGTTCCGCCAGCGCCGCATGCAGCGCCGCGCGCCCGGGCGCGTCGTCACCGAAGCGGCGCCGCAGTTCCTGCAACAGGAAGCAGAAGGCCAGTTCGCTGTCGGTATTGCCGACCGGGCGGAAGGCGCCATCGAGCCGGGGCGCGAATTCCTTCAGGTCGCCGTTGTGGGCGAACACCCAGTAGCGGCCCCAGAGTTCGCGTACGAAGGGATGGCAGTTCTCGAGCGCCACCTGGCCCTGCGTGGCCTTGCGGATGTGGGCGATGACGTTGGTGGACTTGATCGGGTAACGCTTGATCAGTTCGGCAATCGGGGAAGCGATCGCGGCCTGGTGGTCGACGAAGTGACGTACACCAGCGCCCTCGAAGAAGGCGATGCCCCAGCCGTCGTGGTGGGTATCGGTGCGGCCGCCGCGGTGGGCGAAACCGGTGAAGGAAAACACAATGTCGGTCGGGACATTGCAGTTCATTGCAAGAAGTTGGCACATGGCGAGCAGCTTACCATGGCGGGAGGCAGGGACCGCGCCGCCGGGATGGACGGCGCGGGATTCCTTGTTGCGGATGCCGCATCGGGGCGGCGTTGGCGCGCTTAGTGCAGCACGACCGGTTGGCTCATCAGGGTATCGTAGGAGCCCAGGAAATCGTCGATTTCCTCCATGGTCGGCTCGCTCGCGATCAGGTTGTTGACGTCGCGCCGGAACGATTGTGCCAGTTTGCCGCCGATGAACGCTTCGCGACGGCCGGCCTTGTCGACGATCTCGTAACCACCGAAGCGCAGGGCTTCGAGGTCGCGATCGACGCCAAATTCGACCACGCTGTACTGTTCGCTGTTATAGATCATGTTCATGATGACTCCTTCTCTCGATCAGAGTGTTGGACCAGCCGCGCGGCGGCGGGCGGCTGGCTTCGACTTCAGTGAAGAGGTGGGGCTGGCCGAACCGATTTCAAGAGTGCCGGTCCGGCGTCAGTACCAACAGCTGATCGTATGGTGCGCTGCTTAACCACGATCGCAACTGATCCAGGTGCTCGCTGCTGGCGACGCCGATCAACAACCGGGCTGGACGCTGGCGCAGGAGACGGTTCAATGTAACACGCATCACCAGATTTCCCGCGCAGCAAAGGCAGCCGGGCGCGATGCGGGCCACCAACAGGCTATTGGAGGGCTCAAGGAGAGGATTGCCGTCGGGGAGGCCTTCGAGAATGACGGCAGATGCACCATTCTGGTGCAGGGCTGGCCCGGCCAGGATGGCGGCGATCGCCGCCTCGCGCCGGCTGGCGCTGGGACCGGTGACGAGGGTGGTCAGGATGGGGGCGGGCGAGCCCTTCATCCCCCGCGCTTGCCGAGCTTGCCCGGCTCGACGCCAAGCTGCTTGAGCTTGCGGTACAGGTGGGTGCGCTCGAGCCCGGTCTTTTCGGCCACGCGGGTCATGCTGCCGCCTTCGCGTCCCAGGTGGTGCTCGAAGTACATGCGTTCGAAGGCGTCGCGCGCTTCGCGCAGCGGCAGGTCGAACGAGAGCGTGTAGCCCTGCGTCTCGCCATGGCCGACTACGCCCACGCGCGCGCCGTTGACCGGCGCCGGCATCGGCGGCGGCGGCGGTGCATACATCGGTGCGCTGGCCGGCATGCTTTCGACGATCGGCGGCGGCATGCTCGGGCGCGGCGGCGGGCTTGGCGCGCGCGCCACTTCCTGGGCGCGCGAGAGGCCCTGCTGCACGGCCTTCAGCAGCTTCTGCAGGGCGATCGGTTTTTCGAGGAAATTCAGGGCGCCGATGCGGGTGGCCTCGACGGCCGTGTCGATGGTCGCATGGCCGGACATCATGATGACGGGCATGGTGAGCTGGCCGTCGCGCTGCCATTCCTTGAGCAGGGTGACGCCGTCGGTGTCGGGCATCCAGATATCGAGCAGGACCAGGTCGGGCGCCCCCGCCGCGCGCGCTTCGCGTGCCTGCTGCGCGTTTTCCGCCAGCGTGATTGCGTGGCCTTCGTCTCCCAGGATTTCCGAGAGCAGCTCGCGGATGCCCATTTCATCATCAACTACGAGTATGTTCGCCATCGTTTCGCCTTCCTGTCTCCACCCGTTGAGCGTGTGAAAAAATCGCCATGGCTGCGTTGCATCGTCTCGCCGTACCCTCGTACTGTCTTCGACGATGCGCCTGGCCCTGACGATTTTTTCACACGCTCGTTGTCAATCGTGATTTTTCAGTCGTGATTTTATGCCCGATTTACGCTTCGGCCAAGTTCGCCTCTTGTGCTAACTTTAACAGCAAAATGAATACTGACGCGCCACTTCCGTCTGGACGGTTCTGGATATCAATGCGGCCCCCGTGTTCGTCGACGATCTTTTTCACCATCGGCAGGCCCAGGCCGGTACCGCGCGCCTTCGATGTGACATAGGGTTCGAAGGCGCGCGCCAGGATTTTCGGCGCAAAGCCAGGCCCGTTGTCCAGGATCGCCAGGCGCACCGCGATGCCGGCCGCGCCGTCGGCGCCCGTGTAATGAATGATCTCGGTGGCGACGTCGATGCGCGGCGGCGGTGCGTCCGGCCCGCGGTCGACCAGGGCGTCCTGGGCGTTCTGCAGCAGGTTGTGGATCACCTGGCGCAGCTGGGTCGGGTCGCCCATCACGCGCGGCAGGTTCGGAGCCAGCGCGGCATGGATGATGTCGGAAGCGTCCTCGGCCAGGTAGAGGCTCAGGATTTCCTCGATCAGCGCGTTCAGGTCGAGCGGCTCGAGCACCGCCGGCGGCGTGCGCGCGTAGTCGCGGAAGTCGTCGACCATGCGCTTCATCGCATCGACCTGGTTGACGATGGTGGAAGTCGCGCGCGCCAGCAGGGCCGCATCGCTCTCATCGAGCTTTTCCTGCAGCTTCATCTGCAGGCGTTCGGCCGACAGCTGGATCGGCGTGAGCGGGTTCTTGATCTCGTGCGCCAGGCGCCGCGCGACCTCGCCCCAGGCCACCGAGCGCTGCGCCGAGATCACGTCGGAAATGTCGTCGAACACCACGATGAAGCCGCTGCCCGCCCCCACCGGCAGGCGCGAGCCGCGCGCCAGCAGGGTCGTGTCGTGGTCCTCGCCCGGACGCGGGATCTCGATCTGCTGCTGCCAGTGGGTGCGCTGGCGCGTGCTGCCGGCGGCCGACTGCGCGCTCTGCGCGGAGAAAGCGCGCGTGACGCAGTTGGCGAAGGTTTCCAGGCCTTCGATCCTGTTCAGCGGACCGGTCAGGTTGCAGTGCTCCATCTGCAGGATGCGGCAGGCGGCCTCGTTCGAGTTGACCACCGTGCCTTCGGCATCGAGTACCAGCACGCCGGCCGACATGTTGGCCAGCACCGACTCCAGATGGGCCTTGGCGCTTTGCAGTGCGGCGCGGTTGCGCTCGACCGCGCTCCTGGCCTCGAACAGCTGGCCGGTCATGGCGTTGAAGGACTGGGTCAGCGTGCCGAGTTCATCGTCGGTCTCGACGATCGGGCGCGGCGACAGGTCGCCTTCGGCCACCGCCTGGGTGCCTTCGGCAAGGACCAGCAGCGGCTGGGCCAGGTTCCCCGCGATCAGCACCGCGCTGCCGATGGCGCCGAAGATCGCCAGCAGCAAGGTAAGCGTCAGCGTATTCACGTACATCTGGCGCAGGCCTTCGCGCGCCACCGAGCGCTGGCGGTATTCGCTGAAGGCGCTCCTGAGCACTTCCGCATTCGAGGCCAGGTTGACCGGCACCGCCTGCATCAGCTGCAGGTAGCGCGGCGCGGCGCCGGGCGGCTCGGGCACTGCCAGCACCACGCGCAGGCGCAGGCCGGTGGCGGCGTCGAGCGCGTTCGGCTCGTCGCCCCCTTCCGCGCGGAAGTCCAGTTCGATGCCGCCCTCGGGCCTGGCGTAACCGCCCGGCATCGCCGCCTGGCGCAGCATCTGGGGATTCGGCAGGTCGGGCGTGAGGTCCGCGCGCCGGTCCTCGCTGGCGCTGGCGAGCAGCCGGCCGCCGGCGTCGAGCAGCATGGCGCTTTGCATGCCGTTGGTCTCGGTAATGGTCTGGGACAGCACCAGCTGGGCGCCGATATCGCTCTGGCCGGACAGGGTCGCGGCCACGGTCTGCGCGTTCGCCACGAGTTCGGCCTGGGCCTCGTCGAGCGCGGCGCGGCCCAGGTTCAGGCCGGACGAGAGCGCGGCCTCGATCTTGACGTCGAACCAGGAGTCGATCGAGTGCGAGACGAACTGCAGCGAGACCATGAAGATGACCAGGCCCGGCAGGATGCCGATGCCGGCGAACAGCAGCACCAGGCGCGCCATCAGGCGCGAGCCGAAGCGCTTGGCTTTATAGCGGGAATACAGGCGGCCCAGGGCCACCACCACCAGGATCAGCAGCAGGAAGGCGATCGTGGCGTTCAGGCCGAGCAGCCAGGCGTAGTAGCGGTCGAAGAAGCCGGAGTTTTCCGAGGCCGAGGCGAGCAGGAACAGCAGGATCGAGACAACCGCCCCGCCGACCACCAGCGCGTAGCGCATGGCCTGGTTCACGCCTTACTCCGCACGGTAATTGAAGGTCTTCCTGTTCGAGGCGAGGCGCCAGTCGGAATTCGAGAAGGCGCTCACCTGCAGGGGCTTCTGCAGGTAGTCGCGGTCCATGAACATGCGCAGGCTGACCTCGTAGGTTTCGCCGTGCTTGAGCGCGTTCTTCGGCGCGATCAGCCAGCGCCCCGGGCGCCGGATCTGGAACATCGCCTCGTCCAGCGTCTGGTAGGTCTGCTGCACGCTGCCCATCGCCGCCACGTAGTACTGGCGCAGCAGCACGTCGTAGGAAATGCTCACGGTGCGCCTGGCGAACACGGCGCGGTCGTCGCGCCAGTACCAGCGCGGGCGCACCAGCTCGATCTCGGTCGTGAAGTACAGCTTGACGCCATGCTGCAGGGCGTCCTCGAGGTCGCGGCTCAGGTCGAACGAGTAATTGGCGGCGAGGCGGTAGCCGTCGTCGGACGCCTCGATTTTCGCCATCGTGATGTCGATCCCGTCGGCCGCCTGCGCCGTTGCGCACGCGAAGACCAGCAGCAACTGGCAGGCGAGGAGGCGGAAAAATCGTAAAGTCACAGGTGGGCCGGAACCTAAATTAATCGAGCTTTGTTATGGAGCGGTTCTTACTTTCCCTTCTTGTGGAAGAGCGCATAGAACAGACCGTCATGATCCAGCCCGGCGCCGCTTGTGGGAAGCAGCTGGCCCGGCGCATCGAGGCGGGTGGCGTCGTCGTGGCGCGCCGCGAACGCGGCCGCCTGCGCCTCCGATTCCTGGGGCCAGAGCGAACATGTCACAAACAGCAATTTACCATCGGGCTGCAGCATCTGCCAAAGATTGTCGAGTATCTGCGCGGAAAGTGTTGTAAGTTGGCGCGTGTCGGTCTTGCGGCGCAGCCAGCGGATGTCCGGATGGCGCCGCACGATGCCCGAGGCGGTGCACGGCACGTCGGCCAGGATGCGGTCGTATTGGCGGCCGTCCCACCAGCCGCTGGCCTGGGCTTCGGCCGCGACCAGCGTGGCTTGCAGGCCCAGGCGGCCGAGGTTGTCGCCCACGCGCGCCAGGCGCTGCGGATCGGCGTCGACCGAGGTCAGCGCCACGTCCGCCAGCTCCAGGATGTGGCCGCTCTTGCCGCCTGGCGCGGCGCAGGCGTCGAGCACGCGCATGCCGTCCTGCAGGTCGAGCAGCGGCGCGGCCAGCTGGGCGCCGGCATCCTGGACCGAAGCGAGGCCGTCATGGAAGCCCGGGATCTGGGACACGTTCACGGCCTGCTGCAGGCGCAGCGCCTGCGGACCGATCCGTTCAGCCTGGACGCCGCTCTCTTCCAGCAGGCGAGAATAATCCTCGACCGAGGTCTTGCGCGTATTGACGCGCAGGGTCAGGGGCGGATGGGTATTGCCGGCCGCGAGGATGGCCTGCCAGTCGCGCGGGTAGGCCGCTTTCGTCGCGTCGATCCACCACTGCGGATAATTCCATCGGGCCAGCGGCTCGGCCAGTGCGGCCTCGACCAGCTTGTCCCGTTCGCGCAGGAAGCGGCGCAGTACCGCGTTCACCATCGCCTTGGCATGGGCGAAGTCCGGGTGGCTGGCCGCCGCCGTGACCGCCTGGTCGACGACGGTGAACGCCTCATACGGCGCGGCCTGCCCTTCCGGCGGGTCGAGCAGGGCCAGCGCGCAGCACAGCAGGCCGGCGAGCTGGGGCGCGTCCGGCGCCTTGGTCGTCATCAGGCCCAGCAGGGTCTCGCTGCGGCCCATCTGGCGCATGCTGCGATACGACAGGTCCTGGATCGCGCCGCGCGCCTGGGGCGTGACGCCCCAGGCCTGGAACACGTGGGCCAGCGCCTGCGGCAGCGCGGTGCCGGAACCGACCTGGGCGATCGCATTGGCCGCGCCCAGCAGGGCCAGGGCCAGCGAATCGCTTGGGAGGTCCGGACGGTAATCGATCTGGAAGTGCTGCTTGACCTCGTAGCTCGGGCGTGGCTGGGCGGCCGGACGCTTCGGCTCAGCCTGACCGCTCGCGCGCGTATCGGGACGCGGCCCCGGCCTGCCCTGCCCCGCTTCGCGGCCTGGCGCGGCCTGGCCAGCCGGCTTGCTGGCTGGCTTCGTGAACTGGGCCGCGGGATTGCCCACCTTCTTCGGCGCCGGCCTGGCGGCGGCGCCGGACTTGGGTTTGATGGTGAGCGTGGGGCGCTTGTCGGTCATGGTTACGGGTCAATACGAAAAGGCCACATTGTAACGGTTCAGCCTTTGGCTGCGCTTAAATACTCAGCACCTGCGCCGGCCGCAGGCGTATTCGCTGTTGCGGCAAACCAGTATAATGAATCCTTGTTTGCCGTGGCCGCGCCACCGCTCCATTCGAACTCACGGACCACTTATCCATGCTCGCCCAACAAAAACAAGAAATCGTTGCCCTGTTCCAGGCCGCCCTTGCGCCGATCATCGCCGGCACCGATTTGACACCCAACATCGTGCTGGAACGCCCGCGCGATCCAAGCCACGGCGATATCGCCTGCAACATCGCCATGCAGCTGGCCAAGCCACTGAAGACCAACCCGCGCGAACTGGCCACCCGCCTGGTCGCCGCCCTGCAGGCCGAACCAAAGGCCGCCGGCCTGGTCGAATCGCTTGAGGTCGCCGGCCCCGGCTTCATCAACCTGCGCGTGGCCGCCAGCGCCAAGCAGTCGGTGGTGCGCACGATCCTGGAAACCGGCGAGGCTTTTGGGCGCGGCACCTCGGGCGCCGGCCACCACGCGATCATCGAATTCGTCTCGGCCAACCCGACCGGTCCGCTGCACGTCGGCCACGGCCGCCAGGCCGCGCTGGGCGACGCGCTGTCGGCCCTGTTCGAGTCGCAGGGCCACGAGGTGACCCGCGAGTTCTACTACAACGACGCCGGCGTGCAGATCGCCACCCTGGCCAACTCGGTCCAGGCGCGCGCACGCGGCTTCAAGCCGGGCGACGCCGAGTGGCCCGAGTCGGCCTACAACGGCGACTACATCCAGGACATCGCCGACGACTTCCTGGCGAAGAAAACCGTCTCGGCCAGCGACGGCGAGCCGGCCACCGCCAGCGGTGACGTCAACGACATCGAATCGATCCGCCGCTTCGCCGTGACCTACCTGCGCAACGAGCAGGACCGCGACCTGCAGGCCTTCGGCGTCAAGTTCGACAACTACTACCTCGAGTCCTCGCTGTACGGCGACGGCAAGGTCGAAGCGGCCGTGCAGGCCCTGGTCGACGCCGGCGTCACCTACGAGCAGGACGGCGCGCTGTGGCTGAAGACCACCGACTACGGCGACGACAAGGACCGCGTGATGCGCAAGTCCGACGGCACCTACACCTATTTCGTGCCGGACGTGGCTTACCACATCCAGAAATTCCGCCGCGGCTTCGACCAGGCCATCAACATCCAGGGCAGCGACCACCACGGCACCATCGCCCGCGTGCGCGCCGGCCTGCAGGCCGTAAACATCGGCATCCCGCAGGGCTACCCGGACTACGTGCTGCACAAGATGGTCACCGTCATGAAGAACGGCGAAGAGGTCAAGATCTCCAAGCGCGCCGGTTCCTACGTCACCGTGCGCGACCTGATCGAATGGTCGGGCAACGGCGATATCACGCGCGGCCGCGACGCCGTGCGCTTCTTCCTCATTTCGCGCAAGGCCGACACCGAATTCGTGTTCGACGTCGACGTCGCCCTGAAGACCTCGGACGAGAACCCGGTCTACTACGTGCAGTACGCCCACGCCCGCATCTGCTCGGTGCTGGCCCAGTGGGGCGGTGACGAAACGACGCTCGGCAAGGTCGACTTGGCTCCACTGACCGCACCGCGCGAAGCGACCCTGCTGAACACGCTGTCGGCCTACCCGGAAATGCTCGAGCGCGCGAAAGCCGAGCTTGGCCCGCACCAGGTCGCCTTCTACCTGCGCGAACTGGCCGGCGAGCTGCACAGCTACTACAACGCCGAGCGCGTGCTGGTCGACGACGAGGCCGTGAAAATGGCGCGCCTGGCGCTGATGGCGGCGACCCGCCAGGTGCTGCGCAACGGCCTGGCCCTGATCGGCGTCTCGGCCCCGGCCAAGATGGAACGCAACACCACCGAACCACAAGAGTAAGAACGCAACATGACCGCCACCACCCGACTTCCTTCCCTCCTGCGCCAGCGCGGCAGCACCCTGACCGGCATCATCATCGGCCTGATCATCGGGCTGGGTATCGCGGTGGCGGTCGCGCTGATGATCACCAAGGGCAACTCGCCCTTCACCGACCGCTCGAACAAGATGGGCCGTCCGGCCGATCTCGACCCGAGCCAGGCGAACGACCCGAACAAGCCGATGTATGGCAACCGCGACGCCGCGCGCGAAGCGAACAAGCAGTTGGCCGAGCGCGAGGCCGCCCGCGCGGCCGCGCCGACGCCGGCGCCGGCAGCGGCGCGGCCGGCCGATACCGCCTCCGATCCGCTGGGTGAAGCGATCGCCGGCATGAGCGCGGCGGCCGAACCGAAGCCGGCCGCCAGCCCGGCGGCGCCCGCCCCGGCAGCGGCACCGGCCGGCGCCCCTGCCGCCCCGGCGGCGGCAAGCGCGGGCGGCGACGACAAGTACGTCTACTACCTGCAGGCCGGCGCCTTCCGCGAGATGTCGGACGCCGAGAACACCCGCGCCAAGCTGGCCCTGCTCGGCTTCGAGGCCGCAATCAGCGACCGCAGCAGCGACAGCGGCGTGCTGCACCGCGTGCGCCTGGGCCCGTTCAACCAGGTCGAAGCCGTCAACAAGGCGCGCGCCAAGCTGCTCGACAGTGGCATCGACGTGGCTATCGTCCGCAACCAGAAATAATCGATCAGGAGAACCCGATGCAAATGCTTCGCCGCCTGCTGTGCAGCGCCTTCGTCCTCGGTCTTGCAAGCGCCGCCGCTGTCGCCGCCCCTGCGGCCCCGGCCGCGCCCAAGGAAGGCGTGCAGTACCAGGTCCTGCCGCAGAAGCAGGAAACCCCGGCCGGCAAGCAAGTCGAAGTCATCGAGTTCTTCGCGTACTACTGCCCGCACTGCGCCGCCTTCGAGCCGCTGCTGTCGGAATGGGTGAAAAAACAGGGCGACAACATCGTCTTCAAGCGCGTGCACGTATCCGCCGGCCCGCGCGTGGCCCCGCAACAGCGCCTGTTCTATACGCTCGATGCGCTCGGCCTGCTCGGCCAGTACCACGAGAAGGCCTTCGCCGCGATCCACCAGCAGCGCCTGCGCTTCCAGGACGACGAAGAAGTCATCGAGTGGGCGACCAAAGCCGGGATCGACCGCGCGCGCTTCACCGACACCTACCGTTCCTTCGGCGTGCAGGGCAAGCTGCGCCGCGCCAGCGCCATGATGGACGAGTACAAGGTCGACCACTGGCCTTTTGTTGCGATCGACGGCCGCTTCATCACCTCGCCCTCGATGGCGAACCAGGGCGGCTCGACCGCCCGCACCGAAACCGAACAGCAGCAGGTGGCGCTGCAGGTGATGGACGCACTGGTCGCGAAAGCCCGAGCGGACAAGAAATGACCGCGGCGGCCCGCCTGGACCGCGTCTTCATCACCGGCGCCTCGAGCGGCATCGGCGCGGCCCTGGCGCGCGAATATGCCGCGCGCGGAGCCAGCCTCGGCCTGCTGGGCCGGCGCGCCGACGCCCTCGCCGACCTGGCCGCTTCGCTTCCCAACCCCGAACGCCACCGCAGCTACGCCGTCGACGTCTGCGACCACGCGGCGCTTGCCGCGGCCGCGCGCGACTGCATGCAGGCACTCGGCGGCGTGGATATCGTAATCGCCAGCGCCGGCATCTCGCACGGCACGCTCACCGAGCGCCCCGAAGATCTGCCGGTGTTCGAATCGGTGTTCGCCACCAACGTCAACGCCATGGTCGCCACCTTCACGCCCTTCGTCGCACCGATGAAGGCGCAGGGCACGCCCTGCCGCCTGGTCGCGATCGGCAGCGTGGCGGGCATCCGCGGCATGCGCGGCGCCGGCGCCTATTGCGCCTCGAAAGCCGCCGTGCACAGTTATGCCGAATCGCTGCGTCTCGAACTGAAGTCAACCGCCATCCGGGTCGTGACCATTGCGCCCGGCTACATCGATACACCCATGACCCGCAATAACCGTTTTCCGATGCCCTTCCTGATGCCGGCCGAGCGCTTCGCGGCCAGCGCCGCCCATGCCATCGCGCGCGGCGACAGCTACCGCGTGCTGCCCTGGCAGATGGGCTTCGTCGCCAGGCTGCTGCGCGCCCTGCCGAATCCCCTGTTCGACCTGATCTTCTCGCGCGCGCCACAGAAGCGCCGCAAGGAGGCCGCATGAACGCCCTCGAGATCGCCGCCCGTTCCAGCGCGAACGTGGCCGTCGAGGTGGTCGAAGAGACCGGCTCGACCAACGCCGACCTGCTGGCGCGCGCCGCCTCGCTGGAGGCGCCGCTGCTGCTGGTGGCCCGCAACCAGACCGCCGGGCGCGGCCGCGCCGGACGCAGCTGGCTGTCCTCGAGCGAGGGCTCCCTCACCTTTTCGCTGGCCTGGCGTTTCGAAGGCGGCGTGAACCGCCTGGCCGGGCTGCCGCTGGCGGTCGGCGTGGCGCTGGCCGAGACGCTCGGCCGCCTCGGCGTGCAGGTCGGCCTGAAATGGCCGAACGACGTGCTGCGCGACGGCGACAAGCTGGCCGGTATCTTGATTGAAACCCAGGCCGCGCCTGCCGGCGGCGTGTGGGCCGTGATCGGCATCGGCCTCAATCTCCTGATGCCCGAGGAAGCCGAAGCGCAGCTCGGGCGCAGCATCGCTTCCCTGCCCTGGCTGGCGCGCATGGACCGCAACGAACTGCTGGCCGCACTGCTCGACGGCCTGGCCGACGCCCTGCGCGAATTCGAGCGCGCCGGCTTTGCCGCCTTTGCCGCGCGCTGGAACCTGCGCCACGCCTGGCAAGGCGAGACTGTCACCATCCTCGACCGCGGCGCCGTGCTGCACGAAGGCGTGGCCGCCGGGGTCGACGATGCTGGCCGCCTGCTGCTCGACACCGTCGAGGGCCGCATCGCGATCCTGGCCGGCGACGTGTCGCTGCGCGTGAAAGGCGCCTGAGATGCTGCTCCTGATCGACGCCGGCAATACGCGGGTCAAGTGGGCGCTTGCTCACCCGGACGCCCAGCCTGGTACGTGGTTCGCCGCGGGCGCGGCGCTGCATGAAGGGCTCGATGCGCTGGGCGCCGAATGGCAGGATGCGGGCGTGACGCGTGCCGTCGTCTCGAACGTCGCCGGCCCCGAACTGCGCGCGCGCCTGGCCGCCCTGCTCGGCGCCATCGAGGTCGAATGGTTCGCCTCCAGCGCCGCGCGGGCGGGCCTGGTGAACGGCTACCGCGAGCCTGGGCGTCTCGGCTGCGACCGCTTTGCCGCCGCCATCGGCGCGCGCGCGCTGGTCCCCGGCCAGGCGCTGGTCGTGGCCACCTGCGGCACCGCCACCACGGTCGACGCGGTCACGGCCGACGGACGCTTCGCCGGCGGCATGATCCTGCCGGGCCTGGCATTGATGGCCGGCGCGCTGGCGCGCAACACCGCCCAGCTGCCCCAGGCGACGCCGGGCGCCGCACCGCCGCCCCTGTTCGCGGACAATACCAACGACGCGATCGTCTCGGGCTGCCTGTCGGCCCAGGCCGGCGCGATCGAACGCGCGGTGGCCGGCCACGACGGCGCGGCCTGCATCCTTTCCGGCGGCGCCGCACCGTATATCGCGCCCGCCCTCAAGGTCGCGCACAGGCTGGTCGATAATATCGTGCTGGTCGGCCTGCACGCGGTAGCGCTGGCGGATGCGGCGAAAGGAGACTGAAGGGTGTTGAAATTCGTATTCTGGGCTTTGCTGGCTGCGAACGCGCTGCTGTTCGCCTACGGCCGCGGCCTGCTCGGCAGCGTGGACGCCGAGGTGCGCGAGCCGGCGCGGCTGCGCAACCAGGTGGCCCCCGACAAGCTGGTGCTGCTTACCGGAGAACAGGCGCAGACCCTGGCCGCCGCCGCCAGGGTCGAGGAAGAACCGGAACCTGCGGCTGCGGCGCTCGTCGAGGCCGAGCCCGAACCGGAAGCACCTGCGCCGACGCCGGCCGCGCCCGTCTTTGCCTGCCTCGAGACCGAGGCCTTCGCCGCCGGCGACGCGCGGCGCTTCGAGACACGCCTGGCGCGCCTCGACCTGGGCGCACGCCAGACCCGCCTGGCCATCCCCTTCCAGGAAGTGACCAGCCACCTGGTCTACCTGCCGCCGCAGGGCGGCAAGGAAGGCGCCGACCGCCGCGTGGCCGAGCTGCGCGAGCGCGGCGTGACCAATTTCTTCATCATGCAGGGCGACTCGCCGCTGCGCTGGGCAGTGTCGCTGGGCGTGTTCAAGACCGAGGCGGGCGCCCGCACGCTGGCGGCGGACCTGGCGAAACAGGGTGTGCAGGGCGTGCGCATCCTGCCGCGCGGTCCGCAGACCAACCGCTTCGCCTACCGGTTCCGGGACATCGATGCGCCGACGCGCAGCAGGATCGTCGAGGCCGGGCGCGGGTTTCCGGCGGCGGTGCTGCACATTTGCAAGTGATTGATGCTGGCGCGGGGCGCCGGTGGTGTGCATGAGCACCATACAGCGTGGACTCGGGAGTCCACCCTACAAAAGCGGTTTTCGTAGGGTGGGCACCTGTGCCCACGCTGTCGTGCTTATGCAATCCACCATGGTGACTGGACCGCCCTGAGGCGCCGGCCACCACGATCCGATTTACCGCCTCACCACGATCGGCTTGATCCCCAGGCCCGACGGCAATCCCTTCGCCGCTTCCTGCGCCGCGGCACGCGTCTCGAACGGCCCGCCATACAGACGGTTCACCGACCCGCTAGGCACGACTTCGATGGTGCCGACCGCCACGCCGGCATCGGCCAGCTGGCGGCTCATTTCCTGCGCCTTCTCGGCGCGGCTGTAGGAACCGAGCTGCAGGTAGAACTGCCTCGTCGCGGCTTTCGCCGGCAGCGCCTGGGCCACGGCGGCGCTGTCGGTCTGCACGCGGTCTTCCAGCATCAACGCGGCGATTTCCGGCGGCGCCCCCGCCGACTGCGCTTCCGAGGTCGCAGCACGGCGCTCCGAAGCCAGGCGCACCTCGTCGCCGGGGAACAGGCGCTCGAGTTCGACTTCGTGGCTGCCCTTGCCCAGCAGGCCCAGCTTCAGCGCGGCCGTATAGGAAACGTCGACGATGCGGCTGGCGTGGAAGGGGCCGCGGTCGTTGATGCGCACCACGACCGAGCGGCCGGTGGCGACGTGGGTGATGCGCGCGTACGAGGGGATCGGCAGCGTCGGATGCGCGGCCGTCATCTTGTACATGTCGTAGGGTTCGCCCGAGGACGTTTTCTGGCCATGGAACTTGACGCCATACCAGCTGGCGACGCCTTTCTGGACGAAGGGCTCCTCGTTCAGGATCGGGGTGTAGGTCTGGCCGAACACGGAATACGGACGGTTCGCCCACTTGGCGTAAGGTTCGTCCCTCACCACGGCGTCCGGCGTGAATTCCAGCCCTTCGGGGATATCCGTGCCCGGGCCATCGTCCTTGTAGTAGCCGCCTCGGCCGGACTTGGCCGGCGGCAGCTTGGGCGACAGCGGTGCGTGCTTGTCGGTCACTTTGTGTTTCCACGGCAGCGGGATCAGGGTCTTGTTTTCTCCTGTCGTCCCGCAGCCGGTCATCAACGCTGCTAACGCGATGACCACTGGGAGAGTTCTCGAAGCGGTCATGCGCGCGTCCTCTTCCTAGGTCTGCACCAGCTTGCGGTGCCTTTGAATGCTCATCAATATACCAGCGCCGAGCCCGAGCGTAATGAACGCAGTTCCGCCATAGCTCATGAAAGGTAACGGAACTCCGACCACGGGGAGGATCCCACTCACCATGCCCATGTTAACAAAGGCATAAGTAAAGAAGATCATCGTGATCGAACCGGCCAGCAGCCGGGAGAACATATTCGGGGCGTTGGCCGCAATCATCATGCCGCGGCCGATCAGCAGCAGGTAAATTACCAAAAGAAATAGGTTTCCGACAAGCCCAAATTCTTCCGAATAGACCGAAAACAGGAAGTCGGTGGTTTGTTCGGGCACGAATTCGAGCTGGCCCTGGGTGCCCTGGTGGTAGCCCTTGCCGGTCAGGCCGCCCGAGCCGATGGCGATCACGGACTGGATGATGTGGAAACCCTTGCCCAGCGGGTCCGAGGTCGGGTCGATCAGCGTCATGACCCGTTCGCGCTGGTAATCGTGCAACATCGACCAGGCCACCGGCAGGCTGGCCGCGCCCGCCACGGCGAGCGCGATCAGGATTTTCCACGACAGGCCGGCCAGGAAAATCACGTAGAAACCCGAGGCGCCGACCAGCAGGGCGGTGCCGAGGTCGGGCTGCTTGGCGATCAGCGTGAACGGGATGATCAGGAGCACGGCCGCGACCACATAGGATTTCCACTCCCCTATCCTGGCGCGCTGCTGGAAGTACCAGGCAATCATCAACGGTGTCGCGATCTTCATGATCTCGGAGGGCTGGATATCGACGCCCACATGCAGCCAGCGCCGCGCGCCCTTCTTGATGATGCCGAACATCGCCACCGCGACCAACAAGGCAATCCCGAAGGTGTAGACCGGCACCGCGAGGCGCATCAGCATCTGCGGCGGCACCAGCGCGGCCATCCACATGATGCCGAAAGCCAGGATGAAGTTGCGCATCTGCGCTTCCACCCGGCCCGGGAATTCGTGGCCGGCCGAGGACATGGTGATCATGCTGGTCGTGAGCAGCATGAACAGGACCATCGCCAGGGGCCAGTCGAATACGGTGAAATACGGCTTCAGGCGGCGGCTGAGCGAGCGCCGCTCCGGATAATAGGCCATCTGCTTACTCCTTGGTGGTGGCGGGCGGCGTGGCGGCGATCACGGCGGGGACCTGGGAAGGAACAGTCCCGTTTCCGGACGGCCGGGGGCCGGCCGGAACGGCAGGCGCTGGCTTGCCCGCGGCCGTGGCGGCGCCCGCCGGCGGCTTGGGCGGCGCCGGGCGCTTGCCGAGCAGGTAATAGTCGAGCGCCTTGCGTGCGATCGGCGCCGCTGCCGCCGCGCCGAAACCGGCGTTCTCGACCACCAGGGCGATCGCGATGCGCGGCTTGTCGGCCGGCGCGAATGCCGTGTAGAGCGCGTTGTCGCGGTGGCGCTCGTCGATCGCGTGGGCGTTGTACTTCTGCCCTTTCAGGCCGATCACCTGGGCGGTACCGGTCTTGCCACCCGAGATGTAGCCGGCGTTGGCGAAAACGCGGAAACCCGTTCCGTAGTTTTCCTGGGTCACGCCGACCATGGCGCGCTTGATGAAGTCGATGTTTTCCTGCTTGAGCGGGATGCGCCGGCTTTCCTTGGGCGTCGTCAGGGTGCGCTCGCGCGTGGCGCCGTCCTCGATCAGCTTGACCAGGTGCGGCTTCATCACCACGCCGTCGTTGGCCAGGTTGGCCACCGCGTGCGCCAGCTGGATGATGGTGTAGTTGTTGAAGCCCTGGCCGATACTGACCGAGATGGTGTCGCCGCCAACCCACTTCTGGGCGGCGCGGTTGCGCCTGAAGCGGTTGGCCTTCCACTCCTTCGAGGGCAGTACGCCCGACTTCTCGTGTTCGAGGTCGATCCCGGTGGGCGAACCGAAGCCGAAGGGGGCCATGAACCTGGCGATGTTGTCGATCCCCATGTCGTTGCCGAGCTGGTAATAATAGGTGTCGCAGGACTCGACGATCGACCTGTACATGTCGACGTAGCCGTGGCCGCCCGGCTTGTCGTCGTTGAAGCGGTGCCCGCCCAGGACGAAGAAGCCGGCGTCGCGGATGCCCTGCTCGGGCCGGCGGAAGCCCAGTTCGAGCGCGGCCAGCGACATGAAGGGCTTGAAGGTCGAACCGGGCGGATAGGTGCCCGACAGCGGACGGTTCATCAGCGGGCGGTCGAGCGAGGTATTCAATTCGTTCCAGCTCTGGGTATCGATACCGTCGACAAACAGGTTCGGGTCGAAGCCCGGGCGCGAGACATAGGCCAGCACGTCGCCGGTCTCGGGCTCGATCGCCACGAAGGCGCCGCGCTGGTCGCCGAAGGCTTCCTCGACCACCTTCTGCAGCTCGATGTCGATCGACAGGATCAGGTTGCTGCCCGGGATGGGCGGACGGCGCGACAGGGTGCGGATCGCGCGTCCGCCGGCCGAACGCTCGACTTCCTCGTAGCCGGTGGTGCCGTGCAGGTAGCGCTCGTACTTCTTCTCCAGGCCTTCCTTGCCGATGTGGTCGGTGCCGTTGTAGTTGGCGGCGTCGTCGCTCTCCTCGATCGCCGCGGCTTCACGGGCATTGATGCGGCCGATGTAGCCGACCACGTGCGAGGCGACTTCGCCCAGCGGATACTGGCGGAACAGGCGCGCCTGCACCTCGACGCCGGGGAAGCGGAAACGCTGGGCCGTGAAGCGGGCCACTTCATCGTCGGTCAGGCGGGTGCGCAGCGGCACGCTGGCGAAGCTGCGCGACTCTTCCAGCAGGCGCTTGAAGCGCTTGCGGTCCCTCGGCTCGATCGCCACCAGCTTGGCCAGCTCGTCGATCACCGAGTCCATGTTGGCCTGCAGCTTGGACGGTGTGATCTCGAGCGTATAGGCCGAGAAGTTCTGCGCCAGGACGACGCCGTTGCGGTCGACGATCAGGCCGCGGTTGGGTACGATCGGCACCAGCGCGATGCGGTTGTCCTCGGCCTGGGCGTGGTATTTGTCGTGCTGGATCACCTGCAGCCAGACGAAGCGGGCCACCAGGATGCCGAAGCAGACGAACACCAGCACCGCCAGCGCGGTCATGCGCATGCGGAACTGGTGGATCTCGCGGTCGCTATCTTTAATCTCGGTCATCTACTGCGTCGGTCATTTACTGCGTCGTCATTCGAACGGACTCAGATCGGGCGGGTATGGTCCCGGTCCACGGCGCGGCGCTGGGGCGCCAGCAGCAGCCAGGTGATCGCCGGCCACAGGGCGACGGCCACGGCGCTCTCGACGAAGTGCAGCCAGCCGCCGAAGCGGCCGGTCGCGAACACGTGCACCAGCGCCTGGATCGCCTGGGCCAGCAGCAGCAGCGGGAACACGTGCATGGCCTGGGTCAGCACCGGGAACCACAGCACGCGGCGGTGGATCATGATCGCCACGTAGGACAGCAGCGTGTAGGCCAGCGCGTTCTCGCCCAGCAGCGTGGCGTCGTGCACGTCCATCAGCAGGCCCATGCAGAAGGCCACGCCGATGCCGACCTTGCGCGGCTGGTGGATGCCCCAGAACACCAGCACCAGCGCGACGAAGTCCGGCGCGCCGATCCAGCGCCCCCAGGGCAGCAGGTTGAGCATGAAGGCGCAGGTCAGGCTGAAGGCGATGAACAGCGGGCTGACCGGCAGCAGGATGTAATGGGGACGGTTTCCGGGCATTTACGCGCCCTCCTTCATAGTGGCCGGCCGGACCGGCTGGGTCGCCGCGGCCGGTACCGCGCCGGGGCGGGCCGCGCCTTGGGTGGCCGCGGCGCTCGCCGGCCGCTGGCCGGCCGTGGCGGGCGCCGCGCCGCGGGCTGCGCCGCCGGGCACGGCGGCATTGGTGGGGGCGGCGTTCGGCGTGGCGGCGCCCGGCGCAGCGGCGGCCGGCGCCACACCCGTCGTCCCGCCCTGGGTGGCTGCCGGCGGCACCTGCGCCGGCAGCGGCGTGGCCGGCAGCGGCGGCAGCGGCACCGGGGCCATCTTCGGCAGGTTGCGGCGGCCGCCCTGGGCTGTCGGGGCCGGCGCATCGTGCGGACGCGGTTCGCGTGCGGCCTGCGACATCACGATCAGGAGCTGGCGGTTGCGGTCGATGCCGGCCAGCGGCTGGCACACCACGCGTCCGAACGCGCCGGCGGCGACGCTCTCGACCTGCACCACCTTGGCCACGGCCAGGCCGGCGGGATACATGCCGTCCAGCCCGGACGTGATCAGGATGTCGCCGACCTGGATGTCGGCATTCGGCGCGACGAAGCGCAGGTCGAGCAGGCCCGAGCGCCCGCGGCCGTAGGCCACGCTGCGCAGGCCCGAGCGCAGCACCTGCACGGGAATCGCCTGGTCCTTGTCGGTCAGGAGCGTCACTTCCGAGGTGAAGGGGAACACGCGGGTGACCTGGCCGACCACGCCGGCGTTGTCGATCACCGGCAGGCCGAGCTGCACGCCGTTGCGCGAGCCGCGGTCGAGCACGATGCGGCGCGTCGACGGATCGCGCGCGTCATACAGGATCTCGCCCATCATCGACTTGACCGGCAGGTGCTCGCGCGCCTCGAGCAGGCGGCGCAGGTGGGCGTTCTCGGCCATCTGGAGCTGGGCCTGCTGCATCGCCTGGGCCTGGGCCACCTGCTGGTTCTTGAGCTCGGCCACTTCCTTCTGCAGGCTGGAAAGCGAGGAAAAATAGTCGCCCATGCTGTAGATGGCGTCGCGCGGCATCAGCGCCGCCATCTGCAGCGGGTACAGCACGGTGGCGGCTACCTGGCGCACGGAGCCGAGCAGGTGCATGCGCGCGTCGACCACCAGCAGCACGATCGACAGCAGCGCGAACACGGTCACTTTCACCCGCGCGGGGGCGCCCTGTTTGAAAAGCGGCGGAGGACTGTATTCCATGACTTTCGATTAAGACGGGCCAGGCCCGGATAGCCACGTGGGCAGGCGGGCGGCTGACACCGCTCCCCTGCCCACGCTATTTACCAACTTGTAATCTGACCGCTACGCGCTTACTCGTACGAGAAGATCGAGCCCAGCTTGTCGTTGTGCTCCAGCGCCATGCCCGAGCCGCGTACCACGCAGGTCAGCGGGTCTTCGGCCACCAGCACCGGCAGGCCGGTCTCTTCCATCAGCAGGCGATCCAGGTCGCGCAGCAGTGCGCCGCCGCCGGTCAGCATCATGCCCTTCTCGGCGATGTCGGCGCCCAGTTCCGGCGGCGTCTGCTCGAGTGCATTCTTGACGGCCGAGACGATGTTGTTCAGCGGGTCGGTCAGGGCTTCCAGGATCTCGTTCGACGAGATCGTGAATGCACGCGGGATGCCTTCGGACAGATTGCGGCCCTTGACTTCCATTTCCTTCACTTCCGAACCCGGGAAGGCCGAACCTATTGCCTTCTTGATCGCTTCGGCGGTCTGTTCGCCGATCAGCATGCCGTAGTTGCGGCGGATGTAGTTGACGATCGCTTCGTCGAATTTGTCGCCGCCCACGCGCACCGAGCCCTTGTAGACCATGCCTCCCAGCGAGATGATGCCGACTTCGGTCGTGCCGCCGCCGATGTCGACCACCATCGAGCCGGTCGCGTCCGACACCGGCAGGCCGGCGCCGATCGCGGCAGCCATCGGTTCCTCGATCAGGTAGACCTGGGAGGCGCCGGCGCCCAGCGCCGATTCGCGGATCGCACGGCGCTCGACCTGGGTCGAACCGCAGGGTACGCAGATGATGATGCGCGGCGACGGACGGAAGAACTTCGAGTCGTGCACCATGCGGATGAACTGCTTGAGCATCTCTTCGGTGACGGTGAAGTCGGCGATCACGCCATCCTTCATCGGACGGATCGCCTCGATATTGCCCGGCACCTTGCCCAGCATCTGCTTGGCCTTCTTGCCGACCGCCTGGATCGTCTTCTTGCCGTTCGGGCCGCCCTGCTGGCGGATGGCCACGACCGACGGCTCATCCAGCACGATGCCCTGGCCGCGCACATAGATCAGCGTATTGGCGGTACCCAGGTCGATGGCCAGGTCGTTCGAGAAGTAACTGCGTAAAGAACCAAACATGTATGTCCTGATGCGCGCTAGCCGCGCCTAAACTATTGATCGGGAATTCTCGCCGCGCCGGCCCCAACACCAGGCCTACGGTCTTTTCATGCCGCGGCGGCTCTCATTCGGCGCCAACCACGCATTAGCCCGCCATTCTACCTTATAATTTACCGCTTAAACGCTGAAAACAGGTGGTTTTACCCCCCGGTTCCTCAAGCGAGATCGACGGGATTAGCAAGGTTTTATCGGCTGTAGCAAGGCGTTCAACAATCCGCGCCGCGATCCCGTCATGCGCCCAACCCCATTTTGAACGCGGCACTGCGCCGCGCCTTTTGCCATGTCCCTGACTCTTTCAGACGTAAAACGGATCGCCAATCTGGCCCAGCTCGATATGGATGAAGCCCACGCCGAGACCGCGCTGTCCGAGCTGAACGGCATTTTCGCCCTGGCCGAACAGATGCAGGCGATCGACACCACCGACGTTGCGCCCCTGTCGCATCCGCTGGCCGCGATCATGGCGCTGCCGCTGCGCCTGCGCGAAGACGTGGTCACGGAAGAAAACCGCCGCGACGCCTACCAGGCGCCGGCGCCGAAGACCCAGGACGGCCTGTACCTGGTGCCGAAGGTGATCGAGTAACCCAGCATCCACGAACAGAACACGCATATGCATAACAAGACTATCAAAGAGCTGTCCGCGCTGCTGCACGCGAAAGAGGTGTCGGCGACCGAACTGACCCGCCACTACCTGTCGCGCATCGAAGCGAGCGGCCACAACGCCTTCCTGCACGTCGATCCGGAGCTGTCGCTGGCCCAGGCCGCCGCCGCGGACGCGCGCATTGCGCAAGGCTCCGCAGGCCCCCTGACCGGCGTACCGATCGCCCACAAGGATATCTTCGTCACGCGCGGCTGGCGCACGACTGCCGGCTCGAAGATGCTGGCCAACTACGTCAGCCCGTTCGATGCCACCGTGGTCGAGAAATTCGCCGCGGCCGGCATGGTCACCCTGGGCAAGGTCAACCTCGACGAATTCGCGATGGGCTCGTCGAACGAGAACTCGGCGTTCGCTCCGGTGCAGAACCCCTGGGACCCGTTGGCCGTGCCGGGCGGCTCCTCGGGCGGCTCTGCCGCCGCGATCGCCGCGCGCCTGGCCCCCGCCGCGACCGCCACCGACACCGGCGGCTCGATCCGCCAGCCGGCCGCCTTCTGCGGCGTCACCGGCATCAAGCCGACCTACGGCCGCGTCTCGCGCTTCGGCATGATCGCGTTTGCCTCCTCGCTCGACCAGGGCGGCCCGATCGCCCAGACCGCCGAGGACTGCGCCCTGCTGCTGAACGAAATGGTGGGCCACGACGAGCGCGACTCGACCAGCCTCACCCCTGAACAGGGCAACGGCCGCGAAGACTTCACGCGCGACCTGAACCAGCCCTTGACCGGCCTGCGCATCGGCGTGCCGAGCGAATACTTCGGCGAAGGCCTGGCAAGCGACGTCGAACAGGCCGTACGCGCCGCGCTCGAGCAGTTCGTCAAGCTGGGCGCGACCCTGGTCGACATCTCGCTGCCGAAGACCGCCCTGTCGATCCCGACCTACTACATCATCGCCCCGGCCGAGGCCTCGTCGAACCTGTCGCGCTTCGACGGCGTGCGCTACGGCCACCGCGCCAGCGAGTACAAGGACCTGCAGGACATGTACAGGAAAACCCGCGCCGAAGGTTTTGGGCGCGAGGTCCAGCGCCGCATCATGGTCGGCACCTACGTGCTCTGCCATGGCTACTACGACGCCTACTACGTCCAGGCGCAGAAGATCCGCCGCCTGATCGCCGACGACTTCCAGGCAGCCTTTGCCGACAAGTGCGACGTGATCATGGGCCCGGTGGCCCCGACGGTGGCGTGGGACCTGGGCTCGAAGGCGAACGACCCGGTCGCCAACTACCTGGCCGACATCTTCACCCTGTCGACCAGCCTGGCCGGCCTGCCTGGCATGTCGATCCCGGTCGGCTTCGGCCAGGGAGAAAAGAACGCCAAGCGCCCGGTCGGCCTGCAAATCATCGGCAACTACTTTGCCGAAGCGAAGCTGCTGAACATCGCGCACCAGTACCAGCAGGTCACCGACTGGCACCAGCGCACACCCGAAGGCATCTAACGCATCAGGAATCGGACCGTAGGGTGGGCACCCCGTGCCCACGCGAAACGCATGAACAGCCCGCGGCGGCATTGATGAACAGCCCGCGGCCCGAACCGAACAGAAAAGAGAGAACACCATGCAATGGGAAGTCGTCATCGGTCTTGAGAACCACGTCCAGCTCACGACCAACTCGAAAATCTTCAGCGGCAGCTCGATCCAGTTCGGCGCCGAGCCGAACACGCAGGCCAGTCCTGTCGACCTGGCGCTGCCGGGCGTGCTGCCCGTGATGAACAAGGGTGCGGTCGAGCGCGCGATCCGCTTTGGCCTGGCGGTCGGGGCGAAAATCGCGCCGCAGTCGGTCTTCGCGCGCAAGAACTACTTCTACCCCGACCTGCCGAAGGGCTACCAGATCAGCCAGTTCGAGGACCCGGTGGTCCAGGGCGGCACCCTCACCTTCGGTTACGAAAAGGACGGCAAGCTCGAGACCAAGACCGTCAACCTGACCCGGGCCCACCTGGAAGAGGACGCCGGCAAATCGCTGCACGAGGACTATGCCGGCATGACCGGCATCGACCTGAACCGCGCCGGCACGCCGCTGCTCGAGATCGTCTCGGAGCCGGAAATGCGCAGCGCCGCCGAAGCGGTCGCCTACGCGAAGGCCCTGCACGGCCTGGTGATGTGGCTGGGCGTCTGCGACGGCAACATGCAGGAAGGCTCGTTCCGCTGCGACGTCAACGTCTCGGTGCGTCCGCTGGGCCAGAAGGAATTCGGCACCCGCTGCGAGATCAAGAACCTGAATTCCTTCCGCTTCATGGAAGAAGCGATCCACTACGAAGTGCGCCGCCAGATCGAGCTGATCGAAGACGGCGGCAAGGTGGTGCAGGCCACCCGCCTGTGGGACCCGGACCGCAAGGAAACCCGCGCCATGCGCTCGAAAGAGGACGCGCAGGATTACCGCTATTTTCCGGACCCGGACCTGCCGCCCCTGATGATCTCGCAGGAATGGATCGAGCGCGTGAAGGCCGAGATGCCCGAACTGCCGGGCGCCATGCGCGCGCGCTTCACCGGCGACTACGGCCTGCCGGAGTACGACAGCCTGATCCTCACCTCTTCGCAGGGCATGGCGACGTACTACGAAGCCGTGGTGGCGAAAGCCGGCAAGGAAAACGCGAAGGCGGTCGCCAACTGGATGATGGGCGACGTCTCCTCGACCCTGAACCGCGAAGGCGTGGACATCAGCGAGTCGCCGGTCGCGGCCGCACAACTGGCGCTGCTCATCAAGCGCATCGCCGACGGCACCATCTCGAACAAGGCGGCGAAGGAAGTGTTCGCGGCGATGTGGGAAGCGAAGTCGCCCGATGAAAACCTGGCCGATACCGTGATCGAACAGAAGGGCCTGAAGCAGATCTCGGACACCGGCGCCCTCGAAGCGATCGTGGACGAAGTGCTGGCCGCGAACGCCAAGTCGGTCGAGCAGTACCGCGCCGGCAAGGAAGCGGCGATCAACGCCCTGATCGGCCAGACCATGAAGGCCTCGAAGGGCAAGGCGAATCCGGCCCAGGTGACGGAGCTCTTGAAGAAGAAGCTGGCCGGCTGATCGGTCTGGCATCGTGAAGCAAAAAAAACCGAAGCAACGCTTCGGTTTTTTTATGCCTGCAGGCGCTTGCAGAAGGACGTAGGGTCACCGCATCCGCTTACACGCCGTAACGCGCCCGGTACGCCGCCACCGCTTCCTTGTGCTGGCCCAGCTCGGCGCCCGCCGCTTCGCCCGACAGATAGGTGAACAGGTCGTCCAGGTTGGCGATCGAGATGACGGGAATGCCGAATTCCTTCGCCACCTGCTGCACCGCCGAGCCCTCCGACAGCGCGTCGTCCTTGCCCGAGCGCTCCATGCGGTCGAGCGCGATCAGCACCGCTGCCGGCTCGGCGCCGGCGGCGCGGATCATGTCGACCGATTCGCGCACCGAGGTGCCGGCCGAGATCACGTCGTCGACGATGACGACCTTGCCCTGCAGTTTGGCGCCGACGATGGTGCCGCCTTCGCCGTGGTCCTTGGCTTCCTTGCGGTTGTAGGCGAACGAGGCGTTGCGGCCCTGGGCAGCCAGCGCCACCGCGGTCGCGGACGCCAGGGTGATGCCCTTGTAGGCCGGGCCGAACAGCATGTCGAACTCGACGCCGGAGGCGAGCAGGGTCTGGGCGTAGAACTGCGCCAGGCGGCCGAGGGTGGCGCCGTCGTGGAACAGGCCGGCATTGAAGAAGTAAGGCGAGAGCCGCCCGGCCTTGGTCGTGAATTGACCGAATCGTAAGACTTCGGTCTCGACCGAAAACGCAATAAACTCCTGGCGCAGATTGCTCACGCTGTTCTCCTGAAATTCGAAAACAGGTATTGTAATCCGCGCCGCCGCGCCCGCGCCGGCCAAGCCCTGCTTTTATGGCGCCGACGCCAGGCGCGCGACCTGCTCGGGACTGATCGGCTTGACCAGGTGCTGGGCGAAGCCGGCCTGCTCGCTGCGCAGCCGGTCCGCGTCCTGGCCGTAGCCGGACAGCGCGATCAGGCGGCACGGGTGCGTCCCCAGCAGCGCGCGCAGGCGCACGGCGAGCTCGTAGCCGTCCATGCCCGGCAGGCCGATGTCGAGCACGGCGATGTCGGGCTGGATGCGCGCCGCCGCCTCGAGCGCCGTCAGCGGATCGTTGAACACCTCGACCTCGTGGCCGTGCGCCGTCAGGAGCAGGCCGAGCGTCTCGGCGGCGTCGGCATTGTCGTCGACGAGCATGATGCGTTTCCCGGACGCCGCCGGGACAGGCTGCTCCGGCATGCCGGCCGCATCGGGGAGCCTGCCCCGGCTGCGCTCCGGCAGGCGCACCACGAACTCGCTGCCCTGCCCCAGGCCCGCGCTGTGCGCCTCGACCGTACCGCCGTGCAGCTCGACGATGTTCTTGACCAGCGCCAGGCCGATGCCCAGTCCGCCGTCGCTGCGGTCGACGCTGCGTTTGCCCTGGAAGAACAGGCCGAACACCTGGGTCAGCATGTCCGGCGCCAGGCCGATGCCGCTGTCGCTGACCGCGATACGCAGCCAGCCGGCGCCGTCGCGGCCAGCGCGCAGGCTCACCTGGCCGCCGGGCTCGGTGTAGCGCGCGGCATTGGTCAGCAGGTTCGACACCACCTGGGCCAGGCGCATCGGATCGCCCGTCCAGTGCACGCCTGGCTCGATGTCGACCGCGAGACGGTGGCCGCGCTGCTCGAGCAGCGGGCTGGCCATCTCGACCGCCTTCGACAGCGGCCGCTGGATGTCGACCTCCTCGAACTTCAGCTCGATCTGGCCGCGCGTGGCGCGCGCCACGTCCATCAGGTCGTCCACCAGGCGTACCAGGTGCTCGACCTGGCGCTCGATGATCTCGCGCTCGCGCAGCGCGCCGGCGTCGCCGCGCATGCGCATCAGCTGCAGTGCGGTGACGATCGGCGAGAGCGGGTTGCGCAGTTCGTGCCCGAGCATGGCCAGGAATTCGTCCTTGGTGCGGTTGGCCGCCGTTAGTTCCTCCAGCAGGCGCTGGCGTTCGGCATGGGCGCGCTCCAGGCTGCGCCGGCTACGCACCTGCCCGGTCTCGTCGACGGCGACAACGATGATGCCGCGCTCGTCCCCGGCAATGGCGTCGAGCGGCTCCAGGCTGAACTTCAGGAAGCGTTCCTCGGTCCCGCCGTCGGCCCGCAGCAGTTCGACGCGCAGCTCCTCGGCCGTGTACGCCTGCCCGGTCTGGTAGACCTGGCGCAGCAGGCGCATCACCTCGCTGTCGGCCAGCTCCGGGAAGACCTCGGCGAAGGTCTTCGCTTCCAGGTCATTGCGTTCGACCAGTTCGCAGTAACGGCGGTTGGCCAGCCGGAAGGTGAACTCGGGGCCCATCAGCAGCGCCGTGGCGACCGGTGCGTTGAGCAGCATGCGGTCGCGTTGCGCCAGTGCCTGGTCGCGCTGGTGGCGCTCGGTCGCGTCGCGGGTGAAGCAGCGCGTGTAGCGCAGCTCGCCGTTTTCGAAGGCCCCGTTGGAATGGATCAGCACATGCTTGACCGAGCCATCCTTGCAGCGCAGGCGGGCCGGCTGGTCGTACAGCGTCCCGCCGCTGCGCAAGGTCGTGAGGATGTGCCGGATGACCGTGGGATCGACGTGGAAGTCGGCGATGTGGCGGCCGACATATTCTTCCCACCGATAGCCGAGCATATGCAGCTCGGCCTTGTTGGCCCAGAGAATGGTGCCGTCGGGCCCGACCCGGTGCAAGCCCTCGGCCGCGTTCTCGACGAAATCGGCCAGCTCGCGTTCGCGCTGGCGCAGCGCCTGTTCGGCCTCCTCGCGGCGCGCGATCTCGGCATCGAGCCGCAGCGCCCTGCGCTCGAGCTTCACGAGATCGAGCGGCTTGCCCTTGACGTCGTGCACATGTCCGGCCGGCGCATGCGCGCAGGCGTGCGTGTGCTCGGCACAAACCTGTTCGAAGTGTTCGGCCAGCTCCACGCTTGGGAACACCTGCCACGGATAGGCGCAAAACAGCGAGAAATGCATTTCATCGGCCGGCTCGTTCCACAGCTGTTCGAGGCGGATCGCCCCCTTGTAGTTGCCGTCCGCGCAGAGCAGCGCCACCATCTCGCCGAAGGCATGCAGCGGACCGCCACGGGCGACCGCCGGCGCGGCGGCACGGCGGATGAGGTCCTTGAACGCGTGCGCGTCCGGCCAGCCATCGATCATGAAGCGGTCCAGGCTCGCGCGCGTGTCGAGGAAGACGAGATGGGCAGGTGCGCCATCGCCCTCCGCCAGCCGCGTGCGCAGCTGTGCAGTGTGCTCCGGGGTCGCAATGACGAGGCCGCTACCGCACGTTCGCAAGGCAAGCGCGACGTACTCGGCAACTTCGTCGACCAGAACAGCATCGTCTTCGTAGAACCGCACAAAGTGTGCGTTGCCGCCGTGCTTCTCAAGCGGCGTTTCGCCATGATCGATGAACACGTTGATTCCTTTGCTTTATTGCCACACAACATGAAATGTGTCGTCAGCACTGGGCAGTGTAACAGACTACGGCCGGGCTGCTCCGCCTTTGGCCAAGCACTGCCGATGCCGGCCGCCGCCATTCCGGCTGCGCGGAAAAAGCGCTACACTGTCGCCCGCAACGCTCTACCAAGCGTCAGCATGCACAGCACGGCCGCGGATCCTGCCGCGGCCCGGACCCGGGGCGGCGCCGCCCTTTTCTATTTCCCGATCCATGCCAAGAATTATTTCCGCGAACCTGAACGGCATCCGTTCCGCCCACAAAAAAGGTTTCTTCAACTGGCTGGCGTCGCAAGACGCCGACTACATCTGCGTGCAGGAACTGAAGTGCCAGGAAGCCGACATGACCGAGGAGCTGCTGGGGCCGCACGGCTACCACGGCCACTTCCACTACGCCGAAAAGAAGGGTTATTCGGGCACGGGCGTGTACAGCCGCAATGCTCCCGACAACAAGCGCATCGGCTTCGGCTGCGCCGAATTCGACGCCGAAGGCCGCTACACCCGCTGCGATTTCGGCAACCTGACCGTGATCTCGCTGTACGCCCCGTCGGGCTCCTCGTCGCCCGAGCGCCAGCTGGCCAAGTTCCGCTTCATGGACGTCTTCCTGCCGCACCTGCAGGAGCTGAAGGCGGAAGGCCGCGAGGTCGTGATCTGCGGCGACTGGAACATCGCACACAAGGAAATCGACCTGAAGAACTGGAAGAGCAACCAGAAGAATTCGGGCTTCCTGCCGGAAGAACGCGCCTGGATGACGCGCATCTTCGACGAGCTGGGCCTGGTAGACGTGCACCGCGTCGTGGCGCCGGACACTGCCGACTACACCTGGTGGAGCAACCGCGGCCAGGCCTGGGCCAAGAACGTCGGTTGGCGCATCGACTACCACGTCGCGACCCCGGGTATCGCCGCCACGGCGCATGCGGTGTCGGTCTACAAGGACGAGCGCTTTTCGGATCACGCGCCGCTGATCATCGATTACAGGCTGTGATGCATGGTGGGCACGGGGCGCCCACCCTACGATGGTTCCGTGCCCGACATTCAATAAAGCCGTAGGATGGGCGCCCCGTGCCCGCCAATGCCCTATGCTGGCCAGTCCAGCGTGCGCTCGCTGTGGAAGGTACGCTGCTCGCCCGTCAAAGGATCCTCGAAGCCGATCGAGCGCGCCAGCAGCTGCAGCGGCGCGCTGAAATCGTCCCCCTTGCAGGGCAGCGCCACCGGATAGAAGGCATCGTTCAGGATCGGCGCCCCCAGGGACGCGAGGTGCAGGCGCAACTGGTGCTTGCGCCCTGTGTGCGGATGCAGGCGGTAGCGCACCACGTCACCGCGGCGCTCGATCATCTCCACCACCGTTTCCGAATTCGGCTCGCCCGGCACCTCTTCGCTGACGAAAAACTGCGCCGCATCCTGCATCCGGCTGCGGTAAGTGAAGGGAAATTCCCGTCCTTCGATCGGCCCCGCCAGGGCTTCGTAGACCTTTTTCACCACACGCTTCTGGAACATCGACTGGTATGTGCCGCGCGTCTCGATATTGTGCGAGAAGATCACCACGCCGGCGGTCTCGCGGTCGAGCCGGTGGATGGGCACCAGGTGCGGCAGCTCGAGCTGGGCCTTCAGGCGCACCAGCAGGGTCTCGTGCAGGAAGCGCCCGGTCGGGATCATCGGCAGGAAGTGCGGCTTGTCGACGATGAGCAGGTGCTCGTCCTGGAACAGGATCTGTTCCTTGAACGGGATCGGCGTCTCGGCCTCGTCGAGCTCGCGGTAATACCAGATGCGCATGCCCTTGCGGACATGGCTGTCCGCCTGCAGGGGCCGGCCTTGCGCGTCGACGACTTCTCCGCGCTGCAGGCGCGCGGCCCAGGACGCGCGCGACACGTCGGGAAAACGCTCGGCCAGGAAACGCAGCATGCCGCCGGCGAGCGTCTCGGTCAGCCACAGGTAGCTGGGCGCGACCCCCTTGCGGACCGGCAGGGGGACGTAGGAGTTGGCTTCGGCCTGCTGCCCCATCTGCTTACTTCAGTGCGACGTTGGTGCGGTAGGGCGGCAGCCTGTTGACGGTCGTGCCTTTCGCGCGCGCGTACAGCGGCAGCAGCACGTTCATGTGCCGCTCCATGTCGCCGATGCGGGTTTCGCCGCCCGGGTGGGTCGACATGAATTCCGGCGGCGCCGCCTTGTTCAGCGCGCCCATCTTGCGCCACAGGGCCACGCCCGCACGCGGATCGTAGCCGGCGCGGGCGGCGATATCGAGGCCGACCAGGTCGGCCTCGCGTTCCTCGTCGCGCGAGAATTTCAGGACGACGCCCTGCCCGACCAGGCCGGTGACGGTATTGGTGATGCTCGGGTCGATGCCGAAGATGGCCGCGCCCAGGGCGCCGGCGCCGCGCGCCACCATCGAGGTGATGCCCGACTTGGCGGTGCGCTCGCGGCCGTGTTCACGCAGCGCGTGCGCGATCTCGTGGCCCATGATGGCGGCCATCTCGTCGTCGGTCAGTTTCAGCTGGTTGATGATGCCGGTGAAGAAGCCGATGCGGCCGCCCGGCATGCAGAAGGCATTGACCTGCGGGGAATCGAACAGGTTGACCTGCCATTGCCAGTTTTTCGCCGACTGGTTCCAGCGCGGCGTATGCGGAATGATGCGCTGGGCGACACCGCGCAGGCGCTTCACCTGCGGGTCGCTGGCCGGGACCAGCGCCCCTTTCTGCTGCGCCTCCGACACCATTTGCTGGTATTGCTGGGCCGCCGCTTCGTTCATCTGCTCTTCCGGGACGAGCACGCGGACCCGGGACAGCGGCTTGACGGCGATGCCGTCCTGGACAACTTGCTCCTGGGCATAGGCGGTGCCGATGCTGGCGAGCATCGTCAGGCTGAGAGCGAGGTGTTTGAGTTTCTTCATGGTATCGGTAGCCGTGCTGTTTTTGATAACAACATCGTCGCAGAAATACGTGGATGGGGTACGCACGAATGGTATGCACAAGCGCGGTCGCCATGATGGCGCAAGGTGGCGGATGGCGCAACCGTTGGGGTTCAGGTCGGTCGTCTCCTCAAGCGCTTCCTGTAGGGTGGGCACCCCGTGCCCACGCGGATGCTCGCTCTACGTTAGCCATTTTAAGGCTGCGGAGTGAGCTCATGGTGACAGTGTGCCCTGATCTGCCGATAACGTCGTAACGCAGCCAACATCTGCGGATTTTCGCGTGGGCACGGAGTGCCCACCCTACAGTCGCCGTCAACAATCAGGCCGGCTTCGCCTTCTTGCGCAAACGGAACACCGCCAGGCTGCCACGCAAATTCGGCAGGAAGCTCACCGGCTTGCCCTCGGCCAGCGCCACGTAGTCCAGCACTTCCAGCCCGCACTCCTCGGCCAGTTCCTTGAAGTCGTAGATCGTGGCGTAGCGCACGTTCGGGGTGTCGAACCACTGGTAGGGCAGCGTGCGCGAGACCGGCATGCGGCCCTTGAGCAGCGCCATCCTGTGCGGCCAGTAGGCGAAGTTGGGGAAGGAGACGATGGCCTCGGTGCCGACGCGCACGATGTCGCGCAGGCGCGCCTCGACATGCAGCATCATCTGCAGCGACGAGAGACACAGCACCGTGTCGAAGGAATTGTCGCCGAACAGGTCCAGCCCTTCTTCCATGTCGTGCTGGATCACGCTGATGCCGCGGCGCGTGCTCTCGAGCACCTTGTCGTCGGCGATCTCGATACCGTAGCCGGTGCAATTCTTGCCCGTTTCCAGGTAGCGCAGCATGGCGCCGTCGCCGCAGCCGACGTCGAGCACATGCGCGCCCTTGCGCACCCAGTCGGCGATGAAGGCCAGGTCGGGGCGCAGGGTTTTCAGATCTTCGAATTTCATACCGCCTCCTTGGCCTTGCCCTGTTCCCAGATGCGGTCGTAATAGGCCCGCACCACGCCCATGTAGCGCGCGTCTTCCAGCAGGAAGGCGTCGTGCCCGTGCGGCGCGTCGATCTCGGCGTAGGTCACCTTGCGGCGATTGGACACCAGGGCTTCGACGATCTCGCGGCTGCGCTCCGGCGAGAAGCGCCAGTCGGTGGTGAAGGAGGCGATCAGGAACTGGGCGCGGGTGCCGGCCAGCGCCTTGGTCAGGTCGCCGCCGTGCTCGCGCGCCGGGTCGAAGTAGTCGAGCGCCTTGGTGATCAGGAGGTAGGTATTCGCGTCGAAGTATTCCGAGAACTTGTCGCCCTGGTAGCGCAGGTAGGACTCGATCTCGAAGTCGATGCCGAAGTCGAATTTGTAGTCGTTGGTCTCGGCGGCGTTGCGCAGCTTGCGGCCGAATTTTTCCGCCATGTCGTCGTTCGACAGGTAGGTGATGTGGCCGACCATGCGCGCGACCTTCAGGCCGTTCTTCGGGACCACGCCGTGTTCATAGAAATCGCCGCCGCGGTAGTCCGGATCGGTGAGGATGGCCTGGCGCGCGACGTCGTTGAAGGCGATGTTCTGGGCCGACAGTTTCGGCGTGGAGGCGATCACGATGCAGTGGCGCAGGCGCTCGGGGAACATGATGCTCCACGAGAGGGCCTGCATGCCGCCGAGCGAGCCGCCCATGACGGCCGCGAACTGTTCGATGCCGAGGCGGTCGGCCAGGCGCGCCTGCGCGGCGACCCAGTCCTCCACCGTCAGCAGCGGAAACGCCGCGCCGTAGGGCTTGCCGGTGGCCGGGTTGGTGTGCATCGGGCCGGTCGAGCCGAAGCAGGAACCGAGGTTGTTGACGCCGATGACAAAGAAGCGGTCGGTGTCGACCGGCTTGCCTGGCCCGACCATGTTGTCCCACCAGCCGGCGCTTTTCGGCTGGTCGGCATAGGTGCCGGCCACGTGGTGCGAGGCGTTCAGCGCGTGGCAGATCAGCACCGCGTTCGAGCGATCGGCATTCAATGTGCCGTAGGTTTCATACATCAGCGTGTAGTCGCCGATGCTGGCGCCGCTTTGCAGGCGCAGCGGTTCGGCGAAATGCATCGCTTGCGGTGAGACGATTCCAATGGATCCCATGAGACTTTCTTCGGTGTTGTAGACGGCGGCTCGCAGGGCCGCCTGTGGCATTACATGAGTTGCAGCTGTTCGACGGCGTCCTGGATGTCGCCAGGCTCCATCGAGCGCATGATGCGTCGCATTCGCGGCGCGATCTGCGCCAGGTCGGCGCCGAGGATTTCCTGCTTCACCGCCAGCAGCTGGGCCGGGTGCATCGAGAATTCGCGCAGGCCCATGCCCAGCAGCAGGCGCGTCAGCTTGATGTCGCCCGCCATCTCGCCGCACACGGCGACGTCGATGCCGGCCTTCTGCCCGGCCGCGATGGTCATGCCGATCAGCTGCAGCACCGCCGGATGCAGCGGGTTGTACAGGTGCGCGACTTCGTAGTCGACGCGGTCGATCGCCAGCGTGTACTGGATCAGGTCGTTGGTGCCGATCGACAGGAAGTTCATGCGCTTGACGAACATCGGCAGCGCCAGCGCGGCGGCCGGGATCTCGATCATGGCGCCGACCTCGATCGCCGGGTCGTACTTGATGTTCTGTTCGCGCAGCTGGAACTTGGCCTGCTCGATCATGTGCAGGGTCTGGTCGATCTCGAAGGCATGCGCCAGCATCGGGATCAGGATCCGCACCTTGCCGAAGGCGGAGGCGCGCAGGATCGCGCGCAGCTGGGTCAGGAACAGCTGGGGCTCGGCCAGGCAGTAGCGGATCGCGCGCAGGCCCAGGGCCGGGTTCAGGGCGGTGTGCTCGGTCGGGTCGAGCGGCTTGTCGGCGCCCACGTCCAGGGTGCGGATCGTCACCGGCCGGCCCTTCATCGCCACCACCGCCTTGCGGTACTGCTCGAACTGCTCGTCCTCGCTCGGCACCTTCAGCGCATGGCCGCCGCGTCCCATGAACAGGAATTCGGAACGGAACAGGCCAACGCCGGTCGCGCCGGCTTCCAGCGCATGCGGGCAGTCGTCGGGCAGCTCGATGTTGGCCAGCAGGCGGATCGCGGTGCCGTCCTTCGTCACCGCCGGCGTCTTCTTCAGTTTCAGCAGGCGCTTCCTGGCCTTGACCAGCGCGGCCTGGCGCGCGCGGTACTGCTCCAGCACCAGCTGGCTCGGATTGCAGATCACGACGCCCGCATCGCCGTCGATGATGACCCAGTCGTCCTGCTCGATCAGGCGCGAAGCCTGGCTCATGCCGACCGCCGCCGGAATGTCGAGCGAGCGCGCGACGATCGCGGTGTGCGAGTTCTGGCCGCCGACGTCGGTGACGAAACCGATGAAGGAGCGGTCGCGGAAGGCCAGCATGTCGGCCGGCGAGATGTCGTGCGCGACGACGATCATCTGCGGATGGTAGTCGTCTTCGCCGGCCAGCACCGGCGGCACGGACAGGGCCGTGCCCATCAGGACCTTGAGCACGCGCTCGGCGACCTGCTGGATGTCCTGCTTGCGCTCGCGCAGGTACTCGTCCTCGATCTCGTCGAACTGGGCCGAGAGCTCGTCGATCTGGGTCACCAGCGCCCACTCGGCGTTGTAGTGGCGCGTGCGGATGATCTCGAGCGGCGCTTCCGAGATCATGGGGTCGGACAGGATCAGCGCGTGGACGTCGATGAAGGCGCCAAGCTCGGTCGGGGCATCCTTTGGCAGGTCGGTCCACAGCTCCTGCAGGTTGCGGTGCACTTCGGCGATCGCGTCCTGCAGGCGCTTGACTTCGGCTTCGACCTGCTCTTCCGGGACGAGATAGTGCTTGACGTCCAGCGCCGCCGGCGTGAGCAGGTGCGCGCGGCCGATCGAGATGCCGCGCGAAACCGGAATGCCATGGAGCGTGAACGAAGCCATCGAAGGTCCCGAACGGTAGCGGCCGGAGTCGGGCATTACTCGCCTTCGCCGAACTTGTCGTTGACCAGCCCGGCGAGGGCGGCGATGGCCTCGCCCTCGTCCGGACCGTCCGCCTCCAGGGTCACTTTCGCGCCCATGCCGGCGGCCAGCATCATCACGCCCATGATGGACTTGGCGTTGATGCGGCGGCCGTTGCGGGTGAGCCAGACGTCGCTTTTGTACTTGGCGGCCAGTTGGGTGAATTTGGCGGATGCGCGGGCGTGCAGGCCCAGTTTGTTGATGATCTCAAGTTCCTGTTGAATCATGTTGTCGTTGTCTTCTTTGTCTTCAGAACCGCGCTACGCCAAAAGGACGCACAGCGCCCTCGCTACTTCGAACCTCAGGACCCGACCCGGATGCGGTTGTCGACCCGCACCGCGCCGTTCTGGGCGCCGGCCAGCGCCATTTCCACCACCACGTCGAGCGTGTCGCGGCGATAGGTGATCGCGCGCAGCAGCATCGGCAGGCTGATGCCGGCGATGACTTCCACATGCCCCGCCTCGGCCAGCGAATTGCAGCAATTCGAAGGCGTGCCGCCCTTGATGTCGGTGATGACCAGCACGCCGTCGCCATCGTCCAGGCGTGCGATCGCTTCCTTGGCCTTGCAGTTGACGTCGACCAGGTCCTGGTCGGCCGTCACGTCGATGGCCTCGAAGCGTTCGGTTGGTCCGCGAAACACGTGCGCGACCGCCGCGATGAATGCCTGCCCCAGTGGTGCGTGGGTCAGGAGCAATATCCCTACCATGATGTGTATGTTCCCGCTTTATTTGCCCGCCACCTGCTGTTCGACCGCTTCGATGAACATCGCGGCCACGTCGAAACCGGTCTGGTCGGTGATCTCCTGGAAGCAGGTCGGGCTGGTGACATTCACCTCGGTCAGGAAATCGCCAATCACATCTAATCCTACCAGCAACAGCCCACGCTCGGCCAGCACGGGGCCGATGGCTTCGGCGATCTGGCGGTCGCGCTCGGTGATCGGCTGGGCCACGCCGATGCCGCCGGCGGCCAGGTTGCCGCGCACCTCGCTACCTTGCGGGATGCGCGCCAGCGCGAACGGCACTGGCTTGCCGCCGATGACGAGGATGCGCTTGTCGCCCTTGACGATCTCGGGGATGTATTTTTGCACCATAATGGTGCGTTTTCCGTTGTCGGACAGGGTTTCGATAATCGCGCCCAGGTTCATGGCATCGGCCTTCACGCGGAAGATGCCGGTGCCGCCCATGCCGTCGAGCGGTTTGAAGATGACGTCGCCGTGCTGGGCGTGGAAGGCGCGCAGGCGCTTTTCCGAGGAGCTCACCAGGGTCGGCGAAGTGAATTCGCTGAACTGGCCGATCGCCAGCTTCTCGTTGTGGTCGCGGATCGCCGAAGGCTTGTTGAATACGCGCGCACCCTGCTTTTCCGCCAGTTCGAGCAGATAGGTGCCGTAGACGTATTCCATGTCGAAGGGCGGGTCCTTGCGCTCGATGATCGCGTCGAAGCTCGACAGGCGCACATCGTGCGCATCGTCCGCGCGGTACCACGCGTCCGGTTCGCCGGTCAGGTGGATGCGCGCCACCTCGGCGGTGACGACGCCCTGCTCCAGGGCCATGTCGCGCTGCTGGAAGGCGTAGACTTCATGGCCGCGTCGCGCCGCTTCGCGCATCATGGCGAAGGTCGAGTCCTTGTAGATCTTGAAGCTGGAGAGAGGATCGGCGAGGAAAGCGATTTTCATGGATGTGTCCATCGAAGGTAATGCCCACGATTTTAGCTGGAAACCCGAAACCGCGCGGCCGACCGGCCCGGTCGCCATGATGTCGGCAAGCACGCAATTCCGATGAGCAATTTGCGCCACATCGCACACACGCCTGAGCGCGCGCAAATCCCCTCCTTGTCGGTGCGCGAGGATGGGCCATGGACGCTCAACTTGACCACCAGGCCGACCGGGAGCGCAGCGCGCCTGCCTACCGCGGCTGGCATGGCGGCGCGGCGCTGGCGCGCTACGCCTGGCACCGGCCCGACATCGTGCTCCAGCAGGGGATGCGCACGCGTGTGCTCGCGCGCATGCTGGTCGCGACCGTCGGCACCGATCTCACCCATGTCCGGGTAGTGGATGCCGGCTGCGGCACCGGCGCCTTCCTGCGCCAGCTGATCGAGTGGGGCGCCACGCCGGCCAACCTCACCGGCGTCGAACCGCAGCAGGATCGGCTCGAGCTGGCCGCCCTGCGCACCGCGCCCGGGGTACGCTGGCATTGCGGGACGCTGGCGGCGCTGCCGGCGGGCAGCAGCGATCTCGTCGCGGCGCACACCATGTTTTCTTCCCTCCTCGACCCCGGCTTGCGCCAGCAACTCGCGGCCGACATGTGGCGCGTGCTCAAGCCCGGCGGCTGGTGCATGGTGTTCGACTTCCGCAACAACAACCCGAAGAATCCCCACGTGCGGCGCGTCACCCGCGAGGAGCTCGACGGCTTCTGGCCCGGCGAGCGCCAGCAATACCAGACCCTGCTGCTGGCCCCGCCCATCAGCCGCGCGCTGGCCGGACTGCCCGCCCTGGTGACCGAAACCCTGGCCGCGGTGGCGCTGCCGCTGCGCTCGCAGTTCATCTACATGTGCAGGAAAAGGCCGTAGGGTGGACCGCTCTGCCTGGCGAGCGGCACTCACGCGAAAACTGCGCCGTCCACGCGTTCAACGAACACATGAACCGCCGCGGCAGCGTCGTAGGGTGGGCACGCCGTGCCCACGCGGTACGTGCGCACCCTTTCTATGTTGGCTGGAACTTATCGCCCGCTAACCTCGCCTCCCGCCCCGGTTTGCGTCCATCGCACACTTTGCGGGCGGGACATCGCCGCTCGCGACCACCGGTCACATGCGGCAACGTGTCGCCCGCAAAGTTTGCAACGGACGCACACGGGCTGAGGCTGGCGCTAGCAGGCGATAAATTTCAGCCAACGCAAAACGGATATGCACGTAACGCGTGGGCACTCCGTGCCCACCCTACGAATCACACTGCGCAAAAAAAGGGACCGTCGAGGTCCCTTTCCGTTCAATACACTTCCGGATTCGGATCGGTGCGCTCCATCTCCAGCGAGGCCGCCAGCAAGCCCAGGCGCGCCACCACGCCGTAGACGTAGAAGCGGTTCGGCGCCGCCGTGCCCGGCTTGGCCTTCAGGTCCGGCACCGCGTGCTGCTGGGCAAAGGCCAGCGGCACGAACTGCGAGCCCGGCGCATTCAGGTTCTGGTCGACGCCGCGCTCGGCGTGCACGCGGTAGAAGCCGCCGACCACGTAGCGGTCGATCATGTAGACCACCGGCTCGGCGACCGCATCGTCGATGCTCTCGAAAGTCGGCACGCCCTCCTGCACCACCAGGTCGGTCACGGCCAGGCCGTCCTTGATGACCGACATCCTGGCGCGCTGCTTCAGGGTCAGGTCGCGCACTTCGCTGGCATCCTTGATCGTCGTCACGCCCATGCCGTAGGTGCCGGCGTCGGGTTTCACGATCACGAAGGGCTTCTGCTCCTTCATGCCGTATTCCTTGTACTTCTTCTTGATCTTCGAGAGCAGCGACGACACGGCGTCGGCCAGCGCCTCGGTGCCCTGGTCGTGCTCGAGGTCGACGTCGCCGACCTTGGCGTGTAGCGGATTGACCATCCACGGGTCGATGTCGATCAGCTTGCCGAACTTCTTGGCCACTTCGTCGAGCGCCTTCAGGTGGTTGCTCTTGCGGCGCAGCGCCCAGCCCGCGTGCAGCGGCGGCAACAGCGACTGCTCGTGGACGTTTTCCAGGATGGACGGGATGCCGGCCGACAGGTCATTGTTCAGCAGGATGGTGCAGGGATCGAAGTCGGCCAGGCCGAGGCGGCGTCCGTTGGGCGAACGCACCAGGGGCTCGACCACCAGCATGTTCCCGTCCGGCAGCGCCAGCGGCGTCGGCTGGGTCACTTCCGGCGACAGCGAACCGAGGCGCACGTGCAGGCCGGTCTGGCGGAAGATCTGCATCAGGCGCGCGACGTTCTGCAGGTATTGCGGATTGCGCGTGTGGGTTTCGGGAACCAGGAGCAGGTTGCGCGCGTCCGGGCAGTATTTGTCGATGGCCGCCATCGCCGCCTGCACGGTCAGGGGCAGCATTTCGGTGGCCAGGTGGTGGAAACCGCCCGGGAACAGATTGGTGTCGACTGGCGCCAGCTTGTAGCCGGCATTGCGCAGGTCGACCGAGCAGTAGAACGGCGGCGTATGCTCCTGCCACTCGAGACGGAACCAGCGTTCGATGGCCGGGGTGGCGTCGAGGATTTTCTTTTCTAAGTCGAGCAGCGGGCCGGTCAAGGCGGTGGCGAGGTGCGGAACCATGTGGTGCGTCCTTATTGGCTTCTTGGCAATGAGTGCCATTATCTTGGGGCAATCCAGCCATTTTAAAGGCTTCGCCTGCAAGTCCGCACACAAAAAAGGCGCCCCGCGGGGCGCCCTCATCTACCGGCTCGCGGCTATCACGAATGGTACGCCCTTTCGCCGTGGCTGGTAAGGTCCAGGCCCTCGCGTTCCTGCTCTTCGGTCACGCGCAGGCCGATCGCCAGGTCCACCAGCTTGAAGGCGACGTAGGCGACCACGGCCGACCAGACGATGGTCACGCCGACCGCCTCTGCCTGCACCCACAGCTGGTGCGCGATCGAATACGGCTCGCTTGATGCCTTGTTGGCGACGTAGTCCCAGACGCCCTGGCCGCCCAGTTCGGGCGAGGCGAACACGCCCGTCAGCAGGGCGCCGACGATGCCGCCGACACCGTGCACGCCGAACACGTCGAGCGAATCGTCGACGCGCAGCATGCGCTTGAGGCCATTCACGCCCCACAGGCAGACCAGGCCGCCGACCAGGCCGATGACCAGCGCGCCCATCGGGCCGACGAAACCGGCTGCCGGGGTGATTGCCACCAGGCCGGAGACCGCGCCCGAGGCGCCACCCAGCATCGAGGGCTTGCCCTTGGTCGCCCATTCGCCGAAGGTCCAGGCGACGGTGGCGGCAGCGGTGGCCAGCAGGGTGTTGATGAAGGCCAGGGCGGCGACGTCACCCGCTTCCAGCGCCGAGCCGGCGTTGAAGCCGAACCAGCCGACCCACAGCAGCGAGGCGCCGATCATGGTCATGGTCATCGAGTGCGGCGCCATCGATTCGCGGCCGTAGCCGACGCGCTTGCCGATCACGTAGGCGCCGACCAGGCCGGCGACCGCCGCGTTGATGTGCACCACGGTGCCGCCCGCGAAGTCGAGCGCGCCCTGCTGCCACAGCCAGCCGGCATCAGCCGTGACGCTGGCCAGCGAGGCGGCGTCGGTGATGGCGTCAGGGCCGGCCCAGAACCAGACCATGTGCGCGATCGGCAGGTAGCCGAAGGTAAACCAGATCACGATGAAGAGCAGCACGGCGGCGAAACGCGCGCGCTCGGCAAAGGCGCCGACGATCAAGCCGCAGGTGATGGCGGCGAAAGTGCCCTGGAAGGCAACGAAGATGAACTCGGGGATCATCGTTTCCTTGCTGAAGGTCGCAGCCATGCTGAAGACGCCGGTAGCCGGGTCGAAGATGCCGTTCAGGAAGGCGCGGTCGAAACCGCCGATGAAGGGGCTGCCGCCGGTAAAGGCCAGCGAGTAGCCGTACAGGCACCACAGCACGATGACCAAGGAGAAGATCATGAAGACCTGCAGCAGCACCGAGAGCATGTTCTTGGCGCGCACCAGGCCGCCGTAGAACAGGGCCAGGCCCGGGATCGACATCATGATCACCAGCAGCGTGGCGACGAACATCCAGGCGGTGTCGCCCTTGTTGATCGAGGGCGCGGCCATGGCCGGCAGGGCCAGGCCCAGACCCAGCGCGGCTGCGAGAATCTTGCTCGTTATCGTTTTCATTGGGGTTCCCTTACAGTGCGTCGTTGCCGGTTTCGCCGGTACGGATACGGATGACCTGGTTGAGGTCGGAAACAAAGATCTTGCCGTCGCCGATCTTGCCGGTGCGGGCGGCGCCCTGGATCGCGTCGATCACCTGGTCGACCACGGCGTCGTCGACGGCCGCTTCGATCTTGATCTTCGGCAGGAAGTCGACCACGTACTCGGCGCCGCGGTAGAGCTCGGTGTGGCCCTTCTGGCGGCCGAAGCCCTTCACTTCGGTCACCGTCATGCCCTGCACATTGATTTCGGAGAGGGCCTCGCGCACTTCGTCGAGCTTGAAGGGCTTGATGATGGCGGTAATCAGTTTCATGGTATTACCTCTTCAGAAAGTTTTTGATACGGAAAACACGGCCGCCGACTTGCCGAGGTTCTTGCCGCGCGGGCTGAGATAAGCGTCGGTATTCGCCTTGATCCAGGCCAGCGAGGCGGTGGCGACGCCGAAGTCGTAAGTCAGGCCGACCTTGTAGTCGTTGTACGAGAAGGCGTCGTTGTTCTTCACGCGCTGGCGTCCCGCATGCAGGTTCAGCACGAGCTTGTCCATGACTTCGAGGTTGGCGCCGATGTCGAGGTAGCCGCTGCCCTTGCTGTCGGCGGTGCCGAACAGGTTGCTGGTCGCATGCGAGTACTTGACGTAGGCCGGGCCGAAGCCCAGCTGGCCGTAAAGCTCGAAGGTGTTGGCGTTCGTCGGCAGGCCGTTCGACGGATACACGTAGTACAAGCCGCCCACGTCGTAGCTGATGCTGTCCGAAAGCTGGCCGCGCTTGCCGGCATACAGGTCGACCTCGACGTTCGCGTCGCCGCCGGCGTCGTCGATCCACTTGATGGTCGACAGCCAGGTGCCGGCGTAGAAACCGCTCGGGCTGTGGGTATAGTCGGCGCCGCCCTGCAGGGCCGGTTCGAAGCGCGTCTGCGACAGGCCGCGGTAGCGGTATTCGCTGGTGAGCGCGGCGTTGTAGCTGACTTGGTGCGCGGACGCGGGCGCTTCCTGTGCCCGGGCCAGGTTGCTACCAGCTACTACCAGCGTGAACGCCGCCGCGCTTGCTGCCATCCTGTTTTTCATGACGATTCCCCTCGTTATTGGAACTTTTGGAACGATGACGACGATGCGGTTTACAATCTGTGTGTCATTCGGCTTACCTTTCCTTTAGCAGAATGCGTGCCAGCTCGAGACGGCACCCGTGTGCTTGATTTTTCATACAGGTGCCACACTTCTGGTTCAACAATCACAAACGGGTGCGTCCCTGCCATACGCCGCGTCACGGCGCACCAAAGCAGGCCACTGCACCCCATTTCGCACCAGCGTGGTGCAACGGCCGGAACACTAGGACAGATGGACATGAACAATTTCTTCAACGACTTGCAGGGCAAAATCAACCAGGCCATGGAAAGCTCGCCCGCCAAGGACATCGAACGCAACGTCAAGGCGATGATGACCCAGGGCTTTTCCAAGCTCGACCTGGTGACCCGCGAGGAATTCGACATCCAGGCCCAGGTGCTGGCCAAGACCCGCGCCAAGCTCGAAGCGCTCGAGCTGCGCGTGGTCGAGCTGGAAGCTCGCTTGGCCGCGCAGGCCCCGACAGCGGCTCCAGCGGCCACGTCGGCCAGCTCGGCCAGCCCGCTCGCCGGCGCCACCGACCCGGCCGCGCCGCACATCATCATCGACAAGCCGTGAATGGGGCGGCGGCATTCATGCACCGGAGACGCCTGACATGAATGCCGCCGACCAGTTGTCAAAAGCGCATGCGCCGCAGGAGGTCTCGCTCGACGTCCTGCGCGAGAAATATGCGAAAGGCGATGAAACCTCGATCGCCGACGTGCGCCGGCGCGTGGCCACGGCGCTGGCCGCGCTGGAGGCGCCCGAGCGGCGCGCCGAGTTCACCGAACGCTTTCTCCGGGCCCAGGAACAGGGTTTCATTCCCGGCGGACGCATCAATTCCGCCGCCGGCCTGAACATCAAGGCCACCCTCATCAACTGTTTCGTGCAGCCGGTCGGCGACTCGGTCACGGGTGTCGAAGACGGCCTGCCCGGCATCTATACCGCGCTGTCGGAAGCGGCCGAGACCATGCGCCGCGGCGGCGGCGTCGGCTACGACTTCAGCGCCATCCGTCCCTTCGGCAGCCTGGTGCGCGGCACCCGCTCGCGCGCTTCCGGGCCGGTGTCGTACATGGAGCTGTTCGACGCCTCCTGCAAAACGGTCGAATCGGCCGGCGCCCGGCGCGGGGCCCAGATGGGCGTGCTGCGCATCGACCATCCCGACATCGAGCGCTTCATCGCCGCCAAGGACCTCGGGGGCCTGTCGAACTTCAACATCTCGGTCGGCGTGACCGACGCCTTCATGCGCGCATTGGAAGCCGATGCGCCGTTCGCCCTCGTGCACCGTGCAGAACCCGGCGAAGACGCGCTCGCCATGGGCGCCCGGCTGCGCGAGGACGGTCTGTGGCTCTACCACGAAGTGCGCGCACGTGAGCTGTGGGACAAGATCATGCTGTCCACCTACGACCACGCCGAGCCGGGCGTGCTGTTCGTCGACCGCATGAACGAGGAGAACAACCTCTGGTATGCCGAAGAGCTGCGCGCCACCAATCCCTGCGGCGAACAGCCCCTGCCCGCCTACGGCTGCTGCGACCTCGGCTCACTGAATCTCACCTGCTTCGTCGACAACCCGTTCGAGCCCGAGGCCCGCTTCGACTTCGAACGCATGCGCGAGGTCGCCGCAGTGGCCGTGCGCATGCTCGACCTGGTGCTCGACGCTACCGAGTGGCCGCTGCCGCAGCAGGCGCGCGAAGCCCAGGCCAAGCGCCGCATCGGCCTGGGCTTCCTGGGCCTGGGCAGCGCGCTGGTGATGCTCGGCCTGCGCTACGACACCCACGAGGGCCGGGCCCTGGCCGCGCGCATCGCCGAACAGTTGCGCGATGCGGCCTATGCGGCATCCAGCGAACTGGCGCGCGAAAAAGGCGCCTTCCCCCTGTTCGACGCCACGCGCTACCTTGAAGGCCGTTTCGTCGCGCGCCTGCCCGAGGCGCTGCGCGACGCCATCCGCGCGCACGGCATCCGCAATTCGCACCTGCTGTCGATCGCCCCGACCGGCACCATCTCGCTGGCCTTTGCGGACAACGCCTCGAACGGCATCGAGCCGCCCTATTCCTGGACCTACCAGCGCAAGAAGCGCATGCCCGACAACAGCATGCGCAGCTACGCGGTCGAGGACCACGCCTGGCGCCTGTACCGGCGGCGCCATCCCGAGCTCGACCCGGATGCGCCTTTGCCGGCGCAGTTCGTCACCGCACTCGAGATGCGCGCCGACGACCACCTGCGCATGCTCGAAGCGGTGCAGCCCTTCATTGATACCGCGATCTCGAAGACGGTGAATGTGCCAGCGGACTATCCCTACGAGGACTTCCGCGACCTCTACAGCGAAGCCTGGCGCGCCGGCCTGAAGGGGCTGGCGACCTACCGGCCCAACACGGTCGTCGGCCAGGTGCTCGGCGCGGCGCCCCAGCCGGAGGCGCCGGCGATGCTGGAAGAAGACCCGCTGCGCAAGCGCTTCGAGAACCGCCCGCTGGGCGAACTGGAATCGGTAACGTCAAAGATCGAGTACGCGACCCAGGAAGGCCGCAAGACCTTCTATCTCACCGTGAGTTTCATCCGTGTCGAGGGCGTGAGCGAGGGCCAGCCAGTCACCATCGAGCGCCCCTTCGAATTCTTCATGCCTGCCGGCCAGCGCACCGACGGCCAGCAGTGGATCACCTCCTCGATGCGCCTGCTGTCGATGCTGGCGCGCGCCGGCGGGCCGATCGCCAAGGCGCTGGCCGACATGCGCGACGTGGTCTGGGAAAAGGGTCCGGTGCGCTGCGGGACGCTCACGCGCGAGGACGGCGTGGAAGTGCCGGTGTTTCACGATTCGGAAGCCGCGGCGGTCGGCTTCATGCTGCAGCGGATGCTGGTGCGGCGCGGCTTTCTCGACAGCCAGGGCAACCAGGTGCCGGTGGCCCAGCTGGCGCGCGTGCTGGCGGCGCGCGGCGACGCCGTGGTCCCGGCAGCGCCGCCGGCCCTGGCGCCGGCAGCCCAGGCATTCCCGGTCCAATCGGCCGCGACCAAGTGCCCGGAGTGCGGCGCGCGGGCCCTGCGCAAGCTCGACGGCTGCACCCGCTGCGACAACTGCCAATATGTCGGGGAATGTGGCTGAGATAGCGTTCAGGCGGGCCGATGCGGTGATAACATCATGTCATCGCCAGCTAATGAACGACCTGAATGACGATCGAGCGAATTTCCTGCGCACCCGGTTCCGGCAACACCGAAGGCATCAATGAAGACCTCGTGGCCGTCTTCGAGACGGACGGCGTGCTCGACCTGCTCGTCCTCGATGGCGCGACCTCGGTCGCCGATCAGGACTACGTCGACGCCAGGATCGGCGACGTCGCCTGGTTCGTCCAGGCCTTTGCCGGCCAGCTCGGTCACGCCATCGATGCAGCGCGCTCCCAGGCCGACAGCGTGCGCCTGGCGGTGCAGGCCGTGCGCCGCGCCTATGCGGACAGGACCGCCGGCCGGACGGTCCCGCTCTACGCCCATCCGCTCGCCGCGATGACGTGGCTGCGCATCCACCACGGGAGCGGCCAGACCGAGGTGTCCCTGTACTGCCTGGGCGACTGCAAGGCCTTCGCCATTGATGCGGACGGCAGGGTCACCGACCTCGACCCTTACGAGAATCCTTTCGAGACGATGGTGCAGGACGCGGTGGCGCAACTGAACGCGCAAGGCGTGGTCGATCCCGTGCTGCGGCGCCAGCGCCTGCTGCCGATGCTGCGCGCGCGGCGCGAAACCCAGCATGCGTCGCCCTGCCCCACTGTCCTGTGCCTGGCCCCCCAAGGCGAATTCGGCGCCCGCGCGACATCGGTGCGGCTGGCGCCAGGCGCCGCCGTGCTGGCGATGAGCGACGGCTTCTATCGGCTGGCCGATCCCTACGGCGTGATGACCCGGGACGAGCTGGCCAGGCGCTGCCGGGCCGAAGGCCTGGACAGGTTGATGCGCGAGCTGCGCGCCTTCGAGACGGCGCGCGCCGCCGGCGCTGCGCTGGCCGTGAAGAACGCGGACGATGCCTCCGCCATCATGTGGATTCCCCCGGCCCCGAACAACGACGGGCGCGAACGGGCGGCGCCAACAGCAGAGGATCAATCTTGAAACCCACCATGAAACACCTTGCGGCCGCCGGCCTGTGCATGGCGCTGGCCGGCGCGAGCGCCCCGCTCGCGGCGCAGGAAGCCCGGCGCGAAGCGCGCATCGTCGTCATCAATGTCGAGCGCCTCCTGAGCGAGTCGGCGCACGCCGAGACCGTGGCCAGGCGCATCGAAGCCGATTTCGGCCCGCGCCGGCTGCAGATCCAGGCCGACCTGCGCCGCCTGCGCGACATGTCGGACCGGCTCGCGCGCGACGCGCCCCACCTGAGCGAGCGCGAACACATCATGCGTTCACGCGAAGTCGGCGAGCTCGAACGCATGGTGCGACGCGAACAGGCGAAGCTCCAGGAGGACCTGGCGGAGCGCAAGCTGAAGGAACGCACGCTCATGGTGGCGCGCATCAACGAGATCATCACGGCGCTGCGCGAGCAGCAAGGCATCGAACTGGTGCTGACCAGGACCGTCTGGCATCGGCCGGACATCGATGTGACGGACAAGGTCGCGCGCATGCTGGACAAGTAAGCGAAGATTGTTTTACCCGGATCTTATTGCTCTTCATATTTTGCCCGGGTAGTATTTGCGCATGCACGCGTCTGCGCGCTCCTGTTATCGATTGGAGAAATCATGCTGCCTACCCACTGCATTGCATTCGCTGGAACCGAGCTCCTGGCCAAGGGGCCCTTGCCCGAGGTCGTGCGCGCCGTCAAGCGCGCCCTCGACAGCGGCGCCGAGCAGTCGATCGCCATCCTCGACCTGGTGACCAGCCGTCCGGTCGAGATCAATTTCATCGGCACGGAAGAGGAAGTAATGCAGCGCCTGCCGCGCATCCAGCCGCGCGCTGCCGGCCGCCCGAAGCTGGGCGTGGTCGCGCGCGAGGTGACCCTGCTGCCGCGCCACTGGGAATGGTTGTCCTCGCAGCCGGGCGGCGCCTCGGTCGCGCTGAGGAAGCTGGTCGAGCATGCCTCGCGCGACGCCCGCCAGGCCGACCAGATGCGCGAAGCGCGCGATGCCGCCTACCGCTTCATGCACGAGCTGGCGGGCGACGAGCCGGGCTTCGAGGAAGCCTCGCGGGCGCTGTTCGCCGGCGACGCGGCGCGCCTGAAGGAGCTCGTGGCCGGTTGGCCGGCGGGCGTGCGGGAGCATCTGCTCGAACTGGCGCAGCCGGCCTTTGCGCCGGCGGGCGAGGCGGAAGGCTGAGTTTTCGCTCCAATCCGGATCCTTGTCAGTGTCTTGACATGAAGGCTGAACTCGCTCAGCCTGTGGTGTTCAAATACCAATGCCCCGGCATCCTGCGCCGGAGCAGATAACGACCTGGAGCGATCCCATGGAGACGAACATCCACGACAGCATCAACCCGGATGCGCCAGCCTCGGCGCTGATCGACGCCCGCATCGCAGAGCTGGCCGGCTGGCGCGGCGAGACGCTGGCCCGGGTGCGCGCGCTCATCAGGCAGGCGCTGCCCGACGTCGTCGAAGAATGGAAGTGGAGCGTTCCCGTCTGGTCGCATGCGGGCATCCTTTGCACTGGCGAGGCCTACAGGAAGGCCGTGAAGCTGACCTTCCCCAAGGGCGCCGCGCTGGCCGATCCCGCCGGCCTGTTCAACGCCAGCCTGAAAGGCAATGTCCGGCGCGCCATCGATATTCCGAAGGCGGCGCCATCGACGACGAGGCCTTCAGGACGCTCATCCGCGCCGCCGCAGCGCTGAATGCCGCTTCCGCAGCCAGGCGCAAGAAAGCCTGATATCCATGCGCGCTGCGATCCCGACGCTGCACACCGGATGCGCAGGGACGCCGGTCGGCCGGCAAACCTTCCCGGAAGGCGTGGAGCGCGACCTGTTCCGCTTTCCCCGGCCCTGATGCGGCGAGCGGCGCGCCGCCTTCCGGCAGACCGGCGATAATCGTCGTACACTCACGCGCTTTACCTACACGGGCACATACTTACATGTTGGACTTCGACAGCGTTCCGCTGGAATTTTTTCAGGATTATCCCGAACCGGGCGTCAATTTCATCGACGTCGGCTGCATTTTCGATAACCCTGAGCATTGGCGCCTCGCCATCGACACCCTGCACGCGCGGACCGAGGAATTGCACTTCGACTTCATCCTCGCCATGGATGCGCGCGGCTTCATGATCGCCGGCGCCCTTGCGCTCGAGCACAAGGTCGGCTTCGCCATGGCGCGCAAGGCGGGCAAACTGCCCGGCAAGGCGATCAGCATCGATTACAAGCGCGAATACGGCAGCGCGACCATCGAGATCCAGCCGGAACGCATCAAGGGGCAGCGCGTGCTGATCGTCGACGACGTGCTGGCCACCGGCGGCACCATCGAAGCGGCCGCGGCCCTGCTGCGCCAGATCGGCAAAGAGGTCGTCGGCGCGGCAGCCCTGTTCGATATCGCTTTCTTCAAGGACAAACGCGCGCTGACCATGCCGGTCGTGAGCTTGCGCGACGTTTGAGTCTGCCTGCAGGCGCCCTGAACCTGGAAAGGGCGCAGGCTTGGGTGCGCTCAACAAGTCATCCGTAAAGCGGTGCCACCATCCTGCGAGTCTTCACTCGTCAGGAATCCCATGAGCCTCGCCGTCTTGCGAAGCCGCGCCCTTGCCGGCATGGAAGCCCTCCCTGTCAGCGTCGAAGTGCACCTGGCAAATGGGCTCCCCAGTTTCACGATCGTCGGCCTGCCGGACGCCGAAGTGCGCGAAGCCAAGGACCGGGTGCGCGCGGCCTTGCAGAACGTCGGTTTCGAAATTCCCGCGCGGCGCATCACCATCAATCTGGCGCCAGCCGACCTGCCGAAGGAATCGGGCCGTTTCGACCTGCCGATGGCGCTGGGCATCCTGGCGGCGTCCGGCCAGATCCCCGCGAAGGAACTCGACAAATACGAGTTCGCCGGCGAGCTGTCGCTGTCGGGCCAGTTGCGCCCGGTACGCGGCGCGCTGGCCATGACCTTCGCTATTCAACGCAGTGGCGCCGGCAGCGGCCGCGCCTTCATCCTGCCCAAGGCAAACGCCGACGAGGCCGCGCTGGTCACCGACGCCCGCGTCTACCCTGCCGACACGCTGCTGCAGGTGTGCGCCCACTTCGCGGCGACCGAAGAAAATGCGCGGTTGCCGCGCTACAGCAAGGAAGCACCGGTGCAGGCGCCGCGCTATCCTGACTTCTCGGACGTGAAGGGGCAACTGCACGTGAAACGCGCGCTCGAGATCGCGGCGGCAGGCAGCCATTCGATCCTGCTGCTCGGCCCGCCTGGCGCCGGTAAAAGCATGCTGGCTTCGCGCTTTCCCGGTCTGCTGCCGCCGATGACGGACGAGGAGGCGCTGGAAGCGGCCGCCGTCCACTCGCTGACCGGCAGGTTTTCCGCCGAACAGTGGCGTGCCCGGCCGTTTCGCAGTCCGCACCATACAAGTTCGGGCGTTGCTCTGGTTGGCGGCGGCAATGTGCCGCGTCCCGGCGAGGTCTCGCTGGCGCACTGCGGTGTCCTGTTCCTGGACGAACTTCCCGAGTTCGACCGCAAGGTGCTGGAGGTGTTGCGCCAACCGTTGGAGTCGGGCCGTATCACCATCTCCCGTGCCGCCCACCAGGCGGATTTCCCGGCGCGCTTCCAGCTCGTGGCCGCGATGAATCCCTGCCCCTGCGGCTGGTACGGTCACCCTTCCGGCAAGTGCCATTGCACCAACGAGGCGGCGCAGCGCTACCAGGACCGTATTTCCGGTCCCCTGCTCGACCGCATCGACATGCAGATCGAGGTCGCCGCCATGGCGCCGGAGGCCATGAGCGTCCAGGCCGACGGCGAATCCACGGCCGACATCGCCGCCCGCGTAGCCGGCGCGCATGCGTTGCAGATCGCACGCCAGGGGAAACCGAACCAGCGTTTGACGACGCACGAGATCGATCGCTTCTGCGTGCTCGACAAGGCCAGCGACCGGACGCTGCGCGCGGCGATGTCGCACATGAACTGGTCGGCGCGGGCTTATCACCGGGTGCTGAAGGTGGCCCGCACCATCGCCGATCTGGCGCAGTCGGCTGCGATCGGCCCGGCGCACATGGCCGAAGCCGTCCAGTACCGGCGCGGGCTACGCGAAAGGTAGCGTCCGCACGTCCTTACGCCGCGCCGGCCGCGCTTTGGCAAGGCCCGAACTTCCAACAGGACGGCGGTCAGACGGCTAAGCATCCTGGACTGCAGCCGGCGGCCACAAGCGGCCAACCAGGCGCCTGCAAGGAGGCTCGATATGTTTCGAATTCCCGGCGCGGTCTCTTTCACCTATTGTTCATGGTCTGCAGGTTCGGTTCTCGCGGTATTGCTGGTTAGATATGGCAGCGCGCACACTGGGCAGTGAGCAGCAAGGCCTGACAAAACTTGAGCATAAGAGACGCGACCACCCGACGCAGGCCGACAGCAGGCTTGTACGGCGCGGCGATACAACCAGCCATGCCTGGTTTTGCCAGGTGCGCTGACAGTCTCATGGGCACAAGCTCGCTTGCTCACCGCTGCTGACGGTGGCCTGCACAAAAGCTGGCCCTGGCAAGTCCGCTTTGTTACCATCAAGGCATGCGAAAAAATAAACTGTCCGCAACACTGGTACTGGTGGCTGCGCTGCTGGCCGGCTGCAATCCGACCTATAACTGGCGCGACTACCGCAGCCCGGACGCACCTTACCAAGTGATGTTCCCGGCCAAGCCGGCGACGCACACGCGCAGCGTCGACCTGAACGGCATGAAGGTCGAGATGACCATGACCGCCGCCGAGGTCGAGGGCGTCATGTTCGCGGTCGGCTCCGGTGTTGCGCCGGATCCAGAGCTGGCCAAGGCGGCGGTCGACGCGATGCGGACGGCGATGCTGCGCAATATCAATGCGACCGTGCAGCGGGAAAGTGCCAGTGCCGCCAGCAATGGGACGCCTGACAGCGAGCGCAAGAGTGTCGATATCGATGCGACCGGCACAGGCAGGGGCGGGCCGATGAAACTGGCCGGACATTTCGAGTCGCGCGGCAAGCGCTTTTACCAAGTCATCGTGCTGGGTCCGGAAAAAGACGTGACGGCGGAGCAGTCCGAGCAGTTCGTCAAATCGTTCACGCTGCTGTGATGCCGGACTCGCCCGCCCTCCTCCTGGCCGGCCTGCATAAAGCCTTCGGCCGCCCTGCCGTCGACGGAATCAGCCTGTCTGTGCCGCGCGGCGAGCTGTATGCGCTGCTGGGCCCGAACGGTGCCGGCAAGACGACCACATTACGCATGGTGGCCGGACTGCTGGCGCCTGATGCCGGCCGTATCGAAGTCAACGGGATCGACCTGGCGCGCGATCCCGCCGGCGCGAAACGCACGATGGCCTACCTGCCCGACGACCCCATGCTGTATGGGAAACTGAAACCGACCGAGTACCTGGAATTCGTCGCCGGCCTCTGGGGTGTCGATGCCGCGGCGGCCGAGCCGCGTGCGCGGCGCCTTCTGGACTGGCTGGATTTGAGCAAGCACGCGCACGAACTGACCGAAGGTTTTTCGCGCGGGATGAAGCAGAAACTGGCGCTGGCCGGTGCACTGATCCATGAGCCGCAACTGTTGATCCTGGACGAACCGCTCACGGGACTCGATGCCGGAGCCGCGCGCCAGGTCAAGGACCTGCTGCAGTCGCATGTGGCGGGCGGCGGCACCGTCATCCTGACCACGCATATCCTGGAGGTGGCCGAGCGCCTGGCCCAGCGCATCGGGATTATCCAGCATGGCCGCCTGATTGCCGAGGGCACGCTGGCCGAACTGCGCGAGCGGACGGCAGCGCAGACGCTGGAGGACATGTTCCTGCAACTGACGGGGCAGGCTTGAGCGCTCGTCCCGGCAGCGCATGGTGGCTGCTGCGGCACAAGCTGCGCATGTTCTGCTACACGAGCCTGTCCTCCGCCACTCCTGAGCAGCCGCGCCGTTTTCACTGGTTGATGGTCGTGGTCGGGCTGGGCCTGTGGCTGCTGTTGCATGTCGGAGCCTACTTCCTGCTGAGGCGAGCCGTGCCTGGCGGGGGCCAGCCGCCGCACGCGCTCGTCGTCGCTGCCAGCGCGCTCCTGCTGGCGACCTTCCTGTTCATGCTGTCGGGCGCGCTGAAATCCAGCGTCGAGGTCCTGTTCGACCGCGGTGACATGGACCTGCTGCTGTCCTCGCCCCTGCCCTCGCGCAGCATCTTCACGGTGCGGCTCGCGGGCATCGTGGTCAAGATCGCAGCCATCTACCTCTTCTTCCTGACGCCGCTGGCCCATGCCGGTGTGCTGCTCGGGCAGCCGCGCTGGCTGGCGGCCTACCCTGTCCTGCTGGGCATGGCGGCGATCGCGGCATCGGCCGCCATGCTGTTGACGCTCGGCCTGGTACGCTGGCTGGGTGCGCGCCGCACGCGCGTCGTGGCGCAAGTGCTCGGTGCGATCGCGGGCGCCCTGCTATTTCTGTTGTCGCAGTTGCCGAACATGATGGGCATGGGCCAGCCGGACCGGGAAGCCGACCTGGTGCGTATTCTGAGAACCGGGGGCGGCGTCGACGCGGCCAGCATGTTGTGGCTGCCGGGACGGGCTGCGCTGGGTGATCCGCTGGCGAACGTCTTCATGGTCGCGCTGGCAGTGCTGGCCTTCGGGCTCACGGTCGCCCTGACCCATCTCAGTTTCACACGCGGGCTGCAGCTGGCGGCCGGGAGCGGACGCGCAACCCGGGCTGCGAGCGGTGCGCTGCGCTTCCGGTTCGGGCGCAGCCTGTTCGCTGTCCTCATCAGGAAGGAGTGGCAGTTGATCCTGCGCGACCCGCATCTGATCTCCCAAGTGCTGTTGCAGTTGCTATACCTGCTGCCGCTGGCCTTCCTCGCCCTGCGCAGCGAAGGGCCGCAGCCGATGGCCCTGGGCGCCGGGCTGACGATGCTGGCCGGCTCCCTGAGCGCATCTCTGGCGTGGATCGTCCTGCTGGCCGAGGATGCGCCGGACCTGCTGCAATCCTCCCCCGCACAGGCGGGCACGATCCGCAACGCCAAACTCATCGCGGCGCTGGGACCGGTGCTGGTGCTGGTCGGGGTGCCGGCGCTCTGGCTCGCGCTCGACCAGCCGCTCGCGGGCGCGCTTGCTGCGTTCACTGTCGGCGGAGTCAGTCTTGCGGCGGCCCTGATCGTAATGTGGAGCGGCAAGCCGGGTAGCCGCGACAAGTTCACCTCACGCGGACAGCGCAATGGACTGAGCGTGATCCTCGAGCTGAGCAACGTCCTTGGCTGGGGCGCGCTGGCGTTTCTCTTGCCCATGGCTGCCGCTATGGTGCAACCCGGCCTTGGCATGGTGCTGGGCATTGCCGCCGCCGCCGCAGTCGCGCTGGGCATGCCGGTGCTGGCCTGGTCGTTTCGGCACCGTTCGCGCTAGCGGACACGCGCGGGATGCCCCATAATGAGCACTCGTGTTATCGTTTAGTCACGACGCTAACAAAACGAGTACCCATATGCTAATCACCTTCAAAAGCAAAGCTTATCCTGACGTGATGATGTATCAGGAGCACGCCAAGCGCATCCTCGACCTGCTCAACAAGGAGCCGGAGATGGGTGTCATCACCTCGGAAGAGGCCGGCCGCGCAGTCCAGTTGCTGGAACACGAAATCGAAGAGAGCCGCAAGCATCCGTCGACCGACGAGGTGGAGCAGGACATCAAGGCCCATCGCGTGGATGAGGACGATCCCGAGCACGAACCGGTCGAAATCGTCAGCTTTTCGACCCGCGCCTATCCAATGCTGGAAATGCTGCGCGCAGCACGTGACCAGCACTGCGATATCCTTTGGGGCGTGTAAAGCAGCGGCTTGTCTGGCCAACCGGCTGTCCAGCCGCGGACTGCATCAAACAAAAGGGAGCGCTTGCGCTCCCTTTTTTGCTTTTGTAGCTCGTGCCGCCATGTAGCCGGCCCTACTGTCCACGCGGTCTCACCGGTTGATCGGCCTGCGGCCCGGAGAGAAACGGGCAGCGGAAACGACGGCCCAAAAGCAAAAAACCCCACCGAGATCACTCGGTGGGGTTTTTCTTATAACTAGCCTGACGATAACCTACTTTCACACTGGTTGCAGCACTATCATCGGCGCAAAGTCGTTTCACGGTCCTGTTCGGGATGGGAAGGGGTGGGACCGACTTGCTATGGTCATCAGGCATGACTTGTACGAGTTTCGCTCACCCATGTGAGCGCCACTCTGAATCTGGAAGAAGTATTGGGTAGCGACTGTATCAACAAACAGCGCTGTATCCTGACCTGTACCTGCTAAGGTTATAGGGACAAGCCGTACGGGCAATTAGTACTGGTTAGCTTAATGCATTACTGCACTTCCACACCCAGCCTATCAACGTCCTGGTCTCGAACGACCCTTCAAGGAGCTCAAGGCTCCGGGAAATCTCATCTCAAGGCAAGTTTCCCGCTTAGATGCTTTCAGCGGTTATCTCTTCCGAACTTAGCTACCCGGCAATGCCACTGGCGTGACAACCGGTACACCAGAGGTTCGTCCACTCCGGTCCTCTCGTACTAGGAGCAGCCCCCTTCAAATTTCCAACGCCCACGGCAGATAGGGACCAAACTGTCTCACGACGTTTTAAACCCAGCTCACGTACCACTTTAAATGGCGAACAGCCATACCCTTGGGACCGGCTACAGCCCCAGGATGTGATGAGCCGACATCGAGGTGCCAAACTCCCCCGTCGATATGAACTCTTGGGAGGAATCAGCCTGTTATCCCCAGAGTACCTTTTATCCGTTGAGCGATGGCCCTTCCATACAGAACCACCGGATCACTATGTCCTACTTTCGTACCTGCTCGACTTGTCGGTCTCGCAGTTAAGCACGCTTATGCCATTGCACTATTAGCACGATGTCCGACCGTACCTAGCGTACCTTCGAACTCCTCCGTTACACTTTAGGAGGAGACCGCCCCAGTCAAACTGCCTACCATGCACTGTCCCCGATCCGGATAACGGACCAAGGTTAGAACCTCAAACAAACCAGGGTGGTATTTCAAGGATGGCTCCACGGGAACTGGCGTCCCCGCTTCAAAGCCTCCCACCTATCCTACACAGATTGGTTCAAAGTCCAATGCAAAGCTACAGTAAAGGTTCATGGGGTCTTTCCGTCTAGCCGCGGGTAGATTGCATCATCACAAACATTTCAACTTCGCTGAGTCTCGGGAGGAGACAGTGTGGCCATCGTTACGCCATTCGTGCAGGTCGGAACTTACCCGACAAGGAATTTCGCTACCTTAGGACCGTTATAGTTACGGCCGCCGTTTACTGGGACTTCAATCAAGAGCTTGCACCCCATCATTTAATCTTCCAGCACCGGGCAGGCGTCACACCCTATACGTCCACTTTCGTGTTTGCAGAGTGCTGTGTTTTTATTAAACAGTCGCAGCCACCAGTTTATTGCAACCCTTTCGCCCTCACACAGTAAAGTGATCAAGCTACCGGGGCGTACCTTTTCCCGAAGTTACGGTACCAATTTGCCGAGTTCCTTCTCCCGAGTTCTCTCAAGCGCCTTAGAATACTCATCTCGCCCACCTGTGTCGGTTTGCGGTACGGTCTCGTATGACTGAAGCTTAGAGGCTTTTCTTGGAACCACTTCCGATTGCTTCGTGGCGCATGGCCACCCGTCTCGACCCCTTGAATTCCGCGCCCGGATTTGCCTAAGCGCCTTCTATGAGTCAAGAACCAGCTATTCCAACAGCTGGACAACCTTCCGCGATCCGTCCCCCCATCGCATCATACGACGGTGCAGGAATATTAACCTGCTTCCCATCAGCTACGCATCTCTGCCTCGCCTTAGGGGCCGACTCACCCTGCTCCGATGAACGTTGAACAGGAAACCTTGGGCTTACGGCGTGCGGGCTTTTCACCCGCATTATCGCTACTCATGTCAGCATTCGCACTTCTGATACCTCCAGCATCCTTTACAAGACACCTTCGCAGGCTTACAGAACGCTCTCCTACCATATGTCATAAGACATATCCGCAGCTTCGGTGACTGGCTTAGCCCCGTTACATCTTCCGCGCAGGACGACTCGATCAGTGAGCTATTACGCTTTCTTTAAATGGTGGCTGCTTCTAAGCCAACATCCTGACTGTTTTAGCCTTCCCACTTCGTTTTCCACTTAGCCAATCTTTGGGACCTTAGCTGGCGGTCTGGGTTGTTTCCCTCTTGACGCCGGACGTTAGCACCCGACGTCTGTCTCCCAAGCTCGCACTCATCGGTATTCGGAGTTTGCAATGGTTTGGTAAGTCGCAATGACCCCCTAGCCATAACAGTGCTCTACCCCCGATGGTGATACTTGAGGCACTACCTAAATAGTTTTCGGAGAGAACCAGCTATTTCCAGGTTTGTTTAGCCTTTCACCCCTACCCACAGCTCATCCCCTAATTTTTCAACATTAGTGGGTTCGGACCTCCAGGGCGTGTTACCGCACCTTCATCCTGGCCATGGGTAGATCACCTGGTTTCGGGTCTACACCCAGCGACTGTCGCCCTGTTCGGACTCGATTTCTCTACGGCTCCCCTATTCGGTTAACCTCGCCACTGAATGTAAGTCGCTGACCCATTATACAAAAGGTACGCCGTCACGGATCAAGTCCGCTCCGACTGTTTGTATGCACACGGTTTCAGGATCTATTTCACTCCCCTCCCGGGGTTCTTTTCGCCTTTCCCTCACGGTACTGGTTCACTATCGGTCGATTACGAGTATTTAGCCTTGGAGGATGGTCCCCCCATGTTCAGACAGGATTTCTCGTGTCCCGCCCTACTTGTCGTACGCTTAGTACCACCGTCCGGATTTCGTGTACGGGGCTATCACCCGCTATGGCCAGAGTTTCCAATCTGTTCCACTATCCGATCGACTATCACGTACAGGCTCTTCCCATTTCGCTCGCCACTACTTTGGGAATCTCGGTTGATTTCTTTTCCTGCAGCTACTTAGATGTTTCAGTTCGCCGCGTTCGCTTTGCATGCCTATGTATTCAGCATGCAATGACCCAAAGGGCCGGGTTTCCCCATTCGGAAATCTGCGGATCAAAGTGTGTTTGCTCACTCCCCGCAGCTTATCGCAAGCTACTACGTCCTTCATCGCCTGTAATCGCCAAGGCATCCACCATGTGCACTTATTCGCTTGTCCCTATAACGTTAGCCCCTGCTGACAACAGGGAACGCTACAGGATCAAGAGTACAGCGTTATTGCATGTTTGTTGATACTTTGATTACTACCCTAAGTGTGCTCGCTCATCATTTCTGATTCGCTTACACGCTTAAAAAAACTTTACTTCTTCCAGATTGTTAAAGAACGAAAAAACAGTGATCTCGAAAAGATCAAACCTAAACACACGCCGTTGCGCCGCTTACGTTTGTATTCTCAAGAAAGTGGTGGAGGATGACGGGATCGAACCGACGACCCCCTGCTTGCAAAGCAGGTGCTCTCCCAGCTGAGCTAATCCCCCTATGTGGTGGGTCTGGTTGGATTCGAACCAACGACCCCCGCGTTATCAACACGGTGCTCTAACCGACTGAGCTACAGACCCAAACTGTTCTCGTTATTTATTCAACAGTCGATAAGCGTAGGCGCTTGATGCCGAGACTTTCGTCTCCGGTGCTACTCTAGAAAGGAGGTGATCCAGCCGCACCTTCCGATACGGCTACCTTGTTACGACTTCACCCCAGTCACGAATCCTACCGTGGTAAGCGCCCTCCTTGCGGTTAAGCTACCTACTTCTGGTAAAACCCGCTCCCATGGTGTGACGGGCGGTGTGTACAAGACCCGGGAACGTATTCACCGCGGCATGCTGATCCGCGATTACTAGCGATTCCAACTTCACGCAGTCGAGTTGCAGACTGCGATCCGGACTACGATACACTTTCTGGGATTAGCTCCCCCTCGCGGGTTGGCGGCCCTCTGTATGTACCATTGTATGACGTGTGAAGCCCTACCCATAAGGGCCATGAGGACTTGACGTCATCCCCACCTTCCTCCGGTTTGTCACCGGCAGTCTCATTAGAGTGCTCTTGCGTAGCAACTAATGACAAGGGTTGCGCTCGTTGCGGGACTTAACCCAACATCTCACGACACGAGCTGACGACAGCCATGCAGCACCTGTGTTCAGGTTCCCTTTCGGGCACTCCCCGATCTCTCGAGGATTCCTGACATGTCAAGGGTAGGTAAGGTTTTTCGCGTTGCATCGAATTAATCCACATCATCCACCGCTTGTGCGGGTCCCCGTCAATTCCTTTGAGTTTTAATCTTGCGACCGTACTCCCCAGGCGGTCTACTTCACGCGTTAGCTGCGTTACCAAGTTAATTAAAACCCGACAACTAGTAGACATCGTTTAGGGCGTGGACTACCAGGGTATCTAATCCTGTTTGCTCCCCACGCTTTCGTGCATGAGCGTCAGTCTTGACCCAGGGGGCTGCCTTCGCCATCGGTGTTCCTCCACATCTCTACGCATTTCACTGCTACACGTGGAATTCTACCCCCCTCTGCCAGACTCCAGCCTTGCAGTCTCCAACGCAATTCCCAGGTTGAGCCCGGGGATTTCACGTCAGACTTACAAAACCGCCTGCGCACGCTTTACGCCCAGTAATTCCGATTAACGCTTGCACCCTACGTATTACCGCGGCTGCTGGCACGTAGTTAGCCGGTGCTTATTCTTCAGGTACCGTCATTAGCAAGAGATATTAGCTCCTACCGTTTCTTCCCTGACAAAAGAGCTTTACAACCCGAAGGCCTTCTTCACTCACGCGGCATTGCTGGATCAGGCTTGCGCCCATTGTCCAAAATTCCCCACTGCTGCCTCCCGTAGGAGTCTGGACCGTGTCTCAGTTCCAGTGTGGCTGGTCGTCCTCTCAGACCAGCTACTGATCGTCGCCTTGGTGAGCCTTTACCTCACCAACTAGCTAATCAGACATCGGCCGCTCCAAAAGCATGAGGTCTTGCGATCCCCCACTTTCTTCCGTAGAACGTATGCGGTATTAGCGTAACTTTCGCTACGTTATCCCCCACTTCTGGGTACGTTCCGATGTATTACTCACCCGTTCGCCACTCGCCACCAGGCCGAAGCCCGTGCTGCCGTTCGACTTGCATGTGTAAAGCATGCCGCCAGCGTTCAATCTGAGCCAGGATCAAACTCTTCAGTTCAATCTCTGTTTGTTGACTCTTTCGAGTCATCCGCTATCGCTAGCGGAGTCGCTCACTCAAAATACTGACCGTCATCCCATTGCTGAGACAACGTTTAATACTTTGTGCGAACATTTGATATTTTAAGTAATCAGCTGAACAAGTCAGCTGGCACCTTCATCAAACGCCCACACTTATCGACTGTTAATTGTTAAAGAACCGTTGTTCTGTACTACCTTGCTGCGCTTGCGAATCGTTTTGTTCGTCAGCAGCAGAGAAGTGAGATTATGCAGTGTTTCGCGATGTTCGTCAACTTCTTTTTTACAGCACCGCGTTTTGGCGCGGCCCTCGTGAACTCTTCAACTACTTGATTTCGTTGTCGTTTTCGCGAGGGACCGAACTATAACAAAGCTCATCCATTGGCGCAAGAGGCGATTCGGCCACACACTTCACGCCGCGCGTATTGCATCCGCTGCCCAGGTGTAGCCGATGCGTTCCTGCTCCAGCCGCAGGCGCTCGACATGGCAATCGTCGCGCAGCGCGAGAAACAGCGTTTTCTCGGCCAAGGTCAGGCGCGTCAGTTCGGCAAGGAAGCGTTTGTCCGGGTCCTCTTTTCCCCACAGGTGACGATGCGCGTGCAGGGTTGCTTCATCCATCAAAATGGAGCGGGCGTGCGGGAGGTTCATGCGCAAGCGGTCGAGAATGGCAAAACCATGGGTGTCGATGTCGCCCCAATAGAACAGTTCTCTGTTGCGCAGCCACTCAGCCTGGGCCAGGCGATCGATGCCATAACCGCCGCCGAAGACGACCATCCCCGAGCGCACAGGCGGGAATGCCAAGGCATTGACTTCGTTTTCGGTCACGAACACGCGCTCCACCCTGCTCTGCAGCGATGCGAACTGCGCCACCGGCACGGTGAGATCGGACAAACCGCCAATGAAGTGCTCGGGATCGAGCAAACGGAAGCGAATCATGGGCGGCTTGCTCAGCAGGCCAAAACGCGCTTCGAACTGCTTGCTGCCAAGCGCGTCCGCCACGACAGCCTCCGCCGGCAGCACCTGGTCGAGCAGCTCGGCCAGCAGTCCCCTGCGCGCTTCGATGAATTTGCTGTCGACGCCGGCGATATCGAGCTGGCGCAAATACAGTCCCGGGCGCGGGTGGCGTACGAACCAGTCCAGCACTGCGAGTACTTGCGCCCAACAGTCCCCGTGCTCGAGCAGCGCCAGCGGATGCGCGCGAACCCATGGCGATAGCGAAGGAAACGCCGCCAGCGTCGCGCCGGCCAGGGTGTCGAAGCGACGTGCCTCGGCCCCGCGCCCGATCATGCGCAAGGCATCGGCTTCGGATGGAATCGATACCGCGGCCGGAATGCTGTTGCGCCCCAACTGACGGTGATTGATCTCGCGCCAGACCAGATCGTAGCCATACCCCTTGCGTTCGCGACTCTCGCCAACCAGGGCGGCGATCCAGGTGCGAACCGCCTCGAACTGCTCCCCCATCTCGGCCGCCCCGGGCTGGCGCAGGCGCTGCGCGTAGGGAAACAGCTCAGCGCGGTCGAGGCGCGCCGCCAGCAGGGCGCCGCTGTCCCACAGCTTGCGTACCGTTGCGACGATATCGGCCGGCGTCGACCACTGCGCCATATGCCGCCCCGTCATGCGCCGCGCGCGCTGCGTTCTGCGCGGTATTCTTCAATGCTCAGGTAGCGCAGCATCGACTGCCGCCCTTCTTCGCTGTGCACGAAACCGAGGCCGGCGACATACGGCTCGATGATGTGTATCTTCTGAAGCGGCGTGACGATCAGCAGCTGCAGGTTCATGCGGCGGAACAGTTCGAGGCCATAGCGCGCCGATTCGTCCGAGCCGCGCCCAAAGGCTTCGTCGATCACCACGAAGCGGAACGAGCGCGAGCGCACCGCGCCCCATTCGAGCCCGAACTGGTAGGCCAGGCTCGCTGCCAGGACGGTATACGCCAGCTTTTCCTTCTGGCCGCCCGACTTGCCGCCCGCATCCGTATAGTGCTCGTGCTCGCGATCGTCTTCGCGCCAGCGTTCGGAAGCCGAAAAGACGAACCAGTTGCGCACGTCGGTCACCTTGCGGGTCCAACGCCTGTCCATCTCGGCGCTGCCCTCGCGTCCGCGGAAGCGCTCGATGATGCGGCGCACTTGCAGGAACTTCGCTTCCGTGTATTCCTCGTCGGCGGAACCGGTCAGCGCGCCCTCGGTACAGCTGCGCAGATCCTGCTGAAAGTCGCGCAGGTCGGCGTCCAGGCTGGGCTCGGCCTCCAGCGCGATGTAGCGGTTCGGGTTGTAGTCGATCGCGTGCAGCGAGGCGTTGATGGTATCGATGCGCTCGCGGATGGTCTCGCGCTCGCGCTTGAGCTGTGACTGAAAGCCGGCGATCTCGCGGATGGTGTTCTCGTTGAGGAGCGCCTTGAAGCGCCCGGCGAAGCGCGGCAGGTCGTCGGCCTGGAGCGCCTCGAGCATGCGCCCGAATTCGCCCGCCGCATCGATGGAGACGTCGACTTCGCGCGCGTCGAGCGGCCAGGTGCGCACGTAATCCTGCATGGCCGATATGATCTGGTCGCGCAGGCGTTCGATTCGCTTGCCTTCGGCGTCGATCCGCGCCTGCAGGAACTCGCGCATCTCGCGTTCGCGGCTGTCGCAGGACTCGACCGTCAGCGTGTGCTCGCCCAGCGCCACTTCGCGCAGCGCGGCCAGCGCCGGAAAGGCGGCTGCGGCCACCCCGGGTTCGATGACGGAGGAAAGCTGCAGGCATTCCTCACGCTGGCTGCGTGCCTGCGCAAGCTTTTCGGTGAGGGTTGCCTGCTGCCTGGTGACAGCCAGGTGCTGCTCCTCGGCCTGCGCCTGTGCCGCAAGCAGTTTCTGCAGTTGCTGCTGCAGGGTGCGCAGCAGGTCGGACGACGCGGCCAGCGCCTGCTGTTCGGCGGCGAGACGCTCGATCTCGCTGACCAGCGGCTTCCAATCCAGCTCGGCGAAATTCGCGTACACGCCCAGCCTCTGCCACAACCCGTGCAAGGCGTTCGCTTCGTCGACTTCACGCTTGAGCGTGCGTACCTGCTCGGCCTGGGCCTGCACGCGCGTCGACAGGTCGCGCTCCTGCTTGGCCAGCGCAGCGATCTTTGCCTCGTTGCTCCAGCCCAGTACATAACGCGTCCTGTCGTCGATGCGGTGGCGGTCGTCCTTTTCGTGGCGCTCGCCGCCCGACTTCATCTGGCCGTTGCTGGTAATGGCGCGGCCCTCGCGGCGGAACTGGTCCATGCTGTCGCAGCAGGCGTAATCGAAGCGGCGCGCCAGTTCGTTGTCGATCCAGGCATAGAAAGGCGACGCCGGAGAGACCGCCAGCTTGCGCACCAGCGAGCGCGGATGCAGCGCCTGCGCTTCGGCCGCCACGTTCGGACGCACCCGGAAATACACCAGGCGCGCCCCGAGATGGGTGCGCTCGGCCCATGCGGCCACTTGCGCATAATGCGTCTCCGGCACCAGCAGCGACAGGCCGAAGGCATGCAGCAGGCGCTCGGCCGCGCCCTCCCAGGCCGCGTCGTCCTCGCGCACCTGGATCAGTTCGCCGATGAACGGCAGCGCGTCGGGGGCGATCGCCAGCGTGTCGCACAAAGCCTCGCGCACTGCCAGCATCTGACGCGGAATGTTCGAGCGGCGCTGGCGCAGGGACTCGAGTTCGCCGGTCAGCTCGCCGTGCAGTCCGCGCAATTCGCGGATCGTCACGCCCGCCTCCGTCAGGCGATTGCTGCGCTCGTCGCGTTGAGCGATGCAATCGGCCTGGCCCTGTTCGATGGCGCGGCGGTTGGCCTCGAACGTGCCGGCGTCGAATGCCCCGGGCAGCGACAGGTCGGACGCGATGACGTGGTACTGCTCCGCGCGCATGCTCCTCTCCTGGCGCAGCGCATCGAGGCGCCCGATCTCGTTCCTGATCTGCTCGATGCGGTGGCCGCCATTGGCGGCGATGGCGAACGTCAGTTCGTCGCGGCTGTGCAGCTGGCTGCGCCGCAGCTGATCGAGCTGGGCCAGCCTAGCGCTCGCCTTCCCCTCGTCCGCCTCGAGGTGCACGATGCGCTTGTCGAGCAGTTCGCCCTTCAGTCCCGCAAACCACGGACGCAGCGCATCGCGGCAGCCGCGCAGTCCTGTCACCTCGCTCACCAGCGCGGCATGCCGCTCGCAGTTATCCGTCAGCGGCAACAGGTGCTCGATTTGCGCCTTGGCCTTGAGTACCGACTCATGGGCGCGGTTCAGGTCGTCGAAATGGCTGATCAGGGCATCGATGCGCGGCTGGACCGGGAAAGGTTCGAGCATGTGCTCGCGCACGAACTCGGTCAGGTTGCCGACCGATTTCATCGACACGGTCTGGTGGAACAAGTCCATCGCCTGCTCCGAAGCGATACCGAAGCGGCGCCGGAACTCGGCGCCATAAGGAGGAAAGCTGTCGTGCAGGGTGACGCCGGCAATCGCGCGCAGGCGCTTTTTCAACTGCGCGATGTCGCTGCCAAAACCAGTAAAGTGTTCCTGGATCGCGAGGGCGGCGTCGGCGACGACGTAGAAACGCTCGGGCTGGCCGCGCGGATCCTTGAGCCAGAATACCTGGGCCAGCGTGACCGTCTGCGCGAAGCCCTCGTTCTGGAATTCGCCAAGCAGGACCGAATAGCTGTGCTCGTCGCGCAGCGCTACCGCACGTGCATTGGCCCCCGTGTCGCCGCGTTCCGACTTGTAGTGGCCAAGTACATAGGTGCGCAAGCTGCGCTCGCGGGCGTCGGCGCCGGCCGCCTTGTTGTAGGCGATCTTGTTGGCCGGGACCAGCAAGGTGGTCAGGGCGTCGACCAGGGTCGACTTGCCCGAGCCGATGTCGCCGGTCAGCAGCATGTTGTCGCCGCCTGGGTGTAGGCGCCAGACGCGCCCGTGGAAAGTACCCCAGTTGTAGGCCTCGAAGCGGTGCAGGCGGAAACCGGCGCGTTCGGCCGTGGCGGCAGGCTCGGGCTGCGGCGTCTGAGCGCCGCTTGCGCCGGCGTCCAGCGGCAGTTCGGTTTGCCCGTCCGGCGTGAACATGCCGGGAGCCGCATCCGATGGCGTATTCATGCGCCCTCCCCGTCGTCAATCGCCGCAGCATGTTGCGCATAGCCGTCCAGGCGCGCGGCGAAATCGTCGAGCCACTGCGCATCCACGAACGCCTTCAGGATGCGCCTGACTTCGTATTGCTCTCCCTGTCCGCGCAGGCGGCGCAGGAAGCCCAGCTCGACCACCTTGTTCAGATGCGTTTCCATGCGGTCGAACAGGCGCGCCTCGTTCGCGGTATCGGGCAGGAACAGGCGCATGTGGTTAACAATGTCATCGCGGCTGACGACCAGGCGCGTCTCGCCGCCTGTGGCGTCGAACTCGGCCAGCTTCTTGCGCAGCAGGACCAGCAGCAGGCTGACGGGAAAACTGAGCGGCCGGCGCTGCACCAGGCGCGGCAGCGCCGGCGCATCGGGCGCCTGCGCGCGCTGGCGCAGGTAGGCATAGCCCTCGGCTTCGTCGAGGATCAGTTCGAGGCCGATCACGGCGGCGTAGTCGCGCACGCGCGCCTGCAGGTCGAGCAGCGCCTGCCACGGCGCCGCGCCGGCTTCGCGGTACAAGACACCCTGGAACAGGGCGATGAGGATGGGTCCCAGTTGATCGTCGTCGTTCATTCGCTCTCGTTCATTCATTGCCATGCTCCTTCACGGCAAACACCACCAGCGGCACGGTCGCGCGTCGACGGTAACCGTCGCCGTCGACCCAGTCGACCTGCTCGCTACGCTCGTCGTCGATGACGGCGGCCGGGTCATCGCTCGCCAGCTTCAGGTAGGTGGCCAGTTCGGCCAGGCCCTGCTCGATCGGTGCCTCGCCGACCAGGGACGCCAGCGAAATCTGGCGGCGGGTTTGCAGGGCGCGCCGGACCGCCGCCAACAGGCGCGCCTGGTCGACATACACCTGGTCGAACAAAGCATCGCTCGCGATCGGCGCCTCCGACTCATCGATCGCCACTTCGCGGATCGCCGCCTTGAAAGGCGGCGTGTAGAGCAGGCGCTCCATCGGCAACGTGATTTCCGGTCCGGGCTCGTCGATGGCGCCCAATCCCTGGTCGGGAATCCGGCCGCGCAGGACCAGTGCTTTCTGCTCGACGTTGCGGATCAGTTCCATGATGCGCCGGTTCTCGAGCCAGGCCTGGTCGTCGAGGTAGCGCCGCAGCTGCTCGGACAAGCGCGCGACGGTGCGCTGGGTCAGCTCCCCGGCTTCGAGCCAGTCGTAATGGATGCGCCGCAGCCGGCTGTCCGGCGCCAGTTCACGCACGGCAGGCATTGCCATCACCTGTTCGAGCAGCCCGCTCAATTCGTCCTGGCGCGCGGGCGACATCAGCAAATCCCAGAACGCACGAAAGCTCTTGCCTTCGTCGGAATCGGTGAGCGTGTCGCGCCAGCCGAATACTTGCTGCAGCAGTTCGCCCTTGCCGCCATCCCAGGTGGCGATCTGTTCGCGTACGCCGCGATCGAGACTGCGGAAGTTCTGGTCGAGGGCGCGAAAATCGGCCAGCAGCTCGCGCGCCGTGGACGCCATCTGCAGGAAGCGTTCACGCACCTGCACCGGTTCCATCAGCTCGACGTGGCCGGCGCGGATCCGGGCAATCTCCGCATCGATATCGGCCTTGCGCTTCTGCAGCTCGGCAATGCGTGTACGCGGATTCAGCTCGGTGCCGTCGACGATCTGCTTGAGCAGTCCGAACACCGTCATCAGGCGCGACTCGGTACCAATGAAACTGCGCTGGCCCAGTCCCTTCAACCATTCGATGGCGGCCTCGGCAGGCGATGTCAGGTCGTAGTGCGGCTGGTCTTCGCCTTCCGGATAATATTTTCGTAGCCAGCCGCGATCGTCGGCAGCCCAGTCATCCAGATATGCGGCGGCGCTTTTCGAATAGAGCGGCTCGCCTGCCATGTCGTGCAGATGGAAGAGGTGGTCGTCAAGCCGGGTAACGAGCTCGTCACGCGAGAACGTTCGAATGTTCGGCGCGATAAAGCTCCGGTACAGGAAGCTGGCGATCATCGGCGCGTGGTCGGCGGCGAGAAGGCGCCAGGCCGGATGGCTGCGGCGTTGGGCTGCGAGCTGTTGGTAATCCATTCTTGATTGTCTGTGTCATCACTACGTCCAATGTAAGCGACCTGGCGGTATTTAGACAAAAGAATAATGGAAATTGTTTCGAGGAGTAGAACCGCAAAAGGGTGTTTACTGCACAGCCTCTTCCTCTGCTGCAGCTCGCTTTCTGACGGGCTCGACGCTTAGTGAGCCAGGTTTTGAACACGAACAGCTGGTAACGGAACCGTTGCGTTATCCCAGTGTCCTACGAGCCTGGGCGGCGTTTGTTCACCCGAGGTTTCGTAATCGGGGGAAACACGACGGTGGCAAATGCTTGCCCAGCCTGGAAAGCCGCCCTTGTAGGGTGGGGACTCGTCCCCACGCGGTCTCACCGGGTCGAGTGCCGACGACATGGAGAGAAGGGAGACTGGAGAAAAGCGAGGCCGGAAAAGCAAAAAGCCCGCCGAGTATCTACTCAGCGGGCTTCTGCAATATAACTAGCCTGACGATAACCTACTTTCACACTGGTTGCAGCACTATCATCGGCGCAAAGTCGTTTCACGGTCCTGTTCGGGATGGGAAGGGGTGGGACCGACTTGCTATGGTCATCAGGCATGACTTGTACGAGTTTCGCTCACCCATGTGAGCGCCACTCTGAATCTGGAAGAAGTATTGGGTAGCGACTGTATCAACAAACAGCGCTGTATCCTGACCTGTACCTGCTAAGGTTATAGGGACAAGCCGTACGGGCAATTAGTACTGGTTAGCTTAATGCATTACTGCACTTCCACACCCAGCCTATCAACGTCCTGGTCTCGAACGACCCTTCAAGGAGCTCAAGGCTCCGGGAAATCTCATCTCAAGGCAAGTTTCCCGCTTAGATGCTTTCAGCGGTTATCTCTTCCGAACTTAGCTACCCGGCAATGCCACTGGCGTGACAACCGGTACACCAGAGGTTCGTCCACTCCGGTCCTCTCGTACTAGGAGCAGCCCCCTTCAAATTTCCAACGCCCACGGCAGATAGGGACCAAACTGTCTCACGACGTTTTAAACCCAGCTCACGTACCACTTTAAATGGCGAACAGCCATACCCTTGGGACCGGCTACAGCCCCAGGATGTGATGAGCCGACATCGAGGTGCCAAACTCCCCCGTCGATATGAACTCTTGGGAGGAATCAGCCTGTTATCCCCAGAGTACCTTTTATCCGTTGAGCGATGGCCCTTCCATACAGAACCACCGGATCACTATGTCCTACTTTCGTACCTGCTCGACTTGTCGGTCTCGCAGTTAAGCACGCTTATGCCATTGCACTATTAGCACGATGTCCGACCGTACCTAGCGTACCTTCGAACTCCTCCGTTACACTTTAGGAGGAGACCGCCCCAGTCAAACTGCCTACCATGCACTGTCCCCGATCCGGATAACGGACCAAGGTTAGAACCTCAAACAAACCAGGGTGGTATTTCAAGGATGGCTCCACGGGAACTGGCGTCCCCGCTTCAAAGCCTCCCACCTATCCTACACAGATTGGTTCAAAGTCCAATGCAAAGCTACAGTAAAGGTTCATGGGGTCTTTCCGTCTAGCCGCGGGTAGATTGCATCATCACAAACATTTCAACTTCGCTGAGTCTCGGGAGGAGACAGTGTGGCCATCGTTACGCCATTCGTGCAGGTCGGAACTTACCCGACAAGGAATTTCGCTACCTTAGGACCGTTATAGTTACGGCCGCCGTTTACTGGGACTTCAATCAAGAGCTTGCACCCCATCATTTAATCTTCCAGCACCGGGCAGGCGTCACACCCTATACGTCCACTTTCGTGTTTGCAGAGTGCTGTGTTTTTATTAAACAGTCGCAGCCACCAGTTTATTGCAACCCTTTCGCCCTCACACAGTAAAGTGATCAAGCTACCGGGGCGTACCTTTTCCCGAAGTTACGGTACCAATTTGCCGAGTTCCTTCTCCCGAGTTCTCTCAAGCGCCTTAGAATACTCATCTCGCCCACCTGTGTCGGTTTGCGGTACGGTCTCGTATGACTGAAGCTTAGAGGCTTTTCTTGGAACCACTTCCGATTGCTTCGTGGCGCATGGCCACCCGTCTCGACCCCTTGAATTCCGCGCCCGGATTTGCCTAAGCGCCTTCTATGAGTCAAGAACCAGCTATTCCAACAGCTGGACAACCTTCCGCGATCCGTCCCCCCATCGCATCATACGACGGTGCAGGAATATTAACCTGCTTCCCATCAGCTACGCATCTCTGCCTCGCCTTAGGGGCCGACTCACCCTGCTCCGATGAACGTTGAACAGGAAACCTTGGGCTTACGGCGTGCGGGCTTTTCACCCGCATTATCGCTACTCATGTCAGCATTCGCACTTCTGATACCTCCAGCATCCTTTACAAGACACCTTCGCAGGCTTACAGAACGCTCTCCTACCATATAGATCAAGTGATAAATCACGAGAAATATATCCGCAGCTTCGGTGACTGGCTTAGCCCCGTTACATCTTCCGCGCAGGACGACTCGATCAGTGAGCTATTACGCTTTCTTTAAATGGTGGCTGCTTCTAAGCCAACATCCTGACTGTTTTAGCCTTCCCACTTCGTTTTCCACTTAGCCAATCTTTGGGACCTTAGCTGGCGGTCTGGGTTGTTTCCCTCTTGACGCCGGACGTTAGCACCCGACGTCTGTCTCCCAAGCTCGCACTCATCGGTATTCGGAGTTTGCAATGGTTTGGTAAGTCGCAATGACCCCCTAGCCATAACAGTGCTCTACCCCCGATGGTGATACTTGAGGCACTACCTAAATAGTTTTCGGAGAGAACCAGCTATTTCCAGGTTTGTTTAGCCTTTCACCCCTACCCACAGCTCATCCCCTAATTTTTCAACATTAGTGGGTTCGGACCTCCAGGGCGTGTTACCGCACCTTCATCCTGGCCATGGGTAGATCACCTGGTTTCGGGTCTACACCCAGCGACTGTCGCCCTGTTCGGACTCGATTTCTCTACGGCTCCCCTATTCGGTTAACCTCGCCACTGAATGTAAGTCGCTGACCCATTATACAAAAGGTACGCCGTCACGGATCAAGTCCGCTCCGACTGTTTGTATGCACACGGTTTCAGGATCTATTTCACTCCCCTCCCGGGGTTCTTTTCGCCTTTCCCTCACGGTACTGGTTCACTATCGGTCGATTACGAGTATTTAGCCTTGGAGGATGGTCCCCCCATGTTCAGACAGGATTTCTCGTGTCCCGCCCTACTTGTCGTACGCTTAGTACCACCGTCCGGATTTCGTGTACGGGGCTATCACCCGCTATGGCCAGAGTTTCCAATCTGTTCCACTATCCGATCGACTATCACGTACAGGCTCTTCCCATTTCGCTCGCCACTACTTTGGGAATCTCGGTTGATTTCTTTTCCTGCAGCTACTTAGATGTTTCAGTTCGCCGCGTTCGCTTTGCATGCCTATGTATTCAGCATGCAATGACCCAAAGGGCCGGGTTTCCCCATTCGGAAATCTGCGGATCAAAGTGTGTTTGCTCACTCCCCGCAGCTTATCGCAAGCTACTACGTCCTTCATCGCCTGTAATCGCCAAGGCATCCACCATGTGCACTTATTCGCTTGTCCCTATAACGTTAGCCCCTGCTGACAACAGGGAACGCTACAGGATCAAGAGTACAGCGTTATTGCATGTTTGTTGATACTTTGATTACTACCCTAAGTGTATGCTTTCGCATACGCTTAAAAAAACTTTACTTCTTCCAGATTGTTAAAGAACGCAAACTACACTTACCGAAGGCGCTAGCCTTGAATAAGTCCAGTTTCATTCAACAGTCGATAAGCGTAGGCGCTTGATGCCGAGACTTTCGTCTCCGGTGCTACTCTAGAAAGGAGGTGATCCAGCCGCACCTTCCGATACGGCTACCTTGTTACGACTTCACCCCAGTCACGAATCCTACCGTGGTAAGCGCCCTCCTTGCGGTTAAGCTACCTACTTCTGGTAAAACCCGCTCCCATGGTGTGACGGGCGGTGTGTACAAGACCCGGGAACGTATTCACCGCGGCATGCTGATCCGCGATTACTAGCGATTCCAACTTCACGCAGTCGAGTTGCAGACTGCGATCCGGACTACGATACACTTTCTGGGATTAGCTCCCCCTCGCGGGTTGGCGGCCCTCTGTATGTACCATTGTATGACGTGTGAAGCCCTACCCATAAGGGCCATGAGGACTTGACGTCATCCCCACCTTCCTCCGGTTTGTCACCGGCAGTCTCATTAGAGTGCTCTTGCGTAGCAACTAATGACAAGGGTTGCGCTCGTTGCGGGACTTAACCCAACATCTCACGACACGAGCTGACGACAGCCATGCAGCACCTGTGTTCAGGTTCCCTTTCGGGCACTCCCCGATCTCTCGAGGATTCCTGACATGTCAAGGGTAGGTAAGGTTTTTCGCGTTGCATCGAATTAATCCACATCATCCACCGCTTGTGCGGGTCCCCGTCAATTCCTTTGAGTTTTAATCTTGCGACCGTACTCCCCAGGCGGTCTACTTCACGCGTTAGCTGCGTTACCAAGTTAATTAAAACCCGACAACTAGTAGACATCGTTTAGGGCGTGGACTACCAGGGTATCTAATCCTGTTTGCTCCCCACGCTTTCGTGCATGAGCGTCAGTCTTGACCCAGGGGGCTGCCTTCGCCATCGGTGTTCCTCCACATCTCTACGCATTTCACTGCTACACGTGGAATTCTACCCCCCTCTGCCAGACTCCAGCCTTGCAGTCTCCAACGCAATTCCCAGGTTGAGCCCGGGGATTTCACGTCAGACTTACAAAACCGCCTGCGCACGCTTTACGCCCAGTAATTCCGATTAACGCTTGCACCCTACGTATTACCGCGGCTGCTGGCACGTAGTTAGCCGGTGCTTATTCTTCAGGTACCGTCATTAGCAAGAGATATTAGCTCCTACCGTTTCTTCCCTGACAAAAGAGCTTTACAACCCGAAGGCCTTCTTCACTCACGCGGCATTGCTGGATCAGGCTTGCGCCCATTGTCCAAAATTCCCCACTGCTGCCTCCCGTAGGAGTCTGGACCGTGTCTCAGTTCCAGTGTGGCTGGTCGTCCTCTCAGACCAGCTACTGATCGTCGCCTTGGTGAGCCTTTACCTCACCAACTAGCTAATCAGACATCGGCCGCTCCAAAAGCATGAGGTCTTGCGATCCCCCACTTTCTTCCGTAGAACGTATGCGGTATTAGCGTAACTTTCGCTACGTTATCCCCCACTTCTGGGTACGTTCCGATGTATTACTCACCCGTTCGCCACTCGCCACCAGGCCGAAGCCCGTGCTGCCGTTCGACTTGCATGTGTAAAGCATGCCGCCAGCGTTCAATCTGAGCCAGGATCAAACTCTTCAGTTCAATCTCTGTTTGTTGACTCTTTCGAGTCATCCGCTATCGCTAGCGGAGTCGCTCACTCAAAATACTGACCGTCATCTCATTGCTGAGATAACGTTTAATACTTTGTGCGAACATTTGATATTTTAAGTAATCAGCTGAACAAGTCAGCCGGCACCTTCGTCAAACGCCCACACTTATCGACTGTTAATTGTTAAAGAACCGTTGTTCTGTACTACCTTGCTGCGCTTGCGAATCGTTTTATTCGTCAGCAGCAGAGAAGTGAGATTATGCAGTGTTTCGCGATCTTCGTCAACCCCTCGTTTGCTTCGTCGCAGTTTCCTGCGTTTGCTGTTGCAAGATCAACTACTTGATTTCGTTGATGTTTTACTTCAGCGCCGAAGCGGAGGCGAACTATAGCAAACCGCCGGGGTGTCGCGCAAGCCCCTTGTTATGGAACATGCGACATGCCGGATTCCACGGGTATCAGGCTGAAGCACAGCGCAACGCAGGGTCGTCACCAAGCGCCAGCGGCATCGCCCTTGACCAGCGGTTGGACGACAGCGAAAAGCTCAGCGCTCGGACCTGGTGGTACCAGCCGGCCGGCACATACAGCATGTCGCCCGGCTCGACGATGCACTCGATCAGCGCCGCCTGCCGCGCCAGCGGGAATCGCTCGTAATCCGGCGCCTCCGGGTCGAAGGGCGAACCGAACAGCAAGGCGTTCGCCTCCCTTGTATAGAGGAAGGCGTCGTGGTGCGGCGGCGCCAGGAAGATGCGCTTGCTGCCCCAGACCTGCGCGAACAGGTTGTCATCGTAGTCGCAATGCAGGGGTGTGACTGTTCCCGCCGGGCCGAGCCAGAAACGCGGCGGCCCCGGCTTCCTGAACAAGGCCGGCCAATGGCAGAACCGGTTCAGTGCCCGCAGCTCGAGGTTGCCCACATAGGGCGGCAAGCCCGTCGTCCCCGCAGCGGCCAGGTCCAGGTAGTCGAGCATCGACATGTCCTGCATCGCGCGGTCGGGAGCGAAGGCCGTGCCGACATAGTCGCCAACCCGTGCCCGTACCGGCAATTCGCCGAAGCGCTCGCGCAGGGTCTGCGCGGTGAGCCCGCACAGTGACCAACGCCGCGCCGCGCCAGGAAGCAGGAAAGGCAGGCCCTGCGCCGCGCGCGCCTGGAAGCTCGCCGCGTCGATCGTCTGCACGCGTGGCACTTCTTGCAGGACAGGCAGATCGCGCGCGCTGCGCCGGATGGCCTGGCGCATCGCCTCGATCGAGGTGACGCCGCGCACCTGGGCGTCGCGCAGCTCGCGCGCCTGCTTCCTGGCGAGCGCATCCTCGCTCGAGCCGCCGTCGGCGGCAGGCGGCCGCGGCGGCAGGCGCTGCGCTGCGCCCGTCCGGGCCGGGTGCTCGCCGGGCGGATCGGATTCGTTCTTCTCTAACATAGGGACCAGGGGTGTGTCGGCCGGAAGCCGCCGGCGCGTGAATTCATGTCGGGGCAAGAGCATAGCGTACAGCAGGGCGAAGGCCAAAGCGCCTGCAAAGCAATTGCCGCGTTGCCAGCAACCGCCAATCCGTGGATGATCTCGTTTTCATGAGCGAAAACCGATGAGCACCCTGCACCCCTGCCCCGACGACGACGGACGCGCCGTCATCCTCCGCCAGCCCTCGGTACCGACGCCCCTGTCCTGCTGGCAGGATGCGCGGCAGATTGCGACCGTCATTCCGGGCGGTCCGCTGCCGGCAACGCTGAACGGCATCGCATTCGCGCCCTGGCTCGATGCGCCCGGCACGGCCCAGGGTTGGAGCGCCTGCGCCATGGAAGCCGCACTCGACGAGCCGCCCTTCGCGCTGCCGGCCGGGATGGCCGCCGCCGCGGGAGCGGTGATTCTCGAAGACGACGGACGCGTGTGGCTGGTGGCGCCCTCGAACCGCTTTGGCGGCTATACGGCGACCTTCCCCAAAGGGCGCGTCGACCCCGGCACCAGCCTGCAGTGCGCCAGCGTGCGCGAGGCCTACGAGGAATCGGGGCTGCGGGTGCGCATCGAAGCCTTCCTGCTCGACGTGCGCCGCACCCAGACCTATACGCGCTTCTACATCGCGCGCCGGATCGGCGGCAGCCCGGCCTGCATGGGCTGGGAATCCCAGGCTGTCCACCTGGTGCCCGTGGCGCAGTTGCGGGAAGTGGCGACGCACCCGAACGACGCGCCGGTCATCGCGGCGCTGGAACAATGGCTGGGGCGATAGACTCAGGCTGATTTCTTGTTCAGCCCCAGATAGGTATCGATCACCTTCGGATCGTTCGCCAGCGCGTCCGCCGGCCCTTCCATCACCACCTCGCCGGTTTCCAGCACATAGCCATAATCCGCGGCCTGCAGGGCGACGCGTGCGTTCTGCTCGACCAGCAGGATCGCCACGCCGGTCTCCTTGAGCCGCACGATGACGCGAAAGATCTCCTTGACGATCAGCGGCGCCAGGCCCAGGCTGGGTTCGTCGAGCATCAATAGCTGCGGCTTGGCCATCAGCGCGCGGCCCAGCGCCACCATCTGCCGCTCGCCGCCGGACATGGTGCCGGCCGCCTGCAGTCTCCGCTCGCGCAGGCGCGGAAACAGCTCATAAACAAAATCCAGCTGCGCCGCGAAGTCCTTCTCGCCGCGCCTGTAGCGCGCATAGCTGCCGAGCAGCAGGTTGTCCTCGACGCTCATGGTGGTGAACAGGTCGCGGCTTTCGGGCACCAGGCTCATGCCCTGCGCGACCCGCTGCTCGACCGGCCAGGCACCGACCTCGACGCCGCGCAGCAGCACCGCGCCGCCCGTCGATGCATTGGGGCCAAGCGCGCCGGCAATCGCATTGAGCATGGTGGACTTGCCCGCCCCGTTGGGGCCGATGACGGTGACGATCTGGCCGGCGCCCACGCTGATGCTCGCGCCATGCAGCGCTTCCACCTTGCCATAGGCGACGTGCAGCTTGTCGATGTGAAGAACAGGCGTCGTCATCTCAGTCTATCCCTCCAAGATACGCTTCCAGCACGGCCGGGTCCTGCTGCACCTGGGCCGGGGCGCCTTCCGCGATCTTGGTCCCGAATTCCATCACGATCAATCGATCGGTCAGGTTCATCACGAAATCCATGTCGTGCTCGACCAGCAGGATGCTCATGCCCTCGCCTTTCAGTTTGTTCAGCAGGCCGGCCAGCGCCTGCTTCTCTTTGTAGCGCAGGCCGGCCGCGGGCTCGTCGAGCAGCAGCAGCGCCGGATCGGCGCACAGGGCCCGCGCGATTTCCAGGATGCGCTGCTGGCCGAGCGCCAGGTTGCCCGCCTGCTCGTACAGCAGCTCGCCCAGCCCCACCCGCTCCAGCTGGCGGCGCGCCTCGAACAGCAGCGCCGCCTCGTCCTCGCGATCGAGCCGGAACGCGCTGGCCAGCACGCCGCGGCGCGCGCGCAGGTGGGCGCCGATCGCCACGTTCTCCAGCACCGTCATCTCGGGCAGCAGGTGCACGTGCTGGAAGGTTCGCCCGATGCCGAGCCTGACGATCTCGCGCGCCGGCAGGGCATCGATGCGCGCCAGCGCGTCGCCGCAGCGCAGGCGGATCTCGCCGCCGCTGGCCGGCAGCACGCCCGTCACCAGGTTGAACATGGTCGACTTGCCGGCGCCGTTCGGTCCGATCAGGCCGACGATCTCGCCGCCATGCACGGTGAAGCTCATGTCGTTGACCGCCACCAGGCCGCCAAACTGCTTGCGCGCCTTGTCGATCACCAGCAAGGGATAGCCCGGCGCCGCCTTGGCGCGCAGCGGCAACGCCGGCGCCTTCTCTGGCGCCACCGCGGCGGGCCGCTGCGGCAGGTACTGGGCGATGAAGGGCCAGATGCCGTTGCGGGCGCGCTGCAGCAGCACCACCATCAGCACGCCGAAGACGATGATCTCGAAGTTGCCGTTCGAGCCGATCAGCGCAGGCAGCCAGCTTTGCAGCTGGTCCTTGAGGATGGTGAGCACCGCCGCGCCCAGGATTGCGCCCCACAGGTAGCCGGCGCCGCCGATCACCGCCATGAACAGGTACTCGATGCCGGAATTCAGGCCGAAGGGAGAGGGATTCACGGCGCGCTGCAGGTGGGCGTAGAGCCAGCCCGAGACGCAGGCCAGCAGCGCCGCGATGACGAAGATGCGAATCTTCATCGCTGCGGTGTTCACGCCCATCGCCTCGGCCATCAGGGCCCCGCCCTTGAGCGAGCGGATGGCGCGCCCCGAGCGGGAGTTGAGCAGGTTGCGCAGCAGGACGACGGCGACCAGCACGACCAGCCAGATCATGAAGTACATGCTCTTGCCCGAGCCGAGATCGATGCCGAACAGGGTGATGGCCGGGATGCCGGCGATGCCGTCGTACTTGCCGAGGAATTCGAGATTCCCGAACAGGTAGTAGAGCGACAGGCCCCAGGCGATGGTCCCGAGCGGCAGGTAGTGTCCCGACAGGCGCAGCATGATGGCGCCGATGAACAGGCTCGACGCGGCCGTGATCAGCAGGCCGCAGGCCAGGCCCAGCCAGGGCGAGAGGCCGTGGGCCGTGGCGAGATACGCGGTAGCGTAGGCGCCCAGGCCGACGAAGGCTGCCTGGCCGAAGGAGGTCAGTCCGCCGACGCCGGTCAGCAGTACCAGGCCGAGAGCGACGATGGCGTACAGGCCGATGTAGTTGCCGAGCGTGATCCAGTAAGGCGGCAGCGGCAGCAGCCCGAAGACCAGGGCGGCGACGCCGAAAATGAGCAGCGAGCGGCGCGTCATGCTTCCTCCTCCTCGACCTGGGGGTGGGCGATCGAGCGCCACAGCAGTACCGGAATGATCAGGGTGAACACGATCACCTCCTTCAGCGCGCTGGCATAGAAAGAGGAATAGGCTTCCAGCAGTCCCACCAGCAGGGCGCCTGCCGCGGCCAGCGGATAGCTTGCCAGGCCGCCGATGATGGCGCCGACAAAACCCTTCAGTCCCATCAGGAAGCCGCTGTCGTAGTAGATCGTGGTGATCGGCGCGATCAGGACCCCGCACAGGGTGCCGATGATCGAGGCCAGCAGGAAGGCCAGGCGCCCGGCCTGGATGGTGCCGATGCCCACCAGGCGCGCACCGCGCCGGTTGACGGCCGTGGCGCGCAAGGCCTTGCCCGAGAGCGTACGGTCGAAATACAGGTAGAGCGCGCCGATCAGCAGCAGCGCGGTGGCGATCACGACGATGCTCTGCCCCGAGACCGTCACGGTGCCGACGTTGAAGACCTCCGACCAGAAGGGCGTGGTGCGCGAGCCTTCGGCGCCGAACAGGACCAGGCCGACGCCGAGCATGACCAGGTGTACGGCGACGGCCACGATCAGCAAGACCAGCACCGGGCTTTCCGCCAGCGGCTGGAAGGCCAGGCGGTAGATCATTGGTCCCATCGGCACGACGATGGCAAAGGCGAGCAGCAGTTGCAGCAGCATCGGCAGGGCCGCGCCGTCGACGCCGCGCGCGACCACGTAGACCGCGGCCGGCAGCAGCGCGAACTTGAGGAAGGACACCGCCAGCGCCCGCCCGGGGACCACCTGGCCGGCCGGGCTGCGCAGGATGGCCACTGCCTCCTGCGCGAAACTGGCGACGCCCAGGATCAGCAGCAGGGTCGCGCTTTGCGGAAAATGGCCGGCCTGGAAGGCGGCCATGGTCAGGGCGCCGAAGGCGACGAATTCGCCCAGTGGAATGAAGATGACGCGGGTGATCGAGAACACCAGTACGAGCGCCAGGGCCAGCAGCACGTAGACCGCGCCGCTGGCAATGCCATCCTGGGTCAGGATGGCGAAGATAGATAAATCCATACCGCTGCCGATGGGTGCGACGGCGCCTGCCTGTCACACCCGCGTGGCCCTCCTCTCTCCAATGTCGTTATCAAGCGGCACCGCATGAGGCCGCCCTGTTGTCCTTAGATGATATGCGAAAACAATTAAAAATCGGACATTTTTTCCTGACGAGCGGCCTATACTATGGGCTGTTCCCGCCCTTTACCTGCGCAGGGATGGCGGCGGAGACTTGACACAACAATAAGGAGACTCGCATGACCCATGCCCCTGGCTTCCCCCTCGTCCGCAAGCGCGTCCTCGCCCTTGCCGCCTTCGCCGCCTTTACCTCGATGAGCGCCCACGCCCAGATCAAGGTGGGCGTCTCGATCTCGACCACTGGCCCGGCCGCTTCGCTCGGCATCCCGGAAAAGAACACGGTGTCGCTGTTCCCGGCCGAGATCGCCGGCCAGAAGGTGCAGTACATCGTGCTCGACGACGCCTCGGACGCCACCCAGGCCGTGAAGAACGCGCGCAAGCTGATCTCGGAAGATAAGGTCGACCTCCTGATCGGCTCCTCGATCACGCCGACCTCGCTCGCGATGCTGGAGGTGGCCGCGGAAACCGAAACGCCGATGATCTCGATCGCCGGCGGCTCGCGCATCGTCGAACCGATGGACGCCAAGCGGCGCTGGGTCTTCAAGACCACCCAGCACGACGGCCAGATGGCGGCCGCCATCACCCAGCACATGGCGAACAACGGCGTCAAGACCATGGGCTTCATCAGCTTCAGCGACGCCTACGGCGACGGCTGGTGGACCGAGGCGCAAAAGATGGCCCAGGTACGCAAGATCAAGGTCGTGGCCAACGAACGCTTCGCCCGTACCGACACCTCGGTCACGGGGCAAGTCCTGAAACTGGTCTCGGCCAATCCCGACGCCATCCTGATCGCCGCCTCCGGCACCCCGGCCGCGCTGCCACAGAAGGCGCTGCGCGAACGCGGCTACCGCGGCAAGATCTACCAGACCCACGGCGTGGCCAACAGCGACTTCCTGCGCGTGTGCGGCGCCGACTGCGAAGGCACCTTCGTTCCGGCCGGCCCGATGCTGGTGGCCGCCCAGCTGCCAGACGCCAATCCGGTGAAAAAATCAGCCCTGGCCTATGTGAACAAATACACTGGGGCCTACAACAAGGACAGCCTGTCGACCTTCGGCGGCCACGCCTGGGATGCGGCCCTGCTGCTGCAGGAAGCCGCGAAAACGGCGGTGCCGAAGGCCAAGCCGGGCACCAAGGAATTCCGCGCCGCGCTGCGCGACAGCCTGGAAGGCATCAAGAACCTGCCAGCCTCGCACGGCATCTTCAATATGACGCCGACCAACCACCAGGGACTGGACCAGCGTTCGCAAGTGATGGTGCGGATCGAGAAAGGGACCTGGAAGTACGTGCCATAAGCCTGTAGCCGGTCTGTCGTGGTCGACAGCGCGATCAGTCGGACAACGCCAGATAGATACAAAAAAAGGAAGCGCGTGCGCTTCCTTTTTTGCTTTTTGTAGGGTGGACATTCGTAGTGCCGGCATGTAGCCAGCCCCACTGTCCAAGCTGTCTCACCGGTTGATACCCTGAAACCTGGAGAGAACACGGACGCCCAAAAGCCGAGAAACGTAGGGTGGACACCTGTGTCCACGCTGTCTCACGCCTCGATCAGCCCCGGCTTGAAGAGAACAGCGAAAAGCGAAAGCCCAAAGCAAAAAACCCCACCGAGATCACTCGGTGGGGTTTTTCCTATAACTAGCCTGACGATAACCTACTTTCACACTGGTTGCAGCACTATCATCGGCGCAAAGTCGTTTCACGGTCCTGTTCGGGATGGGAAGGGGTGGGACCGACTTGCTATGGTCATCAGGCATGACTTGTACGAGTTTCGCTCACCCATGTGAGCGCCACTCTGAATCTGGAAGAAGTATTGGGTAGCAACTGTATCAACAAACAGCGCTGTATCCTGACCTATACCTGCTAAGGTTATAGGGACAAGCCGTACGGGCAATTAGTACTGGTTAGCTTAATGCATTACTGCACTTCCACACCCAGCCTATCAACGTCCTGGTCTCGAACGACCCTTCAAGGAGCTCAAGGCTCCGGGAAATCTCATCTCAAGGCAAGTTTCCCGCTTAGATGCTTTCAGCGGTTATCTCTTCCGAACTTAGCTACCCGGCAATGCCACTGGCGTGACAACCGGTACACCAGAGGTTCGTCCACTCCGGTCCTCTCGTACTAGGAGCAGCCCCCTTCAAATTTCCAACGCCCACGGCAGATAGGGACCAAACTGTCTCACGACGTTTTAAACCCAGCTCACGTACCACTTTAAATGGCGAACAGCCATACCCTTGGGACCGGCTACAGCCCCAGGATGTGATGAGCCGACATCGAGGTGCCAAACTCCCCCGTCGATATGAACTCTTGGGAGGAATCAGCCTGTTATCCCCAGAGTACCTTTTATCCGTTGAGCGATGGCCCTTCCATACAGAACCACCGGATCACTATGTCCTACTTTCGTACCTGCTCGACTTGTCGGTCTCGCAGTTAAGCACGCTTATGCCATTGCACTATTAGCACGATGTCCGACCGTACCTAGCGTACCTTCGAACTCCTCCGTTACACTTTAGGAGGAGACCGCCCCAGTCAAACTGCCTACCATGCACTGTCCCCGATCCGGATAACGGACCAAGGTTAGAACCTCAAACAAACCAGGGTGGTATTTCAAGGATGGCTCCACGGGAACTGGCGTCCCCGCTTCAAAGCCTCCCACCTATCCTACACAGATTGGTTCAAAGTCCAATGCAAAGCTACAGTAAAGGTTCATGGGGTCTTTCCGTCTAGCCGCGGGTAGATTGCATCATCACAAACATTTCAACTTCGCTGAGTCTCGGGAGGAGACAGTGTGGCCATCGTTACGCCATTCGTGCAGGTCGGAACTTACCCGACAAGGAATTTCGCTACCTTAGGACCGTTATAGTTACGGCCGCCGTTTACTGGGACTTCAATCAAGAGCTTGCACCCCATCATTTAATCTTCCAGCACCGGGCAGGCGTCACACCCTATACGTCCACTTTCGTGTTTGCAGAGTGCTGTGTTTTTATTAAACAGTCGCAGCCACCAGTTTATTGCAACCCTTTCGCCCTCACACAGTAAAGTGATCAAGCTACCGGGGCGTACCTTTTCCCGAAGTTACGGTACCAATTTGCCGAGTTCCTTCTCCCGAGTTCTCTCAAGCGCCTTAGAATACTCATCTCGCCCACCTGTGTCGGTTTGCGGTACGGTCTCGTATGACTGAAGCTTAGAGGCTTTTCTTGGAACCACTTCCGATTGCTTCGTGGCGCATGGCCACCCGTCTCGACCCCTTGAATTCCGCGCCCGGATTTGCCTAAGCGCCTTCTATGAGTCAAGAACCAGCTATTCCAACAGCTGGACAACCTTCCGCGATCCGTCCCCCCATCGCATCATACGACGGTGCAGGAATATTAACCTGCTTCCCATCAGCTACGCATCTCTGCCTCGCCTTAGGGGCCGACTCACCCTGCTCCGATGAACGTTGAACAGGAAACCTTGGGCTTACGGCGTGCGGGCTTTTCACCCGCATTATCGCTACTCATGTCAGCATTCGCACTTCTGATACCTCCAGCATCCTTTACAAGACACCTTCGCAGGCTTACAGAACGCTCTCCTACCATATAGATCAAGTGATAAATCACGAGAAATATATCCGCAGCTTCGGTGACTGGCTTAGCCCCGTTACATCTTCCGCGCAGGACGACTCGATCAGTGAGCTATTACGCTTTCTTTAAATGGTGGCTGCTTCTAAGCCAACATCCTGACTGTTTTAGCCTTCCCACTTCGTTTTCCACTTAGCCAATCTTTGGGACCTTAGCTGGCGGTCTGGGTTGTTTCCCTCTTGACGCCGGACGTTAGCACCCGACGTCTGTCTCCCAAGCTCGCACTCATCGGTATTCGGAGTTTGCAATGGTTTGGTAAGTCGCAATGACCCCCTAGCCATAACAGTGCTCTACCCCCGATGGTGATACTTGAGGCACTACCTAAATAGTTTTCGGAGAGAACCAGCTATTTCCAGGTTTGTTTAGCCTTTCACCCCTACCCACAGCTCATCCCCTAATTTTTCAACATTAGTGGGTTCGGACCTCCAGGGCGTGTTACCGCACCTTCATCCTGGCCATGGGTAGATCACCTGGTTTCGGGTCTACACCCAGCGACTGTCGCCCTGTTCGGACTCGATTTCTCTACGGCTCCCCTATTCGGTTAACCTCGCCACTGAATGTAAGTCGCTGACCCATTATACAAAAGGTACGCCGTCACGGATCAAGTCCGCTCCGACTGTTTGTATGCACACGGTTTCAGGATCTATTTCACTCCCCTCCCGGGGTTCTTTTCGCCTTTCCCTCACGGTACTGGTTCACTATCGGTCGATTACGAGTATTTAGCCTTGGAGGATGGTCCCCCCATGTTCAGACAGGATTTCTCGTGTCCCGCCCTACTTGTCGTACGCTTAGTACCACCGTCCGGATTTCGTGTACGGGGCTATCACCCGCTATGGCCAGAGTTTCCAATCTGTTCCACTATCCGATCGACTATCACGTACAGGCTCTTCCCATTTCGCTCGCCACTACTTTGGGAATCTCGGTTGATTTCTTTTCCTGCAGCTACTTAGATGTTTCAGTTCGCCGCGTTCGCTTTGCATGCCTATGTATTCAGCATGCAATGACCCAAAGGGCCGGGTTTCCCCATTCGGAAATCTGCGGATCAAAGTGTGTTTGCTCACTCCCCGCAGCTTATCGCAAGCTACTACGTCCTTCATCGCCTGTAATCGCCAAGGCATCCACCATGTGCACTTATTCGCTTGTCCCTATAACGTTAGCCCCTGCTGACAACAGGGAACGCTACAGGATCAAGAGTACAGCGTTATTGCATGTTTGTTGATACTTTGATTACTACCCTAAGTGTGCTCGCTCATCATTCCTGATTCGCTTACACGCTTAAAAAAACTTTACTTCTTCCAGATTGTTAAAGAACGCAAACCACACTTAGCTCAAGCTTTCGCTTCAGCTAAATATAGTTCTGATCAACAGTCGATAAGCGTAGGCGCTTGATGCCGAGACTTTCGTCTCCGGTGCTACTCTAGAAAGGAGGTGATCCAGCCGCACCTTCCGATACGGCTACCTTGTTACGACTTCACCCCAGTCACGAATCCTACCGTGGTAAGCGCCCTCCTTGCGGTTAAGCTACCTACTTCTGGTAAAACCCGCTCCCATGGTGTGACGGGCGGTGTGTACAAGACCCGGGAACGTATTCACCGCGGCATGCTGATCCGCGATTACTAGCGATTCCAACTTCACGCAGTCGAGTTGCAGACTGCGATCCGGACTACGATACACTTTCTGGGATTAGCTCCCCCTCGCGGGTTGGCGGCCCTCTGTATGTACCATTGTATGACGTGTGAAGCCCTACCCATAAGGGCCATGAGGACTTGACGTCATCCCCACCTTCCTCCGGTTTGTCACCGGCAGTCTCATTAGAGTGCTCTTGCGTAGCAACTAATGACAAGGGTTGCGCTCGTTGCGGGACTTAACCCAACATCTCACGACACGAGCTGACGACAGCCATGCAGCACCTGTGTTCAGGTTCCCTTTCGGGCACTCCCCGATCTCTCGAGGATTCCTGACATGTCAAGGGTAGGTAAGGTTTTTCGCGTTGCATCGAATTAATCCACATCATCCACCGCTTGTGCGGGTCCCCGTCAATTCCTTTGAGTTTTAATCTTGCGACCGTACTCCCCAGGCGGTCTACTTCACGCGTTAGCTGCGTTACCAAGTTAATTAAAACCCGACAACTAGTAGACATCGTTTAGGGCGTGGACTACCAGGGTATCTAATCCTGTTTGCTCCCCACGCTTTCGTGCATGAGCGTCAGTCTTGACCCAGGGGGCTGCCTTCGCCATCGGTGTTCCTCCACATCTCTACGCATTTCACTGCTACACGTGGAATTCTACCCCCCTCTGCCAGACTCCAGCCTTGCAGTCTCCAACGCAATTCCCAGGTTGAGCCCGGGGATTTCACGTCAGACTTACAAAACCGCCTGCGCACGCTTTACGCCCAGTAATTCCGATTAACGCTTGCACCCTACGTATTACCGCGGCTGCTGGCACGTAGTTAGCCGGTGCTTATTCTTCAGGTACCGTCATTAGCAAGAGATATTAGCTCCTACCGTTTCTTCCCTGACAAAAGAGCTTTACAACCCGAAGGCCTTCTTCACTCACGCGGCATTGCTGGATCAGGCTTGCGCCCATTGTCCAAAATTCCCCACTGCTGCCTCCCGTAGGAGTCTGGACCGTGTCTCAGTTCCAGTGTGGCTGGTCGTCCTCTCAGACCAGCTACTGATCGTCGCCTTGGTGAGCCTTTACCTCACCAACTAGCTAATCAGACATCGGCCGCTCCAAAAGCATGAGGTCTTGCGATCCCCCACTTTCTTCCGTAGAACGTATGCGGTATTAGCGTAACTTTCGCTACGTTATCCCCCACTTCTGGGTACGTTCCGATGTATTACTCACCCGTTCGCCACTCGCCACCAGGCCGAAGCCCGTGCTGCCGTTCGACTTGCATGTGTAAAGCATGCCGCCAGCGTTCAATCTGAGCCAGGATCAAACTCTTCAGTTCAATCTCTGTTTGTTGACTCTTTCGAGTCATCCGCTATCGCTAGCGGAGTCGCTCACTCAAAATACTGACCGTCATCCCATTGCTGAGACAACGTTTAATACTTTGTGCGAACATTTGATATTTTAAGTAATCAGCTGAACAAGTCAGCTGGCACCTTCATCAAACGCCCACACTTATCGACTGTTAATTGTTAAAGAACCGTTGTTCTGTACTGCCTTGCTGCGCTTGCGAATCGTTTTGTTCGTCAGCAGCAGAGAAGTGAGATTATGCAGTGTTTCGCGATCTTCGTCAACCCTCGTTTGCTTCGTCGCAGTTTCCTGCGTTCGCTGTTGCAAGATCAACTACTTGATTTCGTTGATGTTTTACGTCAGCGCCGAAGCGGAGGCGAACTATAGCAAACCGCCGGGGTGTCGCGCAAGCCCTGCCGCGAACAATCTACAACAGCCAGTCGATCGGCAGGAAAGACAGGGATGTGACGCCCGCGCGCTTCCATACACTGGCGCCCGGCTCCTGGTCGTAGCGCACGATCTGCTCGCCGCTACGCTGCAGCCAGTACAGCTTGCCGTTCTCATCCATCCGCACTTCATAGGAACTGCCGGGGATGCTCTCGTCCAATGTCCGGTCCAGTTGCTGCGCCAGCGCCGGGCTATCGATCACGAATCCCATCTCGGTATTCAGGTCGATCGAACGCCGGTCCAGGTTGAAGGAGCCGACGAAGACGCTGCGCCCGTCGACGCCGAAGGTCTTCGCATGCAGGCTCGACGCCGAGCTGCCGAAACGTCCCTGCCCGGTCTCGGGTAATTCCGGCCCCCACCTGCGGCGCAGTTCGAACAGCGAGACGCCGGCGGCCAGCAGATCGTGACGCCATTTCGCATAGCCGGCATGCACGGCGGCGACGTCGGTCGCCTCGAGCGAGTTAGTCAGCACCCTCACCTTCGCTCCGCCCCGTGCGATATCGCCCAGCACCTCGGCTGCCTCCTTGCTGGGAACGAAATAGGGGGAGACCAGGTCGAGCTGCTGCTTCGGCTCCCCCAGCAGCTTGCCAAGATGGACCGCCATGCGCGCGTCGGGTTCGGCCTTGCCCAGCACCTTGGCCGGGTCGTCGCTGACCAGGCGCGTCCGGCTCCACTCCAGCGCCAGCTTGCGCTGCGCCAGTTGCTCGACAAAGGGCGAGCTGCGGATCGCCTCCAGGTAACGCTGCGCCTCGGGCCGCTGGCGCAAGCCTGCCGCGCGCTGGGCCAGGGCGCCGGCCGGTTCGACCTCGTCCGGGTCGACCAGGGTAGCGACCGGATAGGCCGATGCGCTGTTCCAGTAACGGTCGAAGTCCTTCGACACCTCGCCCACGACCGGCCCCACGGCCAGCACGTCGAGGTCGACGAACAGCATGTCCCCCGCCGCGCCGAAGTACTCGTCGCCGACATTACGCCCGCCGACGATACTGACCTGGTTGTCCACCGTGAACGACTTGTTGTGCATGCGCCGGTTCAGGCGTGCGAAGTCGAACAGGAAACCGAGACTGCGCCATTCCCGGCTGCCGAAAGGATTGAACAGGCGGACCTCGACATTCGGCTCGCGATCAAAAGCGGCCAGCGCCGGATCGAGCCCGTCGGTATTGTTATCGTCGAGGAGAAGGCGGACCCGCACGCCGCGCGCCGCGGCGCTGCGCAATGCATCGAGCATCAGGGTGCCGGTGAGGTCATTACGCCATATATAGTATTGGACGTCGAGACTGCGCTCGGCGCGGTGCGCAAGCAGCACGCGCGCGGCAAACGCATCGCGCCCGTCCGAGAGCGGATAGATGCCGGACAGTCCCGGATGCGCGGCGGCCAGCGGCGCGATGGCCTGGCCCAGCCGCGTGTCCGCGGTGCCGGCCAGGGCCACACTGGCAGTGCGCTCGCCGAGCGGCGGCAAGGGTGCGCAGCCGTAGGTCGCCGCCGCGGCAACGGCCAGCGCCACCGCCCCTGCCCGGACCGCCGGCGCGCGCATCGCTTACATTCCTTCGAAATTCGCCTTGCGCTTCTCGAGGAAGGCCGACATGCCTTCTTTCTGGGCCGGCGTGCCAAAGGCGGCGTGGAAGAAGCGGCGCTCGTAGCGCACGCCCTCGGTCAGCGTGGTTTCATACGCGCGGTTGACCGAATCCTTGATCGCCATGGCGACCGACACCGGCATCTCGGCGATGGTGTTGGCCACCGCCAGCGCCTCTTCCATCAATTTATCAGCCGGGAACACGCGCGACACCAGGCCGGTGCGCTCCGCCTCTGCAGCATCGATCATGCGCGCGGTGAGCAGCATGTCCATCGCTTTCGACTTGCCGATCGCGCGCGGCAGGCGCTGGGTGCCGCCGGCACCCGGGGTGACGCCGACCTTGATCTCCGGCTGACCGAACTTGGCGCTGTCGGCGGCGATCAGGAAGTCGCACATCATTGCCAGTTCGCAGCCGCCGCCCAGGGCATAGCCGGCAACGACGCCGATGACCGGCTTGCGCACATTCAGGATGTGCTCCCAGTTGCGGCCGATGTAGTTGCCCTGGTAGGTGTCGGCATAGGTGTAGTTGGCCATGGCGGCGATGTCGGCGCCGGCCGCGAACACCTTCTCGCTGCCGGTGAGGACGATGACGTTGACCGCTGGATCGGCGTCGAACTGGTACAGGGCCTGACCCAGCTCGTTCATCATGTTGTCGTTCAGCGCATTCATCGCCTTCGGACGGTTCAGGCGGATGACAACCACCTTGCCGTGGTTTTCGATCAGCAGGTCTGCGTATTCCATGGGACACCCCTATCAAGTTGACGGTATGGCCGCGATTGTAGCGCCTCTGCAGTCCAAAAAGGACGGTATCATTGCTCGTTAAGCAATATCTTGCGCGAGTTCATCATCCCTACCCTACGCCACGTCCTGCAAGGCCTGCGCGGCGACCGGCTGCTGGGCAAGCCCGACTTCAACCGCCTCTGGCTCAGCAGCGCGCTGACGCACTTCGGCGCGCAGATCACCCTGCTCGCGCTGCCGATCTGCGCCATCCTCCTGATGCACGCGACGCCCGCCCAGATGGGCACCCTGGCCGCGCTCGAATCCCTGCCCTTCCTGTTGTTCGGCCTGCCCTCGGGCGTGCTGCTCGACCGCTGCCGGCGCCTGCCCATCATGATGTGCAGCGACGCGATGGTGGCGGCCGCCCTGGCCAGCGTGCCCCTGGCCTGGTGGTTCGACGTCCTCTCGATCCACTGGCTGTATGCGGTCGGCTTCGTGCTCGGCACCGGCTATACCGTGGGCGGCAGCGCCGAGCAGGTCTTCCTCACCTTCGTGGTCGGGCGCGAAGGCCTGGTCGACGCCCAGGCGAAATTCGCCTCGACCGAATCGGCGGCGCGCCTGATCGGCCCCGGCATGGCGGGCGGCCTGGTGCAGTTGCTCGGCGCCCCGGTGGCCATCCTGTGCACCGTCGGCGGCTTCGTGGTGTCGCTGTGGAACCTGCGCCGCATCCGCGCGCGCGAACCCCAGCCGCCGCCTTCGAGTACCCATCCGCTGCAGGAAATCCGCGAAGGACTGGCCTTCGTCTGGCAGCACCGTCTGCTGCGCACCCTGGCCTGGACCTCGGGCTGCTGGCACCTGCTGTTCTACGGCTACATGGCCCTGCACGTGCTGTTCGCCACCCGCGTGCTCGGCATGGCGCCGGGCGTGATGGGCACGGCGCAGATGCTGGGCGGCGTCGGCATTCTGGCCGGCTCGCTGCTGGTCAAGCCGCTGTCGAACCGTTACGGCACCGGCCGTGCGATCCTGGCCGGACTGTGCGTGTCGGCGCTCGGCTTCGCCCTGATGCCGCTCATTCCGGTGCAGCTGATGGGCAGCGCCAGGCTGAGCGCCATCGCCTACGGCCTGGTGGCCTTCCTGCTCGACTGCGGCGCGACCCTGTTCTTCGTACCCTACATCGCCCTGCGCCAGCGTGTCACGCCGGACGCGGTGCTGGGGCGGATGGTGGCGACCATGCGTTCGCTGACGGTGGCGGCGGCGCCGCTGGGGGCGCTGCTGGCGGGGACGCTGGCCGAGCGCTTCAGCGTGCGCATCGGGCTGGTGTGCGTGGCGGCGGGCGCGCTCGTGCTGGCCGTGGGCGCAGTGACGGCAACCCGGCTGCGCGATGTGAAGGATTAGGCCCGGACGGATTAGGCCCCGGGCAGCGCCACCCGTGTTTCAGGACAGCCCATGGCCTGGCAACCATTCGGCAGGGTCCGCAGCCAGGTCACGATCGAATCGACCGTGACGGTCTGGATCCGGCCGCTCCAGCGCAACTCCGGCGGGTGGTCATCGAATGCGACGTTGGCCCTGGTGACGCGCGCACCGAGCCGGGTCAGCGCGCCGAGTTCGAGCTGGGTCGGCACATAGCCGTTCGCCTTCAGCCAGGCCTGGGCCGTGACGCGGGTATTCGCCTCGTCCTCGGGCGCGACGGCGTAGGCCAGCATTTCCAGCACCCAGCCGTTCGAATTCTGGTAACGCGTGCTGAACGGATAGGCCACCAGGCTGTAATGGGGCTCGAGGTAATCCTTGGCCTTCTTGCCCAGCAAGGCCTTCTTCAGCCGCGCCTGCGCATCTGGCGCCAGGCGCCAGATACCGGCCTGGTAGCGGAAGGGAGAATCGGCAAAGAAGTTGAGCAGGCCTTCATCGTACAAGGCCGACGAGGCGGTGCCGCAGGAATTGAGCTTGTGGACGACCGACCAGGCGCCCGCCGGGTGCTCGCGCAGCGCGAACGCCATGTGTGAATAGGCCAGCCCGTATTTCGACAGGTCCTGCCCAGCGCGGGCGATCAGGACCACCTCGTCGTCGATTTTCTCGAGCGCGGTGCGGGTGGCGTCGGCCATCTGCAAGCCCAGGCGCGCCATGTCCGGCGCGGGTTCCGGCGCTTCGCATGGCCGGCCGGCGGCGGCCGCGCCGGCCGCCAGGGCCAGTACCGCCGCGAGCAGCGTCCGGCGCACGGTCAGCCGCGCGCCCTCGAATGCAGCAGGCCGCTGTCCGGCGGGGTCATCACACCGATCGTCGTGGCGCCCTTCTTGAGGGTATAACCGCTCTTGCCGATCGGCTCGATGCCCAGCTCGTCGTCGACCTTGAGCCCCTGCGAACGCGCAGTCCTGGTCGCCACCATGGTGTCGATCTGCATGGTCTGGTCTTCGCTGCGCAGCGCGACAGCGGTCTTGTCGCCTTGCGGACGGAGGGCGGCGACGCGCCAGCGCTTCTGGCCTTCGAGGTCGCCGGACACCGCCTGCGACAGCTTCTTCCCGCTTTGGTGGGACAGGATGAAAGGCGAAGCGACGACGATGACGGTGCTCAGGGCGCTGGCTTCGGATGCCGTGAGGTTCATCTCGGCCGATGCCGGCGCTGGCACCGTAAGGGTGGCGGCAAGAGTGACGGCAACTACGAGGGTGACGAATGGTGCTGCGCGCATGATGTGTCCAATCAGGTGAGCCGGCTGAAGCGCCGGCGTTGCCAGGATAGTACGGCCGAGAATGCGGCTGAAAAGCACCGCCAACTTAGCCGAAATTGAACAGCCATGCAACGCCGCCGGCCCTATTTCGGCAACAGCACCCACACCGATCCGCGCTGCTTCATGCGTCCCGCATATTCCGCCGCATTCTCACCGAAGCCGAAGAAAAAATCCGCCCTGACCGGCCCGCGGATCGCGCCGCCGGTATCCTGCGCCAGCATCAGGCGCTGCAGGGCGGCCCCGTCGGCCGGATGGGTCGTCGACAGGAACAGCGGCGCCCCCAGCGGCACGATCGAGGGATCGACCGCCACCGAGCGCTCGGGCGTGAGCGGCACGCCCAGCGCCCCCTTCGGCCCGACCGACGGATCGGGCAGGCGCTCTTCACGGAAGAAGATGTAACTCGGGTTCACGTTCAGCAGTTCCTGGCGGCGCGCCGGGTTGGTCGCGATCCAGGCCTTGATGCTCTGGGCCGAGACGCCGTCGGCCGGCAGCTCGCCCTGTTCCACCAGCCAGCGCCCGATCACTTTATAGGGATGGCCGTTCTGGTCGGCGAAGGCGACGCGCACGGTCTCGCCGGTCTCGTCGATCCGTACCCGGCCCGAACCCTGGACCTCGAGGAAGAAAGCCTCGACCGGATCGTCGACCCAGACCAGTTCCTTGCCCTTCAAGGGCGCGCGTTCGATCTCGGCGCGGGTCGAGTACGGGACCACGGTCCTGCCGACCAGGCGGCCACGCAGGCGCATGTTCTTCAGGCTGGGATAGACGCTCGCCAGGTCGACCGTCACCAGGTCGTCCGGCACGCGGTAGAGCGGTGTCTGGAAGGCGCCGCCGCGCTTGCGCGAACCGCGCAGCATCGGTTCGTAGTAGCCGGTGATGAGACCGGTGTCGGCGCCGCTCGGCTCGCGCATCTGGTTCGGCACGAAATACGCCTCGAAATACTGGCGGATCGCGTTGCCGTCAGTCGCATCGACGCCGCCGGCCGCCCCACAGGGAGTCTTCCACTCGGCCTTTTTGGCCAGTACGCGGCAGGAAGCCATGAAGGCCGGCCAGGCCTGGCGCAAGTCGTCCTGCCGCCAGCCGGGCAGCGCCTCGAAGCTGACTGGGGTCATGGCCGGCACCGGCGGTGGCGGCGGTGGCGGCGCCGGCGTGGGCGCAGGAATGCCGATCGGCCCCACCGGCGGCGGCATCACGACGTCGGGCTGCCTCGATGGCTGCGGCTGCGGCGCCTGGGGCGGCGTGCCGCAGGCGGTCAACAGCAGGGCGACGAGCGCGAAGGAAGCGGGTACACTGCGGCGTATCGATTGCATAAGGACAGTCTATGTGGATCTTGATGCTGGAAGCGGGCGTGGCCTTGTTCCTGCTCGTGTTTATCGTCTGGTGGACCATGTTCTCGGGCCGCCCGGAAGAACGCAAGCGTCCGCTGCGCGAAGAGCGCAGCGAACCCGTCCAGCGCAGTACGGATCGCGAGAGCGACGCTTCCTGAATCAGTGCAGGCTGCGCGGCAGCGACAGCACGAATTCCGGAATCGGCACTTCGAAGCGGTGGCCGTCCTCGGCCACGCAGAAGTACTCGCCGCGCATCGAGCCCTGCGGCGTGGCCAGCTGGGTGCCGCTGGTGTATTCGAACTGCTCGCCCGGTTTCAACAGCGGCTGGTGCCCGACCACGCCCAGGCCCTTCACTTCCTGCACCCGGTTGTTGGCGTCGGTGATCACCCAGTGGCGCGCAATCAGCTGGGCCGGCACGCTGCCGGTATTGCGTATCGTGATCGTATAGGAAAACACATAGTTGTCACGCTCCGGATTGGATTGCTCCGGCAAGTGCTGGGTCCGGACGGTGACAGTGAAATCGTAGGCGGACATCGGCTTCCTCTTCTGGTTATTAGTTGCCTGCGTGAATGTAGCGGCCTGGCGGCGGCCGGACATGCGCAAAACGACCATCATACCGTGCCCGAAAAAACCCGGTTCGCGCCAGCTCCATGCTGCTCGGCGTAAAATAGCCGGATTCTTCTCAACCGCACCGTCACCGCAATGACCACCTACCGCATCGCTCCCAGCATCCTGTCCGCCGACTTCGCCCGCCTGGGCGAGGAAGTCCGCAACGTCGTCGACGCCGGCGCCGACATCATCCACTTCGACGTGATGGACAACCATTACGTGCCGAACCTGACGATCGGTCCGCTGGTCTGCCAGGCGATCCGCCCGCACGTGCAGGTGCCGATCGATGTGCACCTGATGGTGAAACCGGTCGACCGCATCATTCCCGACTTCGCCAAGGCCGGCGCCAACATCATCACCTTCCACCCGGAAGCGTCGGAACACATCGACCGCACCCTGCAACTGATCCGCGACCACGGCTGCAAGGCCGGCCTGGTGTTCAACCCGGCCACGCCGATGCACTACCTGGAGCACGTGATGGACAAGATCGACATGATCCTCATCATGTCGGTGAACCCGGGCTTCGGCGGCCAGTCCTTCATTCCGGAAGCACTCAAGAAGATCGCGATCGCGCGCCGCATGATCGACGAATCGGGCCGCGACATCATGCTCGAGGTCGACGGCGGCATCAAGGCCGAGAACATCGCAGCGGCCGCCGCCGCCGGCGCCGACACCTTCGTTGCCGGCTCGGCCATCTTCGGCAAGCCCGACTACAAGGCCGTGATCGACGCCATGCGCGCCGAACTGGCCAACGTCGGGAAGTAAGCGTGCAGCCGGGCGCAGCGGCGATTCGCGCCGCCATCATCGACCTGGACGGCACGATGCTCGACACCGTGCCCGATTTCGAACTGGCCCTGAACGGCATGCGCGCCGAATTCGAGCTCGCGCCGATCACGCAGGAGACCATCAAGCCGATGGTCGGCAAGGGCTCGGAAAAGCTGATCCGCGACGTGCTCGCGCTCGACTTCGCGCCTGATCGCATCGATGCGTGTTTTGAGGAGGCAATGGCCGCCTACCAGCGCCACTACCTCGCCATCAACGGCGAGAAGAGCGTACTGTTCGACGGCGTCATCGAAGGCTTGACGGCGCTGCGCGAGCTGGGCCTGCGCCTGGCCTGCGTCACCAACAAGCCGATCTCCTTCACCACGCCGCTGCTGGCGCAAAAGGGCCTCGCGCCCTTCTTCGACCTGGTCTACGGCGGCGACTCGCTCCCGAAAAAGAAGCCGGACCCGCTGCCGCTGCTGCAGGTCTGCAGCGACTTCGACCTGGCGCCGCAGCAGGTGGTGGCGATCGGCGACTCCTCGAACGACGCCGAAGCGGCGCGCGCTGCGCGTTGCTATGTGCTCACAGTGCCATATGGATATAACCACGGAAGGCCTGTGCAAGAGATCGATTCCGATGGTATAGTTAATTCGCTACTGGATGCGGCGAAGCTGATTCGTGCGCACAACAGCCTCTAAACTCACTTATCTATACATGTTCTTCACCAAAAAACACACTGTCAACCAGACCGGCGCCCTTGAGGCCTGGCTGTGGCGACGCTGGCAATCCTGGGCTAACTAACCCGTCTTGATTGCTGCCGGCGGCGTACGCGCATCCGGCAGGTTTTTTGAACACAACGCCGCCCCACTCCACCTTGCTCGCGGGCGGCCCGGAGAAGAACATGACCGAACTCGAATTCAAATCGCTGGCCAACCAGGGCTACAACCGCATTCCGCTGATCGCCGAGGCCTTCGCCGACCTGGAAACGCCGCTGTCGCTCTACCTGAAGCTGGCGCAGTCGCAGGACACCGGCAAGAACACCTTTCTCCTCGAATCGGTCGTCGGCGGCGAGCGTTTCGGCCGCTATTCCTTCATCGGCCTGCCGGCGAAGACCCTGCTGCGCAACAGCGGCAACGTCACCGAAGTCGTCACCAACGGCCGCGTGGTCGAGACCCACGAGGGCAATCCGCTCGAGTTCATCGAACAATTCCAGGCGCGCTTCAAGGTGGCGCTGCGTCCCGGCATGCCGCGCTTCTGCGGCGGCCTGGCCGGCTACTTCGGCTACGACACGGTGCGCCACATCGAGCGCAAGCTGGCCGGCCAGGCGCCGAAGGACGACCTCGGCCTGCCCGAGATCCAGCTGCTGGTGACGGAAGAACTGGCCGTCATCGACAACCTCTCGGGCAAGCTCTACCTGATCGTCTACGCCGATCCATCCCAGCCGGAAGCCTTCGCCCGGGCCCGCCAGCGCCTGAAAGAGCTGCGCATCATGCTGCGCCGTAGCGTCGACGTGCCGGTCACGACGGGCTCGGTGCGCACCGAAGCCGTGCGCGACTTCTCCAAGGAAGACTACCTGAAGGCCGTCGCGAAGGCCCATGAATACGTGATGGCGGGCGACCTGATGCAGGTGCAGATCGGCCAGCGCATCCGCAAGCCGTATGTGGATTCGCCGCTGTCGCTGTACCGCTCGCTGCGCTCGCTGAACCCCTCGCCCTACATGTATTACTACAACTTCGGCGACATGCAGATCGTGGGCGCCTCGCCGGAGATCCTGGTCCGCAACGAAACTTCCCCGGCAGGCGAACGCAAGGTCACGTTGCGCCCGATCGCCGGCACCCGCCCGCGCGGCGCCACCCCGGAACGCGACGCCGAACTGGCGGTCGAACTCCTTGGCGATCCGAAGGAGATCGCCGAACACGTGATGCTGATCGACCTGGCGCGCAACGACATCGGCCGCATCGCCGAGACCGGCAGCGTGAAGGTGACGGACCGCATGGTCATCGAAAAATACTCGCACGTGCAGCACATCGTCTCGAACGTCGAAGGCAGGCTCAAGGAAGGCATGTCCAACCTCGACGTGCTGCGCGCCACCTTCCCGGCCGGCACCCTCACTGGTGCGCCTAAAGTGCGTGCGATGGAAATCATCGACGAACTGGAGCCGGTCAAGCGCGGCATCTACGGCGGCGCCTGCGGTTATCTCTCCTTCGGCGGCGAGATGGACGTGGCGATCGCGATCCGCACCGGCGTGATCAAGGACGGCAACCTCTACGTGCAGGCCGCGGCCGGCATCGTGGCCGATTCCATCCCCGAGATGGAATGGCAGGAAACCGAAAACAAGGCGCGCGCCGTGCTGCGCGCGGCCGAACAGGTCCAGGACGGACTGGATGGGGAGTTCTGACATGCTCTTGATGATCGACAACTACGATTCCTTCACCTACAACATCGTCCAGTACTTCGGCGAGCTGGGTGAAGAAGTGCGCACCGTGCGCAACGACGAAATCACGATCGACGAGATCGAGCGCCTGCACCCGGACCGCATCTGCATCTCGCCGGGCCCGAAGGCCCCAATCGATGCGGGCGTGTCGGTGGACGTGATCAAGCATTTCAAGGGCAAGCTGCCCATCCTCGGCGTCTGCCTGGGCCACCAGGCCATCGGCGAAGCTTTCGGGGGCAGGATCGTGCGCGCCAAGCAGGTCATGCACGGCAAGACTTCGCTGGTCGCGCACACCGGCGTCGGCGTATTCAAGGATATTCCCAGCCCCTTCACCGTGATCCGCTACCACTCGCTGGCGATCGAGCGCGCAACGCTGCCCGACTGCCTGGAAGTGACGGCCTGGACCGACGACGGCGAGATCATGGGCGTGCGCCACAAGGAATACGACATCGAGGGCGTGCAGTTCCACCCCGAGTCCATCCTGTCCGAGCACGGCCACGCGCTGCTGAAGAATTTCCTCCAGCGCTAAGCGCATCTTCTTGCGCCCGCGCCTTGCGGCGCGGCGCCCACACATCTTAGGAACGCCCATGCCGATCACACCACAAGAGGCGCTGCTGCGCTGTATCGAACACCGCGAGATCTTCCACGACGAGATGCTGCACCTGTTCCGCCAGATCATGTCGGGCGAGATGTCGCCGACCATGGTCGCGGCGCTGACCATGGGCCTGCGCGTGAAGAAGGAAACCATCGGCGAGATCACCGCCGCGGCGCAAGTCATGCGCGAGTTCTCGACCAAGGTGCCGATGGCCGACACCACCAACCTGCTCGACATCGTCGGCACCGGCGGCGACGGCGCGAACACCTTCAATATCTCGAGCGCCTCGATGTTCGTGGCCGCCGCCGGCGGCGCGCGCGTGGCCAAGCATGGCGGGCGCAGCGTCTCGTCGTCCTCGGGCAGCGCCGACCTGATCGAGTCGCTTGGCGCCCAGATCGACCTGAAGCCCGAACAGATCGCCCAGTCGATCGCCCAGACCGGCATCGGCTTCATGTTCGCGCCGAACCACCACGCCGCCATGAAGCACGTGGCGCCGGTGCGCCGCGAGCTCGGCGTGCGCAGCATCTTCAACATCCTGGGGCCGCTGACCAACCCGGCCGGCGCGCCGAACATCCTGATGGGCGTGTTCCACCCGGACCTGGTCGGCATCCAGGTGCGCGTGCTGCAGCGCCTGGGCGCCCAGCATGCCTTGGTGGTCTGGGGCCGCGACAACATGGACGAAGTCTCGCTCGGCGCCGGCACCCTGGTCGGCGAACTGGTCAACGGCGAGATCCGCGAGTACGAGATCCATCCGGAAGACTTTGGACTGGCCATGATCTCGAGCCGCAACCTGAAGGTCGCCAACACCGAGGAATCGAAGGTGCGCGTCATGGAAGCGCTGCGCGGCGAGCCGGGTCCGGCCCACGACATCGTGGCCCTGAATGCCGGCACCGCGCTGTATGCAGCCGGCGTCGTCCCATCGATCGAAGCGGGCCTGGCCAAGGCGCGCGAGACCATCGCCTCGGGCGCGGCCCTGGCCAAGCTCGAGCAGTTCGTCAACGTCACCCGCCAGCTCGGCGCCAAAGCTTAAGGCGCAGCATGTTCGGCATCCACGACCTTCCCCTGTTTGTGCTGTCCGGACTGCTGCTCAACATCCTTCCGGGCCCCGATTCGCTGCTGATCATGACCCGCAGCGCCACCCAGGGCTGGCGCGCGGGCTGCGCGGCGGCGCTCGGGATCGGCGCCGGCACCCTGGTCCACATCCTTGCCGCCGCGCTCGGCATGTCGGCCCTGCTGGCCACCTCCGCCACCGCCTTCACGGTCGTGAAACTGGTCGGCGCGGCCTACATCCTCTACATGGCCTTTGGCCTCTTGAAGAGCAAGAAAAAGGATGGCGCGAGCGCGCCACTGGCCTTGCCGGCCCTGCCCTATCGCAAAATCTTCGCGCAGGGCTTCCTCACGAATGTGCTGAATCCGAAAGTGGCGCTGTTCTTCCTCGCCTTCGTGCCGCAGTTCATCAGCCTCAATGCGCCGAACAAGGCGCTGGCCTTCATTGTCCTCGGCTGCATCTTCAACTTCAACGGCATGCTGTGGTGCGGCGCGCTGGCGGTCACCACCGCCAAGGCGAGCGAGCGGATCAAGCTCAGCCCGACCGTCTCGCTGTGGCTGAACCGCGCCACCGGCGGCCTCTTCGTCTGGCTCGGCATCAAGCTGGCCCTGTCCAAGCAACACTAGAACATCTGATCATGTCCGACATCCTGAATAAAATCCTGGCCGTGAAGGCCGACGAAGTGGCGGCCGCGAAGAAGCACCGCGACCTGGCCAGCCTGCGCCGCGAAGTCGAGAGCGACACCGAACTGCGCGCCGGCCTGCGCGGCTTCGAAGCGAGCCTGCGCAAGAACATCGCGGCGGGCCGCGCCGGCGTGATCGCCGAAATCAAGAAGGCCTCGCCCTCGAAGGGTGTGTTGCGTCCGGACTTCCGGCCGGCGCAGATCGCCGAGAGCTATGCCCAGGGCGGCGCTGCCTGCCTGTCAGTACTGACCGACGTGCAGTTTTTCCAGGGCCATGCCGACTACCTGCGCGAAGCGCGCGCCGCCTGCGACCTGCCGGTGATCCGCAAGGACTTCATCGTCGACATGTACCAAGTGTACGAAGCGCGTGCGATGGGCGCCGACGCCATCCTCCTGATCGTCTCGGCGCTCGACCATGGCCTGATGGCGGAGCTGGAAGCCTGTGCGCAGGAACTCGGCATGGACGTGCTGGTCGAAGTACATGACGGTGATGAGCTGACCGCGGCGCTGCGCCTGAAAACGCGCCTGGTGGGCATCAACAACCGCAACCTGCGCACTTTCGAGGTTTCGCTCGACAACACCATCGGCCTGCTGCCGCGTATCCCGGCGGAGCGCCTGGTGGTCACCGAGTCGGGCATCGCGGTGCGTGCGGATGTGGAGCGCATGCGCGCCGCGAACGTGCATGCTTTCCTGGTGGGCGAAGCCTTCATGCGCGCTTCCAACCCTGGCGACGAACTGCGACGACTATTCGACTGACATGAAACCTTCCATCCGCATCAGGGCCGCTCTCCTTCTTCTACTGGCAGCCCTGGGCGGATGCAGCACGGTCCAGCCCGTCGCTTCCACGGCCAAGCGCATCGTCTCGGCCATTATCCCCCGCTCCGGTCCGCCCCCGGCTTCCAGTGGTGTTTCCAGCACCGTTACCCGTACCGACGCCCCGGTGGCGCCGCCTTCGCCCACGCTCGACGCCTACAAGGCCGAAGTGGCGCAGCACGTCATGCGCCAGAACGCGGATCAGACGTTTTCCGGACGCCTGCCGCCCTTGCTGCCGGCGATCGTGGTGCTGAACATCACCGTGCGCGACGATGGAGAACTGGAAGATGTGGTCGTGCAGCGCGCGCGCAACGACAATGCGGCGCGCGTGGCGGTGGCCTCGATGCGGCGCAGCGGCCGCCTGCCCAGGCCGACGCCTCTGCTGGCGGGGAATATGCGCAAGCTGACGTTTTCGGAGACTTTCCTGTTCGATCACCAGTATCGCTTCCAGCTACGCAGCCTGGCAGGGCCGCAATAACTGAATGCGTCATGATGATTGGCGTGAAAACCGGGCGTCCCTTATGACCGGACTATCGAGGCGGGACGTAGGGTGGACGGCTTTGCCGTCCACGCGTTCAACCGGCGTGCGCACATCCGTGCCGTGGCTCTCCGACCGATCAGAATGGGATTGAACGCGTGGACGGGAGACCCGTCCACCCTACCTCCCTTGCGGCAGGCGCCGCGGTATATTCAGCCCGTCAAGCCACCGCGCTCGGCCGCGCAATCGTCCCGGCCTTGCGCACGCCCGCCACCGCCGTCAGCGTGATGCCCGGCACCCGGTCGCCCTGCAGCGTGACCTCGAAGCTCATCAGCTCGTCGCGGCGGAAGGCGTGCACCGTCACCTTGTCGCCGACGCGGTAGCGCGACAGCAGCGCCTCGACGTTCGACGGGTTGCCATTCACGCGCAGGCCGTCGATCGCGATGACGATGTCCAGCGCCGACAGGCCGGCCTGGTGGGCGGCGCCGCCCTCGTGCACCTGGGTCAGCTTGGCGCCCAGCGGGTCGCGGCCGATGCCGGCGTCCAGCGAAGGCTTGCCGCTCTTGCGCTCGTCGACCAGCTTGACGCCCAGCGGCGCGTACAGCTTGGCCAGCGGGATGTCCTCGGTGCCGCGCACATATTTTTCGAACAGGTTGCGCAGCTTGACGCCGCTGACCTCGTCGAACAGCGCCTCCACCTCCGCCTCGGTCACGCCGCGGCCCGCGCCCGCGTAGAAGTCGCGGCCATAGCGTTCCCACAGCGCCAGCATGATGTCGTCCAGCGAACGGGCGCCGCCGGTCTTGGCGCGGATGGTCAGGTCGAAGGCCAGCGCGATCAGCGAACCCTTGGTGTAGTAGCTGATGATCGCGTTCGGCGAGTTCTCGTCCTGGCGGTAGTACTTGCTCCATGCGTCGAAACTCGAATCGGCCACGCTCTGCTTGGTGCGGCCGCTGCCGCGCAGCACGCTGCCGATGGTTTTACCCAGCAGCTTGAAATAGGTCGGTTCGCCGATGATGCCGGCACGCACCAGCATCAGGTCGTCGTAGTAACTGGTGAAGCCCTCGAACAGCCACAGCAGGGGCGTGTAGTTCTCGACCTGCAGGTCGTAGGGCGCGAACACCGCCGGCTTGATGCGCTTGACGTTCCAGGTGTGGAAGTACTCGTGGCTGCACAGGCCCAGGAATTTCAAATAGCCCTCGTTCGGTTCCCCGACTTTCGGCCCGCCAATGCTCGGCAGGTCGGCGCGCGCGCAGATCAGCGCGGTCGAGGCGCGGTGCTCGAGGCCGCCGTAGCCGTCGCCCACCGCCATGGTCATGAAGACGTAGCGGTCCATCGGCGCCTTCTTCGTGACGGGTTCGAAGAAGGCGATCTGGGTTTCGCAGATCGCCTTCAGGTCGGCCTGCAGGCGCGCCATGTCCAGGTTGGGCACGCGGCCGGTGATCACGATGTCGTGCGGGACGCCATGCGCCTTGAAGCTGGCCAGCGCAAAGTCGCCCATCTCGACCGGGTGGTCGATCAGCTCGTCGTAGTCGCCGGCGACATAGGTGCCGAAGCCGTAGCGCTTGGCGCCCAGTTCCTTCATCGCGGTGGCGACGCGCCAGGTTTTGGCGGCCGGATCGCCCGGGCGCTGGATGTCGACCTGGTGCGCGCCCGCTTCCTGGCCGACCACGCGCAGGAACACGCTGGTGCCGTTGAAGAAGCCATGGGTCTGGTCCAGGTGGGCGGCGCGCACCGACAGGTCCCAGGCATAGACCTCGTAGTGCAGGGTCAGCGGACCGTCGCTAGGGGCCGCCTGCCAGGAATGCTTGTCGAGCTTGGTCAGGGCGACCGCGGCGCCGTTCGACTCGGCGCGGATGCGCACGATGTTGCGCGCGAACTCGCGAATCATGTAGCTGCCCGGGATCCAGGCCGGCAGTGCGAACACCTGGCCTTCGGCGGCGGGATTGGCTACCGTGACGGTGACGTTGAAGAGGTGTCCCGCCAGGTCTTTGGGAACGATGGTGTAGGCAATGGCGGGCTGCTTGACGTGCTGCTTTCTCTGGACTGGTTTTTTCATGAGGACGAAGGAAGTCTTGCCGATCTCTTTAGTGTAAACGATTCGGCAGCGCCAGCCTCAATCGCTGCTTCCCTGGAGGTCGGCCGGGGTATCGATGTCGCGAAAAATGCCCGGGTCGTCGACCTCGACCTGGGTCACGGGCGCGGACTTGAGCAGCGCACGTGCGCCATGCTCGCCTTCCAGCGCCAGCAGGGCCGGCAAGTGAACGGCGCCAAAGGCCACCGGATTGCCGCGCCGCCCGCCGTGCAGCGGCGTCGCGATGCCGGCGCCGGCGGCAAGCGCATCGAGCAGCGCATGCAGCGTCCCGGGCGCGACGAAGGGCATGTCGCCCAGCGCCACCAGCCAGGCGTCGGCCCGAGGCAGCGAATGACGGATGGCGTGCACCAGGGAAGCGGCCATGCCGCTGTCGGCGTCAGGACAAGTCGTCACCTCGCAGCCGAGGGCATGCAAGGCATCGCCAACGCCGCCATCGTCCGGCGGAACCACGGCCACCACCCGGGGCAGGACGGCAAGCAGTGCGCGCGCGCTGGCGGCAACGACCAGCTCGCCACTGGGGAGGGCCTGCAGCAGCTTGTTGCGCGCCCCCGAGGGATCGAAGCGTCTTCCCCTGCCCGCGGCCAGCAGGATGCCGACAGGGTGTTGCACTGTTATGCCAGCGCCTTGGCCGCGTCCTTGATGGCCGCGCGGATCCGCTGGTAGGTGCCGCAGCGGCAAATGTTGCCGCTCATGGCGTTGTCGATGTCGGCGTCGCTCGGCGCTTTATTAGTACGCAGCAGCGCGGTGGCGCTCATCACCTGGCCGCTCTGGCAGTAGCCGCACTGGGGCACGTCGTGGGCGATCCAGGCGGTTTGCACGGCCTTGCCGACCGGGTCCTGGACAATGGCCTCGATGGTGGTGATCTTCTGGCCGACGGCGGAGGCGATCGGCGTGATGCAGGAGCGGATCGGGTCGCCGTTCAGGTGCACGGTGCAGGCGCCGCACAGGGCGGCGCCGCAACCGAACTTGGTGCCGGTCATGTCGAGGTTGTCGCGCAGGGCCCAGAGGATGGGCGTGGACGGATCGGCATCGACCTCGGTGTCGCGCCCGTTGATGTTGAGTTGGACCATGCGCTTCCTGGCGTTTATTTGATCGACTGCAGCTTCGCTTCCAGCGTCTTCAGGTCGACCGCGCCCGGGATGCGGGTGCCGTCGGTGAAGAAGATGGCGGGCGTGCCCTGGATGTTCAGCTTGTGGCCGAGTTCCACGACCTTGTCGTTCGGCGTCTCGCAGCTTGCGGGCGCAGCCGCCGGCACCTTGCCGTTGATCATCCAGTCATCCCAGGCCTTCACGCGGTTCGGCGCGCACCAGATGTTCTTCGACTTCTCGAACGAGTCCGGCGACAGGATGTTGTACATGAAGGTGTAGATCGTGACGTTGTCCAGGTCCTTCAGCGTGGTCTGGCGCAGGCGCTTGCAGTAGCCGCAGTTCGGATCCTCGAATACGGCGATCACGCGCTTGCCGTCACCCTTCACCTGCTTCAGGGCCATGTTCAACGGCAGGTCGGAGAACTTGATCTTGTTCAGCTCGTCGATGCGTTCGCGCGTCAGGTTGCGCGTGGTCTTGGCCTCGTACACCTGGCCGATGAACAGGTACTCGCCCTTCTTGTCGGTATAGAGGATGTCGCTGCCGACGCGCAGCTCGACCATGCCGCTGTACGGCGTTTCCTTGATGGAGTCGATCTTGGCGCCACCCAGGCGCGGCTCGATGTTCTTGCGGATGTTGGTCTCGGCCGTGTTCTGGGCGTCGACACAACCCGCGATCAGGCCCGTCGCCATCAGCACGGCGATCTTGGTTCTTAACATCACTCTGTATTCCTTAAGAAGATTTACTTACCGATGGCGTGCGCCATCAGACGCCGCTTTACGAAGGGCAACTTGTCGAGCAAGTTTAATCCCAAATTGCGCGCCACGCGCACAGGTTCGAGGTTGGCGCCGAACAGGCGCTCGAGGCCGTCGGTGGCCAGTTGCATGAGAAGCACGTCTTCCGTACGGGCACGGGCGTAGCGCGCCAGGACACGTTCGTCGCCGATGGCGCGGTGCTCCTCGCGCTCGGCCACCACGCGCAGCAGGTCGACCACGTCGCCGAAGCCCAGGTTCATGCCGTGGCCGGCCAGCGGATGCACTGCATGGGCGGCATCGCCGATCAGGGCGACGTGCGGCGCTACCAGCGCATGTGGGCGCACCAGCGCCAGCGGCACGGCCTTCACGGATTCCGGCTGCAGGGGTTTCAGGGCGCCGAGCGGCTCGTCGGCATATTCGCACAGGCGGATCGCCAGCTCGCCGAGCGACTCGTCCATCAGGGTGGCGGCCAGGGTTTCCGGCGCCGACCAGACCAGCGAAACGCGGTTGCCAGGCAGCGGCAGCAGCGCGATGATGCCGTCGGCGCAGGTGAACCACTGGTGGGCCACGCCGTGGTGCGGCTTTTCGCAGGCGAAATTGGTGACGATCGCGCGCTGGTGGTAGGAGCGGTAATCGACGCCGATGTCGCACTGCCCGCGCACCCAGGAATCGCGCCCGTCGGCGCCGACCACGAGCTTGGCGTCGAGCTTGCGGCCGTCTTCCAGCTCCACCTGGGCGCCCTCGGGGCCGCAGGTGAGGCGGCAGGCGCAGCCGCTGACGATCTGCACGTTGTGCGCGAACTTCAGTGCGGCGTCGAGCGCATTGTTCAGGTTGCTGTCCTCGACGATCCAGGCCAGGGTGCCGGTGTGGGCGCCAAAGGCATCGAAGCCAAGCGAACCGCCGTTCTTGCCGTCGCCATTGACCGCCATCGCATCGACCGGCGCCACGCGCGCCATGTCGAGCGCGCCCCAGACCTTCAGCGAGGCCAGCAGCTTATGCGCGGTGTGGTTCAGCGCGTAAACGCGCACGTCCCAGGGACGTTCGGCCGTCGAGGTGGCGGCCTGCAGCTCCTCTCCCCCGGAACGCGCCGCCGGCACCAGCAGGGTGACGCTGTGGCCGGCCTGGGCGAAACCGAGGGCCGCGGTCTTGGCGATGGCGCCGTTGCCGACGATGCAGACATCGCTACGGCGATCGTCGCCGCGGGCGCCATGGCTGCGGGACTGTGCGGAGGAAAAATGAGGTGTCGTCATGTCAACCATTATAGCGGGATGTCACTCGCACGCCCCGGACGCCATGTACGGAGCTGACCTACGGCGCCGAAAGAAAGTTGCAAGTGGGACTTGCAGAGCCGCCGAGCGCTGGTTATAATCATGCCTCTCTTGGCCTGGTAGCTCAGTTGGTAGAGCAGAGGATTGAAAATCCTTGTGTCGGTGGTTCGATTCCGCCCCGGGCCACCAAGAATTAAGAAAAGTAGTACAAACAAAAACGCCAACCTTCACAAGTTGGCGTTTTTTTTTGGACTTACCTACCTCTTACCTACCTTTATGTCCGGCGTATTTCCTGTATGTGCACCAATCACTGCAGACGGGGCATTGACCGAATTGTCCAGTTTCCCACCTTCGGTGTTCCTGAACTTGCGTCAGATTAGGCAAGGGTTCTTCCTTCCTTAGCAGTCCATGGTCTAGGTTGGAGCAGAATCCAAGAGCAAATCGATAACCGCTTCCGCTGCGCGCGTCTGAACCCGACCTTTGCGGGTGCACAGCACGGTGCCTGTTCTTGCCACCGTAGCGCCTTCCAATTCGATTATCAGTAAATCACCTGCAGCTGCATCAGCTAAAACCGCGTAGTCGGGGAGTACGGTAGCTATGGCGCCACTGCGCACAGCACGTTTGATGCTTTCAATGTGATCCAGATCGATGGCTGCCTGCAGTGGCAAGTCCTGTCGCATTGCTACTTGGTTGAGCCAGCGCCGTGTCTCAAAGCGCGAATCGAGCAGCGCCAGCGGCTGCATCAGCAGCGTTTTCAAGGTAATGCTGCTGTGCTTTGCCAATTCATGGTTTGGTGCCACCGCCACGACGTAGCGTGTTACAAAGCGGTGCACGATCTGCAGGTCGGGCTCGTGCTCGTCAGGTGCCAGGGCAACACCGAAATCAACTGCATCCTCCTGGACTAAACGGAGCACTTGTTCGGAACCGGTGACTTGGGCTTCGAAGGTGATGCCTGGACGCTCGGCGCGAAATTGCGAGATTGCGGGTAACAGCCAGGCTGCCATGACGCCTTCGATCGACGCGAATCTCACACAGCCGCGTAGCAGTCCATGCAGTTCATCAATACGTGCCCGTGCAAGTTCCATATCGCGCAGGCTGTTGCGCATCTGCTCGGCCACGATGCGGCCTTCTTCAGTCAGCACCATTCCCGTCTGGCTGCGCTCAAACAGAGGCGCTTGAAACGCATGCTCGAGAAGCTGGATTTGCCTGCTGATTGCGGACGGGCTGATGTGGGCCCGTTCGGCGGCCCGCCGGATAGAGCCGGTCTCGGCAACGGCAAGAAAGTATCGATACGTGGTGACCTGCATGTCGCGCCTTCAGTGTGTAGATAGTGTGCAGTTTATTAGAACACGATGTTCTGCATGTTTACATGGACGGGACACGCCACGCTTATAAAATCGCTATTCAAGGGGACTGCGGAGATGCCGCCGGACAAGGTTCCATCGGATCGATGGAAGGAGGTGTTTTAACTCTCCTTGTCGAGCGCAGCGAACCACATAGACCTTCAGTTTAACAAGCAAATAAGGGAGACACGAAATGGGGCAGTTGGCATCACATCTACCTGCATCAGCGAGTGCTGAGCAGGATCTCGGACGCAGCGATCTGCGCAAGCGCTCAATTGCCGTTGGCATTGGCAATTTCATGGAGTGGTTCGACTTCGCGATTTATGGCTATTTCGCCGCGCTGATCGGACGTACCTTCTTCCCGTCTTCCGAGCCTGGCATCTCCCTGCTTTCATCGCTGGCTGTCTTTGCTGTTGGCTTTCTGTCACGCCCTCTAGGCGCCGTTGTTCTCGGTCCTCTGGGGGATCGCCTGGGCCGACGCGCAGTGCTCATCATCACCGTGTTCGGCATGGGTTTGACCACCACGCTGATCGGCCTGCTCCCTGGCTACGACACCTTGGGTATGGCGGCTCCCGTCTTGCTAATCCTGCTTCGCTTCGTCCAAGGAATGATGGTTGGCGGCGAATGGTCCAGCGCAGGCATTTACATCGTTGAAAGTGCACCGAAGAACCGGCGCGCCACGGCCGCCTCTGTGATTACAGGCACCGCGGGCGCTGCTTTCCTGTGCGGGACCTTCGTGGCAGCCGTCATCTCGGTGTCTTTGTCAGATGCGGAGGTCGCAAGCTGGGGTTGGCGAATCCCCTTTGTCGCATCAATCTTCATGACGGCCGTGGCCATGTATATTCGTCGCCGCCTCGGTGACACCCCGGTTTACGAAGAGGTTGAGCGGCGCCGGGCCAGCAATGAAATCGAAGCAGTTCCTCAAGCAAAAAAGATGCGTGCATTCGTTATCACGTTTGCATTCTCCGCGCTGTTTGGCGTGTCCCTGTATTACTTCATCACCTACGCAAACAATCATCTGACGCAGACTGTTGGATTGAGCAAATCAGCATCGCTGTGGCTGTGCAGTATTTCCCTGGTTATTTACACGATCCTGCATCCCCTGGTCGGAATGCTGAGTGATCGGATTGGTCGCCGTTCTTTGGTTCTGGGCTCTGCGTTTGGCCTCACGGTTCTGGCGTATCCGATTTTTCTTCTCATGAATACAGCAAATTACGCAGCCATTCTGGTGGGACTGGTGGCGCTCGCCCTGCTCGTATCCATCACTGCGGTGATGGATGTGGTGCTGCTGGTGGAGGTTTTCCCTGCATCGATCCGATCCACGGGCGCTGCAATCGGGCATAACGTTGCCCTGGCAATTCTAGCAGGGCCCGGGCCATTCATTGCCGCCGCATTGATTCAATACACCCATAATCCGAACATTCCAGCCTGGTATCTGTCCGGCGTATCGGCGATCTGCGGAATTGTCCTCTGGTTCACGCTGCCCGAAACAAAGAACAGAGATATTTCCCACGGCTAACTTCGATAAAACGATTATTAAGGAGCGAACTCATGTTCAAAGCTGCTGTTGTCCAAGCATCGTCTATTCCCTTCGAGCCCCTGAAAAGTGCTGAAAAAGCTGCCGATCTTATCCGTTCCGCCGCAGCGGAGGGCGCATCGCTTGCGGTATTCCCGGAGGCCTTTTTGGGCGGCTATCCCAAGGGCTCTGCATTTGGGACCCTGGTTGGGCGCCGAACGGATGTCGGGCGCGCTCATTTCAAACGCTATATGGACGGCGCTGTCACGCTGGATGGCCCCGAGTTGGCGCTCATTCGAGAGGTGTCCGCAGAAACAGGTGTCCATGTGGTCATCGGGGTGATTGAGAGGGTGGGTCGCACGCTCTATTGCACCAGCGCGACCATTTCTCCTGAATCGGGCCTGGCTGGATATCACCGGAAATTGATGCCTACGGGCCAGGAGAGAATCATCTGGGGTTTTGGCGATGGCTCGACCATTGCGCCGGTTGATACGCCATTGGGCCGTATTGGCTCAGTCATCTGCTGGGAAAACTATATGCCTGCATTCCGGCAGGCAATGTATGCGCAAGGGACGGAAATATATTGCGCGCCTACGGCCGATGATCGATCCACGTGGGCAGCCTCGATGATTCATATCGCGGTCGAGGGACGCGTGCATGTGCTGAGCGCATGCCAAGCCATCAAGCTAGGTGAGTATCCGCCTTTCTATCGTGACGATTTTGGCATGGAGGCGGGGGATAACGACTACATCATGCGTGGGGGTAGCATGATCGTGGACCCCTTGGGCAAGGTACTCGCTGGTCCGGTGCATGACACCGAGACGATTCTGTATGCGGATATCGATACTGGCATCGGTCGTGCCAGCAATGTGGACTTCGATGTCGTCGGTCACTATTCTCGGCCGGATCTGTTCAAACTTACCGTGAACACGACGCAGATGCAACCGGTGACATTCTCGACCGAATAATCCGATTCAGGGAGTGGTCGATGGACAGGTTTAGGCAAGAGACCAACGATGCGCAGCTTACCTTTACTTATCCAGGGAAATTTTGCAAAAAGACCGGCAAGAAACATTCCTGTCATGAACCGGCCTGTGCCGAGATAATCGGCCACACCCCGATGACAAGGAAACCGGTGTAGGCCATCGGGCTGGACTGGTAGCGCAGTTGTGAAAGCAGAGGGAAAGCAGCGGATTGGAAATCCTTGCGTCGGTGGTTCGATTCCACCCCGGGCCACCAAGAATCCAGAATAGCAGCACCACAAAAAAACGCCGGCTTTCGAAAGCCGGCGTTTTTGTTTCATCTCCACAATCCGGCCGTCCGGCCCATTTCCGGCGCCAGGCTATTTTCCGGACATCCGGCTCCGACATCGTCGACGCCAACCTTCCCCAAACCACATCATTGCGTTCGGCTCGGAATGCGCAGTTTGGCGGGCAATCTGCAACGGCGCTTGCCACCGCCCGGCACTACTGCCAAGTAGTGGCCAACGAACTCCAGGGCAGGCTCGCTGCCATCGTGGATTTCACGTTGACCCTGCGTGCAGGGCATTCGGGAAAGCGTAGAATCGGAATGTCGTAAGGAGTTGGGTTGCGCGAAGCGAGCAGGGAGTGTCAACATGTTCAGCAAAGACCGTTTCATACAGGATTGCAGGACTGCCGTGGCCGAGGGTCAGGGAGCCATTCGCGACATCATGGAAGAAGCAGTTTCCGATGGAGCAAAAGTAATGGCAGAGCTTGGCGAACCTCGGCATGCGGGTATTACTACGCTTTATCGGGCGCATGACTTGACCATTCTCCAGTTCACTTGGGCACCGTATATGGTCCTCATGCCGCACAACCACCAAATGTTTGCCGTCATTGGCATTTACTCTGGCAGAGAAGACAACATATTTTGGCGCAGGAAAGAAATGACCATCGAGGCAGCGAGCGCAAGGTCGCTTGGGACCGGTGACGTTGTGGCGCTTGGAAGGGATACCATTCATTCCGTTCTGAACCCAATCAGCAAGATGACCTCGGCGATACATATTTATGGCGGAGATTTCTTCGCTCCGGATGAGCCCAGGAGCGAATGGGAGCACGAAACCCTGGTCGAACGCCCTTGGGATGTCGAGAGAGTGAAAACGACGTTCCGCGAAGCAGAACAGAGATTCAACGGCGTGAAAATGCAATCCGCCGGCCTTGCCTGAACGATGCGGCCCGCCTTGACTTCCGATCCCGCGGTACTACGCTGTTCTTATCGACTATCCGTGACTTGATCGTGCGCGACGGTCACTGGACCGGTCGACACACAGCGAAGGGGTAGATCATGGACGCACAAGAGAACAAACGGCTGATCATGGAAGGCTATCGGCTGTTCCAGATCGGTGATATCCCGGCCCTGCTGGCGCGCTATCGCGACGACGCCGAGTGGGTCATCCCCGAAGCGCAATCGGTTCCGTTTGCCGGCACCTATCATGGCAAGGCCGAGATTGCGCAGTTCTTTGCCAGGCTCGATGCCGCCGTGGACACGATTGCGTTCACGCCGAAGGAATTCATCGCGGAAGGCGACAAGGTCGTCGTCATCGGCGATGCGACCTGGTCCGCAAAGCCCACCGGACGCAGCTTCGGCGGCCCGTGGGTGCATGTATTTACTGTACGCGATGGAAAAATAGCGCAGTTCCAGAGCTATACCGACACCGCGGCAGCCGAACACGCCTTTCTGCCCGACCAACCGGGACAAAGACCGGGGGCCGGAGCGCCAATGCATCACTAAGCGCAATACGCAAGCAGCACCAACGCCACCTTCGGGTGGCGTTCCTGTTTTTGTCTTGATGCGTTCCGGTGTTGTCAGGCGCTCTTGGCCAACTCTCAGTCCTTCTTCTCCCTGAATTCACCGTCAATCACCATGTCATCGGCGTTTTTGGACGGAGTCCGGCCGGTGAATTTGAAGACAGACGACAGCATCCGATCGAAGATGGCCCGACGCAACCAGGGATAAGTGAGAAGGAAAGCCATGGCGAAACCTGGAAACGCCGCAGGCAGGTAGTCGCCTCTCGACAGGAAGTGCACCATGCACAGTGCGAGCAAGCCTGCGATGAGCGGTCGACGGGCAGCCTTGGGCAGCAGACCGACAATGCGCAGCCTGCCTTTGCTTATCCGGGGAAATCTCGCAAAAAGGACGCCGAGCAGCAGTCCCGCCACGACCCGGCCCGTGCCGAGATAATCGGCCAATACCCCAACGACAAGGAAACCGGTGTAGGTCAGCGTGCTGGCCAACGCCGCCAGCACCAGTAACGCAACAGCGATCGTCAGCTTTGGCGCACGTATCGCCGTTCTGAGTAAAAAACCTAGGATTTTGTCTACTCCTGCAAATGGGCGACGGAAAGTTAGCGCAAATTCTAACAGCACTCTCTCCCCTGCCACGCTCCCCAGCAGGCAGGCGCTCCTGCCTGTCGCATCAGGGATCTTTCTGCGCCTGCGCCATTTCCAGGGCCGGCAAGGTCACCGTCAGGAAGGAAGACACTTGCCCGATCAGGTCGGCGGCCTGCTGGCGCATCTGCCCCATCTGCAATATCGACAGTTCCGCCTGGCGCACCGCCTGTCCGATCAATGTGCGGCGCTGGATGAGCGCGTCCAGCAAGGCCGGATCCGGCGCGCCGCCGGCCAGCTTCGTCACGACCGCGAGCACGGCGCCATGCAGGCTCAGGTTCCGAGCCGACTCCTCCAGCTTGCGCATGACGCGCTCGCTGTCCGCCATCAGCTGCATGAGCTGTTCGCGCGATGAGCTCAAAGCCGGCTTGTACTGGGCAGGCGACGCCTGGCGGCGGAACAGCTTGTCGAACACGCCCGCCGGCGCCCGGGTGCTCTCGAGCGCGGCGTCGAGCAGTGCCGGCACCGCCATCTGCGTCAATTTCAGCACCAGCTCGGTCGCGGGCTGGAGCAGCGCGGCCTGCTCCATCAAAGGGCCCTCTCCCCACTGCATGACCAGCGCCAGTCTCACCGGCAGGATGCGGCGAAACAGGGCGGCCAGGCGCTGCTCCGCCTGCGCGAACAATGCGGGATGGTCGACCCGGGCGGTCGCCAGGGCGTCACGCAGCGCCGGATGGTCCTCGCTGTCGAACAGCGCCCGGGCCGGGGCTTTGGGGGCGGCGGCAGGCGCCGGCAAGTCATCGAAGTCCAGTGCCTTGGGCGGAGTGCCGCCGGCAGGCGCAGTGGGGGCGCCCTGCTCCTCGCCGAAGTCGAGCGCCCGCGGCACGGCGGGAGGCCCGGCCGCTCGCTCGACCGGAACGGCGGGAGCTTCAGGCTCCTCGCCGAAGTCGAATGCCTTGGGCGTCTGCGGTGTCATCAGTTATACGGCGCGGTCACCCGGCGCCAGGCGCCGGCAAATCGCTCGTCGATCGGAAGAGAAAACGGGTTCTCAGACGGTGCCGCCGAGCTTGCGGATGAAGGTTGCCAGGTTCAGCTTGAAGCCGGCGCCGACGGCATGGAAGCGCCATTCGCCATCCCTGCGGTACAACGAGCCGAACTGCAGCGCGGTCTTGTCCGAATAGTCTTCGGTCAGGTTGTATTGCGCGATCGTCTCGCCCGTTTCGTCGTTGTACACCTTCACGTAGGCGCCGGAAACGCGGCCGAAGTTCTGCTTGCGCACCTCGGCATCGTGGATGGTGACCACGATCGGCATCTCCATGACCGCCGGGTCGACCCTGGCCAGGTCGACGGTGATGACTTCATCGTCGCCATCCTTGTCGCCGGTGCGGTTGTCGCCGGAGTGCACGACCGCGCCGTCCGGCGACGTGGTGTGGTTGTAATAGACGAAGTGGGCGTTGCTGATCATGACCGGATTGTCGTCCGCGTCCTTGCGGCACAGGAATACCGACGAATCGAGGTCGAAAGCCTGGCCCTCGGCCGCGTTGACCTTCCACCCGAGGCCGATGCGCACGCGCTTCAGGCCCGGCGCCGATTTTTCGAGGTTGATGCGGTGGCCGGTTTCGAGCATCGTCGACATGGGTCTTCCTTCTATGGTGAAAATGTTATTGTCGCTGGAACGGGGGCAGGGATCAATGCACGGCGGCGGCTCAGAGCGGCCCCGGCGCCCCGGTCACCGAGAAGCGCGCGATCAGGTCGCGCTCCAGTTCCTGCAGTTTCGGCAGCTCGTCCCTGCGGCGCTGCTGGCCCTCGTTCGAGATCTGCTCGAGCTTGTCGAAAGCGGTAATCAGCTGCGTCTGCACGTGCTGGGCGGTTTCCAGGCTGACCAGGGAACGCTGCTTGGCGCGGGCCACCGTTTCCGTATTTTCCAGCAACATGTCGGCCTGGGTGCGGAAGGCCGCGTCAGTGGCGTCATAGGCGGCATTGGCGACTGCCGCGCTCTGCTTGGCCTCCAGTTGCAGCAGGTAGAGCGAGAACACGTTGCGCCAGGCCGGGATCGAGACGTTGACGATGTCCGTGAAGGTGTCCGTCAGGGCCCGGGCATTGTCCTGCGACAGGCGGATCTGCGGCACCATCTGGGTGGCCATCAGCATGGCGCGCTTCAGATCGTCGATGCGCTTCTCAAGACGCTCGAGGCGGCGCTTCAGCTCGGTCGCCTGCTGGGCCTCGAAGGCGTTGGCCGGCGCCGCCTGCTGCGCGACCGCCTGCCTGAGCTTGTCCGCCCAGGCTTCTCCCTTCCTGACGTCGGCATCCAGGCCCTGGTAATACGCTTCCAGGCCCTTGTACATCTCATCGAAATCCTGGATGCGCGCCCGGTGCACGTTCGCATGGCGCGTCATCTCCGCGACCAGGGTGTCCATGCGCGATTCGACCGCCTGGTATTGCGACAGCATCTTTTCCTTGACCGAGCCGAACATGCCCGTGATGCGCGACACCAGGCCGCCGGAGCGCAGCCTGGCCGGATCCAGGCCCTTGGCGGTGGCGATCAGTTCGTTCAGCTGCGTGCCGAACACATCCGCATCGGATGCACGCACGGTGCCCAGCAGCTTGGCCGACACCTTGGCCACGCCCGCGCCCGTGGAGCCGCCCAGGGCCTCGATGGCCTTGTCGTCGATCCCGGAGATATCGACGCGCACCGGCTGCGGCGCGCTCGCCTGCGGCAATGCGGCCGGCAGGTCCGGCGTGAGCGCGGGCTCGATCAGGGGCGGAAAGGCGGGCGCCGGCGTCGTGGATGCTGCCTTGGCTTCCTCTTCGGCGGAGAACAGCGGTTTCATGACACTCCCTCAGGTTTGGAATAAGAATGTTGGTAGCTTACCATCGCACAATCCGGCCAGGCGAGCAGCGCCTGGTTTCCCTGCTGCCGCCGGAGGCGGCCCGGCTTACCACATCAGGTCATCCGGAATCTTGTATGCCGCGTAAGGATCATCCGGATCGACCTCGGCCGCCTTCTTGACCTGCACCACCAGCGAGGCGTCGCGCTCGGCGATCTTGTCGGCGATTACGCGGGGCACCAGCTCGGTGGCATCGCCCAGGCGCACGATCACCAGGCGGCCGGCCATCAGGTGCTCCTGCACCTTGGCCGACACATGGATGCGCTCGATCTTGCCATTGTGCGTGAAGTTGTAGGGGATGTCTCCCTTGCCCTTGTCCTGGCGATTCTGCTGCACCATCTGGGCGATCTGGGCCATGATGGCCTTCTGGGTGGCGGCGGCGTCGCGCTGGGCGTTGAGCTCGCGTGCGCGCTCGGCCTGCTTGCGCTGCAGTTCGGCGGCGGCCAGTTTCGCCTCGTCGACACTCTGGGCGCCGGTGCGGCGCTCGATCTTCTGCTGCTTGCTCTTTTCCTGCTGTACCTGCTTGGCCTTGCCCTTGTTGACCAAGCCCGCCTTCAAAAATTGTTCCTGCAACGATGCCATGTGTGGCGCTCCATCAATTAACGTCCGGCCTACGCCGGCATAGAGCGTTAGCATAGCAAACCGCGGCCAGTCCGTTGTCGGAACCATCCGTCAGCTTGAATACGCGCTATCGCTCCGGCACGCTGCGCGTCACTTTCGCAACACTCGCATGCACGATCACTGACAAGGACACAAAGCCGGGCTAAACTGTTGCGTTGCAGCAAAAATAGTGCCCTCTGTTAATAAGAGCGGCACTTTCTTGCGTACCGAAGGCAACCCGTGGCTCCCCTTACCGACATCGCGCACTGGCGCACCCACATCTTTTCCCGCCTGCTCACCATCGTGCTCGTGCTGGGCATCGCCACGGCCGTGCCCAGCATCGTGATCTCCGCACAGAAAGGCATGTGGGCCGTGATCGTCATCGATCTGCTGGCGATTGCCTGGCTGGCCGGTATCTGGCGCTGGCATAGCCTGTCTTATACGGCACGCGTGCTGAACTTCATCGCGATCGTGTTCTTCGTCTCGACCGGCCTGATGGTGAACATCGGCCAGGTCGCGCAGATCTACCTGATCGCACCACCGGTATTCTCCGCAGTGCTGCTGGGCATGCGCCCGGCCCTGGGCGCGATCGCCGTCAGCGCCCTCATCATCGTGGCCCTGGGCCTGCGCGGCATCGTCAGGGCCGACGTCGCCGGCCTGCCGGAAAACGATCCGGTGTCCTCGATTCTCGTTGGCCTGAATTTCCTGTTCGTCGGTTCGCTGATCACGATGTCCTGCGCCACCCTGCTGCAGCGGCTCGCCAGATCGCTGGACGAGCTGCGCCAGTTCGCCGATTCGCTCGAGAAAGGCCAGAACGCCCTGCAGGCCGCGAATGCGGAACTGCGCCTGGTCGCCGCCGCGGTCGCCCAGCTCAACGACAAGGTAATCATCGCCCGCGCCTCCGCCGGTCCCCACGAACCGCAACCGATCATTTTCGCCAACGACGCCTTTATCCGCCATACCGGTTATGCGCGCGAACAGTTACTCGGGCGCAGCATGGTCATGTTCGCGGGTCCCCGGACCGACCAGGCCGAACTCGCGCGCATCGTCGGCGCCATGAAGCGGCGCCAGGGCGTGTCGGCCGAGCTGATGGTCTATTCGAAATCCGGCAAGCCATCCTGGATCGAGCTCGAGCTCAGTCCCTTCCGCGACGAGCAGGGCGCGCACACGCACTGGGTCGTGGTCGGGCGCGACATCGGCGAGCGCAAGAAAGCGGCCAGCGCGATCCACCGCCTCGCCTTCTACGACGTCCTGACGGGCCTGCCGAACCGGCGCCTGCTGATGGACCGCCTCGAGACGCAACTGGCGCAAGCCCAGGCCTGCGCCGAGGGCGGCGCCCTCCTGTTCATCGACCTCGACCACTTCAAGTACGTCAACGACGCCCGCGGCCACGCTACCGGCGACGAGCTGCTGCGCCAGGCTGCACGCCGCCTGTCTGACCTGCTGCGCGGCGAGGATATGGTCGCGCGCATCGGCGGCGACGAATTCGTCGTGCTGCTCAACAAGCTGGGAGCCGGCGAAGCCGCGGTCGCCGCCGCTGCGCTGGCCAGGGCCCAGCAAATCCGCGCGGCGCTCGACGAGGACATCGAGATCGACGGCCACCACTACAACTCCTCGGCCAGCATTGGCGTCGCCCTGATGCCGCGCCCTGGCCAGAGCGTGGAAGACCTGCTGCGCGAGGCCGACACCGCGATGTACCGCGCCAAGGCGGGCGGGCGCAACGGCATCGCGCTGTTCGAGGCCACCATGCGCGCCGAGGTCGAACAGCGCCTGACGCTCGAGCGCGACCTGGGCATGGCCCTGGCGCGCGACGAGCTGGCGATGCACCTGCAATTGCAATTCGATGCGGACGGCCGCGCGGTCGGCGCCGAACTGCTGATGCGCTGGCGCCGGCTTGACGGCAGCATGGTGCCGCCCGATGTCTTCATTCCCGTGGCCGAAGCCACCGGCCTGATCGTTCCGCTCGGCCAGTGGGCCCTGCACCAGGCCTGCCTGGCCTGGCAGCGCCTCGACGCGGCCGGTCACCCGATGCCGGTGTCGGTCAACGTCAGTCCCGCGCAGTTCCGCCAGAGCGACTTCGTCGGCGCGGTGCGGCGCCTGCTGGCGGAGACCGGCGTGCCGGCCGGCCAGCTCATCTTCGAACTCACCGAAGGCGTGGTGGTGGGCAACCGCGACGGCACCATTGCCCTCATGCAGGAACTGGCCGCGCTCGGCATCCGCTTCTCGATCGACGACTTCGGCACCGGCTACTCGAACCTGTCCTACCTCAAGCGCATGCCGCTGTACGAACTGAAGATAGACAAGAGCTTCATTCGCGACACGCCGGACGACCCGGACGGCATTGCCATCGTGCGCACCATCCTGGCCATGGCCGCCCACCTGCGCCTGCGCGTGGTGGCCGAAGGCGTCGAGACCGAGGCCCAGGCGCAGTTCCTGGCCGAGCATGGCGCGCCGCACATGCAGGGCTACCTGTTCGCGCGGCCGCTGCCGCTGGCCGAGGTGCTGGGCAGGCTCGCGGGCACGGGCGAGCGCCGGGCCGCCTGAAGCGCAACTCCCCGCTGAGGCGGCGCCGTGCATGCGCCTGTGCGCCGTCCACCGGACCGCCCGCGCGCCCATCCATCCCCGTCCGATCCCGTGCCTGCCAGGGCTGCATGACGCTTGCATCCAATACCCGAGCCGGATCCAGGCCAGCGGCGGCACCATCCTGCCCTTTTGCGCCGGCCTGGCGGGACGGCGCAAAAAAAAACGGCAACCGCAGCGCGGTTGCCGTTTCGTTCAACGCCGGGGCGTCGCTCAGGGGCGTCAGGTGGCCGGAGGCTGGTCGGGCGGCGTCACCTTCTTGACCGGCTTCTTCGGCGCAGTCTTGGGCTTGGCCGGCGCCGGCTTGGCCGCCTTCTTCTTCTCCTGCGCCGGCTTGGTGGCCTGCGTCTTCTCCTCCGCCGGCTTGGCCGTTTCGGCCTTCTCGACGGCCGGCTTGGCGCTCACCTGCGGCTGCCCGGCGGCTGCCGGCTTGGCGCCGCCGGCACCGGCCGGCGTTGCCGGTGCAGCCAGGCCCAGCGCCGCCGAGGCGATGCCCTGGCCGGCGGCCGGCGCCTGCTCGGGCGGCGCCTCCTTCGGCTCGGACTCGGAACGGGCGCTCGCGCTCATGCGGAAGCCCGATTCGCTGTCCTGCACCGTGCTGGTGGCAACGCCACCGGCGGCGGCGATCTCCTTGCCACCTTCGGCCTTCAGCTCGGCGTTCACCAGGCTGGTGCGCCCGCCCGAGGAAATCGACAGCTTGCCGCCCGACTCGAACGAAGCGTTCTCGTGGGTCGTCTCCGAACCGGCTTCGATGCCGAAGCCGCCTTTGGCCGCATGGCTGTTCTCGGCCGGATCGGAATTGCTCGCTTTCTCGCCTTCGGCATCGATGCCCACGCCGACGCTGCTGCTGCTGCTCTTCGCGGTGGTGATCGTCACGTCGCCCTTGGCGGCGACAGCAACGTCGCCCTCCGACTGCACCTGCGTTCCCTCGAAGCTGGCGTTGCCGCCCGAGTTGATCGCGATGCCGCCGCCGGCCTTGATCGAGCCGCCCTTCTTCTCGCTGCTGCTTTCCGAACCCACCTCCAGGCCGACGCTGCCTTTGCGCTCCTTTTCCAGCGTGGTTTCCTGGTTCGGCGACGCCGCGCCGGTGGCCGCCATCGCCAGGCCGCCGCCGGCATTGGCCGGCTTGGCCGCAGCCGGCTTCCCGGCGCCCGCTTCGGCCGCCTTCGGACCGGTCTTCGTGGTGTTGCTGCCTTCCACGCCGAGCGATGCCGCTACGCCGAAGGACTCCGAGGTGCTTTCCGCCGCCTTGAAGCTGACGTCGCCGCCGGCGTCGATCGCCGCCTTGCCGCCGGCCGCGATGTCGGTGCCTTCGAAGCTGGCGCTGCCGCCGCTCTTGATGCGCAGGTTGCCGCCGCTCTCGACGGAACCGGCCACCGCTTCCGAACTCTTCTCCTTGGCGTAGCCGCCCTCGAGGCCGATGCCGGCGCCGTGGCTCTTGCTGCTTTCGCCCTTGGTCGTGTCGTTGCTGCTGCTCTTGCTGAGCGACAGGCTGGCCGAGAAACTGGTCGACTCGTTGCTGCTGGTATTGCGCGCCGCGTCGAAGGCGACCTTGCCGCCGGCGTCGATCTCGGTGTCGCCGCCGCCCTGCACCGCCGTGCCTTCGAAGCGCATGTCGCCGCCCGAGGACAGGTTCAGCTTGCCGCCGGAGGCGATCCTGCCGGTCACCGCCTCGCTGCTGCTCGACTTCTCGTTCTCGAAGCCGCCCGAGGCTTCAAGGCCGGCCGACGATTCGCTGCCGCTGGCGCTCTTCGACTTCGAGATCGACACGCTCGCCTCGGCGTTGGCGCTGTTGCTGCTTTCGCTGCTGGTGTTCTTCGCCGCGTCGAAGCTCAGCTTGCCGCCGGCCGCGACCGAAGCGTCGCCCGCGGCGCCGATATCGGTGCCCTCGAAGCGCGCGTCGCCCTGGGTCTTGATGACCAGGTTGCCGCCCGACTGGATGCTGCCGGTGACCGCCGTCGAGGAAGACGACTTGGCGCCGCTCTTCTCGAAGCCGCCGCCCAGGCCGGCGTCAACCACGCCATCGCTGCCCAGCGCCAGGCCGACATTGGCCTGGGCGTTCACGTTCAAGCCGCTCTCGCTGCTGCTTTCGGTGTTGGCCGCCGCCTTGAAGTCGATCTCCTTCGCGCCCAGCTCGACGCCGCCTTCGCCGGCAATCTGCGTGCCCTCGAAGCTGGTCTTGCCGCTCGAGGTGCTCTTGACCTTGCCGCCGGCGCGGATGGTCGAGACCACCGCTTCGCTGCTGTTGCTGCTCGAGCTGCTCTGCTCGTGGGCGTACTGGGCCTCGATGCCGATGCTGGCGTTGGCGCCGGCTTCGCTATTGTTTTCCACCCCATTGTGCGCGCCCGGCCCGAACATGCCGCTGCCGGCTTCCGCCGACGCGCTGGCGCTGGCCGAAGCGCCGGCGTTGGCCTGCGCATACACGCCCAGGCGCATCGAATCGCTGCTCGACTCCGAACTGCTGAACGTGGTGTTCTTCGCCGCGCGGCTGTCGATGGTCGTCGCCGACTGGCTGAAGTCGCCCGCCGCGTCGATCGACGTGCCGACGTCGACGATGCTGTTCTCGGCCGTGCGCTCGATGTCGCCCGAGCCGGAACGGATGGTCGACACCTTCGCCGTGGTCGAGCCGTCGACTGTCTTCTCGCTGCTGTGACGCGCCTGGATCCCGGCCCCGGCTTTCGCCTCGGCCGACGCGCCGGCGGAGAATTCGGCATTCAGGCCGGCGTTCATCTGCCCGCTGTCCTGGTTCGCCATCGCTCCCGCGCCCGCCGAGGCATGGGCCTCGGCGCTGGCGCCGGCGCTGAGGTACAGGCCGGCGCTGGTGCGGGTCGTGGTCGTGGTCGTCACGCTCACGTCTTCCGCGGCGGTAAAGGCCATGTCCTTCGCCTTCAGCGACACGCCCTGCTCGCCGCCGATGTCCGAGCCCTGCACCAGCAGCTTGTCGGTGGCCTCGATCTTGAGCTTGCCGCCGGCGTTGATCGTGGTGCCGGTGTTGCGGATGTCGAGGCTGTTGGTCCCGGTCGTGCTGGTGCGCACCAGGTCGATGTTGGTGTCGGAACTGGCCGAGGCGCCCGCCTGGGCGCCGGCCTGGGCGCTGGCGCTGGCCTGGTTGCCGCCGCGGTCGGTGCTGGCCTGGGCGCCGGCGCTGGCCTCTGCCGAGGCGCCCGCCTGCGCGCCGTTGGTCGAATCGACGAACAGGCCCAGCGAGGTGGTCGTGGTCTTGCTGGTCGAGATGTCGACGTCCTGCGACGCCAGGATCTGCACCTTCTCGCCCTTGAGCGTGGTGTCGCCGCCGGTGTTGACGGTGGCGCCCTGCAGCACGATGTCCTTCTTCGCCGTGACCGTCAGGCCGCCGCCGATGTCGAGTTCCGAACCGACCGCGCGCGACTTGTAGTCGAGCGTGTTGGTGGTCGTGGTCTCGGCCAGGGTCAGGCCGGCGCTGGCCGAGGCGCTGGCCGCGGCGCCGGCGGAAGCGCCGGCGCCCGCGCCGGCACTGGCGCTGGCCGCGCCCTTTTTGCTCTTCGCTCCGGCCGACGAATCGGCGTAGGAATCGGCGCCGGCGCCGGCACTGCTGTCGCCCGAGCCCGAAATCTTCAGGAACGAGGTGGTCGTGGTCTTGGTCGTGGTCCGGTCGACGTCCTGGCCGGCCAGCACCTGCACGTCGGTGGCGCTGACGCTGGCGTCGCCGCCGACCTTCAGCTTCGAACCCTGCAGGGTCAGGGTTTCGCCGGCGGCGATGTTGGCGTTGCCGCCGACCTCGAGGGTCGAACCGGCATTGCGGCCCTTGAAGGTGTCGGTCGTGGTCTCGTTCTTGCCGTACAGGCCGCCGCCGACGCCCAGGCCGCTGCGGGTGGTGGTCGTGTTCGACTCGCTCGTGTCCTGGCGCGACACGATGTTCACGCCGCCGGCCGCATCGAGGTCGAGGTCGCCGCCGACCTTGACCGCCGAGCCGGCGATCGTGGTGTCGCCGCCGCTCCTGATCTTCAGGCCGCCGCCGGTCTCGAGGTTCGAGCCGATGTTGGTGCTGCTTGCGGTATGGGTCGAGGTGCTCGAGCTCGACAGGCCCCACAGGCCCTGCGAGGCCGTGTAGCTCGAATCGGCGCGCTTGTCCTGGATGGTGTCGAAGGTGACCTTGCCGCCGGCCGCCAGGCTGGCATCGCCGCCGGCCTTGATGTCGGCGCCGGTCACGATGATGTCCTTCTTCGCGTCCAGGTCCAGCTTGCCGGTGCTCTCGATCGAGCCGGTCGCGCCGATCACGGTGCGCGCATAGTTCTTGCCGCCGTTGGTGTCGGCCACGGTCTCGTTGATGATGCTGCCCTTGGTCGAGGTCACCGAGACGTCGCCGCCCTTGATCTTGCCGCCGGTATTGCGCACGTCGCCCTCGGCGGTGATGGCCAGCGTGTCGCCGGCGATGGTGCCGCCGGTGTTCTCGACGCTGCCGGCCTTGATAGTGGCGTTGGTCGCCGCGATCACCGGGCCGCCGCTCTCGATCGAATCGCGCGTGTCCTTGGCCAGGTAGACCACCGGCACCAGCACCTTCTGGCCACCCACTTCCTGCTCGACCATCCAGACCATGTCCTGGGTCAGGCCGGCGGCCTGCTCGGCCGTCAGCGGCTGGCCGAAGTTCAGGCCCAGCGTGCCGGCCGCCTTGGCCGCGTTGTCCATCAGCGCCTGCATCTGCGCCGCTTCGTTCTTCTGGCCCTTGATGATGTTGTTGCCGGTCTGCGCGACCAGTTGGTCGCGGATCAGCTTGGCCTCGTAGTTGGCGTCGCCCAGGCGCTTCTGCACCGTGTCCGGGTTCAGGCCCAGGCGCACCGACAGGTAGTCGGAGCCGACGAAGTTGCTGCCGACGGCGAACAGCGGATTGGTCTCGACCAGGTAGGTCGCGGTCGGGTTCTTGGCCGGCACGAAGTAGCCGTTCGGGTTGGTCGGCAGGTTCAGGTTCAGGCCGGTGAACGTGACGCCGTTCGCGGCCGGCACGCTGGCTGCTGCCGCGCCCTTCGCTTCGGCGACCTTGGCCGCGCCCTGCAGCGCCAGACTGGCGCCCTTGAGCAGGGAGACGCTCACGCCGCCGACCTTGCCGGCGTCGACCGCGGTATCGCCGGCCACGCTGGTCGCCGTCTTGCTGCGCTCGTAAGGCGAGCCCAGGTTCTGCAGCTTGCCGCCGACGAAGTTCAGGCGGTCCGCGTAGATGCCGGCGCTGAACACCTTGTAGGTGGTGCGCTTGACTTCCAGCGTGTAGGAGCTGTTCATGGCGCCGCTTTCGCTGCCGGCGTAGCCCCTGTAGCAGTCGCCGCCGGCGCAGTCGAAGTCGGCTTCGTTGGTCGGGAAGCGGTATTCGTAGTTCAGGCTGCCGAAGGTGCTGTCGGTCTTCCACACGCGCCAGCGGCGCGCGTAGGTGATCTGGTCCAGGTGCAGGTCGGTGTTGGTGAAGGTCCCGCTGCCCTCGATGTTGATGGTCGGCGCCGAGATCAGCGAGGCGGTATTGGTCGCCGCCTGGCCGTACTTCAGGTTGATCGCGTTGCCGGCGATGATCTGGCCCTTCTGGACCGGCTCGGCGCCGTCCAGCTTCTGCGTGACCGTGTATTCCTGCGCGCGCACCCACAGGTGGTTGCAGTAGTCGCCGAACCAGTTGCAGTCGATGCCGCCGGTGTCGAACACCGTCTTCACGCCGCCGTAGCTGGTCGAGCCGGCAACCACCTTCGGCACGTCGCCGGTCGGCAGGTTATTGAAGGCGACCGTCGTGGCGATGCCGGTGTCGTGGGTCGCGATCACCGTGTTGTAGTTGCTGAAGGTGGCGGCCGCGATGTCGATGTCGGTCGCGTCCATCGTGCCGCTGCTGGTGTTGGTGATGGTCTGGCCAGGCGCGCGCGTGCTCAGCGTGGCGCCGGCGTACAGGGCGCCGGCGTTGTCGATGCCGCCATCGACGGCCTTCAGGCTCAGGTTCTGCAGCGAGGACAGGCCGGCGGTGTTGGTGTTGACGATGCCGGCGGCGGTCACGTCCATGTTGCCGCCCGCGTGCATCGCGCCTTCGTTGCGCAGCCTGCCGCTGAGCGCAATGCTGCCCTTCTCGCCCTCGATGCCGAACAGGACCACGGCGTTGCTGCCCAGGTTGGACAGGCTGGCGCCTGCGATCGCGCCCGTGCCCATGGCCTGGATGCGGCCGCGGTTGATCGTGTCGGCCGCATGCAGCGCGACGGCGTCGCCGAAGATGGTCGCGCCCGCGTTGTTGCGCAGCGTCGCGGCTTGTCCGGACTGGCCAAGGCTGATGTCGCCGGCCGCCTGGATGCGCCCGTCGTTGTTCACGCCAAAGCCATTCGCGCCGTCGATCGCCAGCGCGCCCTGGCCGATGATCTGGCTGGCTGCGCCCAGGTTGTCGAGCGTAGCGGCGGCGTTCAGTGCCAGGTCGCCGTCGGCCAGGATCTTGCCGCTGTTGGCGAGCGCGCCGGCCGTGGCGCGCAGGTCGGCGCTGCCGCCCGCCTGCACCACGCCAGTGTTGGCAATCGCGCCGGCGCGCAGCGCCAGTTGGTCGGCCCCGCTTTGCAGCGTGCCGCTGTTGTCCAGCATGCCAGCGGCCGTGACCGACAACCGCTCGCCCTGCACCGCGGCGCGGTTGTCGACGCTGGCGGCAACGGCGTTCAGGTCTGCATCGGCCAGCAGCGCGGCATCCGTGCCGCGGTTGACCAGTGCACCGGCCGCGCTCAGGTCGAGCGTGCCGCCCGCCAGTACCTTGCCGCCGTTGTCGATCGCGCCAAGCTCGGCGCGCAGGCCGGCGTTGGCGGCCGACTGCACGGTGCCGGTGTTGGCGATGCTGCCGGCGCGCAAGTCCAGGGCGCCGTCGGTGCTCTGCAGCACGGCAGCATTGCCGAGGGCGCCGTCTGCCGTGACCGCAAGCGTCTTGCCCTGCACGGTGCCGCCGTTGTCGAAGCTGGCGGCGTGGGCGTCGAGACCGGCGCCGGCCAGCAGTACGCTGGCCGCGCCCTGGTTCTGCAGCGCGCCCGCGGCTTCCAGGCCCAGGGTGCCGGCAGCGGCGATCTCGCCGCTGTTGACGATCGCGCCGCCGGTGCCGGTAAGGTCGGCGCTGCCGGCCGACTGCAGCTTGCCGCTGTTGGCGACGGAAGCGGCCGTCAGGCTCAGCGCCGCGTCCGCGGCACGCGCCTGTACCAGGCCGCTGTTGCTGAATGCGCCGGCGGCGCCGAGCGTCACCGCGTCCTGCGCCTGGACGGTGCCTTCGTTGACGATGCTGGCTGCCTGCGCGCGCAGGCCGGTGCCGGCCAGCAGCACGGCGTCAGCGCCATTGTTGCTCAGTCCGGTGGCAGCGTCGAGGTCGAGCGCGGTGGCGGCCAGCACCTGGCCGCTGTTCACGATCGCGCCGCTGGTGCTGTGCAGTTCGGCCGCGGCGCCGCCCTGGAGCGTGCCGGAATTGACGAGGTCCCCCGCGCGCAGCGCCAGGTGGCCATCGGCCGCGCGGCTGTACAGCACGCCGCTGTTGGCCAGGCGGTTGGCGGCATTTACCAGCAGTGCCTTCTCGGCCTGCATGGTGCCGCTGTTGTCGACGGTGGCGGCGCTGGCGTCCAGGTCGGTCTGCGCCAGCAGCACGGCGTCGGCGCCGCGGTTGGCCAGGTGGCCGCCGGCCTGCAGCGCCAGCGACTGGGCCTGGATCTGCCTGGTGTTGTCGATGTCCTCGGCAGCGCTGATGACGCCGGCGCCGGCCGCGGCCAGCGTGCCGCTGTTGGCAAGGCTGCCGGTGCGCAGGTTCAGGGCGCCGTTGTTGCCGCCGTCGGTGCTGGCCAGGGTCAGCATCTGGCCGCTGTTGACGCTGGCGCCGGCAACGCTCGCGTCCAGGGCGCCCGCCGATTGCACGGTGCCGGCGTTCTCGAGGCTGGCCGCGGACAGGGTCACGCCCTGGCCGGCGGTGGTGTTCAGGATGGTGCCGCCAGCGCGGTTGGTCACGGCGCCGGTGGCCGTGACGCCGAGCGCGCGGGTGGCCTGGATGGTGCCGCTGTTGTCGAGCGTGCTGCCATCGAAGGCGATACCGTCGGCCAGCACGCGCGCACCGGCGCTGTTGACCAGCGCGACGGGCTTGCCGGCCTGGCCGGCTTCGAGTTCACCGGTGGCCTGCAGCAGGCCGCTGTTGCTTGCCTGCAGGACGGTGCCGGCGTCGCTGGCGTGCAGCGTCAGGTCGCCCCCGGCCAGCGCGCTGCCGGCGTTGGAGAAACGGGTCTGCGCGGCCAGCGCCAGGTCGGCGGCGGCCGTCAGTTCGACGCCGCTGCCGAGGCGCATGCCGCCGGCGCGGCTGGCCAGGCTGACGCCGGCCGGACCGGTAATGCGGGCGCGCTCGATGTCGATGTCGTGTTCGGCCGCGATCTCGAGTGCGCGGTCGGCGCCGGCCGCATTCGTGCCGCTGTACAGGGTGGTGCCGGTGGCGCCCACCGTGAGGGTGTCGGCGGCGAGCTTCAGGTGACCGCCCGCGCCCCAGTTCGAGCCGTCCAGGCTGGCCGCGCCGCGCAGGTTCACGTCGGCATGCGCGCCGGCGCTGCGCGCGGCGTTCGCGGCCGAGGCATCGGCCAGGCTGGCCGCCTGCAGCGCCAGGTTGTTGCCGGCCTTGAGCAGGCCTTCGTTCAGGGTCACGCCGCCGTTCGCGGTCAAGGCCAGGTCGCGCTGCGCCGTCAGCGAGGCATTCGTGCCCGCTACTTCGACCTGGGCGTCGCCGCCGGTGGTGCGCTGCGTCAGGTGCAGGTCGCGCGCCGCCGAGACGCGGCTTTGCACCAGCACCTTGCCGGCCGCGTCGAGCTGGAAGTCGTCGACGCTGGCGGCGGCGTCGCCCAGCATGCGCACGCCGACGCCGGCCTCGGTGGCGATCAGGCGGATGCGGCCCGCGTACATGCCGCCCAGTGCGCTCGAGTCGATCGCATAGCTGGGCGAGGCGCCCTCGGCCGCCACCGCGGCGCCGGTCACCTCGCGGCTGCCATAGGCCCACTGGTTGACGCCGGTAACGATGCCGAGCGAACCGCCCGGCGCCGTGTTGACCTGGCCGTCGATGCGAATCGCGCGCGTGACCAGGTCGAGGATCTGCTGGCCGCTGGCATTGATGCCGCCGCCATTGACCAGGATGTCGCCGCGGCTGACGTTGAAGCCGTAGACGCTGCCGTCATTGCCCCAGACCGGGGTACCGGTGGTGAGGGTGACGCGGTCGCTGTTGATGAAGCCGCAGCCGGCGCAGGTGATGCCGTAGGGGTTGGCGACGATGACGTCGGCACGCCCGCCGAGCACCTCGGTGTAGCCGGCCAGCGTACTGCGGTTCGGCGCCACCACTTCGTTCAGGATGACCTTCGCTTCGGCGGCCAGGTTGATGTTGGCCGTGACCTGGCCGGCCAGTTGCGACTGGCGCGCCGATTGCGACGAGTTGCCGTTGTTGAGCACCATGCCCTTGGCTTCGACGTCGTAGCGGGTGAACTGGTTGTGCGAGACGCCGGCGCTGTTGGCGGTGTTGATGTTCACCACCGGCACGCCGTTCGGCGCCAGGTAGGCATTGGTCTTGCCCGGCACCGGAACGACGGTGGTGGCGGGTTTTACCTGGGCCTGGGCCTCGGGCAGGCCCAGGGCGAGGACGGCGAGCACGCCGAGGGCGGCGCCGGCCTTGACGGCGCGGCCGGACTTGCCGTTGCCGCGTGCGGTTTCAGGGGCGATGATGTAGGCGCCGCGGGCGGCGCTCCAGACTTGGCGATAGGCGCGATTCATACTGATGTGTTATGTCTTGATTGTTATGCGGCTGGCGATGCGTCAGATGTCGACACTGGCGCGAACCCAGGTCTGCGGCGTCTCGCGCTGGAAGAAGTCGGGCTTGCCAAGCGGGCGGGTATGCGTGACCGACAGCGCGAAACCCTTCCAGTTGGCCGAGGCGCCCACGGCCATGCCGGACAGGCGCCCTTCGGGAATGTTGGCGACGCGGTTGCGCACGCGGCCGAGGTCGAAGCCGGCGAACAGGCGCAGCGGCACCACCTGGCCGCCCAGGTCCAGGGCCGGGCGCACCGAGATTTCGTTGCGCGCATACCAGCCGTGGTCGCCCGAGAGGGTGTGGTCGACGAAGCCGCGCACGCTGTACAGGCCGCCGATCAGCATCTGCTCGGAACCGTACAGGACGTCGTCCGCGTACTGGGCCGTGAGCTGGCTCGACCAGGCCAGGTCGACACCGCCGACCTGGAACGGGCGCTGGTAGCCGAGGCCGAGCTTCCATTTGCCGAACTGGGCGCGCGGGGCCTCGTCGGGCAGGTAGTCGGCGTCGCCCAGCGCGCCGGCCATGTTCAGGCCCGTCGCATAGCCGACATCGACGTTCAGGGCGCCGCCGGCCAGCCCGGTGCTGACGTTGGCGCCGAGGTCGAGCACGGTCAGCGCGCGGCTGCTCACGCCCAGGAATTCGCCGGCCAGGTAGTTCTTCGTATCCTTCTTCGTCAGCGCCGCCGACAGGTTGAAGCGCGAGGTCTGGTCGCGGTACATCAGGCGCTCGACGCTGAAGGTGTCGGAATCGGACTTGCCGCGGAAACCCAGGTCGAGGCCGCTCGGCGCGACGATCGTGCTGAGGAAGGACGAACGGCTGCCCGAGTACGTCATCGTCGTGTAGCCCCAGGGCACGATGAAGGTGAAGCTGCTGCTCTCGGAAGACTTGCGCATGCTGTCGACCGGGGTCGAGCGGCGGTGCGTAAACAGCATCAGTTCGTTCAGGTGCAGCAGGCCGTCGGCGCTGAGGTTGAGCGCCATCTGTCCGCGCCCGGTGCTGGCCGAACCTTCGTTGTCGGCGCTCAGTCCCGCATGCAATGGAAAGCGCGGCGTATTGCGGATCACGACGCGGCTGGCGCCGACTTCGCGGCCCGGCTGGATGTCGAGCTGGGCACTGTTCGAGGACAGCTTGTTGACCTGGTCGATGCCCTGCTCGAAGTCGCGCAGGTTGAGCAGCCCGCCCGGCGCCGGGAACACGTTGGCGGGGTTGATGCTTTTCCGGGCGCCTTCATCGAGTTCGATCGCCTCGAGCTTGCCTTCGATGACCAGGATCTCGAGCTTGCCGCGGCTCAGGTCCTGGGCCGGCAGGTAGGCGCGCGTGGTGACGAAGCCGCGCTCGATGTAGTCCTTGGTGATCGTGCCCAGGATCTGCTCGATCTCGGTCACGCCCAGGCAGCGCATGGCGAAACGGCGGTTGATGTCTTCGCGTACGGCAGGCGACAGCATCGGCGCGCCGCCGATGGCCACCACGCTGATCTCGTGGCATTTCTGGCCGGCGGCCGAGGCGTCGACCTGCGGCACCAGGCGGCTGGTGTCGATGCCTTCGGTGCCGCGTTCGCGCGGCCTGGCGGCCTCGATGTCGCGCTGGATGCGCTCCTGGTTCTGGCGCTGGAGGACATCAGCCTGGCGCGCCGCGGCGGCCGGATCGATGCCGGTTTGCGCGAGCGCCGGCAGGGTGACGGAAAATGCGGCCGCCAGCACGCAGGCCAGGCGGGTCGGTACAGGTAAGCGGGCCATGACGGCGCCTCCGGGAAAAGTATGGCGTGGGTCGGGCAGTTTCCGTCATGCGCCACCAGGCAGCTGCCGGGCTAGCTAATTCCATGCGGAAACAAAAGTGCGCAATCAGAACGACCTCGCCCTTACTTTTGCAGGAGATTCTGGCCCGGCGCCATTTATTCGATGCCAGGATGCAACATCTTGCCAAATATTCTTTATTTTTCAATTACTTTTTCCTTGCCACATGATGTCGAAGCCTTGCCGCCCGCATGGCGCGCTCGGGGGTGGAAGGCAAAGGCCTATACTGGCTGGAAGCTAACTTCGCGAGCGCACTATGCCCCCTCACCTCGGCCTGGTCTGCATCACCGTGTCGAAAGACATCCGCTACCGCACCATCACGCGCAAGCGGCTGCTGGAGCAGTCGCCCGACACCCAGCGCAAGCTGCTGGAAGACATCTTCCGCGACAACATCCAGACCCTCGACGCGGCCATGCGTTATTGCCAGCAAGCCGGCATCGCCTTGTACCGCCTGCCTTCCGGGATCTTTCCGTTTTCCGACGAGCCGATCGGCCGCGAGATCCTGGCAACGCTGGCGCCGGCGCTGGCCCGCTCCGGCGAGCGCGCGGCACAGGCCGGCATCCGGCTGGTGATGCATCCGGACCAGTTCGTGGTGCTCAGTTCGGATTCGCCGGCAGTGGTCGAGAACAGCATCAAGATCCTGCAGATGCATGCCGACATCATGGATTTATTGCAGCAGCCGCGCTCGCCCTGGGCGCTGCTGGAAATTCACGGGGGCAAGGCCAACCGTGCCGATGCCCTGGTCGAGGCGATCGCCCGCCTGCCGGATGCGATCCGCTGCCGGCTCGGCCTGGAAAACGACGAGTATGCCTATGGCGCCGAAGAAATTTACGCCGTCTGCATGCGCGCCGGGGTGCCGATGGTGTTCGACGCCCACCACCACATCGTGCACGACAAGCTCGACAGCTACGAACACCCGAGCGTGGCCGAAATGCTGCTCAAGGCGCGCGCGACCTGGCGCGACCCGGCGCAGCAGCTCGTGCACATCTCGAACGGACGGGAAAGCTTTAACGACCGCCAGCATGCCGACCTGATCGCCACCATGCCTTCGTCGTATGCGCAGGCGCCGTGGATCGAGATCGAGGCGAAGTCGAAGGAAGAAGCGATTGCCGGCCTGCGGCCATGGCTGGGAACCCTGGCCGTTCAGGCCGGCTGAACCGGCACGCCGCGTCTAGTGCAGGCTGCGCTTGACGATGACCGCCTCCAGGTATTCCGAGGGCACGACCAGGGACGCGCTGCCGGCGACGTTATGGCGCTGCAACAGGGCAAGAATGTCCTGCTCGAGCGTCGCCTGGCCGTGCGCATCGAGCGCATTGAAGGCCTTTTGTACCGGCCCGTAGAAATCGCGGAACACCTGCAGCCAGTGGGCCGGCGAGGCGTAGCGCATCATGAACTGGCGGTGCTGGCTGCGCAGGTCGGCGGCGCCGTCGCCGAACAGCTCGCCCAGGTAGGCTTCCGTGCCCCACAGGGATGGCGACATGAGGCCGGCCGGCGGCGGCACCAGGCGGCCGATGGTCTTGAACAGCTGGCCGATGAAACTATCCGGCGTCCAGCTCGCCAGTGCGATGCGGCCGCCATCGCGCACCACCCGCAGCAGTTCGCCCGATGAGCGGGCATGGTCCGGCGTGAACATCACGCCGAAGGTCGACATCGCCACGTCGAAGGCGCCGTCGGCAAACGGCAAGTCCTCGGCGTCGGCGACGCGAAAGTCGATGTCGAGGCCTTCGGCCTGGGCGCGGGCACGGCCTTTCTCCAGCAGCGCCGGCACATAGTCGGTCGAGGTGACGCGGGCAAAGCGGTGCGCAGCCGCCAGGCTCGCGTTGCCGTTGCCGGCGGCGACATCGAGCACGGTTTCGCCGGCGCGGATGTCCGCGGCCTCGGCCAGCGATTCGCCGACGATCTGCAGGGTCACACCGACGACGGCGAAGTCGCCGCTGGCCCAGGTAGCCTGCTGGCGCTGCTTGATGGCGGCAAAGTCCGGGTGGACCGGCGGCGGAACCTGGGCTGCGGGGTTCGATTGCGTTGATTTGTCCATGGTGGCATGCTCCCATCTTCGTGAGTGAAGAATGCCAGTATGCGCGCATGCGGGGCTGCGGCTTGATCCAGCGTCGTCCCGGTTTGCCTGTGCGTCCTGTCTTCGAACCGATGCAGACCGATACCCTGTCCGATGTGCTGCGCTCGGTGCGCCTGCGCGGCGCGGTCTTCTACCAGCTCAGCCTGCCCAATGACTGGTCGGTGGAAGCCCCGCCCCTGCGCGACCTTGCCGGCCTGCTGTTTCCCGATGCCGAGCACGTCATGGAATACCACGTGCTGACGAAAGGCGCGGGTTGGGTTTGCCTGGATGGCATGAAGCCGGTGCCCCTGCAGCCGGGCGACACCATCATCCTGCCGCACGGCGACGGCCACGTGCTCTCGAGCGATCCGGCCCAGCGTCCGGCGCGCATCGATCCGGCCTGGGTAGCGGCCACGCGCCACGCCCCGAAGCCGATCCCGATCGTGTTCCACTCGCAATACGAGATCACCTGGGGCGAACCGGAAGAGCGGGCCGAGAACCAGGTCACCTGCGGCTTCCTCAGTTGCGACCGCCATCCCTTCAATCCCCTGCTCGACGCCCTGCCGCGCCTGCTGCACCTGCCGGCCAGCGGCGCCACCGCGCGCACCGACCTGAACGCCCTGGCCGTGCGCGCGGAAAAGGGCGAGCCGGGCGCCGCCGCCCTGCTCGAACGCGCCAGCGAAACCATGTTCATCGATGCGCTGCACCGCTACCTCGAACGCCTGCCGGCCGGCAGCACCGGCTGGCTGGCCGGACTGCGCGACCCGCAACTGGGCCGCGCGCTGGCGCTGATCCATCGCGCCCCGGCCCGGCCCTGGACCATCGACGACCTGGCGCGCGCCGCCAGCCTCTCGCGCTCGGTATTCTGCGCCCGCTTCCTGCGCCTGCTCGGCCAGCCGCCGATGCAATACCTGGCGCGCTGGCGCATGGAAGCGGCAGCCGGCCTCTTGCGCGACAGCCGGGCGCCGGTGGCCTCGGTCGCGCTGGAGGTCGGCTACGAATCGGAAGCGGCCTTTGCCCGGGCCTTCAAGCGCGAAGTCGGCACCTCGCCCGCACGCTGGCGGCGCGAGCATGTGTCGGCGTGAAGAAGATTTGAATCAAGAAATTATGGACATGGCGACACTTCGTGCTACAATTCGCCGCCTTGGCCTGGTAGCTCAGTTGGTAGAGCAGAGGATTGAAAATCCTTGTGTCGGTGGTTCGATTCCGCCCCGGGCCACCAAGAACATCGTTCACGCAACGCCCACTCATCGAAGTGGGCGTTGTCGTTTTTGGGCTTGGCAATACCAGATGAACCCCGCATCACTGGCGCCAAGCTTCTTGATCTCCCCCTTGCCTTCGCCAAGCATTCTGGTGTTAGTGTTGCCGATCGGCTATGGCCACTTCTTAAATGCAGGAAGCTTTTTGCCTACCATCGCCAGATGTAGCAAACCGCACTGCCTCGATTGGGCGCGGTCAGAGCAAATGTGCACATTGAATCAATTATGTCGCCAATTTTTGTACGGCAGCTTGTCTTTTAGGATATTATTTCCACCAAGATATTATTTCCATAGCGACGTTTCCTAGAACCGTACAGCCCATGACATGATGGAGCAGTATCGACGTCAAGAGGCACATGCGGTCGCATGGCCAGTTCCATGCTGAATCTGTATACATGAGCGGCATGAGTTCCCGTTTCCCTGTAAGCGAATCTGACCGAGCGGCTGCGCGTGCAACCGGTTTTTCCGAGTGTGTGATTACACTGCGCCGCGCCTTGACTACCACGCCTGTGGGCTGGTTACTGGCAATATGGTTTTGTTGGGGTACTGTCCCCCAGAGCTCGATTTTGCTTTGGTTGAGTGTGGCCGCCATCGTGTGGGCGTTCAGCCTGTGGGCCTTGCAAGTAGTAATAGGCGAAGGCTCAAGCTTTGAGCGCCATCGCACGCGCATCCACTGGGTTGCTGGTATGGATGGGCTGGCCTGGGGACTGACGACGTGGTTCCTGATGGGGCACGCGCCTATCCTGGACGCTATGCTAATGGCGCTGCTGTGTGGCGTTATCGCGGTCAATGCACAAGCGTATAGCACTTACACGGTCGCCTATTATCGACAAATCGGTACGCTCCTGGGCGTTTCGGTACTCGGCGTGTTGCTGCACGTTGCTGATCGCAAGAGTGCTACGGATTACGCGGCTGGCTTGACCGTCTTTGTCATCTTAATTGCCTACTATACGCGTGAAATTTCCAAGCGCCTGCTTGACGGCTTTCAGTTGCAGCGCGCTAATGCTTTACTCGCTCAGCAACTTCACTTGGCATTGCGAAAAGTGGAACTGGACGCTGCCACCGACGCGCTAACTGGGCAAGGCAATCGCAGGGCCCTGGACGAAGTCCTCAAGCACCAAGCGGCGTTATACCTTTCCAGTGGCAAATCTTTCTCGATCCTATTACTTGACATCGATTTCTTCAAAACGATCAATGATAATTTCGGGCACATGATCGGCGACGACGTGTTGCGCGCGTTCTCCCAACGGGTGAGCGAGTACTTGCGCCCAACGGATGTTTGCACACGTTTTGGCGGTGAAGAGTTTGTGGTTGTGCTGCCCGGGACCACGTTGGAGGAAGCCCAGGAAGTGGCAGAGCGATTGCGTCTGGGCGTGGCACAGTCCCCTCTTCTCCAGACCCCGACGGTACAGGTTACGGTATCGATTGGCGTTGCCACGTTAGCGCTAAATCAGACTGTGGGCGATCTGCTTGCCGCTGCAGATGCCTCAGTGTATGCCGCCAAGAAAGCTGGGCGCAACCAGGTGCATCCGTGCAAGGTGCATGCTCAGCAAATGAACGGCGCTGGCAGCGAGGAATGTTTCCAGGCATAGCGTTGGAACAGAGATGCTGATTCATGCCCAGTGCAGTGCGAGGATCGAAAATCCTTGTATCGCTGTTCGATTCTGCCCCGGCCACCAAGGATTCAGGAAATAATACAAACAAGGCGCCGACCTTCGCAGGTCGGCGTTTTTGTTTCTGGATTCAACATCTCGTGTCCGGTCTATTCCTGGGGCTTCGTCCAGCACCCTGCGCAATACCTTGCGGCTTGCGATGAAAAAACGCTGGAGCAGAACCGGCCGGGTCCTTGTTCGCGTGCCGTTCAACGACAAGCGCCGGTTTCAAGCCGCCAGGCCTGTCACTGTTGCTGGCATCGCCCCTACCGCGGCACGCCGGAAGGTGGAGGGCGAAACGCCGGTGTGTTCCTTGAAGAAACGGGAAAAATTGCTGGGAGCGGAAAATCCAAGCTCAAGTGCGACCGATGTCAATGATGCGCCCTTGCCGATCAGCCGACGCATCGCTTCTTCCACCCGAACCGCGCTCCAGAAAACCTGCGGACTCGTGTTGAGCTGATCACGGAACAATGTAAAGAAATGCGCGCGCGACAGACCGACCTGGTTCGCGATCTCATCGAGTGCGATCTTGTCGCTGACATGCTCGCGCATGAGCGTGATCGCGCTACGCAGGCGATGGTCGAGCAGGGGCGGCAGCAGGCGTCTTGGATCGACCACCTGTCCACGCGCAGTGGCATCGATGGTGGCGCTGATCAGCTGCTCGACCATGCCATTCAATCCATCCTCGGGGTTACGCTCCGACAGGATCAGGTCCAGCACCTGCCAGCAGGCCTGGCGCAAGCTGGCATCGATCGGAATGCGCGAGGACGGGAAGACGAAGGGGCGACCGGTTGCCTGCCGCAGTTCATTCAGCCACTTCCTTGAAATCATAAATACCAGAAACACCGCCGGTCCCGCTCCATCCAGCCGCGTCATGTCGTGCGACTGATAGGCATTGGTCGCGAGGCCCACGTTTTCGTCGTACCTGACCACCTCGGCACCAACGTTGGCCTGGGCCCGCGCACCGCCGAGCCAAAACACGATCTGCGATTCGGAATGCGCGTGCGCCACCAGATCAGTGCGCGTCTCCAACACGATTGCCTGTCCAAACGTTCCTTCGTAGAACGCATACGACTCTGCCATCTTGTCTCCTTCGCCAGCATTGCTGGTCATATTTATGCCCAAATTGTAATCCTGGCAGCGGGCGATATCGGACATCCGAAAAAAGATATCAGACGTATTGATAAGCAATTGGACCCGTCGATAAGCCCAGCCATGGGCTGATAAGCACCCTTGCCCATTTGTTCCTAGACTCCTCCCACGGTCAGCGGTCCGAGCTTCATCGGGCCCGACCGAATACCTGGAGGAATACATGTACATAGCAACATATCAACTCGATGGACGCCGTTTCGTCGGACTTGTTTCCAGTGACCGCGAGCGGGTCACGCCATTCGCGCTTCCCGAGACCGTGGCAGCCGAAGGCGCCCTGGCGATCATCAACCTGCTCGCCGGCGGCGACCCGCTTCCTGCAACCACCGGGCAGGCCGTGCCACTCGCATCGGTCCAGCTACTGGCGCCGATCCCGGTACCGCGCCGCAACATCTGGTGTGTAGGCCGCAACTATCACGCCCACGCAAAAGAACTGCAAACCTCGGTATTCAAGGACAACGACGCCAATCCCGAGGCCTGGCCGATCGTCTTTACCAAAGTGCCCGAATGCGTCGTCGGCCCGTTCGACAACGTCATGCTGCCGGGCGCCGCGATCTCCGAGCAAATCGATTACGAGGCCGAACTGGCAGTGGTCATCGGCAAAGGCGGTAAAAACATCACCCGAGCCGACGCCATGGGGCATGTGTTCGGCTACACCGTGGTCAACGACGTCACCGCTCGCGACGTCCAGATGCGCCATCAGCAGTGGGACATGGGCAAGTCGTTCGACACGTTCTGCCCGATGGGTCCGTGGATCGTTACCGCCGACCAGCTCGATGGCACCCGGACCCGTGTGCGTTGCTGGGTCAACGGCGAGCTGCGCCAGGATGGACCGACCGAAAACCTGATCTTCGACATCCCGGCCCTGATCGAGACGATTTCGCGCGGGATCACCTTGTACCCGGGTGACGTCATCGCCACCGGCACGCCTGCCGGCGTCGGGCTGGGCATGCAGCCGCCGCGCTTCCTGGCTGGGGGCGACGTGGTGCGGGTCGAGATCGACGGCATCGGTGCTATCGAAAACAAATTCATCTAAAGGAAAAATTACATGACTACCCACATCGTTGCAGGACTGACCGTTGAAGTCGAAGGCGAGGGCGCCGCCGTCGTGTGCGTCCACGGCCTGGGCGGCTCGAGCAATACCTGGACCCCGGTAATGGCGGCGCTGCAAGGCCACCGCATCGTGCGCATCGACCTGCCGGGCAGCGGCCGCTCGCCAGCCGGTAGCGGCGAGTTGAGCGTCGCCAGCATGGCCGACGCGGTGCAGGCTGTCTGCCGTGAGCTCGACGTGACCAGGGCAATCTTCCTGGGCCATTCGATGGGCACGATCGTTTGCCAGCACATCGCAACGCAGAACCCGGCGCTGGTTGCTGGCCTGGCGCTGTTCGGCCCGCTCGTGTGCCCGCCTGACGCGGGACGCCCCGGCATCCTGGCCCGCGCCGACAAGGCAGCTACCGGCGGCGCCGCCGCAATGCAGGAAATTGCCGACGCCATCGTGGCTGCGGCAACGTCCAGGGAAACCAAGGCGCAGCAGCCGGCAGTGCTGGCCCTGGTGCGCGAAAGCGTGATGCGCCAGACGCCCGAAGGCTATGCACAAAGCTGCACGGCGCTGGGGACCGCGCAGGCGGCGCCAATCGAGGACATTTCGGCGCCGACCCTGCTGGTCACCGGAGACCAGGACGGTGTTGCGCCTCCTGCCAACGTGGCGGCCATGGCGGAACGTATCAAGGGCAGTGACATGGTGGTGCTGGAAGGCTGCGGTCATTGGACCACCTTCGAGCGTCCACAGGAGTGCATGCAACAGCTGACGAAATTCCTGGGTTCTTCAAAATAACCACGCCTTGGGGCGAGAGGAGACAGACATGAAGAAGATTGCAATCACCAATGTCACGATTTTCGATGGCAGCGGCGACGACGTATTCAAAGGTGAAGTCCTCGTAGAAGGCAACCGGATCGTTGAAGTGGCGCACTTCCCGAACATGGTGTCGGGTACTGCAGACCAGGTGATCGACGGCGGCGGCAAGTTCCTGATGCCGGGAATGACCGAAGCCCACACCCACTTTTCGTGGAACGACCAGCCAACACTGTCGGCCATCCAGTTCATGCCGCCGGAAGAACACATCCTGTGGTGCGTCGATGTCGCCAAGCGCTACCTGGACATGGGCTGGACCTCGGCCATTGGGGCGGCCGCCGCCAAGCCGCGCCTCGATATCGTACTGCGCAATGCGATTACCGCCGGCCAGTGCGTCGGGCCGCGCTACCTGGCCGGCAGCCAGGAAATCGCCACCCTCGGCGGTCTCGGCGACAATACCCTGCCCCACCTGCCGTTCCAGGAACTCAGTTTTGGCCATATCGTGAGCGGGCCCGAGGAAGTACGCAAGGCCGCGCGCATGTTCATCAAGTACGGCGTGGACCACCTGAAGATCAACCTGTCGGGAGAATATATTGCCGGCCTGCCGGCCGAACTGTCGCCATTCTCGGACGAAGAAGTCGCCATGCTGACGAGCGAGGCGAAACGCAACGGCAAGCGGGTGGCGGCCCATGCGCGCTCCGACGAGTCGGTACGGCAATGCTTGCGCCATGGCATCGAGATCATCTTCCACGCCAGTTTTGCCAACGACGAAACGCTGGACATGCTGGAGGCGAACAAGGAGCGCCACTTCGTGGCGCCTGCCATCGGCTGGCTGGTGCGCACCAGCTTTAATGCATCGGAATTCGGCATCACACCTGCCATCGCCGAGCAGATGGGATATCCGCAAGAACTGGAAGCGGCGGCAGCGACGCTGCGCAAGATGCACAAGCGCGGCATTCGCATCCTGCCGGGCGGCGACTATGGTTTTGCATGGATGCCGCACGGAACCAATGCCAACGACCTGCAGTATTTCGTGGACTACATCGGCATGACTGCGAAGGAAGCGCTGGTCTCCGCCACCCGCCTGGGCGGCGACATCATGATGCGGCCGGGTGAACTGGGCCAGGTGCGCCCCGGTTTCCTCGCCGACCTGGTTCTGGTCGACGGCGACCCGCTGCAGGACCTGCGCATCCTGACGGAGCCGGCGAAGATTGCGATGGTGATGCAGGACGGGATCATCCATAAGGGCTTGAAGGATACCGCCCCGCGTACAGCGGCAATCCAGGTCGCGGCGCGAGAAAACCCGGTGATCGACAAGGGCGTGCAGGAAGCCGTGCCGGCCTGATCGCAGACTGGTGTCAGCGCCCGCGGCGGCTCGGCTGCGGGCGTATCCCCACCCGAACGAATGCCGGGTCTCATGCTCCCGCAAGGCAAGTGATGTTGCCGCAAGGCTACAAACAAGAGGCGAGCGGCCGCCCGACGCAATCAAATCCGTCAGTTTCATTGCCACGGAATTCGTTGCCTGTCATTATTAATGACTGATCCAATTCAACGCACCTCCCCCTCTGCCGCCGCATTCACACTTGCCTTGGTAACAAGATGAACTGCGGAGAAGTTGTCGTTTAATCACCAATACTCTCACTCCACGCAATGAGTTATTTCCGACTTTTTGCGGAAAAGCGATCGTTTCAACATTTTTCGGAATTATCCATATTTAACGTGGAAACGGGATCATTTTAATTGTTGAATCAAGTTCTTCCATATTGAAACCCGCATCCGAACAACGGCCACAATCCTTTATCAAGCACGAGCTCGTTACTGCATTAACATGAAAAGATTTACACTACAGCGTAAGTTTGCAATCAGTATGATCACGATCGTTATCGTGTCAATTATTATTTTGTCAGGAAATCGCCTGCTGGGAAAAGCGGCATTGTTCCATTATCTGGAGCGCCTGCACCTGGAGAATGTCATGTTGATCGATCATGCATTCACATTGGCGGAACAGGAGGCAAAGAATGCCAATGCGTTGCGCCGTGATGACGTGCTGGGATACATCGATAAAGCGATCGCCCTTGCAATGCGTGCGGACTCGGAAACCCTGTACGGTGAAAAGCTCCTGTTCCGCATGCTCGGCTTTGACGGCATCCTGGACTTGCCTGCGGAGGACATCCAGAACCTCAATCACATCCGCGCCGCGTTAGTCGCCGCGCCGGGCGATGGCATCACCGCTGAACTGGCCATCCAAGTTCGCCCGACCAGGCTGGAGATCCTCAAGAAGTCGGAGCAATTCGCCACGCTCGTGCTGGAAGCGGTTGAGTTCATCAAGACCACTGTTTATACGCTTGGAACCCTGTCCGTGATCGCACTCGGCCTGCTCATTTATCTCTTGCGGCAAAGTACCCTGCCGCCGATCGCCAAGGCACTGGATATTGCCCAGACTATCGCCCAGGGCAACCTGACCGTGAAGATCGAGACGCATGGGCACGACGAGTTCGGCGAGCTCTTTCTAGCGCTGCAGGCAATGAACGGCAACCTGGCCAACATCGTCGGCGAAGTGCGCAGGGGGACGGATGCCTTTTCCGGCGTATCAAGCGAAATTGCCGCTGGTAACGCCGATCTTTCCAGGCGCACCGAAGCACAGGCGGCGAGTATTGAAGAAACCGCCTCGTCCATCGAAGAGCTGACACAGACTGTCCGGCAGAACGCCGAGAACGCCATGCGCGCCAACGAATTGGTGCTCGCCTCATCGACCGTGGCGCAACAAGGCGGCGAGGTCGTCTCCCAGGTGGTCGCCATGATGAACTCCATCAAGGAAAGTTCGCGCCAGGTGACCGAAATCATCAGCGTCATTGATGGCATTGCTTTTCAGACGAACATTCTTGCCCTGAACGCTGCCGTCGAGGCTGCGCGTGCTGGCGAACAAGGCAGGGGTTTCGCGGTTGTCGCCAGCGAAGTGCGCACCCTTGCACAGCGCAGCGCGAACGCTGCCAAGGACATCAAGACACTGATCCAGAACTCGGTGCAGAGGATCGAAACCGGTAGTACTTTGGTCGACGAAGCCGGCCAGACCATGAGCGAAGTCGTGTCCAGCGTCGGGTGTGCCGCATCGCTGATGGGAGAGATCGCCGCTGCCAGCAAGGAGCAAAGTGCCGGTATCGAGCAGGTGAGCACGTCCATTGATGAAATGGACCGCATGACGCAGCAGAACGCCGCCCTGGTAGAACAGGCGACTGCTGCAGCGTCCAGCCTGCAGCAGCAGGCCGAGCAACTGGCGCGCCGGGTAAGCGTATTCAAACTCGACGACCAGACCCGCTCACCGATGTTGCTGATGAAGTAAGCGAACGACAGCCTGCCTGCGCGGTTGCCGCCGTGCCGGCGCTCCAGATGCCCCGGCCTGGACACCACGCGTCCAGCGCTCAGTCCACAGGGTTTACCGCACGGCAATCGACGGTCCTCCCAGGCCATCCGCCAGCTTGCTTCTGGTATGGCCTGCGGTCTTTGGATCCTTGTACTGCTATCATGACGCCACCGTCCGGTGGCGTCGCCGTTTCCGGACGACGCTGCGTGCGTAGAACATATCGGGTTCGCCGCATGACGGACATCACAGCCAGACACCCCTTGCTGCGATGTTCCTGCAAGGCCAACGCACGACATCCAACCCAGCCGTGCCTTCCTTGCCTCGGACAGCCCCCATTATCCAGTCGCGGCCCCCGCGACGTCTTCCGCTTCAAGGACCCGAATGAAATACGCTTCCCTACACCAGTTCCTGCAATATGTCGCCGAGAGAAACCCGGGCCAGCCTGAATTCCTGCAGGCCGTGACCGAAGTCATGGAAAGCCTCTGGCCTTTCATCGAACAGCATCCGCGATATGCCGAACACGGCCTGCTGGACCGCCTGGTCGAACCCGAGCGCGTGGTCATGTTCCGTGTTTCCTGGGTCGACGATCAGGGCCAGGTGCAAGTCAACCGCGGCTACCGCATCCAGCACAGCATGGCGATCGGCCCGTATAAAGGCGGGCTGCGCTTCCACCCCTCCGTCAACCTGTCGGTCCTGAAGTTCCTGGCCTTCGAGCAGACCTTCAAGAACGCCCTGACCACCCTGCCCATGGGCGGCGGCAAGGGCGGTTCCGACTTCGACCCCAAGGGCAAGAGCCCGGGCGAAGTCATGCGCTTCTGCCAGGCCTTTGTGAGCGAGCTGTTCCGCCACGTCGGCTCGGACACGGACGTGCCGGCCGGCGACATCGGCGTGGGCGGGCGCGAAGTCGGCTACATGACCGGCATGATGAAAAAGCTCAGCAACCGCGCCGACTGCGTGTTCACCGGCAAGGGCCTGAGTTTCGGCGGTTCGCTGATGCGTCCCGAAGCCACCGGCTACGGCACCGTCTACTTCGCCCAGGAAATGCTCAAGACGCGCGGCCGCTCCTTCGACGGCCTGCGGGTGAGCGTCTCGGGATCGGGCAACGTGGCGCAGTACGCGGTCGAGAAGGCCATGGCCCTCGGGGCCCGGGTCGTCACGGTATCGGACTCGAGCGGCACGGTCATCGACGAGGACGGCTTCACGCCCGAGAAACTGGCCATCCTGATGGAGGTGAAGAACCACCTGTATGGCCGCGTCAGCGATTACGCCGTGCGCACCGGCAGCCGCTTCGAAGCGGGCGTGCGTCCCTGGCATGTTCCCGTGGATGTCGCCCTGCCCTGCGCCACGCAGAACGAACTGGATGCGGACGATGCCGCCATCCTGATCAGGAACGGCGTGCTGTGCGTGGCCGAGGGCGCCAACATGCCGTCCACCATCGAGGCAGCCAAGGCCTTCGAGGCCGCCGGCGTGCTGTACGCGCCGGGCAAGGCCAGCAACGCCGGCGGAGTCGCCACCTCCGGCCTCGAAATGAGCCAGAACGCCGAGCGCATGAGCTGGCCTGCGGAAGAAGTGGATGCGCGCCTGCTGCAGATCATGCAGGGCATCCATGCGGCCTGCCTGAAGTATGGCGCCCGCGCCGATGGTTCCATCAGCTACGTCGACGGGGCCAACATCGCCGGCTTCGTGAAAGTGGCCGACGCCATGCTGGCCCAGGGTGTGATCTAGCGCACCACTTTCAGCTTGACCTTCTTCCCCTGCCGGTAGGTGTAGAGGGTCAGCGCCGCATCGCGCAGGTCGCCCTTGGCATCGAAGGCGATGGTGCCGGTAATGCCCTGGTAGCGGATCTTCGCCAGCACCGGCAAGTACTTTGCAGGCTCGCTCGATCCGGCCTGCTGCATGGCGCTGGCCAGCACCATCGTCGCGTCGTAGGCATACGGCGCATAGGTCTGCAAAGCGATCTTGTAGCGCTGCTGGTAGCGCGCGACAAAGGCGGCGTAGCGCGCTTCTTCCGGACCGGTGACGCCGCCGGCCACCACGCAGATCACCTTGTCCTCGCCCAGCGCGTCGCCCGCCAGTTGCGGCAGCTTTTCCGAGCAGATGCCGTCGCCCGAGATCAATCTGGCGCGCAGGCCGAGCGCCTTCATCTGCTTGAGCATGGGGCCGGCCACCGCATCCATGCCGCCGTAGAAGATCACGTCCGGATCCTGGCCGCGGATCTGGGTCAGGATGGCCGTGAAGTCGCTGGCCTTGTCGTTGGTGAACTGGCGGCTGACGATCTTCGCCGCGCCGGCGCGGCGCACGGCGCGGTTGAATTCGTCGGCCAGGCCCTGGCCGAAGGCCGTGCGGTCGTCGATCACCGCGATCTTCTTCGCCCCCAAAACGGTGACCGCATAGCTGGCCAGGGTGCGCCCGACCAGCTGGTCGCTGGCGACGACGCGGAAGGCGGTCCTGAAACCCTGGTTGGTGTAGAGCGGCGTGGTGGCGGCCGGCGAGATCTGCGGAATGCCGGCGTCGTGGTAGATCTTCGAGGCCGGCACCGTGGTGCCCGAGTTCAGGTGGCCGACCACGCCGGCCACGCGCGCGTCGACCAGTTTCTGTGCGACCGCGGCGCCGGTCTTCGGGTCGCTGGCGTCGTCCTCGGCCCGCAAGACCCACCTCACCTTCTTGCCGCCGACGGCAAAGCCCTGGGCGTTGAGGTCGTCGATCGCCATGCGGGCGCCATTCTCGATGTCCTTGCCCTGGTGCGCGCCCGGGCCCGACAGGGGCGAGGCGCTGCCGATCCTGACTTCAACCTGGGCCTGTGCCGCCGGCATGGCGGCCAGGACAAGCAGGGACAGGACGGCGGCGGCAGCGCGCATGGCGGCTCCTCTTCGGTGGGCGATGACCGATTGTACTGCCGCCCCGCGCCACGCCGCGCAAGGCAGGCGGCGCGGCGCCGGCGCGCCTTCAGAACGAATGCGTGATGCCGGCCGCGACGCCGCGGCTGCTTGCCTGCGCCTGCTCGTGGTACAGGTCGGCATACAGGCCGGTGCGCTTCGACAGGCTGTGCACCAGGCCCAGGCCGAGCTTGTGGCTGTCGGCGCTCATGTTGCGCCCCACGCCGGCGCGCAGGGTATTCGCGCCCAGCGTGTAGGTGGCGGCGGCCATGGCCACGCTCTCCCGGCCGATACCGCGCAGCTGCACGCGTGCAGCGGATCCCATGAGCTTGAACTTGCCGCTTTTCCAGGAGGCCGCGGCAAAGCGGATCGTGTCGCCATTCCTGTTGCGCTCGAATGAGAGTTCTCCGCCCCAGGGCGCCGCGTCGTAGTTGAACGCCAGGCCGGCGGCGCGGTCCGACGCGCCCGCCTGCCGCTCCAGCTCCCCGGCCAGGTGCATGCTCCAGCCGCCAAGGGCCGGGCTCTGGTAGAAGACGGCGTTGCCGAAGCGCGAGAAGTCGGCGTAGTCGCGCGCGATGTCGGTCACGCCATCGCTGCTGTAGCTGCCGGTCTGGTAAGCGGCCAGCGACGCGTTCAGGCCGCTGTTGATCCAGGGCTCGTACTTCCACACGTCATGCCACAGCGGACTCAAAGCGCGTCCCAGGCGCAGGGTGCCGGCCGGGCCGCGCAGGCCCACCGTGGTCTCGCCCTGCATCAGGGTGCCCGCACGCTCCTGGCGCCCGGTGTCGGGATCGAAGCGCAGTTCGGCGACAAAGAACGCGGCGGTTTCGCCGCCGAGCTGCTCGTTGCCGCGCCAGCCGAGCCAGTTGTTGTAGCCGCGGCCGATGCTCAAAGGCAGGCCGCTCTGTTTCGCCAGCCCGATGTCGAAGTAGCCGTACATCTCCACCCCATCGCCGGCCCGGGCGTCGGCGCAGGCGAGCGCGGCCAGGCCCGCGAGCGCCACCGTGCTGCACAAGCTGGAACGCACCGTCATGCCTGTTCTCCGGCCATTTGTTGGTGGGTCATGTGCATAGGATCTCCTTGAAACGCGCAGGCGCAGCCAACCGATCGACCACCGTGGGAAGAAGCGATTACCGGGTGCGCGCACGACGGGCATGGTCCCGCGCAGCAAAGGCTGCGGCGTGGCGCGCGAACGCCCGTGGGCGGGCGCCTGCTGGATTGTGAAAGCATCCCTCCGGCGCGTCGGCCAGCGATGTTTCGTGATGAATGCGCGGTGCGGGATAGCCCTCGTGGGAAGGTCCGCAGCCACATGCAAGGGCGAACTGCGCATTTTTCGCCGGGCAGCCCGGCATGCGCAAACGCTCAGCTTGCGCGAAAAAGACAGCGTCTTGCTGATGAAAGACGCAATGATAACCGAAATTGATGAGAGATGCGCTCCAAAAGGAATCGTCTTTACATATTGGCCATATTTACGCACACCCGGGCAGGCTTCAGCGGTGCGGCTTTCGATAGGCCGGCACCGGCCGCAGGCCAGTGGTGGCAAGGCGTATTTCACGCTCGTGTCCGGCTACAAATTTCTCCATTTGAACCTACAATAAACCACACAGTGATACGAAGTTTCGCTGTGCAAAACACGCTGTGCAAAACAACAACTGGAGACTCTCATGAAGAAACAGTTCGGCACGCCGGCGCTGCGGCGCCTCCTCCCTCCCCTGCTGGCCGCCCTGGCCCTGTCCGCCTGCGGCAGCGACGACGACGACCCGGTCGCCCCCCCGCCGGTCCAGCCTGCCCCACCGCCGGTCCAGGTCCAGCCCGAGCCGGCGCGCCCGCAGGATGCGCGCACCTTCTCGGTGGTCGAGGCCAACCTGCCCTTCACGGCGCTGGCGAACGCGCCCGAGACCGACCGCTGGTGGGGCGTGCTCGGCAAGGCGGGTTACCAGGTCGAGGTGCCGAAGAACTGGAACGGCATGCTGGTGATGTACGCCCACGGCTATGCCGGCACCGGCGACAAGCTGTCGGTCGCGCCGCCGGCGCTGCGGCGCCACCTGGTCAGCCAGGGCTATGCCTGGGCCGCATCGAGCTACAGCACGAATTACTACGACGTGCGCGCCGGCGTCGAGGACACCAATGCCCTGGCGCTGGCCTTCCGGGACATCGCGCAGAAGAACGGCCGCACGCTGGCCGCGCCGACCAAGACCTATATCGTCGGCGTCTCGATGGGCGGCCACATCACCGCCGCCGCAGTGGACGAGGAAAACATCGCGGCCGCCAACAACAAGATCCGCTACAACGGCGCGGTGCCGATGTGCGGCGTGCTGGGCGACACCGAGCTGTACGACTATTTCGCCGCCTACCAGACCGCGGCGATGCAGGAAGCGGGCATGCCGGCCACCAGTTGGCCGGTGGCGAACTGGGAGACCGTCGGCCCGCAAGTGCAGGCGAAACTTTTCTCCAGCTTCCCGAGCAGCGCCACGCCGGGCGCGCAGGCCGTGCCGACCGAACAGGGCATGCGACTGAAGCAGATCGTCGCCAACCTCAGCGGCGGCCCGCGTCCGCTGTTCGACTACGCCTATGCCGGTCCGCTGCAGAACACGGTCTGGGGCACCTTCGGGCGCGACGGCAAGGTGATGGGCATCCTCAACGAGGACGTGGTCACGACCAAGGACATCGTGTTCCAGCTCGACGCCGACCCGGCCCTGAGCGCCGAGGAACAGGCCTATAACGCCACCATCTTCCGCATGCAGGCGCAGGCGGACGCCAACCGCCCGCGCCGCGACGGCCTGCGCTGGGTGCCGAAGACGAACGCCCAGATCAAGGTACCGGTGGTGACGATCCACACCCTGGGCGACCTGTATGTGCCGTTCAAGATGGAGCAGATCTACAAGCGCCGCGCCGATGCGGCCGGCACGTCGAACCTGCTGGTCCAGCGCGCGATCCGCGGCATCAGCCACTGCGATTTCACGATCGCCGAGCAGGCCTCCGCCTTCGACGCGATGGTCAAGTGGGAACAGCAGGGCGTGAAGCCGGAAGGCGACGACGTGCTCACGCCATCGGTGGTGGCCGATCCCCAGTACGGCTGCAAGTTCACGAACAACACCGCATCCGAGGGCGACAGCGCCTCGCTGCTGGCCGTGCGCGCCCAGCTGCCGCAGTGCAGCCGGCCTTGATCTGACGGGTTTTTCCGTTCGAACGCCAGGCCTGCATGGCTGGCGTTCTTTTTTATGGTTGATCCAGAGCGCCTGACGAGCTTACTTGCCGACCACCTTGACCTGCTTGACGTCGAGCGTGGACTCGCCAAAGGTCTCCTTGTCGAACTCGCCGATCAGCTCCACCTGCGTGTTCTGGTCGATGTTCACCCCTTGCGGAAAATACTTGGCGTCGATCTCGACCGTCATCTTGCCGCTCGCGTCGGTGAACTCGTAGTCCTCGCCGCCCTTGTGGCTGGTGATCTTGCCCTGCAGGCGCACGTACTGGTCGTCCTTGCCATTGTCCAGCAACTGTTTTGCCGTCATCAGCGGCGCGCTGGTCGGCCCGGTATAGCCGGATGCGGCCGGCTTGGCCGAGGCGCCGGACGAGGGCCCGGTATAAGCCCCCGGCTGCTGGGCGATGGCGGCGGCCGAGCCGGCAACCAGGGCGGTGATGCAGGAAAGCTGGATCAATCGTTTCATGGTGGTTCCTCCGTTGCTGGTGAGTGAGTACCTGCATTACACCGGCCAGACATTAACCCGATCTTAAGATGCCGCGTTCGCCGGAAAATCCAGCGTCACGCCCAGGCCGCGCCCATCCAGGCCGGCGCCGAAACGCAGTTCGATGCCGTGCAGCTCGGCGATGCGCCGCACGATCGACAGGCCCAGGCCGCTGCCCGGCTGGCCCTGCCCCAGTACGCGAAAAAAACGCTCGGAGAGCCGCGCCCGGCTGGCGTCGTCGACACCGGGGCCGTCGTCGCGCACGGCAATCCAGGCGCGGCCCGCGTGCTCCCCGGCCGCGATCTCGACCCGGCTGCCCGCCGGGCAGTAGCGCAGTGCATTGTCGACCAGGTTGCGCAGCGCGATCTCCAGCATGCGCGGATCGGCGTGTACGCTCGCCAGTTCGCAACGCATGGCCAACGCGATGCCGCGCCGTTCGGCTTCGGGCGCGTGCGTCATCTGCAGTTGCTCGAACAGGGGCGCCAGCGCCACCGGCTGGCGCTGCAGCTGCTCGCGCGCCAGAGGATCCAGGCGCGCCAGCGTCAGCAGGCTGTCGACCAGCGCCGTGCTGCGCGCAATGTCCTGGCGCAGCTTCTGGAAAGGCGCCGCCAGCTCGGGATGCTGGCGCCCCAGCAGCTGCACGTGCATGTGCAGGCCGGCCAGCGGCGTGCGCAGTTCGTGCGCGGCGTCGGCGGTGAAGCGGCGCTCGGCCTGCAAGGCCGCATCGAGGCGTTGCAGCACACTGTTCAACGCCTGCACGATCGGCAGCAGCTCGCGCGGCTGGCCGGCCAGCGGCACCTGCGCCAGATCGTCCGGGGTCTTGGCCGCGATCGCGGCAGCCGTACGGCGCAAGGGCCGCAGCACGCGGCCGATCAGCAGCCAGCAGACCAGCGCCAGCACGACCAGGATGCCCAGCACCGGCAACAGCAGGGATTCGGCCAGCTCCTCCAGGATGTCGAAGCGCTTGCCGATCTCCTGCCCGACCTGCACCTCGATGCCGCGCGCCGCGTCGCGCACCACGAACACGCGCCAGCGCTCTCGTCCCACCTTCGGATCGGCAAAACCGTCGTCGTCGTCGAAGTCCGTCACGAAGGGGACGGCCGGCGCCTCGCCGGTGCGCTGGATCACGCGTCCGCCGCTGACCACCTGGTACTGCATGTCGACCTTGCGCGCCCGCTCGCCACCGGCCGGCAGACGCGCCGGCAGGCCGCGCTCGTGCCAGTCGGTGGTCGCGGCCAGAATCATGTAGCCGGCCTCCTCCAGCGCGTCGTCGAAGACCTCGTTGGTCTCCTGCCAGGCGATCACGGTGACGATGCCCAGGCTGGCCAGCCACAGCAGCACGCTGGCCGAGACGATGGCCAGCAGCAGGCGCCGCCGCAGCGATGGGGGCTGGATCGCCGCGTCAGTCGCCATCGTTCTTCAGGCGGTAGCCGAGGCCGCGCACGGTGACGATACTGTCGCTGCCCAGCTTCTTGCGCAGGTTGTGGATATACACTTCGATCGTATTGCTCTCGACCTCCTCGCCCCAGCCGTACAGGCTTTCCTCGATCTGGGCGCGGGTGACGATGCCGTTGCGGCGCAGCAGGAGCGCATGCAGCACGTGGTACTCGCGCGCGGTCAGCGCCACCGGCCGGCTGGCCAGGGTCACCTGTTTGGTGTCGGGATCGAGGGCGATGCCGCCGTGCCGCAAGACGTTGCTGGCCTGGTTGGCGCCGCGCCGCGCGGCGGCCCGGATGCGCGCCGACATTTCCTCCAGCTCGAAGGGTTTCACCAGGTAGTCGTCGGCGCCCAGGTCCAGGCCTTCGACGCGGTCGGCCAGCGCATTGAAGGCGGTGATCAGGATCACGGGCACGGCGTTGCCCGCCGCGCGCAGGCTGGCCAGCAAGGCGTCGCCGCTCAGGCCGGGCAGGCCACGGTCGAGCAGCACGCAGTCGTAATGGTGGGTCTTGAGGGCGGTATCGGCCGAGTCGCCGCGTTCCACCCAGTCGACGGCATGGCCATCCAGGCGCAGCCAGGACTGGATGGTGTCGCCGAGGGAGGTGTCGTCTTCTACGAGCAGGATGCGCATGGGATCGAGGCTAAGCCGGATGGATGAAGCGAATCTTAAAGCTTTTCCGCAAGCGCGCTCTACCCTGTGCTGGTGTCGACATTCTTACAAAAAAATAAGCAGCAGAGATGTCAATACAGTAAGCAGTTGTATTTAAAGAGTAATTCTTGGTGGCACAACCATTACTTATAGGACAGCACCACAACTACACAAAGGGATGTTCATCATGCGTTTTCCGTTCTCGCGTACTCTGAAACTCGCCGCCGCCAGCCTGGCGCTCGTCTCCCAGGCCGCCCTGGCTGCGCCTGTCAACTTTTCGGGCGAGCTGACCGATTCGGATCCGGTATTCAACCGTCCTTTGAGCCTGCTTACGCTCAGCAGCGTCGGTACCGCCGTGTCCTACGACGTCTTCGCTTTCCATGTCACCGCCGACGGCACCTATTCGATGGAAACGACTGCTGCAGCATTTAACAACGGCGGTTCGGACGAAACCTACCTGACCCTGTATGCAAACGCCTTCGACGCCTCGTCGCCGCTGACGAACCTGCTCGCGCTGGACGACGATTCCGGCGCAGGATTCCTCTCGCTGATCAACGAGTCGCTGCAAGCCGGCGTCGAGTATTTCCTGGTCCTGAGTTCGTATAACAATGGCCAGTTCGGCAGCTATGCCGGCAGCTTCGATACGGTCAGCGGTGGCGGCCAGGTAGTCCTGGGGGATGCAGCCAGCGAGGTTCCGGAGCCGGCCACCCTGGCCCTGCTGTCCCTGGCCACGCTGGGCATGGGCCTGGCGCGCCGTCGCCAGCGCGGCTGATTCCTTCCTGTCTCGCCGATGGGCGGCCCCGCCGCCCCGCCAGCGCTTGGGCATCAAGCCTTTTTCAGTGCGGAAGGCTTGTGCGCCGCCTCGGCGCCGGTCTTGTCGCTGACGACCAGGTATTCCGGATTCTCCGGCGATGCGGCCACCTCATGGCCCTTGATGGTGGTGTGCGAGGTCAGCTTCTTCTTGACCGTGCCGTGCACCGTTCCCTGCGACGATTCCCACGTCACCTTGTCGCCTGCCTTGAATTCCTGCGTCATGATGGCTCCCGAGCGTAGCGGACTTCCCGCAGCCGTATTTGAACACAGGTGCAAGCGCTTCCCGCGCGTCACAGGAACTTGGCGCCGGAAAACAAAAAGGCCAACCCGCAGGCTGGCCTTTGCTGTCGAGGGGGACGGTTGCTTACGCCGCCTTGTCCAGCGCCGGATAGTCGATGTAGCCCTCTTCGCCGTGGCTGTAGAAGGTCTGCGGGTTCGGCGTGTTCAGCGGCGCGTTCAATTTGAAGCGCTGCACCAGGTCCGGGTTGGCGATATAGGCGCGTCCGAAGGCCACCGCGTCGGCGCGGCCGCTCTCGACCGCCTCGATCGCCATCTCGCGGGTATAGCCGTTGTTGGCGATGTAGGTGCCCTTGAAGGCCTTGCGCGCCCAGGCGTAGTCGAAGCCCGGGATGTCGCGCGGGCCGCCGGTAGCGCCCTCGACGAAGTGGATGAAGGCGATGCCGCGCTTGTCCAGCTCGTCGACCAGGTAGCCGAACACGGCCTGCGGGTTGCTGTCCGCCAGGTCGTTGGCCGGCGTCACCGGCGAGAGGCGGATGCCGACGCGGCCGGCGCCGATCTCGGCCACCACGGCGTCGACCACTTCCAGCGCGAAGCGGGCGCGGTTCTCGATCGAGCCGCCGTATTCGTCGCTGCGCTTGTTGGCGCCGTCGCGCAGGAACTGGTCGATCAGGTAGCCGTTGGCGCCGTGCAGTTCGATGCCGTCGAAACCGGCGCGAATGGCGTTGGCGGCGCCGCGGCGGTATTCCTCGACGATTTCCTTGATCTCGGCGACGCTCAGGGCGCGCGGTTCGAGCGCCTCGACCTTGCCGGCGCGGGTGTAGGCGATCACCTTCGGCGTCACGGCCGAGGGCGCCACCGGCTGCACGCCGCCGGTCAGGTTCGGGTGGGTCACGCGGCCGACGTGCCAGATCTGGGCGACGATCTTCGAGCCGGCATCGTGCACGGCCTGGGTGATCGGCTTCCAGCCCTCGACCTGGGCGTCGCTGTAGATGCCGGGCGTGGCCATGTAGCCTTTACCCACCGGCGAGACCTGGGTGCCTTCGCTGATGATCAGGCCGGCGTTGCTGCGCTGGCGGTAGTACTCGACGTTCATCGGGCTGCCGGGAATGTCGCCGGCCGGCTCGTCGGCGCGGCTGCGCGTCAGCGGCGCCATCACGACACGGTTGGCGACCTCGATGTCGCCGATGCGGGCGGGTTCGAACAGTTTGTGGCTCATGGTCTCTGGTCCGTAAATAAGAGCGTCTGAAAAACCCTCAGGGCAAGGCGCATCGTCGAAGACAGTACGACTAGTACGGCGAGACGAATGCAACGCCGCCATGGGGGTTTTTCAGACGCTCTGGTTGGCGATATCAGGGCCGCCGGTCGTTCGATGCAATCGCCGGCAGCCGCTACAGTTGATAGTATGAGTATTCCCGGCGCACCTTGGTAGCCCGCACAAATGATAAGATTTATTCCTGACAGGAATAGGTAGAGACATGGACCGGCTACGTTTGATGGAAACCTTTGTGCGGGTCGTCGAGACCGGCAACTTCTCCGCCGTCGCGCGCGAGGAGCGCAGCACGCAGTCGGCAATCAGCAAGCAGGTGCAGGCGCTCGAGACCCTGCTGGGCGCGAAGCTGCTGGTGCGCTCGACGCGCAGCCATGCGCTGACCGAAGCGGGCAAGCGCTATTACGAACGCTGCCGCCAGGTGCTCGACACGCTGGAGGAGGCGCGCGCCGAGCTGCACCGCACCGAGAACGAGATCACGGGCGTGCTGCGGGTGGCCGCGCCGGTATCCTTCGGGCGCCTGCACATCGTGCCGCGCCTGGCAAGCTTCTACGAGCGCTACCCGAAGCTGAGGATCGACCTGCAGCTCGACGACGGCTTCGTCGACCTGGTCGTCGGCGGCATCGACGTCGCCTTCCGCGTCGGCGAACTGAAGGACAGCCGCCTGGTCGCACGCCGCATCGGCACCGCCCACCGCGCCGCGCTGGCGGCGCCCGGCTACCTGGCCCGGCACGGCGAACCGCAGGAGCCGGACGAATTGCGCCAGCACCAGTGCCTGGTCTACACCGGCCTGGTCAACCTCAACGAATGGAATTTCCAGGACGAAGCCGGCAAGCAGATCGCGGTGCGCGTGAGCGGGAACTTCCAGTCGAACAGCTCGGAGGCGATCCGCCAGGCCGTGGTCGAAGGACTCGGCATCGCCTATTCGCCGCTGTGGATCTACGGCGACGACATCCGCGCCGGGCGCGTGAAACCGATCCTGACGCGCTACCGCCTGCCGCCGCTGCCGCTGAACGTGGTGTTCCAGCCGGCGCGCAAGCCTTCGCTGAAGATCAGCCATTTCGTGTCCTTCTTCGCCGACGCGTTCTCGCGCGACCCGGATATTTCGCAGATGCTGGCGGCGCCCGGCACGCCGGACAGCACCCTGGAGGCGCTGGGCGGCGGCGCGCCGCTCAAGACACAGGGGCCGGGCAAACGCCGCACGCAGGCATAGTGTCGGGTACGCCGCCGTGCGCGCGGCGGAGATATGCTGGCCGCATCCGAACAACCCTGCATGCCACGCCGTGAAGCATTTTCCGCCCGCCCCGCTCCTGCCCTGCCTCGCCCTGCTGGGCTGCGTCCTGTCGTGGAGCGGCGGCGCCCATGCCCAGGAGGATACGCGCCTGCTTGCCGCCATCAACGCCTGGCGCGCCGCGCCCGACAGTTGCCAGGGACGGCAACCGCCGCCCGCCCCGGCCCTGAAGCCGCAGGCGGCGCTGGCGCGCATGCGTCTTGGGCCGGGCAATTTTCCGGAGTCGGTACTCGAGCAGCTCGGCTACTACGCCGACCGCGCCGAAGTGATCCACGTCGGTGGCGCGCCAGACGCCGAGGCGGCAATGGAAGCCATCCGCACGCGCTACTGCCGCACCCTGCTGGACGCCGGCCTGCAGGACATCGGCGTGTCGCGCCAGGGCAACGAGTGGACCATCGTGCTGGCGCGCCCGACGCCGCCGCTCGCGCTGCCGGACCAGTTCGAGGCCGGCCAGGCCATCCTGGCGCTGGTGAACGCGGCGCGCGCCAGCGCGCGCAATTGCGGCGGCCGCTATTTCGGCCGGGCGCGGCCGGTCGCCTGGAACGATGCGCTGGCCCAGGCGGCGCGCGAGCACAGCAGCGACATGGCGGCGCACCGCCGCTTCAGCCATCGGGGCTCGGACAACACCGAGGTGGCACAGCGCGCCACGCGCGCGGGCTACCGCTGGCGGCATATCGGGGAAAACATCGCGGCGGGACAGACCTCGCCGCAGGAGGCGGTGGCCGGCTGGCTGGACAGCCCGGGCCACTGCGCGAACCTGATGAATCCGGACTTCACCGAGATGGGCGCGGGCTATGCGGTCAGCCGGGCGCGCCTGCCGGGTTTTGCATACTGGACCCAGGTGTTCGCGACGCCGTGATGAAAACGGTGGTGTGACGACGTGCTGCGGTGCGGGTTTTCGTAGGGTGGACACCTGTGTCCACGCGGTACAGCGTTTGCGTCATCGCGGCGTCACCGGGACGCAGAGAAGATTGATGCAACCGGTGTTGTTAACGAGCGGCGGTGCCCGGTTGCAGCGGGGTGTGTACAGGCACGACCGCGTGGACACAGGTGTCCACCCTACATAAGACACCGCGAGATCCAGGTGTTCGCGAGGTCGTGATAAAAAAAGAGAGCGCCGCGGCGCTCCCTTCTTCCCTTTTACTTCACGCTTACCAGAAGATGACGCGCTCTTCCGGCTTCAGGTACATCTTGTCGCCCGGTTTCACGTCGTAGGCTTCGTAGTAGCCCGGGTGGTTGCGCAGGCTGCCGTTGACGCGGAATTCCGACGGCGAGTGCGGGTCCGCCTTGACCTGGGCGATCAGGGCGGCGTCGCGCGCCTTGCCGCGGCGCGCCTGGGCCAGGCCCATGAACAGGCGCTGCTCGGCGGTGAAGCCGTCGATCGCCGGGGCCGGCTTGCCTTTCAGGGAGATCCTGTAGGCGCGGCTGGCCATGATGGCGCCGGCGTTGTCGGCGATGTTCTCGCCCAGCGTCAGCTCGCCGTTCAGGTTGTAGCCCTGCACCGGGCTGTAGCCGGCGTACTGGGCCACCAGCACCTTGCCGCGCGCCGCGAACTTCTCGGCGTCTTCCTTCGTCCACCAGTTGCGCAGGTTGCCGTCGCCGTCGAACTGCGAACCCTTGTCATCAAAAGCGTGGCTGATCTCGTGGCCGATCGAGATGCCGACCGCGCCGTAGTTGACCGCCGGCTCGGCGTTGGCGTCGTACAGCGGGTACTGCAGGCGCGCCGCCGGGAACACGACTTCGTTCATGCTCGGGCTGTAGTAGGCGTTGACGGTCTGCGGGCTCATGCTCCAGGCCTGGCGGTCCACCGGCTTGCCCAGCTTGTTGATGCCGTACTCGTGACCGAACACGCGCGAACGCATCACGTTGCCGACCAGGTCGCCGCGCTCGATGGTCAAGGACGAGTAATCGCGCCACTTCTCCGGGTAGCCGATCTTCGCGTTCATCTTCGACAGCTTGATCTGGGCCTGCTTCTTGGTCTCCTCGCTCATCCAGTCCAGGGTCTGGATGCCTTCCCGGAAGGCGGTGACGAAGTTCTTCACCATCTCCTCGACCTGCGCCTTGCGCTCGGCCGGAAAGTGGCGCTCGACATAGACCTTGCCGACCACTTCGCTCAGGTCGCGGTTGACCTGGGCGATCGCGCGCTTCTCCAGCGGACGGTTCTCCCTGGCGCCCGACAGCACACCGCCGCGGAAGGCGAAGCTCTCGTCGACGAAAGGCTGGGACAGGTAGGGCGCGTAGCTGCTCAGCAGGTGGAAGGAGAAGTAGGACTTCCAGGTCTCGACCGGGGTGACGGCAATGATCCTGTCCAGGCCGGCCAGGTAGCTCGGCTGGCCGACGATCAGCGAATCGACCTTGCCGGCCACGCCGACATCCTTCATCCAGGTGGTCCAGTCGAAGCCCGGCATCAGGTCCTTCAGCTGGACAAAGCTCATCTTGTTGTAGCGCTTGACCGGGTCGCGGTTCTCGACGGCGCTCCACTGCACCTTCGCGATTTCGGTTTCCAGCGCCAGGATGTTTGCCGCTTCCAGCGCGGCATCCTTGTGGCCGGCCAGGGTCAGCATCTTCTCGATGTGGGCCTGGTATTTCGCGCGGAAGTCCTTCATGCGCGCTTCCTCGGCCAGGTAGTAGTCGCGGTTCGGCAGGCCCAGGCCAGACTGGCCGACGCTGACGACGTAGCGGGTCGAATCCTTGCTGTCCTGGCCCACGTACATGCCGAGCGGCGCTTCGCCGCCGATGCGCTCCAGGTGGGCCGACAGCGCCGCGATGCCGCGCTTGTCCTTCAGCGCGGCGATGCGCGCGAACTCCGCTTTCAAGGGGCTCAGGCCGAGCGCGTTGCGGCGCGCCTCGTCGATATAGCTGGCATAGTAGTCGCCCATCTTCTGCGCGGCCGAACCCTTGGCCGCCTTCCTGTCTGCGGCGGCCTGTTCGATGATCGCGCGGATCTGGTTCTCGACGTTTTCCTGGGCCACGCTGAAGGCGCTCCAGCTCGAACGGTCCGCCGGAATCTCGACGTCCCGCAGCCACTTGCCCTGGCTGTAGCGGAAGAAGTCGTCCTGTGCGCGCACGGCCGGGTCGATCGCCGCCTTGTCGACGCCGGAGACGGCGCTGGCCGCGGCGGTCGATGGGGCACTGGTGGCCGCTTCGCCGTGTGCGCCGGCGTTGGCGGCGACGGCGAACAGCCCCGCGATCAGGGTGCTGCACAGGGTACGCTTCATGTTTCTCTCCGTTATAGGAATGGTTGGGAACCGGACGATGCTAAGCGATAAACCCGACCCTTGCCAAGCATAAAAACCAGGTGCGTTCAGGCATGTGTATTTCCGATACGCCCTGTAAGTACGGGCGCTATGCGAAATGGCGGTGCTGTGTCAATGCGCGATTGCGCGGAAGGTCGAGAATTTGTCGGCAATGCCCTCCAAGAGGACATCCGGTGCCCTTCGGACCGGTGGTCGCTGAAAAACTTTTCAGGAGCGAATGCACAGTGCCACTCATGCAGCGGTTGGTGTGTCAAGCGCCGTGACACGCCAGCCGGTGACGACGCAGGCCAATGCAGGCCGGCGTCCCGTTCGGCGCACACCCTTCTCCAAGGAGATTTCCCATGTATATGCATCAGCGCATGTCCCTGGCCCTGGTGTCTTTCGCCATCGCCGGCGCCGCCTGGGCCCATCCCGAGTACAAGGTCACGGTCGTCGGCCCGGCCGGCAGCGTGGCCACCGACATCAACGAGGCCGGCGTGGTGGTCGGCAACTATCCGGTCAGACCGGGCGTCACCCACGCTTTCCTCAACCGCGGCAGGGGCCTGGTCGACCTCGGCACCCTCAAGGGTAGCTCCAGCACCGCCGCCGCCATCAACGACAGGGGCCAGGTACTGGGCCACTGGACGACCCGCGGCGGCCAGGTGCGCGGCTACATCTACGACAAAGGCACGCTGCGCGACATCGGGACCATCGGCGGCAGAGCGACCACCTGGACCGACATCAACAATGCCGGCTATATCAGCGTCTACGCCGCCGATCCCGTGCTCCCGGATGGCACGCTTGGCGGCAACACCAGCTACCTGCGCGCGCCGAACGGCACGCTGACCCAGCTGGCCGATCTGCCACCTTTCAATCCGGAATTTCCACCGCTCACCGAGGCCCGCGCGCTCAACAACAGGAACCAGATCACCGGCGGCTCCGGACCGGCGGAGCCCATCGACTTCTTCCTGCGCGGCTTCATCTGGACCAGGGGCCAGACCCGCGACATCGGAGACCTCGGTCTGCGAGTCCCTGTCAATCCCGAGGCGATCAACGACCGTGGCCAGGTGACCGGCAGTGCCGAGGTATCTGCCGGCCGGGCTGCCTTCATCTACTACCGCGGCCGCATCGTATCCATCGACCCATCGCCGAACCCCTTCAGCGGCGGCACCGGCATCAACAACCGCGGGCACGTGGTCGGCTTCGGCTTTCCGTCGGGTGCGGGAAGCGGCTTCATCTGGCGCGGCAGGCGGATGGAGAGCCTGAACGCGCTGATCGACCCCAGGCAGGGCTGGAATATCACCTTGCCACAGGCGATCAATGACGCGGGACAGATCGCCGCGATCGCCTTCCGCAACGGGCAGTCCCTACGCGGTGCGGCTCGACCTGATCAGGCCGTATGCGAATGCCGTGCCGCCGGCCGAGCCGGACGAGGAAGCATCGGTCGAGCCGTCCTTGTCGGCCGAGGCTGCGGCGGCGCAGGCGAGGGCAGAAGCCGAGGCGGCGGCGCGTGAGGTGGCGACGCCGGTGGCGCAGTAGACGGCGAAGGGGTGACAAGAGGGCCACCATGTGGCCCTCTACACGGCTCAGCCTTGATCGCACACCGCGACCGCGTCATGTATTCCCGGGTTCTCCCTGGGCGCCCGGGGCCAGCAGCCTGTCGACGTCGAGAATCTCGATTGCGCCCCGGCACCGGAGGATGGCGCCGGCCAGTTCGAGCTCCTTCAAGGACTGGTTCACCGTCTGGCGCGACAGGGAGAGCATCAGGCCGAGCTGTCCTTGCGAGACCCGCACGAACCGTTTGCTGCGCCCGCTCCACACGCCGAAGCCGCCCGCCATCGCGGCCAGCCGGCTGGCAACCCGGGCAGTGGCGGGAAGCACCGCGCTGTCTTCCATGGCCGAGAACATGGCGCGCATTTTCTGCGCCAGCAGGCGCCCGAAGTCCTTCCAGTACGCCGGATGCTCGTCCAGCAGGCCTTGCAGCACCGGCTGCGCCACATGCAGGAGCAGCGCGTCGGACTCCACCCAGGCATCGTGCGTGCGCGGCGCGCTGTCGAAAACCGCGATTTCACCGAACCACTGGGGCGGCTCGAGCAAGGCCAGCAAGGCTTCGCTGCCGTGTTGCGTGATCCCGGTGATGCGAATGGCGCCCTGCAGCACGCAGTAGATGCCGTCTCCGGGTTCGCCGCGGCCAAACAGCCGCTGGCCTGCTTCGAGCCGCCGCAGCGTGCCTTGCGCGATGAGGCGCTCCGCGAGCTCCCGGGGCAGCGAAGCAAACCAGTTCCCTGCCCACAGGGCCTGCGTCCACTCGTGCGCATGCAGGCCGTGCATCTCAGGCTCCCCTGCTCTTCCTGGTCCCATCGAACGACCGGCGCCGGCCTCAGGGCAGCGCCGCCGGCGTCACCAGGTTGAACGACGGCGAGAACGTATCGAGCATGCCGAACAGCGCCGGCAGCGCCGTCTTGTCGCCCTCGACCCGCACCTCGCCCTGGCGCAGCGCGTCCCCGAGCTTGAGCTGGCCCGCGCTGATGCGGTTCAGGACGGCCTTGCTCAGTTCGACGCTTGCCGTCGGGCGCTCGTGGCGGGTGTCGGCAAGCCAGGTGAGCGCGCCATTGCTGAGGTTCATCGCATACCGTTCCTTCAGGTCGGTAAAGGTCCAGTTGATCGTCATCGCGCGCCCGGCCGCCTTGTCCGCATCCAGGCGCACCGCCAGGTAGTCGAAGAACATCGGCACGGTGAGCGCCTCCAGCAGGTCGCGCGAGGCCGCTCCCCCGCGCCGCTCGGCCGCGACGCCCTGGCGCAGCTCCTGGGCGCCGCTCAGGTAGGCGTTGCGCCAGGTGCTGTTCTCGGTCTGGTAGCCCAGCTGCTCGAGCGCATCGGCCTGCAGCGCGCGGGCCTCGCGGTTGCCGGGATCGGCGAACACCAGCTGGTTGGCGACCTGGGCGACCCAGCGGTAATCGCCCTTTGCGAAGGCCTCGCGTGCGCGGGCCAGGACGCTGGCGGCGCCGCCCATCCACTCGATGCTGCGGCGCGCCGACTCGACCGGCGGCAAGGGATTCAGGTTGGCCGGGTTGCCGTCGTAGAAGCCGAGGTAGCGCTGGTAGACGGCGCGCACGTTGTGGCTGATCGAGCCGTAGTAGTCGCGCACATGCCACTGCCTGGCCAGGGGCTCGGGCAGCTGCCGCAGCCGCTCGGCGATCTCCATCGGCGTCAGGCCGTGGTTCAGCAGCCTGAGGGTCTGGTCGTTGAGGAAGGCATACATGTCGCGCTGTTCGGCGAGCAGGCGGCCCACGCGTTCGCGGCCCCAGGCAGGCCAGTGATGCTGGCCGATCAGGACGTCCGTCCTGTCGCCATAGCGCGCCAGCGTCTGGCCCAGGTATTGCGACCAGAGCTTGGCGTCGCGCACTTTCGCGCCGCGTATGGTGAGGATGTTGTGCTGGGTACGCACCGCGTTCTCGGCGATGTTCAGGGCCCGCAGTTGCGGGAAGTAGAGGTGCATCTCGGCCGGCGCCTCGCTGCCCGGCGTCAGCTGGAATTCGATCTCCACGCCCGCCACGCGCCGGGTTTCCACCGGCTTCCCGATCAGCTCATTGGGCGCGACCAGGGTGATGGTGCCGCGCGAGAGCGACTTGCCCAGTCCCGCGTCGACCTGGCCGGTCGCGCTGCGCGGCAGCAGCGCGCCGTACATGTACTGGGCGCGGCGGCTCATGGCGTTACCGGCCAGGACGTTCTCGCTGACCGCCTCTTCCATGAAGCCGGCCGGCGCGATGACCCTGACCTTGCCGGCGGCCGCATCCTCGGCGCTGATCACGCCCTTGACGCCGCCGAAGTGATCGACGTGGCTGTGGGTGTAGATGACGGCCGCCACGGGCCGCCGCGGCCGGTGGGCGTAGTACAGCTCCAGCCCGGCGCGCGCCGTCTCGGCCGACAGCAGCGGATCGATGACGATGATGCCGTCCGTGCCCTCGACGATGGTCATGTTGGCCAGGTCCATGCCGCGGATCTGGTACAGCCCGTCGCTCACCTTGAACAGGCCGGCGGCATTGTTCAGCCTGGCGATCCGCCACAGGCTCGGGTTCACGGTCGGCGGCGCCGCTTCGCCGGCCTGGAAAGCGTAGGCATTGCCATCCCACGCGACGCGCCCGTCGGCCGTTTTGATGGCCTCGGTACTGCGCGCGATGAAGCCGCGCCAGGCATCCTCGAAGTCCTGCCTGTCTTCGAACGGCAGGCGCGACAGCCAGGCGCGGTTGGCCTGCGCGGTCGCGGGCGTGGCATCGGCTGCCCCAGCCGCCGGCAGGACGCACGGCGCCAGCAAGGCCGACAGGGCCAGGGCGGCGCCGGCGCGCCGGATCGATGTCGTTTTCATGATGTCAGCTCCGCGCGATCTCGAGCACGTCGTAGGGTTGCAGCCGGGCGATCGCATCCAGCGGATCCGGCTCGCGCCAGGCGTACAGGCTGCAGGTCATCTTGTCGGCAGTGATGTCGATGATGCTGAAGCCGTTCTTTTCCGCCGGCCGGGCATTGCGTTCCAGCGAGACTGCCGACGGCGCCGATGGACCGAGTCCGCGCGGCCCGCTCGGCCAGCCGGCCAGCCCGGTGCCGAGCGTGCCGTTGAGCACGAGATGGACCGGGTTCTTGCGCAGGTCCAGTTCGCCGCTTCTGAGCATGCGGTCCCAGCCGGTGGCGTGCAGGTCGCCCGACATCACGACCGCCGGCCGCTGCTGCTGGGTCAGCGCCGCCACGATCCGCTGGTGCTGGGAGAACCAGCCCGACTGCCACATGTACTTCTGCTTGTCCGTGCTCAGCCGGAGATTCTTGCCGTGCACGCCGCCGAAGCGTTGCGAGATGGTGTTGGCGCCGGAGGCCATGGTTTCGTCCGAGACCACCACGTCCGGATACCATTCGCGCCACTTGCCGGCCGACCAGCCGAAGGGCGTGGACGGCATGTGGATCAGGTGGCGCGCATCGGATTCGCGCGTGCGGCGCAGCAGCCAGCTTTCCGCCTCGGGCGGAACCAGGCCGGCGTGCCGGTCCTTGAGCGACAGGTAGCGCCCGCAGTCGTACATCAGCACTTCCAGCAGGCGGCCATAGCGCAGGGTGCCGAAGCATTCCGACACGCCCGGCGCGCGATCGGCGGCCCCGCTGCCGGGAATCATGCCCGAGCGCTGCGCATCCGGCAGGAACTGCGGGTAGTACATGTCCTGGACGGTGCGCGCCAGCGCCAGGTCGAAATGGTCCGGGGGGAAGGTGATGAAGTTGTCCTCGGCCTCGTCGTTCTCGAAGTAGTCGTGGTCGTCCATCATGAAGAACACCGGCGTCGAACGCAGCCGCGTGCCGTACAGCTGGGCGATCTGCGGATCGACCGCGTTCACCAGCGCCTTTTCGTTGGCGCCGCCGAGCACCGGTTGAGCCGGGTCGAACATGCCCACCTTCTGGTAGTGCGCCGCGGCCGCCTTGCGGATCGCCGGATTGGCGCTTTCCAGCCAGGTGCGCTGGTCCCAATAGATGTGGTCGCCATTGGCGATGACGGCGTGCGGCCGCTCGGCCATGCCGCGTTCGAGCAGCGCGTGACGAATGGCAAGCGAACGGAACACTTCGACGCCGCCCGGACCGACCGCGTCGGGGTGGCCGCCGGCGCAGGTAAACACAAGCAGCCGCACGTGGGCCGGAGCGGCATCGGGCCGCGGAAACGTCTTGAGCGGCCAGGAAGCGCACAGGCTGGCGCCGCCCTTTTGCAGCAACTGCAGGGTGTAGGTGGTATCAGGCTGCAGGCCGCCCACGTCGAATTGCCAGAAACGCCCGGCGCCGTCGGTCTTGCGGCCTTCGATTCGCCGGCTGCCGATCTTGAGCTGCGGCGCTGCGGTCAACGGGGATCGAAACGAAGCCTTCAGCAGCAGGCGTTCGTGGTTGGCGGTCGGCAGCAGGTGGACTACCTCGCCGGCATGCCATTCGTCGGCAGCGTTGGCGGAATGAGGAAGAGCAGTACTGGCGGCGAGTGCGGCGCCAGCCTGCAAAAACTGACGGCGCGGTATCGACGTCGGAAAAGTGGCCATTGCGGTCTCCTGTAGTGTCGTCGCCCGAGGGGCGAGCGGCGCCTGTTCTCGGCGTCCGACAACTATCGAGCGGAAATGCCATAAAGTAAAATAACCGCAAACGACAAATTCATAACTTGAAGGCATGCCGTGCTCACCGACGACATCGAGTATTTCCTGGCCGTTGCCGCCAGCGGCACACTGACTACGACCGCCGAGCGGCTCGGGATATCGCAGCCGGCCCTGAGCAAGTCGATCCAGCGCCTGGAACGCAAGGTCGGCGTACGCCTGCTCGCACGCGGACCGCGCGGCGTCGAGCTGACCGAAGCCGGCCGCGCCTTTCACGGCCACTTGCGGACGGTGTCGCGCAACATGGAAGATGCGGTGCAGGAGGCGCGCAACATCGGCGGTGGCCACGCCGGCCTGCTGCGCCTGGGCGTGACGCCTGCCACCTCCGACTTCACCCTGCGGGCGCTGTTTCCTGCGCTGCTGGACGAACGTCCGGCGGCCCATGTCAGCCTGAGTACGGCGTTCGGCAGCCCGCTGCTCGATGACGTGGTGCGGCGCGACGTCGAGCTTGCGGTCTGCCCGATCCCGGAAAAAATCGACCCGGCGCTGGAGGCCGAGAGCCTGTATGCCGATCCCTGCTGCCTGATGATGCGGGCCGATCACCCCCTGGCTGCCCGGGACAGGATCGCCATCGAAGACCTGGCGGGGCAATCCTGGGCCGGCACCCGCAAGCACGAGTTCACGCGTTCGCAACTGGAACACGCTCTCAGGCAGCGCGGCCTGCCCTTCGGCTCGGTGATTGTCGAAGCGGACAGCCTCAATGCCCTTGTCGCGGTGGTGGCGCGCACGTCCCTGATCAGCATGATCAACATGCGCAGCGTGCGCGAAGGCGGCCTGACCGATGGCCTGGTCGTGCGTCCGCTGGCCTTCGACGACCTGGAGCGGCGCGTCGGCATCATCCGCAGGACCGGTTACCTCTCGCCCATTGCGGTGCGGGCACAGGAGATACTGCGCGAGGCGGCGGCCGGCCTGCAAGCAAGCACAAGCAGGCCTTGAAACGGGCACGCGGCTCGGTTCCTGCGTGTCAGGCTGGCGTTACCACCATGCCATCTCCGAGGCTCGTCATGCTTGCCATGCTGATGTGTTCCATCTTCACGTTCCTGGCTCTGGGCTGGATGCTTCACATAAACGCCAAGGATCGCAGGATCCTCGAAAAAGAGCTCGAGGCAGACAGGGTCTACGATTGAACTCTAACGCGAGCTCGAGCTCGTGTCCGAATGTCAGACCTGACCCCGGCTGTTGCGTATTCCCGTGCTCGGGCAACTCAGCGCAAGTTGATGGCCACCAGTCTCCCGCCGGGCGATACGATGTAGAGCACGCCCTGTTCCGAGATCGCCAGCTCGCCGCCGAACGGATAGGTCCACACGACCTCGCGCGTGGCGAGGTCGAGCGCCACCGTCCTGATTCCCGAACTGGCGAACAGGAGGTTGGATGTGACGACCATGTCGGTGTAGGCGGTGTCGAACCACATGCCGAACTGGGAGGGCGGCGCGTTCGTCGGCAGCGGCGAGGACCACTGCAACAGTCCCGTGGAGGCGGCGCGCGCTTCCACCACGCTGCCGTTCGCACCGAACGTATACACGGTGTCCTGGGCCAGGACGGGGTGCCCGAAGCTGGCGCCCTGTCCTACCCAGGCGCGGGTACGCGTTCGCAGGTCGAACGCCACCAGGCGCCTGTCGAGGGTGATGATGCCCATGCGTTCGTCCATGACGGGAGACGTCGTGCCCTCCAACACCCAGTTGACTCCCTCCTCGAGGATCGAGAATGCGATACCGCCGTGGGCAAGGTCGAGCGCATAGAGTGTGTTCCCCTGATAGATCCAGGCGTAGCTGTCGTCCACCGACGGGGTCCAGCCACTGACCGCCATCGCATTACTGCGCCATTCGATCCGGTTGGTCGCCGCATTGAACTTGACCAGGCCGTCGCCCTGGGTTCCGTTCTCGGCATAGACCATGTCGCCCACGACAGTTGGCGCAGGACCAGAGGACCAATGCAATTGCAGCGGCGTCTTGCTGAGCAGCTGGCCGCTGGCCTGGTCGTACACCCACAGGCAACGGCCCTCGGGCGAGGCTGAGGTGATGACCACCTTGCCGTTGCCTGTGGCAGGCGGACTGACGAAGGTTTGCCTGCCCATGTCATGGCGCCACAGCGGGTTCGCGTCCGCTTCGCCGAAGGCCAGCAGCTCCGCGTTGCCGGGGTAGCGCCCGAAGGCGACGAACACCCTGCCCTTGTCGATCACCGGCGCACTCATCCACGCGGCCGAGCCCGGTTCAGCTGCCCCCGGCCTCGTTTCCAGTCTGGTCCAGCGGCGATTGAATACTGCAGGATCGAAGTGCGCCGGCACATAGGCATTGTGCAGGGGGTTGCCGTTGTAGGTACTCCAGGGCGCCAGCCCCGCAACTGCGCTCAAGGGCGTGAGGTTGGTGGCCGGCTTCACCGTCACCGTCGTCGGCACGCGCCAGGGCGAGCCGACCACCGGGGACTTGCACTCGCGCGGATCGTCGTAGCACAAGCGCACTTCGAGCGCGGTCGTATGGACGCCGGCCTTCAAACCGGACGCGGTGCTCATCTCGGCGTTGTAGCGGTTGCGATTGATCTGGACGATCTTCGCCTCCGGAGCGACCAGGCCGGCGCTGTCGACTATCCCGAACGACACGGGTACGTCGAACGTGGAATTGACTTGCGCGTCGAGCTGGAAGGTCGCCGGCTCGTCCTCGTAGGTGACAAGCTCGATCGCCGCGGGGACGGTCATGCGCTCCTTCGCCTGGGCGGCGGAGGCGACCGTGACCGTAACTGGAATATGCCAGGGGGAACCCGGCAACGGCTTGTTGCAGAAGCGTGGGTCGTCCTCGCACAGGCGCAGCTGCAGGTAAGTCGTATGCACGCCCTCGGACATCGCAGCCGTGTGCAGGACAAGCGCGTAGTCGAGGTCGGAATACCTGACCAGGCTCATTTGGGAAGAGACGACGCCCTTGCTGTCGATGACGGCAGCGTTGAACGGTTTCTCGAACGTGCGGGTCGACGATGCCCTGACCTCGAAGCGGGCGCTCTCACCGGCGTAGGTCGAGAGCGACACCGTGCCCGGTGAAAACATCAGCCAGGTCCCGCCCGGGGTGACCTGGGGAATGCCGTTGTCCACCGGCGCCGTGGCGACCGGGCTGCCCGCCGCTGCACCGCCGCCGCCGCAGCCTGCAACCAGCGCGGCGCACAGCAGCGCGGCTATGATCGATCCCCCGAAATGCATGTCTCCGCCCGTTATTTGTTATTAAAAATATAAAAACAAATTATACGGAAAGGCGTTAATTTTTAGATAAATTTATTGTCGATAAGGTGAGGACGCGACAGAACGACCCGCATCGGGTAAAAACCGTCGCGGAAGCGCCTCAGCGCCTGAAAATCCAGAGGAGGATGGTGACGACGATCGAGACGACGATGCAGGTCACGATCGGAAAATGAAAGCTGAAGCCCTCGCGCACGACGTGGATGTCGCCGGGCAGGCGGCCGAAAGGCAGGCGCCGCAGCCAGGGCCAGGCCAGGCCGGCCGCGAGGATGAGGGCGCCGAGGATGATGAGCAGGCGTTGCATGGAATTGGATAGCGGACCGCAGCCACGCCGGAAGACGCGGCCGCGGTGAGTGCCGGTTATGGGCTGCGTCCGCCGTCCGGCGAGGGATTGCCGCCGCTGGTCCCGGCGCCGGTCGGCGAGGTGTTGGCGCCGGACGAGGTGCCGGTGCCGGTGCGGGTATCCCCTGCCGAGGCCGCCTCTCCCAGGCCGGTGCCGCCGGCCGCGCCGCCCGCCGCCGGGCTGATTTCGTTGCCTGCGATGGTGCCGCCGGGCGTGCCCGGTACGCCGCTGGCGTCGGCGTTCTTGCGCAGCCCTTCCCCGCCGGGACCGCCGCTGCCGGCCATTGCCGCGCCGGCCGCGGCATCGGTGCCGCCGGCGGCGCCGGCGATGTCGGCGCCGACACCGCCCGCCTGGCCGTGTGGCGACTGGCCCTGGACCGGGCGGGCGCCGCCCTCGGCCAGCGTGTCGCTGCGGGTCGGCTGCCCGCCCGCCGCACCCTGCCTGTCGCCGCTGCCGGCGCCGTCCTGCATGTCTTTTTGCTCGTTTGTCATGTTCGCTCCTGTTCGCTGGCACTCCACAACACAAGGCTTTCATTCTGCCGAAAGCGTCCAGGGGGCGGCGCGCAACAGGCGCGCACGGCAGGGTGCGCACGCGCCAGGGCGGCAGTGCGTCGGGGTTTGTAACCCCTATGCTATATTGAATTTACGCGACGATCGGCATCGTTTCCGGGGCGATAGCGCCTGCGGCAACGCGGCCAGACAATACCAACACTCAATGAATTTGACAGGGGAGGTAGCATGCCAACAACCTGGATTATCACGGCCAATGCTGGCCGGGCACGGATCTTTTCCGAGGATGACCCAGCAGCACCACTGCAAGAAGTCGAGGACATGGTCAACAACGCGGTACGCCTGCGCGAGTCGGAAGTGCTGACCGACCGGCTCGGCCCGACCGCGGCCGCCGGCAGTGGCCACAACATCGGCGGCACGCAAGGCGTCGGAGCGGCGCACAACGCCGGCGTGGGCGCGCCGAACAAGCAATACCAGCCAGCCCATACGCAGGCCGAGCAGGAAGCCGACCAGTTCGCGCGGGACATCTCGAGCTACCTGCTGAAAGCCCACCAGGATGGCCGCTTCCAGCAGATCGTGCTGTCGGCGTCGCCCCAGTTCCTGGGCGCCCTGCGCGCCGTCATGGACCCGCACATCAAGCCGCTGATCAAGCTCGAGTTCAACAAGGACTACACCCACGTGGCGCCGAACCAGCTGCGCGAACAGCTGCAGGCGCAGCAGGCCAAGACCGCCGAGTAGGCGCGGGCCTCGCTTCCGTGTCCCGTACGCCAGCCTCGCCGGTTGGCGTTTTTTTTGGGACAGCGCGAAGCGCATCGAACACCGGTCAAACGGGCCGCCTATTCGTGCGGCCGAGTCCGCCACTGCGGGCTACCATGGCAAAGTCACCGACTAACCGAGGTTTTCCATGAACCGAAGACTCGCTCCCACCCTGGTCAAGGGCACCATGCTCGCCTCCGTCGCCCTGCTGGGCATGAAGGCCTACGCGGCCGGCAAGGCGGCCGCCAGCGACCTGGCCACCGTCTCCCGTCTCGACCTGCCGCGCTACATGGGCACCTGGTACGAGATTGCGCGCTACCCCAACCGCTTCGAGCGCCAGTGCGAAGGCTTCACCACTGCCACCTACACCGCCATGCCGGACGGCACGGTGAAGGTCGAGAACCGCTGCCGTACCGCGGAAGGCGGGACCGACGTCGCCGAGGCCGTCGCGCGCCAGGTCGGCCCGGCCGACTCGCCGCGGCTGAAGGTGCGCTTCGCGCCGGCCCTGCTGTCCTTCGTGCCGGCGGTCTGGGCCGATTACTGGGTGATCGACATCGACCGCGACTACCAGCTCGCCGCGGTGAGCGAACCGGGACGCGACTACCTGTGGATCCTGTCGCGCACACCCAAGGTCGGGAAACCCGCGCTTGACGCGCTGCTGGCGCGCCTGTCGGGCCAGGGTTTCGATCCGCGCCGGCTGCTGTACACGCGCCAGGAATGAACACGGCCGCGCCGGTCCTGTCCTACAGCATCACCCGTTGCAATATAACCCACAGTGTTGACGCCAGAACAAACATTCACCTCATCAATAACTGCAATTGGAAATGTGAATTAGGAATTCCCTCGCGCAGCCGCTACAGTGGTCTTTTCGTCCAGCCTGCACCAGGCGCCGTGGCCCTGCGCCCCGTGCCCGTGCGCGGCCGGTAGTTCCACATTTCCGTCACGATGCGGTTTCGAGCATGAACGATTGCAGCAGCGCCCCGTCCCACCAAGCACATGAGGGGGCGGCATGATCATTCGCGACCGCCCCAACGGCCTGCGCCTGTTCCTGACCATGCGTGGCTCGATCCTGTCGAGCATCTGGAAAAGCCTGCTCGTCACCACCCTCCTCGCCATCGTCGTCAGCTGGACCCATGGGGAACTGGGCGACTACAAGGTACACCTGACGATCACGCCCTTCACGCTGATGGGCCTGCCGCTGGCGATCTTCCTCGGTTTTCGCAACAACTCGGCCTACGACCGCTTCTGGGAAGGACGCAAGCTCTGGGGCGACCTGGTGCTACGCGGCCGCAACTTCGCCCGCGAGTGCCTCAGCCTGATCGATCCCATCGCCGGCAACGAAGCCGTGCGCGAGCGCATGATCCGGCGCGCGATCGCCTTCGCGCACGCGCTGCGCCACCAGTTGCGCCAGACCGATCCGGCGGCCGACGTGGCGCCCCACCTGATGCCGGTCGAGTGGGCCGCACTGCGCAAGCGGCGCAACCTGACCCATGCGCTGATGCTCGAAATGGGCAAGGACCTGGCGCTGTGCCGCAGTACCGGCATGCTCGACAGCGTGCGGGCGGCCACGCTCGACGCCAACATCTCCGGCATGGTCGCCACCGCCGCCTCCTGCGAGCGCATCAAGAACACGCCGATCCCGTTCTCGTACACGCTGCTGCTGCACCGCACTTCCTACCTGTACTGCTTCCTGCTGCCCTTCGGCCTGGTCGACAGCCTCGGTTACCTGACGCCGCTGGTGGTGGGCATCGTCGCCTACACCTTCTTCGGCCTGGATGCGCTGGGCGACGAGATCGAGGAACCGTTCGGCCTGTCGCCGAACGACCTGCCGCTCGACGCCATCTGCCGCGCCATCGAAATCGACCTGCGCGACGCGCTAGGCGATCCCGACCTGCCGCCACCGCTGGTGCCGGTCAACAACTGGCTGCGATAGCTACCAACATAGCAGCCTCCCACTGCAAGACGAACCATGATGAACGAAGCATACCAAGACCGAATCGGCTGTCCCCTGCTGCGCGAACGCATCACCACCGCAGCAGAGGCAGCATCCTTCATCCGTGACGGCATGACCGTCGGCATGAGCGGCTTTACCCGCGCCGGCGATGTCAAGCTGGTGCCGGCCGCGCTGGCCGAACGGGCGCGCCGCGAGCCGCTGCGCATCACCCTGCTCACCGGCGCTTCGCTCGGCAACGACACGGATAAACTGCTTACCGAAGCGCACGCGCTGGCGCGGCGCGCGCCCTTCCAGGTCGATCCGGTGCTGCGCGCGGCGATCAACCGCGGCGAAGTGATGTACATCGACCAGCACCTGTCCGAGACCGTCGAGGTGCTGCGCTCGGGCCACCTGGGCCCGGTGGACGTGGCCGTGATCGAGGCGGTGCGCATTACCGAGACTGGCGCCATCGTGCCGACCACCTCGGTGGGCAACAGCGCCAGCTTCGCGATCCTGGCCGAGAAGGTGATCGTCGAGATCAACCTGGCGCAGCCGCGCGCGCTCGAGGGCCTGCACGACATCTGGATCCCGAAGAAGCGCCCGATGCGCGAACCGATCCCCCTGATGAACGCCGAGGACCGCGTCGGCACCACCGCGATCGAGATCCCGCCCGAGAAGATCGCCGCCATCGTCTTCACCGACCAGCCCGACAGCACCTCGGCCAACCTGCCGCCGGACGCGGAAACGGCGGCAATCGCACGCCACCTGGTGAACTTCTTCTGCAAGGAGATCGAGGCCGGGCGCCTTACCAAACGCCTGCTGCCGCTGCAGGCCGGCATCGGCACCATCGCCAACGCCGTGATGGCCGGTTTCGTCGACAGCCCCTTCGAGGGCCTGACCATGTATTCAGAGGTGCTGCAGGATTCGACCTTCGACCTGTTCGACAGCGGCAAGCTCGATTTCGCTTCCGGCTCCTCGATCACGCTCTCGCCGGCGAAAGCCGCCCAGGTCTTCGCCGAGATGGAGCGCTATGCCGACCGCCTGGTGCTGCGTCCGCAGGAAGTGTCGAACCATCCGGAAGTGATCCGGCGCCTCGGCATCATCGCGATCAACACGGCGCTGGAAGCCGACATCTACGGCAACGTGAATTCGACCCACGTCGGCGGCACCCACATGATGAACGGGATCGGCGGCTCGGGCGACTTCGCGCGCAATGCCTACATGTCGATCTTCGCCACCAAGTCGATTGCCAAGGGCGGCAAGGTGTCCTCGATCGTGCCGATGGTCTCGCACGTCGACCACACCGAGCACGATGTCGACATCATCGTCACCGAGCAGGGCCTGGCCGACCTGCGCGGGCTGGCGCCGCGCGAGCGCGCCAGCGTCATCATCGCCAACTGCGTGCCGGCGCCCTACCAGGACATGCTGCGCGACTACGTGCGCGAGGCCCAGGCACGCGGCGGCCAGACCCCGCACGTGCTGGAGAAAGCCTTCGCCTGGCACGAGCGCTACCGCCAGACCGGCTCGATGCTCGCCGACGCGGGCTGATTCCCGCTGCGCCGGTCCTGCCGGCGCTTTTTTTTGCCACGCATGGATGGGCGGCTATACTGCCCGTTTCTCTTCCTGCCGCACCGCCATGTCCCTGCCTCCCTGCCCTTCCTGCCAGTCCGTCTACACCTACGAGGACGGCCCGAATCTCGTCTGCCCGGAATGCGGCCATGAGTGGTCGGCGCAGGCTGCGTCTGCCGCCGGCGAGGCCGCGCGCGTCTGGCGCGATGCCGCCGGCAACACATTGCAGGACGGCGACACCGTCACCGTGACCAAGGACCTGAAGCCGAAGGGCTCGGGCGGCGTCATCAAGCAGGGCACCAAGGTCAAGAACATCCGCCTGGTCGACGCCGACCACGACATCGACTGCAAGATCGAGGGCTTCGGCGCGATGAGCCTGAAGTCGGCGTTCGTCAGGAAGGTCTGAGCGGCCCGGTACGGGCAAAAAAAACACCAGCCCCGCGGGGCTGGTGCCGTCTGAAGCCGACTCTCCAAGTCAGGCCGCATTGCGCGGCCCTGTGCTGTTGACTCAGTAGCCGCGGCCGCCGGTGCCGCCGCCAGTACCACTGCTGGTACCCGAAGTGCCGGTGCTGCCCGAAGTGCCGGTGCTGCCCGAGGTGCCGGAACTACCCGAGGTGCCCGACGTACCCGAGGTGCCGCTGCCGCTGGTGCCGCTGGTGCCGCCCGAACCCATCGATCCGCCGGCGCCGCTGGTGCCCATCGAACCGCTGGTGCCGCTGGTGCCCATCGAGCCCGAGCTGCCGCTGGTGCCCATCGAGCCGGTGGCGCCGCCCGTACCCAGCGAGCCGCCCGTGCCGCTGGTGCCCGAGGAACCGCTGGTGCCGCTGTCCATCGTACCGGTGCTGCCGCTGGTGCCCGAGGAGCCGCTGGCGCCCGAGGTGCCGCTGCCGGTGCCCGCGCCGCCGCCCGAGGTGCCGCTGCCGCCGCCGGTGCTGCCGCTGGTGCCGCTGCCCGAGGAGCCCGACGTGGTGCCCGAGCTGCTGCTGCCGCTGGCGCCCGAAGAACTGCTGTGCTTCTTCTGTTTCTTCTTGCTGGAATGCTTGGTCGTGTCCGAGTGCTGGTCGCCGGAGGCCGACGAGCCGGTCGCTTGCGAGCTGCCGGACTGGCCGGAGCTGCCGGACTGGCCGGCGGTGCTGCTCGATTGCGCATGTGCGTTCATGGAAACAGCCATCGCCGCAGCGACGGAAGCGCCCAACAGGCCTTTCAACAGTTTATGCATTTTCATGTCGATCTCCTAATGGTTTGGGGGCTACATTCCTCAACAATATCAATGACATGTGAGGACGCCGAGTCTAAAAGAGGTCGCCATGAAGGGGGCGCGCGGTAGCCATTTGGAAAGTCGAGAACGCCGTTTTCAGGGGGCTGCGACAGCGGTTCCGGCGCGCCCCGCTCCCACCTGCGCCGACTCGGCCGCCAGGGTGCCGAGCCGGGTGTACAGGGGCAGCACATTGGCCTTGTCGTCCGGGTAGACGCGGTTCGACAGGAACACGTAGAAGCTGCGCGAAGCGGGATCGATCCACAGGACGCAGCCGGTGAAACCGGTATGCCCGAAGCTTCCCACCGGGTACAAAGCGCCGCGCGGACGCTGCGCGTAGGGCGAATCGATGTCCATGCCGAGCCCGCGCAGCGCGGCGACGCCCGGCGGGCTTTGTACCGTGGTGAGGAGGCGCACGCTCCCGGGCTGCAAGACGCGCACGCCATCGAGTGCGCCGCCGCCGAGCAGCATGCGCGCGAAGCGCGCGACGTCGCGCGCCGTGGTGAACACGCCGGCGGAACCGGCCACGCCGCCGATGCGGCGCACCGTCGGATCGTGCACCACGCCCTGGAGCAGCGCGCCTGTCCCGACGTCGTCGTGGAGCGAGCTTCCTGCATTCCCTCCCAGCTTCTGGGTCGGCGCGATCGCCTCCGGCGCGAAGCGGCGCAGCGGCAGGTAGCCGGTGTCGCGCATGCCCAGCGGCGTGAAGATGCGCGCCTGGGCAAAGGCGTCGAGCGGCATGCCCGAGAGCTTGTGCACCAGTTGGCCGAGCAGGATGTAGTTGATGTCCGAATAGCGGAAGAAAGTGCCAGGCGGATGCGTCACGGCCTGCGCACAGGCCAGCGCGTGGGCCGCCGCATCGCCGCTCCAGGCCGGTTTCGCCGGCAAGCCCGCCGCCAGCCCGGAGGTGTGGTTCAGCAGGTGGCGGATCGTGATCGCCTCCTTGCCGCCGCCCTCGCACTCCGGAAAATAATCGACCAGCTTTGCATCCAGGTCGAGCTTGCCGTCCTCGGCCAGCAGCAGGACGGAAGGCGCGGTCGCCAGCACCTTGCTCAGCGAGGCGGCGTCGTATACCGTTCCCGGCACGACCGCCGGGGCGCCGGGCTCGTAGCTGGTGCGGCCATAGGCCTGCTCGTAGACGTCGCCGCCGCGCTCGAGGCGGAAGACCGCGCCGGGCAGGCGCCGTTCGGCGATCGCCGCGTTCACGGCGCCGTCGATGCGCGCGAACCTAGTGCTGTCGAGCCCGCCCTGCGCCTGCGCGGCGGCCGGCGCGGCGTTGTCCGGGAGTTGGGCGCAGCCGGCGGCCAGCAGGGCGAAACAGGCAGTGGCGATCGCGGTCTGGCGCTTGAGCAGCCCATCGAAGGAATAAATGCGGGAACAGGTGCGCATGGGAGTCCTGGAATGCGGAAGGGAGCGTACGCCGGATGTGTGCGGGCGCAGGAGCGCTAGATAATAGATAAGCAATATCCGTGGGTCAATCTTTACGCCGGCACGACGGCCGCGCTGCCTGGCGCCCGGGCCGTTTTGCCGACCCGGACAGCGAGAAAAAATCCTTCGGCGTATCATGCAACCCATGATTCCCTTCTCCATACTCGATCTCTCGCCCATCGCCGAAGGCAGCGATGCGCGCGCTTCTTTCCATAATTCACTCGATCTCGCCCAGCATGGCGAGCGCTGGGGCTACAACCGTTTCTGGCTGGCCGAACACCACGGCATGCCGGGCATCGCCAGCGCCGCCACCTCTGTGCTGATGAGTTATGTTGCCGCTGGAACGTCCACCATCCGTGTCGGCGCCGGCGGCATCATGCTGCCGAACCACTCCCCGCTCGTGATCGCCGAACAGTTCGGCACGCTCGAGTCGCTGTTCCCGGGACGCATCGACCTCGGCCTGGGCCGCGCGCCCGGTTCCGACCACGTCACCGCGCGCGCCCTGCGCCGCAACCTGGCCTCGGACGCCGACGAGTTCCCGCAGGACGTCGTCGAACTGCAGGACTACTTCGCCGACTCGCCGCGCCGCCAGGTGAAGGCGGTGCCGGGCGCCGGCCTGAAGGTGCCGCTGTGGATCCTCGGCTCCAGCCTGTTCGGCGCCCAGCTCGCCGCCGCGCTCGGCCTGCCGTACGCCTTCGCCTCGCACTTCGCGCCGCAGATGATGATGCAGGCAATCGAACTGTACCGCGCGAATTTCCGTCCGTCGGCCCAGCTCGACAAACCCTATGTGATGCTCGGCTTTAACGTCTTCGCCGCCGACAGCGACGAGGAAGCCCATTACCAGGCCACCTCGATGCAGCAGGCCTTCGTGAACCTGCGCAGCGGCCGCCCGACGCGCCTGCAGCCGCCGGTGCGCGGCTACCTGGAGCTGCTTGCGCCCCAGGAACGCGCGATGCTCGATTCGGTACTGTCGTGCTCGGCAATCGGCTCGCCCGCCAGCGTGGCGGAACAGCTCAAGGCCTTCATCGCGCACACCCGTGCCGACGAGCTGATGATCACCTCGCAGATCTTCGACCACGCGGCGCGCCTGCGCTCGTACGAGATCACGGCCGAGATCCACAAGGCCGGCTGAGGCGAGACCCAAGCCGGGCCAGGAGGCCGAGGCGCCGCCGGGGCAGACCCGGCGGCGCTTTTTTCATGCGTCGCCGGTGCCGGCCTGCAGCGCGTCGATCAGCTCGCGCGTCTTGCGCACCCGCCCCATGATGCGGAAGGTGTTCTTGCAGGCGAAATCGTGGGCTTCGGCGCTGATGCCGCTCATCGCGTCCTCGGCGAACACGAGCGCGTAACCCAGGTCATGGGCCGCGCGCGCGGTCGACTCGACGCCGATGTTGGTGACGATGCCGCCCAGGATGAGCGTCCTGATGTGGCGGCGGCGCAGCAACTGGTCCAGTTCGGTGCCGTAGAAGGCGCCCCACTGGCGCTTGGTGATGACGATGTCGGTCGCCTCGATGCCGGCCTCGGGCGCGAACTGCGAGGCGTCCGGCGGCGGGGGCGGCGCATCGGCCGCATGCAGGGGCGCGTCCGCCGGGCCCGGCTGCAACTCGTTCAGCAGGACCCGCACGAACACCACCATCGCGCCGCGGCTGCGCATTTCCTGCGCCAGCAGCACGCAGTTGCCGAGCACCTGCTGGCTCGAATACGGCGCCAGCTCGCGCGCCATGTTGCCGTTCTGTAGGTCGATCAGGACCAGCGCGGTGCTGGCCAGGTCTATCTTGAAGTCGTCCATCGTTCCTCCTTGTGTGGCCAAATGCTGTCAAATCACGGACGTAGGGTGGGCGCCCCGTGCCCACGCGTAAACGATGAGAAGACGCTGCGCTTCATGAATGCCAACACGACGCAGGCGTCACGCGTGGGCACGGGGGCGCCCACCCTACAGTGGTCCCCCAGTATCGGCCAAGGCGATGGGTGGCGGCGTCCGTTAGCGGCGCTCAGCCTTTGTCGGGCACGATCCGCAGCAGGCGCGACTTGTCCTCGTCGGTCAGCACGTAGAGCTGGCCGTCCGGACCCTGGCGCACGTCGCGCACGCGGGCGCCGATGTCGAGCTTTTCCTGGCGCACGGCCTTGCCGTCCTTGTCGAAGGCGATGCGGCGCAGGTCCTCGCCGGCCAGGCTGCCGGAGAACAGGCTGCCGCGCCATTGGGGGAAGGCGCTGCCGGTGTACCAGGCCAGGCCCGAGGGGGCGGGCGACGGCGACCAGGCCACCACCGGGTCAACCATGCCCGGTACGCTGTGCTTGCCGATCGGCTCGCGCGAGCTGTAGTCCAGGCCGAAACTCTGCAGCGGCCAGCCGTAGTTCTTGCCGCCCTCGATGCGGTTGATCTCATCGCCGCCGCGCGGGCCATGCTCGCTGGCCCAGACGCGGCCTTCGGGATCGACGGTCAAGCCCTGGATGTTGCGGTGGCCGTAAGACCAGATCTCCGGCAGCGCGCCGGACCTGCCCGCCAGCGGATTGCCGGGCGCCGCCTTGCCCTCCAAAGTCAGGCGCAGGATGGAACCGTTGTGGCTGCCCAGGTTCTGGGCCTGATCGCGCGCCAGCATGTTGCCCACGCGCTGGGGCGGATTGCCGCCGTCGCCGATGCTCATCAACAGGGTGCCGTCGGGCAGCCAGGCGATGCGCGAGCCGAAGTGCTGGCCGCCGCTCTTCGAGGGCGAAGCCTGGAACAGTGTTCTGACGCCGCCGACCTTCCTGCCGTCGAAAACGCCCTGCACGAGGATGGTGCGGTTCTCGCTGCTGGTCCCGTTCGCCATGGTCATGTAGACGCGGACCTTGCCGTCCTTGTCCGCCGGGTGGACCGCGATGTCGAGCAGGCCGCCCTGCCCGCCCGTCATGAGCCTGGGCAGCCCCTCGATCGGCACTGTCGTCACCTGCTTGCCGGCGACCAGGTGCAGGCTGCCTTCCTTGCCGGTGACCAGCATGCGTCCGTCGGGCAGCCAGGCCATGCCCCAGGCGCGCGGCAGGGCGTCGGTGACCGTTTCAAGGCGCCAGCCCTTGACCTCGGGCGGCGCGCCGGTAGCTTCCACCTGGGCCAGCACGGGCAGGGCCGGACCCGCCAGGAGGCCGGCCATGCAGAGGTAACGAATTGACTTCCGAAGTTGACGCAATTGCATGCAATACCCCTTTAAAAGTTGTTAACCTTACGCCATCACATCGCATTTTCGCTCTATTTTCTGCAGAATTAGCGAAATCGGGCTATCATGGCGGTCTTATCTGAACCAGCGCAAAGGATCTTGAATGAACCACCGCCGCTCTTTCCTCAAAGGCTCTGTTGCACTCGTATCGGCGATCAGCCTGCCCGCCCTGGCCAAGACTGCCCAGGCCGCGCCCGGTGAACGTACGCTGCGCCTGTACAACACCCATACTGGCGAAACCGTACGCAGCGTGTTCTGGGCCGAAGGCCAATTCATTCCGGATGCATTGCAGGACATCAACAAGGTGCTGCGCGACCATCGCAATAACCAGATCGCGCCGATCGATCCGCAATTGCTGGTCCTGCTCAACGAAGTCAGCACGAAGTTCGGCAACAACCAGCTGGTACACGTGATTTCCGGCTACCGCTCGCCCGAATCGAACGCCAAGCTGCGCGCCAACAGCACTGGCGTGGCCAAGCACAGCATGCACATGGACGGCAAGGCCATCGACATCCGCCTGCCGGGCAAGGATCTGGCGCAACTGCGCAAGGCCGCCATGGCCATGCGCGGCGGCGGGGTCGGGTACTACCCGGACTCGCAATTCGTCCACATGGACACCGGCCGCGTCCGCTACTGGTAAGCGCCATGCGGCCGCTCGCGTGCTGCATCCTGCTCGCCTGCGCCTTCGCCGCCGTCACCACGGCGGCGAGGGCGCAGGATACCCGTGCCGATACCCCTGCCGACACCCCCGTCGCCACCGTGAACGTCACCTCGACGCGCGACCCGGTCGACAAATCCTACCGCAAGATGATCCGAGGCATGGAACGCTTCGAGCGCGAGCACCGTTTCGCGCCCGCGGCGAACCTGCGCTTCCAGCTGCTGCCGCGCACGCCCGACGTGAAAATGACGGGCATCACCTTGCGCGTGGCCGGCGACACCGTCTCGGTGCCGGTACCGGTGGCGCCCGACAACAGCTTCGTGCTGCCGCGTAACGAGCAGGCCCTGCGCGAAGACGCGGCCGTGCTCGCCAACCGCAAGACCACCAGCATGACGTGGCGCGCCCTGATCAGGACCCCGGGCCTGCCGCCCGACACGCGCCGCCTGGGCGACCTGCGCCTGGAATGCCGGGTTGGCGTCGAGGCCGGACTGGTCTCGAACAGTTCGCCCCTGTTCGGCTGGCTCTCGGATGCCCTCACCACGCCCGAGGGGGTCTGCAACAGCCCGCAAGGCAATTACCTGTTCTTCGCCGACCGCCCCATCTTCGCGGTGCGCCTGCGCGCCGGCGAACGCAGCGAAGTGCTGCCCTTCGACATGCTCTACGCCGGCGGCATCCAGACGCGCGAGATGCTGCCCTTCTGCGACTGCCAGGTGCTGCTCGACCGCACCTATTACGCGCCGATCTGGGACACGAGCTGGCCCGACGACACCCTGGTCGAGTTCGAGTACATGGTCGATGCCGCGCCGCCCGCAGCCGCGGCCCCCGCCGTGGAGGAGAGCCGATGAAGCCGCATGCCCTCGTCCTGGTCCCGGCGCTCGCCCTGGCGCTGCTGGCAGGTTGCGCCACCGGCACGATTCCGGCGGGCACCCAGGTCGCGGCCGAGCGCCTCGCCGCCTCCGTCGTACCCGGCCGCACCACCAGGGCCGAACTGCTCGCGGCCTTCGGCAAGACCAAGGCCGTCGTGTTCGACAGCGGCTTCGAGGCCTGGGTCTACCAGTCCCCGGCCGGCGGTGGGCGCTTTTCCGAATTCGTGATCCTGATCAATCCTTCGGGCGTGGTCGCCAAGACCCGTCAGCGCGCCCCCTCCGTCCCCACGCAGCCCTGAGCCAGGCGGGCAATTTCTCTGGCGCGCCCTCCGCCTACTGGAACAGGTTCTTAATGTGCGCGCCAGACCCGCGTCCGCTGGCAGAATGACACCGTGGATGTGCTCATTCCTGTGGGGGCCTGTCATGCTGGTCGATCGCGCACGGAAGTTCCTGCTGTCCCTCCTGCCCCTGTTGTTCCTGCTGGCCGCCTGTGGTGGCGGTGGCGGCAATCCGGGCAGCGTTCCGGCGCCCGGTCCCGGCGCCAGCACCGGCTCCCTGCAAGTCAACATCACCGCCCTGCCCGCCGGCACGAATGCGGCGGTGCGCGTGACCGGTCCCAACAATTTCACACAAGACTTAACCAGCTCGCAGACACTGAGCGGCCTGGCGCCCGGCAGCTACACGGTTGCCGCCTCGAATGTCACGGTCGGCGCCGCCACCTACACGCCCACGCCGGCCACGCAAAGCGTGAGCGTGAGCGCCGGCGCCACCGCCAGCGCCAGCGTCGCCTACGGCGCCGGCACCCTGGGGCTGACGCTGTCCCAGGTCGGCGGCGACTTCGACGCCCCCACCTTCGTTGCCGCACCCGCCAATGACGAGCGCCTGTTCGTCGTCGAGCGCGGCGGCACCATCCGTGTGCTGCAGAACGGCACGGCGCTGACCGTTCCCTGGCTCGACATCAGCGGCCGCGTCTTCACCGGGGGCGAAGGCGGCCTGCTGTCGATGGCCTTCGACCCCGACTTCGACCGCAACGGCTATTTCTATGTGTATTACACCGATCTGCAGCAGAACATCATAGTCGAGCGCTTCGGCTCCTCGCCGCTGCCGAACGTGGCCGACGCCACCTCGGGCCTGGTGATCCTGCGCCTGCCGCATCCCCAGTACATCAACCACTTCGGCGGCCTGGCCGCCTTCGGACCGGACGGCCTGCTGTATGTCGGCACGGGCGACGGCGGCGGCGCGGGCGACCCTTTCGGCAACGCCCAGAACCTCGCCGTGGGCCTGGGCAAGCTGCTGCGCGTGGACGTGCGCGGCGCCAGCGCCGGCCAGCCCTACAGCATCCCGCCCGGCAACCCCTACCTGAACCAGCCCGGGCGGCTGCCGGAAATCTGGGCGTCGGGACTGCGCAACCCCTGGCGCTTCGCCTTCGACGCCGACCGCCTCTACATTGCCGACGTCGGCCAGGGCGAGCGCGAAGAGGTCAACATCGCGCCACTGTCCGAAGCTGGCCTGAACTACGGCTGGGACATCATGGAAGGCAGGGCCTGCTTCGGCACGGGAAGCTGCGACCGTAGCGGCCTGACCCTGCCCGCCTTCGAGTACGAACACGGCGACAACGACGTCAACGGTTGCTCGATCACCGGCGGCTTCGTCTACCGCGGCAGCGCGCTTCCCGAACTGGCCGGGCATTATTTTTATTCCGACTACTGCGGCGGCTACCTGAAGAGCTTCCTGGCCAGCGGCAACGGCAACAGCAACAGCATCGGCGAACAACGCGACTGGGGCATTGCCTCGCCCGGACGGGTCGTGTCCTTCGGGCGCGACAGCGCCGGCGAGCTGTACATCGTCAGCGGCAATGGCCGCATCTACAAAATTGTGAGGGCTCCCGCCTCCTGATGAGGTTAGAATTCCCTGATGGCACGCTTACATCTCAATTTCCCCGAAGACCAGTATTACTATTCCACGCCCTTGACGGTGCGCGTCACCGACATCAACGGCGCCAACCACCTCGGCAATGACTCGATGATCTCGATGATCTCCGAGGCGCGGGCCCGTTTCCTGTTCGAGTTCGGCGTCCCCGAAACCGAGCGCGACGGCACCGGCATCATCGTCACCGACCTGGCCACGACCTACCGCGCCGAGGCACATGCGCGCGACCAGCTGCTGTTCGAGGTCGGCGTGATGGACTTCAACAAGTATGGCGGAGACATCATCTTCCGCATCACCCGCCCGCGCGACAGGAAACTGGTCGCCATGGCCAAGTCCGGCTTCGTCTTCTTTAACTACAAGACCAGCCAGGTGGTCGCCATGCCGGAAGACTTCCGCAACAAGTTCGATCGCGTGAACTGGATCGACTGAAAACGCCGCGCCCGGGGAGCGCGACAAAATAGCTGGAACTTTCCGGCCTGCCGAGCGGAATACGGGTGAGAGATGACACCATGACCATCACACCCGCCACCCCTGACGATGACCTACTGCGCCGGATGCGCGCCGGAGACGCCGCCGCCTTCGCGGCGCTGTACCGGCGCCACCAGGGCCCGCTGTACCGCTTCGCCCTGCTGCGTTGCGGCTCGGCCGACACTGCCGCCGACATCGTGCAGGAATGCTTCATGGGCCTGCTGACCGGGCGCTTCGCCTTCGATGCGCTGCGCGGCAGCCTGCAGCATTTCCTGTTCGGCGTGGCGCGCCTGCTGATCCTCAAGCACGAGGAGCCGCGCCGGCGCGAGTCGCCCCTGCCGGACCCCGACCTGGACGACGGCGCATCCGAACCGCCCTGCGAAGCGGCCGGCCCCCTGGGCCGGGTGCTGGCCGACGAAACCGCCGAGGAAGTGCGGCGCGCGCTGGCCCGGCTGGCGCCGCACTACCGCGACGTCCTCATCCTCTACGAACTGCACGACCTGTCCTATCTCGAGATCGCCACGATCTGCCAGGTCGACATCGGCACCGTGCGCTCGCGCCTGTCGCGCGGCCGCGCCGCCCTCGCCAAACACCTGCGCGCCCACGCCGGCGCCGCCTGAGATGGAAGCTGCACGCATGGAACCCGACGACACCCCCGAACTCGACGCCCGCCTGGCCGCGCTGCGCGGCGCGATGAACGGCATCGATACGCCGCGCTGCGTGGAAAAGGAATTGATGCAGGCCTTCGCCGCACAGTTCCCGCCCCGGCAGCCCTGGTACCGCCGCCTGCTACCGAAGCTGAGCCTGCCCGAATGGGGCGCGGCGGGCGCCTGCGCAGCCGTGACCGCGGTGGTGCTGGCCACCCTGCTGGCGCCGCCCCGCCCCGCCGACGAACTGGCCCTGCGCACGCCGCCCTGGCGCCTGGAGAACGGCGCCGCCTTCATCGCCCTCGACTCGGTCGAGCGCATCGAGCAGGAGCCCGAGCCGCGCCTGGTCGAGGCCGAGGTGCCGCGCGCCATGCTCGCCGCGCTCGGCCTGCCGGTCGCTCCCGAGCAGGCGGGCGAGGCGGTGCGCGCCGAAATGCTGGTCGCGGCCGACGGCGAACCGCTGGCGCTGCGCCTGACTTCCATTCACGACTGATCCACCTTGACGAGGACAAGCATGAACACCAGACCCCTGCTGCTGGCCGCCCTGCTGGCCGGTTTCCTTTCCCCCGCCCTGGCCGAGGAAGAGGCCGATGCGCCCCTGCGCGTGGTGCAACACGAACACATGCGTGTGGACGACATGGGTGCGGGCGACATGCGCTTCCATGAACTGCGCCTCCACGGCCGGGCGGTGAAGAACGCGCCCTACAGCGCCCAGGCGGTCTCCGAGCGCATCCAGCAACTGGCCGACGGCAACCAGATCGAGCGCCGCACGCGTTCGGCCAGCTACCGCGACAGCGCCGGCCGCACCCGGCTGGAAGTCCTCGACGACAAGGGCGAGCTGCGCAACGTGACCATCAACGACCCGGTCGCCAACGCCACCTGGATCCTCAATCCGCGCACGCGCACCGCGACCAGGCTGCCGCGTCCCGGCATCGCGCGTGCGGAGGCTGTCGCCGCGCGCGAAGCCGCCCAGGCCGCCCGCGCTTCGGCCGATGCTGCGCGCAGTGCTGCCGAGGCCTCGCGCGGTGCGGCGGAGGCGGCGCGGGCGCGCGTCGAGCAGTTGCGCCGCGAGGGCAGGCTGCCGCAGGTCGAGCAGCGCGAGGGGCCGAACGGACGCGAGATCGTGGTGCGCCGCGTCGAGCGCGATGCCGGCGGTACGCGCGAGACGGTGCGTGTGATCGAATTGCCGAAACCGGGGCCGAACGCGGGCCCGGACGCGCGCGCCTTTGCCGCGCGCATCGGACCGCTGGTCGCCGGCGCGGCCGGGGACGGCAAATGGGCCGCCAAGGCCGTCAGCCGCGAGCTCGGCACCCGCGAATTCGATGGCATCAAGGCCGAGGGCAGGCTGCGCAGCTACGAGATCCCGGCCGGCGAGATCGGCAACCGCGCCCCCATCGTGGTCGCCGACGAGAGCTGGTATGCGCCGGACCTGCAGATGACGGTCTACGCCAAACACAGCGACCCGCGCAGCGGCGAATTCGTCTACCGGCTGGAAAATGTAAAACGCGGCGAACCGGAGGCCGCGCTGTTCGCGGTGCCGGGCGATTACACGGTGCGCGACGTGCAGGCCGTGGCCGAGCACCGCGTGAGCAGGAAGGAAGAAGCGGCGAAAGGGGAAGGGAAATAAAAAGCGCCGGCTGCCCGGACCACGATGGGGCCAGGCAGCCGGCGTCCGCTTCTTTACCGTTGGCGTGCGCTGCTCAGCGGCGCGCGGCGCGGTCGCGCGGCATGATGGTCGAGTAGAACCATTCGTCGACCATGCGCTTCTCGAAGCGCAGCGGGTCGCTGTCGCCGGCACGCACCATGCGGTCCATGAAACCCATGTCGCGCAGCTGGGCGTCGCCGCTGCGCAGCACGCGACCGTCCTGCTCGACCGTGTAGTGCAGGTCGATACGCGGCCAGTCGGGACCATTGCTGCGCACCACGCGCAGGTCGCGCCCGCCACGGCCCGGGAATTCGCGGCCGGCCAGGTCGACGTCCTTGACGTCGATGCGCAGGTCCTGCCCCGGCGGCAGTTGCGCGCCCAGCTTGGCGAAATGCTCGGTCAGGCTCTTCAGCGTTTCTTCGCGCTCCCAGGGCGTGAACGGCACATCCGTAAAGCGGTCGGGCTCGATGTAGTTGACGGTCACGCCGGCGGACGCGGCGCCGGCCAGCGCCAGCAGCCCGGCAGCAGCCAGGTGTCGAATCACAGTCTTCATGGCGATTCCTTTCTTGGGTAATCTTTTTACCGTTCAAATATACGCCGGTTTGGCGGGGTCTGCCCGGGGTGTCTCGTCTCTCGCCGGTAAATCCTGTTTCGAATTGTTAGTCCTCGCACAGCCGGACCGGACAGGCAGGGGCAGAATGGCCGCAAGGAGGTCAACCGTGCCCGAAGGACCATCGCTCGTCATCTTGAAGGAAGCAACCACCGGCTTCGTCGGCCAGACCATCGTCGAGGCCGGCGGCAACGTCAGGGCCATCGATCCTGCGCGCCTGGTCGGCCAGACCATCGTCTCGCTGCGCACCTGGGGCAAGCATTTCCTGATCGAACTACCGACCATGGTGGTGCGCATCCACTTCCTGCTGTTCGGCACCTACCGGGTGAACGAAAGGCGCGACAAGCCGCCCAGGCTTTACCTGCGCACGGCCGATGGCGGCGAACTGAATTTCTACGCCTGCGCGATCCGCGAGATCGATGCCGACCTCGACAGCCAGTACGACTGGAGCGCCGACGTGATGTCGGATGCCTGGGACCCGAAACGGGCGCGCAAGAAGCTGCGCGCCCAACCCGGGATGCTGGCCTGCGACGCCCTGCTCGACCAGGACATCTTCTCGGGCGTGGGCAACATCATCAAGAACGAGGTGCTGTTTCGCATCCGCGTCCATCCGCTCTCGACAATGGGCGCGCTGCCGGCCCCCAAGCTGCGCGCCCTGGTCGAAGAAGCCCGTCAATACAGTTTCGATTTCCTGGCGTGGAAAAAGGAATATGTGCTCAAGCAGCACTGGCTGGCCCACGCCAAGACGACCTGCCCGCGCTGCCATATCCCCTTCAAGAAGGCCCACCTCGGCCGCACCAACCGGCGCAGTTTCTTCTGTGAGCGTTGCCAGAAGCGCTATGAATGAGTCTTTCCTCCAACATTAAGCATATTGCCGGCGGAACGCTTCTATTGCCTGTTGTTAAGGAAGTGAAGGCGTACTACAATCGATTCGCCTGTATATTGATCAGGCGCAATACCACTCATCATCGTTGTATTTCATCGACTCGTTTGTAGCGCCCCTTTAACGGTATCGGAAACGCCATGTCTTTTCTGTCTGCAGCCGCGCCCAAGCTCGCCCCGTGGAAAGTTCTCCTCGTCGACGACGAACCCGACATCCACGACATCACCAAGCTGACGCTGAGCCGGTTCCGCCTCGATGGGCGGGCGCTGACTTTCCTGCACGCCTACAGCGGCGTGGAGGCCAAGGAAATCCTGGCGCGCGAAGAGAACATCGCCCTGGTTTTCCTCGACGTGGTGATGGAGCGCGAAGACAGCGGCCTGGAAGTGGCGCGCTGGATGCGCCAGGACCTGGACAACCAGTTCACCCGCATCGTGCTGCGCACCGGTCAGCCGGGCCAGGCGCCGGAAGAACGCGTGATCGTCGACTACGACATCAACGACTACAAGGAAAAGACCGAGCTCGATCGGACCAAACTGTTTACCACGACCTTCGCGGCGCTGCGCGCCTACCGCGACATCATGAAGGTCGAGGATGCGCGCCGCGTCCAGCAGAGCTACCGCGAAGGCCTGGAGCGCGTGATCGCGGCGTCGAGCCACATCTTCCAGCAACGCAACCTGAAGGACTTCGCCAGCGGCCTGCTGCAACAGGTCGTCGCGCTGCTTCGCCTGGAGCAGAGCATGCTGCTGCGCCTGAAGGGCGCCAGCGTGATCACCGGCGAGAGCCAGTACGAGGTGCTGGCCCGCATCGGCGACTTCGACAAGGATGGTGGCAAGGAGGCGATCGGCCCCGAACTGCTGGCCCAGCTCGACGAGGCGCGCCACAACCGCATCTCCAAGCTGCACGGCGACACCTACGTCGGCTACTTCCCGAACAACAGCGGCAAGGCCTCCCTCCTCGTGCTGCACGGGGTCGAGGAAATCTCGGAAATCGACGCCCAATTGCTCGAGGTGTTCTGCTCGGGCGTGGCGATCGCCTTCGACAACATCCTGCTGAACCAGGAAATCACCGATACCCAGGCCGAGCTCATCCTGCGCCTGGGCGACGTGGTCGAATCGCGCTCGAACGAGGCCGGCAACCACGTGCGCCGCATGTCCCAGGTCTGCCACATGCTGGCCCAGGCCTCCGGCATGCCGGACGACGAAACCGCGACCCTGATGCACGCCGCGCCGATGCACGACGTCGGCAAGATCGCTACCCCCGACGCCGTGCTGCTGAAACCTGGCCGCCTGACGCCGGAGGAATGGGAAATCATGAAGCAGCACCCGACGGTCGGCCTGCAGATCCTGGACGGCTCGACCCGCCCGATCCTGAAAGCCGCCGCCGTGATCGCCCACCAGCACCACGAGAAGTTCGACGGCACCGGTTACCCGCAAGGCCTGAAGGGCGAAGATATCCACCCCTACGCCCGCATCGTCGCCGTGGCCGACGTCTTCGACGCCCTCAGCCACGAGCGCTGCTACAAGGAAGCCTGGCCGGTCGAACAGGTGACCGACTACCTGCGCGAAGTGGCGGGCAAGCACCTCGACCCGTATTACGTCGACCTCTTGATCAAGAACATGGACAAGGCGGTGGAGATCAACCGGCAATGGCCGGATTGATTCAGCGACTTCGAACGTAGGGTGGCGCCCCGGTGCCCACCGAGAGCAGGCGTCAGCTTAGCCATCGTAGGTAGTCTGCTACACCCGGGCGACCGATTTGCCTGCGGCTTCGGCACCACTGTACAGAACGAAAAAGCTGTCACTAATCAATGGGAACAAGCAGACAAGCGCACCAACCGATGACATTGCTTAGATCACGATAACTGTCACTACCCTGCAGAGCGCGCCGAAAGCCAGCTTAGTTCTTCGACTGATCCACCAGCTTGTTCTTCGCGATCCACGGCATCATCGCGCGCAGCTTGGCGCCGACTTCCTCGATCTGGTGCTCGGCGGTCAGGCGGCGGCGCGAGATCAGGGTCGGGGCGCCGGCCTTGTTCTCGAGGATGAAGCTCTTCGCGTACTCGCCGGTCTGGATGTCCTTCAGGCACTGCTTCATCGCCTCTTTCGTCGCCGAGGTGACGACCTTCGGACCGGTCACGTACTCGCCGTATTCGGCGTTGTTCGAGATCGAGTAGTTCATGTTGGCGATGCCGCCTTCGTAGATCAGGTCGACGATCAGCTTCAGTTCGTGCAGGCACTCGAAGTAGGCCATCTCGGGCGCGTAGCCGGCTTCCACCAGGGTCTCGAAGCCGGCCTTGATCAGCTCGACGGTGCCGCCGCACAGCACGGCCTGTTCGCCGAACAGGTCGGTCTCGGTCTCTTCGCGGAAGTTGGTCTCGATGATGCCGGCGCGGCCGCCGCCATTGGCCATGGCATACGACAGCGCGATGTCGCGCGCCGCGCCCGACTTGTCCTGGTAGACCGCGACCAAGTGCGGCACGCCGCCGCCCTGCTTGTAGGTATTGCGCACGGTGTGGCCCGGGGCCTTCGGCGCGATCATGATGACGTCGAGGTCGGCGCGCGGCACGACCTGGCCGTAGTGGACGTTGAAGCCGTGGGCAAAGGCGAGGACTGCGCCCTGCTTCGCGTTCGGCTCGACGTTTTCCTTGTAGACCTGGGCGATGTTCTCGTCCGGCAGCAGGATCATGATGACGTCGGCATTCTTGACGGCCTCGTCGACCTCGGCGACCTTCAGGCCGGCCTGTTCGACCTTGTTCCAGGAAGCGCCGCCGCGGCGCAGGCCGACGGTGACGTTGACGCCCGATTCGCTCAGGTTCTGCGCGTGGGCGTGGCCTTGCGAGCCGTAGCCGATGATGGCGACGTTCTTGCCTTTGATGAGGGAGAGGTCGCAATCTTTGTCATAAAAAATTTTCATAGCAATCAATGTTAGCTTGTTTTGATGCAAATACTCATTGTCATCGCGTGCACGCCGCGTTCCTTAGTTGCGCCTCACAGACGACTTCAAGGCACGGGAAGCACATCAATGACCACCTGCTGAGATAGTGGTGCGCATGTCTCTGTTCATGCCAGCTCGTTCGGAGACGAATTTCAGACGCGAAAAGTCGATATTTGCGCCGCTGGCGATTGCAATCAGGGCCTTGTCGCAAACGGGCACTCCGATTGCTTCTTGATCCCTTACATATGCCTTCATGCCGGCCACTGCCAACGCTCCCGATGGTTCGAGGATCCCGCGCGTATCCTTGAACACATCCTCGATCGCTGTGCAGATATCATCGGTATCCACCACGATGACCTCGTCTACCACTTTCTGGACAATACGAAAGGTTTCCTCGCCAACGAGCTGCACAGCAGTGCCATCGGAAAAAAGTCCCACTTCTGGCAAGGTGATCCGTTTATTCGCTTTCAAGCTGCGTGCCATCGCATTGGAGTCACTTGCCTGGACGCCGATGATCCTCGTGTCTGGGCGGCATTCTTTGACGTACGCACCAACGCCGGCGATAAGCCCCCCTCCGCCGACCGGAACAAAGATTGCATGGATGGGGTCGGGGTGCTGATGCAGAATTTCCATTCCAACCGTCCCTTGTCCAGAGATGACGTCAGGATCGTCGAAAGGATGTATGAACGTTAACTTTCGTTCGGACGCCAGCGTGAAGGCGTGGTTTGCCGCGTCTGAATAGGACCGTCCATGCAGTACGATGTCGACAAAATTGCCCCCGTGCCGCTTAACCGCATCGACCTTGACGACGGGTGCTGTTACAGGCATGACAATCGTGGCGCGGCAACGCAACAGTGCGGCCGATAACGCGACGCCCTGCGCATGGTTCCCTGCTGAGGCGCAGACGACTCCGCACTGCCGCTGTACTGGCTGTAGACGTGCCATCTTGTTATAGGCACCCCGCAGCTTAAAGCTGAAGACGGGCTGCATGTCCTCACGTTTGAGATACACACGGTTTCCCGTGTGAAGAGAAAGCGATGGAGCATATTCCAACGCGGTCACCTCGGCAACGTCATAGACCCGGGCTGCGAGAATTTTTCTCAAGTAGTCAGCTGTCATCAACAGCTCCGTATAGCTCGTCTTTCGACAGCATGACCTCATGATGACCGCGACCAGCCGGGATCATTGGAAAACAGTTCTCAGTCTGCTCGACCGCCACATCGAGAAGAAATGGCCCGTCGGTTGACAAGCATTCCTCGAGTGCGGTCTCGAGATCGCGTGCATGCACGACCCGGCGTCCGCGCCAGCCGAACGCCCGCGCCAGTGCCACGAAATCAGGCAAGGCGTCTGACCAGCTGTGGCTGTAGCGTCCTCCGTGATGGAGCTCCTGCCACTGGCGCACCATGCCCATGCAGCCGTTATTTGAAAGCACGATCTTGACCGGGCAACGGTGCTGGACAGCAGTCGCCAGCTCCTGAATGTTCATGAGAATGGAAGCATCGCCGCTGATGCAGGTGACTAATGCTTGAGGGTGGGCAATCTGCGCGCCGATCGCGGCCGGCAGGCCATAGCCCATCGTGCCCGCACCACCCGACGTCAGCCAGCGTCGCGGCTTGTCGAAGCCCAAGTACTGGGCAGCCCACATCTGATGTTGCCCGACGTCGGTCGAGACAATGGCGTCTTTGCCGACGAGCTGTTTTGCGAGGGTGTGCATCAGCATTTGTGGTGAAATGCTCCGTCCGGTGCGCGCGAATGCAAGACAGTTGACCTCGCGCCAACGCTGGATCCGGCGCCACCACTCCTGAGTAGGAACAAGGGCCGCTTTAGAAACGTCGAGCCACTTCTCAAGTTCGGCCAAGACCACATGACAGTCTCCGGCGAGCCCAACATCCGCTTTCACGAGCTTTCCGATCGAGGCCGGGTCGATATCGATGTGGATGATTTTTGCATGCGGACAAAACTGATCCAATCGTCCAGTTACCCGATCATCAAATCGTGCGCCGACACAGACAACCAGATCGGCCGCATTCATAGCCAGGTTCGCTTCCAGCGTTCCGTGCATGCCCAGCATGCCCAACCAACGATGATCGGAGGCCGGGAACGCGCCCAGCCCCATGAGAGTCAACGTGCAGGGGGCATCTTTCTTCCGCACGATGCTAGCGAACTTTTCACAGGCTGCGTTGCCTGCGTTGATCAGGCCTCCGCCACCATAGAAGACCGGTCTACGCGACGCCGCGATCAGAGCGGCCGCCGCTTCGAACTGGGCATCGGTATTCTCCAGCAAGCGCGCGTGCCGCCTTCGCACCGATGGAGCCGGCGCAAAAAGCGCTTCCGGCCGAAGCGCGAATTCCTGTGCCTGGATGTTTTTCGGTACATCGACCAGCACCGGACCAGGCTTGCCTTGCGTCGCCTGGCCGATTGCTTCGCGCACCGTATTCGCAATGTCGCCATAGGCTTCGATCTTCGCATTCCACTTCGTGACCGTACGCGAAATGCCGATCGCGTCGCACTCCTGGAATGCGTTCGTTCCGATGAGATGGGTGGCAACCTGGCCGCTGATGCACAGCACCGGGATCGAATCGCAGAGGGCATCGAGCAGGCCAGATGTCGTGTTCGCAATGCCTGGCCCGGAGGTGACGAACACTACACCCAAACGCCCCGTCGACCTGGCATATCCTTCCGCAGCGTGTACTGCGGCCTGCTCGTGCCTGACTAGCACGTGGCGTAGGCGAGGCTCCCGATACAAGGCGTCATACAGTGGAAGCACGGCGCCGCCGGGGTAACCGAACACAGTATCAACGCCTGCCTCTATCAATATCGACAGCAAGACCTGTGCTCCGGTAAGCGTGACACAGGGAACGACCGGCACTGGAGCGCCGGGATTATTCAATAAGGTAGTCATACGAAAATTGTATAGACGACGCCCCTGAAAGTGCTTCATAATTTCAGGAATATGCAAGCTTTTACGGAAAATTTTATGGAAAATGGGGCGGAAACAGGAAAAATATTCGACCGGCAAGATCTGGCGATATTGCGCATCCTGCTTGCAGACTCACGCACACCTCTACAGGAAATCGGTAATGTGGTCGGACTGTCGACAACGTCTTGCTGGAATCGTATAAAGCGCATGATGGATGCCGGCGCGATCCAGGCGTATACGATCAAGGTCGATCTTGCGAAGATCGGCTATCAGGACTCGGTGATCGTTCAGGTAACGCTTGGCAGCCATAGCCAGGAAACGCTGAATGCGTTTGGTAGTGCCCTTCAGTCGATTCCCGAAGTTCTCGAAGCTTTCCTTATTTCAGGAGATTACGACTACTTCATCAGAATCGCGGTAAAAGACACCAGGGATTACGAGCGTCTACTGCGCGAGAAGCTGTACATGATTCCTGGCATCCGCCACAGTAAGTCGAGCTTTGTTCTCCGCACTTTGAAGAAAGAGGACACGCCGCTTACCAGTTGAAACCCGTTGCGTGTTGATTGCGGTCTGTGCGGTTGTCAGGAATCGGCGAGATGCGGAAATAAATTTCAGTTAGATTTGCAGCTATAACAAGATCCGGATCAAGCTGGGGGTCTTTACGCGGTCGTTATGACCTTGTTCTTCGACGTTTCGGTCAGGAGAAAGTTTTCTGCATCCGCCTCATTTGAAACCCTGCGGGGGTGCGTGCCGGAACTGAACGCGTGGACGGCGCGCCTGCCGCGACCACGCGTCGACTTCGGGTGGAGCCGTCCACCCTGCAACCCACCAGACATGCTCCTCAGGCCGCCAGCTTCTCGACCCGCACGCTGCGCGGGAAACTCAGCGAATAACGCAAGCCCTGCCCAGGCGCACTATCTACCTGCACGGTGCCGCCCAGCGCCCCCGTCACCAGGTTGAACAGGATGTGCGCCCCCAGCCCGCTGCCGCCGCTGCCGCGCTTGGTGGTGAAGAAGGGATCGAACAGTTTATCCAGCGATTCCTTGTCCATGCCGGCGCCGTCGTCCGTATAGCTGAAGGCGACCGTATTGCCCTCGAGCGCGGCGCGGATCGCGATATGGCCGGGCTGGTCGCGCTCGAAGCCGTGCACAAGAGAATTGACGACCATGTTGGTGACGATCTGCGACACCGCGCCGGGGAAGCTGTCCATCACCAGGTCGGGCGGACAGTCGACCTCGACCTTGATCGGGCGGCCCTTGAGCTTGGGCTGCAGCGAGAGCAGCACCTCGTTGATGTAGGCGCGCAGGTTGAAGCTGCGGATGTCGCCCGAGGACTGGTCCACCGCCACCTGCTTGAACGAGCGCACCAGGGCCGCGGCGCGCTGGGTGTTGGTGGTCATGATGCGCAGCGACTGGTCGACGATGTCGAAAAAGCTGTTCAGGCTCTCTTCCGTCATCTCGCCGGCCGCCAGTTCCCCGCGCGTCAGGCGCAATTCCTCGACCAGGTGGCTGGTCGCGGTCACGCAGATGCCCAGCGGGGTATTGATCTCGTGCGCGACCCCGGCCACCAGTTCGCCCAGCGAGGCGAGCTTTTCCTTGCGCACCAGTTCGCCCTGGGCCTGCTGCAACTGGGTCAGCGCGCTGTTCAGGGCCGCGTTCTGCTCCTCCAGCAGCTCCTTGGTCTTGCGCATCCTGCGATCGGCCTCCATGCGCGCGATCGCCACCGCGACGTGGCTGGCGATGAAGGCCAGCAGGTCGAGGTCGGCCCTGGTGTAGACGGTCGCCGGGTCGTAGCTCTGCACGATCAGCACGCCGTAGGGCTTGTCGTGCACCAGCATCGGTGCGCCCATCCAGCTCGCGATATCGACATTGCCGAAGATGCCCGCAACCTGTCCACTGGCCACCAGGCGCGCGAAGCTGCCGGCGTCGTGCAGTTGCGGCTGTTTCGAGGCCAGCAGCCAGGAGCACATGCCCTGGCCGTAGGGGAAACGCCCGAGCGGCGGCGCGGCATCCTTCTGGTCGACGAAATACGGGATGCTGATTTCCCGCGTGTCGGGGTGATACAGGCCGATCATGAAGTTCTCGGCCACCATCAGTTCGCCGATGATGCGGTGCAGGCTGGCCATCAGCGCGTTGGTGTCGAGGGCGCCGGCCGACAGGTTGGCGATCTGGTACAGGGCGTGCTGCACCTGCTCGGCGCGGCGGCGCTCGGCCACCTCGTGCGCCAGGCGCGCGGTGCGCTCCTGCACGGCGCGCTCGAGCCGGTCCATGCTCTGCAGGCTTTGCAGCGCCACCGAGACGTGGTTCGCGATCACGGCGAACAGCGCCTGGTCCTCGTCGCCGTAGGTGTGTTCCGGGGTATAGCTCTGGATGACGATGGCGCCCAGCGGCAGGTGCTGCTGGTCGAGCAGCGGGCACCCCATCCAGTGCTCGGCCGCGCTGCCGGCGCCGAAGCTCGAGCCATCGCGCTCGCGCGCGTGGAAGTCCTCGGCCGTCATGATCAGCGACTGGCGGTTCAGGATCACCCAGGCGGTGGGCGACTCGTCTGGCGAGGCCAGGCGCACCGGCTGGTTCAGCTCCGGGCCCTCGTCGGATTCGTCGACAAAATACACGAAGCGCACCGTCCCTTCGTCGCGGTCCGACAGCGCCACATAGAAATTGGCCGCGTACATGATGCGGCCGAGGGCGCGGTGCACCGCGCGGATGAATTCGCTGATATCGCTGCAACTGGTCGAGGTCTGCCCGATGTCGAGCAGCATCGACTGGACCGCTTCCAGCCGGTCGAGACGTTCCATGTTTTCCCCAGTGAATTAATGCAGTAGGGAAATATTAGCAGCAGTTGCGCTGGATCAATAGTCCTTTTACCTTACCTCAGCGGGGCGCAGCGAGAAGACAACGGTCAGCGCATCCAACAGCCGAACTTCATTGTGAGAATCAATCTTCCCGCAGCCGGCCTGATGGCCAGCGATGAGCGGTGACTTGTACGGCGGAGAGAAAATCAGCTTGACGGTGAGCACGAGCCATATGCTCAACTATACAATGGCCGTTTTCATAACACGAGGGTTCCATGCGACAAGCAATTCGCCTCCTGGTCATCGGCATGCTGGCCGGCACCGTCCACGCGGCCGAGCCAGTGCTGACGGCCGAGCAACTCCAGCAGGACCTGCAGTTCATGCGCCAGGCGATCGCCGAGATCCATCCCGATCCGGGCTTCTCGTTCGCGCCAAGGCAACTGGCGATGGCCCTGGATGCGGCGCAGGGACAGCTCTCGACACCGATGGACCGCGATGCGGCCTGGCGCGTGCTGGCGAAGATGAACCCGCAATTCGCCGATGCCCACTTGGCCCTGCTGCAGCCGGAGCGGGACAAGCAGGTCGGGGCGCATCTGGCGGCAGGCGGCGCCTTCTTCCCTTACGAGGTGCGGGTCTCGCCCGAGGGGCAATTGTTCATTCGTGCCGAGCTGGGCGGGAAAGCGAGCAGCCTGGCGGGCAAGCGCATCGAGCAGGTCAACGGCGTGCCGGCGAACCAGGTCGTGCAGGAACTCCTGCAACGGGTGCATGGCGACACGGCCGCGTTCCAGCTTGAGGTGCTATCGCGCCGCTTCTGATTCTATTATTGGAAAATGTTCGGCGCCCCCGCCTCCTACACGCTGGTGCAGGACGGCAAGCAGTTCAGTCTTGCAGCCAGTACGGCGCGTCCCGAATGGCTCATCGGCGCCGATGCGGCAGATTTCGACCAGGTGTACCGTTTCGAGCTGCTCGGCAAGGACACGGCCCTGCTGACGATCAACCAATTTACCTGGCCGGACAAGGCAAGGTTTTATGCCTTCACGGCGGATGCCTTTGCCCGCATGCGCGCAGCCGGCGTCGCGAACCTCCTGATCGACGTGCGCGAGAACGGCGGCGGCGACGACGACATGTGGAAGGAAGGTGTGCTGCCCTACATCGCCACCCGCCCCTACCGCCATGCCTCGACCTATGTGAAAAAGGTGATCCCGGGCCGCGCCAGCGCGACGGAAAAGGTGGGCGACGTGGTGCACGGGACGCTCGAGAGCTGGGAACAGCCGCAGCCGGACAATCCCCTGCTGTTCAGGGGCCGCGTCTACGTGCTGGTGGGCGGCATGACCTACTCGTCGGCCGTACTGTTCAGTAACGTGATGCAGGATTTCGGATTCGGCCAATTGGTCGGCGCACGCGGCTATGCGCGTGCCCGCCAGAGCGGCGGCATCCAGGTCCGGTCGCTGCCGAATACGAAGCTCGAAATCGTGGTGCCGCGCTTCGTGCTGGACCGCCCCTCGGGAGCGCGCACGCCGGCGCTGGTGACACCCGACATCGTGCTGCCCGACGATCCCTTCAACCGGCGCGCCCTGGTCGATGCGCTGTTGCAGCGCATCGAGCAGCCGCGGTCATCGACTTACTGACGCGGCGCGCGGAAGTCGTTCTCGATCCAGGCCAGGGCCGAGGCCGGGGTCAGCTTGAAGGTGGCGGCCACGCGCGCCTGGGCGACCTGCTCGCCCATCTCGTCGATGGCGGCCAGGATCGCATACGGATCGTCGTCGTCGGGCACGATGTCGAGCGTCACCTTCAGCTCGCCCTGTTCGGTCGAGACCACGGTGCTCTTGTGCAGCATCGCGTGCAGGTGCTGCTCGTGGCGGCGGATGACCTCCGAAGCCGTCTTGACCAGGGTATTGAAGGCGTTCGTATCGAGCGGCTTGGGGTTCTTCTTGTCGCGCCCCATGGTCCAGGGGCCGACCAGCGCCGGCTCCGGCTGGCCATCCTTGTACATGGCGACCGCCCAGCCTTCGTCGTCCTCGTTCTTGATCACGCGCGCGGTCCAGCCGTTGCCTTTCCACAGGCGCGGTTCCTGGACGGGCGCATCGTCGTCGCCCGCTTCCAGGTCATTCACATCGTCATTCATTGCTTGCTGCTTCCATCTGCCGGGCTCGTGCCCAAAGCAAGATCATAGAGGAAATCACGCAAGCCGGTACAGAGGGCGGCAATTGGCGAGCCGGGGTGGCTCATATCCGGCTCATATGCGCATGCCGGGCTGGCGCGGCGGGCGCACAGGCGGCGGCAAGGGGGTGCGCAGCGGGTCGATGTTGGGCTGCCGCGGCGCTTCGCGATTGAAAGGGTTGATGATGATCGGCGGTATGGTAGGCGGTGCCGATGGCGGTCCCTTCGGTCCACCACCCGCCCAGGCCGGATGGTCGGTGTAGTGCTGCAAGATCGTCGTCGGTTTGACAGGATGCATGGGAGCCCTCCTACAACAAAAGCAGGCTGTCAGTATAGGTGGCGAGCCGCGCAATGCAAGGTCAGAAAGACATGTGAAAGTTGACCGGGCGTCGACCGCCGCCCTCTCCGAAAAGGCCGCGCTTGCGCGCTGCCGTTTCTCAGGAATTTGACCGGACGTCGGCCGCCGTCCTCTCCGAAAAGGCCGCGCTCGCGCGCCGCCGTTTCTCCACAAGTTGACCGGGCGTCGGCCGCTGGCTTTTCAACAAGGCCGCGCTTGCGCGCCGCCTTTTCTACCGACAAGCTTCGACATGCTCATCCGGAACAGCGTTTATCGCGCCTGGGCGCGCTCCGGCCCGCCGAAAATGCAGATCGTCGCAGGCGGCTGGCCCGGTGGGCCACGTGGGCCTACAGTAGGGCCATACCACCTGAATCACGAGGAAAACATCATGAAAAAGATCGTCCCCTACATCGTCCTGATCCTGTGCGCGCTGCTGCTGTGGGATCTGCTGTTCACCTTTGGCGACGCCAGCTTCCACATCGACGGCGACGAGGTCGACGGTCCGCTGGGCGCCGCGCTGGCGCTGCTGTTCGGGGCCGGAGGCACGATCATCGGCGTGCTGGTGACGATCGTGGTGGGGGCGGTGCTGGCGGTGGTGTTCGCCGGCGTCGGGGTGGTCCTGGTCGGGGCGCTGGCGGTGGCGGCCTTCGCCGTGACGGCCGCGATCGTGCCCTTCTTCCTGCCGCTGCTGCTGCCGCTGGCCGTGATCTGGTACCTGGTGCACCGCTCGCGCAGGAACCGCATGCAGCGCGAGGCGGCCGTGTAATCCTGGCCCTTGAATGGAAATGGAAAAGGCGCCGTTCACCGGCGCCTTTTTTACTCTCCGCACGCAGCATCGTAGGGTGGGCACGCTGTGCCCACGCGTTACGTACGCATCCTTTCTGCGTTGGCTGCAACTTCTCGCCCGCTAACGTCAGTCCCGACTGGATTGCGTCCATCGCATACTGTGCGGGCGATTAATTCAAGCATGTGACTACCGGCCATGTGCGTAACGCGTGGGCACGGAGTGCCCACCCTACGTTAAAGGCCGCTCCAAGCTTAACTGAACGGCATTACCGGTGATCCAGCGCGTTTTTATTCCCCGCGCGCGGCCTTGTCGGCGGCGAACTGTTCATAGCCGCGGGCGCGCAGTGCGCAGGCCGGGCAGGTGCCGCAACCGTAGCCCCAGTCGTGGCGCGCGCCGCGCTCGCCCAGGTAGCAGGTATGCGTCTCGAAGCGGACCAGGTCGACCAGCGCCTGGCCGCCGGCCTGTTCGGCCAGTTCCCAGGTCTGCTTCTTGTCGATCCACATCAGCGGCGTCTCCACCTTCAGGCGCGTCGCCATGCCCAGGTTGAGCGCCACCTGCAGCGCTTTCATTGTGTCGTCGCGGCAATCCGGATAACCCGAGAAATCGGTCTCGCACATGCCGCCCACCAGCACGGTCAGGCCGCGCCGGTAAGCCACGGTCGCCGCCACCGTCATGAACAATAAATTCCGGCCCGGAACGAAGGTGTTCGGCAGGCCGTTCGCCTGCATCTCGATGGCGACATTGCTGGTGAGTGCCGTGTCGGAAATGCGCGAGATCAGCGACAGGTCGATCATGTGGTCCTCGCCCAGGCGCGCATTCCATTCGGGCGACAGTTCGCGCATCTTTTGCAGGACCGTCGGGCGCACGTCGAGCTCGATCGCGTGGCGCTGGCCATAGTCGAAACCGATGGTCTCGACGCGTGCATAACGCTGCAGGGCCCAGGCCAGGCAGGTGGTGGAATCTTGTCCGCCGCTGAAGAGGACGAGGGCGGTATCGGTTGCGTGCATAGGGGTCTTTTCGGAAGTTAAACGTTCGCCAGCTTCTTTGCAATTCCGTTAAGATGACCTCAGCATTGACACTGAATGGAGAGACATGACTCTCGCAACATCCGACCGGACCATCGCGGCGCCAGGGCGATTGCGGATTTTGGCACAAATCGTGCTGTCCGTGTATGCCGTACTGGGCGCCCAGGCCGCGCTCGCCCAGGGCATCAACTACAACGTGCGCATCGATGCACCCGGACAACTCGACGACCTGCTCGAAGAGAACCTCGACCTGCTGCGCTGGCGCGGCAATTCGCGGGTCGACCTCGAGCAACTGCAGCGCCTGGTGCGCGATGCGCCGGAACAGGCAAGGACCCTGATCGCCACCGAAGGCTATTACTCGCCCAAGATCTCGGCCGGGCTCGACACCAGCGGCGGCACGCCGGTCGCCCGCATCATCGTCGAGCCGGGCGAGCCGACCGTCGTCGCCGACGTCGACCTGGTGCTGCAGGGCTTCGTGCCTTTCGAGGAAGGCGGCGCACCGTATGATGCGGCAGCCCTGCGCAACCGCTGGTCGCTGCCGGTCGGCGCGCGTTTCCGCCAGGCCGACTGGGAAGCCGCCAAGCGCGACCTGCTGCGCCAGGTGATGCAGTCGCGCTTCCCGCGCGCCCAGCTGGTCGAGACCAGCGCCACGGTCGATCCCGACACGCGCCGGGCCTCGCTGCGCGTGGTGATCGACAGCGGTCCCGAGATGCGCTTCGGCGAGCTGCGCATCCGCGGCCTGAAGCGCTATCCGCCAAGCGTCATCACCAACCTGAACAAGATCAAGCCGGGCGACGAATACAGCGAGGCGGCGCTGCAGGCGCTGCAGTCGCGCCTGCAGGAAACCGGCTACTTCTCGACGGTGGAAGTGAGCGCCGACATGCGCGCCGTGCTCGCCGCCGAGCTGAAGGAAATGAAGGAAGACAACGACGATGTCGCTCCGGCAGCACAAGCTGACGGAGCGACACCGCCCTTGGCCAATACTCCCACCGTCCCGGGCCAGGCCGCCACCGGCGTGAAACCGCCAACGCCCGGCCCGACCGTGCTGCCGGTACTGGTGCGCGTCACCGAGAACAAGCAGAAGAACGTCGAGGTCGGCCTCGGCTTCTCGACCAATACCGGCGGCCGCGCCCAGCTGAGCTACGACGACCTGAACGTGTTCGGCAAGCGCATGAAGAGCGACCTCATCTACGAACAGAAGCGCCAGAGCGCCCGCGCCGATTTTTATTGGCCGACCACGACCAACGGCTACAACGACAGCGTCGGCGGCGGCATCGAGCGCGAGGACGTGCGCGGCGAGGTCACCACCACCGCCAGCGTGTCCGCACGCCGCGCCTGGGGCACGCCGGAGCTGGAGCGCAGCCTCACGCTCGAGGTGCTGGCCGAGAAACGCGAAGTCGCCGGCCTCGAGAATACCTACAGCAAGAGCATTCCGCTCACCTACAGCGTCACCCGCCGCAAGCTCGACAACCTGATCCTGCCGACCCGCGGCTATGCGCTGAACTGGCAGGTGGGCGTGGCGCCGTTGCCGCTCTTCACCGACGAGAAATTCATCCGCGCCTATACCCGCGGCGTGTATTACCGCCCGGTCGGCGAGAGCGGGACCCTGATCCTGCGCGGCGAACTCGGCGGCGTGTTCTCGAAGGACAAGGACGGCGTGCCGAGCAGCTTCCTGTTCCGCGCCGGCGGCGACCAGTCGGTGCGCGGCTACGGCTACCAGCAGCTCGGCGTGCGCGAAGGCGAAGCCATCGTCGGCGGGCGCTACCTGCTCACCGCCGGCGCCGAATACCAGTACTGGTTCCGTCCGCCCTGGGGCGTGGCCGTGTTCTACGACGCCGGCAATGCCGGCGACAAGTTCGGCGACCTGCACCCGAAATCGGGCTACGGCATCGGCGCGCGCTGGCGCAGCCCGGTCGGCCCAATCAATGTCGACGTCGCCTATGGCCATGCGGTCAAGAAGGCGCGCCTGCACTTTTCACTTGGATTCACGTTCTGATGGACGCCGACAACAACCCCACTCCACAGACCCCGGCCAAGCCGCCGAAGGTGCGGCGCTGGCCGCGCCGGGTCGCCATCGGCCTGGTCGCAACCGGCGTCGTGATCGGCGGCGCGCTCTGGTACCTGGGCCGCGAAACCACGCTGCAGATGATCGCCGAACGCGCCGCCCGCGCCACCGGCGGCAAGCTCACCCTGACCGGCATCCGCGGCTCGCTCTACGGCGCGATGCACATCGACCGCATGGTCTGGCGCACCGACGAGCAACTGATCGTCGCGACGAACATCGACCTCGACTGGTCGCCGCGGCAGTTGCTCTCCAGCGGCATCGAGGTCAGCAAGCTGCACGCGGCCGATTTGCGCATGGAAACCCTGCGCGAGAGCGAGGAGCCGAGCAAGATGCCGGCCTCGCTCGCGTCGCCCTTCCCGATCTCGCTCGACGATGCGCGCCTGGCCAAAGCCACCTTTGTGAGCAAGGGCGCCGCCACCGAGATCACGAATATCCGCCTGCGCCTGCACGGCGACAAGGTGCAGTGGCAGTTGCGCGACGCGGCGGCCAGCACGCCCTGGGGCCAGCTCGCCGCGGGCGGCAGCATCGGCGCGACGCGTCCGTTCAAGCTCGACGCCAACGCCAGCCTCTCCGGCACCCCGGTGGGCTCGGCCGGCACCCCGGCGCAACTGAAACTGCATGCCGGCGGCGACCTGAACCTGACCACCCTGGACGCCACCGGCAATGCCGGGCGCGCCGGCGGCGAAGCGCGCATCGCGCTGTCCCCGTTCGCCGAGATCCCGCTGCGCAGCATGAACCTGAACGCGCGCAACATCGATCCGGGCTTCTTCGATCCCTCGCTGCCGACCGCCGACATGACGCTGGCGATCGCGGCGCGCCTGGACGAGAAGCGCAACATCTCCGGCAGCGTCAACCTCGTCAACGACGGCCCGGCCGGCACCATCGACCAGCAGCGCCTGCCGCTGCGCGCAATGCGCGGCCAGCTCGGCGGCAACCTGGACGCCATGCAGCTGAGCGACGTGCTGGTCGACCTCGGCGCAGCCGGGAACTTTACCGGCAGCGGCAGCGTGCAGCGCGGCGAGGACGAGGAAGGCCTGGGCACCGCGAAGTTCGCCCTGCACACCGACCGCCTCGACCTGAGGCAGATCCACGGCAGCATGAAGCCGACCAAAATCGCCGGCGATATCGCGGTGGCCAACGTCGGCACCACCCAGACCCTGGACCTGAAGCTCGTGGACGCCGGCCTGCGCCTGGCGGCGCGCGCAAAACTCGCGAACAACGTGCTCGACCTGACGGAGGCACGGCTGTCGGCCGGCAGCGGCAGCATCGCTCTCAGCGGCAACATGAACCTCGCCGAGGACAAGGCCTTCAAGCTCAACGCCAACGCCAGCCGCTTCAACCCGGCCGCGCTGGGCGACTATCCGCAGGCCGACATCAACGCCAACATCAACGCCACCGGCGTGCTGGCGCCCGCGTGGAAGGTCAACGCCGACTTCGCGCTGCGCCCGAGCCGCCTGTTCGACCAGCCCCTGTCCGGACGCGGCAAGCTGGCGGCCGACGCGAAACACGTGAGCGGCGTCGACGCCACCCTGGCCCTGGGCCAGAACAGCGTCGACCTGCGCGGCGCCTTCGGGGCGCCCGGCGAGAAGCTGAACTGGCGCGTCGACGGCCGCCAGCTCGCCGCCCTGCGCCGCGACCTCTACGGCGCAGTGCTTGCCAGCGGCGTCGTCACCGGCAGCATGGACGCGCCGCGCACCACCTTCGCGCTCGACGCCAACGGCCTGGGCTGGGTCGCGGCGCAGCGCAAGGCCAACACCAGCAACCTCCACGTGAACGGTGAAGCCTGGCTCGCGGGCGGCAAGGAAGCGCGTTTCGTCGAGGTCAAGGCGAACGGCAACATGGCGCGCTTCAACCCGGCCGCCTTCGGCAGCCCCCTCCCCGGCAGCATCAACGGCGCCTTTGCCGCCAGCGGCCGCTCGGGCGCCGACTGGCGCGGCGCGCTCGACCTGAATGTCACGGATTCGACGCTGGCGAAGTCGCCGTTCTGGGGCCATGCGCGCCTGAACGCGGACCGCCGCCACATCTCGAACACCGACGTCGACCTGCACGTGGGCCCGAACGTCATCGCGGCCAACGGCAGCTTCGGCGCGGGCCGCGACGTGCTCGACTGGCGCATCGACGCCACCCAGCTCGCCGCCCTCGGCCCCGACTTCGGCGGCGCCCTGCGCGGCAACGGCAAGCTCACCGGCACCATGGACACGCCTTCGCTGAGCGCCGCGCTGGAAGGCCAGAACCTGAAGGTCCTCGGCGCCCACACGCTGCGTTCGCTGCGCGCCAGCGCCAACCTCGGCTCCGGCCGCGGCGGCGCCGATCCCCTGGTCAGCGACATCCAGATCGTGGACTTCGCCAGCGGCGAGACCCGCATCGCCGCCGCCAGCCTGCAGACGAACGGCACGCGCGCGGCCCACACGCTGCGCGCCGCCGCCCGTGGCGACGCCTTCGACGCCCTGGTCGAGGTGCGCGGCGGCTGGAAGGCCAACACCTGGGACGGCACGCTGGCGACCCTGCAGAACAAGGGCCGCTACGCGATGACGCTGGCCCAGCCGGTGCCCCTGCGCATCGGCGTGGCGCCGGGCGCCGGCGTGATGGGCCTGGCGAGACCCGAGACGCTCGCCTTCAACGGCGCGGTAATCCGCCTGCCCTCGGGCACCGTGAACATCGCCTCGCTCACCAAGACCGGCCCGCGCTGGAGCAGCCGCGGCGCGGCGGCCGGCGTGCCGCTGAACTACCTGGCCCAGTTCTCGCCGGCCCTGCGCGAGAACGTCCAGGGCAACCTGACCCTGGGCGCCGACTGGACGCTCGACCTGCGCACCGCCAGCGGCACCGGCGGCGCGCCGGCCCTGGCCGGCGGCGTGCACGTGTTCCGCGAGGGCGGCGACGCCATCGTCGGCGCCGACGTGCCTGTGGCCCTGGGCCTACGCACGTTCGACCTGCGCGCCGACGTGCAGGGCAGCTCGCTGCGCACCCAGCTCGCGCTGGACGGCGCCCGCACCGGCAGCGCCCGCGTCGACGGCACGGTCCAGATGCTCGGCGGGCGCGTCGACCAGGACAGCCCGCTGCGCATGACGGCGAACGCCGACATGGCCTCGATCGCCTGGCTGGCGCCGCTGGCCGGGCAGCGCGACCTCGAGCTCGACGGCAGCCTGAAGCTGGCGCTGACCGGTGGCGGCACCATCGGCACGCCTTCGCTGAGCGGCACCGTCAACGGCGACGCCCTCGCCGTGCGCTGGCCGGAACAAGGTGTACGCCTGCGTAACGGCCAGCTGCGCGCGCAACTGGCGGGTGACCGCCTGCTGCTGCAGCGCCTGTATCTGGAAGGTGTACAGGGCAACGCCACGGCCGACGGCTCGGTGCGCTTCGGCGCCGACGGCGCCATGCAGCTGCGCCTGGTGGCGAACAAGCTCGAGGCGCTGTCGCGTCCTGACCGCACTGTGGTCGTCTCCGGCGAAGCCAACCTGGTGCGCGACGCCGAGCGCTTCACGCTCGACGGCCGCTTCAGGGCCGACCGCGCCCTGATCGAATTCGCGCCGCAAGGCCGGCCGACCATGTCCGAGGACGTGATCGTGCTGGGACGTGGTACGCCTGCCCCGCCGCAGAAGAAGGAAGCGGAAGTGCCGCTGTCGATCAACCTGGCCGCCGACCTGGGCGACGACTTCCACCTGCGTGGCCTGGGCATCGACGCCTACCTGGCCGGCAGCGCCCGCGTGCGCATGGTCGGCAGCGGCGACCCGCGGGTGAACGGCACCATCCGCGTCGTCAGCGGCACCTATGCGGCCTACGGCCAGAAACTGACCATCGACCGCGGCGTGCTGACCTTCAGCGGCCGCTACGACAATCCGGCGCTCGACGTGCTGGCGGTGCGCAAGCAGCCCGAAGGCACGCAGCTGAGCGAAACCAATGTCGAGGCGGGCGTCCAGGTGCGCGGCACGGCCCAGTCGCCGCAGGCGCGCCTGGTGTCGACGCCTTCGGTGCCGGACAGCGAGAAGCTCTCGTGGCTGGTGCTGGGCCACGGCATGGAAGGCACGACCGGCAACGAGAAGGACGTGCTGACGGCGGCCGCTGGCGCCCTGCTCGGCGGAAAGGGCGGCACCGGCGGCATCACGACCAAGCTGGCCAATTCGCTCGGCGTGGACGAACTCGGCCTGGCCCAGGGCCGCAACGGCGACGCCGAGGGCCTGGCGAACACGGTGGTCACGGTCGGCAAGCGCATTTCCTCGCGCGCCTATCTCAGCTTCGAGCAAGGCGCGACCACGGCCTCGAGCCTGGTGCGCCTGCGCTACAAGCTGAACCCGCGCTGGACGCTGCAGTTCCAGACCGGCACGAATACGGCGCTTGACGTGCTGTATGCGTGGGCCTTCGACTAGGAACCTGCCGCCACGCCCAGGGCGTGGCGCTAAATCTTGTATCAGGCGCGCCGGGTCTGCCTAGTGCAGGCTCGGCTTCGGATCGGGAACCGGGTCCTCGCTCTGTGGCGTGTGGATCGGGGTATGGTGCGGGTGCGGTGCGTCGAAAGGCTCGGGCAGCGGTTCCTCGATCGGCACCGGGTCCGGGGCGCGGTGGAAACGTACCGGCATTGGCGTAACTGGAATCATGTTCGGGGTCTCCTGGTTCATGGGAGTTAACACCTTAGCATGGGTGTACGCAGGCCGACGCCCGGATGGCGGCGCCCCGTCCGCCGGACCGACAGGTGCTCGTTTACAATGCCGGCTTCGCTTCCACCGCTTTCGACCACGATGAACATCACCACCCTCGCCCTGCTGCTCCTGACTCCCATCCTGGTGTGGCGCATCTACGCGCGCCTGAAGGCGCAGATGGCGCGCCAGCGTTCGATCATGTCGCGCCACTACACCGGCATCCTGGTGTTCGGGGCGATGATCCTGGTGTCGCTGTCGGAAGTGCTGGCGCGGCCGATGGAACTGGGCGCACTGGCCGCGGGCACGGCGCTCGGCGTGTTCTGGGGGCACTTCGGCCTGCGCCGTACGAAGTACGAGGACACCCAGGAAGGCTACTTCTTCACCCCGCCGATGCGGCTCGGGATCGTGATGGCCATGATCCTGGTCGCGCGCGTGCTCTACATCGGCGTCGAGCTGTACACGCTGCAGGGCTCGGGCGCCACCGCGCCGCGCTTCACCGACAGCCCGCTGAGCATGCTGTGCGTGGGGCTGACCGGCGGCTACTTCCTGGCGTTTTCGGTCGGGCTGCTGCTGTGGCGGCGCAAGCTGCGGCGGGCGATCGAGCAGGGTTGAGCTTCGGTGTATTGACGGCACCGGACCGCTTTTCTGCACGGCCGCGGGTTTGCGGACGCACGTAATTATTCGCTCCGGGTGCGTGTCGGCACGCTCCGCACCGCGTGGGCACAGGTGCCCACTCTACGTGTCGCGACCGATCTGCCGTTAGCACTGGAACGTTGACCGTAGGGTGGGCACTCCGTGCCCACGCGTAAGGATGAGCAGACGGAACGGAATTCCGGTCGAAACCGGAGCGACGCTCCAGCCGATTCAAGGGCGTTCACGAAACACGTCCATCATCCACAATGAACAAGGGGCCCAGCGGGCCCCTTCTCTTTTACGCGGCTTTCGCCTCTTCCTTCCTTCTCTGCAGCACGAAGATCGGCTGCGCCCACTGCGTGTCCTTCTTCTTCTTGCTCGTGATGAGCGTCAGTTCCGAAGGGTCGTAGACGTCGGTGTTGTGGGTCAGCGGCGTCGTCATCAGGTACTGGGCGTCGGTGTTCTTGAGGAACTCGCCAACCAGCTGGATGTTGCGGATGTCCAGGTGCGCGAAGGGTTCGTCGATGAACACGAAGCCGCCCGAGCCCTCTTCCGACTTCAAGAGGCCGATCAAGAGCACCAGCGACTTCATCACCTGCTGGCCGCCCGAGGCTTCGCCGTCGTTCATGCCGATCTGGTCCTTGCCGTCGAACTTGAAGCGCACGTGCAGGCCCGCTTGCGCCAGCTGCACGTCGTCGTTCTCCAGGCGCACCGGGTCGGCCTGCACGTCGATGCCGGCCAGTTCGCCCAGCTCCTTGATGTTCTTCGAGTAGGTCTTGATCGTGTAGCGCAGGCGCTCGATGTAGGCGCCGCGCGCGTTGGCCGTGGCCTCGATCGCGCGGTTGTTCTGGTAGCGGCGCTCCTCGGTCTCGCTCTGGCGGCCGGCGAGCTGCTCGTTCAGGCGTGCGTACTGGTCGATGACGGTGGCATCCTGTTCCCAGTCGTTACGCGAGAGCGCGTGTTCCAGCGAACCGAGACGCAGGTTGACCTGGTGCGCGTTCTGGTGCTGGGACACCAGGGCCGCCCGGCGCGCCGGGTTCTTCCAGGCCGCCGGGATGCTGCGCCAGCCGCGGCGCATCTCCAGCAGGGCCTTGGCGTGCTCGGCGCGCTGCTCGATCTGGCGGCGGTGGTTCAGGCGCAGGCCCGCTTCGGCTTCCGACAGCGCCATGCGCGCGTTTTGCCACACGGTGTCGGCGCGGGTGCGCGCGACCGTCGCGTTCTTGGTGAGCGTTTGCAGTTCGCCCAGGCGCGCGCCGACTTCCAGGCGCTCGGCCTTCAGCGGCGCAATGCTGCGCAGTGCTTCCTCGAACTCGGCCTGGCGCGCCGCCAGTTCCTTGGCCGCGTCCACGCCGGCGATGCGCGCCTTCAGCGCACCGACTTCCGAGGCCAGCTTGCTGATGGTGAGCGTGAGCGCGTCTTCCTTCGCTTCCAGGCCAGGCAGCGCCTTCTGGATCGCTTCCAGGCGCTGGGTCTTGCCCGCCGCGCCGAAACGGTAGCGCGCAGGCTCGACGTAGAGCGAGCGGCCGCCGCGGCGTTCGCGGTGGTAGGCGTCCGGCGTGATCCACTCGTCCGCGCCCGACTTGAAGCCGGCATCGACCGAGTCGACGCGGTCGATGCGCGCCAGCTGGTCGATCAGCCAACTTGGGGCCGGGGCCGAGAAGTGCACCACCGACAGCAGGCTGTCGTCCTTCATTTTTGGTGCTTCGATGCAGTCCGGGACGATGAAGTGGCGATAACGTTCCTTTTCCGCCAGGCGGTAGGCCGCCGGCGCATCCTTGGCGCGCTCGAGCAGCACCACCGAAGCGTAGCCGCCCAGGACACCCTCGACCGCGCCTTGCCATTTCGGGTCCGTCACTTCGACGATGTCCGACAGCATGGCGTGCGGGATACCCTCGTCACGCAGCGCGCGGCGCATCTGGCGCTGGGCTTCCGGCTCCGGCATCGCGCTCTTGCCCTGCAGGGCCGAGATGGTCTGCATCTCGATGGCGATCCTGCTCGATACCGCCTCGCGCGCGGCCTTCTGGCGCGCCAGTTCGGCTTCCTTCTCTTCGAGCTGGCTCGCCACTTCGGCGATGTCGGCGCCGGCGTCCGCCGCCAGCTTCTGCAGGCGCTCCTTCTGCTCGAGCAGGTTTTCCAGGGGTTTCAGTTTCTGGTTGATGGCCGTCAAGCGGCCCGCCAGTTCCGTGCCTTCCTTCTCCAGCTGGGTTTCCTGCTGCTGGGCTTCGGTCAGCGCGCGCTGCTGGGCGGCCAGGGCCTGGCGCTTCTCGGCCAGCTGGCTGTCCGCCTGCTGCATGGGTTTGCGCTGCTCGCGCAGGTGGCGGCTCATGTTCGCCGCTTTTTCGCGCGCCTCGTGGTATTCCAGGCTGGGCAGCACTTCTTCGCGCAGCTCGCGCTTTTCCTTGTGCAGGTCTTCCCACTGGTGGTAGTTGGCCACGCGCAGGCGCAGGCCCTCGAGGTTGATGCGCGAGGTTTCAAGTTCCGCCTCGAAGCGCTTCAGTTCGGTCTCGGTGTCGCGCTGGTGGCGCTTGGCTTCGTCGTAGGCGTCCAGCACTTCCTTGTCGCCGAAGACCTGGAACACCAGGTCGAGCAGCTGGCGTGGCGCGTATTCGCACAATTTGTCGGTCTCGCCCTGCTCCAGGGCCAGCACCTTCGACATGGCCGGCGACAGGCCGGCCGAGGCCAGGCGCTTCCGGTAGTTTTCCACGCCCAGCCAGTCGGTGGCTTCGGTCACTTCCTCGATGTCGACGTTACCGGGGCGCATCAGGTACTGGCGCTTCCAGTCGCCGCCGTTCTTCTGCACCTGGCAGAACAGGGTCACTTCGTCGTCGCTGAAGAAGCCCGAGTGGCGGAAAGGACGGTTCGAGAGCTGGCGCCCGACCGGCTTGTTGTCGACCACGGCGCGCAGCCAGGCGCTTTGCTGGCCCGAGTGGCGCGCATAGTGCTTGTAGGTGCGGCCCATCGAGCAGTCGAGGCCGAACAGGGTGCGCAGCGCGTCGAGCAGCGTGGTCTTGCCGGAGCCGTTCTGGCCGGCGATGGTGATGATCTTGGCGTCGAGCGGGATGTTCTTGATCCGCTGCCAGTAATCCCAGTGGACCAGTTCGAGTGATTTAATGTGGAACATGGTGTCTCAGTTCGCTCAGCTTGGATTATCGAGAGGCTCGGCATCGAGCTCGGCGTCGTTGGCGGCGTCGGCCGCGGTGCGGCGTACCGCGGCCAGCGGGGCGCGCTTGAACACGTCCGACAGGGCGCCGTTGATGATGCGCTCCTTCAGCAGGTCGGTGTCCATCATCAGGTCGAGCAAGGGGCCTTCCAGGATCACGTCGCCGCGGCGCTCGATGAAGCCGAGTTTCGACAGCACGCCCAGGTTCATGTCCATGCGCGTCTTCTTGCCCAGCTTGTCGCCGAAGTCCGACAGCAGCGCGGTGTAGGAGATGCCGATCGAGGTGTCCTCGGCGCGCGGGATCGGCGCGTCCTTGTCGAACATGTCGGTCTGGTCGTCCACGATCGTGGTGTGGGTTTCCTGGCGCTCGCGCTTGGGCAGGATAATCTGGGCCCACAGCACCACCAGCAGGGCCACGCCGTCGCGCGTCAGGCCGAAGTTATTGTTCTGCCAGATGTCCTTGGCGCCGAAGATCTTCGGCTCGACGTTGCGGTGCAGGGCGATCGTCACATGGTCGGCGTACACGTTGTCGAGGAGCTTGAGGCCCGATTCCAGCAGGCGCTTGTCGACTTCGGCGCGGAAGGTCTCGTCCGACAGCGCGCGCTTGACCATCTTGTCGTCGCGGCGCAGCGTCTGGTGCGTGAGCAGGCGGGCAATCAGGATTTGTGCGTCGTCATTCATTCGGCGTGCCGCTTTCGAGATCTAGGTCTAGTGAGAGGGTTGCAAAGGACATGGCGGCCACTTCCGGATCGTCGAGCTGGACCATCTCGTCCTTCGCCTCGAACTTGATCGGCAGGCGCGCCAGTTCCGCGGTGGCGCCTTGCAGGCTGGCTTCGGCGGCGTCGCCCAGCAGCGGCAGCAGCGAGGCGCGGTAGGAGGCGACGGCGAACGAGGCCGGCAGCAGCGACTCGTGCAGCTCGACCTTCTTGGGGCCGGTCTCGGAAAACTCGGGGAAGTTGCCGAGGTTGGCGAAGTCGGCCAGCTTGGTGATCCAGTCGTCGAGCTCCGCCTGCATCGCCGGGTTGTCGTTGATGGTCAGCGGCGCGTCCTGGCCGCTCGGCAGGCCCTTCTGGCCGACGGTCACCACGCGCTCGGCCAGCAGCTCGGTCTCGGCCACGTCGATCATCTCGGCCGGCGTGCCGAACAGCGGCACCACCGGGCGGTCGATCGCGCCTTCGGCGAGACTCGCCAGGTCCTCGTGCGCCAGCAGCCAGCGCTTCACGTCGGTGGTCGACAGGCCGGACTGGCCCAGGTGCACGCGCTGGCGCTCGATCTGGTTCAGCGCACGAGAAAACATGCCTTGCATGTTGAGCAAGGCGCTTTGTGCCCTGCCGATCGCCTGCGCCGCCTTGTGGGTCGCGGAATCGGCGCGTTCGTCGGACGTGATGGCGCGCAGGATCACGGAGCCCTTCTCGACCCAGTCGCAGGCCATGTGCCACTTCGCCTGGGAATTGCGCAGCTTGAATTCGGAACCGGAAGCGATGGCGTCGCGGAACTCCTCGGTCAGCTCGACCAGGCGGCCCAGCAAATGCTTCAATTGCTCGACCGTGACCCCGCCCACGGCCTGGGCGCCGGCCACCTGCGACAGCAGGAAGCCCATCTCGGCCTCGTCGTCCTCGGGCTTGCCCAGCGCCAGCAGGGTGTCGAGCGCGGACAGGACGTTGCGGGCCAGCGGCGTGATGCGGTACACGCCGTTCGGCGCATCCCAGGCCAAGAGGCCATGGGTGCGCAGGCGGTTCAGCACTGTCTCCAGGCTTTCCGGGATCAGGTAGGCGAGCTTCTGGTTGATGTCGGCACGTGAAAAGGCCGAGCTGGCGGTGTCGGCGGCCAGCTCCCGCAGCACCAGCAGGCGCACCAGCACGCCGTCCTGGCTGCCGTGGAACAGCGCCGAGAAGGCGGACAGCATGGGCTGCGCCTTCTTGAGGTGAAACACCTGCTCGATTTCGTCCGGCGCGATGCCGGAATGGAAATGCGCCTGGAGCGGATCCAGCTCGTCCTGCGCAGTGCCATGGGGTTCCGCGGCGGAGGCCGCCTGTGTGTCGATCATCGTTGGGATACCAGTCTGCAAGCGGACCGCACTGCCTGAGCAGGCAAGTCGAAGTGTCCGCGGGGGGCGCCAGTATAACAGTTCAGGCTGCTTAATCGGCAGCAATATTCCGCCACAGGTCGGCCGGTTTTGTACAAACGACACATTCGCACGGCGCCCCGGCACCGCGGCACAGACCAGAAGTAAAGCTTATTAGACGCCTTCTTTTATGAGATTTTCATATGGAGGCTCTGCGAGGGGCGCGTTCTGATCGGCAAGCCGCCGAGTGAAGAGCCGATGTCCGCCCAGGCATCGGCTTTTTAATGCTGCGTCTTCATTGCTGCGTAATTATTTGCGCGTAATGCGCGTGACCGTCTGCTCGATCGTGTCGCGCTCGTCCTCGAAGCGCAGTTTCACCGGATACCACTCCTGGGACGGCGCCAGCCAGATCTCGACGTTGTCGCCGCGGCTGTCGCGCGGCTCGCGTTTCACGTGGACGGTGTCCAGTTCGCCCATGGCGGTGCGGATCTTTTCCTGCTTGACGACCCTGAAGGTCCAGGGCTCGGCGTCACGGCGCCCGGCCACGACGAACGTCCATTCGCTGCCCGGCTTGAACTTCGCCTCGCCGGCGGCGCGCGCGACCGCGGCCAGTTGCCAGGTGACCGAGGCGCGGTCCTGCTCGCCACCCTTCATCGCATACGGCTGTTTCGCTTCGGTAAACACGATCGTTTTGGCCTCGCGATTGAAGTTGGTAGTGGTGGCGTCCTTGCGATAGCGCTTCTCGGTAAAAGTGTCGGGGGCCAGGCCGTAGGCATCGACGACACCCTGGCTGCGGTATTCGTTCAGCTTGCCCAGCAGGGCCACGCGCGCCTCGACATTGACGTCGTACTTGCCGTCGCCAGCGCGCCAGGTGATCAGGGCGTCGCCCTTCAGGCCGATGCCGCGCTGCTGGGCGTTCAGTTCATAAGCCAGGTCGGCCGACGGCGGCAGTTCGACCGTGCGCTTCACGGGCGCGGCCGGGGCGGCGGCCGTCGCGTTCAGGCTCAAGGCCAGCAGGCCAGCGCCGGCTGCGGTGGCATAGCGCATCAATAGATTGCTTCGCATTATCATTTTCCTGTATCGGTGAAGGCTATATTATTCACGGTTTGCGTGGTGACTGCACCGTTGGCCTCCGTATTGCGAATCTGCACCGGATACCAGCCACGCGCCGGCGCCAGCCAGATGTCCAGGCGCGAACGGTAGGAGCCTTCTTTTGGCGGACGCGACAGGTGCCAGGTCTGCAGCCGGCCGAGCTTGGTGTCGATCTCTTCCTGGCCCACGACGATGAAGCGGAAGACGGCGGCGTCGCGGTCTTCGCCGACCTGGATGTCTATATCGCCCGTCAATTGTCCAACATCGCCGCGCGCGATGGCGGCCAGTTGCAGCGGAACACTGGCCTTGTCCTGCGCGCCCGGCGTCAAGGGATAGGATTTCTGCGAGGCCGAGAACGTGATCCTGTTGGCGCTCCAGTCGAAGTGGGTGGCGGTCATGGCGCGGCCGCGGCGCTTTTCCGTCATCTTCACGGGCGCGAAGCCGGTGGCCGCGACCGCCCCTTCGCTATTCAGCACCGCCAGGTTGACGCGCGTGAACACGACCCGGATGCCGGCTTCGAAACTGATGTGGTAAGTGTCCTCGCCATAGCGCCAGGCCAGCTGCGCTTCGCCGCTCCACTGGGTGCCGTCCGCATCCGTGCGCGCGACGTCCATCGTGATCGCGGCCGGCGGCGGCATGTCGACCTTGTAGCGGCGCGGTTCCGGTGGCGGCGGCGCGGCGGGCGCCGGTTCGGGCGGCGCGGGCTCGAGCGCCGCGACCGCCGGCGCCGGCGCCGCCGGCGCGCCCGCTGCCGGCTTGCCTTCGCCGACACCACCTTCGCCTGGCGCGACCGGCGGGCCGATGGCGTCGTCGGCCAACACCGGCCCGGCCTCGATCGGCAGCTCGGGAAGCGCGGGCAGCGGCGGTGGCGGCAAGGGCTTCGGGAGCGGCGCCGGCGGCACCTCGGGCGGCGGCGCCGGGACGGGCTCGCGCAGCAGGCGGGTCTGGACCATTTCCATTGCGCCGGTGGGGGTGACGCTGCGCGGCAAACCGGCATAGCCTCCCATCCAGGCGAACAGCAGCGCATGCAGCAGCACCACGAGTGTGCCCAGCAGCAGCGCGCGGCGCCGTATGGAAATGTAGGAAACGATACCCATGACCCTAGTGTAACCTTCCACGCCCCTGCTTGCCGCCCAGCAGCTTGCGGCCAGCCTTTGAACCACAGTTATTTATCTGCTACGCTACAGCCACAACCAACGGAGACCACCATGCTCAAACCTCCCTCGCAGAATATGCCTGGCATGACGGATACGCTCGAGTTCGTGAAGAACCTGTGGGGCAGCATGAATGTGCCCGGCGCCGGCATGGGCGGGATGCCCGGCCTGGGTTCGGCCGGGATGACCGGGCTGTCCACGGACGATCTCGACAAGCGGATCACCGACCTGAAGGCGGTCGAAAACTGGCTCAACCTCAACCTGTCGATGCTGCGCACCTCGATCCAGGCGCTCGAAGTGCAGCGCGGCACCATCGCGGCGCTCAAGTCGATGAGCGACAGCATGGTCCAGGCCATGGGCAAGCAGGGCGACCAGACGGCCTCGGTCCCGCCCTTCTCCGCTTTCTTCTCGCCCAACGGCACCCAGGAAGCGGGCACCAGCATGCCGGGCGCCGGCGCCGATCCTGCGGCGGCACCCGATGGGCCCATGCCGGCCGCCGTCGCATGGTGGAATTTGCTGCAGGAACAGTTCCGCCAGGCCGTGGCCAGCACCATGCCGGCCGACGGCGGCGCCAATCCCGAGGCCAAGCCGCCCAAGGAGCAGCCCGCCAAGGAGCCGACCGACATGGGCGGGCCGCGCCAGAATCGCACGAAAGCCGATAAAAGCTAATGCTTGCAGCAATACCGCGCCGCCGCCAGCCCTTCCTTTGATTTGACGGGCATCACACGCGCCCCAGCCGTGCTGAACTTGAAGCATGGCTGGGGCGCTTGACTTTCGACGCTGCTGACGTTTCCGGCCCGCATGTTTTTCGTAGGGGCTGGCCATGTCCACTGTCGATTTCTCCCATCTGACGGCCGCGCAAGTGGCCGACCTGCGGCGCAAGCTCGAGAGCGCCGGCTGCACCGTGCCACCCCATGCCGCTACGCTCGCGGAACTGGACGACGCGATCGCCGCCTTCCGCAAGCAGCAGGGCATCGCGACGAGCGGCCCGCTCGACGAGGCGACCTGGCGCCGCCTCGATGCCGTCAGCGGCAGCGTGTTCAGCGAAGTCTTCCAGAACGAGCTCGACCTGCTGCGCCCGCGCCCGGACGGCGATCCGAAGCAACTCATGCCGGCCTGCTCCGCCGAACTGCTGCAGCGTTCTCACGGGGCGGCGCTGGCCGGACTGGCGCTGTCCGGCGGCGGCGTACGCAGCGCCACCTTCAACCTGGGCGCCCTGCAGGCGCTGGCCGAACTGCGCCTGCTGCGCGACTTCGATTATTTGTCGACGGTATCGGGCGGCGGCTTCATCGGCGGCTGGCTCTCGAAGTGCATCCGCGAGCGCCAGGGCGACGTGCGCGCGGTCGAGGCCCTGCTCACGCCCGGCGCCAGCGGCCAGGCCGTACCCTCGGAGCCGGTGGAGATCCAGTTCCTGCGCCAGTACAGCAACTACCTGACGCCGAGAAGCGGGACCTTCAGCGCCGATACCTGGACCCTGATCGGCACCTACGTGCGCAATACCTGCCTGAACCTGGCGATGCTGGTGGCCTGGCTGTGCGCCCTCCTGATCCTGCCGCGCTTCGCGGTCTGGGGCGTGCACCGCATCGTCAAGCCGGGCGGCCCTTGGGCCGCCTGGTCCGACGCCGCCTGGCTGCTGGGCGTCACCCTGTTCCTGGGCGCCGTTTTCTGCATCGCATTGAGCATTTCAAGCAAGCCGGAAAGCTCGCGCGGCCTGCGCCGCTTCCCGCTCGAGCAGGGAGCGGTCCTGGTCTGCATCAACCTGCCGCTGCTGGCGGCGGGCTTCCTGGTCAGCATCGGACTGTGGCGCCACGGCGGCGTGGTGCCGGCGCTCTGGGAACACGGCCTGCCGGCGCGTTTCGAGGGCTGGGGCCTGGCCTGGCTGCTGGTGCCGGGCCTGGTCTACTACATCGTCTGGGCCAGCGGCTGGTACCTGGCGCACGACCGCACCAGCCCCTACCGGAACGTGGGCTACGTCGTCTGCGGCGCCGGCGCCGCGGCGGTGCTGGCGCTGTCGCTCAAGGCGGCGCTGGCCTTCGCGCCGGACACCGTGGCCCACCTGATGCCCTTGAAGTGGGCGCAGCTGCTGGCCTGGCCCCTGATCCCGGCGATGATGGCGGCGCTCCTGGTCGGCGCCGGCGCGCTGGCGCTGGAACGGCGGCTCGGGCGCGGCCGCTGCATCCCCGATGTCTCGCGCGCCGAACTGCAGGAAGGCTTCATCCACTTCGCCTGCGCCATCGGCGCGCTGGCCGTGGGCACCCTGCTGCTGCTGGCCGGCCTGTCGCTGCTGCCGAATCCCCAGCAGCACCGGATCCTGAACAATGCGATCGCGCTGGCGAGCTTCGGCATGCCCTTGATGATGACGCTGTTCTCGGTGACGATGACGCTGATGATCGGCCTGATCGGCTCGCTCTACAGCGACGCCAGCCGCGAGTGGTGGAGCCGCCAGGGCGCCTGGTCCTCGATCTTCTCGCTGGTCTGGGTGGCGATGTTCGGCGTGGCCTTCTTCGGGGCGCCGCTGCTGCACTGGGCCTGGCTCACCTTCGACCCGCTCGCCAACGCCGGCACCGCGATCGGCTGGCTGGTGATGACCTGGCTGGGCCTGAAGGCCGGCAGCGGCAGCGCTACCGGTTCCCCGGCGGGCAACTGCGCCAAGCGCGAGCTGGTGGCGCGCCTGGCGCCCTATTTCTTCACCGTCGGCGTGTTCGCGCTGTTGTCCAGCCTGGTCCAGGCCAGTGTCGCCATGCCCGACCAGCGCTGCCCGAAACCGATCTCGCTGCCCTGCATCTACGCCGCGCATGCGAACGCCACGCTGGCGGCCAGCGGCAGCACGCTCCTGATCGCCTTCGGCTTCTTCCTGGGCGCGGCCCTGCTGCTCGGCTGGCGCGTCGACATCAACAAGTTCTCGCTCTACATGCTGTACCGGAACCGCCTGGTGCGCGCCTATTTCGGCGCCAGCAGCCGCATGCGCAAGCCCCATCCCTTCACCGGCTTCGATCCGGACGACGACCCGCAGCTGGCCGACATGGCCAACCAGCGCCCCTACCACATCGTCAACACGGCGCTGAACCTGGTCAGCGGCGAAGAGCTGGCCTGGCAGACGAGAAAAGCCGCCTCCTTCGTGTTCACGCCGCGCTTTTGCGGCTTCGAGATGCCGCTGATGCCGGCCCAGGGGCCGAACCAGGGCCTGCGCGACGCCCAGCGCGGCGCCTACCGGCCGACGCGCGAATATGCCTCCAAGGCCGGCGCCTCCGACATCGACGCCACCGTGCGCCTGGGCATGGCGGTGGCGCTGTCGGGCGCGGCGGCCAGCCCCAACATGGGCACGCATTCGTCGCCGCCCCTGAACTTCCTGATGACGATGTTCAACGTGCGCCTGGGGCGCTGGTGCCCCAACCCACGCAAGGCGACCTGGACCCACTCCTCGCCCGGCATCGGCCTGTTCAGCCTGATTTCCGAGCTGTTCGGCATGACCAACGCCGACGCCAACTACGTCTACCTGTCCGACGGCGGGCATTTCGAGAACCTCGGTATTTATGAACTGGTGCGGCGGCGCTGCCGCCTGATCGTCGCGGTGGACGTGGCCAGCGACCGCGAGATGGCTTTCGAGGACCTGGGCAACGCGATCCGCAAGTGCGCCACCGACCTGCACGTGAGCATCGACCTGGACGTGTCGAAGATGGACCTGAAGGCGGGAACCGGCCTGTGCGGCGGCAGCTGCGCGGTGGGCGCGGTGCGCTACAGCCACGTGGACCCGGACGGCGCCGACGGCACGCTCCTGTACATCAAGCCGGCCATCGTCGGCTCGGAAAACGCGGACGTGCTCAACTACCGCAAGGCCCATCCCGACTACCCGCACCAGAGCACGGCCGACCAGTGGTTCGACGAGGCCCAGTTCGAGAGTTACCGGGCGCTGGGCTACCACATCGTCAAGTCGGCGCTCAGCAGCGCTGCAGCGGCATCGCGGCGGGCCGATGGCGGACATGACGTGGCGAAGCTGTGCGCGCATCTGCTGCGCGAGCATGGGCTGGCGCCCGCGCCGATCGTGCCGGCAAGGCCGGCCTGCGGATGCGGCACGCAAGGCGTGTGCGGCTGCGGGCGCGATGCGTTCAGGTAGATCCGTAGGGTGGGCACCCCGTGCCCACGCGGAACGCGGCACATTGTTTGCGCGGCGACGATTGACACAATGCGCACATTACAACGGTTCCGGGGATGCCCCATTCACGGTTCCGTAGTTGCCGATCGGTTTGATGCCACGACTACCCGGGAACGCAAACGCACGTACCGCCTGGGCACAGAGTGCCTACGCCGGCCGCGCCCACCCTACGGGTCAAGCCGCGGACTCGGGTGGCGGCGACTCCGCCGCTGAGGTCACTTCTTCGACCTTCGGCGCCAGCGCCGCCAGCTGCTCCATCAGCTGCGCAAAACGCTGCTGCCCCGGCTGCAGGCGGTCGACGTGGGCCAGCACCTCATGCGCCTCGGCCGCGAGCGCTTCGTCGTAGCCCTTCTCGCGCATGTGCGACAGCAGCACCTGAGCCGCGTTGAACAGGATGCGCTGGTTGTTCGGCAGTTTTTCGCGCGCGCTGCGCATCCACCTGACCGCCTCGCCCAGCTTGCCGGTCTTCCAGAGCAGCACACCCTGGTTCATCAGGTCCGCGGCCTGCTTCTTCGCCGCGCGGATCAGCTCTTCGCCCTCCTCGTCCATGCGCGCCTTTTCAAAAATCGCCTGGACCTCCTCGAGCAGCACCGCGTTGTCGTGGTTGTTGCGGGTGACGTAGCACAGCAGGTCGACCGGCGCTTCCTTGACGCCGACGGCGAACAGCAGCGTCGCCATCTCCAGGCAGGTCGGCACGTCGGGCCGCTCGGGGTGCGCAGCCAGCAGGGCCTCGAGTTCGTCGCCGGCCTTGCGCGCAAGGCGGTAGTCGCCGCTCTCGTGGTAGACCAGGCCCTCGGTGATCTTGGCGCGCAGGGCGATGTCGGCATGCTCGGCGCCGAACTCGCGCTGCGCCGTCGCGAGCAAGGCCAGCGCTTCCTTCGGATCGTTCTTCAGCCCGCACACGCGCGCCAGGCCGAGGTAGGCGTCCGGCGTCCGGCGTACCGAATACTCGCCGACCGCGATGCATCTGCGGAAGGCCTTCTCGGCCAGTCCCACGTTGCCCAGCTTCAGGCAGATCTTCCCGAGATTGCGCTGGCGCGGCACGGAATTGGGCGAGAGCCTGGCGGCGCGTTCGAGGATGGAACAGGCCTCCTCGAGCTTGCCCATCTGCTGGTAGACCTGGGCCAGCTGGTCGTAGGCGTCGATGTAGTAGCGGTTCTCGGCGATCACGCCGAGGAACATCTGGCGGGCCTGATCCAGTTCGCCATCGGCCATGCGGATCTTTGCCAGGCCGGCGCGCGCCCACTGGTATTCGCGCTGGGCCAGCACGCGCTCGTAGGCTTCACGCGCCCGTTCCGGCTCGCCGCTTTTCTCCATCAGGCGCGCCTTCATGCGCAGCAGCTCGATCTCGTGCACGCGGCTGGCCGCGATCTGTTCGTCGCACAGGCGCGCGGCGCGCAGGTAGTCCTTCTCGGCATAGGCCTGGTCGACCGGGCGGAACACCTGCTTGCGGTGCCAGGCGCGGTTCAGGCGCGTGAGCAGCACGCCCTCGGTGATCGGCTTGACCAGGTAGGCGTCGGGCTGGTGCTCGGCCGCACCCATGACCGACTCGACGCTCTTCTCGGCCGACACCATCATCCACACGCTCGAGGGCAGCAGCAGGTTGCGCACGCGCGCTTCTTCCAGCACCTGCTGGCCGTTCTTGCCGTCGCCGAGGTTGAAGTCGCACAGCACCACGTCGTAGCGGAGCTTGGCCAGCAGGGCGATCGCTTCGCCGCCGCTGGCCGCCTGGTCGATGTTGCGCGCGCCCAGGCTGCGCAGGCTTTCGCGCAGCAGCTGGCGCACGCCGATGAAGTCGTCGACGACCAGGTAGTTCTTGCCGGCCCAGTCGAGCTGCTCGGCCTTGCGCTCGACAGGCTGATTCATCGGCGCGTTCATGGCAGGGTCAGCACGAAGCAGCCGCCGCCGAGCCGGCCGCCGTTCTCGAGATGTACGCTGCCGACGCGGCCGCGGTGGCGGTGCATGCCTGCCACTTCGCGCGCGAAATACAGGCCGAGGCCGGCGCTGTTGGTCTGGAAATTGACGCCGCTGGCCACCCCGCTCAGGCCTGCGGCGCCGGCCTCGAGCAGGGATTGCGGAAAGCCGGCGCCATTGTCCTCGACGCGGATCTCGAGCAGGTCACCGTCCTGGCGCAGCGCCAGGCGGATGCGGTCGCGCGTGTAGTGCACCGCGTTGTTGACGGCATGCGAGACCACGCCGACGATCAGGTCCTCGTCGAGGTGCCAGATGAGCTCGGGGTCGACCTCGACGTCCAGCACGATGCCGCGCGCCTCCAGCAGCACCCGGCTCAGCGCCGTCACCTGCTCCACCAGCTCGGCGGCCGCGATCGGCTGCACGTCGAAGGGATATTCCGGCTGGCCGACCTGCTTGTACAGGGCCAGCAGTTGCATCAGGTTGTCGTTCAGGCGGCGCGTCTGGTACAGCATCTGCGCCATCTGCGGATACGCCTTTTCCGCCTGCGGCGACGCCGCGTCGAGCAGCCCCTCGAGCGTCCCCGAGAGCACGCTGATCGAGTTCTTCATGTCGTGCGCGGTCGAGGCGAGGAATAGCGCGAGCTGCTGGGAGTGTTGGGTGTCGTCCATGCGCCGGCGCCCTCCTTCCGGCGCAAAAGTTGCCACACGCCAATTATACGCACAGAAGGCGGCGCCTCCGCCTTGCGCGCAAGCAGGCAGAGCTCAATCCGGCATCAGAAGCTGCGGAGCACGGCTCCTGCGGCGTGCGCGCAACACGAAGCGGGCCGGATCGAGGGCATCCACCAGCGCCGCCTCCAGCGGCAGCGGCTCGTTTTCCAGCTTTGCCGCCAGCAGTTCGGCGCACAGCGGCGCCCAGATCAGGCCGCGCGAGGCATAGCCGAGCAGGCCGTACAGGCCCGGATGACGCGGCACGTCGCGCAGGCGTTCGGTACTGCCTGCCGCCTCGAAGTCGGGCAGCGCGCCCACCAGCGGCAGACGGTCCGGCGCCACGCAGCGAAAACCCACCCGGCCTTGCAGCGGCGCGCCGGCGCCAGCCGCGGGATCGGACACCAGGGCCTGCAGGCGCGCGATGTTTTCCTGCTGGCTGGCCGGGCGCAGCTCGGGGTCGGCGTCGAGGTCGTAGGTGGCGCCGGCACAGGCGATGCCGTTCGCGGCCGGGGTCAGGTAGGCTTCGCGGCACAGCACGAAGGGCAGCGCCGGCAGCGTTGCTGCATCGAAGTGGGTCACCTGGCCGCGCAGCGCCGCCAGCGGCAGGCGCGCCGCCTGTTCGAAACGGGTGGATGCCGCGCCGCCGGCCAGCACCACGGTCGGGGCCTGGGCGACGACGCTGCCATCGCTCCCACGCACCAGCCATTCATCCTCGGCGCGTTCGAGCGTCACGCTGCCGGCATCGAAGCGCTGCACCAGACGCTCGCCGCAGGCCTCCAGCATGGCCGCGCAGACGCTGCCGGGACGCGCCCAGCCGCCCTGGCGGAACAGCCAGGCCCCATCCGGCGCCGGCAGGCCGAGCAGGGCCTGCGCTTGCGGTCCTTCCAGCCACTCGGCGAACGCGCGGGGATAGGCGCCGGCGGCGGCGATCGTGCGCGACACCCGCGCGTGTTCCGCGTCGCGCGCCAGCTGCATCACGCCGCAGGCCGCGCCCTCGATCGCGCGCCCGATACCGCCGATGCTGTCCCAGTAGCGCAGCGCGTACAGGTAGGCCGCGCGCGTCAGGCGGGTCGGGATGTTGTCGTCTTTTGAGAGCAGCGGCATGAAGATGCCGGCCAGGTTGCCCGAGGCTTCCATCGCCGCGCGCGGATGGCGCTCGACCAGGGTCACCTGCCAGCCGCGTGCGCACAGCTTGTGCGCGGCGGCGCACCCGGCCAGGCCCGCGCCGATCACGACCGCCCGGCGCGGCGGCACCGGCGTCAGGGGCTGGCGCGGCTTGCGGCTGGCGAAACGTGCGCTGCGCCCGGGCTCGTCGAACACGAAGCCCTGTGCGGCGAGCGCCGCGGCTTGTTCGCCCGTAAGCGCTTCGGCATGCAGGAGCGCATCGCCGGCGACGAGGCGCGCCAGCGCGCGGGCAAATCCCGTCCCGCAGTCCTCCACCCCGGCCAGGATCGCACAATCGATGCGCGCCACCAGCTGGGCCAGGGCGGCGTCCAGCGGCGCGCACAGCAGGTCGAGCGTGACGCCATCGTCCGGTTGGGGGATGCGGTGGAAGCCGGGCAGCAGGCCCTCCACCAGTGCGACGATGTGCAGGCGCGCGGGACGCAGCGGGTCGGCGCGCCAGGCCGCGACCAGGGCGCGCACTTGCGCGCCGTCGCCGTAGCGCGTGTACAGCACGGTATAGCGTTCGCGGCCCTGCCAGGACATCGATGGCGGAAACGGAGTCACGCCGCTCCCGCGTGACGGAAGCAATGCGGCGCGTGGTCGTCGACCATGCCAATGCCCTGCATGTAGGCGTAGACGATGGTCGAGCCGACGAACTTGAAACCGCGTTTCGACAAGTCCTTCGAGATGCGGTCGGACAGGTCCGTCTTGCTGGGCCGCGTGCCCTCGCTCCAGTCGCCGACAATTGGCTTGCCGTCGACCCAGGCCCACAGGTAGCTGTCCAGGGTCTGGCCTCCGGCGCGCAGCGCCAGGTAGGCCCGGGCGTTGCCGATCGCCGCCGCCACCTTCAGGCGGTTGCGCACGATGCCGGGGTTGGCCAGCAACTCGGCGACCTTGGCCTCGTCGTAGCGGGCGATCTTCTCGGCGTCCCAGTCGTCGAAGGCGGCACGGTAGCTGTCGCGCTTGTTGAGGATGGTTTCCCAGGACAGCCCGGCCTGGGCGCCTTCGAGGTTGAGCATTTCGAACAGGCGGCGCTCGTCATGGCAGGGCGTGCCCCACTCGTGATCGTGGTAGTCGAGGTAGCGGGGATTGGCCGGATTGGCCCAGCTGCAGCGATTGGTCGTCATGGCCGGAAGTATACGCCAGGCCGTGCTCCAGGAGGGTGATCGAGGGGATTGGTAGGGATGAGCGGGGACAAGCAAGGGATGAGCGAAGGATAAGAAACTACGCGCGCGACAACCGGGCAAGCCGCCTTGCGGCAGCTTGCCCATGACAAGCGCAGGCAGCTTGCGCCCGCCTGCTTGCCTGCTTGGTTGCCGGCTTACTTGCCCGACTTGGTGCCCGACTTCGCGGTCGACATCTGCTGCGCGGCCTTCAGGTGCTGCTCGACGGTCGGCAGCATCTTGGTCGCCAGGCCCTTGACCTCGGCATCCTTGGCGGACTTCTGGTTCTTCTGCAGCAGCTTGTGGGCTTCCTTGTGCGAAGCCACGCCCCCGACCTTCATGTACTCGCGGTCGAAGGCGTCGCCGCTCAGCTTTTCCAGCTTGGCCGACATGGCCTTGTGCTTGGCGTCGAGCTCGGTCGGCAGGGTCACGCCCTTGGCCTGGGCCACGGTCTGCACTTCCTGCAGGGCCTTGGTGTGGTCGTCGATCATCTGCTGGGCGTAGGTCTTCACTTCCGGATTCTGGCTCTTGCTTTGCGCCAGCTTGCCCATTTCGATCTCGGCCATGTTCACCATCGCCATGTCCATGATGCCCTTGCGATCGGCCTTGCTGACGTTCGCGCTGCCGGTGGCGCCGGCCGTGCCCGAAGCGCCCGAGGACTGGCTCGACATGCCGGCCGCGCCGGTGCCGGTGCTGCCGCTCATGCCGGCGCTGCCGCTGGCGCTGCCGCTCTGGCCATGGGCGGCGCCGTGCGAGGCGGAGGACGAACCGGAGGAAGTCGAGCCGCTGCCGGTCTGGCCGGCGGTACTGGAACCGACCTGGCCGCTGCGGTCTTCCATGCCCTGGCTGTTGGTGTTGTCGACCGCGCCGTCACGGGCCGACTTGCCGGTCAGGTTCTGGCCACCCTGGCCCTGCTGTTTTTGCAGTTCGGTGGCGCTCTGCGTGGAAGAAGTGGTCTGTGCCTGGACGCCATAAGCGCCGAACATGGCCGCTACTGCCGATACGGCGAGCAGTCCTTTCAATACCTTGTTTTTTTGCATGATGCTCTCCTTGGTTGGGGAAGGAGCCGGTATCACGTCTCCTGTGCCGGCGCTCCTGTTCAAATGACATCGGCATGCCTGCGTGCCGCCCGCGCCGCGAATGCGGCAACGAATCGGCAACCGAGCCGAAAAGGAGTGTATCGCCGCGTTTCCGAAGCCAGCGCGCGTTAGCCGGTTGGCAATTTTCCCGACGAACGCAAGAAAAATGGCCGGCGCGGGAAGCCCGGCCGGCCATGGAAACGGAAAACCAGGACGCCTGTGGATCAGCGGAAGCGCAGCGTCGCCGTCAGGTCGCCCGGCCCGCGAGCGCCGCGCGCCTTGAAGGCGGCATCGCGCGCGGCCAGGCCTTCCAGCTGCGGCAGGCCGTGCAGGCGCGTGATGAAGCGCAGGATCGAGGTGGTGTCGTAGAAGTTATGGTCGACCGCCCCCTTCTTCGCGTGCGGCGACACCACGATCGCCGGGATGCGCGAGCCCGGGCCCCAGCGGTCGCCCTCGGGCGGCGCCACGTGGTCCCACCAGCCGCCGTTCTCGTCGAAGGTGATGACCACCACCATGTCCTTCCACTGCGGCGACTTTTTAAGGTGCTCGATCACGTTGGCGATGTGGGCGTCGCCCGACTCGATGTCGGAGTAGCCGGCGTGCAGGTTCAGGTTGCCCTGCGGCTTGTAGAAAGCGACCGCCGGCAGCTTGCCAGCCACCGCGTCGGCGATGAAACGGTTCGAGATCGGGCTGTCGCCCAGGCCGCCGTCGCGCAGGTGTTCCTCGCGCGCCTTCGTGCCCGGCGCGAACTGCTTGAAGTAGTTGAAGGGCTGGTGGTGATGCTGGAAGTTCGGACGCTGGCCAGCGCCGCGGCCGTCGATCGCCGCCTGCCAGGCGCCGCCGTACCAGGCCCAGCTCACGCCTGCGCGCGAGAGCAGGTCGCCGATGGTGTCGTAGCTTTGCGGCGGCAGCACCGAGGGATCGTTCGGATCGGCGATGCTGGCGTCGCCGCCCGGCGCCGGACGCACCCAGCTCGGCTGGTAGGGCGGCGCCATGGTGTTCACGGCATAGCCGTCCGGCGTGATCGCGCCGGCGTTGACGAACTTCGGCTTGCCCTCGAGCGCGCTCTTCGGCGAATCCGGCGCCACGGCCAGGCGCCGGCCCTGCGGACCGTCTTCCAGCACCGCGATCTTCTTCTTCGCCGGGGTCTCGGCGGCGTGGAAGAATTCCGGTGTGCGCCCGCTGATCAGGAACTGGTGGTTCAGGTAGGAGCCGCCGAAGGCGCCCATGAAGAAGTTGTCGCACAGCGTGTACTCGCGCGCGATCTGCCACAGGCCCAGGTGCTTCTCGGTCTCGCCGTAGTAGCCCATTACCAGCCCTCCCGAGTCGCCCCAGGCGACGAAACCGTCGTTCCTGCCGCCGTTGATCTGCATCTGGTTGTGATAGAAGTTGTGCACCAGGTCGCGCGTGACCAAGGCCTCTGGTAGCGGCTGGCCCTCGGCGTCTACTAATTTCCACGGGCCGTTCGGCAGGTTCGCGATCCTGTCTTCGCCGATCTGGTATTCCTTGCCGCCGATGTCCTGGCGTCCGGGCACCATGCCGCCCCACACTTTCGGCAGGGTCGGCAGGACCGAACCGTCGCGGTCCTTCTGCGGCGCGCTGGCCGGCATCGGCGCGGCCAGGCCCGGGAAGTTGGCGAACAGGTTGTTGAAGCTGCGATTCTCGAGGTAGATCACGACCACGTTCTTGACGTGCGCCTTGAGCTTGGCGTCGAGCGAGGCGGCCGGCCCGGCGGCGCGCTTCGAAGCAGCCGGTGCGGCCCCGGCGGCCACCGGCAGCGTGCTGCCGATGCCCACTGCGGCGGCGGCCTGGAAGATGCGCCGGCGGCCCGGGCTTGCGGGTTGCTGGTCCTTGGTGTCGTGGTCTTGCACTTGCTTCTCCTGTGGTTCAGCTCGGGAAGCAGGGATTATCGTTTTTTTCTTTCCTAAGGGGAACAGCTATCGCGTGGTCCGTCGCTTCGGCAAGACGCCGGGCGGCAGGACAAGGTCGCGGAGACGACAGCGGGGAAGGAGTTCAGGGCCGGGCGGCGCCGGCCGTGGCGGCGCTGCGCGTGCCCGCGTCCAGCAGCGCGGCCACCGCCTCCACCAGCAGTGCCGGCGTGACCGGCTTGACGATGTAGTCGGTGAAGCCGCAGGCAAAGGCGCGTTCGCGGTCTTCCTTGCGGGCGAAGGCCGACAGCGCCAGCGCCGGCACCATGCACAGCTCGGTATCGGCGAGCGCGCGCACCCGGCGGATCAGCTCGAAGCCATCCATGTCGGGCATGCCGATGTCGCTGATCAGGAGCTGGGGCCGCCGCTCCTGCAGCAGGCTCAGCGCCTCGGGCGGCGTGCCGGCGGCGATCACCTCGGCGCCGCTGCCCTGCAGGATGGCGCGCACCACCTCGAGCGAATCGGCGTCGTCGTCGAGCGCGAGAATGGTCGTGCCGCTGAGGTCGGGCAGCGCCGCGGCGGCGGCGGCGGCCTGCGCAGCGCCGGGCGCGGCGTCGGGTGCGCGCCCCCAGTCCGGCAGCGCCGGCTGGAGCGGCAGGTGCACGGTGAAGGTCGCGCCCTGCCCTTCGCCGGCGCTGTCGACGCCGACCGAGCCGCCGTGCAGCTCGACCAGCTGGCGCACGATCGACAGACCGAGCCCGAGGCCGCCGTGCTGGCGCGTGGTCGAAGTGTCAGCCTGGCGGAAACGGTCGAACACATAGGGCAGGAAGTCGCTGCGGATGCCGGCGCCCGTGTCGCGCACGCGCACGGCGACCTGCTCGCCCTCGCGCCGCAGCGACACCTGCACTTCGCCCCCGGGCTGGGTGAACTTGATCGCGTTCGACACCAGGTTCCACATCACCTGCTGCATGCGGTCGGCGTCGGCCAGCACCGGGCCGGCCTCGGGATCGAGGTCGGCGTCCAGACGGATGCGCCTGGCCAAGGCCGTCGGACGCAGCGACTCGACCACCGCGCCGACGAAGTCGCCTGGCTGCACCGGCTGCAGGTCGAGCCGCACCTTGCCCGACAGGATGCGGCTCATGTCGAGCAGGTCGTCGATCAGCTGCACCTGGGCGCGCGCGTTGCGTTCGATCGTCTGCAAGCCCTTGCTCAACATCTCTTCGCCGACCGGCCCCTTCTGCGCCAGCAGCTGCGACCAGCCGAGGATGGCGTTGAGCGGGGTGCGCAGCTCGTGCGAAACGGTCGACAGGAATTCGTCCTTCAGCTGGTTGATGCGTTCCGCCTCGACGCGCGCCTCGACTTCGTGCAGGTACAGCGCCTTGCGCTCCTCCGCGATCGCCAGCGAGGCGTCGAGACTGGCCGCGCGCGCCTGCAACCGCGCGTCGTACACCGACACCAGCAGGGCGACGAGCAGGATACCGACGATGACGGCGGTGACGATCAGTGCCAGGTTGTGGGGGTTGATCCAGCCGTTGGCGGCCAGGCAGATGCTGCCCATCGGGAAATGGGCAGCCGCCATGCCGGTGTAATGCATGCCGGCGATGGCAAAACCCATCACGACCGCGGCCGCAAGCTGTACCAGCCAGGCGCCCGACGCTCCCTGGCGCAGGCGGAAGGCAATCCACAGCGCGCCGGCCGACGAGGCGATGGCGATCAGCACCGAGAGCGCGAACAGCAGCGGATCGTACTGGATGCCGGGAACCATGCGCATCGCCGCCATGCCCGTGTAGTGCATCGCGTTGATACCCACGCCCATCAGGATGGCGCTCGAGGCGAGATGGCGCGGCGTCAGCGTGGGCGCGCGCAGCTGCCACAGCGCCATGCCGGACACCAGCACCGGCAGCAGCAGCGATAGTACGGTGAGCGGCAGGTCGTAGCCGAGCTGGATCGGCAGGCGGAAGGCGAGCATGCCGATGAAGTGCATGGCCCAGATGCCGCCACCCATCGCCAGCGCGCCGCCGGCGGTCCAGGCCCAGCTGGCGTAGCCGTGCGCCTGCTTGACGCGGCCGGCCACGCTGAGCGCGGTATAGGACGCGAACACGGCGACCAGTACCGACACCAGCACGAGCGATGGATCGTAGCTTCCGATGAGCATGGGTTGAAGGACCTCCTGGAACATGGCGTCGCCGGCGCCGAGCCTGCTTGTCGTCAATACAGGCGTAACTATCAGTATAGAACGGCTTCAGCCAGGCGCGGCGCGTCGGCACGGAAAGTGTTTCCGTAAAGCTACATATGATACTGCTTATAAGGTTTACGCATGCGTAAGGGCTGGCGTAGACGCCGGAACCACTTACCTACAGTTGCTCGACCGGCAGATACTTGAGCCCTGCCTTCGAGTGCGGATTCGAAATCTTGTCGAGATAGGCACAGGCTGCGCACCAGTGGCCCTGGCGAACCGTACCGGCTGGAGCATGCCAACGATGGCCTCGGTGACATTCCCAATGCAGCTTGGTTGAGTTGTTCTTGTAGTGCTCGGACAGGCACAGGCCGCCACGTTCCCGTGCCAACCTGTGCATCTCTTCGATGCTCAGCCGCATTCGGTCATGCGCACAGGTCGGGCACCATGTTCCCCGAAAGATCCGTTTGCCAGAGGCCTGCCATTCGTGCCCATGCTGGCAACGGAACCAGTATTGGCTTCGAGCCTGCACGTATTCGGAAGCAAGGCAAATGCCCAGCTTGGCCTGTGCCGCAGCCTGCAGTCGAGCCAGGCCATCGGGCAACCGGTAGAGAACGCGCTTCTCCGCATTGGCACACATCCTGCACCAGGAACCGCGCACGATCTCCGCGCCTTCAGCCTGCCAGTGATGGCCCTTCGCACAGGAGAAACGATACCGTGCATGCAGCCCGGCGTACTCGTCATCGAGCAGCTTGCCGCCCTTGCGGGTTGCCATGTCCTGCATGCGGAAGTAGCCGTCCTTGCGCAGCATTCTTTTACTATGTTCCTGTTGCGCGCATCGCCGACACCAGCTTCCTTCACCCATCACTTTACGCGGAACGGCTTTCCAGACATGCCCATGCGCACACTGAAATTGATGCCGTGCGCCGCTGCCTTGCCAGACAGTATCCAGGCACTGCCCACCCTTGGCTTGTGCAGTGGATTTGAGTTGCGCCAGGCGATGCGCATCTCGGCACTCGGGGCAGGAAACCGCATGATGCGCGACGAATGAGGCGCTGCGCATGAATACATGCCCATGAGCGCAACGGAAGGGATAGCTTGCCTTCCAGCCCGTCCAACTGGACGACAGGCAGGTCAGTCCCGCCGCCGCTGCGGCCACGTACAGCCTGTTCAAGGGTGATGACGCCATCTGCACTTTCGCTTTCGCTGCCGTCGACGTCGTCGGACAATCTGTCGTGCCGGGGTTTATCTCGTCCATAGAACAATCAACTTGCAGCGTCATTTATCGTCCAGTTACCGGATTGCAGCAGTCGAGCTGTCTCGTTTGTAACGGCGTCACACCTTCCCCGAAGTCAGTACTGACGAAATAAGCGAGGCGCCGCACGAGGTCTTGTGGCCTTCAAATGCCACTGGTTTGCCGCCTTCCAGCACCAGCGGATCGCCTTGTGCGATGACGCAGTTCGAATGTCCCTTGATCGGGCAAATGCAGGCGTCACCCTGGCGGGCTACTGGAATGCCGTTCACGAATGCCACGCCGGAGGCAGCGATTACCCTGCCGCCGTGGCTGGTCGAGTCACCGAGTCGGATTACGCCTTTCATGTTTGAGCTGCTTTCGTGAAAGACTCGTTCTTCAAGTTAAGGTAACGCCCGGAACGAATAACCGGATGCCAGGTAGTGGTCACTGCGACGGTCTCAGGCGAGGGGAACATGCATTTCTCAGTTCTCAGTTCGTCGACGGTCCTGACAACGCGGTACACAGGCTGCATCGTCCCCCCCTTGATTGCAAAAGTCAGGCTATAGCGCTCCAAGCCGCTACTGGGATACCATACTCCTGTCCAGGGAACCCTGTCTCCCGTACGGCATGCGATTGACAAGTCAATGACATATTCTGGAAGCGGATCAGGAAGCGCACAAACGAGATGTTCGCCGAATTTTTCGACATAGTCTTCATACCTTCCAATGATGTCACCTCCCGGATAACCGTCATCATCGTCACTCCGCTCTGGACAATCCGGGTTCGGATGAAAGAAACTGTCGGCGCCAGTTAGCGCATTAACTAGTGCTGATTCGATCCGCCAGCAATACCTACCCAGTCGTTCAAGCCTTCCACTGCTGAAGTCCTGCAACCTAGCAAGTTCGGACCACCCAGTTTTTTCGATAATGTTGCGTATATCGCTATGGATCCAACCAGCGGTCTCGAATACACATTGATAATCGTCGAACTGTGCAGGTATCACACCTCGTCTGAACCCACGAGCACGCTCAATGAACTTGTCGACCATTTCCTTGTCGGGTGCAACCCGTATACCCTCGCGAGTTCGCGTGGAAGCATACAGACTTGCGACTTCTTCACACTCCCGTGCAGCGGCCCCGAAGAATTCGGCCGAAGTAAACAGATTCCAGATTTCAGCTTCCACATGAAGATTTCGCATAACTTTTGCTTTCGTATCGATCGGAATTTCTTACGATCTATCGATCAGATACCCAACGCCAAACGGTGTATCCGTATGCGGACTTAAGGTCTAGCATAGGCTCGCCGGCTTCATAGAGTCTTTGGGCCGCGCCCGGATCGGTTGGTTGCCAGATTCCTGCTTTCGGGCAGGGTTGACCGGCTTTCGCCCATAGCTCTCTGTCCGGCTCAGGTCGGCGACCACATGGGACTACCGGATGCCAAGTAGTGGCGACCGCAACAGTTTCTGGATAGGGGAACATTACTCCTTCGGCCTTGAGCTCCGCCTTTGTCTTAGTGATCCGAAATACTGGCTGCATTCTCAATCCTTTGATGGCAAAGGTGAGACTATGTTTTTCCAGTCCGGTGCCGGGATACCATACTCCTGTCCAAGGCACTTCCTCTCCCGTCTTGCATTCAACTGACTGGTCGATGAGATATTCCGGCAGCAAATCAGGAAGCTTGGAAAATAATGGCCCCTTATTCCAGCTGAGATAGCTGTTATACCAACTGACAATATCTTCACCAGGAAACCCATCATCATCATCCCGTCGCCCTCGGGAGGCAGGATTTGTATCAAAGAAGTTTTTTCCCTTGACCATTGCATTATTAAGAGCGTTCTCTATCAAACCAGCATATGCTAATACTCGACCGATCCTGACGCCGCTAAATTCCCGATATTCGACCTCGCCCATCCAACTGTGCAGCGGTTGCTCCATAATGCCCCGAACGTCACCACTTACAGAGCGAGCTGTGTTCCAGATCAGTTCATAGTCTCCCAACTTGGCCAGTTCGGCACCACGCCTAAAGTCACGTGCGAGCGTTTTGAACATGTCGGCAATTTGATTGTTTCTCCCAAAATTAACGACATGTTTTGAAATGGCAAGATTACTGAACCATTTTAATGTTTCGTCGCATTCTTGTGCGGCGGCCTCATAAAACTCTGTTGAAGTGAATAGATTCCAAATCGCGGCCTCTAGATGCAGATTGCGCATTTAACCCCCAAAAAAAAATTCCATGAATTACTCTGATGTTGGCACTGTGAGCAGAATTCGCTTTGCTTCCTGCGGCGTATAATCTGTCGCTCCCCACCCGGTCGCGACTGGGCCTTTAATGCGTGCGTCTGTAATTCGCGCACGCAGCTTTACTGGAGTCATCTCGCCGGTCACATCAGTGAATTCGATCCGGCGATCGACATTACTACCGTCGTTGGCAATCTCTCCGGTTTCACGGTTCACCCTGGGCATTGCCTGTACCATTTCGTCGCGCGAACCAGGAAAGAAAACAATTTGCTCACCTCCCCCCTCCAAGTAATATTTAGTCCCCTTTAGCTCTTGACTAGCTGCTGGACCTCGCCATACTGGAAGAGATTCACCGGCCTTAACTTCGTATTCCACGACCCAGCCATTCTGATTCCACTCGGGTTTGACAGCAAATCTTTTACGCCATTCATCTCTATTTTTAATAGCCTTAAATTCCGCTTCCGACATCCAAAAAATCCCACCTCCCTCATTAGACGGGTCTACAATACGGTATAGCTTAGCCGGGCCTTTAATGCTTCCAGCTCGCATACCTCCGCCGTTACGAGCAAAGGTTTTAACGATCCAGTCTTGAAGGGGCGGATGCCGAGGATATTCTTTCACCAAGCCCTCAATCGCTGAATCTTCTAGCTTTAATGCGGGGAATGCCAGTTCGCCGTCTATTTCCTTCACCCACTTCGGCGGTTTCGCATTGATCAACTTCGCCGATCCCGATTCCGATATCGGCGCAATCCAGCCGCGATTGGTTCGATGAATCTCCACCCGCCATGCCTGATCATCCAGCTTCTTGGCAAACACCTTCAGCACGGTCTTTACCGGCTGTGTGAACTCCTGGATCGCGCCGCCGATCACCCGGCGCTTCGCATCCAAAAACTTCAAGGCATCGTCAATCTGCTCCCGGATAGTGCTTGGCACGATGGGCCGTATCTTTTGCAGCAGCGCCTTCAGGTCACCTATTTTTTCGTCCAACAGGCTGCTCAATTTCGCCGAACTGATCTTGTCCGATACCTCGCGAATAGTTTTTGCCACAAACTGGTACATATCGGGCAGCTTGTCCTTCGTCGCCCATTTCGCTACCCGGTTGTGCTGCAGGTACTCGGTAAGCTTCGGCAATGCCGCGTCACATGCGCGGTTGGTGGCCGCTACCAGTTTGCTGACATTGGTGATATCGTCGGCATGCTTGATCAGTGGTTTCAGGTAGACCCAGACAAGGCGAAGTGCACTCTTCACTACGGTGCCGGCTTCCGGAATGAAGCCGACAACCGTTGTCGCCATGAAGAACAAGGCGACTTTGTTGCCGGGTTCCTTACGGTATTGACGGATGTTCGCCCATAAATCGCGAATGTCGCACAAAGTATCGACAATCGGAATAAGCGATACCACCATGTCAAAGCCGATCTGCCCGGTCGACCGCTCGGGATTGAAGTCTCCCTGCAATGCTCCCCATATCCATTCGCCCAAGCCGACATCGTCCGGTTTTTCCTGTCCCTGAATCTCGTTCAAGGCTTCCAGTGTCTCGTCCGATGCGGCCATCATTTCCTCCTCGGATCATGTGATGCGTTCATCAGGTTGGGCTCCTGAGCTATGAGCGGATCGAGTTTGGACAGCAGGTCGCCACCTGTCGGCCGCGCCTCGTCTTTAGCGGACGGCGCGTTGTGATACACAAGTTTGGAAATGGTGTCGGGCAGGTTGCGCTCTTCGGCCACCCCGCTGCCGTCGAGCGTGCCTTTCTTTTGCTGGCCGTTTGCGAAGTGCAGGGTGTACGGCACGCCCGCCATTGGCGCACCTTCATAGCCGTCCAGGTCGAGTTTTAGCCAGTTGGTGTGCTCGGCGGCAGGGAAGAACGGCAGCTCCGCCTGTTGCCGGGCCGGGCCGTCCCACTTGTGCATACCCGCCTTAACCAGGAATGTACCTGGACAACCGAGTTCGATATTGCCTTCGGCAATTTTGATATAGGCGCCGCCGCATAGCAGCGTGACGCTCTTCTTGGCCGCAATGACGACCTCGCCCTGGCTGGCACTGAGGTTCACGTCGCGGTCAGCCGCAATACCGATGCTGTCCTGCTGGGCCTGGATGTCGAGCTTGCCGGCGCGGGCGATATGCTTCATCCCGTCCTGGTGCGCGAACAGCGAAATTCCTTTGCCGGCGTTGATGTTCACGCGCTGTCCCGCAACTGCCTGGATATGCTGTTGCGCGACGATATTTTGCTGCCGGCCGCTGTAGCTCACGGATGAATTCGGCGTAGCACTGACAAATCCACCCTCAGCGTACTTGGCGATCAGGGGTGCGCCGCCCTTTGCCGCGCCCGCTGACTGCGTATTACTTCCCTGCTCCGCATTTTTCAGGTCGTCCGCCAGTTGCTGGTGAGGCGCGAGATCGACCGGCATGGCTTGGTGCTGCTCGGCGAACTCGCCCAATTCCTTGAGCAGTGCCTGCGATCCCTCGAGCAGCGCCTGCAGCGGTTCGCGCTCGAGCTGCTTTCCCGCTGCGCCAAGCATCGCCTGGGTCGTCAGCAGCATCAGCCGCGCCGCACGCACCACGACGGACTGGTCGCTGCGCAGTTCGGCCCCTTCGCCCCGCGCCTTGCCCTCACCACCGCTTCTCGGATGCGTCAGCCACCCGAGGTTCAACTGGCTATGACCATGTTCACTGGCCAGTTGCGCACTGATCTGACCGGTAGTGTCGTCCAGCCTGAGTTGATTGCAACGCGTTCCTCGTACTTCCTTGCTCTTGATGCCGGCAACAAAACGGTTGCCCGGCAGTTCGCCCTGATGGCTGAATGCCGGTGGAACGGCCCTGCCGCCGTGCACGCGGCCCACGACAATCGGCTTGTCCGGGTCGCCAGCGAGAAATTCCACCAGTACTTCGTCGCCGACCCGCGGCAAGCTGATGCTGCCCCATCGGTCGCCGGCCCAATGACTGGCCACCCGCACCCAAGCCGAGTCCCGGTCCGTATTGCTGGCGCCAGCGCCGTCCGGATGATCCTCTTTTCGCGTTCCGGGAAAGCGCAGTTTGACGCGCCCGAGTTGGTCGCAATGGACCTCTTCGCCCGGAGGCCCGACCACGATGGCCGATTGCAGGCGCACGCACGGCAGGTCGATGCGGGGATCGTAGGCCGGCACGATCGGTATGCCACGCCTCACGCATGCGAAGCGGTTGGTGTATTTGACGTCGCGGTGCTCGCTTGCCTGTTCTAGGGTGACATTGGCCGGCTCCTGGTGCCAACCACTGGCAGCAAACAGGCGCTGGGCGCGTTCGTCGATGTCTTTGGGAAGATTGTTTTCTGCGACGAGCGATAATTCCGTCAGCACGAACTCGCGCTCCTCGTCCTGGTGCGTATCGATTTCCGGGTGTCCGTCGAGACGGAACCACTGGCCGACGCACAGGTCTCGAACACCGCTTTCGCCATAGAAGCACTTGGCTTCGTATTCGTGCCGCTGGATTCGCAACTGGCCTAACCGGCGGTAGTCGCCGCCATCGTCGCCAACGTGCGGTGCGTCGATCTGATAATCGTCCAGACTGTAGGCAAATTGGTTGCCAGCCTCTCCCTGTTGCATATTGGTCGGCCAATGGACAGACATCATCCGCCCCTGCAGATAATCCGAACATTGCCTGGTAACGCTGCCGGCGCTCAAAGTACGGACAGCGCTCCAATTGATGACCCCGTCGCGTGTTTCTGTGCCCGCATCACGGTGAAAACGTACGGTGCCTGCTGCGTTCTGTGAGAGCGCGTGCGGCGTATCGAACAGCACGAGTGCGTGACCGGGCGTGACCGAGCTGCCGGATTCGCTCGGCTGGCCCGGACGGATAAACCAGCCTATGCCCTGGCGCTTCCACAACCGGCGCAAGAATGCGGCGTCCGATTCGTTGTGCTGCATCGTGAATTCGCGCGGAGGGTAGTTTCCTTTGATGCCGGAGATATCGAGATCGAACGCCTTTGCAAGGATCGGATTGTCGTGGCGCCATTCGCGCACAAGCACTTCCGTTATCTCGACTTCGTTCATGTTCCGGAAGATGCGCGTGTTCACACGCTGCGCCATCAAGGTCAAGGCATCGCGCAGCAGGAGCTGATACGTTCCCAGTCCTCCATCGCTTTGTCCGGCAGAAGCTTGTGCCACGATGCCGCACACCGAACGCAACCGCCCCCGATCGGTGACGAATTGCAGTTCAGCTGGCAACGCAATGAATTCCTTCAGCGGCAGAGTTGCGTTCGTGGAGACGCAGAGCAAGCGGTACTCGATGCCGCCGCACAGCGTCTCCTGACCGCTGACATGCTTGATCTGCAAGACGTCATCAAGCACGCCTGTCGGGTGTGACAAGCGCACTCGGATAGGACGATTGGACTGGGTAAGCGTCGAGCGGAGGCCTGGAGCATTGAGCATGTTCATGTGAGATTTTTTCCTAAGGAAAAACATTCACATGAACAATGTCATGGGGAATATGCCCGTGCCTTGATTTTTGTCATTGCAAGGGGAATTTGGAGTCCTGCCCCAAGATGTGCTTAGAAATGTATGCCTGCGGCATGGAAGCCGGGCGAAAATACATTAGATGGCTTCGCGCAGACTGACCGTGTTGGCGAAAACTTCGCTGACGAAAGCCAGCGAGGTAGCCGTGGACAGCGCGATCGCGATCGAAAGAAGACGATCTGCGTTACCGGGCAAGTGATCGACCTGCCCGGAGCGCAAGGCGCGAGAGGCGTTCAGTCGAACTTCGAAAAGTCCGGCTTGCGCTTCTGGAAGAAGGCGGTAAATGCTTCCTTCGCCTCCGGCCCCACCAGCATGGCGCTGAACTGCTTGTTCTCGACGCCCATCGTCTCGGCGACGACCGCTGCGCGCGGACGCTTCATCAGCGCTTTGGTGGCGCGGATCGAGGCCGCCGGCAGGGCAACCAGCTTGGCGGCCTGCGCCTGCGCGAAGGCCAGCAGTTCGGCGGCCGGCAGCACGCGCGCGACGATGCCCATCTCGAAGGCTTCCTGGGCGTTAAAAGCTTCGCCCAGCATCAGCTTCTCGGCGGCGCGGGTGTAGCCGGCGGTTTGCGCGACCAGCAGCGACGAGGCGAATTCCGGGCACAGGCCGAGCTGGGTGAAGGGCATCGAGAACTTGGCGTTGTCGGCGGCGTAGACCAGGTCGCAGTGCATCAGCATCGTGGTGCCGATGCCCACCGCTGCGCCGGCGACTGCTGCCACCACCGGCTTGGTGCAGCCTTCCAGCGCCTTCATGAACTGGAACACGGGGCGGTCTTCGGTCATGGCGCCTTCGCCGACGTTGTTCAGGAAGTCGTCGAGGTCGTTACCGGCGGTGAAGATCTCCGGCTTGCCGATGATCAGGACGGCGCGCACCGCCGGGTCCTGTTCGGCGTCGAGCAGCGCGTCAGCCATGGTCTGGTACATGGCGGCGGTGATCGCGTTCTTGCGCTCGATGCGGTCGAATTCGATGGTGAGGATGCCGTTTTGTTTGTTCGTTTGGATCGTCATTGTTTTGTCTCCAGGATTTTTCGGGGCACGAAAAACAGCGTGGGCACAGGGCGCCCACCCTACGATTGCCGGCACCCGGGTCGATGCCATGTAGGGTGGGCGCCCCGTGCCCACGCAGTGATAGGTAAAGGCCGCATCAACGCACACGTTGAAACGGCCCTATCCGAATTAAACGCGCTCGATGATACCAGCCGCGCCCATGCCGGCGCCGACGCACATCGTCACCATGCCGTACTTCAGGCTGTTGCGGCGCAGTGCGTGCACGACGGTCGCGGCGCGGATGGCGCCGGTCGCGCCCAGCGGGTGGCCGAGTGCGATCGCGCCGCCCATCGGGTTGACCTTGCTGGTGTCCAGGCCCAGGTCGCGGATCACGGCCAGCGCCTGGGCGGCGAAGGCTTCGTTCAGCTCGATCCAGTCCAGCTGGTCCTGGGTGATGCCGGCGGCGGCCAGGGCTGCAGGGATCGCGACCTTCGGACCGATGCCCATGATCTCCGGCGGCACGCCGCGCACGGCAAACGAGGAGAACTTGGCCAGCGGGGTCAGGTTGTGTTCCTTCAGGATCTTCTCGCTGACAACGATCAGGGCGCCGGCGCCGTCCGACATCTGCGACGAGGTCGCAGCGGTGACGGTGCCCTTGGCGGCGAAGACCGGCTTCAGCTTGGCCATCGACTCCATGCTGGCATCGGCGCGCGGGCCTTCGTCGGCGTCGACCGTGCGGCGCTTGACCGAGACTTCACCGGTCGCCAGGTTCGGCGTGCGGGTGACGATTTCGACCGGGGTGATCTCGTCCTTGAACAGGCCGGCCTGCTGGGCGGCGATGGCGCGGCGGTGCGATTCCAGGCCGAAGGCGTCCTGGTCTTCGCGCGACACCTTCCACTGCTGCGCCACTTTCTCGGCGGTCAGGCCCATGCCGTAGGCCAGGCCCACGTTCTCGTCCTTGAAGGTCTCCATGTTGATGGAGGGATGGTGGCCCATCATCGGGACCATCGACATCGATTCGACGCCGCCGGCGATCATCACGTCGGCTTCGCCGACGCGGATGCGGTCCGCCGCCATGGCGAGAGCCGTGATGCCCGAAGCGCAGTAGCGGTTGACGGTCACGCCGCCGACGGTGTTCGGCAGGCCGGCCAGCACCACCGAGTTACGGGCGATGTTGAAGCCCTGCTCCGCTTCCGGGAACGAGCAGCCGACGATGGCGTCGACGATCAGCGCCGGGTCCAGGTTCGGCACGGCGGCCATGGCGCCCTTGATGGCGGCGACCAGCAGGTCGTCCGGGCGGGTCTTGTTGAACATGCCGCGGGGCGCCTTGCCGATCGGGGTGCGGGTCGCTGCGACGATGTATGCGTCTTGAAGTTGTTTGCTCATGTTGGTCGTCCTGTCTGTTCCGCGATTAGTTGCGCACCGGTTTGCCGGTCTGCATCATGCCCATGATCCGCTCTTGCGTCTTCGGGTTGTTCAGCAGCGAGATGAAGGCCTTGCGTTCCATGTCGAGCAGCCACTGCTCGGACACCACGCTGCCCTGGTCGACGTCGCCGCCGGTCACGATCTCGGCAATGGTGTCGCCCAGGTGGTAGTCGTAGGCCGAGATGAAGCCGCCGTCACGCATGTTGACCAGCTGGCCGCGGATCGTCGCCCAGCCGTAGCGGCCGGTGACGGTGACCGGGCGCTGCAGCGGTGCGCGGTAGCCGGCGTCGAACATCGAGCGCGCGGTGACCTTCGCCACGTGCAGCAGTTCGTACGGGTTGAAGACGATGATGTCGTCTTCCTTCAGGTAACCCATGGCCTTGGCTTCCAGGGCCGACTTCGACACCTGCGCGGTGGCCGCGTTGGTGAAACCGGTCTTCAGGAATTGCAGGATGTCGTTGCCCTTCGCTTCGGTGAAGGCGCGCACTGCCGCTTCCTTCAGGCCGCCGCCGGCAGGCACCAGGCCCACGCCGACTTCGACCAGGCCGATGTAGGACTCGATCGAAGCCACGCGCTTCGATGCGTGCAGGGCCATCTCGCAGCCGCCTCCCAGGGCCAGGCCGGCAACCGCCGCCACGACCGGGACGTTCGAGTACTTCATCTGCATGAAGGTGTCCTGCAGTTCCTTGACGATCGGCTCCATCGCTTTCGCGCCGCCGGTCATGAAGGCCGGCAGGGCCGATTGCAGGTCGGCGCCGGCCGAGAACGCGCCGCCTTCGGTGGCGTCGGTGTTCCAGATGACCAGGCCCTTGAAGTTGGCTTCGGCTTCCGCCAGGCCGCGCTTGATGCCCTTGATGACGCCGTCGCCGATGACGTGCATCTTGGTCTTGAGCGAGATGATCAGCACCTCGTCGCCGGTGTGCCACAGGCGTACCGAGTCGTCCTCGAACACGGTGGTGCCGGCAGTCTTCGCATCGACGCCGCCCGCGCCCAGCACCGGCGCACGGAATTCCTGGCGCTGGTAGACCGGCAGGTCCGAACGTGGGACATAGGTGTTGCGGCTGGCCGAGTACGAACCCTCGGCGGTGTGCACGCCCTTCTCGGCCACCTGGCCTTCGAAGACCCAGGCTGGCAGCGGTGCGTTGCACAGCGCCTTGCCGGCGTCGATGTCTTCCTTCACCCACTGGGCGATCTGGGTCCAGCCGGCAGCTTGCCAGGTCTCGAACGGACCGACGCTCCAGCCGAAGCCCCAACGCATCGCGAAGTCGACGTCGCGCGCGTTGTCGGCGATGGTGTCGAGGTGGACGGCGATGTAGTGGAAGGCGTCGCGGTAGATCGCCCACAGGAACTGCGCCTGCGGGTTGCTCGATTCACGCATGGCCTTGAACTTCTTGACCGGGTCCTTTTCCTTCAGGATGCGCCCGACGATGTCGGCGGCCTTGGCGCCGCTCGGCACGTATTCGCCGGTGGCGAAGTCGAGGCGCTGGATGTCCTTGCCGACCTTCTTGTAGAAGCCGCCGCCGGTTTTCTGGCCCAGGGCGCCCTTCTCGATCAGCTTGGCCAGCACGTCAGGCGTCTTGTACAGGCTGAAGAACGGGTCGTCCTGCAGGGTGTCCTGCATGGTCTTGATGACGTGGCCCATGGTGTCCAGGCCCACGACGTCGGCGGTACGGAAGGTGCCGGATTTCGCGCGGCCCAGCTTGGCGCCGGTCAGGTCGTCGACCACGTCCACCGACAGGCCGAACTTCTCGGCTTCGTGGATGGTGGCCAGCATGCCGAAGATGCCGACGCGGTTGGCGATGAAGTTCGGGGTGTCTTTCGCGCGCACCACGCCCTTGCCCAGCACGGAGGTCAGGAAGGTCTCGAGCTGGTCGAGGATTTCCGGCTTCGTCGAGGTGGTCGGGATCAGTTCGACCAGGTGCATGTAGCGCGGCGGGTTGAAGAAGTGCACGCCGCAGAAGCGCGCCTTCAGCTCGTCGTCGAAGCCTTCGGCCAATTTATTGATCGACAGGCCCGAGGTGTTGGAGGCGAAGATGGCGTTGGCGCCGATGTGCGGAGCGACCTTCTTGTACAGGTCATGCTTCCAGTCCATGCGCTCGGCGATCGCCTCGATGATCAGGTCGCAGCCGGCCAGCAGCTCGAGGTTGTCCTCGTAGTTGGCGACCTGGATCAGGGCGGCGTCTTCCTTGTTGCCCAGCGGCGCAGGCGACAGCTTCTTCAAGCCTTCGATGGCCTTCAGGACGATGCCGTTCTTGTTGCCTTCCTTGGCAGGCAGGTCGAACAGGACGACAGGCACCTTGGCGTTGACGCAGTGCGCAGCGATCTGCGCGCCCATCACGCCCGCGCCCAGGACTGCAACTTTCTTCACGGTGAAATTGGTCATGGTTTTATCCCTAGAAGCGGTTAGAACAGGTCGGCGTCGAGCGCCAGCAGGTTGCTTGCGCCCGAACGTGCCTGGCGGATCAGCATGGCGGTTTCCGGGTACAGACGGGCGAAGTAGAAGCGTGCGGTGTGCAGCTTGGCTTCGTAGAACTTGTCGCCCGAATCCTTCTTCTCCAGCGCGATCTTCGCCATTTGCGCGAAGAAGTAGCTGAACACGAGGTGGCCGACCACGCGCAGGTAAGGCACGGCGGCGGCGCCGACTTCGTCCTGGTTGGTGAAGGCCTTCATGCCGATTTCCATGGTCAGCTTGGTGACTTTCTCGCCCAGTTCGCCCAGCGGGGTCACGAATTCCGACAGTTGCTCGTCCAGGCCATTCTCTTCGACGAAAGCCTTGATCTTCTCGCCAAAGGCGCGCAGCTTGGCGCCATTGTCCATCAGGATCTTACGACCCAGCAGGTCCAGCGACTGCACGGTGTTGGTGCCTTCGTAGATCATGTTGATGCGGGCGTCACGCACGTACTGCTCCATGCCCCACTCGCTGATGTAGCCGTGGCCGCCGTAGACCTGCATTGCTTCCGAGGTCGCGATCCAGCCGTTGTCGGTGATGAAGGCCTTGACGATCGGGGTCAGCAGCGCGACTTCGCCGGCGGCTTCCTTGCGCACTTCTTCGTCCGGGTGGTTCAGCTCGCGGTCGATCTGCAGCGCGACATACGAGGTCAGGGCGCGCGCGCCTTCGGCGTAGGCCTTGGCGGTCAACAACATGCGGCGCACGTCCGGGTGCACGATGATCGGGTCGGCCGGCTTGTCCGGCGCCTTCGGGCCCGACAGCGAACGCATCTGGATGCGGTCCTTGGCGTAGACCAGGGCGTTCTGGTAAGCCACTTCGGTCAGGCCCAGCGACTGCATGCCCACGCCCAGGCGGGCGGCGTTCATGAACACGAACATCGCGTTCAGGCCCTTGTGCGGCTGGCCGATCAGGGTGCCGACGGCGCCGTCCAGGTTCATCTGGCAGGTGGCGTTGCCGTGGATGCCCATCTTTTCTTCGATGGCGCCGCAGAAGATCGGGTTGCGCTCGCCGATCGAACCGTCCGGGTTCGGCAGGAACTTCGGCACCAGGAACAGCGAGATGCCCTTCGAGCCTTCCGGTGCGTCCGGCAGGCGCGCCAGCACCAGGTGGACGATGTTTTCGGCCACGTCGTGTTCGCCGGCCGAGATGAAGATCTTCGAACCGGTGATTTTATAGGTGCCGTCGGCTTGCGGCTCGGCCTTCGAGCGCAGCAGGCCCAGGTCGGTGCCGCAATGCGCTTCGGTCAGGCACATGGTGCCGGTCCACTCGCCCGAGACCAGCTTCGGCAGGTAGAACTTCTTCTGCTCTTCGGTGCCGTGTTCTTTCAGGCACTCGTAGGCGCCATGCGACAGGCCCGGGTACATGGTCCAGGCCTGGTTGGCCGAGTTCAGCATTTCATAGAACGAATTGTTCAGCGAAACCGGCAGGCCCTGGCCGCCGTATTCCGGATCGCAGGCCAGCGCTGCCCAGCCGCCTTCGACGTACTGTTTATACGCTTCCTTGAAGCCTTTCGGCGTGGTCACGGTCTTGGTCGCGGCATCGAAATGGCAGCCTTCGCGGTCGCCCGAGTGGTTCAGCGGGAACAGCACTTCCTGCGTGAATTTCGCGCCTTCTTCGAGCACCTGGTTGATGATGTCGGCGTCGATTTCCTGGTAGGCAGGCAGGTTCTTGAATTCTTCGGTGACGTTGAGGAATTCGTGCAGCACAAACTGCATATCCCGGATTGGCGCGACGTACTGACCCATGGTTTTCTCCTGACGAAGGTAAGATGTTTGTAACTGACTGGCGGACTAGTCCGCTTGAGTGACTTGAGTGGGATTACGGTAATTCTCGATCAGCCGCGCAAAACCGCGGTGGGCGCGTTCGACGGCGCCGGGACTACGCAGGAAACGTGCATCGTGGTGCAGGGCCAGGATCAGCCCGTACATTTCGTACACCAGCTGTTGCGGGTCGGTGTCGGGCAGCAAGGCGCCGGCATCGATGCTCTGCTGTACGGCGCGCAGCAGTGCGCCCTGCCAGGCGCGCACCATTGCCACCAGGGCGTCGCGGATCGGGCCGGGACGGTCGTCGTACTCCACCGCGCCGCTGATATAGATGCAGCCCGATGCGATTTCCACCGACACCCGCTTGAGCCAGCGCGCGAACATCGACTCCAGGCGCGGCAGGCCGCGCGGCTCTTTCACACTGGGGTAAAACACTTCCTGCTCGAAACGGTGATGGTAGAGCTTGAGCACCTCCATCTGCAGGTCCTCGCGCGAACCGAAGTGCGCGAAGACACCCGATTTGCTCATGTTCATGCGATCGGCGAGCAGGCCGATCGTCAGGCCTTCCAGTCCGTTGCGGCTGGCCAGCTCGAGTGCGACGTCGAGGATCGCTGCCCGCGTCTGCTCGCCCTTGCGCATGAATTTGGCTGAAGTGTTGATGACTGTCCCCTGCGTGAATCGAAAAATCCGAACGCTCGTACTATTATCTATCGGCGAGTGAATGTCAAACGGGAACTTAGAGGTCGGGTTCTAGTAGGGTGGTCGGCTATACCCGACCGTCGGATGACCACGCTGCCGGTGCGCCGCCCACGCGTTCAACGCACGGATGCGCACCTGTGGCTGTGTTGATGCCGACTGAACGCGTGGACGGCAAAGCCGTCCACCCTACGTCCCTCCGCTACACGCCGCTGGCGCATCGCTTTTAACCACCCGCCCGCGAAATCGCCCGCCGGTCCCGCTTGGTCGGCCTTCCCTTGATCGTACTGCCCGGCTCGGGGAACAACCTGCGCGCCTCGGAATCGTTTTCGCGGCGCACGATGCTCTCTTCGGTCTCGCGGTACAGCTCGCGCGCCACCGGCGCCGGGCCGCGCTTGTCCGAGAGGCCCAGCACGACCACTTCCCAGCGGTCCGAGCCATTGTCGATGAAAATCTTGTCGTTCAGCTTGACGTTGCGCGCCGGCTTGACCGGCTCGCCGCCGATACGCACCCGGCCGCGGTCGACCGCCTCGGCGGCAAGCGAGCGCGTCTTGAAGAAGCGCGCCGCCCACAGCCATTTGTCGATGCGTACGTTGTTGTCTTCCATTGCTTGTCCTCGGTTTGGTTCGAGAACCCCATATGCCGGCGCACTACAGGTTTTTCGACCCCATCATGCGTAACCTATTGCAAAAATTCGCATGGCCAGTTTATACACAAGATAGGCCGTTTCATAGCACGCACGGCGCACCCAGCCGATGCCGGCGAACTCCTCGGGATGGACCGGTACGCCATCGGCCACGCCGCGCAGGATGTGCTGGCGCACTGCCCGGGCAAAGGCGGCGTCGCGCACCACCACGTTCGCCTCCTGGTTGAGGAAGAGCGACAGGCCGTCGCAATTGCTCGACCCCACGGTCGCCCAGTCGTCGTCGACCACGGCGATCTTCGCGTGCAGCTGGGTCTTGCGGTATTCGACCACCTTGATGCCGGCCGCCAGCAGTTTCGGATAGAAGGAGCGCGCCACCGCGTCCTGCAGCTTGAATTCGCCCACGCCGATCAGGAGCGTGACCTCGACGCCGCGGCGGGCGGCGCGTGCGAGCGCCTCGCGGAACTTTCTTCCCGGCGCAAAATAGGGATTGGCCAGCAGCACGCTTTTCCTGGCCTGGCCGATCGCCTGCAGGTAGGCGCGCTGGATGGTGCGCCGGTTGCGCAGGTTGTCACGTACGACAAAGGCGGCGCGCATCGGACGCGCGCCCTCGCTCGGCGGCTGGCGCCGCATCTCGCGGAACAGGCCGATGCGGCGGATCAGGTTCAGGTGGCCGGCACGGGTCCATTGCGCCTGCGCTTCCAGGTGGATCTGGGCCACCAGCGGCCCCTGCACCTGCACCGCGAAGTCCCAGCGCGGCGCCGGCAGCGGGCGGTAGGGTTCGTAGTCGCACAGCATGTCGTCGTTGATGTTGATGCCGCCGACGAAAGCGACGCCGCGGTCGACCACCGCGATCTTGCGGTGCGTGCGGGTAATGCCACGCCTGAACCAGGGATTGAATACCCGGTAATGCACGCCGGCTTCGGCAAAGGCCTCGGCGCGCCGGCAGCAGACCCGGTGCCCGGTGCCGAACCAGTCGACCAGCACGCGCACCTTGACGCCGCGCCGGGCCGCCCGGATCAGCGCCGCCTCGACGCTGCGCGCCACCTCGTCCTCGGCAAAGATATAGGTCTCGAACAGGATGTCGTGCTGCGCGGCGTCGATGGCCGCGATCATCGCCGGAAACAATTGTTGTCCGGTTTCGAGCAGGGTGACGTCGTTGTTCGCGATATAGCTGACCGTGCGCATACGCTAGGCCAGCTGCAGTTCCGCGACGATCGGAGCGTGGTCGGACAGCCTGGCCCACATCGGGCCGGCCATCACTTGGGCATTGTCGACCTTGAAGCCGCGCACGTAGATGCGGTCCAGGCGGAACCAGGGCAGCGCCGCCGGGAAGGTGCGCGCCGGGGCCAGGCGCGGCTGGCGGCCGGCCCAGCTGCGCACCATGTCGCCCAGGGGCGAACGCGGACCGAGTTCGTCGAATACCTCGGCCACGCCGAGCGCATTGCGCAGGCGCTCGCTGAGGGTATTGCGCCAGTCGTTGAAGTCGCCGGCGATGATGACCGGCTCGTCGTTCGACGATTGCTGGACCGCTTCGATCAGTTGCAGGGTCTGGCGCCCGCGGCCGCCTTCGAACAGGCCCAGGTGCACCACATAGCAGTGGATGCGTCCGACCGGCGTTTCGAGCACGCAATGCAGGATGCCGCGCTGCTCGTAGGCGTGGTCGGAAACGTCGTGATTATGGCTGTTTTCGATCGGAAAACTGCTGAGCAGGGCATTGCCGTGGTGGCCGTGGTCGTAAACCGCGTTCATGCCGTAAGCCGAGTGATGGGAGTCGCCGGCGAAGTATTCGTATTGCGCCGTTTCCGGCCAGACCCGGTGCTCGCGCTTGTGGTTGCCATAGCGCGCCTGGTGACGGTCGTGCCTGCCCTGCACTTCCTGCAGGAAGACAATATCGGCGTGGAATTCGGATATCGCTTTCTTCAGTGCCAGCACCCGGGGGGTACTGCGCAGCGACGAAACGCCTTTGTGAATGTTATAGGTTGCGACACGAATCTTCATGGGAACATTCTACCCCCATCAGACCATGTCATTTTGGAACGATATCCAATCGTGCGGCGTGGCCTGCAAGCTGCCGCGACGCAGGGTGTCGGGTGGTACAGGGCATGGCCTTGAGGCCCGCCCCGTACTCGTTGGATCAATCCAGCACGGGTGCTGCTTCCCAGTCGCGGCGCAGCGCGGCATTGCGGGGCGCCGCCAGGTTCTCGGCCTCCGAGAGCGGAACGGCCACCAGGCGGGGACCGCTCAGGCGTAATCCGCATTCGAGGTCGATGTAGAAGCATTCATCGTCCACGCTCAGGGCTTTCACCTTTTCCTCGTGCTTCGGTTGGAATTGTTCCATGCTTTTCCTCCAGAATCCGTTGGTTGGACTTTGTTGCAGTTTTAAAATTTCGCTCGACGCGAACTGCTGACAATATTCGACTCGTTTCCGATTGTCAAACGCAGATTCTATTGTGCGCTATCTCACATAACGAATTTCCTTCAAGAATTTTTCATTCCAGAACTAATTTTGTTAAGTAAATATTAAAGTTTCCACCATAACATTTTCCTGCCCATTATGCATATTTGACATACTTCGACACAATTTAGCGGCGAGTTTGCCGACAACCGACGAAGTTTCGCTGCGTCTAGTTTGACTCTTTGTAGTAATGACCCTTGAGTTAGTACTTGAGGGAAAGGAATGCTGGGCACTCAGACGAGAAGCCCCTTGAACGGGTGTTGTATTTACAGTGAATCGATTTAATCGCTTGACTTCCTTTTAATGCCGACTTAAAGGAGCCTTAAACGCCTACGCGAAGCAAGAGATACGATCGAATACATCGATACCGAGGCCGGCCGCTCGGCGCTCGCCTCGCTCAGCGTGGCCGATCCGGCGCGCCGCTGGACCGTGCGCGAAGCGGCGCTGTTCATCGGGCTGGGCGGGCGCGGCCCGGTCATCGTGGGCGACCCGCGCCAGGTCGCCGACCAGCTGATCGCCTGGCTGGACGAGACCGGCATCGACGGTTTCAACCTGGCCTACGCGCTGGCCCATGAAGACATGCGCAACGTGGTCGAGCTGGTCGTGCCCGAGCTGCGCCGGCGCGGCCGCTATCGCAGCGGAGACGCCGACGGCGAGCGCGGCGCCACGCTGCGTGAACAGCTGCTCGGCGCCGGAGCGCGCCTGCCTGAAACCCACCCGGGCCGCCAGGTCCGCATCGATATCCCGCTGCGTCCCGCGGCCTGAATCGTCCAGGTTCGGGCCAGCCGCCTCAGCAGCCGCGCATCTGCGCCTGGGTCACGTTGCTGCCCGGCGCCACGCTCTGCGTGAGCCACACATTGCCGCCGATGGTGGAACCGGCGCCCACCGTGATGCGCCCGAGGATGGTGGCGCCGGCATAGATGACGACGTCGTCCTCGACGATCGGATGGCGCGGCGCGCCTTTCACCAGGGCGCCGTGCTCGTCGGTCGGGAAGCGGCGCGCGCCCAGGGTGACGGCCTGGTACAGCCGCACGCGCTGGCCGATGATCGCGGTTTCTCCGATCACGACGCCGGTGCCGTGGTCGATGAAGAAACTGGCGCCGATTTGCGCTGCCGGGTGGATGTCGATGCCGGTAAGCGTGTGGGCAATGTCGGCCGCCAGGCGCGCCAGGAAAGGCGTGCCGAGACGGTGCAGGCAATGCGCGAGGCGGTGGTAGAGCACGGCGATGGTGCCGGGGTAGCACAGCATGATCTCGGCCACCGAACTGGCGGCCGGGTCGCCGGCCAGCGCGGCCTGTACGTCCGACACCAGCAAGGCGCGGATGTCGGGCAGGCTGGCGGCGAAGGAGCGCGTGATGGCACGCGCCCGCTCGGCCAGTTCCACCTCGCACAGCTCGTCGTAATCGCTGCTGAAGCGCAGGGCGCGGCGCACCTGCTCGACCAGGCGGTCGAGCGCGACGTTGAGCGTGTCGCCGACAAAGTAGTCGATGCTCTCGTCGTTCAGGTCCGGACGGCCGTAATGGGTGGGAAACAGCGCCGCCGAGATGCCCTCGATCACCTGCTTCAGGACTTCGCGCGAAGGCAGTTCGCGCACGCGGCCCTGGTGGCGGATGTTGTGGGTTTTCTCGCGCGAATTACGCAGCGCCTCGATGATGGGGCCGAGCTGCCAGTGGCTGGCGCCGGCCGGGGGAAAGGAATTGTCGTTCATATACCAAGCCTACTCCAGCCTGAGGTGGAAACGAACGATTTTAATCACACTTCCTTATATGCGGATTTTGCCGGTCAATCCTCGTAGTCGAAGCGGTATTTCCCCCTGGTCAGCATGAAGGAGGGAACCGGCTTGCCGGCTTCCACCAGGATGATGTCGGTTGGCACTGCATCTGGCGGCGCGGCGGCCGGCGTGGCCTTGAGCACGCGGCGCCCGCTGGCCGGCAGCAGGTTCTTCGGCACCGGCTGCGGGCTGCGTCCCGCCAGCGAAACGAGCCAGCCGGGGCGACCGTCCTGCACCGGATAGCGCGGATGGATCACCTGCATGTCGATACGTCCGGCCAGGCCCAGCAACACCGGATAGCTGCCATCCTTGTTCCTGAGAATGATCGGATCCTTGGCCGGGTACTTGGCCAGCAGCGGCGCATACAGTGGATTCTCGTCCGTGGCATCGGGATGGGCGACGAACGCGGTCTGGTCGATGTGCAACGTCGGCAAACCGCTCATGCGGCGCAGGTGTTCTCCCATCAGGAGCATCTTCGGCTCGGGCTCGGGCGCCTTGTGGTGGTGACCATAGCCGACGAAGACCAGTACCTTGGCGTCCTTGTCTTTCGCCAGGATGCGCTCGACCAGGTTACGCGCCTGCATTTCCTCGCGCATGCGCATCTGCTCGGCCGGCGGCAAGTCGTGCCCACCCTCGAATTCGTAAGCGACCAGCTTCCAGCCGTCGGCCAGCGCCGCGTTGACGAAGCCGGCAAATACCGGCTCCTCCGTGTAGTAACCGTTGGTGCGGGTGATATAGCCCCTCTTGTTGGCGGCGTTTGCACCGACGGCGTTGAAGGTCTCGCAGGCCAGGTAGCTGTAGCCGATCTTCCTCAGCTCGGCGGCCAGGCGCTGGGCGAAGGCCCGGTGCAGGGGCACATGATGGGCCTCGTTGATCAGCACGATGCGTTTGGTCCGCGCTTCGCGCACGATGGCCGCGATCGCGTCTTCCGCCGCGGCGTTCTCCAGCAGCGCCATCTGGAGCACGGTGCCGGGCGGATGGCGCCGCTCGCGCCGGTGCAGGGCATCGAAAGCCACATGCGCGCCTTCGGTGTCGCCCACCATTGAGCGCGCCGTACCCAACTGCTGGAGCTGCCTGCGATGCGCCAGCACTTGCTTGTCGAGCTCGGGATCGCCGGTCTGAGCGAAGGCCGCGGACGACAAGGATGCCGTAGCCGCTTCGGCCAGCTTCAGGCGCTCCAGGTAAGCGTCGGGTATCGGCGCCTGGGCGACTGCGCCCTGGGCAAGGACGAAAAGAAGCGCGGCGAGACCTGTGGAGAAAGGACGCATGGAAACCTTCTGCTGAAGTTGGCGAAATGTTTCCAACCAGTATAGGCCCGCAGCCGGCGATGTTAACTAGCTGATATGACAGGGCAGTTGCAGGATCGCTTCCGCGTTCGAAGACGAAAAGCAGCGGTCGGCCGCTTCCAGCCAAGGCAGCCAGGCGTACTGCACGTGTTCGCGCGGGCTCAGGATCACCGGGGTCGCACGCGGCACGCAGACGGAAAAGACGTGTTCCGTGTTGTGCGTGACGCCCGGCGCGTAGCGGTGGCGCCAGGTCGGATAGATCTCGTAGATGTTCGACAGCCCCCAGTCGACCAGCCGGATGCGTTCGCCGTCGGCCACGATGCCGGTTTCCTCGAACAGCTCGCGCGTGGCCGTCTCCAGCAGCGGTTCGTCCAGGGCGTCGAGCGAGCCCGTCACCGATTGCCAGAAACCGGGCCGGTCCGCACGCTCGATGAGCAGCACCTCCAGCTCGGGCGTATGGATGACGACGAGGACGGATTCGGGAATCTTGTGCACGCTTGGCTACTCCGTGGAACAAAGAATGGATAAAAAAAGGCCGGTGCGGCTCGTCACGTGTGACGATGCCGCACCGGCCCCTATTCTACCCAGCCGTAAGGCCGAGCGTGCTTAGCCCACCTTTGGCTCGTTACGCAGACGGATGTGCAGCTCTTTCAGCTGCTTCTCGTCCACTTCCGACGGCGCATTGGTCAGCAGGTCCTGCGCGCGCTGGGTCTTCGGGAAGGCGATCACGTCGCGGATCGACTCGGAGCCGGTCATCAACGTGATCAGGCGGTCGAGGCCGAAGGCCAGGCCACCGTGCGGCGGCGCGCCGTACTGCAGGGCGTCGAGCAGGAAGCCGAACTTCAGTTGCGCTTCCTCGGCGTCGATCTTCAGGGCGCGGAACACCTTGCTCTGCACGTCTTCGCGGTGGATACGGATCGAGCCGCCGCCCAGTTCCCAGCCGTTCAGGACCATGTCGTAGGCCTTGGCGACGCAGGCGCCCGGATTGGTCTCGAGCATGTCTTCGTGGCCGTCCTTCGGCGCGGTGAACGGGTGGTGGGTCGCGGTCCAGCGGCCCGAGTCTTCGTCGTACTCGAACATCGGGAAGTCGATGACCCACAGCGGGGCCCAGACGTCGTCGAACAGGCCCGCCTTCTTCGCGAATTCCGAGTGGCCGATCTTCACGCGCAGCGCGCCCATGGCGTCGTTCACGACTTTGGCCTTGTCGGCGCCGAAGAAGATCAGGTCGCCGTCTTGCGCGCCGGTCAGTTCCAGGATCTGGGCCAGCACCTCGTCGGAGATGTTCTTGACGATCGGCGACTGCAGGCCTTCACGACCCTTCGCCTTCTCGTTGACCTTGATGTAGGCCAGGCCCTTGGCGCCGTAGATGGCGACGAACTGGGTGTAGGCGTCGATTTCCGAACGCGCCATCGAGCCGCCCTGCGGCACGCGCATGCCGACCACGCGGCCGCCGGTCATGTTGGCGGCGCTGTTGAAGACCTTGAACTCGACCGACTTCATCAGCTCGGTCAGCTCGGTAAACTCGAGCTTGACGCGCATGTCCGGCTTGTCCGAACCGTACTTGCCCATGGCGGTGGCGAAGTCCATCACCGGGAACGGGTTCGGCAGGTCGATGCCGGCGGCGTTCTTGAAGACGACGCGCATCATGTCTTCGAACAGGTCACGGATTTCCTGTTCGGTCAGGAACGAGGTTTCGCAGTCGATCTGGGTGAATTCCGGCTGGCGGTCGGCGCGCAGATCTTCGTCGCGGAAGCACTTGGTGATCTGGTAGTAGCGGTCGAAGTTGGCGACCATCAGCAGCTGCTTGAACAGCTGCGGCGACTGCGGCAACGCGAAGAAGTTGCCCGGGTTGACGCGCGACGGCACCAGGTAGTCGCGTGCGCCTTCCGGCGTCGACTTGGTCAGCATCGGGGTCTCGATGTCGATGAAGCCCAGGTTGTCGAGGTACTTGCGCACTTCCATCGATACCTTGTAGCGCAGGCGCAGGTTGTGCTGCATCTGCTGGCGGCGCAGGTCGAGCACGCGGTGCGTCAGGCGGGTGGTTTCCGACAGGTTGTCGTCGTCCAGCTGGAACGGCACCGGCACCGAGGCGTTCAGCACTTCCAGTTGCGTGGTGTTGATCTCGATCTTGCCCGACTTCAGGTTGGCGTTGGCCGTGCCTTCCAGGCGGTTGACGACCGTGCCGGTGACGCGCAGGCAGTACTCGTTGCGCACGTGCTCGGCGGCCTTGAACACCTTCGCGTTGTCGGGATGGCAGACGACCTGCACCAGGCCTTCGCGGTCGCGCAGGTCGATGAAGATGACGCCGCCGTGGTCGCGGCGACGGTGCACCCAGCCGCACAGGCTGACGGTTTGGCCCAGCAGCTCTTCGGTCACGAGGCCGCAGTAGTTGGTACGCATGGAGGACATATTTTTCTCTATTCCAGGTTGGTGTTTGGTGCACCGCCAGCGGCGGGACTTGATGCTAGCTTACTGTTATTCGGGAGCCACGACGCCCATCGACACGATGTACTTCAGGGCCGCGTCGACCGTCATGTCCAGCTCGACGACCTTGCTGCGTTCCATCATCAGGAAGAAGCCGGAAGTCGGGTTCGGGGTCGTCGGCACGTAGACGCTCACGTACTCGCCGACCAGGTGGTTCTTCACGTCTCCGCCCGGCACGCCGGTGAGGAAAGCGATAGTGTACGAATCCGCGTGCGGATAGGGAATCAGGACGGCCTGGCGGAACGCGTTGCCCGAGGACGAGAACAGCGTGTCCGAGACCTGCTTGACGCTGCCGTACAGCGAGCTGACGACCGGGATGCGCTTGAGCAGGCGTTCGCCCAGGCGCACGATGTAGTTGCCGACCAGGTTATTGGTGAGCAGGCCGGTCAGGAACACGATGGCGATTGTCAGGATCGCGCCGATGCCGGGGATGTCGGCGCCGAAGAGGGTGCGCGGCTGCCAGCGCTCCGGAACGAACAGCAGGGACTGGTCGAGCGTGCCGATCACCATGCTGAGCACCCAGGCCGTGATGGCCAGGGGAACCAGGATCAGCAGGCCGGTAAGGAAGTATTTGCGCATCGAATTCTCGTTGTTCTTATTGCTGCGGCCCCAAGGGCCGCAGGATATGGCACCATCAGGGCAACATCAGGATGCGCTGCTGTCGCCGCCGGCGCTGGCGGCCGGGGCCGGCGCGGAAGCGCTCGCGGCCGTGCTCTCGCCCGACGCCGCCGGGGCCGCGCTCGCGTTTGGCGCGGTGCCGGTGGCCGGGGCGCTGCCGCCACGGAAATCGGTCACGTACCAGCCGGTGCCCTTGAGCTGGAACCCAGCCGCGGTCACCTGCTTCTTGAACGACGGCTTGCCGCAGGACAGGCAAGTCGTCAGGACCGGATCAGAAATTTTTTGCAGCACATCTTTGGAAAAACCGCATTCGTCGCAGCGGTAGGCGTAGATCGGCATTTGATACTCCGCAAAAATCTTCAAAACCCTGAATTATAAAGCTTTTGTTGGAGAAGTTGCCGATTCCCCCGCCTTGCGCCATCGCCATGCCGGCCAGGGCTGCAGCGTCAGGACGAGACAGTGTTGTTTTTCGTCAGCATCCTGTCAGTTTTTCTTTGCCGAACATCAACTGGAGTGTTTAAATATTATTTCTCAACGGCACACGTTGCTGGCTGGCCCAGCAAGCCGGCCGTGTACGAGATTCAAGAAACAGAAGTTTGCGCGATGAAGATCGCCGCATGGCCGTACAAGAATGCTGTATTTCCGAAAGCCCGCGCATGCGGGCGTTTTTTTTGGCGGTTCGGTTCGTTCATGGTGGGCACGGCGCCCACCGTTATCGGATCAGCGGCGGCGCCACGCCATCCAGCGTTCCTTGCCGCCAAACACCGGCAGCGAATCCGCCACCGCGGCATCCTCGATACATTCGAAGTTCGGCAGCAACAACTCGTCCAGCGCGGGCCGGGCGATGCCGAAAGGCGGCCCTTTCGGCGACTCGCCAAAGAAGAAGAATCCAGCCAGCAGGCCACCGCTCGGCAGCAGTTCGGCCCAGCGCGCGGCCACGCGCGGCCACAGCGCTGGCGGCATCGCGCACAGGAAAGCCTGCTCGTAGACCAGCTCCAGGGGACGCGGCGGTGCGTAGGTGAAAAAGTCGGCCTCGACCACCCTGCCCGCCCACGGCCCTACCGCCTTCTTCGCCGTCTCGACCGCCGCCGGCGAGAAGTCGATCGCGGTCGCATCCCAGCCGGCATCGCACAGGCAGGCCAGTTCGTAGCCGCTGCCGCAGCCGGGGATCAGGGTAGTTAATGGCCGCGGCGTGCGGGCGACGAAGTCGCGCAGGCCCTGCGGCACGCCGCCGCGGTCCCAGGGCGTGAAGCCCTGCTCGAAGCGCTCGTCCCAGAAACCGGGCGTGCGCGGGTCGCGGCTGGCGAAGTCCGGCATGTCATGCCCCGCCGAAACGGTGCAGCAGGGCCGCCAGCAGCAGGCCCGAGGTCACGCCGCCGGCCAGCCAGGCCAGGACGCCCAGCATGCGGTTGGTGCGGCGGATCTCGTGCAGCATGCGGCTCATCATCTCGTGGTTGGTGGCCGCATGCGGCTGGGAATGTCGCTCCAGCGTCTGGTGCATCAGGCGCGGCAGCTGGGGGAAGATGTGGGCGTAGCGCGGCGCCTCGGCCTTCAGGCGCTCGACGAAGCCGCGCCAGCCGACCTGCTCGGTCATCCAGCGTTCCAGGTGGGGCTTGGCGGTCTTCCACAGGTCCAGATCAGGGTCGAGCTGGCGGCCCAGACCCTCGATGTTGAGCAGGGTCTTCTGCAGCAGCACGAGCTGGGGCTGGACCTCGACATTGAAGCGGCGCGAGGTCTGGAACAGGCGCAACAGGATCTGGCCGAAGGAAATGTCCTTCAGCGGACGGTCGAAGATCGGCTCGCAGCAGGCGCGCACCGCCGCTTCCAGCTCGTCGACGCGGGTGTGGCGCGGCGCCCAGCCCGATTCGATGTGGGCCTCGGCCACGCGCTTGTAGTCGCGGCGGAAGAAAGCGAGGAAGTTCTGCGACAGGTAGTCCTTGTCGAAGTCGTTCAGGGTGCCGACGATGCCGAAGTCGAGCGCGATATACCGCCCGAAGGTTTCCGGCTCGACCGAGACCAGGATGTTCCCCGGGTGCATGTCTGCGTGGAAGAAGCCGTCACGGAATACCTGGGTGAAAAAAATCTCCACGCCATCGCTGGAGAGCTTTTTCAGGTCCACGCCTTCGGCCGCGAGGCGGTCGATCTGCGACACCGGAATGCCGTGCATGCGCTCCATGACGATCACGTTGCTCGAGCAATAGTCCCAGAACATTTCCGGCACCAGCAGCAAGTCGGAGTCGGCGAAGTTGCGGCGCAGCTGGCTGGCATTGGCCGCCTCGCGCATCAGGTCCAGTTCGTCGTGCAGGTATTTGTCGAATTCGGCGACCACTTCGCGCGGCTTCAGCAGGCGGCTTTCGGCCCACAGCTTCTCGATCAGCCCGGTCGCCATGTACATCAGGGCGATGTCCTCGTCGATGGTCTTTTTCATGCCCGGACGGAGTACCTTGACCGCGACGTCGCGTCCGTTCTTCAGGGTCGCGAAGTGGACCTGGGCGATCGAGGCCGAGGCCACCGGCACCGGATCGAAGCTGGCAAACAGCTGGTCCGGCGGCGCGCCGAGCGAACGCGTGATCTGGGCGATCGCCAGGTCCGAGCCGAAGGGCGGTACGCGGTCCTGCAGCAGCGAGAGCTCGTCGGCGATGTCGGGCGGCATCAGGTCGCGCCGGGTCGACAGCACCTGGCCGAACTTGATGAAGATCGGCCCCAGCTCTTCGAGCGCCAGGCGCAGGCGGATCGCGCGCGGCGTCGTGATCCTGCGCCAGAAGAAGATGCCGTTGATCAGTCTTGCGGTGCGCGGCACCTGGAGACCGGACATTGCAATTTCATCGAGGCCATACTTAATGACGACCGTGAAGATTTTAAGCAGGCGCAGGAATTTCAATATCATCAGCGATCCAGGCTAGTGTCCCCGCTGGGGCGGGTTGTCGGAATGACGGCGCCGCCTGGCGCCGTATGAAGCGTCACATCGTGTGCGGGACGCAGAATCAGGTCGTGCGCCGGGGCGGACGCTGCGGCCCTGGGCCGCGCCTGCGCCAGCATCTGTTCAAGCCTTGCGATGCGCTTGGCGGCGCGCTCGACGTCGTCGCGCAGGCGCACCACGCCGGCGCCGAACTCGTCGACGTCGCCGGGACGCACCAGCACCGGCTGCTCCTCGACCAGGAACTCGGCCAGGTTCTCGGCCAGGCGGCGGCCGGTGGCGCGGGCACTGGCCAGCGCGCCGCGTGCGCCGCCGGCCAGGCGGTTCGCGCCGATCGGTCCGAACAGGCGCTCGAGGTCATGCTCCGGCTCCCAGCGCAAACCCTTGCTCAGCTGCGAGATCGTATTCGCGAACTCGGCATCGCCGTCGATGCGCACGTAGGAAAAGGCGCGCTCGCGGTTGGCTGCGATCAGCGGCAGGTCGCTCAGCTTGACGTGGATCGTGACATTGACAGGCGTATCCGCCTCGCCCGCTTCGAGCAAGCCGTCGGCGGCCACGCGCAGGCGCAGCTGCAGGTGACCGGTGTCGATGCAGGCCAGCTTGCCGGCGTGACGGCGCAAGGTCGTGCGCGCCCAGTCCTCCTGGGCCAGCAAGTGGTTGATCGCCGCCACCGCGGACGCGCTCAGCGTGCGTTGCGGCGAGAGAAAAATTGGACTCGGAAACATGATGATGGTCGCTAAAAAACAAAGCCGCCCGAGACAGCGCGGGCGGCTTCGATCTTACCAGTTTGCCGGGCACAAACCCGGGCGCACGGGAAAGTTTGCAAAAAATTATTGATTACGCGATCTGCTGGATACCCGCGAGCACCCAACCGCCATTGCCCGACAGCGGCTTCGACATGTTCCAGACCTCGGCCAGCGGTTCGGCCGGCGCGTTCGGTGCGGTGCGGATCATGCCGTTGAACTGCACGCTGGCCAGGTAGTCGGTGGCGGTGGTCTCGATGCCCAGCAGCTGGGCGTCGATAGCCACCACGTCGGTGTAGTCGGCATTGCCGCCGCGCTCCAGGATCTGCGTCTTCAGCTCGGCGAAGACTTCGGGCGTGGTGAATTCGCGCAGGTCGTTGACGTCGCCCTTGTCCCAGGCCGCCTGCAGGCGGATGAAGGACGACCTGGCGTTGCGCAGGAAGGCCTCGGTGTCGAAGTCGGCCGGCACGCCCCAGGGGCTGTGCGATGCGGCTGCGCCCACCGGCGCCGCCTTGTCCAGCGACAGGCCACCCACCGGCTGCTGGGCCTGGAAGGCTTGCGGCTGCGACTGGCCGAGACCGGAACCGATATGCGGCGTGGCGCCGGCCGGCACCGGCTGCTGGCTGAAGCCGCCCTGGAAGGACGGGTTGGCCGGGGTGTCCTTGCGACGGAACATGCGCACGATGAACATGATGGCCAGCGCCAGCAGCGCGAACATCAGGATCGACGACAGGATCGAGGCCATGGCGCCGCCGATGCCCAGGTGCGAGAACAGGGCGCCCAGGCCGAGGCCGAGCAGCGCGCCGCCCAGGATGCCCTTCCATGGGCTCGAGCGTTTCGCAGCCTGGGTAGCGGCTGCGCCGGCAGCGCCGGCGGCTGCCGGTGCGGCAGGAGCAGGTTGCGCGGCCTGGCGGTTGATCGGCGCGGCCGGGGCCGGCGCCGGGGCCGGCATCTGGCGCACGGTCTGCGACTGGCGGCCAAAGGAACGCTTGCCGCCCATCGGGCGCGCCACGGCTTCGGCAATCATCGAGGTGGCGGTCACCGCCAGCATCATCGTAACCAGAAATTTTTTCATTGTCCTACCCTCACATTTTGATACCGGTATGCAGCGCCGCGACGCCCGCCGTCAGGTTGAAATACTGCACGCGTTCCAGCCCGGCGTCCTGCATCATCGTCTTCAGTGTTTCCTGGTCCGGGTGCATGCGGATCGATTCGGCCAGGTAGCGGTAGCTTTCCGAGTCGTTGGCGATGCGCTTGCCCAGCCACGGCAGCACGGAGAACGAATACAGGTCGTAAGGCTTCTGCAGGGGCGCCGCCACTTTCGAGAACTCCAGCACCAGCAACTTGCCGCCGGGTTTGAGCACGCGGCGCATTTCCGCCAGTGCCTGGTCCTTGTGCGTCATGTTGCGCAGGCCGAAGGCCACGCTGACCCGGTCAAAATAATTGTCCGGGAACGGCAACTTCTCTGCGTCACACAGCAAGGTGGGGGTGACCAGGCCTTTATTCAATAAGCGGTCGCGCCCTACGCGCAGCATCGACTCGTTGATGTCGGTAAGCCAGACCTCCCCGCTCGGGCCCGCCTGCTTGGCGAAGGCCTTCGACAGGTCGCCGGTGCCGCCCGCAATGTCGAGCACCTTGAAGCCGGGGCGGATGCCGGCCTGGGCGATCGTGAAGGTCTTCCAGATGCGGTGCAGGCCGCCGGACATCAGGTCGTTCATCACGTCGTACTTCGACGCGACGGAGTGGAATACCTTGGCGACCTCGTGGACCTTTTCGTCCTCGGAAACGGTCTTGTAGCCGAAATGGGTGGTGTTGGTCATAGTGCTCTGCCGGTTGATCTTTGCGCATTATACAAGCGACATGCATGAGACGAGCGCCGCGGCTGCCGGCCCTCCCGCAGGCGCTATTCGGCCCTTGGAAACCGGCGCCATGGTAATGCGTTGCCAGCGCGTCAGTTTACGCTTCATGGGGCTGTGGGATACGGTATGCGGCACGGACCGGGGCTCGGGCCGGCCTGCCAGTTTGGCGCCGGTCGTCGCCAATCCGGTCGTGCACGACCGGTAGCGTCGGTCAGGTAGCGCTCCTGTCGCCGCATCCGGGCAGAACAAATGAAGAGGCACAGCAAGCCAACAGCCGGGCTGAGCGCGTTTTCCTCGTCAGCCGGCGAGCCAGTGCCGATCCCGCAGCAGCCTTGCCCGGCCGCCTGCTCAGCCGTGCAACACGCTTGTATTGACTCTTGTATAATCCTGCCCTTCCTTCATTGCTTCCCTTGAGGCAACAGTCATTCCCATGCGTACCAGGTTGCGCCTGCTCCTCCTAGTGCTGTCGGTACTGGTCCCCTCCTTCCTGGCGGCAGCACTCGCCGTGGCCTATGTCTACCACGATGCCCGCGGCACCCAGGACCGGGCGATGCTCGATACTGCACGGGCCGTAGCTTTGCTGGTCGACAACGAACTGGAGAAGAAGGAAGAGCTGCTGCGGGTGCTGGCAGGCTCGCCATCGCTGGCCGCGGGTGAGCTGGCGGATTTCTACGAACACGCGCGGCGCGTCGTACCGCCGCCGGAGTCGACCGTGATCCTGTTCGACCTCGATGGCCGCCAGTTGCTCAATACGCGCCGCCCCTACGGCAGTCCGCTGCCGACACGCAAGGGCTCGAATCTTGGCGAGCTGGGCCAACGCAATGGCATCGACCGTACCCTGGTATCGGACCTCTTCATGGGGCAAGTGGTCATGCGTTACGACTATGCGATCCAGGTGCCGGTCAAGGTCGACGGGCATATCCGCTACCTGCTGACCATGGGCGTGAATGCCAGCTCCCTGCAGCGCCTGCTGACACGCCAGCGGGTTTCCGACACCTGGCTGGCCAGCGTGGTGGACCGCAAGGGCATCGTGGTCGCGCGCTCGCGCAATCCCGAACAGTACATCGGCAAGGCAGCGCGCGCCAGCACGCTGCGCGAGATCGCCGGCAGGGACGAAGCCATCTACGATGCACTCACGCTCGACAATGTCGCGTCGCGCAGCTACGCCAGCACCGTGCCGGATGCGGGCTGGAAGGTCCTGCTCAGCATCCCGCGCAGCGAGCTGCGCGCTGCGCCCCTGCGTGCGGCCGCCGTGCTCGGTGGCCTGATGACCCTGCTGCTGGTGCTCGGCCTGGTCGCGGCGCGGCGTTTCGCCAATCGCGCCATCGGCCCGATCGAGGCGCTCGGGCGCAGCGCGCAGACGCTGGGCGAAAGCGGCGAGGTGCACTACCAGAGCACCAACTGGTTCGAAATCGACAGCGTCGCCCGCCACCTGGCCGAGGCCAGCCGCCGGATCCATCACGCCCAGGCCGAGATGGAAGCGCGCGTGGCCGACGCGGTTGCGGCCACCGAACGGGCCCAACAGGCCCTGCTGAAGAACCAGCAGCTCGAAGCGCTGGGCCGGCTGACCGGCGGCATCGCCCACGAGTACAACAATTTGCTGCAGACCCTGACGACGGCCCTGCAGCTGGCCGGCTTTGCCATGCGCGGCAACGACAAGGTGCAGAACCTGCTCGAGACCTGCAAGCGCACGGTCGCACGCGCGACCGCCCTGACCGGCCAGCTCGGCTCCTTCGGCCGCCTCCAGGCGGCCCGGCTGACAACCGTCGATGTCTGCGCCCAGCTCAAGAGCGCCATCCAGTTGATGAAGGGCTCGCTGAAGAGCGACATCGCGGTCGAGGTGCACTGCGCCGAGGACCTGTGGCCGGTCACGCTCGAACCGCTGCAGTTCGACGTCGCCCTGCTGAACCTGGCGGCCAATGCGCGCGACGCCATGCCGGACGGCGGCACGCTGCGCGTGGACGCGAACAACGTCTCGCTCGACGGCACAGGCCAGCTGCCGCGCGGCGACTACGTGCTGGTCACCCTGACCGACAGCGGCAGCGGCATGACGCCGGAGGTGATGGCGCGTGCGCTCGACCCCTTCTTCACCACCAAGCCGCCGGGCCAGGGCACCGGCCTCGGCCTGCCCCAGGCCTATGCCTTCGCCGTGCAGGCCGGCGGCACGCTGGTCCTCGACAGCATTGCCGGCATCGGCACGCGGGTCGACCTCTACCTGGCGCGCGCCACCGATGACGCGCTCACGGTCCCCGCCGCCAGCGCCGGGCCGGCGCGCATCAAGGGTTCGGGCAGCGTGCTGTTCGTGGAAGACGATGCGCTGGTGCGCGAGGCCGTCATGCACGCGCTGGGCGAAAGCGGCTTCGAAGTCACGGTGGCGGAAGACGGCGAGGCCGCCCTGCGCCTGCTGGAGGCCATGCCGCGCCGCCCGGACGTGGTGTTCTCGGATGTCGTGATGCCGGGCCAGGTCAGCGGCGTCGACCTGGCCGGCATCCTCATGCAGCGCTACCCGAACCTGCCGGTGGTGCTGGCCACCGGCTACACCGAGCAGCAGATCGCGGTGCCGGGCGTGCAGGTGCTGGCCAAGCCCTACACCATCGAGCAACTGGTCGAACTGCTGTCGCGTTCGACGGGCGCTTGAGCGCAGCATACGGCACGCTCCTGGCCGAGCTCGATAACGGAAAGAAACTAGAGATATCGCGGCGCAACGCTGCGCAACTCAAGGAAACACTCAGCCTGTAATTTTGCGTGCTGGAGTATGCAGGATCGCTGAGACGTCGTTTAGAACCAACTCTACAATAAAAAGTATGGTGAATTGTGCTTCACTATTGCTAACTTATCCCTATAATAAAAACGCTTTGTTGAGTCCGGCGCTGGCGTCATCCGTTCACACCGAGAAGTACAAGCAAGGCATAACAACAAATATCTTAGGGGAGTAACATCATGACGAGCGGTACCGTTAAATGGTTCAACGATGCAAAAGGTTTCGGTTTCATCACGCCTGACGGCGGCGGTGAAGACGTGTTCGCCCACTTCTCGGCGATCAACGTGCAGGGCTTCAAGTCGCTGGCCGAAAACCAGCGCGTGACCTTCGAGATCACCACCGGTCCGAAGGGCAAGCAGGCTGCCAACATCCAGCCGCAATAATCACGATGCCGGCATCAGCCGGTTCGAGATAGCAAAAAGCCGACGCAAGTCGGCTTTTTTGTTTTCGGGAGAGTTATCGTATCGGACCGTAGAAAGCCCGATTCATGTTGCCCCCCGGATTTAACGCATAGGCCGCATATTGTTGGCAACGTCTAAAGCGTTTCCCTAACCTTGAGGAAGATGGCAACGCCGCGGAGCGAACCAGCGCGGCTGTTGACTCGGGTGAAACACGTAGCGCGTGGGCACGGGGTGCCCACCCTACGAGCCCTAAGGCTTATTTCGAGCAGCCGCAGCTGCCGCTGCCGCAACCGCCGCCACTGCTGCGCACTGGCGCGGCGGCTGGCTCGCGGCCGCTGTCGCCGGCGTAGCCGGCCTTTTCCAGGCGCGCCAGGTAATCCTTCCACAGCGCGTCCTGCTCGCTGCCCAGCTTGTACAGGTAGCTCCAGGTATAGATGCCGCTGGCGTGGCCGTCGTCGAAGATGGGCTTGATCGCGTAGTTGCCGACCGGCTCGACGCCGGTGATGCCGACCTCGCGCTTGCCGAGCTGCAGCACTTCCTGGCCCGGTCCGTGGCCGGTCACTTCGGCCGAAGGCGAATACACCCGCATCAGCTCGAAGGGAATCGAAAAGCTGCTGCCGTCGTCGAACGCGATGTCGAGCAGGCGGGATTTCTGGCGCACGGCCAGTTCGGTCGGGTTGGGCATTTCTCTGTTTATCCTTGGTTCATGCGCCGCATCGCGCTGGAAAGCGCGTCGGCAAGTTCCGGCAGCAGCGCGCGACGCGCCGCCAGGGTCGATTCTTCAGTCTGGCGCACCGCCGTCGCCCACACGGGCGCGGGGAAGTGCGCGTCGTCAGTGTAGCGCGGGATGACGTGCCAGTGCAGGTGCGGCACGACATTGCCCAGGCTGGCCACGTTGACCTTGGCCGGTTTCATCACCTCGCGCACGGCCAGTTCGACCTGGACCACCGCCTCATTGAGCAGCAGCCGGTCTTCGCGCGACAGGTCGCTCATCTCGCGCACGTGGTCGCGCCAGATGACGCGGCAAAAGCCGGGGTAGTTGGCGTCGTCGACGATGATCACCGACAGTTTGCTGTCGGCGTAGACCGGCTTCAGAGCGGCCAGGTCGCACAGTTCGCAGCCCGGCTCGCGCAGTGCAAGGTTCGTCATACCAGCACCCTTTCGATGCCGCCGTTGTTGGCGCGCGCCACGTAGTCCGGCAGCCAGTTCTCGCCCAGCAGGTGCTTGGCGATCTCGACGACGATGTAGTCGGCGCTGGTGCCGGCGTCGCCGTTGTAGCGCGACAGGCCCTGCAGGCAAGACGGGCAGCTGGTCAGCACTTTCACTTCGCCCTCGAAGCCGTCGGCGCGCAGCTTGGCCGCGCCGCGCTCGATTTCGTTCTCCTTGCGGTAGCGGACCTGGGTCGCGATGTCCGGACGGGTCACGGCGAAGGTGCCGGACTCGCCGCAGCAGCGATCGTTCTTCTCGATCTTCACGTTGTCCACCGTCTGGACCAGCGCATTCACGGTCTTGACCGAGTCCTGCATCTTCATCGGCGTGTGGCAGGGATCGTGGTACATGTAGCGGGTACCGTTCACGCCTTCCAGTTTCACGCCCTTCTCGAGCAGGTATTCGTGGATGTCGATGAGGCGGCAGCCCGGGAAGATCTTCTCGAACTCGTAGTTCGCCAACGAGTCGTAGCAGGTGCCGCACGACACCACGACCGTCTTGATGTCGAGGTAGTTCAGCGTGTTGGCCATGCGGTGGAACAGCACGCGGTTGTCCGTCACCATCTTGTCGGCCTTGTCGTACTGGCCGGCGCCGCGCTGGGGGTAGCCGCAGCACAGGTAACCCGGCGGCAGCACGGTCTGCACGCCCACTTCCCACAGCATCGCCTGGGTCGCCAGGCCCACCTGCGAGAACAGGCGCTCCGAGCCGCAGCCCGGGAAGTAGAACACGGCTTCGGTGTCGGCGCTGGTGGCCTTCGGGTTGCGGATGATCGGGATGACCTTGTCGTCCTCGATGTCCAGGAGTGCACGCGCCGTCTTCTTCGGCAGGTTGCCCGGCATCTTTTTGTTGATGAAGTGGATCACCTGCTCGCGCACCGGCGCCTTGCCGGTGGTCGGCGGCGGCGCCTTGGTCTGGTCCTTGGCGAAGCCCTTCAGCAGGCTGTTGCCGAGGCGCTGGGCCTTGAAGCCGAAGTCGACCATCGCCTTGCGCGTGGCGTTGATCGTCGTCGGGTCGGTCGCGTTCAGGAAGAACATGGCCGCGCGGTTGGCCGGCTTGAAGCTGCGCTTGTCCATCTTGCGCAGCAGGTTACGCATGTTCATCGAGACGTCGCCGAAGTCGATGTTCACCGGGCACGGGGTCACGCACTTGTGGCACACGGTGCAGTGGTCCGACACGTCCTCGAATTCCTCCCAGTGCCGGATCGAGACGCCGCGGCGGGTCTGCTCTTCGTAGAGGAAGGCTTCGATCAGGGCGGACGTCGCCAGGATCTTGTCGCGCGGCGAGTACAGCAGGTTCGATTGCGGCACGTGGGTCGTGCAGACCGGTTTGCACTTGCCGCAGCGCAGGCAGTCCTTGATGCTGTTGGCGATCTCGCCGATGTCGCTCTGCTGCATGATCAGCGACTCGTGGCCCATCAGGCCGAAGGACGGCGTGTAGGCATTGCGCAGGTCGGCGTGCGCGCCTTCCAGGTTCAGCAGCTTGCCCTTGTTGAAGCGCCCTTCCGGGTCGACCCGCACCTTGTAGTCGCGGAAGTCCTGGATCTCTTCGTCGGTCAGGAATTCCAGCTTGGTGATGCCGATGCCGTGTTCGCCCGAGATCACGCCGTCGAGCGAGCGCGCCAGCTTCATGATGCGCTCGACGGCTTGATGCGCGTCCTGCAGCATCGCGTAGTCGTCCGAGTTCACGGGCAGGTTGGTGTGGACGTTGCCGTCGCCCGCGTGCATGTGCAGGGCCACGAACACGCGCGAACGCAGCACGCGCTTGTGGATGGCGGTGCACTCGTCGAGGATGCACTTGTAGGCCGCGCCGTTGAAGATCTGGCGCAGCGGCGCGCGCAGTTCGTTCTTCCACGAGATGCGCACCGTGTGGTCCTGGACCACGTCGAACAGCGTCGCATCCGGCTGGGTGCCGACGCGCTGGTCCAGCACGGCGGACAGTTGGCCCAGGCCCAGCTCGTCGAGCTTCGGGTGCACGACGCGCAGCGGCTGGTCGAGGTTGGCCAGCACATAGGCCCAGCGTGCGGCGACCTTTTCCACCAGCTCGATGGCCTGCTGCGGGCGGTCGCCCATGATCTCGTCGCGCGCGACCGTGTCGCCGGTGGCGTCGTCGCTCTTCTCCAGCGGCAGGTTGCCGCCCGAGAGATAGGTGTGCAGTTGCTCGGCCAGTTGCAGCTTGTTCTTGATCGACAGCTCGACGTTGATGCGCTCGATGCCGTCGGTGTACTCGCCCATGCGGTTCAGGGGAATGACCACGTCTTCGTTGATCTTGAAGGCGTTGGTGTGACGGGCGATCGCCGCGGTGCGGGCGCGGTCGAGCCAGAATTTCTTGCGCGCTTCCGGGCTGACGGCGATGAAGCCCTCGCCCACGCGGGTGTTCGCGATGCGCACCACTTCCGAGGCGGCGATGGCGACGGCGTTTTCGTCGTCGCCGACGATGTCGCCGAACAGCGCCATTTTAGGCAGCGTGCCGCGCTTGGATTTGGTGGCATAGCCGACCGCGCGCAGGTAGCGCTCGTCCAGGTGCTCCAGGCCGGCGAGACGCAGGGTGGCGAATTCCGGCTTGCCGCTCTTTGGCAGCGAGTCGAGGTAATCCTTGATCTCGACGATCGACGGAATCGCGTCGCGCGCCTGGCCGAAGAACTCCAGCGCGACGGTGCGCGTGTACTTCGGCATCTTGTGCAGGATCCAGCGGCTGGACGTGATCAGGCCGTCCGTGCCCTCTTTCTGGATGCCCGGCAGGCCGGCCAGGAACTTGTCGGTCACGTCCTTGCCCAGGCCCTCCTTGCGGAACTTGCGGCCCTCGATGGTCAGCGTCTCGGTGCGGAAAGGCTCTCCCCTGGCGCCGCCCTTCACCGCCGGACGGGTCCATTCGAGCTTGAAGGTGGCGACCGGCGCATCGTGGATCTTGGACAGGTTGTGGTCCATGCGCGTCACTTCCAGCCAGTCGCCGTTCGGGTCGACCATGCGCCAGGACGCCAGGTTGTCCAGCGCCGTACCCCACAGGACGGCCTTCTTGCCGCCCGCGTTCATCGCGATGTTGCCGCCGATGCAGGAAGCGTGGGCCGAGGTCGGGTCGACCGCGAACACGAAGCCGGCCTTCTCGGCCGCCTGCGAAACGCGCTGGGTGACCACGCCGGCGCCGGTGTGGATGGTCGCGTAGTCGCGGTCCACGCCCGGCAGGCGGGTCATCTCGACCTCGCCCAAGGCGATCAGCTTTTCGGTGTTGATCACGGCCGACATGGCGGTGAGCGGGATCGCGCCGCCGGTGTAGCCGGTGCCGCCGCCGCGTGGAATGATGGTCAGTCCGAGTTCGATGCAGCCCTTGACCAGGCCGGCCATCTCTTCCTCGCTGTCCGGCAGGATCACGAGGAAGGGATATTCGACGCGCCAGTCGGTGGCGTCGGTCACGTGCGAGACGCGGTGCATGCCGTCGAAGCGGATGTTGCGTTTATCCGTATAGGCGCCGAGCACGGCGCGGGCGCGCTTGCGCAGGTCGTACATCTCGCGGAATTCGCGGCCGAAGTCGTCGACGGCTTTACGGGCGGACAGCAAGAGCTGCTCGACGGCGGCGCTGCGCGCAGCGGCTGTTTCCGCGTCGCCTTCGCTGGCGTCGACCGTCACCCGGCGCTTGTCGACCTCGGCCAGGCGGTGGTGCAGCGCGTCGATCAGCTTCTGGCGGCGCTTGGGGTTGTCGAGCAAATCGTCCTGCAGGTAGGGATTGCGGCGCACCACCCAGATGTCGCCCAGCACCTCGTACAGCATGCGCGCCGAGCGCCCGGTCTGGCGCGCGCCGCGCAGCTCGTCGAGCAGCTTCCAGGACGACTCACCCAGCAGGCGGATCACGATCTCGCGGTCCGAGAACGAAGTGTAGTTGTAGGGGATTTCGCGCAGGCGTGCCGGCGCGTTGTCGGCGAGGAGGGTGTGGATATGTGCTGGGGCGTTCATGGATGAGATGAGGATTGGACTGGCCCGAAGGACAATCATTCTAGCTTATTGCGGCGCACAACGCTGGGTTCGGGGATTTTTCCGCCGGGAGCCAAGCAACAAAATACGAACAATAGGCTGTCTATGCAAATTTCGTTTGCAAGAGTGACCACGCAGGCAACGAAAATGTGCCGCCGAGTAAACCCATCCGAATCGCATGTGGCCTGGATACCCGTAGGGTGGGCGCCCCGTGCCCACGCGTAAACGATGAGCAGACGCAGCGCTTTATGAACGCCAACACGACGCAGGCTTCACGCGTGGGCACGGGGCGTCCACCCTACGGTATGCGAAAGTCCCTGGGCATACCAGCCGCGACCAGATCAACCCGTGATCTGCGTGACCATGTCCCCGATGCGCTTCCAGAACCCGTCCGGCACGTACAGCAGCGCCGCGGTCATGGTGAGATAACGCCCGAACTTGCCGATGGCCATGTACATCACGCTGGGCCAGAACGGCAGGTGCAGCCAGCCGGCCAGCGTGCAGAGCGGGTCGCCGATGCCGGGCACCCAGGACAGCAGCATGGTCTTGGCGCCGAAGCGGCGCAGCCAGCCGAACCAGCGGCTCTGGCGTTCCCTGGCGAAGGCGATCTTGGCGCGGTAGCCGATGGCGTAGTCGACGGCGCCGCCGAGCGTGTTGCCGAGGGTGGCAACCAGGATGGCCGGCCAGAACATCGCCTCGTTCGCCTTCACGACGGCGAACACGGCCGGCTCGGAGCCGAGCGGCACCAGGGTGGCGGAGACGAAAGCGATGAGGAATACCGACGTGAGCCCGACTGTGGGAGCGGCGAGGACCTTCAGCAGCCAGAGGACAGCGGTTTCGATCATCGGGGGAAGTTGAAGTTAGAGCTGTCCATTATAATGAGGAAAACCCATCGCTTCGACACGATACGACGAGCCTGCGACCCAGCGCTTCGTATCGGCTGCACGCCTCGGCCACCACCCGGGAAACACAGTCTCGCGTCACCGGAACCAGGACACTGGCTTTTAGAACTTCCTCTCCCGACCATGGCTACCGACTACCTGAAGAAAATCCTGACCGCCCGCGTCTACGACGTCGCCCAAGAAACCCCGCTCGAGCTGGCCCCGACGCTGTCGCAGCGCTTCGGCAACCGCATTTATTTCAAGCGCGAGGACATGCAGAGCGTGTTCAGCTTCAAGCTGCGCGGCGCCTACAACAAGATGGCGCACCTGTCGCCCGAAGCCCTGAAGCGCGGCGTGATCTGCGCTTCGGCCGGCAACCATGCGCAGGGCGTCGCGCTGTCGGCCGCCCGTCTCGGCTGCCGCGCCCTGGTCGTGATGCCGACCACCACCCCGCAAGTGAAAATCGACGCGGTCAAGGCGCGCGGCGGCCCGGCCGTCGAAGTCGTGCTGCACGGCGACTCGTACACCGACGCCTACAACCACGCGCTCACGCTGGAGCGCGAGCAGAAGCTCACTTTCGTGCACCCCTTCGACGACCCCGACGTCATCGCCGGCCAGGGCACCATCGCCATGGAGATCCTGCGCCAGCACTCGGGCCCGATCCACGCGATCTTCGTGGCGATTGGCGGCGGCGGCCTGATCTCGGGCATCGGCGCCTACGTGAAAGCGGTGCGCCCCGACATCAAGGTGATCGGCGTGCAGACCATCGATTCGGACGCGATGGCGAAAAGCCTGAAGGCGGGCGAGCGCGTGACCCTGCCGGATGTCGGCCTGTTCTCGGACGGCACCGCGGTGCGCCTGGTGGGCGAAGAAACCTTCCGGGTGGCGAAGGAAGTCGTGGACGAGATCATCCTGGTCGACACCGACGCCATCTGCGCCGCGATCCAGGACGTGTTCCAGGACACGCGCAGCATCCTCGAGCCGGCCGGCGCCCTGGCCGTGGCCGGCGCCAAGGCCTATGTCGAACGTTCGCAGATGAGCCGCCAGCCGGTGAAGAACGAGACCCTGGTGGCGGTCGCCTGCGGCGCCAACATGAATTTCGACCGCCTGCGCTTCGTCGCCGAGCGCGCCGAGCTGGGCGAAGCGCGCGAAGCCGTGTTCGCGGTCACCATCCCCGAGCAGCGCGGCAGCTTCCGGCGTTTCTGCGCGCTGGTCGGCCCGCGCAACGTCACCGAGTTCAACTACCGCATCAGCGACGAGCGCCAGGCCCACGTGTTCGTGGGCGTACAGGTCGGCAGCCGCGGCGAATCCAGCCTGCTGGCGCGCACCTTCGAACAGCACGACTTCCGCACCCTCGACCTGACCCACGACGAACTGGCCAAGCTGCACATCCGCCACCTGGTCGGAGGAAAAAGCACGCTGGCCCACGACGAGCTGCTGTACCGCTTCGAATTCCCCGAGCGCCCCGGCGCCCTGATGCGCTTCCTGGACAGCATGGCGCCGAACTGGAACATCTCGCTGTTCCACTACCGCAACCAGGGCGGCGACGTCGGCCGCATCCTGGTCGGCCTGCAGGTGCCGGCGGGAGAGATGGACGAGTTCAGGCAGTTCCTGGCGACGCTGGGGTACCGGTATTGGGACGAGAGCGCCAATCCGGTGTACAAGCTGTTCCTGTGATGGGTTGGGCACTGTCCTGCGCGTGAGGACGTGGGGCTGTTGCCTGTGACGTTATTGGTGTGTCGAATCCGCGTGGGCACAAGTGCCCACCCTACGAGGACACGCTGCGTATCCGGGTTTCGTATGATCTCGCTGTAGCGGTGACCGTAGGGTGGGCTCTCGAGCCCACGCGGACCATGCGAACCAATAACGGCACAGGCAACAGCCCCGGGACGCGTGCCGATTGGCCGGAAGGGACACGCTGCGTATCCGGGTTTCGTATGATCTCGATGTTAGCGGTGACCGTAGGGTGGGCACTTGTGCCCACGCGGACCATGCGTACCGATAACGGTTCAGGCAACAGCCCCACATTCCCTGCAATCCGCCACGCCTGCCTCGTCCAACCGAATCGCCCACCCATCCGCATAAAGGTGTACGATACGCGGTTTGCCGCCGCCGGACCGGCACGTTCTTCGCGCACCGAACACCCATGCGCAGCGCCGGCTCATCGAGACCAGATCATGAACAACACTCCCGATCAATCGCCACTTGGCAAATCCTCCGCCTACCAGACCCAGTACGCCCCGGAACTGCTGTTCCCGATCCCGCGCCAGCAAAAGCGCGACGAGCTGGCAATCAAGGGCACACTGCCCTTCTTCGGCCTGGACATCTGGAACGCCTACGAACTGTCGTGGCTGAACATGCGCGGCAAGCCCCAGGTGGCGATCGCAACGATCAGCGCCCCGGCCGATTCGCCGAACATCGTCGAATCGAAGTCGTTCAAGCTGTATCTGAATTCCTTCAACCAGACCCGCGTGGCCGGCCTTGATGCCCTGCTCGCGCTGCTGCGCGAAGACCTGTCGAACGCCTTCGGCGCGCCGGTCCACATCACGCTGACCGAGCCGGAACACTTCGGCAAGCTGAAAATGGGCGAGCTCGAGGGCTTCTCGCTGGACCGCCTGGACATCGACATCGATGACTACTCGCCGGCGCCGGAACTGCTGAAGGCGAACTTCGACGAAGCGCCGGTCGAGGAGACCCTGGTGTCGAACCTGCTGAAGTCGAACTGCCTGGTCACCGGCCAGCCGGACTGGGGCAGCGTGCAGATCCAGTACGCCGGCCCGCAGATCGACCAGGAAGGCCTGCTGCGCTACCTGATCGGCTTCCGCGAGCACAACGAATTCCACGAGCAATGCGTCGAGCGCATCTTCATGGACATCCTGCGCCAATGCAAGCCGAGCAAACTGTCGGTCTATGCACGCTATACCCGCCGCGGCGGCCTCGACATCAACCCCTGGCGCGCCAACTTCAGCACCGGCCGCCCACACAATTTGCGTGGCGCCCGTCAATAAAGACTGTGCGTTTATAGCGACACTTGGCCGTGACGAAGTGACGAAAAAACAACAGTTCTTTGAGACCTCCGGTTTTCGGAAAGCGTCCCCAAATACGGGGAAAAGATGGTGAAAGGGGACTCCGGCCCCGGTTTCACCCAAGGGAATCGGTTTTTCGTAGCGGAAATTGCGTCGGGCCTTGCGAAAGCGCAAATAGCGCTGCGAGCAAGGCCCGATGAGGGCTCGAAACCGGTCCGTGACAGGCGTAGGATACCGACGCGAAATCGAATTACAGGCCAGCAGAACCGGCCTATAATTCTGCTCCGCAAGTCCGCCGCCCCATCCAGAAGCGTGTTATGACCAACCTTAGCAAAATCCTTTCGCTCGAAAACGTCCAGCTCGACATCGAAGTGTCGAGCAAGAAACGCGCCTTCGAACAGGCAGGACTGATCTTCGAGAACAATTGCGGTATCGCTCGCTCGACCGTCACGGACAACCTGTTCGCGCGCGAACGCCTCGGCTCCACGGGCCTGGGCCATGGCGTGGCCGTGCCGCACGGGCGCATCAAGGGCAGCAAGAGCCTGAAGAACCCGATCGCAGCCTTTGTCCGCCTGTCCTCGCCGATTCCTTTCGAATCGCCCGACGGCCGCCCGGTCAGCCTGCTGTTCTTCCTCCTGATCCCGGACCACGTCACCCAGCAGCACCTGGAAATCCTGTCCGAGATTGCCGAGCTGTTCTCGGACGAGGCCATCCGCAACGCGCTGGCCACCGATCCGGACCCACGTTCAGTGCACGAACGAATTATCAACTGGCAACCCAGCTTGCAGGCCTTGGGTTAAACTGGGGGGTCATTCCCCCCCAGGACACCGCGCCATGCTGCAGACTCCGCTCACCATCCAAAGGCTGTACGACGATAACCGCGACAGCCTGCAACTCGGCTGGTTTGCCGGCTTTCCGGGCGGCGAGCGGCTGATCTCGGGCGACGTCGCCTCGGCCGCCGACCAGGTCGGCCACCTGAACCTGATCCACCCGGGCAGGATCCAGGTGTTCGGTCACCAGGAACTGAACTACTACCACCGCCTGAAATCGAGCTCGCGCACCCACGTGATCGGCGAGCTGATCGGCGGCGGCCCGCCGGCCCTGATCATCGCGCAGGGTCTCGAAACCCCGCCCGACATCCTCGCCATCTGCGACGAGCAGAACATTCCGCTGTTCTCGACCCCGCTGCCGGCGGCCCAGGTGATCGACTTCCTGCGGGTCTACTTGTCCAAGAAATTGGCGCAGCGCGTCATCATGCACGGCGTCTTCATGGACGTGCTGGGCGTGGGCGTCCTGATCACGGGCGACTCGGGCCTGGGCAAGAGCGAACTGGGCCTGGAATTGATCTCGCGCTCGCACGGCCTGGTGGCCGACGATGCCGTCGAATTCTCGCGCATCGCGCCGAACATGATCGAGGGCCGCTGCCCGCCGCTGCTGCAGAACCTGCTGGAGGTGCGCGGCCTCGGCCTGCTCGACATCAAGGCCATCTTCGGCGAGACCGCGGTGCGCCGCAAGATGCGGCTGAAATTAATTGTTCATCTGGTCAAGCGCGGCGTGCTCGACGAGGAAGTCGAGCGCCTGCCCTTCCACTTCCCGACCGAGGAAGTGCTGGGCCTGCCGATCCGCAAGGTCGTCATCCCCGTCGCGGCCGGCCGCAACATCGCGGTCCTGCTCGAGGCCGCGGTGCGCAACACCATCCTGCAACTGCGCGGCATCGACACGCTGCAGGAGTTCATGGAGCGGCAACGCCAGGCGATGAGCGGCGACTAGTTTTCCACGCCAATTTTCTACCTTAACTCACACGATTTGCAGGCATATGCCGTGAACGCGCGATATGACGCCGCCCTGGCGGCGACAAGGCAGTATTGTTGCGGTATCATCGCGCCATGCACATCGTACTCATTACCGGTATCTCCGGCTCGGGCAAATCGGTTGCCCTGAACGTCCTCGAAGACGCGGGTTACTACTGCGTCGACAACCTGCCGCCAGCCCTGCTGCCGCAGCTGGTCAAGGCGGTCAACGCCCAGCAGACGGCCAAGCTGGCCGTGGCGGTCGATGCGCGCAGCGCCGAGTCGCTGGTCGAACTGCCGATCAATGTCCGTTCGCTGAAAGAGGAAGGTCACGAGGTCAAGGTCATGTTCCTGACCTCGAGCACCCATTCCCTGGTCGCGCGCTTTTCCGAAACGCGCCGCAGCCACCCGCTCTCGCACGAGCTGCATCCGGGCGAAAACCCGGCCTCGCGCCGCACCCTGATCGAGTGCATCGCCGAGGAGCGCGAGCGCCTGGCCCCGATCGAACAGCTCGGCCACGTGATCGACACCTCGGAAGCCTCGGCCAACAAACTGCGCGCCTGGGTCAAGGAGTTGGCGGAAGTAAAACACGCGCCGCTGACCCTGTTCTTCGAATCCTTCGCCTTCAAGGTCGGCGTGCCGCTCGACGCCGACTTCGTGTTCGACGTGCGCGCCATTCCGAATCCCTACTACGATTTGTCGCTGCGTCCGCTGACCGGCAAGGACGCCCCGGTGATCGCCTTCCTCGACGCACAGCCGAGCGCGGCCGAGATGCTGGAAGACATCCGCAAGTTCGTCGAGAAGTGGCTGCCGTCGTTCAAGACCGACAACCGCAGCTACCTGACCGTGGCCCTCGGCTGCACCGGCGGCCAGCACCGCTCGGTGTACATGGCCGAGCGCCTGGCGGCGTATTTCGGCGAGAGCGAGCGCGTGGTGTTGCGGCATCGCGAGCAGTCGTAAGGGGCCGTTCTTCGTAGGGTGGGCACCTGTGCCCACGCGGACGCCCCATCAGATCAGTGTTGTCGATAGCAAGCGGCTTACAACGTGTGAGCCTCGTGTGCATTGGCTCTGTAAGCAAAATTGCTGTGCGGTACGCTAAGGCATGACCGCGTGGGCACAGGTGCCCACCCTACGGCTGGCGTCACCGGATTCGGTAACGCCGCCGCTCAAGCTACAAGCTCGGCTTCGGCCGCTTCCCTTAATCCAGGTGCCGCAGCGGATGCGCGTGATCCGGCCACACCGGCTCGAAAAAGCGCTCCACCATCGCCGGCGTCACCTCCTCCAAACTGGCCGGGTTCCACTTCGGCGCATTGTCCTTGTCGATCACCAGCGCGCGCACGCCTTCCAGCACTTCGCCGTGCTCGAAATTGCGGCGCACCAGGTTGCGCTCCATGCGCAGGCAGTCGGCCACACTCAGCGCGGCGCCGCGCACCAGCATTTCGCGGGTCACGCACATCATCAGGGGCGAGCGCTGGCGCATCGCCTTCAGGGCCTTTTGCGCGAACGGGTTCTCGTCGCGCGAGAGCGATTCCATGATGGCGGCCACCGAGGCGGCGCCGAAGTGGGCGTCGACCGCGGCACGCTGGGCCTGCAGTTCGCTCGCGCCCACCTCACTTGCGAAGCCAGCCGCAAACGCACGGATCGCGTCGGCCAGTTGCGCGCCCGGTGTCGATTCGATCAAGGCCGTCAACGAGCCCAGTTGCGCGCCCGGGACGTACACGTCCGCCAGCCCGACGTAGAGCGCGTCGGCAGCGCCGATGGTCAGGCCGGTCAGGCCGAGGTAGTTGCCCAGCTGGCCAGGCGCATGCGACAGGAAGTGGCTGCCGCCGACATCGGGGAACAGGCCGATGTTCACTTCAGGCATCGCCATTTTCGTGCGGTCGGTCACGATGCGCAGGCCGGATTCCGGGCCGCCCTGGGCGATGCCCATGCCGCCGCCCATTACCACGCCGTCCATGATCGAGACATACGGCTTCGGGTAAAAATGAATCAGGTGATTCAGGGCGTATTCTTCGGTGAAGAAATCCTCGAGCAGTGCGCTGCCGCCCGTCGGCGTGGCGTGGCCGGCTTCATGGAAGAAACGGATGTCGCCGCCCGCGCACAGGGCTTTTTCGCTGCTGCTGGTGATCACGACCGCGTCGATATTGGCGTCGTCGCGCCAGGCCAGCAGCACCTCGGTCAGGCGCCGCACCATTTCCAGCGACAACGAGTTGAGGGCCTTGGGACGGTCGAGGGTGATCAGGCCGGTGCCGTTGGCAACGCGGGTCAGGACGGTGTCGGTCATGGTCGAAAGTGGTCGAAAAAACATCCATTCTACCGAAGGACCAGACAACTGGGGTATTGACGCACCGACAAGAAATGAAAAGGGCGCCATTGGCGCCCTCGTTCAGACGGTGCTTGCCGGCCAATCAGGCAACGGCTGCCTCTCCGCCTTCAGGACGGCGCTTGAGCGCCTCGTGGTTATGATTCTGCAGCATCGTTTTGTACTTCATCACCTGACGATCCAGCCTGTCCATCAACAGGTCGATCGCCGCGTACAGGTCTTGCGCAACGCTTTCCACGTGCACGGTCTTGCCCGACATGCGCACATTGATCTCGGCTTTCTGCCTTTTGTCTTTTTCGGTGAGATTGTCGATCGCGAGGATCACGTGGGAGTCGATCACTTGATCGAAATGGCGGGTGATGCGTTCGAGCTTGTTCTGTACGTATTCACGGATGGCGGGGGTAACGTCGAGGTGGTGGCCGCTGATGGTGAGATTCATACACACTCCTTTGAAGATGTGGCGGCTGCCGCGCCGCGCAACAAGGAAGCGCGTGGGTGCCGCCGTTACAAGGATTTGCGGAGACTGACGGGAGGAATTTTCAGTGCCTCACGGTATTTTGCAACCGTGCGGCGCGCGATGACCATTCCTTGTTCACCGAGCATTTCCGCGATCTTGCTATCGGATAATGGGTTCCTGGGGTCTTCTGCTCCTGTCAGTTGCGCGATGAGAGCCCGGATCGCCGTCGAAGATGCTTCACCTCCCGCTTCGGTGGCGACGTGGCTTCCGAAGAAATACTTCAGCTCAAACATGCCGTGCGGGGTCAGCATGAATTTCTGCGTTGTGACACGAGAAATTGTGCTCTCGTGTAGTCCTAGTGTATCAGCTATCTCACGAAGCACAAGGGGCCGCATGGCAACCGCGCCGTGGCTGAAAAAGTTGCGCTGGCGCTCCACAATGGCTTGCGAAACACGCAAGATCGTGTCGAAGCGCTGGCGCATATTCTTGATCAGCCACTTCGCTTCCTGCAGTTGCGCGCTCATCTGGCTTTCGCCCTTGCCCTGCTTGAGCAGGGCCGCGTACATGTTGTTCACGCGCAGGCGCGGCATCACGTCCTGGTTCAGCATCACGCCCCAGCCGTTCTTCGTTTTCCGGACAATCACGTCCGGAACCACGTAGTCCGAGGTGCTCGACGCAAAAGCCGCGCCCGGATGCGGATTGCATTGGCGGATCACGGCCTGGGCTTCGCGCAGGTCTTCGTCGTCGCAGTCCAGGGCTTTTTTCAGCTTGTTGAATTCGCGCTGGGCGAACCAGGTCAGGTAGCCCTCGACGATCTTGAGGGCCATGCGCCGCGTGACCAGCGGCACGCCCGGCATGCTGCGGATCTGCAGCGCCAGGCACTCGGCCGCGCTCCGTGCGCCCACGCCCACCGGGTCCAGGCTTTGCACCAGCGCCAGCGCGCAGCGCAGTTCGTCCATCTCGACCTCGAGCTCCTCGGGCAGGCGCGCGTGGATCTCGTCGAGCTGCTCTTCGAGGTAGCCGTTGTCGTCGATGGCGTCGATCACGAGTTCGGCCAGCGCACGGTCGCGCGCACTCAGGCCCGTCACCCGCACCTGTTCGGACAGGTGCTCGCGCAGCGTGATGCCGGCCGCTTCCAGTTGCGGCCGGCCATCCTCGTCCTCGCCGTTGCCGGACGACCGTCCGGCTTCGCCCCAGTCGGCATCGCCGTCGCCGCGGCCGGCATCGCCATCGGCGCCATCGAAGTCGGCCGCTTCGCCGTTCGGCGCGCCCTCCTCGCCGCCCGGCGTGGCCGGGGCCTCGCCCTGGCTGGGCGCATTGCTGATGGCGCCGTCGGCAAGCAGGCGCACCGAGTGGTCGAGCGGATCGTCCAGCCGTTCGAGCAAGGGATTGTCGGACAGGATCTGCTCGATTTCCTGGTGCAGTTCGAGCGTGGACAACTGCAGCAGGCGGATCGATTGCTGAAGCTGCGGGGTAAGCGCCAGGTGCTGCGAAGTCCGGAGTTGCAGGGATTGTTTCATCGCTTGTTGCTGCTTCGTTGTCGCTTCGTGGTTGCTACATGCGGAAGTGTTCGCCCAGGTAGACGCGGCGCACCGACTCGTCGGCGATGATGTCGTCAGGGCGGCCCGAGGCCAGCACCGCGCCCTGGTTGATGATGTAGGCGCGGTCGCAGATGCCCAGCGTCTCGCGCACGTTGTGGTCGGTGATCAGGACGCCGATGCCGCGCTCCTTCAGGAAGCGCACGATGCGCTGGATCTCGATCACCGCGATCGGGTCGACGCCGGCGAAGGGTTCGTCGAGCAGCACGAAGCGCGGATTGGTGGCCAGCGCGCGCGCGATCTCGACGCGGCGGCGCTCGCCGCCCGACAGCGACAGCGCCGGGTTTTCGCGCAGCTTCTCGATCTGGAGTTCGGCCAGCAGGGAGTCGAGGCGCGCGTCGATGGCGTCCTTCGAGAGCGGCTTGCCGTCCTCGTTGCGCTGCAGTTCCAGCACGGCGCGGATATTGTCCTCGACCGTCAGCTTGCGGAACACCGAGGCTTCCTGCGGCAGGTAGGACAGGCCCAGCACCGCGCGCCGGTGGATCGGCAGGCTCGAGATATCGGTGCCGTTGATCTCGATCGCGCCGGCGTCCGACGGCACCAGGCCGACGATCATGTAGAACGAGGTGGTCTTGCCGGCGCCGTTCGGGCCCAGCAGGCCGACGACTTCGCCGCAGCCCACTTCCAGCGAGACGTCGCGCACCACGAGGCGCTTGCCGTAACTTTTCTGCAGCCCCCGGACGACCAGGGTGCTGCCAGTGCTTGCATCTTTCATCATTATTTTCCTGCCGGTGCGGCTGCCGGCGCGGGTCCTGCGCGGCGCGGCGCGATGATCAGGGTGCCGCGCTCGCCGCCGACCTTGCTCTGGCCGCTCGGGTCGTTGCGCACCGTCGCCACTTCGCGGCGGTTGTCGTACGAGATGTAGGGGCCATTGAGTTCATTGACCAGGCGGCCGTTTTCCAGCTCCCGCACGACCGCTTTCGAATGCAGCTTCACCAGTTCCTGGCGCTCGTCGTACTCGATGCGCTCGGCCTGGCCCTCGACCCACAGGTCCGGCCCGCCGTCGCGCTTCTGGCGGAAGGTCGCCACGCGGCCCGGGCTGGAAGTGAGCGTGACGCTCATGTAGCCCTCCGGCGTTTCCTTCAGCAGCGCACGGTCGGCCTTGAGCTGCAGCGTGCCGCGCGTGAGGATCACGTTGCCGGTCAGGATGCGGGTCTGGGTCACCTCGTCGACGTCGAGCGAGTCGTAATGGACGACGGCCTGCTTGAGCGAGTCGGCGCGTTCGGCCGAGGCGGACAGGGACAGCAGCGTGAGGACGGCGGCAGCGAGGATTTTTTTCATGTGGTTGGCTCGTTCCTGGGGATTGTAGGGTTCAGCGCTGGCGCGGCGGATAGACGATCTGGCCGCGGCCGAGATGCAGCTTCTGGGTCGGGTTCTCGGCCACCAGGCCGACACTGTTCACCGTCGAGGCGCCCAGCTCCATTTCCACCGGACGGTCGGTCTTGACGATCTCCTCGTCGGCCAGCACGGTCAGCGCGTCGGTGCGCGCGCGCATCGCTTCCGCGGTCGGCGTGGCCGGACGCACGATGTCGACATTGTCGATCAGTTCGATCCGGTTTTCCTGATGGTGGATCTGGGCGCGCTCGGCATGCATGGTCATGCGCGGGCGGCCCGGCGCCATGCTCTCGACCACCGGCTTGGACACCTCGGAGACGTCGTTCAGCGGATGGTGGGCCAGGCGCTCGCCCGACACCAGATAGCGCGGTTGCCCGCTCTCGGTCATGCGCACGAGGCTGAAGTTCTCGACGATGTAGTCCGGCTCGTTCCCGGCATTGCCGAGACTGGCCTGGTCGCCGGCCTGCATCGCCTGCAGCAGCCAGAAGCTGCCGAAGGCGAAGAACACGGCCGTGAGCATCAGCGCCAGCAGCTTCCAGCGGTGCGAGGTCCGGCGGTTGGCAATGGTCGCCATGTTTTACGCGAAATACGGCGCCAGCGCCTGTTCGTAGCTGCCCTGGGCGCGCATCACCATGTCGCACACTTCGCGCACGGCGCCGCGCCCGCCCGGCGCTTTCGTCACGTAGTGCGCGCGGTACTGGACTTCCGGATGGCCGCTGGGCACGGTGACGGCAAAGCCGACTTTCGTCAGCAGCGGCAGGTCGATCACGTCGTCGCCGATGTAGCCGCACTGCTCGGCCGTCAGCTTGGATTGCGCCAGCAGCTCGACAAAGGCGACGCGCTTGTCGTGGAAGCCCTGCCAGACGTGGGTGATGCCGAGGTCCTTCGCGCGGGCGTTGACGATGGGCGACTTGCGCGCGCTGATGATGGCGGTCTGCACGCCGGTCTTCTGCAGCAGCTGGATGCCCAGGCCGTCGAGGACATTGAAGGTCTTGGTCACTTCGCCGTCCGGCCCGTAAGTGAGGCTGCCGTCGGTCAGGATGCCGTCAACGTCGAAGATCATCACTTTCACGCGCGCTGCGCGCTGCATGTGTTCGAGCGGGGTCATTGAATCACTCATTTAAATCACTTTTGCGCGGGTCAGGTCGTGGATGTGCAGGGCGCCGACCAGTTTGCCATCAAGGTCGACCACCAGCATCTGGTTGATGCGGAATTCTTCCATGATCGCCACCGCGTCGACCGCCAGCTGCTCCGGGTGCACGGTGCGCGGGTTCAGGTGCATGACGTCGCGGATCGAGATGTTCGAGAAGTCCTGCACGCGCTCGATCAGGCGGCGCAGGTCGCCGTCGGTGAACACGCCCAGCGGACGCCCGTCCGCGTCGACGACGGCGGTCATGCCCATGCCCTTCTGGCTTACTTCGAGCAGCGCCTGCGCCAGCGGCGTGTCCAGCGCGACTGCCGGCACGGCGTCGCCGCTGCGCATCACGTCGCGCACGTGGGTCAGCAGGCGCCGGCCCAGGGCGCCGCCCGGGTGCGAGCGCGCGAAGTCTTCCTCGCGGAAGCCGCGCGCGTCCAGCAGCGCCACGGCCAGGGCGTCGCCCAGGGCCAGCGTGACGGTGGTGCTGGCGGTCGGCGCCAGGTTCATCGGGCAGGCTTCCTTGGCCACCGAGATGTCGAGGTGGACGTCGGCGAGCAGCGCCAGGCGCGATTGCGGCTTGCCGGTCATCGCGATCAGGGGCGTACCCATGCGCTTGACGACCGGAAGGATATCCATCAGTTCCGACGATTCGCCGGAGTTCGAGATCGCGATGAACACGTCCTGGGCGGTAACCATGCCCAGGTCGCCGTGCGCGGCTTCGCCCGGATGCACGAACATCGCCGGGGTGCCGGTCGAGGCCAGGGTGGCGGCGATCTTGCGGGCGATGTGGCCGGACTTGCCCATGCCCGACACCACGACGCGGCCGGTGCAGGCGTACAGCACGGCCACCGCGCGCACGACGGCATCGTCGGCATCGAGCCGGTCGTGCAAGGCCCTGACCGCGTCGGCTTCGATCGCGAGGGTCTCGCGCGCCAGTTCCATCACGCGGCGGGACTGGTTCTCGTCAAATCTGTTCTGCATTGTTTTTTCATCGGTTACACTCATCCCGGAAGTATAAACGAATTGCGAAAGCAAAAAACTTGCCAGACGTATCAAGACGTTTCAAACAACGTTCCGTGCGCACAAAAATGTAGTCAACCAAGACGCTAACGTATGGCATCCGGACTCGAACTGACTCTCCTCCTGCTCGGCAGCGCGGTGCTGGGCGTGGTTGCCTTCCGCAGCCTGCACCTGCCGCCCATGCTGGGCTACCTGGCCGTGGGCGTGCTGATCGGCCCGCACGCGCTGGGCCTGGCCGCCGATACCGCCACCACGCATGCGCTGGCCGAATTCGGCGTCGTTTTCTTGATGTTTTCGATCGGGCTGGAGTTCTCGCTGGCCCAGTTGCGCGCCATGCGCCGCATCGTGTTCGGCCTGGGACTGGCGCAGGTGGTACTGACCATCGTCGCCACGGTCGCCGGGGCCCTGCTGCTGTCGATGTGGATCCCCGCCCTGCAGGTGAGCTGGCAGGCCGCCTTCGCGCTCGGCGGCGCGCTGGCGATGTCGTCGACCGCGATCGTGGTGAAACTGCTCACCGAGCGGCTGGAACTGGAAAGCGAGCACGGACGGCGCATCATCGGCATCCTGCTGTTCCAGGACCTGGCCGTGGTGCCGCTGCTGATCCTGATCCCCTCGCTGGCGCGCAATCCCGAAGACCTGGCCGCGACCCTGGCCTGGGCCGGCGTGAAGGCGGCGGCCGTGCTGGCGCTGCTGCTGTTCTTCGGCCAGAAGCTCATGCGCAACTGGTTTACCCTGGTAGCCAAGCGCCGCTCGCAGGAGCTGTTCATGCTCAACCTGCTCTTGGTGACGCTCGGCGCGGCCTGGATCACCGAACGCGCCGGCCTGTCGCTGGCGCTGGGGGCTTTCGTGGCCGGCATGCTGATCTCGGAAACCCAGTTCAAGCACCAGGTCGAAGAAGACATCAAGCCCTTCCGCGACGTGCTGCTCGGCCTGTTCTTCATCACCATCGGCATGCTGCTCAACCTGCGCCTGGTGCTGGAGCACTGGTGGCTGGTGCTGGTCCTGCTGGTGATTCCCGTGCTATTGAAATTCGCGCTGATCGCGCTGCTGGCGAAAGCCTTCGGTTCCTCGGACGGGGTTTCGATGCGCACGGGCCTGGCCCTGGCGCAGGCGGGCGAGTTCGGTTTCGTGCTGCTCAACCTCGCCTCGGGCTCGAAGCTGATCGATCCCTTCCTGATGCAGCTGGTGCTGGCCTCGATGGTGCTGTCGATGCTGGTCGCGCCGTTCGTGATCGCCAAGTCGGACCGGATCGTGATGAAGATCGCCTCCAACGAATGGATGATGCAGTCGCTGCAGCTCACGCAACTGGCCAGCCGCACGATGGCCGCGCAGCAGCATGTGATCATCGCCGGCTTCGGACGCAGCGGCCAGAGCCTGGCCACCCTGCTATCGGACGAGAAGCTGCCCTGGTATGCGCTCGACCTCGACCCCGAGCGGGTGCAGGAGGCGCAGGCGGCCGGCTCCAGCGTCTCGTATGGCGACGCCGGCCGGCGCGAAAGCCTGATCGCAGCCGGCATCAATCGGGCAAGCGCATTGGTGATCACCTTCGCCGACACCCGCGCGGCCCTGAAGGTGCTGCACCTGGTGCACGAGCTGGCGCCCTCGCTGCCGGTGATCGTGCGCAGCCACGACGACAGCGACCTGGAAACCCTGCGCCAGGCCGGCGCCACCGAGGTGGTGCCGGAAGCGCTCGAGAGCAGCCTGATGCTCGCTTCGCACGCGCTGGTGGTGGTCGGCGTGCCGCTGCGGCGCGTGGTGCACCGCGTGCAGAGCGCGCGCGACGAACGCTACGCCGCCCTGCGCGGCTACTTCCACGGCGCCAGCGACATCACCGACGACCCGGAGCACATGTTCGTGCGCCTGCATTCGGTGGTGCTGGGCGAGGACGCGAAGGCGGTCGGACGCCGCCTCGACGAGCTGGGGCTGGACGAACTCGGGGCCGAGGTGACCGGCATCCGGCGTGCGCGCATGCGGGTGGACCCCGAGGACGGGACGGTGCTGCAGGCGGCCGACGTGGTGGTGCTGCGCGGCTCGGCCGACGCGGTGACGCGGGCCGAGGGAAGGTTGTTATAGGATCAGGAACCGAGCGAGTCCCAGCTCGGCAACTTGTATTTCTTCTTGCTCCAGGCGTAGACGCCGGCCATCGCCAGGCCATAGCACAGGCCGCAAATCACCGCGCCCAACGCGGCCAGCGCCGGATGCGTGCCATCCTCGCGCCAGCGGATGAACCACATGATGAGCGCCCAGAAGGGCCCGAACCACAGGGCCGAGACCAGCGTGGTGCGCCAGAACGATTCGAAATGCAGCGGGCGCACCTGCATGCCGAGGCGGCGGAACAGGCGCAGCGGGGCCGGTTCAGAGGTGTACTGGGGAATACCGTGACGCCTGAGGACGGCCATGGCGCGCTGGCGGCGTTCTTCGAAAGTCATGTTAAGTCCTGGTAACAAAACAGCACGATGCTAGCACGAGTTGGTAGGGTGGACACCTGTGTCCACGCGGTCGTCCGGCTCCAGGCCGCAAAGCAGGCAGCATGATCGCCAATAGGCAACCGGCATCGTCCGCTCCGCGTTCCTTATCGACAGGCATGCCGGGTACCGCGTGGACACAGGTGTCCACCCTACGAAAGGATATTTCATTCACATTAATAAAATGAAATTTTATTTCAGCCCGCCAGCACCACGCGATTGCGTCCCGCTTCCTTCGCCCGGTACAGCGCGCCATCCGCCTGCGCCACCAGCTGCTGGGCCACGCTCTCGATCGGCTGCTCGCGCGCGGCGGCGTCGAGGGTGGCCACGCCGATCGACACCGACACTTCCATGAACTGCCCGTCCGCCAGGTCGATCGCGCTGCGGGCCACGCCGGCGCGGATGCGGTCGGCCACCACGGCGGCGGCCGGCAGGTCGGCGTCGACCAGCAGCACCACGAACTCCTCGCCGCCGAAGCGCGCCAGCGCGTCCGACAGGCGCAGCTCGCTCTTGATGCGGGCGGCCACTTCGCGCAGCACCTCGTCGCCGGCCTGGTGTCCAAACCGGTCGTTGACGAGCTTGAAATGGTCGACGTCGATGAACATGACGGACATCCGGTTGCCTTGGCGGCGCGCGCGCGCGATTTCCTCGAGCAGGCGGCGGTCGATGTAGCGGCGGTTGTAGACGCCCGTCAGCGCATCCGTCAGGCCGATGTACTTGAGCATCTCGTTGCTGATCACGTTCTCGAGGCAGATCGCGATGATCGAGGCCATGTGCTCGATGAAGTCGGTCGCCATGTTCGGCGTGAAGCGCTCCCGGTCGGCGCTGGCCAGGTTCAGGCTGCCGATCAGGCGCTTGTTGCGCAGCAGCGGCACCAGGGCCACGCTTTCGAGGCCGCCGCGCGCGTGTGGAAAGCGCGGGCCGTGCGCGGCCGCCTCGAATCGCTCCAGGCGCGGGCGCGGCCTGGCGCCGTCGGGCGCCTCGAAACCCAGCTCGACCCCATGCTCGCAGAACAACAGGTCGGGCAGCGGCTCGAAGTCCACGCCCAGCTTGTGCATGACGGTATAGATGTCGGCGTCGGCGTCGACCAGCGACAGGGTCACCGCGTCGAGTTCGGAAATCGCCGGCAGCGTCCGGAAAATGGTGCCGACCAGCTCCTGGAAGGTCGAGGCGCCGACGATCTCGAGGTCGAAAGCCTGGTGCCGGCACATGATGTCGTGGTTGCGCTGGGCCTGGTCGAGCAGGTAAGCCATGCGCGCGCGCAGGGCTTCGTTTTCGGCAATCAGGTCGCGCGACGTCGCGTCCGGCTGGTGCATGACATTCCTTTCAGCAATAACCCTTACCTTACGCGATACCACCCGGCTTGGGAACGAAAACGGGCGTTTCCTGTCCGGGAGCACCGCGCGGCGCGGCCTTAAAACGACAAAGCGACGCTAAGCTCCTGGCCAAGCCGCAGGGTGCCGCCGGCGCCTTCGAGCACGATGCAGTTCATGCCGACGCATACGGCGCCGTCGAGAATCGCCTTGCCGCGCCAGGACTGCAGGATGTCGAGCGGGTCCGGTCCGGGGATGCCGGTGGCCTGGTCGACCGCGGGAATCGGGCAGCGGGCGCAGGGTTTGACCGGCTTGATGACGATGTCGCCGGTGCTCAGCGCCTCGGTGTAGTCCTCTTCGAAGGGATCGGTGCCCTCGACCACCAGGTTGGGGCGGAAACGATTCATCGGCAGGGCCTCGCGGCCGGCAGCCAGCATGCGCGCGTTGATCTCTTCGAGTGCGGAGGCGCCGATCAGGAGCAGCGGATAGGCGTCGGCAAAGCGCGCGCTGGACGGTGCGCCGCCGGTCCACCTGGTGCTGGTCGGCCGCTCCAGCCCGGGACGGAAGCGCACAAGGCGGCAAGTCCCGTCCAGGGCCTGGCCGAACCAGGCGGCAGCCGCGTCGCCGCAGTCGCTGGCCTCGACGTTGTCGTCCCAGATCTGCACACGCAGCGTGCGCGCGCCCGCATCCAGGGCCAGCGGCAGGCGCAGCGGCGCCATGCCGGGCGCCGTCACCAGCAGTGCATCGCCGTCGACGCGCGGCCTGATCGTCGCCATGCGCGGGTATTCGCGCTGGGTCAGGAACTGGCCTTCCTCGTCCACCAGCATCCACTCGCGGTCGTGCACGCCGCACGCACGCAGACCCGAAACGGTCGCTTCCGCCTCCTCGACGGCCATGCCGGCGCAAGACTTGATCGGATAAAGGATGAGCTGGGAAAGGATGGCCATATGTCGCGTCGGTGCGTCTGTCGAAAAGGCCGACAGTATCGCACCAAACGCGGCGGCCGTGAGCGGCAGCTTGGTCGTAGGGTGGGCACCCCGTGCCCACGCGTTACGCGCATGGCCGGCAGTCGCAGCCAGCGATATATCGCCCGCAAAGTGTGCGACGGACTTATGCCTTGGCCAGGCGCATCTGGCTCAGTTCACCCGTCAGGTAGCCGACCGCGGAGCCGAACTTGTCCTTGTAGTTCGCGCGCACCAGCGGATCGAGCGTGGCCTTGACGTTGTTGTGGATGCTGCCCCAGTCGCCGGCGTGCTGGAAGTTGCTCATGATGTAGGTCCAGCCATTCAGTTCGTCGACCGCATGCAGGCCGGTCGACTCGCCGCCGGCCGGGATCGACATCAGGCGCGAGAGCTGCTTGGTGTCGACGTTGTAGGCCCACAGGAAGTTGTTGACGTGCTGGCCGCTGTCTTCGCCGATGAACAGGGTGCGCAGCTTTTCCGAGAATTTCAAATTGTCCGGGTTGCCGATCTTGTTCGGATTGGCAGTATTGCCCAGCGCATCGGCGGTAATGTCTTCGCCCGTGATCAGGGCCTTGATATCGACCGGCATCCATTCGCTGTCGATGGCCGCGCCGTTGACGTCCTTCTGTCCGCCCTTCAGGTTCAATGCCATCACCGCGCCGGCATTGAGCGCCTTCGGAATCGACACGCCGTTGCCCGCCACGTTCAGCTTGTTCCCGGCGACCATCGAGCTCTGGCAGTTCTGCAGCGCCGAGTAGGCGATCTTGTCCCTGGCGTTGACGGTCGTGCCTTCCATCTTGGTAAAGCCCATCGAGGCGCCGACCAGGGCGGCGTAGCGGTGGGTTTCCAGGAAGGCGGCGGCCTTTTCCATGCCCGGCATGAGCTTGATCCACTCGACCGCGCCGTTGGCGGCCACCTGCTTGAAGGCGGCGTCCTGCGGATCGACCGTGCGCACGTCCATGATGTCAGTCGGTTTCAGGGTCGCGGCCAGCTGGCGGATCTCGGCGCTGGTGGCCGAGCCGAGCCTGATCCAGGTGAGCGGTGCGGCGAGCGTGGCGGCCGGGTCGACCGAGAAACCGGCGCCGACCTTGGCCACGTACAGGGTGCCCGCGGACAGATCCTTTTCCTTGTCGGCCACGAACACGAAATAGCCGCTGTTGGTGGCGTCGTCGCCCATCAGCACGGTGCGCTGGTCCGGCATCACCTGCACCAGCTCGTGCGAGATGCGGCCCATGCAGTAGTGCTTCTTGATCGAGGCGGTGCCGTCCGGGTTGACCGTCACTTCCGGCATGTGGCCGTAGTTGTAGGGATTGGCCGCGGTCTCGCTGCCGTACAGGTTCTTGCTGAAGGCCTTGAACTGGGCGTCGGTTGCGGCAGTAAAAGCGTTCGGCTCGTACTCCTCGCTCGACAGGTGGGTGCCCCAGGGCGACAAGGACGCGCCGCAGGTGATCCACAGGCCTTCGACGCCGGAGGTGTCGACGTTGTGGTACTTCACCAGCGACAGCTTGCCGGTGGTCTGGTCCTGGTCCAGGGTCAGCACGGCGATCGGCGACGGCAGGCGGCCATACATGCCGGTGACGCCGTCCTGGGCCAGGCTGGTGTACTCGAACTGCACCACGGCAAACACGGGCTTGCCCTTCACGCCCGGCACATTCGCGTTCGGCACCGACAGCAGCGAGGTGCCGTCCGGTGAATCCGAGAAGAACTGGCGCTCCTTGCCGGGCACGGTGGCGTCGATGATCGGCTGGTTGCGGATGTCGTAGTAGCCGCCGGCCAGGATGGTGCCGCCGGCGCCGTTCGGAACCATGTCGCCGGTGATGAAGAAGGGTTGGTACGAGAGCTTGAAGTCGAGCTTGCTGCTGTCGCTGAAGTTCACGGTCATGGTCGAACCGACCGTGGTGGTGGCCATCGCGGCGGCGTTCGCCAGGGTCGGCGCGTCCATCGAGCTGAAGGTGACGCTGGCCAGGGTCACCGGTGCCGGCGCGACCGGCGGGACCGGGGTGACGGCCACTGGCGTGTCGTCGTGGCTGTCGCCACCGCAGCCGGCCAGCAGGGAGGCGCCGGCAAAGCCGCTCAAAGGCAGCATCGGGGCGGCGCCCAGCATGCGCAGCAGGCGGCGGCGGGACAGTTCAGGGGTCGGGTTCATGCGTCGTTTCTCCATGGGTTTGGTGATCCGGCGCGGCGCAATGGCCGCGTTGATGGAGGCGCAGAATAGAGGAGGAGTGTTTCGTGTTGATGACAGGGGTGTATTGATCGGGCAAAGAAAAAGCCCGCGCATGGCGGGCTTGGATGTCGAGGCGAGCTTTCGTTAGACGTTGAACAGGAAGTTCAGCACATCCCCATCCTTGACGACATACTCCTTGCCCTCAGCACGCATCTTGCCCGCTTCCTTCGCGCCCGCCTCGCCCTTGTAGGCGATGTAGTCATCGAACGAAATGGTCTGCGCACGAATGAAGCCGCGCTCGAAGTCGGTGTGGATCACGCCGGCCGCCTGCGGGGCGGTGGCGCCGACCTTCACGGTCCAGGCGCGCACTTCCTTGACGCCGGCGGTGAAGTAGGTCTGCAGGCCGAGCAGCTTGTAGGCGGCGCGGATCAGGCGGTCCAGGCCCGGCTCTTCCATGCCCATGTCGGCCAGGAAGGCGGCCTTGTCGGCGTCGTCCAGGTCGGCGATTTCCGATTCGATGGCGGCGCTGATCGCGACGATCGGGGCGTTCTGCTTCCTGGCGAATTCGGTCAGCTGGTCCAGCAGCGGGTTATTGGTAAAACCGGTGTCGGACACGTTGGCGACGTACATCGCCGGCTTCGCAGTGATCAGGTGCAGTTCGCGGATCTGTGCCATCTCGTCGGCGTCCAGGCCCAGGGTGCGGACCGGCTGGCCTTCGTTCAGGTGCGGCAGCATGCGCTCGCACAGCGCCACCAGCTTGGCCGCGTCCTTGTCGCCCGAGCGGGCTTTTTTGTTTTCGCGGTGGATCGCCTTCTCGACGGCGGTCAGGTCGGCCAGGGCCAGTTCGGTCTGGATCACTTCGATGTCGTCGATCGGGCTGACTTTGCCGGCGACGTGGATGACGTTCGGGTCTTCGAAGCAGCGCACGACGTTGACGATGGCGTCGGTCTCGCGGATGTGCGACAGGAACTGGTTGCCCAGGCCCTCGCCCTTCGAGGCGCCGGCCACCAGGCCTGCAATGTCGACGAATTCGACGATGGCCGGGACGATGCGCTCCGGCTTGACGATCTCGGCCAGCTGGGCCATGCGCGGATCGGGCACCTCGACCACGCCGACGTTCGGCTCGATGGTGCAGAACGGGTAGTTTTCAGCCGGAATGCCGGCCTTGGTCAGCGCGTTGAACAGGGTGGACTTGCCGACGTTGGGCAGGCCGACGATGCCGCATTGGAGACTCATGGGAATTCTTTCTCTCGATGATGATGGAGCTGCATGCAGCAGCTCGGAAACCCCGCATTGTAACCCGGGAGACGGGCGAATGCCGCAAAAACAGGCGCGCATGACACGCTCACAACATGTGCCGGCGCCCCCTGGATTGTTCAGATCGCGCGCAGGCGCGACAGGTCCGGCCGTTCGATGAAGGCCGCGAGCTCATCCCGCAGGCACTGCGCTTCGCGCATGGCCTGCAACCAAGCGCGCACGCGGGCGTCGTGGTCGAGTCCGTAGAACTTGAAGTCGGCGCGGTCGGGCAGCTTGGCGCGCGGGAGGGTCTTCAGGAAGTCCGGCGACGGCGAGACGATCAGCACGTTGTCGAGCCAGCCGCGGTTCGGGCCGCGTGCGCAGCGGCGCCAGGGCATGGCCTTGTCCAGCCAGCCCGGCACGATGTGCTCGTTGAAGTGCGGATAGAACACGATCGCGTCGGGCTCCTGGGCTTCCAGGCAGGCATAGGGCAGCGACAGGTGGTAGTCGATGATGCCGCCATCCCAGTAATGCCCGCTGGGGGCGCCCGGGATGTTCGTCACCGGCTGCATGATCAGCGGCAGCGTGCCCGAGGCCAGCAGGCTGGCGGCGAGGTTCTCGCGCGTGAGCGTGGCGAAGTGGGTGGTGAAGCTGTCGAACTGCTTGCGCAGCCAGGGGGCGCCGTCGCGGGCGTCGCCGATCACGACGCGCTCGAGCATGCTCGCAAGCCGTGCGCGCGAGGCAAAGTTGGTCAGCGCCGCGGCGGCGAAGCCACGCATCTCGGCGCGCCGGTGCGCGGGCGCGGTAAGAAGCCCCTTGCCGCGTACCGCCAGCAGGTGCAGGCGATGGTGAGGGTGGCTGAGGATGTCCTGCTCGTGGCCGCTGACGAATTCGCGCAGCAATTCCTGCACCACCGCGTTGATCTGCTGGGGACTCGGCTTGGTGCTGGTGTAGCGCTGGCCGGCGTACAGCGCACCCAGGCGCTCGAAGGCGCGCACCGGGTCGCGCTGGCAGGCGGCGGCCATGCGCCAGGCGCCGATCGAGGAGCCGATCAGGGTGCGCTCGCGCGGGCTGGCGGGCAGCCACTGGCCGAATACGTACTGGTCGAGGGACTGGAAAATCAGGCCTTTGGGGCCGCCGGCGGCGGCGGGAACGACGGCGATATCGGCGGCGCGCAGACCTTGCGCGCGGATGCGGGCCAGCGCGCGCGGGCCGGCATGAAAGGAAAGTGCACTCATGCGTTGCATTATCGCAGGACGGCGCGCTGTCTGTCGGCGGCCTTTCGGCGCAGTTTTCTGCCCAGGCATGATCTACAGGAAAACATTGCGCGGAGCACTTTAATGCAGAGCAGAATGCGAGCTGGGCGATATCAAGGTCCGGCCCTGTTCCGCTTGTCTTACGGCTCGTCCGTTCATAAGCTCGACTTCATCATCCGGTTTCGCGGCACACCATCGACGCGGTGCGTGGGTCGGCCACCGGCTTCCATTCCAACAGGAGGATCGTCATGAAATCGCGCATTGCGCTGCTGTGTTGCTGGCTGCTCGTGACCGTTTTCGGACCGGCATGGGCAGGTTCCCATCCGCCGATCGGCGGCGGGGGCCCTTACCAGACCCAGCCGGGCACGCGTGAACTGCCGCCGCGCTACGCGCCGCCTGCCGGTCCCGCCGCGCGTGCGCGCCTGGCTTACTGGAACGAGGTGGCGCTGCGCGCCATCGCCGTCGACCATACCCCGGCAGTCGTCGGCGACGTGGTGCAGGAGGCCGAGCAGCTCGGACCGACGCGCACCAGCCGGGTGATGGCGATCGTCCAGATCGCCGTCTACGACGCGCTCAACGCCATCGCCAAACGCTATCCCGGCTATTCCGGGACGATCGAGGCGCTGCCCGACAGCTCCCAGGATGCCGCCATCGCCCAGGCCACGCACGATACGCTGGTGGCGCTGTATCCGCGCCAGGCGGCGCGCTTCGATGCCTGGCTGCGCGAGGACCTCGCGCGCCTGCCCGAAGGGCGCGCCAAGCGCAACGGTGTCGACGTCGGCCGCCGCGCGGCGGCGGCCATCCTGGCATTGCGCGCGAGCGACGGCAATTACGATAGCGAGCCGGTCGTGGGCGAGGATTACCAGGTCAGCAATGCACCCGGACAATGGCGGCCGGATCCCGTCAGCCGCAGCCCGATTGCGCTCGGCGCCTATTGGCGGAATGTGCGGCCGTTCGTGCTGCGCGCGGCCGACCAGTTCCAGCCTCCGCCGCCGCCCGCGCTGGAGAGCGAGGCCTATGCGCGCGCATTCAAAGAGGTGAAGGAGCTCGGCGGCGACGGCATCCGCACACCAACCCGGCGCACGCGCGACCAGACCGTGGCCGGCATTTATTGGGCCTACGACAGCACGGCCTGGATCGGCACGCCGGCGCGGCTGTTCAACCAGATCACCATGCAACTGGCGCTCAGGCGCAGCAAGGACGCACTCGAACTGGCGCGCACGATGGCGCTGGTGAACGTGGCCATCGCCGACGCGACGATGGCCGTCTGGCAGGCGAAATACGACGACGATTTCTGGCGCCCGGTTACGGCGATCCGCGAAGCCAGCCCCGGCACCGGTCCCACCGGCCTGGGCGACGGCAATCCACGGACTGCGGCCGATCCGCACTGGACGCCGCTGGGCGCGCCGGCCAGCAACCTGGTCGGCCCGAACTTCACGCCGCCATTTCCATCGTATGTGTCGGGTCACGCCGGCTTTTGCGGCGCCACCTTCCACATGCTGCGCCGCCTGTACGGCGACAGGATCGCGTTCAGCTTCGTGTCCGACGAATTCAACGGGATCACGCGCGATAACAAGGGCCGGGTGCGGCCGCGCCTGCCGCGCAGCTATGCCACGCTGGCGCAGGCGGAAGAGGAAGCCGGGCAGAGCCGGATCTACCTCGGCGTGCACTGGCAGTTCGACAAGACCGCGGGACGGGAGTTGAGCCACCAGGTGGCCGATTATGTGTTCGCACGCGGACTGCTGCGTCCGGACGCTTCTGCACCTGCGCCGTGAGCCGACCCGCGGCGCAGGCGCACTGTGGGCGGCCTGTCTTCAGGCGGTATGCAACTGCATCGTCGCCGCGTCGAGCTTGCCCTCGACGGCCAGCGGGATGATGCGCAAGGCCTTGTCGATCGATTCCTCGATCGGGCCCTGCTCTTCGCGGCGCGGGCGGTGCAGCACGAAGTCGGCCACGCCCTGCTGCAAATTCAGACTGCGCGGGTGGCCGATACCGATGCGCAGGCGCCAGTAATCCTGGGTGCCGAGCGCCGCGGTGATGTCTTTCAGGCCGTTGTGGCCGCCCGAGGAGCCGCCCTTCTTGAGCTTGGCCACGCCAGGCATCAGGTCGAGCTCGTCGTGCACGACGAGGACTTCGTCCGGGTTGATTTTATAGAAGCGCGCCAGCGCGCCGACCGACTGCCCGGAGCGGTTCATGAAGGTCAGCGGTTCGAGCAGCCAGACTTCCTTGCCCGAGATCGAGGTCTTCGCCATCAGCGCATTGAAACGGCTCTCGCGCTGCAGGCGGCAGCCCGGCAGGCTGTTGGCGAGGTTGTCGACCAGCCAGAAGCCGGCGTTGTGGCGGGTTTGTTCGTATTCTGGGCCAGGATTGCCGAGGCCGACGATGAGGCGGATGGACATAGCGGTCGCGTCAGGAAAAAGGCGATTATCGCCGAAAACGGGAAAGGATCAGCAATCGGGACAAAGCAATAAAAAACCCGCCGGGCAAGCCGCGGCGGGTTTCCGTATTCCCAGCCGCCCGTTGGGGCGGCGGAAAAATTACTTCTCTTCGCCTTCGGCAGCAGCGGCAGCGCCACGCGGCACGGTCGAGGTGGCGATGGTCAGGTTCTGGCCGTGGGTCAGCGCGGTGACGCCTTCCGGCAGCTTCAGGTCGTTTACGTGGATCGACTGGCCGGCTTCCAGGTTGCCCAGGTCGACTTCGATGAACTCAGGCAGCTTGCCCGGCAGGCAGGCGACTTCCAGTTCGTTCAGCACGTGCGAAATGACAGCGCTGCTCAGCTTGACGGCCGGCGAGGTCTCGGCGTTGACGAAGTGCAGGGTGACCTTGGTGTGGATCGGCTGCGATGCGTCGACGCGCTGGAAGTCAGCGTGCAGGACCAGTTGCTTGTATGCGTGCATCTGGAAGTCGCGCAGCAGGACTTGCTGGGTCTTGCCGTCGATTTCCATGTCCAGCACGGAACCGTGGAAAGCTTCTTTCTTGAGCGCGTGGAACAACGCGTTGCCGTCCAGGGCGATCAGCTGCGGGGCTTCGGCGCCACCGTAGATGATGCCAGGGGTCTGGCCAGCGTTGCGCAGGCGGCGGCTCGCTCCGGTGCCCTGCAGGGTGCGGTTGAATGCGACTACTTTCATGTGAAACTCCAGTAATAAAGTGTGGGCCCGAATGCCGGGAATGACTCCCGGCCCGCGCCCGGTAAATGCCTGCCCCCGCGACCAGGGACAAGCGGCGATTGAGCGCTGACTGCGCACTCAAGAATTCCGATACTTCTACGACACAACGGCGCGCCGGCTTTTCAGCCTGGCGCGCCGTGGTTTGATGCGTGTATTGCTTAGTCGACGAACAGCGACATGACCGAGTCGCCCTTGACGATGCGCTTGAAGGTCTCGGCCAGCAGCGGAGCACAGGTCAGCTGGCGGATCTTCGGGCAGGCGGCGCCGGCGGCCGACAGCGGGATGGTGTCGGTGACCACCAGCTCGTCCAGCGGCGAGTTCGAGATGCGGTCGATCGCAGGACCCGACAGGACCGGGTGGGTGCAATAGGCCACGACTTTCTTCGCGCCGCGCTCCTTGAGCACTTCGGCAGCCTTGGTCAGGGTACCCGCGGTGTCGACCATGTCGTCCATGATCACGCAGTTACGGCCTTCGACTTCGCCGATGATGTTCATGACTTCCGACACGTTCGCCTTTGGACGGCGCTTGTCGATGATCGCCAGGTCGCAGCCAAGGCGCTTGGCCAGCGCACGGGCACGCACCACGCCGCCGACGTCGGGCGAGACGACCAGCAGGTCGTCGTACTTCTGCTTCTGCAGGTCGCCCAGCAGGATCGGGGAAGCGTAGATGTTGTCGACCGGGATGTCGAAGAAGCCCTGGATCTGGTCGGCGTGCAGGTCCATGATCAGGACGCGCTCGACGCCGGCTTCTTCCAGCATGTTGGCGACGACTTTTGCCGAGATCGCGACACGCGCCGAACGCGGGCGGCGGTCTTGACGGGCATAGCCGAAGTAAGGAATGGCGGCAGTGATGCGGCCAGCCGATGCGCGCTTGAGAGCGTCGACCATCAGCATGATTTCCATGAGGTTATCGTTGGTGGGAGCGCAGGTCGATTGCAGAACGAAGACGTCCTTGCCACGAACGTTCTCGTTGATTTCGACCATTACTTCGCCATCGGAGAACTTCGAGACCACGGCCTTACCGAGAGGAATGCCGAGGTTTTTTGCGACCCCTTCTGCTAGCGCCGGATTGGCATTGCCGGTAAAAACCATCAGGTTTTCGTAAGCCATGGGAGTCCCAGAAAGGTGAGCTTGAACTTGAAAAACAATCAGCCGGCTATACCGGCTGATTATGCGTTAAGGAGAGCGACGTTGTCGCGCTTTCCTGATTCATCCGCTGGACACATACGCATCGACAGGCCGGACAAATTGAATGGCAGGGGAACAAGGATTCGAACCTTGGAATGCCGGAATCAAAATCCGGTGCCTTAACCAACTTGGCGATTCCCCTACGCAACCTACAGCTTACCGCAGTGCTTAACTATTGTAACGTCAATCGCTGCGACAGGCAAAATTTTATTCTACAACATACTGTTTTGCAAGAGCTTTTTCATCGGGTGTCGCACCAGCGATTTTGCTTTCCACGATTTCCAGTTGCCGGGCACTTGCGCCAACACCTGATCCGCTTCTGCTTCGCCGGGCAGCGCGCAAAACACACACGCCCCTGAGCCAGTCATCCTGGCAGCGCCGTAACGTCCCAACCAACTGATTGCCTCCCCTACTTCAGGAAACAAGCGGACCGCTACTGCTTGCAAATCATTTTTCCCGTATGCACTTAACTTATGTGCCTCAGGAAAGTCCGCTATTCTGACGGGTTTCGTATCCCTTGTCAAATCCGGCGCGGTAAAAATTGCAGGGGTCGGCACGGACACGCCCGGCTCGATCACCACATACCAGCAATCCGGACCGTCCACGGGTTGCATCGCCTCCCCGATTCCCTCGACAAACGCGGTCTGGCCGTAGAGAAAAAAAGGGATGTCGGCGCCCAGCGGCAGGCCGATCGCCATCAGTTCGTCGTCCGTGAAACCGCCCTGCCACAGGTGGTTCGCCGCCATCAGGGCGGTGGCGGCGTCGGACGAGCCGCCGCCCAGCCCGCCGCCCATGGGCAGGATCTTGTCGAGCCGTACGTCGATACCGGGCACGGCGCGCCCGTGGCGCCTTGCATGAGCTTCGGCCAGGCGGCGCAGCGCGCGCACCACCAGGTCCTGCTCTTCGGGCACGCCGGGCACATCGTTGGTGCGGACAATGCGGCCGTCTTCGCGCAGGTCGAAATGCAGGGCGTCGCCGTGGTCGATCAGTTGAAAGACACTTTGCAGCAGGTGGTAGCCGTCGGCGCGGCGGCCCACGACGTGCAGGAACAGGTTCAGCTTGGCCGGAGCCGGGCAATGGTGCAGCGACTTCATCAGGCGGCCGGGTTGATGATGATGCGGATCTGCAGCTCGCCACTGGTGGCGGTGGCGCTGCGCTCGGCGTCGATGCGCTGGGGCACTGGCCGTGCGGCCTTTTCGTCCTGCCAGGACACGAAGCGCAAGCGCCAGCCATCCTTCGTGTAGACGCTGTTATTCGCCGGCGACGCCACGAAACGCTTGCCGTCGGCTGCCGTGGCATAGCCCTGCATCCAGTCGCGCAGGCCGGCCACCGGCAGCGACCAGCCCAGCGCCCGGGAAGTCAGGGTGTCGATGTCCTGGGCGCTCATCGGCTCGCGGCCCGCCTGGGTCAGCGTGGCCCCTTGCGACGTGACGCTGATCTCGGCCAGGGTCTGGCCCAGCGGCGAAGCCAGGCTGATGTCGATGCGGCCCGGCTGTTGCGACCACTCGAAATTGCCCGTGACCGAACCCGGCTGGCCGTCCTTTTCATAGTTCACCGACAGGCGGCCGCTCAGCTCGATCGTTTCGCGGTAGTCGGCAACGGTAGATTGGGAAAGCGGTGCGCTGGCGCAGCCGGCAAGCGCGGCGGCGAAGGCAAACAGGGTCAGGCGGCGGGTGATCGGCATCGTTCAGTAGTTTGCAAAAGGAGCGGCGGGCATGCGCCCGCCGCGGGATTCGAAATGAAAAGATTATTTCACAGGGACAGGCGCAAGCGCGCCAGCGTACTGCGCAGCGTGTCGTTCTGCGGGTCCTTGGCGCGCGCTTCGAGCCAGAGCTTCTCGGCGTCGGCGCGCTTGCCGCGCTGCCACAGCACTTCGCCCAGGTGCACGGCGATCTCCGGGTCGCGGCGCAGGCTGTAGGCGCGGCGCAGGTGGGTTTCGGCCGCTTCCAGGTTGCCCATGCGGTATTCGACCCAGCCCATGCTGTCCATGATGAAGGGGTCTTCCGGCGCCATCGCCAGCGCCTTCTCGATCAGCGCCCGCGCCTCGTCCAGGCGGACGTTGCGCTCGGCCAGGGAATAGCCGAGGGCGTTGTAGGCATGGTGGTTGTCCGGCGCCAGGCGCATCACTTCGCGCAGCGCCCGCTCCATCTCCTCGACCTGGCCGGTCTTCTCGGCCAGCAGGGCGTAGTCGTAGAGCAGGTCGGGATTCGTCGGGAAGCGCTTGGTCGCGGCCTGCATGAGTTGATAGGCCTGGCCGGCCTGGCCGGCGTCGCGCAAGATCTGGGCTTCGGCCGCGAGGACCTGGGCCTGGGCCGCCGGCTCGGAGGGCTTGAGCGAGGCGAGCAGGCGGCGCGCGGCCGGCACGTCGCCGCCCTTGCCGAGCAACTGGGCGCGGCGCAGCTGGGCGCTGAACACGGTCTTCTCGTCGCCCTCGGGCAGCTTGTCGAGCCAGCCGGCGGCGGCCTTCAGGTCGCCCCGCTCCTCGGCCAGCTGCGACAGGATCAGCAGCGCCTTCGAGGGGTCGCGCTCGTCGTCGGGATTGCGGCCCAGCACGTCGACGAAACGGGTGAAATAGCGCTCGGCCCCGGCCGGGTCGTTCAGCTGGGTCGACAGCACGCCCAGCGCGTAGAGCGTGGTGACGTTGTCCGGCTGCTGCTGGTCGAGCAGCATGAACTGGCGACGCGCCGCTTCGTACTGCTTGGCGTTGACGAGGATGCGCGCATGGGCGGCGCGCACTTCGCGTGCATTCGGATTGGTGACCAGGAATTTTTCCAGCAGCGCGTTGGCCTCTTCTTCGCTGTCGCTGGCCTGGGCCAGGGTCAGCATCGCGATCTGGGAAGACGACTGCAGCGCCAGCGCGGCGCGCGCCTGCCGGGCGCCCTCTTCCCTGGCGCCGCGCGACAGGGCCGCCTGGGCCAGCACGACGCGGCCCTCGACCGTATCGCTGTAGGGCGCCACCAGGCGCTCGAGCATGGCGCTGGCCGCTTCCTTGTCCTTGGCGCGCGAGAGCAGTTGCTGCACCTGGTACAGCACCACGCCGCGCGCTTCCAGCGGCGCGCCTTCGAGGCGCTTGCGGAAGATTTCTTCGGCGTCGGCGATATTGTCGGAGAGGATGACCATCCCCAGATAGTATTGCGTCGCTTCGTCGGACGTTGGGTCAAGCTTGCGCCATTCGCGCACCGCGGCCAGGGTGTCGTCGGGCTGGCGCGCGGCCAGCGCCATCTCGGCGGCGCGGCGCGCCAAGCGCGGGTCGCGTGTCTGCTGGGCCAGCGCCAGCATGGTCAGGTAGGGCCCCTGCCAGTCGCCCTTGCGGAACGCGAACTCGGCGCGCAGGAGCTGGTTCAGCAGGGTCGGCGTCAGCTCGACCTTGGGCAGGCGCGCCATTTGCGCTTCCTTCTCGGCATCCGTCGCGGCCTGTTGTTCGGCTTCGGCTTCGGCTTCGGCTTTCGCTGCCTGCGCCTCAGGGTCGCGCTGCGGATCGGCGGCCTGGGCGCCGGCTGCCGTTTGCGCAACAGGCTGCTGTTGCGGCGCCACAGCGCATGCCGCCAGCACACCAGAGAGAGTTACAATGACGAAAGCGTTTTTCAAAGCTAGTCCATATCGGGAAGGATGTCCCGATTCTACGCCCAAGCCCTGCTGCGCGTGCGCCCCCGCAACACGAATTTACAAGAATTTGTCGGATTTTCATGCCTGAACTCCCGGAAGTAGAAGTCACCCGGCGCGGCGTCGCGCCGCACCTGGAAGGCCGCGTGGTCGAGCAGGTCGTGTTCCGCCGCGAGGGCCTGCGCTGGCCCTTCCCCGCCCACCTGGCCGAGACCCTGGTCGGCCAGCGCATCGAGCACGTCAAGCGGCGCGGCAAGTACCTGCTGCTCGGCTTCGCGACGGGCACCCTGATCGTCCACCTCGGCATGTCGGGCCACCTGCGCGTGCTGCCTCCCGGTATCGAGCTGAAAAAGCATGACCACTTCGACCTGGTCGTCAGCCTGGACGGCGTGCGCCAGGTGCTGCGCCTGCACGATCCGCGCCGTTTCGGCGCCGTGCTCTGGCATGGCATCGACGACGGCGAGCTGGAAGGGCACATCCTGCTGCGCGGCCTGGGCGTCGAGCCGCTCGAAGACAAATTCTCGGCCGAGCTGCTGTACCGCGCGACGCGCAAGCGCAGCGCGCCGATCAAGCAGGTGCTGCTGGCCGGCGACATCGTGGTCGGGGTGGGCAACATCTACGCCTGCGAAAGCCTGTTCCGCGCCGGGATCAACCCGAAGACGCCGGCCTCGCGCATCAGCCGCGCGCGCTACGAAAAACTGGCGGCCGCGATCCGCGAGGTGCTGGCCGCCGCCATCGTGCAGGGCGGCAGCACATTGCGTGACTTTATTGCCGTAAACGGACAGTCCGGATATTTCCAGCAGACATATTTCGTCTATGATCGTGCTGGAGTGCCGTGCCGCAACTGTGGTTCCCCGGTACGCCAGATCAAGCAGGGCCAGCGGTCCACCTTCTACTGCGCGACCTGCCAGCGGTAAGCAAACTTTCGAGCGGGCCGAACATGCAACAGATTCAAGAATACGGCGCCTGGCGCGCCGCCATTGCCGATGCGCTGGACACCTGGCGCACCGCGTTGCAGGCGGCCGAGCTGGCCGATGCCGCCACCCTGGGCCGCATGCAGCAGGCCCGGGCGCGCTTGCGCGACGACCGGCTGTCGGTGGCCTTCGTGGCCGAATTCTCGCGCGGCAAATCCGAGCTGATCAACGCGATCTTCTTCGCCGACTACGGCCAGCGCATCCTGCCCTCGGCCGCCGGCCGCACCACCATGTGCCCGACCGAGCTGCTGTACGACGCCGGCTTCGCACCCTGCATCCGCCTGCTGCCGATCGAAACGCGCGCCAGCCGCCTGTCGACCGGCGACTACCGCGACGATCCCGCCGCCTGGACCGTGCTGCCGCTCGACCTCGACAGCCCCGAGCGCATGCGCGAGGCCTTCCGCCAGGTCAGCCTGACGCGCCGCGTGGACGCCGCGCAAGCGCAGCGCTACGGGCTGGTCGATCCGCAGGACCCGGAGCATGCCGATGCGTTGGGCCCGGACGGAACGGTCGAGATCCCGCAGTGGCGCCACGCCATCATCAACCTGCCCCACCCGCTGCTCAAGCAGGGCCTGGTGATCCTCGATACGCCGGGCCTGAACGCGATCGGCACCGAGCCGGAACTGACGCTGAACCTGATCCCGAACGCGCACGCGGTGCTGTTCGTGCTGGCCGCCGAGACCGGCGTGACGCGCAGCGACATCGAGGTCTGGCGCACCCACATCGGCGCCGGGCCGGGCCGTATCGTCGTGCTGAACAAGATCGACGCCATGTGGGATCCATTGAAGAACGACGCCGACAACGAGGCCGAGGTCGCGCGCCAGCAGCACAGCGTGGCCGGGCAGCTCGGGCTCGAGGCCAAGCAGGTGTATCCGGTGTCGGCCCAGCAGGCACTGGTCGGGCGTATCCAGGGCGACATGGCCCTGGTCGAGCGCAGCCGCATCGGCGCGCTGGAAACGGCCCTGCTGCACGGACTGGTGCCGCAGAAAAAGGCGATCCTGACGCGCCAGTTGCGCGAGGACCTCGCCGCGCTGGAGAGCGCGCTGGCCGGCGCACTGGCGGCGCGCACGCGCGACCTGGTCGAGCAGCTGCAGGAACTGAAAAGCCTGCGCGGCAAGAACCAGGCCGTGCTGGCGCTGATGATGCGCCGCATCGAGGCCGAGCGGAAGGACTTCGACGCCGGCCTGCTGCGCCTGCAGGAGGCGCGCACGCGCTTCGCCGCGCTGTCGACCCAGCTCTATTCCCTCCTCGGCACGGACGCCGTGCAGCGCCAGGCCGAGAGCGTGCGCCTGGCGCTGCAGGCCGCGCGTTTTGCGACCGGCATGCGCGCCCCGGTGCGCGTGTTCTTCGACGAGGCGCGCGCCGCACTCGACGCCGCCGAGGCGAAGGTCGGCGAGATCGGCGCCACGACCGAGGCCATGGCACGCGGCTTCGCAGCCGAACACGGCCTCACCCTGTCGGCGCCGCCCGCGTTGAGCCTGGCGCGCTACCGCGCCGAGATCGACGCCATCGAGGCGCTCTACGCGAAGCAGTTCGGCACCGCCACCCTGCTCATGACCAGCCGCGCGACCTTGATGGAACGCTTCTTCGATTCGATCGCCTCGCGCGTGCGGCGCGCGTTTCGCGCCGCGAATGCGGATGTGGAGGCCTGGCTGAAGGTGATCATGGCGCCGCTCGAGACCCAGATCCGCCAGCACAAGGAACAGTTGCGCCACCGCCTGGCCGCGATCCAGCGCATCCACGATGCGACCGACAGCCTGGAGCAGAAGATCGCCGCCTTCGAGGCGCGCCAGGCCGAACTGGAACGCCAGCGCCGCGCCGTGCTGGACCTGGGCGCGGCGGTCCACGCTGCGCTCGACGAACCCGCGCTATTGGAAGCCGCATAGAAACTGCATGAAAGTTGCATGAAACGCTTGACCGAATTCGACGACCTGATCGACCCGACCTTTTCCGATGCCGTGATCGCGTGGCAGCGCGCGCACGGCCGCCACACGCTGCCCTGGCAGAACACACGCGACGCCTACCGCGTCTGGCTGTCCGAGATCATGCTGCAGCAGACGCAAGTGGCGGCGGTGCTGGGCTATTACGCGCGCTTCCTGGAGCGCTTCCCGACCGTGCAGGCCCTGGCCGAAGCGCCGATCGAGGACGTGATGGCGCACTGGAGCGGCCTGGGCTACTACACCCGCGCCCGCAACCTGCACGCCTGCGCCCGGCGCGTGGTGACCGAATACGGCGGCGTGTTCCCGAGCGACCCGGCCCTGCTCGCCGACCTGCCCGGCATCGGCCGCTCCACGGCCGCGGCGATCACCGCGTTCTCGGACGGCACCCGCGCCGCCATCCTCGACGGCAACGTGAAACGCGTGTTCGCGCGCGTGTTCGGCGTTGACCAGTATCCGGGCGAAAAGCGGGTCGAGGAGGCGCTCTGGCGCCGCGCCGACGCCCTGCTCCCGGTCGAAGGCATCGAGGCCTACACGCAGGGATTGATGGACCTGGGCGCGACCCTGTGCACGCGCTCGAAGCCCGACTGCGGCCGCTGCCCGCTGCAGGCGCGCTGCGTCGCGTTCGCCACAAGCCGCACGGCCGAACTGCCGGTACGCAAACCGAAGAAGGCCACGCCGGAGAAGCGCGCCGACCTGCTGGTTGTGGTGTACGGGGATGAGGTGCTGCTCGAGCAAAGGCCGGGCAGCGGGATCTGGGGCGGCCTGCTGTCGCTGCCGGAAGTCGAGGGGCATGTGGCACTGGGCGATACGTCGCCTGCCCTTGCTGCGCCCGCCGGCCTGGCCCAGGCTTCCAAGCGCTTCGGCGAGATCGAGGAAGTGCAGGCGCTGCTGCCGCTGGTGCATGTGTTCACGCACTACAAATTGCACATCTTCCCGCACAAGCTGACGCTGGCCGCGCGTCCGGCGACGCCGGCGGGGTTTGTCTGGTGGAAGCTGGCGGCGATCGACGAGGCGGCCTTGCCGGCGCCGGTCAAGAAGCTGCTGGGCGAGCTGGCCAGGCCCAGCCTGTTTTAAGTAGGGTGGACACCTGTGTCCACGCGGTATGGTGCGTATCCCCGCCACGGACGTCGCCGGTGACGCCGGCGATATTCAAGCGTTGAGACAGCGTGGACACAGGTGTCCACCCTACGAACGAAGGATACGGACCATACCGGTGGGTTCGAGAACCCACCCTACGAGAATCGTTGTGCCACCGCCGCGTACCCCGCGTGGAGACAAAGCCGTCACCCTACAGATGATCGAGCGAGAAAATCCGCCGATGCTCGCGGATCGCATACCGGTCCGTCATCCCCGCAATGTAGTCCGCAATCTTGCGCGCCTGCTTCAGGGTATCGCCATCGGCCGCCTGGTAGTCCGGCGGCAGCAGCACCGGATCCGTCATGAAGGCATCGAACAGATCGCGCACGATGCGGCTGGCCTTTACGCGCATGCGGTTGACCTGGAAGTGGCGGTACAGGTTCGCGTACAGGAAGCGTTTTAAAGCCGTGGTTTCAAGACGCATCTTGTCCGAGAAGCGGATCAGCGGGGGCCCCTGGCGCACGTCGTCGATGCTCTGCGGCGCCGCCTCGCGCAAACGTTCGGCCGAAGTCTCGACCAGGTCCGCCGTCATCGCGGTGATCATCAGGCGGATCGTCTCGTACAGCGCGCGCCGTCCCGGCAGGCCCGGATACTGGGCCTCGACCTGGTGGCGCAGGCGCGCGAACAGTTCCACTTCTTCCATCTGCTTCATCGTCAGCAGGCCGGAACGCAGGCCGTCGTCGATGTCGTGGTTGTTGTACGCGATCTCGTCGGCCAGGTTGGTCAATTGCGCTTCCAGGCTCGGCTGGGTCTTGTCGATGAAGCGCTGGCCGAGTTCGCCCAGCTGGCGCGCATTGTTCAGCGAGCAGTGCTTGAGGATGCCTTCGCGCGTTTCGAACGTGAGGTTCAGGCCGTCGAAGGCGCCGTAGTGTTCCTCGAGCTGGTCGACCACGCGCAGGCTTTGCAGGTTGTGCTCGAAGCCGCCGTAGTCCTTCATGCATTCGTTGAGCACGTCCTGGCCGACGTGGCCGAAAGGCGTGTGGCCGAGGTCGTGCGCCAGGGCCGTGGCTTCGACCAGGTCCTCGTTCAGGCGCAGGCTGCGCGCCAGGGTGCGCCCGATCTGCGCCACCTCGATCGAGTGCGTCAGGCGGGTGCGGAACAGGTCGCCCTCGTGGTTCAGGAAGACCTGGGTTTTGTATTCCAGCCGGCGGAAGGCCGTGGAGTGGATGATGCGGTCGCGGTCGCGCTGGAATTCGCTGCGCGAACCCGGCGCCGGTTCCGGAAAACGACGCCCGCGCGATTTCGAGGAATGCGCCGCATAAGGTGCGAGGTGGGCGTCGAAGTCCATCAGGTCCCTCCGCTCACGCAGGCAGTCAGCGTGGCGCGCAACACCTCCTGCGGCACGCTGGCGATGCTCGGGCTGCCCAGGGGTTTCAGGAGGATGAACTTGATCGCCCCGCCCTCGTTCTTCTTGTCGACTTCCATCAGTTCGATCCAGCGCTCGATGCCGAGGTCCGGCGCCACCGTCGGCAGGCCGGCAGCCTGCACCAGCGCGCGCAGGCGCTCCACGCTGGCCGCGTCGATCAGGCCCAGGCGGTGCGACAGGTCGGCCGCCATCACCATGCCGCAGCCGACCGCTTCGCCGTGCAGCCATTCGCCATAGCCCAGGCCGGCCTCGATCGCGTGGCCGAAGGTGTGGCCGAAGTTCAGCACCGCGCGCAGGCCGCCTTCGCGCTCGTCCTTGCGCACGACGTCGGCCTTGATCTCACAGGAGCGGGCGATCGCGTGCGCCAGCGCCTGCGGCTCGCGCGCCACCAGCGCCTTGATGTTGGCTTCGATCCAGTCGAAGAAGGCGGCGTCGAGGATGGCGCCATGCTTGATCACTTCGGCCAGGCCGGCCGACAGCTCGCGGTCCGGCAGCGTCGACAGGGTCGAGGTATCGGCCAGCACGGCGCGCGGCTGGTAGAAGGCGCCGATCATGTTCTTGCCGAGCGGGTGATTGATGCCGGTCTTGCCGCCGACCGAGGAATCGACCTGGGCCAGCAGGGTCGTCGGAATCTGCACGAAAGGCACGCCGCGCATGTAGCTGGCGGCCGCAAAGCCGGTCAGGTCGCCGATCACGCCGCCGCCCAGGGCCACCAGCGTGGTCTTGCGGTCGCACTTGTTGGCCAGCAGGGCGTCGAACACCTGCATGAGCGAACCCCAGTGCTTGTGCTCCTCGCCGTCCGGGAGCACGATCTCGACCACCTCGCGCCCGGCGGCGCGCAGCGGCGCGGCCACTTGTTCGAGGTAGAGCGGGGCCACCGTGGTGTTGGTGACGATGGCCACCTTGTTGCCGCCGACATGGCGGTCCAACGCCGCCGGGTCGGACAGCAGGCCGGGTCCGATCGCGATCGGATAGCTGCGTTCGCCCAGTTCGACGTTGAGAGTAAGTTGTGCTGCCTGGTTCATCGGTGTCTTTGCACGCCGGGCGCGCCCGGCTGCGAGCGCGTCCAGCTGTTCTAGGATAGTCTGGACCATCGATTGTACGTTAGGTCGGCCGGTATCGATGACGAGGTCCGCAATCTCGCGGTACAGCGGCTCGCGCTGGGCCAGCAGTTGCTCGAGCTTGCGGCGTGGATCGGCCGTCTGCAACAGCGGACGGTTCTTGTCGTGGGCAGTGCGCTGCAGGATGGCGCCGATGCCGGCGCGCAGGTAGATCACGGTGCCGCGCTCGGCCAGCAGGGCGCGGCTGGCGGGGTCGAGGACGGCGCCGCCGCCGGTGGCCAGGATGATGTCCTCCTGAGCCGTCAGCTCGCGGATCATCTCGGCCTCGCGGCGGCGAAAACTCGCCTCGCCTTCGATCTCGAAGATCCAGGGAATCGAGGCGCCGGTACGCGCCTCGATGGCGTGGTCGGAGTCGACGAAGCGCTTGCCCAGCCGGCGCGCGAGGAGCCGGCCGATGGTGGTCTTGCCGGACCCCATCAGCCCGATCAGGAAGATATTGTTACTGTTTGCAGCGGGCACGATAGTTTGCTCGTCTAAAAAGACAAACGGCCAGGATAAGCTGGCCGTCTGTTGTTACGGTCACCTGTTTTATGGGCAGCTGAACGACAGTTTAAACGGAATCGTGGTTACTACCTCGCCTGGCGAGGTCACGGTAACGTTGAAAGTCGCCGTTACCGGGGCCGTGCAGTCCTTGCCGGCCGGGTTCGAGATCGAGAACGTGTGGCGCGAACCCTGCGGACCGGAGACGTCGTTGCCGGTGATGTCATCGCGGCCGACCGTGTGCGGATAGATGTTCGGCACGGTTGCCGGCACCACCGCCGCTGCGCTCGCGTTTACCAGGTTGGTGACCTCGACCCGGGTTCCGAAGGGCATCGGATTCAGGTTCTCGTCGTTCAGCTGCAGCACGAAGACCTTCGGATCGATGGCCTTCACCGTACCGAGGTCGGTGACGCCGGCGCCCAGCGGCGCCGTGGCGTCATCGAGGAACACCTTGGCGGCGCTGCTGCCGCCGAAGAACAGGCCGATCCTGCTGAAGATGGTGTTGGTGCCGTCGGTGCTGCTGGCGCAGATCGTCGCCAGGCCTTTGCGCTCGCTGTCGTCGCTCACGCCGGCGCCGCTGCCGGTGTTGCAAGGCGTGGCCGGCTGGTTCTTCACCGGCGAGCGCGGTTCCTGCGTGCGGAAGTCGACCGAGCAGCCACCGTTGACGGTGTTGCAGCCGCCTTTGTCGGCCGAGCCGATCGACCCCATGTTGGTCTGGAACACCACCGGGGTGCCGTCCGGAACCGGGTTGCCGAAGCTGTCGGCGATCATCACCTGCACCCGCGTGGCAGGCTGGGTCGGCGTGCTGTCGCGGGTCCAGCCCTCGAGGTTGTATCTCTCCGCGCTGAGCGAGAACGCACGCTGCACCGGCAGGCCGGTGGTGACGACGATCGAGTCCGAGGTGGTGGAAATATCGGGCTGGGTCGCGGTGGCCGTGTTCGGCAGGGTCGCGAACACGCGGAACGAGGTCGCCACCGTGCCGGAGTTGACCGTCGTGATGACTTCGCCGTTCTCGTCGGTGCTGTCCGAGACTTTGTTCAGGTGCACCAGGGTCGGCGCCGAGACCGTGAACTTGACGGCACGGCGCGGCAGCGGATTGCCGAAGGTGTCGAAGACGCGGAACTTCAGGGTTGCCGTCTCGGTGCGGTTGATGCCGCCCTGGCCCTGGATCACGATCGACTTGTCGACCGGTTCGGCGGAGACGAACTGCACCGAGGCGGCGTTTGGCGGCGCGATCTTGAGGGACGCCGTGGCCGGGACCGACACGCCGTCCGAGGTCACTGTGATGATGTCGTCGTTGGCGCAGCCCTGGTCGCGGTAGACGGTCTTGGCGACGCCGTTGTTGGTCGAGACGGTGGCGGCCAGCGTGGCCTTGCCGGCCGTGGCGCAGGCCGAGCTGAAGTTGACCTTGACCGGCTGGCCTTCATAACGCACGCCACCTGCGAGCAGGTCGACCGACAGTTCAGTCGAATCGTAGGCCTGGATCTGGGCCGGGGTGGCGCTGAGCGTGCCGAAGGCGAGCATGGTGGCGCCGACCTGATAGTTGGCCTCGCTCGTCACCGTGGTACCGGCCACGCTGGTGGTCACGGTGATGCGGGCCGCGCCGCCGGCGGCCAGGCTGGCCGCGCGCATGGTGACGCTGGCCACGCCGTTGGCGTCGCTCAGGGCGGTGCCGGCCGAGGGCGAGAAGGTTGCCAGGGTGGCGTCGGTCGCGAAGGTCACGAGCGCGTCCTTTACCGGCTTGCCGGCTGCATCCTTGACGGTCGCCTGCACGGTCAGCGGGGTGGCGCCGCTGAGCGAATTGCTGGCCTGCCCGCCTGCGCTGAGCAGGGCCAGGCTGACCGTCGGCGCGGCCGGGACGCTCGGCGTGGTGCCGGTGCCGGTGCCGCCGCCGTTGCCGCTACTGCCGCCCGGCGCGCCGACCGCGCCGGGATTGCCGCCACCGCCGCCGCAGGCGGCCAGGGCCGCCGCGGCGATCAGGGTCAGGGCCGCCAGGCGCAGTTGCGCGGCGGGCTTGGAGGATTTCGGGGAGTGCTGCATCGTCGTTCCAGTGTTTGTTGATTGTTGGTAGTTGGTCACTCATGCAGCCGGCATACGGCCCGGCCATCAAAAAACGAACGCCACAGCGGCCCGCTTGCGGCGCTGTGGCGAGATACTCGGCCGGCGTATCCGGTGCCGGCCTTCAGTTGTCGAAGCTGCCGCTTAGCGGGCCGCCGCCATGCGATCGGCCACGATCTTCGGCGTGATGAAGACCAGCAGTTCGGTCTTCGCGCTCTCGCGGCCCTGGGTCTTGAACAGGTAGCCCAGCACCGGGATATCGCCCAGCAGCGGCACCTTGCTCTCGTTGCTGCGTTCGGTCTGCTGGTAGATCCCGCCCAGCACCACGGTGCCGCCGTTCTCGACCATGACCTTGGTCTTCACGTGCTGGGTGTTGATGGCAAAGCCGGCGCGCGTCTCGTCGCCCTTCGAATCCTTGCTCACGTCCACTTCCAGCACCACGTTGCCGTCCGGGGTGATCTGCGGGATCACTTCCAGGCGCAGGTTGGCTTTCTTGAACTCGATCGAGGTGGCGCCGCTCGACGAGGCGACCTGGTACGGCAGCTCGATGCCCTGCTCGATCACGGCCACCATCTTGTCCTCGGTGACCACGCGCGGGCTGGAGATGATCTTGCCCTTGCCGTCCGCTTCCAGCGCCGACAGCTCCAGGTTCAGGAAGCGGTTGTCGGCCGAGGAGAACAGGCTGAAGGCCAGGCTCGGCGCGGTCAGGCCGCCGATCTGGGCCGCCGGCAGGTTCACCAGGGTCGAGTTGTCGAAGGTGCTGCCGCTGGCCTGGCCGGTCACCGCGGCGGCGCCGGCGAGGTTGCCGCTGACGGCCAGGCGGTTGTTGCCGCCCACGCCGTAGCCGGCATCACCGCCGGCCGCGCGGCGCGCATCGTTGAAGCCGATCTTGGCGCCCAGGTTGCGCGAGAAGCCGTCGTTCGCTTCCACCAGGCGCGCCTCGATCAGGACCTGCTTCGAAGCCACGTCGGTCTTCTGGATCAGCATCCGGATGTCCTCGATCTTCGAGGCGATGTCGGTCACGAACAGCTGGTTCGTGCGCGGATCGATGATGGCGCTGCCGCGCTTGGACAGCACGCGGTTGCGGCTGTCGCCGCCCGGCGCGCCGCTGGCGTCCAGGCCGAACACGGTGCGGAAGGACTCGGCCTTCTGGTAGTTCAGCTGGAAGATCTCCGAGCGCAGCGGCTCCAGGTCCGAGATCTGGGCGCGCTGCTCGAGCTCGAGCTTTTCCTTGGTCAGCAGTTCTTCCTTCGGCGCGATCCACATCACGCTGCCGTTCTTGCGCATGTCCAGGCCCTTCGACTGCAGGATCACGTCGAGCGCCTGGTCCCAGGGCACGTCCCTCAGGCGCAGGGTCAGGCTGCCGCTGACGGAATCGCTGGCGATGATGTTCAGGCCCGAGATGTCGGCCACCGCCTGCAGCGCGGCGCGCACTTCGATGTTCTGGAAGTCGAAGCTGATCTTCTCGCCGTTGAAGCCCTGCGGGCCGCCCAGCTTGTTCGGGTCTTCCTTGACCGGACGCACGTCGACCACGAGCTGGGTGTCGCTCTGGTAGACCGACTGTTCCCACTGGCCTTGCGCCTCGATGGTCATGCGCACGTTGCTGCCTTGCGCGGCAGTGGTGACGCGCGTCACCGGGGTGCCGAAGTCGGTCACGTCGAGGCGGCGGCGCAGCGATTCGGGCAGGCCGGTGTTCAGGAAGTCGACCTGGACGCGGTTGCCGAGCTGGCGCACGTCGACGGCCACCTGGTTGTTCGGCAGGTCGACCACGACGCGGCCTTCGCCGTTGCTGCCGCGGCGGAAGTCGAGGTTGCGCAGTGATTGACGAACCGCCGGCGCCGCCGCGGAGGTGGCCGCCGCACCGGTCTGTGCAGCCGCGCCCTGGGCGCCGGCGCCGTCGATGGTCACGACAATCGACTTGCCGTCGATTGCGGTGCTGTAGTTCACGGAGCGTTTCAGGTTCAACACCAGGCGCGTGCGTTCGGCCGCCTGCACCACGTTCACGCCGCGTACGTCGCCCAGGTTGATCTCGTGGGTGCTCTTGCCGGTGCCGTTGCTGGTGGCGCCGAAGTCGAGCGCGATACGGGCCGGATTGGTGATCGCGAAGCCGATCGGCGGTTTGGCCGGGGCGTTCTTCATCGCGATATTCAGCACCACGTTGGCGCCCTGCTGGTTGGCCGTGATCGACTCGATGGCGTTCTCTGGCACCTGCGCGGGCGCCTGCGCCTGCGCGGCCTGCACGCCCAGCGCCAGCAGCAGCGCCGCGCCCAGGCGCAGCAGCCAGCCCGGCAGCATGCGCGCCGCGCCGCTGTTCATTGCAAATTGGGTCATTTCCCGGTCTCCTTACTTTCCTGCAGCTCCAGCTTCGATATTCGCTCGACCCAATCGCCGCCGGCGTCCTGTACCATTTCCCTGATCTCCACCGCCGCCGGCGTCACGCGCGTGACCTGGCCGTAGTTCTGGCCGAGGCGCTGGCCGACCCGCACGCGGTAGATGACGTTCTCGATGCGCAGCAGCGCAAAGCTGGCCCCGCCCTTCTGCATGGTGCCGACCATCGTCATGGTGTCGAGCGGGTAGGCCTCGAGGGCTTCGCGCGGCCGTTCCAGGTCCGGCTGCAGCGTGCTGCGCGCCTGCGCCAGCAGTCCGGCATCGGCCAGCTTGGCCGGGCTGAACGGATCCACCGTGTCCTGCTGGTTGTAGGCGTAAGGGATGAATTCCTTCGACGCCGGCAGCGGTTTCACCTTCGGCTTTGTTTCGCGCTTGACCTGGTCCATCCAGCTGCGCACCTCGCGCACGTCGCTGTCGCCGCAGCCGGCCAGCAGCACGGCCGTCAAGAGGGCCGTCAGCAAGGGCGCGCCATGGGTCTTCTTCATTTCTTGGCCTCTTTACCCTTCTTGCCCTTGCCAGCCTTGGCCTTGGCTTTCTGGCGCGCGGCCTTCTGCGCGGCCAGTTCCTCGGCGTCGAGGTAGCGGAAGGTCTTGGCGATGGCTTCCAGCTTCAGGCTGCCGTCCTTGTTGGTCTCAATCGCCATGTTGTTGAGCGTGACGATGCGCGGCATGTGCGCCATGTCGGCGGCGAAGGCGCCCAGGTCGTGGTAGCTGCCGCTGATCCTGATGTCGATCGGCAGCTCGGCGTAGTAGTCGCGCACCACGGTCTGGTTCGGGCGGAACAGCTCGAACTGCAGGCCGCGGCCGACGCCGGCCTGGTTGATGTCCGACAGCAGCGCGGCCATCTCGGCCTTGCTCGGCAACTGCTTTTCCAGGCGCTCGACCGACTGGTCGACCTGCAGCTTCTGGGCCTGCAGCGCTTCCAGGTTGACGGCCTGGGCGATCTTTTCCTTGTAGGCGCTGCGCAGCTTCTTTTCCTGGGCGGCGCCGCGTTCCTGGGCTTCGAACTGGCCCTGCCAGTAGGCGAAGTAGCCGAGCACGACGACCAGCGCCATCACGCCGGCCGCGCACAGCAGGCGCGGCGCCAGCGGCCACAGGCCGGGCGGACGTCCCTGCAGGCCCTCGAACTGGGCCGACAGCTCGGCGCTCCATTGTTTCAGGTCGATGTTCATGGCTTGCTTCCGTTCTTCGCCGCCAAGGCAGGGCCTCCGGCGCTGCCGCCGGCGGGTTCGCCTTCTTCCTCTTCCTCGGCCTCGCGCGGACGCTTGATGTTCACCGCCAGGGTGAATTCGACGACCTTGCGCGCCGCCTTGTTCTGGGTCACGGTGGCCGCCTTCACTTCGGTAAGGTCGGGCGCCTCCAGCCAGGGCGACTGGCCCGACAGGTTGCGCAGCAGCTCGGCCACCCGCTCCTGCGACTGGGCCACGCCGTTCAGGACCACGCGCTGGCCATCCTGCCTGACCGACTTCAGGAACACGCCGTCGGGCGTCTGGCGCACCAGTTCGTCGAGCAGGTAGACCGGCTGGTTGCGGTCGCCCTGCAGGTCTTCGACCGCCTGCTGGCGCGACTTCAGGGCCTCGATCTCTTCCTTCAGGGTGGCGATGTCCTTGATCTTCTTGTCGAGCTTCGCGTTCTCGTTCTTCAGCGCCAGGTTGCGCTGTTCCTGGATGGCGATGCGGCTGGCGTTCCAGCCGCCCACCAGCAGCACCACGGCCGCGCCCAGGACGCCGCCGAGCACCAGCATGGCAACAAAGGCCTTCTGTTTCTGCTTGCGTTTCGCTTCCCGGTGCGGGAGCAGGTTAATCCGGATCATCCGAACCTCCGCAGGGCCAGGCCGCAGGCAACCAGGTAGGCCGGGCCCTCCTGGCGCAGTTGCTGTTCACGTAGGCCGGGCGCCAGCAGCATGCCCTCGAAAGGCGCCACCGGCGCGGTCGGGATGCGGGTGCGCCCGCCCACCAGGTCGACCAGGCCGGGCAGCAGCGCATTGCCGCCGGCGAGCCAGATCTGGTCGACGCGGGTGTAGGGCGTCGAGGTGTAGAAGAACTGGATCGCGCGCGTCACTTCCAGCGCGGCGTTTTCCATGAAGGGCGCGAGCAGGTCGGCGCGGAAGTTCTCCGGCAGGTCGCCCGACTTCTTGCGCGCCTCGGCTTCCTCGTAGGCCAGGCCGTAGCTGCGCACGATGTCCTGGGTCAGCGTGTTGCCGCCGAACGCCTGTTCACGCTCGTAGACGGTGTCGCCATTGACCGTGAAGGAAACATAGGTCATGGTCGCGCCGATCTGGAACAGCGCGACGATGGGTTCAGTACCGCGAGCGGGGGTGCGCTGGAACGCGCCTCCCCTGGCTCTCTCCAATGCGGCGCGCGCGGCATAGGATTCGACATCCATCACGGTGGCGGTGAGGCCGGCCGCCTCGGCGATCGCCACGCGGTCCTCGACCTTCTCGCGGCGTGCAGCGGCCAGCATGACTTCCATGTCGTCCGGCGAGTTGGCCGACGGGCCGACCACGTCGAAGTCGAGGCTGACTTCGTCGAGCGCGAACGGGATGTACTGGCTGGCTTCGGACTCGACCTGCACTTCGAGCTGGTCTTCGCCCATGCCGGCCGGCAGGATGATCTTCTTGGTGATGACGGCGCCCGGCGGCATGCCGAGCGCGACGTGGCGGGCGCGGGTGCCGCTTTTCTTCCAGATGCGGCGCACGGCGTCGGCCACCTGGTCGAAGTTTTCGATATTGCCGTCGACGACAGCGCCGCGCGGCAGCGCTTCGAATGCATGACGCTCGAGGCGCAGCGCGCCCTTGCCGGCGTCGGCCAGTTCCACCAGGCGCAGTCCGGAGGTGCTGATGTCGAGCCCGGCCAAAGGCGGGCTCGACTTTCCGAACAGGGAACCTAGATTGATCACGAGCGTACTCCCTCACTGCTGTCTGCCGTGGCAGAACGATTTATTGAACGCCCGCGCGGGGGAATGTCATGTTGAACAAACTGCCTGTGTCAGCACAACTTAGAACCTATCTCAGTAGGAAGGAGAAAGTTGATGACGATGCATGACAAGCGCGGGCAAGGCGCGAGGAGGCCGCATGGCGAGCCATGCAACGACGAGCAACGCAGCACCCGCTTGTCAGGCGCGTCAGCAACGACTCACTTCCTACTGAGATAGGTTCTTACTGCACATATATGAGGCACTACATTAGATCGTAGCAACAAGGATGCGTAGGGACAAGATATTTCTGCACTGGAACATTACAATCCGGCGCGCGCATGCCACACTCGATAACGCCTTGTACACACCCCTTGTCGGACTGTCATGCACTGCAGATTCAGCCGGGTTGTCCGGTCGAGTTCGTACCGTCACAAAAGTCCCTGTCTTATAATGAGATGGATCAACACTGTGAGTCAGCATGAAATCCCAATCCGATTCGAAGTCCTCTTCCCCGAACAAATTCAGCGCCAAGCGCCTGATCCTGTGGGCCTTCGGCGCCGTCGCCGGCCTGGCCGTGGTGGGCGTGCTGCTGGTCGTGTTCGCGCTGGCAATGGCCTACCCGAACCTGCCGGCGCTCGACACCATTACCGACTACCGCCCGAAGATGCCGTTGCGTATCTTCACGGCCGATAACGTCCTGATCGGCGAATTCGGCGAAGAACGCCGAACCCTGGTGCGCTTCAAGGACATCCCCGACGTCATGAAGAAGGCCGTGCTCTCGATCGAGGACGACCGCTTCTACCAGCACGGCGGCGTCGACTACATGGGCATCCTGCGCGCGGCCCTGCACAACGCGACCAGCGGCTCGCGCCAGGGCGCCTCGACCATCACGCAGCAGGTGGCGCGTAATTTCTTCCTGTCGAGCGAACAGACCCTCAAGCGCAAGGCCTACGAGGCGCTGCTGGCCTGGAAGATCGAGAAGAACCTGACCAAGGACCAGATCCTCGAGGTCTACATGAACCAGATCTACCTGGGCCAGCGCGCCTTCGGCTTCCAGTCGGCAGCCCAGATCTACTTCGGCAAGGACCTGCGCGACATCTCGGTGGCCGAAGCGGCCATGCTGGCCGGCCTGCCGAAGGCGCCGTCGGCCTACAACCCCGTGGTGAACCCGACCCGCGCCCGCACGCGCCAGCAGTACATCCTGCAGCGCATGCATTCGCTGGGCTACATCACCGACACCCAGTTCGAGCAGGCGAAGAACGAGGAACTGAAGATCAAGTCGGACAGCACGGCCTTCGGCGTGCACGCCGAGTACGTGGCCGAGATGGCGCGCCAACTGGTGTACGAACAGTTTAAAGAGGACACCTACACGCGCGGCCTGAACGTGTTCACCACGATCACCAAGGCCGACCAGGACGCGGCCTACCTCGCGGTGCGCCGCGGCGTGATGGACTACGAACGCCGCCACCCCTACCGCGGTCCGGAGTCGTATATCGAGATCCCGAGCAACAAGACCGAAGCCGACGAAGCGATCGAGGCGGAGCTGGCCGAGAAGCCGGACAGCGACGACATCGTCGCCGCCGTCGTGCTGCAGGCATCGCCGTCGAGCGTGACCGCGGTGCTGGCCTCGGGCGAGGAAATCAAGATCACCGGCAGCGGCCTGTCCTTCGCCCAGAGCTGGCTGTCGGCCAAGGCGGCGCCGAACCGCCGCATCCGCCGCGGCGCCCTGATCCGCGTGATGCAGGACGGCGGCGCGGACTGGAAGATCACGCAGATGCCGGCCGTCGAATCGGCCTTCGTCTCGGCCAGCACCGAGGACGGCGCGATCAAGGCCCTGGTCGGCGGCTTCGACTACAACCGCAACAAGTTCAACCACGTGACCCAGGCATGGCGCCAGCCGGGCTCTTCGTTCAAGCCCTTCATCTACTCGGCCTCGCTCGAGCGCGGGCTGTCGCCCTCGACCCTGGTGAACGACGCCCCGATCTCGTTCGACGCCGGCCAGACCGGCGGCCAGCCCTGGGAACCGAAGAACTACGACAACAAATACGAAGGCCCGATGACGATGCGGCGCGGCCTGACCAAGTCGAAGAACATGGTCTCGATCCGCATCCTGAACCGCATCGGCGCACGCTACGGCCAGGAATACGCGACCCGCTTCGGCTTCGACCCCGAGCGCAACCCGCCCTACCTGACCCTGGCCCTGGGCGCCGGCGCGACCACGCCGCTGCAGATGGCCGGCGCCTACGCCGTGTTCGCCAACGGCGGCTATCGCGTCAGCCCCTACCTGATCTCGAAGGTCACGGACAGCTCGGGCAAGGTGCTGTCGGAAGCGCGTCCGGAACGCGCCGGCGTCGAAGCGAACCGCGTGATCGACGCGCGCAACGCCTTCCTGATGGACTCGATGCTGCGCGACGTGGCGCGCTACGGCACCGCTGCGAAAGCGCAGCAAGCCCTGAAGCGCCCCGACATCGCCGGTAAAACCGGCACCACCAACGACTCGATCGACGCCTGGTTCGCCGGCTACCAGCCGAAGCTGGTGGGTATCGCCTGGATGGGTTACGACCAGCCCAAGAACCTGGGCAACAAGGAAACCGGCGGCGGCCTGGCCCTGCCGATCTGGATCGGCTACATGCAGACCGTGCTGAAAGGCGTACCGGTCGAGGAACGCACGATGCCGCCGGGGCTGATCAATGTGGATGGGGATTACTACTACGCCGAGAACCCGCCGGGCACGGGCGTGCAGTCGCTCGACGTCGGCGCACCGCCGCCACCGGCGCAGCAGAAGGCGCAGGATGCGGTGAGGAACGAGTTGTTCTGATTGAAGCGTGGGTGAAAGAATATTTCAAAAAGATTGTCCAAATGAAATATTTTTCACCGCTTTCATAGGGTGGACACCTGTGTCCACGCGGTAGAACTCTCGCAAACCCCACAGCGTCCGTAATGCGTCCGCTCCGTAAAGAAGCGCTTTTCGACTTTCAATTGCAGGACAGCGTGGACACAGGTGTCCACCCTACAAAACCCTGGACGTAGGGTGGGTTCTTGAACCCACGCTGTAGAGCGTTCGCACACCGCAGGGCCTCCACCATGCGTCCGTTACCGCAGAGAAGCGCTTTTCGACTTTAACCCGGGGCACAGCGTGGGTTCAAGAACCCACCCTACAACTCCGTACACCGTTAGCGGCGCCAGCCGCCAGCCAACTTACCCCAGCTTGACCGGCGCCCCGCCCTGCTGCGTGGCCAGCTCCGACAGCGCCGCGAACAGCTCGGTATCGTCGCGGGTATTCCTCCACTCGTCGCCGACGCGCTTGTAGTGATAGCCGCCGGCGCGCGCGGCCACCCACATTTCCTGCAGCGGCGCCTGGCTGTTGACGATGATCTTCGAACCGTTGTCGATGAACTCGATCTCGAGCACGTTGCCGCTGCGCTTGCATTCGACATCGATGACGTCCTGGTCGTTCAGGTCGTCGAAACGGGTTTCGATGCGGTCCAGCGTCGATTCGGCCAGGTCCAAAAATTCGGTTTCGGTCATGCTACACTCCAAGGTCTTAATCAAACCGTGATTCTAATCGTGAAGTCACCCATCGCGCTTCTTCCCGCCGCCTTCGTCCTTGCCGCCACGCTCGCCGGCTGCGGCCAGACCGGTCCGCTCTACATGCCGAATCCGCCGGCCAAGCCCGGCGCGCTGTCGAGCACCCCGGTCATGAGCACCCCGGCCGCGAAGCCGGACAACCAGACCCAGGCCCGACCCGCGCCGGAAACGAAGCAGCAAGAATCCTCACCGCCCCCCGCACAATAAGCACATGTCGCATTTCTCGTACCAAGACGGCGTCCTGAACGCCGAAAGCACCCCCTTGTCCCGCGTCGCCGAAGCCTTCGGCACCCCGACCTATGTCTACTCGAAGTCGGCCCTGCTGGAAAACTTCGCCGCCTACGCCGACGCCTGCAAGGGCCGCGACGCCCTGGTCTGCTACGCAATGAAGGCCAACTCGAACCTGGCCATCCTCGACCTGCTGGCGCGCGAGGGCGCGGGCTTCGACATCGTCTCGGGCGGCGAACTGCTGCGCGTGATCGCCGCCGGCGGCGATCCGGCCAAGGTCATCTTCTCGGGCGTGGGCAAGACCGTCGCCGAGATGCGACTCGCGCTGGAAAAGAACATCCTGTGCTTCAACGTCGAATCGATTCCCGAGCTGCACCGCCTGAACGAGGTGGCCGGCAGCATGGGCAAGCGCGCACCGGTCTCGCTGCGCGTGAACCCGAACGTCGACGCCAAGACCCACCCCTACATCGCCACCGGCCTGAAGGCGAACAAGTTCGGCGTCGCTTTTGATGATGCGCTGGCGACCTACCGCACGGCGGCCAGCCTGCCGCACCTGGACGTGGTCGGCATCGACTGCCACATCGGCTCGCAACTGCTCGACGACGCCCCGCTGCTCGAAGCCCTGGATAAACTGATCGAACTGATCGACACCCTGGACGGCGAAGGCATCCATTTGCACCACCTGGACATCGGCGGCGGCATCGGCGTCGACTACGGCGCCGAAGGCGACAAGCCGCCGGTGCCGGTCGGCGATTACCTCGGACGCCTGTTCGCCCGCATCGACGCCTGGCGCGCCGAACGGCACGAAGGCCGGCCGATCAAGGTCATCTTCGAGCCGGGCCGCTCGATCGTCGCCAACACCGGCGTGCTGCTGACCGCCATCGAATTCCTGAAGCCCGGCGAAGAAAAGAGCTTCTGCATCGTCGACGCCGCCATGAACGACCTGATGCGCCCGACCCTGTACGGCGCCTGGATGGGCGTGCAGGCGGTGGCGCCGCGCGAAGGCGCCAAGGTGACCTACGACGTCGTCGGCCCGGTCTGCGAATCGGGCGACTGGCTGGCGCGCGACCGCGAGCTGGCGGTCGAGCCGGGCGACCTGCTGGCGGTGATGACCGCCGGCGCCTACGGCATGACCATGGCCTCGAACTACAACACGCGCGGCCGCGCAGCCGAGGTCATCGTCGACGGCGAACAGATGCACCTGGTGCGCCGGCGCGAGAATCCGGAAGAGCTGTACGCGCTGGAAACGAAGCTGAAGTAAGTATCGTGGCGATAAAAAGGGCGCTATCCGTGCATGCGGATAGCGCCCTTTTGTTTTGTGCGGCTGGATGAAGAAACAGGGGTGCGCAGCCGGAAGCGGGGCTGTTGCCTATGACGATAGCGGTGTTCACAATCCGCGTGGGCACGGAGTGCCCACCCTACGGGAAGCGTTCCGGGCCGGGTTATCGTAACCGCAAGTCCGTGACGTGATCCGTAGGGTGGGCACCTGTGCCCACGCGGACGACGCGTACCGATAACAGATCAGGCCACAGCCCCACTGAAGCCGCAGACCCTCACACCCCCACCGCCGCCCGCGCCCTGACCCGGCTCCAGTAAACCCTCAACACCAGCAGCACCCCCACAATCACGGCGAACAGCAGCGGCTGCGCCAAATTGTTCTTGGCCGCCTTCATCCACCAGAAGTGCAGCACGGCGAGCGGCGCGATGAGATAGATCAGCCGGTGCAGCCACTGCCAGCGCTTGCCGCCCAGGCGCCGGATCATGGCGTTGGTGCTGGTCGCCGCCAGGGGGATCAGCATCAGGAAGGCGGTGAAGCCGACCAGGATGAAGGGGCGCTTGGCCACGTCGCGCAGCATGGCGCCGACATCGAAGAAATGGTCGAACCAGAAGAAGGCGATGAAGTGCAGCAGCGCGTAGAAGAAGGCGAACAGGCCCAGCATGCGGCGCAGTTTCACTACCCAGTTCCAGCCGGAGAGGCGCCGCAGCGGCGTCACGGCCAGCGTGATGCACAGCAGGTAGAGCGCCCAGTCGCCGCTCTCGTGGGTGATGTATTCGAGCGGATCGACCGGCACGCCTGCCACGACCTGCCAGGCGCCCCACAAGAAAGGCAGCAGGGCCGCGGCGAACACGGCGGCCTTGATGAGGGATAGCTGTTTTGCGGAAGGATTGGACGCCATCGCTCAGAAGAACCGCTTCAGGTCCATGCCCGCATACAGCGAGGCGACCTCGTTATAGCCGTTGAACATCAGGGTGTCGCGCTTGCGCTTGAAAAAGCCGTCTTCCCCGATGCGCCGCTCGGTCGCCTGGGACCAGCGTGGGTGGTCCACGTTCGGGTTCACGTTCGAATAAAAACCGTATTCGCGCGGCGCCGAGACGTTCCAGGCCGTCTTCGGCTGGTCGCGGGCAAAACGGATGCGCACGATGGATTTCGGCGACTTGAAGCCGTACTTCCAGGGCACCACCACGCGCACCGGAGCGCCATTCTGGTTCGGCAGCACCTGGCCGTACATGCCGACAGTAAGCAGCGCCAGCGGGTGCATGGCCTCGTCGATGCGCAGGCCTTCGACGTAGGGCCAGTCGAGCACCCCGCTTCTCAGGCCCGGCATCTGCGAACGGTCGGCCAGGGTCGTGAATTCCACGTATTTCGCGTTGCCGGTCGGCTCGACGTGCTTGATGAGGTTGGACAGCGAATAGCCGACCCAGGGAATCACCATCGACCAGCCTTCGACGCAGCGCAGCCGGTAGACGCGCTCTTCCAGCGGCGCCAGCTTGACCAGGCTGTCGATGTCGAGGCGCATCGGCTTTTTCACTTCTCCCTCGATCGCCACCGTCCAGGGCCGGGGCCGCAGGGTATGCGCGTTCTCGGCCGGGTCGCTCTTGTCGAGGCCGAACTCGTAGAAGTTGTTGTAGTGGGTGGCGTCGTGGAAGGCGGTCTGTTTCTCGGTGGTCGAGAACGCCTGGTTGGCCTTCGCGGCCAGCTTCGCGCCGGCCGGGGCGTTCTGCGCGAACGCTTCGCGGTTGGCCATCTCCCACAAGGCGCTGCCGACGGCGGCGCCAGCGGCCATGCGGGCGATGAATTTACGCCGCTCTTCGTACACCTCGCGCGGCGTGATGTCGGAGGCGAAGGGCCGGTCCAGGCCGTTCGGATTGCGTTTGATCAGCATCGGGAACTCCGCGGGCAATTGAACTTGTACCTTACACCATTGCTCGTAGAACCGCTGGCCGCGTGGATGATCGGTGATGCTGGGGGCGTGTTTCGGCAAACAATCGGGGCGCGAACACGCGGCGGCCGGCTGAACGCGTGGACGGGGAACCCGTCCACCCTACGTCCCTTCGATATACGTTATGGTGGAGCGAAGAAACGTAGGGTGGACGGCTCTGCCGTCCACGCGTTCAACGCACCGTCGAACAGCCGAAAATCAAAGCTCGCCGTACGAGTGCAAGCCCGACAGGAACATGTTCACGCCCAGGAAGGCGAAGGTCGTCACCAGCAGGCCCACCAGCGCCCACCAGGCCGCCACGCGGCCGCGCAGGCCGGACATGAGGCGCATGTGCAGCCAGGCCGCGTAGTTGAGCCAGACGATCAGGGCCCAGGTTTCCTTCGGGTCCCAGGACCAGTAGCCGCCCCAGGCTTCGGCCGCCCACAGCGCGCCGAGGATGGTCGCCACCGTGAAGAAGGCAAAGCCGACGGAAATGGCCTTGTACATCACGTCGTCCAGCACTTCCAGCGCCGGCAGGCGGTCGGCCAGGATGCCGTGGGATTTCAGCAGGTAGGCGGTGCCGACCATGGCGGCCAGGGCAAAGGTGCCGTAGCCGATGAAGTTGGCCGGCACGTGGATCTTCATCCACCAGCTCTGCAGCGCCGGCACCAGCGGCTGGATGGTGGCGGCGTCGCGCGACACGGTGTACCAGAGCAGGAAGGCCACGGCCGCGGCGATGATCAGGAGGACGAAGGCGCCCAGCTGGCGGGTGGCATAGCGCTCCTCGTAGTACAGGTAGAACAGCGCCGTGATCATCGCGAACAGGATGAACACTTCGTACAGGTTCGACACCGGGATGTGGCCGACGTCCGGCCCGATCAGGTAGGACTCGAACCAGCGCACCATCATGCCGGTAAAGCCCAGCACCACGGCGGCCCAGCACAGGCGCGAGCCGATCGCGGCTCCCGAAGCCGAGCGCGACAGCAGGCCGATCCAGTAGAACACGGTCGAGAACACGAACAGGGCGCTCATCCACAGGATGGCCGACTGGCTCGACAGCATGTACTTGAGGAAGAATTTCTGGTCCGCCGCCGCCAGCGAGCCGTCGTACAGCGACACGCCCCACAGCGACAGCAGCGCCACCAGCGGGATCAGCCAGCGCACCGGCTTCCAGTGCCAGCCCAGGGCGGCGAAGGTCGGCGCCGTCAGCAACAGGATGGCGCGCTCGTAGACGTCCATGAAGTGGGCGTAGCGGTTCAGCGCGAACAGGGCGGCGGCCAGCAGGCCGACGCCATAGATCCAGTCGACGCTCGTCAGGCGCCGGAAGTAGCCGGGCGTTTCCTTGTAGGTGAGCGGTGCGCTCGGGCTTGGTCGGGATGCTTCCATCATGGTCTCCAGTGCCGTCAGTGTATTTTTATCGCGGCGGCAAGCGCCAGCTTACGCCGATTGGGGCAGCTTGGCTGCCAGGTCGGCGAATTCTTTCTCGAAATCCAGGGTCTTGCGCTGGGTGCTCATCGCCATCAGCGCATGCGCACCCTCCCCGCTGTCGCGCACCCACACCCACAGGCGCCGCTCGCGGATGTAGAACATCGCAAAAATACCGGCGATGAGCAGGACACAGCCGAGGTAGACGATCTTCTTGCCCGGCGAGCGCGTCACCTGCAGCACCGAGGCCTTGACTTCGCGGAACTCCTCGAGCTGCAGGTAGACCGGCGCGCCGTAGAAGAAGCTGTCGGACAGCGCGTTCGTCGCCAGTTGCAGGAAGCGGCCGTGCTTCTCGCTGCCTTCGAGCGGCGCCTCGCCGTCGCGCACGCGCGCTGCCTGCCACAATTCCCACAGCACGCCGTTAAGCATCTTGATGAAGACGTTGGCCGCCTTTTCCTGCTCGGCCGCCGGGATCTTTTCCAGGAACTGGGCCACGGCGACAAAGCCGCCCGGCGTACCCTCGCCGGCGAAGATCGACAGGGTGCGTTCGGCCGACTCGCGCAACTGGTCGGCAAAGCCGGCCTGGGCCGCCTGGCCGGGGGCCAGCGCGCGCGCCGCATAGCGCTCGGCGGCCAGGCGCCGCAACGCCGGGTCGGCCAGGGCCGCGCGCAGGCGCATCCACTCGCGCACGCCGTAGTTGTCGTCGGCCGGGATGCGCAGGAAGCGGAACTGCTCGGCCGGGGTGTTGCGCACGCCGGCCAGGAAGACCTGGGCGCCTTCCAGCGTCACCGGCTGCATGTAGTTCAGGAATTCGCGCGCCTGGCCGGTCTGGTCGCGCAGTTTATATTGCACACTGGGGCCGACATTCTTGAGGTCCTTGTTCTCGGCATTCTTGCCGGCCGAGCCCGAGGCCTTGCTCAGCGTGGCCGCGAACTGCTCATTGAAGGACTTGCCCTTCTCCACCGCGCGCACGTCGTTGGTGGAGGTGTTTTCGACGTTGAAGGGGCGGAAGCCCGACCACTCGACGTCGAAGGCGCCGGCCGCGGTCTTCAGCGCGGTCGAACCGTTCACTTCGCCGGCGATCTCGAAGGCCCGCGCGCTGGTCCCGGTCATCGGGAAGCCCGTCAGCTTGAGCTTGCTGCCGCCATCCTCGAAACTCGACTGGTAGACGGCCACGCCCTTGTAGATCAGCGGCTTGTTGACCTCGATCGTCGCCAGGAAGGTCTTGCCCGCCTCGCGGTCATGCACCACGACTTCGCTGGCGAACAGCTTGGGCATGCCGGTCGAATAGAATTCGATGTTGAATTTTTTCAGTTCGATCGCGAACGGCAGGTCTTGCACCAGCACGCCGCTGGCCTGGGGCAGGATGGCGGTGCTGCCGGTCTGGCCTTCGGCCAGCATGATGTTGCCGCGGTAGGTCGGGTTCGACAGGCCGAGGCGGTGCTGGGCCGGGATCTGCGAGATCAGGCCGCTGCCCGGATAGGGCGTTTTACCAAGGAACCATTGCTGGAAACGGATGGGCAGTTCGGAATCGAGCATGCCGCCCAGCAGGATCACGATGATGGCCGTGTGCGCGAAGATATAGCCGAACTTGTTGCCGGCGCCTTTCTTTGCCGCCACCAGGGTGCCGCTGCCCTTCTCGACGATTTTGACGGCGTAGCCGGCATGGCGCAGACGCTCGGCGCTCTGCATCGCCAGCGCCGAGCTGTTCAGCGGCGCCGTCCACTCATTCTTGTGATGGAAATTGCGCAGCGAATCCTCGCGCACGTGGTCGCGCCAGCTGCGCATGTCGCGGATCATCTTCGGCGTATTGCGCACGATGCACAGCCCGGTCGAGACGATCAGCACCAGCAGGATCAGCAGGAACCACCAGCTCGAATAGACCGTGAACAGGCCGAGTTTGCGGAAGATCTCGTACCAGAAGGGGCCGAACTGGTTCACGTAGTTCGGCATCGCCTCGCCCTGGCGCAGCACCGTGCCGATGATGGCGGCGATCGACAGGATCACCAGCAGGCTGATGGCAAAGCGCATGGACGACACCAGCTCGACAGCTTCGGCCAGCGCACGCCGGCGCGTCTTCAGTTCAATTCCGGTGGTGCTCATTCTTGCTTTCTCATGCGGTCAGGTGCGCCGCGAGTGTACAGCAAAAAAGGGCGTCAACTCGCGCTGGCGCCCTTTCAATACAGTAACGACAGAAAATACGGGCGGCTGCTCAGCGCAGGCCGGCGATGTAGTCGGCCACGGCCTGCATTTCGGCCTCCGACAGGCGCTGGGCCAGCGTCGTCATCTGCGGGCTGTTGGCACGTGCGCCGCTCTTGAAGGCGGTCAGCTGGGCCATCGTGTAATCCTGGTGCTGGCCGGCCAGGCGCGGGTATTGGGTCGGGATGCCGGAACCGGCGGCGCCATGGCAGCTGGCGCAGGCGGCCACGCCCTTGTCGGCGATGCCGCCGCGGTAGATCTTGCGGCCCAGTTCGACCGTGTCCTTGTTCTTGGCTGCGCCCGGCTTGACCTTCTGGGTCGCGAGATAGGCAGCGATGTTGCGCTTGTCTTCCTCGGTCAGCATCTTGGCGTAGGTGGTCATGACCGGATTGTTGCGCTGCGGAGTCGTGAAGTCGACCAACTGCTTATGGGTGTAGGCTTCGAACTGCGCCGACAGTTTCGGGTTGGCGGCGATGGTGGAGTTGCCGTTCGCGCCATGGCAGGACAAACAGGCCGGCAGGCCGCGCGCGGTATCGCCGCTTTCGTACAGGGTGGCGCCTTTGGCGGCATCGGGTTTCGCGGTACGCTGGGCTTCGGCGGCGACAGCGACGTTGCCGAGCGCCAGGGTTGCAACCAACAACGATTTCATGAACACCGCGCTAGCGGACGATACAGACACACGATTCATTCGAGCACCCTGAAAAAGTCGAAAAACAGTTTATTGGTACAGCGGCTTCACCGGCGAAAAACAATTAATAACCCCTTATTGTACAATAGGATTGTTTCCTCCACGCCTCATTTCGTTGCCTTTTTCACCTCTCTTCCATGTCCAAACTCTGGCAAGCCCGCTTCTTCACGACCGTCAACCAGCTGCGTGATCTCCCATCCACCCGGGTGCCCGAAATCGCCTTTGCCGGTCGCTCCAACGCGGGCAAATCGACGGCGATCAATATCCTGACGAACCAGAAGGGCCTCGCCTTCGCGTCGAAAACGCCGGGACGCACCCAGCACATCAACTACTTCTCGATCGGCGGCGCCCATGTCGGGCAGCACCGCAAGGACCCGACCATCGTCGAGGAGATCCAGGCGCTGCTGGTCGACCTGCCGGGTTATGGCTATGCGGAGGTATCGGGCACGGCCAAGCTGCACTGGCAAAAGCTGCTGGGCGACTATGTACAACGGCGGGAGCAGCTCGCGGCGCTCGTCCTGATCATGGACTCGCGCCGCCCGTTCACCGACCTGGACGTGCAGATGCTGGAGTGGTTCGCCCCGACCGGCAAGCCGATCCACTGCATCCTGACCAAGGCCGACAAGCTGAACCAGAACGAAAAGACGAATGCCCTGCGCGAGGCGCGGAAGGTGCTCGACAGCTATGTCGACGAGGAAGGCGAAGGCTTCCCCTTCACGGTGCAGCTGTTCTCCGCGCTCAAGCGCATCGGCGTCGAGGAAGCGGACGCCAAGATCCTCGAACTGCTCGGCCTGTCCGGCGATGACGCCGCGCCAACCGGCACGAACGAGGCACCCGACCACTCCTGAAAGAAAGCGATCACGATGAGCTCGATCTTTACCGGCCAGTATCCGAACACCCGCATGCGCCGCATGCGCCGCGACCCGTTCTCGCGCGCCCTGATGCGCGAGAACACCGTCACCGCCGCCGACCTGATCTACCCGGTCTTCATCCTCGACGGCGAGAACCAGCGCCAGCAGGTGGCCTCGATGCCGGGCGTGGAGCGCGTCTCGATCGACCTCCTCATGAACGTGGCCGAGGAATGCGTTTCGCTCGGCATCCCGGTGCTGGCCCTGTTCCCGGTCATCGACGCCTCGCTGAAGACCTATGACGGCGTGGAAGCGACCAACCCCGACGGCCTGGTGCCGCGCGCGGTGCGCACCCTGAAGCAGCGCTTCCCGCAACTGGGCCTGCTGACCGACATCGCGCTCGATCCCTACACGACCCACGGCCAGGACGGCCTGCCTGACGAGAACGGCTACATCGTCAACGAAAAGACCATCGAGATGCTGACGCGCCAGGCGCTGACGCACGCCGAGGCCGGCGTCGACGTGGTGGCGCCGTCGGACATGATGGACGGGCGCATCGGCGTGATCCGCGCGGCGCTGGAAGAGCGCGGCTTCATCCACACCCGCATCATGGCCTACTCGGCGAAATATGCCTCGGCCTTCTACGGTCCCTTCCGCGACGCGGTGGGTTCGGCCGCCAACCTGGGCAAGGCCGACAAGAACACCTACCAGATGGACCCGGCCAACACCGATGAGGCCCTGCGCGAAGTGGCGCTCGACCTGCAGGAAGGCGCCGACATGGTGATGGTCAAGCCCGGCATGCCGTATCTTGACGTGGTGCGCCGCGTGAAGGACGAATTCAAGGTCCCGACCTTCGCTTACCAGGTCAGCGGCGAATACGCGATGCTGAAGGCCGCCGCCCAGAACGGCTGGCTGGACCACGACAAGGTCATGATGGAATCGATGATGGCCTTCAAGCGTGCCGGCGCCGACGGCGTGCTGACCTACTTCGCGCTGGATGTGGCGCGCAAGCTGAAGGCAGGTGCGTAATCGTTCGCTTCGCCGGGAAGACAGAAAAACCGTGCCGAGGCACGGTTTTTTGTTGTTGACCTTGTAGGGTGGGCACCTGTGCCCACGCGGTCGTACCTCCGCACTCCTCCAATGCAACCGGGTACCGCTGATCGGTAAAAAAGTACCTGTTGCATTGATGTTGCCGGCGTCCCGGTCACGGTGGGGCGACACCAACGCACCACCGCGTGGACACAGGTGTCCACCCTACGAAACTCACGACACCACCGTCATGCATACGGGATTGGGACGCGTGGACGGGAAACCCGTCCACCCTACGGGTCTGATCACCTGCTTCAGTAGGTCTCCACGCTCGCCGCCAGCAACTCCACCGGCTGGCCCGCCATGTGGTGGTGCCCCATCAGCTCATGCAGCGACAGCACGCGCAGCCGGAGCGTGCCGTCGCCGGACTGCGGCTGGGCGGCGCGCGCCCGCTGCAGCTTCTCGCCGAGCGGCAGCGCGAAGGTCAAGGGGCCGGTGGGGCCGCGGTGGCCGAACATGACGATGGTCGCCAGGTAGAAGGGACTGCCGGCATCGACTTGGGACGGATCCTCCGGCCCGTTCAGGATCACGGCATACGGATCGCGGCACTGCTCCGGGAAGCTCAGCGTGACATTCGCGACCATGGTCTGGCCGGCGGCCGTCGCGTTCTCGAGCGTTCCGGCCGGCAGCGCGACCTGGGCGCTGGCCGGCTGGGCGCCGCCGACGACGCGCCGCAGCACCTTGCCGGTGTAGACGCGGCGCGCCCCGCTGCGCGGCCGCGACCTGCTGCTGCTGCGCGCCACCTCCTCCTCGCCGCTGCCGGGCTCGTAGTCGTAGTTGAAGGCCGCCATCGCCTCGTAGTCGCCGGCGCGCGTCTGCGTGACCGGCGCGCCTTTCGCGTCGACGAAGAACAGCATGGGTTCGCGCGCCCAGCGGAAGTAATCGGTCGCCCTCTCTTCGGGCGACTTCTGGTCGTCCGGCAGATCGGTGCGCAGCTCCACGCCGGGTGGCAGGATGGGCAGGCCGAGCGCCGCCTGCTTGCGGGTCCAGACATCCCACAGGCGATCGATGTTCGCATGGTGCAGGAAGAACACCGGATCGACCGGCGAGAGCATGTCGGCCATGAAGCCGCGCGTTTCCGTGAAGTTGCAGTCGCGCGAGCCGACGCAGCGGTGCACGGAATTGTGCGGCCGCGCTTCCAGGATGCCGAAGCCGCCCGAGGTGTGGTGGTTCGAGGTCTTCGGGCTGCCGAAGGTCGCGTAGTCGGGTGCGGCCAGGGCGGCCTGGATCGTCGCTGCCGACACGGCGTCGCTCGCCGCCAGCGAGAAGCCGGGCCGTTCGCGCACCAGGCCGCGCGCGCCGGGCTGGTCGAAGAACATCCGGCCCGAGGGATCGCGCAGGATGTCGAACATCAGGTCGGCGTCAAAGCGGATGCTGCGCGCCAGCAGCTGGCCGTACTGGGAGTTGCGGGTGAATACGCCGTTGGGCGAAGTCCAGTAACCGGCATTCGCGACCGCCGAGGCCAGGCGCGCCTCGAAGTCGGAACCGTAGCCGACGTAGGCGGCGTGGTTGGGGTCGAGCACGCCGTCGAACATGCCGTCCGGCAGGCTGGGCTCGGCAGTCCAGTCCCAGTAGGGCAGCGCGAACTGCGGGTCGCCGCTCAGCTCGCGGCAGATCTGCTCGAACCAGCCGAGGTAGCCGCGGTGCCAGGGCAGGAACCACCAGTTGCCGTGCGGGCAGTCGAGCGTGTGGACGATGGCCTGGCGATACCAGTTGCGCGGATCCTCGGGCGGCAGCGCCAGCATGGCGCTCACGGCCTTCGCATAGCTCCTGAGCATACGCACGCCCATCTTCGAATTCATGGAAGCGCGCCAGCGGCGGTAGCGCGGCTTGTGCATGGGCTGTTGCGCCAACGAGGAAGCGAACGGCATGGCGCTCGCGCAAAGGGTGAATGCGGTGGACTTCAGGACCTGACGACGCGTCTGGCTGACAAGCTGGTCTGGCTCGATGGTCATGGGCTGCTCCGATGAGGTAGGGAACGGCGCCCGGCTGCGTTCGCCGGACGCGGGAAGGCCCATTCGCAGCTTGGAAACACCGAGCTCGACAGGGCACGAGCTCAGCCTATCGCGTCTGTTTGCGCTGTCGATGGCGCAGCGCAAAGGAGCGCACCAGTCCAGTGCCGCCCTTCATCGGAGCAATGGAATGAGGAAAGATATGGGAAGAAACCGCGGCCCTCGGACGGCGGCCTCAGCGTGGTGGCTTGTAATCGGGGAACATTTCCTTCATCAGGAAGGCCTGCAGTTCGGCCGTGTCCTGGGGCCGCGCGCTCATCGTCACGACGCGGCCCAGACGGTGCGATTCCCACTCGAAGTCGCCGCTCTTCTCGCGCCGGATCAACTCGATCATCTTCTTCACCACGGCGGTCTCGACGTCCGGCTCGCTGCCCTGCTCCACCGTCACCGAGGTCAGCCAGCGGCGCTTGAAGCTCGGGTTCCAGCCGCGGAACTTCAGGTCCATGCTGTGGAAGGTGCGGTTCGAGATCGAGAAGATGCCGCCGCTCTGGTTGCTGTCGTCGCGGCCACGGTTGTTGATCGCGGCAATGTTCGCCAGCGCATTGCGCGTGCCGCGCGCCGCTTCGCTTTCTTCCTCGCTAGGGCTGGGCTCGGTGGCGCCGCGCTGGGCGCGGCGGCGCGCGATGTATTCGGCCATGTCCATCGGCGGCGCTTCCTCGGCCTTGGGCTCGGGTTTCGGCTCGGGCGGCGGCGCCTTGTCGACGATGACCGGCTTTTCCTCAGGCAAGGTGATGGTGTCGGGCAGGCGTTCGACGCGCGGGGTGCTCAAGCGCGGCTGGGACGGATTCTTCGAAGGCTTGCTGGTTTTCTGCGGCGCCTGGGCCTGCGGCGGCGGCGGCTTGGCCAGCGGCGCGACATAGACGATCTCGCCGCCGCTTGGCGGACGCGCCTTTTTTTCGGGCCGCTCGGGCTCGTAGAAGTACAGCGCTACCAGCAGCAGGTGCAGCAGGATCGTGACCGCCAGGCCGGTGCGGCTGGTGCGCCGCTCGCCGTAGGTCGGCACCACGGCGCCGGGCAGGGGTTGTCCGCAATGCTCGCAGACATCGCTGTGCTCGGCGTAGGAATGGGAATGGTCACGCAAGATCAATAAAACTTTCCGGAAAACTGGTCAGCGCAATGCGGGTCGAGTCGACGTTTACCCGCGCAGTCTACCTGCTTTGGGTCTCCGGCGCACGGCCGCGTGGCGCTGCACAGCTTACAGGGCGGTTTTCCTGATGGTTGTTACATTGTGTTTCAACCGATCTTGTGCAGCGAAACCGTGGGGCTGGAGGGATGAGGCGCCCCATGTGCCGGCGCGTGCGCCGCCTCGTGCGCCGCGATGTCGACATCGGTCATCGGGCCGCTGCCGCTGTACTTGTCGAGGTACAGGTAGATGACCGGCGTGATGTAGAGCGTGATCACCTGCGAGAAGATCAGGCCGCCCACCACCGCCAGGCCCAGCGGCTGGCGCAGCTCGGCGCCGGCGCCGATGCCCAGCGCGATCGGCAGCGCACCCATCATCGCCGCCAGCGTGGTCATCAGAATCGGGCGGAAGCGCAGGATGCAGGCCTCGCGGATCGCCTCGACCGGGGTCATGCCGGCATTCCTCTGGGCGTCGAGCGCGAAGTCGATCATCATGATCGCGTTCTTCTTGACGATACCGATCAGCATCAGGATGCCGATCATGGCGATCAGGGTCAGGTCCATGTCGAAGATCCACAGCGTCACCAGCGCCCCCACCGCCGCCGACGGCAGGCCGGCGAGAATGGTCAGCGGGTGGATGTAGCTCTCGTAGAGCACGCCCAGCAGCACGTAGATGACGCCGATCGCGGTGAGGATCAGGATCAGCTGGCTCGACTGGGTGTCCTGGAACACCGCCGCGTCGCCGCCATAGTTGGTGATGACCGAGGCCGGCAGTTTCATGTCGACCTTCATCTGCTCGATGGCGGCGGTGGCGTCGCCCAGCGGCACGCCGGGCGCCAGGTTGAAGGCGAGCGTGATCGCCTGCAATTGCCCCTGGTGGTTGACGGCGATCGGGCCGACCGTGCGGCGCACGCTGGCAAAGCTCGACAGTTTTACGAGTTCACCCGACTTCGCGCGCACCGACACGCGCGCCAGGGCGTCGTCGAAGTAGCGGTCGGCTTCCGCCGCCTCCAGGATCACGTAGTAGCTGGCCGCGGTCGAATAGATGGTCGAGACCTGGCGCTCGCCGAAGTTGGCGTACAGCACGGTGCGCACGTCGGCCATGTTCACGCCCAGCAGGGCGGCCTTGTCGCGGTCGATGTCGAGCGTGGCCTGCAGGCCCTTGTTCTGCGAATCGCTGGTGACGTCGCGGAATTTCGGATCGGCGCGCATGCGCTCGAGGAACTGCTCGGCCCAGCTGCCGATCTCGCCGCCCGACACGCTCTGCAGGCTGTACTGGTAACGGCTCTTGCTCGGACGTCCGCCCAGCTGCAGGTTCTGCACCGGCGACATGTAGACCTGCACCCCGGCGACGCTGCGGGTCGCCTTGCGCAGTTCATCGAGCACGATCGGCATCGCGGGACGCTCGCTGCGCGGCACCAGTACCAGGAACATGCGGCCCGTGTTTCCGCCGCCCACGAAGGAGGTCACGTTCTGCACGCTCTTGTTGGCGCGCATGATGTCGCCGACCTTCTCCTGCAGCGCCATCATGGCCTGCGAGGACGTGTCTTCCGAGGCTTCGACGGTCACGCGGATCTGGCCGATGTCTTCCTCGGGGAAAAAGCCTTTGGGCATGCTCATGTACAGGATCGCGGTCAGGGCAAAGGTGCCGACCGCCAGCATCAGCACCAGGAAGCGGTGACGCAGCGCCTTGTCCAGGGTGCGCGCATAGGCGTCGCGCACGCTGGTGAACATGGCTTCGAAACGGCGGCCGACCCAGGACATCTCGTGCGGTTCGACGTGGCCGCCGTGCTTGATCAGGCGCGAGCACATCATCGGCACCAGGGTCAGCGACACCGCCGCCGACACCAGCACCGCGAGACCGACGATCACGGCGAATTCGCGGAACAGCAGGCCGATCACGCCCGGCATGAAGAAGATCGGAATGAACACGGCCACCAGCGAGATCGAGATCGAGACGATGGTGAAGCCCATTTCGCGCGAGCCGACCAGGGCGGCGTGGAAGGGCTTCTTGCCCATCTCCATGTGGCGCACGATGTTTTCCAGCACCACGATGGCGTCGTCGACCACCAGGCCGACCGCCAGCGTGATGCCGAGCAAGGAAATATTGTCGAGGCTGTAGCCGAAGGCATACAGCAGCGACAGCGCGCCCAGCAGCGAGATCGGCACCGTCACCGCCGGGATCAGGGTCGCGGTCAGGCGGTGCAGGAACAGGAAGATCACCAGGATGACCAGCACGACGGTGCCGGCGAGGGTCAGGTTGACGTCGTGGATCGCTTCGCGGATCGAGACCGAGCGGTCGTTGACGAGGTGGATCTTGATCGAGGCCGGCAACTGGGTCTCGAATTTCGGCATCAGGTTGCGCACGGCGTCGACCACCTGCACGGTGTTCGCGTTCGGCTGGCGCTGCACCATCAGCACGATCGAGCGCTCGCCGTTCAGGCTGCCCGCGGCTTTCACCGACTGGTAGCTGTCTTCGACCTGGGCCACTTCATCCAGGCGCACCGGCAGGCCGTCGCGGGTGGCGACGATGAGCTTGGCAAAGTCGGCCGCCTTCATCAGTTGGCCGCCGCCCTGGATGGTGAGGGTCTGCTGCGGACCGTCGAGGACGCCCAGCGGGGTGTTGGAGTTGGCGGCGCGCAGTGCGGTAGCCAGCTCGTCCATCGAGATATTCCGTGCGTTCATCAGGTCGGAACGGGCGCGCACGCGCACGGCAAAGCGCTTGCCGCCATTTACCGTGACCTGGGCCACGCCCGGCAGGGTCGAGATCGCCGGCGAGACCATGTTCTCGGCGTAGTCGTTCAGCTCCGACAGGTTCATCGACGGCGAGGTCATGTGCATGAACAGGATCGGGGCGTCGGCCGGATTGATCTTGCGGTAGGACGGCAGGTCGGTCATCTCCAGCGGCAACTGGCGCTGGGCGGCCAGCAGCGCGGCCTGGACGTCGACCGCGGCCTTGTCGACGTCGATCGAGGTGTCGAACTCGAGCGTCAGCGAGGTGTTGCCCTGGGTATTCGTCGAGGTGATGAGCTTGATGCCGGCGATGGTCGAGAACTGCTTCTCGAGCGGCAGCGCAACCGAGGACGCCATGGTCTCGGGGCTGGCGCCAGGCAGGTTGGCGTTGACGTTGATGACCGGCGTGTTATAGCTCGGCAGCGCCGCGACCGGGATGTGCATGTAGGCCAGGATGCCGACCAGCACCAGGCTGATCGACAGCAGGACCACCATCACCGGACGGCGGATACACAGTTCCGACAGGTTCATGCCTGTTCACCCTTGCGCGCAGGTGCGCCTTGCGGTTTCGCTCGGTCCGGCGCCCCGGCGGCCAGCTTGACCTTGCCGCCCGGACGCAGATTCTGCTTGCCTTCGGTGATGACCTGCTCGTTGCCGGACAGGCCAGTCACTGCCGCGTTCAGGCCGAAGGTGTGCTGGCGCTGGATCGGCGCCAGGCGCGCCGTGCCACCCTTTTCGACCACGTAGACGAAGGTGCCCTGGGCGTTGATGATAATCGCATTTTGCGGAATCACGACCGCATCCTTGATCGTGCGTACCGTGACGCGGGTGTTCACGTATTGTCCTGGCCACAGCAGGCCGTCGGCATTGCCGAATTGCGCCTTGACGCGGATGGTGCCGGTGGTCGGGTCGACCGTGTTGTCCACGAAAATCAGTTCGCCAAGGACCGGCTTGGCGTCGCCGCCGGTGCTGGCCTCGACCGCGACCTTGCCCTGCTTCTGGGCGGCCAGCAGCGCGCCCAGGGAAGACTCCGGCAGCGTGAAGGCGACGTCGATCGGGTCGAGCTGGGTGATGGTGGTCAGCGAGGTGGTCGGCTGCACCAGGCTGCCCGGATAGACGTTGATGGCGCCGACGCGGCCCGACATCGGGGCGCGGATCGCGGTATAGCTGGCGCTGACTTGGGAGGCACGAACCGAGGCAACACTCGCTGCCAGGGCAGCCCGTGCTGCCTCTACCTGGCTCTGCAGCGTATCGACCGCGCTCTGCGCCAGGAATTTCTGTGCCACCAGTTCCTGGCTGCGCTTGTACTGGCGCTCGAGGTCGGCCAGCGTGGCCTTCCCGCGCGCGACCTCGGCCTGGGCCTTGGCCACGTTGGCGCGGTCGCTGCGGTCGTCGAGCGAGAACATCAGTTGGCCGGCCTTGACGAACTGGCCTTCGCGGATGTGCACTTCGCGGATGGTGCTGGTCGTTTGTGGACGCAGGTCGACGGTCTGCTTCGGGCTCACGGTGCCGTTGGCGGCGACGTCGACGCCGACGTCCTGGCGACGGGGCGCGACCACGTTCACGACGACAGGAGCTTGCCCACCGCCGGGTCCGCCGTTGGCGGCACCGGCGGGAGCGCCCTTGCCTGCTTCCCCTTCGGCATGCGCGCCGCGGCTCATGTACCAGGCGCTTCCTGCGCCGATGGCGACAATGACGGCAACGGCTGCGAGAGTATTCTTTTTCATTCAGGTCCCTTGCCGCCAGTGCCGGCGGCTTTATCAATCAATTCAACGATGCGTTCCACGCAGTATGGCGCCCGCGTGTGACAGTCTTGTTTCCCAACTTATTTACCAGGATAGTACTCCGGCAGCATCAACGTGACTTCCAGGCCGCCTTCCGGGTGGTTGGCCAGGGAGATGCTGCCGCCGTGCCGCCCGGCGATATTGCGGGCGATGGTCAGGCCCAGGCCGGTACCGCCGGATTCGCGCGAGCGCGAGGTCTCGACACGGTAGAAAGGATCGAATACGCGCGCCTGCTCGGCTGGCGGAATGCCGGGACCGCTGTCGCGCACGCGGATGCGCGCCGCGCCGTTCACGCGGTCGACCGTCACGTTCGCCTCGCGGCCGTACTTGACCGCATTGTCGATCAGGTTGCCCAGGCAGCGGCGCAGGTCGAGCGGACGGCCGAGGATCGCCATGCCGGCGCGGCCGTTGAGCGTGACCGGCTGGTTGGCGTCGGCAGCATCGTCGCACACGGAATCGAGCAGCGAATCGAGGTCGAGCATCTGCATGTTCTCGCTGGTGTCCATGCTGCGCGCCAGTTCCAGTCCCTCGCGCACCATGGCCTGCATCGCCGACAGGTCGCCGATCAGGCGCTCCTGCAGCTCGGCGTCGGCCACCTTTTCCAGGCGCAGGCGCATGCGCGTGAGCGGCGTCTGCAGGTCGTGGGTGATGGCGGCCAGCATCTGCGTGCGCTGGAAGATGTACTGGCGGATGCGCGCCTGCATCGCATTGAAGGCGGCGCTGGCCTGGCGGATCTCGCTGGCGCCGGTGAGGTCGAGCGGGGGGCGGTTGATGTCGTTGCCCAGTTCCTGGGCGGCCAGGGCGAGCTGCTTGAGCGGTCGCGTAGTCATGCGCGCGACCAGGTAGGCGAGGAAGGCGATGCTGACAAAAAACAGGACGATCACGGCGCGGTAGTCGGTGTCGTCGTTCACGGGCCCGCGCGGCGGCAGCACCGACAGGCGCAGCGCTTCGCCGTCGCGCAGGCGCACGTTCAGGTATTCGCAGGCGCCGCGCCAGCGCGCCGACAGCAGGCCGTACAACTGGGGAATGCGGGGCGGGCTCTCGCAGGCCGGCGGACGCGAATCGGCCGAGACGATCTGGTAGCCGGCGCCGAGGCGCTCGGCCAGGGTCTCGGCGAACTCGCTGGCGCTTTTCGCCAGCGGACGCGGCTCGCCGACCTCGAGCAGCAGCCCCGGACGGTTCGCGACCGCCAGGTAGGCGCGGCGCGCCGAGGCCGGCACGATCTCGGTGGCCATGATCAGCTGCTCGGCGCGTTCGATCAGGTTCTGGTCGCGCGCGTGCTCCAGCACGCGCTGGCGCTCGTTGTCGGCCATCAGCTGGGTCAGCGCGCCCGAGATCAGGATCCCGAGCAGCAGGGTGATGAAGACACGGCCCGTCATCGAGCCGAGGAATGCTTTCACGCAGTCGGCTCCACGGTCACCTGGCCGGCCAGCACGTAGCCACCGTTACGCACGGTCTTGATAATCTGCGGCATGCGCGCGTCCTCGCCCAGCTTCTGGCGCAGGCGGCTGATCTGGATGTCGATCGAGCGGTCGAAGGGGTCGGCGTCGCGGCCCTGGGTGAGGTTGAGCAGCTGGTCGCGGTTCAGCACCCGGTTCGGGTGTTCGAGGAACACGCGCAGCAGGCGGAACTCGGCGCCCGAGAGCATGATGACGATGCCGTCCGGATTGACCAGGTGGCGCGCGGTGAGGTCCAGCGTCCAGCCCGAGAAGCGCATCTGTTGCACGTTCTCGGCCGGGGCATTCGACGGCATGGCGTGCGAGCGGCGCAGCACGCTGCGGATACGCGCCAGCAGTTCGCGCGGCTCGAAGGGTTTCGGCAGGTAGTCGTCGGCGCCCATTTCAAGGCCGAGGATGCGGCCGAGCGGCTCGTTGCGTGCGGTCAGCATGATGACCGGCAGGGTCGAGGTGGCGCGCAGTTTGCGGCACAGGGTCAGGCCGTCGTCACCAGGCAGGTTCAGGTCGAGCACGATCAGGTCGGGGCGCGACTCGTCGAGGATCTTCCACATCGCGCTGCCGTCACCCGCGGCGAGCGCGCGGTAGCCGTTCGACTCCAGGTAATCGGCCAGCAGCTGGCGAATGTCGCGGTCGTCGTCGACGATGAGAATGGTAGAGGGATTATCCATAGCCGCAATTATCCTTACTTAAAAGGGCCCTGAACAGCACATTTGTATCGGTATGTATATGGATTCGGGAAGGAAACATATTGATACAAAGTGCTTGGCAGGGGACACGCTGGGCTTACATTTTTTGGCGATGATAGGTCCCGTGCAGCGAGCAGTTACCGCACACAACCGACTGACTCACACACCCAAAGGACATCACATGAACACCCTCCGCAAGAACATCCTGGTCGCTTTCGCCGCCCTCGGCATCGCCGGCGCCGCCGTCGCCCAGACCACCACCGCTCCCGCGCCGGAAGGCCGCCATGGCCACGCCGTCAGCGCCGAGCAGCGCGCCGCACACAAGGCCGAGCGCCAGGCAAAACGCGCCGAGCGCCAGGCCCAGCGCGAAGCCAAGTTGCGCGCCGACCTGAAGCTCACCGCCCAGCAGGAACCGGCTTTCGCCGCCTTCGTCGCCGCCGGCAAACCGGCCCAGCGCCCGCAAGCACGTGACCCCGGCGAGCGTGCGAAATTCGCGGCCCTGCCGGCGCCGCAGCGCATGGAGCGCATGATCGAGCGCCAGAAGCAGCGCACCGCGCGCATGGAAGCGCGCCTGGCCGCCCTGAACAACTTCTACGCCGTGCTCACGCCCGAGCAGAAAAAGGTGTTCGACAGCCAGGCCATGCGCGGCGGCTTCGGCAAGCACCGCGGTCACGGCGGCCACCACGGTCAGCGTGGCGCAGCGCTGCAGAGCTGAACGGTTCGGCTTTCGGTTGAATGCAAAAGGGATGCCTCGGCATCCCTTTTTTCGCTTTCTCGTCGGGTGGACACCCATGCCCACGCGGTACGGCTTACGCGCTCGGCACGCCTCGCGCAAGCCCGGCAAGTCCGGATCAGTCCAGGCGCTCCAGCGACACCAAAAATTTCTGCGCATTCTGGTAGCCGATCACCCGGCTGTCCGCGATCTCGGCGCCATTCCTGTCGAAGAAGATGATCCCCGGCGGCCCGAACAGGCCAAAACGCTTGAGCATCGCCTTGTCGTGGGCGTCGTTGGCCGTCACGTCGACCTGCAGCAGCACGGTATTGGCGAGCTTGGCCTGCACCTGGGGATCGACGAAGGTCAGTTTCTCCATCTCCTTGCAGGAGACGCACCAGTCGGCATAGAAGTCGAGCATGGCGGTCTTGCCGCCGAGCGCGGCGAGCGCCGCGTCCAGTTCGTCCACGGTCTTCACGCGCTTGAATGCGAGGTGCTGCTGTTGCGTGCCGGTCAGGTGGGCCAGCGGCGCGAGCGGATCGCGGCCTCCGCTGGCCACGCCGACCAGCTGCATCGCGCCCAGGACGCCGAAGGCGGCGCCAAAGGCCAGCGCGGCCCAGTGTCCGCGCCGGCGCAGCAGATACGCGCCGTAGCCGAGCAGGAGCGCCGCCCACAGGATCATCTGCGCGGCTGGCGGCAGCACCGGCGACACCAGCCACAGGGCCATGCCCAGCATCAGCACGCCGAAGAAGCGTTTCACGGATTCCATCCATGCACCCGCGCGCGGCAGCAGGGAACCGGCCGACACGCCGACCAGCAGCAGCGGGATGCTCATGCCGAGGGCCATCGAGAACAGCGCGGCGCCGCCGATCAGCACGTCGCGCGTCTGGCTGATGTAGACCAGGGCGCCGGCCAGGGGCGCGGCCACGCAGGGACCGACGATCAGGGCCGAGATCGCGCCCATGGCGAACACGCCGGCGAGCTTGCCGGATGCCTGGCGGCCCGAGACGCCGGCGAGTTTCGTCTGCACCGCCGCCGGCACCTGCAGCTCGTAGAAGCCGAACATCGACATTGCCATCGCGACGATCAGGATCGCGAACGCGCCGAGCACCCAGGGATTCTGCAGCGCGGCGGCCAGGCCCTCGCCGACCAGGCCGGCCGCGACGCCGAGCAGCGTGTAGACGATGGCCATGCCGAGCGAATAGGTCAGCGACAGGACAAAGCCGCGCGAACGGCGCACCTTGCCGCCCTCGCCCACGATGATCGAGGACAGGATCGGCACCATCGGCAGCACGCAGGGCGTGAAGGCCAGGCCCAGGCCGAGCAGGATAAACGCCGGCACGATGGCGAGCAGGCGGCCTCCGTGCAGGATCGAATTGATGCCGGAAAGCTCAGAAGGTCGATCGGCCTTTGCGGCCGGGGTGCTGCTGAGAGCGCTTGGGGCGACGCTGACGGACTCCTCCGGTGCCGTCGCGGCCGGCGACTGCGCAGCCCCCTGCCCCGCGGCAGCCTGCGCAGGCATGTCGACCGCCGGTGCGGCGTCGGCGGGCAGGCCGAGGCGAGCGGCGGCGCCGGTGTTGCCCTCGTTCTGCGGACTGGACGACAGGAAGCCAGGCGCGGGCGCGTTCGCGCTGCCGCTCGGCAGGCTCATCTGCGGTGCGGCGCCGCCGGCGGCCAGCTGCGCGCTCGCTTCCTGCGGCGGATAGCACAGGCCGGCATCGGCGCAGCCCTGGCTGGTCGCAGTCAGGGTGAAGGGCCCGTTGCCCTCGACCGGGATGCGGATCGTCACCGCGCCCTTGTAGGTCTCGACGTCCTTCTGGAAGGTCTCGTCGTACTTCACCTTGCCCGGCGGGATCTCGGGCGTGCCCAGCTTCGCGCCGCGCGCCGTGAAAGCGAAGCGCTCGCGGTACATGTAGTAGCCCGGGGCGATGTCGTAGGTGACCACGGCCGTGCTGTCCCCCTCCATGCGCGCCGAGAACTTGAAGGCGATGGCCGGATCGAGGAAGTCGTCGGCGGCGCGGCTCGGCGTGGCGAGCAAGGCACAGAACAGGAACAGCAGCGACAGCACGGCGAGCAGAGGCGCCGGGATTGCAGCCGGGGCTGCATGAAGGCGAGAACGGGACATGACTTCCTTTGATTGAATACTGCGCAGCCGAATGGTACACCGGCTGCGTGCCGATGGGTAATCCCACCCTGGCGCGCTCGCCGAGCGCTTGCGACAGGCGAAAAAAAACCAGGCGCGAGGCCTGGTTTTTCTTGTCGCAAGGAGCGATTACTCGGCGGTCGGTGCTTCTTCAGCCGAGGTCACTTCCGGACGGTCCAGCAGTTCGACGTAGGCCATCGGCGCATTGTCGCCCACGCGGAAACCCATTTTCAGGATGCGCAGGTAGCCGCCGTTGCGGTTGGCGTAACGCGGGCCGAGTTCGGCGAACAGCTTCTGCACCATTTCGCGATCGCGCAGGCGGGCGAATGCCAGGCGCTTGTTGGCCAGGGTGTCGGTCTTGCCCAGGGTCAGGATCGGCTCGATGACGCGACGCAGTTCCTTGGCTTTCGGCACGGTGGTCTTGATGGCTTCGTGACGCAGCAGCGAAACGGTCATGTTGCGCAGCATTGCCAGGCGGTGGGACGAGGTACGGTTCAGCTTACGGAGGCCGTGACGGTGACGCATGGTACTTCCTTTCGAGTGTATAAATTCCAGTTCTTCGATCGTTCATGCCGGAGCATGACCGCGGACCGGTTCAGTTAAGGTTGGTTACTACGGTTTTGTCATTCAAAAAGGATCTGGCTTTGCCAGTCCTTTTTGACTGATCCCACCCGAAAGTAGGTGTGTACTTTCGGGTGAATGCTATTACTTCTCCAGACCTGCAGGCGGCCAGTTTTCCAACTTCATACCCAGGGTCAGGCCGCGCGAAGCGAGGACTTCCTTGATTTCGTTGAGCGACTTGCGGCCCAGGTTCGGGGTCTTGAGCAGCTCGTTTTCCGAACGCTGGATCAGGTCGCCGATGTAGTAGATGTTCTCGGCCTTCAGGCAGTTTGCCGAACGGACCGTGAGTTCCAGATCGTCGACCGGACGCAGCAGGATTGGATCGACCAGCGGAGCACGCGACGGTGCTTCTGCGGCCGCTTCCGTGCCTTCCAGCGCGGCGAAGACGTTCAGCTGGTCAACCAGGACGCGTGCCGACTGGCGGATCGCTTCTTCCGGGGTGATGACGCCGTTGGTCTCGATGTTGATGATCAGCTTGTCGAGGTCGGTACGCTGTTCGACACGAGCCGATTCCACGGCGTACGAAACGCGACGGACCGGCGAGAACGATGCGTCCAGGATGATGCGGCCGATCGTCTTGTTGGTGTCTTCCGACAGGCGGCGGACGTTGCCCGGCACGTAGCCACGGCCCTTCTCGACCTTGATCTGCATGTCCAGCTTGCCACCGGCGGTCAGGTGAGCGATCACGTGATCCGGGTTGATCAGTTCCACGTCATGCGGCAGGTCGATGTCCGATGCCAGGACTGCGCCTTCGCCTTCCTTCTTCAGGGTCAGGGTGACGGAGTCGCGGTTGTGCACCTTGAACACGACGCCCTTCAGGTTCAGCAGCAGGTCGACGACGTCTTCCTGCACGCCGTCCAGCGACGAATACTCGTGCACGACGCCAGCGATCGTCACTTCGGTCGGCGCGTAGCCGATCATCGACGACAGCAGCACGCGACGCAGCGCGTTGCCCAGCGTGTGGCCGTAACCACGTTCGAACGGCTCCATCACGACTTTGGCGTGACCGGCGCCGAGCGCTTCGACATCGATAATACGTGGCTTCAACAAACTATTTTGCATGAAATGTCCTTTTCAATACCCTCGGCTCGTTACACCGATAAGGCTGATGGCATGTGTATAGAGGTGTTACGACGATTCTGCGAAGCAGAAACGTAAAAAGCAGGTTCCGATCGCCATGCGAGGGGAACCTGCCTTCTTCTTCGATTAACGCGAGTACAGTTCGACGATCAGTGCTTCGTTGACGTCGGCGGCGATCTCGTTACGCTCCGGGAACGAACGGAAGGTGCCTTCCATCTTCTTGGCGTCGACCGAGACCCAGCTCGGCATGCCGACTTGTTCAGCCAGCGACAGCGCTTCGATGATGCGGGTCTGCTTCTTGGCCTTTTCGCGCACGGCGATGACGTCGCCAGCCTTGACCTGGTACGAAGCGATGTTCACGACGTTACCGTTGACGGTGAATGCCTTGTGGCTGACCAGCTGGCGCGCTTCGGCGCGGGTCGAGCCGAAGCCCATGCGGTAAGCGACGTTGTCCAGGCGGGCTTCCAGCAGCTTCAGCAGGGTCTCACCGGTGTTGCCCTTGCGGCGCGATGCTTCTGCGAAGTAGCGGCGGAACTGGCGCTCCAGCACGCCGTACATGCGCTTGACCTTCTGCTTTTCACGCAGCTGGTTGCCGTAGTCCGAGGTGCGAGCACCCGACTTCACGCCGTGCTGGCCTGGCTTGACGTCCAGTTTGCACTTCGAGTCGAGCGAGCGACGTGCGCTCTTCAGGAACAGGTCGGTGCCTTCACGGCGCGACAGTTTTGCTTTTGGTCCGATATAACGTGCCACGTTGAATCCTTTGATGTATTAATCACGCCCCGGAGGCATCGCAAGCGATGCGGCAGGCGCTAGTCCGACCCGATATCGAGCGGACGTGGCTGAAAGAACGCCCCGAACCGGGATTCGAGGCGAGAATAGCCGGGCAGTATACCCGAAATCGGGCTACTGCACCGGCGTATTTGATACCGCGACGGGTATCTGCAACAAAGGGCGGGCGAACCCGCCGCTTGTCTTAGATACGACGACGCTTCGGCGGACGGCAGCCGTTGTGCGGAACCGGCGTCACGTCCTGGATCTCGGTGATCTTGATGCCCAGGTTGTTCAGCGCGCGCACAGCCGATTCACGGCCAGGGCCAGGGCCCTTGATGCGCACTTCCAGGTTCTTCACGCCGCTTTCCTGCGCGACCTTGCCGGCTGCTTCAGCAGCGACCTGTGCCGCGAACGGGGTCGATTTGCGCGAGCCCTTGAAGCCTGCGCCACCCGACGTCGCCCACGACAGGGCGTTGCCCTGGCGGTCGGTGATCGTGATGATGGTGTTGTTGAACGAAGCGTGGACGTGGGCGATGCCCTCAGCCACATTCTTCTTGACTTTCTTGCGTGCGCGGGCTGCTGCCGCTGCTGCGCTGCTTTGTTGCTTAGCCATGGTCTATTCCTAGATTATTTCTTCAGCGATTGAGCGGCCTTGCGCGGACCTTTGCGGGTACGGGCATTGGTACGGGTGCGCTGGCCGCGCACTGGCAGGCCCTTGCGGTGACGCATGCCGCGGTAGCAACCCAGGTCCATCAGACGCTTGATGTTCATGGACAGTTCGCGGCGCAGATCGCCTTCCACGACAAACTTCGCAACTTCGTCGCGCAGCTTCTCGAGTTCGTTATCGTCGAGGTCCTTGACCTTCTTGTTGGTCGCGATACCGGTCGCAGCGCAGATCTTCTGCGAGCGCGGGCGGCCAATACCGTAGATCGCCGTCAGGCCGATAACAGTGTGCTGATGATTTGGGATGTTAACCCCTGCAATACGTGCCATTCGTTATTCCTCTTAACCTTGACGCTGCTTGTGACGCGGCTCGACGCAGATCACGCGGACCACGCCCTTGCGCTTGATGATCTTGCAGTTGCGGCAGATCCGCTTGACTGAAGCATTAACTTTCATTTTGCACTCTCTTCCTGATAACTTGAATATTTTTACTTGGTGCGGAATACGATGCGTGCCCGGGACAGGTCGTACGGGGTCAGTTCCACCGTTACCTTGTCGCCCGGGAGAATGCGGATATAGTTCATCCGCATTTTACCCGAGATATGCCCCAGGACCACATGCCCGTTTTCCAGCTTTACGCGAAATGTCGCATTTGGGAGATTCTCGAGAATCTCACCTTGCATTTGGATGACGTCGTCTTTTGCCATTCGGTCTATGTACTCCCCGCTTATCGCGTCGGAATCCCACCCTTGAAATTCGCCTTGCGCAGCAGCGATTCATATTGCTGCGACATGACGTAGTTCTGCACTTGTGCCATGAAGTCCATCGTCACCACCACGATGATCAGGAGCGACGTGCCGCCGAAATAGAAAGGAACTTTCCAGAACGACTGCAGGAACTCCGGCACCAGGCACACCAGGGTGATATAGACTGCACCGGCCAGGGTCAGGCGCATCAGGATCTTGTCGATGTAGCGTGCGGTCTGCTCGCCCGGACGGATGCCCGGAACAAACGCGCCGCTCTTCTTCAAGTTGTCCGCCGTTTCCTTGCTGTTGAATACCAGCGCGGTGTAGAAGAAGCAGAAGAACACAATCGCCACCGCATACAGCAACGCGTGGATCGGTTCACCGGTCGCCAGCGAAGCAGCCAGGTCCTTCAGGAACCCGATGAAGGGGCCGCTGGAGTCCTTGCCTCGCGTGTACCAGTCAACGATCGTCGCCGGGAACAGGATGATCGAGGAGGCGAAGATCGGCGGGATCACGCCGGCCATGTTCAGCTTCAGGGGCAGGTGACTGGTTTGGCCACCGTACACCTTGTTGCCGACTTGGCGCTTGGCATAATTCACGAGGATCTTGCGCTGTCCGCGTTCAACGAACACGACGGCATACGTAACCGCAACTACCAGGATGACGATAATGATCGCGGCAATGCTGCTGATCGAACCGTTCGAAACCAGGGTGAACAGGCCACCCAGCGCCGACGGCAGACCGGCTGCGATACCGGCGAAAATGATGATCGAAATGCCGTTGCCCAGACCACGCTCGGTGATCTGCTCGCCCAGCCACATGAGGAACATGGTGCCGGTGAGCAGGGTCACGACCGTGACGAAGCGGAATGCCATGCCGGGGTCGAGCACGAGACCCGGCTGGGCCTCGAGCGCGACGGCGATGCCGAACGCCTGGAACAGAGCCAGTGCCACCGTGCCGTAGCGGGTGTACTGGGTGATCTTGCGGCGCCCTGCTTCGCCTTCCTTCTTCAGCGTTTCCAGCTGCGGCACGACGATCGACGCCAGCTGCATGATGATCGAAGCCGAAATGTAGGGCATGATCCCGAGTGCGAACACGGTAAAGCGGGACAATGCACCACCCGAGAACATGTTGAACATGCCCAGGATGCCGCCTTCGTTCTGCTTGAACAGTGACGCCAGCGCTACCGGGTCGATCCCGGGAACCGGGATGTGAGCACCGATGCGGTACACGACCAATGCGCCAAGCAAAAACCACAGCCGACCCCAGGGGAAGCCGGCGGCGGCGCTTTTACCAAGTTGTGAATTAGTCGCCAATTTTTGCTCCGATCAGGCAGCGGCCGCTTTAGGCGACCGAACCGCCAGCTGCTTCGATGGCCGCTTTCGCGCCCGCGGTGGCTTTCAGGCCCTTGAGGTTCACCGCTTTGGTGATCTCGCCCGACAGGATGACGCGCACGTCGCGTGCCACCACCGGCAGGATGCCTGCTTGCTTCAGCACCAGGATGTCGACATCGCCGACGGCCAGGGCGTTCAGGTCCGACAGACGGACTTCAGCCTTGAAGGTGGCGTTGAGCGACTTGAAGCCGCGCTTCGGCAGACGACGCTGCAGAGGCATCTGGCCGCCTTCGAAGCCGACTTTGTGGAAGCCGCCCGAACGCGATTTCTGACCCTTGTGACCGCGACCGGCGGTCTTGCCCAGGCCGGAGCCGATACCGCGGCCGACGCGACGCTTCGCGTGCTTGGCGCCGTCAGCAGGTTGAATGGTATTGAGTTCCATTGATTTCTCCGTACGTAAGCTGTCGCTTACGAGACAACTTTAACGAGGTACGCGACTTTGTTGATCATGCCACGCACGGATGGGGTGTCCTGCAGCTCGGAAACCGAGTTGACACGACGCAGACCCAGGCCGCGCACGGTGGCACGGTGATCCTGACGGGTACCGATCAGGCCCTTGACGAGCTTGACTTTGACAGTGTTTGCCATGTTTGTTCCCCTTAACCCAGGATGTCTTCAACCGACTTGCCGCGCTTGGCAGCGATGTCAGCCGGAGTGCTCATTTTTGCCAGACCGTCGAGGGTCGCGCGAACCAGGTTGTACGGGTTCGACGAACCGGTCGACTTGGCGACCACGTCGGTCACGCCCATCACCTCGAAGATAGCGCGCATTGCGCCACCAGCGATCACGCCGGTACCCGGCTTGGCCGGCGACATCATGACGCGCGATGCGCCGTGACGACCGGTAACGGTGTGGTGCAGCGTACCGTTCTTGAGGGGCACCTTGATCAGGTTGCGGCGGGCTTCTTCCATCGCTTTTTGCACGCCGACAGGAACTTCCTTCGACTTGCCTTTACCCATGCCGATGCGGCCATCGCCGTCACCGACAACGGTCAGCGCTGCAAAACCCATGATACGACCACCCTTCACCACCTTGGTGACGCGGTTGATCGCGATCATTTTTTCGCGCATGCCATCATCCGGCTTGTCGCTTGCCATTTTCGCTTGCATTTTTGCCATGACGATTCTTCCTTAGAACTTCAGACCGGCTTCACGCGCGGCATCTGCCAGCGCCTTCACACGGCCGTGGTAACGGAAACCCGAACGGTCGAACGCGACTTCGGTGATCCCTGCTTTCAGTGCTTTTTCTGCGACGCGCTTGCCAACCAGGGCAGCAGCGGCGGCGTTACCGCCTGCACCGCTCTTGCCACCGAGCTCAGCGCGCACTTCTGCTTCCAGCGTCGAAGCCGAAACCAGGACCTTCGCATCCGGGCTGATCAGGTTCGCATAGATGTGCAGGTTGGTGCGGTGAATCGACAGGCGATTCACGCCCAGCTGGGCGATCTTGATGCGGGTTTGGCGTCCGCGACGCAGACGCGATTGTTTCTTGTCCATGTCAGCTCCGATTATTTCTTCTTGGTTTCTTTAAGCTTCACCACTTCGTCCGAATAACGGACACCCTTGCCCTTGTAAGGCTCAGGCGAGCGGTAAGCGCGCACTTCAGCGGCGACCTGGCCGACCTTTTGGCGATCAATACCTTTGATCACGATTTCGGTCGGGGTCGGGGTGACCGCGGTGACGCCTTCCGGCATCGCGTGCAGCACCGGGTGCGAGAAGCCCAGCGACAGGTTCAGGGCGTTGCCCTGCACAGCTGCCTTGTAGCCCACGCCCACCAGGTTCAGCTTCTTCTCGAAGCCCTTGGTGACGCCGGTAACCATGTTGTTGACCAGGGCGCGCAGGGTGCCCGACATGGCGTTCGATTCACGCGAATCGTCCACCACGTCGAACGTCAGCGTGCCGTTGTTGTTTTCTACCTTGACCAGGCCGTTCAGCGGCTGGGTCAGGGTGCCCAGTGGGCCTTTGACCGTGATCGCTGCTGCAGTGATCGCCACTTCGGCGCCAGCTGGGACAGCGATTGGCATCTTAGCTACTCGAGACATGTCTACTCCTTAAGCCACGTAGCACAGCACTTCGCCACCGACGCCGGTAGCACGTGCTTTGCGATCGGTCATCACGCCTTGCGGGGTCGAGACGATTGCCACGCCCAGGCCATTCATGACCGACGGGATTTCGTTCTTGCCCTTGTAGATGCGCAGGCCAGGACGGGACACGCGCTCGATGCGCTCGATGACCGGACGGCCGGTGTAATACTTCAAACCGATTTTCAGTTCCGACTTGCCACCTTCGGTGGTCACGGCGAAATCTTCAATGTAACCCTCGTCCTTCAGGACGTTGGCGATCGCAACCTTGACTTTCGACGACGGCATTGCGACCGTGGTTTTCTGGACAGTTTGTGCGTTGCGAATGCGGGTCAGCATATCGGCGATAGGATCGCTCATACTCATTGCTTGTTCTCCTATTACCAGCTAGCTTTGGTCATACCCGGGATTTCGCCTTTCATGGCGAATTCGCGGAGTTTGGTGCGGGCAAGACCGAATTTACGGAAAGTGCCACGTGGACGGCCGGTCATGGCGCAGCGGTTACGCTGGCGGGTCGGGGCCGAATTACGCGGCAGGGCCTGCAGCTTCAGGCGCGCTTCGTAACGCTCTTCTTCGGTCTTCGACTGGTCGTCAATGATTGCTTTCAGAGCTGCACGCTTTGCGGCGAATTTCTCCACCAGGTCTGCACGCTTCTGTTCGCGGTTAATCAGTGCAAGTTTTGCCATGCTCTTAGTTCCTGAACGGGAATTTGAAGGCGGCGAGCAGCGCTTTGGCTTCTTCGTCGGTCTTAGCGGTGGTGGTGATCGAGATGTTCATGCCACGCAGCGCGTCGATCTTGTCGTAATCGATTTCCGGGAAAATGATCTGCTCTTTGACGCCGATGTTGTAGTTGCCACGGCCGTCGAACGACTTGCCATTGACACCGCGGAAGTCACGCACGCGCGGCAGGGCCACGGTGATGAAGCGGTCCAGGAACTCGTACATGCGGTTGCCGCGCAGGGTCACCATCGTACCGATCGGGTAGCCTTCGCGGATCTTGAAACCTGCGATTGCCTTGCGTGCCTTGGTGACGACCGGCTTCTGGCCGGCGATCTTGGTCAGGTCGCCCACTGCGTGTTCGATGACCTTCTTGTCAGCAACTGCTTCCGACAGACCCATGTTCAGGGTGATCTTGGTCAGGCGCGGCACTTCCATCACCGACTTGTAGCCGAATTTTTCGGTCAGGTCAGCGACGACTTTTTCTTTGTAGAATTGTTGGAGACGGGCCATGATCTTAAACCTTCACAACTTCGCCGGAGGACTTGTAGACACGGACTTTCTTGCCGTCCTGGTCTTTGAAGCCTACGCGGTCAGCCTTGCCGGTCGCGGCGTTGAACAGCGCGACGTTGGAGACGTGAATCGGCATCGCCTTGTCGACGATACCACCAGTGACGCCGGTCATCGGGTTCGGCTTGACGGCCTTCTTGGCCACGTTCACGCCTTCGACGATCACGTGCTCGGCGTCGACGCGACGCGAAACCACGCCACGCTTGCCCTTGTCTTTACCGGCCAAAACGATGACTTCGTCGTTTTTACGAATCTTATCCATTGCGACTCCTTACAGAACTTCAGGTGCCAGGGACACGATCTTCATGAACTTTTCGGTACGCAGCTCGCGCGTCACCGGTCCGAAGATACGGGTACCGATCGGTTCCAGCTTGGAATTCAGCAGGACAGCGGCATTGCCGTCGAACTTCACCAGGGAGCCGTCTTGGCGGCGCACACCTTTGGCGGTACGCACAACCACAGCGTTATAAATTTCACCTTTTTTGACACGACCACGTGGCGCAGCAACCTTGACGGTTACCTTGATGATGTCGCCAATGCTCGCATAACGGCGCTTGGAGCCGCCCAACACCTTGATGCACAGTACTTCTTTCGCACCGGTGTTGTCGGCCACTTCGAGCCGGCTTTCAGTTTGAATCATAGTATTTTCTTTCCCAACTTAAGCCGAAGAAACCCCACGGCGTACCGTAGGCCTGCGGTCAGTCTTGGTCCCGCCGTCCGTTCAATGCATGAACGTCCGATTGGGTGATTGGACTTTCCAATAAGCTTCGCACAGGCCGCAGTTACCGAGGGGGACAAACTGCGGCAACACATGAACGAAGCCCGCTAGTATCTCAGATACCAGCGGGCCCCGCAAGACAAATTTTCAGGCTTTAGATGACCTGTGCGACCTGCACAACACGGGTCACGGTCCAAGCCTTCGTCTTCGAGATCGGGCGACCTTCCGAGATCTCGACCGTGTCGCCGGTCTTGGCCTGGTTGGTCTCGTCGTGCGCGTGATACTTGTTCGAACGCACGATGATCTTGCCGTACAGCGGGTGCTTCACGTGACGCTCGATCAGGACGGTGACCGTCTTGTCCATTTTGTCGGACACGACCTTGCCGACCAGCGTACGCTTCAGCGCCGTTTTAGTGGTGTCGTTCATTTGGCTTCCTTCGAGTTCATCACAGTCTTCACACGCGCGATGTCGCGACGTACTTTCTTGAGCTGCGCGGTATTGCCCAGCTGCTGGGTAGCGATTTGCATGCGCAGGCCGAACTGGGCCTTCAGCAGCTCATTCAGCTCCTTCTGCAGCGCTTCCTGGTCCTTGCCGCGGAGTTCCGATGCTTTCATATTCAACTCCTGTTATTGGCCGACTTGGCGCACCACGAAGGTGGTTGCCAGCGGCAGTTTGGCAGCGGCCAGGCGGAATGCTTCGCGCGCCAGTTCTTCTGCGACGCCGTCCATCTCGTACAGGACTTTGCCTGGCTGGATTTCGGCGACGTAGTATTCCGGATTACCTTTACCGTTACCCATACGGACTTCGGCCGGCTTGTTCGAAATCGGCTTGTCCGGGAAGATACGGATCCAGATACGGCCGCCACGCTTGATGTGACGGGTCATCGCACGACGAGCCGCTTCGATCTGGCGTGCGGTGATACGGCCGCGGGCGACTGCCTTCAGGCCGAATTCGCCGAACGACACCGAGGTGCCGCGGGTGTGCGAAATGCCGGTGTTACGGCCCTTCTGCTCTTTACGATACTTTCTGCGGGATGGCTGCAGCATCTTTATTCTCCTGCTTTCTCAGCCGGCTTGGCAGCGGCGCGACGACCTGCTGGAGCGGCTCCTGGTTTGGCGCCCGGACGGCCGCGGCCTGCCGGCTTGCCGTCGTCACGACGCGGACCGCGCGGCTTTTTCTCGTCGGCCGGGGTGTCGATCACTGGTGCTTCGCCCGTTGCCGAACGATCGCCCTTGTAGACCCAGACCTTGACGCCGATGATGCCGTAGGTGGTCGATGCTTCGCTGGTGCCGTAGTCGATGTCGGCGCGCAGGGTGTGCAGAGGCACACGGCCTTCGCGGTACCATTCGGTACGTGCGATCTCGATACCGTTCAGACGGCCCGACGACATGATCTTGATGCCTTGCGCGCCCAGACGCATCGCGTTCTGCATCGCGCGCTTCATGGCGCGACGGAACATGATGCGCTTTTCGAGCTGCTGCGAGATCGAGTCGGCGATCAGTTGCGCATCGATTTCCGGCTTGCGGATTTCTTCGATGTTCACGTGGACCGGCACGCCCATGATCTTCGTCAGCGACGACTTCAGCACTTCGATGTCTTCGCCCTTCTTGCCGATGACGACGCCCGGACGCGAGCTGAACACGGTGAAGCGCGCGTTCTTGGCAGGACGCTCGATGACGATGCGACCGACCGAAGCGTTCTTCAGCTTCTTCTTCAGGAAAGCGCGAGCTTCCAGGTCTTCCTTCAGCATGTCGGCGAAGTTGCCGTTGCCAGCGTACCAGCGCGATGCCCAGTTACGGGTGACCGCCAGGCGGAAGCCGGTTGGGTGGATTTTCTGACCCATCGTGTGACCCCTTAGTTACCGACAGTCACGTAGATGTGACAGGATTGTTTCGAAATACGATCGCCGCGGCCCTTCGCACGTGCGGTGAAGCGCTTCAGGATCGGGCCCTTTTCGACGTAGATCTGGGTGACCTTCAGCTCGTCGATGTCCGCGCCGTCATTGTGTTCCGCGTTGGCGATGGCCGACTCCAGAACCTTCTTGATGATGGTCGCGCCCTTCTTCGGGCTGAACTGCAGAATGTTGAGTGCTGCGTCAACTTTCTTGCCACGGATCAGGTCTGCAACGAGGCGGCCCTTCTGTTCCGACAGGCGCACGCCTTTGAGGATAGCTTTAGTTTCCATTATTTTTTCGCCTTCTTGTCAGCGGCGTGGCCCTTGAACGTACGGGTCAGCGCGAATTCGCCGAGCTTGTGGCCGACCATGTTCTCCGAGACGTACACCGGCACGTGCAGCTTGCCGTTGTGGACAGCGATCGTCAGACCGATGAAGTCCGGAGTGATCGTCGAGCGGCGCGACCAGGTTTTGACTGGCTTCTTGTCTTTGGTCGCTTGCGCGGCTTCGACTTTCTTCACCAGGTGGGCGTCAACGAACGGCCCTTTTTTCAATGAACGAGTCATGATTTATCCTTATTTCTTGCCGCGGCGCGAGACGATCATCGACGAAGTGCGCTTGTTCGAACGCGTCTTCTTGCCCTTGGTCTGCTGGCCCCATGGCGACACCGGATGACGACCGGCAGCCGTACGGCCTTCACCACCACCGTGCGGGTGGTCGATCGGGTTCATGACCACACCGCGAACGGTCGGACGAACACCGCGCCAGCGCATTGCACCAGCTTTACCGATCTTGCGCAGGTTGTGCTCGCCGTTGCCGACTTCGCCAACCGTCGCGCGGCACTCGATGTGCACGCGGCGCACTTCACCCGAGCGCAGGCGAACCTGGGCGTAGGTGCCTTCACGGGCCATCAGGACTACGGCGGCGCCGGCGGTACGGGCCATCTGGGCACCCTTACCTGGCAGCATTTCGACGCAGTGCATGGTGGTACCGACCGGGATGTTACGGATCGGCAGGCAGTTACCCGACTTGATCGGCGCTTCCGAGCCGTTCATGACGGTGTCGCCCACAGCCATGCCCTTGGTGGCGATGATGTACGCGCGGTGACCGTCGGCGTAGCACACCAGAGCGATGTGCGCGCTGCGGTTCGGGTCGTATTCAATACGCTCGACCTTGGCCGGGATACCGTCCTTGTTGCGCTTGAAGTCGACCAGGCGGTAGTGTTGCTTGTGACCACCGCCGATGTGGCGGGTGGTGATGTGGCCGTTGTTGTTACGGCCAGCAGTCTTCGATTTCTTCTCAACCAGGGCTGCGAACGGACGACCTTTGTACAGGTCGGCGTTCACAACCTTCACCATGCCGCGGCGGCCTGGGGAGGTTGGCTTCATCTTAACGAGTGCCATTATTTAGCCTCCTCGACAAAATTGATTTCCTGGCCTGGCTTCAGGCACACGAAAGCGCGCTTGGTGTGGTTGCGGCGACCGGTGAAGCGGCCTGCGCGCTTCTGCTTGCCTTCGCGGTTCACGGTCTGCACCGATTCCACTTCGACTTTGAACAGCAGCTCGACGGCAGCCTTGATTTCTGGCTTGGTCGCGTCCGGCAGAACCTTGAACACGATCTGCTCGTTCTTTTCCGCGACGAAGGTGGCCTTCTCGGAAATGACCGGAGCCAGCAGCACCTTCATCAGGCGCTCTTCGCTAAATTTGATTGCGGTGCTCATGCGTACATCTCCTCGATCTTGGCCAGAGCAGCTTTGGTGACCAGGACTTTCTTGTAGAACACCAGCGACATCGGGTCAGCCGCTTTCGGCTCGACGACCAGCACGTTCGGCAGGTTACGCGATGCCAGTTCCAGGTTTTCATCGATGGTGTCGGTGATCACCAGGACCGATTCCAGGCCCATGCCCTGCAGCTTTTGCGACAGCAGCTTGGTCTTCGGAGCTTCGATCGACAGGTTTTCGACAACGTTCAGACGGCCTTCGCGGGCCAGCTGCGAGAAGATCGAGCAGATACCTGCGCGGAACATCTTCTTGTTGACCTTGTGCGAGAAGTTCTCGTCCGGGGTGTTCGGGAAGATGCGACCACCGCCGCGCCACAGAGGCGACGACGACATACCAGCACGAGCGCGGCCGGTGCCCTTCTGGCGCCATGGCTTCTTCGTGGTGTGGCTGACTTCTTCACGGTCTTTCTGCTTGCGGTTGCCGCTGCGTGCGTTAGCAGCGTAGGCGACCACGACCTGGTGAATCAGGGCTTCGTTGTATTCGCGGCCGAACACGGTATCGGCGGCGGCAACGCCGGCGCCAGCTTGACCTTGCTCATTCAGGAGCTGAAGTTCCATATTTAAGCTCCTTTCTTGGCTTTGACTTTGACAGCCGGCTTGACGATCACTTGACCGTTCTTGGCGCCAGGAACGGCACCTTTCACCAGCAGCAGTTGACGCTCAGCGTCGATACGAGCGATTTCCAGGTTCTGGGTGGTGACGGTAACGTCGCCCATGTGACCGGTCATGCGCTTGCCAGGGAACACGCGGCCCGGATCCTGCGCCATACCGATGGAGCCAGGAACGTTGTGCGAACGCGAGTTACCGTGGGTTTGACGGCCCGATGCGAAGTTGTAACGCTTGATGGTACCGGCGTAGCCCTTACCGATCGAGGTGCCTTGCACGTCGATTTTCTGGCCGACTTCGAACAGCGAAACGTTGACGGCGTCACCGGTTTTGAGTTCGGCTGCCTTGGCGGCGTCGACGCGGAATTCCTTCAGCATCGTGCCAGCTTCCACGCCAGCTTTAGCGTGGTGACCCGCAACAGCCTTGGTCACGCGGGAAGCGCGACGTTGACCGAATGCGACCTGAACTGCGGCATAGCCGTCGGTTTCAGGAGTTTTGATTTGCGCAACACGGTTGTTCGATACGTCGAGCACGGTGACTGGGATCGAATCCCCGTCATCCGTGAAGATGCGCATCATGCCAACCTTGCGACCGAGAAGGCCCAGGCTCATTTTTTCTCCATTCCCACCTACGATTGGGCGGGGGTTGTTTAACTACTAGAAAAAGCACGGATTCAAAAAGGCGTATCCGTACCGAAGCCGGCTAGTATAGCGCGCAAAGGGGCTTGACGCAACAAGATAATCGGAGGTATGTGACCCCTGTTGCGCATTTTTCGCAGTAGCGTGGAGAAGAAGGAATCTGATCTAGCTGACCAGCACAGAAAAGGCACCGATGCGCCTTTTCTCTGCAGAACCGCGAAGGGTTCCGCGCATGTTTGAAGTGTCTTTGGTGGGCGGTGCAGGATTCGAACCTGCGACCCCTTGGATGTCGACCAAGTATTCTAACCAACTGAACTAACCGCCCGAGGAGCCGAATTATAAGAGAGCTACGCGCGGTTTGCAATAGCTGAGTGTGATGTGGGTGGTGAGTCGGGCGGAAGGCGTATGTTCGTGGGGCTGTTGCCTGCCCTGTTATCGGTCCTCATGATCCGCGTGGGCACAGGTGCCCACCCTACAGGATGCGCTGCGGACTTCGATGACAAAGGTTGGCGCCAATGGGCTCTTCCAATCGCGGTCCGTGGCGTATCCCGTAGGGTGGGCTCTCGAGCCCACGCGAATTCGGCATACCAATAGCGGCACAGGCAACAGCCCCACCCTGCCGGCACGCCGTGCGCCGTCAGCACCCCATCCTCGCCTAAGCTTGCCATAAGGTCAGCTGTGTACAATCGAGCAATTAGCGCCTATATTGGCAGCCGAAGCGAATTGAGTTTCCGGCCGGGCGCAGGGCACGGCTGGCGCCAACCGGGGCGGCGGCATCACGGGCAATGTTCACTCCCACTGAAAGGAGCTGTAATGGCAATCAGTTTGCAAAAAGGCGGTAACGTCAACCTCAGCAAGGAAGCACCGAACCTCACCAAGGTCATCATCGGCCTGGGCTGGGACCCGCGCTCGACCGACGGCGCGGCATTCGACCTGGACGGCAGCGCGTTCATGCTCAAGTCCGATGCGAAGGTGCGCAGCGATACCGACTTCATCTTCTATAACAACCTCAAGTCCAGCGACGGCTCGGTCGTCCACAACGGCGACAACACCACCGGCCAGGGCGAAGGCGACGACGAAACCGTCACCGTCGACCTGACCAAGGTACCGGCAGACGTCGACAAGATCTCGTTCTGCGTCACCATCCACGATGCCGAAGCGCGCCGCCAGAACTTCGGCATGGTCGGCAAGGCCTTCATCCGCTGCGTCAATGCCAACGGCAACGCCGAGATCGCCCGCTACGACCTGTCCGAGGACAGCTCGACCGAAACCGCAATGATCTTCGGCGAACTGTACCGCGCTGGCGGCGACTGGAAATTCCGCGCCGTCGGCCAGGGCTACAACGGCGGCCTGGGTCCATTGGCACGCTCGTTCGGCGTCAACGTGTAATCCGGCCTCGCGCCGGTTCGCAGGGAGGCTTTCGCCGCCCTGCCCCTGCCCCGCCGCACGCGGGGCGTCTCCCCCTCAGAAGGACTTCATGCGCGTCTGGTTCAACCGTACGTTCTCGTCCGTCTACGCCGCGATCGAGCTGATCCGCCGCGCCGACGTCGACGGGCGCTTCCATATCGTCCACAGCAATCCCAACCCGCAGTCGCCGGTGGCGCGCGTGGCCCACGAATTCCACCGCGAGCCGACCGGGCTCGAAGGCCAGCCCTACGTCGACTGGTGCGTCGGCTTCTGCCGCGACCACAAGATCGACATCTTCGTCCCCGGACGCGAGGCGACCCTGCTGGCCGGCGCCCATGCGCGCTTTGCCGCCGGCGGCACCCGCGTCCTGAGCTGCGCCTCCGAAGAGAACCTGCAGCTCATCCACGACAAGGGCCGCTTTTATGCGGAAGTCGACCTGCCCGGCGCACCGGTGGCCGAGTTCCGCCGCTTCGACAACGCCGCCGGCTTCGAGGAAGCCTACGACCTGCTGCGCCGCCGTCACGCCAGGCTGTGCGTGAAGCCCTCGCGCTCGATCTACGGTCTCGGCTTCGCCGTGCTGGACGAAACGCGCAGCAGCGCCGAACTGCTGATGGCCGGCGCCGAATACCACGTCTCGCTCGCCGACTTCCGGCGCGCCCTGCCCGCCCTTGGCGCGTTCCGCGACATGCTGCTGATGGAATTCCTGGACGGGCGCGAATACAGCGTCGACTGCGTCGGCGACAACGGCCGCCTGGTAGCGGCGGTCGCGCGCCGCAAATCGGCACAAGCCGGCGCCGGCCAGCGCATCGACCAGCGCGCCGACATCCTGGACGCCACCGCACACCTGGCGCGCGCCTATGGCCTGAACGGCATCTTCAACGTCCAGTTCCGCGAAGCGGACGGACGCGCGCGCCTGCTCGAGATTAACCCACGCATGTCGGGCGGCATCGGCATGGCCTGCGTGGCCGGACCGAACCTGCCGTACATCGCCCTCGCCGGCTTCGCCGACGGCTACGACAAGGTCGAGGTCGCACCGGTACGCACTGGCATGCGCGTGGGCGAACTGACGCAAGCCGTGGAGCTGGCATGAACGCGCGCCTGGATGCCGGTCTCCCGCTGCGCCGTGAGGAACGCCTGCCCACCGGCCTGCTCGAGGTCGATCTGCACAAGGGCGCCGAAGAACTCGACGCCCTGCTCGGCTTTGCCGCGCGCGCCAACGCCAAGCGCGGCTTTCTGTTCCTGAGCAAGGTGCTGGGCAAGCACTGGCCGGTGCGGCCATCGATCATGCTCGACGTGCACGCGCGCCTGGCCGCCGGGGTGCCGGATGGCGAGGGTCCGGTGCTGTTCATTGCGATGGCCGAGACGGCGGTCGGCCTGGGCCAGGGCGTGTTCGAGGCCTGGCTGCGCGCCAATCCGGGACGCGAAGCCCTGTTCCTGCACACGACGCGCTACCGCGTCGGCAACGGGCCCATCATCGAATTCGAGGAAGCGCACAGCCACGCGCCGCGCCAGTTCCTGCACATGCCCTCAAGCCGGCACGAACAGGACCTGCTGCTGCAGGCGAAGACCATCGTGCTGGTCGACGACGAGGCCAGCACCGGCAACACTTTCGTGAACCTGGCGCAGGCCTGCCGCCGCCTGAACCCGACGATCGGGCGCGTGCACCTGGCGGTCATCACCAATTTCATGGGCCAGGCCGCCACCTCGGCACTCGCCGGGCGCTTCGGCATGCCTGCCAGCATGGGCGCCCTGATCGAGGGCGAGTACCGCTTCGAGGCCGCGAATGTGCCGGTGGACGCGGCGCCGGCCCAGCGCTTCGATGCGCAGGCCGAGCGCGGCGCCAGCACCGCCTTTGGACGCCTCGGTCTCGCCCGCCCCTTGCGCGCGCCGACAGCCCTGGCACGCCGGCTGGCGGACAGCATCGCGCCGGGCGACAAAGTGCTGGTGCTCGGCACCGGCGAATTCATGCACGCGTCCACCCTGCTGGGCGCGGCGCTCGAAACGCATGGCCTGGACGTGGTCGTGCAGTCGACCACGCGCTCGCCGATCCTGACCTGGGGCGCGGTGAAGCACGCGCTGAGCTTCCCCGACAACTACGGCGAAGGCATCGCCAACTTCCTGTACAACGTGGCGTCCGGCCAGTACGCGCACGTGCTGGTCTGCCACGAGACGCCGCCGAACGCGGCGCTGCGCGAACTCGTCCGCCAGCTCGGCGCGCGCCTGTTCCACTATCACACCGAGGATGACGTTGAAGAAGTTCCTGTTCGCTGACCTGGACGACACACTGTTCCAGACCCTGGAAAAATGCGCCGTGCGCGACGGTCTGGAGCCGGCCGCTTATTACAGCGACGGCAGCATCTGTTCGCTCACCACGCCGGCCCAGCGCGCCTTTTTCACTTTCGCCAGCGAAGGCATGACGGTAATCCCGACCACGGCGCGCAGCCTCGATGCCTTCCACCGTGTCGACCTGGGTTTCACCAGCTATGTGATCCTGGATTTCGGCGGCGTGATCCTGCTGCCCGACGGCAGCATCGACCGCGACTGGCAAGGCGTGATGCACGCCAAAATGAACGCCGCCCTGCCCGGTTTGCATGAGCTGGCCGCGCGCATCGACGCCTGGGCCGAAGCGGGCGGCTTCAAGGGCCGCGCGCGGCTGGTCGAGGATGCCGGCAGCCCCTTCTTCCTGGTCGTGAAGGATCCGGACAAGATCGCGTCCAACCTGGTGTTGTTCGAGGACGAGGTGGTGCGTCCCTGGATCGCCGACGGCCGCCAGGATTACTGCGTGCACCGCAACGGCAACAACCTGGCGATCCTGCCCACCAGCCTGGACAAGGCGAATGCGGTGGCCTGGGTCACCGAACGCCTGCGCCGCGAGCATGGCGACGTGATCACCTTCGGCATGGGCGACAGCCGCTCGGACGCGCGCTTCATGGCCGATTGCGACTACGCCATCATCCCGCGCCGGACCCAGCTCTCGAAACTCACCGTGGAGGCGCTGTGAACTTCTCCGGCAGTTACCACGGCGCGGACGTGACGTTCCTCCTCAAGCCGCTGCCGCTGTGCGACTTCGTCGACGACGTCGGCGAGAAGGAGCGCCTGATCCAGTCGGGCCAACGCCATTACAGCGAGATGCTGTCGCCCGAGCGCCCGCCTTCGGCGCGCTATGTCGCCGTGTTCGAGCAAGCCTGCCGCGCCAACGGCGAACGCATGGCGCGCGACTGCCTGCGCCTGGCACAGCTCATCGCCCAGCGCCGCAGCGGTCCGGTTGCGATCGTGTCGCTGGCGCGCGGCGGCACGCCCATCGGCGTGGTCCTCAGGCGCCTGCTCGAGCGCGTGCACGACCGCGTGGCCACGCATTATTCGGTGTCGATCGTGCGCGACCGCGGCATCGACGCCAACGCGCTGCGCCACATCCTTGCGCGCGGACATGCGCCCCGGTCGATCGTGTTCGTCGACGGCTGGACCGGCAAGGGCGTGATCGCACGCGAGCTGGCCACCTCGATCGCGCGCTTCAACCGCGAGCACGGCACCGATATCGACAGCGGCCTGTTCGTGCTGTCGGACCTGGCCGGCGCCGCCGCCTGCGCGGCGTCGAGCGAGGACTACCTGATCCCGTCGAGCATCCTGAACGCGACGGTGTCGGGACTGGTCAGCCGCTCGGTCATCAGCCGCGCGATCGGCCCGGACGACTTCCATGGCTGCGTGCTGTACAGCGACTTCGCGGCGCACGACCGCTCGCGCGACTTCGTGGACGACCTCGAACGCCGCGCGCTCGCACTGCCCGGCGAGGCCAACGTGGACGTCGAGGCGGTCGATGCGCGCGCGGCGGCAAGCCGCTCGCAGGCGTATATCGCCGCGGCGCTGGCGCGCTACGGCATCCATGACGTCAACCTGGTAAAACCGGGCATTGGCGAGGCCACGCGCGTGCTGCTGCGCCGGGCGCCGCGCCTGCTGGTGCTGCGCGACCCGCAGGCGCCGGCGGTGGCGCACCTGCGCCTGCTGGCCGAAGAAACACAGGTGCCGGTCGAGATCGACCCGGCATTGCCTTACCAAGCTGTTTCCCTGATCAGGAGTGCATCGGATGCATAAATCGATGGGCGCGTCGCTGTACGTGCCGGCCAACCACAAACACCTGCTGCGCATCGCGAACGGCGAGAAGCTGCCCGATGCGCGCTCGCTGATCTTCTGCACCGAGGACGCGGTCGCCGACCGCGAGCTGAGCTGGGCGCTGTTCAACCTGTCCGTCGTGCTGGAACACATGCACGCGGACGTCGCGGCCGAACGCTTCGTCCGCGTGCGCAATCCCGACGTGCTGGCGCGCGTGCTGGCGATGCGCGGCGCGGACAAGCTGACCGGCTTCGTGATCCCGAAGGCGACACGCCACAATTTTGAATCCTATTACCGCCTGGTGCGCGACACCGACCACATGCTCATGCCCACGCTGGAAACGGCCGAAGTCTTCAGCGAACGCGAAATGGAAGCCTTCCGCGACCTGCTGCAGTCGCCGGGCGTCCGCAGCCGCATCCTGGCGCTGCGCATCGGCGGCAACGATCTGCTGGCTTTATTGGGGCTGCGGCGCCCGCGCGGCATGACGCTCTACCGCACGCCCCTCGGCCCGGTCATCGCGAAGCTGGTGACGATCTTCCGTCCCTACGGCTTCGCCCTCACGGCGCCCGTGTTCGAGCACCTGGACGTGCCGGAACTGCTGGACCAGGAGGTGCAGGAAGACATGGCCTACGGCATGGTCGGCAAGACGGCCATCCATCCGAGCCAGATCGGGCCGATCGAGCAGCACTACAAGGTCAGGCCGCAGGACCTGGCCGCCGCCCAGGCCATCCTGGACGAGAACAGCCCTGCCGTCTTCAAGATGCACGAGTCGATGTGCGAGGTGGCGACCCACCGCGCCTGGGCCGAACGCATGGTCGCGCAATCGCGCCTGTTCGGCGCCCACCAACTTGATGCGCCGCACTGGCCGGCCGCTCTCTAGGAAAGGATCAGCACATGAACAACTTCGCACGCGGCCAGAAGGGAAAACTGGCGGACCTTGGCGCCGGCAGCCGCTTCCCGGTCGAGATCGACATCACCGCGCCGGGCATGTCGGTCGACGTCTCCTGCTTCGGCCTGGATGCGGCCGACCGGCTCTCGGACGAACGCTACATGGTCTTCTACAACCAGCTCGCCAGCCCGGCCGACGCGGTAACGCTGAGCCTGGCCGGTGGCAAGGCGCGCTTCGCCGTCAACCTCGATGCCCTGCCTGCCTCGATCGCCAAGCTGGTGTTCGTGGCCGCGATCGACGGCGCGCAGACGATGCGCGCCCTCGGCGCCAGTGCGCTGACCGTGGGCGAAGCGATCCGCTTCCCGTGGTCGGGCGCCGACTTCGGCGACGAGAAGGCGGTGATCGTGGCCGAAATCTACCGGCGCGATGGCCAGTGGCGCTTCGGCGCGGTGGGACAAGGTTTCAATGGCGGCCTGTCGGCGCTGCTGGCGCATTTCGGCGGCACCGAGGCCAAGCCGGCCTCGCCTGCGCCTGCCCCTGCCGCCCCTGCCGCGCCGGCGCCGGCGGCGCCGAAGGTCTCGCTGTCGAAGATCACGCTGGAAAAGCGCGGCGACAAGGTCTCGCTCGACAAGGCCGCAGGCCGCGGTTACGGACGCATCCACGTGAACCTGAACTGGAACCAGTCCAGCCTGGGCGCAGCCGCGCCGACGCCCGCACCGGCCAAGACGGGCCTGCTCGGCCGCCTGAGCGAAGCCATGGGCGGCCTCGGGGGCGCGGCGGGCAACCGCAAGCGCTCGGGCGGCATCGACCTCGACCTCGGCTGCATGTTCGAACTGGCCGACGGCCGCAAGGGGCTGGTGCAGGCGCTGGGCAACGCCTGGGGAGATTACGACCGCCTGCCCTACATCAAGCTCGACGCCGACGACCGCACCGGCGCCTCGAGCAATGGCGAGAACCTGTGGATCAACGGCGACCAGTTCGACCAGATCCGGCGCGCGCTGATCTTCTCCTTCATCTACGAGGGCGTACCGAACTGGTCGGCGACCGACGGCGTGGTCACCGTCTCGGTGCCGAACCAGGCGCCGATCGAGGTGCGCCTGGACCAGGGCGGCAACCAGATGATGTGCGCGATCGCGATGATCGAGAACCAGGGCGGCCGCCTGCAGGTGACCAAGATGGTCGAGTATTTCGAGCAGCAGGGCCGCACCAGCGCGCACGAACTGATGGACCAGCGCTTCGGCTTCGGGTTGCGCTGGAAGACCGGGTCGAAGGACTAGGGCCTAATCGCCCCTGGCGCGGCGCACCGCCGCGCCAAGCAGTTCCGGGCGGTCGAGATACAGGAAGACATACGCCGGATCCTGCTTCGCCAGCTGGTAGCTGGCGACCGTCACCGGCACGCCGGGGCGCAGGCGCAGCACCACGTTCGGCGCGTCGAACGGCGACACCGTAACCGTCTCGCGCCTCGCCACGCCGCGGCGCTTGCACCACTGCTCCGGCTTTTCGCTGACATTTTCCACACTGTCGATGGCGCCCAATGGAATCAGGCCCGAGGCACGCGCGCCGATCGACAGGTCGAGCGTGTCGCCCGTCAGCACGTGGCCTTTCGCTCCCCTCACCATCCAGCGGTCGCCCGCCACCCACATCAGGATCGTCGCGGCCGAGCACAGCGAACACAGGTGCAGGATGGCGCGTAGGCGCGGCTCGTCGATGAAGATCGAGGCGATCGCGGCATCGATCGGCAGTTCGATACATGCCGAGAAGACGGCGATGCCCAGGACAGTCGAATAGGCGCCGCGTTCGGTGTAGGTCAGCACGGTGCCTGCGGGACGCGCCGGATGCGGCTGGCGCCGCACCCAGGCAAGGAAGGCCTGGCGCATTGCCCGGCCGAGCTTGAGGAAGGCGAGGAACTCGGGCGGCAGCGTGGCGCCGAGACGTTCGCTCCAGGGCGTGCCCTTGCGCGCCACCTGGCGCATGCGGCGCGAGAAATCGGGAATGCCCGCTAAATCCTTGGCGACGATCAGCAGCAGGGGGAGCAGCAGCAGCGGCTTGTCCAGCAGGGGCCTGGCGGCCTCGGGCGCGAGGTAGGTGGCGAAGCGGCCGAAGACGAAGACCAGCCAGGCGTAACCCAGCATCTGCCACCAGTTGGTGTCCTGCAGCCATGCCAGCTGCTTGGCGAAGTATGCGTGCCACGTTGCCATCCGTCCTCCCTCCATGCCTGTCAAGAAAACCATTGCAGAGATATTAACAGGATTGAAGTTCAGCAACTTGGCGCAACCAGCGTTTGCCGGTCATGCGAAAACTTGTTCAGGCTCGCGGCGCAGGACCACGCCGGGACCGATGATCGCGTTTTCGCATGGGAAGCCATCATAAAAAAAACTCGAACTTCTCGTACCAAACGCTGTGCTGCGCTATGCCTTGATGCTGGTGTTCTGGTTGGCCTGTGGTGTTGCCGGGTCGTGGGTCGGCGGGGGACTGGGGAAGGTCTTGTATCACCTGACGCATTAACGCGCGTGATCAGACGGTACAAAAGCATCGGGGCCGGGAAGGTTCGCCAATGTGGCGGCCCTTCCCGGCCCCGATTATTTCAGCGCTCGCGGATCGCTCCGCGTCTGCCAAAAAGATTACTGCAGCTTGATTTCGACGTCGACGCCAGCCGGCAGGTCCAGCTTCATCAGTGCGTCAACGGTCTTGTCGGTCGGGTCCACGATGTCCATCAGACGCTGGTGCGTACGGATTTCGAACTGGTCGCGCGAGGTCTTGTTGACGTGCGGGGAACGCAGGATGTCGAAACGCTGGATGCGGGTCGGCAGCGGGACCGGGCCCTTGACCACAGCGCCGGTGCGCTTGGCGGTGTCGACGATTTCCAGTGCGGACTGGTCGATCAGCTTGTAGTCGAACGCTTTCAGGCGAATGCGGATTTTCTGGTTTGGAGTGGACATGCTATTTCCTTAAAAAAGAACGAACCGGCTTGTCGCCGGCAATCATGTATTCGGTTACTTCGGTACAGCACAAGAGCGGGAGTATAACACTGTTCCACTCGTACAGAGGGGGCAGAACCGAAATTCTGCCCCCTCTGTTGTTCGGACAGGACTAATGCCCTGCCCGGTGATCACACGCTATCAGGCGATGATCTTGGCAACCACGCCGGCGCCGACGGTACGGCCGCCTTCGCGGATTGCGAAGCGCAGACCTTCTTCCATCGCGATCGGGTTGATCAGCTTGACGGTGATCGACACGTTATCGCCTGGCATGACCATTTCCTTGTCCGCTGGCAGCTCGATCGAGCCGGTCACGTCGGTGGTACGGAAGTAGAACTGCGGACGGTAGTTGTTGAAGAACGGGGTGTGACGGCCACCTTCGTCTTTCGACAGCACGTAGATCTCGCCGGTGAAGTGGTTGTGCGGCTTGATCGAGCCCGGCTTGGCCAGAACCTGGCCACGCTGGACGTCTTCACGCTTGGTGCCGCGCAGCAGCAGGCCGACGTTGTCGCCAGCTTGACCCTGGTCCAGCAGCTTGCGGAACATTTCCACGCCGGTGCAGGTGGTCTTCACGGTGTCAACGATACCGACGATTTCGATTTCTTCGCCGACTTTGATCACGCCACGCTCGACACGACCGGTCACGACGGTACCACGGCCCGAGATCGAGAACACGTCTTCGACTGGCATCAGGAAGGTGCCGTCAACAGCGCGTTCCGGGGTCGGGATGTACGAATCGAGTGCGTCAGCCAGACGGATGATGCAGTCTTCGCCCAGCTCGCCCGGCTGGCCTTCCAGGGCCATACGTGCCGAACCCTTGATGATTGGCAGGTCGTCGCCTGGGAACTCGTACTTCGACAGCAGTTCGCGGACTTCCATTTCGACCAGTTCCAGCAGTTCAGCGTCATCGACCAGGTCGCACTTGTTCAGGAACACGATGATGTACGGAACGCCAACCTGACGCGCCAGCAGGATGTGCTCGCGGGTCTGTGGCATCGGGCCGTCAGCGGCCGAGCACACCAGGATCGCGCCGTCCATCTGCGCAGCACCGGTAATCATGTTCTTGATGTAGTCGGCGTGGCCTGGGCAGTCAACGTGTGCGTAGTGACGGGTAGCGGTTTCGTACTCGACGTGCGCGGTGTTGATGGTGATGCCGCGTGCCTTCTCTTCCGGAGCCGCGTCGATCTGGTCGTACGCCTTGGCTTCGCCGCCGAACTTCTTCGACAGAACGGTTGCGATCGCAGCCGTCAGGGTGGTTTTGCCGTGGTCAACGTGACCAATGGTGCCGACGTTCACGTGCGGCTTGGTCCGTTCGAACTTTTCTTTTGCCATTTTGATCTTCCTTTAAAAGAACGACTTTTTTTACTGTGTTGTTATTGTAGCTGCGGCGCTTGCACGCCGCAGCCATGATTTTTATTACTTGGCCTTGGCGGTCACGATTGCGTCGATGACGTGCTTCGGTGCTTCAGCGTAGTGCTTGAATTCCATCGTGTAGGTTGCACGGCCCTGGGTCGCCGAACGCAGCGAGGTCGAGTAACCAAACATTTCCGACAGCGGAACTTCGGCCTTGATGATCTTGCCGCCGCCGCCAGGAATTTCGTCCATGCCCTGCACCATGCCGCGGCGGGACGACAGGTCGCCCATCACGGAACCGGCGTAGTCTTCCGGCGTTTCCACTTCCACGGCCATCATCGGCTCGAGGATGACCGGATTCGCTTTACGGCAGCCTTCCTTGAACGCCATCGAGCCCGCCATGCGGAACGCGTTTTCGTTCGAGTCGACGTCGTGGTACGAACCGAAGGTCACGGTGACTTTCACGTCAACGACCGGGTAGCCAGCCAGGACACCGGTGGTCAGGGTTTCGCGCACACCCTTCTCGACTGCCGGGATGTATTCGCGAGGAATGACACCGCCCTTGATGGCGTCGACGAACTCGAAGCCCTTGCCCGGTTCCTGCGGCTCGATGGTCAGAACAGCGTGACCGTACTGGCCGCGGCCGCCCGACTGCTTGACGAACTTGCCTTCGACGTCGGTGACTGCCTTGCGGATGGTTTCGCGGTAGGCAACCTGTGGCTTGCCGACGGTTGCTTCCACGCCGAATTCGCGCTTCATGCGGTCAACGATAATTTCCAGGTGCAGCTCGCCCATACCACCGATGATGGTCTGGCCCGATTCTTCGTCGGTACGCACGCGGAACGACGGGTCTTCCTGAGCCAGACGGTTCAGTGCCAGGCCCATCTTTTCCTGGTCAGCCTTGGTCTTCGGCTCGACGGCCTGCTGGATGACCGGCTCCGGGAACACCATCTTTTCGAGGATGATCGGTGCCGACGGGTCGCACAGGGTTTCGCCGGTGGTCGCTTCTTTCAGGCCGACAGCAGCGGCGATGTCGCCGGCGCGGACTTCCTTGATCTCTTCACGCTGGTTGGCGTGCATCTGCAGAATACGGCCCAGGCGTTCCTTCTTGCCCTTGATCGGGTTGTAGACGGTATCGCCCGAATTCACGACGCCCGAATACACGCGGAAGAAGATCAGCTGGCCGACGAACGGGTCGGTCATGATCTTGAATGCCAGCGCAGCGAACTTCTCGCTGTCGTCAGCCTTGCGGGTGACCGGCTGGTCGTCTTCGTCCGTGCCCGAGACCGGCGGGATGTCCACTGGCGACGGCAGGTATTCGATGACCGCGTCCAGCATTGCCTGTACGCCCTTGTTTTTGAATGCGGTGCCGCACATCATCGGGACGATTTCGCCGTTGATGGTGCGCTCGCGCAGCGCCTTCTTGACCTCGGCTTCCGACAGTTCGCCTTCTTCCAGGTACTTGTTCATCAGATCTTCCGACGCTTCAGCGGCGGTTTCGATCAGCTTTTCGCGCCATTCGTTGGCCTGGTCGACCAGCTCGGCCGGCACGTCGGCGTATTCGAACTTCATGCCCTGCGAAGCGTCATCCCACAGGATGGCCTTCATCTTGATCAGGTCGACGACGCCCTTGAAGTTGTCTTCAGCGCCGATCGGGATCTGGATCGGGATCGGGTTGGCCTTCAGGCGAGCGCGCATCTGCTCGTAGACCTTGAAGAAGTTCGCACCGGTACGGTCCATCTTGTTGACGAATGCCAGACGCGGGACTTTGTACTTGGTAGCCTGACGCCACACGGTTTCCGACTGCGGCTGCACGCCACCGACTGCGCAGTAAACCATGCAGGCGCCGTCCAGGACGCGCATCGAACGTTCCACTTCGATGGTGAAGTCGACGTGGCCCGGGGTATCGATGATGTTGAAGCGGTGCGGCTCGAAGTTGCTGGCCATGCCTTTCCAGAAGCAGGTGGTCGCAGCCGAGGTGATGGTGATACCACGCTCTTGTTCCTGCTCCATCCAGTCCATGGTGGCGGCGCCGTCGTGCACTTCACCCAGCTTGTGGTTCACACCCGTGTAGAACAGGATGCGCTCGGTGGTCGTGGTCTTGCCGGCGTCGATGTGAGCGGAAATACCGATGTTGCGGTAGCGCTCAATGGGGGTAGTGCGTGCCATAATTTTTCCTAAATCTTTGAATGGACAAAACCGGACGGCATTTTGAGATCAAAACGCGCCCGGCCTGAACAACGGATACTGCATGGCCGCGCCCCCAAGCCGGGGACGCGCCCCTGGGGAGTTTGGCCATTTGCTTAGAAGCGGAAGTGCGAGAACGCCTTGTTCGCTTCAGCCATGCGGTGCACTTCGTCACGGCGCTTCATTGCGCCACCGCGCATTTCAGCCGCTTCCATCAGTTCACCACCCAGGCGTTGTGGCATGGATTTTTCGCTGCGCTTGTTTGCGGCTTCGCGCAACCAACGCATGGACAGCGCCATACGACGGACCGGACGAACTTCCACTGGCACCTGGTAGTTGGCGCCGCCGACGCGACGGGACTTGACTTCGACCATCGGCTTGCAGTTGTTGATCGCGGCCGCGAACACTTCCAGCGGGTCCTTGCCCGATTTGGTCTGGATGTATTCAAACGCACCGTAGATGATGTTTTCAGCGACCGACTTCTTGCCGGACAGCATCAGAACGTTGACGAACTTGGCGACATCGGTGTTGCCGAATTTTGGATCCGGCAGGATCTCGCGCTTGGGTACTTCACGACGACGTGGCATTTCAATTCCTTCCTATCTTCAGTTGAGTGCTTTAACCGCACTCGCGAAAGACCCTCATGATCTTTCACTTACTCGGCCTTCCGGCCGGCTCAACTTAACTTTTTAATGTGACCTCGATGTGACGAGGACCGCGGTTAGTTACGAAGAAAATTACTTCTTCGCAGCCTTCGCACGCTTCGCGCCGTACTTCGAGCGAGCTTGCTTACGGTCTTTCACGCCCTGGGTATCCAGTGCACCGCGGACCATGTGGTAACGCACACCCGGCAAGTCTTTCACACGACCGCCGCGCAGCAGCACGACCGAGTGTTCCTGCAGGTTGTGGCCTTCACCGCCGATGTACGAAATGACTTCGAAACCGTTGGTCAGACGCACTTTGGCGACTTTACGCAGTGCCGAGTTCGGCTTCTTCGGCGTGGTGGTGTACACACGGGTGCACACACCGCGCTTTTGCGGGCAGTTTTCAAGTGCCGGCGACTTGCTCTTCACAACCGCAGCAACGCGCGGCTTGCGAATCAGTTGATTGATGGTTGGCATCGTTCTTAATCCAACAAAGTTACTACCGTTGATGACCCGGACCAGATACAGCGCGGCCCGGGGACTGAAACCTAGTCCCGACTCAAGACTGACAGCGGAGGCGACGAAAGCCACTCAGCGGATGAGCGGCAGCGAATGCGTATACGATGTGCAGAATAAATTCGAGAACTCGCGAGTATAGACCCGTCGCAAAGTGCGGTCAACCGATTTGCTGCCCGCGCGCACCCCCGTGGACCGGAAGGACGGGTAAACGGGGCGATGTGTGGCAGTCCTGACACAAGCCCTGCCTGCCGCCCTGCGCACGGCAGCGCACCCGCGGGACAGGAATAGCTTTTCCTGTGATAAAGATCGGATAATAGCCGACTTTCCCCTGCCGTTCTGTCCATGCGCTTCCTGCTGCGTCCCGCCAACCTCTACCTCGTGCTGACTTACCTGGTGCTGTCGGCGCTGCCCTTCTTCCCGCTGCTGCTGGGCCTGCCGGTAGCGCGTCCGGCCGAGCTGCTCGGCGTGGAAGTCATCGCCTGGATCGCCGCCTGGGCCCTGTTCAAGCGTCCTGCCTGGTTCCACCCGCTGCTGCTGCCGGCCTTCCTGGCCCTGCCGACCGAAGCCTGGCTCTATATGTATTACGGCCAGGGCATCTCGACCCACCACCTGGGCATCATCGCCGAGACCAGCCCCAGCGAAGCGCTGGAATTCATGGGCAGCAAGGTTTGGCTGCTGGCGGCCGTGCTGGTGGGCGTACTTGCCTGGTGGGCCAGCAGCTGGCGCGCCGCGCTCGCGACCCGCGACCTCGACTGGGGGGACCGCTCGCGCCCGGTCGTGCTGGCGGTACTGGCGCTGGCCGCCGGCGTGTTCGCCTATGGGAAGCTGTATGGCGTCGGGCCGAAGCCTGCCTCGAGCGCGCGCACGGCGCCGGCCGGCGGCCGGGTGCACCTGGTCGCCGCCGGCAAGGCCGCATCCATGCAGGCGCCTGCGAACGCGGCGCCGGCCGCATCCGCATCCGGCTGGACGCCGCCGCCCCTGCCGCGCTGGGCGCAACTGCCCGTCGAGCTCGATGCCTTCGCCCGCTCCTGGCCCTTCGGCCTGGCCGCGCGCAGCGTCGACTTCTATAAAGAACGGGTCTACCTCTCCGAACTGAACCGGCGCAGCGCGGCCTTCCGTTTCGATGCGCGCCAGGGCGATGCGGAGAAGACGCCGGACGTGATCGTGATGGTGCTGGGCGAATCGGCGCGCTACGACCGCTGGAGCATCAATGGTTACGCACGCCAGACCAATCCGCTGCTGGAACAGGAAACGAACCTGGTGCCGCTGCAGGACCTGATCACCTCGGTGTCGGCGACGCGCCTGTCGGTGCCGGTCATCATCTCGCGCAAGCCCGCGATGCAGAGCCTGAAGGACGGCTTCAGCGAGAAATCCTTCCTGACCGCGTTCAAGGAGGCCGGCTATAAAACCTTCTGGCTGTCGAACCAGATCTCGTTCGGCAAGTTCGACACGCCGGTATCGGTGTTCGCCAAGGAGGCCGACCAGGTCGAATTCCTGAACCTGGGCGGCTTTACTAACAATTCGAACCTGGACGAGGTGCTGTTCCCTTCGTTCGAGCGGGCCCTGCTCGACCCCGCGCCCAAAAAGCTGATCGTGCTGCATACGCTCGGCAGCCACTGGAACTATGCGCACCGCTATCCCGCCAGCTTCGACAAATGGACGCCCTCGCTGCGCGGCGTCGACAAGCCGGTCGTGACCGACGACGCGATCGAGCCGCAGCTGAGCAACAGCTACGACAACGCCATCCTCTACACCGACTGGTTCCTGGCCCAGGTGATCGGCAAGCTGAAGTCGCCCGACCAGGCGGCCGCGCTGATGTACGTCGCCGACCATGGCCAGACCCTCTACGACAAATCCTGCAACCTGGCCTTCCATGGCCACAACACGCAGTACGAATTCCACGTGCCGGCCTTTGTCTGGTACTCGGACCTGTATGCCGAGCGCTTCCCCGGCAAGGTGGAGCAGGTCAGGCGCCACCGCAAGGCGCGCCTGTCGACCGAGAACGTGTTCCACACCCTGGTCGACCTGGGCGACATCCGCTATCCCGACGAGCGTCTCGAGCGCAGCATCGCCAGCGAGCGGCTGAAGCGCCACAAGCGCTACGTCGACAGCTACGGCTGGACCGACTACGACAACGCGCGCATCAAGGGCGACTGCCGCGAAGTGATCGACAAGGGGACGCCGCTGCCGCGCAGGTGATTGGCCCTTGGACCGGATGTGCAAGCCTTGTGGGTCTGTTGCCTGTGCCGTTCGTGGTCCGCATGATCCGCGTGGGCACGGGTGCCCACCCTACGGGATACGCTGCGTATCCGGGTTTCGTATGATCTCGCTGTTGGCGGTGACCGTAGGGTGGGCACCCGTGCCCACGCGGATTCAAAACACCATTAACGGCACAGGCAACAGCCCCACTAACGTCCGCACACCCTGCGTACCCGGCTGTGTCCGCGTACGTACGCCCTCTCCCGTCCGGACACCCCGGACACGTCCGCCGACCGCTCGCCTCCTTTGTTATCAATGACTTAAGCGCTGGCATGGTTCGTGCAATAACGACAGCATCACCGTCGTTACCGGACACGCCATGATTCGCGATACATCCCTGCAAGACGCCCTGCTCACCCCGCCGCCGACGCACAAGCTCAAGCGCCGCGCGCTGCTGCTGGGCGGCGCCCTGGCGCTGGCCGCGCTGGCCATCTTCCTGCTCTCGAACTGGAGCGCCAGCGAGCGCTCGGTCAGCGCCAGCCGCCTGCGCATCGCCGAAGTCACCCGCGGCACCCTGGTGCGCGACGCCTCGGTCAACGGCCGCGTGGTCGCCGCCGTCAGCCCGACCCTGTTTTCCACCGCGCCGGCGATCGTCAACCTGAAGGTGGCCGCCGGCGACACCGTGAAAAAGGGCGACGTGCTCGCCGTGCTCGAGTCGCCCGACCTGTCGGATGCCCTCAAGCGCGAACAGTCGACCTACGAACAACTGAAGGCCGAGGTGGCGCGCCAGCAGATCCTGTCGCGCAAGCAGAAACTGCTGGCCCAGCGCGAAGCGGAGACCGCCGAGATCGAGCGCCTGTCCGCCCAGCGCACGCTGGAGCGCTACGACAGCGTGGGGCAGATCGGCATTATCGCCAAGATCGACTACCAGAAGGCGAAGGATGCGCTGAACTCGGCCCAGATTCGCGCCCGCCACGCTTCCGAGGCCGCGAACCTGGAAGGCGACGACGTGGCGCTGGCCATCCGCACCAAGACCAACGAGCTCGAACGCGCGCGCCTGGCCATGGCCAACGCCCAGCGCCGCGTCGACGAGCTGACCGTGCGCGCCCCGGTGGACGGCTTCATCGGCACGCTCAACGTCCAGAACCGCATGGTGGTGGCCGCCAATGCGCCCCTGATGACCCTGGTCGACCTGTCGCGCCTGGAGGTCGAACTCGAGGTGCCGGAAACCTATGTGTCCGACCTGGGCCTGGGGATGAACGCCGAGATCACCCTGCCCGCCGGCACGGCTGCCGGCAAGCTGACCGCGCTCTCGCCCGAAGTGGTGAAGAACCAGGTGCTGGCGCGGGTGCGCTTCGATGGCGAACAGCCCAAGGGCCTGCGCCAGAGCCAGCGCGTTACCGCACGCCTGCTGATCGAGGAAAAGCCGAACGTGCTGATGGTGCCGCGCGGTCCCTTCGTCGAGAGCGAAGGCGGACGCTTCGTCTACGTGGTGCGCGACGGCCTGGCGATCCGCACCCCGGTCCAGCTCGGCGCGACCAGCGTTTCCGCGGTCGAGATCCTGTCCGGCCTGAAGCCCGGCGACAGGATCGTCGTCGCCGGCACCGACGCCTTCGAGAACGCCGCAAGCGTTTCGATCAACTGATAACACGCATCCAACCTGAAAGGACATCCCATGCTGCGCATGACCAAGCTCTCCAAGGTGTACCGCACCCACATGATCGAGACCCACGCACTGCGCGGTTTCGAGATCCAGGTCAACCAGGGTGAATTCGTCACCGTCACCGGCCCTTCCGGCTCGGGCAAGACCAGCTTCCTGAACATCGCCGGCCTGCTGGAAGAATTCACCAGCGGCGAGTACATCCTCGACGGCGTGAACGTGAAGGGCGTGGACGACAATGCCAGAAGCCGCCTGCGCAACGAGAAGCTCGGTTTCATCTTCCAGGGTTTCAACCTGATCCCGGATCTGAACCTGTTCGACAACGTCGACGTGCCGCTGCGCTACCGCGGCTTCAACAAGACCGAGCGCAAGGAACGCATCGAGGATGCGCTGGCGAAAGTCGGCCTGGCGTCGCGCATGAAGCACTTCCCAGCCGAGCTGTCGGGCGGCCAGCAGCAGCGCGTGGCGATCGCCCGCGCGCTGGCCGGCTCGCCCAAGCTGCTGCTGGCCGACGAACCGACCGGCAACCTCGACACGCAAATGGCGCGCGGCGTGATGGAACTGCTGGAAGAGATCAACGCCGCCGGTACCACCATCCTGATGGTCACCCACGATCCGGAGCTGGCCGTGCGCACCCACCGCAACGTCCACATCATCGATGGCCAGGTATCGGACCTGGTGCGCAAGGGGCCGACGCTGGCCGCCGGCCACGCCGCTTCGACTTCGACGCCGGCTGCGGTCTGAGGAGCACGCCATGTTCGCTTACTACTTCAAGCTCGGCCTGCGCAGCCTGCGCCGCAACCCGGCGCTGACAAGCCTGATGGTGCTCACGCTGGCTGTCGGCGTGGCCGCCAGCGTCTCGACGCTGACGATTGTGCACATGATGTCGGGCGACCCGATTCCGCACAAGAGCGACCGGCTGTTCGTGCCGATCTTCGACGTCCAGCCGGCCGAGGGCTATGTGCCCGGCACGCCGTCGGACGAGCAGCAGGTCACCTACACCGATGCGATGAACCTCCTGAACAGCAGGCAGGGCGTGCGCCGCACCGCGCTGTACGGCATCGCCCCTTCGGTCGAACCGCTGCGCAAGGACATCGGCGCCTTCACCGCGCCCGGCATCGCGCCGACCCGCGACTTCTTCACCATGTTCGAGGTCCCCTTCCTGCACGGCCAACCCTGGAGCGCGGCCGACGACGAACGCGGCGCCAATGTCGCCGTGCTCGGCCGCAAGGTGGCGGAAAAGCTGTTCGGCGAAGCCAGCCCGGTCGGCCAGCGCCTGAACGTGATGGGCCTGCCTTTCACCATTGTCGGCGTGGCCGACGACTGGGAGCCGCAGCCGCACTACTACAGGCTGGTCGGCAGCGACTACTTCGGCGTGCGCGAAGAGATCTTCATTCCGCTGGCAACCGCCATCCGCCTCGAAGCCTCGCGCAATGGCGGCATGAGCTGCAGTTCGCGTCCGGAACCGGGCTTCCAGGGCGTCATGCGCTCGGAATGCACCTGGCTCCAGTTCTGGTTCGAGACCGCCTCCAGCGCCGAGCGCGGCGCGCTGCAGGACTACCTGAACAGCTACGCCGCCGAGCAGCGCAAGCTGGGCCGCATGCGGCGCGGCTCGCCGGCCGAGCTGTACGACGTCAACCAGTGGATGGAACACATGAAGGTGGTCGGCAAGGACAACAAGCTGTCGGCCTGGCTGGCCTTCGGTTTCCTGGCCCTGTGCCTGGTCAACACCATCGGGCTGCTGCTGGCGAAGTTCTCGGTGCGCGCCAGCGAAGTGGGCATCCGCCGCGCCCTGGGCGCCTCGCGGCGCGACATCTTCCGCCAGTTCCTGACCGAGAGCGCGGTAGTCGGCCTGGCCGGCGGCCTGCTCGGCCTGCTGCTGGCCTTTGGCGCCCTGGCCCTGATCGGCATGCAGAACCGGGAAGCCGCCGCGGTCGCGCGCATGGACCTGACGATGCTGGCGTTCACCTTCGTGCTGTCGGTGCTGGCCGCGGTGCTGGCGGGGCTGTTCCCGACCTGGCGCGCCTGCCAGGTGACGCCGGCGATCCAACTCAAGTCGCAATAACGAACAAACGAGACCCATCATGGAAATCCGTCCCATCCTCTCCGCGCTCCTGCGCAACAAGACCGGCGCCATCCTGGTCGCGCTGCAGGTCGCGCTCAGCCTGGCGATCCTGGCCAACGCCCTGCACATCGTCAGCGAACGCCGCGCCGCCGCGGCCCGCCCCAGCGGCATCGCCGAGGAAATGTCGGTGTTCACGATCAGCGTCAGCCACCTGTCGAGCGACAGTCCCGAGCAGCAGCTGGCAGCGATGAAGCGCGAAGCCGAGCTGCTGCGCGCGGTGCCGGGCGTCGCTGCCGTGGCCCAGATCAACCAGATGCCGATGTCGCAGTCGGGCTGGAACAACAGCGTCGCGCTCGACCGCAAGCAGACCGACGAGTCGTCGCCCTCCTCCTTCTACTTCTCGCCCGATTCCCTGGTCAAGACCTGGGGCCTGAAGATCGTCGAAGGACGCGATTTCCTGCCCGGCGAATCCCAGGATATCGACATGAACAAGAACGAGGTGCCGCGCGTGGTGATCCTGGCCAAGGCCCTGGCAGAGAAACTGTGGCCGGGCCAGAGCGCGGTCGGCAGGACCATGTACTTCGGCACCGGCGAAGGCGCCATCGAGGTGCGCGTGGTCGGCGTGGTCGAGCGCCTGCAAAGCCATGGCGCCGAGGTGAGCGAAAGAGGCGAACTCTCGAGCATCGCACCGGTGCGCCTGTACGGCAGCAACCAGTCCGCCAACTTCACCGTCCGCACCGAGCCGGGACAGCGCGACCGCGTGATCCGCGAAGCCGAGGCGGCCCTGCGCAAGTCCTCCGCCACGCCGGTGATCCTGCAGACCTTCACCATCGAGGACGTGCGCAAGTCGCGCTACCGCGCCGACATGGCGCTGTCGTGGATGCTGGTGACGGTCAGCGTGCTGCTGCTGTTGATCACCGCCAGCGGCATCGTCGGCATGGCCAGCCTGTGGGTCACGCAGCGCCGCAAGCAGATCGGCGTGCGCCGGGCACTGGGCGCGCGCCGGGTCGACATCCTGCGCTACTTCCTGACCGAGAACTTCCTCATCACCAGCGCCGGCGTGTTTGGCGGCGTGCTGCTCGGGGTGGGCCTGAACCAGCTCCTGGTGAGCAGGCTGGAGATGGCGCGCCTGCCGCTCGAATACCTGGTCAGCGGCGCGATCCTGCTGTGGGCGCTCGGCGTACTGGCGGTGTATGGCCCGGCCTGGCGCGCGGCCAGCATTTCGCCCGCGCTGGCAACCCGCAGCACCTGAGGGCACTCTCACTTAACAATGCAGCAATGCTATGCTAGCGCCCATGCCTACCGTACTCATCATTGACGACAACGCCGCCGTCGGCGTCGCGCTGGACGTGCTGTTTTCGCTGCACGACATCGCGGCGCTGCACGCGGTTTCTCCCGAGGAGGGCCTGGCGGTCCTGGCGCGCGAACAGGTCGACCTGGTGATCCAGGACATGAACTTCACGCTCGAGACCACCTCGGGCGAAGAAGGCGTGGCCCTGTTCCGCCGCATCCGCACGCTCTATCCGGACCTGCCGGTGATCCTGCTCACCGCCTGGACCCACCTCGACGCGGCGGTCGAGCTGGTGAAGGCCGGCGCCGCCGACTACCTGCCCAAGCCCTGGAACGACGAGCGCCTGCTGGCGACCGTGACCAACCTGATCGAGCTGGGCCAGGCCAACCGCGCGCTCCTGCAGCGCGTCGGGCGCGAACGACGCGAGCGGCGCGAGCTGGAAAACCAGTACGACCTGCGCGGCCTGGTGTGGGCCGATCCGGCCACCGAGCGCGTGCTGCAGCTGGCCTGCCAGGTGGCGCGCGCCGACGTGCCGGTCCTGATCACGGGTCCGAACGGCACCGGCAAGGAGCGCATCGCCGAGATCATCCAGGCCAACTCGCAGGTGAAGGACGGCCCCTTCGTGGTGCTGAACTGCGGCGCCCTGCCATCCGAACTGATCGAGGCCGAACTGTTCGGCGCCGACGCCGGCGCCTACACCGGCGCATCGAAAGCGCGCGAGGGCAAGTTCGAGGCGGCCGACGGCGGCACCCTGTTCCTCGACGAGATCGGCAACCTGCCGCTGGCCGGGCAGATGAAGCTGCTGCGCGTGCTCGAGACCGGACGCTTCGAGCGGCTCGGCTCGAACCGCGAGCGCCAGGTCAAGGTGCGCGTGATCAGCGCCACGAATGCCGACCTGGCGGCGATGATCCGCCAGGGGAGCTTCCGCGAGGACCTGTTCTACCGCCTGAACGTGATCGAGCTGCGCCTGCCCGCGCTGGCGGCGCGTCCCGGCGACATCCTGCCGCTGGCGGCCAGCTTCCTGGCGCCGGGCAAGCGCCTGGACCGCGGCGCCGAGAGCGCGCTGCTGGCCCACGCCTGGCCCGGCAACGTGCGCGAACTGAAGAACGTGATGGCGCGCGCCAACCTGCTGGCCCAGGGCGACCTGATCCGCGTGGCCGACCTCGGCCTGCCGGCTGCCGCCGTCGCGCAGGCGCCGGCGCTCGACGCCGAACCCGACCGCGAGGCCATCGCGGCGGCGCTGGCGCGCGCCGGCGGCGTCGTGTCGCAAGCCGCCGCCGAACTGGGCCTGTCGCGCCAGGCGCTGTACCGGCGCATGGATCGCCTCGGCATCGACCGGTAATCAGCCCGTAGGGTGGGCGGGTTCCCCGCCCACGCGTTCAACTGGCATTCGCATGCCCGCTCCTTCCGCGCTTCGAACACACACCATGCGCCTCTCCCTCGTCACCCGCTTCTCCGCCCTGGTCGGCACCCTGCTCGCGGTCGGCATCCTGATCGCGCTCACGCTCGACCATGTCTTCCCCGGCCGCCCCGGCCTGGTCTTCGTGCTGTGCCTGGCCTGCGTGGTCCCGATCGCCATCATTACCGTGCGCTCGCAGGTGCAGCCCATCCTCTCCCTGTTCCGCGCCCTGGAGGGGACGGTGACGAGCTACCGCGACGGCGACTTTTCCTTCAGCCTGCACTGGCCGCAGAACGACGAGCTGGCCGACCTGGTTGCCTCCCACAACGCGCTCGGCGAGGTGCTGCGCGAGCAGCGCCGCGACCTGGTGCAGCGCGAACTGCTGCTCGACACGATGGTGCAGAACACGCCGGTGGCGATGCTGCTGCTGGCCGAGGCGCCGCAGCGCGGGGCGCTGGTCGTCTACGCCAACCTGGCCGCGCGCCAGCTGCTGGCCGAGGGACGCAAGCTCGAAGGCCACCGTCTCGACGAGCTGCTGGCCGACGCCTCGCCCGCGCTCAAGGAAGCGCTGGCGCGCGGCGGCGACGGCCTGTTCACCGCCGGCGAAGGCGAAGAAGAGGAGGTCTACCACCTGGCGCGCAGCCACTTCAGCCTGAACGGCCGGCGCCACGAACTGCTGCTGCTGCGTCACCTGACGGCCGAGCTGCGGCGCCAGGAAGTGCGCACCTGGAAGAAGGTGATCCGTGTGATCAGCCATGAGCTGAACAACTCGCTGGCGCCGCTCGCCTCGCTGGCCCACTCCGGCGCGGCGCTGGTGCGGCGCGGCCAGACCGAGCGCCTGCCGCAGATCCTGGAAACCATCGGCGAGCGCACCCGCCACCTGGAAAGCTTCATCCTCGGCTACGCGCGCTTTGCCAAGCTGCCGACACCGCGCCTGCAGCCTTGTCCCTGGCCGGCCCTGGTGGCGCGCCTGGCGACGCAGGCCGATTTCCGCGTGGCCGGCGAACTGCCCGAGGAGGCTGCGCAGTTCGACACCGCGCAGATGGAGCAGGCCCTGCTCAACCTGCTCAAGAACGCGCACGAATCGGGATCGCGGCCGGAAGACGTCGAACTGCAGGTGCGGCGCGTCCAGGACATGCTGCGCATCGAGGTGCTGGACCGCGGGAGCGGCATGAGCGAAGCGGTGCTCACCAATGCCCTGGTGCCCTTCTATTCGACCAAGCGCAGCGGCACCGGCCTGGGCCTGGCGCTGGTGCGCGAGATCGCCGAGGCGCATGGCGGTCGAGTGCTGCTGGCCAACCGCGACGGCGGCGGGCTGGCGGTGACGATGCTGCTGCCGGCTGGCTGACGCGGCCGCGCCCAGCGCTCTGGTAAGATCGGCCTTCATCACCGTCCGATCCGCCATGTCCAGGAAACCGCCTCCCTTCGATCCCCGTTTCGCCCAGCCGGGCCATCCTCCCGCCACCATCACCGAATTCGACGGCGTGCGCTCGCTGCACCTAGGCACCTCCTGGGAACAGGGTGCGATGCGCCTGACGCGCCCGGACGCGATCGAACTGACCTATGTGCAGATGATGATGGCCTGGCTGCTCTTCCTCGACGCGCCCAGGCACATCGTGCAGCTCGGCCTGGGCAGCGCGGCGCTCACCAAGTTCTGCTACCGGCGCTTTCCCGAGGCGAAGGTGACGGCGGCCGAGCTGAATCCGAACGTGATCGCAATCTGCCGCGCCCTGTTCGAACTGCCGCCGAACGACGAGCGCCTGCAGGTGCGCGAGATGAACGCGCTCGACTTCGTGCTCGACCCCGGTAACCATGGAAAGGTCGACGCGCTGCAGGTCGATCTGTACGACGAGGAAGCGCGCGGGCCGGTGCTCGACACGCCGGAGTTTTATCAAGGCTGCTTCGACTGCCTCGCGCCGGACGGCATCATGACGACCAATGTCTTCGGCGATATCTCCAGCTACGACAAGAACCTGGACACGATGCGCGAGGTGTTCGACGCCGTGGTCTGGCTGCCCGAGGTGCACGACGCGAACATCGTCGTCATCGCCTTCAAGAACGCGCCGCAGATCGACTTCTCCCTGCTCTACGAGCGCGCCAGCGAGATCAAGCGACGCTACAACCTGCCGGCCAAGGACTGGGTCAACGGTCTCAAGGAGTGGATGCGCGACCACCAGGAGTAAGCCGCAGGGTCAAAACAGCCGGGGTCAGGTCTGACATTCGGACACGAACTCTGCCATATTGGCTTGACTCCTGTCGAGCTCGTGTCTCGATGTCAGACCTGACCCCGGCTTCTCTGTCGAGCTCGTGTCTCGATGTCAGACCTGACCCCGGCTTCTCGATGTCAGACCTGACCCCGGCTTCTGTGAAGATTAACGGCAGTCTTCCGGCAGGGCGTCCGGCAGGATCCCTTCGGCGCCGCAGGCCCAGGAGATGTTCTTGTCCTCGTCCATCGATGGCTCGAACACCAGCACGCCGGCGCCCTCTTTCGTCTCGATGCTGGTCAGCACGCGCAGGGTCGCGTTCTTCGGATCGATTTCCAGTTCCCGCACGGCCGGGCCGCCGGCGCTGGCCTGCACACCGGCCTGGGCCAGGGTCGGGATGCTGCCGTGCTCGACCAGGTAGGCTTCTACCTTGGCGCTGGCGCTCTGACCGGCCGCATAGGCGCTGGCGACCACCGCCTTCTGCTGGTAGGCCTGGTAAGCCGGGATGCCGACCGCCGCCACGATACCGGCCACCACCGCCAGCACCACGACGCCGCCGGCGCCGCCCGCGCCCATGCGCGGCACGAACAGGGCCATCAGCGCGGCCAGCCAGTGGCGGCGCGGCTGCTGCACTTCCTGGCCGGCCGCCAGGGCGCGTACCGCGGCCATGCGCTTGACCAGCCAGGGATAGTCGCCGACCAACTCGTGGAAGGACATCCAGAAGCCTTCGGTCTCGCGCGACTGCGCGATGAAGGCGCTCTTGTTCATGGTGCGCCAGCGCTTGTCACCGGCCGCCAGCGCCGCCATGCCGAATTCGGCGTTGATCGGCTGTTCGCAGGCCGCCAGGCCGTGGCGGTCGCAGGTGTACTCGCGGGCGCGCGAATAGGCGGCGCCGACCAGCGGCAAAATCGAGGCCGGCAAAAGCACGGTCGCCCAGCTCAGGTGCTTGCGCTTGATGTGGCCGATCTCGTGGCCGATGTAGAAGTTCAGCGCGTCCGGGTTGTCGTGCAGGCCGTCGACCACGTCCGAGTACAGCACCAGGAAGTCGCGGCCGAGGAAGCGGGTGGCGAAGGCATTGAGCGAGCCGCCCATCTGCAGCAGGTAGGCCTCCGGCTCACGCTCCAGGCCCAGCTTGGCGCAGCAGGCCAGGATCTGGCGGTCGAGATCGGGGAACTGCTCGGCAGTGATGCGTACGCCCGTGCCCTTGATATAGGAAATCAGCGCCGACTGCGCGAAACAGTAGAACAGGAAGAACATCAGCGCATAGCTCAGCACGCCCCAACCCATGCCCAGCACCAGTGCGGCCCAGACGATGAGCGAGAGCACCAGCATCAGCACGAAGAGTGTCTTCTCGTTCTTGTACACCAAATCCATTTCCCGACCTTTCAATTGTTTGTTTGTAATTACAACCAAGCAAATCTACATTATTGTCAAAAGGAAATATACCGTCAGCTCAGCTAGGTGTTGCCGGCTCGACACAATGTAAACAGTTCTCCGGCCAGTGTTGTCATAAGTCAAGTTCAGTAGAGTTACCGCGAGCAAGATTTCTCAGTCAATGATCTTCAACGAGGAATCCGATGACTCACGACAAGCTGCACCTTACCCTGCTAGCCACGGCCCTGCTCGTTGCCTTTCCCCATGCGCAGGCGCAAACGGCCGCGGCGAGCGACCAGGACGCGCCGCAAACCGTGGTCGTGGTCGGCTCGCGCGGCGCCGCCCGCTCGGCCCTCGACACCTCGGTCCCGGTGGGACTGGTGGGCGCCAAGGACCTGGCCTCGACCGGCACGCTGGAGCTGGGCAAGGCGCTGCAGGAACTCGATCCCTCGTTCAACTTCAGCACCACCTTCATCAGCGACGGCACCGACATCATCCGTCCGGCGACGCTGCGCGGCCTGGGCCCGGACCAGCTGCTGGCGCTGGTCAACGGCAAGCGCCGTCACCAGCAGGCGCTGGTGAACGTGCAGCAGACCGTCGGGCGCGGCTCGGCCGGCACCGACATCAACGCGATCCCGATATCGGCCATCCACCACATCGAAGTGCTGCGCGATGGCGCCGCCGCCCAGTACGGGTCGGACGCGATCGCCGGCGTGATCAACATCGTGCTCAAGGAAGGCGCCGGCAAGGGGCTGGTCAGCGCCAGCGCCGGCACGACTTCCGAAGGCGATGGCGACACGGTCGGCGCCAGCGCTTACCACGGCTTCGCGCTGGGCTCGGACGGCGGCTACCTCTCGCTCGCGGCCGAGGCGCGGCGCCGTGGCGAAACCAATCGCGCCGGCCTGGACACCCTGCGCGTGACGCCGGCACGCGTCACCCAGCGCATCGGCGATAGCCGGGCGAAAGATGCCTACCTGTGGACCAATGCCGCGCTGCCGCTCGGTGGCGGCGAGTTGTACATGTTCGGCGGCGCCTCGAAACGCACCGGCGAAGCGGCCGGCTTCTTCCGCCCGCGCGAGGATGCGCGCAACGTGCCCGAGGTATATCCGAACGGCTTCCTGCCCGAAATCCTCACCGAAGTGCGCGACGCCTCGCTGGCCATCGGTTACCGCGGTGACCTCGGCAACAACTGGAAATATGACGCCAGCTTCAACCACGGCCGCAGCGAGCTCGTGTTCAACGAACGTAATTCGATCAACGTCAGCTACTGGTACGAGAACCGCTGCGCCTGCAGTACCTACGGCGAATCGCCGCGCGAGGCCTACACCGGCACGCTGGGCTTCCACCAGTCGACCTTCAACCTCGACTTCAAGGGCACCGTGCATTTCGCCGGCCAGCCGATCTTCATCGGCGCAGGCTTCGAGTACCGGCGCGACAGCTACCGCATCGAAGCGGGCGAACCGGTCTCATACCAGTACGGCCGCACAAACAACCCCGCGCTGCGCATCCGCGACCAGCACGGCGGCATCGCCCAGGCCGGCATCCAGGGATTCCCCGGCTACACGCCGGCGACCCAGGTCTACGACGGCCGCCACAACACCGCCTTCTACATCGACGCCGAACACAAGTGGAGCGAGCAGCTCACGCTCGGCTCGGCCCTGCGGCGCGAGCGCTATTCCGATTTCGGCAGCACTACTACCGGCAAGCTGATCGCGCGTTACGACCCGAGCCGTGCACTGGCCTTCCGCGCCAGCGCCTCGACGGGCTTTCGCGCGCCTTCGGTGCAGCAGAAGTTCTACAGCTCGGTATCGACGAACCTGAACAGCGCCGGCGTGCTCACTGAAACGCTCACCGCACGTGAAGGCAGCGCCGTCACGCGCGCCTTCGGCATCGCCCCGCTAAAGGAAGAAAGTTCGCGCAGCGCCAGCGCCGGCATCGTGCTGCGTCCGGCCGCCAACTTCAGCATCACGGCCGACGTCTACCGCACCGACATCGATGACCGCATCGTCTTCTCGAGCACGATCTCGCCCGAGAGCGGCGCCTGCACGACGCCGGCAGCCTGCCCGATCCGCGCCATCCTCACGCCGCTGCGCGTCGGCCAGGCCCAGTTCTTCACCAACGCCATCGACACCGAGACGCGCGGCCTGGACGTCGTGGCCGAGCACACCACGCGCGGCCTTGTTGGCGGCACGCTGGTGCTCTCGGGCCAGCTGGGTTTCAACCGCACGAAGGTGAAGGCGCGCCATTCGCAGTCGGCGGTCCTGAGCGGCGAGCAACTGTTCGACGACGCCCAGGTAACGCTGATCGAGCGCGGCCAGCCGCGCCAGCACCACGTGGTGGCGGCGGACTTCACGCGCGGCGCCTGGAACGCCAATGTGCGCGCCAACTACTACGGCCAGGTGCAGGGCCAGGGCTTCACGGCGCCCTACGTGCAGACCTGGGATGCGAAGTGGCTGGCCGACCTGTCGGGGCGCTACTCGCTCAGCAAGGCCTTGAGTATTTCAGCTGGCGTGAACAACCTGTTCGACACCTATCCGACGCGCTGGGATCCGCAGCGCGCGGCGCCCTTCCCGCAGATGGGATTTACGCATTGCTGGGAGACCTGCCCGTTCGGGATCAATGGACGGACCATGTATGCGCGGGCGGAATATGCGTTCTGAGAGGGGCAGTCAGCGCTGACGCTGCCGTCTCTACCGGGGACAGATCCGGCCTCCTGGTCCGGACCTTCCCTGGCCCGTTCGTGACACTGTCCACCGCTCTTTCCTTCCTTTCCCTCCTGCCGCTGCTCCTTTCGAAGGACATAGCCTGTCTCTGCACCGTACTGTTCAAAAAGGGCAATGAGCGCTATGTCTGTTTTCGCACGGAACAGCTCCATGCCCAGTCGTATGCTGAGTGTACGGCTCGGGCAACACGATGTGCCCGGCCATGGAACGACGGCACGAGCGAAGGCATGCAGCGCTCCGGAACGCCTTCCGGCACGCTTTCCTGCTCATTCTTCGGGATCATCGACATCGCTCGCGCCCGTGCACTGGAACCCAGGCGATCACCGAATCGAACGAACATGAAGACGCCTATCTCCGCCACCGCCGGCCCCGCGGCCGGGGACATTCCTGCGCCACAAGGCAAGGGCCGCCGGGCAGCGCCACTGTCGCTCGCCGCCTGGCGACAATTCGTCAATGTGGCAAAACCGTATTGGCTGGGAGAGGAAAAAAGGGCGGCATGGACCCTGCTCCTGCTGCTGATCGCGCTGATGCTGGTGGAGACCAAACTGGCGGTCATGCTGAACAACCAGACCGGCGAGATGACCTCGGCGCTGGCGGCCAGGAACGGCGACCGCTTCTGGACATCGGTACGCGCCTGCCTGCTCGTCCTGGCCTTCGCGGTACCGGTCTACGCCTTCTATTACTACATGCGCGACCGCTTCGCCAACCAGTGGCGGCGCTGGCTCACCGGCCGTTTCCTCGACGGCTACCTGACAGGCCGCAAGTACTATGCCTTGCATGCCGACAGCGGGATCGACAATCCCGACCAGCGCATCAGCGAGGACATCAACACCTTCACCGGACGATCCATTCATTTCCTGCTGATCTTCCTGGGCTCGATCATGCAGCTGGTGGCGTTCAGCACCGTGCTGTGGTCGATTTCGCGGGTGCTGGTCGGCGTACTGGCGGTGTACGCGCTGGCGGGCACCGTGGTTGCCCTCTACATCTACGGCAACCCGCTGATCCAGCTGAACTTCCGCCAGCTGCGGCGTGAAGCGGACTTTCGCTTCAGCCTGATGCGCCTGCGCGAAAATGCCGAATCGATTGCCTTCTACCGCGGCGAAGCCCAGGAACGTGCGCACATCGACAGCAAGTTCGACCAGGTCATCCAGAATTTCACCCAGCTGATCCGCAAGCAGTGTTCGCTCAACCTCTTTCAGCGCTCCTTCAGCCAGCTCACCCTGGTGCTGCCCTTCGTGATCCTGGCCCAGGGCGTCCTGTCGGGCGAGCTGGAGGTAGGCCGGGCCGTGCAGGCGGCCGGCGCGTTCACCGCCGTGCTGGCCGCCGTGGGCCTGATTGTCGATAACTTCGAGAGCCTGAGCCGCTTCGTGGCGGGCATCGACCGCTTGCAGGCCTTGTCCAGGCTGATGTTGCCCGACGCGCGAGGGCAGGTTGCCGACGACACCCAGCCGCGCATCCAGATGCGTCCGGGCGCACAGTTTGCGCTGGAATCCCTGACCCTGCATCCACCGCAATCGGAACGGGTGCTCATCAGGGGCCTGAACCTGCTCCTGAAGCCGGGCGACGCACTGCTCATTACCGGCGAAAGCGGCTGCGGCAAAAGTTCGCTGTTGCGCGCGATCGCGGGTTTATGGAATACCGGCAGCGGCGTGATCCATCATCCGCCCCTGGAGAGCATCTTTTTCCTGCCGCAGCAGCCTTATCTGCAGTCGGGCACGCTGCGCAGCCAGCTCATCTATCCCAGCGCACACTCGCGCCTGAGCGACGCCCAGCTACTGGCCATCCTGGAGGAGGTGCACCTGCCGCGCCTGGCAGAGCGCATGGGCGGCCTGGACGCCGTGCACGACTGGGAAAAGCTGCTGTCGATCGGCGAACAGCAGCGCCTGGCTTTCGCCCGCGTGCTGGTGCACGAGCCGGGCATCGTCATCCTGGACGAAGCGACCAGCGCACTCGACAGCGGCAACGAAGCCTCGCTCTATGCACGCCTGCGCGCGAACGGCACCACCCTGATCAGCATTGCCCACCGGCCGGCCGTGCTGCGGCACCATACCCATGTGCTGCACCTCATGGGTGACGGAGGATGGGAAATGCACGATGCGAGTGCTTATCAGTTCGATGAGACGGCGGCACCATTGCGCGGTGGCGCTGCCAGCCTGCAGTTGGTGGCGCCACCGCCTGCGATGGCGGCTGCAGGCTAGCTGCCGATCTGTTGATATTTCAACGCCGCTCACGCCACCACAAACACAGCATGACCAATGCGAACACGAGCGCAAACGGCCAGCCCGGCAGCATGCGCTGGTTTTGCGCGGCCGGCGTCAAGGTGCGCGCCGCATAACGTGCGGTGGCGTCACGCCGCTCAGCCGCCTGCCACAGCGGCCAATCGCCTGGTGCGTAGACATAAACCTGGCCGACCGCCGGCTTGGCCCCTTGCGTTTCCATGCGCAGCCAGCCAGCCTGGCGCGGCCACACGGCCACGCAGGACGCATCGATACGGTCGCTGCGGCGCTGCCACGCCAGCGTTTGACCGAGATCCTGGAAATGCACCTTTCCCTGCACGCCCTGGGCGCAGACTTCCAGGCGCTGATTCGGCATCGGCATCTCTTCGGGCGCGAGCCACTCGACCTCCTCGATGCGCTGCACGCCAAGCGTATCCAGCACGCCCTGCCACCACAGCGCCAGCGCGCGCGGTTCCTTGATCGCCTGGCGGTGCCAGTCGGCGGCGCCGAGCCAGCCGATGCGGCCCTGGCCCCACTGGCGCGACCACACGGCGTCGCGGCCAGCCCAGGCGCCGGCCTGCGCCGCGGCCGGGTTCAAGGGCGCTGCTGTCAGCGCCAGCGAACCGATCGTGGCGTCGGCAGCCTGGGGCCGCAGCGCCAGCTGCACGCTGCGCGACCAGACGGCACTGTCGTTGGCGCTCCCGCCCAGCACCAGCAGCGCGGCGCCCTCTTTTACCTGTTCCAGCAGGGCACTGCGGGTGGCGCCGGATGCGCGCTCGAACCAGGCCGCATCGATCACCAGCAGGTCGGGCTTGTCCATTTTTTCGCGCGCCGTCTCGCTGCGGGTGACGGTTTTACCGAGCGTGACCTGCCAGTCGATGACGGCGCGGCTGCCGGCCAGCAGTTCGTTCAGCACGCGCAGGTCGAAGGACGGCGCGCTGAAGCGGCCGCGCACCTGCAGCGGCGGGGTTTCCTCGACCACGACAGGCACCGGCCCCTCGGCCAGCAGCTTGCTCCTGTCGTCGAACAGGCGCGCCTTCAGTTCCAGCGTTTCGGCCAGCGGCGGCAGCCACTGCACCGTCAAGTCGCCGCTGCCGCGCACCTCGGCCAGTTGCTGGCCGTTCTCGGCCAGCAGTTGCAGGCGCGCCGGCGTCTTGTCACCCCGCTGGACCGTGAGCGTGAACATGCGGCCCAGCGCCAGGCGGCGCGGGAAGTCCAGGCGCAGCGTGTCTGACGCCGGCATCGTCCAGGCCAGCGGACGCGCCGGCAGGTCCTGCCACTGGGCGGCGCGCAGGCCGTCGCCGCTGAGGGTAAGCGCGCGCACGCCGTCCAGCGTCGCCGGCGGTTTATTCGGGTCGATTGCCAGCGTGGTTCCAAGCTCGCCCGGCAGCTTCCAGCCGGTGGCCAGCAGGAACAGCGCGGCGGTGGCGACAAGGACCAGCAGCGCATCAAACCAGCGCCGGCGCCACAGGTACAAAAGCAGGCTGGCCGCGCCGATGATGACGATGGCGATGCTCATCGTTTGTCTCCTTCTGCCCAGGCGCGGGTAAACGGCGTCTGCGCCACGGGTTTGGCCTGCAGGATGACGGGCGCCTGGGCGACGCCGGCGCGCAGCCAGGCGCGCAGGGCCGGACGGCAGCGCAGGCAGCCATCAAGCACGTCCTGGATCGCGCGCTGGGCGGCCAGGCGCTGCTCATCGTCCTGCAGGCGCTCGTGCACCCAGTCGTGGGCGGTGCGGGTCCACAGGGCGGGCAATGGTCCCTCCTGCGACAGCGCCGCCACCAGCTCGCGCAATGGCGCCGGGATCGCATCCTGCGTTTCGCCCTGCTCGCGCCGGTAGCTGGCCGCGCCCACCACGTCGCCCGTCATGCGGATCTCTTCCTTGATCGGCGGCGACACGAAAGCGGTCTTGTGCAGGTAGATGCGGTCGGCCTGCTGCAATTCCTTGATCGCCTCCAGCGCCTTGTGCTCGGGCGCGAGCGCGCTCTTCGGATTGATGGCGCGCAGGGCCTTCTCCGCATCCCACATCGCCACCAGGGCGCGGCGCAGGATTTTCTTCGTGCCCTCGTCGTAGAGCGTGGCGTTTTCCGCCTCGTCGTGGGCGTGGCCGAATTCGTGCAGCACGTCGATCGGCTTGCCGGGGGCTGCATGGTCGTCATGGTCGTCGTGCTCTTCTTCGCCGCTGAACAAGGTCGATTCCTCGCCCAGGAACTGGCCGTAGCGGCGGCGCAGCTGGCCCTGGTCGGCGGCGATCGCCTCGCTGCGCTCGCGCACTTCGGCGGCGCTCATCCGGGTCGACCGCGTGTCGGCGATGAGCTGCTCGGTGTCGATGATGATCTGGCGCTGGCTGCGCAGGCTCTGGGGTTTCACCAGCACCGGCATGGCCGAAGTGACTTCCTCTTCTTCCTGCTCGGGCGCGGGCAGGCGCAGCGTGTAGGTCGGTGACTGCACCGTGTGCGGCCTGGCGGCGTTGTCGACGGCGCGCACAAAGAAGTAGAGCTCGTCGCCCGGCTCCATGCCCAGCTCGGCCAGCGTCCACTGCTTGGCCCAGTTGCGCACGCGCGGGTCGGAGGAGCTTGGTAACGGCATCTCGCGGTCGGTGAACTTGATGTTCTCGCCGCTGCCGCGCGCCAGCGTCAGGTGCAGGGTGGCGCGGCGCACCGCGTAGTCGTCGCGCACGGAGAGCGCCATGGCGGCGGACTGCGCCCCGGGCTTGAGTTCCTGGATCATCTGGGTCGGCTGGGTGACCGTGATCTGCGGCGCGGCGTCCGGCGTCACCTTCACGGTGTAGCGCGCGCCGCGCCAGCGCCAGAACAGCGATTCCGTAACGCTCAAGCTCGCGCACCTGGCGCCCACGTTCAGTGTGCGGCCATCGCTCAGCTCGAGGATGGTCTCGCCCGCTTCCGGATTCTTCAGGCACCACGCGACCGTGCTCCCTTCTGGCAGCTCGAGATTGCGCGGCGACCCGGTCGAGCGTGCTACGCCCGTGTAGGCGGGCGGCGTGGCGGTCATCGTCAGTTCCGGCACCACGGCGGCTTGTGCAGCCCTCGCCGACGCATGCGGCGCCGCTGCTTGCGACGCGCCTGACTGCTGGCCCAGGAACCAGACCACGGCGGCAAAGGCCAGCCAGGGCGCGAGCCAGCTCAGGCCCATATCCACGCGTTCGCGCACGATGGCGCGTACGGTGCGCTTGTCCAGGCTGGCGTCGATGCGCGCCAGCAGGCGGCTGCGCTGCAAGCGGGCGATCGGGGTTTCTGCCTCGACCAGCAGGGCCGAGCTGTCTTCCAGTTCGGGCACGGCGGCGTCCAGCCAGCCGGTCCAGCCGCGATTGACGCGTTGGCGCAGGCGCGCGCCATCCCACATGCACCAGGCAACCCAGGCCAGCAGGCCGGGCAGCAGCCGCAGCGAGAGCCAGGGCAAGGCCCCCAGCACCCAAAGCGGCAGACGCCGCAGCATGGCGGCGCGCCACAGGCGCTGCGCGATGTCAGCGTCGGCGTGCATGGGTGAGGATCCTTTCGAGTGCAAACAGGGCAATCAGCGCCATCATGAGGAAGTCGCGCACCGCGCCGCCGGCATGTTCGGCAGCAGGCACTTTTGAAGGCGCGAAGCTGGTGGACGGCATGGTGTAGGCCACGGGCGCGTAGTGCAGGCGGCGCCAGGTTTCCAGCAGGCTGCGTGCCGCAGCCGGATCGGCCGGCGGCCATGCGCTGGCGCTCCACAGGCGGCCGCGCGTACTGTCGGCGTAGCGGATGCCGTCGACCGACTTCGCCTTTGCCAGTTCAGGGAAGGCTGCCGCATCGGCCACCCACCACAGCGGCGCGCGCAGCGACGAAGGCGGCGCCTCGGGCTTGTTCCAGACAATCAGTTCGGTTTTTGCACTTGGCGCGTCCTCGACCACCACGCGCACCGGACCGTTCAACGCGGCGAACGTGCGGCGCCACGGCCCCGCCTCCCCGACGATGGCGACGCGCACCTCGCTCGGGACGGCCGGCCTGGCCTGCGTACGCAGTTCGACCGGATGGATGAACTGGGGCGGCGCAGCCGGCATCGGGATATCGCCCAGCACCAGCAGGCGCGCATCCGGCTTCCATTCGCGCTCGTGCGCGCGGATCCAGGCCAGCGCCCCGCTTGCCGGCAGCGGCAGGCGCGTCGCCTCGCCAAAGCCGGCTTCCTTGATCTGACGCTCGACCCACTGCGCGTCACTTCCTTCCGCCACGACGACCGTATTGCCGCGCCACGGGAATACCGGATCGGCCAGCCAGGCGATCAGGCAGGCCAGCAACAGGCAGCGCACAATGAGCAGGACCACGTCGGCCCAGCGCCAGACGCGCATCTGGCGCGGCTCGGTACGCGGCAGGAAGCGCGCGCTGGCCAGCGGCTCGGCCTTGACCTGGACGCGCTTCTTCCTGTGCCACCAGATCGGGAGCAGCAGGGTCGGCAATGCAAACCACCACAGGCTGTTCATCGACGCACCGCCTGGCGCAGCAGCTGGCGCAAGACCTCGCCTGGCGCCTGTTCAATGCGCGCCTCGACCACCGGCACATCACTGGCGCGGCAGGCCTCCGTCACGGCCGCGAAGTGCTGTTCGCGGTTGCGTAGATATCCCTCGCGCAGGTCGGCGCCGAAGCGGAACACGCCGCCATCCTCCTCGGGGTCGCGATAAGCCGGGTCGGCATCGAAGCTGCCCGTGCACTCGGCCTCGGTCTGCAGGCAGGCCAGGCGCACGTCGTGGCGCATGTGGCGCAGCCTCAGCAATGCTTCCGACAAGGGAGAGGGAAAATCGAGGAAATCGCTGGCGGCGAACACCAGCACCGGCGACTGTGCAAAGCGCAGGCTGGATTTCAGCACAGCCGCCTCGGGCAACTCGCCCTCGGCCTTCGCCGCGTTCAGCCGGGCCAGCACGCGCTGCAACTGGCGCGGCCCGCGCGCGGCCGGCACGAAGTGCGCACGTCCGCCGGACAGCACGACGAGACCAAAGGCGTCGCCCTGGCGCTGGGCGATCGCCGCCACGCAGCCGAGCAGCGTGCGGGCATAGGCCAGTTTATCGAGACCGGCGATGCTGCGGCTGGGTTCCATCATCGAGGCGCTGGCGTCCAGCACCAGCCAGACCGCGACATGGCTGTCGCGCTCGGCCTCGCGCACGTAGTAGCGGTCGGCGCGCGCCAGCAGCTTCCAGTCGACGCGGCGCCACTCGTCGCCCGGCGCGTAGGCGCGGTACTCGGAGAACTCGACGCCGGCGCCGCGCTCGCGGCCGGCATGGATGCCCTGCCCCAGTCCCGCCAGCACGTGGCGGATCACGAGGTCGAGGTCGGTCGTGTGCGCGATCAGCGCTGCACTTGTCAAACCCTTAGCCAATGCCAATTAATCGACCTTGATCTCGTTGCGCAGGGCCTGCAGGATGTCGGCCATCGCCACGCCGTCGGCCTCGGCCTCGAAATTGCGCAACACGCGGTGCGCCAGCACCGGCAGCAGCATGGCCTGGATATCGTCGCGCGTCACTGCCAGGCGACCCTGCATCAGCGCGCGCGCCTTGGAGGCCAGCACCAGCGCCTGGCCGGCGCGCGGACCGGCGCCCCAGCCGACGTGTTTTTTCACCGCGGAGACCGTGGTCTCCTGCGGCCGGGTCGCCCGCACCAGGCGCGTCGCGTAGCGCACCAGGTGGTCGCCAATCCCGATGTCGCGCACCAGCTGCTGCAGGCGCAGCAGGCTGTTCAAGTCCATTGCCGGTTCGGCGTCCTGAAGCCCGGCGTTGGTGGTCTTTGCCACCATCATGACTTCCTCGTCCTCGGTCGGATAGCCAACGTCGATGCGCAGCAGGAAGCGGTCGAGCTGGGCTTCCGGCAGCGGATAGGTGCCGCTTTGTTCGATCGGATTCTGGGTCGCCAGCACGAAGAAGGGGCGCGGCAACCTGTGGGTCTGGCCGGCGAAGGTGACCGAGCGTTCCTGCATCGCTTCGAGCAGGGCCGATTGGGTCTTCGGCGGCGCGCGGTTGATCTCGTCGGCCAGCAGCACCTGGGTGAACACGGGGCCAGGCTGGAAGCGGAAGGAACGCTGGCGCGTGGCCTGGTCTTCTTCCAGGATCTCGGTGCCCACGATATCCGAAGGCATCAGGTCGGGCGTGAATTGCACCCGGCGGAACTGCATGTCGGTAGCCTGGGCCAGGGACTTCACCAGCAGGGTTTTACCCAGCCCCGGCACGCCCTCGACCAGGGCATGGCCGCCGGCCAGCAGGCAGGTGATCAACAGCTCGACCACCTCTTCCTGGCCGATGATTACCCGGCCCATGCTGGCCTTCAGGGCCGCCGTCTTCGCGACCAGCTCGGCCACTTCCGCTTCATTCCACGCTACTACATCCTGTTCAGCCACCGCTCAAGCTCCCAACGCATATTGAATGATGTTCACCGCAAAGCGGGTGTTGTCGACCGCGAGAAAACGTTTATTACGGAAGTCGTAGTCCCACTCGCAGCCATAGTCCTTGTTCGAGTACAGCACGCGCACGCGCCCGCCAATCTCGATCGCCTTCAGGTATTCGTGCACCAGGTCGTCGCCCCAGCCGTTCAGCTCCACCGAGGTATTCGGTGGACCGTCGAACTTGAAGAAGCTCGAATAGATCGGGTGATTGTTCGGAATCTTCTTCAAGGCCGTGGCGCCGAAGATCTTCGCCATCTCGGCCTCGAACGACTTGGCGAACAGGCCGTCGATGTCGTGGTTGCAGTCGTCCACGAACACGAAGCCCCCGCCCTTCACGTAGCGCTCGAAGTTGCTGCGCTCGGCTGGCGTGAACTGCACCAGCTTGTGCCCTGCCAGGTAGCAGAACGGCGCTTCGAGCATCTTGGGGTCGCTGAGTGCCACCATCCGCTCCGTCGGGTCCACCTTCAGGGTGGTGTACTCGACGAGCGAATTGAGCACGTTGCTGGGCATGCGGATGTCCACATCCCAGTCGCCCGATTCATACATCAGGCGCGTGAAGTAGAAGTCAAACCGTGCCATTTACACCGCGTCGGACAGCGAGGTGAAGTTGAAGTCGCGTACCTTCATCGGCGGCAGGATCATCTGGTAAGGCACCTCGTCCGGTGCGATCACTTCGGCCTTGCCCAGTTCCTCGACGTTGTTGAGCAGGGTGACCGGGCTCTCGTTGAAGCGGAAGTTCTTGATCGGGTACTTGATCTTGCCGTTCTCGACGTAGAAGGTGCCGTCGCGGGTCAGGCCCGTGATCAGGAGCGACTGCGGATCGACCATGCGGATGTACCAGGTGCGGGTCACGACCACGCCCTTCTTGGTCGAGGCGATCAGCTCGTCGAGCGACTTGGTGCCGCCTGCCATGATCATGTTGCCGTGGCCCGCGGTCGGCTTCACGCCCTTCTTCTGCGCCCAGTAGCGCGAGTACTCGAGCGAGGCGATGCGGCCGTTCTTGATGATGTCGGTGCGCTGGCGCGCCAGGCTCGAGCCGCCGTCCCAGGGCAGCACCGGCACGTCCGGATTCCAGGGGTCGGTCCAGACGTTGATGCGCTCGTCGAACAGCTTGTCGCCCAGGCGGTTCTTGCCGCCGGCCTTGGTGAGGAAGCTGCGGCCCTCGTCGGCGTCGCGCGCGTCGAAGGACGCGAACATATTGCCCAGCACTTCGGAGGTCGCTGCCGGCTCCAGGATCACGGTGTAGCGGCCCGGCTCCAGCGCTTTCGCATCGACCGAACGCAGCGCCTTCTCGATGGCCACCCCGGCGGCTTCGCGCGCGTCGAAGCGGCGCGCGTCGACCGCCGCGCGGCTGACCCAGCCCGAACCGCGGCCGTCTTCGGTGCGCGCGGTGCAGGTGTAGGTAAGATCGGTCATTTCCTGGAAGCCGAACACGCCGTTCGAGTTGGCGATCGCGTTGAAGCGGGTGTTATCGTTGAAGAAGCCGGCGCAGACCAGCTTGTTCTTCTTCGCTTCCTCGATGCTGTAGGCGGCGACCTGGGCGCGGAATTCGGGGTCGATGTCGGCCGTCGAGCGCACGAAGGTCGGCGTGGCCTTGTACTGCTGCTTGCCGACCGCCGGCATGAACTCCGGATTCTCGGGCGCCAGGCGCGCCAGCTCCTCGGCGCGGCGCACGGCCTTTTCCAGCGACTTGTCGTCGAACTCATTGAGTTGGGCGATGCCCGACTTCTTGCCGAAGGCGACCTGCACGGTCAGGGTCATGTCCTCATTCAGGCCGGCGGTCGAGATGCTGTTGCGCGCGAAGCGCACGTTGCCCGAGCGGTTGCCGCTGATGTCGACGCTGCATTCGTCGGCCTTCGAGAACGAGAGGACACGGTCGCAGATGCGTTTTGCTTCTTCCTGGTTCAGCTGTTTCATCGTTTCTCTCCTCAACCGATCTTGCGTGCGGTGTTGATGACATTGATGCCGTTGAAGCGCGTGGTGCTCGACCCATGCGAGACTGCGCTGACCTGGCTCGGCTGGCCCTTGCCGTCGAAGAAGGAGCCGCCCATGCGCCAGTCGCGCTCGTCGCAGATCGCGCTGCAGGCATTCCAGAATTCCTGGGTATTCGACTGGTAGGCCACGTCTTCCAGGGGACCTGCGATCTTGCCGTTCCTGATCTCGTAGAACAGGGTGCCGCCGAACTGAAAGTTGTAGCGCTGCTGGTCGATCGAGTAGGAACCGCGGCCGATGATGTAGATGCCCTTCTTGACGTCGGCCACCATCTCGTCCGGCGTGAGCTTGGCCTTGCCGGCGGCCAGCGACACGTTCGGCATGCGCTGGAACTGCACATTGCTCCACGAGTCCGCATACGAGCAGCCGTGCGATTCCTTCTCGCCGATGATGTGGGCCTGGTCGCGCGTCGCCTGGTAGTTCACGAGCACGCCATCCTTGATGATGTCCCACTGCTTGGCCGGCACGCCTTCGTCGTCGTAGCCGATCAGGCCGAGGGAACCCGGCGTGGTGCGGTCCGCCACGAAGTTCACGCGCTCGGAGCCGAACTTGAATTTCTTCGTCTGCCACTTGTCGAGGGTGGCGAAGCTGGTGCCGGCGTAGTTGGCTTCGTAGCCGAGCACACGGTCCAGCTCCGTCGGGTGGCCGACGGCTTCGTGGATGGTCAGGAACAGGTGTTCCGGCGCCAGCACCAGGTCGTACTTGCCCGGTTCGACCGATTTCGCGCTCAGCTTCTCGCGGGCCTGCTTGCCTGCGAGGCGCGCATCCTCGATCACGTCATACGACTTGGTGTAGAGCGTGGTCACACCGCCGGCGGCACGCACCTTGTCCTGGGCGCGCACGTCGAAGTATTCGTAGCCCATGCTGACCGGCGCGCCAAGGCCGCCGCGCGAGCGGAATTTGCCGGTCGTCTTGTCGACCGCGGTGGCATTGATCGGCGCCCACAGGCGGTGAATGTCCTGGTCGATGTAGGAGCCGTCGGTGGACGCGAAATACTTCTGCTGGTTGATCTGGAAGAGGTTCGCTGTCATGAAGCTTGCGCCCGCCTCCAGGCCGGCCTTGTTCGCCGCGATCAGCATCTCGGCCTTTTCCTTGACCGGAACCGCGCGCCAGTCCTTCTTGAACGGCGTCGCCCAGCTGACCTCGCCCACGCCTTTCACGGGAGCGAGTTGCACCGGTTCGGTCTGCAGCTTGGCGTTCGCTTTCGCAATCGCCACGGCCTGGCGCGCGGCGCCAGCGACGGCGTCCGGGTTCATGCTGTTGGTGGCGGCGAAACCGTAGGCGCCGTTCGCGATCACGCGCACGCCGACGCCGGTCGACTCGGTGTTCGTGATGCCTTCGACGTTCAGGTCGCGCGTCGTGATGAACTGGTTCAGGTAGCGGCCGATGCGCACGTCGCAGTAGGAGGCGCCTGCCTGGGTAGCCGCGTTCAGGGCGGCGTCGGCCAGGGATTTCTTGAAGCTGACCGCCATCGGGTTCAGCAGGTCTTCGGCCGCGATCGCGTTGCCGAAGACCGGGACCAGCATGGCGCCCGCCGTGCCGGCGCCGATTTTTAAGAAGCTACGTCGTTCCATTGTTTCTCCATTACGCTCGTAGGGTGGGCACTTTGTGGTGCTGGCATTTAGCCAGCCCCACTGCCCACGCGGATGCGTGCGGTTTGTTGCCGTGTTCGTGGTCGTTTCCCGATATGCCGCCACGGTGCATCCGATGGCATATCGTTTCGGCGTCAACGTGACGCGAACGTTCGCGTGGGCACGGAGTGCCCACCCTACTGTCCGCGCCAGCAGCTGTTCTTACACCGCGTCCGACAAGGACGTGAAGTTAAAGTCCCTGACCTTCATCGACGGGATCACCATCGGGTCCGGTCCCTCGTCGCCGCCGATCACCACCGGCTTGCCGATCTCTTCGATGTTGTTGAGCAGCGTGACCGGGCTTTCGTTGAAGCGGAAGTTCTTGATCGGGTGCTTGATCTTGCCGTTCTCGATGTAGAAGGTGCCGTCGCGGGTCAGGCCGGTCAGCGCCACCGATTGCGGGTCGACCATGCGGATGTACCAGGTGCGGGTGACGAGCACGCCCTTCTTGGTGTTCGCGACCAGCTCGGCCGTGGTTTTATCGGTGCCGGCCATGATGAAGTTGCCCGGGCTGCCGATCGAGCGTGCGCCCTTCTGCTTCGCCCAGTACTGCGAATAGTCCATCGCGGCCACGCGGCCGTCCTTGATCAGCGAAACGCGTTCGCGTGCGCGCATGTCGTTGTCCCAGGGCAGCACCGGCACGTCCGGGTTCCATGGATCGGTCCAGATGTTCACCTTCTCGTCGAACAGCTTGTCGCCCAGGCGGTTCTTGCCGCCGGCCTTGGACAGGAAGCTGCGGCCCTCGTCGGCGCGGCGCGCATCGAAGCCGTTGAACATGAAGGCGAGCAGGTCGCTGGTCGCGGCCGGTTCCAGCACCACGGTGTAGCGGCCCGGTTCCAGCGCTTTTGCGTCGACCGAACGCAGCGCTTTTTCGATGGCGACGTCGGCCGCCTCGCGCGGGTCGAAGCGGGCCAGGTCGCGCGCCGAGCGCTTGACCCAGCCGGAACCGCGGCCGTCTTCGGTGCGGATGGTGCAGGTAAAGTCGAGCGAGGTCAGGGCCTGGTGGCCGAACACGCCGTTCGAATTCGCGATGGTCTCGAAGGAGGTGGTGTCGAGCAGGAAGCCGGCGGCGACCAGGCCCTTCTTGCGGCAGGCCTCGATGCTGTAGGCGGCGGCCTGGGCGCGGATCTCGGGATCGATGTCGGCGGTCTTCTGCACGAAGGTGTTCGAGGCCTTGAACTGCGCTTTCGAGACGGCCGGCATGAACTCCGGATTCTCCGGCGCCAGGCGCGCCAGCTCCTCGGCGCGGCGCACGACGCGCTCGAGCGACTTGTCGTCGAATTCGTTGATGCTGGCGGTGCCCTGGCGCTTGCCGAAGGCGACGCGTACGGTGAGGCTGGTGTCGTCGGTCAGGCCGGCGGTGGAAACGGCGTTGCGGGCGAAGCGGATGTTGCCGGCGCGTTTGCCGCCGATGCTGACGATACACTCGTCGGCTTTCGAGATCGACATCACGCGGTCGCAGATGCGTTTGGTTTGTTCCTGGGTCAAGATGCTCATGTGGTTCCCTGCCTTAGCCGATCTTGCGAGCGGTGTTGATCACGTTGATGCCGTTGAAACGCGCGGTCGACGAACCGTGCGAAACAATGCTGATCTGCGGAGGTTGGCCCTTGCCGTCGAAGAAGGAACCGCCCATGCGCCAGTCGCGCTCGTCGCAGATCGCCGTGCAGGCATTCCAGAATTCCTGGGTGTTGGCCTGGTAGGCCACGTCTTCGAGCATCTGGCCGATCTTGCCGTCCTTGATCTCATAGAACAGGGTGCCGCCGAACTGGAAGTTGTAGCGCTGCTGGTCGATCGAGAACGAGCCCTCGCCAACGATGTAGATGCCCTTCTTGATGTCCTTGACCATCTCGTCCGGCGTCAGGCGCTTCTTGCCGGCCGCGAGCGAGACGTTCGGCATGCGCTGGAACTGCACGTTGCTCCAGGAATCGGCGTAGGAGCAGCCGTGCGATTCCTTCTCGCCGATGATGTGGGCCTGGTCGCGCGTGGCCTGGTAGTTGACCAGGATGCCGTCCTTGACGATGTCCCACTGCTTGCACTTGACGCCTTCGTCGTCGTAGCCGACAGCACCCAGCGAACCCGGGGTGGTTTTATCCGCGACGATGTTGACGATCGGCGAGCCGTACTTGAAGTTCTTCGACTGCCACTTGTCGAGCGTGGCGAAGCTGGTGCCGGCGTAGTTCGCCTCGTAGCCGAGCACGCGGTCCAGTTCCGTCGGGTGGCCGACCGATTCGTGGATGGTGAGGTAGAGGTGCTCGGGGGTGAGCATCAGGTCGTACTTGCCCGGCGCGACCGATTTCGCGGTCAGCTTCTTCTTGGCGTCGCGGCCGGCGGCACGCGCGTCCTCGATGATGTCGTAGGAATCGGTGTACAGGGTGGCGACGCCGCCCGCTGCCTTGACCTTGTGCTCGGGACGGGCGTCCAGGTATTCGTAGCCCATGCCGACCGGCGCGCCCAGGCCGCTGCGCGAGCGGAACTTGCCCGTTGCCTTGTCGACCGCGGTGGCGTTGATCGGCGCCCACAGGCGGTGCAGGTCCTGGTCGATGTAGGAGCCGTCGGTCGAAGCAAAATACTTCTGCTGGTTCACCTGGAACAGCATCGACTGCATGAAGTTCGCGCCGCCGTCCATGCCGGCCTTGTTGGCGGCGATCAGCAGGTCGGCCTTTTCCTTGATCGGCACGGTGCGCCAGTCCTTCTTGATCGGCGTGCTCCACGACACTTCACCGACGCCCTTGACTGGTGCAAGCTGCACCGGTTCGGACTGCAGTTTGGCGTTGGCCTTGGCGATCGCGACGGCCTGGCGCGCGGCGCCGGCGATGCCGTCCGGCGTCATATCGGAGGTCGCGGCAAAACCGTAGGCGCCGCCCGCGATCACGCGCACGCCGACGCCGGCCGACTCGGTATTGACGACGTTCTCGACGTTCAAATCGCGGGTGGTGACGAACTGGTTCAGGTAGCGGCCGATGCGCACGTCGCAGTAGGAAGCGCCGGCCTTGGTGGCGGCGTTCAGCGCGATGTCGGCCAGCGCCTTCTTGGCCGATGCGGCCATGGGATTGATCAGTTCCTCGGCCGCGATCGCGCGTCCGGCGACCGGGATGAGCATCGAGCCAAATGCGATGGTGCCGATGTTGAGAAAGGTACGACGTTCCATTGTGTCTCCTGAATTCACCTGCTTCGGGGGCGGCGCGCACACGGGCAAGCCGCGTATGTATATGTAGAACTCGTGGCTGTCATCGCAGCGAGCGCGACGGCAAACTGCTAAACATTATCAGCAACTAAAGATTTTGGATAGGCAATCTTTATACCAGCGGGGTGAACGGCGAAATGGCTGGCCCACGCCGATGTCCGCACGGTGTCCGGGTGTCCGCGCGGACACTGTGCGGACAGTACATACGTTCTATCTCGCGTATTGACACAGGCTTGGGGTGCGCGCGCGGATTTGCTTGACTGGCAAGATGGCTTGCCTGATCATCGGGCGCGACGGCAACGGCGTTGACCGGGCCTGCAAGCACACGCATACCACCACGGAGACCTTGACCCATGAAACGACTGATCCTGGCCGCCTTGCTGGCCACCGGCATGGCCGGCGCCGCCCAGGCCGACGATGCACTGAAGGCCGTCATCGCCGGCGAACACCGTGCCGAAAGCAACCGGGCGCGCGACGTCTACCGCCACCCCTACGAGACCCTCACCTTCTTCGGCATCAAGCCGAACATGACGGTGGTGGAGCTGGTGCCGTCCGGCGGCTGGTACACCGAGATCCTCGCGCCCTACCTGCGCGAGAAGGGCAAGCTGATCGGCGCGGGCGAGGCCATCGAGCCGGGCAAGCGCTATGGCCAGGCCTTCCGCAAGAAGCTCGACTCGAACCCGGCGCTGTACGACAAGGTGGTGCCGGCCGTGTTCGAACCGCCGACCCGCTATGCGATCGCGCCCGCCAACAGCGTCGACATGGTGCTCACCTTCCGCAACCTGCACAACTGGGTAGGCGCGGGCGACGAGGCGGTGAAGACCACCTTCAGGGAAATCCACAAGGTCCTGAAACCGGGCGGCGTGCTGGGCGTGGTCGACCACCGTCTGCCGGCTTCGATGAAGCAGGACGAGAAGGCCTCGAGCGGCTACGTGCACGAAGCGTATGTCATCAAGATGGCCGAGAGCGCCGGCTTCAAGCTGGCCGGCAAATCGGAAGTGAACGCCAATCCGAAGGACACGGCGAACCACGAAAAAGGCGTGTGGACCCTGCCGCCGGTACTGGCGAACAAGGACAAGGACCGCGAAAAGTACCTGGCGATCGGCGAGAGCGATCGCATGACGCTGAAGTTCGTGAAGCAGTAAAGAAAACGGGGCCGATGGCCCCGTTTTTTTGGATACGGCGGTGACGTGATCCGTAGGGTGGGCACTCTGTGCCCACGCGAAAGCGTGAACCGTGTTGGCTTCGTTCGCAGCCCGCCCTCGGCACAGCGTTTGCCGCGGCCGAGATAGCCGTTAGCGCGTGAACTTGTGGACGCGCCAACGCTGCGCCGCTGGTGTGTCCGGAGCAAAGCCGCCGATGACGCCACGTTCCGCGTGGGCACAGGGTGCCCACCCTACGGGGACAAGCCAACAATAAAAACGGGCCATCGGTCCGTTATTTTTTATTCTTCGCCCTCATCGTTCCATCCCGATCGTATCGGCAGGCTTGCTGCTGCAAGGCGCATCGGCGCGGCCGCCCAGTGCGGACCGGACCCTCGCCGGATGGGTCATCGACCGTTCGTCGACGACCAGGTACTGTCCCTGCGTCACGCCGACGATGTCGAACCTGACCGTGCCGCAATCAAGCACCATCGACACGTGTACCGTGCGGCCCCACTTGGCGGCGCGCCAGATGTCTTTTACTTCCTCGGGCCATGGCGCGGGAGTGGGATGGACGAAAAGCTGCCCGGGTGGCGCGCGCTGGCCGTCGCTCGCGAACGCGTCGGGCGTGGTTGTTATCCACACTTCGCGCACCCATGGTTTGCTGTACGCGATGCCGCCAATTAGCACGACGGCAAGAGCCACGGCGGCGGTCCGGCGCGGCGTCGATCTTGTCATTTCCATTCCACACCCAATGAAAAACGCCGGGGAGAGACCCGGCGTTCATGTGCATGATTACTTCGTCTTCGTCTTCACCGGCGTGAACAACAGGTCGTGGAAGTCGTAGCTGAAGTCGGTCTCCTCGGACACCGCCTTCATCTTCACGTGGTCGATGCTGCCGTCGTGGTCGAGCGAGAAGGTGACGTAGGCGTCGGCGTTGAAGTTGCGCTCCTTCCAGCGCACGATGAAGGTGTCGTGCTGGAAGTGCTCCATCTCGCCGGTGAGGTCCGGCGTGCGCGAGAACGACATGAGCAGCTTGTTGCCGTTGCGCTTGATGTTCATGATGCCGTACCACGGGTCCTCGTACTGGCCTTCATAGGAGGCCAGCGCCAGCGAAGGCTTCGAGCTGGCGGCGCGCGTGGTCGAGGCCGACTTCAGGCGCGCCAGCTCCTTCGCATGCGCTTCTTCCTCGATGTCGGCGACCAGCTTGATCCAGTCGGTCGGCGTTGCGCCGGTCATGTACTGGTCGAGCAGGCGGTATTGCAGCGCGCTCAGCGCGCCGCCGCTCTCAGCGTTCGTCAGGATCGCGATGCCCAGTTTCGATTCCGGCACCAGCAGCACGCGCGAATAGAAGCCCTGCAGCGCGCCGCCATGCATGGCGACCAGCTGGCCCTTGTAGTCGCGCAGCTGGAAGCCCAGGCCGTAAGCGTAGAAGTTCGGTTTCGTTGCCGCCAGCGGCGGCTTCGGCGTGTTGATCTTCATCGGCGTCTGCGCGGTCCACATCTCGCGCGCCTGGGCCTCGCTCCACAGGCGCAGCTCCTTGCCGTCCGCCCCCTTGGCGCCGGCCACGCGGCCGTTATCGAGCAGCACCTGCATCCATTTTGCGATGTCCTCGGCATTCGTGTTGATGCCGACCGCGCCGACCGCATTCGCCACCGGCATCGACTTCACGGCGCTGATCTTGTCCTTGATCTTGCTGTGCGCGTTCGAGGCGTTCGGATTGCCTTCGTTTTCCGCCAGGCTGGTGGTCGTGCTGTTCATGCCGACCGGCTTGAGGATGCGCTCGCGCACCGTGTCGCCCCAGGACTTGCCCGACTTCTGGGCGATGATCTTGCCCGCGACGATGTAGAGCAGGTTGTCGTAGGCGTAGCTGTTGCGGAAGCTCGTCGCCGGACGGATGTAGCGCAGCTTCTCGATGATCTCGTCGGTGCTGAAGGTCGTGGTCGGCCACCACAGCAAATCTCCCGCGCCCAGGCCCAGGCCGCTGCGGTGGGTCAGCAGGTCGCGCACGGTCATCTCGCGCGTGACGTAGGCGTCGTACATCTGGAAGTCCGGCAGGTGCTTGACGACCGGGTCGTCCCATTTCAGCTTGCCTTCGTCGACCAGCATCGCCAGCGCGGCGGCGGTGAAGGCCTTCGAGTTCGAGGCGATCTCGAACAGGGTCTTGCCGTCGACTTTCGCCGGTTCGCCGAGCTTGCGCACACCGAAGCCGCGCGCGGCGACGACTTGCCCGTCCTTGACGACGGCGATCGCGATGCCTGGCACATCGAAGGCCTTCATGGTGCGGTTGACGTCCTGTTCGAGGTCATAGCTCGATGCGGCTGGGCGCGCGATCGGCGGCGCGACCGCGGTCTGGGCGTTAGCCGACGCACAGGCGCCGGCGGCGGAGAAGGCGATCAGGATCGCGGCTGCAAGGTGTTTCATGTTCTGCACTCTGGGCTTCCTTTACTGTTTGGCCATCTGTTTATCGACGCTGCCCTGCGTTTCAGGGTGGTAGCGCTCGCGGGCGACCTTGTAGACGTTCTCGGCCCAGGCACGGTCCTCGGGGTTCGCGCGCAATGCCGCGTACAGCGGCACCACGAATTTCTGGCGGCCGACGCTCATCAGGAACTCCTGCATCTGCGGGCGGACGTCGCGGTAGCCGGCGTGCACAGCAGCGCGGTAGAAGCGGAAGGCCACTTCCTTGTTGCCGGTTTTTGCGAGACCGAAGGCGGCGTCGAGCTCCTTCAGGCGCGCGGCGTCGGTCTTGTTGTCGATATCGTTCAGGAACTTCATCCACTCGGTCGCCGTCCAGCCTTTCGTGTCGAGCCTGGCGGTCGGCAGCTCGCCTTTCAGCCAGGCGCTGGTGGCGGCATCGAGGGCGCTCAGGCGCTGCGACTTCGCATACTTCGCGCTGGCCGGGATGCCAGGGCCATGCAGCCACTCGGCCAGTTCGGCCTCGCTCATCACCTGCGGATGCTTGGCCAGCAGATTGCTGCGCAGGTAGGCCACGAACTGATCGGTGGTCACGCTCTGGAAGGCGTGGCTGTCGAACCAGCCCCGCAGGAAAGGATCGAACACGGCGCGGCCGGCGCGCTGTTCGAGCGTGCGCAGGAACCAGGCTCCCTTCGGATAGGCCAGGCCTTCGTCGGTGTAGGTGCTCGAGCCCGTATCCGGGTCGCGCGTGACCAGCGCCTGCTTCTCCTTCGGGATGTCCTTCAGGGACTCGATCGCCTCCTCCTGCGCGAGCTGCAGGTTCATCAGCGCCACTTCTTCGCCGTACAGCACCTCGAGGATGCGGGTGGTGACGTAGGTGGTGAAGCCTTCGTTGAGCCACCAGTGCTTCCACGAAGCGTTGGTCACCAGGTTGCCCGACCAGCTGTGCGCCAGCTCGTGGGCGATCAGGTCGACCAGGCTGCGGTCGCCCGCGATCATGGTCGGGGTCAGGAAGGTCAGGCGCGGGTTTTCCATGCCGCCGATCGGGAACGAAGGCGGCAGCACCAGCATGTCGTAGCGTCCCCAGCGATACGGGCCGTAGAGCGACTCGGCAGCCTCGACCATCTTCTCGGTGTCGGCCAGTTCATATTCGGCGGCCTTGATGCGCAGCGGTTCGGCGTACACGCCGGTGCGGCTGCCCAGGGTACGCGCTTCGAGTTCGCCGATGCCGATCGCCAGCAGATAGGAAGGGATCGGCTGCGGCATGTTGAACTTCCAGCCGCCCTTGCCGGTGGCCTTCGGATCGTTATCGGCGCTCATCACGACGCGCAGGCCTTCGGGAGCCTCGATACGCGCGCTGTAGGTGAAGCGCACCGAGGGCGTGTCCTGCACCGGCACCCAGGAGCGCGCGTTGATCGATTGCGACTGGCTGAACATGAAGGGGCGCTTGCCCGACAGGGTCTGGGCAGGCGTGAGCCACTGCAGGGCGCTGGCGGTTGGCGCGGTGCGGTAGTGGATGCGCACCTTCGGCGCCTGGCTGGCCAGGTGCACGTGCAGGGCCTGGCCCTTCTCCTCGTCGAATTTATCCAGCGTGTACTTCACCGGGGTCCAGCGGCCCTTGGCGTCCTGGGCTTCGATCTTCGCAATGGTCAGTTCGCGCGTGTCGAGGTCGAGCGTGCGCGCGGATTGGTCGAGCCAGTCGAGGCTCAGTTCGGCGTAGCCGGACAGGGTCTTCTTCGCAAAATCGGCCTTCAGGTCCATGTGCAGCGCGCGCGTGCGGACCTGGTCGTAGTTGGCGTAGCTTAAAGGGTCGAGCGCGAAGGCATGCGCGCTCCACGTGCCAAGGATGGCGCACGCGGTGGCGCGCAGCAGGGAACTGGTTTTCATGGTGTCTCGTCGATGGTGAAGCGGCCCGGTCTGGCGCCGGGGAGAGCAGCTGAGCAGGATAGCACTTTCGATCTGAGGGTGAAAGCGCTGGCAAGGCCGGTGGGCGTTCAACTGCTGTAGTGCTGTGGGTTCCAGAACCCATCCTACGAAACCGGGAGCGGGATGATCAGGCGCTGTACCGGTGGGCACGGGGCGCCCACCCTACGTGACGGCATCCTCCCGTATTGACGCGCTACGCGGGCGCCGACTCTGCTATGATCCGCGCTTTTGCCCGCACCACCCTATGGATGCCTTCCTGGTCGCCACCGGCATCGTCGGCCTCGCTGAAATCGGCGACAAGACGCAGCTCCTTGCCTTCCTTCTCGCCGCCCGCTTTCGCCGTCCCCTTCCCATCGTCGCCGGCATCTTCGTCGCGACACTGCTGAACCATGCCTTCGCCGCCGCCGTCGGCGCGCTGGTGAGCGAGCTGCTCGGACCATCGGTGATGCGTTGGGTGCTCGGCCTTTCCTTCCTGGGCATGGCGGTGTGGACCATGATTCCCGACGAGGTCGACGAGACCGAAGCCTCGCTGGCGAAGTTCGGCGTGTTCGCCACCACCGTGCTGTCCTTCTTCATTGCCGAGATGGGCGACAAGACGCAAGTCGCCACCGTGGCGCTGTCCGCGCGCTACCAGGACATCGTGGCGGTCGTGGCCGGCACGACCTTCGGCATGATGCTGGCCAACGTGCCGGCCGTGTACTTTGGCGAGCGTATCGCCAACAAGATTCCGCTGACGCTGGTGCACGGGATCGCGGCGCTGATCTTTGCGGGGTTGGGGATTGCGACCTTGCTCGGCGCGGGCGAAAGCTTCGGATTCTAAGAATTACCCGTAGGGTGGGCGCTCCGTGCCCACGCGTGAACGATGAGCAGTGTTGGTCCACGTTGATGCGCCAACACCATGTGAGCGTCACGCGTGGGCACAGGGGCGCCCACCCTACGTTATGACGCGATGATACTCAACGCCAGCGCGCCATCCACTTGTCGTAGAAGCCCAGGTCGCGCGGCACGGCGCCGGGAATGGCGCAGATCGCGCCGGCGAATTCGTTGGCGCGCGCCAGCGCCAGTGCCAGCGGCCAGCCGCGCATGCGGCCCAGCAGGAAGATCGCCGAGAAGGCGTCGCCCGCCCCCACCGTGTCGATGACGAAGGGCGGCGCCGGCGTGTCGCGGGTGTCGATCGTGCTGCCGTCGCGGCCGAAGTAGACCGAGCCACGGTGCCCCAGCGTGACGATCAGCGCCTGCAGGCCGAACATCTGCACCAGGCCCGCGCAGGCGGAGCGGGTTTCGTCGGCGGCCATGGGCGGGTCGTTCGGCCCGAGCTGGAAGTACCAGCCGAACAGCGCCTGCAGTTCTTCCTCGTTGACCTTGGCGATGTCGGCCGCGTGCAGCGCGTGGAACACGGTGCGCTCGCCGACCTGGCCGTCGCGCAGGTTGAGGTCGAGGAAGCGGATCGCCGGCGTGCCCTGGCTGGCCGACAGCAGTGCCTGCAGCGTGCTGCGCGAACGGTCGCCGCGCTGGGCCAGGGTGCCGAAGTAGATGGCTGAAGGCGTGACGCCGGCCAGCGCCTTCAACGCCGCCTCGCGCTCGATGTAGTCGTAGGCCTGGTTCGGCACGATCACGAAGCGGTGCCCCTTGGCCGTGCGCTCGACCAGCACGCGGCCGGTCTCTTCGATGGCGTCGCGCTGCAGGCCGGCCTGCGACATGGCGAAGCGCTCGAACTCGGCGCGCACGCTCTCGCCGTTCCTGTCTTCGCCGACGCGGGTGATCATCAGGTTCGGCGCCATGAAGGCGGCAAGGTGGCGCGCGACGTTGAAGGGCGCGCCGCCCACGACCTGTTCGGTGGCGAAGTCGTCGACGAGCGCTTCGCCGAAAACGACTGCGGTCTCAGGCGAGGCCAAGGCTCAGCCTTCGAAGGGAACGGTGTCCTTGAAGGACGCGCGCTCGGCCAGCTTGTCGTGCAGGCGCGCCAGGTTCGGGTGCGCGCCGCGCCAGTCGATATCGGGGAAGCGGAACGTGAGCCAGCCCAGCGCGCAGCCGACAGCGACGTCGGCCAGGGTGTAGTTCTTGCCCATGCAGAAAGCCCCGTCGCCGAGCTTGTCGGACATCACCTGCAGGCCGGCGCGTACCTTGCCGAGCTGGCGCTCGATCCATTGCGGGCTCTGTTGTTCCTGTGGACGCAGGGTCTTTTCCAGGCGTACCAGCACGGCCGCGTCGAGCACGCCGTCGGCCAGCGCTTCCCACACCTTCACGTCCGCGCGGTCGCGGCCGTTCGGCGGCAGCAGCTTGCAGACCGGCGTCAGGGTATCGAGGTATTCGGAGATCACGCGCGAGTCGTAAATGGCGCTGCCGTCTTCCATCAGCAGGCAGGGCACCTTGCCTAGCGGGTTGGACTGGTGGATCCGGGTGTCGGCGGCCCAGACGTTGTCGAGCTCGAAAGTGTAGTCGAGCTTCTTTTCAGCCATGACGACGCGGACCTTGCGCACATACGGGCTGGTGTTCGAACCGATGAGTTTCATAGATGCTCGGAAAGGGGGAGTTTGATTAGAACCTGTCTCGGTAGGGAAGAGGAAGTTGATGGCGATGCATGGCAAGCGAGAGCAAGGCGTGAGGAGGCCGCATGGCGAGCCATGCAACGACGAACAACGCAGCAATCGCTTGTCAGGCGCGTCAGCAACGACTCTTCCCTGCTGAGATAGGTTCTATAAGTATAACATTGGCCTTGTGCCAAAAAACCGCCGCGCCAGGCGCGTTCGCTGCGTCCGCAACAAGGAGCCTTGCCCGGTCCAATGGTAAAATCCGCGTTTTTGCACGGACGCCCGCCATGACCGCTACCGCCCCACTTTCCTCCCTGTCGGCCCTGTCGCCGCTCGACGGCCGCTATGCCGCCAAGACCGACAAGCTGCGCCCGATCCTGTCCGAAGCCGGCTTCATGCACCATCGCGTGATGGTCGAGATCGCCTGGCTGCAGGCCCTGGCCCAGGCCGGCTTTGCCGAGATCAAGCCCTTCTCGATCGAAGCGAGCACCCACCTCGACGACCTGGCCGCCGGCTTCGACGAAGAGGACGCCGCACGCATCAAGGAAATCGAAGCGGTCACCAACCACGACGTCAAGGCGGTCGAGTACTGGCTCAAGGAGAAAGTAAAAGACGTGCCGGAGCTGGTCGCGGCGTCCGAATTCATCCACTTCGGCTGCACCTCGGAAGACATCAACAACACCAGCCACGGCATGATGCTCAAGGCCGCACGCGATACCGTGCTGCTGCCGGCCCTGCAAGCCATCATCGCCAAGCTGCTTGACATCGCCCACGTGAACGCCGAGCTGCCGATGCTCTCGCGCACCCACGGCCAGACCGCCAGCCCGACGACGCTGGGCAAGGAATTCGCCAACGTGGTCGCGCGCCTGCAGCGCGCCGTGAAGCGCATCGCGGATGTGGAAATCCTCGGCAAGATGAACGGCGCGGTCGGCAACTACAACGCCCACCTGTCGGCCTACCCGGGCTTCGACTGGCCGGCATTCTCGAAGGACGTGATCGAGAACCGGCTTGGCTTAACGTTTAACCCGTACACCATCCAGATCGAGCCGCACGACTACATGGCCGAGATGTTCGACGCCATCGCGCGCGCCAACACCATCCTGCTCGACCTGAACCGCGACATCTGGACCTATGTTTCGCTGGGCTACTTCAAGCAGAAGCTGAAGGCCGGCGAGATCGGTTCGTCGACCATGCCGCATAAAGTCAACCCGATCGACTTCGAGAACTCGGAAGGCAACCTGGGCCTGGCCAACGCGGTGCTGCGCCACATGGCCGAGAAGCTGCCGGTCTCGCGCATGCAGCGCGACCTGACCGATTCGACAGTGCTGCGCAACATCGGCGTCGGCTTCGGCTACGCCCTGCTGGCCTACGACAGCTGCCTGCGCGGCCTGAACAAGCTGGAAGTGAATGCCGCCCGCCTGGAAGCGGACCTGGACGCGAGCTGGGAAGTGCTGGCCGAGCCGGTGCAGACCGTGATGCGCCGCTACGGCATCGAGAACCCGTACGAACAGCTGAAGGAACTCACCCGCGGCAAGGGCATCACCCGCGAAGCGCTGCAGGAATTCATCGGCAAGCTGGCGGTGCCGCAGGAAGCGAAGGACCTGCTGCTGCAAATGACGCCGTCGAACTACACGGGCCTGGCGGCCCAGCTGGCCAAGGCGATCTGAGCCGGCGTACCGGTTTGAAAGCAAAAGCCCGCGTCAGCGATGACGCGGGCTTTTTTCTGTTTGTGGTGCAGGGAAACCTACTGCTGCCACACCAGCTTGACCGCCACCGTGCGCGGAATCTCGGAGCGGTAGGCGATCCCGCCATATTCCGCATGGCTGCCGTTCAGGTTCCTGCCCACGACCGACAGCTCCAGGTTCGGCCGCAGCCGCCAGCCGAAGCGGGCGTCGAGCGCCGTGTACCCGGGCACGGCCGGGCTGTCGAGATCGTCCACCTTGCGCAGCGCCACCTCGAACTCGCGCGCGGCGTCGATGCTGTAGTGCGAGCGCAGCTGCCAGACATGCGAGGGGTCGAGACCGACCCGCTGCAAGCCGCCGACATCGTTGCTGCCCTGCTTCAGGCGCAGGCGCTCGCGCATCGCGGTCAAGCCGCCGGACAGGCGCCAGGCCCTGGTCGCCTGGAAGCTGCCCCACATTTCGACGCCCAGCGCATGCCCTTCCATCAGGTTCGCGAAGCTGACCGCCGTCTGGCTCGGCGCCAGTTCCTGGGTGCGCAGGTGGTCATAGTCGTTGTAGAACAGCGTCGCCGAATACGACAGGCGCGACAGCGGCTGGCCGCGGTAGCCCAGCTCGAAGACCTTGGCCACTTCCGAGCGCACGTTTTCTCCGCCAGCGAGGATGTAGGGCGGGCGGCCAGGGATGTGGGCGTCGGCATCGATGCGCGAGGGCGCCCGCACCGCCCGCGAGGCCGCGGCCCAGAACGCGTGGCCCGGCGTCGCGCTCCACGACAGGCGTGCGCTCGGCAGCAATTCGGCACCGGTATAGGGATTGCGCTCGACGCGTGCGCCGAGGGTGGCGCGCAGCGTCGGCGTAAGCGCGATCTCGTCCTGCGCGAACAGGCTGAGCCAGGTCTGGTTCAGGCGTTCCGGCAGGAAGGCGACATACTGGCTGCTTTCGGTCCTGTCCCAGCTGTAGCGGGCATTCGCGCCCCAGGCGATGCTGTGCGCGCCGGTGGCGGCCAGCGTGTGCTGCAGCTGCAGGTCGACGATGTCGAGCGACTGGGTGAAAGTCGGCGGCACCTGGCGCCGCGTGTAGTCGTAGTAGAGCTGCACGTTGATGTTGCCGCCGTCGGCCAGCGTGTGCACCCATTCGCCAGTAAGGTTCAGCCCGCGGGTGTCCACCGTGTCCAGGCCGGGGTTTTCACCCGAGACGGCGATCGTTCCGGGCGCCGGCTGCTCGAAGGCGCCGCGGTTGGCGTTGCCGATGAAGCTGAAGCGGTCGGCGCCGCGTTCCCAGTCGGCGCGCACACCCACCTGGGCGGCGTGCCAGGCGTCGTCGATCGGGGCGCCGCTGGCCAATTCGGTATGCCCGCGGGCCTGCGCCTTGCCATACACGCGCCAGCTGCGTTCGCCGTTGCGGCCTCCCTGGCGGAAGGCGACGTCGGCGCCGTTGCTGGCGCCGCGCAGCACGGCCAGGCTGCCCTGGGTGTCGCGCGCCGAGCGCGTCGTGATGTTGATGACGCCGTTCACCGCGTTCACGCCCCACAGCGTGCCACCCGGGCCGCTGACCACCTCGATGCGGTCGATGTCTTCGAGCATGACGTCCTGCACGTCCCAGAACACGCCGGAAAACAGCGGCGTGTAGACCGAACGGCCGTCGATCAGCACCAGCAGCTTGTTCGGCGCGCTATTGCCGCCGCCGTTCAGGCCGCGCGCCGTGATGGCATAGCCGGCGCCATTGACCTGGGCCACCTGCAGGTTGGGCGCAAGGCGCAGCGCCTCCGGCAGGCTGGCGGCGCCGGCGCGGCGGATGTCGTCGGCCGTAATGACGAACACGGATGCCGGGGCGTCGAGCAGGCGCTCCGGCTTTTTCGATACCGAGGTGACCTGGATATTGGCCAGCTCCTCGATCGAGAGATCGGCGAACTCGCCCTGAGGCAGGCCAGGAGCGGAGGCGTCGTCCGCCGCGCTAGCGAGGCCCGGCGCAGCCAGGCCCAGCGCGGCGATGCCCACAAGAAGGGCCAAGGCACGCGGACGCGCGGGGAACGATGGGCGGTGCATAGCTTCCTTTGACACAGTGCGACAGGGCCGCGTTTTAATCATGAATTCGCGCTGACCTCGATTTTACATTCTGCGGCTTTGCGGCTGTGCACGTTTAACAAACCATGATAGTGTACAGAAAGAAATAGTGGCCTTTCCAGCACCTTGTAGCCTTTTTTGCTATAGTTTTCTTCCAATAAGTACTAGCCCGGACTATTCATGCAGCGTTACTCTTCCGTCGCCATTGCCCTGCACTGGCTGATCGCCTTGCTGGTTGTCGGCACCTTCACGCTCGGCCTGGTGATGACGGACATCCCCGGCCTGACGCCGACCAAGCTGCGCTATTTTTCCTGGCACAAATGGGCGGGCGTGACAGTGCTGGCGCTGGCTGCGCTGCGCCTCCTGTGGCGTCTGCGCAACCGTCCGCCGGCCTATCCGGACGCGATGCCGGCTTGGCAGCGCAGCGCCGCGCACGCGCTGCACGGCCTCCTGTATGTGCTGATGTTCGCCGTGCCCCTGTCCGGCTACTTCTACAGCCTGGCGGCCGGCGTGCCGGTGGTCTGGTTCGGCGTGTTGCCGCTGCCGGTGCTGATCGAGGCCGATGCTGCCTTGAAACCCGTGCTCGGCGCCCTGCATTACTGGCTCAACATGCTGCTGGCGGCCCTGGTCGCTTTCCACGTGCTGGCCGCGTTCAAGCATTTGCTGTTGGATCGCGACGGCGTGATGCAGCGCATGCTGCCGCTGTCTTCCAAATAAGTTGCAAATGAATTCAACACAAGGAGTCCCAGAGATGAAACCCATCCGCGCCCTGCTGGCCGCCGCCCTGCTCGCCGGCGCCGCTGTTCACGCCGCCCCGCTCAAGACCGACCCGGCGAAAAGCGGTGTCTCGGCCGTGTTCAAGCAGATGAACGTGCCGGTCGAAGCGAAGTTCAAGACCTTCACGGCCCAGATCGACTATGACGCGGCAAAGCCCGAAGCCTCGAAGGCCGCGGTCGACATTGCCACCACCAGCATGGACCTGGGCGACGCTGAGTACAACCGCGAGGTGGCCAAGAAAGAATGGTTCAATACGGCGCAGTTCCCGAAAGCGACTTTCGTATCGACATCGATCAAGCCGGCCGGCGCCGGCAAGCTGAACGTCGCCGGCAAGCTGACGATCAAGGGCAGGACCGCGGACGTCGCCTTCCCGCTCACGGTAAAGACGCAGGGAAAAGAACAGGTTTTCGAAGGGCAGTTGCCGATCCGGCGGTTGGCTTTTAACATCGGCGAAGGCGAGTGGAAAGACACGAGCATGGTCGCCGATGAAGTTGTCATCAAGTTCCGCGTCACCGCGGGCCAATAAGCCGAAAAGTAAGTTGAACCAGTCCGTTGAACAAGTAGATCAACCAACCAGGGAATGTAACCCATGAAACTCAAGTGCCTGATCGCTGCCACGCTGGCCACCAGCGCCAGCTTCGCCTTTGCCGCCGCCGATACCTACCAGATCGAGCCGAACCACACCTACCCGAGCTTCGAAGCCGACCACATGGGCATCTCGGTCTGGCGCGGCAAGTTCACCAAGACCTCGGGCACCATCGTGCTCGACCGCGCGGCGAAGACCGGCAGCGTCGACATCACGGTTGACATGAACAGCGTCGACTTCGGCCATGCAAAGATGAACGAGCACGCACGCAAGCCGGACATCTTCGACGTCGAAAAGTACCCGACCGCGACCTTCAAGGGCGACAAGATCCGCTTCAACGGCGACACCCCGGTGGCGGTCGACGGCCTGTTCACCCTGCATGGCGTGACCAAGCCGCTGACCCTGACGATCAACAAGTTCAAGTGCATCGACCACCCGATGCTCAAGCGCGAAGTCTGCGGCGCCGATGCGTCGGCCACTTTCCAGCGCAGCGACTACGGCGTCAACTTCGGCCTGCCGCGCTTCTCGCCGGAAGTGAAGCTGGCGATCCAGGTCGAGGCAGTCAAGCAGTAAAACGCACCAACGAAAAAGCCCCGCTACCGAAAAGTAGCGGGGCTTTTTACATCACGAAGCGATTACTTGCCGTCGCGATCCGAGTCACCCGGAATCGCGCGCTCGACGCGGTCCCAGGCGGCGCGGCTGGCGACCTTGGCGTGGTCCCAGGACAGGCGCGAATTGCCCTTGGTGCTGTTCCACTCGTCCGACAGGTGGTGCTCGTTCTGGTCAAAGCTGCCCTGGTAGCGGCCCTTGGCGTTGTAGCCCAGCGCGTAGGCCGGCTGGTAGTCGTCATAGGTGTAACCCGGGGTGTAGTGCGACTGGGTCTGGTAGTTGTCGCGCCAGTAGGCATCTTCGTGCGCCGGGTTGACCATGCCGCCGACGCCCTTGCCGGCCATGCCGCCGACCGCAGCGCCCACGCCCGCACCGACGACTGCGCCGATCGGGCCGCCGACGGCGCCGATCGAAGCGCCTGCCGCCGCACCGCCGCCGGCGCCGACGCCCTTGGCCAGGTTATGGTCGTGCAGCTCGTCGCCCGGCTTCGAGTTGATGACTTCGCCCGCGCCCTTGCCCACTGCGCCGCCGGCCAGGCCGCCGATCACGGCGCCGGCAGCCATGCCGACCGGACCGCCGACCGCGCCCACCGAAGCACCGGCTGCCGCGCCGCCCATGCCGCCGACGCCTTGCGCCAGGTTATGGTCGTGCAGCTCGTCGCCCGCTTTCGGGTTGACCACTTCGCCCGCGCCCTTGCCGGCCGCGCCGCCCGCCAGGCCGCCCACGACAGCGCCCGCAGCCATGCCGATCGGGCCGGCAACGGTGCCTGCAGCCGCGCCCAGGGCAGCGCCGGTGCCGGCGCCCACGCCCTTGGCCAGGTGGTGTTCGGGCAGGTCGTCGCCCGCTTTCGGGTTGACCACTTCGCCCACGCCCTTGCCGGCCATGCCGCCGGTCACGGCCCCGATCGCGGCGCCCGCCGCCATGCCGACCGGACCGGCCGCCGCGCCGATGCCGGCGCCAGCCAGTGCGCCGCCGACGGCGCCGACACCGGTGCCGATCACGTGCGAGCCGCCGCTTTCGGTCCACGAACGGTGGATGTGCTGGGCGTCTTCGTCCGAACGGGCGTTCACGCCCATCAGGATGCCGCCGTTCTTGATGCCTTCCTCATAGTGCTTGGCGCGCTCTTCCGGGATGCCGGCGCCGATCAGTGCGCCGATCAGGCCGCCGGTGATGCCGCCCGCGCCGGCGCCGGCCAGGGCCGCTGCCAGGGGGCCGGCGACCACCAGGCCGACGCCCGGCAGGACCAGCGTGGTGCCGACCGCGGCGATACCAGCGAGCACGGCGCCGATGGTGCCGCCGATGCCTGCGCCGATGCCGGCGCCTTCGGCCGCTTTGCTGCCCAGTTCGGTATCGGTGTCGCCGAAGTGGGTCTTGCGGGTCGAATCCGACATCATCAGGTTGACGTCGTCACGGCCATAGCCGCGATCGGAGATCGAGCTATAGGCGCGCTCGGCGCTGGCGCGATCAGGGAACAGGCCGGTGACCATGCGCGACTGCTGGTTGTTCGTCGTGTCGTAGCTCATGATTGATCCTTTCAAGGTTCGTGGTGCAGTGGACTTTGCAACATGGATCGTTGCCAGTTCACGAACAATATGCCTGCCCAGCCATATGCTTCTGTTCGCTGACGCACTCACCTCAGGACATTCCGAGAGGAAAGAAAAACACTGATAAAACAATGGCTTGGAACACGACTGCGCAATTCATCGTCTAACGTTACTTGCCGCACCGACCCACTGTGGCTGGCCTACGTAGACTTTTTCACATGGCCACGGCAATCAATTGGCCTGGGGTAGTCTTTTCACTATGAGGAGGAACTAAAATGCTATTCATCATTTGGATCGTAGTCGGTGGTATCCTGGGTTGGCTCGCCAGCATGGTCATGAAGACCGATGCTGAGCAAGGCATGATTCTGAACGTTGTGGTTGGTATCGTTGGCGCCTTCCTGGGCGGCTGGCTGCTTTCCCCGCTGTTCGGGACGGGCACCATCAATTCGGATGACTTCAGTGTCTCGTCGCTGCTGGTTTCCTTCCTGGGCGCCGTTATCCTGCTGGCCATCGTGAACCTGCTGCGCCGCGGCCGCGTTCGCTAATAAGAGTTGGTAAGTCCCTGATAAACCAACGCTTTCATGCGTTGGTTTTTTTTTGCTTGGAACATCGCATGCGCCCCAGAACCCTCGTCATCATCTTGATCACCAGCATCCTCACCTTGCTGGCGGGCTTTCTAGCCCTCAATTTCATGCCGAGCGAAAAACAGATCGAGACCCAGCTGACGCGCCAGTATGACATCCACGACGCCCAGTTCCGGCGTTCGATGGGCGTGCTGCTCGGTCCACCCATTATCGAGGGCAACAAGGTCGAGGTGCTGCTCAACGGCGACCAGATCTTCCCGGCCATGCTGGAAGCGATCCGCGGCGCGCAAACCAGCATCACCTTTGAAACCTATATCTACTGGTCGGGCACCATCGGCCACGAGTTTTCCCAGGCCCTGGCCGAGCGCGCGCGCGCCGGGGTCAAGGTCCACGTGATGCTCGACTTCATCGGCAGTATCAAGATGGACGACGAATCGATGCAGCAGATGCGCGACGCCGGCGTGCAATTGCAGCGCTACCACAAGCCGGCCTGGTGGAAACTGGCGCGCCTGAACAACCGCACCCACCGCAAGCTCCTGATCGTCGACGGCGTGGTCGGCTTCACAGGCGGCGTCGGCATCGCCGACCAGTGGCGCGGCAACGCCCAGGACGAGGACCACTGGCGCGATACCCATTTCCGCGTCGAGGGCCCGGTGGTGGGGCAGATGCAGGCTGTGTTCACCGACAACTGGACGAAGGCCACCGGCGTCGTGCTTGACGGGCCCGACTATTTCCCGCCGCTCACGCCCAGAGGCCCGATTCCCGCCCAGATGTTCTCGAGCTCGCCCACGGGCGGCAGCGCCAGCATGCACCTGATGTACCTGATGGCGATCACCGCCGCGCGCCAGTCGATCCTGCTGTCGGCCTCCTACTTCGTGCCGGACGAGCTGGCGATCCGCGCCCTGGTCGCCGCGGCGAAGCGTGGCGTCGACGTACGCATCATTACGCCAGGCAAGGAAATCGACTCCGACGTCGTGCGCATCGCCTCGCGCGAACGCTGGGGACCGCTGCTCGAAGCCGGCATCCGGATCGCCGAATACCAGCCAACCATGTACCACGTAAAAGCGCTGATCGTCGACGACATGATGGTCTCGGTCGGCTCGACCAACTTCGACAACCGCTCGTTCAGCATCAACGACGAGGCCAACCTGAACCTGCTCGACCCGGCATTCGCACGCGCCCAGCGCGAAGTCTTCGAGGACGACTGGAAGCGCGCGCGGCCGATCACCCTGCAGGCCTGGCGCCAGCGCCCGTGGACCGAGAAACTGGCCGGCGAAGCGGCCTCGCTGCTGGGAGCGCAACTGTAGTCATCGGTGATGCATCGCGTGCTGTTCTCGCATATAGGCGGCGTGGCGATACCCGTAGGGTGGGTGTCCCGTGCCCACCAGACGGATGAGCAGGCGCGGGGCAGGCTTTCGGTGGGCACGGGGCGCCCACCCTACAGCCGATCCGTTGATTCATCGCCTGATTCATCGCCTGAGCCGCCCGTGTCTTGACAGGCAATTAGTGGTTGACGAGCCAGCCGTAGAGTATCCATACTCCGGGTTGCTCCGCGGAGCCCGACGCATCCGACAACCATCCCTGACACACGCGAATGAAAAAGACTCTCCTCTCGCTCGCCATCCTGACCAGCTTTGCCGCACAAGCGGACGAAGGCATGTGGATGCCGCAGCAGCTGCCACAAGTAGCCCAGCAACTGAAAGCCGCCGGCCTGGAGCTGGACCCGAATACCCTGACCAAGCTGACCGAATTCCCGATGGGCGCCGTTGTGAGCCTGGGCGGCTGCTCGGCCTCCTTCGTGTCGCCGCAGGGCCTGGTCATCACCAACCACCACTGCGTCTACAACAGCGTCGCCGTCAACTCGACCCCCGAGCGCGACCTGCTGGCCAACGGCTTCCTGGCCAAGACCCTGGCCGAGGAAGTGCCGGCCGCCCCGGGCAGCCGCGTCTTCGTGACCGAGGAAGTGACCAACGTCACCGACCAGATCATCGACAAGAAAGTCGCCAAGCTGACCGGCAAGGCCCGCATTGATGCGATCGAGAAGAACCAGAAGGAAATGGTTGCCGCTTGCGAGAAGACCCCGGGCTACCGCTGCACCGTGCCGAGCTACTACGGCGGCCTCGAGTTCTACCGCCTGAAGCAGCTGGAAATCCGCGACGTGCGCCTGGTGCACGCGCCGCCGGCCGGCGTCGGCAAATTCGGTGGCGACACCGACAACTGGATGTGGCCGCGCCACACCGGCGACTACGGTTTCTACCGCGCCTATGTTTCGAAGGACGGCAAGGCTGCCGATTACTCGGCCGACAACGTCCCTTACGTGCCGAAACACTTCCTGAAGGTCGCCACCGAAGGTTCGAAGGAAGGCGATTTCATCATGGTCGCCGGCTACCCTGGCCGCACCAACCGCCACCGCCTGCCGTCGGAAGTGCAGTACACCTTCGACTGGAACTACCCTGCTTTTGTGCAGGCTTCGGGTGAAGTGCTGGCCATTATCGAGCGCGAGACCAAGAACGACCCGGCCGCCAAGCTGAAATACGCCGGCCAGATCGCCAGCGTCAACAACTACTACAAGAACCGCAAGGGCATGCTGACCTCGTACGAGAACAGCGACTTCCTGGCACGCAAGACCGCCGAGCACGCCGCACTGAAGGCCTGGGTCAACAGCGACGCCGCCCGCAAGAAGCAGTTCGGCGCCGACATCGAGACCGCCGAGAAGCTGATCGCCGAGCGCGACGCCCACGCCAAGCAGGGCTTCTACCTGGGCTACGCCCAGCCGCGCTTCCTGAGCTCGGCGCGTACCCTGTACCGCCTGGCCAACGAGCGCACCAAGCCGGACGCCCAGCGCAAGTCGGGCTACCAGGAACGCGACATGGCGCGCCTGACCTCGGTCATCACCGGCCAGGACCGCACCTATGACGAAAAGGTCGACAAGGCCCTGGTCATGAACTTCCTGAGCAAGTACCTGGCCCAGCCGGTTGCCGAGCAGGACAAGGCCTTCAACGACGCCCTGGGCATCCGCGCAGGCATGAGCCAGGACGAGCTGAAGGCCGCCCTGGACAAGGCCTACGCTGGTTCGAAACTGGCCAACAAGGAAGAGCGCACCGCCTGGCTGAAGAAGTCGCCGGCCGAATTCAAGACCAGCAACGACAGCTTCATCAAGGCCGCGGTCGCCATGTATGACGCCGACATGAAGGACGAAGCCAAAGAGGAAGAACTCGCCGGCAAGATCCAGAAAGCCTACTCGGGCTACATGAAAGCAAAAATCGCCTACATGAACAGCAAGGGCCAGGCCGTCTATCCGGACGCCAACAGCACCCTGCGCGTGACCTTCGGCAAGATCATGGGCCGTGACCATGGCGCCGACGGCACCGGTTCCTGGACCGCGTTCACCACCGTCAAGGGCGTGGTTGCGAAGCACACCGGCGAAGGCGAATTCAACGCCCCGGCCGCCCAGCTGGCCGCGATCAAGGCCAAGGACTTCGGCAAGTACGTCGACCCGGCCCTGAAGACGGTGCCGGTCAACTACCTGGCGACCCTCGACATCACCGGCGGCAACTCGGGTTCGGCAGCGCTGAACAAGCGCGGCGAACTGATCGGCCTGGCTTTTGATGGCACCCTGGACTCGATCATCTCGGACTGGGACTTCAACGCCGCCAACACCCGCGACATCCAGGTCGACATCCGCTACATCCTGTGGAACATGAAGCACGTCGACAAGGCGGACAACCTGTTGAAGGAAATGAACGCGCTGTAATTTTCAGTGAACGTTCCGCGAGGGAGGCCAAGGCTTCCCTCGACGCACAAAGCCACGCTGCCGCAAGGCGCGTGGCTTTTTGTTTTCTACCAACTGATATATTGACCAAAAGTAAAATCTATTTAATAATAAATTATCTGCCAGACACCCTGCCACTGCATGTCCTGATCGTGCTGCGCCACTTCGAAACGCTCCTGCTCGCGCCCACCAGAGCGCATCTTCTCGACAGCGTCCGGCAGCTCGCCTATTCTTTCGGCTTCGAATCCTTCGTCTATGGCGATAGCGCGCCCGGTCGCTCGCGCCAGCCCCAGCAGAGCTTTGATGCCACCGACCTCGTTTCAGGGCAGCTCCTCACGGCGTATCCAGAGAGCTGGACCAGGCGCTACATCGAGGCCGGCTACGTCGACGTCGATCCCCTGATTGCCCTGTGCAGCCGCTCTCCGCTGCCGCAGCTCTGGCATCGTCTGGCGCTGCCGGGCGACAGCCGTACCGGCGCGTTCTTCGACGAAGCGCGTCAGCACGGCATCGCGGCAGGCATGACCTGCTCGCTCATTGGCAGCAATGGCGCCCTGTCGCTGCTGAGCCTGACGCTGGAGCGCAACCGCGAGCGCGACCGCCGCGTCGTCGAGCGCCATGTCAGCCAGGGCCACATGCTGATCAGTTACCTGCACGAGAGCGTACGCCGCCTGGACGCGCAGGGCACGGCTGCCCCGGCGCCGGTGCGTCTGACCGCGCGCGAGAAGGAAGTGCTGACCTGGGTCAGCGCCGGCAAGACCTCCTGGGAGATCGCGCGCATCCTGGCGCTCGCCGAAAGGACGGTAGTCTTCCATGTCGACAATGCGATGAAAAAACTCGACACCAGCACCCGCACCCAGGCCGTCGCCAAGGCCTTTTCGCTGGGGCTGATCGCGCCCTGAGCCTTCCCTGCGCCGGCACCTGTAAGGGCTTACAGGTCCCTTCCCCGCGCCAGATTTCTACAATATGCACGCCTGTGCGATGTCTCGCCGTCGCCGCATGCCTGGCGTGCGCAAAACATACGAGCGCGCGGGCGCATGCGGTCCCGTCCGGGACGAGCACAAATCCACCAGCAAGGAATGAAATGAGCAAAACCGTTTTGACCGCCCTCTGCGCCCTCGCCCTGGCGGGCTGTTCCACCGTTGCCGAGAAAACCAACTTCGTCTCGGACGAATCGATCAAGTCGCAGGCTGCCGGCGCGATCGGCTACGCCCCGGCCGACCTGACGCTGGTAACGCGCCGCACCGAGGGCACCAATACCTATGCCGTGCTCAAAACCAAGGACAAGAAGGAATACGCCTGCACCATCAATGGCGGCAATCTCCTGACGATGGGCATGACCAATCCGCCCGTCTGCAACAAGCGCTGAATCCCCAGTCTGCCAAGCCTGGCCTCGCCCACCCGTTGAACGCGTTTCCTCCATCATGATTACCGATATCGACGATCTCAAGAAGCAACTCAACAGCCCTACGCCCAGCGAGGCCATGCAAGCCGAGAAGGAAGCCGCGGCGCTGGCCGAACAGGGCAATGTCGAAGCCGCCGAGATGCTCGTCAGCGTCTACGCGGACGGCACCCCGGCGCTGCGCGCCGACCGGGTCAAGGAATTCAAGTACACCAAGATGGCTGCCGAGCTCGGCTCGGCGTTCAGCCGCTACTGGCTGGCGAACCTGCAGCGCCAGTCGAAGGATTTCGCTGGCGCCCTCGAGAATGCCCGCCTCGCGCACCAGATGGGCGAGTCGAACGCGGCAACCCTGCTGGCGCGGATGATGCTGGCCGGCGAAGGCCAGCCGGCAAAACCGCTCGACGCGCTGCAACTGCTGTCCGAGAGCGTTGAAGGTGGATGCAACACCGACGCGGCCATCCTGCTGGCGGAAGTCTACCTGGGTGGCAAGCACATTCCATGCGCGCCGCAGAACGCCTACGACGTGCTGCAGCGCCAGGCCGGCATGTTCGACATCATGCGCCATGTTTCGCCGCCAACGTATGCGCGCTCACTGTACCTGAAGGCCGAGGCGATCCGCATGGGCGCCACCCCGGCCGCTGGAGAATCCTACGCCGACCTGATCGGCAAGGCAGCCCAGTTCGGCGAAGAGGACGCCGTCGCCGTGAGCCAGGGCATGAAGAACGATGCCGAGGAACGCCAGCGCGAGGCCGAGTGGGAGGCCATCGCGCGCTTCCCGGCCTACGGCGGCAAATGGAAGATGTTCCCGAACATCGGTCGGCTGGTCGCCTCGGTCAGCAAGAGCCATACCTCGGTATCGAGCTTCAACGGCAACGTCAGCACGACCACCTCGCACTGGCGCGTCGCCACCTTCGAAACCGCCTCTGGCCGGCAGTTCACGGCCAGCATTCCGGCCCGGGACAGCCTGGTCCAGGGACGCGCCTACGCCGTCCTGTTCGTCGGCCCCGAGAACGAGGACAGCGGCGTGCCGACGACGATCTTCGACCTCGAGGACGGCAGCGTGACCAAGGCCAACGGCAACATCGTCACGGCCTATCCGAAGAACAGCACCAAGCTGCTGGCCTTCCTGGCCGGCTTCGCGCTGGTATGGATGGTGTTCGCTGGCCTCGCCCTGCTGGCCTCGGCGACGCCCTTCGGCCTCATCTGGCTGGGCGTGACCGGCACGCTCATCTACAAGCTGCGCAAGAAGCGCCGCGGCGGCTACGACGAAGCGGTGCAGCAGGCCGGCTACTTCTTCGGCAAGCACTGCGCCAGCCTGCGCTGAGCCCGTCCATGGCCGCCGCCGGCGGCCAGCAAGAAAACGCCGAACTGAACTGAACCCCATAAGTTGGACACCAACTTATGGGTTTTTTTCATGGCGAAGTATGACGAGCAATCCAAGCTGTCGTTGGCGCGGCAATACTTAACTGGCAAGTTGAAACGAAAAGGGCTGAGCCCTGTGCAATACAGAACCCAGCCCTTGGCTGTCTAGCAAACTTTACGAGGTCAGTTCAGTCGAGCACGGCGTTTTTGGTGCGACGCTCCGGCCGGTCAGTCCTTCCTGTTCAGCCGGCTGTGCCGCACGCTGTACAGGAAGTAGGTCGCCACCGCAGCCGCCATCCAGATGAAGAACACGCGGTAGGTCGCCATTGGCAGGTCCTTCATGATATACAGGCAGGCGGCAATCGACAGGCCCGGGATCACGTAGGGACCAAAGGGCACCTTGAAGCCGTGTTCGGCATCCGGGCCCTGCTTGGCGCGGATCACGGGCACCGCGATCGAGACCACGATGAAGGCCGTCAGCGTGCCCATGCTGACCATGTCCCACAGGAAGGTGGCGTCGACCAGGCCGGCGATCAGGCCCACCACCAGGCAGACGATCAGGGTGTTCGACACGGGCGAACCGGTGCGCGGATTGACCTTCTGGAAGGTCTTCGGGATCAGGCCGTCGCGGCTGATCGCGTACAGGATGCGCGTCTGGCCGTAGATCGTCACCAGGGTCACCGAGAACACCGAGACCACGGCGCCGGCCGACAGCACCAGCGCCGGCCAGGCCTGGCCGGTGACGTTCTGCAGGATCACCGACAGGCCGGCCTGCTGGCCTTCGAACATGTGGGCCGGTTGCGCGCCCATCGCGGCCATCGCCACCAGCAGGTAGAAGGCGGTGACGATGATCAGGGCCGCCAGGATCCCGATCGGCACGTTGCGGCGCGGGTCCTTCACTTCCTCGCCGGCGGTGGCGATGGTGTCCAGGCCGATGAAGGAGAAGAACACGGTGCCGGCGGCGGCGGTCACGCCGGCCATGCCTGCGAAGCCCTTGCTGGTGTCCGTGTTGAAGAAGGGCTGGAAGTTATTCGCGTCGAAACCGGTAAACGCGATCGCCGCGAAAAAGGCCAGGATGGCCAGCTTGATCACCACCATGACCGCATTGGTCGTGGCCGATTCCTTGGCGCCGCGCACCAGCAGGATGCAGCACATCCCCACCAGCAGCACCGGCGGCAGGTTGAAGTTCCCGGCATGCACGCTCAGGTTGCTGTGGTCGGACACGAACATCGGCGAGCGCAGGTGCTCGGGGATCTGCCAGCCGAAGGCATTTTGCAGGAAGTTGTTCAGGTAATCGGACCAGCCGATCGCCACCGCGCTGCCGGCCAGTCCGTATTCGAGCAGCAGGCAGGCCGCGACGATGAAGGCCGCGAATTCGCCGACGGTGGCGTAGGCGAAGGAATACGAGGAACCCGAGGCCGGCACGCGTCCCGCCAGTTCGGCATAGCACAGGGCGGTCAGGCCGGCGGTGAGCGCGGCGATCAGGAACGACAGGATCACGGCTGGTCCCGCCTTCGGCACGGCTTCCACCATCGTGAAGAAAATGCCGGTGCCGACGGTGGCGCCGACGCCGATCATCGTCAGCGGGAACAGGCCCAGCGAGCGCGTCAGGGTGCCGCCGCCGTGGCTGTGGCTGTCGTCGTGCGCACGCTCAGCCGATTTGGTACGAAACAGCTTCTGGCCCAGGGTCAGATTCACGGAGTGTCCTTTGGTCACGCTAAATTGGAAAATGGCTGAGCATGAAGAAACAGCCAAAGTTCGCGATTATAGGGCTGTTCTGCTGTGGCTGAGAAAATAGTTTTCTCAAAATATGCATCCGCAATGCGTATTTATGAGCTAGAATATTTCCGTCAATTACAGAACAGTATCCGATGCGCCTGACCCGCTTTTCCGACATCGGCCTGCGTGTGCTGATCTATCTCGAACGCGCCGGCGAACGCCCGCATCCGGTGACGGTTGCGGAGATCGCCACGCAGTTCGACATCCCGCTGAATCACTTGGTGAAGGTGGTCGGCCACCTGGCCCGTGCCGGCTGGGTGCGCGCGATGCGTGGACGCAACGGCGGCCTGCGCCTGGCCGCCGATCCGCAGGTGCTGACCGTCGGCCAGGTATTGCGCGAGCTCGAAGGCGACGACGAGCTGGTCGACTGCGAGGGCACGAAGTGCGCCCTCAGCCTGGATTGCCAGTTGCGCGGCGTGCTGCGCGCCGGCATGCGCGCCTTCTACCAGGAGATGGACCGCTACACGCTGGCCCGTATCACGGAAGGCAATACCGGCGAGCAGATCGTGCGCATGCATAAGATGTTCTGGAGTGGCAGCCCCGACAGGCTGTCTCCAGGCTTTTCGTAGGGTGGGGACTTGTCCCCACGCGGTACAGCGGATGCCGTACCGACTGCTTGCCCAGTGCAAGCATTTTTTAAAACTTTAAAGTTGCATTTAAAATGCAAGAACTGAGGAATACACGATGATCTCCGCCGCTTCCCGTCCCTACATCGATGCCAGCGTCCCCGTCCTGCGCGAACACGGTCTCACCATCACCACCCTGTTCTACAAGAACATGCTGGGTGAGCATCCGGAGCTGACGCGCCTGTTCAACATGGGCAACCAGGCGCGCGGCGCGCAGCAGCAGTCGCTGGCCTCGGCCGTGTTCGCCTACGCGGCCAACATCGGGACGCCGGAAGCCCTGGGGCCGGTAGTGAAACGCATCGTCCACAAGCACGTGTCGGTCGGCATCCGCGCCGAGCACTACCCGATCGTCGGCCGCCACCTGCTGGGCGCGATCGCCGCCACCTTGGGCGAGGCCGCCACCAAGCCGCTGCTGGACGCCTGGGCCGAAGCCTATAACTCGCTGGCGAACCTCCTGATTTCGGCCGAAGCCGAGATGTACAGCACCGCCGGCGTCGAGCCCGGCGAAACCCGTCCAATGCGCGTGACCGAGGTGAAGCGCGAGAGCGACAACGTGCTGTCGATCCGCTTCGTCCCGCTTGATGCCAAGCCGCTGCCGCCCTTCCAGGCCGGCCAGTACGTCAGCGTCGCCGTCGACCTGCCGGGCGGCCGTCACCAGCTGCGCCAGTACAGCCTGTCCGACGCCGCGGGCAAGGACAGCCTGCGCATCTCGGTCAAGCGCGAAGACGCCCAGGACAGCACGCCGGCCGGCGAAGTGTCGAACTGGATCCATGCGAACGTGCAGGTCGACAGCGTGCTGCAGGTGACCCACCCGTTCGGCGAATTCACGCCGGATACCGAATCGGACGCGCCCATCGTGCTGCTGTCGGCCGGCGTCGGCATCACGCCGATGGTATCGGCACTCAACCGCATCGCCATGGTCAATCCGCAGCGCCAGGTGATCTTCGCCCACGCCGCTCGCGACGCGCGCCATCACGCGCTGCGCGACGACGTGGCCGCAGCGCAGGCCGTGATGCCGAACCTGCAGGTGGCAACCTTTTATGAGGAAGTGAACGGCGAAGCCGGCGTGCTGGCCGGGCGCATGGACGTGGCGCGTTTGCCGGCCTGGGACCGCGAAGCGGCCGAGGTGTGGATCTGCGGCCCGCTGAAGTTCATGCAGGCGCAGTGGCTGGCCCTGCTGGACGCCGGCGTGCCTCCGGCGCGCCTGCACCGCGAGGTGTTCGGGCCGGAGTTGCTGGATCACCTGCTGTAAAAAACGCGGCGTTTCCCGTAGGGTGGGCACTTTGTAGTGCTGGCATTTAGCCAGCCCCACTGCCCACGCGTTACGGGCGTATCCTTACCACGTGCCGTGAAAGGTCGCTCGCACGGCGTCACGGTGCCACGATCGATGGGCCGTGGCTCGCGGCTACTTCGCGGGCGATACCTCACCATCCATAGCCAGATCAGCCGCACGTAACGCGTGGGCACAGCGTGCCCACCCTACGGCCGCCGTTCCGTCCGTCTTCTTACAGAATCTGCACCGTGCGCCCGCTGATATTGCGCTGGGCCGGCTGGCCGTACACGCGGATCGGGCCCGAGCCGCTCGCCTGCGCGAACACCGACTGGCGCACGGTGGCCGAAATGCCGCCCGAGCCGCTGGTCGACAGCTCTCCCTTTTCGCTGCTCAGGTTCGCCATGTCGACGCTGCCCGAGCCGCTCACGCTCGCGTTCAGGCGCTGCACCGTGCCGCTGGCCTGCACCAGGCCCGAACCGCTGACCGTGGCGCGCGCGTACTCGCCGCGCACCTGGCCGACGATCAGGCGCCCCGAGCCGCTGACGGCCATCTTGGCGCTGCCGGCACGCAGTTCACTGGCATCGATCTTGCCCGAACCCGATACCCGCGCATCGAGCTCGGCAACCTCGCCGTACAAGCGCGTCACGCCCGAGCCGCCCTGGCGCACGTCGAGCGGCTCGCCCTTCAGGTCGCGCACCGTCACGTGGCCCGAGCCGCCGGCGTTCAGTTCGGTCAGGCGCGGCACGGTGTAGGTCACCTTCAGCGGCGTGGTGCTGCGCAGGCGCCCTTCGGTGCCGATGTGCAGGGTCGAGCCGCGCGTTTCGGTCTGCACCAGGTGCACCAGGTTGCTGTCGCCCTCTACCACCAGCGAAGGGGCGCCGCCGACGCGCACCTCGACGATCATCGAGCCGCCGACATCCAGCCCGGTCAGCGCGGCCACTTGGCGCGTATCGCGCGTCGCTACACCGTCGCCGTCGACGGTCTTGCCGCTGAACGGCGTGTGAACCGCGTATTCGCTGCCCGGAGGCGCGGCGACGATGATGCAGCCGCTGAGGGTAGCGGCGACGGCGATAGCAAGCAGAGTACGCATGGTGTGAACCTTTTTCCTGTCGTGGTTGGGCGCCGCAGCGCCGATGTTGCCACTTTAGGATTTGCTCACACCGCTGTCGCCTTCCCTGCGACGGATTGCGCTTTTTACGGCCTGAAGCGTAAAAACGGGGACCTCAGCGCTGGCCGAGCCGGGTTTCGCCGAACAGGGTCTTGTACTGGTGCGGCTGCGAGCGCCAGTACTGGGGCGGCGCGGCCACCTGGGCGCCCAGCTCGGCGGCGGCATGCCAGGGCCAGCGCGGGTTGTAGAGCATCGCGCGTGCCAGCGCCACCATGTCGGCCTGGCCCGATTGCAGGATGTGCTCGGCCTGGGTCGGCTCGGTGATCAGGCCCACGCCGATGGTCGGCATCGTGGTCTCACGCTTGATCCGTTCGGCAAAGGCGATCTGGTAGCCGGCGCCCACGGGAATCTTCTGCTGCGGCGACAGGCCGCCGCTCGAGACGTGGATGAAGTGGCAGCCGCGCGCTTCCAGCGCTTTGGCGAAGACGACGCTGCTCTCCAGGTCCCAGCCGCCCTCGACCCAGTCGGTGGCCGAGATGCGCATCCCGACCGCCACGGTCTCCGGCACCGCCGCGCGCACCGCCTCGAACACCTCGATCGGGAAGCGCATGCGGTTTTCCAGGGAACCGCCGTATGCGTCTTCGCGCCGGTTCGACAGCGGCGACAGGAACTGGTGCAGCAGGTAGCCGTGGGCGCCGTGCAGCTCGATGGCGTCCAGCCCCAATGCATGCGCACGGCGGGCCGCGTCCACGAAACCGTCCTTCACGCGCTGCAGTCCTTCGGCATCGAGCGCCAGCGGCACGGTCTCGCCTTCGGCGTGGGGCACGGCGGACGGCGCCACGGTCTGCCAGCCGCGCGGTTCATCCGGCTTGATGTTGGCCCCGCCCAGCCAGGGCGCGGCGCTTGACGCCTTGCGCCCGGCGTGCGCCAGCTGCACGGCGATCTTGATCGGCGAGTGACGGCGCATCGCGGCGACGATCGGGCGCAGCGCCTCGGTATGCGCATCGGACCACAGGCCGAGGTCGTCGGGCGAGATCCGGCCCTCGGGCGTGACGGCGGTGGCCTCGATGATGAGGAGCGCCGCGCCGGACAGGGCCAGCTGGCCGAGGTGGATCATGTGCCAGTCGGTGGCCAGGCCATCAATGGCCGAGTACTGGCACATCGGGGCGATGGCGATACGGTTGGACAGCTCGAGCGGCCCGAGTTTATAGGGGGAAAACAACTTGCTGCTCATGAAGGGCTCCGGGTTCTTGTTCGAGCCACAAAGTCTAGCGAAGCTTGAGCAATTGTGCAGATGCAAGGAAGCGTTTGGATTATTGTAGGGTGGACACCTGTGTCCACGCGGTGCCGCGCCCGAGTCGCGGAGCAGCATGATCTCGCCGGGGTTGTAGGGTGGGTTCTTGAACCCACGCGGTACGGTACATGAACAATCGTAACGCGGACTCGTTCGATGTCGCGTCTGCTCATCGGGTGAGACCGCGTGGACACAGGTGTCCACCCTACAAAAACAAAAAAAGCCGCGATTCCTCGCGGCTCTTGCACTACACGTTACGCCATCAACTCACGCGCACCACCATCAACCCGGCGCGCAAACCCACCCGCACATCGGGATTCGGGAACACCACCATCTCCTCATCATGAAAAACGGTGTACACCGTTTCCCCATCGGTGGCGATCACCTCGCCACGCTTGAGCGAGGCGAAGTTCGGCGTCTCCTTCGAGAAGCTCATCGTGAACGCGTCCGACAGCTTGACCACTTCCTGCGCCACCTTGAACACGTGCGGTTCGGTTTTCGCAGGCAGGCCGGGCAGGCCGCGCAGCAGGGCGTCCAGCGCACGCGACGCGTCGGCGAACTGGGCCAGGTTGTTCTGGCCCAGCGTGCCCACGCGCCCCAGCTCCACCGTACTGCCCGCGGCGCCATGGTGCTCGCTCGAGTAGTAGCTGTAGGTGCCGGCCGACTTCGGGTTCATGATGATGGCGCCAATCGCCGCCTGCCCGAGCCAGCCGATCAGGGCCTCCTTGCGCTCCTGTGCGATCAGGTCCGGCACGATCGCGAACATCGGATAGTGCGAGGCGCGGATCGCGGTGTGCAGGTCGAGGTGCCAGCGCACCGGGCCGGCATCGGCGAAGAAGGCCTTCGTCGCGGCGATGATCTCGTCCGCGCGTGCGCTCTCGAAGGTACCCGCCAGCGCCCCACGATCCGACCTGAACATGCGGTTCAGGTCGGCGTCGATGAAGCGCTTGCCGGCGGCGATGGCGTCGATGTTCCCGACGCACAGCATCAGGTCCACGGCAAGAAGCCGCGGCTCGCGCGACAGCGCCTCGATCACGTGCGCGACCATTTCGATCGGCCCGGTCTCGTCGCCGTGCACGCCGACCGACAGCAATACCGCCGGACGGGCGGTGTTGCCGTCGGCGGCACCGCTATCCCTCTTCACCGTCAGGATGCCCTTCGCGGGCGTCCCGACCACAAAACCGGCATCCGTGAAACGCTGCGCGACCTGGCCGAAATCGGCCTCGGCCAGCGCGCGCACCGCTTCAGGCACCACGGGTGGTTGGGCGGGCGCGCTCATCTCAGGCAGCCAGGCGCTCGGGGTTCGAGCCTTCCGACAGCGCCCAGACGTCCAGCATGGCCTGCTCGAGGTCGAGCGCCTGGGAATAGCCGGTCAGGCCCTTCTCCGCCGTCACGGCGTCGACCGCGGCGATCGGATCGCCGCTGCCGGCGCGCTCGATCACCTGCAGCAGCAGGCGCTGCTGGGTGCGGCGCAGTGCCTGCATCGCGTAGTTGCGCAGCTGTTCCTGCGACTTGCTCTGGGCCGGCAGCTTCAGGCCGCGCTCGAGCGTGTCGATGCCGGCGCGCTCGCGCAGCGCCATGCCGACCTGCAGGAACTGGGCCAGCGACATGCCGGCCGGACGCTGCACCGACACCGCCGCGAACAGGAAGGTAGCCAGCGACTCGATGGTCTCGACCGCTTTCCAGGCACCGACGAAGTTCTTGCTCAGGCCGGCATGGCCATCGGCTTCCGACTTGGCCGGCATCAGCTGGCGCAGCTGGTCGCCGTTCGCGAACAGCGAGGTCAGTTCCGTCATGCCATCGGCGCCCTGCGGCAGCGACAGCACGCCTTCGATCACGGCGCGCAGCAGTGCGCGGGTGCGGGCGTCGACCGCGATCGAGACTTCACGCGGCACGTTCAGCGCGTCGGCGTCGAGCGCATCGAACACCGGCGCCAGCTGCAGCGCCGACCAGCCGCGGCCCCAGGCCTTGACGACCTCGGTCTCGTCGACACGGTGCTCGGCAGCCAGGTCGCGCAGCATCAGCGGACCGCAGCGGTTGACCGCCTCGTTGGCCAGCACGGTGGCCAGGATGGCGTTGGCCAGCGGGTGATCCAGCGGATCGCGGGTAGCGACCAGTTGCGCCGGGAAGTAAGGACGCAGCACGGTCTCTGCCCATGGCTCGTCCACCAGCGGCAGCGCGGCCAGGGTGCGCTTGAAGCGGTTCTTGACGTTGGCGATGACGACCGCCAGTTCCGGCGCCGTCAGGCCCTGGCCGAGCGCCTTGCGGCGCTGCAGTTCGGCGTCGCTCGGCAGCTGTTCCAGCTCGCGCGAGACGGCACCTTCGGCTTCCAGGTTCGCGATCAGGGCGGCGTAGCTGTCGACAACCGACGCGCTGCCTTGCGCCTGGGCTTCGCGGGTCAGCAGGTGGGTCTGCTGGGTGTTGTCGCGCAGGACCAGTTTCTCGACGTCGCCAGTCATCTCGTTCAACAGGCGGTTACGGTCGGCTTCAGGCAGCTTGCCGGCGCTGACTTCGGTGTCCAGCCAGATCTTGATGTTGACTTCGTGGTCCGAGCAGTCCACGCCTGCCGAGTTGTCGATCGCATCGGTGAAGATGCGGCCGCCGTTCAGTGCGAACTCGATACGGCCGGCCTGGGTCGCGCCCAGGTTGCCGCCCTCGGCCACCACCTTGCAGCGCAGTTCGTTGCCGTTGACGCGGATACGGTCGTTGGCGCGGTCCTTCACCTGCGCATGGGTCTCGTTCGACGACTTGATGTAGGTGCCGATGCCGCCGTTGTAGAACAGGTCGACCGGGGCCATCAGGATGCGGTGCATCAGCTCTTCCGGCGCCAGCGCGGTTTCCTCGATGCCGAGGACAGCGCGCACCTGCGGGGTCAGCTCGATCGAACGGGCGCTACGCGGGAACACGCCGCCGCCCTGCGAGATCAGCGATTTGTCGTAGTCGTCCCACGACGAACGTGGGAGCGCGAACATGCGCTGGCGTTCCTTGAACGAGACTTCGACGTCCGGTGCCGGATCCAGGAAGATATGGCGGTGGTCGAATGCAGCCACCAGCTTCAGCTGGCGCGACAGCAGCACGCCGTTGCCGAACACGTCGCCCGACATGTCGCCCACGCCGACCATGGTGATCGGGGTCGTGCTCATGTCGTGGCCCAGTTCGTAGAAGTGGCGCTTGACCGCCTCGAAGGCGCCCTTCGCGGTGATGCCCATCTTCTTGTGGTCGTAGCCGTTCGAGCCGCCCGACGCAAAGGCGTCGCCCAGCCAGAAGCCGCGCTGCACGGCGATGCTGTTGGCGATGTCGGAGAAGGTCGCAGTGCCCTTGTCGGCTGCCACCACCAGGTAAGGATCGTCCTGGTCATGGCGCACGGTCGCTTCCGGCGGCACGATCGCGCCGCGCACGCGGTTGTCGGTCACTTCCAGCAGGCTGGAGATGAACATGCGGTAGCAGGCTTCGCCTTCGGCGGCCATCACTTCACGCGGCGCGTCCTTCGGCATCTGCTTGCAGACGAAACCGCCCTTCGAGCCGGCCGGCACGATGACGGCGTTCTTGACCATCTGCGCCTTCACCAGGCCCAGCACTTCGGTGCGGTAGTCTTCCATGCGGTCCGACCAGCGCAGGCCGCCGCGGGCGACCGGGCCGCCGCGCAGGTGCACGCCTTCGAAGCGGCGCGAGAACACGTAGATCTCGCGGTAAGGGCGCGGTTCCGGCGCCAGCGCGAGGCTGCTGGTGTCGACCTTGAAGATGATCTTCTCGCCGCTGTTCTGGAAGTAGTTGGTGCGCACGGTCGCCAGGGCCAGGTCGACCAGGGCGGCCATGATTTCCTCGGTGTCGGCATGGTTCACGCTCGACAGACCGGCCTTCAGCGCGGCCAGCTTGGCGCTGCCGGCATTGTGCTCGGCGTCGCCCAGCTTCGGATCGAAGCGCTGGATGAAGCCGGTGACGAATTCCTTGACCAGGGCCGGCTGGGTGCGCAGGGTCTCGGCCATGTAGCGCACCGAGAACTTCGAGCCCAGCTGGCGCCAGTAGCTGATGTAGGCGCGCACTAGCTGCACTTCGCGCATCGACAGGCCGCCCTCGACGGTCAGGCCGTTCATGCGGCCGTCTTCGGCTTCGTCGTTGAACAGGGCCGCGAACAGCTCTTCGGCGACCGGCGCGATGCCCGGTTTCACCAGCTTGCTGCCGCTCTCGTCGTCCACCGCCAGCGCGGTGACATGGTGGCGCACGCCGTCGGCGGTCGTGATGGCCCAGGTCTGCTCGCGGTCGACCGCGATGCCGGCGTTCTGCAGGGCCGGCAGGATGCGCGACAGCGAAGGCACGTTCTCGCCCGAGTACAGGCGGATCGAGGCGTCGCGCGCGGCGTTGCCGTCGCCGCTGCCCGGTTCGATGCGCACGGCGACGCGCTCGTGCTGGCCGATGCTCAGCATGGCCTGCAGGTCACGGAAGGCGACTTCCGGCGCGGTCGCGGTGACGAAGGACACCGGCAGGTTGGCGCCGAGCTTGCGCAGGGCGCTGCGCTGGGCGTGCTCTTCGACGCCGTTGGTCATGGCGGCGAAGCGGTCGTGCCAGCCGTCCAGCACGGACAGCAGCGGCTGCTGGATGTCGGTTTCGAGGTCGAGCGGGTTGCGGGCGGCGTGGGCGATCAGGTAGACGCGGGCCAGCGGACCGTCGGCGACCAGGGTCTGCACGCGCACGTCATGCGCGCCCGAGCTGTCCTTCAGGGCCTGTGCCAGCGAAGCAGCCACCGCTGCGCTGTAGCGCTCGCGCGGCAGATAGACCAGCGCGTTCAGGTGGCGGCCGTAGACGTCGCGGCGGGCGAAGACTTTCGGGCGCGGCTGCTTGTACAGCGAGACGACCGAGCTGCACACCTGTGCCAGCCACTCCGGATCGGCTTCCAGCGCTTCGGTGCGCGGCAGCGACTCGAGGATTTCCAGGAACTTCTCGGCGCGGAAGCCTTCCTGGCGCACGCCGGCCAGGCTCAGGACCTTGGCAACGCGGCCGCGCGCGAACGGCAGGCGCGCCAGCGGGGTCGAGGTGGCGGCGCGGGTGAACAGGCCGACGAAGCAGTGCTCGCCGAGGATGTTGCCTTGTGCATCGGTGTTGCGCACGCCGATGAAGTCGAGCGGCTGGTCGCGGTGCAGGGTGCCCTCGACGTCGGCCTTGACGATCGACAGGGTCTCGGCGCGGCCGGCCAGGGTCTTCAGTTCGCCCGGGATGTTGGCCAGGCAGGTGCCGTAGACCGGGTGCGAGGTGTCCTTCAGCACGCCGATGCGGCTCGGGATGTCGCGCGCCAGTTCGTCCTGGCCCGGCTGTACGACGTAGTAGGCGTAGCCGAAGGGCTCGAAGCCTTCGTTCTTGGCCCACTCGAGGAAGGCGGCCACTTCCTGGCCGGCCGGGGTGCCGGAGGAGGCGGCGGCCGCGGCCACTTCGGTCATGCGGTCGCCCATGGCGACGGCATCGCGGTGCACGACGGCGGCGTCGTTGGCGACCATGCGGATGCGCGCGGTCAGCTTGTCGAGTTCTTCGAAGGCGAGTTCGTCGTTCAGCAGCACCAGCACATAGGATTCCAGCGGTGCGCCGGCTGCGCCGACGGCAGTGACGACGCCGTTCGCGTCACGCTGGACCGGCAGCACGGCGTTCATCACGCCGGCGGCAAGGACGCGTTCCTTGCGCAGGGCCATCACGAACGAGTCGACCAGGTAAGGCATGTCGTCGTTCAGGATCAGCAGGGCGGTCGCGATACCGCCTTTGGTGTCGGTGTAGCGCATCTGCGCGATCTGGCAGCCCTGCCCGGTGCGCTTGGCAACCTGCATGAAACCGTCCCACAGGACGGGGGCCAGGGCTTGCGGCGCGATGCCGGCCAGGTCCTCTTCGTCGAGCGACCCGAGCCAGGCGCTGATCAGCGCGGTCACCGGTTCGCTTGCGCCTGCTGCAGGCTGGTTCGTGACCAGCGTGAGGGTCTGGGTGCGCAAATCTTGCGTCATGTCGTTCATTCTGCTTCTCCAATGCTTGATGTTGTCGCAGCAAGCGCGCTACGGCTTGTGGCTTTGCGCGCCCCGGCGTTTGGTGGACAGGGTTGTCCCGTCCAGGTCCTTGGCTTCCTTGTCCCGGAAGCGTGTAACTCGTTATCGTTCGATGGCGGTGCATCGTGTGCCGTCCATCGGCGTTTTGCTGCTTTGTGGCGGCGTGGTGCGTGCCGCGTTGTCTCTGCTCTGCTGCCGTACCGCGTGGGTTCGAGAACCCACCCTACGGTGCTTTGCTGCTTGCGGTGCTACGCGCCGCGTTACCTGTTCTTTACCGCCGTACCGCGTGGACTCGGGAGTCCACCCTACGGTGCGTCGCTTTTGTAGGGTGGGCACTTGTGCCCACGCGGTCTCACCGTTCGGTCATCCAACACCCTCAAACCACACCACGGTTTTCGTAGGGTGGACACCTGTGTCCACGCTGTCTCACCGGTCGATCACCCTGCAAATCAACAGAAGTCGTACAGGCCCGGCAAGCCGAGAATGCGCTCCAGCGCCTCCAGCGCCGTATGGCACTCGATCGCCAGCTGCGGGTCCATCAGGTCCTTCGGTTCGACGCGGTCGCGGTAATGCTTTTCAACCCACTCGACCAGTTGCGCATACAGCGCCTCGGTCATGATCACGCCGCCGTGCATGGCTGCGGCCTGCTCGTCGGTCAGGGCCACGCGCAGGCGCAGGCAGGCGGGGCCGCCGCCGTTGCGCATGCTCTGGCGCAGGTCAAATTCGATCAACTCGTCGATCGGCCTGCCGCTCGTCACCAGGCCGCCCAGGTAGCGCGCCACCGCCTCGTTCTCGCGGCACTCGTGCGGCACCACCAGGGCCATCCTGCCGTCCGGCTTGGACAGCAGCTGGCTGTTGAACAGGTAGCTCGCGACGGCGTCGGCCACCGGCACCTGGCCGGCATCCACACGCACCGGCACGAATTCGAAGCCCACGTCAGCGGCCGAGCGGCGCAGCGCCTCGATGGTCGCCGCCTCGTCGGCAAAGGCCTGCTCGTGATAGAACAGCACGTTGCCGTTGCCGACCGCGATCACGTCGTTGTGGAACACGCCCTGGTCGATCACGTCCGGATTCTGCGAGGCGAACACGGTGCGGCTCGGGTCCAGCCCGTGCAGGCGCGCAACCGCCTGCGAGGCTTCCAGCGTCTGGCGCGCCGGGTATTTTTTCGGCGCCGGGGCGGAAGGATCGAACTCGACGCGGCCATACACGAAGAACTCGACGCCCGGTGCGCCGTGGTCGGCCGCAAAGCGCGTGTGGTTCGCCGCGCCCTCGTCGCCGAAGGCCGGCGTCGACGGCAGGGTGTCGTGCACTACGAAGTGGTCGTGGTTGGCGAAGATCGCGCGCAGCGTGCGAGTGGCCTGCACATGCTCTTCCGAGCGGTGCAGCTTGTTGTTCAGGTTGGCGGCGGTGAAGTGCACGCGGCCGTCGCGGGTGTCGCTTGATGGGCTGACGGTCGCCGCGTTCGCGGTCCACATGGGCGCGGCCGACCAGGCGCAGGACAGGATCACCGGGGCCTCGCGCCAGGCTTGCGCCAGCACGTCGGCATCCGTCCCCGAAAAGCCGAGGCTGCGCAGCAGCCGGAAGTTCGGACGCGCCTGCGGCGGCATCACGGCCTGCGCGAAGCCGCGCGCGGCCAGCGCACGCATCTTGGCCAGGCCCTGCAGCGCCGCTTGGCGCGGGTTCGAGGCGCTGCGCACATTGCTGAACGAGGCCACGTTGCCGAACGAGAGGCCGGCGTAGTTGTGCGACGGACCGACCAGGCCATCGAAGTTGTATTCGCGAGCGTTACGCATAGATTAGAAGCTCAATTAAAAGCTCAGACCAGGCGACAGCTTGGCCGGCATTTCCAGTTCGGAGGTTTCGATCGACGCGACCGGATAGGCGCAGTAGTCCGCCGCGTAATAGGCGCTCGGACGGTGGTTGCCGGACTTGCCGACGCCGCCGAACGGCGCCGAGCTGGCGGCGCCCGTGGTCGGACGGTTCCAGTTGACGATGCCGGCGCGGGCGCGCACCGCGAAGCGCTTCCACAGTTCTTCCGATGGCGACAGCAGCGCGGCGGCCAGGCCGAATTCGGTGGCGTTCGCCACTTTCATCGCGCTGTCGAAATCCTTCACACGGATGACCTGCAGCAGCGGGCCGAACCACTCTTCGTCCGGAATCCCTTGCGCATCGGTGACGTCGACGATACCGGCGGTGACGAAACCGGCGTTCGGGTCGAGCTGGCGCATTGGCAAGAGCACCTTGCCGCCCTTCTGCGCCATCTCGGCTTGCGCCTGCACCAGGCGCGCAGCCACCGCGCTTGATACGACCGGCCCCATGAAGGGCTGCGGATCGGCATTCGACGGGCCGACCTGCAGTTTGGCCGCCACCTCGACCAGGCGCTCGATGAAGGCCCGGCCCTGCTCGTTGTCCTGCACCACCAGGCGGCGTGCGCAGGTGCAGCGCTGGCCGGCCGAAATAAAGGCCGACATCACGGTGTGGTGCACGGCGGCGTCGACGTCCTTGACGTTGCCACTGAGATCCCACACCACCAGCGGATTATTCCCGCCCATTTCCAGCGCCAGCATCTTGCCCGGCTGGCCGCCGAACTGTTTATGCAGGGCGGCGCCGGTCTGGCTGCTGCCGGTGAACAGCACGCCGTCGATCAGGGGATTGGCGCCCAGGGCGATGCCGGTGTTGCGGCCGCCATTCACCAGGTTCAGCACGCCCTTAGGCAGGCCGGCCTTTTCCCACAGCTCGACCGTTTTCACGGCGGTGCGCGGCGCGTATTCGCTCGGCTTGAACACGACGGTGTTCCCGGCGATCAGGGCCGGCACGATGTGGCCGTTCGGCAGGTGGCCGGGGAAGTTGTACGGGCCGTAGACGGCGAATACGCCGTGCGGGCGGTGGCGCAGCACGGCATTGCCGTCGGCGACCTTGGTGTTGCTTTCGCCGGTGCGCGCGCCATAGGACTGGACGGAGATGTCGATCTTGTTGGCCATGGTCGCCACTTCCGTGCGCGCTTCCCACAGCGGCTTGCCGACTTCCTCGGCGATGATGGCGGCCAGCTCCTCGGCGTGTTCCTTCAGCAGGTCGCGAAAACGCGTGCAGACGGCGATGCGCTCTTCCAGCGGGGTCAGGGCCCAGCCCTCGAACTGGTCGCGCGCGGCCTGGGCGGCGCGGGCCACGTCTTCTTCGTTGGACTCGTTGCTGCTCCAGGTCTGGCGGCCGGTGGACGGGTCGACCGTGACCAGTTCCGCGCCGCTGCCGGCGAGCCATTCGCCGTTGATGTAGTTCGACAGGTTAGCCATTGTTCTTCCTTACGTTGAGTGACAGCGTGCGCACCGTGTCGCCCGCCTGGCAATGCAGCAGCGCCAGCTCCTGCGCCGACAGCGCGACCTGCGCGCCCTCGATCGTGGTCTGGGCCAGCACCATCCGGAAATCGTGCAGCTTCGTGTTCGACACCAGCAGGCACTCGGTCTCGCCTTCGGGACGCCCTTCGGCGGCCACGCGCAGCACGCTGTCGCGCACCGAGCGCAGGTCCGACACGCGGCCCTGCAGCACCGGGCCGGCGTCGAAGATGTCGACATAGCCGTCGTAGTGCATGCCTTCCTGCTCGAGCAGCTTGCGCGCCGGCAGCGTGGAGCGGTGCACCTGGCCGATCACCTCGCGCGCCGACTGCGGCAGGTAATCGACGTACAGCGGTTGCCGCGGCATCAGCTCGGCGATGAAGGATTTCTTGCCCATCGCGGTCAGGCCGTCGACGTGGTTGAAATCCATCTTGAAGAAGTGGCGGCCCAGGCCTTCGTAGAAGGGGCTGGTGCCGTCTTCCAGCAGGTAGCCGCGCATCTCGGCGATGATCTTCTCGGTGAACAGCTGCTGGAACTGGGCGATGAAGAGGAAGCGGCTTTTCGACAGCCACTTGCCGTTGTAGCCGACCCGGTAATCCGGCTGCAGGAACAGCGAGCACAGCTCGGTGGCGCCGGTCAGGTCGTTCGACAGGTACAGGGTCTCCATGCGCGTGAACACGTTCAGTTCGCGGCTGGAGTGCACCAGGGTGCCGATGCGGTAGTTATAGAAGGGCTCGGTGAGGCCGACCGCGGCCTTGATCGCGCACACGCCGGCCAGGCGGCCGTTTCCCGTGTCCTCAAGCACGAACATGTAGTCGCGTTCGTGCGGCGGAATCGTCTCGGCGAACGAGGCGACGGCGCATTCGACGCGGTCGCCCAGCATCTTGCGGTCGGGTTTCAGGGTGGTCATGCCGCCGCCGACCTGGGTGGACAGGTCGATCAGGGCGTCGAGGTCCGATGCGGCGATGGAACGGATGACGAGCATGGTGCCTCCCTCAGATTCTGACGCAGATGACGGAGTCGCCCGGCGCCACGCCCAGCGCCTGCTGGGCCGCGGCCGGCAGGCAGATCGCGTCGGAAGTATCGCAGGGCGGGCAGGCCACGGTGACGGCGCGGAAGCGCTCGGCGCTGGTGGCGACCGCATAGGTGACGGTGGCGCCGCCCTCGCGCGACGCGCTCTCGACGCGGCGGTGCTGCGAGCCGCAGAACGAGCGCAGCGACAGCTTGTGGGCCGCCAGGATCGGGCCGCCGTCGAAGATGTCGACGTATTCGTCGGCCTCGAAGCCCTCTTCGGTCAGCAGCTTGAAGGCCAGCTGGCCGCTCGGGTGGATCTGGCCCATGGCCGCCTGGGCGTCGCCCGGCAGCAGCGGCACGTAGACCGGATAGTGCGGCATCAGCTCGACGATCAGGGTGCGGTTGCGCGCGCCGCCGATGATGCGCTCGGCGTCGAGGAAATCCATCTTGAAGAACTTGCGGCCCAGGGCATTCCAGAACGGCGACCGGCCCTCGCTGTCGGTCACGCCGGCCAGCGGCACGAAGAAGCGGTCGCCGAAGCGGTGCGGCGCCAGCGCCGCGTACAGCAGGCGCGCACGCGACAGCAGCGCTGCTTCGATGCCGGCGCGCTCGCGGTCGCGTAAATTAAAACCGGCCAGTTGCGAGCAGGCCGTCAGCTCGGAGCAGAGCGTCAGCGCGTGCACGCTGTGGGAGATGTTCAGGTCGCGCGAGACCTGCTGGATGACGTCGTTGCGGAATGCGAAATAGGTGCCGTTCGATCCGGCCGAGGCGTGCACGGCGGCGGTGCCGACGACTTCGCGGCTGGCCGTATTTTCGAGCACGAACAGGTAGGACTCCTCGCTGGGGATATCGACCTGCGCCGCGAAGGAAGCGATCGAGCGCTCGACAAAGGCGGTGATCGCCTCGCGCGTGCGCGGCAGCGTGTGCACTCCCGGCGTCGACACGGCGGCCAGGCTCTCCAGCGCGCCGATATCCGACAGTTCTACCGGACGGACAACATACATGTGAACTCCCAAAAAGACCTCGGTACGACGAACACGCCATGGCCCGCGTTCCTGCGCGGGCCATGGGTCAAGGCAACATCACTGCGGTTCGCGGGTCAGGCGGCCAGGAATTCCTCGACCGCGGCGCGCAGGATGCGGTCGGCTTCCGCGATCTGCTCGTCCGACACGATCAGCGCCGGCGCCATGCGCACCACGTCCATGCCGGCGACCAGCAGCATCAGGCCCATCTTCTCGGCGACCTTGGTCAGGTCCTTGGCGCGGCCCTTGTAGCCTTCCGCCATCGGCAGGCCGATCAGGAGGCCCATGCCGCGCGCCTTGCCGAACAGCTGAGGGTAGTCGGCGCTCAGCTTGTCGAGGTTGGCGAAGATCTTGGCGCTGGCTTCCTTCACGCGCGCCAGGAAGGCCGGCTGGTTGATGGTCTCGATCACGTTCAGCGCGACGGTCGCGGCCAGCGGGTTGCCGCCGTAGGTGGTGCCGTGCGAGCCGACATTGAAGTGCTGGGCGATCTCGTTCGTGGTCAGCATTGCGCCGATCGGGTAACCATTGCCCAGTGCCTTGGCGCTGGTGAGAATGTCCGGGGTCACGCCGACGTCCATGTAGGCGTACAGCGAACCGGTGCGGCCCACGCCCGACTGCACTTCGTCGAAGATCAGCAGGGCGCCGGTCTTGTCGCACAGCTCGCGCAGGGCCTGCAGGTATACCTTGTCACCCGGGATCACGCCGCCTTCGCCCTGGATCGGCTCGACGATCACGGCCGCGACGTCGTCGAAGATTGCAGCACGCGCCGCTTCGATGTCGTTGTAGGCGATGTGGTTGATTTCCTGCGGCAGCGGCTCGAAGCCTTCGGTGTACTTCGGCTGGCCGCCCACCGAGACGGTGAACAGGGTGCGGCCGTGGAAGGACGACAGGCAGGAGATGATGCGCGACTTGTGCGGGCCGAACTTGGTGTGCGCGTACTTGCGGGCCAGCTTCAGGGCTGCTTCGTTCGCTTCCGCGCCCGAGTTGCAGAAGAAGGCGCGGTCGGCGAAGGTCGCTTCGGTCAGGGCCAGCGCCAGGCGCAGGACCGGCTCGTTGGTGTAGCCGTTACCGAGGTGCCACAGGGTATTCAGCTGCTTGATCAGCGCGTCGACCAGCACCGGGTTGGCGTGACCCAGGCTCGAGACCGCGATGCCCGAGGTGAAGTCGAGGTAGTGCTTGCCTTCCTGGTCCCACACGTCCAGGCCCGAAGCGCGCACCGGCACCATGCCGGCCGGGGCGTAGGTCGGGACGAGGACTTCGTCGAAGGTCTGCCGAGTGACAGGCCGCGTTGTGACACCCGAATCGAGCTTTGCGTTCATGACTTTTTCCTCATCCATGTAAGTGACAGGCGCGCCTGGAGACGGGCGCCGAACCTGGTCATTATAGGAAGACGGGGTGGCAAGTTCTTGCAGAAGTGCGACGGGGATTTTCATTTTTGGTCGCAGCGACGCAACGTAGGCTCAGGACTGTCCATGTCCCTACCGTTAGCACTGAGAGAGCCATTGTGCAAGTACCAGTTGACTCAAAACGAAATTCACTCTGTAAGGACACAATACAAAGCGTCTCCTAATTTTCTATAGAACCACCTACTGTAGAAAACTAAGCGCTGACGAATTAAACACTCACCATCAAAGGCAAAACCCAGTCTCGCAATACCACGGGTCATTTGAAAGAGCCTGAAACATTGCTGCTTTCCAAGAATTTTTATGGATGGCCGTTTCTGACATGGCACGAGCTCGAAGATGTTGCTGTATCGCCGCCTGACCAACTGGAGCAACAAAATCTATTAACAACGTACGTAGGCTTGCCAATTCATTAGCGGCTAATACGGAAAACCTAGCCCCCAACTTTAATGATTCAAAATGGGAAACAACACGAAGCTGATCTGTTGGCGACCATGCGCCTGGGGCTTTCGCGTAGTACCTTACCGAGGGCGGAATAGAATGCTTAATCTCAGCAAATAACCATTGATCACTAACAAATGAACCATGATCATAATAAGGATGAAGTGACTGCTCAGCTGCAGATAGCGCAACAGCCGAAGATTTACCCGTATTACAGTCTCTGCATGCCGGAACCAAATTGCAAGGAAGAATGGAAAAGAATGGGAACTTACTTTTTGGAAGGTAATGATCAAGTGTGATTGCATAACCAGCACCACACAATGGACAAATACCATTAGGCGCACTTGCAATCAGAGCGTTATAAAACACTCGAGCAGGCATTCCGTTATCAACCATGTAATAGCTGTACAGTGACTTCACCTCCTTTTTGGTTACTGCACCCACTATCACTTCATCATTTTTTCTGTCGTTAATTGGATATTTATACAAATTCCCATTCGCGGCAAGAGCCGTATATCTTTGCGCTACAGCCAATATGTCTGCGCCTGCACCATTCACTCTGCCTTTCAATGCATCGTCTTTGATTCCGGCCACACAAGCATTATAAACATCCGTAGGATCCATTATAGGCTCGACCATTGCACGCATTACGCTCGCCCCTCCTCACGAGCACTAATTAACGCACGTAAAACGGCCTGTCCTTCGAAACCGATTTTTCCTGAATATTCACCGACAATGGCATCGAACGTTTTCCCCTCATCGACAGCGCGCGCCAACAGATCGTGGAATCCAGACTTTGAAACTTCTAGCTGAAAAACTTCGCGAGTGAGCACCCCGACATTTTCTCCAAAGGTTTCCTGCTCTGGACGATCAGCATTGGCAATTAACCCGTTGCGACGCAATTTCCAGACGCACTCGCGTGGGACCTCCTGAAGAATAACAGGGGAATGCGTGGCAATTATAGCTACACCATTCCTATTGGTAAGAAGATCAGCTAAAGCGCGAGTAAAAGCCGACAACAAAGGAGGATGCAGATGACTTTCTGGTTCATCCATCAATACCAGAGTTTTCTCATCAACCTTCTCGACTAATTTAGTAATAGTAAGAAGAATTATCGCGTGCCCTGAACTCATCTTCTCGAAGAGCTTTCTTTTAAATCCCTTCAACTGTTGAAGATTTTCGTCGTACGCCAATCGCGTCAGGTCCATCTCCGCAAAGTTTGCATCGGACTCTAGAAAACGGATCGCCCTTAACCAACGCTCTTTTTTCTTTTCTAGGCTAAAACAATTGGCTAGACTCCTTACGAAGTCTCCTGCGAATTTTTCTATATTTTTATGCTCACTTCGAACAGCATTGTTCTCGACCACAACCTTTTTAAGGCCAACATAGCAGTATTTTATATGCTGCTCCGGATCTTCGTTATCCATCGGCGGATCAAAAGGATCAAATGCACTGAATGACACCGAGACTAGCGCTGTAAAATAATTGTTCTCAATTTTTTTGGGTCGAAACCCCTCCATATCCCAAAAAGCGCCAAACCCACGTTGATCTGGATCGCCGCTTCCCACCAAAGCAGAGATCATCCCGTTCAATAGTGTAGTTTTCCCTATGCCATTTCGACCTATTAATACATGAATATTAGTTGCCGGCTTCGAATCGGGCCGCACTTCGAACCTTAGCTCAATGCCTGCACTTTCTGGTCCGGGCAATACCTTGTAGACAAAATCATAAGATGTTTGCTCCGCTCCGCCTTGCAGAATCCTCGAAAATTGCCCTTGGATTGCAGAGTAACTAGTGCTACGCAATAAGGAGGTAGTGAACGCTTTTTCGTCTTCAAACTGAGAAAAGGCGCTTACATCTGCAACGACGTCTCGAAGCGCAATAAGCACTTCAGTTTTAATTCCGCCGGGTAATGCCTCAATATTCTTATAATACTCTGCATCCTGCCCTAAGGAAAAGTAAGCCGAAGGCAGGAAGTCAAACTCAGCAGGAATTTGGTGAGCAGTCCAACCTGAAGTCTGTCCGGCAAAACCGATCTTTACTTGTCCTATAGTGATTTTTTCGCCTAAATGATTAAAAACAATCAAGGTAAACAGCGTCTTAAAGCCGAAATCATCCCAGTTATCCTGACGCAAATAGGCGATATTTCTTCCACCTATAGGCAAACCGGCGCCATATTGTAGGTTCTTAAATTTCATTTACGCTCGCTATTAATCTTAATTCCAACTTAAATACTGTAGACACATCTTTTGATACAGCAGCAAGCTCACTGACCTATATGAAAATGCCTGAGTTAGCGAGATATTCAACTTAAGACAGACGATAACGCTTAGAAGGTGAGCCGATGACTGCACACGCAGCCATGAAGAATGCTTCATACTAGTTACTCAGGTGCCGACGGCTACTATCAGATTTTCCAGCACTATTGGGAAGTAGAAAAAGCCCATTCTCCAACTCGCTCGGCCAATTCTAATGGCTCACTACTGGAGAACGTTGCGACACCTGCGTCTGCAATATCATCAAGGAAATCGAGACTTCTCTGTCGAATTGCGACCTCGTCCGACGTTTTTGCGACAGGAAGCACAACAAATAAAGCTGGCGCCTCCGTCCGGCCGCTGAGGTTATGTGCGGTGGTTATCTCATTATTTGCTCTAAAAATATGCCGCTCAATTGTCGAAAAATTTGCATATCGTGCAGAAACAACTGACCCATAACTTCTTCCATTATTGAACGCAATACTGAGCTGCCGCCTCCCGAGAACGATTGCGCGACCAGGAATAATGATATTTTTAGGAGCCTTAACGATATCAATTGCCTTAAGCATTTCCGCATAGGCCCAGTCGTCATTCATTGGATCGTCACGCTGTGTGGGCTCAGCCCATATTGCTGCAGCATGACGCTTTAATAACCGAGTTAGCTCAGCCTCAACATTGTTGGCAGAAAAAAAACCGTTATCGACCATTCTGACATGAGGAGTGGCACATCTAGTTGTTTCTAGCTCCCCACGAAAACTACTGAGCATCGCCAGTTCACAACCACTAAGCAGACCTGAAATATCGATGGCCGAGGTCGATTCGCCATAAAGCTTTACAAGTCGAGTAAGCGAGGGAACCCAACGGATATATAACGATTGATCACCTATGATATTTGCAACGGCACCGATTACGAATTCCTGCTGACTACCTAGATCGGGTCTGAAAAACAGTGTCCCCCAATTCCCTGAAAATAATGGCTCTGGGGCGGGCGTAGCCCTTTTAAGTAATTCCGTAAAGTTCATTAGATTAGCCTTCCGCAACTGGTGGCAAATGTATTCGCAACCGCGCGACCACTCATATAATTCAGAATTATTTCAGCCGTTTCATGATCAAGCAAACCTTCTAAATTAGCCCTTATTAACACCTCAATGCTACCCCAAACCCCTTGCGTCTTATTGTGTTCAAAAATTGATTCGCTAGCCCAAGCAGCTATCATAGATCCCGGCAGCTCCCTATTCGCTAGCTCTACCAGCTCATTTCGCGGAGATGCTAAAGGCCATGTCGTGTGCCAATGGATACCCCCGCCAACACAGCCTTGATCAATCGCCAGATATTTCAGATCATCAACATAAAGGAAATTTCCTTCATGGCGGTCGTTATTTCCGGTTACGTGATCAACACTAGATAATATTTTGCAAAATTTACTCTGCAGAAATACCTTTGTTTGCTTAGCCGTAAATGTAGACAACTGTCTAACATATTTGAATGGAACAGCACTCTGCTCCAAAGAGGTGGCCCAACAGGCAATTAAACCTGTTGACTTATCAACGAACGGCTTAAGCTTTACGCCGATACCAGCCAAATTCGTTTCTGACAGCAAGACGATGGCTGCTTGTGACGGCTGTTCAACACCACGCGCTTGATTTGCGATAAAACCGATGACTTCGTTCGCGACACCACAAGTATTGCTCTCATACAATTTTATGACGGCATCTGAAGAGTCACTGTTGCCGGGCCATACGAGGCGACCCACAAAGACAGGTTGGGCACCATTGAGTTCCGACGGTGGAAGACTTACCGAGAAACCACGGTAAGAGTCGGCAGTTAGAACAGGAATCATGTTCGCAGGTAGCAATGTTACGAGAGCGCAAAACTCGGATAATACGCGAGAAATTCGTGTAGAAACTTGCAAATTGTCACGCCCGAGCCTCCGTTATCGATCACGAAAATTTTACGATTGCTCTCTCATGAGTTATAGAGTAAGGCCAGCTTAAAATTCTGGCGCACGGTTAGCTTGAGTGCTCCAGTTAGCTAAACTCGAACATCACTCCGCCAGCCTCCGCTGCCTCTCCTCCCGCGGCGTATTCCCAAACAACGCCCCGAACGCCGTCGAAAAGTGCGACCCCGACGAAAACCCGCACATCAGCCCCACCTGAACGATCGAGTAATTCGTATCCAGCAGCAGCTGCCGCGCCCGCTTCAGCCGTAGCTCGAGGTAGTAGCGCGACGGCAGGCTGCCAAGATACTGTTTAAAGAGCCGCTCCAGCTGCCGCCGCGACACACCGGCCAATTGCGCGATCTCGTCGGTCGACAGCGGCTCCTCGATATTCGCTTCCATCAAGGTCACCGCTTCCGTCAGCTTCGGCTGCAGCGTGCCGAAACGCGCCTGCAGGGCCACGCGCTGGCGCTCTTCCCTGCCCCGCACGCGGTCGACGCAGAGGATTTCCTTCACCTGCGCCTGCACGGTCGAGCCGAAAATCATGTCGATCAGGGTCAGCGCGAAGTCGACCGAGGCGGCGCCGCCGCAGCAGGTCAGGCGTTCGCCGTCGATCTCGTAAAGGTGGGGGGTGAACACGGCCTGGTCGGCGCGGCTGTCGGCGTCGGCGTACAGGGACCAGGGCAGCGCGGTGCGCACGCCGTTCAGGGCGCCCGCTTCGGCCAGCCACAGCACGCCGGCGCCGACGCCGCCCCAGAAGGGCGCGGCGCGGCAGCGCTCGACCACGGCGCGGAAGTTGGCGGGCTTCAGGCCGGCCTGGGCCTCGTCGGCGGCGAGCAGCACCAGGTGCCAGTGGCGCTGGCTGTCGCCGGCGAACTTGTCGGGGCTGCGCACGTCCACGTGCAGGCGCTCGGGGCCGAGGATCTTGGCGGCCAGGCGCAGCGGCTGGGCCAGGCCCGACCAGCTCATCGTGTCCGGCTCGCCGGCGTTGACGAGCAGGATGCGCAGCGGCCGTTCCTGCGCCAGGACGGGCAGTTCAGCTTGCGACATGAGGGCGGATCGGGAAGGTGTTCACTCGGGCGCGAGCGCGGCGGCGGGCCGGCTTTCGGAATTCCATTGGCTGACTATCATACCGGAGATCAATAGCAAACCGCCCAGCCAGCCACGGGCGGTCAAGGCTTCGCCCAGCCAGAAGTAGCCGAAGAAGGCGGCCGCCGCCGGCTCGAAGGCGTAGACCACCGCCGCTTCGTTGGCCGAGGTGCGCGACTGGCCCCAGGTCTGCAGCGAGATGATGGCGGCGGTCGCCACCACGCCGAGGTAGGCGAAGTTCCAGCCGGCGTGGCCGAGATTGCCGAGCACCTCGCCCAGGTAGGCCGCGCGCGCTGCGGCATCGTCCGGCAATTCGCGCCCCAGCAGCCACACCAGGGCGCACAGGGCGACGGTGCCGATCTGGGCGGCGGTAACGGTCAGCAAACGCGTCGCGCGCCGCGTCTGCACTTCCATCACCTTGATGTAGACGCCGAAGCACAGCGCGCTCATCAGGGCAAGGGAGTCACCCAGGCCCCAGGCGCCGCCATCCCAGCACAGCGCGGCCAGGCCGGCGATCGACATGACGAGGGCCAGCACGATGCGGCGCTCCGGCAGGCGGCCGGCCAGCACGCCGAGCAGCGGTACGACCAGCACGTTCAGGCCGCAAATGAAGGCGTTGCGGTTCGAGCTGGTCAGGGCCAGGCCCTCGACCTGGAACACGAAGCAGAAGAACAGCAGGACGCCGAGGATGGCGCCGGCGCGCATGTCGGCCAGCTTGCCGCGCCACAGGAAGGGCGACAGCAGCAGCGCGGCCAGGGCGAAGCGCACCAGGATGATCCACACGGCCGAGAAATGGCCGGTCAAGTCCTTCATTGCCGGAAAGGTCGTGCCCCACACGAGGGTGACGAGCAGCAGGGCGAGGATGCCGTGGAGGTGGCGGGGCATGTGTGGCTGATGGGCAAAACGCGTATGGTACGCCGCCCGGCCGTAAAAGGCGATAAGGCCGTGCCAGTCATATGCAACCAGGCGGCCATGGGTTGCCCGTTCCGGAGCGCGCACTGGCCAAACCGGCGCCATTTTCCCCGCCATGCATAGCGTGGCGGCGGCGGCAAAAGCCCGCTGGCGGCTATAATCCCTGTTCATGGGGGAACGATATTTAAAGAGCGTCCGCTTGCTGGCCGAATGCCTGCAGGGCTTCGAGCGGTATTCGGGCGAATCGGTACGGCAATACGGCTTGACGCATGCGCAGTTCGACATCATCGCCACGCTCGGCAATACCAGCGGGATGAATTACAAGGAACTCGGCGAGCGCACCCTGATCACCAAGGGCACGCTCACCGGCGTCATCGAGCGGCTCGAGCAGAAAGGCTTGGTGCTGCGCGAACGCAGCCTGGACGACAAGCGCTCGTATTTCGTGCGCCTGACGGACAGCGGCGATGCCGTGTTCCGCGACGTGTTTCCGAAAGTTATTGATCACGGCAAACAATTGTTTGCCGGATTCAGCGACGCCGAGTTCGATGAAGTCGATGGGGCGCTGAGAAAGCTGCGCGAACGGATACTCGGGTCCCCTTAGAGCCAATATCACAACAAAAGGAATCATCTTGAAAACTTCCCTGATCGCAGGCAAAAAGCCTGCCCACTTCGACAAGCACATCATCGGCAACCTGCTGCTCGACGTGGCCTCGGAAGCTGAAGTGCGCGAGGAAGCGATGCTGATCGGCGTACGCAACGAGGACGGCGAGATCTATCGCCTGATCGGCGCCACCAAGCTGAACAGCTTCATGAACGCCGTCGAAGAACTGTTCGACCTGGGCCTGGTCGACGAACTGCAGGACACCGAAGAGCCGAAGGAAGACTGCGACGCCATCTTCAGCGAGCCCTGATCCGGGCGTTGTAAAATGATGCTCTGAGGCAAATACTCCAAAGTAGAGTTATCCATTGGGAGTATAATTTTTCGATGGACAGACTCGACGCCCTCAAGAGCATCGCCGCCCAGGCCATCCGGGGCGAGCTCAGTTTCCCTACCAATGTCGACGCCACGCTCAAGCTGCAGCGTGCGTTGAGCGATCCCGACTGCCACGCCGACACGGCGGCCCGCCTGGTGCAGGCTGAGCCGCTGCTGGCGGCGCGCACCGTCGCGATCGCCAATTCCGTCACCTATAACCGCGCCGGCAACGACGTGACCAACGTGCGCGCCGCCGTGCAGCGCGTGGGTTTCCGCACGCTCGGCGCGCTGGCGGCGTCCGTCATCGTCCGCCAGCTGAGCAGCGAAATCACCGATCCGGCGCTGCGCGCCCGCGCCGACCAGCTCTGGCGCCACTCGGCCCACGTGGCTGCGCTGGCCCAGGTGATCGCGCGCCGCGTCTCGTTTGTCGATCCCGAGACGGCGATGTTCGCCGGCATCGTGCACGAGGTCGGCGGCTTCTATCTGCTGTCGCGCGCCCACGAATATCCGGGCCTGCTCGAAGGCGGCGCCGAGGACTGGCTGGAGCATGGCGAAGTGGCGATCGGCCGCGGCGTCCTGCTCAAGCTGGGCGTGCCGGCACCGGTGATGGGCGCGATCGAAGCGATGTGGAACGGGTTGCGGGCGCTGCCGCCCGAGACCCTGGGCGACACCCTGCTGCTGGCGAACGACCTGTCGCCGGAACCATCGCCGCTGCTGGAGCGGCCGGGCGCGACGACCGCGCAGGCTGCGGCGACCATCGATTTCGCGGTGGGGGATGGAACCCTGGCGCGGATCATGGAGGAGTCGGCGGAGGAAGTGCATAGCCTCACGTCGGCGTTGATGTAAGCGCTCTCTTCTTTTCCCTGAAACCCGATTGACGTGAGTGGGGCTGTTGCCTGCCCTGCTGGCGGCTTGCCTGATCCGCGTGGGCACAGGTGCCCACCCTACGGTCACCGTTACCAGCGAGTTCATACGAAACCCGGATACGCGACGTGTCCCGTAGGGTGGGCACCTGTGCCCACGCGGATCCAACACACCAATAACGTCACAGGCAACAGCCCCACGCTCGCCCGCATTCCCTTCCTAACCGCACGCACAAAAAAAATGCCCACTCCGGAGAGTGGGCAAAGTCCAAAACTAGGGATGTCCTGAAAGAGACAGTTTCACTATAGTTCCCGGTTCCCGCACACTCTGTGCGCCAATTCACATTCGTGTGACATTGTCGATTTATTTCCACGACAGGCGGACGAGGCAAAAAAAAACCCGCTCCAGTGGAGCGGGTGAAGTCCAAAACTAGGGATGTCCTGAAAGAGACGGTTCCACTATAAGGTTCCGCTACCCCGGCGCTCTGTGCGATAACTCACACAAACTCGGGAAATGTCACATTTCAAAGAATTCCTTGTAAAAATCGAGGCGTGGAAATAGACAGGGAATAAAAAATGCCGCTCCAGCGAAAGCCCGAGCGGCATTTTCATGCGGACTGGATGATCAGACGACGGCGCCGTCGGTCTCGTCCTTTTCCTTGATCGGCTTGATCAGGTCTTCGCGCTTGACGCCGAACCACATCGCCAACGCGGCGGCCACGAACACCGACGAGTAGATGCCGAAGCAGATACCGATCGTCAGGGCCATCGCGAAGTAGTGCAGCGAAGGGCCGCCGAAGAACAGCATCGACAGCACCATCATCTGGGTCGAGGCGTGGGTGATGATGGTACGCGAGATGGTGCTGGTGATCGCGTGGTCGATGACCTCGGTCACGCTCATCTTGCGCTGCTTGCGGAAGGTTTCGCGGATCCGGTCGAAGATGACGACCGATTCGTTGACCGAGTAGCCCAGCACCGCCAGGATCGCCGCCAGCACCGTCAGCGAGAATTCCCACTGGAAGAACGCGAAGAAGCCCAGGATGATGACGACGTCGTGCAGGTTGGCCAGGATCGCGGCGACCGCGAATTTCCACTCGAAGCGCACGGCCAGGTAGATCACCACGCCGACCACGACCATGATCAGGGCGTTCAGGCCGCTTTGCGCCAGTTCGTCGCCGACCTGCGGGCCGACGAAGTCGACGCGCTGCAGGCTCACCACTTCGGCGCCGGCCGCGTTCGCGCAGCTGGTGCGCTCGATCTGCTGGCCCTTCTCGGTCACGTTGATCTGCTTCGGGGTGCCGCCTTCGGAGGCGCAAATCGCCTTGAAGGCTTCGCCCGACACCGTGGCGCCGGCGGCGGTCTTGACCGGCGGCAGGCGCAGCATGATGTCCTGGGCGGTGCCGAAGCTGGCCACTTCCGGTGCTTCATGGCCGATGGCGCGCAGCGTGCCGCGGATCTTTTCCTGGTCGGCCGCGTGTGGATAACGCAGTTCCATCACGGTGCCGCCGGTGAACTCGACCGAGAAGTGCAGGCCCTTGGTCACCAGGAAGAACACCGCGGCGACGAAGGTCAGCGCCGAGATCACGTTGAAGATCAACGCGTGGCGCATGAACGGGATGTCCCGTTTGATTTTGAAAAATTCCATGACGTTTCCTAATCCTTAGTTCTTTTCAGCGGGCAGGCCCGGTTTCCAGACCGTGCCGACCGACAGCTTGGCCAGCTTCTTGCCGCGACGGCCGTACCACAGGTTCACGAAGCCGCGCGAAACGAACACCGCCGAGAACATCGAGGTCAGGATGCCCAGGCTGTGCACCACGGCGAAGCCGCGCACCGCGCCGGTACCGAAGATCAGCAGCGCCAGGCCGACGATCAGGGTGGTCACGTTGGAGTCGAAAATCGTGTCCCAGGCATGGCTGAAGCCGTTGGTGATCGCCTGCTGCGGCGTGGCGCCGGCGCGCAGCTCCTCGCGGATACGCTCGTTGATCAGCACGTTGGCGTCGATTGCCATACCGAGCGCCAGCGCGATTGCCGCAATACCCGGCAAGGTCAGCGTTGCCTGCAGCATCGACAGCAGCGCCAGCAGGAACAGCACGTTGGCGGCCAGCGCGATGGCGCTGAAGACACCGAACATGTGGTAGTAGACGATCATGAAGACGGCAATCGCCACGAAGCCCCACAGGGTCGAGTGCAGGCCGCGGCTGATGTTTTCGGCGCCGAGCTGCGGGCCGACCACGCGTTCTTCGATGAACTCCATCGGCGCCGACAGTGCGCCCGAGCGCAGCAGCAGCGCCAGCTCATTCGCTTCCTGGGCGTTGCCGATGCCGGTGATCTGGAAGGTCGAGCCCAGTTCGCTCTGGATGGTCGGGGCCGACGGCACGGTGTACTTGCCCTTCTCCTTCAGCAGGATCGCCATGCGCTTGCCGACGTTTTCGCGGGTGACGAGGCGGATCTTGCGGCCGCCGTCGCCGTTCAGGTCGACCGAGACGGCCGGCTGCTGGTTCTGGTCGAAGCTGGCGACGGCGTTGGTGATGTAGTCGCCGGTCAGGATGATGTCTTTCGAGACGACAATCGGGGCGCCGCGGCCTTCGGTGAACAGTTCCGAGTTCAGCGGAATCGCGGCGGACAGTTCGGTGCCCGGGGTGATGGTCGGATCGACCAGGCGCAGTTCGAGGGTGGCGGTGCGGCCGATCAGGTCCTTGGCGCGCGCGACGTCCTGCACGCCCGGCAGCTGGACGATGATGCGGTCGGCGCCCTGGCGCTGGATGACCGGCTCGGTCACGCCGAGTTCATTGATACGCTTGGACAGGGTCGAGATGTTCTGGTTGACGCCCTCTTCCACGATGCGCTTGAGCGCCTCGGGCTTCATGGTGGCGACCAGCTTCAGCTCGGTGCCATCGGCGGCATCCTGCAGGGCCAGGTCGGCAATCTGCTTGGTCAGCACGGTGCGGGCGGCGGCACGGGTCTGCTCGTCGCGGAAGCTGACTTCGATCGCGTTGCCGTTGCGCTCGATGCCGGAGTGGCGCACGTTGGCGTCGCGCAGGACGCTGCGCACGCTGGCCTGGGTGCCCTTCAGGCGGGTTTCCAGCACGGCCTTCGAGTCGACCTGCAGCAGGAAGTGGACGCCGCCGCGCAGGTCCAGGCCGAGGTTCATCGGCAGCGCGCGCATGGCCTGCATCCAGGCCGGGGTATTCTTCACCAGGTTGACGGTGACGATGTAATCGGGGTCGCTCTGGTCGCGGTTGAGCTGGCGTTCGAGCGCGAGCTTGGCCTTGAACTGGGCATCGGTGGTGTCGAAGCGGGCGCGCACGGCGGTCGAGTTACCCGAGCCGTCAAGCGTGACCTGGTTGGCCGGAACACCCTCGCGTTTCAGCACTTCCGCGACCTGGGCCGTGGTGTCGCTGTTGATCTTGACCGTCGTTTTGCCGGTCGTCACTTGCAGCGCCGGCGATTCGCCGAAGTAGTTGGGCGCCGTGTACAGCGCGCCAAGCAGGAGCGCGACAGCGATCAGTATGTATTTCCAGAGCGGATAGCGATTCATAGTGTTCCAGCGTTCTATGTTGAGCGGCGCGCGGCCCTGGCGGGCCGCGACGCCCGGCTTACAGGGACTTCAGGGTGCCCTTCGGCAGCAGCGTGGTCACTGCGTTCTTCTGCACGATCATCTCGGTGCCGGCTGCCACTTCGATGGTGACATAGGTGTCGGTGACCTTCGAAACGCGACCCAGGATGCCGCCGGCGGTGACCACCTCGTCGCCCTTCGCGAGCGCATCCATCATGGCTTTCAGCTCTTTCTGGCGCTTCTGCTGGGGGCGGATCATCAGGAAGTACATGACCACGAACATGATCAGCAGCGGCGCGAAGGTCGTCAGGTTGCCCATCAGGCCAGGATCGGCGGCGGCGGTGGTTTGCGCGTAAGCGTTGGAAATGAACACAAGGACTCCGATTATGAGATAAAAAAAACAGCGCTGTATTCTAGCACCGGCGAACTGCCAGCGGCCATTCCGCCGCATCTGGGGATGGCTGTAAAAAATGCAAGTAGGAAATCAGAATAACAAGCAAATGTCTGCTGCTGGGCCAGGGGTTCGGTTTTTGTAGGGTGGACACCTGTGTCCACGCGGTCGTGCTGCGGCAAGCCGCATTGGATGAGCTTGCCCGAGAACGCCGGTCATATGTTTTGGTTGAGCTTAAATCCTCGCTTGCTCAAAGGGAGCACAGCGTGGACACAGGTGTCCACCTTACGAAAGCCCCCAGTCCGCCACATTCGGCGGAAGTGGCCGCTCACGCACCATTCAAAACCAGCGCGGACTCAGCAGGAATTTCCCGGCGGGAGTATGATCCGCCCCCTCATCAATTGGTCCCCTTACTTGCCCTGTGCAGCCGTCCCCGGCCGCAATGGGCCTGTTTTACCCTAGCAAAAAGAATCACAGCCATGCCAGCACTTTTCACCCCCTTCTCCCTCAAGGACGTCACCCTGCGCAACCGCATCGCGGTGCCGCCGATGTGCCAGTACAGCGCCACCGATGGTGTCACCAACGACTGGCACTTCACCCACTACGAGAGCATCGCGCGCGGCGGCGCCGGGCTGGTGATCGTCGAGGCGACCGGCGTGTCGCCGGAAGGCCGCATCACCCCGGGCTGCCTCGGCCTGTGGTCCGACGAGCACGTGCCGGGCCTGGCGCGCATCGCCGCCGGGATCAAGGCCGGCGGCGCCGTGGCCGGCATCCAGATCGGCCACGCCGGCCGCAAGGCCAGCGCCCAGCGTCCCTGGGAAGGCGACGACCACATCCCTGCAAGCGACCCGCGCAGCTGGGAAACCATCTCCCCGTCCGCGGTCGCCTTTGGCGCCAACCTGCCGCAGGTGCCGAAAGCGATGACCATCGCCGACATCGAACGCGTCAAGGCCGACTTCGTCGCCGCCGCCCGCCGCGCATTGGCGGCCGGTTTCGAGTGGCTGGAACTGCACTTCGCCCACGGCTACCTCGGCCAGAGCTTTTTTTCAAGGCACGCGAATCAGCGTACCGATGCCTACGGCGGCGACCTCGCCGGCCGCAGCCGCTTCCTGCTCGAGACCCTGGCGGCGGTGCGCGCCGTCTGGCCCGAGCGCTTCCCGCTGACGGCGCGCTTCGGCGTGATCGAATTCGACGGCCGCGACGAAGAGACGCTGACGGAATCGATCGAACTGACGCGCCAGTTCCGCGCCGGCGGCCTCGACCTGCTGAACGTCAGCATCGGCTTCTCGACCCCGGACGCGAACATTCCCTGGGCCTCGGGCTTCCTGGCGCCGATCGCCGAGCGCGTCAAGCGTGAAGCGGGCCTGCCGGTGGCCTCGTCGTGGAACATCGATTCGCCGACGGTCGCCAACCGTGTCGTGGCGGACGGCCAGATGGACCTGGTGATGATCGGCCGCGCCCACCTGGGCAATCCGCACTACCCGTATGCGGCGGCCAAGGCGCTGGGCCTGGACAAGCCGTCGTGGACGCTGCCGGCGCCGTATGCGCACTGGCTCGAGCGCTATCGCGCGGCGGAGTAATGAAGTAGACGTGCAATAAAAAACGCGGCCCTTGAGCCGCGTTTTTTATTGATTGTTCGGGTACGCGAACGTGCGTTGAACGCGTGGACGGGAGACCCGTCCACCCTACGGGTATCGATACCTAAGCCGAAGGAACGTAGGGTGGACGGCTCCGCCGTCCACGCGTTCAACCAGCCCACGCATAGCCACGGAAGAATTACACCCCGCGCGCCCGGTCCGCGTTGAACTGCAGGCGGAACGCGTTAAAACTGTCGGCATCGATCGCGTCGCGGATCTCCTGCATCAGGTTCAGGTAATAGTGCAGGTTGTGGATCGTGTTCAGGCGCGCACCCAGGATCTCGTTCGAGCGGTGCAGGTGGTGCAGGTAGGCGCGCGAGAAGTTCGTGCAGCAGTAGCAAGTGCAGGACTCGTCCAGCGGCGCGGTGTCGTCTTTATAACGCGCGTTCTTGATCTTGACGTCGCCGAAGCGCGTGAACAGCCAGCCGTTGCGCGCGTTCCGGGTCGGCATTACGCAGTCGAACATGTCGACGCCGTTGGCCACGCCTTCGACCAGGTCTTCCGGCGTGCCGACGCCCATCAGGTAGTGCGGCTTGTTCTCCGGCAGGCGCGGGCCGACGTGGGCCAGGATGCGCTTCATGTCCTCTTTCGGCTCGCCCACCGACAGGCCGCCGATCGCCAGGCCCGGGAAGTTAATATCTTCCAGGCCGGCCAGCGACTCGTCGCGCAGGTGCTCGTACATGCCGCCCTGGACGATGCCGAACAGCGCGTTCGGGTTCTCGCCGCGATTGAATTCGTTCATCGAACGCTGGGCCCAGCGCAGCGACATGCGCATCGACTTGGCCGCTTCCTCGGCGGTGGCCGGACGGCCATCGATTTCGTAGGGCGTACACTCGTCGAACTGCATCACGATGTCCGAGTTCAGCGAACGCTGGATCTGCATCGACACTTCGGGCGACAGGAATTTACGCGAGCCGTCGATCGGCGAGGCGAAGGTCACGCCCTCTTCCGTGATCTTGCGCATTGCGCCCAAGGAAAACACCTGGAAGCCGCCCGAGTCGGTCAGGATCGGCTTGTCCCAGCCCATGAAGCCGTGCAGGCCGCCGAACTTGTCGAGCACCTCCGTGCCCGGGCGCAGCCACAGGTGGAAGGTGTTGCCCAGGATGATCTGCGAGCCCACTTCCTTCAGTTCAGTCGGATCCATCGCCTTGACCGAGCCATAGGTCCCGACCGGCATGAAGATCGGCGTTTCGATGGTGCCGTGGTTGAGTTTCAAGCGGCCGCGGCGCGCATGCGACAGGCCGCTGGTGTCTTTCTTCAGTAGCGTAAATTCGAGCATCGGTATTCTTAACGGGAGGTGGTAGTCAGCAGCATGGCGTCGCCATAGCTGAAGAAGCGGTATTCGCTGGCGATCGCATGGGCGTAGGCCTTGCGGATCTCCTCATAGCCGGCAAAGGCCGACACCAGCATCATGAGCGTCGACTTCGGCAGATGGAAGTTGGTAATCAGGCGCGTCACCGTCTTGAAGCGGTATCCCGGGGTGATGAACAGCGCCGTGTCGTTGCTGCCGGCCACCAGCTCGCCGGACTGGGACGCCGATTCCAGCGCGCGCAGGGAAGTGGTGCCGACGGCCACCACGTCACGGCCGGCCGCCCTGGCGGCGCGCACCGCGTCCACCGTCTCCTGCGAGATGGTGTACCACTCGGAGTGCATCTTGTGTTCGGACAGGTCTTCCACGCGCACCGGCTGGAAGGTGCCGGCGCCCACGTGCAGGGTGACGTAGGCAAGCCTGACGCCTTTTGCCTGCAACTTGTCGAGCAGCGGCTGGTCGAAGTGCAGGCCGGCGGTCGGCGCGGCGACGGCGCCCGGCTCCTTCGAGTACACGGTCTGGTAGCGCTGCTCGTCGAATTCGTCGGCGGTGTGCTCGATGTAGGGCGGCAGCGGCAGGCGGCCGTGGGCCTCGATCAGGTCGAACACGTCGCCTTCGAAGGCGAGGGTGAAGAACTCGCCGGCACGCTCGCCGACGGTCACGTAGAAGGCGTCGGCCAGGCGGATGCGGTTGCCGGGCTTTGGCGACTTGGAAGCGCGGACCTGGGCCAGCACCGTGCGGTTGTCCAGCACGCGTTCGACCAGGACTTCGACCTGGCCGCCGGTTTCCTTGACACCGAAAAAGCGCGCCTTGAGCACGCGCGTGTTGTTCATCACGAGCAGATCGCCCGGCTGCAGCTGGTCGACGATGTCGGCGAAACGGCGGTCGGTGATGCGGTCGCCGTCGAGCTGCAGCAGGCGCGAAGCGCTGCGGTCCGGCAGCGGAACCTGCGCGATGCGCTCGGGCGGCAAATCAAAATCGAAATCGGAAAGCGAGTACATTCTGGTCAATTCTGGGAAAATGGGGGCTGGCAGCTTTACAATAGAGGCTGCAGCGCGTGCGGCGAACCCTCTATTTTACGCTGATGCACGCCAACCTGCCGCGTTTATGCCCGCTTCCAAGACCACATCCGCTCCCAAAACCACAGAAAGCAAGCTCGCCAGGCTCGGCCTGCGCAGCGACATGGACCTGGTCCTGCACCTGCCCATGCGCTACGAGGACGAGACCAAGATCGTGCCGATCCGCGAGGCCTGCCTGCGCGGCGGGCATGTGTCGCAGATCGAGGGCGTGGTCACGAAAAACGAGATCGCCCTGAAACCGCGGCGCCAGCTCCTTGTGACGATCGCCGACGACAGCGGCGACATCCTGCTGCGCTTCATGAATTTCTACGGCAGCCAAGTCAAGCAACTGGCCGAGGGCGTGCGCGTGCGCGCCCGCACCGAGGTGAAGCATGGCTTCTTCGGCGCCGAGATGGTCCACCCCACCTATAAAGTGGTCAACGAGGGCGCGCCGCTGCCGACCTCGCTCACGCCGGTCTACCCTTCCGGCGAAGGCCTGTCGCAAAACATCCTGCGCCGCGCGATCGCCGACGCCATGCGCCGCGTCGACTGGGTCGACACCGTGCCGCCGAGCGTGCGCCGCAAGCTGGGCCTGATGGATTTCGAGCCGGCCGTGAAGCTGCTGCACTACCCGCCCAAGGACGCCGACGAGTACGCGCTGATGGACAAGTCGCATCCGGCCTGGACGCGCATGAAGTTCGACGAGCTGCTGGCCCAGCAACTCTCGCTGAAACGGGCCCAGCGCGCCCGCCGCGACAAGGGCGCGCCGACCCTGCGCGCGGTCGGCGAGCTGTCCGAGGCATTCCTGCGCGCCCTGCCCTTCCAGCTCACCAATGCCCAGCAGCGCGTGGTGAAGGAAATCCGCGCCGACCTGCGCGAAGGTTACCCGATGCAGCGCCTGCTGCAGGGCGACGTCGGCAGCGGCAAGACCGTCGTCGCCGCGCTCGCCGCGGCCCAGGCCATCGACAGCGGCTACCAGGCCGCGCTGATGGCGCCGACCGAGATCCTGGCCGAGCAGCATTTCAGGAAGATCGCCGCCTGGATGGAGCCGCTCGGCGTGAAGGTCGCATGGCTCACCGGCAGCCTGAAGAAGAAGGAAAAGACGGCGGCCGCCGAGATGGCCGAATCGGGCGAAGCCCATCTCGTGATCGGCACCCATGCGCTGATCCAGGACAGCGTTCAGTTCGCGAAACTGGGCCTGGTGCTGGTCGACGAGCAGCATCGCTTCGGCGTCGGCCAGCGCCTGACCCTGCGCAACAAGGGCAGCGACGGCCTGGTGCCGCACCAACTCATGATGTCGGCCACGCCGATCCCGCGCACGCTGGCGATGACCTATTACGCCGACCTGGAAGTGTCCGTCATCGACGAGCTGCCGCCCGGCCGCACGCCGATCGTCACGCGCGCCATCGACCAGAACCGCAGGGACGAGGTGATCGAGCGCGTGCACGCGGCGGCGCTCGAGGGCCGGCAGGTCTACTGGGTGTGTCCGCTGATCGAGGAATCCGAAGCGCTGCAGCTGCAGACGGCGACGGAGACCTACGAAACCCTGGCCGAGGCCCTGCCCGACCTGCAGGTCGGCCTGGTGCACGGACGCCTGAAACCCGCCGAGAAGCAGGTGATCATGGACGCCTTTGCCGCCGGCGAGGTGCACGTGCTGGTGGCGACCACCGTCATCGAGGTGGGCGTGGACGTGCCGAATGCCTCGCTGATGGTGATCGAGCACGCCGAGCGTTTCGGCTTGTCGCAGCTGCACCAGCTGCGCGGGCGCGTCGGCCGCGGCTCGGCGGCCAGCGTGTGCCTGCTGCTGTACCAGAGCCCGCTGGGCCAGGTGGCCAAGCAGCGCCTGATGACGATGCGCGAAACCACCGACGGCTTCGAGATCGCGCGGCGCGACCTGGAGATCCGCGGTCCCGGCGAATTCCTCGGTGCGCGCCAGTCGGGGCAGGCGATGCTGCGCTTTGCCGACCTGGAGACCGACCAGTGGCTGGTCGAGCATGCGCGCGACGTGGCGGCGGCCCTGCTGGAGGGCGAGAAGCCGGAGTACATCGCCATCGTGGATGCGCACCTGGCGCGCTGGCTGGGTGGGCGCGAGGAGTTCCTGAAGGTTTGAGGCAGCGGATCGGTTCCCGTACCGGCGGGTTCGAAAGCCCACCCTACGAGACTGCGTGCGCGATCTCTGATCAACCCCCGCACAGCGTGGACTCGGGAGTCCACCCTACGAACTTCGCGAACTTGTAGGGTGGGCACCTGTGCCCACGCGGTGCAATGTGAATACCGATTCCCGACCCGCGACGCGCCGGTGCCAGTTTCGTAGGGTGGGTTCCTGAACCCGCGGTACACATCATGCTTACCGATCAGCAGCCCGCGCTGCGCCGCTTACGGACGCATCCTTACGCACCGGTCGCGCCGGTGAACACCAACCGGTTCCCGAACGGATCCTTGATCGCCATCTCGCGGCTGCCCCAGGGCGTGTCGTCGACACCCGGCCGCGCATAACCATAATTCTTCGCCGCCAGCTGCGCCTGGTAGGCATCGACATCGTCGACCTCGATGCGCAGCGCGGCGCCGGGGCAGCAGTCGCCATGGTGTTCGCTCAGGTGCAGCACGCAGTCGCCGTGCGACACCTGCAGATAAAGAGGAAGGCCGGGCTCGAAGCGGTGCTCCCAGTCGACGGCGAAGCCGAGAAAATCCACATAGAATGCACGCGCCTTCGCCTCGTCGAAGATGCGCAGGATCGGAGTGACGGCGCCCAGCTTCATGGTGCGCTCCCGCTCAGTCGACGCGCGTCAGTTCGACGCCGTCGACCGTCATCTTCCACTTGTCGCCCTCGCGGTGCGGCGGCTTGCTGACGACGAAAGTCGAGCGCACGAAGCCCCAGCCGATGTCGAAGTTGTCGCCATCAAAACCCTGGAGGTCGACGCTCAGGTCCATGTTCTTGCCGGGCCGGTCGCGCTTGTACTTGATCTTGCCGTCCTTGGCCATCTGGATGCGCATGTCCTTGCCCTGCCAGTCGCCCACATAGGCCAGCTTGTCGGCCGGGACGGGAACAGGCGCGGCATGAGCCGCCAGCGGTAGCAGGCAGGCGGCGGCAAGGACGGCGGCGCGAAGGGAATGCATGAAGGCTCCAGAGCAGGTAGTAAGCCGCCCAGTATTTGGCGTTCTGAATTTCATGTCAACACGCATACGCCGGCGGCGTTGCGCCGCTGCTGCACATCTACACCGTGCGGTCGGCCTCGTACACGAGCCCGATCTGGCGCCGGATCTCGTCCATCACGCCCATCAGCGCCAGCGTCTCGTCCTGCGTCATGGCGGGGCTCTCCAGCAGGCCGGCCTGGAAGCAGCGCTGGGCCTCGATCGCTTCGTGCACATAGCCGTTGCCCAGATAAGGCGTGTCGACCGTGCGCGTGCTGCCGTCCTCGAGTGCCACCGTCACCGAGCGGGCGCGATGGAACATGGTGTTCATGCGCACGTGGCCGCGCGTACCCGAGACGGTCAGTTCGCCCGGCGTGCGCGCCAGGAAGGAGCAGCTGCACACCGACATGCCGCCGCCTTCGTGCCTGAGCGTGAAGCCGGTCTGGACGTCGACGCCGGTCGGCCCCATCTGCGCCTGGGCCTTGACCGCCGTGACCGGCCCGAGCAGGCTGGCCGCGATCGACAGCGGATAGATGCCCAGGTCGAGCAACGCGCCGCCGCCAAGTGCAGGGTTGAACACGCGGTGTTCGGGACCAAAGTTGGCGGTAAAACCGAAGTCGGCCACGACCTGGCTGACCTCGCCGATCTCGCCGGAGGCGATGATGCGCTTGACCTCCGCCAGCGCCGGCAGGTAGCGCGTCCACATCGCTTCCATCAGGAACAGGCCTTTGGCACGCGCCAGCGCCACGACCTCCTCGGCCTCGCGCCGGTTCATCGTGAACGCCTTTTCGACCAGCGCGCCCTTCCCCGCTCCCAGGACCAGCAGCGCATTGGCGGCGTGCTGGGGGTGGGGCGTGGCGATGTAGACCAGGTCGATGTCGCCGGCCGCGGCCAGCTCCTCGTAGGAAGGATAGGCGGCAGCGGCGCCGAATTCGGCGGCGAAGGCCTCGGCCTTGTCGCGGCTGCGCGAAGCGACCGCCGCCAGTTGCGCATCGGGCACGTCGCGCAGGGCGGTGGCAAAGGCGCGTGCGATCTTGCCGGTGCCGAGAATGCCCCAGCGAACCTGTTTGGTCATCATTCTTTTACTCTTTTCGGACGGAACACGCTTGTGTCGGCGTAGAAGGCGGCGTCCTGGTGCGGCCACCAGCCCGGCACGCCCAGCACCGGCAGGGGCGTGAAGCCGGAGGTGGTCAGTTCGCTGCCTGCCAGGTCGGCCGCCACCCGTTCGTCGATCCAGGCGCGCTGCCCATCCAGGGGCAGTTCGAAATAGGCGTCATCGGCGAACACCACGCGGGTATGCGCGGTGATCGCCTTGCGCGGTGCGACCAGCTTTTCCATCAGCGCGTGGCCGAACAACCACACGCGGGCGTCGCGGCCGAACATGGCGCGCTTCTCGAACAGGGCGGCGTCCCAGCAGTGGGCGCGCAGTTCGTCGACCAGCGCGCGGCCCGCGCTCGAGGCGCGCACCACCAGCAGGGCCGCGTTTTCGTCGAAGATGGTGGCGGCGTCGCGCGCCGGACCGCGCGACTGCCCTACTCCGCCGGCGGCCTCGATCTGCGCCGCCTGCAGGGCATTCAACTGGCGCTTGATGAGCGGGAAGGTCTGCCACACCAGGCCGTTGAAGAAGTCGTGCAGGTTGTCGCGCGTGGGCACGCCGCCGGTGGCGCTGATGAAGGCCTCGTAGGCCGTCCCCTCGGGCAGCGATTCCTGCGGCACGAAGGTGATGGGTAGATCACGGTGGTTGCGCAGGGCGAGGCTGGCAGCGTTGCGGTTGAAGGCGCCGATGAACGCGTCGCCCTCGAATTGCATGCGCTCGAAGGCGGGACGCACCGCGTCATACCAGGGGCGGGACCAGTCGATCTGCGCAAGCATCGGCCAGCCTTAGACCATCTTCCAGTGGATCTGCTCGCCGGCGTTCAGCGGCACCAGGCGGGCGCTCCCCATCGGCACGGTCTCGGGCAGGGTCCAGGTTTCGCGCGTGAGGGTGATCGTGCCTTCGTTGCGCGGCAGGCCGTAGAAGGCCGGGCCGTTGAAGCTGGCAAATGCTTCCAGTTTGTCGAGCGCGCCGGCGTCGGCAAAGGCTTGGGTGTACAGCTCCATCGCGTGCAGCGCGGTGTAGCAGCCGGCGCAGCCGCAGCTCGATTCCTTGGCGTTGATGGCGTGCGGGGCCGAGTCGGTGCCGAGGAAGAAGCGTTCGTCGCCGCTGGTGGCGGCCGTCACCAGCGCCAGGCGGTGTTCTTCGCGCTTCAGGACCGGCAGGCAGTAGTAATGCGGGCGGATGCCGCCGCGGAAGATCTCGTTGCGGTTGTACAGCAGGTGGTGCGCGGTGATGGTCGCCGCGATCGGGCCTTCGGCCTCGGCCACATACTGGGCCGCGTCCTTGGTGGTGATGTGCTCGAACACGATGTTCAGGGCCGGCAGATCGCGGCGCAGCGGGCGCATCACGCGCTCGATGAAGACGGCCTCGCGGTCGAACAGGTCGATGTCGTTGTCGGTCACTTCGCCGTGCACCAGCAGCGGCATGCCGACTTCCTGCATCACTTCCAGGGTCTTGTAGCACTTTTTCAGGTCGGTGACGCCGGCCGCCGAATTGGTGGTGGCGCCTGCCGGGTAGAGCTTCACGGCGTGGATGAAGCCGGTGTCCTGGGCGCGCCGGATCTCGTCCGGATCGGTGTTGTCGGTCAGGTACAGGGTCATCAGCGGTTCGAACTGCATTCCTTCCGGCAGCGCGGCCAGGATGCGGTCGCGGTAGGCGGCGGCATCTAGAGCGGTGGTGACCGGGGGTTTCAGGTTCGGCATCACGATCGCGCGCGCGAACTGCTGGGCGGTATGCGGCAGCACGCTGGCCAGCGCCGCGCCGTCGCGCAGGTGCAGGTGCCAATCGTCGGGGCGGGTGATGGTGATGGATTGCGGGGTCTCGATGGTGGACATGGCGGCTCTCGAATTGCGGACGGCGTCATTTTACCCGCATAGGGAATGCGCAGCGCGCCCTGCTCCACGCTTGCGCATTCCCGTCCGTTCAATCCCGCCTGACGCCGCGGCGCCGGCCCGGGTTTCTTGCATCATTGGCATCCCGGGCCACTGCCTTACTTCGCGCCGCCCTCCAGCTTCAATGCCCTGGCAATGTCCTCCCAGGCCACGGCCTTGAAGTTCTGCGGCCCGTCCGGCAGGCGCTTGAAGCCGTCCTGCACCACCAGCATGCCGCGCGCATACGGACCGCCGAGATTGGCCGACGTCACTTCCAGGCCATCGGTTTCGGATGCCCCGTCGATGCCGCCTTCCGCATCGATACCGATGCGGAAGGCGCCGCGTACGGCGAACGGCGGCGCCGCATCGAGCACCACGTAGCTGTTGTTGCCCTGGCTCGACACCACCAGGTAGCTCCGCTCGGCGCCATGGTAGATGCCCATGCCTTCGACGTCCGCATGCAGCACCGCGCCCACCGGCAGCACCATCTTCAGCGTCGCCGGCTGGTCGGCGCGGGCCGAGGTCACCCACAGGCCGCGCTTTTCCTCGCCGACGAACAGCAGGCCGCTGCGGTCGTCGGCGACGCAGCCTTCGGGCTGGGTCGCGACGCGGAAGCGGCGCGCCAGGCTGGCCCCGAAACGTCCGCCGCTGCGCGTGATGCGATAGTGCTCGTAGCGTCCGTCCTTGTCGTTGACAAAGGCATCCAGGCCGCCCTCGGGAGTGCGCAGCACGCAGGTGCCGTAGATGTCCTTCAATCCGGTCGGCAGGCGCGCCGCTTCGGCCAGCACGCCTTGCGCGTCGATGGTGAACAGCACCATCGCATTTTCGTCGCGCTGGGTGGCCAGCGCCAGGTCGAAGCGTTCGTCGCCGAAGCGCAGGTCCTGGCGCAGGTCGACGTTGTTCAGGCGGCCCGCTTCCAGCAACTGCGTCTGGCGGCCCTGCAGGTCGTACACCAGCAAGCCCTGCTTCTTGTTGGTGCCCAGGATGCGCGAGCGGCCCGGATCGCCCGGATGGACCCAGATCGCCGGATCGTCGGCGGCGTCGCCCAGGCGTGCGACCGGTGCGGTCTGCATGCGCGGCAGCACGACCGGCAGTTGCGCCGGAGGTGCGCTGCCGGCTTTCCACGCCAGCGCCGGCGCCTGCCAGCCCTTGCCGGTCCGGACCATCAGGCGCGCCGACGACGGCTCGAGCGCGAGCAGCTGTTTCACGCCCAGCGCCCGGGCCGGCAGCGCCTGCCACTTCGCACCGTCGCGGCGCCAGGCGTGCAGCGCCCCCTTGTCGTCGAGCGCGGCCACGCCGCCCGGCAGCACGGCAAGCGCGCCGATCTCGCCATCGAGCTTGCCGAGCGGGGCCCGCAGCCCCACCGCGGCACGCGCCGACGGGCCTTCGGCTTCGGCGCCATACGCCCACAGCCCGAACCCCTCCTCCGCGACGAACAGGGTGGCATGCGCGTCGTCGACGCGGCACAGTTCGACCGCGGTCGGCAGCGCCAGGCGGCGCACCATCCGGTAGCCGCCGTCCAGCAGCCACTGCTGCGCCTGGCCATCCTTGCCGACGACGAATACGTGGTCGAGGTTCTGGACATCGCGGTACATGCAGGCGGCCTCGATGCCGAAGCCGGCTTCCGGCAGGGGCGGCAGCGCGGTCAGTGCGCCCTGGCGCAGGTCGACGCGCACCGGCTGCACGCGCTCGGCGTTGGAATCGATCACCACGGCCAGCGCGCCGCCCTCGCTCAGGCGCAGGTCGAGCTGCTCGGCGCGCATGGCCAGGCTGGCGCGCTCGCGGCCATCGGCGCCGACCAGGCGCAGGGCGTGCTTGTCCAGGGCCAGCCAGGCGCCGCCGGGCAGCGCGGCCAGTTGTTCGGCATCGGCCACGAGGGCCGGTACGGCAGGGGCAGTGAGGGAGGCCGGCGCGGCCAGCGCCGCCGGGGATGCCGGCGCGGCCGGCACGCCAGCGTGCACTGCTGCCAGCAAAGCAAGGAAAAGAGATTTTTTCATCAGAAGATGCTCGCTTTCAGGCCGATCCTGTAGGTGCGGCCATATTGTTCGTATTGCGCGTTGCGCGCCTTGTCGCCCTGGTAGACGTAGTACTTCTCGTTGTTCAGGTTGCTGGCGTCGAAGGTCAGCTGCCAGCGCTTGTCCAGCTTCCACGACATCGAGAAGTCCAGCTGCTTCTGGCTGTCGACGTAGCGGTCCTGGCCGGCGTCGAGCACGTCCTCGCCCAGTTCCAGCAGATAGGGTGACTTGTAGTTCAGCGCCAGGCGCGCGCTGAACGGGCCGGCTTCGTAGCCGACCATCGCGTTGCCGGTGCGCCTGGATTGCCCCGGCATGCGGATGCTGCGCGCGGCGCGGATGCCGCCTCCGGCCGCGCTATCGATGCTGGCGCGCGACTGGGTGAGGCTGCCGTTGATGCCGACCAGCAGGCCGTTCCAGGGCGCCGGCAGCATCCGCAGCGGCTGTTGCCAGGCCAGCTCGATGCCGCGCACCCGGGCCTTGCCGCCGTTGGCGTACGAGACCGCGCTGGAATAATCGGCCCAGGCGCCGCTGCCGGCCAGGTTGGTGGCGTAGGTGAAGTCGCGGATCTCCTTGTTGAACACATAGGCCGACACCACGCCCTCCCTGCCGATGACGCGCTCGAGACCAAAGTCCAGGTTGTGCGAACGCAGCGGCGCCAGCTCCGGGTTGCCGATGGTGGCTTCGTCCTCGCCGTCCAGGCTGATGCCCGGCGCCAGCTGGCTGAAGTTGGCGCGCACCACCGAGTTGCTCCACGCGGCGCGCAGGCTGGTGGCCCTGTCGATGTCGTAGCGCAGGTGCATGCCCGGCAGCCAGTTGGTGTAGGAGCGGCTGGCCGAACGCGGCGTGATCTCGTCTTCCGACACCTGCGAACCCAGGGCCCGGAAGCGCGTGCGCTCGGCACGCACGCCGGCCAGCAGCGACCAGGCGCCGCGGCGCAGGCTGGCCTGCAGGTAGGCGGCATCGATGTCTTCCGCCATGGCGAAATCGTCCAGCGCGGACTCGTCGGCCACGCGCGCCGGATCGCGGGCCAGGCCGGCCAGGCGCGCACGCACCAGGGCGGGATCGATCGCATAACCGATGCTGCCCAGCTTGTAGTCCAGCTGGCGGGGGCCGACGAAGGCGCTCATCGAGGTCGGACCGGCGCCGAAGTAGTCGCCGTCTTCCGGGTCGTCGCTGCCGTACTCCCATGCATCGGTGTCGTTGTCCTTGTCGCGCCGCGTCGCCTTGGCGCCGAACTTGACGGCAGCACCCCAGTCGCCCAGCTCGAAGTCGCGTTGCAGGTCCAGGCGCAACTGGCGGGTGGTGTCGCTGGCGTGGCTGCGTTCCAGCGCCAGCGTGTGCAGCCCGTAGCTGGCCGGATCGAACACGGCGGCCGGCGCGACCAGGCGCGGCTTGCGGCCATTCGTGAAGCCGATCCCCTCGAAGTCGTCCTCGCCGCGAAAACGCGCATCGCTGATCGCATCCGGCGTGTCGTCGGTGGCGCGGCTGTGCGCCGCCTCCAGATGCAGTCGCCAGGCATTCCCGAATCGGTGGTCGAGCGACCCGGTGAGCGAACGGATCTCCTGCGTGTACTTGCGCTGGCGCAGGCGGCGCTCGACGCGCGCGCTGTCGGTGTCGCCCTCGGCGACGTCGTCGCCGTCAAAGTTGCTCACGGTGAGACGGTCGCGCACCTCGTCGTCCGAGAAGCGGCTGACGAAGCCGCGCAGGGCGACGCTGGTCGCCGCGTCCGGACGGTAGTCGAGGTTCACGGCGGCGGCGCGGCGCTCGCGCTGGGGCAGGTAGTCGCGCAGCTCGAAACCGGACAGGCGCCGGCCATCCCAGGCGCCGCCGGTTTCGACGTTGTCGGAGCCGAACTTGCGCTTTTCGCCCGACACCCCGGCCGCGACGCCGAGTTTCCCATCCAGGAAGCGCTGGGCCCAGAGCAGGTTGGCGCTCGGGCTGTTCTGGCCGGTGTTGCTGTCGCGGCTGACGGCCGTGCCGGCGCTGAGCAGGCTGCCCGGGAGGTCAAAGGCGGACAGGGTCTTGACCTCGACGCTGCCGCCCAGCGAGTTCGCATCCTGGTCCGGCGTGAGCGACTTCGACACTTCCAGCGAGCGCACCAGGCCCGCCGGCAGCACGTCGAGCGCCACCGCACGGCGCGTCGCTTCCGGCGAGGGCACCAGCGCGCCGTTGATGGTCACGCTGTTGTAGTCGGCGTCCAGGCCGCGCACCACGACGTAGCGGCCTTCGCCCTGGTCGCGCTGGACCGACACGCCGGGCACCCGCGCCAGCGCTTCGGCGGCGTTCTTGTCGGGCAGGTGGCCGATGTCGTCGCTGCTGACGACGCTGACGATATGGTCGGCCTGTTCCTGGACGGCGATGGCGCGCGCGAGGCTGGCGCGCTGTCCGGTAACGATCACGCTCGCCGGTTCGGCGGCATGGACGCCGGCGGCGGCCAGCAGGCTGGCGGTCACGGCGGGTAGGGCTAGATGGCGCATGGGAGCACAGGGTTGGTTGATGTGGGGCGGATTGTCGTGGGCGAATGTGACGTATCGGTGACCGCTTCCGGTGCCGGCCCGGCCGCAAGCCTTGTAGCGGCGTCGAATGAGCCGAATTGACCCGGCCTCGCCGGGGAACCGCGCGCAAAGCCGGTGCGGCAGGCACGCTGGCGCACGCTGAGGTGAGCCGTTTGGACCCCGGGCCGGGATGCAACGGCTTGTCATCCTGTCATCCTGCGGTCACATGCCTGCGCTATGTTCGGCGATCCGTCTCCTGCCATCGGTTCCTATGCACGCCCTGATCCGCCCTGCCCTCCTGGTCGCCAGCCTGGTTGGCGCCTGTACCTTGCTGTTCGCCGCAACCGGACAAGCCATTCCGGTCGCCCAGTGGAACTGGATGGATATCGCCGGCGAGGGCGGCACCGCCCTGCTGGCGGCCCTGTGGTGCCAGCTCGTCCTGAGCAGCCGGCCGGACGGCCGCGTCACGCGCCTGCTGGCGGGCGGCCTGGCCTGCATCATGCTGGGTTCCTGGGCCGATTGCCTGGACGAGATGATCGATATCGAGCGCGGCGTCCTGTGGGATAACGCGCTGGAATCCCTGCTGCCGCTCGGGATGCTGGTCCTGACCGCAGGACTGGTGTACTGGCGCCATGAGCAGGCCACACTGTCCGACCACATGCGCAAGCGCGAGCGGCTGTTCCGCAGCCATCGCCCTTTCGACGGCATCACCCAGTTGGCCGATGCCGCCTACCTGCGCCAGCAGCTCGCCCTGGAAGCCCGCCGCGAGGACAAGGCCGGCTGCGCGCTGGTGCTGTTCGATATCGATGCCTTCCACCGGATCAACCGCGAGCATGGCCATGCCGAGGGCGACCGCGTACTGCAGGCGGTGGCGCACATGCTCCTGCTGAACCTGCGCAACGAGGACCTGCTGTGCCGCTATGCCGGCGACCGCTTCGCCGTGCTGATGCCGGGCGTCGCCGAGCCCGAGGCGCACGACGCCGCCCGCCACCTGTGCCGCATGGTGTCGGCGATGCGCCACCATGCGGCGGGCGAACGGGTAGCGCTGACGCTGCGTTACGGCTGCGCCCCCGCGCGCGGCGCGCCGGATGCGCTGCTGGCCACCCTGTGCCGCCAGATGGACGCGGTGTGATCGCCTGGCAGCCGGCAGGGGAACCGTCGATCCCGGCGCGCCAGCAGCCGGCGCTGGCGCTCGAATACGGCCGCTCGCGCGAAGCGAGCGATGCCGACCTGCTGCGCAATACCGGCCTGGTTGCGGGCCTCGACGCCGACCAGCTGATCTCCCCTGCCCAGTACCTGCAGCAACTGGCCAATACGCTGCGCATCCTGGACAGCCCGGAAACCAGTTTCATGCTGGGCCAGATGCTGCTGCCGGGCCACGATGGCGCGGCCAGCCATGCGCTGGTGCAGGCGCCGAACCTGCGCGTGCTGCTCCAGACCCTGTGCCGCTTCCACGCGCACCTGACACCGCTGCTGCGCCCACGTTTCGAAACCTGGGGTGAAGTCGCGCTGCTGTACTGGGTCGACGCCTATGGCGCGCCCGGCCTGCGTCCGGCCCTGGTCGAGATGTACATGACTGCCGTGGTTGCGCTGTGCCGCTGGCTGGGCGGAGAACGCCTGCCGTGGCGCTTCTGCTTCAACCGCGGCGCCCCGCGCCACCTCGAGCAGCACCAGGTCCATCTCGGCGCCGAGCTGCGTTTCGGTTGCCAGCTCGACGCCATGCTGCTCCCCGCGTCCTGGCTCGACCGGCCGTGGCCGCGCGCCAGCGAGCTGGCTTCGCGCCTTGCCCGGCAGGCTGCCGAACAGGAAGCACGGCGCGCCCCCGGGCTGCTCGCCGCGCTCTACGATTACCTGCTCGCGCATGTGCGCGCGGGGCCGACGCTGGAGCGCACCGCGAGCGACTTCGGCGTCAGTCCGGCGACCTTCAAGCGTCAGCTGCTGCGCCACCACACCCATTTCCAGGCCGAGCTCGACCAGGTACGCACCCATATGGCGCTGTGGCTGTTCCAGGTCGAGCGCGCCGACAACGAGGAAGTGGCGCGCTACCTGGGCTTTCATGATGCCGCCAACTTCCGGCGCTCGTTCAAGCGCTGGACCGGGCTGACGCCGGCGCCGATCCGCGCCGCGCTGGACGGAGAGCTGAGCTGGTTCGCCGGGCTGCAGGGCCTGTCCGCCAGTGCATGAACGCATGCAGCACGCATACGGCCCGGCCGGCGGCGCCATTCAATGGATGATCTTCGCCAGGAACTCGCGGGCGCGCTCGGATTTGGGCGACGTGAAGAAGGCGTCCTTCGGGGTGTCCTCGACAATGCGGCCGTGGTCCATGAAGACGATGCGGTCGGCGACTTTCCGCGCAAAGCCCATCTCGTGGGTCACCACCATCATGGTCATGCCGTCCTGGGCAAGATTCACCATCACGTCCAGGACTTCGCCGATCATCTCGGGGTCGAGGGCGGAGGTGGGTTCGTCGAACAGCATCGCCACCGGGTCCATTGCCAGCGCGCGGGCGATGGCGACGCGCTGCTGCTGGCCGCCCGAGAGCTGGTTCGGGTACTTGTCCTGGTGCGCCAGCAGGCCGACGCGGTCGAGGTAGGCCAGGCCGCGTTCGACCGCTTCCGCCTTGCTGCGGCCGAGCACCTTGACCTGGGCCAGCGTCAGGTTCTCGCGCACCGACAGGTGGGGAAAGAGCTCGAAGTTCTGGAACACCATGCCGATCTTCGCGCGCAGTTTCGGCAGGTCGGTCTTGCGGTCGGTGACGAGCACGCCGTCGACGCGGATCGCGCCCTGCTGGACGGGCTCGAGGCCGTTGACGGTCTTGATCAGGGTCGACTTGCCCGAGCCCGAGGGGCCGCACACGACCACCACGTCGCCGCGCGCCACATGCGTGCTGCATTCGGCAAGCACCTGGAAGTCGCCATACCACTTGCTGACCTTGTCTATTTCAATCATGTTTACCAATCGTTTCAAGCCCTTGGGCGTGCTTGACAGCACCAACAGTGCCTAGGATACTGCGGAACTTGCCAAGATAATCAGAACGAATCCCGTTCGCACGCAGAACTACCCCATTTTGCCCCAGCCCCGGCGGTACCAGGACCAAGAATCCCGGCGCAGCAGGACAGAACGCAGGTCGACCACAGGACGCACATGAACAATCGAAACCGCCTCACCACTTACATCCTGATCGGCCTCGTGCTCGGCGTCGTCGTCGGCTACGTTGCCAATACCACCATGGACGACGCGAAAGGCTTCGCCGACACGCTGGCGCTGGTGACGACCATGTTCCTCCGCCTGATCAAGATGATCATCGCGCCGCTGGTGTTCTCGACCCTGGTGGTCGGCATCGCCAAGATGGGCGACGCCAAGGAAGTCGGCCGCATCGGCATCAAGGCGCTGGGCTGGTTCGTGATCGCCTCGGTCATCTCGCTGTCGCTGGGCCTGGTCCTGGTGAACCTGTTCCGTCCGGGCGACGCGATGCACCTGGCCGGCATGGCGCCGCCGATGGATGCGAAAACCGACATCGTCACCACCGGCCTGACGCTCAAGGAATTCATCACCCACCTGATCCCGTCCTCGATCGTCGACGGCATGGCCAAGAACGAGATCCTGCAGATCGTCGTGTTCTCGGTCTTCTTCGGCACCGCCGCCGCCGCGGTCGGCGCCCGCGCCACGCCGCTGATCGACGCCGTCGACGGCATCGCCCACATCATGCTGAAGGTCACCGGCTACGTGATGAACTTCGCGCCGATCGCCGTGTTCGCGGCGGTGGCCGGCATCGTCGCCAAGAGCGGCCTGGGCGTGCTGTCCACCTACGGCATCTTCATGGCCGAGTTCTACCTCGGCATCATCCTGCTGTGGGTGGTGCTGATCCTGATCGGCATGGCCTTCCTCGGCCCGCGCGTGCTGCGCCTGATCTCGGAACTGAAGGAACCGACCATCCTCGCCTTCTCGACCGCTTCCTCGGAAGCGGCCTTCCCGAAAACCCTGGAAGGCCTGGAGCGCTTCGGCGTCAAGAACCGCCTGGCCGCCTTCGTGCTGCCGATCGGTTATTCGTTCAACCTGGACGGCTCGATGATGTACTGTACCTTCGCCGCCGTGTTCATCGCCCAGGCCTACGGCATCGAACTGCCGCTGACGACCCAGATCATGATGATGCTGGTGCTGATGCTGACCTCGAAAGGCATGGCCGGCGTGCCGCGCGCCTCGCTGGTGGTGATCGCCGCGACCCTGGCCCAGTTCAACATCCCGGAAGCGGGCCTGCTGCTCCTGCTGGGCATCGACCACTTCCTCGACATGGCCCGCTCGGCCACCAACGTGATCGGCAACGGCATCGCCACCGCCGTGGTGGCGAAGTGGGAAGGCGACCTCGAGAAGCCTGTCCCGCACAAGGACGTCGCGACGTCGCCGCTGCGCTAGTCCCGCATCGAATACTACCGAGGCCTTCCAGCAATGGGAGGCCTTTTTTTATAAAAACGAGATGGAGGAGAACACATGAAACAGCTGGTCGCGGCAGGTTTGCTGCTTTCCCTGAACGGCGCCCACGCCGCCACCCAGACGGTCGATTGCGGCCGCCTGCTCGACGTCAAGAGCGGCGCCTGGCGCGAGCGCGTCAGCATCGTGATCGAGGACGGCACCATCAAGTCGGTCGGACCGATGACACGGGGAGCGGATCACATCGACCTGTCCACGAAATCCTGCCTGCCGGGCCTGATCGACATGCACGTGCACCTCACCAGCGAAACCCAGCCCGTGGTCGATTCCTACCGCGACCGCCTGACCGCCGACCCGGCCGACCTCGCCTTCCGCTCCGTGAAGTACGCCGAGCGCACCCTGCTGGCCGGCTTCACGACCGTGCGCGACCTCGGCGCCCAGGATGGGCTGAACGTGTCGCTGAAACGCGCGATCGCGGCCGGCGCGATTCCCGGCCCGCGCATGTTCACCGCCGGTAAATCGATCGCTACAACGGGCGGCCACGCCGATCCGACCAACAACCTGTCGCACTTCCTGAGCGAGAAGGTCGGCACCCCGGGTCCGGAGGAAGGCGTGATCGACAGCCCGGAAGAAGGCCGCCAGGCCGTGCGCCAGCGCTACAAGGAAGGCGCCGACCTGATCAAGATCACCGCCACCGGCGGCGTGCTGAGCCAGGCTGCCAGCGGCCAGAACTCGCAGTACACCGAGGACGAGCTGAAAGCCATCGTCAGCACCGCCAAGGACTACGGTTTCCGCGTCGCCGCCCACGCCCACGGCGCCGAAGGCATGAAGCGCGCCCTGCGCGCCGGCGTCGACTCGATCGAGCACGGCACCCTGATGGACGACGAGACCGTGGCCCTGTTCAAGAAGACCGGCCACTGGTACGTGCCGACCATCTCGGCCGGCCGCTATGTCGCCGACAAGGCCAAGGACCCGAACTATTATTCGGCCCTGGTGCGTCCAAAAGCGGCGGCGATCGGCCCGCAGCTGCAGGCGACGTTTGCTCGTGCTTATAAAGCCGGCGTGAAGATCGCCTTCGGCACCGATGCCGGCGTGTTCCCGCACGGCGAGAACGCGAAGGAATTCGGCTACATGGTCGAAGCCGGCATGACGCCGATCGACGCGATCCGCGCGGCCACCGTTCACGCCGCCATCCTGCTCGACCAGCCGCAACGCCTGGGGATGATCGCGCCGGGCTACGCGGCCGACATCGTCGCCGTGGACGGCGACCCGCTGCGCGACGTGAAACTGCTCGAGCAAATCCAGTTTGTGATGAAAGAAGGCGTCGTCTACAAGAAGCTGTAATCGGCTTCGGGACGCCACGTTTAAGGAGAAGTAGCATGCTGTTCCAGAAAACCGCCCGCTCGGCCGCCGCGCTGTTCGGGTTCCTGTTCTGTGTTGCCATCGCGGCCCAGGCCCAGACGTCGGTCGCCAACAAGCCGAATGTCACCATCCTCGCCACCGGCGGCACCATTGCCGGCACCGGCGCAACCAGCACCACGACCGTCGGCTACACCGCTGCCACGGTCGGCGTGCAGGCGCTGATCGCGGCGGTTCCGGAAATCACCAAGGTCGCCAACGTCACCGGCGAGCAGGTGTTCCAGATCGCCAGCGAGAACATGGGCAACGAGCACTGGCTGGCGCTGGCCAAGCGCGTCAACACCCTGCTGGCGCAGCAGAACGTGGACGGCATCGTGATCACGCACGGCACCGACACGCTGGAAGAGACGGCTTACTTCCTGAACCTGGTCGTCAAGAGCAGGAAGCCGGTGGTGGTGGTGGGTTCGATGCGCCCGTCCACCGCCCTGTCGGCCGACGGCCCGATCAACCTGTACAACGCGGTGGTGCTGGCCGGCTCGAAGGAAGCTGTCGGGCATGGCGTGCTGGTCGCGATGAACGACCAGATCCAGGCCGCGCGCGACGTCACCAAGACCAACACCACCACGGCCGACACCTTCAAGGCGAGCGACCTGGGCATGCTGGGCTATATCCAGGGCGGCAAGCCCTATTTCTATCGCCAGCCGACGCGCAAGCACACGGTGGAGACCGAGTTCGACGTGATGAATCTGTCGACCCTGCCGCAGGTGGAAGTGGCGTATGCGCACGCGAACGTGGGTCCGGTGGCGGTCGAGGCACTGGTGGCTGCGGGCGCGAAGGGCCTGGTGCATGCAGGCGTGGGCAATGGCTCGCTGCCGGCCAAGGTGCGTCCGGCATTGTCCGCCGCGCGCAAGAAGGGCGTGGTCATCGTGCGTTCGAGCCGCGTCGGCCAGGGCATCGTGGCGAGGAATGGCGAGGCGAATGACGATGAGCTGGACTTCGTGGCGGGAGATAACCTGTCGCCGCAGAAGGCGCGCATCCTGCTGATGCTGGCGCTGACCAAGACGAACAATACCCGCGATATCCAGCGGATGTTCGGCACGTATTGATCGGTGTGTTGGCGGATCGGCGTACAGCCGGTTCGCATCGGTAGTGGCGCTGTTGCGTGATCTGTTCGTGGTGGGTTGAATCCGCGTGGGCTCGAGAGCCCACCCTACGGTCACCGCCAACAGCGAGTTCATACGAAACCCGGATACGCAGCGTGTCCCGTAGGGTGGGCACTCGTGCCCACGCGGATCATGCGAACCGATAGCGGCCCACGCAACAGCGCCACGTCCTCCCGCACGGGACCTACTTCACTCCCTGCAACTCCAACGGCGGCGACGCCAACTCCTCATCCGGCCGCGCCAACTGGCGCTCCCACATCTGCGCATACAAACCGCGCGCCGCCAGCAAACTCTGGTGCGTGCCGCGCTCCACGATCTTCCCGTGGTCGAGCACGATGATCTGCTGCGCATCCGCGATCGTCGATAGCCTGTGCGCAATCACCAGCGTGGTGCGATTGCGGGCAATCTCCTTCAACTGCCCCTGGATCGCCTGTTCCGACTTCGAGTCCAGCGCCGAGGTCGCCTCGTCGAAGATGAGGATCGCCGGATTTTTCAACAAGGTGCGCGCAATCGCCACCCGTTGCTTCTCGCCGCCCGACAGCTTCAGGCCGCGTTCGCCGACCATGGTCGCGTAGCCATCCGGCAGGCTTTCGATGAAGTCGTGGATCGAGGCTGCGCGCGCCGCCGCCACGATGTCCTCGCAGCTTGCGCCCGGCCGGCCATAGGCGATGTTGTACTCGATGGTGTCGTTGAACAGCACCGTGTCCTGGGGCACGATGCCGATGTGGGCGCGCAACGATTCCTGGGTCACGCTGCGGATGTCCTGGCCGTCGATGCTGATCGATCCCTTGTTCACGTCATAGAAACGGAACAGCAGGCGCGACAGGGTCGACTTGCCCGAGCCGCTGTGGCCGACCACGGCTGTGGTGGTCCCGGCGGGAATCGCGAAGTCGACGTCGAACAGGATCTGGCGCTTGGCCTCGTAGCTGAACTCGACATGCGAGAACTCGACGCGCGCGCCTTTCGTCACCAGCGGCTTCGCACCCGGTGAGTCGGCCACCTCGCGGTTCTGGTCGAGCAGGCCGAACAGGCGCTCCATGTCGGCCAGCGCCTGCTTGATCTCGCGGTAGATCACGCCCAGGAAGTTCAGCGGAATGTACAGCTGGATCATGAACGAGTTCACCAGCACCAGGTCGCCCAGGGTCATGGTGCCGGCGATCACGCCCTCCGTCGCGCGCCACAGGATCAGGGTGACGGCGGTGGCGATGATCAAGGACTGCCCGGTGTTCAGCACCGACAGCGAGGTCTGCGAGCGTACCGCCGCGTTCTCGTAGTGCTGCAGGCCCTGGTCGTAGCGCTTGGCTTCGTAGTCCTCGTTGCCGAAGTATTTCACCGTTTCATAGTTCAGCAGCGAGTCGATGGCCTTGGTGTTGGCTTTCGAGTCGAGCTCGTTCATCGTGCGGCGGAAGTGGGTGCGCCATTCGGTCACCACCACCGTGAAGGTGATGTAGGTGACGAGCGCGCCGGCCGTGATGAGGGAGAACCAGATGTCGTAGTTGAGCACCAGGTAGCCGAGCACCAGCGTGATCTCGACGAGGGTCGGCAGCACGTTGAACAGCGAGTAGGAGATGAGCGAATTCACGCCGCGCGTGCCGCGCTCGATATCGCGCGTCATGCCGCCGGTCTGGCGGTTCAAGTGAAAACGCAGCGACAGCGCATGCAGGTGGCGGAACACCTTCAGGGCAATGGTGCGCACCGCGCGCTGGGTGACGCGGGCGAACAGGAATTCGCGCAGTTCGGTGAAGACCGTGGTCGACAGGCGCAGCAGGCCGTAGGCGATCAGCGCGCCGACCGGCAGCACCAGCAAAGCCTGCGGGTGCGCGGGGTCGATGGCGAGCTGGTCGATCAGTTGTTTCAGGACCAGCGGCACGCCGACGTTGGCCATCTTGGCGCCGATCAGGGCGCCGAGCGCGGCAATCACGCGCCATTTGTAGACCCAGAGGTAGGGAAACAGCGTGCGCAGCGTGGCCCAGTCGGTGCGCTGCCGGTCCTTGTTATCGGGCGGCGGGAGGGAACTGGTGGAGGAGCGTCGCATGGCAGGGGTCCGGGATTTATGGTTCAATTCGGGACGATTGTAGCTTTTCACGGAAAAACAAGATGACCACGCCAGAAAACGATGCCGCCCCGACCAACCGCCTGCCTGAAGGGAAGATCCCCCAGCTGCGCGTGATGCCGGGGCCGCCGGACGCCAACGTCTACGGAGACGTCTTCGGCGGCTGGATCATGGCCCAGGTCGACATCGCCGGCTCGCTGCCGGCCACCCGCCGCGCGAATGGCCGCGTGGCCACCATCGCGGTCAACTCCTTCCTGTTCAAGAACCCGGTGTTCGTGGGCGACCTGCTGTCGTTCTACGCCGATATCGTCAAGGTTGGCAACACCTCCATCACGGTCTACGTCGAGGTCTATGCCGAGCGCAACCGCCTGCAGTCGAACATCGTCAAGGTGACCGAGGCGACCCTGACCTATGTCGCCACCGGCCCGGACCGCAAGCCGCGCCAGCTGCCGCCGCTGGAATCGCTGATCTCGCACCAGCAGTAAGGCGCAGCAGTCAGCCCCAACCATGCATGAGGCGCGTCGGACCTTCCTGCTCGACGCGGCGCGCCTCGCCGCTGCGGCTGGAACCGGGCTCGGTTTCACTGCCAGCGCCAGTGCTGCCGGTCCTTCCTATCCGTTCTCTCTCGGGGTCGCTTCCGGTTCGCCGCAGCCCAACGCGGTGATCCTGTGGACGCGCATCCTGCCCGATCCGCTGAACGAGGCGTCGGCGCCGCCGCTCGCCCTGACCGTGCGCTGGGAAGTGGCAGAGGACGAAGCTTTCCGCAAGATCGCCGCGAAAGGCAGCGCCACCGCCTCCCCTGCCTTGGCCCACAGCGTGCACGTCGATGCGACCGGCCTGAAGCCTGATCGCTGGTACTGGTACCGCTTCATGCTGGGCGACGCCGTCAGCCCGGTCGGCCGCACGCGCACCGCGCCCGCGATCGACGTCATGCCGGCCCGGCTCAGGCTGGCGGTCGCCTCCTGCCAGCACTGGGAATTCGGCCACTATGCGGCGCACCGCCACATTGCCGCCGCCGCGCCCGACCTGGTCGCCTTCCTTGGCGACTACATCTATGAATGGGGCCCCTACCAGCTGCGCCATCCGCCGCGCGCGGTGCGCTCGCACGAGTCGTTCACGCTGGCGGACTACCGCGCCCGCTATGCGCAGTACAAGAGCGACCCGGATTTGCAGGCCGCGCACCTCGCCGCGCCCTGGATCGTGACCTGGGACGACCACGAGGTCGCCAACGATTATGCGCGCGACGTCGACGAGCAGCTGGCGCCGGATTTCGCAGCGCGCCGCGCTAGCGCCTACCAGGCCTTCTACGAACACATGCCGCTGCGCCTGCCGGCGCCGCGCAGCTTTGGCGCGCTGCGCATGTTCCAGCGCTATGACTGGGGCCGGCTGGCGCGCTTTCACCTGCTCGACGATCGCCAGTATCGCTCGCCGCTGGCCTGCTCGAAGCCCGGTCGCGGCGGCTCGAACGTGGTGCTGGCGCGCGCCTGCGCCGAGCTGCGCGATCCCGCACGCACGATGCTGGGGCTGGAACAGGAAGCCTGGCTGGCGCAGGGTTTATCGTCCTCGCGGGCGCGCTGGAACATCCTGGCCCAGCAGACCCTGATGGCGCAGTCGAGCGGCGTGCCGGTGCGCTCGCCGGATGACGGCCGCTTCTGGACCGATGGCTGGGACGGCTACCCGGCGGCGCGCCGGCGCCTGCTCGACACCCTGGCGAAAAGCCGCGCCCGCAATCCGCTGGTGCTGTCGGGCGACGTCCACACCTTCTATGCGGCCGAACTGCGGCGCGATTTTGCGCGGCCGGTGTCGAAAGCGAACCCGGTCGTTGCGGCCGAACTCTGCGGCACCTCGGTTACCTCGAGCTCGCGTCCACAGGCGCGCACCCAGGAGAACGTGGAACGCAATCCGCACATCCTGTACGGGCGCAGCGACCGGCGCGGCTACATGCTGCTCGATGTCACGCCGGCCGCAACCCAAGCGCGCTTCATGGCGCTCGACGATGTGCGCGATGCGCAGACGCGCCAGTCGGTACTGGCCGCGTTCGCCGTGCAGGACGGCAGGCCGCGCATCGTCCGCGGCTGAATGCATAGGAGACCTCGACCGTAGGGTGGGCACTCCGTGCCCACGCGTTACGTGCTTGTCCGTAGTCCGTGGCCGCCGCTGTCCGCTCGATGCGCTAACCATCATGGAAACGCTGGCACGACGCATTTGTCGCTGCCGGCGATATGCGCCATTCGCGACAAATCAGCCACCGACGCTGATCACGCTTTCGCGTGGGCACGGAGTGCCCACCCTACGGTCCGTGCAAACAATAAAAAAACGGCATCCCCGATTCAGGCGGAGATGCCGCTTTTTCTCAAAGATGAGGCATCAAGCCGTCTGCTTCTCGTCGCGCAGCTCGCGGCGCAGGATCTTGCCGACGTTGGTCTTCGGCAGCGTGTCGCGGAACTCGATGTGGCGCGGGCGCTTGTAGCCGGTCAGTTCGTCCTTGCAGAAGTGCAGCAGGTCTTCGGCGGTCAGCTTCGGGTCCTTCTTGACCACGTAGAGTTTCACGGCTTCGCCCGAGTGCTTGTCCGGCACGCCGACGCAGGCCACTTCCAGCACGCCCGGATGCGAGGCGACCACGTTCTCGACTTCGTTCGGGTAGACGTTGAAGCCCGAGACGATGATCATGTCCTTCTTGCGGTCGACGATGCGGGTGTAGCCCTTCTCGTCCATGATGCCGATGTCGCCGGTTTTGAGGAAGCCATCGGCGGTCATGACTTTCGCGGTCTCGTCGTCGCGCTTCCAGTAGCCCGCCATCACCTGCGGGCCGCGCACGGCGATCTCGCCGGACTGGCCGAACGGGACCGGGTTGTTCGCCTCATCGAGGATCAGCACTTCGGTCGACGGCAGCGGCAGGCCGATGGTGCCGGTGAAATCGCTGATGTCGCAGCGGTTGGCGGTGACCACCGGCGAGGTCTCGGACAGGCCGTAACCTTCGACGATCGGGGTGCCGGTAAGCTTCAGCCATTTGTCGGCCACGGCCTGCTGCACGGCCATGCCGCCGCCCGGGCAGACCAGGTAAGTGGAGTGGTCCAGGCTGGCGAAGGCCGGCTGGTTGACCAGGCCGTTGTACAGGGTGTTCACGGCCGGGAAGACGTTGATCTTGTACTTGCCCAGTTCCTTGATGAAGCCGTCCATGTCGCGCGGGTTCGGGATCAGGACATTCATCGCGCCCAGGCGCATGCCCAGCAGCGCGCAGACGGTCAGCGCATAGATGTGGTACAGCGGCAGCGCGCACATGAATTCGAGCTGCTTGCCGGCCGGGGCGTTCGACAGCGACGGACCGAACCAGGCTTCGTTCTGCAGCACGTTGGCCAGCACGTTCTTGTGCAGCAGCACGGCGCCCTTCGAGACGCCCGTGGTGCCGCCGGTGTACTGCAGGAAGGCGATGTCGTCGTGGCCCAGCTTGACCGGCTTGAACGTCAGGCGCGCACCCTCGGCCAGCATCTTTTTAAAACCGGTGTGGCCGGGCAACGACCAGGCCGGCACCATCTTCTTGACGTTGCGCACGACGAAGTTGACGATCGCGCCCTTCACGCCGCCCAGCAAATCGCCCATGGTGCCGACCACGACGTGCTTGACCGGGGTATTGGCGATCACCTGCTCGACGGTGTGGGCGAAGTTCTCCAGCACCACCAGCACCTCGGCGCCCGCGTCGTTGAGCTGGTGCTGCAGTTCGCGCGGGGTGTAGAGCGGATTGACGTTGACGATGGTGTAGCCGCCGCGCAGGGCGGCCGCCATCGCGACCGGGTATTGCAGGACGTTCGGCAGCATGATCGCCACGCGCGCGCCCGGCTGCAGGCCGCGGCTTTGCAGCCAGGCCGCCATCTGCTGCGACATGCGGTCCAGGTCGCCGTAGGTGATGACCTTGTCCATGCAGGCGAAGGCCTTCTGGTCAGCGTACTTGCGGAAGGACTCTTCCAGCAAATGGGTCAGGGAGCGGTACTGCGTCGGGTCGATCTCCGCCGGCACGCCTGCCTGGTACGACTTGAGCCAAAACTTGTCCATCTGATGCCTCGCCTTCTAAACTTGGTGTGTTCAATTAAACGCAAAGCCGCCCGGATCACGGGCGGCTTTGCCGGCCGAACTCGCGCCTAAGAGCCTGCGAAAAATCCTCCATGGCTGCGTTGCATCGTCTCGCCGTACCCTCGTACTGTCTTCGACGACGCGTCGGATGGCCGCAACCCTTGCCCTAAAGTCTTTTTCACACCCTCTGGTTCTACATCAGGCTGCCTGCTTCTGCTTCTCTTGCTGCTCGTCGCGCAGGGCCCGGCGCAGAATCTTGCCGACATTGGTCTTCGGCAGTTCGTCGCGGAATTCGATGTACTTCGGTTTCTTGTAGCCGGTGAACTGCGTCTTGCAGTAGTCCATCAGCACCTGTTCGCTCAGGTTCGGGTCCTTGCGCACCACGAACACCTTCACTGCTTCGCCGGAATGCTCGTCCGGCACGCCCACAACCGCGCATTCGAGCACGCCCGGGTGGCTGGCGATCACGCCTTCCAGTTCGTTCGGGTAGACGTTAAAGCCCGACACCAGGATCATGTCCTTCTTGCGGTCGACGATCTTCACGTAGCCGCGCTCGTCCATGATGCCGACGTCGCCCGACCGGAAGAAGCCGTCGGCGGTCATCACCTTGGCGGTCTCGTCCGGACGGTTCCAGTAGCCGGCCATCACCTGCGGACCACGGATGCCAATCTCGCCGGTCTGGCCGACCGGCAGCACATTGCCGTCGTCGTCCAGGATCGCGATGTCGGTCGACGGCACCGGCAGGCCGATGGTGCCGGTGAAGCCCTGCTCATCGGCACGGTTGCAGGTGGCCACCGGCGAAGTTTCCGACAGGCCATAACCCTCAATGATACTCTTGCCAGTTGCTTGTTTCCACTTGTCATTAACCGCCTGTTGCACAGCCATGCCGCCGCCATTCGCGGTCTTCAGGCTGGAAAAATCGAGGCTGGCGAAATCCGGGTGGTTGACCAGTGCGTTGTACAGCGTGTTCACGGCCGGCAGCATGGTGATCTTGTACTTGCCCAGTTCCTTGATGAAGCCCGGGATGTCGCGCGGGTTCGGGATCAGGATGTTCAGGCCGCCGACGCGCATGCCCCACATCGCGCAGGCCGTCAGCGCGAAGATGTGGTACAGCGGCAGCGCGCAGACAATGGTCGGGAACTCGACCACCGGCGGCTGGGTCAGCGCCGGTTGCGCCCATGCCTCGGTCTGCAGCACGTTGGCGATGATGTTGCGATGGGTCAGCGTGGCGCCCTTCGAGACGCCGGTGGTACCGCCGGTGTACTGCAGGAAGGCGATGTCGGAGGAGGTCAGCTCGGGCGCCGTGAACGGCATCTTCGCGCCCTGGGCCAGCGCATCCTTGAAGCGCACCATGTTCGGCAGCGCGAAGTCCGGCACCATCTTCTTGACGTTGCGAACCACGAAATTGACCAGCATGCCCTTGGCGCCGCCGAGCAGCTCGCCCATGCTGGCGACCACGATGTGGCGCACCGGGGTGTTCTTGTAGACCTGTTCGAGCGTGTGCGCGAAGTTCTCGAGCACGATGATCGCTTCGCTACCCGAGTCCTTCAGCTGGTGCTCGAGTTCGCGCGGGGTGTAGAGGGGATTGACGTTGACGACGGTGTAGCCGGCGCGCAGGATCGCGGCGATCGCGATCGGGTACTGCAGGACGTTGGGCATCATCACCGCAACGCGGGCGCCCTTGGCCATGCCGCGGCTTTGCAGCCAGGCAGCCAGCTTCTTCGAGCAGGCGTCGAGTTCGGCGTAGGTCAGGAACTTGTCCATGCAAACATACGCATTGTTGTGTGCGTACTTCTGGAAGGACTCTTCCAGCATGTGGACGAGAGATCGGTATTGATCCGGGTTGATTTCAGCTGGCACGCCAGCCGGATATGACTTCAGCCAAATTTTGTCCATCAGATGCCCCTGTCTCCAATAGTATCGTTGTCGTTAGGTTCACATTGTCAAATAATATTTGCAAACCGAACGTGCGTGCTTATGCCTTTGCTATTGCCGCATATGATGCTATCGGGCAGCGCGCTTGCGCGCAAGCGCTTTTGCCTTAATTGGAACAGGGACTCTACGCGGCGTGTTACGGCATGGCGCTGGTGCTGCGCTGCACCATAACCGGCGCACTCGGCGCAGTGACGTCAAGCACCTTCAGCGCCGCCATCCGATCCGACTTGTCGAGCTTGGCCATCCTGTTGACCTGGCGATAAAAATGACGGAAATCCTTCTCCTTTCGCAGCAGCGCGCGGAAGGCCGGCACGTAGTCGTTGTAGGTCGCGATCGAGGCCAGGTGGGCGTTCGACAGCGGCTCGGCGAAGAAGCGGTCGTAACCGGCATAGCCGCCCCAGTTCGCCTTCAGGACTTGGTACTCGTCCTTCAGCGCCAGGAACAAGCGCGCCTTGGCGATGCGCTTGTCCTCGTCGCCGACCGGCGACGCGTAGGTGCGCTCGAGTTCGCGGCGGTACTTCAGCAGCAGGTTCAGGAAATCCTTGCGCCGCGTGGAGTAGCGTTCATAGGCTTCGCGCATGGCAGGGTTGCCGAACTTCTCCAGCCACATCTCGACGCCGGCCTCTTCCACCGCGCTGGCGAAGGACTCGTTGAAGCGCGAGTCGCCCGGCACATAGACCACCTGGTGCGCCAGCTCGTGGAAGATCAGGCGCGCCAGTTCCGCGTCCGGATAGTTGATGAAGGTGGAAATCAGCGGGTCGCTGAACCAGCCGAGGGTCGAGTAGGCGCTCACGCCGCCGACCTCGACGTCGCGTCCCTGGGCGCGCAATTCGTTCGCGTAGGCCTGGGCGTCGTCCTTGTTGTAGTAGCCGCGGTAGTTCACGCAGCCGGCCACCGGGAAGCACCATTGCAGGGGTTTCAGGGACAGTTCGGGCGTGGCGACCACGTTCCACAACACGTACTTGCGCTTCAGGTCGGCGTAGTTTTTATAACTGCCGTTGTCCGGCAGGCCCATCTTCTGGACCGCGAACAGGCGGATCTGGCGCGCCGTTTCGAGGCGGTGGCGCAGCGAGGTGTTGGTGTTGGGATCGGCCAACCAGTCGTCGATCGGCCTTGCATCGGAGAGGAGTTCAAGCTGGCCTTGCGCCGCCTGGGTGTAGTAATTCAGAGTAGAACAACTGGCAAGCATTCCGGCGGCCGCGCCTGCGATCAGCGCGTGCCGGAAGAATCGGGGAAGTCTAGAGCGTAGTTTCATGTCCGTGCGGAGGCGCGGCCTTTTCGACCTGCACCAGGGTGTCGTAGAAAGTGGGCGCCCTGCCCATGTCGGTCAGGCGCTGGCTGGTAACTTCATTGGCGTTCTTGCCGTCGCTGGCCAGCTTCTTCCACCAGATCGACAAGCCCACCACGAGGCCCGGTCGCGCTTTTTCGGTCACGCGCGCCTTGGCAACGAAAGAGCCGCGGTCGTTGAAAATACGTGCCATGTCACCGTGGGCGATACCGCGCGGAGCGGCATCATTCGGGTGGATGTCGAGGTGCGGCTCGCCCTCAGTTGCACGCAAGCTCTGTACATTGACAAAGGTTGAGTTCAGGAAGTTCCGTGCCGGCGGAGAAATCATCGCCAGCGGATATTTCTTCGCAAGCGTCGGGTTCGACGCCACGGATTCATACGGTGCGATATAGGCCGGCAGTGGATCGAGTCCGTCGGCCGCCATCGCGCTCGAATAAAACTCGCATTTGCCGGACGGGGTCGGGAAGCCGCCCTCGGCGAACGGCGCGTCCGGCATGTTCAGCTTTTGCCATCCTTTGCGCTTGAGCGACTCCCAGTCGAAGTGGATCGCCCGCTCGTGGGTCTTGTCGAACGCCTGGGCCGCCAGCTGCTCGTCGGACTCCTGGAAACAGGGGTCATCGAAACCCATGCGCGCGGCCAGCAGGCGGAAGATTTCCGTGTTCGGCCTGGCTTCGCCCAGCGGCGCGATCGCGGCGTTATTCGCCAGCATGTATAGGTGACCATAGGCCAAGTGGGCGTCGACGTGCTCGAGCTGGGTCGTGGCCGGCAGCAGGATGTCGGCATAGTCGGCGCTGTCGGTGCGGAAGTGTTCCAGCACGACCGTGAACAGGTCTTCGCGTTCGAAGCCCTGCTGCACCTTGCGCGAGTCCGGCGCGATCGCCAGCGGGTTGGCGTTGTAGACGATCACGGCCTCCACTTTCGGGCCGAATTCCGGCGAGGCATCCTTCAGCAGGTCGTCGCCGATGGTGGTCATGTTGATGGTGCGCGGCTTGCGACCGGCCAGCAGGTCGGGACGCTGCAGGCCCACGCGGTTGGCCGGGAAGGAGCCCGAGGTCGACAGCTGGATGCCGCCGGCCGCGTGGCGCCAGGCGCCGACCAGGGCCGGCAGGCAGCTCATGTTACGCACGGCCATGCCGCCGCCCTTTGCCCGCTGCACGCCGTAGTTGCAGCGGATCGCCACCGGCTCGCCGCGCTTCGCGGTTTCGCCGTACAGGCGCGCCAGGTCCACGACTTCCTGGGCCGTGATGCCGCAGGTCTCGGCGGTGCGCTCGGGCGTCCATTCCAGCGCGCGTTCCTTCAGCTCCTCGAAGCCCAGCGTGTAATCGGCGATGTACTCGTGGTCGAGCAGGTCTTCCTTGATGAGCACATGCATCAGGCCCAGCGCCAGCGCGGCGTCGGTGCCCGGCAGGAGGGCGATGTGCTGGTGGCACTTCTCGGCCGTCAGCGAGCGGTAGGGATCGATCGCGATCAGTTTCGCGCCGCGGCGCTTGGCTTCCTGGGCGCGCATCCAGAAATGCAGGTTCGAGGCGATCGGGTTGCCGCCCCAGATGATGATGACCCTGGCGTCCTGGAACTGCTCCATGTCGGTGCCGATCGAGCCGCCGATGGTGTACTTGTAGCCGGTGAAGCCGGCGGTGGCGCAGATGGTGCGGTCGAGCAGCGAGGCGCCCAGCTTGTTGAAGAAGCGCATGGCCATGGCCTCGCCCTGCACCAGGCCCATGGTGCCGCAATAGCTGTACGGCAGGATGGCCTGCGGATTACGAGAAGCGATCTCGCCGAGTCGCGACGCGATCTCGTCGAACGCTTCGTCCCAGCTGATCTGTTCGAACTTTCCTTCACCCTTCTTCCCAACGCGGCGCATCGGGTGCAGCAGGCGGTCCGGCGAATAGGTGCGCTCGACGTAGCGCGACACCTTGGTGCACAGCACGCCGGCGGTGGTCGGATGCTCCGGGTCGCCGCGCACTTCGGTCGCCACGCCATCCTCGACGGTGACGAGCAGGGCGCAGGTATCGGGGCAATCGTGGGGGCAGGCGGCGCGGACTTGGGTGATGCTCATTCTGAATCAGTTCCAGGAAAAAAACGTCGAGAAACCAATACTTTATCCGATTCCGGCTGGCTTCGTTGCGGACCGGCCCGGCGGCTTCCGGCCGGGCTGGATTTCACATGGTGACAAGGGCTACAATAGTTCCGACACTTGCATTGATTGCATGCTGCTAGGGAGAACAAGATGAGACTGGTAGAACCTATCCTCGCTTTCCAGACCGAACTGGAGCAAATCCGGCGCGACATTCACGCCCATCCGGAGCTGTGCTACGAAGAACAGCGCACGTCCGACGTGGTTGCCGCGCGCCTGACCGAATGGGGCATTCCCGTGGTGCGCGGACTCGGCGTGACCGGCGTCGTCGGCATCATCAGGAACGGCACCTCGAACCGCGCGATCGGCCTGCGCGCCGACATGGACGCACTGCCCATGCAGGAGCTCAACACATTTGACCATGCGTCGCGCCACCCCGGCAAGATGCATGCATGCGGCCACGACGGTCATACCGCGATGCTGTTGGGCGCAGCCCACTATTTGTCGCGTCACCGCAACTTCGACGGGACCGTGTACCTGATTTTCCAACCCGCCGAGGAAGGCGGCGCCGGCGCGCGCAAGATGATCGAGGACGGCCTGTTCGAGCAGTTCCCGATGGACGCCGTGTACGGCATGCACAACTGGCCGGGCCTGCCCGCCGGGACCTTCGGCGTGATCCCGGGTCCGATGATGGCTTCCAGTAACGAGTTCCGCGTCGTCGTGAAAGGGAAAGGGGCGCATGCCGCCCAGCCGCACCGCGGCATCGACCCGGTGATGGTGGCGGTGCAGATCGCCCAGAGCTGGCAGACGATCATTTCGCGTGAAAAGAATCCGCTGGAGACGGCGGTGCTGTCGATCACGCAAATCCACGCCGGCAGCGCCACCAACGTGATTCCCGACGAGGCGGTCCTCATCGGCACCGTGCGCACCTTCTCGACCGAGGTGCTCGACCTGATCGAACGGCGCATGGAGGAGATTGCCAAAGGCGTGGCGGCCGGTTTCAACGCCAGCGTCGACTTCGGCTTCAAGCGCAATTATCCGCCGCTGATCAATCATCCCGGGCAGACCGCCTTCGCGGTCGAGGCAATGCGCGCGGTGGTCGGCGAGCAGAACGTCAACACCGCGGTCGAGCCGACCATGGGCGCCGAGGATTTCGCCTTCATGCTACAGGCCAAGCCGGGCTGCTATGTCTTCATCGGCAACGGCGACGGCGAGCACCGCGCCGGCGGCCACGGTTTGGGGCCTTGCCAGCTGCACAATGGGTCGTATGATTTCAACGATCAGTTGCTGCCGATCGGGGCCAGCTTCTGGGCGCGGCTGGTGGAGATGAGTTTGCCGGTGGCGTAATTTGCCGCGCCGGTTTCAATCATTTCGCCGCTTTTCAACCGGTGAGACCGCGTGGGCACAGGTGCCCACCCTACGATTCGCCGCTTTTGTAGGGTGGGCTCTCGAGCCCACGCTGTCGTCCCTATGCGCACCCTGAAGTCTCTCTCGCTGGCGCCGGCCGTGTAACGCGAACCATTCATCGCTCTGCGCTAATGACTGCGGCTGGCTTCGCCGCATTGCAACCGGTGAGACGGCGTGGGCTCAAGAGCCCACCCTACGATTCGCCGCCTTTGTAGGGTGGGCTCTCGAGCCCATGCGGTCGTACCGAGGCGCACCCGACAATATCCTTCATCCGCTCCCGGTGCGTAACATGAACGATTCATCACGCCATGCCACTCACGGCAAGCGATCCTCCCCCTCCCCCAGCCTGATGCCCGGATTGATCCGCTCCAGCGCCAGCAGCGCCGCGGAATGGTCGGCTCCGCCCAGCTCGGCCTCGATCGCCTCGTAGCTGCGTGTCGCCGCCGAGGTCAGCGGCAGCGCCAGTCCGGCCTCGGCTGCTGCTGCCAGGACGTTGCGCATGTCCTTCAGCTGGCTCTTCACCTGCCCGCCGGGCACGAAATTCCGGTCCAGCATGCGCTGCCCGTGCAGCTCGAGGATGCGGCTGCCCGCGAAACCGCCGCGGATCGCCTCGCGCACTGCAGCGGGGTCGGCGCCGGCGGCCTGGGCCAGCAGCAGGGCCTCGGCCACGACATTGATCGTCGCGCCCACGATCAGCTGGTTGCACAACTTCGCCACCTGCCCACTGCCGGCCGGCCCGACCAGCCGCGCACTGCCCAGCACGGCGAACAGCGGCAGGGCGAATTCGAAATCGCGCAAGCTGCCGCCGGCCATGATCGCCAGCGTACCGCCTTGCGCCCCCGGCACGCCGCCCGAGACCGGCGCGTCGAGAAAGCGCATGCCCTGCGCTTCCAGGCGCGCGTGGAAGGCCAGGGCCTCGTCGTGACGGGTCGAGCTCATGTCGATCCAGAGCGTTCCCGGCGCCATCGCCGGCAGCGCCGCGGTGATCGTTTCGTCGACCGCCGGTCCGGCTTCCAGCATCGAAACGACAATCGCGGCGCCTCGCACCGCCTGCTCAACCGAATCGCAGGCGAGCGCGCCATGCTCGGCAATCGTGCGCGCCTTGGCCGTGGTACGGTTCCATGCATGCAGCGCAAAGCCGGCGTCGGCCAGGCGGGCGGCCATGGGTTGTCCCATCAGGCCGATACCCAGGAATGCGATCGTTAAATGATTCATGCGGCTCCTTGACAATTTTTCAGGGGGCTGGCGACGCGCTTTTGTTCGTGCCAGTACAATATTCAGCATTCGCCAGCGTGGACTGGCGCATATTCATGAAAGCAATTATGGTCTCTATCAAAAAAATCGGCAGCGCCCTCGCAGTGCTTGCCCTGATGAGCGCCGGCCAGGCATTCGCGGCAGACAATGGCTGGGTCGACTCGGTCAGCTTCGAAGCCGGCACCGGCTCCAAGGTACGCATGGGCCGCGTTGCCATCCAGTCGAACTGGGACAAACAGTGGTTCGCCTCGAACGGCCGCCACCTGGGCGGTTACTGGGACCTGTCCGCCGCCTACTGGCGCGGCTCGGCCTACCGGAACGTGCCGGGGCAGCACCAGAACATCGGCGTGATCGGCGTCACCCCGGTCCTGCGCTACCAGCGCGACGACAAGCTCGGCTGGTACGTCGAAGGCGGCATCGGCGCCAACCTGATGTCAGAACTGTACAACAATTCCGACAACCGCCTGTCGACCGCCTTCCAGTTCGGCGACCACGTCGGCGTCGGCTACGTCACCCGCGACAAGTGGGACTTCGGCCTGAAGATCCAGCACTACTCGAACGCCAGCATCAAGAAGCCCAACAGCGGCGTCAACTTCCTGGTGGCCCAGGCCCGCTACCAGTTCTGAGCGGCTGGAGGCCCAAGTTCTGTTCAGGAACGCCCGGTTGAAATCGGCGTTTCCTGATTTATGTGACAATTCGGCAAAGCGCACGCACCCGCTGCGCCGGACCGGATGAGGGCCGATTGGATAGTTCCACCGTCAAGAAATACCTGCCGTGGCTTGTCGCTACTGCCCTGTTCATGGAGCAGCTCGACGCCACGGTTGTCAACACCGCCATTCCGAGCATCGCGGCCAGCCTCGGGGTTACCCCGCTGAGCCTGAAGTCGGTCGTCACCAGCTACATCCTGGGCCTGGCCGTCGGCATTCCCGTGAGCGGCTGGATGGCCGACCGCTTCGGCACGCGCCGCGTCTTCCTCATTGCCATCGGCATCTTCACCCTGTCGTCGGTCCTCTGCGGCCTGTCGGTCAATGCCGAGATGATGACCTTCGCCCGCCTGCTGCAGGGCCTGGGCGGGGCGATGATGATGCCGGTCGGGCGCCTGGCCATCGTGCGCACCTTCCCCAAGTCCGAACTGCTGGGGGCGATGAACTTCGTCATCATTCCCGCGCTCATCGGCCCCCTGCTGGGCCCGACCGTCGGCGGCCTGATGGTGCACTGGACGTCCTGGCGCGCCATCTTCTTCATCAACGTGCCCTTCGGGCTGATCGCGATGTACCTGGTGTACCGGCACATGCCGGATTACCACGGCGACGAGCGCCGTCCGCTCGACGTGCCGGGGCTGATCCTGTTCAGCACCGGCACCGCGATCCTGTCCTGGCTGCTGGAAGTCTTCGGCGAACATACCCTCAACGGCACGAGCATGGCGCTGCTGCTGGCGCTGTCGCTGGCCCTGCTCGCCGGCTATGCCTGGCACGCCAGCCGCATCAGGTTTCCGCTGCTGCGCCTGACGCTGTTGAAAGTGCGCACCTTCCGGATTTCCGTGGTTGGCGGCTTCGTGACGCGCCTGGGCGTCGGCGGCCTGCCCTTCCTGCTGCCGCTGCTCTACCAGCTGGGCCTGGGCCTGCCGGCCTGGCAATCGGGTCTCCTGATGATGCCCTCGGCCGCCGCGGCAATGGGAATGAAACTGATCGCACCGAAAGTGCTGGCGCGCTTCGGCTACCGCCAGGTGCTGGTGGCCAATACCCTGTGCATCGGCGTCACCATCTTCCTCTTCGGCCTGGTCGGGCCCGGCACCCCGCTGGCGGCCATCGTCTGCATCAGCCTGATGCAGGGCTTCTTCAATTCGCTGCAGTTCTCCAGCATGAACACGCTGGCCTATGCCGACATCGACACCAGGGATTCGAGCATGGCCAGCACGATCTCCAGCTCCTTCCAGCAGTTGTCGATGAGCTTTGGCCTGGCGGCCGGCTCCCTGGTGACCGCCTGGTTCCTCGGCCGCGTGCCGCAGACCAACCAGGTGCTGGTGACCGGCGCGCTGCACCACGCCTTCGATTTCCTGGCGGCCTTGACCGTTCTGTCGGCGGTGATCTTCTGGCGCCTGCGCCGCGAGGACGGCGACAGCATCAGCCGCGGACGGGAGAAGGCGGCCGAGGCCGAGCCGGTGGCCCAGCAAGCCTGAAGGCTTGCCGGGGCCGGCGGGCCTTTCTCACTCCCTGCTGACCAGCGTGGCCAGCACGCGCTCGCGGTTGTTCATCACGAAGTTCACGAACACAGGCTCCTTCACCGCCAGGCGCAGCAGGCCGGGCAGCAACGGATAGCAGAAGGTGGCGACCTTGCGCACCGCTTCGTCGTTCTGCAGCGCGGCGCGCGCGGCAGTGTCGCTACCACCCAGCAAGGGCCGGATCGCAGTTTCGTGCTTGCCGACGATGGTTTTCACGGGCCCCAGGAGCTTATCGCTCAGTTCAGTTGCGTTCTGCATCACATCCTCCATGGTGAAGTCACCTCGCCATCATGGTGGCCCCGACCTCCTCGGATAATGACAAGGAGCAACTTATTTTGAGAGGCGCATTTTAAGAAACGGTTCCATCAAAGCATGAACAATATGTCACCATAGAATGGCTGGCGTGCGTTGCTCACCGCTTGAAAAGAAGGAACCAATCATGCATACCCGTCTTGCCCTGCTTGAACTCGCAGCGCGCCACCGGCTCGATGCGGCGACATTTGCAAGCTTGCGGCGCCTGGCCGGCCTCGATCGCAAGCCAGCCGTCTCCCTGGAGCTGGTTCGGCGTGCTCTGGCGTATATCGCTGCGCTCCTGGGTGGTCTGGGACTGATTTTCTTTGTCGCCGCGAACTGGAATTCTCTTGGACGTGCCGGGCAATTTGCTTTGCTCCAGGGTTTCACGGCGCTGACCTGTGCGGGGGCGGCGCGACTCGCTCGTGCGCGTGCACCGCTTAGCCTGCTGGGTTTGCTCTCGATTGGCGGCTTGTTCGCCTACTTCGGCCAGACTTACCAGACCGGGGCCGACGCCTGGCAGTTGTTTGCCTTATGGACTGCCCTGGCGCTGCCGCTGGCGCTTGGCGCCCGGTCGGACGTGGTCTGGGCCGCCTGGGTCATCGTGGCGTCGACGGCCATCGCCACCTGGAGTTGGTCGCGGGGTTATCGGTTCCATAGCGAGCCGATCACCGCACTGCTGGCTGCCGGACTAGCCTGCCTGATGAGCAGGCCGCTCCAGCGCTTCAGCGGGGCCGGCCCCGTCAGCTTCAACCTGGCGGTCGTGCTTGCCACGGCGTGGCTGGCGGCCTCTCCCTTCGCCATCCTTCCCCTTCTGATACTGCTGGCCGCCTGTTTCCTGCTGGCGCAGCGCTCCTTTTTTGATGTCGTCGCGCTGAGCACTGTCGCGCTTGGCCTGATCTTTGTCGTGCTCAGCAAGGTGGGCATGAGCCTGTGGTCCGCTTCCTCGGAAATCGGGGCGGTTTTGCTGCTGACCCTGCTCGCCCTGGCGGCACTGGCCGGCGCCGTGCGTGGCATTCTTTTCCTGAACCACAGCTATCGCCAACAGGGAGAAGCGCCATGAGCAAACGAATGAACAGCGTTCTTCAGGAAGCTGTTGCGCAAGGCTTGATCTCGAGTGCCGTCGCGACATCGCAGAACGCGGGCCGCCCCTGGGCAGTCGTGGTCATGACGGCAGTTGCTGCCTGGTTTGCCGCGATACCGCTCTGCATACTCGTCGTGCTCGTACTACTGTCGGGCTCGACGCAGAACGATGGGGCGTTCGTCGCCATGGGAGTCCTGGTGCTCGCTACCGCCCTCACCATGCTTTACCTGGCCGGCAAGTCCCTGTTTGTCGAGCAGTTGGGCGTTGCCAGTCTCATCGTCGGCACGGCCCTGATTGGTTTTGGAAGCTTCGACAGCAAGAGTATTCAGTCGAGCCTGGGCGTGATGGCGTTGCTGACGATATTGCTGGCAGCAGGGGTGCCGCAAAGCTGGCTGCGCGCACTGCTTGCCGCCAGCTTCGTCAGTCTGCTGACCCTGTCGGTCTCCTACCGTGATTTCTATTTCACACTGACGGCACTGCCTGCCGAACATGTCCTGAACTTGATCGCGTTTGCCTGGATCGGCGGACTTGCCATCCTGCGACAAATCGAACACAGGCCTGAAAACGCCAGAATCGCCGGCGCGATGGAATCGATACTCGCCGGCGTGGGCGCAATGACGGTGCTCCTGCTGGCCTTGTGCTCCGGGAAGACCTTCCTGTTGAACGCAGGCCCCCTGTCCAATGCCCTGCCTTTCCAGACCAGTACTGCCGTCGGCGCAACTGCCGCTTCCCTTGTTTCCGTGGCATGCGCGTTGCTGGGTGCTGCCTGGGTGATGCGCCAATGGCCGGCCCTGCGCAGCCTCTGGTTCGCGGCGGTGGCGCTGACGGCTGCCTGCCTGTGCTGGTTTTCGGTCGCGCTCGGTGCGGTGCTGCTGGTCTGCGCGGTTTGCGCGGCGAACGGGCGCAGGAACCTCGCAGTGCTGGCCGCGGCTTCAGCCCTGTGGATCGTCGGCGCCTTCTACTATCAGCTGGCCTGGCCCTTGGGCACGAAGGCGGTAGTGCTCGCAGCCTGCGGCGCCATGCTTGGGGCCATCGCACGCTTCGGGATGCCGGTGGAGGTCCCGGCGGCGGCGCCCCACCCCGCCCCCGTTACCGATCCGCGTTGGCGGCGCCTGCTCATTGGCGGCGCGGGCATGGCCGTGCTCCTCGTGGCGAATGCGGCCATCTGGGAAAAGGAAGAGTTGATCCGCCAGGGTGCCCCCGTGTTTGTCGAACTGGCGCCGGTGGACCCGCGCTCGTTGATGCAGGGTGACTACATGGAATTGAATTATGCGTTTCCGTTGGCGGTCGATCGCTCGGCTGACGATGGCGCGAACCTTGTCGTGCGGCGGGCGCCGAACGGCATTGTGACGCTGCTGCGCATCCACAAAGGTGAGACGCTGGCAGCAGACGAAATGCTCATCGAACTGGTGCGAAAAAAGGGGCACCTGACGATTGCCAGCGACGCCTGGTATTTCGCCGAGGGTGAGGCGGAACGCTGGAGTCGCGCCAGATACGGCGAATTCCGCATCGACGCCGAGGGCAAGGCGCTGCTGGTCGGCTTACGCGGCCCTAAGCTGGAGAAGCTCTAGCATGCAGTAACGCGGGCCAGGATTTGTCGTGTCACGGCCCGCGCTGCTGATGAAATGTTCGCGTACCGTCGCGCTCATCCCTCACAAGAGCGAATCAGGTGCGCTCCCCCAGGCAAACGCCCGAACGGCCACTTCCGAGCGGCACGGGCGCACCGGGTTTGCCGACATGGTAATAAAGCGAAACGATCTGCCAGCCTTCCTCGCTCTGGTAGAGCTGAATACTGTTCACGCCGACGAAATCGGCCTTTGCCGCCTTGGGATCGGTGCGGCTTTCGACCACGCTGTAGACGGTGGCGAAGCGATCGTGCCGCTTCACTTCGCGCGCGACTTCGCATTCGTGGAAGCCGGTCGGGCGCGCCTGGCGCATGCGGGCAAGAAAATCGCTGCCCTTGTCGACCGACAGCGTGGGCGTGTCGCCACGGTAGCGTGCGCCGATCACCACGCTATCCGGGTGGAACAGCCGGCTCAGCGCGCCGGTGTCGGCCGCCACGCCCGGCGGATGGCTGAGACCACGCCACAATGCCGCAGACGCCGCCTCCGGCGTGGCCGCCGCCCAGGCGCTGTTTGCCGCCAGTGCGGCGAACGACAACAACACGAAACGCTTCACGCTGCCTCCTCGGAAAAGCGCCGAGTATAGCAAGCCTGGCAAGCCCCTCAGGCGGCTTCGTCGACGGTATCGCTCTCTTCGAGCAGCGGGCGCAGGCGCCGCAGCGGTTGCCACTGCAGGACCAGAACGAGGGCCAGCACGATGGCGCAGGCGATCCAGGTCGACCACAGCGTATGGGTCAGGAAGTGAGCGCCGCGCAATTGCTGCATCCAGCCGACCGCACCGCCGAAGGCCAGTGCCGCCGCCGCGACGCGCCCCGCCATGCGGGTACGCAGCGGCAGCCAGTAGACGCACAGGGACACCAGCCACAAGGCGCTCGACGCATGTCCCGCCGGCAGGCAGTGGCCGGGCGGCACGCCGAACGGCAGGGCGTCGAACAGGCGCAGGTAGGGCTCGGTGCCGCCGTAGCGGGCCAGGTCCCAGGGACAATGCGCGATGCTGGTCTGCTTCAGCGCGCTGATCACGAGCGGCACCAGCAGCGCCGACAGCGCGACCACGCGCAGGCGCAGGCGCGCCAGCAGATTGTGCGGCTCATGCGTGTCGCGCATTCTGCGCGCGCGCCAGGCGTCGAGCAGGGCCGCCAGGATGACGCCGGCTGCGGCCGCGCTCAGCAGGCCCTTCAGGATCACATGATTGAAGGTGTCGGTCAGCCAGGCATGCCGCCAGGGAAAGGCGTGTATGCCCGGATCGTAGAGGGCGTCGGCCAGCATCAGGTCGATGTCGGTGCAGCGGCCCAGCCAGACGATGAAGCCGGCAGTAACGAGCAGCACGGCGGCGACGCGCCAGGCCTGCCGCGCCCCGATCAGGACCGGCGCGGCCCGTGTTGGAAGCGCGCGCATCAGTTGCTCCGCATGCAGGAATGGAACAGGTCGAGCTTGGGATTGAGCACGGCGGTGTTCACGTCGAGCAGGCCCAGCACCGAATGGAACACGTTGTCGTGCGACAGCGGCTGTGCGCGGCGCGCCATCAGGCAGTTGCGGTCGATACGGAAGCGCTCGCTGAAGTGGTCCGACATCCACAGCATCATCGGTACCCTGGTCTGTTCGGCCGGCGCGAACATGTAGGGCGCGCCGTGCAGGTAGAGGTTGTTTTCGCCGAGCGACTCGCCGTGATCCGAGAAATACAGCATCGCCGTATCGACGCCTTCGTTTGCCGCGGTGGCGCGCAGCAAATCGATCGTCTTGCTGAGGAAATAATCGGTGTACAGGATCGTGTTGTCGTAGGCGGCGACGATGGAATCGGGCGAACACTTCTCGAACTCGTTCGAATCGCACACCGGGCTAAAGCGGCCGAAGCCCTTCGGGTAGCGCTTGGCATAGGCCGGACCGTGGCTGCCCTTCTGGTGCAGCACGATGACGAGGTCCTTGCTGCTGTTCCGGATCAATTCGGGCAAGCCATCAAGCAGGCGTTCATCGTGGCATTCGCCGCCTTCGCAGAAGCGGCTGTTGGTTCCCGCCTTCGACAGGTCCTCGTAGGCGACACGGGCGCACACGCCCTTGCAGCCGGAATTATTGTCGCGCCACAAAACACTGAAGCCGGCATGGGACAACACGTCGAGCAAGCCTTCCTGGCTGCTGGCCTTGGCCTCGGAATAATTCTCGCGTCCAAACGCCGAGAAGACGCAGGGAACCGAGACGGCGGTCGCCGTACCGCAGGACGATACGTTGGAAAAATTGATCAGCCCCTCCTGGCGTGCCAGCAGCGGGTTGGTGTCGCGCCGGTAGCCGTTGAGCGAAAAATTCATGGCGCGCGCGGTCTCGCCGACCACGATCACGGTCACCGTGCGGCGCGTCTGGCCGTGCCAGGCCGCGCCCTTCATGGCGTCGCGCCCCAGCGGCGCCACCACGACCGGCGTGCTCCACTTGCTGCGCAGGTAGCTATGCATGGCCTGGATGGTATTGGTCGGCGTCAGCAGCAGGCGCAGTTCGCGGTGCTCGCGCAGGGCCGGCGCCAGGCTTTTAAAGAAAATCATCAGGAGCAGGCCGGCCAGCAGCAGCGAGCCGCCGGCGATCCCCGCCCTGGCGAGCAGGCCGCGCACGCCTTGCGGAAAATGGACCCGGGCGCGCGCGATGAAGTACGAAGGCAGCAGCCCGAGCACGCTGACCGTCAGCACGAGGTTCCAGCTGAACAGTTCCGCCGCCTCGCTGACGTCGGTTTCGAACACGTTCTGGATCATCGCGCGGTCGATCACGATGCCGTAGGCGGCGATGAAGTAGCTGGCGGCCGAGGCGGTCAGCACGAGCAGGATCAGCACCGGCTTGGCGACGTAGCGGAAACTCGCCAGCGTCAGGCAGGCGTTGAAGAACAGGACCACGATGAGGAAGGCGCCGATCAGCAGCGGCAGGCGCGCGAGCGACAGGCCGCCCGCGGCGGCGGTCAGGGTCGACCAGAATTTGATGTTGCTGGCGGTGGCGAGCAAGGTCGCGACCGCCAGGGTAAGGAGGGGTGCGCTGATGCGCCGTGCGAAGAACTTGTCCAAACTCGTATCCGTGAGAACCGGATGGCCGGGATCGGCCACCAGTGTTCAAGGATAGGAAACACGGCGTCAGGCGCTGGTCAGCGCGGCGTTAAGATTGCGTGAAATCGCGCGGAAAAACGATGGTGAAGCGGCTGCCGCCGCCGGCGCGGTCCTCGTGCAGGAGCGTGGCGCCGAGGTATTCGCAGATGCGGTACACGAGCGACAAGCCGAGTCCGGTGCCCGCGGAGCCCGTCGAAGGCACGCCGTTCGGCGCGGCGCCCGGCTGGCGCAGGGTGGCGCGCACGGCAGGCGGCAGGCCCGGTCCGGTGTCCTCGACGATCACGCGGCGCTCGCCCAGCGTCACGCTGACTTCGCCCTGCTCGGTGTACTGGCAGGCATTGCGCACCAGGTTCCCGATCGCCGCGGCGCACAGCTCGCCTGGCGCCTGCACGGCGAACGGCGGGCCGTCCTGGTAATGCAGCGCGACCGGCTTGTGCGCGACCAGGGCGCGGTAGCGCTCGGCCTCGCGCGCGGCGATCGCATCGACCTGGACCGGCGGCAAGCGGCCGAGCTCGGGCGCACGCGCGAGCAGCAGCAGGACCGTCACGCACTCGGCGGCCTCGTGCGCCGCGCGGTAGATGCGTTCGGCCGGCGCGCGCGTGGCCTCGCTGCCGGCATTCGTCATCAGGATCTCGGCGGCGCCCATGATCACGGTGAGCGGGCTGCGCAGCTCATGGCTGACGTCGCCCGTAAAAAAGCGTTCGCGGTCGAGAAAGGCGCGCAGTTCGGCCGTATGCGCCTGCAGGGCGCGCGCGAGAATGCCGAGTTCGTCGGCGCGCCCGGTGAGCGGCAGCGCCGCCTGGCCCTGCGTGACGGCATCGGCCAGTTCGCTGATCGGGTTGACGATGCGCTTGGCCAGGAAGCGGCCCAGCAGCGCGGCCAGCAAGACAATGCCGAGAAGTGCCGCGGCGAACATCGAATACACGACCAGCTCGACCTTCTCGTAGTCGCTTTCGTGGTCGACCATCACATACGGCCCGGCCGCGTCGGCGCCGGTCAGCACATGCAGCCCGACGCCGTCGACGTCGACCTCGGACACGCCCCGGGGCAGGTTGCGCAGCGACTGTGGAATGTCGCTGCCGCGATGGAAGCGCAGGCCGGCCGGCATCTCGGTGGGCAGACCGGCCGCCTCGCGCGGCGACGCCCAGCGCGCCGCTTCGGCGAGCCGGTTGTCGACCAGGTGCACCTCGATGCCCTCGACCGCGAGGGCCGCGACGCCGGCAATGAACAGCGACAGTACGACGCCGAACGAGACCAGGGCGACGACGATGCGCCGGTGCAGGGATTCAGACGGCAGCATCGGGCAGCACGAGACGGTAACCGACGCCGGCGACAGTGCGCAGCATGGCGTGGTCGAAAGGTTTGTCGATGGCCTGGCGCAACGCGTGGATGTGGGTGCGCAGCGCGTCGCTGTCGGGACGGTCCTCGCCCCAGAGCGCATGCTCGAGCGTTTCGCGCGGCACGATGCGCGGCGCCGCCGACATCAGGGCGCGCAAGAGCGTGTAGCCGGTCTTGGTCAATGCGATCCGTACGCCCTGGCGCGTCGCCTCCTGGGTATCGGGATCGAATTCCAGGTCGCCGAAGCGCAGCTTGTGGCTGACGGCCTGCATGCCCTCCGAGCGCCGCACCAGGGCCTTCAGGCGGATGTCGAGCTCGACCAGGGAGAAGGGTTTGACCAGGTAGTCGTCGGCGCCGCTGTCGAAACCGGCTACCTTGTCGCTCAGGCTATCGCGCGCGGTCAGCATCAGCACCGGCGTGCGGATAGCCAAATCCCCGCGCAGCTTCTGGCACAGCTCGATACCGTTCAGCCCGGGCAGGCCGATGTCGAGCACGATCACGTCGTAGTCGTTTTCCGAGGCCAGTGCCAGCCCCGCATAACCATTGCGCGCGGAGTCGAGCACATGGCCTTTCGGCTCCAGGAAGCCATACAGGTTGGCGAGGATATCGGGATGGTCTTCGACGATGAGGATACGCATGGGCTTATTGTACGGCTTGCGTTCGCAGGCTGCTGAACCGCCCTTCGGCCACACCCTGGTTTTCTAGGATGGGCTCTCGAGCCCACGCGGTCTCACCGGCCGATATGTCTGCGGCTTGAAGCCATGTAGGGTGGGCGCGGCCGGCGTAGGCACCTGTGTCCACGCTGTCTCACCGGTCGACATGCCCGATGCCGGAAGAGAAAGGAAAACGACGAAAACTGAGCGTGCAAACGCAAAAAACCCCGCCGAGTATCGACTCGACGGGGTTTTTTGCTTACTGCTAATTAACTAGCCTGACGATAACCTACTTTCACACTGGTTGCAGCACTATCATCGGCGCAAAGTCGTTTCACGGTCCTGTTCGGGATGGGAAGGGGTGGGACCGACTTGCTATGGTCATCAGGCATGACTTGTACGAGTTTCGCTCACTCATGTGAGCGCCACTCTGAATCTGGAAGAAGTATTGGGTAGCGACTGTATCAACAAACAGCGCTGTATCCTGACCTATACCTGCTAAGGTTATAGGGACAAGCCGTACGGGCAATTAGTACTGGTTAGCTTAATGCATTACTGCACTTCCACACCCAGCCTATCAACGTCCTGGTCTCGAACGACCCTTCAAGGAGCTCAAGGCTCCGGGAAATCTCATCTCAAGGCAAGTTTCCCGCTTAGATGCTTTCAGCGGTTATCTCTTCCGAACTTAGCTACCCGGCAATGCCACTGGCGTGACAACCGGTACACCAGAGGTTCGTCCACTCCGGTCCTCTCGTACTAGGAGCAGCCCCCTTCAAATTTCCAACGCCCACGGCAGATAGGGACCAAACTGTCTCACGACGTTTTAAACCCAGCTCACGTACCACTTTAAATGGCGAACAGCCATACCCTTGGGACCGGCTACAGCCCCAGGATGTGATGAGCCGACATCGAGGTGCCAAACTCCCCCGTCGATATGAACTCTTGGGAGGAATCAGCCTGTTATCCCCAGAGTACCTTTTATCCGTTGAGCGATGGCCCTTCCATACAGAACCACCGGATCACTATGTCCTACTTTCGTACCTGCTCGACTTGTCGGTCTCGCAGTTAAGCACGCTTATGCCATTGCACTATTAGCACGATGTCCGACCGTACCTAGCGTACCTTCGAACTCCTCCGTTACACTTTAGGAGGAGACCGCCCCAGTCAAACTGCCTACCATGCACTGTCCCCGATCCGGATAACGGACCAAGGTTAGAACCTCAAACAAACCAGGGTGGTATTTCAAGGATGGCTCCACGGGAACTGGCGTCCCCGCTTCAAAGCCTCCCACCTATCCTACACAGATTGGTTCAAAGTCCAATGCAAAGCTACAGTAAAGGTTCATGGGGTCTTTCCGTCTAGCCGCGGGTAGATTGCATCATCACAAACATTTCAACTTCGCTGAGTCTCGGGAGGAGACAGTGTGGCCATCGTTACGCCATTCGTGCAGGTCGGAACTTACCCGACAAGGAATTTCGCTACCTTAGGACCGTTATAGTTACGGCCGCCGTTTACTGGGACTTCAATCAAGAGCTTGCACCCCATCATTTAATCTTCCAGCACCGGGCAGGCGTCACACCCTATACGTCCACTTTCGTGTTTGCAGAGTGCTGTGTTTTTATTAAACAGTCGCAGCCACCAGTTTATTGCAACCCTTTCGCCCTCACACAGTAAAGTGATCAAGCTACCGGGGCGTACCTTTTCCCGAAGTTACGGTACCAATTTGCCGAGTTCCTTCTCCCGAGTTCTCTCAAGCGCCTTAGAATACTCATCTCGCCCACCTGTGTCGGTTTGCGGTACGGTCTCGTATGACTGAAGCTTAGAGGCTTTTCTTGGAACCACTTCCGATTGCTTCGTGGCGCATGGCCACCCGTCTCGACCCCTTGAATTCCGCGCCCGGATTTGCCTAAGCGCCTTCTATGAGTCAAGAACCAGCTATTCCAACAGCTGGACAACCTTCCGCGATCCGTCCCCCCATCGCATCATACGACGGTGCAGGAATATTAACCTGCTTCCCATCAGCTACGCATCTCTGCCTCGCCTTAGGGGCCGACTCACCCTGCTCCGATGAACGTTGAACAGGAAACCTTGGGCTTACGGCGTGCGGGCTTTTCACCCGCATTATCGCTACTCATGTCAGCATTCGCACTTCTGATACCTCCAGCATCCTTTACAAGACACCTTCGCAGGCTTACAGAACGCTCTCCTACCATATAGATCAAGTGATAAATCACGAGAAATATATCCGCAGCTTCGGTGACTGGCTTAGCCCCGTTACATCTTCCGCGCAGGACGACTCGATCAGTGAGCTATTACGCTTTCTTTAAATGGTGGCTGCTTCTAAGCCAACATCCTGACTGTTTTAGCCTTCCCACTTCGTTTTCCACTTAGCCAATCTTTGGGACCTTAGCTGGCGGTCTGGGTTGTTTCCCTCTTGACGCCGGACGTTAGCACCCGACGTCTGTCTCCCAAGCTCGCACTCATCGGTATTCGGAGTTTGCAATGGTTTGGTAAGTCGCAATGACCCCCTAGCCATAACAGTGCTCTACCCCCGATGGTGATACTTGAGGCACTACCTAAATAGTTTTCGGAGAGAACCAGCTATTTCCAGGTTTGTTTAGCCTTTCACCCCTACCCACAGCTCATCCCCTAATTTTTCAACATTAGTGGGTTCGGACCTCCAGGGCGTGTTACCGCACCTTCATCCTGGCCATGGGTAGATCACCTGGTTTCGGGTCTACACCCAGCGACTGTCGCCCTGTTCGGACTCGATTTCTCTACGGCTCCCCTATTCGGTTAACCTCGCCACTGAATGTAAGTCGCTGACCCATTATACAAAAGGTACGCCGTCACGGATCAAGTCCGCTCCGACTGTTTGTATGCACACGGTTTCAGGATCTATTTCACTCCCCTCCCGGGGTTCTTTTCGCCTTTCCCTCACGGTACTGGTTCACTATCGGTCGATTACGAGTATTTAGCCTTGGAGGATGGTCCCCCCATGTTCAGACAGGATTTCTCGTGTCCCGCCCTACTTGTCGTACGCTTAGTACCACCGTCCGGATTTCGTGTACGGGGCTATCACCCGCTATGGCCAGAGTTTCCAATCTGTTCCACTATCCGATCGACTATCACGTACAGGCTCTTCCCATTTCGCTCGCCACTACTTTGGGAATCTCGGTTGATTTCTTTTCCTGCAGCTACTTAGATGTTTCAGTTCGCCGCGTTCGCTTTGCATGCCTATGTATTCAGCATGCAATGACCCAAAGGGCCGGGTTTCCCCATTCGGAAATCTGCGGATCAAAGTGTGTTTGCTCACTCCCCGCAGCTTATCGCAAGCTACTACGTCCTTCATCGCCTGTAATCGCCAAGGCATCCACCATGTGCACTTATTCGCTTGTCCCTATAACGTTAGCCCCTGCTGACAACAGGGAACGCTACAGGATCAAGAGTACAGCGTTATTGCATGTTTGTTGATACTTTGATTACTACCCTAAGTGTGCTCGCTCATCATTTCTGATTCGCTTACACGCTTAAAAAAACTTTACTTCTTCCAGATTGTTAAAGAACGAAAAAACAGTGATCTCGAAAAGATCAAACCTAAACACACGCCGTTGCGCCGCTTACGTTTGTATTCTCAAGAAAGTGGTGGAGGATGACGGGATCGAACCGACGACCCCCTGCTTGCAAAGCAGGTGCTCTCCCAGCTGAGCTAATCCCCCTATGTGGTGGGTCTGGTTGGATTCGAACCAACGACCCCCGCGTTATCAACACGGTGCTCTAACCGACTGAGCTACAGACCCAAACTGTTCTCGTTATTTATTCAACAGTCGATAAGCGTAGGCGCTTGATGCCGAGACTTTCGTCTCCGGTGCTACTCTAGAAAGGAGGTGATCCAGCCGCACCTTCCGATACGGCTACCTTGTTACGACTTCACCCCAGTCACGAATCCTACCGTGGTAAGCGCCCTCCTTGCGGTTAAGCTACCTACTTCTGGTAAAACCCGCTCCCATGGTGTGACGGGCGGTGTGTACAAGACCCGGGAACGTATTCACCGCGGCATGCTGATCCGCGATTACTAGCGATTCCAACTTCACGCAGTCGAGTTGCAGACTGCGATCCGGACTACGATACACTTTCTGGGATTAGCTCCCCCTCGCGGGTTGGCGGCCCTCTGTATGTACCATTGTATGACGTGTGAAGCCCTACCCATAAGGGCCATGAGGACTTGACGTCATCCCCACCTTCCTCCGGTTTGTCACCGGCAGTCTCATTAGAGTGCTCTTGCGTAGCAACTAATGACAAGGGTTGCGCTCGTTGCGGGACTTAACCCAACATCTCACGACACGAGCTGACGACAGCCATGCAGCACCTGTGTTCAGGTTCCCTTTCGGGCACTCCCCGATCTCTCGAGGATTCCTGACATGTCAAGGGTAGGTAAGGTTTTTCGCGTTGCATCGAATTAATCCACATCATCCACCGCTTGTGCGGGTCCCCGTCAATTCCTTTGAGTTTTAATCTTGCGACCGTACTCCCCAGGCGGTCTACTTCACGCGTTAGCTGCGTTACCAAGTTAATTAAAACCCGACAACTAGTAGACATCGTTTAGGGCGTGGACTACCAGGGTATCTAATCCTGTTTGCTCCCCACGCTTTCGTGCATGAGCGTCAGTCTTGACCCAGGGGGCTGCCTTCGCCATCGGTGTTCCTCCACATCTCTACGCATTTCACTGCTACACGTGGAATTCTACCCCCCTCTGCCAGACTCCAGCCTTGCAGTCTCCAACGCAATTCCCAGGTTGAGCCCGGGGATTTCACGTCAGACTTACAAAACCGCCTGCGCACGCTTTACGCCCAGTAATTCCGATTAACGCTTGCACCCTACGTATTACCGCGGCTGCTGGCACGTAGTTAGCCGGTGCTTATTCTTCAGGTACCGTCATTAGCAAGAGATATTAGCTCCTACCGTTTCTTCCCTGACAAAAGAGCTTTACAACCCGAAGGCCTTCTTCACTCACGCGGCATTGCTGGATCAGGCTTGCGCCCATTGTCCAAAATTCCCCACTGCTGCCTCCCGTAGGAGTCTGGACCGTGTCTCAGTTCCAGTGTGGCTGGTCGTCCTCTCAGACCAGCTACTGATCGTCGCCTTGGTGAGCCTTTACCTCACCAACTAGCTAATCAGACATCGGCCGCTCCAAAAGCATGAGGTCTTGCGATCCCCCACTTTCTTCCGTAGAACGTATGCGGTATTAGCGTAACTTTCGCTACGTTATCCCCCACTTCTGGGTACGTTCCGATGTATTACTCACCCGTTCGCCACTCGCCACCAGGCCGAAGCCCGTGCTGCCGTTCGACTTGCATGTGTAAAGCATGCCGCCAGCGTTCAATCTGAGCCAGGATCAAACTCTTCAGTTCAATCTCTGTTTGTTGACTCTTTCGAGTCATCCGCTATCGCTAGCGGAGTCGCTCACTCAAAATACTGACCGTCATCCCATTGCTGAGACAACGTTTAATACTTTGTGCGAACATTTGATATTTTAAGTAATCAGCTGAACAAGTCAGCTGGCACCTTCATCAAACGCCCACACTTATCGACTGTTAATTGTTAAAGAACCGTTGTTCTGTACTACCTTGCTGCGCTTGCGAATCGTTTTGTTCGTCAGCAGCAGAGAAGTGAGATTATGCAGTGTTTCGCTTGCTTCGTCAACCCCTCTTTTTCTTCAGCGCCAGAGGTGTTATCAACACATACGGTTCAACTACTTGATTTCGCTGAACTTTTCTTGCACTGCAGAAGCAGGAACAGAACTATAGCAAACCGGCGCTTGGTCGCGCAAGGGCCTGTTTCCTGAATGTGCGGCGCGGGTGCAACAAGCTCAGCAGCGCCGTGACCGGCTGGCCCCGGCCACGGCGCGCCCTTTCCGCTCATCGAATGTTTGTCCTGCCTCACGGGCGGTGCTACATTAGTCAGCAGTCGACTTCCATCACACAGAGCCGCGACACAGGGCCAACCAGGAGACATGGATGACGTATTGCCATACTGCGCCCTTGCGCGATGCCTCGGCCCGCCTGCCGGACCTGGCGGCGATGATCACCACTTCGCATCGCCGCTCCGAGCAATATGGCTTGCATCCTGACAGCCGTCCGGATTTCAGCCCGCTTTGCCGCGCCGAACTGTCCTCGCTACTCGACGGCAACCGTCTGCTCTACAACCATGCCTTGCCGGTCATGGAAACGCTGTACCAGCAGATCGTCGACACCCATCATATGGTCCTGCTGACCGATGCCCAAGGCGTCATCGTGCATGCGCTGGGCGACGCCGACTTCCTCGAGAAGGCCAACCGTGTCGCGTTGACGCCGGGCGTGACCTGGTCCGAAGCGAGCAAAGGAACCAATGCGATAGGCACAACGATTGCCGAACAGGCGCCGGCCACGGTGCACGCAGACCAGCACTACCTGGCGGCAAACCATTTCCTGACTTGTTCGGCCGCGCCGATTCTCGACCATCGCGGGCAGGTAGTGGGCGTACTCGACGTGAGCGGCGACCGGCGCAGCTTCCACCAGCACACCATGGCCCTGGTGCGCATGTCGGCCTTGATGGTCGAGAACCAATTATTTTCTGCGGCCTTCGAGGACGCGATCACCCTGCACTTCCATGCGCGTCCGGAATTCATCGGCACGCTGATGGAGGGGATTGCTTCGTTCACGCCGGGAGGACGCTTTTTGGCGGCCAACCGCGCCGCACAATTCCAGCTCGGCTTGTCGGCCAATGCCCTGCAGGCGCACAGCTTCAGCTCGCTGTTCGACCTGCCCCTGTCGGCACTGTACGACCACTATCGTGCGGCCGCACCCGGCTTGCTTGACCTGTGCATGCACAACGGTGTGCGTGTCCGCGGGCGCGCCGAGTTGAAGCTGGCACGCGGCGCGCACCTGCTGTCTACAGAGGCCGCATTGATGGTGCGACAGCAAGTCAAGCCGGCGCCCGATCGCTCCTCACGCCTGCGGCAACTGGACACCGGGGACCCGGCACTCGCCCGCGCGCTCGACAAAGTGAGCAAGGTGCTGGGCCGCGACGTGCCGATCCTTATCACGGGAGAGACCGGCACCGGCAAGGAATTGCTGGCCCGCGCCATCCATGCCGATTCGCCGCGCGCAACTGCGCCTTTTGTCGCCGTCAACTGCGCGGCGATTCCGGAAGCCCTGATCGAGTCCGAACTGTTCGGCTACGAGGAAGGCGCATTTACGGGCGCGCGCCGGAAAGGCGCGGCCGGGCGCATCCAGCAGGCGCACGGCGGCACCCTCTTCCTCGACGAAATTGGCGACATGCCGATGCCGCTCCAGGCGCGCCTGCTGCGCGTGTTGCAGGAAAGGGTGGTCACTCCGCTTGGCGGAGGCCGGAGCGTGCCGGTGGATCTGCAACTCGTCTGCGCGACGAACCAGGACCTGCGCCGGCGCATTGCGGCCGGCCTGTTCCGCGAGGATCTCTACTACCGGCTCAACGGCCTGGTCGTCAAACTGCCGCCGCTGCGCGATCGCACCGACCTCGAGACCGTGGCGCATCAACTCCTTGCGGCCGAAGCGAAGGCCGCAGATTACCGCATTGCCGACGAGGTCATGCGGCTGTTCCGGCGACATCGCTGGCCCGGCAATCTGCGGCAGCTCGCCAGTGTGCTGCGTACCGCGGCGATCATGGCCGGCGGCGCACCGGAAATCGGCTTCGAACATTTGCCCGACGATTTCATCGACGAGCTCGATATGGCCGACGCTATGTCTCCCGACTCCATTGCCTCCCCGGCGGGCGCGGCAGGTCTCAAGCTCGGCGAAGTCGAGAAGGCAGCGATGCTGCAGGCGCTCGCGGCCAACGACGGGAACGTCGCGGCGACAGCGCGGGCCTTGGGCATATCTCGCAATACGCTCTACCGCAAGCTGCCACACCTGAAGCACTGCACGCGCTGATCGACGCCATAGCCCCGCTGCCGCGCGGCGACACTCAGGCGACCATATCGCCGTGACGCCGTGGCGGTTGCGCTTCCAGGAGTGCCCATTCCTCGTCGCTGAACAGGCGCGAGCGCGTCAGGAAGCGTCGTCCGGTACCGTTATCGAGCGAAAACATCCCGCCGTTGCCGGCGACGACGTCGATGATCAACTGGGTATGCTCCCAGTAGGCGAATTGCTCGCTTCCGATATAGAAAGGGGAGCCGTCCAGTTCGCCCAGGCAGACATCGTTGTCGCCCAGGTTGAATTCGCCCATCGCCCAGCACATCGGTGCGCTGCCGTCGCAGCAGCCGCCCGACTGGAAAAACATCAGCGGTCCGTGGCGCGCGCGCAGTTCGCCAATGAAGGCGAGCGCGGCCGGCGTCGCGGTCACGCGTTCGACGGTGTTCGTCATCCCATGCTCCTTGAACAGGAGGCGCCGCCCGGGCGCCTCCCAGCCTCAGGTCAAGCTTAGAAGAAGCCCAGTGCCTTCGGGCTGTAGCTCACCAGGAGGTTCTTGGTCTGCTGGTAGTGGTCGAGCATCATCTTGTGGTTCTCGCGCCCGATGCCCGATTGCTTGTAGCCGCCGAAGGCCGCGTGCGCGGGATACAGGTGGTAGCAGTTGGTCCACACCCGTCCGGCCTGGATTGCGCGGCCGACGCGGAAGGCGCGGCTGCCGTCGCGCGTCCACAGACCGGCGCCCAACCCGTACAGCGTGTCGTTGGCGATGCGCAGCGCGTCGGCTTCGTCCTTGAAGGTGGTCACCGAGACCACCGGTCCGAAGATCTCTTCCTGGAAGATGCGCATGCTGTTCTCGCCCTTGAACACCGTCGGGCGCACATAGTAGCCGCCGGCCAGGTCGCCGTCGTGGCTGGCGCGCTCGCCGCCGGCGAGCACCTGCGCGCCTTCCTGGCGACCGATGTCGAGATAGGACAGGATCTTTTCGAGCTGCTCCTGCGAAGCCTGGGCGCCGATCATCGTCGACTCGTCGAGCGGATTGCCGGCCTTGATCTTCGCCACGCGATCGAGCGCGCGCTCGATGAAGCGCTCGTAGATCGACTCCTGTACCAGCACGCGAGACGGACAGGTGCAGACTTCGCCCTGGTTCAGCGCGAACATCGCGAAACCCTCGAGGCACTTGTCGAAGAATTCGTCGTCGGCATCCATTACGTCCGCGAAGAAGATGTTGGGCGACTTCCCGCCCAGCTCGAGGGTGACGGGAATCAGGTTCTGCGCCGCGTATTGCATGATCAGGCGGCCGGTCCCGGTCTCGCCGGTAAAGGCGATCTTGGCGATGCGCTTGTTGGAAGCGAGCGGCTTGCCGGCTTCGAGGCCGTAGCCGTTGACGATATTGACGACGCCTTCTGGCAGCAGGTCGGCGATCAGCTCGATGAGCACCATGATCGAGGCCGGCGTCTGCTCCGCCGGCTTCAACACAACGCAGTTGCCGGCTGCGAGGGCCGGCGCGAGCTTCCAGACGGCCATGAGGATCGGAAAGTTCCAGGGAATGATCTGGCCGACGACGCCGAGCGGTTCGTGGAAGTGATAGGCATAGGTCTCGTTGTCGATCGTCGAGATCGCGCCTTCCTGGGTGCGGATGCAGCTGGCGAAATAGCGGAAGTGGTCGATGGCCAGCGGCAGGTCGGCGGCCATGGTTTCGCGGATCGGCTTGCCGTTGTCGATGGTCTCGGCAGTGGCCAGCATTTTCAGGTTCTGCTCCATGCGGTCGGCAATCCGGTTCAGGATGTTCGCGCGCTCCGCGGGCGAGGTCTTGCCCCACGCGTCCTTGGCGGCGTGCGCCGCATCGAGGGCCAGCTCGATGTCCTCCGCGGTCGAGCGGGCCACCTCGCAGAAGGGCTGGCCGGTAACGGGAGTCACGTTGGCAAAATATTCGCCCTTGACCGGCGGGACGAAGCGGCCGCCGATGTAATTGTCGTAGCGCTGGCGGAAGGGATTGGCGACGCCGAGTTTGCTGATGTCCGCGAGATTCATGTCGTCCTCTTTCTCTGGTTGATTTGTGACCGGCGCTGTGCCGGCGTGCTTTTGCGAGCACATCACCAGTTTGCAAGTGCCGTGCCAGCCCGCTTCAGCGACGCTTGCCGGGCAAGCCGGCGGCACTGGGGGAAAAGCGATGTCGCAGCCTGAAACAGATGTCCCTAATTGGAACACCTGGTGTGACATTGGTTTGGCCTTGGGATCGGAGGACCCGCCACCTTGCCTGCGCCAAGTGCCCGTTTACGCAACCATGCGAGCAAGCGCAGAGAAAGGTCGAAGACATGGAACCGCTGCGTTATCGCGGTGTCGTACGTGAGCAAGCGCATGGCATCGCTGTGCACGAACACGTTCGGACTGGGCGGCACTTGTTCACCCGAGGTTTCTTTAATCGGGGGGAAACATGACGGTGACAAGTGTTTGCCCAGCCGTAATGAGGAGATGGAGACACGCAGGCTGCCGGAATAACAGCTGTCAAACAACGGCGATGAAGCAAGATGAGCACGTAAAAGAAAAGGGAGCGTTGACGCTCCCTTTTTGCTTTCGTAGGGTGGACATTCGTCGTGCCGGCATGTAGCCGGCCCTACTGTCCACGCGGTCTCACCGGTTGATCGGCTTGCAGCCCGGAGAGAAACGGGCAGCCGAAAACGACAGCTCAAAACAAAAAACCCCACCGAGATCACTCGGTGGGGTTTTTCCTATAACTAGCCTGACGATAACCTACTTTCACACTGGTTGCAGCACTATCATCGGCGCAAAGTCGTTTCACGGTCCTGTTCGGGATGGGAAGGGGTGGGACCGACTTGCTATGGTCATCAGGCATGACTTGTACGAGTTTCGCTCACCCATGCGAGCGCCACTCTGAATCTGGAAGAAGTATTGGGTAGCAACTGTATCAACAAACAGCGCTGTATCCTGACCTGTACCTGCTAAGGTTATAGGGACAAGCCGTACGGGCAATTAGTACTGGTTAGCTTAATGCATTACTGCACTTCCACACCCAGCCTATCAACGTCCTGGTCTCGAACGACCCTTCAAGGAGCTCAAGGCTCCGGGAAATCTCATCTCAAGGCAAGTTTCCCGCTTAGATGCTTTCAGCGGTTATCTCTTCCGAACTTAGCTACCCGGCAATGCCACTGGCGTGACAACCGGTACACCAGAGGTTCGTCCACTCCGGTCCTCTCGTACTAGGAGCAGCCCCCTTCAAATTTCCAACGCCCACGGCAGATAGGGACCAAACTGTCTCACGACGTTTTAAACCCAGCTCACGTACCACTTTAAATGGCGAACAGCCATACCCTTGGGACCGGCTACAGCCCCAGGATGTGATGAGCCGACATCGAGGTGCCAAACTCCCCCGTCGATATGAACTCTTGGGAGGAATCAGCCTGTTATCCCCAGAGTACCTTTTATCCGTTGAGCGATGGCCCTTCCATACAGAACCACCGGATCACTATGTCCTACTTTCGTACCTGCTCGACTTGTCGGTCTCGCAGTTAAGCACGCTTATGCCATTGCACTATTAGCACGATGTCCGACCGTACCTAGCGTACCTTCGAACTCCTCCGTTACACTTTAGGAGGAGACCGCCCCAGTCAAACTGCCTACCATGCACTGTCCCCGATCCGGATAACGGACCAAGGTTAGAACCTCAAACAAACCAGGGTGGTATTTCAAGGATGGCTCCACGGGAACTGGCGTCCCCGCTTCAAAGCCTCCCACCTATCCTACACAGATTGGTTCAAAGTCCAATGCAAAGCTACAGTAAAGGTTCATGGGGTCTTTCCGTCTAGCCGCGGGTAGATTGCATCATCACAAACATTTCAACTTCGCTGAGTCTCGGGAGGAGACAGTGTGGCCATCGTTACGCCATTCGTGCAGGTCGGAACTTACCCGACAAGGAATTTCGCTACCTTAGGACCGTTATAGTTACGGCCGCCGTTTACTGGGACTTCAATCAAGAGCTTGCACCCCATCATTTAATCTTCCAGCACCGGGCAGGCGTCACACCCTATACGTCCACTTTCGTGTTTGCAGAGTGCTGTGTTTTTATTAAACAGTCGCAGCCACCAGTTTATTGCAACCCTTTCGCCCTCACACAGTAAAGTGATCAAGCTACCGGGGCGTACCTTTTCCCGAAGTTACGGTACCAATTTGCCGAGTTCCTTCTCCCGAGTTCTCTCAAGCGCCTTAGAATACTCATCTCGCCCACCTGTGTCGGTTTGCGGTACGGTCTCGTATGACTGAAGCTTAGAGGCTTTTCTTGGAACCACTTCCGATTGCTTCGTGGCGCATGGCCACCCGTCTCGACCCCTTGAATTCCGCGCCCGGATTTGCCTAAGCGCCTTCTATGAGTCAAGAACCAGCTATTCCAACAGCTGGACAACCTTCCGCGATCCGTCCCCCCATCGCATCATACGACGGTGCAGGAATATTAACCTGCTTCCCATCAGCTACGCATCTCTGCCTCGCCTTAGGGGCCGACTCACCCTGCTCCGATGAACGTTGAACAGGAAACCTTGGGCTTACGGCGTGCGGGCTTTTCACCCGCATTATCGCTACTCATGTCAGCATTCGCACTTCTGATACCTCCAGCATCCTTTACAAGACACCTTCGCAGGCTTACAGAACGCTCTCCTACCATATAGATCAAGTGATAAATCACGAGAAATATATCCGCAGCTTCGGTGACTGGCTTAGCCCCGTTACATCTTCCGCGCAGGACGACTCGATCAGTGAGCTATTACGCTTTCTTTAAATGGTGGCTGCTTCTAAGCCAACATCCTGACTGTTTTAGCCTTCCCACTTCGTTTTCCACTTAGCCAATCTTTGGGACCTTAGCTGGCGGTCTGGGTTGTTTCCCTCTTGACGCCGGACGTTAGCACCCGACGTCTGTCTCCCAAGCTCGCACTCATCGGTATTCGGAGTTTGCAATGGTTTGGTAAGTCGCAATGACCCCCTAGCCATAACAGTGCTCTACCCCCGATGGTGATACTTGAGGCACTACCTAAATAGTTTTCGGAGAGAACCAGCTATTTCCAGGTTTGTTTAGCCTTTCACCCCTACCCACAGCTCATCCCCTAATTTTTCAACATTAGTGGGTTCGGACCTCCAGGGCGTGTTACCGCACCTTCATCCTGGCCATGGGTAGATCACCTGGTTTCGGGTCTACACCCAGCGACTGTCGCCCTGTTCGGACTCGATTTCTCTACGGCTCCCCTATTCGGTTAACCTCGCCACTGAATGTAAGTCGCTGACCCATTATACAAAAGGTACGCCGTCACGGATCAAGTCCGCTCCGACTGTTTGTATGCACACGGTTTCAGGATCTATTTCACTCCCCTCCCGGGGTTCTTTTCGCCTTTCCCTCACGGTACTGGTTCACTATCGGTCGATTACGAGTATTTAGCCTTGGAGGATGGTCCCCCCATGTTCAGACAGGATTTCTCGTGTCCCGCCCTACTTGTCGTACGCTTAGTACCACCGTCCGGATTTCGTGTACGGGGCTATCACCCGCTATGGCCAGAGTTTCCAATCTGTTCCACTATCCGATCGACTATCACGTACAGGCTCTTCCCATTTCGCTCGCCACTACTTTGGGAATCTCGGTTGATTTCTTTTCCTGCAGCTACTTAGATGTTTCAGTTCGCCGCGTTCGCTTTGCATGCCTATGTATTCAGCATGCAATGACCCAAAGGGCCGGGTTTCCCCATTCGGAAATCTGCGGATCAAAGTGTGTTTGCTCACTCCCCGCAGCTTATCGCAAGCTACTACGTCCTTCATCGCCTGTAATCGCCAAGGCATCCACCATGTGCACTTATTCGCTTGTCCCTATAACGTTAGCCCCTGCTGACAACAGGGAACGCTACAGGATCAAGAGTACAGCGTTATTGCATGTTTGTTGATACTTTGATTACTACCCTAAGTGTGCTCGCTCATCATTTCTGATTCGCTTACACGCTTAAAAAAACTTTACTTCTTCCAGATTGTTAAAGAACGAAAAAACAGTGATCTCGAAAAGATCAAACCTAAACACACGCCGTTGCGCCGCTTACGTTTGTATTCTCAAGAAAGTGGTGGAGGATGACGGGATCGAACCGACGACCCCCTGCTTGCAAAGCAGGTGCTCTCCCAGCTGAGCTAATCCCCCTATGTGGTGGGTCTGGTTGGATTCGAACCAACGACCCCCGCGTTATCAACACGGTGCTCTAACCGACTGAGCTACAGACCCAAACTGTTCTCGTTATTTATTCAACAGTCGATAAGCGTAGGCGCTTGATGCCGAGACTTTCGTCTCCGGTGCTACTCTAGAAAGGAGGTGATCCAGCCGCACCTTCCGATACGGCTACCTTGTTACGACTTCACCCCAGTCACGAATCCTACCGTGGTAAGCGCCCTCCTTGCGGTTAAGCTACCTACTTCTGGTAAAACCCGCTCCCATGGTGTGACGGGCGGTGTGTACAAGACCCGGGAACGTATTCACCGCGGCATGCTGATCCGCGATTACTAGCGATTCCAACTTCACGCAGTCGAGTTGCAGACTGCGATCCGGACTACGATACACTTTCTGGGATTAGCTCCCCCTCGCGGGTTGGCGGCCCTCTGTATGTACCATTGTATGACGTGTGAAGCCCTACCCATAAGGGCCATGAGGACTTGACGTCATCCCCACCTTCCTCCGGTTTGTCACCGGCAGTCTCATTAGAGTGCTCTTGCGTAGCAACTAATGACAAGGGTTGCGCTCGTTGCGGGACTTAACCCAACATCTCACGACACGAGCTGACGACAGCCATGCAGCACCTGTGTTCAGGTTCCCTTTCGGGCACTCCCCGATCTCTCGAGGATTCCTGACATGTCAAGGGTAGGTAAGGTTTTTCGCGTTGCATCGAATTAATCCACATCATCCACCGCTTGTGCGGGTCCCCGTCAATTCCTTTGAGTTTTAATCTTGCGACCGTACTCCCCAGGCGGTCTACTTCACGCGTTAGCTGCGTTACCAAGTTAATTAAAACCCGACAACTAGTAGACATCGTTTAGGGCGTGGACTACCAGGGTATCTAATCCTGTTTGCTCCCCACGCTTTCGTGCATGAGCGTCAGTCTTGACCCAGGGGGCTGCCTTCGCCATCGGTGTTCCTCCACATCTCTACGCATTTCACTGCTACACGTGGAATTCTACCCCCCTCTGCCAGACTCCAGCCTTGCAGTCTCCAACGCAATTCCCAGGTTGAGCCCGGGGATTTCACGTCAGACTTACAAAACCGCCTGCGCACGCTTTACGCCCAGTAATTCCGATTAACGCTTGCACCCTACGTATTACCGCGGCTGCTGGCACGTAGTTAGCCGGTGCTTATTCTTCAGGTACCGTCATTAGCAAGAGATATTAGCTCCTACCGTTTCTTCCCTGACAAAAGAGCTTTACAACCCGAAGGCCTTCTTCACTCACGCGGCATTGCTGGATCAGGCTTGCGCCCATTGTCCAAAATTCCCCACTGCTGCCTCCCGTAGGAGTCTGGACCGTGTCTCAGTTCCAGTGTGGCTGGTCGTCCTCTCAGACCAGCTACTGATCGTCGCCTTGGTGAGCCTTTACCTCACCAACTAGCTAATCAGACATCGGCCGCTCCAAAAGCATGAGGTCTTGCGATCCCCCACTTTCTTCCGTAGAACGTATGCGGTATTAGCGTAACTTTCGCTACGTTATCCCCCACTTCTGGGTACGTTCCGATGTATTACTCACCCGTTCGCCACTCGCCACCAGACCGAAGCCCGTGCTGCCGTTCGACTTGCATGTGTAAAGCATGCCGCCAGCGTTCAATCTGAGCCAGGATCAAACTCTTCAGTTCAATCTCTGTTTGTTGACTCTTTCGAGTCATCCGCTATCGCTAGCGGAGTCGCTCACTCAAAATACTGACCGTCATCCCATTGCTGAGACAACGTTTAATACTTTGTGCGAACATTTGATATTTTAAGTAATCAGCTGAACAAGTCAGCTGGCACCTTCATCAAACGCCCACACTTATCGACTGTTAATTGTTAAAGAACCGTTGTTCTGTACTACCTTGCTGCGCTTGCGAATCGTTTTGTTCGTCAGCAGCAGAGAAGTGAGATTATGCAGTGTTTCGCGATGCTCGTCAACTTCTTTTTTACAACACCGCGTTGTATCGCGGCTCCCTCTGTTCCTTCAACTACTTGATTTCGTTGCCGTTTTCAGCGGGAACAGGACTATAGCAAAGCAGCTGTCCGGTTGCAAGCGGGTTTTGCCGCGCCGCGGCATCAGGCGACGCGCTTTTGCCACGCGTACTATCATTGCAGCTCGTTAACATGTACATGAGCTGTAATGCCTATCTGTCCTCCCCGTCTGAAACTCGTCCCAGCACTGCTCGCATCCCTTTCCTCCGCGGCCTTTGCGCAAGTGCCGGCCCAGCCGCAAAACCCGCTGCAAGTTGTGGTCGTCACCGGCAGCCGTGCGGAACAAGCCAGCTTCGACCTGCCGGCCGCGATCGATGTCGTCGATGCCGTGCGCATCCGCGACACCCAGCCGCGCGTCAACCTGTCGGAGGCGCTCGTCGCCGTTCCCGGAATCGTGGTCCAGAACCGGCAGAACTATGCGCAGGACCTGCAAATCTCTTCGCGCGGCTTCGGCGCCCGCTCGGCCTTCGGCGTGCGCGGCGTGCGCCTGATTACGGACGGCATTCCGGCGACCATGCCCGACGGCCAGGGACAGGCCGCCACCTTCAACCTCGACATGGCTGAACGCATCGAGGTGCTGCGCGGCCCCTTCTCCGCCCTGTATGGCAATCACTCGGGCGGTGTCGTCCAGCTCTTTACGCGCGAAGGCAAGGGAGCGCCGGAAATCGAATTCAGCGCCGCCGCCGGCAGCGACGGCATGCGCAAACTGGACCTGAACGCCGCCGGCCAGGCCGGACAGATCGGCTACGTGGTCGATGCGTCGCGTTTCGAGACCGACGGCTACCGCGCCCACAGCGCCGCCACGCGCGAGCAGGGCTATGCGAAGCTGACCGTGCCGACTTCCGGCGACGGCAAGGTGACGATCGTCGCCAACTCCCTGCACCAGCGCGACACCCAGGACCCGCTCGGCATCACCTGGGCCACCTTCCAGCGCGATCCACGCGCCGGCGAGATCGACACCAGCGACCCGCAAACGCCGCAGCGCACCTTCGCCGAACGCTACGACACGCGCAAGAGCATCGACAACCAGCAGATTGGCCTGCAATGGCAGCAGCGCTTCGGCGCCAACCGCCTGCAGCTGACCGCCTACGGCGGCAACCGCCAGGTCGTCCAGTACCAGTCCTTCTCGCGCGGCTTCCAGCAACCGGCCTCGCATTCCGGCGGCGTGGTCGACTTCGATCGCGACTTCTACGGCATCGACCTGAACTGGCGCGATGTACGCGAGCTGGCCGGTGGCACCCTGCGCACCACCTTCGGCATGGAATACGCAAGCTCGAAGGATGCGCGCCAGGGCTTCGAGAACTTCGTCGGTGACCAGTTCGGCCTGCGCGGCAAGCTGCGCCGCGACGAACAGAACGAGCTGTCCAGCCTGGATCCCTACGTACAGACGGAATGGGAACGTGGTCAGTGGGTCCTGACGGCCGGGCTGCGCCGCACCTCGCTGGACGTCGAGGTAAGCGACCGCTACTTAAGCAACGGCAACGACAGCGGCGGCGCCGACTACAGCGGCACCGCGCCGGTGCTCGGCGCGCTCTATAAACTGACGCCCAGCCTGAACCTGTACGCCAGCGCCGCGCGCGGCTTCGAGACCCCGACCCTGAACGAGCTGTTCTATTCCAGCACCGGCCCCGGCGTGAACTTCGGACTGCAGCCGAGCCGCAGCACCCACCTCGAGGCCGGCGTCAAGAAGATGCTCGGCGCCGATACGCGCCTGGATCTCGCCCTGTTCCAGGTCCGTACCAGCAACGAAGTGGTGGTCGACGCTTCCAGCGGCGGCCGCACCAGCTACCGCAACGCCGGCGAAACCCTGCGCCGCGGCGTCGAACTCTCCTTCGACTCCCGCTTCGGCCCTGGCCTGAATGCGCGCGTGGCCGCCAACGTGCTGCGCGCCGTGTACGAAGACGGATTCGGCAGCATCCCGGCCGGCAATCGCCTGCCGGGCGTGCCGCGCGCCAGCCTGTATGGCGAACTCGGCTGGACCGCGACCGACGGCAAGCTCGGGGCGGCGCTGGAGACCATCGCCACCAGCAAAGTGCATCCGGACGACGCCAACCTCGCCACGCCGGCGCCGGGTTACGGCATCGTCAACCTGCGCATGCAGGCGCGCCAGGAAACGGGGCAATGGCGGTTCAAGGAATTCGCCCGCCTGAACAACCTGTTCGACCGTGACTATGTCGGCTCGGTGATCGTGGGCGACAGCAACCGCCGCTATTACGAACCGGCGCCGGGACGCAACTGGGTGCTGGGGGTCAGCGCGCAGTACCAGTTCCGCTAACCGGGTCAGGTCTCGGCTCCGCCTCGACCAGTTTGAAGCCGGGATACAGCTTGCCGAGGGTGGCATCAAGCACCCGTTTGACAAGCGCATTGACCGGCTCCAGCGCCGCCTCGAGGTTCGGTGCGGCACGGACGGTGCGCCACAGCGCCGGCAGATCGCCGCCGTGCGCCGCCAGGGCCTGTTCGACCTCCGCCTGCCAGAAGGCCGGCGCCTCGCTCTCCACATAGTTGCCGCGCCCGCGTCCGAAGTGGGCGACGGCGAGGTAGCGCAGCATGGCGCCGACCAGCAGCGTTTGCAGGAAAGCGTCGGCAAACTGTACCGCCGCTTCGTTGCGGTCGGCGCGCTGATTGAAACCCCAGGCGGCGCCGGCCGCCGTCAGGCCGCCGACGATTGCGCCCAGCAATGCCCCGCCGCCCAGCGTCAGGCCGCCGGCCATCAGGTCGGCCGACAGTCCGGTGGCCGCGCCCGACACCACGGCGCCAAGCAGCCCAGCTTGCGCCTTGTCGATCGGCGCGCGCACGGCAAAATTCTCGCGCACGCGTGCGTTGATCGTCACCGCTTCGCCCGGATCGACCTTGTGCAGCACCAGCATGCGCATCGTCGTCTTGTTGATCTCCCCGTTCAGGCGCTCGACCAGCGCCGCCATCGCCGCTTCCTGCCGCTTCTGCTCATCCTTGCCCAGGCCCACGGCTTTCAGCGCCGTGCGCACCATGCTGCGTCCTTCGTCGGGAACCGCCTCGCTGTCGCGCGCGGCGGCCACGACCTGCTCGGCCGTCATGCGCAGGGCGCTGGCGTAGCGCTGGCGGTTGTTCGCTTCCCAGGCCGCGCGCAGGCGCTCGTAACCGGCCTGCTTTTCCGGCGCGACCAGCGGCGCCACGGCTTCGTAGAACACGTGCTCGTGCACCCAGCAGCGCGCAAAGGCATCGAGCGCCAGCACTTCGCGCACGACCGGGAAGCGCGCCAGGTGCGTCTTCCATTGCTGCTGCTCGCCCCCCTCCTGCGCGCCGGGCCGCGGCGGCCCCATCTGGTTGAGCAGCACGATTACCGGTTTGCCCAGCCATTCGAGGATATTCATCTCTGCCGGCAAATAGCCTGCGTCGCCCGGCGGTTCCGCCGAATTGACCAGGTAAAGCACGACATCGGCCTCTTCCTTGGCCGCGCGCAAGGCCTGCTGGCTGAGCCAGAACGGACGGTCGCGGTAGCGGTCGAACACCTCGCGCAGGAACCAGCCGATCGGGTTGCCCGCCAGAGACAAGCGCTTGAGCAGGCGTACCGAGTCGCCGAAGCCGGGGGTGTCCCACAGCAGCAGGCTGTCGCCGGCCGGGCTGGTTTGCAGCGGATGGGCTTCCGCGAACGTCGTCACGTGGGCGGCGTCGCGCACTTCTCCCACGTCCACGCCGACCAGGGTGCGGGCCAGCGTGGTCTTGCCGTTGTTCGTGTGCGAGACCAGCGCGAACTGGATTTTCACGGGCGCGTCATTCATCGTAGACATCGTCATCGCAGTCATCGTCATCGCAGCTCCGGCAGGGCCAGGCCGGCGCCGAGCTCGATCGGGCGGCGCTCGGGCTGGAGCAGGTTGACCACCGTGGCGGCGGTGCCGTGGAAGCTGCAGAACTGGCGCCACAGGGCGATGCGCTCATTCACGCGCACATCGAGACCGGCCTGGCCGGCTCCGCGTTCGAGCATGCTTGACTCGTCGAGCAGCACGGCTACGCCGCGCTTGCTGTTGCGGCTGAGGTAGTCGAGGAAGGCGCCGTGGTTTTCCTTTTCCGGCGTAGCAGCCAGGTTGAACAGGGCTGCCGTCACCGTGACGCCGGCCTCGTCGAAGCCGGTCTCGCGCAATGCCTCCTTCGGCTCTTCGCCATACGGCACGGTGGGGCGCAGCAGCACGCGCGCCTGGGCGCCCAGGGCCATTGCCGCCACCGTCCACAGGCCGCGGTCGCGCGCTTCGTCGAGCGTGAAGCTGTAGGGCAGCACGCGCAGCACGGCCGGGGTGCCGGCGCCGATGCTGTCGGCGAGCTTGCGGAAATAGGGATGTTCGAGGTCGAGCGGGAAACGCCGCGCCAGGCGGCCCGCGCGCAGCGCGGCGAACAGGGCCAGCGCCAGCCGCGGCAGGATCACCAGCAGCAGGATCGTCGCGCCGTACAGGTGCACCCAGCGTTCGCCGGCGCCAGCCGCCACCGTACCGGATACCGCACCCGATAAGGTGCTCATGGCCGGAGCAGCCATCGTTCCCGCAGTCGTCGCGGCGCCGGCGCCGAAGCGCAGCGCTTCGATATCGGCCAGGGTAAAGCCCTGCAGGAAGGGGAAGACGGTCAACGCCGGCGTGAACAGCCAGGACAGCAGGGTGTGCACCTGGCGGGCATCGAGGAAAGTGCTTTCCCAGCCGGCGCCATATTGCGTCAGCAGGCCGCGCGCATACAGCGAAAGCACGGCGCCGAGCGCGAAGGCGGCGGCCGACAGGTGGACCGTGCGCGAGAGCCGCGCGCGCGTCAGCGGTTCGCTCAGTTGCGCCCACTCGGCCAGGAAACTGCCCAGGCCTGAGGCCAGCGGCGCCGGCAGCTTGCGCGGCGCGACCGCCTTGCCGACGCTCAGGCGGCGCAACAGGCCCTGCCCGGCCCAGCCGCCTTTGCGTCCCGGGAGCAGGGCCCATACCAGCAGCACGACGTACATGAGCAGGTTCCAGCCGACGATGAACAGGAGCGGCGCCGACAGCAGGTCGACGCGGTGCGGATCGGCGATGCGGTCGAGCAGCGCGCCGGCGAACAGCGCCAGCACGGGCAGCGCCGCCCAGAAACCGGGCAGGCCGAGGCCGCGCTTCTGGAAGGCGCCAAAGGCCGGCGTGCGTTCGGCCAGGCGCTTGAGGATCTGTTCCGAGCGCTGCTGCAGGAAAAGGTCTTGCGTCACCGCGCTCTTGCTGTCGGAGGCCTGCCAGGCCGCCAGTTCACGCGCGCTACGGCTGGCGTACTTGCGGTCGTCCTCGCTCAGCACCTGGTGGCCGGCATCGGCCGTTTCGATCGCGCGCACCAGCACGACGCGCCTTGCACCCTGTTCGTTCATGCGTCTCCCGGTTTACTTGATTGGCAACACCACACCTGCATTGTGCCGCAGATTGGCGCCGGGCCCCAGCACTGGCCACACGAGGCGGGTCGACGGTATAAAACTACGGCACACAATTGACTTCATACAAGCTCGGACCAAATGATCGCCACATGATCGCCAGGTAAGCGGTTTCCTGCATCACTACGGCAAACGTTCATGCGGCGTGCATGAACGCGTTCTCCTCTTCCAGCCGACACGGCGACGACTGCCGACTGCGTCCCAAGTTCCCGTTAATGACAGGCCTGCTGATCCCGGTCGCTAGTCCATCGCCTCAGGCCAGTTCTGCCCGATTGGGTGTTCAAAAAATTCACAAACCATTCGACAATTTGCGGACGGAAGGGTGTATTCTCCACAGCAGATGAGGTGTCACTCACATAAAAAGTCCAGAGAGCGACAGCGGCCGGCACCAGCACGACCCTAGTCGCGGACGTAGGAGACAACATGTCGAAGTTTGCCGTGGAGCACGTCAAGCGCGTCCATTCGGTCGTCCATGGCCGGATCGGAGACAACATCGGAACCGGAAACCGGATCACCCGATCCTGGATCCGCTGCCTCAACGAATACCAGCTCGACCCCGGCACCTGCGCCGAACCCGAAGTGGTGGCGCCCGCCGAACTGCAGGAGCGCCAGGAGCGCCTCGCCGACGTCCAGGCCGTCGCCAAGGTCGAGATGGCGAACCTCTACCAGCAACTGGCCGGTTCCGGCTACGCGATCATGCTGACCGACCGCGAGGGCGTGCTGCTGAACTACTTCGGCGACCCCGCCTTCACCCATGCCGCATCCCGGACCGGGCTGATGCAGGGCGCCGTCTGGAGCGAGCGCGTGCAGGGCACCAACGGCATGGGCACCTGCCTGGTCGAGCGCCGTCCGCTCACCGTCCACCAGGACGAACACTACCTGTCGCGCAATATCGGCCTGTCCTGCGCGGCGGCGCCGATCTTCGACCATGACGGCGAACTGGTCGGCGTGCTCGACGCCTCCGGCGAATCGCGCCTGGCCCAGCAGCACACACTGGCCCTGGTCAGCATGTCGGTCCAGATGATCGAGAACCGGGTATTCCTGCACCAGTTCCGCCACGATTTCATCCTGCGCTTCCACAACCGGCCCGAGTTCGTCGGGACCCTGAGCGAAGGCGCGATCGCGCTGAGCGTCACCGGCACGGTACTGGCGGCCAGTCGCGCGGCCCTGTCCCTGCTCGGCTACCGCAGTCCGTCCGAGATCGTCGGCCGCGATATCTCCGAGCTGTTCAACCTCACCTTCTCCGGGCTTGTGGACAGCAGCATGCGACGCGCCTACCACCCGGTGCCGATCTTCGAGGTGCGCAGCAACGCGCGTTTCTTCGCCGTGATGTACCAGCCGGTCGCGGCCAGCGCGGCGCGCCGTCCCCAGCGCGGCGCGGGGGCATTGCCGGCGCCGCAGCCGGCCAGCGCACTCGACGCATTGCACTTCGGCGACCCGGCGATGAGCGACATCGTCGCGACCGCCAAGCGGGTCATGGAGCGCAACGTGGCGATCGTGCTGCTGGGTGAAACCGGCACCGGCAAGGAGCGCCTGGCGCGGGCGATCCACGCCTCCGGCAGCCGCGCCAACAAGCCTTTCGTGGCGATCAATTGCGCCTCGATACCCGAATCGCTGGTCGAGAGCGAACTGTTCGGCTATCGCTCGGGCGCGTTCACCGGCGCCAGCAAGGACGGCCAGCGCGGCAAGCTGCTGCAGGCGAACGGCGGCACCCTGTTCCTCGACGAGATCGGCGACATGCCGGTGGCCCTGCAGGCCAGGCTGCTGCGCGTGCTCGAGGAACGCGAGGTGGTGCCCCTCGGCGGCGAAGCCCCCGTCAAGCTCGACATCCGCCTGATCAGCGCCACCCACTGCGACCTGCCGGCAAAAATCGAGCGCGGGGAGTTTCGCGAGGATTTGTACTATCGGCTGCAGGGCGTCACGCTCAGCCTGCCGCCGCTGCGCCAGCGCGAAGACCGCCGCGCGCTGATCCTCCACCTGGTGGCCGAGGAAAGCGAGGGCGAGCCGTCGGTCGAGCTCGACGACGGCCTGCTCGAGCTGCTCGAGCGGCAGCGCTGGCCTGGCAATATCCGCCAGCTGCGCCACCTGCTGCGCACCATGATCGCCCTGCGCGAAGCGGACCGCCTGACCCTGCGCGACCTGCCGCCCGAGTACCGGCATGGCCTGGTGCTGGTGACGGCGTCCGCTCCGACGCCCGCTGCGGCATCGCAGACCGCCGCGGCCGAGGCGGACGATGGCGCCCCCGCGGGCGCGATCGAGGGCTTGAGCGCGCTCGAGAGCGCCGAACGCGAGGTCCTGCAGCAGACGCTCAAGCGCCACCAATGGAACATGAGCGGCGTCGCGCGCGAGCTCAACATCAGCCGCAATACGCTGTACCGCAAACTGCAGCGCCTGAATATCCAGCATCCCGAGAAGTCGCTGTTCCACTAGGCGCCGAGCGCGAGAAAAGGAAAGCGGATGGCCACGCCAGCACACTACACCGGCACCGCGATCGCCCTGCACTGGTTCATCGCGCTGCTGCTGCTCGGCCAGTTCGCCTTCGGACTGGCGCTGGAGGATATCCCGCGCGGCACGCCGGAACGCGGCTATTACGTCAATCTGCACAAGAGCATTGGCATCCTGATCGGGCTCCTGATCCTGCTGCGCCTGGCCTGGCGCCTCACCCACAAGCCGCCGCCGCTGCCCGACACCATGGCGCCCTGGCAGCGCCGCGCCGCCTGGTTCAGCCACGCAGCCCTGTACGCCTGCATGCTGGCGCTGCCGCTGTCGGGCTACCTCGCCTCCAACTTCAGCCGGCACGGCATCAAGTTCTTCAACACGGTCCGCTGGGCGCCCTGGGGGCCGGACGACAAGACCCTGTACGCCATCTTCAACGGCGCGCACCATCTGGCAGCCCTGCTGCTGGCCATCTTCGTCGCCGTGCACGTACTCGCCGTCGCCAAGCACATGCTGATTGATCGCGACCGCCTGCTGCTGCGGATGTGGCCGCGGCGCGGCGCGCCAGCCGACCAACCCCGTTCCAACTTGCCTGTGGAGACCCGATGACCGTCCTGCCTGTCCGCTTATCTGCCCGCTTACCTGTCCGCCTGGTTAACCGCTTGGTTGCCCGTTCATTTGCCCGCTCATTTGCCTGCGCCACCGTGGCGCTCGCCGCTGCATTACCCTCGGCCCTGCTTGCCGCGCCCTTCGCCTACGTGCCGAACGAAGGCTCGGGCACGATCTCGGTGATCGACACGGCGACCGACGAGGTCGTTGGCGAGATGCCCGGCGGCTCCAAGCCGCGCGGCCTGGCGGTGGGCAGCGACGGGCGCTGGCTGTATGTCAGCGACCAGCCGAACAACCGCCTGCAGCTGGTCGACCTCAAGGCACGCAAGGCTGGCGCCACCGTGGCGCTGGGCGAGTCGCCCGAAGGGGTGTCGATCTCCCCGGACGGTCGCTGGGTGGTCGCGGCCCTGGAGGGCAAGAACGAGATCGCGGTGATCGATACGCGCACCAATGCACTGGCGTTCGCCATCACCGTGCACGGCAAGAATCCCGAGCACGCCGTGTTCAGCCCGAACGGCCGCCTGCTGTTCGTCAGCGCCGAGGAAGGCGACGCCGTCGACATCATCGATTTTGCCAGCCGCAAGCAGGTGGCCCAGGTCGCGGTCGGCGCTCGTCCACGCGGCATCGGCTTCCTGCCGGACAGCAGCCGCGCCTATGTCGCCACCGAGCACGCGAACGAAGTCTTCGTGATCGACACCACAAGTTTTTCCATCGTCGCGCGCATCAAGGCCGGACTGCGCGCCAACGGCATCGCCGTCCACCCGAACGGCAAGCAGGTCTACGTGTCGAACGGCGGCGACGCCAACGTGTCGGTGATCGACACCGCCAGCAACAAGGTAGTGGCGACCGTGCCGGTCGGACAGCGTCCCTGGAACATGGCGCTCACGCCGGACGGCAAGAAGCTTTACGTCGCCAACGGCCGCTCCGGCAACGTGAGCGTGATCGACACGGCAAACCACACCAAGCTGCGCGACGTCGCCGTCGGCAAGCTGCCCTGGGGCGTGGTGGTCAAGTAGCCGCGCCCGGATCGAATCCGGCAACGTCGACGCTGACCGCACGGCGCCGCGTCGCCGGCGCCGGCATTGCGGCCGGGCTCCGAAGCAGGTCGATGACCATGCCGGCCGGATTGCAGCCGATCGAGGCGTGCAGGCCGGCGTAGGCCGCGGTCAGGCGCGGATTGACCTCGAGTACCACGGGGCCGCGCTCGGTCAGGATGATGTCCACGCCGACATAGCCCCACAAGGTAGGCAGCGCGGCCGCGACCCGCTGCGCCAGGCGCTCGAGTGCGCCGTCCGTGTCGTCCAGTCCGTTCACGGTGCAGCCGAGGAAGTGGAAGCGGTTGTCGTGGACCGCCATCCGCTCCAGGTTGCGGGCCAGTACCCGGGTCGCGCCATCGCAGCAGATCAGCGACAGGCTGCCCAGCTTGCCGGCAACGAAAGGCTGCAGCACATAGCCTTGCACCGCGCTGGTCCTGAGCCACGCCAGCGCCGCCGCACGGTCGCTGAACAGGCGCGCGTCGAGGCATCCGGCGCCGTCGTCCGGCTTGACGACCCAGGCGCCCTGCCCGTCCGGCAGGGAAGCGTGGGGCCGGTAAGTGGGGACGACCGGCACACCGCTGTCGGCCAGCGCGCGCGCCACCTTGAACTTGCTGGACGCGACGCGCACCGCTCCGGGGGCGCTGCCCAGTAAAATGCGCTTGCCGCGCAGGACGTGGCGCGACAGGCTTTCCAGCAGCCCCCCGGACTCCGGCGCCAGCGGCCATACTGCATCGGCCGCGCGCACACAGGCCGCGAAGCGCTCGCCGAAGGGCTGCGCCTCCAGCGCGGCGTCGAACCCTGATGCACCCGCCAGGCTCGCCATCGTGCACACGTCGACGCCGGGAACGGCGCCCAGGTCGGCCACCAGGGCATCCATCAGCATGGCGCCCTGCTGCCTGAACGTGCCTGGCAGGGCGCGCGCCATCGGCCCGCCGTCATTGGTGTAATCGAACGCAAACACTTTCAACGGCGCCATGTATGCCTCCGGCTGTTCCATATGCAGGCGTCGCGGCGCCGAGCTCAGCGCTTCGGATCGGCGACCTTGATCAGGGTGAGCGTTTCGTCGATGACGGGCAGCGCCGCGCCGGGCTTGCTCGTGCCGGGTGGCGCTGCCCCCTGTGCCGCCTGGGCCTGCGTGGCCGCCGCGGAAGCTGCGGTTCGCGCAACGACCGCCCCCGGCCGGCTCGCATTCGCCAGCGAGCTGCTCAGCTGGTACACGCCGCCCGGCACCCCCTCGCTGATCACGAAGGTATAGGTCTTGCGCACATAGTTCTCGAAACGCGCATGCAGGGGATCGTCGAGATAAGGCTGGATGCGCACCGCCTTGGCGTCGAGCGCCTTGCCCTGGTAGGTGATGCGCTGCGGCGTGACCTGCGCGCCTTGGGCCAGCGCCATCCGGATGCGCTTGCGGAAATACCCAGCCGAGCCACCGGTCAGGCGTTTCATCTCGGCGATGTCGCGTTCGAGGAAGCCGAGCAGTACCGGGTTGCCGTGCACGTCGTCGATCGCCGGCAGGTCGCGTTTGCGCTCGCCGGTGAGGAAATGCAGTTCCGCGTGGAGTTGCCCCTTGTCGCGCGAAACGTCGAGCTGGACATTGTCTGTGAACGCGGGCTCCACGTTGCTGACCTTGCGGAACTCGTAGACCAGGGTGGCCGGCGCCTTGATGCGCGCCAGGTGATCGGTCTCGAACAAGAGGACTTCGGCCGGCGAGACCGGCTGGGCACGGGCTGGGCCGAGCGCCAGCGCGGCGAGGACGGTCGCCCCGACGCACAGGCCGCGCGCACGCCGTGCCGGCGCCGGGCCGACAAGCACTGGAAAAAGCTTCATGGTTTCCTTTCCGCCTGGGGAGCCTGCGCCACGGTCCCCTGCAGTTCGAGCAGCGGCACGCCATACTGCGCGAGGATTGCGTGGATTTTCGCCTGGTTGGCTGCAATCAGGCCGTCGATACGCTGCCGGAACTGTTTATCGCTATGGCGCACCGCCATCGCGATCTCGAAATCGAGCTTCATGCCGGGCCGGGAGGCAAGCGGGATGGCGGCGATCGGCGCCGTGCGCGTATTCCTGGCGAAGTAACCGGCGATCGGTCCCCAGGCGAAGGCGACGTCGATCTTGCCGCTGGCCAGGTCCTTCTCGACCACCTGGCCGGGATACTGCTCGGCGTCGCCGGTCTGGCTCTGGTACCACTCGACCTGCTCCATCAGGCCGTTCTGCAGCAGCCATTCGGTGACCGGCGAACCGGTGAACACGCCGAAGCGCAGCTTCTTGCGGCGGGCGGGTTCCAGCGCCAGCAGGTCGTCCAGCGTGCGCACCTGGTCCAGGCCTTTTCCCTTCACATAAGCCATGGCATAGGTGGAGTGATAATAGGGCCGCGTGGTCGCCCCCAGCTCGAAGCCCTTGGGTACGCCGGTGACCAGGTCGCACTTGTAACGGTCCGTGTTTTCTTCCTTGGCGCGCAGGGTGTTACGGATGAAACCTATGCGCTGCGGGAACCAGGTGTGTTCCAGCTTCCAGCCCAGCTCCTGCGCCAGCAGCGCGGCGATCCTGTTCTCGAAGCCGGCTTCGGCGCGGTTCGACAGCGGCATGTTGTTCGGGTCCTGGCAGACCCGCAGCACCTTGTCGTCTCCGGGTGCGGGCGCGCCGTCCTGGGCCAGCGCCGGGCTGCCCAGGCAGGACAGGACGCAGGCGCCCGCCGCCAGCTGGCGCCATCTCATTTGCCGATCTCCTGCAGGCGGCCCGGCTCGATGGCGCCGTCGGAGCGGCCCTTCAGGTAGGCGTACAGGCTGTCGATGTTTTCGTTCACCATCTTGCTGGTATCGAAATTCGGCATGCCCTTCTCGATGCGTCCCTTCAGTACGGCCGCCTTGAATTCGTCCTTGCTGAGTACTTTCAGGCTGTTCACCAGCGAGGGACCGACCATGCCTTCCTGGGCGGCGCCATGGCAGCGCTCGCAGGCCATGGCGCGCCAGGTCTTCCAGCCGCTCAGGGTCTGGGCATCGACCTTGTTGCCGTCGACGACCTTGTAGGGGGGCGTATCCGCCGCGGCGGAGGGTACGGCCAGCAATCCGGGCAGCGCGGCCAGGGCCCAGCAGGCGGCCGCGATCCCTGCGTTCTTCGTGAGTCTGTTCATGATCATTCCTGACAATGCGGGAGGCGGCGCCGGCGCCCTGCCGGCGACCGTCTCCGGTTCACTTCATCCCAATGGTGTTGGCGGGTTGCGGATCAACGATCCGGCAGCGCGAACACGGTGAGTACGCCGCCCAGCTCGGTGTACTTGGCCAGGTCCTTGTAGCCGCCCACCGCACCCAGGCCCTCGGTGCCCTTGGTCAGGCCTGCCGCCAAGCCGATACCGGCCCAGCCGCCAATGCCGGACAGCACACCGATGTACTGCTTGCCCTTGTATTCCCAGGTATGGACATTGCCGATGATCCCCGACGGGGTCTTGAACTTCCACAGTTCCTTGCCGTTGTGGTCGACCGCCTTGATAAAGCCTTCCAGGGTGCCGTAGAACACGACATCGCCGGCAGTGGACAGGGCGCCGCTCCATACCGAGAACTTCTCGGGCTTGGACCAGACGATCTTGCCGGTGCCGGCATCCCAGGCGATGAAGTTGCCCAGGCCGCCGTGGCTGTTCGGGGCCGCATACATCGACAGCGTCGAGCCGACATAGGGCTGGCCGGCGGTGTACTCGATCTGGAACGGCTCGTAGTCCATGCAGACGTGGTTGGTCGGCACATAGAACAGGCCGGTCTTGCGCGAGTAGGTCGCTGGCTGCTGGTCCTTGGTGCCCAGCGCCGACGGGCAGATGCCCTTGGTATTGAAGTCGGGACCGTTCTTGTCGGTGCTGTAGGCGGCCACGACCTGCGGGCGGCCGCTCTTCATGTCGACGTGGGTGGCCCAGTTCACTTTCGGATCGAATTTTTCGGCGACCAGGAGTTCGCCGCTGACGCGGTCGAGCGTGTAGGCGAAGCCGTTGCGGTCGAAGTGCACCAGGGCCTTGCGCGGCTGGCCCTTGACCTTGATGTCGGCCAGGATCATCTCGTTCACGCCGTCATAGTCCCACTCGTCGTGCGGGGTCATCTGATAGACCCATTTCGCCATGCCGGTGTCGAGGTCGCGGGCGAAGATGGTCATCGACCACTTGTTGTCGCCCGGACGCTGGCGCGGGTTCCAGGTGCTCGGGTTGCCGGTGCCGTAGTAGACCAGGTTGGTTTCCGGGTCGTAGCTGTACCAGCCCCAGGTGGTGCCGCCGCCCAGCTTCCACTGGTCGCCCTGCCAGCTCTTGAGCGAGGAGTCCGGGCCGATCGGCGCCATCTTGCCGTCGGTCCAGGTCATGGTCTTGTTGGGGTCGACAATCAGCTCGTTGTCGGGGCCTGTGCTGTAGGCCTTCCACAAGATCTTGCCGGTGTTGATGTCGTGGGCGGTGACGCGTCCGCGCACGCCGAATTCGCCGCCGCTGATGCCGGTCAGGACTTTGTCCTTGAACACGTGTGGGGTATTGGTGGTGGTTTCGCCGATCTTCGGATCGCCGACCTTGTTCTTCCACAGTTCGGCGCCGGTCTTGGCGTCGAGCGCCACCAGGGTGGTGTCGTTCTGCTGCAGGAAGATCTTGCCGTTGGCATAGGCCACGCCGCGGTTGACCGTGTCGCAGCACATCACCGGGATCACGGTCGGGTCCTGCTTCGGCTCGTACTTCCAGCGGATGCTCTGGTCTTCCAGCGAGATCGCGAACACCTTGTTCGGGAAGGGGCTGTGGATGTACATGGTGTCGCCGATCACCAGCGGGCCGCCTTCATGGCCGCGCAGCACGCCGGTGGAGAAGGTCCAGGCCACCTGCAGGTTCTTGGCGTTCTTGCTGTTGATCTGCTTGAGTTCGCTGTAACGGTGGTTGGCGAAGTTCCCGGACTGCATCGCCCAGTTTTTCGGGTCCTTGGTCAGTTTTTCGACATCGGAGTCGGCGGCCATCGCCGGTGCGGCAGCCAGTGCCAGGCACGGCCACCAGCGGATGAGTCTCGTTAGCAATAACATGATGAAGTCTCCTATGGTTTTTTTGCGGTGCGACTGGTTGGCCCTGCCTCATCTCAGCGGGGATGCCCCACTTCTGTACAGCACTTAACGTGCCAGTAGCCGAATCGGGCGTATGCATGGCGGAACCGCACCGTGTACCCGTCCTCGCCACGTGACACATGTTCAGTTTCGTGACACTACCCACCCGCTCTGTGTCATCCGTGGCGCAGCCTGCGGCCGCGCCCGGCATTAACGTTGCGGCACACGACAGGCCTTGCTGGCGCTGGCCTGGACTTCCTTGTACTTGTTGGCCATCTCCTTGACCGGGACCGGATCGCGGAACAGCGCGCCGCGCTCGCCCGCGAGCGTCTGGTTGCGCAGCGCGGTGGACATCGTGACGTAGTCCTCGTAGGGCATGGCCTTGGCGATTTCGTCGATGACGCAGGAGCACTTGTAGAGGTATTCGTACTTGCCGTCGTGCTTTTGCATGCACTCCAGTACGTACTCCACCCGTCCGCTGGTCGGGAAATCATGGGCTTGCGCTGCCAGCGGGGCAGCCAGGGCTGCCGTCAGCAGCAAGTGCGGCAGCAAGTGCGTTTGCTTCATCTCTTCGTCTCCATTCACTTTTCACCGGGCGGCCGGTAACCGCGGCCTACGCGGTTACCGGCAATACCGGTCACGCTTCCTTCATGCTTCCTTCACGCTTCCTGCAGCACGCCGCGCGCCTTGGCCACGTGGGTCGAGATGGCGTCCATCAGGGCCGGCGACAGCGCGTCATAGGGCGGCAGGCCGAGCTCGACCAAGCGCGCGCGCACCGCCCCCATGTTTTTCGGATCGGCGCCGGACTCGATGATCGAAGACACGAAGGCGGCGAACTCGGGCGGCGCCCAGCCGTCCTCGTGCGACAGCTCGGTGTGCACGAAGTCCAGGCCATAGAAGGGGTGGGCGGTGTTCTCGATCCGGCCGAACATGTGCACGCCGCAGTCGCGGCAGGCGTAGCGCTGGATGGTGGCGGAGGAGTCGACCACGGCGAGCTTGTCGGCGTTGGCGGTCACCTTCAGGTTCTCGCGCGGGACCACCGCAACCTGGGAAAACAGCGCGCCGGCCGGCTTCCAGCACTTGGTGCAGCCGCATACGTGGTTGTGCGCGACCTGCCCCTTGATCTCCACCGTCACCGGATTGGTGCTGCACTGGCAGGTCAGTGTGCCGCCAGAAAAATTCGGCGCGGCCGGCTTGATGCCGTGATCGACGGCGGGATGGATATGGATTTCTTCGTTCATCATCGGTCTCCGTTTTGGATTGGTCTACACGTACAAAGGCTGGGTCAGTACAGCACCACCGAGCGGATCGACTGTCCGCTCTTCATCAGGTCAAACCCTTCGTTGATGCGCTCGAGCGGCAGGGTGTGGGTGATCAGGTCGTCGATGTTGATCTTGTTGTCCATGTACCAGTCGACGATCTTCGGCACGTCGGTGCGCCCGCGTGCGCCCCCGAAAGCCGAACCCTTCCACTCGCGGCCCGTCACCAGCTGGAACGGACGGGTCGAGATCTCTGCGCCGGCCTCGGCCACGCCGATGATGATCGACTGGCCCCAGCCCTTGTGGCAGCACTCCAGCGCCTGGCGCATGGTCTTGACGTTGCCGATGCACTCGAAGGAGTAGTCGGCGCCGCCGTCGGTGAGCTGGACGATGGCGTCGACCACGTTCTCAACCTGGCTCGGATTGACGAAGTGGGTCATGCCGAACCTGCGTGCCATCTCCTCGCGCGCCGGGTTCAGGTCGACACCGATGATCTTGTCGGCGCCGACCATCTTGGCCGCCTGGATCACGTTCAGGCCGATGCCACCCAGGCCGAACACGACGACGTTCGCGCCCGCCTCGACCTTGGCGGTGAACACGACCGCGCCGACGCCGGTGGTGACGCCGCAGCCGATGTAGCAGGCCTTGTCGAAGGGTGCATCCTCGCGGATCTTGGCCAGGGCAATTTCCGGCACGACGATGTAGTTCGAGAAGGTCGAGGTGCCCATGTAGTGGTAGATCGGCTTGCCGTCGAGCGAGAAGCGCGACGTCGCGTCAGGCATCAGGCCGCGGCCTTGCGTGGAGCGGATCGCCTGGCACAGGTTGGTCTTGCGGGACAGGCAGAATTTGCACTGGCGGCATTCCGGCGTGTACAAGGGGATCACATGGTCGTCGCGCTTGACCGTGGTGACGCCGGGGCCGGTCTCGAGCACGATACCGGCGCCTTCGTGGCCGAGGATGGCCGGGAAGATGCCCTCCGGGTCGGCGCCCGACAGGGTGTAGTAGTCGGTGTGGCAAATCCCGGTGGCCTTGATTTCCACCAGCACTTCGCCGGCGCGCGGCCCTTCGAGGTCGACGTCGGCGATGGACAGGGGTTCCCCTGCTTTCCAGGCAATGGCTGCTCTCGTTTTCATATTCTCTTCCGTATCGATAAGGTTTCGCGACGGTACGCACGCTGCTGCCAGTGCGCCCCCTGTCACAATGCTGTGTCAGCTGTTCATATCTGAGACAGGTGTTCCATGATTCGCGGTCAAGCTGCCCCGGCGACGGCGCCTGAGGCGCCCGGGGAAGCGAATCCGTGCTTCCCTGGATCACAGCAATGCAAGCGCCGTGCCACACCGATGGCCATGGCAGGCATATTGCTTGGATTGGAGGTGGGCCGATGCCAGAACCGGCCCCGGCAATCCAGAACAGAATCAGTCAACGGAGACATGCATGCAGCAACCATTTCCCTCCCGCCCCACCGTCATCGCTGCGCTGTTGGCGGCGGGCGGCGCTGCGTTTACGGCCAGCGGCAAGGCCCAGGCGGACGAGCTCGCCGCAGCTGCGCCGGTGCCGGTCGTCGTCGTTACCGGCAGCCGGATCGAGCAGGACAGCTTCGACTTCCCGGCCGCGGTCGACACCGTCGATGCGCAACGTATCGGCGCTGCCTGGATGCGCGTGAATGCGTCCGAGGCGCTGGCGGCGGTGCCTGGCCTGGTGGTCCTGAACCGCCAGAACTACGCGCAGGACCTGCAGATTTCCTCACGCGGCTTCGGCGCACGCTCGGCCTTCGGCGTGCGCGGCGTGCGCCTGATCGCCGACGGCATCCCGGCCTCGATGCCCGATGGCCAGGGCCAGGCCGCCACCTTCAATCTCGACCTGGCCGAGCGCATCGAGGTGCTGCGCGGGCCCTTTTCCGCGCTCTACGGCAATCACTCGGGCGGTGTGATCCAGCTGTTCACGCGCGACGGCCAGGGCCGCCCATCGGTCGAAACCACGGTCTCCGGCGGCAGCGACGGCACGCACAAGATCGATCTCAACGCGCAGGGCGAAACGAACGGCATCGGCTACGTCATCGATGCCTCACGCTTCGGGACCGACGGCTACCGCCACCACAGCGCGGCGCGGCGCGACCAGGGCTTTGCCAAGCTCAGCGTCAAGCCGGGCGCGACCAGCCGCCTGACCGTCACCGCCAGCACCCTGACGCAGGACGACACGCAAGATCCGCTCGGCGTGACCTGGGCCACCTTCCAGCGCGATCCGCGCGCCGGCGAAATCGATCCGACCGATACGCAGACGCCGAACCGCACGCTGGCCGAACGCTACAACACACGCAAGAGCATCGACCACCAGCAGGGCGGCGCCGTCTTCGAACAGCGCTTCGGTCCGGACCGGCTGCGCATCACGGCCTATGCCGGCAAGCGGCAGGTGGTCCAGTACCAGGCGTTCTCGCGCGGCTTCCAGGCGCCCTCTACCCATTCGGGCGGCGTGGTCGATTTCGACCGCGACTTCTACGGCGCCGACCTGCAGTGGCTGGCTGTGCGCCCGCTTGCCGGCGGCAAGCTCAGCACGACCCTGGGTCTCGAATACAACCGCTCGAAGGACGATCGCCAGGGCTTCGAGAACTTCGTCGGCGCCCAGCTTGGCGTGCGCGGGGCGCTGCGGCGCGACGAAACCGACAAGCTCTCCAGCCTCGATCCCTACCTGCAGACGCAATGGGAAGGCGGTCCCTGGGTGCTGACGGCGGGCCTGCGCCGCAGCAGCCTGAAAGTGGAAGTGGACGATCGTTTCCTCGCCAATGGCGACGACAGCGGCGGCGTCGACTACAGCAAGGTGACACCGGTGCTTGGCGTGCTGTACAAGGTGTCGCCGCACCTGAACCTGTATGCGAGCGCCGCGCGCGGCTTCGAGACGCCGACGCTGAACGAGCTGTTCTACTCGGGCGCGGGCCGTGGCTTCAATTTCAACCTGCAGCCGGCCACCAGCCGGCACGTCGAGGTCGGCGCCAAGGCGAAACTGGGAGAGAATACACGGGTCGAGGCGGCCCTGTTCCAGGTGCGAACCGACGACGAGATGGTGGTCGATACCTCGTCCGGCGGACGCACCAGCTATCGCAACGCCAGCGAAACCCTGCGCCGCGGCGCGGAGGTGTCGCTCGAAAGCGAACTGGGAGCCGGCTTCAGCGCCAGGGTGGCCATGACGGTGCTGCGGGCGACCTACGAAACGGGCTTCGGCAGTGTCGCTGCCGGCCGCCGGCTGCCGGGTGTGCCGCGCGCGAACATGTTCGGCGAGCTGGCATGGAAGGACGAGGGCGGGCGCTTCGGCGCGGCGCTGGAAACGATTGCGAGCAGCAAGATCTATGCGGAGGACAGCAATAACGAACGCCCGGCGCCGGGTTATGCAGTCGTCAACGCGCGCGTGCAGGCGCGCCAGACAGTCGACCGCTGGCGCTTCCGCCAGTACCTGCGGCTGAACAATGTGTTCGACCGCAGCTATGTCGGCTCGGTGATCGTGGGCGACGCCAACAGGCGCTATTACGAGGCCGCGCCGGGACGGCAGTGGATGATCGGCGTCAGTGCGCAGTACACCTTCTGAGGTCCGCGGCGCTCAGAAGGTGTAGCGCAGGCCGGCCATGATGGCGCGCGGGGCGCCCGGGGCGACAAAGCGCGCATGTTCGGCCTCGACTTCTCCCTCGTGCGGCCTGAGCTGGACGCCGTGCGGGAACAGGTCGGGACCGATGGCGCCAAAGGTTTCGTAGCGCCGGTCGAACAGGTTGCTCACGCGTGCGTACAGTTCCCAGCCGGGCGCTGGTCGGTAGCTGGCGCGCAGGCCGACCAGGACATGGCCACGCACGCGCCAGTCGCCGCGCTCGGGCGCCTCTCCCTCTTCGGGATCTTCGATCAGGCCATCCTCGTTGCCTTGCGTGCCCAGGCTGCTCGCGCCCTGCAGGTCGATGCCGAAGTCGAGCTGCGGATTCGCGCGCCAGTCCAGCGACAGTTTGCCGCTGTGGCGCGGCAGCCCGGCCAGGCGCGTCCCGCGCGCGACCTGCACGTTGCGCGCACCGGTGAACAGCTCGCCATCGGCGTCGTAGATCGCTTCCAGGTAGCTGTAGGCCAGGCGTATGCCGAAGGACCCGAAACGCCGGGTCAGCGTGGCGTCCAGCCCCTGGTGGCGGGTGCGTTCGAAATTCGAAAAATAGCCCTGGCGCGAAGGCGCGCTGAGGAAGAGGATGTCGTCACGGTTGACGGTGCGGTGCAGCGACACCGTGTAGCGGCCGCCCTGCCAATCGCCACGCACACCGGCTTCCATCGTGCGCGCGATGACCTGCTTGAGATAGGGGTCGGCCTGCAGGCCCACCGGTAGGCGGCAGGGATTCTCGGGGTCCGCGCAGCCGAGCTCGATCACGGTCGGCACCCGGTTGCCCTGTGCGATATTGGCGAACAGGGCGTGATCGGGGCTGAGTTGGTGGGTCAGGCCGAAGGAGGGGTTCAGGCGGGTATACGTAAAGCTTTCCGTCGGCTGCAGGCCACGCTCGTTGGTGAGTGTGTTGCGCACGCGCGCACGGTTCCAGCGCGCGCTCGCGGTCAGCTGGGTGGCAGGGGAAAGGGCGTGGCTGGCCGCCGCGTACAGGCCGAAAGCGCGCGAGCTTCCCGTCACCGCGGCATCGACTTCGCGTTCTTCGTCCGGGTCGCCGATCACTTCGCGCCCAGGGGTGATAAAGGCTTCCTGCTCGAACTGGGCATACTCGGAACTGCTGTAGTCGTAGCTCAGGCCAAAGTCGTAGCGGTCCGCGCCGCGGCGGGTGCTGAAGGCGACGCTCAGGCCTCTTCCTTTCTGGCGCGTGCTGGTCGTGTTCAGTACGCCGGGATGCAGCGCCGCCCCCTCCTCGCGGGTGAGACCGCACTCGTCCGGCTCGAGCGGGGCGCCGGCGGCATCGAAACCCTCCGCGCAGTCTTCGACGTAGTCGTCGTAGTCCTCGCTGAGGTCGCCATTCACGGTGTCGCGGCGGCTGTTGCGCACATAGGCGGTGGCGGTGATTTCGCTGTCGGGATTGAGGCGGTGGGTCAGGTTGAAGCTGCCCTGCCCCAGCCGGTTGCGCGTGGTATCCGGATGGGTATAGACGGCGCGGCGGTCGTCTTCGTATAAAGGATCCGGCAGCAGGCCGTTGCCGAGCAGGCGGCTGCGCCCGCCGAGCAGTGCCAGGCTCCAGTCGGTGTCGCCGTGCGAGCGGCCGACCTTGAGCAGGACGTTGCCGAGGCGGCCCGCCGAATAATCACGCCAGCCGCTGTCGTCGAACAGGGTGGCGCCGACAAAGCTGTGCCATCCAGTATTGTCGTGCCAGCCATAGGCGAAATCGGCCCGGCGCCGGCCTTGGTCGGTCACCGACAGTCCGGCTTCGCCACCCGGGTGGCTCAGGCCCGACTTGGTCGTGAAGGCGAGTGCGCCGCCCAGGGTATTCAGGCCATACAACGGGTTGGCGCCCGGGACCAGCAGGACGCTGCCGATCGCCGCCTCGGGCAGCATGTCCCAGTTGACCACGTCGCCAAACGCTTCGTTCACGCGCACGCCGTCCAGGTAGACCGAGATGCCCTGGGCGCTGCCGAGCACGGGCGAGGCGCGGAAGCCGCGGAAAGTCAGGTCGTTCTGGAAGGGGCTACCGGAAACCTCGTTCACGTTCACGCCGTTCAGGGTGCGCGCCATGAACTCGGCCAGGTTCTCGCCGGCGGCCTTCGGCAGGTCCTTGTCGCTGACGAGCTGGACCGGATAAGGCAGGAGCTTGCGTTCGATACCCAGGCCAGGCAAGGGCGCCATCCCGACCACCTCCACCCGCGCGATCTCTCCCTGGTCGAGTTCCGCTTCGGCGCTGGCACAAGTGGGCAGCAAGGCTGCTGCGATGATGCAGCCGAGCTTCTTGCGATGGAGAGGGCGATGCGTGGCTGGCTGTCCTGGCGGCCGAGTCGGGCTTTGCATTGTTGTCCTGTATGGAAGTGGGACCAATCCATAAGACGAGCAAGGGACATGCCAATGAGCGCAGGGCGATGGTTCCACCAACTTGTTCGGAAACTGAACAGCTGTGCCGGCACGGCTGACCGCCAACTGTTCAGTTATAGGACAGATGCACGACGGCTGGGAGAGTCGGCGTGACCGGCTTGGTAGGGTGGACACCTGTGTCCACGCCGTCTCACCGGTTGCTCGGCTTGCAGCCCGGAGAGAAACGGGCAGCGGAAACGACGGCCCAAAAGCAAAAAACCCCACCGAGATCACTCGGTGGGGTTTTTTGCTTACTGCTAATTAACTAGCCTGACGATAACCTACTTTCACACTGGTTGCAGCACTATCATCGGCGCAAAGTCGTTTCACGGTCCTGTTCGGGATGGGAAGGGGTGGGACCGACTTGCTATGGTCATCAGGCATGACTTGTACGAGTTTCGCTCACTCATGTGAGCGCCACTCTGAATCTGGAAGAAGTATTGGGTAGCAACTGTATCAACAAACAGCGCTGTATCCTGACCTGTACCTGCTAAGGTTATAGGGACAAGCCGTACGGGCAATTAGTACTGGTTAGCTTAATGCATTACTGCACTTCCACACCCAGCCTATCAACGTCCTGGTCTCGAACGACCCTTCAAGGAGCTCAAGGCTCCGGGAAATCTCATCTCAAGGCAAGTTTCCCGCTTAGATGCTTTCAGCGGTTATCTCTTCCGAACTTAGCTACCCGGCAATGCCACTGGCGTGACAACCGGTACACCAGAGGTTCGTCCACTCCGGTCCTCTCGTACTAGGAGCAGCCCCCTTCAAATTTCCAACGCCCACGGCAGATAGGGACCAAACTGTCTCACGACGTTTTAAACCCAGCTCACGTACCACTTTAAATGGCGAACAGCCATACCCTTGGGACCGGCTACAGCCCCAGGATGTGATGAGCCGACATCGAGGTGCCAAACTCCCCCGTCGATATGAACTCTTGGGAGGAATCAGCCTGTTATCCCCAGAGTACCTTTTATCCGTTGAGCGATGGCCCTTCCATACAGAACCACCGGATCACTATGTCCTACTTTCGTACCTGCTCGACTTGTCGGTCTCGCAGTTAAGCACGCTTATGCCATTGCACTATTAGCACGATGTCCGACCGTACCTAGCGTACCTTCGAACTCCTCCGTTACACTTTAGGAGGAGACCGCCCCAGTCAAACTGCCTACCATGCACTGTCCCCGATCCGGATAACGGACCAAGGTTAGAACCTCAAACAAACCAGGGTGGTATTTCAAGGATGGCTCCACGGGAACTGGCGTCCCCGCTTCAAAGCCTCCCACCTATCCTACACAGATTGGTTCAAAGTCCAATGCAAAGCTACAGTAAAGGTTCATGGGGTCTTTCCGTCTAGCCGCGGGTAGATTGCATCATCACAAACATTTCAACTTCGCTGAGTCTCGGGAGGAGACAGTGTGGCCATCGTTACGCCATTCGTGCAGGTCGGAACTTACCCGACAAGGAATTTCGCTACCTTAGGACCGTTATAGTTACGGCCGCCGTTTACTGGGACTTCAATCAAGAGCTTGCACCCCATCATTTAATCTTCCAGCACCGGGCAGGCGTCACACCCTATACGTCCACTTTCGTGTTTGCAGAGTGCTGTGTTTTTATTAAACAGTCGCAGCCACCAGTTTATTGCAACCCTTTCGCCCTCACACAGTAAAGTGATCAAGCTACCGGGGCGTACCTTTTCCCGAAGTTACGGTACCAATTTGCCGAGTTCCTTCTCCCGAGTTCTCTCAAGCGCCTTAGAATACTCATCTCGCCCACCTGTGTCGGTTTGCGGTACGGTCTCGTATGACTGAAGCTTAGAGGCTTTTCTTGGAACCACTTCCGATTGCTTCGTGGCGCATGGCCACCCGTCTCGACCCCTTGAATTCCGCGCCCGGATTTGCCTAAGCGCCTTCTATGAGTCAAGAACCAGCTATTCCAACAGCTGGACAACCTTCCGCGATCCGTCCCCCCATCGCATCATACGACGGTGCAGGAATATTAACCTGCTTCCCATCAGCTACGCATCTCTGCCTCGCCTTAGGGGCCGACTCACCCTGCTCCGATGAACGTTGAACAGGAAACCTTGGGCTTACGGCGTGCGGGCTTTTCACCCGCATTATCGCTACTCATGTCAGCATTCGCACTTCTGATACCTCCAGCATCCTTTACAAGACACCTTCGCAGGCTTACAGAACGCTCTCCTACCATATGTCATAAGACATATCCGCAGCTTCGGTGACTGGCTTAGCCCCGTTACATCTTCCGCGCAGGACGACTCGATCAGTGAGCTATTACGCTTTCTTTAAATGGTGGCTGCTTCTAAGCCAACATCCTGACTGTTTTAGCCTTCCCACTTCGTTTTCCACTTAGCCAATCTTTGGGACCTTAGCTGGCGGTCTGGGTTGTTTCCCTCTTGACGCCGGACGTTAGCACCCGACGTCTGTCTCCCAAGCTCGCACTCATCGGTATTCGGAGTTTGCAATGGTTTGGTAAGTCGCAATGACCCCCTAGCCATAACAGTGCTCTACCCCCGATGGTGATACTTGAGGCACTACCTAAATAGTTTTCGGAGAGAACCAGCTATTTCCAGGTTTGTTTAGCCTTTCACCCCTACCCACAGCTCATCCCCTAATTTTTCAACATTAGTGGGTTCGGACCTCCAGGGCGTGTTACCGCACCTTCATCCTGGCCATGGGTAGATCACCTGGTTTCGGGTCTACACCCAGCGACTGTCGCCCTGTTCGGACTCGATTTCTCTACGGCTCCCCTATTCGGTTAACCTCGCCACTGAATGTAAGTCGCTGACCCATTATACAAAAGGTACGCCGTCACGGATCAAGTCCGCTCCGACTGTTTGTATGCACACGGTTTCAGGATCTATTTCACTCCCCTCCCGGGGTTCTTTTCGCCTTTCCCTCACGGTACTGGTTCACTATCGGTCGATTACGAGTATTTAGCCTTGGAGGATGGTCCCCCCATGTTCAGACAGGATTTCTCGTGTCCCGCCCTACTTGTCGTACGCTTAGTACCACCGTCCGGATTTCGTGTACGGGGCTATCACCCGCTATGGCCAGAGTTTCCAATCTGTTCCACTATCCGATCGACTATCACGTACAGGCTCTTCCCATTTCGCTCGCCACTACTTTGGGAATCTCGGTTGATTTCTTTTCCTGCAGCTACTTAGATGTTTCAGTTCGCCGCGTTCGCTTTGCATGCCTATGTATTCAGCATGCAATGACCCAAAGGGCCGGGTTTCCCCATTCGGAAATCTGCGGATCAAAGTGTGTTTGCTCACTCCCCGCAGCTTATCGCAAGCTACTACGTCCTTCATCGCCTGTAATCGCCAAGGCATCCACCATGTGCACTTATTCGCTTGTCCCTATAACGTTAGCCCCTGCTGACAACAGGGAACGCTACAGGATCAAGAGTACAGCGTTATTGCATGTTTGTTGATACTTTGATTACTACCCTAAGTGTGCTCACTCATCATTCCTGATTCGCTTACACGCTTAAAAAAACTTTACTTCTTCCAGATTGTTAAAGAACGCAAACTACACTTAGCTCAAGCTTTCGCTTCAGCTAAATATAGTTCTGATCAACAGTCGATAAGCGTAGGCGCTTGATGCCGAGCGTTAGCTCCGGTGCTACTCTAGAAAGGAGGTGATCCAGCCGCACCTTCCGATACGGCTACCTTGTTACGACTTCACCCCAGTCACGAATCCTACCGTGGTAAGCGCCCTCCTTGCGGTTAAGCTACCTACTTCTGGTAAAACCCGCTCCCATGGTGTGACGGGCGGTGTGTACAAGACCCGGGAACGTATTCACCGCGGCATGCTGATCCGCGATTACTAGCGATTCCAACTTCACGCAGTCGAGTTGCAGACTGCGATCCGGACTACGATACACTTTCTGGGATTAGCTCCCCCTCGCGGGTTGGCGGCCCTCTGTATGTACCATTGTATGACGTGTGAAGCCCTACCCATAAGGGCCATGAGGACTTGACGTCATCCCCACCTTCCTCCGGTTTGTCACCGGCAGTCTCATTAGAGTGCTCTTGCGTAGCAACTAATGACAAGGGTTGCGCTCGTTGCGGGACTTAACCCAACATCTCACGACACGAGCTGACGACAGCCATGCAGCACCTGTGTTCAGGTTCCCTTTCGGGCACTCCCCGATCTCTCGAGGATTCCTGACATGTCAAGGGTAGGTAAGGTTTTTCGCGTTGCATCGAATTAATCCACATCATCCACCGCTTGTGCGGGTCCCCGTCAATTCCTTTGAGTTTTAATCTTGCGACCGTACTCCCCAGGCGGTCTACTTCACGCGTTAGCTGCGTTACCAAGTTAATTAAAACCCGACAACTAGTAGACATCGTTTAGGGCGTGGACTACCAGGGTATCTAATCCTGTTTGCTCCCCACGCTTTCGTGCATGAGCGTCAGTCTTGACCCAGGGGGCTGCCTTCGCCATCGGTGTTCCTCCACATCTCTACGCATTTCACTGCTACACGTGGAATTCTACCCCCCTCTGCCAGACTCCAGCCTTGCAGTCTCCAACGCAATTCCCAGGTTGAGCCCGGGGATTTCACGTCAGACTTACAAAACCGCCTGCGCACGCTTTACGCCCAGTAATTCCGATTAACGCTTGCACCCTACGTATTACCGCGGCTGCTGGCACGTAGTTAGCCGGTGCTTATTCTTCAGGTACCGTCATTAGCAAGAGATATTAGCTCCTACCGTTTCTTCCCTGACAAAAGAGCTTTACAACCCGAAGGCCTTCTTCACTCACGCGGCATTGCTGGATCAGGCTTGCGCCCATTGTCCAAAATTCCCCACTGCTGCCTCCCGTAGGAGTCTGGACCGTGTCTCAGTTCCAGTGTGGCTGGTCGTCCTCTCAGACCAGCTACTGATCGTCGCCTTGGTGAGCCTTTACCTCACCAACTAGCTAATCAGACATCGGCCGCTCCAAAAGCATGAGGTCTTGCGATCCCCCACTTTCTTCCGTAGAACGTATGCGGTATTAGCGTAACTTTCGCTACGTTATCCCCCACTTCTGGGTACGTTCCGATGTATTACTCACCCGTTCGCCACTCGCCACCAGACCGAAGCCCGTGCTGCCGTTCGACTTGCATGTGTAAAGCATGCCGCCAGCGTTCAATCTGAGCCAGGATCAAACTCTTCAGTTCAATCTCTGTTTGTTGACTCTTTCGAGTCATCCTGATTTCTCAGGAGTCGCTCACTCAAAATACTGACCGTCATCTCATTGCTGAGACAACGTTAATACTTTGTGCGAACATTTGATAATTTAAGTAATCAGCTGAACAAGTCAGCTGGCACCTTCATCAAACGCCCACACTTATCGACTGTTAATTGTTAAAGAACCGTTGTTCTGTACTACCTTGCTGCACTTGCGAATCGTTTTGTTCGTCAGCAGCAGAGAAGTGAGATTATGCAGTGTTTCGCGATGCTCGTCAACTTCTTTTTTACAACACCGCGTTGTATCGCGGCTCCCCCTGTTCCTTCAACTACTTGATTTCGTTGCCGTTTTCAGCGGGAACAGGACTATAGCAAAGCGGCGAGCGGGTTGCAAGGGTCTCTTCGTGTGCTATCGTTGCCGCCGCCTCTACTTTATAGAACAACAACGATGCGCCTTCCAGACCTGGCTCCCATCCGCAACGACGAACTGGCCGCCGCCCTCGCGGCCGCGATCGACAACAAGACGAAACCACTCGGCAGCCTGGGCCGCCTGGAAGGGTTGGCACGGCAGATCGGCCTGATCCAGGCCAGCGCCGCGCCGCGCATCGACCGCCCTGCCATATTGGTGTTCGCGGCAGACCACGGCATCGTCGCGGAAGGCGTGTCGGCCTACCCGCAGGAAGTGACCTGGCAGATGGTCGAGAACTTCCTGGCCGGCGGGGCGGCGATCAATGTCTTCGCGCGCCAGAACAACTGCGCGATCCAGGTCATCGATGCGGGCGTCAACCATGAGTTCGGCGAACGCGCGGGTCTCGTCGATCGCAAGGTGGCTTTCGGCACCCGTAACTTTGCAGTCGAGGCGGCGATGAGCACGGAAGAATGCGCGCTCGCCATGGAACGCGGCATGGCCCTGGCGCGTGACCTGCCGGGCAATGTCGTCGGTTTCGGCGAAATGGGCATCGGCAACACCACCGCGGCGGCGGCCCTGATGCACAAGCTGGCGGGAATCCCCGTGGCCGAGTGCGTCGGTGCCGGCACCGGCCTGTCGCCCGAGGGCATGCGTCACAAGCAGGCCGTGCTCGAAGCGGCGGTAGCGAAACACGCGGGTATCGACGATCCGCTGGCTGTATTGGCCACCTTCGGCGGCTTCGAGATCGCGATGATGGCCGGCGCCATGCTGCAGGCGGCCGCGCTGCGCAAGGTCCTGCTGATCGACGGCTTCATCGTGACCAGCGCCTTGCTGCTTGCCGCGCGCCTGCAGCCGGCGATCCTCGACTACTGCGTGTTCGCCCACTGCTCGGACGAACAAGGCCACCGCCTGATGCTGGAACACCTGGACGCCCGTCCGCTCCTGCAGCTCGACCTGCGCCTGGGCGAAGGCACCGGCAGCGCGCTCGCCCTGCCGCTGCTGCACGCGGCAGTGAACTTCCTGGCGGAGATGGCGACCTTCTCTTCCGCCCAGGTCAGCACCAGCGGCCAATAAGATGCAGCAATTGCGCCTGTTCTTCATTGCGCTGCAATTCTTCACGCGCCTGCCGATCCCGCGCTGGGTCGGCTTCCAGCCCGAGTGGCTGCACCATGCCTCGCGCTACTTCCCGCTGGTCGGCTGCGTGGTGGCGGCGGTGGCGGCAGCCGTGTACCTGCTGGCAGCCCTGGTGCTGCCCGCGCCGGTTGCGGCGGTGCTGTCGACCGCGGCCTCGATCTACGTCACCGGCGCCTTTCACGAGGACGGCTTTGCCGACACCTGCGATGGCCTCGGCGGCGGTATGACGCGCGAGCGCGTGCTCGAGATCATGAAAGACTCGCGCATCGGCGCCTATGGTGCGATCGGCATGGTCTGCATGCTGGGCGCGAAGTGTACGGCGCTGGCCATGCTGCCGCCAAGCAGCGCCATCGCCGCGCTGTTCCTCGCCCACCCGCTCTCCCGGCTGGCGGCCACCAGCCTCATCTGGCGCATGGACTACGCGCGTGCCGAAGGCAAGGCGAAGCCGATGGCCCAGCAGATGACGGGGGCGGAATTCGCCATCGCCACGCTCACGGCCTTCCTGCCGGGCGCGCTGCTGGTCGCAGGCGGCCAGCTCAGTGCCGCGGCGCTGTGCGCCTGTGTCGCCGCGGCCGCCCTGTCCGCGCTCTGGCTGGCCCGCAAGTTCCAGACCCGCCTTCAAGGCTACACCGGGGATTGCCTGGGCGCCGTCCAGCAGCTGGCGGAAGTGGCGGTCTACCTCGTCATCGTAGCCAGCCTCGGCCAGAGTGCACTGGCATGAACATGCGTCTGCTGCTGGTACGCCATCCGAGGCCGGATATCGATGCGCATCTCTGCTATGGGTGCAGCGACGTCGCGGTGGCACAGCAGGAGCTCCTGCGCGTACGCGACGCGCTCCTCGCTGCCGGCCTGCCCCGCACCCTGCCGACTTATGCCAGTCCGCTGTCCCGCTGCGCCGCCCTGGCCCGCGCCCTGGATCCGCCTCAGCTGCGCTTCGATGCACGCCTGGCCGAGATGGACTTTGGCGCCTGGGAGCTGCGCAGCTGGGACGCCATACCGCGTCTCGACATCGACGCCTGGGCCGAAGACCTCCTGCATTACCGCCCAGGCGGCGCCGAATCGGTCCTCGATGTCGCGCGCCGGGTCGCCGCCTTCCTCGACGACCTGCGCGGCGCCGGCCACCCCGAGGCCCTCGTCATCTGCCATGCCGGCACCATCCGCCTGCTGCGCGCCCTGTACAAAAAACAGCCGCTGGAAGACGCCGCGCTGGAAGCGGCGCGCACGCCACACCACATCCCCTACGGCGACATGCTTGTGCTGAAAGACTGACAACACGGCTGACGACGCCGCTGAAGTCACCGTATAATGGCGCCGTTTTGGTGCTCGCGCCTGTGTTCACAGGTGCAGTTAAACGGGAAACACGAAGCCCCTCGAGGCCAACGTGTGCTGCCCCCGCAACGGTAAGCAAGTGCCGCGTTCACGCGGCAAACCGTCTCCCCAGACCACTGTGCATTTGCATGGGAAGGTCGGACGGCCTCACTTGCCAGCCCGGATACCGGCCAAAAGGTGGAGCGATGTCGCAGATATCGCTCTGTTCAATCTGGCCTACGGGGACGTGGGCTGGTTGTCCAACCCAAGAACCGTCATGACTTTTCACGTTTCACGGCAAGCGGCCGCTTCGTCGCTCGCGCTCGCCATGGCTGCGCCTTTCGCGCACGCCGATTCCACACCCGCTTCCACGTCCATGGATACCGTCGTCGTCACCGCCGCGCGCATGCCGCAGCGGGCCGCCGACGTCATCGCCCAGACCACCGTCATCGACAGCGACGAGATCGCACGCTCCGGCGCCGGCTCGGTTGCCGACGTGCTGCAGCGCCAGCCCGGCATCGAGATCACGCGCAACGGCAGCGCCGGCGCCAGCACCAGCGTGTTCCTGCGCGGCGCCAACAGCAACCAGGTCGTGGTCCTGCTCGACGGCGTGCGCATCGGCTCGTCCACCAGCGGCACGGCGAGCTGGAATGCGATCCCGCTGGAAGCCATCGAGCGCATCGAAGTCGTCTACGGTCCCTTGAGCACCCTGTACGGCGCCGACGCCATCGGCGGCGTGGTCCAGATCTTCACGCGCAAGGGCGAGCCCGGCCTGAACGGCGGCGCCTCGCTCGGCCTTGGCAGCGAGGCCACGCGCCAGGCCAGCGCCCACATCGCGGACGCCACCGGCGGCGAGCACGCGTTCAGCTACGCCTTCGGCGCGGGGCATGAAGAGTCGGATGGCTTCTCGGCCACCAGGCCGGGCGCATTCGGCTACAACCCGGACGACGACGGCTACCGCCGCAGCAACGTCCACGGCCGCATCGCGCTGGCCATCGCGCCCGGCATCGGGGCCGGCGCCCAGTTCCTGCACAGCCGCCTGCGCGCCCAGTACGACAGCGGCGCCGGCAGCTACGACACCCACAACGAGCAGGACCTGAACACCGCCTCGGTCTTCGTCGCCGGCCAGCTTGCTTCGAACTGGCGCAGCGTCGTGCAACTGGCGCGCTCGCAGGACAAGCTGGGCAGCTTCACCAGCGCGGCCGCCAGCGGCGCCAGCCAGATCGACACCCAACAGGACGAACTGAGCTGGCAAAACACGATCCGCCTGGGCAGCGACACCCTGCAGCTGCTCTACGGCCACCGCAAGGAAGAGGTGACATCCAGCGCCACCCGGGCCCTGGGGCGCGAGCGCATCACGAATTCCTATGCCGCCACCTACGCGCTGCGCCGCGACCGCCACCTGGTCGACATCAGCGCGCGCCAGGACAGGTCAAGCTACGGCCCGAAAACAACCGGCGCCGCCGGTTATGGCTACGACTTCGGCAACGGCCTGCGCGCCACCGCCAGCATCGGCTCGAGCTTCCGCGCGCCGACCTTCAACGAGCTCTACTACCCCGGGTACGGCGTCGAGACCAACCAGCCCGAGCGCGGCCGCAACGCCGAACTGGGCCTGCGCTACGACAGCCGCGGCGTGCAGCTGGACGCCACCTGGTTCCGCAACCGCCTGAGCGACATGATCGTCTCGGCCACGCCCTGCCCCGACCAGCGCGACGGGCGCACCGGCAGCTGCGCCTACAACGTGGCCTCGGCCATGCTGGAAGGCGTGAACATCTCAAGCACAGCGCGCATCGGCGCGCTGCGCCTGCGCGGCAGCCTGGACTGGCAGGACCCGCAGGACAAGGGCAGCGGCAAGCGCCTGGCGCGCCGCGCCGCCAGGCATGCGAACTTCGGCGCCGAGTACAAGCTGGGCCAGCTCGAGACCGGCGCCGAATGGCTGGTGTCGGGCGAGCGCTACGACGACGCGGCCAACCTGCGCCGCCTCGGCGGTTACGGCCTGCTCAACCTGTACGCGACCTGGCAGCTCAACGAGGACTTTTCCTTGCTGGCGCGCGTAAACAATGCGGCGGACAAGCATTATGAGCTGGCCCGCAACTACGGCACGGGCGGACGCAGCTGGTTCGCCGGCCTGCGCTACGGCATCCGCTAAGCACCGCGCCATGCGCACGCTGCCCCTGTTCCCGCTGCGCCAGCGCGCCCTGCTCGTCACGGGCTCGCTGCTGCTGGTGGCGCTCGCCTGCCTGCTGTATGCCGGCATGACCGGCTCGATCCAGGTGTCAGCCAGCGAAGTGCCGGCGGCGCTGCGCCAGCTGTTCGAAGGCCGGCCGCAGTCGCTGGCCGCTTCGCTGCTGGAACTGCGCGCCGGACGCGCGCTGGTCGCCTTCGTGACCGGCGCCGCCCTGGCGCTGGCCGGTGTGCTGATGCAGGCGCTGCTGCGCAATCCGCTGGCCGACCCCTACATCCTCGGCATCTCGGCCGGCGCTTCGGTCGGCGCGCTCGCGGCGCTGCTGCTGATGGCGGCCCTGGCGACCGTCGAGCTGGCGGCGGTCGGCGGGGCGATCACGGTGTCGCTCCTGCTCTACCTGCTGGCGCGCCAGGACCTGCGCGGCGGCGCCGGCAGTGGCGGCGGCACCTCGACCCTGCTCTTGACCGGGGTCGTGATCTCCTCGCTGTGCGTGGCCCTGATCACCCTGATGCTGTCGATCGCGCCCGAAGGCCGCCTGCGCAGCATGGTGTTCTGGATGATCGGCGACCTTGCCGGCGCGCCGGTGCGCCTGCTGCCCTGGCTGGTGCTGGGCGGCGCTCTCTTCTACGCGCTGCGCCACGCGCGCGGCATGAACGTGATGGCACTGCATGCGGAAGCCGCGGTGACGCTGGGCGTGCACGTTGGCAGCCTGCGCCGCGGCCTGTTCTTCATCTCGGGCATATTGACTGCCAGCGCCGTCACCAGCGCCGGCTCGATCGGCTTCGTCGGCCTGATCGTGCCGCACGCCTGCCGCTTCGCCTTCGGGCCCGACCACCGGGTCCTGATCCCGAGCGCGGTACTGGCCGGCGGCAGCTTCCTGGTGCTGTGCGACACGCTCGCGCGCACGGTCGTGGCGCCCCAGCAGCTCCCGGTCGGCGCCGTTACCGCGATCATCGGCGCCCCTGTCTTCCTTTATCAACTGCACCGGCTGCGCCGCAGCTGAAACCCGCAGCTAAACCTATTCCGGAACTCTCCCATGAACGACATGACTCCCGAACAGACGGCCGCCCTCAACGAGCGCCACCGCGCGCGCATGGAGCGCAAGAAGGCCATCATCGACGCGCGCATCCAGGCCGCCGACAAGCAAATCGGCATCATCATCGTCAACACCGGCAACGGCAAGGGCAAGAGCTCGAGCGCCTTCGGCATGGCGGCGCGTGCGCTCGGGCACGGCATGCGCGTGGGCGTGGTCCAGTTCATCAAGGGCGCCAAGGCCACCGGCGAAGAGCTGTTCCTGCGCCGCTTCCCCGAGGTGAGCTTCCATGCCATGGGCGAGGGCTATACCTGGGAAACCCAGAACCGCGAGCGCGACATGGCCAAGGCGGGCGAGGCATGGCAGCAGGCCAAGCGCTTCCTGTCGGATCCGGCAATCGGGCTGGTGGTGCTGGACGAACTGAACATCGCCCTGAAATACCGCTACCTCGACGTCCACACGGTCATCGAGGACCTGCTGGACCGGCCGGCCATGCAGCACGTCGTCATCACCGGCCGCGGCGCGCCGCCGGAACTGGTGGCGGTGGCCGACACCGTCACCGAAATGAACGTGGTGAAGCATGCATTCGCCGCCGGCATCGCGGCGCAAGCGGGGACGGAATGGTGAGCGGCGCACAAGGTGCACGCATGCTCCTGGTAGCGGCGGTCGCATCAAGCCAGGGCAAGACCACCGTGACCGCGGCGCTGGCGCGCAGCCTGGCGCGTGCCGGCCAGCGCGTACGGGTCTTCAAGTGCGGTCCGGATTTCATCGACCCGATGCTACTCGAACGCGCCTGCGGGGCGCCGGTCCACACCCTCGATTTGTGGATGGTGGGGCCCGACGAATGCCGGCGCCGGCTGGGCGAGGCGGCGCGCGAGGCCGACTTCGTGCTGGTCGAAGGCGTGATGGGCCTGTACGACGGGACGCCCTCGGCGGCCGACCTGGCGCGCGAATTCGGCATGCCCGTGCTGGCCGTGATCGACGCCTCGGCCATGGCGCAGACCGCCGGCGCAGTGGCGCGCGGGCTGCGCGACTATGGCCCGGTGCAGTTGGCCGGCGTGGTCGCCAACCGCGTCGCCAGCGCCGGACACGCGCAGATGGTGGCAGGCTCGCTGCGCGACATCCCGCTGCTGGGCTCCCTGCAGCGCCAGGCCCAGCCGCTGCCCGAACGCCACCTCGGCCTGGTGCTGCCGGGAGAGCAACCCCAGATCGACGCTCACCTCGACGAACTCGCCGATGCGCTGCAGCTGGACGAAGCGGCGTGGGAGGCGCTGCCGCGGCTGGCGCCCGAAGCGCCGGAGGGCCCCGTCGTCGAACCGCTGCTGGCCGGGAAGACGATCGCGGTCGCGCGCGACGCCGCCTTCGCTTTCCTGTATCCGGCCAACCTCGACACCCTGCGCATCCTCGGTGCACGCCTGCATTTCTTCTCGCCGCTCGCGGACGAGCCGGTGCCCGACGGCGCCGACGCGGTCTACCTGCCGGGCGGCTATCCGGAACTGCATGCGCAGGCGCTGGCCCAGGCCGGCAACTGGCGCGCCTCGATCAACGCCGTGCACGCGGCGGATGTACCGATTCTCGCCGAATGCGGCGGCATGATGGCGCTCGCCGACGAACTCACCGATCCGGATGGGCGGCGCTGGCCGATGGCCGGATTGTTGCCCGGCGTGGTGCGCATGCAGGCGCGCCTGGCCGGCTTGGGTGCGCAGGCGCTCGATACGCCGGCCGGCCCCTTGCGCGGCCACACCTTCCACTATTCGCGCCTGGAGACCCCGCTGGTCCCGAGCCAGCATACGCTGCGCCATCCGAGCGGCACCCCGGGCGAAGCGGTATACCGGGCCGGTTCGCTGACGGCCTCCTACTTCCACGGCTATTTCGCCTCGAACCCGCAGGCGGTTGCCGGCCTGTTCACGCGGGCGGCGCCATGAGCGCCACCCTGATCATTGGCGGCGCCCGCTCCGGCAAGAGCGCCTTGGCCGAGCGCCTGGCGCACGAATCCGGCAAGGAAGTCGTGTACGTCGCGACCGCCCAGGCCGGCGACGGCGAAATGGGTGCACGTATCGTGCACCATCGCGCGCGCCGGCCCGCGCACTGGCGTACGGTTGAGGAGAGCCTGCTGCTGGCCAGCGTACTGCGCCACGAATGCCGGCCGGATCGCCTGGTGCTGGTCGACTGCCTGACTTTGTGGCTCACCAACCTGATGTTGTCGGGCGAGGAAGCATTGCCGGAGAACGGCGAACTGGTGCTGCCACCTGTTTTCGAGCGCGAGCGTGCCGCCGTTCTCGACCTGCTGGATGCGGGCCTGTCCGGCGAATTGATACTGGTCTCGAACGAAGTCGGCATGGGCATCGTGCCGCTGGGTGCGCTGACGCGCCACTTCGTGGATGAGGCGGGCCGCCTCAACCAGGAAGTTGCGGCGCGGGCCGAACGCGTGATCCTGGTCGCCGCCGGCCTGCCGCTGGTCATGAAGGGGACGCCGTGCTGAGCGGTTTGCAAGCCGCCGACCTGGCCCTGCTGCTGGCGGCGGGCGTCGCGCTCGATTGGCTGCTGGGCGAGGCGCGACGCTGGCATCCGCTGATCGGTTTCGGCCGGATTGCCGGTGCAATTGAAGCGCGCCTGAACGGCGGACGCCTGCGCGTGGCGGCCGGCGCCCTGGCCTGGATGCTGGCCGTGCTGCCCTTGGTCCTGCTTGCATGGTGGCTGGCAGGGGTCGCGGGCATTCTGGTGCACGTCCTGCTGCTGTACTTCTGCCTGGGCCTGCGCAGCCTGCGCGACCATACGATGCCGATCTTGGCGGCCCTGCGCGGCGGCGACCTGCCTGAAGCGCGCCGGCTCACCGGGCGCATCGTCAGCCGCGACACTGACCAGGCCAGCGCCTCGGACCTGGCCAGAGCCGGCGCCGAATCGCTGCTCGAGAACGGCAACGACGCGGTATTCGGCACCCTGTTCTGGTTCCTCGTCGCCGGCGGACCCGGTGCGCTGCTGTTCCGGCTGGCGAACACGCTCGACGCCATGTGGGGCTACCGCAACGCGCGCTTCGATCTGTTCGGCCGTGTCGCCGCCCGCATCGACGACGGTTTGAATTTCATCCCGGCGCGCCTGACCGCGCTCAGCTACGTGCTGCTGGCGCCGCGCGGCGGCCATGTCCGTGCCTGGCGGTGCTGGCGCGCCCAGGCGCCGGCATGGAGCAGCCCGAACGCCGGGCCCGTGATGGCCAGCGGCGCCGGCGCCCTTGGCATCGCACTGGGCGGCGCGGCAAGCTACGCCGGCGTGCTCGAGCAACGGCCCCCGCTCGGCCTTGGCCGCGCCGCGGCCCCGGTCGACATCCTGCGCGCCTGGCGCCTGGTGCTGGCCTCGGCCCTGCTTTGGGTGTGCGTGAGCTGCGTCCTTGCGCTGGCCTTGTATTGGAGCGAGCATGCTTGAACACGGCGGCAACCTGCGCGCAGCGCAGCAGCGCTACGGCCGAGACGACTGGATCGACCTGTCGACCGGGATCAACCCCTGGGGCTATCCGGCCCCGCCCGTGCCTGCGGACGCCTGGCACCGCCTGCCCGAACCGGATCCGGCCCTCGCCGCCGCGGCCTGCGCCTATTACGGCGCGCCGCTGCTGCTGCCGGTCGCCGGCACCCAGGCGGCGATCCAGGCGCTGCCGCGTTTGCGTGCACCCGCGCGCGTGACGGTGTCCGCGCCCTCGTATGCGGAGCACGCCGAGCACTGGGGCAGGCACGGGCACAGTCTGCTCCAGGCGCCCTACGAACGGCTCGACGAGGCGGTCGAGCGCAGCGACGTGGTCGTGCTGTGCAATCCGAACAATCCGACCGGGGCCGTGGTGCCGGCGCCGCAGTTGCGCGACTGGGCGGCGCGCCTTGCCCGGCGCGGCGGCTGGCTGGTGGTCGACGAGGCTTTCGGCGACACCGCGCCCGGCCTGAGCGTGGCCGGCGATTGCGCGCAGCCGGGACTGATCGTGCTGCGCTCGGTCGGCAAGTTCTTCGGCCTGGCCGGCCTGCGCCTGGGCTTCGTCGGCGCCCATCCAAGGCTGCTGGTCGCGTTGGCCGACCTGCTCGGCCCCTGGGCCGTCAGCGGTCCGGCGCAGGCGATCGCGCTGGCGGCGCTGCGCGACCGGGCCTGGCAGGAGGCAACCCTGGCACGTTTGCAGACGGCCGGCGAACGCATGCGCGCCTTGCTGCGCGAGCACGGCATCGATGCGAATGGCACGCCCCTGTTCCACTGGTGGCCGCAGGCGCAGCCCGAAGCATTTCACGAACACCTGGCCAGCCATGGCATCTGGTCCCGCCTGTTCACCGAGGCTGCGCGCGGCATCCGGCTGGGTCTACCCGCCAACGAAGACGAATGGCAGCGCCTTGCGCGCGCACTGGAAGAATGGAGCGAACGATGAAACGAGGGATCCTGCTGGCCTGCCTGCTTCTGGGCCAGACCCTGGGCCAGGCCGCGCACGCCGTCACGGTGAAGGACGACGCCGGCGCGAACGTTACCCTGGCGCGGCCCGCCCTGCGCGTGATCTCGATGGCGCCGCATGTGACCGAAATGCTGTTCGCGGCCGGCGGCGGGGAGCGCGTGGTGGGTGCGGTCGATTACAGCGATTATCCGGAAGCGGCCAGGCGCATCCCGCGCATCGGCTCGAATCGCGAAGTCGACATCGAGCGCATCATGGCCTTGAAACCCGATTTGATCGTGGCCTGGATGCACGGCAGTTCCGAACGCCAGATCGAGATGGTGCGCCAGCTCGGCGTACCCGTCTACCTGAGCGATCCGCAGACCCTGGAAGGCATTCCCGAGAGCCTGCTGCGCCTGGCCCAGCTGATGGGCACCGAGGCGACAGCGCGTCCGGTGGCGGCGGACCTACGCCAGCAACTGGCTGCCCTGCGCAGCCGCTACGCCGGCCGTTCGCCGGTGCGCGCCTTCTACCAGGTCTGGGACAAGCCCTTGTACACGCTGAACGGCAGGCACATCGTCACCGATGCGCTGCGCCTGTGCGGCGGCGAGAACATCTTCCACGAGCTGCCGGTGACGGCGCCGGTGGTCACGCTGGAAAGCGTGCTGCAACGCGATCCCGAAGCCATCTTCGGCACCGCCGAAAAGAACTACGGTGGCGTGAACCTGTGGCGCAAGTACCCGACATTGACGGCGGTGCGCAACGGGAACCTGTTCACGGTCGACGGCAACCTGCTCAACCGCGCAGGCCCGCGCATGATCGCCGGCGCGGCCGTGATGTGCGAAAAACTGGACGCAGCACGCCGCCACCGCAAATGAAGCCCTTCCCTTTCCAGACCTTGATGGTGCAGGGCACGACCTCGGATGCCGGCAAGAGCACGGTCGTGGCCGCGCTGTGCCGGCTGTTGAAACGCGAGGGCGTGCGCGTGGCGCCGTTCAAGCCGCAGAACATGGCCCTGAATAGCGCGGTGACCGCGGACGGCGGCGAGATCGGCCGCGCCCAGGCGCTGCAGGCGATCGCCGCCGGCATCGCGCCGCATACCGACATGAATCCGGTACTGCTGAAACCGTCGAGCGATACCGGCGCCCAGGTCATCATCCACGGGAAGGTGCGCGCCGAGATGAATGCGCGCGACTACCACCAGTACAAGACGGTGGCGATGGCGGCGGTGCTGGAGTCGCACCGCCGGCTGTCTGCACAATACGGATGCATCGTCGTCGAGGGCGCGGGCAGCCCGGCCGAAATCAACCTGCGCGACCGCGACATCGCCAACATGGGTTTTGCGGAGGCCGTCGACTGCCCGGTGATCCTGGTCGCCGACATCGACCGCGGCGGCGTGTTCGCGCACATCGTCGGCACGCTGGCCTGTTTATCAGACAGCGAGCGCGCGCGCATCCTCGGTTTCGTGATCAACCGTTTTCGGGGCGATATCGCCCTGCTGCAGCCGGGACTGGACTGGTTGGAACGCCAAACCGGCAAACCGGTGCTGGCGGTGCTGCCTTACCTGCACGGCCTGTATCTCGACGCCGAGGATGCGGTGCAGCCGGTGCAGAGCGGACGCGGCGCATTCAGGGTCGTGGTGCCGAGCCTGCCCCGCATGAGCAATCACACCGACTTCGACGCGCTGCGCGCGCATCCCGAAGTCGACCTGCGCTTCGTGCGCGAGGGCGAGGCGATTCCGGCTGCGGACCTGGTCATCCTTCCGGGCAGCAAGAATACGCGCGGCGACCTGGCCTGGCTGCGGGCGCAGGGCTGGCATGATGCGATTGCGCGCCACCTGCGCTATGGCGGCAAGCTGATCGGCGTGTGCGGCGGTTTCCAGATGCTGGGGACGCGGGTGAGCGATCCGCACGGCGTCGAAGGCAGTGGCGGCCAATCCGAGGGGCTGGGCCTGCTCGAGCTGGTGACGACGATGACGCGGCACAAGCGCCTGAGCCAGGTCAGCGGCGTCTGCGCTTTCGACGGCAGCGGCGTCCCTGCAGAGGGCTACGAGATCCACATGGGCGAATCGCAGGGCGCAGCGCGCGATCTGCCAGCGTTTCTGATCGATGGGCGGCCGGAAGGCGCCTGCTCGGAGGACGGGCAGATCCTCGGCACCTACCTGCATGGCCTGTTCGACCATCCGGATGCCTGCGCGGCGCTGCTGCGCTGGGCAGGTGCGCAAACAGTCCATCGGGTCGATACCACGGCCTTGCGCGAAGCCAGCCTGGAGCGGCTGGCCGACGCGGCCCGGCCGCTGTTCGACCGCTTGCGATCGTTACGGTCCCTTCGATAGAGTTATCCTATCGATTATTTCAAATCAATCAAATTTACTGCGTGGATGAGAATGACTATCATTTGATCCTGATTGTGAAAACCAGGAGCAGTAAATGATCATCGCAGCAAAACGACTCAGCCAGGTAGCGACCCACATGGGCATCGCTTATGCGCTTGCCTACGCGCTGACCGGCTCGGCGGTGTTCAGTGGCTTGGCGGTCCTGGTGGAGCCGGTAATCAATGTGCTGCTGCTGCCCTTCCACGAGGCGGCCTGGGCAAAGCGGCATGGCAAGGCGCGCGATGCCCGCGCCCGCTACATGTCGCTTGCACTCGAGAAGATCAGTCAGACCGGCCTGCATGCCGGCGTCGCCTTCGGCGTGATGTTCGTGGCGACCGGTTCCTGGGCGATGGGTGGTATCGCTGCGCTGCTCGAACCGATCTGCAATGTCATCGTGCTGCCGCTGCACGACCGCCTCTGGGACAGGCTCGAGCGTGCCGCACAGCCGGCAGGCCAGCTGCGCGCCGCCTGAATCCTGCGGCGCGCATCCCCTCTTCCAGCCATCACGCTGCTTTCCTAACATTCCTGACGCCCTGGCGCTGCGACTGGCGGCCCGGGGCGTCTGTCTTGCTGCAGCCGCTCAGTGGCGGCCGCGGCCGTGCCTCCAGCCACCTCCGCGATGTCCCCATCCGCCGCCACCTCCGCCCCAGCCGTGCGAACGCCACCCATGGTGATGGCCGCGATAGCTGTGGCGGTGCTCGTAGTAGCCGAAACCCAGGTCGAGAGAGACCGGCGGCCCGACGTAGGTCGGGTAGCCATAGGCCGGATAGGAATAATAAGGATCGTAGGCGGCATACGGTGGCGCATATACGGCGCATCCGCCGAGACCGCCGGCCAGGGCCAAGGCAAGGGCGAGGCGTCGTACTGCACGGATACTTCGAGTGTCCATGGCCGTCTCCAAACGCACACTAGCTTTATTCTAGTTCGCGGTCCGGTATTTTCAATGCGAAAGCGTCTGGTTCAGGACGAGCCAATGCGCATGCGCGACGCGATCAGGTCGCGCAACAGCTGCGCATGTTGCCCCGTTTGCTCGGCCTTGACGAGGTATTCATCCTTGAGCTCGCCTGGCTGCTGCTGGCCCCGATATGGACGCAGGGACTGATGCATCTGCCGAAATAATTGTTCCTGTTCGTGCAAGGCCCGTACGGCAGCCCACAATGCTTCCTCGACATTTCCGCATTGCAGTCCCTCGAGCACACTGGCGCTGAAAGCGTGACCTGTATGGCAGCGGTAGCGCAAGGGGCCGGGCTGGCGCATTTCCCAGATGGCGCCACCGCATTCTGGACAAGTCAAGGCGACTCGTGACCCGATCTGATCGAGCTCCTCCATGTCGGCACCTTCGTTGAACATCCGGTTTTCGACGGCAATCAATTTCTGAAGTTCCGCCTCCACACTTTCTGCAGGCGTCTCAAGGGGTGGTGCAGGGCGGCTCACCAGCTCGACCAGTGCCGGCGCAATCTCGTCCACGCTGCAGACGACATCCACGGACGCGTGCCGCAGGGCGCTGGACGGCATGTCCGGCACCTCCGCCGTGCCGGGATCCTGGACTACGGCCGTGCCACCGTAGGCCTTGACCGCCTGCAACCCGACCGTACCGTCATCGAGAAAACCGGACAACAACACTGCGATCACCCCGGCGCCATGCGTTGTGGCCGCCGAACGAAACAGAGGATCGATGGCGGGACGTGAATGGTTTTCCTTGGGGCCGCGCGACAGGCTGGCAAATGCACGCTCCTCGTTCCGCACGATCGTCAGGTGCAGATCCGGCGGCGCGATCAACACCTGCCCGGGAACGAGGGGCTCGCCTTGAACCGCGTGGCGCACGGGTAAGGCGGAGCAGCTTTGCAGCAGGCTGGGCAGTATGCTTTCCCTTGGCCCGATATGCGTGACGATCAGGACAGGTGCTGCGAAATCCGGCGGTAGACTACGCAGGATGACTTTCAAGGCATTGATGCTGCCGGCCGACCCGCCGAACACGACGATTTTGGGCATCGGAATCTATCAGGATGGAAGAAATAGCCAAGCTAACGCAGAACCCGGAAATTCTGCGCGCCAATGAGAAAGCACCTTGTAGGGTGGGGTCTCGACCCCACGCGTTCTGGCTGCTTGATTCTTCCGCGGCTTGGGGCCGTAGGGTGGACATTCGTCGTGCCGGCATGTAGCCGGCCCTACTGTCCACGCGGTCTCACCGGTTGATCGGCCTGCGGCCTGAAGAGAAAACCGGGCGTAGAAAAGCAAAAAACCCCACCGAGATCACTCGGTGGGGTTTTTCCTATAACTAGCCTGACGATAACCTACTTTCACACTGGTTGCAGCACTATCATCGGCGCAAAGTCGTTTCACGGTCCTGTTCGGGATGGGAAGGGGTGGGACCGACTTGCTATGGTCATCAGGCATGACTTGTACGAGTTTCGCTCACCCATGCGAGCGCCACTCTGAATCTGGAAGAAGTATTGGGTAGCCTGTATCAACAAACAGCGCTGTCTCTCGACCTATACCTGCTAAGGTTATAGGGACAAGCCGTACGGGCAATTAGTACTGGTTAGCTTAATGCATTACTGCACTTCCACACCCAGCCTATCAACGTCCTGGTCTCGAACGACCCTTCAAGGAGCTCAAGGCTCCGGGAAATCTCATCTCAAGGCAAGTTTCCCGCTTAGATGCTTTCAGCGGTTATCTCTTCCGAACTTAGCTACCCGGCAATGCCACTGGCGTGACAACCGGTACACCAGAGGTTCGTCCACTCCGGTCCTCTCGTACTAGGAGCAGCCCCCTTCAAATTTCCAACGCCCACGGCAGATAGGGACCAAACTGTCTCACGACGTTTTAAACCCAGCTCACGTACCACTTTAAATGGCGAACAGCCATACCCTTGGGACCGGCTACAGCCCCAGGATGTGATGAGCCGACATCGAGGTGCCAAACTCCCCCGTCGATATGAACTCTTGGGAGGAATCAGCCTGTTATCCCCAGAGTACCTTTTATCCGTTGAGCGATGGCCCTTCCATACAGAACCACCGGATCACTATGTCCTACTTTCGTACCTGCTCGACTTGTCGGTCTCGCAGTTAAGCACGCTTATGCCATTGCACTATTAGCACGATGTCCGACCGTACCTAGCGTACCTTCGAACTCCTCCGTTACACTTTAGGAGGAGACCGCCCCAGTCAAACTGCCTACCATGCACTGTCCCCGATCCGGATAACGGACCAAGGTTAGAACCTCAAACAAACCAGGGTGGTATTTCAAGGATGGCTCCACGGGAACTGGCGTCCCCGCTTCAAAGCCTCCCACCTATCCTACACAGATTGGTTCAAAGTCCAATGCAAAGCTACAGTAAAGGTTCATGGGGTCTTTCCGTCTAGCCGCGGGTAGATTGCATCATCACAAACATTTCAACTTCGCTGAGTCTCGGGAGGAGACAGTGTGGCCATCGTTACGCCATTCGTGCAGGTCGGAACTTACCCGACAAGGAATTTCGCTACCTTAGGACCGTTATAGTTACGGCCGCCGTTTACTGGGACTTCAATCAAGAGCTTGCACCCCATCATTTAATCTTCCAGCACCGGGCAGGCGTCACACCCTATACGTCCACTTTCGTGTTTGCAGAGTGCTGTGTTTTTATTAAACAGTCGCAGCCACCAGTTTATTGCAACCCTTTCGCCCTCACACAGTAAAGTGATCAAGCTACCGGGGCGTACCTTTTCCCGAAGTTACGGTACCAATTTGCCGAGTTCCTTCTCCCGAGTTCTCTCAAGCGCCTTAGAATACTCATCTCGCCCACCTGTGTCGGTTTGCGGTACGGTCTCGTATGACTGAAGCTTAGAGGCTTTTCTTGGAACCACTTCCGATTGCTTCGTGGCGCATGGCCACCCGTCTCGACCCCTTGAATTCCGCGCCCGGATTTGCCTAAGCGCCTTCTATGAGTCAAGAACCAGCTATTCCAACAGCTGGACAACCTTCCGCGATCCGTCCCCCCATCGCATCATACGACGGTGCAGGAATATTAACCTGCTTCCCATCAGCTACGCATCTCTGCCTCGCCTTAGGGGCCGACTCACCCTGCTCCGATGAACGTTGAACAGGAAACCTTGGGCTTACGGCGTGCGGGCTTTTCACCCGCATTATCGCTACTCATGTCAGCATTCGCACTTCTGATACCTCCAGCATCCTTTACAAGACACCTTCGCAGGCTTACAGAACGCTCTCCTACCATATAGATCAAGTGATAAATCACGAGAAATATATCCGCAGCTTCGGTGACTGGCTTAGCCCCGTTACATCTTCCGCGCAGGACGACTCGATCAGTGAGCTATTACGCTTTCTTTAAATGGTGGCTGCTTCTAAGCCAACATCCTGACTGTTTTAGCCTTCCCACTTCGTTTTCCACTTAGCCAATCTTTGGGACCTTAGCTGGCGGTCTGGGTTGTTTCCCTCTTGACGCCGGACGTTAGCACCCGACGTCTGTCTCCCAAGCTCGCACTCATCGGTATTCGGAGTTTGCAATGGTTTGGTAAGTCGCAATGACCCCCTAGCCATAACAGTGCTCTACCCCCGATGGTGATACTTGAGGCACTACCTAAATAGTTTTCGGAGAGAACCAGCTATTTCCAGGTTTGTTTAGCCTTTCACCCCTACCCACAGCTCATCCCCTAATTTTTCAACATTAGTGGGTTCGGACCTCCAGGGCGTGTTACCGCACCTTCATCCTGGCCATGGGTAGATCACCTGGTTTCGGGTCTACACCCAGCGACTGTCGCCCTGTTCGGACTCGATTTCTCTACGGCTCCCCTATTCGGTTAACCTCGCCACTGAATGTAAGTCGCTGACCCATTATACAAAAGGTACGCCGTCACGGATCAAGTCCGCTCCGACTGTTTGTATGCACACGGTTTCAGGATCTATTTCACTCCCCTCCCGGGGTTCTTTTCGCCTTTCCCTCACGGTACTGGTTCACTATCGGTCGATTACGAGTATTTAGCCTTGGAGGATGGTCCCCCCATGTTCAGACAGGATTTCTCGTGTCCCGCCCTACTTGTCGTACGCTTAGTACCACCGTCCGGATTTCGTGTACGGGGCTATCACCCGCTATGGCCAGAGTTTCCAATCTGTTCCACTATCCGATCGACTATCACGTACAGGCTCTTCCCATTTCGCTCGCCACTACTTTGGGAATCTCGGTTGATTTCTTTTCCTGCAGCTACTTAGATGTTTCAGTTCGCCGCGTTCGCTTTGCATGCCTATGTATTCAGCATGCAATGACCCAAAGGGCCGGGTTTCCCCATTCGGAAATCTGCGGATCAAAGTGTGTTTGCTCACTCCCCGCAGCTTATCGCAAGCTACTACGTCCTTCATCGCCTGTAATCGCCAAGGCATCCACCATGTGCACTTATTCGCTTGTCCCTATAACGTTAGCCCCTGCTGACAACAGGGAACGCTACAGGATCAAGAGTACAGCGTTATTGCATGTTTGTTGATACTTTGATTACTACCCTAAGTGTGCTCACTCATCATTTCTGATTCGCTTACACGCTTAAAAAAACTTTACTTCTTCCAGATTGTTAAAGAACGAAAAAACAGTGATCTCGAAAAGATCAAACCTAAACACACGCCGTTGCGCCGCTTACGTTTGTATTCTCAAGAAAGTGGTGGAGGATGACGGGATCGAACCGACGACCCCCTGCTTGCAAAGCAGGTGCTCTCCCAGCTGAGCTAATCCCCCTATGTGGTGGGTCTGGTTGGATTCGAACCAACGACCCCCGCGTTATCAACACGGTGCTCTAACCGACTGAGCTACAGACCCAAACTGTTCTCGTTATTTATTCAACAGTCGATAAGCGTAGGCGCTTGATGCCGAGACTTTCGTCTCCGGTGCTACTCTAGAAAGGAGGTGATCCAGCCGCACCTTCCGATACGGCTACCTTGTTACGACTTCACCCCAGTCACGAATCCTACCGTGGTAAGCGCCCTCCTTGCGGTTAAGCTACCTACTTCTGGTAAAACCCGCTCCCATGGTGTGACGGGCGGTGTGTACAAGACCCGGGAACGTATTCACCGCGGCATGCTGATCCGCGATTACTAGCGATTCCAACTTCACGCAGTCGAGTTGCAGACTGCGATCCGGACTACGATACACTTTCTGGGATTAGCTCCCCCTCGCGGGTTGGCGGCCCTCTGTATGTACCATTGTATGACGTGTGAAGCCCTACCCATAAGGGCCATGAGGACTTGACGTCATCCCCACCTTCCTCCGGTTTGTCACCGGCAGTCTCATTAGAGTGCTCTTGCGTAGCAACTAATGACAAGGGTTGCGCTCGTTGCGGGACTTAACCCAACATCTCACGACACGAGCTGACGACAGCCATGCAGCACCTGTGTTCAGGTTCCCTTTCGGGCACTCCCCGATCTCTCGAGGATTCCTGACATGTCAAGGGTAGGTAAGGTTTTTCGCGTTGCATCGAATTAATCCACATCATCCACCGCTTGTGCGGGTCCCCGTCAATTCCTTTGAGTTTTAATCTTGCGACCGTACTCCCCAGGCGGTCTACTTCACGCGTTAGCTGCGTTACCAAGTTAATTAAAACCCGACAACTAGTAGACATCGTTTAGGGCGTGGACTACCAGGGTATCTAATCCTGTTTGCTCCCCACGCTTTCGTGCATGAGCGTCAGTCTTGACCCAGGGGGCTGCCTTCGCCATCGGTGTTCCTCCACATCTCTACGCATTTCACTGCTACACGTGGAATTCTACCCCCCTCTGCCAGACTCCAGCCTTGCAGTCTCCAACGCAATTCCCAGGTTGAGCCCGGGGATTTCACGTCAGACTTACAAAACCGCCTGCGCACGCTTTACGCCCAGTAATTCCGATTAACGCTTGCACCCTACGTATTACCGCGGCTGCTGGCACGTAGTTAGCCGGTGCTTATTCTTCAGGTACCGTCATTAGCAAGAGATATTAGCTCCTACCGTTTCTTCCCTGACAAAAGAGCTTTACAACCCGAAGGCCTTCTTCACTCACGCGGCATTGCTGGATCAGGCTTGCGCCCATTGTCCAAAATTCCCCACTGCTGCCTCCCGTAGGAGTCTGGACCGTGTCTCAGTTCCAGTGTGGCTGGTCGTCCTCTCAGACCAGCTACTGATCGTCGCCTTGGTGAGCCTTTACCTCACCAACTAGCTAATCAGACATCGGCCGCTCCAAAAGCATGAGGTCTTGCGATCCCCCACTTTCTTCCGTAGAACGTATGCGGTATTAGCGTAACTTTCGCTACGTTATCCCCCACTTCTGGGTACGTTCCGATGTATTACTCACCCGTTCGCCACTCGCCACCAGGCCGAAGCCCGTGCTGCCGTTCGACTTGCATGTGTAAAGCATGCCGCCAGCGTTCAATCTGAGCCAGGATCAAACTCTTCAGTTCAATCTCTGTTTGTTGACTCTTTCGAGTCATCCGCTATCGCTAGCGGAGTCGCTCACTCAAAATACTGACCGTCATCCCATTGCTGAGACAACGTTTAATACTTTGTGCGAACATTTGATATTTTAAGTAATCAGCTGAACAAGTCAGCTGGCACCTTCATCAAACGCCCACACTTATCGACTGTTAATTGTTAAAGAACCGTTGTTCTGTACTGCCTTGCTGCGCTTGCGAATCGTTTTGTTCGTCAGCAGCAGAAGATGAGATTATGCGATGTTTTGCGATACTCGTCAACCCCTCGTTTGCTTCAGCTCAGTTTCCTGAGTTTGCTGTTGCTAGATCAACTACTTGATTTCGTTGAGGTTTGCAGCAGCGGTGAAGCGGGGGCGAACTATAGCAAAAGGGATGGCTGTTCGCAAGTGTCGCCTTAATGCAAGCGATGAGACCGCGTGGACACAGGTGTCCACCCTACGGGGGTAATGCAAGCAGTGACGCTATAAAGGTTTTCGCAGGTCTGCACGCCGTCAGACCGCGGGGGCTCAAGATCCCACCCTAGGTGTGCGACGGTTCGGTCTTGCCGAACCGTCGCACCTTATTACATATAGACTGCCTTACTCCTTCAGGGTCACCCGCGCATAGTTCGGGTCGGCCTTGATCTTTTCAGACGTGAACGGCAGCACCGGCCACTCCTTGCGGGAGTAGACCTGCACCTGGTCCGCATACCAGGGCGACGTCGGATCGACCGACTGGCCGTAGGTCAGCATGGCCTGCGCCACCGGGCCCTGGTCATCGAACGTCACGGTCTGGATATAGCTCTGACCCCAGTGCACGCCCTCGTAGCCGCCGGCGCCCAAGGGGTTGCGCATGGTCAGCGAGTTGTAGGAGCCGTCGATATTGCCGACGCCGCCATGCAGGGCAATCCGCACGCCGTTGCGCGGTTCCACCTGGTAGTCGCCGAGGCGGCCGTCGAGTGGGATGCCGAGCGACTGCAGCTTGGCGGCGGCATTCCTCAGTGCCGTGAGCATCGCGGGAATCGCCGCCGGCGCCACGCCGCTCGGGGTATGCACCGGGTCCGCAGGATTGAAGGGCACCGCCCATTTGTTGGGAATGCCGGCCGCCGAATTCCAGAACTCGCGGAACAGGACTGCGCCGCGGCTGTCGACGTTCACGCGGCGGTCCCAGGAGCCGAGCACGGTGCAGGCCTGGACCACCAGCGCGTCGCCGCTTGCGGCGCAGGCCGGCAGCAGCTCGGGCAGCACCAGCTCGGCCGAGTACAGGCGGTTGGCAAAGGCCAGCTCCTGGATGTCGGCGAGATTGAGCTTGCCTTTCTGCGCCACCATCTGCTCGAGCTGGAGGAAGCCGATCCGCGTGCGCAGGCTCTGCTCGACACCGACGCGGCCATACAGCGGCGAGAAGCCAAGCGGCGCCGGACCGGTCAGGAGCTGCTTTGGATTCGAGAGCCAATAGCTGTCGTTCGAATTGCCGACGTAGTCGGTGCGGATCATCCAGGGCGCCGTGGCCGGCGAGTAGATGCCGGCGGGCGCGCCCGGATCCTGGCCCCAGCCGCAGCTGCTGCGCGAACCGTCGAACAGCAGCGCGGCTTGCAGCAGCAGGCAGCCGTTCGCGAACTTGTCGGCGTTCATGTGCGGCACCACGCTGGCATCGGCATACAGGGCGTTGCCGTTGCGGTCGGCCGCGACCGTGTTCACCCAGGGCAGGCCCACCACCTTGTCGAGCGACGCTTTGATCGCCTGCACGCTGCCGGCGGTGCCGATGCCCAGCCACTGCTCCAGCATGCGGGTGTTGTTGCGGTTCGGGTCGGCCAGCACATAGGCCGCGCTCGAGGTCCAGGTCATGCCCGCTTCCGGCTTGACGATGACCGCGCCCTGCTTGCTGAAATAGAAGGTCTTGCTGCGCTTCTGCACCGAGCCGTCGGCCGTCAGCAGGTCGACCGTCACCGTCTTGTTCGTCATCTTCTGGCGTTCGCCATCGACCAGGTAGGTCGTGCCCGTGGCGTCACCCGGATCCAGCGCCAGCCGGAAGGTGGTGAAGTGAATGGCCGTGGTGACGGTATGGCTCCAGGCGATGTCCTTGTTGAAACCGATGACGATCGCGGGCACGCCGCCGATGATCACGCCCATCGCGTCATAGCGGCCCGGCACGGTCAAGTGCGCCTGGTAGAAGCGGTCAGTGGTGGTCCAGGGATAATGCGGATTACCCAGCAGCAGGCCGCGGCCGCTGCCTGATAAATCCTTGCCGACCGCCAGCGCATTGCTGCCGATGCCCTGCGTGTTGAGCTTGTCGAGGCGCGCCAGCATGAAGCCGGGGTCGAACTTGCGCGGCGCGGCCTTGGCCAGGCTCACCGGACTGCCTGGCGTGCGCCCGGCGGCGACGAATTCTTTCGAGAACACCTGGCCTGAGGCGTGCAGGGCCTTTTCCGCCATCACCAGGTACATGTCGTCGAGCGTGATCGGACGCACCCATTTGGCATTCGCGCAGGCGGCCGGGAGCTTGCCGGTGTAATCCTTCAGGTAGCGGTTATAGCCCTCGACATAGCCCTCGAGGATGTCGCGCGGTTCCTGGGCGCCGGCGGCATAGTTGGCGCGCAGCTGATCAAGGTCGAGATAGCCCTTGAAGAAGAAGTCGCTGTCCTCGTTCTTCAGGTCCATGAAGCCGCTGGCGGCGCCGTATTCGTCGGCAGTGCGCTTCGGTGCGCGCGCTTCGCCGCCGAAGAACAGCGAACGCTCGCCGCGCACCGTCAGCAGCGAGTCGGCGAACATGCAGATATTGTCCTGGGCATAGGCATAGGCCAGCCCGTAGCCGAGACTGCGGAAATCGTCGGCGCGCACATGCGGCACGCCATGCGTGGTGCGGGCCAGCTCGACATTGATGCGCGAGGCCGTTTCTGGCGGTGGCGGCGCGGCCTCGTCATCGTCGTCGCGGTGACAGGCGCCCAGGCTCAGGGCAAGGGAGAGTGCAAGGATGAGTCGGCGCGATACGGGAGCCGCGCTGTTGCTACGCTTCATATGGACGCTTTCTGCGGCTGCAGCCGCGTGACCGGATGGGTGGAAAGTGAACCTTCATGGAGCAGGCCTGCTCCAAATTGATGCGGAGATACAGTTTGCATGCTGGCATGACCATTACAAACTAGTCAAGTTGATGGGCTCGCTTCAGCGCGGCTGTCGTCGCACCTGTCGTTTTTATGGTGAGCCCGCACGCCTGGCCTGCTTCGGGAGGGCCAGCGGCGTCAGGGCGCCGGTTTTCATCCCGGCCTGCGCAGTCATGGCCTGCAGCGCCGCGATGCGCGCCTGCAGCGCTGGATGGGAAGCGAAATAATGCGAACCCGGCAGGGGGGCGCCCCCCTTTTTCGCGAGCGCCTCGAAGAACTCGGTGGCGCCGCCGGCGTGGCCATAGCGGCAGGCGAGCACTCGCAGCGCCAGCGCGTCGGCAGCCGACTCGCGCGCCTGCGAATACCTGGCTTCGCCCAATTGGAGCACCGGCGCCAGCACGCTCGCCAGGCTTGACGTGTCGCCGCTGACCAGGGCCGCCAGGCCGTACAGGACGATGCCCCGCCCCAGCGCGCGCAAATGGTCGCGATGGGCCAGGTGCGCCAGTTCATGCGCCAGCACGAAGGACAGGCCGTTCTCGGACCGCACCTGCCCGAGCAGGCCGGTAAACACGTAGATCGTCCCGCCGGGCACGACGAACGCGTTCGGCGTCGTCGAGCGGGTCAGGCGCACCGTTGCCGGACCCTGCAGGCCGGCGCAGCCGCGCAGGCTGTCGACCAGCGCCTGCAACTGCGCTTCGCGCGCGTCGTCTTTCAATGGAACGGCGGGCGTCTTTTCCGCAACGATGCGTGTGAGCGCGGCTTCGGTCGCGCTATCCATGCGGTCGACCACGGCATCGACCAGCAGGCCCAGCAGGAAAAAACCGAGCAGCGCCAGCGCCGCCAGCCCTGCCAGAATTTTCAGGAAATCCTTGAGTGGATGCTCCTGGCTGACGTTGTCGTTATGGCCGGGCAGCGACGGCTGGTATTTCATGCACCGGACGCCTCGGTGCGAGTGTCGGCGTAATACAGCGCGGTGGCGAAGGCGAAGACCTCGACGGAGCCGATACCGCCTTGGGTGTTCTTCGACAGGGCCGCCGTTTCCAGGCGCAGATTGACGATCTCGTGCGCCTCCGGGCAGCTTTCCTTCAGGCGCAGCACGGCTTCGCGCTTGGCGCGGTCGAGCAGGCTCTCATACGACTTGACCGGGCCGCCGACGACCGTGCGCAAAGCCGCGGCGGCGCGCTTGAAATAGTCGACCGAGACCACGACGCTGCCGCCGACCAGCTCGCAGCGCGCAACCTGCCCCGACAGCACCGGCTGCCTGCTTGCCGTGGCCGGCAGGTGCAGCAACGCCTTCTCGCGCGCGTGGATCGAATCGTAGTGCTGCTTTTCGATGATCCGCCCGCAGAAGAAGCCGAACACGATGGGCAGGCCCCAGAACAGGAGCAGGAAAAGGATTTCCATCTCAGGCGACCGTGACCGCGGTACCGTAGACATAGATCTCGGCGGCGCCCGCAGCCACCGAGGAAGTCGAAAAGCGCACGTTGACGATGGCATTCGCGCCCATCTGCCGGGCCTGTGCCTTCATGCGCTCGACCGCCTGCTCGCGCGATTCTTCCAGCAGCTCCGTGTAGCCGCGCAGTTCGCCGCCGACGATGTTCTTCAGGCCGGCCATGATGTCGCGGCCCACGTGCTTGGCGCGTACCGTGCTGCCGGAAACGACGCCGTGGCTGGCGGTGATCGTCTTGCCGGGAATGGTTTCGATATTGCTGAGGAACATGATCTGCTTTCATGAAAAATCGCCGAACATGCATTTTATGCATGATCATTTGATAGTTTCAATTCGGAAAGCATAAAGCCCCGGCGCTTGATGACGCGATGCGATCTATATCAACAGGCGAAAAAAAACCGCTCAAGATCTCTTGAGCGGTTTTCGTTTTGCTTCCTACATATAACTAGCCTGACGATAACCTACTTTCACACTGGTTGCAGCACTATCATCGGCGCAAAGTCGTTTCACGGTCCTGTTCGGGATGGGAAGGGGTGGGACCGACTTGCTATGGTCATCAGGCATAACTTGCTGGAAAACTGTTCCACAACTGGGCAACAGGCTTCCTGAATTCCGGGGCGTATTCTAACAGGCAACATCACACAACACCAGAGCCGGCAAGCGCCCCAGCGCGTAAAATGGCTGTTTTGCTTCATTTGCCGCCTGCCATGACCATCCTGCTGACCACCCTGAACGCCCGCTACGCCCATGCATCGCTGGGCCTGCGCTACCTGCTGGCGAACATGGGGCCGCTCCAGGCCGAGACCGAACTGCAGGAATTCGTCATCGGCGCCAAGACCACCGAGGTGGTCGAGCGCCTGCTGGCGCGCCGGCCGCGCATCGTCGGCTTCGGCGTCTACATCTGGAACGTCGAAGAGACGACAAAAATCGTCGCCATGCTCAAGCGCGTCGCGCCCGAGGTGACGATCGTGCTCGGCGGGCCCGAGGTCTCGTTCGAAACGAACGAGCAGGAAATCTGCCGCCTGGCCGATTACGTCGTCACCGGCTGGGGCGACGTGACCTTCCCCAAGCTGTGCGCCGAGATCCTGCACGGCCCCAAGCCACTCATGAAAGTGCATGCGGGCGTGCAGCCGCCGATGGCGGAGATCGCCCTGCCCTACTCTTTATATGGCGCGCAGGACATCGCGCACCGCACGATCTACGTGGAAGCCTCGCGCGGCTGCCCTTTCAAGTGCGAGTTCTGCCTGTCCTCGCTCGACAAGACCGCCTGGCCCTTCCCGCTGGACGACTTCCTGGCGCAGCTGGAAGACCTGTACCGCCGCGGCGCGCGCCTGTTCAAGTTCGTCGACCGCACCTTCAACCTGAACGTCAAGACCAGCCAGCGCATCATGCAGTTCTTCCTGGATAAGCTGGCGGCCAACCCGGACGATCCGGTCTACGCCCACTTCGAGCTGGTGCCCGACCACCTGCCGGAAGCGCTGAAGGAAACCATCGCCCAATTCCCGGCCGGCGCGCTGCAGTTCGAGATCGGCATCCAGAGCTTCAACCCGGAAGTGCAGGCCCTGGTCAGCCGCAAGCAGAACAACGAGAAGGCGGCCGACAACATCCGCTGGCTGTGCACGCAATCGCAGGCCCACCTGCACGTGGACCTGATCGCCGGCCTGCCGGGCGAGGACATCGCCAGCTTCGCGCGCGGCTTCGACCAGCTGGTCGGTCTCGGCGCGCACGAGATCCAGTTCGGCATCCTGAAGCGGCTGCGCGGCACGCCGATCATCCGCCACACCGGGCCATTCAAGATGGTCTACGATCCTTATCCACCCTATACGGTGCTGGCGACCAGCCTGATCGATTTCCCGGCCATGCAGCGCCTGGTGCGTTTCGCGCGCTACTGGGACCTGGTGGCCAATTCCGGCCGCTTCGCCAACACGGTCAAGGAACTGCTGGGCGCGCGTCCTTTTGAAAACTTCATGGCCTTCTCGGACTGGATATATACCAGGACCGACGCCACCCACCGCATCGCGCTCGACCGCCTGGCCAAACTGGTGGCCGAGTGGCTGGTCATGACCGGCCTGACGCAGGAAGGGGCAGCCGCCCTGCTGGCGAGCGATTACGCCGGCAATGTCGACGGCGCGCACAAGAAAGCGGCGGCCCAGCCGGTGGCGGCGCCGGCGCGTCAGGTACGCCATCTTGCGGCCTGAGCACTCTACAGGAGCGCCAATATGCAAAGCCGGCCAATTCCTTTTACACTGCAATAATGCAGATTGATAAACCGCCAATATTAACCATCCAGAAATCCGCCGGCGGCGCGGCGCAATCTGTCATGGTGAGCGGTGTCTGGCAGGTCAGCGTCCTCACCCAGTGCGGCCTGCTCAAGGGGATCAACCGCACGCTGGCCAGCCTGAAGAAACAGTCCGGGCTGGCATGGGACCTGACCGAAGTGGACAGCATCGACCACATCGGCGCCCAGATGTTCTGGAACGCCTGGGGCAAGAAGCGCCCCGCCCAGCTGCGTCTCGACCCGCGCCAGGAAGAACTGTTCAACCGTATCGAGAGCGCCAGCCAGAAAAGCCTGCCGCGCACCCGCGTGAGCGCGCTGAACTGGATCATCGTGCTGGGCCAGGGCCTGCTCACCTTCTTCGAACACCTGCATGGCTTCGTCGCCCTGATCGGGCGCCTGGTGCAGGACCTCGGGCGCTTCATCCGCCGCCCGAACACGGGTCCCTGGCGCGAGATCTCGGCCAACATCTATCACTCCGGCTTCCAGGCGCTGGGCATCACCGCCCTGGTGGGCTTCCTGATCGGCGTGGTGCTCTCTTACCTGTCGGCCCAGCAGCTGCGCATGTTCGGCGGCGATATCTACCTGGTCAACATCCTCGGCATGAGCGTGATCCGCGAGCTCGGGCCGCTGCTGGCGGCAATCCTGGTCGCCGGCCGTTCCGGTTCCTCGATCACGGCGCAATTGGGCGTGATGCGCGTGACCGAAGAACTCGACGCCATGCTGGTGATGGGCATCTCCCACGGCTACCGCCTGATCATGCCGAAGGTGATCGCGCTGGCCGTCTCGATGCCGCTGCTGGTGGTCTGGACCGACGCCATGGCCCTGATCGGCGGCATGGCCTCGGCCAAGCTGGAGCTGGGCCTGTCCTTCCGCTACTTCCTGCAAAAGCTGCCGGATGCGGTGCCGCTGGTGAACTACACGATCGGCCTGTTGAAAGGGATGACCTTCGGCGTGCTGATCGCCCTGGTGTCCTGCCACTTCGGCCTGCGCATCAAGCCGAACACCGAAAGCCTGGGACGCGGCACCACCACCTCGGTGGTCACGGCCATTACGGTGGTGATCCTGGCCGACGCCGTGTTCGCCATCATCTTCAGCGGGGTGGGCTTCTGATGCAGATGGAGAAAAAATCGGATGACAAGATGGACAGCACTGCGCGCCGCCAGCGCCTGAACCGCAGGCCGGAAGAGGACGTCGGCCCGCCGGTGGTCGAGATCCGCAACCTGTGGACCAAGTTCGGCAAGACCGTCGTGCACCAGGACCTGAACCTGGAAATCTACTCGGGCGAGATCCTCTCGATCGTCGGCGGGTCCGGCACCGGCAAGACCGTGCTGCTGCGCCAGATGCTGGGACTGGAACGCCCCACGCGCGGCTGCGTGCGCGTGTTCGGCGAGGACATCAGCGCGGCCGGTCCCGAGCAGCTGCAGCAGATGCGCAACCACTGGGGCATGCTGTTCCAGCAAGGTGCGCTATATTCGGCCCTGACGGTCTTCGACAACATCGCCCAGCCGATGCGCGAACTGCGCGCCCTGCCGGAAGACGTGATCCGCGACGCGGTGCTGCTCAAGATGGACATGGTGGGCCTGGGGGCGGAACACGCCAACAAGATGCCGTCCGACCTGTCGGGCGGGATGGTCAAGCGCGCCGCGCTGGCGCGCGCCCTGGCGCTGGAACCGCGCCTCCTGTTCCTGGACGAGCCGACCGCGGGGCTGGACCCCGACTTGTCGGATGCCTTCGTGGCCCTGATCCAGGCCCTGCACCGCGAACTGAAACTGACCGTGGTGATGGTGACCCACGACCTCGACACGCTGTTTGCGCTTTCCTCGCGCATCGCGGTCCTGGCCGAGAAGCACGTGCTGGCGCTCGGACCGTCGCGCGACGTGCTGCGGGTCGACCATCCCTTCATCAAACATTTCTTCCTCGGCCCGCGCGGCCGCCGGGCCCTCGAGGTGCTCGACGAACGCGACGAGGCGGCGGAGGACGAAGCGAAGGAGTGACATGGAAAACCGATCGTATGCCCTCATGACAGGCGTGTTCACGATCGCCCTGCTGGTGGCGACCGTGCTCGCGGGCCTCTGGCTCAACCGCGACAAGACCGAACTGACGCCCTACGAGATCGTCACCACCCAGTCGATTCCCGGCCTGAACCCGCAGGCCACGGTGCGCTACCGCGGCCTGGAGGTAGGGCGCGTCGACGAGATCGTGTTCGATCCCAAGGTCACCGGCCAGATCCTCATCAGGATGTCGGTCGAGGAAGGCTCGCCGATCACCACCACCACCTTCGCATCGCTCGGCTACCAGGGCGTGACGGGCATCGCCTTCATCCAGCTCGACGACGACCGCACCGGCTCGCCCCTGCTCAAGACCGACCCCGACCATGTGGGGCGCATCCCATTGCGCCCGGGCCTGCTCGACCAGCTGGAAAAGCGCGGCCTGGCCATCCTCGACCGCACCGAAGAAATCACCACGCGCATCAACAACCTGATGAGCGACGAGAACCAGAAGACCATCATCGGCGCCTTCGACAACATCAGCAAGGCCGCCGCCGCCTACGGCGAGATCCCGCAGCGCCTGGGCCCGACGATCGACAAGCTGCCGCGCCTGGCCGACAAGCTCGAAGGCAGCCTGGAATCCTTCGACACCTTTGCCGACAGCGCCACCGCCACGGTGAAGAACTATGACCGCCTGGCCACCGGCCTGCAGGCGCCGGACGGCCCACTGAACCGCCTGAACGACGCCATCGGTTCGCTGCAGGGCGTGACCTCCGACCTGGAAGCGGAAACCCTGCCGCACGTGGTGCGCATGACGGACGAGGCGCGCACGGCGCTGCGCTCGGTGCGCCGCACGGCGGACTCGCTCTCGGACCGCCCGCAGGGCATCCTGTTCGGCGCGCCGGACGCCCAACCCGGCCCCGGCGAACCGGGCTTCGTCGCCCCGACCAAATGAGGACCCCCACCACCATGACTTCGTCCCGCATCCTCGGCGCCGCCGCCCTTGCCCTGACCCTGGCCGGCTGCGGCACCAGCAGGCCTTCCGCCAACAACACCCAGTTCGACTTCGGCCCGCTCGGTGCGCCGGCCACCCAGGCGGCGCAGGCGCCGCTGGCGGCGATTGTCGTGATGGACGCGACCGGCTCGCCCGCGCTCGAGAACGAACGCATGATGTACCGCCTGAACTACGCCGATCCGCTGCAGGCGCGCACCTATGCCAACAGCCGCTGGAGCGCGAATCCCCTGATGCTGGTGACCCAGCGCGTCAAGGCGCGCCTGGCCCAGGCCGGCGTGAAGGTGCTGTCGGCAACCGACACCACCACCGGCGTGCCGATCATGCGCATCGAGGTCGACGAATTCACCCACGCCTTCTCCAGCGCCAGCCAGAGCGAGGGCCAGCTGGTGCTGCGCGCGTCCGTGTTCCGCGGCCATGTCCTGCTCGACCAGAAGACCTTCAGTCGCAGCGCCCCGGCGCCGAGCGCGGACGCCGCCGGCGGCGTGCGGGCGCTGGCGGCCAGCCTGGACGGCGCCAGCGCCGACATCCTCGCCTGGCTAGCCGGCATCGATACCCGAGCACGATGACAAAACAGGAAGTCAACGGGACAGCCGACCATGACTTGCCGGAAGCCGCCCCGCGCCGCGGTTCGCCCGTGGCGCGCGCGGCGCTGCTGGCCTACCTGCTCCTGATCGTCTACGCCAGCTGGTATCCCTTTACCGGCTGGCGCAGCAATGGCCTGCCGCTGCTGTCCTTCCTGAACCTGGTCAAGCAGCGCTACTGGACCGGCTTCGACGTGATGGTCAACATCGTCGGCTACGTGCCCCTGGGCGTGCTGCTGGTGCTGGCCCTGTACCCCTTCGTGCGCGGGATCTGGGCGGCGCTGCTGGCGACCATCCTCGGCATCCTGGTGTCGGGCACGATGGAGGCGGTGCAGAACTACCTGCCGAGCCGCGTGCCCTCGAACCTCGATTTGCTCACCAACTCGGCCGGCGCCTTCATCGGCGCCTGCATCGGACCGCTGCTGGCGCGCGGCCTGCTCCAGGAAGGCCGCCTGAACCGCCTGCGGCGGCGCTGGTTCGCCCCGCACGCGAGCCAGGGCCTGGTGCTCCTCGCCTTGTGGCCGCTGGCCCAGATCTACCCGCAGAGCTTCCTGTTCGGCCACGGCCAGGTGCTGCCGATGGTATCCGGCTGGCTGTCGAACCTGTTCGATGAAGACATCGACCTGGTCGCCATGCTGCGCCCGGGTCCGGCGATGAGCGTCGAGCAGTACTGGCTGTCCGAGACCATCATCACCGCCTGCGGCATGACCGGCGCGGCCTTGACCCTGCTGTGCCTGCTGCGCCGGGGCGCGCCGCGCTACACCCTGGTGCTGCTGATGCTGGGCGCGGCCCTGGTCACCAAGACCCTGGCCAGTTCGCTGCTGTTCCGGCCCGACAATGCCTTCGTCTGGGTCACGCCCGGCGCCGAGGGCGGCTTCCTGATCGGCCTGATCATGCTGGCGGGTCTCGCCTTCGCGCCCCAGCTGGCGCAGCGCCGGCTGGCCGTGGTCACGCTCGTGCTGAGCCTGATCGTGGTGAACACGATTCCGGCCAACCCCTATTTCACTTCCACCCTGCAGGGCTGGGTGCAGGGTAAATTCCTGAACTTCAATGGCGCGGCCCAGTTCCTCTCGATGAGCTGGCCGTTTCTTGCACTCTGGTTCCTGCTGCTTCCCTCGCACAAGCTGAATCGGCATGAGGGACGGCACTGACCCGGAACGCGTATCATTGCGCATGGCCATCCTGCATTGAACGAGACCGATATGAACGACGAAAAACCCTTCTACGAACACCACGTCTTCTTCTGCATGAACGTGCGCGAAGGCGAGAATTGCCGCCAGAGCTGCGGCAAGGCCGGCGCCGAGGTTGCGCAGAAGCATGCCAAGAAGCGTATCAAGCAGCTCGGCCTGAATCAGCCGGGCAAGGTCCGCATCAACCAGGCCGGCTGCCTCGAGCGCTGCGAAGAGGGCCCGGTCGTGGTGATCTACCCGCAGGGAACCTGGTACACCTATGTCGACACCGCCGACATCGACGACATCATCGACACCCACATCCTCAAAGGCGAGGTCGTCGAGCGCCTGAAGATCTGACCCTGTATTTACATGAACAAGTTTTCGAAAAAGTTTTACCTGACCGGCCACGCCGGCAAGATGGAATGCCTGCTCGACCTGCCGGAAGAGGCGCCGCGCGGCATCGCGCTGGTGGCCCATCCGCATCCGCTGTACGGCGGCACGATGGAAAACAAGGTCACGCAGACGCTGGCGCGCACTTTTGTTACGCTCGGCTATGCGACCGCGCGCTTCAACTTCCGCGGCGTCGGCGAGTCCGAGGGCGAGCACGACCGCGGCCACGGCGAAGTCGACGACATGCAGGTCATGCTGGACCACATGCAGGAACAGTATCCGGGCCTGCCGGTCGCGCTGTCGGGTTTCTCTTTCGGCACCTTCGTGCAGGCGCAGCTGCAGGCGCGCCTCGCGGCCGAGGGCAAGTCGGTCGAGCGCATGGTGCTGGTCGGCACCGCTGCCGGCAAGTGGCCGATGCCGGCGGTGCCCGAAGACACCATCCTGATCCACGGCGAGCAGGACGACACCATCACGCTGCAAATGGTGTTCGACTGGGCGCGGCCCCTGGAAATCCCGGTGATCGTGATCCCCGGCGCCGACCACTTCTTCCACCGCCGCCTCAATCCGATCAAGAACCTCGTCATCCAGATGTGGCGCCGCGACAATTAAGCTTGTATTAAGGCTGCGTGAAGACTGTACTGTTGGCGGCGGCACTGGCCTATAATTAGGCTCTTCTTTTTTCTCCGGGCAATGTCTTGACAGGCATTGCCTGCGCTTCACCACCCCACTGACTTAGACTTTAGCTCCCATGAAAAAACTGATTGCGGCCGTGGCCGCCAGCCTGCTGATGGTATCGGCCAGTGCGCAAACCGTGCCCGCGCCCCAGATCGCGGCGAAATCGTGGCTGTTGCTCGACGCCACCAGCGGCCAGGTCATCGCGGCCCAGGACCCGAACCTGCGTATCGAGCCGGCATCGCTGACCAAGATCATGACGGCCTACGTCACCTTCCAGGCGATCCGCGACAAGAAGCTGACCCTGAACCAGATGGTCAATGTGTCGACCCGCGCCTGGAAAGTCGATTCGAGCAGCTCGAAGATGTTCATCGATCCGGCCACCCCGGTCAGCATCAGCGACCTGCTGCATGGCCTGATGGTGCAGTCTGGTAACGATGCCGCCGTCGCGCTGGCCGAAGCGGTCGCCGGCGACGAAGGCACCTTCGTCACGCTGATGAACCGCGAAGCCCAGCGCCTGGGCCTGAAGAACACGAAGTTCGCCAACCCGCACGGCCTGCCGAGCCCGGACAACTACTCGACCGCGCAGGACCTGGCCACCCTGGCCACCCACGTGATCCGCGACTTCCCCGAGTTCTACAAGATCGACTCGGTCAAGCAGTTCACCTACAACAAGATCACCCAGCAGAACCGCAACCGCCTGCTGTGGCTGGACCCGACGGTGGACGGCATGAAGACCGGCCACACCGACGCCTCGGGCTACAGCATGATCGCCTCGGCCCGCCGCCCGAACGGCAACAGCGGCGAACGCCGCCTGATCTCGGTGCTGTCCGGCGCCAGCTCGGATGGCGCGCGTACCCAGGAAAGCCAGAAGCTCCTGAACTGGGGCTTCCAGAACTTCGACACCGTCAAGCTGTATTCGAAGGGCCAGGCCGTGGCCACGCCGGAAGTGTGGAAGGGTTCGCAGTCGAACGTGAAGATCGGCTTCACCAACGACGTCCTGGTGACGGTGCCGAAGGGCGTCGCCGGCAAGCTCAAGCCTGTGCTCGAGCGCAAGGACCCGCTGGTCGCCCCGCTGCCGAAGAACGGCCGCGTCGGCACCCTGAAGATGATGGTCGACGGCAAGCCGCTGCTGGTGCTGCCGGTCGTGGCGCTGGAAGAAGTGTCGGAAGCCTCGGTTTTCGGCCGCGCCTGGGACTCGATGCGCCTCTGGATGAAGTAAGCGCTTAGTTTGCTTGCATAGGTGCTTCCTGCAACGCCCGCCCGGTTCGCCCGGCGGGCGTTTTGTTTTCTACGACCGAGGACAGGGCTGCTGCCCCGTAGGGTGGACGGCTCCACCAGGTGCTTGCTCGTTGTCAGCGTTTGCGCCGTCCACGCGTTCAACGAACGGATGATCTGCCGCGGCGGTTCGGAGGATCGTTGAACGCGTGGACGGCATCCCTGCCGCAGGCGCACTCATTCACGGGTGGAGCCGTCCACCCTACGGGTCTGCACCACGTTGCATGCGGCGACGCCGCCAGGCTGCCGCCGCTATAATGCCTTGTTACCGTATAAGCAAGAAAGCACCCCCGATGACCCAGCCTTCCCTCACCTGCCCTCGCATCGCCACCCGCCGCGATGGCCTCGCACTGTCGCGCATCGTCGCCGGCATGTGGCGCATGGGCGAATGGAACATGCCGGTGTCGTCGCGCGTCGCCTTCATCGAGGAATGCATCGCGCTGGGTGTGACGAGTTTCGACCATGCCGACATCTACGGCGACTACGGCGTCGAGACCCTGTTCGGCGAAGCCCTGCGCGCACAGCCCTCGCTGCGCGACCGGATCGAGATCGTCAGCAAGTGCGGCATCAAGCTGATTTCCTCGAAGCGCCCCGAGCACACGATCCAGCATTACGACACCAGTTTCGAACACATCGTCGCTTCCGCCGAACAGTCGCTGCGCCAGCTCGGCACCGACCACCTCGACCTGCTGCTGATCCACCGCCCGGATCCCCTGATGAACTTCGACGAGGTCGCCGAAGCCTTCACCCGCCTGCAGCAGGACGGCAAGGTGCGCCATGTCGGCGTGTCGAACTTCACCCGCCACCAGTTCGAGGCGCTGAACCGGCGCGTGCCGCTGGCGACGAACCAGGTCGAATTCTCGCCGCTGCACACCGCGCCGATGTTCGACGAGACCTTCGACGGCCTGCAGGACCTGGGCGTGGCGCCGATGATCTGGTCGCCGCTCGGCGGCGGGCGCCTGTTCACCTCGAACGACCCGCGCATCGTCAACTTGCGCGCCACCATCCAGGAAGTGGCTGACCGCATCAATCAGTCCTTCGCCAGCGTGGTGTTCGCCTGGATCATGGCGCTGCCGAGCCGTCCGCTGCCGCTGACCGGCAGCGGACGCATCGAATCGGTGGCCGCCGCGGTCGCCGCGACCGGCATCGCGCTCGACCGCGCCGACTGGTTCGCGATCCTGCGCGCGGCGCGCGGACACGAAGTGGCCTGAGGACGCCATGGCGGAAGGGGTCAAGATCATCGAGGGCCGCGCGCTGACAGCCCAGCAGAAGAAGGACCTGCTCAATCGCCTGGCCCGCATCGAGGGCCAGTTGCGCGGGGTCCAGAAGCTGATCGCGCTGGCGGCCGAGCCCTCGGATTGCGAGGCCGTCGCCCAGCAGATGGCGGCGGCGCGCAAGGCGCTCGACCGCTCGTTCGTTCAACTGCTCACGGCGACCGTCGTGACCCATAGCGAGCAGGCCGACAATCTCGAGGACGCGCGCGCCACGGCGGCGCGGCTGGCGGCCCTGCTCGACAAATTTGCTTAGACCTGCGCCTCGTCTTCGTCGTAGACCTTGGGCGGCGCAATGCCGCGCCAGCCGCTCTGCCAGGCGATGTTGAGCAACAGCGTGGCGCAGATGTAGAGCAGGAAGAAGAGCACGAAAAAGCGCGTCTGCAATATGATCAGCAACAGGACCGCCACAGCCAGGACGATGTACATTCCTTTGGTCAACTTTTGCTTGCTGCTAGGAAAGCGTACAGTCGACACCATCAGCGTGCCGATGGCGACCATCAGCGCCATCACGGCAAACGCCTGGGCGGTGTTGACGACCGGGTCGGGCCAGGCGACAACGACGGAGGCGACGCAGGCCGCGCCCGCCGTGATCGGCATGCCGACGAAGTAGCGAGGATCGGTCTTGCCGACCGAAACGTTGAAGCGCGCCAGGCGCAGCGCGCCGCAGGCAACGAAGATGAAGCAGGCCAGGCCGCCCATGCGCACGATGGTCGGGTGCGCCGCGCCGAGCTGGGCGAAACCGTAGCAGTACAGCAGCAGGCCGGGCGCGCAGCCAAAGTTCATGACGTCGGCGATGGAGTCGAGCTGGACGCCGAAGCTGGACTGGGTGTTGGTGGCGCGCGCAACGAAGCCGTCGAGCGCGTCGAACACGCCGGCCAGCACCAGCAGGATGGCGGCCAGCCGGAAGTCGCCCGGGGCGCCGACCTGGGCGTTGTCGACCGAGATGACGATACTGCCGAAACCGCAGGCGATCGACAGCAGGGTGACGAAACTCGGCAGGGCAAACTTGGCGCGCGCCAGGCGCTTGGGTCGGGGCTGGTTCAATTGGTGTCCGGACGTGGGAAAGATGGCCGTATTCTACAGTGGCAAGAGCGGCACGGTCGCGCACGGCGCTGGAGTCATGCGTTTTGGATTTGTCCTAGAATGTGCATCCACAGATTTGATTCATATCAGGAGTTACGGATGAGCGAAATCCTTCGCGCGCGGACAATACTGGCGGGATGCGTCACCGCCCTGGCCCTGGCCGCGTGCGGCGGCGGCGGCGGCGGCGACAGCCCGGCCCCGAGCGCGCCCCCCAGCGGCAATGCGCCGCCGGGGACCACGAATCCCGATCCGCTCACCCCCGCCCCGCCGGTCTCGGGCATACCGACGCAGCCCGGTGCGCCTGCGCTGACCGGCAATATCGCGCTCGATGGCCGCGAATGGCTGAACTTCCGCCGCGCCCAGGTCGGCCTGTCCACGCTCACCCACAGCACCGTGATCGACATCGCGGCGCAAGGCCATTCGGACTACCAGCGCATCAACAACACCATTTCGCACGAGCAGACTCCAGGGCGCGAGGGCTTCACCGGCGCTACCCTGGCCGACCGCCTGGCCGCCGCCGGCTACGTGTTCAACACCAGCGCCGCGCGTGCCTATGGCGAAGTGATCTCGGCGGCGTCGAACAACTCCGGGCAATACATGGCCGAGGAACTGATCACCGCGGTCTACCACCGCTTCGTCATCTTCGAGCCGGTGTTCAAGGAAGTCGGCACCGGCGCGGCGACCTCGGGCACCGGCCGCAGCTATTTCACCGCCAACTTCACCGCCAACAACGGCTACGGCACGGGCCTGGCGCGCGGCCAGGTCGCGGTCTGGCCTTTCGATACCCAGACCGGCGTACCGCGTAACTTCTTCAGCGACACCGAATCGCCCGACCCGGTCCCCGACCGCAACGAAGTCGGCTATCCGATCAGCGTGCACGCCAACATCAACGCGCCGGTCGTGGTGCAAACCTTCACCGTGCGCCCACGCGGCGGCGCCGACCTGGCGACGCGCCTGCTGAGCAATGCGAACGACACGCACACCGGACGCTCCTCGGCCGCGATCGTGCCGCTCTCGCCGCTGGTGGCCGGCACGACCTACGACGTGACCTTCGCCGGCACGGTCGATGGCTCGGCGGTCAGCCGCAACTGGTCGTTCACGACGGCCCGCTGATCCGCGATGAACAAGCCGGACCCGGCCATCACGAAGCCGGCGGCAGCGGGCGCCGCGCCCGCGCCGCTGGTGGATGTCGAAGCCGGCGTCGAGCGCCTGATGGGCAACCGCCCGGTCTACCTGCGCGCGCTGGCGCGCTTTCGCCACGACTACCGTAGTGCCGGCGGCGCCATCGGCACCGCCATCGAGACCGGCAACCTGATGCTGGCCCAGCGCCTGGTCCACACGCTCAAGGGTGCGGCCGGGATGATCGAGGCGCCTTCCCTGCACGCGGCGGCACTGGCGCTGGAAGCGGCCCTGCGGGCGCCGGCCGCCGGAACAGCCGGCGCGACCAGTCTCGGGACGTCGTTCGCGCGCCTCGATGCCGAACTGGCGCACGTCTTGCGTGAACTCGACGCGATGCCCGGCCTGGCCGAGTCCGGCGTGCCGGCGCCACGCCTGGTGGGCAGCGACGATGTGGTGGCCCGCCTGCGCACCCTGCTCGATATTGGCGATGGCGAAGCCGTCGACCTGGTCGAGCAGGCGCGCGATGTGCTGGTTGCGGAACTGGGAGAAGAGGAATACGGCAGGCTCGGCGCCGCGGTCGCGGACTTCGATTTCGAGCGTGCCCTGGCGCTGCTCGAACGGTCCGGGCGGGCCGGGAGTAAAAGCTGAGCGCCTCTGGCGCAACCTGAAAATCAAGCCTGGAGACGAGGCGACGCGCCAGGAGACAGCACGCCCGCTACGGCGAGCGATGCAAGGCCGCCATGGGGTTGATTGGCGCGCTGGAGGAGCGCGCTTTCAGCGCGTGTATTCGGCCTCTTCGTCGAACGAGTCGGCGCAGCCTTTTCCGCAAAAGCGGCGCACGCTGTCGAGCGGTTTCTCGCAATACCAGCAGGAACCCTTGGCCGGCAGACTCAGGCGCGTCGGCATGGTGCGCGCGGCAGAGGCCGCCAATGGCTCAGCCATCACGCTTTCGTTCGGCAAACTCTCTTGTATCGTTTCCAAGATCCCCCCCACCGCAGCACGTCAATCCGTAAAGCAAGATTACTTCAGCGGAACATCCCAGGCATGAGAAAGCGCAATCCGGGAGCCCGCACCGGCAGCGCTGCCACAGCCATTCGATGCCCAGTGTGCGCCGAACCCGGCGCATCCGCAACGCCATCCGCAAGGAATTGCAGGCTTGCGGCAACCGAACAACACCTTCTTCCACCGCCGGGCGCAGTACGGACGCCAGTGTTCTCGGGTGCGGAAATCATAGCATTATTGATAACAAATACAGGGCCTGCGTCAATCGTGCGCGGCCTTCAACGGGACCGGATTTGTAACAGCGTTCAGCGCGGCTGGGCGGGTTCGAGCGATACGCGCAGGCCGCTCGCCGTGGTGGCGATACGGGTTGGCACGTACTGCACGCCGGCATAGCGCAGCTCGTCCATGCGGAAGGTATAGACGGGGATGTCGAGAACGAGCTGGTCCATCAGGCCGTTGGCGGCGCGCGCCAGCTGGCGCTGCACCGACTCGTCCAGCCCGGCTATGGCGAAGCGCTCGATGCGCGGTTCGGCCATGAAAACGCCGCTCCTGGCCGGGTCGACGTAGAGGCGCCCGGAAAACGCCAGGCTGCCGGCGAGCGGCCGGCGCAGGAAGGACTGGGCGACGGTGGCGTCGACGGTGAGCGAGACGCGGTCGCCTTCGTGCACCGCCAACTGCGGGCGTGTCAGGCGCACGTCGAACAGCTCGAGCATGCGGTTGTCCATCGGGAAGCGGCGGTCGAGGCTGGATTGCAGCTTCGACAGCGGCAGGTCGACTTCGCGCGGGCCGAGCAGGCTGGCGCAGGAGGCCAGCAGGGCGGCGCCCGAGACGGCCAGGGTTGCCAGCAGAATGCGCCGGCGGCGTGCATGGGGGTCGGTCATGAGTGCTCCTGTGTTCGCTGGGGTAGAGCCTAGCATGAAGCGGCGGGAGCTCGCGTGCGCGCGGCTGGGCGACGTGATCGGTGATGTGTGGCTTTTATAGTTTTGTAGGGTGGACACCTGTGTCCACGCGGTACGGCAGTTGCACACCGATTGCGGCTTGACGGAAGCATTCGTAATGCTCACCCGGTGAGACCGCGTGGGCACAGGTGCCCACCCTACGAAAAACAAACGCTTATTTGCCGATACAGAAGCGGCTGAAAATCACGCCCAATAAATCATCCGGCGTGAACTCGCCCGTAATACTCGACAGCTGATCCTGGGCCAGGCGCAGCTCTTCCGCGAACAGGTCCAGCGACTGGTCGTCCTGCGCCGCGTGCTGGGCCGCCACATCGAGGTGGCGGCGCGCCGCGCGCAGGGCGATCAGGTGACGCTCGCGCGCGAGATACAGCGATTCGCCCGTCTGCTGCCAGCCGGCGATGCGCAGCAGTTCCGCGCGCAGCAGGTCGATCCCGGTCTTTTCGTTGGCCGACAGGTAGATATGGGTCGCGTCCGCCGCCTGGTCGACCGTGGCGCGGTGTCCCGACAGGTCGATCTTGTTCCAGATGCGCACCACCGGCACGCCGGCCGGGAAGGCGGCGACGATTTGCTCGTCGGCCGCGCTCGGGCCCAGGTTGGCGTCCAGCAGGTGCAGGATCACGTCCGCCTTGCCGACTTCTCCCCAGGTGCGCTCGATGCCGATGCGCTCGACCACGTCGATGCCCTCGTCGATCGCGCGGATGCCCGCGGTGTCGATGATGTTCAGCGGAATACCCTCGATCTGGATGGTTTCGCTGACCTTGTCGCGGGTGGTGCCGGCGATCGGCGTGACGATCGCTACCTCGGCCCCGGCCAGCGCATTCAGGAGCGAGGACTTACCGACGTTCGGCTGCCCGACCAGCACCACGTTCAGGCCCTCGCGCAGCAGGGCGCCTTGCGCCGCCTGGCGGAAGACGTGTTCGAGCGAGTCAATGATGCCGGCCAGCTGGCCGCGGGCGTTCGATTTCTCCAGGAAGTCGATTTCCTCTTCCGGGAAATCCAGCGTCGCCTCGACCAGCATGCGCAGGTTGATGGTCTGCTCGACCAGCCGGTGCACGACTTGCGAGAAGGCGCCGGACAGCGACTGCGAGGCGGATTTCGCCGCGGCTTCGGTCGAGGCGTCGATCAGGTCGGCCACGGCCTCGGCCTGGGCCAGGTCGAGCTTGTCGTTCAGGTAGGCGCGGCGCGTGAATTCGCCCGGCTCGGCCAGGCGCAGGCCGTGCTCGGCCCCCGCTTCCAGCACGCGTGCCAGCAGCATCTGCAGCACGACCGGGCCGCCGTGGCCCTGCAGTTCCAGCACGTCTTCGCCGGTATAGGAATGCGGCGCCTTGAAATACAGGGCCAGGCCCTGGTCGATGACGCTGCCGTCGCCCGACTTGAACGGGATATAGGTGGCGTGGCGCGGCGCCAGGGTCGTGCCGGGGAACAGGGATTCGATCAGGGGACCGAGCGCCTTGCCCGAGGCGCGGACGACGCCGATGCCGCCGCGTCCCGGTGCGGTGGCGATGGCGGCGATGGGGGAGGTATCAAGCTTCATGCGGAAATTGTAGATGATAAAAAAAGCCCGTGGTTTTCCACGGGCTTTCCTTGAGGCCGGAACGAATTACTTCTTCGGCTCGAACTTCTTGGTGATGACCCACTGCTGGGCGATCGACACCAGGTTGTTGACCACCCAGTACAGCACCAGGCCCGACGGGAAGAACACGAACATGACCGAGAATGCCAGCGGCATGAACAGCATCATCTTCGCCTGCATCGGGTCGGCCGGCTGCGGGTTCAGCTTGGCGGTGACGAACATCGAGATCGCGTACAGCACTGGCAGGATGAAGAACGGGTCAGGCTGGGTCAGGTCGGTGATCCAGCCGATCCACGGCGCGCCGCGCATCTCGACCGAGGCCTGCAGCACGTAGTACAGGGCCAGGAACACCGGCATCTGGATCAGGATCGGCAGGCAGCCGCCCAGCGGGTTGATTTTCTCGGCCTTGTACAGCTCCATGGTGGCCTGCTGCATCTTGACCGGATCGTTCTTGAAGCGTTCGCGGATCGCCTGCATCTTCGGCGTCACCACGCGCATCTTCGCCATGCTGCGGTAGCCGGCGGCCGACAGCGGGAAGAAGGCCAGCTTGATCAGGATGGTGAAGGCGATGATGGTCCAGCCCCAGTTGCCCAGCAGCTGGTGGATGTGGTCCATGATCCAGAACAGCGGCTTGGCGATGATCGCGAACATGCCGTAATCCTTCACCAGCTCCAGGCCCGGGGTGATGGTCTCGAGCTTCTTCTCGTCCTGCGGGCCCGAGTACAGGCGCGCGGTGTTCGAGACGGTCGCGCCCGGCGCCACGGTGCCCAGCGACTGGACGGTGCCGATCGCGTACAGGTTGGTCGCGATCTTCTTGGTGAAGATGTCGCGCGGGGTGTTTTCGCTCGGAATGAAGGCCGACACGAAGAAGTGCTGCGAGACCGCCACCCAGCCGCCGTTCGACTTGGTCGAGTGCTCGGCCTTGTTCTTCTCGATGTTCTCGAAGCTCAGCTTCTGGTATTTGTCTTCCGGGGTCCACAGGGTCGGGCCGGTGAAGCTCGGGGTGAACCAGGAGTCGCCCGGCGGCTTGTTGCCGTCGTGCTGGAGCTGCAGGTAGAGCGCAGGCTGGACCGGCGCCGCGGTCAGGTTCGTGACGTCGTGGCGCACGTCGATCACGTAGTCGCCGCGCTTGAAGGTGAAGGTCTTGGTCAGCTTCACGCCACCCTGCTCGGCTTCGAGGACGAGTTGCACCTGGTTGTTGCCGTCGATGGTGCGCACACCTGGACGCGCCACGAAAGGCGTGTTGTGGTTCGGCAGGACGCCGGCCGGGGTGGTGCCGATCAAACCGGTCTGGCCCAGATAGACGTTGTTGCCCGACACGTCGAACAGGACCTGGTTCTTGGTCTTGTCGAAGTGGTCCGGGTACTGCAGCAGCTCGAGGCGGCGGATCACGCCGCCCATGGTGTCGATGTCGGCCTTCACCACGTCGGTGGTGATGGTGATGCGCTCGGCGCGCACCGGCGCCGGGGCGGCCGGCTGGCCTGGTGCGGCGTTCGGCACGGTGCCCGGCTGGGCCGGGGCGGCGGGCACGCCGGTGGTGCCGTTGGTGGCTGGCGCCTGGGCGACCTTGGCCGGCGGTGCGGGCGAGAACATCGACTGCTTACCGTTCGACACCATCCAGTTGTTCCAAAGGACGACTAACGAGACGGCGAAGACAATCCACAGAATGGTACGTTTGTTGATTTCCATTGAGGTATTCGTCAGGAGTGGTTGCAACCGCAAGCGGCTGAGTGAGAATGCTTGTGCCGTGCGGGCGGCACGGGGTCGTGCCCGCCTTCGTTCCAGGGATGGCAGCGGCCGAGGCGGCGCACCGTCAGCCAGCTGCCGCGCAGCGCGCCATGGGTCTGGAGCGCCTCGATGGCATAGCAGGAACAGGAAGGATAGAAACGGCAGTTCTGCCCGAGCATCGGGGACAGCACGAGCCGGTAGGCACGCACGATCCAGATGAGCAGGGTTTTCATGATGATGAAGATGGGGCAGCCTGTGCCGCCACCGCGGGCGCCGGCACCGCCGCCTTCGCCGGAGCCGGCTTGCGCGGGCGCTGCGAGGCGAACAGGCGCGACAGTTCCGTGCGCAGCAGGCGCTTGAGCGCCGTCGTGGTGGCCGGCCCGTCCTTGGTATTCACCGGACGCGCCAGGCGCACGATGCAGTCGAGCGACTGCAGTTCGCTGGTACGGAACAGTTCGCGCGTGACGCGCTTGATGGTGTTGCGGGTGACCGCGCGCGGCGCAAAGCGTTTGGCCGCGACGATGCCCAGCCGCGCATGCGGCAGCGGGCTGGGGCGGGTGTAGAGCACGAAATGCGCGGATTTTTGCGTGGGCCGCAAACGAAAAACGGATGAAAATTCATCCGTTTTCAGAATGCGCCGAGCGCGCGCGAAGTCGTGCGAACCTTCGCCTGTCATGTGACCGCGGTCGACCGGGGCGCGGCTGGCTTAGACAGCCAGACGCTTGCGGCCCTTGGCGCGGCGTGCGTTCAGAACCTGGCGGCCACCACGGGTAGCCATACGTGCGCGGAAGCCGTGCGTACGCTTGCGACGAACGACGGAAGGTTGGTAAGTACGTTTCATGGTGGTCTCGCTTAAAGCAAAATAGTATGCAAAATCGGGTCTGACGTCTGTTCGTCAGGAATCGGCGCCAATGACAGTTCGCTACGTTAAGCCAGCGTCACGCCACAGCTAGTCCGTGCATTTCTCAACCATCGGAGGAGGGCTGAGCAGGCGGGCGGACAGGGAACCCTGAATTAGACCCTACTTGCCGACCTGCTGTCAAGGCGCCTGTTGTTTCCGGATGTAGATAACTTTGCTTTTATCCCCAGCGCTGCGCGAAAAACTCTGGATCACCTGTGGATAACTTTCGCGAAGACAGGTAAAATAGCGTGTTACGTATCAATTAGCCGCACAC